>NZ_CP041969.1:0-1480000 GCF_014107495.1 Cohnella cholangitidis
AATGCTGAGGTAATTCGACATTTGTACATCTATTGTACCAATGCGAACGAGCCATGAGAAGAAGGAACAGGGGCTTGCTCGTGTACGAAACGCAATATATACGAAAAATTAAAAAATAGTCGGTACCGTTCCCCTCGTTTAGTTTGACGGAGAATGTTCTTTATACCACCTTCTAAGCTGATTCATTTGAGCTTGATGATAGCGGCTATGGTCTGCTATATGCCATATGCCCCAACGTATAGTTGCTTTCTTTTCATTTTCGTGACCAAAAGCGACAACTTTATCTAGATCGGCATCCTTTAATTGCGTACACGAATCATTTAACATCATTAATACACCTTCATATGTAGACATAAGTGAGTTCCAAGGCACCCCATTGACCATCGGAAGCCTATTATTTTCGTCTATCATGGGGCCGTGTTGGTCTTTTAACGACTGAGGAAGCGGTTGTCCTTTTATTTTATAAACCCAATTCAGATCAACATACATGATGTGTTTCATTAACTGAGCGGTACTGTTAAAACTGTTATTAGGCCCCTTGTAATCTATCTCATCTTGCGACATGCCATTCGTTATTAATTTCAGTCGTTGACTATTCTCTTTTACTGCGGAATATAACATTCCCACGATAGGCGACATATGATCTTCGCCTTTTAAATCGTATAGCATCCTAATTTATCCTCCCAATACAAACGTAATGCTGCCTAGTTTAAATGAAGTATAAACTTCAACATGCCCATTGTCGACCAACTGCTCGATACGAATCATTTCCAAGAACATTAGCTGATCTTAGGCATTAACCGTGGTCGGACAAATCGGTAATTACATAGGCTGAAGCAGGATCAAAAATAATTCGTGAAGGGGACGGTTCTTGATTTATGGAAATCGCCGTATCTGGTTTTGTCGTCCATTCGGGAGATTCGGACTCTAATCATTCCCATAAACTCTACATCACTTCATGGGATGGCAATCCCGTACACGTACACGCTTTTTCAGGGGATACCTCTTTTGACGATGGACATTCGCACCCCTATGCGGGCTGGACCGAACCAGCGCCCACCGGGGTACCGCACGTTCACAGATACTATACGGATACTGCCGTCGTTAATGGACATTCACATGTGATTAGGGGTGTCACCGGCCCTGCCATACCTATTATGAGCGGAGGCCATTATCATCTATTTGAAGGCGTCACAACCGTCAACGGCTCCCGCCCTCATTCCCACTCCTATCGAGGAAGTACCGGAAATGAAGTAACGCCAATGTAATGTTGTTCCAAAAGCCCGCTCAGAAAGAGCGGACTTTTGGGATCGTTATCAGGTTTCGAAAGATAAGTACAAATATCAACAAGATGAAGATAACCATTACGACTAAAGCAATAACGGATAAACCCAGTTATATCGCCACCTTTGATTCAATTTTCAATTAAAAGACCCGCCACTCTACTAGAATGGCGGGCGAAGCTATCAGTAACCGGCTCTCAGAATAATGACCAACAAAATGAAAAGCACAAGTGCGAATGCGGCAGCGCCCATACCCTTACCGTATCCGCCGCCAGAAACTTCGTAACTCATGTTTCACACCGCCTCATTTTTATTGTGATTATTCATCACCCGTCATAATATGGTTTGAATTATTGAATAGACAGTGTGGTTACCTACCGCATTTAATCATTTTTTTATTCGCCTTAGTAAGCAAATTACAAGCAGGAGTAAAGTATATTTTTTAATCGCGGATGCACGTATGATTCCTGACTATTCAGCAAATGCTGAGCATACATGACGGTCAGTTGCGAATCCGGATCGATGATCGCCAGGCATCCTGCCGCGCCGCTCCAGCCGAATTCGCCGAGTGGACTCAACGAACCGCTGCCGGATTTGGAAATATGGGTTCTAACGCCCAGCCCAAAGCCGTAACCGGCAAGATGATCCCAGGAGTAATCGTCGCGCATACTCTTGGTCAAATGGTCTGTTCGCATCAGGTTCACCGCGCCTGGCGACAGAATTCGCGCGCCGTCCGCGCTGGTTCCTCGATTAGTTAGCGCGTTTAGAAACAAAGCGTAGTCGCTCACGGTAGATAACAACCCTGCCCCGCCGCTTTCGAATTCAGTACCGACCCGGAACCCGTTACCGTCCTTGCGTACGGGCTTGCCTAGCTCGTCAATATATTCATATTGCGGAACCAAACGGCTGCGCTGCTCCTCCGAGAGATCGAAGCCCGTGTCGCGCATGCCTAGCGGACCGGTAATTTCTTCCCGCACGTACTCGCCGAATCGCCTTCCGTCCACAACCTCGACGAGAGCCGCGAGAACGTCATGGCACAGGCTATAGTTCCATCGGGTACCCGGCTCGAACAGCAGAGGCTCCTTCGCGAGCGCCGCCGCAAATTCGCGGGTCGGCACCCTGCCATTCGTGAGTTTCACGACTTCCCGGATGGACGGCGCTCCAAGGTCATAGGAAAAACCGGCGGTCATCGCGAATAGATCACGCACTGTGATAGGTCTCTCCGCCCGTTCCAGTACGATTTCGCCGTCCGGCAAAATTTTCCGGACCGTCATTTCGGCGTATTCCGGCAAATATACCGATAACGGATCGCTTAGAAGGATGGCGCCTTTATCAACGAGTTGAAGTGCCGCCGTACATGTCAGGATCTTTGTCAACGAGTAGAGATTAATGATCCGCCGGTCGTCGATCAAGGTCTTCTCTTCCAGATTGCAGTAACCGTTACGGTAACGGAAAACCGTTTCGTTGCGGTACATGACAAGTACCTCCGCCCACGGGATGCGCCAGGAAGTTATGCGGTCGATAAATTGGGATACCGGTTGGAAGTCCACGATTCCTCATCCTTTATGTTGAGTAGTTTTAAAATGCCGCAATTGAGGCGTGTAAGCCTAGCGTCAGAAGGCCCGAACCACCCTGACTTACGAGTCCCTCCTTCATTATTATGTAGCAACGCCGTTCAAAGCAATAGAGAAATCGCAAATGAATACTATGTAGGATCCAAAATAATTAATGACACTAATTATATGAAAACGCAAGGATGCGGCTTCGCGTTTACAATCATTGAAAACTGCGGTAATCTAGCTTTGGGAATGGATATAAGGAAGATTTGCCCAAGGAGGATTAACGGAAATGGCGATACGGTTTGGCCGCTGCACGGACGACAACGATTATGCCAGAGTCGCTCTTTTCATGGTGGAACGCAGGAGAGACCTTCATCCTTCTTTGTGTACGATCGACATGGTCACTATGCTATATGCGTACATGACGGAAGGCCAATTGCATTACAGCGAGGATGAGAACGGACGGATCGTAGGCGCGGGTGCCTATTACCTCGGTACGCCCGAGGAGGAATTCCGGGATCGAAGCTTTGCGCTTCTCGACGTGACAATCGTGGACAAAGCCCGCAGGGGCACTAGATTATTTCTCAAAGGCCTGCAGTACATGATTAACCACATCGCCGACAGTCATCCGGAGATAGAAACCGTGCGGTTATGCGCGCTCTCGGACAATACCTACTTGTGCAAGTTATATGCGAAATTTGCGCGATTCGAGGGGACAAAAGACGGCAAAGTAGGACAAGAATCGGTGTTTTCCGGACAAATACACCATATTAGGTATATATTAAACCGACTTCTTCCCCTATAATATAGAGGAAAATACTTACTTTCTCGCAAAGGAGGACAAGCCCATGTATCCAGCTAAACCTGACGTCAAGGAAATCAAAAAAGGATCCGGTTTCGGCAGAATCGTACAAGTGAATGATTCGCTTCGCGCTCAGCCTGTCATCGCGACGAAGTAATGTCGTTTCTCTTCCGGACATGCACGTTCGACATGGACCACGAAGCCTATATGAAGTTCGTCCTGGAGAACCACGAAGGCTTGAACCTGCCGTACCCGTTCGCCGTTAAGCTTAGCTTCGCCGGTAGTCCGCTCGTTCTAGGCAAGGCGATGCTGGTCATTAGCGAGGAAGCTTACGAACTGGTCGGAGCGGCAGGTTTCGTCTTCGGCACCGGTACCCATGATCATGAAGACCGCGACGTCTGCCAGGCGGAAGTCGCCTTCCTGCTGCCGGAGTATCGGGGGACCACCTTGTTCATTCGCGGGTTGCTAGCGCTGATCGATTTGGCTGCGGAAGAAAATCCGGACGTCGAATGGTTTCAGTTCTGGGCACCCAACGACCGGCCGGAGCTGACAAAGCTCTTCTCCAAGTTTGCGGCGTTGCCCGGCGCATGCCTGCAAACCGTAAACGAAGTAACGTTGTACCGCATTCCGTTCGCACAACTTGCGGCGTATGCACGGTCGTTAAGCAGCATTCGCGAGGTCGAAGCCAACTGCAAATAAGCAACATAAAAACACTGAAACTAAATCAGTGTTTTTTTTTGTTGTTTCGTACTCGAAGCTCATTTGAGTAATCTAGTTTTCGTTGGTATGTTCGACTCTTCTGCTCCAAGTCCAGCGCCCTCTCTTGTTGTATATAAAAGTCAAGATTCTGTCATAAACCGCACGGTTTATAGCTACAACGAGTTATTTAGTAACTCATCCTTGCCGTCGTATACTTTAAGTGATTCCGAATCTGCCGTTCTCGTCTGAAAAGGCACACTATAGCAAAGGAGGATTTAGATATTTGAGCACTAAATTAAAAAGCTATTTATTTCCGTCAGTCCTTTTCGTGTTCGTTCTTGGTTTGGCCGTATATTTTGTTTATCGTTCCTTAAGCTCGGAATCAGCATTGCCTATCGTAAAAGCTGCGCCCGATTTTGTATTGCAAAACATAGACAATACGCTCATGACGGCAAGCGTCAACAAAGGAAAAGTCGTATTGATGGAATTCATGTTCACGAGCTGCCCTGATATTTGTCCTCTTACGACCTATAAGATGGTACAGCTACAAGAGCAATTAAAGCAAAAAAACATGTTCGGGAATCAAGTCCGGTTTGTTGCCGTAACCTTCGATCCTGAGCGCGATACTCCTGAAGTCTTACGAGATTATGCGCAAAGAATGAATATGGATAGTTCAGGCTGGTACATCCTCCGGGGCGAAGAAGAACAAACGAAGAAAATCGCTGCCGAATATGGCATTATGGTGCAAAATTTAGGAGACGGTCAATTCGTACATACGGTCACTTCATTAAATCTAATTGATTCCGAACAACGCATCCGCAAGGTATATGCAATGGGGGAGGAAATGAATAGCGAAGAGATCATGAAGGACATCGAGTCTCTTCTCGCCGAACAATCGAAATCCGATTCGAATGGATGATATTTACTGTTAAGGAGGGAAAAAATGCAAAAACGTATAATGGCGACGCTGCTTATCATAGCGTGTGTCTTCGGAGTGTATTTATTAAGTTCGGGGCTTCCAGACAAAAAAGAATCCGAAGTTAGCGGTACTAAATTTACGGTACCGGAGAGAGCTGTGAACGCTGCGGCATCAGAGCAGTTATATCAAAACATGTGTATTTCTTGTCATGGGGATCAGTTGCAAGGTTCTGTTGGTCCGGAGCTCGCGCATATTGGCGATTCGATGACCATAGAACAAATTTTCAAGAAAATATCGGGCGGCGGCGGAGGAATGCCGGCCTTTGAAGATCGTTTGACCGAAGACCAACTGATTACGATAACCACCTGGCTGGCCTCCAAAAAGTAATCAAAGGAGGCTGTCTCAAAAGTATGTAATCTCGCTTAAGAGATAGCTCCGTTTAACCAAAAACCATTTGAAAATGTAGAAATGGCGACACCAGGGTCATCCCTATGTCGCCATTTCTCGATTCCGGTCCACTGCAGCTTTCTTAATTAGATAATCAACCAAGACGCGATCCCTGACGACTAGTTTTGAAAAAAGCCCTTCTCGTAAGCGTAACGGGTTAACTGTACGCGATTGTCCAAATGAAGTTTGTGAAGTATATTTTTGAGATGGTTTTTGACCGTGTGCTCGGAAATATCCAATGAAGAGGAAATTTCTTTATTGGATAATCCTTTTGCAACCCATCTCAATATTTCCTGTTCCCTGGCCGTTAATGGACTATCCAGCGTTTTTAACGTTTCCTTCTGCGAAAATTCAAGCAGAATCCGTTGAGCCAACTCCCTTGATAACGGCGCTTGGTCATAGACGACTGCCCGCAAATATTCATGCCATGCCGACGGATTTAGATTTTTCAGCAAATAACCTTGCGCGCCTTTCTTCAGCGCTTCGAATAAGTGCGAGATGTCATCGGAAACCGTTACCATGACGATCTTAACGTACGGAAATCTAGACTTGATGCTTTTGGTCGCTTCAAGCCCGTCCATTTCCTTCATACTGATATCCATAAGGATAAGGTCTGGCATCCACTCCTCCGTTAATCGGATAGCCTCATGCCCGTTATTCCCTTCAGCCACGATCTCGAAATTAGGGTCCGAACTAAGAATGGTTCGAATTCCTTCTCTAGCATGAGCATGGTCATCTATGATAAGTACTCGGATGGATGGATTCACGCGCCCCTCCTCCTTCGTCGAATTTAGGTTTGCAACATAGACAGCAATTGCTCACGGGTTGTTATTTCCCCGATTCCGACTTGACGAAGCGTCCCGTAGGCATCGATCACGAATGTTGCGGGGAGACCGACTATTCGATACAGCGTCGAGACCTTCCCCGCAGCATCGATGATGACGGGGAAAGATATGCCCTTTTGCTGGAGAAATTCGTTAACCGTCCCTCTTGCCTCGCCTACGTTAACGGACACTAACTGAAAGTCTATATCCTCGGAACGGAAGACCTCGTCTATTAGCGGCATTTCCTTAACGCAAGGCACGCACCAGGACGCCCAGAAATTCAGTAGCACGGTCCGATCACGAAGAGCATGAAGACTCACCCTCTCTCCGTTTGTATTCACCCCTTCGAAGTTAGGCGCTTCGAGTCCGATTGAAATATTTCCTTTCACAGGCAAGCTCTCGGAACGGTCCGATGGTATAAACAGTCTGACCACGATGATAAGAGCAACAAGAGCGATCATAGCGGATACGGCTCTTACGAGATTACGATGTAATAATCTTTGTCTCATCTTAGTGCCTCTTGGAAGGCGGCATGTAAAGGATGATCGCCAAAGCGCGCGCGGTAGTGCTCTATGCTGCCTTCTCCACGGTTCTTACCTTCATTGAGAAAGATAACGTGATCCGCGACATCTTCCGCTACCGGAAGTTGATGCGTGGAGAAAATAATGGCATGCCCTTCCCGCTTGATAACTTTAATCAATTGAACGAACTCGTTCATCCAGTACGGATCAAGTCCGTTGGTAGGTTCGTCCATAATCAATAGCGGCGGATCGGCCAATAGGGATTGAGCGAATAACAGACGCTGTCGCATTCCTTTGGAGAACGTATGCACTTTATTGTTTTTTTTGTCCTCGAGACCTACCATGGCCAGCGTTTCCAGAACGCGTTGTTTGGGAACGGCTCGCAAAGCAGCCCAAAAGGACAATGCTTCAAAGGCGGATAAACCGGCGTTGAATTGATAATCGTCCGGCATATAACCGATTTGCTTCGCGAAAGCGGTTCTGTCCTTTTTCCATACTTGGCCGTTTACGCTAATCTCTCCGGTTGTCGGCCGTAGAATTCCTGCAATCATTCGAAGTATCGTACTTTTTCCTGCCCCGTTGCCTCCGCAAAGCGCAAGCACTTCCCCTTTTTCGATCTTCAAATCTATTTGTTCTACTAGCGTTTGCTTCTTGATTGTCTTGCTGATACCGGAAACGATAACGAGAGGTTCATCCACGCGATCTCCCCCTTTCCCATATCCGATAGACTAATCCGGCAGACAAAGCAATCCAAGCAACGCAAATAACCAGGAATAGAAGCGTACCGGAAGATTGTCTCACCCAATTAACCCATTCGTAATATTCCGGTCCGAGAACGGATCCGCCTCCGAGCTTGATTACAACGAATAGCCTTACCAACTCCGCAGGATTACAGATCGTCAAGAAAACCAGGATTGGTTTTATCCACAAATACGGCATGTTTCCTAATAGCGCAATCAGTATCGTTGACCACCCTACGACAAGGAAGAACCATATGGCAACGCTGTTAGTCATTGCTTGCCATCGGTTCCGCGAGAACGAGCCCACGATCATGGCAATAGCCAAGAATAATAAAACCAATCCAATCGAGAACGCCAAGAACAATAAGAACGTTTGGGATTCGAAACCGGTACCCGTAATTTGACTAACTATCCCCATCAGGCCATATCCAAAGGCGACGATCGTAATCAGGACAATGGATAATCCAATATATTTACCCGCAATGAACGACAAAGTCCCGAGAGGATAAGTGGATAGTAATTGCCAACTCCCCTCCTCCTTCTCCGCGGTTAAGGAAAAAGAACCCAGAAACAAAGTCATTAAAGGCAGCAAGTAAAGAATTAAACTTAGCATTGACCCCGTCGTTCCGGAGTAACCTTGTACAATGTTCTTCGCGTTAATCAACAGTAAGCATAGACTGAATATGGAAAACAGGGCCAAGAAGGAATAGGCCCATGGATTCCGAAACCCGATTTTAATTTCTCGCTTGGCGACCTGCAGCATATCGCTCATCATTATTTCTCCGTCTTTTCCATAGAATCGCCGCTCATTCCGCCGTCCATGTGTTTTTCGCTCGCTGAACCCATTTCCCCGTGCATGTCTCCCATGTTCATGCTCTCCTTATTTTGAGCCCATGTATGGGAGGCCAAATCGTCGGCGCTCATCAACTTCCCGACTCCCTGCTCCGTAATGAACGCTTCCGCTGACTTCTTGTCTTTGAAGCTCACGATCCCGTAAGCCATAGGCGTGCGAAGCGATTCGTCGTATACGTAAGTTGCTTTCTTAAACTCGACCCATTCCTTGTCGTTATAGTCGCGAACGTAATCCATCCCGATGTTCTCCGTCCCGTTCGCTTTCTTCCATTCATTCATGCAGCCAATGTCATCGAATTTATAATTTTTCCCATCTTTCGTCGTGAGCTGCGTCGCATATGCATCATCTTTAACTTGCATTTTACAAATGACGCATACATCTACGTCTTCATTAATGGGAACCGCTTCGTACTTCTTTCCTCCGCATGCGGTCAATACAACAATCGTCATCACGAGAATTAAACCCAAAGTCCATTTTTTCATTTACTTACTACCCCTTTGTATATGATGGTTGTTGATGCAATGAGGAGAATCAAACTTACAATCCATACGTAAGATCGAGCTTCCTGCGGGAGGGTCGTTCTCTCAGCCGAGACAGACGGTAAGTTCATTAGAGGAGAAGCATCCGTCGCCCAATTGCCCTTTTCATTCATAAACAGATTGCTTAGGTAAACCATGCTTGGAGATTGAAAGAATAGCTGATAGGCCGGCGTCTTCTGAATTAAGAGTTGATATAAGGGGTTAATCGCATACGGGATTTCGCTTAGTCCGTCTTGATTCAAGTCCAGTCCTTGAATGGCATCCCAATAATTGCTCTCCATAAGATTGCCGCTGCTTTCCAGTGCTTCGGCTTCGATCACGTTAGCAATGAATCGATTGTTATGGAATCGATTATTTTCGGATTCGAGAAATTGGATTCCCATGAAATTTCGCAATACGGAGTTGTTTCTTAATTTGTTGTCCGAGGACAGTTCCATATAAATGCCAACCCGATTGCCCTCTACGACATTGTCCTCGATCAGTGACGTCTGGACATCGAATAATAATATGCCTTGAGAATTGACGTTCTCGCTTTGTTTCCGGAAAGAATTGCTGGAAACGATAGCGTCACGCACCCCCATAACCATCGCTCCCGTAACGTTGTACTCTCCCTGATTGCCAATAACCCGGGTTCCGTCCGTATACATACAATGAATTCCGTATCGCGATCGGTAAATCCAATTGTCTTTGACGTTCGAACGATGGCTATTCTCGAGATAAATTCCGTCTCTCATGTCCGATATTTCATTCGATTCGATTTGGTTCTCATGAGAATCGTAAAGGTCGATGCCATTGTTCTTCTTGCTAAGGTTTGCTGTTTCGTTATGTTTAGCTCCTGACCAGCTTATCCGGTTATTTTTGATTATTCCTTGGTCCGCGTTCCGAAGCATAATTCCGAACCCTCTCGTCTCGATCGATAAATCCTCTAGCATGACGTGGTCCGACTTCACCGTAATCGCCGACGATTCACCCGCTAACTGTTGAACGATCGATATGCCCTGAACAGCGACTTGGTTCGATCGAATTTCTAGTATCGATTGCTTGCCTTCAGCGGTAACGACTGCATCGCGACTCCCTTTAATCGTCAGTTTCTTATTTATTATGGCCGGGCCTAGGTAATTTCCATCTTCAAGTAGAATCGTATCGCCAGGCATCGCGTTATCTATCAACTTCTGCAACACTGTTGAAGGCAACTCTGTAGTATTCGCATAAGCTGAGCCTAGCAACGAAGCTAACGAAATGAAAAATATTACATTTATTAGGCAGAATATCATTATGAGTTTGTTTTTCATTCACTCACTACCAATGGTTTCTTTTTTGTTATATGAATATCTTGATTGTATAAATGGATGTACACATCGTACTTCGCTGCTTTCTTAAATATATACGGAGCCTTAAACTGTCCCTCCCCCTTCGTTTCGACCTCTTGAATCAGATCGGGTAAGCTCTTGTTATCCGAATTACGGATTTCAAACTGCACTTCGGTGTTTTCCTCATCCACTAAGCCCGTGACGGTGATCTGAATCATCGTTTCTTCACCCGAACGAACCTGTGCCGGATCCGTATCAAGCTCAACTTTTACATCCTTGGGATCTTGGCCTCTTTTGTTCGAGGGTGATGCGCAAGCCGTTAATAAAACCAAAATCACGCTTAAAACCAGCAGCAACTTACCTAATTTCCCCATATCCTCACTCCAATCCAACAACTAGTTTCACTTCTATTCTAGATCGGCTCCCATTTTATTACATAACTCGATAGGGCTATAACCGATGACGTTCTTGTGACAGTTTGTTCATTACTTGGCGGAGTTATTGGAAATTTTCTCTTTATTTTCATGATGCTTAACCCGTACAAGGGCTACGAAAATGAGAATAAAAGCAGCTAGCGCTAGCATGGGAACGGTTAGAAATCCGAAAGCATTCAGGACGTCTTCTTGACAGGATACTGGTCCGCATGAAGCAACTGTACTATCGTGCGGCATCTCCTGGATAAAAATATGATAAGACGAGATGAGACCGCCGATACCGACTAATGGTATGGCGAAGGGAACAATAAAAGTATGATTGCGAGCGGAAGCAATGCCTAACAGTATGGTTAAGGGATACATAAATATCCGCTGGTACCAGCACAAGCTGCAAGGCGTAAAATGCAAATATTCGCTTAGATATAAACTTCCTAAAGTCGCGACTACGGAGATTGCCCACGCGTTAAACATCCACGAACTTTTCTTGGTTTCGCTTTTCATTCCATTCCACCCCCAGTTTATTTTTCAATTACATGCTAACTATACCGTGCTTCAATGGAGGTTAATATGACTCATCCGGGCTATTCTTCTCCCAGTCGTTGCCTTGTAATGGCCAGTAAACGGAGACGCTATCATTTCGCACAACATGCAAAAAAGCCGCGATTTACGCGACTTGTTTGGGACTATGTTATTGACTACCTACACCCGAAACCGACTCGGCTTATTCCACGCCTTTCAATGATTCGATCATATTGATTTTGGTTACTTTTCTACTCAGTAGCAAGTTTGAAAGATGGTAAGTAAGTATGAGAGAATAACGGATATCGATATGACAATAATATTTAGCTTATCAGGGATTTGTTGATGGGTACTAGACAGTGCGCTAACGATAAACGTGAAAACATAGCCGCTTATAGGCAAAGCTACAATTACAGCGAACGTGGTCAGTACGATGTTTTCCAAAAAGATAAGCCGGTTTATTTTATTTTTTTGATAGCCTAATACCTTAAGCGTTGCAAGCTCGCGATTCCTTTCATAAATGTTAATGGAAGATATCGTATAGATGGCGCCAAAAGAGAGTATAACTGCGCTGATGATAAACATGATGAATACAAAATTGTTTTGTTTCAAAATATATTGAGCCGATTTCTTAAGATCGTTCTTATCCGCGATTATATCTACATGTTGGTCTTGCTCCAAGAAGTTACGAACGCTTGTAAGATCCGTAGAGCTATTGGCTTCAACTAAAAGCGAGGTTGGACTATAGTCTATGCCAAAGCTCTTTAAATAGACAGGCGTGGCATAAAACGACGGATTCGAATACTGCGTAGATATTTTTAAGACCTTCATCTCTACGGCTTTATTAAGCAACTCTGGCGCGGTGAACTTTAATTTGATGATATCCCCTTCACGAATACGATATTTGTCGGCGTAAGATTTGGGTACCAGCACGCCATCGTTTTCTAACGATATCCTTTTGTCATTCTCGTCAAAAAAATGAATGAGATTGTTTTCTTGTTCGGTAATTACTAATGTGGCATTTTCATTTTCAGCTTCTTTAATGAATTCAACAGGAAAGGCGGATAAATAGTAGCTGTTTTTAATACCTGCCGGCAGCTCGATCGAATTGGGAGGCGTTCCCAGCTTGTAATCTATTCTTAGGTCATAGGAATAAACTTCTTCTACTTGACTAGCGACTTTGAGCAAGGCCGTTTGAGTGCCAAACGCCGTGATCAATAAAACAGTGCTAACTACGACGCCAATCGAGCTCGCCATAGCTTTTTGTTTATTTAGAAATATATTTCTCAAAATGAGTTTGTAACTGTAGGAAATACGGCTCCATAGCCCCGGAATTCTTTCGATTAACAGCCGTTTCATCTTCTTCGGCGGTTTAGGACGCATAGCTTGAGCCGCGCGTTCTTTTAATATTGATTTACCGCTTAAGTAACAAGCCAGGAGTCCGAAAAGACTGGAAAAGAGGATCGGAGGAATCATCGAATACAAAGAAAGCGAGAAATTAATCCCCGGTAGAGAGTATGCCCTTGCATTCGACTCGGTTATTAATGGAATAAATACAAGATTCGCAAGAACGCAACCTAAGATCGATCCGAAGATGCCTACCAGTACGGGATATCCCATGTAATGAAGCATGATGTTTCTGTTTTTTACGCCCAAAGCCTTCATAATCCCTACTTGATTTCTTTGAGAATCAATCATTCTCGACATCGCTAGAAATAGGATAATCGCTTCGATCAAAAAGAGAACTAAAGGGATAACTGCGCTCATCAATTTATTATTCGTTATCGTTTGAGTGATTTGAGAATAATTGAAAGTCCGTTCTTTGCTTTCTTGGTTTAGATAAGCAAGTTGCTTTTGTTTGGATCGTGCTTCGACGGATTTGGCTAATCGGTCAATATCGTAGCCTTCTTTAGCATCGATCATGATTTCATTATAGTTATGACCGTCTGAAATTTCGGGAATTGCCTCTTCGGACACATAAGCGATTCCGTAGGCCTTATGGTCTTGTATTTCGTTCTTTTTTGCATGTTCGACGTTCTCGCCCAACCCGCTAATGATAAACTTATAGTCTCTTTCATTCGCGCTGATCGTGATTTGATCGCCGACGCGATATCGATGTTCTAGGGCATAATGGGAATCTAATAAGATCTCGTCCTTTGTCGACGGTATTCTCCCTTCGATCATTGTAGGCGTATTGATTTCATTGTTTACGGGGATCGAATGGATTTTTAGCGAAGCTTTATAGTCGTCAAAGGCTTGCGTGGCATCGAAGGAATAACGCCCTTCTATTTTCCTTATCTCCCCAATTTCGCTTAGTCCGGCTACGTCGCCTTTGGAAATTTGACTGTAATATACATTCAAATCGCTTAAATTATGTTCTTTAAAGTAAACGTTGGTATAAGCGCTTAGATTGTCGCTATATGTCACGAGTCCCGCATAGAAAAAGGCTCCAACGGCGACAACGATAACGAAGGCTATAAATTGCCCGATCGATTGTTTAATGTCCCTAAATAATTTCAGCAATAATTTCATGATCACCACTCAATCCCTTCAACGCTTTGTTTCTCCTCGTTTATCGTAACGCTTTCTATCTTTCCGCTTTTCACCTTAATGACTTTGTCGGCCATTGGAGCAATGGCAGAATTATGCGTGATCAACACGACGCACTTTTTCGTTTCCTTGTTCAAATCTTGAAGAAGTTTTAAGACGGACTTGCCCGTAACGTAATCCAAAGCTCCGGTTGGCTCGTCGCAGAGTAAAAGCAGAGGATTTTTCGCAACGGCTCTAGCAATTGCGACTCTTTGTTGTTCGCCTCCGGAGAGCTGCGATGGGAAGTTTTTAATCCGATTGTTTAACCCGACTTTATCCAACGTATCTTTAGCATCCAGATGGTTTTTACATACTTCAGTGGCGAATTCAACATTTTCTAAAGCGTTCAAATTCGGAATTAAATTATAAAATTGAAATACGAAGCCGACTTTCTCGCCGCGATATTGCGTTAATTTCTTCTCGTTGTATTTTGTTAATTCTTGATCGCCAACGAACACTTGACCTGAGCTAACCGTATCCATACCGCCAAGAATATTCAAAATCGTACTCTTTCCGGCACCGCTTGCACCTAAAATAACGACGAACTCTCCTTCCGAAACGGTGAAATCAACACCGTCTAGGGCCTTGATTTGCACTTCTCCGATTTTGTATTCTTTCGTTACATTTTTGAATTCGATTAGCTTATTCATTCCTTACATCTCCTCGTATCGAATTAATTGCCGTATTAGCATGTTAGTATGTTACTCTTGTAGCACACTATAATTCGTGTTCGAATTATTGTCAAGAACCGATCAATAAAGTATGCTGGATAGGTAACATACTAATATGCTGAATGGTGAGGCAATGAACGTCACTTTCGACGATAAGCAACCGATTTTCCAACAGGTAGCCGACTTAATCGAGGACGATATTCTGAACGGCACTTTCCGCGTGGACGAGCAAATTCTTTCCGTGGCTCAATTTTCTCAGATGTTCCAGATCAATCCGGCGACCGTAGTGAAGGGAATCGGCCTGCTCGTAAATGAAGGCATCCTGTACAAAAAAAGAGGGCTTGGCATGTATGTCGCGACCGATGCCAAACAGAAGATTCAGATTAAGCGAAAAGATCGTTTCTACAAGGAACTGTTGTCCAATCTGCTGAATGAAGCCGACAAACTCGGGCTGGCAAACGAAGATATCATTGACAAGATCAGACAGCTGAGAAAGGAATGAACGAACCGTGAGCTTGGCATTGACTTGCGGCAATTTAACCAAAAAATTCGGTCGAACTAACGCAATTCGGAATCTGGATCTGCAGTTGGAGGAAAACGTCATTTATGGCTTGCTCGGGCGAAACGGCGCCGGCAAAACGACGTTGCTTAACATGATCGCAGGCGGAATCTTCCCGAACTACGGCACGATTGAGATAAGGGGACATAAGCTGGGCAGAGGAGAACTTCCGAAGGACTTCTGTTTCGTACGTGAGAATATCAAACACTTCGGAGGAGCGCGGGTACTCGAGGTTTTGCAGTTTGCCGCGAATTTTCATCCGAATTGGGACTGGACGTTTGCCCATGAGCTGCTAGCGACGTTTCGGCTCGATCCGAACAAAAAAATCAAACAGCTTTCCAGAGGAACGGAATCGCTCGTAGGAAACGTCATCGGTCTGGCCAGTCGGGCGCCGCTGACGTTTTACGACGAGCCGGTGCTCGGACTAGACGTCTTGATGCGCGAAAGGTTTTACAAGGCGCTTCTCGAGGATTACGCCAATCACCCTCGTACGATTTTATTGTCTACGCATTTGATTGATGAAATCGTCCCGGTCGCGGAAAGAGTTTATATCATAGAAGCCGGCTCCCTCCTGCTTCATGACGAGATGGAACAGATACGTATGGCGGCTCATCTGATCCGGGGGAATTCGGAGTCGGTGGCTTCGTTTACAGCCGGAAAGCGAGTATTATATACGGAAACCTATGGGCACGGCACCCTTGCCGCTATTTACGAAAAGTTGGACGCCCGGGACAAGCAACAAGCGCGCGAAATGAACATTTCGATTGAAAACATGACGCTTCAAAAGTTTTTCTCGTATTTGATCGAAGGAGGTCACTAGGATTGATGGCGTTGGCCGTTCATTTAAAGGCAACCTATTTGCAAATGAGGATTTACATCTGGTGCTTAATTATTCTAATTCTGCTTGGAAGGCTGACGGATTTTATAGTTAGTCTCTTTATCGACAGCAGCGGCCCAAGCACTATCCTTTCGGACGGAAACATGCTGATTCTCGTTTTGCCCATTATCGCTATCTTGCTGCCGCTCAGTTATTACAAACGAATCGTATATTTGGGCGCAAGCCGAGAGCAATATTTTAAGGGACTTCTATTCGTCTTTGCCGTCTACGCGGCAGCCATCGCTTTGTTCAATTCTTTATGGTTCGCGCTTGAAGTGAGCGTGATCCGGAAGTACACGAACACTATCGATCTTATCGAAGCGTTTCATTGGGATGACTTTGGCTTTGCGGGTTCTTTCCTTTACCAAACCGCGTTTTACTTGATGGCGATGGCGCTCTTGAGCATGCTGATCTCCGGTTACTATCACCCTATCGGTTGGCTGCTGTGGGCGTTGCTCATTGCGGCGATTCCGATCGGAACGGCGATTCCTTCGTTGCGCGTTCACGTCGTCACTTTTTTCAATGCCCTGTTAGCCAACGAATCGTTGGCGGCGGGCGTCGGATTCAACCTTATGCTTTTTATAGTTTTCGTTGCCTGCGGTTGGCTTTTTACCAGGGGAAGAACGCACTAATATACTCGTTATCAGGAAAGAAAACGGAAACCGGATTAATCCAATCCGGTTTCCGTTTTAGTATTGCTTTACTGTACGCCTACCTTGTATACATTGTCGCATAACCGATTCAATAGACTGGTTTCATGGCTGACCACGATAACGCCGATTTCTCTGCGCTTGCAGATTCCGATAAACGAATTCCAAATTTTCGCCTGCGTAATCGCATCCAACATGGTGGTCATCTCGTCGGCAATGATATATTTCGTGGAAGGATTCAATGCGCGTACGATGCAGAAGCGCTGCTTCTCGCCGCCCGAAAGCTCGATGGGCCAGCGGTTCATCCATTCCTCTCGGATTTCGAAAGCGTCCAAAATATCCTGCGAGGGCGCGTAAGATTCCATCAATACATCGCGCATGCGCCACATCGGGTTAATCGCTTTTTCCGGGTGCTGGTAAACGAGTTGTACCGGACGAAAAGTCCGCGGCTCCATAGTCTTATTGCCTAATGTGACTTTACCTTCACGGGGAGAAATATAGCCGGCCAAAATTCTGGAAAGCGTCGTTTTTCCGCATCCGCTGTAGCCGGATAGACCGAACACCTCGCCTGGAGCGACAGAAATGTTAATGTCCTTAATAATCCAGCGATCTTTATGATAATAGTGACCCAGATTCTCTCCGTTCAGATGCATTGTATCTCTCCCCCTTCCCCTTAAACTCCAAATCAAAATCATTTTGCGGCAATGCCCTCCACAACCTTCGGGCATACTCGGTTTGAAGTCGTTCGCCCTTGCCTTGAAAATCCGCCGCTTCCGAGATTTCCACCGTCGTTCCGTCTTTGATGACAGCCACCCTGTCTGCGATTTCCAATGCCGACATCATATCGTGGGTAATGAGCATGACCCCAGCGCCGTCATTCGCGAATTTCTTCAATTGCCTTAAAATTTCGGAAAGCGCCTCCGGATGAATTCCGGGCGTCGGCTCATCCGCTATGACAAGTTTGACGCCATCTCGTACGCTTGTCGCGAACAATACCCTGCGGAGCATCCCGCCTGACAACTCAAACGGGAACAAACGTCCATCGCTCTTCTTCAGGTCATATTGGGCAAAAAGTTTCTCTTGCTCTGCCTGAGCTGATTTCCTGTTAAGCCCTATCTGCACCTGCCGTCCCACTCGCATTAGAGGGTCCAGATAATTTACGGACTGGGGAATGAAGGAAATCTCTCGACCTCTGAGCTGTTCTTTTCTCTTAGCCGTCAGTTCTTCTCCTTGGTACGCGATACGCCCGCTGCAGACGGCATTCCCTGGCAGTATCCCGAGCACGGCATGCGCCAACAAGCTTTTGCCCGAACCGCTGGCTCCTACCACTGCCACGATTTCTCCTTCATTAATTTCCACATGCATTTCGGTTATGGGACGGATCATGCGTTTTTGCGTGCCCTTAACGTATTGAGAAAATTCGATCGACAGGTTTTCCACCTGCAATAAAGTTTTTTTCTGCGCGGTACTCATCAGGCACCCCTCTAATCATTGGAGCTGGAAGGCTCCATCAAAATACGAACCTTCTCGCTAATACTATCGAAGCTTTTTACGACAACCACTAAAAGCAACCCCGGAAATACGACCAGCCACCATTTTCCGGTAGAAATATGGTTCATGGCTTCGGAAAGGATAATTCCGATGGCCGGAGTTTGCGGAGATAGCCCGAACCCCAAGAAGGTCAGTGCCGCTTCATGCAAAATCACATGAGGAAACATCAACAGAAAGCCGATCATGATTTGCGGGAAAATAAACGGCAGGATATGCTTTCTAGCGATATACCACGCGGATTTCCCATAGCTTCTGGAAATTTGGATGTATTCGGCGCTTTTGATTTGCAGCACCTCGGAGCGAACCACCCTAGCGAGCGCGGTCCAGTGGGTAAGACATACGCCCAAAACGATACCCTTAATGCCTCCGCCTACAATGAAGCAGATCAAAACCATAAACACGAGATGAGGCATGCCGATAAACAAATCGATAATCCAGGAGATAGCGGCATCCACCGCTTTGCCGAAGATCGCCGCGCAAATTCCCATTACGATTGCGATTAGAACGCTTAGCAAAGAGGCAAATGCGCCGACAGCCAGAGAGAGGCGTAAGCCTTTGATGGTCCGCGTGAACATATCCCTTCCAAGCCAGTCCGTTCCGAATAGATGTTCAACACTTGGCATAAGGTTCTTGCTCCCGGTCCCGAGGCGAAGATTGTCATTGCTTAGCCAATAGCTGAGAATGACGATTACGAGCAAAAAACATGTTGAAAACGTAAGCAGCCAAAGCATTTTTTTGCGTTCATTGAAACCATCTTGTAGGGTCTGCACCTTAGTCCTCCCTCTTCATACGAGGATCTACAACCTTGTTCAGAATATCGGCGATCAAATTTCCCGCAAAAACAAACAAGGAGCTAATCAAAATAATGCCCACCAACAAGGGAAGATCCCCCTTTAATCCCGCCGTGGTCAAGGTGCTGCCAAGCCCCGGATAGGCAAATACTTGTTCCGCGAGCATGGAGCCGCCGAATAGCTCGCCGAAGTATGCGAACTGCAACGTAATCGCAGGAATGATGGAGTTGCGCAAGCCGTGATTTTTGAAAATTTGCCACTTGCTTTCACCCCTTGCGTTGGCGAAGACGATGTACTCCGCGTTTAGAATATCGATCATTTTCTCGCGGGAGTGCATCGCCACATTGGCCACCCCCAAAATGCTTAACGTCAGGGCCGGCAATACAAAGTGATGGACCCGGTCTATAAACCGCACTTCGCTTTCCAGCACCCCGGCAGGTACCGATAAGCCTACCGGGAACCATTTAAGCGACACGGCAAAAACAATTAAAAGTATGAGCCCCATCCAGAATATCGGGGTGGATACGAGCGTGTAGCTGTACCATTTAATGATTTTGTCAATCGGCTTACCTCGGTTCATAGCAGCCGTCACGCCAAGCAAGTATCCGATAACTCCCGATAGAATCCATGCTGTCCCCATTAGGGCAAGCGATGTTAGAAAACGGCTCTGGATAATGTCCATGACTGGACCGCGATAGAGCTTAGAAGTTCCGAAGTCGCCCTGCAGCAGCGCTCCGGCCCAAGAAAAGTATTGTTCCACGGGGCTTTTGTCCAGGCCCCAGTAAATCTTCAATTTCTCGATTTGCTCCGGCGACGCCGAGCCGTCGCCTCCGATATAAGCATTGATCGGATCTATCGGTGACAGATAGATCAGAGAAAAGGTCAGGATGGATAATCCGATCAGCAAGGTCATAACTCGAATCAGGCGAATAACGATACTTTTGGCCATGATAGACTAACTCCATGTCCATTCTGTTACATTGCCGAACAATGCCCATTCATGGCCATGCGAGTGAACCGGTTGCTTCCCGAGATTCAACTTTTCATTTGCCAGGTACAAGTGGTCCACGCGCACAAGCCATACGATCGGCGCATCGCCGATTCCGCTGAAGCCGGTTTGTCCATCCCACTGCGCAAGCTTCCAGTACTTGTTGGCTTCCTCCTGAGACGTAGCCGTGAGCGCTTTATTCAAATACTCATCCACTTTTGGATTGCGGTAGTTAGGCATATTATCGATGCCTTTGTTCATCCTCAGAGAGGAGTTCATAGAGTACAACTGATGAGCGTGATGCCTGCCGCCGCCCCATGCCACCGCCGCGGTTTTGCCTTTGACATAAATTTCGTCCCATGTAGATCCGATCAGGTTGATCTGGATACCGAGTTCGCTCGCCTGATCTGCGACAGCTAAGGAAAGATCGCTGCGTAGCTGATCGCTGGAGCTGAAGTACATTTCAAACTCGGCTTTGCGTCCGTTTTTTTCCAAGATACCGTCCGAGTTGCTATCCGCCCAGCCGCCATTAGCAAGAATTTCTTTAGCAGCCTGAATATCTCCGTCCTTGACAACCGTTTGCTCGTTAAACCACGGCATATTGTCGCAGAGGCAATACGCTTTTTTACCATGTCCGTCTAACGCCACATCCAGAAGTTTCTGGCGGTCTAAACCGACATTGAGAGCCTGTCGGATAGCGAGATCGGAAGTCACGTCGTTGCCGATATCTACTTCTTTATCATTCGTCTTCCCTTTTCCGCCGCTTGGCACGGTTGGCAACATAATTCCACGGGAATCGATGCTCTCATATGTACGCAGCGACATTCCTTCCACCTTTTGCTCCGCGAATGTCGGCGGAACATAGACGATATCGGCTTCACCGGCCTTTGCGGCTGCAAGGGAAGCATCTTCCGCGAGGAGTAGGAACGTAAGTTTTTTGAACTGGGGTTTCTTGCCGTACCAATAGGGATTGTATTCCATGATCACTTGCTGCCCATCGTCGTACTGAATCACTTTGTACGGGCCGGAGCCTATGGGATTATCGGAATAATGATCGTCATAATGAGCTTTGGGAACGATTCCGATCTCCGTGAGTTGGCTTACGAAGGTGGAGCGCGGCTCGTTAAGCTTGATGACGACCGTGTTGTTCTCAGAAGCTTCTATCGATTTTACAAAAGACAAATCGAATTTAATGCCATCCTCCTTGAGCATTTCATAAGTAAATTTGACATCCTCCGCGGTAACTTGTTCGCCATTGGAGAATTTGGCATCGTCGCGCAATGGGAAAGTCCATGTTAAGCCATCCTCGCTTGTTGTATATGATTTTGCCAGATCCCCGACAAAATTAAGATCGGAGTCGATAGTCAATAGCGAACTATGGGTCAGACGAATTTGCGTCATTCCCCAACCCTTCTTCGGATCAAACTGTCCGCCGTCCATTTTACCCACGGCAAGTACCAAATCTTCTTTTACCGTTATCGGGTTCTTTGAGCTGGACGCAATTTCGGATTCGGGAGAACCGGTATCGCAACCCGCTAAGAACAAAAACACTGTCAATGCCATTACTAAAGACGATAAAGTGAGCTTTTTCGAGATGATTTTATTTCCGTTTCCTCTCATGATATACCTCCGCAGTATGATAGTCGTTCAGCCAATCGTTCCCCGTTTCGTTCATCTCGGTCGATAGACAGACTGTCAAGCTTCTAATCGTAATAAATACGATTAAACAAGTTTAATTGTAATAATAACGATTAAAAAATGTCAATCCTTTCTTTTTCAGTCCCTTGGTTAAAATTAAGGCTTTGTTAAACTTTGTTGTTGATATTTGATAATTACGAACAAATTGGATGAGGCGATTGGTGGTCATTTATCCGACTCAAACGTGCTATGCACTGATTCGTGGAGGGCATTCAGTTCCTATGCGAATTCAAAAGGCTTGGATCATTACCGTTTCAAGTCCGCTGGAAAGCAACGTGTAAAAGGCGTGTACCATATCCAAAACGTAAACAGCTACCATAGCCGCTTGAAGAAATGGATGGATCGCTTTAATGGCGTTGCAACCAAATATTTGCAACATTATTTGGCTTGGTTTCGTTACTTAGACAGCAAGGAATATGAGAATACCGCATCGAATAAGAAAATATGTTGGTTAAATCGTGCCTGTTTACTGTGACCGATACAAATACCAAACTTCGGCTTTCTGCTTATTTTTGCTAAGCTAACTGGCAGTTTAATTAAAGAATGAATCGGATTTTTATGGAAGAATAATATATAAAGTGAATGTTTAGGGAGGGGGTTGCCGATGAGAAACGAGGGAATATTAGAGAGAAAAGTTTTAAATAAAAAATCTGTAATTTCTTTGGTTTTAGGGGTTCTATCAATTGCTTTATATTTTTTGGTTGGATTTATTTTAGGTGTTATTGGTTTAATAATTGGTATTGTAGCTCTAAAAGAAATAAGGCTTAACGAACAAAGTGGAAGAAAAACTGCAATCACTGGTATCGTTTGTAGTTGTTTAGGAATTATTATTCCAATTCTTTTGATGACAATTCTATATGTAAATGCATAAGTGATTGTAAATTGGGATTGAATATTCAATTGGTACAACTAAGTGTTCTTAAACGAACGGGTGCTTTAGGTTTATAGTAAGGATTGAACTAACGGATACGATAGCTCAATAAACCGCCATTCAACCAAGGCGGTTTTCTTATGGTCAAATATCAACATTAGAATTTAACATAGCCAAAATTAAAAGGACACCCGTAATGGGCGCCCTTTTACTCAATCAACCGGCGAAGAAATATTATTTCCGGTCGATTACAGCCGGTATTATCCATTCCTTTATCAAGTTCCACCTGTCACGAGGGTTAAACATGAATTCCGATGCAATGGCTACGACCAGGTCTTCATCCGGTAGGCAACAAATGACATTACCCCCATCGCCCAGCGCCAAGTTCGCCTTAACCCCGTCTTCTTCTCGTAACCACCATAAATAACCGTAATGATTAGGGTTTATCGCAGTCGACTCGTCGATCCATGTCTTGGATAACACCTGGCGATCGTCCCACTTGCCTCCATTCGCATAAAGAAGGCCAAAACGCGCCATATCATGAGGCGTTAGCGTAAGTCCCCAACCTCCCGTGGAGTTACCGTTCGGGTCTTGCACCCATCCTCTTACTCTTTTCCCGAACAAATCGTCAAACTCAAATGATGTCATCTCGTAATCCGGGATTTGTTTCATGCCGACGGGTTTAAATAAGCGTTCGTTGGCAAACTCGCGGGCGCTCATTCCCGTGCTGCGAGTGATGATCGCCGACAGCAGGTGCGCTCCCGCCGTGGAATACTTAAAAGCTCCGATATCCCCTTTATGGCCTAGCATATCCAGCGTATACTTCACCCAGTCCGGTTGCATGCACAACTTGTCCAGCGGTTCGTGCCAATCCTCGAACGGATAGGGAGCCGTCATCGTGAGAAGATGTCGGATGGTAATTTCTCGTTTCTGCTTATCCTCTGCATTCGGAACGAATTCGGGAAAAAAATCCAGCACCTTCTGGTTTACGCTATTTATATAATTTGCTTCTATGGCAATTCCGACGAGAGCAGAGATTATACTTTTCGTTACGGATGCCACATGTTGCGTAACTTTCGGGCCATAACCGTTAAAGTATCTTTCATAAGCCAAAAATCCGTTTCTCACAATGACAATGCTGTTAATATTGCCGTACTCGGATTTAATCACAGGTTCAAGCATTGCAAGCTTTTCGGTATCCATTCCCAAGGTAGTCGGATCTGCGGCTTGCCACTCTAAATGCGGCCAGTTATTTCTCTTCATTATCGTTCCCTCTCTAAATGACGTTTTTAGTCTCGCTACTATTTTTTCTTAACGGGAAAATAAACTTCGGTAACAATATCCTCAGGTACGTCAGCTTGAATAGGGTCGGTTATATACACTTCATATGGCGGTTTCACCAATTCAAATCCTTCATTCTCCACCCATTCCCTCAGCTTGGCATATACCGATGTCAATTCTGAATAGGAGCCCTTCAATATTGATTTCGCGCAAAGGTCTCCGGGCAAATCTCTCGTTCCTTTTACAGCTTCTTTTATCGGGATGGCAAACTCCGTTTCATTGCCGGCGGGATTGTATTCAGGACTGTGATAAATAGTCATTGGCGAACCTAGCAGAGTCAGCTTTTCTGAAGCAATCCTTTCATATAACCTGCCGAAATACTTTCCGTATCCTGCAACATAGTCGTCACTGCTGACCATCTGACGCGTAATCAGAATGTTCATGGGCTTGGTTTCAACAAGCTGTACTTCTATCTCGTCAATGTATGACATTAGGGGTACGCCCTTCTCCAAACTAAAAATATCATTACTCATTTGTTGTAGCGTATAGTCTAGAGCATTTAACTGTTCCTGAATTTCTCTTCTCTTGCGATTAAGCGCCGAACATAGCTTTTCTTCCGACTGATCGGCTTCCCATCCCAGAATGGCTTTGATTTCTTCCAGGGAAAAGCGATAGGATTTCAACCGGTTGATAAGGAGCATCTTCTTAAGCTGTCGGATGGAATAATAGCGATAACCGTTTTCGGGATTAATCTCATCCGGATTAATTAATCCCGTTTCATCGTAATATCGCAGCGTTTTGGTAGACACTCCGCATATTTTCGAGAATTCTCCGATCGATAACACTAAGTCGCCTCCGTACATCCGATTTTTTTATACGGTCTACATGTATTAAGTATCGATACTATCTACAATTCTACATATACACCTTCCCCTAAGGGAAAAGTCAACTGCAAAACAAAACAAGCCGCGATTACGCGACTTGTTTTGTACTATGTTCGCGGAGATAGCCTCAACGAATAGTGTCTAGAAATTCAATTTGAAGTTCGTAATTTCAAGTGTCCCCGCTTGTACCGTATCGCCCGTTCCCGCGTACACCTTGTACATGAGCGCCCTTATGTCGAATGGCTTGGATATAGCGGCGCTATTCACCCAGTTTGTCGCGGCGGATTTCCAGATTGCTCGCGAGCCTGGTTTCTGCGGTTCCGTTCACTTCAATATTTTCAAATAATCCGCGCTCCTAACAAACGCGTAATCTTCGCCTTCGCCAAACCGAAGAGTGATCATAGGCAAATTGCGAATCGTTTTTACTTCCGCGTTATTCAGCTTCACAATCGCCTTGCCTTTGCCAGAGGCGATCGCATTCGCCTTAAACAGCTTTATCTTGTCGCCATCCGGAGGATTGAACAAGCTGATGAAGCGGTTGGCATTACTTTCATAGGCGATTTCAATGCTAGCTCCATCCTTGGTCTTGTACAAGTTCAACGAAGTGATTTTCAGATCTTTGCTCGTTACGCGAAGGCTATAACGAACCGTCCCGTTCGTAATCGTCTTGCCAGCGTTCGAACTTTCCTGATTCGGCGCTGCCGCTTCCTCTTTCCGCTCTGGGTTCGTATAGAGCAGCATGTAATCGAATCCGTTATTGTCCGGCTTGCGGATCGCGGAGCCAGCAGTCGAAGATGATGCCTCTGCTTGCAACATCCAACTGCTCCATTTTTCCAGGAATGCGTTCAAGGAAAGTCCCGTTTCTTGTATGAGATTATTCTGGATGTTGGAGACGTCCATATAATTACGATACATAGCCCGTCTGGCCACATTCACTCCATACTGGTCTTCCAAGAAAGTATACATTGAGCCCATCAAGTAGTAAGTATAGAGATGGCCGTTCGGATTCGTAGTCGCTTTCGTAAACCACGACCAATCCAATTCGGTTTTATATTTGGAGACAAGCTCCCTTAGCTTAGGAACTTCATGATGGGCCAAAAACTTTTGCTCGATGATCATGCCGATATCGTTCGTATAAGAACCTTTGGGCTGCAAATACTGCACGAAATGACTCTGTCCCTGCCACTCTTGAAGCATAGAAGAATCAGGTCCGGCAAAACCGTTCGCCGACGCAAGAGCATGATTCAATTCGTGGGCGATCGTCCCGTAAAAAGGACCGCTTCTCATGTAAATGTACATTTTGCCGTCAACGTAATTAGCGAATCCCCCGCCGGCGACCTCGGAATTGTCCTCTAACTCTTTTCTCCCCGAAATTTTCGCGGCCATATTGCCGTCCGTCATGAATAGGGCCGCGACTTTCGCTTGCGGAAGCGGATAATAATTATATTTGGCAACTCTCTTATAGATAGACTCCATTTCTTTCAGCACTTCGGGAGTGATTTCTTTAATATAGACGTCATCTGCGTAAACGTCATAGTGTCGGGTAGAGATATGATTAAGCGTCACTTTAGGATTTTGAAACGTCGCTTTCGAGATCGGCAGATTGGAGTAATCAGCCGGTATTTGATCTTCCTCCAACAAACGTTTCATCATTCGGCCGGAAAGAGTGATCAGCGATTCTACTCCGCTCGCATAGTGGTCCCGGGATATATTAGCGGCCTTATCCGATAAGGAATCGTCCACCCACGTATCCCGATCACGGATGAGAAACAGCTTGTTCGCCTTCGTCTTAAGCACGGAGGACAAGGAGTTGCCCAAATCGTTATTGAGCATAGGCGTCTTCGCCACGGCTTGAGCAAAAGATTCTACAGAAGGGTTCGTATAGTTAATAAACATTTCGTCTAGTTTTCCGTTACCGCCCATCGCGTACAAATCGATCGTAAGGGCAATTCGGTCAAAATCGATTTTCTCCGTCAACGCCTTAATGCCTTCTTGCGCCTTCCACTTGCTGCCTACGAATGCGAATATCATCGTGTATTCGGGTACATTTTCTTTATAATAGCTAGCCATATCAAGCATCATAGCGGCAGAAGCAGCCCCGGATTTGGCGCTCTCGAACCAAGTCCCGTCCGGCAAGCTTCCGAATCCGTCTATATTGGTCACCCAGAGAATGGCCTTCTCTTCGGATTTTCCCGGGATTACGCCTACAAGGTTATCTGCCTGTTGAGTCGAACGATCAATAGACAAGTCGATCTGCATTTCGAATTTGTTCAGCGAAGCGGGTACGAAATTTCGGGGAACTCCGGCGTTGTTGGCGGCAGCCTCGGATAAGTAAAGGACGGGTACGTTCAATTTCTCGGCACTAAGCGGATGCTCATAATTACCGACCTTCAACTCTCCGTTCGTAATGATCGCGACGCCTTTTGCCCCATTCGTTATAGCCCGTTGGATACGATCTAGCGCTCCTTCCGGAAACTTCCCGTTCTTGTCGAACCAATGGAATATCACCAATCCGTCCACTTTCGACGGATAATCCGCGGACAATCCCGCGCCCGCATAATACGCGTTGCGGAAGGTTACTTTCCCCGCTGCCGATCTAGCATAAGGCATGTAATCTTGCATGAGCTTCAACGATTTATTGTTCAATGTTACTTTCTCGTTGGTTAGGTTAGCCGTACCTACATTGTAATTTTGTCGATATTGCCCATCTCCGAAGAACGGAACCATTCCGACGGAACGAATTCGTTTTTCCAAATCGTCTACAGCTTTTCCGTAACCGGTAGTTCCGGCTTGTCTTCCTTGATATACCTTCTTGCCCCACTCTTCGATCATGGTTATGCCGTCGACGCTTACGGAAGCGGATGCCTTTGGACTAAATATGAATATCATGTTCCCTGCCATCAGCAGGGAGATAAGAAGCAAAAAAATGTGATTAACCCGTGATCTCATTCGTGACTCCTCCATCGTTGTTGGGAAATATATCTATAACATTCGATTATCCTAACATATCCCAGATGAAATTTCGACTAGAATTGAGGGCCCCTCCTTGAGGGGATTCTCGTAAAATCATCTTACAACATCTGGGCGAATCCGTTGCCGAACGACCAATCCTCATATTCCGTATCGACGAGTACGATGAACACGTCTTCTTTTCTCATCGTAAGCTCCTTCGATAAATGTTCGGCCAGAGCCTCGTAGAAGCTAGTTTTCTGCTTCACCGTTCTACCCGATTTGAGCGTAATATGAATGTAGAGCAGCCCGTCGCTTCGCTCAACGTTCAAATAACTTCGACTGTAGTAGAACTCTTCCGGTCTATGTGAATGGAACACCTGGAATAGGTCATCCGCCGGCACATTGAAGTGTAGGACCAATTCATTCATGATGGTTTGGCTGATACGTTCCAGTTGTCTGGCTTCATATTGTTGCTCCAAGTAACTAACTCTAATGAATGGCATTTCTACTCCCCCTCCTCGCTTGAGTACTCTTATTGTACTCTATCGATTTTAATTTATATAATGGAATTAAATCATAATCTTTATCAATTTATTCGATCGAGGTGATCGGAATGGACTTAAAAGAACTGACCGCTTTCCGTACGATTCTTCAAGAGGGTACATTCTCGAGGGCAGCCGAGAAGTTGAATTACGCGCAATCGACCATAACGAATCAAATTCAAAGACTGGAAAAAGAAATAGGCGTTCAGCTTTTCAAGCGAGGCTGGGATGCGGAACTGACAACCGCAGGGCGAATATTCGCTTCGGAGATCGATAAACTGATTCGTCATTGGAACGAAGTATCCGATCTAGCCAAGGCGTTGCAACGGGACGAGATCGGCAGTCTGCGCATCGGAGGTATCGAATCGGCGATGGAAACCGTGCTTCCGAACGCCTTGCGACTATTTCACGAACAAAAGCCAAGAATCGCCTGTCAGGTCGTATTGGGGAATACCGCCTCCTTGTCGCAATCTATTCTTCAAGATGAGCTCGATTTCGCTATCTGCGGCGAGCCATCCGATCCGTCTTCTTTTTATTTCGAGCCGCTTTATCATACGAAAATCGTTTTTGCCGCGGATTGCAATCATCCTTTACGCACTAGAAATGAAGTTTCTTTCAGGGAGATTCTAGAGTACCCCGTCATCGCAGGGGGACCTACTTGCCTTTATTACTTACAGTTAACCAAGGAGCTTGCCAGATCCGAAGTAGTTCCCCCTCTTCTGCATACGGTTAACCAAACCTCCGCCATCCCCCATTTCGTTAAACAGACTCTTTCCGTAGGCGTCATTCTGGATTCGACTCCCCTGATCCAAGAAGTGGAGACAATCGATGCGGAGTTGAACGAACCTTTCATTCCAATCGGCCTCTTGCAACCTCGCGACCGCTACGTACCGCACGCCTCCTCCCTTCAGCTACTCTTACAAATCGTCAAGGATGAAATCGAACGGACCGGATTGAACTTAAAGAAAAAGCCCTGAGTGCAATGAATAGCACTCAGGGCTTACTGAATCGAGATCGATTGGATTGTCCCATACAATTCGCTTATCGGCTTCCACGGAAGGTGCGACGCAAGTCGTCAACCCATTTGTCCGGAATTTCCCAAGGGATGAAGTGACCGCCTCGGTCATGAACCGATATATTGATATGGTTGTACCATTGCGCGCGGTCACTGTCCAGAAAGCTCTGAACTCGCTGTTCCGTCGTTATCCCCGGCGGATTCTCGTAGCCTACGAAGGTGATTCCGGTTGGCGCTTCGACGGCTGGCCATCTATCGTGGGAAGGAATCCACGGATAACGGTTGGCGTTAGCATATACGCGTATCGAGGTTTCGATAGCATTATTAACCCAATAGATCGTCGCATGCGTAAGGATGTCGTCCTTGGAAAATACGCTTTCGACGTTCCCATCGTTGTCGCTCCATCTCGCCCATCTTTCAAGGATCCATGCAAGCATTCCTGCCGGAGAGTCGCTTAGCCCGAAGGCGAGAGTACTCGGATCAAGTACGTGTACGGCCAGATGAGACGCGAATCGGCGATCAAGCTTCAGAATGTCGGTCCGAATGCTCTCGGGAATGTTGTCGGGAATGGGCCGACCGCCTGAGAAATCCCATGCGCGATCTCCGTTGAAAAAGCTTAGTTTTTGCGCAGAACCAATATGGATCGCGTGGAGCTCTTCGCTATATTTGTGCCCGAGTTGACCTGTCACTAGGGCGCCTACATCGCAGCCTCCTGCGGCGTACTTCTCATAACCGAGGATTTCCGTCATAAGTACGTGCCATAGATCGGCGACTTTCCAGAAGTTCATGTCCGGATTGTTAACCAGAGGCGTCGAGAAACCGTAACCAGGAAGCGAGGGCACGATAACGTCAAAGGCATCGGCCGGATCGCCTCCGAATGAGCCGGGATCCGCAAGCGGATCGATGACCTTCGACCAGTGCCAAAAAGTCCACGGCCAGCCGTGAGTCAGAATAAGCGGAATCGGATTCGGTCCAACCCCTGCCTTGCGCATAAAGTGCACAGGTACGCCATCAACGCTCACTTTGTAGTGTTCGTAGGCGTTGATCGCAGCCTCTGATTTGCGCCAATCATATTCGTTGATCCAGTAGTCTACGAGACCTTCAAGGTAATTTCGGTTGACTCCGTAAAACCAGTCATCGTTACCGGCATCGATGGGCCATCTTGTAGATTCCAGTCTTGTTCTGAGATCTGCGAGCAGATCGTCTGGAACGTTGATAGGAGTCGGTTTAAGCGCGAAAATTGATCCTGTCACGGCTTCGCCTCCAGGGACGATATGAATGTGGGTTAAGAGTTCCCAAGCTTAGCAAGTTTCTTTAATGCAGGCAGTGCGTCAGCAATGGATTTTTTTTCCTCGGGGGCGAGCCCTCGAAGAGTTTGGCGATCTGCGTAATCCGATCGAAACGGCGTGAATCAATGATTTCCGCGCCTTGAGGCGTGATGTGGACGAGAACAGCTCGCCCGTCGCTCGGATCCGGTTGGCGCTTAACGTACCCGTCTCGCTCGAGTCGGGTCACCAATTGCGTAATGGCGGATTGCGTTACCTGTTCGGTAGCTATCAACTCGGTCAGCCTCATAGGGCTTTTACGCGATAGCGTGTGCAGCACGGACAGCGTGGTGAAACTTAGCTTTTCAATGGAAGGCAACCGAATGAAAATCCTCGTTAAATCTTCGATTGCCCTGGCGAAGTCGTTAACGTCCAGCTCGTTAAAGTTACGTTTAGGGTTCATGAATGATATTATATCACTAACTTATATAAGTTTCTAATGTAAATTGAAAAATGTACCCTGTCCATTTGACTGTACAGGGTATATGTTACTCATTAACCTATCTTAGCTCCGTGGGAAATCAAAAACAAAACCGCTTGTTCTCTATCCATTTTCATCCCTGCAACGCTGAACGCCTTGAAATCCACTCCGTCCATTTTAGCCCCCCTGACATCGGCCCCTTGCAACTTAGCTTTAGCCATAGACGCCATAGTCAGATCGCTATCTCGCAAATCCGCTTTTTCCAAATTGGCTCCCGACAAATCCGCTTCATGAAACTTTACCCCGCGCAAGTCCTGCCTAATCAATCTCGTCAGTCTCAAATTCGTATATGACCAATCGCCTTGAACGATAGTGATCCCATCCATATTCGAGCCGGAGAAATCCGATCCGGTCATTTTGCAATTATCGAATTTCGATACGAATAGATTAGCTCCGTTAAAGTTACAATTTTCAAACGCGGATTCATTATGAATAGAGCCATTTAACGATGCTCCGCGAAAATCGCATTCAATGAATCGGCATTTGCTAGACATTATCTCCTCTAAAGTTCCGTTGGAGAAAGAACAACGATCAAATGTACAGCTTATTAGCTCCCCGTATCTTAAATCTTGAGTGCCGAAGTTTATTTTTTCATAAGTCTGATTGCTATACTGAAACATCAAGGTGCCTCCTATGTCCGGTGGAGAAACTCGTTCTCCTAGAAATCGTCCCTTTTAATATAGCATACGGCTGTCAAGCCCCCGTAAAATCCCGCTTGTAAGTCAAGCGCTTTATTTTTCGCGATCCTTATTGGACGAGCGTAAACCTTCTCCCTTTCACGAACTTACCGAATAAATACCGTACAAGCGGTCCCATTACCATAAGTTGCAGCGGGAAAGCGAAAATAAAGTTGTTAATAAATATGGAAAAATAACTAGAAAGCAACGATTCTCCGTTCAAGCCGTCAGAAAAATACGTCATCCCCAAACCATAAAGAGACATACACGTAACCATTCCAACCACCATACAAAAGGAAATGGATACAATCACTAAACCCTTTTTAGATTTATCATAGGGTAAGGAAAAAGCTACTTTCTTTACAACAGGACCAACAATAAATAATTCCAATAAGAATGCAACAATGAAACCTAGAAACAATTGAATAAGGATTTCATCCCAAGATATCGTTCCTATCAAGTCACTTCTAACGAGATTATAGAACGTCATTACTACAACCATGCCACAGACCATCATGAATCCAAAATAAAAATCTTCTCTCTTATTCGTCGGCACTTTCTATCATCCTTTCTTTTTACCTTTGTTATTATAGGGATAGAGATAATCCCCTCATAAGTGACAAGTTTGTGAACTCTTTTTTTCTGACGAAAATTAAAAACGGCCAACGCTGTACATCAGTAATGACACCTGCAGAAATCTAAGAGGGGAGAACGCAGTTTTGCGTTGTCCCCTCTTAGATTTCATTATGAAGATGTTTTTGCCCGGTACCACCTATACGTTTCGGACAGGATGTCAATCAGTGCGTACAATACAATAATATTGATAAGCCAATCGGTCACGCGGGTCCATATCGATACGACCGTGTCGTAACCCTCGCCGCGGGCGGACAAGATCCCTGCCGCTTCCAACTGCTGAATGAGATCGGGATTCCAGATGGCTGAATCGGCCAGTACGATGCATACGAGTACCGTTGATGCGACTGAAATCGCGACGTGGAAAGCAAGTATTTTGCCCGTCCTTTTACGCACGATGATTCTGATGCTTTCTTTCAAGATCCCGAGAGCGGCAAGGATCCATATTATCGGCAAATAGTCTTGGAAAGCATCGGCGTTCAGAAAAGGAATGACAACCCGTTCTCCGTCGTTGAACCTCCAGATGCCGAGCAAATCGATCGAATATAAGCAAATCACCGTAAACAGCACTATGAAGATGATGCTAGCAATCGGATCGCTCATTTTAATATGCGTATTTCTACTCGGTATTTCAGGCAAGTCTGACGGCTTCCACTCTTTTTTCTCGGCACTGCCATTGCCTACTTTGTGCTGTCGGTAATCGATCAATGCGAAAATGACAGTGACCCAACCGAAGCCCTGGGCTACGGCCGTAAATAGAGATACAAGAAAACTCGTGAAATGTGCCATAATTTCAGTAGGCGAGAAGATCGTCTCCATTGCAAACAACACGGTCATGGCAACGGAGATCGAAATCAGTACGATTTTGAGCGTGGTCACGTACGATTCGAACATCATCGGACTGATCAAATACCGGTCATACCCCCGGTATTTGGCAGCTAGCGCATTCGGATTCCCAAGCTCCAGCAACACGCTTTCCACGTCCTCCCGGGAAGCCTGCCCCGCCGGTGCGCGTTCTTCAAGCATATCCTCGATTAAACCCTGAAGTTCTTGCCGGATATCCCCCCTCTGTCGTTCGGGCAATCGTTGCGTTACCGCATAAATATATCGATCAACTACTTCCATCCCGTTCTCCTCCTTCGGCTTCTTCCATGATGGCATCCATGCTGATGATCAGATTGCGCCACTCCCGACACAATCCCGCATAAACTTCCCGTCCGAACGGGCTAAGCAAGTAGTATTTGCGGGGACGCGTTTCATTCGTATCCCATTTGCTTTCAAGCAGTTCTTGTTTCTCCAGTCGTCGCAGCAACGGATACAAGGTGCCGGGATCGACGGCCACCCCCTTCTCCTCCAATACCGGGACAAGAGAGTATCCATACTGCGGTTCGGACAATTGACTGAGCACGCCGATGACGATCGTACCGCGCCTCAGCTCGCTCAACAAACCGTTAATTGTTTCATTCACATCCGCCATATGATCAGCTCCCGATCTCAGTATACTGTGTGACGCACACTATTGTAAAGTTTAAAGTAATATAAATAACCTATTATTAATGTTTCCCTTCTCCTAATAAAAAAAAAACCGCGATTTACGCGGTTTTAAGCTTGCAATCTCCGAAGAGGAAATCATACCCGTTAGAGTTGAACGGTCTTGGTTGCGATATTTTTGCAAAACTCGCTGTCATGCTCCACAAAAAGGATCGTTGGCGAGTATTCAAGCAATAACTGTTCAATTTGCATGCGAGAAAGAATATCGATGAAATTAAGCGGCTCATCCCAAATTAACAAATGAGATTTTTCGCAAAGGCTTTTTGCGATCAGCACTTTCTTTTTTTGGCCGCCGCTGAAAGAAGCAATATCCTTCTCGAATTGAACTCTGGAAAAATCGAGTTTTCTTAGAATCGCTTTGAAGAGGCTTTCCTCAATCCCATGGTTATTTGCGTAGTCCGTTAAACTGCCCTGCAAATGCGAGGTGTCCTGCGAAACATAAGATATATTAAGCTGGCTTCCCTTTCTGAAAGCGCCGGAATATTGAATATTCTCGCCGCAGATCAGTTTAATAATGCTTGATTTGCCCGAACCGTTCATGCCGATTAACGCAATTCGATCGCCTTGCTCGATCGTAAAGCTAATATCCTTGCAAACCGTCTTCTCGCCGTAATGAATCGAAACATGGTCAAGCTCGGCAAGCTGGTTCTTATGATAGGTTAGTTGAGCGATTTTTAAGTTGTCGGAGTTTTCGATATTTTTAAGGAGCTTGGACTTTTCTTCCATGGCGGATTGCTGTCTATTTTCAATGGACTTAGAGCGTTTCATCATTTTAGCGGCCTTGTGGCCGACATACCCTTTATCGACCTTGGAACCTGAATTCAACGTTCCGTTTTTCGTTTTTTCCACTTCGTGCGACCAATTGCTTGTTCGCTTGGCGGATTCCGATAAGCGTTTAAAGTCCTTCCTTAGCTTTTCGTTCTCCGCAAGCTCAAAGTGATCTTGTCTCGTTTTATTTTCCCACCAATCGGAGAAATTGCCTCTTTGTATGTCTATGTTGGTCTTATTGATTGAAAGGATGTGATCCACGCAATGATCGAGAAAATATCTGTCGTGGGAAACGAGAATGAATCCGCTTTTGGCGCGCAAATAATGACTGACGACGGATCTCGCATTCATGTCAAGATGATTGGTCGGCTCATCGATTAACAGGAAACTATTTTCCTTAAGGAACAAGGCAGCCAGCAACACCTTCGTTTGCTCTCCGTTGGACAAGGACTCGAACGGCCGATACAAAACATCTTCAGAAACCTTTAGCAAGGATAGCTCGCGCATGAATTCCCAGTGAACATAGTCCGGAACAATGTCGTTGATGACATCAAGGGTGTTCAATTCCTTGTTCTCGACAGGGTAAGGGAAATATTCAAATTGGACATTTGCTGAAATTTTACCGCTGTACTCGTATTTGCCAAGCAACAAATGGAGAAATGTCGTCTTTCCTCTGCCGTTTCTCCCCGTAAACCCTAGTTTCCAATCGGTATCGATTTGGAAATTTACGTTTTCAAAAACATTATCATAGCTGCCGTCATAGGCAAACGTCAGGTTTGTCACGTTTATTAATGACATAAAATTATCCTCCTGTATTAAAAAAAATAAAGAGCCACAAGAAAGTTACTTTCCCGTAGCTCAAATAAATACAGTTAATCCAACCCTCTAAAAGGAGTTAGATAAGGATATATTGTTTGAGTGAAAAGATAAGTAACTTTCTTGCTTATAAAGAATAAAACATGCGCAAAACAATGCTCGCATTAACGTTTTATTGATCTTTATTCTAAGCAAGAAGAATCACATTATCCGCTTCACTCCAATCCGTAAATTAAATGCATCTTACCATACCCGTTTTTGGATTTCAACAATGAAATCAAGGAATATCGATGATTCACCCCCTTATACAGACCTTGCAAGACGAAAACCGAGATCGTCGATACGGAACGTAGGATGGCTCCGGCGCCGGCAAGTCGCTCCGCATCCCCTTGCCTCTTCCGCCCAGCTTCCCCCGCGGAATACTCTATAGGAGCCGTATACTTTCGCGTCGTATACATCCCAACACCACTCCCATACGTTTCCTAACATATCATAAAGTCCCCACTCATTCGGGAGCTTCTTGCCGACCTCCTGTACCTTGCTCTCGGAGTTTTCGTCATACCAAGCGATCTCATTTAGCTCGCCGTAACGGTACCCATCCGTCCCGGCTTTACACGCATATTGCCATTCCGCTTCCGTTGGAAGACGATAACCGTTCGCCTCCCAGTTGCATGCGACACTTTCGTAATCATCGCTTACCGAGTAACATTCTTCCAGGCCCGACTGCCGAGAAAGCAAATTGCAAAAGAGAATGGCATCGTTCCACGAGACGTCCACGATCGGAGCTTGGCAATTGCCGCTTGGTTCAACTGTCTGTCGTACTGTCGAGAAATATAACTCTTGCGTAACCGGAACCGGCGCAAGCAGGAAAGAATTCACCTGAGTCGTCCAAAACTTTTTTATGCGATCGTCCCTTAACGCTATTTCGCCTGCAGGGATTTTCACCATCGGATACTCGGCATGGATACGCGGGATTGCCGACACTTATCTTCCTCCATTTCCATCAACGAAACTTCTCACGTACTTGTCGCAAATGTATCGGTTATCTTCGCCGTTCGTTGGCGGAATGTTCGTTACTCTAAAAAAACTCAGGCCGACTACCATCGCCAGCAGCCCATATGCAGCGCTTGGAGAATCTTCTACTGCCATTTGTCCCGTCGTCTTACCGTAATCGAAAATTTTCGCTATACCTTGAAGATCGGACAAATAACTCTTCGAGACGACTTCCTGTAAATTACGATCCAATACGGCTTTCGAGAAAAACTGTATAAAGAGCCTTGCTTGATCTTCATGCGGAATATACATCTTTTCAATTCCATCTAGCTGCGATACGTTAATCCTCATTTTCGAATCGTCGCGGAACGGCGGCAGGATGTGTTTCAACGTAACGTCCATCATTTCTTCGGCCGTCATGGTTTTATCGATATCCGACTGTATCTTAAGTCCATAGTAGGCCATGAAAGACTTGAACGCTTCGATCGTCAGATTATCTTTATTTTTATAGTAATAAGTCACTACTCCCTTGGAACAATCGGCGTATTCGGCAACCTTATCCAAAGTCATGCCATCGATCCCGTGAATGCTAATGCAGGTCAGTGCTGCGTTAATGACCTCTGCTCGGCGTTTAGGTTCCATTCCTAATTTGGGCATCGTTTCACCTATTTCTCGTTTTATTTATACTGAACGGTCGGAATAAAAAAAGTATACACAATACTTTATTTGCGGTCAAATGCCGTCCGGTATTATTTATCGTAAAGCACAGGAAATTCATACCATTTGTCGAATAGGAACAGTTGCGGTCGAAGACCGGCGGTACTACGCGAAATTGGTACTACCCGGTCGACGTTCTCTCCGTCACAATGGATATGTGAGAACGATGCGCATCGGAAAGGAGATTGAACCCTGAATACGCGAAAAGTCAAAATATATGGAACCGGTAAATATTTGCCGGGCCAGCCGATATCGGACTTAGACATGGACGAACGTCTCGGAACCGCTCCAGGCTGGACGCTTCGAATGACGGACGTCTCTTTCCGTCATTTTGCGGGCGACGGCGATACGGCGTCGTCGATGGGCGCCAAAGCCGCATTCGAAGCTCTCAAAGAGGCGAATCTGCAATTCTCAGATCTGGATTGTCTCGTAAGCGCGAGCGGCACCAAGGAGCAGGCTCTGCCCTGCTCGGCTGTATTCATTCAAAAAGCGATGGGAATGGAGCATTCGGGCGTACCCGCCTTCGATATCGATTCGACTTGCCTAAGCTTTCTGGCCGCGCTCGATGCCATGTCCTGCATGATCGCAGCCGGACGGTACCGTTACGTGTTGATTGTCTCGTCCGAGATCGCCTCCGTCGGACTGGATTGGCAGCACAAGGAAAGCGCGGCCCTGTTCGGCGACGGAGCCGCCGCGGTCGTTATCGGCCCGGCGGGAGACGGCGAAAAGGCCGGAATCGCCGGAGCTTCCTTGCGAACGTTCAGCGCCGGAGCGGCTTATTCCGAAATACGAGCCGGCGGCACGAAGCATCACCCGCTTGGTCCCGCTCCCGCTCAGCCGAACGATTATTTGTTCCAAATGGACGGACCGGCTATTTTCAAAATGGCTTCTCGCCTTCTTCCGGCCTTTACGGATGAACTTCTAAGAAACGCAGGCACGAGAATGTCGGACCTTAAAGCCGTTATTCCCCATCAAGGCAGTGCGATGGCCGTCCGTCTTATGCGCAAAAAATTGGGTATTTCGGAGCGGCAGCTCGTATATATCACGCCTCATCACGGCAATACGATCGCCGCTTCTATCCCCATGGGCCTTCACGAGTCGATTCGAACGGGTCGGATCGCAAGAGGCGATCGCGTATTGCTGATAGGTACGGCTGCGGGACTTACGCTGGGAGGGCTCGTCCTTGACTATTAGAGCAGACTCGGGTTCTCTGCGAATTCTCCTCACCGGAGGGAGATCGCCGGCAGCTTTGGAATTGGCCCGCTTATTTCATGCATCCGGACATCGGGTATTCGCGGCCGAGTGTGCCCCTTACCATTTGTGCCGGGTATCCCGGTCAGTCGAGCGCAGCTTCGCCGTACCCGATCCGGTTGGCGATCCGTCCGGATTCGTTCTGGCGCTGCGAACGATCGCGGAGACGAACGACATCGACGTACTGATCCCGACCTGCGAGGAAATTTTCCATATTTCCGGAGAACTTCACCTGTTCGACGGCGTCTGCCGGGTGTTCGCCGCTTCGCTCGACGAGATAGAGCGCGTCCATCACAAAGAGAGCTTTATTCGCTTCGCCGAGAGCATGGGCTTGCAGGTTCCGGTCACGAAGCTTATCGAATCCCCGGACGGTTGGTTGCCTCTTCTCGGCGATCCTCGGTTTCAACAAGGTCTCGTACTCAAACCGGCTTATTCCCGATTCGCTTCCCGAACGCTTTTGATAGATTCGCGCCACGGTTCGCTTGCCTCTAGTCAGCGGCAAGCTATCGTTTATCAACTAGCAAACGCAAAAGCGTCGCCTAACCGTCCTTGGGTTGCGCAAGAGCTGCTTCGGGGCGTAGAATGGTGCACCTATAGCGTAGCTCACGACGGCGTAATCGCGGCGCATGCCGCATACCGCAGCCGATTTCGCGTCGGGCGCGGAGCCAGTATTCATTATGAGCCGGCTAACCAACCTCAACTACTGGAGTGGGTTAAGCGCTTCGTTAGGCAAAGCGGGTTTACCGGCCAAATCGCGTTCGACTTCATGGTATCGCCGGACGGTGCCGTAACGCCGATGGAATGCAACCCCCGCGCGACGAGCGGCGTTCATCTGTTCCGATCGGACGGAAGATTGGTGGAGGCAATGCTGGCACCATCCGGCTTAATAGAGTCTGAATTCATCACTACCCCTTCGTCCGGAACGGGACGCGGGGCCATGCTATCCGCCGCGATGTTGTCGTTTGGGCTCATTCAAGCGGCCAGACAACGCATGCTTCGCGATTGGCTGCGAGCCTATAGGAACAGTCGCGACGTCGTCTTCCGATGGGATGACCCGAAACCGTTCGCCGAGCAATTCCGGCTCCTTGCATGGACTAAAAGGATTGCCAAAAGTCGGGGCATCTCCCTTCAGGAGGCTTCGACATTAGATATAGAATGGAATGGTGAACGATGACAAAGGCGCTTGTAACCGGCGCGACGGGATTCCTCGGGCGGGCGACGGCCATTCGTCTTGCAGAACTGGGTTGGGACGTTACGGGCCTCGGCCGCGACGGGCATGCCGGACGGCTGTTAACCGCGCAAGGAGTTTCCTTCCTTCAAGCGGATTTACTCGACAAAGAAAAAATGGCGGCTGCCTGTGCAGATCAGGATTTCGTTATTCACTGCGCGGCATTGTCCTCGCCTTGGGGGCGCTACCGGGATTTTTACGCAACCAACGTCACCGGGACGGAACATGTCGTCTCCGGCTGTATTAGCCATGGAGTGAAGCGGCTAGTACATGTCTCGACGCCAAGCGTTTACTTCGATTACACCGATCGCTTGAATATTACCGAGCAAACGGCGCTTCCGCGGAAACCTGTTAACGCCTATGCCGCCACTAAGCTCATCGCCGAGCGTATCGTAACGGATGCGGCGGTCCGGGGCTTGCCGTCGGTCATCTTGCGTCCGAGAGCTATTTTCGGGCCAGGCGATACATCGCTCTTCCCCCGTCTGCTGCGCGTGAACGAGTCGCGGGGCATTCCGATTATCGGCGGAGGCCAAGCGCAGCTTGATCTAACCTTCATGGACAACGTCATCGACGGGCTTGTTCAAGCTTGCACCGCGCAAGATAGCGCCACCGGACAGATTTACAATCTCACGAACGGCGAACCCGTCAAGCTGATCGAGCTGCTGCAGAGATTGTTTGCTTTGTTGGAATTGCCGCTTCGGACCAGATCCGTCTCTCGTCCGGTCGCGTTGGCAGCGGGGCGAGGAATGGAATGGCTATACCGAGCCTTCCCTTCGCTTGGGCAAGAACCGCAGTTCACGAGTTATACGGTTGGTTTACTCGCTTATAGCCAGACGCTTGATATTTCCAAAGCTCGTCGATCTCTTGGTTATGAGCCGCGAATCCGTATAGACGAAGGATTACGACGTTTCGCGGACTGGTGGAGGAATGATCGTGCATGACTTACTCTCCACAGGAAACGGTCGAGCTTCTGCTCATGTCCGCCGGCTATTGCCTGCATCCCGAATTCGTAACGCTTCGCGGCGGTTCGATTCGTTCCGCGGCTTATCCCGCCGGCTTCGTTTGTATCCGTCACCCGTCGCGCGGCTGGATTCTATTCGATACCGGCTATTCCTCCCGTTTTCTCGAGCTGACGAAGTCGCTGCCTTATTCGCTATACCGCTGGCTAACCCCGGTTCGGCTGCAAGAGGAAAATACCGCCGTTCGCCAGTTGGTTAAGTTAGGTATAAAAGCTGAAGATGTCCGTTACGTGATTCTCTCCCACTTTCATGCCGACCATATCGGCGGCGCGCGGGACTTCCCTTACGCCCGGTTTCTCTATCCGCAGGCGTCCTATGAAGCCGTTCGGACGCTCGGCCCCGTCCGAGCGACTCGCGCCGGCTTCATCGCGGGATTGTTGCCGGATGGTTTCGCCGAAATCGGACAACCGATCGAGCGTGAGGGTAAGAGCGTATCTCTCCCTGACGGCATGCCCTTTAACGTCGGCCTCGATATTTTCGGAGATGGCAGTCTGATCGCGATTCAACTGCCGGGACATGCCGCGGGCCAGATCGGCCTGCTGCTCCGCACGGCTAACGCGAGAGTATTGCTCTGCGCGGATGCCGCTTGGTCTAGCCGGGCGATTCGCGAGAATCGCCCGCCTCATCCCGTAGCCGGCTTCGTGATGTCCGATCGATCGGCGTACCGCGATTCGTTCGAACGACTGCGAAGATGGCAAGCCGCAGATCCCGGTTTAATCATCGTACCTAGTCACTGCCGTGAATTTTTCGATATCGACAGCAAGGAGGTTCGCCGTCTATGAAGAACGCAATTGCTTTTATCAAACATTACATGGACGGCAAAAGACGAGGGAGATGGGCCGATCGAGCGTCGTTCGAACGTTGGCGCGAAAGCCGGGTCGTCCGTCACGTCGATTTCGTCCGCGAACGATCCGCTTTTTATCGAGAATGGTGGGGGACGATCCCTTCCGCGCAGTGGCGGTCCTTTCCCCTAATCGACAAATCGGTTATGATGGAGCATTTTGACCGTTTGAATACGGCTGGCATTACCAAAGCGCAAGCTTTTGGCTTGGCGGATGCAGCCGAACGATCGCGAGACTTCAAGCCGGCACTGGGCGAAGTGACGATCGGCTTGTCCTCCGGCACGTCCGGCAACCGCGGACTGTTCCTGGTCGGCGCTCGCGAACGGGCGGGCTGGGCAGGCGCGATGCTTGGCAAGATGTTGCCCGGCTCCATCCTCTCCCGTACGTCTATAGCTTTCTTCTTGAGAGCGAACAGCAATTTGTACGAATCGGTGCGTGGCAAACGGCTTTCATTCGCCTTCTATGATCTGCTCGATCCGATGTCGGATCATCTTGAGAGACTCGGGCGTCAGCAGCCGGACGTGATCGCGGCTCCTCCTTCGGTGCTTCGCGTGCTCGCCGAAGCGCTCCGAACCGGCAAGCTGGACATTCGGCCTCGGCGGATACTCTCCGTCGCCGAAGTACTGGATCCGCTGGACCGTGATTATATCGGTCAGGCGTTTGGTCAAACCGTCCATCAAGTTTATCAATGCACGGAAGGATTCCTCGGTTGCACCTGCGCGCACGGTACGCTCCACTTGAACGAAGATTTGGTCTATATCGAGAAGGAGTACGTACCGGGAAGAACGAGAACGTTCGTTCCGATCGTCACCGATTTCTCGCGCACGACGCAGCCGATCATCCGCTATCGGTTGAACGACCTGCTGACCGAGAGCGAACTCCCCTGTCCTTGCGGTTCTCCTTTTACGGCAATCGAACGAATTGAAGGCCGTTGCGACGATATTTTCTATGCGACCAGAGACGATGCACACGGGGAGCTCGTGACCGTATATCCAGACTTTGTGACGCGCGCGATCATCGGAGCCTCTCCAGCCCTTACTCAGTACCGGGCGTTCAGACGAGGCTGAACAAGTGGACGGTCGAGCTTGAAGTTTCGGAAGATCAGCGCGCGGCCACGGAGGAACTCGTCAGCCAGGCAATCGCGGCTTTATGCGAACGACTGCGCTGCCGAGCGCCGGAGCTTGACTTTGCCGCTTATTCGTATAGTTCCGCCGGGCTGAGGAAGCTGCGGCGCGTCGAGAGGAGATTCCAGCCGTGAGCCCGCGCGTGGAACTTTTCGATTCATCGAACGTGAATTCCTATGCATGGCCCGATACCGAATACGGCCGCTATGCCAGGAGCTATCTTCTTCCGTTGCTGGAGCAAGGCTCCGAACGGTTCGTCCGGAACGTCCGCACGCGGATTCTTGTTCTCTCGGTAGACGGGATTCCGGTCCCCGTCACCGTTAACGATGCCGAGTACGACAATTCCTATGTTTGTTCGCCATATACGCACTATGTCAGTTACGCCAAGCAAGAGCTTGTCCTGCTTCGCAATCGAGCTCTTATTACGTGCTTTAGCGCGATGTTATCGGGGATCGGGTTATCTCTTAAGAGCTCGCGCTTTAATCGGATCGTTCACGTCAACAACTGGCTATTATCGACCAACCTCTACCCTGTGCTTGACGAGAAACAATGGGACGCCGCGCTGGACAAGCTTCTGTTCGCGTTTCCCGACCACGCTATCGCCTTCCGGTCGCTCAATCCGTCTCTTAATGCGCGGGAGCTGGATCGGTTGCGTTCACGGAAGTGTCGACTCGTCCCAAGCCGGCAGATTTATTTGCTGTGGACAAATGATGCAAGTTTCGGTAATGCCAAGGCGCGATGGCTGCTTAAACGGGATGCAAACTTGGCCGACACTCACGGTTATTTTAAGGTTAGCGCAAGCGAAATGACCGACGCCGATATTCCTCGGATCGCGGAGCTGTATCGAATGCTCTACTTGGAGAAGTACTCTTTCCACAATCCTCAGTTCACGGAAAGATTTTTGGCCGAAGCGCTGCATGAAGGAACGCTGGAGCTGTACGGCTACCGCCGCCATGGACGGCTGGATGCGGTACTCGGATTCTATGCGCGGGACGGCGCCATGACGACGCCTCTGTTCGGATACGATACGTCCCTCCCGCAGGAGCTTGGCTTGTACAGGATGCTTTCAGCGTTGCTTATCGGATTGGCTCGCGAACGAGGTCTGCTGTTGCACGAGAGCTCTGGTGCGGCCCAATTCAAAAGGAATAGAGGCGCTATTGCGGAAATCGAATATACGGCGGTTTATATTCGGCACTTGCCATTGCGCCGCAGATGGAGTTGGTCGGCGCTCGAATGGCTGTTGGCGAGAATCGGCGTTCCTCTATTGCGCAAATACAAACTTTAAGCTAGAGACGAAGTAAGGAGCCAAACCATGCCGAATAAAGAGAAGATCGCGCTTGTAACCGGCGCTTCCAGCGGCTTTGGCCTGCTGATCGCAGTCGCATTGGCGGATAAGGGATATCGGGTCATCGCCACGATGCGCGACTTGGATCGGCAAGCGCCTTTAAGGCAAGAAGCCGAACGGTACGGCGTCGGCGCAAAGCTCGAGATCATGAAGCTTGACGTTACGGACGCTTCATCGATCGATGAGGCCGTGACTCGCACGGCCAGCTTGTTCGGTCGAATTGACTTATTGGTGAACAACGCCGGGTTTGCCGTGGGAGGTTTCATCGAAGAGGTCCCGATGGAAGCCTGGCGAGCGCAGATGGAGACGAACTTCATGGGGGTCGTCGCCGTCACCCGTGCCGTCTTGCCTTTAATGCGCCTGCAAAGAGAAGGCGCTATTATCCAGATCGGGAGCGTCAGCGGCAGGGTCGGTCTGCCGGGATACGGGGCGTATGCCGCCTCGAAGTTCGCGATCGAAGGCTTCAGCGAAAGTCTGCGCCATGAGGTGGCGCCTTACGGTATCCGGGTATTGCTAGTGGAGCCCGGCGCCTACCGGACGCCGATCTGGAGCAAAGGCTTCGCAAGCCTATATAAGCTGCCGAATTCTCCGTACGCGGAAAGTTTGGCATCCGTGCTCGAATATGCCGCCAAGACGGCGGACGCGTCGCCGGATCCTCGGGAGGTAGCAGACCTCGTCGTCCGACTAGCCGTGCAAAAACGCTCAAAGCGGCTGCGCTACCCGATCGGGCGGGGAGCCCGGCTGCTGATTCTAGCCGGGAAATTGCTTCCTTGGCGCTGGATCGAGGCGGCCGTCCGCCGGACGCTTAACAAATAAACCGCGACGAATTGCGATTCGTCGCGGTTTCATCAATTATTGGCGTCCAATGCTTTTTTTAATTCCTCGAGGTAGCGGAACCCATATTTCTTGTCAGCCTCCAGATATGCCCCTTCACCCCATTCGTTCCACGCATTAAAGAATATAAAATCGGGGTGGAAGCTTGCCTTGGCTCTCTTGATTGCCGCAGACATATAAGCTCCGAACTTCTCGGGGGAAGCATTGCGCAGCACCATGCCGCTATATCCCCTTCTCGGGGAATTATCCCAGTCGTTGAATGCGCCCAATATGATGCTTTTTCCCTTTCTCTTTATCTTTCTTTCCAGAATACGTTTCCAGACTTCATCGTAATCAAACATCTTCAGTGCTCTCCCGGATAGCGGATTCGGATCATTCACTTCCGTGAATCGCCGTTTATTTCCTAGGTCAAGACGCATCGTATAGTTTGGCTCAAGTACTACCGTAGCATCGAATCCCGGGATATCCGCATCATAGAAAGCATTGATCGTTTCGATGAAATAAATGCCCTTCAGACCATTTTCTCTAGCCAACCTTTGCCAGTAATTTAATTTCTCCGCGCAAGCCGGAATGCCCGCAGAGTTATGAATTACGAAAATCGGTTTCCCTTTATATCGAATATATCTGGAGTCTTTGAAACAACTAAGCAGATAATCAAAATGTTCCTTCCACTCCGCTTCCTCCCCATATTCTTGTCGGAGAAGAAGCTTATCTTTGGCGGCTTTTCCCGGTTCGTTCCACTTTATCCAATCGTGGTTGGCCCAGCATAGACAGAAAGGAAAATCCGGCTTGCCCGATTGCAATACTTCGTTAAACGGCCTTTCGAGCAACCTTCTGCCTTGAAACCAATAATGGTAGTAACAAAACCCGTAAACTCCGTATTTCTTCGCAAGATAAGCTTGCTGCTCCCTTACGGAAGGATCCGTTAAATCATAATATTGGCTCCGATAAGGCTGCCTAGGCTGATAATGTCCCGGAAATAAAGGCTTTGCCTTGCGGGTAAAAGTCCATTCGGTAAAACCGTTTCCCCACCACTTGTCATTCTCCCGAATGCGATGAAATTGAGGCAAATAATACGCGATTACTTTCAATGACTCCCCTCCCCCCGGGCCGAGGCGTTTCGGCCGTCAATTGTATTTCGATAAATCAAGCAATCCGCTCAATAACATCTCGTACTCCATCGGGTAATGTTTAAATCCGCTTTCGGGGGTAAACGTCAATTCTCCGAAATAAATCCGGTTATTCGTGTAATAGAGATCAACGCGTACCATAGCGAAGCCCTTGGCCAATCTCGCCGCTAACGCGGTCATTTGATCGAGAGCATCCGGTCTATGGACAAGCTGGGGAAAATTAGGATAGGCGGCCTTGAAAGGAAGTCTGTTCCAGTTCAAGTCGTAAATATCGCGTTTGTGGTTCTTGTAGCGATCGCCGTCGACCTGTACGTATACCGGCTTCCCATGAAAGCAAAAAAACTTATAGTCTTTCAGGTCTCCCGATGGATCTTCAAGCCGATGTTCGATCAGAATACGTCCCTTTAACGGCTTATAGTTGGGCTCCCGATACAAATCATAATAATTGCTTCTCAACCATTCCTTTAATTTTGCGCTCGTTTTCTCCCAATCAACCTTCGTTTTGTCCTTAACGTTTATGTTCCAACCGGATCCATGGGTCGCCTTCATAACGAACGATTGCGGGAGCGATTCAATGGGAATTTGGCTAACTTTCTTATAGATGCCGATGATTGGCACAAGATAGGACTCTCCGATTCGTTTCGACACATAACGGCGTACCTTGAACTTATCAACGTATTTCGCGAATCTCTCCAAGTTTCCGTTTAATTTGATCCATTGTATTTTCTCCGAGAACGTTCGCGGTTAGCTAAATTCGGCGAGCATCCATGGTACTTTTCGAAAGTCGACTTAATAAAGCTTACATCCTCATCCATCTAACCATCACTTCCATCCCAGAAATGTTTTAAGCGACATTAATATTCTATGTAGCCGAAGCATTGCTGGAATTAGGGTTATGACTGTTTTTAGCGTTAAAGGCCGACCTATCCCGAACATAATGGAAGCGCCCATAACATTTGTCTATTTCTTCACATATACTTGTCTTAGCACATGGAGAAGGAAGGCTAGAAATGTATGAAGACCAGGAATAACAATCCTGTGACGGATATGGACAGCTTTCGGACGATGAAAAAAGAGTTGAAATGGACAATCATCGATAAATTTTTCAGGCCTGTTCAAGATAAGAACAAAGATCCGTTCTTTAGAAAAATGAAAGATCTCAAGCGCCTCCTTATTCGGAAATACCGGTCTAAATCCCAGCGCTCGTTGATCTCCGTTATTATGCCGACGTTTAATCGCGCTAAAGTGATCCCTTTCGCGATCCGATCCGTTCTGCGGCAATCCTATCGAAATTGGGAGCTCATCATCGTGGACGATGGCGGACAGGACGATACGGAAAGAGTCGTTCAAGCATTCAAAGATCCAAGAATCAGATATTTCAAAAAAAGGTTCAATAAAGGCGCAGGCTCAGCTAGAAACGCGGGACTGCGAATCTCTTCCGGAACATACTTGGCTTATCTGGATTCCGATAATGAATGGGATCCCGACTACTTATTATTAATGGTCAACGCATTAAAGAACTCTCCTTCGCACGAATCGATCTATTGCGGACAGGATATTTACCGCAGTTCGAAGAGGAGTCCCGACATGAAGTTCGAAGGCGTACGCGCGGGACTTTTCAATAGATCGATGCTGGAAAATAAAAATTACATCGATCTTAACGTCTTCATGCACCATCGGAGTTTGTACGAGAAGCATGGCGGTTTTGACGCGAAGCTAGTTAAACTGCTGGACTGGGATCTCCTGTTACGCTATTCGAACGATAGTTTCCCCTTCTTCCTCCCCTGCAGATTAGGCACCTATTATTTCGGAAGGGCCGACAATCAGATAACCTTCAAGAAGAGGGTAAAACCAATGGCTCGACTCCATGCCAAATTGATGTCCGCCCCGTTAATCTTAGAATCGGCGCCGAAGTTGCAATCCGTATTGAAAATCTCATCCTTCTTCTCGATCCCGAAGGCAAATGATAGGCTCGATTTAAGCAGAAAAACGACGGTTATTTTTGTTCCGAATTCAAAGGACCTACGGCTCGTTCGACTTAGCGTGGAAGCATTATTGAAAAATACGGATAGAAGAGCTTATTCATTGATCGTCATCGAACATCATTCCTCCCGGGATTTCGCTCGCTATCTTAAATCTCTTGAATCCGCCGGACATGCAACAATCATATGGACAACTAGCAATTCAAGCCTTTCGCGGAAAGTTAATCTAGCGATTAGCGCAGCGGAATCCGACCACGACATTGCGATCGTTAACCACGCGACATTGGCGACGAACGGATGGCTTGGCGGCATGCAGCAAGTGATAACGGATATTCCGAACGCAGGCATAGTCGTACCCAGACGTGTCCTGCCGCGTAATTCTAGTTATATTACGCAGCATGTTCCCTTCTGCTCCCGAAATTTCGAGGCTGATGTGAGCTTGTCTATGCATAATAGGAATATTGTCGACCCTTTTCTTATGCTCTCCAAAGGATATGTGGAACTTTCGTATGCCCCTTTAATGGGCGTGCTGTTATCCCGTGAGTGGTTGAAAAGAAACCGAAGCAACCTCGTTTTTGGGAAGAACGACTATAAATCGAATCTGAAGATGTGCGAGCAAGCGGTTAAAGACGGGTTTAAGGTCGTATACACACCTCATTCGAAAATTTACTACGTGCACAAGTGATCTTGTGCCAGCAAACAGAAAAACCCGCGATTTCCGCGGGTTTGAATTTATCAAGTAAGGGTACCGAAACCTTCGATAAACTCGATTACGCCGTTGTCGGTTTCCTTCGTTCTAAGCTTGTACATAATCGACTAACTCCTTCTCTATAAGTTTAGATCAGTCAGATCGATCTCTTCGTCTTCTTCTTTTTCAAGGCAAATCTAATAAAAAATCGTATACAAGGGCAGACACCCTTGTATACGATAATTAACAACATTAAACTTCATAGAGTATATTACCTAAAACTGAAATCCCGAGCCGAAGAGTGTGTCTTCCGTATTCGTAGATTCGTGCAACTCATCGATTCCCGTAAGCTTGCCAAGACTCTCCGACGGAGAAGCCGCAACTTTCTCTAGCAGCTTCAGCAGCTCGTCGGCCATTTCGGCAACGGTCTCTTCCCGAAACAAGCTGGAACGATAGTCAAAGGCGAGCTCTAACGCTCCATGCTTTTCTTCCGCCTGAAGCACGAGATCAAGCTTCGCCGCAGCGAAGTTCCACGGCAACGTCCGCCAAACAAGCCATCCCCATGGGACGGCGCAGGGTCCATGTTCTGCATCACGAACATCGTCTCGAAAAGCGGATTACGGTTCCCTTCCCAACGGACAATACCCTTTTCGCTCAACACATCGGTAAGATCTTCCGCGGATACCCAAGGATGCTCGAACGCTTCCATCAGGCTTACCTTAACCTCTCTTAGCCAGTCTTCGAACGTAAGCGTAGGCTCGGGACGGTTGCGGATGGCCCAGGTTTGAAGCAACAAGCCGGCGGTCTGCGCCAGATCGGGATGATTTCGGCCAGCCGATGGCACGCCGGTCACGATATCCGTCTTCCCGGACCAGCAACCGAGCAGCGCTTGATAGGACGCAAGCATGACCATGAACAAGGTCGTTCCCGTACGCGTGGCAAGGTGCTCCAACTCGGTTTTGATAGAACTATCTACGAGAAACGAATATCGGTCGGCTTTGTCCAACTCGGATAGATCCGACACCGACTTTCTTTCCCGGTCGTACGGCAATTCGAATTCCGGTATCCCATCCGCGAACTTCGAGATCCAATAAGCCTGCTGCCGATCCCACTCCGCTTCGTTCCGAAGGTTAGCGATCCATGCGCTATAATCTTTGAGCTGCGCCTTCACCTCCGGCAATGGCCGATTCTCGTAGAGCGCCAGCAAGTCGCGAACGAGAATGCCCGACGTCACCCCGTCGGATACCGCGTGATGGATGTCGAGGAGCAAGAGATGTCGCTCCGGCCCCATCCGTGCGAGTCCGACTCGGAAGAGCGGCGATTGCGTCAGTTCGAACGGGCGAAGCCACGCTCGCGCCGCAGCTTTCCAATTCCCTTCGACCCCAGAGAAAAAAGCCTTCTCTTCCAACGTTTCCAGTTCGACGTTCGTCTCCGCGTGAACGATCTGAACCGTTTGACCCTCCGATTGGCCGAAGGAAGTACGAAGCGATTCATGCCGGTCTGCGAGCCGGATTAACGCTTCCTTCAGCCTGTCCGCGTCCAGCTCCCCTTCAAGCTCCAGCACCGACGGCATATGATAAGACAGGCTGCCGGGATTTCGATATTCATGCAGGAGCATTTGCTTCTGCGCGGGAGTAATCGCGTAGTGCGGTTGGTTCGGCGCCCGGGGAATGGAGAACTCTGCGACTTCGGTTTGTTCGGTCGCATCTATTCTTTGAGCCATCTTGCGTATCGTCGGATACAGGAACATATCTTTAACCGAGACTGGAACGGAGAATCCTTCCCCGATGCGCGCAGCCAACGTAGCGGCTTTCAACGAATGACCGCCGATGGCGAAGAAATCGTCGTCGATGCCGACTTTGTCCCGTTGCAGCAGCTCCTCCCATAACGCGGCCAATCGTTGCTCCGTCGCCGTGGTCGGCTCGGCGTACGCCACCCCAGTGTCCATCTCCGCTTCCGGCGCCGGCAGCGCCTTCCGGTCGGCCTTTCCGCTCGCCGTCAGCGGCATCCGCTCCAGCTGCGCGAACAGCGCAGGGATCATATAGTCCGGCAGCCGCTCTCCGCAATGCTTGCGCAGCTCGCCCGACGTGCAGGCGCGGTCCGCCACGATGTACGCCACTAGACGTTTGCCGCCCATTCCGTCATCCGCCGCCACGACCGCTGCCTCCGACACCGCATCATGCGACAGCAGCGTTCGCTCGATCTCGCCAAGCTCGATCCGGTACCCCCGGATTTTCACTTGGTCGTCGATTCGGCCCAAGTATTGAATCTGTCCGTCCGTCGTCCAACGGGCCAAATCGCCCGTCCGGTACATGCGCGTCCCCGGCACGAACGGGTTCGCCACGAATTTGTCCGCCGTCAGTTCCGGCTGGTTCGCATAACCCGCCGCCAGCTGCACGCCCGCGATGCACAGCTCCCCGGGCACCCCGATCGGCTGCGCCTGATCGCTTTCGCCGACGATATAGATCGCCGTGTTGTCGATCGGCTTGCCGATCGGCACGTAATCGAGTTCGCTGTCCGGCTCGCAGACGTAAGCCGTCACGTCTACCGTCGCTTCCGTCGGGCCGTACAGGTTAACCAGCTTCGTTTCGGTCAATCCAGCTTGGCGCATTAACGCGTAGAATTTCTCGACGTGCGCCTTATGCAGCGCTTCACCGCTGGCGAACACGTGCCGCAGCGTGCCCAGCTTCTCCCGCAGCCGCTCCGGCTTCTCGCCCTGCGCCGCTTCCAAGAACGCCGCCAGCATCGACGGAACGAAGTGCATCGTCGTGATGCGGTTTGCTTCAATGGCTTTCAGCAGTTGTCCCGGGTCTTTCTCCGCGCCCGGGGCAAGGAATGCCACGCTGGAACCGGATAACATCCACCAGAACAGTTCCCACACCGACACGTCGAAGCTGTACGGCGTTTTCTGCAAGATGACGTCCCGCTCGCCGAGCGAGTATGCCTGCTGCATCCAATGAATCCTGTTAATAACGGATCGGTTCCGGATCATGACGCCCTTCGGCCGTCCCGTCGAACCGGACGTGTAAAGAATGTATGCGTTTTGCTCAGGGGAGACAGCGACATCGGGTGCTTCCGCGCTCCCTTCTCCGTCTAAATCCAGGTCGATAAGCGCGGCATCCGAGCAAGCCTCCGCGGCGAAGCCTAACCAGTTCGCTTGCGCGCAGACTAGGCGAAGGCCCGCATTGTCGGCCATATAGCGCAGCCGATCCGCCGGAAAGTCCGGAGGCAACGGTACGTACGCGCCTCCTGCCTTCAATATGCCGAGCAGCCCGGCCATCATCGCCGGAGAACGCTCGGTCATGAGTCCGATAGGCTCGCCCGACCGAAGGCCATGCGCGAGCAAACGATGTGCGACGAGATTCGCACGCGTTTCCAGCTCGCGGTACGTGAGCCGCTCCGCTCCGAACACGGCGGCGACGCGCTCCGGCGTCTTCTCGGCCTGACGCCGGAACAGCTCCGGCAGCGTCAAATCCGCCGGAAAAGGCGTTTCCGTGGCGTTAAACGTCTCCGCCACTTGCCGCAATTCTTCTTGTGTCAGAAGACTTATACGCGACAATTCAACTTGCGGAGCTTCCGCGATTCGTTCCAACAGCGTAACGAAGCCGTTCACCCATCGCCGCATTGACTCTTCACGGAACAGTCCAGTGGCATACTGGACGATCAGAGTCACACCGGCATCTTCTTCCATCGCGTAGAGACCGACATCGAATTGCGAAATGCCGTAATCGACGACTAGCGGCTCTACTATCAGGTCGGATGCGGTCAGATCGGCATGCGCCATATTCAGCATCGAGAACATGGCGTCGAACAACGGATTGCGGCCAAGATCCCGATCCGGTTGCAACCGTTCCACGATTTCCTCGAACGGAGCTTCCTGCCTTTCTAAAGTGCCTAATACCTCTTGCTTAACGGCTGCCAGCAGTTGTTCGAACGTCCATTGAGAATCGGGAGAGATGCGGATCGGCAACGGATTAACGAACACGCCGATCAGCCTCTCGGCATCAGGGTGATTTCTTCCCGCCACCGGCGTGCCTACGACGAAGCTCTTCTGCCCCGACAGCTTGGACAGCCATACGGCATAGGCGGACAGCAGGACCATGAACATCGTCGAATCCGTTCTTCGGGCCAGACTTTTCAAGCTTCCTGCCAGCGCCGCATCCAGATGGACGACCGTCTGGGCGCCCTGCGTGTCCTTGACGGCGGGACGGGCGTAATCCGAAGGCAACTCCAACTTCGGAACCGGGGTCGCGAATCGGTCTACCCACTGGTCTACTTGTTTCGTCAACCTTGCGGCTTCATGATCCGTTCTTTGCCACGAAGCGTAATCCTTATACTGTATCGGTTGAGCGGGAAGCTCCCGTCCTTCGTATAACGCCATCAGGTCGTCCGTAAGCACGTTTACCGATACTCCATCGGCGATAATATGATGAATATCGAATGCCAGCACGTGCCGATCTTCGGACACTCGGAACAAGCCTACCCGAAACAGCGGCGCACGGCTCAAATCGAACGGCCGGACGAACTTTCGCAGCTCTTCCTCGAGCGCCTCGATGTCTTGGGGGGCATCGCGCTCTTCCATGACTTGCGCGACCTCTCGGTGAATCCTCTGAAACGGTTCCCCTTCCGACAGCTCGAACGAAGTTCTGAGCGCCTCGTGCCGCTCCATCAAGCCCTCGATGGCTTGAGTCAGCCTCTCCCTCTCAAGCTTCCCGGTCAATCGAAGCGCCGACGGAATCTGGTAAGCAGTACCTTTCGGTTCGAAAAGTTGCAAGAAGTACATTCTTCTCTGCGCGGGCGATACCGGATATAGCTCGGCGAATTCCGCCCGCGGAATCTCGCCGGTCCGCGCGAACGAAGATAGTGGCACCCTCGCTATGTCCACGAGTGCCGCCATCTCCCTAAGCCTGGGATGATCGAACAAGTCGACCAGCGTCAAGCGAACGCCAAATGACCGTACGATCAGTGAGACGAGCGAAGCGGCTTGCAGAGAATCTCCCCCGGCGTCGAAGAAGTGGTCTTCGCGGCCGTAAGGTCCGCCTCTAAGCAGCTTATCCCATAAACCCGCGACCGCGGATTCAACCTCGCCGACCGGCTGCACGTATAGGGAAGCGATTCTTTCATCAGATACGGCCCCGGGTATACTTTTCTTCTCCATAGCGGCAATGCCGGAGGCTTCCGGGAAACGCAACGGCAGCAAATAGGCTCGATGCCGCAAAACGTCTTCGCGATCGTTCGGGAGTATCCAATCGCTGCGATCGACCGACTTCGAAGATTCGGAGAACAAGCGGTTAGATTCCGACCTTTCCGCTCTCGGCGCTTCTGCGGAAGCCGCCGTCAATTCGATAGCTTCCTCCGGTTCATAAGGCTCGCCGTCATAGAAAATCACGTGGGAAGGAGCCTCGGAAATCCGATTCAAGAAGATTGCGCAGTCGATCTCTTCCCGATTGTCTTCTCCGGTTCCGTGCCAACCGGTCTGCTCCAGGAATTGTTCGAACGGGCGATTTTTCGCCGTGCGGCGAAATTTGGCCAACAACTCGGTACATCCCCGGGTCGATGCGAACCGCTTTAATCCGGCGCAAATCGTATGCTCGACGCCGCGGCCAAGCACCCGGCAGCTGAGGAGGAACGTATGGATTTCCAGCGTCTGCTCCCGTACAACGCCGGACACGTAGCCGATTCTTCCGTAATCCCCGAATCGATCGGCAGCTTCCACGATCCAGTGGCACTCCGCTGACAGCGAGAGTCCGAGACGGATTTCGGCGGCCGACCTGCGGATCCCGTTCAAGTTGAACTGATTCGTCCTAGCCGATAGTTGCGCTGCCCGTTCTGCTTCCTCGGGAGATAACGGACGGAAGCTTACTTTCATACGGAGTCCGCGCAAGTAGTCCTCCAGCGATTCGCCCGGCCGGTTAGCCGCCTCCTTGCGCTGCCGTTCGGCTTCGTAGCTGCTCGCCCGCTTGCGGTCCTCATCCGTGACGCGATGCCGATCCCAAGCCCATACGTGCTCTAAGAATGCCGTCATCGTCTCTTCCTTAGGCATTCTTAACGTCAACACATCCGGCTGACGAGCCATGACTTCTAAACATTCCGCAGCGTTATCGTCGACGAAGATCAAGCTGTCCAGTCCCAGATTCAACTCTTCCGCCAGCTCGCGGAGATTGTCGGACTTCGGCTGCCAATTGATTCTCCACGCGGCGAAGTGTTCTTTCCGCAGAATCATGTCCCCATTGCGCTCGAATACGTCCCATAGATCGGATTCGTCGTTTTTACTGCAGAGCGCCAGCAGCATGCCTTCGTTTCGCTTGCGAAGCAGCAATCGCTGCCAAGCCGCGAATGCCGGCGTAATCCGCACTCCCGTCGCTCCGTCTTCGCCGGCGATTCCGCGCCACAGCGTATTGTCCGCATCGACGACGATTACCTTAAACGGGCTTTGCAGCCATCCCACCAATGCCCGGGCCGTTTCCGTGCCGATAGCCGCGAAATACTCCGTCGTATACGGGATTTGGCCCTCCTCGTTCGCGACCTTGTCTTCGATCTCTCCGACCAGGTACCGCTCGGCAACTTGAGAGAAATCCAATGCCGCGATATGATCGGCGGCAATCGCAATCCGCGCGGACCAGCGTTCTCGGAACGCTTGCTCCGCCGACTCGGACAAACCGCGCAGCGGTCCGTCCTCGGAGAACGGCAACAACCCGACGAAGTAAGCTTCCCCGCCGTCTTTGGCGTCGAGCAGGAGCAACAATCTCTCCAGCTCTAACTCCAACGCGGATAAGCGGTCTTCCGCTGCCGACGTTGCCGGAGACAGCCAATCCTCGGGACGAATCAACAACACGGTAGCGCCGGATTGACTAGGCGATTCTTCTCGGTCTTCCATCAAGTATTGGAAGATTTGATTGTACGGGGCGAACGATACTTTCGTCCGGCAGCCGAATGCTTCAAGCCAATGGCCGATGGTATCCGCTATGGGCTCCGAAGTGAACGTGGAAGCGACCCGAACCTCGATCGAGCGTTCCGGTGCGGCCAGCCGAGCGGTGTCGTTAAGCGCTCTCCGACGCTCCAACCCGGCTTCTTCCTCCGGCTCGAACAGCGACAGTTCGCCGATCGTTCCGGCGTTCCCGCTTGCCGCCCATGCGGCTATGCCAATGAAATGCTCGGCCATTCGGGCAATCGATTCTTCCCGGAACAGAATGGAGTCGTATTCGAATACGCCGTTCAATTCGCCCTCCGCCCCGGGGAACAAGTCCAACTTGACGTCCAACGCCGAGGTCGTTTTATCCAATCCATACTCGCGAAAGACAAGGTTGCCGGCTTGCAGCCGGTCGCTGCCCGCAGCATGATTGTGGAAAACAAGCATCGTATCATAGAGCGGGTTGCGGGAGCGGTCTCCTCGCGCCGCGACCGCTTCGATCATCTCGTCGAATGGGAACTGTCCATTCGCGTAGGCATCCCGAGTGACCTTTTCCACCTGATCAAGCAAGCTGGCGATAACGATGTCAGCCGGCACGGTAACCCTAACGGGCAGGAAGTTGATCATGACGCCGACCAATTGCCGGAATTCGGTGCGGTCTCTGCCGCTCACGAGCGATCCGATGACTAAATCTTCCTGTCCGGTATATCGCTGCATTAAGACGGCATAGAGCGCGTAGAGCACGGTGTGCAGCGACACTTGCCGTTCCTTGGCCAGACGTTGCAGCTCTTCCGTCAGCCTGCGAGGCACTGTAAACCGATAAACCCGCCCTTCCCCGGAGCGAGTTCTCGGCCTCGCTTCGTCAAGCGGCAACCGAAGCGGAGCGACCGGCGACGCCAGCACTTTGTCCAGCCAGTAGGCGCGCTGCGCCTGCCAGCTCGGACTGTCGGTCTGTTCTTGCTGCCAAGCGACATAGTTCCGGTAGTCTCCCTCTTTCGGCGGCAACGAAGCGCCCCCGTATAACCCTTGCATCTCCTGGAGCAGCAAAGCGAGCGATGAGCCGTCGGCGATCAAGTGGTGGGAATCGAGCAACAACAAATGCCGCTCGGCGGAGACGCTTGCCAATCCTACCCTCAATAACGGCAATCGGGACAGATCGAACGGGCGGACGAACGAAGAGGCATATGACGGCCATTCGTCCTCTCCGCTCAACATCTGCGTCTCTACCCGCATGACCGGATCTGGATGGACGATTTGGCGAGGCACTCCATCGTCCGACCAGTCGAACGTCGTGCGCAAGCTTTCGTGCCGTTCGGCCAACTTCCGAAACGCTTCTTCCAGCCGGGCGGCGTCCAGCTTGCCTTCCACGACATACGCCATCGGCATATGATGATGCCGCTCCGCTCCGGGAAGCTGCGCTCCTAGGAAAATGCGAAGTTGCGCTCGCGACAACGGAAATTCGCGTTCTTCCGTCAGAAGAGGATCGCGCGTCTCCTCATTGACTCCAGACCATTGGAGGCCGCTCTGATCCAAGTGCGCGGCTAACGCTAGAACGGTCGGATAACTTAGCAAGTCGGCCACGCTTATTTCGCGGCCCATTCGGCTGCCCAAATCATCGACGATCGTCAAAGCGAGGATCGAATCGCCTCCCAGCTCGTAATAATGCTCGTTAATGCCCAAGGACGAGAAACCCAATCCGCGACCCCAAGCATCTGCGACCGTCTGTTCCGTCTCCGTGTAACCGCCGTTATCCCGACCCGTCAGGATAACGCCTTTCGACGTCGTAAGCGCCCGGTCTGATTCGGTTACCGCATCGGTTCCGAACGGGTAAGCGTAATCCGAACGAGAGGCTCCCGTTTCTTCCAGCCAGCAACGCGTCCTATCGAACCGGTAAGCGGGAATATGGATTTTCCGTACGTCACGATCGCGATAATACGCCTCCCAATCCCAGTTCCCGCCCTTGGCGTATGCCAGGCAATGCGCTTCAAGCCCGCTTTCCGAGAGTTCGGCAGCCTTAACGCTTTCGCTCGTTGCCTTGGAATCGGCTTTGCCGAGCCATATCCCGGTCGCAAGCCCGTTATTGTCCGTCAGCATGGCGACATCCTTCCACCGCTTGCTGCCTGTCTCGTCCGCGGCTTTACTCAGTTCGCTTTCAAGGCGCAGCAGCTTGTCCCTCAGTTCCCCTATCGATCGAACCGTTAATACCGCTCTGAATTCGTAATGTCCCCTCCCCGTATTCGCCGTATAGCAGAAATCGCTCGCATCCGCCTCAAGATCCGTGCATCGTTCGGCATATTCGCGATAGCTCGCGGCTATCGCCAGCAGCGCGGTCGGGCTTTTGGCCGACAGCGTTAGCGGCTGCGCTATACCGTCCCATGCTCCCGCCGCAACCATCGACCGCGGCGCTTCCTCGAGCACGGCATGGGCGTTCGTGCCGCTCATGCCGAACGAACTGACTCCGGCACGCAACGGCTCGCCGCTTTCCTCCGGCCAAGGACGGAGTACATCGCTTACGTATACCGGAGAATCCGCAAAAGGGATCTCCCGGTTCGGCTGGCGGAAGTGCAGCATCGGCGGCAATTGGCGATGGCGAAGGGCAAGCGCTGCCTTGATTAAACCTACGATCCCCGCCGCCGTATCCAGATGCCCGTAGTTCGTCTTTATCGAGCCGATCGCGCAAAACTGGCGGCGATCGGTATATCGCCTGAACGCCTGCGTAATTCCTCCGATCTCGATCGGATCGCCAAGCTTCGTTCCTGTTCCATGCGCTTCGATGTATCCGATCGTGGTCGGATCTACCCCGGCGTCCTGCCAAGACTTCACGATCGCTTCTTCCTGCGCGCGTCCGTTCGGCGCGGTAATGCCGATCGAAGCGCCGTCCTGATTAATCGCGCTCCCCTTGATAACCGCATAGATGGCATCCTTGTCGCGGATCGCCTTGCCAAGCGGCTTGAGCAGCACGGCCGCGGCGCCTTCCCCGCCTCCGGTTCCAGCGGAGCCGTCATCGAACGTGCGCGCGCGGAAATCCGGCGATTCAATTCCGATCTTGATGCCAAGATCGACGGGCAACAAATAGGTTTTGACTCCGCCGACGAGAGCTTGCTCGCACTCCCCCGCCCGAAGCGCCTGAACCGCGAGGTGCAGCGCTACCAGCGAGGATGAACAGGCCGTATCGACGGTCAGGCTCGGCCCCTTGAAATCCAGCAAATACGATATCCGGCTAGCCGCGATCGATGACAAATTCCCGGGAATCGCAAGGGACAAAGACTCCGGTTCCCGTTCCGCGATCAGCCGTTTATAGTCGTGGAACGAGTCGCCGTTGTAACCAAGGTATACGCCCGTCGAACTGCCCGCGAGCTTGTTCGCCCCGTATCCGGAATCTTCGATGGCGTTCCATGCGACTTCCAGCCATAGGCGCTGATTCGGGCTCATGAGCGCTGCTTCCTTTGGCGACAAACGGAAGAAACGAAAGTCGAACTTGTCGATTTCGCTAAGATACGCCCCATCGTAATACGAAATTTTGCCGCCGGGAAGCTTCGTTCCGGCCAGCAGCGACTCCACGTCCTTCCTGCGTTGCTCGGGGAACGGACCTACGGCGTCATGCCGCGTGGAGATTTTGTCCCATAGGGCGGTGACGTCTTCGGCATCCGGAAGCCGGACTGCCATTCCGATAATGGCGATATCGCGGTTGGACGTTTCCTCCACCGCAACCGGCAGCTCCTCTTCCCCCTCCGATTCCCACCATGCTTTTTCTGTCGCCATACTGCTCTCTCCTTTGCTTTCGTTTCCGTCTCCGTCCCCAGGCTATTCGCTGCTTAAATCGCCTCGGCTCTGGCGGATTCCTGCTGCTGGCGGCGAACCGCGGATGGAGCCGTTTTGCTTTTCCATAAACCGTACAGCAGCGCAAGGATGGCGATCGAGCTGAATCCGAGCAGCGAATACTGGATCGCGCCTTCCGGAATTCCCCCGCTGTGGCGGATAATATAATACGCGGAGAACAAGACGAATTCATTGATGATCGTGAGAACAATAGACCGGTACCACACGTAGATCAGACCGAAAATAATCGCTCCTGCCGTACCGTAAAGCATCAATGGAATATCGCCCGAGAAGAACAGAATGCCGTACAAAATACCCGTAATAATCATTGCCGCCGTCAGCGGCAGCGCTCTTTTTAACTCATTGAAGATCAAGGCGCGGAATAAAATTTCCTTGTACACCGAATTGATGACGAAAAAGGAGAAGAATACCCAGGCATTGTGCGCGAGAAAAAAGCCGACGATATTCTCGAAGCCCGGCGCGACTTTGATGACTTCCGGGATGCTGAACAGCGTCATCACCCATACGGCCATGCAGACGGCGAGCAACAAGTTCAGCACGTGAACCTTGCCGCTTGCTTTGCGGAACTGCGCGATGGCGATCAAATCTTTCTTATAGAAAACCTTCAGCACGAAATAATAGAGCGGCATCGCTAGAATCGCGTTCGTATACAACCCGATAATGCCGTGGGAGGCCAAGCTTGGATATTTGGGCAGTACGGCTTGCTCCCAGATAATGACCAGCACCTGCAGCAGCCCGTAATAGATGCCGACGTACACGGCCAAATTTCCGGCCATCACTGCGTACTTTTTCATCGCCGAAGCGCCTTTCCACATCCAGACCAACGTGCCGACGATGATCAGCAGACCCGCCGCCGCGAACAGAACCAGCAGGACGTCCGACAATTTGGCGAACGCATCCACCAACCCGGCCTTGTCCGCGATCATGATCAAACAGTTCACGAAAGCGCCGATGCCGATCGAGCCCCAAATCGAACCCAGCCGAATATAGACGAGACAATACAACACGCTAAGGAAGAAAGATGTGACGCTAATCCAGAACGATGGCTGAAAATAACTATAAATAAGCGAAGTGAGCGGCACCGTTACCCACACGGGCATTCCTTTGCGGAATGCATTGAAGACGATGCCCCGGAATAGCAGTTCCTCGAAAGCCACGGCGAAAAACCCAACGCCCAGGATGACGTAGACGAAAGACTCCGCCGTGCCGAATACGTTGATGTAATCCTCGAAGTCCTTCGTATTGTCGCGTACGCCCGACAGGTTCATCACCGCGAGGAACAGCAGCGCCCCCCCGAAAGCCATCAGCGCTAGCTTGACCCAATCGTTCATCGATAACCGGGCGAAGTTGGCCGTACGGATAATTCCGGGGATTTTTCCTTTGGACAAAATCTTCTGCAGCTTGGAGATCAACAAAAACAATAGGAATGCGATGCCGAAAACGGTACAGAGGAAAATCGGGATATTACGCTCCATGAACGCTCGGTAGTCTGGGAAATTTTGCAACAAAAGCGTTTCATGCAACACCGAGACAAGCCAGAAAGTGAATAAATAAACGGCGATATGCGCGATCGAACGCGCGACGGTTAACAGTTTGGCTTTCATTACGCAACCCCTCCATCGTTTGGTTTCGGCACCGCGAATAGGTTCTCCGTGCCCGTTTCATTGATTAATGTCGTTAATCTTAAGATCCTTTCGGAAGCCTCCGTGCCTTTCGTCTCGAACACGCTCAGCAGCATGTCCCATCCTTGGCGCAGTTGGTCCTCCGAAGGCAACTCTGCGCTCTCCCGGCTTGCCGCAACCAGACGCTCTACCGCGCGATAAGGTTCAAGTACCCCTGTCCGATAAGTTTCGGTTTCAGCGCGGTTATTGCGGGTAGATACGGCGATTCCGAGACATCGGGGGAGAAAATCGGCGATCCCCCCGCGTCCTTGTAGCGCTTGCGCCGTTCCGGAGAGACTCGTTCCCGACTGTTCGTACAACCGCGGATCGTCGGAATACTGCGAATCGGCATCAGGTTGGAAAGACTTCCAAAGTCGGGTCAGCACCGACCCTGGCCCCAGTTCCACGGTACGCTCGATCCCGTAAGCCTGCATAGCCTCCATGCAAGCGACCCATTGTACGGGCCATGTCATCTGAAGCGTCAGCCGTTCGATTAAAGAGGCGGTGTCTCTTTCGGCAACGTGCTGCGTTCCGGTTACGTTGGACAGTACAGGCCAACTTGGGGCGTTAAAGACGCAGTCTTCCAATCGGACCTTGAGTTGCGCGGCGGCATCCGCCATGAATGGACTATGAAATGCCCCGCCGACGTTCAGCGGCGTATACTTGGCCGTACTCCCTTCGATTCGACGGGCCAATTGCTCCAGCGCCTTACGATGTCCGGATACTACCCGTTGCCGGGCTGAATTGATGCCTGCGACGACCAATATCATGTCCTCGCTCCGAATTTCCTGAAGCACCCGTTCTAACCTATCGTCATCCATCCCGCTAATCGCGGCCATGCCTCCGTCTGCCGTCCCGGCTGCGGCCTGCATCAATTCCCCCCGATACCGGACAAGCCGAACGGCGTCCGCGAAACGGAAGACGCCGCTGCACGCGAGCGCGGAAAATTCCCCTAAGCTATGTCCTCCGCCAACGGCAGGCATCCCTTCGTAAATCTCCGTCCAAACCCGGTAAGCGGCGACGCTGTGGGTCAGTATCGCCGGTTGGGCGTTGGCGGTCGCAGTAAGCGTCATCTTGTCCCCTTCCAAACATAGCCTCAGAACGTCCCATCCGAGATAGTCCCCGGCTTCCTCGAACGTCCTTCTAGCCGACACGTACCGCTCCGTCAACGCTTTGGCCATGCCAACGTATTGGGAGCCTTGTCCGGGAAACAGCAAACCGGCCTTCGTCATTCCCGTTCACTCCTTTCCTGTACGCCCGCCGCGGCGGTCTGTTCCTTGGCCTGCCCTTCGACGGCCATGCGCCGACACCAGATCGGAAACGACTGCAGCAGCTCCTTCACTTTGTCCTTGCTTATTTTGCCCGCGTCGTATTCGGCTTGCAGCGTCTTCTCCGTACCTGTTCCGCTTAACCCGACCGTTAAATCCGCTGCGGTCAGCCACTGCTCGGGCGCGGCGGCGGAATAGCTTCCCCGGTACAACGGCAAAATTGCCGTCGGCGAGTCTTTTCCTTCCGGTTTGACAAGCACGGGGTAAGGAGGCGCAGGTTGAAGCCTTGTCTCGCGAATGGATCGAAGCAGCTCCGGATATCCCTTCACCGCATTCAGATCGACCGACGCGATACCCGCGCCGTCGCTTAAGCCGCATAACAACAGATCGTACCGGGGCTGACGGAACGCCTGCGCAAACATAACGGCCCAGATCGCGATTGCCGCAAGCTCCGGATCTACGCCCTCAAGCTCGCCGATCCGCTCCAACTGCCGAACGGTCTGGCTATTCAGCGGCAATCGCAGTAAGTCTCCCTGCCGCGCATGTCGGTCTAACGGTCTCGCTTGTTCAGGAACCCGAATAGGAACGACGGTTAGGTTCGTCATAGCCGATCCTTCTTCGGAGAGTCTGACGGCCAGCTTCGACACGGTAGGATAGGCGAACAAATCTGCTACCGTCAACATGCCGGGATACGAGGTTTCGAGCTCCTTATGCATGCGGAGCAGCAACAACGAATTTCCACCCAGCTCGAAAAAGTTATCGTCGATGCCGACTTTGTCCCGTTGCAGCAACTCCTCCCATAACGCGGCCAATCGTTGCTCCGTCGCCGTGGTCGGCTCGGCGTACGCCACCCCAGTGTCCATCTCCGCTTCCGGCGCCGGCAGCGCCTTCCGGTCGGCCTTTCCGCTCGCCGTCAGCGGCATCCGCTCCAGCTGCGCGAACAGCGCAGGGATCATATAGTCCGGCAGCCGCTCTCCGCAATGCTTGCGCAGCTCGCCCGACGTGCAGGCGCGGTCCGCCACGATGTACGCCACTAGACGTTTGCCGCCCATTCCGTCATCCGCCGCCACGACCGCTGCCTCCGACACCGCATCATGCGCCAGCAGCGTTCGCTCGATCTCGCCAAGCTCGATCCGGTACCCCCGGATTTTCACTTGGTCGTCGATTCGGCCCAAGTATTGAATCTGTCCGTCCGCCGTCCAACGGGCCAAATCGCCCGTCCGGTACATGCGCGTCCCCGGCACGAACGGGTTCGCCACGAATTTGTCCGCCGTCAGTTCCGGCTGGTTCGCATAACCCGCCGCCAGCTGCACGCCCGCGATGCACAGCTCCCCGGGCACCCCGATCGGCTGCGCCTGATCGCTTTCGCCGACGATATAGATCGCCGTGTTGTCGATCGGCTTGCCGATCGGCACGTAATCGAGTTCGCTGTCCGGCTCGCAGACGTAAGCCGTCACGTCTACCGTCGCTTCCGTCGGGCCGTACAGGTTAACCAGCTTCGTTTCGGTCAATCCAGCTTGGCGCATTAACGCGTAGAATTTCTCGACGTGCGCCTTATGCAGCGCTTCACCGCTGGCGAACACGTGCCGCAGCGTGCCCAGCTTCTCCCGCAGCCGCTCCGGCTTCTCGCCCTGCGCCGCTTCCAAGAACGCCGCCAGCATCGACGGAACGAAGTGCATCGTCGTGATGCGGTTTGCTTCAATGGCTTCCAGCAGTTGTCCCGGGTCTTTCTCCGCGCCCGGGGCGAGGAATGCCACGCTCGAACCGGATAACATCCACCAGAACAGTTCCCACACCGACACGTCGAAGCTGTACGGCGTTTTCTGCAAGATGACGTCCCGCTCGCCGAGCGAGTAAGCCTTCTGCATCCAATGAATCCGGTTAATAACGGATCGGTGCCGGATCATGACGCCCTTCGGCCGTCCCGTCGAGCCGGACGTGTAAAGAATGTATGCGTTTTGCTCAGGGGAAACGGCGATATAGGGTGCTTCGCTCGGCTCCGCCGCTAAAGACTCGCCGGTCACTGTCGATCCCGCAGGCTTGAGGCATTCATCTAGGTCGAGAAGCTCGGCACCCGGGCAAACCTCCGCAGCGGCGTCTAACCAACTCGCTTGCGCGCAGACTTGGCGAATGCCCGCATTGTCGGCCATATAGCGCAGCCGATCCGCCGGGAAATCCGGCGGCAACGGTACGTACGCGCCTCCTGCCTTCAATATGCCGAGCAGCCCGGCCATCATCGCCGGAGAACGCTCGGTCATGAGTCCGACCGGCTCGCCCGACCGAAGGCCATGCGCGAGCAAACGATGTGCGACGCTATTCGCACGCGTTTCCAGCTCGCGGTACGTGAGCCGCTCCGTTTTTCCGAACACGGCGGCAACGCGATCCGGCGACTTCTCCGCCTGACGCCGGAACAGCTCCGGCAACGTCATCTCGTCCGGGAACGGCGTTTCCGTGGCGTTAAACGTCTCGACCACTTGCCGCCGTTCTTCCTTTGTCATTAAGCTAATATCGTTTAGCGCGCTGTCTGGGTAACTTGCCGCCTGTTCCGCTAGACGCAGGAAGTGGCGAGCCATCCGCTCCACCGTTTCCCGGCGAAACAAGGACGTACGATACTCGAAGCGACAGACCAATTCGTCGTTCTTTTCTACGACTTCCAGCGTGAGATCGAACTTCGCCGTCGTTCTGCGATGGTCGAGCGGTTCGAAGCGCGTTCCGCTCGAGCCGACCTCTCCGGCTCCCGTGTTCTGAAGGACGAACATCGCGTCGAACAGCGGATTGCGGCTTGTATCGCGGCGCACGCCCAGCTTGTCTACCAGTTCCTCGAACGGGTAACGATCATGGTCCAATGCGCCGAGGACGCTTCCTTTTACGTCCTCCAGCAATTCAAAGAACGTCCGGGAGCCGTCGATTCGGTTGCGCAAGACGACCGTATTGACGAACATCCCGACAAGATCAGCAAGATCGGCATGCGGCCTTCCGGCTACCGGGGAACCGATCCAGATTTCCGCTTGGCGGGAATACCGATGCAGCAGCGTCGAGAAAAGCCCAAGCAAAGCCATGTACAACGTCGTACCGGTACGCAAGCCCAACTCCTTTAGCTCCCGAGTCCGTTCCGCGCCAAGAAAAACGGTAACCGAATCCCCCTCGTAATCCAGTCGTGCGGGGCGCGCGTAATCTGTCGGCAAATCCAGCGTCGGGACTGCTCCCGACAGCCGTTCCAGCCAGTAACGCTCTTGCACGAGGCTTTCATCCGTGCTGAGCCAATTTGTTTGCCATGCTGCGTAATCTTTGTATTGAATCGGGAGATCTTCCAGCCGTTCTCCCTCATATAGCCTAACGAATTGCTCCGCAAGCACGGCCGTCGACACTCCGTCAGCGATGAGATGATGCATATCCATCAGCAGCAAGTGGTCCTGCGCCGATCTGCGAATGAGCTTCACCCGAAAGAGCGGCGATTCGCCCAAGTCGAACGGCTTGACGAATTCGCGCAGGCAGGCGTCCGGATCGGCATCGCGCTCGACTTCGTACTCGATTTCCGCGATCGGTTCGCTGGAAATTCGTTGCATCGGCGTTCCGTCGAGCCATTCGAACGAGGTGCGCAGCGTCTCATGACGCTCCGACAGAGTTCTCACGGCTAGAAGCAGCTTCGCCCGATCAAGCGGACCGGCAATTCTAATCGCCGTCGGCAAATGGTAAGCGGTGCTTTGCGCATCCATCGCCTGAAGAACGAATAATCGGTTTTGCGCCGAGGACAACGGATATCTCGCGCGAGGGGCGATCGCCGGAATCCGTTCATGCTTAACGTCCCCTCCCGAAGCAACGGATTGTTCCATGCGTTGCGACATCGTCCGTAAGGTCGGATATCGGAAAATATCTCTCATGGACAACTGTAGGTGAAATTCCTTATGCACACGCGCAGCCAACGTAGCGGCTTTCAACGAATGACCGCCGATGGCGAAGAAATCGTCGTCGATGCCGACTTTGTCCCGTTGCAGCAGCTCCTCCCATAACGCGGCCAATCGTTGCTCCGTCGCCGTGGTCGGCTCGGCGTACGCCACTCCCGTGTCCATCTCCGCTTCCGGCGCCGGCAGCGCCTTCCGGTCGGCCTTTCCGCTCGCCGTCAGCGGCATCCGCTCCAGCTGCGCGAACAGCGCAGGGATCATATAGTCCGGCAGCCGCTCTCCGCAATGCTTGCGCAGCTCGCCCGACGTGCAGGCGCGGTCCGCCACGATGTACGCCACTAGACGTTTGCCGCCCATTCCGTCATCCGCCGCCACGACCGCTGCCTCCGACACCGCATCATGCGCCAGCAGCGTTCGCTCGATCTCGCCAAGCTCGATCCGGTACCCCCGGATTTTCACTTGGTCGTCGATTCGGCCCAAGTATTGAATCTGTCCGTCCGTCGTCCAACGGGCCAAATCGCCCGTCCGGTACATGCGCGTCCCCGGCACGAACGGGTTCGCCACGAATTTGTCCGCCGTCAGTTCCGGCTGGTTCGCATAACCCGCCGCCAGCTGCACGCCCGCGATGCACAGCTCCCCGGGCACCCCGATCGGCTGCGCCTGATCGCTTTCGCCGACGATATAGATCGCCGTGTTGTCGATCGGCTTGCCGATCGGCACGTAATCGAGTTCGCTGTCCGGCTCGCAGACGTAAGCCGTCACGTCTACCGTCGCTTCCGTCGGGCCGTACAGGTTAACCAGCTTCGTTTCGGTCAATCCAGCTTGGCGCATTAACGCGTAGAATTTCTCGACGTGCGCCTTATGCAGCGCTTCACCGCTGGCGAACACGTGCCGCAGCGTGCCCAGCTTCTCCCGCAGCCGCTCCGGCTTCTCGCCCTGCGCCGCTTCCAAGAACGCCGCCAGCATCGACGGAACGAAGTGCATCGTCGTGATGCGGTTTGCTTCAATGGCTTTCAGCAGTTGTCCCGGGTCTTTCTCCGCGCCCGGGGCAAGGAATGCCACGCTCGAACCGGATAACATCCACCAGAACAGTTCCCACACCGACACGTCGAAGCTGTACGGCGTTTTCTGCAAGATGACGTCCCGCTCGCCGAGCGAGTATGCCTGCTGCATCCAATGAATCCTGTTAATAACGGATCGGTTCCGGATCATGACGCCCTTCGGCCGTCCCGTCGAACCGGACGTGTAAAGAATGTATGCGTTTTGCTCAGGGGAGACAGCGACATCGGGTGCTTCCGCGCTCCCTTCTCCGTCTAAATCCAGGTCGATAAGCGCGGCATCCGAGCAAGCCTCCGCGGCGAAGCCTAACCAGTTCGCTTGCGCGCAGACTAGGCGAAGGCCCGCATTGTCGGCCATATAGCGCAGCCGATCCGCCGGGAAATCCGGCGGCAACGGTACGTACGCGCCTCCTGCCTTCAATATGCCGAGCAGCCCGGCCATCATCGCCGGAGAACGCTCGGTCATGAGTCCGACCGGCTCGCCCGACCGAAGGCCATGCGCGAGCAAACGATGTGCGACGCGATTCGCACGCGTTTCCAGCTCGCGGTACGTGAGCCGCTCCGCTCCGAACACGGCGGCGACGCGCTCCGGCGTCTTCTCGGCCTGACGCCGGAACAGCTCCGGCAGCGTCAGCTCTGCTGGGAACGGCGTTTCCGTGGCGTTAAACGTCTCCACCACTTGCCGGCGTTCATCCTCGGTCAGCAAGCAGATGTCGTTCAGCACCCGTTCCGGTTCGTTCGCCGCCTGTTCCGCCAGGCGCAAGAAGTGGCTTGCCATTCGTTCCACCGTCTCCCGGCGGATGAGTTGATCGTTGTATTCCCATACGCAGGAAAGAGATCCCGCCGGCTCCGGGTAAACGTCCAGCTTCAAATCGAGCTTTGCCGTTCCCGTCTCCAGATTAACTTGCTCGAATCTACAGCCTGCCGCTTCGAAGCGCGCACGGGCTTCCTGAGATTGGTTATGGTAGACGAGCATCGTGTCGAATAGCGGGTTCCGGGATCGATCGACGCCCCGGCCGGACATTTCTATTAGTTTCTCATAGGGAACGTCCGAATGGCTCAAAGCGTCCCATAGTTTATCCCCCGTACGTCGCCATAGCTCATGAAAGTCCAAAATCCCGTCGACGGCGACGCGAACGGGAACGTAATTGTTGAACATTCCGACCATATTCAGCGTCTCGGGATTGGTTCTTCCCGCAAGCAGAATCCCGACGGAGAAGTCTCGATACCCGCTGAACCGACTGACAATCGCGGCATGAAGAGTCAACAACAGGGAAGCAACCGTACCTTTGCCCTGCTGAAGCTTCTTCTGCCACTTCCGCATCAACTCGGGCGGAAGCTCCAGCCGGACCGTACTTCCGCGGAAGCTTCGCTTGTCCGGTCTGACCGCAACGTCCGGCCAATCGATCGGCGGGGACGGGAGCTCCAGCTCCTTGCGCCAATACGCTTCGCTATCCGGCTTCGCGTTCCGGTTTTGCCGTTCCCATTCGGAGAATGCGGCATACGGCTTGCCTAGAATAGGCAAAGCTTCTCCGTTCAATAAAGCGGAAAACTCTCGCATCAACACGTTCATCCCGATTCCATCCGAAGCGATGTGGTGAACGTTCAACAGAAGCAAATGTCGGTTAACCCCGTCCGTCCACATCCCCGCTCTTAACGGAAGCGGTTGGCCAAGGTCAAAAGGGGCCAGCATCGCTTTGGCTTCCGCGTTCGCGAACGAAACCGCATCTGCCAAGAGCTCCGTTCGTACCGGAAATACGCTGAGCTCAAATCGGACGGATTCCCCGGAACTCACTTTCTGAACGAGTTCATCCTCCTCCCAATGGTAAGAGGTGCGAAGCGTAGCATGTCTGCGGATCAGCTGTTCGATCGCGGTTTGCACGGCATCCGGCCGCAACGGGCCTTCGATCGATAGCGCTACGGGAATGTGATAAGCGCAGCCGATATCCTCGGTCTGATCGACGAACGCCATCCGAGTTTGGGCGACCGATGCCGGATAACGCGCGATTGCCGCTTCGTCGAATTCTGGCAATTCCGGCAACGCCGGCGCAGACGTCGCTTCCGCCGTTCCCGCGCTCAACCGGATTTTTTCCAGGAGCACCCTAGGCGTCGCGTAGTCGAACAATTCGCGGATCGAAAGTTCTATCCCCCATTGTTGCCGAATATTCGCCAGCAACCGGGCGGCTTTCAACGAATTTCCTCCCCTTTCCAGAAAATGATCGTCGGACCTTACCTCCGCAACGTCGAGCGCTTCCCGCCATATTTGCTTAAGCTTGGCCATCTCGGGAGTATCGTCTTCCGGCTGCTCGACGGCAGTCTCTACGTCGGAATTAGCGCGAATCAATTGTGCCAGCTCGCGCAACGTTTCGTCCCATTCTCCCGACCTTAATCGCTCGGACAGCTTATAACGTTGGATTTTGCCGCTCGTCGTCCGGGGGATATTCCGAATCGGCAGCACGAGACCGATATCGAAACCGGTTTCTCTGGATAGCTGGCGTTGGACTTTATCCGCGAGTTGGGCGAATTTCTCCAATTTTCCTCGATGCTGGACGAAAATCACGATTTCCTCTTCGCCCGATTCCCGATTCGGGGCGCCGCATGCGGCCGCTTTGCCGTACCCGATTCCTTCGATCGACTCTACGCGTTTCTCCAGGTCGTGGGGATAGACGTTCTGCCCGCGGACGAAGATGATGTCTTTATATCTTCCGGTAATGACCAGCCTGCCCCCGCGCATGAAGCCTAGATCTCCCGTTCGAAGCCATCCTTCGGAAGCGAACGCTTTCAGCGTCTGCTGCGGTGCATTGTAATACCCCTTCGTTACGTTCAAACCGCGAATGAGAATATGACCCGTTAGCCCGTCGGCCAACTCGCCGTCCGCCTCGTCGCGAATGGAAACCTCGCAATCCTCGACCGGATAACCTACGTCGACGAACTCGATTGCACCGGCGTCTCCCTGCTCCGCAAGCCAAGCTTTTTCGCCTACGAGCAACGTACGCGGATCGACCCGGACGGGAACGAGCGGCTCTCCGACCGGCGGAAAGGTGACGGCCAGCGTCGCTTCGGCCATTCCGTATACCGGGAACATCGCTTCCGCGCGCAAGCCGCTCGGAGCCAGAGCGGCGACGAATTTGTCGGCCCATTCCGCGGAAATCGGTTCCGCGCCGTTAAAGATCAGCCGGATGCAGCTCAAATCCCACCCCTCGGCATCTTTGGGCTTATAACAGCCTAGAAAATGCTTGTATCCGAAATTGGGAGAAGCGATTGAAGTAATCCGATGCTCGTTCGCTTTGGATAACCATAGCATCGGATCGAGCATGAACTGGGCCGGCTGCATGAGGTATTGCTCCATTCCGGCATAGATCGGCGCAAGATGGAAGCCGATCAGTCCCATATCGTGGGTGAGCGGCATCCAACTCAAGGAAGAATCGTCCGCGGTCGTTCCCGAGTTGGAGACGATGGCGTTCATGTTCGACAACAGATTGCCGTGCGTGAGCATGACGCCCTTCGGCTCTCCTGTCGAGCCGGAGGAAAATTGCAGGAAAGCGAGATCGTCGCCCGCAGCCCGGTAAGGCAGTTCTTTTCGGCGGCCTACGGCGGAATCCAACGGCGATCGTTCGAGTTCTAGACAATAGGATGATCCATTTAACCGATCCGCCCCAATCGTCTCTTCGGCATCCGCCAATCCTGCCGGGTCCGCCAATAGTCTTGGCCGGTTCAAGGTTCCCCACACTTGCAGCAGCTTGGCCCTGTTTTCATCGCTGCCCCCCGCCGTCACGGGAACGGGAATCCATCCTCCGAGCAAGCATCCCCAGAACGCCGTGACGAAAGCGCGCGGATCATCGATTCGGATGACTACCTCTTCCCTCGCTTGCCAGCCTAGATCCAACAATCGGGCAGCCAATGCCAACCCTTCTTCGTACAGTTGTCGATAGGTCAACCGGGATTCCGATTTCTTATGTATAAACACGATGCCTTTCCCGCTACCCGCCGCGCTATCCAGCATTTCCGCCAAATGGGTGAACGGCTTCATCGCGCGCCTCCTTCTATGATTAAGTCGATTTGATCATCGGTGATGCCAACAATTCCTGTCGTAGCAGCAAATGCAACGCGTGCAGCGATTCGGGGCGATCTTGCCAGTAGAAATGGCCGCCCGGCAGTCGCGCGACGCGGCAATCCGCGGACGTATGGCTCTTCCAGCCCTCCACCTCCGCGGCCGTCCACTTCTCTTCTTCCCCCGCAATGGCCGCGATCTCCCATGGCAATGGTTTTTTTGCTTCGTACTTGTATGTTTCCACTAGCCGAAAATCCGCCCTTAAGATCGGCATGAATACGTCGCGAAGCGGCTTGCTTGCAAAGATCTCCTCTGAAGTAGCGCCCATGTCCAGAATTCGCTCGGCAAACTCCCCGTCCGGCAGACGATGGATCGGACTTTCCGGGGCCGGCGTCTCCGGCGCCGGACGTCCGGAGAAAAAGAGCTTAACGGGGGCCGGCAGATGACGATCCCGAATTAACCTCGCGGTTTCATATAGGATCATTCCCCCCATGGAATGGCCGAATAAAGCGTAAGGAGTTCCGTCCATTCGCGCTTCCAGCAGGCGAAACACGTCCTCGCGCGCTTCCTCCATGCCTTCGTAGAACCGTTCTGCCGAGCGAGTCCCTCGCCCGGCCAATTCTAACGGAATGCAATCCAAATCCGGGGCAAGGCACTTCTTCCATTTGAAATAGATCGCTGCCGATGCGCCCGCGTAGGGCAGACAGTAAAGTTTCATGCGATTTTCCCCATTTCGAGTTTGATCAGCTTATCGGCCATCCCGAAATAGCGGTCGTCATGGGTAATGACGATAACGCACTTGCCCTTGCCCCTCAGCTCGGGAAGCAGCGTCGTGTAGAAATATTCCCGGTATTCCGGGTCTTGGTCCGCCGCCCATTCGTCGAATAGGCAGATCGGCTTATCGTCGAGATAGCTAACCAGCAGCGCAAGCCGTTTCCGTTGTCCGGTTGATAGCCGAGTCGTGCTGAATCGTCCGCCTTCGATGGCGACCTTGTCCTGTAAACCCAACACGTTCAAATAATGCCGGGCTTCTTCGGCTTTAGCCTCGAAATCGATACCGTACAAACGATCGAATAAATAAGCATCGCTGAAAATCGTCGACACGTAGTCCCCTATCGCGCCGGCGCTAATCCTGTCGCCGTTGAGGGTAACCCGACCCTCGTTCGGCTCGTAGAGCCCCGTGACCAGCTTCGCGAGCGTGGATTTTCCGCTGCCGTTGCCGCCGATGACGAAAACGAGCTCTCCGGAACGAAACTCGTAATCTATCGGTCCGACGGAGAAGCTTCGATCCGAGCCGCGGCTGTACTCGTAAATGGCTTGCTCCAGACGAAGCATGACATCCGATGTATCTTTCGATTCCGGTTCCGCGTCGACTCTGCCGCCCAATTCGGAGAGCTCATCGGTAAACTTGCGAATTCGTCTCCAGCTTATGCGAGCTTGGAACAGATCCGGCAACGTATTCAGAATCGAGGTAAGCGGTCCCGCCATATACAGGAACACGAATACGAAGCTCCGCAATTCCCCGTTTCCGATACCCGGCAACAAATGCGGGAAAGCGAACACGACCGTCCCGATGACGGAAGCGAACAACAAGTCGCCGATGACGACGACGTTCGCCACTTTAACTTCCGCTTGAGAACGTTTGTCGCGATATGACGCGCAGCTTAGCTCCATATCGTCTCGGAAATCGCGCGCCTTGCGACGGTTCAAGTACAGTTCCTTGAAACCGTGGATCAAATCTTGTATGAACTTGAAAAAAACATTTTGGATATCCCTCGTTTGCTCCCATAGGCGGTTAGCGGAACGAAGAATAACGAAGAAAGCCCCGGATGCGACAAGAACGACCGCTAGCGAGAAAAGAAATCCGGGCAAGCTCAGCGCAGCCAAATACGCGAATCCCGCTATGATGGTGACAGACCACGTCCCGACGCTGACCATCCGGTTAGCGAAGCTGCTCACCGTCTCCGTATCGTTGTTCAAGCAAGCTTCGATCTTCCCTCTTTCCATCGCCTCCACGTTCGCATACGGGGCGTTCAAGACGACGGAGAGCACTTCCATTCTTTTGTCGTACACGATGCCGTTCGTCATGCGGATCAGCCGGGATCTAAGCAACTTCTGTCCGCAGACGAACCCCAGCATGCCGAGCACGAAAAACGGCAGCAAGCCGGTGCTGAAATTCCCGCTGCCCGCGATTGCCGCATTGACGACGAAGATCATCGAAGCATTTCCAACGCCGCTGGCGACGCTTAGCAGCAACATGGATCCGTAAGGTCGTTCCTTTGGCTTCGGATAAGCCGCAGTCAGAGTCAGATACGCTCCGAACAATGCAAAAGCCGTATACGTCTCTCCCAGCACGAAACGTTCCGTCATGGAAGCCTCTGCCCATAATCGCGCAATGCAGTAACCTAACCAGCCGTAGAATACCGTCGCAAAGACGAGCTGTACGGTGACCGTCGCGCTTTTCTGCTTCTCCTTGAACCGTTTATTCTTGCGAATGCCGCGAAGCACCCAGCCCAACCCGATCAAATTTCCGACAATGGCCAGCCCCGGTAATCCGATCCAAAGAGCATTCACTCCCTGCATTCTCCTCTCATCGCTTCAATATCGTTGACCAACAAGTTCCCGACGCCATTAGGCGACAAGATGGTCCATTGTTGCGGAATGGCCGCCAGCGCGCATACCGCCGCCGGATGGCGGTCGTCCAGCCAATATCCGGTTACCCGATATGGCTCTAAACGGCTTACGGATGTCTTCGCTACGGAGAACGTATTCAGCCCGTGCGAGAGTCCTTTTCCCAGCGCCTTTACGTAGCTTTCCTTTAAAGTCCAGATTTCGAAGAACCGTTTTAGTCGCTCTATTCCGGCAGTCGCATGCAGCTCGATTTTCTCGTCTTCGGCAAGCAATTTGTCCGCCCAGCCGAGCTCCTGTTGCCGCACCTGTTCCACGTCGACTCCGATTGGCGATTCCGAGACCGCGCAGGCGCACCAATCCCCGGAATGCGACAGATTGAAATGCACGCGGGGAACGCCCGTCAGGTTCGGTTTGCCGTAGGCGTTCTCTTCGAAGACCAACGGAACCCCATCGCTTCGCTTAAGCCAATCCTTACGCAACGCGGCTCTCAGGAGCATCTCGGCCATCAGGGAACGTCTTGCGTCTTCTTCCCGTACATAGCGCCGAAGCTTGTCCCGACGGAACGGGGAGCATAGCGCAAGGAATTGCGCGTGCAACTCGCGGGGGAGCGGGCGCTCCGCCTTCACGGCGTACAGCTTCACCCGCTCATCCGGCCGATCCGGCTCGCATGCGGTTTCTGCCGCATGCGCAACCTCATCTCTAGGAAGCCTCATCGCAGGCCCGCGTCGTATATTGGCTCAGATCGCGTATCGTATAACACTGTTGGAAATCTTCCGGCGAGATGACCAAACCGCGTTCCTCCATTTCGATCTCCAGCTTGACGGCAAGCAAGGAATGGCCTCCCAACTCGAAGAAATTGTCGTTGACGCCGACGGTATCGATCTCTAGCAGCTGCTTCCAGAGCTCCACGAGTTCCGCTTCGATATCATTGGCCGGCGGTTCGTAGGCCGCATCGGAGCGAACTTGGGATTGCGGCGCCGGAAGCGCTGCGCGGTCTACCTTGCCGTTCGACGTCACCGGGATGGCCGGCAGCCTTACGAAATAGGAAGGAATCATGTAGGCCGGCAAATCCGTCGCCAGGAAATCCTTAAGAGAGCGTGCGGAAAGATCTTCGGAAGCCGCGTAATACGCGCATAACGCTTTTTGTCCCGACCCATCCGCGTTGTCGATGACGACGCATTGCGAAATGTCCGGGTGGCGCAGCAGCTTCGCCTGAATTTCTCCGAGCTCGATTCGATAGCCGCGAATTTTGACCTGATGATCGACGCGCCCTAGAAACTCGATGTTCCCGTCGCGTCCGTATTTGGCCAAGTCCCCCGTTCGGTACATACGGGCCGTCGGCTCCGAACGGAACGGATCGGGAATGAATCTCTCGCGGGTAAGCGCCTCAGCGTGATAGCCGTTCGCCAAACATTCGCCTCCGATGAACAGCTCGCCTCTGGCACCGATCGGGCAGGCTTTCATGTCGCGGTCCAGAATATAATACCTGGCATTCCGTATAGGTTTGCCGTAAGGAATGCTGAGCCAGCTAGGATCGGTCTCGCCGACCTCGTAACAGTTCGACCAGATGCACGCTTCCGTCGCTCCACCGAGCGCGGCGATCGCGCATTCCGGAAACAACTGGCGCAATTGTCCCGGGAGCGGCACGGGAATCCAGTCTCCGCTCAACAAGAACAAGCGGACTCGGGCTTGCGGACCGGCATGCTTCTGGAAGAACGGAATACTCTGCGCGAGCGCGGCCGGCGCGGAGTCCCAGATCGTGATTCCGCTGTCTGCCATGCGTTGCGGCCAAGTTTCGGGCTTGCGAACGTCTTCCTCCGTAATAATGTCGATGGCGGCGCCCGAGGACAGCATTCCGAACACGTCGTACACCGACAGATCGAAGCAGAACGACGTAATGAAGAATAAGCGATCTCTCTCGTTCACGCCGAACCGGCCGTTTACCCAGTCAATAACGTTAACGACGGGGCGATGGGACACGACGACCCCCTTCGGAGTTCCCGTCGATCCGGACGTGAATAACACGTAAGCGGTACGCGAAGCATCGTCGGCGACATCCGGCTCGCGGCTTCCGTCTTCCGCGTTCAAATGTGCTCGTGTCAAGATCTGCTTAATCGCGGACGATTCCTCTTCCGCTTGGATTTCGGCCGTCTTGGAAATGACGACGTCGTAACGGTAACGCAGCTCATTCTTGAAGCCCTTCGTGCGTTTTCGTACCTCAACCTTTAATCCGGGATATCGCGTCTCCAGACCGGCGAAATAATCTTCATGGCAATACAAATGTTGATCAAGTTGAATGCGCGTCTTGTAGAATGCACCGTGATTGCGCTTGAATTCCTCGAGCGAAGCGCGGAATTCCTCCTTGGCCGCTTCGTCCGGTACATCCGATACGATTAGCGCCCCGCCTGGCCGAACGAGCCGGATTGCCTCTCTCAGTACGTTGTCCAAATATAGATAATCGGGGAAAAACTGTATCGTGCTCGGCAGAAGAACGACGTCGTACGCTCGATCTTCCATGCTCGCGATCTCGTCGGCGAACCCGGTCAATAGCTTGACGTTAGCTTGTAGATTGTTTTCCATCACGCGTTGCAGGTTGCGTTCCTGAGTGATTCGGGAAGCGTCCAAGCCGGTATATTGACCGAAAGCGTCGGCAAGCTCGAATAGAACAAGTCCCGAGCCGCATCCGATTTCGAGAGCGGATTTTCCTTCTCCCGCGAACGGCTGGGCCAATTCGACAACTCTGTCGCGGTATTCATCAACTTCCGCTTCGGTGAAGTACAGCCCCGTATAGGTACTGATGAAGCCGCCCGCGGAAATCCGGTCCGTCGCGGATTCGGCTAAGTCGTCGAACATTCTGACCATAGCCTGCCGGTCAAACCGGGAAGCGGTCGGATCGATCTCGTCCTCGTCGAGCAAAACGACCTGACGCAACGAATCCGATCTCCACAGCAGATCGGCGATAGGAGCGAACAGCTCCTTTTGCGTGACCAAATGGGTAGCCCCCACTTCGTCCAGCACGGTCTGAATGCGACGTTTCGGCCATGATGCATCCATCGGGACGTAAGCGCCTCCGGCCTTTAGAATGCCGATCGCGCCTACGACCGGATCGAATGAACGTCTACACAGCAGCGCGACCCGCACCTCCGGCCCGACCCCGCTGTTGCGAAGCGCATTCGCAAGCCGGTTGGACCTTTCGTCCAACTCTCGATAGGTCAACGTTTCGTCCTTGTACATCGCGGCGATCCCATCCGGAGTCCGGGCCGCCTGTTCAGCGAACAACCGGTGAAGCGTCTTGTCCGCCGGGAATTGCCCGTCCGTCGCATTGAAGCCGCGGACGATCTTCTCCCATTCGGCAGGGTATAGCAAATCAATAGACGACAACGGGGCATCCGGGTCGTTCAATAAGACGTCCATCGCGCGCAGCCAATGGGAGGCTACGGCCTGCGCGAATTCACCCGTATAACGCGATGCGTTGCAACGGAGGCGCAAGTCCCATTCGCCGTCGCGTTCTTCGAACCAGAACAGGAAGTCGGTTTTCGTCCCCTCGAACGACTCGGCCGCATGAATACGGCTGCACCCCATAGCGAGCGGAACGACGAATTCTTCGGCGTTGTCCGCGCCTCCCCATCCCCGATCGAGAACCAACTGAGAGAACGGATAGTTCTGATTCTCGGAGATATTCGCGATTCTTGATTTTAACGAATTAAGATAATTACGGTAGGAGGCGCCCGCGTCCGGCGCGAACGGAACGACCAAATAACGGTTTATTCGTCCTTCTTCTTGTTTACGGGTGTCTAATACCGGCGTGACCACGAGCGTCTCTGCGGCGTGGGCGTACTTCTGGGCTACGATCTGAACGCCGCTCAGCAATACAAGAAAGGCAGCTAGATCGGAAGCTCCTGTAAATGCATTGATTTTGAGCGACAAGCTTGCGCCGCATTCGATTTGTAATTCTTGGTATCGCGTCTGCTCTGAATCCGCCGGTCTGCGGTCTTCGGGAATCCGAGTTAATTCGCGGTCTCCCTCCAGAAGAGCCGACCAGAAGTCTTTTTCCTTATTCAATCTTCCACTGGCCAATATTTTCTGGATTTCCAACGCTTCCAAGCTCATTATGCTTCCTCCTTTAGAATATTCAGGTATCTTTTGCCGCCGCTGCGCGCATAGTCATCCAGCACTCGCTCGATCGCGAAGGACTCTTCCTTCTTCAACGCCGCCAGACGATCTTTCAATTGCTCCAGGAACCGGTTATTGAAGCTCATCAAGTATTTCAACTCCAAGTTGCGCGCGAGCAACGCCGATTGTTCAATCTTCAGCCACTCCTCCTTCGAACGATCCGAAAATTGATAGAATCCGTTCTCCTCCATATAAGCGATCCGACGATTCATCATTCTTTTGTGTTCCCATAACACGTAGAAAGGCCGATGGTCGACTATCCCCTCCTTGGCGATATGCCGGTCAATCTGCAATTGAAGTCTCTCGTACACGTCCGAACCCCATATTTTCGGTAAAGTCGTCGTCTCCTCGTACGCTTCCATTCTCCTTGAGGAGGGCTTCGCGAGCCAGTATTCCTCCAGTTGCTCCATAACCCAGTGCGTCTTGAACTCGTACAATTTTTTGAAATAGCTGTTAAGCTTCAGCATCCGAACGAAATTCGTCCAATGAATGTGATCATTCGGTTCGAAGCCGTAATAGGCTTTCTCCATGTCGGCGTAACTGGCTTCGGCTTCGCCATAATGCTGATTCTCGAAATAACCCGTTAACAGAAAAGCGCTTCTGGAATCGTCATAACCATGAATCAATACCGCATGCGGATTCGAACGATTCTGATATGCGGAAGTCCCGGGGATAAAAAATTCGTCCACGCATACCCATACGTAATAACCGTCCTCGATGCTTTCCCGCGCAAAGTTCACGAAGCCGCCGGGATATTTCTCGAGCGTCTTGCGCGTCAAAATTTGCGAGCCGCCAAGACAGGGAATAAGATGGTGCTCCGCCGTCTGGGTATAATGATCGACTTGGATTGCGTGGCCCCAATCCCACGTGAACATCTGAACGTAGTTGCTGTACACCCAACGGAGAGCGTCGCGATCCGTATGCATGACAGACAGCGCGTAGGTAACATGGGTGTACGATGTGATATCGGGAACGGCGAGCGGCAGTATTCTACCGGCGGTCATACTTCCTTCCTCCTTCGGTTGCTATTCCATTCGTATTGCGCCAACATCTGTTCGATCGTCTTCGACTCCGCTTCTCTCAAACCGTCAAGACGATCGATGATCTGCGTCAAATAGCGGTTTTCCCTGGTGATTAAATATTTCAGCTTCAGGTTTAGAATCGTCTTCGCCTTCGTTTCGATATCCCTGTAGCCGTTCCGGACCGCGTCCGAAAACACGAAATGACCTTTGTCGGCCATATAAGCAAGCCGTTTGTTCATCGTTTTTTTATGTTCCAGCAAAATGAAAAACGGACGATGATCGACGAACGTCTCTTCTCTCATGTGTTGACGAAGCTTTTCCTGCAATCCGTCGATTACGTCGATTCCCCAATAGTAAGGACAATCCTTCCGTTCCTCGAATACTTCCATTCGGACGTCGGAAGGTTTGGCGCCGCCGTAATCGGAGAGCTGCTCCATGATCCAATGCGTTTTGAATTCGTATCCGTTCGGGCTTCTTGTAAGCAAATGCGTGTTGTTGGCAAAGTGAATTTCCGGAACCCGCATCTCCGTAAAGGCAAGCTCAGCCGTATCGTAGGCGATCGTAGACTGCTTGTAACGCTGACTCTCCAAGTAACCGCTAATATGGATCTCGCGGCGCTCGTCGTCATATCCATGGATCATGATGGCGTGTTCGAACGATTGATTCCGATAAGATCGCGTCCCCGGAATATAGTACTCGTCCACGAATGTCCACACGTAAAATCCCCGATCGATGCTGAATCGGACGAAGTCGGTAAAGCTCGGGCAATAGTGCAGAATCCAGTCTCTCCGTACGTGCTGGGTGCCGAACAATCCAGGAAAATGGAACAAATCCGCGTTAGGGACGAAATAGCGCATTTCGACCGTCGACCCTTGATCAAGCATGCAAAGCTGCACGTAATTGCTGAACACCCAGTCGATTCCTTCGGGAGCTAGCGACACGACGGACATGGCGTAAGAAATATGCGGATAGGAGACGATCTCCGGTACGGCCAACGGAAGAATCCGGCTAGCGGCCATGAATTCTCCTCCTCGCATCAAAATTGAAAATCGAAGGCCAATCCGGTTGCCGTAATCGGGCGATAATCGACCGTCAGACCGACTTCGGACAACGGAGTATCGGGGTGTTCGGATAACATCGCGAGCAGCTTGCGATAGTCTTCGGCAATCGCCGCCGCCGTTTCCGGACGGAACAGCGAGCTGGCGTAAGTGATCCACAACAACATGCCTTCCTCGTTCTCCCAAGCCTGGAATACGAGATCGAAACGCGAGAGCTTCTCTTTAAGAATCACCGGAAGCCAGCGCGACGTTCCAATCGCCGTTGGCGCGGCGTCCAAATTCTGCAGGACGAACATCGTGTCGAACAGCGGGTTGCGCGCGGCGTTGCGGACTTTCTGTTTGCGCGCCAAAAGTTCGAACGGGTAGTCCGAGTGTTCATAATCTTCCAGCACTCTTCTCTTCACCAGAGCGGCGAATTCTCGGAATGTCAGTGATCCGTCCGCACGATTGCGGTGAGCTAGCGTATGAACGAACATTCCGACCATCCCCATGGCGTCCGGATGGTTTCTTCCGGCATGAAGCGAACCGACAACGCCGTCCTCGGACCCGGTAAGCTTGGACAAAAGCGTATAATAGGCCGCCAACATCGTCATATGCACCGTCGCTTGGCAAGCCTCCGACAGCTTTCGAATGCACGCAGCCATCTCGCGATCCCACTGAATCGCTAACGTATCGCCTTCGGGACGGCGAACGGTGGGACGAGGATAATCGATGGGCAAGTCCGCCGTCCCTTCGTAATCCGCGAAGCGGTTCGTCCAGAAGAGCTCATCCTCTTCACGGACTTCCCTCCCGTTCAACCATTCGCAATAATCTTTGTACTGCAAGGGAAGCGGTTCAAGCGTCTCCCCCGATAAAATCGCGTTCAGGTCATGGAGAAGAACGCCAAGGGAAAGACCGTCGGCGATAATGTGGTGGAGCTGCAAGAACAACCGAACGGAGCCGGCCTCCTCGTCGATCCAAGCGATTCGAAGCAACGGCGCCCTGGCCAAGTCGAACGGCTCGATTAGCCGTTCGGCTAATTGCTCCGGCGTTTCCCCGCGCCCCGCGACCCGCGTGATAAGGAACTCCGCATCGGATGCCACTAACTGAACGGGCTCGTTTCCTTCCCAGCCGAACGATGAACGAAGCGGTTCGTGACGTTCGATTAATTGGCGGAATGCCGCTTCCAACCTTGCGTAATCAGGCGTCGGCTCCAGTTGAAACAGGAATGGCAACACATAGAGCGTATTGTCGGGGCTTGAGCTTTCCGCAATGAAGACGCGGCTCTGCGCCGGCGATAGCCGATAAGCGGCTTTCATAGGCGCTTGAGGAATTACGGTCGCCAGACCAAGACGTCCAATATCCGTAATCCAACTCGCCATCTCGAAAAGCTTGGAATGACGAAAAATCAATTCGATAGGCATATTAGCGCCGAATGCTCCGTAGATTTCCGCCGCAAGCTTGGCCGCTTTCATGGAATGGCCGCCAAGCATGAAGAAATCGTCCTCCCTGCCAATCCGTTCCACGCCGAGAACCTTATGCCAGATGTCCGCAAGTTTCGTCTCGCATTCGCCTTGGGGTAATTGCTCGTCCGATTGCTCTTGATTCGCAAGCCATGCCCCCGGTTCGGGGAGCGACGCAAGATCGGGTTTACCGTTGGAGGTTAGCGGTATAGTCGAAAGCTTGATCAGAAACGCCGGTACCATATAACCCGGCAGGCGATTCGCTAGTTGGTCGCGCAGCGCCGCCGATCCGTCCTCGCCGGCGTAGTCCCCAACGTAATAACCGACTAGCGCCGGTTCCTCCTGAGGATCGGGTTTCACGGTGACTATGGCATCCTTTACGCCTTGCAGACCTGCCAGTACGTGCCGAACTTCCTCCGTCTCGATCCGATACCCGCGAATTTTGACTTGACGGTCGATTCTTCCAAGAAAGATGAGATTGCCGTCCGCTCCCCATTTGGCTAAGTCGCCCGTGCGGTACGCCCGCGTTCCTTCACCGGGTAAACTCACGAATTTCTGTTCGGTCATCTCTTCCTTGTTCCAGTAGCCTCTCGCGAGTCCGGTTCCGGAAACGACCAACTCGCCCGGGATGCCGGACGGGAGCGTCTGAAGATATCGGTTGACGATGCGAATCTGCGTATTGGGCAACGGTTTGCCGACCGGTACGGGAGCGGTCGTGACGATCCGGTCCGGCTTCCCGGTCCAAGCCGAAGCGCATACGGTCGTTTCCGTCGGACCGTATGCATTCACGTATTCGACATGCTCTGCCCATATCGCCAGTAGTTCGCGATTAGACTCGGAGCCGGCCGTAATCAGCATTCGTAATTTGTCGAGGTTCCGGGGAGCGAGCTTATCCGCATAAGTCGGCGGCAGCGTGGCTATCGTAATTCCGCTATCCGCAGCCCATCGTTCGAAACGAGTCGGCTCTCCGATGATTTCCGGCGTTGCGATATGCAATTGAGCGCCTGTAAGCAACGCCATTGAGATTTCCCATATCGAAGCATCAAACGATGCGCTGGCGAATTGCAGCACGCGGTCGGCTTCTCCGACACGATACGCGGACATAAAATAATGCCGTAAATTCAGGACCCCACGATGTTCAACCATTACTCCTTTGGGCGCGCCCGTAGAGCCGGACGTATATAACAAATAGGCGAGATCGTCCGGCAGCGTCCGGCAAGCGGAGCTAATAACGTTTTCTACTCCGACATGCAGAAACAAGTCCTCATTATAGTTAAACCTTATTCCGCTGTAAGCTTGGCTTGCTTCGTTATCATCCCGTAAAATCAATGCCGATGCCTGGCTGTCCTTGAGCATGTAATCGATGCGTAAATTCGGATAAGCCGGATCGATCGGAATGTAGACGGCGCCGGATTTAAGCACGGCGAGCAGCGAGACGATCCAAGCCGAAGAACGTTCCATCATGACGGCTACACGATCTCCTTGCCTGACTCCCCGTTCATGCAAGCAAAGCGCTAATTGTTCCGCTTTGGCGTTCAGCTCGCCATAGCTTAAAGTTTCGCTGCCGCAGACGACGGCAATCGCGTTCGTTCTGGCCGTAGCGACTAACGCGAACATGCCATGAATCGTCTGATCCGACGCGAATTCGGCTGCCGTATCGTTCAAGATCGCTTGATTAGCCACCTCTGCGAGCGAACGCAGCTCGAAAGCGATCAGTTTGCGCTCAGGTTGTTCAACGGCCTGCTCCAATACGGCAACGCAGCTCTCGGCGATCGTCTCGGCGAGGTGGCGGCTATAATGTCCGGAATCGTAAACGATGACGAGGCTCCATATCCCCTTGCCGTTCGCACTTATTCGGCACTCGATTAAAGTTTCGTTCGTCTCCGCGAACGTTGTCTTCATTTCCCTCCTTTGCGGGTTGATATAGTGAAATCTAAATCGTTCAAATCCGGCCGGCAGCTCCGAAGCGTCGGATCGGGCTAACCAATAAGCGAGATGTTTATCGTTATTCTTGAAAGTCTCCAGAAGATGAAGTAGCAAATCCTTAAAGCTCGTCTGCTTCTCTGGCCGATCGAAGGTGATTGGAACGACTCTACTGTCGTAAGCTTCTTCATCGTCGTTGCCTCGGCTGACAGGAACGGCGATGGCAATCTTGCTCTCCGACTGGGTAAACGCGAGCAATACGGTCGCCCATGCCGCCAGGTAAAAAACCATCCTCAAATCTTCACGCCCGTTGCAATATTTGTCCATCTTTGCAACTAGGCTATCCGGTACGGCAATCTCGACTTGCCGTTTGTCTCCTGTCTTTCCGTAACCGTCAGGCTGCAACGGCGGTTCGCTTCCCCACCCCCTCATGACGCCGGACCAATAAGTTTCTGCCTGGCGATCTAATGATCGTTCTATTAATTTACGGGGTGACACGAAAGCATCATCTCCTTAGTGAAGATCAAATCCTATGAATCTCCTCTTCCTCTTTTCTCCATCGTTCGACAAAATTCGATATCAGTATCCAGTAATAGAAATTTATGTATGTTTTCATCATAACGAGTATTCCGGGATTTGGTCAACAGCGATTATTGTAAAAAAACTCGAAAAATATAAAAACACAGAATAGGAAGAGTTGAACTCCGCCTTTCCTGCGTTTTTATTTCGGCTAACCCGTGATCCATATTGATCTTTTTATTTCTCGTTATTCCGTTCGGCTATTTTAGCTTTCTATTCTTAAGTTTCGATGCGGCAGCATTCGAATCAGTCGGTTTGATCGGCTTTTTGATTGGCTTAGCTTCAACTAATCTTGCGTTATAAAGAGAGGATTCCCCGGTAACGCTTTCGCCTGATCCCTCATTGTCATTCGACATGTCGCTTGTGGAGATGGTGTCGACATTTCCGACAACGACCGTTCCTTCGTTGTTTACGATAATAATCCTACCGATTTGACATGACATGAATAGATCAACTTCCTTTTCACTCCTACTTGTCGGTACATGCCATTATTTTATGCGGAAATGTCGGTATCCGCATTGGCTTTTCCAATAGGAGCACGAGCCCTATAAACGGATAGCAAGGAATATGAGATCAATTGGAAGAGTTTATGAAAGTTATGTATGTTTCCAGAGGATATGTCTTTGATCCTGAAGGGTCGCATTCAGATATTAGAAGTATTGAACTGCTATATTTTGAAACGGGAGGCGGATTCTGGTTATTGTAGAATTTGCAAGACAAGCCGGATTAATAAAGCTGAGGTTGGACACTGAGAAACAATCTTATAAAGCGATGTCAGTGTTTCGAAGTTTTGGCTTTTATGAGATACCAAAATACAATCATAATGATATTGCTGAAATATTTATGGAATTATCCGTTGTGTCAACTCAACATCAGAATTTAACATAGCCTTTAAATTAAAGGGTATTCGGATTTTATGGTGGAAAAGGGCTTATAATTCGCCCTTCTCCCATTTTTCAATCAAGGTGGAAATGTCGATACCAAGAGGCAACTCGCTTCGCTCACGAACAACGCTAATCGGGAACATTTTTTAACCGCCTGTAACAGAAGTAGGTGCAGCATTTGTCGCTCGACCGGCCTTAAATCCGGAAGCGAGCAGCAGGACCAGAAATCCCCCGACGACGCCCCATAAAACGAAGGTGTTCGAGCCGACCGCGTCCAGTCCATATGATGAAGCCCGACGCTATGCCGACGATCGCAAGTCCTACGATCGCTTGCAGCGCACTGACCGTCCATCTTCTTGAACCCGCGGCCACCGCTTTCTTGCTAGCCAGGAACAAGACTATTCCGGTCACCAGGCTGCCGATCCACATGATCTGGGTCAACAAAGCCGGCGCATTCCCCGACGCATCGTTCACCCCCGGCGAATGCATGACTTCCTCCTGAACGTTCAAGGTCAAGTACATTCGCGATGCGAAAGACATCACCGTAATTCATTTCGGTGATGTCTTTTCGTGATTCAGTTGCACCAAACTCAAAACCTGCTGTTCGAATTCTTTCGTTTTTCTTCTGGCAGTATGCCCTCGATGACGTCCCAATGTTCGGCGATCTTTCCATTCTCCACGCGGAACATGTCATAGAAAGCAGTAGGCTGACCGTCGAAGAGACCTTCACTCACTGTAAGTACAAAATCGCCTTGTCCAATCACCTGATGGACATGAGTATATTCAAATTTAATATTTTTCTTCTTCAGCGCCTGCAATGCAGCATGGAGGCCGGAAAGGTCATCTGCTATATGTGGACTATGCTGAATGTAGTTATCCCCATCAAAGTAAGCGTCAAGCAACTCGGGGTTCTTCCCAAGTAAGATGTTTTCAACATAGCTTTTGACAAATTCTTTGTTGGCATCTGTCTTGTCGATATCCTTTATCGTGACCGGTCCGTCAATCATCGTATGATTGCTTGGTGTCTTTTCAACCATTTCTTGCATATTGTCCCAATGTTCAACAATCAATCCATCCTCAAAACGGAAAATATCAATGATGATTTTGGGGCCGAAAAACTCATATACGGAATGAAGTACCACATAATCTCCGTCGACCAAAACACGCTTAATACTTACCTTCGTACCAATTTCCTTTAAATGATCAAGTGCACCAAGCATAGCCGCACGACCATCGGATAAGCCTTGGTTGTGCTGAATATATTGATTTGGATGAACGTAAGCCGTAATCGCTTCGGGATTGCCGCTCTCAAAACTTTCCAGCACGGCGATTGCCTTAAGGACAAGCTCATTTTGGTTTTGTGATGACATTTGTTATCCTCCTTGGTTTTTAAAGACATGAGATAAATAATGATCGTCGTGTTGTTTATTTATCTATCGCTCATTATAATAAAGGTTAATATCACGCTCAATATTCAATATTTTTAGTTTTGAAGGATAACAGACAAGTCATCAAACTTTGTCGCTTAACTGCTCTAAATAAATTAGGGGGACCGAAAATAATGAACAAGAAAACCGACCTAAGAATACTTCGCACAAAACAATCGATTCGAAAGGCTTTTTATGAGCTTATTCAAGAAAAAGGATATGGAGCGATAACAATCCAGGATATTGCCGATCGGGCTATGATCAATCGAAACACTTTTTATCTGCACTACCAAAATAAACCTGATTTATTGGATAGGTGTATGAATGAATTGTTGAGCGAACTAAAAGATACCGTTGTTCTTTGTCCCATCAGCATGAATCCTTTCAGTATTTCTATACTTGAGACCGTCATGCAAACTGTACTGGAACATATTTCTCTCAACACTACCTTTTACTACGCCATGTTAATTGAAGAGAATAGAATCTATCAGTTTCGAGCAAAAATGGAAAATATCATTAAAGATAAATTAAATGAGGGGTGGAATCCTGCTCAGGGACATTCCCCCTTAGCGATATCCAAGGAATTGCTGCTCGAATATCTCGTATCGGCTTTCATGGGGATTGTAATTTGGTGGATTAAAAACGATCGGCCTCTTCCTGCGGATGAAGCTTCATCTCAGTTTAGTAGAATCGTTACCTATGGGCATTTGAAAGCTGCCGGCATCGCTGTCGAAGAAAGGAATCGTTAAAGGTCGACACATTTGGTTTATACTGGGCAACCGGGGCAACCGTATAAACCGATACAAGGCCATTATTCTTCATCAAACGTCCAATACGCCGTCTGGAAACCACCATTCCTTCTTTCCGGAGAATGGCCTTGATCTCTCTTGCTCCATAAACGCGCTGATTCTCTTAGAAAACACGGTCGATCGCCACTTCGTCATCAGTAGAGGACTGCTGCCTACTCTCAGGTGCTCCGATTGACTTTGAGGATGTTGCACATGGCCGACACAGTGTACTTATGTGCAATTTGCCGGATCACCATTATCTTCGTCCGAAGATCAGCGCCGCTTGCTTTAAAATATCGTTCTCCATCTTGAGACGCTGATTTTCCTTACGCAGCTGAATCAGCTCATTCTGCTCATCCGTACGATAGTCACTTTCTTTGAAACAACCTGTGACCCTGCTTTGTTTTATGACTGGCTTTCAACCAAAAAATCCGATTTTACAATACCGAATTATAATACAGTGTTCAACCGCATTTTCCGAAGAGCCAAATTAAAAAACCGCTAAAAGCCGCAAGCCCCTGAAAGATCGGAATGCTTGCATGCTTTATAGCGGTCTTTAACTTAAATCGTATATCGCTTTTACTTCGCCTGAATGTAGCCTTCCGCTTTGAGCAGTTCCGCGATCAGCACGGCTCCGCCGGCAGCTCCCCGCAACGTATTATGCGATAGTCCAACGAATTTGTAATCGTACAACGAATCCTCGCGCAATCTTCCCGCGGAAACGCCCATGCCGCGCTCGATGTCGCGATCCAATTTCGTCTGCGGTCTGTTCTCTTCTTCGAAATAGGTGATGAATTGCTTAGGAGCGCTAGGCAGTCCAAGCTCTTGCGGACGTCCTTTGTATTGCGACCAGCGTTGAAGAATTTCTTCTTTGGAAGGTTTATTCTCGAACGATACGAATACGGTCGCCAGATGTCCGTCCGTTACCGGAACGCGAATGCACTGGGTCGTAATTAAAGGCGCGCTTGCTTTTACGATTTGGCCGTCCGCGACGCTACCCCAGATGCGCAAAGGCTCCTGCTCGCTTTTTTCTTCTTCGCCGCCGATATACGGAATGACGTTATCGAGCATCTCCGGCCAGTCGGTGAAGTTTTTTCCGGCTCCGGATATGGCTTGATAGGTAGACGCGACGACTTGCGTCGGCTTGAAATCAAGCAACGCGTGAAGGGCAGGCACGTAGCTTTGAATAGAACAGTTCGGCTTCACGGCAATAAATCCGGTCGAAGTTCCGAGACGTTTTCTCTGGGCGGCGATCACTTCAAGATGGCTCGGGTTGATTTCCGGAATGACCATCGGAACGTCCGGCGTCCAGCGGTGCGCCGAGTTGTTGGAAACGACGGGCGTACCCGTTTTGGCGTATGCTTCCTCCAACGCTTTGATTTTATCTTTTTTCATATCTACCGCGCAGAAAATAAAATCGACTTGGGAAGCGACCTCTTCCACTTTCGAAGCATCCAGAACGACGATTTTTTTCACGTCTTCCGGAATCGTGCCGGTCAGCTTCCATCTTCCTTGTACGGCCTCTTCATAGGTTTTGCCGGCCGAACCGGCGCTGGCTGCTATTGTCGTTACTTGAAACCAAGGGTGTTGATCCAATAATTGAACGAAGCGCTGGCCGACCATGCCCGTTCCTCCGACGATACCGACTTTCAATTTAGCTGACATAGCTGTTCAATTCCTTTCGAAAAAATATGATTAATGGCATTAACTTATTTATGGCTTCACATCTGCTGTACCGTATGCGCGATGCGAGCCGAGTTTTCCTTCGCGGCAATAAAAAAATCCCACCCCCAAGACCTTAAGTCTTAGGGACGAGATTGTATGCTCGTGGTACCACCCCAGATTCGCCGATAGGTCGCCCAATCAGCCTCTTCAAGTACGGCATTACTAAGTAATGCTTATACTCTAGCTCTGTAACAGGAGCTCCTGTCACACCATCGCCTATTCGTGATTCGTAAGGGTCCGATGTGCTGCTCGGAGTCTTTGTTCAATAAGGAACTCTTTGCTCCTTTTCAGCTATCGGAGCTCTCTGTGAAAGAATTCATTTATTTACTCGTCTCGTCATCGCGTTTGATATAAAAATGATTTTATCAAATTTCCAATCCGGCGTAAATATCTGTTTTATAATTTCTGCCGAGATTCGTTCTGTTACGCGTTATTGTCCATCCATTGGAAGTGAAAGCTTCCTTTACGATCAAGCCGTTCGAACGTATGCGCTCCGAAATAGTCCCTCTGCGCTTGAAGCAAGTTAGCCGGCAGACGTTCCGTGCGGTAGCTGTCGTAATAGGCAAGAGCGGAAGCAAACGCTGGAACGGGAATTCCTCTGGTCACGGCGATCGCGATGACTTTTCTCCACGCCTCTTGGTAATTTCTTACGACTCCGCCGAAATAATCGTCCAGCAACAGGTTTTTCAATTCCGGATTGCTGTCGTAAGCATCTTTAATATTTTGCAGGAATCTCGCGCGGATAATGCAGCCCCCGCGGAAGATCATCGCAATGCCGCCGTAATTGAGATTCCAGCCGTACGCCTCGGAAGCCGCTCTCATTTGCGCGAAACCTTGCGCGTACGAAGCGATCTTGCTGGCATAGAGAGCTTTGCGAACGGCCTCTACGAACTCGCGAGGATCGCCGTCATAGCCGGAAACCGCAGGACCGTCCAACTTCTTGCTTGCGGCAACGCGTTCTTCTTTCATCGCGGAGATAAACCTCGCGAACACGGATTCGGTAATAATGGACAACGGAACTCCCAGATCCAGTGCGCTCTGACTCGTCCATTTGCCTGTCCCTTTTTGTCCGGCCGAATCCAGGATAACATCGACCATCGGCTTGCCCGTTTCAGGGTCCGTCTTCGAAAAGATATCGGCCGTAATCTCGATCAGATAGCTATCCAACTCGCCGTTGTTCCATTCGGTGAAAATGTCGTGCAGTTCGCTTGTTTGAAGGCCCAATACATCCTTCAGCAAGTGATACGCTTCGCCGATGAGCTGCATGTCTCCATACTCGATGCCGTTGTGCACCATTTTGACGTAGTGGCCTGAGCCGTCTTCGCCGATATAAGTCGAGCAAGCATCGCCGTTCACTTTGGCCGATATGGCGGTCAAGATCGGTTCTACGAGTTCATACGCGTCTTTCTGTCCGCCCGGCATAATCGCAGGTCCGTTCAACGCTCCCTCTTCGCCGCCCGATACGCCGGCTCCGATAAAACGGAAGCCTTTGGCTTGCAGATCTTTGTTTCTTCTTTGGGTGTCGGGGAAATAGGCGTTACCGCCGTCGATGAGAATATCCCCTTGACTCAAGTAAGGCACTAGTTGATCAATAGTATCGTCGGTCGCTTGTCCCGCTTTGACCATGATCAATATTTTACGCGGCGTTTCGAGCGATTGGACGAATTGTTCGACGCTGTATGCGCCGACTAAGTTTTTGCCTTTCGCTTCCTCCAATAGCTCATTCGTTTTCTCTGGCGAACGATTATACAGGGCTACGGAGAATCCTTTGCTTTCGATATTCAAGGCAAGGTTCTTCCCCATGACGGCTAGCCCGACGACGCCGATTTGCTGCTTGCTCATAGTCCGTTCTCCCCATCCTCTCCAACTTGATTCTCTATATTATTGAACTGCCTTTTTCCAATCCGCCGCGAATTTTTCCATTCCTTGATCCGTAAGCGGGTGCTTCGAGATTTGTTCGATAACGGAGAATGGAATCGTCGCGATATGCGCGCCGGCCATGGCCACGCGAGTGACGTGATCCGGATGACGAACGGAAGCCGCGATAATTTGCGCATCCAGATTGTGCGTACGGAACAATTCAGCCACTTTGGCTACCAGTTGAACGCCGTCTTCCGAAATATCGTCCAAGCGGCCAAGGAACGGCGATACGTAAGTAGCGCCAGCGCGAGCTGCGAGTAGAGCTTGGTTCACCGTGAAGATCAACGTTACGTTCGTTTTCACGCCTTTTTTCGTCAGGTAACGGCAAGCCTCCAAGCCTGCAAGCGTCATCGGTAGTTTGATCGTGATGTTTTTGTCGTTGTTGTTGATTTTGATCAGTTCGTTCGCTTGGGCGATCATTTCTTCGGCCGTTAATGCGTCTGGCGTTACTTCTGCGGATACGGACTCCACCTCGGGCACTTCCCGCAAAATTTCCGCGATGCGGTCTTCGAATTTAACCCCTTCCTTGGCAACCAAAGAAGGATTCGTAGTTACTCCGGATAGAACGCCGATTTTATACGCTTTTTTGATGTCTGCCAGATTAGCCGTGTCGATAAAAAATTTCATGTTAACTACCTCCGATTTTTTGGGGTTATATGTTTATTTCAGTAATTCTTTCGCCAGGCGAACCACGTTGCTTACCGAGAAACCGAAGTATTCCATCACTTCGCCGCCCGGACCGGAAGCGCCGAACGTATCGATCGACAACACTTTACCGTTAGGTCCCGCGTAACGATCCCATCCTAACGAAATGCCGGCTTCAAGCGTGACGCGCTTAGTCGCGGAATCCGGTAATACGCTCTGCTTATAGGCAGCGGATTGACGTTCGAACAGCTCTCTGCTCGGCATCGCAACGACGCGAACGGACAAATCGTCTTTCTCAAGCTCCGCTTTGGCGTTCACGGCCAAGGAAACCTCAGAACCGGTACCGATAAGAATGACGTCCGGTTGATTATTGGTTTCCGTCAGGATGTAAGCACCTTTGGCTACCTCTTCCTTATTCGCTTTAGTCGCTTCGTATACCGGAAGATTCTGTCTGCTCAGCACTAGGGCTACCGGGCCTTCTTTTTGCGTGAGCGCATATGCCCATGCGCTTGCCGTTTCGTTAGCGTCGGACGGACGAATGACCGTAAGACCGGGAATCGTGCGCAGCGCCGCCAAATGTTCAACGGGCTCATGCGTAGGTCCGTCTTCCCCGACGGCAATGGAATCATGGGTGAAGACATAAGTAACAGGCAATTTCTGCAACGCGGCCAAACGGATGGACGGGCGCAAATAGTCGCTGAATACGAAGAAAGTACTTACAAACGGATTGACGCCTCCGTGCAGCGCCATGCCGTTGCCGGCAGCGCCCATTGCATGCTCGCGGACGCCGAAGTAAATGTTGCGGCCCGCGTAGGATTCAACCGCGAACGTTTGCTCGCCTTTGATATCCGTCATCGTCGAGTGGGACAGATCCGCGCTTCCTCCGAAAATGGAAGGAACGGTTTTCACGTAATGATTGATCGCTTCGCCGCTCGCTACGCGAGTGGAGACGGTTTTCGAAACATCAAATGTAAGGATGTCGGAATGATCAAGGGATACGGTACCGTCGATGGCTTGCGCGAGCTGCTTCCCTTGTTCCGGATACTTTGCCGAATAAGTTGCGAGTAGTTTGTTCCACTCTTCTTCTTTGGCCGCGCCCTGCTGCTTGAGTTGCTCGAAATGCGCTTTCACTTGATCCGGAACGGTGAACTCTTCCTCGTAGTTCCAGCCGTACACGGCTTTCGTCGCTTTAGCTTCTTCTTTGCCGAGCGGATTTCCGTGTACTTTGTTCGTTCCCGCAGCTTTGCTGCCGAAACCGATAATCGTCCGAATCTCGATAAGCGTAGGCTGCGAGTCGTTTTGCTTGGCCGAGGCGATCGCTTCGGCGATTGCCGAGACGTCATTGCCGTCTTCCACTCTTAAGTATTGCCAATTCGCCGATTCCGCTCTCTTTTGCACGTTTTCGCCGAAGGAAAGGTTTAACGCGCCGTCTAACGAAATGTCGTTGGAATCATACAGCACGATTAATTTGCCTAGCTTCATATGTCCAGCCATGGACATCGCTTCGTAAGAGATTCCTTCCATTAAGCAGCCGTCTCCGACAAGCGCATACGTATGATGGTCGACGACCGGGAAACCGTTTTGATTGAATTTCGACGCCAAATGCGCTTCGGCCATTGCCATTCCGACCGCCATTGCGATCCCTTGTCCCAACGGACCAGTCGTCGCGTCTACGCCATCCGTGTGTCCGTATTCGGGATGTCCCGGCGTTAGGCTGTTCAGCTTGCGAAATTGTTTCAAATCGTCGATGGACACCCGATATCCGGACAAATGCAAGAGGCTGTACAACAAAGCGGAACCGTGCCCCGCCGACAGAACGAAGCGATCGCGGTTAAACCATTTGGAGTTGCCCGGATTGTGATTCAGATGCCCCGACCATAGGGCGTAAGCCATAGGCGCCGCTCCCATAGGCAATCCCGGATGACCGGAATTGGCTGCGTTAATGGCATCAATGGACAAAGTACGGATCGTGTCGATCGCTAACTGATCAATGGTTTGAGTTGTAGGCATACTGTTGTTCTCCTTCTACGTTAGGGATTTGTTGTTCGGGTTTGGCATCGAACCACCAATGGAAGCCGTCTTTCGCAAGCAGCGCGTCGGACTCGGCAGGACCGTACGAACCCGCTTCATATAGATAAAGAGGAACCAAGTTCTCCTCGAATGCTTCTAACAGGGGTTGAACCCATTCCCAAGACATTTCGACCTCGTCCCAATGCGCGAAGAACGTCGGATCTCCGAGCAATGCATCGTAAATCAGATTTTCGTAAGCCTCGGGAACGTTGTCTTGACTATCTTGAAGGTCGATATCGATATGAACGGGTTTGAACTCCCCTTTGCGTTCGGGATCCTTCGTGTTAAGTTGCAACGTAATGCCTTCGTTCGGTCCGATGTCGAATACGAGCAGATTGGGAGCGATGTTATCCTCGTTACTCGAAGAAACCGGTTTTAACGGTTCTTTGAACTCCACCACGATTCTCGTGGATTTCTCGTTTAACCTTTTGCCGGTACGGATGTAAAAAGGAACTCCCCGCCAATAAGAATCGTCGATCTCCAATTTAGCGGCGATAAACGTATCGTTCATGGAGTCGGGCGCGATCCCCGGTTCGGAAGTATAGCCGACGACCGGCTTCCCTTGCATGCTTCCCGCTTTGTACTGCCCGCGAATCACGTTGGCGCTGACATCTTGTTTTTGCAACGTTCTGAGGGATTCCATGACCTTCTTCTTCTTAAAGCGCACCTTATCGGGGGCGCTGTCGTGAGGAAGGTGAATCGCCGTCATCATGAACAACTGCAGCAAATGATTTTGGAACATGTCCCTTACCGCGCCGATATGATCGTAGTACCCCGCTCTTTCCTCGACTCCGACCGTTTCATTGGCCGTGATCTGCACGTTGGCAATGTAACGATTCGTCCATAACGCTTGAATAACCGGGTTGGCTTGTTGCAATGCGCCTAGCTTCTGTACCATCGGCTTGCCGAGATAATGGTCGATACGGAATACTTCCTGTTCCGCGAACGATTTGCTCAGATTCCGATTAAGATCCCGTGCGGATTGCAGATCATGGCCGAATGGTTTCTCGATGACGAGGCGTTTCCAACCGTTCGCGGAACCAAGCCCGCTGTCTTGGATGTTCGCTGCGATCGTCTCGAAATATTCCGGTCCGACGGACAGGTAGAACAGTCTATTCGGCGCAACGTTAAGCTCGTTTTCACGTTGCTCGATCATCTTCAATAGCTTCTGGTAGTCTTCTTTACGGCCTATATCCAGAACGCAGAACCGGAATGCGTTCAAGAAATCTTTAACGAGTCCGGCATCATCCGCTTCGCGTCTGGAAAACCGACGGATGGATTGCTCGACGTTCGCTTGAAAAGACTCGTCGGTCCATTCCCTTCTACCGAGGCCAATGACGGAGAACGATTGCGGCAGTTTGCCGTCGACGAACAAATTATACAAAGCAGGGTATATTTTTCTTTTGGCTAAATCCCCTGTCGCTCCAAACAATACAAACGTAGTAGGCTCCATCTTCCTTCTCCTTCCGGCAGAGCGCTCGTAAGCTCTGGTTTCTTATTCGTAATTTCACTATAATACGAATAACAGCCATATACGTAATCAATATATTTGACAGGAGATATAGACCGTGTCTATGACCAATAACTACGAGTTGTACAAAGTGTTCTATTGGGCGGCGAAAACAGGCAGCTTGACTCAAGCGGCCAAGACGCTGTACCTCACGCAACCGAGCGTCAGCCACGCTATCAAACAGCTTGAAGACAGCGTCGGCATGACTTTGTTTTATCGGAATTCCAAAGGCGTCTCCCTAACGCAAGAAGGCGCCATACTGTACTCCTATATTGAACAATCTCAGATCTTGATCGCGTTGGCGGAAGAAAAAATGTCAGCTCTTAAAAATTTGGACAGCGGCGAACTGAGAATCGGCGGAAGCGACTCGCTCTTCAAGCATTATGTGCTTCCGTATTTGGAAGACTTTCACCGGAAATATCCCGGCATCAAGCTGCACTTGAATCACGGGACGACTCCGGAAGTCATTTCCTTCTTAAAGGAAGGAAGAATCGATTTGGGCGTCGTGCGGATGCCGATCGTCGATTCCCAGCTAGAAGTAAAGGAAAGCTTCATGCTGCAGGATTGTTTCGTAGCGGGTGCGCGTTACGCAGAGCTTAAGGACACGGCTCTATCGCTCCCTAAGCTGCTCGAGTATCCCGTCATCCTCTTCTCGCGGAACAGCCGGGCCCGAATGGCGATCACGGAATTATTCCAAAGCTACGGTTATACGATCAAACCGGAAATCGAGGTAGGCAGCGTTGACCTTCTGATCGAATTAGCTCGGAGAGGCCTTGGAATCTCGTACGTAACGAGGGAGTTCGTATCCAAAGAGCTCGAAGAGGGTTCCCTCTTCGAGATCAAACTTGATGTGCAGTTGCCTCCCTCCCGCGTAGGAATTATGACGATGCGCAACATGCCGCTTACAAGCGCGGCAAGCAGGTTTATTGAATTAATCCAATAAGTTTGCACGCAAAAGAACCCTGACGGATATCCGTCAGGGCATTTACAAGTTGTATATCAAGTACCGCAATAAGTCCGGTAAGGTCTGTTGGAATGTTCCGGTAGCGCACAGTATTCGAGCTGTTCGGGGATGTGCGCGAAGGGGTTCCGAAGGACATCGACAAGCCGCTCCATCACGCCGTAATCGTCTCGTATTGTCGCGGCTTCCAGCGCTTCTTCTACCCGGTGGTTGCGCGGGATTACCGAAGGATTGCTGCTGCGCATCAACTGATGCGAAGATTCTTTGGTTTCCTGCTGTCTCGTTAATCTCGCCTGCCATAGTTCGTACCATTGAACAAATTCTCCGGAACCGTACAAGGGATTGTTCTCCGGCGTACCGAAAGTTAAACCGCGGAAAGTATTGGTGTAATCGGCACCCTGCTTCTGCATCATGCCAAGGAGATCATTGACTAGGGATTCATCTTGCGGCTCTTCGTTGAAAATGCCCAATTTCCCCCTCATTCCCTCTAGCCAATTCCGTTGATAAACTTCGGCGAAATTCCCCAGCGCATCCTCGGCTAATTTGATAGCTCGTTCCTCGTCGTCATGCAGAAGAGGCAAGAGGGTTTCGGCAAATCGCGCAAGATTCCAAGCTGCAATACGCGGTTGGTTGCCGTAAGCGTAGCGGCCATGAGTATCAATGGAGCTGAAGACCGTAGCCGGGTCATAAGCATCCATGAAGGCGCATGGACCATAATCGATCGTTTCACCGCTAAGAGCCATATTGTCGGTGTTCATCACTCCGTGTATAAAACCGACAAGCTGCCATTTGGCAATGAGAGATGCCTGACGCCGTATCACCTCCCGAAGGAAATCAAGATAGCGGCTCTCATTCGTTTCAACTTCCGGATAATGCCTCTGCAAGGTGTAATCGGCCAATGCCTTGAGTTCCTCGAGCTTGCCGAATTGCGCAGCGTATTGGAAAGTCCCGACGCGAATATGGCTGGCAGCCACGCGAGTAAGAATGGCGCCGGGTTGCTCGGTTTCGCGTTGTATCGGTTGGCCTGTCGTCACCACAGCCAAGCTCCTAGTAGTCGGGATTCCGAGCGCATGCATCGCTTCGCTGATGATGTATTCCCGCAGCATCGGCCCAAGCGCCGCTCTGCCATCGCCTCGGCGGGAATACGGAGTGATACCCGAGCCCTTAAGCTGAATATCGAATCGCTCGCCTTGAGGAGTAATTTGTTCGCCGAGCAGGATAGCGCGACCGTCCCCTAACATGTTGAAATAACCGAATTGATGTCCCGCGTAAGCTTGAGCCAGAGGCGAAGCGCCTTCGGGAATTCGATTGCCGGCGAATACCGCTACATTATCGTTGTTTATTAGCGCTTGGACATTCAGACCTAGGGATGTTGCCAACGGACTATTCGCAATGATCAATTTCGGCGAGCGTACAGGAGTTGGATTGAGCTTGGTATAAAATGTTTCCGGCAGACGAGCATAACTGTTGTCGAAGTTCCATCCTGTTTCCGTTATTGCTTTATTGTCCGTCATCGTATCTCTCATTTCCTTTTGGCTTTATGTATATGATCGTGCTTCATTATAAGCTGGTCTTCCGTTCATTAAGTATACCCTTGTTTGCTTAAAACTCCTATTTGATAAATCAAAGATGATATCTCGATTAATGTTTTGCGGGGATGTATCTCCTTCCGGTTGCTGCTCCACCCCACAAAGTGAAGAAGACGCTATCGAAGCCGATTCCGATTACTTTGCGGGGACCCCGGGTTGAAATCGTGAAATCTGATTCATCTAAGCCTACACCATAAAACGCAAAAGAAACCGCGCTTAGATAAATGGAAGAGCCCCCCCATTTACGAAAGTTACGGTTCCTTTAATTCCCTTCGTTTCTTCATCGTTACTTCTTTTTCTTGAAGAAGACAACGTACACAACTGCGATAACAAGAAGTACGGCAGCCAAAACGAGAACGATGTTCGAGATCAGGTTGCTCGTGTTAAGGGGCGACGACGTTGAATCCTCGTCTACTTCCGTAGGCGACTCGACCGTTGTCGGAACAGGTGTCCCGGCCGACGCATCGGAACCTGTTGGCTCGGAACTCCCCTGCCCCACCGCTTCCGATGCGGAAGGCGATGGCGAAGGAGCCGTTTCCGTAGGCACAGGCTCCGGAATACGAACTACGAATGAATAACTGCCTTTGATCGCATGTCCGTCTTCGCCGATTATTTTCCAATCGACCGTGTATTTACCGTCGGTTAGCGGCTTTTCCAGCACGCCGGTCAAGAATTTGCCATCCGTGTTGGTTTCCTTTAGGGGTTGTAAGCTTCCCGCTTCATCCTTAACTTTAATGCTGCTAAGCGGTTCGATCGGCGTATTAAACTCCAGCTTCAGTTCCGACACCTCCGTCGTGGCGGCTTCCGAATAGGAAGGCACAGCGGATACAAGCGCGGAGTGCGCCAACACGATATTCGGTATTACAATCAATCCCAATAGAATTACGGCGAATATAGCTTTGATTTTTAATTTCAATCCAAAACTCTCCTTCTTTAACGACGAAATAACAGACATAATAACACACTACAAAACTAACGCCCTATCGTGAGGACGATTCTTTGGAGCTATGAGGCGTTGTCATTCGCCCGTTTAGAAAAAACATATCTGTAGGTTAACGCAACAAAAAGCAGAAAAACGCCATAAATCATCAGGACGGGTAACGTGTCACTCCATTGGAACGAGACTAGAACGCTTTCTCCTAAAAGAGTAGTCGCAACCATGAATGGGATCTTTCCAACGATCGTGGCAACGGCGAAAGGGAGCATTTTCATACGGGTAAGCGCAGCATAAACGTTAATGGCTTGCGCCGGGATAACGGGAAGCAACCGCGCGACCATGACGGATAAGAAAGGATTGCTCTCCGTTATCGCGGTCAATCGGGTAAGCCCTCTTATTTGCGCTGCTTTGGTTCTTTGTTCTGCATTGAACGCATAACGGACGATTAAGAACAAAACGATTGCAGCCATACTGGACAAACCCAGATTAATGAAGCTGCCGGCCAACGCTCCGAATTTGGCCCCGAACAAAGCGGCAATTAATCCATAAGGGATAGCGGGAACTAGCGCGATGATAAAAGCGATCGCGAATAAGATCAGATAATCATTCCATGATGACTCCGCATGAATCCAGCTCATGATGGAATGCCGCTTCAGGAGCAACAATCCGGCTGTCGCCATGTACACGGCAACGATGATCCACTTTTTCAACGGCTGTCCCCTTTTCCTCTTAACGGATATCGATCGCATGAACGTTGGTATTAACGATCATTCAGGAGTTGGTCGATCCGTTCCTTAGCGTTGTGCCAATCGGTCAGCAACGGAAAGTCGTATTGTTCTCGCGCTTTCAGATTCCATGGATGCGGAATGCAGAGCACTTGTTTGCCCAGATTCCTAGCAGGCACTAAATTATGCGGTCCGTCGTCGATAAGCAGATCGAAATCGATCAAGCTTTTGCGCTTGCACGCGAAGAAATTTTCGATAGGGATGAACGGCATATGCTTTTGAAGCCAGTTCCACTTCTCGACCATCGTCTTCGGTTCGCCTGCCGTTACGATTATCACGTCGTATGCGTTGTGAAGTTTCTCCATTTCCTCTACGACATGTTCGTCGAACAATTCAAGTTCCTCGAACAGACCGGGTCTGCCGTAAAATACGTCATGCGTGCTGTCCGGATGACGCAAGTGTTCCGTGTTCCAATCGAACATCTCTTCGTATCGAAGCGGATGAGTCGGAAATTCGATGTTATTGTGGTATATGGCTCGTTTGACGAGATGGCAAATCGTATCGTCCATGTCGACCGCGATTATGGATTTCCTCACCTGCACTCCTCCGTTTGTTCCCTCAGATCGCCTATATCATAAGCAAATAGTTGCTCAATCGGCTTGAAGTATAAATACCCGTCATCTTCCCACGGTTGAAAATGTAAATCCATCCGCGAATCGTTCCAGTTGTCCGGCGTTCCGTTCGTGCTCAATCTTCCCGGCACGACCGGCTCTTCGATAACATTCGGAAATTCCTGATAACCGAACAGCAAATTCTCGTGCATCGCGATTATTTCATATTTGTCCCCGGAGAAAGCCCGCTCTTCCTGAAGCTGATAATGAAAGTAGACGTAACTGCTTATCCTCTCCGGTTTCAAATGCGCTACCCTTCCCACCCGTTTCTCGACAGGCGTCTTTCGCATCCAATGCTCGTAACTGGCCGGCTCGTTGAAGTGGAACACATCGACCATCGGAATCCATTTTCTCGGCTCCGATTGTCCCGGCCATTCCTTCAAATAAGCGACCGCGGCTCCGGCGATTTCATCGGCCGCAACTTGACGGTCAACGCACTCGTAGTACAGAAAAACATTGTTCCTCCAACTGAAAGCCGCTGCAGTCATTAACGCGCCCTGCTCGACTAACATTTTAGCCTGATCGCCTTTTCCTAATGCTTGCAAGCCGTCAGTCTCCATCCCTTGACGCCATTCCGCACGATATATCATTCGTTTGATCATTCGATTCGCCTCGGATTATTTCATCATTGAGTTCGAACACAGGCAGCGCCAAGCACAACTCTCGTTCATTATAACGAACAGAACTCGAAACCGCATCAAGATTTCCCCGTATATAGAATGACCATCTTGTCCATGTATAGGATGGCAATCATATTCGAAACAACACTAGGAGGAAATTCACAGAATGGACCCAGAGGGAAGTCGAAACGGTTTTTGGCAGTTGGTTAAGAAAGGCAATACATCTTCGGGAGTCGCGGCAATCGGCAATACGGTCATAGCAATCGTTAAAGGAATAGCTGCTTTTATTACCGGCAACGGCGCCATGTTCGCCTCGACGATGCATTCGATCGCGGATGCGGTCAACCAAATGTTCGTATTCGTAGGAAGCGTGCTCGCGGAAAAAAAGCCGACGCGAAGATTCCCTGCCGGGTTCGGCAGAGTCATTAATATATTTTGTATGGTCGCGGTTCTCGTCGTCACTTTGATGGCGTACGAAACGATACGCGAAGGGATTCATCTCGTTCAACATCCCGTTGAATCTCATGGGTTCTGGCTCAACTTCGGCGTTCTTCTCGTATCGATCATAATCGATGGATACGTCTTGATTAAAGCTATGAAAGAAATCGTTAAGGAATCCAGGGTTGAAGCCAAAGGATGGTCGGTTGTCAGCGCGTCTTTCCGCAATGTCAAACGTGCCGCTCCCCCCACCAGACTCGTATTTTACGAGGATCTTGTCGCTACGCTTGGCGCGGTTCTGGCTCTGGTCGCGGTCATCTTTACGGCATTTGCCGATGCGAGCGCCCTGGATGGCACGATGACGATCGTTATCGGATTATTGATGGTCGTCGTGGCCTTTAGAGTCGGATACGATAATATGGTCGGCTTGATCGGCGTCTCGGCCCCGCCCGACGTGGAAGACAAAGTGGCCAAGATTATTTTCAGCGAGCGGCAAGTGACGGATATTTTCCAGTTACGGGTACTTCAAGAAGGCCGTTATTATCACGTTGAAGGATTGATAGAATTGAAACCCGGTTTAACGCTCGCCGACGCGGACGATATTAAATTCAAAATTCGCGACCGCCTGTTGAACGATCCCGACATTACGGACGTTACGCTGGGAATTGTGGAAGACAACGGCGTGCAAGATTGGATACCCATCGAGAAAAGGTTAAATTAACCCGCAAAATGAAACGAGCAGTCTCCCCTTACAGGGAACTGCTCGTTTTTTTGCCGGTCAGTCAGAGTGCGCCGCATTCGCGAGCGATCTCCATTGCCCTTTCGCCGTCCTGTTCTTGGACGATCGCTGTCAGAATAATGTCTACGCCGGAGATCATGTTGCCCGGTCCTCCGGAACTGTAGCCGCTGGCGCTAACGCTTGAAGCCGCCAATATTCCGGCATCCCTGCCGAAGTTTCCGCCTAGCGTCAAGGAGCCAAGACTTGGGATATCGCCAGTAATCGGATTGTTGGGATTGTATCCCTCGCCTGGGTAACCGTCGAAACGGTCGATCGCGGACTCGATCACTTCGAATTCGCTTTTCATTTTCTCCAGCGCTTTGTTGGCTTGGTCCGGAGAGTTGAAGTAAACGATAACCGGTTTTTCGGGCATTCCGCATTCTCCTTTGGTGCTAATTGTATTACGAAAATATAGCTTACCCGTTTAGTTATTCCGCTATCCTCGGTCTTTCCGCCTGACATTCCGGGTTAGGGACCAATCCGAGTTGTGCGAGTTTAGTCAGATAGTAGCATTCTTCCCTCATCATATGATCCGGCATTAACGGGCTGATTCTGTCCAATACTTCGGCGGTCAATTCCATCTCCAAGAGTTCGTTCTGGAACGCTATGAATAGCTTCATCTCTAAGTCGACTTCCTTGTGAAGCCTGCGAAACGCAGGGAAATCGGTAAGTTGCGTTCTCATATATCCGGCCATTTCTATGCTTTTTAAATATAACTGCTGGAAATGCTTCTCGAATTGTTCGCTTCTGGCCAACAGCCTCTTCTCAACGGAATCCAAATCCGACGCGATTGCCGCAGCATGGCCGGCTGCATCCGGCAGCCACAAAAAATCATGATGCAAAGCATCGAATAGTGGTACGGGTTTTCCCGCGGCCAATTCTGTCAAGATCCGCAAATATTCCTCCAATTCATTGATCATATGATTAAGGAACGTGGGCGTAAGCCCTATCGATACTTTACCCAGGATAGCCCTTCGAAGAAGCTCCAGTTTGAACTTTCGGAACTCGATCGTCAATTCATAAGATTTTTTGCTTATCGGCATGGTTTCGGATTCCGAATTCGCTCGCCTTGCTTGTTCCAGAAGCCGGTCGTAAGCCTGAATAAAAGATCCGGCGGTTTGAATAAACTCAGTTTCTTTCGGCGAAAGCGTATTAAATATGAACCGGGCATGGTCCCCCATAATTTGCAACCAAAAACGATGCTCATACAATGCGGACTGAACCAAAAACGATTCCCCCTCTCGAAATAAAGCTCATTCCGAAGAATATGAAAGAAATCGCGGATTTAATCCTGCTACACATATTTCCCTTCGCTCGGCATGGCAATGCTATCGAAATCGCTGACTAGTCGGCGTAGGTTCTTCGACAAGGTTTGTCCGCTCATAGGCATTCCATGACCAGTAACGGCGATTGCCGGTTTTAATGCTTCCAACTTGATTACGGATTGCCTGGCCGAAGTCCAATCCGTCGTAAAATATTTCGGCGGACCGCTAATTTCCGGTTCCTGCGTAAAAACTTTATATACGGACTCTTGTTTGACGGTAACGAATGCGTCGCCGGCAATTAATGAACGATTGTTTTCGTTAAAAAAAGAAACATGACCTGGCGTATGTCCACCGGTATGGATCCATTTCCATCCGGGCATAAAGGGAATCGTCCCATCCGAAGGCAGCATTTGTATGCGACTTCCGAGATCGATAGGCTCATTAGGGAACCAGGACGACATTTTCGCAATTAGTCCTCCCTCTACGGACGGATCTGGAGGTAAATAGGCTTGCAAACCCGTCAAATAGGGGATTTCCTCATGATGCGCATAGACAGGAGCGTTCCAATGGTTTATCAATTCGATTACCGAACCGACATGGTCGAAATGCCCATGCGTCAACACGATGGCTTTGGGAGGAGTGCCTGTTCCGAAACGTTCTTCCGCTGCGGAAATAATATCGTCGGCGGCCTTGGGCATTCCCGCATCTACGAGAACCCATTCCTTTTTCTCCGGGATGCCGACAAAGTAAACATTCACGATCTGGACCGTTAATCCGAACAGCTCGGGCGTCGCTTCATGTCCGGCACCGCTTTGGATCGAAGTGATCGGCAAATAATGATAATCGCTTCCGTACGACATCGTTTGTTCTTCCATTGAAACCTTCCCTCGATAGCTATTTGAAATACGCGCTAAGCATTATTCGTTATTATCCGCTTCTTTTATTCCTCAATATTCCGATGATTACGCACATATTTCCCCTCCAGATAGGAATCCTAATTCCGTTCTTCAAACAAAAGGAGGAAATAACGTGAATTTCGCTAACAATCAATTGAATCAGAATTTGCACCAATGCGAACAAATTATCCAACAACTGGTCAACCAAACGCAGCAGGCTAGCCAAAATTACCAACAGCTGCTTCAACAAGAACAACAGAACGCGCAACGGCTCGAGGAATTGGCGCATAGAGAGCAAAGAGCCGCTCAGATGATTCAAACCGCGCTGCATGGCCACCAAACCGCGATCCAACAATTGCAACAAGTTGCTAATCTTTGCAGGCAAATCGAGCAAATGGCACAAGTCCAGTTCAATTCGTCGATCACGCATGCTAATGTTAATCCATATGCTCAACCGGCAAACGCCAACTTTGCTCAACCTATCGGGATGAATACGAATTATAGATCCATGCAATAACGCAATGAACATAGCCCCGGTTTAAGCGACTTGCCTAGGTAGCTTGATCCGAGCAAAAGAAAAAGCAGCAAGGTCTAGCCTGCTGCTTTTTCTTTGACGTCATTTTAAGCTTTCACGGGTTCAGGCCGTTTAAGATGCAGCGGCGGCGGGATTAGCCATCCTTTTTCTTTGAGCAATCTAAGAAGCCTTCCGGATAGGATCGTTTTGGCCGCGTGATATTTGGCGAACAACGCCCCGATGTCTTCGCGAATGCACATGGCCATCGCTTGGCTGCAATAGACGAGCCCTCCTACGGAGTCTGCCGACAAAGCCGCCGCGATTTCTTGATCCGCAAACCGCGCGCCTACCGGGATATCTTCGAGTTTAACTTTAGGTCTATCCGGCATCATTGGCGCTGGCGCAATGCCATTGTCTTGAAGCAACACGTCCAACTCCTTGACTTCTAGTTTTGCCTGGTCGATATAGTCGTCAATCAGCTTTTTCAAGTCGCTGTCCCCGGCGTGATTGAGATAGGCTTGATAACAAGATATGACTCCTTTGGCCATCGTCGAGGAGCCCCAAACATTGGATACTTCTCCATAATGCATAGGCTCGTCCTTCGGATTTCCGCTTAAAATCCCCACAGCAATACCTCTTTTCTATTGTTCGGATTATTTTTAATCCACTCTAATATGCGCCCTCGTGCTCGCTGTTATTCAAAGCAAAGAAGGCATCCGCGCAATCACTCGTTCGAATATATGAATATGGTAACTGTGACCCTGATTATGAGAAAACCATTCATGTAGAGGGCGTGGTGCGTATTAAGAAGATCATTCCGAAAAAAAAGCCGATAGCCAATAAAAGACCTTCTTCAGCCGTCGCGAAACAACCGAGTTTTTACCTGTACCGCGATCCCAAGTTTGGATTCACCCTGCGACTTCCGCAATCTTGGAAAACCTATACCGTCGTTCGAAGAAGAACTAATCTTGACGATGCGGAATACGGCGCTTTTTTCCTCTTCAAGTACCAAGGAAAAGTATATGAAGACGTGTTATCGATTCTTGTGTTCAGGATGACCAAGAAAGAATGGCTCGCGATTTATGAAGACTCCCCAGTCATCTTCCTTGCCGAACGCAATGGCTTGGTTTATGCTTATACGGTTCCGGGAGAGCTTCCGAGCGATTTTCTGGATCCGACCGGAAATGACTACGATTACAAAAAGTACGGCAAACAGATTCGATTGCTTACCCGAATGGTAAACGACGATGTCCCGAAAATCGTTAAAACGCTGCGATTTACTTGAATACCAAAAAAAACTCGAATGTCGATTATCGACTTCGAGTTTTTTATTTAAGTTATCGATCATTAACGGGATTTCTCGGTGAGCGTCACTTCAAGCAAACCCGCCCTCTTTAACTCATCCCGATGAATCTCCGATAAATCCTCCAACAATCCCATTCCGTATTCGGTCAAACGCACCAACACGCTTCGTTTGTCCTCCGGATTCGGAATTCGTTGCACCAATCCCAGCGCCTCGCAGCGCTTAATAAGCTCCACGCATGCGTGCGGAGTTATTTGCAACCGTTCCGCAAGCTCTTTAGGCGTGGCGTGCTCCCGCTCCTGAAAACCCATGATGGATAACATCAATTGATGGTACTGAGGAGTAAGTCCTTTTGCTCTGGCCGCTTCCTCGCTGAATCGAATAAATTTCCGGATTCTATAGCGAAATAAAGCTAGTTGCTCATAAACCTCCTTAGGCAATCGTCCTTGATGATTCATATCCATTCCCTCTCGATTTCTAGAATACTCCCAGTGTACGCCATTCTTCCGCTCGGGACAATCAATCCGTTACCAAATCGATTCGATTTACATGATGTTATTTAAGGTAAGGAGCGGGATCGACGCGTTCGAAGTTTTTGCGAACTTCAAAATGCAAATGATTACCGGTAGATAAACCGGTTGAACCTACGAGCCCTATCTTTTCGCCTCTTTTGACAGTCTCGCCTTTTTTCACCTGAATAGCGCTTAGATGACCATATAAAGTCAACAAATCTCCGCCGTGATCGATGATGATCGTATTGCCGTAACCGTTCGTTGTTTGGGCGACGGTAACTACGCCCGACTCGGCCGCGTAGATAGGCGTGCCTTTCGGGGCAGCCATATCTAACCCCCCATGGAGCTTTTTCTTTCCGGTGATCGGATGATCCCGAAAACCGAACTCGGACGAAAGTCTATATTCGGATTTTAACGGCATGCCGAGCTTACCGCCCTTGTAGTAGTTTTTGATCCGGTTCTTTTTCGCTTCCAAGGCCGAAGCTTGCTTAGCGAGTTCCGTTACCTGTTTCTCGGATTCCTCGCTGATCTCTTCCATGGATTCGATCTGCTTGTTTATGTTCGCGATCAACACTTCTTTATCCAACTCTTCTTGCTGGAGTTCCGCTTTCTGGTTTTCCAACCTGTCGTAGAGCTCCTTTACTTGTTTCAATTCTTTTTCCCTTTGCGTTTTCTTCTTAACGACGGCTTCCGAATATTCTTTTTTCTCCAGAGCAATGTTGCGATCCTGGGTCGCGATCGATTCCACCGCATCGAACCGATTCAAAAAATCCGAAAAGCTTGACGAGCTAAATAAGACGTCCAAATAAGAAACGGGACCGGCCATATAAGCCATCCGAACTCTCGAATCCATCAGTTCTTTATGGTTATCCAATTGCTTAATAGCTTCTTCAAGTTGTACGCCCGTCGCGAGAAGCCTCTCTTCCGCTTTGTCAATATCCCCTAAAGTCGAATCCAGCTTTTTCTGAATTCTCTCGATTCGTCCTAGAATGGCTTCTATATCTTCTTTAGTGGCCTCTTTCTTGCCCGTTAACTCAATGATGCTCTTGGTTGCATATCTTTGTTTATGTTGCTCCCTTTCCATATCGTCTTGAAGCTTTTTCAAGTCTTGATTGATTTTATCGATTTCCGACAAAGCCTGTCCATTATAGGGTTGGGCAACCAATCCGCTCGTCAACAGCAGAGCTGCCAACAGCAAGAGCTTCCTTCTCACGACATTTCTCCTCCGCATCGGTAATCTCTCGACATAATACCTTATTTTTCTTGTTTTGTAGATGTTTACACAAGCGTATTTTTCGTTTCATTCCACTGGAAACCTATATAGGAATTGGGATTTGGTCCAATTCTTATAATTTTATCATTAAAGAAACCGCATCCTAAGGACGCGGTTTCTTTATTGAACTTTTACTAGCCGGTAATGACATCGCGAACCTAGAATCCCATCTTCTTCAACCAAGCGGACAGCAGTTCTTCCCGATCCTTACTATCGTCGTTATCTCTTCTATATTTGCCAAGATGTTGCTCGGCCACGATGCTGCCGTCGAGCATAAACAGTACTCGATCCGTCTTAGCCGCAACTTTAACGTCATGCGTCACTAGAAGAATAGTCGTCCCCGAAGCATTGATGTCCGCTAACATATCCATGATTTCGCCGGCGGATTTGGAATTGAGCGCGCCCGTCGGCTCATCGCCGAAAATCACGTCCGGATAGTTGATGAGCGCCCGGCAGATCGCCACTCTTTGCAGTTGTCCGCCCGACGCCTGCGTGATGTCGTTCCCCGCGAGCTCTGCAATGCCGGCTTTCCCCATTAACTCCGCCGCTCTTTCGTTCACTCTTTTACGGCTGCTTTTATTAGCCAAATATGCGGAAAGAATAATATTATCGATGACGGACAGATTTTTTAAGAGATGCATGTGTTGAAAAATAAAACCCATATTATTCAGACGCAGTCTGGACAATTCCTTCTCGGTTAACGCGGATATCTCTTGGCCGTTGAATACAACTGTTCCTCCGCTCGTCGCATCCATTCCGCTGATGCTATAGAGCAATGTTGATTTACCCGAGCCGGATGGCCCCATCACGGATACGAATTCGCCTTTCTTGATTTGCAGATCGATATTTTTCAGAACCTGTTGTTCGTTTTTATGCCCGACCGCGTACGTTTTGCTTAATCCCTTCGCTTCCAATACGATTTCCATCCCATAATCCCTCCTTTATTCCGCATTCATTTTAGCGACGCTCGTATTTTTGATTGAAATCAAGTTTATTAAGGCCGTAACCGCCACTACGATCATGAACGCAATCGGAAGCAACATGTAAGATTGAATAGGATCGATCACGAAATCGATTCGCGAAGCCCCCATGAAAGACATGAGAACCCCTGCCATGCTCTGCCCCATCGTGTTAGATAGCACGGTTCCGGCGACAATGCCGATTCCCAATATGAGAATCGCCCTAACGACATACTGCGCTCGAATCTGGCGAAGGGAAAATCCGATGCTCCTCATTATTGCGATTTGAGCGTTATCTTTGGCTACGGCCATCTTCAGGAACAATGAGGTAATCAATATGGATACGAGGAATGCAACGACAATGGCCGCTATCGTAAGAAGCTTTAATTGATCGATCGTATTTCCCAGAGTTTGACCCAGATACCCTTCTAAATCCGTAACTTTCGCCGGATGGAGAGCAGTTGCGTATTGTTCCAATTTCTCGCTGACGTCGATACCCGGTTTAAGATCTATGCTCACTTCATAGCGAAGTACGGTTTCCGGGTCGAAGGGCAATACCGCTTTGGCCGTGCGTCCCCCATTGGTGACATCCTGATAAATCCCGCTTACCGTCATCTCGCTTTCCTTCCCTCCCACGACCAGCCGGACTTGATCGCCAACGGTTTTATTCATTTCTTTGCCGTTCAAGTAGGATAGCGCGATTTCATTGTTCCGTAACGGTGCTGCTCCGTTAAGATAATCTAGCGGAAATTCGGAAAAATCCCCCGATTCGACCGTCAAATTCTCCAGTACGCCATCGCTGTTCACCATTTTGAATTGGCTGACGTACATCGGAGAATACCGTTCAATGTCCTCATCTTTGTTAAGGTAGTTAATTATTTGCCCGAAGTCGCTTTCGATAAGGTCCGATTGCTGCAAGTCCACCCGCAGATCGCTTCGTTCGATTCCCATATACGTGTTGAAATCAGGTGACTTAACGGTGTTCAAGAAATTGACCGGAACGATAATCAGAAAGGAACAGATCAAGAAAACGAACAATAACAATCCATACGATTTGAACCGCCCTAGCACATCCCTTATTCCAAGGAAAATAGGGATGTTTAACCATCTGTTTCTGTGCACCGCCAAAAAACGTTTATTATTGCGCGCCTCGCCGATATTGCCAGACCGCAATGCTTCTACCGCCGATATTCTATTAAACCTTCGGAGCGTTAACATGCAAGAAAATACGACGATCATATAGATGAACGCAACCGCTACGAACGGGATAAGGTTCAACAGTAAGCTCTTCGGAACTGTCCCGATATAGAGCAATATATTGGCCGTGAACATTCGACCGAGTAACAACGTTCCCGCATAACCGGCGACCGATGCCAGAGCGGCCAACACGATATATTTGAACAAATAGATCCGTTTAATGTCCCGCTGACCGATTCCGATCGCTTTCATGACGCCGATGTCCCTATAGTCTTCTTCCATCGCCGCAAGAATGGTATATCTTAGGCAAAGCATCGCAATGATACTTAGCAATAGGCTTGCCAAGATGATTACCGCTGCGACAATGCCGTCCGTTAACGCATTTAAGGTTTTGAACAAAGGAAAGTCGATGCTCGGACCTAGCTTAGGCAAGGTTGAAGCTTGATAAGCATTTCTGAATTCGCTTAGCTTGCTTGTATCGGCAAGCCGAAATTCTATCAGATATTCCGCTTCGCCGATGTTGGCCTTGAGCCGATCCAAATCAAGTTCATTCACGACAAAACGCTTGGAATGAATGATGGACGGGTTCATTTGAGCATCCCTTACGAAGTCGACGACTTTGAACGCCATCCGGAAATCCGAGCCGGCAATCTCTACGGCGTCGCCTATTTCCATGTCGTTACGCTGCATGTAATAGATGGGCACTGCGATTTCGCCTTGCGCGACGTCGATGGCTTGGCTATCCAGATTTAGCAAGCGATCGAATGACGGATTCTGTTTGACGAAATAATGATCCATAACGCTGTTATTCTCTTGTGTAGAGACATTGCCTATCGTGAGATTCAAGCCGTCGATCTTGATCATCTCGGCCGTTTGATAATCTTCAACGAGTTTGTTGCCTGCGGCAAATCGGTCTATCTCGGCTTCGTCCAAAGGTCCGGCATGCATTTGGACGAAATGCGGCACGCTCGATTTCGTAAATAAGGCGGTTAACGAATTCGTTAATTCCGTAATCATGTTCGCGCCGCTGGAAACAAGGAAAGCCGACAGCGATACAAAGATGAACAACGTTATCGAGATGCTTTTTTTTCTGAGCAAATCTTTTTTCAATATTCTGAATAGCATCTTGTCGTCCTAGCTCCTCTCTCTCTTGCCGATGGCCTCGAGCATATAACCGAAGCTGCCTTGTTCTGCGCCTAAAGTCTTTTCCATGACTGCAGTAAAAGCTACGGCTTTCCGCATCAGTTCCTCTGGCCGCCACTGAAAGATGCCATCATCGAATAAAAATGACGACGATACCAACAGAAATTCCACCGTTTCTCGAGGATAAGCCGTATGAAACGTCCCTTCCTCTATGCCTTGTTCAATGACATCCGTCAATACGGGGGTCAGTTGAAGTATCGTTTCCACCAAGCTTTTCTGATGCATCTCCGCATTATGGACTTGGTGCAGCTGCTCGATCATTCGTTCTTTTCCGTCATCCGGCTTTTGCGCCATTACGATCCTAAATATTTTCTCATGTGCCGTAAGGGCGATATCCGAAGCGATCAATCTGGCGGCATCTACGCCTGCTGCGATAAAACGCATGACGATCGCATCCATTACCTCTTCCTTGGACTGGAAGTGGTAATAAAACGTGCCTTTGGCGATCGCTACAGCCTCCAAAATGTCATTGATCGTCGTATGGTTGTAACCTTTTGTGGCGAATAGTATTTCTGCAGCGTCTAATATTTCATTTTTACGTACATCGGGGTTTTTGGATATTCTCAACGGTACTCCTCCCTTCCGATCGACCGACGGTCGGTCAAATAGAATCGTAACACTTTTCCAATTCATCCGTCAAGCGTCATGCGAAATAACCCGGACCAAGATTTATCCATCTCGGACCGGGTAGTATTTTCTAGAATAGCCACTCGCGAATCAGAACATTTCCGAGAAAATGACTTGCTCCACGTTCGCTAAAATAAGATCTTTAATCTTCGGGCTGAAAGCTGCAGGCAATTCGGATAGCGGGAAGAATCTAACTTCCGTACCTTCCTCCCCGTCCGCCTTTAAGCAGCCACCCGTTATCTCATTGGTCACGAAAGCGATCGTCACCGAATAATATTCGTCCCCATTCGCAAGCTTTACGAAATGTTCTTCGCCGGAAAATACCCCGACTAACCTCATATGGCCAAGCCGAAGACCTGTTTCCTCGGCGATTTCTCTTCTCCCCGTATCCTCCGCGGATTCCCCCAACTCCATGAATCCGCCCGGAATAGCCCACGTCCCGTCCCGTTTCTTCTGAAGCAGCAGCTCATACTCATCGTTAATGACAAGAACCGCCACTCCCGCGAGAATGACCGGCCGGTTCCCTATCCTATCTCTAAGCTCCTCGATATAGCCCATTCATTCCCCTCCTCCATATCGATCATCGAATCCGTCAACATATTCATTATGCGATTCGATAATAGGAAGATAAATAGAAATGTTCGATTCGTTTATTTCCTATTTTTCGGGCGCTATGGATTGAGAGTCTTATGGTAAGAGTAAAACAAGGAAACGGCCATAATCATTCTTCACAGATTTTCTATTCAGACGGCAACGGCGGGGACGGCTATTCGATCTTACCCAAGGGTGCTTTAGCCGGTCCTTCGACGACTTCCCCGGTATAGGAAAATCTGGATCCGTGGCAAGGGCAATCCCAAGTTCGGTCCCCATCGTTCCAGTTCGTCTCGCAACCCATGTGCGTGCATGTCGTATCGACCAAGTGCAAAGTTCCTTCGGAATCGCGGTATGCCCCTGCCCGTTTGCCGTTAATGCGAACTAGAGCTCCTTCGTTGTTAGCCACGCTGTCCGGAGAGCGATAGACCGACTCCAGTTTTCCCGAAATTAAGTTCTTTGCTACGTCTACGTTTTCCTTCATGAAGGTTTTAATGTCCGGATCCGCATGCAGCCGCGAAGGATCGAACACATCGCGATACCGGTCCTCGATTTCTAGAACCCTGTTTTTCAGAAGATGGGCGGCCGCCGTTCCGTTCGTCATCCCCCATTTGCGATAACCCGTCGCAACGAAAATGTTGGTTGCGCCGGCGCTGATCTGTCCCACGTAAGGCACTTTATCCAAGGTGACCAGATCCTGCGTCGACCAACGATAAGCGATTTCCTTCACATCGAACACGGATTCCGCGAACGACTGCAACGCTTCATAATGATTAATCGTGCATGCGCTCTGCCCTGCCTTGTGGCCTTCTCCGCCGACGAGGATCAACGGCTCGTTACCGCTCTGAACTTCCCTGATCGAACGCTTTGGTTGATCCACGCCGAGGTACATCCCGCCGTTATAGGGCTGCCCGATGCGTACTCCAAGCACATAAGAGCGTTCCGCATGCAATCTCGCGAAATAAAAGCCTTTCCAATCAAGAAAAGGGAAATGGGAAGCGGAAATGACATGCCGGCAGACGATGCGATTACCCGATTCGGTAACAACGACGGGAGACTCGCCCTCTTCCACCTTTATCACGGTCGTATTTTCATAAACTTGAGAACCCAGTCGGCTGAGTCTTTCGTTTAATGCCGTTAAATAAGCAACCGGGTCAAACCTGGCCTGACTTTTCATGATTAACGCGGATTTAATGCCAATCGGAATATCGATACGATCGGTAAGCTTCCCTTCGATTCCGAGCTTCTCATACGCGCGAAGTTCTTTCTCAAGCTTTGCTATCTCATTATCCGATTGAGTATACAGATAGGCATCCTCATCCGATAAGTTGCACGATATCCCTTCTTCTTCGACCGTCTTCCTGATGAAATCCAAAGCGTCGCGATTAGCTTCGTAATACAACCGCGCTTTCTCTTCGCCAAAATGCTGAATAAGCTCGTCATAGATGATGTCGTGCTGGGCCGTGACTTTCGCGGTCGTATGCCCCGTGGTGCCGTGAAGGATGCGCCCGGCTTCCAGAATGACTACTTTTTTGCCTTCTTTGGAGAGTAAATACCCTGCGGTAATTCCGGTGATTCCCGCGCCGACGATAACAACGTCCGCTTCTATGTCTTTTGCAAGCTTAGGGTACTCCGGTATGTCCGCCGACGATGTCCAATACGATTGAGGAAATTGAGGAAGCTGAATCAATGGAATGGCCCCTTTTCTCTGGCTAGGTGATCTTCATTCGCGTTAGTTTTTACCAAAAGGCAGCCACCAATTCCATTTACCGAACAATTTCATTAAGGAAGGAACCAGGACCATCCTCATAATGGTTGCATCCAAGAACAATGCCGCAGCTATTCCGATACCCAACTGCTTGACTCCAGTGACGTCGGCGTAAGCAAAAGGAACCGTTACGGCAATCATGATGGCTGCCGCCGAAGTGATGATTTTGCCCGATGCCGCAAGTCCTTCCCGGATCGCTTCGACATTGTCTGCCGTTTCCCTATAGCGTTCGTAGATTCTTGACAAGAGGAAGACGCCGTAATCCATGCTGATCCCGAAGGTTAACCCGAAGATGAATACGGGAATCATAATCGCAATGTCGGTTGGCTCCATTCCAAAGCTCCCCTGTTGAAAAATCCAAGTCAAGATCCCGAAGGAAGCACCGATACTAGCGAGATTCATCGCTACGGCCTTCAACGGAATGATTAGCGAGCGAAACGCGATGGATAGGACGATGAAATTCGAAAAAAGGACAAAAATCAGCACGTATCTCATTCGGTTAAACACTTCATCGTGCACTTCTTGATGGTATTTCGGCTCTCCTCCGATTCGAACGTCAAATTGGGAGTATAGATCGGAACGATCGCGTACCCACTGCATCGATTCAGCGGACGACTCTTTTCCCCGAAGCCATACGGTTAAGTAATAAACCCCTTCTTCAACGGACGATCTTACCGTATCTATGCCAATAACTCCGGGATCGCGTGCAAGATGATGCCGAATCGGGTCTACGATATTTCGGTTCCGTTCTCCCGTAACGTCCCTCTCTTCCTTTACTATCATCAATACTTGCGATACGGAGTATTCTCGGAACCGTTCCGCCATCCTCTCCGCCGCGACGCGCGATTCTTTATCCTTCGGCAACGACTCGGAACCGGGAATGCCGACTTCCATCGCGCGGACGGGGTACAAGCTAATGAACAGCACGAATAAGGCCAATAGCGCGGATGCCAGAGGCCGCCTCAATACTACGGTTAGGAAGAACATCCACAATCCGTTTCTCCCACTACGGTTATCCTTAGCTCGTGTTGAGAAAATAGGGTTACGAAGACGATAGAGAAGCGCCGGAACGAAAGTCAAATTGATCATTAACGAAACGAGGAGAACGACAAGCGTCCCAAGAGCAACCGAGTTAAAAATAGGCATGCGAATAAAAAAGGTTCCGATTAACGCCAGGATAACGCAGCCGACGGAAACGACGATAGCTCTGCCGGATGTAGCCATCGTTTTTAAGATCGCCTCGTCGGCGGACAAGCCTTTTCTTTCCTCTCTGAACCGGCTGACCATCAGCAGCGCGAAGTCTATGACGGCCATCCCTACCATCGGGATGACGTTATAAACAAACACGGACAAAGACGAATGTCCGTAAGCGCCTATCGCATACATCATTCCCATTGCAATGAATACGGACATGGCGCCGGCGATGATCGGAATGATCGCGGGTAAAAGCCCTCCCAAAGCAACCGCCAAGATGACGAAAGCGATCGGAATGCCGATCCTTTCCGCTGTCTTCAGATCCTGCTTGCTTAACCGGTTCACATCTTCTTGAATGACCGGTTTGCCGGTTGCGGCAACCTTGAATTCGCGTTCCTCCGATATCTTTTCGCGTATTTGCCCGATAGCTTTCTTTCTTTCCAGAGCGGAGCCCGTGACGGAAACGAGGGCATAGGCGTAGTTTCCTTGTTCCATCTCCTGTCGTTCTAACGGAGAGGCAGCAACGGACACGCCTCTCACTCTCTCGAGTTGGTTCAGCTTGTACGCGATGAAAGCATGGAAGACGCGTTTCGGCCTGCTATTGTAATTATCGAATAGAATAATGACAGGCTCGTCCGGCATACGAAGCTCGCGCGACCAAACTTCTTGCACTTGCTCATATTCTCCGTGGGTCTTCAGGCCGTGATCTCCTAGAACGTTGGATAGTCGAATAGCGAACGGAACGGAAACAAGCGTCAACAATACCCAGAAGGTAATGACCCAGGAACGATTGCGGATTGAAAAAGAAGCCATTCGACGGTATATCGTCATAACGGACTCATAGGGAGATCCGAGGACGACGATCGCCGAAGATCAATACCGCATTATGGCCCCCGAAAGCAAAAGTATTGGAAATGACCGTATCCAATTGTCTTCGTCTCGCGACGTTCGGCGTGTAATGCAGATCCAGCTCTTCATCCCGCTCCCCGTAATTGATCGTCGGGGGAATGATTCCATCTCTTAACGCGAGGATGGAGAAGATAGCCTCCACAGCCCCCGATGCCCCAAGCAGATGGCCTGTCATCGATTTCGTCGAACTAATGCCGATGTCGCGAGCAGCATGTCCCAACGCTGACTTTATCGCTCTGGTTTCCGTCAAATCATTCAGAAGCGTGCTAGTCCCATGCGCATTCACATATTGAATATGCTCCGGCGAAATCGTAGCGTCTTCCATCGCTAGAGCGATAGCCCTTGCCCAATCGCTACCGTCCGTTCGCGGGGCAGCGATATGGTAACCTTCCCCGGACGAGCCGTATCCGAGCAATTCTGCATGGATAGCCGCACCGCGAGCCTCGGCATGTTCCCATGATTCCAAGACGAGTATCCCCGCGCCTTCGCCCATCACGAAGCCGTCGCGCCTCTTGTCGAACGGACGGCTGCCTTGCGAAGGCTCCGTTTGGGTAGACAAGGCTCTCATAGCAGAGAACGAGGCCAAGCCGATCTTGCACACCGGAGCTTCCGCGCCTCCGGCAATCATGACCTCCGCATCGCCTCTTCTTATCGCTCGGAATGCTTCGCCGATCGACTGCGAGCCCGAAGCGCATGCGGTTACCGTGCAGCCCGCGATCCCTCTGGCACCATATCGGATCGCCACGCGGCTTGCCGCCATGTTGGGGAGGAACATCGGCAAGGCAAACGGCGAAACCCGGCTATAACCATGGCGAACGACTTCTGTCATTCCCTTCTCGAACGTCATGATTCCTCCGACTCCGCTTCCGATCCAGACGCCTGTACGCAGCGGATCCGCAAGATCGCCAATCGCAAGCCCGCTATCGCGTATCGCTTCATCGGCTGCCGCAATCGCCAGTTGTACGAACCGGTCGGTTCTTCTGGTCTCCTTGGCTTCCATATACCTTGTTGGATCGAACCCGTCGATAACGGCGGCAAGTTTCACCGGCAATCCTTCCGTAAGTTCGTCCGGCAAACGCCGAATACCGGAAACTCCTTTGATCGCATTGACCCAAGAGGTCTCCTTGTCCATTCCGATCGGCGTGACGCATCCCATTCCCGTAACCGCAACCCTCTTCATCCTCATCCCTCCGTCCGCATCATCCCCGCAGCCTCGTCGCTCTTACCATTCTTTCCGCCGCTCCCGGCGCAATCGAACCTAATCGAAACAACCATGTGGAAAGATGGATATGCGTCAGGATCCGTTCAAATCTGCTGCCCCATCTAAGAGCGCCTGTAAACTGTTGTTCGATAAGCCTGGTATAAACATTTTTCCATTCCGTTCTGGTGCAATAGCCTCTCAGATAGTCATCGGCGAGCGGAGCGCACAGCTCCACCGACCGAAGAGCCATAGACATGCCGTCCCCGCAAAAAGGAGGAATAACCGCAAGCGCGTCGCCGATACAAGGCAGCTCGTTCCATGCATTCAAGCGAGGCGTGACGTTTACCGGGAAAGTCGACGCATGGGTTCCAGGTATGCTTGTTGCATGCTCCAATCGTTTCCGAAGAGCGGGAATACGAGTTGCTGCGCTCTCCAATACGGTTTGAACGGCTCCGGATCCTCCCAGCCTGCGAAAAGACGCGCGAGTTAGCAGTGCCGCAACATTCATCCGTCCGCCCTCGACCGGAGATAGACCGATATATCCGCCCCGAAAAAAATAAAGATCGACGGCAGCGTCCGAGTCGGATCTTGTATAGTGCGATTTAATTCCCACATAGGAGCTGTCTTTCGCAATGCTCCCATGTGGATGAAACCCGTGCAATGATCGACGGCCCCAAGCGGCAATTACGGTACGGGAGAAGAACCGGGTTGTTCCTCTATCGGAAGCGATATCCACCCGGTATCCGTTGGAAAATGGTTTCACCGCCGACACCGGGCTCCCGGAAAACATGCTGCCCCCTTGTTGCGCAACGGACAACTGCAGCCTCGCATCCAAGGAATAGCGGCTTATGCCCATGGCGGTCCCGGGTAATGGAATTTCGAGCGATGCTCCGCGTTCCGTATGCAGACGTACTGTCGTGATGGCCGCGGGTTGCAAGGAGGTAACAACCTTGTCTAGCCCTAGAGCTTTCAATGAGCTAACGGACTCAGGCGACAGAAACTCTCCGCAAGCCTTATGCCGAGGATAAGTCTCTCTATCGACGAGAGCTACATTCCAACCACGCTTGCTCAACGAATAGGCGATACCGCTCCCGGCAACCCCTGCGCCGATTACGACCGCATCGAATTCATTATCCACCCTATTCGGCCTCCCGTTGTTTAGGAACGACCACGGCGTATCTAAACAGCGGTCTCCAACTGATGATGATATTCGCGATCCCAAGCCGCCCGGCTAGATTTCGAAGGTCCGCGTTTCGGAATCCCTTAGCTACGGACAGAGGGCCGTCATGACGGATGTAACGATTCCGCGAGATGAAGCGGGTCGCGATCCATACGGCTGCCCATGGAAGCCAATGCCTGTGAATGTCATTCAATACGACGCCGATTCGAGACGCATCCAGCATCTTCTCCATCATCGACGGTAATTGCTCAGTAGGAAAATGATGCGCGAATTGGGAAGCCGTCACGATATCCGCTTCGAAGTTCCGCAAGCGAATCCAATCTTGTTTGACGAACAACACTCTCGGGTCATCCCGGAATAGCCGTTCCGCTTCAGCCCGGGCTTCCTCGGTCACATCGGCCAATACGACGCTCACCCTTATGCATTGTCTGTCCGCCCATTTCAAGATTCGGCGATTAATGTCCCCGGAACCGGAACCGACATCAAGGATCGTTAACTTGTCCGGCTTCCCCGCGCTTTGCCACAACCTCTTAACTCCGTATAGCGCCGGTCCCGATGCTCCGAAAATCGCATTAAGCCTGCGCAAATGCCGCAACGCTTCCCGAAGCTCTTCTCCGCCTTCCGTAAAATCATCCATGAATTCAAGCTTCGACGATCGATGGCGCAATCCATGCCCCGATCTCATGGATGATAGGAAAAACGGACAAACTCGGCGGTCATTCCCGGTCCGAACGCGAGAGCGATTCCGTCTTTCGTTTCGGTATCCGACAACGATCGCAATTGTTGCCGTAATTCGGCCAGCACGAACAATATCGTAGCCGAAGACATGTTGCCGTATTGCCGAAGAATGAATCGACTGGCTGCCGTTTGCGAATCCGATAGATGAAATGCCGTTTGCAAGGAGTCGATAATTCCTCTTCCTCCCGGATGAATAGCCCATAATTCCGGCAAAACGTCTTCCCCCCAGAAGGCTTGGAAAGCGGCGGGAACTTCTTTGGCGATTAGCCCGGGTATTTCCGGGGAGAGGAATAACGGGAATCCGTAATTTCCGATCTCCCACTTCATATAGGATGAGGTATTAGGAAACAGCACCGCGCGGGATTGGTGCAGGGCAAATCCTCCCTTACTCGCCAAATTCTCCGTCCCGATAACGCATGCGGAAGCGCCGTCGCCGAAAAATGCCGTGGAAAAGAGGTTCTCCTTATCGAACGAAGGTTGGATATGAAGGCTACACAGTTCGAGCGCGACGACCAGCACCTTAGCCTTCCGATTTTTCCGAACGATCTCCTCCGACATTCGAAGAGCGGACAAGCCGGCAGCACATCCTCTAAAAGTTAACGGGATTCGATCGGCATCGGCGCGAAGATCGAGACTCCACACGAGCTCCGCGTCCATTCCCGGAAGGGACAAGCCGGTGCAGGTAACCGTAATTACGTGGGTTATTTCGCTTGGTCGAATCCGGCTATCAAGAAGCGCCTCTCGCGCGGCTTCCGTCGCGAGGTTGATAGATTCCCGCCGATAAGTCTTCATTCGTTCTTCGGTAGTCGGAATATTCAAACCGGGCAATGAAGGAAGATACCTGCAAGCATTCGCCGGTTCTAACAGGTTAGGTTCGCAAGTGTAACGCGAGTCCACTCCGCAATGGGAGAAAACGCGTTTCGCCCACCTTGCCGTCTCCGGGCGATCCTTTAGAGCTTCTCCCAGACGTCGCGCGACGTCTTCCTGCTTCAAGCAATAAGTCGGAACGGCCGTGCCAATGCCCATAACGGCTATTTTATCCAATGGTTAGGCGCCTCCTAAACGGATCGAGATTGGACGATAGGGAAAGATCGGACAAGAAATGATACTTACAATATATGAAAGGCTCGCGATGGCCATTCCTCCATTCCGCGGCTTACATCGGATCGAGCCGCAAAAAAGAACCCTGCCGCGGCAGGGTTCTTACGGGTTATCGGATTCTGTATCGCATGAGGGCACAGTGAATTAAGGAAGTACATTACCTGCGGCACGATAGATGTCGTACCATTCTTGACGCGTCAGGCGGACGTCGCTTGCCTTCACGCAATCGAGCAGACGTTCCGTATTCATCGTGCCCGTAACGGGCTGCATGCGCGCGGGGTGACGAAGCAGCCAAGCAATGGCGATCGTCGTGTTGCTTACTTCGTATTTGGCGGCAATTTCATCGATAACCCGGTTTAGCTCAGGAAACTTGTCGCTGCCGAGGAATACGCCTTCGAAGAAACCGTATTGGAACGGAGACCATGGCTGGATAGTAATATCGTTCAGCCTGCAGTAATCGAGAATGCTGCCATCCCGGTTCAGAGCGGAGTCGTTCTCCATGTTCACGTTGATTCCGTTGGAAATCATGTTGGCGTTCGTGATGCTGAGCTGGAGTTGGTTGGCCACGATCGGCTGCTTCACCGCTTTCTTCAACAGCTGGATTTGCAGCGGATTCTGATTGGATACGCCGAAATGGCGTACTTTGCCCGAACTTTCCAGCAGATCGAACGCTTCGGCGACTTCCTCCGGCTCAACTAGCGCGTCCGGCCGGTGCAGGAGCAGAATATCCAAATAATCGGTTTTCAAACGTTTCAAGATGCCGTCCACCGATTCTAAGATATGTTCCTTGGAGAAGTCGAACATTCCTTTGCGAATGCCGCACTTCGATTGCAGGATGATCTTCTCGCGCACGCCGTCGTTCATATGTATGGCATCCGCGAATATTTCCTCGCAAGTGCCGTTGCCGTATATGTCCGCATGGTCGAAGAAATTTGCCCCTGCTTCCATAGCCGACTGTACGAATCTTTCCGCCTCGGCAGCGGATAACGAGTTAATGCGCATGCAGCCGACCGCGATAACCGGGATTTCTAAGCTGCTCGTTCCGAGCTTGATCTTTCTCATAACGAAGTACATCCTCCTCTAAGATGTTCTATTATGACTACGCTTATTTAGTTGCCTTTAATATTCTCCCACAAATACAGGAACGGTTTCAACTATTAAAAGCTCCGGCGGATGGTCTTAACCTTTCGGCTTGGCGACCAACGCGGCCAGGAAAGAGAAAATGATCGCAGCCGAAATTCCCGCGCTTGTGACCTTGAAAATTCCCGTAATTATCCCAATCCAGCCATCCGTTTTTAGTTCTTCCAAGGCTCCATGAACAAGTGCGTTCCCGAAGCTGGTGATCGGGATAGTTGCGCCTGCACCGGCAAAGTCGATAAGCGGATCGTAAACTCCGATGCCATCCAATGCCGCCCCAAGCACCACCAACAAAGTCATCGTATGAGCAGGAGTAAGCTTAAAAACATCAAAACAGATTTGCCCGAATACGCAGATCGCTCCGCCGACAACAAAAGCCCATAAAAAGATCATGCTCTCCCTCCATTCTCAATGGAAACCGCGTGTGCGATACATGGAATACTTTCCCCTTGTTGATAAGATATCGGAGATAACAACGCTCCGGTTGCCACAACCAGGATCCTTTTCCATTTGCCTTCGCGCATTTTATTGAGCAAATGTCCGTAGGTAACGACCGCAGAGCAGCCGCAACCGCTCGCTCCTGCTTGCACGGATTGCTTATCGAAATCGTAGATCATCAATCCGCAATCGCTATACTCGGTTTGTCCGATGGGAATCCGATGTTTATCGAACAAATCCAGGGCTAAGTCGTAACCGACTTTGGCGAGATCCCCGGTAACGATCAGATCGTAATATCCCGGCCCGATTTCCAAGTCCCGAAAATGGGCTTGGATCGTATCTACAGCTGCCGGTGCCATCGCCGCTCCCATATTAAATGGATCGGTAAGCCCCATATCCACGACCCTGCCCATTGTTGCGGAGGTCACGACCATGCCTTCGCCATCAAGCGATACAACAGAAGCACCGGCTCCCGTAACTGTAAATTGCGCGGTTGGCGGTTTTTGCGAACCATATTCCGTCGGATATCGGAATTGCTTCTCCGCCGTCGCATTATGACTGCAAGCGCTCGCCAGCGCAAACTTGGCATTTCGCGAGTCCACCATCATTGCCGCTAATGCCAAGCTTTCCATCGAAGTCGAGCAAGCCCCGAACACGCCGAGATAAGGAATCGCCAAAGTCCTGGCCGCAAAGCTGCTGCTTATGATTTGGTCCATCAAATCTCCGCCGATGTGGACATTGATCTGTTCTTTCGTTAATCCCGCGTTTTCGATCGCGATTTTCGCGGCTTCCTCTAATAATACCCGTTCCGCTTTTTCCCAACTGTCCTGCCCAAGCATTAAATCGCCATGAATAATATCAAAGTCGTTCGCAAGAGGCCCCTGACCTTCGAAAGGGCCGACGACCGTTGCCGCGGATCTGATTCTTGGCCGGTTTTCGAAGATCATGCTTTGATGTCCCTTAATCACTTTTAATGTCCCCCCGTTGCATTTGGGTTAAAGAGAAAATGAAGAATTCCCACAATAAATGCCGCAACGACCCCGAAGACGATAACCGGGCCGGCAAGCTTGAACATTTTTCCTCCAACGCCCAATACCAACCCTTCGCTGCGGTGTTCGATAGCAGACGAAGCCATAGAGTTTGCGAAACCGGTGACGGGTACGGCCGAACCCGCGCCAGCCCACTGCCCGATTTTATCGTACACGCCAAATCCGGTTAGGATCACGGAGAGGATAATCATGATAGCAACGGTCGGATTACCCGCTTTTTTCTCATCGAAGCCCCCCCAATGCATAAACATCTCCTGGACGGTTTGGCCCAAAAAGCAAATCAGACCCCCAACGAGAAAAGCACGAACGCAATTTTTAATAACCGGTCTCGCTGGCTCTCTGTGATCGGCCATTTTTTTATAATCCGTTTGAACCGGCGTCAATTTCTTCGTCTTGTTTGCCAATGGAATGGCCTCCTTATCGTTTAAGTACAGGTTCCAGATCCCGAATTATGTTTTCCATTTGACGGACGCAACGTTCGTACATATCTTTTGCTTTTTTATTTCTTGTGGTTAGCCCGAATAACATTAAATCCGCCTCGCATTTTTTCATTGTCGAGAAAAGAACGGCCTTCTTCTGGGGCAGCGGGACTTTAATCTGATCGTCGTACAAATCTACATACAACTGGCTGTACGAGTCGACTTGACCTAAGAAAACATTGTCAACGTTTACTCCGAGTTTTTCCAACTCCGTATTCAGCCATGCCCGATTCAATCCGATCGTAGCCAGAGGCTCGTCCATAATTTTTCCGTCCATAATAACCGTTTGCGGTTCTTGCTCGGGCCCGACTTTAATGCCTAGATGTTTGGGCGTAAGCGGTTGGTTTTCCTTAGTTAACATCACGCTAACATCACCGCTTGGCTCCATAATCGCAAATTCGACATCCGCCACTTTAAAGGCCATTTTCTTCCGCAGTTGTTCCATCAATTCATCCGTCGTTAACCTTTCCTTTTTCATATTATCTTCCAATATTTTTCCATCCTTGATCAGAACTCTTCCTCTGCTGTCTATAAAATCGCGCATTTTTTTACTTTTCATTTGTAAATAGGCGATTCCCAAAGAGACGAGCGCCCAAACCGAAATGGCAATTACGCCTAAGTACCAGTTTCGATCTGTATCCAAAGAAATGTAGCCAATCAAATTCCCGATCGTAATCCCCGTAATGTATTCGAACATGGACATCTGCGATACTTGCCTCTTACCTAACACTTTCGTGAAAAGAAATAAAGCGATGACCGCCATTAACGTACGATAAACAATTTCGATCCAGGTCGGCACTGCAGCGTTCCTCCTATTGTCAACTTTGGCATTATTCCAAAAGGTTTTGCCAAATTCGAGCTAATTATGAGCGCGGGCTTTTTCCAATTTCTGAACGATGCATAAAGATTGTCCGCTCATTCCATTCTAATATTAGTCGTGGACAGGGGGTGATTTCATTGACAGTCGCATCACAAGTAAAAACATGCGTCGCTTCGCTTAGAAGCGTACAAGCCAGCCTAGAGCAATTCGCTCTGGAAACTCAGAATCAAGAAGCCAAGACGCTCTTTACGAATGCCGCTACGCAAACTGGACAGATCCTTCAGCAAGTTGAAGGCAGAGTCCAACAACTAGAGAACGAGGAACCGCAATATAAAGGATTTTAATTTCAAACAGCCTATAGCAAAAGCCGCGCTAGGCGCGGCTTTTGAACAAACCCTATTTAATTGTCGGTATTCGCACGTATTCCTAGAGAAGCTTTCCGCTAGCGAGGCATAATAGGCAGCCAGCATGTAAATGTCGTTCCTTTGCCGAATTCGCTCTCTACTTCGATAACTCCGCCCAATGGACGCATCCGCCTGGGTAAAGGGCTGGAACAGCTTGCCGATCTGAACCTAAATGTGCGTGATGTCTTTGAGCTCCGTTAACATCTACTACCCCTAACCAGCTTGAGAATATTCGCTGAGTTGTTTAATCTATCGCAAGGCTAAATGTTGCTGCTCCATGCTTCCATAAGCAACTCGGTGTTAATACCGACGGCGGCCAAAGATCCCATCGATGCGGCGGTTATCGCTTGATACAGCTCCGTGGCGGCATCTCCTGCGCTATAGACGCCCGGTACGTTCGTTTTGCCGAAGGCATCGACGATAACGGTCCCCGCTTCCGTAACCTTGCAGCCTAAATCTTGTGGCAAGTTGGAGCCGGCAATTAGCTTAGGCGCAAAGAAAATTCCGCTGCAAGGCAGGAGATTGCCGTCTTCCAGTACGACTCGCTCTACCATGCCTTCGTTAGACTCGATGCGCTCGATCGGCGAGTCGTAGATAAGTACGTTATGTTGCTTCAGTTCCTCGCGTTGCTCATCCGTCAATTCATCAGGTCCATTGCTGCAAAGAATATATCGGCTCGTCCAGCCGGATATCATTTTGGCCATGTGCAGCCCCCTCGCGCCTTTGACGATCAAGACGAGCGGCTGATCCCTTAATTCCCAGCCATCGCAATAAGGGCACACGAAAGCGCTTTTGCCGTAAACTTCCGCCAATCCGTTAATGTCCAGCGGGACATCCTTCATTCCAACGGCAAATAACAGTTTCTTGCATCGATAGGACGATCCTTGCGCTGTCGTGAGTTGAAAATCCCCGTCGGCCCCCGTGATCTTCACGGCCGAATCTTCCACGATTCGAACGGAAGGGTATTCGCTGATCTGCTCTCTCGCGACTTTCCTGAATTCGCTTGGAGGAGTCCCGTCTCTCGTAAGAAAACCATGGGTTTCCCGAGTAACTCGATTACGAGGTTTCCCCTCGTCGATCAAGACCACGCTTTTCCTCGCCCTTCCCAGCACAAGAGCCGCATTCATCCCTGCCGGTCCGCCTCCTATGATCCCTACATCGGTAAGTTGTTCCATAGATTAACCGCCTTTCGAATTTTTTTAATGTCATTAACAAACTTGGGATATTAATTCTAGTTATCCGTGTTTGCGTCACAGCTGAACGATGCGCCGTCCAACGCGGTTTGGATCGTATGCTGCCGCAAGTAATCATGCATAAGCCTTTCGGCTCCGGTCATCACCTTATCGACCTGACATTCGTTATGGCCGGAATGCGCGCTCTTATTAAAACACTCGTACATTTGCTGCCGGCCTTCGACAACTTGGATAACTTCCAAGAACGTGATTTGATCAGCTGGTCGCGCAAGCTCATACCCGCCGCTCGCCCCGGTTACCGCGCGAACGATTCCATCCTGCCGAAGCTTAGACATGATCTTGGACAAATAGCTTTCGGATACGCCGAGCCATACGGATAGCTCCTTGATCCCAACGTTCTGCCCGCGTTCCGCACGGGCTAAACGAAGCAACGCATGCAGCGCGTAACCCGTGCTTTTGGAATATTGCATAGGCAATACCTTCCTTCCACTCATATTAATCTATTATGGATCTCTAATGTCCATAATAACGAATAGTATTCTTGAATTCAACTGCCTATACATAAAAACACCCCTCTTGGGGTGTTTCATACTGTCTTCAAGCATGCTGTTGGCGTAGCAGATTCATCATGCGAGTGACTGCCTTTTCTGCTGACTTTTGTTTGATGAGACCTTCCTTAGCGGATGCGTAAAGATGAATTTCGGTTGAATGCGAATCTACAGGGATGAATTCCAGACCGATAATCGTTGGATTCATGTTTCCGAATCCGCTCCCGATTAGAGCTGATAATAGAGGATTATCGGAATGATCCGAGGCGTCTATCATTTTCCCCATACGCGACAAAAGCTGATAAGCATGTTGGATTGCCGTCTTTGCGTCGCGTTCATATAACAGGGTACTCTTGTAATCGATTGTTCGAAGCTTTTTCGCAGCCCACTCTGCCCCCAGTCTTCCGGCTAGAGAAGCACCAATTGAGTTTCCGGTAAATACGCTGCCGATTCTGGAAGAAGCAGCACCAATCTTGCCGAGTTGTTTCTCTAGAATATGATTTGTCGCATCTTCATTCGGATTGTTCATGAGATTATCCCACCTGTCCAATGCTTTCTCATCAGACTGTATCCTGTTAACGAAATGGTTGTCAATCATTTCCTAATCGGCGGGCATAGAATCAGATCCAAGCACTTGGAGAAATCCTTCCCGCCAAGAAGCGAATCGGGGGTTCCAGCCATGCAGAAGCGCTTTGTCGTTATACGCGCCTCTCTCTCCCCTTCCGCTTCCTTGTTGAACGATCGGCGCTGAAGCACCTAATGCCCTGCAAACGCTGGCAACCACTCGGTACCGGCAGCCGGTTCATTGTCGACGATGTTATACGCTCCGGAAGGCCAGTGCAGCGCAACAATCGCAGCGCGTGCCGCATCCTCCACGTGCACGAAAGAAGCAACCCCGTCCGTTGCCGGCAATCGCCGCTCTCGCGCCAGTTCCGCCATTAATCCCTCCCTGGAATACCAAGTTCCGGCTCCGTAGAATAAGCCGTAACGAAGGATGACGTGCTCGGGGATTTCCGATACGGCGCTCTCCAACGCATGAACGCCTTCGATCGTCGTCCGCCGCGGGAGAGGCGCACTGAGATCAAGCGGACAGCTTTCCGACGCAGGCCCGTTACCTGGCTCATATGCCCAAGCAATGCTTTGCGCAATCATTCGGCTTACGCCGGCTGCCAGCGAGGCGTCCACGAGATTACGTGTTCCTTCCTTGCGGATTTTGGCATTGTCGGCGAAGTTCCGGGTACTTAACGACGTGAGCTGATGGATCACAATATCCGGCTTAGCTTCGCGGAGAGCGGTAAAAACCGCTTCACGGTCATACGCGTCCAAACATACCGCGCTTACGCCCATGTTGCTCAGATCGACGGAGTGACTCGGATTGCGGATTAATCCGATCACGTCATGTCCAGCCCCGACTAACATAGGCATAAGAGCTTTTCCGATAACCCCGCCTGCGCCCGCTAGTACGATCTTCATCCGGCTTTGACCTCCAACGCGCGATTGCCGATTCTTTTTCTTTTCCGGGACGTTACCCCGAGCACTCCTCCAACGATGAGCAAAGCACCTACGATATGATAACCCTCTAATCTTTCATGCAAGAATAGCACGCCTGCCGCAATTGATACGAAGGTTCCGAGATTTACGAACATGCTCATTTTGAAAGCTTCCATCTTGGACAACAAATAATTGGACAACAACGAAGAAACAAGAGACGACATTATTCCGATATATAATAGAGGTAAAATAAAATCGAGTTCCGTCAACGGCTCCCATAATCTGTTCATCGTTCCCTCGTACGAATGTTTGCCGATCGCCAGAGCATTGAACACTAGGCACCCGACCAACATCATGACGAAGCTCATTTGAATCGAAGTGTATCCTTCTTTGAACCGGCGGACGTAGACGCCATACAGCGATAGAGAAACGGTCGAGACCAGCAACAAAACCACCCCGACAATACTCGTATCGTGCACGGATGCCCCGCTTTGAGCCATGATGTAGATAACCCCGCCAACCGAACACATGACGGACAGCTTCTGTGTCCAAGTCGCTCTTTCCTTGAGCAGAAGCGAAGCCAAAAATAGCGTAAAAATCGGTCCGGTCGCTTGGAAAATTCCCGCCTCCGATGAACTCATCAGGTCAAGTCCATAGACTTGAAATCCGAAAAACAGGGTCGGATACAATAATCCAATCGGCAATAAACGCCACCACTTCCGTCCTTGCCAATCTATCTTAATCCACCCTGCCCAGGCAGCGACTCCCATGACGAGGAATGACAACGTAAATCGGTATGCAAGCGTATCGATCGGATCCGCGAATTGCAAGGCAATCTTCGTAAACAAAAAAGAAAAGCCGATAATTATCGCGTATAATAGAGCAAGCAAATAAATGCTCCGTTGTTTCGTCATTCCCGTTCCCCCCTCTGTTCATGCTTTTAACCGGCCGGCTATAAGATCAAGCATAGGGGGTGCATCGTGCGGATTCAATCTAAGTTTTTACCAACTGTACCGGTACAGTCGAAGAGGGTGAAAAAGATGGAATTGAGAAAATACTCCGAAGTCATGAACGAGATCGAATCCCGGATCATAGACGGCACGTTTCGCGGGGGCCAGAAACTGCCTTCCATTCGCGAGTTGTCCAACCGATACGCATGCAGCAAGAGCACCGTGATTCGTGCTTATACGGAGCTGGAAAAACGCCATCTCGTCTATACCGTTCCGCAGAGCGGGTATTACGCGGTATTGATGAAACCCGATCCGGAACACGACCCGAATCGAACGGTGTTGGATTTCTCGTCGGCATCTCCCGATCCGAAGCTGTTTCCTTACTTGGATTTTCAACATTGCCTCAATAAGGCGATAGATATGTACAGAAACGATCTATTCAATTACGGAACGCCGCAAGGACTTCCCTCGTTGCTGCATGTTCTAAGAAAACATTTGACCGATCATCAAGTGTTTGCCCGCACCGATCAGCTGATGATTACGACAGGCGTGCAGCAGGCGTTAGCGATTCTATCCACGATGCCGTTCCCGAGCGGCAAACATACCGTCCTACTGGAACAGCCATGTTATCATCTGTTGATCCGGCTATTGGAGACGCAAGGCGTTCCGGTTCAAGGCATAACAAGAACGGAACACGGAATCGACCTGAACCAATTGGAACATTTGTTTCGTACCGGGGAAATCAAAATGTTCTACACGATACCCCGATTTCACAATCCGCTCGGCACCTCCTACTCGGAAAACACCAAGAAAGCCATCGCCGAATTGGCAAAGCGTTACAATGTATACGTCGTGGAAGACGATTATTTGGCCGATGTGGAAACCGACGCCAAATCGGACCCGATCTATTCGTATGCTCCCTCGCACGTCGTTTACTTGAAAAGCTTCTCCAAAATTTTATTTCCCGGTCTACGGCTCGGCGGGGTAGTCCTTCCTCCCGCGCTTTTCGAAACATTCAGTTTGTATAAGCAGCTAGCCGATATCGATAGTTCGATTTTGTCGCAAGCCGCTCTGGAGATCTACATCCAGAGCGGGATGTTCGAGAGGCGCAGACATAAGATCGTGTCTACCTATCGCGATAGAATGCTTCTTCTGAACCGGGCGCTTAACGTCTTTAACGACACGGAATCCGTCCATCATGCACCCGATTGCACCGGAGTGCATACGCACATCGTTTTACCTGAACGTCTGCATATCCCTACCTTGCTTAAACGATTGAATCAAAAGAAGATTATCCTGAAAAATATCGATCATAGCTTTATTGCTACTTTTGACAAGCTGCCGATTCTAAAGCTCAGCATTACAAGAGTCGAGGAGGATCAGATAGAAGAAGGCATTCGGATTCTGTTCGAGGAAATTAAAAGAATGCACCGATAGGTTGGAGACGACGACAAAACAAAACCCGCGATCGCCGCGGGTCGAAGAAGAACAGCAACTACGCCCTTTCTAGAAGTCGCTATCGATTGAACTTTGATTGCCCAATCGCGCTTTTTCCTTACTTTGCGCGCTGCGTTGGCTGAAGCGAGACCAGATCACGACCGGGATAAGCAACAAGGACAAAATGCCCCCTGAAAGGGAGAGCGTAGCGAAGCTGGAATTCGCCATCACCATCCCGGATAACGCGCCTCCCGAAGCTCCGCTCAAAGCGATCAAAACGTCAACGGTTCCTTGCGTTTTGGCCCGGCTGCTTGCAGGCGTTGCATCCACGATAAGCGCCGTTCCGCTAATTAATCCAAAATTCCAACCTAATCCGAGCAACGCCAAGGCTGCGATGAGCAACGGCATAGAATCCGCGGGAGCAAAGGCGGCCAGAAGCCCCGCGCAAAGCAAAGTGACGCCGGAAGCATAGGACATAACCGTACGTCCGTATTTATCGACAAGTATACCGGTTAAGATGGAAGGCAAGAACATCGCGGCGACATGGATGCCGATGACTAGACCCACCGCGCCCAAACCGTGTCCGTGATGCTTCATGTGGACCGGCGTCATCGTCATGATCGCGACCATTACGATTTGGGTCAAGATCATGACGGCCGCGCCGACTGCGATTTTTCGGTGATTGGTTACCGAAGCCTGCTCTACTCCTTTCGCGTTTTGAATGGCATTCTGTGCCCGGGCTATCGCCGTAGCCACGATAAATGGATCCGGGCGCAAGAAAACGAAAAGCACCGAACCCGCAAGCAAGTAAGCCGCAGCGCCTAAAAGGAACGGGCCCGCCAAAGGAGGAACACCGATAGATACGGCGAAACGTCCCATCACGTCAACCAGGTTAGGCCCCGCAACGGCACCGAAGGTAGTCGACATAAGCGTAATGCTAATGGCTCTCGCCCGCTCGGTCGGTTTTGCCAAATCCGTACCCGCATAACGCGCCTGCAAATTGGTAGCGGTGCCGGCTCCATAAATCAATAGCGATACGAAGAGCAGCGGAATCAGATCGTACACTGCGGCAAGCACGACTCCGATAGCTCCGATCCCCCCGGCTAACGTACCGGCCGCCAATCCTATCCGACGCCCGTAACGTTGGGAAAGGCGACCTACAATTAGAGCGGCAGCCGCAGAACCAAGCGTAAGAAGCGCCGCGGGAATCCCGGCATAGCTTTCCGTACCCAACATATCTTGAGCAAGGAGCGCTCCGACGGTGACGCCTGCGGCAAGACCCGCGCCGCCGAATAGCTGCGAAATCACGACGATAACCAATGTCCGTTGATGGAGCTCGCGTTGTTTTTCAGGAAAATCAACGTATTTCTGCAACGTATTCTTTTTGCCTGTCTTAACATCGATATCCGACATAACCTGTCCCACCCTTTCGTTTTGCCATGAACATGACCTTATTGTTCTATTGCCTCAACGCTATACCCCGCCACTATGCTGTTATCCAGACGGTATGCCGTGAATCCCTCGCTCTGCATTTTTTCAACGGCTTGCGCCGAATAGATGCAAAAAGGCCCTCTGCAGTATGCAGCGACTTCGTAATGTCGCGGAAGGTTCCGAAGGTAAAGATCCAACTCCTCCATCGGAACGGAAATCGCTCCGTCGATATGCCCAGCATCAAATTCATCCTTCGAACGAATATCCAATAAAATAATGCTTCCTGCTTCCATCTTCTCTTTCAGTTCATCTCCGGAAAGCGTCTGCATATTCTCGTAATGTTGGCGAAAATCATCTTGAATGCGTTGGATGTCCGCGAGCTGGCTTTCGCAAATGCGCCACAACGACGTTAAAAAATGATGGATGGCCGGATCGGCTAACGAATAAATAACAAAAGTTCCTTTTTTGCTGAACTTCACCAACCTCGCATCTAACAGCACTTGAAGATGGCGCGATACGTTTGCGACGCTCATGTCCGTTTGCTGTGCCAGTTTTTCCACTGATTTCGGGCTTTGGGCAAGCAAGTTCAACAATTCAAGCCTTTTGTCGCTGGACAGACATTTTCCGATCCGGGCGTATTGTTGATACAAACTATCTTTGAAGGCTTTTGCCGACGGTACGTTTTCCATATCCCCCACCCTTTTACTATTCAATTGATTAATTGAATTATAGGGTCGAGAAAAGGATAAATCAATCTTATGTTATTAGAAAGGAGCGTTTCTTCGTGAAAAATCCACAACAACGGCAAGTAAACTATACTTCCGTGCCGCAACCCCTTAGAAGCGATGGCGCCGGCGGAATAGATCGGGGTCCGCGAGACGTGATGCGAGATCTGGAAAATCCGAACATGCTCGTCCCTCCCGTCACGGACGCCGGTCTGCTGCCGAACTTGAAATTTTCTTTCTCCGATACGAGCATGACGTTAAATCACGGCGGATGGTCAAGAGAGATAACCGTTCGGGAGCTGCCGATCGCGACGACTCTTGCCGGCGTTAATATGAGCTTAACGCCGGGAGGAGTGCGCGAATTACACTGGCATCAGCAAGCGGAATGGTCTTATATGCTGTTAGGCAGCGCGCGAATTACGTCGGTTGACCAGAACGGGCGCAATTTCATCGCCGATGTCGGACCGGGCGATCTCTGGTATTTCCCTCCGGGTATTCCCCACTCCATTCAAGGTCTGGAAGAAGGCTGTGAATTTCTGCTTGTCTTCGACGACGGCAACTTTTCCGACCTGAACACCCTCTCCATTTCCGACTGGTTTGCGCATACGCCCAAGGAAGTGCTTTCGGCCAACTTCGGAGTTCCGCAGAGCGCTTTTGACACCATTCCTTCCGAACAAGTATATATTTTCCAAGACAAAGTTCCTGGTACGATAGAAAGCCAAGAAGTCCGATCTCCTTACGTGACGATCCCGTTAAGCTTCAAGCATCGGTTGTTAGCGCAAAATCCCTTGAAAACGCCTGGCGGCAGCGTGAGAATCGTCGATTCCGCTAACTTTCCGATATCCAAAACGATCGCGGCCGCGCTTGTAGAAGTTGAACCCGGAGCGATGAGAGAGCTTCATTGGCATCCCAATAACGATGAATGGCAATATTACCTTACGGGGCAGGGTCGCATGACGGTATTCGCGGGTAACGGCACGGCGCGCACCTTCGACTATAGAGCCGGAGATGTCGGGTATGTCCCCTTTGCGCTCGGTCATTACATTCAGAACACCGGGAATCAGACGTTATGGTTTCTGGAGATCTTCAAGAGCGACCGGTTTGTCGATATGTCCCTTAACCAATGGATGGCGCTTACGCCTCGCGAGCTTGTCCAAGCCAATCTCCGCGTCGGACCGGAACTGTTGGACGCGCTGCGCAAAGAGAAATGGCCGGTCGTCAAATATCCGGGATTTTCTATTCGACCGAAATAAACCAAGTCTGGAATGCCCTAGGGGACGTTCCAGGCTTTATTGTGTATACTAGATTGTGAGTTGAATGTCCGTTCCGTGAATCCAGTTCCTATTAAACTTAGCAGGTGCATTCGTGAAAACTTTTCTTCAGATGAATACGATATTCCTAAGCATGATCATGGAAGCGATCCCGTTCGTGCTTCTCGGCGTGTTAATTTCGGGATTCATCCAATCGTTCGTCACCGAACGATGGATCGCGCGAATTATGCCCAACAACCGGTTCCTCTCCTCCCTGTTCGGCTGTAGCGTGGGCATTCTGTTTCCGTCATGCGAATGCGGCATCGTGCCGATTACCCGTCGCTTGCTGAACAAAGGCGTACCTCTTAACGCCGGAATCGCCTTCATGCTCACCGGGCCGATCGTCAATCCGATCGTTCTCTTCTCCACGTTTATCGCGTTCGGCAACGATTGGAGAGTGGTAGCCATCCGCGCGGGGATGGCTTTCGCAGTGGCGTTGGTCGTGTCGATGACTATCGCATTCTTCTTTCCGGTTCTGCCGGTGAGAACAGCCGAGCACCAAGTGGCCGCAACTTCCGAGCACTCCGTCAAAGCTATTAAACGCATATCTTGGATCGCTAGATTAGGTTCCGTTCTCCGGCATGCCGTCGATGAGTTTTTCTCCGTCGGCAAATATCTCGTACTCGGCGCGTTCATCGCTGCAGCTATGCAGACTTACATCCCGACGTCCTCCCTGCTTCATATCGGAAGCAATCCCGTTACTTCTTCGTTGGTAATGATGGGACTCGCCTTCACGATGTCGCTCTGCTCCGAAGCGGATGCTTTCATCGCTTCCTCGTTCAGAAGCACGTTCTCTATGGGATCTATTTCGGCCTTCCTTGTTTTCGGACCGATGATCGATATCAAAAATACGTTGATGCTGCTAGGCACCTTCCGCACGAAATTCGTTGTCGCGCTTATAGCGCTCGTGACGGTCTGTACATTAGCTGGTTCGCTTATCGTAGGGAGGTTATTCGGATGATACGTTTTTATATTTTGTTCGGCTTCGCGCTCATGTTCGCCTATATTCATATCGAGGGCCAATTAAACAAGTTCATTAATACGAAATACGCGTACTTGTCGATTAGCGCCATTGCCATTCTAGCTATGTTATGCATCGTTGAGATCGTAAAGATGTACCGCCTTGAGCAAGCTGAGAAAAAGAAATCAATCGACAATGAAACGCGATGTTCGCATGAACAAGAGCACGATCATCAACATCATGGTCACGAACATGAAGACCACGACGATCACGGACATTCCCATGAATCCTCTTCCAAGTGGAAGCGCGCTATCGGGTATTTAATCCTGATCTTCCCCATTTTTACGGGCTTATTCATGCCGGTGCAAACGCTGGATTCCAGCTTTGTGAAAGCAAAGGGCTTCAGCTTCCCTTCCGCGAAAGAATCGATGTCCGACAAAAATCCGGGGCAGCACCAATTTTTAAAGCCGGATTCCAGCGTGTTCTACGGCAAGGATAGTTACGAAATCATCAAAAACGAGGAGTTGGCCGAGTTTCGGAATGCTCCGGTTATTTCGCTGGACGACGACAATTATATGAAAGGGATGGAAGTCATCTATAACTTCCCGGGCGACCTTATGGGCAGAACGATCTCGTTCGACGGGTTCGCATACAAAGGGGAGCAGGTTGACGGAGATCACTACTTCGTTTTCCGGTTCGGATTTATCCATTGCGCAGCCGATTCGGGCGTGTTCGGGATGTTGGTTGATTTTCCGAAAGGGACGCAACTGAACGATGACGATTGGGTTCGCGTTACGGGCAAGCTCTCGTCCGAGCTATACCAACCGTTTAAGCAGACGATCCCCGTGCTTCGTGTGACTTCATGGGAAGCCATTCCCGCGCCCGAGGATCCATACGTGTATCGGATTTATAACTAAGCTACGTTCTATAGAGCGTTGGGCAAACCATCCTTAAACTGCATCCAATCTTGTCGCAACTCGTCTTCGGTAAGAAGGCAACCGTCAAGCGACGATACGATAGTTTCGCGATCCATCTCGATACCGATGAAGACGACTTTGTTTATTCTGTCTCCGTACTGCGGCGACCATTGTTTGCTAAGCTCTGGATCCTCGCTAAGATACATTTCCCGCTCGTCTTCGGGAAGCGCGGCAACCCAATAGCCGGAAGGCCCGAATTGAATGGATGGTCCCGCTTGGCTGAGGCTTTGCCCCATCTCGTTCCGGGTAGCGACCCACATGATTCCTTTGGCGCGGACGATCTCGATCGGCCAGTTCTCCATCCATCTTAACAACCTGCCCGGATGAAACGGCTTAACGCGTTCATAGACGAACGAGGAGATCCCGTACTCTTCCGTCTCCGGCGTATGAGCCGGCTTCTCCATTTCCCGTATCCACCCTGCAGAACGGCTGGCCGTATCGAAGTCGAACAGCCCTGTATTCAGAATGTCGGCAGGCTCGATTCTTCCTTGTACGGTTCTAATCAGTTTAGCTCGCGGTTGAAGCTTCCGTATGACCCCTTCCAATTGAGCCAATTCATCTTCCTTGATCAAATCGCATTTGTTCAGCAGCAACACATCGCAAAACTCGATCTGGTCAATAAGCAAGTCTACCACTTCTCTAGTATCGTTCTCTCCGATCGCTTGGCTTCTATCCAGCAGCGTTTCCCCGGACGAGAAGTCGTGCCAGAACCGGTAAGCATCGACGACGGTGACCATGCAATCGAGCCGGCAAATTCGAGACAGATCGATTCCCTGATCTTCGTCGACATAAGTAAACGTCTGCGCTACGGGCACAGGCTCGCCTACGCCGGTCGATTCAATCAAAATATAATCGAATCTGCCTTCGTTCGCGAGTCGCTCTACTTCGCGCAATAGGTCTTCGCGAAGCGTGCAGCAAATGCATCCGTTGGACATTTCCACGAGCTTCTCGTCTGTTCGCGACAACCCGCCACCGTCCTTAATGAGAGAAGCGTCGATATTGACTTCGCTTAAGTCATTGACGATAACGGCAACCTTCAAGCCCTCGCGGTTGTTCAGAACATGGTTCAACACGGTTGTCTTGCCGGAGCCTAAGTATCCGCTTAATACGGTTACCGGTATTTTAGTCTTTGTCATTTCACCCTTCACCCTTATCGTAATTATTACGAATAGACACGGAAAATGAAGCCGGATCGTCTCCGGCATCATTCGTCTATTCGTTTGACGAGCTTTAATCGTAATTGTTACGTATAAGTTAGAATATCAGAGTCCGCTCTTAACGTCAACTATCGAAATGTTACAAATGAAATCGTTTGTTTTATCCAGCTTTTTTTTCTTTGCGGATCATGAATATGGCGATTAATGCGCCGACGATCGCGATGATTGCAGCTCCAATAAAGGCAGAATGAAAACCTATGTTTAATGCAGCTGTTTGTTCCAATCCCCTATCCAGCTTCTCTTTCGTCCATTGCGACGATACTGCCACCATAATAGCCAAGCCAATCGCGGAACCGATCTGATAACTTGTATTGGATAGACCAGAAGCTAGGCCCGACTGTTCCGAGTTTGCCCCCGATACGGATGCAATCGTTGCCGGAATATAAGCGAGAGCCATACCTAGTGCACCGAGCAAAGAAGCCGGAAGTACGTTCGTTGCGAAGTTTCCTCCTTCCGGCGTATTAACGGCGAATAGCAGCAAGGAACCGGATAATACGATCATTCCGATGACTAGCGGGCCTTTCAAGCCGAATTTTCCGACAAGCTTACCCATGACTCCTACCATCAGGATCATGATGAGAATAGTCATCGGAACCAAGGCAAGCCCGCCTTTGAATGCCGAGTAGCGCAGCACTTGTTGTAGATATAAGTTCAAGAAAAACCAAAGCGGTATCCATGCGCCTGCAAGGGCTGCCAATATGAGATTTCCGGCGAGCAATTTCGGTGCTTTGAAAATTCCCAGAGGAACGAGAGGATCTTGTTTCTTCATTTGCACGATCAAGAAAAGTAAGAACAACAAGACTGCAACAGCTAGCAGAACGAATGTCCTGGTTCCCCATCCGCTATGCTCCGAAGTGACGATCGCATATACCGCCAATACTAATGATGCCGTTACCGTCAATGCTCCGAGAAGATCTACGCTTCCCTTGCTTATCGTGCCTTTGGGCAGTACGCGAAGACTATACAATACGGCGAATAACCCTACCGGAATATTAATAAGAAATGTCCAGTTCCAACTTAGCCACTCCGTAATGACCCCGCCTAGAAAAACACCGGCGGTTCCGCCTGCCGCAGCGGATGCTCCCCAGAATCCGAATGCTTTGTTTAACTCCTTCGGATTCGCAATGAAGAGCTGCATAATTATCGTCAATGCGGAAGGCGCGATAAGCGCGGACCCCAACCCTTGCAAACCGCGGCCAACGTTCATCGCTTCCTCCGACCAAGCCAATCCGGCCAACAGCGAAGCGGCCGATAAGATCATGAACCCCAGGTTGAACATTTTGCGTTGACCGAATAGATCGGAGAGTCGTCCCCCTAACAACAACAAGCCTCCGAAGAAAATGACATAAGCATTGAACACCCATTGCAAGTTGCTTTGCGAGTATCCTAATGCTTCCTTGATCGCTGGCAGTGCAACACCGATGATGGACGTATCCATGATAACCATGAACTGGGCTAGACAAAGCAAAAATAACGCTTTCCAACGCAGTGGATTCGCAGTTTCCGTTGCGGATAATTCGTTCGAAATACCTGACATTTTGTATTCCTCCTTATATTGGATTTCGTTTTATATAGTATACCCCCCTACCCTATAATGTCAACATCTTTTTCCATTCATTATGGCCTAAATGATCATAGAAAGATCACACGGGATAAACGTACAAGCAATACGCCCTCTTCGGAATATATTATTGCCTGAGGATAGTAATTCGAGAGGAGCCGCCAATCCATGAGGAATAATCGTAAAGCGATTAGAGAACAAGCTAAACGGATGATCGGTCAGCCTGTTTGCATTGAATTAACGAACGGAAGCTATTATGTCGGACGGATCATGGGCATCGAGAACGGACAATTGATTTTGTCGGGGAAAAAAGGGCGAGGCAAATTGCGGAGAACTTCGTTGCAACGCACGAGTAAAGCTAGGGTATCGGGTTTGTTCGACGGCCTTGGCGCCTTGATGGGCAATCCCGGCGGAGCAGGAGCCCCCATTGCTGGCGCCGCTGCCGCGCAAGGCGGCACGGGCGGTTTGTTCGGCGGTTTAGGAGGGATAGGCGAATTTATGGGCTTTATCAATAAAGCGATGCCGATGATCCGCATGGGAATGGGAGTCGTTAAAGCGATTATGCCGTTATTAGGCGGTCTAAAGGCGTAATCGGTTGGAGCCGTCTTGAAAGCTTAGGCTTTCGAGACGGCTTTTTGATTATAAGAGCTCATTTATTCTCTTTTCTTGCAGCTCGCTTATACAAGTTCATCGAAACCCATACGACCGACCCGACGAGATAAATAGGAATGACGATGACGATCAACGTCGTGAAATCCGCTAAATCGTTCCACTCCCCATTATCTCTGACAATAGCGTAGATAAAGACCATCAACCCTACTGCATAGATCAATAAAGGCCACCAACTTCTTCTCCATAAAGCGCATATCGGCAAGAGGACAAGAACTATCCAGGCGATAATATAGCCAGGTCCGTGCATGATCCTTACCCCCTCCCCTTGTTGCGATACGCTTGCTCATGATACGCCGTTATCGCCTTGAATAACCACTTGCCGTCTTCTACCCCTACCGTATCGGAATTGAAGCTTAAGTACATGGCTCGATAAGTTTCGGGTACCCAAATATAGGAATGGATGTACTCCGTCAAAACGAATCCGACCTTCTCCCAGAAGCGAATTCTGTCCGCATTCTCCTTAGTCTCTTCGGCTTCGACCTCGATCACGATCCCTCGGCAATCCGGCATAATGGCCAAAGCCCGATCCCGAATATTTTCTATGCACAGTCGTCCGATTCCCTTGTGCCGCCAAGCTTGGCGAACGGCAAGATAATCGATGATCAGCACTCCGGCCCGCGCGTTGAAAGCGGTTAGAGCCATCGCGACGACTTCATCGTCTTCGCTCCAAGTATTCAGCGTACACAAACCTCTATCGAACATGCGGCGGACGATCGCGCGGGTTTTCCTTCCGTGCTCGGGGAAAGCCTCGTGATAGACTTTCTCCGCCTTGGACCATAAGCGCTCGTCCCATTGATCGGTGGATTGGAATTCCATGCTGTAATCCTTCTTTCGTTAAGACAAATGATCTCCTCTTCATTATTTTACCCCGATTCTATGCGCTGAGCTACCGTGAATGCAGCTTCCGTTTTAGCCCGGACTTCATCCAACGTCGTTTGATCGATAAGTTCTACCAATTCCATTCTACCCGCCCAAAAATCGAACACCGCCAAATCGGTGATTAAGCGATGTACGACGCCTTGCCCCGTTAGCGGTAACGAGCAACTGCGCTTGACCTTGGATTGCCCGTTTTTGTTGACATGTTCCATTACGACGATGACTTTCCTCGCGCCATGTACGAGGTCCATCGCGCCTCCCATGCCTTTCACCAGCTTGCCGGGAATAATCCAATTGGCCAGATCTCCTCGCTCCGATACTTCCATCCCGCCCAGAATGGCTAAATCTAAATGTCCTCCTCGTATCATCGCAAAAGAATCCGCGCTATTGAAATAAGATGCGCCCGTCAACGCCGTTACCGTTTCCTTGCCGGCATTGATCAGATCGGGATCCACGCCGTCTTCCTCCGGATAAGGTCCGAGCCCGAGCAGACCGTTCTCGGAATGGAGCATGATCTCATAGTGCGCGGGAATTTCGTTCGCTATTAACGTAGGCATGCCGATCCCTAGGTTGATGTACATCCCGTTCCGGATTTCCTGAACGGCACGCCTGATGATTCGTAAACGCGAATCCATCCTTTCACCTCGTTTCGCTCAATCTCGGTTCATAGGGTCAATGCGTCGTACGGACCGTCCTTCGCTCGATTCTCTTTTCATTCGTAGAACACTTTATCATTCGCTGCACGTAGATTCCCGGGGTATGAATGGAATCCGGGTCAAGCTCGCCAGGCTGGACGATTTCCTCCACTTCCGCGATCGTTATCTTTCCAGCCGTTGCGGCGATCGGGTTGAAATTTCTAGCCGTTTTACGGTATACGAGATTCCCTAGCGTATCCGCTTTCCATGCTTTTACGAGCGCGTAATCTCCGACGATCCCTTGCTCCAGAACATACTTTCGATTGTTGAACATGCGCTGTTCTTTACCGTCGGCGACGGGCGTCCCCACCCCCGCGGGCACGAAAAAAGCCGGAATACCTGCCCCGCCTGCGCGTATGCGCTCCGCAAGCGTTCCTTGCGGCACGAGCTCCACTTCCAATTCTCCGCTCAAATATTGCTGTTCGAATATTTTGTTTTCCCCGACGTAAGAAGAGATCATTTTCCTAATCTGTTTGTTCGCTAGTAGAATCCCGAGCCCCCAATCGTCCACTCCGCAATTGTTGCTCACTACCGTCAGCTCTTTAACCCCTTTGTTCTTCAACGCCATGATGCCGTTTTCCGGAATGCCGCATAAGCCAAAACCGCCCACGATCAAGGTACAGCCGTCCCTAACGTCCTCCACCGCCTCCGTGAAGGATTGCATCACCTTGCGCGTAGTCATGATGCATTGCTCCCTATCCCATTTTGTTTTATCGTATGATTTCTCGGTTGCCGGCTCTTGGGTGACTGCCTTTCTTATCGTACGTTTAGTTTACGAACAAGAAGAAGACTGCCCTATTCGGCAGTCTCCCTCGGTTAAATCCTATTCTCGTACCTACTCTAGAACCGTGCGAATGAATTTCTCCAGCGCGTCAACATCCGCCGTGTTCTTATTGCAATCGTGGCCGTTCATGCACAAGTAATTGCCAAGCGATTTGTAGTAATCCGGCGAAGCGTTGGGCGGCTTCTTCTTGAATACCGCAGAGAACAACGCCAGCTCTTCGTACTTGTTGCACACGAAGCAATAGCTTTTCTTGTTCGTAGGCGTATATCGGCCCTCGATGCCGACGAACTGTCCGTTTAACGGATAAACGATGAACAATTTGTTCGCGGCGATATCTTGCCAACTTAGATAAGTTACGTAACGAAAATCGATCGAGGCAAGATCGGGAAACTTCAGCTTCTTACTTTTCGGGAAAAGCTTCTTAATTTGTTCCTTCGTTATCGGCGGAAATTCCGTCAAATAGGGTTCCAGCGAAACGAGATACTTGTGAAAATCATCCGCTGTCTCAAGCGAGGTGACGGCTCCTAGCAATTCGGCCTGGTTATCCGTGATGTCCGGGAAAAGACCCATGATTTTCGCTTCGGTGTCCGATCTTACCGAATCCACGATCTTACGGTCGGCTACGGTTCTAAGCGCATTCAGCAGCACTCCGGTCTGCTTCTTAATGAAATTATAGTGATGGTTTCTAATAAATGGTTTATTCATGGCATTCAGCCCCTTATTATTAATGTTGCGAATAAGGCGCAAAGCCAAATATTAGAAACGATATCATTCTAAAGGGGCGATAGGATTAGTCATGATCGCGCCTCACGCAAAGTATCGCCTCCATATCGGGCTTTGCATGAGTCAAGCCATTCCGACAATCGATGATTGCCATCCCTATCGACCTCCTTTTCCCCAAGATTCGAATATTATAAAAGATATTCGCAGGGATTTCAATTACGTTAAAATAAACGCTGCTTTTCCGTTAATGAATGAAACGGCGTCGAAGTCGTAATATACCCACGTCTCTATTGTATTGCCCCGTGCGGTCGTGATGCTCTTGCTGACCGGATAGCCCCAGGACAGTTTGACTTGATCCTTCGTCATTCCAAGCGTCACGTTACCCGCTTTGATCTGTTTCCATGTCGCTTCGGACCAGCGGTACTTTTTCTTAGGATCGTAACTAAACAAATAATGCTCGTCCGAAAATTGCTCGCTTACGAAAGAGGAAATCGTCGCGGAACTCTTGATCGTTTTGCCGGATGCGGATTTGAATACGACGACGAAATTTCCGGAATCTTCAGGCAAAATATCGGTAACCGTTACTTTCGAGAAGCGATCCCAGTCTTCGTAATGGTTAATCCAATAGGTTCTCCCGATATATCGGGCCAGACTGCCTTGCTGAGCCTTCTTGACGAGAGCTGCCGTATCGGTCGATACGACCGTCATCTTCGCGTCGCCGAAAGAGATGACCGCGGTTTGCCATTTGCCGTCCCATTGAACTTTCGCTCCCGTAGCGTTCGTCAGCAGAGCCCCCGGGACGTAGGTTTCGCCTTTTTCAGTCAGTGGAGCAACCTTCAGCGACACAGCCTCTCCATTCAACGTTGCGTTCGGGTCCCCCGATTTAAATGAGAATGTCGTATCGCCGATTCTTGCTTCGAATATGCCGTTCGCGGCAGAGACGGTCCCTCCCAAAGCTTGGATGACGGCTTTTGCGGGCACGAAAACGTTACCGTTAACTTGCTTGGCATATTTCAGGTTATTTTGCAGGCTAGCGGATACGGTCAGCGATTTGGTTACGCCGCCCGTCGTAACGGTTGCTTGCGCTTGGCTACCCCCAGCACTTTCAACCTGCCATCCGGCTGAATCGCCAGCAAATGCGGTTTATCTATGGAGACGTTTGCTGCGGTTGGCGCGACTTTGATCTTCGCGCCGTTGGTATACGTCTCCTGAATGTTGATTTTAAGAGATTCTCCTACGAGAGGTTTGAGCTCCGATAGAGATACGTCCACTTGCTTAACCGTTGGAACGTCGACGGGTTTGATCTCTTCGTCGTCATAGAATATCCAGCTTCCATCGCTGCGCATGACATAGAATTGTTTGTAATCGGAATATGTCGCGGTTTTCGCTACGGTTCCGAGACCGGTAACTTGATGATCCAGCTTCCACCGCCCCTGGTATTTGCCCGTTTGCCAAAGAGTCCCGTCTTTACGCGTGACTAAGAGAATGTCGGGAGTATCAGGATCTCCGGCAGTATAAACGATATGAGCCGCATCTTGCGCTACCGTGACCGGAATAATGGTTCCGTTGTCGTCGAAGTTTACCGCGTCATACACAATGACCTGTCCACTGTCGTATAACAGCGCAGCCCTACCGTAACTCACCGTCATGGACTTTACGGAATTCACATCCGCAATCGTACCTACTTTAACGTTTTTGCCGCCGGAATAATGGCCTACTAAGATCAACTCCCCGGTTTGAGTCAAGACGGCTAAACTTTTTGATGCAAGACTGTCTCCGTTGCCGCCTCCATAACCGATCATCGAGATCCCTTCGAGCCCTTTCAGCTTTTTCGAGCCCGACTGCCAGACCGTCCCGTCCGTCTTAAGCCAGTACCCGTCTACAACCTGCTTAACGCCGGTCTGTCCGGCGACGGGACGAGAACCGCTCCCGTCAACGCCCCATTCCATTAACTGGCCATCTTCGGATAAGGCCAATCCGCCATAATCATCATTTCCTGCAATCGACGCGAGACTACCCGGCGTTCGAATGATCCGATAACCATCCACTTGCGACCACAACGTGCCGTCTTCCATCAGAAACGTATATTTGCCGATAATCTCCTTGATTTTGGACTCGCCGCCGGAGGCTGTCGCTTTGTTTACGGATTGTCCCCCCATAAAGCTGAACCCCGCTATGAGAGCAATTGCTACGACGATTTGAATCAGCTTTCTCATTGCTTGACCTCTTCCCCTGTTGGTTACTTTTTCCATCGTGTAGGATTCGACACAAATCGACGCTTTCCTCCTGGAGGGCGGGCAAGATATCCGGATCCCGTTTAGAATCGATGCACCAAAGCGGGATATCGCCTATATGCTGTGAGTAAGCGAGTATAAAGGAGAGTGCGAATGATTCATGTACGGATACGTGTCACCCTATCATTATTACTTCAGGCAGAGCCCGCCTAAATATTGGACGCCTTCGAAGGTCGAATTAAACCGCAAGTTGCGATCGTTGTGGGAACAGCACGTTTTCTGGACGAGATTAACGGTTAACAGTATCGTCGGACGCCTTCCCGACGATAAGGAAACGACGGCAAGGCTTCTGCGCAACCCGAAGGATTTTGCCGCGCTTCTAAAGCCCTTGTACGGGGCGGAGATTGCCAATACGTTCGATAAGTTGCTCACGGAACATTTAACGATAGCGGCGGAGCTCGTCAAAGCATTGCAAGCAGGCAATTCCGCGGCGGCTAGCGACGCGCAGAAACGTTGGTTTGCCAATGCGGACGCGATCGCGGTTTTCCTCAACCGGATTAACCCTTACTGGTCGACGGAGGAATGGAGAAAAATGCTCTATGAGCACCTCAGGCTTCTGAGCGCCGAGGTCGCATCCCGCTTAGCCGGAAATTACGCCGAGAACGTCGCCGTTAGCGACCAAATCCAATCGCAAGCCCTCGAAATGGCCGACGTGATGACATACGGAATTATTCAGCAGTTTCCAAACGCGTTTATGGGATAACGCATTGCCGACTGCAAAAAGAGCAGTCCATGACCAAGATAACTTAGTCTTGACTGCTCTTTATGGTTATTTTGAGACGTCTACTATCCAACTACAGCCGAAGACTAACGTTATAGTTAGGTTGTCAACCTATTTTATGTATGCTATAAATAGTTTAGCTTTGATAATGATCAGGAGGAGATGTTCTATATGATCGCAAACGATATGATGATTAGAAACGTATACAAAGTCAAAGAAGACGACACGATCCGATCCGTGCTCGAGAAGTTTATCGATCACGGCATCAGCGGACTTCCGGTCGTCAATGACAACAATGAGATCGTCGCTTTCATCAGCGACGGAGATATTATGAAGTATATCGGGAAACATAATGATATCGTCTTCGATTTCGTCTTTATTGTCGGTTTCATTAAAGGAGATCAAGATCAATACGAGGAACGGATCCGCAAAATTCTCGATCTTAACGTCATGGCTATCGCCAACAAAAAAGTCATGAAAGCGAAATGGGATGAGCCTGTCGAGAATATCGCGAGCATCTTGGGCGGCAAACAAATCAAAAAACTGCCGATCGAGCGAAACGGGGTCCTAGTCGGCATTATTAGCCGGGGCGATGTCATCAGAAGCTCGTTCAAGGATCTTCTTAAATAAGACCACTCGAGTTATTATCCAACTAAACGAAGGACGTACCGGCATAGCCCTCCGGTACGTCCTTCAACATCTGCCGTTGACTTCGACCTTTCCTATTTTAATAACTCCCTCCCTCTCAAAAGCACGTTTAATTTTTCCGAGAACAACAAGATAGCAACCGCGCAAACGACGATAAAAACCGGAAATATGCCGATTGTCGAATAAGAAGCCATGAAACCGAGCAAAGGAGGCAAAAACGTACTTCCCGTATACGCCACCGCCATTTGGTAACCCATTATCGTCTGGGAGTGTTTTTTCCCGAAGCGCACCGGAGTTTCATGCAACATGCAAGGGAAGATCGGTGCCAATCCCAGTCCCACGACCATAAAACCCGCTAAGGAAAATTCCGTCGACAAGGGCAAGATCATCAGAACCGCGCCGGCCAAAGCCGTGATTTGCCCTCCCCTAATGAGTGTACGGTTACCGACCTTGAAAGTAATGAATCCGGTAAGGAATCGGCCTATCGTAATGCCAGCGAAAAACAAGGAAACCCATTGCGCTGCTGCAGCCGCGGACAATTCCTTCACGTTTACGAGAAAGCTGCTTCCCCATAGTCCCATCGTGGCTTCTATACCCGAATACATCAAGAAAGATAGGAGTGCCATTTTTACGCCCTTAATCTGCAACGGTTTGGAATGATCGGACGGTTCTTCCTCTCCGTCCCCGTCTAGCTGTTCTCGTCCTCCGCTTGAAGCCGCTTGGCTAAGCTTAGCGACCCGATTCCATAATGGAAGCGCGAAGATCAGGATGACCACTAGAGCAAACTGTATAACGGCAACGGTTACATATCCGTCTCTCCATGTGCTTTGCCCCGAAATATACTGAGCCATGATAATGGGTCCTAACGTGGCTCCGACTCCCCAGAAACAATGCAGCCAACTCATATGGTGCGCTTTGTAATGAGCGGCAACGTAATTATTGAGACCGGCATCTACGGACCCTCCGCCTAATCCAAGCGGAACGGCGCATACGACTAACCAAGCCAGCGATGGCGCAACGGCAAAGCCTAGCAAAGCTCCAGCCGTCATGATACAGCTAGCCAGCGTCACTTTCCCTGTTCCGAACCTTCCAAGCACGGCTCCGCTTGCCAAACTGGACACGATCGTTCCAGCTGCTATGGTCATATAGAGCAATCCTGCGGTTTCGAGCGGCGCGTCGTACTGCAATCGCATGACGGGCCATGCCGCTCCTAACAACGAATCGGGTAAACCTAAGCTTATAAATGCCATATAAATAATAAATAAAAAAAATGTAGCCATATCGTTTCTTGCGCTCCCGTATCTTCTATATTCTCGTTCCCTTGATCATGAGGCTAAGCCCTAAAGTCTGTAATCCATATAAGTAATCTTGTTTCCAATCGCTCTCCGTAAGCTTCGGGAGATGTTCTTCAGGAATATAAGCGGCGCATCGTGATGCGATCCGGGCCGTGATGGAATCGTTCACTTCATCGCGGCAAAAGATAACCGTGCCGGGATTTAGGATTGCCGTAAATGTAACTACCAACCGGCTTATGGCATCTATCTTTTCCTCAGTAATAGGTTTACCCGTTCCTTGTTCGCCTTCCCGAGTCAAAGCTTGCAGAAAATTACGGTCATTATAGAGCGGGACGAATGAAACTTCTCCCGAGAAAAACGTACTTCCCCTTACCACGTCTCCATTGATCATAATCCCGGCTCCCGGACCATTCTGACCGAAATAGAGATAAATCAAGGAGGAATGAATATTATTCCGCTTGTGGTAATAACCGATAACGGCGGCGTTCATATCGTTCTCTACGACGACCGGGATTGAAAAACGCTCCTCGAACAATCCCTTCAAATCAAAATCATAAAAATGCTCATAGTTCGGAATATAAATAATCTTCCCCTTGTTGACCGATCCCGGTACGCCGATTGCCATGGAACCGATTTGGGGATATTTCCTTACGATCTCTTCTACGCGCTTCGTTAGGCTCTGAATATCATCCATAAGGACGCTCAAAGTTTGACCTTGCTCTTTCACTTCTCCAACGCAATTAAAAACGATGTAATTCGTTTCCGTTTTCTCCAAAAAGATGGCCAAACCTAACGTATGCTCCGGATTGTACCGATATCTATTCGCTCTTCTCCCGCCGCTTGAATCATCTAACCCGACTGAGATCAGTTCTCCGTCTTTCTCCATTTCCGTTATGAACTTGCTGATCGTCGGAAAACTGATATCTAGCTTGCGGCTCAGTTCAACCTTCGTGGCGCTTCCCGATTCAAGAAGAGCAACGCGTATTCTGCGAAAAATCGCTTTTTTCATTTCTTTTGGAGTTGCCGTCAACTCATCCACACGGATACACCTCCTCCTGCTCCCGCACACTTATTAAACATCTTTAATAAGTTACAACGATAATAACAGAAATTCCAAACCGTGAAAAGCGAAAAATAGCCCGCCCCACCGCGCCGCCGCAATCGGGTTGGCTTGGTAGATTGAGCTATTTTATCGATATGCCCTATATTAATCAAAAAGGTATTTAGCGTCTTTATCGAAGTATTCAAACACTTGATCGAGCAGCGAGATTAAAGTTTCGCTTTGCTCTTTGCCTAATTTCTCGATTAGACCGGTGAATGCTTGTTCTATGCGCTGCCCCATCTTTCGCACGATTTCTTCGCCGCTTGCCGACAATCTAATATCGGACACTCTCCGGTCTTTGGCGTCTACTGCTTTCTCGATATAACCGTTATGATGCAAGCTTTTGATAATCTGAGTAACCGTCGGCGAAGTGATGGCCAGCCTTCTGCTGATCTCGGACACCATGACCCCTTGATCGCTCTCGCTCGCAATCTCCTTAATCCGCATCAATACTCTGATCTCGCTTGGTTTTATTCGTTGAATGGATTGCCTGCGCCAATCGGCTCTGGCGAATTTCTCGAAAGTTTCGATTAATCTTCTGGTTTCCGGAGTGATTTCGCTATCCATTGCTTCTCCCTCATTTCTAAAGTCAGTTTACATGAATTCAGAAAGAGGTTCAATGAGACGAAGCATAGCTCTCCGAAAATATAACTTAGCTAATTATGTGCGGCTCCATTCTTGAACGACCCGCCGAATTTAAATAAAACGATCCCTCCGACGATAACGAGCACTCCGATCAACTGCTTGAAAGTAAAAGGGATTTGTTCAAGGCCTAACCAACCTAACGAGTCCCATAATAGAGCAAATCCAAGCTGCGAGCTCAGAGCGATGGAAATGGCGTAAGTAGGACCAAGCAGCTTTATCCCCTGTACGAGGCAGACGACCACACCTACCCCGATCATTCCGCTGAACCAATACCACGTCTTCATATTTTGCATTGCAAACAATTGATTGCCTTCAAAGAGCAAACCAAAAGCCAAAGAGGCGAGAAACCCTAGTCCCAACACGAGCGCGGTAGTGGTCCAAGTTCCCGCTCGTTCGTTCACCTTGCTGTTGAAAATATTTTGCAAACCCACTAACGAACCTGCGACGATCGATAACAAAAGTCCTTGAACCATAGCCTACACTCCTATTTATTCATAGATGTTCTGGCTGGCCAGCGCGCTTAACCCTTCTCTGTCCTTAATGAGAATAAAACCTTTCTTGCGCTCGATCAGCCCATCCGAACAGAATCGTCGGAGCACCCGATTCAAATGCCGATAACTCGTTCCGATTAAATTCGCGGCGTCCGTTAGACTAGAAGGGCTTATTTGATCATTAAGCAATCGATCGGTATCGTCAAAGAAAATGGATAATAGATAACTCGCCAACCTTACTTCCACCGGATACATCAAATTAAACCGCATGGAATCGGATTTAATGGCAAACTTGTCGGTAATGATATTCAGCAAAAATTTCAGCAGAGCCGGATCGTCTTTGGCGTATTGATCTAACCAACGATACTGGATCCCGATCATGCGGACCGGCGATACGGCCTCCACCGTATTCATGATGTCCATTCCGCGTACGTATTCGATATCTCCGATCACTTCGAGTGGCGTCTTAAAGGAGAGAATGAGCGTTTTCCCCTCGGGAGACGTCGTATAAATCTTGAGCTTGCCCTTCACGAGGATGTATAAATACTGTGCCGGATCGTCTTGGGAACAGATGAGCTCGTCTTGATCAAAGTCGTACAGCGACAAATACGGCAATAATCGTTCATTAAAGACGGATTCTATGCGATGAACTCGCATATAGTCATTCAACAGTTCTCGATCTAATCTTTGTTTCATAACCCGATGTCACCTCCGCACAATCATACCCCCAGAATGATCACGCCGGCAATCATCATCCCTATGCCCAGATATTGCGGCAACGCTAACTTTTGCTTCGCCATTCCGAACCAACCGTACCGATCAATGATAAAAGTCAAACACAGTTGGGCAATGAGCAGAGCGGATATCGTAAGCGTGACGCCAATCTGCTGAATGGCTTTGACGTTGCTGAAGATGACGACCGCCGCGAAGGCGCCGCCGGACAAATAGATCGGCTTCACCTGCTTAAACCGTTGCAAGTTGCCGTCTCGGATAAGAACGAGGATAAGGAATGCCGTAATAAAACCGGTAAATTGGGTTATCGTCGCCGCCTGCCAAGTGCCGACGGATTGACTGATCCGGGAGTTGGCTACTCCTTGCAGCGTAATGAAGGCTCCGCCCATCAACGCAAATAGGATTCCTTTCATATTTACTCTCCCTGCATTTGATATCTCGTTTATTAAAAAATATTTCCTGATTGCTTGGAAAGGACATATGTCCTCAGATGGGAATCATAACAACAGCCTGCCGCATGAAGCGGCAGGCTGTTGTTTATGATGAACGGGACATCCACTCTTCTTCTAGAATCGCGTAGAAATACTCGTCCCGCCACTCGGCATCTTTTAGGATGCATTTTCTGAAAAAACCTTCTCTTCTCATCCCGCACTTCTCCATCACGCGATACGATGCCGTATTTTCGGGCTGGCAAGTCGCGATGATCCGATGGAGTTTCAATTCCTCAAAGCCATAATTCAATATAGCTTGCGCGGCTTCCGATGCATAACCTTTGTTGTGATAATCTCGATTGAACACCCAACCGATCTCATAAGTATGCTCTCCGAACCACTTATGAAAAACCATGTGACCGATCAAGATATTCCCTTCGTTTAGAACTACGGCATAATTCTCGGCATGGATTCCCGATTGCCGGGCAACGAATTCCTTGGCAGCCTTCTCCGTGAACGCTTCTGCCGGCATGTATTTCATCACTTGCTTGTCCGAGGAATAGCCGAGCACGGCTTGCCAATCCTCGTTCTTGAAGCTGCGTATCGACAATCTCCTAGTTCGGATATTCATTTGCGTTGTCCACCTTATCTTATATTGGTTTGTTTTATTGCCCCAATACAAGCTCAATGGAAAATGCCTGCTGTTTTCTATTCGGTATTACGTAGTCGACGCCCTTTCACCTCCTTTACTGTCCGGATAACAAGCCTGCCGCTCTCGCGACAGGCCGCGGTTCATCCGTTTAAGTGCATCGAACCGATTCGTCCCGTGGCAATCGTTGCGTTTCCGCGTGTATTTTCGAATGCTTGAACGGCTGCCGTGGCCACTTCGATGTCTTGGGCACTCGTCCCGCCGCTCACTCCGATCCCTCCGACCAACTTGCCTTCGCGCATGAGCGGAATGCCCCCGCCAAGAATAACGAGCCTGCCGTGATTCGTAGTATTGATTCCGAACGTCGCTCCTCCGGGCTGCGCGGATTGAGCCAGGTTGGCGGTCGGCATCTGCATGGCTACGCTGGTCCAAGCTTTGTTCTGGGATATGTCGATCCCGCCAATCCGAGCGTTGTCCATACGATAGAACGCTACGAGATTGGCCCCCTCGTCGACAATCGCGATATCGCAGTTAAGTCCCATGGAACGAGCTTTCTGTTCCGCCACGGCAAGCAACCGTTTGGCTGTTTCCAAGGTCAATTTATTCAACCAATCCACTCCTTTATATCCAACTCCAAGGTTAGAGTATGAATATCCAACCGGTTAGGTGAACGTCTAATCCGCCTCTATTTCCGGTCCGGAATGCCACGATCATTGTCCAGGATGAGATGACCCTCTTCCAACTCGATCTCTGACAGGCCGGCTTTATTTTTACCAGGAAGAACTATCGGTTTTTTGCTTGCCAATAGGATCATATTTCGAACTTCAGAGTCGTCTTTTGCCGGTAGACTATACGCTTTCGTGTAAGGATAGATTTCTCTTAGCGTCGAATAGATCGCGTTGATCAACCTATCTTTGTTCGGTTTGCCAAATACGTTCATAAACAGCGTTCCGCTCGAATTGAGCTTCTCGCTTGTCATCTGAAAGAAAGTTAAAGCCGTGAGGCGAAGCGGCGTTCCCATAGGCGTGAATGCATCCACGACGAGGTAATCATAGAAATCGGAACGCTCGTCGTTAAGGACATCCCGGCCATCTCCAACGACGACGTTATCTAGCCGGTAATCGAACAACCGTCTGCTCAATTCCACGACCTTGGCGTCGATTTCCGCTACCTTGATTTTCTTGTCCGAATAATAGGCGGCAATCGTTCCAATGCCATGTCCGATCACGAATGCTCGATTGAATTCCGGGTTAATTAATGTCATTAATTGGATCATCGCTTTCTGATACTCCAACACGATCCGCTTTGGATTTTTGAGGTCGATCGCTCCTTGCACCGCATCGTCGGAGAATTGCAAACAACGAAATTTGCCCAATTCTCCGTATAACCGAGTCGTCTCGAACACCTTGATCCTTACATTAAATTCGCTAGACTCTTCCGCTAGTAAATTCACGATGCGAGATCTCCTTCGAGTAAGGTTTACATTTCGATATCTTGCTAATCCATTCGAGAAAACGTACAAACGGATATCATTGCGGTTATACTGTTCGTGGAGGTGATGGTCAATGGGACATACCGTAAAATTAACGGAAGATAAATGGCAGGCCATTGTGAACAACGATGCATCCTTCGACGGACAGTTTTATTACGCGGTTAAGACCACGGGTATTTTTTGCAGGCCCTCCTGCAAATCTAGACCGCCCAAAAAAGAAAATATCGGCTTATTCCAAACCGCGGAGCAAGCTTTATCTGCCCGTTATCGCCCTTGCAAGCGATGTAAACCGACCGGGCAACGGCTGCCGGATGACGAATGGGTCGGCTTAGTTACGACTTATATCGAACATTACTATCGCGAGAAGCTAACCCTGCAGCATCTGGCCGACATGAGCCATGGCAGCCCCTATCATTTGCATCGGATTTTCAAGAAAGTCCAAGGCGTCACTCCGGTAGAATACATCCAACGGATTCGGATCGCCGCAGCCAAGGAACTGCTCGCTTCGACGGACAAATCCATTGCCGAGGTCGGCAAGGAAGTCGGATTGCCTGGCGCTCCCTATTTCATAACTTTGTTCAAAAAAAGAACCGGCCTTACTCCGGAAGCTTATCGCAATAACCGAATCGATCCAATAAAGGAGTCAAACGATGATGAACGATCAAACTAATATTACCGTCTACTGGACAACTTTAACATATCGGAATTGGAACTTGCACCTCTCGGCTACTAACGAAGGATTGTGTTACGTTGGTTCTCCCGATCAGCCATTGCAGCAATTAGCCGATTGGGTTCATGCCCGTTTCCCGGGCAGCCGGTTAATACGGGAAGACGAAAAGCTTAAGCGCTATGTTGACGAGATAATCGAGTATTTGGAAGGGAAGCGCGTAAAATTCACGATGCCCCTTGATTTCCGAGGTACTCCGTTCCAACTCGCCGTCTGGAACGCCCTAAGCGATATCCCTTATGGTCAAACCAAATCTTACTCCGATATTGCCGAACGGATTCGCAAACCCGCGGCGGTTCGAGCCGTAGGCGCTGCCATAGGGGCTAACCCGGTACTCATTACGGTTCCATGCCATCGCGTCATCGGGAAGAACGGAGCATTGACGGGATATCGGGGCGGTATGGAAATGAAAACGAAGCTGTTGGATCTGGAAAAAGCAACCTTACCGGAAAAGAGGTAGATTCCATGTCGGAGCAATTGGCCGAACGAATTGAACGGCTTGATTGGACATCGATTCAGTTCAGCTTGGACGAGAACGGTTACGCGAAACTCCCCTCATTGCTTAGCACATCTTCATGCGAGGAACTCATCGGCACTTATGGAGAACAAGAACGATTTCGCGCGACGATCGATATGGCCCGTTACCGGTTTGGCATCGGGGAGTACAAATATTACGACGTTCCCCTCCCTTCCTTGCTAAACCAGCTTCGCGAGGGATTGTATCCCGAGCTCGCGAAGACAGCCAACCGATGGCTCTCGCGGCTTGGACTATCTGCCCTGTACCCGTCCAATCTGTCACAGTTTCTGGAGCATTGCCACAAGGAAGGGCAGACGCGTTCTACCCCATTGATCTTGAAATACGAGACCGGCGGCTATAATTGTCTGCATCAAGATTTGTATGGGGATGTCGCTTTTCCCTTCCAAGTCGTGTTCGCCCTCAACCAAAGAGGCGAACATTACTCCGGAGGCGAGTTTCTGCTTGTCGAGCAGCGGCCGCGGGCGCAAAGCCGGGGACACGTCATTACGCTGGAGCAAGGCGAAGGGCTGATTTTCCCAACCCGATATCGCCCGGTATCCGGCTCCCGAGGTTATTATCGAACAACTCTTCGCCATGGCGTCGGTACGATCACTTCCGGGTCAAGATATAGCTTGGGCATTATCTTTCACGATGCGAAATGATGCTTAATTGAGGGAGCATACAATGAACACGCAATACTTATACAAAACGCCGAAAACGTTGCTAAATAAAGGAACCGGCTTCCTTAGCGGTTATAGCCACTCTCTTAATCCTTACACGGGTTGCTCTTTCGCTTGTTCCTATTGTTACGTTAGGCAGATGCCGGTATCGATATTCCGCGGCGCGGAATGGGGAACATGGGTCGACATCAAGCAAGATGCGGCAATTGTGTTCCGTAAGGAACTGCGGAAAGCCAAAACGAAAGGGCCCGTTACCCTCTTCATGTCATCGAGTACCGATCCTTACCAGCCCATCGAACACAAAGAACGAATTACTCGCTCTTTATTAGAGGTAATGGTCGGCGATCCGCCCGATTTCTTGCTCGTTCAGACTCGAAGCCCGCTTGTCAGCAGAGATATCGATCTCCTGTTACGTCTCGAGGACAAGGTTCGAGTAAGCATGACGATCGAGACCGACCGGGAGGACATTCGCAAAGTTTTTACTCCGGAAGCCCCTCCCTTAGCGGCAAGGTTCAAAACCCTACGATTGCTGGCCGAAGCAGGAGTTCCGACTCAAGCAACGATAGCCCCGCTGCTCCCTAGCAGCGAGGCATTTGCGGAAAAGTTGCGACCATTGGTTAATCGGGTATGCTTGGACGATTATGTTATGGGTGACGGCAGCGGAGGCAAACGAACTCGAGCTTTAGGATTGCATGCTTTGTATGAAACGATAGGATTGGAGAAGTGGAATGAACCGACGGCTTACCGTGTCGTGTACGAGAGGCTGCGGCAAGTATTTAACGAAGACGAGATCTTTATCAGCCAAGCGGGTTTCGAGCCCTGATTCCTCTTGTTATTTGCGTTTCATCCCGCGGATGATCGCTTTCGTAGGTTGATCGACTCGCGTTGACTCGGTAATTTTTTGCAAAGCTTTGTTATACGTGAAATCATCCAATGAGCAAGGGGATGTCAAATACGCCATGGTCGGCTCAGGCAAGATCACGTAACAGATCGAGATCGCCCAAGCGACCGCCATCTTGACGTAATAGCCGTCATGCTTGATCGCATCCAATCTTTGCAGCACCCGATCGATGTATTCCTTTTCCACGTAATAATCCAGTAGCATGACCACGCCAAACCGGATTTCATATTCTTTATCGGACGATAAGTAAATCTGCAGGAAATCCCACACTCGGTCTTTGTTCGTCTTCGTGAATTTAAGACCGATGCAGAAGCTGTCGCAGACGGACCAATTGTCCATTTTCGGCACAAAATCGGCGATCGCACGAAGCATTTCTTCAATGTCCGTTTGCAAGTATCCAATGACCATCCCCTGCAGCATCGCTTCCTCGAAGTACTCGCTCTCCGCATGCCGGAGATATGTGCGCCAATCCCCTTTCGCGATGGATCGCGCAAGCTTGCGCAGAGCGGGCAGCCGAACGCCTAACACATTGTCTATGTTCGGGATGAGCGCGGCGGCGAATTTCCGATACTCCGGCTCCGCTAGTTCCAATAACTGTTTTTTGATCGTATTTTCCATCAAGTGCTTTCTCCTAAACGATAATTATTGAAATGAAATTTCCCACAAGTAGATAGAAGCAATAGAACCTAACGGCGAGTACCCTCGACGATAGCGTTCAAATTGCTCCTTCGACAAATTATCAAGGCCGTACAGCTTCATCATTCCTCGGCGTATGGCGATATCTCCCCAGCTGACGACGTCCCGTCGTTCCATAGCGTTGATTAACAACATTTCCGCCGTCCATTTGCCAATTCCGTTTAATGACGATAATTTCTTGATAACCTCTTCGTCGGGTAACCTATGCAACTCATCCAGATCTAGAGTACCTTGGACTACGGACTGTGAAATTTGCTGAATACATACGGCCTTTTTCATCGTAATTCCGCAGTTTTGGATTCGGTCGGCCGTTATCTGTGCCATATTGCGAGCAGTAATTTCGCCTAGTTGCTCCTGCATTCTTCCCCATATCGTATGGACTGCCTTAGCCGAGATTAACTGACCGACGATGGCATGGACGAGCGCGGCGAACAAATCGGGAATGATGACCCGCTCCACCTTGCCCATTCGCTTTATTGCCGCTCCCAACCGAGAATCGGCGCGGGCTAACGATTCCATCTCTTCCAGCCCGTAATCGAAATACTTTGTCTTGACCGTCGGCACAACGATACCCCCCCGTCAGCATAAACAGTTCTCTTACTATACCGCAAAATAAGCAAAATGTACGGACAATCGAATATTAAGACAAGATAACGAAATCGATATACGAAAAAAAGCCGACCCTTAGCTATTGGCATAACTAAGGGTCAACCGCGGTAAATAACATGTTTATTCGACTTCTACGACAAAAGCACTGACGAACGTCTTCCCGTTGCGTTGGAATTGCCCCCAAATTTTATAGATGCCCGCTTGCGGGAAAGTCGTCATGAATTTCGCGTCGGGGCCGGACGCCTTCTCATCCATCGGGTGAACATGCAAGTACCGCTCCGTATCTTCGCTCAAGATAACGACATGTCCGACTGCGCCCAAGTAAGGCTCCAAATCCGTAATCGGTTGTTTATTGGACGCATCCGTGAGCTTAAAGTCCAATTCAAACTCTTCGCCCGCTTGCGGATGATCGTTCTCCAGCGTAACCTCAACCCCGTCTACGACGACGGAATGCGCTTCCGACGGCCTGATCGGAGCCTCTTCCCCGGAAGAGCCCGATACTTTAATCCACTCCGATTGAGTCGTTGCCGTATCGCCGGTCGGATTATAATCCGCGATGAGTTTGTATTCTCCTCCTGCCGGGAACTTCGTCTTCACCTCGAACTCGCCTTTGCCTTTGTATTCAGGATGGAGATGATCGAAATACGACAAATCTTTGCTTACGAGGATAAGGTGAAGCTTCTTCTCATGGTTGATATCGAATTGCTCGACCGCTTTCCCGTCCAACGTCTGAATTCGAGTCGTAATCGTTAGCTCTTCATTCGATTGCGGAGTTTCAGACGACCATGTCCATATCGCTTTCGTCTTGGACGTCTCCTCGCCTGCTTGCTCCCCGTTTTGCCCTTCATTATGCTCCTCGTTATGCTTCTCTTCATGCGCTCCATGACCGCCCGATACTTGAGCGTCTTGTTTACCGCAAGCGGTCAAAGCTAACATAACCGCCATCAAACCTATGAAAAATATTCGTTTCATACGATCCCTCCAACAACATCTTAACGCTTTTGCGTAATATTATACTTTTGCTCTTTGCAGGCGTAACGCGTTCAAGACAACGGATACGGAGCTTAACGCCATGGCCGCGCCGGCCAACCACGGAGCAAGGAACCCGAGCGCCGCGATCGGAATGCCGATGACGTTGTATGCGAGCGCCCAGAACAGGTTTTGCTTCACGTTTAACATCGTTTTTTGCTCATTGCGATAGCATCGGGAATACTGTTCAAATCTCCGCGCATTAAGGTGACGTCCGCGGCTTCCATGGCCACGTCCGTTCCCGTTCCGATCGCCATGCCGATATCGGCGGTGGCAAGCGCCGGCGCATCATTGATTCCGTCGCCGACCATAGCGACTTTCTTCCCGCTTTGTTGCAGCTTCTTAACCTCGTTAGCTTTGCCGTCCGGCAACACTTCCGCAAGCACGTGGTCGATTCCTACTTGGCCGGCGATCGCTTTCGCCGTACGTTCATTGTCGCCGGTCATCATCACGACTTGCAGGCCGAGCTGCTTCATTCTGGCGACGGCCAGCTTCGACGTTTCTTTGATCGTATCGGCGACGGCGACCATTCCCGCGTACTGTCCGTTAACCGCAACTAGCATCGCCGTTTTCCCTACGGACTCCAGGTTGCTCATTTCCTCGAAAGCCTTGTCCGCGTTCACTTGATATTGCGCCATCAATTTCCGCGTACCGACGAGCAATTTGTTTCCTTCGACGGTAGCTTCGATACCGTAACCGGGAATCGCTTGGAACGATTCCGTGGACGGAAGCGTGATTCCTTGCTCCACGATACCTGCCACGATCGCTTCCGCGAGCGGATGCTCGGAGTTCTTCTCCGCGGCGCCTACCCAGGACAACAGTTGTTCCCGATCATAGCCTTGTTCGATTCGAACGTCGGTCAGCTCCGGTTTCCCTTTCGTAACCGTACCGGTTTTATCCAATACGACGGTTTGAACGTGATGAGTCGTTTCCAAATGCTCTCCGCCCTTAAACAAAATGCCGAGTTCCGCGGAGCGGCCGGAACCGGCCATGATCGATGTAGGCGTTGCGAGTCCGAGAGCGCACGGGCAAGCAATGACGAGAACCGCGATCGCTTTCTCCAGCGCTTCCGCGAAAATTCCGGGTTCTACCGCGAAGTACCAGACCAAGAAAGTCAGGACCGCGATCGCGACGACGATCGGAACGAATATTCCGGAGATGACGTCGGCCACTCGTTGAATCGGTGCTTTGGAGCCTTGCGCTTCCTCGACGACTTTGATGATTTGGGAGAGGGCGGTTTCTTTGCCGACTTTCGTTGCTTTGACTTTAAGAACTCCGTTTTTATTCAACGTTGCCCCGATCACTTGATCGCCGGCACGCTTATCGACGGGAATGCTTTCCCCGGTCAGCATCGACTCATCGACTGCCGAGGTTCCATCGAGTATCTCTCCGTCTACCGGCACTTTTTCGCCGGGTTTGACTAGGAATACGTCCCCGGCAACTACATCTTCGACCGGAATGCTGATTTCCTGGCCGTCCCGAATGACGATAGCCGTCTTAGCTTGCAGGCCCATCAATGCCTTAATGGCTTCTGACGAACGGCCCTTCGCAAGCATTTCGAATACTTTGCCAAGCAAGATCAACGTAATTAGAACGGAACTCGTCTCGTAATACATTTCGACTTGGTGATGGCCGTGCGCGTTCAACGATTCGATCGTTAAGTATAAGCTGTAGAAATACGCGGCCGACGTTCCTAAGGCAACGAGTACGTCCATATTCGCGCTGCCGTTGCGCAATGCTTTATAAGCGCCGATGTAGAATCGGCTGCCGATAATGAATTGAACCGGCGTGGCCAGAGCTAATTGAAACCACGGATTCATGAACGTCTCGGGTACCCATATCCACTGAGTAAAGGAGAAGTGGCCAACCATCGCCCATAGAAGCGGCAAAGAAAGAATCGCCGATACAAGCAATCTCAGTTGAAGCCGACGAACTTCTTTTTTCTTGCGGTCGCCTGCGCCTTCGTTCGCTTTTTCGCTCTTCGGTTTCGCTTTATAGCCTAATTGTTCGACTTTCTTCATCATGTCCGCCGAACTGACTATCGAAGGGTTGTATTCAACGTGCGCGGTTTCGAGCGCCAAATTAACGGAAGCTTTGACTCCGTTTAACTTGTTAAGCCCTTTCTCGATTCTCGTTGCGCATGCTGCGCAGGTCATGCCTACGATATCGAAATCAATCGTTTCTTTGACCGTACCGTAACCTAAATCTTGAATTTTCTGCTCCAGTTGCGCCATATTGACTTGCGAAGGATCAAAGTTTACGGAAGCTTGCTCCATAGCGAAGTTTACGTTTGCTTGTGCGACTCCTTCTATTTTATTTAATCCTTTCTCGATTCGATTGGCGCAAGCCGCGCAAGTCATACCTGTAATTTGCAACGTAACTTGCTCGGTCGATTGTTCCGATACTGCTTGAGTAGCGCTGCTCATGATCCTCACCTTTTCCGTCGGAATTCCTTATAATTGATATATCACCATCATGCCCCAGTAACGGATTTACATTATGCGACATGATTTCCTATGCTGCATTACTTTCTCATTTAATCGATAACGCAATATTACTATACCCCCCTATAGTATGTCAAGGCGAAAATTTTTTATCCGACAGCTTCCTCAAATCGTCCAATCCGATCCTATTTATGAAACGATTGAACTTTTCTTTGCCCTTCGAATGAGCCCGATAATGTTGGATAATTCTTTGAATGGCGGGAATGACATCCTCTTCCGCGAGCTTAGTCAGCAATAACTCGGCAAAAACCGGCTTAATTCCTTTCACGTCCCCGCCTGCGTACAAGTCGAACGTATCCCGCATCTTCACGACGGAAATCTCTTTCGTTAGCGGCTCGCTCGTTCCGAGCGCGCATCCGGCATAACCGATCTTAAGCGGAACAGGCACCTCTAGACCGGAAATCGCTTCGTCCAGTCTCCGCGCGAAGGACAATCCCGCTTCTTCCGCTCCTTTGCAAAAGTTGCAGGCTTGCAAACTCTTCGTCACGAAACCAGTAGGCAACACCCTTAGGCCGCTTTGAATCAGTTCCTGCTGCGCGTCCTGTAATCGTGCCGTATCTACGGAGACGTATAATTGTTTGAAAGGCGTCATTTCAATCGTAGTGCCGGGTTCGGCGGCGGATCCAATCAGAACGAGCTGCTCGGGACGGAACAGGGTTCCGCCCGTATTCATTGAAGACGTAACCGCGATTCTGGAATGAGACATGCTAGTATCACTTCCTTTTCTTGATTGTTTTTATAGTATACCCCCCTACCCTATATTGTCAACATGATTTTAAGCATATAATTGCCGTTTTATCTAGTAACGCAATATAAGGGTTAAAGAATTAGCTGATCTAAGGCACCTGTTAACGTTTCTTTTGGCACGAACCCCGTCACTTTCCCTACTAACCGGCCTTGCTTGTAAATAAACAATGCAGGCAAGCTCATCACTTCCATTTTTTCCGTCGCATACGATTCGGAAGCGACATCAACCATAGCTACCGTCAACTTATCGGCATATTTTTGCTCGATATCCTCTAGAATAGGCTTCATTTGTTTGCATAGGGTGCACCATTCTGCCCAAAACTCCACTAAGACGGCATCCTTTTCGGCTACCGTTTGTTCATAATTTAGATCCGTTAAATGTAAGATCGACATCATTTTCACCCTAATCTTTCCATTATATACCCCTATAGTGTATACCATATCGATCAATAAAAAGCCACCTTCCGCTGAACGGAAGATGGCTAATCTCTTATTTGTTTTTCGGTACCGCTTCTTCTCCTTCAACGAGCTCCTTCGTCCCCGATCGGAATTCCCTGAGCGTCGTCCCGATCGCTCTCCCCAGCTGCGGCAGCTTCGCGGGACCGAAAATCAGCAACGCGATCAAAACGAGAAGCAAAATCCCCGTCCATCCGATGTTTAAAGGCATACGATTACCTCCTCTTCCGCTAACGGATTAAACGCTCACGAAAAGCGCCGTTACGTACATCAATACGATCCCAAGCGTTAAGCTGGCCAAGTTCGTCCAGGATACCGCGGGCTTACCGTTCTTTGCAGCCTCTTTGACGATCATTTTGCCGATAACGTAGATGACTTGAATGATCGCGCCAGCACCGATGCCGAAGAACATCGCCGCTAACGTATCGTTAAAGACGAATCCGCCGACCCAAGTTCCGACGATCGCGGGAGCGCCCGCCACGAGCGCTAATGCCAAGAACGTTCTCCACGTCGGGCTATCCTTCAGAAGCGGTGAAGCAATCCCGACACCCTCCGTAATATTGTGCAGCGTGAAGCCGATGATCAAGAACGTTCCAAGAGCCGCTTCCCCGGCCGCGAAAGCAGCGCCTATCGCTAGTCCCTCGCCTAGATTGTGAAGCCCGATTCCTCCTGAGATTTTGTATGCGACTTGTTTTCCGTTAGAATTGCTTCTCTTCTCGCTAGCCTGATCCAGCGCAAGCAAGAACAGGAAGCTTAGCAGCGCTCCGAACCAAACGAGGGCCGTTCCATGGAACACTCCCGGCGCTTCGGCTCCGAGTTCCAAGCCTTCTTGCAAGGTGTCCACGACAAGGAAGAACAATAATCCTACCGTTAGAGCAAGCACGCCTTGCATTCCTCGATCGGAGAACCTGCGCAGAAACGGGAACCACAATAAACCAAGTCCGATCGGTACGACACCGACGTAAAATCCGATTAAGGCGTATTGGGCAAAACGGTCCGCGTCAGCTACCGGGGTTAACGCCGCTACGGCCACGTCGCCGGTAAAAATGAGCCCGTTCGTCGTAATGAGCTTAATGGAATACGGATCGCCTTCAACCCAGCCGTAAGGAATGGAAATTTCCGTCTGACCGAGACGCCCGATCGTAGAACTCGGATGAAAATCCGCGTTCCAGAATGCGTCGTTCACGATTACCTGAGCAATCGTTACCTCCTCCGGTCCGGAGTTCAGCACCTTAACCTTGAACCCTTCTTCCGTAAGGGTAATCTTCTCCACGTTCAACGCTTCGATCGGAGCAACGGGTTCATCCTTGATCCCCGTTCCTAGGCTAGACAACATATAAATGATAACGGCAAGCAATACCAAGGGGATCGCTCCCCACAACCATACCATCCTTGCAGGCTTTGTTTTATGAATCGTCGCTTCTCCCTGCATCGGTACATCCTCCCTTCTTATCATTTGGCTTCGAAGAAGCCCATCCATCCAAGCTCGGCGAATTCGCTTTGATGCGCATGGAACATATATTTACCCGGTTCGGGGAACACGATCTCCAGAATGCCTCGTTGTCCTTGGCATTGCATAATCGTATCCGTTAGCACAGGCCTCGCGTCAGGATCTGCGCCGACTTCGTAATACTTAAAGAAGTTGGCATGCAAATGAAAGGAATTAATCAAGTCGAACTCGGTCAAATTGCTTAAATAAATGCGAACGAGTTCCCCCGCTTTGACTTCGATAGGCCGTGCTTGGAATGCGAAAGCATACCCGTTCACCGTGTATATTTCGTTCTCCCCATCCAAATCCAGATCGAAACCGTTCATGACCATGTTAAGCTCTCGCGCCTGAACTCTCGCTTTCTTCGGATCGATGATGAAGTTGCCGTATAATCCTTTGTGGATATGTTTGGCTAGCGGCGGGATGTGACAATGATAGATATGCAAGCCTGCCGGCCTCGCTTCGAACTCGTAAGTAAATTCGGAACCGGATTGTACAGGTTCAATACCGTCCATTGACGGAGGGTGAATGCCGTGGAAATGAATCGAGTGAGGATGCTTGGAGCCGTTCCAGAACTTGACGCGGACGATATCGCCTTCCGTACAGCGAATTGTCGGACCTGGGATCGTCCCGTTATAGGCCCAGCCGGGAAACTTAATCCCATTGGCGATCTCCACTTCCGTATCCATGGCGACGATCTCATAATCTCTAACCGTTCGGCCGTCGGCTCGGGTACTGACTTTCCCGTAATCGAACTCCGTCAACGCTCTTATCGCTGCTTCTAATCCTTTCGTTTTCTTCGTTCCGGGATCGTAGCCATGAGTTATCGTTTGATGCCGCTGGCTTTGCATCGCCGAATGGAGCTCGTGCTTATCCATCGCCTTAACCGTCTTGCCAAACCATGTGCTTGGATTTAATAACGCGCCGCCAATGACGCCAAGAGTACCCGCCGCCCCCCATTTCAACACTTCTCTTCTGGAAACCGGCTTTTGGGGATCGAATGTCATTCCGAGCATCCTCCATTCTTTTCTTAGGGCAAGTAATTTTACCTAATGCAACTTATTTGATAAAAAAATATATTATGGATGCGGGACAAAATGTTGCACAAGGGAAAATTCTGAAGTAACTTAACTATATTCCCTTTGACTAAATTTGTAAACCATATTTCTTATGAGTTCGCAACCGACAAAAAAAGCCCGCGACTACCGCGCAGCGACAGCTCCTTTGCCTTCCGCAACCGAACCGATGAAGCGAAATAAAGCGCGAAATCCCCATTCTTTCCTTGAAAATTCGTGTAAAATGATAAGGACTGTACCATAAGCGATTAACTATCGTTCTATTCTTGAGGAGGAGTTAAAATGATGTTTCTAAGGTACGAAAATTTCCGGAGCTACCTCCAGCTTTATCCGATAACGACAATCATTCTGGCCGTCAATCTCATCGTTTTTTTGTTGGACTTTCTTGTTCTCGATAGGCGGCTTACGATCTGGGGGGCGTTCTACCAAGAACCGGTATTAGATCGCTACGGGCTAAGCGAACCGTATCGGTATTTGTCCTCTATTATTCTTCATGCGGGCTGGGACCATCTGTTGTTCAATTGTTTCTCGACCTTGGTATTCGCTCCGCCTCTGGAGAGAATGCTGGGACATTTGCGTTATTTGCTTTTCTATTTGGCGGCGGGAGTAGCTGGCAACGCGTTAAGCGCTGCCATCCACGCGGGTACCGAGTATGGCTCGGTCGGTGCTTCGGGGGCTATTTACGGAGTATTCGGGGCGTATTTATTCCTTGCCGTATTCAGAAAAAACGATTTAGACGAAGCCACTCGAAAGACGATATACGGCACATTGGCTTTCGGTCTGATCTATTCCGTGTTATCCCCCGCCATTAACGTCTGGGCTCACGTCGGAGGCGGCGCGGCCGGGTTTGCGATGATGGGCGTCTTTCTCATTTTACGATCAAAACGGGGATCCGCGCTTGTTGAACGACGTGATGACTAACGCTGCCTAGCATCCATTCTTTCAAAGCTCCCAATCCGCGGTTGCCCATCACGATCAAGTCGCATGCGTGATCGTTCGCGTAATCCAAAATCGCCGTTGCCGGATGACCCTTCAATACCGCAACGTTCGCATAGGGTAAACCTTCGATTTGCCCCGTTGCCTGTTGAACGAGCGCATCCTCGTACTCTTTCCATTTTTCCTGATAGCTTTCCGGTAACACGAGTCCGTAGGATGCGATCGTGTATGCGGGACGGCTTGCGACATGCGCAACCGACAGTCTGCACGCTTGTTGGTTTTCGGCGATTTTGACCGCATGGGACAATGCTTTGACGGAAGCTTCGGAACCGTCGTAAGCGGCTAAAATATGATGATATTTCATGGCAATTCCTCCTAGTGTCGGCTGTGATTAGTTTATGTCAATTCCAGCATGATTTCTTCTTCCTCTTGAAAACGGTTTTTAAGTATCGCATAGGCTTGTATCAAATAAGAGGTCATCCTGCAGGCCTCGTCTTGTTTAATGGGGAAGGTCGCCTTTTCAAGGGTTTGAACGAAAGCTTGAATGGATCTTTCGGCTAGCTCATATTCTTGGTCCATCAAGGAATATAGATCGGGTTCCGCGCCCAGTAACCATGCGGCATGAGGAAACAACTCGGATTTCTCCCATAACGTGTGGTCATTCCAATCTTTAATGAAATGCTTCACATGTTCGTTTAACGCGATGATTTCACGATTCAAGAGCGATTCTTCTTTGCCCTTTCTTACCAAGCACGCTTGCTCGAAGATGTCCTGAAGCTCCTCTTTCAGCAAGCCATGCTCATGCTTTGCCCTATTAATAGAACATTCGAGCACCCTATCGCGGATATCGGTTACGGCTATGTCGGTCTCCATCGGGACGAATGACTTCACATCAGATCACTCCTATACCTGTATTGTGAATTCAGTGTAACTCTCGGATTCCGATTATTGTGTGAAAAAAATCACGATGTAACAAACTGCTCATAACTTTAATGAGAATTAGTGAACTTAAAAGGGAGCCGCGTCCGAAGATCGATCACCTTCTTCGTACACCGGCTCCCTTATGCGGGCTACACTTATGTCTCGATCTCCGTATCGTCCGAGTTGCCCCATTCGTCCCAAGAACCTTCATACGGGCGCACGTCGGAGTATCCGAGCAACCGCAGCACGAAATACGTATGCGCGCCGCGCTGATTCGACTGGCAATAAGGAACGATAGTGTGATTTCCGCTTACTCCGGCGGATTCGAAGTCGCGCTTCAAATCCGAATAGCTCTTAAAGCGGGTAACCCCCTTCTCGTCAACCGAGTCGAGCGCGTCTTTCCATTCCTTGTGTATCGCTCCGATTAGATGACCGCCCTTCCGATTGGAGCGCTTGTCTTCTCCGGAAAATTCCTCTGTCGAACGAACATCCAATATAATCGCGCCTTGAAGACCGGTTTGAAGATCGGTTTTGTAGATAGCGCCGCGTTCGTTCGAGACGACTTCTATTGAAGAGGGGCTGACGACGGGAGTATCGACAGAGGTCGGCTTACCTGCGGCGACCCACGCCGCATACCCCCCGTTCAGCAACTTCACCCGATCCTTCAAACCGAACACTTCCAATACGTAGAATACCCGAGCCGCGGCAACTCCTGCCCCGTCATCGTATACGATAACGGTACTCTTTTCGCTAATTCCCCTAACTTCCAAACCCTTACGAAGGTCATTCGCGGAAACGAAGCCATAATGCTTATCGTCCTTCAATTCCTTAACGTTAATAGCGATTGCGCCAGGAATATGCCCTTTCTCGTAACCGTTCCCTCTCGCGTCCAAGAAAACGACGTTCTGCGTGTCGAGATTTTGCTCCACCCAATCGATATCGGTAATTAAATGGCTGTTCGGATAGCCCTTATCGGTTGTCGTTGTCACATCTATTCCTCCTTAACGTCTATTGAACGCTAGCCAGCCCCAGGTTTTCGCGTAGCGTATTTCCTTCGTACGATTCGGGAAACAGTCCTCTGCGTTGCAGCTCGGGAACGACCGTCTCCAAAAATTCATCCGCCGACAATTGCGGCATAACGCTGAACCCATCCGCCGCGCCGCTCAAAAACCAATGTTCCATCAGGTCCGCGATTTGCGTCGGCGTACCCGCGATGCTCAGCTGCCCGCTTCCGATCCAGTGCTTCTCCAACAACTCCCTGATCGTCGGCTTTTTCTTTTCCACGATCTTCTTAATCATATGATTGAAAGTTTGATAGGCGTTTACTTCGCTAGAATCGGGCAGTTCGGGAAACGGATCGTCCAACGAATATTGGGAGAAGTCGATACCGAGCAGATTGGAGATGGACATGACCGCCCGTTCGATCGAGCCTAGCTTTCGCAGCTCTCTTGCTTTCCGTTCCGCCTCTTCTTGGGTTGCTCCTACGACGACGTGAAGACCCGGCAACACTTTGATGCTGTCCGGAGACCGCCCCGAAGCAGCGGTTCTCGTCTTAATGTCCTGGTAGAAGAGCTTAGCATCGTCTATCGAATTCTGAATCGTAAAGATGAGCTCCGCGTATTTAGCCGCCAAGCTTCTGCCCGAATCGGATGCGCCCGCCTGAACGAGCAACGGTCTGCCTTGAGGAGAACGCATCACGTTAAGCGCTCCGCGAACGGAGAAGTGCGTCCCCCGATGATGAATATCCCGTACCTTGCCCGGGTCCGCGTAGACGCCGGAGGCCTTATCCTGTACAAGCGCATCTCCGTCCCAACTATCCCACAGCTTGAGAGCGACTTCGGCGAACTCCGCGGCTCTCTCGTATCGCTCGGCGTGCGAAGGCAATGTTTCCAAACCGAAGTTATAAGCCGTACGTTCCACGCCGGTCGTTACCATGTTCCATCCCGCTCGTCCTCCGCTTATATGATCAAGCGACGCGAATAGCCTTGCCACGTTATACGGCTCGTTAAAGCTTGTGGATACGGTGGCGATCAGTCCGATTTTCTCTGTAACCGCGGCAATAGCGGATAGCAAAGTAAGCGGCTCGAACCCTAGGATCGGACCGTGCTGAACGGCTTTAGCCTCGATTGAAAGACCATCGGCGATGAAGAGAGAATCGATCCGAGCGGCTTCCGCTCTCCGGGCAAGCCGTTGAAAGTACTTTACGTCATGGAATTCCTCGACGTTGGTGCTCGAATGGCGCCAAGCCCCTTTATGGGAGCCTCCATTCTGCACGAACAGATTCAGAATCATTCTACGGGCGTTGTCGCTCAACTTCTTCACCTTCTCCGTAATGGAATGGAATCGTTTTTACTATTGTAATGATAGACGAGCCATTTTGTAAACTATTCTTAGTGAAATAGTCGGATTAAAATGAGTTTTCCGTCTATTCCCAATTCGTTGTCCATTGGCTAATGGTACAAGCAATCTAGGACGAGTTTACATATTCTGATTTCAGACGGAGGAAAAGGAGGTGGCGTGATTGAAACTAGTTAAGATCTCCAGCTACGACAAACAAAAATCCTGCGGGTGCGACAAACACAAATCTTGCGACAAACACAAATCTCGCGACAAGCACAAATCTTGCGGCCATGACAAATCCAAATCCCAACACAAGAGCAAATCCTGCGGGCATGACAAATCCAAATCCCAACACAAAAGCAAATCCTGCGGCCATGACAACAAATCCCGCAGCAAGCACCATGTGCTGTGCAAATGCTTCTATTGCGTGAAGAAGAGACAATCCCATCCTAGCGGACACTACCGCCCTCGTTCGTGGCTCTGAGTAAAAGTTAACGCGCAAAAGTCCGTACTTGGTACGGACTTTTGTCATAGCCGAAACGACTCTCGAACAAGGATAATGAAAAGACCAACCCGCGAAGGTTGGCCTCGTTCGGCCGATTACAACAGGCCGGACAGTCGAATGTTCAGCCTTGCCGCCACGCCCGCCGGATCGGCCGGAGAACGCGGTCCGGTAAAGTTGAAAGCGACGATAACGATGTCGTTGAATCCGCGGCGCAGGAAGCTTGTAATGTTGAAGTTGCGTCCGGGATTGAAAAATGCCGGAGTGTTCTGCGGAGCATCGTATACGACGATACGGCCATTGATGAGAACTACCGCGTAGTTGTCGACGGACAAGAACAAATTCCCGCTAATGATCGCTCTTCTGGTCGATAAGGTGAATCGTCTCGAAACGACGGCGAATTGACTGCTTGGATCGCGAACGCTCCATACATAGTCGGCGTCATTGACTTGAACCCACGCAGGGTCGCGAGCGATCGGCAACGCGTTAAACCACCTGTCGTCGGTTCCGATAGTCACGTTGCGTTGACTGATAACCGCCGTTCTTTTATGAAACCTTGCTACGCGGGATTTATAGATCGACATGATTCTGCTTCTCGCCATCCCTTTGCTTCTCGCTAATTTGATGACTTTCTTAGGGATAGCAGCGCTTCTGCGAACGACCATTCCATCCTCTCCTATCATGCATAAGTTAATCTTGCATAATAAGATATGTCCGAAACTAGAATCCGTAAGTGTACGAGCCTTGAGTCAAGTGCGTATTATTGCGAGTTAGTAATGATTATCACTTCCGTTATCCATACATTGTTCATTTGCCTATTCCTCAACGGTGTGCAATTATTTATATTAAGTATAATATTATAATTATTATAATTAGGAGGGTTCAAAGATGAACGCCGACTTCCATCACCTTGACCACGTCAAAGAGCAGAGCACGTCGAAGAAAACGCTTTGGATCACTTTAATTCTCACCTTGATTTTTACCGTTATCGAAGTGATCGGCGGCGTGCTGTCCCAATCTCTGGCTTTGATCTCCGATTCGGCGCATATGATTTCCGACGTTCTCGCGTTAGGCCTTAGCATGTTCGCCATCTACATGGCCACGCGCAAACCGAACGAGCACTACACGTTCGGCTTCCTGCGTTTCGAGATCATCGCTTCTTTCCTTAACGGTCTTGCCCTTATCGTCATTGCCGCATGGATCTTCGTGGAAGGCATCAAGAGAATGATCCATCCGCAGCAGGTCGATCTGACTATGATGCTCGCGATAGCGACGATCGGACTAATCGTGAACATTACGCTTACCCTCATTCTGTCCCGCAGCATGAAGGCTGAAAATAACTTAAACGTAAAGAGCGCGCTATGGCACTTCATCGGCGATTTGTTGAGCTCGATCGGCGTTATCGTATCCGCAATACTGATCCGCTTCACCGGTTGGCAAGTGCTGGACCCGCTCATTAGTATGGTGATCGGAGGAATTATTTGCGTCGGAGGTTACAAGATCATCCGAGAAGCTTATCTCATCCTAATGGAATCGGTACCGGAAAAGTTCGACTTAAACGAAATTCGCGCGGAGCTCGCCCTTATCGAAGGCGTAGAAGACGTTCACGAGATGCATCTGTGGGCCATATCGACGGAGCACTATTCGCTTACGGCGCATGTATTCGTCCGGGCGGATATTCAGCCCTTCTGCGTCATCCTGGCGGTGAACGAGATGCTTAAAAGCAAGTACGGCATCGGTCATTCCACGATACAGATCGAGCATGCGGCGATACACGACCACGGCGAGTACGGAAAGCGATTTTTATTGACTCATGGATAACGAAAAGGGGACCCCAGCGGGTCCCCTCTTTGGAATGGGCCAATTGAAATTATCGCGCGATCTGCTGCTGGACTGCCGTCAACTATGACGATAATCGGATTTACGGTACTTTTTCAAGGCTAACGCGTTTAGTACGATGAAGATAGCCGCAAATAACGCCAGAACGATCAAATCGCCAATGATCTCGCCAAAGCCCACCCCGCGGTACATGACTCCTTTTAACGCATCGGCCGCATAATAAAGCGGCATGATCCGGCTAACGGCCTGCAACCAATCCGCCATTCCGTCCATCGGCACGATTCCCGCGAAGAAGATCTGCGGAACGACGACGACGGGAATAAATTGCACCATCTGAAACTCGGAAGCCGCGAAGGTCGACAGCAATATTCCTAACGATAACGCGACCAAAGCGAGCATAAAATTAATAAGCAGTACATTCCAGATGGAACCGACAAGGGAAATATCCAATACGTTCACGGCAAACAAGACGACGATGACCGTCTGGATTACGGCGAATATCCCGTATCCGGCCAAATATCCGCTAATCAATTCTCCCCGGCGGATTGGAGTGGACATTAACCTCTCCAGCGTGCCGGTCGTTCTTTCGCGCAGCAACCCGATACCGGAGATCAGGAAGACGAAGAAAAACACGAAGAACCCGACAAGAACGGGACTGAGAACGTCGAAAAAAGTGGTCTCGCTGTCGCCGTACACATAACTTGTCTCTAAGGTGACGAGTTGGCTGCTCATTGATGGCAATGCGGCATGAATGGCTACGCCGGCGATTGCTTGGTTTACTTGCATCTGCAGAGCCTTCGCTCTGGACGGATCGCTATTTACAAGCAGCAAAGTTAGCTTGCCTTCCGAGGATCGCAGAACGCCGTCCAACTCATTCTTCTCGATCGTATCATTCTCATCGCTTTGAACTTCCACAAGCTTTATTTTTACTTGCTCCAGAGCTTGGGACAGAGGCCGTTCGACGTTGATTATACCCAGCTTAGGTTCAACTCCGCCTACATTCCCGTTAAAGACGAAATGCATTAGAGTCAGGATGAGTAACGGAGCAACGAACAATAAGGCTAACGTGCGTTTATCCCGCGCCATTTGCTGCATAATCCGCTTTATTAACGCGCCCGTTCTCATTGCCGTTTCCCCCCGGCGCTCAAAAATACTTCCTCAAGGCTGATTACGCCGTATTGCGCCATTAACTCTCCGGGCGAACCGGTTGTTAAAATCCGTCCTTCTCTAACCATCACGAGACAATCGCATCTTCCGGCCTCGTCCATGACGTGGGTTGTTACGATTATCGTTTTGCCTTCGGCGTTCTTCAGTCGCAATAACTCGTTCCAGATAGATAACCGCAGCTCGGGATCGATGCCGACGGTCGGCTCGTCGAGAATAAGCACTTGAGGATTCTGGATGAGGGCAATGGCGAGCGACAAGCGACGTTTCATTCCGCCCGAGTAAGCGGACACCTTTTTGTTCAACTCTCCGGATAAGTGCACCAAGTTGGCGGTATAGGCTATTCGCTCCTTCTGCTCCGTTCTGCCAAGCTTGAACATGGAAGCGAAAAACTTCAAGTTCTCCTCCCCCGTTAACTCCGCGTAGAGGGCGTCGGATTGGGCCATATAGCCCACTTCCTGCAACAGTTTAAGGTTGGGCATTCTCTGCGCCAATACTTGCACCGAGCCTGAATCCGGGATGTCCATGCCGACCATCATTTTGACCAGAGTCGTCTTCCCGGCTCCGGAAGGACCGATTAAGCCATAAATTTGTCCCCTTCGGATAGTCAGTTCGATACGGTCCAGCACGATTTTTTTCCCGTAGCTTTTGCTTACGTTTTGCAGGAGTACGGAGTTTTCCATGGCTTGGCCTCCATTCCTCGCGGAAAAAGCGAGTGATTACTCTCATAGTAGTAAAAGGGCGACTTTAACGTCAATCGAATATTCGCTAATACAAAAGGGGGTGTCCCCAAAGTCATTTCAAAATGACTTAGGGCACTCGGGGCATGTATCTCCTTCCGGTGTCTGTTGCCATTGTGAAATTTTGAATGGGTAAGCTCGCAGCGAGGAAATTTCACAATGGCAAAGGCCAACGCTCCGCTCCTACAGGAGATACATGCCCCTTCTTTTCCTCAAAACAGCTACAGTGGACCAAAATCGCGAAATGGCGACACTGGGACATCTTCCCCAGTATCGCCATTCTTCATTTTCACGTCGTTTTTTGGTTATGCGAGCGATCTCTTAAGTGTGCTTACTTTAGAGTCGGCCCCCTTCATGAATGAATCCTTTACATCGTCCCGCCGCCGCGACGCACGTTGGCCGGAATTTTCTCAGGGCCTTCATTGATATACTCGTAAATGAAAGTACCGGCCTGCTGCTCGTCGTAGGTCGCTAACTCTAATGTTTTGGTCCAGGCATTCAAGATGATTTCCTTGCCTTCCGGTATGTCCGCGCTTGGTACCGCAAGTACGCCCGCTCCCGCTTTGGTGAAGTGGGACAAATATTCGACCGCGTCCTTAATAGCCGAACTTGCGTCCGGACGATAGTAAATCAGGATATCTCCGTGCTCTAGATTATGAACGAGCTCTTCCATGGAAGGCTTGTCCTCGTAGAAACCGAATTTCAGGTCGTGAGGGCTGTGCGTTCCGGACGTCGGAAACTTCATCTCGTACTGAACGGGCATCTCCGTGTGACCGGCTCCGTAGTCGCGATCATTCCGGACTTCGATCCGAGCCTTATAGTTAAGCGTCTCCAAGTCGTATTTGCCTGCCGCGTTCAATAACAAGGAGATCAAGACGAGCACGATCGCAACCCCTAACATGGAATGGGCGGCAACGCGCATTTTTTTGACCTTTTGTTTGATTTCGGCTTTCTGCCCTTTCTTCAATTGACTCGTGTTCTGTTTGTTCCATTTGGAAACTACCCCGTATCCGACAAGAGCTCCGCACAACAATATTGCGCCAACAATGCCTACGATCATTAAAGCAACTCTCCTCTAGCTGTTAGTATACCGCCAACACTACGCTCTGTAGTTTAAGAAAACGAAAAAAATTACATTCCCGCAACGATCATCAACATCAAAACAAGCATCAACATATAGACGGACGTCACCATAGAAACCGCGTCCAGCTTGACCGGAAGGGAACGCTCAGCGTTCACGAGCTGTTTCAGCCTGTAATTGATCGATCCATCGGCGAATTGGACGATTACAGGGGCCGAGCTCGACTTAAACCCTCTTCTGATCAGCTTAAGCATGGCGCTTCCCAAGCCTAACTCGGAGCCCGACCTATCGATCGCATACTCGTCGGCCGCAAGCTCGCTAATGATTTTATAGTTTTGATAAGACCAATGAGCGATCGGAATAAACCATAGCGCTTGCGAGATGAATTGCAGAACCAATATTTTGATCCCGTCCCGGTTGATCTGATGAAACGTCTCATGCTCGATGACCGCTCGCAGCTCATTCTCGTCCAGCATCTCCAGCAGAGCGTCCGAGATTACGATTCGCGGATTTCTGAATCCAACCGTGAATGCTAGCATCCGGTCGTTGTTCACGACAACAAGTTCGGAAGGATTCCTATTCAGCCGGCCAAGCAACTTCCGCGTTAGCTGCGGGTTCTCCAAGGCAAACAACCGATTCCTGAACTTACGAACGAGAAAGAATTGCCGCACCGCGGTGACGAGTACGATTAATATCGTATATACGATCAAGGCATTCAGGACGAAAGTAATCAAATGGTACGGAAAAGTATTCGGTTTGAACAATCCGATGCAGACATCGAACACGTTCTTATGCAAGCTGACCCCCCATAACAAATGGGCAACGTACAAGGCCATCTGGCTAAACACGATAAAGGCGGTTAACAAGCTGACGCCTAGGACGAAGGAGGACTGTTTTCTCCGTTGCTTCATTCGGAATTCCTCTTCAAACGTTGAATTTTGAGCTCCAACTCATGGAGCAGATCTTGATCCACGTCCTTCAGTACGTCGATCATATGGTTAAGGACGAGACCCCCGAATTCCTCGTAGAGATTTTCCGTTAGCTTCTTGGATTGCTCTTCGATAAAACGCTCCTTGGATTGGTTGGGCCGGTATAGAGACAATCGGGCTTGCGACCGCTTGACGAGAATGCCTTTGTCGACCAATCGATTCATGACGGTCATAACGGTATTGAAGTTGACAGGCTTGTTTTGTTCCAGCCTGGTCTGGACGTCCTTAATGCTCATCTCCTCGGCTTCCCAGAGCAGCTCCATCACTTTAGCTTCCAACGTCCCGAAAAAACGGTTAAGCCCTACCTCGTTATATTTAAAACTTTTGATATTCAACCCTTCACCCACCTTCCACTACACATTATAGTGTAGCTTTCCATTCGAAACAAGGGACGATCCTTTGCCCAGAAAACGAATCTAGAAGAGATAGCATGCATACACATCTAACGTTTGCAACTAGACTACGAAAGAGGGGATAATATGAAATCTTTTGTCCTGTCCCTATTGCTCTTAGTCGTCATTATCGCGTCCGTGTTCTTTTTGCTGCCTTCGGCTCCTAACGCGGCCGCAAAAACCGATTTCCAAGACGAAAGCGTAAGATTAACCGTCGTCTCGAACGAAGATGCCGCCGAGCGCATGCGCAGAACCTCCTTCACGCTCACCCTGGAAGACCTGAAAGGCCAACCGATTCAACGGGCCGATCTTAAGGTCATCTTGCAAATGCCGAACATGTTATGCGGGAACATTCCAACGGAAATCGTCGAGGATAAACCGGGTTCTTACGTCATTACGGGCATACCGGTCATGCAGGGAAGCTGGGAGGCGCAAATCTCGCTGCGGATGCCGGACAAACTCGTTCGCGTCGATCATCCTTTCTCCACTCATTAATTAACGATGCTAAATATCCTCACCACAGCCAGGGATGAATAGATGGTACCCATCCATTGGCGACGAATCCTTTCATCAACGTTAATATTCCCATCATATAGGCAAGCACAGCTCCAGCCGTTCTCATCCCCTGCTTCCATCTTTTCCGAATGCCTCCGGCAAATAAACCAGTCAAGAGCAATATGGGAAAAGTGGATAATCCGAATACGAGCAGGAGGAGAAAACCTTCCGTCCAAGATCCCGTAGCCGCTGCGTTGATCTGCATCGCATAAGTGAGGCCGCAGGGCAGAAACCCAAGCATTAACCCCGTTAAATAAATACCCGCAAGATCGTATTTTTCCCGGACGACCGCGATTTGCCGTGTAAAAAATGAATGTCCGGGCAACCGATGATGGAAGATGGGCAACGTGTAGCGCCAATAAGTCCATAACAGAATGAGAATGCCTCCAACGATGCTGGCAATGCTCTGAATTCCCACTAAGCCGCCTGCAACGTTCATGAACGATCCCGCAAAGCCCATAAAACCGCCGAGCAACGAATACGTCGTTACTCTGCCGGCATTATAAGCGAGTACGGATTTGAGCGGGGATTGTTTCGCGTTCATCGCGAACGACGAAGCAATTCCTCCGCACATGATGAGACAATGAGGGGCACCGGCCAAGCCGGACAAGGCAGCGATGACTAACGCGTTGCCCGAGCTCATCTTCTTGATCCCCCCATTCTTACTGTAACCTCAACGTTTGTGCAGCTTTTGCAGCCTTAAGGCATTGGCCACGACGGTAATGGAGCTTGCCGCCATCCCCATGCAAGCCAATCGAGGATCCAAATACCCGAGCGCCGCGAAAGGAACGGCTATGACGTTATAGACTGCCGCGATCGTCAAATTTTGTTTGATATTCCCCATCGTCCTGCGACTGATCGTTATCGCGTCCAATACGCCGTACAGACGATCGTTAACCAAGATAACGTCCCCTGCTTCCCTTGCGGAATTAACACCGCCACCCATGGCTATTCCAACGTTCGCGGCAGCCAAAGCCGCCGTATCGTTATTGCCGTCTCCAATCACGGCGACGATTCGTCCTTGATCGCGGAGCTCGCGCACGACGTCCAGCTTCATCTCCGGACTCATGGCCGCGCGATAATGCTCGACTCCGGCTTCTGATGCAATCCGGTTTGCCTGATGCCGCTGATCGCCCGTCAGCATCCATACATCGGCTTGAGCCTTAAGCTTGCGAACGACGAGCGGAGCTTCTTCCCGCAATTGATCGCTTAAGACTAGCCACCCTGCCATCTTAGATTGGATGGAAACATACAGAATCGTCCTTCCGGAACCGGTTGATAAGTTCCAGGGCTGTTCCGTCATAGACATTGGAACCCGCTCCGATTGCATCCATTTGTAATGGCCTACGCGGACCGCTTTACCTTCCACCAACCCTTTCATGCCATTCCCCGGAATCTCCGACACTTCCGCGGCGTCGGGAATGAGGATTCGCCGTTGCTCCGCCGCTTGAACGATAGCCTGCGCGAGCAAGTGTGCAGAATGCTGTTCGACCGCGGAAGCCATTCGAAGCAGATACGATTCCGATTCCATAAGGCTATGAACCGCTATCAAACGAGGTTTTCCTTCCGTCAGCGTGCCCGTCTTGTCGAGCAGGACGTGATTGGTCCTGTGCAGCACTTCCATCGCTCGGCCATCCTTGAAGAGAATGCCGGATTTCGCCGACAATGCGGTCGCGATCAGAATCGAGACGGGCGTAGCCAAACCTAGCGCGCAGGGACAAGCGACCAAAAGCACGGACAGCGCTTGGCGCATGGCAAGCTCGGACGCGTGCTCGTGCGATGAGTACATCCATGCCGCATAAGTCGATATGGAAGCTAGAATCATGAAGGGCACGAAATAAGCGGCGACCCGATCTACTTTGCGCGCGATCATCGGTTTATTGCTCTGCGCTTCTTCTACCATCGCGATCATTCGCGATAAGCGGGAACCTTGCGTATCGGAAGCCGCTTTGATGACAAGGCTGCCGTTCAAGCATCTCGTTCCGCTATAGACGCGATCCCTCGTCGACTTCATGACCGGATAACTTTCCCCGGTCAATAACGATTCGTCGATCTCCGAAGCTCCGGCGACGACGATTCCGTCCGCCGCTATCCACTCTCCCGCGATCACTCGAACGATATCGCCCTTGCGTAATTGTTCGGAAGGAATCCAGCTTTCTTCCCTGCCTCGAACAACGCGCACAAGACGGATCTGCAAATCATGAAGCTCGTTCAAATCCTTTAACGCTTTTCCTTTGGCAATCGATTCAAGCCATTTCCCTAATAGGATGACCGTTAAGATCATGGCGATGGAATCGAAATATAACGGGACGTGCTCCGCCGACCGACTCATGCGAAACAGCTGGTAATGGCTATAGAAATAAGCAGCGGAGGTGCTGATCACGACCAATACATCCATATTGGCGCTTCGTTGTTTTAATGCCTGGTATGCTCCCTGGTAAAAAGGATAACCGATGTAAAATTGCAAAACGGTGGCGATAACCCATTGAAAGTAAGCGTTGTGGAGGATATGGGGAACCCAAACGGCGGACAGCAGCGGCAAATGCGAGAACATACCCCATAGGAGCGGCATTGACAAAATCAAGGAGACGAGGAACCGAATTCGATAGTTGCGGATTTCCGAATCGTTGGCGGCTTTCGGCCTGACCGCCTGTTCGATTCCGTAACCCAGCTGTTCGATTTTACGGTAAATATCGGCTTCTGCGACGACGCTTTGATTCAGTTGAACGGATGCTTGCGCCGTTGCCAGACTAACGGATATCCGATGGACGCCCTCCAGCCGCCCCACTGCTTTCTCGATTCTCGAGGAGCACGCGGCACAGGTCATCCCCGTAATGTACAGCCTTATCGTCTGCAATTCGATCCCTCATCTCGCTCGTCGATTTCGTTCCGGTTTTTCGCTTGTCCTCTAATCTATGACCGGGGAAAAACGTTCAGAATCGTTCTGATCGGAGTGAGGAACGCAATTACATGTGCGCGGCGCCCGACTGCGGCTTCTTCTTCATATCCAGTCTGCCGTTTCCGACGAACAGCGCCGTAATCAAGCCGATTCCGCCGACGCAAATGCTAAGAATAAAGCCATGATTGATCGCGGTTCCAAGCGATTCTTGAAGAAACTTGCGAATCGTCGGATCGATTTGGTCGGCGGCCCGCATCAGCAGCTCCGGATTCGCCAACGTGCCGATTTTGTCCGTCGGTATACCGACTTTGGCCGCGCCGTTCGAAATCAACGTACTCAGATCGTTGTTTACGATAGTCGCCATAATGGATGCGCCCAGCACGCCGCCGATGCTTCGCCAGAAACCGACGATAGAGGAGCTGACCCCCATGTATTTCGGATCGACGTTAGCGGCAATGGAGCTTTGGGCTACGCTCATTAACGGTCCTACGGCACCGACACCGAGCAATATCATCAATGCCATCATATATCCGTTGGAAGCGTCGCTGCCGACCAACGACAGCAACGAGGCTACGATAATCGACATAAGCATGCTGACAAACATCAACGTGCGGAAAGCGAACTTGGACTGAAGGAAACCGAACAGGATCGCGCCGGCGATTAAGGAAGCCATCATGGGCGTTAACGTTCCGTTCGAATTCGGTTGTCCCAATACACCGACCGTAAAGCTCGGCAAATACGTAATCGCCGAGAACATCAGCACTCCTTGGCAGAAGCAAATAATGCTCGTTCCAAGCACCATCTTATTCTTAAAAATGCTTAGCGGAAGCACGGGTTCTTGCGCGCGACGCTCGACTAGTATGAAGAGCGTCCCGACGATCAATGAGGTCGCGAACAAGCTCATTTCCTGCCAGGAGCTCCAAGCGTAATCTTTGCCGCCCCATTCCAGCGCCAACATTAGCGAGACGGTCGTCACGATCAAGAAAACCGTGCCCAAATAGTCGATTTTCGGCTTATGCTCCGAACGGGTTTCCTTCAAAGCGATTATAAGCACGATCATCGCCGCTAGGCCGATCGGAACGTTCACGTAGAAATTCCATCTCCAGCCCAGATGTTCCGCGATAAAGCTGCCTAGCTGAGGACCCGCGACGGACGACAAGCCGAAGATCCCGCCGAATACGCCCGACATCTTCGCCGCGTCCTTCGGATCGCTGAAAATCGTATAAATGATCGTAAAGCTGATCGGGAACAATGCCCCAGACCCGATACCCTGGATAACGCGGAACCAGATCAACTGATCCACGTTCTGCGCGATTCCGCACAAGGCGGAACCGATAAGAAACATCCCGATCCCGATCAAGTAAAACAGCTTTCTTCCGAACAAATCGGACATCTTCCCGAACACCAGCATCGTGCTGGTCGCAGCAAGCATATAAGCCGTGAATACCCAACTGACTTTATCGAACACGTTAAAATCTTCGCTAAGCTTGCTAATGCATGACGCGACGATCGTATTATCCAAGGAGGACATCAGTAGTCCCAATGCCATCGCAACGATAATAAGCCCTCTATTCGAATCTGTACCCGCCATCCTAATCCCTCATCCCTTTATCTAATCGTTCCAAGCTTGCCAATCCCTCGTCGATCGTCTCCAAGTTGGCCTGATATCCTTTGAGCCCCATTTGGATGCAAATTATTTTCGACGGATGCAATTTATTCTTCTGTTGCGCGAAGATTTCGCTTAGGCGATCCATATTGCTCTGCGTCGCCGTTCGAGCCTCCTTCAACCAAGCGATGACTCTGTCTTCACCGACGTATTCTCCGAAAAATAACCTCATCAAAAAATCGGACTTAAAAGACGAGCTTTCCACGGGACTGTCCATATACTCGTTAAACCGCTCTTTGCCTAGTTCCGTTATCGTATAGACGTTTTTGTTAGGCTTCCCTTCCTGCTGCACGTTTTCCTTGGTAATAAGCCCGTCTTGCTCCATCCGGCTAAGCGTAGGATATATCGTTCCGTAACTGGTTTGATAAAAGTAGGTAAACACTCCCTCCAGAGCTTGTTTGATTTCATAACCCGATCGCGATTGTTTCATCAGCATTCCTAAAATAACGTCTTGGCTGTTCAATTCATGGCCTCCTTATCGTTACTCGCCGAATTCGGCGAACAATTCCATTCATTTCCACAAATAATATATCAACCCGATATATATCGGGTCAATATATATTTTCTTAAAAATGTTATTGTTTTAGCTCAAAAAAGAAGCCACCCGAATATACTTATGGGCGGCCTCTTGGCTATTTCTATCGATTGTCATTTTTTACGGGGATGTATCTCCTCTTTTTTATCGATTAAGATAAGAACAATTTCATAAAGACGAAAAATAGCGGTACAGGAATGAGCCCCTGTACCGCTATTATCGAGACATTCGAGTTTTGATTATCTCTTCGCGCTTTCCAATTCAACGACGGTCACTTTCTCGTCTGCTTCTTCATCCACGATTCCTTTCGTGGAATTGCGGAATTCCCGCAACGTATCTCCGAAAGCTCGTCCTAATTGCGGCAGCTTAGCCGGTCCGAAGACGATCAGCGCAATGACCAAAATAATGATCAACCCTGAAATGCCAATGTTGTTAAACATTTCGGAACACCTCCTTCCCGCTGGATAACGAATCATCTAACCGGACTAGCAGGCTTGCATCAGGTCGGGCTGATCTTCATGATCGCTCGCCTGCGGTGGTAACGCACGGAGATGAGCGCGCTGATCTCGAACAACAGAATAAGCGGTACCGTCACCGACAAGTGCGAGACGAAATCCGGCGGAGAGATGAGCGAGCCCAGAATGGCCAAGCCCACGTAGGAAAATTTGCGGACCTGCTTAATCTTGCCGGGAGTCAGCATGCCGATTCTGGTCAGGAACATCATGACGAGCGGCATCTCGAAAGCAATCCCCATCGGCAGCAGGAAGCTCGTCAGGAACGATACGTAATGTTGAATTCCGTAAACTTCGTCGGCGCCGATTCCTTGATTCAGCTTGATCATGAACTTGATCATCATAGGCAGAGCGACGGTGTAGCCGAAGCCGACCCCGAATACGAACAGCAAAAACGAAGACGGCACGTAGAGCAGCGTGTTTTTGGCTTCCGAATCGGTCATTCCCGGACGCGCGAATGCCCATAGATGATACAAGAGCACCGGCAGCGTTAACACGACTCCAACCATTAGCGCGCATTTCATATACACGACTAGTCCGTCGGAGAGCGCGAAGACGCTCCATTGGACTTGTATGCCGCCCAAATGTCCCTTCACGAACGACAAGATCTTAGGCGAGATGTAGAGTCCGAAGCTAAGCGCCGCGATAAAATAAACCGAAACGTAAATGAGTCGCTTGCGGAGCTCCGATAAGTGAACGACCAGCTCATGGTCGAGCGAGCTCGAGCCCTGCCCCGCGCTCAAACGAGCGGCCCGCCTTTCTGCAAGTACTTCTCTACGCCTTCCGCGGTCCGATAAGCCAGCGCGCCTACGGTAGCCGTCGGGTTGTAGCCGCTGTTATGCGGAAAATTGGAGGCGCCGCAGATAAATACGTTCTCCGCATCCCACATTTGCAAATAGTTGTTCACGACCGACGTCTTCGGATCGCTGCCCATTATCGTTCCGCCCGTGTTGTGCGTGGATTGATAGGGTACGATATTGTATTGCCTAATCGTATCGTGTATTTCCGTTTTCGTAGCTCCCATCCCATCCGCTATTTCTTTCGTTTTCGCAGCAATGAACTTTACGAGCTCGATATCCTGCTCTTCGAAGTCGAAAGTCATTCGAATAAGCGGAAGTCCTAATGCATCCTTATATTCGGGGTCGAGATCCAAGTAGTGATGGCGGTAAGGCATGCTCGCCCCTTGTCCGGAAACGCCAAGCACCCGATTGGCATTGTGTATGGAAGCTTGCTTGAATTCCTTCCCCCACTTCGGCGTGTTCAACGGTACCGGCTGATACTGGATCGGACGCAAGCCTGTCTGCGTAAAACGGATATTCGCTCCGTGCAGAAACTTAAGATCGGTGTGATCGAAGTTATCGCCGTTAAAATCATCCAAGCTGCTCCCTAGCGCGCCCGCGCCCATTGCCATGTTGAACTCCCGGTCCTCGTAGAACGCGGAAGTGCTCGCGCCGTTTACTTGATAAGCATAATTTCTTCCTATCGAGCCCGTATCCGTCTTCGGATCATAAGGTTTCCCGAGCTTAGACAGGAGCAGCAGCCTGACGTTGGTGAACACGTATCCTGCCAAGATGACAACGTCAGCCGGTTGAATATGTTCTTCCCCTGTCGGCATGCTCACGTATTTGACGCCGGTCGCTTTCTTGCCGTCATGAATAATCTCCGTCACGTTAGCGAAGGTACGAAGCTCAAGCTTGCCTGTTTTCAAAGCCACGGGAAGCACTGTCACGACAGGATCCGCTTTAGCGCCGTATTCGCAGCCGAACCGCTCGCAAAATCCGCAGTATTGGCAAGCAGCCCGCTCGATTCCGTCCGGGTTTTTGTATGTATCGGACAGATTGGCAGATGGAATGATGTAGGGATGGTAACCGAGCTTTTTGGCGGATTCCGTGAACAGCTTCATGCCGGGCGTCTGTTTCATCGGTCCTGTCGAAAAAGGCTTAGACATTTTGCCGATATTGTCGGGAAGCTCCTTCTCCCCCGAGATTCCCGACATTTCCTCGTACTTGACGAAGTATGGTTCAAGTTCGTCGTAGGTGATTCCCCAGTCCCGAATCGTCATCCCTTCGGGAATTTTCTTTTTTCCATAACGCTCGACCGTCTTGGTATAGATTTCGAAATCGTACGGGAGAAAGCGATAATACTGCCCGTTCCAATGCACGCCCGCTCCTCCAAGGCCATCTCCAAGGAGGAAAGAACCGTATGAACGCATAGGCAGCGCCCGCATTTTCTCCGTATTGCGGAAAGTGATCGTCTCCTTGGACAAATCTTGCATCAATTCGTAACGAGTCGCATAACGCAATTCATCGTGAACATGGTAATAGTCTTGGGTTCCGCGGCTCTTGCCCCGCTCGAGGCCAACCACGTTATGGCCCGCCTTCGTTAATTCGGCGGCGATAATGCCTCCTACCCAGCCCATCCCTACGATAACGACGTTTACTTTCGGAAGTTTGTTCGCCATGTCGATTCCTCCTTAGCCTAACTCCAGATGATCATGCAAGCTTAACGGTTCCAACTTGATAAACTCTTCCTTATCTATTGCGTCGAAGTAACTCATCTGGTTGCCGGGGTAATTGCGCATTTTCCAGCCGGCCATATTCTTGTTGCCGCCGTACAGCGGATCCGAATAGACGCCTTCGATCGTTAAATTTTGCAGTAAATTGAAAAAGGTTGCCGCCGGAACCCCCTTCAATTTAACATCGTTTTTCTCGAAAGCAGTCAACACGGCATCTTGTTCTTCCGGCGTAATTTTCGTGAACGGCTTTTTGTAAGCGTCGTTACTGTAGTCGTTCAATGCGTCTAGTCCAAGCGCTAGCAGCTCTTTTCTCTTAAAGCTTAGCTGGTACCCTTGCGAAGCTTCCGAAGGATGGAATGGCGGCATCATATAATCCCTCGCGTTTGTTCCATAATCGCTAACCATTTGATGGTCGATGAAGAAGGCAACTCCGAGTTCCTTGGCGCCCGGTCCTAGCTCGTCTTTGGGAAATATTCGCTCGGATGCCGCTTCGGCGACCAGGAACTGGTCCTGCGTGAAGTACATCAATGCCTGATTGTAATCCCGATCAGGCGCGGCACCCGGCGTCTCCGGCTGAACCGGCTCCTCTTCCGCTACATTCCCCGTTTTCTTTAAGCTCGAGCCGACGATTCCGCCGATCACTCCGCCGACGACAACGCCTCCAAGCGCCGTGCCCGAGTATTTGAGAAACCTTCTGCGCGATTCGTCTTGGGGCTTTTGCGATTGTTCATTTGCCACTATCGGATCGTCCTCTCTTCCTCTTATGGAAAGAATATAGGGTGAGTGTTTCCCTAGAATTGGTTTTTCATCCAACAAAAAACCGCTTTGTCGAATAAATCTTCTCCTTCGCCGACCTTTTCCGGCAAATTGCGCAAATCCGGCGTGATATACTTTCCATGCGTGCAAACGTATGCACAATGGAAAGGAGGGAGTCGTTGACGAGCTTGCTAGAACATTGCCCGCAGAAAACAGCAGAATTCGAAGGTTAAACCGATTCGATGAAGCATGAATCCAATTAAAAAGGAGAGATGCAAAGATGCGACTGACTCGAAAGCTTCTGAACCGAAGACTGATGTCGATCACTGCCGCATTGCTTATCACTTCCGGACTCGGCGTCATCAGCGCAAGCGCCAGCGGCAACATCATTCCGCTCATGACTTCCAACTCCAACCCGTTGGGGACGGCTTACGCAAGCAGCGAGTGGAGCACCCACGAAGCCTATAAGGCTTTCGACCACGACAACAGCACGTACTGGTCCACGTCCAGCGGAGCATACGGGGAGCTGCGCTTCACCTTCAGCAGCACGAAAAACGTGAAATCCTACACGGTCCGCACCTCATCCCAACCGCTCGGCAACGTGCCGAAGACATGGACGTTCCAAGGCTCCGACGATGGCGTTAGCTGGTCCGTGCTGGATAGCGTATCGTCGTATCTTTACCCGAATTTCACGTACACGTACGACCTTCCTTTTAACAACAGCTACTATGATCGTTACCGGCTCGTCATTACGGCCAACAACGGCGCCTACTCGACATCGGTTGCCGAAGTGCAGATGTTCGAATAGCTTTTAAAACGAAAAAAGTGTCGGTACAGCGGGTTATCCCTGTTACCGGCACTTTTTCTTATGCGTTCCGCTTCCTCTAATCCTTAACCGACCTTAAACTGATATCCGACCCATTCGTGATAACGATAAGGCTGGAATTGCACTTTGAATCCCGTTTCCGAACGTTCGATCTGTTCCTTAATTAACCGATCGACGATAACGACTCCGCTCGACATGTTGGCATATTCCACGGCGCTGGAGATTGCATCGCCGTAATATAACCGATTCATCGGCGCTTGCAAGCCGGTTTGGAAGCCGAATACCGATCCCATGCTAATCCCGATCCCGCAATGAAAGCTCATCTCGATTCCTTCCTCTCTTAAGGAAGGTTGAATCACATTGGTGATCGCGTTAAGTATTTGCATTCCGCATATGCAACTGCGACTGGTAGCATCGGGCTCGGACATTGGGAAAATAGCCGTATAGGCGTTAAGATTCGTTTCGATTAACTCTCCGCCCCATCCCGAAACGATCTGCGAGACAACGGATATAAACCGGAAGACGCCAAGCTGCGTTAAGCTGAGATCTTGCGAATGGTCGCCATTGCGTTTGCCTTGGCTCTCCAAGCTCATATGAAGAACCGCATATTGATCTTCTGTAGGATAATGCTCCGGATGTTCAACCTGACGTTCGACCAACCTTTTAGATTGCTTCATCAGATTGTCGTAAGTAGCTTTAACCGTATCTGTAGTATGGTTCATAAATACACCTCCTAAGATGATGGTTACTGACAATTTCCCGATAAATACGAAAAAGACCCGTATGTTATCGAGAGGAAATACTCCGATAATTGAAGGGCCTTAAATAAACAGAAAAGACCCTTGTGAAAGGGTCCGAAATGTTTAATCAATTGACAGACCCATCTGCTGCTGACGAGGTTAGCTGACGGACTCGGGTAGATGGTACCCTTCATTCCTAAGAATGATTCGCCCCTAATGACTGGTTCCCCCGCTTCTCTCCCCTTACAGGTCGAGAACTAAGCGTACTCTAAATTTTAAGCGGAATGGCTCCGATTGTCAACCACTTAATAAACATCCATGTTGACTAAGTAACGACAAGGAGCTAAAATAGCTAAATAACGGCTGCAACCGCTTGGATATTACGACTAGCTTGGCGGAAGAGAATTTCCCTTTCTCTTCCGCTATTCTTTATTCCGATACAATTTAGAAAGGGGTTTGATCATGACTACAGAATATCGCATCCTATTATTTTACAAATACGTACCCATCGCCGACCCGGAGGCTCTGACTGCGGAGCATCTCCAATATTGCAAGGAGCTCGGAATCAAGGGACGGATCCTGATCGCCAGCGAAGGCATCAACGGAACGTTATCCGGTACGATCGAGCAAACGAACCGCTATATGGAAGCAATGCGGTCGAATCCCCTCTTCTCGGATCTTCTGTTCAAAATCGACGAGGCAAGCGGGCACGCGTTCAAGAAACTGTTCGTCCGGCACAAGAAGGAACTCGTCACGTTGCGTTACGATAAGAAGCTTGATCCGAATACGGACGGCGGAGGAAGACTGACGCCCAAAGAATGGCATGATCATCTGGACAGGGACGATGTCCTTATCCTGGACGGAAGAAGCGACTACGAATATGATCTCGGCCATTTCCGCAACGCGATCAGACCCGACCTCGAGACGTTCCGCGAATTTCCGGAGTGGATTCGAAATAACCTAACGGAACATAAGGACAAGCGCATTCTAACGTATTGCACGGGCGGCATACGTTGCGAAATGCTGACCGCCGTGCTCAAAAACGAAGGCTTCGAGGACGTATTCCAATTGGATGGCGGCATCGTCACCTACGGACAAGATCCCGAAGTCCAAGGAAGAGGCTTCGACGGCAATTGTTACGTGTTCGATGAACGCGTCTCCGTTCGAATTAATCAGACGGACGAGCATATTTTAGTTGGCGAATGCCATCACTGCGGCAAGAAGACGGACCGTTACGTCAACTGCAAGGACGATACTTGCCATCTTCAGCACCTGGTATGCGAAGAGTGCGAGAGCGACAAGCGGGGATATTGTTCATCGGACTGCGAATCCCATGATCTGGTTGCTTCCGGGTCAACCCTCTAATCATTCGCGGTATCTGGAGGTTACGAGATGAAAGACGAATTGGACTTATCTACCCGCAACAGAATCATGCAGATGTTGAAGACGTCCGGAGAGCTTACGACCAAGGATCTAACCGAACAGTTGGGCATTACCGGAATGGCGGTCAGGCGCCACATCTCGAACCTGGAACGGGAAAACCTGATCGAATCCACGACGGTGCGCATACCGATGGGACGACCTGCAGCCGTCTATCGGTTGACCGATCAAGCCGATGACTTTTTCCCGAAAAATTATCACGCCGTCACGCTTGATCTGTTAGCGGAACTAGAGGGCGAGGCCGGCGAAAATATGGTCAACCATCTCTTCGACCTTCGTAAGACGACTCTTATGAATAGGTACAGCGGCAAGATGACGAATAAAGATTTGGAGAGCAAAGTAGCTGCCTTATCGGAAATCCAGAACGAAAACGGTTATATGGCTACTTGGGAGAAAAGCGGAGACAATGACTATACGATAACCGAATACAATTGCCCGATCTCCCGGGTCGCCAATAAATACAATCATGCTTGCTCTTGCGAGCTCAAACTGTTCGAATCCCTGCTAGACGCGGAAGTCAGCCGATCCGATTGTTTGGCCAAGGGGGACAAGAAGTGCGTCTACCATATCCGTCCCCAATAAAAAACGCTTCTTTCCTTGAGTCATAGGAAAGAAGCGTTTTTTTTATTGCATGGAAGGATCAACTTGCGTAGTGAAGCTCTATCGATTTCTTAATAATCGTTTTCTTGAAAAAGGCACGCTGACGTTCAGGCGATTCTTGATAGATGTCATCGTTTAAGCCAACTTCGATTAAGCCTGCTTTCGTTGCGTCTATAGCTAAGTTCTCATCCTGAAGAATCAAGTATGCGATCTGATAACCGTACACTTCAAGACTTCTGAGCACCTCGATTTTGCTCTCGAGATTTAACTCCGGACGACGATTACGATTTAACATAGATATTCATCAAGTGCAGGTTTTTCATCTGTTCCTCGGATTTGGACTCCGGTCCCTCGAAGGTTGCCTTGCCTTTGTACAAAACGTTTCCGTTCGTTGCATCGACGACGGCAACATAGGAGACGTCCGCTTTGCGGAGCAGCATGTAGATTCGGTCTCCTCTATTCGTCGCCGAAGCGATCTCGTCGACATCCAGCTCCCGCGCCGTTAATTCCGTTACTCCGGGCAATGGCTGTTGAGAAGCAACATCGTAGCGTTTCAAAGTAACAACGTTCCGATCATTGACAATCGATGAAAATATGTTCCCGTTTAACGTATTGCCATCGAAAAGGATCAATTCTTCGCCTTGCTTAGCAGACTGAGGCAGTGCGGTAAGTTTGCCCGTTCTGTATGCGTACGAGTACACCCGTTCGGACCGAATGATCTCGCTGTAGCTTCCGTTGGATTCATTTGTAACTTCCTTCTCCAGAGCCCTTATGACAACGTGTTCCGCGGGTTTCGAGCGGATTTCGTTGGAAACCGCGTAAAGATCGACGTAGATTCCCGGTTGTTCGGAAATCGCTCCGACATCCAGCTTCTCGTCCCTGATGAGCTCGCCGTTGCTTAGATCCAAGACATAAATGCGATACTCATCCGATATGCGGACGAGAATATGAACTTCATCGCCGATCCGTTGAACGTCTCCGATAGCGACGTAGCCAAAGAAAACGGATTCCGCGATTTTCGTCCTATAATGATTAACATTTCCGTTTTTTTCGTTCAGCAGATCCATTTTCAAAAACACGTCTTGTTTGTCCATGAGTAAATTGTCCGTAATCGTATCCGCATAGATGAGCCACTCTTCGTCTTTATAGAAGTTGTCCATCGAACTCTTTCCTCTCATGAAATTGCGATGCTCTTTCTTGAGATCTTTGTATTCCCGATCCGAATAAAACCAATTGAAATTTTTCTTCACATGCTCCTCGTAGAGGGATACGTCTTTCTTATACACGGTCCCCTTCGTATTCAAGGTTAGAAATTCGGAATGCAGTACGCCTCCATACCAACCGTTAATCTCGATTACGTCCATTTCCGTCGGACTGCCTTCTATCGTATTCAGTTTATACTCGGGCAATTTTTCCATCGCGCCGTATACATAGTACGTGCATATAGCGACGACTATGAACGCGCCAAGCAAGGCAGTTAATAGATACCGTTTCATTTCCGTTCCCTCCTTTCTATACCGATACCTTCTTGGTTATTAATCGGAATCCGAGCCAGATGGAAACCGTAACGATAAGGACGCAAATGAGGAGTTCGATCCCCCAAATCTCTTCCGGATAGAGATAAGCATCCGAAGTGTCGATCCCGGCGAACAATGGAAACGAAAAAGCGAGCAAACAAGCAAGCAGATATAGGACACCATATACGATCCCGATTAGCCGATAGCTTCTTTCCAGCAAAATCGCCGTAAACACGGCCACTACGGACATCACGCCTATTCCATAGGACAGTACAAATTGATCCAAGTTCCTCGGCAGCAGCAATTCGAACGCTTGATTGACGGAAACCGCGTCCATGAAATAGGAAGGTTTAATTTGTTCCGCAGGAACCATAAGCTTAAAAATGAAATGCTCGATCGGAAGGAGCAGCAGTTGGAAGGATATGAGCCCGAATACGAACAGAAGCATCGCCGTAAGCTTGGCCAAGTAAATATGACTCCTGGCCGTCGGCAGCATAAGCAAACGGTAAACGAACGTATTTCTTCCTAGCCAGTCACGATACCAGATGAAGAAGATATATAAGATCAGCACTGATATGCTGGCGATGATCGGGATGGTAAACAAGAATTGGGTGCTCGCTATCGCCTGCGCGAACGACATGTCCATTACCGGGTATCCATACTTGATCAGAACTTTCTCATGCATGTTCAACTCTTCGTTTAAGTGCCAGATCAATGCGACGAATTGGATAATCATCGTAAAGGCCATTAAGCCGGCAAGAATATACCTGAATCTGTGTACCTCCATATGCACGAGCTTTAAGTATCGGTTCAACCGAGATACACCTCCCTCATGACGTCCACGATCGACTTGCCTTCTTCGCTGCGAACTTCTTCGCAATTAAATTCGCGTACAACCTTCCCCTGATGCATAATGACCGCTTTATCGATCAGATGCTCCATTTCCACGATCTCGTGCGTCGTCAGCAGAACCCCTCGATCCTCGATCAAATGGCTTGAGAATACTTCGCTTATGAGCTCCCGACTAAACAGATCTATGCCCGAGAACGGTTCGTCCATCAGCACGTAATCCGTGTTCTGGGCCAGGCCCAGCACGAGGTTGTATTTTGCCGCCGTTCCCTTGGACAAATTGCCGATCTTATCCGAGCCTTCCAGACGGAAGAAGCGCATGAGCTCGTCCGCTCTCCCCGTGTCCCAGTTGTCGTAGAAATCGGCCATGAAACGCAAGCCCTCGGTCAGCTTCATCCCAAGAGGCATCGTCAAGCGATCGGGAATGAAAGCCACCTTCTCGTATGTAGTTTTGTTAAGGGGGACGCCGTCGATCAGAACTTGACCGTTCTTAAGCGGAGTTAATCCCATAATGGCTTTCAGGATCGTGGATTTGCCTGCTCCGTTAATCCCCGTTAAACAGGTGATTTGCCCTTTCTCCGCGGTAAATGAAACGCCGTTCAAAACGTTTCGCATCCGATACCGCTTATGAATGTCGCGGACTTCAATCATTCCGTTCGCCTCCCGTTCGAAACGACCCGCCTGCGTCCTCTGCTCCGAGTATTTGATCTTCACCAAATCCAACAGTTCCTCTACCGGAACGTCGATCTTCCGCACGGAAGCGACGAAAGCTTCGACGGCTTCCCCCAGCAACTCCGCGCGAATCGCTCTAAGCACTTTCTCGTCAGCCGTAATTCGGCTTGGCGAATTTCCCTCCGTAACGATCAACTGACGTTCCTCCATCTCCTTATAAGCTCTTTGTGCCGTATTCGGGTTGATTTTCAACATGGCTCCTAATTCCCTGCGGGAAGGAATGACCTGACCCGCCTCAAGCCGGCCGGTTACGATTTGTTCCTTGAAATGGCGCACGACCTGCAAATATACCGGATCCCGGTTATTAAACGCGACTTCCTCCCAGCCCTCGCCTGTTTTCATGCCAAAACCTCACAATCTTCAAGTGTGTGTACCAAATAGTTCATACACTGGATAGGTGTATTATCCCCTCAGTACACTTTCGCTGTCAACCCTTTTATTTCCCAATAAGTATTTATAGAGTACTCACGGCTAAGAGCGCTCGTTCAAGGACTGGAATCGAATAAAACTCAAGCGGAAAACAAAAGAAAAGGGTTATCCGACCGGTCTGAGTTGACCTGAGGGATAACCCCTTAATTCCTTATTGTTTCATTATTCAACGCCAGTGTAGATCAGTACGGCGTCTCTCAGAAACCGGGCAACTCCCGGCTGATCCTTATCGTAGTAAGCGGTAAATCGCCCATCGTCTACGTACATTTGCGCTACGCCCGCGTGCGCTTCTTTGCTGTAGCTGTCCCAGTAGAAGCTTAGCCATTGTCGATGCAAATCGGCAGCCTCCTGGGCGAGCTCTCCCGCCGGATCTCCCGTGGCGAAAGCTTTCGCCAGAGTAGTATGAATGTTCTCCGCTAACCGCTCTACCTCCGCATGTTGCTGCTCCGTCATTCCTCTTAGCTTGTCGTTTGCTTGGTTGATCCGGTCTTCGCCGTATTTAGCTCTAATCTCCGCTCCGTATTTCCGTTCGTTATCGTCGATCAGTTTTTGTTTGAAACCTTCGAATTTTTGCTTATCGCTCATGGTTTGAGTCCCCTCTCGGCTTGCTAAAGTGAGATCGATGTTCGCCAGCAATACATCCAATTGTTGCCTTCTGGCCAGCAGATTGTCCCGATGTTTCCTCAGAGCGCGTTCCGCATCGAATTGTGGAGAAGTCACAATTTCCTTAATCTCTTCCAAGCTAATGTCAAGCTCGCGATAAAATAGAATTTGCTGTAACCTATCCACCTCCAGTTGCCCGTAGATACGGTAGCCCGATGAATTGATTCTCGCCGGCTTGAGAAGTCCGATTACATCGTAATACCTGAGCGTTCGGGTGCTGACTCCGGCCAATTGCGCCAGCTTTGTATGGAATATTCCACCTTCAATCCCCCCTTGCAAACTGATCGTACACCTTTACGCAACGTAAATGTCAATACACATAAAGTAATTCATTCACCTTTAAAAAAAATTTTAATTTGCTTAAATTTCGTGTATAATCTACAATCATTAAGTATAAAAATGCATGGTTTATAACGTTTAATGCAAATAATATTAAGGAGTGTTATGAAAGAGTGACAACGATCACAGCAGAGCAATCTTCAGCCGCGCAACAATATGTTCAGTCCGTATACGAAGCGGTAATTAAACGCAACCCACACGAAAGCGAATTTCATCAAGCGGTTAAAGAAATTTTAGACTCCCTTACTCCTGTATTTGCTAAACATCCTAAATATATGAACTCAGGGATTCTGGAACGGATCGTCGAACCGGAACGCGTCGTATACTTCCGAGTTCCATGGGTAGATGATCAAGGCAAAACTCAAGTCAACCGTGGTTTCCGCGTTCAATTCAACAGTGCAATCGGCCCTTACAAAGGCGGTCTTCGCTTCCACCCTTCCGTTAACGCAAGCATCATCAAATTCCTCGGCTTCGAACAAATCTTCAAAAACTCCTTGACCGGCCTTCCGATCGGCGGCGGTAAAGGCGGTTCCGACTTCGATCCTAAAGGCAAATCAGACAACGAGATTATGAAATTTACCCAGAGCTTCATGACCGAGCTCTACAAATATATCGGTCCCGACGAAGACGTCCCTGCCGGAGATATCGGCGTAGGCGCTCGCGAGATCGGATACATGTTCGGACAATACAAGCGCATCAGAGGCGGACACGAAGCAGGCGTTCTTACAGGCAAAGGCATTATTTACGGAGGAAGCCTTACTCGTACGGAAGCTACCGGATACGGCTGCGTTTACTTCGTGAACGAAATGCTTGAAGCCAAAGGCTTGAGCTTCCAAGACAGCACGGTCGTTGTTTCCGGTTCCGGAAACGTATCGATCTACGCCATCGACAAAGCTACTCAATTGGGCGCGAAAGTTATCGCTTGCAGCGACTCCAACGGTTATATCTACGATCCGAAAGGCATCAACCTTCAAACCGTTAAACGCTTGAAAGAAGTCGAGCGCAAACGGATCAGCGAATACGTGAACGAGCACCCTCATGCCGTCTACACGGAAGGCTGCACGGGCATCTGGTCGATCCCTTGCGATATCGCGCTGCCATGCGCTACGCAAAACGAAATCGACGAAGAGTCCGCTAAATTGTTGGTTGCTAATGGAGTTAAAGCAATCGGCGAAGGCGCTAATATGCCTTCCACTCTTGAAGCGATCGAAGTGTTCTTGGACAAAGAAGTTCTATTCGGACCTGCCAAAGCGGCTAACGCCGGCGGAGTTGCCGTTTCCGCTCTGGAAATGTCCCAGAACAGCATGAGATTGTCTTGGACTTTCGAAGAAGTCGACGCTAAGCTTCACGGAATCATGAAAAATATTTACCAAAACAGCGTTAAAGCCGCTCAAGCCTACGGACATCCGGGCAACCTGGTCGTTGGCGCCAACATCGCCGGCTTCATCCGCGTTGCGGACGCTATGCTTGCTCAAGGCGTTGTCTAATAATCATACAACACGAAAAAAATAGCGGACAGGAAGGCTCAACCTTCCACCGCTATTTTTTTGTTTTTGTTCTATGTTCTAAAGATACAAAATAATGAAAAAGATAATGGCGAGCGCGAACCGATAGTAAGCAAACCACGACAAACTCAATCTTTTAATCAAGTTCAAGAACGTAACGATGGCGATCATGGCGACGATGAAAGCCGCTGCCAAACCGACTAAGAACAACGGAATATCGGATGAAGTCAGGAACTCCCTGCTCTTGTAGAGATCGTATGCGGAAGCGCCGAACATGATCGGAACGGAGACGATAAACGTGAATTCGGCCGCCGCCTTCTGGCTCGTTCCGAGCAGCATCCCTCCGGATATCGTCGACCCGGATCTTGAGAACCCCGGCCAAACCGCCAAGCACTGAAAGAGACCGATACCGAACGCCTGTTTATACGAAATCTCGTCCATCGTCTCCGCGCTGACTTTCCTTCGAATCCGATCCGCGACTATCATGAGGATACCGCCGGCGACAAGACCGATTAATACGGGCGTTGGACCGAATAATCGTTCCTTGATGTAGCCGTGTATCGTAAAACCGGTAATCACGAATGGAATCATGGCGACAATGACATGGATGATATTGATTCCCGGGCGTTTCAGTGCAGTAGGAGTGATATTCAAGAAACCGACAAACCTTCTCCAATACAAGACAAGAACGGCCAGTACCGCCCCTAGCTGGATGACGACCTTGAAAGTATCCGCCGCATCCCCTTCGAAGTCCAGCAACCGCCCCGTTAAGATCATATGGCCCGTTGAAGATACGGGGAGAAATTCGGTTAACCCCTCTACGATTCCCATAATGACAGCTTTAATGTATTCGTTTAACTCGTTCAATCTAGCAACCTCCGCTTCTTTATTCCTTGCTCTACTATAGACAATCCGATATATGGAAAGCCATCGATTTCCATGACAAAACGAAGCTTGTCCCTTACAAGTTTGTAAGGTGACCCGCCGCGCATAAAGACGGCTCGTCCCAAGAACGAGCCCTAAACGCTACGCTTTAGTTATTTTGGACGGATTGTTGACCTTATACAAAATTTCTTTGTTGAATTTCTTGTCTACGACTTTACCTTCAAACGTAAGCACGTTCCCGACCTCAAGTTCGAATCCTTTAAGCGTGTTGCTATACCCGCACCAAGCATCGCCGATCGCAAGCGGAGAATCGCCGACGATCGCGACTTCTTCCAATAGCAGTATCTCGTCGTCATTGTCGGAAAATGGATTCGGCTTCGTCGTGAACTCTTTTACCTTGGCGGTAAACTTCACTTTATCGACAGGCAGCTCTAGTTTTTCTTTTTTCTCGGCTTGTTTTTTCGGAGCTTTTTCGGCTTTGGGCGCCTTCTCTCCTGTTGCTTTCTTCTTCGGCTTTTCCGCTTCCGCTCTTGGAGTCTCGCCCTCTTCCACAGCTTCCGAGTCGTCCGAAATCGTTTCTTTGCCGAAGGTTCCGCTTTGCATTTCTTTCAAATACGAAGGGTGGATGCAAGATAAGCTGCCATCCTCGAATTCAACGACGAGTACGTTCAGGTTACGGTACTCTTCATAGCCTTTGATTACGACCTGGCTCTGGCTTGAGCCGTGCTTGTACAAAAACTGCTTTTTAGGCGTCTTGCCGAACAGTCCCCAGCTTCGTCCCTTTTCACCGTAATCTTCTTCGTTCTCGAACGTTATGTACTCACCCTTGGGCGGGTAATATTGAATACTGCTCATATAGACATCCCCTCATTTCCGCTTAATCAAAGAAGTGCACCTACTTCAACGCTTCTTCTCATTGTACCTGTGATAAGGCTTGAGAACAATGGATAAGCCGGCCTGCTTTTTGGAAGAGTTCCCGAATTCGGATGAAACCCGGAGGACTAGGCAATACTGCTCTTATTCTTCGGATATTGGGGGTTCTGTAGTTGAGCACTGTGGACAAGAAATTATCGATCGCGGCCCTTGGCGGCGTCAACGAGATCGGCAAGAACATGTACGTCATTCAATACGGAGACGATATAGTAGTCGTCGATTGCGGCTCCAAATTCCCTGACGAAAGCTTGCTTGGCATAGATGTTATCATTCCCGATATCGCCTATTTGCTTGAAAATCACACGAAAGTCAGGGCGTTAGTCGTCACGCATGGTCATGAGGATCATATCGGAGGCATTCCATACGTCCTTAAACAACTGAACATGCCTATTTACGCGACAAGGCTAACGCTAGGGCTGATCGAAGGTAAATTAAGGGAGCACGGATTGCTCGCCCAAGCGCGGCTAAATCAGATTCAATCGGATTCCCACATCGTCTTGGGAACGATTAGATTGAGTTTCTTCAGCACGAACCATAGCATCCCCGATTGCCTCGGAATCGCCTTCGATACTCCCGAAGGAACGGTCGTACATACGGGCGATTTCAAATTCGATCTCACTCCGGTGAATGAGCAATATCCCGACATCCACAAGATGGCCGATCTCGGCAAGCGAGGCGTGCTAGCTCTTCTCTCCGAAAGCACGAATGCCGAACGTCCGGGCTTTACCCCGTCGGAACGGCTCGTGGGCGAGCATATCGCCGAAGCTTTCAACAAAGCGACGCAAAAGATTTTCCTGTCCACCTTCGCCTCCAACGTCCATCGGCTGCAACAAGTGATTGACGCCGCGGAGCACACCCGCCGGAAGATCGCCCTGTTAGGCAGAAGCATGGTTAACGTCGTAAACGTAGCCGCGGAGCTTGGTTATTTGCGTATTCCGGACGGGATGTTGATTGAACCCGCGGAGGTGAACCAGTACGCTCCCCACGAGGTCGCCGTGCTCTGTACCGGGAGCCAAGGCGAGCCGATGGCCGCCCTGTCCCGATTGGCCAGCTCGAATCATCGTCAGGTCGAAGTCTTGCGCGGAGACACCGTCATCATTGCCGCCACTCCTATTCCGGGCAATGAACGCAACGTTGCGCGCATAGTGGACAACTTATACGAGCTTGGAGCCAAAGTGATCTACGGGACGGGCTCCGTTACAGGGATGCATGTATCGGGCCATGCGAGCCAAGAAGAGCTAAAGCTGATGCTGACGTTAATGAAGCCGAAATATTTTATTCCCGTTCACGGCGAATTCAGGATGCTGCATCAGCACCGATTGCTGGCGGAATCCGTGGGCGTGAGCGCGGGGCATACGTTCATTGTCAAAAACGGCGACGTCGTAGACATCCAGAACCAAGTCGCCGTCCAAACCCGTAAAATTCCGACGGGCATTACGCTCGTGGACGGTCTTGGAATCGGCGACGTCGGCAATATCGTCTTGCGCGACCGCAAAGTCTTGTCCGAAGACGGGATCTTGATTATCGTCATCACCCTCAGCCGGGCGGAGGGCAAAATCATTTCCGGGCCGGATACGATTTCGCGCGGATTCGTCTACGTTCGCGAATCGGAAGGGCTGATCGAGGAAGTCAACCGCATGACGGTAGCCGCCGTTGAGAAATTGCTTGCGGACAACGTTAACCAATGGAACATATATAAACAAACGATCAAAGAATCGATCGGCAAGTTCGTCTTCACCCATACGAAGCGGCGGCCGATGATTTTGCCGATCATTATTCAAATTTAAGCGGTCGAATGCGTCTCAACAGCTCCGGAAGCGCCACGCCCAGCATAACGAGCATAACGCCTGCCCACTGCAGAACGCTAACGTGTTCGTGGAGAACGATTGCCGATAAGAACACGGCAACGGGCAGCTCCGATGCGCCGAGTATTCCGGTCAATCCTTCCCCGATATGAGGAACGCCGATCGCGAACAGTACCGGAGGCAAGAAGGCTCCGAACAATCCGAGCAATCCTCCGAATAAGAGCAGTTCGCTCCATAGCTGTCCATTGATCAGGAAATGCGGAGGGAACAGAACAAACACGAGCAGCATTCCGCCCGTGATCATCCAAGCGCTGCGGGAAGATGGAGGAACGGACGGAACTGCCTTCCCGCTCAACCAGATGAACAAGGAGTAACTGACGGCAGCAGATATTCCGAACGCTACGCCAATCCAGTTGAATCTTGCTATCCCCTGCTCTAAGATTCCAGCCGCCAGCAAAGTTCCGCCTAACAGAACAACCAGCGTAAGGACCATTAATCCGTTAGGACGTCGACGATGAATAATCGCATGGAGCAATACGCCCATCCACGTAAATTGAAACAATAACAGAATCGCCAGCGAATTCGGAATGTAGCGAAGGGATTCGTAATAGAGCAACCCTGTAACGGAAGAGGGAGTTCCCGCAGCCATCAAGATCAGACGCTGTTTCCATGTCAGCCTAGCCCCGGCTTTATCGCTTTGCAGCCCGGCAGCCGTTCGTCTCCCGTTCTTTTGCCGTACGCGCATAATCAACGCTAATCCCCAAGCGAGGATAAACCCGACCAACAACTGACTTCCGACTACTTCTCCCAGTTTATATCCTTCCCCGTATGCCTTAACGACGATCGTCGATAAAATACCGTAACTGATCGCTCCTAACAGAACGGACAACCTATATTTCATAATAAATGAGGCCTCCTTGCCCAGCGCTAACTAATAGAAAACAAAAAAACTTCCTGCCAAGAACAAGGGAAGATGCGAACAAGATCCCCTATCCGTAGCAAGGAAGTTAAGGCTTCCCGTAGAAACCCCCACCCTGATTTCGTGAGGTTATACGAATGATTGAAATTTATGAAAGACATATCGCAAAGCAACTCGTTGAATCATACTGCGCATTGCAGCGATTGTCAATCCCGTTAACGCGGAACTTGGACAATGACGATCAAACGTTTAATGGTCTTCCGGAAGACATTTACGTCCCATGAAACCATCGTTCCAACCATGATAATGGGTGATCGTCTCCTCGCCTTCCCTCCAGCACAGCAAAACTTCTTCCCCGTCCAATCGGGCGGGAAAGTCGACGAGGCCCGGACTGATCATCTTCAATTGGACGCCTTTGCGCGCGAAATTCTTAATGAGCATCTCCGCTTCCATGCGCATGAAATCGATCCGGCTCTCTACGACGAAAAACTCGTCTCGGCCTTCCTTAGCCGGCGGTTGCTTATGGCTTAGCTTCATTTTCTGAAGCTCGGAATGCTGGTCTTCGATCCGGTCGACGAGCTCCTGCAGCGCGGCCAGCTCTGCCTTAATTTGCGGCAGTAAAGCCGTCGCTTCGCTAAGAGTAAACCATTTGTCTCCCATTGCTCACCTACTCCTTACCTAAACGGAATATTCCTTGCCGGAAGCCCTTTATATAAGAATATATCATCCCTAACCTAACTTTACCTAATTTAAGAGGGTTGTTTCAAGACGCGTTCGCTTTTGACCGGCAGGTCGGCTGGTCTGTTCTGGCTTTCCCAGTTGACGAGGAATATTCGACGCAGATAAGAGCTCCGCCCGCGTATACTTCCCATACCACTGTCTCGCCAAGGAGCAGCCAACTCGTGAACACGCCGAACAATGGCACTAAGAACAGGAACGCGCTCGTTTTGGCGGGATCCCCTTTGCCGAGCAAGTAGTACCACAGCGAAAATTGAACGATCGAACACAGCAGGCTCAACCAAAGCAATGACGTTATCGAGATAACGGTCATTTCGAAGTGAGGCCGCTCGGAAATCGCGCTTAAGACGAATAAGGCGAGCCCGCCGAAAATCATTTGATACGCTGCCATCGCCGTCATATCGAATGAAGAACCCCAGCGTTTGATAAGCAACGTTGCAGAGGCAAAACAGATCGCGCCCGCGAAGCTGATGTACGTACCCGGTTGCAGTCCCATATGGAAACCTAATGTAATGACGACGCCGAGAATACCTACCGCAACGCCAAGCCACTGTCGTGCCCGGTACACGGCGCCGGTCAGCAATGTTCCCATGATGATGACTAACAGCGGATTCGTGAAGATCATAATCGAGGATTCCCCGGACGTAATCCACCGCATGCTGTAGTAGCTGCATCCCATGACGCCGGTCGATTGCAGCAATCCGATCGCGGCCACTTGGAGCCATTGCTTCGCGCCCGCAGGACGAGCTTTTTTGGCGACGATCAGCGCAAGCAAGCTTCCCGCTATAACGAACCTCAATCCCATTAACAAAAATGGAGGAGCATAGTCCAAGCCGATTTTGCCGACCGGAAATGCGATCCCCATTAAGAAAGTCGTCACTATGACGAGAATGATAAATTTGAATTTGCTCATGAATGTTGCCCTCCGACGATGACCGGCAAGTTGAGTTTGGACTAGCTTAAGTGTATATGAGGCGGCACTGGATGTATAATGATTGTTTTAAATGCCTGCTATCACTTTTTTTTATACCCTCTCGGCAAGCCGAGCATAACGTCAAGAAGATCTTCGCTCTAGCGAAGATCTTCTTGACGTTAGAACTTAACCGGCAACGATTGTTCGTCGGATTGTTTTTTCTCCTTATTCCTAATCGCGAAATAGAGAAAGGTCAGCAACAAAAATACGATCATGTATACGGCCAAATATGAGGCTTGATTCCACATTTCGTCATAATCGCCGCTGTTGATAACGTCCCTGAACCCGCGAATGCTGTAAGTCATCGGCAACCAGGGATTCATCGCCTTAGCCCAGCCGGGAAGCAGCTCTAACGGGAACGTTCCCGCGCTCGACGCGAGCTGGAAGATCATGAGCAACAGGACGACGAACGCCCGGGCAAGTCCAGCCAGGTCACCATCGCCTGCACGATAAACATGAAAGTGAATCCGACGATCACGGTATACGCGTAAAACAAAGGGATGCTCTGAACCTTCAGGCCGAGAACATACACAAGAACGGTTACGGCTATAAGAGACTGGGCAAGACTGATCAGCCCGAACGTTAAGGTTTTGCTGATAAATAGAGGAAAGCCTTTTGCGTTGTCGACGACCGTGGTGCGGGCGGAAATGATCGTCGTGAAGACGAGCGCTCCCGCGAAGAGCGCCATCGAGATAAAGTAAGGAGCGATCCCGTTCCCGTACAGCATGACCCTCCGCTCGTCATTCGTTCGTATCGTTACCGGCTGAGCCAGCATCTCGATCATCCGGTCGTTCGCTTGAATCGCCGAAGTTTTCTGCGCGGCTTCGTTCAGCTTGGACGAGAGTTCAAGCGAGCCCTCCGCTAGCTTAACCGAACCATCGACTAGCGGAGCAACTCCGCTGTTCAATCGCGAAGCGCCGTCGGCTACTTTGCCGATTCCGCCGCCCAGTCGGCTTAATCCGGAATGCAACTGCCCGGCGCCGTCGCTTACTTGACTAGCTCCTTGGGCCAATTGACCGCTGCCGCTCACCAGTTGGGCGAAGCTTGCATTAAATTGTTTCAAGCCGTCCGATAGCTGTTTTTGTCCGCTTACTAGATCCGTTACCCCTTGAAGCAAGCGATTTTGCCCGGCGCTTAACGTTTGGCTTCCCGCTAGCAATTTCTGCTGGCCTGCCGCTACGCTCCGGCTTCCCGAAGCCAATTTCTTTTGCCCGCTCAGCAGCGCTTTCGTTCCGCTGGACAACTCTTGGCTTGCGGTAAGCAGTTGCTTCAACTGGGCATTCGATGCGAGCTCCGCATTGTCGTCCATAAGCTTCTTGAGGCCGGAAGATAGTTGCGAGCTGCCTGCGGCTAATTGCTCAATGGAAGCGATCGAGCTTTCAAGTCCCGTTTCAAGCTGATTCGCGCCCGAAGCCGCGCTTTGCAAGCTAGCCGTTAATTCATCCGCGCCGTCTTTGGAAGCTTGGATCCCCGAACGCAATGCCGACGGGGCTTGTTCCGCTTGCGTTGCCCCTTCCCGCAGCTTCAAGCCGGCGTCCGACAGCTTCCGGGCACCAGCCGTTAAGTCGGCAGCCCCGCTGGCGACTTTGGAAGCTCCGTCCCGCACGCGGCTTGCTCCATCTACCAACAAGCCGATCTTGCTATTTAGTTGCGCTCCCCCGCTAGCCAGCTCCGCTAAACTTCCGGACGCTTTTGTTATTCCGTCCCGTACTTGGACAGCCCCCGTATTCAGTTGGGCCGCTCCTTCGCTTGCGTCGCCGAGTCCGCTGGATAAAGTCTCGAATTGCGAGTAAATACTTCTCGAGTATGCCTCCGTCAAATTGTGCGACAGCTTCTCCTTCAGTTCTTTGGTCGCGTTCTCGCTAATTTGCCCGGCAACGAAGTTATAGTAACTGTTGGATTCGAAGATGATTTCCGCTTGTCTGGGGTTATCGCTCGATAGAGACGCCACTTCTTCGGAAAACCGAGCGGGAATCGTGATCGCCGCATAATATTGATTCCCCTTCATCCCGACGAAGGCTTCATGCTCGCTTATGAAATGCCAGTCGAAGCTATGGTTTTCTTTCAGCTCGTCTACGAAATCTTGCCCCACGGTCATCGTTTTGCCTTCGAAGGTTCCCCCTTGATCGAGGTTAACGATCGCTACGGGAAGATTGCTCAACTGACCGTATGGATCCCAAGTTCCTTTAATCAAAAATCCGCTGTACAAGATCGGTATAAAGGCAACCGCAACGAACGTTACCATCAGCATCGGTTGCTGGATAAAATGGCCGAAAGCTTGCTTGAACACTTGAAAAGGGCGCATAACAGTCCTCCGATTGTATTGCGAGTCGCTGGTAGTATGTAACAATAACCCGCTTTCGTATGCACAAGAAGCCGACAACCGCATAATGCGATCGTCGGCTTCCATATGATCGATAATCGAGGATGAACTGTTGAAGCTGCCGAATTAGAATCCTACTGCGGCTTTTTCGGCTTTGGCAATGCCTTCGGCTACGATAGCTTCGGCTTTGTCCTGCATTTGGTTGTGGCCTTCGACGATGATGTTCTCGAAGTTCGTTACGCCGAAGAAGGACATAATATTACGGATATAATTGAACGACATTTCCGCAGCCGCTGCAGGACCTTCGGAATATACGCCGCCGCGCGCGTTAAGCAATGCGATTTTTTTGTCCGGAATCAGACCTACAGGGCCTTCAGTCGTGTATTTGAACGTTTTGCCCGCTTCATAGATGTAATCGATGTACGTGTGCAGAACGGCGGGGATCGTCAAGTTCCAAAGCGGGAATCCGAACACGACTTTGTCCGCAGCCAGGAATTGCTCAAGATATTTGCTTTTGACATCTACCGCCGCTTGTTCTTCCGGAGTCAGATCATAACCGCGGGCTGCTTTGAAGCTGCCGTTGATCATGTTGGCGTTCAAGTAAGGCAATGTTTCTTGGAACAGGTCCAGCTCAACAACCGTATCTTCAGGATGGCTTTGCTTGTAGCTATCCAAGAACGCTTGATACAGCTTTACGCTAACGGCTTGCTCAATGCCGCGGTCATTCGCTTTTACGAACAGTACAGTACTCATATCGGAAAACCTCCACCTTATTATTTAAGTTAGTAACTTTAAGTAACTACCATTACTATATACAGTTTTATTGGCGATCACATCGGCAATTAGGCCGAAATCCGCGCACAAAAAAATCCGCCATAGGCGGAGGACTAGTCTTAAGACTATAGGCTTAGATCTTTTGTGGATTTAATCTTTCGGCTGGAACAACTGAACCGCGAACAAAGCGGCCTGGGTACGGTCGGTAAAATTCAGTTTGCTAAGAATGCTGCTCACATGCGTTTTTACCGTTTTCTCCGCGACGACGAGACTGCTGGCGATCTCCTTGTTGCTTAATCCTTTCGTAAGCTGCTCCAATACTTCCATCTCTCTGGGCGTCAGCGAATCGACCGCTTCCTTGCCCGGCATCTTCCTAAGTTCGCTTGTAACCGGCGATAGTTGGGACAAAATCAAGTTCGAAATGTCGGGATGAAGCTGAATGTTGCCTCTATACGCGCTGCGGATCGCTTCGACCAATTGGTCCGGCTCCACTTCCTTCAGCATGTAACCGATCGCCCCGGTCTGCAGTGCCGGAACGATATGGCTGCGATCCGAGAAGCTCGTCAGGACGAGCACCTTCACTTGCGGATGCTGCTCCGAGATTAGCCGGCTTGCCTCGATGCCGTCCATAACGGGCATATTCAAATCCATCAATACGATGTCAGGCTGCAGTTTCCCGGCCAATTCTACCGCCTCTTGCCCGTTGTGGGCTTCTCCGACGATTTCGAAATCAGGCTGCAAACCTAAGAAAAACGAGATTCCTTTTAGTACGATTTGGTGATCATCCGCTAACAATAATTTGATCTTCACAGTCGATCTTGCTCCTCTTGCCGCTTTTCCTCTAGGATATGAATCGGAATGGTCACTTTGACGGTCGTGGCTTTGCCTTTGCCGCTCGTAATCTTGATCTCCCCGCCAAGCGCTTCCGCTCTCTCTCGCATGGACATCATTCCCATGGTCAGCTTGCCTATTTTCTTCTCGGTCGCGAATCCGTTGCCCCGGTCCGCGATTTCAAGACTCGTTTCCTTCTCCGACTTGAACAAACGAACATAAGCCGTATTCGTACCCGCGTGTTTCTTGACGTTGTTCAACGCCTCCTGGCCAATCCGCCAGAACGCCTCTTCAATCGCGCGCGGCAATTCCATGACGCCTTCCACTTGCTCGTATACCGTTAAATCCAATCGTTGGGCATATTGCTTTAACGCCGGCAGCAACCCGTTCTCCAATCCGGCCGGCCGAAGCTGCCAGATAAGCGATCTCATTTCCTTCAGAACTTCCTGCGACAGCTGTCCGATTTCCTGCAACGATTGCTCGATAACGGCTTCTCTGCCCGCCAGCATCGATTGAGCTCCCTTCGCCAGAAAAGAAAGAGAGAACACTTTCTGAATGACCGAATCGTGAAGATCGCGCGCCATCCGATTCCGCTCCTCCAATAGGGCAAGCTCGCTCCGTTGTTCATAGATTCGCAGATTCTCGATGCTCAACGTGAAATGGTCGCCAAGCGAATACATGAAATCTTCGTGATATTCGTCGAACTGCTTATTATGCGGGCTGCTAATCAGCAATACGCCGTATGGACGGCCTCGGCTGCGGAGCGGGATTGCCGCCGCCGAGCCGTAAGGGGGAATGCCGATCTCGGAGAAAACCGTACGGCAACTTTCCTTTTCCGAGCATGATTCGATAATCAATCTATTCTGAAGATAAGCCGTACGAACAAGACCCGCTTGATCCATCGCCAATGCTTGCCATTTCTCATCGACCTGATTGTGCTTGTATTGGGCATGAAGCGAAAGCTGGTCATTGTTATACTTAAATAAGGAAACGTGCGGCCAGTTAAACGTATCCCCGATGATCCTCACGGCTTTGACGGGGAACTGGTGCGATTCCGGGATCGAGTTGATTTGCTGGATGACGTCTCCCAGCTTCGCGTAGAGGTTTGCATTCTGTTCCTGAGCTTGATAGAGACGGACCCGCTTGATTGCCGTTCCGATCTGCAACGCGACCGCCTGCAGCAAAGCCAGCTCGTCCTCCGAGAACCGTTCTTTCCCTGCCGCCGCCACGTTAAGAAGCCCGAAACTCTCATGCCCGGCTTTCAGAGGGACGGTCGCGTGATGAGTTATTCCTTCCGTATCGCCGATCTTATGGGCGATCGCATAGTTGATTCGCTTGCACTCGATAATGTTGATAGCGCGATCCAGCTTGTTCTGCCGATAGCTCTCGATGCAGGAGCAGTCCTCGCCGCGCATCAGCGCATAGTTGCCTGCCGTCAAAGCCGGAGGCAGGTTCCGCGAGGCCGCGCATAGGTTGCCCGGTTGGTCGTTGAAGAGAAAGATCCAGCCCGTCGTAAAACCGGCAACCTGCAACAACTTCTTCAGGACATCGTCGAGCATCGGATCCATTTCATTCGTCGTATTCAGCATCTCCGCGATTTCTTTGAGCGCAAGAAGCTCGTTGGCGCGTATTTCCCGAGGCATTATTCTCCTCCTCTAACCATGCTCTATCTTATTATTCTGAACTTCATTCCCTCCTTAAGCAACCCCTTCTTATCCGATAGCAACAAGTTTACCCGCTTCTCGGCGATAACTCATCCGATTGGCGGGTATTCTCAACGTATTTGCCCTTCGCCAATTAGTGGCGCAGCATCTCTACATTCACTTGATTACCTGTTAATTGCTGTTCGAACATATCGATAATGAACAGGAACCTCTCCGCTTCGCGGAAAACGTGATCGGCCAGCAATGGATGAATGATGCTCTTGATTCGGCATGCGCTTATCAAATCACGGGCGGTTTTCTTAAAGTCTCGCAACGATTTAACCGACACTCTGTTCTCATCCAGAAATTGATCCAGCAGCGGCACCGTCTGGGATTGAGGGCTCATGCTTTCCAAATCCTTGGCTTGGAAGAGCAATTGGTCGAAGTCGTGGCTGAAATTCCTCGCTTGCTCGACGAGCTGCCGCTCGGACGGATCGAGGAGATGACTGATGAACTTGGCGTGATCAGCCATAATTCGCAGAAAAAACACGTTCTCATGGATGATCGCATCGGGCAACGGCTCCAACTTCCCGGCATTCAGTTCCTCTAATCGGTTCCTGAAATAAAAGGCTTCCCTGCTCGTGTGATCGACCAGTAACGGAAAGTTGTTCGCTCCGGGAAGCTGGCAGCGCAAAATCAATCCCAGCACTTTGCGTTTGAATGCCCAAATGTGGGAGGCTGCGTTATGAACCTCTGCGTTAAACCGTTGGATCGTCCGAGGATCGGTTTCCGTCGAGAACGCGTTCGCTCTGTTCTCAATGCCCTCGAATAAGGCGTAGAATTGATTAGCCTCATTGATTAATTGCGTATCTTCGCATCGGAACCCTAGCTTCAAGAACAAAGAATGCTCCTTCATAATGCGCGACCAAAATCTGACTTCATCCAACGACCTTGCCACGAATTCAATGGACACAACGATTCCCCTCTCGTCGAATCTTCTTCGACACAGCCTATGCGCGAGGTTGACGATGGGTGTATGCCCATTGACTGTCCAATTCGGATTATGGCTCGACAAGGTGTACATCTTGATCGGAGGGGACTTCTTCCGGCAGCCGTTTCGATGCGCTCGGAACGCGCGCGGCTTGTTCTTAATTTCGTCCGACGAAAACAACGTAATGGTAATTTGACCTCCATAGACGACGGCTCTAATCAACACGGGATATTCGTACTTGTTCTGAAAGACGAAATCCGGGCCGTACCAGCTCACCGTCGCATCGCGTCCGGGCGGAACGTAAGGGACGCTTCTGCTGTGCGAATAGCGTTGAACGATCTGAAGTCCCGCGCGATCGGCCGCATTGAATAAGGTCGAGGAAATTTGGCAAATGCCTCCGCCGATTCCTTCGGAAACTTCGCCTCGTACGATGACTTTCGCCCGCTGGTAACCTTTCTGCACGGATCGTTCGCCTACGACCTGATTGAAGGAGAAAGACTCCCCGGGAAACACGTATTGATTGTTAATGGCTTGGGCGGCAAGCCTAATGTTGTTTGATCGGTTCTTATTGTTCGAGTTAAAGTACGTCGTATATTGTCCGATCAATTTCTCCTTAATGGAGGTCAGCAGTTCGCTGTCCACCTTCGGATGAATCAACCGTTGCGGCGCCTGAATCCGTGAATCGCCGCCCTCTACGATGAAGCGGAATATCCGATCCACGAACGCACGGCGATCGAGTTCGCTTCCCATTTGCTCCGGAATGATCTTGCCCCCGTCATCCAGGCCTGCGTTAACGGGCGCTCGGTACACTTTCCTGCGTACTTCTTCCGTAAGCTTGTGCAGCTTGTCTTCGTTGACGACCGGCAAGCTTTGATAGGGAAGGATTAATTCGGAACGTTTGATATTCGTGATGGGCTGGTCTCGCTCTCCTACGATTAAGCGATCCGGAAGATCCGCTTGTTGCAAGAGCAGCAGTACGCCCATGATCCAATGGAACGCCAAACCGGTTACCCCCCGTGCGGCCTATTTGTTCGGACAGGCGATAGGCGTATTTGCTTCGAATTGCGCTGGCTCATGTTCCATAAGCATGTCTATCGGCACTTCTTGCTCTTGCTCGGGATGAGCTAACGGATAAATTCTGGCCGTATCGTTCTCTTCGTCCACATGTTGAATGTAGACCGGGTTGTCTCCGAAAGTCACGTTAGCCATTACGGGTGACGAAGCAATCTCGGCTGCTCTTTGCTTGTTCATCGGTACATTCCTCCAATTATAGAATAGTTGCGGCGGATATTCCGCGTTCCCTCCTAATGTCCCCCATTTCCTTACATAATTATTTGTCCCGTTGCCCAGAATAAAATAAAGGGATTGGAGGGAATGAGATGGCCCGAAGGATCGGAAGTACGGTTGTGCTTGTTGTAATCGCGTTTATATCCATATTTCTTGACCATGGCAACCTCTCGGCCGCTGCCGCTAAACAATCTGCCGCAGGCAAAATCACGATTAGCGTACAATCAAGCTCGGCTTCCAGCTTATACAGCACGCTTGTGATCGTTAATCCCAAGTTGGCGAATCAAGTATTGAACGCCAAGAAGGAAGCCGCCGAAGGGGCTTCCTTGTACTCGGATATAGAAGTTGCTCTGGATCAAGGGCAACGGCAATCTAAGTTTCGGGTGGATCGATCCGGTTTTTTGTGGGAACGTCGTCCGACGGATCAATGGCGCGCAAGCTGGTTCTCCCCTCTTCCGCTGCCCAACGGTTCAAACAGTATGCGGAAGCTATACGAAGCAATCATTACGGACGATTATTAGCTTGGGAAGATGCTCGCCAAATCGTGAAGCGCAAAAGCATATTCACTCTGACCGACTTGGAAACCGGACTTTCTTTCCGCGTTCAGCGCCGAGCGGGCAGCAGTCATGCGGACGTTCAGCCGATCACGAAAGAAGATTCTAAAATCATGCATCAGATCTATGGCGGCAAGTGGAGCTGGAAACGGAAAGCCGTCCTTGTCCAATCCGGTCCGAATCGCATCGCGGCATCGATGAACGGCATGCCCCACGGAGGAGACGGTATCCCGGATAACGGCTTTTCCGGCCATTTTTGCGTCCACTTTCGGAATAGCACTTCCCATAGGTCAGAGGTTCCCGACCCGGCGCACCAGTTAATGGTGCACAAAGCCGCCGGTCAATTGGAAACCTACTTCAAGTCCGCTACTCCGCTGCTCCTGGCATTAAGTTTCGTCGAAGCGATGAACCAGCAAGATGCCGACATGGTTCGCCAGCTCTCGGAATGGATGCCGCCGGAACGCTCGGCCTATTTCATCGATGAGTTATCTTCGCTGAAGTCTATCCAAGTTCGTCTAAGGAACAATAAAGACGGATCGTCTTCCCTCAATCCGAACATGGAGGATGGCGACGTATCAACGGAGATCCGCTTGCCGATCAAGCAACAAACAAGCGGACGCGGCGATCGGAATACTCATTACTCGTTCATCTTCAAGAGGGATAACCCGCAAGCCCCATGGAAGATCGCAGACATTGTCGCTGCCGGGACTTCAGGTAATCATTCCAGCTTAATCCCGTAAATTTTCCCTCCGCGGGAGGCGACAACGGCGTAATTGTTGAATACCGCCGGAGACGACTCGATATTCGTGCCGATATTCAAACTTCCCGCCACTTGGCCGTTGCTTGCTCTGATAACGGAAATTTGGCCGACGGAATTCGCTTGAATCAAATAGGCTCTGCCCGCTTGATCGTATACGTCTACCGGAGACGACCATGCATAGTTTTTCATCGGAAGTCTCCATGCTTCCTTCCCCGTCGTTTTGTCCAGCGCAACCATCAACCCTCCGTTGAAGGTGTCGTATCTCGCGATGGTAAAGATAACGAGGTTGGCTATTTCATGCTTGCCCACGACCGGGGTTGCGAGCAGACCGCCGTTGATCGGATGTTCTCCGAGAACGGAGAAGCTCTTATATTCGTTTTGCCACACGACCGCGCCTGTCAACCCGTTGATTTTGCGGATATAAGATTGGCCGGACCGTCCTTGCTTATCCACTTCGGTACCGGTATACAGGAAAGGCACGCCGCCTTCCGTCTCCAGTACGATCGTGGCATCGGTGTCGTCAACGGGCGGGAGCGACCACTCCGACGTATAGGTATTTAAGTTCAAAGCCTGCAAGCTGCCTCCGTTATCCGCGAAAAAAGCGAGGTTCTCGTGGATGGCAAGCGAATTTTCGATTCCTTGATAGGCATTTCCGGCAATCTTATAACGATACTTGCTAATGATCGGATCGATCGTTATCGTTTTGCGTGCGGGATTAAATACCGTATTCAGTTTAAGATGATAGACTAGTCCGTTTTCCCCTCCGACGATAAGCGTATCGTCCTCCCGGTTAAACATCGCCGAGCTGTCGAAGGCGCCCCAGGAACGATATGCGAAAGGATCCTTGCCCGACACGCGAAGCAATCGCTTTTGATCCGTTAAGCTGAACAAATTGAAGCCGATCGTTCCGTTCTCCGGAATTCCTTCACCGACATAGAGCAGCGGATACCCGCGCGCGTCCACGGAGACGCTTCCTTTAATCGGATTGCCGATCTTGATCGGACTGCGCGTCTCCTCGCCCGTCTCGAGCTCCATGAAATAGACGTATCCGTCAAGCGAGGCGTAGATGACTTCGGTGAAACCGGGCTGCGCCAGAAACTTCGCCTTCACGTTCATCGTCTTGAGCACTTCCGGCGACCACTTCACGATCGCGGGCTGTCCGGTCCATCCGGCTCCGCCGCCCCATGAGCTCGACTTCGTTTTTTTCTCCCATGCGATCTTCGGACGGAATAGCTTCATGTCCGTCGTCCCGTATGACGGCGCGCTGCGCTGTTGATTTCCCCGGAAGGTCAATATTCCTTCCACTTCGGTATATTTCGCCGGGAACTTTTGCGACAGCTGAGGTTTTACGCTCCATTGCGAGGAGTATTGACTTCCGGCAAGCGCGATTCCTTGGTACAAACAAACGAGGATTAAGGTTAGGATGAAAGTCTTTTTTCCACGGGACATCTCTATTTATTCCCTCCAACGGTTCGAATAAATAGATTGTACCCCCCCTCTATCGAAAAGCTTGTCAAACGGTCAGGGAGTAATACGGGAGGATTTGTCGCATTGGACGACATTCGATCGGATCGGGGAACAAAATGAAAAATACCGCCTCGCGGCGGTATTCGGTGTCACGTGGTTTCGTTATTTAAGCACTGTCGTTTTACTCGATCTCGGTTGCGGATGATCCGGCATTTCATTGACGGAAACAACGGCATCCGACTTTTTCGCCGGTTTCTTCCAATATTTCTCGTTGCCGGGCAGATCGTCGAACCATGCGGCCTCTTCCGGACAATCGAGCATCATGAACCTGCCATAATGTCCGTCACGCGATTGATGATATTTCAAATAAGCCTTTCCGTTCTCGACGGCGAGAATTTCGATCTTGCCCGACGTATGGCTCATCGATAAGCGAACGCGTTTGCCCAAGCCGGATGTCCGGGCTTTGGCTTTCTCGACGATGTCGTATACTTTGGCTAGAGGCAGGACAAAGTCGCCGTTGCCGGCGACCGGCCTGTTAATGAAGAAATAATAAGGCGTTACTCCCGCCCACGACAGCTTATCGAGCAGCTCTCCGAGAACTTGAGGATCGTCGTTGATTCCTCGCAAAACCGGGGTTTGATTAACGACGATCGCCCCCGCGTCATGCAACGCTTGAAACCCGCGGACGGCTTCCGGCGTAATCTCTCTAGGATGATTAATATGGGCCATGACGTAGATTCTTTTCTTGGCGCTGGAAAACTCGCGAATCGCCTCGAGCAACTGCTCGTCTTCGTAGATGCGCATAGGATTGAATACCGGTATTTTGGAGCCTAGCCGGATAATTTGCACGTGTTCGATCTCTCTTAATCTATGCAGAATCGCGCGCAGTTTAGCGGTGGCGAGAATCAAGCTATCTCCTCCGGTCAGCAATACGTTGCTGATTTCCGGATGCTCCGCGATGTATTGCAGGCCCGGCTCGATATCCGAGGTCGCTTCCTTGACGTCGTTGCGGAACAATCGTTTGCGAAAGCAATACCGGCAATAGGCGCCGCAAACTTCAGAGACGATTAATAAAGCCGTAGATTTGTACTTGTGCTGACAGCCCTTCACGACGTAGTTCGTATCTTCGTCCGAAGCGTCCCATCTTCCGTATTCCTGCAACTCTCCCTCGTTCGGGATAACGAGCTTGCGGATCGGATCGTCAGGATCGTTCCAATCGATCAAGTTCAAGTAGTACTCATTCACGCGGAATACGAACTTCTGAGTAATTTGTTTCAGCTTCTCACGTTGCTGCTCGGGGATGCGAGTGATTTTTCCGATATCGGTAATATACTTGGGTTGCGACATATTGGTTTATTCCTCCTCAAGGTATATTCAGTCGAATTCGAGAACGAATCCATTCCAAACCCCAGCTACTCCCCCTCTCGTTCCATAGTAAATAGACCCGACAACACAGAAGACCATCCCTTCTGTATGCAGGGCCCGAAGAAAACAAAAAAGACCCTTGTTCGGGTCAAAAGAATGAGCAGTTTATCTGCGCATGACAGTCCGACCCATCCAACGCCGACGAGGTTAGCTGACGGACTCGGGATAGATGGTTCCCTACATTCGCATGGAATGATTCGCCCCTGAAAAGTGGTTCCCCCGCTCTCCGGTCTAAACCGGAAACTAAGCTTAGGGTTACTATAGTTTACTCAGGAAGAGATGTCAATACGTGGATAACTCTCGGTCCGCCCATTTTCCAAACGTTGTTGTCGCTATTCGAAGTCGGTTAAAATAGTAAGTATCATGAAGGAGGAAGTTCCATGCAAACGAAGACCAAGTGGTCGGACCGCATCAAGTGGATGCTGCTAAACCAGAAAGTAATCTTGTTCCTGATCGTCATCTTATTGCTTAGCCTGAATATCTTCGTACTCGACAAAATCTCGTATGTCTTTCATCCTTTTATCGTTGTACTGGATACGGTCTTCCTTCCTTTTCTGCTTACGGGGGTCGCCTATTACTTGCTCAACCCGATAGTGGACTACTTGGAGCTTCGCAAAGTAAAGCGCGTATATTCGATCATCGTGCTGTACCTCGTCATTATCACCGTTCTTACGCTTGTCATTATGAAGGTCGTGCCGCTGCTCAGCGAACAAATCACGAGCTTGATCGTGCAATTCCCAAGCTATAGCCAAAACGCGCAGTTGAAGTTCGAGGAATTGATCGGGAACGAATACTTCAACCAATTGCAGAACACGCTCGGAATCGATTCTTCCAAGCTGGTTAACGACTTTTCCGGCCGGGCATCCGCCATTATGAGCAACGCATGGTCCGGGATCGGTAATCTCGTGGGCAAAATCACGGAAACCGTTCTTGCGATCATCACCGTGCCGTTCATTTTGTTCTACTTGCTGAAGGACCGCAAGAAACTGACGCCGTTCGTGCTCAGCTTCGTGCCGACTTCCTTGCGTCAGCGTTCTTTCGGCGTCATGCTGGAGATGAACCATCAGATCAGCTCCTACATTCGCGGACAGATCGTCGTCAGTTTCTGTATCGGCGTTCTACTGTACATCGGTTATCTAATCATCGGATTAGATTATTCGCTCGTTCTTGCCGTTATCGCCGCTTGCACGAGCATTGTCCCTTACCTAGGACCGGCCATCGCGATTACGCCGGCATTGATCGTCGCGATGATGACGTCGCCGGTCATGCTGCTCAAAATGATCGTCATCTGGACGATCGTGCAATTAATCGAGGGCAAATTCATTTCCCCCCAGATCATGGGCAAGACGATGCACGTTCATCCGATCACGATCATCTTCGTCATCATCGCCGCGGGCAACCTGTTCGGCATCATCGGCATCATTTTGGCCGTACCGGGTTATGCGATCATTAAAGTCATCGTCACCCACATCTTTCGGTGGTTCAAAGCTCGCACGGGGCTCTATGATCCGCTTGAAGAAGGACAGGAGAAAGCCGAGGAACGCACGGAATAAAAGCGAAGAGGCTGTCCCATTTGTCATATTTATGACGTAGGGAGAGCCTCTTCCTGAATCGACTTGAATATGTCAGGGGGGTCCAGCCTAACTTACGCCTGCTGATATTGCGCTTGATGCAAGCGGCTATAGATACCTCCGGAATGAACGAGATCTTGATGTCTGCCTTGCTCCGCAATTCCGCTCTCGTCGACGACGACGATTCGGTCGGCGTTCTTGATCGTCGCCAGACGATGGGCGATGACAAGCGTCGTCCGTCCGACGGAAAGCTCGGACAAGGATTGCTGGATAGCCGCTTCGGTCTCCGTATCGAGCGCCGAAGTCGCCTCGTCGAGAATAAGAATCGGAGGGTTCTTCAGGAACATCCTCGCGATGGCCATCCTCTGCTTCTGTCCGCCGGAAAGCTTAACGCCGCGCTCTCCGATAACCGTGTCCATTCCTTCCGGCAATTGTCGGATCATGTCCTCCAACGAAGCGCGTTTGGCCGCTTCCCAGATTTGTTGTTCCGTCGCGCGCAAATCGCCGTAGGCGATATTCTCTCTGATCGTCCCGGAGAAGAGGAACACGTCTTGTTGAACGATGCCGATGTGCTTGCGCAACGATTGAAGCTTCATCTCCCTAATATCTATTCCGTCTACCGTGATCTTTCCTTCGATAACGTCGTAGAATCGGGGAAGCAGGCTGCAGATCGTCGTTTTCCCCGCGCCGGAGGGACCGACGAACGCGATCGTCTCTCCTGCCCGGATCGATAATTCGATTCCGTTCAGAATGTTTCTGCCTTGCTCGTACCCGAATACGACGTTCTCGAATCGGATATCGCCGCGTAACGAATCGACTTCCACCGCATCTTTGACGTCTTGTATATCCGGCTCGGTGTCAAGAATTTCGGTATATCGCTTAAAGCCTGCAATCCCTTTCGGGTAACTCTCGATGACCGAATTGATCTTCTCGATCGGACGGAAGAAAATGTTCGATAAGAGCAAGAACGCCATGAATTCCCCTAATTCCAGCTTCCCCTCAATGAAGAACCACGCTCCGCAAATCATGACGAATACCGTAATCAGGCGCATTAGCATGTAACTGACAGAGATGCTCTTGGCCATCGTCTTATAGGCAAGCAGCTTAGTCTCCCGAAAGCTCTTGTTGTCTACCGCGAACAACTTCTTCTCATGATCCTCGTTCGCGAACGATTGCACGACGCGAATGCCTCCAACGTTCTCTTCGATGCGGGCGTTGAAATTGCCGACGTCTCCGAATAACCTCCGGTACGTGTTCGTCATCTTGCCGCCGAACACGATGATCAGCCACGCCATAAGAGGAATGATGATAAACGTAAGCAATGCTAGCTCTAGGTTAATATAAGCCATTAAGGTGAACGAACCCGCGAGCGTCATCACGGCGATGAAGACATCTTCCGGCCCATGGTGGGCGACCTCTCCGATATCGTTCAAGTCGTTCGTCACCCTGCCGACCAAATGTCCCGTCTTATGGTTGTCGAAGAACCGGAACGACAGCTTCTGGATGTGCTCGAACATCTTCCGCCTCATGTCGGTTTCGATGTTAATCCCAAGCATATGTCCCCAATAAGTTACGACATAATTCAACACCGTATTCAGGGCATAGATGCTTAACAAACCAACGCAAGCCAACACGATCATCGGCCAATCCCCTCCCGGCAACAGATCGTCTATGAACGTGCTCACCGCAAGCGGAAATGCCAGCTCTAATAGACCGGCGATGACCGCGCAAGAGAAATCCAATACGAACAGTCCCTTATAGGGACGATAATAAGAAAAAAATCGGCGCAGCATCTTTAATTCCTCTCTCCTCTTCTCCCCGCCGGAGCAGAATCGCCTTCTCCCGATTCCGCGCCGTTCTCTTGAAGATCAAACAATAGGATGTATTCCTCGATTACCTGATCCAACGCTTTAAGCTCGCCGCACAGAACCTGCTGGATCGCTTGAAACTCCGGTTCCTGGAGCTGGCGAACTAACGTCGCTCTCTTCACCCTCAACTGCTCTAAGAAAAGCAAGATCCGGCCTCTGCGGAATGTTTGCGCGCCGATAGGTCCGTGGCGCTCTCCATGGCGTCCCCCTTGGCCTTCCCCACGGCTTTCGCCGCGATGTCCGCGTTCTCCTCTTCCTTCGAGATCGGCCCTGCCGCCTCTTCTTCCGCGATGTTCCATTTTTATCGCACCTCCGTGTATACATTTGTATACAATTCGTTGTTGTATACAAATGTATACCAACTCCACGATCATGTCAATCTATTCCGTGCGTCTACATAAAAGATTGATTCGTACGAATTATACGTGTATTATACATCATATGTATAATACACGTTTTATGGAGGGATACCCATGAACATCGAAAACATCGCCGAATTAAGATCGGACATTCATAAATTCATTCGACTCTTCGGATTGCTCGAACAAAACGTTACCCCGTGCGGCTACCCTCTTTCCGTATCCAAAGTCCACGCGTTGCAGGAGCTGGAGAACGCTTCCTTGTCGATAACGGAATTGTCCCGCAAGCTCCATCTCGAGAGAAGCTCCGTCAGCCGATTGGTTGACGCGTTGGTCAAAGAAAATCTGATCTGCAGAGAAGTGAACGAAAGCAACCGCAAGGAAACGATACTAACGTTGTCGGATAAAGGGCTCCGAAGCGTCTCGCAAATCCGTTCGCAATCGATCAAGTTTTATCAAGACGTTCTGGCCCCTCTCTCCTATGATGATCGAGTGCAAATCTATGAGGCCTTTAAGAAGTTTAACGGAGCTTTACATCAATACAGAGGGAAGGGGTTAAAGCATGAACCATTCTAAGCAGCAAGCCGCAACCAGCGTCTTCTCCCTCGTATTCTCCTTTCTTGCTTCTTCGCATCATTGGCTCCATATGGGAGTACTAATGTTATTGGGCAGCTCTTCGAACATGATGGAGACGATGTCGGCTATGCTGGGAATCAGAAGATTCATGATCGTTGCGACGGTGGTTACGATCGTCTTCGCGGTCTATCGATTGATTAAACACCGCTGCAAAAACTACTGGGTCATCTCGTTAACCGCCCTATCGACGATCATCTCCGCCAGCTTTATCGCCCGCACCTTAATCGACTTCGGCTGGTAATCGCTTGACGTTACGCCCTATAAGAAGGTCCCGCTCGTCTACCGAGAGGGACCTTCTTATAGCCTATACGGTTTCGGAAGAGAACTTCCCTTTTCTTACCTTCTTCACTTCGTACATGTTCACGGTCGTGCTAATAACATAATCCGGAGGCTGCTGCCCTTTGTTGTCGCGGTGGCCTTGGATATGTTCGGGACTCTTCTCCCAATTTTTCCATGCTTCCTCGGATTCCCAGCGAATGAACACGACGACTTCTTCGTTTTCTTTGCTCCGCTTGTTCACCATGACGGAAATGTCGATTAGCCCTTCCCTATTGTCGAGAATTCCTTCTTGGCTGAAGCGCTCCACGACTTTGTCGGCATTCCCGGGTTCGACAACGATTGTTCTTGTTTGAATGAGCACCGCTGCGATTCTCCTTTACGATGACTTATTGAACGGCTTGCGCAGCTTCTTTGACCATTTCCAGCTCCGTTTGAAGTCCGCCGCCCGATAGGTACCAGTAGTTGGCATCCAGGTAGATGATTTTACCGTTTTTGAACGCGTTCGTTTTCTTAACCAGGTCATTCTCGATGACTTCTTTGGCCGGAACCGTACCTTCGCCGCTGACAACCGCATCGCGGTCGATAACGAACAGAATGTCCGGGTTTTTCTCCGCGATATACTCGTTCGTGATTTTATCTCCGTGCGTATCCGGTTTGATTGCTTCGTCCGCAGCCGCGAAACCGTAAGTGTCGTGGATGTTGCCGAAACGGGAACCTTTGCCGTATGCGCTGATTTTACCGCCTGTCGTAAGAATGATAAGCGCTTTGCCCGCCGTAGATGCTTTGCCTTTCAACTCTTCGACCGCAGCGTTATAGGCAGCGAGTTCGGTGGCGACTTCGGCTTCTTTAGTAAAGATTTGACCGATAATGTTGGCGTTAGCGGCAAATGATTCGGCATATTTGCTATAGTCGATCGACATTTGAATCGTTGGGGCGATTTGGTTCAACTCTTCGTAAGCTTCCGCGGTTCTGCCGCTGATGAAGATGACGTCCGGCTTCAGCTTGTTCAGCTTCTCGAAATCCGGTTCGAACAACGTTCCGGCATCTTCGTATTTCGCGTCGCCGAATTGGGACAGATTAGACGGAATCGAGGCTTTCGGAAGCGCCGTTACTTCGATGCCGAGCTTGTTCAACGTATCTAACGTTCCGAAATCGAACACGACGACTTTCTCGGGGTTCGTTTTTACGGTTGCAGTACCAAGCGCGTGCGTAATCGTTACTTCAGCGGGAGCAGCGGGCGCGGATGCGCTCGGGCTTGCGGATTCGGATGCTGCTGCGCTAGAGGAAGCGCTCGAAGAAGCCGAAGGGCTTGCTGCTCCTTCATTATTGTTTTTCGATCCGCATGCGGCCAGAACGGCAATCATCATTACGGACATTAGAATTACGGATATAGCTTTTTTCACGATAGACCACTCCTAAACCTATTTTTTTATATAGTCAATTGGGGCTTGCGCCGCCAAAATAACTCAAGCGAAGTAAACGCAAATTTTGTTGCCGTTCACGACATGGATCGGAATGTCCATATCGTATACTTCCTTTAACACCGCGGAATCGATCATTTCGTCGGTCGCACCCTCTTGTACGATTCGCCCGTCCTTCAACGCCACGATGTAGTCGGAATAAGTAGATGCGAAGTTGATATCGTGAAGCACGAGAATGACGGTTTTGCCCAGCTCGTCGACAAGCCTGCGAAGCACTTTCATGATTTGCACGGAATGCTTCATATCCAAGTTGTTAAGCGGCTCGTCGAGCAGGACATATTCGGTGTCTTGAGCGAGGACCATCGCGATGAAAGCCCGTTGCTTTTGTCCCCCGCTAAGCTCGTCTAGGTACTTCTCTTTCATCCCGTCAAGCTCCATGTAGCTAACCGCGGCGTCCACATGTCGACGATCCTCCGCGTTTAATCTCCCTTTGGAATAAGGAAATCTACCGAACTCGACCAGATCGATAACCTTAAGCCTGACGTTAATATGGTTCGCTTGCTTCAAGATCGAGATTTTCTTGGCAAGCTCGTTGCTGTCCGTGCTCCCTATGTCCATACCATCGATAAACACTTGGCCTTGATCCATCTGAAGGAGCCGGCTGATCACCGATAGCAACGTGCTCTTCCCCGCTCCGTTCGGACCGATGAAGGACGTGATCTTGCCTTTGGCGATCGTCGTCGAAACTCCGTGAATCCCGTTTTTGCCGCCGTAACTTTTCGTTATGTTCCTTGCCTCTATCACGATTTGCTCTCCTTCAGCAGCAGGTATAAGAAGTAGATACCTCCGATAAAATTGAGGATGACGCTAAGCGTCGTTGAAAAAGTAAACACTCTCTCGACGATCAATTGTCCACCGACAAGCGCAACGACACTGATCAATATCGTGCACGCAATGACGCTACGGTGCCGGAAAGTGCTCATCATCCGGTAGGCTATGTTCGAGATCAGCAATCCGAGGAAGGTGATCGGACCTACCAGAGCGGTTGATACCGCTACTAACAAAGCTACGGCCACTAACAATCTCTTCGTGATCCGATCGTAGTCGACGCCGAGGTTAACCGCATGCTCTTTCCCTAACGCAAGGACGTCGAGATACTTGAAATCCCGGTAGAAATAAACCGCGACGAGCAATACCAGTACGACGGAGATCAACAGAATGTCCGTATTCACGTTGTTGAAGCTGGCAAACATCTTATCCTGCACGATCAGGAACTCATTCGGGTCAAGCAGCATTTGCAAGAAGCTTGCAATGCTCGAGAAAAACGTCCCGCAAATGATTCCGACCAGCAGCAAGAAATATAGATGATTGCCTTCCCTTCGGAACAACAGCTTGTACAGCAATCCCGCGAATAGCACCATTAATCCTATCGCGACCGCGAATTGCACGTTCTTGCTCATCGACGTAAGCACGGTCGAACCGTAGACGAATACGATCGCCGTCTGTAACAGCAAGTACAGGGAATCGAGTCCGATCAAGCTCGGCGTCAGGATCTTGTTGTTCGTCATCGTCTGGAAAACGACGGTAGACAACGCGATCGCCGATCCGGTAAGCAGCATAGCTAATATTTTCTTAGCTCTGCGCGGAAGGACGTAATCCCAATTCCCGCTGCCGTCGATCGTCATGAATAGAACGACCAGACCGGCGGCTAGAACGGCTAGCGCAGTAAGCTTCCATCTATCATGCATGGCTCTTCCTCCTCAAGATCAGATAGAGGAATATGCCGCTGCCAAGTACGCCGACCGATAATCCTATGGATACTTCGTAGGGATAGATGATAATGCGCCCAAGAATATCGCAAGCCAGAACGAATATGGCGCCCAGCAATGCCGTATGGGAAAGACTGCTTCGCAAATTGTCTCCCTTATAGATAGAGACGATATTCGGAATGATCAGTCCCAGGAAAGGCAACGAGCCGACCGTAAGGAGAATGACCGCCGATACTAGCGCAACGATGACTAACCCAATATTGACGACCTGCTTGTATTTAAGGCCTAGGTTTGCCGCGAAATCCTCGCCCATCCCGGCAATCGTGAACCGATTGGCGAACAAATAGGCGAGCGCGATGAGCGGCAAGCTGACATACAGCATCTCGTACCTGCCCTTAAGAATGACCGAGAAGTCTCCTTGGAGCCAGCTCGAAACGCTTTGCAGCAAGTTGTATTTGAGCGCGAGGAAAGTCGTGACCGAACCGACGATTCCGCCGAACATCAGACCGATAAGCGCGATCAGAATCGGATCCCGGAACTGGACTTTAGTCAAAATACGCATGAACAGCATCGTTCCCAAAAACGCGAATACGAACGCGACGACGATTTTCAGCAACGGGGATGCCCCTGGAAAAAGCAGCATGGCGACGAGCACGCCCAAGCTTGCCGAATCCGTCGTTCCCGCGGTTGTCGGCGATACGAATTTGTTTCTAGCCAACTGTTGCATGATCAGACCGATGACGCTCATCCCTACCCCTGCGATGATAATGCTGATCAATCGCGGAATTCGGCTGATCTGCATAACCTCCCATTGATATTCCGTCATGCTGAACAAATCTAACGGGCTTAAATCCGTGACCCCGACGAATAAAGACGTAAAGGATAGAACGACAAGACCGATCCATAAATATCCGATTTTCATTTCCATTCTCTTTCTATTCTTTGATAATGATTATCATTTGCATGAACAAAACCCATTTTACATGAAAAAAAAGAAACCGGAATGGACTTTCCGATTTCCCCATGGACTTTTCTATTTCAGTCCGTGCTGCGTATGCAAATGGTTCACCGTTTGATCGACGAGCAGCTCGTGCATCGCTGAGTTATACAGGAACGGCTCTTCCAAGCGGATGAAAATGCAATGCCGCTCCCTTCCGTCGGATTCTCCCGCGCTCTTCCACTCCCGCTCCAGCTGCTCGCAATAAGCGTCCGATGCCGGAAATTCAATTAAGAACAGGATGTTATCGCTTGCGATTGCCATCACTTCCGCCAGCGTCTTCGCGTCCGCGAAGCCGATATCGTCGGCAGCAGCGGGCGCTTTGAAGCTTAGTTCGTCATATAGCAAATCCGTGAACTTCCGTCTTTGCTTACCGTAGACGCGAAAGTTTTCTTCCCGCACGCCGACGAGCAAGTACGGCGTATCCGGCCAACGATCCTCGACATGCTGCCTCGCGTTGTCCGTCTTGCGTTCAAAATCTGCCAGCCACCGATCGGCGACGCTCTCCAGCCCTAATAGCTGTCCGAACTCGACCAACCGTTGTTTCCAGGAGTAATCATGCCAATAATAGACCGACACGGGGGCGATTTTTCTTAGTTCATTCTGCAAGAACTCGGATATTGGACCCGTCAGGATATAGTCCGGTCGAGCGAGCTTAATTTCTTGCAAATAGTTGTCGATATTCGGAAAATCGATATCCCAATCCCTCTTCAAAGAGACGCGCGGAGTCAGCCCGAGAACCGCCAAATCCCCCGTGAAAATCGGACATAAGCTAGCAATCGAGACATGTGCCCGCGAGGCGTATTCGGTTGGCGTAATTCCCATCTGTTTCTTGAACAGCCTGCTGAAATAATACTCGTCCGTATAGCCGACGGAGTGCGCGGCTTCCGTTACGCTAACGTTAGGATCGGCAAGCAGCCGAAGCGAAGCGTTAAGCCTGGTCGTAATCAAAAATTTAAGCGGGCTTAATCCCGTATGCTTGCGAAACGTTCTATAAAACTGGCTAGAACCCGCCCCGGAGCTTCTTGCAAGCTCTTCCATATCCAATGCGGTATCGAAATTCTCGAGTATCCTCTGCCTCGCCTGCTCGACGAACCCGGTTAACTCGTTGTTTTGCCGTCTAGGTTTTAGCGTCGGTTTCACGCAGGCAAACGCCAACGCATAAAGTCGGGATTGCTGCATAAAATAGTCCGGTTGCGGACTGCTCTCGTCATAGTTAACGAATTCGGATATCCAGTTCTTCATCTGCGGCATCCGAAAGCCCCGAAGTACGAACGGGTGGATTAATCCCGACGATTGCCCGGATGAAACGGCGCGAAAACAAACGAGAACAAGCTTAATATCCGATGAAGACAACGGTTGGACGAAGAATGAATACCCAGCGGGGATATAAAAGAGCTCTCCGGAAGGTACAACGGCCGTTTGGCCGCCGGCTTCATGCATTCTTATCCGGACGTCCGATTGAAGGCATACTCCGAATCGGTCGCAGCGGCTTGCCGAAACGGCATATTTCGTTCCGCCGGAGATCGGCACTTCCCTAGATTCCGAATAATGAAGAGAAGCTATGCGGTTAACGGTCGATTTCATGTCTGATCTGCTCCTATTCCCTTACGGACTTATCCGTCACTAACATGAGTTTAATTGATAATCATTATCAAGGTCAATGAACGCAAAAAAAACACCCGGTCCAGGAACCCTGTTGGATCGGGCGTGCAATAAGCCGATTATTATACGACGTCGTATCCTTGATCCTCGATCGCTTCCTTGATCGCCGCGAGCGAAGTTTTGGACTCATCGTAGTCAACCGTTACGGAACCTTTCGCCAGATCGACTTTGGCCGCCGCTCCGAGATTTTTCAGCGCGCCTTCCACGGAATTGACGCAGTGTCCGCAGGACATTCCTTGTACGTTAAGAGTGATATTGCTCATCTTAATCCCTCCATTATCTTATTTCATTAATTTATTAACCGTAATAAGCAACTCGTCGATGACTTCGTGATCGCCCGACTGGATCCGATCGATGACACAGCTCTTCATATGTCCTTCCAGCAATAGCTTGCCTACGCTGTTAAGAGCGGATTGAGCGGCGGCGATCTGATTCAAGATGTCATCGCAATACGTATCTTTGTCGATGAGCCCTTTGATTCCGCGGATTTGTCCTTCGATTCGGTTTAACCGGGAGATCAGGTTCGATTTCATTTTATCCGAATGGTGGCTTTTTCTCTCATTGTCGGCGGAACAGCAATGCTCCTCTTGCGCTTCCGTTTGATTATCCACTTCTATGTCACCTCGTTCCTGCTCTTATTTTATTTCAACTTTTTATCCTTTATACCCCTAGTGGGTATCTCTTGATCTAAATATACCCCCCAGCAGTATGTTTGTCAACGTTATTTTTCTCTGAGCATTACGGGTATCATAATGGCAAGAGAGACAAGGACGAGCGCCGTAGGAATGTAGAAGATGTTCGGCGTTATCCCTTCGATTAAGACCGGAAGCATGAACCCGACCAAAGATGCCGTCTGCGTTATGAATACGTATAAGCTTGCCCCGAATCCCGCACGATGAAGAAACATTCTCTGCACGTACCCCATGGCAACCCCAAGCAAAACGGAAACGAAAAAAGAGTAAACCGGTTGAACGATAAAAAAGACGGGCAAATAATCGACCGAAGTATAAGTAAGATAGGTAACCAGAGCGCAGACGCTGCTAATTACGATTATTCGTTTGCTTCCGTATTTAGCGGCCCAATATCCCGCTAAGGTCATGAATAACAGTTCGAATACCGCTTGCGCGCTCCAAATATACGACGCTAGCCTAGGATCTCCGAACCTCTCGTTCACGACTAGCGGCAAATACAAGCCTCTGATCGCGTCCGCGCACGACAGCAATAATAACGCGAACAGCATAACGAGAGAGAACGGTTCTCCCCCTTTGGCCGATCGGCTGCCCGGTTCGGCAAGCACCTCGCGGTAAAAGAATAATAAGACCAGCAGTGCTGCGTATCCGAGTAAATTACCCCATAATACCCCTTCGAACGAAGCGACCAAATAGATATTCGCTCCGAGCAGCAGCCCGGTGAAGAACCCGACGCTGAACGTCGCGCGAAGCCATAATTGGGACATCTCCACGATATTCGGAGCCATGCGGGTGAAGTGGTTACGTGCCATAGCGAACATTTGCCCCATGATCATCCCCGAAGGGGCCGTTGCCAATGCCATTCCGAGCAAAGCAAAAGCAAAGCCGTCCGCTTGCATGTAGAGCCCTATTCCTAGGGCGCAGAGGAAAGCGGCGACCATCGGAATAGGTTTGCGTCTTTGCAGCTTGTCGCTCATGAAACCGACGCTCATCGTAAACGTCATGTTCAAAAGCAAAGAAGCCGCGAAGATAACGGCTATCTCGTTTTTCGTGAGTCCGATGCCCTCCTGCATGTATATGGCGTTCATCGGAGCCAGTATGCCTACTCCTATTCCATATAGGAACATGGCCGCAATAAGCATCCATGCCCATCTTATACGCACAAAAACAATAAAATCCGTTCCAATCTTCACGCCATTGACCCCTTTGCAAGATTAGCTTTCTCTAACTTCATACAATAACGCGGATTGCGGCTCTTGTTAACTTATTTCTTCGTAAAAAGAGGCAAGGGATTCCTTTATCGAAAGGTTATCCGTTGCCTGCGCTATGGATATTATTTTGAGAACAACCGGCTCCCCGGGAACGTCTCGTCCGATCGTAAAGGCGGAACGAGATAACACGATGCCGCTTCGACCGTAAGCATCGTTAAAGAGCGATTAGGCAATTGAGTGGAATCTCCCCCTAAATTCGTGCCTCCAAGCCAGCTGTCTTGGGTAAGTAGCTTGAACACCCGCTCCGGAGTATCTTGAAAACTGACGAAATTAAGACCGACTTCGAAATAAGGGGGTACCGGAATCTCATCGAAAAACTCGTAACCTTGCCTGTATATTCGCAAAGAGCTAGGATCGCTGATCGGGTTCAAGTGGTGGTTGGCGAGCTGGACGTGGCTTTGCCTTATGACGCTTGAATCCGATACGCTAGGCGGTTCGAAGAAGCTCTCTTGACCGGGATCGATAATGCGTTTACCCGTAAACGGGCATCCGGGCTGTACGACGGGCTCTCCCGAAGCGTCTATGCCAACGAGCGGAAATCCGGACAGCTTCGCCGCCCGATCATCGTTTCCTGCTGACGACGGGATAGCTGTCTCCATGAGGCTAGATCCGTGCGGATACGGATAAACGCCATGTAGGTGCCGCCTTCCGTCCAACTATCGTCGTCATACCCTGCCGGTTTGATCGCGATCGCGTCGATCCGCTCCTTGCTCTTCATATTCGAGATCCCGTCATGAAAATCGATCCAGCTTCTGCGGTCGTCCCGTTGAAATCCGCCGTAGCTTCTTCCGATCGCTAGTACGGATAAACCGTTCGTACGCTTCCCGTCCTCCAGATGTTTCCACGTCTCGACAACGGCGCGATGTACCGCAAGAGGGGTATCCGCTATGAATTGAAAAGCAAAGGGCCGATCTGCCTCGTTACGAACGATATCCCGTCCGTAACTTAATCCGGCGCCTTGCAAGATAGCTCCCCTGCCATCTATCGATGGCGAGGCAAATCGGCCGAAACGATCAAGAGCGGATGGGATCTTCTCGCCGATTCCCAATAGATCGAATGCGCTCGGACCGTACCCTATCATGACGGACAAGCTGCCGTTCGGAACTTCTTCCCCGGGCAAATCCGGAATCTTACCGAGCTTAAGCTGAAGATAGAGCTGCCATAATCGGCCGATCGCTTCGCCCACTTGCGCGATGCTTGCGGACTGATCCGCCGATAGAAATAACAATGTATAAAACTTACCGCTTCTCATACCCGGCGCGTAATGGATTCCTTCTTGCAATTGGGGTGCCATACCCGTTCCCACTCCCCTTATTTCGGTTGGTTAGCTTCCTCGTATTTAGCGATCAGCTTGCGGAAGCTTTGGCAATCTTCCTGTTGTACGCATGATAAAGCTTCGTTATAGGACTTAATCCGTACATATTCCTTTTCCTCTACTGGGCTAGGCTCGCTTAATACGAGAAGAGGTCCGACTTCCAGATGCCGCAACAACTGATAACCACCGGTTACTTGTTCTTCCTTCGCACCGACGCTCAACACAATCTCGTCCAAATATGCGTCGTCCTCATCCCCCGGACCGAACTCCAGCCGTTGATACATGCCTGGGCGGCCTCTGCTGAATCGGACCCAGCTATCGGGAAGAGGCAAGTTCCGATAAGAGAACAACGTTTGCGCGAATGAGCGCAAATATATGCCTAGAGGATTTTCGAATGCGACGGTTCTTCCTTCGAACGCGGCTTTATTTCCGCCGGCGACGACATTCGGATCGGCATGATGGCAAGCCAGATATTCGACTTTGAATGCCTGTAAAATCTCGCCAAGCGTTGCGGCGCGAATTCCATCCGTAACGGGTACCGCAAAAGGCTTCGCGCCGAACACGACGATATACAACAAGTCGTCTAAACCGTTGATCGTGTTCTTCATGAACAGAGCCTGTTCCGTATTCAATTTGCCGACAGGTTGCGCGGGAACTTTGATTTTGATTAGACCGGTATCGTTGCCATGCCCGGCCGTATAGGTCGAAAAGGCGATTTCCCGCTGTTTCACGCTCAACGCGAACGGATCTTTGATGCCATATAACATCTCCCAAGAGGGCTGGTATCCTATAATCTCTTGAGTCATTCGCCGCAATTGAAACGGGTCGTACATCGCAACGCATAACCAATATTCCCGCAGCTCCGTAGTCACTTGTACTCGCTTAGGACGAAGGTTCCCGTTCGCATCCCGCCTGCGAATGATCGCATATTCGCAATACTCATGGTGCAGCCCTCGCCTGCCTTCGTCTCCCCAGTCGGCCAGAAGCCGCGTCCATTCGTCTCCGATACATCTCCTAGGCTGCAACGGGTCGCCGAACCATTTCATGGGCGCGCGAGCCGGCTGGGGAAACTTTGCCGAATCTAATTGTACAAACCGGCTATCCCCATAACTCTTGGTTAAACTATCGAACGTCCGCCTGATTATCTCGTTCCATTTATCCGTCACGAGCGCGTTCGTCTCGTCCGCCCTACCCGGCACGTCAAACTCCATCCCTCTCAATCCTCCCTACTGAAAACATATTCCGAATCTATGAAAATAGGATAGAGAACAACAAAAAAAAACACTTGAACGGGCGTACCCTGTCCAAGTGCCGTAAGCAAGCCGTGCGCTCAAATGACCCGGTCCCGCGCGGGAAGACGAATCTCGACGCAGGTTCCTTTCCCTAATTTGCTGCTGAAGCTCATCGTCCCTTTATGATTGGCGATAATTCTATGGCTGACCATTAGGCCTAATCCGTTGCCTGACGCTTTGCTCGTGAAAAAAGGTTCGCAAAGCTTAGGCAAATCCTCTTCCGATATTCCGTGGCCCTGATCCTTGACGCGAATGACAGCTGCCTGATCGGCCGAATCGAATTCCAACTCTACCGTAATCGTACCGCCGCCCTGTTCCATGGCTTCCAAACTATTCTTAATGATATTTATGAACACTTGCTTCAGTTGATTCGCATCGCATTCGACCGGCGGAATAGGTCCGGCGAAACGCGTCTCGAAGCTTGCGTTAATAAGGCTGGCCTGAGAATCCAGCAGGGAAACCATATCTTGAAGCAAACTTCGGATATCGACGGGAACAAACTGCCCGATCTGGGGTTTAGCCAGAATCAGAAACTCGCTTACGATAAAATTAATCCGATCCAACTCGGATAGCATGACGTCCAGATAGGCATCGGACAAAGCTCCCTGTTGTTTATTGAGCTGCACGAACCCTCTTAACGTCGTAAGCGGATTCCGAATTTCATGCGCGACTCCGGCGGCAAGCTGTCCGATCACAGACAGCTTCTCGGATCGGCGGATGACCTCTTCCGTCTGTTTCCTTGCCGTAATGTTCCGCGAAATCTCCGCGAACGCCATGATGCGGTCCTCTTCGTCCCGGATCGGCGATAGGGTTATGCTCACGTCTATCGTCCGGGAATCCTTCCTTAAGCGCATCGTTTCGTAATCGGCTACCGATTGACCGCGCTCGATACGCATCCGCAGCTCCTCGTACTCTTGCCGCAATCCCTCCGGGATATGTTTCAGCTTCCGGTTCAAAGATTCTTCCCTGCTCCAGCCGTACATCGTTTCGAACGCATCGTTCACTTGAATGATCCGCCCCTGCAAGTTCGTAACGTGGATGGCGTCCGAAGTATGATTGACGAACGATTCCAAATACTCCTTCGTGTTTCTCAATTCTTCCGCGGAGTCCCGCAATCGTCCCATCACCGAATGCAGATTGTCCGCCATGGCGTTGACGCGCGAAGAGAGCAATCCGAGCTCGTCTTGGCTGCGTATCGCGATTTTACTATCGAATTTCCCTTCCGCAATCTCGTTGACGTAATTCAGAATCTGGTGAAGAGGTCGGATCAGGAATCCGGAAATCAAATAACTGGCTATCCAAGAAGCGACGATCAAGCTGAACGAGATGACGGAATGGATAAACAGCTGCCGGTTCAACTCGTCCTTAATTGCTCCGTAATCGAAATTTACGCTAATGACGTAAGGGGTTTCCTTGCTCAGAGGGATGAAGCTCTTAATGACTTCCTTCCCGTTCTGAGTAAACGTAGTCGTCACGATTTGTCCCGACTGCGCTGCCAGGCGCACGTTCGCAACGTCGTTGTCTTTGTCCTGGAACGTATAGTCGCCGAACGGGACGTCTCGCACATCCAAATTATGAACGACTTTCCCTTTCTTTACCTTTACGATCTGAGGTTTGCCGAAAAATCGCGGATCGAAGCCGGTAATCCCGACAATATCGGGATTGTCTTCCAACAGGTGGTTGATCAACGACGTCGTGCCGATTTTGTTCTCATAGTCGAGGAACACCTGGGCGTTGATGTACGGATTAATGATGTAATCCGTTGTCCCATCGTAATAATATCCCCATTTGTTCACGCGCTCGGGGTCGGACGAAGCGTATTGGTAAGGTCCCGACCAATAATTCAGAAGCTTCTGCCCTTGCGGGATCGTCACCTTGCGGTCATCCAGCAGCTGGTTGAACGCCGTATACCAATAGTCCCAGCTTTTGGAGCCCATGTTGAGCTCGCTTGGTTCGGATGACTTCAGGACGACGATATTGTCTTGCGTCCTCTTCCACAGCGAAATGTGATCTACCCCGAGCGACGTGCTTAACTTCGCTAGCTGCTCGTTCGTAACGTTGACTATGGACGGATCTAACTCGCTTTTGGCCGCGACGGCCGTCGCGCGAAGCTTCTCTCCGATCGTGTCTTCCATGAACTTCTTGGATTTCTCGGCCGCGTCGAGGCTTGTCCCGATCTGCTTGGCGATAGTAACCATCTCTTGCCTGACGTTATCTTCGAGCTCGTTCTTGGACGAATAGTAATAGATCGAAATGTTCAAAGTCAGGATCAACGTAACGAAGATGGAGATGAGAAGCGAGAGCTTAGCTTTAATGGACACGACGACCTGCCTCCGGATCTTAGGTGATCCTTATGAATTAGACAGAGTTCGACAAAATCCTTTATTTTTCGTCAACCCTGAAGTCGGATATGACAAATGTCATATGAGGATGCTGACACTTATGACTAACGGCGATCGCGATCATTCCCTACAATAGGGTTACGGTTCAAATCCATCATGACGTGACTATGCAATCATCATAAGGAGGAAACTATGTCCAATCCTAATCAAGCCCTGTTGAAAAAAGGTGTCGCTCCTTATGAAAAATCGAATACAAAAGCGAGTATGATCCAACTACTGAATACTTTGCCGCCCTTCTTCTTGCTTTGGGCCTTGGCATACCTAAGCTTATCCGTATCGTATTGGCTTGCTCTTCCATTCATCGTTCTAGCTGCCGGATTCGTCATCCGGACTTTTATCATCTTTCACGACTGTTGTCACCAATCGTTCTTCAAGAGCCGTAAGGCGAATGAAGTTCTGGGCACCCTAACCGGTATTCTCACCCTCTTTCCTTACCATCAGTGGAAGCATAGCCATTCTATCCATCACTCGACGAGCAGCAATCTAGACAAACGCGGCATCGGCGATATGTGGCTGCTCACGATCGACGAATACGTAGCCGCGCCGTGGTGGAAAAGAACTTATTACCGCATATACCGGAATCCGCTCGTCATGTTCGGGATCGGTCCGATCGCGGTTTTCCTTATCGAGTACCGTTTTAACGTCAAGGGCGCCAAGCGCGCGGAAAAAATCAATACTTGGATCACGAATATCGGCATCGTCGCCTTGTACGGCTTACTGATGTGGGCGCTCGGATGGCAAAATTTCCTGCTCGTTCAAGCACCGATTTTCTGGATTTCGGGCGTGATGGGTATCTGGCTCTTCTACGTGCAGCATCAATTCGAGGACTCGTATTTCGAGCACGACGAGGAATGGAGTTACGTGAAAGCGGCGGTCGAAGGCAGTTCGTACTATAAGCTTCCGAAAGCGCTGCAATGGCTTACCGGGAACATCGGCTTTCATCACGTTCATCACTTAAGCCCGAGAGTGCCCAATTACCATCTGGAGGACGCCCATGCGGCCGTCCCTCCGTTGCAGCACGCATCGACGGTCACTTTGAAATCCAGCTTCAAGGCACTTAAATTCAAGCTATGGGATGAACGGAACAAAGAGTTCGTTAGCTTCAAACAAATCCGTCACCTCGTCGGCAAGCCGGGAACGACGCATAACTCGGGCAAATCCCACGGCCAATCCGATGCCAAACTGAGCGAAGAAGTCGCTTGAATGCAACGACGCAACGATAAGGCAACATCGGCACTCATTTATGATAAACTAGGGATTAGGCTTAACGATTAGGCCTGTAACCGCGCATAGGAGCGTTACCGATGTTCAAGAAACTCAAAAGAATTCAAGTTTTTCCGAAAAGCACGGGAGTAAGCCCGTATGTATGGCTGATGTTCAGCATCTTGCCGTTCTACTTTATCTTTCGCGCCTCTACCGATTTCGAGATCGTTTCCGGAATCTTGATGATCATTTTATTTTTCCTTTGCTACCGGCTGACCTTGAATGCCAAAGGTTGGCCGGTTTACGTCGGGACAAGCGTTCAAATCGCCATTTCCATCGCGATGACGCTTATTTTCGGTTATGCTTATTTTTCTTTTTTCCTCGCGTTCTTCATCGGGAATATACAGAATAAGGCCGGATTCATTACGCTATATACCATTCATATCGTAAGCAGCTTCATTACCGTTAATTTGGGATTTATACTGCAGGACAAGTTTTTCGTCACGCAAACCCCCTTTATCCTTATCAGCTTGCTCGCCGTCATCCTCCTTCCGCTCGGCAATTATAACCGCAATAAACGCGGCGAACTTCAAGAACAATTGAAAGACGCCAACATGCGGATATCCGAGCTCGTTAAACTGGAGGAAAGGCAGCGAATCGCCAGAGACTTGCATGACACCCTTGGTCAGAAGCTGTCACTCATCGGCCTCAAGAGCGATCTGGCCCACAAGCTGATCGCCAAGAGTCCGGAGCGCGCGCGCGAGGAAATCAAAGACGTGCAACAAACCGCCCGCACCGCGCTTCAGGAGGTTCGGTTGTTGGTCTCGAGAATGCGGGGAACGAAACTCGAAGACGAGATTATCCGAATTAAGCAAATTCTCAAAGCCGCGCAGATCGAATTCACGGAGGAAGGCCATCATACGTTGAACGGCGTCTCCCTCCTGACCGAGAACGTGTTGAGCATGTGCCTTAAGGAAGCCGTGACCAACGTAGTTAAGCATAGCGGCGCTACGGCCTGCTCGCTCTCCTTGGAGCAAACCCCGACCGAAGTCATCATGAAGGTTCAAGATAACGGCACAAACCATACCGGCGGTTTAAACTTCAAAAAAGGACACGGCTTGCAAGGAATGAAAGAACGGCTAGAATTCGTTAACGGGTCGCTAGACATTTCATTGGCTGAAGGAACGACGATCGTGACCAGGATCCCTCACATTATGAAAGGCCCTGATAAGGAGGACAACGCATGATTCGTATCGTGATCGCCGAAGATCAACGCATGTTGCTGGGCGCGCTCGGCTCTCTGCTTGATCTCGAGGAGGACATGGAAGTCGTGGGCAAAGCATCCGATGGCGAGAAAGCCATCGAGCTTGTTCGTCTTCATCAGCCCGACATCTGCATTATGGATATCGAAATGCCGGGCAAAAGCGGTCTAGAGGCCGCGGAAGAGCTGAAAGAGCTGCCTTGCAAGGTGATCATTCTGACGACCTTCGCCCGCACGGGTTATTTCGAACGGGCGATTAAAGCCGGAGTCGGCGGTTACTTGTTAAAGGACAGCCCCAGCGAAGAGCTTGCCCATACGATCCGCAGCGTGTTGGCGGGACGCCGTATTTACGCGGCGGAATTGGTCGATGAAGCTTATAGCGGCGATAACGAGAACCCGTTGACCGACCGCGAGAAGGAAGTGCTGGAGCTGATCGCCGACGGCAAAAATACGAAGGAAATCGCGACGGAGCTCTATCTCACGACAGGAACGATTCGGAATTACATCTCTATCATCCTGGATAAATTGAACGTCAGCAACCGCGTCGAAGCGATCAAACGGTTTAACGAAAAAGGCTGGTTTAAATGACGTTCAGCTTCTTGTAATCTCGTTTCATGATGTTTTTAACCAGCCCCGACCACTTGGAATTGGCCGGACAATATTTCGTAGCGATCTTCTCGATCGTCGTATATCCCTTGTCAACGTAACTCTTGGACAGGAGTTGTCCGAATTTTCGAACGCTGTCCCCTTTCGTTTCGAAGCTGAATGCTCTCTTGTGGGCATCTCCGCCCGAAGCGTTAAGTCCGAACAGATTGTTCTTGTTCTTGGCGAGACGGCTGCTGCCGTTGCCGCTCTCCAGCTTCATGACCGCGATCGTAAACAGCGCGTTAATGCCATACTCCTCTTCGACTTCCAGTATCGTCTCCTCTAACCCGTGTCCTGCCAAGTCCGTCCCGTCAAAAATAAGCATGATATCTTCTTCCGTCAGTCCGGACTCCGTTTCAACGGTTGACGTCGGTTTCACTGGCTCCGAAGGTTCCGAACGCTCCGAAGTACCTACTATGTCCGTAGATTCAATCATCTCCGATGACTCCGGCTCATCGCCTGGCGCCGTCGCCTCGTTTTTGTTGAGCCGATCTTCCTTCTCCGCGCTAATCCGCTTCGCGTAATCCCCGTGCACATACCCCCCGCCTTTTATTCTTAACCAGCCGTTGTCGGTTGTTTCCGCGATTTCCAACTGCGTCCCTTTCTTGATGACTTTGAGAATCTTGGATTGGGGATACGCATTCGCGCGCACGTTGAGATAATAAGCCGTTACTTCATAAGTTTGAATAATCGGAGAAGCGGATATATGTACTTCGTTCCCTGCGTTCTTGGCTATGTCTTGAACCATAAGATTCCGAGGTTGTGGCAAAGCGTGCCCAGACACTGGAGGATCAGTGCCCAAGAGCGCACCGGGAGTGCTGATAGGGGTTGTAATCGGGGATAACGAGGGGTCGTTAATAGGGGCTGGAGCAGACGCGGATCGTTCGTTATTTAAGTGTTGCATTCGCATTCCCAACGTCAATAACAACGCCACCCCTAACACGGTAACAATCAACCCATTCCATAGTTTCCTACGCATGACTAACACCTCTTTCATTAATGGTGAAGGTTATTCGCAGTAATATAGGTTAGATTGTACATATATGCGGATGAAAAGCTTGTCATTCTTTAAGTGAATAAAAAAAATTAATTTGTCGAGTTTGAACGTTACATAAAAGATGGACGGATAGAGCATTTTATTCGTGTTACAAACTTTACCAAATGCATGGGTGGTTTTGATTTGACGGCATCCGGTGATAAAATCAATTTTTTGCAAACTTGCATGATTCTGCTCCTGATGAACGGCCTCACCAATCATGTAACCGTCAACCCTATGCTGCTCGATGCGGCGGGTAGAGACGCCTGGATATCAGTCATCGCTACCGGCGTTCTCTTCCTTCCATGGTGCCTGCTATTGGTCGTGTTCATGCGCAGGTCCAATCAGCAGAAATTGCAGCCATGGCTCGCGGAACGGACGCACCCGATCGTCTCATGGATTTTGACCATTCCCCTATACTTACAATTGTTCTTGATCGGTTGGATGACGGTCATCCACACGGCCACTTGGACCATTACCAATTATTTGACGTTGACTCCCAAGCTGGTGCTTACGCTCTCCTTAGTTATTCCGTGCGCGTTATTCGCCATGTGGGGCATTCGGGTCATTGCCATTGCAGCGGGTTTTCTCCTTCCTATCGTCGTCATTCTTGGAATTTTCGTAAGCGTCTCGAATATTCCCGAGAAAAATAACAATCTACTTAAACCGTTCGTCGAGCATGGCTGGAGTCCGGTCTTTGACGGGATGGTCTACGCCGGCGGCGGATTCGTCGAATTAGTCGCGCTGATTGCCCTGCAGCATCGGCTGAAGGCGAAGACCCGCTTATTGCCTCTCCTGCTGTATGCCCTGTTCTCGATCTATATTATGCTTGGGCCCCTTATGGGAGCGATAACGGAGTTCGGCCCGTACGAAGCCGCCAAACAGATGGTCTCCCCTTACGAGCAATGGCGGCTCGTGAAGATCGGAACCTATTTCGAGCATGTCGATTTCTTTTCGATCTATCAATGGTTGGCGGGCGCTTCCGTTCGAATTAGCTTATCCATTTTCCTTTTGATAGATAGCATGCCTATTCAGCATAAACGTAATAAATCAAAATACGTATGGTTGATCGCGATCTTGTACATCGGGTTGGCTATGCTGCCTATTAGCGAATACTCTTTGTATTTGTGGATGTACCGTTATTACTTTCCGATATCCCTTGCGATTGGCCTATCGGTATCTATCGTATGGTTCGCGATATCCTTAATCGCCAAACCATCCACAGGAGGCGCATCATGAGAAGAACAAAGCGCGCCAACAACTCGCGCTGGAACGAATCCATTTTCCGCGAGTTGTTCGCGAATTCCGCCGACGTGCAAATTCAACCCTGCCAATTCGACGAAACCAAGCTTTCCGAAGTCATTCTGATCTATGCGGAAGGATTATGCGATTCATCCCAGCTCGGTAAAGTCGTGCTGCCTGAACTAGGGCAACTTTACCGTAATCGAGGCCGATACGATGTGCAGTCCGGAGCGTTCTCCGGGTCTTTGCCTTTGATCCCCGTTAAGGAAGACGAATCCGACGATTCGATGGCCGAATTCGTATTCCAAGGCGACCTCCTCATTTGGTTCGCGGCGGAAGAACGCTTGTTCAAGATGAATATTTGCGATCGGCCGCAAAGGTCGCCGCAGGACTCCAGTACGGAAATTTCGATCAAAGGCCCTAGGGACGGCTTTACCGAGGATATCGTCATAAATACGGCATTAATCCGGAAACGGGTGCGAAGCTCCAGCTTAAGCTATGAAACATTTACAGTCGGCACTAGAACGAAGACAAGGGTAGGTCTGCTTTATATCCGCGACATTCTACCGCCGAAAATCTTAAACGAGGTTCGGGCTCGAATCAACAAAATAAACGTCGACGGAATCTACAGCATTAATCAGATGGAAGAAAGTTTGTCCGATTCCAAAGCTTCCATCCTTCCTTTGTTCGCTACGACGGGAAGGCCGGATTATGCGGTGAATAGCCTGCTCGCCGGAAGATTCGTCCTCATCGTAGACGGCATACCTATGGTCTTAATCGGCCCCGCTACCTTGTCATTGCTCATGAAATCGCCGGAGGATATTCATTTCAACTATATCTACATTTCATTTGCGCGCATTATCCGGCAGGTCAGCTTGTTTCTATCCATTACATTGCCCGGATTCTGGGTATCGTTGGCCGCTTTTCATCAAGACCAAATTCCTTTCAGAATGATGGCCACCATTTCGGGAACGCGCCTAGGCCTTCCCTTATCGGCTCAGATGGAAATGTTTATTTTATTGATGCTTCTGGAAATTTTCCGCGAAGCGGGCGTCCGTCTTCCGAGTTACATCGGCCAAACCTTAACCGTGGTAGGAGGACTTATTATTGGAGATGCCTCGATTCGGGCAGGGTTCGTGTCGCCGTCCGTCGTTGTCGTGGGCGCGATCACCGCCGTTACGTCGGTCACCTTGGTCAACCAGTCCTTAAGCACCGTTGTCAGCGTTCTCCGTCTGGGGATTTTCCTGGTGGCTTCCTTCATCGGAATGTACGGGCTCATTCTAAGCCTCGTTCTTTTTGTCGCTTATTTATCCAGGCTCAGTTCTTTCGGCGTCCCCTATTTGACACCCCTGACGCCGCTTCATCTTAAGGATATCGCTAGCTCTTATTTACGATTGCCATGGTTTAAGATGAGGCATAGACCAACGCCAATTCAACCGAACGATCCTGACCATCAAGGGGACGATAAGCCATGATCAAGCGTCGGCTAAGGTCAATCGTCATAGTATTTGTCCTTATCCTGACCGGCTGCTGGAACTCCAAAGACATCCAAAACATGGACTACGTAACCGCCATCGGGCTCGATTATGAGAACGGCAAATACATTACTTACGTACAAGTGCTCAATTTTTCGAACGTTGGCCGAGGCGAAAATGTGGAGATCGGTAAGGTCTTGCCGAACTCGATCGGCCGAGGCGAAGGAAAAACGATCAGCCAATCGTTGTCCTCTATTTATTCTACTTCGCAATTGAGGGTTTTCTGGGGCCACGTCAAAGCGATCGTTTGCTCGGAGAACGTGTTGAAACGGGGCGTCGTGGAAGCGTATAACGCCATGAATCGATATGGGGACGTCCGTTACAACATTCTTATCTACGGAACAAGAGAAAAGCTGTCCGATATTTTCATCCAGAAATCGATCTTTAATCTCTCTCCGCTCGATACGGTCATGTTTACTCCCGAGCAGACGTATTCCCAACGCTCGTCGATCCTTTCGATCACCGGCAATCAGTTCGTCGCGCAAATCAACGAACCGGGCGAACCCGCCATGCTGCCCTCTCTTTCCATTAACCGGACGGTATGGAAGGAAGACAAGAAGATCAAATCGATGCTGCAAATCGACGGCGCGTACTTCTTCCATAAGGATAAAATGGCGGCGTGGTTATCCGAACGAGAACTCTCGGGAGCCCGTTGGACGCAAAAACAATTAAAGCGTTCGCTAATCGACATTCCCGCCGAAGGCTCCCCGATTGCTTCCCTTGTGTTAATTAAGCCGCGTTACAAAGTGGATTTCGAAGTAAAGGATAATGAAGTTCTGTTCGATATTCATCTGAAACTAAACGCAACTTTGGAAGAATTAATCCAAAACAGATCGATTCGGGAACTGGAGAAGCAAGCCGAGACCGTCGTGCGGGACGAAATCAGGGATAGCTTCCTCAAAGGGATAGAAAAGAAGATCGACGTGTTGCGCTTAGAGGAAACCCTGTACCGCAACCGCCCCAAACAATGGCATGCCTTGCATCGATCGCAAGATTATATCTTGAACCCGTCTAGTCTGAGATCAATCAACGTAACCGTTAAAATATTCAATACGGGCAAATACAAAGGGCGAGTATATTAATAAAGCGGCTTCCGGTTTTTAGGTTGTTGGTAGGATGTTTTTTTCCTAAATGACCTGTATAATGACGAAGCAAACATATGTTTGCATATTTGGCGTGCTTCCAGCATAACCATCTACATCATGTACAGTCAACGGAGGAAATCATGAAAGGAACGACTCATCTTGCCATAGGCGGTGCCATTGGAGCAGCCGCTTGCTTATACTACCCCTTCAGTCTCGAGCATTCCGCGCTTTATCTTTCCATCGCTTGTTTTTCCGCTTTAAGCGCGGATCTCGACGGCCCTAGTCTATTAAGCGGCAAGCTCGGCAAATTGTCCCGGATATTGCGCAATCTAGCCTTATGGACGGGGATCGGCTTCATAGCCGCATTCGCATATTTGTATTTTTCTTCGGATAAAACGTATCCGATCTTCTCCACCATCGCGGTCGCCATGTTCATTCTCGGACTCATTACGAAAGAAGGCACGATCCGCAACGCTCTCGTCAGCCTTGTCGGTATCGCGCTACTCTATTTCGGCTGGACTTCAACCCAACAATGGCTCATGGGATTTGGACTATTCGTCGCATGGGTTCCATGGCTCAAGCATCGCGGCATGACCCATACCCTATGGGCATTGGTAATATGGGGCACGATCGGCCGCGGACTGGAGCAGCAGTTAGGCATAACCGGAATAACCGCCGTTGCCGTAGCGGGATACGCTTCTCATCTAATTGCGGACACCTTGACGCCCAGCGGCGTGAAATGGTTATATCCGCTATATAAAAAATCGATCAAAATACACTAAACCTATAACCGTTTGATGGTATAATTATCCAGAGTCCAAAAAATTAAAATAGTGAGGCGGTATCGATAATGGAAACAGGTGAAAAAGCAACGATAACGGTAGAAACCTCTGTTCATGCACCAATTGAAAAAGTATGGGCGTATTGGACGGAACCGCAGCATATAACGAAGTGGTCTTTTGCTTCCGATGAATGGCATGCACCGAATGCCGAAAACGATTTAAGGGCTGGCGGTAAATTCGTTACGAGAATGGAAGCAAAAGACGGAAGCTTCGGATTTGATTTCGGCGGCGTTTATGATGAAGTGAAAACGAACGAATGGATTTCTTACACTCTTGGAGATGGAAGAAAAGTCGCGATTCAATTTATTAGTCAAGAAAACAGCGTTAAGATCATTGAAGAATTCGAAGCGGAAGGAACCCATCCCATCGAGCAGCAAAAAGCAGGCTGGCAGGCTTTTATGGACAATTTCAAGAAATATGCCGAAAATTTCTAAACAAGATTAAAATTAAAAACCTTCCAATCGGAAGGTTTTTTGTGAATTTCCCGTACTCTATTGGACTTGAATTTCGGTAAGCTCTTGCGCCTTATATCGGAGCCGGGCGTTCTCCGCGGCTTGGCCGAGGAGATCGGACACTTTGACGCTGTCCCTGATATTCCTTAACGTATACGTGGGAGAGGTTGTGTCGGTCGAGAAGACCGTTATGTCGCCGAACTTAAGTATTCTCTCAAGCAAGTTCCGCTTCAATGTAATATCCCGGACGCGATAGAGTTGGATTTCTTCGCGCCTTTTCGTAAAGATCCCTCTCTCCACGATGACTCTCCGCTCCGTTATCTGATAACGGGTAAAACTCGGGATTCCATAGTTGAATGGCTTCCCTTCCCATAGGACGTTCTCGTTCATTTCAACATCTCCCTAGAAATGGATGGAATCTACCGTTATTGTACACTAGAACCGCATCCTTGGCTTCAACTAATCGGGGAGGAGGACATTAGTTGGACCAGAGCACCAGCGATCGAAGATCCTTCTCCGCTCCGATCTTCAATAGCTGCCTACCGATTGCCGTCTCGGCAATGGGCTCGCCGTTCCAGCTGTCGACTTTGATTTTGACGAGTTTACGTTGACGGATGATGTCTTGGAACGCGGATTTGAGTATTTCCGCCTGACTGACGACCGATTCGTCCTCCGACTCCGAAGGCGTATTCGCGGATATATCCTGTTGCGAGAGACTGAATACTCTTTTCCCGTTATTCTCGATCCACAACCGCCAATGGGCGCCATGGAGGACAAGGAAATTGCCAGGTTTCCTCGCATAGGAAACGCCTCCGACTCCTTCCGGCCAATCGATCAGCAATCCGAACGGATTAGCCGGATCCGCTGACGACAGTACCGTCGAGCGCGAATTCGCCAGTACCGGTAGAGGCTGTCTGATCGATTCGCTCAGCTCGCGCGTCGTAAACTGCACGGAAGACATTCCCCGTACGTACGCCCCTCTAGTGAGGACCCCCCACTCTTCCAACCTCTTTAACACCGGATACAAAGCGTCCCATGAATAAGGCGCCGACTTCGCGACTAAATCTTTATTAATTAAGCCGTATACCTGCAACAAATGATGTACCCAGTTTAACGCTGGAGATTCCTTCTCCGACGCCATCGGAACATTGGATGCCGGAATAGGAACCCCCGTCGAAGTTGGTGCGTCTATCGCGTCTCGAAGCGAACTCGTGGCGTACCAGCGACCTAATCCAGAGCCGGTTTTGGCCCAGTTGGCTTGTTTTTTGTTCGTTTGAAGGCGCAGCGGCGAAAATTGATCATTCGAGGCGCGGCCTTCCCACGCCAGATCAAGCAAGTCCGACAGTAATTCCGAAGGCGGCTTGTCAATCTCCCGGCTTAGCCGCGTCAGGAAGCTGGCGCCTCCTTCTTCCAATAGCTTCAGAAGATGAGGATGCTTCGACGTTCGTTCGCTCGGGTTATCCAAGAACGGAGCGAATAAGGCTTTGGAGCCGGTTAGGAAGAAAGCGATCTTCCCTTCCTGGTCTCCCTCCTCTTTGCGTCCCAGCCATAACACTTCTCCTGAAGCGCACAGCATATCCAGATGCTCCTTACGATAGGGAGACAATCTAGACGGAAAAATGATCGTTTCCCAATGAGACAGCGGAAGAAACAAGCCCTGAAGCCTATCGATTACGGCCAATAGGCCTTCGCTTCCTTGCTGTTGCGTCCCGTGCAGCGCATGCTGCATGAATGCGATCTGATTGCACCACCGAGCCGCTTCGACGGGCTCCGACCGTTCCCGCGCATGACGAATCGATAGTCTGACCATCCGCGAAGCCACTTTGGAGCTTGACCAGATCCGTTCCTTCTCGTCGGCTGCATGGGGCGCCCTTTCGATCATTCCGTTGCTTAACAATTGTTCGACGGCGTTCCTGGCTTGATGAAGGGTTAAAGAAGGATATCGCTCGCATAACTCGGTTTCCGTGAACGAGATCACGCGATCGGCATATCTGCCTAGCACGAAGTTAACGGAATTCTGCGTCTCGGGAAACACGGCATAGGCGTCGCGTTCATCCGATGATATCCAACGAAACTCGCCGTCGCCCGTTAAATCGACAGAAACGATCTTTCCCGCTTCGTGCAGAGTTTGCAACCAGATTAACGACCGTTCGCCCGCAAGCTTAGAGATCTCTTTTGCCGTCATATCCCCGCGTTTCTTCAGAAGTACCGCCAGTTCATGCTCGTTCGCCGGAGGTTCGGCTTCGTTCAATTTATGCCCTACATCTTCTAACACTTCGCGGCTAATCGCATTGCCTAAATCCGCCGAGTCGAACAGCTGGCCCGCCAGCTCCTTGCTCACGTTCAGCAATTGAAGCCGGGTCGACTCGTCCAGCCCGTCCCCTTCGTATACCTGCATGTTCACGTACTCCGCGATAAACTGCGCCGCGAACGGCGACGGGAACTGCGTTTCCTGTACGACAACGGCCATTCGTCCCGAGACGAGCCGCTCAAGAAACCCCTTCAAATGATCATAAGCCAGATAGTCATGAAGGCATTCCGACATCGCTTCCCGCAAGTAAGGAAAATGCTCCGCATAAGGCAGCGCGCCGCGCAGCAGCTCCTCGCTTCGTAGCCGTTTCTGCCAGAGCGGAGTGCGGGTAAAGCTCCTAGACAGGAGCAACGAGTTTTCCGCGATTCTTCGAAACGCGATTCCGAGCAAAGGTGATCCCGTTATCGCTTCCACAAGCAATCGTTCAAGATTCGCGGGGGTAACTTGGTTCAAAATCTGAAGCCAGGAAGAATCCCACTCCGGGAGCACGAATTCAATGCCGTTATCCTTGGCGTTGCCATACAGACGATAAGGCAGCAGTTGCTCGAATTGTCTCTCGACAGCGAGCAGCCACGCCCGATTAACCGTTCGTCCGCATTGGTTATGGATAATAACGTGCGTCTGATTCATAACATCCCGATAATGCTCGATGACGATCTGCTTGTCCGTCGGCAAGGCGCATGCACGATGCTGCGACCTCACGAGAGAGATCAGCTCGTCCGCCGACGTACGGTCCATTCCGTAATTTACGTCCAGCCAATCATATGCCCTATCGTTTATTTCCGCTTCGTTAGCCGATGCAACGGCGTTGTCGTTCTCAAGGTCAAGGAGTCGCGACAACTCTCGCAAGAACGCTCCGACCTTCGAACCCAGTTCGTATGAACGGCTGCCCGCCTCATTGCGCCAGAACGGGATTTCGCTGAACCGGTTACCCGCTTCGGATACGTAAACCCTATCGTTGCGAATTTCCCGGATCATCCACGAGCTAGCCCCCAATTGAAAGACGTCCCCGACACGGCTCTCCTGAACGAATTCTTCGTCCAGTTCTCCTAGATGCGCCCGACTGTCCGAATGATGAACCGGATAGTTGCCGCTTTGCGGGATCGTACCGACTCCCGTGATGGCTGCCATCGCCGTATTGCTTCTCTTGGTCAGGACGTTATTCGCGCGGTTCCACTCCAGCAACGGCTTAGCGAACGGATAGTAACCGGAAAGGACTTGCAACATGCTCTCCAGCCGATCTCTCCGATATAGATGGTAGCTGTCCGAATGAACGATCAATCGATGCATCTCGCCGATCTCCCAATCATCCATAGCGACCATGGATACGATATGTTGGGATAGAACGTCCATCGGACCTTCGGGGATTCGGATATCTTCGATCTCGCGCCGGGAGATTTGCCTGCACAACACCGCCAGCTCCGGCAGATTCGCTTTCTGCCTGGCAAGCAGCAACCCGCGGCTTGCTTCCCCGACGGCATGGCCTGCACGCCCGATCCGCTGAATGCCGCGCGCCGCTTCCAACGGAGAATCCAACTGAATGACGAGATCGATATAACCGACGTCAATGCCGAGCTCAAGCGACGAGGTCGCCACGATACAACGCAAGCTGCCTTCCTTAAGCAAGCGCTCGACCTCCAAGCGCCGTTCGCGAGAGATGCTGCCATGGTGCGACCGCGCCATCTCGTAGCCGACATGATCGTTAAGGCGCAGACATAACCGTTCGCATAGCCGTCTGCTATTCACGAACAACAGTACGGAACGGCAGCCTTCCATCGCTTGCACGATACGATCCAGCAACGGCAACCATACAGCTTCCCTAGTCGCCGCGGGTTTGCTCTGATCCGGCATCGAAATACGCACGGTCATGTTCTTGCTCATTGCGCTCTCGATGATCGTAACGGGACGAGGGGTCATCTCCGTTCGTTCCCGATCAGCATCTTCCGCTTCCGCGCGATTACTAGCGTACTCCCAACCCGCAAGGAACCGAGCTACCCTATCCAGCGGTTTCTGAGTCGCCGATACTCCGATACGTTGAGGCGTGTTCCCGCAGTGATGGGACAATCTCTCCAGAGTAAGAGACAAATGGGAGCCTCTTTTGTCCGATGCTAAGTCATGAATTTCGTCTATGATGACTTGCTCCACGGATTCTAGCATCGCGCGCCCTTTGCGGGAAGTGAGCAGTAAAAAAAGCGATTCGGGCGTCGTAATCAGCAAGTCGGGAGGATTGCGCAGCATAGAGGCGCGCTTGCTTTGGCTCGTATCCCCCGTTCGGATGCCGCAGCGGATGCCGGGCCACTCCAACCCGAGTTCGGCGGCCGTTGCGTCTAACTGCTCGACAAACCGCAGCGCATGGTGGTGGATATCGTTGTTCAGCGCTTTAAGCGGAGTCACGTAGACGATCCTCACTCCTGCCGAGCCGGAACGGGATCGCGTACGGACAAGCTTATCGAGGCATGGCAACAATGCGGCTAACGTTTTGCCGGATCCCGTCGGAGCGGCAATGAGCGTATGGTGTCCCGCTCCTATCGACTCCCATGCTTCGGCTTGAACGTTGGTCGGATCCCCGAACGATTGGGTGAACCATCCCGTTATTACAGGATGAAACGGCAATTTCGCCTTTGAATCCATCGGTACTATCGACTCCTCTTACACGGAATCTATCCGTTAAATCCTCACGGTTACTCACTGTGCTATTCTAATCGATTATTTATAGATTTTGCACATTATATAGCCTTGCATAAACCCCATCCAGCTTCATCAAAGAATCGTGAGTCCCTCTCTCCACGATCTCGCCGCGTTCGATCACGATGATTTGATCGGCATGCGTAATGGTGGAGAGCCGGTGCGCCACGACAAGCGTCGTCCGATTATCCGACAGGGCTTGCAGCGATTCTTGGATCAAATGCTCGGACTCCAGATCCAGCGCCGAAGTCGCTTCATCCAGTACCAGAATCGCGGGATCTTTGAGGAACACCCGCGCGATCGCTATGCGTTGCTTCTGGCCGCCGGACAGCTTCACCCCGCGCTCTCCGATTTCCGTATCGTAGCCGTTCGGCAACCCCATAATAAAGTCATGCGCGTTGGCTCTTCTAGCCGCGTCGATCATTTGGCGCTCCGACTGATCCGGGTTGCCGAGCATAATATTCTCGCGAACGCTGCCGCTGAACAGGATATTGTCCTGCAACACCATACCGATCTGCGAACGCAAGCTCTGCTGCGTCACCCGCGAGATATCCTGGCCGTCAATACGAATGCTGCCTTGCTGAATATCGTAGAAGCGCGGGAGCAAACTGATCAACGACGATTTTCCTCCTCCGCTCATCCCTACGAAAGCAACCGTCTGCCCCGGCTCGATGGCGAGCTCGATGTCACGCAGCACGTCATCTGTTTCCTCGCGGTAGCGAAACGAGACGCGATCGAATTCAATCCTACCCGATACCTTCTTAAGCGGCATGGCAGCCGGATCGTCCTTAATTCCTTGAGGCTCGTTAAGCAGCTCCATTACTCGCTCTAACGAGGCGGAAGCCTGGGTTAGTTCCGTAGACGCGTTAACAAGCCTGCGCAACGGCGTATACAGCCGGTCGAGATAACTATAGAAAGCTATGAACTCCCCGATCGTCAGCGCATTCGTAATGACCATATAGCCTCCCCCGAGCAATATAATCAGGGGAGCTATTTCCGTTAACGTATTGATGATGGCGTTGGTTAGAGCGTTCCAGCGAGTCAAAGCGAGCGCGCGTTCGAGAAACTTGCCGTTTTTGACCCCGAATTGCTTTTGCTCGTATTGCTCCAGAGTGAAACTCTTAACGACCGGTATGCCGACTACGTGTTCGTTCAGGTAGCCTTGCATATCCGCAAGCGCGGCCGAACGCGACCTCGCGTAAGAGCGAAGCCGCTTATACAGCTTCACGACGGCTACCCCGTAGAAAGGCAGAATAAGAATGCCGAACAACGTCAAAGTCGCATTCATATAAAGCATAATTCCTAATGCGATAGTCAACGTAAACAAATCCAACCAGACGTTCATCATGCCGGTTTCTACGATCGCTTTCGTCTGCTCCGCATCGTTGATCATCCGAGAAATGATCTCGCCGGATTTACGCTCTTGATAGAATCGCAGAGAGAGCCGCTGCAAGTGGGCGTACAGCTTATTTCGAAGATCGAACAAAATGCGGCTGGTCGTCAATTGCGCGAAATATTGGCGATAATATTCCACGGGATACCGAACGACTACGAATAGGACGAACGATACGCCGATCAATTCTAGCAAACGGGAAATTTTATCGTCCTTCGATATTTCGGCTAGCAAAATATCATCGACCGCATATTGTAGAAACAGCGGTACGGCTAGCGGAATGGCGAACTTCAGCATACCGATCAGAAGCGTGACGGCTACTAACCAACGGTAAGGTTTCACGAATCTGAGGTACATACGAAACTCTTTCATCGGTTGTCTCCTTCATCTTGAAAACAGCTCAACTCTCGCGAGTTAAGCTGTTTATCATGTGTGTTCGCTATAAGATGGAAATTAGAGGCGCTTCTCGTATTTGCTGTACTCCCCATAGGCATTGGAGGCTTTCCCTAAGAAGTCATATCCTAAACCGCTATAGAAGCCGTTCAGCACTTCGTTGTTAGCCAAGCAATCGAGCCTGACGACTCGTTTGCCCAATGCCGGGGCTTCCGTTTCCACCCAGTTCATAATATGTCTGCCAACGCCTTGACCCGCGAATTTGCGATTAATCGCAAGCCGGTGAACGTAGACGGCGGTATTGTCGGATGCCTTCGCTCCCCAAACGTCGAGATCCCATGCGTTCGGTTGCGGCAAAAGAATCACCATTCCCACGATCTTGGGTTCCTGCCGGAACAGATACACCTCTCCCTTGCTAACGGACTCGGGAGTGTTATGAGTATCTTCTCCCCTCAACAAGGCGTTCCATTGGTTGGAGCCTTTGCTTAGCAACCATTCCGCGGTATTGACGAGCAGGCGCATAATGTCTTGCGTATCTTCAGGTTCGGCGCGTCTAACGCTGGTTATCAATGTCATAAGAGACCTCCTGATTAATTGAAAATGGTGAAATACGGAAAATGCGTTTGTGTTATCATACCCGCGTTGCGGCGGGATAAACCCTTATCGGTCTATTCAACGTCGAAATCGAAGTACTTCTTCGGAAATGGTTCCGCCTTAAGCGTGTAGTGCCACCATTCTTTATCGTATGGCTTGAAGCCGTGCTTGACCATCGCGTTCTTAAGAACGTTGCGATTAGCGGTTTGTTTCTCCGTGATCAGCTTCGTTCCGTGACCGGAGATGTCTCCGAAAAAATCGTACGGACTGCCCATGTCGACCGGTTTGCCCGTTTTCTCGTAGACGAGCGTTAGATCCACCGTGCTTCCGCGAGAATGTCCGGATTTCGAGGCTACATACCCCAGCTTAAACACTTTCGTTTTGTCCACCGCCGGGTAAAACTCCTTTTTCATCTTCGTATCCTTAGCGTCCTTGGCCCAGCGAATGAAATGGTTGACCGCCTTTTGAGGTCTGTAGGCATCGTATACAAGCAATACGTATCCTTTACGTCTCAGCTCGTCGTTGACTTCTTTCAAGGCTATAGCGGCTTTGCTGGATATAATGGGAACCGGCGCCTTATACCCGTCTATTCTCTCGCCTACGAAGTTATAGTCGCTGTAATAACGAATCTCGAACTTGGCATCCGGAACCTCTTCGTCCAAGTACACAAAACCTTTCGGCAGCTTTCTCTGCTTGACGACGGGATCGGGCTCCCCCGTCCCCGTTGCCCCGCTGCTCCTAACGTGAAGATCAGCAGCGAGCCAACGATCAAGAATGGCAGCCATCTTGCCCTCTTCTTCCATAATACCGTCGATCGGATAAGCCCATCACTCCTCTCCGAATCGGAATGAATAAGTTATAATAGATTTATTCTATCATTATAGCGGGGGAGGAAAGGCCATGTCGGAAAAAATTCGCGTGGATTGCATGAAATGCCGTCATTATTTTGTCACATGGGACCCGAATTTCCCCAGAGGATGCAAATCGTTCGGCTTTAAGTCGTATACGATGCCCAGCCAAACCGTCCTTGCCTCTTCCGGTAAAGCGTGCCTGAACTTCGAACCCAAAGAAACGAAAACGACTTCGACTTAATCGACGGAACGCGGAATAGCTGCTCCATCATCACCCGAAAAGACTAATTGTATTTTCTGCCGACCTCCGCGCTATTGTTCAATAAGTATTCGAAGTCGTTTTCCCTCGCCTTCCGCTCGGCTTCGCGCGCTTGTTCCGCTTCCTTGCGTTTCGCCTCCCGCAGCTTGGCTTCCTCCAGCTTCATTTCCTCCGCTTGCTGCTTAAGCTTGGCCACGGTGCCTGCCCCGAGCAAATCCTTCAGCGTAACCGGCTTATCCCCGTTCTCCGGTGCATATGGTGCGGTTTGCTGCCTATGTTGCTGTTTCTTCTTGTTGTTCGCCATTCCGGCTCAACCTCCTATATCGAATTGTATCTTTACGAATTCCTCAAAGCGCCGATCGTTCGGCACTTCGTCCTCAAGCGCGCCGAAATAACGTCTAATCGCGTGCTTCTGCGAGTCGTGGGCTCGCAAAGCTGCAGCTTTCACCGGCCAATGCTTCGCTGCATCAATCGTCAAATCCGGCTTCCTTCCTTCGGAGACCCATCCCGGTGACATGGAATAATATAAAGCGCGAACCGATTCGCACTTGCCGGATTGGAATGCCAAAGTCGCAGCCAGAGAAATCGCGATATGATCGGGATGACCGTTGCCGCCGTCCGGCGGAAAAGTGAACAGCGATTCGACATCGTGCGCATTCGCGAAATTCACGATCTGCAATGCTAAACGGTGCGCTTCGACTTCATTCAATTTACCGTCGGGGTGTCCGAGCTGTTCGACCGTATCCAAGCCGAGAATGGACGCGGCTTCCGCCATCTCCCCGTCCCGTATGCCAGCAAGCTCTTCCCGCGACGAATGGGCATAATCCCCGTTTTTATTGCCGGCATCGCCTCTAGTCGCGACTAACAGCACAGGCTTAAGGCCTTCATCCGCCAGTTGCCTGATCAAACATCCGCTCATGAACGTCTCATCGTCGGGATGCGCATATATAAAAGCCGATCGGCCATTAAGCATCGCTTCTTCCTCCTTATTCCCTAATCCTCGGCGTAAATCATTTTCTTCGTCATTCCTCCGTCGATCGTCAAGTTCGTTCCCGTAATAAAATCATTGCTCGGGTCCGTCAAATAAAGGCATGCCCTAACGATGTCCTCCGGCCGTCCTACCCGACCCGACGGATGCTGGTCATGATCCTCCGATCTTAACCGTTCATAATCTCCGGTCTCGATCCATCCCACGACGACTTTATGATCGAATGGGCTCGCCATTGCGCATCTCTCCTTCTCGGAATCCCCGCTTCCATGCGATGGACGCTCATCCTCCGGCATCCTCGAGTTCCTCCTCGATGACTTCCTTAAAACGATCCGGATAATCCGTATGAACGCCGTCGACACCCCACCTTAACGCCTTGTCCATATTCACTTGGTAGTTAACCGTGTAAGGATACATGAGCAGGCCCGCGTTCTTGACTTTATGCACGTAGCTCTCGTCGATTCTCAAGAAGTTCGCGCCGACCCCGTTCGCATAACTGCCGATTTCGGCCAGGAAGGCATCGGAGATGTATGCCGGCCTGTTATACCATAGCAATTGAAACAGCGGAATATCTTTGTTCCATTCTCGAATTTTGATTAAGCTTTCCTGGCTGAAAGATTGTACCGCCACATGATCGATCAAATCGAATTCCTCGACTAACGCCCACATCTTCTCTTCCATGCCCGGATTCTCGTCCGGCGATTTCGTCTCGAGCATGTAATTCGTGCCTTTGCCGAACGCCTCGAATATCTCGCGCAACGTCGGAATCTTCTCGTTCACGTATTCCTCTCTGGCGTAGATCTCATGCTTCTCGTTAAACCAAGATCCGGCATCCAGAGCTTTAATCTCGGCGAGAGTCATATTCTTCACTCGTCCCGACCCGTTGGTCGTCCGGTTAACCGTCTCGTCATGAAGCGCGATAAGCTCGCCGTCCTTGGTCTCTTGCAAGTCGATCTCGATATAATCCGCCTTCATGCGAATTCCCAGCCGATAAGCCGCCAACGTACTTTCGGGAGCGTAGCCCGAGGCTCCCCTATGCGCAACGGTGGCAATCTTCGATTCGCTGGAAAATGCTCTTCTCAAGCTCGAGTCATTGCCCGTTAACCAAATGATAAATCCCGCAATCGATAAGAGTAGAAAAACGTGCATCACGTAAAAATATAACCTGGGGATTTCCATCGGCTTAAGCCATCTTCTGAGCATACGACCTCCTGATGATTGACCCGAGCTTCCAATGCTCATGGCGACGTCCTTTAAATGATACCACTTTTGCCGGATTTTCTCTCGTTCAATCTTCATCGTCCGTATGTGTCCGACATGTAATTAATATGACACAGGTTGACATATTTAAGCTCTATAATGAATGGTAGATCATCGAAAGGAGTAACGGTTCATGAAACTTCTAAATGGAAAAGTGGCTTGGGTGGCAGGCGCAACGCGCGGCGCCGGCAGAGGAATAGCAATCGAATTGGGAGCGGCCGGGGCGACCGTATACGTAACAGGACGCACGACACGAACGCAACGATCCGAGTACAATCGTCCCGAGACCATTGAAGAAACCGCCGAACTGGTAAATCATGCCGGCGGACGAGGAATAGCGGTTCAAGTGGATCATCTGGATCCTGATCAGGTTCAGGCCCTAATCGCTCGCATCGAGAAAGAACAAGGGAGACTGGACATCTTGGTCAACGATGTATGGGGGGCTGAATATCTGGCGCAATGGAACGTGCCCGTATGGGAGCATTCCCTTGATCGGGGATTTCGCATGCTTCGGCTTGCGATTGACACTCATATCATTACAAGCCACTTTGCGCTCCCCTTGTTAATCCGAAACAAGAATGGATTAGTCGTCGAGATTACGGACGGCACGGCTGAATACAACGATGTAAACTACCGTCAATCCATCTTCTACGATCTTGCCAAATCTTCCGTTATACGCATGGCTCGGTCGTTGGCCCATGAACTTTCGCCTTATAAGTGCAACGCGATCGCAGTGACGCCGGGTTGGATGCGTTCGGAAATTATGCTTGATCACTTTGGGGTTAAGGAAGAAAACTGGCGAGACGCTACCGAGACGGAACCTCATTTCGTCATCTCGGAATCGCCCCGTTTCGTAGGGCGTGCCGTCGCCGCGCTAGCCGGAGATCCGGAAGTTGCCCGTTGGAACGGTCAATCCGTTTCAAGCGGCAAGCTCGCTCAAACGTATGGTTTTCGTGATCTTGACGGCTCGCAGCCGGACTGCTGGCGATACCTCGTAGAAGTGCAGGATGCTGGCAAATCGGCGAACGCTTCCGGTTACCGCTGATATTCAAGAAAAACTAACTAACTCAATAAAACAGAGACAGTCTCGGACTTTATTTTCACGTCCAAGGCTGCCTCTGTTTCTTCAATTGAGTTAATCTGACTAACGTATTAGCCGCCTTGCTTCTCCAGCTGCGCGGAAGCGACCGTCTCGGAATGAGGCTTCACTTTCTTAATGAAGAATGCCAACACGAGCGCCGCTACGGTCATCCAAGTCGCAACGACGAAGGAGTGATTGATTCCGTAGATCGTTCCTTGCTGAGTGGCTTCCAGAATGCCCGCTTTATCCGTCTCGGCGATTTTCCCTTCGATGATCAATGCCTTCACGCGGTCCGCGGCCGTATTCGACATAATCGTGACGAGGAATGCTGTACCCAGCGCGCCCGCCACGTTACGCAACGTCTGTGACATAGCGGAACCGTGCGCATTCAAGCGCTGCGGCAGTTGATTCATCCCCGCGGTCTGAATCGGCATCATCAGCATCGACATCCCGAACATCCTCAGCGAGTACATAATGATCATATGCGTATAAGTCGTATCGATCGTCAGCTGGCTAAATTCGTAAGTCGTGAATACGGTAATAAGCAAACCGACTACGGACAACCAGCGCGCGCCGACTTTATCGAAGATGATCCCCGTAATCGGAGACATGATGCCCATAAGGATCGCTCCGGGCAATAAGAGCAAACCGGCTTCGAGCGGAGTGAATCCGCGAATGTTCTGCAGATAGATCGGCAACAGGATCATCCCGGAGAACATCGCCATCGTAATAATCATGTTAATAACGGTCGTGAGCGAGTACATATTGTACTTAAATACGCGGAATTCCAAGATCGGCTTGTCGACCGTCATCTCTCTCCAGAAGAACAGCAACAAAGATACGACGCCGACTGCCAAGCTGGCAATGACGCGCGCGCTATCCCATCCGTCATGTCCGGCATCGCTGAATCCGTACAACAATCCTCCGAAGCCAAGCGTCGATAGAACGATGCCAAGCGCATCCAGCTTAGGACTGGACGTTTTGGTCACGTTTTTCATGGAAATCGCACCGAAGATCAGGGCGAACACGGATATCGGCAAGACGATATAAAACAGAACTCTCCAGTCGTAGTGCTCCACGACCCAACCGGATAACGTAGGCCCGATCGCGGGCGCGAAGATCATCGCAAGTCCCATCATTCCCATTGCCTTCCCGCGTTCTTGGATCGGGAAGATGGTCAAGAAAATAACGGACATGAGCGGCATAAGAATACCTGCGCCGGCGGCTTGAACGAGACGGCCGGTCAGGAGGATCTCGAAATTCGGAGCGACCGCGCACATGACGGTACCCGCGGTGAATAAACCGACCGCCGTAATAAACAATTGGCGAGTAGAAAATTTATCGATCAAATAAGCGCTGATTGGGATAAAGACCCCGTTGACCAGCATATAACCGGTTGCCAGCCATTGAATGGTGTTCGCGCCGATGCCTAAGTCTTCCATCATTTTAGGCAAAGCGACATTCAGTAAGGTTTGAGCGAGTATCGCGACGAACGCGCCGATTAACAATGCGGCGACGATCGGTCCTCTCCTCAACGTTGACGATGAATTACTCATGGTTCTCTTCCTCTCTCTGTCTCTGTATGATGTTCACAATTTGTTTGTGTATGCGTATCAATTGCCGTTCATCCTCTTCAGGGATGTTCAGAAGCGAAGTCGCAAGCTGCGATATTCGCATTTCGCTGACGGTATGCCACAGCGCTTTGCCTTCCTCCGTGGCGGTCAAACAGATGGCTCGGCGATTGCTTGCCGGGCGTTCGCGCAACAACCAGCCCGCCTTAACCATCCTGTCCACGATGCCGCTTGTCGAGCTTGTTACGGAATGAATTTTCTCGGAAAGCTCGTTTAACCCTATTCCCGGATGATGGACAATGACCTTGAGGACGAAATACTGTATCGCCGTGATGCCCAGATGTTGGGTCAACTGCATCATGGATTGATGAAAAGCTTGGTTGACTTCACGGAACGATGCGAATATGTTTTCGATTCTTTGTCTGTCATCCACGGATAATCGTCACCCCTCTCTGCTTTCCGGTTATTATTCGCAACAGAATATTTCGCATACGAAATAAAATACTCTCTTTTGAGTTTTATGTCAATGTTTACATATGTTAATCTGGACATATTTTTCACAATCGATAATTCGTTAATCTTCTTGCTCGCCTCCTTATGATATACTGATTGGAAAAAGCTAGCCTTGCGCGGAGGGTAAAGATGGCCAACGAGTCTTATACGACCGAGGAAGTCGCGAAATTGCTCAAAATATCCAAACTGACCGTCTATGATCTGCTGAAAAAAGGCGAGCTTCCCTCCTACCGGGTAGGCAAACAGATGCGTGTCGACGCGGCGGATCTTGAAGCGTTTAAGCTTCGTTCCAAAGGGGGAGCCGTAAGCGAGCAAACCGCGCCGCTGCGTCTGCCGCAAGCGGCGAAGCCAGTGCCGGGATCTCTAAGCATCGAGAGGCCGCTCGTCATTACCGGACAAGATATTAGCCTGGACATTCTATCGAAACATATGGAGAAGCATTCGGCGGGAATTCGCCCTCTCCGTTCCTATAATGGAAGCATGGACAGCCTAGTCTCGATGTATCGCGGGGAAGCGGATATCGTAAGCACTCACCTGCTGGACGGGGATAGCGGACAATATAATCTGCCTTACATACGTAAACTCTTCGTCGGGCAGTCTTACGTCGTCGCGCGGCTGTTGTCGCGTTCCGCCGGCCTGTACGTCAAGAAAGGAAATCCGAAAAAGATCTCGGATTGGGAAGATTTGGCGAAACCCGGCGTGCGTATCGTCAACCGGGAAAAAGGCTCGGGGGCTCGCGTCTTGTTGGACGAGCAGCTGAGGATTCGCGATTACCAAGCCTCACGGTTAGGTGGCTATGAGCACGAGGAGAATACTCATCTCGCGGTCGCGGGCAGAGTCGCTTCGGGGGAGGCGGATGCGGGGGTTGGGATCGAGAAAGCCGCCCAACTCGTCGGGGGGATAGACTTCATCCCGCTCATCCAGGAAAAGTACGATCTCGTCATGCTGAAGCGACCGGACAACGCGCAATGGATCGAATCCGTGTTAGCGATCATTCGGTCCGAGAGCTTCAAAAGCGAGCTGCAAATGATTCAAGGCTACGATCTTTCCCAGACGGGACAAATCTTACTGGATACTTAATCTATGGTTACGTTATGCGATGAACAACAAAGCCCTTCGCGCTCTCTATCATGCGCGAAGGGCTTTCCGTTTACGATTTGGAATATCGATTGGCTACGAGCAACATGACGAACGCCAGCAGAATCATGACGGCGGCCCATAGCCAAGCCAGCCTCATGCTTCCTCCGTCAACGGCGACGTAGATGGCCGTCGGTATTGTCTGGGTCCGCCCCGGAATATTGCCGGCGACCATTAACGTCGCCCCGAACTCTCCTAGAGCGCGGGCGAAACCTAGTACGTAACCGGCGCGCAATGCGTTCGCCGCGAGCGGCATCGTCACGTAGCGGAATACTTGCCATTCCGATGCCCCTTGCGCTCTAGCCGCGTCCTCCAAGTCGCGATCGACGCCTTCGAAGCCCGCCCTCATCGTACGGTAAGCCAGAGGAAACGCGATCACGATCGCGGCCAAGACGGCCACTCCCCAGGTAAACAGGATAGGACCGTTAAACAGCTTCTCGTACCATTCTCCGATCAAACTCCGTCGGCCTAAGGCGACAAGTAGAATGAAGCCTATGACCGTTGGCGGCAACACCAGCGGCAGCAGCAGCAGCGTTTCGACCAAGCTCTTGCCGAAGAACCTCGCCCTCGCCATCCATCGCGCGAACAAGGCTGCTAGGCCGAACACGATGACGCTTGCGATCGCCGATATTTTCACCGACAAAATGATCGGGTCGAAAAAGGATTGCCCGTCCAACGTTCATACACCTCGTTTACTGACTGATGTTAAGGTAATTTAAATCCGAATTTGACGAATACGGCCTTGGCCTCGCTGGATTGCAGGTAATCGTAGAAAGCATTCGCTTCTTTTTCATTCTTGGTTTGCTTAAGCACGGCCGCCGGATAGACGATCGGCTTATGCGCAAAGGAATGAACTTTGAACGCGATTTTGACTTTATTGGAAGCAAGGGCATCCGTGCGATAGACGAACCCCGCATCGACGTTGCCGCTCTCCACGTAAGTCAAGACTTGGCGAACGTCTTTGGCATAGACGAGTTTATCCTGCAGCGGCTCCCATACTTTGCGCACGGTTAACGTTTCTTTGGCATACTGCCCTGCAGGTACGGATTCCGGTTGTCCGATCGCAATCCGCTCGATAGCCTTGCCCGTCAGCTCTTTCACGGAATTGATCGTGGCGGCAGAGTCGCTAGGAACGATCAGTACAAGATCATTCTTGAGCAACAGCTTGCTCTTGGACACGAGTTTGCCGTCGACCAGTGCATCCATTTGCTTCTGGCCCGCGGATAGGAACAAATCCGCGGGAGCTCCCTGCTCGATCTGTTTCTGAAGAGTACCGGAAGAACCTAAATTAAATTGCAGATCGACGTCCGGGTGCGCTTTTTCGTAGTTCTTCTCGATCTCGTCAAGGCTATCTTTCAAGCTTGCCGCCGCGGACACGAGCAACGTCGTTTTGGACGCCGCGTTCGCCGGGGCTGCAGGTAAAGCTAGCATTCCTGCAAGCAAAACGATAGCAAAGCCGAAGTGCATAACTTTTCTCAACATACCTAATCTCCTTTACCTATCTATTATAATGTCTTGATCGGTAGGAGCATATCATATTTATTTTCAGTTTTAAACCTATTTAGATATGGTTATATATAATTAATTATATTCAGTAATAAAAGTCACAACATATTTGATTATTTTTTGTCATTATTCGTCATTTCGATTATAACTAGACCTATTTAGTTACATATGAATTTTGGATTAGCACTTCACAACACGCAAGTATGCATATGCCTTTTTTGAACTGCGCTAGCCATTCTCGAGTCACCAAGGCCAAAAAAGTGCCTTCGTCGTTTCTCGTGCAAAAGGAGAACTAAGAAGTCGCAAATGAGGAAACAACAAAAAAGTGCGGGCACAGAAGTGTTAGTCCTGTAACCGCACTTTGAAACCACTTGTCACTTACGAACGAAAAATAGCAAGAACCTTCTCTATCGTTAGCCTTATTTTTGGGCGAACTCGATAAACTTGTCCATTACGCGGTCGATAAAACGCAAAGTTGATTCGTCAACGAGCCGGCTTGTCGTCTCGTCGAACTTCAATCCGGCAGAGCTGATATATATCTCATTGCCTGCAGGCGGAAGCAGCTTCGCTTGAATGCCCGGGCTGGCCAATATTTCACGCAGATGAAGCTGCGCTCGGATCGTTCCCATCATTCCCGGCGATACCCCTGCCGTCAACACGGGTTTGCCGATTAACACCTTGTCTAAGCGAGACAACCAATCGATCGCGTTCTTGAGCACTCCGGGAACAGACCAGTTGTATTCCGGAGTAATGATGAATACTCCGTCAGCGGTCGCCACCTTGCCCAACAGCTCCTTCACGACTTGCGGCGGATTCAACTCGATGTCTTGATCGAAAAACGGAAGAGATCGAATGTCCGCGATTTCTAGGTCTATTTTGTTGATGTAGCGTTCCTTCATCGTATGAGCCAATTGCAAATTGTAGGAACCTTGTCTAAGACTTCCGATAAGTACGGTGATTTTCAGCATTCGATCACTACCTCCTCTTGTTCGATTCCAATAGATTCTATTTCTATTTTAGCACCGCGAACGTATAAAGAACAAATCATTTGAGAACAAAAGAACAAATGGTCGTCAGTCGGCCTTTAACTCGACGCCCTCCGGCAACAGCGCCTGAATTTGTTCCCTCAAAAGCGCATCCGTGTGGATTTGTTCGCTCAGAATGACGATTATTCCAGAGTCTTCCCGCGTGCGAATCAAGCGTCCGATCCCTTGCTTCAACCGAAGCAGCATATAAGGCAAATCGACCTCATCGTATGGGGAATCCGCTTCTTGGCGCTTCGAGGCGAACACCGGATCTTGCGGGGGAAAAGGAAGCGACCATACAATTACGTTAGATAAGGAAGGCCCGGGAACGTCCAACCCTTCCCACAACGTAACCGCGCATAGAACGCTTGTCTCTTCCCGCTGAAAATCCGCGATCAGATGGCTAATCTCCCGATCCCCTTCGAAGCCGAAGTTCATGCCGGCCACTTCCGCATATGAGACAATTGCTTCTTTGAACAATTTGAGTTCTTCTCTCGAAGGGAATAGAATCAATGCTCTCCCTTCGGTTCTTTGCAGCATCTTGACGGCTGTCTTCATTTTCTCCCCGAAAGTTGCCCCGTTATTCCACTTAGGCGCGAGCACTTCCATCCGGCTCTCGTATTCGTAAGGAGAATCGACGCTGAAGGATAAATAGTTCTCGATGCCGAGACTGTAAGCCAAGAAGTCGAACGAGCCGTTAACGGACAAAGTCGCCGAAGAGAACACGACCGGCATCTTCGCGGAGAATACCCGCTCGCGCAGCACTTCCTTAACGGCCTTCGGCATGATGACGAGCGTAAGGCCCGTCGGGCTTTCCGTCGCCCAGCAAATCAACGAATTCGAGTTCTGGAATAAACTCAGCGCCTTCTGCATCATCTCCAGATGCTCTTCCACGATGCGAAGCTGATAACCGTCCAAGTTAAACAGCTCGCTCTCGAACACCAGCTCTTCTTCGATTCCGTCCAATGCCGAACGGAGCCGGGACACCTGCTTCAAGAGCTGATCGTTCAAGACGATCTGCCGCCGATCGGAACCCGGGACAGCCACGCTCTGACGCTCGAGCAGCTCGAACATCGCTTCGCTGCCATCGATCGCTTCGTCGATCAAGACGGCCAGAGACTCGCGGATATCGTTTTTCAGCAATCGGGTGATCAGCTCTTCGAATATAGAGTGCTTAACTCGATACGTTAACGCTTTCTGCGCTGCAGACTCCAATAGATGCCCTTCGTCGAAAATAACGGCGCAATGGTCAGGCAGCAACGGAAGCTGGCCTTCTCTCTTCCGCCCTTCATACGTCCATACATGCTCCATGTAGAAATCGTGTGAGCAAATAATCAAATCAGTCGATTGGCGATAATGCTCTCTGGACAACGTTTGCCCGCAGCGGTGGCGCTTATCGCAGACGAAACAATCCTGATAGGGATCCCAATTGATTCTATCCCATTGGACGTCGTTGAGATGCGGATATTGCTTCCTATCGCCGTAAGCATAAAACGACTGCATGCCTTCGCTCTTATGGACGAACGATGGCAGCTCTTGATATAAAGCGTTATACAATTCGACGTCCACGTATTCCGTTCGCGCATGCTCCAGCTTTGCCAGACAGAGGTATCGGTCCTGGGATTTGCCCAATCTAGCGTCGATAACGAGCTCCAAATGCCGGGCAAGCTTGGCGATGTCGCCTTCCGGCTTCACAAGCTGTTCGATTAACGACTCGTCCGCGCAAGCCACGATCACGGGTTTGCGATGATACCGGGCATAACAGATCGCGTACAGCAAATAAACCAACGTTTTGCCCGTACCGACTCCCGCTTCCGCGAAAATCGTCTGCTTCTCCGCGAAGGCGCGTTCCAGCTGGAATGCCATATAAATTTGCTCGTCGCGAACTTCGAAGCCCGCTTCGGGCAAAATGTCGTAAAAAACATCCGCAACCCATTCCCCGACCTGCTGCAGAAACGGTTTCGAATGCTCGTATTCAAAAGGATACCGGCTCAATAGGAAAATGCCTCCACTTCATGTTGTCCGTGCCATTATCACACGATCGCCCGCGAAAAGCAAAGCCATTTTGCGATTGCCAATAATTGAACATAGGACTCGTCTGGCGAATTCAGTACGATAGAAGAATGGTTTCTACTCTATCGTTTATTTAGAAAGCGGGTCGATCGTCATATGCGGCATTCGAGGTACATAGGCAGCACCCTGCTCGCCGTCCTTATAGCATTTACTAGTTTCGCTCATCCTAATCGCGTCTCCGCGTCTAGCGCAAGTTCCCAACTCCCCTTCGACGATATCGCGGCTAATTACGCCACGGAAGCCATTTTACATCTCTCGCAGCTGAATATCGTCAGCGGTACGGGGCAACGCAAGTTCGAGCCTCGGAAAGCGATCACGAGAGCGGAATTCGTCGCGATGCTTGGTCGATTACTGTCCTTATCGCCGGTATCCAGCGCGATTGCCGGCTTCGAAGACGTACCTAAGACCGTTTGGTATTATGGCTGGGTACAAGCCGGCATTCAATTAAGCTTCGTTCAAGGAGCCTCTTCTACCCGGTTCGCGCCTGCCCAAGAAGTAACAAGGCAAGAAGCTGCAGCCTTGCTGGCTCGAGCTTTGAACCAAACCGAAGCAAGCTCGTCGGATGGAACCGATATCTATACGAAGCCGTTTGCGGATCGGCAACAGATCTCTTCATGGGCCGTGCCGTTCGTCTCTCGCTTGGTTCAGATCGAATTAATGAAAGGAGACGAACGGGGCAACTTCCGTCCGCAATCCGCGATCACCAGACAAGAAGCCGCTGTGCTTCTGGACCGAGTGCTTCAGCGGGAACAATGGGCGGATCAAATCAAGCTGCAACCGGAAGATAGCGTTCAGCTTGGATGGCAATACGGACAGACGACCAAGCAATTCGAACAACAGGTTGCGACTTCTGCCGTTAATACGTTGTCGCCTCGCTGGTTTTTCCTCGGGAAATCCGGCGGTTTAGACGATTACACGGACCCTTCGCTGTTGACTTGGGCGCACCAGCGCGGCAAAAAAGTATGGGCCATGTTAGGCAACCGGTCAGACATGGCGAATACCCATCTCATGTTATCCGCCTCTTCCACTCGCACCGAGTTCATCGCTACGTTATCGGACGCCGTCAAACGGTACGGAATCGATGGAATGAATATTGACTTCGAGAATGTAGACCCCCAAGATCGGGAAACGTTAACTTTGTTCATTAAGGAATTATCTGAAGCCTTACGCAAACTTAAAGCCGTGCTATCGGTTAACGTATCTCCGGATTTAGGGACGGATTGGACGGAAGCGTTCGATTATTCCGCTCTAGGACAGAACGCGGATTACCTCGTCTTAATGGGGTATGACGAGCATTGGGGCGGAGCGCCGGAGGCGGGATCCGTCTCCTCTCTGCCTTGGCTCGAGTCGGGTTTACGGAAACTCCTCTCCCGCGTTCCCGCGAGCAAAACGATACTCGCCCTCCCGTTCTACACGAGAGACTGGGTTACGAACGCTTACGGCGTCCATTCCTCCGACTGGAGTCTCATCGATCAGAACAGTCTCTTGCAGGCTAATCGGCTTAAGCCCGTATGGAATGAAAAGCTTGGACAGTATACGGCCGAGTATCGCCAAAACGGCGTGCAACACAGCTTATGGGTAGAAGACGGACGTTCCATGACTCGGAAAATCAAGCTCGGGGAGGCTCATTCCATTGCCGGTTACGGCTACTGGTACATGGGCGGCGAGAGCGTTGACATGTGGACTAGCGTGCGGAACGCCATGAGGTTTGCCGATTATCGGTTTCAATAAGGAAACGGAACATCCGATGAGGGGATTCGCCGGGGATCGTTGTGCTATAATCATTGGGATATGCACGACACGCGAAAATCAGGAGGCGCAACCGCAACATGGAGTGGAAACCCGATAAGTCGTTGCAAGTCCCGGTATATATACAGATTTCCGATTATTTCGAGACTCGAATCTTGAACGGCGAATATCCCTCGGGCAGTTCCCTGCCGTCGGAACGGGCGCTAGCGGCTCTTCTCGACGTTAACCGAAGCACGATCATCTCCGCTTACGACCAATTGAACTCGCTAGGCATCGTCAAGAGAGTGAAAGGATTCGGCACCGTCGTTACTTTGCAGAAGAACGAAGAAGGCAACGTGAAACGGGTGCCGAATTGGGAAGAATACGTTAAAGGCGGCATGCGTCACCTTAACGATCCGATCACGAGGCAAATTCACAAAATCGTCGGCACGGACAAGCCTTATCTCAACTTTGCGATCGGCGAACTAAGCCCCGATTTGTTCCCGGTCAAGCTCATGCAGGAAGCGCACAGCCAGCTCGAATTGAGCCAATACCTGGGCTACGAACACATTCAAGGAAATCTAAGACTGAGGGAAACCATTTCGGAGCACTTGCGGCAATACCGGCACATTCCGTCCACCGCCTCTTCCGTACTGGTTACTTCCGGTGCCCAGCAGGCTTTGCAGCTTATCATTCAGTGCCTCCTGCAGCCGGGTGACGCCATCGCGATCGAGGACCCTTCCTATTGTTACTCGTTGCCGATTTTCCATTCCGCCGGGCTTAGAACGTACCGCTTGCCGGTTGAACGGAATGGAATCGATCCCGAACAAATCGTATCTCTATATAAACAGCACAGGATCAAGATGGTGTTCGTCAACCCGATCTTCCACAATCCGACCGGAACTACCCTTAGCTACGAACGAAGGAAACGTTTGTTGGAGATTTCCACGAAATACGGAATTGCCATCGTGGAAGACGATCCGTATAGCCTGACAAGCTACGATCACGATACGAGGAGCACCTTGAAGTCGATGGATCAGGATGGCTCCGTGCTCTATGTAAGTTCCTTGTCCAAGATCGTATCTTCCGGTCTTCGCATCGGCTGGATTACGGGGCCGCAATCGGTAATTCAACGGCTGACGGATGCCAAGCAGCAATTGGATTTCGGACACTCCAATATCCCGCAGTGGATAGCCTCGCAGCTTCTCTCCTCCGGGGAATTGGACAACCATCTGACAAAGCTAAGAACCGGGTTGCTGTCAAAGCTTGAGTTGACGGTAAACGCACTGCGAGCGGAGCTTGGCGACGAAGTTCGTTTCCAAGCCCCGCTCGGGGGAATCCATCTGTGGTGCGAACTGCCCGGGGAATGGGATGAGCTGAAGTTATTTAACCTGGCGATCGACAATGGCGTCGTCTTCACGCCGGGTTCGACGCTAGGCTCGTCGTCCCGCCGAGTCCGGCTTACGTACAGCAAGGTGGACGACTTGCTGATCCCGCAAGGAATCCGGAAATTCGCCGAAGCCTTTCGCTCGTTGAATTCAGCTACAGCGAACAAGCCGCGCTGAATTCAACCGCGCATGATCACGATAAATACGATCAATACAGCTACGATTACGATAAGGTAGTAGGATAACAGCCTGCCGAGTTTGCGTCCCGGATTGGCGGAATAGGTGCTGTTGCCTTCTTTGTTCCCGATAGACGTACCGATCTTTATCGTCAATACGACGGCAACGGCCATTATAATTAAAGTTGCGATCAATAAAATGTTCGTGGTCATCATAAGCACCTTCCTTTGTGCTCATTTTAACCGTTTTGTCCGCGTCTGACACCATCCATTTCGGAAATTTGCGAACCATCCACTCCAATTTGGACGTGGTCTTTTTTGCGTAGGAGCGTACTAATCAAGAGCGCGCCGACAAGGAACAGCATAGCCGCCGAACCGAATACGAACATCAGCGACGAAACCTCTTTCCATGCGCCGCCCAGCGACATTCCGATGACCATCATCCCCATGAACATAGGCGTAAGCACGCCTCCTACCCGTCCGATGAATTCGGCTTTCGTGTTTTTCATGATCAAGGTGTTCATCCCGATATGGATCATTGGATAACAGAAACCATTGATGACCTGAAACAGCAAGGTCAGAACGATGCTCGTCGACCACCCTATGCCGAACGTTCCGATCGTGCTCGCCAGCAATCCGATCATAAGCAGTAACTGCGGTTGAACCTTTTTCGCCAGACTCATAATGACCGCGCCCCCGGCTAACATCGCCGCTCCGTTCGCCGTAAGCAGCCACTGAAGATGCGATTTGTCCTGGCCTAAATTCTCTATCGTTATGAAGATCATTAGAGGTTGAATCAAACCGACCGCAAAACCGGATACGATGAACGTCCCCCCGAGCGTCCTTAGCTCGCGATTCTTGAACACGTACCCGAATCCGTCCTTCAAATCTTGCGCGAAACTGTTGCCTTTATTCGCTCTTTGCACCTCTGCGTCTTTCGGAAGAGACATAAGAACCAGTCCCGAACAGACAAACATCGCTCCCATCACGCCTAGAGACACTTCAATACCGAATTGAGCATAAATAAACGCGCCGATAATCGGACCGATCACCATGAAGAAAGCCATCATCGATTGGAACATCGCCATGACGCTTTGCAATTGCTCTTGCGGCACATGCTGCTTGAACAGCTTCATCGCCGAAGGCTGCGAGAATTGAGACATGATGGCTGACACCAGCGTCGCGAAAAACAAAGCTTTCCATGAACCGTATGCCAGAACTAACATTACGGCGACGATGGACGCGGCCGACAAGAAGTCGCTGGCAACCATCGTGCGCTTGGGCCTCCACCTGTCCGCGAACGTCCCCCCGATGATAGCGAACAAGAAAATCGGAGCGAACTCCGCGACGGAGATCAACGAGACGGATAACTCGTCGTTGTTCGTGATGTCGGTGATATACAGTAGGATTGCGAAATTCCTGACCCAAATTCCTAATTGCAGCAAAAAACTAGACAGTACGATTGTTCTTACGTAACGATTGGCGAACATTTAAACCTGCTTCCTTTCTAATAATTATTATAAACAAATTGTTTATTCGTTTATTAATATACAAACAAATATTATTATTGTCTACAAAAAAATAATCGAAGAGACAACAAAAAAGCCTGCCGAGTTATTCTCGGCAGGACTTATAGGATGAATTATTGCAACCGGACGGCCGATCTAGCGAATCGGATAATGGGATTGGCGGAACTTCTCCACTTCTTCGGTCAGCCTGTTCTCGTTGTCCGCGACCAAATCCATGAATTCCTGCAGCTTGGTTAAATACGGACTAAGCTTGGCGTTATTCCAAGCCAACATGCCGTTGTACCCGCGCAGCGCGTTCGGTTGGATCTTTTGGCTGCCGTACTCGAACAACGGCGTGTTATTGACGCCATAGAACGTTAGAAGCTCATAGCTGCGGAATAGATTCCGAATATGCGGAGCGCGATTGGAATACGCATACTTTGCCAGAAACCTCTCCTGGGCTAACGCGCGGTTAACGAGTTGCTGATACCCGATGACGAGCGCGGCGTCCTTGACTTTCGGCTGATCGGACTCCGTCGCCATGATCGCGATGTAATCATCGATATCGGGGTTGACGCTGACGGAATACGTTCTGAATGCGGCATAATCGATAACCGGATAATAGAACCCTTCCGCCGTCTCGAGCTTATAACCGCTGTCCCTGGTTTCCTTCAATAACGCTTTTAAATTCGAATCTTTCGTGCGCGAGATGACGTCATCGAATGTCGCTCCCCTCTTGTACGCTTTGCCGATTCCGGATTGCACGGCGCTCTGCTCGAAGCGCTTCTGTATCACAGGCAATCGTTTTTTGAGAGCATTCTCCAAATGAAGCACCATTACGGTTGCTTGCGACGTCGTGACTTCGCCGATATGAGCTTTCAAATAAGCGATCGCGGCGGGAAGCTGATCTTTGCTCAAGTAAGCTTCGAACGCGTTTACCGTCTTCGTAGATGCCGTTCCGCTAATCGCTGCCGCCGATTGCATGCTCGCGGTCGCCGACGGCGACCTTGCCGCGGCCACGGACGCGAGTTGAATCGACAACGATAAAGCGGCGATCGCGGCAATCGTCATCGTTGTCTTGCGACGGGATTTGTAGACGATCGGCGTATTCTTGTTCGTCCAACTTTTATCCATGCGTTATCCTCCTCATGTCCTTTCCGGTAGATTAAGTCCAAGTCGACTCTATTTCCGGAAGCTAAGATGAGTATAAAAAATAGTTGTATCCTCTTAATCTCCGAATGTATCTAAACTGCAAACTTTTTACACCTTCGCGCGGGTTGATCTTTCCTAACCGCGGCTTTACAATAGCTTAATTGCACCTTAGAACAGGAAGTGAATTGCCCGTGAACAAATCATCGCCGCCTATCCCAACGCTCATCCCCTTAATCGTAGGCATGATCGCCATATCCTTCGCCCCGATCTTCGTTCGGTACTCCGACGCGCCGGTTGCCGTGCAAGGAATGTATCGCATGTTATTCACCGTCGTCATCATGCTTCCATTCGGAACCCGCCAACTGCGAACGATGCGCTCGATCTCGCGCAAAGATTGGACACTGCTCGGATTAGCCGGATTTTTCCTTGCTCTGCATTTCTTGTTATGGATGGAATCGCTGAACTATACGTCCATTGCGAGTTCGACGATTATTCTGGCATTGGAGCCCGTATTCGTCTTGATCGGCGCGTACTTCGTCTTCAAAGACAGAATCGGGAAGATTGCCTTACTAGGGCTGACGCTGGCGCTGGTCGGAGCGTTCTTCGTCGGTTCCGGAGACATAAGCTTATCCGGTACCGCTTTTAAGGGAGATCTGTTGTCGCTCCTCGGTACCCTTGCGGTAGCCGTGAACATGCTGATCGCCAAACGTATTCTGACCCGCGTCTCTTCTTATTTGTACAGCTTAATCGTCTTCGCGATTGCCTTTGCGTGCTTTGCTGCGTATAACCTTTTCGTAGGCTATGAGGTCGTCGGATTTCCCCCGCGGGAGTGGGCTATCTTCATGGCGCTGGCGATCGTCCCGACCGTATTCGGGCACATGATCTTCAATTGGCTGCTTCAGTACGTGAAACCGACTACGATATCCATTACGGTGTTCGCGGAACCGGTCGGCGCGAGCTTGCTCGGGATGCTGCTATTCCGGGAAATGGTGACAACGTTCCAGCTAGCGGGCGGCGCCTTCATCATCTTGGGCTTGCTGCTGTACATGAAAACGGAGTACGCCGACAAACCGGCCGTTGATTCGCAGGCCGAAGCCGCATAAGGCTTAAATCAGGAGCCTCTCCGTTTTATGGAGCGGCTCCTTTTCTAGCTGGATTACATCAAATATCTCAAATAAATATATACGCTCGAAATGATAACCGTAAGGATCATGATCGGAAAACCGACCATCAAATACTTCATGAACGTGATCGGATGACCTTCCTTAGCAGCCATTCCGGCGACGATCAGATTGGCGCTAGCTCCAATCAGCGCGCCGTTTCCTCCCAAGCAAGCCCCCAGCGCCAAGCTCCACCAGAGCGGTTCTAGGTTATCCATACCCATTAAACCCATTTCCTGAATCATCGGGATCATCGTCGCGACGAACGGAATGTTATCGAGAAAGGCCGAAGCGATCGCGCTTAGCCATAAGATCAGCATCGAGGTCGCCGTCAAGTCGCCTCCCGTCCATTCGATCGCCTTATCGGCCAACTGCGAGATAACCCCGGTCTCGACCAACCCGGATACGAGCACGAACAAACCGACGAAGAAAAAGATCGTCATCCACTCGACTTTGGCGAACGCTTCCTCCATTTTATGTTCTCCGGTTAGCAGCAAGAGGAGAAAGGCGCCGGCAAGAGCGACCGTCGCCGACTCCAGATGAAGCAGCTGATGCGTGAAAAAGCCGACAATCGTTAAGCTTAGAACGATTAAGCATTTGTTCAACAGTTTGGAATCGGTGATCATTTTTTTCTCGTCAAGCTCCATGATTCCTCTCTTGAGCTCGTCGGTCGTACGAATGCTCTTGCGGTATAGCCAGACGAATATCGGGATCGTTACGACCATGACGATGGCTACGACAGGGGCAAGATTCACGATAAAATCCATGAAGCTCAGCTCCTTAACCGCGCTTCCGATCATGATGTTCGGCGGATCTCCGATCAACGTCGCGGTTCCCCCGATGTTGGATGCCATAATCTGCGTAATCAGGAACGGAATCGGATTGACCTTCAGTTGCCTCGTTATGCTAAACGTAACGGGAACCATTAGCAGCACGGTCGTCACGTTGTCCAAGAAAGCGGATCCGACGGCGGTGATAAGCGACAACGAGACGAGGATGCGGACGGGCTCGCCTTTCGACTTCTTGGCCGCGTAAACCGCGATCGATTTGAACAGTCCCGTTTCCGCCGTAACGCTAACGATGATCATCATTCCGATCAGTAAACCCAGAGTATTGAAGTCGATATGATGCAGGGCCGTCTCTTGGTCTACGATTCCAAGGGCGACCATCAAAATGCCTCCGATCATAGCGACGATCGTGCGATGGATTTTTTCCGAGACGATAAGCGCGTAAATAACTAAAAAGATGCCGATTGCCCATAGTGCTTGCTGTTCCATAATGATCCTCCTTAAGATGGAATGCCCTCATGATGTCCAAATTTCGGCAGAGCCATCCACGCTCACCAACAGGTTTGATACAAATTGTAACTATAAAAATAGCAAAAAAGAGCCTGCTGGTGGCAGGCTCCTCCGGTTGTTCCTATTTAGTTCATCATTAGATCTATCATAGCCTAACAATCGGTCTGTTGTCTATAGTTCAACCATCGCTTTAATGACTTTCGATTCCGGCTTCAGCCAAGTTTCGAATTGGCCGATCATGCCTTCGAACGAAGAACGGTGCGTAATGTAGCTGTCCACGTCGATGCCGCCGCTCTTCACCGCGTCGTACACGTTGGCGAAGTCCTCTTTGGTCGCGTTGCGGCTTCCCATCAGCGTCAGCTCGCGCTTATGGAATTCCGGGTCGTTAAAGGCGATATCCGCTTTCACCAAGCCGACGTACACGAGCCGGCCGCCATGGGCGACTAACCCGAATGCATCCGTCATCGACCTTGCGTTCCCTGTCGCGTCAAAGACGACCGTCGGGAAGTCTCCTCCCGTTAGCTCAGCCAGCTTCTCTTGCGGGTTCTGGAGGGCATTCACGGTTTCGTCTACGTTCGCCCATGCGCGACAGAAGGCAAGCCTCTCTTCGTTAATATCCATCGCGATTACCCGGGCTCCCGCGTATTTGGCGAACGCCATCACGCCTAAGCCGATAGGCCCTCCGCCGATGACAAGCACGGTCTCGCCTTTAAGCAGACCGGATCTTCTGACCGCATGCGCTCCGATGCTGAGCGGTTCCAATACCGCCGTTTGGTCGAAGGTCAAGCCGTTCGTTTGAATCAAATGGGTAACCGGAACCGAGATCCTCTCCCGCATCCCCCCGTCGATATGAACGCCGAGCACCCTCATGGAGGTACAGCAATTGGTTTTGCCGTTCCGGCAAGCCACGCACTTACCGCAATGCATATAAGGGATCACGCTAACCTGATCTCCTGCCGCAAGCCCCGCTTCATTGTCGCCGATCCGCTCGATAACGCCCGCCAATTCGTGTCCAAGCACGCGCGGGTAAGTGAAGAACGGCTGATTGCCCTTGAAGGCGTGCAGATCCGTTCCGCAAATCCCCACTCTGCGAATACGGACGATGGCTTCCCCCTCCACGAAGTTAGGTTCAGGAAGATCTTCCACTAAGTTAAAACGTTCGATTTCTTCGCACACGATTCCTCGCATCGTAAACAACTCCCCCTATGTCTTGATTCCAAAGTTGTATTCCGGTCTTCCGCTTACCCACGTCAAATCATGCACGGGCTCAAGAATGTCCAGTACGTCCTTAAGCAACTCTTCATCGATAGGCTCGTCCGTCCACGCCGCGTTATTCCGAATGTTAACGGGATTCGCCGTACTGACGAGAGTCGTCGGAATCTGTTCGTTAGCCGTCGAATATTGGACGGCCAGCTTGGCGATATCGAACCCCCGGCTTGCGCATAGTTCCGCCGCGCGCAGGCATTTCGCTTTCAGTTCCGGGCTGGCCAGATGCCAGTCCGGCGTTCCTCGAGCGCTCAGCAATCCCATCGACAACGGAGAGGCGTTGACGAGCCCGATCCCTTTCCGCTCCAGCAACGGCAACAATCCGAGCAAGGCGGTATCGTTCAAGGAATAATGGCAATAAGAAATGATCGCGTCCACTTCGATCTGCGGAAGCAACGTCTCGAACAAGGAGATCGGCAGCCCGCAGATGCCGTAGTAACGGATTTTACCTTCCGCTTTCAAGCGTTGCAGCGTCGGGATCGCTTCTTCCAGAATAATATCGGAAGAAACGAACTCGATATCGTGCAGATAGAGAATGTCGACGTAGTCGGTATTCAGCCGGGCAAAGCTCTCTTCCAAGCTTGTCGCGATCCGCTTCGCGCTGAAGTCGAACTGGTCAACTCCGTAACGTCCGGCTTTTGTCGATAACAAGAACCGATCGCGAGGAAGCTCCTTGATCGCTTTGCCCAATACCGTCTCCGCCTTCGTCAGCCCGTAATAGGGAGACACGTCGATATAATTGATTCCCGAATCCAGCGCTTCATTCACGGTACGAATCGCTTCCGATTCGTTCGTCTCGCGGAACACCGATCCAAGCGAGGAGGCCCCGAAGCTCAAGACGGATACGTCCAATCCGGTCTGGCCAAGCGCGCGATACTTCACTACAGGATCACCCCGTCCTTGAATATGGCGATTTCGCGGAATCCGTTCGCTTCATTGTGCGTTTGCACGTCCCCTGAAGCGATATCCAGCAGTTTGTTCCACAGCTCTTCCGTCAATTGATCCATTCCTTTGCCGTTCAGAAGCTGTCCGGCATCGTAATCGATCCAATTTTTCTTGCGGCCGGCAAGCTCGCTGTTCGTCGAGATCTTGACTGTAGGCACCGGTCCGCCGAACGGAGTTCCCCTGCCCGTTGTGAACAGAACGATATGCGCGCCTCCCGCGGACAGCGCCGTGACGGAGACGAGATCGTTACCGGGCGCCTCCAACAGGTTAAGCCCTTCCTTATGAACCCTCTCGCCGTAAGGGATAACGTCGGTGACGATCGAGTGTCCGCCCTTCTGCGTGCAGCCTAACGATTTCTCTTCCAGCGTGCTAATTCCACCGGCCTTATTGCCAGGAGATGGATTCTCGTAGATCTCCTGGTCGTGGCGAATGAAATATTGCTTGAAGTCATTCACGAGCGAAACGATCCGCCCGAACACTTCCTCGTCCTTCGCACGGTTCATCAGAATCGTCTCCGCCCCGAACATTTCGGGCACTTCGGTCAAGATTGCCGTGCCTCCCGTTGCGATCAGCCTGTCCGATACGGTTCCTACGAGCGGATTCGCCGTTATGCCGGACAAGCCGTCGGAGCCTCCGCACTTCAAGCCTAGCTTCAGCTTGGATGCGGGTACGGTCTCGCGCTCGAACCGTTCCGCGTATTCGACAAGTTCCTCGATCAGAGCAAGACCCTCTTCGAGTTCATCTTCGACGTCTTGGGATCTCATGAACTTGATCCGGTTCGCGTCGAACTCCCCGATCGCCTGCTTGAACGCATCGATCTGGTTGTTCTCGCAGCCAAGGCCGATGACCAACACGCCCGCCGCGTTCGGATGGTTGACAAGCGAAGCGAGCAGCTTCTGCGTATACTTCAGATCGTCTCCGAGCTGGGAACAGCCGAACGGATGAGAGAAGTGGTACACGCCGTCCACTCTTCCCCGATGCAGCGAGTTAGCCCGGTTCGCGATCACTTCGCATGTTTTGTTAATGCAGCCTACCGTGTTGATGATCCATATCTCATTGCGGATGCCTATCTCTCCGTTGACGCGCACATACCCTTGAAACGTTTGTCTGAGCGGTTTTTGCGCTTGCGTAACAGGCGGAGTCGGCTCGTATTGATAGTCTAAAAATCCTTTTAAGCCCGTTCTAAGATTGTGCGTGTGCACCCAAACTCCGGGAGGAAGATCCTCCTTCGCTTTCCCGATCGAATAACCGAACTTCAACACGTCCTGCCCTTCGGCGACCGGTTTGGTCAAGATTTTATGCCCTTTCGGCACGTCACCCGACAAGGTCAAGCTCGATCCGTCCTCAAGGAAGACGACCTCCCCCGCCGAGAATTCTCTTAGCGCAATCACCACTTGATCGTTAGCCGACAATCTTATCCAATCGCTCATTGCTGCTCCTCCTTAGCTGTCCACCCTGCCAACGTTTCCGTTACTTCGGACGCGAGTCCGTTCCAACGCGCCAAATCTTCGCCCCAGAGGGTTTCATCCGATAGAATCCGAGTTACGGTCGCGATCAGCGCTTCATTCGCATGCTCAGCGTCCGCCCATATGCCGGCTAACGTATCCAGCACCTTCGCGTCGTCGCGAACGGTATATGGCTGTCCGCTCAACGACCGGCCTTCGAATTGATCGCCGTTGCGTTTTACATGGTAATAGCGCACTAATCCCGCGAGTCCTTGCGCCAAGCCGGTCGGCACTCGCTCTCCCCGCTGGGCGTAATAAGAGAGCGAAGGAATCAGTCGCGTCTTAAACTTGCTGATGCTATTCATCGCGATATCCGCGAGCCGATGGCGAATATACGGGTTTAGATATCGTTCGAACACGGCGTCGGCGTAATCTCTCATCTCCCGTGCCGGATACGGAAGCGATGGAATAATCTCCTCATAAACCGTAGAGCGGACGAACGCTCCCAGCTTCTCGTGCTCCATCAGCTCGCGAACGTGCTCGACTCCATGCAGAATGCCGATCGGAGTCATGAGCGTGTGCGCCCCGTTAAGAATACGAACTTTGCGTTGCTGGAATGGCTTTAAGTCCTCTACCCATTGCACGTTAAGCCCGGAACGATTAAACGGCAGCTCTTCGTCCAGCTCGGGCTCGCCTTCGATCGCCCACAGATGATAAGGCTCCGCCGTGCATAGCAAGCCGTCCTCGTATCCCCATTCCGCGAACCATTGCTCCGCTTGTACCCGATCCGGGTAACCGGTTACGATCCGGTCGACGAGGGAATTTAGGAACCGATTGTGTCTTTGAACCCAATCCACGAAGGTTTCCGGCAGCTCCCAATCCGTCGCGTATTTAAGTACGGCCTCCTTAAGCGCGTCGCCGTTTCTCTCCAACAGCTCGCAAGGCAGCAGAATAAGTCCGCGATCAGCCGCCCCGTCGAACTTTAAGTACCTCCGATAGAGCAAGTACGCGACTTTGCCGGGAAACGATACGATAGGCGCACCTTCCGTTAACTCTTCCGGCCGATACACGAGACCCGCTTCGGTCGTATTCGAAACGATAAAACGCAACTCCGGGCTTACCGCCAATTCGACCATCCGGGCCCAATCGCCATAGGGATCGAACGCTTCGGAGAAAACCGATATCACCTCTTTGCGTTCGACGCTTGCTCCGTTCTCGAGACCGCGAATGACAAGCGTATATAAGCCGTCTTGTCCGGCTAGTGCGTCAATCTTAGGTTTCCCCGAAGGACGGGGCTGCGTGACCGCTACGCTTCCTTGAAACAAGCCTTGCTTGCGCGATTCGTGAACCATCCAATCGAAGAATCCGCGTAGAAAATTGCCTTCTCCTATCTGCAGCACCGTTACCGGACTTGCGCTTGTCTCTTTCGGAAGCTTCGCTTCTTCGTCTTGTAGAGCCGATCGATTTAATTGTCTCATCGTTTGTAGAACTCCTTCGCGTTTTCTCCGAACAGCCTAGCGCGTTCGCGTTCGCCCCAGCTTTCCGGCAGCGCTCGTTCAACGATCTCGATCACTTGATCGTAACTCGCGGACAGCAAGCAAACCGGCCAGTCGCTGCCGAACATGACGCGTTCGGGGCCGAATAGTTCAAGCGCGTGGCGAATATAAGGGGTAAAATGTCCGGAATCCCACTTGCCGTGATCGGCCTCGGTCACCATTCCGGACAACTTGCAATAGATACCGGGATGCTTGGCAATGCTCTTCATCCGGCTTAACCAAGGCTCTATCTCGCCGGCGGCGATTCGCGGCTTGCCGATATGATCGATAACGCCGCGCAAACCGGGTACTTGATCGAGAAGCCGGGCGAGCGGTTCGAGCTGATGGGACACGACAAGCAGATCTATAGGAATATCTTCCTCCGCGTAGGAGCGAAGCGCTTTCACGAAATGCGGTTCAAGAATCTTCGAAGCGTCCGGCATCTCTTGGATCATTATGCGGAATCCGACGAATTTGGGGTGCCTACGGAATCGTTCGAAATGGGAGCGATGGTCCGGGTCGTTCAAATCCAGCCACCCGACGACTCCGACGATCGTATCGGATTCGTCCGCGAGCGTAAGAATATAATCCGTCTCCTCAATCGTAGGCGCGGCTTGCACGAGAATCGTTCCGTCCAATCGATGCTCCGTCAAATGGGAAACGAGGTGCTCGGGCAAATAATCGCGATAGAGCGTGGGCAGCTCGGGCGTTATCCAGCCGTAATCGTTGCGGGACATGGTCCAAAAATGCTGATGGGCATCCAGTCTCATAACCGAGCATTCTCCTTTGCTTTTCAAGCTTATGCTTTTATTTTATCAGCTATTTTTAACATAAATAGAGTTTATATTTGCACGATTGTACTCTATTTTGATATTTTAAAGAGACCCCTAGCATGAAGGAGGATTGTCGAATGAATCCGGTTCGCAAATCGTTCTCTAACGATCCGTTATTTCCCTTTGATCTTGTATTTAAAGATACGAAAAGCCCGGAGCGAGAGCTGCCGGACCATCTTCACGATCGCTATGAATGGATCTATGTATACGCTGGCAAAGGCAGGTTGTTCATCGACCAGAAGTTCTACGACATGGGCGCGGGCGACCTGTTCCTTATCCCCGGCAACTCCATCCATCGGGCATTTCCCGATCCGCTTGAGCCGGTTACGTCTACGGCCGTTTTTTTCGCGCCGACCCTGATCTCGACCGAAAATTACGATGATTCTTACAACGGCTTGCGCTGCTTTGACCTGGCCAAAAAGAGAAAGCAGTATAAACTCGAGACGACGGAGCAAATGCGTGGTTACACGGAAGACGTATTGGAAAACATCCGATCGGAGCTGGAGTTGAAAAAGCCGGGGTATCGGCACGCCGTTTCGCTTCAGTTGCAGCAATGGCTGCTTCGAGTTAACCGCGATTCGCTTCCCGACCATCCGGAAGATCATGAGGATTCCAGAATCGGTCCCCAATGGATGAAGGATATTCTCGGTTACATAGCTAACCATCCGGACGAAGACTTAGGGTTATCCGCGTTAGCGCAGCAGGCCTCGGTAACGGCTGCCCACTTCTCGCGCGTGTTTAAGCAACTGACCGGAATGAACGTCACCGATTACGTCAACGCCAAACGAATCGTTCAAGCCAAAGAGCTGCTCCAAGAGACGGACGAGAGCATCGGATCGATCGCCGAACGTTGCGGATTCGAGAGTCTCCCTCACTTCCATCGCATCTTCAAGCGAATTACGGGACTTACTCCCGGGGCCTATAAACGAGGAAAAGGCTAAGCCTCAGCTTAGCCATTGAATACTCGTCAAAATCAAACCGATGATGAAGCCGCATAAAGCTCCGTTGACCCGGATCCATTGAAGGTCGCCGCCGACTTTTTCCTCCAGCATCTTGACCAGTTCCTTATCGTTCATTTGATCGATGTTGTCTTTGAGCAGCAATCCTACCCGATAGTGATTCGCTTCGACGAAATCGACGATGAACGATAATATTTTGCGCTCCGCGTTGTCGGCGAGCTCCTTTTCCGCTTGGAGCTTCCGGATCGCATACCGAACGACGGCGACGACTTTCCGTCCTCCGCCGGCTTTCTCCTTCTCCAATGCGGTTAACAAGGATGATCGGATTCCTTCCATTCGCTCCAGCATAAACTTCCCGCTGTCCGGGTGACCGGCTCTATCGATAAGCCATTGCTTACCCCGGTTCAACATCTCCTCGTCGCCCGCGACCCGTTGCAGCTGATGGCGAATTTCCCCTAGTAATTTCTCACGGCTGGCGTTACCCGAATGGCTTAGATCCTGAATGCCCGAGAGGAGCAGCTTTTGGATCATCGTGCCTAGCTTGTCCTCGCTCATGAATCCGGCGAAAGCTTGAACGGCAAAGCCCATAAGACCGCCGACTTTGGCTTCCTGCATTTTCTGGTGCGCGATCGAACCGAGCATATATCCGGTTTCCGGTTTGCTTACCCATATTCTGCCTTGATTCAGAGCATAATCCAGCGCGCGCTCCTCCCATCGGTCTCCCATGGCCGTGTTAAGCAGCTTCTCCGCGAGCGGACTTGCATCCGTCTGCCGGATCAGGGATACGATTCCCGATTGAATGTGGGGAACAAGCGACTCTAGTGGCAGCTTAGTTAATAGGGTCTGCAGAAACTGAATAACGCCTACCCGGTTGCTTCGCTTGCTCACCTGCTTCACCACGGCAGATCCGGCAACTTTTAACAGCTGAAACTGTTTGAGTTTGCGCGTAATGCTCTCTTTGTTAAGCAGCTCGTTCTCCAACGCGGAGATTAAAGATTTGGCGATCTTATCCCTGTTCTTCAGGAGCAGAGAAGTATGCGGTATCGGGATGCCTAGCGGGTGGCGGAACAGAGCCGTCACCGCGAACCAGTCCGCGAACCCGCCCACTAAACCTGCTTCGAACCCGCCCTTCAGCAATTCCACGATCGGGTGCTCCGGCAGGAACAACGTCGTAACGAAACCCGCGCCCATCGTGACGAGAGATAAGCCGGCGATATATCTTGTTCTCATAGTCGTTAAACCTCGTTAAGGAATAGGTGCAGAAAAACCGCGCATGTTCTGCAGCGGTTTCTCCGTGTAAATTTGGATTTGGATCTTATTCCTCTTTCGGAGCTTTCGTTCGTTTCACGAAGAACGTCAACACGAGCCCGACGATCGCGAAGATCATCCCGATATAAAACGCGTTGTGAATTCCCGCGTTTAACGCGAGGGCCATCTCGGTAGGCGCTGTAGGATCGGAGGATTTAGATAAATAATCCTTCGTTCCCGCCGACATCATGCTGATGAAGAAGGCGACGCCGATCGCACCGGATACTTGCTGCAACGTGTTCAGAATCGCCGTCCCGTGAGGATAATATTTTCTAGGCAGCTCGTTCAGACTGTTCGTCTGCGCGGGCATCATGATCATGGAAATGGCGACCATCATAATGCAGTGGTATAAAATAATCGTTCCTTTGCTCGTCTCCAGATCGATCTGCGTGAATAACCACATAACTCCGACAAGAATCGCGGCTCCCGGAATAACGAGCACGCGCGGTCCGAATTTATCGAACAGCTTGCCCGTGATCGGGGACAGGAAACCATTCAGAATGCCCCCCGGAAGTAAAACGAGACCGGAAGCAAATGCCGTGAACAGTAGGCCCTGTTGCAGGAAAATGGGCAATAACATTAAGGTGGAGAACAACGCCATCATAACGATGATGAGCAATACCGTGGTTAACGAGAACATTGGAAACTTAAATGCACGAAGATCAAGCATCGGCACCTTAGACAACAGTTGTCTCCATACGAACAGCAGCAACGATATTCCGCCGACGATCAGCGTTAGGTACACCTCGGGGCTGGACCAGCCGGTATTCTCTCCGCCCGCGCTGCTGAAGCCATATACGATGCCCCCGAATCCGATCGTGGACAAGATGATCGACAGTATATCTACTTTAGGCTTCGTTACGTCGGAAACGTTTTTCAAATAAATGGCTGCGATAATGACTGAAATGACGCCGAACGGGAAGACGAGGTAAAACAACCAGCGCCAGTCGAACGACTCCAGAATCAAACCGGACAATGTCGGTCCGATAGCCGGTGCGAACATAATGACGAGACCGATACTTCCCATTGCCGCTCCGCGCTTCTCGGGCGGATATAGCACGAGAATCGTGTTCATCATTACGGGAAGCATGAGCCCCGTACCGAATGCTTGAATAATCCGACCTATGAGAAGGACATAAAATTCAGGGGCTAACGCGCACACCAATGTTCCGACGGTGAATAAGATCATCGCTCCCAAGAACATCTGCCTGGTCGTAAACCATTGAACCAGCAACGCGGAAATCGGGATCAATATCCCTACGACAAGCATATAGCTCGTCGATAACCATTGGATCGTCGTATACGATACGTTAAGATCGATCGTCAGGTCAACTAAAGCAATGTTCAACAATGTTTCGTTAAGGATGGAGAAAAACGCGCCGATTACGAGGGTAATCAAGATCGGCAACCGTTTAATATTCCCCAAATCCCTAGGCTGCGAGTTCGCAGCTGCGTTTGCGGTATTCACTTATGTACCTCCAAATTCGTTGACGTATAGACATTTACTATATCATTCAACATTATTTTCTTCAAATACTTATCTTCTTAATCTATAGTACAGAATCGCTTTCCATCGCGACATCGGGCTAGCGATGTATCCCTACTTACCCTTTAGGCGTAACTTTGAAGGTTTTTTGAATGTTGACATTAAATTCCTCAATCATTATAATAACAACATCATTAACGAGGAGGCTGATGTGCTATGTCAAACTTATTGAACGTTTCGATTGCGTCGGCGGTGTCGATTGGTTATGAAGAGCATAAGATTCGGTCTCTACGGAGTATTGCGCAGCAACGTTAGTCGGGGTTCGGCAGGCGACATTCGCTTATCGATTCGCGATTCGTGATGTGCCGCTTAGAGACTTTGGAGTCTCTAAGCGGTTTTTTTGTGCGCGTTCGGCGTGAACGCGCAGCTTAACTGCCGCAGGGATTCCCTGCGGTTTTTTGTTTGTCCAACAATACGAAAATAAGGGGTTATCTAATTTGCATATTTATCACTTGAACGAAACTTTGCGAGCTTACGGTTGGAATTCCGATTGGGACCGCACCCTCTCGCAGCAAAATAACGAGCTTCAACGACTGTCTCCGGCTCGCGTCATCGCGCAGTTCTCCCACTCGTACAACGTTATGACGGAATCGGGCGAGCATAGCGCCAACGTAACCGGAAAATTCGAGTTCAACGCCGCTAAGCGCGGCGACTATCCTGCCGTCGGCGATTGGGTCATGGTCGATCGTCTCCCGAACGAGAATCGTTCCGTCATCCATGCGGTCTTGCCTCGCCGAACCGCGATGGTTCGTAAAGCAGCCGGAAATACGATCGAGGATCAAATCATCGGGGCGAACTTGGACTATCTGTTCATCGTGAACGCGCTTAATCAAGATTTCAACCTTCGCAAAATCGAAAGATACCTTATCGCGGCTTGGGAAAGCGGAGCGCAGCCGGTCGTGTTGCTCACGAAGTCAGACTTATGCGACCAACCGGAACGATTCGTTGCAGAAGTCGAGAACGCCGCGCCCGGCGTGCCGGTGCACTTCATAAGCGCCCATCGCGATCAAGGCAAAGACGCATTGGCGACTTACTTGAAAACCGGAATTACGATTGGCATTACCGGATCTTCGGGGGTCGGCAAGTCTACCCTGCTCAACTGGCTGTCGGGCAAATCGCTTCAAGAAGTACAAGGAATCAGGGAAAGCGATGCTAGAGGAAGGCATACGACGACGCATCGCGAGCTATTCTTGCTCGATAACGGAGCACTCGTGATGGACACGCCGGGCATGCGCGAGCTGCAGCTATGGGAAGCCAATGACGGTTGGCAGCACGCCTTCGCAGATATCGAAGAACTCGCTAAGCAATGCCGTTACCGCGACTGCAAGCATGAACACGATGTCGGATGCGCGGTCATCCAAGCGGTCAACGCCGGAGAGCTCGATCCGAAGCGGCTCTCGAACTACAAGAAAACCTCGCGAGAGCTTGCTCATCTTGCCCGCAAAGAAAATTCCGTCAACGCCAAAGCGAGTAAGCGAGCTTCTCGCGCGAAAACCAAGTCGAAAAACCGGTCGGATACGCGTGCATTTCTATCGGATGATTGACGTTCGTCCAGCGAGGCCGGGGGCTTGAGTTTGATTCCGCTGACGTGAAAGTGTCGAAAACCTCGGATAAAGGTGCTCACCTTCGTTAATACGCGGATAGTCTGTTTCTGACTCGATTAGCATAGCTCCCAGTGCGCGGTGTGGCGTTGTATGATGGCGGTCTATCAGGTGCACACCTCCGCTAATTCGCGGATAGGATAGTTATTGTCTTGATTAACGGTGCTCACCTCCTCTATTTTGGGGAAAAGTTAGTTTCTGTCTCGTTTAACGGTGCTCACCTCCTCTATTTTGGGGAAACGTTAGTTTCTGTCTCGATTAACGGTGCTCACCTCCTCTATTTTGGGGAAAAGTTTGTTTCTGTCTCGATTAACGGTGCTCACCTCCTCTATTTTGGGGAACGTTAGTTTCTGTCTCAATTAACGGTGTCTCACCTCCACTGTTTCGCGGCGACTTAGTTCGGCTGGTTGATGCGGTTTTTGGTGCGGTTTTGGTGCGGTTGTTGGTGCGGTTGTTGGTGCGGTTGTTGGTGCGGTTGTTGGTGCGGTTGTTGGTGCGGTTGTTGGTGCGGTTGTTGGTGCGGTTGTTGGTGCGGTTGTTGGTGCGGTTGTTGGTGCGGTTGTTGGTGCGGTTGTTGGTGCGGTTGTTGGTGCGGTTGTTGGTGCGGTTGTTGGTGCGGTTGTTGGTGCGGTTGTTGGTGCGGTTGTTGGTGCGGTTGTTGGTGCGGTTCATGCTCATATACCAAAAATGGCGGCATCCAGATTACTCTGGAGCCACCATTTTCTCACCAACTCTTAGTACCGCCACACGGTACTATTTCCAGACAGCGGCGCTCTTTCACCATTTAAGTACCGCCACACGGTACTACTTTCCAGCCGGCTGGGTGCTTTCGCCACCAATAGTACCGCCATACGGTACTATTTCCAGCCGGCGGGCGCTCTCGACACCATTAGTACCGTCACACGATACTATTTCCCGCCGACTGGCGATCTCGCCAACAATAGTACCGCCACACGGTACTATTTCCAGCCGGCGGGCGCTCTGGCCAACAATAGTGCCGTCAAATGGCACTCATCATTTGATGACCAGATATCTTTCTTTTACGATATTCAAGTGATGAATCTCATGCCCGGCAATGATGTAAGCGAGGGACCTAGCCGACAGGACGTTATTGTTCGCCGAGCCGCTTCTCGTCCATGCTTCTTCGGACAAGCCGCGAAGCAACGTCAATGTTGCCCTGCGTACGGCGATATAATCGTCGATCAAATCGGCCAACGAGGAGGAACCGAAGTTTACCCCCTTCATGAACTCGTCCTGATCGTATCCGGCTAGCGGAGTCTGATCTCCCCTGGCGATCCGAAGGAGGCGATAGCCCATGATGCGTTCGTTGTCGTTGATATGCCCAATGACTTCCTTGAGGCTCCATTTCCCCGGCGCGTAGCGGAAATTTCCCTGAGCCTCGGGGATATCGGATAGGTAGGCGGACGTATGATCAAGAAGCTCCGCCAGAATATCCCTAATGTTACCATCCGGAACTAATCGAACATATTGATGATAATAAGCACCATATTCTTCTTGCGCTGGACGAAGATTCATCTTAACACTCTCCCTATTCCATAATATAAGCACCGAGCAGAGCTGCCGTATTCACAACGGCGTCGACATGCGTTCGTTCCATTCCGTGCGAGGCGTGAACGCCTGGCCCGATAAGCGCAGCGCGGATATTGCTTCCCCCGCGCAAGGCTGCCGAAGCGTCGGAACCGTAATGAGGATAGATATCGATAGCATAGGCAATTTTCTCTCTCTTAGCAAGATCTATCAACTTAGAGGTCATCTCGTAATCGTATGGGCCCGAGGAGTCTTTGGCGCAGATCGAGACGTCGAGCTCCGTCGTCGTAAGATCGTCTCCGATCGCCCCCATATCCACCGCAATCATCTCGGTAATATCCGCCGGAATATAGGCGCTCCCGTGTCCGACCTCTTCGTACGTTGACAAAATCAACTTAACCGTATGGGCGGGAGACTTGTTCTCGCGCTTCAGCCATTCCATTAGCCCGAACAACGCGGCAACGCTCGCCTTGTCATCCAAATGACGCGATTTGATCCACCCGTTCGGAGCCATTCTCGTCCTCGGATCCCAAGAGATGAAATCTCCGGGAAGGATACCTAGCTTCTCGGTATCTTCCTTCGACTTCACCGGTTCGTCGATGCGAATCTCCATATTGGCTTCCTCGCGCTTCAAATCCCGCATATCGGTATAGACATGCACGGAAGGCTTCGTGGACAATACGGTGCCTTCGTACGTTTTGCCTTCGCGCGTATGGACGAGACAATATTCTCCTTCAACCGTATGCATCGCGTAACTGCCGATCGGCGTAAAGCGCAGCATCCCGTTGGATTTGACCGAGCGAACCATCGCCCCTAGCGTATCAACGTGCGCGGTGAGCGCTAGAACTTTCCCAGCAGCGTCACCGGCTCCGGCCCCCCCATGCTGCCCCGGGATCGTTATAATCGCATTTCCTTTGGGCGTCATCTCAAGCGCATAACCGAGCTTAGCCGTTTCCTCGCGGATCAGCTTCATGATCTCCATGCAATAACCGCTTGGACTCGGCGTTGCTAATAAAGCGTTAAGCATTCCGACGATATAATCGCGGTCGAACCGAGCATTCAAGGCTGCAGACATCTTCGCAAGTCTCCTTTATACGGAAATGAACAAATTCTCTAACAAGCATAACTCCACTAGCCCTATCATGCAAAAAAAGCCGCGTTCCCGCGACTCCTTTCACGAATGCTTGCAGATCCGCTAGGCGTTGAACCTTTGGCGATAGCCGCATTTTCTGCACAATTCTTCGACGACTTCCCTTCTGGAAAATCCATCGTACAGTTTAGTCGCCCGCTCGCCTTCGATAATTTCGGAAAATGGGGTCTTGTTAATGTTCCCTAGATTAATGACGCCTTCCCCATCCAAGCAGCAAGGAATAACCGTCCCGTCCACGAGCACGCCGGCCTGGTTGCGAAGCGCATGGCAGAAGCCCTTGCCCTCGTCTTCCTTCTCCTTAAGGTCCGGCCACACAAACTCTTCCTCATGGTTCAAATAAATCCGATCCGCGATCTTGATGCCTTTGCCTCTGACGAAATGCTCTTCGATCTTGTAATCGAGCTGAAACGTCTTCTCGATCTGTTCGAGAATTTCCCTGTTCCGATCGTTCTTCAGGTTAGTCTCGTTATCCGGGGTCAAATTCCATAATCTCAAGGAGATGAGGATATCCGAAACGGCAACCGCTTCTTTGGCGAATTCCAGCACACTAGATACGTACCCTTCTTTATCTACCGAGCCCTCATGTCCGTCGAAGCTATGCAAGGAGAAATTGATTTGCCTTAACGCCGGCTTCCCCAGAATCTTGGACTTGGCTTTATGCAGCAGAGTGCCATTGGAGGTCAAGTTCACTTTGAACCCTTTCTCATGGCTAATGTCCAGCAACTCATCGATCTTCGGATGGAGCAGAGGTTCGCCTTTCACGTGAAAATAAATATGTTCGGCGTGCCCCTGTATTTGATCAAGCGTATTCGTAAAGGCATCGACTTTAATAAAGTTCGCTTGACGCTTAGTCGGAGGACAGAAACTGCAGGCAAGGTTGCATATGCTCGTTATCTCGATGTAAAACTTCTTGAATTTCTTCAATCTCGGGTGCTCCAATCGATCAAGCTCATAGAATAATGCCTTTATTATAGCACATGCCAGGCACTCGGCTCATGTTTTGTCGGCATAGAACACATGCTTGGCCGTCAATGCTCCGTTCTTGATGCTGAAAATTCCGAACGAATACAACGTCTGTCTTCTCTTGTCCGTCGGAGACCCGGGGTTAAAGACGAGCATCCCTCCGGATCGCTTCATCGCTGGAATATGGGAATGGCCGTACACTAGAGCATCTAGCTGGACGCCCTTAAACGTGCTGATTGCCTGCGATTCCGTACCCGTCCTCTTGACGGAGCCATGACCGTGAACGACGCCGATCCGGCAACCTTCGAAATCGAGTAATTTGCGATAGCCGAATTTGCGCACAATGTCTTCCCCATCGTTGTTTCCCGCGACGCCATAAGTGGCGGCATGCTTAGCAAGCTCTTCATAGACGGACATATTCGTCCAATCTCCAGCATGAATGATCGCATTGGCATTCACCAGTTCGCGTATCAGCCGCTCGGGCAGCTTCTTGTTCATTCTGGGCATATGCGTATCCGATACGACGACGATTTTCATCCGCACCGACCTCGATTCCTAAGTGGTTATATTTTCATCATATAGACCCGCTCTGTTACAATCAATTCCGCTTCTGCGTAACTTTTCCTATTTTATCTCGTTATGTATATAAAAGGAGGTTATTCCGTGAGGCGTTTCCACTTGGTGGCAACCATCATACGAAGAGGGATTATCGTTATTTTCGCGATTCTGCTCGTTCCTCGGGCAATAGCATTCGTTCCCGATAGCCGAGGCGACAAAGAAAACATAAAAGCGCTGAAGCAGGATGGCCCGGTCACCAAATACGAAGTCCATCAGACGATGGCAATAGACCAGGATCGATTCACGGTTAACGAGCTCTATTGGACTCCCAAACAAACCGTAATCCGATATACGTATCGCACGCAAGATGCGGGAGGGTGGTCGTTGCCGCAAATAGCCTTTAAACTCTATGGCCCGCAGGGCGAAGAATATAAATTTGACTCGTCTAGCAGCAGCGGATCGCCATGGGGATCAACCGGGTTCATCTACTACGCCAGCTCGAAGGAACCGCCTACTAGCTTGAATCTAGTCTACGAATGGTATGATCGGCGAGCCGAGTTAAACCTTCCTCTGCAGAAGGGCGGCGAAAAGATATGAGAAGAAAAACGTGGACCGTCACATTGGAATGGGGCCTCGCCATCGTGCTGATCGTCCTTTTCTTCTGGAAAGGACTCGACATGTTAGGCAGCACCACAGCCACTAAGGCGCATGAGCGTTCCGAGAGAAGCTATCATTACGGCCCTTCGCAAATCGTAAGGGAAATTCCTTACAAAGACGACATCGTGATCTTTTTAGGTTCCTATAAAAAATGGTTCTCCGCGGATACATCGGTTAAAAAGGGCTGGAGGTGGTTTCCCGGCGGCGGGGTAGGTGGCGTCGAGATCGACCAAAGCAAGAAGATCTCCTATAGTTGGGATATAACACGTTACAAGAGAGATCGCTGGCTTGCTAAATTTTACGGATACGTATCCGATCCGCGAATCGTCAAATTTGAACTGGAAGTGATAAATACGGACGGCGAAAAGGTAAAAGCTACTCAAGCCGATAAGCCGAATTGGACCGTATTATCGGAAACGATAACCGACGATCGCATGTTTTTGTTTCTGTGGGACGAAAATGAGATCAGATACAAGTGGAAATCGCTGCGAGGGTTGGATGCCGGGGGCCAACTTCTGTTCGAGCAATCCTTAAATTCCTAATAACGAACAATAAACCGATGGTTCCGTTTAATTGGACGGGAGTCATCGGTTTGTTCGTTAGCGGAGCATACTAAATCCCGAAAGCTTCAGCGATATAGCGGTAAGATCGAACTCGTTTGTCGAAATCGTGTATGTGCGAGACGATCATTAGTTCGTCCAGATGCAAGCGGTCCGCGTAGCGCTTAAGCCCTTCCTTCACCTGTCCGGGAGTCCCGATGAACCGACGGGATTTCATCTGCTCGATCATCTGCAATTCCATCGGCGAGTAAGGATATTCCGTTGCCGTTCGCACGGAAGGCATATATCCCAGCTCTTGTCCGCTGAGCAACTTCAAGAAAAACAGTTCGTTGCTCCTGGCTAGCTGGCGCGCCTCCTCTTCCGTATCCGCGCAGATCGCCATAACGGCCGCAAGCGCGACGGGTTTGCTATTGTACTCCGACGGGCGGAAATAAGCGAAATATTGCTGAAGCGCCTCGTCTCCCGCAGCTCCGAAAAACTGCGCGAACGCATACGCAGTACCTAGTTGCGCCGCGATCTTCGCGCTTCCGTCGCTTGAACCGAGCAACCATAATTCCGGAACGTTATCCGTTTGCGGGAATGCTCTCAATCCCGGAAAACGATGGTTGGCCGGATTATTATCGTGAAGATAAGCGTTCAGATCCACGACCTGCTGAGGATACTGATCGATGTCTCCGCGTTTATGCTCTTGCAAGGCTCGCGTCGCGATGGGCATGCCGCCGGGTGCGCGTCCTAAACCGACGTCGATTCGGCCGGGGTGCAACGCTTCGAGCAGCTTGAAATTTTCCGCTACTTTATAAGCGCTATAGTGCGGAAGCATAACCCCGCCGGAGCCAACCCGGATTTTCTCCGTATGGGATGCGATATGTCCAATCAGAATCTCCGGACTAGAAGAAGCAAGCGCCTCCGAGCCATGATGCTCGGACACCCAGAACCGGGTATAGCCCAGCTTCTCCGTCTCTTGGGCAAGCGCAACCGTCTCGGCCAGCGTTTCCTTCACGCTTCTCCCTTCATTGACATGCGAATGTTCGAGCACGCTTAATTTCATCGATCTTCCAAGCCTCCGTCCAGTATCTGCCCACGTATGCAAAAAAGCCCGCAAAGTGACGCGGGCCTCGTACCTTTTATTAACGTTTGTTGAAAATATCGGTCAAGACAGGTACGATCTGCGATTTGCGGGATACGACGCCTTTCAAGACCGCTTTGTTATCTTGCAGCTTCACGTTGTAAGCTTGCTCGACCGCATCCGCCGCGCGTCCGATAGCCAGACCGACGGAATCGTTGTTAAGGATATCCGTTACGACGAACAGGAACAGATCCAGACCTTTGGCGTTGATGATGTTCGTAAGCGCATCTTCAAGCTCGGCTTGTTTGGACAGAACGTCGTTCACGTCCACGGCGTTCACTTGCGCGATTTCGACTTTGGCGCTGCCCATTTGGAATTCTTTCGCATCCAGAGAGATCAGCTGCGCTATCGTTTTGTCGCTTAGATCCGCGCCGGCTTTCAGCATATCCAGTCCGTAGCTTTCGGCGTCTACGCCGGCGATGTCGGCCAGCTCGCGAGCTGCTGCTACGTCTTGCGCCGTGCAAGTCGGGGATTTGAACAGCAAGGAATCGGAGATGATCGCGGAAAGCATCAACCCTGCGATATTTTTAGGAACGGATTTTCCGTTTTCTTTGTACAGTTTATTAAGAATAGTAGCCGTGCAACCGACCGGCTCTGCACGGTAGTAGAGCGGAGCGCTTGTCTCGAAATTCGCGATACGGTGGTGGTCGATGACTTCGAGTACCGTAACTTGATCAATATCGGATACGCTTTGTTGACGCTCGTTGTGGTCTACGAGAATAACGCCTTTTGCCTCGTTAGCAACCGTCTCTACAAGACGCGGCGCTTGAAAACCGAATTTATCCAACGCGAATTGAGTTTCGCCGCTTACGTCGCCCAGACGAACTGCCTCAACGTCTTCTCCCAGCTGTTTCTTCAAATCTGCATAGGCAATAGCGGAACAAATCGTATCCGTATCCGGATTTTTGTGGCCGAAGATCAATACTTTGCTCATTTTCTTGCTCCTCATCTATTATTTTGGCGAGAAAAGTATACCTCAAAAGAGTAGTCATAATCAAGGAATTCCACAATCTATTCCGATAGGCTTACAGAATGACAACGTATCATCCGTTTTTTGCCTATAGGTCATCCCCCATTCAAAGCTCGGACAAATACCTGCCGTAGCCTTCCTTCTCCATCTGATCCTTAGGAATAAAACGCAGCGATGCCGAGTTAATGCAATAACGCAGGCGCCGGGCTTCGGTCCGTCATCGAACACGTGGCCGAGGTGAGAGTCCGCTTCGCGGCTTCTGACTTCGACGCGGAACATGCCATGCGAGAAGTCTTGGTGCTCCTGAATGCTGCCGCCGTGCAGCGGCTTGGAGAAGCTCGGCCACCCGCAGCCGGCGTCGAATTGATCCCGCGAGCTGAATAGCGGCTCGCCCGATACGATGTCCACGTATAACCCGGGTTCCGTATTGTCGTAAAATTCATTGCGGAACGGCGGTTCCGTGCCTTTGTTCTGCGTAACCTCGAACTGCATAGGCGTCAGCCGCTTACGTAACTCTTCCTTATCCTTCGGAGTGTTCCAATGCTGCTCCAAGTACGCATCCCGTCCGGATCCATGGCGATAATATTTGTACCGGAGCGGATTCTTGTGATGATAATCCTGGTGGTATTCCTCGGCAGGATAGAACTCGCTTGCAGGTTCGACCGTCACGGCTATCGGTTTGCTGAATCTTCCGCTTTGCTGCAGCTCCTCTTTCGAGGCTTGAGCTTGTTCGCGCTGCTCTTCGTCGTGGTAGAAGATCCCGGGACGATAGGACGAACCCCGGTCGTGAAACTGCCCTCCGGCATCGGTCGGGTCGACGGAACGCCAGAAGATATCGAGCAGCTTCCGGTAGGGGAAGATTTCAGGATCGTACGTAATTTGCACGGCTTCCGCGTGGCCCGTCGTTTCCGAGCATACTTCTTCGTAAGTCGGATTAACGGTATGTCCGCCCGTATAGCCGGATACGATTCCGTAAATGCCCGGCAATTCCTCGAATGGCGTAACCATGCACCAGAAACAGCCTCCCGCGAATGTCGCTATTTGCAAGGAACCTTGATCAACTTTATCCATGCTCATTCTCCTTCCCGTAACTAGTTAGCGAAGCTTATCGTTCTATTGTAAACAATAATCGCTTCCTATTCCAATGATGCCGCAAGGAATTGCGGAAAGTTCGGTACGCGGCCTTCAAAATCGTTTATGATAAGTTTACCGAGAGTAGAAATTGTTATTAACGCTAAGGAGGATCCAGTCATGAGCTTTAGCACGATGGAATGGAGATGCGCGGATGGCACCCGAATGCATGCAAGCGAATGGAGCCTCGAACCTGAGAGAAAGGCTAGAGCCGTTATTGGAATCGTCCATGGCATGGGCGAGCATATGGGCAGGTATTCGCACGTAGCGGAGATGTTGAATGCCGAAGGATACGCGGTCATCGGGTTCGATCAGAGAGGTCACGGTCAAACCGAGGGCAAGCGCGGTCACGTAAGCGGGTACGAAGGGCTTCTCGAAGGCGTAGACAGACTCATCGCGGAAGGTCAATGCAAATATCCCGGCGTCCCCTTCTTCTTGTTAGGACACAGCATGGGCGGCAACGTGACGCTTAATTACTTGCTGAGAAAACAACCGGACATCGCCGGAGCGATCGTAACGGGGCCTTGGTTAAAGCTGGCGTTCAAGCCCCCTTCCCTGCAGGCGACGATCGGCAAAATCATCGAACGGATTTATCCGAAATATACGAACAACCGTCCGATGGTCGCCGATAGCCTGACGACGGATCCGGTCATGATCGAGCGTTATCTTAACGATCCTCTCGGACACGGGCAAATCACGGCCAAATTCTTCTTCAGCGTTCAAGGCGCCGGTCTCTGGGCGCTAAAGCATGCGAAAGATTTGAAGCTCCCCCTGCTGCTAATGCATGGGGAAGACGACAAAGTAACCTCCATCCATGCCAGCAAGCAGTTCGCGGAACAATTGAGCGGCGCTAACGTCACCTGGCGGGAATGGCCGGGGTTCAAGCACGAGCTGCTTAACGAGCGTGGTCGGCAAGAAGTATTCCATGTCATTCGCGATTGGCTTGACGTACAATTGAAAGCTCGTTGAGCGGATTCAACTTCCATCGGTCAACGATGTTTTCTCCTTTTTATTAAAGAAGGTAAATTTCATCCAAATATTGTTCATAAACAACAGTGCCGCGGAACCGATGAAAATCATAGGCAAGCCGAACCGGGACGAGAGTGCTCCCATTCCGACCGCACCAATCATCCCCCCGAGGAAAAGCGCGCAATTAAAGTAGCTATAGGTTCGGCTCTCCATCCCTTGAGGCGCATATTTCCGAACGAGCGAATTCAAGGAAGGCATCATGCCGCCAAGGCAAGCGCCGGTTAGGATGCGCAGCAGGATTAACTGCCATAATTCCTGAACGAAGGCTTGCGGTATCGTAAATATAATTGCCCCTAATATGGAACTGATCAACACGAAATGCGATCCGAATCGGTCTCCCAACTTGCCTAGCTGCGGTGCGGTAATCATGTTGCCTATCCCCATCGCCGCCGCAGTAATACCTGCCCATAAAACCAAATTATCCTCGTTCGGCGCGAGCATCTGGACATAAAGCGGGATAAGAGGCAACGTGCCTACCATCGCCGTTCGGATGAGGGTGGCCGATACGAATAGAGATGCGATCGGTTTTCGGGAAACGATCGTCTTGAAATCCTGCGTGAAACGCGTCTTCACCCGTTCCTTCTTCTCGAAGCTTTCGCTTACGAACAAAAAGACGATCATGGCGGCAACGAAAATACTTATACCCGTGCACACGAAGACGGCTTTGAACCCGAAATGGTCTGCCATCAACCCGCCTAACAAAGGACCGCACATCGTTCCGGCAACGGCACCGGAATGTAATATGCCAAGCGCGTACCCGCTTCGTTCCTTTGGCGTATTCGTTGCAACGAAGGCGATCGCGGCCGGACCGAATCCGGACATCATCCCGTTCAGCAGTCGAAGCAAGAGCAAGTGAATCGGCGCAGAGCAGAAGCCCATCAACGTAAGGGTGACGGCCATCCCGATCCCGGAGCGTACGATCATCGGTTTGCGTCCGTGCCTATCCGCGAGCTTTCCCCATATCGGCGAGAAAAGAAAGGCCGTCAGCAGGTTGGCGCCGTATACCAAACCCGACCATAACCGAACCTCGCCCGGGTCGGTAAGCCCAAGATCTTGCAAATAAAGAGGCAAGAATGGAGTGACGCTGTTGATGGAGGCCATAGCTAGAAATTGACCTGCGTACAGGATGTATAAATTCCGTTTCCACTTTTCCACCTTCACGATCCATTCCTAGGGCAATTCGAGCAGTACCCCTCATCCGAAGGAACCATGTAATAGAAGCAACAGGTTTTCCGGACCCGGACAGGGGAATCCGAACAACCTTTCAAGCTGCCTTCACCGTAAAACCGCATGAACGGATTGTCGGCCTCCCCGAATAGGGATCCCGACGCCCGGCGAATCAAATAATCGTAATCCTCTTGCAGACGCAAACGTACTTCGTTATTGTTGGCAGCTATACCGGATATTCGTTTTTCGTACAACGAAAATACCCGCACGGCCGCGTTTTCCCACAGAATCGGCATGGGAATGCTCGCTACCTTCGACAATGTTCGCCATACTTTCGCAATATGGTCATAGAAAAGCCGTTGCAGCAGCTCCTCTCGCCATTGCTCCCGGTTACCCGTTCTGGGCTCGGACGCCCGCAGAGCGGTCATAGCGTTACCCGGCAACCAGATCTGATTAGAAGCGGTCTCCAAATAGCACTCCTCAAGCGGCAATTCAAATCCTTTGTTGAACATCGTCATTGCGTACAAACGCGGTACGATGACCAGAAACGCGTACCTCTTCGAGAACAAGGAAGCCGTAACCTTTCTGGACGGGGAACGATACAGCTTCGTCCATTCGTCCAGATATGCCGCGCATCGGGTCTCGTCGAGCAGGTCCATGGAGATATAGGCGTTGCCGGAATGTTCCTCGGATGGAGAGGAAATCCCGAAGTTTCTCGCCAAGTCATCGATTTCTGCATACGTAAGCCGGGATAGCTTGATCATTTCATCATCCTTCTTCAAAATCTTAGCAATTCCATTATATTGATAATAATTCTCAATATCAATTAGAAGTTAAGAAAAAACCCTGAACGACATCCTAGGGGTGTCGATTTCAGGGTTTGCTCTATTGCTTTAATTATTGCCTGACACTTTATAATAGGCTTTCAACAGCGGAATGAGTCCGAGCGGATTTCTCCGCATATCCTTGGCGCTGAAAAAGATATCTCCTTTGACCTCGAACACCTTCTCATTGTATTTCAACTGGTTGATGATCTCCTGCGCGTTGTCCCATCCCGCTTCTTTAGTCCCGAGTTTATAAGGCGCGTGACCGATATAGAGATCGACGTTCGTGCCTCTTACCTCGTTCGCCCACCAATCTACGAGTTTATCGTACTGAGCGATTTTAAGGGACATGCTCCAGTAAATCTGGGGCACGATATAATCTACCCACTCTTGCTTGATCCAGGTACGAACATCGGCGTGCATATTGTCGTATGCGGTAACGCTCGCCTTCGTATCCGATCCTGACGCATCCGTTTCTTGATTGCGCCATACGCCGAAAGGGCTGATTCCGAATCGAACCTTCGGTTTGGCTTTATGGATAGCTTTGCTTAACTCCTCGACGAATAGGTTGATATTGTCTCTGCGCCAATCGGCTTTATTCGGCAGATTGTTGACGTTGTACGCCAAGTAGGTCGCATCGTCATCGAATACGCCGCTCGAAGGATAGAAGTAATCATCGAGATGTACGCCATCGACTTCGTAATTGTTGACTACTTCCAGAATCACGTCGATGATGTGCTGGCGAGCTTCCGGTATTCCCGGGTTAATGTACATTATGCTGCCGGATTTAACGATCCAATCGGGATGAGTGACCGCTACATGGTTAGAGGCGAGATTCTCGATTTTGCCATCCATGCTCGCCCGAAACGGATTAAACCACGCATGAAACTCCATTCCGCGTCGATGGGTTTCCTCGATCATGAACGCTAACGGATCATAATCAGGCGCAACTCCCTGCTTCCCCGTCACGAACTTGGACCAAGGAACAAGCTGCGACGGATAGAAGCTGTCCGCGGAAGGACGCACTTGTACGAACGCCGTATTCAGCCCCATCGCTTGCAATTCATCGAGTAGCTGTATGTATTCTTGTTGCTGCTGTTGCGATTTGCCGTATGATTTATCGGATGGCCAATCTAGATTATAGACGGTAGACACCCACGCGCCTTTGAGGGAATTGTCCATTGTTCCTCCTTGGGTCTGAAGCTTAATTGTCCGTGCGGATTGATACCAAGTGACTAGCAGCTTCATCTGTTGGCTCACGAATCGTATAGGAACCATGATTCGACCATTTATCGCTTGCACTGTTGAATCCAGAGCGACCTGCGCGCCATTGACTAAAGCGTACTTTTGTCCGATCGTCATCGATAAGATCAAGCCTTCATACTTGATCGTGGCGGTTTTGGTTGATTGCGACCATGCAACTCCCGCTCCGAGATTTTTGCTGATGACGCTTAAAGGTACCATCGTCACGTTCGATTTCGTGATATAAGGCGGAACATCGGCGTTGATCTTGTTGCCATCGAGATAGATGCTTATCGATGCGGGCGTCTTGGCATGAGCAGGAATACTCATTATCGTAAAACAAGTGAAAAGACTAAGAATGAGTAACAAATATCGACTTCGAAAGTTCATCATGAAAATCCTCCAGAGCAGCTTAAACATGCTATTAATATCTCAACTTAATTATAGACGTTTCAATAACGCGGAGGTTGCAGGCGAAATGCTAAAAAATCAAACCTAATCATAATTTTACGGCATCGTTGCGAAAGGAACTTATTCGTATAATGAGAGGAAGCGAAGCGAAACTTCCGTTTCCAGCCCGATTCGGACATCTTCATAAAGGAGAGAATTACGTTGTCTAATGCGGACACCTATGAAAGTACCTTGGCTTACGTGAAAACCGGTTCGAACCCGTCGGAGCTGAGAATTACCGATATCCGGTTCGCGGACATCGTCGGGCCCTTTCCACAGCAGCTTAATCAAGGTTTATACGAATCAAGGAATTGTCGGTTACGGCGAAGTCCGGGATAACGCGGATAAAGTATATGCGCTTATGCTCAAAAGCCGTTTGCTAGGTGAAAACCCTTGCCATATCGACAAGCTCTTCCGCAGAATCAAGCAGTTCGGAAATCATGCCAGACAAGGCGGCGGAGTTAGCGGCATCGAGATCGCATTGTGGGATTTGGCAGGCAAAGCGTACAGCATTCCCATCTACCAGATGCTTGGCGGCCCATTCCGCGATCGTATACGCATGTATTGCGACACGGATGTCCACGGTAAAGACAGCGGACATGCGATGGGAGCAGCTTTAAAGCAGAAGATGGACAAAGGTTTCACGTTCTTGAAGATGGATCTTGGCATCAATCAAATCATTCACGAGCCGGGAACGCTCAGCGCGCCGATCGGCTGGCTTAAAGAAATGCAGACGATCAGCAAAGATTGGTACTCTCGCAAGAACGGCACGGCAACGGAGGAAGAACTACGTGATCTTCGAATTCGCCATTATGACATATACAATATCGCTCATCCCTTCACAGGCATACACGTAACCGAAAAAGGCTTGGATATGCTTGAGCAATACGTAGCCGACGTTCGTTCCGTTATCGGCTACGAAGTTCCTCTCGCGATCGATCACTTCGGACATATCGGCCTAGAGGACTGTATCAAGCTAGGAAGACGAATCGAAAAGTTCAATTTGGCGTGGATGGAAGATATGATCCCTTGGACTTATACGGAGCAATACGCGCGATTAGCAAGGGCGGTAACAACGCCGATCTGTACGGGCGAGGATATTTACTTGAAGGAAAATTTCAAACCTTTATTGGAGGCTGGCGGAGTGTCCGTCGTCCATCCCGACGTGTTAACTTCCGGCGGAATTCTCGAGACGAAGAAAATCGGGGACATGGCGCAAGATTACGGGGTAAATATGGCCATTCATATGGCGGAAAGCCCCATCGCCTGTTTAGCTGCCGCGCATGTTGCAGCCGCAACGGAAAATTTCCTTGCGCTCGAGTACCATTCGGACGGAATCGATTGGTGGGATGATCTCATATCGGGCAGCATGCTGCCTAAGCCGCTTGTCCAGAATGGTTTTATCGTGCTTCCCGACGCGCCTGGACTAGGGATCGAACAGTTGAATGACGAAGTGATCGCCGAGCATTTACACCCGGACATTCCGGGACTATGGGAGCCAACCGTTCAATGGAACAACTATTGGAGCCATGATAGGTTGTGGAGTTAATAGAACAAGAGAGCTAACAGCTTAGGCTGCTAGCTCTCTTGTTTAGACCGAACGCGGTCGCGATATTCACGCGGAGTTTGACCGGTATGCTTCTTGAACATTTGCCCGAAATACTTTACATCCTCGAAGCCTACCTTAGCTGCAACATCGCCAATCTTCGCATGCGACGTGGTCAGAATTTGAGCAGCGAGATCCATTTTCTTCCTCGTTACATAATCTACGAATTTCATCCCGGTCTCTCTTTTGAATACCTCGCTAAGATGATTGGGATGCAGATGCACGTGCTCCGCGACCTGCTGCAATCCGAAATCAAATCCCAACTGTTCCTCGATATAGGCGATCGCTTTTTGGACATGTACCTTTTTCCCATCCGCAAGCCGGTTATGATAGAGCTTCATAATGGCGTATAAATGCTGAAATAAAATCTCGTTCGGCAAACGGTTCAATTTATAGACTAGCGGTCCCTGGCTCGGCTCAACTTCCGATTGTTTGCCAAGGACTGCCTTCAATCTCTCTAACCATCGTAGAGCGGCGATCGCAACGGATTGAATGGCCGCTTCCAGCGATTCAGGCGTGACATCCGAATCATTAAGAAGCCCTTCGATATACTGTTGAACCCAAGCTTTCAACGCGATGGGATCATCCTCAAGAAGCTTCGAGGACAATTCCTTCTCTTCCTCGACGGTACAGATCGTTTTACCGCCTTTACGGCATGCGATGTCCGAATAGTCCCATATCTTATTCTTAACTAACGGCCTATATCGGCTTGCTTCCGCGGCTGCGACATAAGAAGAATGCCATTGCTCGGGGCTTTCTACCGCCAGCCCGGTTACGACTACCAATTGGCACTTGAGCAAGCGTTCGATTTTCTCATAGACGGAATGTTGAAGCGTCTTAACCCATTCCGTCTCCTTCACCAAAACGGCCATGATGACTTGATCCTTATGAATGAAGCTTATGCAGGGCAGCAAGTCCATGACCATATTGTCTACCGCAAACAGCAATAATGCCTGTTCGGCCGCCGAGTCCCCCCAACCGTTGGCTGCGATTAGCGTGACTTGCCATTTTCCTCTCGCTCTATCGAAGGAAGGTTCAATAGCCGGTTTCAAAGCCTTGAGAATCGCTTCTTCACTAGCTTTAACGTCACCGTCGACAATACAACGCTTAAGAAGCTCGTTTCTCTCCGCCCGATCTTTAATATTGTCCCGGTTAACCGAAGCCCATCGTTTCTCTATACGCTGCTTCACTTTCAATACCGTTCGAATGATTTCCTCCGGCCTGCTTGTCTTCAACAAATAGTCGCTCACGTTTTGGCGGATCGCTTGCTGCGTATAGATGAAATCGTCATAGCCGGATAAGATGATGACTTCAAGATCCGGTAACGTCAGTTTTGCTTCCTCGGCAAGCTGAAGCCCGGTTTTCCCGTTCATGCGAATATCCGTCAATAGAATGTCCGGGCGTTCCTTTTCGATCCGCTCCAACACCTCTTCCGCGGATTCCGCGGGTGTCAACAGTTTAAGACCCAGTTCCTTCCACTTGATTAAGTCGGCCAGCCCCTCCCGAATGATAATCTCGTCATCCGCGATCATGATTTTCATAGGGAACCTCCAAGAATGGAATCGTGAAAGAAATGCGGGTTCCGGCATGCAGCCTGCTCTCGATAGTTAGTCGCGACATCGGTCCGTAATGCAACCTGAGCCTCTCGTTCACGTTCCGCAGACCATAGCTGGCCCCGGGACTATAAGAGCCGTCAGTTTGACCGATAATGTCTCGTACGTATTGCAGTCGATGCTCTTCCATCCCGATGCCGTCGTCGATAACAAGAACATTCATGGAATGGCCTGACTGTTCCAAGTAAATGCCGATCGTACCCTTACCCGTTTTCTTCTGTATCCCATGAATCATCGCGTTCTCTAGGAGCGGCTGCAGAAGGAGCTTGAGCATGATTTTGTCGTTAAGCGCGGGATCCACGTTAATATCCACTTCGAATTTATTCGGGTACCGAATCGACTGGACTTGCGCGTAATTCCGAATATGGGCGATCTCCTGATGAACCGGGCAATATTCGCTCCCTTTATTTAAGCTGAATTGCAGAAAATCGCTTAATGCTCCGACCATATCCGCTATGCGCCTATCCTCTGTCCTTAACGCCATCCAATGAATTGAAGACAACGTGTTATAGAGAAAATGAGGGTTGATTTGCGCTTGAAGCGCTCTGATGTCCGCTTCCTTCTTGCGTGCCTCATCGCGAATAAATTGTTGCTTAAGCTCTTTGATATGGGAGCCTAACATATTGTAGCTCTCTCCAAGCCTTCCGATCTCATCTCGCGAAGAAGAATAATAGGTCGGCATTGGACCATCCGGATTCACTTTCGTAAGCAACCGAGTAAGTACCCGAAGAGGATTCGTGACTCGCTGAATAACGAACAGCACCAATCCCGCATTGATCACGACCATTATGACAACGGCTATAGCGGTTAATAGGAGGATAAAGCGATTCTGCGAGCTATATAAATCGTTGGGGATCGTACCCACTAACGTCCAATCCGTAATGGGTTGATGGTAATAGAGAATGGTTTTCCTGTCTTGCCCTTCCCCGAAATCCGTTTCACCCTGCTTGCCGGATAGAATCCGGCTTGTCGCACCCGGAAATATCTCATCGAAGGGCTGCGTTAACCACTCTCTCTCCGTGGAAGAGAGCACGTTGCCCGTTTCATTCAATAGAGCTACCTGTCCCCTGCCATCACCTAAGTGCGGCTCCGACCAATACTCGGAAATGAAGGTTTCATCGAGACTGATGACCATCCAGCCGAGATTCTCATAGGTGTATATGCTCCTAAGGGGACGTATAAACGAGATAACTTGGTGCTTGCCCGAATAATTGGATATCGTATAGATTCCCGTCCACATTTTCTCCTTCACGTCATAAAGATTGATTAGATCATCCAGATTAGAAGAATAGATCGTTGAATTCGAGAGCGGCGTATTGAATTTCTTTGGATAAACCGTAATGTTAAGAATATACTTCTTGGAGCTTGACAGGTTCAGCATCAGATTAAGAATGCGGCCCTTTAACTCCTCGTTCTCCTCGGATTGGCTAAGATACTGCTGAATATCGCTTTGCCCGATCAGGAACATGGATATATTCTCGATATCCCCGATGACGAATCTAAGCTTTCCCTCCATTTGCTCTAACGTATCGATACCCGACTGCTTGATTTTTTCCTCCGTAACGTTAGAGGAGATTAAATAAGTGAAAGCTCCCAGCGAAAGCAAAGGAACCAGAGTCGAGACCATGATCATAATCGAGAGTTTGCGCCCAAGCGATAGGCTCATCCAATGCCTCATTGTGTGTCCTCCAAAGCCTATCAGCTACTTGGCTGTCGCGGCCGCTTGCGTCTCCTGTATTTTACGGGCAACCGATAAGGGATCCGCTCCGAGCAATAACTCCTGCAACCCGTTGTTCATTACCTCGACGGTAACCGCCTCAAGCTTACCATCGTAGACCGGGCTTATCTCCACGTTCTGAATGAGTTCGTAGAGTTCAACGAACATAGGATTGGCCTTGCTCTTGTCCCATTCGACGTTATAGCTAACGAGCGTATTTCCATCCAGAGTCGCCTTCTGACCTTCTGGACCGGACAAGGCGTAGAAGAGCTCGAGTGCCGCTGCTTTCCTCGCTCCATCTAATTTCTTATTTACTCCCAGCCCCGTCCCTACGACGCCGGAGGCCGATCTCGCTTTGCCGCCTCCCCCGTGAATGGCGGGTAGTATGGTGACATGCGTATGATCCAAAACTTCCTTCGGAGCATTCTGAACGATGTTCGATGCGGCCCATCCCCCGTTAATGACCATGGCGGACTTGCCCTCGAAAAAAAGCTGCATCATCTGGTTGTCGTCGATGCTGTTGAACCCGGGCTGAAAGGCTTTCATCGTTCCTAACGATTGCAATAGCTCTAAAGCGCGAATAAACTCCGGATCGGTAAAGGCCGCGCCATTCTGATTAATAGCCCGCTTAAACCAATCCGTACCCGTAATGCGATCGGCTAACGTGCTGAATATCGTGGATTGAACGACCCAATTGGATTTATTGCCAAGCGCTATCGGAATAACGCCTTTTTCATTGAACCTGTTGATGGCGACGAGCAACTCATCCCAAGTCGTAGGAACCTTCACGCCATGCTTGTCAAAAAGGGCATTGTTGTAGTAAATAATCGAAGTGGGCGCTAAGTTCATCGGAACCGTATACGTCTTTCCTTCTACGGTGAAATCATCGAGAGCATGCGGGATAAAATGATCTCTCCACTCCGGTTTGCTGTCTAACATATCATCGATCGGTTGCAGCAAGTTTCCTTTGACGAAATCCTTAGTCATCGCTCCTGGCCACATGACGAACAGATCCGGCATCTCGTCCGCAGCCGCTAACGTGCGAAGTCTAGCCTTCAAGCCATCCGTAGAAAGACCTTCTTCCTCCACGATCACATCGGGGTGCGTTGCACGGAAGTTTTCCAACACTCTTCTCATGGCAACCGCTTTACCGTCTTCTATCGTCCAATTATGCATGATCGTGATCGTAATCTTCTCCGACGATTCTTCAAAACCTGTTTGGTTCATTTCGGAAATACAGCCTGTTAGAAGGAGCATGGTAACGAAAATAACGATCCGTCTATCAAACCCTCTCTTCATCCCAGGGAACCCCCTACCCTATCTATCCATTCATTTTATCTTTTAACAATATCATACAGCAGATGGAAATTAACAGATTTCAGGCAGAACATTCGCAGAGCGCGAAGCGGCTCTCATGAGCCCCTTAATATAACCGACTCCGTACAATCGTCCCATTAGCTCATAACCCGGATTGGAATTATCCTCACCCTCCATTGTCGGGACATGATCCGGTCGTGCAGGACCTTGGAATCCGACCTGATAGTAAGCGTTCATCGCTTCCAACATATCCGTTTGACCATCATCATGGAACGTTTCTTCAAACTTCTCCGGGGTACCGCGAACGTCACGAAAATGAACGAAAAAAATCTTGCCTTGCTTGGCAAAATGACGGATTACGGCTGGAATGTCCTCGCCTGCTGTCGCTAGCGTTCCTTGGCATAACGTGATGCCGCTGTATTCGCTTGGCACCAGATCAATCGCTTGCTGCAATTCGTTTGAATTGCGCAGAATACGCGACACGCCTCGAATCGGACTAATCGGCGGATCGTCCGGGTGCAGAGCCAGCTTCACGCCAGCCCTCTCCGCAACGGGAACGATCTTCTCAAGATAAAACTTTAGATTCGTCCACAGCTGATCTTCGGAGACGATTCCCGCTTCCGTCAGGGGAGCATTCTTCATAAGGGAATGGTCATAGCTGGATACAAGCGCTCCTCCGCGGGTACGCGTTGTGGTCGAGGTGCGAAACCAATTGAATTGGGCCATGAAATTGTAGCAAAGCACGGGGATGCCCGCAGCCCCCATATTCGTTATCAATTCAGTCATGAACCCGATCTCTTCATCCCTTCCGGCCGTGCCTAGCTTAATATGATTCGTAGGCGGGGCCGACTCTATGACAGATAACGTGAATCCGAAATTCTCGAAACGCTGTTTCATATGAATGAGAGGCATAAGCTCCCAAGGTTTTGCTCCTTTTTCCTCCCAAGGCAGGGGGCCGACCGCATGAGAGATCCCCATCTGCTTGGCGAGATGCCAAAGCCGATCCGGCTGCGAGGCGAAAAATTCGGCTAACTGCATAAGTTATTCCTCCGCTTCTCTTCGCTTAGGACAAGAAAAGGACCGCCCGATACCTTTTCAGTAACGGCTTGCGGTCCCTTTCCTTTCGAATTGAACTCTTATTTCGCTTTCGCCGCGATTTCATTGCCCAATTTATTCAATTTCTCATAAGCGTCTTCGATTTCCATTTGACCGAACATGACGCTTTCCATTGTTGCCTTGAATGTATCTACCCACTCCGTGAATCCCGCTGCGATCGGGTAGAAGGGCAACGCTTTATCAAGCGCAACGTCATAGATTTTTTTGCCGAGCTTATCTTTTGGCTCAAGCGTCGGTTCAAGAGCCGCATAGATTTCCGGATTGATCGGGATGCCTCGCGTTAGTCCTAGCGCTTGCCCCGCTTCTTTGTCCGATACGAACCATTTCACGAAAGCTTTGGACTGTTCCAAGTTTTTGGAATCCGCGCTGACTGCTAAGAAAATCGTCGATTGCGCCCATCCGCCGCCTGCTGATCCGGTCGGGATATTCACCACGTCGACCTTACCGGGCATAAGTTGTTCGAGTGCGCTTACGGAGCCTGTAGTCGCGCCGCGCGTCATGACGACGCCGGAGGCCATGGGATCGGCAGTCGGGTCATTCTCCAAGAAAGCCACCTGCTTGTCGGCGGGCGGTACGGCTTTCTCCTTGCGGAGTTCGGCGAACGTAGTTTGGTATTTCATGAACAAGTCTTTGTCGAGAGTGAATGTTTTACCGCCGTCCGTCATTAGCGGCTTGCCGCCGTTAGCGGTTTGATACCATTGATACCAGTCCCAGATGTTAGAGGTGTCGTTAATGGCGTATTTGCCTTCCGGCAATTTCTCCTTCGCCTTCCGTCCGAATTCGAAGTATTCCTCCCAAGTCCAGTCCTTCCGCGGAAGCTCGATACCCGCTGCCTCTAGTTCCGGTTTATTGAATGCGATTCCCTGGGCATTCTGGCTAAGCGGGACCCCGTACAGCTTGCCATCGATTTTCAAGTTCTCGATTACCGCTGGATCTACTATGCCTGCCAAATCAAGGTCCGACAGATCGGCTAAAGTTCCTTTCGCGACATACTCTTGGATGTATGCTGCATCCATCTGAAGCACGTCCGTCATCGATTTGGATGCCGCTAACGTTGGAAGCTTTGCCCAGAACGCATCCCATGCGACATACTCGGGCTTGAAGGTAACGTTAGGCTTCTGCTTCGTATAGATATCGAGAGCTTTAAGCGTTGCCTCATGCCTTGCGTCCGATCCCCACCACATGATGCTGAGCTTGACCGGATCCGAGCTTGGCGCGGAGCTTCCGGCTTCCTTGGAGCTTACTGCCGCCTTGCTTGGTTCGCTGTTTTTGGCGTTATTGTTATTGTCTCCGCAAGCCGTTAGTACCAATACGAAGGCCAACAACATCAATCCCAATCCTCTGTACCCTTTGAATCCCATCTTTTTTTCCCCTCTCGAATCGTAATGGATTTACACCGTCAGCCTTTGATTCCCGTTGTTGCAATCCCCTCGACGAAATGTTTCTGCGCGAGGAAAAATATAATCGCGGATGGAACGACGGATGCCAAAGCCATAGCCAGCATCGGTCCCCACTGGATTTCAAATTGATCGATGTACATTCGAAGCGCTAGTCCTACCGTGAATTTGTCCACCGAGGTTAAGTAAAGCACCTGCGAGAAGAAATCATCCCAGCTCCAGATGAAGGTGAATATCGCGACAGTCACGAGAGCCGGCTTTATTAGCGGGAAAATGATTTTCAGGAAAATGCCGTAAACCGACGCGCCGTCAATCTTCGCGGCCTCGTCCAAGTCTCTTGGAATTCCCCGAATGAATTGAACAAGCAGGAAGATGAAGAAGGCTCCCCCTCCGAAGAAATGCGGCAATATTAATGGAACATAACTATTCACTAAATTGAAATTGTTAAAGAGAATGTACTGGGGCACGATCGTGACCTGCGTCGGAAGCATCATCGTCATCAGAAGGATCGCGAACCAGAATCCGCGCAGCTTAAAGTTTAATCTTCCGAACCCATAAGCGACGGCCGCTGCGGACAATACCCCGCCTACCACGTTCCATAATTCCATGAGCAAAGTATTGCCGAAGAAGTGGGCAAAGGTATGGTCCGAAGGCGTGAAGTCCCAGCCCTTAATGTAGTTGTCCCATACCGGGCTCTCCGGCCAGATTGCCGGCAGGCTCATCTCCGGCAACGTTTTCAAGGAGGCGCCCATCCACCAGATGATCGGGTAAACCATGAGAAGCGAGAAGATCAGCAAGAAAAGATGGTTCGTTATTCTCGGACGCCGCGCGTTCATTTCCCATTCCTCCCATCCGTCTCATAGAACACCCAGTATCGAGAAGCGAAGAAGTTTATGGCGGTGATCACGGCAACGATAACGAGCAGAACCCAAGCAAGCGCTGAAGCGTATCCCATCTGGAAGTGCTTGAATGCTTTCTCGTACAAGAACAAAGCGTACGTGTAGGTGGAGTGCATCGGTCCGCCCTTCGTAATGACAAGCGCAGCGGTAAACATCTGGAACGAACCGATGATTCCGAGAATGAGGTTAAAGAACATCACCGGCGAAAGCATAGGAAGAGTGATATGGAAAAATTTTCTGATCTTGGCCGCCCCGTCAACGGAAGCCGACTCATAAAGCTCTTGCGGAATTTGCTTAAGTCCCGCCAGGAAAATAACCATCGTGGATCCGAATTGCCATATATTCAACAGGATCAGCGTTCCTAGTGCGGTGTCGGGATTGGAAATCCAGCCCGTGCCAGCGATCCCGAACCAAGACAGCACCTCGTTGAAATAACCGTCGACTCCGAACATGTTCCTCCATAACAAGGAAACGGCAATACTCCCACCGATCAAGGACGGAAAATAAATCGCCGTCCGATACAGGTTCATGCCGCGAATCTTCTGATTCAACAGCATCGCTACAAGTAAGGAGAAGATTAATTTAAGAGGCAATGAAATGAGCACGAATAGGAAGGTAACTCTGAGCGACTTCACAAACTCGTCGTCGTTGGTGAAGATTCTGGTGTAATTGGCCAAGCCTGACCATTCCGGCTCGGCTAATAACGAGTAGTCCGTGAAGGACAAATAAAATGACTGTATGATCGGCCATAAGGTCAGCAGGAGAAATCCGATTAACCAAGGTGCGATAAAAAGATAACCGGCTCGATTGTTCTCCCCGCGGTTCCGAAGCTTGCGAATCATCTGATTGGCTGACATTCCTTCACCCCCTCATACGCTCTCTAGCGGTCTCGCATTTAACATTAACGGACGGCACTAGGTATGAACAGGCGAAGAATTCAATATCGATAGGTGAAAAAAACAAGGGATTCCATAGCCAAGTGCGACAAACTTACGATTCCCGTTCATTCCCTTAAGTTCGTCGCATCGACACTTGCAGAAGCGTCATCGATAATGAAAGTGATGCAATAGATTAGGCAATTGTCTTGATTAACACGCTGAAAGAAGGGGTTCGGATGAAATTCGATAACGCGGATGATATTATTCAGTGGACGCAGTTATGGGAAGGCGAACGTTTCCAGAACGGTCGTCCCAAGGTGTCATCGGACATCTTGCGGAGAATGCGGAACATTACGCTAGAGGAAGCTTGGGGACCGTTATGGAATAGGGGATATCAAGCTCAATTCGAGGGAGACTTCAAAATCGTTCACCCGGAAAAGGTGATGGTCGGCCGCGCAGTTACTGCCGTAATGGTACCTCGGCGCCCGGATCTTCACGATACGTTGCTTCAATACGGACATGAACAGGAGAACCGGCGAGGTTTCTTCAATCAATGGGTCATCGATACGCTCGAGGAGGAGGATGTCGTTGTCGTCGATTTATTCGACAAAATTTTCAAAGGCACTTATGTCGGAGGAAACCTCGCAACCGCGATTTCAACGCGCACGAAGCGTGGAGGCGCGGTTATCTGGGGAGGTATCCGCGATAACCAACAAGTCGTTAAGATCGAGAACATCAATGTGTTTCATCGGGGCAGCGATCCTACCGCCATCGAAGATGTCACTATGATCGGGATGAATACCCCCACGAGGATTGGCAAAGCGATTTGCTTGCCGGGCGACGTCGTTCTAGCCACTCCCGCCGGAGTGATCTTCATTCCTCCTCACATGGCCGAGCATGTTGTCGTTCAAGCAGAGAAATCCCAGGTTCGCGACGTCTTCGGGTTCGTTCGTCTAAGAGACTTAGCCTACACGACAGCACAAATCGACTCCCCTTGGTCTAGCCCAATGTGGCAAGATTTCCTTAATTGGTTTATGACCGACCGGCAAGCGGCAGATTACCAACACCTGAATTGGGATAAAGAGCTTGAGGAAGCCAAGCAGTATGATGACAAAGGGCCTTCTTACGAAGTTCGGCTATAATCCGTCTCCCCGCTTCGACGCCAAATAGGAGCTATCCCGATAGAAGAACGGGTTAGCTCCTTTATTCTCTCTCTATCCATCCTGCTCGATAATCACGTCTCCACGGAATCCCTATATTCGCTAGGCGAGAGACCAACCTTCTTTTTGAATAGCTGGCTAAAGTATCTGGAATCGTGATAACCGATTTTTCGGCAATCTCGTAATTTTTTAGCCCCGTGCTGCTTAATAAAGCCTTGGCTTTGTCGATCCGAATATTCGTAAGCTGTTCGATAAAAGTGATGCCCGTGTTCGCCTTGAAGAGCATGCTCAGATAAGTTGGAGTCATGTAAACTTTGCGAGCCATTCTTTCAAGAGTGGCGATCTGACATTCTTGTTCCATATAGGAGATCGTTTTTTTGATTATACTACGATGGCTATCCTGATCGTCCCTCTTCGCCCTTTCCCTCCTATCGAGCAAATACATGGCTGCAAAACTTATAATCTCCCCTAGGGTTTCCATCTTCACGATCGATACCATCTCATATTTAGCCAGAGAAGCCCTTGATTCGCCCAAAATTTTATTCTCCATCCCTACTAGCATGCGAAGCGTCACCTCGCGAATTTGATTCACTTCTATCGGACCGTTCTTTATTACATGTTCGTAGAACAGGCCTATGCCCTGCTCCATATCCGTAATATCCTTAGCGGATTTAACCCTATGGTACAGTTCCTTTTCTTGCAATACCGGATAATCCTCAAGAGATTCTGCCTTGTTCAGCTCAGAGTACAAGATCCATTGCCCGGTTCCCTGATAGAACTTAGCTTCAAGCGCTCGCAAAGCTTGTACGTAACTCTTATGAACATCTCTTAGCAACATGCAAGGCTCTCCAATTCCGATATTAACGGGACAAGAAGCGGTTAACGATATTCTTGTATTTAAAGCTCGAAGAAGGGGGAAGTGCTCCCAAGAAAAAAGCAACGCAACCCGATCCTCCCCATCCTTGAAGAGAATGCTTCCTTCAGGCATATGCTGCGTCAAAAACAATTGGAGCCGTTCGTTCTCTTTATTCCGCTGAATATCATCGATAAGGGTGCCAGAGCATTCAAACAATGCAATACTGGGTGCAGTGAAATAACAATTCAGATTCAACATAATGAGCTTATGTTGCCATTCCTCGATTTCCGCATTGGGGGACGCAACCAGATTTCTCAATACGCTGTCCCTCATCCAACTCAGTACCAATGGATCCTCTAGCAGCATTGTTTCGTTCCTCATGCTCCATTACCCCTTATCGGAAAAAGGTTAACAAGATCATGGCTCGCATTTGTTCCCGCTTAGTTCAAGTCGATCATTTTATAGGCGTGCATATGCTCGATAAACTTATTCTCCGCTAACCGTGCATCTCCCGTCTTCAAGGCTGCGATCAATTGCAGATGCCATTCCGCCAACTTCTCCGTGGAATAATGCCGATTAGAGATCGCCATGAAGCGCATGATCGTTGTTCTCATCCGGTGCCATAGCTCCAAGATCGCCCCGTTATCGCACAAGGTAAAGAAGTAACCATGAAACTCCATATCCTTCTCCAAGATCGCAAGACTGTCGTTGATCTGAATCGCGGCTTCCATCTCCGTTAGAATTTGCTCCAAGTTTATATAATCTTGATCCGTTAACAGGGATATGGATTGCTTCACCGCGAAGCTCTCTATTATCTCGCGAAGCACGAACAGATCCTTGATTTCTTTAGAGGTAATCGAAGAAACGACGGATCCTTTATTCGGTTGCCCGACGATTAGTCCTTCTTGCTTCAATCTTTCCAGCGCTTCCCTCACAGGGGCTTGACTTATCTGATACTTTCCCGCGATTTCGAGCACGATAAGCCGGTGACCGGGATGAAGCGTTCCGTCTATAATATCCTTCTTCAGAGCGGCATATACGCTCTCGCTGATCGAGGATATCGGGAGCAGCATCTGTTTGTCAGTCATCAGTAAACCATCTCTCTTCGTCATTATCGATTATCGATAATTTGTAATTGATTTAATTTTAGGTTTAGCGAATCGCGAAGTCAACAACAATTTAATGTACACAAAAAAAGCGTTTCCTCTCCAAGGAAACGCTAATTTGACTATATTACGGAAGGAATTGCTGCGTGATTTTAACGATTTTATCATTCTCGACGGAAAAGTGATAAGGATAATCTTTCAAGCTCATTCCGGAATCGTCGCTCGTCATCAGAGTAAAGAATTGATCGACGGTGATCTGCTCGTTCCATACGGTGCCCGCTTCTTCTACGTTACCCGTCCGGTTATAGATTTGCATGAACACTTTCGCATCGTCGGCAATTTCCAGCATCACCAATTGAGGGTCGTCGTTAACGATATAGTAACCGTCCGGCGCTTCCGTCATTTCCGCATCCCGTTCTCTCTCGCGGAATATTTCGTTCGCTTCTTCGCCCTCATACCATTCTATTAAATCCGCATTCAAATACCGCTTGCCGTCCTGTTGATAGATTCGGTCAATATAAGCAACCTTTGTCTTCGAATCCTGGGGAACCGGCATATAGTCATTCGTATTGGCTTTAATATATCCGAGAGACATGAACCCGAATAATACGGCGACAAAGCTGACTATTGTTTTGTTGATCATAACCGCATTCTCTCCTTCAGGGCTTGAGCCCGTAGCCTTTACGAAAACCTATACCCATTAGACGTTCGACCCAATCGGAAAGTTACATCCTTGAACCGATATTATTAAAATTTTTTAACCTTTTCAACGACCAATAAATGCCTTTAATTAAGCATATTGCGCGACCGATGCATTTAGTCTGTGACAGCTTGTTATAATCCTTAAATTATCGTTAAACTTGCCCCATGCCGATCAATTTATTGACCGTAGCCCAGTTCCTCGTCGTAGCCGCCACTTTCAGCTTCTTCTCGAGGAAGTTGTTGGAGAACTTCGAAGTGCCGTAACTTTTATGAATCAGAATATACGCTTCCGTATCCGTAATGACGAGCTCATCGGCTTCGTTCTTCAATGCCATGCATTGAGCGATCGCTTCTTCGGCTGGACGCTCGGACAAGAAACTGACGTAGAGAGAATCCGTCTTCTGCATTTCCTCCAAAGGGTAAGGATTGTTCCTCACCACCTCTTCCAACTCCCGAATCGTTCTTAGGACAACCGTTACCGGAAAGGAATACTCCTCTTCGATCTTCGCTTCGATTTGCCTCGCCACCTTAACCGAATCATTATCCGAAGAATCGAACAGGACGTTCCCGCTTTGAATATACGTTCGCACGCGATGATATCCCAACTGTTCGAATACGCTTTTCAGGTGATCCATCTTAATTAGCTTTTGCCCGCTGACATTAATCCCTCTGAGCAACGCAACGTAATTGATCATGGTTCTTTCCTCCCCCTCAGCCTTAGGGCTGCTCTTTGTTTGGCATATCCCAGCCGTCTCCTTTAAGGAACGACTTTCCTCCCAAGCTTATGTCCGGCGATCACGATCGGCAACAATAGAATGCCTGTAGACGCGTACGTCAAAACTTGGCTGAGCGTCAAGGAATCCGAATCCATTGTCCATCTCCTCAACAAAAACCCCATCACCTAATGGTAGACGGGGTTTATTTCCGCGAATTAATCTTAAGCCGTTTCGTTACTTCATAATAACGATCTGTCCGATCAATGGTAACGGCTTGTTTTGGCCGTTAACGGCATTGACGATACCTAATATCGCCAAAGCAAGAACGCCAAGGTTCGCTAAAGGCAAGAGCAGCCAACCGATAATCGGAATAATCCCGAGTACGATATTTACCGCCAGTGCAAGCAAGAACAAATTCAATCCTTGTTTGGCATGATATTGGGCGAAGGGAGATTCCTTAGCCGCAAGCAAAGGAATAAAAAACAAGATATAAGCAATAATGGCCATCCCTTTGTTTTGCTGAATATCGCTTTCCTGCATGTACAACACCTCATCCATTTCACCTAGAATATAACCAGTATATTCCACCGAAGCAGTTCCAGACTAGTTACTATCGTCATGGATTTGGTCATGCTTTGTCACGTTTCGATAGGTCGTTAGACCTCGTTAGTCGATCTCGGGCAATCCGTTCAAAAACTAGAAACGAGCAACAGAATCGAAGCTGCCCACATCACGACAGCGGATATTTTATTGAGATAGACAACCCATCGGCCAGTGTGATCCAACTTTCCGACCAAACGACCCAGCAGCGCAAGGAAAAAGAACCACGCCCAAGATACCGCAATGCACGCAATCATAAACGCCCATTTCCGAGCGCCTTCATAATGAATCGAGCTGGTACCGATTACGCCGATCGTATCCAGGATGGCATGAGGATTCAGAATAGAAATCAGCAAAGTATAACCAATGAGCTTCCCGGTTTTTCTGTCGTCGGGTATATCGGCGCTTGTACGCGGAGGCTCCGCCCTCCAAGACATGATGCCCATATACAAGAGAAACAGCGCTCCCAGCAAGACGAGAACCGTCTTCATCCATATAAAATGAAGAATCAGAAGCGAGACGCCCGACACGGCCAGTACGATCAATAACGTATCGCAGATGGCGGCAGTCACGACTATAGGCAGCACATGGCTGAACCGGTTTTTCAAAGCGCCTTGAGAAAAGACGAAGAAGTTCTGCACTCCTAGGGGAATAATGAGTCCGATTGCTAATATCATTCCGTGTATGAATGCTGCTGCTATTGAATTCACCTACTAAATCATTCTAATTCCGCGTTATTCCCGAAAAATTCGCTTCAAGAAAATCTGGATTTGCTCGAAAGCGTTCTGAACGGCCGGACTCTCAAAATGCTGATCGAACACGTGATACGTACCTTCAATAGCGATCAACTCCGAATCTACTCCTAACCGCTGCAATGCCTGATTCATTGTCTCGTGGCGAAAATAACACGGTTAATCCCTGCTAAGAAAACGAGATAATCTGCTTCGTACGTCTACCCACTCGCTTTGAATAATGCTGTAGATCACGTAGTCTAAGTTGTAATATTTCTTCCTAAGAATACCTTCCTTCACAGCGCCTAACCTCTCGATTGCCCTTTGCGAGCGGACATTGTCCGTCGAGGTTATAATCTCTACCCGATCCACGCCGAGCACCTCGAACGCGTGCTTCAACATCAAAAATTTCGTTTCCGTGTTCACTCTCGTTCTCCATACTTTCGAAGAATACCAAGTCGAACCGATATTTAAGTTATTATGCTCCCTGGATATTCTGAGAAATCGCGTGGAACCCACGAATTCGTTACGTTCCTTGTCGAACACGGCGAACGGAAACATCTCTTTGCGTTCAAGGCCTTCCAGCGCCTTGTCGATAAAGTTGTTCATCTCGTCAAGAGAGGTAATCGCAATGGGATAACTGGACCAAATATCCGGATCCCTCGAGCAGTCGAATAAAGGAATCGCGTGCGATCGTTCCAGTGGAATTAATCGAACCCTTTCCCCTTCTAGTCCGGTAAATCGATACATGTGTTTCCCTCACTTTAATTCCATTCTGAGTCTGACCATATCCGTAACTTGCAGTCCGTCTTCGAATAGTTCCTCTTCATAATTTTTGATGAAAAAATCGTAGTCGATCGCGAACATGCGAAATCCGCATTTCTGGTATAGTCTAAGCTGCATAAACCCCGAATTCCCCGTCCCGATCTCGACCGTCTTCGCCTTTAATTTTCTGGCTTCCTCTATCGCATGCAAGATTAGCTTTTTCCCGATGCCTTGGCCTTGGAATTCCTCTTTAACGGCAATGTTAACGATTTCGATCGTCTGAGGGTGGGTGCGGATGAGCACGTATTCGCCTACGATCTCTTCTCCCTCCCGAGCTACGTAACAATAGCCTCTCTTCACATACTCTTCGACCAATTCTCTTGACGGGTCAGCCAGCAAAAGCAGGTCCCACGGCAAATCGTGAGTGTACTCTAGCTTTGATATCGTAATGTTCCTGTGGTTTGCGTTCATGAATAACCTCGTTTCCCGCACAGTTGAGCCAAGCGGGTTTATTGATATCTTCCGATAATTCTTACATCATGCCCTAAAGTTTCCAGAATCGTTACAGCTTTATTTACCGTCTCTAGGCTGCACATTTGATTGGCTTCCAAGAAAAAGCGATAAACCCCTAGTTTCGTCGTGGTGGGACGCGATTCTATCCAAGACAAATTAATAGAAAGAGCGGCGAAAATATTCAAGATCGCGGACAATAAGCCCGGCTGGTCTTGACCCGGAGTAATGACGAACATCGTCTTCTTCGTTTCTTGATCCCGTAACCGATCATTGCCGACGATGATAAACCGTGTTTGGTTATCGGGGTTGTCTTGAATATCTCTTTCAAGGATGTCTAAGTTTAATAAGGAAGCCAGCGATCGCGGGCCGATGGCGGCTACGTCCGTCCTGCCCGATAGCTGCATAGCTTTGGCAGCAGACGCGGAGCTATCGTATTGTACGCTTTTCATATGATGGCTTCTTATGTACTTCCTGCACTGGGTAAGAATCGGGGAGATGGACCATGCTTCCTTGATATCGGAACGGATCGTCCCCTTATTAGCGAGCAATTGCAAGGAAACCGGCAATATATATTCCCCCTCGATGAACAACTGCTCGTATGAGATCAGGGAGTCTATCGTCATATTAATCGTGCCTTCTATCGTGTTCTCCAGAGGAACGATGGCTTTATCGACTCGACATTCGCCGATCGCTTCTACGACGTCCGGAATGGAATCGAACATCCAAAATTCCGTTTCTTTGTCAGCGAAGTATCGGGTAGCCGCTTCTTCCGAGAAAGTTCCTTGCGGTCCAAGATATGCAACTTTCATCATGTAAGGCTGTCTCCTTCCATTGGCTTAGCAGTCGCTAACGCCATATCCGATCCAATTTCAATCTCTAAAAGCAAGGGCTCTAGCTTCAAGAGCGACGCGTAACTGTTCAATAGCTTTTGGACCCATTCCATGCAGTTTCTTGAGCTCCGCCTCGCTTATCTCAGTCAGTTGCTCCAATCGAACGATTCCGACGTTATTCAGAGCGCGTAGAGCAGGCTTAGCCAAGCGGGCTGGAAAATCGTTATTTTCCGGCATCACGACGATACCTCCTATACCCTAAAATTAGAAGCAGGATAACCATACACGCAATCGTGACCGTCACACCAACCCCGTTGGAGGTCTGTTCCGATGTCGGTTGGGATTGATTAGGCGAACTACTCTTCGTATTACGTAAGAAGTCGCTAAAAACTTCTCGTTCGTGCGAATCCGAATGCTGCACTTCACCGTTCACGATCTGGATCATCCCGTTAGGTCCTGCCACGGGAGTGTAGAATTTCGTGTTATCGGCCTGTTCCAAGAACAGGACAAAGCTGCCCTTCTCGCGTTGGAACTCGTCAACCCATCCCACATCGAACCCATCGATTCCGACAACTAGCGGATCGGTTGCCGCTCCTCTATATACACGATCTACTTTAAAATCATAGCTGACCCAAATAAATTCGCTTCCTTCTCTGGCTTTCGAGAAATCGTACTGGCCTTGCACAATGACTTTAGCTCGCTTAATGACCTCTTCCGGCTTCAGATCAACCCAGCTTGTGGCGTGAACCGTACCGTTTATCATCAACAATAGCAGAATTGACGCGAGTAAGCTTTTTCGCAAGAGCATCTTCATCATGATCGACTCCTTTCTCCCCGACGAAGAAATGTTGATTCTATTTTCTAGATAATCGATCTCTTAATCAGCTCTACTAGCTTCTGCTTCTCATCCTCGGGTATCCATTCCGATAATCGCGCTGCGGCTACGGGAACTAGCCATTGGTTAACTTCTTGATCGGATAAATTTGTAACGCGAGTGTACTCCTTCATATAAGCTTTAACCATTTGTTTTCTTACTCGGGAGAACAAATTCACGACGATTCTAGGCGTTCGCTCCGGCATGGTACCCAATTGAAGGAGCAATAACGTTCGTGCAACGTCGCCCGCCGGATTCCCGGCCACGCCGGTCATCCAATCGATAATCCATTCCCGTTGCCCGACAATAATATTATCGGGGTGAAAATCCCCATGGCATAGCTTAGTATCCTCGCGAAGCTGATGGAGAAGAGTAAGGATTTTCTCTTTTTCCTCGTAAGTTAACAAAGGCGCGTGCTGGATCCGATCGATCAACCTTTCTCGCTGGCTCGGCAGATCGTGTACCGTTTTCCCGTGAATCGCAGCGTGCAGAGCCGCCATTTTGGATGTTTCTTTGGAGATAGCCCATGGCTTTCTAGTGAACGATTTGAGCATCGTAGATCCTTCTATTCGTTGATAGACGATTCCAATTCGATCGGCATAATGGATTAGCTTAATGGGCTGCGGGGTTGTTATGCCCGAATTGAAAACGATCTTGCTGACTTGATACTCCTCTAGGATTGCGGTTTCCGGCATACCCGAACGGAATAATTTCAATATAAACTCATCGCCATAAGCATAAATTTCCGCGGTCCTGCCGAAAGCGACGACTTGTTCCCCGGCGTCAAACATCGTTTCCAACTTCCTTCCTATCCTTCATCCCTAAACTTGCTCAAGCCCCCAAGTTAATACCTCTAATCGCTCAGCATAGTGTAGAACAGGTTTCTCGTCGGGAAGGCGCAAACCGTTGATATTCGCCATCGTATTGGTATAAATTTCGGCTTCCGCATGTTGCAAAGGCCAGGGGTCATGCAAGATATCGCATCTATACGCCCGTCCCTTGTGATTCGCGTATAAGCAATATCTTTCCGTTAACCAATGTTCCAACGTGCCTGATTGGGCGGTATAAGGAGGAGAGATAGGCCTGTACGAACCATGGAATTGAAAATCCCCGCGGGATCCCCTTCGTTTGCTTTGGTACGATAGAGTCTGCGCTTCCTTGTGCAGCTCGATATCCGCAAGGTAATACGGCAAATGGTAAAAGGCTCTTGCGCCTTTTACCGCTAGAATGTTAGTCGCATCCAAACTAAAAAAATATACGCCCGGTTTATTATCTATGGTGACATAGGTTCTCACGTTTAGTTCCGCGAATTTCGACGTAAACGGAAGAGTAGGCATATGGTTTAACCGTATTCCGCTCATATCGAAAGGCACGACCGCGATCCAAGCCTGCCCTTCAAATACGTCAAGACGCAACGGACTCGGAATGAATGGCTGAATCTTATCTATCGCGATCGGCCAATGCGCGAAGAGCAAAGTATGCCAGGTTTGCTTCATTCTCCATGGCTTCGACGGAATGGGCCACGGTCGATGATCCGTTCTTATAGAAGTCGTCACGCCAAACCCTCCAATAGGATAAATATTGGAAAGAGTGTACTCCTCTATTGGCAATAGGTCAATAAATTTTGGCAGTTACACCTTCATTTTACTGCGAAGCTTATTGATCTCGTATCTGACGTCGGATAATTCCTCTTCCAGACCGTCAATGATCTTTAAGTTAAGAACTCCGACAATGATCAAGATTAATCCGCATATCGGAAACGCAATCTTCCTTGCCGTAATCGTCCAGAATATGGACTCCGGCGTATCGGATGAATAGGAACCCAACAAATATTGCGATAAGCCAAACAACAGCAAGAGAGCGCCTGCTACAATGATCGCGATGGACCATTTCTTAACCTTCTCGAATCTCACGGTTGTCCTCCTTTCGCGAGCTTGCTTCCCTAATCTAAAGGCACCCTAGATTCGATTTGCGAAATGTGGTGCCAGTTGTGCCATATAAATCTCTGAAGAGCTCCATCCAGGATGGATGATCTGCTTGATCGTCCATCCCCCTTGGCGGTAAGGGATATTAAGCTTTTCGGGAGTAAGATCGTTAACGATGGTTCTTAGCGATCTCGCGATTTCCGGGACTTGATCGATCAGATTGGCTCTCTCTTCCGCTGTCGGGTTCATAATCTGTTCAAACTTACCAATCGGAAAACGAATATGGTCTACCATTTTCGGCTACCCCCGAATTAGGATTTATGATTCCTCTGCAATTCTCTTCAATTGTACGTTCCGATGCTCAAGAAACTTTCTCATATATCGTTTCAATATCACTCTCTCGACGATCCATCCGACAACCCCGAACGGTGCGGTAAACGTTAAGATATCAATCATTTTAGTCTTTCCGTTAAGTTCCTCGAAATGATGCTCATGCCTTAGTTTCTTGAACGCGCCTTTCACCATTTCATCTACGAAATAATAGGGTTTCTCAAGCTTCGTGATTTTTGAAGTTAATTTCTGTCTGATCAGAAAATGAGTAGCCTGGAAAGTCACCGTTTCTCCTTCATTGATCGTTCCCGTTGTCGTGCCGCTAATCGCTCGTTCTTTCGTATGCTTCCAGACCGTTCGAGTATGCACTTCAATATCTCTAGCTAAATCGAAGCACTTTTCTATCGGAGCGTCTATGATTACTTCCGTTCTGACTGTGACCATCTGTTTACCTCGTTTCAGCTGAAAAGTGCGAGAAGCTTATGCCGATTTCCTAAAGATATCCGCTCCTGAAGTCGGGCAGCTTCTTGTATTCTTCTTTCGATTCTATAATATCCTGAATAAGTTTAACGAGCTCGGAGAATCGGATATCTTTGTCCTGATCTCGAAAACCGTCGAGCCAAACTACGTTTATCCTCTTGCCTTGATATTGGATTTCAAACTTATATCCGGATGAGGGTTCCATGGCTAGCCCTTCATTTACGACGGGATATTCAAACAGATTGATATCTTGCATCTTGCGAAGAATTTGTTCTTTTTCGTCGTCCGTTAAAGTAAGCGAGGTTTCCACAAGCCCATCCAGCACTAGATCCTTGGTATAGGTATTCTTAAATGTATCCAATTGATTTAGAGTAGAGACGCCATAGCTGAAGATGAAATTAAAATCAAGCTTTTGCTTGTCTGCGCAGCCAATAAGAACAATCAGCGTGAAGATAATAAAGCTAATCTTGTAAATAATCATCACCGCATTATCTTATGATTGATAAGACCGTAGATTATATCTCCGTAGGCAACTCGTTCAAACACATATACATACAATCGTTGCTCTTCTTCAAAACGTCCATGGTACGTGAATTGGGTTTGGCATAGATCGTAGAATAGTCGTGTTCCGCATATTCTTCACGAATAGGAAAAGCTAGCTTCTCCGTGTCCGCCGAAAATTCGGCATGAACTCCATCTTTATTCCCGCGGGCATCCAATCTGACCCAATTCTTCAGATCGGTTATATAGACTGCATTTAAGGCATGAATGCAATAACCGGTGTCCGGCGTATCCCCTAATGTCAACCGCTGATAACAAAACCCGGTCGGGATATGGTTGGCGCGTAATAAGGCCGCTAATAAATTGGATTTCGCGTAACAGATTCCTTCCTTGTTCAGCAGCACTTCCGATGCCGTTCTCGTAACCCTCTTGCTTCGGATATCCCAAGAGTGGGAGATTTGATCTCTGACGAACGCATATGCCTTTTGAATGTACTCCACTTCAGTTAATGGTTGCCCATTTAACAGTTCCTGCACTTTAAGTTGGATATCCCGATGGCGAAAATCTACTTCTTCTAATTCGAATAAATAGTCTTGCATGCGGGACGACTCGCAATGTAACTTAAGCATAAGCTAACGATTCCTCCCGATCGATAGTATTGTTTCTTTTATAAAATCTGAACAATATGAGTCGATACTTGCTTATAGGATTGGAATACAGAGTTGTCATGGTACGGTAAAGGGATGTATTGGTTACGATTAGCCTCTTCGAGGAAGGCTGTATTCTTTTCCGTACTTGCGTAGACGCCTATCGGTCTATTGTCATTCATGTTATCGCGGTCATAGCATTCATCGCCCGTTATAACAAAGTTGTGCCCGTCTTGTTCAAAGTAAATGACGGATGAACCGACCGTGTGGCCTCCTATGACTTTGAACTTGAATTTATCGTCAAATAGGAATTCGTCCTTTACCGTGATTACGTTTTCCCGTAGAAGCCTTTCCTTAACAGCCGGATTCCCGTTATTCAGGGCATGAAGGTAATCATCGTGTGCAATAATGATCCGAGAATCCGGATACAGATCAATATTATCGATATGGTCAAAATGACTGTGCGTAATAAAGATTGTATCGACCGGGTTATCTTTAATGAGGCTGTTGATTTCATGTTCGACGTTCATCAGAGTTATTCCCCACTCATGAGCAATCAAGGGATCCCTGAAACCGACGTCGAATAAAATCGTTTTGTTATTGAATCGGGCCAAATAATAAGACCATGAGATTTGCATGGTTTCATCGGAAGTATCATCGCGAAAAACGTATTTGGAGTAGAATGAGGATTCACCGAACTTAATCGCGTATAGCTGCATCGACTACCTCGCCTTTCCGTTTCATTATCGCACGTACGAATGCATGGCCATTATCCTTGAAACCGATTAATGGCTTATAGAGGAAGCCCTCTTCTCTATTGGCTCTTCTTCTCGTCAAGCTTTCTTGAAATCTCTTTTAATACCGTCAAGATATTATTACTTGTTGGGCTTGTTTAATTGTTTGGTTAAGTAATTCAATTATTTTCGATCTGTTCCAGATGACGAACTTGTACTCTTTCCCGTCTCCTGTGGTCAATTTCATCCCGTTAGGAACGACTAACAAGTTATTCCGCTTCTCGACTTTAACGATGTCTTGGACGTTGAGTTCGAGTATATTGGATTGGATATTTATTGCGTGAGGCTCGAAAACCAATCTTTCATTCGTGATCGACAATCTCCCGCCGACCGACTCTATCCCCCTGAACAAGTTCGCTGCTACTTTCTCTAATAAGAATAATTCACTTGGTCTTAAGTCCATTTTGCGTAATGCTCCTCTCGTGTTCTTATTATCGTTTTTGACTTGAGCCATTAAAGTTCTCCGTTAGTCTAGAACTTTCTTAGCTTCATAGGTAATCATCTCTCCCGCGCGAGCGGGTTTATTCCCGAATTTATACCCCGCGGACTTGATTATTTGTTGAAAGCCCGTTCTCTCAAGCAACATTTCAAATTCGTCATTCCCATACCAGCTTAATGGAAATCGTTGCAGTTCGGTTTGCACGAGATGTCCGTCTTTCCATTTCTCATACTTCAATAAGGAAACGATTCGCTGCTCGAGGATATTCACTTCCGTTCGTCTCTCCTCTAAAACAAGCACTTCATCGGTCGGAGTATTCCATGTTCGGACGGAAGAGAGGTTAGGGTTAAAGTCGGTCGGAATAAACAGATCCAGAATAAGTCTTCCTCCAGGCACCAGGCGGGAATGCAAATGCCGTAACGTTGCTATTGCTAATTCTCTGCCTTCAATGAGCTGAAAAGATCCTCCCGGAATGATGATAGCGTCATATGGAATAGCCGAACTAACATTATGCATTTCATCCTCGTAGAGGAAAGGGCTAAGATTCAACTCCTGGCATCTTCTTCTGCAGGAATCGAGCATGGCCGTGGAATTATCGATGCCGTCCACCGCGATCCCTGCTTGGAGAAGCGGAATAAGAACCCGACCGGACCCGCACCCCGCTTCTAGAACTCTACCATCCACTCCCGACAGACGTTCTTGATAAAACTCTACGTCACCGAATGAATAACCTAGCGGTTTGCTTATATCGTAAACCTCTGTACACAACTGTCCGTATGAACTAAACATCTTGACGTTACTCCCCCTTATCGTTGCCGGTTCCAACATCGTATTCCATTAGCCAACAATCCCTTAGTTTTCCTTCGTGCATCTCATGGTTCTCTAGAAACTTCTTCTTGCGGAATCCGTTCTTCTCATACACCCTCAGCGCTCTTGCGTTCCATGCTTGAGGGTCCATTACGATTTTGCTTGCGCCTTTATGTTCTTCTAAATACTTCACCATTGCCTGGATCAGCCTGGATCCGATACCTTGGTTCCAGTAATCCGTTTCCCCGATAAACTGATCCATTCCGAATATTCGGCCTGAATAGTCCGTATAATCATATTCTTCAACTTCTTCGGCATCAATGACGTAGAATTGGATATAACCGATCGGGTTGTTGCGATATTGAATCATACACTGCGCAACTTCATCGTGATCCTCATAAAAGTTATGCCTTACCAGTTCCATGTCATGCGGTCTGTCGCGGCCTTCATAATACTTCAACACTCGCGGATCCGAGAGCCATTTCACGAGCAAAGCCGCGTCTTCCGGTTCCAGAAGTCTTACGGATAGTTCATCCGCTTGAAATAGAATCATAGATTGATCACTCTTTCCATAGCTTTTATGAGCCTGCTCCTTCGATGTAATCAGTCAATATAAGCGCTCTCAAATTTGCATTAAATCCATCCGGCAAATGGCTAAGCTTGAAAAACTTCACTTCCGTTCCTTCCACGCCGTCTGCAGCAAGCGCTCCACCGGTTATTTCTTTCGTAGTGTAGGCTACAGTGACGGCATAAAACTCATCGCCGTTATCCAGCTTTAGGAATTGATCTTTACCCGAGTAAACCCCTATTAACTTCATTGCGCCTATATGTAAGCCGGTTTCTTCGAAGACTTCCCTTCTCCCGGTCTCTTCCGTTGACTCGCCAAGCTCCATTAATCCGCCAGGAATCGCCCATAGCCCGTTTTTCCTTAGTTGGAGCAGCACCTCGTTCTCTTCATTGATGACGAGAACCTTAACACCTACAAGGATCACTGGTCGTGTACCGACCAATGCCCGCAGCTCCTCGATGTATCCCATGCAATGACTCCTACTTTCTTATATCCATCCTGCGTGTCTGCGTATTCTTATGTTCATATTCAGTCCACTTACGGTGTACGAAATAAAACATCTCTCCGAAATTCAATCCTTCAGGCAATTGATCTACCTCTTTCACCTCTTCGATCTCATAAGCAGGCAATTCCGCCATAAGATGAATTTCCGCAAAAAAGACCATGCCGTAGTTCCCGTTCCACATGTATATCCCGAATGGCTCTAAGTCGGATTGAATCGCGCCCGTTTCTTCATACAGCTCCCTGCTGGCCGCAGTAAACAACGGCTCTCCCGGCTCTCTATTCCCACCGGGAATTTCCCAACCGCCTCTTTTACTATTTTTAACAATGATGAATTGATTGTTATATTGGGCAATAAGGACAACAAACTTAACCAGTTCATGATCGATTTCGGATAATTCATGCCATTGGTACATTCGGGTGTTAGTCCTCGCTTTCCGTTTTTCCAAACTTAATCCTATTGGGGAGTGATCCGTGTTCATGGATTGATAAGCTTCCCTAATATTAGGGACATTGTTGATCTAAAATTCCTTTACGAAAAATAGTTCCCCAATATTCCCCTCGTTGATTCCGTTTAAGATTCCGCATTCCTTGAATCCCATTTTTCTATGCCATTGTTGGGGATCGTTCTCATTTACTTGAGAGGAGCTATAGATTGCTTTTATCCCTTGGGTACTTAGATACACTTGCGCATATTCTAATAACCCTTTACCCACACCTTGACCTCTAAAGTCAGAATGCACCTTGATCAGCCCGATGTAAGGATATTTAGACCAAAGATACTCCAACCTAAGGTAGCCAATGATTTCGGCACCCCATGCAGCGATAATAATTTCGCGGTTACGCAGCTTCCAATTTAAGATATGGGCCGGGACATGCGGATCGCCGGTTATGATTAATTGGAAGTCATCTACTTCTCCAAATCTGATAGAAATCGTCATGCTTCAACATGGTCCTCTCGTCTAGTAGTTTAGTCCATCTCTGACGACTTTTTAATAACTGGTATTATAACCCATATCCACAACTTGATATCTTAATTTCCTTTAAAAAAGTTGAGGCGTTACGGGGGGAGTTCCATAGATTGCACGCGACCGATTCATATCAGCGTGATTTGATAAGGGTATTGGAGTACGAAATCGATTTGAGTCGTCCCCTTCGTGAGAACAATCTCCATTGGGAAAATAGCGACTTTCTTACTGGATCCAAGCCAGTTACGATCGAGAGAAGAAAGTATCATCAAACCTTCCTCGTCTCCGATCGGAGTAAACATGGCATTGCCTGACCGATATACCGGCTCCTCATACTTCTCTTGTAAATGAGCCGACAAATCTAACACGTCTTCCGAAGGAAGTCCGATTTCGCTGATGTTCAGAATATCTAGTGCCGAGAACCCCTTCGCGTTTGATCCTTGCCGTAGAGAATGTCTCGCGATAAATTCGACGATATTACCGGCAGGATCATAGAAGTAGATCGAATCGGAATTCCATGATTCCGAATAGAGAACATCATTGCCTTCTACCTGATTTATGGGAACCGCTCTAGCCTGCAGCCATTTGAGCGCTTGGTCGACTTTGTTTTCCGAAATATTAAATGCGAAATGATAATAAGGGTTCACTACATCCGTACTATGCACGAATATGAGTTTCGATGAACCGGCTAAAATGCTTAACGAGGAGGGCGTATATTCGAGTATCGGCAACTCCAGCATAGTGCAGTAGAATTCTTTTAAGAGATCTAGTCGATTCGCCAACAACTTGATTTCTGTGATTTCCATGGACATCACCCCCGCATAAATAATAAGACTTTCTTAAATATAATAAGACTACTAACGAGTTTTGACCTGTGGATCATCTATATATGCTCTTATTAAAGAATGACAGACGATAAAAAGGATTTGCGGTACGCCAATGAAAAGGGGGATACCGAACTCCCATAATGCAAAATCCCAACGAAAAAACCCTGAAGCATTTGCATTGAAATCCACATGCATCTTAATGATTCCATATACGGTAGAAAGAAGAATCCACGCCACAACCACGATCACACCTGTTGCTTTCTTATATCGATTAACTATTTTAGCTGAAAGTAACAACAGAACTAATAGAACGGAATTGAATATCACAAAAATAAATAGCCCATCATTTCCATATTTGAATGGCCAAGTATTCATCCATGTCCCGGCAATCAAGAAACTCAAGTAAATGATAAGAAGTCCTATTAATCCCTTCATAGTACATTCATTCCTTTCAGCGTTGTTCCACACCGCGATAGCACCTCGGAAAACAGTCAATACAAACGCTTCTCGTAGCTTTCCTTAAGCCCCTTCGCTACATCATCTACGGATACGCCAAGATGTTTTGCATGTTCGGCAATGATAGCTGCCGGTTTAGGCAAGGATTCCTTTGAAGGCCAGTACTGGTTATCCCATAGATGCGATCTCTTGAACGCTTTAGCGCAATGAATATAACATTCTTCCACTTCTACCCCTATTCCAAGTACCGGAGTTTTTCCGTGCGCCTCCATTTGATTCAAGAGTAATGGATCCTTCACGATACATGCGCGTCCGTTAATGCGTAAGGTCTCTTCGAGGCTCGGGATCATGAAGATCAAACCGACTCTTGGGTTGGAGATCAGATTCCTCAGGGAATCGAATCGCCTGTTGCCGGGACGCTCAGGGATCACTAAATGCTTGTCGTCCACAACGAGTACAAACCCTTCCCCGTCTCCGCGAGGAGAAACGTCGCAATTCCCGGATGAATCGCTGGTCGCGACGAAGATCAACGGCGATCTAGCGATAAAATCACGACAATGGCGATCTATCACGGTAATGCTTTTATTCTGGACGACTTCGTTGGGATAGCCGCATAGCTCTCTCAATTGTTGTTCCGAATCTATGATATGTTGAAAAATGTTCTTCATCCGCTACCCCCTAGATAACGACAAGACCCACCCTTAGATAAATCTTATCTTTGGCTGAGTCTCGTGATGTGTATTGTGAAATGATCGGGGTTCCATTGACGAATCCCTTTCGCTTGAAGCCACTTTGCAGACCCTTTCCAGAGATCTAGCACGATAGGGCTTTCATCAATCGTCGCCCGCTGCATTAGATTGTCATAGATTAATCAGCAGTTCTCTATGCTTGTTGGATATTGCTTGCTTCATTAATTCCTTGTCATATCCGTTAGCTCTTAAGGCATTCAAAATGGCGTCGACTCGGTCTTGCTATTCCTTCTCATATTGGACTCCAGTTGAATCTCTAACGGGACTACGGGGATTACATACTTCTCGAAATCAATCGTCTTGGCATGGGTCCAAATGTATTGACCGCCTTCCCATATCCCTTCGCCGGTAACGGAGTCGGGTATTCCAGCGGAATCCGATATATGTACGACTTCTATGCTGAAATCTTGTATTTTCCATTTCCCTTTGGTCCAGGTGAACCCTGAATCGAAGGATTGCGTAAAATAAGGCTCATTTATCGAAGATAGCCAATCCGCGTCAAAATAGGAAAGCTCGCTTTTGGTTCCCATGCTATATGGTTCCAATAAGGCTGCGATCTGGATTACGTCGTCTATATCCTTAACGTATATATCTAGATCATTTGGCGTCATCTCGGCCCCTTGCAATACCGAACCAACAGAGCCGACGACAATCCAATTACAATTCAGATTAGCAGCAGAGTACAGTTCGCAAAATGTTCTAAGCGCTTCGTTCCAACTCACGACTATTGTTCCCTTCCTATAGCCAATGTCTAGTTCAACTACGATATCGAATTTACTGCATTCATTGATTCATTAATACAATCTCTTTGGCTTCAAGTTTAGATCTCCGGCTCTCACTATCTTTAATGTTTCGTGCTTTCACGAGAGTCACTTTTACGAATGCGCTTTGCGGCAATTGCTCGATCTCTAATGGATTCCCCGCTTCATCCGTAACGTTTGTTTTATCTGTCACTTGAACGGAGCATATGTAACCTACATCGTCGATGTTCTTTTTTCCTTTGTTCACTTCATCCGAACAATTAACCAATAAGCGATCGTCATGATAAGCTTCAACTGTGCCCTCGAACGTTGAAACGCTTGACCCACAACCTACTATTAATAGACTGATAATAACGAAAATTGCAATAACTCGAATCATAATAGGCCCACCTTCAATATAGAGACTCAGCCTCGTACCAAGGGTTTCCTTACTCATCCACTAGTTCCGAACATATCCGGCGGCTATGTAAGCGTCCGGTATATTCAACGATCGAATCCATACCAGGTCTCGTTGAAGAGTGGGATGGGCGGATAGTAGTTCCATTAGTCTTTTCTCAAGGTTCATTTGATTCACCCGTTTCGAAATCAACCCATTAATCCATTCCGATTGCGAGCCGGCTTGATTGGTTCCAATTAAACGAACACCCCAAGCCGGCCTTGCAGACTCACTCGAAAAAGGCTTTAGAGTATTGCAGTTCGCCCTTAATCGTACTTAGTGCGTTTTCTTCCAGCTCGCAAACCATAAATACGTCGTCCGTAACATCGAATTGCGTCAATTCGATGCCGAAAGGTCTTGCCGGTTGAAATCCGAATTGCGGATAATAGGTTGGATGTCCGATCAAGAACACCGCTTTGAAGCCGAGTTGTTTACTTATCTTTAACCCTTCGTTAATCAACAGCTTGCCAATCCCTTGTTTTTGCTTGGCAGGCAGCACCGCGATCGGAGCTAATACGAGTACTTCTTGCGATTGATTGTCTGCCACGACATTTGCCTTGCTCATTAGCATATGTCCAACGATCGTTCCATCCTCTTCGGCGACTAGAGCAAGATCCGGAACATAACAAGAGAACTTTCTTATCCGTTCAATTAATCTTGTCTCGTCTTCCCGATTGCCAAATGCTATAAAATTAAGAAAATGGATAAAAGGATAATCTTTCGCGGTTTCCTGCCGGATCGTAATTGTCATGGGTTACCCTGCCTTTAGTGTTCATATTTTGTCTTGGTACATTATCTCAGCTTAACATATTAAACAAATATACCACTACCTTTAACTGTTGGTAATGGATCCTGTCACTCTTTAAGCATTCTTTATCGAGGATAGATCACTGGTCCGATTTCCCTCTACTGTTAATGAGAATATCCAATCTTTCTATTATTCTCTCATCGTTCTTAAGCTTCTGCTTTAACTTATAGTTAACGGAGTTGAAACCGAATACCAACACAAGAATAGTAACTATCGCGAAGAGTATGAAAAAATCTTCGTTCATCCAGTTGTTCCCCCTCTGTTTAATTCACTTACAAAGTACTTTCCATTGTTCCCATGCCGCTAAATATTCGGGCAGATCATTCGGATGATGCTTAAGGCTAAGCCCGATACGACAGTACAGATGTACTGCCGCTTCTTCCAGTAACCTCGATAGGTCTATCTGGACTTGTTCCAGTAAATCAAATGCGGTAAATAAGGTATCCCTATCGATATCATCGGGCGAGGAGACAAAAGCATATAGAAAATCATAAAGGACAGGGCCTGCCATTGGGGAAGGATCAATGACGCCTATTAACTTAGACTGATCATACACGAAATTATGCACCCCGGTATCCCCATGCAATAAATACTTCTCTCCTTGGACCGGCCCTTTACTGTACAACTTCTCAACCAGAGACTTGATATAGAGATAATCTTCCGTGGGTAGCGTACTTCCAATATTAACTCGCGCTTCTTCGACGCTGATTTCATTGAATTCTAGCCATGATCGACGAGGCGATTCTAATCTGCCCCAGAAATCAACCTGCTCATACGGGATATATTTATTGAGCAGTTCCGTCGTAAAGAGCGATAACCAATCCGACTTTATGCCGCGATTAAAATGGGTGATGCCTTCGATATACGTATAGAGAAGATGTGACTTGTCTGGCGCGGTAAAGAGAATCTTCGGCAGCAGGTCAGAACTTTGATAGGTGCTGAGCAGTTGTTCCGCCAAAAGAATTTGATCGGGTCGATCAAACTTTAGAATGTATTTCGCATCGGTGTCATCTTCAAGCCTAAACACAAGGCCATCCGTCGTTCCGGATATTTTTTGAACTTTGGTGATTTCATCTTGGATATTTTGTTTTCTAAGAATATCGTTGATCTCTTGAACGTTCAGTTCAACTTTCATCACTTGCGCCCCTCACCATAATTCTCAACTTATTCTAAATACTTATAAACAAATTCCCTGTAACCCTTAAAGCCCAATTTCTCATAAAATCTCTGAGCCGCTTCATTATCCGTCCAGTAATCCAGTTCGATTTTTCGAATATTGTTTTCTTTTGCCACTTCGTTAATCTTGTCCATTAACTTTACTCCCAAGCCTTTGTTTCGATACTCAGTCGAAATGCTTAGCTGATGTACAAATATCGATTTGTAAGCTTTCATAAAAGCATTCTCCTGGTATTCCTTGATCTCGATCCAGGCATAACCTAGGTTGGTCTCATTCTCTTTGATAACATAGAAATAGAAATTGGGATTGCTAATTATCTTCTTAAAGAAGACATTCACCGATTCAAAATGATATTCCTTAAAGTAATCCGGATATAGAGAAACGTGCACCTCGTGAACGTCCTTATTAAGTGCTGCGATAACTTCCGATTCAAAGGTTTGATCGATCTGCACAGGGAGCCTCCCAACGTTATTCACTTACTAACCATGTTTTCGCATCTTCAGGGTCTACAAAGTATTTGACGTTCAAATTAGTAGATTAGTTCCTATGGATTAGTTTATTATTAAATGTTGTCAGTCAGGTACAAAAAAAGTCGCTTTATAAGCGACTTTCTTAATCAGAGTATTCACTATTTCCTATTACGACTCCTCTTAGACCGATACAACCAGGAAAATAACAATAGGATTATCCCTATACTTAACAACTGAAAAATCGCATTAGACCAACTAAAAGTCATAAACTATTCCCCCTTTAATTGAAATCTATGCTCAATAGTTGTTTCGTATAACGGAATCGAATTTAAGATACCGTTCTATTAATATTCCTATCTCGACCTGTTCGTAATCGGCTTTTCTAACGTGTATAACTCATCATCCAATTGATTGTTTTTTTCGTGAATGATTGACCTAACGTCTGCAATTGCTTTGTTATAGATATGCGGTCCAAGTTCCTTAATCATAAAATCAATAAACTGCTCCGCGCCTAGTGCTCCAATCGTTTCCGAACGTTCTTCTTCGAAATAAGCTTGTACGTTCCGAACAATGACGTCCTTTTCTTCTTTTGGAAGCTTTAATGAAATGATCATATTAACACTCCTCTTTATCGGTTTAATCTATACGCCTATAACGATCTTCTAACCGTCAACCGCCTACTGAATCAAATCTTGTCTCTTTACCATTCTTATAGATCTTTATCTTCTCATACTCTTGTGTACTGCTTAGATTGAACACTCTTATGTTGTTTAATCTTTTATCTTGGTAATCAGTCGTACCTAGCTCTTCAATATGTATTTTTAAGGTTCGATCCATAACTTGTGCATTGATCGAATCAAGAAATAACGCTTCTTCTCCTTGAAGGACATTTGAATAATTAACGATTAGATATTGCTTATCATCTTCTCGCGAATACAAATACACTCCGTTGTTATTCTTAATCGTATCAACAAATATCTTGGCGCCGTTGTTAAGTTCTTGCAGTTTAACTTCTTTAATCGTCGGGGAAGCATTGTTACATCCAACTATAATAACGAGGATCAGTGTGAAAAGAAATAATAACAACCTTTTCTTCGGCTTGGTCTTCATGTTCTCATCCCTTATCATCCGGCTTCAATTGATTTGTCTTCTGTAGAATCATGGAATGCTTCGATGAATCATATTTGAAATGAAACTCATCAATGGTGTCCTGACCAGCACCATATCCGCCCGTAACGATAAGTTCGTCTTTAGTGGACCGAATAAGTTTATGAGGATGTTGATCTATATTCAGCCAAACTTCTCCGGATTTCATCTCGAATGTGATATGAAAAGCTTTTCCATCTGTTACTCCGAAAAGATAGGTATCGAGACCATGACAATCTGTATACCGCGGAACAAAAGCGAAAACATCCGTATCCCCCATAGAAAACTTCTGCATCTCGACAGGCACATCGTTTGGCTGAATGATTTCAAAATCGCTTGGAAAAGCCATCACTTCGCTAATAGTCCCCGCAGTTTCGGATTCCCATACGGCTTCATAGTCTCCCGACCAACTAAGATCCGTTTCCAATCCGTAGCAGCTTGGAGCCCCTAAGGGAGCAACGATTACGTTACCTGCAGGTTGTATCAGTAATCTTCCGTTCGGGTGCGTTCCTATTGCTCTAACCGAGTTGTCGCTCCTTTTTACTTCGGTAGATTTAGGAGACGGCATTACCGAAGCTGTGGGACTTTCTATAGTTCCCGGGACTCCCTGGTTCTTCTCATCCGTAACATTGGCACACGCAGTGAGCAAGGCCATAATCATAACAAAAACCATCGAATTATTTCTCATCGGGTATTGCTCCTTTAAGTATGGACCTAGCAATCTGCCAACTTAATGATTTCATTCGGATGATTCAAGTAATACTGCGCAGGAATCTTATTAGCTGGGTTCGCGCCCCATACGGCCAATCCAAACGAAACGCCTGCATCCCTTGCGCACTGAGAGTCGTATATGGTGTCTCCGATATAAATGGATTTACTCGGATCTGCTTTAGATTTCTCCAGAAATTTCAAAATCGGTTCTGGATTCGGTTTATGTAACTCGGTATCATCCGCGCACACTACAATCGATAGATACTTCATTAAACCAAATGGTTCGAAATCATCCGTCAGTTCAGTTCGTGTTTTGGAGGTTACAATTCCAACTTGAACGCCTCTTGATGACAATTGTTCCATTGTTTCCTGTATGCCAGGATAAACATGTATCGTATCCTCAAACTGTCTCATGTACATATTCCAAAGTTCGTTGGCTCTATCAACATCCTGTATTCCGAGTTGCGGCAGCGATCTTGAACCCGGAATTCCTAACACGAATGCTAATTCCTCAAAGCTATATGATTTGTCATATTCCAATAACAGCATCTTCTGCAGGGAGCCAAGTACGGCAGTCTCGGTATTAATGAGTGTTCCATCAACGTCAAATAGAATTGTTTTATACAAAAGTCTCACACCTCTTCATGGAGTTTCTGACTAGAAACTCATAATGCTCTTAACGGAAATTATACCTTTATTACGAAGCTCCTGTTCATTGTCCCTAAACTCACTCTCCATGTAATCATAGGAAAGCCATTCATAATTCGATAATCCAAGCAACTTCGCGATTTGGTCGACAGGCTCTTTTTCGAACAAGTCCTCCATATCTCTAATGTAAAATATCTTAGTAATATCTAATGGAGTCACCGGATTTGGATTGTGGGGATTCGAATTAACCAACTCAACGATTCTGTCCCTGTTATAGTCGTCCTGGTTGATCTCCAATTCTTCTTCCCACGTGCATTCATAATGACAACTGCGTTTATTCCCATCGTATATACTGAAGGACCAACCATGGTCTTCTGCATGTATCAGATGGACTAATATACCAGAATTCACCGCTATCAAACGTTTAAGCGGCAAGAATTTCGAGCCTTTCGGCAGCACGGTAACCCAATGATTGCTTTCCGGCAAAACAAATCCACGTATCCATGCCTTTTTTAGTAGCTTTATTCCTTCGTTCTGATCGGTTGAATAGAGATGATAGCTTTCGCTAAATTCGCTCATTGGTTTCTCCTTCTGAGAATGCCCTATACGACATCGTGTAAAGTTTTAGACCTTGCTCCAAACATTCTTATATAGATTAGATATCGCAATGCGCACTTGTCCGCTCTCGTTAACCGTAACTTCGTTATCTGCATAAGCATCCGACGGAAAAATATAAAAAGAAAAATCATCTCCATTCTTATAATTTAATCCGCCATGTCCCGCTTCTGAACCATTGTAAGATTTACCTTTGTATTCTGCTGTCATTTGGGCAACATTCCTAGAGGTAAACATTTGGGGCCCTAAAGCTTGATGGTGCACTCCGGAAATCAAAGTCGCTCCGCTTAAAGAATAAGGTCCGCAGGAACGGAACCCGATTTCATACCCGCCTGAATTCGCGCTGCCCGAATTTTGTACCCAAGCAACATAGATCTTATGATCCCCGTCATTGTATAATTCTTTTCCGACGTTGCTTGCCAAATCCGAAAGGTCGATCGTGACGGAATATTCCCCATGAATGACATAGCCGCTTTTATCCGTGAAATCTTTGGTATCATTTGCGATATAGGCCATCCCTTCCTTCCACAACCCCATCCATCCGGTTTGCCATAATGCGGTTATAAGAAGTGCAACAACTAAGGTAAGAAGAGCTATCCATTTTCTCCAATTCATTTTCATAACAAGACTCCCGATATAAGAGATCAATTCAGGATCCTCCTAAGTGACTCTCTCTAGATATAGGTAATCATCTCCTGGTTCCAAATGAATTTTTACAGCCTTCCCGTCTCCAACCGTCCCTTTTTCGATACCATTTATCACGATTTTATAATTTCTAAATTTGTTTACATATTGTGACGATCTGAATATTTCTATTAGAGAATTCACGCTATATTGCTCCTTAGTATTTAATAGCTCTCAAGCTTTCTTACGCAAATAAATCAAGATCAGACTTTCATTTACTTCAACTTCCTTGAATTTCTGATATCCCCTATTCTTATAAAACTCTAGGTTCTTTAAGCTTTTATGCCCAGTAAAAAGTTCAATTTGTTTCACTTCGCTATAGAATTTTTCAATTTCATTCATTAACTTCTTTCCGATTCCTTGGTTTTGAAACTCGGGTTTTACTATTAATTTGCCTATTTTACAAATGCCATCTTCAACCGTTGCTCTTACAGATCCGACAATCTCACTATGGTAAGTGGCCTTCAAGATGACACCCAACTTATACTCCTCTTCCAGTTCGCTTATACTCTGCTTGAGCGGCTGTATATTATAATCTTGATAAATCTCCGCCTCACTCTGATAAGCTTCATACTGAAGGTTGAGAATCGGATTAAGGTCAGTAATCTCCGCTTTTGAAATTATCAATGAGCTATCCTCTTTTCAACTTGTTTTGGCATACTAATGACAGGTCAATCTCCCACTGGCTTCTTAGGGAATCCGTATGCGAGTAAAACGAATCCAATTAATAAAAAAAACCAAACAAAAAAATTATCAAAAAAACCTGGATAATCGGGTTTAATTTCAATACTATGCCCGTTTGATGCATGACCAGCTTCTATAATGGATGACGATATTCTCGCCGTTAACCTTTCGAATGAATATATTAATCCGCTAATGACCATGAATATAGTCCCTAATTTTCTATACAAGTTATTTCCCATTTTCATACTTCCTTTCTTGCGATTATTACAGTAACTTAATCAGTTGATAGATAATAAATCCAACGTATACGCCAACATTTAATATAATCGCCCACCGTATAATTTGTTTTAGAGGACTTGGAAAGTGATTAAGTTGTTTGGGGAGCAGAAAACCGTTTACTGCATCATAATGCTTAATGACATCATTAAACCCTTGCCGGTCTGTAAATTCTTTGAGAGTTTCAGGTTGTGTAGTATGAATGGTTTTGTCGTTATACGGATTAAAGTTCTTATCCATTTCTACCCTCCTATATCCTATCGTTAGGTATAAAGGTTGTTGCCTCTTCCTAAAGCAACTCCAACAATTCGCTTATCTTATCAATTGTATGTAATGGTTTTGCCACAATATCCTCTTTCCATGGGTGATTAACTCTAACCCATATCGTCTCCATTCCAATCTTTGCTGCTCCTTCAATATCATTAGTCGGGTGGTCTCCAATGTATATACATTCATCGGGCTTTAACTGTAGCTTCTCAAGAGCCATTTGGAATATTGTTGGATCGGGTTTCTTAACTCCGGCTTCTTCGGACACGATGACCAAATCGAAGTCGTTTCTAATCCCTAATCGATCAATCTTTCCATATTGGATTTCCGTCTTTCCGTTCGTTATTAATCCCGTTTGATACTTCTTTCTTGCGTGAGCTACAACTTCTCTTGCTCGATCCATTAACTCTGCACTGTTAACATACTCTGTTCTATAGAAATCTAACAGTTCTGTCAGTGAAGGTCTCGCCTTCCACGATAATTGATCAATAAGTTCCGAGAATAGTTCGCTCTTGTCCTTGTACCCATCTTGATCTAGATCAATGATCTTATCGATAATTCCTTGATTCGACTCAATATGGTTGAAGTAAACATTAACAAATGTATTCGTAAACTTATTAAACGTACTAGTTCTATCGAGAATGGTGTTATCTAAATCGAATAGAATCGCTTTAATGTGATCCATGATTACCTCCACTCCCAGGCAGCTTAGATTAACCTTTCCAAAGTCTTGGCCACTCCGTCGTTATCATTAGTATCCGTAATCTCTTTCGAAAGTCTTTTTAACTCCTCTACCGCATTCCCCATTGCCACTGGCCACCCGCAAGTCTTAAATAATCCGACGTCATTATAATCATCTCCGAAGACGATTACATTTTCGAGAGGCACATCCAAGCTCTTACACAACCATGCTACCGCATTCTCTTTGGAAGCTTGAATGGATGTCATCTGAACAAGATCCCCATTATCCGTTACCAGTATATTTAATCTTGTCGCGAATTTTTCTTCAAGCAAGTTAACATCGAGTTCTCCGAAAAAAAGGATTTTGGTCGCGTCTAGTTTTCTGAGCTTTTCCAGTGGTGTAACAATAGGATTGCCTTTTACCTTCATAAGCGTTTCATAATCATATTCCTTTAAGCTCAACCATTCGTCTTGCACTTCAATACTTATGTCTAGATCGGAATTACGGCTTAAACAGTAATCCAAGACATCGGCTGCGATTGTTGCTTTAATGGGTTCATGATGATGTATCCCTGTATAATCGCATTTAATATAAGCCCCGTTGTAATAAATATATGAACCAATTGTTAATAATGGTTCTTGCAAAAACCATTTAACGGCTCTTGGAGGTCTTGCCGTTGCGAAGATGATTTTCATTCCTTGCCGGTGACAGTTAAGAATGGCCTTGTAATTTCGATCCGATACTTGCTTATCCGAGTTAAGAAGCGTCCCATCTAGATCCAGAACAATTGCTGAGAATTTCATTGCGTTCCCCCTAATTTCCCTGGTCTTAAATGGTATTATAACCCAGTCTTTCTAATTCTGCTCTTCAAAATCAATCGCAAAAGAAAGAAGCCGCAGCACATGAGGAGCTTTTCCTCGATTCGCGCGCGGCTACTTGTTGCTTATTTCTTTTTCCCTGTCCCCTTCTGGTATTCAGTCCGTTTCTTTCAAGCATATTTCAATAAAATCAAACAGACTTTTCGCCTTAACGGACCGGCTACCCCAATCGTGCCAAAAATACAGTACTTGACCTGTAACGCCCGTTATTGATGGATCTGTATCGAGACAGAGGTAATCCCCTCCCCCGTTCGTTGCGATTGGAATCCATTTCGGATTCCATAGAACTGGTTTAATTTCATTGTCGATATCCGGTTCTAAATCATCAGGATCAAATTCTTCCTGCAGAAAGCTCCAATTGTCAATGATTTCGGATATAGGGGAGAGCGTCAGATTTCTTACGAAAGGATTAACTCCTACTTCCCAATTCTGGCCGTTATGTACCCGATACAATTCTTTCATCTCTTCCGGGAGCGCGACACCAAGAACACTCTCTAAAAGCTGAAAATCTTCTTCTTTCGCCCCCGGCTGCAGATTCAAGGATTGTTCAAAATCCGCCTCTTGTGATGTGCCTTTTTCGATAATCAACTGCCATAGCAACTCAGCTTGTTTTATCATATGTTGTACCTCTTCAATTGATTGATTTTAAGCTGATAGGAATATGGCCGATTGCCAATATCAAACTGCTAAGGAACATGAAAGGGGAGTGCAAAATCACCGAAGCACAACAAAAATATAGGATTGGACTAATTGCTAAAGGAACCGGGATTCCGAGGATCGACGAGAAAAGCAAATGATATTCCCTGTTGCCAATAAAATATCGGATCCAACAAGAGTAATAAAACAACAGGAACACTAACATCCCTATTAAAGCTAGAACCTCATACTTTCTATCCATGTGCATAGTCGAGAAAATGGGGAGAACGAATACGCCTAGTCTCCCAACTCCCTCTGCTATTTTGAAGATGGGATTTATATGATTCTGTTCATTATTAGGTGTATTTCTAGGCGGTATCACAAAGAATAGAAGATTAGGCAGCAGTATAGCAATAGGGATAATTAGGCTGTAAAGATGAATCAATGCTCTCCCCCTTATACTAAAATTTCTTCCTTCGCTTAAAAACAATAATGATATCCCGAGATGCCCCCTGCGACATGCTTGTATCGAAGCAAGAAGTAAGTTCCCATCCTTCAATCCCATACTGATTCAATTCCGTTTCGAACTCCTCAGGGTCAATCTTCCCACCTAGAAATCCGCCTGTCTTAAATTTGATCGTTTTATATTCCCATTGTTCCATTTTGATTTTCTCTCCTTTATGGCTGTTTTTTCTTCACTGTTGCAGGAATGCTTATTCCTTCTGATAACAACGAATATAATCAATGGTGAATTCGCTTGGATATTTAGGAGCTTGGATTGAGCCGCTTTCATTCGACGGAATTTCATAGATATTCAGCATCAATTGCATGGGATATCGCGGAGATTGTTTGGATTGATGAATCAGGTTGTTATCGATATAAAAATCAACGCCATCAGGCGTCCAATTGACCGCATAGATATGGAACTTAGTAGCGTCTATCAAGAACTCTTTTCGAAAAACTCGTCTTCCATATCCGGATCACCGAACGGGTGAATACCGAACCCTATCGTGGACTTATCGGGTTGTGCATTCCAGCCTTTCAGCTCAAAAGGACATATTTCCGCGGAACGTTCCGGGAGGTCCTCGAATCCAATCATCCAAAACCCAAAAACATTGTTAGGGTCATTGGTTCCTTTAGCTCGAATTTCGAAATAGCCATACTGAGGCGTAAACAGCCTTTCTTCCCTTTGTTCTTCTCTAACGAGACAGTTTTTTGAAAACCTATGTTGGCCATTTACACTATTTATAGGTCCAGAATACACGCCGGTTTGGAGATTGCTAACCTTAACGTTCCCATTAAACTCAGGACACCACGGCAGTTGGTTTTCGGTTATTTGCAATATTAATTGGCTATCTTGAATTCGATAATTTGCCTTAGAATTGGTTCTATTACTCCATTGAGGCAAGTAGTAGGGAAACCATTTATCGCGGTCAAGATCATGTGAATCAAAATCATCATTGAACACTAATTTATAGCCTGTTTTCTCGATATTTCTTGGAAAATCAATAATGGACAAAGTTTATCTTCTCCTTATTTTTCCTCTATGCACCAGTGATTAATACATCTATGAGTATCAGTACAATGATCGCCATTGGAAGTAATGAAATTAAGCCACCGATTATTATTAGTTCCTTTTTAATTTTGCTTCTCTGCAGCCCAACGAATAGTAAAGATACAATTCCTCCCACAATAGCAAAAGTTGATTTATCAAACCCTATATTAAGATGGATGCCCACGTTTAAATCCGCAAAGAATGGATACAGAAGTCCAACCACTAAGTACATTGTTACGTTGAAATACCATACTCTCAATGATTGAATATATCGTGCTGCAAAGTCAATTAATAGCGATACGATGATCCCATAGGTGTACACAATCATTGAAGTGAATAATCCAACATACATTACAACGGCCTCAACTTCATCTACCCCTAAGAAACCAAACCAAATGAACATAAATATGGTGAATATAAAGCAGGACCCTAGAGCAGCAAACAATTTACGAAGACTATACAGAACTATACTATTTTCAAACCACTTCGAGTAAGGATAGTCCTCTTCGGCAGCTCCTAAATTATTATCATGTTCGAGTCCGCAACTCCAACAATAGTCTGGATATCCAGAATGAAAACACTCATCGCACAGGGCTTTCTTACAATGAATGCAATACTTTGTAGCTTCAGAAGTCTCATGATAATAACAATTCATGGTTATACCTCTTGGTTTAGAAGTTTCTTAACTCAGTTGTGTGAACATGATCAATTTCAATTTCCTTATGTCACATGCTTTACGGCCTTATCACCCTATAAAATACTTTTTGTATCCATCCTTATTTGCTTTTCTCCTGGATTTCTCCGATCTCATTGATCCGCATTCTTATTGGTATTATAACCCAGCCTTTCAAATTCTGCTTTCTAAGATTCCCCTAATTTCCATGAAAAAAAAGCCTCCGAAGCAAATTGGATAGCCAATTTATCACGTGACTTTCAATGATTTTCATTGATTGTGATATCCGTCACATCACTCGCATACTAAGCGATTTAATATATAAATCAGAAAGAATGATCAATCACTCTTATCGGAGACACCCCAAGCTGCTTGCTCTAATCCGGAGACTCTGATTCCCACTAAATTAATATTTAATTGGAGGAATTACAATGAACATGCATTTTATGTCGAACCTGCCCCCAATCGGTGAAAGTGTAGCAAAATTAGCCTCTGAAGGCGGTCAGCTCATTTCAGACATGATAAGTGTTTACGGTTTCTTCGCCTTCTGCCTGCTATTAGTGGGCTGCTGCCTGATGGTACCGGTTCATATGTACGAGAAATATTATAAAGTCGCAGACGACGAATCTCCCGTTGAACTTAATCACGATCATCGTGAAGCAACCGGCCCAGCCGCATGATTGGTCTCTGCGCTGTCAGATAAAAATTTGAAATTAATCGCCTAATCAGTTAGGCGGTTTTTTTCTTTTGATGACCTCCATGTTCCGACATCGCATACAAAACTTTGCCACGATTGTCTTTCCAAATAAATCTGGCAGCGTGGCATCCTGGCTCTAATCCAAAATAAATAATTCCATTTGTTCTTTCTAATACGTAAGCTTGATGTTTATAGAAAACGGGGAAATTCGGGTCCGAATAGTCCCATTAAATAACACCTCAGCAATATCAACAATCTAATCTCTCAATTGGCTTTCAATCAAATTAATCTTTTCCAAATCCTTATTATTCTTTTTTATACTTCTGTATCCATCAATCGATGATCTTTTATACACCCTATGGTATTGTTCAAGATTCAGTAATTTATATTCAGTTCCTTTATGTTCTAGCGTTTTGACTAATTCCACATCGACCCCTGCAAACTCGTTCAGCTCTTCAATTTTTGCAAATGCAACTCGGATTTTATCATTCAAAAATTCATGTTCTCTAAGATCGATCAATGTATACCCTAGTACTGTCATTAAGGTAAATAGATCATTCCAGCGCTCTTGAATGAATTCTTCCGGAATTAATACGTCTATATCTTGAGGATTTAATTGGCTATTTGTAATTAGTTCTAAGCCCAAGGATCCGTATAGTAGTGGCGTTATATTTAAATCTTGGTTTAGTCGGCTCGCTAGAATAATAAATGTGTTGAATAAGTTTTGTGTCAATCTATCTTCCGCCTTTACTTCGTATAACGACTAATCATTTTTGGCCTTCAAGAAAGATACTCACAAGTCAATCAGTATTTTCATTTTCTTACCGCTAGTGACTTCAAATCCTTGCTTCAAATAAAATGAAAACGACCTTTCGAATTCTGGTAAAGGCGGCGTACACACTTCTAACCGCTTCCACCCATTCGTTTTAGCTAGACTAATTACGAACGATATCAATACTTCTCCCACGCGCATGGAACGATATTCTTCAAGTACGTACAATTCTTGAATGATTCCGAATCTTCCATTGGCATAAAGGGATAAGCATTCACAAAGAGAAATAAAACCAATCATTTGTTGCTCCTGATTAATGGCCTTATAAATACTATACATCCCGTTATTCAGGCTTTCCTTAAAAATCTCCAACGTATCCGTAATATTAAATAGATTCGGATTACCGGTTGTCTTGATGACAATCTCGTTGATTAACTTCCGAAATAATTCATTAATACCTTCATAGTCATCGAAAGTACATTGTTCAACTCGAATCATCTTCGATCACCTTATCCTTTTAATCTTTTCCTTATCATTCTGATCTGGCCTCTATGATTGATCTCATCTTCAAAAACATGGAACCACATAAAATAATGATTAGCTTGTTTGCTATACCAGAATTCTTCTTCTAGGTACAACCAGCTATCGTCAACGGTTTTAAATAATTCGTATGTTCGATTCCTAACCTCATTTAACTTATCCAAATAATAATCGAGATCATGCCCCTTAATCTTTTTCCGTCCTTCATCACCGAGATCCAACGCCGCTCCCCAGATCGACAACTCTTCTTCGTTCAATTCTCTTTTTTCAAAGGTTTCCAGTTGGTACGCGTATTCTACCGCAGCAAAATGCAACAACAATGCGCCTATTGAATTGCTTTCAGAGTCTAGTAAATAATCCAGTTGATCTACGGTTAAATTCTTCGTCGATTCTAGCGTTGTATGTCTTGCATAGTTCATCATCGACAATAAACGGCTAATTTGTGGCGTATATCCCGGTATATCCGTAATGAGATAAATATTGTTCATGTTTATCATGTTTTTCCTCCTGTTAGCTTACCATTCCCAGAATTTATTCTCTGCTTGTAGCCTTGAGCGATCAAAAGAAACTCATAATAATCCTCAGGCAGTTGATATCCTTCGCTTAGCTGAAGTCGTAACAAGTTTTCGTTGTCATGCAATCTTTGTTTTAGTGAAGTAATTGTTTTATGTACAAGGACGATTAGAAACTATGTTCTTCAAGTCCTTTCTTTAATCTTGCTTCTATACTCATCTGTTAAAATTCCTGCAAAACCCCAATTCTCTTCGTCAATTTCCTGAATGACTATATGTGTGTGTTCTGGTTTCTTCCCTAGAACATTTATCAAAGTGTCTGTAAATTCTTTTACGATTTGCGCTTTCTGATCACGAGTTGCGCCCTTAGTAATTTGAAGATTTATATACGGCATTCTTTGTCTCCTGACTTTTGGAATAAGGTAAAAACATGCTGCTGCCCCTTGCATAAGTCATTTCAATCCTGAATGAGGATGCGCTACTTTAAGTTGCTTCAACTTCGGTTCAGCTCGGTTCGATCGATAAAATCTAGGATTACCTGTAGATGCTTATCTTTTTCTGTATTCCTAATGTCATGTCCTGATTCAAAAAACTCGATGATTTCACATTCCTTATTAAGCTGCTTATACTTCACTACATCTTCATCGCTTATTAAGGATCCTTCTTTCATTCCTCTTAATACTAATATGGGTATTGAAATGTTATTATCAAATCGAATTTGATTTGAGTCTCTTTCTATTCCACGAACTGCTATCTCTGAAATATTATCTGTTCTTTGATAAGGTATTAAATAGTTCTTGATGTAGTCATCGGCCCATCCTTCATGCATTCTCTTATGCATCGGTGGGTAATCTTGAAGAATAATGCTTTTCGGTTTTCCAGGGAACTTATTAACAAATCCAATTGCATAGGGTACTCCCCTTGAATAAGCAAATAGATGAAAACTATTTAGTTGTAAATGTTCTACGATTCCTTCAATGTCAATTATATGATCACTTAAATCATAACCATATATTGGAGAGTCACTCCTCCCTCGACCGCGAAAAGAAAGAACAATTCCGCGTCTAGGTAATAGTTGCTCTAAAAAATCAGTATATTCTTCAGCAGTTTCCGATAGTCCAGGGCAAATTAAAACTGGAGCCAATGTAGAGTCCGATACCGGTTGTGAATCAATAAAATGCATTCTGAAATTATTACGAAGATAAAAATCAGATATGACCTTCATATCCCTGCCTCCTTGCTAGTGGTTTCTTTCCTATAACGTTCCCCGCACTCACAACGGACCCAGCCTTAGATAACTCCTATCTTAGGCTGGGTCGTGTGTTGTCTGAGCTATTTCCACTTTTACAATGCTGACAGTAAGTCCCGTAGCGTGAATGCCATGTTATTGGATGTGAACGCCCTTTAAGAGCTGCTTAAATTGTCTCTTAAATTCTTTCTCCAATTGACAGTTTCCAGTTACTTACGGTGTGATTTAATAATTAAATAAATACTTCTTATAAACCAAGACAACCCGATAAGAAACCCAGAAATTATGGGGATATATACAAGTCGAGAAATGGATCCATCTCCTACTGGCCCGGTTCTTGGCTGTTGAATCACCCAAAACTGATAAACAGTAATAATAATTAAAAATAGGGATACTAAAAGGATTATATAATAACGCTTCATCGTATCCTCCTTCTATAAATCAATTTGCAATGTCCGGAACCTTCGTTTAGAATCGAGTACCTTTTGTCATTGTAAATTGATTTAATTCTTTAACTTCATCTATATATCCCTTTATATCTAGATAACACTCGCTAATTAATATTTCATTGTTTCTTTCGTATTCTTCAATGATTTCTAATTTGATTTTTTCAAGTTCCTTTGGTTCAATCGGCTTTTCTGTCTCTATCCTACAAGCTGTAAATACAAATAATATCAAACATATTGTAAGAAAATGTATGAACCGGAACTTCAATAAATCGCCTCATTTCTTTCATGCCCTAATGCGTGAAAATGGTGTTAAGCGAAGGCACATGCCTCTTCAATTAACTCTCAATTAGTTCTTCCTTATAATGACTCATATCACCATGTAAAACTATCGAATGATTATCTTTTTTAACTTCGATCTTACACAAACAAGTTGGATAAATATAAGGAGGATTCCAGATATTCTTTAAGTCACGTTGTTCAAAATAAGCCATAATCAGCTTTAAAACAACAGTATGAGTTACAACTAGAATAGACTTTCCAAAGTTATCATTTACGATATGATTTAACTTGTTTATTGCTCGCTCAGAAACTTGTCCAAAAGTTTCGCTATTCTCCACATGAAATGCTCCCGGATCGCTCCAGAAATTATGAAATTGAAGTTCAAACATACTCTTTGCTTCTTCCTGAGTAATCCCTTCCCAAACCCCAAGATCTATCTCCCTAAATGCTTCACAAACTTCAATAGGTATTCCTCTTCTACCTTTAATTACTTCTGCTGTTCTAATTGCTCGTTCGCTCGAGCTCGAGTAAATTTGATCGATTTTTTGTTCTTGAAGAGATTCGCCTAACCACATTGCTTGCTTAACTCCAAGTTCTGTGAGTGGAGAATCATTATGACCCTGAAATCGTTTTTGAACATTCCATTCCGTTTGCCCATGCCTTGTTATGAAAATAGTGGTTGTATCATTCATAGTAGTACCTCTTTTATTATATTTGTGTCCGGCTGATTCCGCTTCCCACTGTTGCAAATTACTTCTCTGAATTAACTTCTAACAGGACCGAGAGCCGGATCGCCGAAGCTTGAACATGGTGTTATGCGTTTCCCCGTACTTCAAACCTTTACTTCAATTTCAATTTATTCTTCAAGCTTTCATCAGATAATATAAACAGGACTGAAAGGTCGTTTATCATTTTGATTTGTATAAATTTATCATCAGTTGGATTTTTACTGATCCCGGTTACATGGACCTTCCCTTTGCTACTTGTATCATTTGGGTCATAAATAAATGAAACCTCATAATTGCTATAGCCCTTTCGATATACATAAGAAGATATGTAATCTTCGGTATTATCTTGAAAAGTAAAGTACTGTCCTTCCTCTCCAGTTCTTCTTGCATTATCTAACCATTGACTGACCTTATCTATATGTACGTCTTCTATTTCATTCAACTTGTAATTAAAAACAGCGTTCATGCTACTTTCTAAATTGTTTTTTTGCTGTTCTTTTTGTGCTGAACATCCTGCGATTACCAAAATAAGAGAAAAAATAAGAACTAAATTCCGCATATTCCCTCCACCAAAATGATCTTATTTTAGGTTTTGCCGGGTTTCGTATACCGTTCATGTAATTCACAACACCCAGCCACCGATCTGTTTTACTTTTGCTTTCATCTTTTTCATCTCCCATCTATTCGCATCAATTTCAGGATGTTCCGGCCTTCCTGATTAATCAAAGATTAATTAATCAAATAGAAAATACATATGTATTTCTTCTATTGTCTCATTCTCATCAATAATAAACTCTGCGAAGAATCCAAGGGAATCTTGAAAAAATTCATAAACCTCTGAATTAGGTTTTTCATCGATAACCGTTGTAGCTGAAAATTTAATATTGGGATAAGCATTTATCAAGGCATTCAGTGTATCTCCGACCTTTATTCCTTCGGATGTTTCATACTTATTTTTAGTTAAAACAATTTCAGCAAGCCAGAGATCATCTTCTGTCATTCCCAGAAATCTTAATGAAAGGCCTTCATAGTATAGTGTTTTACTATACATTTCACTGAAGGTATCTGCTCCTGCACCTAATTGTTTTGGTGGAGTTATTTTTACGGTTCAACCCCCTAAGTTTGGACACTCTCGTCCAATTTCAGGTTCTATCGTATTAAAGCGCGATTTCTCGCGGTTTAATGAGTCCATTTAGATGCTTGCTAAGGTACTCCGCTGGGGACAGATCTTGGAGACTTCCATGGATCCGCCTTTCGTTGTAAAAACGAATATATCGATCCACAACGGCAAAAGCTTGCTCGTATGTTTCAAAGACATTTCTCTGGTAACATTCTCGTTCTAAGACACTGTGAAACGATTCGATATATGCATTTTTGTTGGGTGTGCGATTAGGCGTGCGTTCGTGCTCAAAGCCCATTTCGTTCGAAAATGCATGGAAAGCATGGCTACAAAACTGCGGACCATTGTCCGTGCGTATTACGAGCCGATGCTCGTTTACATGCACGTTTCGTTTCAGAAGTGCTTTCTGGACCATCTGCAGGATCGCCTTGGTATCGCATGATTTGCCTCTGAAATGTGTGACGATGCCGCGGTCATACACGTCTATAATGCTGGCTAAGTAGAAATGTCGACGAAGGCCGGTGACATACCCATACTTAATGTCCATTTGCCATAGCTGATTGGGTCCAGTCACCACGCGGTTGTTCGCTACCTTGCGAGGCACACTGTTCTTCACCTCTCTTTGAGGCTGCAGGACGCCTAGCAACTTGCAAAGACGGTAAACCTTCTTCTTGTTGATACGCAGCTTGTACTGCCTTCTAAGACACAACGTAAGCTTGCGGTAGCCATAACAAGACTCTTCTTCTTGGGAGAGCAGATGGCGAATGTAGCTTTTGATTCGCGCATCCGAAATCTTCTCTCCACGGTGGTTCCAAGAGTATCCCGGAACGGGCCGGCCGCCACGAGTTGCTGGCGTAATTGTAGGATGTTGTAGGCGATAGTAATACGTAGAGCGCGGTACCTTGCAAATACGGAGCACCGTTTTCACGGGGTAACCGGCAGCAATCCAGGGTAGCGCTACTTCGAGTCGGGTGTCGACTGTGGATTCGTTTTTTTTACCAGGTCTCGGAGAATGGCGATCTCCAAATCCTTCTCTCCAAGCAACTTCATGGCTTGGTCATATCTCTTTTGCAAGTCTTGAGAATCTTTAGTGATCTGATCTACTTGCTGTTTCTTTTTGACCATCTCAGCCTGCACCTCATCCCAATATTGGCGTACCCATCTCTGAAGAGTTGATGGAGACATCCCGTGTTCCCTAGCTACATGCTCCGTTCGATATCCGGAGACCACCAACGCCACATACTCCTTCTTCAACTCTTCCGTACAATGAAAACGTCTCTTCACGAACATTTCCCCCACTCATTTAAGTTTACTTTGAGTTGGAGAAAGTGTCCAAAGGGATTAGGGGGCTAAATAGTTTAATGGTTTCCCTAAGAGGCTTTGGACTGTCTTTTCGTCATTTCTCAGTTGAATAAGCGTATTATTCACCTTTATGGAATAATACTTATCTTCCTCAACTTTTCCAAATACAGGTGGTACCGTTTCAGGAACGGGCATTTCAGTTGCAGGCAATTCAGTCTCAGACATCTCAGTTGGAGAATCAACTTTGCTTTCTGTTGACGAAGAAGGTATTGAATCTTTTACCGTGGGGTGTACCGAAGGACTTGACACTGCAGCTGAATTTATCGCGTTGACTCCTTTGCTTTCTGAACAACTTACCAAAATAACTATTGGTAAAAGAAAAACAATTAAGTAGATTTGTTTCATAATTAGGCCTCCATTTTCGAATTGCCGGAATTTCCTATAACGTTCTTGTATTTACGACGTCCCATCGACTTAAGGCGACAATATTAATGCACCTTTGCTCAAAGAAAAAAAAGATCTGCATTGCAGATCCCCTTCCCAAACCCTTTACTTATTCTGAATTAATCCGATTCCGTTGCCTACAGGGTCAACTAAATACGCTAAATAAAAAGTATCGAATTCCATCTTATCTCTTACAATCTGAGCTCCTAATTCAACCGACTTCTTTATCGACTCTTCAATGTCATCTACTTCAATTTGTATTCTTGTGCCATGAGGAAAATCGCTAGGCCCTTTAGAAATGCCACCATGGATTCCCGGTTTATTATCATCGCCTGTCGTCACTGGATAGTATCCCCAATTGGGTTCTGCAATCCTCCATCCAAATACTGAAGAATAAAAGGCTGCTGCACGTTCAGGATCTTGACTACTTAAGTCAAATAAAACTACTCTCCCCATAATCGCTTCCTCCATAAATGGAATAGATACCCAAATAGATATTAGCGAATGTTTGTTCTTATGTAAAGAAAAAAAATGACTTCTGATCTTAAGCTCCGCTAATTTCGCATAACGTTCTTGTAAATTTATCTTTAATTTCATTCTCCGTCATTCCAATTTTTGCATTCTCTTTTAAAGTATGCATCGCGTCTACAATGATGGAGGTGCTCTTTAGAACGCCCTGTCCGATCGCCAGTTCGACGGTTTTACCAATTAACAAATCCAGTATTTTCAGACCCTTTAACCGCAACTTACGGAACTTTGTAAGTGAACTCAGCAGTAGTTTGCTTTCAGTTCGTCGTAAAGGAGAAGTTCACCAGTTCGTTGATCTGCCGCAGCATGTTATCCTTAGGGACGATGAGGTCGTATAGCGCCGTGTAAGGGCTGTGTGCAAATGAGATTTGAGGCTGGAACATGATCTTCATCTCCTTCGCCATTATATACTATCATTATTCTACATTAACGCATTGCCGCATTAAACATTTGAACAATTAAAAAAGACTGCCGAAACAATCTCGACAGCCTGCATGTTTTCGTACTTTTGAACTTTTTCAGTGGCCCCTTAGTCCCGCTATTATTGTTTCTATTTGGCCAACGAAGAAGGCCATTTCCATGAATACCAGATAATTAGACAAAGAAGAGCGACTTCTACAACAGCGCCAAACACCATGTGCACCCAAGCCTCTCCTGTCAAATTAAACAATGTATAGGGGATATACACCGCGGCAACAATGATATTTGCCCAGCGACTTACTTTTGCCGGCAGGGCAACAGAAAGGAAAATCATAAGAGCTGGAATTGTTACCGAAATCAGTGCTATCAATAGAAAGACATATGAAATGTCAAATATAAATATTTTTCCTACCAGAATACCTTCTATTTTGCCCGGCATATATAAGGCGAAATAATCAACATAAATATAGAGAAACATAAAACTCGCCCACAGCGTAGCAATCTTCAGTTTCGAACTGACTTTGATGTCTTCCAGTGCATTTTGTGCTTTATTTTGTGTATTCATATTAATCTCCATTCATAAATTAAAAGTTGTAATCCCTATATTCCACGTCATTTTACGATAACCATAAGAACCCGCTCCCCTTTTTGCAACTTTCCGAGGTCCCTTACTCCTTGAAGGGCTGTCACGGAAGTTAGAGGTAGCGACGCTGCTTCTAAGTGACTTAAGCGCTTTGGTTTATGGACCAGTAGTGTTTCTTAGACGCTGACATAATCTGCAAAGGCACCAAACCCTGCATCATCGCTAACTTTATTAAACCGCGTCACACCCTTGCCCATCTCAGAAACAATCCCAGAGACATCTGTGCCCTTTATGATGTGCTTAGGGCGAAAGATCCCTGAACTTAAGCGCATCATCATCGGTTTACCCCTTAAAAGACGCCAATCCGGAGCATTAAGGGATGTTGCCTTCATGCACAAGCACCTCGTCGTCTTTAGGCATAGGCTTTTTCACTTCAACTAGTTCTAACACACTAGCAGGTCCATATTTCTTATATAATTGCTTTCATTGACTCTCCTTCCACTCAACATAGATTAAACATAACGAATTGTGTAAGGCCTCACTACCTACTAAAGTAGGTTTCTTAAAAAAAATAAATAAGTAAACATCTTCCAAAATGAAAAAACCACCCCTGTCAGACATGGTGGCTAATGGTTACACTTAGCATGCAAAATCCAAACAGATGGTGGCGCCATCTAAAGTAAATAATCCTGAATTTCGAAAGCCCGCTAAATCAACGATCCCGCATGGATATTAATTGTCGGGTTTCGCCTAACGATCTTGTATTCACGACGTCGATTCCCCTTAGATAGCTATTATGTTAGGAGAATCGATATATCCGGCCGCTCCAACACCCCCGAAATCTATCTGCCTGACCGAGGGCGAATGCCCCGATGCACGAATATGGTGTTTGCTGAAGCAATCATCTCTTTAGTAATATTCGGGAGTTATTATTGGTTTGTCTTCATCAAGTATGGATTTTGACCCAATGATGGCTTTAAACATTTCATTTGTAAGAAACACTGCTCTTAGTTCATTCCCACCATATAGGATATACACCCTTTCATTTGATGATGCTTCCTCCAAAAGTTTGTTAACTATTCCGAAAGCTCTTATTGTACTAAGTTCCCAAATATCTTTGTCCAATTCATCTCCACTATATATCTTGTAGGATTTCCCATTTATTTCAACATTATAGTCCATATTAACTAGATCATCATTTACTTCCGTTATCTGAACGTTTTGGGTTGCTAAAAATGGTTTTAGAGCTTCAATGAACTCACCAACTCCACCTTCTGCCAATTTTCAGCATCTGAGGTAAAATCTCTTCCGGATTCTTCCCAACCAAAGAGATAACCGGCATTAATTGAGTTTTTCTTTATCTCCTTTTTGCTTTTAGGATCAACATATTTGTAATAACCCAATTGATCTAATTTATTAATTATCGAGACAATCCCTTTATCTGATCTGATAATATAAGATGATTTTCTAGATTTCCCTTTAGTCTTTAAGGAATCATCGAGAGCGAGATACAATAGAAATACTACGATTCCCACAATACTTATTATTAGAATCTTCATGTAATTGACCTCCTTCGCGTTTTTGGTTATTTCACCTAACGTTCTTGTATTCACGACGCAGATCTCCCTTAGATAGCTCCTATCTTAGGGAGATCTACGTGTCCGGCTGCTTTCGCCTCCCGAACCTTCTGTGCCGGACCGAGGGCCGAACTGCCGGATACGTGGATATGGTGTTATAGGATATATCCGCCTTCTTCGAATATGCATCAACCGTTACTAAGGTCCATCTATAATTTCTTTTATTTGTTTAATATGCCTTTGTTCATGTAAGTACAGGGATTTAAGCCATTCAATTAATAACATCTCTTTAAAGACTGGGTGTAGATAATGTCTTCTACTCAGCACTGAAGGGTCTTCTACTGTGTTTAAAAGTTCATGTAACTTCTGTCTTGCATAGTTTAGTTTTTCAATGATCACTTGATTTTCTAATAATTCATCAGTTGGTTTAGCAATGTCAGGGGCTTCTAACTTATTACTTCTGTCAACTAGAAATTCTACTGGTTTATTTTCAATAAATGAATCTTCTTTGCTCTTTAATCCCTTCCTTATTGCTACGATATATAACTCTTCTGTTTTAATGAGGTGCTGACAAACCTGACTAATACTCCAAGTTTCAAAGTCTTTCTGTTTGTTTATTTGATCCTCACTCAATCCATCAAGAATTCCGAGTAATTCGATTCTGGTTTCTTCTAATTTTCGATTGATTTCTTGAAGCTCCATAGAAAACTCCCCCAATCTTTAATTGTTTGCGGGTTTCGAAAGAACCGGTCGCGATGCTGTTAGGTGGTGCGGATGTGTCCGGCTGATTCTGCTTCCTTGCGAATGCCAATGCATCTCCGAATCCACATTTTACTCCTGCTGGACCGAGGGGCAAATGCCCCGATGCGTCAATATGGTGTTATATGATGTTAATTTTCGGGGGACTTCTTCGAATACACTATCAAAGCATCCCTAACTATCTTCTTATTAATGCCGCTTGCATTACTTATTCGTTCAACCCATTCTTCCATAGTTTGAAGTTTACTCTCCATCTGCTTCCCATCTATTGAACTAAAGAAACTGATATAGTTATCGAACTCCCAATGGATTACTTGACTATCAGTAAAAATTCTCCTTTCAACAAGTGGAGTCCATAAAGTTCGTTGAGTTTTCTCACCTTCAGCGATTAATCTCTCATCCGATATAGGGTTTAAGATATACCTTTGTTTGCTTACTTTTCCATTCGGTCTTTTGTATGTCACAAAAAGGCTATTCTCCGATGATTCTAATTTTACTTTTGCACCTGGAAAGAAGTTATCTAAAAATTCTTCCGTATAATTATCATGATTTTGTTCAATTAATATGGGTTCAATCCATTGATCACCTAAATCACATAAGTACCTGTTACCCTTATCGTTTAACGCAACCACAGCAACGTGGGATTCAGGAGTTAGTATTGCATAACTATGAAATTTTTCCTGTCTAAATTCATCAATTAACCAAATTGCTAAATCAAAACAATTTCCTGATGTGCCATACTGCTCCCTATGTGATTTCATTTGTTCAACTGTACGTTGTTTATAACCCGAAGTTAATTGGGAATACCAGGCTTTCGTTATTGTTTCCATGGGAAAATCATCAAACTTCTTCCAAATGCTAAGCACATCCTGAGTAGCCCTCAAATCTCTTCCCCCCCTAATTAAATTCTTATAACGTTTTGTATTCAAGACGTCCCTCCACTTTTAAGGAGCGAAGTGAATGGCCGTATACTTCTGTCCGGACCGAGAGGTGAATGCTCCGAAGCGTGAATATGGGGTTATTTGAAATTGACTTCCCACTAATTAACTTTCAAAGCATTTTTCATAGCCAATCTTGAATAGCCTTCCTCGAGTTTTAGAATCACGGAATCGTTAAGTTCAATATTTAAATCTACTATGTTCAAATCATCAGTTGGTAGATATTTTTGAATCCAATGTTCGGTCATAAGAATCTGATCATTAACTGATCCAAGTATGCTTTTGTTGTGTGTTTTAGTGTATGTGAGTTTTTCCATTTCAGATATAACGACAGCGATTTCTCGCTCATCGAATTTGTCCGCCTTTAATATGATTTCAAAATTACTTCGAAGTGTTGCTCCGAAGTCCTTAAAATGCTCCTTCTTTATTCCATAGAGAACTAATTGATATCTTGTTAAGTCATTCATGATTATTAAACAATTCTTCCGTCCAATCTTAAATATATTCGCATGCCAGCTATGTAATGGTCTGTATCCAAATTCCGAAAGTGGCGACATTGGAAATCCAGCAAGATCAATTAGTTTCTTTGTACATGCAATACTCGCCATTGATTTGCCCTTCTTTCTCAAGTTTTAAGTTTATTTCACATAACGTTCTTGTATTCACGACGTCCCACCACTTAAGCCCCAAAGGGATAGCCGCGATGCGGTTAGGTGGTGAGGATGTGTCCGGCTGATTCTACTTCCTCGCTACTGTCATTTGCTTCTCCGAACCCTCATCAAACTCCGACCAGACCGAGGGGCGAACGCCTCGAAGCGTGAATATGGTGTCATCGGATGTCGACATCTTCATTGAAATATCTCACATGTTATTTAATGCGTTTATTTTTGTTGTAAAGCTCTTCCAGTCACTACTATATCCTATATTCATTCCCCATCCAGCTGACTTTAAGTTATTTCCTAAAAGAATCAATTCATTTATATTATTTTGGTCGAGCTTTGAGTTTGGAAATCCTGAATATGTTGGAAATTTCGAAAAGATATTATTAAGCTTCCATAAGTCATTTTCTTGAGACTTTGACATTATCCCCAAATCTTTGCCTGTCACCATTAAGTAATTTATGCTTTCTCTTACATCTTCAATCTTTTCAATTACAGTATTCTCTTCATTCCAATTATTCTTTATTTGATAGTCAATTGAGCTTTCTAATTGGACCAAATCATTTTGTAGTTCAAAAGATAGATTGGAATATGAGCTTTTTAAGTGGTTTGTCTTCATGACGATGTAAGTAACCATGATTAAATTTATTAATATAGAAGGAATAATTATTTTTTTTATGTGTTTCATTTTGTCTCCTTTTTTATGGTCTTTATACCGGTTTCTGATAACGTTCTTGTACTCACTATATCCCACCACCTTAAGGCTCGAAGAGCCAACCGGTTATCTATGCATTCAGAAATAATCTTTTGAATAATTGCGTGGTTGTCATTCTTATTTAAATACTGTTCTATTTGATTCCATTCTGCACTATCAAAAAGTATTAAATATAAATACTTACTGCCTCTGCCTCGTAAACTTCTTGCAATAAATTCACCATATGCCATATCAGATAGAGTGGGAATTTTGAAAACTGTAGAGCAATTCAGACATCGCTCGATAGAACTTGGTTCTCATGAACTTTAACCGCCCTTCAAGCTATTGCGTGTATGCGATCCCTTGAGCTTCTGTGAAATACTCTCTAAATAATGTCCTTTCTAACTTCCCGAAATTGAATAAACACCAACAGTTTAATTATTCGACCTTCGTTCCATTAGAGTTCTTTAGATTGAATTCAGTAATTAAATCACTAACTTCCTCAAGCACTTGATATTGAATTCCTAAGCTTTTTCCTTCTAACTTATTTTGATAGTCAAGTACATCAACAATTTGCGAAATATATGAGGTGTACTCCTCTAAGGCTTGAATCCAAACCTCACTGTCTCTATCCATTGTGCGCTCAATTAATGCATAAGTTACAGCTCTAGATTGATATGGAGTATTGATTGTATTCAGGTTTACAGGAAAGTCGAAGTTTACACCCAAAGGAGTCTCTCCTGTTAACTGATAGTTATGATAGATAATTCGATCCGCTGAAATCAGTGCTTTGATAAATTCTTCTTTATTCTCTTTATTATTTAGTGCCCTTTCTAGCTCGGATAACACTTGTCCTTGTTGGGAAGCAAATTCTTGAACTACCCTTTTCTTGATAGCAATATTCTCTTGATATGTAGACAATAAAAAGTATGCCAGCGTTAAATTTATAACGACCGAAAGTGCAAGAATAACTTTCCATGCTCGAGTAGACATGACCTTTACCTCCTACTTTTTTTTGATTCATATGATTTCACTAATCGCAATTGAATCCATGATAATCGCGAATTAGATGTTGAATTTATGCAATGAAGGATTCAGAAGAAGATTAAGGTAATTCCTTATTATTTGATCATTTATTGTGCTCTTATGACGCTCTTTATTAATGCTCTTCAAATATTCCTTTAAACACGCTCTTAAATGGTATTATAACCCAGTCTTTCTAATTCTGCTCTTCAATTCTCCTTAATAATAATTTCAGTCACCAACACAAAAAGCCGCAGCGCCATGAGGATTTCAAATCCTTTGATTCGCACGCGACTATTTAATTTATTGAGTTTGTATGGTCTTTGCAATACTCTTCAGCACTCAGAGATTTCAGTTAACGTTCTTGTATTCACGACGCGGATCTTCTTGGATAACTCCTATCTAAGGAAGACCGAAGTGTCCGGTTGATTCCGCTTTCCTGTATCTGCGATACTCCAGTCGAAATCCTCTTCAACTCCGGTCCGGTCCGGCCGAGGGTCGAATGGCCCGAAGCGTGAATATGGTGCTATAGGATGTCAGTGGCTTCGAAGGAATACTTCATATTCAACAAAATTGACTTTTTAAATTCATATTGGTATAAGAAATCATAATTTTTCTTTGATATATTTATTCCATACTCGGGATTGCTCTTTAGATCAGGTTTATCATAGTTACGATCAACGAATATATTATTCGGTAATCTCCATACATTAGAAGGTATCAAAAATAAATCAGGCATTTGTCCTTCTCTAAATACTAATAAAGTCATATAGAGATTATCGTTATTAATATTGAATTTGCTCTTTTGAGCAAACACATATCCGTAACCTCTCAGCGCCTTCACTTGAATCTCACAGAATTGACCCCTTCTATCCTTCACAATAAAATCTATACCTCTGTCATCTACTTCTGAAGTAAACACTTCAAACCCATATGAGGTAAACTCCATCTTTGCAAAGTATTCTGCATATTTACCAATTTGTAAGTGATTCAAAACTGACCAATCCATATTAGGCATTGTAAGATGGCTCCTAGGTTTGTAGTATTTAATGGTTTCCGCTGATTTCCTATAAAGTTCCTCGTATTCACGACGTCCAATTCCCTTAAGGTCCGTAGGACCGGCCACGACGAGGTTAGGGAGTTGGATGTGTCCGGCTGATTCCTCTTCCCTGCTGCTGCCAACAAGTTGTTAGGTGAAGTTGGTGACTTCTTGAATCTACTCTAATTTCCTTCCGTGATCGCTAGCTACCTTCACGTATAGTGGTTACGCCATCAAAATGTAAAGTCTTCAAGTCATAATCTTTAATCCAAAAGTAAAGTCTTCCAGTATCATCCCATTCCATGTTAGTACTGTCTTCTGAATCTATTTGAAGAAGGAGCCTCCAACCCTCGCCCTTATATTCACCCTGAACAGAATCATGATATCCATAAAGTCTATTCATTCCTACATGGAATTCCGAAGTATAGCCCTCTATATATTCTTTCGAGAAATTTTCTTTAAATACTTCCCAGTACTTATCGTAATCTTCATCACCCCAAGACAACCCTAGCACTTCATTTATCTCAAAAGAATCCGACTCGGGAACACTCCATTCAAGTCGAGGTGTAACTCTCGCACTAAAAAACTGCAATTCTTTCGATAGTTTTTTAGGTGGTTGAGTTCTTATTAGATTATTTATTTCTCCGTCGTAAAATAAAACTTTTGAAGTCTTAGGGTTATTCTCAAAACTGCCATCTTCATACATCGCTTCGGGATAAGTTGTATAAAAGAAATAAATGATTCCTTTAGTTAGAAGATTATCGTCATCTGTCTGAATGTTAGGCATTTCTTGCAAATTGATCTGCGCAATAAATGACATCGGGTACTCTTCCCAATACGGCCATTCCATATTTGCAGGCAAATCTGGTTGGCCCCCTAATTTAGTTTGACCAATTGCTAATTTTTCCTCCGACTCTCTTTCCGTTATTAAACGGATAGATGGCTTGATCATTCTTTGAAATGTTTCTGAATAATCTTCAAGTCCTGCTTTATGAAACATAGACAAAATTTCTACTTTCGCATCCATTATTGGACTCACCTCTTCATCATCATTATTAATCGCGTATTTCTTACCGCATCCAGATAGAACCAAAATTAATATAAACAGAAAGAATAGTATATTCTTCAATTTGCTTCTCCTAGTATTTGTTTTGTTATTGTCCCATACAGCAATTTCACCTAACGTTCTTGTACTCACGACGTCCAACTCCCTGAAGTCCAAAGGGCGGCTGCGATGCGGTTAGGGAGTTGGATGTGTCCAGGCGAATCTGCTTCAGATCCGGCTTGGACCGAGGGGAAAGCCCTGATACGTGAATATGGTGTTATCGGATGTCAGCTACCTCTCGAAATACCCACAATCAATAGTTTAATTATTATTTTTTAAAGATTGGGCTTAAGCCACAAAACTTCAAACCCTAATTTACTCATAATATCAAGTCCATCAAACTCCATAACACTTTCTCCATTCCACCCATTATCTAACGCGAAAACAATGAATCTATAAATCTGTTTAGGATGATGTAAATTAAAATTTACGATCCCATCAGTATCTCTTTTCCTTATCGCAACGCCTACTATAAGAGGACTTCCAGCAATTGCATCTTCCCATGTGATAAATCTATAAATACACGCACTATTTCTCAAATCCTTTAATGATATCTTTAAGGTAATATGGCTTTTATTTTGAATATACTTTTGATTAATAACATATGTATATTTTTTACCATCAATAGAAATTTCTCTTGTTTTTTTCTTCATTAAGATTACACCTATGTTTGATATATTTATTAAATTCTCTTTTTGAACACCTTGATAAAGCTCACTCTAATATATTCGCTGATTTCCGATAACGTTTTTGTGTTCACTACGTCCCACCACCCTAAGGAACTTTAGGTCCGGCCGCGATCCGGTTGGGTTGTGCGAATGTGTTCCGGCAATCACTTCCCCATCTTATCTTCCGGGACCGAGGGGGCTTTAGCCCCCGAAGTGTGAACATATTGTTATCTGATGGGGACGACTTCTTCGAAATACCTTCAAATTGCCTTTAGACTGATATTCCATTCTGGTTTGTATAGTCTAATTAGCTCCTCCTCTAGTTTCATTATTTGGGTTTCATTACTTAGTTCCAAAATAAAGAATCTAATTCTTTCTCTGTTCTGAGTGATTAGGGAATTTAAATGGCAATTAGTAGACTGTCCATCAATATAACAATTCTTAGGATGGATCTTTCCATACCCTTGATTAATTCTCTTGCCGAATGAGTCTCTGCACCTACCAATGTATTTGAGATCATTCCCCACAGAATATAAATACAGTCCCATGCTTACTTTAGCTTTTGCATCCTCGATCTTGAAGATCGAGTATGTGGAATCACCGTATTTATTTAGAAAGTTATTGTAATATCCATTATTATTCTGTTTGAGCTGTATGAGAAATGTCCCCAATTCATAGTCCAAGTATTCTGAGTATTTAGTTTCGATAACATTCTTAAATTTCAAGTATCTCTTATGCTTAATCGTCTCACTTAGAGTTTTATTATTCTTCATAGAAAATACATCAGTAAAAACACTGTCAAAGAAAACGAGATCGACTTCCCGGAAAACAAATTCTTGGTGATTTAATGATAACTTCAAAGCGATCCCCCCACCCTATCATTTCGTCCCTTTCAGATAACATTCGTGTATTCACGACGTCCAGCTCCTTTAAGCCCTTAGGGCGACCGCGATGCGACTAGGGAGTTCGATGTGTCCAGCTGATTCCGCTTCCTGGAAAAACCTCTACCGGAACGAGGGCCGATTAGCCCGATGCGTGAATATGGTGTTAACTAAAGGTGATGACTTCCTTAAGTCTACTTAAAAAACTCTGTGCCTTAATCTTATCTTTTATTCCCCATTCTGCATAAAGAAATGTTGGGGGTATTGAATACGCTGTAATCCAAATATAATTACCATCCAATTGTAATAATCCAATCATTAAGTCTCCATCTTCATTTAACTTAATAGCAGATCTTCCACTATATACATTGATATTATTTGTTTTTAGTATTTTAAGCGCTTTATCAAAATTAAAAGTTTTATGTAACGATGCATTTATAAGTTCACCCATAACATTTAGTTTAATTTCAATCTCTGATTGAGTAATATCAGAATCCCATATATCAACTAGTTGATATCCTTTCAATTCTGAATTAGTGATTACATTTCTAATTTTTTCTGATACATAAATTTCTTTTAGAATAGTATTACTCTCTTTATTCTCAATCCGGAATATATCATGATTCTTTACTGCATCAACAATAAATTCTATCTCTTGATAGCCTATTAATCTTCCTGAGGACAATCGATCTTCTTTGCTTCTATCTTGATCAACACAATCCAAGACATTCAACACATTCAACACATTTAATATATAGTATTCTCCATCAGTAGTTATTACAGGTAAAAATTCAAAGAGTTCGGTTAGCATAGTTGTTTCAAATAATGCTTTAACTTTCTCAGTTACAAATAAAACACCATCTTTCTGGTATAAAAAATCAGAGGATCGTCCCTTTGCAATATATTTCATTTTAGGTGGAATCCATTTCTCAATTAAGGGTATTCCAAAAAGTAAAGATTCAAAAGCTTCAAAATCCTCATTATTATTAAACTCTAAATTATCGTAATCAGGATGATAATCTAACCACCAAATCTTCATTGAAGAACCTCCAACAAGTTAGTTTCATCACTTTCAGATAACGTTCTTGTATTCACGACGTCGATCCCCCTTAGATAGCTCCTATCTTAGGGGGGATCGATGTGTCCGGCTGCATCTGCATCCCCGAACACTGAAATGCCTCATCGACTTCACTTCTAACTTCGTGCCGGACCGAGGGCGAATGCCCGAAGCGTAAATATGGTGTGTTAGGTGAAGTATGTCATACTTTGAAATCCTACCGGATGTGTCCGGCTGATTCATATACCCCATTACTGCCAATTACTTCTTCGAAAAACATCTAACTATTGCCGGACCGAGGGCCGTATGGCCCGAAGCGTGAACATGGTGTTAGACGAAGTGCCTCACTCCATTGAATCACTAATCAATTCCTTAAAGTCTTTAATTAGGCTTGTTGAAAGATTTGAATTGCTTAATGGCTTTATCCAATGCATTACAATACTTCCTGACAAACTTGTTTCATCCGGAATGATATTTAATAACTCTGTGCTTCTTCTTTCATATATAAATTCTTCATTTATTAGTTTGATTAATCCAATATTATGTTTACTAGCGTATTCAAGCGCTCCTAATTGAAAAGAACTTGAGGCTACTAAAATTCCTTTTTGAGCTCCTATAGATTTAACTCTATCATTGAGGATTTGAATATAATCCCTCTTTATTGGATTCTTGTGATGTTTACATTCAACTAAAACTAAAAAGTTAACTCCTAACTCTTGAAATCTAACTGCTAAATCAATATTAAACTCTCCATCCATGCCCTTAATGTTCTCACGATGAGTAATCTCCACATTGGTAAATGATTCCTTAAATTTATTCATAACTATTAATTCAAATTGTTCCGGAGAAATAATTGCGTTCGGATAGAGAATTGTTGGAGGAAATGCATTCATGTTATTGGTCCTTTCTTTGAGGAATTTCGTCTAACGTTCCTGTATTCACGACGTCCCGCCACCTTAAGCCCGAAGGGCGGCCGCGATGAGGTTAGGTGGTGCGGATGTGTCCGGCTGCTCCCGCTTCACCGAAACTGAAATGCCTCACCGAACCCACTTCTTACCTCTGCCGGACCGAGAGCGAATGCCCGATGAGTGAATATGGTGTTAGATGATGTCGTCGACTTCCTCGAGACTCTTCTATTACACAACATTCTTCACTCCCTCATGGAGTGCTTTCCAATCCGGGCTTTGAATAATTGTATTGCTTGTTAATTAGGTTTCTTTGAAGCTCTTTAACTCCAGTTACCTCAATTCTGATCGCAGCTCCTGGACTGCAATCACCCTAATGTTCACTTAAATGTATCTTTAAATCATTTTTTGATATTTGAATATATAGCGGTAGATCAGACTCAAATCGGTGTTCCCAATCCACAGTAAATTCTAAGTAGTCTATATAAAACTCTCTTGCCTTATTAATATCAAACATTCGAAGAATAAGAACTATCTCATAAAGCTTCATCTGTCTTACCTCCAAATGAGTTCTTGTTTATTTGCGATTTTCGACGATTTCATCTAACGTTCTTGTATTCACGAAGTCCCACCGACTTAAGGCGACGAATGTCGCCGGGTGCGATGCGCTTAGTCAGTGCGGATGTGTCCGGCTGATTAAGCTTCTTCGTAATCTGAAAAGCCTCTTCGAAATACATCGAGCTACAGCCAGACCGAGGGCCGAATGGCCCAATGCGTGAATATGGTGTTATGTGAAGTGACCTACTTCCCCGACAACTCTATATAAACTGTATCTCTTATGTTATCTATGACTAGTTTAGTAAAGTGATTTGTTTCTCTATTGAATGAAGACATATATATCTTCCCGTCATTGATAACGAATGGGTCATACCATTCATACAATTTATTTCTTTGAAAATGATTCATCTGATCTTGATTCGATATACTTACTGTCTGATTGAGGTTAAGATTCTTCAGAGCTTTAGAGTTTATTACATACGCCTTAATTTCTTCTTTATCTGCATGAAATTTAATAAATATATTAGGATACATAAAAGAACCACCGGCAACTTGAAGTCCACTAGTAGAAGGAGGAAGTTCAGCCAAGTTTTCCTTAAGAAGTTGTTCTGCAACTTTGCTAGGTTTTAACTCATCATTTAATTCATAATCTAGTATCTTGTAAGCTAAAAAACTTAGAATTAGTGCTGCTAAAAATATTGCACTAACGATCTTTAGTTTTCTCATCTTTCACCTCATTTGGTCATTTCACATAACGTTCCCGCATTCACGACGCGACCCGGCCTTAGATAGCTCCTATCTTAGGCCAGGTCGTGTGTTGTCTGAGCTATTTATTTCATTGATTATACATCTGACAACCAAGGGTCGTAAGGCCCGCCGTGTGAAGACGACTTTATTGGAATGCTCATCAAGTTTTATTATTAAATCCCTTAATTACCTTTTTTTGATTTACAACATAACGCATAAATTCAATGGTATTATTTATTTTTAGTTGAATTGACCAATCATCAGTAGTTTTATCATGTTGGCTAAAGCTGGCTAGAATCTTTTCCTCTTTAGTCACAGAAGTAACCCAATTTACAATGTAGTGATTTTTTACTTTTCCGCTTTTTTTAGGTACAGAATACTCGAACAAAGAATTGTTTTTCAACATTATATTTAATAGAATATTATTTCCACATCTTTCAAAAACGTATCGCATGCAACTATCTGTGACAACGCAACCAGATAGTTGAATAATACTCTCAAAACTATATGCTTCAGTTAAAGCTTTTCCAAAAACCTGAATTCCCTTATCTGAGTTATAAATCGTCAGATCACCTCTATTGATAGTTCCTCTGAGTGGTATGCCTTCTTCAAATGAAGAAATCACTAAAAACTGAACAGCCATAACAAGCATACAAAAGTTTTCAGGTGTATCTGTAGCTGTCCATATTATTATACTATCTGAGATAATAACCGAATGGACCTGTTTTGGTGAATCCGTCTCTGATATAAACATTTCACCGATTGATTCAAAAAACTTCTCTTGATTAGATAATCTTGTTGAAAAATCATTATAAATTTGCGTTAGTCTTTCATGTGTATTATTTTCAACAATTGATTTAAATCCCAAAATATCAAGAAATGCTATGTATTTTTTATTATTGCTCTGAGAATACAATTTAGTCATTCTCCTTATTCTATCGTCAATTTCCTATAACGTTCGTGTATTCACGACGTCCAACTCCCTTAAGCCCGCAGGGTGGCCGCGATGCGGTTAGGGAGTTGGTTGTGTCCGTCTGATTCCGCTTCCCAGCTACTTCTAATTGCAACTTCGATTCTACTCAAACTCCTGTCCGGACAGAGGGGCGTACGCCCCGATGCGTGAATATGGTGTTATACGACGTACACAGTTCATTGAGATACAACAACCTTCTTACTTTTATTCAAGTGCCAACTCTACTTGTCATTACTTTCTCAAAAAATAAATTTGAAAAATCTTTCTTTTCAATAAAAAAGTAAAGTAGTCCAGATAAATCCCATTCCATCCCTATCTCATCATATGAGTCTGCTTGGAAAAGAAGGGTTTCACTTTCTGCATACCCACCAAATTGTAATGCATCCATATGACCTAGAAATCTAAATCCTATGCCTAAACTATGTTTATCTCTAAATGTTGGCTTAAATTGAGACCAGTACTGTTTTATTGCTTCTTCATCATCGTTCAATAATTTGTTTTCAATTATGTAATCTGAATCAGGGATTGTTAATTCTATATTGAATGAAACGTTGCAACTCTGAAATACTTGATCATCCCTTAATTCTTCAGGTGGGTTTGCCCTTTCTAAAATTGATATGTTGGAGACATAAAAGACTCTTCCATTTGAGTATTGATCATATTCAAAATCGTCCTCATACCAAATGTCACTATCGTAAACATAAAAAAAGTATAATAACCCCTCTCCAGGATAGTTTGGATTAATAGAAGTCATTGGAAGTTCATTTAAGTTAATTTGTGCTATAAAAGACATTGGTGTGTCTCTCCAATATGGCCACGTAAAACATGACGGAACATCAGGCTTACCTCCTATCTTGCTCCTGCCAATTGAAATAGTGTCTTCATCAACCAGTTCTGGAGTCAAAAAGACACCTGGTTCAAAATACGGTTTTAATACATCCCAATAAGGTCCCAAACCCGATTCATTTATCAATTGTTTAATATCGTCCAAAGTTGCTGGACTTACATAGATTGAATTCGCTTCAGACATCGATGCCTCTCTCCATTTCGTATTTCTGTGTATTTCATATAACGTTCTTGTATTCACGAGGTCCCACCACCCTAAACGAGCGAAGCGACTAGCCGGGATGCGATTGGGTGGTGCGGATATGTCCGGCTGATTATGCTTCGATACTACTGATATGCCTCTTCTAATTCGCTTCTAACTCCGGCCGGACCGAGGGCCGAATGGCCCGAAGCGTGAATATGGTGTTATACGAAGTTGAAGGCATCTATGAGTTACAATCATTGTGTTCTAGTATTATTCCTTCAAGTAATGTTTCTATTTCTTTCAATTTTGATCTTCTAAATGAGATCAAATCGTTATTTAGCATCCTACCAACAGATACTACCAATGTAACCATAATTATTACAAATAGTGCTGTCACGAAATACTTTGATGCCTCAACTAGCGTTGCAGAAGACTTGAAAATCAAAGTAATATACTGGTTCCATAAAGGTAGAAATAACGTTATGAAGACACCTGGGATAAAAAATATATTTAGTTTTGTTTTATCAATTTCCTTATTAATTATTTCATGTAGTTGTTTAAATTTATCTAGTTTATTAATACTTAGTTCATTAACTAGGTATACTTTAAACCTATCTTCTTTAAACTTATTGTAACTAGATCCACCCCACATAAATTCATCTTGGGGTATATTAAAGTTCTTCTTTACTATTGCTTTGGCTTTGTTATTAATAATAAGAATTTGAAAAATATATAAGATAAAGACAATGAATAGATACATAATATTCCCTGTATATTCTAGTAAATACATAAATCCAACCCATTCTACTAGTGAAAACAATATAAAGCTGAACCACCAATATTTAATCTTACTAAATACAAGCTTGTAATTACCCAATTCTTTTCTATAGAAATAGAGAATCTTGCTTATCATGTTATGTCCTCCATCAATTTCGTATAACGTTCTTGTATTCACGACGTCCAACTCACTTAAGGTCCGAAGGACCGGCCACGATGCGGTTAGGGAGTTGGATGTATCCGGCTGATTCTGCTTCCCTGAATTCCTGAATTGCTCCAATCGAATCCGCTTCAACTTCTGCCGGATTAAGAGCCGAATGGCCCGAAGCGTGAATATGGAGTTATCAATTGTCCCGGCCTTCAAGGAACTACATTAAATTTAATGTTTTACTATTATTACTTTGATCCCTTCATTGTTTTCAATATCTCTACAGAATTCTAATTCATCTCTTATAACACCAATATCATAAACAACAAAAAGGACGTTTTCATATTCTTTCAAATATGCGGTTAAATCAGCATTGATCTCTTCAATTATTTTGGACTTCTTGGAACTATCTTTTAATAACTTTACCTCTATACACATTCTAAGTTTAGGTAGGATAAAGTCTGGTATGTATTCCCTACCTGAGTAATTAAATTTCCCTGTTTCTCTATCATAGTCAATCGCTTTGTTAAATCCTTTTCCTAGAAACAAATTCTCAATTGCATTTTGAACTTCCTTTTCTTTTTCTGGGGCTCTGTAAAGCGCGCTTCGAAGTTTGGATCTAATGAAACTTTCAATGTTATCTATCTCTACTTCCACAAAATCAATATTACTTTCTAATGAAGATATTAGGATACGCGTGCTTATTAGAACAGTTTCTAGAATACTCTTTGCTGTAGGCCAAAGTGTATCTGCCCATCCTCTCATATCTTCAGTATTCATTTTATAAAAACTTCCGATCTTCATAACCGAGCCAGCCCTATTCGCTAAATCATTGTAAGTGTGCGCCATGCTCTTAAAAGAGGTATATTTGTTAGCTTCCATACCATCTCTACTTAAGATGTCATCAATCGTTTTTTCAAGTCCTTTTGCTTGTAGAATAAGAGTTTTTATTTCTTTTACTTCTGTAATTGTCAAATTACTCATAAATATCACCTATTGTTTTAATTGTTTTGCCGGGACTTCTGATAACGTACTTGTATTCACGACGTCGGTTCCCCTTCACTTCACTTATTCCATACTAATCTTTAATTTCCTTTCATTCCCTTATGGGACAGTGACACATTTCTACAAAAAAAGCCGCATCTTCTGCGACTTCAATCGTCTATATATTCCGGTCCGGACGAGGGCCGAATGGCTCGATGCATGAATATGGTGTTATCGGAAGTTATTGCCTACTTGAACAGCCTCAATACTTCTATTATTTTTGCCCCTTTTATCTACTAAATAAATCATTGATGCTTGTATTACGATACTTATTAAAGAAATATCTACAAATATCAATGAGATAAAAGGTGCAATTGATATTGTGATAATACAAAACATGAAGTAACGGGACCGTTTCTTAATTTTATTGTTAATAAACTCTTTAGAGAATATTGCGAACACCATGATCCCAAAGGTAAATGATATTGAAAAACAAATAATATTCATTCTGTCAAACCAAGTTGTCGATTGATTAAAAGAAATAAAACTAATGAATGCTATCAAACAGAAAAAAATAAGATAACTTATGGGCTTCATTGGAGCAATTAAACTTGTGATAAATTTTTCTACAGAATCCATTTTATTCTCTTGCATAGCCTCATCCAACTGATTCCTAAGTTTATATATTTCCGCTTGTACTAATGTTAAGATAAGTGGAAATTTAGTATTATCGTCATTAGTTGTATCAATAAATATATGCCTTATTTGATTCGAAAGAAGATGGGCTGACTCTCCAAATGATTCATATAACTTTAATTCTGTATCTGGACACTTATTTTTAAGAAATAATAATATAGCGCTTTCGATTCTTCCATATAGTAGCAAAAAAATTGTTTTTTCTTCTATTGATTCTCTAATGTTCGAAATATATTCCGTTCTACTTTCCTTATAAATCCAAACTATTAAGTACCCAACTAAAGATGCGGAAAGAGTCAAAACAGGGTTAGCCTTAATATAGTTATAAAGTTCTACTAAACTTTGCATTTTTTATCCTCTCTTCATTAAGCAATAATTTTCGATAACGTTCTATATTCACGATGTCGATCTCCCTTAGATAGCTCCTATCTTAGGGGGATCGGTGTGTCCGGCTGATTATGCTTCCCTGTAGCTGAAATCGCTCCAATCGAATACACTCCATCTCCGGTCCGGATCGAGGGACGGATGTCCCGATGCGTGAATATGGTGTTAGACGAAGTTAGTACCTTCCATGAAATAGCTTTCATTATTCATTTCTTAATAACTGCTCTATTTCTTTAGGTTCGGTTCCTTCTATATCATGGATATTATTTACACCGCCGAATTCAAAACAATGATCAGGAAGTGGAGGTCTTTTACGAATTTGTGTTCTTACAAACTTCTTAAATTTTTCTTGGGTAGAGGCTTCTTGTTTATAATCAATAATAAGTAAGCCCTTAGTGTAGTCCTTTACGCCATTCATCCAGCGTTTTATTAGATCATTTATGTGATCATCTCTGAAACTATATCCAACAATAAATAATTTACTTGCCTGTCCAAAATCACATATATCTTTTAATGCTCTATAATAGTACTCAAAAGGGTGTTGAACAATCTTATTAGATTTTCCACCACCAGTAATAATTGCTGGTAATAAAGGAAGGTTCTCAGTATAAATTTTCTCATAAATTGCTTCATATCCAATGTCTTGACTCTTTAACTTAATCACTCTGTTTCTAATGTAGTCATAAAATAATGATAAAGATCCATGAAGATGGTGCAGTTCTATTCTTCTTTGAGTTTCGGTATAATGCTCTTCACTTCGCCTAGGGTTAAAGTCAAATTTGGGAATATTTGTGTCTTTCAAAACATGAGATGGAAAACAAAAATCTGTAAAATGAAGTGTCCCTAGTTTCTCTAATAATATAGTTTCAACTAATAGATCGTAATTTAGTGTAAACACAAACCCTTTTTGGCTTTCTTTAAGTGTTCTGATAAAAAACTTAGTAAAATTCGAAAGCTTCTTCTCAATTGCGTCGAGATGTACATTCCCATGAATGATTCGCAAAATTCTGACTATGTATTTTTTATATATCCTTTCAATAATCTCAACATGTTTTGATAATTGAGGATTTGGAAGCTCATAATTGTTTAGCATTGTTTGACCTACAGGTGAATCTATAAACGTGGAATACTTTTTAAGACTTTCAAATGCAGATTCCAAAGCTGTGAAGTTTGCCTCGAAATCATCAAAAGAAAGCCCTTCTCCCCCCGTGGCATAGCTGCGTTAAAAATCTCTTTTCTTCATATTCCAGATCTTCAATGAATTTCGTAGTTATATTACGTAATGCGAAATCTGGTGAAAGAGCAATCGACAATCCATTGCCAAAAAGAAATAAAGGTTTATTCAATGATCTCAATCCTTTCGTGTTTGTGTGATAATCTCATCTAACGTTCATGTGTCCGGCTGCTTCTGCTTTCATACTACTGCCAACGTCATCTTCGAATCCTCATCTTACTTCTACCGGACCGAGGGGCGAATGCCCGAAGCGAGAATACGGTGTTATGTGCTGTTCCCTGTCTTCGTCGAAAATCGTACTTAACCTGTCAACGCCTAGCTTTTCGAATAAAAAGTACTATTCATGTTTCCCGTCTTTTCCCGTCTTTTCCCGTCCTTCCTTCTCTTTAGGTTCACTAGCGAATTAATCGAATCGCTATTTAGATTCTTCACTTCTCTTATTCCATACTAATCTTAATTTTCCTTTCATTTCCTTACGAGTCAGGACACATTTCTACAAAAAAAGCCGCATCTTATGCGACTTCAATCGTCTCTATATTCTCTTCTTTGCATAGCACTTCTTGGATTGCACATAACGTTCTTGTATTCACGACGTAGATCCCCCTTAGATTGCTCTAATTCAGTGGGATCTATGTGTCCAGCTGAAACGAAGAATTGAAGTGTTCGTAGTGACTATCTAAACTTGAACAACCTCCCAATATTGTGAAGATAAAAATGATGAATATGAGTTGAAACAACTTTTTCATCCTTTTAGATATCACCCTCTGCTAATACTTCAACATAATCGATCTTCCCCTCTCATTCTACCAATAAAACCTAATAATTGGAAAATAGAAAAAGAGACTCCCGCGATCGCCCTTGCTTTCCCACTCTTCTACTCTCTCTACTGTCTTTTCCCGACTTTTAACACAAGCAAACCCATCATCTTCCCAATTCCAATCGAATCCGTTACAGTAGAAAATGAGAAAAAGTCCCCTCAACCAGGAGGTTAACAACAACGATGACGATGCAGCAACAGCGATCCTCTTCCCTTCAATCGCAACCGGCTCTGCAACCACAACCACAACAAAAAGCCCAGTCGTTCAGACGCAGGCACCTGATCTTCGCTGCCGCTACTGTTCTTTACTGGACTACGCTATATATCTATGTTCCGATCCTCAGCCCCTATCTACAGGACCGGGGTCTATCGATGAGCTGGATCGGTTTTATACTCGGAAGCTACGGCCTGACCCAAGTTCTAACCCGTTTGCCGCTAGGCATGTACTCGGACGTGATGTCAAGGCGGAAGCCTTTTCTGATCGCGGGGATGGTCGCAGGATTGATTAGCTGCGTCTTCTTCATGCTGCCCGGAACTTGGGGCGGACCGCTCGCAGGTCGGTTGATGGCAGGTCTGTGCGCGGCGACTTGGGTGCCTTTTACGGTGCTGTATGCTTCCTATTATCCGACGAACCAAACGCACCAAGCGATGGGAACGCTAAGCTTTCTTACCGTATTCGGGCAACTCGCCGGCATGAGCGCTAGCGGCTGTTTAGCTTCGCTTGGCGGATGGAACTATGCTTTCACGTGCGGGATAGGCGTTGCGGCAGTTGGCATGATAGTTGCTTTATTCGTCTACGAACCGAAGAACGATTCAACGACAACGAGCAGCGCGCATGAACCATCCATACCCGCGAATTCCGACGACGAGATAGCCGCTAACCCCAACCTATCCTCCGCCAATCGCAAAGGAAAACATCAAACCATTTCCAAAGTGCTGCGATCATCCCTATTGTGGAGAGTATCGATCCTTTCCCTGCTCGCGCACGGAATTCTGTTCATTACGATGTTCGGCTTCACGCCGCTTCAAGCGGTGGAGCTTGGCGCAAGCGAGGCGCAATTGACGGGAATCGTCGTCTCGTTCATGATCCCGCATGCCCTTGTCTCTCTCTGGACCGGACGATATCTCGCCCCGCGCTTCGGGACGCGGACGGTCGTCATTACCGGCTTCGTACTTGCCGCCTTGTTCACCGCCGCCATTCCCTACAGTCCGAACCTTGGCTGGCTTGCCGTCACCCAGATGCTGAACGGAATCGCCCAAGCGCTCTATTTCCCGCTTCTGCTCAGCTTATCCATACGAAACTTCGCTCCAGTCGAACGGGCTACGGCGATGGGCTTCTATCAATCCGTCTACTCTCTCGGAATGTTTCTTGGTCCCTACATCGCGGGAGGCCTCAATTCATTCGGCGGTTTGAAAGCCGGTTTCCTCTTCGGTTCTTTGCTCGGAATCATGGCGGCCGTTCTCTCGATTAGTAAAAAACTAACCAACTAACAGAGTAAAACGAGCAGCCTAACTCCCACGAAAGACCTCTACCGTCCCGCGGCGAACGCCCACAAAGCAACCGCAAGCACGAGAGCTCCGGCAGCGACGCCATAATCTCTCATCCGCCACTTCAGCTTAACCGAGCGGGTAGGATGAGTGGTATAGCCGACCCCGCGGCTTTCCAGCGCAAGTGCCACTTCGTCTCCCAACCGGAACAACGCAAGCAAGAACGGAATCGCCACGTCCCGCAGTTTCCTGCCGTAGGCGACCGGATTTTTCGAGATCGTTTTGCCCCGCGCAATGAAAATCTTTGCAAACCGCTCCCACAATTCGAGCAGTACCGGAACGAACCGCAGCATCAGCGTCACCGTCAGAATGAATCTCTGAATGACCTGCGGCGATCTCCCGCCGAACGATAGAATTTGCTCCAACGACCTGCGAAGCGATAGCGGCGACATGACAAGCGGAATGGCTAAGCCGAGGAAGAGGATGAGCATCGTTCGCGCGAAAGGAAACAACGTATCCGCAAAGGCCTCCCATTCGAAGCCGCCCCTGCTGCTCGCCCCCCAAGCGAATATCGCTGACGTAACGACCGAGAAAACGGCGTAATTCACGATCAAACCTCGCCATCTCCCTATCGGGATTCTACCCGCGATCAACAAGCCCACGACGACCGCCGACCCCGCAACAAGTGAAATCCAATCTCCCAGGAAAAATAACCCGGTGGAAACGAGCAAGTACGCCAGCCATACCGACCTAGGGTCGAAACCCGCCAACCGATGCGACTTGCCGTTAGCGGCGCGTGTTCTACGTTCCTTGCCCACCACCGCTGCACCTGAAAAACCTTTCTCCAATCGCAAGCTCCGATCGGAAGCCGAAGCCCAACCCGCTGCTGCTTGCACGGGGTCCCATACGTGATTTGCGGCAACCCCGCTTTTCCCTAACAGATGAGCGACTCGCAGCCAATCCGGAACCGTCATTCCCGCTTGTTCCAGCCAATCGGGACGCATCAACAGCTCGTCGCGCTCGCATAATCTGACCGATCCGTCCGGGCTTAAGATCATTACGCGATCCGCTAGCGGCATCGCCCAATCGGAATCGTGCGAGACTAATAAGATACCCCGGCCTTCCGACCTCAGCTTCATAAGCTGATTGGCAACTCTCCCATGACCGGCTCCGTCTAAACCTGCCGTCGGCTCATCCAGCAGCAACCACGGCGCAGGCGTCACGAATACGGAAGACAGCGCAACCCGTCGCCGTTCCCCGCCGCTCATCAGATAGGGATCTCTCGTATCCCATGAAGAGTCCCAACCCACTGCAGCAAGGGCAACCTCTCTTCGTTCCGCTTGCTCCTGTTCGGTCAACGCATACGGTCTTAACGCATAATCAAGCTCATCCCGTACGCTTCGGGCGAACAGCCCTTCCTCGGGCGATTGGACGCAATAGCTATATTGCAACAAGGCTTGTTCGTTCAACCGCCTGCGTCCCGACCGCCCCCGCTTCCAAAGAGGTCTCGATCCGTACATCACTCGTAATCCCTCGGGATCGCGAAGGCCGGCCGCTTTTTCTAGCAACGACGTTTTACCCGCTCCGTTGCTGCCTATGAGCAGAGTGATCGTCCCCGGTTCCAGTCTTAAGCCGGAGTCGCACGATTGTCCATCGCCGATACGCCAAGGGATTCCGTCCAATAGAAGCGGCTCGTATGTATTTTTATCGCATAGCGCTCTTCGCTTCCTCGTCCCCAACCTGACCCAACACCTTTCCCCACTCTTGCGCCGTCATCGGCAACGGATCGGACCATATCCCTTGGCGTCTGAGCTCGACCGCCATCGCCGGTAAATAAGGCAACCGCAGACCCGCCCTGAGACAAGGGGATAACGGAGGCTCTAGCTCCCCCGGCTCGGCAATCCCATAGAGAAATTCGCGGGCATCCCCATCGAAAATAACCCGGCCTTCACCGATCGCTACCACGCGAGTATAAGGCTCCAGTTCATCCAATCTTTGCGTTACCCATACGATCGCCGTACCTTGCTTATGTAGATCTCGCGTCGTCTGCCTCACGATCTCCCGATTATGATCGTCTAACATCGCAGTCACTTCATCCAGAACGAGCAGCGGAGTATCGCATGCTACGGATGCCGCGAACGCCGCGAGCTGTTGTTGCCCGCCGGACAATCTGTCCCATGTTACATCGGCATATGCGAGTAATCCCACTTTGTTTAAGGCGCGTTCAACCAATTCGGCAATCCGCTCCTTATCCACGCCCCGCCACTCCAATGCAAAGACTACTTCTTCCCGCGGCGTCTCCCCGAACAGCTGAGCTTTCGGCTGCTGCAGAACGATCGGGCTAACGCCTTCCCCGGCGAAGCCTCGCCCAATGTCGCCGGTTAGATTGTCCGGCTGCAGGCCGGCCAGCAATCTAGCGAGCGTAGACTTCCCGCTTCCGTTAACCCCGACGACGGTTAACCATTCGCCCGCCGCGAGCGTAACGTTCGCTTCATGCAGGCGAACAGACGAGCCGCCATTCTCATCCAGATCTATTATCGATACGTTCTCCAGTACGACCGGTTCATCTGCTCGTTTCGCCATTTTACAAAATCCCTCTTTTCAACCAAGCCATCCCATGCTACAATCTCAATTGTTAACCACCAACATGATAACAGGTTAACATTTAGGAGGCTTTTTGACAATGTCCAATCATGCATCAACTTCGACGACAAGCGCGACGCAACCAACAAGAACGAATAGCCAATGGATTAGGGGAATGGTGTATACCGCCCTATTCGGCGCGTTGTTCATCGCAGGAAGCTTTATCAAAATCAATCTCGGTTTTACGCCCGTTCCCATTTCGCTGCAAACCTTTGCGATCATGCTTGCCGGCGGACTCCTCGGTGCCGTTTACGGCTTCTGGAGCACTTTCATCGTCGTGGCGCTGACCGCGATCGGACTTCCCCTCATGAACGGTTCCGGGGGAATTGCCCAAATCACGGGTCCGACAGGCGGCTTCATCTGGATGTATCCCGTGTCCGCGTTCTTGATCGGTTGGGCCAGCGATCGCATTTTCGCCGGACGCAAGAAGCTTAACCGGGTTCAACAGTTAACCCTTCTGCTCGCTCTCTTTGCTTTCGGTTCCTTATTGGTGTACATATCCGGCGTACCTTGGCTTGCGCATGTCGTGGATAGCGAGAAATACGATACCGTCACCGGAGCTCTAAGAGCAGGCATGTATCCTTTTTTGCCGGGAGACGCCATCAAAGCGGTCGTCGCGACGCTTGTCATCATTTCTCTCAAACCCGTACTGCCTGCCATTCGGCCATTCAACAAAAAGTAGATCCGACTACGGCGTAATCCCGGCTCCCTCTCTAAGAGGGAGCCTTTTTGACGTATGGACGAAGGTACAAACAAGCTACGGATTCGAAGCATATGCTAGAAGGATTCTTTAGTTTCATCTGCCTTTCAAGGAGTGTGACCCATCTTTATGGCAACCGGTCGTCTGGATTTGTTCATATCCAAGCTTCCCCTTCATACCGTCGTCCTTACTCTCAATTGTTCCGATTCCGCATCCGAATTGCTGGCCATTCCCCATAACGTAACGGTAACCCTCAAGCGGGGCACGATCAAACAAGCCATACAGATTCAGTTTCTGGAAGGACGGGAATGCTTCGCCGACTTCATGGAGATGAATTTCGCGTTAGCGCGACGGTTTCAGCTTACCGCATTGCGAAGATATTCTCTTACGTACAATCCGGCCGATCGCTCGCTGACCGTTAAACCCTCGCCGCTGAGCGATACGTCTGCGCTCTTGATGACAAGCACGTTAGGTTCCGGCACCGTGTCCGTCGGGTATGAGCTCTTATCCAGGCTCGGCATTCCCGAACGCCAAGGAACCATCATCAAGGTGCGCCAAGGCAAGAACGTCACTCGGATGCGTCTGCACGTGCCCGCGAATTTATCGGACGACCGGCTCAGGCTACCCAACCATTGGCTGCAAAAATGGAAGCTCAACGCCAATCAGCCCCATCTGTTCCAATTCGATCAACGGAACTTCACCTTAAGCCTGAGTCCGTTTCCCCCAACCCTCCGCTAACGGCTCCATTCAAGACAAAGGACCACGCGATCCGCGTGGCCCTCCGTTTTCACTTCGATTTTTTCTTAGCGGCCGAACGCCCTTGCTTCTTCGGATCGTCCGACTTCGGAGCCCGCGTCTGCGAGTTCGGAATGCCTTCTGTCATCAGATAGTCCTCCTTCAGCATTCAGGGTTAAATCCCTGGCGACAGTAGGGTGTCAACTATTCCTGCGACTTATTCAATCCGCTCGGCACATAAGCCCAGCCGCTCTTAGTCACTGGCTATTAATCGCATTGTTCCGGAGCTTCCGCCGGTTTCGCCGCTTCCACGTCGATTTTCTCCGCTACCGAATCGCGAATGATCGAGACGATCGATTGCAGCATATAGTTCACGTCCACTTGGCTTTGCTGGAACTGCTGCACGATCGGAATATTGTCCAATTCGTCTTGAATAGCGTCGATCTCCGCTTCGATCTTCTCGACCATAGCCGGGTTTTTGAACGTGTTCTGGAACGCTACGAGTTCCTTCTGTTTTTTCTTGATCGTCGTGATCAATCCTTGAACCTTCTCATGGTTCTGGATAAGCTTCTCCGAACGTTGGTAGAGCTCGACTTCTTCGGTCGTCGTAATCCGCTCCGCCAATTCTTTGGCCATGGCCAAAATATCCTCGCGAACGATCAATTCCCGGTTATCGAACTTAGGGATCGAGCATCCCTCGCCATGTTCGTGATCATGGTCGTGATCATGTGCGTGTGCTGACATTGTGTGGTTTCCTCCCGATCGATTGTTCTACGATATTTGCTATAAGCAAGTACAACTTCTTAACCTGCAAAGCCCGCTATTGCTGCCGGTTCACTAACGACTTCCGCTTTGACGTACCACGATTGGGCCGCGGTAACTTTTACTTGCACGAACTGCCCGATCCATTCCTTCTTGCCTTCGAAATGAATGAGCTTATTAGAGCGGGAACGTCCCGATAGAACGTTAGACTTGTTCTTGCTCTCGCCTTCGACCAACACCTCGAACACTTGCCCTACCAGCTCTTGGTGATGCTCGAGCGATAGTTGTCCGATCAATTCGTTCAGACGGGCCAGCCGGCTCTTCTTCACTTCGGTCGAAACGTCGTCGGCCATATCGAACGCGGGCGTGCCTTCTCTCGGAGAATAAATATACGTATAAGCCGAAGTAATCCCCGCTTCGCGCATCAACGTGAGCGTCTCTTCGAACTGTTCGTCCGTCTCTCCCGGGAATCCGACGATGACGTCCGTCGTAAGCACCGCGTTCGGAATTTCCTTGCGAATCCGGTGCGCCAGCTCCAAGTAACGTTCGCGAGAGTATTTGCGGCTCATCTTCTTCAGCACTTCCGTGCTGCCGGACTGCACCGGCAAGTGGATATGCTCGACGAGATTTCCGCCCTTCGCCATCACTTCGATGAGATGATCGTCGAAATCTCTCGGATGCGAAGTCGTAAACCGGATGCGAGGAATATCGATCTTCCGCATGTCGTCCATTAGATCCCCGAAGCGATAGGAACGATCAGCGAAATCTTTGCCGTACGCGTTCACGTTCTGGCCCAGCAGCGTCACTTCCTTGAACCCTTGCCGCGCCAGCTCGCGAACTTCCGCGATGACGTCCTCCGGCAGACGGCTTCGTTCTTTGCCTCTCGTATAAGGAACGATGCAGTACGTGCAGAATTTATCGCATCCGTACATGATGTTTACCCAAGCCCGCAACCCTTCGGTACGTTTCTTAGGCAAGTTCTCGATGATGTCGCCTTCCTTGGACCACACGTCGATAACCATCTCTTTGCCGAAATGCGCTTCCTGCAGCAAGTGAGGCAACCGGTGAATATTGTGCGTTCCGAAAATCATGTCGACGTGGGCATGCTTCTGCATGATCCGGTTAACGACCGAAGCTTCCTGCGACATGCAACCGCATACGCCGAGAATGATCTCCGGGCGTTGCTGCTTCAGAACCTTCATATGTCCGAGCTCGCCGAACACTTTATCCTCCGCGTTCTCGCGAACGGCGCAAGTATTGAACAGAATAACGTCGGCTTCCATGCGATCGTCGGTCGACGCGTAACCCATTTCCTCGAACAAGCCGCGCATCACTTCCGTGTCGTGCTCGTTCATCTGGCAGCCGTACGTTTGAATCAAATATTTTTTCCCTAATCCGAGGTTCTTCAGCTCGTCCGGAACGGCATTCTCATAGTGGACTTGAATTTCTTCTTTGCCCCGTTGCTTCTCTTGCCGATAGTCCGGCTCGGAGACGATATGGATATCCCGTCCGTTCAGACGGATCGTTTTGCCGTTGTGGTCCTCGGAAATGACTTTAGCACCGGAGAAATCGAAATATTTGCTGAAATCCTTCGTCTCTTTGGCCATTTCCTGTTTCCTCCCATAGAAAACGGGCAAGCTCCGGCGAGCCCCGCTTCTCGTCAATCCTACCTATTATAGCATGAACATCTGAATGGATGCGAATCGGAAAATAGAAAAAAAGTACCGAATCCAAGCCCTTTCGGCTTGAAGATTCGGTACGTTATTCCGTCCGTAAATCTATAAAGCTATGCGTATTCCCATAGCTGCATCGCGGCTCCGATCATGCCGCCTTGGTTTCCGCTGCTTGACGGCACGATCTTAACGCCATTCAAGAAGGAAGGCATAGCGCGCTTGCGCGTTTCCTCCTCGATTCGTCTAAGCAACGGTTCCCCGACATCCGCCAAGCCTCCGCCGATGACGACGACCTGCGGGTTAAAGACGTGCAGCAAGCTGGCGACGGCGGCTCCCAACGCTTCGAACGCCTCGTCCATGACCGCCGCGGCTACGGCGTCTCCCGACATCCAGCGCCTCACGGTTTCTCGCGTATCGAGCGGCCCATCGTCTTCCATCGTCCCGGTCGCGACCAGTCTTTCGTTCATCCGCTTGGCGATTGAAGTTCCCGAGGCGTACGCTTCCAAGCAACCTCTGCCCCCGCAGATGCACGGGAGGCCGCGGTAATCGACGCTCATATGTCCGATCTCTCCAGCTCCGCCCCATAGTCCATGCACGATCTTGCCTTTGTCCACGATGACGCCGCCGATTCCCGTCCCGAGCGCCAAGCAGACCATGTGATCGGCTTGTCTTCCCGCTCCGGCGTATTTTTCCGCCAATGCCAGCACGTTGACGTCGTTATCGACATGGACCGGCATGCCGAATTTCCGTGCGATCAACGATTTAATCGGCGTACCGGTATACCCCGGCAGCAAGTCGGAAGCATGGCGGATAACTCCGGTCTCCCATTCGACCTGACCCGCCGTACCTATGCCTATTCCTCTTACCGTTAGCAACGGCTCATTGTCATGCACACCTTGCAGCAATCGAGAAATCGCAATCGCTACGCGGTCTTCGACGACGCATTCGCCCGCCAGAGTAGGCAGGCTGTTCGAACAAACGACCTTACCATTGCGGCCGATAACGCCAACGTTGATTTTCGTCCCGCCCACGTCGACGCCTATCGCGAACTCGGAAGAGGGATCGAATACCGGTAATTCCAACTCCGGCACCTCCTATCCGAGCTTCTGGCGAATCGCTTTGACATAACGCGCGGTAATCAGTTGCGGACGGGTAATGGCGCTTCCGACGACTACGTAATCGGCTCCCGCATCTAGAGCGGCTACCGCTTCCTCCGGCGTCCAGATCCGTCCTTCCGCCACGACGGGAATGTCGAGCTCGCCGCTCAAGCGGCGAATCAGGTTCAGATCCGGACCTTCCTGCTGCGTGCTGTACGGGGTATATCCCGACAGCGTCGTTCCGACGAAATCGGCTCCCAGCCTAGCGGCAGCGATGCCTTCTTCGTAAGTCGACACGTCCGCCATGACGGCTGCACCGCGCTCATGAATGTAACCGAACAGTTCGACGACCTTATCCAGCCGGCCTTCCCGATCGGTCACGTCCATCGCCACGATATCCGCGCCGGCGTCGAGAATCGCCGCAACCTCTTGCATCGTCGGCGTAATGAAGACGTCCGCCCCCGGAATCACCCGCTTGATCAATCCGATCACGGGCAAGTCAATCGCTTCTTTTATCGCCCGAATATCATGCGCACCGTTCGTGCGGATGCCGATCGCTCCGGCTTCCAGCGCGGCGCGCGCCATTTTCGCCATCGTATCCCCGCCGTGCAACGGTTCGTCCTCGAGCGCTTGCGCCGAGACGATTAACCCTCTGCGAGGGAATATAGTTGAAATTTTCGCCATGTTCTCATTTCTCCTCTGAGGGTTATTTTACCGCTCCCATCGTCATCCCTTTGACCAGATGCTTCTGTACGAAGATTCCGAAGATAAGCATCGGAACCATGATGAAGGTGCCTGCGGCCGACAACGGTCCCCATTCCGTTCCTTGGAACGTCATGAACGACGTGACGAGCACGGGCAGCGTTTGCGTCGCTTTGCCCGTCATGACGAGTCCGATCAGGAACTCGTTCCACGCAAGCACCATCGATAGAATGAACGTCGCCGCCAATCCTCCGCGTGCCAGCGGAAGAATGACCTTGAAGAACGTTCTCGTCTCCGAACAACCGTCCACGAATGCGGCTTCGCGAATCTCGCTTGGAATATCCTCGAAATAAGTGACCAACATCAACACCGCGAACGGCAAATTCATCAGCATATACATAAAAATGAGCAACGCGTAGGAATCGGTAACACCGATTTGCACGGAGATGAAGTAGATCGGCAGCAGCATAAGGATCGGTGGAGCGACTCTGGAGCTCAATATGAATGTCATGATCTTGGATTTTTTCGGAAAGTTAAAATAAGCCAATGCGTAAGACGTTACCGCGGCGATACAAAGGCACAACAGGGTGGATACGACAGAAATGAGCACGCTGTTGCCGAATGCCGCGAAAAAATCGGATCTGCCGAATACGTTATTGTAGTTGTCTAGAGTCGGCTCGAATATCCATTTCGGCGGAATCGCGAACGCGTCCCGATTGTTTTTGAACGAGGTGGAAATGAGCCAGACAAGGGGGACCATGAAAAAGGTCAAAATGCAGCCTACGCCGACATAGAACAACCCGGATTTGGTTTTACGCATTCGTCTCCCCTCACTTTCTGGCCTTCGAGCCGTTTAGTTTGTTGTACACCATCGTGAAAATAAAAGTGATAATGACGGTAATCGTTAAATTAATGACCGTTGCGTAGCTAATGTTAAAGTTGTTGAAGCCTTGGATATAGGCGTACATGTTCGTCGTTTCCGTCGCTAGCGACGGACCTCCCCGCGTCATGACGTAAATGATGTCGAAAGTCTTGACGCTGTCGATGATCCGAAGCAGGAACGCGATCAACAGAGAAGGTGCTAACAGAGGAAGAACGACATGGATAAAGCGTTGGATACGCGACGCGCCGTCGACTTCGGCTGCCTCAAGCGGTTCGTTCGGCATCGCGTCGAGACCCGCGGCAAGGATGAGGAATACGAACGGAGTCCATTGCCACACGTCCGCGATAATGACGGAGATCATGGCCAGATCCATGCTGCCGAGCCAATTGTGCTTGCTGCCGAGTCCGAACACGCCCATATAGTAGTTGATAATTCCGGCGTTCGGATCGTAGAACACCCTCCAGATCAAACCCGATACGACGGGCGTCATGATCATCGGAATGAGGAGCAGCGTTCTGACGAGTTTCCTCCCGGCGAACTGCCGATTCAGGAACAGGGCAAGGCCCAAGCCGAATAACAATTCGATTCCCGTCGCCGATACGGAGAAAACGAATGTCCTCCATAACGAAGCCCAAGCCCTTGAATCATGGAACAATGCGACGAAATTGTCGAATCCGACGAAAGAGGTCACCGATTTCACCAAGTTGATATCTTGGACGGCCATATAGATCGAATACCCCATGACTACGACGGACATGATGCCCAGAATAAGCATCACCGGCATGATCCAATAAAGGGCTCTGTTTCTCAGTTGTTTAATCATTCGTTCACACCCTTAAGGGGCCAAGCAACCTTCATGCCGATTGCTCATGGCGCTTGCTTGGCCCTTGATCGATTTCGTCTTCCGTTTTATTTCGCGGATAAGAGCTTATTGTTCAGATCGTTGGCTTCCTTCAGCGCGTCCGCGGCCGACTTATTGCCCAGCAGCGCCTTGGAGATCGCTACGCCCGTGTTGTTGATAATTTCGTTGGATTGCGGGATTTGCGGCAAGTATTGGGTGTTGCCGTTCTCGATCGCCTTCAGCATCGTGTCTTTGAAAGCGCCGAATTTCGTAACGAACGCATCGTCCTGCATCGCGGCCAAAGAAGAAACGCCGGAGTTCGGTTCGATGGACATCGACTTGATTTGCTGTTCCTTAGCGGTCGCCCAGGTCATGAACAACCAAGCCGCTTCTTTGTTTTTGCTTTCTTTGGACAGGTACATGCCATGAACGGTTAGCGAGGATGCTCCGCCCTTCGGATTATCCGATTGCGTAGGCACCGGCGCGTAGCCGACTTTGCCGACGATGGAGGATTCTTTAGGATCTTCGTTGAAGGCGCCGTTCACCGTCGCATCGATCGTCATTGCCGCTTTGCCTTGCTGGAACAGAAGGCGATTTTCTTGCCAGCCGAAGTTGGCTACGCCGGTCGGACCGTATTTGTTCAAAATTTCTTGATAGAAATCTAATGCTTTAGCCGCTTCCGGAGACCCCAGGTCCGTTAAGCCTTGTTCGTTCAACCATTGTCCGCCGAAGCCCCATAGGAACGTCGCCCAGACGTAGACGTTCTGAATGCCTTGTTCTCCGCGCAGCGTGATGCCCGCGATATCCCCGTTGGACTTTTCGCTTACGGTCTTCGCCGCCGTCATCAGTTCGTCGAACGTCGTCGGAACTTTAATGCCGTATTCTTCGAATAAATCTTTGCGATACATAAGGAAAGTGCTCTCGCCGTATACGGGAAGCCCGTACATGACCTTGTCGATTTTCATCGCGTTCAAATATTGCGGCACGAAATCCGCTTCGTCGTAATCCGCGTTGATAGATGCGTTAGCGGCGAAAGCGTCCAGCGGCTCTACGTAGCCGGCATTGACGTAACCGTAACCATGTACGATATCGTCCATGACGATATCGTAACGCCCGGATCGGCTCGAGAAGTTGATCAGCGCTTTGGAAGTCAAGTCGCTGTAAGGAACGATTTCCAGATTCACCTTGATCCCTGTTTTTTGTTCGAACTCGGGCAATATTTTCTGAATGGCGTTGCTCGTCGAGTGCCCTTCGAGCAGAACGCTGATTTCTTTCCCTTTATAAGGCATGTCCGAGCCGGACGACGCGTCGCTTGCTCCCGTTCCCGTCGCTCCGGCGTTATCCGCTTTATTGCCGCAGCCTGCGACCAATACGGACGTTGCCAGCAATGCGAATGCTCCCCATTTTAACCGTTTGTTCATTGAAAATTCCCCCTATTGTGAGATCAGTCGTTAGTAGGAACGGAGACCGGAAGGCCGGTCAACAGCGATTTCTCCATGCACGAAGCGATAAGCACCGCACGGTAAGCGTCTTCGACCGTAATCGGCAATGGCGCGTCTTCCGTAACCGCAAGGACGAACGAGGTCAGCTCTTCCTTCATGATTCCCGTCAAGCGACCGTACATTTCCATGCCGTACATCGTATCCGGATAAGCGAATCGGCCGCCCGCATGGCGCTGAATGTTCTGGTTGACGATGTTGACGTTGATGGCGCCGTCCGTTCCGATGATGTCGAGCTTCGCGTCGAGCTCGTAATAATGGTCGGGCATAACCCAGCTTGTCTCATAGCTTCCGACCGCTCCGGACGCCAGCTTGAAGGTCGTTACGGCAGCGTCGCCGACGTTGAATTCGTTAAGACGATTGCGGACTTCCGCCGTGTATACTTCTACGATGCGATCCCCTGTCACCCATTCGATCGCGTCGATATCATGAACCCCTAGGAACATGAGCACGGACGTTCTGCCTTTCAGCCTTAACCCGTTCTGATAGGAGTTGTTCCGTCTAGCGTACAGATGCAGCGGACTGCCCAGTTGCCCGGCTGCGATGGACTCGCGAGCGTGATAATACCGCGGATCCCAACGCAGCGTATGTCCGACCATCATCTTGATCCCGGACGCTTTCACTTGATTGACGATCGCCTTCGCTTCGATCAGGTCCGTCGCAAGAGGTTTCTCCATCAATACGTGCTTTCCGTGTTTGCATGCTAGCTTCGCAAGCTCGTAGTGCTGGTCGTCGGCAGTGCAGATGCTGACGGCGTCCAACTCCGCCATACCGAACAGCGCTTCCAAGTTTTCCGCCGCCTTTGCTTGATACCGTTCCGCCATACGATCGGCATGCGCCTGGTTAATATCGTATACCGCGACTAACTCTACTCCGGCCATTTCCGAATAAATACGCGCGTGCGTTTGCCCCATCACGCCTAATCCAATGACCGCTACTTTCATCTTCCCCATTGTCCCTGCCTCGCTCTCTTGCCTATGTTATGGCTTTTGTATAACGCTTACATTTCACATTATAGAAAGCCGGACGAGGGGGAAGAAGGAACGCAATCGAGAACATTGTTCACGATTTCGCGACGTGTAAACGCTTTATTCACGATTTTCATGCGAATGTTCACGAAATTTTTACCAAATGGTCATTCCTCGCAAATAAAAACCTCCTATTCCAGAGGAATGGAGGTTGTCGATCCGGCCGAATAGTTAGCCCGATACCGCTTGGGGCTCATGCCTTTTACCTTTTTGAATATTCGTCCGAAGTAGTTAATATTGTCGTACCCGACCTTCTCGGCGATCGCATAACTAGGAAGATGCGTTTCCCGGAGCAATTCCGCCGCCTTCTCGACTCTCAGTCCGTTCATGTATTCGATTAAACCCGAGCCCGTCTCTTTCTTGAACAAATAACTTAAATACCCTTCGCTAATGTTCGTCATTTCCGCCGCTTGCTTCAGGGTGAAGCTTTCGGTGTAGTGTTTTTTCAAATAAGTCGTAAGCGCATGGATATCTTCCCTCATCCGCTCCCGCGAGGCGGATCGGATCGTGTCCAAGCACTGGGCGATGTAGGCGTCGAACCATCTTTCCGCTTCGCCGATTCGTTTGAATTCGATCATCTGGCTGTAGGCCGGACGCTCTTTCTCCGATGCTTGCACGATGTGTTCGCCGAATTTCCTGAATGCCGATTGCAAGCAGTAAAAGATATCCAAGCAGATTTGGATCGTACTGGCAATCGGTTGTTTCCCGCTTCGGAGCTTGTCCATTATATGGGCGATCAGGCGCTTCATGCCCTCTTCATCCAATCTCTCGACGAAGAGCGCCAGTTCCTTCTCCTCCAGCTTTGTGAACAGGGCAAATCCGTAGACGACCTCTCGCCGTTGCATTCGTCATATACATACACTCTAACTCCGCATTCATAGAAGCGTCCGTCCAGCGCCAGCTTCGACTGCGCATAAGCTTGCGACAGGCCGTTCGGTTCTCCGCAAGCGCCGCTGAACCCGACATCGATCGCCGCTCCTGCGAAGCGCTCCGCCGCGCTCGCCAAATCCGTTCCGATCTCCTTCAATTGTTCCGCAGCAGCAGCCGAATGCATCCACAGAAGGAGCACGGCTTCCGTCTCCGTAGAACGAATGAGGGAGGCGTCCGCCCATTTCCGTGCGTTGAGCTCCAGAACGTTCGCTAACGTGGCAACCGAACTTGCGGATAGCGGAGCGCCGCCGGACTCGTCCTCCGTTCTCGCCACGATGACGTAGGCTGCTTTCGTTCCGAACTTCTCCAACAGCTCCGCTCGATTCAGATCCTCGGTTGAAGATTTGCCGTCGATGCAACGGCGAAGGACATCCTCCAAGCTATCGCCGGATTCCTGTGAAATACGAGGGCTTTGGCCGTTGACGATCTCGGATTTGCGGTCGACGTTCGGAACGATGCGGCTTGCCGTCTCTTGCAGCAGCCGAATCAATTTGTCCGGGTCGACCGATGCTTTCAGAATATAATCGTCGGCTCCTAACTTCATCGCGCTCCGAACGTAATCGTATTCGTCGTGGCTGCTAAGCACGAGAATCCGGATCCAAGGGTACAATCGTTTCACCGATTCGATCAGTTCGATCCCGTTCATATTCGGCATCTTAATATCGGTTAATAGAATATCCGGTTTAACCTGCTCCAATAGAACCAATGCCTCTTTCCCGTCGCAAGCTTCCCCGACGTGCCGAAATCCGTTCGCTTCCCAGTCGATCACCGATTTCATCCCTAAGCGAACGATAATCTCGTCATCGACCAGCATGATCTTGATCGACATTGGACTGCTCCCCCCTTCCCTTCAGGAACGGCAACCGATAGGTAACCGTCGTTCCTTCGCCTAGCTTGCTGTCGATCTCAAGACCGAATGATTCCCCATATTGAAGCTTCAGCCTATCGTGAACGTTCCGGACGCCGATTCTTTTCGTTTCCTCTCTGCCTGTCGACTCGCTCAGCCACGCTTGGATTTCTTCCAACCGTTCCTTGTCGATTCCGACGCCATTGTCGCTAACGGTGAGGATTAGCGTACTTTGGGCGAGCAGAGCTTTCACTTCAATAATCCCTTTGCCCTGAACCTGATCCACCCCATGCTCGATACTATTTTCAACGATCGGCTGCAGCATGAATTTAACCGTTTCGGCTTGTAACAGCTCTACCGGCACGTCGAATACGATGTCCAGCTTTTCGTTGTATTTCAGTTTCATCAACGCGATATAATTTTGTATATAATCGATTTCGTCTTTAAGCGTATTCAGAACGCTTCCCCTGACGATGCTTCCTTCCATCAACCCGGCCAAGCTGGACAGCATTTGTCCGACCTCGCGCTCGCCCCTCATGTAGGCGGTCCATTTGATGTTGTTTAACGTATTCAGAATAAAATGCGGATTAATCTGAGCTTGCAACGCGCGGAAACGCATGTCTTCCTTCTGCTTGTATTCGTCCTTGACGCGTTGCAGCAAATCCTTAACTTGGCCGAGCATCTGGTTATAGGTTCTCTGCAGAACCGATATTTCTTTAGGTCCGCTTATTAGAATAGGGCTATTGAATTGATTGTTCTCCATCCCCGTCATTTTCTTCACCATCACGATCAACGGCCTCGAGATCCCATTAGCGATCGCTATCGTCAACAGAACGAACAATACGATAATGACTCCCGACATCATGAAATTCGCTTTACGGATATCGAATATTTCTTTGAACACGGTATCGTAGGGAACGATCTGAACGATAGTCCATCCCGTCTGGCTGATTTTGTACGTATTCACGATTTTCTTATCCGAACCTTCTCCGACGGTCGATTGTCCACGGGAGGTTTCCTGGCTATTCATGACGGCATACTTGACCGGCAAAGCGCTTCCTAGCTTGTCTTTGTTGGCGCTCGAAATAATCGTGCCTGACGAATCGGTTAAATAAACCTCTCCTTCAAGCCCCGTAATATAGCTATACAAATCTTCTTCCGCTTTGCTGAACAGCAGAACGCCAAGCTTGCGATGAGTTTGAGGATCCAGAATCATCTTGGCTAGCGATACGGTCGGTCTTTTGTCCGCGAAAGTATAATTGGTTTTCCTGAACACCCATAACAATTGATTCGGGGATTCGTTCAAGCGGGCGAGCCAATCGCTGCGCATGATCTCATCGTAAACCTGCGGTTCCGTATATCGGGATGTTAGCATATTCCCGTTATAATCCATTATCGCGGCGTAAGTCGTATGTTTCGATCTCGAGACTTTATTGAGCTCGTTATGCTGCAGCTCGTATTTCCCGTATGGCGTAAGCGCTTTCGGATCTTGCAGCAGCTGTATGACGCTCGGGTTTTGCGTGATTTCATTGGCATCCGTGAACATGTCTTCCGTCGTGAATTCGATATTCCTTCCCGCCAACGTGAGCGCTTCCTGAGCGGAGTGGCCTATCTTCGTCTTGATCGCGTTCTCCAAAGGCTTGTCCAGAAAATAAAACGTAAACAAAAACGGCAAAATGAGTATAAGCAGAATCAAAAAAATAATCTGATTCCGGATCGATATTTTCTGGGAGAGGGTGCCTAATCTAAGATTCATTTGCCATTTCTCCTGTCGTTCGATTTCCCACCCCAGTGTAAACCCGCTTATCCGATCTGTAAATGGCAAAAGCAGGTAACTCGTCCGTTTACATCGTCAGACCTGCTACAACAAACAAACCGTCTTCCCAAGGAAAACGGTTCGTTTCGACTGCAGAATGAAGCATTAGTCCACGATTTCGCCGAAGTCGCCGGTGTTTACGTTAGCCGCGTTACCTTCGTCCGTGTCGATGTGCATATCGAGAGCGAATTGGTCGGATACCCGTGCCAGCACCTGCTCGAATACGACGCCGCGTTCGCCGCCTACCCGCACTTTAAGCAACTGCTTGTCCGATATTCCCCAGCGCTCGGCATCCGACGTGTGAAAATGAATATGGCGCGCGGCCACGATAACGCCTTTGTCCACGGTAACTTCTCCCGCCGGTCCTACGATCCGTATTCCCGGCGTCCCTTCGATGCTGCCCGATTCGCGCAGCGGCGGTTGAAGACCTAGCGAGAATGCATCCGTGCGCGACACTTCCAACTGCGTCGCGCTGCGAGCCGGTCCTAGAATACGTACTTTAGGGAAAGAACCTTTCGGTCCGTATACGGCTACGGTTTCATTAGCGGCGAATTGTCCAGGCTGCGATAGCGGTTTAAACTCCGTCAAAGTCGCTCCGGCGCCGAACAGCAGTTCGACGTGCTCTTGGGAGAGATGAATGTGGCGAGCCGATACGCCTACCGGCACTTGTTTCACTTCGGATATCGTCATGAACAACCCTGCCTTCCTATGATTTCCTATCCCCAGTATAACGCAAGAGGCGCACGGGACAAACCCGTGCGCCTCTTGAATATCGTGCTTGTTCGTGCTTATTTGAATTCCGTCAACAGTTTGTCAAAGTCTTCGCGGGAAATTTTGATATCCTGCTTCGAGAGGGCTTCTTCCTTGAAGCCGACAGCCAAGTCTTCATACGACTTGCGCTCTTTGTTCTGGTAGATCAGACCGGTCAACATGCCGTTCGTTTCCATGATTTTGGTCATCGCGGCAACGCGGTTGGAAGGATCGTAATCCGGGAATTGCTCCAGGTTCACGATGTTCTCCTTGAACCAATCGTAAGTGTTGATCTTATTGAACGTTACGCAAGGGCTGAATACGTTGATAAGCGAGAAGCCTTTGTGGCTCAAGCCTTGCTCGATCAGCGACGTCAACTGCTTCAAATCGCTGGAGAACGATTGAGCTACGAACGTAGCGCCTGCGGACAGAGCGATCTCGAGCGGAGACAGCGTAGATTCGATCGAGCCTTCGGGCGTCGATTTCGTCTTGAAGCCTTCCGCGCTTCGCGGAGAAGTTTGACCTTTGGTCAAGCCGTAGATTTGGTTATCCATGACGATATAAGTGACGTCCAGGTTACGGCGGATCGCGTGGACCGTATGGCCCATCCCGATCGCGAAGCCGTCTCCGTCACCGCCCGATGCGATAACCGTCAACTCGCGGTTAGCAAGCTTGACGCCTTGCGCGATCGGCAACGAACGGCCGTGGATCCCATGAAGGCCATACGCGTTAATATAACCGGAGATCCGGCCGAACAGCCGATTCCCGAAATGACCGCAAGCTGTTCGGGCTCCAAGCCAACGTTGGCTGCCGCGCGCTGAATTGCCGCCTGTACGGAGAAATCTCCGCAGCCAGGGCACCAGTTTGGCTTAACGTTATTGCGAAACTCTTTGAATGTAGCCATCTTAGTTCAGCTCCTTGCACGCTTTGTGAATTTCCGAAGGCAAGAACGGCGTTCCGTCATATTTAAGCAGATTGCGGATTTTGTCGTGATATCCGATGTTTTGTTTGATCAAGTTAGCTAATTGGCCCGTAGCGTTGTTCTCCAGAACGACGACTTGCTTCGCCGCATCCAGATGAGGCTGCAGCAATTCTACCGGGAACGGATGCATCTGCCGAACCATGATTTGATTCGTCGTAATGCCGTCCGCCGTCAAGCGGGTACGAGCTTCCTCGATCGTTCCGCCCGTCGAACCCATCGCTACGATGAGCAGATCCGGATTCGCGTTCGGCGCATCGGCTTTCACCGCGTTCGTCACGCGAAGATTGCTGATTTTGCCTAAGCGTTTGTCCATCATTTTCTCGCGGTTGAGCGCGTTCTCCGAAGGTCTTCCCTCTTGATCATGCTCTACGCCCGTTACGTGATGAATGCCGTGTTTCGCGCCCGGAAGCACGCGAGGAGAAACTCCGTCTTCCGTGAATTCGTACCGTTTGAACAAACGGTTGTCCTCGTTAGGCGGCAATTCTTCGGTAACCAGCTTACCGCGGTTGATCACGATTTTGTCGTAGTCGAGCGCTTCCGACGTTTGTTTACCGAGCGACAACTGCAAGTCCGTCGCGACAATGACCGGAATTTGATATTCCTCGGCAATGTTAAAGCCTTCAATCATATCGTAGAAACATTCTTCGATCGTGCTCGGCGCAACGACCAGCTTAGGAATCTCGCCGTGCGTACCGTAAATAAGCGCGTTGATATCCGATTGCTCTTGTTTCGTCGGCAAGCCCGTCGAGGGACCGCCGCGTTGCGTATCGACGATCAGAAGCGGAGTTTCCGTCATTCCGGATAGACCGATCGCTTCCATCATCAACGCAAGACCCGGACCCGCGGAAGCCGTCATCGTACGGACGCCCGCGTAGTTCGCGCCGATTGCCATCGTAACCGCTGCTATTTCATCTTCCGTCTGTACGACCGTTCCGCCGAACTTAGGAAGCTTTTTGATCAAATACTCCATGATTTCGGAAGCAGGAGTGATCGGATAGGCGGACATCAGTCGGCAGCCCGCGGCGACGCAACCTAGCGCCATCGCTTCGTTACCGATCATGAACAGCTTCTGCTTGCCGTCCGCTTCTTCCAGCTTGAATTCGTCGAGAGGACCGCCCGCTTGTTCGAGCACGAATTCCGCGCCGCGGCGAACCGCTTCCACGTTCTTCTCTACGATTGCGGCTCCTTTGCGTCCGAACTCTTCTTCTACCGCTTTATTAAAGACTTCCATTGGCAAACCTAACAGCCCCCAGGATGCCCCGGAAGCGACCATATTTTTCATGAGGGAAGTGCCTAGCTCTTCTGCAATTGCAGTAATCGGTACGGCGAATAACCGCGCTTGCACGCCATCTGGGATCGTCGGCGAGAATTTCGCGTCGGCGACAACGACTCCGCCCGGACGAAGCTCACCTGCGTTTAGATCGATGCTCTCCTGGTCAAAAGCGACTAGAATGTCCAGGTCATCGGATATCGCGCGAATCGGCTTCGTGCTGATGCGGATTTTGTTGTTCGTGTGTCCGCCTTTAATCCGCGAGGAAAAGTGTCGGTACCCGTACAGGTAGTAGCCCAGACGGTTAAGTGCGGTAGAGAAAATACGGTCGGTACTTTCCACGCCTTCGCCTTGCTGGCCGCCAATTTTCCATGACAGTTGACTGATCACAGTGCCCATCTCCTCTTAATCTCTGGTTCGTCAATTTTCGACAGAATTACCCTATAATATTTTTTATTACCCTCATAAATATTATGTTTTACCAACGTAAATTGCAAGACATATTCGCGTAAGCAATAGATAACAGTTTGAGATTAGACCGATGCCGAAATGAGATCGATGTCGGCTCAACGATTCAATTAGGTAGATTTTTTAGGAAAAAACGGTATGCGTTTTCGCCGAGAATGTCGTTCACGAGCTTCTCCGGGTACCTCTTTAATAAAGCCTCGGTAAGGTCCGGATATCGCCCGGGGTGTTCGAGGCCTTGGACATGCCGGGAAATGCCGTCGAAATCCGATCCGAAGGAAAGATGTTCGGATCCCCCTAACGCGCATACATGCTCTACATGGCGAAGCACATCGTCAATCGTCGCGGGCTCTTCGGCTGTAACGAACCACGGGACGAAAGTAAGCCCGATGATTCCTTGCGCGGCGATGATTGCTTGAATCTGCTCATCCGTCAGGTTACGAGGATTGTCTCTAATCGCGCGAGCGTTAGAATGCGAGGCGAAAAAAGGGCGTTTGGCGCGTTCCGCCAACTCCCAGAAGCCTCGATCCGATAGATGGGACACATCTACTAGGATACCCAAAGATTCGCATTCCGTAACAAGCTGCCTTCCCGCTTTCGTAAAGCCTGCTCCGCGTGGCTCCATCGCTCCGTCGCACGCCCAATTGGCGTGATTCCATGTCGGTCCGAGCAGCCTCAACCCTAACCGGTGCAGGAGCCGCAACGTCCATAGCTTGCCTTGAAGCCCATCGACGCCTTCCAGGGACAGCAATGCGCCGATCGTCCCCTCTTGTTTGGCTTTCTCTAGATCCGAGGCTCTGCGAATAAGCCGCAGCCCTTTTATGGTTAATACTTCGCTCCAGAATAGCTCCGCCGCCTGAAGCACGCTCTCCGGGTTGGCCGGAACCGTGTCGGGCACGTACAAGGCGAACACTTGCAGTCCGATCCCTCCTTGCCTTAACCGCTCGGGAGTTGCATCGAAAGCTCCACTCTTGTCTTCCCTTCCCCATTTGGACCCGGGGTTTTCAAGCAGCTTGCATAACACGTCAATATGCAGATCCGCAATTCTCATCCTGTTTCCCCCCATAGCGCTTCTCGAAAATATGTACCCCGAACGGCACAAAAAAACCTGTCGCGTCGATGATACCGAGACGTAACGCAAGTTACGCCGCCTCGATGATCATCTTGAAACAGGTCGACAACTTTCCAAGCGAATTGCTTACCGGGGTTCGACAATGAGTTTAATCGCCGTCCGGTCTTCTCCATCGATCACGATATCCGTAAATGCCGGGATGCAGATCAAGTCTACTCCGCTAGGTGCCACGAATCCGCGGGCGATAGCGACCGCTTTGACCGCTTGGTTGAGCGCCCCGGCACCGATAGCTTGCAGCTCGGCAGCCCCGCGTTCGCGAAGCACGCCTGCTAGTGCGCCTGCTACGGAATTTGGATTGGACTTTGCGGAAACCTTCAATACTTCCATGACCAGTACCTCCTCTTATGACAACCCGCATAGTTCTTCGGTTGCATCGGGAATTATTCGGAAATCAAAGGATGGGCCCACTAAGGCATACTTATTCGGTAACGCGCCCGATAATTCCTTCTTTTCCTAAGCGGTTTGGTCATGAAAATGTCCAATTATTCAGATTATTGCTACACGGCGATCCAGGAATCTTCATCTACGGTAATGTTTTGTATTTTAACGGCTTTTCCCGTCGATTCATCTATGTCCACGAATACGCCATTTAACGTCCATTTTCCTTCCGCCACGGTGAACCTGCCGGGCATTCCCGTAATGAAGCGACGCAATACCGTCTCCTTCTCCATCCCCAACACTCCGTCGCGAGGTCCGGTCATTCCGGCATCCGTCAAGTAAGCCGTTCCTTCCGGCAAAATCCGGGCATCGTTCGTCTGAACATGCGTATGCGTGCCTACGACTAACGAAGCGTAACCGTCCAAGTGCCAGCCCATCGCGATTTTTTCGCTCGTCGCTTCCGCATGGAAATCGACCAAAATGCACTTCGTGCGACGACGAAGTTCTTCTATCTCTTCATCCGCGGTGCGGAACGGACATTCCGCGGGAGGCAAGAACGTCCGACCGATCAAGTTAACGACTCCAAGATCCTTGCCGTTTCCCTTTACGATCATGCTTCCGCGGCCCGGCGTGCCCGGCGGCAAGTTGGACGGGCGCACGATCCGCGGTTCATCGTCGATAAACTCGAAGATCTCCCGATTGTCCCACGTGTGGTTGCCCATCGTGATCCCGTGAACTCCCCACTCGAACAGCTCCCGCGTGATTGCCGCGTTAATCCCGCGGCGCCGGCGGCATTTTCCCCGTTCGCGATAATGATGTGCGGGTTATATTTGTCTTTGATCCACGGCAGCAGCCGCTTAACCGTATCCCTGCCTACGTTGCCTACGATATCTCCGATAAAAACGACTTTCATTTCCTGCTCACGCTCTCTTTCCATATCCAGCCTTAACCGAAGAAAAGGAAAAGTGGCTGCATGTTGCCGCAGCCACTTTCAGCCTTCCCTGCATTCCGTAAATTATTTAGCGTACTCGACCGCGCGAGTCTCACGAATGACCGTAACCTTGATGTGTCCCGGATAATCCAGTTCACCCTCGATTTTCTTCGTAATATCTCGTGCCAGGCGGAACGCCTCCGTATCGTCGATCTTTTCCGGTTGGACCATGACGCGAACCTCGCGTCCGGCTTGAATCGCGTACGATTTCTCGACGCCTTCGAACGATTCGGAGATTGCCTCCAGCTTCTCGAGCCGGCGGATGTAAGTCTCCAACGTTTCGCGGCGCGCTCCAGGGCGTGCGGCGCTAAGCGCGTCTGCAGCTCCTACGAGCATTGCGATAACCGATGTCGCTTCCACGTCGCCGTGGTGCGACGCGATACTGTTGATAACAACAGGATGTTCCTTGTATTTCTTGCCCAATTCCACGCCGATCTCGACATGCGAGCCTTCCACTTCGTGGTCGAGCGCTTTGCCGATATCATGAAGCAAGCCGGCGCGTTTCGCAAGCGTGATGTCCTCTCCCAGTTCCCCTGCCATCAGGCCGGTCAAATAGGCGACTTCCATCGAATGCTTCAACACGTTCTGGCCATAGCTCGTCCGGAATTTCAGACGACCTAGGATTTTGATCAAATCCGGATGCAGGCCGTGCACGCCAACTTCGAAAGTGGCTTGCTCGCCGTACTCACGAATTCTCTCATCGACTTCCTTACGGGACTTCTCCACCATTTCCTCGATCCGAGCAGGGTGAATCCGTCCATCCGCAACCAATTTTTCAAGCGAGGTACGAGCAATCTCGCGGCGGATCGGGTCGAAGCCCGATAGAATGACCGCTTCCGGAGTATCATCGATAATGAGGTCAATACCCGTTAACGTCTCAAGCGCACGGATGTTACGACCTTCGCGACCGATGATGCGTCCTTTCATCTCTTCGTTAGGCAACGTAACGACGGATACCGTCGTCTCCGCCACGTGATCCGCGGCGCAACGTTGAATGGCGAGCGAGATGATATCGCGAGCTTTCTTGTCGCCTTCCTCTTTCGCTTGCTGTTCGATTTCTTTGATCATCTGAGCCGTCTCGTGACGCACTTCCTGTTCCACGTTCGACAAAATCATCTGTTTGGCATCTTCCGTCGACAGGTTCGAAATGCGTTCCAATTCGGTCATTTGCTGCTTATGCAGCGTTTCGATCTGATCCTGGATCTCTTCGACCCGTTTCTCTTTGTTGGCGACTTGCTCCTCTTTGCGTTCCAACGCTTCGAGCTTGCGGTCCAACGACTCTTCCTTCTGCAAGAGGCGTCTCTCCTGGCGTTGAATTTCGTTGCGGCGTTCGCGAATATCGCGTTCCGCTTCGTTACGGAGCTTGTGCACCTCGTCTTTGGCTTCCAGTACCGTTTCTTTGCGAACGGCTTCCGATTCTTTCTTGGCAGACTCGACAATTTGAATGGCAGCCGCTTCGGCACTAGAGATTTTGGCTTCCGCAATGGATTTGCGTGCGACGTAACCGATCCCAAAGCAAAGGACGCCAACAACGAGAACGATCAAGATCCAGATCCATGAAGCCATCATGGTCTTTCACCTCCTCGTTGCATCACCAAGGCAACCGCTTGGGGATACTTATTCAATTGATTTTCCGGTTTCCAAACCGTTTGATTACATGTGAACAAAACATAAAGGGTCGAAAAAACACGTACTGAATCGCTTTTTGGAAGGAAAAAACGTTCAGTTGGGAAGATGGAATACAAAATCATTTTATCTTTTGCTAAATTAGATTGTCAAGCGAGGTTGTAACGTTACACTCGCCTACAAGGCATAGGTTCCATTAATCTTCCAGATATTCCACTCCATCGTCGTAATCCTCGGCGTAATCGGACTCCGAAGCCGTTTCCCCGAGCTCCGAAGAAGCTTGCTGTACAGCCGATCTAGCGACCCCGGAAGGGAACCCGCGGCGCAGCAATACGCCCATCAGCTTCAGCTTCCGTTCCCTGTCATTCCCTTTCGTACTTGACCAGCGCTTGCGGGCTAATGCCAGAGCCGCGTCTTGCTCTACCTGCCCGTCCAGCTCTCCGATCGCCTGCTCAATATCCTCACGCCCGACTCCCCGTTGTTGAAGCTCCTGTCTGATCAGCATCCGGCCCTTTCTCTGGCCGACCGCACGCTGCTCCGTAAACCGTTTAGCGTAGGCTGTGTCATCTACCATCCTTCTCGCCTGCAGCCGCTCCAGGCAGGCTGCTACGACTTCTGGGACATACCCTTTGCGCTTAAGCGCCCGCGACAGTTCCGCCGTCGTCCTCGCCTGACGTTCCAACATCACCAGCGCCGCACGGTAGGCATCTTCTTTCTGCTCATCTTGTTTCAACACTTCATAGTCCGCCGCCGTCAACTGCCGCCCCTTCAGTAGTCGCCAGCTAACCAACGTATCCTCATGAACGGTGAGCGTCGTACCCGTCCCGACCTCGGCGCCCATTCTCCGCGCGGATTGCGCACCGGAAATGAGAGCATCTACCTCCTCGTTCCAATCCCCGTCTCTCTGCTCAACGTCCTCCGCTTTTGCCGACTCATCAAGATCGAGCTTTAGCGTGACCCAGTACATATGCGTTTTCTTGGGATGAGACTCTATCGCAACCACTTCCGCGCCCAATACGGGCAGATTCATCGGATTTCCCTGAGTACCCGCAGCTGAATCTTTAGTTCGGCTCTTACCCGGTTTTCTTGGTTTATACATTCCGAACACCTCACTTCTCTACAAAAACACAAAGAGCGGCAATATATGCCGCTTAAGTGTCCTACTATTCATTAACCCCGTTAGTCATTGGGTTGTATTATAGATCTTCGCCGAATTCAGCATCGTCATCATCATCCGAGGATAATGCAGCGGAACTTGCTGCCGCAGCCGTTAACGAAGATGATAGAAGCGTTTCGCGAATCTGCCTCTCAATTTTCTCGGACGCTTCCGGATTGTCCTTTAAATATTGTTTCGCATTCTCGCGGCCTTGTCCAAGTCGTTCGTTATTGTAAGAGAACCAAGCGCCGCTCTTCTGGATAATATCCTGCTCCGCGCCGATGTCGATAATACTGCCGACCTTCGAAATCCCTTCGCCGTACATAATATCGACGTCCGCTTGCTTGAACGGAGGCGCTACCTTGTTCTTCACGACTTTGATTCTCGTGCGGTTGCCGACCACGTCGTTCCCTTGCTTAATAGCCTCAACGCGTCGAACGTCCAACCGAACGCTCGCGTAGAATTTCAACGCCCGTCCACCCGGAGTCGTCTCCGGATTACCGAACATGACGCCGATCTTCTCGCGAAGCTGATTGATGAAGATGGCAAGACACTTCGACTTGCTGACGGCACCGGACAGTTTACGCATCGCTTGCGACATTAAGCGAGCCTGCAATCCGACGAAAGAATCTCCCATATCGCCTTCGATTTCCGCCTTCGGTACAAGAGCCGCAACCGAGTCTACGACGATAATGTCAACCGCGCCGCTCCGTACAAGAGCTTCCGCGATCTCCAGAGCCTGTTCTCCCGTGTCCGGCTGAGAAAGAAGCAGCTCATCGATGTTCACGCCGAGATTTCGCGCATAAACCGGGTCGAGCGCATGCTCGGCATCAATGAATGCTGCCGTTCCGCCAGCGCGCTGTACTTCTGCGATTGCGTGTAAAGAAACCGTCGTTTTACCGGATGATTCCGGTCCGTATACTTCTATAATCCGCCCGCGTGGGTATCCGCCTATTCCAAGAGCGATGTCCAATGCTAACACTCCGCTGGATACTGTCTCAACAGCGAGGTTAGCACTCTCGCCAAGTTTCATTACAGAGCCTTTACCGAATTGTTTCTCAATCTGGCGCAAGGCCATGTCTAATGCGGCGCGACGATCTGACAACTCACCCACATCCTTATCTTTTGATAGATTTATCATAACGCTTTTCCAACTGTTTGCCAAGCATTTTGAGAACATTTGTTCTATTTTATTTCGTAAAAAACCGCAGCAAAGTAATCTTCGCTACGGTTCTTCCGCAACTTTCAAATAAACTTTATCATAACTCCCATGGATTGACAAGCATCGACAGTTTTTTGTCACATTTTGTTCACCCTTGCGATATTCCTACTATTCCGTCTATTCGTCTGCCTCTCAGTCTTACAACTTTAGATTCCTTATGAGCACTATCCCGTTCACTCAGTTGCTATTCTTCCCCTAATCCATCCCTTATCGGCTATTTTTCATAATACCCCCTTAATCTCCTTTAGCCAATATCCCCTTCACTCAGCTCCATAGCATTGATTAATAAGGTTCAAATTGCTAGAACGTTACCCCGGTTACAAATAAAACCGCTATGATCCGCTGCTACCTTAACCTAAATGCAGGGTTTCTGAAAATGCAGAATAGCAACGAATATGCCAGTCGATCACATCCAATTTACGACCTGAACCAATGGGATAACGATAGAAACTCAATAGACCACCGTATTATCTCTTACAAAACTGAGCGAAGGGGATAGCGACATAAGGCACGGTATCACAGCACACGCTTTCCTCTCACTCAACTGAGCAATAGGGATAGTGGAGATAAGGTGAAGATAAGGTGAAGATAAGGTACAGACTCCCCTCCCCTTGCCCTCCTGAACCAATGGGATAACGACAAAAAGGCACGGCCAGCACACTCAACCCTCTCACGCAACTGAGCGAAAGGGATAGCGGCTATAACCGTGCCCATATTAACACTTTTAATACTTGAAGCGAACTAGCCACTCTCGGATCAGCTACGGCCAGTCAACGATAGCCAAAGCATGTAGAGCGCTCTCTTCGCCGCCCGCAATCGAATGCCTTCCCTGTCGCCCGACAACTGAAGCTTCTCCACGCGGGTTTCGCGCCCCCGTTCGGCTAAGCCCACGTAGACAAGCCCAACAGGTTTGTCTTCCGATGCACCTGGCCCGGCATTTCCTGTAATGGACAATGCGAAATCGGAATCGGCCGCAGATCGCATTCCCTCCGCCATAGAGGCGGCCGTCTCCGCGCTGATCGCCCCCGGAGCTTCAGGTCCCTCAAGCAATTCGGCAGGCACGCCTAATTGCCCCGTCTTCATGGCATTGCTGTACGTCACGACGCCTCCGAGGAACACAACCGCGCTGCCTGGAATAGTCGTCACGAGCTGGGATACCATTCCTCCCGTGCAACTCTCCGCCAAGGACAAAGTCCGTTGCTGCTCGGTCAGCGTACGGACGATCGTTGCCTCGATCGGCACGTCTTCCTCGGCATATAGATGCGCTAACGTTCTACCGCGAATGGCCGTTAAAGTCCCTTCCAGTTTCCGCGCCGCTTCTTCGGAATCCGCCGCCTTGGTGGAGACGCGGATCGCGACTTCGCCTTCCTTCGCATAAGGAGCGATCGTCGGATCCTGTTGTTCCCGAATCAGATCGATCAACAAGTCCTCCAGCCCGGATTCTCCGATGCCAGCAAACTTTAACATGACGGAATGTAGCTTCTTCGCCGGTCCGAGCTGCTCTTTCAACCAAGTTGAGCCGTCGTTGTCGAACATCGGTTTCATTTCGCGCGGCGGTCCGGGTAACAGCAAGTAACAGGTACCCTCAACGGCCAACGCATTGCCGACCGCGAGCCCCGTGTCGTTCCGCAGCGGCGTTGCCCCTTCGATAAGCAAAGCCTGCCGACGATTGCTCTCGACGAAAGCGCCGCCCCTGCCGGCAAACATACTCGCGATTTTCGCCATCGTCGGCTCGTGCAATTCAATGCCGCGGCCTAAATATTCGGCCAACGCATCCCGCGTCAGATCATCGAGCGTCGGACCGAGCCCGCCCGTAAATACGAGCAAATCCGCTCTTCCGCGCGCGATATCGATTGCTTGGATCAAACGTTCCTTGTTATCGCCCGCAACAGTCTGATAATAAACGTCAATGCCCAGCTCTGCCAAACCTCGCGACAGATACTGGGCGTTCGTGTTTACGATTTGACCGAGGAGCAGCTCCGTGCCGACAGCTATGATTTCTGCTCTCATGCTAAGTTCCGCCTCGTTATGTTCGTCTTTAGCCGCCATAAGAAGCGGATTAATCCGAAACTGGAATCAAATTTTTGTTTTTGACGAAATAATCTATGCCCGAGTATACGGTAATCAGTACTGCCGCCCAGACGACGATTAGATCTATGCGCAAGTCTATGAAGTTAAAAGGGAAATTGTTGAGCAGCAAAACGATGATCATCGTGATTTGCACCGCCGTCTTCCATTTGCCCCATTTGCTAGCGGCAAGAACCGCTCCTTCCAGCAGAGCAACCTGCCTTAAGCCGGTTACCGCCCATTCGCGGCTGATAATGATAATCGCGACCCAGGCACCCAGTTTCCCCATCTCTACCAAGGCGATCAGCACGGCAGCCATAAGAAGCTTGTCCGCCAGCGGATCAAGAAGCTTGCCGAGATTCGTGACGATTTTCCGTTTGCGCGCGATATAACCGTCCAACCCGTCCGTGCTCGCCGCAATAATAAAAAGAAGCAACGCGCACACTTGATTGTAGGAAATGGAATACTCGCCTATCGTAAGCGAACCAAGGTCTAGTCGGACCAATAAGAAAATCGTCACGATCGGTACTAAAAAGATTCTTGCAAGCGTGATCCGATTGGCGAGGTTCACGCAATTCCCTCCCCTGACAAATCATACTCGTAAGCGTGTGTAATCTTTACCTTGCTTATCTCGCCGATTTGTACTGGACAATTAGTGATGAATACTTCTCCGTCTACTTCAGGAGCGTCATACTGGCTTCTGCCGATAAACACGTCGCTGCGGCCGTCGTAACGCTCTACCAATACTTCGATCGTGCGGCCTACGTATTTAGCGGCATTATCCTTAGCCACTTCGCGCTGAATCTCCATCAGCGTATTGGCGCGGAACTGCTTCACTTCATCCGATAGCTGATCCGGCAAGCGATTGGCAGGAGTATCTTCCTCTTGCGAATAAGCAAATACGCCTAGACGATCGAATTTCATTTCGCGGACGAAATCGCACAGCTTCTCGAAATCTTCCTCCGTCTCGCCCGGGAAACCGACGATCATCGAAGTGCGAAGAGCCACTTCCGGAATACGCGCGCGGATTTTGGCTACCAGCTCGCGAACGTCCCGTTGACGACCCGGACGTCGCATTCTTTTCAGAATGGAATCCTCGCTATGCTGAAGCGGCATATCGATATAATTGCAAATCTTAGGATTCGTAGCGATCGCTTCGATCAATTCGTCCGTAAAGAAGCCCGGATACGCATAGTGCAGGCGAACCCATTCGATTCCCGGCACTTCGCTTACGCGATTCAACAGCTCCGGAAGCTTAAACCCATCGTACAGGTCGGTTCCGTAGTTCGTGGAATCCTGCGCTATCAGGCTAATCTCTTTAACGCCTTGCTCCGATAACAGCTTTACTTCCGCAAGAATAGATTCTATCGAACGGCTGCGGAATTTCCCCCGCATAATCGGAATGCTGCAGAACGTACAAGCATTGTCGCAACCTTCCGCAATTTTAACATATGCCGTATGGCGCGGAGTCGTTAGCAATCTAGGCAAGTTTTCTTCATAGTTAAACACCGGGTTGCCTACGTATACCGGTTTGCGTCCGCGTAACGCCTCGTCGATAATATCGTTGATTCGATGAAAATCGCCAGTACCGACGATTCCGTCGATTTCCGGCATCTCGTCCATCAGTTCTTTTTTATAACGTTGGGTCAGACAGCCCGATACGATTAGCGCCTTCAAACGCGCCGAATCCTTGAGCTCCGCCAAATTCAGAATCGTGTTGACCGATTCTTCCTTGGCCGCGTCGATGAACCCGCACGTATTTACGATAATAACCGTCGCATCCTCCGGCTTCTCGACCAAAGAGAACCCTCTTTGATGAATCAGTCCGGACATAATCTCGGAATCGACTAAATTTTTCTCACAGCCAAGCGTGACGACGCTGACTCTCTCTATCATGGATGACTTCCCCCAAACGTTCGTCCGTTGTTATCCACAACAGTATAAACGAACCCCATATACGTGTCAAAACGGCACTGCCTTTAGCGATAGTTGATAAACTGCAGCTCGAGCGGAAGTCCGGCTCCTTTTAACAGCGCCATGACGGCTTGCAGATCGTCTTTGCTCTTGCCCGTGATCCGCAGCTGATCCCCTTGAATTTGGCTTTTGACCTTAAGCTTCGAATCGCGAATCAGGATGTTCATTTTCTTCGCGTTCTCCTGGTCGACGCCTTGCTTCAACTTGATTTCCTGACGCACAGTTCCGCCGGAAGCCGGCTCGATTTTCCCGTAATCGAGATTCAGGATAGGCACGCCGCGTTTGATCATCTTCGATTGCAGAATGTCCAAGACGCTTTTCAGCTTGAAGTCGCTATCCGAGGCTAGAACGAGCTTCTCGCCTTCCAGTTCTATGTTGCTTTTGCTTCCTTTGAAGTCGAAGCGCGTTTCAATTTCCTTAAGTGCTTGTTGAATCGCGTTGTTCATTTCCTGCATGTCCACTTTCGACACCACGTCAAAAGAATATTCCGATGCCATTACGATCCTCTTCCTTTCATCTATTGCCCATTTATCCCTATATTATAGCACGAGAGTCCCCTAGGATTAAAACAAAAAGCCCTCCATAGGAGGGCCGCAGCGTTACATTCATGTCCTTATTGTGCCGTATCGGTCACGGGAGTAAACATGTATTTGGTCGACCCCGGCTTGTTGCCGTCATCGAAGGTCACGTCATCCACATAAAAGGTAACGTAATCCGTCCGCCCGACATTGACGTATAGAGGCGTTGTGAGGTCGAACGTGAGCTGTTGGGCTTCCCTGACGCTCTTATAGAACAGTTTTTTTCCGGTCCTGCTGTTCTCTCTGACTTCGATCCATGCCTCTCCCGAAATGTCCAATTTCAATTGATGGCCTGCCCCGGGAGTCACCTCGTAATAGTTAATGCTGTTCTTCGTTTCGATCAACGTTAAGGTAACGGCGCTTACTGGCGGAGTCGGCGTTACGGATTCGGACGGAGTAACGCTAGGTGTAATGCTTGCGGAAGGACTCGGCGTCGATGTTTCCGTCGAAATCGGCGGATTGGAGTTGAGTTCCTGCGTATCGGGCTCTTTATTATTCGACCAGTAAACATAAATAACTACGGCGATTAGGATTGGAAAGGCCCACATCAACAAGGATACGGCAACTTTGCCCCATCGGTCGTTATGTTGCACGCTTCTCCTGCCGGGTTTGATCATCGGTTCAGCCTTAACCGTTTCGGTTACGGGAGCCTGCGGCAATTCTTTGTGATACAGACGCAGTACTTCTTCCGCATCCAATCCGACTGTCTCCGCGTACGTCTTTACGAATGCCCGAACGTAGAACGAACCAGGCAGCACTTTATATTCGCCGTTCTCGATCGCTTCCAAGTATCTTTTGCGGATCTTCGTATATTCTTGGATATCATCCAATGTATAGCCCCGTTGCTCGCGCGCTTTGCGAAGCAGGGCGCCTAAATCGGACATGCCTTTCACCTCCCAATGTTCATGGTGTTGGCGGTATGTAGTTTAGAAATCGTCGTTCAAGCCTGCGGTTGTGAAGTTTTCATAAGAAATTTCCTCATCCGGAGTGTTTCGCAATTCCACGATGCAATCGAACACGTCGTAATCGAATTGCGATTCCCTTACGAATATGTCCGGATGCTCGATAACCTTCGTGGAAGGCATCGCCATAATTTCCTGCAGCAAGGCATAATGTTTTTCGTTCGAACGAATCGTACTGACAATACCATCGATAATGAATACGTTATTCGGGTTCATTTCTTCTTCGGACAATTGGCTTCTTACCGTCTGGCGAAGGAGCGTGGAGGACACGAATGCCCAACGCTTATTGGAGCAGACGCTTCCGGCGATGATGGATTCCGTCTTCCCGACGCGCGGCATTCCGCGTAGTCCTATCGTTTGGTTTCCCTCGCGCTTGAACAGCTCGCCCAAAAAATCGACCAGAAGACCTAATTCGTCGCGCGTGAAGCGAAATGTCTTATGGTCGTCGGAATCACGCTCGATATATCGGCCATGCCGAACCGCTAAAATATCCGTCAGACGCGGGGGGCGCAGCGTATTCACCGTAATGTTCTCAACCTTGCGAAGCATTTTGCCGAGTAATTCGATCTTCTCGTCGTCATCGGTTTGGAGCAGCATTCCCCGAGTTCTATCTTCCACTCCGTTGATCGTTAGAATGTTGACTTCCAGCATCCCAAGCAATGAAGCGATATCGCCGAGCAATCCAGGACGATTTTTGTGGATCTTATACTCCATGTACCATTGTTTGGGTTCCATCTTGCACCTCATTCAAATTTCGGAAAATAATGTAAGATATATAATTGCCGTCGAATGGACGTTTTTCCCGTTTTTTTGGGCTTTCTCTTTTATTCTACAACGCTCATCATTATCCTGCAAAACAAAACCGATTATTACTCCAAAAGTCCTATAAATATTTGATTTGATGGACAGAAAGCCTCCGAATGGAGGCTTTCTGTTATTTCACGCGATACTCTCAACGCTAATATGTCCCGAATTAACTGAATATATGCGAATAGAGCGGTAAAATCAATCTTTGTGAAAAAGTTACATATGCCATCCGCCGTTTAGTCCGATCATCTGTCCCGTAACGTAATTCGCATCCTCCGAGACGAGAAATCTAACGAGCTGGGCCACCTCTTCCGCTCCCCCTAGCCTTCCCAACGGGATTTCCCGGCATAACTGCTCGCGGCCCTCGGAATCGAGCGCTGACAGCATGTCCGTATCGATGGCGCCCGGGCACACGGCGTTCACCGTAATGCCCGAGGAAGCCATCTCTTTGGCGGCAGATTTGGTAAACGCGTTAAGGCCCCCCTTGGAAGCTGCATATGCGGCTTCACCCGAAGCGCCGATCTGCCCCCAGATACTGGAGAGATGAACGAAACGCCCCCACCTCTTCCATCGCATCGCCGGACCGAACGACTGGGTCAAATAATAAGCGCCCTTCAGGTTTACGTTCATCAGATCGTCCCAAATCCGATCATCCATATCTTCCACTAAGCCGTAATGGGCCATCCCCGCGCAATGGACGACAATATCCGGAGCCCATTGCAATCGATCCAGCTGGTCCTTCAGATTCAGGGTAGACGCCTTGGATCGTAAATCCGCTTGCAGGATGACGGCCTGCACGCCGCTGCCCTTGCATTCGCCGGCAACTCGCCGCGCCTCTTCCGCCCCCGAATAATACTGGATGGCGACATCGGCGCCATCCGCGGCCAATTGACGGGCTACCGCGGCCCCGATGCCGCGGGAGGCGCCCGTCACTAACGCCGCGCGCTTCACGCCGGTCCGCTCCGCACGACGGAGACGGCACGCAGGTCCGGATTGGCGTGCTCCTTGATCCGTTCATTGACCTCATCCAGCGTCAGACTCTCGTACACCTCGACCAAAGGGAACAAATCCCCGCCTTTATGGCGGTAACGCGTAAACTCGCTCGCAATCGATTCCGGACTGTTCATCATTCTGAGAAAAGCCCCGATTTTTTTGCGACGCGTCCGTTCGAAGATATCGGGCGATATTCCGTTCTTGGCAGCATCGTACAGCGATTGGCTCACCCGTGCGACCAGCTCGTCGGGATCTCTCGTCTCCCCTCCGATGATCGAGAAGGAATATCCCGGCCCGGTATTGTACTCGTGGCCGAAACCGTCGGAGATTAAATTGTCGTCATACAATTGCTGATACAGCGCCGAACTGGAGCCGAGCAGCGCTTCGAGCATGACTTTGCTGGCCAGTTCGCGGCGCACGGCATCCTTGTCGTCCCCGGGCGCTTCCTTGAACCCGAATAAACATTTAGGCAAGGATACGGGGAGGTGCAGCTCTTTTTTCTCTGTTTTAACCTGAACCGGCTCATTTTCAAACAAACGCTTGATTTCTCCGCCCGCAGAGAACGACTTCTGCGCTTGATCCCGCTTGACCCGCTCCATCGTCCGTTCCGGGTCTACCCCTCCGACGATAAACAAAGTCATGTTCGACGGATGATAGAAAGTGTTGTAACAATCGTACAGCATTTCCTTCGTGATGGAACGGACTGAATCGGCCGTGCCGGCAATGTCGATATGCACCGGATGATTCCGGTACATCGCCTCGATCAATCCGAAATAGACGCGCCAATCGGGATTGTCCCGATACATATCGATTTCCTGCACGATAATGCCTTTTTCCTTTTCCACGTTCTCGTCCGTAAAATACGGATTTTGCACGAAATGGAGGAGCGTATCCAAGTTCGCTTCGATCTCGCCGGTCGCCGTGAATAAATATACCGTCCTATCGAAGCTCGTATACGCATTGGCCGATGCGCCTTGAGAAGCGAATTTGGAGAAAATATCCCCCTCCGGCTCCTCGAACATCTTATGCTCTAGAAAATGGGCGATCCCGTCCGGCACGCGGATCGTTTCTCCGTTCGGACGGGTAAAGTGATTGTCGATCGAACCGTAACGGGTCGTGAAGGTCGCATAAGTTTTCGTAAAGCCGGGCTTCGGAAGGATGAATACCTCTAAGCCATTGTCAAGCTTCTCGTGCCACAACGTCTCCTGAAGGTTCGGATATGGTTTAGCCGTCATGCTCAGCCCTCCTCTTTCCGGTCGCGCAAGAAGTAAATGGTATCCAGCGCAACTCCTTGCGCCACCGCCGTTACTTTCTCCGGCGTCACCGCTTGAATCTCGGCGATAAAGCTATCCCCCGTCCGCTCCGCTCCGGACAACACATTGCTGAAGTCGAAAGCGATTCGTTCGAATGCGGAATCCTGAAGCTCTCTCAGTTGGCCAATAATCATCGCCTGCGTGCGGCGGAAATCTTCCATGGCGAAGTCGCCTTTTGTCATCGCTTCGATCTGCTCGCGAATAATGGCCACGGCTCGCTCGTAGTTCGCGATCTCAACGCCCGATTGCAGCGTAAGAATGCCTTTGTGCCCGTCTAGCCTGGAAGAAGCGTAATAAGCCAAGCTCGCCTTCTCGCGAACGTTAACGAATAGCTTCGAGTGCGGGAAACCGCCGAGCAGTCCGTTATAGACGAGAAGCGACGCATAGTCGTCGCTGCCGTAAGTTGTGCCGACTCGTAAACCCATATTGAGTTTTCCTTGACCGACATCCAGCTTCTCTACGATCGTCTGTACTTCGGCACGGGCAGCCCGCAACGTCGGAGCGGAATAAGCCGAAGGCTTGCCGTCCGGCAGTTTAAACGATTTCTCGACGAGCGACCGCACCTCTTCCAAGTTGGTATCGCCGGACACGTATAAGTCGAAAGACGCTTCCCGCAGCCATTGTTGGTACGCTTGATAGAGCGAATCGGCATTCAACTCCGCTAGCCGATCTTTGCGTCCAAGCGCGAGTAGCCGAAACGGCTCATCCTTGCACATCTCTTCGACGCAGCGTTCAGCCGCGTACCTGATCTTGTCGTTGATAATGGCGTCGATTCTTTTGCTTACCGTCGACTTCTCCGCTTCCACGTATTTGCTCCGGAATTTTCCGTCCTCCAGGGCCGGGGCCGTCAATACTTCGCCGAGAAACCGCAACGCCTCTCCCAGCAACGATTCCTTGGCGGAAACGAATCGGTCGTTAATCATATCGAGACGGAACTGAACGATCTGATGATCGCCACGTTTGTACAAATCGAAACCGAATCCCGCGCCGTACAACTCATCCAATCGTTCGCGAAATGATATCGTCTCGGGAAGGGATTGCGTTCCTCTCCTTAAAACGAACGGAGTAAGCGCAACGGACGTAACGCGCTCTTCGGATAACGGAACGCCCGCGAACAAGGACAAGGCGAATGTTTTGAACCGTTTGGTAGGCAGAACGTGCAAGCGAAGCCGTCCCCATATCCCTCTCTGGAACTGTTCCGACATGATCTCAAGCTCCTTTAGGTAAAATCACTGCATAATGCTTCCAACATGGCATTTCAGCCCCATTCTAACCGATTGGACGAGCAGGAAGCAAATGTTGGAAAACAATGCCTCGTCCGAAAACGCGACAACCAACCGCGACGCCATAGGCGCGTTGGTTGGTTGCACTGCGATGAACGCGGGTAGCGATCGCGACGATCGATCAGCGGCAAAAAATATGTTTGCCGATCGTCTTGTATTGCGGACGTGTCCATATCCATTTGGAAGTCGCCGTCTCCGGATTGAAATAATACAGACAGCCGTCGCTCGGATCCCAGCCGCTGATTGCGTCTTTGACGGCTTTGATCGCTTTTTCGTTTGGCGTCAGCCAGATTTGGCCGTCAGCGACGGCCGTGAACGCGCCCGGCTGAAAAATAACGCCCGTCGCCGTATTGGGAAACTGGGACGATTTCACCCGATTGATGATAACGGCGGCTACGGCGACTTGGCCCTCGTACGGCTCCCCGCGAGATTCCCCGTACACGGCGTTGGCCATCATTTTCAAATCCTTTTCCGTGAAGCCAAGGTTGTTGGATGCGGGAAGCTTCGCGTTGCCGCCGGACGGTTGGTTCGGCTGGCTCGGTTGGTTCGCTTTCTCGCCACCCGCCGTCGGCGGCAGCTCGGCCGCGGTCGGCTTCCAATCCTTGGTCGCCTTCCATAGCATCAGCTTTGTTTTGGCGCCGACGATACCGTCCGATTTCATTCCGAACTTCCACTGAAACCAAGTGACGGCGTTTTTCGTGCTCGCGCCGAATTGGCCGTCTACTTTGCCGTTGAAATAGCCAAGCGCCTTCAACCGTCCTTGAAGCTCGTATATGTCCTTTCCGGAGGACCCTTCCTTCAGAATCGCGCTGCTGAACGTTTCGCGGCTTTGGGTGGAGTGCTGTATCGTATAAAGCCCAAGCAAGCCAAATACGACGCATACGGTCAAAATCACTAGACGATAACTCACTTAAGGTCACGCCTTTCCTGTTCCATGTTGGTCTTCGACCGTTAGTATGAGAAAGGGGAAAGGCTCTTATACCCAAATTTGCATGCTTTCTGCTTATGCGCCAAAAAAACCGCAGTCCTCTAACTCTGGACTGCGGGCTTATTCTGCCTTTTATTTATATTGCTTTTTATGATGGAATACGTTGTTGGTATTGTTCCATCGTCATCAACACCTCGCGGGGCTTGCTGCCCTCGTAAGGGCCGACGACGCCCTTCGCCTCCATCGAATCGATCAGCCTCGCCGCGCGCGTGTAGCCTATGCGCATCCGCCGCTGAAGCAAGGAGACGGATGCCTGCTTCGCTTCGAGCACGATCTGCACCGCTTGGTCGAACAACTCGTCCAATATTTCCTCCGATTCTTCGCTGGCCGAATCGTCGATTTCCGGTACGAGCTCCTCGTTGTATTCCGCCTCCGCTTGACCGCGGCAATAGCCGACGACCGATTCCACTTCCCCGTCGGACAAGAACGCCCCTTGCACGCGAATCGGCTTGGATGCCCCCATCGGCAGGAATAGCATGTCGCCTCGGCCAAGCAATTTCTCCGCGCCGACCATGTCGAGGATCGTCCGCGAATCCACTTGCGACGATACGCCGAACGCGATCCGGCTCGGAATGTTGGCTTTGATAACGCCGGTAATGACGTCTACCGACGGCCGTTGGGTCGCGATGATCAGATGGATGCCCGATGCCCGCGCCATCTGCGCCAGTCGGCAAATCGCATCCTCCACGTCGCCTGCCGCGACCATCATCAAGTCGGCGAGCTCGTCGACGATAACGACGATATAAGGCAGAACGGCGTCCGGATTGTCCCCGCTCATCATCAAAGCGTTGTAGCCTTCGATATTCCTCGTTCCCGATTTCGAGAACTTCTCGTATCTCTTTTCCATTTCCACGACGATCTTCTTCAGTGCCAAGGAAGCCCGTCTAGGATCGGTGACGACAGGCGCTAGCAAATGCGGAATCCCATTGTAGACGTTTAGTTCGACCATTTTAGGGTCGATCATGAGAAACTTGACCTCATCCGGCTTCGCTTTGTACAGCAGGCTCGTAATGATCCCGTTGATACAGACCGATTTGCCCGAGCCGGTCGCACCCGCCACGAGCAAATGCGGCATTCTAGCCAGATTTCCGACAATAGGCTGACCGGAAATATCGCGACCGAACGCAATCGTCAGCTTAGCGGAAGATTCCTGGAACGGCTGGGTCTCCAGCACTTCCCTCAACGTTACGACGCTTACTTCATTGTTCGGCACCTCGATGCCGATCGCCGCTTTGCCCGGAATCGGAGCCTCCATCCGTATATCTTTGGCTGCGAGGGCAAGCGCGATGTCGTCCGTCAGGCTGACGATCCTGCTGACTTTAACCCCGACGTCGGGTTGCAGTTCGTACCTCGTCACGGCAGGTCCACGCGCAACGTCCAATACCTTGGCTCTTACGCCGAAGCTTTCAAGAGTCGCTTCCAGCTTACGAGCCGTATTCATGTAATCCGCGGGGTTCCCGGATTTGCTGCCTCCCGGCGGCTTGTCCAGCAGATTCGCGCTAGGTAACCGGTATGGCTTTTGTATTTTGCGAACCGGCTTCGGCGCAGCCGCAACGGGAGTTTCCTCGCTCGGTTTCAAATCAAGCTCGACGTCGATATCTCCGTCCGGAACAGCAGAGTCTACGTCTTCGGGGGCTAAGGCGGCCTCCTCCGATTCCTCTACGGCTAGTGGAATAGCCTGCTGTTCCATTTCGGCTTCCTCGTCCCACTCATAGTCGGGATAACCTTGTGCCGTAAAATCCGTAAACCTTGGAGTGACCGGCTGCTCGAATTGTTCGTCCTCGTCCGCTAACGCCGCTGGCGGCGGCGTCACGGGAACATCTTGATGTCGCTCGATAATTTGCTCGACGGGAGTATCTTGACTAGCGACTCGCTTGCTCGAATATTTGATCGGTTCATCGTCGTCCCAATGCTCATCCTGCGCTATGTTGGGATCCCGTTCCGGCTTGCCGTGGAACAACTGGAAAAATAACGGCGTTTTTCTGGCGCGCGGGATAAGAGCCGGTTCGTCTATTTCGTCATCATCCGGCAACGTTGGGATAGGCGCTTGCGGCGCGGCCGCCGAGCTTCTCCCCCTTCTGCCTGAGCCGTTGACCGGAATCGCTTTCGCCGATAACAGTTTGCGCCCGGAAGCTAGACGCGACGCGAGCAGCGGCATCACTCTGAGCAAGAACAACCGAATCGACCGTCCGATTTCGACATAGGAACGGTTAGTCACAAGCATGACGGCAATGGCGATCTCGATCAGCAGAACGAATTTAGCGCCGTAATATCCGAATAACCAGTATAGGACGGAATATTGCAGAGCGCCGACGATCCCCCCGCCGACATCGGCATTGAAAACCTTAATATTGTCGGCAGGCGGGGCTTGCCAAAGCATCTCTTTCAGTTGCGCCATCGTTTGATTGACGATGCTAGACGGGGTTACCGAATCCATAAGTCCAAGACTATTATCGATAGCAGCCATCGCGCTCCAAAGCGTAACGACCAAGGAGACGAGAACGAACCCCGTACGGCGGGACGTCCAACCTCGAGGCCAGCAACGTTTAACCATCACATATAAACCTACCCAAATGCCGACCAACGCGAGCAAATAATAATGCTTCCCTAGCAGAAAGCCGAACAACTTGGAAAGCGACCTTCCGACTGCCGCTTCTCCGGAGATGGCGATAACGGAAATCGTAATGAGCACGATGCCATAAACTTCGTATTTCAAGCTTGCTCCGAACGAAGCCCGCTTCTTCTTGCGCTTGGCCAAATTTGCCACCTCCCGGTTCAACATTATATCACAGTTGAAGGGAGGTTGGCAGACTATCGGGGACTACATTCCAAAGTCGGGAAGTTCCTGCCCCTGTCGTAGTTCCGGGGTCGGATAATAACAGACCGTTTGGCCGGGGGCATACTCCGTTGACAGATAACAATTCAGCGGCGCGGAGAGAAGCCGCACGATCTTACCCATGCCGGGAGCGATCGGGATCAGCTGCATCATCACGCCTTGGACCGTCACCTCGACGAAAGGACCCGGCTCGTTTTGTATCCCGTCAAGCACGAGCTCCATAGGCATCGCCGTATAGATCGTCACGCCTTGCTCCCCCCTTCCGCGACGTTCGCTTTACGCTCGCCGATTCGACGATTCAATTCCTTCAAAGCATCTCCCAATCCTCCAACGGCATTTATCAGCCCGTGTTTTACGGCATCCCCTCCGATAACCGTCGTACCGATATCTCTCGTCAGCTCTCCGGTTTTAAACATAAGCTGCTTAAATACTTCCTCGGAAATTCGCGAATGCCTGGTGACGAAGCGGGTTACCCTTTCCTGCATTTTCTCCAAGTAATCGAACGTTTGCGGCACCCCGATAACGAGTCCGTTCATCCGTATCGGATGAATGGTCATCGTCGCGGTTTCGGCAATCAAGGAGTAGTTCGCGGACACGGCAATCGGAACTCCGATCGAATGCCCTCCCCCTAACACGATCGTAACCGTAGGCTTCGTTAACGATGCGATCATCTCCGCGATCGCTAGCCCCGCTTCCACGTCTCCTCCGACCGTGTTGAGCACGATCAAGAGTCCTTCAATCTTGGCATTCTGCTCGGCGGCGACTAACTGAGGAATGACATGCTCGTATTTCGTCGTTTTATTTTGCGGCGGAAGCATGAGATGCCCTTCGATCTGTCCGATGATCGTCAGACAGAAAATATTGCTCTCTCCGGATGGAATCGAAGTTTGGCCTAATTGCACGATCGAATCCGCAGCGGTGGCTGATTTACGTCCTTCTTCGGAAGGGGTCGGCTGTTCCGCCGTTTCCCCCGATTTCGTTTTGTCGGTCATGATGAGTCCTCCTAGTCGATTGGCAGCATGACATAGTATGGGCGATTTGGATAAAAAAAACCGTCTTCCAGCCGCATATGCGACGGAAAACGGTTTTCAATGAGTGTGGGTTAGTCTTTCTACACTTCCATGATGATCGGCAAGATCATCGGTCTTCTTCTTGTTTGTTCGTATAAGAAACGTCCGAGCGCGTCTTTGACGTTCGTCTTGAGCGACGCCCATTCGTTTACGTTCTCGTTCATCAGCTTGTGCAACGTGCTAGTCACGATGCGGTTAGCTTCTTCCAACAGACCTTCGGATTCACGAACGTACACGAAACCGCGAGAGATGATGTCGGGACCCGACATGATCGTTCCGTCTTGTTTGCTAAGCGTAACGACGACAACTAAAATTCCGTCTTGAGATAGAAGCTTACGGTCGCGAAGTACGATGTTTCCTACATCGCCGACTCCAAGACCGTCGATAAGTACGTTACCGGAAGGAATTTTGCCTGCTTTGCGTGCTGCGCCATTCTGAATTTCGACAGTGTCCCCGATATCGAGCAGGAAAATGTTTTCCTTCGGAATTCCTACGGATTCGCCGAGCAATCCGTGATGACGAAGCATCCGGTATTCGCCGTGAATCGGAATGAAGTATTCCGGACGCATAAGGTTAAGCATAAGCTTAAGTTCCTCTTGGCTGCCGTGACCGGATACGTGTACTCCAGACACCGAGCCAGGACCATAGATAACGCTTGCACCCAAACGCATCAACTCATCGACGGTACGTCCGACATACCGCTCATTCCCCGGAATCGGAGTTGCCGCGATAATAACCGTATCCCCCGGTAAAATGTCGACTTTCCGGTGCGTGGAACGTGCCATCCGCGTAAGTGCCGACATCGGCTCGCCTTGGCTTCCGGTCGATAGGATAACGACGCGGTCCGCGGGAAGCTTGTTCACCTCTTCCGGCTCGATCAACATTCCTTCCGGAATGTTCAAGTATCCGAGCTCGGACGCAATGTTCACTACGTTGACCATGCTACGGCCGATTACCGTCATTTTGCGGCGCGTTTCCGCTGCTGCGTTAATGACTTGTTGAATCCGATGAACGTTGGAAGCAAACGTCGCAACGACTACGCGTTGTTTCGCGCTCCGGAATAACGATTCGAACTCTCTGCCAATATTGCTCTCCGATGGCGTGTAACCCGCGCGTTCCGCGTTGGTGCTGTCGGATAGAAGAGCAAGTACGCCGCGGCTTCCGATTTCCGCCATCCGTTGAAGGTCGGCGAACTGGTCGTTTACCGGCGTATGGTCGAACTTGAAGTCGCCCGTATGCACGACATTTCCTTCCGGTGTTTCCAGGCAAACGCCGACGGAATCCGGAATGCTGTGATTCGTACGGAAGAAGCTTGCTTTGATCGTTCCGAAAGTCAACTCCGAATCTTCGGTGATAAGAATTCTCTTCGTATCGCCGAGCAATCCAGCCTCTTTAAGCTTGTTCTCTACCAAGCCTAGCGTTAGCTTCGTTCCGTAGATCGGAATGTTCAGTTGCTTCAGGACGTACGGTAATCCTCCGATGTGGTCCTCGTGTCCGTGCGTAAGCAGAATAGCTTTCACTTTGTCGCGATTTTCCAACAAATAGGCAATATCCGGGATAACGACGTCGATTCCGAGCATCTCTTCTTCCGGGAATTTCAATCCAGCGTCTACGACTACGATGTCGTTTCCATACTGGACGCAGTACATGTTTTTGCCGATTTCGCCAACGCCACCGAGCGCGAAAATCAGTAATTTATCTTGGCTGTTTTTCTTTGACACTCCTAGTACCTCCTAGATCCATTCGACGCACCCGATCGATATGAAATTTTCAATTTGCTAAAAATATTAGCCGCACCCAATCACTCTCAATCATTATACATGAAGCAATTCAGGAAATACAAGATCGACGATATTATCTTTCCCTGTCAAGTTATACGAATTCCCTGTCGTCAAGATAGGAGCAAACCTATGTATCGAACGATCAGATGAGCGTAAGTACGATGCGCTTCGCCGTGTACTTACGTTCATCTGATCGCGCAAAAAACCGATGCCCGGAGGACATCGGTTTTCGCAAAGCGCAGCTTCTAACGACCGACAAACTCCTATTTATACATTGATCAGTTTTTGCAAATAGCTTGCTTCCGCCTCGTTCACGTCTACCAATGGAAGGCGTACTCCGCCTACAGGCAAGCCGCGCAAAGTAAGCGCGTACTTCACCGCAACCGGATTCGGAACGGGGTGCGGACAATTAAACAGTCCATTGAAGAACGGGTAGCACTCTTCGTTGATCGTTTTCGCGTCGTGAACGCGGCCTTCGAGATAAGCCTCGATCAGTTGTTTCATTTTCGCGCCGACGACATGGCTCGCGACGCTAATGATTCCGTATCCGCCAACGGACAATGTCGGAAGAGTAACCGCATCATCCCCGCTATATAAAATAAAGCCTTCCGGAGCACCGCTGATGATTTCCGTCATTTGACCAAGCGAAGCGCATTCTTTGGTCGCAACGATGTTAGGAATTTGCGCCAGGCGCAGCGTTGTTTCCGAAGACATGCTGACTACCGTACGGGATGGAACGTTGTACAAAATGACCGGCAGCGAAGTCGCTTCAGCGATGGTGCGGAAATGTTGGTAGATGCCTTCTTGAGTTGGTCTATTGTAATACGGCGTTACGAGCAGGACGCCGTCGACGCCGGCTTCTTCGGCTTTTTTAGTCAATTGGACGGAATGGGCGGTTTCATTGCTGCCGGTTCCGGCAATGATTTTGCAACGTCCCGCAGCGTGTTTGACCGCGAAACGGAACAATTCTACCTTTTCATCGTCCGTTAATGTCGGAGATTCGCCTGTCGTCCCTGAGATAACCAAGCTGTCGGATTTTTGTACGTCGATCAAATAATCGATCAATCGACCCGTCGTCTCCCAGTTAATGTTCAGTTGTTCATCAAAAGGGGTTACCATTGCTGTAATTAAACGACCGAAACTCATTCCTTCGTCCTCCTCTAAATTCCCGTTGCCGGAGCAAGATGCAGCCCGAAAGCCGTATGCAAGGCCTGCAGAGCTTTCGCCAAATCTTCCTCGGATATAAGCACCCATATCGTGGTATTCGAATCCGCGGATTGCAGGATCGGAATTCCCGAGTTCGTCAAGGCTTCAACGATGATCGCCATAACTCCCGGTTCTCCGTTCATTCCGCCTCCGATTACGGACACTTTAGCGCACCCTCTGCGGATGTGGGGCTCGAACCCTAATTCTTGAAGCAATCGAATCGCGTTCTGCGTATCGTTATCGGATACCGTATAATGCACGCCAGTCGGCATTACGTTTATAAAATCGACGCTAATCCCGTGGGAAGCCATAGCGCGAAATACTCTCAGCTGAACGTCGGCGGGGCCGCTGCGATTCATGACGCCTAACTGAGTGACTTGGCTGACATGCGCAAGACCCGTTACGGTTCTATCATACCATATTCCTTGGCTGCGCAATGCTCGCGCGTGCGTGACCAACGTTCCTTCTTCATCGGAGAAAGTGGAGCGGACCCGAACCGGGATGCCCGCTTTCATCGCGATTTCAACGGCACGGGGATGGATAACCTTTGCCCCGTTCTGCGCCATGTTGCATATCTCTTCGTAACTGACGGCAGACAAGGCGCGAGCATTGCTCACCCACCGCGGATCGGCGGTTAATATCCCGTCGACGTCGGTATAAATATCCACGATGTCCGCGTTCAAAGCCGCACCGAGAGCCGTTGCCGACGTATCGCTGCCTCCGCGGCCTAAAGTAGTCATCTCGCCATCCGAAGTCATTCCTTGAAACCCGGTGATCACGACGACTTGGCCGTCCGACAAATGCTTTTGAATCCGGTCCGTCTTGATTTCTTTAATACGCGCAGCGCCGAACCGGTCGTCCGTTACGATGCCAGCCTGTCCTCCTGTTAAGGCGACGGAAGGTATCCCTTCTGCGTTAAGAATACTGCATAATACGGACGCGGATATGAGCTCCCCGCAGCTGAGCAACAGATCACGTTCCCTAGCCGGAAGAGCGTTCCCGTTATGGCGAACAAGGTTGAGCAACGAATCCGTTGCGTACGGTTCGCCGCTTCTTCCCATTGCCGAAACGACAACGACAAGGCCGATTCCCGCTCCATGCTCTCGAACAATATGACGGAGGACGTGGCGCCGACTTTGGTCGTCGGACAGCGACGTCCCACCGAATTTCTGTACGATCAGGTCCATCTTGTTTTCCTCCGCTCTTATCAGGATGGAGTAGTGAGGAAAGAAAAGATAGGAATTCTGCCGCATGTAATATTAAGTTATGCTTGCTGGGGAATCGCGATGTACTCGGCGATTTGTACCGCATTCCATGCCGCGCCCTTAAGCAGATTGTCGGAGACGATCCATAGGTTCAACCCGCGAGGGTTCGATAGATCTCGTCGTACCCGGCCTACGAACACCTCGTTTTTGCCGGCGGCATCCGTTGCGAGCGGATAACGTTGCCCGGATGGATCATCCACAAGCACGACTCCCGGAGCATCGGCAAGCAATGCTTTGATTTCTTCAATGTCGAAGTCGTTCTTGAGTTCTACATACACGGATTCGGAATGACCGTATACGACCGGTACCCGAACGCATGTAGCGGTAACTTCGAGCGAATCGTCGTCCAAGATTTTTTGCGTTTCGCGAATCATCTTCATCTCTTCGAGAGTAAACCCGTTCTCTTGGAATTTATCGATTTGAGGGATGACGTTGAATGCGATTTGGTGTTTCACCGGCAACGAAGATACCGGAAGGATAGCAGGATTGGAATCGTTGCCGGACAACACCTCTGAAGATTGTCTTAGCATCTCCTTAACCGCGGATGCGCCTGCGCCGGAAACGGCTTGATATGTTGAAACGATGATGCGGGAAATGCCAAAACGATCATAGATCGGTTTAAGTGCCGCAACCATTTGGATCGTAGAACAATTGGGATTAGCGATAATGCCTCTGTGATCGCTGATTTTGTCGATGTTGACTTCCGGAACGACTAGCGGCGTCTCCGGGTCCATGCGGTAAGCGTTCGTATTATCGATACAAACGGCGCCGTGCTCCACGGCGTGCGGAATCAAAGCTTTACTAACCTCTCCGCCTGCGCTGAACAAAGCGATATCTACGCCGCGAAAGCTGTCTGGCGCAGCTTCTTCGACCGTTACCGGTTTGCCTTTGAAAATGATCGTCGATCCTGCTGAGCGGGCAGACGAAAGCAGCTTCAAGCTTGCGATCGGGAAGTCGCGTTCTTCTAGTAATCTGCGGATCTGTTCCCCAACGGCGCCGGTCGCTCCCACGACGGCGACATTAAACAACTGTGTCGACATCTGCTGATACTCCCCTCGGTTGTGGCAAGTCTATCTCAAGCGTGCAAGAAACGCTCTACGAGCAAAGGTTGAAGTTGTTTCCCTTGAAGCGCGGCTTCGCAGGTTTCCATTACGAGATCCATTCTTGCGACAAGCGAATTCGGCTTGGCAATCGGATTGTCCTGTCCGAACGGCACGAAGTAAATATTCTTCATAATGAGCAGCTTGGCAATGTTAGCCGCATTCAGTCCTAATCCATCGTTAGTGGAGATGGCAAGAACCAACGGTCGTTGATTTCTCATTTGCGCCTTGGCCGCCATCAATACAGGCCCATCCGTCATGGCGTTCGCCAATTTACTCGTGGTATTGCCGGTACAAGGGGCTATCGTCAAAACATCCAACAGCTTGGAAGGACCAAGCGGCTCTGCGTCTACTATAGATGATATGATTTCATTGCCGGTTATTGAACGCAAGCTCTCTTGCCAGTGGTTCGAAGTTCCGAATCGGGTATCCGTGGTCATTATGGTCGCCGAGACGATAGGAACCACATTCGCACCCGCGTCCACAAATCGTTGAATTTGCGGCAAAATCTCTTCCAAAGTGCAATGAGAACCGGATAATGCGTAGCCTACGGTGATTCCCTGCCAGTTCATGGTCTATTCCCCCGTAATCGGTTGTCTTCCAGAATAATCTGGGTAAGACTGTTCGCGATGATTCGACCGGCTGTCTTCGGAGCTACGATCCCGGGCAATCCGGGAGCAAGCAGCGCCTTGATTCCTCTCTTCTCGGCGAACCGGAAATCCGTCCCGCCAGGCTTGGAGGCCAGGTCGATAATACATGCGCGCAGGGGAAGTTGAGCGATCACTTGTGCTGTGATTATCATAGTCGGAATTGTATTAAAAATCAAGTCGATATTCCCCGCCTGACGCGCTAATTCAGGCATATAGAAAGGCTCGAAGCCCATCTCGAACGCACGTGCGAAAGCCTCGTCCCGGCGTACTCCGACTTTAACGCGAGCGCCTACCGCTTGCAAGGTTCTTGCCATCGTAAACCCCGTTCTTCCGAGACCGAGAACGATGCAATTCGAGCCGTGAATCGTGATATCGGTATTCTGAATCGCCATCATCAAGGCGCCTTCAGCCGTCGGTATCGAGTTATAGATCGCCACGTCATCTCTTTCGAACAGCTCGATAAGCTCCACGTGATACTTTTCGCATAGCTTTCTAAGGTACGGCTTCGCCATGCCCGTAATGACTTTGCTCGTCTTGGGCATCTCCGCGAGATGGGCATCCGTCAGCTTCAATTCCTGATCGGTGAACAGCGTGGAAATAATCCCCTCGTCATCCGTTCCGACCGCGGGCAAAACCAACGCATCCACCTGCTTTAATATGTCAGCAGACCATTCCGCCTTAACGACGCCGCTAAAGGGCGTATCCAAACGATCGAAGCCAACGATCGTAACCGTGGCATCGAGCTCCGTTAACCGCCGAATCACTTCCAACTGCCGGGCATCTCCACCCGCGAGAACGATTTGTACTCCCGTAAGTATCGCAGCCCCCTCCTCTCGGCATTCTTGCATAGCACATCGTATGCATACGCCCAGTCCGGGGTGCCAATCACCATTATCCCTATCGCTCAGTTACACCGTGCCGTTCGCATCACTCTCCTCCATCTGATCTGCCTTATATCCACTATCCCTTTCGCTCAGCCATCCATCCGCTTAAGCCATTTAAACTACATCAGCCACTTCACTCCTTCTTTGCCATCATATAACTCCTATGTTCACTATCCCTTTCGCTCAGCCATCCAGCCCTCTCGCTATCCCATGTTCCGTATTTTATACTATCCCCCCCACTCGACCGACTCTGCCTCCTCATTTCTTCTCCATTATCCCATTCGCTCAGTCCTTCGCATTTCTTCTATTACCTTTCTTCTGCAGACCTATTCCATTTACAAAATAAAGATATTTTTCTTTAAATAGAACATATGTTTGGTATAATAAACACAAGAACATTTGTTCCCGTTGGAGGGGTTTTATGGAACGATCTGAAATAATAGCCTCATGCCTTTCAAATGCAAATGAGTCGTACTGGATTCAACAGTTGGTCGTGATTCGATGGCCATCCGGTTTCCTCTGCCCTTCCTGCGGAAGCCCAGACGCTTTCGCGATTTCGACTCGCAGGTTGCCTCTTTATGAATGCAATTCGTGCGGCAGACAAACCTCGCTCACTTCCGGTACAATTATGGAAAGAAGCCGGACCCCTGTCAGGTTGTGGATGCTCGCTATATACCTTCATTCATTTCCCGAAGGAATTTGCGCTCTTCATTTGGCGAACCTTATCGGAACCACTTACAAAACAGCCTGGCTCATTTGTCACAAAATCCGTCACGCTATGGCTCACGCAGAACAAAATGAACTGCTAAAAGGAATCGTACGCATTAACTTTGCTCAATATGGCCGCCCTTATAATCCAACGATATATAGACATCCTCAAGAACAGCCTCTGCTTATCGGAGCCTCCATGGACGGTCAAGGTGAATTTACCCATATTAAGATCAAACAAGCCATCGAGGAATGTTCATTCCCCCAATTCACTTGTCCTTTAAATAAACATCCTTTTATCCGCAAACATGTCGATCCTCGAGCAATAGAAGTGATTGCCGTAACCAAAAAATACAGCAAAGATAGAAACATACAGCTTATCGGAATGAGTCAAACCGCTTCTAGATGGATCAATTCTGTTTTCAAGGGGATTGGCGCAAAACATCTGCAAGTTTACTTGGACCAATATTGCTACGGCTACAACATCACTCGCAAAATAACGGCTCAGACAAGTGACGCCTTCTCCCACCTCATTAGATTGTGCACTACAACATCAGCGATGACATACCCTCAGCTAATCAGCAAGCCTAACCTTCAACCCCAATTACGAATGCAATACGCTCATTATTTAAGAAACGCAAGTTAGCCAAAATCATTTCGAGTCGTTACTTCTTTACCTCCCCACTTAGCTTTGGATGGTGTCTATTTGACTTGCACGAGAGGAATTAGTGAATATTGTCGCTTACAACAGAAGCAATGGAAAAGTTGATACGAAGAAATTAGAGGACGAGGATACCAGAGTACGCTGATACCAGAGTACGCTGATACGCGGAAACCAGAGTATGTTGATCCGAGACTGAGCAAGAGGGATAGTGATAATACCTGAGAAACCGGAAATTTTGGGCTGCTATGCACTGAGTCGTGGGGATAGTGACGATAAGGGAAATAAACGGAGTGCGGAGTTCGAGCTATCCAGAACTGAGCCATGGGGATAGCGGTGATAAGGGGTTTATGAAGTACCTGCCATTTAAAACTGAGCGAATGGGATAGTGGTCATAGGAAAGGCTCGACGAGTATTGCAAACCTGAGACTGAACGACGGGGATAACGATAAAACGAGCACCTAACACATAGCTTAAGCTGGGTTAGGTGCTCAATTCGTTACTTGCCCGTGTGGCCGAAGCCGCCTTCTCCGCGAACGGTTTCCGACAGCTCGGATACTTCTTCAAGAGTAACTTGGGGGACCCGCTGGAACACCATCTGCGCGATGCGCTCGCCGCGTTCGATCGTAAAAGGCTCTTGACCCAAATTGATGAGCAGCACTTTCACTTCTCCGCGATAGTCTGCATCGATCGTCCCCGGCGAGTTCAAGCATGTAATGCCGTGTTTGAATGCCAAGCCGCTCCGAGGCCTGATTTGCGCTTCAAGCTCGCGGGGCATTGCCATCGCGAAGCCTGTAGGGATTAATGCTCTCTGTCCCGGAGCAAGCACGAAGGGCTCGCTTACCGCAGCATGCAAATCAAATCCTGCCGCCCATTCCGACATTTGACGCGGCAAAGCTACGTCTTCATTCCCCGGTAGTCTCTTCAACTGAATTGGATACAATGAATTCCCTCCCGATTCCCGACAGCACCTTCTCGTTCGCGCCTACAAGTGCAACCGCACACGGCTGCGCCATCATCGATTCCATAATATCGCTTAGATCGGACAATTTCACTTGGTCGATCCGATCCAGCATTTCATCCAACGTATAATGTCGCCCAAGCATCAGTTCGTTTTTGCCTAGACGGTTCATACGACTGCTGGTGCTCTCCAAGCTTAGAATCAGATTCCCTTTTAATTGCTCCTTGCCCCGCGAAAGCTCAGCTTCGCTTAAGCCGGTTGCTGCGATATCATTCAGCAATTCCATCGTAATATCATAAACGTCTTTCGTTTGTTTAGGGGCCGTTCCTGCATAGACCGTGAACAAGCCGCTGTCCGCGTATGAAGTATGATAAGAGTAAACGGAATAAGCTAACCCGCGTTTCTCCCGGATTTCCTGGAACAACCGGGAACTCATCCCTCCGCCGATCGTATTGTTCAACAAAATCATCGCATACAGATTAGGCGCTTTGATGGAGCACCCAGGGAATGTCAAACAAAGATGATTTTGTTCCGTTTTCTTGCGATGGAACAAGGATTGGGAATGAAACGTCGGGATTTCCAACGCGGAATCCGTGCCCCTGACGTCAAAGCGGCCAAAATGGTGCTCAAGAAGCTCCAGCACTTCTTCTCCGACGTTGCCCGCTACGCTGATGACCGTATTATCGATCCGATAACGCTCGCTCATATATTGACGCAGGTGATCCGGGCCCATCGCGTTTAACCGTTCGGCCGTTCCAAGGATGGAATAAGCCAACGGGTGATCTTGATAAGCCGCTCTGGCCGCCAGGTCGTGAACGGTATCGTCCGGAGTATCCTCGTACATCGAAATCTCTTCTAGAATAACGTTTTTCTCTTTGGCCAATTCGGACTCCGCCATCTGCGACTCGAAGAACATATCCGATAAAATGTCCACCGCGATCGGCAAATGCTGATCCAATACCTTGGCATAGTAACACGTATATTCTTTGGACGTGAACGCGTTCACGTTGCCCCCGATTCCATCGAAGCGATCGGCTATATCTTTCGCGCTGTGGCGATTCGTTCCCTTGAACAGCATGTGTTCAATGAAGTGGGAAATTCCGTTGTTATCCAAATCTTCATAACGGGAACCGGTTTTGACCCAGATACCGAACGAGACCGACCGGCAGGTCGGAATAGATTCGATCATCACGCGCAATCCGTTCTTAAGTACGTACTTGTTCATCCGATTTCCCCCTTTACTGAATACCTAACGAACAGTGATACCACTATATCAAATTCCGACATCTGTCACAACCGATCCCTATCTTCAACCCGATTCGATGACAACGTTTCCGACACGGTGCCTAGCTCATACCCCTTGTTTTTTATTACCTTTATCATCCCGCTTAAAGCTCGTTGTGAGGACGAAGTAGGATGCATTAAGATCAAAGTTCCCGGTCCGACTTTCCGATCTATTTTCTGGATAATCGTTGACGGCTCGGGTTTCATCCAGTCGACCGTGTCCAATGTCCACAATACCGTCCTAAGCCCGTGCTCCGATGCCGCCTTAACCGTATTCTCGTTATAATCCCCGGACGGCGGAGCGAACCAAATGTTCTTAACGCCTATTTTTTTCAGCAAAGCTTCCGTCTTGCCGATCTCCTCACGTTGCCTCGCTAAGCTAAGCTTGCTCATATCCGGATGGGTATACGCGTGGTTGGAAGCCTCATGGCCTTGGGCGATGATGTTTTGGGCCGTATCCAGATTTTTGGCTAACCATGTTCCATCGAAGAAAAAGGTCGCTCTAACGCCGTTGTCCTTCAAAGTTTGGAGCATGAGCGGCAAAAATTCGTCTCCCCAAGCTACGTTAATCATAAGGGAAACCATCGGCTTGGCCGAATTCCCTCTATAAATAGGTTGTACGGGCAAATCGCTCAAGCTGATCTTAGGCTTGACCGTGTCAAATATCCACGGGAACCCTTTGTCGTCGCCTGGAACGGAACCGAATAATTTGGCTTTCAGGTAAGTCGCCTTCACGTCCACAACACGTCCGTCGTAGCCGGGAATCGCTTTCCACACCCGATCAATAACGGCGTTGACCGGCGGTTGGTTATGCTTCGTCGCTTGCGATTGAATCCACTTCATCAATTGGTCCTCAGCCACCGTACCGTTCACCGGAACCGGTGCCGTGATTGATGTCGCACGCGGTTTGACAGCTTGAATAAACGGCTGTAAAGGTCCGTATGTTCCTGCTAGCAGCACAGCCGACAAGCATACTATCATTGCCGTCAGCAAACTTAATGGCATCTTTCTTTTCAATCCGCTCACCCCGTCTTGTCCCGAATCCCTGCCTTCATCCTATGCCGGAATAACGAGCTTTATGAGTGAGCATCCCATGGAAAGCGCTCATTTATGCAAAACAAAAAGAGACCGTCTTGTTGGAGTCTCTTTTGTCGATCTTATGCGTTTGTAATGCGAGTTTATACCGAAACTTGCTCGGAATTCAGTAAAGCTTTGCGGGACAGGTTGATGCGTCCCATATTATCGATTTCGGTTACTTTAACTTCGATTTGATCCCCGATATTCACGACGTCTTCCACTTTCGCCACTCGCTCGTTGGCTAGTTGGCTAATATGGATTAACCCGTCTTTGTTAGGCAGAATTTCGACGAAGCAACCGAATTTCTCGATCCGTTTAACCGTTCCGGTATAAACTTCTCCGACGACGACTTCTTTAACGATCCCCTCGATGATGCCGCGGGCGCGTTGGTTCGCAGCTTCGTCTGTCGAAGCGATATACACGGTACCGTCTTGCTCGATATCGATTTTCACGCCGGTTTCCTCAATAATTTTATTGATGATTTTTCCGCCGGATCCGATAACATCCCGAATTTTGTCCGGGTGAATTTTGAGCGAAATAATTTTCGGAGCGTATTTGCTCAATTGTTTGCGTGGCTCTTGGATCGTTTCGAGCATTTTACCCAAGATGAACAATCGGCCTTCTTTGGCTTGCGCCAATGCATCGGTAAGAATCTGACGGTCGATTCCGTCGATCTTGATATCCATCTGGATTGCGGTAATTCCGGCAGCCGTTCCCGCGACCTTAAAGTCCATGTCGCCAAGGTGGTCTTCCATTCCTTGGATGTCCGTCAGAATAGAAGTGTGATCGCCGTCTTTGATCAAGCCCATCGCGACACCCGCAACCGGAGCTTTAATCGGAACGCCGGCATCCATCATCGCAAGCGTACTCGCGCAAATACTCGCTTGGGACGTAGATCCGTTCGACTCGAGAACCTCGGATACCAAACGAATCGTGTATGGGAAATCCGCTTCCGACGGAAGCACTTTTAGCAACGCGCGCTCTCCTAACGCTCCATGACCAATTTCGCGACGGCCTGGCGGACGAAGCGGGCGTGCCTCGCCGACGGAAAACGGCGGGAAGTTGTAGTGGTGCATGAACCGTTTCGATTCTTGCGGGCTGATCCCGTCCAAGATCTGCACTTCGCCAAGGGGTCCGAGCGTACAAACGCTAAGCGCTTGAGTTTGGCCGCGAGTAAACAAACCGGAGCCGTGAGTGCGCGGCAGTATGGCGGTATCGCTGGAAATCGGACGGATTTCAGCTAATCCGCGACCATCCGGGCGTACCTTGTCATGCGTAATCAAGCGACGGACTTCGTTTTTCACGATATCGTACAGCACTTCTTTAACATCTTTGAGTTTGCTTGGCGTCTCGGCATAAACGTTGCCGAAATGCTCGACCGTCTCGCCGTTGATCGCGTCGATGGCATCTTGACGAGCATGCTTCTCGGAAATGCTGACGGCTTGTACCAAACGAGCTTGCGCATAAGCTTGAACTTCGGCTTCAACATCCGCATCCACGCTATGCAGCTTAACTTCCATTTTCGGTTGTCCGGCAACGGCAACCAGTTGGTCGATCGTATCCACGATTTTCTTGATTTCGTCGTGGCCGAACATGATCGCTTCCAGCATATCCGTCTCGGATACTTCGTTCGCTTCCGCTTCAACCATCATGATCGCATCGCGCGTACCCGCTACGACAACGTACATGTCCGTAATCTCTTCTTGCTCTTGCGTTGGGTTCACGATGAATTTGCCATCGATGCGTCCGACGATTACGCCGCCAACAGGACCGTTGAACGGAACGTTGGAGATCGACAGAGCTGCGGAAGTACCGATCATGGCAGCGATTTCCGGCGAGCAATCTTGATCGACGCTCAGCACGAGATTCACGATTTGCACATCGTTCCTGAAGCCTTCGGAGAATAGAGGACGAATCGGACGATCCGTCAACCGGCTAGCGAGAATCGCTTTCTCGCTTGGACGCCCTTCCCGTTTGATAAAGCCCCCGGGAATTTTACCTACCGCATATAACCGTTCTTCATAGTTAACAGTAAGCGGAAAAAAATCAAGATCTTTCGGCTCATTGGAAGCCGTAACAGTGGATAGAACCACCGTATCTCCGTAGCGTACGACTACCGCTCCGTTAGCTTGCTTAGCCAATCGGCCCGTCTCTAAAGCAAACGTCCGACCTCCAAGCTGCATTTCCACGCGTTGTTCCAAACGAATTCCCTCCTCTAGTGCGAGCTTACCTCGTCACTTCTTCCAAACCGAACTAGGCTATTCGCCAATCTATTCGCTCGCAGCCGTTCGAAATGGGGTAAATAACTTTATGTACATTCGACACTCTTCCCATTATTTCCTGCCGGCACGCAGCTTAGGCATCGTTCGGTTAGGATTGTTATCCCTTATATGGGAAAAAGCAACCTGATGCCGAAATGGGCGTTGAGCCCCATTCGGCGTGGCCAGGTTGCTTTCGTGCGGGTAACAAATTAACGGCGAAGTCCCAATTTTGCAATCAGGGCACTATACCGGCTAACATCTTTGTTTTTCAAATATGCCAGCAGCTTACGACGTTGACCAACCATCTTGAGCAGACCACGGCGGGAGTGGTGATCTTTCTTGTGCTCCCTAAAGTGATTCGTCAGATTGTTGATGTTCTGCGTAAGGATAGCGATTTGGACTTCCGGGGAACCCGTGTCCGTAGCATGCGTCTTATGCTCTTCGATCAATTCTTGTTTGCGTTCTTGTGTCAATGCCATCCTTGTTCACCTCCTTCATTAGAATCGCCGTTAACCTAGCAGACGTCGGTGAGCACGCTTTGCCAAGCTAAGGTTCGTTTGTGCGTATTCAGCGAGATGCCTCATCTGACAGCAACGTGTTACAGTATAGCATATTGTTAGACTCATATACAATGCCAATGTAGCAGAAAGTCAGCCTTACATCGTACAAAGCGCCTCTTAATCTTGAACAATAACGGAAAAAATTTCTCTGGCCCGCCCGGAATCGCTTGAGATTTGCGCCACAAGCTGATCGATGGATTCGAACTTTTTCTCCGCGCGCAGGAACGTATGGAAAGTCAGCGCCAATTGCCTGCCGTACAAATCCCCTGCAAAATCGAACAGATGAGCTTCCAGCTTAAGCGCGCCGCCCGGCGCGTCGAACGTCGGCCTGTAACCAACGTTAAGCACCCCATTGTAACGGCCTTCGCTAACGCCCGAGTTCGATAATACGTCGATATGAATCGCATAAACTCCCGAACGCGGAATCACGTAGGATTGCTCAGGCGACAAATTCGCGGTAGGAAATCCAAGCAAACGGCCTCTAGCGTCGCCATGGACGACTTCGCCCTTGATAACATACGGGCGTCCCAGCAGTTCGGTTGCTTCACGGGAAGCGCCCTCTGCCAGCCGATCGCGAATTCGGGTGCTGCTAACTTTGTTCCCCTCTAGGAACACAGGAGGAACGACCTGAACCTGAGCGTCTCCCGTTCCGTGAAGCCTAAGCGTTTCGGCGTTGCCTTCGCCCCTGTGCCCGAAAGCGAAATCGAAGCCTATCGTCGTCGCTTTAACGTTAAGCGGGTTAATCAACGTCTTAACGAACTGCTCGGCCGTCACCTCGGAGAATGAACGATCGAACCGGATAATGTAAGCCGCTTCGACGCCAAGTTCGGATAACAAGCTTAGCTTGTCCGTAAGCGGCGTAAGCACCGTTTGATATTGCGAACCATGCCCCAACACGACTCTGGGATGCGGGTCGAAGGTCATTACGGCAGGCACAAGCCCCTGTTCCCGCGCCAAAGCAACCGCTTGACGAACGACCTCTTGATGGCCTAAGTGTACCCCGTCAAAAAAACCGATCGCGAGCGATATCCCACGTTCTTTTATTGCTCCTTCAGGGAGAGCTCCCGTTACGTTCGCAACTGATAGATCAAACCGTTCCACTTGATGCCCTCCTGCTTAATCGGACTGACTGTCGCTTAACTGGCCCTCCGAAGTGTGAAACACTTTTACCGGACGCACCGTTTCCCTACTCTCGTCGACAGAGAACAGCCCGAGAAATACCCCGTCTGACCGGTATAGCTTCAATAAACCTGCGTTGCCGGGCGGAGGTTGCAGACTTGCGGCTCCAATCCTCTTTCCCTGAAGCGCATGCAAAGATTCCGGATAAGCTGCGGTAGCGGCGGGAATCGTAGTCAGCAACGCATCGGGAACCAACAGCTTCTCTTTCAAAACCCCTTGTTCAAGTAAAACGGGGATCTGCTCTAGAGTCACGCAATGCTCTTGTTTAATTCCCGCGCTTTCCGTACGCACGAGCTCCGACATCACTGCGGGAACGCCAAGCTTACGCCCGATATCCACGCATAACGTGCGTATGTAAGTGCCTTTGGAACAAGTGACGGAGAAAGTCAGCTCCGGCGCTTCTCCCTCCACCACGTTCAGGATATCGATTTCATAGATTCGAACTCGCCTGGATGATCGTTCAACCGTAATTCCTTGTCTCGCCAAGTCGTAAAGTCGTTGACCGTTGACTTTGACGGCCGAAACCATCGGCGGGATCTGATCGATTTCCCCTATGAAGGACAAAGCGGATTCGATCATCATCGGTCCCGTGAGAAACGAAGCATCCTTCTGCTCGATGACATTGCCGCTTAGGTCTTCCGTGTCCGTCGCGATCCCGAATCGCAATGTTGCGCGGTAGGTCTTAGGCAGCTCTTGCAAATACTCGACGAATCGGGTGGAACGTCCAATGCAAAGAGGAAGCACTCCCGTTACGGCGGGATCTAGCGTTCCCGTATGACCGATCCTTCGTTCCCGCAGCAACCCTCTCGCTTTGGCTACGACATCGTGCGACGTCCAGCCCGCGGGCTTCCAAATCGCCAATACGCCGTCCCAATTTTGTTCGGTCCGTTGTTTCATTCGTCATCCAACGCTTTCTGAACGTATGCGACCACTTGATTAATAACTTCGGGCAAAGGTTCCGTCAGCCTACAGCCTGCGGCGCGGACATGTCCGCCGCCCCCGAAATGCTGGGCGACCGCGGCAACGTTAACCCGCCCGGCCGACCGCATGCTTACTTTAACCGACTCTTGGCCGTTCTGCTTGAAAAGCATCCCGACCTCTACCCCTTCGACGTTCCTCGGATAATTAACCAAACCTTCCAAATCCTCGTTCGTCGCTCCGGATTCCTCTAAATCTTCCGAATTCACCCACACCCATGCGATTTTTTGATCCTCGCTAAAGGAAAGCCGGGACAATCCGCGTTGAATAATTCGGAGTTGTCCCGTCGTCATGCGTTCCAGCAAATGTTCCGCCAGCTCAGGACCGTTAACTCCGGCCTCCAACAACCGCGAAGCCATCGCCATGACTAACGGGCTTGTATTGGAATAGCGGAATCCTCCGGTATCGGTTAACAATCCGGTATAGATCGCCGTGGCAACTTCTACATCCAATTGCAATCCCAGCTCGTCGATTAGCTCGAACAATATTTCGGCGGTTGCGGCCGCGTGGAACTTCATTAAGTTCACGAGGCCATAACCGTCATTGGTAGGGTGATGATCGATATTCAACAGCTCTGCGTCCGGGGCAAACCATGCATTGGTTTTGCCTACTCGTCCGTAATCGGCGCAATCCACGCAAATGACGTTGCGATATTGCCGGGAAATGGCATTCCCTTCTCCCGCCAAAGTATGGATCTCGGAGCTTTTCCATAAATAATGAAGCCGAGAAGGCACGGGGCCTTCATTCAGCATCGTATATTTCTTGCCCAGCTTCTCCAGTAGCCAGCCAGTGGCAACCGTTGAGCTTATCGCATCGCCATCGGGCTGCACATGAGAAACGATAAGGAAATCGTCTCTTTCACGAATGAAAGCGGCCGCTTCCTTCAAATCCTTGGCCCACATGCTTATTCCCCCTAGCTACTTCTAAGACTCCATAGAATCTTTGTTAATTTTCGCTAACAGCGATTCAATATGACTGCCGTAAGCGATGGAGCTGTCGAATCGGAACTCCATTACCGGCGTATGGCGCAGTTTCACCCGACGTCCCAGCTCCGAGCGCAAAAATCCGTTCGCGCGCCCGATCGCTTTAAGCGTCTCTTCCTTCTGTTCTTCGCTTCCCAGGATGCTTAGATACACTCTTGCGAGCGACAGATCGTTGGTAACGTCTACTCCGGTTACGGTGATGAAACCGATGCGAGGATCTTTCAGCTCCGTCTGGATAATGGAGCTGATCTCCTTCTTAATCTGTTCGCCGACCCGTCCGACACGAAATTTGGCCATTCAGATCCCACCTTGCTTGCTATTATTAGCGCTCTACGGACTCCATCACGAAGGCTTCGATAATGTCGCCTTGCTGTAAGTCATTGAATTTATCCAGCGTAATTCCGCATTCATAGCCTTCGGAAACTTCCTTCGCATCATCCTTGAATCTTTTGAGGGAATCGATTTTGCCCGTGTAGACAACGATTCCTCCGCGAGTAAGGCGAGCTTCGGAGTTGCGGGCGATCTTGCCGTCCGTGACCATACACCCTGCGATCGTACCGACTTTAGTTACTTTGAAAGTCTCGCGCACTTCCGCATGTCCGGTTACTCTTTCCTTGAATACCGGATCGAGCATACCTTTCATGGCGTATTCGATCTCCTCGATTACTTTGTAGATGATCGAATGCAGACGAACGTCGACTTTCTCTTGCTCGGCGATACCTTGAGCGCGCGGTTCAGGTCGAACGTTGAACCCGACGACAATCGCGGAAGAAGCGGAAGCCAGAATAATATCCGACTCCGTAATCGCACCTACGCCGCTGTAGATCGTCCGTACGCGAACGCCTTCGATCTCGATTTTCTCGAGCGAGCCCTTGAGTGCTTCAAGAGAACCTTGAACGTCGGCTTTAAGGATAACGTTAAGCTCCTTGATGTCGCCTTCCTTGATTTTGCTGAACAGATCTTCCAGCGTAACCGTTTGGTTGGCTTTCATCTGAGATTGACGCGTCTTGATCGAACGCTTGTCGGCGATTTCACGCGCTTTGCGTTCGTCTTCGAACACCATGAACGGATCGCCGGCTTGCGGAACTTCGGTCAAACCGGTAATTTCCACCGGTGTCGAAGGACCCGCTTCCTTGATGCGACGACCGCGATCGTTCGTCATGGCGCGAATACGTCCGAAGCAGTCGCCCGCTACGAAGGCGTCGCCCACTTTAAGCGTACCGTTCTGTACGAGAATCCGGGCAACGGGTCCTTTCCCTTTGTCGAGCTCGGCTTCCATAACGGTACCGCGGGCTCTCTTGTCCGGGTTCGCTTTGTAGTCGTTGACTTCGGCAACGAGAAGAATCATTTCAAGAAGACCGTCAAGGTTAATCCGTTGTTTCGCGGACACTTCGACGAAGATCGTATCTCCGCCCCACTCTTCTTGAACAAGACCGTATTCTGTCAATTCTTGCTTCACTTTATCCGGATTAGCGCCCGGCTTGTCGATTTTATTAACGGCAACGATAATCGGCACGTTAGCTGCTTTCGCATGAGCGATCGCTTCGACGGTCTGAGGCATAACGCCGTCATCCGCGGCTACGACGAGAATCGTAATGTCGGTTACTTGAGCTCCGCGAGCACGCATAGTCGTGAACGCTTCGTGACCAGGCGTATCGAGGAAGGAAATTTTCTTGCCGTTGATTTCGACTTGGTACGCGCCGATGTGCTGCGTAATTCCGCCCGCTTCGCCGATAGCAACCTTCGTTTCGCGGATCGCATCGAGCAAAGTTGTTTTACCATGGTCGACGTGACCCATAATCGTAACAACAGGAGGACGGGAAATCAAAGCATCCGGATCGTCGTTTTCTTCGATCGTTTCGAATTGGGTATCTTCCACAACGATTTTCACTTCGACTTCAACGCCATACTCTCCGATTACAAGCAGTACGGTGTCTAAGTCAAGATCTTGGTTAATCGTCGCCATAACGCCCATTAACAATAGCTTCTTAATGACCTCGGAAGCATCTTTATGGAGCAATTTAGCCAATTCGCCGACGGTCATGTTACCGCGAACGATAACCTTCTTAGGCGTGTTGTCGATTTTCTCCCGCGGCGGCTGAGCGTTCTTGCGCGCGTTTTTGCCGCCTTTGCCTTTAGGGCCTCTGAAGTTCGTTCTGCCATCATCGAAGCGACTATTGTTTTCTTTGCGTTTGCCAGCGGCACCCGGGCCGCCTGCTCCGCGATTGAAATCACTGTCTCCCGGACGACCTTTGTCTCCCGGACGTCCTCCGCGAGCTCCGGCAGCGGAAGGAGCCGGACTGCGTCCAGCGCCAACGCCTTGGCCCGGACGGCTAGTTGCGGCGCTGCTTACGCCACCGCCGAAACCGCCGCCTTGCGGACGGCTACCGCTGCTGTATCCGCCTTGACCGCCCTGTGGACGGTTGCCGCCGCTGCTGTATCCGCCTTGACCGCCGCCTTGCGGGCGATTGCCGCCGCTGCTATATCCGCCTTGGCCGCCGCCTTGTGGACGGTTGCCGCCGCTGCTGTATCCGCCTTGACCGCCGCCTTGCGGACGGTTGCCGCCGCTGCTATATCCGCCTTGACCGCCGCCTTGTGGACGGTTGCCTCCGCTGCTGTATCCGCCTTGACCGCCGCCTTGTGGACGGTTGCCGCCGCTGTTGTATCCGCCTTGACCGCCCTGTGGACGGTTGCCGCCGCTGCTATATCCGCCTTGGCCACCTTGCGGACGGTTGCCGCCATCGCGGTTGTATCCGCCTTGGCCTTGCGGGCGATTGCCGCCATCGCGGCTTGTATCGCCTTGACCCTTTGAGGGAGGTTGGCCTGCCACCGCGGTTGTATCCTGCCGTTCGAGCCTTGCGGGCGAGTTGCCGCCATCGCGTGGTTGTATCCGCCTTGGCCTTGCGGGCGAGGCGCATTTCCTTGCGATGGAGCGGAACTAGAGCCCGTTGGCGCTGCAGGCGCTGCTGGCGTAGGTGCCGGTGCCGTATTTGCCGTAGGAGCAGATGCCGGTTCCGAAGAAACGGGCGCCGCGGAAGTTTGCGCCACTTGAGGAGCCCCTGCCGCAGGCGTCGGTGCAGGAGCAGTTGGACGCGCTTGCTTCGGAGCTTGACTGTTCGCAGCCGGCGCAGCCGAAGAAGCCTGATCTCCCTCTTGCGGACGACGATCGGATGCAGGTGCCGTTGCGGGCTTAGAAGCTTGAGCCATTTTCGCCGCGGCATTCGCTTTGATATCGCGGAAGAATTTCTCGACCGCTCCGGTCATGCCGTCTTCCATAACGCTCATATGGTTGTTGACAGGCATGTTCTGTCTTTTCAATATCGTAATGATCTCTTTGCTGCTCATGTTAAGCTGTTTGGCATATTCGTAAACCCTTAACTTTTCCTTGTTATCCGTACTATCTTGTTTACTCAATATTCTCCACCTCCGAGTGATGACCCCAACCGGCGGCTAGCATATCGGCGAATCCTCGATCCGTGACCGCGAACAGCACGCGCTCGGGTTTGCCTACTGCAGAGCCCAGTTCAAATCGGGTAAAACCAACTAACAATGGAACTTCGTAACTATTGCATTTATCCTTAATCTTCTTGGTCGTATTGTCCGAAGCATCGCCCGCGAGCAAGACAAGTTTAGCTTCACCCGATCTAATCGCTTTGAGCACGACTTCTTCGCCGCTGATCAGCTTGCCGGCTCTCGTCGCCAATCCCAATCGGGATAAAACCTTATTCCCCTTCGTCATCTTCGTGAGCATGCTCCTTGTTAGCCTGAAACTCCTCTTCCACTTGAATGAAATCGGATTCCAGACGGTCATATATCTCCACGTCTACCGGCGTCTTCAAGGCGCGTTCGAATGCTTTAGACTTTTTTGCCAGTTTAAAGCATGCGACTTTGCCGCATAAATAAGCGCCGCGTCCGGGCTTTTTGCCGCTTAGATCGATCTGGATTTCCCCTTGCGGCGAACGAACGATCCGTATCAATTCCTTCTTCGCCATCATTTGCTGACAGGCGACGCATTTGCGCTGCGGTATCTTTCTAGGTCTCAAGGCGATCCCTCCCAGCGTTTCGTAAGAAACGCGCCTCGTAAGCGAAAACTTAGTCGATGGATACGCTGTCCTGATGCATCGTAGCTCCGGTCGATTTCGGACGGCCGTATTCTTGTTCGGCCTGCGTTTCGCTCTTGATATCGATTTTCCATCCCGTCAGCTTCGCGGCCAGACGGGCGTTCTGGCCTTTAATGCCGATCGCCAGGGAAAGCTGATAATCCGGAACGATGACCCGAGCCATCTTCTCGGATTCGAATACGAGCACTTCCAATACTTTAGACGGGCTCAACGCATTCGCGACGTACTCATCTATAGATTCCGACCATCTCACGATATCGATTTTCTCGCCTTTAAGCTCCGTCACGATCGACTGAACGCGAATGCCGCGTTGTCCGACGCAGGAACCTACCGGATCTACTTCCTCATTGCGGGAATAGACGGCGATCTTGGAACGGAAGCCCGCTTCGCGCGCTACCGAACGAATCTCTACCGTGCCGTCGAAGATTTCCGGCACTTCAAGCTCGAACAACCGCTTCAGCAATCCCGGGTGAGTACGGGAAAGAATGATTTGCGGGCCTTTGCTCGTGTTCTCCACTTTCGTAATGAACGATTTAACGCGATCGCCCTGCTTGAACTTGTCGGTCGGCATGAGTTCGGTCAGCGGCAACGCCGCTTCCACTTTGCCCAGATCGACGTATAAATTGCGCAAATCCATACGTTGCACGATACCCGTAACGATATCTTGCTCTTTATCTACGAAAGCATGATAAATGAGTCCGCGTTCTGCTTCGCGAATCCGTTGCGTGACGACTTGCTTCGCCGTTTGGGCGGCGATTCGGCCGAAGTCGCGCGGCGTTACTTCGATTTCGGCGATATCGTCCAACTGATAATGCGGATTGATTGCCCGTGCCGCTTCCACCGAAATCTCCATGCGCGGATCAAGCACTTCTTCCACGATCGTCTTACGAGCATAAACTTTAATTTGCCCCGTTGTCCGGTTGATATCGACGCGAACGTTCTGAGCTGTATTAAAGTTACGCTTGTAGCTGGAGATAAGTGCCGCTTCGATAGCCTCGATCAGGACGTCTTTGCTAATGCCCTTCTCGCGCTCGATTTCGGACAGCGCTTCGATAAACTCCATGCTCATGACTAGATTGATTCCTCCTCATTATACGCGAAGCCGCCGTATCGTTTAGGTTTCGGCGATTCGCTCTCACTGTAATTAAATATTAGAAAACAATGGCCAACCTTGCGGAAGCCACTTTATCGTAAGGAATGGCATGTTTGCGGCGTCCGACCGCCACGATCAACGTCGTGCCGTCGAACTCGTCCAACCTTCCTTCAAACTCTTTGGCTCCGTCAATCTTCTCGTAGGTCGTGACGAACACATGCTTGCCTACGGATTTCGTTATGTCGTCGGCCTTCTTAAGCGGCCTTTCCGCTCCGGGGGAGCTTACTTCCAGGAAATACGCTTCTTCGATCGGATCCAGCTCATCCAGCTTCGCGCTTACGAATTCGGAAACGCGGCCGCAATCGTCGATATCGATGCCGCCTTCCTTATCCACGTATATGCGCAAAAACCAGTTGCTTCCTTCCTTCACGTATTCCACGTCCACCAGTTCCAACTCGTTCTCCTCTAGATAGGAGTTCGCGAAGTTTTCCACGATGGATTTGATTTGCGCTGAATTCAATAGGGTTTACCTCCGATGCTCCAAATGGATTCCTGCAGTCTTTGATAACCGTAAAGACCCGCAGACAAAACGGAAAGAGTGGGTTTCCCCACTCTTCTGCAGACAGTGATATCCACATGATTACCAAAATTAATATAACATAACCTTAAAGCCGCTGGCAACCACAACTTTCCTGCGCCCGCGGCACTCTCATCCTTAGAACAGCATGAGCTGATTGGATTCCGGGAGCCCTCGGAAAGCACCTAATCCGGTCAACACCTCGACGATCGTTTTACTTGCTTTCGACCGTTGCTGGAAGTCCTCGATCGACAAGAAATCTCCGTCCGCCCGGGATGCCGCGATGTTGCGCGCCGCATTCTCCCCGACTCCGGCGATCGCTCCGAACGGAGGAATCAGGCTATCTCCGTCGATGATGAAGCGGGTCGCTTCCGACCGGTACAGATCGACCGATTTGAACTTAAATCCGCGAGCCGTCATTTCAAGACCCATTTCCAGAATCGAGATCATGTTTTTCTCTTTCGTCGTCGCTTGGAAACCCTTCTCTTCTATTTCAAGAAGCATTTTCAAGATGGCGTCATACCCTTGGCAGAACAACTCGACATCGAAATCGGCCGCGCGAACGGAATAGTAAGTCGCATAGTATTGAATGGGATAATACAGTTTGAAATAGGCGGTTCTAACCGCTGAAATAACATACGCGGCGGCATGCGCTTTCGGAAACATGTATTCGATCCGCAGGCAGGAGTCGATATACCATTGCGGCACCTTGCACTGCTTCATTTCCTCGATCCACTCCGGAGTGAGCCCTTTGCCCTTCCGCACGCTCTCCGTAATTTTGAACGCGAGCGACGCGTCCATGCCTGCTTTATAAATAAGAAACAACATAATATCGTCCCGGCAACCGATTACGGTCTTGATCGTACAAGTGTTGTTCTTGATCAGCTCTTGCGCATTGCCTAGCCATACGCCCGTTCCGTGGGACAGACCCGAGATTTGCAGCAGATCGGCGAAGGAAGCCGGCCTAGTCTCCTCGAGCATCTGCCTTACGAACCGGGTTCCCATCTCGGCACGCCGAACGTGGCGACCGGCGAACGAATTTGCTGCGGACTTACGCCGAGCGCCTCTACGGAATTGAACATGCTCATGACTTTCGGGTCGTTCATCGGAATCGTCGTCGGATCCACTCCCGTCAAATCCTGCAGCATCCGCATCATCGTCGGATCATCGTGCCCGAGAATATCGAGCTTAAGCAAGTTCGCGTCGAAGGCGTGATAATCGAAATGGGTCGTTTTCCATTCCGAGTTTTTGTCATCCGCCGGGAATTGCACCGGCGTGATATCCTCTACTTCCATATAGTCCGGTACGACGACGATACCGCCCGGATGCTGGCCGGTGCTGCGCTTAACGCCCGTACAGCCTGACGCCAAGCGGTTCAGTTCGGCGCCGCGCCAAGATTTGCCGTGCTCTTCCTCGTACTTCTTCGCGAACCCGAATGCGGTTTTCTCGGCAACCGTACCGATCGTACCTGCCCGGAATACGCTCTTCTCTCCGAATAGCACCTTCGTATAGTTATGCGCGTTCGGCTGGTATTCCCCCGAGAAGTTCAAATCGATATCGGGAACTTTATCCCCCTTGAACCCAAGGAACGTCTCGAACGGGATGTCCTGTCCTTCGCCGCGCATGATCGTGGAGCAGTGCGGACAAGCTTTATCCGGCAAGTCGAAGCCGCTCGGTATGCTTCCGTCCAGAAACCATTCGCTATGTTTGCATTCCGGGTTGCGGCACAAGTAGTGCGCCGGCAAAGGATTAACTTCGGAAATGCCGAGGAACGTCGCGACGACCGATGAACCGACGGAACCCCTTGATCCGACTAGATATCCGTCCTGGTTCGATTTCTTAACGAGCCGTTCCGAGATCAAATAGTTCGCAGAGAAGCCGTACTTAATGATCGGCACCAATTCCTTCTCCAGCCTGTCGATGACGACCTGAGGAAGATTGTCTCCGTACAGGCTCTTCGCCGTCTCGTAACAAGTGTTGCGGATTTCGTCATCCGCGCCTTCGATAATCGGCGTAAACAGCTCGTCCGGGAACATCTTGATTTCCTCGAAACGGTCCGCCAGCTCCGACGTGTTTTTCACGACGACCTCGTAGGCTTTGTCCGCGCCAAGGAATTGGAATGCCTCCAACATTTCCGCTGTCGTGCGGAAATGGGCGTCCGGCTTGCGTTGGTCCTTGAGCGGGCTGAATCCGGTAATGCCGTGAATCGTAATATCTCGAAATATTTTCTCGCGGGGAACGAGGTAATGAACGTTGCCGGTTGCGATTACCGGCTTCGTCAGCTTCTCTCCGATGCGGCAAATACGACGAAGCGCTTCTTCCAGCGCGCTGCGGCTGGCGACCAACCCTTTGTCCAGCAAGTGCAAGTAGAAGTCTAACGGCTGAATCTCGAGCACGTCGTAGAACGCGGCCACTTCTTCGGCTTCTTCCTGCGACTTGTTCAGCACCGTCTCGAACAATTCGCCTTTCTCGCAGCCGGAGATGACGAGCAGCCCTTCGCGAAGCTCGATCAGCTTGCTCTTCGGAATGCAAGCGACGCGATTGAGATAATCCGTATGGGACAGAGAAATGAGCTTGAACAAGTTTTTCTTGCCGATTGCGTTGAGCGCGTAAATACCGCAATGGAACGGACGAGTCGTCTTCCAGCTGTTCTCGTTAACCTCATTCAGCGTGTGCAGCTCCGTTACGCCTCTTGCCGTCGCGTCTTTCAGCAAACCGGTCAGTATGCCGCCCAACGCGATCGTATCGTCAATCGCTCTATGGTGATTTTCCAGAGATACCTTGTACAGGGCAGCGAGCGTGTTCAATCTATGGTTTTTCATTGTCGGATGCAGGAATCTCGCTAACTCCAGCGTGTCTAATGCCGGATTGGTCAGCGGCGGCAACCCGTGTTGCTTGCAAGCTTCCTGCATGAACCCGACGTCGAACCTCGCGTTATGCGCCACGAGAACGGCATCGCCTATAAAGGCGATGAATTCTTTCAGCTTCGGCTCCAGCTCGGGCGCATCCTTCACCATATCGTCCGTTATATTCGTTAACTGCTGGATATTATAGGGAATCGGTTCATGCGGGTTAATGAACGTCTCGAACCTTCCGGTTTCCTGACCGTTCACCATCTTAATGCCCGCTAGCTCTATAATCTTATTGTCCGTAACCGACAAACCGGTCGTCTCGATATCGAACACCACGTATTCGGCGTCGGCCAGGCTTTGTTCCCTCGGTTGAATGACCATCGGCACGGCATCGTTGACCACGTTCGCTTCTACGCCGAACATCACTTTAATTCCGTGTTTCTTGCCGGCTTTCGCGGCATCCGGAAAACATTGGACGTTCGCGTGATCGGTCACGGCGATTGCTTTATGTCCCCATTTCGCTGCCGTCTTAATATAAGTGTCCACGGGAGTGACCGCATCCATCGTGCTCATCGTCGTATGCAGATGGAATTCCACCCGCTTCTCCTCGGCCGTATCCTTCGGCTCCGGCGGCGCCAAGATCTCGCGAATATCGTTCGGAAACATGACGAGCTCGGGCGGATTAAGGAAACGATCGTATTCGATCTTGCCCCGCATTTTTACCCACTTGCCGTTGGCCAGCAGGCTGAGCATCTTAACGTCCTCTTTGTTCTTGCCGAAAATTTTGATCGATAACGAATCGGAGAAGTCCGTAATCGAGCATTGGAACAGCGTGCTCCCCGTTCTAAGCTCCTTCGTCTCCAGCCCGAAGATAACGCCTTGAACGGTTACCTTCTTCTCTTCCTCGCGGATTTCCTGGATCGGCACGGCCGGATCCTTGATTTCATGGCCATGCGCCAACACCTGCGGAGCTTCGCCGGCTTCTTCCGGCGGAGCTTCCTCCCTCACGCTGGCCATCAGCTGCTCGATGGCTTCGCGGTTTTCCTGTTCGATTTTCTGAGTGAACTCGGTATAAGTTTCCGGCTTCGTTTCTCCGACCGTTAGCTTTACCCGGCAAGCGCGTTGAAACCGTTCCTCGAAAAAACGCGCCGTAAACACGTCGATTTCTTTTTTCTTGGCCAAGCCCAAATTCGTATCGTTCAGCAACGTTATCGTCAGAATATCGCCTTCTACGCCGACGTCCGCTTTCGCGAGCCAGCCGTTAACGGATGCGATCTCCTGCTGCATCCAATCGACGAACGCCGGCCAATATTCCTGTACGATTTGGTCCGTCGTAATCGATTGACCGTAGTTTAGGACGATTTTTATTTGCGCGATATGACCTAGTTTGGCCCTAATCCTCTCCGTAAACCCGGAATAGATGGTTTTCGGTAGCAAAGCATCTTTGCCGATATATATCGTCCATTCCTTGCTGGAACGGCTAATTTCCACCTTCTCGATCCGTCCGTCCCGAAAATGTTGCCCTAGCCACTCGGTCGGCAGCTCCGCTTGCTGCAGAAGCACCTCGAACCGTTTACGTCCGTCTTCCGTCGGCTGCATCCCCACATCCCTCTCTTGTCCCACTTACCCGGTAAATATAAAAGCTTCCGTGAAAAAGGTCCGGTGCGGCGTGCATCCGTAAACCGTCTTCAATCAGAAGCTAACGTTACGCTTTCTATTATTCTACCTGAATGACCATATGCGAGCAATACATAATCTCGACCGCATTCGTAGATTTATGCTCGCGATTCACCTGCTTAACGCTTCGATTGCGCTCTGCAATTCAACGTCGCGGCCTTCCAGATAACGTTCTCGAAAAGTGTCTTCATTAAGCGGAATTCGAATGTCGGGAATCGCTCCCCCGATGCCCGAACCGTCGGAATCTCCTTGAATTCGCCCCTTCTCGTCAAGCGATCTGCCGTCAGGGAAATTTACGATAATATTTCCGGGCAGTTCGATTTCGATGGGGCTGCTCATGATGCCGAAGGATGCCGCGGATGGCGTGAAACCGATGACCGTAACGTTGGGTAACCCGTCCAGCGCCAACGGAATGCCTTCTGCCGAGCTGCCCGTACGATCGTTGATCAGAATCGCGATTTTACCGCCATAATAAGGTTCCCTTGGGATAACGTTAATGATTTCATTCCGGTTGATCTCGAAACGTCCCGAGTTCCGATTGTAATAACTGACCGTTTCGTAATGTTGCCGCTCTTGAACGAAAAATGCGGCGATGTCGGCGGCCATTTGATCTTCGCCGCCGGGATTGTTCCTTAAATCGACGATCAAACCTTTTGCCCGCTTCTCCAAAAAACCTCGAATCGCTTCCCCAACGCTCTTAGTCGGAGAAATAACCCCCGGACTTGATAACAGATGCTTAATTTTGACATAGCCGATCCCGTTGTCAAGCCATCGGCTTTCTACGGGGGATGCTTTCAAATCAGCTTCGGTTAGCTTTGGTTTCGTTCGTTTCAACGTCTCGAATCCGTCGTCGTAAGCCGTTAGCTTCGTCGCAATGATCGATGCTTCTCCCCGATTGCGATATTGCACTTGTACGGGAGCACCGACTTTGGCCCGCGTCATAAAACGACCTTTATTCACGGCAATCGCCTCGATCGTAGCCGAAAACGTATCGCTCCAAAAAGTGCGTTCGAATGCTTCTTCCGCTGTCATGCCGTTCCAACTGACCATTTCCGCCCCCGGTTTCATACCGCTCAGGTCTGCCGGACTGCCCGGTATAACAAAGCTGACAAACACTTTCCCGCTATCCAGCTTGACGACGCCGATGCCGAAGCCCCCGCCGACCGAATCATAGAAGTGGACATTGCCTTCGTAGACGTTATCGTTTGCGATTTTTACGTGCCCGTCCTTGAACGAAAACAAGTATTCTCGCAGCGTCCGGTAATATGCAGCTTCGTCCGAGTCTTGGTCCGCTTTCGCGAAGATCGGTTCGTATTTGCTCCGCAATGCTCGCCAATCGATATTTTTCCATTCGCCGAACGGATATTCGCGCGATAGTCTATCGTTCATCCGGACGAACGCATCAGCGTAACCGAGCTTGCCGAATTCGCTGGTCGGATTGTACCGCAACACCCCTGCATACATAAGCGATAATAAGATAGGGATGACTCCTAGCAACCCGACGGCGATTCGAGCGACTCGAATGAACGGCTTGCGGGAAGGAAGCCATGGTCGTTTCCGTTGAATTAACCTTTGGAGCGTGAACAGAAACTGTAAGACTGTCAGCCCATAGAGGACAAGGGCGGGAAGAGAATCGTCCCCGGCGATTAACAAACTTGCGAGTGCAACTAGAACACCCGCACCCGAGACGAAATCGAACGCTCTAACCTGTTTATGGATCGGCCATGCATAACGAAGCAACACAAACAACTGGAGTGTAATAAGGAATACGGTGTAGCCGGTAAGCCACTTTATCGAATCAATTGTGCCGATAAAACTCATTTATCCGTTCACCTCTGTTTGCTTTTTCTCTGTCCGCGCGGTACAAAACGTAGCATAAGAGAGAAATATGAACGGAGCGTGAACTGCATCTATTTTTTCGTTTCGTTAGGAAATGTCCGAGGGAGCTGTACGGTTACCGTCGTTCCTTGCTTAACGAGACTATCCATTTCGACTCTTCCTCCGTGGAGGGAGACGATTTTATGAACGATCGCGAGCCCAAGACCGTTTCCGCCGTCGCTTCTGGAAGCATCGCCCTTATAGAAACGCTCGAATATTCGCCCGAGATGCTCGGAAGCTATACCGACGCCGGAATCCCGAATCGTAACGATATAACCGCCCGATCCTGGATCAATTTGTAGCCGAATCCATATGCGACCGCCGTCCGGCGTGAACTTAACGGCGTTGCCGAGAAGGTTAAGCCATACTTGGCTCAGCAGCTCTCGGTCGGCCGAGATAGAACAAGAACCTCGCGGAAGTTCCAAGTCGATACGAATGTTCTTGGCGAACAACTGAGGCTCGCTCGTGACAACCAATTGTCGAAGCTGCTCATCGAGCCGATAATGTTCAAGCTCAAGAGGATGGCGCTCGGACTCGAGCGAGGCGAGTTTCAGCAGATGGTCGCCTAATTTGGATAGACGTCCGCTTTCCGCGATAATGATTTCCAGCACTTGTTCGCGTTCCTCTTCCGGAACGAGGCGCTTGTCCTTCAGAGCTTTGGCAAAACCCGAGATGGACGTTAGCGGCGACTGAATTTCATGGGAAACATTAGAAACAAATTCTTTACGCATGTTCTCCAGTTGTCGAAGGCCGACCGTCATTTCGGTAAAGCTTCGGGCGAGCGTACCGAGCTCATCCTTACGATTCGCGTCGAGCGCGATGTCGTATTCGCCGTTCGCGATCTTTTTCGTCGCTAACGTCAACGCTTTAATCGGTTTAACGATATACTTCGCGCCCAAGAGAACGAATAGACCGCCGATCGCAAGCGCGATAAACAAAATGGCGCCTAGCAGCCTGAGAATGGCTGTTTCGTTTTTGGCGGACGGGGATACGAATAATGCGAGATGGTCATCTCCTATTGGAAACGGCAGACCGACTAACGTTTCGCTATCTTGAGCGGTCGAAAGATACACGTTGCCGTTCCGTACAAATTGTACGGCTTCCATGCGGATATCGGATTGTCGAAGCCGACCGGATTCATAGGGATAATATTGATGAGAACCATTCGTCGCATATAAATCTAGATCGTATGAGCTTAACTTGGCCATACTTGCCATGAACGAGTCCATCTCGGTTGGAATCGTCCGCCCGTATACTTGTACGATCTCTCTGCCTGCTGCCAGCAAGTCCCGTTGACCCGTCTCGTCGAGTTCCTTCTCGAAGAACAACATTCCAAGCAACACCGCGATAGTCATTCCCGCGACCACAGCCGCAAGAAACGTTAGCACGACACGGAAGTACAATGTGCGGGTCATTTCGATACCTCAAGCCGATAACCGAGACTGCGAACGGTCGCAATTCGAAAGTGACGCTCGTCGCCGGAGAACCGTTCGCGAATGCGTTTCACATGAACATCTACCGTACGGTCATCTCCTTCGTAGTCCATCCCCCAAATTTCCGTGATCAGCTGCTCACGGGTCAAGATTTGCCCCGGATAGCTTCCAAGCATGAACAGTAAAAGAAACTCCTTATTAGGCAATATCAATTCTTCGTTTCCGCGAAAAACTTTGTTAGATCCGCGGTCCAGCACGACCTCGCCCAGCCTAACGATCCGAGAAGTCGATATCCGATAACGCTTTAGTAAAGCTTTGACCCGGAACACCAGTTCCACCGGATCGAACGGCTTGACCACGTAATCATCGGTTCCGAGCCGGAACGCTTTCGCCTTCTGCTCGGATTCTCCTTGCGCGGTTACCATCATGAACGGCGCTTCCGGAAACCGGGAGCGAATCTCTTTGCACAGTTCCCATCCGTCCATGTTCGGCATCATAATATCGATAATGATAAGATCGGCGGGCTCCCGCTCCATGCTGTTCAGTGCCTGAACGCCATCGCCCGCCTCGATCGTTTCGAATCCTTCGTTTCTTAAATATAAAGCGATCAACTTGCGAATGTTAGAATCATCGTCCACGATCAATATACTCGTCATCGTTGGTTGCTCCTTTGCATAGCGCTCTTTCCAAAAAGGACCCCAATCCCCGCTTGAAGCGGGTTTTGAGGTCCTCTCGCATACTAATTAGTAAGCTCTAGCAAATACTACCGTGTGTGTCGCTTCATCGCCGCACACGAGACATTTGGACTTTTGCTCCGCAGGCTCGAACGGGATATTCCGGCTCGTAGCGCCCGTTTCTTCCTTCACCTGCTTCTCGCAAGCGTCCGAACCGCACCAGCCTGCCAGCGCGAACCCTCTCTTCTCTTCCATCGCGGCTTTGTATTCATCCAAAGTCTCGACGGAGAAGAAGTTTTCTTGCTGGAAGGAAAGCGCGCGATTGAACATATCTTCGTGAATCTGCGCCAGTAACGCTTGAACCTCCGCAACGAGGTTGTCCAGCGATACCGATTTCTTCTCGCCGCTGACGCGGGAGACGAGCACGCACTGGCCGTTCTCCAAGTCGCGCGGTCCGAGCTCCAGACGAATCGGAATGCCGCGCATCTCGTATTCGTTGAACTTCCAGCCCGGGGATACGTCGGCGCGGTCGTCTACGCGAACGCGAATGCCAGCGGCCTTTAACTGGGCATACAGTTCGTCCGTCTTGCCGATGACGACTTCACGCGTCTTAGGAGGACCGATCGGAATCATAACGACTTGGGTCGCCGCCACTTTCGGAGGCAGCACAAGGCCGCGGTCGTCGCCGTGGACCATGATGAGCGCGCCGATCAGGCGGGTACTGACTCCCCAAGAGGTCGTATGGCAAAATTGCTGCGTATTCTCGCGATCCAAAAATTTGATATCGAAGGCAACGGCGAACTTCGTGCCGAGGTAATGGGACGTTCCCGCTTGTACGGCGCGGCCGTCCTTCATCATCGCTTCGATCGAGTACGTGTCTACCGCGCCCGCGAAACGTTCGGAAGGCGTCTTCTGCCCTTTAATGACCGGAATCGCCAATACGTTCTGGACGAAATCGGTATAGACGTCGAGCATCTGCATCGTTTCTTTGCGGGCATCCGCCTCGTCCTCATGCGCGGTGTGGCCTTCTTGCCAGAGGAATTCGCTAGTCCGCAGGAACGGCAAAGTTCTCTTCTCCCAGCGTACGACGTTCGCCCATTGGTTAATGAGCAGAGGCAGATCGCGATAGGAGTTGATCCACTTCGCGTACATGTGCCCGAACATCGTTTCGGACGTCGGACGAATCGCCAGTTTTTCCTCGAGCTGTTCCCCGCCCGCTTCGGTAACGAACGGCAGCTCCGGGTTAAACCCTTCGACGTGCTCCTTCTCTTTCATGAAGAAGCTCTCCGGAATGAATAACGGGAAGTAGGCGTTGCGGTGTCCCGTGTCCTTGAAACGTTGGTCCAGCTCTCTTTGCATGTTCTCCCACAGTTCATAACCGTCGGGACGAAATACAATGCAACCCCTGACAGGGGAATAATCCATTAATTCCGCTTTCTTGATTACGTCGATGTACCAGCGCGAGAAATCCTCGCTCTGCGGCGTTATTTCCGTTACGAATCCTTTATCCTTCGACATTGTGGCCCTCCAACTCCTAGCTTATGCTTACGATGTGCGTTTCTTACGAAACGCTTTAATCGGCTTAATTTCTTACTAATCCTACGATATCGTTATAAGTGACCACGATCATGAGCAGCATGAGCATGGCGAACCCGACCAAATGGACCATGCTTTCGCGGTTCGGATCGATCGGTTTCCCCCGCACCGCCTCTATCCCGAGGAACAGCAACCGGCTTCCGTCGAGCGCCGGAATCGGCAGCAGGTTAAAAATCCCCAAATACAAGCTTAATATTGCCGCCCAGAACGTAAGCTGGTCAACGCCTTCCCGAGCGATCTCGACGGTATATTGCGTCGTCTTGACAGGCCCTCCGATATCGTTCAGATTGAAATCCCGAATTAACTTTCGGAAGCCCTCGAATATTCGTTCGGTCATCTCGACCATAGAAGTACTCGCGAAGCTAAGCGTCTCGCTTGCGGTTGGATTGCGCATTTCCCCCGATGGATAGACGCCGATTTTGCCATCTTCGGCCGGCGTCACTTTAATCGGAACTTCGACGCCGTTACGGTCGACGATCCAATTCATCGGCTTGCCAGCGGATGCATTGATCTGCTCTCTGAATTTCTCGACATCTCCGCCGATAGCTACGCCGTTAATGGACCTGACCCAGTCACCATCGATCAAGCCGGACTGCTCGGCCGGCGTGTCGGGAAGCACCTTGGAAATAAAAACTTTGGACGAGTTTTCAAGGGGAACGCCGACTTGCAGCAAGTAAATGCCAAAAAGAACGAAAGCCAGCAGAAAATTCATAACGGGACCGGCGAAAATGGCTAACGCGCGCTTACCCACCGGTTTGTGCCCGAATTGACGGTCGATCGGCGCGATCTGCGTCTCCCTGCCCCGCGCGATGATAAGCGCCTGCGGATGCACGGAATACCGTTCGAGCTCTCCATCGACGTCCAATGAGATGAATAAGTCTCTCTCCAGATCCAGCGATTTCACTTCTCCGCGCATGACGCCCGAACGCTCATCCAAGCGATCCAGATAAAGGCGAGTAACGACATTCTCTTTGTTCACTCTTACCGATAAGGTTTGTCCAGGCTGAACTTCGACCACCTCGGGATCTTCGCCCGCCATCCTCACGAATCCGCCGATGGGAAGCAATCGCAAGGTATATCGAGTTTCCCCGCGTTTGATGGAAAATAGCTTAGGCCCGAATCCGATCGCGAACTCGCGCACCAAGATCCCCGCCCGGCGAGCGAAATAGTAGTGCCCCCATTCATGCAGCGAGACCAACAAGAAGAACATAAGCACGGTCAGCAAAGCGACCTGTATATTTTCCATCTTTCCAACCCCTTTTGTACCGCGAACGGCTGATCTTAGATTAACATTATTCTCCGAGCCGTTACAAGAGAATACAACCTTGCCCTTTATTCTATGGCAGCAGCTTCGATCCGCGCCCATGCATCCGTCTCCAGAATGGCTTCCAAGCTTGGCGAAGCAATGGAGACGTGTTTCGATAATACTTTCTCGATTCTGTCCTCGATGGCCAGGAAGGAGATTTCTCCCTTAAGGAATCGAGCGACGGCGATTTCGTTAGCCGCGTTGAACACGGTGGTCGAAGTTCCGCCCTCGCGACCTGCTTCATAAGCCAATCTCAGACAAGGATACCGTTCGAAGTCCATCTTTCGAAAATGCAGAGCTCCCGTCGTCAACAGATCAAGAGGCGAAGCCGGGGACGCTTTGCGTTCAGGATAGGTAAGCGCATATTGGATCGGAACTCGCATATCCGGGTTCCCGAGCTGCGCCATCACGCTCGTATCGGCGAATTCCACCATCGAGTGGATGATGCTTTCCGGGTGAAGGACGACATCGATCCGATCATAGGGCAAATCGAACAGCCAATGGGCTTCGATAACCTCCAGCCCTTTGTTCGCCATAGTCGCCGAGTCGATCGTCACCTTCGCTCCCATGCTCCAATTCGGGTGCTTAAGCGCGTCCGCTACGGTCACGTTTTTCAGTTGATCGCGCCCGAGGTCGCGGAAGCTTCCTCCGGACGCCGTCAATAGAATCCGCTTGACCGCTTTGCGGTTTTCTCCGTTCAAGCATTGGAAGATGGCGGAATGCTCGCTGTCGACCGGCAAGATCGACACGCCTTTTTCTTTCGCCCTCCGCATAACCAAATGGCCTGCCGTTACCAAAGTCTCCTTATTGGCAAGACCGATATCCGCTCCGGCCTCGATAGCCGCAAGGGTCGAAGTCAGTCCTAAGCTTCCGACTAACGCGCATACGACATAATCGGCACCGGATTGGCCGGCGATTTCGATTAAGCCCGCTTCTCCATGAACGACCTTAACGCCTGCGGGAACTTCCGAACGAATCCGGTCGGCCAAAGCCGCGTTCGCCGCGGAAACCCATTTCGGCTTGAATTGGCGGACTTGCTCCAGCAGCAGATCGACGTTATGTCCCGCCGCCAAGCCCACGACCTCGAAATCCTCGGGCTGGCGGGCAATGACATCCAGCGTCTGCGTGCCGATAGAACCGGTACTGCCGAGGACCGCTATTTTTTTCATGACAATCTCCACCTATCAACCCGACTATTAGAACTTTCGATTTATGTAGATATCGACTTAATTACATCGTTAAAAGGCCGAGCATATGTACTAACGGAAACACGATCAACCAGCTATCGGTACGATCCAATACGCCTCCGTGTCCAGGCAATAATTGTCCGGAATCCTTCACGTTCCTGAAACGTTTGTACGCCGATTGTACGAGGTCGCCAAGTTGTCCGGCAACCGCGGCCGTCAAACCGATCAGCGCCGCCTGTCCAACCCCTACCCACTCCGGTTGACTGTAAGCGAAGATCAATCCAACGCCTATCGCGATAACTAGTCCTCCAAGCGCGCCTTCGATCGTCTTATTCGGACTGATGGCCGGCCATAGCTTCGTTTTACCTATCGCTTTACCTACGAAATAAGCGCCGGCATCCGAAGCCCAAATGCATGCGAACGTGAGCGCCGACCAGAAGATTCCGTGCTCTAGATCTCTAGTGAGAGCCATGTAATGAAAGCCTGCACCGACGTAGACGGCCCCTAAAAACAATACGCTGACATGCTCTAGTTGTATACGGTTTTTGCTGAATACGGTTCCGCATAATAATACGAACATCAGCACCCACGTAATCGTCGTAAAGGAGGGCATCTCCCAACCGAAAGGCATTTTCGGGAGCGCGATCAATAAGACGGCGGCGAAGCCGATCAACACGTCAAGCCGCGTCCACTTTTGACCGTTCAGCCGTGCATATTCCCAATAACCGATTAACGCAAGCAGCAGGAGCAATCCCGTATAATACCAGCCTCCCGCCACTAAGAGTCCGATGAACGCAGCACCGGCTACGACTCCGGTGACAATTCGCTGACCCATGCTGTCAAAGCCCCCCGTAACGGCGCGCTCGCCGCTGATATTCGCGGACGGCGTCGTATAAATGTTGTTCGCCGAATTCCGGCCAATACACGTCGGTGAACCAGAACTCGCTGTAGGCGAGCTGCCATAACATGAAGTTGCTTAAGCGCAGCTCCCCGCTTGTACGGATCAGCAAATCCGGGTCCGGAAGTCCGTTCGACAGCAGCAGCTTCTCGAAATCCGCTTCGTCGATCGATTCCGGATCCAACCGCCCTGCCGCAGCCTGACGCGCCAGTTCCTTGGCGGCGTCCAGCATTTCGAGCCTGCTTCCGTAATTCAATGCGAAATTGAGAATGAGTCCGGTATTGCCCTGCGTCTGACGAACCGCTTCCTCGATTGCCGTGATCGTATGATCCGGGAGCAAGTCCCGATTCCCCATCATTCTAACTTGCACGTTGTTTTCTATGAGCTCGCCTAATTCGAGCGAAAGAAACTCCTGCGGCAGTTTCATCAAGAACTCCACTTCAGCCTTGGGACGTTTCCAATTTTCCGTCGAGAAGGCGTATAAAGTCAGCACTTTGACGCCGATGCGATCGGCGGCTTTCGTGATCCTTTTCACGGCCTTCATTCCATTATGATGTCCGGCAATGCGCGGGAGTCCTCTAGCTTTGGCCCATCGGCCGTTTCCATCCATGATGATCGCGATATGTTCCGGAATATTTTCTTGAACCGGGACTTCTTCCGTCTTCACCTGCAATTGCTGCATATCGTTCTCCGTGAAGACGCCGACCCGAAACTTCCGCAGCCATTTACTGAACAAACCCATGGTTCTTCCCCCCAATAGCGGACGACAAGACTCCGTTAACTAGCCAAAAGAGAATAAACCCCACCTTTCGGAGGGGCCTTGCGAGTTCGAATCAAACTTCCATAATCTCTTTTTCTTTAGCAACCAAGATTTTGTCCACTTCGGCGACATAACGGTCGGTGATTTTCTGTACGTCGTCTTGATGACGACGGGATTCGTCTTCCGAAATTTCGCCTTTTTCTTTTTTCTTGATATCGTCGTTCGCATCGCGACGGATGTTGCGAATGGCGACTTTAGCTTCTTCGCCGAACTTCTTCGTCGATTTGGCCAAGTCCGCGCGACGCTCTTCGGTCAGCGGCGGAATGTTCAGACGAATGATCGATCCGTCATTGGCCGGCGTAAGCCCGAGATCCGACTTCTGGATCGCCTTCTCGATGGCGGACAAAGCCGTTTTATCCCATGGCGTAATAATGATCGTACGGGAATCGGGCGTGTTGATGGAACCCATCTGATTAACCGGCGTCGGCGTGCCGTAATAATCCGCTTGAACCCGATCTAACATAGCGGCCGAAGCCCTACCCGCTCTCAAAGTCATTAGGTCGCGTTTCAACGCGCCTAACGCTTTCTCCATACGCTCTTCCGCGTCTTTCTTAATGGCCTGCGGCATTAGTCGATACTCCCCTTTACAATGGTACCGATCTTTTCGCCCAATACGGCTCGCTTAATATTCCCTTTCTCGGTAATCGCGAATACGAGAAGCGGGATATTGTTATCCATGCAGAGCGAAGATGCGGTTGAATCCATAACGCCTAAGTTTTTGTTAAGTACGTCCATATAAGTCAATTGCTCGTATTTCTCCGCCGTCGAATCTTTGAACGGATCCGCGCTGTAGACGCCATCCACTTTGTTCTTGGCCATCAAGATGACTTCCGCTTCGATCTCGGCAGCCCTAAGCGCTGCTGTCGTATCCGTGGAGAAGAACGGATTGCCCGTTCCTGCCGCGAAGATGACGACGCGACCCTTCTCGAGATGCCGGATAGCGCGTCTGCGAATATAAGGTTCAGCGATTTGCTGCATGGCGATCGAAGTCTGAACCCGGCTCGGCACGTCCATTTGCTCTAACGCATCTTGCAGCGCCAACGAGTTCATTACCGTAGCCAGCATACCCATGTAATCCGCCGTCGCGCGGTCGATGCCCTTCTGGCTGCCCGCGATTCCGCGCCATATGTTTCCGCCGCCGCATACGATGGCGACTTCTACTCCAAGCGCGGTTACTTCTTTAATCTGCTCCGCAATCGACAAGATGGTCGTCGCGTCGATGCCGTAACCGTTCGATCCGGATAAGGACTCGCCGCTCACCTTTAATACCACACGTTTATAAACGGGACGTTCCAACGTTTTGTACCTCCAGCCTGTCTGATGGTTAAAAAAGAGGGAACACACCGTGTTCCCATAAGGGTATTGCTCTTAGCTTATTGTTTAACTTGTGCCATAACTTCTTCTACGAAGTTATCCACTTTTTTCTCCAAGCCTTCGCCCAGCTCGTAACGAGCGAATCTGCGGATGGAGATTTTTTCGCCGATCGCGGCGATTTTCTCGTTCAGAAGAGTCGTGATCGTTTTGTCTTGGTCTTTAACGAACACTTGCTCCATGAGGCAGTTTTCCTCATAGTATTTGTTCATTCGGCCTTCAACCATTTTATCGACGATTTTTTCCGGTTTGCCTTCGTTAAGGGCTTGGTTACGGAGAATTTCTTTCTCTTTATCCAGCTCTTCTTGGGAAACCTCTTCGCGGCTCAAGAATTTAGGGTTAGCCGCCGCGATTTGCATAGCGATATCTTTAACGAACGCGCGGAATTGATCCGTTTTACCTACGAAATCCGTTTCGCAGTTAACTTCGACAAGAACGCCGATACGTCCGCCTGCATGGATGTAGGATTCTACGATACCTTCGGTTGCAACGCGATCGCCTTTCTTAGCTGCTGCGGAAAGCCCTTTCTCGCGAAGAAGCTCGGCAGCTCTCGTCAAATCGCCGTTTGCTTCCTCCAACGCTTTTTTACAATCCAACATGCCTGCTCCGGTTCTTTCGCGGAGAGTTTTAACGTCTGCTGCATTTACTGCCATGTAGACTCCTCCTAAGTTTAGGCCCTCATTCGGATGAAGCCGATAGATGAGGTGCGGTTGATTTTTTTGAAAAAAAGGGCGGTGAGAAGGTTCTCTTCTGACCACCCTTTGATTGTCCTTATGAACGCAATGGCGATTAGGCGGTTGTTTCTTCACCTTGGCGCGCTTCTACGATTGCGTCAGCCATCTTAGCCGTCAAGAGCTTAACGGCGCGGATTGCATCATCGTTACCCGGGATAACATAATCGATTTCGTCCGGATCGCAGTTCGTATCAACGATACCTACGATAGGAATGCCCAATTTACGCGCTTCGGCAACAGCGATACGCTCTTTGCGAGGATCGATGATGAACAAAGCATCAGGCAATTTACGCATATTTTTAATGCCGCCGAGGAACTTCTCGAGGCGCTCTTTCTCTTTGCGGAGAATGATAACTTCTTTTTTAGGCAGCACTTCGAAAGTGCCGTCTTGTTCCCATTTGTCCAATTGGTGCAAACGGTCCGTACGTTTTTGGATCGTGGAGAAGTTAGTCAGCGTACCGCCCAACCAACGTTGGTTGATGTAGTATTGACCGCTGCGCTCAGCTTCTTCCTTAACGGAATCTTGAGCTTGTTTCTTCGTTCCTACGAACAGCATCGTTCCGCCGTTCTCTCCGAGTTGACGCACGAAATTGTATGCCTCGTCAACTTTTTTAACCGTTTTTTGCAAATCGATAATGTAAATGCCGTTACGTTCAGTAAAGATGTACTTATCCATTTTCGGATTCCAACGACGTGTTTGGTGTCCGAAGTGTACCCCTGCTTCAAGCAGTTGTTTCATGGAAATGACTGCCATCTTCCTGCACCTCCTAGTGGTTTTTGGTGAATCTCCGCCGCCCTTCGCTTTTTTCGTCAAAACTTCCTCGTAATTACGAGATAAGCACCGTTGACGAAATTAAAAGGCGTGTGTTTTTTACACCGAAAAATAATATACCATATCGATAACCGTCGCGCAATGGCAGAAACGCATTAACGCTCGTTTTTTATGCACCGCGCGTAAATCTACGTTTATTTTTTCCGAGTTAGCTCGCTCATGATTTCCTTGACGGTCGGCTTACCGATAAAAACGGCGTTCCCTACGTTCATTTTTTTCGCGATCGGCCTAGCCTCATTAATGAAATCTTTCGTATCCTCGATGATCCCTTGTTCAAACAGCGCATTGGCGACTTCCGTCAGCGACATGCCGTAACGAATGTATAAAGTGAACTCCTCCGTATTTGCCGGTTCCGAAGCGCTTGCTTCCGGTTGCTCGGATTCAGCGCCGTCCGTCGGAGTAGCCGATGGTTGCCCTTCTTCATTCGCACCTGGAGGAGTTAGCGCGGATTCCGTGTCATTCATTCCGGAGTTGATGTCGTCGGTCTCTTGACCGGAGTCCTTTTGTACGGAAGCAACCGCTTCATTAATTTTGGTTTCCAATTGTTCCGTCGTCAGCAGCACGAGACCCGCTTTTTTGGCTTCCGCGTTTAATTCCTCGCGGGTTAAAGGCTCCGCTACCATGACGGCTTGTTTCTGCGCGAGCAGGATCAATTGCAACATGGAAGCTCCTAAGATGATGCCGATGCCAAACCCCAATAACCAGCTTCGATATTTACGCATGCTGCTCTTCCTCCCGACGCACGAGCTGCAAGATCAATTGCACCTCGCCCTTGTTCATCCCCATAGCTTTGGCGATTTGCTCAACCGATCTTCCTTTGTCATGCATCTCAAGCAACTCCGGATATCTGCCGCGGATCGTCGGCGGCGGAATTTCGATCGCGGTATCCTCAACGATAGGCACTGCAACATACGTTGGACTATCCGCAGCAGGATACGAAGATGGCGCTAATAACTCGTTATAAGTCGAGGGTACATCCATTTCATTGGTGGGGAAAGACGGGGGAGCTGCTATCGGAGATTTATAGTCCGGCGTCGCCGTAATAGGAGAAGCTTGGTCCGACCACTTCTTCAACTGTTGCTCCATATCGACGATCCGGCGTCCCAATCTGTCGACGGTCTCGTCCTGCTCTCTCTTGAACTTGGCAACCGCATCGACCAATTCGCGATTTTCGGCTTCCAGATCCTCCAGGAGCTGATTATAGGCGGCTTCGCTGACGAATTCCGTCTCTTTTCCTTTGCCATTCGATTTGGGCATCATCCACGCATACCCGGTAATCGCTACGCCAAGCAACACTATGCTTAACCAAGGACTCACCCTTTAACCCCTCTCTTGCTTGAAACATCAGCCCATGAAATCAATATGCTTCCCCTTGTAAGGGTGCTCGGAGGATTTCATTTCTCCTGCGGATTCTTCATGAGCTTGGCTGTTAGATGATGATTGCTGTTGATTTCGGTTGCGAGGCTGCCGGTCTGAGATCGTTCCATTCGATGTCGATTCCGTCTTCGGACTTCGCTTGGCTTGCTGTTCGGCTGCTTTGACGGCCTGTTGACCGAGCAGGGCTTGCTCCGTGGCCGATCTCTGTTGTTGTTGCTGTTGCAACGGAGCCATCTCCACCGTACGAGGAAGAGAAACTTGCAAATCAATGGACTTGAAACTCATGGCTTATCACCTCAGGTAAAGTTAATAGATCGTTCTTTTCCGGTCTTAGTAGAAGGGAACCATTACGATGTCTCCGTCGATAAAGCGGAAAGTTACCCTTTGAGAGGCATCTTTAACGAAACGGGTGTACCTGCCGATGACGATTTTCGTGCCGCCCCATAAAGTGTGCACCGCATCCACCCGAGCCGTCGTAGCGTCCTCCAGCGTTTTCTCGATCTCAAGCACCCGCTCTTTGGCCGATTGCAGTTCCTCTTGCGTCTGGCGTTTCGTTGCCGTCAGCTTTACGCGAAGAGCCAGCTTATCAGGAGTAAGCTGGCCGGCTGCCGCCAACTGGTCTAGCAATGTAAGTGCTTTCTCCGATTTGTCCATGCTATCCGCATGTTGCCTCATAACCGTTCTTAGATCATTCAGTTCTTGACGCAGCTCCGGACGAACTCCGACTTCGACGACCGTTGCCGTAGACATCGTATTGCCGATCATTCTAGCGGTAACGCGATCTCCGGCCTGGACGATCCCGCCTACGATCAAGCCCTTCGCGCCTAAGCAGCGGACGGATTTTCCCGCGCGAACGTTGGAATGCATAATGCTTTGAGTGACGGTGATATCCTCGCCGGCGATCACGTTCCCTTCCTGAACGAAGGAACATCGGATATTGCGTCCCGCTTTTACGTACCCTTTATTGCTTCCGATAACTCCGCCCGTAATCTCGATGGAGCCATCGGATTCGACTTCCGCTCCTTCGATCCCGCCGGTCACGCGGATATCGCCGGAAGCTTTAACCCGGAATCCGGTCAAAATATTGCCCCTAATGACAACGGTCCCGACGAAATCGATATTCCCGATATTATAATCTACATCCCCGTTTACCTCGTACACGGGAAATACGTTTAACTTATCGCGGTCCGTCTTCGTGACAAGACCGTCAATCGCCGCGTACATGCCGATTTTCTCCGGATTGACAACGACGTTTTTGCCGATCTTGAAATGGGCATCCTTGCCGTCTTTGGGCGCGATCTCATCGCCGGTCACGGATTTGCCCGGTATCCCGGGCGTCGCGGGTATACGCTCGGCGATCAATTGGCCCGCTTTCACGTTCGCCAGCTGCGTCACCTGTTTGTAGTCCACGCTGCCGTCTTCTCTTTCCACCGGACGACGTTCTTCCTCTTCCGTTTCTCCGTACAGAACTTTAACGAAGCCATCAACGCCCGGTTGCGGAGGGGTTCCGACGGCTACGATATTTTGCGTGAAATAAAACTCTTGCGGCTTTTGCGAAATCAAATACAATAAGTCGGTTTGTATGCCGAATTTGATTCCTTGCGATTGCAAATATTGTTCCAGTTCACGGGAAGTAACCTTAAGATCGCCTTCAACACGTTTAAAGACCAAGTACGCTTGCATCTTATCTTCAGAAATCGTAACCTGCAGACATTCCGCCAATGGCAATGTTCCATTGTCAGACATTATTAGCGCCTCCTATTATCCGTTTTGAAGCAGCTGTTCCTTTTGTTTAGCTAACGCTCCGCGAAGCCTTAAAATCGCTTTGGAGTGAAGCTGCGAAATTCTAGAAGGAGACAAACACATGACTTCCGCGATTTCGCTTAATGAGAGGTCTTCATAATAGAATAGGGAAACAACGGTGCGTTCTTTCTCCGTAAGCTTCTCGATTCCGTATTTCAGAGAATCCTTAAGGTAAGTTTCGTGTACCTTGGATTCCGGACTGACCGCTTTATCGTCCACCAAGAGGGAAAGCCTAGTCTCTGATTCTTCTTCCCGTATAGGATCTTCAAGCGAGAACACGGCGGCAACCGCGACTTCCTGAAGCATTTGCTGAAATTCTTTTTCGCTAATATTCAAATAGGCGCAAATTTCGTCGTCCGAAGCAGAACGCAAGTATCTCTGTTCTAGAACGGCATAAGCGTCCTCCATTTTTTTCGCTTTATCACGTACCGAACGGGGAACCCAGTCGCCTTGCCTAAGTCCGTCGATTATAGCCCCGCGGATTCGCCAAGAGGCATAGGTCTCGAACTGGAGCCCCCGCCGATAATCGAACTTCTCGATCGCATCGATCAAGCCCATGGCCCCATTGCTTGCCAAGTCGTCTTTTGTCACGTTTTTGGGTAAGCCGACCGCCATTCGACTGGATACATAATCCACGAGCGGCAAATAGTGCTCGATCAGAAGCTTTCTCGCGTCCGGATCCTCTTCCTCTTTCCATCGCTGCCATAAATCGTGATGGGATAACCGGGAACGTGTTTGATCGACCATTCAAGCTTCACCATCCTTATTCGTCCGTCAGGCGACGCAACGCCTGAACCACTTCCTCCGGATTGGGATTATCGAGGGATACCAACCGTGTAGGCTGTAATGGCTGGAAGCCTTTAATCGGTTCCCCTTTGCCGTCAGCCCATTGCTCCTTCATCATCTCCGACAAAGAATCGCCTTCATCCGGAGTCGTCACGTCAAGCATTGCGCCGCGTTCATTATCCGAAGGCAAATCTTCGGGAGCTTGGGGTTTCTTCGCCGGATGCAACAATTGTCCTAGCACGACTCTAACCACGAATGCCAGTATTGCGAATACCAGAAAGGCATAAAGACTGCGTAAGCATGTCGTTCCTATCGGATTGTTCGATAGAGAAAACAAAAAGGTCAACAATGCGCCGAATGCGCCGAACCCGACATTTAAGCGCCAAGAACCTATCATCTCAAATCTCCTTTACTCCGAACTGCACGCTGCGAATACTGAATATTCCGGTATGGCTATCAAGTTCTACGGTCCGGCCGTAATTGCCACCGGTATCTTCGGAGAGTAGAGGAATCGCGAATTGCTCTAATGCGAGCTTCGTAGCTTCCACGTTGCGGGGACCGATGCGCATCGTGTCCGTCCCTCCCATGAAGGCGAACATTTGCGCTCCGCCCGCCATTTTCGCGACCAATCGACCGATTACGGCACCCTTGCTCTTCATTCGCAGCAATAGCTCCGGCACAGCCGTATCCGCGTATTTAGCGATATTCAGTTGGCCTTCCCGGGCAATATCGGAGGAGGGCAGCATAATATGCGCCATGCCTCCCAGCCGTAGATGCGGATCGTAGAGCGTTAATCCTACGCACGATCCCAAGCCTGTCGTTTTGAGCACCGCGCCTCCATCAGCGATGTTCAAATCTGCCATCCCAACTTTGATAAGGGTGCCTTCGATCATTTAGAATGGCACTCCCAACGCACGAAACAGTTTCTCGAACGATTCGGGATCCGGAATGAGGAAGAAATGGCCTTCCGCTTCTTGATGACCTTCGAGAAACGTCGTATCGATAAGCAAAGCATCATCGCCCATCGTGCCGAATTGTAGTAGACCGTAGCTCAGAATCGCACCTGCCATATCGACCGCTAAAGAGGGAACGGTCGGAGACATCCGAAGTCCGGTAAAATCCGCAAGAGACGATAAATACGAGCCGGCTAATATATTTCCGATCTCGTTTAACGCCGACAATTCCAATTCGCTGTAATCGTCATTCTCCGCCGCGTTAAATCCTAACAGGCCTTGAAGAATCCGACGGGCGGGCTCTCTATTGATAATGAAGAACATGTTGCCGGGCGCGTCGCCCTCCACCCGCAGGAAGATGGCGACAACGACGGCTTCGGAGCCTCCAACACGTTCCGAGATCGCTTCGAATGGCAACAAGTTCACCGTAGGTACTGCCATATCTACCGTTTTATTCAATAGCGTCGATAGTGCGGTAGCCGCGTTGCCAGCACCGATATTGCCGACTTCTCTTAGCACGTCCAGCTTAAAATCCGCGTCATTCCTAAACAGATTCACGGTTCTACTCTCCGAATTGTTCTAATTGGATGATTTCGTTGCGGTTGAGCACTTCTACCAAATTCAGCAAGATCAGCAGGCGGCTGTCCCCGATTTTGGCAACTCCGCTAATATATTTGGCTTTAACTCCGCCCAATACTTCCGGCGGGTTCTCGATCGTATCGCTCATGACGTCCATGACGTCGTTAGCGGAATCGACGATAAAACCGACCTCAAGATCGTTCGCCGCGACGATAATAATTCTTGAATTTTCCGTGTAATCCGTCTCCGCAAGACCGAAACGTCCGCGCAGGTCGATAACCGGAATAACGATTCCCCGCAGGTTTATAACTCCCTTTACGAATTCCGGCGTTTTCGGAACGCGCGTAATCGGTACCATACGCTCGATCGTGCGAACTTTATCTACTTCAATCCCGTACTCTTCTTGCGCAAGCGTGAAGACAATGACTTTCAATTCCTCTGCCATGGATATAATCCTCCCTTAGAGTCCGGTATTTTACTTAATAAGTGCGTTAGGATCAACGATCAATGCAACTTGGCCATCGCCTAGTATAGTCGCCCCGGAGACGACGCCGAGATTGCCGGCTAAATATTTGCCCAATGGCTTCAAGACGATCTCGCTTTGTCCTATGAATTCGTCTACGAGAATCGCGGCCAGCTTGTCCCCTTTGCGTACGATCAGCATTTCGGTTTCCGTTTCTTCTTCGTCCCGATAGTCGGGCGAATCAACCAAAGCCGCCAGCGATACGACCGGAATGATCGATTGGCGATAATCGATCATTCGGTTGCCGTGAAGCGTTCGGATATCGGACCTTTTGACCGAACCGGTCTCAACAATAGAGGACAGAGGGAATGCGTATTTTTCGGATCCGAGCTTGATCAACATCGCCGCTATGATGGAAAGCGTGAGCGGCAGTTGTATCGAAAACTTCGTTCCGGCTCCCAGAGTCGAATGGACGGTGACATGTCCTCCGAGCGAGGAGATTTTAGATTTAACGACGTCAAGACCGACACCCCTGCCGGAAATGTCCGATACTTTGTCGGCGGTGCTGAAGCCCGCGGCGAAGATCAGCATGTTTACCTCTTCGTCGCTGAGATTTTTCGCCTCTTCGGCAGTAACGACGCCCCGTTTGATTGCCGTCTCCAATACTTTAGGACGATTGATTCCTTTGCCGTCTTCTTCGATTTCGATGAAGACGTGATTACCGCTATGGTAGGCGCGAAGATGTACCGTTCCTACTTCCGGTTTACCTATTTTGACCCGCTCTGCGATAGGCTCTACGCCGTGATCGACCGCATTACGGATAAGGTGTACCAGCGGATCGCCGATTTCGTCGATGACCGTACGGTCTAATTCCGTCTCGGCTCCGGTAATCACTAAATCTACTTTCTTATCCAGCGATTTAGCCAAATCCCGGACCATCCGCGGAAACCGATTAAATACGCTCTCCACCGGAACCATCCGCAGCTTCAATACGATATTCTGTAAATCCGCGCTTACGCGCGCCATATGCTCGACCGTTTCCGTCAAGTCGTTACGCCGAACTTCGGACGCAAGCTGCTCCAATCGAACCCGATCTATCAGCAACTCGCTAAATAGATTCATTAACGAATCAAGCCGGTCGATATCGACGCGAATCGTGCGCGGCGCGGCGCTTCCCGTCGATTGGGCCGCGGCCGGGCGAGGAGCGTTCTCGGCGCTGGGGCTAGGAGTTGCGGCCGGTGCATTGCTTGCCGGAGCAGCCGATGCCGCCGTTTCCAGGCTCGCTTTTTCGCTTTGCTCGACGGCGCCTTTACTTTGCTCCATCTCGGCTAGCGAATCCTTATCCACCGCGTTCAGAACAACCGATTCGATCTCCGAAACCCGTGAAATTTGGTCTTTGAGTTCATTTGCATCGACTTGAGAGATGTAATAGACCGAGAAGCCGCGATCGAACTGCTCCTGCTCGATCTCTTGGACAGAAGGATAGGATTTAACCACTTCTCCGTTGCGCTCAAGTACGTCGAACACCATATAAGCGCGAGCAGCTTTGAGCAAGCAGTCTTCTCGCACTTTCACTTCGATGTAATAGGCCTTATGGCCGCTCTCCAATGACTGGGCAAGGACGGATAGTTGGAATTGGTCCAATACGAACGAAGGTGGTACGGCTGCTGCCGACGACGCAGGTTTGGACGTTCCGCCACCGCCGCCGACATCGCCTTTGACTATCCCCTTCAGACGTTGAACAAGCTCTTCCACATCACTTTTTCCCGTACCGCCGTTGATGATATCTTGAACCATACCTTCGAGCGCGTCCAAACATTTGAACAACGTATCGAATATATGTCCGTTCATGCTGAGCTTGCTGTTGCGTACAAGGTCCAGAACGTTTTCCATTTCGTGCGTCAGGGCGGCAAGATCTTCGAAGCCCATCGTCGCGGACATTCCCTTTAACGTGTGCGCAGAGCGGAAGATAACCTGAACGATGCTGATATCCTCCGGTTGCTGCTCCAGCCGAAGCATATTTTCGTTCAGCGCTTGCAGGTGATCGTTGGACTCATCGATAAACATGGATAAGTATTGATTCATTTCCACTGGCCGGACACCTCCTTGTTGGCTGAGCTTACGGGTACATGATTAAGGTTTGCGGGATTTCACTTCCTGCACGAGAACCGAAGCAATTTCTTGAAGCGGCAATTGGTGGGAAGCGGCGCCAAGCTCGATAGCGCAACGCGGCATTCCGTAAACGACGCACGTCTGCTCCGCTTCCGCTATCGTTGTCTGAGCCCCATCCGCTTGAAGAGCCTTCATTCCTTTCGCGCCGTCGCTGCCCATTCCGGTCATGAGCACGATATGCCTTTTCAATTGCTGATGTCCGATCAACGATTCGAACATCACATCAACTGACGGCTTGTGCCCTCCCTTCGGCGCTTCATCCGATAGCTTGATTCTGTACTTGCCTGTCGCGTCTTTCGAGAGCGACATATGCCGACCCCCGGGAGCGATATAAGCAGTAGCAGTCTCAACGAGTTCATCGTCGACAGCTTCTCGGACATGGATGCTGCAAAAATTATCCAAACGTTGCGCCAGCGAATGCGTGAATTTAGGAGGCATGTGCTGGACAACGAGTATGGGAGCTGGAAAATCCGCCGGAATGCCGGTCAGAACTTCGTGCAAAGCACGCGGGCCTCCCGTAGACGTACCGATTGCAACCAGATGCGTGAATACCGTAGACGTCTTAGGCCCTGCATTCGCGTTATTGGACTCCTCTAAAGCTGAGGTATTCTCTAACTTTGGCTTTGGCGCAAGACCAGATGGCTTCTTGGCGGGTAGAGGTCTATGCTCTATGCCCGCCGCGGGCTTGCGGCTTGGCAATTGCAAGCTTTCCTTGCCTGCCGCGCGCTCCGTTGCTTTCGGTTTTGCCGCGTTAGCGCCAAAGGTACCAGTGATCCGCGGCTTATCGGGCACCCTTCCGAAGTTGACCGGGGGTTCCGTGTTTTTCTTCCTTGGAGGTAGTTCGAGAGGTTTCACGCTCTCTTCGTTCGTTTTGTCGGGGACCGACAATGCCGATACGCTCGGTTTCGGTTTCTTCGTATTTTCTACGATCGGAACGGGTGCCGGCGTTTCGGTTTTTACAGGCTCGGGAATAGCTCGCCCATCTCCTTTACCGCCGGCAGCATTTTTAACGCGCCTCTGCTCATCGTCTCCAACGCGACATGAAGCTTCTCAAGCAATTGTTCGCCTACTTGATGAATATCGAGCTTCACGGCTCCATCCGGCTTGCGGATAAAATCGATTGCGCCGTATTGGAGAGCTCGTATCGTATCCCTTGTCCCGTTATCCGTTACTGCTGAGAGCATGATAACCGGCATGGGCTGTACGGCCATGATTCGTTTCAGCGCCTCGATTCCATTCATATGAGGCATTTCCAAATCCATCGTAATAATGTCCGGCTTGAGTTCAAGCGCCAAGTCAACAGCCTCTTTACCATTCGAAGCTGTCGCCAATACTTTGAAGGCAGCATCAGCATCGATGACATCGCTGAACACTTTGCGCATGAATGGAGAATCATCAACAATGAGAACTTTGAATTCCGTCATATGCGATCCTCCCCTGTTAATCTGGCTGTAAACGCGTCACTGCTTCTAGTTCCTTAGCAACCTTGACTAACTCCATAGTTTTTTCATTTTTTGCAGAAATCCTGATACCCCTCGCGCGCTACTCTGTTCTCGTTCTTCCAGCAGAAACCGAGAAGTGATTCGATCGATTCCTTTAATGGCTTGACTATCCGGAAACGCTATAGATAAAGGGGTCTGGCGTTTGACCGCCTTGGTGACGTTTGCGTCATCCGGAATGAATCCGAGAACCGGTATTTCCAACCCCAAATATTTACTAGCCACTTGGCGAATGTTATCCGCCGTCTGATTGCCTTCCCGATCATCGGTAACCCGATTAACGACTAACCGGAAAGCGATATCGTGCCCCATCGTCTTAAGCATTTTAATCAAGGCGTAGGCATCCGTAATGGAGGTCGGCTCCGGAGTCGTGACGACGATCGTCTCCTCCGCCGCCGTTATGAATCTAACTGTTTCTTTCGATAAACCGGCTCCGGTATCGAATAAGATGAAATCCACATGTCCGTGCAGCTTGCCGATTTGTTCCGAGAAGTACTCGAGCTCTTGCTCGCTAAGCCTTACTAGATCTTGAAATCCCGAGCCGCCGGCGATGAACTGCAATCCGCTCGGCCCGATTTGGATGATTTCCCAAATGGACTTCTCGCCCTTAAGAAGATGAATGAGATTATACTGGGCAGGCGTACCTAAAAGGACATCGATATTCGCGAAACTAACGTCCGCATCGAAAATGAGTACGCTATACCCCCGATTCTGCAACGCCATCGCAAAGTTGAGGCTGAAATTCGATTTCCCTACGCCGCCTTTGCCGCTTGTTACGGTGACGACCCGCGTCGTGCGAGCGGATCGAATGTCCTTTGAATGAACCAAATGCCGGAGTGCCTGCGCTTGATCAATCATCGGTCGGATCCCCCAATATTCGTTTTACTAAATCCTCCGGCTCGAAAGCTTTAATGTCGTCGGGTACCGTTTGTCCGAAAGTAATATAGGAAATCCGAAAGTCGAACTCTCTCACCAAATTGATTACCGATCCGTAGGAATCCGTCTCGTCGAATTTGGTCAGCAACAGTTGGTTAACTCCGTATTTCACGAATTGGGATGCAACCGTCTTCATATCGCTGTATTTGTGGGTTAAGCTCAGGACGAGAATCGTTTGCGTTTGCTCGCCTGGCGCCAGAAGGCTGTTTACTTCCGACACGAACAGCTCGTTCCTATAGTTACGGCCCGCGGTGTCCATGAAGATCAAGTCTTGATCGCTCATTTTTTTGTAAGCTCGCGTTAACTCGCCCGGAGAGAACACGACTTCAAGCGGTATGTTTAAGATATCCGCGTAAGTTCTTAATTGGTCTACTGCGGCAATCCTGTAGGTATCCGCTGTGATGAAACCTACCGATCTTCTGTGGTTGAAAGATTGCTCCGCAGCCAGCTTGGCGATCGTCGTTGTCTTACCGACTCCCGTCGGGCCGACGAAATGGATAATTCGGGTTTCCGCATCGATGCCGACGTCCTTCGCGTTATGCAGCCAAGAGAGAAGCTCGGCTCGAGCTGCTTGATAGGAAGCTTCTACGCTCTCTTCTCCGAGATCCGCCAGCCTATGGCTGACCGCTTCGGCGAATTGTTCTACGTAAGCGGGTTCTACTCCTTGTTCGGCTAACCGCTTGCTCCACTTCATAACGGATTCCGGCATGCTGCGGTAGGTTTGCTGTTTGGCCATCTTCGTCATTAATTCTTTCATGGAACGCAGTTCCTGCAACAAAGCGGACGTTTCTTCAACTTCTTGCTTATTTCCTCTTGTTTGCGCGGTTAGCACATCATCGGCTAGCGTCGACGCTTGCACGCTCGTCCGCGGTTGTTCCGGCTTGTTATCGGTAAATGCCGGTTCCGGCCGAATCTCGGGAAGAGGAGCGCTGCGTTCTTGAGCCGATTTAGCCAGTTCTAAACTCGAACCGAAGGCACTCATCTTCGTCGGACCGGCTTGTCCGGAATCCGTCTGAATGTCGGCTAGTCCGATAGGCGACGGTAACGGCGCTCTTCCGCTATCCGCAAACGGAGGCTGGGAATAGCGTTCCCTGATCGTGTTCGAGGGCAACACGGGCGAAGACGTCGCTTGCTCTTCCGCAGGAGGGACATAAGGCTTTCTGTCGGGCAGACGATCAGGCAATGGCGATCTCGATGGCAACGGCGAGCGCGCGGGCGGTTTCTTGGCCGCTTCATCGATCGCGGCGATGACTTCCATACGCTTCTTGCGGAACATGCCAAGAAATCCGCCTACGCGGATTTCTTTCGTATTGAGAATGACGGCATCCGAGCCTAGCTCGCTTCGAATCATTTGAACGGCTTCGGGCACATCGTCGACGATATATCTTTTTACCTTCATGCACTCACCACCCCAACGCTTTGCACTTCAATGCTTGGCTCCAATTCACTGTATGAGATAACCGGAATATCTTGCAAACTTCTTTCTAGCAACTGGCGCAAATACATACGAATCGTCGGTGAGGTTAAAATAATCGGTTGTTGTCCCGATTGAACCAGGCGGTTGACTTGCTCCGTCAAGCGTTGATAGATCACTTGGGAAGATGCGGGATCCATAGCCAAATAGCTGCCTTGATCGGATTGTTGCACCGCATCCGCGATCTTCTTCTCGACGGCCGGGCTAACCGTAATCACCTTAAGAGGTTCGGAAGAAGTAGCGTACTGTTGCGTAATTTGTCTGGACAAGCTTTGCCGTACGTATTCCGTTAACACTTCCGGGTCCTTCGTATACTTGCCGTAATCCGCCAACGTTTCGAAGATCGTAACCAAATCCCGGATGGAGATCTTTTCTTTTAGAAGCTTTGACAATACTTTCTGCACGTCCCCCACGCCAAGGATGGATGGGATCAGTTCGTCGACCAGAGCCGGATACGTTTCTTTGACGCTTTCCACCAATGCTTTCGTTTCTTGGCGGCCGATAAGCTCGTGCGCGTACTTCTTAATGACTTCCGTTAAATGAGTCGCTACGACGGAAGGAGGATCGACGACGGTATAACCGGCCATCTCCGCACGTTCTTTCGTAGCTTCGTCGATCCAAAGCGCCGGAAGTCCGAACGCGGGTTCCTGCGTCTCGATTCCCGTGACGGAATCATCATCGAAGCCCGGACTCATGGCAAGATAATGATGAATTAATAATTCGCCACGAGCTACCGTATTTCCTTTCATCTTGATGACATATTCGTTCGGTTTTAGTTGAATATTGTCGCGAATTCGGATAACGGGCACGATTAATCCCATTTCAAGCGCGCATTGCCGTCGAATCATGATGATCCTGTCGAGCAAATCCCCGCCCTGTTGCGTATCGGCCAGCGGAATTAAGCCGTATCCGAACTCGAATTCGATCGGGTCTACCTGCAATAGGCTGATGACGCTCTCCGGGCTTCGGACTTCCTCGATTTGTTTCTCTTCGACAAGAAGCTCTTCTTCTTGCTGTTTACGGTCTAGATTAGACTGCAATCGATAACCGGCGACGGCGAGAATGATCGCATACGGAATGGTGCTAAGCAGAGGTATCGGCGTTGCGATCCCAAGCAGTGCTACCGTACCCGCTACGATGTATAGCAATTTCGGATAACGGAGCAATTGTTTGCTCACGTCGTCGGCCATATTTCCTTCGGACGCCGCTCTCGTGACGATAATACCGGCAGCCGTACTAATTAGTAGCGCAGGAATTTGGCTGACGAGACCGTCACCGATCGTCAAGATGGAGTATGTCTCTAGAGAAGTCATGACGTCCATGCCATGAATAGCCATACCGATAATAAAACCTGCGATCAAGTTGATAAGAACGATGATGATCGACGCGATAGCGTCCCCTTTTACGAATTTACTCGCACCGTCCATCGCTCCGTAGAAATCGGCTTCCTTCTCGATTTTCTCGCGGCGTTCGCGCGCTTGCTGTTCGTTGATCAATCCTGCGTTCAAATCGGCGTCGATGCTCATTTGTTTACCGGGCATCGCGTCGAGAGTAAACCTTGCCCCTACTTCGGCGACGCGCTCGGAACCCTTAGTAATAACGATAAATTGGACGACGACCAGGATAAGGAATACAACGAATCCAATCGCCATCTGACCGCCTGCAACGAATTTTCCGAAGGTCTCGACGACATGTCCCGCATCGGCCTCGGAAAGAACCAGTCTCGTCGTCGATACGTTCAACGCTAAGCGGAATACCGTTGTAATGAGCAATAAAGTCGGGAAAATCGAAAAATGTAGCGCATCTTGGGTGTTCATTGCAATGAGCAATATCATGATGGCTACGGAAATGTTGATGATGAGCAAAATGTCCAATAGCCCTTTGGGAATTGGAACGACCATCATCAGGACAATGCCGATGACGCCAATGAGTATGCTTAAGTCCCGTATTTTCATGACGCGTTCCTCCCATTCGAAGCGTTCTCTTATGAAAACGCGTGCGACAGAAAAGGATTGTCCCTGTGCCGCTGTTAAAATCAAGTTGCTATTGAAATGACTTTTGCCGTTGCAACTTGATTTTAAAGGCGGACGTAAACTCTCCGTGACAATTCCTTTTCTTCTGCACCCTTCATAAGCCGACCAATCTCACTATATTACCTACGGCCTTTGAGCCGATATACGTATGCCAGCACTTCCGCTACCGCTTGGAAGAGGTCGCCGGGAACGCTTTGTCCCACTTCAGTCCTCTCGTATAGCGCGCGGGCGAGCGGCTTGTTTTCCATTGTTATGACCTCATTTTGTTTGGCGATTTCCCGGATACGAAGAGCTAAGTAGTCTTGCCCTTTGGCGATAACCGTTGGCGCATCCATCTTTGAAGCATCATATTTCAATGCAACGGCGAAGTGCGTCGGATTCGTAATAATGACATCCGCGTTCGGCACTTCTTGCATCATCCGCATCAGAGCCATCCTGCGTTGGCGCTCCTTGATCTTCCCTTTGATTAAAGGATCGCCTTCTATGTTCTTGTATTCGTCTTTAATATCTTGCTTACTCATTCTCATATTTTTCTCGAACTCGTAACGTTGATACATAAAATCGCCAATGGCTAAAATAAGCAATAATGCAGCAACATAAATCCCCATCTGCATCGTCAAGCTGGTTACAAACGCGAAAATATCTTGTACGGGCAAATGCGCCAGATCCATCAATCGGTCTCTTTCGGACCATAAAAGCATGAAAACGATCAATCCGACAGCGATTAGCTTCAAAGAGCTTTTGAGAAATTCAACGATCGTACGCATACCGAAAATGTTTTTGGCACCGTTAATCGGATTTAGCTTATCCAGTTTTGGTTTTAGTGGTTCAAAAGTGAATAACCAACCGATTTGCACGTAATAACTCGCAAAGGCTACGACAACGGCAATGATGAAAATAGGCGATAATACGATTAGAATTTGAATGGCGTACTGGGAGAACAGACCCAGTACGTTCTGATCCGTTACTTCCATGTTCAATCGATGCAGCAAAGTGTCGCCGAACAAACTCAGTATTTCTTTCTGCAAAAATGGACCAAGCATGAGTAAGCAACAAATACTTGCGAGTAAAATCAGCGAGCTTGGAATTTCCGGGCTTTTTGCCACTTGGCCTTTGTTCCGGCTTTCCGAACGCTTTTTGGGTGTCGCCTTTTCCGTTTTCTCGCCTGAAAACAATTGCAGGTCCATCCTTAGGCGATTACGGGGCATGACACCACCTCCTCTTCTGGATTTCTAAGATTAAGAGGATGACTTTATGATGGTAAACAGTTTCTCGAGCGCTTGGAACATATGATCGAATATCACTTGAAACAATACGCCAAACCCGGGAAGAAGCAGGACGAGCAATCCCAAACCCACTAGAATTTTAATCGGTATGCCGATAACGAACACGTTGTACTGAGGAGCGGTTCTTGCGAGAAGCGCCAACCCGAAATCCGTCAAAAACATCGCTACGACGATCGGGGCCGATATTTGCAGCGCTAACAAGAACGTGTCCGCGAAAGTTCTGGTTAGAAACTCCGTGACGTTTCCTCCGTAATATACTTGAAACAGATTGTTATCGAGAGGCAACCACTTGTAACTATCCATAATCGCCGCCAACAAATAATGGTGACCGTTTATGGACAAAAAAACGAGAATCATTAACATATACTTGAAATTTCCGAGTATAGGCGCCGTTACGCCCGTAATGGGATCAACGATATTCGCAATCCCAAACCCCATTTGCATATCCATGAATGAACCGGCGGTTTGTACGATCGTGAAGAACATGTAAGCCACATAACCTATGAGCAGCCCCGCAAAAACTTCCCGTACGATCGCAAGAATATAAGTAGCATCGGCAGTAATTTTCGTATCGAAGCCGACCGTTAAAAAGACAATCAACGAGACGAAAAACGCAAGACCAATTTTGATGACCGTTGGAAACGTACGCGAAGAGAAAATAGGTGCCACTACAAAAAACGATGTTATTCGACATAAAACAAGCAGAAAAGCAGGAAACGCCTGCATAATTAGTTCCATTCGCCGTCACCCAATGTAGTTCGCCAAATTTCCTAGCAATTGACTCGTGAAATCGACCATGACATTCAGGATCCACGGACCGAAAAGCAGGATGGCCAAGAAAACAGCGATGATTTTGGGTACGAAAGCAAGCGTCTGCTCCTGGATTTGCGTGGTCGCTTGAAAGATACTGACGAGTAATCCGACGATCAGTCCGATTCCGAGCATTGGCGCGCTTACTTTAAGAACGGTATACAAAGCTTGTCCCGCTAAACCGATAATAAACTCTGTAGACATGATAACCCTCCTACCTTGCAATTACGCTTAATTCAAGTATTGAAGCTGGTCAACAGAGACTTAACGACTAGATACCAACCGTCGACAAGCACAAAGAGCAATATCTTGAACGGAAGCGAAATCATAACAGGCGGAAGCATCATCATCCCCATGGCCATCAACGTGCTGGCCACAACCATATCAATAATGAGAAACGGAATGAAAATCATAAACCCCATCTGAAATGCCGTCTTTAACTCGCTGATGGCATAAGCAGGTACAAGGACGGTAATCGGAATGTCTTGATAGGTTTCCGGTTTCTCGGTTTTCGTATAGTTCATGAACAAGAGCAAATCCTTTTCACGCGTATGTTTATACATGAACTCCTTCATCGGTACGCTCGCTTTTTGCAGAGCATCAGTTTGACTGATCTCCCCGGCTAGATAGGGCTTAAGAGCCGTTTCGTTAACTTGGGAGAACGTAGGAGCCATAATGAATAACGTCATGAATAAGGCCAATCCGATCAACACCTGATTCGGAGGCATCTGCTGCGTACCAAGCGAAGTCCGGACAAAGCCTAGCACGATAACGATTCTTGTAAAGCTTGTCATCAATACAAGTATCGCGGGTGCCAGACTGAGCACGGTAATGAGAAGGAGCATAGATAATGCCGAAGCCCCTACCGGCTCAGACCCATCGCCGAGAGTAACTCCGATTATGGGATCGGCGAAGGCAGATGCCTGAAATCCGATCAAGAGAGTCTGCAACGCAACAAAGCTGTAAAGTATTTTTTTTCTCATCGCTTATCTGTCCGATCCCCGGAACGACTATCCTCCAGCAATTGCTCCACCCTCTGCCTTCTTTCGGAGAGCTGGCGCAGCCGGTTTTCCAACGTATGCTCGAAGCTCGTTTGGTTTCCCGTTTCCTTGGAGGATTGAACATCGTTATGCGGATTGTTGCGTTGAGTCCATTTGCGAAGCCATTCAGGTAGAGCAGGACCGGTATTGGCCATGTTGGAATCATGTTCAGCCAGCAGAGCGGCAACGACTTCGGGCTCCGTGATGGACTCCAACAGCGTTACTTCGTCCCCAACGCCAAGTACGTATATTCGGCCATTCCATTCCACGATTTGCATCGACTTGTTCGTTCCGAGCGGAAATCCGCCAAGAGAACGAAGCGATCGATTCATTCCCCACCCGCGATTGCGTTTGGCGAAAAACCGCAGAACCAGAACGATTAAACCGATAATAATGCCGAGGACGAATAATACCCAGATTAAATCCCACGCCGACGCTGTCGATCCCGACAGTGGAATCTCTTCAACGAGCCCGTAACTTCGCATGAATCTTCAACGCTCCTGACTTTGTTTAACCCAGTGTTTTCTTGATCGCTTCGATTACGCGATCCGCTTGGAATGGTTTCACGATAAAATCTTTAGCTCCGGCTTGAATCGCGTCGATAACCATAGCTTGTTGCCCCATTGCGGAACACATAATGACTTTGGCGTTCGAATCCAGCTTGCGAATTTCTTTTAACGCCGTGATGCCGTCCATCTCAGGCATCGTAATATCCATGGTGATCAAATCAGGATTGAACTCTTTATATTTCTCGATAGCTTGCGCACCGTCTTGTGCTTCCCCAACTACCTCGTAACCATTTTTCGTCAAAATATCCCGGATCATCATGCGCATGAATGCTGCGTCGTCTACGATGAGAATGCGATTTGCCATTTTCTATTTCCTCCCGATATGCTTATTGGATTTTTTGGACGCGGTCCCATTGACTGACGATATCGGTGACGCGTACACCGAAATTTTCGTCGATTACGACGACCTCGCCTTTGGCGATCAATTTGTTATTCACTAAGATGTCTACAGGCTCGCCGGCTAACTTGTCCAGTTCGATAATCGAGCCTTGGGACAGCTCTAGAATATCTTTAATTTGTTTCTGAGTACGCCCAAGCTCAACCGTTACCTTCAGAGGAATATCCAGCAACAAATTCAGATTTGTTTCGTCCCCTTGCGAATACGCTGCACCTTGGAAATTGGCAAATTGAACCGGATTAACGTTCACGTTTCGATTCACTCCCCCTCCTAAAGTCTGAGGATGGCTAGGTACAGGCGCGCATAAGTTGGCGGAGCATGATGTACTGGCGGTGCCGGTTGCGCTGGCGGCGGCGTCGGTGCCGCATAAGCAGCCGCTGGTGGCGCAGACTGCGGTGCCGGTTGCGCGGCTTGCTGTGGAGCAGGCTCTTCGGAAGCGCCTCCCATTAAGGAACGAACAAGTTCTTTAGCGAAAGGTACGGCTATCAGCTGCATGATCGACGAATCGATCAAATCTCCGATTTTGAGCCGGAACGAGATTTTGACGAACACGCTCTCTTGAGGAATGTTGCTAATGCCCGAATTGTTGCGCACGTCCATAATATCGATGCCCGGAGGAGAAATATTTACCATACGGTTAAATATCGTAGACATGGATGTAGCGGACGAACCCATCATTTGATTCATCGCTTCTTGAACGGCGCTGACATGAATTTCATTCAGCTCTTCCGAAGTAACGTTCCCTTCGCCGCCAAGCATCAAATCCGCAATGACTTGCGCGTCATGGGATTTAATGACGAGTGAGTTAATCCCTTCGAAGCCTTCCACGTAGCTCACGTGTACCGCGACATGAGGTTTTGGAAATTCGGATTCAAACTGATCTCTGGCAATCGCCGAAACGGTAGGAGTAGTGATATCTACTTTTTTACCGAGCAGTGTCGATAATGCCGTCGCCGCGCTTCCGAATGTGATATTGCCGATTTCTCCAAGCGCATCCTGTTCTAGCGGCGTCAGATAGTCGCTAATGGCGGGTACGCCGCCGGATGAAGTCCCTGGCGACTCTTCTTCTCCGCCAGAGGATTGATTCAATAACGCGTCAATCTCTTCTTGCGATAAATAGTCTTTACTCGTCATGGATTTCATCTACTCCTTCGCTGACGATCTCTTGAATCTGAATCGCCATCTTATCTCGCACGGTGCCTGGGCTGGCAATAAATTTCACCTTATCCCCAACCTTCACTTCCAGGCCTTCGGCCGTAGGTTTATGTAAGGCAATGACATCCCCGATGTTCAGGTTCAGAAATTCCTGTACGGAAATTCTGGAATGGCCTAGCTCTGCGATAATCGGCAATTTGGCCTTGTTAACCCGCTGTTCAAGCATCAACTGTTCTTCAGGCGCCCTCGTCTTCTTCTGGGACACGAACCAGTGATGCACGGACAATCTCGGCATGATCGGTTCGATAACGACGTGAGGAATACATAGATTGATCATCCCGGTCGTCTCTCCGATTTTCGTACTGAGAGATATAAGCGCGATCGTCTCGTTCGGGGATACGATTTGCATAAACTGCGGATTCGTCTCTAAAGCTTCAAGGCGCGGTTGTACATCCAAAATCGTCTTCCAAGCTTCTTGCAAGCTCTCCAGCGCCCTGCTGAAGATTTTCTCCATGATGATCGTTTCGATCTCCGTTAAGCTGCCGATTTTGCTCGGAGCGCTGCCGCCGCCGCCTAATAGCCTATCCAACATGGCAAACGCTACGTTGGGATGTACCTCTAGAACCATTCGACCTTCAAGCGGTTCTGCTTCGAAAATGTTCAAAATCGTCATCTTAGGGATGGAGCGAATAAATTCGTCATAGGGTAGCTGTTCTACTTGAACGACGCTAATCTGAACGAACGTTCGGAGCTGAGCAGAGAAATATGTGGTCAAAAATCTAGCAAAGTTTTCGTGTATGCGGGTTAAGCTGCGGATATGATCTTTCGAAAAACGAGTGGCGCGTTTGAAATCATACGCACGGACCTTTTTCTGGGTATCCTCTTTTTTGAGCTCTTCCGCATCCATTTCTCCTGACGAGAGCGCCGCCAACAACGCATCGATCTCATTCTGCGAAAGTACATCTACCAAATCTCTCACCCCTTTCTTAAACCATTACGAAACTGATGTTGTTTGCGTCAAAGGTCAAAATGATCTACCCATCCATTGAAATAGCATTGGATTTTCTTTATTAAACAGGCATCATCACAAATCCCGTAATGCCGACATTCAACAGCTTTCCATCCGACAACACATCGTTGATGGAATTTATAAGCCCTGCCGTCAATTGGTCTTTGCCTTTGGTACCGTTCATTTCGTCTGGGGTCATAACCCATAAAGCGCGGTTAATGATCGGTTTAACTTTGCTTTCCTTGATCTTGTCGAACTCTTCCTTTGCTTTCTCGTTTTCGAGTTGGAACGAGAAGCTAATTTGCACGACATAATCCGTGTCGGCGAGGTTTGTTCTAATATCAATTAATTCGGATGTGACTTTAACCATTTCATCCGCAGATATTGGCTCGACTTGCACACTGCCGGCAGCTTCCTTCGCGACTTGTTCTGGATCATCCGATTTCTTGTCCCCGAACAGGTTAGTTGCGAAGTAAAACGTGACAATGACAATTAACGTAATCGCCAATAATAGCGAAACGAGCCATGGCAACAATTTTCTCATGACGTAGCTCCCTCCGATTGCGTGTCCACTGGGCTTGTAACCGCCGCTAGCACACCGATACTGCGTAGGTAATGCCGGATAGCCCGGATTACATCCGAAGAATTTTCAATAACGATGAATTTCTTTCCAGTCGTAAGCGTAATAATCGTGTCTGGCGTATCTTCTACCGTTTCGATCAATAAGGCATTGATATGAAACTTACTGCCGTTAAGGCGCGTGACATAAATCATTACAGGGCCTCCCCTAAGCTGCCAAGGGGAGAGCTAAGCTCTCCCAAGGCAGGAGATCAATAACTATCGTTTAAGGTTAACGACTTCTTGTAAAATATCGTCCGATGTCGTGATAATTCTGGAGTTCGCTTGGAATCCGCGTTGCGCGACGATCATTTCCGTGAACTCGTTCGTCAAATCGACATTGGACATTTCAAGCTGACCGGTAATGATTGCTCCAGTACCTGTTTCAAGGTTGGCTGCTGTTCCAACAATCAGCTCGCTTTCGGCGTTGGCATTCGGAGTCATGCGGTACAAGTTGCCTCCCACTTTCTCCAAACCGCTCGGGTTAACGACTTTCGCTACACCGACCTGGAATTCCGTAGGCGTTGCAATTCCATCTTGGTCAATCGAAATGATTGTTCCGTCTTGAGCGATAGAGAACGCGGTCACTCCTTCATCAAGAACGATCGGTTGGCCTTCGCCATCGTCGCCGGAGAGCACGAACATTCCATCCGCATTGACAAGTTGACGGTTAGCGTCAAGCGTGAAGTTACCAGAGCGAGTCAAATATCTTGGACCGTCCGCGCTCGGACTTACGACGAAAAATCCATCGCCATCAATACGAAGATCCGTTGAGCTTCCGGTAGTCATCGCGCTACCAGGCGTATGCATCGTATCGATGGAAGCGATCGACACCCCTAGGCCGATTTGTTTGGCATTAACGCCTCCGGATTCACCTTCAACCGGCGCCGTTACTCCTGACATCGATTGGCTCAAGATATCCTTAAACATCACTCGACCAGCTTTGAATCCTACTGTGTTTACATTTGCGATGTTATTACCGATAACGTCAAGCTTCGTTTGAAACCCGCGCATACCGGAGACACCAGAGTACATAGAACGCAACATGAAATGTCTACCTCCATAAATTTGGTGGAATAGAGCCGCTTCAATCGGTCGGCGGCTTAGGGCTTCCTAAGTAGGACCAGCCCGGTTTAACGTTAGCTGACAACGACGGCGCTATCGATTTGCGTGAAAATATGTTCTTTCATCGAATTGCCGTCCATCGCGGTAACGACGGTTCGATTCGGCACATTTACGATCATCGCGATATCCCGAAACAACACCAGAGAATCCTTCGCGCCTTTCGCAGCGGCTTGTTCAACCGCATCGGCAATTTTCGTCAACTGCTCCGGCTGCAATGAAATGCCTCTTTGCTGCAACCGTTGCTCGGCGTGGTGACTGAACTTCAGCTGTTGTTGACTAAGTAAGTCGCGGAATGAAGCCGTCTCCGGATACTCCTGCTTATTCCGGTTGATGTTGCGATTGCCTTGAATCGGTCCCGTAAGTCCCGTTGAAAGATGTCCAACGAGCATCCGGTCACTCATTTCCCGTCGCCTCCGATTCGCTGTCTTCAGACGGTTCAGAGATCGACGTTATTTCTTCCATTGGGACTTCCTTATCCTCGACCTTGACGTATTGAACGCCGTCGCGCCACAGCACGGAGTTAACGGTACCGTGATACTCCACCACTCCGGCATCCGTTTCAGTCAGCCAAGAAACTTCCTTGCCGATTAAACCGGCAGCCATCCCCGCGGATTGTTTAAGCGCGACCAGTTCCTTGGTCATGTTCATCGTTTGTTCCAAGGACGAGAATTGCGCCATTTGCGCGATAAACTCCTTATCTTGCAAAGGCTGCATTGGATCTTGGTTACGCAATTGCGTGACTAAGATTTGTAGAAACTGGTCTTTGCCCAGCTCCTTCACGGGTTTTCTCGCCGCCGCTTGAACGTTCTGCGAAGAATAATACGGCCATACATTCGAACTCCCGATACTATCAGCCACAGAATTCACCTCCTTCAACCGGAATTACGCTGTGACGTTAATCGAGCTTCCGTAACCGAATTCCTTAAGGGAAGAGTTACGTTCCAGCTCGGCGGCGAATACGGCAGGATCCTCGATTGCATCTCCATTGCCGTTGCCATTGTTGCCGTTGCCGTTTCTAGCATTCGAATGACGTTGCTCTTGGTGCATAAACGCAGTACTTGCCGAGTTAGCAGGTTGCTGCACAACCTCCAAACGTTCAACCTGCAAGCCCTGACCGTTTAATGCGGCTCTAAGCTGCGACATTTGATTTTCTAGAAGATCGCGAGCAGCCGGGTTTTCCGTAACGAATTGGGCAGTCAGCTGGCCGTTCTGCATGACGATACGAATGTCGACTTGACCAAGATGTTCGGGAGTGAGCGTAAGCTTCGCTTCGGATGTTCCGTTTCCTTGGATTAACTGGAATTGCTTCACTAAGAACTTCTCCATCTGCGATGCAAACTGCTGTACCGGAACTTGTGCCGCAACGACGGTTTACCCGTCTGCAATTCGGCATTCGTCGTTACGTCGTTCTGCAAGAACGTCCATGCCGGCTGTGAACCCGATTGACTCGCTTCACCGGAGGCTGCGGCGCTAGTGACCACGGCAGGTTGACTGTTCGAGGCTTCGTTCTCGGCTACTTCAGTAACGTTAAACCGCCAAACCGGATCGCGGAGAGCTTGAACGGATCTGCGCTCCTGAACCACGACGGCTGTCTGCGTTACCGCATCTTTCGTTGCAGAAACGGAGTCGACAGCTGCTTTATTAGGAGTAGCAGTCTGTACGCCTTCAGCACTGTCTTCTTGAGCAGCTCCTTGACTCACGGCTTGATTACTCTGCGTTTTGGCTGTAATCGAATCCAACAAAGCTTTAAGCTGACCGGCAAAGTTCGTCGCTAACGGTACGTTCTCATCGCTTGAAGCTATGACAGCGGCAAGCTGCTGTAAAGTTTCCCGCAACGAACGCACGATAGGTTTCGAATCGACGGATACCGGATCCGTCGTTGTAAGCGGATCCGCCTGCGCAGATTGGTTCTGGCCGATTTGTTGAAGCAAGCTTTGGAATGCAGCTAACAGTTCGGCAAGCTGAGATTGTACGTCCGACGTAAGAGAACTCAGATCGGATTGTTCTAGCTGCTCCAGCTGTTCGACTAAGCCGGCGAGCATCTCCAATAAATCCTGGGATTGCTCAGCGCTTGCATCTAACCCCAATTGGCCTAGCAATCCTGCTAATCCTACCGGCAATGACAATCCGTTGCTTACCGTCGCCGTATTGCTGGTACCATCGATCGCTTGCACCAGCGCGCCCGCGAATCCGCTTCCCGTTGCAGAGCCTGCGGCGGAACCAGAAGTCGATGCTGCCACCTTACCCGTAGAGATTGGCGAAGATGAGATAGCCATGTTCATTTGTTTTCACCTCCTTTCAATAGGCAGGTACAAAACGAATTAAGGATTAGCCGGCATGAGCTTGCTGACTAGATTAGCCGTAGCCTTCTTATCGAGCTCTGACATCGATGACAAAATATCCGAGCGAGAGCATCGTCCAACACGCTAAGAATTCGCAGCACTTTACTCTGATTCGTTCCTGCCAACTGCAACAACAAAGTCGCCGCATTGCTAGGCTTCATCGAGGAGAAAGTTCTATTTAGCTCCGCGGTATCCAGCGTCGAAGATTGCTCGCCTGCCTTAAGCTCCAATTCCTTAACGCGAGATTGCAAGGCGGAAATTTCGCGGTTGTCCACCGTTTCGGAATCCTTAAGCTTCATCGTAACGTCGGCCGCTTTTTTCGGAGTCATGCGTTCGAGCACTCGTCCGCGTTCGGTATCCGACATTTCGCCCAAAACAAGGGCGGATTCGTCCAAAGTCATATTCTCCAATATCGGAGCCGCTTTGCTTGGAGTCATTTTGCCGTACATTTGGGCTAAGGAGGAAATTCGAGCATGGTACGCATCGCTGGTAATCGTTTTTTCCGAGTTTTCTTTCGTCAATTGGTCGACTTTGCTCTGCAGATCATCGATCTGCTTTTTCTGATCGACCGTTTGTTGCGTCGCTTGCTTAAGTGCCGTTTCCCGATCCGCTAGAAGCGCGTTCAGCTCTTCTACTTTAGCTTTGGCATTGTTGACCGTCAGTTGTTCATCCGAATTGGCGCCCGGCACGGCAGGCTCGTCCGGATCCGGAACGATCGATTTAACGACGGGAATTTTATTCCCGATCTCAAGCGCCGCATTCCGCCATTCCTTATTGAACATCAACAGCAATATGCCTAGCAATACAGCGGTAAACAAGATCGGGGTAACAAAAAAGAGAAATCGTTCGAAGCCGCTGTAACTGCTCTTTTCTACGTCCGCGCTCGCCACGATTCTCCCTCCCTTCTCCTGCGATAGGTACGTGTGCTTCCAATCACCCGCGAGCGGCTGACGCAGCCCGTACGATCGCGATTTCATCCAGTTCGTTCTGTTCTTTAGCAAGCCATGCGCTTCTAAAACGCTCTAGAGCGCGTTCTCTTGCATTAACCCAAACTTTCTCGTCTACCATCTTGTCCGTCAGGTGGCTTTGGCGTTTTCTAACCAACGTTTCAGCCGATCGTACGTCTTCGCGCTGCTGAGTAATTCGCTCGTCCAAAATTTCTATGTAACGGTGCAGCGTCTGCAACTCGGTCAACGGCGTCGGTCGCGCGGAGGTCTCTTGCAAAGCTTGTTCCACGCCCCGTCTCTCTTCAAACAAAAGCGCCAGTTGTTCTTCTTCTTTGCGCAATTTTCCGAGTGAAGCCGCGTATTCCCATTCGGCCATCGATTTCTCGCTGCCCTTCAAATCAACGATCTTCTGCAAGTGATATCGAAATGACATAATCGCTTATTCTCATCTCCTGTAAAAATCGATGATCAACCGTTCTTGAGATTCCTGCAGCGTGATTTTCTCGTCCGTTCTTTGTTGCGTATAAGTTCTAATAAGATCGTAATACTGGATTGCTTTATCGATCTCAGCATTCGATCCCCGCTGGTAAGCGCCGATATTGATCAGATCCTCCGAATCACGATACACGGCAAGCAATTTCTTCAACTGCTCCGCCGCTCCTTGTTGCTCGGAACTGATAATGTCTTTCATAACGCGGCTTACGCTGGACAAAACATCGATTGCCGGGAAATGACCTTTATTCGCCAGATTACGATGCAAAACGATGTGTCCGTCGAGTATTCCTCTAACGGCATCGGCAATCGGCTCGTTCATATCATCTCCGTCAACGAGCACCGTATAGAATGCCGTTATGGAACCTGTTACTCCAGTCCCCGCTCGTTCGAGCAACTTAGGAAGAGCTGCGAATACCGAAGGAGTATACCCTCTAGTTGCCGGAGGTTCGCCGATGGCTAACCCTACTTCGCGAAGCGCCATGGCATAACGGGTAACGGAATCCATCATGAGCATGACGTTCAAGCCGCGATCGCGGAAGTACTCCGCAATCGTCGTCGCTATCAATGCGCCTTTCATCCTGACAAGCGCCGGTTGATCCGACGTAGCTACGATCACGACCGATCTAGCCAACCCTTCGGGACCTAAATCCTTTTCGATGAATTCAAGCACCTCGCGGCCGCGTTCCCCAATTAACGCGATGACGTTAACGTCTGCCGAAGTATTTCGCGCCACCATCCCGAGCAGCGTACTTTTACCTACGCCCGAACCTGCGAAAATCCCTACGCGTTGCCCTTGACCTACGGTTAACAATCCGTCTATCGCCCTAACTCCGACTCCGAGCGGCTGGGTTACTCTAGGCCGTTTCAACGGATTACCAGGGGCATTGTTCGTTGAATAGTGCGGCATGCGTACCGGTAAACTCGAACCATCAAGCGGCTTTCCTAATCCATCGAGCACTTTGCCAAGCAATTCGGAACCTACCTGAACCGTTAACGGCCCTCCCGTTGCCACGACTTCGCAACCGGGGCCAACGGCGTGCAGTTCTCCGAGCGGCATTAGCAGCACACGGTTATTTCGAAAACCTACTACTTCTGCTAGAACAGGTTTTCCGCCTTTGATCGGATGAATTGAGCAAACGTCCCCTATACTGGCATCCGGTCCTTCAGACTCCACGGTCAAGCCGATAATTTGAATCACTTTGCCGTTTACCCGTAAAGGATCCATGTGCTGCAGCGTTTCCGTATAACGGTTAATGTCAAGGAGCGGCAATATTATCGCCCTCCTCAATCCTATGAGACGCGACCTTGAGCAACTGTTCCCGTATCGCTTCCAATTGGGTATCGACTCTTGCATCGATGCTGCCGAAAGCCGAACGAACGATGCAACCGCCCTCCTTGATGGAAGAATCGGGAACGATTTGAAGCTCTGCCTGCGCATCCAGAATCATGGCTAATTCGTCTTTCGCGGCTTGTACATAAGCAAATTGCGACGGAGCGACGCATAATACGATCACTCCCTGCTCTCTTCTTCTGGCAAGAGCTTTCTCGAAAAGCTTCATGGACATTTCCGGCGCTTTAGACAGCTTGCGGCTAATGATCTTCTCCGCGATCGAACAACTTAGCTCGACGAGGAAAGACTCGCCTTCCGTGATCACCGTTTCTTTGGCAGCGTAAGCTTGCTCGACTATCGTTTGAGCTTCCTGCAGTCGTGAAGCCCAGTTCTGGTGCAGAACTTCCTCCGCTTGTCTTGATCCGGCTTCATAACCTTCATCATATCCTTGGCGGCTGGCTTCTTCGCGAACTTGCGAATCTTCCTCGCGACGACTTTGCCACCAATCCTCGATTTCCTTACCGGCTTTGTCCCGGATTTCGGCTGCATCTGCTCTTGCCTGCTGCAAAATTTGTTGCGCGGCTTCCTCTGCGTCGGCCAATATCCGATCCTTCAACGATTGTGTTTCGACGTCAATCGTCTCATTTCCTTCGCCGTCGACACCGGATTCCGAAATATTTTGCGGGCTCGGCGTAATTCTCCTAATTAATTCCAATCTCTTGAGATCATCCAGCGAAACGACATGAGAAGATTTGATGAGATTAGACAATAATATCGTCTCCTCCGCCACGAGCGATAATGATCTCTCCGGCTTCTTCCAATCTGCGGATTGTCGCTACGATGCGAGTCTGGGCTTCTTCGACGTCGCGAAGCCGCACCGGTCCCATGTATTCCATCTCTTCTTTGAAAGTTTCGGCCATCCTTTTGGACATATTTCGGAATATCGATTCCCTGACTTCTTCGCTGGCCACTTTGAGCGCCAATTGAAGATCGGCGTTCTCGATATCGCGAATGATGCGCTGGATCGAACGATTGTCCAGGTTGACGATATCCTCGAACACGAACATCCGCTTCTTGATCTCTTCCGCCAGCTCCGGATCCTGAATTTCCAACGAATCCAAGATCGTCCGCTCCGTCCCCCGGTCGACTCCGTTCAAAATCTGAACGATAGCTTCGATACCGCCTGCATTCGTGTAATCTTGCGTGACGGTCGAAGACAGCTTTTGCTCCAGCACTCTCTCTACTTGGGAGATTACGTCCGGCGAAGTGCTATCCATTAGCGCGATTCTGCGAGCCACTTCGGCTTGCTTCTCTTGAGGAAGCGAGGATAACACGGCGGAGGATTGCTCCGGTTGCAAATAAGATAAAACCAAGGCGATCGTTTGAGCGTTCTCGTTCTGAATAAAGTTAAGAATTTGCGAAGGCTCCGCTTTCCTAGCGAAGTCGAATGGACGAACCTGCAAGGTCGCCGTCAATCGATTGAGAATATCCATCGCTTTCTGCGAACCCAACGCTTTTTCCAAAATCTCTTTCGCGTATGTAATACCGCCTTGCGTAATGTATTCCTGCGCGACGCAGATTTGATGGAACTCGCTAAGAATCATTTCTTTCTCGCTCGCGTCGACTTTGCGCACGTTCGCGATTTCTAACGTCAGCTGCTCGATCTCATCATCTCGCAAATGCTTGAACACTTGCGCGGACACTTCCGGTCCGAGGGTGATGAGGAGAATGGCCGCTTTTTGTCTACCCGACAACTGAAATCCCTTCGCCACCATTGCCACCTCTATTCATCCACTAGCCATGTCCGGAGAAGATTAACGAACTCGTCCGGTTTACGTTTGGCCAAGCCTTCCAATTGTTTGCGAACTTGGCTCTCGTTTGCGACGTTGTCGATATCGATCGTCGGCATTTCCACGCGCGGCGCTTCCGCAAGTTCGGCCGCTTCTTGCGCTGCTTTACGACGACGGTACAAGTAATAACCGCCACCGCCCAGTAAGGCCAATGCCAAAAGTCCTGCGCCGGCTAACCAGTATGCGGATGTCGAAGTTCCTCCGCCAGAAACATCGTTACCTTCGAAAGACTGGGACATAACGGATACGCGTTGCGCCAAAGCCTCATCCGTCAACTCCAAGCCCGACTCCGCCAACAGTACCCTCGCGCTGCGAAGCAGCACGCCTTGGATCTCCGTCAGCTTCTCGGGAGTCATTTTTGAAGCATCTACTCCAACATTTATCGAAATGTCCTTCACTTTATAAGGTCCGTAGTCGATATTATTAGTAATCCGACTTACTTCATAGTTAACGGTGCTGGAAACCTTTTCCGAAGAAGACGAACCGGAACTTCCTCCTCCAGGGTAATTGGAAATATCCGTTTCCCCCGTACCCGCTACTCCGCCTGACTGGCCATCTTGACCTTGATAGGTCTCGCTGGTGTCGTTACGGCTAATTTCGATCCCTTTGTTATCGTTATCCGGGATCGGCTGCACCAACTGCTCCGTAGAGATCTTCTTGTCGAAATTCAACGCAGACACGACGCTTACGACCATGTTGTCCATTCCGACGATCGGATTTAGGAACTGTTGGATATTTCTTTTCAAGGTATTCTCGAATTCGTTCTGGATCGCGAACTGGGTTTCATAAACCGCTCCGCCCATACCGCCGCTGCCGCCGATCTGGGTAGACGGCGTCAAATCGCCAGTGCTGCTGCTAATCGTAATATCTTTGATATCGAGATTTGGCACAGCCGATTTCACTAGATTGTAGTAGCTGTCGACTTCTTCTTGTTTCGGGCGGAAGCCCGGTTTGAAAGTCATTACGACGGCTGCCGTCGCCTTGTCTTTGTCGGATTCATTCAAGAAAACCGAATCCTCGGGCAACGTTACGATTGCTTTAACTCTTGAAATCCCTTGTTTGCTCAAGAGCAACTGTTGAATTTCTCCGTTCAAAGCGTTGCGGAATTTAACTTTAAACTCTTGGTCAGTCGTTCCGATCGTAGAGGAAGAAGCGCTCATCTCGGCAAAACCGATCGAACCGTTCTGTATGAGTCCTTGCGAACCGATATCGACCTTTACTTTCGATGCGGATGCACTCGGCACGGAAATGCTAGTGCCTCCATCGTTCAACTGATAACTGATCCCGTTGGTATCCAAGTATTCCATAATTGCCGCCGCGTCCGAGCTGTCCAAATTTTGAAAAGCAAGCTCGTACTCTGTTCTTGTAAACAAATAAGTCAATAAAATAATGGCAAATAGCAACAAGGCTGCTGTTGAGGCGAGAACCCATTTTTGCGTTTTGCTGTACTGGTTCCAGAAACCTTGCAGCTTTTCTCGAACCTGTGCCCACTTCTCGTTCACGATTTCACCTCACCTGCGGTTAACACTTTGGGATCAAAGACATAGTCCGTCCTTCACCCAAAGTGGATTTGCTACAATGTTTAGTAGGAATAGGGCTACACTTGAATACGCATAATTTCCTGGTAAGCCTCGATCACCTTGTTGCGAACTTGCCCTACTAAAGTAAGGCTTAGCTCAGCCTGAGTAGCCGCGATAATCACTTTATTCTCGTCAACTTCCCCGATCAGAAATTGATCGTTAACCTTATGTACGTTCTGTTCTTGGGCCGCTACGCTATCTATTGCGGATTTGAGATAAGAAGCAAAGCTCTCCGTAGCTTCGGCGGGAGTCGTCTTCGTTTGAAGAGTGCTGACGTTAGGCACCAGGCCTACTGGAGTAATCATCGAATTCGAAATCAAACTAGCACCCGCTTTCAATTGTTATGTATGTAGCTTCTCTTGCTCGACCTCTTATCGACCCATCTCCAACGCTTTCATGAACATCGCTTTTCTAGCGTTTAATGCCGTCACGTTCGCCTCGTACGAACGCGAAGCAGCCAAAAGATCCACCTGTTCCTTCAGCATGTCCACGTTAGGCATATAGACCATTCCATTCGCGTCCGCATCCGGATGCGATGGATTATACACTTGCTTAAATGGAGTGGAATCCTCCTGAATCGCAGTTACCTGCACACCTTGCGCGGCAGAGCCATTCATTTGCTGGGCTAACAGGTCCTGGAACCTAGGTTGCACCGCTTCCATGACAACCATTTTTCTGCGATAAGGGACGAACTGCCCATTGACGTATCCTGCCCGCGTCGATTCCGCGTTCGCGATATTGGCAGTAATGACATCCATCCTCAGACGTTGTGCCGTTAACGCCGAAGCGCTAATATCAAAGCCTCCAAGCTTCATCCGTTAGATACTCCCTTTAATCCCGATTCTCATCATTTTTGCATCGTGGCTCACTTGCTGAGTCAGTAGGTTATACCTTAGCTGATTTTCCGCGAGCATAGCCATTTCTTTCTCTACGTCAACATTATTGCGATTATTGTTAATCGCTGTCGAATTCTGCGTTACGACCTGCGGAGATGGAGATGGGTAACTCGAGTTAATCGGGATGTGTCTTTCATTGGTCATCCTACCCGCTAGAACTTTCGTCCCTTGGCTGCCGATGGCTTGCGACAACATTTCTTCAAAAGCTACATCCGATCTTTTGAAATATGGCGTATCTACGTTCGCAATATTGTTAGCTAACACCCTTTGTCTCATCGTGGCAGCATTGATTGCGTTTTCCAAGCGTTGAAACGCAGCACCGCTCAAAACTTCCATTCCTGTCGCCTCTCTTCGCTTGTACATGAGAATTTATTCATGTTCATCCCAACTGTTATTCAACGCCTATCTCCCATATTCCTGCTTGTTCCGACATCATATTCTTCGAAAATACAAAAAATTTACAAAGTGCGACAAATTAAAATTTTCTAAGATCATCATCTACGACATACGGTCTTGTGACAATAAGAAAAAAGCCCTAAATCTTTTGTTAAAAGATCGGGCTTTCCTTATTTCTATTTTCATATTCTTAATTTTTTCGATGGTCAAGTTCTTGCAGCAATTGGGAATTTAGAATGCGAATGTAGGTACCCTTCATTCCGAGCGATCGCGTTTCGATTACTCCGGCGCTCTCCAATTTTCTTAGCGCGTTTACGATAACCGATCGGGTAATTCCCGCCCTATCCGCAATCTTCGATGCGACGAGAAGCCCTTCCTTGCCTTCCAACTCCTCGAATATTTGCTCGACGGCTTCCATCTCGCTGAAGGAAAGCGAATTGACGGCTACCGATACGATGGCCTTGCTCCTGGCCTCCGTTTCTCTTTCTTCCGCCCTCTCGCGCAGGATTTCCATCCCGATAATAGTGGAACCATATTCCGCCAGAATCAGGTCGTCTTCGCCAAAGATTTGCTTGTTTCTGGATAGGACTAAAGTACCTAGTCTATCGCTTCCGCCGATAATAGGAACTATCGTGACAATTTCATTTTCGAACAAAGCGTTCAGATTAGCGAATATCTCCTCGTTCGAAGTAACATTCGCCGCCGTCTCGGAAATTCGCAATAGGCGCTCGTTCGTCTCGGAAGGAAACCTGAGTTCGTCCGCCTGCTCGCTCCGCAACCACATTTCCGGAAAACCGGCTGAATGGGCGGCTCCAAGCACTTTGCCCTTACGGCTAAGAACAAAAACGTTTCCTAGCATCGTTTCCCGCAGTCCCTCGGCCATCTCGCGGAAGTTTAACGGTTTTCCCGCTGCCTCTTGCAGTAATTTGTTCAGCGTCCGGGTTTTCATCAACAACGTCATGATCCTGCTTCCTCCTAGTACGACAACCAAGTAAAACGGCTTCGCCGACTTCTAGGCGACAATTCTGCGACCGCAAAGGGTCGAACAGACTATTGCGCATGGACGGCTTCATTCGCAAGAACCGTATGTCCGTTACAATATATATTGACTTAAATCTCGATTGCTCGCAATCGAAGATAACTTCTCACGAACGTATTCCGGCGTGATCGTCATTTCTTCCAATTGCAGCTCGGGCGCTTCGAAGCTTAAATCCTCCAGCAATTTCTCCAATAAGGTGTGCAATCTGCGCGCGCCGATATTTTCCATGTTGTGGTTGACCTCTTGCGCCATGCGCGCAAGCTCGGTAATCGCGGCATCCGTGAAGGTTACGTTGATTCCTTCCGTCTGAAGCAAAGCCGTGTATTGTTTGGTTAGCGCATTTTCGGGCTCCGTAAGAATCCGAACGAAATCCTCGTCGGTCAAGCTGCTTAGCTCTACGCGGATAGGGAATCGTCCTTGCAGTTCCGGAATCAAATCCGAAGGCTTGGCGATATGGAACGCTCCCGCGGCAACGAAGAGCACGTAATCCGTTTTGACGGGGCCGTATTTCGTCATGACGGTCGATCCCTCAACGATAGGAAGAATATCCCTTTGCACGCCTTCGCGCGAGACGTCAGGCCCCTGTCCGCGCCCTTGGCTGGCGATCTTATCGATCTCATCGATGAAGATGATTCCCGACTGCTCCGCGCGTCGTACGGATTCGGATATGACGTCATCCATATCGATCAGCTTATTGGCCTCTTCCACGATGAGCACTTTACGAGCTTCCTTGACGGTTAAACGACGTTTCTTGCGACGTTTCGGAAGAAACTGACCGAGCATTTCCTGCATGTTGCCCATCTGCTCTTGTCCGGGGCCTCCGAGCATATCCAGCATGCTAGGAGAATTGTCCTCGACTTCGATCTCGATAATCTCGTTCTCCAATTGCCCCGCATCAAGCTTAAATTTGGTGTCGCGCCGTTTATCCTGCAGGCCGGGGTCCACCGGCTCCGGCTCGTCGCTCGGCGTGCTAATGCCGCCGAATAGCATTTCCAACGGGTTTTTATTCGACTTGGGCTTAGCCGGAGACGGCACCAGCAAAGCGGCTAACCGCTCGTTCGCGGCTTTCTCGGCTTTATCTTTTACTTTCTCCGTTCGTTCTTCCTTAACCATCCTGATAGCCGTCTCGACCAAATCCCGAACCATCGACTCAACGTCTCTGCCCACGTATCCGACCTCGGTAAATTTCGTAGCTTCGACTTTGATGAACGGAGCATGAACCAACTTGGCAAGCCTGCGGGCGATTTCCGTTTTTCCGACGCCCGTCGGGCCTATCATCAAAATATTTTTAGGAACGATTTCATCGCGAATCTCTTCAGGCAGACGGCTGCGCCGATAGCGATTGCGCAGCGCCACCGCCACCGAACGCTTGGCGGGTTTCTGACCGACGATGTATTTATCTAACTCCGCTACAATCTGGCGAGGCGTCAGAGCGTCATTCATGCGATTATCTCCCTTACCTAATGTAATCATCATATCTCCTCGACAATCAAGTGGTTATTGGTAAATACGCAAATCTCCGAAGCCGTTTCTAGCGCTGCGCGGGCAATTTCCTTGGCTTCCATCGCAGGGGCATGTTTCTTAAGCGCTCTTGCAGCCGCTAGCGCGAAGCTTCCGCCGGAACCGATGGCGAGAATGCCGTCATCGGGTTCAATAACCTCTCCGTTACCCGATAATAACAGCATCCCGGTAGCATCCACGACGATCATCATCGCTTCCAATTTACGCAACACCCGGTCCGAACGCCAATCTTTCGCCAATTCTACGGCAGCGCGCTGCAGATTGCCATGATGTTCTTCCAACTTTCCTTCGAACTTCTCGAATAGCGTAATCGCATCCGCAACCGATCCGGCGAACCCGGCGAGTACTTGATTGCGATAAAGCCTGCGTACTTTCTTAGCCGTGTTTTTCATGACCATGCTGTTGCCGAAAGTGACTTGACCGTCGCCCGCGATCGCGCCTTTGCCATTGTGCCGAATCGCGCAGATCGTCGTTGCGTGAAAGCTCATATCCATGGGCTGATCCTCCCGAATATTCATAGGTTTAAATTTACTCTATCGTAGAAGTCGCAAAAGCAGCGGCTTATGAGATATACGCTGCCGCTGCTTAATAAGTTACAAACCGGAACTTTTCTTGATTTCCAAACTAAGCGCGTCAATACTCTCCAATGCCCTGGCGGCGATGGCTTCGTTTTTCTCCTTTTTGCTTCGCACGCGATGCCCTAATGGAGGAAAAAGCCCGAAGTTCGCGTTCATCGGTTGAAAATGCTTGAAGTCCGCCGTCGTGATATAGTGCGCCATGCTTCCTAGCGTAGTATGGGCGGGTAAAGTCAGCAGTTCTTCTCCTTTGGCCAACCGTCCGGCGTTTAGTCCCGCGATCAAGCCCGAAGCGGCCGATTCCACGTATCCCTCTACTCCGGTCATTTGACCGGCGAAGAATAGCGTTTCTCTGTCTCGGAACTGATATGTCGGATGAAGCAGCTTAGGAGAATTGATGAACGTATTGCGATGCATCACTCCGTAGCGAACGAACTCGGCATTCTCAAGCCCGGGGATTAGCGAAAACACTCTTTTCTGCTCGCCCCATTTGAGGTGCGTCTGAAATCCTACCAAGTTATATAGCGTACCGGCGGCGTTGTCTTGCCGCAATTGAATGACCGCATGCGATTTCGTTCCCGTTCTCGGATCCACTAATCCAACCGGTTTCATCGGCCCGAACAGCACCGTCTGTTTCCCTCGCTTGGCCATGACCTCGATCGGCATGCAACCCTCGAAATACATTTCCTTCTCGAAATCTTTAACTTCCGCCGTTTCAGCGGTCGTGAGCGCTTCGTAGAACGCGTCGAATTCGCTTTCCGTCATCGGACAGTTCAGATATGCCGCTTCCCCTTTGTCATATCGGGATGCTAAGAACACTTTGTCTAAATCGATGGAATCCTTCTCGACGATCGGAGCAGCCGCATCGAAGAAGTAAAAATATTCTTCTCCCATCAACTGCTTAATGCTCTCCGAAAGCTCCGGGGAAGTAAGGGGGCCCGTCGCGATGACGACGATCCCGTCTTTAGGAACTGCGGTAATTTCCTCGTTCACTACCGTAATGAGCGGATGTTCGCGAAGCCGCGTCGTCACTTCTGCCGAGAAGCCTTCGCGATCAACCGCCAGCGCTCCGCCGGCAGGTACGGCATGTTTATCCGCGCAGATCAGGATGAGCGAATCCAACCTTCTCATCTCTTCCTTCAGCACGCCGACCGCGTTGGCCAATCCGTTAGCTCTTAAGCTGTTGCTGCACACCAATTCGGCAAACCCGCCCGTGTGATGGGCAGGCGTTTGCTTTACCGGACGCATTTCATATAATGTGACAGGTACGCCCTGGCTGGCAATCTGCCATGCGGCTTCGCTTCCAGCCAACCCGGCACCGATGACCGTCACGGATTGAACTTCTTTCAATTGCTAAACCTCCTAAGCTGACACTGCCCTTATTCTGCGGCTTCTTCAGACTCCTCTACGTTCTCCGAGTGGCTGCACGCCGTGCAGTGATATTGAATCTCGCCTTTTACGCGTTTCTCGACCATCAAGCCGCCGCAGCTAGGGCAAGGCTTCGCAACGGGTTTATCCCATGAAACGTAATCGCAACCGGGATAGAGGTTGCAGCCGTAAAATACCCGTCCCTTCTTGCTTCGGCGCTCAACGACGTGACCTTCGCCGCATTTCGGGCATTTAACGCCCGTTTCCTTGATAATCGGCTTCGTATTCCGGCAATTCGGGAAACCGGAGCAGGCAAGGAACTTGCCGAAGCGTCCCATCTTATAGACCATCGGACTGCCGCATTTGTCGCAGATTTCGTCGGAAGGCTCATCCTTGATCTCGATTTCCTTCATCTCGTCTTCGGCGAAGTTCAGCCGAACCTCGAACGATTTGTAGAATTCGCCGATTACGTTGACCCAATCTTGGGTACCTTCCTCAACGTGGTCGAGATCGCCTTCCATGTTGGCCGTAAATTCAGCGTCGAGAATTTCCGGGAAAAATTCTTCCATCAGCTGGATAACGAGCTCTCCGAGCTCGGTCGGAATGAATTTTTTCTCTTCCATCGCCACATAGTTTCTCTTCTGGATCGTCTCCAGCGTCGGCGCGTATGTACTTGGGCGCCCTATGCCGAGCTCCTCCAGCGTTCGGACTAATCTGGCTTCCGTGTAACGCGGCGGCGGTTGGGTGAAGTGCTGCTTAGGCTCAATCTCCTTAGAGCCTACTTTATCCCCGGTCGCGAGCGCAGGCAGCAAACGGTCTTCATCCGTCGTTCCGTCGTCGTTGCCTTCCACGTACACCTTCATGAAACCGGCGAATTTCAACTTTGAACCGTTAGCGCGGAAAACTACCGGACCATTGCTTAGATCGACGGTCATCGTATCAAGCACGGCGGAAGCCATCTGACTCGCGACGAAACGTTCCCAAATGAGCTTATATAGGCGCAGCTGATCCTTCGAAGTAAAGGCTTTAACGGACTCCGGATCACGGAGAACCGATGTCGGACGAATCGCTTCATGCGCATCTTGCGCGCCGGCGTTTTTCTTCGTGTACACGCGAGGCGTCTCCGGTAAAAACGAGCTTCCGTATTTGCCGGATATATATTCGGCGGCTTCTTCCTGAGCGACAGGAGATATACGCGTAGAATCCGTACGCATGTAGGTGATGAGACCGACTGTGCCCTCTTTGCCCAAATCTACCCCTTCATAGAGCTGTTGGGCGATTTGCATCGTTTTCGAAGCACGGAAGTTTAGCTTACGGGCCGCTTCCTGCTGCAAGGAGCTCGTAATGAACGGAGGAGACGGATTGCGCTGCCGCTCTTTCTCCTTCACTTCGCCTACGGTGAAGTCATTGCCCTTCATGAGGGCTAGTACTTCCTTCACTTCCGCTTCGCTCTTCAACTCTTTTTTCGTCCCGTGCACGGAGTGGAACTTCGCTTCGAAAGCCGACTTCTCTTTCGCGAGATGCGCGGTAATGCTCCAGTATTCTTCCGGAATGAACGCGTTGATTTCGTTCTCGCGGTCGTAAATGAGCTTGACCGCAACCGATTGTACTCTGCCCGCGCTTAAGCCTTTCTTCACTTTCTTCCATAATAGAGGGCTTATTTTATAACCGACCAACCGGTCGAGCACCCTTCTCGCTTGTTGGGCATTCACGAGATCCATATCGATGGGGCGAGGATTCTTAAAGGCATCCTTCACCGCTTGCTTCGTGATTTCGTTAAATACGACGCGGCAAGCATCCTTCTCGTCTATTTCCAAATAATGCGCCAAATGCCACGCGATCGCTTCGCCCTCCCTATCGGGGTCGGCCGCGAGATATACTTTTTTGACTTTTTTGCTGGCATCGCGAAGCTCCTTCAGGACGCTCCCCTTGCCGCGAATCGTAATATATTTGGGCTGAAAATCATTTTCTACTTCTACCCCGATCTGGCTCTTGGGTAAATCGCGAATGTGCCCCATGGACGCTTTGACGATAAATTTGCTTCCCAAATATTTGCCGATCGTCTTGGCTTTAGCCGGTGACTCTACGATAACGAGCGAATCCGCCACGTCCATTCCTCCTCTCCTACGGTCGACAAGTCCTCGTGCCTATGCGCTTATGTCTACATTAAAGGACATGATATACAGAACCGGGTTGTTGATGAATCCGTCTTTTTATTAGTAAAGATAGCAGAACGGAGTGTAAATGTCCAAATGTCATCCCGGATTGTTTCGCAAGTTCGTCGATCGAACAGGCTTTTTCGAGCAATATTCGATATAGCCGAAGCTCGTCGGGAGTTAGATTTTCGGACGGCGAAACCGGCTCTTCCGGCGCATCCGCAGCTTTTGGAGACGATGGGATCGGCGGCAGCCTGTATGCGTACATCTCGAAAATGTCACTCTCGTCAAGTACCGGGTGAGCGCCCTTCCGAAAATACTCGAGAGCCCCCTTGCTCCTTGGCGAAGTAATTTGGCCGGGTACGACGAACACATCCCTATTATAACCTAAGGCCAAATCCGCGGTGATTAAGGCCCCGCTCCTATGGGCTGCCTCTACTACGATGACTCCATATGACAAACCGACGATAATCCGATTACGCAAAGGAAACAAGCCGGGATGAAGAATCGTGTCCGGCGGACTTTCGGAGAGAATGAGGCCTTGATGGAGAAGATCGCGGTAAAGCGCTTTATTCTCTGGAGGATAACAATGATCCACTCCGCCCGCAACGACCGCAATCGTCCCGTTTCGAGCGTGTAAGGCGCCCAGATGGGCTGCGGTATCGACTCCCCTAGCCAAACCACTGACGACCGTCATACGCTGCGCACAACCCGCTCCGAGGTCCTCCGCCACCTTGCGGCCATATCCGGTAGCCAGCCGGGTGCCGACAATCGCGATCGCCGGATTGCGCACAAGCTCCCAATTCCCTTTGTAGTAGATAACCCAAGGCGGGTCCGATATCTGTGCAAGCAATTCCGGGTATTCATCGTCCAAATAGGTGATTACCTGAATATCGCGCTCCTCAAGCTTGCGAATTCTCCGCTCCGACGCTTCCTCCCGAAGATTGTCGACAACCGCCGCGGCTTGCTTTGCGCTAAGACCCATGTCTCTCCAATCTCCCGCCAAGAAATCGGGAACATGCCTTAACGAGCCGCTTCCTTTGGCGGCGCCATAAAGCAGAATATTGGCGATCGTAATTCTCCCTACCCCTTCCGTCTCATGCAGGGCGATGAGAGTGTCTCTTGATATCCCCGTCATCCTGGCTTCCGATCTGGAGACGACTCTCGCTTTGGTCGTTTCGTCAAGCTCAGATTCGCTTTTCAATTGGACTCCACTCCTTACTGTCGTTATACGCAAAGAAGCCTCCCGCTCCCTCCGAAGAGGGGGCAGAAGGCTGCTTGCCTTGCCGATTCGTCCAGCGGGTCAGATCGACCGCAGTCACGAAATTCTCATATGAGCTTACTGTAGCATTAACCTTTGCATTTTTCCAGCAAACCTTTTTCTTCGAGCACGGCGACAAGAGTCGCGCCCATGTCGGAAGGCGTCGGAGCAACGCGAATTCCGCATGCTTCAAGAACAGAAATTTTCTCGGCTGCCGTACCTTTCCCTCCGGAAATGATCGCGCCGGCATGTCCCATACGTTTGCCCGCTGGAGCAGTTGCGCCGCCGATGAAGCCAACGACAGGTTTAGTCATGTTCGCTTTTACCCACTCGGCCGCTTCTTCTTCCGCCGTACCGCCGATTTCGCCGATCATGATAACGGCATACGTATCCGGATCCTCATTAAACAGCTTAAGGATATCGATGAACTCCGAGCCTTTAACCGGATCTCCGCCGATTCCGACGGCGGACGATTGACCGATGCCGCTCGAAGTCAGTTGATGAACCGCTTCGTAAGTCAGAGTTCCCGAACGGGAAACTACGCCTACGTGGCCTTTTTTGTGAATATAACCCGGCATGATGCCGATTTTGATCTCCCCTGGCGTAATGACGCCCGGGCAGTTCGGTCCGATCAAGCGAGTTTTCTTGCCTTCCATGAAACGCATGACTTTAACCATGTCCAGTACCGGAATTCCTTCCGTGATACAGATGACAAGATCAAGCTCCGCGTCTACCGCTTCCATGATCGCGTCGGCCGCGAAAGGAGGAGCAACGTAGATTACGGATGCCGTCGCGCCCGTTGCGTTTACAGCTTCGACTACCGTATTGAATACCGGCAAAGAAACCGTCGTGCCGTTTTCCAAGTTGAAGTCTACGTTCGTGCCGCCTTTGCCCGGCGTAACGCCGCCGACCATTTGCGTACCGTAGTCCAGTGCACCCTTGGCGTGGAAATTTCCCGTTGCGCCCGTGATGCCTTGGGTGATCACCTTGGTGTTTTTATCGATCAAAATACTCATGATTACACACTCCCCGGTAGGTTCTCCCTAGTCATTTCACGAGCGACACGATTTTTTGCGCGCCGTCGGACATCGAATCCGCAGCCACGATGTTCAGGCCGGATCCGTTCAAAATTTCTTTACCTTTTGCTACGTTCGTGCCTTCCAGACGGACGACGAGCGGACGGTCGAGACCAAGCTCGCGAGCAGCCGCGACAACGCCCTCGGCAATAATGTCGCACTTCATGATACCGCCGAAAATGTTAACGAAAATCCCTTTGACGTTCGCATCGGACAAAATGATCTTGAACGCTTCGGTTACTTTCTCTTTCGTCGCGCCGCCGCCAACGTCTAGGAAGTTAGCCGGTGATCCGCCGAAATATTTAATGATGTCCATTGTCGCCATAGCTAGTCCAGCGCCATTAACCATACAGCCGATGTTGCCGTCTAGAGCAATATAGGAAAGATCGAATTTGGAAGCTTGAATTTCCTTGGCATCCTCTTCGTCCAAGTCGCGAAGCTCGACGATGTCCTTGTGACGGAACAATGCGTTGGAATCGAAGTTCAACTTCGCGTCAAGAGCCATAACGTCACCGGAACCGGTAACGACAAGCGGATTGATCTCCGCGATGGAGCAATCTTTGTCTTCGAACGCTTTGTACAAAGCGAGCATGAACTTAACCGCTTTGTTGATCAGTTCGCCCGGAATTTTGATATCGTACGCCAATTGGCGCGCTTGGAACATTTGCAAGCCGACCGCCGGATCGACGACGACTTTGATGATTTTCTCAGGAGAGTGGGCAGCGACTTCTTCGATATCCATGCCGCCTTCTTCGGAACCCATCATGACGACGCGTCCGGTTCCCCGGTCGACGACGACGCCGATGTAATATTCTTTCTTGATGTCGCAGCCTTCTTCGATCAGAAGACGTTTCACTTCTTTGCCTTCCGGTCCCGTCTGGTGAGTGACCAATACTTTGCCGAGCAATTCTTTGGCGTAGCTTGCTACGTCATCCAGGCTCTTGGCGATTTTAACGCCGCCTGCTTTACCGCGTCCGCCCGCGTGAATCTGGGCTTTAACGACAGTAACCGAGCTTCCGAGTTCTTTTGCTGCGCTTACGGCTTCGTCGACGGTGAACGCCACTTTGCGCGCGGCACGTTAACGCCATACTGCCTCAAGACTTCCTTGCCTTGATACTCATGAATATTCATGACCCTGGCATCCTCCCGTTGTGCGCTTTAATATCGAGTGCGACTATCGCATCGGTATATGATCACCGTGCGTAGCCGTCACAGGTGACTCCCTGTTAGCGATGCGATCATCGCTTGCGGCTGTCACACAAACGAATTTATGTAACAAAACCTTCACCATTGTAACACTAATCGTTGCACGCTTCCTCACTTTTTCATCAATTTATTAGTCTTATTTGGCAATGGTTTCATCTCAAATCGATATGGAAACAAGGCAAACACATATAGCTTTTGCATTTCAAGAAAGGATTATTCCTTTAAGTTGACAGTCTTGAGCGGCGAATGTATTTTTTCAAAGTCGCACTTTAAAACCGTTCAGCTACTAACACACGCAATTCCATCTTGATTTGTCTAGATAAACGCTTCATGGACTTGCACATAGGGGGAAAGTACATCTCCCCTTTCTTTGAAAATCTAATATCGTCAGTTTATTGGATTTGTTGTAAAATGATGTAAAATGATAACGTGAGAGGTGCTATACATGGTGGGATTTCTTAATGGCGTTGCTTTCTTTGTATTCTTAGGCACGGCTATGTGGGGATACAAAGTTGGAAATGATATAAATACAACGTTAAGCGTCTTCAATCAACCTTCACAGCAGTTCCAATACCAAGCAGCTATGTTCGTTTGGGTTCCTGGATTTCTAATAGGATCCTTCTTCCTTGCATTGGCTCGCATTATTGAATTACTAGAAAAAAAGAAATAATAATGGAATCGCCTGGAAAATTACGTGAGAAAAACAAAAAAAGCCCGAGAGCCATAGCCCTCGAGCTAATTCCTTATGGAGTTACATCATACTCATCCACATCAAACGCAAGAATCTTATCGAAGATGACGTATTCGCTACGAGCTTTGAACGGACCTTTGTTCCATGTCTTAGTGAACTTGTACTTAGCAGGGCCTGTGCCGCCGCCCTTGGCGTCGTACCACGAGATGAAGGCGTGAAGCTCAGCCATGGATAGATCGTATTCCTTTTCGAGTCCGTTCGTCATGGTTATGGTGAGGAGTGCGCGCCCAAGGATAAGAGGCGAAGCAGATACTTCATTTGATAGGGGACTCTCCCCATTAAGGCTAGTTGCAGTTATGACATAATAATAAGTCGTTCCATTCATAACATTAGTGTCAACGAAATTTAGATCAATAATGTTATTCGCTATTGTTGTGTATGGACCTCCACTTGTTAAGGATCTCTTGATTGTATAGTGAGTTGCATTTGTAATAGAACTCCACGAAAGCGTGATCTGATTTACTTCTTCTGTTGCAGCAAGTATGGGTACATCTGGGCTAACAGCATCGAAAACATCAAATTCAAACACTTTCGTTGCTGTACTAAATCCATTTGAAAGGTAGACTGACTTTACTCCCGGGACAGTTTGAATAAATTGTAACGAACCATCCGTAACAGGTGTAATCGTCTTAATAACAACTCCAGACGCATTAAGAAATGTAAGATTTGGTCGCCCGGGTGCATCTGTAAGTAGTCTATACGAACCAATAAGGTGAGGAACTGAAAAATTGTAAAATGCATTATCATATACGGTTGGTAAGCTTGCGTTTTGTGCATGTAAAGTAAACGATGTACTTTCATCATTATCAGTAATCAGAGTTGTTGTCCCTGCACTCGAATCTTTACCCATACCATAGTGCACTGGTTTATTTTCTAATAAACCACCCGTGTATGCACTTACCGATGACAAAGGTACGGTAAGGCTGAGTAATAGTGTAAAACTTAAAAATAAAACAATAATTTTTACCTTCAATGTAAATCCTCCTCATATGTAATGAATCAATCATAAGAGGAAATATTAGGAATTGTAAGACTGATATTCTACAATTTTCAACACTATACTTAAGAGTTAAAGGACAATCCCGGAAAGTACGGTTCACAAGCGAATGATTTACTTGTGATCGTTATCGTTTTGGTCGTATTAGACCATGTTACATGTGCTCCAAGCGCCCCCCACCTCACGCGGTAACGGAAACCATCGTTAATTACTCCACCTTAAACCTCTATCTGTTTATTCCATATAGTTGACAGCCTTGAGCGGCAATTGTATTCTTGCATTAACAGAAATATTCGGAGAGGAAGCACCTTTCCCGTCATTTAATCTCAGACGGAGGAAGGTGTTTTTTTGTGTACGTCAAAATCATGAGCGCAAGCGTATTCGGCGTGGAAGGACGGTTTATCGAGGTCGAAGTGAATATATGCTCGGGGTTGCCGCAGGTGTCGGTCGTCGGCTTGCCGGATTCGGCGGTACGGGAATCCGTCGAACGGGTGAGAGCGGCGATACAGAACGGCGGCATGAAGTTCCCGATGGACCGGATCACGATCAATCTCGCGCCGGCCGATCTGCGCAAGGAAGGCAGCGCGTTCGATCTGGCCATCGCCGCGGGCATTTTATGCGCAAGCGGACAGGTTGATACTAGCCTGCTGGAGGATACTTTGTTCATCGGGGAGCTTTCCTTGAACGGAACGGTTAGGAATGTCCCGGGAGTGCTTCCGATGACCGAATTGGCCCGCGGTGCCGGCATTCGGAGAATTGTCGTACCCCACACGGCCGTCGCCGAGGCTTCTCTCCTTCCCGGAATCGAAGTGTTCGGAATTTCTTCCCTGTCCGAGTGGATTCACGGTTTTATCGACGATGGGAGGGAAAATGGTCTTTCAATCGGGAATGCAAACGGATTCGGCATAAAAGAGCTCAACCGCTTGAATCTATCGCGATTAAAAACGGATCCGAATGACCAAGAACTGGACTTATCCGACGTCATCGGCCAAGACCAAGGAAAACGCGCGCTCCTTATCGCCGCTAGCGGAATGCATAACCTGCTCTTCGTCGGGCCGCCCGGTACGGGAAAAACGATGCTCTGCCGGAGATTGCCCACGCTCATGCCTCAGCTGGACGACGAAGAAGCATTGGCCGTTACGAAAATATTCAGCGTATGCGGTAAACTAGGCAACTCTCCCTCCGGGCTATTCCGTAAACGCCCCTTTAGGGCGCCTCATCATACGATCTCGTCCGCAGGATTAATCGGAGGAGGTTCCATACCGAAACCCGGAGAAGTCACGCTTGCCCATCATGGCATCTTATTTTTGGACGAAATGCCCGAGTTTTCACGTGTTTGCTTAGAGGCTTTGCGTCAACCTCTAGAAGATCGTGAAGTCACGATCGGGAGAGCGCGGGGAGTTTGTCAGTTCCCTGCCCGATTCATGTTAGCCGCATCGATGAACCCTGTCCGTGCGGGTATTATGGATGTTCCGTGGATGATCGTCCGTGTACATGCACTCCTACGGCGATAGCGAGATATCGCGCCCGCATGTCGGGTCCGCTTGCGGACAGACTGGACCTGCAGGTCGAGCTGCCCCGCCAAACGGTCAAGCCTTCGGATGGCGATCGCATGACTTCCACGCAGGCAAGAGAGATCGTGATCCAAGTTGCCAAACGGCAAAAAGCTCGTTATGCATCTCACGGATTTCAATGGAACAGCCAGCTGCAAGGACCTTTGTTGAAAAAATACGCGAAACTATCCTCCGATGCCGAGATGCTGCTCCATCACGTATACGAGCGGCTCGGCCTAAGCTTTCGCGCGCATGACCGAATTCTGAAGATGTCCCGCACGATCGCGGACCTTGCCGATAGAGAGCAGATTGGTTCGGAAGACGTAGCCGAAGCGATCAGCTACCGGTGCTTGGACCAGAAAGAAAATTAGATAAAGGGATTTAACCCGTGCACGGAAACAGGAAAATGGATAATAATGGAGAATACATCATATTGAACGGTTGCATAAGAGTTGTTAAAAAAAGGGGGGAAATTATACGGACTCCATGATTTTGCCGGTGAGCCAGCCATTCATTACGTCTTGGTCTAATCATTCGCATATTCTGTCCGTAATCGCCGGGAATTCGAACAGCGCCGAGTGGATCTTCTCGAACTATATCCAGCTTGAGCTTATCAAGGAATTGAACGGGAACAAGCTGCTTCTGAACTATTCCTTCGAGACGGCTCCCGAGGATGCCTGCCCTTGGCTTAGCGTGTCCAGAGCGCCGAGAAGCATTGTCGATTCTTGCGGCGGGGTCGTTCCTTTCCTAAAGCAAAAAATAATAGAAGGGCAATATATTTACCTATTCCTCGATGCCTTTTATTTATCCGCTTATCCTTTTTATCTTACCGAAAGTTGCCCCATGACCCTTTAATCATCGGTTTTAATGACAGAGATCAAGTTTTTTACTTGGAAGATTTTCATATCGCGGCAGGCGGAATCAACAAATACGGCACGTTTGAAATCCCTTACGTCCAGCTGGAGCAATCGTTTTATCATCTGTTTCCCGAGCAGGACCACCTTCATGGCATCGAATTGTTCAGCTACCGCTCCGACGCTGATTATCGTTTGGATACGAACTTGATCCGGCTGTATTTGTCCGATTATTTGAACGCCGAGTTTACGCCGATCAAAGAGCGCAACTGGCTTACGACGACCGTCGAAGCCTACGGAATCGCGGTTTACGACTATATTCTGGCCGAGCTCGAACAAGTGAAAGAGGGCTCGAAAATACCGGATTTTCGCTTGATTCACGTATTCAACGACCATAAGACGCTCATGCATCATCGATTGCATTACCTGAAGGAAAAGGGATTCATACGCGACGAGTTGGCTCGCTCTTACGATCAAATCGTCAAAGACTCTTTCGCCTTAAGAAAGAAAGCGCTTAAATACGGTTTAACGGGAGCCCTGGATTTGATTGCCGAGTCTTCAAGCCTGGTCAAGCTTATCTTGAACAACGAGACGCGGATCCTTCATTCCGTCATAGCGGATCTTGATGGAACATCCTCTTCTCCGCAAACAAAAGAAAAGCAAGGAAACTAGTCGTTTCCTTGCCCGATATCGATCATTTCCATTAACGCGGCAGGAATTTGGTACTCCTGATCGTTGATGATAATCCGCTTCGCCTTGGCGCCAGCGCTATTCTCTTGATTTTCTTTGATTTCCGCTATCTCGTCGTGCAGCCTTTCCATTTGCTTATCCAATGCTGCCGCCGAGTCCGCCGCTTCCTTCAACTCTTGCAGAAGCCTTGGGGGAACGGCCTCCTTGTACTTGTAGAAAATCTTATGCTCCAGACTCGCCCAGAAGTCCATCGCGATCGTGCGAATCTGTACTTCTACGCATACTTTTTCCTGCCTATCCGACATATACACCGGCACTTCGACGATCAGATGCAGGCTCTGATAGCCGTTAGGCTTCGGAAACTGGATGTAATCCTTCGTCTCCACGATCGTAAGATCGCTTTGGTTCTGAAGCATCTCGCTTATCCGGTAAATATCGGTGACGAACGAACAAGTAATGCGCAGCCCGGCGATATCTTTAATCTTATCCCTAATGCTTGCGAAGGATAAGTCGCAGCGCTTCCGGTAGATTTTGTTCAAAATGCTCTCCGGCGATTTCAAGCGGGATTTCGTATGCTCGATCGGATTATAATCGTGCAGGAATTGAAACTCTTCCTTCAGAATTTCGATTTTCGTTTCCAGAGAATCCAACGCGAATTTGTACATCATCATGAACCGGGTGATTTCATCCTTGAATTTCTTGAACTGCTCTATTGGTACCGGTAAGTTAGTAGTCAGAATCGTTCACCCTTTTGCAATTAGTGAGAGGCCCATCCTCTCTGGCGTATTATTTTCCAAGTAAAATGCGAGCGTACGGCGAATCGATCGGCAGCATAATGACCGGCTCGTTCTCCAGCGTCTTGACATAGCTTTGCAGCGTTCGGTAGAAGTTGTAAAATTCCGGATCCTTGCCGTAAGCTTCATTGTAGATTTTCGCGGCTTCCTGTTCTCCTTGCGCCACGATTTTCTTGGCATCCGCTTCCGCCTGCGCGAGCAGCTCCGTGGCCGTACGGTCGGCTTTCGAAGTAATTTTCCGGGATTCCTCGTCTCCTTCGGACAAGTAGCGTGCGGCGATGGATTGGCGGTCCGAGATCATCCGGTTATAGACGCTTTGCTTGTTTCCTTCCGGCAAGTCGGTGCGTTTAATTCGAACGTCAATAATCTCGATTCCGTAATTATCCCGTAGAATCGCGTCCGCAACGTCTTTCGTGATATCGTCGTTAATGTTGCTCGCTCGGTGTTCTCACTGATTATATTATCATAATTAACTTCGGAAAGCTTGCGACGGACGGAGTTGTATACCGCTTCGTCGATCCGTTGGATTCCTCCGCCTACGGTTTGGACGGTTCTCAGGAAGCTTTGCGGGCTCTTGATCCTCCATACCGTATAGTTATCGACGATAATCGGCTTTTTATCTTTCGTCAGAATCGTAGTCGGATTGCTCTCGTAGGTCATCTGGTATTTCGGCAGCTTGGACACGCTCTCGATAAATGGAATTTTGAAATACAATCCCGGGCTTTCTTCGACCCGTACCGCTTCGCCGAACTTAAGCACGACTTTGTACTCGCCTTCCTTGACGATAAACAAAGATCCCGCGACGAGAATGATGGCGGCTATAATACCGACGATCCAAGCGATCAACTTTTTATTCATTTCGCCGTCCCTCCCTGTTGCGATCCCGCGGTACCTGTTGCGCCGCCGGCCGAGCTTGGGTTGCGAAGAAGCTCGTTAATCGGCAAATATTTGACGGTATCGCTATTGGAATCGGAGATGAAAATTTTCGCCTTCGGCAATATTTTTTCCAGCGTCTCCACGATCAAACGGCTTTCGGTCACGCCTTTGCTCTTCGCGTATTCCTCGTAAATAGCGTTAAATTGAGCGACATCCCCTTGCGCATTCAGGATGCGGGACTTCTTGACCGCTTCGGCGTTTTCTAGCTGAGCTTGGGCTTCGCCGCGCGCTTTCGGAATTTTGTCGTTCTCGTATTTGACCGCGTTGTTGATTTTCGTGTTTTTCTCCTCGCGCGCGTTAGTGACCTCGCGGAACGCTTCCTCCACTTGACCGCTCGGCGGTTCTATATCCTGGAACTTAATGTCGATGATCTGCATCCCGGTCTGGTACTTCCCTTGAAGCTCCAAAAGCTTTTCCCGAACCTTGTCTTGAATCTCCGTCTTTCCGTCCGTTATCGCGTAATCCAGCTTCTCGGATCCGATGACGGAACGAATGGACGAACTGGCGGCATTGCGCAAAAATTGCTCGGGATTATCGATGTTGTATAAGTATTGTTGAATATTGCTTATTTTCCACTGGACGACCGCGTCCGCGGATACGATATTCTCGTCGCCGGTAATCATCATCGCCTCTTCCTCCACGGGCGTGATTACGTCTCCGTCTTGGCGATATCCGATGTAAATACGCTGAGTAAGCTCCGCCGGCACGATGATAACCTGTTGAATCGGATAGGGCCATTTGAAATGGAGCCCTGCCGACGACTCCCCCGTGTATTTGCCGAACGTCAGAATCGCTGCCCTTTCCTGCTCCTGCACGGTGTAAAAGGAAGAATAGCCGATCAGAACGACGAATAGCGCCGCGATGCCGAAGCCGATTTTTTTGAGCAAGCCCGGCGGCAAATCTAGCGGATTTTTCGGTCTTTTCGGAATTTTTACGAGTTCCATTTCAATTTTTGCCTCCCTTGTTTTCATTCAAGCGTACATAATGGGTTACGTGGCGGACGCTCCCTGCGTTTCAACATTTACCCATTTTCCTCTTGCGACGATAAAAAAACCAAAAAAAGCCTCCTATAATAGGGGGCTTTAAATCGGAAACATTCGCTCAGAAGGCGCCTTGAAGATGCTTGACCTCCACTAGGCCCCCATCCTTGCCGAAGGTAACCGCTACGACGTCGAAACGAACAGACAGGATTGCATCGTCTTTACGTTGTTTTAAGTAAATCGTCGCTAGTTCGCGGACTTGCCTGCATTTGCGGGGCGTTACCGCCTCGACGGCCGTGCCGAACCGGCTCGGATTGGACCGCGACCTCACTTCCACGAACACCAGCGTCTCTCCGTCGCGCGCGATTAGATCAAGCTCGCCGGATCGACATCGCCAGTTACGCCCCTCCACGAGGTAGCCGGATTGCTGTAAGTGATGAGCTGCGGCGTCTTCTCCGGCTTTGCCGACCGCGACTCTCCGATCCTTGGCCGTAGATGAGGGTGATGGAGATTGTCCCATGGGCGTATGACTCCTTATGGCAAAATTGGCTTATTGCCTTTCCCCTTCGCATTCTGACCGGCACGGCGATCCGACCGATAGACGAAGCTGAGCACTTCCGCGACAAGCGTATAGAGCTCGGGAGGAATTTCTTGGTTCAGGTCCAGCTTGGACAGCACTTCCACGAGAGACGAATCTTCCTGCAACGGAACGCCGTTCTCCTGAGCCCGGCGCATGATTTCGTCCGCTATGACCCCTTGCCCTTTCGCAATGACGGTAGGGGCCGAACCCCGCTCAGGTTCGTACTTAAGCGCTACTGCTTTCTTAGGCACATGGCGTTTGTGGGAATCTTCTTGCTTCATGCTTTGTAGTCGACTCCCTTATACGGTTTAGCGGAATAGGCGCTTGCGATTGCGGTTTTGTCCGCGCCTGTCGTCGGAAGAGCCGAAGCTGCGGATCCGATCTTCCATGCCGGAAGTGGGGACGCAGACAACGAAAGCAGCTGGAAGCCCGCTTTCGACATGCCCGATGACAGCTCTTCGCGAGCTTGCTCTATCAAAGCCGTCATCCCCGGAAAATCGCTGAGCAGCTTCAACGAGACGATGCGGTCCACGACTTGGACGTCCACGATCGTGTCTCCGATGTTCCTCATTCGCAAATCGAACAGCAGATGGCAATTGTCGGTATCCCATTCGCCGCGACGGCTGCGTCTCGTCTGGACGTGGACGGTAGCCGTCGTGTCTCCGTCGGCGCTCTCATCGGCACGAACAGCGTCATATGGCTGAACGGGGCTGTTGCGCTCCGGTCCGGAGGTTAGCAACAGCTGCTGGCCGGTCACCTGGTTGGCCAGCGTCTGCGCCGCCTCCCGCAGCGCGGGAGGCACGTCATCGTGCGCCGCAAGGGCGAGCAACGCGCCCTTGAGCGTCTCCGTGGCGGGCCGCGCCTCTTGCCCCCGGAGGCGGAATCCGCCTCCCCGGGCACCAGCGCTGCGGCTGCGCCCGCAACCGGCCCGGCGTCCCCGCCGGGCAACCGCGGCTCGGCGGGGGCGTGCAGGAGCTGGCGCTCATGCCCGACGCCGAGCCATTGCAGGAAGCGGCCTATCCACGCCGCTTCCGGTTTCGGGGCTGACGGCTGCGCGCCGTCAGCCTGCCCCGAGGCGCGGCGGCCGTCAGCGGCCGAGCCTGCCGCCGCCGCATTGCCCTCGGCCGCCGGACGCGCAGGCTCCGGCGGCCAAGCTGCCGTGCGCGACGCTTCCGGCGGTACCGCTCTCGCTCCCGCCGTACCGGCTTGCGCCGCCTGTGCCTGAGCCGAAGCCGGTTGCGCAGGCGTCCCCGTCGGCTGCAAGTTACCTGCTCTCGCTACGTCTCCCCTTGCCGTCGCCGCATCCGAGACGGCTTTCCCCAGATCTCCCGCAAGCTTCGGCCCCGTCGCTTCCTTCGCTAGGTTGGCCGCTTGCGCGCTTCCCGTTTCCGCTCCCTTGGTGGCGCCGGCTTTGTTCAGCGCTTCCTCTCCCGCCAGTTGGGCCTCTCCTTCGGCGATTAGCGCCGCTCCTTGAGCGAGCAAGCTTTGCAACTTCTGTCCGAGTACCGCGGCATCGGCGGAGGGCGCCTTCGCGCCGCCCAACCAACTGTCTATGGCCGTCCGAAGATTCGCCAGTTCATCATGAATCGGTTGTCCGAACAGCGCTTGCCGCAAAGAGGACAACGTCGTCTCCGTCGGCGTTAAGCCACGTCGAAACGCGACGTCCGATGCGCTCGCCCAAGTAGACGCGTCAACGCCGGAAGGCTTCATTGCCGCGGCATTATGGAAGAACGCCGCCGTTTCCTTGCCGATCGGAAATCCGTCGCGTTTCAGCCCGCGAAGAAGCTCCATCGCCCATTTCTGCTCCGGCAGGCCGAAAGTCTTTAAGACATCCTTCAACCCTTCTTCGGGCATCGCTTCGGTCATGTCCGTCAAAGGCTTAAGCGTCACTAATCCTCCGGCCCCGCCCGGCTGAACTTGCAACAGCGTGTTTTTTCCCGCGGCCATTTCCGCGTCGAGCTTGGCTCTTACTTGAACGCCGTTAATATTAACCATCGCTTCTTGGTTTTCCAACATCTCTATGAGCACGCCTCTTACGATCTGGCCGATCCTTAGCTCCAACGCGCGGCTATCCGTCGGCTGCGCTTCTCCCATTAACGCCCGAAGCATCGGGCCGATGTTCATGCTCATGCCGCATCTTCCTTTCAACCTGTTCGCTTGGCGCAGATACCTGCATTTCCGTGAACTTTTCCTCTACCTTATGTATCGGTTTTTATCTCGCTCTCGTTGAATCGTTAGTTGAACCCAGTAGAATCAGAACAATTCCTGCTGCTCTACGAACATGTTTTTAAGGAAGCTTCTCCGATGCATAGGCGTCGGACCCAGTTCAAGCAACGCTTCCCGATGAACCTTCGTCCCGTAGCCTTTGTGTACGGCAATGCCGTATCCGGGATACAAGGAATCCCATACCTCCGTGCATAGGCGATCTCGGGTCACCTTGGCGACGATCGATGCGGCGGCTATCGATTGGCTTAGACTATCGCCTTTAATGATTGCCGTCTGCGCCATCTTCAAATCCACGGATTCCGCATCGACTAACAAATATTGTGCCGGGACGCCAAGCCCTTGCACCGCTTGCTTCATCGCCAGCCTCGACGCTTGCCGGATGTTGATGGAATCGATAACGGAAGCTTCGACCCTCGATACCGACCATGCGATCGCCTCCTCGGTAATTTGCTCGTATAGCCTGTCCCGCTTCTTCTCGCTGATCTGCTTCGAGTCGTTCACTTCCTCGAGCACTAGTCCGACCGGCAAGATTACCGCTGCCGCCACGACATCCCCGAACAGGCATCCGCGCCCTACCTCGTCGACGCCGGCGATCATAGTTACCCCTTGCGACCATAACTCGCTTTCGTAAGCCAAACGATTGATTTCGCTCATCTTGCTTAATGCCTCCCGAATCCCATTCATTCCGCTAGTCTTCTATAAACCGTTTCCGAACGTCAGCCGTTGGAATCAAGCAGCTTTCGTTACGGCCGAACCAACGATACCGCCGTCTCGCGATCATATCGTATACCCGGTCGCGAATAGCTTTCGGAACGATTATCCCTATGTATAATAACGCCCATGCTCCGCCCAGCTTCCGGAATAAACGCAGGGCCGCAGTCGATTTCGTGTCGTATCGGCCGTTATCGACCATGACGACCGTATCCAAATCGGAAGCGGACAAGCCTCCCTCTTGCAGCATGCGTTGTCCCGTATTCGATTGGAGCGACGCAAATCGAAACTTGGCCTTCGGATCCCTACGGATGACAAACCGGGAAATTCCATGGCACATATTGCATTCCCCGTCGATCAGAAGAATAACAGGAGCTTTCGAATCGTTCGCCGTTCCGTTCATCTCCTCGCCTCCTCCGCCCTTTAAGGATTTATACGTAATTTATCATATTTAAGCGGATCGCAAAACAAAAAGCTGCCCCGCGGCGATAGGAATCGCCTGGGAGCAGCCATAAAAAACTCAACGATCCGGTTCAGTCCGTGAATTCGGGACTTTCCAAAGTCATACGGCCTAGCTTGCCGGACCGAAGATCCCTTAGCAGCAAAGTGGCCGTCTTCTCGTAATCGACATGTCCGCCGCTTACGATGCAGCCCCGACGTTTGCCGATGCTCTCCAATACGTCGATCGCCGCCTGCATGTCGGGCAATTCGGAAGGAAGCCCCTCTAGCCCGTATCGATCTTTCAACGCCGACCCGTAGCTTTCGACGAGCACCTTCAGAACGAAGCAAGCGACTTCGTCGAGATGAAGCACGTCTTCCTTGATCGCTCCTGTCGCCGCCAAGCGGAACCCCGCGACGGGATCGTCGAATTTCGGCCACAGAATGCCCGGCGTATCGAGCAACTCCAGTTCTCCTCCGAACCGAATCCACTGTTGACCCTTCGTCACGCCCGGACGGTCGCCCGTAACGGCGATGTTCCGGCCGGCTAACCGATTGATCAACGTCGATTTGCCGACGTTCGGAATTCCGATAATAAGCGCGCGGATCGGACGAGGCTTCATGCCTTTGTTGATTTGCCGCTGAATTTTTTCCTGAAGCAACTCCTTGGCTTTGTTTGCCAGATCTTTTACTCCCGCGCCTGCGTTGGCGTCGATCGCATGAGTCGCTAGCCCCTTGGAACGGAAATAGCGGCTCCACTCGGCCGTCTGTTCGGCGTCTGCCAAATCCGCTTTATTGAGCAGCACGAGGCGGGGTTTCGTTCCGGTTATTTCATCCACCATCGGATTTCGGCTCGACTGCGGAATTCTGGCGTCGAGCAGTTCGAAGACGACGTCGATTAACTTAAGCTTTTCCTCGATTTGCCGCTTAGCCCGGGTCATATGGCCCGGAAACCATTGTATCGTCAATTGCTTCACCTCTCTTACAGACAACAACGCGAGGGGAAGCTCCCCTCGCTATTGTTAATGCTTAACTAAGCTGAAATCCTTGAGCGGCCAGAAAACCAAATCGGCACGGCCCACGATCTCTTTCATCGATACGTAGCCGATCATCCGGCTGTCCTCGCTGTTAGAGCGATTGTCGCCCATTACGAATACGGAACCTTCAGGCACTACGTCGTCCGGAAACTCGTTGTTCGGGAAGTTGGCGCGCTCGTCGTCCTGCTTGTTATATAATACGCCTTGCGCATGAGCTTTGTCGTAAGCTCCCTTCAAATAAGTCTCGTCCACCTGTTGCCCGTTTATGTATACTTGATCGCCTTCGACTTTGACCTTATCTCCCGGAACTCCGATCACCCGTTTGATGAAATCTCTTCCTTCACTCGGAACGTGGAATACGATGACTTCTCCGTGCTTCGGTTCGCGTATATCGTATATGATTTTGTTTACGATAATCCGCTCGCGATCCCAGAAGTTCGGTTCCATTGATTGGCCGTCGACGATGAATGGGCTGACAAGAAACCACCGAATAACGAAAACGAGAATACCCGCGATAGCAAGCGCCTTAATCCATTCCGTCAATTCGTTCCCCGCGCGCGATTTTCTGGACTTGTCCGATCGTCTAGTACCTGGAGCACCGTTCTCCGAGCCTTGGGTCAGCTCTTGCCGTTCATCGCGAACGTCCTGTTCACCGGAGGCAGAGGTTGCTTCTCGCTCGGCTGATTCGTTTGGTTTAGGGTTTTGATGATTTTCCATTCGCAATCGCCTCTGCTTTCTTATAGAAAATGCAAAAAGGAGAGCTTGAACTTTGCCAAGCCCTCCTCTGACGCTCATTATCGAATTTCTTTGATCCGTGCTGCTTTACCGCGCAGGTTGCGCAGGTAATACAGTTTCGCGCGGCGAACTTTACCGCGGCGAGCCACTTCGATTTTCTCGATGCGCGGGGAATGTACCGGAAAAGCACGTTCTACGCCAACGCCGTAAGAAATTTTACGAACCGTGAATGTTTCGCTGATTCCGCCGCCGCGACGTTTAATAACAACGCCTTCGAACAGCTGTACGCGCTCACGGGAACCCTCGACGACTTTCACGTGTACTTTAAGCGTATCGCCTGGACGGAAGCTTGGTACGTCCTTGCGCAATTGCTCTTGCGTGATCGCTTGAATAAGGTTGCTCATTGAGTGTTCACTCCTTCCATAACAGACGTTCGTACCCCGCTCCCCGGATGTTCTCATTCGGATCATGGCGTGCAGAGGACCGTCCTACTCGTACGATTCGTTTGTCCCGTCCCATTGAAAGAACAAAGACAAAACAACATTTGAAATTCTATCATATCCGCGATGATATTACAACTATTTCTTCGCGACTTTTGTCTATTGTTCCCGCTCGGATGCTAAGGACGCCAGCCATTTGCGCTCTTCCGCAGTCAGCTCGGCCTGCTCGAGCAGCTCCGGTCTCCTTACGAGCGTACGTTCCAAAGATTGTTTGCGCCGCCATTTCACGATTTCCGCGTGATGGCCGGACAACAACGTATCGGGTACTTTCCAGCCACGAAACTCGGCGGGTCTTGTGTAATGCGGATATTCCAGCAAACCGTCGCTGAAGGAATCGGTTACGGCCGACTGTTCGTTCCCGAGAACGCCGGGCAGCAGCCGAACGACCGCATCGACGACGACCATTGCGGGAAGTTCCCCTCCCGTAAGCACGTAGTCCCCGACGGACAGCTCGTCCGTCACCAAGTATTCCCTTATTCGCTCGTCATAGCCTTCGTAGTGGCCGCAAATAAATATCAAATGCGATTCATCGGAAAGATGCTGCGCGATTTCCTGGGTGAACGGCTTCCCTTGAGGACACATGAGAATGATCCGAGGCTTGCGGGACGGAAATGGCGCATTAGCTTCCTCCTGCCGGCCGAGCAGATGCTCGACCGCGCCGAAGATCGGCTCCGCCTTCAGCACCATTCCTCCTCCGCCGCCGTAAGGGGTATCGTCGACAGTATTATGTTTATTGTTAGCAAAGTCGCGAAAATTAACCGTATTTAACGAGACGATCCCTTTATCCTGGGCTTTGCCCAATATGCTCGACCCGAACACGCCCGTGAACATTTCCGGAAATAACGTTAATACATCGATACGCATCTTTAGAGCAGCCCTTCCATGAGATGCACTTTAATCTTGCGACCGGCTACGTCCACATCCAATACGACGTCGTCAATGACCGGAAGCAACAGTTCTTTGCCCTTGGCCATCTTGACGACCCATACGTCGTTCGCGCCCGGCGATAAAATATCCTTAACCGTGCCTAGCGTCTCGCCTTCCTCGGTAATGACCTCGCAGCCGATGATGTCCCGGAAGTAATACTCGCCTTCGGATAGCGGCACTCGTTCGCTTTCGGTTACTTTAAGCTCCCAGCCCTTATATTTCTCAACTTGATTGATGTTGTCGAAACCTTTGATCTTAACGACATACATCGTCTTTTGTTCCCGCGCGGCCGCAATTTCAATGGCAATCGGCTCGCCGGACTCGGGAGGCACCATCAACAGCTTGCTTCCGGGCTGAAATCTGACTTCAGGGAAGTCCGTTTGCGGGTATATTTTCAGTTCTCCCTTAATGCCGTGCGTATTCACGATTTTGCCTATATTGAGCAAACGCTCATCGGACATGGAATAAACTCCCTTCGAATCTGCAGAAGTTGTTCGTAAACCCATCAAAAAAACTTCAGTACCTATCATATAGCACCGAAGCCGATATTCGCAAACGCTAGATGAATGATTTACCATTGCCTATGTTATACAAAAGGCCGCACCATGCTCTCGCACGGTACGGCCCTTCTGCCAATTATTCCGAGATAATGTCCACGATGACGCGCTTCCGCTCCTTAACCGCAGCGGAAGAGACTACTGTACGCAACGCCTTAGCGATACGTCCCTGCTTGCCGATTACTTTGCCGACATCGTCGGGATGAACGGAAAGCTCGTACACCAGGCCTCTCGCGTCTTCCTTGACCTGAATTTGCACGTCTTCCGGATGATCCACCAACGCTCGGGCAATAACCCGAATCAATTGTTCCATGGCTCAGCCCTCCGGTATTTAGACGATTACTTCTGGAGCTTGGATTCGTGGAATTTCTTCAAGACACCGGCTTTGCTCAGAAGGTTGCGAACGGTATCGGACGCTTGCGCGCCGTTTTGCAGCCATTTCAAAGCTTTTTCCTCATCGATTTGTACTTGGGCTGGTTGAGCAACCGGATTGTACACGCCGATTTCTTCAATAAAACGTCCATCGCGCGGGGAACGGGAATCCGAAACCACTACGCGATAGAACGGAGCTTTATGAGCACCGATCCGTTTCAAACGAATGCGAACTGACATTGACTTTCACCTCCTTGACAAAAATTCGGACTAACGGAATCGTTAGAAAGGAAACTTCATATTTTTTCCCCCGAACATGTTTTTCAGGCCTTTGAGACCGCCCTTCGGACCTTTGGGGCCCATCATGCCGGAGAATTGCTTCATCATTTTTTTCATATCTTCGAATTGCTTCAGCAAACGATTGACGTCGGCGATCGTCGTGCCGCTTCCCGCGGCGATTCTCTTCCGGCGGCTGTAGTTGATGATATCCGGTTTTTTCTTCTCCGCCTTCGTCATCGACTTGGCGATCGCTTCGGTGCGGGCGATTTGCTTCTCGTCGATTTTGAAATTCGGATTGCCTTTCAGCTTGTTCATGCCGGGCATCATATCCAGCAACTGATCGAGCGGCCCCATCTTGCGAACCTGCTCCATCTGCTCAAGAAAGTCGTCGAAAGTAAAATCGGCGGTGCGCATCTTGCGCTCCATTTCCTTTGCCTTCTCCGCATCCATGTTCGTCTGCGCTTTCTCGATCAGCGACAGCATGTCGCCCATGCCGAGGATCCGCGAAGCCATGCGGTCCGGATGGAAAGCTTCCAGCTGATCGATTTTCTCGCCGGTAGAGGCGAATTTAATCGGGCAACCGGTTACGGCTTTAACCGATAACGCCGCCCCGCCCCGGGTATCGCCGTCCAGCTTCGTCAGCACGACTCCCGTAAGCGCCAATTGCTCGTGGAAGCTTTGAGCCACGTTAACCGCTTCTTGACCGGTCATCGCGTCGACGACGAGCAACACCTCGTCGGGATTAACTGCGGAATGAATGTCTTTGATCTCTTGCATAAGCTCGGCGTCGATCTGGAGACGGCCGGCCGTATCGATCAGGACGTAATCGTTTCCTTGGTCTTTGGCCAATTGGACGCCTTGCTTGGCGATTTCGACCGGGCTGACTTTATCCCCGAGCGTAAATACCGGCACTCCGATCTGGCCTCCGAGCACCTCTAGCTGCTTAATCGCGGCAGGACGATAAATATCGCCCGCGATTAATAGCGGCTTATGGTTCTGGGATTGCAGCAGCTTCGCAAGCTTGCCCGTCAGCGTCGTTTTACCCGCCCCTTGCAAACCGGCCATTAGAATAACCGTAGGAGGTTTGTTCGCTTTTGCAAGCTTCTCCTGCGTGCCGCCCATCAACTCGGTTAATTCTTTGTTTACGATGTCGATGATGACCATCGCGGGAGTAAAGCTCTTCACCACTTCTTGTCCCGTGGCGCGTTCCTTCACCTTGGCGATGAAATCTTTGACGACCTTGAAGTTAACGTCCGCCTCCAGCAAGGCCAAGCGCACCTCGCGCATCGCTTCGTTAACGTCGTCCTCCGATACTTTGCCTCTGCCCTTCAGCTTGCCGAACACGTTCTGCAGCCGGGTTGATAATCCTTCGAATGCCATATTCCCATCCCTCCTTCGGAACGGTTTTTTACTTCATCTATTCCTGTTGTTGGGTCGTTTCAAACCTCATTCCGCGCTTCGCAGCCTAGCGGCGATCTCCGAGAGCGATTGACGCCACTCTTGGGGCAATCCGGCGATCCGCGACTCCAGCAGATCGATGCCCGCGTGCAGCTTGCCGTGGCGCTCGACGAGCCTCAGCTTGGATTCGTATTCCTCCAACACTTGCTCGGCCCGTTTGATATGCTCGTAAACCGCCTGCCTGCTAATCTGAAAATCCGCGGCGATTTCACCCAACGTATAATCATCGTGAAAATAACATTTCAAGAACGTCTGTTGCTTATCGGTTAACAAAGGTCCGTAGAAATCGTACAACTCATTGATTCGGTTCGTCTTTTCTAACGCATTCTCCCCGCTCACAATGGCTGCTCCCTTCATTCCCCCGCGGAATAGCACGTATTGATCCTTCAAACTAACGATACGATATCCGCCAATTCAATGTCAAGGAAAAACCCTTTACATCATCTTGCTTCCACTATGTTAACCAATCGCAAAAGAGATGTCAAGGGAAATCCCTTAACATCTCTCGTTTCGGTCGCAAAGAGTCGTATTCCGCATGAATCCCTCTCCCCGCAGTCCGATTAAGCCTCCAACAAATCTTTCAGACGAAAACCGGTGATTTTGCCTATTTCCTCTAGCGCCGTTTCCCTTTCCTCCGCTTCCGAATGGTGGATCCGTATTTTCATCGCCAATAAAACCTCATTCTTGTTCTTTCCTTTGACTGCCATAATAAATGGAAACCCGAACTTTTCCGCGTATTCGCGATTGTTAGCGGCGAATGTTTCAACCTCCTCCGCCGACAACAGGCTAAGTCCCGCTCCCTGCTGCTCGGCGGCGGAGTACTCCGTCACTTCGAGTCTGGTCGCCAGATCGGGATGACCGCGGAAAAACGCCGTTACCGTCTCGTCGGAAGCTTGCCTGACGACTTCCATCATTTTGTCGTGAAGCTGCTTGCGAGTCTTGAACGGACGATGTTCCCAAGCTCCTTCCGCCACCCATGGCGCGTTCTCGAATATTCCTCCCAACGTCTCGACGAATTGTTCTTTGCTCATTTTCCCGATGACCGGCATCGGAATGCCCGTCTCTGTTCTCATGAAGCGTTCCTCCCTAATGCTGTAGCTTTACGTACGGAGCGAAGAATGCCGCCGTAGCCGGTACACCTACATAGATTGCCCGAAAGCGCCTTTGCCATCTTTATACCATAATTAACTATTCATTCTTTTCAAATCGCTTCTCTACCGTATTTGTTTACGCGCTCGACATCCTTCATAACTACCTCTAGATCTTCTCCCGTTATTCGACCTTCTAATTTACCAAGAACGCCGTTTGTCAGCATAGTAACTATTTCGGATACGACATCGGCTCTAACCTGGTTCTGTTCAATCCCGGCTTTCGCCAACGTTAGGTAAACAAAGAATCTGTCGATCTCACTTTCGTTAATAACCGTATCAAACTCATAAAGAGCTCTTTCAGTCGCTTCGATTACATTAAGTCCTAGCGCTAAAGATTGAGTAAAGTTTTCGCTTACGTATTCATTCGTTTCCGAGTAACTCCATATCTCCATCTCAAACCCTGCTTTACAAGATTATTCCGACCTGCTCGCAACCATCTATCGTTTGTTTTTTCAAAGGCTTCCACATATTCTATCGAAATAAAATTTAGATTCATTGTTGGCATTCAACACCGAATAGTAACACAAAAGAAGCCATTGAAGTCCCTCCTACGGTCTCCAAACCCTACCGGATTTTTCAGAAGCAGAATGCGCAGTTTCATAATCCGTTTTGAAAATACCCTCAAATTTGGAATAATCAATAAAAATTGATTTCATTGAATAACGCATAATCACCTGGATATTACCATTTTATCGAATAAGTCGTGGACGAAAAAAACACCCCGTAGGCATTAAGCCAAACGAGGTGATCGTATTTAGACATTCTTTTAGTTGGATTGTTCCTCTTCCGCGTCTTCGTTGCCCGCCAGATCGGCGAATAAGGCGTGGACGAATTGGTCTGCGTCGAATTGTTGCAGATCGTCCATCTTCTCGCCGAGACCGACAAATTTGACCGGCAGAGACAGCTCATTACGGATCGCGATGACAATTCCGCCCTTAGCGGTGCCGTCGAGCTTAGTCAATACCAATCCGGTTACGCCGCTTTTCTCGCCGAACAGCTTTGCTTGTTGAAGCGCGTTCTGGCCGGTCGTAGCGTCGAGCACGAGCAGCGTCTCGTGCGGAGCTCCGGGGATCTCGCGTTGGATGACACGATGGATTTTTGCAAGCTCTTCCATCAAGTTGGATTTATTCTGGAGGCGTCCCGCCGTATCGCAAATAAGAACGTCGACTTTCTGCTGTTTCGCCGCCTGCACCGCGTCGAACATAACCGCAGCCGGGTCGGAACCTGACTCTTGTTTGATAACGTCCACGCCTACGCGTCCGCCCCAGACTTCCAATTGCTCGATCGCGCCCGCTCGGAAAGTATCTCCTGCAGCTAACAGAACCTTTTTGCCTTGCTGCTTATAACGCCAAGCAAGCTTTCCGATCGTCGTCGTTTTGCCGACCCCGTTCACGCCCACAAATAGGATAACCGTAATTCCGTTCGGGTTTTCCTTGATTCCGATTTCTTCGCCGGAGCCTTGGAGCATAGCCACGAGCTTCTCGGACATAATCGGCTGCAGCTCGGAAGGCTGTTCGATTTTGCGTTTTTTCACTTCCGCGCGAAGATCGTCGATCAATCCCATAACCGTATTAACGCCGACGTCGGCCCCGATCAGGATTTCTTCCAGCTCTTCGAAAAACTCTTCGTCTATCTTCTTGCGGCGAGTGAACAGTTCTGCCACTTTCCCGACGAAAGCGTCGCGAGTTTTCGCCAATCCATCGCGGAATTTGCTCGTGACCGCTTCCGTTTTGGATGCGATGCTTTCCTTAAGCCTCTTGAAAAAGCTCATTTTCGTTTCCTCCAACCTATTGCTAATACAACTTGTACTGCCTCTCGGTTACTACTTAGGTCTCTAAAACTCGTCTTGGGACGAGTTAGTCGATTAAACCGACTAAATCCAACCCGATTGCGTGTTTCTGGAGCGAGTTAGTCGATAAAATCGACTAATTCCAGCCCGGTTATGCGTTTCTGGAGCTAGTTAGTAGACAGACAAAACGACTTCATATAGTTGTACGGATTCGAGGAGACCTAAGCATTAACCTCACGGCACTATTAAGCCGTAGCCGTCATCTCTTCCGTGTCTTCCAGACGGACGGAGACGAGCTTGGACACTCCGCCTTCTTCCATTGTAACCCCGTACAGTACGTCCGCTTCCTCCATCGTCCCCTTGCGGTGAGTAACGACAATGAATTGCGTCGAGTCGGAAAACTCGCGCATATACTGAGCATAGCGGGCTACGTTAGCTTCGTCCAGTGCAGCCTCGACTTCATCGAGCACGCAGAATGGCACTGGCTTAACGTTAAGAATCGCGAACAGCAAAGCGATGGCCGTGAGCGCCCGCTCTCCCCCGGACAATAGCTGAAGGTTGGTCAGCTTCTTGCCCGGCGGCTGCGCGACGATATCGATTCCCGTATCGAGCGGACGATCCGGTTCTACGAGTATGAGATCCGCTCGCCCTCCGCCGAACATCCGGGAGAATACCACTACGAAATGCTTGCGGATTTCCTCGAACGTCGTGCGGAACCGCTTGGACATCTCGTCGTCCATCTCGCGAATAATGCCATGCAGCTTTGTTTTCGCTTCAATGAGGTCGTTCTCTTGCTCGGAGAGGAAGTTGAAACGCTCGGATACGCGTTTATACTCCTCGATCGCTCCCAAGTTAACGTCGCCCAGCGAAGAAATTTTCCGCTTCATATCGCGAACTTCGTTCTGGGTACTCACGATATCTTCCGGAACAGGGTACCGCTCCTTCGCGAGCTCGAACCCGATTTCGTATTCTTCGGTGAGTTTGCGGAGAAGGTTGTCGAGTTCGACATCCATTCGGTTGACGGCGATCTCCGCTTGACGCAAACCTTCCTCGACGGTTCTCAGCTTGGCGCGCTGATCCTTCGTCTCGCCTTCTTTGCGCTCCAACTCGCGTTGCTTTTCCGCGCGGTCCGCGCGTTTGAACTCGATATTTTCCGTGAACTGTTTTTTCTGAATCCGCAATTCGTTCAAACGTTCGCGGTGCTCCACGGACTCTTCTAGCGTACGCGCGGTTTCCGCGTCGTTATGCTCCAAAGATTGTTTGAACTGCTTTCTGTCGTCCGTCAAACGAGCCAGGTCGGCCCGGTGACGGTTTAATTGCTCGTCCAATGCGCTGCGGGACTGCTCCAACCGAGCGATCGAAACCTTCAGCTCGGTAAGCGCCGCTTGCAGCTCCTCCTTAGCGGATGCGCTCTTGCGGCGAAGTTCTTCCGCCTCTTGGATCCGCGCTTGAATACGCTTTTCCTCTTCCGTAAGCGCAGCGAGCCTGGCCTCGGCTTCTTCCTTGTTGGAATTCAGGCCGCCCGCTTCCGCGTCGAACGCGGCCTTCTCCCCGAGCATTTCAGCATGCTGTTCCTCCAGCAGCTTCTCGTCCTGCAGCAATTGGGCTTGTTCCCCGGTTACTTGCTGCTCCTTCAACCGCTCTTGCTCTCCCTGGTTACGGAGCTGCTCGATATTTTGCGCGACTTGCGCGAGTTCCTTCTTCAGGTCGTCCGCTTCCGCTTTTGCTTTTTCCCTCGCGATCTCGGCATCCTTGATTTCGCGATCCAGCTCCTCTAGCTGACGCTGGCGTCCTAACAGACTGGACGATTTCTTTTGAAGGCTACCGCCCGTCATCGAACCGCCGGCATTGACGATATCGCCATCCCGCGTTACGACGCGAAAACGGTATTGCAGCTTGGAGGCGATTCGATTCGCCAGTTCCAACGTTTCGGCGATAAGCACATTGCCTAGCATGCTGCTCACGATTGCCGAGTATTTCGGTTCGAAGCCGACTAACTCGGAAGCTATGCCAATGAAGCCCTCCGCTTGTTCCAACGTACGACGGTCGCCGTCCGACATGTGCCTTGGACGGATAACGTCCAACGGTAAGAACGTCGCGCGTCCGGATTGACGCTGTTTCAAATAGGCGATGGCAGTGCGAGAGCTTTTCTCGTCCTCCATAACAATGTGCTGCAATGCTGCGCCAAGCGCGGTTTCAATCGCGACTTCCAATTGCCCCGGAACGCTAACCAGCTCGGCAACCGCGCCATGTACCCCATGCAGCGATCCCCGCTTTGACGCTTTAAGCACTTCGCGGACGCCGTGCTGGAATCCGTCGTAGTCATTCTGCAGTTCTTTGATCGTGTCTCTCCGGGAAACTAATGCTTCCTTCTTCTGCTCGGATCGGCGAACCGAAGCTTGAGCTTCTTCCAGCTTGCGTTGCAGCTCCCCGGAACGCGCGCCTTCCGCGACATAGCGGTCGCGTACTTCGGTCAGCGCCAGCGTAACTGCGGCAACCCGCTCTTCGAGCAACCCGCGTTTCGCTTGCAGCACGTCCTTCTGCTCGCGCCACTTCGCTTCCTCTTCCGTAATCCGAGCCATCCGGCGCTCAAGCACCTCGCGCTGACCCTCGCCGTAACGAATATCGTTGCGGGCTTGAGCCATTGCGTTTAACGTATCGAACAATTCCGCTTTCAATCGTTCTTCGACTTCGGTGCTTCCGTCGGCAAGCGCCAGCCGGTCTTCTTCGTCCGCGAGCTTCGCGGTTAACTCAGTAAGTTCGGCATCCAATTGAACCCTTTTGGTCCGGAGCTCCGCTTCCTCGGCAGTCGCTTGCGCGAACCTTTCCTCGGCGGAAGCGAGCGATTGCTGAAGCCCTTCGCGGGTCCGTTCCAGATGTCCGCGGCGCTCGTTAAGCAACTCCACGTATCCTTCCGACTTCTCCGTCTCCTCGCTGCAGCGCAGCAACTCGTCCTGAAGCTTCTCGAGCAACTCTTCCAGGTGAACGAGAGCTTGACGCTCTTCTTCCAGGATCGCGTCATGCTTGCTAACGAATGTAGATAAACCAAGCTGCTCTTCGCGTAAAGCGGCGAGACGCTCGTTCGTCTGCGTCCAGGAAGTATGTACCCCTTCGATCTGATGGACGTAAAGGGCGATTTCTTTATTTTTCAAATCTTCTTTGATCGCTTTATAAGCTTCGGCTTTCTCCGATTGTTCCTTAAGCGGCTCGATCTGGCCTTTGAGCTCGCTGACGAGATCGTGAATCCTCAGCAAGTTGCTCTCGGTGTCTTCGAGCTTCTTCTGGGCTTCCTTCTTCCGGCTCTTGTATTTCACGATACCGGATGCTTCCTCGAAGATTCCCCGCCGATCCTCGGATCGCGTACTTAAAATCTCTTCGATACGGCCTTGCCCGATAATCGAATAAGCTTCCCTCCCGATTCCCGTATCCATGAACAATTCGGTAATGTCCTTGAGACGGCAAGGTTGCTTATTGATCAAGTATTCGCTTTCTCCGTTCCGGTGAACTCGGCGCGTAACGGTTACTTCGCTGAAATCCAAAGGCAACGCCTTGTCCATGTTATCGAGCGTCAGAGACACTTCGCCGAAGTTGACCGCCTTGCGGGAATCGCTGCCGGCAAAAATAATGTCTTGCATATTGCCTCCGCGAAGAGACTTCGCGCTTTGCTCGCCCAGTACCCAGCGGATTCCGTCGGAGATATTGCTCTTGCCGCTGCCGTTCGGTCCGACGACGGCGGTTATGCCGCGAACGAACTCCAGCTCGGTCCGGTCCGCGAATGACTTAAACCCAGTCAGCTCGATTCTTTTCAAAAACATAAGGATAATTACTCCTCTCGAGTCGGTCGGTTACCCGGGATATTGCTTCGCAAACGTCGTGAGCGCTTGTGATGCGGCTTGTTGCTCCGCCTCTTTCTTGGAACGCCCGATTCCCTTGCCTAAACGTTGCTTGCCGATGGCTACTATCGCGACGAACTCGCGGTCATGCGCCGGACCTCTCTCTTCCACGATCCGATAATCCAACGCACCCATCGACAGCTGCTGAACTTTCTCTTGCAGTTCCGTCTTGTAGTCTTTGAGCGGAGCTTGCCCGTCGCTCGGCAACTGCGAGAACATATGGCGCTCCAGAAAAGAACGAACGGCATCCAGCCCTTGATCCAGATAGAGCGCACCCAAAAAAGCTTCGAATGCATCCGCAAGCAAGGACGGACGGGTACGTCCTCCCGTCTGCTCCTCCCCTTTGCCGAGCAGCACGACTTGCCCGAATTCGAGCGTCTCGGCAAAACGGACAAGCGATGGTTCGCAGACGATACTCGCCCGCAAACGGGTCATTTCTCCTTCCGGAGAATCGGGATAGAGACGATACAAATACTCCGATACCGTTAATTGCAATACGGCATCGCCCAGAAATTCCAATCGTTCGTTGTCCGCAATCCGCGCTCCCCGCTGCTCGTTCACGTAGGAAGTATGCGTAAATGCCTGCTTCAGCAAAGCAGGGTTGCGAAATGTCAGATTAACGCGTTCTTGCAGCTGTTGAAAACCATCCTTCAAGTTCCTTCACCTCAACACCGCTCCATAAACAATCGACGCAGACAGCAAATGCCGCCTGCGTCGACGTTCACGCGCTTATTAGGTTGCGTATGTTTAATCGGTTCACGATTCCATTAGTCTTGGAATTTACGCATGATGATGGTGGCATTATGGCCGCCGAACCCGAAGGAGTTAGACAATGCCACTTGCACATCCGCTTCACGCGGCTTATTCGGTACGTAATCCAGATCAAGCTCGGGGTCTTGGTTATCCAGATTAGCCGTTGGAGGGATCATTCCGTTCTGCAACGTTAATCCGAGAATAACCGCTTCTACGCCGCCTGCCGCGCCGAGAAGATGCCCGGTCATCGATTTGGTTGAGCTAACCGCAAGCTTATACGCATGATCCCCGAAAGTCTTCTTGATCGCGGTTGTTTCGGACTTGTCGCCGATCCCCGTCGAAGTTCCGTGCGCATTGACGTATTGGACCGCTTCCGGCTCGATTCCGGCGTCTTTGATCGCCTTCTTCATGCAACGGGCCGCTCCGTCGGGATCAGGATCGGTCATATGATGGGCATCGCCGCTCATGCCGTAGCCGATTACCTCGGCATAGATCCGAGCGCCTCTTTGCTGAGCATGTTCAAGCGATTCCAATATGAGTACGCCGGCGCCTTCGCCCATAACGAACCCGTCGCGATCCACGTCGAATGGACGGCTTGCTTTCTCAGGCTCGTCGTTGCGAGTGCTCATCGCTCTCATCGCGCAGAATCCTGCCATGCCGATCGGACGAATCGTCGCTTCCGCGCCGCCGCAGATCATAACGTCGGCATCTCCGCGTTGGATCATTTTGAAGCTGTCGCCAATGGAATGCGTACCCGTAGCGCAAGCCGATACGGCCGCGGAGTTCGGACCTTTAGCGCCAGTGCTCATAGATACTTGGCCGCTGGCCATATTGGCGATCATCATCGGAATGAAGAACGGGCTCACGCGGCGCGGTCCCTTCTCCATCAACAACGTATGCTGATCTTCCCACGTACCCAAACCGCCGATGCCCGAGCCAACGACGACGCCTACCCGCTCGGCATCCGCGTTCTCGCCAATGACGAGCTTCGCGTCTTCAAGAGCCAGCTTGCTAGCCACGACTCCGAATTGAACGAAGCGGTCCATTTTGCGGGATTCCTTCTTGTCAATATATAAGCTAGGATCGAAATCCTTAATCTCCGCTGCGATCTTGGTTGTATATTCCGTTGTATCAAAAGCTTCTATAAGGCTGATGCCTGATTTGCCGTTCAGTAGATTGTTCCAGAACGTAGGCAGATCGGAGCCTAGGGACGTTACTACTCCCATGCCTGTAACAACAACACGCTGTGTCAAAACCCATTCACCTCTTCAGCTGATTCAGTACACGCTCCCGAGTGTGAAGCGGCGCTTAAATGTGCAGAAGTCCCGTCGCGATAACGGGACCCGGTCGATCATTACGCATGAGATTGTATGTATTTAACGACTTCTCCCACCGTTGTGATCTTCTCTGCATCCTCGTCTGAAATCTCCAAGTCGAATTCGTCTTCGAGTTCCATAACGAGTTCTACCACATCGAGAGAGTCAGCGCCTAAGTCGTCTTTGAAGGATGCTTCGGCTGTTACCTCTGCCTCTTCAACACCTAGGCGTTCGATAACGATGCGTTTTACACGTTCTTGTACATCGGACATCCGGTTCACCTCCCTTAACGTATTATACGTGAATCATGGACAAAAAGCCATAGATGCCTTGCACGGGGAACCTTACATTTCCTACATATACATTCCGCCGTCTACATGAATCGTTTGACCGGTCATGTAGGATGCCGCATCTGAAGCTAGGTAAACGACGGCGACGCGATGTCCTCGGGACGGCCCATTTTGCCGAGCGGAATTTCGCCGAGCATTTTCTCTCTGATGTCTGCGGGAATTTTATCGGTCATGTCCGATTCGATGAAACCCGGCGCTATCGCGTTGACGGTAATGTTGCGGGAAGCCAATTCCTTGGCCACCGTCTTCGTCATTCCGATCACGCCCGCTTTCGCCGCGACATAGTTGGCTTGACCAGCGTTGCCGAGTACGCCGACCACGGACGAAATATTAATAATACGCCCGGCGCGTTGCTTCATCATCGGACGGGTCACGGCTTTAATGCCGTTGAACACGCCCTTCAGATTCGTCTCGATGACCTCGTCGAATTCCGATTCCTTCATACGCATAATCAGGTTATCCCTGGTGATGCCCGCATTATTCACGAGAATGTCCAATTTTCCGAAAGTTTCCAGAGCCTTGGCGACCATCTCTTCGAACTCCGCCGCTTTGCCGACATTAGCCTTGATCATGATCGCCTTGCGTCCGAGCGCTTCCACCGCTTTGACGGTTTCTTCCGCCGCGGCTTCGTTGCCCGAATAGTTAATCGCTACGTCCGCGCCCGCGCCGGCAAGCGCAATCGCGATCGCTCTGCCGATTCCCCGGGACGCTCCCGTCACCAAGGCGCTTTTGCCGTTCAAATCCCACATCGCCATTCTCGATCACCCTCCCGTACATTGTCGCTGTTTCAGCTTCATTGCGCAACTGCCGTTGCCGATTCCGCGCTGTTGATGGAGATTACCTGTACCGACTTGTCGATTTTCTTGATCAAGCCGGCGAGCACCGTTCCGGAACCGATTTCAACGAACGTATCGACGCCTTCACTGATCAGATACTTAATCGTATCTTCCCATTGTACGGGGGATACGACTTGCTTCACAAGCAACTCGCGAAGCTCCTGGCCCGATGTAACAGGTTTGGCGTGAACGTTCGCAACGACGGGCACTTGCGCGTCATTGAAGTCCGTACTCGCCAGCTTTGCGGATAAATTGTTCGCGGCAGGCTGCATAAGCGAGGAGTGGAAAGGACCGCTAACGTCTAACGGAATTACCCGCTTCGCTCCAGCTTCTTTCCCCCGCTCGGCGACTGCCGCGACTCCATCCGCCGAACCGGAAACGACGATCTGCCCCGGACAGTTCACGTTCGCTAGTTCAACGATTGATCCCGAGGCGGCAATGTCCGCGCATAAGGTTTGCAAAGCATCGCGTTCCGCTCCCAACACCGCCGCCATCGCACCTTGGCCGCTAGGAACCGCTTGTTCCATAAACTGGCCGCGAGCCCTGACTAGCCGTACTGCATCATCGAAAGCCAATGCGCCGGCCGCCACTAATGCGCTATACTCGCCAAGCGAATGTCCCGCGACATAATCCGGTTTCACGCCGTGCGCTTTGTACGCCTCCAGCAATGCGATGCTGGTCGCAAGCAATGCCGGTTGCGTGTTAGCCGTCTGACGAAGTTCGTCGTCCGGCCCTTCGAACGCCAGCTTCGAGATCGAAAACCCGAGCGCGGCGTCCGCTTGATCGAAAATAGCGCGAGCAGCCGCGTGGCTCTCGTAAACATCCTTACCCATCCCTACCGCTTGCGCGCCTTGGCCGGGAAATACGAATGCGATTTTACCCAAAGTAATTCCTCCTCTTCACATGAGGCAACGACGAATTGCCGTCGCTTACCAGATCAAGACGGATGCTCCCCATGTAAGTCCGCCGCCGAATCCGACGAGAACCAAGCAGTCCCCTTCTTTAACTCGTCCTTGCTCGACCGCTTCCGCCAATGCCAAAGGTATCGATGCCGCCGACACGTTGCCGTATCGATCCAGATTGATCATGGCCTTGTCTTCTGACAAATCCAATCTTTCGAGCGCGGATTGAATAATGCGGATATTCGCTTGATGAGGAATAAGAAGATCAATGTCCGCTTTCTCGTAACCCGCGCTGCTCAACGCTTCCTCCGCGGCGCTTCCCATAACGCGGACGGCGAACTTGAACACGTCGCGTCCGTTCATTTCGATATAATGGCGACGATCCGTAACGGATTGTTCGGAGGAAGGCAGACGAGAGCCGCCGCCGCAAATCCGCAACAACTCGCCGCCCGCTCCGTCGGCGCCAAGCTTGAAGGACTTAAAGCCCCGCGATTCCGGCACTTGACCTAGAACAACCGCGCCCGCGCCATCGCCGAACAGAATAGCCGTGTTGCGATCCTCATAATCCGTAATTCTCGATAAGCATTCGGCGCCTACTACGAGAACGTGGCGATACAGACCCGTCGCGATTAAGCTGCTTGCATTCGCTAAACCGTATATAAATCCGGAGCAAGCGGCGGACAAATCGAAAGCGGCCGCTTTTTTCGCCCCGAGCTTTTCTTGTAACAAACAAGCCGTGGAAGGAAAAAACATATCCGGAGTAATGGTTGCCACGACGATCAGATCGAGTTCATCGGCCGTAATTCCGGCAGCTTGCAGCGCTTTAACGGATGCTTCATAAGCAAGATCCGAGGTCGCCTGCTCCGGAGCCGCGATCCTGCGTTCCCGAATTCCCGTGCGCGTCACGATCCATTCATCGTTCGTTTCCACCATCTGCTCTAAATCCTGATTCGTTAATCGGCGTTCCGGAACGTATTTACCCGTACCCAGAATGCCGACGGAAACTCCATTCATATGTCTCTCTCACTTTCCGCTGATTTCATCGGCCAACGCCGCGATAAGTCCATTGCCGATTGCCGTCCTCGTTTGCCTGATTGCCGTCTTCATTGCCTTCGCGTCCGAAGAACCGTGTCCTTTGACGACCAATCCATTCACGCCGAGCAACGGAGCACCGTTATATTCGTTATAATCCATACGATCTCTGACTCTACGGAAACTCGGCTTAAGAACAGCTGCCGCCAACTTGGCCGTTAAGGTCGAAGTCAGCTCTTCGCGCAATAGCGTAAAGATCGTGGAAGCCGCGCCCTCCAATGATTTCAGCATGATATTCCCGGAGAATCCATCGCAAACGATAATATCGCATTTGCCGGCCAATACGTCCCGGGCTTCGATATTGCCGATAAAGTTGATCGGCGCTTCCTCAAGCAATCCGAAGGCGATTTTGGTTAATTCATTGCCTTTGGCCGCTTCCGTTCCGACATTGAGCAAACCTACCCGCGGCTTCGCGATTCCATGAACTTTGCTCCGATATATGCTGCCCATAATCGCATATTGCAATAGGTGCTCAGGCTTCGCATCCATATTCGCGCCCATATCGAGCGCAAGCACGCCGACGTTGTCCAACGTCGGGAAGATCGCCGCCAAGCCGGGACGCTCGATTCCCTTGAGCCGCCCTACCACGAGCAAACCAACCGTCATTAAAGCTCCCGTGTTGCCGGCGGAAATCATCGCGTCCGCTAACCCTTCCTTAACCATCCGTCCCGCGACGACCATGGAAGAGTTCGTTTTGCGGCGAACGGCTTTGACGGGTTCATCGTCGCTCTCGATGATTTCCAGCGCGGATTCGACGGATATGTTCGGAGGCGCTCCTTTACCTAACAACGGTTGAAGCACTTCCGGGTTACCGACCAGAATCAAATGCGTATCCGGCCATTCGGCAGCTGCAGACAAAGCGCTTTCGACTTGAGCATGCGGCGCGTGGTCGCCGCCCATTGCATCAATAGCAATCCGCATGAGCTACACTCCTTTATGAGGCTGCAAATTTAAGTTTTCGATTCCCCGCCGGATCTATAAATGATAAAGTTCCCTTGAAAAACCATTTCCTCGCCAACATATGTAAACACTTCGACCTTAGCTTTCCCTTTTTGCTCGCCGCTTGCCCTTACGTAGGCTTTGGCAATGCATTTCTCCCCAAGCCGGGCAGGACGAATAAAACGGATATCCGCGGATGCAGTCAACGCGATCTCGTCGTTAATGATCGCGACCGCTAGCGAGTTCGCCTGAGCGAACACGTGGTGGCCGCGGGCAATGCCTGAACGGGAGAACACATGCTCCTCGCTTATCTCGAACAAGGAAATCCCGCTTTTGTCCAACTGCAAGTCGACGATGTCTCCGATCACCTCATGAAGAGGCAAAGACCGAACGGAATCGTACGACCGCTCCGCCATCAGCTTCAGTCTTTCCCTCAGCTCCGGAATGGCAAGCTCCAAGCGATCCAATCGGACGGTCTGGATGCTGACTTTCAGCAGACGAGTGAGTTCCCGGTCGGTGAGAAACGGATTTTCGTCCAATAGCTTGCTAAGCTGTTGATGACGCTGACGTTTAGGTAGCCGTTCCATGCTCACCACCGCTTTCTGTAGAAAGGTAGTTCAAAAATCGACTTTTTTGAACGCATCTATGAATAACCTTTAATACCAGGTGCCAAAATTAGCGTAAAGAAAAACGCGCCGGCATGCACCGAACGCAAGTAACGCCACTTCACCCGCAGTGCGGTCGAATGCGCTTCCCCGTCGTGAAACCAGACGCGTCTAAGCTTTATTGCTTGATGATTTCGCGTGATTTGTACGTACCGCAAACTTTACATACGCGGTGCGAAATTTTCAATTCTCCACATTGCTCGCATTTCACCATACCAGGAACTACCAACTTAAAGTGCGTCCGGCGTTTGTGTTTGCGGGCTTTCGATGTCTTCGCAAAAGGGACTGCCATTGCTGCCACCTCCTTATCAGGTCCGAATAATGCCGCGGCTTGGAGCCGGGCCCTATTCTTTCTGAGATTTAAACCAATCCTGAAGCGCAGCCATACGGGGATCGATCTTCTCCGTATTGCAACCGCACGATTGTTCGTTCAGGTTCATCCCGCATTCCGGGCACAGCCCTTTGCAATCTTCCTTGCAAAGCGGTGCATACGGCAGCTGGACAACGAGTTCTTCCGCCAAATAAGGAGAAAGATCGATCCGCTCTTCCGTTACCGGTACGGCTTCATCATCTTCACTCAGTTCGGCTTCTCCGTCCTCGACGATACGAAATTGTTCCTCGAAAGGAACGTTAACGGTTTCGTCGAATTTGTCCAAGCAGCGCGAGCACTGCATGCGGACGTCGCAGGAGAGTTGACCCGACACCAGAATCCGATCGTCGGAAGCTTGCGCAACCAGATCGTATTTCATCGGCGCGAGCGGATTATATTCCGAATTGCTCCGGAATAAATCCTTCAAGTCGAGAGTTCCCTGTAGCTCAATCGGCTGCTGCCGAGCGACAAGTTCTTGTACTTTTAGCAACAATGATATCACTCCAAACAAACAAAAATTATTATATCGAGTTTCGGCGTCCTTTGTCAACAATTACGGAGAGTTTTCGCCTAATCTTCTCTTGCGATCCCCCTACATGTTATATTGTGGCAAAAGAAATAATCAAGTATAACGGCTTAACCGCCTTAAGGAGACCGACATGTCAACGGTAGGTGTTATTGTAGAGTATAACCCATTGCACAACGGACATCTCTATCATTTGCAGCAATCCAAGAAAATAACAGGCTCCGACAACGTCGTCGCGGTCATGAGCGGCCATTTCCTCCAGCGCGGCGAACCCGCGATGGCCGACAAGTGGGCACGCGCGGAAATGGCGCTGCGGGCGGGGTGCGACCTCGTGCTGGAACTTCCCGTCGCTTATAGTTCTCAACCGGCCCAATGGTTTGCTTATGGTTCCGTCGGCTTATTGGACGCGACGGGAGTCGTCGACTCCCTCTGCTTCGGCAGCGAAAGCGGGGAACTGGATTCGTTGCAGCTTTTGGCCTCGTTGCTTGCGGATGAACCCGCGGAATTCGTTTCGCTCCTGAACGGTCGCCTTAAAGAGGGATTGCCTTACCCTTCCGCTTTTACCGCAGCCGCATCGGAATACCTGGAGCGCCGCGGCTTGGCCGAGCATGCTTACTCGTTGACTCAGCCCAATCATACGTTAGGGCTTCATTATTTAATGGCGCTGCGCAAGCTTAACAGCCCCATAACCCCGTATACTCTCCGTCGCGAGAAATCGGAATACGGGCAATCCGACATTACGGACATCCGAATCGCCAGCGCTACCGCGCTTCGCAAGCTATTGCTCGGCGAGACGGGATCTTTGGAGCAGTTAGCCGACTACGTGCCGGACTCCACTTTGGCTATATTGCGGCGAGAGATGGAAGCCGGAAGAGCCCCCATCCATTGGGAATGCTTTTCCAGGCCTCTATTCCATGAACTGTACCGCCAGAATGAGGCTGAGCTTTCCGCGTTCGCGGAAGTGACCGAAGGTCTTGAGCATCGCATTCGAAACGCGCTTGCGGAGTTACCCGATATAAGCGTGGCGACATTGCTTCAGGCATTAAAGACTAAGAGATATACGCATACGAAATTGCAGCGTACGTTGCTGCGCATCCTGCTCGGCCATCGCAAGGAACTCCTCTCCGCAGGCAAGCTCGCCACGGGAATAGAGTATATTCGGGTGCTCGGATTTAATGATCGCGGACAACGATTGCTTCACGACATGAGAGTCAAGGCCAAAGTACCCGTCTTCGCCTCCGCGTCCAAGGGGGATTCACCCTATTTAGCCATGGACGCCCGAGCCACCGCCGTCTACTCGTTAGCGTTCCGGAATCCCGCGCCATCCGCGGCCATGCGCGATTATACGAGTCCGCCCATTCGTCTCTGATCGCATAAACCTGCTGGAGGTCGGACAAGAAGGTCTAACCCTCCATCGCTAGGCGTACATTGTATTGTACTGCGTGCGCGTGTTGGGGAGGCGTTGCGAAATGGTCAAAGTAAAAAAGCGTAGAAGATCGGCCTTCCTCTCGCTCCTGCTGGGATCGGCATCTATGCTGCTCGTTGCCGGAATCGTTCATTCGCCGGGCGAAGCGTTCCGAGCTTCGCTGTCCGGATTGCAAATATGGTGGCAGAACGTGTTTCCCGGATTGCTCCCTCCATTAATGCTTACGGAGCTGTTAGCCGCATCCGGACTGTTGCACGGGATGGCTGCGTTAGCCGAGCCGCTGACCGCGGGTTATTCCGGTTGCCCGGGGCATCCGGATGGGCCATCGCTTTCGGTTGGTCGGCGGGCATCCCTTCGGGCGCTAAGGAAACCGCCCGACTCCGGGACAACGACATGATTCAGGACGGAGACGTCGATACCGTCCTGCTCGTTTCCCATTTGCCTAACCCTTTCCTCATCGTGCTCGTCATCGGCTGCGGTTTCCTGCAATCGCCCGAACTAGGATGGGCCATCGCTTTAAGCCTATGGTTATCCGCGATCGTATCCGGATTCGTGTGGGCGAGAGTGGCAAAGCCGCGTAAACCGAACATACCGGGCATCCCCATCAACCACTCGCGCGCCCTTCTCAAGCGGGCATTAAGAGCCGCAGCGGATGCGCGTATCGACGACGCTCGCCCTCTGGGCAAGCAATTAGCGGATTCCGTAACGAATGCCGTATCGACGTTGATGACGGTCGGCGGTTTAATGATGATGTGCGCCGTCGTTGTCCGGTTAATCCAGCTATTGCTCCCCGGCAACGATCTGTGGCTCGCCATTCCCGGCCTCTACGAAATGCACCTCGGCGCATACGAGAGCAGCCGTTCCGCCTTATTCGACTCGGCGCCTGCCCAAGCAGCCGCCCTCCTTGCCGCAGCGCTTGCTTGGAGCGGCTGGAGCGGCCTATTGCAGGCTCGGGCGGCCTTCGGTCTGGACAAACCGTTCCCATGGACGAGAGTTATCGCCAGCCGCCTTCTACATAGCGCTTTGGCGTTGCTTATCGCTTATCCGATCGCGTTAGCCGCGCTCTCCCAACCAGCGGCCCATTGGCTTGCCGACATCTGGCCTTTACAGACGACGGCTATGGAAGCATGGGCCGCGGAAGGATCGCTCGCAAGCGGGTGGGGACATCTGACCGTAAATCTAACGGTTGCGTTAGCTAGTTTCGGAGTGTTTCTATTGCTCGCATTGCTAGCGGCGCTCATACGGCCAAAGCCTCCGACGAAACGAGATTGACGTTGCCCTGCCCAGCCGCAGTAAAGAAAAGAGCTCTTGCCCGTGACGGCAGGATCTCTTTTCTTCATGTTTTCATTGGGTCTGGATAACTATCGGCAATTGGATATCCAACTGCTCTATCCGCTCTTTCGAATCTATTTGCACGACGGCGATTTTCAAACTTTCGTCCGGCTGAATCGCCGGAAGCTTTACTCTGTACGCATACGAAACTTCGCTGATGCGGGTTTGATCATAACGATCGAATAAGTATCGGTCGCCCTTGCCGTTCTCAAGCCACCATGCGTTATCTTGAATATAAGGTTCCGTACCGCGCACTTCGTATTCTATCCACGTTTGATCTTTTTCGAACCGTATGCTCCTGAACTCGATTTCTCCTGCATTGCCTTGTTTCATCGTAAACGGAGCGTCGATCGGCAGAGGCGCATAATGGATTTCCGGCGTACTGACGCCAACGAACGAACCGTCTCCCTGACTTCTCATCTTATCTGCGCTTTCGATCGTTCGAAGCGTTAACGACTTCACATCCGATGTAACGGGCGCGAACAAGACGACGCGCTTTTCGGGTTCGCCCGGCTTCTGGCTGCCGCTTCCGCTTAACGGTTCAAGACTTAACCCGTTTGAATCCACCAACTCGTAATCTAGTCTATGGGTTGTGACCAATTCCCCCTTGGGAACTTCTCCCCTGTTAAAAGTCATATAATCGTACTTATCCGGGACTTCCAGCTCGAACGCGACTTTGGTCGTTAACGGCGTTGACGTCACTTCCGTAACCGCGATTCGTATTCCCGCATGTTCGCGAATAAGCGGGGGATCGAACGGAATGACGTTTACGTCTTCCGCGAGTTTAACGACCGGCGTCGACAACCACCAACTGCCGGCAATTTTCTCCGAACGGCCTTCTTTGTTCCTCGTCACCTCATGGAAATGGAAATCGAGCATAAACCGATCGGGAAGCTGCTCCTCCGTCGTGAATTTGTACACCGAAGCCGTCATGCCGTTGGCAATCTCTTTGGATACCCCGCCCATTCCGGCGTTCAACTCCTTGCCGTCGATCCGAATCATTCCCGCAGCGCCGGGAAGCGATATTTGGATGTCCGATGAATGCAAGATGCCGATCGAGAGGCGCGTGCCGTCATAGATCACTTGATCCAATGTCACGGCAACCCCTTTATCCTCCACCGTCTGACCGACGGTAGAAACCAACCCTTTTTCGCTCGCTCGTTGAATCCCCTCGTCTCCGACCGTCTGAAAAGCCGATCCGATAACCGGAAGTTGACGCAGAACTTTCGCCACGGCGGGAGAGACGAATCCCGATGCAAAAATACCGACGAAAAGCAATAATGCGCAAACGCTCACCCAGACAATCCTTATACGGATAGAGCTTCTGATCGGATAATCAGGCAGTCGGCTGTAGACGTCATCCATCTTGTCCCGTACGAATGCGGGAAGCGTGAACGGGCTCGATTCGAGTTCGTTTTTTATTTCCCCGTCCCATAGTTGTTCGTTCATAGGCTTTTCACCCCTTTCGACAACCGATCGTACTGCGACCCCAAAATTTCCCGCGCTTTGTACAGCCTCGATTTCACGGTCCCCTCCGGAACATCCAGCTCTTCCGCGATTTCCTTAACCGTCAGGTCACCGTAATAATATAAGAGCACGACGCTACGCTGGGGCCCGTCAAGCCTGTCCACTAATTCCCGCAGCTCTAACCGGGCATAACCCGGATCCGCAACCGCAGGCTCGTACTCGGGCTGGAAGGAAACGACGTTACGCCTCTTGTCCAGCAATTTCTTGCACTCGTTGATCAAGATGCGCACGATCCACGTTTTGAAATACCGCGGATTTTTCAACCCCCGAATCGAACGGTACGACCGAAGGGCCGTTTCCTGCATCGCGTCCGCGCAATCTTCGTCCGAATGAAGAAATGCCTTTGCCGTCTGGTACAACGATACCTCCAAGCCCCGCATCAGCCGGATGAAAGCTTCCTTGTCCCCTCTTCGCGCGAGTTCGACATCGCCTATCATTTCCAATCATCCCCACTCTCCTCGCAGGCTTCATTCTCTTGTCATTCGATCGCTTTCGAAAATTAGATCGGAAAATGCGCTATTCGGTTCATTGCCATAACAAAAAAAAAAGACCGTACGATATTCGCCGGCCTTCCTTCCTTATTTCCGTTCCCCGTCGGGTGCCACATGCTTCCCTTGCAGGGCCACTTCTACCGCCGGCGGAACCAGATCCTGCACGGGTCCGTTAAACTTAGCGATTTCCTTCACGATACTGGAGCTTAAGTAAGAATATTTAGGATTAGTCATCATGAACACCGTTTCGATGCCTTCGTCGAGCTGACGGTTCGTTGAGGCCATCTGCAGCTCGTATTCGAAGTCCGTAACGGAACGAATTCCGCGAACGATGACTTGCGCTTGACGGGAACGCATATACCTAACGAGCAAATCGCGGAAGCTGTCGATCTCCACGTTAGGCAAATCCCGCGTAACTTCCGCCAACAAATCTTTGCGTTCCTGAACGCTGAACAAAGGCGTTTTCGTCGTATTGTTGAGAACCGCGACGATGACGCGATCGAATTGCTTGGCCGCTCTGCGAATAATGTCCAAGTGACCGAACGTAACGGGATCGAAGCTGCCCGGATATACGGCGATCCGGGATTCTCGCTCCGTACGGGATTGATGAGGGCTCATTGTCCAGCCTCCTCTTCCTCGACCGAGGAAGGAGCGGGCTCCGCCTCGTCTAATGGTTGATAACGATATACGGACAACGCAATTTCTCCGTAGGTCGCGTATTTGGTTCTTTCGTATCCGGCGAAAGAATCGGCGTAAACGACGTCCGGATGGTGTTCGACGACCGCGATCGCTCCGTCGGCTACTAATCCTTTGGAGGCCATTTCCTGCAGCAATGCGTCGCAATCCTTCATGGCATATGGCGGGTCCAGAAAAATCAGATCGAAACATTTGCCCGCGCGTTCGAGAAGCTTTAATGCCCTGCGCGCATCGTTGCGATACACTTCGGCCTTATCCGCCAGTCTCGTCGAAGCGAGATTGCGCCGAATGACCTCGACGCTTTGCGGGCTGGTATCGATAAAGATCGCGCTGATCGCCCCTCGGCTAAGCGCCTCGATGCCCAATCCTCCTGTACCGGCGAATAGGTCAAGCACCCGTTCCTCGTCGAAATAAGGACCGATGATGCTGAATAGGGATTCCTTGACTTTGTCCGTTGTCGGACGGGTATTGCTGCCTGGCACCGCTTTGAGCGGATGGCCTTTGGCTTGTCCCGAGATGACTCGCAAGTTCTCAACCCCATTGTGATAGCTGTCTTGTATGGAACCAGGATGATTATAACTGGTGTTATGTTACCACAATCTCCCGTGTTACAAAAGCTTAGAAAAATCCCCTTTATTCGTGATTGTTCGCCCGTTAATTTTTTTCCTCGCCGACGTATATTTTCCTCGCGCCGGGTCACAATGATAGTACCGGCGCCGAGAGGTGTCGGGGACAACCGCGGAGAAGACTTACGTTTCCCCATAAGCTCTTCGTCCGGTTTCTCCTCTCCCATGAAGGCCCTCGTCGCGAGACGGGGGTCGACTTTTTATGTTAACTAGCGCTCGAAAGTACTGATATTATAGGGTTTACCACATTTCGTTTCGCGTAAAAACATCATGCTTAAAGACTTAAAAATGGTGGTTGGCAGTTATCTTCTTCACGTTTCTTCATATAATATCGTTTTTCAGCAAAATCAATCGGGGCTCTCAACTTTCATAATATCCATAAACGGAACTTTCGTTGTCGCTCCAGCACGCTGCACGTGAACGAGTTTAGTCCTAGCATCCAATGCGACGATCAATCCTTGGACTACCTCATCCACACCCCACACGGTTAGGACGACTTCCGACTCTTCAACCAATGCTTCGACCAGTCTTTCTCCGATTTCCTCAAGGATAGCTTCGTCCCGTGTTGGTCTTTTATCTTTGGCTTTCTTCTTTGGTTTTTCTACTGGCGGCATGATGCGCCCTCCTCATTAGTCATGTTCCCACCATTTAAACATTGGTTGCGTCTTAATCTGATGAATCTCCCATGCAAGTTCCGCGATCGATGGAACATATCGCATGTTATTGAGGATTCGGAGTATTTTTCGAGACGTATCGTCCAACATATTATTCGCGCACTAAATTGATGCTGGTGTATTGACTGGCCTTGTGCAGCACCTCTGTTCGGACGGTACTCCAAAGTAAAGACATCTTATGATTGTATCCACGACAAAGGAATTCTGATTCGATGGAAGATTTACTTCGTGTCTCCTGAACAATCTTGATTCCCCGTTCACGAAGCTGCCGTTTAATTCTGATATGCTCGTTAATAATGTCATCCTGAACCTTCTTTAATCCATTAACCAGAACAATATCCGTATTAAGTCCGGACTTCTGAATCGTAGAAATGTCATTATCAATGTAATTAAGCATAACTGGTATGACTATGGCGTCTTTAACCATTGCGCGCTCTTCATTTGTGACGTTTCTAGGTGTGCTCACGCTGTCCTCCCCACCGGCTGCATAGCCAGTATTCGATCGATCCTAAAAGGGCGAGGAGCTCGCTTGTCAAAGTCATACGCTAATATCCTACCGTCAACAATTCGATTAACTCGGATTGTTCGTTGCGTTATTCGGCCCTTTGCGTCCTGGTAAATGATTCGAACAATCTGCCCAATGTATTTTTCAGGCATGCCCCTCACCTCCATATCGAACGTTTGTTCTTATAATATAATACGAACGCTTGTTCTTATAAAGTTAAAAAAAAAGCCCCAGCTACGCTAGGTCTTCTCCAATCGGTGATTCCAGATTTGATTAAATCATTCAGATCCCTCATATTGTAAGCGATTGATTTGGGTTAACTTACCGGCATCGCCGTGCAATCCCGAATGATACAATCAGTCTATCAACCTAGATATACGGATGGTGTACACCAATGTTTATTTCCCCGATGCTCCTAGATAAGCGCGAAACGCCGTTCGACGACGATCGGTACATATTTGAGCCTAAGATTGACGGCCACCGGCTTATCCTTTCGATGGAGAACGGGACCGTCCGTCTTTTTACACGTCACAATAACGATGTAACTCGCCAATACCCGGAGGTTCACGACGTTCCGATAGAAGACAAATCCGACGTCGTTCCTGGAGCTCCTCGGGGTCGTTTTAGAGGTATTTCGTCCCACTTATCGACGAACTTCCATTTGCGGATTAATGAGGCAATAGTACCAAGTACGTCAGCAATTTCAGTGAGCTTCATCTCCCGACCACTTTTGAGCCACAATTTTAAAGCTGCCGATCGGTTTGTGCTTCTATCTCTAGGCACTGCATTTCACCACCTCCAAAAAAATAAAAAAGCACCCAAAATGGATGCTCTAGAGAACTTATTCTAAATTTATTGTATGGATTAATTCATACAATTCAGAGTTAGAACTGATGGTCTTTACTATTTGATCCCTTGAAATAGATTCATTTGTATGGAGACTAATTAATATTGAATCACCTTCTTCTAAGTTGTATTGATTTTCATCTACATCTTTTTTAAATACTTCAAACCAGTTAGCTTCTTTGGATCTACGTATCTTTACTTCGCTAATACGGACAGATTCATCCCATAGACTTTCAAAAATTCCGACTACATTAGACAATTCAAGCCCATTCCTTACAGAGAGCCTTACTCTTATTCGACGCATGTTCCTTGCCCTAGAATTATTACTCGAATGTACTATATTTATGTTATTGTTATTAAGTTTATCTTCAATTGAATTCAACCTACTTATAAGGTACTTTTCCAAGGATTGGTTTTCCCCGCCTGTATCTTCTTTTAATATTTTTAATTCTGCCGTGGCTCTATATATAGGATTATCTGATAGTTCTTCCTCCAAAGCACTTTGTATCGATATTTTTAATTCTTGCTGTAACTCGACTACGCCTTTCATATCATTTGTATAAAAAATAGTTCTTTCGTCATTTATGTCAAATGGAAGTGAGGTTCCTACTTCACAGATTACAACAACAGGTTTTCTAACCGCATGCCGGACAGCCAATTCATACATTACATTTGGATTAAGTGAGGTTAAGTTTACAATTACCAAATCATCTTCTAAGATATGCTTCAATATTTGGTTTGTAATAGAACCAGGATTCGACATTCTATGAGATACAAAGTACTCAATTTGTAAATCCTTTAATATGGGTTCAATTGTTGCATCAATAACTCCATCTGCGTGTCTTCTTGTTTCAGTGGCTGAATTGCCAATAGGCGTTATAATAAAGCATTTTTTTAATGGTTCCTTCACTGTTTCAATCAATTATCTCTCCCCCTTGAGATAATAGTATATTAACTTCCATAATCCGGCAATCGTAGTATTGGGTTTAATTGAGTTGAATGGTAACGTTCATGTTCTTTGGTAACGTGTTGTTCCATTAATCATTACTTATCACAATATCAATACCGCCTTCACCCTCCCAATAAATGTAACTAGGGTGTAACTTAACTAGATTTCTGTTGCACTCGTGAATTATCAGAACCGTTGATAAATCAAGCATTCTTCATTCTCTTTGGTCGAGTGCAACATTAACCGGTTTATGTGAAACTCAAACGTAGAATCATGTGATCCATCGCGTCCTGAGTGAGTCCTAAATAACCCAAAGTTTCCTCTTGAGTCTCATGACCAAACATCTCCATTAGTAACGCCATGACGAATGCTGCTTTCTCGGGAGGAGCGTTAGTAATTAAGTGATAGCCCCATGTTTTCCGCATAGAATGGCACCCAATTTCCTCAAGGCCAAAATGCTTGGCTGCCTTACTCAACATACGCCACGCTGTCTCTCTGCGAATCGGCAATCCAACTTCACAGGTTTTCGTTTTCTTTTGTCTTGAGGCGAATAAATATGCATTATCAGGCATATCGCGAATGTAAATTTCTAAATCTTCCCGATAATCTGGATGGATAATGAACTTCTTCTCTTTTCTTCGCTTTCGTTTTCGGTTCTTAGTTTTCTCAGCGATGAATGTAACGTGAAGTTGATTCCGCACCTGCCATACTTGAAGATTTAGCAAGTCCGCAATACGGAGTCCACTATGAATCCCCATCGAAAACAACAGATAATCTCGGAAGCTCCGAACTTTCAAATAGTTTTTGATCAGGACTATGATATTAATGTCCCGGATCGGCTGAACAAACTTCATACCACCACCTCACTATCGATTTGGACAAAAGAAAAAGCACCCGAAGGTGCATCTCACTATGGCAGTATTATTACTTCATACTTTTTTCTTTCTTAAGAAGATATTTCGTTCTTATTCTCTTATTGAAAAACTTCTTCATTGGCACAACGATTGTTTTTTCGAGGACAATTCCAGATTTCTTGGGTGATATTTGAAATACACCGTACTTATTTAATTCATCAACAATAACTTGATGTGTTTTGATTTTGTAGCCCTTTTTGAGTGGTTTTAGTTTGGGGATTCCTACCTCGACAAACTCTTTAATAATATTCGAGAGCTGCCCTTTTTCATTTTGATAACCATAATAATCTAAGTCAAAATCCATGTGAATGCTTCTTTGCATGCGATTTACTGTTATAAAACAATATAAACAAAATAATTACGTCCAATCCTTCAGTTACAATCTCACCAAAAAAAGTTTTAATATTAATAACTGCAAAAAACGACAGTAGTGAAAAAATATAAATTTTTACTATTTTGATAGATATCTGTTTCGGGCCCGGAGCGTTATCTATCACCACCAAAAGGAGGAGTTATTAATGAAATCGTCCAAGATCAGAAAGGTAGTGGCAGTCCTTACCCTCGTCTCCGCCGTGGTCGTTGGTTCTCAAAGCGCATTTGCAAATACGAATATTAATGAGCAAAATGACATTCAGAACAACGGCTACTACACGCCTGAAGCTTTTCTTGCTGGTGCTCCTTCCGGTGCGAATAACCCCTTTCTTTACAACAAGGTAGGGACTCTTAGCAGCAGTACGGATATGGATTGGTATACTATATCTTTCCCTTCTAACACCTACTTCCCAGGGGCTAAAGCTTTGATCACAATGGCATTTCCGTCAGGTTACTACGGTTATGTTGGATTGACGACCGAGACAGGCGGATATGTTCAAAGAACGATAGTTAATGACTCCCCTGGCATATTCCAATTCGAGTTTGAATTCCAGCCAAATACCATCTACCGTCTCCGCGTTGACAGTAACGGACCTAACCCCGGACCTTTTACGTACATTCTTGGGGTTGATTGATCCTCATATCGCGTCGCCCTTTCAAGGGCGGCGTTTTTATTTCACTTATTTTTTCATTTCCCCTCTCCCTTCTCCCCTAATAGAGATTGGAAATCGAACTCGCCCAATATCTTCAACAGCCGTTCGACCTTCGGCGCCCTCCATGCCGTCATAGCGTAGGTGTGTACCTCATCTGTAAAGTGGTAATGGTTGCATTCGATGTGCCATTTCGCCTCAGCCTTCGTTAGGAACATCGTATTTTCGCGGACGAAATGCTCCTTCTTCGTAGGAACAAGATATGCATCCTCGTCCATGTACTTAATAATCCATTCAAGCGCTGAGGTTTCGCAGCCGATTTCCTTGAACTCGTCCAGTTTCTCCCCAGAAAGTTCCTCGTCCTCTTCGATGTCTTTCAAGTAAGAATTGACTTCGTATGATTCCCCGGCGCTAGGAAGATTTACATAGTATCGTTCGGCGTTATCTTCCGTACACTCTACCCATTTAAAGTCGCCGACTGTCCAAAATCTCGGGATGCTTGGCAATCATCGCTTTGGTCGTTCAGCTCACGTTGTAATTCAGCCAAGAATTGAATATCTTCCCTCATTTGCTCAGTTATGCTCATCGTCTGCTCCCTTCTCCCTCAATAAGTGGTGGGTAATACCCGTTCGATCCTTCGGTGTATTCGATCCATTTCCTCTGGCGTCCGACAAGGAAATTTACAATCGTTCTTGCATTTGGAGAGATGACCGTCACATTCCGCGCACAGTCCGTTATCCTTAATGCAAGCGAGGGACGTCCGGCACTCTTTGCATTTTCTCATTCCGTTGCTCCCTTCTCCCTTGGGGGATAGGATAGGAGGATGGTACGGGCTACGTAGCCTTTATCAAGCACACTCCGTATCCAACCCTTTTTATCTCTGTTCCAAAATTCTTCATCAGCATAGCCGTTAAGCACCTTATCCTTAGCTGCTAATTCGGATGCCATGACTACATTGTCTTCGTTTAATCTGAATAACTGTTGAGCAAAGTCGTCCCGTTCCGCCTTGACCTGTTCTAACTCCATTTGCAGTTTGATCATTGGCTCTAATGGACTTGCACCGAACTTGATCTGTTCAAGTTCTTCCCTTGTCTGTTAGAGTTGATCTAGTAAAAAGCGAATGTCCGCCATAAGATCATGAACGGTATTGGCTTGGACGCGAACAGCCCTACCGAGTTTTGATTTATCATTAATCTGTGCTAGTCTCTGCTCATTAGGTTGTGATGCCGCTCCTTTATTGGTCATGTCCTGAATCCTCCAGACCGGCGAGTTCTTCAAGTGCTGACCATTCCGAACCAGCTCTTTCCCACTCGCCGTTTTTCATCGCAACTCCATACCTCACCATAGCCAACTTATACTCCAGTATCTTGCGGGTTACTTCTTCGGGGAATTCGGTGACGAACGTCTTAAAAGATGGGCTGTCGTCGTCTCCCTCGCCATTTAGTGAAATACCTGTTGTGTCCGAATCCCCTGTCTCAAAGATCATGCTTATATGATAAGGTGATACATAAACCTTTCTACCTGATCCTGTTGTCAGTTTAATCATGTCCTATCTCTCCTTTGCTTTATCGTCGTACTGTGTAGTAGTGCGCATTATTGGTGGAAAAGTTCTACATCGCCTGCTACAATCAAAGAAAAAAGGTGGCGCGGTTTATGAGTTCGGATCTGGAAAACGATGTGAAAGCACTAGGATATACTGATGAAGAAATTGAGGCCATTAAATACCGGATTTCGTTAAGGTTATCCTATGAAGAATGGAAGTCCTTTGTAATTCAAGACGAAGGGTTTATCTATGATCCCTATGATGATGAGTATTTAAGACTCCCTACGGGAAGAGTGATCCTCATTCCTTATGATATTTACAGTAGGGACATTCTCAGCCAAGTTGATTAGTAAGGATCAAGCTATGCAACAGACTTCATGTCTTACCGCCCTATCTATTGAACAAAATGTGTCTACTATTCAGGGATAGATCGGCTCTATCTCTCCTCCGTCCAGTTCCATAATCCTTGCTGCCCCTTCGCTTCTACAGGCACCGATAGTCGTTGAATGTCGTCCAGCTCCCACGCATAACGACCATCATCGTAATATCCGAATACATATTCTTTCTCGTCGATATTCCGGACGTTAAGGTCGTCCGCGCCGTGAAGTGGCTTTCCTCTCAGTAGTACGCCGTGAGTGTTGTCCCACTTCCAGACCTCTGAAAGATTGGCTATTGCAACAATTGCGCCGTAAGGGAGTTTTGTCCAATCCGTGATTCCGTGTTTTATCAAAGTATTTTTGATTTCCGGTACGGTCATCGCTTGAAGGTCGATCTGCTTTCCGGCGTGTATTACTATGGAGCCGCGATACTTAGTCGGCCAACCCCGCGTTTCAAAATGTTTCTCGCGGAGAGCAATCAGCATCGCCCATGGTTGATGGATGGTTATGGCTTTCATCTATCTATTCACTCCTTATAGTTGATGGGATACCTTATATGGATTAGTCTTGTTAAGTTGGTTGGGCTGTTTTTCGCACCCCATCATAATTAGCAGTTGTTCGGCGAATTCAGCAGCCTCAGCCTCTTCGCTCGGCAACAATTAACGGACGTACCGATGCCCGAACTTAAACGTTGTCAGAAGCCGCACAGAATCCCACGTCTTCGCCCATTTTACGATTCCGAATTTGACCCTTAACTCCTTTTTGTACCGCTGATAGAGTCCGTTTAGCGGTCTGTTGTTGTCCTGTGCTGTTCGAAGGTCTTGTCCGGTAAGTTGTTGAATGACTTTTGCGGTAATGTCGGCTTGAAGCAATTCAAATTGCTCTGGAGTTAACATTTGAGTCACGCTCATCCTGCATCCTTCTCCATTAAGGAAAATATTGTCGTTCTATATCTGAATGTGTACAATCGTGAGTAGCAATCAATGAAAGGTAGGCCAACATGACAGCAGAACAATGGGAAACTTTCTTTTGCCTTTTTGGTGTGGCTATAGTTTTCTTTATTGCAGCAAACATCTTAAATAGATTCAATGTGGGCAGCGTGGAAAGGCTAACGATAGGTACTGTCGTCTTTTTTGTGGGCAGCATTGTCTATCTTGTTGCTGGACTGCTAGGTTTCAGGCTATTTTGATAACTTAAAAAAGTGTTAATTACCTCCCGGCGTGTTCGGCTGCTATTGGATTGATCCAAAGTACTTCGGTTCGAGGCTTGCCGCGATCCGCTGTTGCCGCCCTCTCATTTCTGGTCCAATGCCCTAAACGATCGTCATATAACGGATGAGCATAACCCGATAAGATTACTGGACCGGGATGCTTGTCCAGCGCTTCTAGGAGTTCATGGTGGTCATCTTCGTTCATTTCATGTCGGTACATCCTGGATGATCGAGTAGATAATACATATGGCGGATCCGCATATATGCACACCTCGGAATAGCGATAGCGCTCAAGAATCTGCAAGACTGGCTGTTGTTCAATTTGTACGTTTTTTAATCGATTGGTCGCTTCAATGATCTCCTCAGGGGCATCAGACCACTGTGCTGGCCAAAGTTTATGCGGAGCTTTATCGAATTGGATGTTGCTGCGCCATCCGGTCCGATCGCTTGTCTTAGCTCCAATCGCTTGCCAAGTCCGGACCAAGAAACGGCGCGCTCTCTCTACCTCGTCCTCAACCGGTTCGTATGAGGTGTAATACTCCTCACGACTATACGGTGTCCATCGAACCAAATGAGCTAATTCTTCCGGACGGTCCCGGATAACCCGGAAGAGGTTTACCACATCACCGTCAATGTCGTTAATCGTCTCTAGAGTACTCGGGGACTTATTGAAGAACACTGCGCCGGATCCGAAGAACGGTTCAAGGTACGTACTATGTGGTGGCATATAACTGATAATCCAATCGGCCATGCTCCACTTGCTTCCGGGGTAGTGTAATATCCTTGGGGCACTCATTAATCATCCCACTTATACCTGATGTTCATGGGTATTCATCCTTTCACTCTGTTACTGTCATACATTCCCCTTGTATCTGCTGAAAAACTTTGTCCCGATCTAGCATACTAGCCCTTACAATTAGCAATCTGAACCATATCCTGAAAAGAAATCTTAAACAGGTGGTGCTCTGGTGAAAATTAAGGCAGAACCATTGAATAGATGTGCGCTTGTAACGATATATGGCACATCTTCATATGCAAGAAGATCATTGATTCTCCCTTTGCAAAAAACCATAAATGAAAAAGTTAGTCCCTATTTCAAGAAATGTGGAATAAATCTTTATTCAGTGGACTATGCGAATGTCACTTGTCCATTTCCAAATAGCCCCCCAGGTGAAGTTAGAGCCGGTTGTTTGTCAGGAATCTCCTGTCCCCCTACCTCTTTAATGAATGAACAAATGATGGATGCTTTTTCTGGGGCAAACATAAAAATCGGTGATCGAACTTTCCCACAAATCATACTGGTGGTTTCTGGGTTTAATTTCCCTGGTGTTATTTTGGCTTGTACTGTGGCTCGTACTAAGAACGGAATTAAACGTCCATTTATTTGGTTATCGCAAGCGGCGAATGATGATCCCATAGTAATCGCACATGAGATTGGTCATGCATTAATGGTACAAAGGAATAGTGCCAGATGTAGATCAGATCCCGATCCTTATTCTAAAACCGACCTATGTCATAATAAGAACAAACGAAATATCATGTATCCAAACCGAACTGAATTGATACTACCAGTGAGTTTTACGAAAGCTCAGTGCGATTTAATGAAAAAAAGCTATTTAATTCGTCCCAATTGTCCTGATTCACAGATTTTAAGAAGAAAACTATCTAGGCGCCAACCATCGTAAGCAGGTTACTTCCTTCTTACTTCATAAACCCTCAATCTAAGCAAAAGTATCCTTTCCCTATCCGTTCGATATCGTCGTCCGTAGCCCGAGAAACTACAAACGATTCTCCGTGGACGACTAATACTGTTTCTTCCCCGTCTTTCAGGTCCTTAAGCTGATCTAGTAACTTCAAGATGCGACCTCCTGCAATTTGTAAATTTCCATTTCGATTCGTGGGTTTGTCCTATCTATTTGCCAATCAATGACGCGAGGTAGCGCGTAACGATCATTCGTATAGATCCCCGCATCCTCAAGGCAATCAAGCAATAGTTTTTGACCATTGTGAGTGTCGCGTATCCGGTTGTCCGGGAAGTAGTACCACAGGTTGACGACGACTTTTCCTTTTGCTGTTTGCCATCCGGACTTATTTCGCCAGAGCCTAGCGAGTAGAGTAGCTTGATCCACTTCAATCATGATTGCAAAAAATGTTCATTCAAAAGCAATTGCGAATCGACTGAGATGGAAAAGCACAAAAATGGTGGATCGCTACGGAAAGATATTTTCATCAGTCGACGAGGCTGCTGCCGTAGTATTTGAGGATGTACTTCCAGGGAAAAAGAAAACGTCAAATGGGTAGCCATTGGCAGTTAGTTGGCAGTTATTTTCTTCATTGTTCTTCATTACTTATCACCATATTTCTTTATTTCCGCATATATACAGGCGTTATATCCACTATTTCACCTCATATCATGCAGTATCATATACAGCGTCCCTCCTCTCCCATGAAGGCCCTCGTCGCGAGACGGGGGTCGACTTTTTGTTTCAAAAGGGATACAGGATAATCGATATGCATTTGGACAAGTTAAGCCTATAACAAAAATCCGGAAGCGAGGAAACAACGTATGAAAAAAGTGTCGATAGCCCTTATGATAATGGTCTTAATCGCAATCCAACTTTCCGCTTTTGCAGCTGCGAATACAACCGATGCAACTCGAACGAACGATCCGACCCAACTTGGACGCGCCGTTCCCGATACCGGAAAAAAATCCAATGACGACATTGGAATTACGGAAACGAACGGAAATAGGATCCACGACACAAACGTAAATCGTTCATTCAATAATCTAAATACGATTAGAGCGACAGCAACAAATACAAATAATAAATTTAATTGGAGCTGGCTTGGTTTACTAGGATTGCTCGGATTAGCCGGTTTAACCAAGAATCGTGGTCGCGCTTAAGCGTTGATTACCTATCGTGTTCTTGCACTCAACCATAAAGCCCTCGTCGCGAGACGGGGGCCTTATGTTTGTTCCTAATTATTCCTTATGCTCTTTGATTTCAGGGTAAATAATCGAACTGGCGTACCGGGCTAAGCGGACGCTGATCTCCGTACGCAATGTCTCTCTAACGATACCGAACTTGTCCTCATACCCGCGACAAGCGTATCGATGATAAATAATCCCGTCCGCCGTCTCATCATCGAATACTTTTATGTTCCGAGACTTCATCTCGCGACGGAGCAAAAATAGATCATTGCTGATCCTGTCCATTATTAATTGGATTAACTGTTCAAAGAACCTTTTAAATAAATTAGGCGACCGTTTAACCTCTTGCAGGCTCTTGTCGCACAACGTAAGCATATGAGGAAACATGATGGAATCGCGAATCATCGTTAGCTCTTCCGTCGTTGCTCTTCCTATATTGGACTTGTTATGGCGATTCTGATATTGCTCTTGATGTTCCGTCAATAGCATCTTCGACTTCCAACGCTCGTTTCCATCAAGTTTGGTCATTTATAGTGTCCTCCGATTTGCTCAGAACGTTCTCTAGCTACTCCGGCTGCCAGTAGCGATGATGCTCTCATGATAGCTCCGCTCCCATATCGGTCCTTGATTTGGTCGGTCGTTCGTTCGATTTCGTATGCCGCTGCCCGATCGTCAAATAACGTAAGCTGATAGGCGCTGTCGTCGGTGAGCTGCGTAAGCGAAATATAAAGACGGCTCACGGGAAGTCCATGCCAATTGTCGGCAAACAGCTTTAAAGCAGCCGCAGCGACTTCATGCGTAAGGGAAGTAGCATGGGGAAGCGTCATTTGCCGCCCGAATCCCGTTGAACGATCGCCGTCTGTTTCAGCGGCTCCTACAGAGACGACTCGGCCTAAGTACCCCAGCCTGCGCGCTCGCCTGCACACTTCGACAACGAGTTCGAGGAGTACGACTTCGATATCCGCTATCTTTTTGTACAGATTGCTTCTTAACGCCTTTCCGTGGCTTACCGATTTGAGATTTCCGCGTATCGAAGCCACAACCGGGCTCGGATCGATCCTCGTGCGGTCTGCCAATAGTATTCGGCTTGAATATCGCTCTGTTTGCCCATACGTTGCCTCAACCGTCTTTTGAAATCGGCAAGCGGCATTCTGGCAATATCTCCGATCGTCTGAAGTCCCATATACATAAAATGCTTCGTCATCCGGTTGCCCACCATGAACATTTGATGCACGGGCAGCGGCCAAAGATCCGTCTCCATATTCTCGTATCCCAGTCTAAAAATGCCGTCCGGTCTTTTCTTAGCGAAGTTATCCGTTGCCATTTTAGCTAGAATTTTGGTCGGGCCGATCCCTACTCTAGACCACACTCCCGTCGACAACAGAATGCGTTCCTGGATATCGTGGGCGATCTCATCCGGGGCGCCGAAGGTCGAAATAGACCCTGTCACGTCTAGAAATTGTTCGTCTATGCTATAAGGCTCAACTTGGTCGGTAATGGATTCGAATATTTCCGTGATCAATAAAGAAATCGTAATGTATCGTTGCATCCTGGGCCGTATAACCACAAGGTCCGGGCATTTGGCAAGCGCCTCTCCTACTCGTTCCGCCGTCGTGACGCCCTTTGACTTCGCAAGCGGGCAGGCAGCAAGAATAATGCCTGATTTCCTCTCGGGATCGCCAACTGCTATCGGCTTATCCCTAAACTCCGGATGCGCCGCTTTTTCGATTGAGGCATAAAAGGACTGGCCGTCGACTAAAAATATGGTGCGTTCAGGAGGCATGTAAGCTTACCGGCAAGTGGGACAAGATACGATCTATTCTAAAGGGGCGATGAACTCGTTTCTCTAAATCGTAAGCGAACACTTTACCCTCGGCGATGTTACGAATACGAATCGTGCGTTGCGTAATCTTCCCTTTGGCATCTTGGTAAATAATCTTTACGATCTGCCCAATGTATTTTTCAGGCATGCTCCTCGTCTCCATAGCGAACGTTTGTTCCCTTATTATATGGCGAACACTCGTTCTTATGCAAGGGATAAACGGACATCTAATTTTGGTAAAATGCCAAAGGGAACGGAAGGAGTTATCAGGTTTCAAAACGATAAAAAGACCCGCCGGCAGAAGCCAGCGGAGTCTTTGATATTCCATTTAAGCATTCAAAGGATAGTTCGTATTGTTCAACATTTCGTTTACGATAAACAATAAGTCGTCATCGTTAATATGTTCGTCTCCGGCTTGATCGGCATCATGCTTCGAGTGATCGGTGTCTGCCGCTAGTTTGCCGTAGTAGAATCCGTCAATCGCCAAATCGACCAGAGTGTACTCTCCCGTTCTATTGACGTCCTTATTGCCTTCAATCACGATCGTATCCTCAAGGCACGAAGAACCTTCCAGGTCATACTCGTCCTCTGTATCCGCTATTCTGCATTCGAGAGCGTCTACTTTAGCCGTACCTTTGGCCTTGCCCGAGAATTTCAACTTTAGAAATACTTGCTCTCCGTTAATCCCGTACTGCTCGCCCTGACTTGCGACAATGAAACGAAGAGTTCCGTTCTCATCGGTAGGTTGGTTGTAGATTTTATAGCCAGGAACTTCTTCGAATCCAACGTAGTTAAGAAGCGTGCTGTCGTAATTGATTTTGAAGTCTTCTGCGTAGATGTTGCTTACGTTTTTCAGAAGGATATCAGAAGTGAATTGTTCACCGACTTTAATTTTGTCTTTATCTATTACAACATCTAATGCAGCAGATGAAGGTTGGGGAGTAACCTGTACTGCGTTGCTTTTGGGTGACTCATTCCCGCTTGCGTTGATCGCTGTAACCTGGAATGCATAAGTAGTGCCATTTGTTAATCCCGTTGCCGTATAAGTTGTTAATGGCGAAGTAACGGTTGCTAAGTAATTTCCGTCTTTATAAATTTTATATCCGGACACATCGGAATCAGAGGACGGTGTCCAATTCAATACTGCCTGTTTATCGCCAGACGTGGCAGTTAATCCAGTAGGAGCGGCAGGCACGCTTGAACTTATAGCGGAAACAAAAATCTCATTTGAATAAACTGCTGAAGAATAGAATGAAACATACCGAACTTGCGGGTAGTTAACGCTTTTATATGAGGTGTCATGTGCATCAAAATTATAAGTGTTGCCTATTTTGTTTCCTTCTACATCGTAGAAGCTCATCTCTCCGCTTTCCTGAGAATTATACTTAATCGTTCTAACATCGAAAGTTGAATTAAGATCAATGTATATCCTGTGGCTTCTGTAAAGATCATATGTCGAGTCATCGTCATCCACGATATTACCTTTAAAAGCATAATTATATTCTGTTGTAAGAGGGGAATCGACAGTGTCGTTAACTCCATATAGCTTGTTGGGAAGAATGTTTGGCGATGGATGAGCCGCAAATGCGGATGGCGATAACAGACCTACGAATAATGCAATACTAAGTAATGCTCCTAATACTTTCTTCAATTGACTTCCTCCTTTTATGTAATGCTCCTATCATAAGAGGAAATATAAGGAATTAATAGACTGATAATCTACAAATTTCTACAATATACTTAAGGGTTAAAACAGGAAAATCCCGGAAAATTCAAGAAACCCCCTGACAAAAGAAAAAGCCCCGCCTAAGCGGAGCCTTCATCGTTCTCTCTAAATATCCGTACCGAAAAAATCGCGCACCTGTTTATTGGACCATCCGCCGTTGCCAGGATCGCTAACCGATCCCGCAAAACCGGGCTTGGGCGGACGGCCCGGGATCGACGGCGCTCCGGGAGCGCCGCTCATTCCGGGGATAGATGGCAATCTGGAGCTTGCCGAACGGGTAAATCCGACAATGCCCCCTGAGCGATCTCTGAGAACGCCCTTATCTAACCACCCGATCGGTTGTCCCGTCAGCGAGTAGACTTGCTGCCCTTGATACACCCAACCTAAATTGCGTCCGTTGCGGCTCACCAATCTATCCTCTTCGACTAACAGGAACGAGGCTTGTCCGGTTCGGTCGAAATACCAATCGCTCATCGGAAGTTCCTCCGGCTTTTTTTCCCAATTATAGCACGATTCTCTTGTCGCAAGTCGAAAATCGTAATAAGATTCGCCGGTATCTTCCAAGTTACGCGCGAACATTCCTCTCTCCGAGCAAATCCAATACTTCCTGCTTTAACTCGACGAATGCCGGATCGGTCCATACGTCGGGACGTCTTGGCCTCTCGAAAGGAATGACAATCTCCCGCAGCACGGTTGCCGGGGCGGACGATAAGACGTAGATCCGATCCGACAGCACGAGCGCTTCCTCTATGCTGTGCGTCACGAACAGCACCGAGCGCCTGTCCGCCTCCCATAGCTCCAGCAGCCAGCGTTGCATGTCCGCCCTGGTCAACGCGTCCAGCGCGGCGAAAGGCTCGTCCAAGCACATCACGTTGCGCTTCATGAGCAGGGCGCGCAAGAACGAAACCCTCATCTGCATCCCTCCGGACAGAACATGAGGATACTCTTTCGCTACTCCGCCCAGTTGGATTCTTTCCAACCATTCCAACGCAAGCCGTTTGGCTTCTTTCTTCGCGGATCCCGCTGTGACCAATGCGGAGGAGATATTATCCTGAACCGTCAACCAAGGAAACAAAGCCGCTTGCTGCGGCATATAGCTGATCAAGCCTCGTTGCCCGGTCGCTTCGTTGCCATCGATGACGATCCGTCCTTGGTCCGGACGTTCCACGCCGCCGATCAACCGGAATAAAGTCGATTTGCCGCTGCCGGATGGCCCGATCAACGTCACGAACTCCCCGGCCTTAACGGCCAAGTTAATATCGGACAACACGGGAACCCGATCTTTGCCGCGGAAATACGCTTTATAAATTCCGTTTAACTCCAAGGAATTACGGGTAATCGAACCGCTCATGAAGAAGCCCCTTTCCAATCGCCCTGAGAACGAGGTCTCCAACGAATCGTCATTCGTTCAGCAAATACCACCGCATAATAGAACAGAAAACTTAACGTCACAATGCAGACGATCGACCCGAACACGCCAGGTTGGTCGAATCCGTTGAACTTAAGTTTCAGGTAGAACCCGATCCCTTTGTTCGCGCCTAGCCATTCCGCTACGATGGCCGAGGACACGACGTAGGTAGCCGCGATCCGCAAACCTGAGAATAAATAGGATAAGGAAGCCGGAAATTCAAGTCGTTTCAGCCTTTCCCATCGCGAAGCTCCGATCATCCCCAAGTATTCGCGCAACTGCGGCTCGGCTTGCCCGAGCCCGACGAGTATCGATAAGGCAACCGGAAAAAAGCAAACGAGCACAAGCAAAATCAATTTAGGCGTCCAACCGAAGCCGAACCAAATCATAAGAAGCGGCCCTAGTGCGATTAGCGGAACGTTCTGCGACAACACCAGCAGCGGGGCGAATGCTTCCCTGAGAAAAGGGACGACATGCAGGAATACCGCCACGACGATGCCGATCGCCAAGCCTGATCCTAATCCGATGAGAGCTAACTTAAAGGTGGCTAGCACGTGCTCCCACAGCATGGCGGAGTCATCGTACATGGTGGTTGCTATATCCCAAGGCGAAGGCAAAGTATAAGTCTCGATCTTGAAAACGACGCACACCGCTTGCCAGATGCCGACGAATGCTAATAAAGTCGCGACGGGCAGCAAAATTCCTCTTAGCTTCTTATTGCCCATCTGGATACTTCTGCAACAAGCGAGCCATCGATGCGCCTTCTTGACCGTCGACGACCAATTTGATTTGCGACATGACGGAAGGGCTGCCCATCTCGAACATGGCGGCGTTCATCTGCTTAACGATATCGATTAGCTGATCGAGATCGCCTTCCATCGTCGTCTCCAGCGGCGCTACCCTGTATGCCACTCCGGATTGTTTAATGATCTCGATCGCCCGGTCCACGTAGGGGATCACTTCTTCTCCCGCTTTAACCTTCGGTAAAATCTGTATGCTTAACAAAGCTTGCGCCATCGCTCATCTCTCCTCGTTCGTTATTCAGGCAAAAATTCCGTCGTGAACATTTCGTCGTAATTCAATTGCTTTTTCATAAGCCCGTTCTGGGTCAACCAATCTCCGTAACCGGACCATACTTCCCGCTTCTGTTCTCCCCAACGCGGAGCATCGTCCTTGTATTTCGGGCTAAGCCACTTCTGGCTTGCCTTGACCAACTCCGCGTTTACCTCCGGAACCGCTTTGATCAGAATATCCGCGGCTGCGTCCGGATTGTCGATCGCATAGTTGTATCCTTCCGAGGCGCCAGCCAAGAACGCGCGAACGACTTCCGGCTTTTCCTTGATCAGCTTTTCGTTAGTCAATAACAAAGGCGTGTAATAATCCAACTGTTTGCTGTAATCGGTCAAATACACCATGTTGACGGGTTCATTGCGCAGCTCCGCTTCGATTCCCGTCCATCCGTAGAAGATCCATTCGAAATCGATCCCTTTCTTGACGGCGGTGAAGAAATCGGCTGTTCCGGCGCTTACGAAATTCACCTTGCTAACGTCCGCCTTCTGCACGTTCATGATCGATTCGATTACCGCCTGCTCCGCCGGAGATCCCCACCCGCCGTAAGATTTGCCCTCGAAATCCTTCGGCTCCTTGATGTTCTTGTCTACCGGAGAAGCGAAACCGGACGTATTATGCTGAATGATCGGGGCGATGGACACGAGCGGCAAGCCCTGCTCGCGCGCCAAGATCATGCTCTCCTGCGCTCCTACGCCGAAATCGGCCGTTCCGTTCGCTACCAAAGCGCTAGCTCCAGCTTCCGGCGGAAGAATGATTTCCACGTCCAAGCCGTGTTTTTTCCACAAACCTTGATCTCTCGCCACATATAAGCCCGTATGGTTCGTATTCGGAGTCCAGTCCAATACTAGCGTTACTTTCTGCAACGTCTCCGGCGATGCCTCCGCGCTTGCCTCCAAGGGGGAAGCAGTCGAGGGCGACGTCGGGCTGCCGGAAGCCTCCGTGTTTTCCTTGTTACCGCACCCCGCCAACAGCAGCATACCCGCCAGCATCGTTAGTCCCAAGATTTGCCAACCTTTGTTGTTTCTTTTCATCTTTCTCTCCCTTTCTATCTGTCTTGTCGAGTAGAAGGCTTCGCGAAATCAAAAAAACGCCCCCCGATTCCGGAGGGCGTCCTAAATAACAACGGACGTACGCCACGACAGCAACGTGTCGTGCTCCCGCCTTCCTACGCTGGTACTAACCAGATCAGGTATAAGGGTCTGCATCGATGGGATGCACTCTCAGCCGGCCTTGCTCCAGCTCCCCCGGGGCTTATTCAATTCATGAAACCCGCTACTTTCCTCCCCTATTATAGCAAAACACTCGAGGATGTCTATCTCATATTAGGCTCGGCTCATTGTTTCGACGATTTAATAATGTAAGGAAGTATCGAATGAAGCGGACTCTTTTCCGGCACGATAATTCCTAAGCCGTTGTTGGAGAATAGTTGATAATACTTAAGATGAAATTTCGATTCCCGCATGAAATCTTCTACCGCGGTTAATACGCCGTTCGTTTCCCCGTTTTCATAAACCGCGTTGTAGAGTTGCGGATTTTTGCCTCCGGACTTAAGCAACTTGGATCTCCCGCGCCGCATCCCTCTCTTGGCGTAAAGCTTTCGCATCTCTGCGGGAATAGATTCGGGATAATAGTACATGTCTCGCCGACCGTAAGGCCATTGCGTGTCATGAAGCATGACGATCGGGAATTGTCCCGACCGTTCGGCCATTCTCTCCGCCAGTTTCAATTCGTTATACACGGTATACCAATTATGATCGCCGTCGATCAACAGCAAATCGTACTTCTCGATTAAAGGCAACGCTTCTAGGCTGAACATCTGCAGCACGTCCGCGGCTTCTCCGTACTTCTCCTTGAGCGACTGCAAGTCGAATAACGGATTAGGATCGATAGTGATCGTCTGGGCATTGCAAGCTTTGCAATAATCGAGTAGTTTAAAGGTATTTTTTCCTGATAAAGATCCGATTTCAACAATGATATTCGGCCTCGCCGAAATAATAATCGGCTTGATGACTTGATCCCAAAATCGGTGCAAATCCATCTCTCCTTAGAAAATCAAATAGACAAGACAAACCTTGTCTATACTACGCACCTATTAGATAAGTTGTCCGGGCATGCCGAAAGAATAAACGCTCCGTTCCGGTTCGGACCGGAACGGAGCGTTCGCGTTTTACCTAAACATCGTATACAGCTTGATCAGGTGAAGCATATTGTTGGGATCGATTTTCTGGGAGATGACGAAATTGACTAATTGATCTTCCTGATGCTCGGTTAACGGTTCGTTTAATATCCTTGCGAACTGTTTAACCCAGCGGCGAACTTTGGCCCGATCCTGCAAATCGTATTTCGTTACGCCCTCAAGAATGCCTTTGATGCGCTCCTTGGTGGCCGGGTTTTTCATCTTTACCTTTACTCGTTCTACGAACTCCGCTTTGATGCCGAACTTTTGCCAGCTTGGGGTCAAAGAGGGTCACGCTCCTTCCGGCGGCTATTCGGTACATCATATGCCATCGGGATACGGGTAATGACACCGTCTCGCGCCCATCTCTTTAATCCAAAGTCTGTCCCGCGCTACTTCACGATCATTCCTCCGATTAAATCTTGAATGAATTCCGCTTCCAACTCTTTTATTTCATCCGTCTGTTGAGAAACGGTTTCTATCAAGTCCTTCTTTCCGGATAAAAAATACTTCAAAAACAGCTTCTTGACCATGAACGCCTTGTGCTCGATCAATTTAGCCGCCTCAATGAAATTCGGGTTCTCAATGAATCCGTTCTCGTACATATATTCCGTACGCAGCCTCATGCACGATTTGTGCTCCCACAAAATATGAAGATGCCGAATGTCCGTATGTATCTTGTTAGCTAGCAGGTCCTGAAAATATTTTTGCAGGCAGTCGTACGATTCCATGCCGTATGCGCGATCCCATGGCTCCGCAAGCATGCTGAATCTCTCCGAAGTGTTTCTGGAGTACAAATAATCCTCGAGCGTTTCTTTAACCAACTTCGCATTGAAGTCGTATTTTCCGTCTTGGTTGTATTGGTAAAGATAAATTTGATGGCAATGGTTTTCGATCTTGTCCAGAGAATGGTAGGACTGGCTAAACTCCTTGAATGAAACGTCCGTGCTCTCGTACGAGCCGATCTTGTTAAACCCTAATATCTTAAAAGTCCGCGACTCTAAATCGTATCCGTGCACAAGAGTGTCGTGCGAGAAATGTTGTTTATGGTAGCACCCGCGATCGGGAATAAAATATTCATCTACGTTAAGATAGACGTAATAACCTCGATCGATCGAATCCACCACAAAGTCGACTATTTCTCTATCAAACATAGAGAAAGTATCCCGGTGCAAACGATGAACGTTCAACCAAGGGTTACACGCATAATCATACATGTAGAAACATAGAGGTACCGGCGCTGAAGCATTTTTATCGAAGGCTAACTGGATGAAATTACTATAGAACCACGGGTATGATGCCTTGTGATTTAAGGTAATTGCCAAAGGATAGGAATAAAATTGATATCCGTTCGCTGGCGGTTTAGTTATCGCGAGAACTTTACTTTTCATCACGAATCCCCCTTTTAACCCTTAAGTTTCGACTTATTATATTTCTGGAAACAATAGTTGTCCATAGGGGTTTATGGAAGTTTTTGTCGAACCTCCTCTCTTTTAGAATTTTTTTGAGCTATTAACTCTCCATCACGACAAAAAAGCCGACAACGATTGTTGCCGACCTTTGTTCGTTTAATCCAACGGCTCGCCGTGCAGATTGGCATCGCGCGCTAGATTGTCCCTTAATTCCGCGTACATAGGCGACGACCAAAACTCTTCCCGCGATGTAAGAGAAGCCGCGTCGTCCCTGGCTTGCTCGAGAACCTCGAAATCGTTAAGCAGATTCGCTAGCCGGAACTCCGGCATCCCGCTTTGCTTCGTTCCGAAAAACTCCCCGGGTCCCCGAATTTCCAAGTCTCTTCGCGAAATTTCGAAGCCGTCATCCGTATCGGTCATGGCCCTCATTCTCTCCTGCCCGTTCTCCGATTTCGGATCGGCGATCAGAATGCAGTACGACTGATATTGTCCGCGGCCGACTCTTCCCCGCAGCTGATGCAGCTGCGATAAGCCGAACCGGTCCGCATCCATGACGATCATCAAAGTCGCGTTAGGAACGTCTACCCCTACTTCGATCACGGTCGTCGATACGAGCACATGGGTGTCTCCGGCAGCGAAAACCGCCATCGTCGCCTCTTTCTCGGAAGCCGACATGCGCCCGTGCAGTAAGCCGATCTTCAGGTCCGGCAAAGCTTGCGTTAACTGCATATGCAAGTCGATAGCGTTCTGCACGTCAAGCTTCTCCGATTCCTCGATCAACGGACAGATGAAGAACGTTTGTCTTCCTTGCCCGGCCTCCTTGCGTATAAACCCGAGTACGCGATCCATCATCTCGTGCTTTACCGAGTAAGTTTTGATCGGCAATCGACCTTTAGGACGCTCTCTTAACGTAGATACGTCCATATCGCCGAACACGGTGATCGCGAGCGTCCGCGGAATCGGCGTTGCCGTCATCGACAGCACGTCGGGATTCATTCCTTTGCGCCGAAGAATGCTTCGTTGGTTAACTCCGAACCGATGCTGCTCATCGGTCACGACGAGCCCAAGGCTTCTGAAGAAGACGTCCTCCTGGATTAACGCGTGGGTGCCGACCACGATATCGAGCAATCCCATTTGCAATGAAGCGATCACGTCCCGACGCTTGCGTTCCGTAAGACTTCCCGTCAACAGGCCGACCTGTATCCCATAAGGCTCAAACATTTTAGTAAGCGAGCGCGCATGTTGTTCGGCCAATATTTCCGTCGGCACCATCAAAGCCCCTTGATGGCCCGCTCTTACCGTTGCGTACAGACCGACGGCGGCGACAACGGTTTTGCCCGCGCCGACGTCCCCTTGAAGCAATCTGTTCATCGTATAGGGTTGCTTCATATCGTGAAGAATCTCGTTAATGACTTGTTTCTGGGAATCCGTCAGCGTAAACGGCAACACGCTCACGAATTGCCGAATTTCTTCGTTGTTGACGGGTTGAACGAGTCCGTCCGCTTTTTTAACATGGGTTACGCGATAAGCCTGGAGCTTAAGCTGAAATAAGAATAACTCCTCGTATACCATCCTTCTTCTTGCTTCCTGCCCTTCGCTCGTATTTTCGGGACGATGAATTCGCGTAATGGCTTCTCTACGCGGAACGAGCGAATGCTTGTCCAGAAGCTCTGCAGGCAGAATCTCCGGAATGAGCGCGCCGAATTGGGTTAAAGCCCGATCGATCAGCTTGCGTATCGCGGCTTGCGTAATGCTGCCTCCAACCGAATAGACCGGTTGCAAAGTTCCCGTCTTAACCGCGCTCCGATCGGGAAATTCCGAATCCGCCACGGTTAGATGGCGTCTGCGTTGGTCCCACTTTCCGGTCAGAGTGATCTCTCTGCCGAGCGTCAACTGATCCTTCAGAAACGCTCGGTTAAACCAAACGGCCGTAACTAAGGTGGATTCGACCGTCACGCGGCAAATCAACCTGCTTTTCCCTCCATACCTCTGCATCGAAGGCATCGAGGCGATCGTGCCTTGAATCGTAATTCTCTCTCCATCCTTCACTTCATGGAGCTCGCGTACCCGATAGTCCTCGTATCGGAACGGATAGTATTCAATCAAATCCCCGACGGTGGAAATACCCAAGGCGTGAAGCTCCTCCGCTTTCTGAGGGCCCACGCCTTGTAGTTTCGTCAGAGGAATCCGGAACAAATGAATAATCATTAGACCAACCTCTTTATATTACTGTTAACTCACTTGCGCAAGGGGAATACGAACAATCCGATCGTTCCCGGACCGGCATGGGAACCGATAACCGGACCAATCTCCGTTTCCAGGTAGGATTGCACGTTCAGACGTTGCTTAAGCAGCTCCGACATTTCGGACACTCCCGCGGTATGTCCCGGAGTCTTAGCAATCGTTAGATTCACTGGGGCGTCTTTGACATCCGCCTCCAGCACCTCCGCGATCCGGGCAAACGCCCGCTTCTGGCCCCTTACCTTATCGAAAGGAAAAATCGTTCCTTCGTTATCGATGGATAATATCGGCTTGATATTAAGCAGCGATCCTAGCAAAGCGGATGCCTTGCCGATACGACCGCCTTTCCGCAAATATTCTAACGTATCTACTAGAAAATAAAGCCGCAACTCCGAACGAAGCCGATGAATTTCCGCCACGATTTCTTCTTTGGAAGCTCCCGCCTTCGCCATCTCCGCAGCGGTAACGACGATCTGTCCATAACCGTAAGAGGCGGATTTGGAGTCGATTACGGTTACGTCCGCGTCTTCGTCCAACATCGATTTCGCGATCGTCGCGGATTGATAGGTTCCGCTAAACGCGCCTGACAGTTGAATGGAGATTACCGAATGCCCTTCGTCCGTCAATTTCTTATACACGTCGTAAAAATCGGCCGGAGATGGCTGGGACGTGGTCGCGAGACCTCCGAAAGATGTCAGCTTTTCATAAAACTGCGCCGGTTGCAGAGTAATGTTGTCTAGAAAGCTCTCGTCTCCGAAATTCACCTTAAGAGGTACCATCGAGATGCCGAGCTTCTCTCGCGTCTCGAGTGGAATATCCGCCGTACTATCCGTAACCAGAACTACAGATGCCATAGCTTGTACCTCCATCGCCTAATTTGAATAACTACGGTTCCACGGCGAACAAATACGGATACAACGGCTGTCCGCCTTCATGCACCTCGACCTCGACGTCGGGGTATTGCTGCGCAAGCCATTGCTCGAGCTCCTCCGTCTGTTCGCCTTCAGCGTTATCGCCGGTTAGGATCGTAAGAATTTCTCCGCCCGATACGAGCAGATCGGATAAGAGCGCTTTGCACGCTTCCGAAGGGGACGAAGCCGATGCGACGATCGTCTTGTCCTTGATTCCGATATAGTGGCCTTCTTTGATTTGCACGCCATCCATCTCGGTATCCCGCACCGCTTGCGTAACGGAACCCGTTACGACCCGTTCGTACGCTTTCGTCATCCGTTCGATGTTCGAAGTTTCGGAATCGTTCTCCTGAAAGGAGAGCATGGCCGCCATTCCTTGGGGCAGCGTGCGGGTCTGCAGAACGGTAACCGGACGTTCCGCCAGTTCGGCTGCTTGCTTCGCCGCCATAATGATATTCGGATTATTCGGCAACACGAATATATGATGAGCTGATAAGGACGTAATAGCGCCGAGCAAGTCTTCCGTGCTCGGATTCATGCTCTGCCCGCCTGAAAGGACGATATCCACCCCGAGGCTGCGGAATAACTCCGCGTTCCCTTCGCCAACGCTGACGGCGACCACTCCGTATGATGCCAGCTCGTATACGTCGGGATTCGGCTCGCTTTCCGGAGAAGCCGAGATCGACGGCAGATCGACGACGCCCGGCAACGCGTAATCGACGACGGGCCCGGATGTCGGTTCGTCTTGGCGAGGCGCTGCCGGAGCTTCCTGCTTAACAACGGGCTGCTGGGCCAACAATTCACGATGCTGTTCCTGCATATTCAGAATATGAATATGGGTAATTTCCCCATAGGTCAAAGCGAAATTAATAACATCGCCAGGACGCCGGGAATGGACGTGAACCTTCACGATCCCTTCGTCTTCGATCAGAATAATCGAATCTCCGTCCCGTTCCAGCGCTTTCCTGAAGGTCTGTTCAGGGAAAGGGGACGACGTCGTAACCCGTTGGATGAAAAATTCCATATCGTAAGGGAAAGCGATGCTCTCCGTCGTAATTTTGGATTGGGCCGCCGTATTCGCCCCTCCGCTAGCGCGTATAGCTGGAGCAGGAATCGTCGGCGGAACGGGTGCTTCCCGGAGAGAAACCGGAGCTTGAAACTCGCGCCCCTGCGCGGCGGAGCTCGCGAAATTCCCTTCGCTCAAATAATCCACGAACCCCTCGTACAAGTACACGAGCCCTTGTCCTCCGGAATCGACGACGCCTACCTGTTTAAGTACGGGAAGCATATCCTGCGTACGAGCGAGCGTCTCCGAAGCTTTGGCATGAACTTCGACCATCCATTCCTTCAGGTCGGACGTTCTGCGGGCAGCCGTAAGGCCATGGCGCGCGGCTTCGCGAGCAACCGTTAGGATCGTTCCTTCGACAGGTTTGACAACAGCTTTGTAAGCGGTATCAACTCCTTGTTGCAGAGCATTGGCGAATAGAGGCACCGTGAGCTCGCCCTGCCCGGAAATTGCCCGCGCGAATCCGCGGAACAATTGGGACAGGATAACCCCGGAATTGCCTCTAGCGCCCATCAGCAGCCCTTTGGAAAGCACTTCCGCCGCCCGTCCGACTTCCTCGGACGGTTTATTTTTTAATTCGGCCACTCCGGCCGTCATCGTCAAATTCATATTCGTTCCGGTATCCCCATCCGGGACCGGGAATACGTTCAGGGCATTCACCCGATCAACGTTGCGGGTTAACCGCTCCGCGCCGACCAGAATCATCGCCGCCCATTCACTTCCGTTCAAGAAGCGCTTACTCAATGATGAATTCCCCTTCCTAATAAGCTACTTCAATACTCGTACCCCTTGAACATTTACGTTCACTTGATCGACCTTCAATCCGACGACTTCTTCCAATACGTATTTAACCTTCGATTGGATGTTATGAGCTACTTCGGATATTTTGGTTCCGTAGCTTACGATGACATAAAGATCAAGATGGACTTGCTCGCCCTCATGGCGAACTTCCACACCCCGAGACAGATTCTCGCGGCCGAGCAATTCCGCGATCCCATCCTTTAATCCTTTGCGGGACGCCATGCCAACAAGTCCATAACAATCCAGGGTCGCCGAGCCGGCGATTACAGCGATGACTTGATCAGCTACATCTATCTTTCCGTTCTCCGAGACAAGCTGCAGAGGCATGGAAATTCACTCCTTTATGCCTGTATTATGGACCATATCTCATTGTACTATAAAAAATCGGGAGAATGAAGCCGTTTTCTAGCCAAATCTCACGATATTAACGACAAGGACCGCGAAAGGCCACTTTTTCCGTTGCATCAAACAACACGCTGTGCTAAGATAGTGAAGTATTTGTATGGACGTGGCAGGGAGGTGTATTTTTAGTGGCTCGTAAATGTTATATCACAGGGAAAAAGCCAGGTTCCGGTAACAACAAATCTCACGCGAATAACACTACCCGCCGTTCTTGGGGGGTTAACGTACAAAAAGTGCGCATTTTGGTGAACGGTAAACCTAAACGTGTTTATGTAAGCGCACGTGCTTTGAAATCCGGAGCAGTAACGCGCGTATAATTCACGTATCCGGCTGCATTAGCCATGAAGAAAAACCGTCAGGTGATCCTGACGGTTCTTTTTTTCGTGATGAATGCCTTCAAAGGCGTCAATTTTTGTGAAACGTGTTGAGAATCGCTTTGACGAAGCCACCCAAAAATTTCGGCAGCTTGATGGTGTAAAACTTCATCGTCCCATCCCTCCTCCGCAGGCTGAACCCTTGCCGGGCTTCTAACGTTCGAAGCGCGCTATTGATTCCAATGTATGCGGCCTTGAATTTGTCCTATACCAGACAAATCGGAGGAAGGAGCCCATTTCTCGAAGATTAACCCCTTATCGCAGGGAAGCAATTGCGGCAGCGCGATTCTCATGGCCGAAAATGTACGTTCCCGCCACTAATGAATTCGCCCCCGCTTCCCTTACAAGCGCGGCGGTTTCGGCATTAATGCCTCCATCCACTTGAACGTGGATGTCTTGACGTCCGTGACGCTCCAGCATTTCGCGGAGCTGACGAAGCTTCGGCAGCATCGACGGCAGGAAAGATTGGCCTCCGAAACCGGGATTGATCGTCATAATCAGAACGAGATCGATATCATCCAGTATATATTCCAGAACGGATAATGGCGTCTGCGGGTTTAACGCGACTCCAGCTTTCATTCCGAGTCCCTTAATTTCCGAGAGAGTCCGTTGAAGATGTACGCAGGCTTCCGCATGAACGGTGATCCGGTCCGCTCCTGCCGCTGCTAATGCCGGAAACAACGATTGAGGGTTCTCGACCATGAGGTGGGCATCGAAGAACAATTTCGTTACCGGGCGAATCATCGCCACGACAGGCGGCCCGAACGTGAGATTCGGCACGAAGTGCCCATCCATAATATCGATATGTACCCAATCCGCTCCCGCTGCTTCGATACTGCGGATTTCATCTCCGAGCGAAGCGAAATCGGAAGCAAGAATGGAGGGTGCGATTATTGTCATGTGATTAATACCTCCGCTTGGTTTCTTTCCATTCCGTCATGAAGCTGACGTAATTGTCGTACCGGCTTTCCGCGATTAGTCCCTGTTCCTTCGCCTGCAATACGGCGCAATGAGGCTCATGGGTGTGCGTGCAGCCGCGGAACTTGCACGAGGGAGACCATTCGGCGAACTCACGGAAGCAGGAACCGATTTCATCGATTCCAAGCTCCGCGAAATCAAGCTGGCTGAACCCGGGAGTATCCGCCATGTATCCGCCTCCGGCAATCGGAACGAGCTCTACGTGACGGGTAGTATGCTTCCCTCGGCCTAGCTTGTCGCTAATCTCGTTCGTCTCCAGCTTTAGGCCCGGCACGAGCGCGTTCACGAGCGAGGACTTACCGACGCCCGATTGTCCGGCAAGCATATTGATGTGCCCGGCCAGGGCGGAACGCAATTCATCCATCCCCTCGCCTTCGTGGGCGCTTGTAAGCAATACCTGATAACCGATGGAGGTATACAAGGCTCGGGCTTTATCCGCCGTCCGGCGAATGGCCTCCCCTTCTTCCCCCTTCGGAATACGATCCATCTTCGTAAGCACGATTATGGCATCCATGCGGGCATGTTCGGTGTGCACCAGGAACTTATCCAGCAAAACGAAGCTAAGCTCGGGACGCACGACGGAAAAAACGAGGATAGCCAGATCGGCGTTCGCGATCTGCGGACGGATCAACTCCGAAGCGCGCGGCAATATTTCCTCGACCGCTCCTTCCCCGTTCTCCGTCTCGCTGTACACGACGCGATCGCCGACCAACGGCGATTCCCCTCTTTTCTTGAATATTCCTCGGCCCCGGCATTGTACCGGATTCCCGCCTTCGGCGTTTTGCACGTAGTAATATCCGCTTAAAGCTTTAACGATTAAGCCCTCGGGCACTCAGAAACAACCCCTTCTCCTAGCCCGAATCGGCTCTAGTGATTATTTTATTCCGATTCCGTAATTTCTCCATCTACCGGAATCGATCCTTCATCGGTTTCCGGAACTCCTTCGGAAGCCGTCCCGTCGTCAATAGTACCGGGATCAGGTTCCTGGGTGGTATCGGCTGGGATTACGCGATAAGGAACGGGTTCCGTCTGTACGACCTGTCCGTCCCGGTAGATCGTAACAAGTCCATCTTTGGACGGTGACAAAATGAGGGTGATCGGGATCGACGTCGTCGAACTGATCTTATACGTGCCTCCCTCGATATTGTCGCCCGTCGCGTCGGAATATACGATTCTGAATTTACTCGTCTGTCCTTCGACGGTCGGGAACACCGTAACGTTTATCTTCTGCTCCCTGGAGTCTTCCGGATATCCGCTGCTTACCCAGATCATGATTTCCGTATCGGGCGTTACCATCTCGTTCTCTTCAACCGATTGCTTGAACACCTTTCCCTTAGGGGAATAGCTTGGTTCTCTAAAAATTTTGCCTTCCGACAGGTTCTTACTCAGGAGGATCGCCTTTGCTTCCGATTCCGTCTTATCGAGAAGTTTCGGCATCGGGAAAGCTTCTTCGCCCTTGCTGATCTTCAGGTTAATCACGGCAGTAGTAGGGTCGAACAATTCATCCTTCGCCGGAACTTGATCCAGAACCGTATCGGGCTCGCTTTCGTCGAATACGGGATTCGTGCCGATATTACCCGATTTAACGCCCATGTCCATTAGAATCTCTTTTGCTTCGCCTAGGGTTTTACCCGCTAAGTCCGGCATCGGAGGAAGATCCTTGGCCTTACTGACCGTAAGCTGGATAGGCGAACCTTCTTTGGCTTCCATGTTAACCTTATCCTGCTTAATAACGATGTCTGGATCCTTGTCTTCGACGACTTCGTACAAAATCGGATCCGCGATCGTAAAGCCGGCGGCGATCAATTCTTCTTTCGCTTCCTCCAGCTTCTTGCCGACCATATTCGGAACCATCACGTCATCCGGCATCTGTTGCTTCAGCGCGGATACGGCCCAGATCAACACCGCGATTAAGACGACCGCCAACACCCCTAGAACGGTCGGCAAAACCCATTTGCGCTTCGGTTCGGTTAAGCCGTCGGAATTCCAACGTTCCTCCTGATTGGAATTGGATACTTTAACCGCGGGAGCTTCGATCGTGTTGATCATATCCGGCCGGATTGCCGGCATGACTTTCGTTTTGTCCTCTTCGTTGTCCTCGTCGCTCGAATATTGCACCGCAGGCTCGGTCAACCGTTGCGGCTGCAAGCACGTTTCCAGATCGGACAGCATTTCCCGTGCGGACTGGTACCGCTCCTGGGGATTTTTGCGCATCGCCCGTAGAATGACGTTTTCCACGCTCTGCGGAATATAGGGATTCACTTTCCGCGGCTGTTCGAACGGCTCCTGCAGATGCTTAAGCGCAACGCTTATCGGACTCTCGCCGAGGAAAGGCAATCTGCCCGTCAGCATCTGGTACAGGACGATCCCCAACGAATACAAGTCCGATTTCTCGCCCGTGGCGACGCCTTTGGCATGCTCCGGGGAGAAATAATGAACGGAACCGATAACGGAACCCGTCTGGGTAATCGTCGAAGAAGTTACGGCCCGGGCGATACCGAAATCCGTCACCTTCACTCTTCCGTTGTTGCCGATCAATATATTATGAGGTTTAATGTCGCGATGAATAATTTGATTATGATGGGCGTGTTCCAACGCATCGCATATTTGAGCCGTGATTTTGACGGCTTCGTCGACTTGCAGAGGCGCCCTGTCGCGAATGATTTCATTCAAGTTAGCGCCATCGATGAATTCCATGACGATATAGTGGGTATCTTCGACTTGTCCGACATCGTAAATGCTTACGATGTTAGGATGCGACAAAGACGCGGCCGCCTGCGCTTCGCGGCGGAACCGCTTGACGAAATCGTCATCGTGCGTGAATTGCTGCCTTAACACTTTTACGGCTACGAAACGGTTCAACAATAAGTCCCGTGCTTTATATACTAGCGCCATACCGCCGCCGCCAACACGAGCCAGCAGTTCGTAACGCCCGCTAAGCGTAAGTCCGATCATGCTGTTTCCCCTCCTGTGGCATTAGCCAATCCTTCGTCAGAGACGAGTACGACGGTAATGTTGTCGTCTCCGCCTGCCGCTAACGCCAGATCTATCAACTTCTCGGCTTGCTGTTCCAAATGCGAGCCGGAATCGCCTAACGTAGCTTCGATAACGGAATCTTCGACAAGACCGCTAAGCCCGTCGCTGCATAACAAAATCCGGTCGCCGAGTTGCCAGTCGATGAACTGGACGTCCACCTCGACTTCCCGATCGGTTCCGAGAGCTCTGGTCAACACGTTGCGCCTTGGATGGTGGGCAGCCTCCTCCGGGCTTAGCTGCCCGGATTTCGTCAGCTCGTTCACGAGAGTATGATCCTCGGTCAATTGCTCCAAACGGCCGGCACGGAGCCGATAAGCCCGGCTATCTCCGATATGGCCGATCAAACCGGTGCTTCCTTCTACCAATGCCGCGACGACCGTTGTTCCCATATTGTGATATTGCTCGTTTAAGGAAGCCGTTTCGTAGACGACCTTGTTGGCTTTGCGAATCATATCCGTTAACGGAGAGGCGCCTCCTATTAGGGAAGAACCTTCTCCCCACGCTTGCAACGATTGCACCATGCTATCTACCGCAAGCGCGCTGGCTACGTCGCCGGCACGATGGCCCCCCATCCCGTCCGCAACGATCGCGACCGTAATGCCGCTAGGCAGACTCCCGCTCCAGGCTTGGTCTTCATTAATCTGCCTAACTTTGCCGACATGACTCCGCAATACCGTTTTCACACCTATCACCCCGTCGTCGTCTCCATGTGCTTCGCCCGCAATTGTCCGCAAGCGGCAGCAATGTCATGGCCTTGCTCTCTGCGAATCGTAACGTTCACGTTTTTCTTCTGCAATACGCGCTGGAATTCGAAAATATCGTCCCTTGGCGTTCTAACGTAATTGCGCTCGGGCACATAGTTGACGGGAATGAGGTTGACGTGGCACAACATGCCTTGAAGCACGTTGCCCAGCTCCTCCGCATGCTCGGGACGGTCGTTTACTCCGCCGATCAAAGCATATTCGAACGTAATTCTCCGTCCGGTTTTCTCGATATAATACTTGCAGGCATCCATAACGTCCGCGAACGGAAATCTTCTGTTGACGGGCATAAGCTTAGATCTAAGCGTATCGTTAGGCGCATGAATGGAAATCGCCAGATTGATCTGCGTATTCTCGTCCGCGAACTTGATCATGCTAGGCACGATTCCGCTGGTCGACACCGTGATGTGCCTAGCTCCGATATTCAATCCTTTCGGATGAATCATCGTGCGCAGAAACTGCATAGTCGCGTCATAGTTCTCGAAGGGTTCGCCGATACCCATGATGACAATACTCGATACACGCTCGTTAAGAGGATCGAGTATTCTTTGCGATTGAACTACCTGCGCTATGATTTCTCCCGCCGTTAAGCTCCTCTTGAGCCCGCCTAGCGTGGAAGCGCAGAACGTACATCCGATCCGGCAGCCGACCTGGGTAGTCACGCAGACGCTATTGCCGTAATTGTGGCGCATGATAACCGTCTCGATCGCATGGTCGTCATGCAGGCCGAACAGGAACTTCACCGTTCCGTCTTTGGATTCGAACTTCGCGATCTCCGAAAGCGTAATGAAACGGAAGCCCGCAATCAATTTATCCCTAAGAGATTTCGGCAAGTTCGACATCTCCTCGAAGGAGCCTACGCGTTTCACGTATAGCCAATCGAAGATTTGTCCCGCGCGGAAAGCAGGCTCCCCCTGCTCCTTGATCCATTGTTGAATATCTTCTAAAGTCAGGTCGTAAATAAAAGGTTTAACGTTGTCCTCAATATCCAATTTCGTCACCACCATTCGTTCATTTTAACATAAATTTATTGGGATTGCTTCCGCAATCGGGCAATGAAAAAGCCATCGCTTCCGAACATTTGGGGGAGAAGCTGCAGCATCCCCGCGAACGTTTCCGGAAGCTTTCCTGATTCGCGTATTGGAGTCAGAACTTCTTCCGGCCAGTTCGCATCCAGCGTAAAATCAGGATGCTGCGACAGGAATCTGTTAATCGTGCTCTCGTTCTCCTCGGACGCGATCGTGCATGTGCTGTAGACGAGCACTCCTCCCGGCTTGACGAGCGATTGAACCGCGCTTAACAATTCCGATTGAAGCCGGGATAGGCTTTCAATATCCTCAGCGGTCTTGTTCCACTTGATTTCCGGCTTGCGGCGAATGACGCCGAATCCCGAACACGGAGCGTCCAACAGGACGACGTCGCAAGACTGCGGCTCGATGCGCTTCGGCAACTCCAGGGCATCCCCCGTCATCGTTTCCACGCTCGTTAAGCCAAGTCGCTCGGCTTGTTGCTTGATTAAAGCTTCCTTATGAGGATGCACATCATTGGCGATTATTTTTCCTTCGTTGCGCATGATTTCGGCCAAATGCGTCGTCTTGCCGCCCGGAGCCGCGCAGCAATCCAGCACCCGCATGCCCGGCTTAGGGCTCGCGACCGCCGCGACCAGCATCGAGCTCTCGTCTTGAACCGTAATCCATCCTTGCTTATACCAATCGGAATGGACCAGATTTCCAGCCTTCAGCGCGATAATGCCCTCGCGGGCTAACGGAGACGCGATCGCTTCCATTCCCGCGTCCGTCAATCCTGCGACGACTTGATCCCGGGAAGCTCTCATCCGGTTGACGCGCGCGGAAGCATGGGGCGGCTCGTTGTTCGCCGTGCACATTTGTTCCGTTACGCTTTCCCCGTACTCCGAAATCCACCGCTCGACTAACCATTGCGGATGGCTGTGCGTTAACGAGATCCGTTCCGCCGCGGGCATGCTTTCAGGTAGCACGGCAGCGAAACCTTCCCTCAATAATCCGCGCAATACGCCGTTCACGAGCCCGCCGATGCCGGCATGTCCGCGTTTCTTGGCGATTCGCACCGCTTCGTCCACGGCCGCGTGCGCTGGCACCCGGGTTAGCCACCGCAATTGGTAATAGCTCATACGCAACAAGCTTCTTACCCACGGTTCTATTTTATTCGGCCAGCCTTTAACCCGGCTTTTCAAATCGTGATCGATCGTGTTCAAACGTTGTATCGTTCCGTAGACAAGCTCTGTCGCCAGCGCCGCGTCGGGACGGGAAAGCTCGGACGCTTGCAAAGCTTGGTTAAGCTCTAGCCCGCTGTACGCGCCTAGCATCTCCACGTTGTGAAGCACGCTCATGGCGACTTCTCGCGCCCCTTGCGGTTTGCCGCCGGGCAATCGACTTGGTTTCTTCATCATTCGCATCCTATCTCTTCTTGAGGTGAGGTCTATATTTTCGCTTTCGCAGCCGCTGGAAGCATGCTCGAGAGCTGTTACATGCCGTATTTGAGAACTATAAGTTTTTCTCTATTTAGGTTTTCCATACCGAGGAGCAAAATCAAACCTCGTCATCAAGCAAAAAAAAGCCCGGGATCACCCGAGCATTTTACCGGGAGCAAGCCGAGCGCCTTTGGCATACTCCGCTGCCGCTAACGTTTTTTTGCCGGCTGGCTGAACTTCCTTTAATACGATACTTCCGTCACCCGTGCGAACGCGTATTCCGTATGCGCCCGTCTCCAATACGGAGCCCGGAGCCATGGCCGCCCACTCCGGACGCAACTCCCCATCGGCGGCTTCAGGAATTCGGAAGCTCCACACCTTGAATACTTCGCCGTCCAAATGCGTGAAGCCGCCAGCCATCGGGCTGAGGCCTCTTACCCGGTTGAATAGCTGCCGCGAATCGCGATTCCAGTCGAGCTTCTCGTCTTCCCTCGTCAGGTTCGGCGCGTAAGTCGCTTCGCTCTCCTCCTGGGGAGTTCGCCCGGCGGTTCCGTCCGTTATGCGCGGTAACCATTCTAACAACAACTCGGCGCCCGCGACGCTAAGCTTGTCGAAAATCGTACCCGCCGTATCTTCGTCGGTAATCGGAACTTCCACCTTGGCGATCATATCCCCTGTGTCTAAACCTTCCGCCATGTACATGAGCGTAACGCCCGTCACTTTTTCCCCGTTAATAATCGAACGTTGAATCGGCGCTCCTCCGCGATAACGCGGCAACAACGAGCCATGCACGTTAATGCAGCCGAAACGCGGCAAATCCAGCACCGACTTCGGAAGAATTTGCCCGTAAGCGGCCGTTACGATCAAATCGGGCGCAATTGCCGTCACCGCGGCAACGCCTTCCGGCGAGCGCAGCTTCTCCGGCTGCAGAACGGCAAGCCCGCGCTCTAACGCATAAGCTTTAACCGGCGACGGAGTAAGCTCCCTTTTGCGTCCCTTTGGCCGATCGGGCTGCGTGACGACCGCCGCGATCTCGTAGCCGCGTTCGAGCAGCAACGCTAGAGAAGATACGGCGAATTGCGGCGTACCCATAAACAGTATTTTCATTCTAATCTCCATCCTGCTCCTGATCGTCATGCTTGCGCGCTTCGTATACGGATTCCGCCGTGTCGATGAATAGCACGCCGTTCAGATGATCTACTTCATGCTGAAACGCTCTCGACAGAAATTCCGTGCTCTCGTATTGTATCGGATTACCGTTGCGATCTTGGCCCCGGATCACGATCCGGTTCGCCCGGCGAACGTCTCCTTGAAGCCCCGGAATGCTAAGGCAGCCTTCGGGTCCAAGTTGCTCGCCTTCCGCGGAAACGATCTCGGGATTGACCAACTCGATGAGCTCATGTTCATCCCCTACGTCAACGACGATGACACGCTTCAATATCCCGACCTGAGGTGCAGCTAACCCGACTCCGTCGGCATCATACATCGTATCCGCCATGTCGTCCAGCAATTTATGCAGGTTGGCATTGAACTTCGTCACTTCCTGCGCTCTTTCCCGAAGCACGGAATCTGGGTGTTTCACGATTAATCGAATTGACATAACGGCATCCATCCTTCATTACAGAGGTTGTTTCTCTTGAACTTTCAACTAAAGCATCATCTGCGGATCCACGTCGACGCTGATCTGAACGCCCGCGCGTTTAACCGCTTCTCCTATAGCCGCGAGCACTTGGGAGGTCAACAAGCTAGCGTCTACGTCTCCTCGATATTTTACCATACATTGAAATCGGTAGCGATCTTTCAATCTCGCGATCGGAGAAGAAACCGGGCCTAGCACTTCCATGGCGGCATGGCCGCCCATGTCGAAATCTTTGCGGATCCCGAGCGCCGCCGCTTTCTCCCGCATTCCGGTAGCAAAGCTCTCCCCGATAGACAACAACATCGGCACCGATTCGTGCGAGAACGTGACCGATAAAAGACGTCCGTACGGCGGATAGCCCAGCTGCTTGCGCAACACGAGAGCCCTCTCGACGAACCCCGTATAATCATGACCTTGCACGTACGTAATGGACTCGTGCTCGGGGTCGTAGGTTTGGATAATGACTTCCCCTGGCAGTTTATGACGTCCGGCTCTCCCGGCTACTTGCGTCAACAATTGGAACGTCCGCTCGGATGCCCGGAAATCCGGCAATCTCAAAGCGGCGTCGGCGGCTAATACGCCGACTAACGTAACATACGGGAAATCCAGCCCTTTGGCTACCATTTGCGTACCGAGCAGCACGTCCGCGCGACGTTCGCGGAATTCGGCCAACCATCGCTCATGGGATCCCTTCTCCGTAGTCGTATCCACGTCCATTCGAATAACCCGGATACCCGGAAAAGTCGCGGCAAGCGACTCTTCGACCTTCTGCGTGCCCGTGCCGAAAAAACGAATATGCGGACTTTGGCAGCTCGGGCACTCCTTTGGCTCGGCTTCCGAGTAACCGCAATAATGGCAACGGAGATTTTGCGATCCTCTATGATAGGTTAGCGAGATTTCGCAATGCGGACAGGCGGCGGTATATCCGCAAGATCGGCACATGACGAAAGTGGCGTATCCCCGACGATTGAGCAATAATACGATCTGTTCCCGTTTCTCCAACCGATCCCTGATCGCATCGGCTAACGGCCTGCTGAACATGGCCCTGTTGCCAAGCTTCAGCTCCTCCCGCATATCCACGATCCGGACGCCCGGAAGAGGCCGGTTTGCGACCCTTTCCGGCAACGCGATATACTCCGTCCCGTCGAGCCCGGTTTCCAACCCGCGATATACCGCCGCTTCATAGGTTTCGAGAGCGGGAGTCGCCGATCCCAAGACGACAACGGCATCGTGCAGGCGAGCCCGCTCAACCGCGACGTCGCGGGCATGATATTTCGGACTCTCTTCTTGCTTATAGGAGGTTTCGTGTTCTTCGTCTATGACGATAAGTCCGATGCTAGTGAAAGGCGCGAAAATAGCCGATCGGGCTCCTACCGCTACTTGGGCCCGGCCTTCCCTGATTTTGCGCCATTCGTCGTAACGCTCCCCGTTGGACAAGCGGCTGTGCAGCACCGCTACCCGCGCTCCGAAGCGACTTTTGAACCGTTCGACCATCTGCGGCGTCAAGGCGATTTCCGGTACGAGGACGATCGCTTCGCGCCCCATTTCCAAACAACGCTGAATCGCTTGCAGATACACTTCCGTTTTGCCGCTCCCCGTAACTCCGTGCAATAGGAACGTTTTATTTTCGCGCGAATCCAGTGCCGACCTAATCGGCGCTAACGCCGCCGATTGCTTAGGCGTCAGCTCCATCGGGACAGACGCCGGAAAATCCCTATCGGCATAAGGATCTCGATCCTCCGTAACCGAACGGATCTCGACCAGCCCTCTTTCTGCAAGCGAACGGATCGTAGATGAAGTCGTCTCCGCGGCTTCGGTCAGCTTTGTCACGGCAATCGGTTCGTTGTGCTCGGCCAAATATCGCGCCACTTCCCGTTGTTTGTTCGCCCTAACGGGAATGCTCCCGACGGCTTGAAGCAACTTCTCCGGCAGGGCGGGGAATACCGTCAGAACGGTTTTGACGGACAATTGGTCCTCTACCCGTTGACGCTCCTCCAGCCTGCCTTGACGAAGCCAACGCTTGAGCAAATGCCCCTGTTCCGGATATTGCTGCAGAAGGCTTGTCAGCTTAATCGGTTTGCCTTTCAGCAACGCAAGCAAGAGACCGCCACTTTCGGCGGTCTCTTCATCGGACCACACTGCTCCTGCGGCCGGAAACACGTATTTCTCCGTTCGTCCTTTCAACGCGGCGGGGAGCATCGCTTGCAAAGCAACCGTAAGCGGGCATAGCCATCTTCTGCTCATCCACTCGCCAAGCTCCACCAATTCCGGCGAGAGCGGAGGCACCGCGTCCAGCAGATCGTCGAGCGGCTTCAGCTTCGCGTATTCGACGTCCGCGTCCTCCGCAAGACCGGTTACGATTCCTTGCAGCTTTCGCGGACCGAACGGGACCGCTACCCGGCTGCCGATCTCCACCCAACCGACTAGCCGGTCCGGGATTAAATAATCGAACGTGCGGTCCGTATCCCGGCTCGGTACGTCTACTATAACTCTGGCAACGGCCATCTAACCGATCCTTTCTTGCGCGATATCGAGCAGCCGCTCCGCGACCGCTCTCTTCGCCATCTGCGGAACGTGCTCGATCAGCCCTTGCGGACCGTACACGCTGACGACATTCGTATCCGTCCCGAATCCGTTATCCGCGTCCGCAACGTTATTCGCGACGATAAGATCGCACTTCTTCCGTCTCAGCTTGTCCATCGCGTACTTCTCCACGTCGTTCGTTTCCGCGGCGAAGCCGATAACGAACAGCTTATCCGGATCCGGCTGGGCAAACTTCCACTCGCCGACGGCCTGCAAGATGTCGGGGTTGCGCACAAGCACCAGCGACAGGTCCTCTTCCGTTTTTTTCATTTTCAACGCGGCTTGGTGCAACGGGCGATAATCGGCTACGGCTGCCGCCTTGACTACGATATCTATTCCCGGCAACCTCTCCATGACCGCCTCGTGCATCTGCGAAGCGGAATCGATCTTGACGACGTTGACGCCGTGAGGCGGTGCCGCTTCCGTCTTGCCGCAGATTAACGTAACGTCGGCGCCGCGATCTCTCGCCGCCTCCGCGATAGCAAAGCCCATTTTGCCGGAGGAATCATTCGTGATGTAGCGAACGGGATCGATTCTCTCGACCGTTCCTCCTGCCGTAACGAGCACCTTTTTGCCTGACAACGGCTTAGGTCCGACCAGCATGGACACGATCGCTTCCACGATCTCATCCGGCTCTGCAAGCCGTCCTTTGCCAACGTAGCCGCACGCCAATTGGCCTGTCCCCGGTTCCACGAAGATGGCGCCACGCGAGGCAAGCTTGTTTACGTTGTCGATAACGGCGGGATGCTCCCACATATGCACGTTCATGGCAGGAGCGATCAATAACGGCGCGGTCGTCGCCAGCAACGTCGTGCTGACCATATCATCCGCAAGTCCGTTCGCCAGCTTGGCTATTAAATTCGCCGTGGCCGGCGCGACTACCGCAAGGTCCGCGGAATCCGCCCAATCGATATGCTGAACGATCGAAGCGTCCTTCTCGTCGAAAACGTCCGTCGCGACGGGATGGCGAGTGAGCGTCTGCAATGTTAAGGGAGTAATGAAGCGCGTAGCCCCCTCCGTCATCATGACCCTTACCGATGCTCCTAAGCTGACAAGACGACTGCATAACGTAGCCGCCTTGTACGCGGCAATTCCGCCAGACACGCCTAATAGAATCGTTTTTCCCGACAGCGTCTTGCTCATGGTTCCCCCTCCCTAGAAAAAAAACAACCGCTGGGGTTGTCCTTTCCTGCCGATCTTATCGATATCCGAACCCTATTCTTTGATAACCGTAGGAACGTACTTCAGATGCTCGACTTTGATGGCTTCGTGATAAATTTCTTCCAAAGCGACGCCAACGTATTTATGGGACTTAGGCGCGCCGATATTGCACATGACGCCTTCGCGCAAGCCGCGGGCTCTCTTCGAAGCCGCTACGACCAACGTATATTTGCTGTCCACTTTCTTAACCAATTCATCGATGGATGGATATAACATGATTTCACCTCTTTCAGACGTTATCTGCGGTTTTGACGACTTCCAGCTGCTGGAACAGCTCGCCCAGAAATCTCTCCCGCTTGCAATGCTCCGCCGTTATAATAGAGCGGATTCGGTCGCACGCCTGATCGATCTCGTCGTTTACGACAGCGTAATCGTAATGATGCAGCAAGTTCATCTCTTCCACGGCGACGGATAACCTGTGGTCGATCGTGGCTTGAGACTCCGTCCCTCTGCCTACGATTCTTTGCTTCAATTCGTTCAAGGAAGGAGGCATCAGGAAAATAAACACGCCGCCGGCGAACTTCTCCCGTACCTTCAACGCTCCCTGAACTTCGATCTCTAGAATAATATCCTTGCCTTCGGAAAGCGTCTTCTCCACGAAATCGCGCGGCGTACCATAGTAGTTGCCGACGTACTCCGCATGCTCTAGCAGCGCGTCCGCTTCTATCATTTGATGGAATTGCTCGCGCGTCTTGAAGAAATAATTGACGCCGTCCTGTTCGCCTTCCCGGGGAGACCGGGTCGTCGCCGAGACGGAATAGACCAGCTCCGGCAGATTGCGTCGCAACGCGGCGCAAACCGTGCCCTTGCCGACCCCTGAAGGTCCGGATAGTACGAATAATATACCTCTGCTCATCGTGGTCCCCAATTCATTCATCGTGTTCGTCGTCTTTGGTAGACAACCGGTGTGCAACCGTCTCCGGCTGGACAGCCGACAAAATAACGTGATCGCTGTCCGTAATAATAACTGCGCGAGTACGTCTGCCGTAAGTCGCGTCGATCAGCATGTGTCGGTCCCGCGCTTCTTGAATAATCCGTTTAATCGGCGCCGATTCCGGACTGACGATTGAAATAATCCGATTCGCTGAAACGATATTGCCAAATCCGATATTAATCAGCTTGATCGCCATGGTTAGCACTTTCCCTCCGGTCATTCCTACCAAGCAGCATATAAGCGGGATACCGAACTTTGCTTCCAGTGTTGCCGAAAGCGGTTCGCCGCATACTGCAGGCTTGAAAATGCCTATTCTCTTCTTATTAAGGAGAGGTTGCTCCAAAATTTTCGCTTTGGGAACTCTCGCTATCAATTTATTGCTTTATTGTACTTCAAAACCCCAAGGGGGACAAGAGGATGGAGCAGGTTACTTGCCGGAATGGATGCTCTTGCTCTTGTTTCTGACATATTCGGTCAAGGAAACGGTCATCTCGTACGCCATGAACGGAGTCATTAAATAGATGCCGTTGAAATGCTCCATCGCGACGTCGAGCAGCTCCTCGGCGATCTTGACGCCTTCGGCGCGCGCCGCGCCCTCCAGGCCGCTCATCCGCTGACGAACCGAATCAGAGAGCTGAATGCCGGGCACCTCGTTGTGAAGATATTCCGCGTTGCGACCGCTCGCCAGCGGGAAAACGCCGATGAATATCGGGATGCTCAAGTGCTTCGTCATTTCCGCGACGCGAACGATCAGCTCCGGGTCGTATACCGGCTGCGTCATAATGTAATCGGCGCCCGCCGATATTTTGCGCTCCAGACGTTGAACGGCTTTGTCCAAATGCTTAACGTTAGGATTAAAGGCCGCGCCTACGACGAACTTGGCCTTCTGCTTTAGCGGCTTGCCCGAGAAAGCGATCCCGTCGTTCAGTTGCTTGATCATCCGTATGATCTCGAACGACGTGAGATCGTATACGGAGCTGGATCCAGGCAAATCGCCGAACTTGGCGGGATCCCCGGTAACCGCCAGCACGTGGTCGATGCCAAGCGCGTCGAAGCCCATCATATGCGTTTGCGTGCCGATAAGGTTGCGATCGCGGCAGGCAATATGCGCCAGCGGCCGAATGCCTACCCGTTCTTTCAGTAACGCGGCTAAAGCCATGTTGCTCATTCTCGTCACGGCAAGCGAGTTATCCGCCATCGTCAAGGCATCCGCTTTCGCTTCCTTCAGCGCCTGGGCCCCGGCCATGAACTTCGAAATGTCCAAATCGCGAGGAGGGTCCAATTCGACGATGACCGTGTGCCGCTGACGCACGAGATCGACGATGCTAGGTTCCGCATCCTGCGGCGGCTCATTGCCGTCGCCCGCGACCGCCGGTTGTACATCGACGACTTCAACCGGCTTGCCAGGCTGAGCATCCTCGGGGATAATCGGTTGCACAACAGGAGCATAGCCCTTAAGCGCGCCCGCGATCGCCGAAATATGCTCGGGAGTCGTTCCGCAGCAGCCGCCGATCACCCGAGCGCCCGCATTCGCGAATTTAATCGCGGAAGACGCGAAGTATTCCGGCGTTGCCGAATATATGACTTGGCCGTCGACGTAATCCGGTATGCCGGCATTCGGGAATACGCTTAACGGTACGCCCAGATCCCGCGGTATCGTCTCCAGCGCGCGCAATATTCCGTTAGGACCGCTTCGGCAGTTGAAGCCGATTACGTCGGCGCCTTCGCCCTTCAACCGGCGAAAGGCTTCAGGCAGAGGAATGCCGTCATGCGTTCTCTGCGCATCCTCGACGGCGAACTGGCAAATGACGCTAATATCGCTTTGCTTGCGAATAATGGATAACGCTAATGATAGCTCTTCGAGATCGAAGAACGTTTCCAGCAATAAGCCGTCGACGCCCGAGCCGAGAAGAACGCCGATCTGTTCCTCGAAATCCCTTTTGACGATCGCCGTTCTGACGTTTTTGCCTGCGCCGCCTCTGACGGCCCCGATCGAGCCGACGACGTAAGCGTCTTGTCCGACGGCTTTGCGGGCAATCGCCACGCCCGCGGCGTTGATTTCTTCGGTTTTCTTCTCTAAACCGTATTTAGCCAATTTATTTTGTTGCGCGGAGTACGTATTGGTTTCGATGATCTCCGCTCCGGCGGCCGCATAGCGGCGATGCACTTCCGCGATTACGTCCGGCTTGAGCAGATTGAATTCCTCGAACGATACGCCCACGGGCAAGCCGAGCTGATATAAGTAAGTGGCCATCGCGCCGTCGCCGACCAATGGCTTAAGAGCTAGCGCCGTACGCAAATCCGGTTTCATGAAGCTTCCCATCCATTTCCTCGATAAAGTATTCTAAATGTAGCACAAATTCGCTTCGGGGAAAATGGATAAACCCGATCTTAATCGATCGGGTTGTAAGGAATTTTATCCGTTAAGAGGAAGCCGTTTCCGGGTCCGCTTGGGGTACGCGCAATTTCTGTTCCGCAATTCTAGCTCTCGCCCCCGCGCGGATAAACCGAACGATCCCGCGGCCATCGCGGCCGCGATCGCCACGCCGGCGGCGCCGAGCCAGCCGATCGCGGATAGCGACACGCTTTCCACGATGACCCCTCCGATTCCCGCCCCCGCTGCCATAGCGAGCTGCAATACCGAAGAATTCAAGCTTAACATGATGCCGGAAGCTTCGGGAGCCAATGTCATCAAGTAATATTGCTGGGTCGGCCCGGATGACCATGCGGAGAACGCCCATATCATTAATAGAGGAAACATGAACGCGGCAGATTGGGAAAAAGCGGCGATTAGAAATAACACTCCGGAATGAAGCAGCATTCCTCCGACCAACGTGCGGGGGATCCCCCATCTATCCGTGCTGAATCCTCCCAGCTTGGAGCCGATCAAGCTCGCCACGCCGAATGCGAACAGCCCGATGCTTACGGCGCGTTCGCTCATCCCGGTAATCGTGAGGAGGAACGGGGAAATGTACGTATATACGATCGAATATCCGAAAATCCAAAAAAACGTAATCGATAAAGCGACGGCGATTCGAGGGCTTTTGAGCAAGGCGATTTGGGCTCGGACAGGTACCGGCGCCTCGCCTTCGGATTGCGGAATCAAACGCACGATCGCCGCCATGGCCAACAAGCCGAGAATGCCGATGCCCACGAAGATGAGCTTCCAATCATAGGAGGAAGCGATAACTCTCCCGAGCGGCACGCCATGATGAGCGAAGTGCTGAACCCCATGACCAGCGTAGCGATCGCGCTGCCCTGCTTGCCCGGCTGCGCCAGCTTAGCCGCAACCGTCAGCGCGACCACGACGAACACTCCCGTGCTAAGAGCCAATATTATCCGGGAGCCCATCAGCGAGACGTAACCGGATGCCGTTACCGCGATTACGTTACCTACGAAGAATACTCCCAACGCCGCGAGCATAAGCTTCCGTCGTTCCACTTTAGCGGTGATCGCCATAAGAACCGGCGTACCGAAAGCATAAGCAAGCGAGAACACGGTAATTAACTGTCCTGCCGCGGCTACCGACACCCCTACGTCATCCGCGACCATATCCAATATTCCCGCGATAATATTTTCCGACGTTCCCACCAGAAAACTAACGACGGCCAGCATGTAAATTTTCCAAGAATTCGACATGTTGATCATGCTCCTCTCTCCACTCCAAATAATTGTTTCTTGTTTTTATATTTCTAAATATATAGAAATATAGCTTAAAAAAATTTACGCCAACAAATAAGGCGCGTACTTCTCCGCCATATCGCGATTTACGCTATAGTAAATATACGTTCCGTCCTTGCGGAGATTAAGCAATCCGCAATCCGTAAGCTGCTTCAGATGGTGCGACAACGTTGAACCCGCCACGGATTCAAGCTTGCTGCCGATATCGGAACAGCACAAATTTTTCTCCTCGGTCAGCAACATCGCGATTTTCAGTCTTGTCGGTTCTCCTAACGCTTTGTACACTTTCACCGCTTGCGTCATGTCCGCGTTATCTTCGACCATCTTCTACTCACCTCGGTTCGAAACTTATATTTCTATATGTATCGAAATAAACAATAGCATAGTTCCCCGGAGATGTAAACCCGCTCGCTTAAAATAGGCAAAACTGCCTCCGCAGCATCCGCTTGGAGACAGTTTCGATATAAGCCGCCATATCCTTTTACGCTTGACCCGTAAACACGAACGCGGCAGGACCGGTCATGTAAATCCGGTTGTTGTCTTCGTTCCAGTCGATCAACAGATCGCCGCCGGCTAGGGATATGGTCGCTTTGCGATCGGTGTATCCGTTCAAGAAGGAAGACACCAGCGTAGCGCAAGCGCCCGTACCGCATGCAAGCGTCGGACCTGCGCCGCGTTCCCATACGCGCATGTCCACTTGGCTGCGGGAGTTAACGGTAGCGAACTCTACATTGATCTTGCGAGGGAACAACGGGTGCTTCTCCAGCTTCGGTCCCCACGTCGCCAGGTCGAATCCGGGCGCGTCGTCCACGTAGATTACGCAATGGGGATTGCCCATCGATACGGCCGTAAAGGTAAATTCGCGGCCGTCTACCGACACGGAATGGCCGATGACCGGATTCGCGTCGATCGTCGTAGGCACATCCAAGCCGTTCAAGATCGGTTGACCCATATCTACGGTCACGAGCTCGGCTTTGCCGCCCGCCGTTTGCAATTGAACGGGCTGAACGCCTGCGCCCAGCGTCTCGATCGTCAGCTCCGTTTTGTCCGTTAACCCGTTGTCGTACACGTATTTCGATACGCAACGGATCGCATTGCCGCATTGCTCCGCTTCCGATCCGTCGGAGTTGATGATTCTCATCTTAAAGTCCGCTTTGTCGGAAGGTAAAATATAAACCAAGCCATCCGCGCCGATACCGAAAAATCGGTTGCAAAGCCGTACTGCCAAATCCGCGACGTTGTCCGGTAGGGCTTGTTCTCCGGCTACGACGATGAAGTCGTTGCCTAGTCCGTGCATTTTCGTGAATTCCATTGTGCTTACCTCCCGGGAATGTCCATCCGTTATGTTCCGATTACTTCTTTAATCATAACGGTCATTCGGGAGGATGAGCATACAACAATTCTCCGTTTATTTGCACTTTTCCGACTATCGAACGCTTTATTGCCCTTGAATCCGAAGGCAATCCAACGCTTTCTTCGCTCTTTCGCGGGCTTCCGCGACGGAGCTTCCGGTAGATAGAGTTACGGCCATTCTGCGTCCGATCTTCGTCACCGGTTTGCCGAATACGCGCAGTTGCGTCCGCGGAACGGACAAGGCTTCGCCGATTCCTTCAATCCGGTATTCGGCCAATTCCTTATCCGCTTTGAGCGGCCGGCTGGCACCCGGAGCCGAAACATAGATTTCCGGGATCGGATAGCCTAAGATCGCCCGAACGTGCAGCGCGAACTCGGACAGGTTCTGGCTCGCCAACGTCACTAATCCCGTATCGTGAGGACGAGGAGATACTTCGCTGAAATACACTTTATCCTTGGCCAAGAATAGCTCCACTCCGAAAATGCCCGCTCCGCCGAGCGCATCCGTAATGACTCCCGCGATTCTTTTCGCTTCTTCGATCTGTTCGTCCGTCATTTCGTGAGGCTGCCATGATTCGATGTAGTCCCCGTCTTTCTGGATATGACCGATCGGGGGGCAGAATAGCGTTCCGTTAGCCGCGCGAACCGTAAGCAGCGTAATTTCCGATTCGAAAGTAATGAATTCCTCGACGATGACTCTCGCCTGTTGAACGCGTCCGCCTTCCATCGCGATCGTCCAGCAACGGTCTAGATCGTCCTCGGAACGGCAAACGCTTTGACCTTTGCCCGATGAACTCATTAACGGTTTAACGACGCAAGGAAAACCCATTTCCCGGGCAGCTTGGGCGAATTGCTCATACGTGTCCGCGAAACGGTAATCCGCCGTGGGCAGGCCGAGAGTTTCCGAAGCAAGTCTCCGAATTCCTTCCCGATCCATCGTCAACTGTGCCGCGCGAGCCGTCGGGATAACGCGGTACCCTTCTTCCTCAAGCTTGACGAGCTCCGCGGTCGCGATCGCCTCGATCTCCGGTACGATCAGGTCCGGCTTCTCCCGCTCCACCACTTCGCGAAGCGCCTGACGATCCAACATGTCGATGACGTAACTCCGGTGAGCGACCTGCATGGCCGGCGCATGCTCGTAACGATCCACCGCTACGGTTTCGATGCCTAGGCGCTGCGCCTCGATAATGACCTCTTTACCTAGCTCTCCAGAACCTAACAATAACAGCTTTTTACCTATGTACATTATCCTTTTCCTCCCGGATATCTTATCCAATACCGTCCATTATACACGATGGTTTCTCAATAACCAGTACCGATTCTTATCCAGACATTGACAATCGTTATAAGGTGCGGTATGTTTTCGTTGACACGCAAGTCAATGAAAAAGAGGTACCGACATGTCCCCACGCACGAAGGAACAGAACGAAGAAATACGCAAACAACGATCGCAGGAAATTATGCGGGCAGCGATTGCCGTTTATGCGGAAAAAGGCTACGCCGCTTCCGAAATCGGCGAGATCGCTGAAAAAGCCGGTCTGGCGCGCGGACTGGTCTACCACTATTTCAAGTCGAAGCAAAGCTTGTTTCGCGAGCTTCACGATTACATGATGGACGGAACGCGGAAGTTCACGAAATCCTACTTCGAGCAAGAAGGCCCTGCCCTTGAATTGTTTGCGGAATATGCGCGGAAGGTTTGCAAGCAAGTGTTGGAAGAATCGGCGATCTCCCGGTTTTACATGAGAATAAGCCTTGATGTCCATTACTTGTATACGCCCGAGGAATATACTCCGTTCGATTGGATGAAGAGCTTCATCGAGCCGATGAAGCAAGCCGTCGAGAAAGGCATCGGCCAAGGGTCGATACGTCAAGGAGACGCCAATCTAATGGCTTTGCAATTCTGGGGCGCCGTGTCGCAAGGGATGAGTTATTTAGACCGGCTGCAGCAGGAGCTCATTTCGCAGGGGATGGAAGAGAATGATTCCAAAGATCGGCTAAATCACGTACTCGAACAGATCGTGGAATCGGCTTTGGCCGTTTTGCGGGGATAGAAAAAATTTTTGCTCTTTTCGTTGACATTCGTGTCAGTCAAAAAAAGGAGAGATGTTATGACATTAGTAACCATGAACAAACAGGATTTCGATTCTTTAAACGACGAGGGACTCGGCTCAGCTTGCATGGAACCGACCTTCCGGCTAATTCGCGGCAAGAACGTCTCGGTCAAAACGCAAGTCATCTCCGGGTTGACCAAGGGACAGCAAGCTTTGTGCCTGTTCAGGGTCATGTACGACCATGCCAAAAACTCCGCTGCGGAACTTTACGGTTGGACATCGTATTTGCACGATCAACCGGGATATTGGACCGGCGTGACAGGAGCATTGAGCTTCTTCGGCGACCGTTCCCTGTTAGCTCTCCTTGAAGAGACCGAAGAAATGCTCCACGGCAGAAACGTTAGTTTGGGTTTGCGCTGGAGCGACGCTTCTCCTACCGATGTAGAGTATGATCCGGAGCTCCAAAGGACGATGAACGGCTTGTTTAATCGTTTTCAAACCCTCGCCCCTCTAAGCATAAGGATCGTTGGCGACTATATTCGTGCCAACCCTCAAGAATATGTCAGCTTCGAGCCATAATGGTTAGTAGAAAAATGATTTTATAAAGCCACGGCCGCAAAAACCGCGGCAAGGTATACGCACAATGGACTGTAGAACCGAGTATCGTTCGCCGCGAACGGCGTTCCTTTGATTTTCTTGGCAAAGCCCATATATTTGAAATCGCCGACAGCCCGGATCAAGAACACGAAACCGCAAAATAAGCAGCCCCATCGCGTGACTTGATTCGGGACTTCTATGTTTATGAGCTCGCTCTGGGCAAGCAACATTAAGCCAACGGCCAACATAATGACCGCCACGCCAACCGTCTCCGCGGTTCTAGGCCTGAAGAGCGCTCCGCCGCCGATCTTGCTCGGAATAACCGCTTGCCCTCCCCATTTTCCGCCGAACGCCCAGTAGAAATGTAATCCGCTAATCAACAACAAAATCGCGAATGTGAGCAGAACGATAGCACCCATCATTTTTAACCCCTCCTTTGATTTGAGTTTATCGGTCGATTATGCCTTCCCATACCAAATCCAACTCCCGCTGAATCGCAGTATAAAGATCGACTCCCGCATGATCTGTCACCGAAGCCGTCATAAGCGAATTGAAGTACAGCGATACGAGCACGGAGGCAATCGTTTGGGCAGGGAACCGAGTCTTTAACCTGCCGGAAGCAATCGCTTCGTCCAGTAACATCGCAAGTCCTTGTTGAAACAGCGTAATGTGGTCGGTTTGTTCCTTCATGAGCAACGCGGAACGGATCGTTTCGGAGATGACCAGCCTGAGCAGTTCCGAATCGGATTGCTCCCGGTAACGGGACAGCAACTGTCGAAAAATCAGCGATATCTTTTCTCTTGGATCACCGGCGCCGCCATGCTTCTCGAGAATTTGCTTCAGCGTCTCTAATTGAGACCTTCCCAAGTGAAGCAACAGCCCTTCTTTCTTAGGAAAATAGTTGAAAAAAGTGCCTTTCGCCACTCCGCATCGTTGGACGATTTCTTCCACCGTCACGTTGTCGTATCCTCTTTCCTTGAACAACCGGATCGCTTCCGAGAAAATTTGCTCCTTCAATTGCTGTTTGCGAGCTTCCCTTAACAAGGTGGAACTCCTCTCGTTATGACCGTGGTCATTTATTGACTATAGTCATTATATTCCATCGGCATTCGGAATGACAATTGCGAATTACCAAAATTTGTGTCCCTTACAAGAAATAAAGCCCTGCGCCGAAATCGATTTTCGGCACAAGGCTGATCTAACGGTTATCTTGCCATCGTAGGGGGTGCGGAGTTCCCTCCGAACGTGATTTTGCGGCCTTTTTTCTTTTGCTTGGACGTTCCCAGCACGCTTCCGATTCCCATCGCGAACGTCGGAATACCCGCCGCTACGAGGACGAGCGCCCAATCCCTTAAGTCCAGAGGAACGGTTTTGAATACCGGCTGAAGCGGCTCGACGTAGAGCACCGCCAACATCAGTAACAAGGAAGACAGCACCGCCAGCACTAGAAATTTATTTTCCAACAGCTTACGGTGGAAAATCGAGCGCGAGCTGCGGCAATCGAAAACATGGATGAGCTGGGCCATGACTAACGTGGCGAATGCGACGGTTTGCGCGTGCACGAGCTGCTGCGAATGTCCGGCTCCCGCCTTCAGGGCGATAATGAACGCCCCCAGAGTGCATACGCCGATAAGAATGCCTCGGCTGATAATTTTCCACCCTAGTCGCCTCGCGAATATGTTTTCTTTGGCGGAGCGCGGCTTGTGCTGCATGAGATCGCTCTCCGCTTGATCGACTCCGAGCGCCATGGCCGGCAAGCCGTCGGTGACCAGATTGACCCATAAGATCTGAATCGGAACGAGCGGCAACGGGAGTCCCGCCATCATCGCCATAAACATAGTCATGATTTCTCCAACGTTGGATGCCAGCAAATAACGAATGAATTTACGGATATTCTCGTAGATTCCCCGGCCTTCCTCGACGGCGGCGACGATGCTGGAGAAATTGTCGTCCGCAAGAACGAGTGCGGAAGCCTCTTTCGTCACGTCCGTTCCGGAAATCCCCATGGCGATTCCGATATCCGCCGCTTTGACGGCCGGCGCGTCGTTCACGCCGTCTCCCGTCATCGCGACCACGTGCCCGCGCCGTTGCAGAGCTTGGACGATTCTCAGCTTATGTTCGGGAGATACCCGGGCATACACCTGAACGTCGTCGGCGATTTGTTCCAGTTCGTCGTCGTTCATTCCGGACAATTCGGCTCCCGTTACGACGCGTCCCCCGCGTCCCATGATTCCGAGCGTCTTGGCGATCGCCTCCGCCGTCGTTCCGTGATCTCCCGTGATCATGACCGTCTTGATGCCGGCTTGACGGCACTTATAGATCGCATCCTTCACTTCCTTGCGCGGCGGGTCCATCATACCCGTCAATCCGACGAATATGAGCCCGCTCTCCGCTTGCTCGTTAGTCTCGCAATCTTCGTGAGGCTTCACTTCCCGGTAGGCTAGGCCGAGGACGCGTAGCGAATCCTTGGCCATCGCTTCGTTCGCCGTCATCACTTTTTGCCTCAACGTTCCCGTAAAGGGCACGACCTGGTCGCCCCACAGGACGTAAGCGCATTGTCCGACCAGCAGATCCGGCGCTCCTTTCGTGCAGATCAGCTTGCCGCCTTGGTGGGACACCATGACGGACATTCGTTTGCGCTCCGCATCGAAAGGAAATTCTTTGACTCGCGTGTAGAGGCTCTGCAAGGCCGATTTGACCATTCCCGTCTTCGCGGCGAGCACGAGCAAAGCGCCTTCCGTTGGATCTCCCTTGATTCGCCACTCCAACGCTTCGCCAGCCGGGGCTTGCTCGCCTTTGCCGGTTTTGCGCTTCTTCGGATCTTCCGCTTTTTCCTGCTGGGACAAATCCGAGTTATTGCACAGCGCCGCGATCTGGGTTAATCTGCGCAGCGAAGCGTCGCCTTTGGCGTCGACGCCCTTGCCGGCTTCCCTGAGCATGCCGATCGGATCGTAGCCTTCCCCGGTCACTTCGATCGCTCTTCCTGCGAGCCAGAGCTGCGTAACGGTCATTTTATTTTGCGTCAGCGTACCGGTTTTGTCCGAACAAATAACGGATGCGCAGCCGAGCGTCTCGACGGAAGGCAGCTTGCGTACGATCGCCCTACGTTTGATCATCCTCTGCACGCCGAGCGCGAGCGCGATCGTCACGATCGCAGGTAGTCCTTCGGGAATAGCGGCAACAGCCAGGCTAACGCCTGCCAGGAACATTTCGTAAATGGGTTGTCCGTGCAGGATTCCCGCTAGCACGACGACGATCGTCAGAATAATGGCGACGACGATCAGGATTTTGCCCAACTGCTCCAAGCGGTGCTGAAGCGGAGTGTCCGCCTCTTCCGTCTGCTGGATAAGATTCGCGATTTTTCCCATTTCCGTCTGCATGCCCGTTACGGTTACGACCCCTTTGGCCGTTCCTCGAGTGACCATCGTTCCCAAGTAACCGCAGTTTTTCCGGTCGCCGAGAGGAAGCTCCTCCGCGGCAAGCCGAACGGCTTGCTTGACGACCGGTACCGATTCCCCGGTCAAAGCCGCCTCGTCGACAGAGCAATCGTTGCATTCGAGGAAGCGAAGGTCCGCAGGCACCCGGTCTCCGCTCTCCAACAATACGATATCTCCGGCAACGAGATCCCGCGCGGGGATCTGCTCGTACTCGCCTCCCCGAATGACTTTGGCGGAAGGAGCGGACAGTTCCTTAAGCGCCCGCAGCGACCGTTCGGCCCGAAACTCCTGATAGAAACCCAGAATACCGTTAATCAAAATAATCGCAACAATCGTAAGGGCGTCGAGCATCTCTCCAAGCAGACCGGAGATAACGGTAGCCCCTAGCAGCACGAGCACCATAAAATCCTTGAATTGATTCAGCAATAGCTTGAGCGGAGATTCCCCTTGCTTTTCCGCAAGTTCATTGGGACCTTGCGCCTGCAATCGATTGGACGCTTCGTCCGCCGACAGCCCTTTCTTGATGTCGGAACCCAGCGTCGCCATCAATTGTTCTTCGCTAAGCTGATGCCATGCCTTTCCTTCCACGTTGGTCATCCCCTTCCGTCTTATCCGCGTTTATGACCTATGTGTATTCAGACAAGCCGGGAAATATCCCGCTTGGTTGTCCTTGATCGGCAGACAAAGCTTTCCCTTTGGTTCGATGTGTGGCATCATAGGGAGACAGAAAATCACGCATCGTAAGCGATGTAACAGGAGCAACCGCTATGTCATTGGACGGAATCGTCACCCGAGCGCTCGTGCACGAGCTGCAAGCAAGCGTCAAAGCGCGCATTCATAAAATATATCAACCTACGGAAAACGAACTGATTCTGCATATTAGGGGACAAGGCGTAAATGGCAAGCTGCTCTTGTCCGCGCACCCCTCGATGCCCCGCATACATTGGACCGAACAAACGTGGGCCAATCCTCAGGAGCCGCCTATGTTTTGCATGCTTCTGCGCAAGTATTGCGAAGGCGGCGTCATCGAGGCCGTCCGGCAAGTCGGACTGGAACGGATCGTCGAGATCGACGTTCGCCATCGCGACGAGTTGGGAGATTCCTCCTTCAAGACGATCGTGTTGGAAATCATGGGGCGCCATAGCAACTTGATCTTGTTGGATCCGGCGACCGGGATTATCCACGATGGAATTCGTCACGTCACCCCGGCTATTAGCAGCTATCGGGTCGTTCTGCCAGGCAGCGCGTACGTGCCTCCGCCGTCCCAAGACAAAGTCAGCCCGCTCGATGCGACTTCGGCCGGCTTCGAAGCGGTTCTCGCTTCGCTGCCGCAAACGGATCGGCTCACGGACGTGAATGCCTTGTCGTCTGCACTGCTTAACGCTTATACGGGACTAAGCCCGCTCATTACACGCGAGATCGCTTTCCGTGCCGCAGATCAACAACAAGAGCCATGGACGATCTTCGACAAAATGATGAAGCAGGTAGCCTCGAACGAATATACGCCGAATCTGGTCATTACGGGAGAGGGCAAAGCTCTGTTCTCCGCCGTTGCCTTGACCCATGCAAAAGGCGAAGCGCAAGCATTCGACTCCATGCACCAATGTCTCGAAATCTTCTATAGGGACAAAGCCTCCCGGGATTTGGTCCGGCAGCGGACGACGGACCTGAACCGTTTCCTGCTGAACGAAATGGCCAAAAACGAGAAAAAGCTGCTCAAGCTGCAAGATACTCTTAAGGAAGCCGAAGAAGCCGATCTCGTTCGTCGAATGGGAGAATTGCTTACCGCGCATCTTCACGCTTTCCAACGGGGCGACAAATCCGTCGACGTTATCGACTATTACGAGGAAGAGCAGCCCACGATATCGATTGCGCTTGACCCGCTTCTTACCCCGAACGAGAACGCCCAGCGTTACTTCCGCAAGTATAATAAACTGAAGAACAGCCGATCGGTCGTATCCGAGCAAATGGAAGCTACGAGAACGGAAATGGAGTACTTGGCTTCGGTGCTGCAAGGGCTGGAATCGGCTACGCCCAACGACATCGGAGAAATTCGCGAGGAATTGATCGAACAAGGATACATTCGCGACCGCGGCGTAAAGCGGGGAATGAAGAAGAAAAAGAAAGAAACGCCTTCCGTGCTCTGCTACACTTCAAGCGAAGGTATTCCGATCTACGTCGGCAAAAACAACACCCAGAACGACTATGTGACCAACCGTCTGGCCATGTCCACGGATACTTGGCTTCATACCAAGGACATACCCGGTTCCCACGTTCTTATCCGCAGCGCGGAATACGGGGAGGAAACGCTGCAAGAAGCCGCTATATTGGCCGCATATTATAGTAAAGCCAGAGCATCCAGCAGCGTCCCGGTCGACTACACCCGCATACGCAACGTCCGCAAGCCGAGCGGCGCCAAACCCGGATTCGTCATCTACGACGGCCAGAAAACTTTGTTCGTTACGCCGGACGAGACTATTGTGCAGCAAATGCCTTATACGGTGAAGTGACATTAATAAAGCGGTGGAACCCGGAGATTGCGTCTCCGTTCCACCGCTTTTTGTTGCGTTTATGCTGCGTGCAGTTCGGTTATTCCTAACGACAGAGCTACGTCAACCGTTGCGCAGCAATTTATCGACAATCGACGCGTCGACAGTGCGGTTCCCGATATCGCCATGGAACGCCACACCGTCCTTTACCCCGTGAAAATCGGAGCCTCCCGTCACGAGTTTTCCGCGGTTTTCCGCCCACTCCGCATAACGTTGCTCCATCCGCTCGTCATGATCCGAATGGAATGCCTCCAAGCCATCCGCTCCGCTATCCAACAAAGTTAATACCAAATCATCGTCCCCGTACAAACCGGGATGAGCGATGATCGCTATTCCGCCCGCCTCGTGGATCCACCGAATCGCTTCCGTCGGGGCAATTCGCGTCAGGCTCGCATAAGCCGGCTTTCCTTCTCCGAGCAACCGTTCGAACGCTTCCCTCTTATCGGCAACATAGCCTTTGTCGACGAGCACTTGAGCAATATGCGGCCTGCCGATCGAACCGTCTTCTAGACGGGATTTGCCCGCCGCCGCTTCCAGTTCCTCGAGGGATACATGCATGTTCAGCTCCGCTAATTTGTTAAGTATTTCCTCGTTCCTGCGATTTCTGACATTCCTTTGCGCCTGCAGCCGAGACAACAAAACCGAATCCTCCGTGGAAATCCCATATCCGAGAATATGGATATCTTTACCGTCGGCCGATGTGCTGAGTTCCATGCCGGGGATAACCGTTATGCCGTATTCTCTTCCCGCTGCCAGCGCTTCCTCCACTCCCGCGATCGTATCATGATCCGTTATCGCCAAGGCGGACAGGCCTGCTTCCTTAGCCAACCGTACGTTCTCCGCAGGCCGGAACATCCCGTCGGAAGCGGTCGTATGGGTATGCAAATCCGCCTTAGCGATCATGGGAAAGCCCCCTCAAGTCTTGCAGCAAAGCGGTTGCCGGAATCGAAAGAAGCGAAGATTGCAGCCACACCGCATAAAACTGCCGTCTGAAATTAACGCCCGAGATTTTGACCGGTTTGAGCAATCCTAACGCCAGTTCATGCTTAATGGTCCAAATGGAGAGCAAACTTAGCCCAAGACCCGCTTCTACCGCCGATTTAACGGCTCCGGTGCTGCCGAATTCACTGACGACGCGCAACTCGGCTTCGCTTACTCCGTGGCGGCGAAGCTCCTCTTCCATAATCATGCGAGTGCCCGAGCCCTTTTCCCGCAGCACCATCGGCTCTCGCATGAACTCTTCGAGAGTAACCTCATCCCGAGACGCGAAAGGATGGTCCGTAGGCGTAATTAGCAGTAGTTCGTCGTCCATAACCGTTTGCACTTCGAGACCCGGAACCTCGCAAGGAGCTTCGATAATACCGAACTCCAGCCCTTGGTGAGCTACCGCATCAACGATTTCCGTCGTATTCATGACTTTCATGTCCACGGTGACGTCCGGGAACCGCCGCAAGAAAGGCCCTAACAGACTTGGCAGAACGTACTCCCCGATCGTTAAGCTAGCCGCGAACTGCAGCCTGCCTTTCAACTCCTCGATATACGCAACCATCATCTCGTCCGTATCCCGCATCAGCTCTACCGCTTTACGCGCTTGCGGCAACAACCGATGTCCCGCCTCCGTCAGCTCCAGTTTTTTGGTCGTCCGGTTGAGCAGCTTCGTACCGAATCTTTCCTCCAACGCTTGAACCTGCATCGTTACGGCAGGCTGGGTCATATGCAAAGCTTGGGCGGCAGCCGAGAAGCTTCCCCGTTCCGCAACCGTATAGAAAATATGAAGCTGATGTACGTTCAGTGCCATGTTCGCCCCGCCTTACGTCCATTAAGTTAGTTTAACTATATCACATAACGCGAACAGCCGGGGGGAAGTAACCCTCCGGCCCGGCTGTTCGTCATATCAATTTGCCTTAACGGCGTTTACGATTGTTTTTGATCAATGTCATGCGTCTGGAATGCCGCAACCAAGAATAATACGTTTTCAAATCGCGCAATTCCATCGTTTCCGACATTCTTCCTAGGAACGTAACGATAATCATTTTATGCAAGGGGTTTCCGATTAAGTCCGTTTCCGTCTCGCTTACGGCGAATTCCGCGACAAATACGAGATCGTCATCGATCGTATACACATCCTGCTCGTTCCGGTAATAAGACACGATACGGTCTTCCTTCAAGCATTCCCACATAAACTCGGCGATATCGGAATAACCGGTCTTTTCGCTTTCAACCCGATCCGTCCAGCGCGTGCGAGCATGATTGGTAATGATGATGTCGACTACCTTCTTATCCCCTAGAACAACATGGAAGGGCTCGTAAGTATTCCAGCGCTCCGTATGTTTATCCTTCACCGGGCCTTCCCCTTCCCGATTATAGGTCTCATGACTCATAAGCAACCCATTCATGACTAGGAACATAAGTTCATTTTACCGCATTCTTTCCCGATGATTCAACAATAAAATAAAATGACGCCTTACATTCCACTATTTAGTTCAACTTTGGCTAAAGTAAAGATCGTCGGGAACTTCCCGACGATCCGACTTCGTACTGGATTGTTGACGCTCATTGCTAGCCAAGGATGACCCGATCGTCCGACAGCTGGTGTCCGCTGATCCGCTCGAATTCACCGAGCAGTTGAGCTACGAATAAGCTGTTTTTCCGTTCCTCCGGTATATCTAGAATGATACGCCCTTTATCCATCATGATCAAGCGGTTTCCTAACCGAATCGCTTGCTCCATGTTATGGGTGACCATCAGCGTCGTCAGCTTCATTTCCCTAACGATCTCCTCGGTCAGGCGCGTAATCAGTTCCGCCCGCGCCGGATCCAATGCGGCCGTATGCTCGTCCAGAAGCAAGATTTCCGGCTTCGTGAAAGTCGCCATCAGCAAGCTTAACGCTTGACGCTCTCCTCCCGACAGCAATCCGACCTTAGCGTTCATGCGGTTTTCGAGGCCGATTCCAAGCCGCGCGAGCTGTTCGCGGAACAATTGCCGCTTAGCGGAAGTTGCTCCCCAACCTAGTCCCCGCGTCTTCCCCCGTTTATAGGCCATCGTCAAATTTTCTTCGATCGTCATTCGCGGAGCGGTTCCTGCCATCGGATCTTGGAATACACGGCCGATCCAACGGCTTCTTTCGTACTCCGGAACGTGCTGAATCGCTTTGTCTTCTATCCGAACTTCGCCGATATCGGGCTTCATGACGCCGGAGATAATGTTCATCAGCGTGGACTTTCCCGCGCCGTTACTGCCGATTACGGTAACGAAATCCCCCGTCTTAAACTTCAAATTCGCATTCATTAATGCGACTTTCTCGTCCGGGGTTCCCGGATTAAACAATTTAGATACGTTCACTAAATCCAGCATCTAAGAGTTGCCTCCTTTGCCCTGAGAAACCGCGGCCAATAGCTCCGCGGAGCGTCTGCGAGCAACGCTCTTCTGCTTCATCATGCGTCTTATATAAGGAACGACGAGCGCAACGATTACGATAAGAGCGGTAACCAGCTTCAGGTCCGAGGATTTGAATAATTCGACCCGCAGAGCCAAAGCCACTACGATACGATACACGACAGAGCCAAGCACTACAGCCAGAGTAGCGATGAATACCGATCTTGCTCCGAAGATCGCTTCCCCGATAATAACCGAAGCCAAACCGATGACGATCATCCCTACTCCCATCGAGATATCCGCAAAGCCCCCTTGTTGCGCGATCAACGCGCCGGAGACCGCTACCAATCCGTTCGATAAGCTAATGCCGAGAATTTTCGTCCGGTCCGTGTTCGCCCCGAAGCTCCGAATCATTCTCTCGTTGTCGCCGGTCGCCCTAAGCGCTAGACCAATATCCGTATGCAAGAAAGCGTCCAACAACAGCTTCACGATAATGACGGCGATCGCCATGACGAGAATAAATAAGCCAATCGGCTTCATTATCGGAGAGAGCAACGTCTCGGTGTTGACGACGGAAACATTCGGTCTGCCCATAATCCGGATATTGATGGAATAAAGGGCGATCATCATCAAGATCCCCGCCAACAATCCGTTCACTTTCCCCTTCGTATGCAGAAGCCCCGTGCAAGCCCCAGCCGCTAATCCTCCGCCGAAAGCGGCCAAGGTGGCCAGCAAGGGACTATATCCTTGCGAAATCATAATCGCGGCGATCGCTCCGCCCGTTGCAAAGCTGCCGTCTACGGTTAAATCCGGGAAATCCAGAATGCGAAACGTGATATATACTCCAAGAGCCATTAACGCGTAAAGAAGGCCTAGCGCTATCGCTCCGTAAATTGAATCAAGCATGGTTCAGCCTCCTTATAGAAGAAGTGGAGTGAACGACGGGAATCGTTCACTCCACTATCTGTTACTGGATAATATTATTATCTTTGTCCTTTACTTTATCCTTCATGGCATCCGTTACCGTGATTCCTTGCGCGGCTGCCGCTTTCAAGTTAAGAATCAGATCAAGTTTATCCGGAACAGTGACTTTCAGGTCGGCTGGTTTCTTGCCGTTCTTCAAGATCTCGACGGCCATTTGGCCGACTTGATAGCCGTGGTCGTAATATTTAAAGCCTACGGTTGCGAAAGCTCCCTTCTCAACGGTATCTCTATCGCTGGAGAAGAACGGGATTTTGTTATCGTTGGCTACTTGAATAATGGTATCGACGGCGCTCACGACGGTATTATCCAATGTGATATAGATCGCATCGGCACGGCCGACCAGCGATTCGGCAGCTTGCTTCACTTCGGAAGTATTGGAAGCCGCGGCTCTAACAAGCTTGATATCGTGGGCCGCCAAAGCTTCCTCGGCTTTCTTAGCCATAACGACCGCGTTCTCTTCGCCTTCATTGATAACGATTCCGACGTTCTTGACGTTCGGCATGTCGCTGGCGATGAAGTTCATGAGCTCCGTGATCGCTTCAGGATTCGTATCGGAAGCACCGGAGACGTTGCCGCCCGGTTGATCAAGATTCGTTACGATCTTCGCCGCGAGCGGATCGGTTACCGCCGCGAACAGAACCGGCGTTTCCTTCACGTTCTGCGCTACCGCCAACGCGGAAGGAGTTGCGATTCCGAGTACCAAGTCGTTCTTCTCGGAAGCGATTTTCTGAGCGATCGACAAGTTATTGGTGGAATCCGCTTGAGCGATGTTAAGATCTACCTTGAGATTCTCGCCGTCGACGATGCCCGCATCTTTAAGCGCCGCCAGGAATCCTTCGCGCGTCGCATCCAGGGAAGGGTGTTCGACGTATTGGGAAATCGCGATCTTGTAGCTGCCCGCTTCGGCATTGGAACCGGATGCGGTTGGAGACGCGCTCGACGATGCGCTTGGCGCTGGCGTTGCAGCACCGGAATTGTTGCCGGCTTCGGGTTTGTTTCCGCAACCTGCCATTACGAGCAAAGCGGCAGAGGAAATCATAATCGTAGAGAGCCATTTTTTCTTCACTTCGTTACCTCTTTTCATGGTGTTTATTCTGAGCTGCCTGAAGCTGTAACGCTTCTGCCTATTACAGCAATAAAACAGAATTGTTACTAGTTTAATAGCGCGTTTCGACATTCGTCAATTCAAAATATTTATTTCCTGTTCTCCAATTGGCATGCCTCTCACATTATGGAAAAGAGACTAAAGAAAGCCTCCCGTATCCGGGAGGCTTTCTTCCATTCAATGGCTTTCTTGCGATTATAAACCGTAAAAACGGGTTTTGTCGGGTACGTTTTTCTCGTATTCCGTTTTGATTTCATTGCGGTACGAGCGTTCGACTTTGCGGACGAAAGGCAAACGTTGCAGGTTACGGACCGCTTCTTCCGCAACGTCGGCATTCATGTACATTACGGCGTACTGCATCTTGCGGGACATATAATGCAAAGTTCCGTATTTGTCCAAGCCCTTCGCCGCTTTCGAATCGCTAAACCACACGATATAACCTGTCCGTTCGGCAAACATGTTTAACCTCCGGTTCTATCAATCTGATCAGCCGCAGCCTCCGCTACCGCAGGAGCAGCTTCCGCCGTTGCCGCAGCCGGAAGCTTTCGGATTCGGATCGTTGTCCGGAACCTTAATGCTATGCGATACGGCGTGCGCCAGCGTTCGGGATATATCATTAAGCAGTTCATCCAAGGAGTTTTCCGCGGCTTTGTACCTGCGAACCGCTTCCACCTGATCAAGCAGCGCTTCCATCTCGTACACGCGATCCAATGCGGCGTTATAGTCCGGATGGAACCTTCCGAATCGTTCGCATTCCGCGAATTGCTCTTTCGCCTTGGCGAATTGCTTAGTCAGGCTTTGCGCCTCGGCGTCTTGAAGCACTTGATCTTTCCAATACGCATATTCCGCCGCCAAAACGGAGTTTTTAAGCGAATCCCCCAGCTCGAAGGCGTAGGATAGGAGCATTGCCATATCGGCAGGCGCGTTATCCCTCACACCTTGTTCTGCCGCAGGGAGGGTTTGAGTCATGCTGGCCATCGGCCTCACCTCACCTCTCGGCTTTGCCATACCCCATCATCATAACACAACTTGCCGCTATCCGGTCAATTGGTTTCGATATCCTCCAAGTCGGGGAGCACGATCATCACGGCTTCGATCTCGTCCGCGCCGACCGCGATAGTTGCTTCCGAGCCGATTCGGTTTCCGGTACTCCCGTTGTCGGCAAACAACCGCCATTGACCAATAACCGACCATTTTCCACCATCTTCCTTTAACTCGACGGGAACGAATAGCTTGGTTTGGCCGTCCCGCTCCACTTGAACGGGAGCTTGCCAATCGATGGCTCGCTGCAGCAGTTCCTTGCGCGTGGACAGATGGTATGTCCTTGGTTTCGTGATCCATGCCGCCGGAATGTCCAGCATCCCGGGAAACAGATCCTTTGCGGCAGGCAACGTGCGGTCCGCTTCGAATACGGATAACACGTGGCGCCTATAGATCCAGCCCGATTCCTCCGAATCCGACCGTCCGGGTACGAGCTCGGGCTGATGAGTATCCGCAATATTCATGCGAAGCCGTTGGTCCAGCGGCGGGTAGCCTATTTTGCGCAACCTTTCGTTAAGAAACTTAATGGAAGAACGATCAACGATAAAATCACGGTCGCCGACTTGCTCCAACAGTTTCTCGGCCGTCTCGGGATCTTGTCGGAGCTTGCCCGCTACAGCCGCGTTTTCCGTTCGCAACAGCATGGCCTCGGCGAATCGAACTTTACCGAGCATCGAATACCAATCCTCTATCGATCTGGCGACAGGCTCCGGTAATTGCCCTCTTGAGGCTTGCTCCAGGAACGATATTAGCGATTCCTTAGAATAACCGGCATTACTGGCCTCCATGCAGGAGTTTCTCGTTATCCGGTATACGAAAACAGTATCCGCCGTCACAAGCTCGGCTATCTCGGATAAAACCCAACGCTCCCTTAGTCCCGCTTCCGGAAGGACCAGAACTTCTCCGTCCGGCTGCACGAAAATTGCTGCTTGCCCTTCATCCTGCTCCGTCGGATATGCCGATCCCGTTCGTAGCGGCTGCTTGATCCGAAAAACCGCTCTGCCGTTCCATGCGCCCCGTTCAAGCCAACCGAGAGCTTGCAGCAGTTCCAGCCAATCGTTAATCGCTCGCTCTTGCCCGTCCCGAACGGCCGCATCCTCGTCCAAATACCATTTCATCGCGGTTAAGGTCATAATCGAAGAAGCCGTAAGATGTAACGCCGGACTGACCGCGCCATACCGATCGGCGAGTTGAGCGTACAGCAGACGGTCCGCCTCCATTGGCGAATAGGCTAACCACGAAGTCAGACCCGAATCGGAAATGCGAATTTCGTTTCCGGACTTCCGCAATACGCCGTTATGCAATCCAAGATCAAGAGCGATGGCGATTTGCGGGGGAAGGTTTTCACTTTGAGGGTAAGCCAAGGATAAACAATCGAACTCCTCTGCGGATAGCCTCATCCTCTTAGTCATCCGAGTAACGTCGGTACGGGAAATGGTGCCTTTGGACGTCCACAAGAGAGGTTCTCGTGCAATCTGGTGCCATACCGATAAAAGCTCCAGCGATAGCGGAAGGCGGAATTGTCCGGAGACGTTGACCACGTCTCTCGCGTCGATATCCATTATGGCGCTGCCTGCGATCGGCAATAACAATGGCTGCCATAACGAAACGCAGTCCGAAGGCAAATACAACAATTGTTCTCCCCACGCCTTGCGAACCGCAAAGACGACGCCCGATCTTCGCAGCTTCGTCAACGCAACCCTCGTCTCGGCTCCGGTTAACGATGATGTTCTCTCTAATAGCTTAATCAGCGATTCAAGTTCAAACGGCAAACCCGCAAATTCAATAAGAATTGCTCTGAGCACCTTTACTGACGACGAATCGCCGTTTTGTCTAAGCCACGCTTGCGCCCACTCCCGGCTTCTTAGGATTTCCTCTAATTTATCCCCTTGATCGCACCTTGGCTTGATCGTCGGATCCGCAAGGATGAGCCGTCGAATCGATTCCGGGAGCCGTTGAACGGATAGAGAGATGTTCATGGCTTGGCCTCCTCTGACGAAACGGATTTTTCGAGCGATTCCCAAGTATCCACTTCATAAGGATATCCTTGTTCCAACAGAAACCGACCCCGATTGCGCGCGAATTCCACCTCGTCCGTCCCTTCGCTAACGACGGAATAGAAAGTCGCCCCGCCTCCCGATCTTTTAGGGCGCATGATCCTTCCTAACCGCTGCGCCTCCTCTTGCCTCGATCCATAGCTGCCGGATACTTGGATAGCAACGGAAGCATTCGGCAGATCGACCGCGAAATTGGCTACCTTCGATACGAGAAGCACGTCGATTTCCCCTTCGTTGAATCGGTCGAACCATTGCTTACGGCTTCGATGCGGCATCTCGCCGGTAATGAGCGGCAGCGATAACTCGCGCGAAAGCTCGCGTAACTGATCGAGATATTGACCGATGATTAAGGTCTGCAATCCGCTATGGCGCTCCAGCAAGGATTTCACGACCTCTGCCTTGCGCGGGTTTTCTCCCGCGATGCGATGCCTGCTGCGTTTAGGCGCGTTGGCATAGGTGATCGCGGTATCCGGATCCAGCGGCACCCTCACTTCGGTGCAAGCAGCTTGAGCGATCCAACCTTTCTCTTCCATCGCTTTCCAAGGAATCTCGTATCTTTTAGGTCCGATCAAGGCAAAAGCGTCGCCTTCCCGCCCGTCTTCCCTGACGAGCGTCGCCGTTAGCCCCAATCTTCTCGTCGCTTGGATTTCCGCCGTCATCCGGAACACCGGCGCAGGCAACAAATGAACCTCGTCGTAAATAATGAGGCCCCAGTCCCTATTTACGAAAAGCTGCAAATGGGGATATTCCTCATCCTTCGAGCGCCTGTGGGTAAGCACCTGGTAAGTCGCCACCGTTATGGGCTTGACGTTTTTCTTGTGACCCGTATATTCCCCGACCTCATCCTCCGATAACGTCGTATTGCGCAAAAGCTCGGTTATCCATTGGGATACCGACACCCCGTTCGAGGTCAGGATAAGCGTTTCGACTTTTAATCGGGCGATCGCCGCCATTCCCACCCAGGTTTTCCCCGCGCCGCAAGGGAGAACGATAACTCCGCTTCCTCCGTCGTGCCTCCCGTCCCCGAGCAAGGCCTTTACCGCATCGGCCTGGTAGTCTCTTAGATGTATGGGCTTACCCAGAACGGAAACCTCGCGGAAAGCAACCTCCAACGATTCTCCGGCATGAAACCCCGCATCGTCCTTAACGGGATAACCACGGGCAGCCAGCTCGCGTTTAATCCACCCGCGCGAACCTTCATGAATGACGACGCTGGTCTCCCTAGGAGGACTTGCAAAAACCGACGAGACCGTTTCCCAGCCGCATACCATCGCCATCAGCTCCGCCGATTCGGCAGCAAGAGTTAATCCGCCGTCCGAAAAGCTTAGCCGGAGTTGGCCGTATCGGCTCATTTGCGAGCGGATCTCCTCTTCCAACCGACGGGGGATCTCATTGCGCGCCAGCTCGGTTAATTGTCTTATCACATACTCGCAATCCCGTCCCGCTGCCGCGGCGTTCCATAACGACACCTGCGTCAGACGGTAAGTGTGCCACTCTCCCGGGCGCTTCTGAAGCTCGGCGATTTCTCTTAAAAAGTCTCTCGTTTCCTCGTAATCGGGGTGTCTCCCGTCCAAAAGCACGGTGCCATCCGATTGGACCCATAACGGCCGGGTACTGTTCAACCCGCATCCCTCCTTGCTAACCTCAGCCTTCCCTTTCCGTTAGATTTCTAAGCTTCTTGGGAACGCAAAAAAGCCCATTACCCGGTTCCCCGGAAAATGGGCCTTACATCCCTAATGGGCAAATGAAGAAGATTGACCTTCATGCTCGGATATGCCGCTTAACGCTTCTCCGGCTTCGTTGACGAAAATTTCCCGTATGGCCAAATCCCCCAAAGAGACGACTCCGATCAAGTGCCCGTTCTCCACGACCGGCAGCCTGCGAATTTGGCCCGACGACATGATCGATGCCGCTTCGTCGACGGATACGTCGGGGGAGACGGTACGAACGTTATCGGAAAGCACTTCCGAGACGGACGTCGAGCCGTCATGATTGTTCGCGTAACCTCGGATGACGAGATCGCGGTCCGTAACGACTCCGATTAGCTTACGGCCATCGATGACGGGAATGAAGCCGATGTCATGCTGCTTCATCAATTCAGCCGCTTCTTTAATGCTGCCCTGAGGGGAAATCGTGGTACAGTCTGCTGACATGATATCGGCAATTTTTCGCATGTAGTTCCTCCTGTTTCGATTAAGCAACCTAAGTGTTCGGTTGCCCATCTTCATAGTCATCGGTCTCTAGGTTGACCGAAACAGGAAAACCTTATACGGCATTCGTCTATTCTAAGAGCTCGGAAGCCGAATCATTCGCAACCGCGATAAGCAGCTTAGCCGAATGGAGCATCGCCCTCTCCTCGATATCGAAACGGGGATGATGGTGGGGAGCGGAGCTTCCCTCCTCATTGCCCGCGCCTACGAAGAAGAAACAACCTGGTTTCTGCTCCAAGTAATACGAGAAATCTTCGCCTGCCATGATTTGCTCGCACGGACCGGAAACCGTCCCCGGTAATGTGTCTGCGATAATGCGAAGCACTCTGTCGGCTTCTCGCTCGTCGTTCACCACGGGCGGATAACCTTCGAAGTATTGTAGCCCGTACTCGCAGTCGTGCATTTCGCAAGTATGCTTGACGATTTCCTCCAACCGCTTGCGGACGAGAGCTCGAACTTCCTTATTAAAGGAACGAATCGTACCGCTCAGCTTGCAGCTCGCGGCGATGATATTATTCGCCGAACCCGCTGCCATCCTGCCGACGGACAGAACTGCCGCGTCGAGCGGATTCACGCTGCGTGCGACGATCGTCTGCAGCGCCACGACAAGCGACGCTCCCGTAACTAATGCGTCCCTGCTCTCGTGAGGCAATCCGCCGTGCCCGCCTTTGCCCGTAATCTCGATCTCGAATTCATCGGGGGTAGCCATGAACGGCCCCGGACGCGTCGTCGCGGTTCCGTACGGAAGAGGCGACCATAAATGAATCCCGTAAATCGCGTCTACTCCTTCGAGCGCGCCGTCGGCGATCATCCGAATCGCCCCTCCGGGCAACACTTCTTCGCCCGGCTGGAACAAGAAAACCCTCGTTCCTGCCGTTTCGTTCCGATGAAGGCTATAATAACGGGCGACGGCTAACAGTTGCGCCGTATGTCCATCATGTCCGCAGGCGTGCATTACGCCCGGGACGGAAGAACGATACGTACAATCCTTCGCATCTTGTATGGCAAGCGCGTCGATATCCGCCCGCAGAGCGATCGTTCGGCCTGGCAAGTCGCCGATAAGCTTCGCCACGACTCCGGTTCCGGCCACGCCGCGGCGAACTTCCAGCCCCCAGGAATCCAGCAGATCGGCGATCATTCTCGACGTTTCGTGTTCTTGGAAAGATAGTTCTGGATGTTGATGCAAGCGCCGGCGCCATTGGACCATATCTTCGTATAGAGATTGCAGCGTTTGTTCATTAACCGTCATGGTGGCGCCCCCTTTCCCGTAATCCATCTATTTGTACCATTGTATCAGAAAGCGAACGGCTCCGTAACCTTCCGGGCAAGCAGGAGGGGATAATTGTCAATGAACGTTCGAACTTGTGCGCGGGGCCGGGCTTGCAGAAGGCTCGTAAACCGTCTATCATGGAAAGGAACGACGCATATTTTGACCTCAGTGACGACAAACCGCAGGCGTCATGACGCTGTTTGTTGGATCGCTTATCCTAAGGAGGATTATCCATGTTACTCGACAATACCGGATTAAACGGAGTTCGCAGCGACCTTGCCCATCTGGACGAATCCAGCGACAAATTGGGTTTCGTACGTTGGCAATGGGAATATCGCCGCGCTACATATGACCTTAAGCTCCATGATCGGACGAGCGGTCAAGACTATTTCTTGCGCATCGCTACAAGAGCCGTAGAAGGAAAGCTCGAGAATCCGGACGCGATTCTCGAGGTGGAAGCGGTATACATCGGACGGGCAACGTTCCCTCACGGGCTTGATTACGAATCTCCGGTTCCGTCGACGATCCTTAACGCAGCGACTCAGCGTACGCAGGAATTAAAAAAGCTTCTTTCCTAATGGCGCGGGGGAATCGAAGATGAAGACTCCAGAGAGCGGTCAGCGGGGCACTCCTGATTTTCTGTTGCTGATTCTGACGCTTCTGCTTGTGGGTTTCGGTCTTGTTATGGTGTTCAGCGCAAGCTCGAGCATGGCGGTGTCCGATTCCGATTACAATAATGACGCTCTCTATTTCTTGAAGCGTCAATTGATGTGGGTTGGAATAGGAACTTTTATCATGCTGGTGATGATGAACATTCATTTCCAGAAGTACAAGAAGCTGTTTATGCTGTTTTTTATCGGAACGTTATTTTTGCTCTTCCTCGTCCCCATCATCGGGGAATCGAGAAACGGAGCGACTAGCTGGTTAGGAGTCGGCAGTTTCGGCGTGCAGCCGACGGAGTTCGCCAAATTGGCTATCATCCTTTACCTCGCGGCTATCATCGCGAAGAAGGATGAGAAGTTCCGCGATTTCAAACGCGGTCTGCTCCCCGTTATGATCGTGGTCGGTTTTTTCGCCTTCCTCATCATGCTGCAGCCGGATTTCGGCTCCTGCGCGATTCTCGTCATGTGCGCTTCCGCGATCGTCATCGCCGGCGGCTCGAACTTGAAGCATATCATGCTTTCTTCGGGCGTTCTTCTAGGTCTTGCGGCGCTGGGGACAAGCTTTTATTTCCTCTTCAACGGCGATGCCGATTTCGGCTTCCGCGGAGACCGCTTTACCGCCTTTATGGATCCATTGGCGGATCAACAAGGCACCGGCTACCATTTGACGCGTTCCCTCGAGGCTTTCGGGCATGGCGGGTTGTTCGGCGCCGGGTTGGGCAATAGCGTGCAAAAGTTATTCTACTTGCCTTACGCGTATAATGACTTCATATTCGCGGTCATCGGCGAAGAGCTAGGTTTCGTAGGGACAACGATATTTATTTTGTTCTATATCCTCTTCCTGTGGAGAGCGCTTATCGTAGCGCTCCGTTGTCCCGACATCTACGGGACGTTAGTCGGTATCGGACTCGTCTCCTTGATCGCCATCCAAGCCCTTATTAACATGGGCGGCGTTAGCGGCGCGATCCCGATTACCGGAGTAACGTTGCCGTTCATCAGCTACGGGGGTTCCTCGATGCTAACGTTGCTGACGGGCATGGGAGTTCTGCTTAGCATATCCCGCGAATATAACCGGGTAGGTAAAGAACCGACCTCGACCCCATCCTACTCCGGAAGAAATTAAAAAAACGTGATCGAGCAGCTTCGAGGCCGCTTTGATCACGTTTTTGCTTTGTTTACTTTACGCGGTGAGCTTCTTCCGTCTCCTCGTCCTTGAACGCAACGCCTTCTACCTTGACGTTCACCTCAACGACGGTAAGACCGGTCATATTCTCGACCGCTTCACGGACATTATCTTGCAGTCGGCGCCCGACCTCTTGAATAGGAATGCCGTATTGCACCACAATCCTTAAGTCGATGGCTGCCTCCACTTGACCTACTTCTACCGAAACGCCCTTCTGAGCGTTGCGTCCGCTCAGCCGTTTGGCCAAGCCTTCCGAAATTCCGCCCGACATGGCGGCGACTCCAGGCGTTTCCAACGCCGCTAATCCGGCAATCGTAGCGACGACATCATCAGAAATCCGAATTAAACCTTGCTGCATCTCTTCCGTCATGGCGGCTCACTCTCCCGAACCTGTTATGCTTCCATTGTAATGGAAGACTAGCCCAGAAGCAACCGGAAGCGAATCCCCTCTATCCCCGCCTCGAACTTTAGACCCCCCGTTTACTTCGCATAGCATATTGGGTATAGTAAGAAATGCCATTTGCAACTTAAAGAGGATATTAAAAAAGTTCCGCGACGGGGTGTGTTCGTTTGTTGAAAAAACTGTTCTTTCCGCTACTCATTATTACTTTCGTTCTTAGCGCCCTTTCCCACTACATGCACTGGGGCGCGGAGATCGAATTCGCGTTCGCCGGAATAGCCATCCTATTCGCGGCAGGACTCCTCGGCAAAGCGACCGAATCCGTCGCCCACTACGCCGGCCAGCGGCTTGGAGGATTCCTTAACGCGACGTTCGGCAACGCGGCAGAGCTCATTATCGCCATTTTCCTGATCAAGGAAGGATTGTTCGAAATCGTCAAGGCGAGCTTAACGGGCGCGATCATCGGCAACTTGCTGCTCGTGCTAGGGGCAAGCGCTCTAGCAGGCGGTTTAAAATATAAGGAACAGAAATTCAACCAGCACCTGGCTGGCCAGAATGCCTCCCTTATGCTGCTCGGCGTCATCGCCCTGTTCATTCCGGCCATCTTCGTCAAAACCGAGCACATATCCGAGCACAATACGATGAACATCAGCTTGGTTGTCGCTGCGTTTCTCATAATCGCTTATGCCGGTTGGCTGTTCTATTCCATGTTTACTCACAAGAGCATGCTCGAGGATCACGCCGAAACCCAGCCCGATCATGGGGAGGAACCTTCATGGTCCAAGGGACTGTCCGTCGTTTTCTTAGTCGTCGCCACTGTCATGGTCGCCTTCATAAGCGAATGGCTAGTACATACCCTTGACACCTTCTCCTCGCGTTTCGGATTGTCGGAATTGTTCGTCGGGGCTTTCGTGGTCGCTATCGTGGGCAACGCGGCAGAGCATAGCGCGGCGATTATGCTGGCGATGAAGAACAAGATGGGCGCCGCGGTCGAAATCGCCGTCGGCAGCAGCCTGCAAATCGCGTTGTTCGTCGCTCCTGCGCTTGTGTTCATTAGTTTGCTGTTCGGCGAAGGCATGAATCTCATCTTCACGACCATCGAGATTGCGGCCATCGGAGTCGCCGTTCTGATCGCGACTTCCATTTCCAGGGACGGAGCCACGACCTGGTTCGAAGGCAAGCTGCTTCTGATCGTGTACATCATACTCGGAGTATCCTTCTACTTCGTGTGATCTAGGCCCAATACTCAAAATGCCGACACTCAAAATGCCGACAAAAAAGAAGAGCAGCAACCCGACGGGTTGCTACTCTTCTTTTGTTTCCAACGCTTCGTATAAAATCGCCAGATTCCGTTCCAACTGGCTGATCAGCAATTTGCCCGCGCCTTCGTCAACCAGTCCTGTCCTGACCGCGAAATCAACCGCTCTCGAGAAGCCGTACATCTGGGTGTCCAGCACTTCCTCGTATAGCGGGCATTTGCGGGTCGTCAGATTTTCCATCTGGATCGCGATCAACTTCTCGATTTTGTCGGCATCCTCCTGAAGCAGACGCAACGCCTTCTCATTCAGATCGATCATAGTATCCGATGCTGCCATTCCCACTCCCCCTGTGCCCAAACTACCGATAAAGAGCGAGCCTCCGCGCCGATGATGATGTGTAGCACGCCAGCTTTCTCTAGCTATCCCTTTTATATTAGACGATATTGCAAAGAAGTACAAGATCATCGAAGCCCTTTAACTAAAAACACCTCGCCCAACCGGACGAGATGTCTCTTAAGTAACCATTATTCCGTTGGGGTCCGACTATTCCACAACCGTAACGTTCAAGTTATGTTTAGCGAAAATAGCGCCCAATTCCTTCTTCGCTTCTTCGGCATCCGGCCCATGAACGTGAAGCTCATAAGAAAGGTTACCGACTAGGGTAGTAAACAAGCCCAGGATACTTTTGACGTCGATGTACTTGTTCTCAGCTTGAAGAACGATGGATGAACGAAACTTATTGGCGGTTTGGGACAATTCAACAATAGCCGCATTATTAGACATGGTATCCCTCCTAAAATTTAGGCAAATCAATCTCTTTCACATCATACCTTGTTCCCCTAAATTCACGCAAGAGGGGAATGCATTATTTCAAAGAATCCGGGTTTAGGCCTTCGAGCTCAGGAATGACGAACAATCCGTCTTTGCGTATTAGCACGTCGTCGAAATACACTTCCCCGCCGCCGTATTCCGGCCTTTGGATGAGCACAAGGTCCCAATGAATCGAGGAACGGTTGCCGTTGTCGGTAACCTCGTAGGCTTGCCCGGGCGTAAAATGAAGGCTTCCCGCGATTTTCTCGTCGAACAGCGTATCCTTCATCGGATGGAGAATGTACGGGTTGAAGCCCAAGCTGAATTCCCCGATATGGCGCGCTCCGTCGTCGCTGTCCAGCAACGCGTTAATTCGATCGGTATCGTTCGCGGTCGCTTTGACGATTTTCCCGTTCTCGAAAGTGAATTCGATATTCTCGAAAGTAAATCCGTTGTATACGCTTGGCGTGTTATATGCGATCGTACCGTTAACGGAATTCCGAACCGGGCACGAGTACACTTCGCCGTCCGGAATGTTGCGCTCGCCGGAGCACTTCTGGGCGCCTATGCCTTTAATCGAAAACGTTAGATCAGTGCCCGGAGACACGATCCGCACTTTATCCGTCCGGCTCATGAGCTGCTGCAACGGATCCATGGCACGGTCCATTTTGGCGTAATCCAAATTGCACACGTCAAAATAAAAGTCTTCGAACGCTTCCGTGCTCATGTTGGCCAATTGGGCCATGGAGCTGTTCGGATAACGCAAGACGACCCATTTGGTCTTTTTGACCCGTTGCTCCATATGTACCGGATGGCGATGAATCCGATCGTACATTTTCATCTTCGCGGCCGGAACATCGGCAAGCTCGTTGACGTTCTCCCCTGCCCTTATACCGATATATCCTTGCATCCGTTTCATTCTTTCCAGATCGTAAGCAGACCAAGTCGCCAATTGCTCCTCGTTCGCGCAATTGAGCAAAGTTCTCGTGACGGAACGGTCCTCGATTTCGACGAAAGGATTTCCGCCTAATCGTGCCACTTCTTCGATCAGACATTTCAGCAATTCGCGCTCCGATCCGATCATCTCGATGAGAACGTTATCTCCCGGTTGAACTTTTACCGAGTATCCTGCCAGATTAGCGGCTAGTTTCTGCAAGCGTGGATCTCTCATAATCGCAAGACTCTCCTTTAGCTATCCCTGATTAACCTTCTTCATTGTACCACCTTGCGCTTTGAGGAGGAAATTCGTCTCGGAAACGCGTTTCTCCTGACAAGGTTTGCCATCCCATTCATAATTCAACACCGTCTCCTCTTTCATTTGGGAAGGAAACCAGCTTTTCGAATTCGCCGTCCATTGACAATCCGTCTTCACCCTTAAGGTGTCTATCGCCGCCTGAAGCTTCGCTTCCGAGGTCCGCAGTATTTTCTCGGCTTCATCGGGATCGCCCCTCAGAAGGCCTTTGTCGGCGCGCAGGAGGGCGAATTCCTCCTTTAACTGCTTCACGACCCTGTCCTTAGCCACATTGTCGTCTAATTTAATCTGCATGCGGACCGGTTGATCGGGCAGTGGATTCTCGACGTAGGAAATCGTTGCCGTCGTGGCTTTAAAAGCTTCGAGCAATTGAAGCGGCCGATAGGTTATCGTATGGCCCGACGCATGCGAAGCAGGCGATACGCCCGAAGCTTTCCATTGCATGTCAAGCTTGCCGTGCAACGTGACTTCCCCTTTGTACTCCGATCTCCCCCCTACGACCCCGCCGGAATCGAGTACGGTTACTTCTCCGGCGAATTCATATCTTTCGCTTCCCGACAAAGCGGAAGCGGACAAGGCGAAGGCTTTCTCCGCCGGCAGCGATTCCGTGGACGCCATGCAGCCCTGAATAACCAGCATAAGCATTGCCGATCCCGTGAATGCGGTTATTGTTTTCAGTATTTCGCTCCTCATATGTTCACCCCTTACGCTTCGTATCCTCTCCCCTTTTGTCATGTCTATTCGCAAAGCCGATCAATGAACGCTAAATCGGTTCCTCCGCTCGTCAAAAAAAGCTTGCCGAAGTCCGATGACTTCGAGCAAGCTTGTTCCCGTTCCGGTGTTACCCGACCACTATGCAGTTCCGTCCTTGGTGCTTGGCTTCGTACAGCGCCATATCCGCCTTGTAGAACAAAGTCTCGACGCTGACCCTCTCGTCCGCCAGTCGCCACTCCGATATTCCGCAAGAAACCGTCACTTGAGGATTCGTCTCCTCTTCGACTCTTTGCCGGATTCTCTCTGCCACCCGTTCCGTCTTTTCCAGACCCAGCAATGGCAAATAGATGGCCAACTCTTCCCCGCCCCAGCGCGCGGCGATGTCGCTATCGCGGATCGAGGAGCGAATAATGCCGCTGACTTGGATAAGGATATTATCCCCGACCTGATGCCCGTAAGTATCGTTGATTTTTTTGAAGTGATCGATATCTACGACGATAAGCGAGCCCGAGTTATCCCGAAGCTGTTTGCGGCCTATTCTCTCATTAAGGTAATGACGAGCATACAAGCCGGTTAAATTATCCGTAATGACCATTTTACGTACCTTCGCATGCAACGTGGCGTTGGACATAGCGAGTCCTAAATGGGCGGATAGTACTTGCAACAGCTTGTAGTTATCGTAAGAGAAGTGATTCGGTTCGCTCTTCGTGATAAGTACGGCGCCAATCACCTCGCCGTTGAGAAGCAACGGAGAAGCCAAAAGAGAACGTGAATGGGTCACGTCCATCAATTGAGACGAAACGGGAGTCGCCGAGCAATAATCGGATAAAATGATCGGCTCTTTCGTCGACCACATCACGCCGCAAAATCCGTAATCCTTGGAATAGGTTTCTCCAAGCATCTCCGTTACGTTCGCGGACATCACGACGAATTGCTGGGAATCCACGTCGTATTGCAGAATGCAACAAAAATCGGATTTGAATATCGCGAGCAGCTCGGTCGACGCGAACTGCATCGTGTCCGACAGTTTCAAGCTGCTGTTCAGCCGTTGCGTCAACTCGTTGATCAAACGCAATTCCCCGACCAGAACGTTAGCCTGCTCGTGAAGCTTGGCTTTCTCGAAAGCCGCGCCCGCGGCGGCAGCCAGCATCGACAAGAAGCTGATATCCGCCTCGTCGAACTCTCTCTCCGGCAAATCAAGCCGAAGAACTCCATAGACGCCTTGCTTGCCCGACAATGGCACGGCGAGCTTATGGCGCCCGCCGAAGCGGTCTTCGCGAATTTTGCCGTCCACGAACGCGGATTTGCATAGATCCATGTCACTCAAGTGGAATGCCAAAGGTTTGACCTTCTCGTTCGGACTATTATAGTCTTGGGAAAGAAACAAATCCGCCTTGCAGATCGGATACAGCTGTTCAAGGCTGTCAAGCACCTCGGACAGCACGTTCTCGACGTCGATATGATCGTTCAACCGCCTCATCACGTCGAAAAGAATATCCCTGCGGCTTTCTTCTTTCTTCGATAACTTGCGTTCCCTTAAAAGACCGCCGACGAACAGATTCTCGAAATGGCGGTAAATGCAGCTGCGAATATGCAACGCGGCCGCTTGAAGCAGCTTCAAATCCCCTGCCTGCGCCGTGCCTGCAGGCAATAAACAAGCGACTACGGCACACGGAATGCCTGTCGTGCGGGTAAAAATAGGGACTGCTATTGAATCGAACGCTTTGAGCTTAGGGTAGCGATGTTCCTCGGCGCGCATCAAGGTAGGCCGACATGTCTCAAGCGCCGTACTTGCCGCCGTCGGACCGATCATCTCCGCGTTCCAAGTGTCGAGTAAATATTCGTTATCGTCATCCTGTCCGCCGGCGGATACGCTAGTTCCGTCCGGATGAAGCAACGTCAACTGTCCGCCTAACCAAGGAAAGCCTTCAACGTCTTCCCGCCATTCCGTATAGCAACTTACTAGCAACGAATGGATATAGGGGAGATCTGCTTCCGTTAAATCCTGCTTCTGCAGCCATCCTGGCAGCTGCTGACGGGTGCGGGTTGGATTCTCTAGATCCTCTGGCACATCGTGTTGCTGCTGCGTTTTTCTCTTACTGACCATACCCGACACCTCCGCCCCGATGTCCTCTTTCCTTAACTATACAATGAAACAGTGATTTTTGCACTAGGTTCATAGAAGTCTATAGTCCTATTTCTTATTTTTTATGAAATGCTTTTTAATAAGCTTCTTGACAATCGCTCACAGTTTCTTATAATATAACTTGTTGAATACTGGGCTTAGTTCTTGTGACACCCTCTCGGACGACCCGCCAGCGGGCTGCGGCTGAACATCCCTTCTGGAACCGAATCATTCGGTTATGGCGAAATCCGCGCAACGAAACCCATTTTCAGAAAATTTCATTTTGAAAAAGGAGCTTTCTAACTCATGTCAAGATATACAGGCCCTAAGTTCAAATTAAGCCGCCGTCTGGGAATTTCCCTAAGCGGATCCGGTAAAGAATTGAAACGCGCTTTCCCTCCGGGACAACACGGCGCTAACCAACGCCGCAAAATCAGCGGATACGGAATGCAATTGCAAGAAAAACAAAAACTTCGCCACATGTACGGTTTGAACGAGAAGCAATTCCGCAACTTGTTCGATCGCGCATCGAAACAACAAGGTATTGCCGGTGAGAACTTCATGTTCTTGCTCGAAAGCCGCTTGGACAACCTCGTGTATCGCCTAGGTTGGGCTAACTCCCGTTACGGCTCTCGCCAGCTGGTCTCTCACGGTCACGTGACAGTCAACGGCAAGAAAGTCGATATCGCTTCTTACATCGTGCAAGTAGGCGACAAAATCGGTCTTCGCGAGCGTTCCCGCTCCCTTAAATCGATCAAAGAAGCATCCGAAGCGCGTCATCACCTGCCAGGCTACGTAGAATACGATGCCAACGCAATGGAAGGTAAGTACATTCGTCTTCCGGACCGCGGCGAGCTTTCCCAAGATATCGACGAAAAACAAATCGTCGAGTTCTACAGCCGTTAATCTTATTCTCATCGAAGCCACTCCTCTTCCGGAGTGGTTTTTTATTTTTTCCATTGACAATGATAATGAGAATTAATATCATTTAGGAGGTTGATCATTTTCCAAGAAAGCTGGTTCGAGCATGAGGAAAATCAAGTACTGCTGCCGAAACTTCAAGCACGGCTCCAAGATGGTTTACAAAACGCTAAAGGCCGAGTACCCGGACATGAAGCAGAAGAAAAAAGACTGCTTGGGCGAGTGTAAACTATGCACGAAGCAATGCATGGTCTTGATCGGAAAAACGGAAGTTGTCGTAGCCCCCTCCCCTGAGGCGCTTTACGAGAAATTAAAGCACCGGATAGGATGACCCGCTAATTTATGGTACAATTCGGGTAGATCCTACAGAGTACAGAGGGAGTGAGTATCAAAATGCTAAATGAATCTCTAAGCAAGGCTTTGAACGACCAGCTCAATTTTGAGCTCTATTCCGCTCACGTCTACTTGGCCATTGCCGCGTACTGTTCAGGCGAAAGCTTGGACGGGTTCGCTAACTTCTTTATGGTACAAGCAGAAGAAGAGAAATTCCATGCGATGAAAATCTACAAGTACTTAAACGACCGCGGCAAGCGGGTAACGATGTCCGGAATGGAGACTCCGAACAACGAATACTCCTCCGTCCTTGAAGCGTACGAGCATGCCTTCGAGCATGAGCAAGAAGTTACGCGACGGATTTACCATCTCTCCGATCTCGCGATGAACGATCGGGAGCACGCCACGATCCAATTCCTGAAATGGTTTATCGACGAGCAAGTCGAAGAAGAATCGATGTTCGACAGCATTATCAACAAGCTTAAACGCATCGACAAGGACAGCAACGCCTTCTTCATGATGGACGCGGAATTCGCTCAGCGGACGTTCACTCCTCCGGCTTTGTAAGCCCGATCGACATAATTAAAAATGGCTGGCAGACGGTGAGTCTGCCTAGCCATTTTTTTATTGCTTTATTTTTTTACGATATCCGCAACTGCTTTATCCAATTTCTCCAGCAATTGATCGCTCTTGATTTGTTTGCCGAGGTACTCCTGCATAGCTGCGCCCCATTGTTGCGTGATGCCGTCAGGGAAGCGGTCCCAGTTCCAAGTTTTCACTTGCGCAGGATTTGCCGGAGCGAATACCGCGAAGTCTCCAGCGATTTTACCTACCGCATCCGGGTTCGGAGTGATGGAGTTAAGAGCAGGAACGAATTTGAAATCGGTCGAGATATATTTCTTGCCCGTTTCGGAAGTGACCATCCAGTTCAAGAACGCTTTAGCCTCTTCAGGATGCGCGGACTTGTTGTTTACGATCCAGTTATTCGGTACGCCCGTGAAGACGTTCGGTTTGTCCAGAAGCGGAACCGGCATCATGCCGAGGTTCAAGCTTGGATCTACTTCGTCAACCATGCCTTGAATCCAGTTACCGTGTTGAATCATTGCGTATTTGCCGGAAGCGAATTCCGCGACTTGAGTGTTGTAGTCCGTTGTGATCGCTTTTTCTTGGCCGTTAGCGAACATGATATCGACCAAGCGAACCCATTCTTTCATGATCGGATCGTCTTTGAACGATTTCGTGCCGGCTTTGATTTCTTCGATGAATGCAGCAGGATCAGCTTGGTTAGCCAATGCGATATTCAGCGTGTGGATACCCATGGACCACCACTCGTTCGTAAGAGCGAAAGGAATGATGCCTGCGTCTTTCAATTTCTTAGCTGCGGCTTCAAGCTCGTCAAGCGTCTGCGGAAGCTCCGTGATGCCAGCTTTAGCGAACAGGTCTTTGTTATAAGTAAAACCGTAAGCTTCCAAGTTCATCGGCATGCCGAGCAGCTTGCCGTCACGCGTAATTTGCGGTTTGGATGCTTCGACCAAATCTTTGGCCCAAGGCTCGTTCGACAAATCCGTAGCACGGTCTACGTAAGGGTCGAATCCTGCCCAACCGGAGGAATTGAAGATTTCGGGCTCTTCGCCGGCAGCCAGCGTAGCTTTGAGCAACGCGCTGTAATCTTCTCCGCCGCCGTGCGTTTCGACTTCGACTTTAACGCCGGTTTCGGCTTCGTACTCTTTAGCCATTTTGTTCAGCGCTTCCGCGATTTCAACCTTGAATTGATACACTTTGATCGTTACGTCTTTTTTCGCAACCTCTGATTCTTGCGCCGCAGGCGAAGATTCAGCAGCCGAGGATGCAGGAGCGGACGAAGCGGATGGACTTGCTTCATTGCCGTTGTTTTTTCCGCAAGCGCTGATCAACGTGACGAGCAGTACGGCAAGCAAAGACAGAATCGATAATTTTTTACTCATTGTGTGACCTCCCAAGGTTATTTGTTTCTGTTGCTACAGCGTCATTATAATTTGGCGAAGATTAGATCTGACACCTAAATTATTGAACTGTTAGGTGTAAAATTTTGATTATTTCGATAGGTATAGTCAAATTTTCACCCTTTGATCGAACCCGCCGCAATTCCTTCCACGATGTGCTTTTGCAAGAATAAGAAGAACAGGACGATCGGAACCGTGCTTAACGTTAACGCGGCCATGGCCATGTCCCATTTCCGTAAATACTGACCGAAAAAGAGTTGTATCGCAAGCGGGATCGTCGTATAGGTGTTGTTAACGACGAGTACCGGCAATAAGTAATCGTTCCAGATCCACAACACGTTCAAGATGACTACCGTCGCCACGATCGGACGCAGAACGGGGAACACGATTCTCCAAAAGACGCCGTACGGAGAGCATCCGTCGACGACGGCCGCCTCTTCGATTTCCCTGGGCACGGATTTGATAAATCCGTGGAAGAGGAACATCGACAATGACACCCCGAACCCTAAATAACAAATGATGATTCCGTACAGATGCCCTCTTAACTCGAAAATAGCGCTTATTTTCATGAGAGGCAGCATGACCGATTGGAACGGAATGATCATGGCGCAAATGAACATCGTAAACAAGAACCGATTGAACAAGCTAGGGCTGCGCACGATCCGATAAGCCGTCATCGAGCTAATGACCACGAGCCCCGTAACGCTCAAACACGTCAACACGACCGAGTTCATGAACACGGTGGGAAAATCGATCGCTTCCCAGGCTCTGCGGAAATTGTCCAAGCCGAATTGCTCCGGCAGCTTGGCCGCGTCCAGCAAAATATCTTTGAGCGGCTTAAAGGAGTTGACGATCAGGAAGTAGAATGGCGACAAAAAGAGAAGCGCCAACAAGATGCCGACGATTTCCGCCGTGAACAAACCGAATGAATAACGTTTCTTTTCGAGCATTAGACTTCCACCTCCTTCTTCTTCGTCAGCAACACTTGCGTTACCGTAATGAGCGCGACGCCGATGAAGAAGATCATCGCCTTGGCCGTTCCTAATCCGTAATGGCTATAGGTAAGCGCCTCCCGATAAATATTCAGGGCAATCGACTCCGTGGCATAACCCGGGCCTCCGCCTGTAAGAGAAAGGTTGAGATCAAACATCTTGAACGCGTTCGACGTCGTCAAGAACAGACAGATCGTAACCGCAGGCATGATCATCGGCACGATAATGCTGCGGAGCATTTGACCGGAACTCGCTCCATCGATCTTCGCCGCCTCCAGCAAATCCTTAGGGACGCTGACTAGGGCTGCGACATAGATAACCATCATGTAGCCGGCCGATTGCCATACGAAGACGATAACGATTCCCCAGAAGGCCGTCTCCTTCGTTCCCAGCCATGCAAGATTGAATAACTCGATGCCGGTCGATTCTCCGATAGCCGCGAATCCGCGTACGAAGATGAAGTACCAGATGTAACCGAGCAGCAACCCCCCGATCACGTTCGGGAGAAAGATGACCGTCCGCAATACTTTTTTTGTTTTCAAGGCTTGATTAAGCAGCATGGCCAATCCGAACGCCACAAGATTAGTCGCGATAACCGCGACTAACGTAAATCTGAGGGTGAACCAGAAAGAAGTCCAAAACCTCTCGTCATCCGTTAAAATTTTCCGCAAGTTGTCCAGGCCGCTCCACTTGGCATGGCTGGAAATCCCGTCCCAATCCGTGAACGTGTAGTAGAACCCCATGGCAAAAGGAGCTACAACGATTAAGATAAAGAACAAGAGTCCGGGCCCGATAAATACGATTTGTTGCAGCCACTCTCCGCGACGCTTTTTTTGTAGTAAATTCACTCCGTATGCTCCCTCCCGATATCTAGGTGCTTTTCTCCAATATTCTCTTCCATGTCCCCAGTATAAAGCGGAGCATTTCTTCGCAACCACAGAGAATGATGATGTTCAAGGTGGAATATATTGACCATATTGACCATCGGGCAACCTTGGTTTACTGTTTGATAGACAAACGCAAGGAAGAGGCGATCCCGATGCTGAAGCTGTCCCTGTTCCGAAACACCATCCGCAATAAGCTCATGCTTCTGCTTCTCATCGCGACGATCTTGCCGATCGCGACTTCCATGGTGATCTCGTACAATTCCACGAAACGTTCAATTTCGGAGGAAGCCTACGAGAAGAACGCCAGGATTTTATCGCTCGGCAAAGCCAACTTACAAAGCTACATGCAAAATATTAACCAGAAGTCGCTTGCCGTCTATAACTCTATCAACGTCCCTCGCTCCCTGTACTATATTCTGGAGCATAATATGGAGGACGAAGTGTTTCCAAGCGATCTCTCCGACGTCATACGCAATCGGAATTTGCTTAGGGATCACTTGCTTAACATTTATCAGAGCGTTAAGGAAACCCATCAGGTCCGCCTGCATATCGTCTCTCAGAATACGACCTATTTATTAAGCAACGGCGGCGATAAAATAAGGGCGGACATCCCCGCGAACGACTTTAACGTCCTTACGAAGAAGCCTTTTATCGAGCCCAGCCACATGAGCCACAGCTATGGTCTCGGTGCCCGTTCCACGGATCAAAGCACGCTCGTGTTCACCCTCCATCGCCCGATTTTTCGCGCGCCGAGCGAGATTTTGATGGCCCAATTATCAATCGACATTAAGCTGGACGCGCTATCGGATTTAAACAGTCACCTCTATGATTCGGGTAAAGAAAAATTTTATATTGTCGACGCCGACGGCAATACGATTATATCTTCCGAGAATGGCGCGGCAGGCAAGCCTTTGGATGGAGATTGGCTTAAGAAAATCCGCAAAGACGATCTTACGAACGGTTATCTTAAATGGGAAGACTCCCATTTCGCGGGAATCGTTTTCTATGAGCGGATAACGACCCCGTTGATGGATTGGTATTTGGTCAAAATGACTCCTTACGAGCACTTGTACAAGACAGCCGAAGGCATTACGCAGATTAACACTTGGGTCGGAGCCATGTTCTTAGCGATCGCGGTGCTCGCCACCTTGTTGATTTCCTTCCGCTTTACGAAACCTTTGCTTAGCCTGATCGGCTACGTCAACCAAATCGAACGGGGACATCTGAACGTCGACATCGACATTCGCAGCAACGACGAGATCGGGCTTCTCTCGCGAAGATTCCGATCGATGATGCAGACGATCAACAATTTGATTCTCAAGGAATATCGGCTGGAGCTAGCCAACAAGACCAATCAGCTCAAAGCTTTGCAAGCGCAGGTAAATCCTCATTTCCTGTACAACGCCTTGCAGTCCATCGGCACGGTCGCCTTGCAACATAAAGACCAGCAAATCTATTCTCTCGTGACGTCGCTGGGTAAAATGATGCGCTATAATATGAACACCGGCGAAACGATCGTCGAGCTCGAGAAGGAATTCGGTTACGTGCAAGCGTATTTGGATTTACAAAAGCAGAGATTCGACAAATCGCTCGAAATCAATTACGTCATGGACCCTGAGACGCGGTCCATACTCGTGCCGAAGATGATCCTCCAGCCCCTCGTCGAAAATTTCTTCAAACACGGTTTTAAGCAAAATGACGACGAACCGGCGAAGCTGCTGATCTCGTGCTCGCTGCAAGAGCAACTGCTCGTTATTCTCGTCCGGGATAACGGAGCCGGGATGACCGAAGAGAATTTGGCGGAAGTTAACGAGCGTTTGAGGCTCGGGCAATCGGCAGGCCGGGGCAAAGAAAGCGGAATCGGATTGCTAAACGTACTGTCTCGCTTGCAACTGCATTTTCACGAATCGGCCTCCCTCACGCTTGCCAACGCCGTCCCGGAAGGTCTTTCCGTTGAAGTTCGCATCCCGCTAGGAAAGGAGCTGGCATCAGAATGAAAACGCTCATTATCGATGACGAGAAGCATGTCCGAGAAGCGATTAGACTGCTCGTTCCTTGGGAACGGATGGGAATTACCGCCGTACTCGAAGCAGCCGACGGACAAGCCGCGATTCGAATAATCGAATCCGAAAATCCAGCTATTATTTTCACGGACATGATGATGCCGCATGTAAGCGGCGTAGAATTGTTGGCATGGGTAGCGGAGCATGCGCCTTGCAGCAAAGTCATCGTAATCAGCGGCCATGACGACTTCAATTTCGTACGTCAAACGGTGAAATACGGCGGAATGGACTACTTGCTGAAGCCTATCGACGAAACGCAGTTGTTGACCGCCTTGTCCAAAGCGATCGACGAATGGCAAACCGACGAAGAAGCGCGATGCAGAGACCGTAACCGAAACATGGAAATCAATCAGCTCAAGCCGGTATACTTGGATAAATTTTTTTCCACGATGCTTAGCGAGCAAGTGGATTACGTCGCCATACAGGAGACGCTTCAGCAGCAATTCGAAATCCGCGAGCCGATACAAGAAGCGAGATTATGTCTGCTGAGCTTAGAACTTACCCCTCCATTCATTCGCAATAAGTTTGCGGCAGGCTGGGATTTGCTCTACTTCTCCTTAACGAATATTTGCAATGAATTTTTGCGCAATCACGGTTCGGGGTATGCTTTTCGATATTGGGGGCAAGAGAACGAAATCGTCATCATCCTATGGAAAAACGTCGATCTCGCGGAGAAGCTGATCGCCGAGATGAACGACGGGATCTTCCAGGTGTTAAAAGCGAGATTCGGATTCGGCATAGGGAACGTCGCCATGTTTCCCGGACAACTGCTGCAATCCTACAAGCAAGCCCGTAAAGCCGTACGCCACTGCAACTTGCGCCGCAACGGCAAATGGATTCAAACCTACTCCAACATTGAATCCGGCGGCAAAAACGTCGTTTTTTTCACCGAGCACGAGCAAAAAATCCGTTACGCTATTCAGAGCGGGGACAAAGATCAGTTGCCCGCCGCATTCGAGTCATGGTTCAAAGCGGTAGAACAATGCGATAACATTACTCTCGAACAGTTGCAGCTATGGTGGCAAGAATTTCGCTTGGCGCAGACGATGTGGATAAAAGGCTCCAATAACGCCAACGAAGGCGCGGGAGACAATCAACTGCCAGCCGTGATCGATAACGAAGGCAGATTCGACGTAGAGGTTTGGAAGCTTGGCTATATGAAGGAAGCTTTGTCGGTTGTGGAGAAATTGTCGGAAGGTTCCGGCTCCAGCCAAAGCTCCATGCAAGCCATCGCCAAATACATAGACCAATTTCTCCACGAGGAATTGTCGCTGCAGGATATTTCTAATCGGTTCTTCCTCAGCCGGGAGTATATATCGCGTAAATTCAAGCAAGAAATGAACGAAAATCTTACGGACTACATTACGCGTATTCGGATCGAACGAGCCAAAGATTTGCTAGCCGGCTCGCAATTGAAAATCGCCCAAATCTCCGAAATGGTCGGTTTTCAAGACGAGAAATACTTTAGCAAAGTGTTCAAGAAAGGGACGGATTGTTCCCCTAACGAATATCGCAAACAGCATTCCGGAAACTAACCGCGGATGACAAAAAAAAGAGGTTGCCCTGAAGATTAGGGTAACCTCTTTGACTTTTTAATTAAAGGATTGCATGCGAGCGGTAGTCGTGTTACGATAATACCTATTAATTTATTTTAATTGAATATTATAGCAAAATATTTACCGTTTGTCAACAATTATTTTTTTTGGAGGGAATCCCGAATGAATGCACCCGCTCAAGTAACGATGATCGAATTGCCGTACGAAGCATTCGGAGCGCGATCCGCGCTTCATCCAACGCTGATCCGCGACGATAAGCACGTTATCCTGATCGATACGGGAATGTCCGGAAAGGTCGGCCAACTGCGCGACGCGCTAGCCGAACTAGGCGTGACGTTCGACATGCTCACGTCTATAATTCTCACTCATCAAGACCTCGACCACGTCGGCGGGGCCGCCGACATTTTGCGGGAATGTTCCGGGCGCGTCACGGTTTACGCGCATGGGCTCGATAAGCCTTACATCGAAGGACGCTTCCCTCTCATCAAAACAAGCCCTCAAGCCTTAGCTCAAATGGCATCCGCTCTTCCGGAGCACATGCGCCAAGATGTCATGAAATCAATGGAATACGCGCCGATCGAATCCGTTGACAGAACGTTAGACGACAACGAACGACTGCCCTTTTGCGGCGGAATTACCGTCATCCATACCCCCGGACACACAGCCGGACATATTAGCCTCTACTTGGAGGAGAGCAAAACTCTCATTGCTGCGGATGCCCTAACATGCAAAGACGGAGTTCTTCACGGCCCCGTCCGGCAGACGACCTTGGACATGGAAACCGCGATCCTGTCAATCCGGAAACTGCTCGATTACGAGATCGATAAAGTCATTTGCTATCACGGCGGATTATGCTCCGATAACGTTCAAGATCAACTGAAGATTGTCGCAGAACAACGGTAACGAATGAGCTTCCACCTCCCTTGCGCTAATTGTCTTCCATTTGTCATTGGGTCTTTTCTCCTTGTTTAGCACGCCCTTCCGAAAGAAGTCAAACGATGGGTAAATGTGCTATAATAGTTCTGTTTGTTGAAGGAGGATTTCTAAATGACGAATACTAAACACCCCCCTTCCGATCCGAAGCCTAAAGGCCAGGGTTTCAAGACAGCGGGGAAAATCGCGGGATTTACCGTGCTTTGGCTTATCTTGTTCGGTGTGCTCGCCGGACTCGTGGGCGCCGGAGCGGTGACGGGATACATCGCTTCATTGGTAAACGAAGATCCTATCCGAGACCGCGGCTTCATCGAAGAGAAAATTAACGAGAACGCGATAACCGGATTCGTTTATTTCAACGACGGCTCCCCTATCGGACAATTGCGTTCGGAAGAAGACCGCCGTCCGGTCACTTACGATCAAATTCCGCAGACGATCATCGACGCGGTCATCGCCATAGAAGACAAAAATTTCTTTACGCATCCCGGCGTTGATACTAACGGGCTATTCCGCGCCGTTAAACAGCAATTGCTGAACGAGAGCGTGCAAACCGGAGGAAGTACCATTACCCAGCAATTAGCGCGCCGGGTATTCCTCAATCTCGATCAAACGTCCAGTCGCAAAGCCAAAGAAATTTTCCTATCGCTTCGATTAGAGCGATTCCTAAGCAAAAAAGAGATCATTACGGCCTACTTAAATAAAGTCCCTTACGGAAACGGCTCCTCAGGGTACCAAGTATTCGGAATCAAAGCCGCGGCGAACGGAATATTCGGGGTCAAGAACTTGAACGATCTGAATATCGCGCAAGCAGCCTATCTGGCCGGCGTTCCGCAGCTGCCGTCCTTGTACTCCGCTTTCAACGGGAAAGGGGATTTCAACGAGAAAAACTTCAAGCGCGCTGTAACGCGCCAGAAGCTCGTCCTTAGCCGTATGCTGGAAGAGCAAAAAATCAACCAAGCGCAATATCAAGAAGCATTAGCTTTCGACCTCTATTCGTCGCTTGCCAAACCAAGCGAAAAAGCTTACAACACTTATCCGTATCTCATGTTGGAAGTAGAGCGCCAGGCTGCCGAATTGCTCGTGCTTCAGCAAAATCCGGAGCTTAAACGCGAGGATCTGAAGAAAAAAGAAAATTCCGCCTTGATCGAAAACGCGCGTGCGGAACTTCTGCGAAGCGGTTATAAAGTCACTACTACCATCGACAAAAAAATATACAACCTTATGCACGATATCGCCGAAAATCCTGAAAACTTCGCTCCTGACCATCCTGTCAAAGGCGTCGAGCAGATCGCCGCCGTCATGATGGATCAGAAAACGGGCGCCATTCTGGGCATGATCGAAGGCCGCGACTTCCATATCGAGCAAATGAACTTCGCGACCCAGATGGTACGGCAACCGGGATCGGCGATGAAGCCGATCGGAGCCTATTTGCCGGCGATCGAGAAAGGCCTTATCCAGCCGGGCAGCGTGGTAGACGACTCTCCTATTATTTTGAAGAACGGCGGAGGGGGATATCATATTCCGAAAAACTCCAACAACCGTTATTCGGGACTCGTCACCGCCCGCCAAGCCCTGAACAGTTCGTACAACATTCCCGCTCTGAGAATCTTCTTAAATAAGGTCACGATCAAGGAGTCATGGAATTTTGCCCGTTCCCTTGGCATTACTACGCTAGTTCCCGAGGATGACCAAGCTCAAACCGGGGTTATCGGCGGACTCAAATACGGAACATCCGTCGAGGAATTGACGAATGCGTACGCTGCCATCGCTAATAAAGGCGTTTTCAACGATGCCTATTTAATCGAAGAAATCCGCGATGCCAATAACGAATCCGTCTACAAGCACAAAGCGGATCCGAAGCGAGTCGTATCCGAGCAATCCGCTTATCTGATGACGGACATGCTGCGAACGGTCGTCACGAACGGTACGGCAACGTCGATCATGTCGCAATTCAAAAATTACAAAAATATTCCGGTTGTCGGCAAAACCGGAACGACGCAAAATTACAGCGACGTCTGGTTCGAAGGGTATACGCCGGACATTACGCTTGGGGTATGGGCCGGATACGAGAAAGTCATTCATAATCTATCCTCCGACAGTCACGGAAGAGCCCGTTCCATCTGGGCCAAGATCATGAACGACGTCACGGAAGCCAAGCCGGAGCTCTTCCAAACCAAGAAATTCGAGAAGCCGGACGGTATCGTCTCGATGACCGTGTCCAGCGTAAGCGGCAAGCTGCCAACGGACTTGACGAAAGCTGCCGGCAAGCTCGTTACCGATATTTTCAACCGAAAATTCGTCCCGACCGAATCCGACGACGCTCTCGTCAAAGTGAAATACATTTCGTACAACGGCGTCAATTACTTGCCTCAAGACGAGACGCCGGAAGACTTGTTACGCGAATCGGTCATGGTCGTCCGGGAGTCTCCTCTCGATACGCTGATCGAGGAATTGAAGGCAAAGCTGGGCCAAGTGTCCGCCCAGTCCCGCCGAGCGTTGTCGTACTATTTGCCGAAGGACGCCGCCGAGAGCGCGCCTTCCAAAATCGACCCTCGGGTAGACGACGGAGCTAGTCCTAACCCTCCGGCGCACGTATCGGTGGAAACCTTGAACAGTTTGGCAAGAATTACGTTTACTCCTTCAACGCAGGCAGACGTTGCAGGATACCGCTTATATCGCTCCATTAACGGCGGCGTGTTCCAGAAAGTCGAGGCTTCCGTACCGACGGGCGAAGATCCTAAGTTCGTCAACTATACTAGCGCCAACCAATCTTATAGCTATTACGTTACGGCCGTTGACGTCGTTGGCAACGAATCCGCCCCGAGCGAGAAGATCTCGACCGATGGAGGACAGACGGACATCGACCCTAACTTCCCGGATCCAGGAATTCCAGGCGGCGGCGAAGAAGTCGATCCCTCCTTCCCAAGCAATCCAGGCGGGAGCAACGCTCCTTCAACGCCTTCCGGCTTGACCGCTCAAGGAACCGACATCGGCGTGTCGATCGCCTGGAACGCGAATTCGAGCAGCGAAGGCGTAACGCAGTATCAGGTATGGTACAGCGAATCGGAACATGGAAAGTATAAGCTCCTAGGCACGACGGAATCAACTGCATTCGAGTACATCGCTCCGATGTCCGCCGGCTGGTACCGAGTAACCGCCATTAGCGCATCCGGCGAGTCGACACCGACTACCGCAATCGAAGTAAAGTCCGGAACGTAACGCAAAAAGCCCTCGCGAATGCGCGAGGGCTTTTTGTTGTCGGTATAATTAATCTTCAATCGTGGATAAGTCGCCGGTCGGCAAATTCAGCTCCCAAGCCTTGAGTACCCTGCGCATGATTTTGCCGCTGCGGGTTTTCGGCAGCTTGTCTTTGAATTCGATCTCGCGCGGGGAAGCATGCGCGGACAGACCTTCTTTCACGAACTTAGCGATATCCGCTTTAAGCTCATCGGATGGCGTGAACCCTTCGCGAAGCGAAATGAACGCTTTGATAATTTCTCCGCGCAACGGATCGGGTTTGCCGATAACCCCCGCTTCCGCAACCGCAGGATGCTCAACAAGCTTACTCTCTACCTCGAATGGCCCTACCCGTTCGCCGGATGTATTGATAACGTCATCGATTCGTCCTTGGAACCAGAAGTAGCCTTCGTCATCCTGATAAGCGGAATCACCCGATACATACCACCCGGGAATATGGAAGTACTCCGCGTATTTCGTCGGGTTATTCCAGATTTTGCGCATCATGGACGGCCAAGGCGTTTTGATTGCCAGGTTACCCATGCGGAACGGCGGCAACTCGTTGCCTTGATCATCGATGATCGCCGCTTGAACGCCGGGAACCGGACGGCCCATCGATCCCGGTTTAATTTCCATGCTTGGATAGTTGCAGATCAATTGTCCGCCCGTCTCCGTCATCCACCAGGTATCGTGAATGCGTTGGCCATAAATTTTGTTGCCCCAACGGACGACTTCAGGGTTAAGCGGCTCCCCTACGCTTAATACGTGGCGCAAGCTCGAGAGGTCGAACGATTTGACGACGTCGTCTCCCGCTCCCATTAACATGCGGAATGCCGTCGGCGCGCTATACCATACGGAAACCTTATATTTTTGAATCGTCGAATACCAATCTTGAGGGCTGAATCTTCCTCCGCGAACGACGTTGGTTACCCCGTTCAACCATGGAGCGAACACCCCGTACGACGTACCCGTTACCCAGCCGGGATCGGCCGTACACCAGTAGACGTCGTCTTCCCTTAAATCCAAAACGACGCGGCCCGTGTGATAATGCTGGAGCATCGCGTTCTGTACGTGGAATACGCCTTTTGGTTTCCCCGTAGACCCCGAAGTGTAATGGAGAATCAATCCGTCTTCCCGATCGAGGTACGTAATTTCCGTTTCCTCGGATGCGGAATTCATCGCCGAACGATAATCGACGATGCCATCCCCCTCTGCTACGGAATCACCGAATACGATGACATGTTTAAGGTCCGGCAGCTCGGCGCGCGGCACCCGCGACAACAAAGCAGGAGTGGTTACGATAGCTACGGCGCCGCTATCCAGAAGACGATCCCTAACGGCCGTCTCCATGAACGCCTCGAACAAAGGCCCGACTACGGCTCCGACTTTGAGCGCTCCGAACAAGCTAAAATACAGTTCAGGCGTCCGCGGCATGAATATGAATACTCGGTCGCCTTTATCTACGCCCAATCCGCGCAGCACGTTGGCGAACCGATTGGACTGCCTCGACATTTCCGCGAAGGTATAGCTTTGCTCGCGCTGGTTATCGCTGTAATGGAGAGCGATTTTATCGCCGCGCCCATTGGCCACATGGCGATCGATCGCTTCGTATGCCATATTGACCTTGCCGGTCGAAGCCCAAGTAAATTGCTGCTCGACATCTGCCCAGTTAAAGCTTTGTACCGCCTCTTCGTACGATGCCATATTGGACACCGTTGCCGTGACGGCCAGTTTTTCATCCGATTGAAATGTCACGATCCATCACCTTCCCATTAAAATGCGAGCATCCCTTTACGAATGCGCTTACACAACATGGAGTAATCAGTCTCATCTGCCACAGACATTATAACACAGTGTTCCTAGGCTAGGCATAGGTAGAAAGGACATTTTCCAACAGGTCGGGGGTAATATTAACCAATCCTTCCGTATCCCGGTTCCGTCCCCGGCCTTGAAGATGATATAATGGTCTTTAAAGTTCGTACAACGGATCTAGGGGGAACGGCATGGACCATATCAAATCGTACGTCCGCTATCCAATCGCTAGAGATGGCCAATCCCTTATCCTTGAAGGACCAGTTCCTCCGGAAAGCTTGCGCGACATGACTCTCCATCCTAAGTTGGATGCTTTTCGCAGGCCTAAAGATCAGCATGAGGCTTTAGTCGAAATTTCCGAGCTTCCCGAAGGAAGGATCATCGTTGCGCGCGACGATAACGTTATCGTCGGATATGTAACCTTCCACTATCCGGACGAGATGGAGCGTTGGTCCGAAGGCGGAATGGATGATCTCGTAGAGCTCGGCGCGATCGAGGTAGCGGATGATTACCGCAATCTGGGTCTCGGAAAGTCTCTGATCTCCGCGGCGTTCGAGAACGGCCAATTAGATAATATGATCGTTTTCACGACGGAATATTATTGGCATTGGGATTTGGAATCAAGCGGGTTAAACGTGTGGGAATATCGCGAGATGATGGAACGGCTTATGAAGTCGGTCGGCATGGTGTGGTTTGCGACGGACGATCCGGAAATTTGCGCGCATCCCGCCAACTGCCTCATGGTTAGAATCGGCAAAGACGTTCCGTTGTCTTCCGTTGAACAATTCGATCGCGTTCGGTTTAGGCAACGATTCATGTATTAGATGAAAGGCAGGCGACCTTCTCTGTCCTCCAGAACGATATGGATTAATAACAAACCATCAGGGCGTTACTGTTTTTCCGAAGATCATCCGTTTCATCCCTTTCGCATCGAGCTGACGGAAGATCTTCTGCGTCGATGCGGCGCATTGCCAGATGAGCGTATTGTTGCGCCCTTCCCTCTGGAGGAAGCCGATCAGGTAATCCGAAAAATCCATAGGAAAGATTATGTCGATACCGCTATCGCGCTGAGCGCCGCCAATCCCGATGCGCGCATCGTCAGCAACGCCGAGCAATACGGCCTCGAAGCCGATGGGGATACGCCCTATTTTCCCGGAATGCACGAAGCTACCGTCGCCGTTGCGGCCGGTTCTCTGGCGGCGGCGGACGCCGTCATGTCGGGCCGGGCGGATCGCGCCCTGCACTTGGCCGGAGGTCTTCATCACGCGTTCCCGAATCGTTCCTCGGGCTTCTGCGTCTATAACGACGCGGCAGCGGCGATTACGTACTTAAGGGATAAATACAAGGCGCGCGTGCTTTACATCGATACGGACGTCCATCATGGTGACGGCGTACAGTGGTTTTTCTACACCGATCCCGATGTGTTTACGCTATCGATACACGAAACCGGCAAGTTTCTGTTCCCCGGCAGCGGCTTCGCGCATGAAAGAGGGGACTCCTCCGGTTACGGGTCATGCCTGAATCTGTCGATGGAGCCCTATACGGAAGACGATTCGTGGCTCGATTGTTTCTCTCAAGCGATAGAGAAAGTTGCCCATGCCTATCGCCCGGATATTATCGTCAGCCAGCACGGATGCGACGCGCACGCTTTCGATCCGCTCGCGCATATTCATTGCAGCATGCGAATTTATCGGGAAATGCCGAAAATCATACATCGGCTCGCGGATCGTTATACGGAAGGCAAATGGGTAGCGCTTGGCGGCGGCGGATACGACCATTGGCGCGTCGTCCCGAGAGCTTGGAGCCTGCTCTGGCTTGAGATGAGCGGCCATTCCCTGCTAACGCAAATTGACAGCGCATTCTGCGGAGGATTACTGCCGGAACAGTGGTCGGCTTTCCAATCGCCGAGCAAACCTTCCGATCTCCCGAATACATGGCTGGACGACGTAGCATGCTGGATTCCTATGCCGAGAAGAGCCGAGATTACGGCTAAAAATAAAACGATGCTGGAGATCGCGCTCCAGCATATCGGTTAAGAAAGAATGAAGAGCTGGCAACCGGATCGAACGAGGATCGGATCGCCAGCTCTATTTTCTTTGTCCACGATAGTTCGTCCCTTACAGCCCTTTAACCATCTCATCTACGATTGCATAAGAGCGATTAGCCGCTTCGATCGTAAATTCCGCGAAATTCACATGGGCGGAACCGTCCGCCTTGTCCGACATTGACCGAATGATGACATGCGGAACCCGGTTCATAAAGCACACCTGCGCGACGGAAGCCCCTTCCATCTCCGTGCAAGCTCCGCCCAGTTGCTCGTGCAAGCCTTTAACTACCGCACGATCTGCGATGAACTGATCTCCCGATAGGACTTTGCCCTTGTAACAACGTCCCGGATATACTTTTTGCCCGGCTTCTACGGCAAGCGCGATCAACCGTTCGTCCGCCTGATATTCCGATACTTCCTGGTAGGGTATCGTCCCGCGAGGAAAACCAAGCGCCGTCACGTCAACGTCGTGCTGAACGCTGCTCGTGGAAATAACGATATCCCCGATGTTGAGCTTCGGATCTACCGCTCCAGCCACGCCGGTGAACAGAACGACGTCCGCGCTGTAACGATCGATTAATACTTGCGTACAGACGGCGGCGTTTACTTTCCCCACGCCCGAACGCGTCAGTACGACCTTCTTGTTGCGAAATAAGCCATGGTGATAAGTAATTCCCGCATGCTGGTCCGTATGCTTATTGTCTAACTGCGCTAGCAACAGTTCGATTTCCTCCTGCATGGCTCCGATAATCCCGATTGTCCCGTAAGTCACGATTCTTCTTCCTTTCTACTCATGCTAACTCCATAGAGACGCCCCGCATCGGTCACGTATGCACCGAGGCAGGGCGATTAAAGGACTTATGGTTACTTTCCTTTCGGACCGGCAACGGACCGGCGCACGATTAGTTCATGCGGCAAGGTAACTTTCGCGTTCTCTACGGTTTCCTTCTTCATAAGCTTCGTTAGAAGCCGCATGGATACCGCTCCGATGTCATACATCGGCTGAGCGACAGTCGTCAGCAACGGTCGAACCATCGAGGAAATGCGGCTGTTGTCGACGCTGATGACGGATACGTCATCGGGAACGATTAAACCGGCATCCTGAATGCAATGAATAGCTCCGGTTGCCATTTCGTCCGTAGCGGAGAATACGGCCGTCGGACGCTCAGGCAAGTCCAAGAAATATTGCATCGCTTCAATACCCGATTCGTATTTATAATTGCCGACCCGCACGTAATCTTCCCGGTAAGGCAGACCGGCCTGCGACAACGCGCGTTTGTACCCCTGAAAGCGAGCGTAACCGTTCGCCGGATCCTGCAACGTACCGCTAATCATCGCAATGGCTGTATGCCCTTCCGCAATGAGTCGGTTAACGGCGTCGAAAGCCGCCGCCTCATGATCGATATCGACCGAAGGGATCGTGCTCTTCTCATCCGTAGTCGCGCACAACACGATCGGTACGTTGGAAGTTTTGAACGCTTGAATATGCTCGTCCGTCACCGCTCCGCCCATGAACAACAAGCCGTCAACCTGCTTTTCCAGCAGCGTGTTGATGACTCGAATCTCTTTGTCTTTGCGCTTGTCCGCATTACAAAGAATAATATTGTAGTGATACATATTGGCAATGTCTTCGATTCCCCTTGCAACCTCTGCAAATATCGCATTCGCGATATCGGGAATGACCACGCCTACCGTTGTCGTTTTCTTGCTTGCCAGACCGCGCGCGACCGCATTCGGCCGGTAGCCGAGTCGCTCTATCGCCTCGTAAACTTTCTTGCGAGTTTGAGGTTTAACGTTAGGATTGTTATTGACGACACGGGAAACTGTTGCCATCGAAACGCCAGCTTCGCGTGCCACGTCGTAAATGGTTACCGTCACAATGATTCGCTCCAATGTTCGTGACTGGATCGCAAACCCTTGTCCAGTCATGGATTATTAAGGTAATCATACGACAAAACCGCATGTTTAGCAATCTAACATGAGGTTAATCATGCGCATGAGGTCGAGATTAAGGGTTGTTCACAGACGAACCCAGCTTTTCCGACAAAAAAGAGTAAGTGATATGCCAATGGGAAGTATCCCAAACCGGCGATCCGTCCTTCACCAATATTGCTTGGGGAGAAGCATGCTTGACTCCGAGCTGCTCCGCGATCGCGTTGCTGACCGGACGATCCTCGATCACGTGAACGATGGCATAGTCGACGGACTCGGCTCGTCCGTCTTCGATGAAATGCGACAATTCTTCATGTGCGCCCGCGCTGACCGAGCAGCTGGTACTATGCTTAAAGACGAGCAAAGGCTTGCCGGATGTCGCTTTCAAAGCTTGATCCCATTGCTCTAAAGACGTTAATTGTTGAATGCTTGCCATTACGCAGCCTCCTTCAAAATCGAAGATCAATATGAATATCGTAGCAGAAAATGGATTGCCGCGCAAAAAAACGGGGAATCCCCCGTCCTCAAGCACCTATGATATGTATTGAGCGCTAATTTGGGACAGCCGGTTCTGAATTTCCTGCTTCCAGAGCTCATCCTCCAGAGACGATGCGATCAGCCATAGATCCAGCAATTGATTGATCCGTTCCTCCGCGGCTCTGGCGATCACGGGGGCGTGCAGCGTATCGGATAGGTGCATGGCTTCGGACAACACCCCCGCCCATTCGTGGATTTGGTCGAATGGAATACTGTGAGGAGCAGGACGCGAACCTAGCTGCCCGACCAACTTCCCGACGTCGTCTTTAACCCCGGGAAACACGTCGTTCCGGCCGCACTGCGCGCAATTGTATACGGGAACGTTATTGATATTCACTTTTTTGGCAAAGATGACCGTGCGGAGCTTGAGGTTCATTTCTCCTCCGCATGAACAGGATTTAAGCAACGGGATTCTCTCCTTAAATAAACAAAGAGCTTACCCTGTAATGATTCGTCCCGATGCCTATGAAATCCTGCTCTACCCTATCGTGTAATTTCTGGAACCGCGCTTATGGCGAAGCTTGCTAACTAGCAAAACAAGCAACGCAGCCGCAGCCGCGCCCATCCCGTCGTGAAGCAGATCCAACGGATCCGGACTTCTCATCGGAACGAAGGATTGATGCCATTCATCCGTCACGCCGTACAAGACGCATATTAATACGTTTATGACAAATCCCGACCATGCGGTCGAACGCCTGCCCATCGCGAATGCAACCGTCAGTCCCAAGATGAAATAGGCCACATAGTGCATAGGGTTGAAGTCCGCCAAGCCCGGCAGCCATTTCTGGAACCACGGAAGCACGCTATCCAATTGTTCCCCGCTTCGGGACGAGGAGATGAAAATGGCGATCATACAAATTACGGCGGGAGCGTATTTCCATATTCGCAACGGAAGAACCTCGCTTTCTGTCCGTTCGCGCTTGAAAAGCGAGCGTGAACGTAAGTCGATGATTTGGTACAATAGACTACTGAGCCTTATCAGATCAGGATTGGAGGACTTCTTTAATGACTACCGTAAAAAGAGTAGTATGTTTGCTCGACGATGAATTCGAAGATTTGGAGCTTTGGTATCCGGTGTATCGCTTAAGAGAAGAAGGCGCCGAGGTGCTCTACGCAGGTCCCGAGAAGGGACGGAAGCATATCGGAAAATACGGCGTGCCCGCTGTCTCCGACATCTCCTACGACGATCTCGACGCCGATCGCTTCGACGGCCTGCTCGTTCCCGGCGGCTGGGCCCCGGACAAAATTCGCAGAGATCCGCGAGTACTCGATTTCGTGCGGCGGATGAACGATAGCGGCAAGCCGATCGGACAAATCTGCCATGCCGGCTGGGTGCTCATCTCCGCGAAAATATTGGAAGGCAGAACCGTGACCTCTACGCCCGGCATCCGGGACGACATGGAGAACGCAGGTTCCGTCTGGCTGGACGAAGCGGTCGTGATCGACCGGAACATCGTATCCGCCCGCAGGCCGCCGGATCTGCCTCCGTATGCCAAAGCTTTCTGCGACTTGCTGTTCGGCCGTTAAATCCTAATGCCTCCTTCCCACCCGGTTTTCCGGCGAATTCGGTAAGGAGGCATTTTACGTCGCTCAAGGTTGCGATCGCGTGGGGTTAAATATGAGATTGCACATTGCCTGGCGCGAGCGCCACTTCCGCCCGGAACAGGTCGGCGAGCGCGCGAACTTCACCGGCGCTCTTGCATCGGAACATCTCTTCCAGCAGTCTGCGGCTATCCGACGCCTTCGTCCGCAGCATGCTTTGCTTGACCGGCAGGATCGCCTGCGCCGACAAACTGAGCACTTCGATTCCGAGTCCTAGCCAGATCGGCAAAGCGTTCACGTCGCCCGCTATCTCTCCGCATATGCTGACCGGGATTCCTCGCGCTTTGGCCGCTTGGGTCACCGTGCGAATCATGCGTAAAATCGAGGGATGATAAGGTTCGTATAGATGATTGATCTGCTCGTTCATCCGGTCGACCGCCAGCGTGAATTGGATCAAATCGTTAGTGCCGATGCTGAAGAAGGCCACTTCCTCAGCGAGCAAATCCGCGATCGCCACCGCCGCCGGCACCTCGACCATGATCCCGGCTTTAATCAAAGCATTATGAGAGATCCCCTCGGCAGTTAACTCCCTCTTCGCTTCAGCCAACACTTCATTCGCTTCCCGCACTTCGTCTACGGAAGTAATGAGCGGATACATAATCTTAATGTCACCGTAATCGGAAGCCCGAAGAATGGCACGGAGCTGAGTTTTGAACAAATCTTTGCGCTCCAAGCTGAATCGGATAGCCCGGAATCCCAGGAACGGGTTCTCTTCCTCGGGTAGTTCGTGATAATCCAATTGTTTATCGCCGCCGATATCGAGCGTCCGGATAATCAGCGTTTTCCCGTTAAGCTTTTGTACGACTGCCCGATACACTTCGTATTGTTCCTCTTCGGATGGAAAATGACTGCGGTCCATGTATAGGAATTCCGTCCGGAACAATCCGACTCCCTCCGCTCCGTTGCTTAACGCCGCCTCCAATTCCTTTAATGAACTGATATTGGCAGCCAGGGTGAGCGGTACTCCGTCCGGCGTAACCGAAGGTACCTTCGCGAGCATCAGCAGCTGCTCTTTTTCGATAATTTCGCGCTTGCGCATATCCGTATAGCGGGCTACCATATCCGCCGTCGGTTCGATCTGAAGCGAGCCGGTTCCGCCGTCGATAATCAGGAGATCTCCCGTGCTGATCGTTTGCTCCAGCTTGCCTTCCACGCTCATGACCATCGGAATCCCGAAAGCTCGCGCCATAATGGCCGCATGCGAAGTCGGACTTCCGACCATAGTCACGATGCCGAGCACGAGTTCGGGTTTGAGGTGAACGAGCTGCGACGGAGATAACTCTCTTACGACGAGAACGAAAGGCTGGGTATCCTCGGGCAGGGAAATATCGGGCGCGCCGAGCAAATGCTTGAGGAGGCGATTTCCTACATCCTTAATATCCAGCGCCCGTTCTTTCATGTATTCGTCGTCCAACAGATCGAACATCGTCACGAAATGATCGATCGCCTCTTTGACGGCGACTTCGGCGACTTTATATTGCCTTTGGATGATGCCTTGAATTTCATTCATGAATACGGGATCTTCCAAAATCGCCAGATGGGCATCGAAGATGCTCGCTTCCTCCGAGCCTACCGCTTCGTCCAGCTCCGTTTTCATTTGGTTGATCTCGGTTTTGGAACGGCGAATGCCTTCGTATAGCCGGTCGAATTCTTTGGCCAAATCCGCCACGTCGATCTTCTGATCCGGAAGCTCCCATTCCCAATGCGGAAGAACGAACGCTTTCCCTATTGCGATTCCTTGCGAAGCGCCAATAGCCTGTATCATCTCTCCGCCCCCTTCTCTCTCTCTTGCACGACAACCGACATAACCGCGGCTTGGCCTTTCTTGACCACCTTATACGGAGCGAACCGCCATGATTTGACGACGTCGCTGTTCGTTATGACCATTGGCGTGGCTAATGATTTCGCATGCTGCTTCAAGGTTGGAATATGGAATTTCAGAAGCGGCTGGCCTGGCGAGACTTCGTCTCCCATCTTCACGAGTATCGTAAAACCTTTCCCCTCCAAATGCGAGGTGTTGATACCGACGTGCAGCAGCACCTCCAAACCGTCTTTCGTAAGCAAGCCCACCGCGTGCAGCGAGGGATGGATATGGATGATTTTCCCTTGAATCGGCGCGACCAATTCCCCTTTATCCGGAAGGAAAGCGACTCCCCGGCCTACCAACCGCTGAGCGAATATCGGATCGTCGACTTCTTCCAGAGGAATCATCCGGCCTTGCACCGGAGAATGGAATTGAATCTGTTGAACGTCCGTCTGCATATGCTTATGAATTTCTTCCCGAATCAACTCCGAGAAAGTTCCGAACACGACCTGCACGTGCCCGCCTCCGAGTCGAATGACCCCTGCGGCTCCCAAGTGGCGCAACGATTGCACGTCGACCTTGCGATCATCCTCGAGAGTTAGCCGAAGACGGGTTATGCAAGCTTCAAGCCGTACCATGTTTTCCTTGCCGCCTAAAGCCTGCAGAATAAGGGGCGCACGGTATGGAATGTCGCCTGCCCAGTCGTCGAGCCGGGTCGCGTCCTCGCGTCCTGGGGTAGCCAGTTGGAAGCGCCGAATACTCCACCGGAACATGACGTAATAAATAAGCCCCGTTACGATCCCGATCGGCAGCAACAGCCACCCTCGCTGAGCAAGCGGCATGTTGACCAAGTATTCCAAAGCTCCCGCCGAAAAAGTGAAACCGTGATGAATGTCCAGTTCGTAAACCAACCACATTAACCCGCCCGAGAGGAGCGCGTGGACGAGAAATAAATAAGGAGCCACGAACAGAAAAGCGAACTCGACAGGCTCCGTAACGCCCGTAAGGAAAGAGCCTAGCGCCGCTACGCGGAATTGCTTGCTCGTCTTGGGCTTCAAATCTTCCCGCGCTTCATGGATGATAGCGAAGGCAACGGCCGGTAACGCGAACATCATCGTAGGATACAATCCGGCCATGAAGATGCCCGCCGAAGAATCTCCCGCGAAGAATCGCGGCAAATCTCCGAAATAGATGGCTCCGTCAGCGCCCTCGTACTCTCCGACTTGGAACCAGAAGAGATGATTGAGGATATGATGAAGCCCGAACGCGACGAGAATGCGATGAAGGAAACCGTACAGAAAAATTCCGAAGCCGCCTGCGGAGTATACCAAAGTGCCCGCGGATGCTGCCCAGCCTCTTAATCCTTCGCCTACCCCTATCATCGCCCATGCGAACGCAAGAGAGACTACGCTCATGAATAGAGGAACGAATCGGGAGCCTCCGATAAACTGCAGAAACTCCGGGAGTTGGAACGACTTGAACCGATCGTGCGCCCATCCGGAAACAATGCCGATAACGGCTCCCGCGAACATCGAGGGCTGAACGCCGTTCGGGTCATAGGTGTGCGTGACGATATGGAAAATAAACATCCCGGTCAGTGCCGCCATTCCCGCCGTGGCGGTCTGGTTGGACAATCCGAGCGCGATTCCTATCGCGAACACGTACGGCACGTATTGGAAAATGGCCATCCCCGCCGCGTTCAGAAGTTCCGGCACTTGCGTCCAGCCGAACGAATCCCACGGCAATCGCGCGAGCATAAGGAATATGGCGGCCGCGGGAAGCACCGTCATCGGCAGCATCATCGCCCGGCCCAACCTCTGGAGGTAGCCTATTCCGTACATGTCTCCCCCTCCTTTCCGATGGAAAATTCAACTTAGATGCTTATTAGCAGACAAAAAAGATGACCTGTAGATTGAGGCGACGATGTTTCTCTCTCCAGCCGCAACTCTTTTACCCCGCAAAGTGACGAAAATGCTAACGAAGCATAATCCGAGTACTTTGCGGGGGCCCCTGGGATGCTTTTAACCTGATTAGGTTAACAAGGTAGCAATGGGCTCCAAGAGGCGGACGTAAACTCTTACGAGAGATACATCTCTGCCCCATTTTCGGGTCATCTAATTTCTAATAAACATGATCATCAATCATTTTCCATTGCCGATTATTTAAATTAAGCTTTGCCGTGCGGAAGAAGGATCGAGTCCTCGACTTTGATGCAGCGGTCCATTATGATGCGTACGCCGCCTTCTTCAGCGATCGTTGCCGCCTCTTCGTTCGAGATGCCGAGCTGCAGCCACAACACCTTGGCTCCGACTTCAACGGCTTCCTTCGCGATCGGCGGAGTGTGCTCCGGACGCCGGAATACGTTAACGATATCGATCGGAACGGGAACGTCTTTGAGCGACGCGTAACACTGCTCGCCCAGAATGGAAGTCGCCTTCGGATTGACCGGAATGATCCGGTATCCTTTCTGTTGCATCGCTTCGGAAACCATGTACGAAACTTTGGACGGATCCTCGGATAAACCGACGACGGCGATCGTTTGGGAATCCAACAAAATTTGTTTGATTTCATCGCGGGACGGATGAGCGTATGGCATCGTAAAGAACCTCCCTATTGAATAGTCTTTCCGTTTAGTCTGCCCACTCGACTTGGGCGCCAAGCGATTTCAAGTGATCGAAATAGATCGGATACGATTTCGCTACATGATGCGCGTCTTTGATGCGAATCGGTTGCGCGGAACGAAGCCCGACGATCGTAAGCGCCATGATTACCCGGTGATCGAAGTGCGCGTCGATCTCCACTCCGCCCTCTACGCCTTCCGGACGGCCGTGAACGATGATCTCGTCTTGTTTCTCTTCTACTTTAGCGCCTGCTTTGCGAAGCTCCGCCAAGTAGTCGGTAATCCGGTCGCACTCTTTGTACCGCAAGTTTTCCACGTTATAGAAACGGGACGTTCCTTCCGCGAATACGGCCGCGGCAACCATCGCCAACACTCCGTCGGTGAACTCGTCGCCGTCGAATTCGCCGGCGGTCAAGCGTCCGTTCCCCTTGACGTGAACAATCCCGTTCTCATGGGTCAGAGGAACGTTCATCGCGCGAAGCACGTCTACGACGGCGCGTTCGCCTTGTTTGCTGTTCTCCATGAGGCGATGGACGACAACGTCGGATTCCGTTACCGATGCCGCCGCCAAGATCGCAGCGGATCCCGGATAGTCGCCCTGTACCGTATAGGTCTGAGCCTTGTACTTCTGCTTGCCCGGAATGCGATAGCGCATAAGGTCCTCGGAAGCTTCGACGACGATGCCCGCTTGAGCAAGCACTTCCAGCGTCTGGCCGATGACGACTTTGGATTTCAAGTCGTGCAGCACTTCGATTTCGCTGTCTTCGTCCAGCAGCGGGGTCAAGAACAGCAAAGAGCTCAAAAACTGAGAACTGACGTTGCCGGACACTTGGATTTTGCCGCCGCGAGGATTGCCGCCTTTGATGGTCATAGGAAGACGGCCGTTCTGGTGCTCGATAGATACGCCCATGCTCTCCAGTGCGGTGATCAAGTCGTTGTGCGGGCGTTTGCCTAGCGATTCCGGGTAAGCGTTGACGAAATGAACTTCCGGCAACAATGCCGCGATAGACATAACGAAACGAAGCACCGCGCCGGCGTTGCCTACGTTTAATTCCTTGGTCGGACGAGGATTGCGGCCGAAACCGGTAATGACGATTTTCTCGTCGTCCTCTTCGACGACCGCTCCCAAATCCCGAATGCAACGTCGCATCGCTTCTCCGTCTTCGCTATGCGCCGGGTACAGAATCGTGCTCGTTCCTTCCGCAAGCGCCGATACGAGCAAATATCTCGTCGTATAGTTTTTCGAGGATAACGCTTGAATCTCGCCATTCAGTTTACCTGTAGGGGTAACGATCATATCCATGAATAAACACGCTCCTTAAAAACTATGTATGTAGAATATAACCTAGTCCAACGCCGAAACCCGTTAAAGCGAAGCCTCCCAAATATGTGGCGGCTAAATACCGCGCCAACGTTCTTTTGGCACCTTCTCTGTAAATCGTAGCTTTCTGTACGTTTAACGTAGAATAGGTCGTTAATCCGCCCATAAGGCCGATGCCCGCGAATGCAAACGCGGACGCGTGCTCCTGCTCCAAATGTAATCCGAGGAGTAGGCCGATCACGAATGAACCCGCGAGATTAACGCACAAAGTGCCGTAAAAGCTTGGCTTGCCGTTGCGCACGACCGAACGGCCGACCCCGTACCGGATCAAGGCTCCGATCGATCCGCCCAGCCCGACCAGACCCGCTAACCATAAGTTGCTCATGAATGCCGGCCCCTTCCCCAACCTAGACCGGCTGCCGCCAGCATCCAACCGCCTGCGGCGCTTGCGAACCAATAGGCTGTCGCTGCTCCATAAGCTTGCTGCTCGAATAATTGCCACAGTTGAGCGTTAAATGCGCTGAATGTCGTGTAGGCTCCAATAAATCCCGTCCCTATCACTTCTCCCAGCCATTTCGGCGCAGATTTGCGGCGCGCTAACCAACCGGTCAACAACCCGAGAAGCAAGGAGCCGGTAAGGTTAATAATCAGCGTTGCCCATGGAAAGGCGGCCGGACCCGCATGCTGCGGAAATAAGTAGCCTGCCTCATATCGGGCGATTGCCCCCATAAATCCGGCTATGGCGATGCCGATTGCGATCCTCATCGATTCCTCCGCCCTTACATTGACAGTCCTTGCGCAGTTTCTTATGATGAACCTATATTCAGACGAAAGGTTGGCCGATCATGAGCTCCTATGCAACGATTACTGTCGAGCAACTTAAATCCCGGTTAGAAGCCGGAGAACAAATTCATCTTATCGACGTTCGCGAGGAAGAAGAAGTCGCGCAAGGCATGATTCCGGGAGCGCTGCACTTGCCGCTCGGCCAAGTGCCGCAACAGCTGGAATCCATTCCCAAAGAGGAAGAAGTCATCTTCATCTGCCGCAGCGGCTACCGCAGCGATCAAGCTTGCCAATACTTATCTTCGCTTGGTTATAAAGGCGCAACGAACCTCATCGGCGGCATGCTCGCCTGGAATCAGCTTCCTTAGTTCCACGATTCCGGAAGCCAGCTCGCGAGCAGCTCCGCCACTTCGGCAGGCGATCGTTTGGACGTGTCCACCGCGACATGCGCGAAATCGTAGGCATGACGCCTCGTTTCCAGCAAGGTGCTGACGCGTTCCTCCGCATCGCCGGCCAGAAGCGGTCTCGTTCCCGCAGCTGCCGAACTCGTTACGCGTCTGATCAGGCTCGCCTTATCGGCCGTTAGCGAGACAACCCAGCCGCCGGAGAGCATCGCGCGGCGATTGCTTTCGCGCAACACCGCTCCCCCGCCCGTCGCCACGACTTGTCGTCCTCGGCTTAGGATATCCTTAAGTACCCGGCTTTCCCAATCGCGAAAAACTTGCTCCCCGTCCTCGGCAAACATCTGTTTAATGGACCGACCGGCTAATCTCTCGATTTCCTCATCCGTATCCTTGCTCTCCCATCCCAGGCGTTCGGACAACAGTCTGCTTACCGTCGACTTACCCGTTCCCATGAAGCCGACAATAATAATGTTGCGGTTAGTGCCCAATCCACTCAAAACGAGTTCCCCATTCCTTGATTTTACGCTTTTTATATCATAGCATATCGATCCTAAGGTATAAAACGACGAGTTTTTCCGTAACTTTGATAGTGTACGAACCCTCCGTTAAAGGTGATGCTGCAATTGGAAAATAAACGAACGTCCTTGCCGATCGAGCAGCCTCTACGTCGACTGCTGGATCCTTCATACCCGCTCTGCAGGGAAGACGTCCTCTGGGCGCTTGGCTATATTAAGAAAAAAGTGGCCGACAGAGCTCCCGAATGGTCGGGGCTCGATCGGCCACAGCTGCTTGCCCATTTTGCCTGTTTCGCGGATATGGCCTTGTTGCTGCTCCATCGTCGCAGCCCTAGCCTTCAGGAAACCGCCTGCTTTCGCAACATGCTAAGCGAGCTTCTGCCGCGCGACTGAATTAAGAATTGATCCAGTTGTGGTGGAACGTGCCTTCTTTGTCCAGACGCTTGAACGTGTGAGCGCCGAAGTAGTCGCGTTGCGCTTGCAACAGGTTAGCCGGCAGACGCTCCGAACGGTAGCTGTCGTAATACGCGATCGCGCTAGCGAACGAAGGAACCGGAATACCGTACGCGACTGCCGTGGATACGACTTCGCGCCATGCGTCTTGATACGTTTCGACGATATTTTTGAAGTATTCGTCGAGCAGCAAATTGCGAAGCGCAGGATCGCGATCGTACGCCTCCTTGATGTTTTGCAGGAAACGGGCGCGGATAATGCAACCGCCGCGGAAGATCATCGCGATATCGCCGTAACGAAGATCCCAGCCGTATTCGTCGGAAGCGGCGCGCATTTGCGCGAAGCCTTGCGCGTAAGAGCAGATTTTGCTCGCGAACAGCGCTTTGCGCACGCTCTCGATGAATGCTGCTTTGTCGCCTTGGAATGCTTTCGTTTTCGGTCCTTTAAGCACTTTGCTCGCGGCAACGCGCTCTTCCTTCATCGCGGAGAGGAACCGGGAGAATACGGATTCCGTAATGATGGATAGCGGCACTCCAAGATCCAAAGCGCTTTGGCTCGTCCATTTTCCCGTTCCTTTTTGACCCGCGGCATCCAGAATGACATCCACCATCGGTTTGCCTGTTTCCGGATCTTTTTGCGCGAAAATATCCGTCGTGATCTCGATCAGATAGCTGTCGAGCTCGCCTTTATTCCACTCGCCGAAAATGTTGTGAAGCTCGTCCGTGGACACGCCGAGCACGTCTTTAAGCAATTGGTAAGCTTCGCAAATCAGTTGCATATCGCCGTATTCGATTCCGTTGTGTACCATTTTGACGTAGTGTCCGGCGCCGTCCGGCCCAATATATGTACAGCAAGGGTCGCCGTTTACTTTAGCGGAGATGCCCGTAAGAATCGGTTCAACCAAACGATAGGCCTCTTCAGGTCCGCCCGGCATGATGGAAGGCCCTTTAAGCGCGCCTTCTTCGCCGCCGGATACGCCCGTTCCGATGAAGTGGAAGCCTTTTGCCGTCAAATCTTTGCTGCGGCGCTGCGTATCCGGGAAATACGCGTTACCGCCGTCAATAATAATATCGCCTTGATCCAAGTGGGGAATCAGGGACTCGATCGTTGCGTCCGTACCTGCGCCTGCTTGCACCATGATCAGAATTTTACGGGGTTTCTCAAGAGAGTTCACGAACTCTTCCACGGAGAATGTGCCCACGAGTTTCTTGCCTTTGCCTTCCGTGTTCAGCAAATCGTCCGTTTTTTCTCTCGAGCGGTTGTATACCGCGACGGTAAATCCACGGCTCTCGATGTTAAGAGCAAGGTTGCGGCCCATAACGGCTAAGCCGACGACGCCAATGTTTGCATTCGACATAGTTTTCTTCATCCTTTAGTACAAAATTTTCACAATAGGATTATTGTACTCTTTTTGCGTCCAGATGAAAACCATCATTTGTATTTCCACAACTCGCCAATTTTTCTCTTGCTTTTTTATGTTACTTATTATTTAATAGTAGATATAAAAAATAAAGGGAGATGTTCATTATGGCAGCAAGCAATTGGATTCTCGATAAGTCTCACAGCGGCATTACTTTCAGCGTACGTCATATGATGATCACGAACGTCGCGGAAGCTTCAACGAATTCGATGCGACGGTAACCGCGGACAGCGATAACCTGACGGCGGTAGATGCAACGATTACGATCGACGTGAACAGCATCAATACCAAGGACGAAAATCGCGACGGCCACTTGAAATCCCCGGACTTCTTCAACGTCGAGCAATTCCCGAGCATCGTGTTCAAGAAAACGGCTCTCGAATCCAAAGGCGGAGACGAGTACAAGCTAACCGGCGATATAACGATTGCCGGCGTAACGAAATCGATCACGCTCAATACCGAAATCGCCGGCCCTGCCAAAGATCCATGGGGCAACACGAAATTCGGCGTTGTCGCGGACGGAGTCATCAACCGTTCCGAATTCGGACTGACCTACAACGCCGCGCTTGAAACCGGCGGAATTCTGATCGGCGACGCCATCAAAGTTCACATCGAGCTGGAGTTCGCTCAAGGCAATTAATTATCCATTCCTAACAGAAAAAAGCGGAGAAACCTTGCCGACAAGGAACTCCGCTTTTTGTATTTAGAATTATCGCCATTACAGCTCCAATAACAGCATTTCGGTTCGCATCCCTTTTAGCTTTTCCTTGCTCGCTTCGACTACCTCCGGCCAATCGTTCATGAGCGCCTCGTGAAGAACGGCTAGTTCGTAATCGATTTCAAGACGCAATACGCCCGCTCGCTGCTCGGCTCTTTTCGACTTATAAGCTTGCACCATGTCTTCTACCGTAACTTGCGGTCGTTTTTGAAAAATAATCCGATGTTCCATGCCGGACACCTCCACGAGACGGATAATTTCACCGAACATGATATTCTCGATCCTTAACACCTGACGGTCGTGGAACCTCTTCACAATGGCGTGGCCGCGGGAATCGTTGATGAGCTTCTCGATCCATTGCGCCAGCTTCTCATCCTTGACCAGATAGTCTCCTACCATTTTGTAACGATTGAGCACCCTCAAGAATCTCAGCTTGAGCAGCTTTCGCCCCGTTCTAACGGATACGATGAATTGATGCTCGTTCTCGTTCCAGTACAGGGAATAACCTTCCTGGATCAGTTCTCGGATCAGATTCTGAATTTGGCGGCGGTCAAAACGAAGCTCCAGGTTGCAATACTCCACTTCATGACTGCGGTTCACGGCCATCCCCCCTCCTGCATTAATCGCATGGTTTGAGATATTGACCGAATTGTCTGAATATTGTGGCTTACTTCTATCTTATACTCCATCTTATGTTATGGCAACTTGGTTTCTTGACTATTTTCCTTCCTATTTTTTTACGCAGTCAAGGGACTGTCCCAAAAGTCATTTCATGACTGAGGGCAAGTCCCTTGTTTTATTTCGTTATCGATTTTAGTTTTGGGCGGGCTTCAGCACGGCTGCTCCGTAGGCTAACAGCACGATCCCGAACAAGAGCAGAATTCCGATGTGCAGCGCAACCTCCGAAAGGGCCGCGCCGGAAGATACTTCCTCAAGGGCGACGATAGCCCATCTCTGCGGCATGAAGTTCGATAGCTTCTGCATGAAATCGGGCATCAGCGACACCGGCCAGAAGCAACCGGAGATCATGCATGTCGGAATAACGATCAGGTTATTGATACTGCTTAATTGCGCATAATTTTTGATGATCCCGGCGGCTGCCGTAGAGATGCCGACGGCTGCCAGCAGGAAAAACTCCATGATGACGAGAAGTTTGCCGAAGGGGATTCCGATGTCGAATCCGATTATGTAGCGGGATAAGATTAAGATCGCCAACAGTTGCAAAGTTCCGAGCGTCATGCAGCCTAGAAAATTACCCAAAGCAATTTCCCATGTCCTTACGGGAGCGGAATAAATCCGGAGCATCGTCCGGTTTCCGCGGTCCTCCATTACGCCATGGATGGATTGGTTGACCATCATCATGACGAACATGAGCATGAGTCCGATCACGAGGACAAACGTGTTGCTGAAGCGCTTTACGAGATGTTCCTTCGCAATGATTGGACCGTTGTCCCGTTGCTGCTTAAGCAATTCCCGAACGAGCTCTGCCTGCCTCGAGGGCTCGGGGTTAGCAAGCGCAGCCAGACGTATGTTACGGGCAATGCGTTCCGTTGTTTCCGTTATCGTCATGCCGAGGGACACGTTCCACATCTGTTCGTTCTTGCGGAAAAGCTGGACGCTCGCGGATTCGTTACGGAGCAGCTTATCCGTAAATCCAGGCGGGATGTAGATGACCGCCCCCCATTTGCCCTCGTAGGCTTCCTGTTTCAATTGCTCCAGGTCCCCTTTAGGTTCGCTGACCCGGTAAGTCTCGACAGCGAGCACGGAAGCAACGACCTCGTCGCTTAGCCAATTTCCATCCTCGTTCTTGACGGCGAGCGGAACGATCTCGTCCGAGGTCTGCCCGAACAGGCCAATGATAACCGAAACGACCAGAACCGGCAGCAGCACTAAGGATATAAAGCCTTTACGGCTGCCTATCGTTCTGCGAACGTTGAGCTTGGCAATAATGAAACTGTTCATGCAAGCTCCACCGCCTTCCGAAATCTAAAGATAGACAAAACCAGAAGAACCGCCGCAATCGCGCTCAAAATACCGATTTCCTGCAAGCTATCCAGCAAAGTTCCTCCTGCCATCATCGTACGAACGGCTTCGTTTGCCCAATGGTTTAACGTAAACTTGCCGATCTCCTTAACGACCGGGCTCAATTCCACGATCATTCCGCCGCTCAAGAAAGTCATGCTCGTAATCAGAACGCCGAATATCGTCTCGATCGCCCTGCGGTTGCGAACGAAGGAGGAAAGGATGACCGAGAAGCACACGGTAGCTATCGATACTAGCGCGCACACGGCGGCGATTCCCGCGTAATTCGAACCCCAATCCACTCCGTACACGATTTTCGTAAAAATGACGATTATACTTGTCTGAATGAAGGCAAAAAAGATTACCCCGAGCAGCTTGCCGAACAAAATGGCGCTCAGAGGAACGGGCATCGAATACAAACGGAGAAGCGTTCCTTTTCTTCTCTCCTCGGAAAGGGCGATCGCCGCCGACATTCCGGAGTATAGAAGGAACATGATCAAATAAGCGACGGAGAAATATTGCATGGCCGAGAAATTGTTGAAATCGGCTTTGTCCCTCGTTACCAAATTCCCGATTCGCACAAGCTCGCGGGAATCATCCGACGTAAGGCTTTTGTTCAACTGCTCATCGGATAGTTCGGGCAGCAAGTTAGCGGCGGACGTCCTAAGCTTCATTTCCGAGACAAATCGGTTCACGACCGATTCGGCGATCAGATTACGCTCGATGAACTTGCCGGAATAATACCGAACCGCTTCGTCTGAGAGGACCACGCCGAAATCCGACTTTTCCTGACGCATGTCCTCGACTACGTCGCCTTCTTTGTCCCGAAACCGAACGTTCACGTGGTCTGTTGCCGTTGCCGAAGCAAAGTACGTTTTCGCCGCCTCCCTTACCGCATCCGCCCCCCCTGCGTATACGGACAAGCCGACCGGCTTCCGATCGCTTTCCAACACGGTTCCCAATATAAAAATAAACAACAGCGGAAGTCCCAGCAGCATGAGGATGACGGTACGGATCCGAAACAAGAGCACGACTTCGTTCCAAGCCATCAATAAAACCAATCTCACGGGTATTCCCCACTTTCATAGATGTCGGATGATTAAACTCCGTCCCGCAATGTACGTCCCGTCAACGTGAGGAACAAGCTCTCCAGATCCGGCTCTACCCGCGTTAATTTTTGCAACTTTAAATCGTGCTTGCCCAGAACGAACAAAATGTCCTGGAGATAGGTTTGAGACTGTTGAAGCACAAGCTCAAGCTGCGAGTCTTCTCTACGTTGGAAAGAGGTTACCCGGGGATGCTTGCGAATTTCCTCGGCCGCCCCGTCCGTCAGCTTGTTCGTCTGCAGAAGCAGCCTCTCTTGAAGACCGGCTTGCTGGATGAGCTCGTCTTTCGTTCCGTGCGCGACAAGCTTGCCCTGATCCATAATCCCGATCTTCGTGCTGATCGCTTCTACTTCTTCCATGTAATGACTCGTATAAATAATCGTCGATCCCATAGCGTTCAATTGTTTGACGGATTCGAGAATGTGATTCCGGGATTGCGGATCGATGCCGACCGTCGGCTCGTCCATAATGATGAGCTTCGGCCGGTGCATGATTGCGCACGCGATATTCAGCCTGCGTTTCATTCCGCCGGAAAACGTGCTCGGTTTATCCTTCGCGTAATGGTTTAATCCCGTGAACGTTAACGCCTCTTCGACCCGCTCTTTCAGCAAACCGCCTTTTAATCCGAATAACCTGCCGAAGAAGGTCACGTTCTCCCGCGCCGATAACATTTCGTAGATCGCTAGCTCCTGGGGCACCAGCCCGATTCGGCTTTTCACCTCAAGAGGATTCTTGGCCGCGGAATACCCGTCCAGCGTGATTTCTCCGGAATCCAACGACAGCAAACCGGCGAGCAGGTGAATCGTCGTGCTTTTACCCGCGCCGTTGGGGCCAAGCAACCCGAAGATTTCGCCTTGTTCAATATTTAGGTTCAAGTGATTTACGCTTATATGAGTCTCGTATTTCTTGACGACCCCTCTGAATTGCACCAACGCCATGGCCGATACCCCTCCCGATCTCGTTAATTGTATTCTAATCGACGGAAGCCAACTTCTGCACGTACTCTTTGTCATCACATTTGATTGGACGAAGGTGACAAAAGTCATTTTTTCAGTGCTATAATATTCCTTATGCACAAATCGGAAGGAGCGCCTTCATGCGGTCGCTGCTTATATGGCTTCAACACTTGTTAATCGTTCTGCCCGCGATCGCTACGGTCTACGTTACCCGCATTGCTTCGCCGGCCGAGTATGTCGGCTATATTTTACTGGCGCTGCTGATCGTGAGAGTAACGGCTGTCGTCCCGAGAATCGCCTATTTGCTGTTGCCCGTTCAGTTGCTCGGATTCGGTTGGCTGTATTATACATACGGCGGAATTCTTTATTTCCTTATGTTCTCAGGGCTGGTCTCTACCTATCTCTTCCTTCGCAAACCGATCGAGATAACCGCAATGGCGCTTCTGTGCGGTATCGTCATGAATTACGTTGCCTACTCGGAAGGCGCGCATACGATCTGGACCTTAAATCTCATTTGGGTAGGATTCACGCTTCTTCTCAGCGCAATGTTCGCCATGAACCGAATTAAAGATCAGCTTGAGCGCAAAGTCGAATCGTTGTCCGATTACCAAGACCAGTTGGAGCAAGAACGTACGAGGGCCGTGGAACATGCCCGCAAGGTCGAGAGCTACGCCCAGGTCCAAGAGCGCGGGCGGATCGCGACCGAGCTGCATGACGATCTGGGACATCGGCTCATTCGGGTGAAGATGATGACGGAAGCGGCTTTGCAGATTATGGAGCACAACCCGCGGCAGGCTATCCAAATGGTAGAACAAGTTCGCGGGCAACTGGAAGAGAGCATGAACAACATGCGTTACACCGTCCGCAAGCTTCAGCCCGTCGAAGAGCATAACGTAAGGCAATACGGGCTTCATCGCCTTATCGAAGACGCAGCTCGGGACTTGCAGATCAAGGTTAATTTCGAGCTGAAGGGCAAGCCTTTTCCGTTATATCCCAGTATCGAGTTCGTGTTGTACAGAAACGCGCAAGAAGCGATTACGAACGCGGTCAGGCATGGCGGCGCCACCGTCGTCGAAATTACGCTCGATTTCTCGGAAGCCGAAGTGACCATGAACATCACGAATAACGGAACGATTCCCGAATCCGTATCCGACGGGCTCGGATTAAAAGGAATGAAAGAAAGGGTTGCGGTCATCGGCGGTCGGCTCCAAGTCTCGCTTGAACGCGGCTTCGTTCTATCAACGATCGTGCCCGTCCTAGAATCAAGCCAACACGCGGAAGGAGAATAAATGCATGATACAAGTTCTAATCGTAGACGATGATCCCTTTATTCGCGAGAGCTTGAAGCTGATCCTTGATCTTGATCCGGAATTGCAAGTGATCGGGACTTGCGGAAACGGCGAAGAAGGCTATCGGTTCGTCAAGCTTCATCCGGAAACGCAAATCGTCCTCATGGATATCCGAATGCCCGAATGCGACGGGGTCGAGGGTACCCGTCTGATCAAGACGTTGGACCCCTCTCCATCCGTCCTCATTCTGACTACCTTCGACGATGATGAATATATCGTTCAAGCTATTCGAAACGGAGCAAACGGCTACTTGCTCAAGAACGTTCCTCCCGCGAGAATCATCTCCGGAATTAAATCGGTGCACGAAGGCAATCATCTTATCCATCCGGACATTGCCCGCAAGCTGGCCGGCATGTTAAACTCTCGTGACGAGCCGCAAACGCATGATAACGGAGCGGACGGAGTCTCCGCGGGGAAGGATTTAAGCGGTACGGGCTTAACCCCCGCGGAACAGGATATCGTTCGCCATATCGCGGACGGCAAATCCAACAAAGAAATCGCCGGGGCGTTATTCCTAAGCGAAGGCACGGTAAAAAACTATATTTCCGAAATCTTAAGCAAGCTAGGGCTTCGCGACCGAACGCAAATCGCCATCTTTTATTTAAAAAAATAAATACATCGTGACAGCAAGGAGATCGTAATATGAGCACATCAGCAGTCGCTAATTTTACCGGATTCGATAACCGGGATTTCGAAGTGTTCGAGATTGACGGATTAGAGTCTCGGATGGAAGCCTTAATCGACCGCGTAAGACCAAAATTTCATCTGCTCGGAGAGCGGATTAGCGAGTCTCTAGAGCAACTGTGCGGAGAAGAGATGTTCACCCACGTGGCCAAACATGCCCGCAGAACAGTCAATGCGCCAAATGACTCTTGGGTGGCGTTCGCCAACAACAAACGCGGATACAAAGCGCATCCCCACTTCCAAGTCGGCCTCTGGTCTACGCACGTGTTCATTCAATTCGCCATCATCTACGAGTGTCCCAACAAGAACGTCTTCGCCGAACGCGCGCTAGCCGAGCTTGGTTCTATTCGTCGCGCGGTGCCTTCCGGATTCGTATGGTCCAAGGATCATATGGTTCCGACGGGCCTCAAACATAGCGAGCTGACCGATGACCAGTTGGCGGAATTATTCGACCGACTGAAGTCGGTCAAAGCTTCGGAGCTCACTTGCGGAATTCACGTTCAACGCGGCGATCCCGTACTCTCGAACGGCGACGCTTTCGTGACGCTGGTGGAGGAAACGTTCGCCACTTTGCTTCCCTTATACAAAATGGCTTTTGCTTAATGATGAAATAAACCTTTCGCGACAGAGAAAAGCCGAGGACAACCGTCCCCGGCTTTTCTCTAATACGCCGATCTATTGATCCTTCCAACGCTGAACGGTCAAATTGACCGATTGAGAACCTCCCGAAGTCGTCAACAGCCGGTTCGTAATATCGCTTCCGTTGCCCTTTGCTTCGACCGACGCCCAAGCGCCCCGAGTAAATTTGTATTCCAATGCCGTTCCCCCGGGAATGCTGAGCGTTATCGAATAGACGCCGTCCGTTCCTTTCGTTAATTGATAAGCGGAGTCTGCGGCGTTCCAACTATTGAAATTACCTGTGAGGTATACGGGTCCGCTCGGCGGCGTAGCGGCCGGCACCGTTACCCGGAACGTTACGCTGTCCGCTTGGGGCGGTCCAGAGGTGATTGTTCCATTCACCAAACTCCAAGTTCCGGTCCCGAAATGATAATTGTTCCCGCCGTTATTGTCCCACGTTCCGCTGCCGTTATTGAATGCCGCCGTTAAACCCGTCGCGGAGCCAAGCTGAATCGAAACGACGTTGTATCCCGGATAGTTCGAAGCCTGCAACTGCGTGCCGGGAACCGTCGTCCATGTGGTCGATCCATCCAATTTGTAATGAATGTACGAGTTCGTGTAGGCGTTATTTTTGTAATAAATCGTCAGAGCGTTGCCGGCCAAAGTGATAGCTGTCGCGGCGGAGCTTTCCGCCGAACGGTTTCCCGCCGCGTCGACCCCCTTCACGGTATACGAGTAAGTCGTGTTGGGGGTAAGGCCCGTATCCGTGAACGTCGTCCCGGTCGCCGTTCCGACAAGCGTTCCGTTTCGGAATACCTCGTACCCCGTTACGCCGACGTTGTCCGTCGAAGCGCCCCAAGAGATGCTGATCGACGTCGCCAAGACCGTTTGCGTCTCCACGTTCGTCGGAACGGTTGGCGCTTGCGTGTCCACGATCGGAGCTCCTGATTGGATAATGCCTGTCGGCGTATACGTCCAAGTGCCGGCTCCGAACAAATAGTTCTGCTGGTTATTGCTATCCCAAGTTCCGCTTCCGTTATTGAAGCACGCCTCGAGTTGGGTAGCGGTACCTATGTTGATCGTGATTTTGTTGTACGCTGCGTATTCCGACGCCGGGATCGGTACTCCCGGCGAGGTCGTCCACGTCCCCCCTGCCGGACGGTAGTGAATATAAGGCGTCGCGAATCCGCGCTTGTAGTATATCGTGACTTCGTTGCCGGCCGTATTCGTCGTCACCGTCACGGGATTGCTGGAAGGCGAAACATTGCCTTCCGCATCTTTGGCAACGACGGCGAACGTATAAGCCGTATTGGCCGATAATCCGGCAACCGTATAGGCCGTCGCTGCAGTCGTAGCGATAGTCGTACCGTCTCTCACGATGTTATAGCCCGTAACGCCGACATTGTCCGTTGAAGCCGTCCAAGACAAGCTGACGCTCGTATCCGTCTTGCCCGTCGTAACGAGTCCTGTCGGCACCGTTGGCGGTTGGGTATCGATTACGGGGAAATCTTCGGTGATTTGCCCGGCTTTAAACGTGTTGACCCCCGGCATGAAATAATAATTTCGGCCGTCGTTGTTGTCGACCGTCCCGTTTCCGTCGTTGAAAGCAACGACGATTCCCGAATAGCTCGTACCGTTAGGAATCGTTATTTTGCTGTATCCCGGATATTCCGATTGTTGCATCGGCGCCGCGTTCCATGGACCCAAATCGATCTGATACTGAATTTGAGGGTTGGCGAAGCCCCTTTTGTAGTAGATCGTCACGCTGTTCGTCGCCGGAGTCGTCAAGGTTAACGGAGCGCTTGGCGTCGAAATATTCCCGGTCTTGTCGACGGCTTGAACCGTATAAGCGTAGGTCGTGCTTGCAGATGCCCCGATTTTATACTTGGTCGAAGTCGTCGTATCGAATTTAAGCCCGTCCCTGTTTACGATATAATAATCGATTCCGGCATTATCCGTAGCCGGATTCCATGTCAGGCCTACCGCGCTCATCACCGCGTAGGTGGAGACCAAACCATCCGGAGTCGAAGGTGAAGTATAATCTCCGTAAGCGTTCAAGGTCATTGTAGGCGCGCTAGCGCTTGTCACGGAGACGTTGATCCCGCTCAGTCGTTGATCGTAGTACCCGAAGTATCGGTTGCTGTTCGGCGTCGTCGTCGGGCTGAATTCCGTTAAGAAGCCCGTTCGGTAATAAGCCGCATAATAGTCCGATGCGGCTTCCAAATCTACCTTCCGGCGACGTTCATCCGAATTTGTCCCGATAGATTCATCAATATGCCAAATCGCGATGCCTCCGCTTGCGACGTTCAAACTAGCGTCATACCCTTCCAATTGGCGGTTTTCAAGCAGAAAATATTGGTTCGGATCCGAAGTCGGCAGCTTGACGACGTTATAAGCACCCGTCGAATGCGACTTTAAGGAATAAGCCGCAGCGGTGCTTGAATTCGCGATAATCGGATCAACGAAACCGAGGGTGGCTTTGCTCCAAGCATCAAGATGTACGGGTGTAGCTCCCAAAAATTCATTCGCAAGACTTCCCCAGCTACCCAACCCCATCAAGCTATGAATTCCGACGCCCGAAGTACTGTAGTCGGTATCGTACAAATCCGGCAGTCCGAGCATATGGCCGAGTTCATGCGCAAGAATCCCAATCGTCGCCCGATGTTGGTCATGTTTCTCCCCTTGCTGCGTGTACCCTCCGCCATTATAGTAATCGCAGAGTCTTTTCCCGTCCAAGATAGGAACATCGGATCCGATAAGATTGTTCTTGTGTCCCCACACGCCAGGTTGCGTGCTGGTGTAACTATTTTCATAACCTGCCAATATCGTGACTACGTGGAGCTCGTCGTTGCTGATCGCGCCATTGCCGTCCGTATCGAAAGCGGCATAATTAATATAGGGATCCGCTGCGGTCAAAGCGTCTTTTACGGTTTGGGATCCCGCCGTATGAGGAATATTCAAAGAAACTTTAATGATGCCGTCATTAGGTGTTCCCGACGTTTCCGCAGCCGGCACGAGATCGAGCCGGTTGTTCGAAACCTCGCGGTAATAATTTCTTACCGTCTTTCCCGTCGTATTGAAAAAGGTATTATTCCATTCCGCGTCCGAGTATTGAATGTTGATATTATTGAATTGGACCAGCAGGACGAGAATCTTGTGCGTTCCCGTCATCGGAGCAGCCGCTCCGCCTAATTGCGGGCTTTCCGCTATTAACTGGCCGTAATCTATTATTCCGTTACCGTTTGGCGATGACTGAAAGTTCGCGTCGCCGCTCTTCCGCGCCTGCTCATGAAGCTTGGGGCCTTTCTCCTTCATTTCCTTCCCTGTCATCGCATGCTGCGGTTTGAGGTCTATCTTTACCTTCTTTCCGCTCGGCTGCAAGCGATCGGACGCCGCCTCCGCATAGTTCCAATACCCCTGCTTGTCTCTTACGACGATGTCTCCTTGGTCGGTTTCGACCCAATTCAACCATTCGTCGCCTTTCAATGAGCCTTGGAACTTCTGCCCCGTCGGTTGGCTGAAGTCCTGTACTCCTTCGCGAGCCGGTGCCGCATAAGCTACGACAGCGACCGTCATGGATACGAGAAAAACAAACATTGCAGCATAAAGAAAACGAAGCCCGTTCTTCATCATTCATTCCTCCTATAATGTATACGCTGTGAACAAAATAGAAGGAAACCGGTTTCCTTACAATAAATATCATATCAGCATAAATTAAGCACCGTCAATCCTTTTCGCCTGCGCAACAAAACAACTGCCGAGACGAAACGTCCCGGCAGTTGTCGTAAATGATCTTATGCGGCGATCTCGTTATTCGCGGCAGCGGTTCTGCGCTGCTTCGCGGACTTGCGGAAGTACAGAAGCTCATAGATGCAAGGTACGATAATGAGCGTTAACAGCGTCGAGACGACCAACCCGCCGATGACGACGATGGCAAGGCTTTGGGAAACGATGCTGCCGCTTTCCGACGAGCCGAATACTAACGGCAACATCGCGCCGACGGTAGCGATAGCCGTCATAAGAATCGGGCGCATCCGAATGCCTGCCGCTTCCAACAGAGCTTGACGAATAGGCATTTGTTTATCCGTTTCGTTGTGCTTAACGCGGTCGATCAAGACGATCGCATTCGTAACGACGATACCCACTAACATGACAACCCCGAAGATCGCGGTAAAGTCTGGCGTAATGCCGGTTACGATCAATCCTAGCACGGCTCCGATCGGAATGAATGCGATGGAACTAATAATCGCCAGCGGCGCTCTCAACGTCTTGAACGTAAATACCATGATCAAGTATACGATTCCGATGGATACGAGCACCATCATGAAGAGGCTCATGATGTCAGCCGATTGGTCCGCGGATGCTCCGCCTACGTTCAACTTAATTCCTTCGGGAGTTTGTACGTCTTTTACTTGTTTCTTGATCTCGGCTCCGACTTTGGACAATTGAGACGGTTCGACCGAAGCGGTTACGCGGACGTAGTTTTTGCCGTCCTTATGGTAGAACGTCGTCGCTTGCTCCGCCTTCACCCATTTCGCCACGCTGGAGACCGGTTTAGGTCCCGCGTCCGTCATGACGGTTAACGATGACAATTCGTTTTCGGATTTCGGCTTCAATACGGATTCCAGCATGACCTGGATCGATTGGCCGTCAACCGTGATCGCGCCTACCGGAACCGGGTTCAGCATGCCTTGAAGCTGCATGGCGATATCGGCGGCTTTCGCTTCCGTCGGATTGACTTCCAACGTATAGACGGTTTTTCTTTCCTGTTGATTGCTTTCGACTTTAAGAACGTCCTTGATCGGCTTGATTTTGGCAATGACTTCGTCCGCCGTCTTGCCGATTTCATCCAGGTTGCTGCCCGTAATATCGATGATAACCTGAGTCGAGCTTCCGCTGGACAAGAAGTTGCCCGTACCCGAATTAAGCTCGGCGCCCGGATAGTTCGCGCTCTCGGCTTTCACGGCTTCGATCACTTTCTCCGCGTCCGCGCCTTCTTTCATTTTCAGCATATAAGAAACCAATGTCGGGGAAGATACGGAACCGTACTTGGCTCCGTCGGAGCTGTTCCCGTTCATCATCGTAACGAATTCCACTTCTTCGCGGTTCATCAAGTAAGTTTCTAGCTTATGGCCGTTCTCGAGCACTTGGGCAACCGGCGTATCCGGTTTGTATTCCAGCGACACGTTTAAGTTTTCCGCGCTCGAAGAATCAATTGCGCCTTTAGGCATGGCAACGTAAGTTCCGATAGAACCGAATAGCAACACGATCGCAACAAGAATGGATATCCATTTGTAACGCAAGTTCCATTCCACGAAACGAACGAAACGTTTGGAAGGCTGATGTTCTTTGATCGTCGAGTTTTTGAGCAAGCCCGCGCTCATTAACGGGACGACAGTCAAAGCGACGAGCAACGAGGACAACAGGGAATACGTCATCGTTAAGGCGAAAGGAAGCAAGAACGATTGCAGGCCGCCTCTTAGCAAGCTCATCGGCAAGAATACCGCTACCGTCGTTAACGTGGAAGCCGTGATCGCCCTGGCTACCTCGCTCGTTGCGTCAATGACGAGCTCAACGGAGAATTTCTCCTTCTGCAGCCTGCGGAAAATGTTCTCGATAACGACGATGCTGTCGTCTACCAACCGTCCGACGGCAACGGCAACTCCGCCGAGCGTCAGAATGTTAAGCGTAATCCCGGATAGATCGAGCAAATACAAGGTCATTCCCAACGACAACGGTATCGATACGATCGTTACGAGAGTAGCGCGTACGTTGCGCATGAAGATGAGAATAACGATTGTCGCGAATAGAGCGCCGATAAGTACTTCTCTCATCATGCTGTTCACGGAGTGTACTACCTGCTCGGATGTACTGATGAACACTTTCATATTTACGGACTTGTTTTCTTCGTTGTACTTTTCGATGATTTTGTCTACTTCGTTGCCGACGTGAACCGCGTTGGAATTCGGACCTTTGGATATGACATATTCCAATGCGTCTTTTCCGTCGATTCGGAACAAGCTTTCCTTCGCATCGTCGAACGTTACCGTCGCTACGTCTCCGAGCTTGACGCCGGGAGCGATCGGAAGACGTTTCAGCGTCTCCACGTCTTGGATGCTCGCGGACACGTTCAAGTTCACGGTCTGGCCGTCCAACGTACTCTCGCCGATGGATGCGGAGGCGTCGCGTCCTTGAAGGACTCCGTACAGCGATTGCAACGGTACGCCTTTCTCCGTCAGCTTTGCAAGATCCGGGACGATGCTTACCTTAGGCTGCGACTTACCCGATAATTGCACGGTGCCGACGCCGTCGATCGCTCTGAACTCATCTAACACCTGCTGCTCCAGAACCTCTTTCTGGGCATCGCTCACGCCGTCGGCGAAAGTAAGCGTCACGAACGAGATCGGAATCATCGACGTATTGAATTGCACGACATACGGAGGCGATACGTTAGCAGGCAGCTTAACCGCGTTTACCGCTTTCTCGACCTCCAGCTTCGCTTCCTTCATGTTCGTGTTGGAATCGAAATTCAGATTCACTTGGGAGAACCCGTCCCCGGAGGACGAGAATACGTTCGTCTTTCCTTTGATCGCGGACAGGGATGCCTCTAGCGGACCTGTTACCGTTCTGTCCATCGAGGAGGCGTCGTACCCCGGCCCGATGACGGACACCGTCACTTGAGGATTATCCGCCTCGGGCAGAAATTCCATAGGCAGTTTGGTATAGCTGAGAATTCCCATGGCCAATACCATGATGACGATGATGATCATCGCCGCTTTATTGCGGAATGCACCTTTAATTAAACTTTTCACTTCGTTTTTTCCCCTTCCACTCCACGTTTTCTTTCAGCATAATGGAAATTCCCTTAACGCGAGAAACGACCAGAGACCGGACTTCAACCTAGACTAAAGTCTGATCTTAGATACATCTGGAACATCTGCTCCTTCCTCCCAATTGCGACTATAGGCAAAATTGATGAACGAAATCGGATCTCATTCACTAACGCTTCATGATGTTATTGTAACTTCCGTAATCGCCGATTGAAGGTGTATCGAGTCATCATTCGCAAGTGACGAAAGTCATTTTCCCATACAAAAAAAACCGGAGGCGTCTGCCTCCGGCTTCATAAAGCGTACGAACTATTATCGTGATTGGGTGAATCAGGCTTGAACCTGCCGACGATCCTGGGAACGGAATTGCGCCAGCAAACCGAGCGCCGCGATCGAGAGTACCCCGGATACGACGAACGGCAGCCATGACGTCGCTCCCAGCAAAGCAGCTCCAAGCAACGGTCCGACGATTCGTCCCAAACTATCCATCGAAGAACTGAGTCCGGAGGCGATCCCTTGTCCGACCGTCGTTTTCTGGGTAATAAGAGAAGTAACGCACGGTTTGATTAACGAGTTGCCGATACCGAAGATGCACAAATACACCGTAGCCAAGCCCCAACTATTCGCCGTTAACAGCAGGAAAAATCCTGCCGCGGAAATAATCAAGCCGATGGCGATGTACTGCCCCTCTTGCCCCCGCTTCACCCGGCGACGGACGATGCCGCCCTGCACGAGCGCTCCGGCTAATCCGCAGAAGAAGAACATCATGCCTACTTGCAAAGGCGTAACCCCGAACTTCTCCATTCCGAACAATTGAAGCGTCGCTTCCAAGATGGCCAAAGAAAACGTAACGAAGAAAGCTAGCACGTATAAAAATTTAAGCGGCCCTTGGAACGCGGTCCAACGGGAAACGCGCTTGCCTTGCTCTCCGGACGCTCTGCGTTCGGGCGGCAACGATTCCGGCAGCTTGATCCATGCGACGACGAAAACGATAAACGACAACGCGGCAGCCGCGTAGAATGGCGTATGATGCGTGATTTCGCTCAGGAAACCGCCAAAACCCGGACCGAATGTAAATCCGAGCCCGATGCTCATTCCGACGACCGCCATCCCTTTCGTGCGCTCCTCCTCGGTCGTGATATCCGCGACGTAGGCAACGATACAGGATACGACCGCTCCGGAGAACAATCCTCCTAATATTCGAGAGGCATACATAATGACGAGGTTATCTCCCGACAGACCGAACAACAAGAAACTGATCGCGAAGCCTAGCACGCCCGTCATAATAACGGGGCGTCTGCCGATTCTTTCGGATAGGCCTCCCCACACCGGGCTAAGCAGGAACGACATTAAAGAATAAACCGCAAGCATGGCGCCCGTATGCCAATTCGCCGATTGCCGGCTTGCTTCCGTCACCAATTCGGGCAATACCGGTATAATAATGCCGAAACCGATAAAAATCGTAAAGAGCATAAGTCCTACGATAGCTAATTTGCTTTTCACAGAAATTTCTCTCTCCTCTGTTTGGTTCGATAACGAGTACGATTCGCTTCATTAATCTACTCTAAATGGTAGCATATCGAACGACGTGTTCCAAATTTGATCGTTGACGTTTTGGTGACAACATTCGCTTTGAACAGACAGCGGTTGATTTCCCCTCTATTTTTGTTATACTCATGCTTGTTTGCTATAAGCATTCGACCCTATTCGATGCACGTTTGAGAAAGGCAGGGAACTTCTCTTGGATCATAACCGTACCCCGTTATTCGACGCGCTGCGTTCCCACGCGAAGCAGAATCCGGTGCAATTTCACATTCCCGGACATAAAAAAGGTTCGGGAATGGATCCCGAATATCGTAATTATATTGGACAAAACATTCTCGACATCGACTTGATCAACATAGCTCCGCTTGACGACTTGCACCAACCGATCGGCGTCATTCTCGAAGCGCAGCGGTTGGCCGCGGATGCCTTCGGCGCGGATGCCACGTATTTCTCCGTGCAGGCACGAGTACCGCGATCATGACCATGATCTTGTCCGTGTGCGGCAACGGCGACAAAATCATCGTTCCCCGCAACGTTCACAAGTCGATCCTGTCCGCTATCATTTTCGCGGGCGCGCGCCCCGTGTTCCTATCCCCTGTTCGCGATACGAACCTAGGGATCGACCACGGCGTGACGACCAGATCGGTACGCAGAGCGCTCGAGCGCCATCCGGACGCGTCGGCGGTTCTGATCATTAATCCTACCTATTACGGCGTATGCGCCAACCTGAAGGAAATCGTCGATCTCGTGCATGAATACGATGTTCCCGTACTCGTCGACGAAGCGCATGGCGCCTTAATCCATTTTTCCGATGAGCTGCCGTTATCCGCCATGCAGGCCGGTGCCGACATGGCGGCAACGAGCATTCATAAGCTTGGCGGGTCCATGACCCAAAGCTCGATCTTGAACGTCCGCAAGGGGTTGGTTAATCCGCAGCGCGTACAGACGATTCTAAGCCTGTTAATGACGACTTCCACGTCCTACCCGTTGCTCGCATCGTTGGATACGGCACGGCGCCAGTTAGCCCTTCGGGGTAAAGAACTAGCCGAAAGAACGGTGAGCCTTGCGAAAAAAGCCCGTGAAGCGGTCAACCAAATTCCGGGACTATACAGCTTCGGGGATGAACTGCTGGGCGAAGAAGCTACGTACGATCACGACCCGACAAAACTGACCATCCATGTCCGCCACTTGGGGATTACCGGATACGACGCGGAAAATTGGCTGCGCGAGCATTACCGTCTGGAAGTAGAGCTTAGCGATATGTACAACATCCTTTGTCTCATTACGCCAGGCGATGACGAAGAGTCGATCGGCATCTTGCTGGAATCGCTGAAGGCTATGTCGGATGCGTACCATGCGGATGCGAATGAAATTCCGGAGGTCGTCGTCAAAATCCCGGAAATCCCGCATCTCGCCCTTACGCCTAGGGATGCCTTCTACGGCGAAACCGAGCTGGTTCCCTTCAAGGAATCCGCGGGACGAATCATCGCCGAGTTCATCTATGTCTATCCTCCGGGTATTCCGATCCTTCTCCCGGGCGAAATCATTTCGCAAGAAAACATCGACTACATCGTTGATCATCTGGAAGTAGGGTTGCCGGTCAAAGGACCGGAAGACCGCTCCGTGACGAACGTGAAGGTCATCATGGAAGAAACTGCGATTTCATAATAAAAAGGTCTGCGCTCGTTTACCCGAGCGACGGACCTTTTTTTGATTGAATTGACGAAAATGTACTCCTCGTGGCCAAATGGTACCCGTTGCCAACAAAACTGGGAAATGCTATCATGGGCGTGGGGGTGGATCCGATGAGTCAAAGCGCTTACATATCTCTCGTACAAGGCTCGGCTTTAGCAGAAATCGATCTGAACGGCGTTAAGGAGCAGCTTAACCATTATCGGACGCAAATGACGTTAACCGGCAAGCAGCTAGGTTGGGATTACGCCGAAGCGGCTTTCCCCTATAGCATCGAGACGAAAGCCGATGCCAACGGCCAATGGTTCTATCTGAAAGGGAACAACCCGCTGTATCGCTACATCGTGGTCGGAACCGGTACGCGGGAGGAAGCAGGGACTAACATCCCTTACATCCAACTCGTCCTGCCCAACGATTCTACTCATGGAGACAAATCGAAAGCGAACGAGCTGTGCAAATGGATCGGCAAGCAATTGCAGGCGGAAGTGAAAATGTTCAACGGACGTACGATCTACTTCAATCCTCGCAAGTAAATCCTTTAAGCGACAACTTTACCTATAAAGAATAAGAAACAGGAGCCGGCGTCCCTAAGGATGCCGGCTCCTGTTCTTGAAGCAATGAAGATCATCTCGGTAGATAAAGGCTTAGCCGTTCTCGTTCTCCAGTGCAGCTAACTCTTCATATACCTTCATGACCGTTTCCCACTCTTGATCGTCTTCGATGTTGACGAGAATCTCGTCTTCGCCTTCTTCTTCGACACGGAAAATAACGCCGTCATCTTCTGGATCGTTACGGTCCAATAAAACGGCATATGCGCGATCATTGGTTTCAAAAGTGTACACGAGCACCATCTCGTGCTCATTGCCGTCTTCATCCGTTACGATAAATACGGCTTCTTCGTGGTCATGTTCGCAATTCTCGTCGTGGACATGATCGCTCATGGCGAACCTCCGTTCAATCGGTTGATTTTACCTACTCACGTATCGTATCACTTCCGCTTACAAGGGTCAAACGAAAAACGCCTAAACCGTCGGACGGCTTAGGCGTTATATTATTTGGAGGCAAGAACTTTCTCGGAAACGACTTGGTACGCCGACTCCCCGGCCGGCTTCATCCAAAAGCGCAACGTATAAGGGCCGGCTTGAGCGAATGTATACGAGCTAACGTTAATCGTAAGCCCGAAATCATACTTTTTGTCGGGGAAATCGCTATCTCCGGACTTCTGGGTCCAAATCGTCGTTTCGGCTCCGTAAGTATCCGCGATCGTCAACTTTAGCGCGCTAATATCGACTTTAAGCGAGTCGACCGTAATGAATACGTTAAAGTCAAGGGGTTGGTCTTTCTGAACTTCCCTGAACGTCGTGCTCTTATGGACGGTAGACATATGAACGTTAGGCTTGTAGATCGTGACTTTCTTGTCGCTGTCGTCCGAGATCACGATCGCCTGCAGCTTATCGGATATGAGCTGAGAAGAAATATACGTTTTGTTATCCACGATAACGCCGTCGCTTCCCTCTTCCCATTTCTTATTGATCAGTACTCGCAACTTCTGCGTAACAGAGTCCGCATAAGCAACGCTACCGCAGAGTAAAGTAAAAGTTAAAGTTAATACCACAAGTTTACGGACTTTCATTATTCGCATCCTCCGTCTTCACCGACTCACTTCCTCGTCTGTACTTGGTTATACCGACGGCCGGGCGGAAAGTTGCGCTTTAAAATATGATTTCTTAACCTTTTTTAATCAAAATGAAACAATCTTCATGTCACTTCATGGCGAACTCTGCGCTTGCCTGGGAAATGAACGATTTCTCGCCATGTTAAGGGGGCGGGTTAAGCTTTGCGGCCCGGCAAAGTTAACACGCAAGGAACGCCATACCCAAGGGATCCCGGGGCTTTCATCTGCTCCAAATAATCCAGCCCCTGTCTGCAAGGGGTTTTGCATACGGCACAAACATCGGAGGTCACGATCTTCATTTGTGCCCTCTTCTGCTCCGCCGCCGCGGCCGATTTTTTCTTCTTGTTCACCTTCGACATCGGAATCTTCCTTTCGCTAGCGCATAGGAGAATACAACTTCCCCATAGACTATGCGAATTCCGCCCAGAGCGTCACAGCGATCGAAGAGGTTTTTTCCGTATCCTTCTTACTTAACGAGGTAAATTATGGTACATTAATGATTATTGAAACGAAACCGCATCCATGTGCAGGGGGTATCGATTTGAAAGTTCAAATGTTAGGTACGGGCAGCGCCTTTGCCAAAGCATTCAATAATAACAACGCTCTATTTACGGTCGATGGCCTGAACCTATTAGTGGATTGCGGGATTACCGGGCCTAAAGCGCTTCACGAGCTCGGATACAGCTTTAACGACCTGCATGCCGTCCTGCTTACCCACATTCACGCCGACCACATCGGCGGAATTGAAGAGTACGCTTTTCAAATGAAATACATTTACGGTCGCAAACCGATCCTATACATTGCGGATACTCTTGTCGATACGCTATGGGAAAACTCGTTGAAGGGCGGACTCCAACAGGAACCGACCGATACTCTCGAGGATTACTTCGATGTCAGGCCGCTTCAAGCAGGAAGTAAGCACGAAGTTCTGCCGGGCTTGCAAGTCGAGCTGATCGCCACTCATCATATTCCTAATAAAGACAACTACTCGTTGCTGTTTAACGATTTCTTCTTCTATTCCGGAGATACCGTGTTCGATCCCGACTTGTTGGATTCGTTGGTCGGAGAACGGGGAGTACAGCTGATTTTCCATGACTGCCAGCTTCACCCTCCCGGCGTAGTCCATGCGTGCCTGTCCCAATTGTTGACCCTGCCTTCCCATATCCAAGAACGCGTTTATCTCATGCACTACGGAGACGATCAGCCCGAGTTCGTAGGCCGTACGGGTCCCATGAGGTTCGTGGAACAGCAGCGGGTTTACGATATCCATCAGTTAACTTTTGCCGGTCAATCCGGTATGATAGAGTAATACCCACGCATGAAAGGAAGTTATCTCTTGCTTGCTACGTTTATATTCGGCGCGGTCATAGCCGTCTTGCTTATCTGGATTGTCCTGTGGGCCACCAAGAAAGCTTATTCCCGCAAATGGGACGAAGAAGAGTAATACGTTCAGGGGTGACATCGATGCCGAGACCGGCTTTGTTGTCACCCCTTTGCATGGTTCGCTCGATTACGGATTATCCAGCTTGGTGTCCGTCACCGTTCTCTTAGCCGATTCTCCTTCCCAATTCGGATAGGCCGACCAGGTGAATTGCTTATCGTACTTCATGGAGTCTTTCCTAACGAAGCGTGCAACCGCTGCCATAACGCAGCCAATCAAACCGAACAGCCCTATCAGCCACACCGCGAGCAAAGCCGCATCCCTCATTCTCCGTTCCTCCCGCCGATTAACGCTGTTACATTAGTACGTCGGCCGAACGAGAAACATCCCTTTTTCGCGAAAATTTTCGCCTCTAAAGCTTGGCGTGAAATTTGCAAAAAAGTTTTCGGAAATGAATTGACTTTGCTGCTGTATCTTGATATTATATTCCTTGTCGCCGTTAAAAATATGATCTGATAGCTCAGCTGGGAGAGCACCATCTTGACAGGGTGGGGGTCACAGGTTCGATCCCTGTTCAGATCACCATAATCTAAAGCTCAGAACCCTTGATATTCAAGGGTTCTTTTGTTTTTGTTTGGATCACTGAAGACTAGAAATCAATCTTTCCCCATGTTCTGGTCAAGATGCTGCGGCTGCCGAAGCTGTAGCTCGTTTATTTACCATCGATTTGCACTCTTTTCTCAGACGGTCTAGTTCTGCTATCGTATTTGGAATCATGTCGATTCTCCTTGAATAGTTAATAACCTCCACTAAAAATCCATGATGCTCTCAAATACTCGTCATATAGAGACTCGTCATCTAGAGAATTAAGGTAGTCAAGGTACTTTTCCTGAAGAGAATCAATATCAACTAAAAGCTGTTTTAAACCATTTCGTATACGTTTGTCAGAATTATCTAGTTTGGTATAATCAATTTCGTCCCCGTAATACCACCCTGTATATTCATTTTTCAGATTATAGAGAGAATCAGTCATAGAAGTCGGCTCGAAATTATTGAGCACAAAATCTTTTTCAAGGGAGTCGTATCGATCCAAGAATTCTTTATATTTCGCTGGAAAATCTTCATACTTATCGACTTTCGGTGAAGATTCATTGTTTACAAGAGAATTATCATATTTAGCCGGATAAGAAAACCTCTTTGTTATAGCAGTATCAACGTACCACTTCCGTGCTTCCTCAAGATACGCCAACTTCTTATCAATTCCTTCATAAATACCTAAGCTAACCCACTTTGTCTTGGCAGTCGCCCATTTATCAGGATATTTCTTTTGAAACCATTCGATTTTTCCAAGAGCTTTGCCGTAACTATTAAAGAAGCCATCTACATCTTTTTGGGTTGTCTTTCTCGTCAATCCAGTGTCCATATAATAGAAGTCTAGTGCGAAAGCAATATACCTATCGACCACGAAGAAATCATTCTCAAAATTGTTCTTAAATTTGATTTTTCCAAGTATGTCATAATTCAGTGGATGAATATTGGCAGAGTTTGAAACAAGAGCAAAGGATTCTTCTGTCTTTCCTTTCATCGCGTTCAGTTGCGTGACTATAGTGGCAGCGAGAAGAGAATCAGACAAATTCAAATGCGATGCTTCGTTTTTATCGATCTTGCCGTCTGCAAGATATTTTCTTAATAAAGCTTTGTTCTTTGAACCCGACATTTCCAATATATATTCCGCTAATAATTTCTTTGATGCAGCATCCACTGGGTGATCGATGATTTCCTTTCCAATAAAATAACCAGTGATTATCATCGAAGAATCAGCTTTTAATTCTTCTTTCTTAACAGGAAGGTTTTCAGATGTTGAAAAAACAACAAAATCCTTGAAGTCAGAAGTGAAGTAGAATTTATACCGAATTCCCTGCTTGTACAGAGTTGAATTTTTGGTCACAGCCTCATAACGTTTGAATGTGGCTTTCAAATAATAGGAACCGCCATAGTACTTGGCCATGGAGGTGAGTGCTTCTTCTGGAATCATGGTCACGTCTTGCAATAGCTTTTTTTCTTTCAATAGCGATACTGCCTTTTTTACATTTCCGCTTGTGACGGCATTGTTAGAAGTTCTGTTCCATTTAGCTTCACTAGCCGCTTGCATCGTTTCTACATTCGCATAAATCAAGACGAAGATAGAAAACATCATTATAGATAGAGACTTTTTCAACATTTCTTCCCCCTGTTATCATGATCATAGCGTCCACACTACATCAATCGCCGATACTAGTTTCTGCTTCTTTTGTTAAAGTGGCCGCACTTTTGTTATTATTTTTACAACTCCACCAAACGTCCTGATTCTACCATTTTAATGCGATTCATTCCATACTATCCATAATGAAATTTGCGATTTCAATCGCTTTATCCCCTCCTATAGACTCACTTCTATGTGTACCTCCTGTCGTGTTGTGTCATTTATTTTCTGCATCTATAAGTAATTAGAACCACTCCTAAATACTATATCTCAAATGAAACTATTGGTTCGTTAAATAACCCCTTCAATAAACGAGCAAAGATGAATTACGTCTCTGTATATTGTTAATAATCGTTGCTTTGATAAATTAAAAGTTTAAATGCCTCCCGGCATGTTCGGCTGTTCTAAGGTTCACGATTTATGTGAATAAAAAGCAAACCTTATGCAAATGATTCATTGGTAATGAAATCCATGTAAAGGAGAACTACCAATGACCGAAAGAAATCTCGATGATCTAGAAAATCACACTTATGATGAACAAGTAGCGGAGCTTGCAGCTGATATGGCTGATGCCCCCGAACAGTCCGACAACCTGCAGGAGATAATGGAAAATGAATTCCAAACGCCTCCGCATAAAAACCCTCCACAGCAGATATGAGCTAGAAGAGAGGTTATGATTTGCCCATATTAAAATCCCGCTAGCTAAAGCCAGCGGGCTAATTCATTATGGGTTCAGTTACAACATATCGCTCCCACCAATCACCTAATGAAAATGATATACGATTCGTATATCATTTGATGTAGAGGAACTTGCAAAAGAATCTCTTTTGCACTTTTCTTCATAACCTTTTTTCCTCCTTAGGGTCACTTTATGTGACTCCTTTTTTGATTCTTCCTCCTTGTATCCACTTTTACCAGTTATTCACCTTCCTCTCCATCGGGTACCATCCTATAATGGCAATGTTAACCATAAGGAGGATTGCGAAGTGAAACTGCCCAAACTCAAACTAAAGATCGCGCTCGTATGTTTAGTTTTTTGCTGCTTTGCCACAATGGCCAGTGCCGCATCTAATCTGAAAGTCTCGCTCAACGGGTTCTCGATTACAATGAAGAGCGGCAAATATCAGGTAGGCAAAAATTAGTACCCGCTCTAGTGAATCAGAATGGCGCTTCCTACATAGCGGTAGATTTGGTCTCTCAATTGCTCGACGCCAAAAATGCATTCGATCCGAAAAAGAACGAGCTTGTTTTCACAAGTAACAAGAAAACTCAAGAAGATCCGAAGATTCAGCAATTGAACGCTAAGATCTCGAAATTGGAAGCTCAGGTAACGCAATTGAAAGAACGCGTAAACACGCTTCAAGCGACAAGCAACGAGGCGGAGGGCTGGATCGAATATCGTTCCAAATATTACACCCTCTTCTATACCGAACAATATAAGCAGGACGTAGAAAAGGTTGCCGAAATCTTCGATCATGCCCGTGAAGTGGCCATCCGGGAATTCAAGAGCATATTCCCGCAAGTAGACACAGCGCTTAATAACGAGTATTTCCCCATCTATATTTACTTGCATCCTAAAGCGACTGATCAAGTCTCCGAAGGCAACGTATACAATCTCGGAAAAGGTTCCGCGAATGCCCTGACCAGCGAAATCCATGTCATTTCTCCTTCGGCGTATCAAACCGCTTGTTGCACGATGGAAGGATGGAAATATGACGACAGCTATATTTTCAAATTGTTTATTCATGAATATATTCATAGCCCGCAACATATCGTCCAAGAACAATATCGAAAAATCCCAGGTTGGTTCCCGGAAAATCAACCGAATTGGATCGTAGAGGGATTGGCCGAATACTTCGCGTACAAAGACGGCGACTCTTATAAGCAGAAATTAGACTATTGGAAACCGATCGTTCTGAATAAGCCGCAAAATCATATTACCGTACGCAATGACTCTATATCCGTACAGACCGAATATGTCGGCGGATTTCTGTTCACTGCGTTTCTGCATGAGCAATACGGAAGCAAAAAATATGAATCCTTCCTCGCGAGCCGTAAATCGTCGATGGAAGAAGCTTTTCAGGAAACCTACGGAAGTTTCGAAAAAGTCAACGCGGATTGGCTGAAATGGCTCAAACTATAACATCCAAATACGTTCAGAATCTTGCTTAGCCAAGGTTCTGAACGTTTTTCATTTTGCTTCAGCCGGCATTCCGAATAAAAAATTCCCTTAGCAAATGACTAACACGGCAATGAAATCCAATGCAAGGAGCCGCGCGAATGACCGAAAACAATCAGTTCCTCGATCCGCCGATTGCCCCGCAAGACCGCAGCGATGTTCCGGGACGATCCGACGGCGATGCACCCGAAATGTCCGAAGATCCGGCAATCCAAAACGATTTTCAGGATTTGAAACAGAACGAAGGATATAAATCCCTCTGTCGAGAATGAGGGACGGGAAGAAAAATGGTCGATTATCGGAAGATCCTGCATAAGAGGAAAACCCATGAAGCATAATACGTGGTAAATCGTGGAGGTGATACATAATGGCAAACAACAACAGCGGCAGCTCAAACCAGCTAGTCGTTCAACAAGCCCGCGCAGCCCTCGATCAAATGAAATACGAAGCTGCTCAAGAGCTTGGCATCAATTTCCCGAAAGACGGTTACCATGGAGATTTGCTTTCCAGAGATGCCGGCCGGATCGGAGGCAACATTACCCGCCGTCTAGTGCAAATAGCCGAAGAGCAATTGGCAGGCCAAGCGAACAACTTCAGATAAGCCGATAATGACGGAACCCCCTGCTGCATAAGCAGGGGGTTTGCCTGTCTTGCTTCTGGTTCTATTTAAAATAAACAGCCATACGCCGATCTATTACCATGAGTAAGGTTGCGTATCCGTCTTCATTAAATAATGCCGAGAGGATGTATGTATCCACGCTATCTTCCATCGTTTGCCGCGGATCGTTCGGACCTCCGTCAAAAAATCTATCCGCACGGGAATCGTAAATATAATCTAGGTTATGCTCCGTTGCATCGAGCGCGACTTTTTCTCCGTATAACCGTTTAATGCTGCTTTTCGAATCGGAAATCGAAGCTCCCCGCACCGTCTTGAACTTGCCGGCCGATTCCTCCTTCAACAGGATACCGGCGGCTGCATCGTCTCGGTACATGACGGTCACTCCGTTATCGTATACGTAGCCTAAAGCCCCCGTATCCTTGCCTTGTCCAAGCGCCTTCTCGACCTCCGATCGGCTGTCCCCATAACAAATCTTCGCGCGCGAGCCGCCGGATTCAACAATGCACAGATCATCCTTCGAAAAGGTGTCCGCCTTAAACTCGGAGGCTCTTCCGCTGCATCCTGCCATGATGAGTAACGCTGCCGCCAACCAAGCCATACCTTTCATTCTCTAATCCCCTTTCCAACATTGCCCAAATCGTAACACAAATCGAAGACGAATGTTAACCCTATCATTCTTACAAATAATAATCTGATAAATATTTCCTTGTATTCCCCGGTAATCAATGTAAACTTAATTTCATCTTAACTTTTCGAGGAGAAGAACTCCCATGCGCAAAATCAGCCTTACGCTACTTACTATTGCAACACTTCTACTCAGCACGAACGTTTCCATGGCGCACCCCGGCAGAACGGATTCCAATGGCGGTCATACGTGTCGAACGGACTGCGCCAAGTGGGGGCTCAAAGACGGCGAATACCATTACCACAATAGCGATGGCACGATCAAAACGAAGACGCCTTCAGATCCGAAGGTGCCCACTGCTCCTACATCGCCTTTGGGTCCGACTTCGCCTGACGAACCGGAAGCTTCCGGCATTAAAGCGGACAAAATAAAACCGCCGGCCAAAGATAAGCTATCGGTCTATTTCCTCAATGTCGGCCAAGGCGACGCCACTTATATTAAAACGGCTGCCGGGGACGATATTTTGATTGATGCGGGCAAGAACGAAGCCGGCGCGGCCGTCGTTAATTATCTGAAGCAATTGGGAGTAGACGATCTCGAAATTTTGATTTCCACCCATCCCGATGAAGACCACGCCGGCGGACTTGACGTCGTATTGGACAAATTCAAGGTCAAAGCAGTTTACGCTCCCAAAGTCTCGCATACGACAAATACGTTTAAGGATTTCCTGCTTGCGGTTAAAAAAGAAGGGCTCACGATTAAGGAAGCGAAAGCCGGCGTGAAATTGCCCCTGAAGGACGTTACGGCGACCTTCGTTGGGCCGGTTAAGCAATATGGCGACGATTTGAACGACTGGAGCGCCGTTCTTCATCTTACATACGGAGAGAATACGTTTCTGTTTACCGGGGATGCTGAGAAAAAAGCCGAGAACGACATGATCGCCGCGAAGTTATCGCTTAAAGCGGACGTGCTGAAGACAGGTCACCACGGCTCCGTATCCTCTACGAGCCCGGCTTTGCTGAAAGCCGTCTCGCCTAAGTTTGCGATTATCAGCGTTGGCAAGAATAATTACGGACACCCTGCCGCGACGATACTAAACAGGCTTAAGTCCGCCAAAGTAACGACCTTTAGAACGGATCTGAACGGAACCGTCACAGCGGTCAGCGATGGCAAAAAAATCTCTTTCGTAAAGGTGAAATAATGGAACGGGGAATCATAGATCGGTTTGAGAACGATATCGTAGTCATTGAGGTCGGCGGGTCCACCAGGGACTTTCCCAAGGCTTCCTTGCCGCGGAACGCAAAGGTTGGCGACTCGGTAATTATCGATAACGGAGAAATCCGCATCGATAGGATTGAGACCGCAAATCGCAAAAAAGAGATCAATAGCCTAATGGACGAGTTATTCGAATAGATAGGACAACCATCCTGAATCGCGCTTTATAGCCTAGCCGAAATCCGTTGCCTGTGCGACAGCGGAAAATGCAATCGGATGTGCTAATGTACTGTCCCAATCGGGATCTTGACATAAGCTAAATGGGTGATGAACAATCATAATAACCTATTTGGCGGTGATTGCATGAGTTATCCTGTAACTGGCGGAGGTTCGGCTACGGCTATCGCGCTTGTCCTCTTCGTCCTGTTGGTCATTATCCTTAGAGCAGGATACTAATCCTCTCCCCGAATGTCCCGGAAAGCTCTAATGAGCTTTCCGGTTTTTTTGTCCATTTTTGAATATGCGCAACCTTTTCCGAACCTCTGTCGTCTAGGGGGTACCCATTGGGAAATGATGCATACTAGAAACTGGAGGGAATTATAATGAGCCATTATCTGAAGAAGCCGCTGCTGTTGCTGTTGTTCGTTGCGATATTTTGTACGACCGCTAGCGGTTCCGTATTTGCCAAAAATAAAATCGTCACCATCAAAGATCATCCCAAAAACAGCATCAGCGCAGCAACCGCCGTATCCTTGATCATAAAAGGCTTGAATTTGAACATCGATAACATCCGTTTCATTAAAGAACCTAAAGCAAGCGATTATTACACGAAGGTTAAAGACAACGCTACTTACGCCGGAGACTTCATCATCGCCCAATTCAATGGGCTTGAGCTGCCGAAGGACATTAACCCCTCGGCCAAAGTGACGCGGGAGCAGTTCGCTAAATGGTTGTTCGGGGCCTTAAGCCATAAAGGCGAGTACGCCTGGATCGAGATTTATCGAACTTTCGCCGACGAGAATCAAGTCACGAACGGGTATATGGACAGCATTCAGAAACTTCTGATCGCCAAGGTCGTCTCCTTGGACGGCAAACAGAAGTTTTACCCTGCAAGACAGATTACTTACGCGGAAGCTACGGCAATGGTCAAACGAACGGCGAAGTTCATCAAGGATACGCCGCCGGTCGCAGCTCCAAGCGTCTCCGTGCTTAGCGACGCTAAGCTCACTATTTCGAAAGAATCGGATGCCGTAACGCGCGTGACGCTTTCCGTGAACGCTCCGCATCCGGGATACGGCCTTGAGATTACTAACATTCAATTCGTTAAAGGAGAAGCCGTTATCAGCTATAGAGCCGTTGAACCCGATCCAGATAAAATGTACATTCAAATGATTACGGAGTTAAAAGCCGTCACTTATATCCCGTCGAGCTATAAAGCAGTGATTGGGGACGTTCAGCCTACCGCTCCGTTTCCCGGTTAATCGATCGCCTACGCAAAAAAAACGGATGGATCTCCTTGCGAGGTCCATCCGTTTCGTTTTAAAGATCAAACAATAGCGCCGTCTCTTCCAACTCCGGAATGCGCCAATCGATCTCGCCGCGCCCGCATTGTCTGAGAAACGCATTGCATTGCGAGAACGGCTTGCTGCCCCAGAACCCTCCATGCGCCGACAGCGGACTAGGATGCACCGAATTCAACACGAAATGTCTCGACGAATCGATGTATCGCCCCTTCTCTTGCGCATGGTTGCCCCATAGGACGAACGCTACCGGAGTCTCCCTCTCGTTCAATAGACTGATGATCTTGTCGGTATAAGTCTCCCATCCTAGCTTCCGATGCGAATTAGCCATACTCTCCCGGACCGTGAGAACGCTGTTCAGTAAAAGCACACCCTGCCGTGCCCAGTGCTCCAGATATCCGTGATTGGGAATGGGACAGCCGATGTCATCCTTCAGTTCCTTATATATATTCCTTAACGAAGGAGGCAGCTTTACGCCCGGCTGTACCGAGAAGCTCAAGCCATGCGCCTGATTCGGCCCGTGGTAAGGATCCTGGCCGAGAATAACGACTTTGACCTCCTCATAATCCGTTAATTCCATGGCCCGGTAGATGTCATTCCTCGGCGGGTACACGATATGTTCCCTGTATTGCGCTTCGACTTTCTCGAGCAAATCTTGAAAGTACGGTTTGTCATGCTCTTCCCGAAGCAGCTTTCCCCAATCGTTGCGCAACGTCGTCCGTACGCTTGTCTCCATTCGACCCACCTCTTTGTTCTATTATATCGTCATTTAGCTAAAGATAGGTGTCGAATTAGATAGGAAAAATAGTCCCTCTTCATCTTCCAATAATAACCAATTCGTTATATGATCAACTTGCAGCTTGTAAAATGGCGGACAGCTCAATTCGAAAGGAGGAGGCTGTTAATGGACGTCTTCCAAGCTTTCTCAGTCGTCTTCGCTTTTGGCGTGTTCCTCATTTCATTGTTAAACTATATTGAAAAGAGGAAATAATCAGGTTGGTTCATGTTGGCTGACGTGAAACCATACTGACAGAGAGCCGCCATTTACAAGCTGTCGGGCCGGATCACAATCGTGGTCCGGCTTTGCTTATCTTGGAACTCTTCTTCATCTTATCCTCGTAGCTTTCCGCGTAAAGTACCTTAAAAAACTTCTCATCGTATAGAGCTAATCCAACTATGGAGTCATCGGAAACTAAACCTCCCGAATGCATTCCAAAATTAAAGCTTACAATCATTCCGTCCTTCGTTTTAGCTGATATAACATTAGAATCTTCCCATCTACGAAACTCTAGATCGCCATAGATATTTAAAACCTGTTCCAACGTGCTTCCTACGCCTATCCCGCTCATAAGCATGTAGTTGCTTTGATCTGAAATGATGGCTTGCACCTTGCCGTTCGAGACATACAAATCCGCTAAAGAACCGTGGTATACAGTAGAGCCGCTCCTTGAGTCTTTCGTCAAAGATTCATCGAACGTGTTTAACATGTATTGCTCCGAATCCCCGATAGCTACGCCGCCAAACGCATATTCGTGGTTTTTCTTACTGATATCAATACCGGCGCATGAATAAAAATCTTTCTTTGTCGCCTTTTTAAGAACAATATTTTGCGAGTTAATGCTGTACTGCAGCGAGTTATTCTTAACCGTCAGCGTCAACGAACCCTCGTCCTCGCCATCTTCTCCAATCCCAGTCACCTTGATCACGTTGCCGTTATCTTCTTTCACGGTAAAGGGGATATGTTTTACTTCGCCGTTTGCGCAGTAGCTGAATTGCATAGTTTCCCCCGCAATAAGAACTTGCAAAAATGAAGAAGTACCCGACTGGGTCCAATAGCTGGTTTTTCGTTGAACCTCGCCGGCTCCATTTGATTTAGACTGGATATACTTCTTCTTTGATTCATCCCATCTAAAGGTAATAGCAGTCGCTTCGCCAGATCCAGGCTCGACTTTTAACCCGACAATCTCATGATATCCATCCTTGTTGGTATCGGCGATAATGTCGCCTTCACCGCCGCCACCCACTTCAATGGCCGCTACTTTCGTTAGTTTACCGTTGCGTAAAGTTAGAACCTCAACCTCAAAGGCCCCAAATCCCGTGGTACCATGAGAGATTATTGCGATGTTGTTCTTATAAGTCTTGTTCTTGATTTTGCGAATTTCAAAAGGAATACCGCTCGTGTCCTGATCATGTCTAGTTGTAATCTTCTTGCCATTCGATAAATTGTATATCCCTATGTAAAGATCTGCTTCGACCATCTCGTTCTTTGCCGTAGACAAAATAATCTCATCTTTACCGTCATTATTCAGATCATAAATGAGAGGTGTGGCGAGGTCGTTCGTGCCTAACTTATATTCTTTCATAAAGCTGGCGCTTGCAGAGTTCACAGCTTGTTGTTTATTCATTTTCGAGGCGGCATTCACGGTCGGGATCATGGTCATGATAATCATTAGAGCAATCAGCATTGCAATCGTTCGTTTCTTAGACATCGTATTGTTTTCTCTCCTCATATCTTCTCAAGAATCGACTTAATCAAGATTTATTAAACAATATACCACAAGATTCTTGGTAAAAATATCAGGTAAAACCGATCGTTATTTTAAAACAAAAAACCTCTTTCGTTCCTACCCGAAATACAGATAGTACGAAAAAGGATCTTTAATTTAAGATGTGGTGCCGAGGACCGGGGTCGAACCGGTACGGTAGTCACCTACCGCAGGATTTTAAGTCCTGTGCGTCTGCCAATTCCGCCACCCCGGCATATTGAACGATGTCGTTAGGAACATGTCCATAGTAAGGGTTAATAATAATTAAGGCAGGTAAGTTATTCACTTGGTGGGCCTTGAGGGACTCGAACCCCCGACCAATCGGTTATGAGCCGACCGCTCTAACCAACTGAGCTAAAGGCCCCCGTCTCGGTCCAGAGAAAAGGTTGGTTGCGGGGGCAGGATTTGAACCTGCGGCCTTCGGGTTATGAGCCCGACGAGCTACCGGGCTGCTCCACCCCGCGTCATTTTTGTCATCATGCAATTATTGGCGACAAGTAATAATATACTATATCGGACACCTTAACGTCAAGAACTTTATTCACTTTTCTTTTCTTCCGTTTCCAAATGTTTCTCCGTTTCGGGCGTCTGCGCTTTGGCCATTTCCGCCAGCTTCTGTAACAAAATATGCTGCGGCATGTGCATGAGATGCTCCAATGGTACCTTCATATATTGTGCGAGCTTAACGGCCGTATCTGCCGATAATGGCATTCTGCGCATAGCTGTCCCTCCGTCTCCTTGATCCTAGGAATCAGCTTAGCATAGGTGGGCAAAGATTGCCAATACCGCGTTTAGAGTGTTATTACGGGACTAGGGCAAATAACGAACGCCATACTTCCCTTTCCGGGAGCGGAACACTTCGATTTCCTGAGGCACGTCCACACCGAACACCCAGCTGTCATGTTCCATTCGTTGGACCAAACATCCCGCTTGAAATTTGCTGTCGTATAACCTAGACCAGTATATCCATTTCATGTGATTCCCTCCGATTGTAGGATGTAGTCTGGAGATGAACTTAGCATGTGCGGGTTTAACCATTTTGAGTCCGCGTTTCCATAATTTCAAATAAAAAAAGACCCATCCCTCGCGGGATGGATCGCTTCGAACGATTAGTCGACGACTACTTCGCCGGCTGCTTCCATAATGGCTCTCTTTTCCGGAGGGATCCCCGCTTCGTCGAATATCCCTTGGATCTCGCCTTTCGGATTCAGCTTGATTTTCTGCAAGAGGTCGTTCCCCTTCGTCTCCCATTGCGTCAGGGCTTCCTTAACCGTCTTCTTGCCTTGAATGAGTTCGGAGTAAGCTCTGTTGCCTAGTTCGGACACCATTTGCAGGTTCGGCTTCTCGCGATATAATTTCTGATCTTTAAGCGACGAGTTAAGCTGCGGAGCCGGCTTCATCTTCGTGAATGCCTCCACATTGTAGCTCATGCCGTCGCGCACTTTTACGAATTCTTTACGGGCGGACAATTCATACGTGCTGCGGGATTTCAGCTTCGCCCACTCTTTGCCGTTCATGAACTTCACGAATTCCCATGCGTCTTCCGGATTGGCGGCTTTAGCGTTAATACCGGATAAGGAGCTTAAATAGACGTTTCCGCCGATATTCTCGTATCCGACATGGTAAGGCATCGTAACGACATCCCAGTCGAGCTTCTCAATTTTCAGTTTGTCGCTATTGTCGTTCATTTGTTGGATTTCATTGATCAGATCATAGCTGCCAACCGACATGGCCACCCGCCCGTTAAGGAACAATCTTCCTTGGAACGGGTTATATTGTACTTTCTCGCCTTGCGGCTGCTCGTACTGCATGTCTTCCTGACGCGGAGTGACATGGTCTTTGTACAGATCGGATACCGTCTTCCATACCGATTCCCACTGCGGGGTATTCACCGTCATCGTCTCGCCTTTTTCGTCGAACATTCTCAATTGAAGCGGCGCGGCATAGTTCTGTACGTCCCAATAGCTATCTCCCGCTCCCCATTGATTGAAGGAGAAGCCGAAGATCGCGTCTTTGCCGCTGCCGGATTTCAAACGTTTAGCCAACGTGAAGATTTGGTCCCAACTCATGCCGTCTTGCGGGAATTCGACGCCTGCTTTGGTGAAAATCTTCTTGTTGTAATAAAGCGCGGACGGCGAGAAGGTCGGCGTTAGGGCGTATAAGAAACCATTGCCGGCGTCCTTGATGCCATCGATGACTGCAGGCACGTACTCGCTCGTATCCATTTTGTCTTCTTTCATCAGCGGGTCAAGTTGTTTGAGCATATTTTCGTTAGCCAATTGGCTGAGCATGCTCATATCGAAAATCATAACGTCTACCGGATTGGAGCCCGTCATGATCGCTTTGACTTTCTCCAGCGGGTCCGGCTGTTCTTGCTGTTTCGATTGATCCTCGAATTGCATTTCGGAATAATCGATCGCCGGTACGACCTCGATATCGATGTTGGAATGGGTGAATTCGAAAATGTCCGTGAATTGCTGACGGAACCACGTTTCGTCTTGTTTGCTGCCGTACATCGTGCCGACGCGAAGCGTATGACGCGTCTCGGACTCCTTGCCTTTGTCCGTGTTACAAGCCGCTAATGTAGGAACTAATAATGATAAAGTCAAACCGCTTAGTACCCACTTGCGAACGTTCTTTGATCTTGGACTCATGCGGATTCATCCTCCTCTAATGATTTCGGTTTGGTGATGACGATCTTATCGCCATCGAATTCCATGCTGGCTTTGTCGCCGATCGTTAACGCTTGTAAATATTCCTTAGGAATTTGCAATCGCCCTACCCGATCCACGACAACGTAAGCCTCGTGAACCTCCTCGGCGGTCTGGCCTTCCGATAACGGCAAAGATAAGTCGAGGTTCGGATTTCGTTTAATGAACTCCGTGCTCGTCAAGCCGTCGCGAATGGCGACAACCCGATCGACCTTGCCCGCAAGCGATAGATCATGCGTAACGATAACGATCGTAAGGCCCAATTCCCGATTGAAACGCCGAAAAATATCCATAATGATATCGGATGTACGGGAATCCACCGATCCAGTAGGCTCATCGGCCAGCAGCAGCTGCGGGCGATTCGACAGCGAGATCGCGATCGCCACCCGTTGCTGCTCGCCGCCGGAGAGCTGCTGGAGTTTGTTGTGCATCCGATCCTTCAGCCCAACCCACTCCAATAGTTGCTTGGCGTACGCGCGATCCAGCTTGCCGGAGAACATCATCGGCATTTCGACGTTCTCGAGCGCGGTCAAGAAGGGCAATAGATTCCGGGCGTTGTTCTGCCAGATGAATCCGACCGTATCGCGCTTGTATTTCACCAAGTCCTCATCGTTGACCTTAAGCAGATTCCAAGGCCCGACTTGCACTTGGCCCGCGGAGGGGCGATCAAGCCCTCCCAAGATGTTCAGGAGGGTCGACTTCCCGCTTCCGCTGTTTCCGATAATGGCCATCATTTCTCCAGGTTTGACGGACAAATTAAGTCCCTGAAGAGCTACGACCTCCAAATCATCGGCTTTGTATATTTTGACGAGACCTTCGCACTGAATCATCGGATTATCGCTCCTCTCCTAGCTTCACGGCCTGATGAACCTTGAGTCGCCTAATATGGGTAATCAGCAACGCGACCCCGATCGTCATCATAACGGCTACGACGATGTAGAGCCTCATCGTATCCGTTGCTTCGAATACGACCCTGAACGGCGGAACCTGGTTCGTGGAGTTTTCCGTCGTCTGCAGGAACGGCAGGAACAGAATACTCGCCAGCTTTCCGATCCCGATTCCTAGACCGATGGATAGACCGGCCGTGAATATTTGCTCTAATAGAAGCATCCCGGTCAGTTGCTTGCGGGATAATCCCATCGCCCGCAATATTCCGATCTGCACGACCCTGCGCGACAGATTGAAAAACCAGAATAAAATGTAACCCGATAAAGATACGATAATCGTAACCATGAATCCCAAGCTCAGAATACCGAATACGCCGCCTCTGGCCGGATGCTTGCTCTGAGTCGCGAGCTCGCTTCTCATGCTATTGATCGAAGCGATCTCTATTCCCTTGTCCTGAAGCGCAGGTATAATGTCCGCCACCTTCGCCTCGGGGTCCATCTTCAGCCAAACATCGTAAGGAATGAGCGGCACTTGATCGTAGATGTAATCCAAGTTCGCGATAAGGAACGGCGTTTGATCCGGATACTGGCTCGGCCAGTACGGGATGACGTCAAGAATAATGAACTCGATCGATTGCTCTTGAATGACCGTCTGAACGCGATCTCCTCGCTTTAGGTCGAATTTCTTAGCCACGTTGGAAGAGATAAAAGCTCCCTCAGGCACTTGACCTAACCAAGCAAGATACTTGTAAGGATTCGTATCGTACATATCTTTGCGCAACCAGCCTACGCGGGCGAAATCGACGTTGTCGATTCCCATAATCATCGTCTGGCCTGCCGTCTTGCCGGAAATCGTTAGGCTGTTCTTCGTTTGCAATACCCTAGCGGCATGTTCGACTCCCGGCAGCGAACGGAACACTTCAAACGGAGGTTCATTGTAATTGTACTTCGTCGGCGTCGGGCGCGAGCCTTGACCGCCGCCACCGCCGCCACTGCCACCGCCGGAACCTCCGCCGCTTCCTCCGCCTTGGGATTGTGTCGGCTGCTTGAACTCCGGATTTCCTTCCCATACCGTTTGGACGACGACGTCCGCACCGTATTTGTACATGATCCGCTCTTCCGAATTCAGTCCGATCGTCCGGGCCGCCGAAGAATTGTATACGCCTAGCCCGAGTGTCAGAATAAGCAAAATCATTAACGGATAATAGGATTTAGCGGAACGGGACAGTTGGGTAAGCGTCAAGTAAAACGGAACCGGCAATATCCTTTTCCAAATCAGGTTGAACAGCTTAAGCAAGAGCGGGAATAGTCTCAAGAATACGAGTCCCGCAGCGAAGATGCTTAACGCCGGAACAAAGAACAGGAATGGCTGTACGTTTAACTGATCGGTCGTCATGCCGGTCTTGAAAGATACCATCTGGCGTTCGTTGAACAAATACCAACCGTAGCCAGCAACGCCTAGCAGCACGACATCGATGTACCATTTTTGCCAGAAAGGCTTACGGTCTCCCCGAGCCATCTGCCGTTTGTAATCGACAATCGAAGTTCGCGTAAAGATCAGCGCGGGAATGACAGTTGCCGCGATCGCGACGATAACCGCCGCTACTCCCGCCAATACGCCATCCATAGAGAACCCGACCGGGATCGCTTTGCGGTCCACGAATTGCAAGAAGCCGCTCGCCGATCCGATACTCTTCGCCATGAACCATCCGAAGAGCGGTCCGATCAGCAGGGCCACAATGCCGAGCAGCGTACCTTCAAGCAGGAATAACATGAATACTTGCCTTGTGCTCGCTCCGCGGCTTCTCAATACGGCGATATCGGAGCGTTGCTTCTCGAGCGCTTGCTGCGTATTCATCGTGATGAAGTAAAACACCATCGCGATCATCGGCGCCGCGAGCGTAAACAGCATCGTCTGCAACTGGATGCTGTCTCGGCGGAAATCGCTAAGCATATCCGCGAAGCTGAGCTCCAGACGAGTGTCTTTTAACCTCTTGTACACTTCGATGTCTACGCGGTTGAGCTTGCTCGTCAGCGGAGATAGTTGGCTAGTCTTGATCTCCCGCAAATCGTAAGCGGAGTACCAGCCTGCCATCTGGATCGGAATATTGTGCTTTCCGACTAAATCCTCCGAAAAGGCGGGTTCCGCGACATACAGATTGTTCATCAGCCCTTCCATCCCTTGATACCAATAAGGGCTGCTCTCGTCGAGAGCTTTGAAGGAACCGACGATCTGAACTCTTAGAGTCAGGTTCGAGTTGCCCGGCACGGGATAAAAGAGCACGTCCCCGACATGCAAGTCGCTGCGGAACATCGCTTCTTCCATCATAACCGCTTGAATCGTTCCATCCGCTTCCGCCCGGTCGGCGAACCATTTGCCGCCGGCTAACTCCGATTGCTCCTTCAGTCCGCCGAATGAGGCAATCGTAAGCTTGCGCGTACGGCTGGCATCGACTTTGGTCGGATCTTCCGGATACACTTCGCTGCTGCGCAGCATCATGCTGCGTTGGCTAACTTCTACCGGAAATCCGATGCTTGCCTTTACGTCTTCCTGAATGTACTTATCGACGTTCCGGAAGCCTTCCATATCCGTCTTGCCGTCGGTTGATTGATAGCGAATCAGCATCGAACCCGCCGGCAAGCCTTCGCTGTTATCCTGCAACGATTGGGATACGACTCGCTTGAGCGCGCCGTCCGCGTACATCGGAATGCTCGTCGTAAAAGCAACGGCGACAAACAGTCCGGCGAGCGTGCTTAGCGTCATCCAACGGGTATTCCACATTTTCCGAAAGAGAAACCGAATAAGCGCGTTCATCGATTAACGTCCTACGACTTTCTGTCCCGGCGTCAATCCGTTCAAAATTTCCGCATCGGTCGACGTTTGTTGTCCGACTTCCACATCTACTTCGCGTTTGCTGCCGTCGTCTTCCACGACCTGCACGTAAGTACGCGCTCCGATCGTACGCAACGCCGCCAACGGGATAACTACGGCATTTTCTTTGCGGTTAACGATAACGGCAACGGACAACGGAGTTCCCCTATTGACCGTCTTAGGCAATTTCTCGACGTCGATCAACAGGTAATCGTTTACGCTCTCGACGGCTTTGCCGCCGGAACCGTTGCCCCCGTTCTGGTTGTCGGAGGAAGGTACGGGCAATTGCTTAACTTTGCCTTTAACCTGACCCGCGTTGTTAATGTCCACCCGCACTTCCATGCCTAAGGCGATCTTCGCCAGATCGTCTTTGGAGAGGTCGGCCGCAACGATCAAACTGCTCGGATTCGCGACGATGCAGATCGTATCGTACGCTTTGATCTGATCGCCCTCTTGGACCGACAACGAGACGACGGTTCCGGAGAACGGGGCGGTAAGCACCGCTTTATCGATTTCGTCTTGTTTGTCCACTAATCCTTGGCGCGTCTCTTCGAACGTGAGCATCTGCGTTTCGTATTCGATCGCATCCATCGTGTCTTTATCGCGAAGCAGCTTCTTCATATCGAGCTCGCTGCGTTTGAACGCCAGCTTTTCCCTCGTCAAGCTTTTCTTCAAATCGTCGACGTCAAGCTCGGCGATCGTTTGTCCCGCTTCGACCTTGTCGCCCGTTTTTATGTATAGTTTCTTGAGCCTTTTTCCTTCTAAAGTAAAATACAATGATTTCTCTTGAGTAGACATGATTTTCCCCGAGCCTTGCGCCGTCGACTCCAACGTCTTCGTCTCCACGTCGTACTTCGGCTTCTCCGAAATTTTCGGCAGCTCGATTGCCGATAGATCTTCTTCCTCCGGCTCGCTCGGAAGCAAGCTGCATCCCGATATCGCAACGGATAATGCAAGCGCGGCTAACAAGCTAGCGCTCTTAAGGCTTCTATTCTTAATTGTTTTCCGCTGTTTTGTCGACGAATACGCCGTCCACCATTTCATAGACATGATCTGCTACCTCCATAATTGTAGGATCGTGTGTCGTCATACAGATTGACACGTTCTCGGTCGCCACGATTTCTTTGAATACCTGCATAACCTGCGCAGCCATCTGGCTGTCCAATTCCGCCGTCGGCTCATCCGCCAACAACAGGCTGGGCTTATGGGCGATCGCCTTGGCGATGGCCACCCTCTGCTGCTCTCCCCCGGACAACTCGTAAGGACGATGGTGCATCCTCTTCGATAATCCGACCAGATCAAGGCATGACGTGATTCTCGACTTCCACTCCGATCGCGGGGTATTCGCCATCCGGAGCGACAATTCGACATTCTCGTAAGCGGACAAGAGAGGCATCAAAGCATACGCTTGGAAAATGAACCCGATATCCTTGCGACGCACTTCCGTGCGCTTATCGTCATCCCATTTATGGAAAGGGCGATTCTTGAAGTGAATCTCGCCTTCTGTAGGCGTATCCAGCCCTCCCATTAAATTCATCAGCGTCGTCTTGCCTGAGCCCGAACGTCCCCTAAGCATAACAAGCTGCGATGGATACAAGCTTAGGTTAATTCCTTTCAGAACGCGGATTTTCTGGCTGCCGACGTCGAATGATCGTTCCACGTTGCGAACGGTGAGCAGCGATTCGCTCACGGATGCTTTGCTAGCCGTTTCCTCTACCGGGGCCTCCGTTCGTTCGTCGTTTTTCTCCGCTGTGGAACCTCGGCCCAACCATGACAGCATACCATTTCCTCCCTTACCAATCTCTTCATTGATTATAACGAGCCGTCTTGCTGAAAAGTTACTGAAAAAATTAAATCTTTATCATTTTTTTAATTGGAATGGGTTCTAATATCGGTCAAATTTTGTCGGCGCTTTCCGACATTTCACCATTTTTTCGTTCAGACCTTTATAAGGAGCGTTACTTTTGTGTATTATTAGAAGATATACTTGCTACTGTGAGGAAGGTTGGTCCGCTTGGAAACTAAGACGTCGTCATCGAACTTTATCAAAAACATCGTAGCCGAGGATCTCGCATCCGGGAAAGTCAAAGAAATCGTCACCCGCTTCCCGCCCGAACCGAACGGTTACCTGCACATCGGACATGCCAAATCGATCTGCCTGAACTTCGAGCTCGCCGACGAGTTCAAAGGAAGAACGAATTTGCGGTTCGACGATACGAATCCCGTTAAGGAAGACGTAGAGTACGTGGAATCCATAAAAAAAGACGTCGAGTGGCTAGGCTTCGAGTGGGATGGCCTGTTCTTCGCGTCCGATTACTTCGGAGAAATGTACGAGAGAGCTTTAGTCCTCATTCGCAAAGGACTGGCTTTCGTCGACGATCAAACCGCGGATCAAATCCGCGAAACAAGAGGAACGTTGACGGCTCCCGGACAAGAAAGCCCTTATCGCAATCGCGCCGTCGAGGAAAACCTGGATTTGTTCCGGCGCATGAAGGACGGCGAGTTCGCCGACGGCCAAAAGGTTCTGCGCGCGAAGATCGACATGGCTTCCCCGAACGTCAATTTACGCGACCCGATTCTATACCGCGTCGTTCATGCGCATCATCACAATACGGGCGATCAATGGTGCATTTATCCGATGTACGCTTTTGCTCACCCTCTCGAAGACGCCATCGAGGGCGTCACCCATTCCATCTGCACGTTGGAGTTCGAGGATCAGCGCCCGTTCTACGATTGGGTCGTCCGCGAGTGCGAAATGAAATGGGTCCCGCATCAATACGAATTCGCCCGGCTTAATTTGACCAATACCGTCATGAGCAAAAGAAAGCTTAAATTGCTCGTAGACGAAAAAGCCGTAGACGGTTGGGACGATCCGCGCATGCCTACGATTTCCGGCTTGCGCCGCAAAGGATACACTCCTGAAGCCATTCGCGCATTCTGTCGCGAGATCGGCGTGGCCAAGAGTTACGGCGTAGTCGACGAGCGGATGCTGGAGCATTTTATCCGCGAAGACCTTAAACTTAAGGCGCTTCGGACGATGGCCGTGCTGCAGCCGCTTAAGGTCGTTATCACGAACTATCCGGAAGGCCAGACGGAATGGTTGGACGCCGAGAACAATTCGGAAAACCCGGAAATGGGACATCGTCAAATTCCGTTCTCTAGGGAAATCTATATCGAACGCGACGATTTCATGGATAATCCGCCGCCGAAATATTTCCGGTTGTTCCCGGGCAACGAGGTTCGTCTGAAGCATGCCTACTTCATTAAGTGCGAGGAAGTCATTCACGATGCGGAAGGCAACGCCATTGAGCTTCGCTGCACTTACGACCCCGAGACGAAGAGCGGATCCGGCTTTACCGGACGCAAGGTAAAAGGAACGATTCATTGGGTCGAAGCTTCCCATGCCGTGCCTGCGCAGTTCCGCCTTTACGAACCGCTTATTACGGATGAAGCGGAAGAAGACGGACAATCGTTTCTGGATCGCCTTAACCCGAATTCCCTCGAAGTCTTGGAAGGATTCGTGGAACAAGGAATGAAAGAAGCCGTCGGCGGAGATAAATTCCAATTTTTCCGTCACGGGTATTTCAATGTGGATACTAAAGACTCAGCGGAAGGGCATCCCGTCTTTAACCGCATCGTTTCTTTAAAAAGCTCATTCGAAATTTAAAATACAGAGAGCTCCTGCCGCCCTTCCCGGGCAGTGCAGGAGCATTTTTGCTTAAGAGGAGGATTACAGGATGAGATCAACGTCAGCGCGAATGTTAAGGAGTTTGGGGATAAGCCTGCTCCTAGTCGTTACCGTAGGTTGCGGATTAGGTACCGGCGGGAATCAGGCGTCGCAGTCTGCTCCCCCACTCCAGTCTCCGTCTCCGTCAGCTGAACCGTCACCTTCTCAAGCGCCGCCGGCAAGTCCCTCTTCCCCCTCGGAGATTAACCCGAGCGGGAATGTTGACATTAACGACATCATTAGCCAAATGACCTTAGAGCAGAAAGTCGGTCAAATGCTCCTCGCGGGCATCGAAGGTAAGAAAATCGATTCTTCCATGAAGAAAATGATTGCGGAACAACATGTCGGAGGCATTATTTTATACAAAAATAATTTCTCCGATTTGGCTGGTTCGGTCCGCCTAGTCAACGAGCTCAAACAAGCGAACAACGGCAATCCTGCGCCGCTCTTCATTAGCGTAGATCAAGAAGGCGGAAAAGTCAGTCGGTTGCCCAAGGAATTCGAAGCCATTCCTAACGCGGATAAAGTCGGTCGAACCGGCGACCCCGAACTAGCGAATGAAATGGGCGTTTTATTATCGAAAGAACTGAATCTCATGGGCTTCAACATAAATTTCGCGCCAGTTCTCGACATTAACAGCAATCCGAAAAACCCGGTCATCGGCAGCCGATCTTTCGGCAAAGACGCGGACTTGGTCTCGAAAATGGGCATTGCCGTCATGAAAGGGCTGCAAGAAGGCGGAACGATTCCGGTTGTCAAACATTTTCCCGGGCATGGAGACACTTCAGTCGACTCGCATCTGGATTTGCCGATCGTCAATAAGTCGACCAAACAGCTAGAATCGTTGGAATGGGTTCCCTTCCGCGCCGCCATAGAGAACGGGACGGACGCCGTCATGGTCGCGCACATTCTGTTCCCGCTCATCGACCCGGACGCTCCGGCTTCCTTCTCGAAAATCATCATCGACGAGCAGCTTCGCGGAACTCTCGGTTTCGAAGGCGTAGTCATAACGGACGACATGACTATGGGAGCCATCGCCGATCACTACGGCATCGAGGAGGCAGCGGTGAAGTCGGTGCAAGCGGGAAGCGATATTCTGCTTATCGCTCATGGTTACAATACGGAAAAAAAAGTGTACGACAAGCTGTTGCAATCGGTAAGATCCGGACAGCTCTCGGAATCTCGTATCGACGACAGCGTCCGTCGGATTCTATCCTTGAAACGCAAATACGGGCTATCCGACGAGCTTGTTTCCACTCCTGCAGCCGACGAACTGCCTAATGAAGAAATACGCCAATGGCTCTCACGTCTTAAATAGTAGCGGGCGGTAAGGAACGGGGCTCCATACTCCTTCCTTACCGTTTTTTCTTTTATAGCCACTATCCCCCTCGCTCAGTATCCTCCTATTTTTCTTTGTCTCCCCTCCGCCTTTGCTACATCATTTGTCACGTCCACATCCGTTATCCCTTTCGCTCAGTTTTCTCCCTCTCCCTCCAGCCTCAATTAGCTAATTGTCACCTCTATATCCATTATCCCCTTCATTCAGTTTCCACCCCTCCCTTAAAGTTACTTATACCTTCATTATCCCTTTCGTTCAGACAAGGAGATTAAATTCAGTTACCAGTCCATTCAAAACGCTTAGATATTGAACAATATTAGTTGCCACTGAGTAAAGGGATAATGGGTTTAACGACTCGGGTGACGTACTCAATCTAGCACCTGAGCGAGGGGGATAATGGGCATAGTGTGAATACGAGAAACCTACGAAATCGAGCCCCTGAGCGAGTGGGATAGTGGACATAGTGAATCTAGGCGACTTAATCAATCGAGATTGCTGAGCGAGGGGGATAATGGAAAAAGGAGCCGCGCGAGCAGCTCCTCAGGAGGACTAACGGACTTCCACTTTTCCTTTGCGGTAAATGAGGGCGCCGATGCCGAATGCGACGATTCCCCATGCTCCGAGAATTCCGATGCCCATCCAGAAATCTCCCGTCGCGATTCCGCTGCCGTAAACCATGCCGTCGCGGATGCTATTCACGAAGTACGTGAGCGGCAGCACCTCCGAGACGGGAACCAGCCATTCCGGAAATCCGCTCGTCGGGAAAAATATCCCGCTTAAGAACATCATGAGAAAACTAGCGATATTGGCGATCCCCATATAAGCTTCGATAGATTTACTGAACGATGAGAATAAATATCCCAAAGCGTTAAAGGCAAGCGCACCGACGAAAAATCCTACAACTAGCGTAGCGATATCTATGTGCAAATTCGCGCCGAACCCGAGTACGCCGATCACGGATAGGATTACGATCTGTACGACCCCGAGAACGAAACGAACGATCATGCCTGCCATGCCGAATAGTCCCATTTTGACAGGCGTCATTCTTAGCCGTTTCAATAAGCCTTTACGCCTCATTTCGACCATGTCTACCATGCCGAACAGGCCTCCTTGCGCGACTGCCAGCGCAATCATCCCCGTCATCAGGAAGTCGACATAGCTTAAATCCTCGCTTCCGTTGGAGACGGCCTGCGTTTCCAGCTTGAAAGTAGGCTGAACCTTAGACACCGCGTAGTTGGATTGAACGATGAATTGTTCTAAAGTGGCACTTATCCCAAGTGTAGTCGCGCTCTTTTCGTTTTCTTTGTTCACGATTAATTTCAAAGTTGTTGCGTCAGAAGTTGCAGGAAGAATAATAATGGCATCAACGTCTTTATCTTTAACCCATTTGTCGGCCTGCTCCTCGCTGACCGGCGTATCCGACTTCCACTCAAAGACCGGAACCTGCTTAAGATAATCCTCCAACACATTCGATGTCTCGTTAGCGTTAGTCTTGACTATGGCAATCTTCGCTTTGAAGTCGCTGCTGCCGCTCCCTCCGAAGATAACCATGAAGATGACCATTAATATAATTGGGAAAAATAGATTCCAAAACCAAACTTGCTTCTCCCGGAACATCATTTTGATTTGCGCTCCGAACAGCTTGCCTAGTTGTTTGCCGTTACTCACCTTAGTCCCTCCACTCTTTGCCCGTAAAGGCGATAAATACGTCTTCTAAGCTCATTTCGCGAATGGACACCTGTTCGACGCGGTAGCCCCGTTCTTTGGTAAACCCGAATATGCCGTACAAGGTTTCCTCTGGCTGTACGGACCAAAGCTTAAGAGATGAACCTTCCCGCGCCGTACGAACGACCGTAGGCTGCTCTTTCGCTACTTCTTCCGTATCTATCGCCGCTTGTTCCCCATCTTGGAAGAACAGCCGTACTTCCCTTTCTTTCGTCAGGCGATCGATAAGCTTAGCTGGAGTGTCTAACGTAACGATACGCCCTTGATCGACAATGCATACGCGGTCGCTTAGCTTCTCCGCCTCTTCCATGTAATGCGTCGTAAGAATCGTTGTTTTACCAAGTTCCTTAAGCTTGAGTACGATGTCCCAAATGTTGCGGCGAGCTTGCGGATCGAGCCCGGTAGTCGGTTCATCCAGGAAAATAATAAGCGGATCGCTAACCATAGCAAGACCGATCGCCAATCTTTGCCGCTGTCCGCCGGATAACGATTTCACTCTCTTATTGCGATGATCGGTCAAATTGATCATTTCCAACACTTCGGCAACTGTCTTAGGGCGTGGATAAAACGAGGAGAACAACTCCAAGTTTTCTTCCACGGTCAACAGCTCGAACAAGGAGCTGGATTGAGGCTGAACTCCGATTATGTACTTAATCTGCTCCGCGTTTTTATCCCAGGTCAGCCCGTTAATCGCTATCGTCCCGGCATCCGGAGGCAGCATGCCTTCGATCATTTCCAGAGTCGTTGTTTTGCCTGCGCCGTTAGGACCAATGATCGTAAACACCTCTCCGGCTTCAACGGAAAAGCTTATTTCTTCAACGGCTTTCACCGTTCCGAAAGATTTGCGCAGACCTTTCACCTCTAACATGGACATAGATCCGTTTCCTCTCCTTCATTTTCCAATTTCATGACTAGTTACATTGTATCTCAGCCTATGGACCGACTACACCGTCTACGGCACGCTTTTGTTATCGGTCTTGAGACCGATGCGCTGTATATCCGCTCAAAACAAAAAAAGATTGTCCCCACGTGTAAAATGCACCTGGAAGACAACCTAGTTGGGTAGAGAGACACCCGGTTAGTTCTTTACGATGTAGCTATGGGCAGCACGAAGTCGCTCTTTCATCTTCTGTTCCCGTTCCAATGTACGGGCGATATCGTCTTTAATTTTGGTTGAGCACGGAGTGCACAGATGTCCTCTCCGAATCGGCGAGGCGCATAGATCGCATTGATCGGTCATGTTCGGGTAATCGAATATGCTGAGCTTTCCTTTTCTGATCCAGGCTCGTATTCGTTGGGGAGACAATGTCGTAGCTTGCGCGAGGTCCTCCGTCGTAGCCATCCGGTTACGTAGTAGATACCGCTCGATAGACTGCATCTGTTGGTCCACGATTGTCGCGCAGCTTGCGCATAGGTTGCGCGGATTTTTCTGAAAAACGTTCCCGCATTCCGGACAATGGGCAACCATTAGTTCATTCGACATATGAATACCCCATTTGTTGGTTCTATAGAACCAATATTAGCATAGGTCCTCCGAATTTTCATCAAAATTATTTCATGCAAAAAGCTGCCCCCGAAAACGGAAGCAGCTTATCATATAGCGCTTTATTTACCGAAGGCTTGCGGATTCTCGCGCCAAGATTGCAGCAAGCTCACATCCGATTCGCTAATCGTTCCGCGACGGCGGGCTTCTTCTACCAAGGCGGTGTAGTTCGACAATGTTTGCAGCTCGATGCCCTCTTCGCGGAACGCTTCCTCCGCTATAGCGAATTGATACGTGAAGATGGCCAGAACGCTTTGGACGTCTCCGCCGGCTTCTATGACCGCAAGCGCGGCTTTCAACGAGCTGCCGCCGGTCGAAATCAAATCTTCGATGACAACGACTTTCTGTCCTTCTTTGATCGTGCCTTCGATCTGATTTTGTTTCCCGTGTCCTTTGGCTTTGTCGCGAATGTAAGCCATAGGAAGATTCAGCTTCTGCGCGACCCAAGCGGCGTGAGGAATTCCGGCGGTCGCGGTTCCCGCGATGACTTCCGTGTCCGGGTATCGGGCGCGGATCAGCTGCGCGAATCCTTCGGCAATCGAATCGCGAATGGCCGGATGGCCCATCGTCAGCCGATTATCGCAGTAGATCGGAGAGATGATTCCGGAAGTCCATGTAAACGGTTCGTTGGGGCGAAGATGTACCGCCCCTATGTCCAATAGATTTCCAGCAATGGATGCTGGCAATTGTTCCAAAGAAATTTCGTTCATGCTTCGGTCATCTCCTTCAAAATGGTATCCAGCGCCTCGGCTGGATCGCTTGCGGCGGTAATCGGGCGTCCGATGACGAGATAATCGGTTCCCCCGGTCACGGCGTCCCTTGGCGTCGTAATTCTGGATTGATCCCCCGTGTCCGCGCCTCTGGGGCGAATTCCCGGTGTAACCGTAATAAATCCCGTGCCGCAAGCGTTTTTGATCGCGGCAACCTCTAATGGAGATGCAACTACTCCTTGAAGGCCTGCTTCGCGGGCTAACTTAGCATACCTTACTACGGCGTCTTCTACTTGTCCCGGAATGCCAATTTGCTCATTTAATACCGATTGGCTAGTACTGGTAAGCTGGGTAACCGCGATAACGATCGGAGCATGCTCCGCGTCTCCCGAGTCAACCGCTTCCTTAACTCCCACGGCCGCGGCGCTCATCATATCCAAGCCGCCGGCTCCGTGAACGTTGAACATATCCACGCCAAGCCTTGTAATGCTCCGCGCGCCTCCCCGCACCGTATTCGGAATATCATGCATTTTCAAATCGAGAAATACGCGAAACCCGCGGGATTTCAGCTCGCGGACGACGGAAGGGCCCGCCGCGTAAAACAGCTCCATTCCCACCTTCATCCAGCATCCCGCTCCGCGCAGTTGTTCGGCTAACGCCAACGCAGCGGCAGCATCCGGCTTATCGAGCGCGACCATGACCTTGCCCGCGGCGTCCGCCCGAGAAAGATTTGCCATTGTTATGCCTCCTTATCGATTTGAATCTCATATAGAAGCCCGATCCTCTATCGGTTAGAGGACCGGGCGGCTAACTGTTATTAGGATTGGAAAGCAGGCATTGGCTCGCTTGAGAAACGCAGTGCTTGAAGCATATTGAGCAAGGCGCTTACCGTATCAAGCGAAGTTAAGCAGACAACTCCGTTTTCGACTGCTTCGCGACGAATGCGGAAGCCGTCGCGCTCAGGCGTTTTGCCCTTCGTTAACGTGTTGACGACGAATTGCGCTTGGCCGGTACGAATCAAGTCTAGAATGTTAGGGGAACCGTCGGACAGCTTGTTCACGCGGCGAACCTTAAGACCCGCTGCTTCCAAAGCATCTGCCGTCCCGCCCGTGGCGAGAAGCTTATAGCCCAGGTTGTAGAAGCCCTTTAAGATTTGAATCGCTTCGTCTTTATCTTTGTCGGCAACGGTAGCGATGATCGCTCCCGAATTCGGAATTTTCATCCCGGAACCGACCAAGCCCTTATACAAGGCTTTTGCGTAATAACGGTCGCGTCCCATGACTTCGCCCGTCGATTTCATCTCAGGCGTCAACGTCGGGTCAACCCTGCGAAGCTTCGCGAAGGAGAATACCGGAACTTTGACGGAGACGAAATCGTCTTCCGGCCAGAGCCCTTCTTGGTAACCGAGCTCCGTTAATTTTTTGCCGAGGATCGCTTGAGTAGCCAAATTCGCCATCGGAATTTTGGTTACTTTGCTCAAGAACGGAACCGTACGCGACGAACGAGGGTTAACCTCGATGACGTACACTTTGTCCTGCCACACGACGAATTGGATATTCACAAGACCTACGGTCTTAAGCTCTTTGGCGATCTTGATCGTAATATCGATCGCTTGTTGCTTAATATCGTCCGAGAGCGATTGCGGAGGATACACCGCAATAGAGTCGCCGGAGTGAACGCCCGCGCGCTCTACGTGCTCCATGATTCCCGGGATCAATACGGTTTCGCCGTCGCAAATCGCATCGACTTCGATTTCTTTGCCGAGCATGTAACGGTCGATCAGAACCGGATGCTCAGGGTTGATTTTAACGGCGACTTCCATATAGGAGAGCAACTCCTCGTCGGAGTATACGATTTCCATCGCGCGCCCGCCGAGTACGTAAGACGGACGAACGAGAACCGGATAACCAAGCTCTTGCGCCGCGCCTACTGCTTCATCTACGGAAGTAACCGTAGTTCCTTTCGGTTGAGGAACGTTCAGCTTGCTAAGCAAAGCTTCGAACTTCTTGCGGTTCTCGGCTTCGTCGATGCTTTCCAAAGATGTGCCGAGAATGCGCACTCCCGCTTTGGCAAGCGGAGCCGCGAGATTGATCGCCGTTTGGCCGCCGAATTGAACGATGACTCCGATCGGCTGCTCTTGCTCGATAACGTTCATTACGTCTTCGAAGAAGAGAGGCTCGAAGTAAAGACGGTCGGAAGTGCTAAAGTCGGTAGAGACGGTCTCCGGGTTATTATTGATAATAACCGCTTCGTATCCCGCATTGCGAATAGCCCATACGGCATGAACGGTGGAGTAATCGAATTCGATCCCTTGTCCGATCCGGATCGGTCCGGATCCAAGAACGATGATTTTCTCCTTGGCGCTCGGAATAACTTCGTTCTCCGTCTCGTATGTCGAGTAATAATAAGGAGTCGTCGCTTCGAATTCCGCCGCGCAAGTATCAACCATTTTATATACCGGTTTCAGTCCTTGGCTTAGTCTGTGAGCGCGAACGTCCGCTTCTTTAGTCAATGCGCCGTTCGGGTGCCTTCGCTGCGAAGCTCGGCGATCGCGCGGTCCGTAAAGCCGTTTCTCTTCGCGGCATACAGAGTTTCAGGCGTAAGAGCTGGCTCGCGGCGGATAACGTCTTCGAATTGCACGATGCGCTCGATTTTATCCAAGAACCACCAGTCGATGTTCGTCAGGTCTTGGATTTGTTGCAACGTCCAACCGCGGCGGAACGCTTCGGCGACCAAGAACAGGCGCTCGTCGTCCGGTTTGATCAGGCGCGTCGTCAGAACTTCGTCCGCGAGCTCGTTAGCGCCTTTAAGATAGATGCGGTGAACGCCGATTTCAAGCGAACGAACCGCTTTATGGATGGATTCTTCGAATGTACGGCCGATCGCCATAACTTCGCCTGTCGCTTTCATCTGCGTGCCGAGCTTGCGGTTCGCGGAAGTGAATTTGTCGAACGGCCAACGCGGAATTTTAGCCACGATGTAATCAAGAGTCGGTTCGAAGCAAGCATAAGTTTGTCCGGTAACCGGGTTAACGATTTCATCCAACGTGTATCCTACGGCGATTTTGGCCGCCATCTTCGCGATCGGATATCCGGTAGCTTTGGAAGCTAGCGCCGAAGAACGGCTTACGCGCGGGTTAACTTCGATTACGTAATATTGATAGCTTTGCGGATCGAGCGCGAACTGAACGTTACAGCCGCCTTCGATATTAAGCGCGCGAATGATTTTCAGGGAAGCCGAACGCAGCATTTGGTACTCGCGGTCGGACAGCGTTTGGCTTGGCGCAACGACGATGCTGTCTCCGGTATGAACGCCAACCGGATCGAAGTTTTCCATGTTACAAACGACGATACAGTTGTCGTTTGCATCGCGCATAACTTCATATTCGACTTCTTTCATGCCGGCGATCGATTTCTCGATCAAACATTGTCCGATCGGGCTGTAACGGATACCGTTCGTTACCGTCTCGCGCAGTTCTTCCTCGTTCGCGGCGATACCGCCGCCCGTTCCGCCCAGCGTATACGCGGGACGTACGATAACCGGGTAACCTAAGCCGTTAGCGAATTCCACGGCAGCTTCTACCGTCGTTACGATTACGCTCTCCGGTACCGGTTGCTCCAATTCGCGCATCAATTCGCGGAACAAGTCGCGGTCTTCCGCGCGTTCGATCGCATCGAGCTGCGTGCCGAGCAGCTTAACGTTCTCTTGCTTAAGCACTCCGGCGCGCGCCAGCTCAACGGCCATGTTAAGGCCGGTTTGACCGCCGAGCGTCGGCAGCAATCCGTCCGGACGTTCTTGGCGGATGATTTGGGAGACGAACTCCAGATTGATCGGTTCGATGTATACTTTGTCGGCAATGTTCGTATCGGTCATGATCGTAGCCGGGTTGCTATTGATCAGGACGACCTCGATGCCTTCTTCTTTCAGGGCTTGGCATGCTTGCGTGCCGGCGTAATCGAATTCCGCCGCTTGTCCGATGACGATCGGGCCGGAGCCGATAACGAGAATTTTCTTGAGGTCATTATTTCTGGGCATACTGCAGCTCTCCTCTCAGCGTCTCCGACAATTGCGCTTGACGCGGGCGTTCAGGGTTTGCGATTTTGTTATCGCGAATCATTTGCAAGAAACGGTCGAATAAGTAGCTGTTGTCATAAGGTCCAGGCGCCGCTTCCGGATGGTACTGAACCGTGAACGCAGGGTAACGCTTATGCTTCAATCCTTCGATCGTTTTATCGTTGTTGTTGATATGGGTCACTTCAAGCTCCGTACCGACCACGGACTCTTCCTTAACGGTATAGCCATGGTTCTGCGACGTAATGAAGCAACGTCCGGATTCTAGCTCTTTCACGGGGTGATTTCCGCCGCGATGGCCGAATTTCAGCTTATCGGTGTCGGCGCCGCAAGCGAGCGCGAACAATTGATGGCCTAAGCAAATTCCGAAGATCGGGAATTCTCCCAAAAGTTCGCGGATCGTGTTCACTGCGTGAGGCACGTCCTTCGGATCCCCAGGGCCATTGGACAGTTGAATCCCGTCCGGATGCAGACGGCGAATCTCGTCCGCTGTCGCGTCTTGCGGCACGACGATGACATCGCATCCGCGTTTCGTTAGCTCGCGCAGAATTCCGCTTTTCGCGCCGTAATCGATAAGAACGATACGTTCTTTCTCTCCCGGGCTCGAGAAAACGGTCTTCGTCGATGTGCGGGCGACTTGATCGCGCAGCAAGGAAGTCGCTCCGAGTCGCTCTTTAAGCTCCTCGATACGCTCGTTGCCGGTCGTAATAATGCCTTTCATCGTTCCGTGTTGGCGGAGGATTCTTGTCAGCATGCGAGTATCGATGTCGCTGATGCCGAGAATGCCGTACTCCTTCAACAATTGGTCGATCGTATATTGCGCCCTCCAGTTGCTTGGCACGTACTCATGGCGGCGAACCACGAAGCCGTGAATAAAGGGACGAATGCTTTCGAAATCATCGCGGTTAATGCCGTAGTTTCCAACGAGCGGGAATGTCATCGTAACGATTTGTCCGCAATAGGACGGATCGGAAATGACTTCTTGGTATCCCGTAATTCCGGTGTTAAACACCACTTCTCCGACGGATCCGCCTTCGGCGCCGAAGCTTTGACCCGTGAACAACGTGCCGTCTTCCAATAATAATCTAGCTTGCATCCCAATCACTCCTTAGCGGTTAATGCCGTTCTCTTCTGTCCAGACAACCTTGCCATTAACCATCGTTAATGTTGGCCAGCCATATAACTTCCAACCCGTGAACGGGGTGTTGCGGCCTTTCGTGAGGAACTTCGCGGGATCGACTTCCCGTTCGTTCTCGAGATCTATAAGTACGATATCCGCAGGAGCGCCTACTTTGAGCGTTCCGTATGGCAACCGGAATACCCGTGCTGGGTCGCTTGTCATTCTGCGAAGCAGAAATTCAAGGCTCCAACGTCCTGTACGGACGAATTTCGTATAAAGGAGAGGGAAAGCCGTTTCGAATCCGACGATTCCGAACGGTGCTCTTTCCATGCCGCGCGCTTTCTCTTCTTCGCTGTGGGGAGCGTGATCGGTAACGATAATATCGATCGTTCCATCCTCTAGCGCTTGGATGCAGGCATCCACGTCTTTAGGAGTGCGAAGCGGAGGATTCATCTTCCAGTTGGCATCCATGCTGTCCGGAATGTCCTCGTCCGAGAGCAGCAAATGATGCGGGCAAACTTCGGCGGTAACCTTCACTCCGACCGACTTGCCTAACCGAATCAACCGAACCGATTGCTCCGTGCTGACATGACAAATGTGATAATGAACGCCCGTCGCTTCGGACAAGAGGATGTCCCTTCCGACATGGATCGCTTCGGACTCGTTCGGAATGCCTTTCAAACCGTGCTTGCGGGCGAACGCGCCTTCCGACACAGCCGCGCCCTCAACGAGCGTATCGTCTTCGCAGTGCGCGATAATCGGCATATCCAGCGATTTGGCTAGCGCCATCGCGTTTTTCATCATTTGCGCGTTTTGCACGCCGACGCCGTCATCCGTAAATCCGATCGCCCCCGCTTGCTTTAGCGCCGCGAAATCCGTCAACTCGCGTCCCAGCTCGTTTTTCGTAATCGCCGCGTACGGAAGAACCCGCACGACGCCTTCCGTTTCCGCTTTATCCAAGACAAACTTAATCGTCTCCGGAGTATCCATTACCGGACGCGTGTTAGGCATCGGCGCAATGACCGTATATCCGCCCTTCGCGGCGGATTCGGTGCCGCTTGCGATCGTTTCCTTGTACTCGAAGCCAGGCTCGCGCAAATGAACGTGCATATCGATAAATCCCGGCGAAATTAGCTTGCCCTGCGCGTCGATCACTTCTGCGCCCGCCGTGTCCGGCAACGCGGAACCTTCTTTCCATTCCGCGATTAGCCCGTTGTCTACGCGCACGTGTTTGATTTCCGCTTCGCCGGTTTCTTGGTTGAGCGTCTTAGCGTTAATAATCCAAGTGGACATGTCTCTTGCGCCTCCTCTGCTGTTGTGGATTCCGACGTTACCGTCCGATCTCCGCTTCCCGCGGATGCAAAATCGTGACGCAATCATGGTCGTCGATTTCGCTTAACGAAACGTCGATCTGCTCGTGCCGAGAGGTCGGCACATTTTTGCCTACGTAGTCGGGGCGAATCGGCAGCTCGCGGTGCCCCGGTCGACTAGTACCGCTAGCTGGATCGACTGCGGCCTGCCGCAATCCATAAGAGCATCCAACGCCGCGCGTATCGTTCGTCCTGTGTAAAGGACATCATCGAACAGGATGATTCGCTTATCTTTTACCAAAAGCTTCAATTCCTCATCCGGAAGGACGCTGTTCGTTTCGGCCGAGTAAGGCCGATCGTCGCGGTATCGAGTAATGTCCAGCTCTCCGACCGCAACCGGCTGTCCTTCGATATCCAGTATCCGTTCCGCTACGCGTTTGGCAAGGTAGATGCCTCTAGTCCTTATGCCGATAAGCACGCAGCCTTGGATGCCTTTGTTCTTCTCGACCATCTCATGAGCAATCCGGGTAAGCGCCCGCCGAATGGCGGATTCATCCATGATGACGCGGGAGTCCGACATCTCGATCCCTCCTTCACGGGGTAATTGCACATAAAAAACCTCCTTGCGTCTTACGCAAGGAGGATTCAGTCAGATGAGGATATCGGAAGGCTCGCGTTCGCAGAACATGTCCGCATGCAGTTTAACTGCAGGACAAGTCCTTGTTAGATCGCTAAACCTCGGATATGTGTCAACGCTGCGCCACCTTGCCAGCCTCTCAGGACTGAGTTAAAGGTACCCGTTACATTAACAACAATTATCCCACGTTCGACATGATGTGTCAAGGAATTCGGCTCGATTAAAATTCGAATTTCACGTCGGTCAAACGGCGTTTAATTTCATCGATAACGCGCGCTTCTTCCGCTTCGCCCTGTGCGATGAACGTAACCGAAAAACGAATGAAATGGCCTGCGTCATCCCAAGGAACGGTAGAGATGAGTTTCTCGCGAATGAGGTATTGCGAAAAATCTTCGGCCGTTTCGAAGCGTTGTCCGCCTACGATTCCTTTCGGCGCTTCAACGTACAGGAAGAAGGAACCTTTCGGTTTCTCGGCGCGGAAGCCGATTTCGTTCAACGCCGCTACGAGCATGTTGTGGCGACGGGAATACTTGGCCGAAATCGCTTCCGTAATCTGCGGATTGCTAAGCCCGTATGCCGCGGCTTTCTGAATGGCGATAAACTGTCCGGAATCGTTGTTGTCTTTCACGTCTCCGAACGCTTTGACGATCAAAGGGTTACCGGCGATAAACCCGATCCGCCAGCCTGTCATGTTGTAGGACTTGGACAAGGAGTGCAATTCCACTCCGACGTCTTTGGCTCCGGGAACGGACAGGAAGCTGAACGGCTTGACTCCGTCGTAAGTCAATGCAGCATATGGCGCATCGTGAACGACTACGACATTGTATTTTTTCGCCCAAGCGATTACTTTCTCGAAGAACTCGACCGTAGCCGCGGCGCCGGTCGGATTGTTCGGGTAGTTCAGATACAACAGCTTAGCGCGACGCGCGATATCTTCGGGAATGGCATCGATGTCCGGCAGGAAGTTGTTTTCTTTCGTCAGTTGAACGTTATACACTTCTCCGCCTAGATATTTCGTGTGCGTTCCCATGATCGGGTAACCGGGAACCGTCATGATCGTAATGTCGCCCGGATTGATAAATACCGTAGGCAACATCGCGAGAGCCGGCTTTGCGCCGATCGTATGAAGAACTTCCGTCTCCGCGTCGATTCCGTCTACGGAAAACACGTCTTTCAAATACTTGGCTGCGGCTGCTTTGAACTCCGCGATCCCATTGTCCGCATATCCGCGGTTTTCGGATTTGGAGGCTTCTTCGGCAAGCTTGGCAACGATACCCGCATCGGCCATTTCATCCGGCTCGCCGACGCCCATATCGATCAGTTCCACGTTCGGTTGGGCTTTTTTGGCTGCCGCTTTCGCTCTTTTGATTTTTTCGAATTTATAAATATTCGTGTCCTTACCGTAGTTGGCTCCGCCGATGCGGTTAGCGAATTGCTCTTGGATAAAAGTCGATTGGTATTTTTCCACGCTCAAGTCACGACACTCCTCATAAGTCCATAGTTTTCTCGTTCTATGAATCAAACTATGACTTATTATGCCGTTAACCTCCATGGATTTTTGCGCACATCATTTGCAGAAATCGCCGCGCGCATGTCCATGACGACTAGCGTGTTCTAAGGATGTTGAGCGCTTCTTCCATGTCGTCCGGAATAGGTACCTCGAACTCAAGATACTCGCCGGAACGCGGATGGTTGAAACCAAGTACTCCCGCGTGCAACGCTTGTCCGTCCATTCCGAGCGTACGGCCGCTTTTTCCGCCGTATACCGGATCGCCGACCAGCGGAAATCCGATGTATTTCATGTGTACCCGGATTTGGTGGGTTCGGCCGGTTTCCAGCTTCAGCTCAAGCAACGTGTACTCGTCGAATCTCTCCGCTACGGCGAAATGCGTGATCGCGTGCTTGCTGTTTTTATCCGTTACGACGTAAAGCTTGCGGTCGTGATTTGCCCGTCCGATCGGGGCGTCCACCGTCCCTTTGTCGTGCTGCATCACTCCGTATACGAGCGCGAAATATTTGCGGGTCACGCTATGCTCCTTAAGCTGCTCCGCGAGCGAAGCGTGCGCCAAGTCGTTCTTGGCGACCATGAGCAAACCCGACGTGTCTTTATCGATTCGATGCACGATACCCGGCCGCATGACGCCGTTGATTCCGGACAAATCTTTGCAATGATGGAGCAAAGCGTTCACTACCGTACCGCTAGGATGACCCGCGGCCGGATGGACGACCATTCCGCGAGGCTTGTTGATGACGATTACGTCGCTATCCTCGTAAACGACATCCAGCGGAATATTTTCGGGAAAAGCTTCCAGCGGCTCCGGTTCGGGCAAAGTTACCTGAATTTGTTCTCCTGCGGATACTTTGGCATTCGCCTTCACCGATTTACCGTTTACGGTAACCGCACCCGTGCGAATCCAATCCTGAACTTGCGAACGAGAAAAAGAGTGCTCCGCCAGCGTTTCCGTAATATGTTTATCTATCCGTTCTCCGGAGCGCTCCTTATCGACTTGCCACTCGAATTGGTTATCTTCAGACGGGTTGATGCTCTTGAGGTTGTTCTCCATTGCCATTCGATTTATTCTCCTGTTTCATCGTCAGTAACGAATCCAAGATCACTAACCCTACGCCGATGCAAATCGCGGTATCGGCGAGATTGAAGATCGGGAACGTATACGAGCCAAAATTAAATTGCAGAAAATCAACGACTTCGCCGAAAAGCGCGCGATCCAGAAAGTTACCGACAGCTCCGCCTAGAATCGTGGCCAGAGCAAACATCAGCATGAAACTGCCCGTGTGATACGAACGGTGCAAGTACCAAAGAATACCTACGACTACAATAACCGTAATACAGAGGAAAAACACTCTTTGATCCTGCAGCATTCCGAAAGCGGCGCCTCTGTTGCGGATATGAGTAATGATGAAGAAGTCCCCTAGAACCGAAATTTTTTCGGTATTCTCTTCCACTGTTCCGCTGATGAGTTTTTTGCTTGCGTAGTCGATCAGAAACACAACAACCGCGATAACATAATAAGCCCAAATCGGCCAAATTCGACGTTGCATTCGTTTTTTCCGCCCTTCGTCTGTTTCTCCTGCGTGTTGATTTTATCACATTGCGATGAGGAGCGTCCACGAAGAGCAAGTAAAAATCGACAAAGCCTCCACACTTACCCGCCAAATCCCGCACGTAAAACCGGACAATCTCGAGAAAGCTATAGGCAGTCAGAAGATGAAGGGAGTGGACATCTTGACTATTCCGTTAGATCAAGAGCGAATCCAGACGCTCAAAAGGCGTTTGCTGCAAGAGCGTAACGACTTGGAAGAACGCGTGCGCGGGAACAGCCACTTCGGCTTGGCCGCATCGTATCGCGATTCCACCGGGGATCTATCCGGTATCGATAACCATCCTGCGGACGCGGGCTCCGAAATGTTCGAGCGAAGCAAAGATTTGGCTTTGTTGGAGAAGGAAGCCTTTCGTCTGGAGCGGGTCGAAGCTGCATTACATCGGATGGAAACGGGCGAATACGGCCATTGCGCCGCTTGCGGCAAGTTCATCCCGATCGAAAGGCTCGAAGCTCTACCCACGGCAATCTATTGCATTGAGCATGAGCCGAGGCAAGAAACTCGGATAGGCGCCCGGCCGAGGAAATGTACCTGTATCCGCCCTTCGGGCGCAGCAGCGTCGATGAAAGGGACGAAACCGGGTTTGACGGCGAGGATGCATGGCAGATCGTCGAATCATGGGGAAGCTCCAACAGTCCGGCCATGGCCGAAGGCAACAATATCGAAGATTACGACCATATGAACATCGAAGCCGACGAGAATGACGGTTTTGTCGAGCCGCTCGAAAGCTTCCTGGCCACCGATATTACCGGGAACAACCTAACGGTCGTACGCAACCGCGCTTACCACCGGTACATGGCCGACAACGAAGGTGACCTTCTCCTCGAACCCGACGAGTGGGCGGATAAATAATAAACTAATCACAGCTTAAAATAATCCTAGCCAGCTGGATGTAAGAGCAGAAATCGGAGCAGATATATGTCTCGTAAGAGTTTACGTCCGCCTCTTGGAGCCCATTGCCACCATTAAATCTCATCAAGGCAATGGGTTATCCCGGGGCCCCCGCAAAGTAATCGGAATAAGCTTCGTCAGCATAAGGTTCACTTTGTGGGGAAAAAGATATGCGGCTGGAGAGACATATATCTGTGCAGATTTTGCTCATTAACCATCCAGCTCCCTTGCTCAATACGGATTTATTTCAAGCTGCCGCTGAACGATGCGAACGATATCCGCGATATAATCCCCAACGATAGGCAAATTGAGCGCACCTAGGAATTGCAGCAAATACACGATCGTCGCGGCGAAAAACGTAAATCCGAGAGCAATGCCCACCCCCCGGGAAATTCCCGAGATAAAGTTTCTCCAGATCAGTTGCCAAGGACGATGCATTAAATTTACGTATTCCTTTAACTGCGCCTTCTCCATGTCGATCGCTAAGCGATCGATCTTCTTGGATAAATAACCAAGCGTTCCCCGCAGGTCCTTCGCTTCGTGAGCCAATCTTTCCGTTGATTCCAGAGTAGCTTCCGGAGTCGTCTTCACTTTAATCTGATTCGGTTTCCCGTTATTGGAATTGTCGCCCATATTCGCACATCCCTTCAGGCGTCCTTTTCCCTCTCTTACCCTTAAGCCGCCAAATACAAAACGAGCCCTCCCGATCGCCGCAGGCTTGAAACCTGACCGGCAATCGGAAATCGGAGCTCGTCTTATCGTTTTCTTTATTATATTTAGCTAATAACTATGCTTATTATGCTTATGAGACGATGGCGATTCCGATCGATTTCTCGCCGGCTTGAACCGTCTCCGTATCGTCTGTCCGCCCGAACGCCACTTCGTTCACGAGCACGTTTTCCTTCAGTACGTGATCGAACTCGCGAAGCGCCGCTTCAAGCTCGGCGTCGACCTCCAGCACGAGATCGATTCTTTTCTCGATCGGAAGGTCCAGCTTCTTCCGTGTATCCTGTACCGCGCGGATCACTTCGCGAACCCAGCCCTCCTGTTCGAGCTGAGGCGTGATCTCCGTGTTAAGCGCAACGGTCAAGCCGCCGCCGGATGCGGAAGCAAATCCCGTCTTCGCTTCTTTCTCGACCAAGATCTCTTCCAGATCGACGGTCAGCTCTTCGCCTTCGGGAGTAACGAAGTCGAACTTGCCGGATTGGACGATTGCACGCGTGTCGTCGCTAGACATTCCCTTAAAGGCATTTTGAATCGGACCGACGTTTTTGCCGTATTTTTTCCCGGCGACTTTCAAATTGAGCTTCAGGTTGAAGTTGACAACCCGCTATCATCGTTCACGATCGTGATCGTTTTGACGTTAATCTCGTCTTTGATGATCTCTTCGTAACCCGACAGATCGAATTCGCCGCTTAAGGAAACGAGCAACTCGGACAGCGGTTGACGCGTCTTCAAGCTCGATTCGTTGCGAATGTTACGGGCAAGCTCGACCATATTCCGCACGGCTGCCATCTCATGTTCCAATTGGCTATCGATAGCCGATTGATCCGCTTGCGGATAATCCGCAAGATGCACGCTGCCTTTGCCGCCTAGATTCCCGTAAATATCTTCGGATACGAACGGCGCGTAAGGCGCGATCAGCTTGGACAACGTCAGAAGCACTTCGCCCAGAGTTTGGTAAGCGGCAAGCTTGTTATCCGTCAACCCGCTTCCCCAGAAACGGTCGCGGGAACGGCGAACGTACCAGTTGGACAATTCGTCGATGAACGCTTCGATGCCTTTTGCCGGATTCAGGAAGTCGTTTACTTCCAAGCCTTTGGCAACGTCGGAGATCAAAGAATTCAGACGGGAGATGATCCAACGGTCGAGCTTATTATCGGATTTTACTTTCGCGTGCTCATCGGCTACATAACCGTCAATCGAGGCATACAGCGCATAGAAAGCATGCGTGTTAACGAGAGTGTCCACTACTTTGGATTTGGCTTCCGCAACGATTCCTTTGGAGAACCGTTTGCTGTTCCACGGAGCGCTATCCGCGAGGAGCGACCAACGGAAAGCATCGGTTCCGAACTCGTCGATGATTTCCCAAGGGTCGATAACGTTTCCTTTGGATTTGCTCATCTTCTGGCCGCTTTCGTCCAGAACGTGTCCGGTAGAGATAACCGATTTGTATGGCGCTTTGCCGTTATACAACGTCGATACGGCCAGCAAGCTGAAAAACCAACCGCGCGTTTGGTCGATCCCCTCGCAAATGAAATCCGCCGGATACTGCTCTTGGAACTTCGTTTCGTCTCCGAATGGGTGGAAATACTGCGCGAAGGGCATGGAGCCGCTGTCGAACCAGACGTCGATCACTTCCGATGCGCGATTCATGACTCCGCCGCATTCGCATCGCAATTGGATCGCGTCTACGTACGGCTTATGCAGCTCGATGTTTTCCGGCACGTCGCCGATAGCCAGCGCGCTAAGCTCCGCGATGCTATGAGGGGCTTTTTCTTTTCCGCACGTTTCGCATGTCCATACGTTAAGCGGAGTACCCCAGTAACGATTCCGGCTGATGTTCCAATCGACCAAATCCTCGAGGAATTTGCCGAAGCGGCCGTCTCTCAGATGCTCCGGATACCATTGAATCGTTTTGTTGTTCTCGATCAGTTGATCTTTGACTGCTGTCGTTTTGATGAACCAGCTCTCCGTCGCGTAATAGAGCAACGGAGTTTTGCAACGCCAACAGAAAGGGTAGCTATGCTCCATTCTCTCTTTGTGATGAAGCAAACCGCGTTCGGACAACATCTTCACGATGTCGACGTCGCAATCTTTGACGAAACGGCCTGCCAGATCCGTTACTTCGCTAATGTATTTCCCTTCGTTGTTTACGACCATTAGCATCGGAATGTCGTGCTGGCGGGCAACTCGATAGTCGTCTTCCCCATGCGCCGGGGAAATATGGACGATCCCCGTACCGCTTGAGTCCGTAACGTAATCGGCATCGATCACGCGATAAGCGTTTTCTACGGTCACGTATGGGAACAACGGCTCGTAGGTCAGTCCGACTAGCTCGCGCCCTTTAACCGTACTTAAAGTCTCGTATTCGCCTTTCATGACTTTATCCGCCAACGCTGCGGCGACGACGAACACTTGGACATCCTGACGAACCCGAACGTAGTCCAATTGCGGGTTAACGGCAAGAGCGACGTTAGCCGGCAGCGTCCAAGGCGTTGTCGTCCAAGCTAGCACGTACTCGCCGTTTTCCTTCAGCTTAAATTTAGCCGTCGCGGTCAGATCTTTAACGTCCTCGTACCCTTGCGCAACCTCGTGCGAACTAAGGGTCGTCTGGCAACACGGGCAATACGGGCTAACCCGGTGCCCGCGATAGAGCAAGCCTTTGTCGTGGATCGTAGCCAAGACATGCCACACACTTTGAATATAATTGTTATCCAACGTGATGTATGGATCGTCAAGATCAGTCCAATACGCGATCGCTTCGGTAAGCTCGCGCCATTGGCGCTCATACTCGAATACGCTCTCTTTACACTTGATAATAAAAGGCTCAACGCCGTATTTCTCGATTTCTTGCTTGCCCGAGATGCCCAACTGCTTCTCGACGCCAAGCTCGACAGGCAATCCGTGGGTATCCCAACCGGCTTTGCGAATGACGCGGTAGCCTGCCATCGTTTTGTAACGGCTGACGAAATCTTTGATGACGCGGCCAAGCACGTGGCCGATATGCGGCTTGCCGTTAGCCGTCGGAGGTCCCTCGTAAAAAACGAAGTTCGGCTTGCCTTCGCGGTTGTCGATGGACTTGCGGAACGTATCCTCTTGTTTCCATTGCTCCAAGATACGCACTTCGCGGGATCTTGCTTTTTCTTTTACGTCTACGCGTTGCATCTTCCTCATCCTTTCGTTGCAAAAAAATAAAACCCCGCCCCTGGAAAGGGACGAGGTTAGCTCGCGTTACCACCCTTGTTCCGCCTATGCTCCGTGTATGGAAAGCTTGGCGGCAACTCGCAACGCACCGAAGACGGTCGACAAAGCTCAGCGTTTCCGACTGCTTACATAGTGCGCGTTCCTGATAACGGCGGACGTCCGGCTCTGCTTATTAAACCCGGACACAAGGTCCACGGCGTTCGGCATCGCATCTCGGGGATGATATTCGGCGCGTTCCTCACGCTGGCTTGCAGCTCCCGCCAGCTCTCTGAATTTCGGATTACGCGCTTACTGATTCCCGTCTTCGATCGGGTATGGAATAATCGTATATCCCTGTTATACTTTTTACCGGAGCTTTTGTCAAACCCGCTTTTACTTCAAAACAAAAAAAGACCCGAAAGGATCTTTTTTCTGACACCATTTTACGCCTCGATGCCGCGCGGTTCGCGACTGTCCAACGATTCCCAGCCATCTTGAGTCAATAATTCCATTTGCGTCTCGATCAGCGCCCGGAAACGCGCACGGTAGATCGTCGCTTGTTTCTTCAATTCTTCGACTTCCAAGGCCACTTTACGGGACTTGGCTAACGCGTCATTGATAATGCGATCGGCGTTTTTCTCCGCTTCTTTTACGATAAGCTGGGCTTCTTTCTTCGCGTTGCCTCTCAATTCATCTGCCGCTTCTTGCGCCACGATGATCGTTTTGCTCAACGTTTCCTCGATATTGGAAAAGTGGCCAAGCTTGTCCTGTGATGCGGCGATTACGTTTTGCAGCTCTTTATTCTCGCGGATCATCGCTTCGTAATCCTTGATGATTTGGTCGAGAAATTCATTCACTTGATCTTCGTCGTATCCGCGCAGACGACGTGCGAATTCTTTGTTATGGATGTCCAATGGCGTAAGTGGCATTGGCGCACCTCCTAAGTCATGATTTCCGTGTAGGTTGTTCAGAAACTGAATTCGACGAAATCTGTGAAAATCCTTCTATTCCCCTACACAAATTTACCAACCCTTACCCGAATTCTTCCGCTCTTCGACACGCCTTCCACTTCAAGCACTTTGAATCGCCCGAAGCCTTTCATCGAGACGACGTCTCCGGCCTTCAACGGATGCGACGGGTCTTCCACCGGCTTCCAACTGACTCTGCATCGGCCCGCCTTGATCGGGGCGATGATTTTAGTCCTGCTAAGCCGGAAAACGTCGCTCGCTACTCCATCCAAACGCATCGACGCCACGGATAGTACTTGTTCCTCCAGCTTCGATTGGATTTCCCTCAACTCGGAGAGCGAACGTATGGTGACGCTAACGTCTACCCGGTGAGCTTGCTTCATATGACCAACGATGAAATCGCCGATCTCCTCGGCAATAAGCGCATGACAGCCTTCTTCGCTAACGTGCAGATCCCCGATCTTGTCCCGCTTGATGCCAAGTCCAAGCAACGCTCCAAGATAGTCGCCGTGGTCCAACTCGGATATGCGCCGGTCGTCCGACGAAATGTCCAAGACAGCGATCCCCATATCGACGTCATCGAGATTCTTATAATCCGGAGCAATTACCGCTCTCTGCCTCTCCGCTTGCGCGGAGCCTCCTGCCAGCAACACCTGCGCATCGGGATGGCGATTGGCCAGCGTAAATAAAATATGCGCCTGGCGCGGGTCGAGAAAATCCGTCCGCTTCGTCTCATGACGTTGCGCGGCGCGTTCGACCCATTCCCAGGCGCGATCAACGAATGCTTTTTCATCCGGATGAAAATGCTCGTAAATTTCTTTATGCGACATTGGACACCCTCAACCCTTATTCTCCGAACAAGAATCTCAATACGGTCACTAGACCAAGAATGACATATCTTAATGCGATATACGCAATGATCGGCGAAATGTCCAGCATGCCTCCGATCGGAGGTATCAATCTTCTGAACGGCTTTAAGTATGGCTCCACAAGTTTGCCGAGAAACTCGCCGACGAAGCTTTCGCGAACGGAAGGCAGCCATGACATCAGCACGTAAATAATGATCATGTAAGAGTAAATACTGCCCAATATACCTATATATTTTTCTACTTGATCCAACCTGGTGTCACCTCATTTTGGGATAGTCAGCGGATGATTCGTCTGACAAGATCTCCGTGATCGTTCCCGACACTTCCACAGAATCCGGCGTGCAAAGGAAAATATCCGGGCCTAGTTTAGAAATATGGCCGCCAAGCGCATATACGGTACCGCTTAAGAAGTCAACGATCCGAATCGCTTGATCCCTTCTTACGCGTTGCAGATTCACAACGACGGAACGTCGCGATTTCAGCTGATCGGCAATTTCTTGCGCTTCTTCATAGGAACGTGGCTCAGTCAGAACGACACGGGAGTTTTTCTGCGAATGTATGCTTACGACGTTGTTCTTACCTGATTGTTTACGCGAATCGAACACCGGGGTTTCAATTTCTTGCTCCTCGGATCCCGCGTATCTCTCGCGATCTTGATCTTGCTCCTGCTCATGTTCTTCTTGCAGTCCTAAATAGTTCAGAAATTTATTCATGACACCCATGATTATCCCTCCTCTATATCTCTTCTTTCCCTACCAGCACCGTTCCCAAACGCACCAACGTGGCTCCTTCTTCCACGGCCACTTCAAAATCATTGGACATTCCCATCGAAAGCTCCGTTAACGGCTCTTTCAAGATGGATGAGTCATTCAGCTCGTCCCGTAACACTCTCAGCGCGCGAAACACCGGCCTCGTCTCCTCAGGCTCGCTTTCGTAAGGAGCCATCGTCATCAGCCCGATCGGCTTAATCCGATCGTACTTTTGAAGTTCGATTAAGAACGGCTTTACTTCGTTAGGCGCTAAACCGTGTTTCGACTGCTCTCCCGATACGTTCACCTGCAATAAACAAGGAACTTGAATGTCCAACGTCCGCGCTCGATTTTGAATCGCTTCCGCTAATGACAGACGGTCCAATGAATGAACGTAATCGAATTTGCCTACGACATCTTTTACTTTATTGGTTTGCAAGGAGCCTATGTAATGAAAAACTGCTTGTCCTTGCAGCGTTTCCCACTTCGGCTTAGAGTCCGGCCATCGGTTTTCTCCGATGTGGTTTATGCCTTCTTGTACTACGGCTTCGGCCGTTTGTACAGATACGTACTTCGTTACGGCAATAATCTGGATGTCTTCTCTTTGCCTGCCGCTTCTGTTGCACGCTTGCTCCAGCCTGTTTTCCACGTCTCGTAAACGGCTTTGCAATGTCACGAAACGATCACCTCGATTTCCTTCCCAGCCAGCTCATCATTCGTCCAGTAACGCCATTCTCTTTCCGATGGGAGAAGAAAAGGTCGGTTCGGCAGCTTGTACACCATGATGACATTTCGATGCGGCTCGGCAAAATTCCTGCTTTTATCATAAGTTCTCGGTTTAAATGTTTCAAGTCGAGGTACGCGCGGCCTTCCGATTCGGAAGATATGACGATACTAGACTCCTCTATTATCGGGTTTCCGGCTCTAAGCAAATCAATAAGCGGGCGTACATGCTGAAGCACGCGTCGATCTACTTCGTAACAACAACTTCCGATAGAAGGGCCGATCGCGGCCAGTATATTTTCCGGCTCCGCACCGTATACGGCCTGCATCTTCGCAACGGTTTTGACGGCGATTTCCGAAACCGTGCCTTTCCAGCCGGCATGCGCGAGTCCAAGGCTTCCCGTGACGGGATCATGGAAATATAACGGTACGCAATCGGCAAAATACATTGCCAGCAAAACGTCGGATTCATTCGTAATGAGCGCATCCGTGTTCGGTATCGCGCTTTCCCTATCTAATCGGCCACGTCCTATATCTTCGGAAGAGATGACGTAAACATCGTTGCCGTGGACTTGTTCCGCGCAAGTAAACGCTTCGAATCGCCAGCTTAATTCTTCGGCAATATTATTGCGCGAAGTCAATACATTCCCGGGATCGTCTCCCACGTGAAGCGCCGTATTCTTGGCTTGCCTCGTCGTGAAACCGGCAGTAATGCCATTCCTCTCACACCAAGAATGCAGCATTAACAACGATGACTTTTCATCTTCTATGCGCAATTGAAACGGCTCCAAAATCGACACCTCCGAACCCAGTGTACCATAGCTCCGCCGCAATCGGAAGAAAGGCGCCGAAGCGCGCTATCTTCCCGAATGTTGGTCCCCGTCCTCTAGCCTATACACTTTAGCGTCATCCAAACGAACAAGCACGACATCCGTTCCGATTTTGACTATGTTCCTCCAAGGAATGACCACGTCGTTGCCGCCCCCGAACATCCCGAACAACCTCGTGGACGTCGGCACGACGATCGAATCGATTCGCCCCTGGCGAAGATCCAGCTCCAAATCGCTGACCTGCCCCAACTTCTTCCCGTCCACGATGTTAATGACGTCCTTCGTCTGAAAATCCGAAATTTTCACAATCCCTCGCCCCCATTCGGCTAGGCCTTCGTACCCTACTACTCAATATATGAGCCAGTCTGAAAAAATGTACGGTCCGTTTAGAGGAAACAACTTTATGAAGTCAGCTTTTGCCCAATTCCCCCTCAGTTAAGTTATCTTCCGTTCAGGCTGCCTTCTATTCTGGCCTCCTATATCCATTATCCCTTTTAGTCAGGTATACTGCTCTCTCTGATTTCGTATGGCCATTATCCCCCTCGCTCAGTTACTTTTCCCGTAAACGCCCCGAGCATCAATCTCAACACCGCCGGATTTTTATTTAAATAACTTGACCTTTTCAGCAATATTTTGTAAAATAAAAATAAGAACATACGTTCTATTTGGTGGTGATTCGGTTGCATGATACGCCTAGTTTCGAGCATTTCCTTAATCAATATGACACCGAAGAAAAATGCACCGCCGCGTTTTTCCTGGCTCGTTGGCCCGATGGCTTTTGTTGCCCTCGATGCTCCCATCGACAATATTATTTGATTCGCTCCCGCAAGCACCCATTGTATGAGTGCCGTGATTGCCATGCTCAGACTTCGCTTACCGCCGGGACAATACTAGAGGGGAGCCGAACTCCGCTTAAGCTTTGGTTTCAGGCCCTGTATCTCCATTCGCTTCCGCAAGGCGTAAGCGCGACTAAATTAGCATCGATTATCGGCACAACCTACAAAACCGCTTGGCTCATTTGTCATAAAATACGTCATGCCATGTCTAACGCCGAGTCTAAAGATTACCTTTCGGGATTGGTGAGGGTAAACTGGGGAGTCTATGGACGCCCATACAACCCGACAGTTTATCGTCATCCTCAAGAGCAGCCTCTGCTTGCCGGCGGCAGCATTGACATAAACGAACGGATCATCCGTCTCAAAATCAAGAAGATCGCCGATAACCATCTCATCCACGATCGCATAACTACGGCAGCAAGCCATGCTTTTATTGCTCAGTATGTGGATCCGACAACAACGGACTTAACCATCGTAACCCAAAAGTTTAGCCGCAACAGGTATAATGCCCTCATTATTCTCTGCAACCGCGCCTCTAACTGGATTAATCATACTTTCAACGGCATCGGACCCAAACACTTGCAATCTTATCTTGATCAGTATTGCTTTATCTTCAACCTTCTCCAGAAAAGCGAAAACATTTTTAGTTTCCTGGTACAGCATTGTACCGCTACTCCCACCATAAAATATCCTGATCTAATTAATCGAGAGAACTATTCCAAACATCATAAGCTCAATTATATTAATCAGTTGAAGGATGTCAGCTGAACGATCACGAAGTTGCTGCTTCCGATTCATGCGGGGATGTTTTCCTATTCACTAAATACATACTGACTTCAGTTCTATTCCATCTTGTCTTCAAATCCAATGTATCTGACTTCAGCTCAAGTCCATCTTGTCATCAAATCCAATGTATCTGACTTCAGCTCAAGTCCATTTCGATGTCAACATACATCCATCAGAAAAAAACTGAGCGAAGGGGATAATGGCTATAGACGCTTCAATGGGGAGAGCTGCCCGAAGGAGCAACGCACAACGATTAATTACAACAGAAAAAGAGAGTGAAGCGACAACCTCCACCCTCTCGCATAACCGTAACAGCCTGTACTACGTTTTTACGTGCTTTTGCATTTGCTGAATGGCCGACTTTTCTAGCCGCGATACTTGAGCTTGCGAGATCCCGATTTCGTCGGCTACTTCCATCTGGGTTTTGCCTTCGAAGAAGCGCATGGACAGAATCATTTTCTCCCGATCGTTCAGCTTTCTCATCGCTTCGCGAAGGGCGATCTCTTCGATCCACTGAACATCTTTGTTACGCTCGTCGCTAATCTGATCCATGACGAATATCGGGTCTCCCCCGTCGTGATAGATCGGTTCGAACAAGGAAACCGGGTCTTGTATCGCATCCAAAGCGAATACGATATCCTCCTTCGGCACGTTCAAAACCTCGGAGATTTCCAAGATCGTCGGTTCTCTGGAATGTTGATTCGTTAGTTGGTCCCTTACTTGCAACGCTTTGTACGCGATATCGCGCAAGCTTCGGGAAACTCGGATCGGGTTGTTGTCCCTCAAGTAACGACGGATCTCCCCGATGATCATCGGAACCGCATAGGTTGAAAATCGAACGTTTTGGCTCAGATCAAAGTTGTCGATTGCTTTCATTAAGCCTATGCAGCCGACTTGAAATAAGTCGTCTACGAATTCTCCACGGTTATTGAACCGTTGGATCACACTCAAAACCAGGCGTAAGTTACCATTCACCAATTTTTCCCTGGCGGAGATCTCTCCTCGGGTCTGTAGAGCGAGAAACAGTTCCCTCATTTCGGCATTGGTTAGAACGGGCAGCTTTGAGGTGTCCACTCCACAAATCTCCACTTTGTTGCGGGTCAAGGCAATTCCTCCCGGGGAGCAGCATTAATGTAAAGTATCTCCGGGTAGGGGTTTTTATTCCCTTGACTGATATTAATGACACTCGCGGAAAAAGCCGGAAAAGATCGAATTTCCACGTAATATCTACACCATTTTATTAAATTCCTTGCGTAGCCGCTTAATAATTCTTTTTTCCAACCTGGAAATATACGACTGTGATATGCCTAACAAGTCAGCGACGTCTTTCTGCGTTTTTTCTTCGCCGTCCGCCAAACCGAAGCGCAGCTCCATGATCGTACGCTCTCTCTCGCTGAGCTTATCCAGGGCTTTGTGCAGCAATTTACGGTCGACTTGCTCTTCGATATTGCGATAAATCGTATCGTTCTCCGTTCCAAGCACATCTGACAGAAGAAGTTCATTTCCATCCCAATCGATATTCAACGGCTCATCGAAAGAAACCTCTGTCCGCGTTTTGCTATTCCGGCGCAAATACATTAGAATTTCATTCTCGATACAACGGGATGCGTAGGTGGCAAGCTTGATTTTCTTGTCCGGGTCAAAAGTATTTACCGCCTTAATGAGACCGATGGCTCCGATCGATACAAGGTCTTCGATATGGATACCCGTATTCTCGAATTTACGGGCGATATAGACGACTAACCGCAAGTTTCTTTCAATAAGCATAGCGCGGATCGCAGCGTCTCCCGTTGACAGCCTCTCAAGCAAGTACTCTTCCTCTTCGCGGCTCAGCGGAGGGGGTAACGCCTCGCTCCCTCCGATGTAATAGACCTCTTCACTCTTCCACCCAAACCAGAATAACAGGCGATAAAACGATAATTGGGTCTTTAGTTTCAGGTTCACGAACATTTCTGCTAACCTCCTGTCACGCAGGTTGAGATGGAGCCGACGACAAGGGGTCGGCATGGGCCATGTCGGGGTGGACAATGGCGCGATAAGTACCTTCGGATGACAAAGTTCCTCCATCTAAACCAATAAGAACCCGGTTCACTTGAAGAAGGGGATGTCCTTCCCGAGACAACAAAACCGCATCCGGCTTTACGGCCAGCATGAGACGGGTAGTGCCATTCACTGTGCGGTAAGGTACCAGTCGCAGTCGATTGCTCCATGAATAATCCTCTGAGGAAGGCGCACCCAACTCGGAGATTAGTTGATCGGCCGACTCCCCCTTGAGACGGTCGCACCAGCCTTGAGGCAATTGCTCCTTCCAGACGCTTGCTTCCATAATCATTACGGGAATGCGAGTCAGAGGATCGTACAGTCGATTGCCGGTATCCAGCAATGCTTTAATTGCCCAACTGCCATCTCCGATTTTAATCTCGACATCCCAGAATAGCTGTTCCAAGCTTTGCGTCTTCCTACGCGTTTCCGACGTGCTGCGGAACAACCATAAGGAGAGCAGGAAGGTAACCGCGAACAAGCCTAACTGCATCTGCCACTCTAATAGCAAGCCTCCGTCCGCTGTATACGTGACTCCGCCCCACGGTGAATCTGCGGAACGAAGCAGGTAGGATAGTCCGATTACACCGCCTAGCGTCGCAAAGTTCACTAAGTAAAAGGCACCGAAGTTACGGATAAAATGCAACGGACCACCATAACCATAGGAGAGTAGCACCATTCCTAGTGAAACTAACACTTTAGCTCCGAAGGAATAGAGGTACGGGTAATGAGCCCAGAACATGGCAGCCGCATATACGGCCCCGATTATGGCGGCGGCGAATATACGGCTTCGGGTCGGCCGAAGACGGCGTACTTTAGCTGTAGCGAGCAAGACGGCCCCGTCTACGGCTAAGTTGGTGAAAAAGACTAAATCTACATATACGGTCATAGGCAGCCCCCATCCTTGATCGCCCGGAAGACGTCGCCGATGCGCAAGCCGGGATGGATGAACCCAGTATAATCGCTTTCAAATTCGGTGTCTGTCTAATCTTGCCGACCCTCTAAGCCTTTTTTTGTCGATAAAAAAGCTTCGGATCCGCAAAATGCGGACCCGAAGCTCCTGAATAAAACTTTATTCGATTTAACGATCGCTACGCGGACGATTACGTAAAAATGCCGGAATATCCAATTGATCGCTCGACAAGTTCTGATTGCCGAAAGGACGAAGATTCCCTGTCTGGCGAAGATCGGAAGGATTCGAGCTCTCCGTTTGAACTTGTGCCTGAGGCTGCGCTTGAGGCATAGGTGTCGCAATCGGACGTCTCGAAGGTCCTTTGTGCTCAAAACCCGTAGCAATGACGGTAACCTTGATTTCATCCTTCAAGTTGTCATCGATAATTGCTCCGAAGATCATGTTCACTTCCGGATCGGAAGCCGCGATGACGATCTCCGCCGCTTCGTTGACTTCATAGAGCGACAAGTTAGAACCGCCGGTAATGTTCATGATGACGCCGCGAGCGCCCTCGATGGACGTTTCCAAGAGCGGACTCATGATCGCTTTACGAGCCGCTTCCATGGCACGGTTCTCGCCGGATGCTTGACCGATCCCCATCAACGCGGATCCGCGTTCCGACATAATCGTCTTCACGTCAGCAAAGTCGAGGTTGATCAATCCCGGCACGGCGATAAGGTCAGAGATGCCTTGAACCGCTTGGCGCAAAACATTGTCCGCTTCGCGGAAAGCCTCTAGCATCGGCGTCTTCTTGTCGACGATCTCAAGCAATCTGTCGTTAGGAATAACGATGAGCGTATCTACTTTTTCTTTAAGCGCTTCAATACCAAGCTCTGCTTGAGTAGAGCGTTTACGTCCTTCGAACGTGAATGGACGCGTAACTACCCCAACCGTAAGAGCTCCGCATTCTTTCGCCAATTCCGCGATTACGGGAGCGGCACCGGTACCGGTTCCTCCACCCATACCTGCCGTAACGAATACCATGTCCGCGGAACGAAGCGTATTCGTAATGAATTCACGGGACTCTTCGGCCGCTTTCTTACCAACGTCCGGGTTTGCTCCAGCTCCGAGTCCGCGTGTAAGCTTATCCCCGATTTGCAGCTTTTGCTCCGATTTCGTCAGATGCAAAGCTTGGGCATCCGTGTTAACGGTAATAAACTCGACGCCTTTGACGCCGTTCTCAATCATTCGGTTTACAGCATTACTGCCGCCGCCACCGACTCCGATGACTTTGATTTTCGCAAGTGGCTCCATTTCAAAATCAAACTCCAACATAATTTGCTAACTCCTCCTTGCTTCGCATGAATGGTTCCTTAATAAGCGGCGGCTTAAATAAATTCCTTGAACATGTTTTTGAACCATTCAACAATGCCAGGCTTGGATGCCGTATTCGCGCTGCCGCTCGCCGCTTTCGCTTTCGGTGCGCGCTTGGTTCCTACCGCGCCGCGTGTCCGAACATATTTGGTTACATACTGAATCATGCCGACGCCGCTGCTGAAAGACGGATCTCTCACTCCGATATAATCGGGCACGGCGATTCTCACATTGGATTCCAATTCGATCTGCGCCAACGGAAGGACGCTAGGCAAAGAAACGGAACCGCCCGTAAGCACGTAGCCGTTAATTTTGTCATGATACCCCAAGCGCTTGACTTCTTGACGTACCATTTGGAAAATCTCTTGCATCCGAGGTTCGATGATATTCGCAAGATCGAGCTGGGAGAATTCCTTCTCCATGTTGCTTCCAACCCGCATGACTTTGAATTTCTGATCCTCTGCCGCATCATCCGTACGGGCGCACCCGTACTTCAGCTTGATTTTTTCCGCATGCTCCGTCTGGGTTTTGAGGCCATAACAAATATCGCTAGTCACATAGTCCCCGCCAATCGGAAGGGTTGAAACAGCCGCAAGGCTTCCACCTTCGAAGATGGCAAGCGTAGTCGAGCCTGCTCCAATGTCCGCCAGAACGGTTCCCATTTGCTTCTCGTCTTTGGTTAAAGCCATCATTCCCGATGCAAGCGACATCAAGATAAGGCCCGAAATACGCAGACCTGCCTTCTCTACGCATCTCATCAAGTTATGTACCGCTGCTTTAGTTCCAGTAATAATGGTGCATTCAACTTCCAGTCGAACGCCGATCATACCTCGCGGATCTTGAATATCCGCCAATCCATCAACTAAAAACTGCTTGGGAACAAGTCCAATGATTTCTCGTTCAGGCGGTAAGGCAACCACTTTGGCTGCTTGTAAAACACGTTCGATGTCTTCCTCGCCGATTTCCCGGTCTTCATTGGAAACCGCGACGACTCCGTGATTACTTTGCAATGCGATATGATTGCCGGATATCCCGACGTAAACCTCGCTAATTCCAATTCCGACCATGCGTTCTGCATGATCGACGGCATTACGGATGGACTGCACGGTTTGGTCAATATCTACAATGGCGCCCTTACGGATTCCATCGGAATCTGCAGAACCTACGCCAATGATGTTAATGGCCCCGTTGCTGATCTCCCCGATAATCACCCGGATTTTAGACGTTCCGATATCCAGGCTGACGATGAGGTCGTTGTTGCTCAACCGGTGGCACCTCCCGTAGTTCAATGAAAGTGGCTGTGTACAAGGGATGCTTCCTCTACTTATTCCACATCCACGAGGTTTTCCCTCTTTTTTCTACAATTTTTTTAGTCGTTCGTTAAGGATGCGATTGGACAATCTAAAAGAAACCTATTTCACCCATAAATGAAATTCTAGCATTCTTTTTGATTATTGAGTAGAGTCCTTTTTCCTTAAGTTTATCGGCTTATTGCAAATCCTCTGTAACATTTTCCGCCGAATAGGGCAAATAAGTGTCTGCTTCCAACATTATTATCTTTCCGGGCTCCCGATTTTGCACGATATCGCTAAGATAGGTAATTTTTTCTTTCAGTTTCTCTATCGTCGTGACGACCTCAAAGCGGGAACGGGTAAACAACTTAATCCGATTCGGATACGAGGTCGATGGATCCGGATGAATTTCTGATAAATCCGCCAGCAGATAATGGGGAAGCTCGTCCAAAACGCGGCATAAAGCGATCAAGTTGGCTTCATCCGGCTTCCAGCCCGATAGAATCGGCTTATCTAGCAAGTTACCTTCCGGAATCGGCAATGTCAAGCCGTTGGATAGAACGGCGAACACTTTGCCGTCGCTAGCAAGCTGTACCGCTACTTGCGGATACTCCTTTACTTCGACGCGCAGCTGGCCCGGAAAGTTTTTGATGATCTCAACGCTCTCGATCGGCTCTAACTCCGCCAGTCTCTTCTTCAATTTACCGATACTCGGCACAAAGAAGGAGTCGCCGGTCGTCACGCCGAGCTGCGACGCCACTTCATCTTTGCTTAAATATTGCGTGCCTGTAATTTGAATCTCCGAGATTTCGGCTAAGGGGGAACGGAAGAACAATACAATGAGCACGATAATAAAAAGGGCGATCAGAAGTCTTAGCAATTTTTTCCCGCGCCGCGAGCGAGGAATTCCCTCTTCGCGCTTCAATGCGGGAATCCGTTCGTTCATCACCCATCCCCCTTGTCCCTCTCGTTCATAAAAAAAACCCGCAGCCGAAGTAAGCTTCCGCGGCGGGGAACCATCACCGTTAGCTGTATACCTTGCTTTTGTGAACTTCGCGAGTAATGTCTCCGCCGATCCGGCGGAACATTTCCTCGATCCGATCGTAGCCGCGGTCGATATGGTGCACCTGTTCCACGATTGTGCGGCCTTGCGCCGCCAGCCCCGCAATGACGAGCGCCGCGCCCGCGCGCAGATCGGTTGCTTCCACCCTCGCGCCATATAGCTGAGGCACTCCGCGAATAAAAGCATTATTCAAGTCGACCCGGATATCGGCTCCCATGCGGCACAGTTCATCCACATGCTTGAACCGTCCTTCGAATATCGTTTCTTTCATGACGCTAACTCCGTCGGCCAGAGCGAGCAACGTCATTACCTGCGCTTGCAGATCGGTAGGAAAAGCCGGATAAGGCGACGTAACAATACGATCAACCGCGGACGGTCTAGCGTAAGCGCCAACTTTAATTATATCATTTCCAACCTCGATTTGAACACCTGCCCGGCGAAGGACATGAATGAGAGAGGTCAGTTGCCCCGATTGCGTATTCTCAAGAGTAACTTCTCCCCGCGTCGCGGCGGCGGCAACCATGATGGTGCCGGTAACGATGCGGTCCGGAATGACCTCGAAATCGCACCCGTACAAAGATTCCACTCCGTCGATCGTTAACGTATCCGTGCCGGCGCCCGACACTCTCGCGCCCATCCGATTCAAGAACAGCTGCAGGTCCTGGATTTCAGGTTCTCTGGCCGCTCCGATAATCGTTGTTCGGCCTTGGGCGAGAACGGCTGCCATCATAATATTTTCCGTAGCTCCGACGCTAGGAAAATCCAAGCTGACTTCGGCTCCTTTAAGTCGACGGGCGGAGCAAATAATTCTGCTGCCCTTCTCTTCTATATTCGCACCAAGAGCCGCAAGGCCGCGCAAATGCAAATCAATCTTTCTTTCGCCGATCGCGCATCCTCCGGGTTGATAGAGCTGAGCCTCTCCGAAACGCGCGAGAAGCGGTCCCATCAAGAAAACCGAAGATCGCATTTTCCGCATCAGGCTCTCCGGAATGTGAGAAGAAGTCGCGACCGCCGAATCGACCGTCACTACCGCATCCTGATGTCGGGCTTTACACCCGAGATCCCGCAGTATATCCAGCATCACTTCGATATCGAGCAACCTGGGAACATTGCGGATCGTCACGTTTCCTTCTGCGAGCAAGCTGGCGGCCAAAATCGGCAAAGCAGCATTTTTGGCTCCGTGGATACGAATGGTGCCCGAAAGCGGATGACCGCCTTCAATCACCAAATTGTCCAAGGGTTTCACCTCCGGGTTACCGCTCACCCAACAAGAGAACCTCCGGCACTAGTACGATTCCATAAGTTTGTTCGATAGTAAGTTGAACTCGTCGAATGAGCGTGAGAACGTCCTCAGCCTTGGCACCGCCATGGTTGACGATAAAGTTGGCATGCAATTGGGAAACTTCCGCGGCGCCTTCCCGCAACCCCTTTAATCCGGCCGCTTCGATCAGCCTTGCCGCATGATCGTTCGGAGGGTTGCGGAACACGCTCCCCGCGCACGCCATTTGGAGCGGTTGGGTACGCAATCGGCGATCTTTGAACGAGGCTAACGCCGCCGCGATTTCCTTACGGTCCCCGTTCGCCAACCGGAATACCGCACGGGTTACGATCCCCTTGCGTTCATGCAGGATGGAATGGCGATACGAGAATTCCATCTCATCTTTCCCAAGCACTGCCCGACTCCCGTCTTCCCATATGATGTCTGCTGACTGTAAGATGCGTGAAATGTCCGAACCGTGAGCCCCGGCATTCATGTACACGGCACCGCCTACCGTCCCCGGAATTCCTCCCGCGAATTCCAAGCCGGTAAGCCCTTCTTTGCCGGACATGACAGATAGCTTGATGAACGAATACGAAGCGCCTGCCGACACCGTCTCGCCATCGAACCGTACATCGTCAAAGCCGTCTCCTAGCTTAATGACGGCTCCGCGAACTCCTTTGTCGGACACCAGAGTATTGGATCCCCGACCTAGCGCGCACCACGGCACGTCGTGACGGTTCAGCAGCGTCAAAGCCGCCGCGAGCTCGCCATCCGATTCCGGAATGATCATTAGATCCGCAGGTCCGCCGATTTTCCAAGTCGTATGTCCGGCGAGGGGCTCATTTAGCCGCACATGGCCGATTCCCGCTTCTTGTAATTCAGCGACCAACTGCTGCATGGCATTATCCTCCTAACGAGTCCTTCAGGGCTGCACTTGCCGTCATTGCCGTTGCTTCAAGTTCGGCAGTCACGATCACGTTGTATCTTATGACGGCTAGGCGGGGGTGGTGACAAACGCCCAGTTGCATGCTCTCCGAAGGACCATGATTATTATCTTTTCCGTTGAATACGGACTATTTGTTCATAAATGGCGGAAGCGGCCTTAGGCATGCCAAGACCACGAGAAGCTTGAGCCATCGCGCCTCTTTGGACGGAATCGCCCATTATGGAGCTAATATGGCTGAACAGCAAATCGCCCGTCAAATCCCGTTCCAGGATCATCCGGGCCGCTCCGGCATCCGCAAGGCTCCTCGCGTTAGCTTCCTGATGATTATTCGTTACGTTGGGCGACGGAATCAAGATGGACGGCAATCCCAAGGAAGTAATCTCCGCCAGGAAAGAAGCACCCGCGCGTCCGATAAACAGAGTCGCCGCCGCAAGCACTTCAGGCATATTGTGAATATAAGGCAATACGTGCACGTGACCAGAAGCTTCCGGACTCATCCGTTTGATCGCCGCCGCCGTATCGTTATAGAATCTCTCGCCCGTGACGAATACGAAATCGGTACCCGGCAGCTTGTGCAGCAACGGCCCCATCTCCACGATCGCGTTATTGATCGCTTTCGCTCCGCCGCTTCCGCCTACGACAAGAACAAAAGGCGTCTCCTGCGGCAATCCAAGCGAGGCAAAGCCTTTAGCGCGGTCGGCTTGCAACACCCTCGTGGCGCATGGGTTACCCGCAAACTCGACATCCGGGCATTTATCGAACAGCTTTACGGATTCCGCGAAACTGACCGCCACGCCATTCACGTAACGGCTTAGAAATTTATTCGTTAAGCCCGGGACGACGTTCTGTTCATGAATCAACGTCGGAATCCCCAAGCGCGAAGCCGCATAGACGACCGGACCGCACACGTAACCTCCGGTGCCCACGACTATGTCAGGCTTGAATTTTCTAAGCAACTGCTTGGAACGTCGCACCCCTTGCACGAAACGAACGACGGTCCGGACGTTCTCCCAAGACAAGGAACGCCGGAATCCGGTAATCGTTACGTCTTCGAATGCGATCCCCTGTTCCGGCACGATTCGGCTCTCCAAGCCGCGGTTCGTTCCTATGTACAGAAGGGAGGAACCCGGTTGTTTCTCCGATATTTCGCGGCCAATGGCCAACGCGGGATAAATGTGCCCCCCCGTGCCGCCTCCGGTTAACACGACTCGCATGAACTTCACCTCGAATATCGGGATAAATTAAGTAAAATGCCAAGCGCCGTAAGCAATAAGGTCAACGAAGAGCCTCCATAGCTCACGAGCGGCAGCGTTACGCCCGTAATCGGCAATAAGCCGATTACCACTCCAACGTTAATCAATACTTGAACGGCGAAAATACCGACGATTCCGGTAGCAAGCAAACTTCCAAAAGGATCGGTTAACGTGATCGCCGTCCTCATGCCTCGCCATATGAGAAGCAGAAACAATAAAATCAACAAGGAGCCTCCGATAAAACCTAGCTCCTCGGCTATAATCGAAAAAATAAAATCCGTTTGCGGTTCCGGCAAATAATTATATTTCTGACGGCTCATCCCTAGTCCTAGGCCGACTAACCCGCCCGGCCCGATCGCGTAAAGCGACTGGATCGATTGATATCCGGCGCCTTGAGGGTCTTGCCAAGGATCCAAAAAAGCCGTAATTCGCTGTAGTCGATAGGGCGCTGCCGCTATTAATCCTACTAATCCTAACACGCCTAACATAGCTAGGCCGCCTAGATGGGTCAATCTCGCACCGGCGACGTAGATCGCCAGCAAAGTCGCTCCGACCATAACGGTACCCGTACCCAAGTCGGGCTGCAGCATAATCAGCGCGAACGCCGCCCCCATAATCCCAAGCGGCGGAAGTAATCCTTTTGTAAAATCGGTAATTTGATTCTGTCTCTCGGAGAGCAACTTTGCTATGAAAAAAATCATTGCTAGCTTCATAAACTCGGACGGTTGAATGCCGAACGAACCGATTCCTAACCAGCTCCGGGCTCCGCCGCGTACTACGCCGAGCCCCGGAATAAGCACGATGACGAGCATTCCGAAGCAAACGAGCAACGCAGGCCCTGCCCATTTGCGCCAGAACGTGTAATCCACGTTCATCGTGACGAACATCGAAGCGATCCCAAGAACGGCAAACAACAATTGCCTTTTCACATAGTAATACGAATCGCCATAATCGTGGAAAGCCGCCACAGCGCTAGCGCTATACACCATCACTACGCCTATGGCTAGAATGCCGAGCGTAGCGGCGATCATCCATACATCGGGAACGGAGCGGGATTTGGCCATGAACCGGACACCTCACGGTTTGCAAAAGTGGGGACATGCCCCCTTCTACAACGTATGCGCCGATTGCTTAAAAATGCGACCTCGAACTTCATAGGATGGGAACATGTCCCAACTGGCGCATGCGGGCGACAGAAGAACGATATCTCCCGGCGCCGCCATAGCGGCAGCTTCCTCGACAGCCCGGCGGAGCGTGTGCTCGGCGTCCTCTACAGGTTCGACGATTTTCACGTTCGTTAAACCGGACAACGCCGCTACCTTGCCGATTTTCTCCCTTGTCTCTCCGATAGCCGCCACGCCTTTCAGCCGATCGCGAAATACCGGCAACAGCTCCATATAGTCGGATCCTCGGTCCAAGCCTCCGGCGATGAGAACGAGCTGAGGCGGCAAAGACAAAATCGACATCGTCGTCGCCATCGGATTCGTCGCTTTGGAATCGTTGTAGAACTTCACGCCGCCGAACGTGCCGACATACTCCAAGCGATGCTCTACTCCGCGGAAATTTTGCAACGGTTCGACAAGCCGATGCGGCTCCGCTCCCGCCGCAAGAGCGATAGCGATAGCGGCTAACGCGTTAGCCGTATTGTGGCGTCCGGGAATACCTAGCTCATCGACGCGAATAATACGTTGCGCCGCTTCGCCTTCGTTCCGGCTGACGATCCATCTTTCCTCCTCGGCCTCGTTCTCCGCGGGACGAACCGAAGAATACGGCGGGTCTACCATGATCCCGTTCGATAAAGTTTGCGTGACCGAGAAAGGAAACAGCTTTCCTTTGAAGCCGGTCGCTAACCGGCGACACGTCTCGTCATCTTCGTTATAGATGGCGATGTCGTTAGCGTGCTGGTTCTCGAACATTTTCGCTTTCGAGCCGACATAATCCTCCATCGAGCCATGATAATCCAAATGCGTCTCCGCTACGTTAAGCAAACATGCGATGCGCGGACGGAAATCGGACGTTCCTTTTAACTGAAAACTACTCAGTTCGGCCACCAGCCAACCGTCATTCGCCACCTCGCGGGCAGCCTCGCTCAGCGGTCGACCGATGTTGCCCGCTACAAGCGGCTTGAGTCCTGCCGCTTCGAGCAGCACTCCCGTTAACGTCGTCGTCGTCGTTTTGCCGTTGGATCCCGTAATGCCGATTATCGGAGCCGGGGAAAGATGGCCCGCGACCTCAACCTCGCTTACGACTTCCACGCCAAGCTCCAGCGCCGCGGCGATCGGAGGCGCCGAATAAGGGATTCCCGGATTTTTGACCAATAGCGCGGTTTCCTTCGTGACGAGGTCGTCCGGATGATGTCCGCACACAACAGAAATGCCCAAAGCCGTTAATTCGTCGGCTTCAGGGCATTGTTCCCGCTCTTTCTTGTCGTTGACGATCACGTCCGCACCGACGCTGTGAAACAGTTTAGCGGCGGCAACGCCGCTTCTTGCCAGCCCGAGAACGACGACGTGCCGTCCCCGGTAGGATGTAAGTTGCATCATCTCGCAATAGCCCCTTTTGTCGCACTTAACTCACCTTGTACAATAATAAGCCTGCCCCGGCAAGCAATAAACCAACAAACCAGAAAGTCGTGACGACCCGCCATTCCGACCAACCCGACAGTTCGAAGTGATGGTGGATCGGACTCATCTTGAAGACGCGTTTGCCGCGCGTCTTGAACGAGGTTACCTGAATGATAACGGACAGCATTTCGAAGACGAAGACGCCTCCGATGACGATGAGCAGCAACTCCGTTTTCGTTAGGATCGCCACCGCGGCGATCCCGCCTCCAAGGCCCAACGAACCGGTATCGCCCATGAAAATTTTCGCGGGATGCGCGTTATAGACGAGAAAGCCGAGCACGGCGCCAACGACCGCCGCGCTGAATACAGCCGATTGAGGCTGCGTGGCTTCCAAGGCGATGATCGTAAACGCACCGAAAGCCAAAGCGCTTGTCCCGGATAACAGCCCATCCAGCCCATCCGTGAAATTCACGGCATTCGTAGAGCCCATGAACATAATTACCACAAGCAGATAGTAAGACCATCCCAAATCGAATGACCAGTCCGTTCCCGGAACGGCAATGATCGTACTGTGGTCCATTTTGTATAAAATATAACAGAAAATAGCCGAAAAGAGGAGTTGGCCGAATAATTTCTGCTTAGCGGTCAAGCCTAGCGACCGTTTAAACACGATTTTAATATAATCATCCAGAAAACCGACAAGCCCAAACCCGAGGCAAGCGGTTAGAAGAGCCCAATATTCCAGTCCTTGATCGGCGAATTTCAAAAAAGACAGCGTCAAAGCGACCAAAATGATTATGCCGCCCATTGTCGGCGTGCCCGACTTCTTCAGATGGGATTCCGGCCCGTCGACCCGAACCTGCTGCCCGAATTTAAGCCTGCGCAGGAGCGGAATGAACAGAGGTCCGAATAAAACAGCAAGCACAAACGAAACGCCTAACGTCCATAAAATCGATGTATAGTCCATTCCTTCACTCTCCGGCTCCTTTCTGTAATCTCGTAACGACTTCCTCGAGGCGCATTCCGCGAGAAGCTTTGACTAGGACCAGATCTTCCGATGCCAATTCTCCGAGCAAATAGTCGGCCAAAACGCTTTTGTCTTCGAAATGAAGGACGCTTCCTTCCGGAAAATTCGACTTCGCTTCCTCGAAGGTTTGACGGGATAACGAGCCGTATACGAGAACGTTGTCCGCTTTCGAATCATTTAAGTAACGGCCGATTTCTCCGTGTAGAGCGATCTCGTCCGCGCCAAGCTCGAGCATATCTCCAAGCACGATCCACTTGCGCCGGTATCCGGACAGTTCGGCGACGAGAAGGATTGCCGCCCTAACCGACGTCGGACTGGCGTTATAAGCATCATTGAGAATAACGGCTCCGTTCGCCGCGTTGCTCCGTTCGATCCTCATTCCGGTCAGTTTCGTCGCTTTAAGCCCTTCTCCGATCTCCTCGAACGATAGTCCGAACAGACGTCCGATCGCAACGGCGGCAAGCGCGTTAATCGCGTTATGCCTTCCCGGTACCGGCAGATCGAACTGGACATTAGGCTCGCCGCCGACCGTGAATTGCGTTCCTTCGGTATTCACCCGGATATAACGCGCAATCCAATCGCATTCCGGATTTTCGCCGAAGGTCACAAGCTTAATCGGCTTATCTAACGATAGAGCGGCCAGTTCTTCCGCGAGCAAGGGTTCATCGCCATAATAAACGAGAGTGCCCGACGGCTTCAGCCCCTCCGTTATTTCCAGCTTCGCCCGGGCAATATTCTTGCGCGATCCCAGCTGCAGCAAATGGGACTCGCCGATATTCGTAATAATAGCCGCGTCAGGCTTTCCGATGGAAGACAATAACGAAATTTCTCCTTGCCCGCTCATGCCCATCTCCAAGACGAGCATTTCGGTTTCTTTGGGCGCGCTTAGAATCGTCAGAGGCAATCCGATATGATTATTGAAGTTGCCCTCGGTTTTATGTACGAGGTACCGCGTCGAGAGAACGGAAGAAACCAAATCTTTGGTCGTCGTTTTACCGTTGCTGCCCGTTACCGCTACGACTTTGGCGTCTAACCCGTCGCTTAAATATCCGACCGCGATGGCCTGCAATGCCGTCAGCGTATCCTTCACTACGATCAGCGGAATGCCGATATCCGGCAATGGTACGGAAGCGTCCCACAATGCCGCGGCCGCGCCCGCGTCCTTCGCTATTTGAATATAGTCATGGCCGTCGAATCGTTCGCCCTTCAATGGCACGAACAATTGTCCGGGCTTCAGCTTGCGCGTATCGGTCGAGACGCCCTCCAGCCTTAAGTCGCCTTGATCGGAAATTCCGTATATGCTTTCGGCGCCGCCCCACCCGGCCACTTCGCGAATAGTTGCCTGCATCAATTCGTTCGACTCCTTATCGCTTCTTTCGCCACTAGGCGGTCATCGAAATCATGCGTGACCTTGCCGATGATCTGATAGGTTTCATGGCCTTTCCCCGCAATCAATACTACATCGCCGGGGCTTGCCATTTCAACCGCTTTTTCGATCGCGGAGCGCCTATTGGGCTCGAGCTCATAGCGATCCGCCGCTACTCCCGCTGACTGCAAGCCCGCTTCGATATCGCGCAAGATGGCCAGCGGATCTTCGGTACGGGGATTATCGCTCGTGACGATTATTTGATCGGCAAGCTCCGACGCGATCCGTCCCATAATCGGACGTTTCGTCTTATCCCGATCGCCGCCGCAGCCGAATACGCAAATGACTTTTCCCGTAGCCAGCTCCTTAACCATTTTCAACACGTTCTCCAAGCCGTCCGGCGTATGCGCATAGTCCACGATGACCGCATAGGACTGATCTTCGTTGACGGGCTCCACGCGTCCCGGCACTCCGGGGATCCGTTCCAGGCTGCGCAGCGCGTCGTCGAGATCGATCCCTTCGCACAGAGCGGCACCTAGGCAGCTAACGCGTTATAGACATTGAACTTCCCGACCAAGCGCAAATTCACTTGACGATTGCCGCGGAAGGACTCCAACTCGAAAGTCGTGCCGCTAGCCGTAATTTGCACGTTGGATGCTTTCAGATGGGCCGGTTGATCTATCCCGTAAGTGACAACCTCCGCGGCGGTCAGTCGGGCATAGCGGGCGGAAGCCTCATCGTCCCCGTTCAGCACGGCGAACGAACGATCCTCGATGCGATCGGAGTATGTATTGCCCAATCGGGAGAAAAACAATCCTTTAGCCGCTTCGTAGGCTTCCATCGTTCCGTGATAATCGAGATGGTCTTGCGTCAAATTCGTAAATACCGCGGTTCTGAAGTCGCAGCCCTTGACTCTCCCTTGCTCCAACGCGTGGGAGGACACCTCCATCGCGCAACGCTGGGTGCCGGCTTCGACCATCGAACTGAATATTCGCTGAAGCTCCAGCACGTCCGGAGTCGTGCCCGACATCGGGAAACTATTGCCTCCGTAACGCGTTTCGATCGTACCGATGACGCCCGCGGAGAAACCGGCGTCCGACCAGATTTGCTCGATTAAATAAGTTGTCGTCGTTTTACCGTTCGTTCCCGTAATCCCGACCGGACGCAGCTTATGCGAAGGCCTGCCGTAGTAATAGTCGGCCAACTGCGCGAGCGCTTGCCGGGTATTCGGCACGACGAGCTGCGTGGCGGCGATCGGCAGCTCACGGGACGTGACGAGCGCAACGGCGCCCTTCTCGACCGCTTGCGGCGCGTAATCGTGCCCATCCACCGTATGTCCCGGCAGACAAAAGAACAAACAGCCTTCGTTGATTTTGCGCGAGTCGACTTCCAAGCTTTGCACGTCTACGTTAGGATCGCCTACGATTCGGCAGAGCAACAGTTGTTGAGACAACTCATTGAGTTTCATATCGGACTAGCCCCCTGACGACTTCTTGTGTACAATGTAAACCCATTATGGTCCAATGACTCCCCATCATTCAAGTGGAATCTCTAACTTTAGTCCGCTGCGCCTAGATAGATTCGAATGACGGAGCCTTGCTCAACCCTTGCCCCGGCTGCGGGAGCTTGCCGAACGACGGTCTGCCCGCTTCCAGAAGTTGCTAACTGGAAATTCGTATTCATATCTTCGTATAGATCGGATACCGTCTTGCCTACCAGGTTCGGCACGGTAACGGTCCGGGGCTCGCCGCTCCCGTATTTATATTCTTTCTCCACTTGGGCGGTTCTAGGCTTGACCCCTAAGTGAGGGAGGGCGTCCGCCATGATATTGCGCACGATCGGAGCGGCAACGACTCCGCCGAATTGAATCCCCTGAGGATTATCGACCGCCACGTAGACGACTAATTGAGGATCGTCAGCCGGCGCGAACCCGATGAACGATACGATGTGCTCGTCTTTGGAATACCGGCCGTTCACGACCTTCTGCGCGGTACCCGTCTTCCCTCCGACGCGATATCCTTCCAGGAAAGCCTTGGCCCCCGTACCTTGCGCCACGACCTTTTCCAATGCTTCCCTTACCTTCTTGGACGTTTCAGGCGAAATGACTTGCCTGACCAGCTCGGGCTTAGTTTCCTCCAGGATCATTCCGGTTTCCGGCTGTATCCACGATTTCGATACGAAAGGCTTATAGAGCTTCCCTCCGTTAATCGCTGCCGAGACTGCCGTAATCTGTTGAATCGGCGTTACGGATACCCCTTGGCCGAACGCGGTCGTAGCCAACTCCACCGGACCTACCTGCTTAGGCTTGAACATAATTCCGTTCTCTTCGCCCTTCAGGTCGATCCCCGTCTTCTTGCCGAAACCGAAATCGTAAATATAAGAAAATAGTTTATCTTTCCCTAAGCGGTTCCCGAGCGTCACGAAACCCGGGTTGCAAGAGTTTTCGACGACTTCCAAGAACGACTGGCTGCCGTGTCCGCCCTTCTTCCAGCAGCGCAGCTTGGCGCCTGCCACCTCGATGAACCCGGGATCATAGAAATGTTCATGCTCCAGGTCCACTTTCCCCTCCTCCAGCGCGGCGGCCAGAGTGATGATCTTGAACGTGGAACCGGGCTCGTACGTCATCCAAATCGGCAAATTCCGGTTATATACCTCGGCGGGCACTTCCTGATATTGGTCCGGTTGGAACGAAGGTCGACTGCCCATCGCGTAAATTTCCCCGCTATTCGGATTCATCGCGATGGCGATGACGCTGTTGGCTTGATATTGCAGCATCGCCTGATCGAGCTCGCGCTCCACGATCGATTGGATCGTCTGATCGATCGTCAACTGCAGCGACAAGCCATCCTGAGGCGGCACGAACACGTCCGACGATTGCGGCATCTTGCGCCCGGCCGCGTCGGTAAGCGAGGACACGTTTCCCTTCTGGCCCGTTAACCGGTCGTCGTATTTCAACTCCAATCCCGTCAAACCTTGATTATAACTGCCTGTAAACCCGAGGACATGCGCGGCTAGGCTTCCGAACGGATAGTACCGCTTGTTGTCTTCGGACACGACGATGCCGGGCAGGTTCAAGCCGCGCACGGCTTGAGCTTTCTCCGTCGTCAACTTGCGGCCTCCGGGCTTAAGCTCTACGTTCGACGTCACCTTAGTCAGTAGCTTATATAAGCTTTCCTCCGACATGCCTAGCACTCCGGAGAGCTGTCTCGCCGTTTCGCGCTTATCCTTGATTTGCACCGGAATCGCATAGATCGTCGGAGAGCTGATGTTGTACGCGAGCCGAGTTCCGTTACGATCCAGGATTTCGCCCCGCTTCGCTTGGAACGGTATGTCCCTTCTCCACGAATCTTCTGCCTTCTTCGTAATCTCCCCGCCGATCAACAATTGTACGTAACCTAATCTGACGATTAATGCCGCAAAGGCAATGACCGCAAAAACCAATACGAAATACAACCTTTTCCGAACGGTGGCCTGTGAAATTTTCAAAATGAAAAACCCCCTTTACCGGGAACGTCTGGACGTGCTTTCGCCTAGTTCCAGACTATTCCCGGGACAAGTGGGTTAGAACAAGCCTTAACCTTCGGGCGGGGCTTGCGAAGAGTCTTCCGACGAATCCTCGGATGTCTCCGCAGGAGGCTCAACCGCCTGGCCGTGAGGGGATAGCGTTAATTGAAGAATCCATTTCCCGTCGACTTTGACGGCTTTCTGTCCGGTGACGTAACCTTGCCCTTCAACCGTGGCGACTACTTTGAGCAAAGAGCACATTTCGAGCGCGTCCCGGAGCGACAGCCCCGTCAGATCGGGAACGTTGCCGGGTTTCGTATCCGTCAACAAATAGATTCGCTGCGAAGCCGGAAGCACGCTTCCTCCCTTTGGAAGTTGCTGCAGTACCTTGCTGCCTTTGCCTAGCACTCCGACCGGGAAGGAACGCTGTTGCAGCTGTTGACGCGCTTGGGCGACCGTCAAGCCGGACACATCCGGCACGGAGGAAGTGATTTCGACATCTTTGCCGGTCGTTGTCGACGCGCTGGAAGCAGCCTCTTCCGTCTTCGGCAAGTTCGGCTCGATACCGAGATGAAGCAGCGATTTGCCCATGATTTCCTTGAAAATCGGACCGGCAACCGATCCTCCCCCCGCGTTCGCGATCTGCGGCTCGTCAACGACGACGTAGAGCACGACCTTCGGTTTCTCGACGGGCGCGTAACCGATGAAGGAAACGACGTATTTCTCTTTGGAATACCCGCTTTTGTTGTCTTCGGTTTTCGTAACCTTCTGCGCCGTTCCCGTTTTACCGGCAATCCGGTAACCGGGGATGTAAGCCAGTTTTCCCGTGCCGATCAACTGATCGCTAACGACCGTTTCCAAATATTCGCCGACTTTGCGGGAAGTTTCGGCCGAGATGACCTGGCGAATCACCTTCGGTTCCGTCAGCGTTTTCTCTCCCGTGTTCGGATCGCTGATCGACTTCACGATATGCGGCTGCAGCAATTTGCCCCCGTTGGCGACGGCGGCCACGGCCGCCACTTGCTGAATCGGGGTAACCAATACTTTCCCTTGTCCGAACGCGGCGGTAGCCACCTCGGACGGATAATCGAGACTGAACGGTCTCGACACCTCGTTCGGCAGCTCGATTCCCGTTTTCTGCCCGAATCCGAAATCGTTAATGTACTTCGTCAGCTTTTCTTTGCGTAGCATTTCATAGCCTAACTTGACGAATGCCACGTTACTGGAATGCTTAAGGCCGTCCAAATAACTGATTTCTCCCCAACCTACGCCGTTGTGGTCCTTAATTGGCCTATCCTTCTGGCTGTACTTGATCGAACCGGATTTGTAGAAATCGTTCGGATTGAACAACCCTTCTTCCACCGCGCCCGCCAAAGTCACAATCTTAAACGTCGAGCCCGGCTCGTATAACGACTGTATTGCGTTGTCGCGGAACACGTTCTGATCTTTAAAATCCCAGTACGTGTTCGGGTTATAGTCAGGCAAGCTGGCCATCCCCAATATTTCCATCGTTTCGGGATCGGCGGCTATCGCCGTAATACTGATGGGTTTGTACTGTTCGTATCCTCTTCTCAAGGCATCCTCGATGTAGTACTGAATGTCCTTGTCGATCGTAAGAGTAACGTCCTTGCCGTCCACCGCCTGCTTGTATTCCACTTCCCCGTTAGGCAGCTGGACCCGCGCCCCGTCCTTCTGGTATTTGATGAAGCCCGGAGTTCCGCTCAATTCGTCGTTAAGCTTCTTCTCCAGCCCGTAGATCGCCTTGCCGTCTTTGTCCTCGTAACCGAGAATATGGGAAGCGAGAGGACCATTCGGATAGTAGCGCTTTTGTTCTTCCATGAAATACAGACCGACATCGTTCTTCACGCCGGTCAGCTTCCGGATCTCGTCGCGGAACGCGGCCAATCGATCCTTCGTCGCTTTATCGACCTTCCACCCTTCCGGCCGAATTTCCCGTTGATCCCGATAGGTGATTCCATCCGCTTTCTTGGAGGCAATGAATTCCCTCAGATCGCTTTCCGGCGTACCTAATACGATATGCAATTTAGATACGATCCTGTCCGTCAGCTTCCATTCCGGATGCTCGGCTTCCAATTCGGCGATTCGTTTAGGCCCTACCGCGACCGTATAAGCTAGAGCATCCGCGGCTAGTACCTTGCCGTCCCGATCGAGGAGCTTCCCCCGTTCCTGCCGGATGGTCTCGCTGGTCATCCACGTCTTCATCGCTTGCTCCGTCCAGAAGTCGGCTTTCACGACTTGAACCCAGTAGATTCGTATGATTAAACCGACAAAAAGGAGGGTGAAAATCCCTCCCGCCAGCAACGTCCGCAATTTAATTCGTTTGGTCATAGCTTGATCCTCTTCTTTTCCCGATCGCGCTTAAGGCTTCATCGCCACGGCGTTTTGATCGTCTTTGGAAGCGGTGATTCCTTCGCTTTCTATCGGTACGAACCCGTTTGCTATAGCTTTTTTTCTGATTTCCGCCGGATCGCTTAGCCTATTCACTTCATTCTGAAGCTCTTTGCTCTGCTCCGTCGCTTGCTCGATCGATTTTTTCGTCGCTTGAATCTCTCCGTTGATTTGATAGATTTGCGCGTAACGAAAAATAATAAAGCCCGCAACGAAAACGACTAAACCGACGGTAAACAAATATAGCAACTTCTCTCCGATCGGAATCGAACGGCGGCGCGTAACTTTCGTCTTCTGCGTCTGTCTGGCCGGTTGTTGTCGTTGTTGTCGTTGTTGTTCCTCTACGCGCTCCGGACGAAGCGCCAAGTTGCCGTAATATGCCATAAGTGCCTTGTGCCCCTCTCAGCTTTATCTATTTCGAACCCGTATTAACCGAGCTTCTCTGCAATTCTTAACTTGGACGAGCGTGCGCGCGGATTGGCTTCCAACTCTTCCTCCGTCGGCACGATCGGTTTGCGGGGCGTCAGCTTCAAACGTCCGTCTCCGCCTCCGCATACGCACACCGGAAAGTCCGTCGGGCAGCTGCAGCTCGCGACTTCCTTCGCGAACGTCGTCTTGCAAATTCGATCTTCCAAAGAGTGGAACGTGATGACGGCCGCGCGTCCTCCCGGCTTAAGGCAATCGATCGTTTGATCCAACGCTTCTTGAAAAGCGCCCAATTCATCGTTCACCGCGATGCGCAACGCCTGAAAAGAGCGTTTGGCCGGATGCGGGCCCGTACGGCGCGTCGCCGCGGGAATCGAGGATTTAACGATCTCCGCTAATTGTCCCGTCGTCTCGATCGGCGCCTTGCTTCTCGCTTTGACGATGTTGGCCGCGATCTTGCGGGCGAACTTCTCTTCGCCGTAGTCCCGAAGGATATCGGCGATTTCCCGCTCCTCCCACTCGTTGACGATTTGTTTGGCGGTAAGCGACTCGTCGCGATCCATTCTCATATCCAGCTCGGCATCTTGGTTATAGCTGAAGCCGCGGTCGGCTTCGTCTAGCTGAGGACTGGATACCCCGAGGTCGAACAACACCCCGTCAACCTGCGGCACGCCGTCTTTCTCGGCGACTCCGGCCGACTTAAGAGCCAGCTTCAGGTGCCGGAAGTTGCTTTTCACCAGCGTTACGATATCGCCGTACGGAGCTAACCTCACTCGCGCATTCGCGAGAGCGGCTTCGTCCTGGTCGAGCGCGATCAATCGTCCTTGCGGACCGAGCTGCGAAGCGATAAGCTCGCTATGCCCCGCGCCGCCCAAAGTACAATCGACGTAAATGCCGTCCGGACGAATGTTTAAGCCTTTTACGGACTCTTCTTTCAATACGGTAACGTGGTGAAACATAGTTGCTGCCTCCCGGCACCCGACAGCGGGTCCGTCTTTCTCGTTTATGTATTGTTGTGCACGTTGTGAACGGGTTAAAAGTTAAAATCGAAATCGACCAGCTTCTCGGCAATTTCGTTAAAGGAATCGGCGGACTGCTTGGAGTATTCCTCCCAAGTCGCCTTATCCCAAATCTCCACTCTGCTCGATACGCCGATGACGGTACAGTCTTTGTCCAGCTTGGCGTATTCCCGCAAATGGTTAGGTACGTTTACCCTGCCCTGTTTATCCCATTCGCATTCGGACGCCCCGGAGAAAAGCAGCCTGGAGAAAGCTCTCGCATTAGCCGCCATCGAAGGCAGGCTTTTGATCTTCTGTTCGAGCTGGGCCCATTCGTCGCGGGGGTAGACGAACAAACAGTTGTCCAATCCGCGGGTGATAATAAAGTCGGTGCCGAGAGCTTCGCGGAATTTCGCAGGGATAATAATTCGCCCTTTGTCGTCGATGCTGTGCTGAAATTCCCCTAAAAACATAAGCTCTCCACACCTCCTCCACTATTCACCACTTTCCACCACTCTGAACCACTTATGATGATTATTCGCGGCATAAAATAAAAATCCTGCCTCGTGAGCAGGATTTTCGAAAAAATATTTTACGGGATTAACGAGTCCCATCCTTATTTTCTTGGTCATCCGAGTCCGATACGGACTCGATTTCCGAGTCGACGCGTCTTGTGCCTTTACGTCTGCGAACGAAATAATAGATCGGAAAACCGATGACGGCAACTACGGCTATGACGGGCAGCAGAGCGACGATGACGATGACGAACCACTCGCCGGCGGTCTTGAGCACCTTCGCGCTGCCGGCAAACGTATCCGAGATCCGTTCTCCGAACCCGTCGACTTCCTCCGTTTCCTCATCATCGCTGTTGGCGATCCCGGTCGATTGATATAAACGCAAGTTAATCGTGGAGAACGCAACGTTCTGGTCCAAAAAGCGGATCCGCCCTTTGATCTGCTCGATTTCCTGTTGAACGTTCGCAAGCTCGTTGGAGAACCGAACGAGGTCGTCCGATTTTGTCGCTTTGTCCATTAAAGACAGCAATCGCGCTTCCACCGTCTGCTTGGCTTTGAGACGGGCGTCGAGGTCGACGAACTCTTCCGTCACGTCGCTGCCTTCTACCTCCCGCTCGAATTTCAGGCTTTTAATCTTCTGCAATTTCTCCAGGAAAGGAGAGAACCCATCGGAAGGCACTTTAATCACATAGGAAGCGCCGACTTCGTCCGAATTGCGGCTGTCGGAAAACTGTAGCACGTAAGCTCCGCCCATATGGATGAGATTCAGCAACTGTTCCTCGGCAGCCTTGAACTCCTTGACCTTCATGACCAGATCGGCGCGGTAGATGACCTTGCGCCCGAAGCCCGCGTTCGCGTCCGCGATCGGGCCAATGCCTCCGCCGCCGACCGCAGCTACCTCTTCGGATTCCGATTCGCCCGCATCAGACCTTTCTGGTCCCTTTGCCAACTCGCCCGACTCCGCGTCCGAGAAAGCCGCCGATTGAGCGGACGTCGTCTTGATCGACTGATTCGCGGCTGCGTCGGGCGCCGCCATCTCTGCGGCAGCCGAATCCTTGTCGTTGCTGCTGCCTCCGCATGCCGCTAACCCAAGCATGAGCAATATCGCTAGCATCATCAGAACGCCGTTTCGCAATACCCGGTCTCGTTTTCCCTTCATTTAGATCTCCCCTTTTTGGTTTCTGCCAACATAGACGCATCTTGACAGGGAAATGTTTCCTTTTGTTTTCGAGCAATAAAAAAACGTTTATCCCGCCGGATTTTTCCCGGTGGAATAAACGTTTGATATTAAGCGAAGTTAGATCTTAATGAGAAGCCCAGCTGTCCAAGTAAGCCTTCTGCTCTTCGGAGAGCGTGTCGATCTTGATTCCGAGCGATTCCAGCTTTGTGCGGGCGACCAGCTCGTCGAGTTCGTAAGGAACGTTAACGACCTGATTGCCGATGCTCTTATAGTTCTCGTTGACGTGACGAAGGGCAATCGCCTGCAACGCGAAGGTCATATCCATGATTTCCGCCGGATGGCCATCGCCGGCTGCCAGATTGACCAGACGTCCTTCGGCAAGCACGTAGATTTTACGACCGTCCTTCAGAACGTATTCTTCGATGTTGCGGCGCACGACGCGTTTGGACACCGACAATGCGGCTAGCTCGACAAGGTTGACTTCGATATCGAAATGTCCCGCGTTAGACAAAATCGCTCCGTCTTTCATGTTCGCGATGTGCTCACCGCGAATTACGTCTTTGTTGCCCGTAACCGTCACGAAGAATTCGCCGACTTTCGCGGCTTCCTCCATGGATAGCACGGTAAATCCGTCCATGTACGCTTCAACAGCGCGGATCGCATCGACTTCGGTTACGATGACGTTAGCGCCCAAGCCTTTGGCGCGCATAGCTACGCCTTTGCCGCACCATCCGTATCCGTTAACGACGACGGTTTTGCCCGCAACGACAAGGTTTGTCGTCCGGTTGATGCCATCCCATACGGATTGACCCGTACCGTAACGGTTGTCGAACAAGTATTTGCAATACGCGTCGTTAACGGCAACCATCGGGAACTTCAATGAACCGTCCTTCTCCATCGCCTTCAACCGCAAAATGCCGGTTGTCGTTTCTTCGGCTCCGCCGCGCACTTGGGCAAGCAGGTCTTGGCGTTCCGAGTGAAGGATGGAGACGAGATCTCCCCCGTCATCGATGATGAGATCCGGTTTCGTTTCCAGCGTTTTGACCATCAGATCCTTATATTCCTGAGGATCCGGATTATATTTCGCGTATACCGCGATGCCGTCTTCTACGAGCGCCGCGCATACGTCGTCCTGCGTCGACAGCGGATTGCTTCCGGTAATGACCACTTCCGCTCCGCCTGCTTGCACGACTTTGGCCAAGTAGGCCGTTTTGGCTTCCAAGTGAAGAGAAATCGCTACTCGCAGTCCTTTAAAGGGCTGATCGCGTTCGAACTCCTTGCGAATTTGGTTCAGGACAGGCATATGCGCTTGTACCCAATCGATTTTCAACTTACCTTCAGGCGCAAGCGACGCATCGCGCACGATGCTTTTTAATGCTGTTTTCATACGATAATACCTCCAAAATGTTCTATTAATTAGTTAAGCCTTCCACCAGACGTTGCCCGCCGATCGCTTCGTAAGGCACGTCATTCCACATTGCTAGCCATTCGGAACCGTAACGATTCCAGAAATGTATGGTTCCATAGACTCTCTCCTGGGGCTTATCCAAAGGAGACAGCGAGAGCTGAATCCGATCCCACTGTCGGAGAGACGTTTCATGCTGCTTGGCGATCGCGTCGATGGACCGCGATTCCAAATATTTCATTTGCTCTATGATTTTATCCCGGTTGGTTGCCGCCAATGAGGCAAGACCGGGTTGAACCGCCGATACGGTGTTCATGATCGGGGCGTACAATTCAAGGAATTGTTGCTTAACCCGATCGAATTGTTGTTCTAGCTTCCATTCGTCTTGCTTGGACAGCCAATCCGATTTGCGTTGAGCCCATTCCGTCAACGCTTCCTCGACGGACAACGAGTATTTGTCCAATAGTTTAGCCACATTCGGCTCGAGATAAGTAAATGATTGCCGGGGAACCAATATCGGCATAGACAACCCAAACTCTCGGAACGCCGGGCCGAGAATGCCCCAATAGGCAAGCTCGGATGGCCCCAACACCGCCGCGAGCACCGGAAGCGCGTAGTCCTGCATGAGCGGACGCGTCAACGCGTTCGTGCTTAACCGATCCGGATATCCGTCCGTTAATTCCAGCATTTCTTCTCTATTAAAGGATACATTGCCCTTGCGGTCAATAAAACAACCGTCTTCCTTGTGAAGCAGCAATCTCCCCTGCTCGTGATGGAGGAACAAGTTCGCGCTGCCGGGCGTCGTCTCTGCCTGCAGCTTGAATCCGCGGGCTAGCACCTGCCGTTCGCCTGCTTCAGTGCAGCCTCGAGCTCGTCGTTGCGAAGAATGAGATCCCGGAACATCGGGCCTTCCAATGCTCGCAAGTTCGGATCGTCCGCGTCCAAGAGCACCAGGCCCTGACTGCCGAACCAATCCGCCAGTAACCTGGCAAAAGCGAGACTTAACGTCGGGGCATCCGTTACGTGGCTTTGCAAACGTTCCAGCACGCCTTGCTTGAATTCGGTGTCCGGCAATTGCGCCGCCAATTCTTGCAATGCCGTCTGCCACTGCTGCGCGGTTAACGAAGTTCTGCTAACGGCTAGACGAGGACCTTCCGGACGTTCGATCCTAACCCGCCTGATTCCGCCTTCCGTGGATTGAATGTTCACGTGGTTAGCTTCGTCGTAATCGTGATCCTCTCCCGCGATCCAGAAGAGAGGAATAACAGGCCTGCCTAATTTTTTTTCCGCTTCCCGAGCGGTTTGGATAACCGACAAAGCTTTGTAAAAGATGAGCAACGCTCCGCCGAACAGCCCGGCTTGTTGTCCGCCGACGACGACCAAGCTATTCGGTTGTTCGAGCTTCTCCAAAGATTTCTCGGCTTCCGGAAAGTAGGGAAGCTTCTTCTGATACTTCCTAAGCGCTTCGGCTACTTGAGCAATGCTTGCTCTCGTATTCGTCGTACCGTCTAACCGAGAGGCTCTCTTCGTCCAACTGTCGTCTTGGGAAGGATGCAAGCCGAACAATTCGCCGACTGCCGGATCTCCCGACCGATACCGTTCCGCCAATGAGGAACCGCCGCGTTCCGTTAAGGATGAAATATTCAAAGGGAAGATTCCCCCGTTCTGTCGTTGTGCTATCAGATTGATTGTACACAAGAGCAGATAGCGCGTCAAAAAAAATCGCGCATAGAAGGGCTTCCCTATGATTAACTCATTCGATCAAGTATACGCCTGTCGAATTCCTATTGTTCGGGCTTAATAAGAAGAGGAAGCAGCTATCGTTGCCTGCTGTAGCAATCGTTTGCGACAATCGAAAGCCATGCGGAGTGGATTAATGCGGGAGGAATAAACTCGTTTGCGCTAAATAAGGGCTAACTAAAATAAAGAATTAGACTAAGCGGCATTAATAGAACGTACAGCAATGCCAATCCGAAAAAAGAAAGCCGCCAAACGGCCCTTACGAGCTTTTTCGTATCTACTTTTCCTCTTAAACGATTTTGCGCGTTGCCGATCAATCCGCCGCAGACGAGCATGACGAGGATCAGGAAAAACAAGCCGAATTCGGTTTTTAGCAGACGATTGATTAACATGGCCACGCATCCTATCAGAAATGCGCCCGTTACGTCCATGGCGAGCTGCATCGATCTCTTCCGGTCCCCGCCGCGAAAGGAGGAGACGTAATAAACGAGAAGAAACGGAATAATGGGCACGGTGGCCAAAAAAGCGTATGACTGAACCAGCGCGGACCAGATTGAACTCAAGGGCTGCCTCTCCTCTCACCTAATGGATAGCTTTAACAAGGGCCGTCACGGCCGTGTTCCATGGCGCTTCCTTGCCTTGTTCGGCCGCCATCCGGCAGATCGCTCCATTAATAAAATCGACTTCCGTCGGTTTACGGGCGATTACATCCTGCAGCATGGAGGATTCGTTAAGACGGGTCGCGGAGCAAACCCGTACCACGGCATCCCACGACGCAGGCTCGTCCTTTAACCCGTAAGCGCTAAGAATATCGAACGTTTCGCGAAATAGAGATTTCATCACGTTCATGCGAAACGTCGTTTCGATAAGTTCGCCGTTGCGAATGCGCAGGATCGCCGTTAGCGGATTAATGACGGCATTCACAAGCAATTTACGTAAAATGGCATCTTCCAACTGTTTCGACAAAAAGACGGAAAATCCTGCCTGTTTCAACATTCGTTCGATGAACGTTAACAGGCGTTTGTCTACTTGCTCCTCTTCGCCTATTCTAATTTCCCCGCTTCCCGTATGGCGAACGGTCGTCTCGTCGACTCTTAGCGCTCCTTCCGTCGTTATCGCCGTAACGAGTTGCCTATCGGGCAAAGCTTCCTTCAGAAGCTCGCGATGCCCGATTCCGTTCTGGAAGAGAACCACGGCTCCGCCGACCGGAATGACCCCCGATAACTTCCGCAGCATCTCCGCGGTGAGCGCCGTCTGCTTAACCGCAAGGAAAACTACCCCCGTCTCCGATAGCCGCGCTTTTTCGAATGCGGAAGCCCTTATGGCGATCCGGCTAACGATTGCTCCGGTTTGATCTTCAAGCGTTAGCCCCTTGGCATTCAATAGATCGGCTTGTCCGCGGGTTCTCGTCCATATCGCGCAATCGCATCCCGAAGCCCTTAGTTTGCCTCCTAACAACAATCCTAGAGAACCCCCGCCGAGCACTGCTACTTTGTCCATCTTCCCGCCATTCCTTCTCTCGTTTTTTATAACCATACCAAAGCAAAACCCGCGAGGATAGTCCCCGCGGGTTTTTGATCTCGTTCAAACCTATTCGATTCTCTCGAGGTTCCCGTTAGCATCCATCTTGAACCTTGCTCGATCCTCGTCTACTTCTTCCGTTAGAAACGCGAGGCGGCGAGCGCGGTCCATAATGCGAATAAGCGCTTTATAATCGTCGTTGACGACGCGATAATCCGTTTGCACTTCGTTAACCTCTTTGGACAACCGTTCGTTCATTTCGCGGAATTCGTTCAAGCGATCGTCTTTGTCCTTCAACTCTTTCTCCAGTTGGCGGATTTGCCGGCTCATCTCTTGAACGGTCCCTTTCCATTGGCGCAAATATCGAATAATTGCTTCCAACGACATCGATTCCGCGGATAACAACTCCGATTTCGCGCCTTCGCCTTCTTCGACGACGAGACGCTCCGTGCCGGAAATGGTGGAAATCCCTTGTTTTTTGAGATAATTCCGTTTCTGGCGTTGTTGCTTGGCCATCCCGATGGCCTCGTCGTATCTCTTGCGGACGCAACTATTCCAACGAAAACCGCAAGCGGCAGAAGTCCGGGCGATTCGCTGCCCCACTTCTTCGAATGCGGATAATTGGGTGCTACCCTCGCGGATGTGGCGTAAAGTGACCTCCGCCAGTATCAAATCATCATCCGGACTCCATGCGTCTTGTCTCACAGCCGTCATGGGTGCCCTTCCCTCCTTAAGAATCGCGTATATTTTGCTGCTTTCTTCATTTCTATGCCCGTAGTAGAATTCATAGAATCTATCGGATACTTCTATTTATATCCATTTTTCGTTTCGCTATACCTCTGCCCGTAAATCGGTATGCCGAATAAACGGAAAATACATAGTTACGCGAATATCGGGAACATTAGCGTATGAAGCAAAGGCTACGACAAAGTCAAGTTTTCGGCACCGTTCAAAAGATGCTTAAGTAAAAAGTTTGCCGATTCGTCACGACTTGTTTGTTTACACTCTTTAGTCCAACCGTTATAATATGCTTTAGAAATCGTCTTGTGTGTATGAGAGGGGAATATACGATGGCACGAATGTTTAGGGTGCTTGGCTTCTGGACACTGGTAATTGCCCTAATGGCGTTTGCAGGCGACATGTACGAATTCGCGTTGCTGTTCTTCATGCAAACCGCTGTTTTCTTCTTGCTCGGGTATTTGAATTTCACCGAACGGACGTATCTTATGATGTTCTGGGGATACATGGTACTGGCTTTCCTCGGGTTCACCTATTGGACCGTGTTCGAGATGGGCATCCCGGTATAACCAGCATATCGAACGTTACATACGCCTAACTAGAAGCGATAACGAAGCACGCAAAAGGCTGCCTAAGACGTCCGCAAAGACGTCAGGCAGCCTTTCTCGTTCTCCGATTCCGCTTAGCGATCATTTTAAAGTTCATTCCGTCTTAAGAAACAACTGCACCTTAAACAATTCGCTCATGCCGTCCGAGAGAAGCAATTGGCGAATAGCCCGGTTGCGCCGGACGACGGGGTGGAACGGGTCCATGAACGTATGCGCGCTAAGTTTACTCATAATCCCGGACTCTATCAGGAACCGTTTTTGCGTTCCGTACCATTGCTCTTTCCATCCTTGCCGCTCTACGACTTGGCGAACGTGGCTGAAATTGACGTGCGAAGTCAAATCCTGCTCGCCCGGCACTTCATACGGATTATTATGGGCTTTGTGATTGCGATAGCAGAGCAACGTGCCGTCCATCCTATGCGGCGCTAGCAATTCCTCCGTCTCGTCTCCGTAATCGACGAATAACAGCATTCCCCTGCCCAACCGTCCCGCTAGTTTTTCCGCCCAATCCGCGGCATCTAAATTCACTTCGATCGATTGATTTTCTAGCAACTCGAGCCCCGTACGTTGAACCCATGTCTCCAACCTCTGATCAACCGGTTCCATCAAGCAAGCGGTCAAGCCCTTATTCTCTACACAAGCAACTCCCCATTCCCATAGGCACCCGTTTCTCCGAACGAGACGATAGGTCGGAAAAGCATCAAGTAGCTCGTTCGCCACGATGAAGATCGGACGCTCGCCCGATAACAGGCTTTCGCCTTCGTCGCTTCCGACGACGCGCGCCTTGCCCGCTATTATATAATCCGCCAGTTGCTCCCGGGCTACCCGCTGATGCCCGGGATTATCCTCCACTAGCGTTATGCGAAAATCAGTTTTTCGTTCCGATTGTCCGGCCGTTCCGTTCCGGGTTTCCCATTCGTCCAGCATCTGTCGGCTTAAGCGACCCGTGCCTCCGCCCCAATCCATAATCTCGAAAGCCCGATCGCGAGCAAACCACTCGCTGGCCATTCGGGATATTTCCGATGCCAATTGCTCCCCCATTAGCTCCCCTATATAGGCGCTCGTATAGAAATCGCCCTCCCGGCCTACTCTAGCGGCAGTTGAACGATAATATCCAAATTCGTGATGATACAGACATTGCTTCATATACTGGTGGAAGGGGATCGCGGACAACTCTTCTCCGTTGTCCAACTTGCCGCTTCGAATACTTTCCTTAATCGCATCTCTTATGATAGCCGTCAGCGGGGTTTCCGAAAAAACGTCAGCCAATGCGCACACACCTTTCCCGTGCCTTGTAGTCATATTATAATAACATAGGATTATAAGTTACTCCGTTCGTTCGCCATATGCGCAATCGATAGGATCTCGCAACAAGAAAGGAGGAACCTCGATGCGTCGTTGGCTCTTGTCCATACTAGCGGCTTCGACCTTGCTTCTCTATATGTCCCGGTCCGGGGCTCTGTTGCCCGTATATGCGGAACCGCTTCCGGAAGAAACCAGAAAACTTCTGGAGAAAAGCTTATCCGTCGTCGAGATCGACAGGGAAATCGAACGTATCTCCGGGCTTAAAAGCACGACCCAAACGGATATCGAAACGAGCGAACGTCAACTAGCCGAGCAGGAAATCGCGATTGCCGTGCAAAGGGAAAAAGCGGGAAGGGTGCTGCGTTCCTACTACATGGGCTACAAAGATTTCTGGTTATCCGCGTTGTTGAACGCGAACTCCCTTCCCCAGCTTATTAAAGTATGGGATACGATGGATCTTATCGTTCAATCCGATCAAGATACGATGAACGGTTACGCTTCCGAGTACCAACTCTTAAAAAAGGGCTATAGCAAGCTCCAACAAGACAAAGCCGACCTAGTAGCGGTAGAATCGCAGCTCGTCGCCCAACGCGAGAGGATCATCGCCCTGCAGAACGAATTGGACAAAGCGTTGGCTGCTAGCGGGGACGAGCAAATGCTTCTCCGATTAATGGAAGAGCTGCAAGCCTATTGGAAAAACGTCGGGTTATACGAGGTCAAACAGCATTTCAAAGCGCTAGCCAACGCCATGAAAAATTTGCCCGAGTTCGTCAAAGAAACGCCCGGAATCATTCAATCTAGCGGATTAAAAACGAAGCTGACGATTTCGGATGACCAATTGAATGAATTTCTGCGGAAAGAAGACAGCCGTTTCGACGATTTCGCCTTCACTTTCGAGGACGGACGCTTAACGATGGAAGGAGACAACGGGAACATCCAGGTCAAAATTCAAGGCCGGTATACCGTTGAAGACGAACCGGAGAACGCGATCCGATTCCATGTCGATACGTTGATATTTAACGGATTAGAGCTTCCCGATACGACTAGGGCGGATCTGGAACGGGAATTCGACCTCGGCTTCTATCCTCAGAAGCTGATCAAATACGTAAAAGCCAAAAGCGTCGAAATGGAAAACGGGGAATTAATCGTGCAGCTCACCATTGGCGGTTAGGCGCGAATCGACGGGTTATTCCCTGTCATTCTTTCGAGGACCATTCCTCTTTCCATTCGTCTAGAGTTAGGTTTCCTAGCGCGAATCTCGTCCATAGATCGCGCATCTGCTCCAAGCGGACGGACGTCTCCGGCCCCGTATAGAGCGGGGGTTGATTGGGGAAACTCTGTCCCGATCTTCCCGGAATCAAATTGGATAGCTTCCTGTCGCTATCATATAGGGAACGATAGACCGGAAGCTTGCCCTCTTGCTCTATGATCCGCAGCTGCGTTTGATCTCTCGTCATCTCGGAGATCCACGTATACGCAGCCTCTTCCGCTTTCGTGTTCGAAGAGATGACATAGCTATTGCCTCGCGGCCATACGAATGGCAGCTTCCATGAATAATGATCGACCACGAGCTTAGGCTGAGGGGCGGACCGCGGCTGATCAACCAGAGCGGCGGCTTCCGAGTACGGAATGACCGCCGCGAGCACGGTCCCTTCTTTCAGCGCGCGAGCAGCTTCGACCGTCGATCCGATAAGCTGAAGGCTCGCTCTGTTCTGATCGAGCAACGACAGAGCTTGCTCGAATAAAGTGCCGTTCCAAGGCTCGCTATCCTCGTCCCATATCCCGTCGCTTCTCTGGGAAGCGACGTTCTCAAGCCAGGCCATAAGCGCCAGCGGATCCTCCCGGTCAATCGCCAGCCAAGAAAACAACCCTTCCAACAAAGCGCTCTTCTCCGTAAGCGCGGTCCATTGTTCAATCGTAAGCGGAAGCGCAATATCTTCTCCAAGCCATTCGTGCAGCATATCCTGATTCCACACGAGCACGAACGGATCCATATCCCGGGGTACGCCCCACAAATAACCGTTCCATTTCAACGGAGCGGCGAGCGCATCGAATTGTTCGGCTAACGCTTTGCCGGCGAAAGCGGCGTCCGCGGGCAGCAGATAACCCGACGAGGCGAATTCGATTACCCATTCGTTGGATATAAGCATAATGTCCGCCGCTTGTTCCAACTGGGACGAAGTTTTATAAGTCGAATAAGCTTGCTTCGGATTTATTCTTTGCAATTCAATGAGAATATCCGGGTGATCCCGCATGAATTCCTCGTTCTGGGCAACCAGGTCTTGATACTCTTGCTCTCCCATGGCGACCTCTACGGTCAATTCGGCGATCTCTTGGGTCATCACGGGCTCCGCGGAAGCAGCCGCTTCCATCTCCTCCGGAACGATCGCCACGGAGTTCATCGGAGAAGGAGCATCGGCCCACGGAGATAAGATGAGGATCATCATGCACAGCAATAAGAACACTAAGGCCGATTTACTACGTGCCACAGCCTTCACCTTTTCCATTATTTCGTTAATCGCTTATTTTTTATGATAACAGGACGCGGCTCGCCTGTCTGCACTTTTTGGAAAGCGCTTTATCGGCTATGATAGTAAAAAAGCGTGTTGGAGGCTGGAGACTGAAATGGGCTTCAAGAAAATGATTGGTTTGGATATGCAGCTGCCGGCCGGCAAGCTGCCGGGATATTACGCTCAAATCGTAAAAGGGATAGCCGAACGCGCGCCGCTAACGGATCGATATAAGGAATTGCTTATATTCAACGATCTTCCCGCCGTCATCGAATTGCTCGACCATTATAAAGTCGTAGCCGAACGGTGCGAACTGCTTTGGTTGCCTACGGATGGAGTAGCGCCGGGAGAATTGTATGAAGACTATGCGATCGTTACCCGCAACGATAATATTTTCGTCGACTTGGCTCTGACCGCTCTGTTTGCCTTGGACGCGGCAAAGCCGGATGCGGAACCCGCCCCGGCCTTGCTGCAGTTGGAGGAACATTTGATTGGCGAAATCAGGAATGAAGAGCAAACGATCTACATGATGGATCGACAGTTGACCTTATTGGCGGATCGAATCGCGACGGCGTATAAATGCGAAATCGTTTGGCTGGATCTTGAACGGTTACTATAACCTTTCGGTCGCAAGCTGCGCTAGTCGCGATCGTTCGCCCTTCTCCAACGTAACGTGGCCGCTGATTCCTTCTTCCTTAAAGCGTTCGACTAAATACGTAAGGCCGTTGCTTTGAGAGTCGAGATAAGGGTGATCGATTTGTTCGGGGTCGCCAAGCAGTACGATTTTGCTGTTCTCCCCGACGCGGGACACGATCGTTTTGACTTCGTGTTTGCTTAAATTTTGCGCTTCGTCGATGATAATGAACTGTCCCGGGATCGATCGGCCGCGAATGTAAGTGAGCGCCTCGACTTGGATGCTTCCCATCCCCATCAAAATTTTATCGAGATCGCCGGCTTTCTTCGTATCGAACAAAAACTCCAGATTATCGTAAATCGGCTGCATCCACGGACGCAGCTTCTCTTCCTTCTCCCCTGGCAAATATCCGATATCCTTGCCCATAGGCACGACGGGACGGGCGATCAACAGCTTTTTGAAGCGATGTTCGTCCTCTACCTTCATTAACCCCGCGGCTAGCGTAATCAACGTTTTGCCCGTCCCCGCTCTTCCGGTTAACGTGACGAGCGGAATATCGTCGTTAAGCAATAATTCCAATGCCATTCGTTGCTGCGCGTTGCGAGCCGTAATGCCCCATACGGGATCGTTGCTCATATGCAAAGGTTCCAAGCGGTTCCCGTCCGGAGTTACCTTCAGAAGCGCCGACTTGGACGTTCCTAGCTCATCCCGCAAAATAACGAATTCGTTCGGGTGCAATGTCACTTTGATCCCGAGTTGGTTGACGCCTAGGAATCGAGTGGAATAAAACTCGTCTATGACCGAAGGATGCACGTGCAACGTCATGTGCCCCGAGTATTGATCGGATATCGACACCGTTTGGTCCGACAAATAATCTTGGGCAATAATGCCGAGCACATCCGCCTTTACCCTGACCAGCACATCTTTGCTGACAATGATGACCGGACGAGGATCGGCGCTTTCTTGCTCCTCCAGATGATAATTCAAGGCCACCGCGAGAATCCGATTGTCGTTGGTCATTTCCCCGAACAGCTCCTGAACCCTCACGAAGCGACGATGATTCATTTCCACCTTCAGCAAACCGCCGCTAGGAAGCGTTACTCCGTTATGCAGCTGTCCCAATGTTCTCATGCTATCCAACTCTCGAGAGATGTTACGCGCATTGCGCCCGATCTCGTCGGCGAGCCTTTTCTTGGAATCGATCTCCTCCAGCACGACCGATGGAATAATCACTTCATTATCCTCGAAAGCAAACAAGGAGAGCGGATCATGCAGGAGTACGTTCGTATCAAGCACATAGATTTTACGCATGGGTGTTCCCTCCCGGTTCGTCAATTTGGCTAAACATGTCACTTCGGAATAAAGATTTCTCCAATGCAGTCTTTACATAGTGAGCGAATGACAGGGAACAATATGACCAGCGAATGCTTTCTCCTGCGATAGCCGATTCCAAAACGAAGCGAGATCAGCGATATCGGCTACTACGGGCATCCCTCCAAACTAGGGTGGTGAATAAGTTGAAACAGTATAATTTAATCGCTTGCGCAGCCTCGTTGCTGGTGATGTTAACCATGGCAATGGGCTCCGCAGGCTGCGGTAACCGGCAAGCAATGCCTAACCCGGCAGACAATCGCTTGCAAGCCCAAGCTTACCAAAGAAAGGCTATCGACAACCCTAACAATGTTGCCGCCCATCTAGAGTCGTTAGCTCGCGGCGTACAAGGCGTTAAAGATGCCACCTGCGTCGTATTCGGCAAGTATGCCATCGTCGGCATCAACGTCGACGAGAAGATGGAACGCACTCGGGTCGGCACGATCAAGTACGCGGTAGCCGAAGCCTTCCGGAAAGACCCATACGGAATCGATGCTCTTGTAACGGCGGACATCGACTTGGCTCAGCGGGTTCGCGAAGTAAGGGCCGACGTGAATAACGGTCGTCCGTTTGCCGGCTTCGCGGAAGAGCTTGCCGACATCATGGGCCGCCTCATTCCGCAAATCCCGAGAAACATCATCCCGCCGAAAGCACCGGAAAACATGGGAACCAGCTCCTTGGATAGCTCAAAAAATGACAAAAAGCCCAGTGGAAAACCACTGGGCTTTGCTCATGGCAACAACAACTCGATGGTTCTCGCGAGCTCTCGAGTTATTAGTCATTTGAAGTTCCGTAATCGCGGATAGTCGGATGCCATCGATCGTGGCACCTTGATCTAACGATTTGATTGGGGTCATGCCGAGTTCTGTAAGAGAGAGTTTGGGTATCGTCATCCGCAGCCCCCCTTAGTGGAATTCTGGCTTCATTATATCACATGAATATCCGGTTTCCAACGGACAAATAGGTCACTCCGACGCCGGAGCTGAACTAGTCGGTACGGCTACGGGAGCCGGCCGGCCGTCCGGAAGCAGTTCTTCGGCAAGCGCCTTTTTCGCCTCTAGCAGCTTATCCTCGTCCAAATACACGTACGGGCTCTTCCATTCGCCCGTCAGCGGAATGAAGCGGATATCGGAACGATTGATTCCGAAGTAAGTTTTAATGATGTTTTCGATCTGCGAAGCCGGGATATCCGTTCTCATGTTATCGCCGACGGCGTCCATGATATTGCCGACTTTCGTTACGCTGCTGAACGATTTCAAACGGTCGGCGATCGCGCCAAGCACTTGGCTTTGCCGTTCATTGCGTTCGAAATCGCTGGAAGCCGCCGTACCGCGATTCGATTTGCGGTAACGAACGAATCCGAGCGCCTGCTCTCCGTCGAGCTCTTGCTCGCCCTTCTTCAGGTCGATATTCGTATCGTCTACCGTATCGACGTAACGCATATCCTTGTCGACCGTGACATTAACCCCGCCGAGCGCGTCCACGACGTCAACGAATCCTTGGAAGTCGATCACGGCGGTGTAATCGATCGGCAAGTCGAAAAATTGGGACAGCATCTCGCGAGTTTCATCCCTGGCGTAAGCCGACACTTGATCGCCCTCGAGCTTCTCTTTGTTGCGCCCGCTCATGAAAAAGGCGGCATAATAAGCGTTTGCTTTATGCTTCTTATAGCCTTCCAAGTTCAAATCGGTATCTCTGGGGATGGAAACGACGGTAGCTGTTTTCGTGATCGGATTAAAGGCGGCCACCATCATGACGTCCGTGTTCATGCTGCCCGTCTTCGTTCGCGTATCCAATCCGAGCAAGACGAGCGAGATCGGTTTAACCTGCGCGCGCTCTTTTTCCGGCACGGTCACGCTGCCTTTTCCGTCATCCGGCTTCGCGATTTTGGCCAAGTTGCCTTTCCATTTATCGAAGAACAGATAAGCTGCCCAGCTGCCCAAGACGAGAATGATCACTCCTAGCAGAATCAACACGATTCTGCCCCAACGGATTTTTTTGCCGGGCGGTTTCGGGTTATAGGCTTGTTTAGCCGAGGCTCGACTTTTCGATCGCGATGGCAACGGTGTATCTTGACTCAAACCAGTTCCTCCTCATCCTCTGTTCCGGGCTCTTCATCCGCGTCGTCCGAATGTCCGAACATGTCGCGATTCAATTGCTCCACGGCTTCCCGATCAAACCATACGGTACGAGTGGAACCGTCTGTCTTGGCATATGTAACGTATACTTTTCCGGCCTCGATCGAGCTGACGTCAAACGACGCCAATTCGTGATCTTCCGACAAAATTTGCGCAAAAAGAGAAGAGTCTCCTTTGCCGCCCCGTCATCGGGACGCGCGGAGGAAACCCACTTCATCTGCAGCCAGTAGAACAACGCATCCATTAGAGACACGGACGTTTCCCCTCTCCCAAGGAAAAGCTATTGCGGATCGGCTGAATTCACTTGCCGTGAATCGCCGTTCTTGTTATTGCGGTATGCTTTGCGCTTGTCGTAGAACTGGCGCATCCGCAGCAAAGCCATCATCGCGACCGCAACGGCCATGCATTGGATGATCGGCAGCTTATCGAGCTGCAACAGCAACAGGACCAAGCAACCGATCGCAAGAACGACGTGAACGAGAATCTCCTTCAGAATCGGAAGCTTTCCCGCCCTGAATACGGCATTGAAAATATAGATCGTGCAGGCGACAATGAACAGATAAGAAATAACCGGGTGATCGTGAAACCACGTCTGCATTGAAATCCCCCCTTAGCGATACTACGCGTTACGACCGATACTCTCTTCGATCGAAGTATCGGTCGTTACGTTAAGCCAGCAGCGATTAAACTCCGGTTTCCGCCATGCGGCGTTGTTTCTCGGATCTGTCACGCTCGCTTTTATTAAGCACTTTTTTGCGAAGGCGTATGCTCTTCGGCGTAATTTCGCACAGCTCGTCGTCGTTCAAATACTCAAGCGCTTCTTCAAGCGACATCAGACGCGGCGATTTCAGCTTTACCGTTTCTTCCTTGTTGGCAGTACGGATATTGTTCAGCGCTTTTTCTTTGCAAATATTAACGATGATGTCGTTATCGCGCGTATGCTCGCCGACGATCATCCCTTCATAGACGTCCATACCAGGCTCAAGGAACAAAATACCGCGATCTTCTACGGACATCATACCATACATTGTCGATTTCCCAGTTTCGCTCGCGATGAGCACGCCTTGATGGCGTCCGCCGACTTGACCGCCAACCATAGGACCGTAGTTGTCGAAAGCATGGTTCATAACGCCGTAACCGCGCGTTAAGGTCAAGAAATTCGTACGATAACCGATCAATCCGCGCGCAGGAATCAAGAATTCCAGACGTACTTGGCCCGTACCGTTATTGATCATGTTAACCATTTCGGCTTTGCGCGTTCCCAAGCTTTCCATTACCGATCCCATGCTCTCTTCCGGAACATCGATCAGCAAGCGCTCGATCGGCTCGCTCTTCACGCCGTCAATGACTTTAAGAATAACTTCCGGCTTAGATACTTGGATCTCGAAGCCTTCGCGACGCATGTTCTCGATCAAGATACCGAGATGCAATTCCCCGCGACCGCTCACGACGAAGGCGTCCGGGCTGTCCGTCTCTTCGACTCGCAAGCTGACGTCGGTTTCGATTTCCTTGAATAAGCGCTCGCGCAGCTTACGCGAAGTTACCCATTTGCCTTCGCGTCCAACGAACGGGCTGTTGTTAACGAGGAAAGTCATTTGCAGTGTCGGTTCGTCGATTGCCAGTACCGGCAATGCTTCAGGCTGCGCAGGATCCGCAATCGTTTCGCCGATATTGATTTCCTTCAAGCCCGCGATCGCCACGATATCTCCGGCCGCGGCCTCTTCGACCTCGATCCGCTTCAACCCTTGGAAGCCGAACAGTTTCTCGATCCGAGCTTGTTTAACGGCGCCTTCGCGATCGATAACCGCGACGACTTGGCCTTGCTGAATACGTCCGCGGTTAACGCGGCCGATCGCAATACGCCCCATATATTCATTGTAATCAAGCAAAGTAACGAGGAATTGCAACGGTTCGTCCGGATTTTCTTTGGGCGATGGAATGTGTTCGAGAATCATCTCGTACAGAGGTTCCATTGTCGACTTCAAGTCATCCGGCGTATTGCCCGCGATTCCGTTCAGACCCGAAGCGTATACGACCGGGAATTCCAATTGGTCATCGGATGCTTCCAACTCGATGAACAACTCAAGAACTTCGTCGACGACTTCGACAGGGCGCGCGGCTGGTCGGTCGACTTTATTGACGACGACTACCGGGGTTAAGCCTTGTTGCAATGCTTTGCGCAATACGAACTTCGTTTGCGGCATACAACCTTCGAACGCGTCAACGACCAAAAGAACGCCGTCAACCATCTTCATGATCCGTTCTACTTCTCCGCCGAAATCGGCATGTCCCGGTGTATCAACGATGTTGATCAGCGTATCTTTGTAATTAATAGCCGTGTTTTTCGCCAAGATCGTAATGCCGCGTTCTCTTTCGATGTCGTTGGAATCCATTGCGCGATCCTGCAACTGCTCATTATCGCGGAATGTTCCGGATTGACGCAACAATTGGTCAACCAGTGTTGTTTTACCATGGTCAACGTGGGCAATGATTGCGATATTACGAATTTTGTCTCTTGAATGCATACTTCCACTCCTCGTTTATCTCTGGTCCCCCAGACGTCATAAAGCCTTTTACTCTAGGGTTCTCTAAATCCACAAAACAAAACGTCGACTCGAGGCCGACGTTAATGAGCATCACCGGTACGATTGACTCAGCGTGATCCAAAAGTTCTAAACTGGTCCTCAACCATTCTATTGTACGCTAGGTTGGGTAAAAAGCCAACTATTTATAGAACTTCGTATGAAATTACCAGGATTTCGGCCGACGAACGACAAGCCATACCCCGATGCCGATCAGCGCGGCAGCCAGCAGATAAATTCCCCAAGTCCAGATCAAGGTCATGCAGAACAAGACGAGCGAGACTGCCGCCAATCCGACCGCGATCGACCAGATTTGCTTGGAACGGCTATAGCCGAACACGTAATATTCATAAAGCCCGACAGCGACCGCGAACGGGAAGAAGGGCCATAAATATTTCATCGAACCCCACCCGAACCAGTTGCCGATCAACAAAATAATCGATACGACTGTCAAGATCCCCGCGGGAATCAATGCGACGGAGGGAACCATGCGACCGAAATACAGAACATGAAGCAATAAACCGGGAATTAAAATAAACAGCGGCCAGAACACGGCGCCGATAAACGCGAAAACTCCCAATTTGCCTAGAAGAATTATCAATCCAACAGCCACGACTCCGATTCCGACTGCGGCGGATTGTCTGTTCACGATGTTTCCCCCACTTCATTCCATTCTCTGCACGCTTCAAGTTACGGAACGTGACATCTATTTCTTTAGTTTAATGGAAGTCCGGGGAAAAAACTAGTTCATGAAAGCAAAATTTTCCCTAAAGAGCTTCAATTTCGCGGACTATGCAGGAAAATCGCCATTGCGGACTTTGCTTTGCCGTCGCAAGATCAAAGCAAGCACGATAAGCAGCGCCACCGTAACGAAAGGAAAGAACTTTTCGAATTCAGGTTGAAGCTGTTCTACGTAACGCCGCATCCCCGGATCACCAAGTGCCATTTCGGCAGCCGTATAGCCAAGCAAACCTCCGCCCAAATAGAGCAAGCCCGGCAATCGGTCAAGAACCCGCATAATGAACGAGCTGCCCCAAATAATAATCGGGATGCTCATTACGATGCCGATAATGAGCATTGCCGTATCTCCGTTCGCAACCGCCGCTACCGCGAGCACGTTATCCAGACTCATGACGAAATCCGCGACTACGATCGTCCATATTGCCCCTGCGAGCGTCGAGGCTGCCGGCGTATGAGCCGATTTCTCCTTATTGTCCAATAGCAATTGCAAAGCAATAATAAGCAGAAGTACGGCGCCTGCCGTTTGAAGAAACGGAATATGGAGCAACGTAATCGCGCCTAGGGTCAATACGATTCGTAATCCGATTGCCGCCAGCGCTCCCCACCAGACAGCCTTCCGCCTCTGGTCGGCAGGCAGCCTGCGGCCGGCCATCGCGATAACGATGGCGTTATCGCCGCTAAGGAGTAAATTGATCATGACGATTTCCAGAAAAACAATTAACGTTTCCATCCCCATACGGACACCCCCTCTTACCAGTTTTATGTACAAGCAAGAGCGGATATGTTGACGCATTTTTTTGAATCTAATTTGAAATGGGGACGTATTACTGCATGAATTATCAGGGGAGGGACTTATCGTGGAGCTATTCGGATGGGATCTACTCAGCGTGGATTTCTGGTCAATCTTGCTAACGATCGTTTTTATCGATCTTCTGCTCGCAGGGGATAACGCAATCGTAATCGGTCTCGCAGCCAGAAACTTGCCGAAAAACTTACAGAAGCAGGCAGTCATCTGGGGAACCGCAGGCGCCGTCATCATAAGAATCGTTGCCACCATGCTCGTCGTTTCGCTTCTCAAAATTCCGTTTTTGCTTGCCATCGGAGGAATATTGCTTCTATGGATCGCCTACAAGCTGCTCGTGCAGGAAAATTCGCATGGAGACATCAAAGCAAATTCCACGCTATGGGCAGCCATTCGGACGATTGTCATAGCGGATGCGGCAATGGGCCTCGATAACGTTATCGCGGTAGCCGGAGCGGCCCACGGAGATTATTTCCTGGTTATCCTCGGATTGATCATCAGCATTCCAATCGTCGTCTGGGGCAGCACGTTATTCATCAAGATCATCGAGAAATACGCATGGATTATTTATATCGGTTCCGGCGTTCTCGCTTATACCGCCGCCAAGATGATTACGCATGAAGGAGAGTTCAAGCAAATCTTCATCGACAATCCCGTTTTCAGTTGGATTTTCATCGCCACGTTAGTCGTGCTTGTCATCGTCGCCGGAGTCTGGACGAATGCGATACAAGCAAGGAAAGCTCAGCAAAACAAGACCTTACCGCCGCTAGTCGCAAAAGAAAGCCGTGAATCGCATTAATGCGCTTCACGGCTTTTCCTTAATTACCGAGATTTAGAACCACGCGTCTTCTTCTTTCGGCTCTCCCGCGGACTCTATATCTCCGTCTTCTCTAAGCACGAGTACTTCGGTTCCTAGCACGGCCTCCTCGATCAGTCGCTCGAGCTCTTCGCCCATATGAGCTTCAACCCGCTCGACGAGCGCAAGGTTCGGATTGGTGGCCGGAGATTTCGGCACGAACAAGGTGCAGCAATCTTCAAACGGCAAGATCGACGTCTGGAACGTCCCGATTCGTTCGGCGCAGTCGATAATGTCCTGCTTGTCCATCATGACAAGCGGACGCAGCAGCGGCAACGAAGACGAGCGTCCGATGACGTTCATGCTGCCAAGCGTTTGGCTGGCCACCTGTCCGAGACTATCGCCGGTTACGATCGCTAATGCGCCATTCTGCTCGGCCAATCGTTCCGTAATTTTCAGCATGGAACGCCGCATTAACGTAATGATTAAGCTATCGTGACCGGACTGGGCTAGTTTCGTTTGCAGTTCCGTAAAAGGAACCAGATGCAGCTTGATCTTACCGCCGTAATAGGCCAGCCTCTTCGCGAGGGAAATGACCTTCTCTTTCGCTTGCTCGCTTGTGAACGGATAGCTATGGAAATGGACGGCCTCGATCTTCAATCCTTTTCTCATCGCCATCCAGCCCGCGACCGGACTGTCGATGCCGCCCGAGAGCAGCAGCATGCCTTTCCCGTTCATCCCAAGAGGGAAACCTCCCGCCGCCTTCTCGACCTCGCAGTAAATATATGTGCTTTCATGCTGGATATCGATCTTCAACTCCACATCGGGAGACCTTACATCCACTTTAAGATCGGGAGTGTTGCGCAGCACGTGGGCTCCGACCAAATGGTTCATCTCCACCGAATCGTGAGGGTATTGCTTCCACCCGCGCTTCACGGATACTTTAAACGTTCTCGGTGCCGGGCTTAAGCTTCTCATCAATTGAAGCGAAGTCTCGCGAATGACTTCCAAATCGTGATCGGAGCTGATTACCGGACTAAAGGTCTGAATCCCGAAAATATCTTTCAACCGATCGCCTACTTGCTCGTAGCTCTCGCCGTTCAAATGAATGTATACCCGAGCGTACCCTCTAACAAATTCTAAATTCGGCATTTCCTTGAGCGCCGACTTGATCCGCGTAAGCAGCATCGCTTCGAAACGATTGCGGTTGCGTCCTTTAATCGTAATTTCGCCGAATCTTACCAATACGAGATCGTATTTCATTTCGAATTCCTCTCCAACGGCTTCAGCTTGGCTACCACCATTTTGAGCCTCTCGCCTAAAATTTCGATGTCTTCCATCGCGTGTTCATCTCCGAAGCTGATCCGAATGCTTCCCGAAGCGCGATCCGAGGCGTGTCCCATGGCTAGAAGCACCCGGCTTGGCTGCAAGCTCTTCGATGAACAAGCGGATTGCGTGGAGACGAGGATGCCGTGTTTCTCCAGCATATGAATGATGACCTCGGGCCGCATGCCGGGATAAGATAAGTTCACGATATGAGGTGCGGTCCGGGACTCGGCGTCGGCCTCGTCCGAATGTACGCCATTTAAGACCAGTTCGGGAATATCGGCTACGATACGGAGCAACCTTTGTCTCATCGCGTACATATTTTCCCGTCGGGATTGTTTGCTCTCTTCCGCGAGTCTTAGCGCTTGGGACATCGCTACGATGCCGGGAACGTTATGAGTCCCCGAGCGAATCCCCTGTTCTTGATCCCCTCCGCTTAACAACGGAGCGAGTTCAATCCCTTTCTTGACGAGCAGAAAACCTAATCCTTTCGGACCGCCGAATTTATGGGCGGAGCCGCTATATAAGTCCACGCCCCATTTTTTCCAAGAAAACGGAACCTTCCCGACGGCTTGAACTCCGTCAACGTGGAACCGAACATGCGGATATTCGGATAATCTTCTTCCGATCTCGGCTATAGGTTGAACGACGCCGGTTTCATTATTAACCTGCATAACGCTAACCAGCACCGTATCTTTGCGTATCGCTTTCACTACGTCTTCGGGATTAACTTTCCCTTGCCCATCGACGGGCAAAATCGTCGTTTCGATTCCGAACGTTTCCAATTGGCGGAAACTCTCGTATACGGATGCATGCTCCACCGCAGTCGTGACGATATGTTTGGAAGTTCGGGCTGCCTTATTCACGGAACCTTTGATAGCCAAGTTATTGCTTTCCGTCCCACCCGATGTGAAAACGACCTCTTCGGGCTCCGCTCCCATGCGTTCGCCGATACTCGCTCTCGCCCGATCGACCAGCTTCATCGCCTCGGCGCCGGACCGGTGAAGCGCTGCGGGATTTGCGTAGTGCAGCTTCATAAGCTCGCCCATCGTCTGGATCACGATCGGCAGCATCGGAGTCGACGCGCTATGATCATAATAATACGATTTCATTCCTATTCCCCATTCCGTACTCCATGGAATTATTCATAAGAAAAGGACCAACAACGGGAGCAGGCATTGGCCTCCCCCGTCTTGATCCCCATAAGTGATAGTAAGGATGATGTCAGATCAGACGCTCCATTGACTGGACGCATTCAGAACCTTGCGCACGTAATTCTGCGTCTCCGTAGGCAGCAAATGAAGGTTCATCGCGAGATCCTGATCGTTCTGGATTCCCGAACGGTCAACGCGTCCCGGTCCCGCATTATAAGCGGCTAAAGCGGTGGATACGTTGCCATCGTATTTGCGAAGCAAATAAGATAAAAATCTGGTCCCGCCATCGATATTCTGAGCCGGATCGAAGGAATTGCTTACTCCCAATCCGCGAGCCGTGTCGTCCATTAATTGCATGAGTCCTTTGGCGTTAGCCGAAGAAACGGCATTCGGATTAAAAGAAGATTCCGACTGGATAACGCCTTTGATCAATGCGGGATCGACGCCGTACTTAGCCCCGGCGGCGGTAATCAAATCGTCGTAGGCCGAGGACGAACCATGATCGTCGGTTAACGCTCCTCCCCAAGAAGCGGTAGGCATAGCAATAGATGAGATGCTCCCTAACTGCGAGGGTAAACCATAAGTTGTCGACTGCGCGGAATCGGTCGTCGATAATTGGCTCAGCAATAGTTCGAATAGGCCGGAGCTATCGCTTGCCGTTCCTTTCGTTGCTTTGCTGCTTAACGGATTCATCTCCGTCATCCATTGCGCGAGAAGCATTTGCTTCAGAATACGTGGATCCGTCGTTACATTCACGTCGGTTAGCTCCCGATAGTCAAATTGTAAGTAATTCCATTGTACAACAAACTACCGGAGGTCGACTAGTCCCGACAAAACCCGATCTCTCGTCCCTTAGAACTATTTTTCCCCATTCGGTTTGAACGTTAGGCAACAAGTAACGGAAGAAGTCGGCGCCGAGTCCCGATGAGTGAAAAATTCATCCGCGAATTCCTCATTCCAACGATGGCTGGCGTGAGAATCCACTTCGATCGCGATTTCCTGTGCCCCGCAACGATTTCCTTGATTCCAATAAGCGCAATTATTGACGCTGCAAGCTACGCCGTTCGGCATAAATAAATCACCCCCCTGTCCTATTGTGTACCCTATGGATGAGGGTATACGGACAGAAGGGTGGAGGTTGTAGCTATAATTGTTATTTAGATTGGCTTTGCATGCGGCGATGCGTTAAATAATCGCTTTCGTAATAAGACAGATCATCGCGCAGTTCTTCGTATACGCGGGAGATGTTCAGAATAACGTCGCGCGCGGCGCGAACCGGCTTAGACCGGAAACGAATCGCGTCTTGTCCCGTGTAAGCGTAACGTCCATCTTCGGAATAACATTCGTTTTTCGGATAGAAGAACGAATTCACGCCGTTGTGGTACACCTCGTACAATGCGCGTTCCGCTAGCTCGTTATCGAAGTTTGGACGTCTAAGTACGGCGCCAAGCTTCTCGTAAGCCACTTCCGAAAAAACGAGCAAATGACGCAGATCGGACAATAAGCCGCTGTAAAAGAGATTGCTGTCGGGATTGTCGGTTTGCGCAAGCTGCTCAAGCGCGTTGTGGTTTAAGAAGTGTTCGATCGGATCGATCGCCGCCTTTAATTTATCTCGGCTGGATTCGGCAAGCGCTTTAATATTAGTAGCTGGCATGGATTGTTCCCCTTTCCATTGTGCAAAACATATCCTTAAAGTAGTAGATGGGTATCAAACGAAATAGTCTCGCAGTTGGATCTGGCGAAACTTTAATTATCGTAACATAATTCATGAGGAAACGGTACTGGCAAGGGTAAAAAGTGCTGTATATTTTTATGGCTTCTCCTTCATTCTAAGTAACAATGAGCTCCCTTCTTGGAGGGATGTAAAGGAGAGGTTCCAGTTGCGCCGTAATACGATTATCGGAATTTTGTGCGCGTTGGCCGTCGTTCTAATCGCGATCCCCCTCGTACCGTCTTTTTACCGTTCCGTTCAGCGCGAGCCATACGCTTCACCGGCCCGCGAAACGCCGCCCAGCCCTAAACAAGAGGCATCGTATAAACTTCAAACGGTAGAGCGGGATATGGCCGCTACCGAACGTTTATCCCGCGCGCAGGTCGTTCGGGACGTGAGAAATTTTCTTGGGGACAGCGCCAAGCGATCTTCGCTCCAATCGTTCCAAACTCTTCTTGGGACGCACCCCGAAATTTTGTATGCGGAGCAGAGCAATGGGCGCCATTGGGAAAAAGCGGGAAAAATTCCTTCGGAGCTGGCCCGAACAGCCGAACCTCATCTGGCCAAAGCCCGTCAAACTTTGAAGAAAAGCGAGAGCTACTCATCACCTACTTTTACCCATAAAGGGAAAAGTTATTTCGTTTTTTCTCAACATGCGCCCGACCGAGCCGAACAATCCCTTATCGTGCTCGTTACGTCCGAAGTCATCCAAGCGGTGGAACGGCATCAACGCCGCAATATGCGCCTCGTGCCCTATCCGCCCGAAGGCCGCTATCGTATCGAGTCCGTCGTACCGGGCTCCAATGCGGAGACTACCGTGCGTACGGGGGAGGATAACGGCAATGCCAGCCATTACGCGGTGGACGAGATCGTCGTTAAGTTTCGATCGCCGCTTACGGAGCGCCAACTGTTGCAGCTCCGCAAGGATCTCCATTTGACCGTCGTGCGGTACACAGGGAAAACCTACGTATTCCGCTCCAAGAAACATGATACGAAAGCGTTGAAAAAATACTTTCACGATAAATTCGACCCCGAGTTCGTTGAGCCTCACTACCTTTATTTAACGAATGACTGGGGAAGCACGCCGAACGGCGTATCCGACGGATCAAGCAATCAACCGCCGGAAGGCGCGTCCATCGTACCCAATGATACACTCTATTCGGAATACCAGTGGAATTTGCCCGAAATCGCTACGGAAAACGGGTGGAAAATTTCCAAAGGCAGCGCCGACGTCGTCGTCGCCGTGCTCGATACCGGCGTCCAAGCCGACCATCCCGATCTTAAGGGACGTCTCGTGCAAGGAGTGAATATCGTGGATCCTTCCAGCCCTCCCGAAGACGACGTCGGACATGGTACGCACGTAGCCGGGATTATCGCTGCAGAGGTCGACAACAACGAAGGCGTCGCGGGAATGACTTGGTTCACGAAAATCATGCCCGTCAAAGTGCTCGACAGCTCGGGAGCAGGCTCCACTTATTCCGTTGCCGAAGGCATCATTTGGGCTACGGATCATGGAGCGAAAGTCATCAATATGAGCTTGGGCAATTATGCCGAAGCGGAATTCCTTCATGACGCCCTTAAATATGCTTACGAGCGGGGAGTCGTATTGGTTGCGGCCAGCGGTAACGATAATACGGATCGGCCCGGTTATCCGGCAGCTTATCCGGAAGTCATCGCCGTATCCGCTACCGATGCCGACGAATCCCGGGCGGAATATTCCAACTATGGCGATTACATCGACGTCGCCGCTCCGGGCACTTCCATTCCGAGCACTTACCCGGGCAGCCGCTATGCGGCGTTATCGGGCACGTCGATGGCTTCCCCTCATGTCGCGGCGCTAGCTTCGTTGGTACGAACGGCAAATGCCAGCCTAACGAACGCCGAAGTCATGGAGCTGCTTAGGCGTACGGCCAAAGATCTTGGACAAAGCGGCAAGGACAACGACTTCGGTTATGGGCAAATCGATGTCCAAACCGCTCTGCAAACCGCTAACGTGTCCAACAACTCCTTACAGCTCTTTCCTTTGCAAGTTCGGAAGCAATTAGAGCGTCTTGGCGGCGGTTAATATACGGGTATATCAAAAAAGCCTTCCCGCAAAAAAGCGGGAAGGCTTTTCGATTCATTAAGTAAGCCGGAAAGCTTGCCGTAAGCCGGGTTCTGTACTTCAAGTGGTCATAGCGGACTGCTCGAAGGCAATCCTCCCACGGACTGAAGCGACAATCATCTTTCTAGGCCGCACATTGCTATACGGCTCAAGCGACCAACCCGAACGCACCCCGGGCTAGGGCTGGCGGTTGCCTGCGTTCTCCTCGGTCTTGCTCCAAATGGGGTTTACCAGGAGCAAAGTCGCCAGTGCTCCTCGTGGTCTCTTACACCACGGTTCCATCCTTGCCTGTTTCTCTACCCCGAATCTAGTTCGGGAGAATAGAGATCATCGGCGGTCCATTTCTGTGGCCCTGATCCTTCAGCTCGCGCTGACTGGACGTTATCCAGCATTCTGCCCTGTGGAGCCCGGACTTTCCTCTCGTGGCGCGAAGCCACCAGCGATTGTCTGTCAAACTTTCCGGTTTGCATCGACTAGTATACCGCGAATCGCCTTCGCTGACAACGGGAATGAATGGAGCCCTTGCCAAACGACTTGCCATTTGCTAATTATCGCAATTGAAAAGGCTCGGTATCGATCTGCGACGCAAATACTTCCGTAGCGTAGCCCTTAGCTTTCAGCTGCTCCGTCAACCATTGCGCGACGTTAGGCTTCATGATCTTCTCGGCATGGTGGCCGGGATCGATGATGGACATCCCCGCGGCCAATGCGTCTTGGGCGGAGTGGAAATCGATATCTCCGGTAACGAGCACGTCCGCTCCGGCGAATTGGGCGTGACGGATATATCTCGCCCCGGATCCGCCTAGAACGGCGACTTTGCGAATCGGCTTCGAGCCGTCCCCGACCATTCGCACGAATGGAACTTGGAAGGCCGACTTTACGCGCTCGGCGAACCGATCCAAGCTCTCCGTCGCGGGGAGCACGCCTACTCTGCCCAGTCCGAACGATCTTCCTTTCAAATCCATACTGTACAGGTCATATGCTACTTCCTCGTAAGGATGCGCTTTTAGCATAGCGGAAATGACTTTTTTCTTTGCGCTGAGCGGAACGACCGTTTCCAGTCGGATTTCCCGTGAGTCGGCCAACTTCCCTTGCGTACCGATAAAAGGGTTGCTTCCTTCCCGCGGAAGGAATGTACCCGTCCCCTCGATGTTAAAGCTGCAATGGCTGTAATTGCCGATCCAGCCGGCCCCTGCGGAGAAAATCGCGTCCCTGACTTTCTCGTGGTGGCTTTCCGGAACGAAAACGACCAGCTTGTATAGCTTATCGGTATGAACCTCTTCCAACACTTCTCTGCCGGCAAGCTCAAGCGCCTCTGCCATCCAATCGTTAATGCCGCCCTCGGTCGTATCCAGATTCGTATGGGAAATGTATACCGCGATATCTTTACGGAGCAGTTCGGCCGCTAGCGCCCCCGCGGGCGTATCCGTCCGCAAATGGGCCAGCGGGCGGTAAATAACCGCGTGGTGCGCTATGATGAGCTCCGCCCCTAACTTTGCGGCTTCCTCTACCACCGCCGGCGTAACGTCCAGCGTAACGAGCACGCGGCGCACTTCCTTCGCAACCGACCCTACCTGCAGCCCGATCTTATCGTCCGGTACGGCATAATGCTTGGGAGCTAGTCGCTCCATCAATTGGAGGATCGTTTCTCCACGGGCAAACATGACAGCACCTCCCGGATTTCTCTAACGTCCTCTTCCCATTCTCTAGCTTTCTCCGCCGCTTCGGGAGCTGTAGCATGCTTAAGCTGCAAAATAACTCGTTCCCGCTTCGCGATCTCTTCTTCCCACTTCCGAAGGAACTGTTCCGTTGGATGCCGTAATAGCAACGGTCCCATATCATACATCAACGCGGACGATATTTTCGCGATTGCAGGAGCAAGCGTCTTCTCGTCATATAGACGCGCATGGGATTCCTTCGCCTCCGAAGGATCCGACGAGCGAACGGCTCTCATAAGCGTATAAATAATCCCGTCTTCCTCCAGCAGCATTTCCCGATCCAGCACGAAATGATGCTTGACTAGCCAACGTCTGACGGCATCTTCCGCTACGTGGGGAGAGAGCACGAGCGTACGAACGCCGTTTAAGCGATCCCCCGCCTGATCTAGTATTCTGGCCATCAGACTGCCGCCCATGCCGGCTATCGTTACCGTATCCACTTCTCCGGGAGAAAGAACGGACATCCCGTCCCCTAACCTGACGGACACGACTTCTTCCAAGCCGGCCTCCGACACTTGGCGCTTGGCTGCTTCGACGGGTCCGGCATGAACGTCTCCGGCTACCGCATAGCTGATTTGACCTTGCTGAGCTAAATAAACCGGGAGCAGAGCATGATCCGTCCCGATATCGGCGAATCGCGCCCCTTGCGGGACCCATTCGGCCAATGCCGATAACCGGCGAGACAGCTTCAGCCCTGCTCCGTTTCCTTTAAGTTCCTTCATTTTTAAGCAACCCATTCCATCCATTGTTTGCGTAATCGGAACAATGCTACGCCCATGATTACGATCTTGATTATGATTTCCAACTGAATCCATTCTATCTGAACGCCGAACAATGCCGAGTATACCTCCGGCATGAACCACAGCACTAACGATGTCGCGAACAGCACCGTTCCCGTAGATTTATACTTCACATGGAGAAACCAGCTGAGCCAGCAAAACAACAAAGCCGCGGGTATCCAGTACACTTGGGTTTCCAGCAAAGACGGTCCAGAGGCGTGCCGAGACAATAACAGCGTATATAACACGACGATCGCCATCCATCCGAACCAATGCACGACGGCGTAACGAAAAACCAATCCGCTCGTTATCCATACCGCGGCGCATATTCCGAGCAGCCACAACGGACCGGCCCCATCCATCCAACCGTTAAGTTGCAAGATCAGAAATCCGACACCGCACAGGAACGCCATCCCCGCTCCCATGTTGATAAGCCCTTTTACCGGATTATCGGCCTTCTGCTTAGCCCCGAACGTAATAAAAGCCGCCGAAACGACGCCCGTTATCCCTATTTGCAATAGCAAAGGAAACACGCTAAAATGAAGTACAATAAAACAAATCAAGGCAAAACTTCCAAATGCAAGGAGCCAATACTTACCTGAAGCCTGCCCGATTTTTTTGACGGCATTCCCCACATAACTTAGCGGACGTTCATTCAAATCTTCCAAATAGATGTTTTGCAGGAAGTCGCAATATTGCTCCGGCAATAGCTTGCTGCGGCGCCAAGATTCAATTTCCTTCACGATGAGATTGCGTTTCTCTTCATCCAAAGCAGCCATGCCGTCGATCCCCTCTTCCCTTTTGAAGAAAAAGACCTTCAACCATATCGGCAAAGGTCTCAATCACGTGTTTATCCTTGTTTATTCCAAGAAATCCTTCAACCGCTTGCTGCGGCTAGGATGACGCAGTTTCCGCAGAGCCTTGGCTTCGATCTGGCGGATGCGTTCACGGGTTACGCCGAATACTTTGCCGACTTCTTCAAGAGTGCGCGTACGGCCGTCATCCAATCCGAAACGAAGACGGAGCACGTTCTCTTCCCGTTCGGTCAGCGTGTCCAGAACGTCTTCCAACTGCTCCTTGAGAAGCTCGTAAGCAGCTGCGTCCGCCGGAGCCAGCGCTTCTTGGTCCTCGATAAAATCGCCAAGGTGGGAATCGTCTTCTTCGCCGATAGGAGTTTCGAGCGACACCGGCTCTTGCGCGATTTTCATGATTTCCCGAACTTTATCTACGCTTAATTCCATCTGTTCCGCAATCTCTTCAGGAGTCGGCTCTCTTCCGAGCTCTTGCAGCAATTGACGCGAGACGCGAATCAATTTATTGATCGTTTCCACCATATGAACGGGGATCCGGATCGTTCTGGCTTGGTCGGCAATCGCGCGAGTAATCGCCTGTCTGATCCACCATGTCGCGTAAGTACTGAATTTAAAGCCCTTGTCATGGTCGAACTTCTCGACGGCTTTCAACAAGCCCATATTGCCCTCTTGGATCAAATCCAAGAACAGCATCCCCCGTCCAACGTAACGCTTCGCGATACTGACGACGAGACGCAGGTTGGCTTCCGCCAGCCTTTTTTTCGCTTCTTCTCCGTCCGGTCCGCCGATTTCGATCTTCTTGGCAAGCTCGACTTCGTCGTCCGCTCCCAGAAGGGGGACACGGCCGATTTCTTTCAAATACATCCGAACGGGATCATTGATTTTGATGCCGGGCGGAAGCGAAAGATCGTCGTCGAAATTAAATTCGTCGCGCTCTTCCTCTTCTCCGCTGCCATGTCCATGGCGTTCGCGGCCCAATTCGTCATGATCGTTCGACACCTCGATACCGATATCCGCCAACTGCTCGAAGAACTCGTCGATTTGCTCCGGATCTTGATCGAATGGCGACAGCTTCTCCATGATGTCTTTATAGGTCAAGGTAGATTTTTTCTTGCCTTGTTCAATCAGTTGGGCTTTGACCTGTTCTAGCGTCGATTCCGTTTCCAGTCCGGTGTGTTGATCGTTTGCCATTTCCGACTCCCTCCTCCCTGAGAAACCCGCGCAATCAAAATTGCTTGCGCTGTTTTTCCAGGGCGATAATCTCTATACCCATTTGTGTTGCACGTGAATAGTCGCCAGCTCGCTGGGCGCGGTTTAATTCTTCGGTCAAACGTTCCACTTCCCGTGCAAGAGAAGCGCGACCGATCGTACGGATGCAATCTTCCAGTTCCCGCTCGCCAAACGGAATGTCTATTAATGCAATGGCACTGGCGGTGCGTTCTAATCGGTCGTCTTGCAGAACCGCGACGAACCTGCCAACATCAGGATCATTGTTTTGGGCGTAAAAAGCATATAAATAAGCAGCTAAAGCCGCGTGATCCTCAACATGAAAACGTTCGCCAAGCTTCTGCTGAACAAGGAGCGCCGTCTCTTTATCCTGCATCATCCACGAAAGCAGTTGGCGTTCCGCATTGACATGCGCGGCTCCCAGTGGAGGGTTCTTGGAGGCAGATCTCTTTTCATTCCATTCATTATTCCACGATCCGGCTGGAATATCCCCTGCGTTTCCCAATTTCTCCTGTTGCCTGAATTCGTAGCTTTCCTGCTTCAGCGTATCGAGCGATACGCCGAACTCTTGGGCAAGCTCCTTCAGCAGCAGCTCCCGTTCCGTTGGAGAATCTCGTCTCGCTACGATTCGAACCGCATCGCGCAGATACCTAATCCTTCCATCTTCTTCTAGGAGTATATGGGATTTCCTTAAATATATAAGCTGAAATTTGACCGCGGAAACCGCTCCTTCAATGAATTCGCGAACGAACGGCTCATCGCCGTGGGTAGTGATGTATTCATCCGGATCCATTCGGTTCGGCAGCACGCTTACCCGAACGCGGAATCCTGCCTCTTCCAGCAAGGGTATGCTCTTGTGCGCGGCGGCTTGTCCTGCATCATCTCCGTCATAGCATAAAATGACTTCGTCAGCGAATCGTTTCAACACGGCCGCATGTTCGTTCGTCAACGCGGTTCCCATCGTCGCCACTCCGTTATGGACGCCTGCCGACCATGCTTTAATGACATCCACGTAACCTTCGAAAAGAACGACCTGTCTAGTGCGCCGTATCGAAGGACGCGCTTCATGCAAGCGGTATAGCGTTCTGCTCTTATTGAAAAGAGTCGTCTCGGGAGAGTTCAAGTACTTGGGCTGCCCGTCCGACAGCAACCTTCCCGCGAATGCGACGATCTGCCCGCTTGCATCATGAATAGGAAACATGATGCGATCCCGGAAGCGATCGACGTAACCGTCGGAATCTTGCCTTCGCGACAACAAACCCCCGGCTTCCATTTCCGCAGGCGCGTAACCTTTGCGCTCCAACGCTTGCGTAAGGGTATCCCATCTCGGCGGCGCGTAGCCGATACCGAACTGTTCGATCAACGTATCGTTAAATCCGCGGGATAACAAATACTCCATTGCCGGTTTCGCAATTTCCATATTCCGCAAAAGATAATGATACAATTTCGAGCTGTATTCATGGGCTTCATGAAGAATTTTCTTTTCCTTATGGAATGCGGAAGGCTCCTCATGATTAGCGGTCGTCCACGTAATGGGAATGCCAGCTTCTTCGGCTAGCGCTTTGACCGCTTCCGGGAACGTTTCCCCCTCCATCTCCATAACGAATTTAATAACGTTGCCGCCTTTACCGCAGCCGTAGCAATGAAAAATTTGCTTTTCCGGGGTAACGGTGAAGGATGGCGTTTTCTCGGAATGAAAAGGACAGAGACCCTTCAAATATTTACCGTTCTTGGTCAGATGAACGTATTTGCCTACCGTTTCGGAAATTTCATGGCGGCTCAACACTTCATCGATAACCGACTGCGGTATCATTCCGTAATTCATGGAATTCACCTTATTTCCCAGTGCGCGCGAGGACAAGAACAAGTAGGTTGTCCAATGGTCGCTTGCTTGCACGTAATACAATTCGCTATAGGTCGGGATTCTCCTGCAACCCTCGCAACAGAGTTGTCAGTTTTTGTTGAAACCGATCCCGATCCTCGTCGGTGAATGCCCTCGGTCCCTTCGTGCGCATGCCTCCGCGACGTTGCCGGGCCGAGAAATGACGCTGATCCAGCAAGCCATCGATGTCAGCTTCGCGAATTTCCTTGCCTCTTGGCGTCAAGACGGCCGATCCGCGCGCCAACCCTAACGCCGCCAATCCATAATCGCCCGTGACCAGAATATCGCTCTTGGTTAGTACGTTGGCGATATAGAGATCCGCCGATTGATCGCTAGCGTCGACGGTGACGACTTCAACGGACGGCTCCGGCACCAATACATGCGCATGGCTCGAAACAAGGAGCGCGGTTGCTCCGCAATTTCTCACCGTTCTGGCAATTTCCGACTTGACCGGACAAGCATCGCCATCCACCACAACCCTATGACGCTGGACAATCATCGACATCACCACACGATTCACCCAAAGTTTGCCGTATTATTATATACGCTAACGGGATTCGAAAATCCTGCAATACCCCATCAAATTTTATGTTCCCCATTTCATATGCGTTTGAAAACATTTTCGGGAACGCCTATCGGATGAAAAAGAAGCAAACCATTCGACATATCAACATTTTTCGACAAACGACATGCTAAACAGAATACACTAGAACGTAATATTTCTCCTAGATTGCACCGAAATCGTTCATAAATTGCTCACATTTTAGCCGTGCAAGCCTACATCCATCTCATCACTAGATCTTATTACCTATAAATCTTGTCCGATTAATCCTAATGATCCGCGCAATTAGATCTACTCCTTAGCTATCATCGGCGCATTCCCTTTTAAATAAACCTTTTGAATTATTGTTCCTAATAATAACTAAAAGAGAACCTCGCGGTTCTCTCCGTCATACGGCATTCATTCAGGTCATCTTCGTTAAGCTTGCAGGTGTTCCAGTATAAGACTCGCGGTCTCCTCCACCGCTTTATTCGATACGTCGATCACCTTGCACCCGATTTTGTCCATGACTTGCTTCGCGTGTTCCAATTCCTTGCGGATCCGCTCGGATGTCGCATATGGAGCGGAATCGGGCAATCCCAGTGCCTTTAGTCGCTCTTTGCGAATAGCGTTCAGCGTTTCCGGGCTGATCGTCAAGCCGATTACCTTGCTCGGAGAAGCGAGATACAATTCCTTGGGAGGCACGAGCTCAGGGATCAGCGGCACGTTCGCGACCTTAAACGTTTTATGGGCGAGCACCATCGAAAGCGGCGTTTTGGACGTTCTCGATACGCCTACGAGAACGATATCCGCTTTGAGGATACCGGTAACGTCGCGAGCGTCATCATAGCGAACCGCGAATTCGACGGCCTCTACCTTGCGGAAATAATCCGCGTTAAGCACATGGTTCAAACCGGGTTCGTGCCGGGATTCGTGTCCTAGCGTGCGCTCCAGATTGTCGATGAGCGGACCGAGCAAATCGATGGCCGTCAATTGCATTTTCCTAGACTGATCAACCATATAATCGCGCAAGAAAGGTATTACCAACGTATAGAGCACGATGCTGTTATCCGATTGGGCAGCCGCGAGAACCGAATCTATGCCTTCGCGCGTCTGAATGAACGCCGCGCGGCGTATTTGCACCGATAACGGATGGAATTGAGCTGCGGCAGCGCGTACCGCAAGCTCTCCCGTGTCGCCGGCAGAATCGGAAACCACATATACAATCACGCTAACTTGCGGCATAAGATCTGCTCCTTCCATTGGATCGTCAACCCGACAGCTTGGAGAAATTCGCGAATTGTTTGACGTCGTCCGCCGCTAACGCCAAGATCGCCAGACGGTTACGACGCAAAGCTTCGTCCTCCGCCATGACCATTACCGCCCCGAAGAAGGCAGCCACAGGACCGCTTAGAGAAGAAAGCGCGGATAAAGCTTCATCCATATTAGCTTGGGCTATTGCCGTCAAGTAACGGCCGTGCGCTTGTTGCCAAGCTTCGTACAGCTCGCCTTCCGCCGCATCCGCGAACAGATTGGCATCCACTTGCTTGGAGTCGGCTTTCGCGGCCAGATTGCACACCCGGTTAAAAGCTTCTACGGCCGGACGGAATTCCGCTTTGCCGCTCTCCGAGTTCGCCGCCTGCAAGGCATGGGCGCGAAGCACCGTGCGACGTACGTCCGCAACGCCAGCCCCGAGCACGGCATCCACGACGTCATACCGAATCGCTTGGTCCGAAAGGACGTTCTTAACCCGCAACGCGAAAAATTCCTGCATGTCTTTGTTAATGTCGTAAGCTTCGCGTTTCAATCCTCTGGCCGCATGAACGTCCAGAGCGATCTCGAACAGTTCCGCGAGCGTGATTTCCAGTTCGTGCGCCAGCAGCGTATTGACGATTCCGGCAGCTTGCCTGCGAAGAGCATAAGGATCCTGCGAGCCCGTCGGGATAATGCCGATCGAGAAACATCCCGCGATCGTATCCAGCTTGTCGGCGATCCCGACGATGGCGCCGATTAAACCGGCCGCAGGCTTGTCGCCCGCATTGCGAGGCGAGTAATGTTCATTGATGGCGCGGGCGACGCTGTCCCGCTCTCCGGCTTTGCGGGCATAATCTTCGCCCATGATGCCTTGAAGCTCAGGGAACTCGTATACCATCTGCGACACTAGATCGAACTTGCAAATGTCCGCCGTGCGGCTTACGTCGGCGAGATCATCCTGTGCCAATCGTAAATGCCGCGCGATCCGATCCGCGACGATCCGAACCCGGCGGACTTTATCCGCAACGGTGCCCAGTTCCTCGTGATAGACGATATTCTCAAGCTTCGCCAGCGCATCGTTAATGACTAGCTTCTTATCTTCCTCGTAGAAGAACTTCGCGTCGGACAGACGAGCGCGAAGCACTTTCTCGTTGCCTCTGGATACGACGTCAAGAGACGCGTTATCCCCGTTGCGCACCGTGACGAAGTGCGGAAGCAATCGGCCTTCTCCGTCTAATACCGGGAAATAGCGCTGATGCTCGCGCATCGAAGTGATGAGCACCTCTTGCGGAATTTGCAGGAATGCCGGATCGAATGAGCCCGTTAGAACCGTCGGCGTCTCCACGAGGAACAATACTTCTTCGAGCAAGTCTTCCTTTACGGCGATATTCCAACCGCGTTCCGCGGATAAGCTTTGAATGCCCGCTACAATGGCTTTCTCGCGTTCCGCAACGTCGACGATCACGTTCTGCGCGCGCAATCTCTCGACATAAAGCTTCGGTTCCTCGACGACGGTATCCTCTCCGAGGAATCGGTGCCCCCTCGTGACGTTGCCGGTCGACACTCCCGTAATTTCGAAAGGAACGATTTCCTTTCCATGTAGGGCAATCAGCCAACGGATCGGACGTACATACCGCAGCTCGTAATTTCCCCATCTCATATTTTTAGGGAAGGTCAACGACGTAACTAACGCCGGCAACGCGTCCGGGAGCAAAGATGCCGTCTCGACGCCTAGACTGCTCTTCTTGGCGTAAACGTACTCGACGCCCGCCAATTCGCGAATGAACAAAGATTCGGGATCTACGCCTTGGCTGCGCGCGAATCCTTGAGCCGGTTTGCTAAGCGCTCCGTTCTCGTCGTATGCGATTTTACGGGAAGGGCCTTTGACTTCCTCGCTAATATCCGTTTGCTTATCCGCGAGGCCGATGATATGAACCGCTAACCTGCGCGGCGTCGCGTAAGTTTTAACTTCGTTATAGTCCAAACGGCTGTCCGCCAGCCATTTTTCGGTCTTTTCCTTCAGTTGGTCCATTGCGCCCCGAACGAATCGAGCGGGCACTTCTTCCAATCCGATCTCCAATAGCAAATCTCTAGCCATTGTTCACCGCTCCCTTCTTCAGCAGCGGGAATTCCAGCCGCTCGCGTTCCTGCAAATAAGTAGCCGCAACCTGTCTGGCCAAATTGCGTACCCGCGTAATGTAGCCCGTTCTTTCCGTTACGCTGATTGCCCCTCTAGCGTCCAATAGGTTGAACGCATGGGAACACTTCAACACGTAGTCGTAAGCGGGGAAAACTAGGTTAACGTCCATCGCGCGCTTGGCTTCGCTCTCGTACGTCGAGAACAATTGGAACAGCATCGCCGCGTCCGACACTTCGAACGTATATTTGGAATGCTCGAATTCCGGCTGTTTGAACACGTCGCCGTACGAAACGCCTTGTACCCATTCCAAGTCGAATACGTTTTCTTTGTCTTGAATGTACGAGGCCAACCGTTCCATCCCGTACGTAATTTCTACCGCAACCGGATGGCAATCGATTCCCCCGACTTGTTGGAAATACGTAAATTGGGTAATTTCCATTCCGTCGAGCCAGACTTCCCAACCGAGTCCCCATGCGCCGAGCGTCGGAGACTCCCAGTTATCTTCGACGAAACGAATATCGTGATGCAACGGATCGATGCCGAGCTTCTTCAAACTTTCCAAATAAAGCTCCTGGATGTTATCCGGCGACGGTTTCATAATGACTTGGAACTGGTGATGCTGATAAAGCCGGTTCGGATTCTCGCCGTAACGGCCGTCTGCCGGTCTTCTGGACGGCTCTACATACGCAACGTTCCAAGGTTCCGGTCCGATCGCGCGAAGGAAAGTCATCGGGTTCATCGTTCCCGCGCCTTTCTCCGTGTCATAAGGCTGCACGACGATGCAATTCTGTTCTGCCCAGAACTGCTGCAGCGTCAACGTCATTTGTTGAAAGTTCATTCGTTATTCGCTCCTTTGGCATTGCTGCTCATAATAAAAAGCCCCCGTCCCACGTCTGCCTTGGCAGACATAGGGACGGGAGCTGAACATTCCCGCGGTTCCACCCTACTTGGTTTCCTTCCGGTGACGGCTGCTAGCGCCGCTTCGCCGAAGGATACCCTCCTCATTGTCGCGATTCTCTCCAGAGCGCCTTCGCCGATCCGTAACTCCGGGCTTGCACTCTCCCCGGCTCGCTGCTGCTCACGGTGTTCGGTTACTCTTCTCCTTCGCAGAGAAAAAAGATTATGATGCCATTCTACCTTACTGCGGCGCGGACTGTCAAACCGTTCCGTCTCCTGCGTCGCCATTCTGCGGCGGCGGCTCCGGGCGTCTTCTTTGCTCGCCTAGCAGATCTCCGTATTTCTCCCATTGATCGAGGAAGCCGCGGGACTTCAAATTCAAATTCAAGTGCGTATCCATCCATCTTCGCAAGGCAAGCTGCAATTGACGTTTCGTGCTCGGCTTGACGGCAATGTTCCCCAATCGGCGCAAATCCAACGCCAGGAACACTCGCAATAGCTTCCAGACGGCATCCTCCAGCTCCAATGCCGCAGTATCCCTATGCCAGCATCGGGAGCATAACGCGCCTCCGCCAACCGAGCTGAAGCGGAACGGACCTCCATCGTTGCCGCAGCTGACGCATTCATCCAGCATGGGCGCGTATCCGGCGGCAGCAATTATCTTCATCTCATAAGCCCTCAGTACGACCTGCGGGTCTTTCCCTCCCGCAAGCGCGCTCTGGCAAGCTTTCAATTGGTGAAACAAATAAGCAGCCGCTTCGTCATCGTTGATCGCCCGATCCGTCAGTTCCGCCGCGTAAGCCGCGTACGCGGGACCTTCAAGCCCTTCCCGCAACTCCTGGAACGACTCGAGAATTTCGCCGCTATTCAACGTCCCTAACGTTCCGGATTTATAATAAGAATAATCCCCGTATGTAAAAAGTTGGGCCAAAGCCCCGTACCTGCTCTTCAGCTTTTTCGCTCCGCGCACGATAATACCCTGCTTCCCGTACGACGGCGTAAGCAGGGTAACGATTTTATTTCCTTCTCCGTAATCGGTGCTTCGGATGACTAGCCCTTCCACTCGGTATAACATCGGCACTCATTCCTCGTCCGCAGCATAACCTTCCTCGGTATCGGCATCCGTATCGGTTCCGAGTTCGGAAGCTCCGAGATTGTGCACTTCTTTATAAAGCAAATAAGCTTCGATATCGCCGGTTTGCGTAAACACGTGCCACGTGAAATCCCGCACAGCGCCCCATCCTCTCCGGTCGAAAATGAATTGCACTTTCGAGGATTAGGATGTCTCGGGAACGGCTGCGGTATGCCTGACACTTTTTGCACAAGGCGATTTTCGCGACGATCAGCTATTCATTGCGGTAACCAAGCGTTTTGAGCATCGACTCGCGGTTGCGCCAATCTTTGTTTACCTTAACCCATAGCTCCAAGAAAATTTTCGAGCCGAGCAGTTTCTCCATATCCAGCCGGGCCAGCTTGCCCACTTCCTTCAGAAGCGCTCCGCTTTTGCCGATGATAATTCCCTTCTGGGAATCCCGTTCGACGAAGATGACCGCGCCGATGTTCACGAGACCGTTATCCGCCACGCTCATGCTCTCGATCTCGACGGCGATGGAGTGGGGAACTTCTTCCCGCGTCAGCTGAAGGAGTTTCTCCCGGATTAACTCCGCGCACACGAACTGCTCGGGATGATCGGTAATTTGATCGGCCGGGTAATACATCGGGCCTTCATCCAAATATTTCGCCACTTGTTCCAGCAATGCATTCACGTTGTTCCCGTTCAGCGCCGATACCGGCACGACTTCGGCGAAGTTCATCAGCTTGCTGTATTTATCGATAACCGGCAGCATCTCGTCGGGGTGAATCTTATCGATCTTGTTAAGCACGAGAAAGACCGGCGTATCTTTGACTTTCTTAAGCTGCTCGATAATATAGCGATCCCCGCCTCCTATCGGCTCCGTTACGTCCGTCAGAAACAAGATCGCTTCGACTTCGTTCAAGGCGCTTTCCGCGGCCTTAAGCATGTAATTGCCAAGCTTTGAATTCGGTTTCGTAATTCCCGGCGTATCGAGAAACACGATTTGCACGTCGTCCGTCGTATATACGCCGTGGATTTTGTTGCGCGTCGTCTGAGGTTTATCCGACATAATCGCGATTTTCTGGCCGATTACTTGGTTCATCAGCGTCGATTTGCCCGCGTTCGGACGGCCGACGATCGCTACGAATCCTGATTTGAAGCCTTTCTTTTGCATAGCTGCCAATCTCCTTAATGTTCCTTAGGTCACATCAACTGCATTAAATCCTATTTGTTCAAATCCCGCGAAGTGAATGCGCCGGGAAGCAATTCGGCCACGGTCGTCACCCTGTAGTCGCCCTTCATGTTGCCGAGAACGACGGGCATATCGGGTTCGCATAGCTCCGCCAGCACCTGACGGCATACGCCGCATGGCGTAATCGGATGATCCGTCTCGCCGATGACGGCTACGGCTTTGAATTGCCCGGCCTTGTTGCCGTCGGCGATCGCGCGAAACAATGCCGTCCTCTCCGCGCAATTGGTCGGCCCGTAAGCCGCATTCTCGACGTTGCAGCCATGATGCAGCCGATCTTGAGCATCGACCGCGATCGCGCCGACCGCGAATCCGGAATAAGGCACGTAGGCCCGGGAACGAGCCTCTTTAGCCGCTTCCAATAACTGCTCTATCGAATAGGAAAGACCGATACCGCTCATTAGGATTCCTCCAAGTCGTCCATCAAATGAATAGTTTTAACGAAAACAAGCTTCCCACAAAGGCGGACCTAACACGATCGCTCCGACTGCCGCCGCGAATAACGCCGCCACGAGCACGGCGCCTGCAGCCGCGTCCTTGGCCGTTTTGGCGAGCGGGTGCGGTTCCGAGGAAATCCGGTCGATCGTTCTCTCGATCGAAGTATTGATCAGTTCCGATACCCACACTCCGGTTATCGCGGCAAGCAGCCATAACCAGTCTATACGGGCAACCTTCAACCACGCCGCAAGGACGACGACCGCGACCGTAGCCGCCAGATGGAATTGCATGTGCCGTTCGCTCCGCAGCGCTTCGGCGATGCCCGAAACCGAATTCCGGAACGATTTGATCTCCCGGGGAAGCCAGCCGCTCACCTTGTCAGTCCTGCCTCTTTCAATACTTCTTCTTGTTTGGCGAACATTTCGCGCTCTTGCTCTTCATCGCCGTGATCGTATCCGATCAAATGCAGAAAGCCGTGCACGAACAGGAAACCGAGCTCCCGCTCGAAGCTATGTCCGTAATCTTCCGCTTGCGCCTCGGCTCTAGGAACGGATATGACGATATCCCCGAGCAAATCGGAGAACGGATTGGCCGCTTTCTCTTCGTCCTTCCACTCCTCGTCCCCTTCTTCGGAAGCCTCGTATTCATCGTTATATTGGATATCCGGTTCTTCCCCTTCGATCAGGGAGAAGGAAAGCACGTCCGTCGGCTTGTCCAGTCCGCGATACTGCCGATTCAGCTCGCGAATGCCTTCGTCGTCCGTCAGCGTGAGCGTAACGATGCCGTCCTCGACTTCCTCCTTCTCTCCCGCGATAAGAAGCAGCTTCTCCAGCAAGTCCATCCATTTCTCTTCGCGCTCGCCCGCTCCGCCTTCGCGCTCGTCGATCCATTCCAAGCTTAACGTCATGCTTTGATCTCCTTTACTTCCTTCATTTTTTTCAGTTCTTTGTCGTCGGGATACTCGATCCGGGAATGGAACATCCCGATTACCGTTTCCTTGAGCGTTTCCGCGATTTTGTCCAATTCCCTTAGCGTCAGGTCGCATTCGTTGAATTGATTGTCGTCCAGACGGTCTTTGATGATTTTGCCGATCATGTCTTCGATCTGTTCTACCTTAGGGTGATTCAGAGACCGCACGGCCGCTTCCACGCAATCCGCGATCCCGACGATCGCGGCTTCCTTCGATTGCGCCTTAGGGCCCGGGTAACGGTAATCATCCTCGGTAAAATCGATCTCCGTCTCTTGCTCTTGCGCTTGCTTGACCGCTTTGTAATAAAAATATTTCAAGAAAGTCGATCCGTGGTGCTGTTCGGCGATATCCCGTATCGGCTTGGGCAGCTTATGCGCTTTAAGCATATCCGCTCCGTCTTTCGCATGCGCGATTATGATCGACGCGCTTACTTTGGGATCGAGCTTGTCGTGCGGATTGCCGGAAGCGCTTTGGTTCTCGATAAAATATAACGGCCTTTTCGTTTTGCCGACGTCGTGATAGAACGAACCGACTCGGCATAACAGCCCGTTCGCCCCTACGGATTCCGCGGCGGCCTCCGACAGGTTGCCGACCATCAAGCTGTGGTGGTAAGTGCCCGGCGTCTCGGTAAGCAATTTACGCAGCAAAGGATGATTCGGATTGGATAGCTCGACGAGCTTAAGCGCGGACAATATCCCGAACGTAACCTCGAAGAAAGGCATCAATCCGATGACGAGCACAGCCGTCAACAACCCGCTGGAGAACATGAAGATGACCGATTGAACGAGCTGCGTCCGGTTCGGCTCCGGATTGACCAGCATCAGGGCAAGCACGGCGACGGAACCGAACAGGCTGACCATGATCCCCGCCTTCAGAATCGAAGATCGCTGGCTCGCCTTGTGTATCGCCAGAACCGCGGTAAAGGAAACGACGGCTGCCACGAACCCGTAATGGAAATCGAAAATATGCTCCTGCTCCACGTTCAGAATGAGGCTGGCGAGCAGGGTGAACAAGAAGGAGCTGACCAGCCCGAGATGCAAATCGAGCAGCAGCGTTACGAGCATGCTCCCCATCGCTATCGGGGCTAAATAGCCGACGAAAGGCCATTCCGAACTGTGAGTTAACGCAACGAGATGCATCATTAGGATGTTCAGCGCGAAGATCAGCAGCAGCATGACCCAATCCACGTTCGTCCGCTTTTTGGCGGAAGCCGCGGAGGTTAACTCGACGTATCCGTATAAGGCCAACGTGAAAATGACAGAGAACAGCAGAACGCCGAGCTGCGGCAAATAGCTTTTGCGCTCCTGAAGAAGTCCTAGCGAGTCCAACTTCTCGTAGATGCTTTCCGTGATGACTTGTCCCGCCTTCACGACGACGTCTCCTTGCTTGATCATGACGGGAGGCGTATTTTGCTTCGCTTCGACCTTGGCGTCCTCGGTCGCTTTCTTGTCGTAAAATTTGTTCGGCAGAATGGCCAGACGCGCCAATTCCTGCACGATTTCGCGTTCCGTCTTGAGCGACAACGAGCTTGCGTTAACGAGCTCCGCGACCTTCGTCCTTCCCGTCTCCGCTTGGGTTAGCGATTCCCCCGTCAGCTTGCGGACGACGTCCCACCCGACCTTGCGCATCTCGGTCAGCTGATCTTGCGTCAAGCGGGGGATCTTGTAGAACGTTTCCTCGGGTATCGAATATTTCTGCGACAGCACGACCTGCTGCATCTCCTCCAGCAAGCCTTCGGAATAAGTTTCCGATCCCTTGTTCGCTTTGACGAAAGTCGCGATATACTGGTCGACGCGCTCCGGAATGACGCGCCGGTAAATATCGACTTTGTCGGTTTCCGTAATCTGATCGTCCAGATTCAATTCTTCGATTCTCGAGAAAATCTCGTTGATCAAGGATTCGTTGCGCATCACCACGATCGAATACATCGGGCCGACCTTCTCCGCGGCTTCCTCCTGCGCCTTCAATGTCGCCTTTTCGTCCAGCTCCTGCCGCGGAGCTTTAATATCCTTATCGCTTTTGCCATTCAGCGTAATATCGTACGTCTCCGGTACGAGCCGGGGCGAAATGCTGAAATAAAACAAAAATACAAAAAGCAGGAGCAGGAGCCAGCGCATCGCTGCGCTATGCTTCCATCCTGCCGCTGCCCCTGATAAGGTAAGCGGATTGCTTGGTTGGCCGCTGATTTTCCGACTCATCCGGCGCTCCCCTCCCTTATGATTATTGTTGTTGTTCGCTGTGCGCGTTGTAGGCCAAGATGATTTTCTGCACGAGGGCATGCCTTACGACGTCCTGGTCGGTGAAGCTCACCATGCCGATTTCCTCGATATCCCGCAAAATGCGTTCGGCTTCGATCAACCCGGATTTTTTCCCTTTCGGAAGGTCGATCTGGGTTACGTCTCCCGTAATGACCATCCGCGATCCGAAACCTAGGCGGGTCAGGAACATCTTCATTTGCTCCGGAGTCGTATTCTGCGCTTCGTCCAAGATGACGAAGGAATCGTCCAACGTCCGTCCCCTCATGTAAGCCAGCGGCGCGATTTCGATCTGTCCGCGTTCCATCGCTTTCGCGACTCCTTCCAGCCCGAGCGCGTCGTTCAGCGCATCGTACAGAGGTCGCAAGTATGGATCGACCTTCTCCTGCAGGTCGCCCGGCAAGAAACCGAGGCTCTCTCCCGCTTCGACGGCCGGACGCGTAAGCAGGATCCTCTTCACTCTGCCTTCCTTAAGCGCCGCGACCGCGCACATGACCGCCAAATACGTCTTGCCCGTTCCTGCTGGCCCAATGCCGAATACGATGTCTTTTTTTCTGATCGTCGTCACGTAGTGCCGCTGTCCTAGCGTCTTCGGAATAACCGGCTTGCCCCGGAAGGTCGAAGTGATCTCGCCCTTGAACAAGCTCAGCAGCTCGTCCGCTTTCATCTCGCGGGACAGTTCCAACGCGTAGCGGACGTCTCGTTCGTTTAATTGCAGCCCGCTCTGAACGAGTTGGATGAGCGTGTCGAACAATTGCTGAAGGGAGCGGACTTCGTCCGCGGGTCCTTCGATATAGATTTCCGCGTCTCTGGAATGGATAAGCGACACGGTTTCCTTCTCGATTAGTCTTAGGAACTTATCTTGCGGACCGAACAGAGCCAAGCCTTCGGCCGCATTGCGTAACGGGATAGTCGTATATTCTTTCAATTCCGTCAAAAAGCCTCATTCCCCCTGATCGATTGCTGCTTATCCTAACTTATCCTATTGGACGTTCGATTGCGATAGATTGTTCCACTTCAAAAAGAACGGTTAACAACACTTTACCATTCTCGGTTTGTTCATGCAAAATGTTTTCGGCTTTAATGACCGCATCTTTACCCGCTTTGGCCAGCATTTCGGCGCGCGCTTGCGCCAATCCGGCTTCCTTCGCTTCGGCGGGAGTTCTTTTTTTCTCGATTTCGATCACTTCAAGCTCATGCTCTTTCATCGTTCCGAATGGCATTAGTTTCTTCCACAGCTGCGCCCGATGCACGGACGTGCGCGTTTGCGAATTTTCGTAGGATGGCTCGCCATATCCCGATATTTGCAAGGCCCTATTGCCGATGATCAAATAGGAGCGCTCTTGGGCGGCGCCCGTCAGGTTTTTGGATTTCGTAACGAGAGGGGACTCGATCCGGTATTCATGCCATACCAAGCCCATGACCTTTCCTTTCGACACGACCGCTTTATTCCGCTGCTCATCCCCTATAATACCCGAAATCAGAATATCGCCTTTGCGAACCCGGTCGTTGCGTTCTACCTTAGGCCGCCCGTTCTCGGCAATGATTCGCGTGACTACGGCATCCGTCTTCGCTACGAGATGCCTTGGACCTTCCAGCGTCAGCTTCTCGGGCTTGGTGGAATCGATAACCGTGATGGAGATCGAAGTCCCCCGTCTGTCCACTCCGACCCATGCCGCTTCGGGCAAGCGCAGCGCCAAGCGCTGCGACAAGGAAGCCGCATCCTGTAGGCGGAACGACCACTGATACTCGAATATTCCTTCTTCTTTTGCAGCCTGCCGTATTTTTTCCTCCGGAATCGCGGAGTTTCCTTCTACCCGAACATCCCATACCAGCGTGGACAATAGAAATAACGCGGCCACGAATGCGAGCATGCCGCCGGCGAATGTTTTTCTTCTCGCAAGCCGCGCCATTCGAAAAGGCAACCCGTGGCGGGATAGGATCCGCGTTCGGCTCCCGCTCTCCCGCAGCAACGGGCGAAGGCGGAAAAAATCCGGAACCGATACTCCGAAATTCAATTCTCCCGCGCGGTTGTAAGAGATGTTCCATAGAGGAACCTGTTCCTTGGTCGCCGCGTTAAGGAACGCTTCGGCTTCCCCCCCGATGAGCTTGACCCAAACATAACCGCGTAGCGTCGCTACCCAAGTTCCTTTCATTCTTGTTCTCCTCCCGCATTAAGGCTTGTCCCGACCGATTAAAAGGCTTCGCCGTCACCTAGGCAACTTCGCGCGGGCGCTCGGCATCGCAGAACCAGTTGCTTTCAGGACGGCGGCCTATTGGATACGAACGTCGTTCGGGCATCAACCGGACGGCTTTCCTTTCGCGTGCAGTTGGACGCCCATGATTTTTCCTTCAACGAAAACTTCCTCTGCCCCGATATTCCGGATTATCAAATCCTGGCCCGTAACCTCCATGATTCCGTTATCCATCGCCAGCCGAAGGACGTCCGGTGAAAAATGGAGGATACCGCGGTGGTTTTCCACCGTAACCTGAAGGCCCCCGATCATCGTGATGCGCGGCAAGTCCAGCACCACATCCTGCGGCAGGTCGAGAATCGTTGCGGTCCATTTGCGCAGCTTCCGACTTACACGCATCATTGGGCGGTCCTCCCTCCTATACGTTAAACATATGCGCGATATGCTCGCCTTATGATGCGAGGATCGGCCAAGCCGGGATTCGTACTCCGACCGAACGACAACAAAAAAGCAGGCCCCGAAGGACCCGCTTGCGAAATCGCTACTATGGACGATCGATCCACTATCTTCGAAAAGGCTTGCGCGCCCTCGGCGGACCAAGGATCTCCGCCCACATGACTGCGCGCGTCAGATCCGAGCCCGCAAGCCCGCGGGAGCTATCCGAGGCCCCCGTATTCCCTGTAACGGAAGCTTCTATCGGATTAGCGCGGGCACTGCTCTCCGGTCGAACTGCCGGTTCGTCGATCGCATAGGCATTATCCGCGTCGATACTCTCCCGATCGTAGCGGGGCGCGATGCCGATCGCCTGGATTCCGCCCGAATCGTTTGCTCCCGTTGAGGCGCAGGCGCGCGGGGTTCCGCCCGCTTAGGCTGCTCCGTCCGCTGATTACCGCCCCCGAAGTCCGGCATCCGGTTAGGACGCCGTTGCTCTTGCTGGGATTTGCGGAAAAACAGCGAGTAAATAATGCCGATCGCAATGATGACGAAGTGAAAATTATTCGTCAGGAACGAGATCAGTTCCTCCACCGTTCATTCCCCCTCTTGCCTTAACTCATGGCTTCTGATTGCCGCTGCCGCCTAACGAGTCGTTTTGTTTGCCGATGGAACCGCGCATCTGCGTATCGGCTTCGATATTTTTCAGGTTCATGTAATCCATGACGCCGAGCTTGCCCGATTTCAACGCTTCCGCCATCGCCAGCGGAACTTCGGATTCCGCCTCGACAACCTTGGCTTGCATCTCGACTACGCGAGCTTTCATTTCCTGTTCTTGGGCTACCGCCATCGCGCGGCGTTCTTCCGCCTTCGCTTGGGCGATCCGCTTATCGGCTTCCGCTTGTTCCGTCTGCAGATGGGCGCCGATGTTCTTGCCCACGTCTACGTCGGCGATATCGATTGAGAGAATCTCGAATGCGGTTCCCGCATCCAACCCTTTGCTGAGAACGGTTTTGGAAATGAGATCGGGATTTTCCAGAACGTCCTTGTGGGATTCCGATGCGCCGTTCGTACTGACGATCCCCTCCGCTACGCGGGCGAGAATCGTTTCTTCCCCTGCTCCCCCGACCAACCGATCAATGTTCGCGCGTACCGTAACGCGGGCTTTGACTTTAACTTCGATCCCGTTCTTGGCAACCGCGGAAACGACCGGCGTTTCTATGACTTTCGGGTTGACGCTCATTTGCACCGCCTGCAATACGTCCCGACCCGCCAAGTCGATGGCAGCCGCGCGTTCGAACACGAGAGGGATGTCAGCGCGTTGCGCGGCGATAAGCGCATTGACGACGCGATCCACGTTGCCTCCGGCCAAGAAATGGCTCTCGAGCTGATTAATGTTTAATCCTAATCCGGCCTTAGTCGCCTTGATCATCGGGTTCACGATCCGGCTAGGAACGACGCGACGCAGCCGCATGGCGACCAATGTGATAATGCTGATTCTAACGCCCGACGCCAAGGCTGAAATCCAAAGCATGAAAGGAAAGAAACTCAAGAACACCGATATCGCGATAACGGCAACCGCGATAATGACCAATAACTGAATATCCATGTTATCCATTTTGTACCTCCGACAATTATAGTTTATTGCCAATTTCATTTACGTACTCTTAATACATTCGGCAATCGCACTTATATCTCCTTTACAAGAATACGGGTTCCGTCCACGGACACGACCCGAATCGGCTTGCCGTTTTCGATGAATTCGCCCGAAGTAATGACATCAAGACGCTGCCCATCGATTTCCGCAACCCCCGAAGGGCGAAGCATTGAAGTCGTTACCCCCTCTTGGCCAACCCATTTCTGGCGGGAAAGCTGAGGAACGTATCCCTTGTCCGAAGTCAATTGATCTTTAAGAATAAACCGGTTCCAGATCCCCCGCTTGCGGAAAATATAGACGAATACGGCGACGATTACCGCAGCCACCAGAACGGCGATTCCAAGCGATTGAAGCGCGTTGCCCGTGTCGTAGGCGCCCATCGTTATGCCCAAAATCAACGCTGCGATACCTAGTATGCCTAGAATGCCGAAGCTAGGAATGAACACCTCCAAGACGAGCAGCCCGATTCCGACCAGGAAAACGACCAGCGCTTCCATTCCGGCGAATCCCGCGATGGACTGGCCGAAAAAGTAAAGTCCGAAGGAGAGAAGGCCGATTACTCCCGGCACTCCGAAGCCCGGAACTAAAAATTCGATAGCAATGCCCGCTATCCCGATAATGAGCACCAAAGTCGCGATTCCCGGACTCGTGACGGCAGCGGATACCCGTTCCGCGAACGAGGGATTGAATTCGATGACCGCTCGGTCGGACAAGCCTTTCCAAGCGATGACTTCCTCCGCGTTCTTGGCCAGCTTATCCGCGTATCCGACCTTCAATGCATTCTCCGCGCTTAAAGAAATAATATGGCCTTTCTCTTTCCTTTCGCCGATTGCCGACATCTCGACGACCGAGTTGGGGTCAACCATGCCGATCGCGATATCCGGATTGCGACCGTTTAACTCCGCCGCGGCAACCATTTCCGCTCTCCAGAAAGATACGAGCTTAGGATTGTCCACCGCGTTGCCGGAGCCGTCTACGATCATCGCCGCCCCGATCGTCGTACCTGGCGCCATGGCGATATCTCCCGCGTTCAAGGAGAGATACGCCCCTGCCGACGCGGCTTTGCCGCTGACGAACGCTACGGTCGGGACGGCGGCTTCCCGAATGCGCTTTCCGATTTCCTCCGCGGTATCCAATCGTCCGCCCGGCGTATCGATGTCGAGCACGACGAGAGAGGCTTTGGCCTCCTCGGCTTCCGTTAACGCGCGATCCAGGAAGGAAGCCAGTCCGCTTTGCACCGTTTGTTGCACGGGGATCACGTACACGGACCCCGCCGACGTGTCTTCCGCGGCGCTAACGCTTCCGGCGGCGACGCCGAGCAAAGGGATTACCATTAGGAGCAACAGTAAGGCACGTCTGGCCGCTCCGGTCCATCTTGCGGGTTTTTGGCGGTTTGGATGAATTACGCTCAATTCCATTCCTCCTACGAAATTATTAGCCAATATACTCTTACTACGTTTCGACAAGACGATCGTTTCAATCCGTCTGATCTAAGTATCGGATACCCCGCCGTTGAAAATTAGCGAGGGCCCCGCTTTCGACATACAAATAGCAAAAAGCACTCCCGTAAGGGAGTGCCAGTCGTTCATGTCGGAATTATTGCAGAGATTGTTGGACGATTGCATTGACGAGCTTGCCGTCAGCAATTCCCTTCACCTTGGGCATAAGAGCGCCCATCAATTTCCCCAGATCGGCTTTAGAAGAAGCACCGGTTTCTTGCATGGTCTGTACAACAATGGCTTTGACTTCTTCTTCCGTAAGCTGTCGTGGAAGATATTCGGAGATGATCTCAATTTCTGCTTTCACTTTGCTCACGAGGTCTTCCCGTCCGCCTTTTTCAAAGTCGAGGACGGAATCGCGTCGCTGCTTGAGTTCACGGCTCAATATATTAAGCGTTTCGTTATCGTCAAGCGCGCGGCGCAGCTCGATTTCTTGGTTTTTGATCGATGCACGAACCATGCGAATGGTCTGAAGGCGAAATTTCTCGCCGCTCTTCATCGCTTGTTTCATGTCTTCGTTCAATCTTTCCGCAAGATTCATGAGTGCGGATTCCTCCTAGAACTTCCGTTTGCGCGCAGCTTCGGATTTCAACTTCCGCTTAACGCTTGGTTTCTCGTAATGTTTACGTTTCTTCACTTCCGCGAGAACGCCGTCTTTGGCAATGGAACGCTTAAAGCGGCGGAGTGCAGCGTCGATTGTTTCATTTTTTCGTACTTTTGTTTCGGCCACCTGTTTTCCCTCCCTCCGCAACAGACCCAACACGGTTATCAAACTATATTATATGTGAAGAGGAAAGGGAGTGTCAACTTGAGTCTGCCGAAAAATTGCATTCGTTCGGAACTAAGTTTTTCCTCTGCACAAAGTGTTGCTAAGCGATATGAAAACCTATTTCGCGGGCGGGTTAAGGTTGGCTAACTTCTCTCCTCCGAGAATGTGCCAATGGACATGGAATACGACTTGTCCCGCATCGCTTCCGCAGTTGTTTACCAGCCGGTAACCCGTTTCGGACAATCCCGCTTCATGGGCGATCTGACGAGCCGCCAATAACGTATGTCCAAGCAAAGCGGAGTCGTTAACCTCCCATTCGTTCATCGAAGCGATATGTTTTTTCGGAATGACCAGAAGATGAACGGGCGCCTGCGGTTGGATATCATGGAAAGCGACGACTCGATCGTCTTCGAATACTTTGCGCGAGGGAATCGTCCCTTCGACGATTTTACAAAATAGGCAATCTGACAATGAACACAACCCCTTAACATCAGTTATATCCATCATACCGCATACGCAAAACAAAAAAAAGAAGCCCGCCTTCGCGGCAGGCCTCCTTCTCTCCTCGGACGCTTACCAGTAATACGGCAGCAGCGAGATGGCGGCCAATCCCGCGAGCGGAAGGATCAATCTGTTGAACCGCCTTGGGCGGAACGGAGAAAAAGGGCTAAACGGGGAAAAAAACGGCGGCTGCGGAAAGAACCCGCGCATATGCTCCACGGAGCCGGGAACCGCTAAACATACCCATTCGTCGTCCACGTGTTCGACGATCCCGTCATAACAATATCCGTCCGCGGCTTGAACTTCCACATATCGGTGCATGTGAGATTCGCACAGTGACTTCGTAACTTTTTTGGCAACGGGATGAACCGCTACGTGATGCTCGTGCTTGTGATGATGGTGCTTGTGGTGCTCATGCTCATGCTTGTGATGATCGTGTTCGTGCTCCTTATGGTGATGGTGCTTGTGGTGCTCGTGCTCGTGCTCCTTATGATGATGGTGCTCTTCCGCCACCGGGTAAACAGCCGGTTTCTCGGTTTTTTTCGGCACCGGTTGCGGTGCCGGCTGAGGTTTCGGTTTCTCCATCGGATTTCCCTCCTTGGGCGCTTGCCTTCCCCAACATCATATGCCGATGTGGGCGAATGGCTACTTGAAGGCCCAATAAATGGGCGCCCCGTCGGGAGCTGCATCCGAATTTCACGAAACTTTCTTTAGAACCGTTTTGCTAATTCCTCTAGGCTTTTGCTTGCTTCGACGGCGTTCGGCACCCATTCGGCTACCGTGACCATCTGCCTAAAGCCCGCTTCTCCCGAGGGGGCGCGAAACTTATCAAGAGCTTGCTGCATTTGCGCCGCGCCGTCCCGCACGAGAGTCAGCATGGCGATCTCCGCGTCGGTAAGCTGGCCCTCATGCTCTCCGACCGCGGCTAACGGGCTTTCCTCGCCCATAACGGCATTCATCGCGCCGAATAACGGTTTGGCCGCTTCTTCCTTGGATAGTCCCGAGGATAAATGCGCGGCCTCTACGAATAAGCCTACCGTTTCCGAGGAAGCGAGATCGGCTTCTCCCAGCAATCGAACCGCGCGCAGCCGCTCGGCCTCGGTCTTGGCGTTCAACAGCCCTTCGGCTCCGTCGTGAAGCCGATCGGCATAAACTTGAGCGTAAACGTACTGCTCGGCTAATTGTTTTCCTTGATCCGTCGTATGAACCTGCTTCGTCGTCAAATATTTGGTATACACGACGATGATTAGCGTCATGAGAACCACAAGAACGATAAAGATAACAGGCGCCTTATAGGATCTTTTTGTTTGAACGTTATCCGACATGTCGATTTCCTCCTGAAATCCCGGTAATGAATCTACTGTTCCGAAAAACCGGTTTAACCCCTTTTAGACTAGACGTACGGAATGTCCCCCATCGAAAAAATACACGTAAGCTTCCTTCACCGGCGTATCCAGAATGCCGCTAACCGCCTCGCCGTATTTCTCCACTTGGAAACGGTGCTTCTCCGCCGCCTCTTTCGGATCCATCCCCTTAAGGACGTCCGTTTTGTAATCTACGAGGACGAGCCCGTCTTCTTCCGCGAACAAACAATCGATAACCCCTTGTATGATGACCGTCTCTCCCGAAGAAGGCGAAATCGATCCAGGGTAAACGGCTGCCGCATCATGACCGAACGTAAACGGGACTTCCCTCCACACCCGCGAAGATCGGCATATCCGCGAATAGATGGACGTCCGGCAAAATGCCGCGACCTCTGCCGCAGCCACTCCCTTGCGCTGCTCTTCCGACAGAATCCTGCGCTCCGCCAAGCTCTCAAGCAAGCTTTCGATTTGCTGTTCGGTTAAGCCTTCTTGTACCGGCAAATGCTGCATGACCAAGTGGAACGCGGTTCCCCGCTCGGCAGGAGTCAGTTGGCGCGCGGACATAAAACGCGGACGGCGAAGACGATACGTCTGCGTTGAACTAGCCCGAACCTCAGCCGTATACGATTCCGGCCATCCTTCCCCTTCGGACCGTTCATTCCACTCATCGGTGTGAACCGATGGCTCCGGCATTCGTTCGGAAGAGACTAGGGCGTTTGTATCCTGCAATCGATTTTTCAGAGCCGTTATCGAGGTTTTGGCTGCTAAGCGCGTCGAAGCCGCATCCTCGTATTCCCAGGATAGAATACGGTTAACCCGTTCATACGTCCCGGCCTCTTCCAAATCAACCTTCTCTCCGTTCAATACGGCGTTCCATAATTGCCCCTCGTCAGGCCGGTCTTCCGATGCTCCGGCCGATTGCACGGTGTACTCTTTGGCCGGAACGATGCGGCAATTCCATTTCCGTGCCGGGTCCTGAATGCCGCTCGCGATGACCGCAGCCGGTCCGAGCCAATCCAAGTACTTCCCCGCGGCGGCAACGGCGAAAGTCGGCAAGGTCATCTCGGCCATGGCCGCGGTTTCGCTCCACTGCTCCCATTGCTTGGAGGCGTTCTTGCTCGTGCCTATTAGATAGAGTTTCTCCTTGGGACGGGTCAAAGCCACGTACAGCACCCGCATTTCCTCGGCGAGCATTTCCGCCGCCAATTTCCGCCGGATGGCGAGCTGCGGCAATGTCGGGTACGTAACGCGAGTGTCCTTCTCCATCATTCTCGGCCCGAATCCTAGCTTCTTATGTTTCAAGAAAGCGCCGTTTAAGTCTCTCCGGTTGAAATTACGCGATAGCCCCGCCGCGAATACGACCGGGAACTCCAGTCCTTTGCTTCGATGGATGGATACGATTCGCACGACGTTCTCGCTCTCGCCGAGCGCGCGCGCGGCTCCGAGATCGGCTCCGGTATCGCGCATGCGGCCCAAAAAGCGGAGAAACCGGAACAGGCCCCGGAATCTGGAGGAACGTTCGTACTGGACGGCCCGGTTGACGAGAGCTCGCAAGTTCGCTTGCCTCTGCCCGCCTCCCGGCAACCCGCCTACGTAGTCATAGTAGCCGGTTTCGCGATACAACATCCATAGCAGATCTCCTAGCGGTTCCTTGCGCGCATAGTCTCGCCATTGCTCAAGACGGCTTATGAATCCGGTTAGCCGATCTCTCAGATCATCCGACGCAGCGTCGCCGGTAGCGTCCATGACGCCGGCAGCCGCGTTAACCGCCTCCCAGAACGAACCGTTGCGGCGGGCTAACCGGATTTGCGCGAGCTGCTCGGCCGTAAACTCCCCGATAGGCGAACGCAGTACGCCCGCCAGCGGAATGTCCTGGTGCGGATTATCGATGATGGACAACAGAGACAGCACGATGTCGACTTCCGTCGCCGCGAAATAACCCGTTGCCAGATCCGCGTAAGCGGGAATCCCGGCGGCCTTGAGCTCGTCCAGAAACGTAGGGGCTAACGCGGTAACGGCTCTAAGCAGAATGACGATGTCCCGGTACTGAACCGGGCGGTGCAGCTTCGCCTTGCCGTCGTAAACCGCGAACGGGAGCTGTCCCGAATCGTCCGCCCCGATCAATTTGCGGATTTCGGCCGCGATGCATCTCGCTTCAAGCTGCGCCGATTCTACGTCTTCCGTCTCTTCCGCCCCTTCGGAAGAACCCGTACCGTCTTCATTCCCTTCGGAACTTCCGGAATCCGCCTTTTCCGGCGCGGTCGCGATTTCCTCGCCAGATTCGACGGCGTCGGCCCCTGCTCCCGGCGCGGTATCCAGTAGAATCAATTCGACCGAATAGGGATTCGGCGCGCCGCCGTCGGGATATCCATCGCCGTAGATCAGCTCGGCGCGTTCGTCGTAATTCATCTCTCCGACGGGTTCATGCATGATAAGCCTGAACACGTGGTTAACGGCGTTCAGGATTTCTCTGCGGCTGCGGAAGTTGCGAGCCAGATCGATCCGCAATCCATCCGGATCAGCAGCGTTCCCGGAATTTTCCGCTTCGCCATACGCCTTATACGTACGGTATTTTTCCAGAAACAAGCCCGGTTCGGCCAAACGAAAACGATAAATGCTCTGTTTGACGTCCCCGACCATAAACACGTTGCCCGGAGCTTTACGCGAGATGAGGGCAACGATGGCTTCCTGAACCTCGTTCGTGTCCTGGTATTCGTCCAAATAGATTTCGGAGTAGCGCTCCATGAAACCGTTAGCCGCCAGGGAAGGGATGCTCCGCTCCGGAGTCGACGCGGGATCCCGCAGAACGCGCAGCGCGTAATGCTCCAGATCGCTGAAGTCGAGCAGGCCTTTCGCCCGCTTGGCTTGCTCGTATCGCTCTCCGAACTCCACTGCGAGCTCGGCCAATTGTCCCATCGCCGGAGCCAAAGCGCGAAGTTCGGCGGCATACTGCCCGGGGGAACGGACGAGCCATTCCTCGGACAGCTTGGCCGTCGCCTTCTTCGCCGAATCTCGAATCCCTTTGACTCTGTCGATCAGATCGGCATCGTATTCATCGCCCTTGCACGGCTTGAGCCGCCCGAAGGAAATATTCGCGACCGCGGCTTGCCAATCTTCCCAAGTCCCCGACTCGAACGCGATCGTCACTTTCTCCAATCCGTCTATGTCCGCGAATAACGTTTCGATATACGGCTCCGGTCCTCCCGGTTCATGGGCAATGCGCAATGCGCCGCGAAGCAGGTGAAGCGTGCCCTGCAACAGCAGCACGGCATCCTCGAGCAAGCTCTTCACCCACAATGAACCAAGCAGCGACTCGGCTTGCGCCTGTTCGAACTCGCCGGCCGTCCTCCGAAGCCAGAATGCCGGCCACGGATGGCTTCCCGCGTACTCGAATAATTCAAGCACTAGCCGATGCAGCGGTTCGTCGCTTCTTTCCCCTCCGAAGTGATCCGCCAACGAGGCTAACGCCCCTGCTTCCCCTTCGTTTTCGTACCGCTCCTCGAACAACTCGTCGAGCGTATCCATCCTGAGCAGCTCGGCTTCCGTCTCGTTCGCCATGCGAAAGCCGGGATCAAGCCCGATCAGCGGAGCGTAGCGTTCCACGACTTCCAGACAGAAGGAATGAAGCGTCGTGACCGACGCCCTAGGCAGCAACGCGATCTGGCGTCGCAGATGTTTGGATTCCGGGTCTTTCTCCAACGCTTCTTCCAGCGCATGACGAATTCGCTCTTTCATCTCCGCCGCTGCGGCTTTCGTGAACGTGGCGACGAGCATGGCATCCACGTCGAGCGGACGATTCTCGTCGGCGATCCGCGAAATAATCCTCTCGACGAGCACGGCCGTCTTGCCCGATCCGGCTGCAGCCGCAACGAGCAAGTTGGACCCGTCCGCGTTAATCGCGGCCCATTGCTCGTCGGTCCAACGGCTATTGTCCGGTTTAGGCGGCCATTCGGTTGTAAGCTGCGTCACTTCAAGTCCCCTCCTTGCGCGCTGTTCGCCAGCCTCTGCCAAAGTTCCTCTCGGTTGCTTGCCTTGCTTAAAGCTTGATAAGCATTTCCTTCAATTTGGTTGTCGAAATGGCATACCGGACGAAAATCGCAATACGTGCATGGGCTGCGCTTATCGAGCCGATATGGGGTAATCGCCACGTCTCCGTCGACAATCCGTTTGCCGATACGGCGAATTTGTGAGCGTACCGAGCCGCGAAGCACTTCCCATTGACTCTTGTCGGCGACTTGCGAACGCGCGGAGAACGTTCCGTCCTTCTTGAACTCTACCGGCACGACCGCGGATTTATTGCCATGATTAAGAGATTCGTCCATCAGCTTAACCGATTCCCCGTCGGATAGCAGCAAGCCCTGCATCCGATATTGTCGGAACAAGGCGTTGCGGGCTTCTTCTTTCGGCATTCCGTTCGGGGTGCTCAGCAGCGGGTTCTGCACGTGAAAATAGAGCACTCCCGCAGGTTGGGCCGGTTGCCCGAGCCAATGCGGCGCGTGCGAGACGACGACGTCCAAATAAGTAAGCATTTGAAGCGACAAACCGTGCGCCACCTCGTCCAGCTTCAGCTTCATGGCGCTAGACTTGTAGTCCATTATGCGCAAGAGGAGCCCCGAAGAAGATTGGGCCGCATCGACGCGATCGATTTTGCCGGCGATATCCATCCATCTTCCTCCGTCCAATTCCAAAGACAGGGCGGGCAGCAATCCCTTCGGTCCGAAGCTCAATTCGAGCCCGACGGGCTTGAAGGCCGACAGCGCGGCTTGCTCCCCCAGTATCGCCGAAGCTTGCGTGACGATATCTCTCAGCTTGCGCGCCATTACTTGGTGGCGATGAGAGGATAATAGAATTTGCGACTGAACGCGGGGGAGCAGCTTGTCCACCGCCGCCGCGGCTTCCATCTGCCAGCGCAGCGAGTCCATTCCTGCAGGTCCTGCCGCGAACAGCTTTTCCGTCGTTTGGCGCAATGCCGCGTGAAACAACTGGCCGATGTCCGGCGCGTCGACCCGGAACAAACGGCGTTCTTGAAGCCGCAATCCGTGGACGGCGAAGTGCTGGAACGGGCAAGCGATGAACCGTTCCATCCTGGATACGCTGGCTAGGAGGCGATCTCCATATAGCGCTCGGCTCGTTTCCGGACTTAACGGCCGCTCTTCGTTCGTATGATTCAAAGATGAAATCAGAGAAGTGAGCCGACCGTTCCAGTTCGTCTGCCCCCTAAGCCAATTGTAGACCGCCCACCAGCCGGCCGATAACGTTTCTCCTTGCCGCCAGGCGCGCAGTCTCGCCAGCACATAGGTCATCGCCCTTCCGGGATGCGCCGCATAACTAAGCTGTTCCTCTTCCGATTGCGTTTCCTGAGGTTCCGCTGCAACCGATCGGACGGGAATGCCCGGAAATTTCTTCTTGATCTTGCTGATCCATTCCGACGGAAGCAGGCCTTGCCCTTCGTCGTCCGCCAGCGGATAACTGACCCATAGATGCCGGGACGCGGTCGTGAAAGTCAAGTACGCCAAAAAAGCTTCGTCCAACAGCCGTCTGCGCGAACCTGGCGCAAGCTTAAGCCCCGAGGCGGCGACTTGGTCGCGCTCTTCCTCGGCGAGCAAACCGTTCTCGGAGATTCTCATCGGCAGCACGCCGTCATTCGCTCCGAGCAAGTAAACGATGCGCACGCGGTCGGATCGCGTCCTCTCCGGGCTGCCGATCAATACGCCGTCGAGCGAGGGAGGCACGGCTCCTAGCTTAAGCTCCTCCAATCCGGAATCGATCATTCCGGCGAAGAGCTGAACATCCGGAGACTGTTCCCCCATGAGCTCTACTAATTGATCCAGTAGATTGATAACCCCGTCCCATAACGGACGGTGCGTGGCCATTCTACCCGGCTTGCCCGCCGCGAGATCTTCCGCGCTCCAGCTTTCCAAGACGTCGGCGGCGCCGGTCTCTTCCAGAAAGGCAAATAGACTTTCGCATAGTTCTCTGACGGATCGTGCCGCTTTCATTGTTTCTTCCATTGCCAATAGGGGCTTGAGCAAAGCATCCCGTACCTCTATCAAGCTTTGCAACGTCTCATCGGCCTCGTCGGTCGTTCCGTCTGTCTCCAAATCGCCGCGGAATAACGGAAACCAAGCCTGGGCCGAATGCCATCGCCAACCGTCGATTCCTGCCGCTAGAACATAGTTCTCCAAGCGATCGATTTCGCCGCGGGACACTCTCCGTTCAGGCGTCCCTAACAAATCCGTCTTGGCGCACCGAAATACGGCTTCCGCTTTCCATCCGCCGCTCACGCATTCGAGCGCCGAGCGGACGAATTCCACGAACGGGTGGTGGGAGACGGGAGCTTTGCCGTCCAAATAATACGGTATTCCGTAGTCGCCGAACACGATCGCCAGCAAATCCGCGTAATCGTCCATTTTCCGCACGAACACGGCCATATCGCGCCAACGGCTCCCTTGTTCTCTAACGCGATATAGCATATCCCGGGCAACCGCTTCCGCCTCGGCTCGGCGGTTAGCCGCTTCGTGCAAGGATAGGCCGCATTCGGGATGATTCTGCTGCAGCAACGCGGATTCGCCTTCCCAACGCTTGCGACGCGGAGTCTCCCAATTCCGTTCCAAGAATGCCAACATCGGATTGCGTTTGAATCGCGGCGAGACTTCGGGCTCAAGAACGACCGGAACCTCAAGTTCGACTCCCACCGCTTGCGCGAGCTCGCACAATTGTGCCGAAGTCTCCGCCGTCGGGTGGAATACATCTAACTCGTCCGGCCGTTCGCCGGCGCCATAGGGCTGATTCACGCAAAGCGCAATGTTGACCTTTTTCGCTTTTTTAAGCAGCGCTTCAATAACCGCATATTCGCTCGGAGTGTACCCATGAAAACCATCCAACCAGATTTGGGCGCCTTCCAAGTACGACGATGAACCGGCTCCCTTCGTCAGCCAGCCCAGCATATCCTCTCCGTCCAGCCAATGTCCGGCCAATTCGCGCTCCATATCCGAATAGATCAAGGAAAGATCGCGGAGCTTGTCCGCAAGTAATGACGAACCCTTGCTCGCAACCGTTCGTTTGGCCGCGGCTTCGGCATGCTCGGTCAGCTTGGAGCCGTTCACTCCGTACCTTTTCATCTCCGTGAATAGGTCATTGATCCGGGAAATAAGCCCCGATTCCGTTTTTCCGCCGCGAAACACGCGTAAGCTATCTCTGCGGGCTTCCAATACTTTATGTAAAAGCATCGCTTTGCCGTTATCGTGAATCGGAACGACTGCCGAACCGCCCGTCTCCTGCATGACCCGAAACGCAAGCCTGCGAAAACTAAGCACCTGCGCCCTCATGAACCCGGACAGTCCGGGCGTCGTAACCATCGCGTATTCCATCTGGAAGGTCGCCTGTTCGGGAACGAGCAGAATAAGCGGAGCGCCCAAAGGATCCTTCTGCAGCTCCCCTCTAATTTCATCCAAGATCAGACGCGTCTTTCCGCTGCCGGAGCGACCCGTAATGAGCCGAAGTGACATTCGACAACCCTCCAACTTCCTTCAAGATCCCTTCTATCGCCGATCTTAAGCCGTTTTTATTCTTCGACCATTGTACCATAGGTACCCGAAAGGAGCACAGGCGTTCGGAAAATTGCCATCGGCTTACGAAAAATAAAAAACGCCAGTATCCCTGGCGTTCGCTGCAACTAAGAAATATTCATGTACCACTTGCTGCCGTCATCGTATTTGAAGATCGCTGCATCCGACCACAGTTCAATATAACTCACGTGTTTCCAGCGACGGCGAAATTCGAGATCGTCCGCCATTGCCCGCATACGGGTATTAAATCGGCTTCTGCTGCTTAGAGCTTTAGCCCTATTCTCCAATGGGACCGCCCGTTTACCGAATAATATCACTTCATGTACCATAATCGAAACCTCCCGTTTCCTTGCCTCTAGATTAAAGATAATCCAGAGGCGTTAGAAATGTTCCCGAAACGGGAGGAAATCATCCTTCATTTTGCTAACATTTTCTTAACAAATGCATATAGGCCCGACGTTAGAGCTCCTTGCGGCTGCGCACCTCGAAAATGCCGAATTTCAAATAATGCCCTTCTTCGACGCCGGCCAATTGCGGATGGTCTTTGCCCGCTCCTCGCCATTCGATCCGACGTATGATCTTACCCGCATCCTTGGCGGCTTCTTGGATCGTTTCCAGGAAGAGATCCGGTCTTACATGGTACGAGCAACTGGCCGTTACCAAATAACCGCCCTCGTTCAATAGCTTCATCGCCTGCAAGTTAATGTCCTTGTACCCGCGGCGAGCTCCTTCGACGGCGCGTTTCGTCTTCGCGAAGGCCGGAGGATCCAGAATAATCACGTCCCACGTCCGTCCCTCGGAGGTCAACGGCTTAGAGGTGTCTACCTTGACGCCGGCCGCTTTTGCGTTCGCTCGCGATTGCCGTTCATCGCGACCGGCGACTTGTTGGCGCAAATATTCGAAGGCATCGGCGGCGACGAACTCCACGCGGTCCGTGAAGCCGTTTATTTCAACGTTGTGGCGCGCTGTCTGAAGAGCGTGTTCCGAAATGTCCAGGCAGGTCACTTTTTTGGCGCCGTAATCGCAGGCGTGCAAAGTAAAGCTTCCCGTATGTGCGAAACATTCGAGTACGGTTGCCCCGTCCCAATAAGGGAAAGTAACCTCGCTCCCTTTTTCGTTGACCGGAACCATCCGGGCGGTTCCCTCATCCGACGTCTTCTCTGCCAGCTTGATTCCGCTCCGCGCTCCCCAGCCTTTCACCAACGGCCTGATCGAAGCCCGGTTCTCCCGCTGGTCGAAGAAATAACCGGTTTTTTGCCCGCCTTCGATATCGACCTGAACTTTCAATCCATTCTCCACGATCTCCACATGCCTTGAGCATTCTCCGTACAGGACGCCCGTTCTCTCTTCCAGTCCTTCCAAAGTGCGGACGCCCACGTCGCTTCTCTCGTATATGCCTTGAGGAGCGAATACTTCGATAAGAGCCGGAAGCCAAGCGTCCTTCGCTAGCTCCATCCCTAACGTGAGCACCTGGACGACCAGGACGCCGTTGAAACGATCGACGACGAGTCCCGGCAGGAAATCGGCTTCGCCGTACACGAGGCGGCACGAAGTTTCTTCTCCGAGAAAACGGGACCGGTGAGCTCTCGCATGTTCGAAACGTTTCTTGAAGAAACCCGCGTCCATCGCTTCTAACGGCCCGTAAGCTACGACTCTCACCGTAATTTGCGAAGCCGGATTCCAATATCCCGTTCCTAATAATTGTCCGCGATGATCGCGTACTTCCACCAACTGCCCGGGAGTCGCCTCGCCTTCCGTTTTGGCGATCTCGTTAGCATATATCCAAGGATGTCCTTCCTCCAGACGAGGTCGTCTTCCTTTGTTTAACCATACCGCTGCTTGACTGCTCATTTGCCATCCGCTCCTTATCCGTTTCCTTAACCGATCATAAACTTGTCCTGTTTTCGCATAGTGTTATTGGGGGGTGCGAATATGATTGCCAGCTTCATTTTCCCGTCTTTGCTCGGTTTTGCTTTGTTATTGTCCGGCATGAAAGTAATGGAAACTTCCCTGCAACAATGGGCAGGCCGGAAACTTTCCAACTGGGTATCCCGTTCGACGGAGACTCCGCTTAGGGGGTTCGTCGTCGGTACCGCCGCTTCGGCGCTTCTTCAGAGCAGTACGGCAGTGACCGTGCTCACGATAGGTTTCGTTAACGCCGGATGGCTCACTTTGTCCCGAAGCTTCGGGATTATTCTCGGAACGAACGTAGGCACGTGCTTCACGACGGAACTCATGAGTCTCCAATTGCACCGCTACGGGGAGCCGCTTCTGGTCGCGGGCGCATTCGGTTGGATGATTACCTTTGTTTTGAATGAAATGCGGGATGCAAGCTCCGCTCCCCGGTGGGGAACGACCTTGCGTTATGTATCCGTTGCCGTTGGAGGCTTCGGGTTGCTGCTCGTCGGCTTCAAGCTTCTCCAAGGAATGGGACCTGCCCTGCGTGAAAACGAGCTGTTCGAAGCGTTGATGCGACATACGGACGAGTACTTGTTATGGGGAGTCCTTGGCGGCGCCGCGCTTACCGCGCTAGTCCATTCCAGCGCCGCGGTCATCGCGATGTGCATGGGGCTCGCGGCCACGGGAGCGATCTCGCCGGAAGCCGGAGTCGCGATCGTGCTTGGAGCGAATATCGGTACTTGTTTTACCGGATTGGTCGCTTCGCTCGGCGGAGGCCCCGGAGGCCGGTTCGTCGCCTTGTCCCAGCTTGTGCTTAACGCGGGAGGAGCCTTGCTTTTCTACCCGTTGATCGGCATCCTGCACGCGGCAGCGGCCTATATTTCTCCCGGCGACCCCTCCGCCCAGATTGCGCACGCGCAGACGATTTTTAACGTGCTGTGCTCCGTAATTGCTCTTCCGATCGCCTATTTGCCTGTCTGGCGTAACGCGGACTCGGGAAATCTTTAGCCATGCTTAGCGGGATAAGCCATGAACGAGCGCTTTTCCCGAGCTGCTGCCTATCCGATTAGCGCCGGCGTTTAACAATAATATCGCGGACTCCGCCGTCCGAATGCCTCCGGACGCTTTAATCCCCATGGCATCCGAAATGGATGACCTAAGGAGCCTAATGACTTTCTCCGAAGCACCTTTGCCGCCGAATCCCGTAGACGTCTGGATGTAGTCCGCCCCTGCCGTTTCCGCGATTTTGGCGCCGGTCGCGATCTGTTCATCGGTCAACAAACCCGTTTCCAAGATCACCTTCACCAGAGCCCCTCCTTGAACGGCTTGGACTACCGCGGCGATGTCCCTCTCCACCGCTTCGTAATCTCCGTCCGTTAGCTTGCCGACTGATAGGACCATATCGATCTCCGATGCGCCGTCATCGAGCGCCGCGGACGCTTCGAACGCCTTCGCCCTAGTCGCGTGCGCCCCAAGCGGAAAACCGACTACCGCGCTTATTTTCACGGAAGTGCCGCCTAATCTTTCCCGGCACAATCGAACCCATCCCCCGCTCACGCAAACGCCGTAGTAACCGTCTTCGACCGCTTCATTGCACAGATCGATATAAGGTTTGGCACCCGCCTCGGCAGAGACTAACGTATAATCGATGAAGGCTGCTAAACGGCCGTCCGTTTGCCATATAGGAAACCGCGTTTCCTCGGACACAGCTACCACTCCCGTATTCAGCTTTATACTTTGACTCCTAGTTTCTCAAGCGCAAGCCTGAGCACTTCATCGTTGTTATCGTAACCGGAATCGCGCTGCAATTTCCAAGCTTCGGCAGGTTCATGCCAAGCGACTCCCGTAATTTCCTCGACTTGTGCCTGGAGATTACCTTTGGCCGCCTCGACTAGATAATAATGCACTTCCTTCTGAACCGCACCCAGCTGCGCATGCTCATAGACGTAAGAAATGACTTGCAGAGGCGCGGACAATCGCCCCGTTATGCCCGTCTCTTCTTCGATTTCCCGCAACGCCGTTTGTTCGATCGTCTCCCCCGGTTCCATTTTCCCCTTCGCCAACGTCATACGTCCGAACCGATCTTCGATCAACTGGATTTCCAGCAGTCCCTCGCGCTTACGATAGACTACGCCTCCGGCGGAAATTTCCGTCTTCATGCCACGAATCCCCCTATTGTTCCTATGTATGAGAAAAAGACTTCATCGAAAGGAGGATGCTTGCGCAAATCCGCCTTGCGATGAAATCTTCGATCCGAAATGCTAAGCTTGCATCGCCATCGGGTGCGATTGGATATCCAATACCTCTAACAGCTCGCCCTGGCATTCATTCACCGCGGAATCCGTAATGCGCACTCGGCATAGCTTGCCGATCATCGACGGATCTCCGTTGAATACGACTTGAATGTAGTTGTCGGTATATCCGGAAATGAGCCCGGACCCTTCCGCGCCCTTCGCTTCCCGTTCGGGAATGACGTCGAGCACCTTGCCGACCCACTCCCTGCCGTAAGCCGCTTGCATGCGCTCGGACAGATCGATCAGTTGATGCACGCGTTCGTGCTTCGTTTCTTCGTCTACCTGCTCATCCATGCGAGCCGCAGGCGTTCCCGTGCGCTTGGAATACGGGAATACGTGCATCTCCGCGAAATTCATCGCTTCCATGAATTTGTAGCCGTTCTCGAATTGCTCTTGAGTTTCGCCCGGGAACCCGACAATGACGTCCGTCGTAATCGCGACCCCCGGCATAGCTTCTTGGATAAGACGGATCTTCTCCGCAAACTCCGCCGTCGTATATTTGCGACGCATCCTCTTCAAGATATCGTCGTCGCCCGCTTGAAGCGGAATATGAAGATGCCGGCACATTTTGGGCGAGCTGTTCAAAATGGCAATCATCTTCTCGTCGATCTGACTTGCTTCGATCGAGCTGATCCGAATGCGCTCCAGACCTTCGATTTTATCCAAGTCGGCCAGCAGGTTGGCTAACCGGTAATTTTCCAAGTCGTCTCCGTATCCACCGGTATGGATACCGGTCAGGACGATTTCCTTGTAACCCGCGGCGACGAGCTGGCGGGCTTGATCCAGTACGCTTTCCGGCTTGCGGCTGCGGGACAGTCCGCGAGACCATGGAATGATGCAGAACGTACAGAAGTTGTTGCAGCCTTCTTGGATCTTCAAGAACGCGCGAGTCCGTTCCGCGAAATCCGGAACGTCCAACTCCTCGAACTCCCTGGTTTTCATAATATTGCGAACCGCGTTGACCGGCTTGCGATCGTTCTGAATGTCGGTAATGAACGACATTAGTTTCTCGCGGTCTTGCGTTCCGATGACGAGATCGACTCCCGGTATCGCCATGATCTCGGCAGGCGACGTTTGCGCGTAACAACCCGTAACCGCGATGACGGCATCCGGATTTCTGCGCACCGCGCGGCGGATGATTTGCCGGCTTTTCTTGTCGCCCGTATTCGTAACCGTACAAGTATTAATCAAATAAACATCGGCCGTCTGTTCGAAGTCCACTTGCTCGTAGCCTTCGTTCTTGAACAGCTGCCAGATCGCCTCGGTATCGTAAAAATTGACTTTGCAGCCAAGCGTATAAAATGCCACGTTAGGCATCTTCAGATTCCTCCCAACTCTCCGGACTCGTAAGCCAGACAAGCAAGCGCGAATAACGCCGCCGTCTCCGTCCGTAATATTCTTTTACCCAGTCCGACCCATTTTGCCCCGGATGCCGTTGCCGCTTCCGCCTCTTGCGGGGTAAAGCCCCCTTCCGGCCCGATCACGACCATCACGCGCGGCGCGGTTGCCGACGTTGGGGATAGCTCGGACTTGAAGTTCGCCAGCAGCTCGCGCAGCCCGTTTCCCGAACGTCCTTCTTCTTCATAACAAAAGAGTACAAGATCATATTCGGCGAATCGCTTAAGCAAAGCTTTCCACGAACTGACCGCATCGATTTGCGGAACGATGCTTCGATGGCTTTGCTCCGCGGCCTCCTTGGCGATCTTGCGCCAACGTTCGATCCTTTTCGCTTCCTTGCGCTCATCGTATTGCACGACCGTACGCTGCGACAAGAAAGGCTGGAATGCGAACGCTCCCGCTTCCGTTCCCTTCTGAATAACGATTTCGAGTTTGTCCCCTTTGGGCAAGCTCTGAGCTACCGTCACTTTCCACGCCATCTCGGCGTTCGACGATAACTCTTCTACGATATCCGCCTGCACTTTATCTTTATCCACCGACACGATCTTGGCGAGTACGTCTCGACCGTTACCGTCGCAGGCTATAAAACAATCTCCCGGTTTGGATCTCATGACGGCGGCCACATGCCGGGCGTCTTCTCCCTCAAGCGCGACGGATCGTTCCCCCATCAGCGCCGCGGGCACAAAATAACGCTGCATCTAATTATAGCCTCCCGCTTATGTTCCATCCTTCATCATACCTTGTTCCGGATTTTTTCGCTACCATAGGCGATTGTAAAAAATATGCATATATGACCATTAGCCGATGATTAGAAAATCAAGTTTAGAATGTTATTCATCCCGTCCCAAATCGGACCTCTTAAACTCATCAACGGGCTGATCGTAACGGCTCGCAGAGGCGGTATAAAGATGATCAACAGGAAAGCGAACGTGATCCATTGACCCATTTCTTGAATCTTGATACGTGTTCTAATCGGCAGAAACTCTTCTACTATCCGATAACCGTCCAAAGGAGGAATCGGAATCAAGTTGAAGATAAACAGCGCAAGGTTGATAGCCATCCAATAGTTAACGAAAGTAACTAAATTATTCAGGAAATCAATCGAAGCATGATCGAATACGTTCAAGGCGCTTAATAAATGAATGAGAAATAAAAATACAAAAGCAAGAAGCAAATTGCTGAGAGGCCCTGCGGCCGTAACCAGAATGCTCATCAAGCGCGGATTCTTGAATCTGCTGCGGCGAACCGGCACCGGCTTAGCCCAACCGAATCCGGCCAACACCAGAAACAACATCCCGATCCAATCCAAGTGAGCCAACGGGTTTAAAGTAACCCGTCCTTCCCGGTATGCCGTATCGTCTCCGAATTTCCATGCCGTCCATGCATGAGCGAACTCATGTACGGTAAAAGCGATCAGCATGATCAGGATAATGACGGGAAGATGTTCTATCGGAAACCAGAAAAAGCTCACTGGCCGTCCCCCTTCGGTTTTCCGGCGACGAACGCCACCCATTCTTCTTGCCTCAACACGTCGATAATCTCGAATCCGGCCGCCAGCAATCCCGCCTCTACGATCATTTCTTTGTTCTTGTAGATACCCGACGTAATATAGATTCCGCCCGGCTTGAGCACTTCCATGACGTCTCCGATGAACAATAAAATAATCTCCGCCAAAATGTTAGCGACGACGAGATCTACGGGAGGAGTTACCCCTACCGCGGCCGTTGCGGTCGATTCTCTCTCGTTAAGCACGCCTAATAAATCGCTAAGCCTAACTTCGACATCATTCTCGTAACCGTTCAACTCGATGTTCTCTTGCGCGCATTTGACGGCTACCGGATCCAAATCGAGCGCCAATACTTTAGATGCGCCAAGTTTCATAGCACCAATAGCAAGAACTCCTGATCCCGTTCCGACGTCAATGATCTGCTCTCCGCCTTTGATCGCGTGATCCAAAGCTTTCAAGCAAAGCGCCGTCGTAGCATGCGCGCCCGTTCCGAAAGCCATGCCCGGGTCGATCTCGATAATGAGCTCGCCTTCGCTCGGCGTATACTCTTCCCAAGTCGGCTTAATCGTGAGTCGCTCGGTTATCGCGATCGGTTTGAAGTATTGTTTCCATGCGTCGGCCCAATCGTCCTCGTGCACGTCTCCGATCTCGATCGTGAATTCTCCCGCATCGAATCCGTACTCCGGGAGTCCTTCTAGCAACGCCTTTAATTCTATTGCGATAGGCTCCATCTTGGTCTCTTCCGAGAAATAAGCCTTGAAAACGGCATAGCCAGGTCTAATATCGTTCAGCGGAGTATCGTAGACTTCCCCGTAAGTCGTGTTTCTCGGTTTGTCCTCCGACCATGCTTCTTCAACCGAGACGCCGCCCGCTCCAAGCTCAGTCAAATAATGCGTAACCATTTCCTGAGACGACTCCGTCGCCAGGACGGTGATTTCATGCCAGCGCAAATCATTTCCTCCTCATGACTCTATGCCTTATGACTTCTTAATGAATCTCATTATACACGCACTGATTTGCATGATGCAAAAACCTTTACCTCCTTCGCCGTGCTCGCGGTTGGCTTTGTCCGCTATCCCATTCAGTCAGGACTAACTCCGTGACGTTCATCGCTGGCGTGATCAAAGCTATGACCTGAAACGCTTCACCTTCTGAGCGAAAGGGATAATGGACCTAGCGAGAAAAAAATAGGGCCTTTACGGAGTTGAGGGAATAATGGACATACATGAGCAGAAGGAATAGCGGCAAAACGTACGAAAAAACGCACCACGCCAAAGCGAGATGCGTCCTTCTACGTACTATATGATTTGTCCGCCGGCCTGCACGATAACCGTACGAGCCTGGTCCGCGGCGTCTTCGGGTACATTAGCGGATAAAGTGAATTCGGCAACGGGAGTGACCGCGGATGGAGTAAGCTCAACCGAGGCCTCCAATCGGGAATCCGATAACGGTGACGCTTCCGAACTGCCAATAGCCGAGGGCAATTGCGCTGAGGATGGGGAGGATGATGCTCCGCTGAACCTCTCCAATCGGAAACGATCCCCGCGCAAAGATGCTAGCTTGCGTATAACCGATTCCGCTTGGTCCTGCGTCTCGAATCTCGCCTGAAGGGGCTGCATGTCCAACCTCGTCACTCCCCCTCGTACTCGGAAGCTCTTCGGTCGGCCGCTTCCGCGCGTTCTTGGGCTTCCTTATCGTCGCGATCCGCCAGCTCTTCGGAAAATTCGACGTCCTCTGCCGAAGCGATCGGCAATTGCTCTTGTTCGTTGTTCATGTGTATTCCTCCTTCAAAATCTTCATTCTCATAGATTTCTCAACAGGAACCCGCATTATGCAAAAATAAAAAACCGCCCAGATTACTCTGGACGGTTCATTTTTAATCGCCTAATATGGCACGCTTCATACGTTCGAAGATGGACTTGCTTTGCTCGTGCGTAGACTCTCCGCTTTTGGAAGCAAAATCGCGCAACAGCTCTCGTTGATCCTCGCTCAGATGGGTCGGGGTCACAACGGTCACCTTAACTTGCTGGTCGCCTTGCCCGTAACCGCGAAGCTTCGGAACGCCTTTGCCTTTCAACCGGAAATACGTTCCGGTTTGCGTTCCCGCAGGAATTTTCAGCTTAACTTTCTCGGTTAAAGTCGGAATTTCGATCTCGTCGCCCAATGCCGCTTGGGTAAAGGTCAACGGGATTTCGCAGAAAATGTCGTCGCCTTCCCGCTCGAAGAAATCATGGGATTTCACGCGCAGAACGATATACAAATCTCCCGGAGGACCGCCTCGAACTCCGCCTTCCCCTTCGCCGCTGACGCGGAGCTGAGCGCCCTCGTCGACGCCGGCAGGAATTTTGACGTGGATTTTGCGTTGTTTTTTCACTTGACCGCTGCCGGAGCAAGTGCCGCAACGATCTTTAATAATCGTTCCCCGACCGGAGCAAGCGGTACATGCTCGACGGTTAACGATTCGGCCGAACGGCGTATTTTGCGCCACTTCCTGTTGACCGGAGCCGCGGCAAACCGTGCAAGTCTCCGGTTTCGTTCCTGGTTTAGCTCCGTTGCCGTGACAAGTATCGCAAGTTTCCGTACGTGGAATAGTGATATCGGTCTCTTTGCCGAACACCGCTTCCTTGAACTCGATCGTCATCGTGTATTGCAAATCGTTGCCGCGCTGCGGCGCGTTCGGATCTCTCCGGCCGCCGCCTCCGCCGAAGAACATATCGAAAATATCGCCGAAACCGCCGCCGAAATCGGCACCTCCGCCGCCTCCGAATCCGGCATTCGGATCCTGGTGGCCGAATTGGTCGTAACGGGCCCGTTGCTGGTCGTCGCTCAGAACGTCGTACGCTTCTTTGACCTCTTTGAATTTCGTTTCGGCATCCGGCGCTTTGTTGACGTCCGGATGATATTGACGCGCCAACTTACGGTATGCTTTCTTTACGTCGTCCGCAGAGGCATTTTTCTGTAGCTCCAACACTTCGTAATAATCTCTTTTGTTCGCCACTTCTCCACCTCCTCATGAAGGAAAGTCAAAATGATCCCGCGAACGGCGGAAATCACTTTGACTTTCGGTTTATTTCAACGAAACTTAGTTTTTCTTGTCTTCGTCGACTACTTCGTAATCGGCGTCAACGACGTTGTCTTTCGCAGGGCCGGCATCCGCGGCGCCTTCGGCTCCGCCTTGGCCAGCTTGCGCTTGCGCCGCTTGCTCGTAAAGCTTAACGGACAGCTGCTGTACGATCTCGCTCAGCTCGTCTGTTGCCGCTTTGATCTCCTCAAGGTTATCGGAAGCAAGCGCGCTCGTCAACTTCTCTTTGCCTGCGTTCGCTTTCTCGATCTCGCCCGCGTCGACTTTGTCGCCAAGATCCTTAATCGTTTTGTCAACGCTGTAGATCAATTGATCGGCGCTGTTTTTAGCTTCGACCAACTCGCGGCGAGCTTGGTCTTCCGCTGCGTACATTTCCGCTTCTTGCTGCATGCGGTCGATCTCTTCCTTGCTCAAGCCGCCGGAAGAAGTAATCGTGATTTTTTGCGTTTTACCCGTTCCTTTATCAAGCGCGGATACGTTAACGATACCGTTCGCGTCGATGTCGAAAGTAACTTCGATTTGCGGCACGCCGCGTGGCGCGGCCGGGATATCGCTAAGAATGAAGCGTCCAAGCGTTTTGTTGTCTTTCGCCATGGCGCGCTCGCCTTGCAGTACGTGGATTTCGACTTGCGTCTGCATGTCCGCGTATGTGGAGTAAACTTGCGACTTGCTTGTCGGGATCGTCGTGTTGCGATCGATCATTTTCGTCAATACGCCGCCTGCCGTTTCGATACCGAGGGACAACGGAGTCACGTCCAACAATACAACGTCTTTTACTTCGCCGGTCAATACGCCCGCTTGAACCGCCGCGCCGAGGGCAACGACCTCATCCGGGTTAACGCCTTTATGAGGATCTTGTCCCGTCAGCTTCTTGATCGCTTCTTGTACGGCCGGGATACGAGTAGAACCGCCGACAAGAACGACTTTGTCGATATCCTTCGCGGTCAAGCCGGAATCGGATAGAGCTTGACGAGTAGGTCCCATCGTGCGCTCAACCAGGTTAGCAGTCAATTCGTCGAATTTGGAACGGCTAAGATTAAGCTCCAAATGCTGCGGAACTCCGTCTACGACCGTGATGAACGGCAAGGAAATCGTAGTGGAAACGACGCCGGACAGTTCTTTTTTCGCTTTCTCGGCAGCATCTTTCAAACGTTGTACGGCCGCTTTGTCTTTCAGCAGATCGATGCTGTGTTCTTTTTTGAACTCGCCCGCCAACCATTCCATTACGGCTTGGTCGAAGTCGTCTCCGCCCAGGTGGTTATCTCCGCTAGTCGCTTTAACTTCGAAGAAACCGTCGCCCAGCTCAAGAATACTGACGTCGAACGTACCGCCGCCAAGGTCGAATACGAGGATCGTTTGGTCTTCTTGTTTCTCAAATCCGTAAGCAAGCGCCGCTGCCGTCGGTTCGTTGACGATCCGCAGAACTTCGAGACCCGCGATGTTGCCCGCGTCCTTAGTCGCTTGGCGCTGGCTGTCGTTAAAGTAGGCAGGAACCGTAATAACGGCTTGCGTTACGGGCTGGCCCAAATACGCTTCCGCATCGGCTTTGAGCTTCTGCAAAATAATGGCCGAGATCTCGGGAGCGGAGTACGCTTTGCCTTCGATCGTTTCTTTGTGAGTCGTTCCCATGTGACGTTTAATGGAGCTTACGGTACGATCGGGATTCGTGATCGCTTGGCGTTTCGCCGTTTCGCCGACTACGCGCTCTCCGTCTTTCTTAAAGCCGACAACCGAAGGGGTTGTGCGGTTTCCTTCCGGATTAGGGATAACGACGGCTTCGCCGCCTTCCATAACCGCTACGCAGGAGTTCGTTGTACCAAGGTCTATTCCGATTACTTTACTCATACTGTATTTCCTCCTTCATAATAAGTGCATAGAGCAGCTAAGTTAAATTGCTATATAAGTATCCTTTGACCGTCAATTAGCCGCTGACTTTGACCATAGCAGGGCGAATGACTTTGTCTTTCAGCCAATAGCCGGTTTGAATCGCTTCAACGACGATTCCTTCCTCGTACTCTTCGCTCTCGACCTGCATAATCGCTTGATGCAGCTCGGGATCGAACGGTTGGCCGACCGCATCCATCTGTTTCAAGCCTTCCGCCTCCAACACCTGGGAAAGCTGGCGGTAAATCATGTCCACGCCCTTGGCGAAAGATTCGCCCTCCGCGCCTTCGTTGCTCGTCTGCAGCGCCCGCTGGAAATTATCCAGAACAGGCAATAGCTGCGTGATCAGCTTCAAAGAAGCGTATTGCGTAAGCTCTTCTTTCTCCTTCAAAGTACGGCGCCGGAAATTGTCGAAGTCTGCTTGCGCGCGTAAATAACGGCTATGGTTATCATCCGCTTGGCGCTGAAGCTCGGCAATGGCTGCATTTTCTTCGCTAACCTCCGCTGCCGGTTGCTCGCCTTCCGCTTGGGATGTTACATTCCCTTCAGAACCCGTTTCCTTTTCCAAAGAGTCCTCTTGATGCTCATTCATGTTTACTGGCTCCTTCGTCTCATTCGTACTCATGTAGAGTTCACCTCCTTACCGTGCCACCCTAACGTTGGGGCTATGCAGGTCTTTACTTATACCATCTGGACATCATCGAAGCGATATCCTTGGATAAATAATTGAGCAAGCTGATTACTTTGCCGTATTCCATTCTAGTCGGTCCCAATATTCCGATCGTTCCGAGCGATTGACCCTCATAGGAGTACGTGGCCGTTATCAAGCTGCATTGATTGATCGCTTCGAGCGCGTTCTCCGTGCCGATCTTGACCTGTATGCCGCCCGGACCGGGCTGGAACAGCTGCATGAGCAGCTGCGTCTCCTCCAGCATGCCGAGGATGCTCTTCGCTTTGTCGACGTCTTTGAACTCCGGTTGAGTAAGCATGTTGGAAGCGCCGCTTAAATAAACTTTCGGCTCCTGCTCCTCGGTAATCGTCTGCTCCAGCAAAGCAAGGATCTCCTCGCAATGCTCGACGTAACGACTCAGCTCTTTGGCGATCTCGCTGTGAAGAACGGATTTGACTTTGTAAAAAGGAACGCCCGACAGCTTCTCGTTCAACAGGTTGACGACCTTGTTGATGTCCTCCATCGCGATTCCGTCCGGAATCGAAATCGTTCGGTGTTCGACATGTCCCGTATTGGCCACGATGATGGCTACCGCGGACGCGTCGCCGATAGGAATCAATTGAAAATGCTTCAACGTCGTGCTGAACATTTCCGGTCCGAGCACGATCGAAGTGTAATTGGTCATTTGGGACAAGATCGTCGCCGCATGTCCGATTACGTCTTCCCAGTGATTCATCTTCTCGGCGAAGAAGGTCCGGAGCTTCCGGGCATCGTGATCGCCGATTCCATCCAGAGTAACGAGGTGGTCGACATAATAGCGGTAGCCTTTAATGGAAGGAATCCGGCCTGCGGAAGTGTGCGGTTGCTCCAGCAACCCCAACTCCTCAAGATCCGCCATCTCGTTGCGTATTGTAGCCGGACTGAAAGTCACGTCTCCACGCTTGGATATGCTGCGGGATCCGACAGTCGGCGAACGGATATAATCGTCGATTATCGCGTTAAGTATCATTCGTTGACGTTCGCTTAGCATCCGAACTCCTCCTTTAAGCTTTTCCGCTTCTTCCCTATCGTTAGCACTCCATATCGATGAGTGCTAACGGCTAATACAAAAATACCAAATCGATAGCGGTCGTGTCAAGAACGTTCCCGCTCGATTTGGCAGTTCGAATCAGATTTGGGCGAAGGTCACTTGCTCTTTGGATACCGCGGGCTCTATCACCCTGACGACGGCGATCTCGTCGCAGCAATGCTGCTTAGGACAGTTCACGCAATCCGTCCATACTTTCTCCGGGAAAATCTCTTTGTCGACGATTTTGAACCCGTTTTTCTGAAAAAAGGCGGATTCGTAGGTCAAAGCCATCACTTTAGGGATGCCTTGCGCGCTAGCTTCTTCTATTAAAGCATCGACTAACCGGCTGCCTACCCCTTGCCCCTTGTATCTGTCCACGATGCCTAAAGAACGAATTTCCACCAGATCGGTGCCCAGTCGGCACAGAGAACCGCAACCGATCAAGCGCTCTCCGTCCTGCGCTACGATAAAAGTATCGATATTACGGGTTAACGCCTCGCGCGAACGAGGCAACATGATGCCATTGGCGGCATAACCCTGTATAAGTTCATAAAGCGCATCGACATCTTCGAGCAGCGCTTTCCGGCACACGATCGTCATGTGTATTCCTTCTCTCCAAACTTCAAATATGTATGAATAAATATACAACAAAACGAATGAACTCTCAAGGGACATTTCAGATTCATTGAACGGAGTTATTTATCGCCCCGATTCAAAAGCTAATCTGCAATTATATAAGAGATCGCTTATGATATATTCGAAAAGCAAACGTGAAGAGGAGCTGAGCCTAAAATGAGCGAACATGATTTAGCCAAGCATCTGCTCGAGACGTCCATCGCCGACTTTAGAAGCCAGAAATCCCTCGGGGACCGCGCTTTAGCCCAGATTGGGCAAGAAGGAATCGGTTGGAGCCCGGATCCAGGGAGCAACAGCATCGCGATCATCGTGAAGCACGTCTCGGGGAACATGATTTCCCGTTGGACGGATTTTCTGACGACGGACGGAGAGAAGCCGGATCGCAATCGGGACGACGAATTCGAAGACGATATCGGAAACCTGAGGCAGCTTACGGAAATATGGGAAAAAGGATGGGCCGTTCTCTTCGATTCGCTTGAGCAGCTTAATCCCGAAGACGTGCTGCGCACCGTAACGATTCGCGGTCAATCCCTTACCGTATTGCAAGCGATCCATAGGCAAATCTCGCATTACGGCTATCATGTCGGACAGATCGTATATTTAGCCAAAGCCAACAAAACCGCCGTTTGGCAGACGCTTAGCATCGCCAAAGGCGGATCGGCCGAATTTAACGATAAAATGAAAGAACGGTAACGCGCGACTGAACGGCTTACACGAACGCCCCGAACACCTCGTTGCCGAGCAGAATGCCTTTCGAAGTCAATCGGTATCCCGCATTTTGCTCGGATAGCTCGAGCAGTCCTATCGAGACTAACCGCTGCAGTTCCTCGCCGAACACCGCTTCCAGCTTCGCCCCGTCGAACTGCCTTCCGAAGCTCGCCTGCGTAACGCCTTCCTGCAGACGAAGTCCTACCATCATGAAGTCGCCCATCGCTTCCTCGACGCTGACGGCGTTTCGTTCCATTCGCGGCAAAGCGATATTCGCCGCATCGATGTACGGTTGAACGCCTTTGATATTAATATGCCGTTGGCCGAGCGCATAACCGTGCGCGCCGGCCCCCAGGCCATAATAGGGTTCGTTATGCCAGTAAGTCGTATTATGACGGCTCTCGCAGCCCGGTCTAGCGAAGTTGCTTATCTCGTAGTGCCGATACCCGGCACCCCCGAGACGCTCCATGAGATGCTCGTACATAGCCAGTTCTACGTCTTCTTCCGGCAGTGGCAGCTCGTCCCGTTGATATAATCGGTGGAACAGCGTATTCTCCTCGACTTTCAAACCGTAGAGAGAGTAATGCGGCAAATCCAACTCCAATGCCTTGGTCACGCTATCCTTCAGCTGTTGCAGCGTCTGATTAGGCAATCCGAACATCAAGTCGATGGACAGATTCGTGAATCCCGCCGCTTTCGCGTTCGCGATGCTTTGAACGACATCCTGGGCGGCGTGGATTCTGCCGATCGTCGCCAGCAACCCGTCGTCGAACGTTTGCGCGCCGAAGCTGATCCGGTTAACGCCTCCGTCGCGCATGGCCGCAAGCTTCTCCATATCGGTCGTACCCGGATTTGCTTCCATCGTGAATTCCGCATGATCCGCAAGCGGAAAATATTTGCGAACGGAGTCCAGAAACCGCGTCATCTGAGGAGGAGTAAGCACGGTCGGCGTGCCGCCGCCTATGAATACGGTGTCGATCGCCTGAGGAGGCAAATCGGCAACCGTTAGCTTCATCTCGTTTTCCAGCGCGTCAAGATAAGCATCGATCGGTTGGCCGGCAGCCACGTACGAGTTAAAGTCGCAATAAAAACACTTATTCGTGCAGAAAGGGATATGGATATAGAGCGCCCGCGGAGTCCATTGGTGTACCGGCGGAACGTTCGTTAAGTTATTCGCGGGTATCATGTTTTGCTCTTCACCTCTCTAGAAAACCTAATCTATCGCCGACAAAGCGAAAAGCGGGCCGGAAGCCCGCCATTCTGTATCGGTATTGTCTGTTATTCGTTATCCAGCTTAAGCACGGCCATGAATGCCTCTTGCGGCACTTCCACGTTGCCGACCTGCTTCATCCGTTTCTTACCTTCTTTTTGCTTATCGAGCAACTTCCGTTTCCGGGAAATATCTCCCCCGTAACATTTCGCGAGAACGTTTTTGCGCATCGCTTTGATGGATTCGCGCGCCACGATCTTCTGGCCGATCGCCGCTTGGATCGGCACCTCGAACATTTGGCGCGGAATGAGATCTTTGAGCTTCTCGCAGATGACTCGCCCGCGGTTGTAGGCTCTATCCTTATGCACGATGAAGGATAAGGCGTCGACCTTCTCGGCGTTAAGCAGAATATCCATCTTAACCAAGCTGGACTGGCGGTAGCCGATCAGCTCGTAGTCGAACGAAGCGTAGCCCTTCGTGCTCGACTTCAACTGGTCGAAGAAATCGTATACGATCTCCGCGAGCGGAACGTTGTATTTCAACGTAACCCGGTTCGTGTCCAAGTATTGCATGTCGATGAACTCGCCGCGTTTGCCTTGGCACAAATCCATGATAGCCCCGACGAAATCGTTCGGAACGATGATCGAAGCTTTAACGTACGGCTCTTCGACGTAGTCGATCTTGCCCGCTTCCGGATAATCGGCAGGGTTGGAAATTTCCAGCACTTCGCCGTTCGTCTGCGTAACCTTGTAAATAACGCTTGGCGCAGTCGTGATCAACGGAATGTTAAACTCCCGCTCGATGCGCTCTTGAATAATTTCCATGTGGAGCATTCCCAGGAAGCCGCAACGGAAGCCGAAACCAAGCGCCTGCGAGGATTCGGGCTCGTAACGCAGCGACGCGTCGTTAAGCTCCAGCTTTTCCAGCGCGTCCCGCAAATCGTTGTAATCCGTAGACTCGATCGGATACAAGCCGCAGAATACCATAGGATTAATGCTGCGATATCCCGGAAGAGCTTCCGCTGTCGGATTGCGCAGATCGGTAATCGTATCCCCGACGCGGGTATCCTTCACGTTCTTGATCGAAGCGCTGACGAAACCTACGTCTCCCGGACCGAGCTCCGTAACGACCGTCGGCCGGGGCATGAACGTTCCGACTTCGACGACGTCGAAGCTAGCTCCGGTAGCCATGAACTTCATTTTCGTGCCGGCGCGGATCGTTCCGTCTATAATCCGGATATAACAGACTACGCCTTTATAAGCATCATAGTGAGAGTCGAAAATAAGCGCTTTAAGCGGCTTGTCGCGATCCCCTTGGGGAGCCGGGATTTTCTGTACGACCTGCTCCAATATTTCTTTGATCCCGATGCCGTTCTTCGCGGACGCAAGTACCGCATCGCTCGTATCCAAACCGATAACGTCTTCGACTTCTTTCTTCACCCGCTCCGGTTCGGCGCTCGGCAAGTCGATCTTGTTGATGACGGGCACGATCTCCAAGTTATTGTCCAGCGCCAAGTATACGTTGGCCAACGTTTGCGCTTCGATTCCTTGCGCGGCGTCTACGACCAGCAACGCGCCTTCGCAAGCGGCCAAGCTTCGGGAAACTTCGTACGTGAAATCCACATGTCCCGGGGTATCGATCAAGTGAAGCAGGTAAGTCTCCCCGTCGTCCGCTTTGTACAACAGCCGTACCGCTTGCAGCTTAATCGTAATGCCGCGCTCGCGCTCGAGATCCATGGAGTCTAATACTTGGTCCTGCATTTCGCGGGAAGTGAGCGTTCCCGTATATTCCAAAATGCGATCGGCCAAAGTCGATTTACCGTGGTCGATGTGCGCAATAATGCAAAAATTGCGAATGTGGCTCTGTTTAATAGAAAGTTCTGCCATTCCAATAAGTACCTCCAGCCGGATCCATAACGTCAAATGACGATCACTTCATTATAACAGCGTATCCCCATGGCATCAATGTTGCCTATGCCGTTATTTGTCGTTAATCTTCCGAAGGCTTCTCGATGGTCAATCCCTCTACATGCCGTTTTCCCATCAGATGCCGTTTCTTGCGGTTTTCGACCGTGTCGAACACGATGTCCATGTCGTAATCCTCGCCGGGATACAGATGTTTCCTGTCGATATATTTGCGAATTCGCTTATGGTTGATCGTGATCTTCTCTTTCTGCACTTGCACGATCATATTGCCTTTATCGTCCGGCAAACGATAGACGACTCCCGGCTTGCGCAGTTGTGGTATGAACACCACGTCTCCAACGGACCAACGCAACGATAACTCTTCACGATGGGAGTCTGTGCTAATCTTAGAATGGTTACTCATTTCGCGGCCGTTTTTCCCCTCGCGAGACGGCATACCCCGAGGCTTCCCCCCCTCTTGCACGGGAACCGATACTTGACCGCGCCCCTTCTTCAGACTATCGGCAATCGTGCGCGCCCTATCGATAATCCCTTTGGAAATGCCTAGCTTGGCCGCAATAACGAAAGCATAACTATTGCCGGCTTCCCCCATGTCGAGCCTGTATAACGGACTCAGCGTTTCTTCGTCGAACGCCATCCTCGCATTCCGAAAACCTTCCGTTACCCGGGCGTATTCTTTGATTTCGTTAAAATGGGTCGTCGCCATAATGACGGAGCCTCTCCGGTATAATTCCTCCAATACGGCGATCGACAAGCCGACGCCTTCGCCCGGATCCGTACCGGTCGCCAGCTCGTCGAGCAGCACGAGCGAGGACGAACCTGCATGAGCCAATATGTCGATGACGTTGCGCAGATGCGAAGAGAAGGTGCTCAGCGACGAATCAAGGCTCTGATCGTCGCCGATATCGACTTCAACGTTACGGAATACGCACATCCGGCTTCCTTGCGCGGCAGGAACGAGCAGCCCGGATTGCGCCATGAGCGTTAACAAGCCTACGGTCTTGAGCGCGACCGTCTTCCCTCCCGTATTCGGTCCGGTAATTAACAAAGCTTGATAACCGTCGCCCAACCTAATGTCGAGAGGTACCGGTCTCGTTGCCAGCAGCGGATGCCGGGCTTCCCGCAAATCGATCACCCTATCCTCGTTAAGCTCCGGTGCGACTCCTCCTATCGTTAGCGCCCATTTCGCTTTCGCGAATAGAAAATCGTAATGGCCCACCGTATCTTGGTTAACGGATAACTCATAGGAATACGTCTCCACCTCTCCGGTCAGCCGGGCCAGAATTTGCGCCTCCTCGCGATTTTCTTCCAGCTTCAACGCGCTTAAGTCCATCTGCAAGCCTGCCAGCTCGGACGGTTCGACGAACACCGTTTGCCCGCTGGACGACTCGTCGAGCACCGTACCCGGAATTCTTTTCCGGTATTCTTTTTTCACGGGCAGCACGTAACGCCCGTTCCGTTGACTGACCAACCGTTCTTGCAAAATATCGGAGAACCGGGATAACATCCCTTCAAGCCGTTTCTGCAGCCTCTCCTCCGCGGTACGGATTTTTTTGCGGATTTTGTGCAGCTCCGGGCTTGCCGTATCTACGATGCGTCCCCGATCGATGCAAGCTTCGATCGCTTCCCTCAGCGGCTTAAGATCGAACATCCCCGTTCCGTACGCCGCCACGATCGGACTCTCCGTTTTTTTGGACGCCATATATTGGCGCAATTGTTCGCAGCTGCGCGCGAATTGGGCCGCGAACCCGAAATCCTCTTCGGACATGACGTATCCCGTACCGAGCAGCGCCATCATCGTTTCCATTCCTTCTAGCGACGGCAGAGGCGGATGCCCTCCTTTGGCCAGCAACCGGGACGCTTCCTGCGTCTCCGCCAGCTTGCGGCTAATGATCTCCTTGTCCTGCAACGGCTCAAGCTCCTCGATCTGCCGACGGCCAAGATAAGTGGAAGCATAAGAGTGCAAGGTTTCAATCACGCGGTTATATTCTAATTTGCGAAGCGAATGTTGTCTCAAGGTAAACCCTCCTGTGATTTGGAAAATAAAAAAACAGACAGCAAGCCGGAGCGCCATCGGCGCAAGCTCGCTGCCTGTCGGAATTTAAAAGTCGGGAAAGATGCAAAAAAACCGTACCCTGATGAGCACGGTTGATCTCCCCGAAAATTCATTCTTCGTAGGGGCGGTCTTGACCGGTTCTTCACTGGTTATCAGCGCCACGAAGAAGCGACAAGGAAATAAACCCTCCCAATGACGGTTTTCTCCCTTATGCCTTATTCGCGACTTATCAGATAAATCAGTTCAGAACCAATACCAACATCAAAATTTCCCCTTAAAACGTGTTATGCACATCATAACTTTAAGCGTACAATGACGTCAAGCCCGGATAGATTCTGGATTCCTAATGGTCAACCCATAACCTTATCGAATATGGATACGACCATACGAATCCCGTTGCGGGACAAATCATGGAGCACTTCGGCGGTTTTGCCGGATACCCTGTCTACGAGCGGCTCCCGATCGTTGCGGGGGATCGCGTACTCCTCTTCCTCCCACCGGTAATCGGGCGTATCGACCGCGTTTGCGTTCTGCCTCTCCCCATCGCGGGAATGATTAGGCGGCAACGTCCAATCGCCTTCTTCCGCGGCGGTTTGCCCCCCGCCGCTAGGGGCTACCGTTTCCCATGGACCGTTCACGGTCTCGATCCCTTTCGAAGACAGCTCCATCCCGTATAAAATCGCAAATCCTACGATCCCAGCGAAAATCAACAATTTAAACGTATCCCGACGCATCCTGCACCCTCCTTCTATTTTTTCCGCGCGTTCGCTTTAACCGCTTCCTCGTTTTTCCAATATAACTCGGCAATGACTTTTGCGAGCACGTCTACCGTACGGTTGCTTTCCTCCAGCGTATTATCGACGCCGCCGATTTCCAGAAGCACGCTGTCCGGAGCGATCGATTGATTGTATTCGCCGTTGCCGTTGGCAGCCGTTTTGCCCCATACCCCGCGCGACAATCCCGGGTAAGTCTCTTCCAGCTTCTCGTGAATTTCGTTCGCGAACGCCTCGTTCTCCCGCCAATTCGGGTTTCGGTGCCCGATGATGAAATACACTTGCGCGTAATCTTTCCCTTTGATCGTCGCGGTCGTCTTCTTGCGGCGCTGGGAATCCCGATGAATATCGAAGAAAAATTTCAATTGTTTGTTGGCCGCCAAAGCTTGGCGAACCGTCTGCAACGAATATTTATATGAATAATTCCAATTATAGCCAGGAACGGCAGTCGGGTAATCCTTCGAGGAGTGGGTAGAGCCTACGCCCAGTGACTCCAATTGTTTAGCTAGCCTTTTGCCTACCAAGGTAATGTTGGTCTTATCCGAGTTGGGATCCTTCTTGTCGGACTTCAGTTCGGGATACCAAGACTCGCGGTTGTGCGAATGGTAGATAAAGACGACTTTCCGTCCTTCCGTGGAATGCGTTTCCGTTAAGTCCGAGGGGTCCTTTTGCGTATGCGACTCGGTTGGTAAGGGCTCCTGCCCTGGATTCGTCTCTTCGGGAGATTGCTCAGGCCATCCGGGAATGCCCGGGAAGTCTTCTGATGAGGGTTGTCCGACGTCATCGATCGGTCCGCGGTCTTCCGGCGCCTCGGGCTCGTCGGAGCCCGGCCTAAGCAACACGGAATGGTCCCGGTCCATTCCCGGCATCTCCAGCGCCAGCAAGCTCTTCGGATCATTAGGATTCACGTCGGTCATGAATCTCAGCAGGAATGCGGCCATCCGCCCCGTCTGAAACGGGGAAGCTTCGGAGGCATCCATATGAGGAAGCTCCATGCTAAGCAGCGATTGAAAAAACTGCCCGGACAACGAAGCGGCGAAACCTTTCATCGATTGCACGGGAGAGGCGGCCAGCGACTTCTGCATCATTCCTCCCAACCCTAGCAAAACGAACAGCACCATGGAACTGACGCTTAATAAGAGAAACGCGCGGCCGGTAATCAAAATTCTTCTCCACCTAGCGCGCAATAGCGGCCATTTCAGCGATTCGATGATGCGTTTCATCCCGTGTTCCTCCCCGGAGCCTCGAGCCTGCGGAGACCCCTTCTCTTATTTTCTATAGGTATCCCATCCTATGAGACAATCCGGAATGATAGAACCGGAATTTAATAGAGTCGGAGATTACAAAAAAACCCGGCTCTCTTGAGCCAGGCAAACTTGCCGTAATTTTAAATAGCGATGTTAGTGCGTGTACGCCGCGACGTTATCCGTGTCTACCGCTTCATGAAGCGCGGCGTTCAGTCCGCTCGCGATGACGTTGGCGATATCCTCCATGAATTTGTCGATTTCCTTAGGCGTGACCAAGAGGTCGTGGCCGAGCGGGTTCAGCACCTCTCTTACGAGCTGCAGGCGCTCCTTCTCGTCCATCGTTCCGAACACGCCGAACAGCGGATCCATATTGGCCGTATGCCTCTTCATATGTTCGAATACCAAGTCCAGCGTGTTGTTCACGATCGTCGAAGCATAGACGACGGTCGGAACGCCGACCCCGATGACGGGCACGCCCAAAATGTCTTTGGTCAATCCCTTCCGCTTGTTCCCGATTCCCGAGCCGGGATGGATTCCCGTATCCGCGATTTGGATCGTCGTGTTCACTCTTTCCAACGATTTGGCCGCCAAGGCATCTACGGCAATGATCAAATCAGGCTTCGATCTTTCGACGATTCCTTGCACGATGTCGCTCGATTCGATCCCCGTCGTGCCTAGCACGCCCGGAGCCACGGCGCTAACCGGACGATAGCCCGGGCTTACCTGATCGGGCATCAGCTCGAAAAAATGCCGAGTCACCATGATATTCTCCACGACGACGGGACCGAGCGCGTCAGGGGTTACGTTCACGTTGCCCAGGCCGACGATCAACACGCTGCTCTTCGCCGTCGCTCCGATTCTCTTCAGGAACGCTTCGAACTCCTTGGCAAAGGATGTCGCGACTTTATCTTGAAGGGTCGTGTCCCCTTGACGCAGGTCCGGCACCTCAAGCGTTACATAATGGCCGACCATCTTGCCGATCTGCTGCGCGGCTTGGTCGTTCTTAATTTCCATGCGGGTGACGGTGATTCCGTCCGCGCTCTCGTTCTCGGACCATACTCCCGGAACGTTCGATGTCTGCTGGCCTTTCGTCGCTAGCTCCTGAGCCTCCAGCGCCAGATCCGTGCGTACGTCGTACATTGACAAATCATGATCCATAGGGTGAAATAATGCCCCTTTCGCATGCGGATTGAGGTGGGAAATCAGCTTGCTTTTTACCCCCTTGCATGATAGAATGTTACAAGTTGTGTGGAGAAATACTTCTGTTTTATCTGGAGGTGAAAAGAATGCCAAACATCAAATCCGCCATTAAACGTACCAAAACGAACGAAGCTCGCCGCCTGCGCAACGCTTCGGCTAAATCCGCTCTTCGTACAGCAGTTAAACAAGCTGACGTAGCGGTCGTAGGAACGGACGTAAACGCTGCTAAAGCAGCTTACGGCGCGGCTCAGAAGAAGTTGGACAAAGCGGCTACTAAAGGGCTCATTCACAAAAATGCAGCTGCCCGCAAAAAGTCCCGTCTGGCCAAAAAACTCAACGCATTGTCCGCGCAAGCGTAAGCTTGTGCCTGACGCATATGCGGCTGCGGCGACCTTCTGGCGCGGCAGCCATGAAAAAGCCATCCTTGCAGGGTTTCCTGTCTATAGGATGGCTTTTTTGTTGGGTTTCATTAAAGATGTAGCAGACGCTTCCGACTAGTATGGGCGACATAAAATAAGTCCCACCCCACCGCTACTCCTCCCCACAAAGTGAAGTAAAGCTGTAGAAGCTTATTCCGATTACTTTGCGGGGGCCCCAAGTTCATCCATCTTTCCGTGTGACTTATTTTATTCTGCCCATTGTCGAAATCACAGCCAACATAAAAAAGAAAACCCAACAGGTGTGGGTTTTCAAGGTTAGCGTTAGCTTGCGCCTTGGGAGCCGGTTTTGAGGAGGAATAGCTCGAGGCCGAGCGTTTTTTCGACGCGGCCCGTTTTCATCGCGTAGTCAAGGTCGGCTAGCTCGGATAGAAGATTGGCTAAACGTTCCTGGCTGAACTTGCGCGCTTGTTCTCCCGTGATTTTCACGGCGTACGGATGCAAGCCGATCTGGGACGCCATTTGCTGCGGAGAATAACCTTGGTTTCCTAGCTCTTTGACGTACAGCATATTGCGGAATTGCCGCACGAGCAGCGCCATCAGCTTGATCGGCTCCTCGCGTTGCTTGAGCAGATCGTGATACAGCTTGATCGCTTCCGCGGTACGGAGCGCGGCAAGTTCCTCCGTTAGCTTGAATACGTTCTGCTCCGTTGCCATAGGAACTAGCGAACGCACCGATTCCAACGTCACCGAACCGCCCGAGCCCGCATGCAAGCATAACTTGTCGGTCTCCGCCGCCAGCGCGTGCATATCCGTCCCTACTCGCCTTAATAGCTCCTCCGCCGCGTGGTTTTCCATAGCTCTTCCTTGATTAGACGCGCGTTTAAGCAGCCATTGCAGCAGCTCCTCAGGCTGCAATGGACTGAAAGAGACGACGGCATCGTTCGCCTTCGCCGTCTTGACCAGCTTCTTGCGCTCGTCCAGTTTCTCGTGGTGCACCATGAACACGAGCACGGTCGTATCCGATGGCTGCCCCATGTAAGCCAGCAAGCTTTCGGGACGGTGTTCGATGCGGGACGATTCTTTGCCCGATGCGAACAATACGCTGTCCCTGACGAGAATAATTTTGCTGGGAACAAGGAAGGGAAGGGTCTCCGCTTCCTCCAAAATGCTGTCTATCGAGGTTTCCCCCGTATCGAATCGAATGACCGCCATATCCCGATGTTCGGGCTGAACCGAATGTTCAAGCAATCGTTCGACAAATTCGTTCATGATATAAGTTTCGGTTCCGAAACAAACGTATATCGGGGATACGTTCCCTTGCTTGATCGATCGAAAAGCTTGTTTAGCGTCCATTGCGCCGATCCCCTAACCTTATGTACTCCTTCTAATTGTACACTAAACAACAAAGAGATCACACCTTTAAGCAAGGCGCGATCTCTCTGTCCTCGGACATCTATATCAACGTTCGCCGGCCGGCCCATGGTGCCGTGCGCGAACGACCGTGACGATGGTCCAAAGACGATCGTCAACTTCGTCTGTACACTATACGCGATTTCGCGCAAAGTGTGACAACCGAATTAACGTTTTGATTCTTTTGCCGCGGCGACATCGAATTGCCATTGGCTCTCATTGCCCTCTGCATCGGTGAACGTAAAGTACAATAGCGTGCTTTCGTCGTTCCAACTCAAGAGACTTATTTTGCCGTCCTTAGCCTGAGAGCTATAATACTCGCTGCCGTCTTCATTGAGATACACTTGGAACGTTCCGCCATCCGAGACCGCGATCGCTTTCCATTTCCCGTCCGGTGAATCCACTGCCGCGGCCGGTACTGAATATCCCGAAATCGCCGGATTGTCGGAGTTGATCTTTAACGGACTTTCGGCAACCGGAACCGATTCGATTCTGTTAGCCGATGCGTCCAGCTTCTTCCCGCTATCGGAATCGATTGCATCGTTGGAATCCTGAGCCCCGGAGAAGGCCCTAGGCTCCGCCCCACCGGCTTGATCTTCAACTCCGCCTTGCTGCTTACTTTCCATTTTCGCCTCCGGCGAATCTTCCAACCCTTTTCTCATCATCAAAGCGGAAGATCCTTCGCTTGCGGGAGCAGCCGCCGGGCTCGGCGCCGCTGCTTCGTTATTGCTGCCGGTTCCGCCTAGCGTCCATTGTCCCGGGTTGCTGAACAACAACAGCCCTGCGACAATGCCCGCTGCGACAGCGCCCGATATTTTGCCGAACAAATGTCTTGCCGGACGATTCGATCTACCCGATGGCGTTGAAGTCGGCGCGCTCGAATCGGAGCGTTCTTGGCTTACGTTCAAGCCTTTCGAAGATTCAGCCGCATGAAGGCGATCCAGTTCCGGAAGAATCGCGTCTACAAGGCTGTATTTGGGAACGACCCGCGGCAATTGCTCTAATTCGCTCGACAACTTCTGCAATCTAGCTAACATGGCGGCGCAATCAGGGCATTGACCAGCATGATCCATCATGAGCGATGTTTCTTGTTGATCCAAATCCCCGTCAATATAACGCTGCATGAGTTCCATCACCTCTTGGCAAATCATCCCCGGACACCACCTTTCTGATAATCTTGAAGTAGAATTTGCAATTGTTGCCGGGCTCTGAATAAGTAGGATTTAACGGTGTTTAAAGGTAAATTCAACGAGTCGGCAATTTCATTGTACGAAAAATCCTGCAGATACCTGAGAACGACAACGGTACGATGATGCTCGGGAAGCTTACCGATGGCCTCGCGTATTTCCTCCGCGGCGTATGCGGAAAGAACCTCGGTCTCCACATTATCCCCCGCTTGAAATACCATTTCATGCTCGTCGATGGATACGGACGGTTTTTTGCGCCGAAATTTATCAATGCATATGTTCGTTACAATCCGTTGCACCCAGGTGCGAAATTGAGCTTTTTCCTCATAGGAATCGATTTTCGTATAAATGCGAATGAGCGCGTCTTGAGAAGCGTCCATGGCATCCTGCTCGTTATTTAATAAATAATAAGCCGTCCGATATACTTGATTCTCAATTTCGCGGAGTAGCGTAACGAGAGCTTCCCGGTCGCCCGCTTGTGCGGCTTTGATCAGAGCCGGCTCCACCACAGAAGATCCTCCTCCCCTGCACCCTCTCAGACGTTAGCGTCCGTATAAAGGTTGCAATCCCCCCGAGGGAATTTTCGGTAATTAATAATAACTAATTTAAGTCTAGCAAAAATGTTTCAAAAGGCATAATGTTTTATGTGGAATTTACGGAACCGAATCCCATTATACACTGTCTAATAGGTTGGAGGTGAACCTATGGGCTCGGAATATTTAAAGCATGTCGACTCCGTCGACGGATCGGAGCTTAGGCGGCTGATGGATCAATACGGGGACGACGTGTGGAAATACGCCTACGCGCTAACCAAAGACAGGGAGCAGGCAAAAGATATCGCGCAAGAGGTGTTCATTAAAGCGCATTACAGCATCCATACGTTCAGAGGCCAATCCTCCATTAAGACGTGGTTGCTCGCTATCACTAGAAATCTATCGCTGAATTACTTATCTTCCAGCTATTTTCGCAGAATTCTTCTCTTCGGAACCGTCAAGCCGCGCCAATCGACGCCTTCGGCCGAGTCGGCTTATATCGGACGGCAATCCGCCTCGGAGCTGTGGGCGATCATTATGAAGCTGTCTAACAAGCTGCGCGAGGTGCTTGTTCTCGATTTGGAGCACGATTTAAGCGTTCAAGAAATGGCCGCGTTGCTCCGCCTGCCCGAAGGGACCGTTAAGTCCAGGCTCCATCGAGCGCGCAAGGAAGTAGAAAACGAGTTAAAGGGGTGGGGAAAATGAACGAAAACAAGCCGGACTGGTACGGCGACGCAAAAGGCGGATTGGGGAACAATGCGTTCACCGAGCAAATGAAGCAGGAAGTGAATCGACGAATTCGCGAGCGACGGCCCGCGCGCAAAAAACACGGTCTATGGACCGCGGTTGCCGCCTTTGCGGTCTGTGTCATCGCCCTCCTGCTGTTCATGCCCGATCTAACGAATGACCGGGCTCCATCGCCCGCCGGAACCGATACGCCCAACATCGAAAGCACGCCTCCGACACCGTCGCCGACCGAGAGCATCCCGCCCGCGGAGACGCCGGTCTCTACTCCCGAGGAGCAGGTTCAGCTTGCTTATCGGAATGTTGAAGATACGTTGGGCGATTATCCGGTCGAGGTCAACCGAATTGAAGCGACTCGAATAGCGAAGTCTTCCGTCATCGTCAAGCGGGTCATCGAGCTCGGAGATTTAGGAAATTTCATTGTTTACTTGAAAAACGAAGAGGATACCCAACTATACTCGGGTATGGAAATTCACGCCGCCGGTCCGGGTTCCGCCCCCGCTTCCGATATTTACGAGCTAGGTCCCGCGGGCGAGATACAATATCTGAACGACGTTGAAGTTACGGGAAGCAACTTGTTCGGCCAATTTCAAATTCGGATCTATGGCGTATGCGGAGCCAATTGCGTGACGAACAATTGGATTCACTTCGAAGAAACCGCTCCAGGCGTCCCGATTAGCGACTTTAGGCTCAACTCGCACGTTGCGGAAATGGATATCGACGAAGACGGAACGATGGAAGCGATCGTACAGGAAACTTCAACGATAAGCCAAGTCGAAATTATCAAAAAAATAAACGGCCAATTCCAAATCGCCGATTTGAATATCGCGCTTAAAGCCGAACACCCTAACTCCGTTACTTTCGACAAGGAGAAACGCGTCTTTAAAGCGCTCTTCCCTAACCGCAGCTTAAGCTATCAGCATAAGAAGGGCGAGGACACGCTTGTACTCGTAGAAGATTCCGAAACCGAAACGGATCAAGACCAGCTCATCGTCGGCGGCATATACGAAGGGAACGACACGATTTCGCTTCAGGTTGACGGAACGGCAATCGACGCTCAGTGGTTCAAGGATCCCTACGACGACTTCGGCTTGTATATTCCCGAATCCATGAAGACGGTCAAGTTCGAGGACGGATACGAATATGCAACCAAAGACGGGAAGGCGACCCTATCCATCCTAAATTCGGACCAGGCATCTACTCCTTATTTGCGTAAAGAGAAAGATCTAAGCCGCTACTCCGAATACATCGGATCGGAGTTCTGGGGGGATGACCAGTCTATCCGCTATGACCATTTTTCGGTCCAATTAGCGCCGAACTATTCGGTTCGGATCTCGATTCGCACGAAAACCGAACAAACCGAGCAAATCCGGCCGCTGCTGCTGGCGGTCGTATCGAACATTCGCTACGCTCCAGCCGAATGACCCGACATGGTCGCCTCTTGCCGCAGTTACGGCTTGCCAGGCGGCCTTGTTCCATTCCCGGTCCGCAACGTTCTTCGTTCCATAGTTCCTTCAGGCTTAATCCGGTATTGAATCTCTCCGTTCAAATCCGTTCTCCATACGAGACTGCCTGCTTCCGCAAGGCGATCCAGCACGTCGCCGTTCGGATGACCGTAGAAATTGTTAGCCCCTACGGAAATAACCGTCTCCCGGGGTAACCAGTAGGTTGTCCATAGCGGTGTAGTTGAAGTTTTGCTGCCGTGATGTTCTGCTTTGAGGACGTCGATCCGATGAACCGCTCCCGGCTTGACGTCATTAAGGGTATCGCTTGCCTCCCTAACGACGATTTCCTCCTCCCCGCTTTCCTCCAAGTCTCCGGGAAACAAAAATGTCCGGCCGAATATCGTTACGTATAGAACAACGCTGCTCTCGTTCTGATCGTTCTCTATCGAAATTTGGTTTGCGTCGCTTCCAACTGCCGGAGTCATGGGATAGAGAACTCTGATCGCCGTTGATTCGTCGACAATCCAATCCATCAGCGCGTGAACGGCGTAAGCCGGAATATTGCCGGCCGTTGCCGTTTGGAGCAACTTCAACACGCCTGGCGAATCCTTCACCGTCCCGTTGAACAGCAACGTTCGAACGGGAATATTGTCAAGAACCGCTTGCGCGCCTCCGATATGGTCGGCATCGAAATGCGTCAGTACCAGTGCGTCGAGCTCTCTTACCCCGCGCTTCAGAAGCAAAGGAACGATCAGCTTGCGGCCGACTTCATAGGGGTCTCGGCGAGTTTTCCATTGTTCGCCCGCTTTGCGGAACTGAACCGTCCCGCCTGAATCGATGAGAATGTTCTTGCCGCCGCCGGTCCGGATCAAGATGCTATCGCCTTGGCCGACGTTGAGGAAAGACACCGACGCGCTATGATTCATCCAAGCCGGCTCATATCCCCATACGAACCAACATCCGACGGCAAACGTGAAAACAATGCGGGTTACGATCCTGATACCGATACGCGGGCGAACCGTCGTTTCCGTTGTCCTGCAAGCTACAGTTGCGGTTATATCGTCTGATCGGGCCATGGCCTCGGCTTCTTGTCTCTCCCACCACGCTTGCTCCTCTCGGCGGACCAATCTTCTTTTTAATCCGACGATGCCTAAGCCCATAAACACATACGCCGCCGCAACCCATGTTAAGGAAGGCTGCGGCCATACCGTTCTTAATCCGACAAAAGAATCAAGCCAATCGATGAGGTCGAAAGTCCATTGATTGCCTATCGAAGCCATCCTGGCCGGGATGATTCCCATCGGCAGCCATATCGCGCCCAATACGATCGAAGCCATTCCAAGCGGCATAACGATGAAGCTAATAAACGGAACAAGCAGGAAATTAGCCGGCAACGATAGCAAATGAACGGCGTGAAAGTAGTAGATCGTAACCGGAAACGAGACGAGCTGGGCGGTTAACGTTACGGCTGCCGCCCCCCTTAACCACTTCCAGCGAATCGGAAGCGACTCCGTAATCGAGGGAACGAAGAGAATTAATCCGGCCGTCACGAGAAAGGAGAGCTGAAAGCTGACATCTTCGATTAGCAACGGATTCCACAGGAGCATGGCCATCGCGGCCGCGAGCAATAGATGAAGCCCGTCCTTCAAAGCATGCCGGCGAGCTAGCCAAAGCGCGAGCATGGCCATTAAGCATGCGCGAACGGCCGATGGGGAGCTCCCGTAAGGAGCATATACAGGGGCATCATCGCAATGGTCATGCTTAATGCTCTTTCTCTCGTCATCCTCGCCCAAGCACCGATTTGCAGCAACAAATATACGATTACGCCGACATGCAATCCCGAAATGGCCAACACGTGCGTCAAGCCGAGCCGCGCAAAATGATCGTACTGTTCCGGATTCAGTTCCGAACGTATTCCGACGACTAATCCTTTCATATATCCTTTATCCGCATCGCCGTACAACCTATCCATCAATGCGCCGATTTTGTTGCGTATATCGTCCAATACTCTCAACGGATAGTCACGCCAAGAGACGGACTCCCCGGTGAAAGCAACGGCGTTCAAGCCCCTGACGGCAAGCTGCCAGTGAATGCCTTGCTTCGTTAAGTAATCGCGATAGTCGAAAGCTCCGAAGTTGCCCGCTTCGCCCGGCAACTGCAATACGCCCGCTATCCGGATTCTCTCTCCTCTTCGCCAACCGGAAACGATCCGTTGGTCGTCTTCTTTGGCGAGTTTGATTCTGATCATTACCGTTTCCGAGATATCCTGCCCTTGGGAAGCTCCCGGGAAGATTATCGCGCTGCCGCGCAATCGGAATGATGCCAGATCCCCGTCTACTTCGACTGTTGAGGCTATAAGACCTTCGACTCTAATTTCCGCATCTATCGTTACGGCAGAAACCTCGATATCGGATAGATTGCGTTGTTCCACCCAGAATCGTTCCCCGTATGCCAATACTAAAGCCAATCCGCAGATAATCGTCGATCTCGCATTAATTGTTCCCATGAATGCTAGACTCAACAATAAAGAGAGCAAGCCGAACAACGCAACGATAACGGCATGTCCCTGAAATAACGATCCGATCGAGACGCCCACGATCCAACAACAAGCTACCGAGACTAAAGGTCTCCCGTTCATCTTTCACCTCCATGCCGTCTAACGACAAAAGCACCCCTTCGCCGAGCGAGCTCGGCGAAGAGGTGCTTCCTCTTCCGTAATCTTTAATTGGTTTTCCTTGCTAAGATCCATCTTGCACTTCGGTATCCGCCGGGGGAACGTAATTCGCGATTTGCCTGAACAGTACGCCTCGTTGCTGCATCAGCGCGGCAACCTTTCCGTGATCTTTCAAATACGGGCGGAAATAGACGATTTCCACGATCCCGCTATTTGCCAGCATATTCGCGCAAGTCCAGCAAGGCTGATCCGTAACGTACACGATCGAGCCTTCGCGATCGACACGATCCGTGAACAGAAGAAGATTCTGCTCCGCGTGAATAGTTCGGATGCAGCGCTGCTTCTTGATCATCTCCCCGCTTGATGATCCCGCGGGTGCGGCCTCGTATTCTTCGACGATCATGCAGCCCGCCTCGGAGCAATCCTGAACGCCCATCGGAGCGCCGTTATAAGCGGTTCCCAATAGCTTCTTCCCTTGCACGAGCACGGTTCCGACATGACGTCTCGGACAGCGGGAACGAGTCGACGCCATAAAGGCAATATCCATGAAATACGTATCCCAGTCTTTACGAAGGGCTGTCATGCTTCATAACCTCCACTTGCTAACTTGCTGATTTATTTCTGGCTTGCCGCCAATGCTTGATCCAAATCGTGAAGAATATCTTTGATTCCTTCCGTGCCGACCGATAGGCGAATCATTCCCGGCTGAACGCCCGCGGCAAGCTGTCCCTCTTCGGTAAGCTGCTGATGCGTTGTGCTCGCGGGATGAATGATTAGCGATTTCGAGTCTCCGACGTTGGCCAGATGCGAGAAGAGTTTAACCGCGTTGATCACTTTTTTGCCCGCTTCCACTCCGCCTTTAATGCCGAAAGTCAGAATGGCACCCTGTCCGTTAGGCAAGTAGCGTTGGCCTAGTTTGTAGGATGGGTGGCTTTCCAACCCGGCGTAGTTGACCCACTCAACTGCGGGATGCGACTCCAAGAACTTAGCGACGGCGAGCGTATTGCTGCTATGCCGTTCCATCCGGAGATGGAGAGTTTCCAAGCCTTGAAGGAACATGAAGGAGTTAAACGGCGCAAGAGCGGCGCCCATGTCGCGAAGGAGTTGAACGCGCATCTTAATAATATAAGCGACCGGTCCAACGGCATCCGCATAAACAACGCCATGATAGCTTGGATCCGGTTCGGTTAAGCCCGGGAACTTCCCGCTTGCTTTCCAATCGAACTTACCGCCGTCGACGACGATTCCGCCGATCGAAGTTCCGTGTCCTCCGATGAATTTCGTCGCCGAGTGAAGTACGATATCCGCTCCGTGTTCAAGCGGGCGGCAGAGGAACGGCGTAGCGAACGTGCTGTCGACGATCAACGGAATTCCGTTGTCGTGAGCGATATCGGCCACCGCGGAAATATCCAGGATGTCTCCTCTTGGATTGCCGATCGTTTCCGCGAAAATCGCTTTCGTCTTCGGCGTGATCGCCGCGCGGAAGTTCTCGGGATTGGACGGATCCACGAATTTGACCGTGATTCCCAGCTTAGGAAGCGTAATGGCGAACAAATTGTATGTGCCTCCGTAGAGGCTCGCCGCGGAGACGATCTCGTCTCCCGCTCCCGCAATATTCAAGATGGAGTATGTAATCGCCGATTGGCCGGACGCAACCGCCAACGCCGCCGCGCCTCCCTCTAACGCCGCAACGCGCTGTTCGAACACGTCGGATGTCGGGTTCATAATACGAGTATAGATATTGCCGAATTCCTTCAGAGCAAATAAGTTGGCAGCGTGGTCTGTATCGCGAAAACCATAGGAAGTCGTCTGGTAGATCGGCACGGCGCGGGACATCGTCGTCGGGTCTATTTGTTGCCCACCGTGTACAGCAAGCGTTTCCAGTGAATACGATGATTGTTGACTCATTCAATAACCTCCCAAGATGGATATAAATAAAACACTCTACCATTTTCTCATATTTACGGCGAATGTTAAAGCTAGCTTTGGTTTTTATTGCCTCGCGGCCGCTTGAACGAGCACGGAGATCCTCTCGAATACTTTAGGACCGATCCCTTTCACCTCTAGCAACTGATCAACGCTGCGGAATCCGTTATGCTGATCGCGGTAAGATAGGATCGCCTTCGCTTTAGATGGACCGATGCCTGGCAACGTTTCCAGTTGGTCTTGCGTCGCTAGGTTAAGATCGAGGAGTCGCGAAGAGGACTCGGCCGGGGCGGGCGACGCCCCGGATGATGCGGCGGGTTCCGTCGTTTGGCGAGAACCCGGGGATGGCTCGGCTTGATCGGAGCGGGCGTCGGGCACGGCTTCTTTCGATGGCAGTCGGCTTGCGCTTGGAGCTGATTCGGTTGATGGAGCTGCCGCATGGTCCGTCAAAGCTTGTATAGCCGTTTGCAACGGTTCGTTAGCCGGCGTCCACTCCGCGATCTACGACGAACCGGAATTGAACATGAATGCAAACGAGAGAAAAGAAACTGCCGCAAGCATCAAGCACGTTGCGACTATTTTATTCCGATTGCCGGCTTTGGCTTTTTTCATGGATCGATCCTCCGATTTATTTAATTGCTTTCATGTTTTCAATGAAAAAGTATCATCTCGGCCAAGCGCTGATTCATACAATGAGATGTAAATAGTTCGTCGTAGGAGGGACAAAGGATGAAGATCGGCTTCATCGGTGCAGGGAGTATGGGAAGCTTACTAGTGGGAGCGTTCGTACGCGCCGGCGCAATGCGGCCGGACGACATCGTTGTCAGTTCCCGCACCGTTAACAAATTGTTCGATCTGGCGGATCAGTACCCGGGATTGCAGACGGTGACTACTAATCAAGAAGCGGCGCTAGGTGCCGATTATTTATTTTTGTGCGTTAAGCCGCTGGATTTTCGAACGGTGCTGGACGAAATTTCTCCAGTTCTGACTTCCGAGCAAATCGTGATCTCGATAACGAGTCCGGTTAAAATCTTATCATTAGAAGAAATCATTCCTTGCAAAGTAGCCAAAATCATACCTAGCGTCGTAAACGCCGTCGGCAGCGGAGCATCCTTATTCATCTGGGGCTCGCGATTAACGGCCGAGGACCAAGCCGCGCTATGGAATTTATTTTCCGCGATCAGTGAGCCCATCTTGATCTCGGAGGAAGAAGTGCGAGTCGCTTCGGACATCTCCAGCTGCGGTCCGGCTTTCCTGGCATGTCTGCTGGAACAATTCATCGACGCGGCGGTCATCTCTACCGGAATGGAGCGGGAGACGGCGACCGAGCTCGCATGCGAGATGATGTTAGGAACCGCGCGCCTCATGCTTGAACAATCTTGCTCGCCGATCGAGCTGCAAGCCAAAGTTTCCGTCCCTGGCGGAATTACCGCCGCGGCGCTGGAAGTGCTGCGCAAAACGACTCGCGGCGCCTTCCTCCAGGTTCTGCGCACAACCCACGAGAAGTTCGCCGAAGACTTGGACCGCGTCGACTATTCGCTCTCAGCTCGGGAGCGGACTTGAGCGGATATTCGGTGAGTATTTTAGTCAAATGAGAGGCGGCTTCGTCCGCCTTTTTGGGTATGCCTCCTTTGATGATGAAAATGGGAATAAAAAAAACGCCGCCCTCTCCGGTATCGGAGACAAGCGGCGTGTTCTTCACGCTGCAGCGATATGCGATTAGTTGGCGACAATGTTGACAAGCTTGCCTTTGACGGCGATGACCTTGCGTACCGTCTTGCCGGCGATAAGCTCCTTCACCTTCTCCGACTCGAGCGCGAGCGCCTGCATGCCCGCTTCGTCCAGGTCGGCCGGAATATTCAGACGATCGGCGATTTTGCCGCTCACTTGCACGACGATTTCGACTTCGGAATCCACCGTAAGCGATACATCGTATTGGGGCCAAGCAACATAAGAGACAGAGCCCGTATAGCCAAGCTTCTCCCACAGCTCTTCCGCGATATGCGGAGCGATCGGGGATAACATTTGAACGAAATGAGCCATAGCTTCCTTAGGCAACGTTTCCGTTTTGTAGGCTTCGTTCACGAAGATCATCATCTGGCTGATCGCGGTGTTGAAGCGCAATGCCTCGTAATCCTCGCCAACCTTCTTCAAGCTCTTATGCCATGTCCGACGGAAACCGTCATCACCTGCAACCTCTTGGATCTTGCCGTTCAAGTTGCCGTTATCGTCGACGAACAGTCTCCACACGCGGGCCAAGAACCGGTAGACGCCTTCTACCCCGTTCGTGTTCCACGGCTTCGTCGCCTCAAGCGGCCCCATGAACATCTCGTACATGCGAAGCGTATCCGCCCCGAACTCGTTCACGATATCGTCGGGATTGATGACGTTGCCGCGGGACTTGGACATTTTCTCGTTGTTCATTCCAAGGATCATGCCTTGGTTAACAAGCTTGTGGAAAGGTTCTTTCGTATTCACGACCCCGATATCGTACAGCACCTTGTGCCAGAAACGAGCGTAGAGCAAGTGAAGAACCGCGTGCTCCGCGCCGCCGATGTACAAATCTACCGGAAGCCACTCGCGTTGCTTCTCCGGGGAACAAATTTCATTCTCGTTCTTCGGATCGATGAAGCGCAAGTAATACCAGCAGCTTCCCGCCCATTGCGGCATTGTGTTCGTCTCGCGGCGAGCCTTGCGGCCATTGCGGGAATCGACTACGTTCACCCAATCCGTCACGTTGGCCAGTGGAGATTCGCCGGTACCCGACGGTTGAATCGCGTCAACCTCCGGCAACAGCAACGGGAGCTCCTCTTCCGGAATCGTATCCATCGTACCATCCTCGTAGTGAAGCACCGGGATCGGCTCGCCCCAATAACGTTGACGGCTGAACAGCCAGTCGCGCAGACGGTAAGTGACTTTGCCTTTCCCTTTGCCGTCCTGCTCCAGACGCGCGATCATCGCGGCGATCGCTTCCGCAGTGGACAAGCCGTTCAAGAAATCGGAGTTGACGAGTTTTCCATCGCCGGTATAAGCCGCCGCATCGACGTCTCCGCCGGATACGACCTCCAATATCGGCAAGCCGAATTTCTTCGCGAACTCCCAGTCCCGTTCGTCGTGCCCCGGAACGGCCATAATCGCACCCGTACCGTATCCGCCGAGCACGTAATCCGCGATCCAGATCGGAACTTTACCGCCGTTAACCGGGTTGATCGCGTAAGCGCCCGTGAACACTCCGCTCTTATCTTTGGCCAGGTCCGTGCGCTCCAGATCGCTTTTCCGGGCAGCTTGCTCGACGTAAGCTTCGACTGCCGCTTTCTGTTCGGCCGAAGCGATTGCGCCGACCAGCTCATGCTCGGGGGCCAAGACGCAATAAGTCGCACCGAACAGCGTATCGGGACGCGTCGTAAATACGGTCAGCTCGGCGTCGTGGCCGTCGATGGCGAATTTGACTTCCGCTCCGGCCGATTTGCCGATCCAGTTGCGTTGCATATCTTTGATACTTTCCGACCAATCCAACTCTTCCAGGTCTTCGAGCAATCTCTCCGCGTACTCGGTAATCTTCAGCATCCATTGGCGCATCGGCTTGCGAATGACCGGATGGCCTCCACGCTCGCTCAAACCGTCGATGACTTCCTCGTTGGCAAGCACCGTGCCGAGAGCCGGACACCAGTTCACGGGTACTTCCGCTACATAAGCAAGTCCCTTCTTATACAATTGGATGAAAATCCATTGCGTCCATTTGTAATAATCCGGATCCGTCGTACTGAATTCGCGGTCCCAATCGTACGAGAAACCGAGAGATTTAATTTGACGGCGGAAATTATCGATGTTCTCGACCGTAATTTCGCGAGGATGACGCCCTGTCTGCAACGCGTATTGCTCCGCAGGCAACCCGAACGCGTCCCACCCCATCGGGTGAAGAACGTTAAAACCTTTCATCCGCTTGAAGCGGCTAACGATATCCGTTGCCGTGTACCCTTCCGGGTGACCGACGTGCAATCCGGCTCCGGACGGGTACGGGAACATATCCAGCGCGTAAAACTTCGGCTTGCCCGCTTCCTCCGTCGTACGGAACGTTTTGTTCTCGTCCCAGTAGCGCTGCCATTTCGGCTCGATTTTTAATGGTTGATAGCCTTGCCCGTGTTCTTGTGACATGTGAATTAACTCCCTTATTTTCATTTCGGGCGAAACAAAAAAGCTCCCGCCTCTAGCGTTATCGCTAGGGACGAGAGCATCAATTCCCGTGGTACCACCCTAGTTGACGGACATCCTGCTTGGATTGCCGCCCACTCGTGCCTCGTAACGAGAGGAAACGCCTAGCTTGTCGAACGCATGTTATCCGCGCGTTCGTTCAGCTCGGAGGCTCCAAGGCGAGTTCGTCGTTCGCGTTAACCGGCTTGCACCATCCGCCGGCTCTCTGAGTAACGTCTAACGAGTACTGCTCCTTATCGCAGCCAAAGTATGCCATGATTATAGCCAATTCACTCGATCGGTGTCAAGTAAGCCGGCTACTCTTCCGCTTGCCTAGGAGAGATCCCCTTCCAGAACAATTCCACGATGGAATCGGATAATTCGGCTACGGAATAAGCTTTGTCTCCGATCGTTTCCCGGTTGCCGATCATTAATAGAGCAGTGAAAGCATGCGACAGCAGCATCGGATTCCCCTCCGCGATATGTCCTTCTTCCATAGCTTCCCGGAAAGTGTCGGCCAATACCTCGTGAATCTGATGCTCCGCCTTGCGAATATCTTCCCGTTGCTCTTGCGACAAGAAAGGTATCGCTTCCCGCATCAGGCTCTCGAATTCCAAATGCGTTCCGGACATCTTGGTAAGCGCGATCTGCTGCAGCCTCGTTCGGATATCCGAATGGGCTTGAATAATCCGAAGCGTATACGTACAAATCCTCTTCATCATTTCCGTGACGGAAGTGGTGAAGAGATCGGCTTTATTCGTAAAATAGTAATAAACCGACGCCTTGGTCACACCGGCTCGTTGCGCGATCATATTCAGTGAAACGGGCTCATAGCCTAGTTCCATGAAGAGGCGGGAAGCGGTACTCAGCACTTTGTCGCGCATCGAGGGTTGGTCCATGTCGTTCTTCGGCCTGCCCGGAGAACGCTTGGTACGGGGAGTCGTCATGTCGGTCCCCTCCTTTGTTCAATAAATCGCCATTGCATAATTAACCTTCCGGTATATATAATTAAATTGCAATTCATAATTTAGATTATATCCCAAATAGCTGACGCTTTCATCGTCGATTTCATGAAGGAGGATTTAGATACGATGCACGAGAAACGTGGATTAGGAAAATGGGTAGCCGGAAGAAAAGGCAGGTGGATCACTTTGCTCGTCTGGATACTGGCAGCGGGACTTCTAAGCGCATTGCTGCCGTCCGTTAACGAGGAAGAGATCAACAACGACCCTAATTTAAGCGCTTCTAAACCTTCCGTTCAAGCCGATGCCGTCGCCGAGCGCGAATTTCCAAGCGGAGCCGACATACCAGCCCTTATTGTCTGGCATAGGCAAGGCGGAATAACGGATTCCGACCTGCAGAACGTCCAGAAACTCGCGGAGAAATTAACGGCCGAACCGGTGCCTCATCAGACTTCCGTGCCTCCTCTCCACCAATTGCCGCTTCCGGCGATCAAAGGGGAATTGTCCGAGGACGGCAGTACGTTCGTCGCTCCCGTCTTCTTCGGCAAACAAATCGAAGTGGATCAGTTGAAAGAGGGCGTCGATCAATTAAAGGAAAAAGCGACAAAGATAATTGGCGCCGATCCGTTCGCCGCGGACAATGATTCCGCGGACCAACTAAGCGCCAGGGTAACCGGCCCCGTAGGCATTCAGATCGATGCGACGGGACTATTCAAGAACGCCGACGTTTCCTTAATGATCGGGACCGTCCTGCTCGTGCTCGTCCTTCTGCTGCTCATTTACCGTTCGCCGATACTAGCTTTGCTTCCTTTGGTAGCCGTCGGATTCGCATACGGAGTCATCAGTCCGATTCTTGGCTGGATGGCGCGCGAAGGCTGGATCGTCGTCGACGGCCAAGCCATTTCCATCATGACCGTATTATTGTTCGGCGCGGGCACGGATTACTGCTTGTTCCTGATCTCTCGTTTCCGCCAATTGCTCAAAACGGAGAGGGATAAAGGCAAAGCCTTGTTAGGCGCAATAACCGGATCTTCCGGAGCGATTGCGATGAGCGGCTTGACCGTCGTTCTATCGTTGCTCGCATTGCTATTCGCCGAATACGGCGCTTATCATCGGTTCGCGGCTCCGTTCAGCATCGCCATCCTGATCATGGGCATCGCCAGCTTAACGCTTGTTCCTGCGATGCTCGCGATTATCGGCCGCGCTTCCTTCTTCCCGTTCGTGCCGAGAACGCCGGAAATGCAGCAAGAGCGCGCAATGCGCAAAGGTAAAACCATTCCGGCGGCTGAGCCTAAACAACCTCGCAATTGGGTGGGCAAAACCGTCGTCAGCAAGCCTTGGCTAGTTGTCGTCATCTGTGTCGTATTACTCGGCGGCCTCGCGAGCTTCTCGACGCAAATCAAGTCTACGTACGACATCCTCTCTTCCTTCCCGGAAGACATGGAATCCCGCGAAGGCTTCGCGACGATCGGGGAGCAATTCTCCCCGGGAGAACTCGCACCGGCGAAAGTCATTATCGATACGCAAGGCAAACAGGTGTCGCTTGACCAAACGCTCGGCTCCCTTCCTTACATCGATGAAGTCGCGCATCCGCAAACCGGTAAGTCTAACGCGCAAATCGTCGCCTATGACGTTCAATTCAATTTGAATCCGTATTCTATGGAAGCGATGGATCATATACCGGACATAAGAGCGGCGGCGGAACAAGCGTTGGCTCAAGCAGGCGTATCCGATCCGGAAGATCGCGTATGGATCAGCGGTCAGACTGCCGAGCAGTACGATAACAAGGTCACGGGAGAACGGGACACGATCCTGATCATCCCGATCGTCATCGGACTCATTACCCTATTACTGCTCGTGTATTTGCGTTCGATCGTGGCTACCGTGTATCTCGTGTTGACCGTTATTCTCTCTTATTTCTCGGCTTTGGGCCTGGGCTGGCTGATCGTTCACTACGTCATGGGAGCGGACGCCATTCAAGGATCGATTCCGCTCTATTCATTCGTCTTCCTGGTCGCGCTCGGCGAGGACTATAACATCTTCATGATCTCGAGCATCTGGCAGAAGAGAAAACAGATGCCGCTTAAGCAAGCGATAAGAGAAGGCGTTGGAGAGACGGGCTCCGTCATCACGTCCGCCGGACTCATTCTTGCCGGGACTTTCGCCGTTCTCGCGACGCTTCCGATTCAGGTACTCGTCCAATTCGGGATCATTACCGCGATCGGCGTATTGCTGGACACCTTCGTCGTTCGTCCGTTCCTCGTCCCCGCGATTACGATGTTGCTCGGCCGTTGGTCCTTCTGGCCCGGCAAGTACGAGCAGGTGCATGAGCAAGAGCAAGCGCCTTCGGCAAATCATTCATAAACACGAAAAGGCTGCCCTGACTTCTAACGGGGCAGCCTTTCTTTATGGCACTTATAAGTTACGATCTATCTGAAAGCTTCCTCGAACGTCTCCGCGACTTCCCAGCTTTCGTAGGGCTTGGACTGATTCAAGGAGCATGCCCTAATATATTGCATCCTGGGTAAAATGATCGCTTTCGTCATCAGAGGGTCTAGCGATAGATCGGCAAGCATTCTGTGCGGATCAAGCGGAGGATCAATGAGGATCGCTTTGCTAGCTACGTTCTCCGCGCGGAAATGCTCTACCGTTGTCTTCAAGAGCCTGTTGCCTCTAGGCGTGCAATCGGTAAGAAAATGTACGGATAAGGCAGATTTAGCGAGCCGATTGAGCAGCTCGGTCTGACCGGCATCCAGTAGGATATGAACGTGCGCGTAATAATGAAGCCGGGTTTTCAACTCCGCCACGACTTCTTCGACTCTATTGCCCTCTTCCTCCAAATTGCCTTCCACGCAAATGAACTGCCTCTCCAGCCGATCTTTCAAAAATAGGTTCAGCTCCACCGGCTCGACACCATACTGACTAAGCTTCGAATTCCCGGTTAGATCCAATAGAAGCGTATTCTTTCTTCGCGATACGATTCCCGACCACGTTAGGGCGGTTGCCGTACGCCCCGTATCAGCGGGGCCGACGAATATCCGCAAGCAATACTTGATCACATGATCCACGACGACGACATTTTCGACTCTCTGCGCCATGAGCAATCGGATCAGCTTCTGCTGGTAATCGATTATCGTCGCGTCTTCCTCGCATAGCTTGAAGACCAGATCGACCAACTTTTTGATCTTCTCTTCGACAATGGATAGCACGACTCTCTTCTTATGTAAATCGCCGATCAATTTGTTCGTGACGGCGGCGATATTCCGAGGAAGAAATAACGGCTTGAGCGGTTGCATGATCTCGTTAATATAGACATTGTCGGACGCGTACTCCGCGCCCATGCCGTCCAGTTGCTCCGTCACCGTCTTGTCCATCGCCATGTACACTTCGATGATTTCCTTGGACAACTCCATCAGGTCGACCTGCACGCGCATTCTGGCATCGATCAACGCCTCAAGCTTTCCATGATCGTCATATAACAATTCCGCCGACGTTACGACGCCGAGCGCTTCCCTGAGTGATTCAATCCGTCTCTCGACGGTCGCTTCGGCGGAAGATACGATCGCTTCCATGATGGCCGCAAGCTTGTCCGCGACGATGCTGTTCTGCATCCCGCTGAACGTCGAGCGATCGATCCCGATCGCCTTAATCATCTCGAAGCGTTGCTCGGCCGGAAGATTTGCCTCCTGAAAGATGCTCGCGATCTCTCGATCGTAAGCCTCCAACATATTCACAAGACCGGCATATTCGGTGTTCTGGTCCATCAGCTCGGCAAGCACGACGTCTTTGCGCAGAGCTTCTTTGAAGAAGCCGAAGTTCGCGAATTCGCCCATCTCCCTGATCCGCTGTTCTAGCGTCTTCGGAGGCTCGACTTCCGGCAAGACGGTAGCCGCAACCTCCTGCTCCGCCTCGATAACGGGCGAGATCGGCTTAGGAATAGGCGTTGTCAGCTTAACCCGGGCTATCTCATGCGCCTTATTGTCGCCCGATTCGATGATCCGGTTGTCCCGGCCGATATCTCCGATCGTTCGCTCGACTTCCTGCTGGATTTCTTCCGGCGTGATCTTCCCGATCTTGATCTTGGAGATGTCTCCGTAGATAAGGTCGGCATCCTTTTCCTTCTGATAGAAATACAAGATACCCACGGAAGCATGCTTGCCGTTCAATGCGGCTTGCAGCATTTTGCCGGGGGCCCGTACATATCCTTCGGGCCGAGTACTACAGCGTCCATATTGGAAACCTTCGGATCTAGAGGCAACGTCTCTATGATTTTGTTAATGTTCGTTTGAAAGCCTTTGTCGGTTAATGCCTTCTTGACGAAAGGCCCCAAGGACGCTCCGTAAATCATGCGCGTATCCCCCTCTTAAAATCGGTGCATGTACTCTTTATGAAACGAGACGTTCCGCTTCGGATCTCGGCTTTGATTGTAGACGTATGGAAAGTAGTATCCTTCCACGATTTTGGTCCGATCAACGAAGGGTTGGTCGAATTCGAACACTTTCATCAAATACTCGTTCATATGGTTTAAGTACAGCTGGGCAGCGGCGAACGTCTTAACGTCAAGCTTGTCGTTCAGCGCCGGGTCCGCGTTGGCGATTCGCTGCAGCTCGCTGTAATCTTCCTCCAGCGTCTTAAGCATTTCCTGCTTCTTAGCGGATAGATCCAGCGCCTTCAATTGTTTCGTTAGCTGGGCGATTTCCTTGTCTTTCTCCTTGAGGTCCTCCGTCAAGCTCTCCACCGAGCCGACCGCTTGCTTATCCAGATAGGCTTTGCTTAGAAATCCGACCAAACCAAGCAGGACAATGAAGGCAAGAGTAAGAAATACGCGTTTGATCTTGCGGGAAGTCTCGGCGCGATCCCGCTTCTTCTTGTTGCGCGACAGAATCTCCTCGATATGCTGGATCGCGATCTCTACTTCCTTAGCCAAACTTGAATGCGCGTTTAACGTTTGGATGGAACGATACACTTCCAGCGCTTGCTTGTAGTTCTTCTTCTGCTCCAGATTTTTGGCCTTCTGGAGCAGATTCGCGTTAAATCCGCCGCCGTCCGATTGCGAGATCGAGTCCGCCGAAGCCGCCGTCCTCGGCGCGGACGCGACTGCCGGAGCAGGAGGTCTAGGAGAGGCCGCTCTCGGCGCTGGACCGGATAACGTCTCCGTGTGATCCGATAGCGAAGTCGAAGGAACGGCAACAGGCGCGGCAGTCGCCGCCACTTCGGCGCCGACGGTCCCTTCGATCTTGGATAGCGCCATCAGCCATTCCCCGAAAGGCGGACATTGGCTCAGATGCTCGCTTTCCCAAGCTCTGACGAATAGCGCGGCCAACGCTTCTCCCCAGATCGTTCGAATCATCTCGACCAACTCGTCAAACCGATCGCAGCCGGTTTGCAGCTCTTCCGGGTCGAAATAGCTTTCGCCCCAGACGCTTCGTACGAAGGCGTCGGAGCAGGAAGCGAGCATTTCCGCGAGCAGTATAGCACCCGCGAAGCGATCGCTCTGCCCGCTCCACATCAGCGATTGGGTTTTGTTCCGTATGGCGTATCCCGGCGAGCCCGCGGGAATATGCTCCGGCTTCTCCAGATGGGTGGAAAACATTTGTTCCAAATCGATGAGTTGGACGAATTCGACGGGCTTGACGACTTTCTTCGCCGTGCTGAGCATCGGCAGCATGACGTTCGTAGCGGATAGATCGCAATGCGCCAGCCCACGCTGCTCCATGTCCATGAGCACGTGCGCCAAGGCGAAGGCGGCGGCGAAGCTTTGCTTCTTGCTCAGGCGCTGCTTGGCCAGCAGCACGTCCATCCAAGTCGGTCCCTCGATCCAAGGCATGACGACCGCGTACAGCAGATCGGGCTCCCTGTTCAGCAGGTCCGCGTGATTTTGCGGCGTAAGAATGGATCGTTCGCACGCCGACAGGCCGGCAACTCCTTTGTATTTCGCGACCGTATCCGTATGAAAGACGAGAGAAGGGTTGATGAATTTGCTTCTGAACACCTTCATCGCTTTCGGACCGCCGCTCTCTTCGGCGTTCAGCAGATATACGATACCTTGCCTGCCTTCCTGGCCGTAAGGCACGCCGGCAGCGTGAGGATGCTCCCCGATCGTATAGGGCTTGCCGTTAATGGACAATCGGGCACGGACTTCCGGTTGAAAACTCATCTCATCTCTTCTCCTTCACGATGAAAGCATAATTTCCGCTACGCGTTAATCCCACAAAATATGTAATAACGATAGATCGTCGCTGGAAGGATGGCCGGCTTCCTGCTTCATTACCTCCGCCAGCTTCTCCTGAGGAAACCGATCCCATGCGTCGATCGCCTGAAGACCATCGGAATACAGCAGCACCGCGCCTTCCTTCCAGCTTCGGAGATCTTCGCAGATTAGGTGCGGCTTTTCGCCCACGGGACCCAAGACGCTATTCCACTGATGTCGGGTATCGAATCGATTGCCTAACATCGACGTTTGCTCCTTCCCGTCCTTCCACACCCGAAGACGTATATCGCCTTGCCAAGCAAGCACGATACGCCCTAAGGGAAACGCCTTGCCGGGCAGATCGATTCGGCCGCAGCCGTACATCGACGCGCTGCCTTTCGCTTTCTTATCGAGAATGATGTCCCGCAACAAACCTTGAATCCGGGGTGGCATCCGATGCCGCTCCAAGGTCCGGGTCGCTTGCGCCGTGATTTCCTTTAAGTAAAGCCCCAACGATTGCCCCAGCTCCGATTCCCCGTTGCGTCCATCTTCCAACCGACTTAACCATTCGATTAACCGATCGCCCAGAAACTTAGCCGCGATATCGCCGAAGTAAGACATGCTGATCCCGTCGCAAAGCGCGAAAATAAAGCTGGAATCGGACTGTACGAAGCATAAATAGTCCTGACCCGGATCACCCGAAGCTACCGACTCCGCAGAACGGGAGTAGCCGTATCGGTAAGTCCAAGAAGACTGTGTTACTTGCTGCAAGCCTGTTTCGCTTAGTTGGGGGAGTTGAATGCGCCGATTCATCGCTTAGAAGATCGGCGTCGCTGCCGACATCTGAAAACCAAGCGACACCAGATCAGGATTCGTCCCGGGAAACATAAGCAGCGAGCCTTGGGCCAGGTTATAATTGGCATCTCTCATCATCTCGCGGTAGCTATCCGGCATGACGGAGGACATCGCCCGCAATTTGTACCCGTATTCGTCGAGGAAGGGCGTATTCGGCGTGACGCCTTGCCAGCGTTTCGGATCAACAACCTCTTGCTCCAGAACGTCACCGGAAATGAAAATATTTTCGACCAGTACGTTACCGTCTTTCACCGATAGATCCATGATTCTGCGCGCGATCGGCTCCGGATCGTCTCCGGTGTACACGCCATCCGTCATATGGCAGATCAGCGGCGCCGGTCCGTCCTGCAACGAAGGAAGCTCCGCGCGCAGGATCGTCTCCGCGTGTCGGAAAGCTTTGGCCGTATCCGTGAAGCGATGCGTATTCAATATAGGCATTCCGCCGTCGTTCATCAGTTCGTCGATTTTCTTAACTCCGCCAAGCAGATCGTAGACCTCGTCGCTGTAAGCCAGCATGGCCACTCTATAACGGGATGAGATTCGGCTTCCCTTGGTCGAGCGGTATACCATTTGTCGCAATGTGACATGCAAGGCATCGGTGACGACGTCGATGCGCCGTTTATCTCCGTTCGCGAGCGTCATCGAGCCGCTAACGTCCAGCAAGTAAATAATGAGCGCCGGATGGCTTTGCGTCGCTTGCGCCCTGTATGCCGCCTGCCGTTCCGGCGTCCGGCTCCGCTGCTCTCTCTCCGCGGGCTCATGGTAATCGGCGGCGCTTAGCATGACGGTACTCATCTCAGGCTTGTCCTCGTTTGGAGGAAGAGGCGCTGGAGCTTCGGACTGGATGTGCTTGAAATCCGCTATCACCTCGCTCAAATCCTGATATCTGAGCTTTGGTTCGGTCTGCAGCAGCTTGTCCATGATTCTCACCAACTTGTCCGGGACGTGTGCGAATAGGCTGTCTAACGACTCGCGTGCTTGATAGACGTATTTGCCCCGCTCAGCAAGTAGTGCATGACAGAACCGAGCGCGTAAATGTCCGTTCTTGGATCGGTTTGCTTATTCTCGAATTGCTCGGGCGCCGCGAACGCGATCGTCCCCATCTGAACCGTATCCGTCGCCTTGCCTTGATCGTAGCCGCGCGCGATACCGAAGTCGATCAGCCTTATGTTGTCGTATTCGTCGATCATGATGTTCCCCGGCTTCAAGTCCCGGAATACGATCGGCGTCGGCTGACGGTGAAGATACAGCAAGATTTCGCATATCTGCTTCATGTACTTGAGCACGGTATCCAGCGACAGCGCCCGGTCGGCATCGTCGAATCGCTGCTGCAAAGTGACGCCGTTGATATATTCCATGACCAAGTAACAATAGCCATTCGCGTCGGGCTCGAAATAATCGGTAATCTTCGGGATATAGGGATGGGTCAGATCGGCCAGAATTCGCGCCTCCTCAAGGAAAGCTTCGTGGCTCTGCACTTGTGTAATTTCCTTGACCGCCCATACCTTGTCGTTAAGCTTCGAGTCTTTGACAAGATAAACGGAGCCCATTCCGCCTTTGGCGATGACCGATTCTACTTTGTATCTGTTTCCTAGCAAATCTCCGCTACGCAGCAATCCGATCACCTGACCTTATGTTAATCTTCGGAAGCGGTTATAGCCGATAGAGATTTTGTCTGACCTTGTTGTACTTCTGCGAGATTTGGATCAACTGCTCGGCGCAATATTCCGCTCCGACACCCTTGATCCGTCTGAGCTCCTCGGCGACTTGCTCCAAATCCCGACTGATCGCGTTCAGATCGCTAACGATTTCGTTCCGTTCCATGCTGGCTCTGTAGTCCATCTCGTTCTACTCTCCTAATTGTTGGTATGGAGTGCGTGAATCTTCAACACGCTTCGGCAGCTAGAACGCATGAGCCTTTTGCACAAGCGATCCTTCGCATTGATCCAGCCTGTCCGCCGTTTTGTTCAAGAAGTCCATGCACGCCTTGAGCTCATAATCGAAACCAAACTGCATGTCGAGCCATAGTAGAGGCAGCATTTCGTCGAAGTCCACTAGACCTCGGAGCGTGCTGATTCTGCGATCCGCCTGCTGCACTTTGTTCTGGATCATATTCAAACGAGCGGCAAAGTTTCTGAGCATCGCGGTATTCACGTTAATCGCCTCGTCGTAATCCTTGCGTCTGCCCCCGCCGAACAAGCCTGCGATCGCGTTGCCGATGCCGTCGAAGAAATTTTCCACCTCCACCAGCACCCGGTTGCGGAAATCGTTGAATTGACGGTACTTGTCCTGTACATAGTCGAAAGCGGATTCGAGCTGATCGCCTACGAATTTAGCGATTTGCTTGCCGAAATCCTTGGCCCTGGCAGCGACATCATTTATAAACGGCATGACGTAATATTCAATAACCAGAGGCAAGAGATAACTAACGGCAGCGACGGCAACCAAGGTAATCGTGACGGCAGGGCCTAGTACGATGACCATTGCCGCAGCGGGAACGATTACGGCCGCAGCCATCGCTACCATTTCGGCTTTGCTCATTTGCCCCGTCCAGATCTGAACCGCTACATTAGATATCCCTTTTGAAATAAAGTTAGGTAATTTGTCTGCTTGCTGGGTAAGATCCCGAATGACGAAACAGGCGAAATCTTTTTTTTCCGCTATCGCCAGCATTCCGTCTTCCATCGCCATGAATCCCAGACCGTGATTATCAAAATTATAAATTTTAGGATCCTTAGCGGTGGATTTAACGATGATCGGATCCGTCGGGTTATGGAAAAGCGAGGAAACCATATCATGCTGGTTTTGATATTCGTGCATTTTCGGTTTCATTATGTCAATGGCACCCTGATAGCGATCGATGAATTCCTGGTTAAATCCAGGCGCGTTATAGGTATAAGTCTGCGTTATCCTATCCTGGATGCCGGAATCCGCAGTGATCGTGCTATACAGCGCAAGATTCCCTCCCAGCGAATGCCCGGTTACCTCTATATCCTTGTATTTATCCAAATGCCCGTCGTTTATATAGACAGCTGCATCTTTTTGCTGCTTCGTGGCATCCTCGTACCAAGAAGATAAATTGTTAATCCAGTCGTTCCGATACTCGACTTTGCCTATATCCTCGCTACCCCGAAAAGCGACGACAGCCTTTCCGCCATCTCCGGGAGGCTCGAAAGTGTAAGCGACAAATCCCGTAGTTGCATTGTTGTCTTGCTTGTTGCTGATTTTCCAATCGTAAAATTTCGAGGAGGAATCGGATAACTTGTCGGTCAATTCCTTAAAGGCGTTGTAGTCCGCTTCCGTTTTGAATTGAACGCCATCGATTCCTTTATCTAAGGAGTTTTTGTAGTGAGTTACGAGATCTCCTACCGTAAGATTATTTTCGTTGTACAGATTTTCCAATTCCGTATTTCCCGTGATGTCCAGATAAACCAAGTCCGATAATATCTTCAAATCGATCTCGGAAAGAGGCGCACTCATAAAATCACCTCTTTGGAAGCGATTCGATTGGCGACTTCTTCAATGCTATCCATCTTGGTGTACGAATTGAAATAAACATACATCGATTTATAACTCATGTTTTTTCTTTCAAAATACTCTTTAGGATGTACATCTCGTTCATATCCCGCCATAACTTCACTAAACTCCGACGAATTCGTGTAGTAAACAGTAATAAAAGCATTAATAATGCCATAAGCCTGATATTGCTCGGCAATTTGGACAATTGCAGACGCTCCAGCCTTCGCATCGACCTTTGAGTTCGTATTAATAAAAACATCGGTAGCAAAGTCCAAATCGGTATTACCTATAATGTAATCCTCAACGTTCATTTCCCTGTTATTCAAAGTCGCATCCGGAAAAGATATTCCTCGTTGACCTACTCTAGCTCTAACGATGATCTCTTCATTAAATACAGAATTGGACACGCCAAATGCATAATCCTCAATCTTATCAAGCATGATTACATTCATGTATTTATCCAAAACCGATTTACCATCTTTCGAAATTGCGACATCGAACAGTTCGTCCGGATTCGATGTCGGATAAACCTTAGCCTTTAGCATATTGTTCGTCAGCGTTCCATACCCCCCGCCGATCGCATCCACGACAAATTCTTCGCCGTACTTTTCTTGCAAATGTTGTTCGATCTTCTCGATCGCCTTCTTGTCTCTATCCGTGCAGCCGATCAAGGATAATAATGAAGATAGAATCATGGATACGAGCACCGCCTTCAAGATTTTCATTTTTTTCGCTCCCCGCTGCGAGGATCTATCGGTTCATGCAAAATTCCTTTTAACTCTTCATAAGCGATTTCCACTTCCGCGTGATCGCCAATCGCGTGAGGGACGCCGAAGCTTATCCCTAATGCGTCATCCGTCAGATAGGAGAAAACATTCATGGCGTTCTCCTCTCCTAGATCGTCGGCGTGTTCGAAAAATGAAACCCAATTTTCGTCGCTATACTCATTCATCGATTCCTTGATCTCTTGCTCAATCTGCAATTCGGGATCGTATGGTTTGTATTTGCCTTTCTTGAAATTCTCGATAAAACTTGCATTTATGTCGACAATATCCGAAAGTTTCATCCGCTCTCCGGTAAGGATATCGATATTAGTCGTAAATAATAGATTCGTTGGATAAGCGGCATCGGGCACGACGCTCGTTCCCGAATACATAACGCTCAAGTATTTTGGGGTTTGTGCTTGAATGGCATACTTCATTTCTAAATGAAAGTTCTCATCGGCGTCCGCATAAAGCGACTCCACCTTAAGTGCTTCATTCTTCAGCGTCTTATTGATCGCCTGCTCTTTGGCTCGATCGCCAAGGCCGATTATTTGCGGATAACTGAGGATAAGATCTTGATTCCGATAAGTTTCGCTTGTTACTTCGTAGAGTCGATCATGCTTCCGTAATGCTGGAAACGACAACGGCTCCGATATGATCGTTGTCGTTAGGATAAATAAAGTCAGCAATAACTTAATCAAGATGGTCTCCCCCTTGTCGCCTGTCGTTACTTGAAGATTTCTACGCACTTGTTATAGTAGCTTTCCCGGTCCTCCAGACCGTTATAGCCGCCGTTCACTCGCTTCGTGATCTGTTTAACCGTCGCTCCCTTGTCGCATAGGGCGTTCATATTGTTCTTGTCCCACCAGAAGCCCGCGCTAGTCCAAGGGTATGTCTTGGCTACGTAATCTACGCCGTCCATGATTTTCGGGTCGTTCATCGCTTTGGCGAACGCCTGGTAATTGCTTCTGCCGGTCAGTTGGATATAGCCCGCGCCTTTATATTTCGGACCGTCTCCTTTGTTGACGTTGCCCAGATCTTTTCTGTTCTCGTAGGCTTTACCGCTCGCCAATTCTTTGGGCCATTTGCCCGCGCCCGATTCATGACTGCATTGGCTGATAAAATGACGGATTCTTGCCGGCGTCGTGATATTGTATCTAGCCAGGCAGGCGTTCAAGTCCGCAAGCATCGCTTCCGTAAGCTTCGATTTGTCCCATCCGAGCTTCTTCAATTGATCCGCGGTCACGTAAACTTTTTTTTCGGTCGTCTTCGTTACCGCGGTTTTCGTGTCGGCCGATTTAGAATCGGTCTTCGCGCCGCTGCCGGCGGGAGCTGCAGTTGCATTCGCTCGTACTTGCGTCGTTTGGGTTGAAGCGCTCTTCGCACGCAACGGGACTGTGTCCATAACTACAGCTTTGCCGCTTATCCCAGCAAGTTTCCCTTTCTCCACCAGTTGATTTTCCGTCTTGTCGTACCTGGACATCGCTTGTTCGATGAAAGTCTCCAAAGCTTGTACCCGAAGATGGATCGCATTCAAGTCTTTATCCGCTTTCGCCAACCTGGAGCCGATATTCCTTCTTGCGGCAACGCCATGGTCAACATTCGACTTTAAGGCGGAGAGCGCTATTCTCGCGTTAGAAAGCTTATTCGTAACGGGCTTTACAGCATCGTTTATGTTTCTAACCTTGTCCGTTTGTACTTTGATTGACATCAATGTTCAACACCTCTCCGGAACCTCATAGATGCGTACTATTTACGAATGGGATTATAGTAGAAGGCAGCCCTGGCTGCCGCAGCCGCCGCGGCCGCTTGCCTCGCCGCTTCTTCTTCTCGATGGATTTCGTTGGCTACGCTAACGATATCGCTGCCTAACGACTCCAGCTCCCTGCTAAGGATGATAATCTCGTTCGTCAAACGGTCAATCGCTTGGTTGACGAAGACCATTTCATCTGAATGCCAAGCTAAATTCAGATTCGCGCGGTACTGCTTCAAGCTGTTATTGATATCCCTCAGCGTCGATGCGTATTGATTCATCGCGCTAGCTTGAGAGGCGGCCAAGCCGACGTTAACGCCCATCCTTATTCCTCCCTTGAAGGTGAAAATACAACTTGGGGGCACCTTTAACGCCCCCAAATTGACTAGCAAGGATTACTTAAACGCGCTTGCATTGCTGTTGATCGCATTCTCGGCAGCTTCGTAATTCGCCACGGTGTTATCCAGAAACTTCGCGTACGATTCGATTACTTTCTGATACTCTTCGAATCTAGGCGCCAACGCGTTGAAATTGTTCCTGATCGTATTGGAAGCGTCGCTCTGCCAAGTGGAAGACAGATTGCCCATTTCCTTCTTGATCTCGTCCAACCTCGAATTCAAACTTGTATTCAAGTTTCTGATCGTAGACGCCGATTTGGCGACCGCGCCTAACGAAATACTGATTCCATCATTAGCCATTGAATAACTCCCCTTTCATGATTAGTTCGCTGATTAGTTCGTTAACCGTTTTGCTTGATTAATCGTTTCGTTCTGCGTTTCCCGGTAAGTTTTCGCGCTGTTTTTCAGGAATTCGGAATACTGATTCATCAGCTGCTTCATCTTCTGGAAATCGTCTTGGAAACCTTTGATCTGCGATACGAACGCGACGTTGTCCGCGCCCTTCCAGTTAGCGGCCATTCCGTCAACTTCGTTGAAAAGCTGGTTATACAGCTTCTCGTATTCCGCGGATTGGCTGTCCATTTTCTGGGATGCAGATTCAAGTTTGGATGGATCGACTACAATCGTTCTAGCCATGTTTGATTTGCTCCTTTCAGATTGGGTTTATTATATTAACATCAGCCGGGAGCCATTGAAGAGACCTAACTCCATGGCTGATTTGTTAATATCTAGCAAGGTGCCGGATTGCATGTCGCAGATAATCGCGTTGCGCGATGCGACGAAATAACCGTCCGACAATTCGACGAATGCTCCGATCAAGAGCGCCTCGATTTCATGCAGCCTTAGCGTGATCGGGATGAATACGTCATACTTCTGGTTAATCGATGGCAGGAAAATCTCGACGATAATCTTATCCATCGGTTTCCACCTCCGATTCCATGGTCACCGAAGTTAACAGCTTCACGAGAGCGGGTTTGCCCTTCGAGATCAGATAGCCGAAATCCTGACCAATCTCTTGGTACAAGTCCGTTGTCATTTTCGCGATCTTCAGTTGGTATTGCTCTGAAATTCCGTTGCCGATCCAGATCGCGTCGCTCAACGATGCCTTCCTCGTGAACCAATTCTCGTAAGCGACGGCGGAAATGCTGGAAACGGAATCGCACAGAACGAAGCTGACCTTGTACTGGGTCTCGCCTTTCTCGAACAGGACCTTGAGCTTGTCCCTCGAATCCTCGGATATTCTGGACATCAAGGAAGACAAGGAACTGATAATGCAGGTCAAGTTCTCGAAAACCGGAGGTTGTTCTCCTCGTTCAATAGCTTCCTTATATGTGTTGTTCCTGATGACCAATGTTTGAAATAACCGTCCGATCTGGTCGTCCAACTCCGATAGAGAAGAAACATACTTATACTCCATACCGGAACTTCCGTCCCGGAAATGACCATCCGGGTCGAGCACGACGATGTCCGATGTCTCTTTCGCGGCCGATACTTCGGCCAATCCTTGGATAAAGCTCGGATTATCGTTGTTCTGCGACAGCACGAGATTGATATAGGATTGGTTGAAATCGTAATACGCGACCTTCAGGCTGTTCTTGTCGACTCCGATCGGAACTCTAGTTTCCCTTCTAGTCTTGATCTCGTTCTCTAGTTCGAGCACGTTGACCTTGTCGGGCAGAATCGGAATCTTCGTTGCGCCGGGCGCCTGCCATTCGCGCTTGCGCTCTTCGCTGAAATTCCGCAGATAGTCGAACATTCGTTCGGAATCGCGGTCGACATGGGCGATCTGGAACTCGTAGACGCGATCCGATTTGTATATTCCTCTGCCTTTATACTTGGAAGGATACAGCCCTTCGACGTTACCGAGCACGCTCGAATAGTCGGTTGGATCGTTCAATTGCAGCACGTAAAGCTGCTTGAAATTTTGTAATATTCTGTACCTTACGGCATTGGTGTTAGATGCGGTTAGAATGAAATACAATCCGTATTTCAAGCCTTCGCGGGTCAAGTAAGAAATCGCTTCTTCCTTGTCTTCGTAAGTTTCCGCAAAAGCGGAATAGTTGTGAATGAATACGACGATCGAAGGAAGCTTCTCACTGTCGCTGCTCGCCCGGATAAAGGACTGATAATCCCCGCCGTATTCGGAGAACCGCTTCTTGCGCGATTCGACCTCACGGTACAGCATCTTGAAAAAGTTGTTGATCTTCTCCGTTTCATGCGACAATAACACGTCGCCGACATGCGGAGCCTTGGCGTATACGCCTAAAGTCTCCGAACCGAAATCGAGCAGATACAAATTCAGTTCCGCCGGGGTATGGTTCTTGATCAGCGCATAGGTCAACGTAGTGAGGAAAGTCGTCTTTCCGTTGCCCGCCGAGCCGTAAATAATGGCGTTGCCCTCCCTAGTTAATGGAAAGGTCATCGGAAATTGCCTTTGCGTCGTCGGATCGTCGACTTCGCCGATAAGCGGGTTAAGCACGAACGGCGTTGAATCGGGAAAACTATACTTCTCTTTCAATTCGTCGACGACGATCATATCCGGAATAGGTTCCAGCCATAACGGCCTAACCTGTATGTTTTCTTCTTCCGCGATGGCGGACAAATACTTATTAATCTCGTCGATCTGCTTCGGCGGATTGCGGAACATCGCCCTTCGTTTATCCGACTTGGCTTGCTTAGTAATACGTCCGAGGTTATCGACGACCGCGATGCTCTCGTCTCTATGTTTCTCGATGCGGTCCGCGGGATAATAGGGAGCGCCGCCCCATGCAGACTGGCCGAGATCGAAGAGCTCGTTGAAGCCGACCTGTACGAAATATCTTCCCGTAACCGACAACTCCGCCGCGTCCGGGCGCTTGATGACGTCCATGCTGTCCGCTTTCTCCTGCACCTTGAGACAGATTCTGAATTTGCTGTTACTCCAGATCTGATCATCCACGACGCCGGATGGCTTCTGAGTAGCCAAGATTAGATGCACGCCCAAGCTTCTGCCGATCCGCGCGGCGCTGACGAGCTGCTCCATGAATTCCGGCTGTTGCGTCTTCAACTCGGCGAATTCGTCGGAGATGATGAACAGATGCTGCAGCGGCTCCGTAACTTGACCTTCGCGATAGAGCTTCTGATACTTGTATATATCGATGTTGCTGATATTGACTTGCTTGCTGGTATCGCTGAAGATCGCTTGCCTGCGCTTCAGCTCGCTCTGGATAGAGATAAGCGACCGCTTTACCGCAGCGCCGTCCAAGTTCGTGATCGTGCCCGCCAGATGCGGCAGGTTCGCGAAGGCATTGGCCATTCCGCCGCCTTTGTAATCGATTAGAATAAACGCCACTTCATACGGATGGTAGTTGACGGCGAGCGATAGAATAAACGTCATGATGAATTCGCTTTTCCCAGAGCCTGTCATCCCCGCGATCAAGCCGTGCGGACCGTGGAATTTCTCGTGCAGGTCGAGCTTGAACTTCTCTCCGGTCGTATCCACCCCGATCGGCGTTTCCAAAGTAACCGTCGGATCGTTCTCCTTCCAGCGCGTTAAGGCGTTCAAGTGCTCTATCTTGCCGACCTCGAACATCTCCAAGAACGTTAACATGTTCGGCAAAACGTAAGACGACGACGCGGAATCCAGTTCCGTGTTCGCTAGGATGACCGCCAGATCATGCTCGTTGTGCTTATAGTAAAAGTCCGGCTGAAAAGCGATATGTTTGCCCGTAATGTCGTCCTTATCGTAAATCTTCGATATGCCGCCGCCGAATTCGACGACCATCGAACATTCCTTAGGCAGCTGTTTCAACTCGTCATAGAGGTATACGACGCTGAATCCGTAGTTTTTCTTATGCTTCAAGATGGAATTGATCATCTCCGCCTTGGCGGCTAAGCTCTTATTTAAAGCAAATACGACATAATGAGGACTTATCTCGGCGAGTTCCTCGTCGTTGGATATAGCTTCGCGCCGTGCGATCTCCTTCTCGAAGAACGCCGCCAGCTCTTTCACCTCGCTCGCGCTTGTTGCCAAGAAACGGATTCCTTGTTCCCTGTTCCAGATATGCGGCAACCACTTGGCGAAATCCCAGACGTCCTGTTCCTTCTTGTCGTAGATGAACACCAGCTTTAATTCGTCGTAGCTATGCAGAGCGACTAACTGAAGAATGATTCCTTTGATTAAGTCGGTGATGCTTGTCCGGTTGCCGATAAAGCCGCTGTTCCAATCCTCCATCAAGCTTAGAGTGACCGGCACCTGCTCCAGTACTTTTGGCTGTTCGGCCAATTTGTACAACGCGTCTTGCAGATCGTCGTCATCCAGCGTGAACCTTCTCTCGGGATATTTGATATCCGCCTGAAGCGGAAGCTGACCTAGGCCGAGACGGACTTTAAGGAAATCGTTGTGACCGTGGCTTCTTTCCCACAAGTTCCGTTGCCGGAGCTTGATACGTTCGACGCACTTATCGACGGTCACGTGATTCTCATGCAGGATCTGGCTTTGGCGGACGCATTCGTTGGCGATCTCCTGGCTCATCCGGTCTATGTACGCCCTGTATTTCTCCTGTCTAAGCTTCTCCCGTTGGATCCGTTTCCTCTTCTCGTGCTTTCTCGTCAAGATCGGCCACAGAATCGTCCCGATCAGCATGCTGAACGACATAACCAACGTCGGCATGGCGCTCTTAACGCTCCCGGTCGAGCTCATCGCGTTCTGCAACGAGAAGATGCCCATGAATACCGCGGACATTCCCATCGTGAGCGAAGGACCCAACATCAGCATTAACGGCGTCTGTTCTTGATTCCCCAAGGACGGCGGCGGATCTATCTTGATTTCCTTGCTGGCAATGTCTTTCTTGAATCTCGGCGAGCGGTAAAACGGAGTGCTCACGGAGACGTCCTCGTCGTCGCCGTCCTCGTCGTCCGCCGGAATCGCAGCTTGCTTAACCAATGGCCTAAGCACCGATTGCTTATAAGACATTTGGCCGTCCGGATTGTTGATCGCGATGAAGCCTTGTCCTACCAGAATCTTAAGTCCGATGATATAAATAATGTCTCCCGGCTTCAGCGTCTTGTTCTGCACTCTTATTCCGTTAACGAACGTTCCGTTGGAGCTGTTCAAATCCTGGATAGTCAGCGTGCTTCCGGCAATGAGAATTTCCGCATGGCGCGACGAGGCGTATTTGTTGGCGAAATGAATGTCGCAATTGTCGGCCCGTCCGATTACCATCTCGCCCTGCGTCGGGAGGATGAGCTTCTCGAACGTCTTTCGGTCTTCGGAGATAGGCTCCGAGTATAACCAGATCGTCTCGTTCGTTTTTTTAAGGATTAAGCTATAGAAGCAAGGCGCTTCCAGAACCAGTTCTTTCACCCGCTGATGTCCCCGGTCCTGGATGATCGCGTTTTTGTTCGACTTCAGAATCCACTTGCCTTCGACGCCCTCCGCGCTAATGACCCTTTCTTCGAACCCTTGCGCATTGGTGTGCGTTACCCAATATTGACCTTTTTGTTTTTCTGGCAGGACGCAGGTGAATAATTCATTTTCTTTCAATAATGATAGCTGCACGCTCTCGCAACCCTCCTTATTGTGGAAACAAATCCATTTGTCGTATAAACTATCATACAATTCTGAATATTTCGACATTATTCAGGAAATTTTGGGTAAATTTTATAATTATTTGATATTAAACGCCGAATTGTGCAGGACTTTCGGGATTAGAAAACTAAATATTCATAGGATAGTTAGAATTTGTCTTAGAAAGGAACGTCGACCCTATGAAAACAAGCGAGTTGACCGCCGCGGAATTCGCCGCCCATTTTGGAGCGAGCCATGTCTTGCCCGGACCGTTCGCTTATTTCGCTTGCGATAACGGCATGGGCGTCATCCGGGATAACCGCGACCGAACGATCGAGATCGTTAACGCAACCGAACAAAATCTCGCCGAGATCAGCCCCGAGGACGAATTGCTTCTGCTGGCCATGGTGTGCGGGGAGTACCGGGAGGAAGTAGCCGTTCCTAGAAGCGATACCGTCTTCGATTACGAGGAACGCTATCGTAAGACGACCAGAAAATACAACGTCGTAAGGATGACGATAATCATTCTGTTGTCGCTTTTCATCAGCTTATCGTTAATCCTCTTCTTCTTGCTTATGGAATAGCGGTTACTTTTTCAAATTCACATCGTACGGAATGCTGCCGGTAGGGCAATCGATAGAGGCGTCGCCCGGATCATCCTTGGCCAAGTAAGCCGCGCCGGCAAGCTTTTCTTCAACGAATTTGCTTGTGCTTTCCAGCGACGACTTGGCTGCGGCGATCTCTTCGGCCACGCGAATGATCGCGTTGCGAGCTTCCGCGTAATGGTCGGAGAACGCTCCGCTCTGGAACGCGGGGTCAATGATCTGGGCAAGCCGCTTGTGTATCGTCTGCATGCTTGAGGTCGCCCTCTGGTCGAATGCGCGACTTACCGAATAGAGTTCGCGGATTTGCTTCGGATCGAGAATTTTCGTCTTACCGCCCACTGGAAACCCCCTCCATCATATCTTTCAGCTTGACGCGGAGTTCTTCTAGGAGCTCCGAAAGCTTAATGAACTCTTCCGTCAAGTCCTCGTATCGATGTTCGATAATCTTGATGAACGTTAAATCCGTGTCGGTGGAGGCTTGGTTGTATACCGCCTTGAGCTCTGCCGACTCCTCGCATAAAACGTTCAACTCGTCGGCAATTCCCGACAACGCTTCTCCGAGCGTCACATCGTAACTCATTCCGGCTCCTCCTCGTTACATGAGTAATTTTTTCGTCGCGCTCTTTTCTTTTTCCGAAGGTCCTTTACCCGTCGCAGCAAGATCCGGTTCCCTTAATTGGGAATAGCCTTCGAGTACTCCCGTGGCGTCTACAGGCGTCTCCGTACGGGCGATGCCTCCGATGGCACCTATTGCGCCGCCTAGATCCGTCTTGCCGGACATTCCGTTCATCATCAGAGCCAGTCGTTGCGCGGATAGCGTCAATAGATCCCGCTGCTCATAGGGCATCGCCGACATGAAGAAGCTTTCCCAAGCCAATTCGTACTCTTCCTTGATCGACAGCGTAAACGACACGCTCTTGCGCACTTCTGGCGGCTTAAGAATGAAACCTCGCAAGTTGATCATTGCCGAGATCACGTGCAGCGCTCCGCAGCACAATTCCATGTCCTTCTCTATAGTCCCTTCGATAAGTTGAATGTAAGGGGCCAGGATATTAAGCGGCTTCGGCGTTTGCTCGTAAAACCAACGAACCGTTTCTTCGTTTATGCGCGAACCTCCGATCAGTTCGGCCAACGATTCCGGTTTCTCGAAACGATCGGACAAGATCACCATCTGGTCGTAGACGTCCCTATGAATATAGAAATACCATTCCCCTTTGGTCAGGACTAACGTATTGATGACAACGGGCATGTATCGTTCCTTCGATGCGATAATCATTCGGACACTCCCTCCCCATTTGCTATAAAAACACCGGGATCTACCGCGCTTCCGTTAATGTATACGCCGAAATGCAAATGTGGGCCGGTTGATCTGGAGCCGGTGCCGCCCGATTTCGCGATAACGTCGTACTGCTTAACTCGCTGTCCTTTCTCGACAAGGCTTTCCGAGAGATGCCCATAGAGGGTCATAATCCCGCGCCCGTGATTCACGATGACGTAATGGCCGATCGACTCGTTCTCGGAAGCCGCTTCCACGACTCCATTAAACGCAGCCAATACATAGGTACCTTCCGGCGCCGCGATATCCATCCCTTTATGAAAGGTCATGGCGTCCCTTGTGATTGGATCGAGCCGAATGCCATAAGGAGAGGTGACTCGAATAGGAATTTCAAGCGGTGATTTGAAGTTCTCGATATATCCCAGATCGGGATTGTCGAGCGACTTCTCGTACCTCTTTCGTTGAGTTTCCACCTGTTTGCCCAATTGCTCCATTCGGAGCTTGTCCTGCTCGATATTTTCGCTTGTTACGATTTTCGTTGGCTGAGTCTGCTCCGCCAAAGCTTCCCTAGCATTCCGTATGCTATCTTGCTTGGCCAGCAATGTTCTATATTTCGCATCCAGCTCAAGGACATAGGAAACGGATTGCTCCTTGCTCCGGTCCATCAAGAGCTCCGTCTGTCGCAGCTCATCGTCAATGTTGTATAGGTCGAGATCGAACGCCGCCAGCTTCGTTTCATAGTTCCGACCGTGCAAACCGTAAGCCACTGATAGCATCTCATTCGAATTGACAGCGAATAGCGCGGTCGAGTAATCGTCTTCGACCAGGATCAACTTCGCGTTCTCGATCACGGGGTCGTCGATGGAAATGCCGTATTTCTTAAGCAAGACGGATGCTTTCTCCGCATGGGCGATTGTTCCCCCGATGAAGAGTAGCATGAATAAGATCAAGATGGCTCTGAACAAAGATATCCCCCCTTTTCCTCTTGCAGAGAGACGTTTACCAAGAGACTTTGATCAAAAAATCTTCCCCATAAGTTTCAAACAACAACCGCTCCTGTCTAACCGTTGTTGGCTGACCCGATTTCAAAGCTTCCTTGGTCTCGCTTGTCAGATTCCCGGCAATGGCATTCATCAGCTTCTCGTAATTCATTTTCGACTTGGGCGTACCGATCTTGACGTAATTGGCGCCTACCCGCATATCGTCGATGTCCTCAAACTTCACGAATACTTTCCCGCGCAACGATACGCCGTCTACCTTTTTCACGAAATCGACCAATCGTTTCATCGTTAATATCGTTTGCTCTCTCGTGTAGCTATGGTACGGTTCCATTCCGTTTTTCGAACCTTGGAATATATTCGCGTTATAACAAATGTTCGCCGATGTCTTTGCCCACCCGGCAATCGCTTCCTTGTCGATAAAATCGGCCGCTTTCGTCGATAACCCTTCCACCTTGAAAGTATTCAGCATGTTCGCCATAAGCACGACCGCCTCTTGCCTGGAGATGGCCCGGTCAGGCTCGAACGTCTCTTCCTTGACGCCGTTAACGACGCCAAACGCAAACATGGAGGTCACGTATTGCGCATTCGTATCGGCGAAGGATTGTTCCGTAGTCACGACGTGCAGTTTCTCGTTGGAATGCGTTATCCGCAGCATGACCCGATCGGCGATTTCGGCGAACTCTTCTCTCGTAATCTTGCTCTGATATTCGCTTTTTAGCCGCTCGGGTACGAGCCCTTCCTTAATCATCCAGTCAACGTCTTTTCTGGCCCAATTGGAAGGATGATCGTCTATTGCGGCATTGACCGGCGTAACGGAAAGCAACGCGAAACCCGCCAACAGAACGATCGACAATTTCCTCGCCATCGAGTTCCACCTCATCGTCTACTTTATTTGTTTCACTTCGACGGGTACGGGCGGATATCCATACTCATACCCGGCCCCAACGTAACTGTATCCGATAATCGGCTTGAATTTGAATTCCAGCAGACTGTCGTCGTTATAGGTGGATACCGTCATGTAACCGTAATCCCATTTCGAAGGTTTTCCCGCTATCGTAGCCTTGGATATCCCCGTATAATCTTTCGCCATTAATTGCCAATTGAAGCAATTGATAATGATTGCTTTGCCCGTTTCATATTCCTCATCCATGGTCAGGCTGTCTTCTAGCCAAGCTCCCATTAAATGATTTTCCAGTTCAGACCAGTTATCTGGATCTTTATCGCCTTCGTACACCACTTTGACGTAATCCTTACCCACGCGGAAATGAAGATCATCCATATACTCGAAAATATCTATGTTCCCTCTAAGTATCACGCCAGCGTAATTCTTATCAAAAACTTTCCTCATCATCATAATTGCCTGTTCCCGAGTAATGTTGGATTTAAAGTCGAATCTACCTCCTACACCATCCATGAATCCATGTGACTTCGCTATCTCTACAGCAGGCTTGGCCCATAGCGGAATTTGCTTAAAGTCCGATAACCCTAATTTCTCTTCGCCCGGATACGAGTTGGGAATATGCAAATGATAGGCGTTCACGATCATCACCGCGGCTTCCTGCCGGGTAATCAGCCTGTTCGGGGCGAAAGTCGTGTCCGTAATGCCGTTTATCGCTCCGATGATGAAAGCCAGCTTTACGTAATCTTGCTTGGCATCTTCAAATTCTACATCCATCGTAACTTTGGACAGAACTTCCTCCGGAGTCCAGTAATCAAAATCAAGATTATGTCCTCCTGCCGTATCTAGATCCTTAATGTGCATAAAATAAGTTCTAACCAACAGTTCGGCGAACTCATCGCGCGTAATCGGCTTTTGATAATCGGACTGCAATCTTTCAGGTACCAGATTCTCCGCGATCGCTTCCATCAATTTTTTTTGCGCCCATTTGGAGGGCATATCCGCGGACTCCGCATAGGCTGGCGTTACGGAAATAAGTAAGATCGCTGCTAATATCCCGATTACAATTTTGCTCGTCTTCACTTCTGTTTCCCCCATCGGCATCGTCCGGCAGCCTGCCGAACGATGCCCTAAATTAGTGAGTCCCCTTGACGTCGAGATCTCCCGCGGACGTCTGATTTCCTGAAAATACGGTAAGCACAGGATATGGAAGAGCGCTGAAATCAAAAGTTTTTCCTGCAATTTTGGTTACGCCATTATTCCCTTTAAGAGAATACTGCAGCGCGTAAGTATCTCCGATCGCTTTAATATCCGCGGCCATTAGCAACACGGAAGTGTTATTCCTAAGAACCTCGATATTAGCCTGTATCGGACTGAACCCTTGTTTTACGGCAACCGCCGAAGACGGCAATCCGTAAGTGAAATGCCATCTTTGCCCTTGCTTCCCGAACGATTGCTCCCCGATAAGGCTGCTCGGGTTGTTGTTCGCCCCATTCGTACGCGAAGTTCCCATGAACGTGCGATTACGCTCGGTTAACGTCATGACCTGCGCATTCCCGAATAGATGCTGGCTTCCGAGTGGCTTCTTGAACTGATGCAAGTTATCGCCATCGTCGATATACGAGAATGAATGAATAACGTTCATGGTATTCGCGGCTTCCCCATCAGCATAATTACGCCTACTGAACTCGGCATCCCAATCCAGGGAATATTCATAGTCGTAAATATTGCTTTTAATGGCGTCCCAGTTCGGTTGAGCGGGAGCTCCGAATAAATTGATCGGTTTGTAAGAGCCGTTAACCTTCATGTAAATATCTACCGGCGTAACCGCTCCCGTCGTAAGATTGAGATGATAGTAATAAGGAACAATCTGTACGTAATTCACCGAATAATTGCCGAGCGTTTGAATATCCGCCAGAACGTTATAACCTAGTCTCACCGGTTGTCTTCGCAGTGCCGGAATATTGTTATGATCCGGAGTTAAAGGCAACGATAGCGGCTTCTGCCTCAAGTAAGGAAGCAACCCGTAATTATCCAGGTAGTACACGCTAACGGCTTCTTCGCCCAAAATATTTTCGGTATCTCCGACGATGAATTTTTGTTTGCCGAGATCAACCTGCTTGACCAAATTTTTGACTATCCAGTCTGTCGGCTCCTTAGGCTCCTTAAACAAGTTAGAGAATCTAAAATCTCCCGTATCCTCGATTACCAGGTTGCCGATTCTCCCGACGACGTCAATGTTCCAGCTCCCAATCGAACTATGCTTTGCGGCTAGGTTTTCATATCTGATTTTATTTTTGGGCGCGGTGTAATCCGGCGTGTCGGAGTTGATGGCGAACGAACGAAACTGAACCAACGCGCTTATGGCTTCGCTATTTGCCAATGGCACATAAAAATCGTAGATGCACCGAAAGCTCGCGCAGTTAACCGGCAAATCAATCCACTCATCAGGCGAATAGGTTTCCCCGTTATAATTCACGTAGAAATCGAATTTCACTTGCTTGGACTGCGTCCATTCGGTCGTATCCATATTATCTACGAAGCCTTTGCCGGTAATTTCGCTCGCGTATGAAAGGCCTTGCGCGCCGTTTCCGTAGAAATCGCCGGTATTCGGAAAGAATATTTCGAATCCGTAATCGAGGTTAATGAAATTTCCCGCTTGGAACGTGCCATCCGGCGTAACGACCGGACTTCCCGGCGGATATTGAACCTCCACATATTCGTAAGCGTCTTCCGGCGGCTCCGTAATCGCCGGACTAACCAGCACTTTCGTTGTAATCGTAGGCGTTCCTTGGGCCGGGAAATCCGGCACGGTTATTTTGGCGTAACCGTTCCCCGGTTGACCGATTTGATAACCTCCGCCGGGTGCGGGCATGTTCGCGTTACCGGCATTTACTCCCGCGCCGGCAAGCGATCCCGACACGTAGGAAGAGCCGCCGTAGGACCATTTCGGATCGTCGCCATGATTCACTAATCCGCCGTAGTACCCTCCTCCTCCTCCTCCTTCGTCGTTCGGGTAACTGGATACGTGCCGCGAAGATTCGGCGTCCCCTCCATCGAATAAACTGCCAAGGTTGCTCGTGTTTCCCCCATAGGATGCTCCGCTGCCGGTCGTGTCGCCTCCGCCACCGCCTGCGACGATAATCCGGTTTTCTATGGCCGAACCGCCGAGCCGCATGTCCGTCGCGCCTCCACCGCCCGCTCCCGCGGAGCCAATGCCGTATCCGCCGCCGTTATATCCTGGCTGCTTAAAGCAATCGCATTGGTCTATGTTGGTCGTTCCGCTCTCGCCTTGTCCTCCGACATAGATCAGAAGCTTCTGTCCTTCCGACAAGATAACGCTGCCCTTTGCATAACCGCCGCGGTTATTCGCGCTAGCGGAGCCGACAGCGATGCCCCCTTGAGCTCCCCACGCTTCCAGATGGTAGAGACCGCTTCTAGGAGCCACGAACTCTTGGACGCTGCCGCTATAATTATAATTCTTTACTTCCCCCGTAACGGGAGGAAGATAATTCGGGTTATCGATTTCCCGTTCTTCGTATACGGGCGGACTTGGCGTAAATACGTATCCCTCTTTTAACCTCTTCTCGTATTCGACCGTCGGTTGCTGCAAATTACCGCCCAGCAGCTTCGCGTCGGCCGTTCTTTGGTCTCTGCCAGGAGCCAATGAGACGACGCGCGCATCCTCGACGGAGACCGGATTATGAACGAGAATGTTGTTTACTTTGCTGTGACTATCCGAATAAGCGGACCTGAACTCCTCGCCTGGAGCTCCATATTCCCCTTGATATCCTGTGTCATATAGAAACGTGCTTCCCTTCTGAGGAAATGAAAGATATTCATAGAAAACATGGGACTCTCCGGTTACATACTCTCCATTGCGCTTCGTATCCGGAATATCGATATTCGTATTCATCAATCTCAAAGGCGCGGACGGCCGAGCGGGTCTATTCAAGCCCGCCGGCTTTGAATCGAACACCGTCGAAACCGTGCCTAATCCGCCGACTCTCGAATACTTGCCGTTCACGTTGTAAAATTGTCCATTATACGATCCGATAGCAATCGTGTCTTTTTTGGACCACTTCGCAGCGGATAACGAATTGCTCGTCCACATGATTTCGAAGCTGGATTTAGGAACGTCGATATCTTCCGTCGTTTTTTTCGAAGGCCCCGTCTTCTCAAAGTACATGACCGATTGGTCGCCCTTGGACGTTTGCAGGATCAAGAAGTCGGAAACCACGGTCACGTCCGTCGTCATATTCCGGCGTTCCTCGAATTTCTCCTTCTCTTTGACGGGCCCGGCATCCGTATTGGCATGGGTATTGTCGGACGGACCTTCATTCCAAACCACGTTGTCATGCTGCTCCGTCTCCAAGGAATACCTAAGCCGTCCGGCGGAGCTTGTGTTAGACGATGCGATATTAGCGAATACGTTAGGCTCTCCTTGCACGATCGAAGCCGTAAATTCTTCCGTATCCGTTAACTCCGCCATGCCGTCCACTCTCGATTTATTCAGCTTCCACACGTGAACTCTATTGATTTTCATATAATCGTAGTTCATCGTATGCGACCAATGATCATCGTAACCGCCGACCGTATGCACGTGCCCTGCTTGAACCCATCCGTATTCCGTGCCCATTACCGGAGGAGTCGTTTCCGTTCCCGGCACCTTGACATAGGGTCGGCTAACTGCCGTAACCGTTTCGGTAAATGTCGCACCGCTGTCGTCCGTTGCCGTTCTAGGCGTCGGCATTGGCGGTTGAACGTCCTGCGTGTAGCTGGCCGGAATCGGCGGCATTGACCATCCGCATGGAACAGGCGTAAAAAAGGACGTATAATTTCTGGCCGTACTTGCATCGGGAACGTATTCGACTTCGATATCCACGATAAATTCCGACCCCCCCGAGGCGAAGAACAGATTCCGCGTCGTCGGCGTTCCCGCCATCGCCTCGAACTGTTCCGCTCCGGGTTGCCCTTGCTTAATCTCGGACCAAAAAACAGGGGCGGAAAAATATTCGCCTATCAATGGGATGGGGGGATCTTCCTTATGAAAAAAAGTAACGCTATCGGGTTCCCCATCCGAACATTCGTAAGTGTACTTCGATCCATCATTGCGAACGCCTTCGATAAAAATCTCCACATTGTATTCAAACGTTACTTTACTATTCTTCGGCACCGAATAGTTCGTCAGATCGTCGTAATACGTCAATGGAGTTCCTTTTAGATAATTCATAAGATCCGCTTTCGTAACGCTAACGAAGCTGCCCGAAGGCTCGGGGCTGTCTTCCGCGGACCATATCGGACTACCCGTTCCGCCGCTTCTCGTCAATTTGACTTTCATCTTTAATTTGCTTTCGTTGGTATTCGACAATAATTTCGTCCAATTATCCAGCTTCTTCTTTACGGTTTCTTTCATGGAGATTTGCAATTGCGATTTTTTCCCGATCTTCTCCTTAACCTCTCCTTCGATCTCGGCCTTATTCGATATTCGTATGCTTTGAGAGCACTCGCATTCTACTCGCTTTATATTGTGGGAACCAGCCGCGATAATAAATCCGAAATACTCCGGACCGTCGAATTCCAAAGCCTGCATAATGCCCTTCAGGCTGGAAGCCGACCACACTCCGACCCCGCTGTCCGTACGGAAGATGTCGCCCGTTACGCCCGAATAACCCCAAGTGAAACCGTTATTCCGGTAATCATCGCCTCGTAAATCCGTATTTCGCTTACGGTTAGGCATTTCCCTGATCGCTAGGTCCGCCGCTTTCTTGATTAGCATTTTCGTATCGCTTTTCGCGGCGCCGGCAGGAAAATCGGGAGAATTCAGGTTGGTCTTGGGTGTACCCCCGTGCATCCACTGTACAAACTCGATGCTTGGAATGAACATCTTCGAATCGAAATGGGCAGGCGCGCTGAACCTGGCAACGGTATCGACAGCGATTAGAATCGGCTTCTCCGACAATCCGACACCGTCAAGAAACCTGTTGATCGCCTCGGCATACTCGCCTCGCTGATCATCCGGCGACAAAGCATATAAAGTCATTAGTAAATCGACGTATTTTAAGTCCCCTTCTAAATCTTTTAAGGCATTACCGGTCAGTAGACAGGTTTTACATGTATATTCTTCTATTCGTTTTTCGATTTGAGTTTCATCTTTCAGAATATAATTCCATACTTTAGGTGCCCCCGAGGCTCCTATCGAATTGAATACATTTTTCCATCCGTTATTCTTGAGTTTCTTTAAGTCTATTCCCCCTGTCGCTGCAACAATAGATACTCTGTTTCTTAAACCCTCATAGTATAGATTCGGCAAAGGTCCATCAAACTCCACAATCTTTCTTACCTTTTTGTCGAAATCAACTTTGTTATTTTCCCCTCTTTCGATCGTGACGAGGTCGCCCGAGCTAGCGTTCCACCAGCTATACGCCGAATCCGTCGTCCAACAAGAAGAAGGAATAAATATAATGGAACTTTCCAGCTTGGGAAAGTGATTGCTGAATTGAGCTTTTACCTTATTCACGATTTTGAGATCTGATGTATCCGTTTGAGCGTCGAACTGGTTCGCGGCAGCAAAGGTCTCGCTAATGACCGAAACTCGATACCCTACGAATCTGGGTGCTTGAAGACAAACTCCCCCGCCTCGGCCGGTGCTTCCGCCAGGAGAAATGATTTTAGACGTACCGACAACGGTTGCCGCCTCTACCTCATAAGGAGGCACAAGCGACAAGAACGAAGACATCAACATCGCGAGAAGCATCAGAATAGTTAAAGTTTTTTTCACGAGAACCCCTCCTCCCTAGCGCTATTTCATGACTTCCAGATCCATATAATATCCGGCCTCGGCTGCTTCTTCGATTGAAGTGAACAGATCAACCACCGTTACGGTCCCTTCATCCACCTTGTCGGCATACGCGTATAATGGCACGCCGCCCGGTTTATAACCGATAACCATGCGCGCGCCGACGATCTTCGTTCCCGAAACGCTGAAGCCGCTAATCGGCCTAGAAGTCGTTAGATTGACGCCTTGTACGAGCACAAGAAAGCTTGGACCTTCGATCGGATTGACTCCCGAGTTTTTCGTCAATTGACTAGGGATATAAAAAGCATTCCGCCAGTACGGATTCGTTTCGTTCATCTCGTCGATGCTGTTGGCCATATCCTCCGAAACAAGGTTGCTCATGAGCGCTCTGGCGGTCACCTCGGTAAGGCCCGGCGGGATGCCTTCGGGCTTCGTCAAGCTGTTATTGTTTATCTTCAAGGAGTGCTTCAGCCCCATATTCAACGCGTAAATATCGGATCCGGAAGCATACAGATATGGCATCTTCATTCCGAAAACGAGATCCCAATCCCCATCGTTCACCTCGCCCCCAGGATTATCGGGATAATTGCCCCCGCCGTTGCGAACGAGCTGATGAGTAGCCATATAGTAACCGTCATTTGTGGCAACCGCAGCTACCGGAATGAAATCTTTTAACAAGGCTTTGTTCTGCTCCGTAGGCATCATATCGTAGTTAAAGCAAAACACATCCAAGAAGGCGTCCAGCGCGAGCTGCGGATCGACAGAAAACGAGAATTGGCCTTTGGTATAATCCATATCGAGGTTAGTCGTCTCCAGCATGGCCATCGCCCCCGCATCGCTGGCATAGTCGATCGCATACGAGAGCTTGAGCTGCTCGATCTCGCTTTTTTCCTTCTGCACATAGACGATATAAGCGACGAGTAAGGCTGCGATGAAAACGACGGCGAGCATGTTTACGATTCCGAGATTTCTTCCCATCGCCTGCCTACTTTCTCACCATGCCGGATAATGTCTGATCGAATTTGGCGGGCGTAATGCGCAACAGTTGATTTTGCAATCTTTGCGCCCCCGTATAATCAATCGCTTTAACCGTTACTTTGATGATGTCCCCTTGGTTCCATTTGCTTATATCGTCGTTAAGCATATAGCTCGTTGCCGTGCTATTCGGCCCGTCCGGGTTGACGACCTTCATATATCTTCGGATCGTGGCGTCCATCGTCATGCCATGCGAGGAAATCGCGATATAGAAATCCTCTTTATCCTCGGGGGTGAGTCTTCCATTATCCGTCACTTTGTCAATCAGGTTAGTCATCTCGTTGAGCACGCTTCTGTTCATTGTCAGATCCTTGCTCATCGTATTAATGACGAGCGGCCCTCCGGCAAGCAGCGTGAACGCGAGCAACACTCCCAATATTTTATTGAAAATGTCCGTCATGTTTAGACCCCCCTTACGCCCTGGCTAATCTCGACTCGTCGACCGCGTACAAAATTTCTTTGATCAGCACGCCGCAATAAATGTTCGTTTCCCCTGCCGCGTCCTTATACTTAATCATCGCTACGATACGTCCCTTGGCGCCTTTCTTTAACGGGCCGTATAGGTTTCGTTTATATTCGTTCTTCGGATCCAGATAGCGGAAAATATTTTCGGCGCTTTGGCCGCGCGCGCAGACGGGATCGGCGATGATGACGGACACGCCTTTCCTGAACGACGGAACGAGTAAACCGAACAACTTCATCGGGTATTCCTCCTTATTGACGTTGTACGTCCCAGAACCTCAAGCCGGCCGCCCCCGAGAATAATTCCAGCTTTACCGGCACGTTGTCGGGCATTGCCGCTTTCGCTGCCCTAACGGTTGCGGCTCGATCGATAAAGAAGTTATCGTCTAACGGAATTTCGAAAGAGCCGTTAACGCTAAGTCTGATATTGTTCGGGCTAGGCGTATATTTGTCCGCGACGGCTAGCATCAGCAGCACATCATTAGTCGTAAGTTGCCGATTTTCCGGGATAATCTCGGCCTCGGTGACTCTAGCCGTCTTCTCGATCTGCACGTCGAAGCCGCCTACGTCGCCTTTAAGAAACGGAACCATGATAAACACCAAAATCGGCGTAAAGATAATCAACGCGGCTATTAGCGTAACAAAATCGAAAGCGTCATCCGCTTGTTCCATCGTTATCCCTCCGTTACTTCGACTGTGTAGTAATCAAAATCGGAACGCGATGCATCTTCCGGCCCGTTCGTCACCGGTTCAACGCGCAATCTGACTTTGTTGTCCATGATTCTGGTTAAATCTTCTATGCTAGTTATGGATACGCCGAACGCCGCTCCCGATATCGATCGAACAGCGCCCACGTTTTTCGTTAATAGAATGTAAGCGGAAGCAGCGGGAATCGATGATTCGTAATTCCTCATCGCTCTTAATTCGGCCGCGTACGCCGAAGCTTGATTGTCCGCGATAACCGTTTGGGCGTTTCTGCCGAAATTTTGGCCTAGCGTGATGAACAACGCCAACATGGCGACTATGGCAGCGATGATTACCATATTCACGGTAAGATGAATCCCATGGCTCACTTCGTTATCCATCTCTACTGCCTCCTGAAAATAATTTGTACGATGGCTCCGTTCGCATCCGGAACTAACTCCGAGGTATATCGGTCGGTGGGATCGAAGAGCCCTCCGGCTACATTGTCTTTAACTAACTCCGATGTACGGAACTGCGAAGCCGGCGTTGCCTTACTCCACTCTCTCGGACTTACGGGGCCACGTCCATAAACCGTAACCTTGGGCATGCCGTCGGATTCTGTAATAGCCGTTATCACGTCCGTCGGAAATAAATTTATCGTTCCGTCGAATTGGTTATACTTCCGATACTCTTTGATATTCTCGACGGCAGCGTCGCTCTCTTGTTGAATATTCGCGCTCTCTCGTGCGAGCGAACCAAGCGTGATGATTAGAGTAAGCACGAGGGCAGCCGTCATGGCGCTAATACTCGCCCATATCGTCGTCGACCATTCGTTCATACCTGATTCCTCCTTATCCTTTAGCCATAAATTTCAACTAAAATCTAGCAATTTCTATACTCTATAGGACACACGAGCCAATATGGCTCGTGAATCCGAACAGTACAAAAAGCAAACTATTGCTGCGTAAAGCAGATGCCGACTATCGTGCCGGTCGCATCTTGGATCAGTTCTGCCATAAACTTAGCGGTCGGTCTAATAAATGTGGGAGTTCCTGATCGGGTCGTCGGAATAATTAACATGTTATACTGTTCTGTTCCAGTAGTTTGTAAATTATGAGTGTAAAAGGAATTCGTTAGTGCTGCTTTAGACATAGTAACTGTTGTAAAAATTCTATTATCGCCAGAACCGCTTGGTGTTGAACCTACAAGCAGAGCGCCATAGTTATGGCCTTCTGCAGCAGCAGTAGTAGGTGTCGCCCTTAACGCCCTTGTCCTAACAACCATCGCCACCGGCCTGCCATCAAACAACTTAATCGCGGAAGTCACTTGCGTACCCGATAAGATCTTCTGGTCGTAATCATCAAATTGCGCCAACGACATCGAATCCATCGAGTTCTGCACCGTCGTAATCCCAGAGTTCGTCGTGCCTCTCGTAAAGCCCAGAATTACGAAAATAACCGAAATAATAACCCCGATAACGATAAGCGCTATGGCTATCCTAGCGCCTGATCCCAATTCACCTTCCATTGTTTACTCACTCCTCGTTTTTTTAAGATTGTTTTTAAGATTTTTGCGCCAAGTACAAATCAAGCTCTCTTGCGCGCGAACACGAAGACGCATATTCCGGCGATGACCAAGACGACTACCGCAACGATGGGAATCCATGGCACATTGCTCAATTCGTACTCACCCCCTTAACGGAATCTATTGTGATCCTGCTAATAATCGATGTTGGACAACGCTGCCGTGAACTCTCTGAAACCCAATATGCCTAACGGTACTAGAATATAGAGAACCGCCGTTAAGACGAGAGGGGCCATCGCAAGCGGGCTGACCATCGCTCTCTTCTTGTTGAGCGTCGTTGTCTGGGAGATTTCCCGTATTCGCAAAACGTGATCCCTCTCCGTGACAAGATCGCTGAACGCTTCGGCTAGCGTAATCTGATGAATCGTCAGGATCAGCTTGTCCACCAGCCTGCGGAAACCCGGAAGAACGGCTTTGGCTTTCAAGCGATTCAACGCCAGGTCGGGATTCGACGGGTACTCGTGATAAGCGTCGATCAAGGCGTTCTTGTGTACCCGGCTCTGGCGTTCCAGCCAGAACAGCGTGTCAAGCGTATCGGTAGACGTGTTCATGAGGATGGAGATCATCGTCTGAAGCTGCAGCACGTCCTCTTCGCTTTCGGTCTTGAGCAGCCATGTCCTGCCCTTAAGCAACAGCTCTGGAATTCGAGTGCAAGCTATGGCAATTCCGAACGCGATCACGATCATCCACCATCTGAAGTACGTATTATGGTAGCTTTTATATTTTTCTTGCAGCCGCTTGATCTGCGCGTCTTGATCGAAGGGAGGCAAATCGGACAAGTATTGCTTGACGAAATCCTTCGTTTTGCTTTCGCTCAGCGCCGCCGGCAATTCAAGATAGATCTTATCCATCTTCTTCCGGATTTCTACATCTTCCGCATCAAGCTGTTCTCCGCCGACCAGGGATACTTCCTTGACGTTGGAATAAACGAATTGCTTGCCCAGATTCACCGCAAAGAACATGAAGAGCATGCACATAACGAAAGCAATAAAGCCGAATACGAGTTTACTAGCGTACATATGTCTTAGGTCCGTCATGCTTAGCGCGCCTTTGATAATCCGCTGCTTTCTCCCTCGCTTGAGCTGTTTTTTCGGAAGGATGTCGTTCACAAGGTTGGAGAACCAAGAAAACTTCTTCATGCAGAACATGACGAGCGGATTCCGATCATCCTTCTTGACGGACACCGCGCTGTTGATCTTTACGATGACCGTATATCCAATGATCGAGGCGAGCAGGATGACGATTCTGGAAATATAGCCGATGGGGCCGTTGTACATAACCGTCGTACCGGGAATGATCGAACTAAAAAATCGCTCGATTACCCCGATAGCGAACAACGGCGCGATGGGCAAATATTCGAGAAACCCGAAACGGGCCTTCTGAAGCGTAATTCTTCTGATTTCCAGATTCACTTCGTCCGCCAGCATGCCCATCGCTTGCAAGAAGTTAGAGGAACCGTTGCTCAGCTTCGTGTCCCCCGAATTGTTCAGGATGTAGCAGACGCCGGCAAGCGTACACAACAACCGGAAAGGCGTCATCGCATAAAACTCGTCCAAACGCCGCTTGCCGTCAACATCCGTCAGGATCAAGTAAATATCCTCGAACGCCCTTTGCAGCTCCGCCCCGGTTTCGGTTTCAGCGATCGCTTGCGGGATAGAGTTTAAGCGTAAATAGTTTTGCCGCAGCGAAGAGACGGACATCGACATCTGCTTCAACAGCTTGAAGTGCACGCTATCGACTTGCTTTGATACGATGACCGTATTCATGACCACCGCATACAAGAGCACGAGCAGCGTCGAGAACAAGTCCCGGAAGATTATCGCTCCTGCGACTACGAGAGCGATCGAAGCGACCATGGAGATCGAATAGATTCTGACTGAAAAGACCTGAATTTCTTGGTAGCTATATACCGACAGTTCTCCCATTCTTTGCTTGACTCGTCGGAAGCTGCCCCTGGACAAGAAGAACTCGTCCAGAAATTTGCTTATCTTGATATAAGTCGCTAGCGAAATGATTCCTTTCTTCTTCGCTGCTCCTAATCTGCGTTTCTTCGCTTTTTTCCGGTCGGAGACGATAATCATCGAGATGCCTAGTATCGCCGTGAGCATGATCGCAATGATAAGGAATATCATAATCGTATCGTGAGCATAGGCTCACAGCCTCCAGTTATCCAGAATAAAAGACTTGAAATCCTTCATCTTATCCGGCGGCATGACTTCCAGCATCTTCTGCGTCAGGTCCGTGGTAAACCAATCGAAGGTTTCGTAGGTATCCGTCTCCAAGTTATATTTCAGGATATCCCGGGTCGTAAACGACTTGCGATCGGTCTGCCGGGTGTAGTATTCCTTCGTGATTTCGTTCATCGAATGAACGGGATTACCCGCGTCATAGTCGGGATAAGGAACGCTGACGTCCAGCTTAACGATCTCCGACACGCGTTCGATGTATCGACGCCCGTCCGTCGTATAGTTCAAATGGATGTCTACGCGGATAACGTCGATAACCTGCTGTTCGGCGGTGATCATATTGCCCGTGAAGCCGCCCGCGTTCACGAGCGAGTTCCGGATCGCATAGACCAGTTGCTCCGCCATGTTGGCGTGGTGCGAGAAGATCGTGAAAATCGATGCGACCTGCCCCATCTGGATCATCCGGGCGGCGATCGCGTCGGTTGCGACCTCGCCGACGATGGACACCGCGGCATCGGATTTCTTGAGCGCGTCCTGCAGCTCGGAAGCCGATACGTATTCGGTTTCCTGGACGGACAAAATGTTTCTCTCTGGATACAACTCCCGCAAGTACATCTCCGGTGCCATCTCCAGCACGCGCACCGTGTACCGCGGATCGATATATTTGACGGCCGCGGTCATCATCACCGTCTTGCCTGCGCCTTGCCGGCCGGTAAAGCCGCAAGTGATCTGCCCCATCATCAAATACATCACCAGATTAATCGCGAGGTAAGCCTTGTTCACATAAGGTTTGTCGATCAACGCCGGCAAGGACGAATCGCTTAGCGTGAACTTGCGTATGAACACGGCCCAGTATTCCGCGGCCGGAGGCCTTAGCGCGAGCACACGCGACTTGTCGTACATCGTATTGACCAAATAACCCCGCTTCTCTGTCAACGGCCCTGGGTTGTTATAACGGCATAAGAGCTGAACGACCCGCCTTAATTCCTCTTCCGAGTTAAATGTAAGAAAACGAAGATGAATGTACTTCCCGTTAAAGTAAAGCCATACCGACCTTGGCGCCTTCATAATGTCCTTATCCTTGTTCAGCAAGGCGCTTAGGATGGAACCGGAAGTTCCGCAGTTAAAGCCGTTAATGTTCATCTCGCGCAACGTGTCGACGACGCCAAAGCCTTTGTAACGCTGATAAACCATAACGGAGAGAATGTCCAACATGACGTGATAGGTCAGTTCGTAATTTTTCTCCGCATAGATGGCGTCGATATCCTCGTTCGAGATCAAATAGGAAGGCTGCGATTTGTCCTCGATCTCATAACGCTCCCTAGCCAATCTGTACTCGTTAATCATCTCCGCCAGTGCGTCCTTGCCATGCGTTTTCTTATAGTAGTACATCAGAATCTCGAACTTGACCCGCTGGTCCAAGTTCCGCGCGTGGAAATCGAACACCTGCAAAATATCCTCTTCCGTCTTCAGCAGATCGGCGATTAAGCTTCTAATCAAGTCTTGAACGATCAGCTTGGCGGAATCGATGCCATACACGCAGTTCTGAATCGCGTCGATAATGCGTGCCCGGCGCTTGTACAACGATTCGAATTCCTCGTCCGCCAATCCCGCGAAGCTCTCGTCCTTGACCATATCGGCAAGGCTGTACTTGACGATCTCCAAGATTCTGTCCAACGTCAGCTTGTCCGACAACTCGATATCCGGCTTCTCCCGCTTAGCCTTCAGATAGAGAAGGATCAGCAGTACCGCGATAGCCAGGAGGGATACTATGATGAGCAGAGTATTTAAGTTCAAGAACGCTTCCTCCAATCCAACCGGTCTCCGCCTAGTGCGGCGCGCTCTCTTATTTGTGCGGCCAAACGGTTTTTCTGCCCAAGTTGGCCAGTATCATCATGACGCATTCCTTCAGATCGTTATTAAGCTCGATGACGCGCGGATCCTTGTCGAGAATAAAAGAAAGGATGCTTTGCAGATTCCCTTTATTGCTCGTGCGCCTGATGAACGGATTGTAGCTAATCTTGGCGCAGCGCCTGTGTCTTAATCCGAGTCGTTTGGTCGTTTCCCTGAACGCTTCGACGTAAGGGTCGTATTGGTTAAACACGAACACGAGACCTTTCGCGTTCAGATGCCTGATCACCTCGGCCGTTTCCCAATACGCCAGCTTATCCCCTACATCCTTGGACTGAGTGAGTACCATGACGATCAGATCGGCATTGTCGATAACCGATTGCGTCACTTCTTCGTAGATCTCGGTCGTGACGTCCGTAATAACGATCTCGTGGTTCAGACTTTCGATGGCAAAGCGGATTAACTTCGCGCTATCTTCATAGGACACCGTCTCCGAAGCCGTTTCGATGACCTGCAGGTTGGGCACGTTCGGCACCTTAATGCAATAATCTTGGATTTCGTCGCGCGAGATCGCGCTGGCTTCAAGCATCTTGATGACTTGCGTCAAGTTCCTCGTCTTATCCTCCGTCGGCTTTAAGCCGAGAACGCCCGCCATCGCTTTGTTGTTGCTGCCCGTATAAGTAAGACAAGTCGATAGATTCTGCGTCTGCGCCAAGGCAATCGCCAGCAGCACGCTAATCGTCGTCCCGCCTTGCTTGCGATCCGGAGAGATAACGGCAATATTCACTTGCCCCACCTCCTCGTCAACAGTTTAAGAGCGGTTTTGACTTTCAGATTAAGCTCCGGAGCCAGCAACGCGGCCAGCCCTTTATTCAAATCCGTTGATGGAATCGGGTTAAGTATGCGATACGTCTCGATCTCCTCTACGCTTTTCCAGATTGAGGCTAGCGGCGATACGTTTATGGCATCCTTTTCCCGCTTGCGGTCATAAGTCAGCTTGATCGTCTTGTAAGCGCCCAGAATATCGAGAAATGCTTGCTCCTCCTCGTTAGGCGCATAACTCTTGACGTAAATGATCTGAGACAGATTTTCCGGAAGCGTATCTTGAATATCGAAGATGACATGCTCGAAATCGTCTTGCGAATAACCCACTTCCTCGAATATTTCATCGGGGGATGCATCGGAGATCGCGATCATCATGTTCGCGAGGTGCCCCTGAGATTCGCCCGGCGCCAGCAGCCGCTTGTAGTGCCGGTTGTTGCTGAACAAAGCGACGTCACCGGTAGCCTGCAACAGCTTCATGAGCGCGTAGATAACGGGACGCTTGTCCGTATAACCGTATACGCCGATCAGCATTATTCGACGACCCCTTCCTCGACGGTAAAGGATGCGGAATCGGAAGACGATCCTGCGGGCGGCGTGTCAGGAGACGGCTGGGTCGTATCCTGGACACCCTCGGAGTTCATCGCGGCCTGCGCCTGTAATTCCAATAACGCCTTTAGGTCGTTTTCTAGCTTCGTTGCTCCGCTGTCGATTTTCCCTTGAATCTCGCTTCTGCCCGACGAAATCGCCGATCCAATTTCCTGCGTAACGCTTAGAATTGCCTTATCGATTATCTTTCTTGTCGCAGCGTTCATCTCGCCGTTGATTTGCTGCGATACGTTAGGATCGAGCAGCATGATCGCTTGGATGTTTTTCGGAATCGCATAATATTCGATAGCAGGCTTCTGAATGCCGGGTTCGACGTATCTCGCCATATACAATGTGGCTCCATCTTTCTTCTGCAGGAAATAATCAACCAAAGCCGCTTGATAGAAATGAATTTCGTTTTCCGTCATCCTTAGCTTCATTGTCTTGTCATGAATCGCCTCGATGCGCTTATGTGTGAGCACGATAAAATCTTCCCCGCGAGGATAAACGATTCTGTAGTCGATATAATCACCGACCTTGATGCCGATCGGCAGCACGTTCGCGACGACGTCGTAATCCCTGGTCGTATCGTCGATCGGATCCTCCATGACAAAATCCATGCTAAGCGGAGTTCCGGAATTCAACCCGATTCGGTAATATTTGCCGATGATCGCTTCCGGGTCTAGAATAAAACTTCTCGTTAGCAGAGACTGCGGAATTTCCCGGAGCTCCAAGTCGGTTTCCTCGATAGTCTTGCCGGGGAACAGGCCATCGGCGCCTTCCTTCACCGTCCAGATGCCGACCATCGGACCGTATTCGTCGATGGTGGCCTGCAATACCGCTTTCTCCTCTTCGAACTGCTTGGTCATAGACTCTTGCTTAGGTCCCCACAAAATGAAATATTGACCGACGTTGGTCAGTAGGAATAGCAATACTACGCCTGTTACGATCGCAATCGTCTTCCAATTCCATTCCATGTTCATATGTACATCCTCCAAGTAGAACTTTATATTCATTCACTTTGAACCAAGAATGTTCACTCCCGGACAAATTGCTCAGGATCGGGCAATCGGCCTTGGATATCGTGGAATACTTTGATGCTGTTCTTCAAAATGATCACCCGTGCTAAGGTTGCTTTTTTCTCCAAGTACGTGTCGATATATTTCGGTGTGGAATATAACCCTATCGTTCGCCAACCATCCTGACGCAAAGTCTCCAGATAGGCGGAGGAGTTCTCGATCGTTGAATCGTACGTATAAGGAATTGACGGACTTATGCCCAGCCTTAAGCTTGCCGGATCGATCAGCGAGGTCCCTGGTAAGTAAGCAAAATCCGTAACGGCGTTGCTGCTAAACGTTTTCAAAATCGGATCGAATTGGCCGGTTACTTTGCGAAGGGGTGTTGTTGTATTTTGGTTTGTATGCTTAAGGTAGAGGGTATCGTCATATGCATAGACGATATAATGCGAGCCGCCGGCGATAGCTTCTCTGACGACAATGCCTTCGGGCTGCTGCTGGGCAGCAGTGTTCTGCTGAGCGAACAAGTAGATGGGAAGAGGTATAAGCAATAGCAGAATTCCGATCACGACGACTGCCGGCTTCTTCAATGGTCTCGCCACCCCTCTATGCAAAGAATGGAATTGCGAAGCTGCAACGGCGTTTTTCGTATGCTGCGAGTGTCAAGCCTAGCATTGCGCTTCGCTTGCACTGGAAAATACGCTTATGGTAGAATAGCAAATAAGCGACTTTATGCCGCGCATAGAAGTTGCAACCACGGAACCAATACCAGCCGACCGGCCAAAGTTAACTGGTATTGGTTTTTTATTTTCCCTTAAACATATACTTTGGCAGTTGTCAATAACCAATTCAAATCTCTGAATTCCTCTTGACAAGCAGAGTATAGCATTTAGTATTTTTAGTGTATATCACTTTTTTTGACGAAAGATGTAAAATTTTGTCGAAAAACACCTCTTTAGGTAGTTTTTAGGTTGGTGTTTTGGTACATAATGTCGTTATTTTGTTTAACATATCATTCTTAAGATATGCTTGCTAGTTCAACAGTCATGTACAAAAAGACCTTGAAGCAACTCCTTCAAGGTCTTTTTGTATGCTATCTATAATTTAACTTTATCTAGAGATTGATAATCTGGTCTCTATGAGGCCCTACCGATACGCTTGATATTTCCACTTCAATCGCAGACTCGATGAACTTCACGTATACCTGAGCAGCATCAGGCAAATTATCGAATGCCCGAATGCCCGTAATATCGCTTTTCCAGCCTGGAAATTTTCTAAATATGGGCTTTGCCCGATCCAATTCCGCGGTTATCGGAAAACGATCGATAGCGACCCCATCCACTTCGTATCCGACGCATACCGGAATTTCGTCCAAATAACCGAGCACGTCGAGATTCGTCAACACGACATCCGTCGCGCCCTGCAGCATACATCCGTACCTCGTGGCAACCGCGTCGAACCAGCCTACCCGTCTCGGACGTCCCGTCAACGTCCCGTACTCTCCCGCGTCCCCGCCTCTGCGACGAAGCTCTTCCGACTCCGAGGAACCCAACTCCGTAACGAACGGTCCCGCGCCTACGCATGAGGAATACGCTTTGACTACCGCGATCACGCGAGTAATCGCATGCGCCGGCAATCCGGCTCCGACCGGCGCGAACCCCGCAAGCGTGGAAGAGGAAGTGGAATACGGGTATATACCGTGATCCGGATCCCGGAGCGCTCCCAACTGTCCTTCCAGCAAAACCGGCTCCCCCTTCTCCATAGCACTCCGAAGCAAGCCAGTCGTATCGCAAACCATTGGTCGGAGCTTCTCTCCCAACTCTAGCAGTTGGCCGAGCAAATCATCTATCCGTACCGGAGGTTTGTTATACAAGTGCACGAGCAAAACGTTTTTGGCCATAAGCAGCTTCTCCATCTTGATTTGCAATCGGGCCGCGTCGAATAGATCCGATACTTGGATGCCCAGCTTTGCGTATTTGTCCGCATAGAACGGAGCGATTCCCCTTTTCGTAGAACCATATCCGTTAGAGCCGAGCCTTTCCTCCTCTAACTCGTCGAATAGCCGATGCACGGGAAGAACGACTTGCGCTCTTTCGGACAATCGAACGCGCGGCTCGGGCACGCCCCGATCCTGCAATGCCTCCAGCTCTCTTAGCAGTTGAGCGGCATCTACGGCCACTCCCGGACCGATAATATTCGTGACATTCGAATGGAATACGCCCGAAGGCAGCATATGCAAAGCGAATTTACCATAGTCGTTGATAATCGTATGTCCCGCGTTGCTGCCCCCTTGAAACCTCACTACGTAAGATGAATTAGCGGCGTAATGATCCGTCATTTTGCCTTTGCCTTCGTCCCCCCAGTTCGCCCCTACTATTGCCGTTACCGCCATGTTATCCGGCCTCCTATTTCGTTTTGACTCCGCAAAGCTTATTATAAGAGTGTTATCATCATAAAAATAATTGATATAACTAATATCAGATATAAGTAGGGGTAATGTCATGAACATCAATACCGAATGGTATCGCGCGTTCTATTGGACCGCGGTTAAAGGAAGCTTGTCTAGAGCAGCCGAGAAGTTGCATATCACTCAGCCTGCCGTCAGCCATACGCTCAAGCAGCTTGAGAGCCAGCTTGGCGGTCAATTGTTCTTCCGGACTCCGAAAGGCGTCGTATTGACGAAAGAAGGAGAGGTGCTGTTCAGCCACGTTAAACAAGCTTTTCAGCTCATGGAAATCGGGGAAAAGAAAATAGCCGAGATGCACAATCTCGACAGCGGGGAAATCCATATCGGAGCAAGCGACACTCTATGCAAACATTTTCTGCTGCCTTATCTCGAGCAATATCACCAAGCTTATCCGAACGTTCGGATTCACGTCACGAACCGGACGACACCAGAGACGTTAGCCTTGTTGAAAAATGGACTAATCGATTTCGGCATCGTGAACCTTCCCGCGGCGGACGGCAGAGTAAATTTCCGGGAAAGCCAAGCTCTGCATGAATGCCTTATAGGAGGAAAAGCATATGCCGCTCTGGCAGAGCAGCCTTTCCATCTTGAGGAGCTAAGCCGTTATCCCTTGTTGATGTTAGAATCGGGCGGCAACACTCGCCGGTTTCTCGATGGGTACAGTTCTAGCCATGGCGTAACGTTAAAGCCCGAGTTCGAGCTCGGCAGCATCGATTTGATCATTCAATTCGTTCGCAGCGGTTTCGGCTTGGCTTTCGTTGCCCGCGAATACGCGCAAAACGAACTAGACGCGGGAACGCTTGTTGAAATTCCGCTGATCCCCGCGGTACCCGAGCGGCATGTCGGAATCGCGACACTTAGCGGAACTCCGCTCTCCTCCGCTTCGAGACGATTGCTGGAACTATTGCCATAATAAAAAGCGCCCTTGCATGGGCGCCTTAATTCCATTCGTTCTATGAGACTATTCCGGCTTGCGAGCCACGTAAAACAGTCGTTCCGATTCCTCGTTCGGCTTGTCCCAAGTGAAATCGGCAAGTCGATGAAGCAGTTCGAACCCGGCTTCGGTTAACTGCTCCGCAATCCAATCGGGATCGTACGTTCTCTGTACGTGAGATTCCTCGAAGCGGCAGTACAATGCACCGCCGCTCTTGGGAGACGTCTCTTCTTGAATGAAGAAAGTGAGCGAATGCTCGATTTCCATCCGATCCGGGTCGTAATCGCAAGTCCACAGATAAGCGACGTCTTTCTCGTCATACACGAACGGCTGCTCTTCCGCGTACCTCTCCAATTGTCTCGGAGAATGGACGTCGAACAGAAACAACCCTCCCGGCGCCAAGCCGTGATAAGTTTGACGTATCGTTGCCGACACGTCTTGCGGTTCCGTTAAATAGTTCAAGCAATCGCAGAAGCTGATAACCGCATCCACTGGATGCGGGAGCTCCCAGTCCCGCATATCCTGCTGAAGCCAACGAATCGTTCCGGGCTCGTCCCGATATCCGCCTCGCGTAGCCGGCTCGTCCCATTTGCTGCGGGCAACCGATAACATCTCCGAGGAGATATCGATCCCGAACACGCTGAAGCCCGATCGGGCTAGCGGTATCGTCATATTGCCCGTTCCGCAGCCGAGATCCACGACTGTCTTCGGTATACCGTATTTATCCCAGCATCGGCGAGCGAAGCTCATCCAGTCGGAATACGGCATTTCCTCCATCAAACGGTCATATACGGCAGCGAACTGCCGGTAAGTACGCATGGTCGTCTCCCCAGTCTGTTACAGATTACGTATAGAGCTTAAGTCGCGGGGCTCCCGTCATCCGAAGCCGATTGATGTTCCGACTCTCCCTCGGCCGTAACCAGATGCGTCCAGTTGCCTTTCTGCGTGACGAGGCCTTCTTTCATCAGCTTCCCGAGAGCTCTCTTGAACGCCGATTTGCTAAGCTGGAACCGACGTTGGATATCGTCCGCGCTTGTCTGATCGGAGTACGGCATCGCACCGCCCGGCCGCTCCTTCAAGAAAGCAAGAATCCGGTCCGCGTCTTCCAACCGGCCGACTTCTTTGCTCGCCTTGATACTTAAGGACACTCGGCCATCCTCGCGAACTTGCGTAACGCGTGCGCTGAACTTCTGTCCGATCCGAAGCGGATGGACCATGGAAGCGTCATGAATATATCCAAGCACGCCAAAGCCTAGCAAACCGCCGTCAACCAAAGTAAACACGCCATCCCGATAGACATCCGTTACCCAACCTTCACGCCATTGGTTAAGCCACGTCGTCGGTGCCCGAACGACCTTCGAAGCGAAATCGTCGATCTTCGCCAATCGAGCAAGCATACGGCCTTCTTTGTCGTGTTTCATGACGACGAACAGCTCGTCGCCCGTCTGCGGCCACACGTTCTTGCGCTCGGGAGGAAATTGCTTCAAAGGCAACAACAGTTGACGCCCGATTCCCATCTCCAAGAAAAATCCGAAATGAGGGTGAAAATCCGCGACCGTCAGCTTAGCCATTTCTCCGAGCGAAATAAGCGGTTTGCGTAAGGTTGCGGTTAGACGCTCTTTGTCGTCGTGAAATAGGAACACTTCGATCTCCGAATCGATCTCGGGTCTAGTTCCGACCGCTTCCCCGTAAGGAAGATGGACCTCGGGACCGTCTTCCGCTCCGAATCCGAGAAACCAGCCATACGGAGAAACTTCCCTACGAACCCACAAGCGTTGCAGCGTGCCCGCGGTCAGGTTCATACGGATTCAACGGCCTTCGCGTCGGACCATAGACGTTCCAAATGGTAATACTCCCGCTCGTCCCTATGGAATACATGGGCGACAACGTCTCCCATATCCACGAGAACCCATCTTGCGGTATCCATGCCTTCCAACCGTACTCTTTTGCCGTTCAACTCCGCGCTTTTGCGGATTTCCGAAGCGATCGACAACACTTGCGTATCCGAATTCCCGTGACAGATGACGAAATAATCCGCAATCAGCGATATGCCTTGCAAGTTCAAAGCCACGACGTCGTGGGCTTTCTTTTCTTCCGCCGCATTGAGTACTGCCTTCAATAATTGTTCCGAGCTACCTGCCATGTCTCAGCCTCCGCTTTATAGGTTATTGTTCTTTTGTTTGCGATTGTTTGAATTGCGTAATGAGATCGTTACGCGCCAATACGGTTAATGGAAAAATTCGTTTTCCCCGCTCCACCAGCACTTCGATCGTCGAACCGAACGCCGCGATCAGCGCTTCTTCCATATTATGTTTAGCAAGCTTGCGCAGCTTATCCACTCCGGGAAAATCGCGCCCCGGTTCTATATAATCCGCTAAACAAACGATTTTGTCCAACTTCGTCATGTTTTCCCGTCCGGAAGTATGGTAGCGGATCGCGTCCAATACTTCTTCATCGGCGATGCCGTGTTCCGTTGCCACCGCCCAGGCTCCGACATGCGCATGCCATAGCTCCTTGTCGTGATCTAACAGGTCCGGAGGCAAATGGCGTTCCCTGATAATCGCTTCCATCCGGTCGATCGCCCATGCTTTGGAGTAATCATGCAGCAGCGCGGCGAGCTCGGCCTTGTCAGGATCGCCGTCGTAGCGCTTGGCAAGCTGAATGGCGGTATCGACTACGCCAAGGGTATGTTTCCAACGCTTGTCGGGCATCTGCCGGCGAGTAGCTTCCCTTAATGCTTCAAGATTCATATAAGCCATTCCTTCTAATGAATTCGGCAACCTGTTCCGGGAGCATGTAGCGGATAGAGCGACCTTCCTTAAGCCTGCGCCTAATATCGGAGGAAGATATCCCCATCGGAGGCATGATCGCCCGCAGCAACCGGCGCCTTATGAAGATTGGAAGCGCGGCGTCGTCGCTAGGCTGGTCCGGCCGTTCCAAACCGATAAAAGTTAAACTTTCCGCAAGCCTCTCGATTTCCCGCCAATTAGGCAAGTCTTTGACCATATCGGAACCGACGATCCAATAGAACGTCAAGTTCGGATGTCGTTCTTTCAAAGCCGTTACCGTGTCGATCGTATAAGAGGTCCCTTCGCGCTGCAGCTCGATGTCCTCGACCTTGAATGCGGGATTGTCCGAAATGGCCTCATCGAGCATTCGGCGTCGCGACTCGCTATCCGCGCCGGGCTGCGGTTTATGAGGCGGCGTTAAAGTCGGGATAAACCAGACTTCGTCAAGGCCGACTGCCTCAAGCGCGGCTTGCGCGGCCAGCAAGTGGCCGTTATGGACCGGATCGAACGTTCCGCCGAGCAAGCCGATTTTACGCATTGGCTCTCGCCCTTCCGTTCATCATTTGCGTGGAAGCTCGATTTGCTTATGGTCTTTGGATTCTTTGTAGAGCACGATCGTCTTGCCGATCACTTGGGCAAGCTCCGCGCCGGACTTCTCGGCCAGTTCAGCACCGATCTCGCGAGGATCGTCGTCGCAGTTCGTCAGGACGGAGATCTTGATCAGCTCGCGTACTTCGATCGCTTCTTCGATGTGGCGGATCAGGTGATCGTTCGTGCCGCCTTTGCCGACTTGGAAAATCGGGGTGAGGTGATGCGCCAACGATCTTAGGTGGCGTTTTTGTTTTCCTGTTAACATTTCTATTCCTGCTTTCTGTTGTGTGAATCCGGATACTCGTAATATAGGGTTACAAAAAAGGGTTGGCACTCCGCCGCTGTTAAAATCGAGGTTGTTCTTGAATGGAATATGCGGTCACAACTCGATTTTAAAGGCGGACGTAAACTCTCCGTACCAATCCCTTTTTCTCCACCCCTTGACGAGTCACCGTAATCTCTAGCCCAATACCAAAAATGCTTATTTACCAAAAGACTCAAGGACGACCGAACGCATGGCTTCGACCGGGGCGGATTCGCCCGTCCAGTACTCGAATGCGTAGGCGCCCTGGTAGATGAACATGCCCAAGCCGCCGTGCACGCGGCAGCCTAATTGCTCGGCTTGCTCGAGAAAAGCCGTCTTAAGCGGATTGTAGATTAAATCGCTAGCGACGGATCCGGCCTTCAGCCAGGAAGGGTCGAAAGGAAGCTCGCCGATGTTAGGCGACATGCCTACGGAAGTCGTGTTGATGACGACGTCGGCGGACGAACAAGCTTCGCGGAGGCTGCTCCACGGAATCGCCGAGATCCGATAGTCTGACGAGAACGAAGCGGCGAGTTCGGCGGCTTTCGTCTCCGTTCGATTCGCGATCAGGATCGCTGCCGGACGTTCTTGCGCCAGAGCCCATAGGATTCCCCTAGCGGCTCCTCCGGCGCCTAACACGACGATCGTCTTGCCGCTCAAATTAGGCTCGGCTTCTTCTTTTAAGGAGCGAACGTATCCGATACCGTCCGTATTATAACCGATCAATCGACCGCCGTCGTTGACGATCGTATTGACCGCCCCCGCCGCCCGGGCACCCTCGCTTACTTCGTCGAGATAGGCCATGACTTCGACTTTATGCGGTATCGTGACGTTCAATCCTCTGAATCCCAATCCGCGAACGCCGGCAATCGCCTGTTCAAGCTTATCCGGAGTCACATGAAATGCCGCGTAAGCTCCGTTAATGCCCTTTTCGCGGAATGCCCGATTCAGCATGATCGGGGATTTCGAATGCCGGATGGGGTCGCCGATGACCCCGAACAATACGGTATGACTATCCATCTTATTTTATCTCCTCTCCCACAAGAGGCTGTCGGTTACATCATGCTGTCCCGCAGCAAAACTTTAATTCCGCGCGGAGCGTGGACGTCTACCGTCGCTCCGGTTTTGCCGTTCGCCTGAATCCAGCCCAATCCCGAAATAAAAATATCCTGATTCGAATTCGGCGGAATCCTCAAGCGATGCCGGGTCCATGCCGGGAACGATTCAAGGTCTTCCGTGCTAGGAGGACTCAACATCACCCCGCGATGCTGCTCGTAAAGCTCGTCGGCCCGTTCCAGCTTCGTCCGGTGAACCGTCAAGCCCCCCGAGAGATTCACGGTGAACGATTGGCGTTCGCCTTCCAGGAAATCGAACCGGGCTAACGCTCCGATAAACAACGTCTGCTTCTCGTTTAACTGATACGTTAGAGGCTTCAACGGTTTGTCCGGTAGAAGCGCCGCCAAATCCTTGCGCGGAACGATCTCCGACATCCGCCATGAATAGACGATTCCCGGCGTGTCGATGATGCTCTTGCCGTCGTCGAGGGGAATGTGCACGGCATCGAGCGTCGTTCCGGGATATCGGGAAACGGTGAGCTCGCGCTTCAAATCGCTATAATCCGAAATCAAGCGGTTAATCAAAGTGCTTTTGCCTACGTTCGTCGCTCCGACCACGTACACGTCCCTGTCGTTCCGATAAGTATTGACCGCTTCAACGACGCGGTCGAAACCGATATTGCGGCGAGCGCTGCACAATACGACGTCGATGACCTTCAAGCCTTCCTCGCGGGCTTGTTTCTGAACCCAATTCCGCAATCGGTTCCAGTTCGTAACCGGCGGCAGCAAGTCGATCTTATTGACGACGAGAAGCACCGGGTTATTCCCGACGAAGCGCTGCAAGCTCGAAATTAAGCTGCCTTGAAAATCGAACAAATCCACGATGTGGACGACCAAACTATCCGTCGAGGCGATGCCTCCGAGCAATTTCAGAAACTCGTCCTGGTCTACCGTCACGGATGACGCTTCGTTATAATTTTTAATCCTAAAGCAACGTTGGCAGACTGCCTCTTCCTTCTCTATCGAGGAAGCGGGCACGAATCCCGGCTTCTTCTGGTCACCGCTCTGAAGCGGAATTCCGCAGCCTGCGCAACGAGGAGGCTTATGTTGGTCTAGCATCCGTTTAGCGTCCTCCCTTATCTGGCCATAGCCCTTTTTTCCGTAGCCTTGCCAGCGCGATTTTCTCTATTCTTCGGTTGATTTGCGTCGCCCAGCCTTCTTCTCCCGGGGCAATCGGCGTAACCAGAATCGTATGTAATCCCGCGCGCCTTCCCCCTAATACGTCGGTAAGCATCTGATCGCCGACGACAACGGCATGTTCGGGATTTAGTCCCATCAAGCTCAGCGCGCGACGAAACGCGGCCCCTGCAGGCTTGCGCGCCGCCGGTATGAACGGAATGCCAAGAGGGTCGGCAAACTTGCCTACCCTGATTTTATTGTTATTGGAAAGGATGACAACCTGAAAACCCCGCTCCTTGATCCGATCCAACCACTCGATCAATAAAGGGGTAGCAAGCGGGTTTTGGCGCTGACCAACGTATTGTCCAGATCGGTAATGATCCCGCGGACTCCTCGAGCCTTCAGTTCATCCAAATCGATATCAAATACGGTATTCACGATTTGATCGGGAAGCAGACGCTTGAACATCTTGATTATAAACTCCTGTCTGTTAACGGCTAATCTTCCTCAAAATATACCACACCGCTTCTGGGCTTGCAAAAAAACGGGAAAGCCCGGGCAACCCGAACCTTCCCATAATCGCTTAACTCGCGCCCTCTTTTAACCCGTTATAACGCTTTTCGGATTTTGGCAGCCGCCTCGGTAAAATCATGCAGCAGCTGGCTATTGCCGCTGTCATGCCCGTACCGGGCCTTCTCGAACGTCGTTAAAGCTCCTTCGAACTCGTTGCGCAGCGAGGAAAACTTATTCCCCCAACGGTCGAACGTTTCCCGAATGGTCTCGTGCGATTCCCTGCGCAACCCCTGGCGCTGCAGGAACGACAACAGCCTCTCCATTTCGCGAACGACTCTCTGATTAGGCGTATTCCCTTTATGGCGAATTCGGTTCCACAGCCTTCTGGCATTATTGCTCCGGTAGCCGAAGATCACTAAGATCACAATGACGAGAACGACGACGATCGCGCCGACCGGAACGACCCAATCTTTGTTGTTGTCCGCGGCTCCTTCTTCGACCGGCGTTCCGTTTGCGGCCGTATCCACGTTAGGCTGCAGCGCTTCGCCTTCCGGCAAAGGCTGCGGAATGCTGAATCCGGAAGTCGGTTCGAACGGAATCCAGCCGTATCCTTCGAAGTATACTTCCGCCCATGAATGCGCATCGGCATTCCGTACGGTGTAAGTACCCGCTCCAGTCGGATCGGGAATTTCCGAAGGACCTCCGAATCGAGCCCGTTCAATCGCAGCCGGATCGAATCCGGTGGAATACCCTTTCACCCATCTCGTCGGCAAGCCGATAGACCTCGCCATGACTACGAACGCCGTCGAGAAGTAATCGCAATACCCTTCTTGGACTTCGAATAGGAACGCATCCACGAAATCCCCGTTAGCCCGATTCGTTCGACGGGTCAAATCGGGAGTGTTCGTGTAAGGAAAAGTTTCTTTCAAATATTGCTCGAGCTTCTTCGCGCGGTCGTAATCGTTCGTCAGGCCGCTTGTTTGCTGCTCGGCCAACTCGCGTACGCGTGCAGGCAAGCTGTCGGGCAGTTGTAAGTACGGCTGCAGCAACAGCTTACCCTCTGACGGAGGCGCGGCTTCGCGCAATGCCTTCTCGTCGAGAACGGCGACTTGGGAGACGACCGAATACGACTCGACCCGGGCAGGTTTGTTCCATCTTAACTCCCATTCTTCCGGACTCCATCTCAAGCCGGTGTTGCTATCGCTCTTAAGCTCGGTGACCGCCGAAGCGGGACCCGCCGAGAACAGCACGGATTGCTTGCCTTTGCGTTCAATCTTGACCGTCTGAACGACTTCGATCGTCTCGGTTCCTTCGGCTCTCGGCGGCACAAGCTCCAGATCGGGCGTTTCCTTGCCGATCGGCGACGGAACCGTTTGTTGGTTTTTGCTGTCCGCCCAGCCTTTACCGGTATAGACCATTTTCGTCTCGCCTCGCCAGTAGCTGCGCTGAGACGTCGTGACCGTCATCACCGGCGAATAGTCGAATTGAAAACCGCCGCCGATATTTCGGTCGTCCCTGCTGTATCCCGACAGCGAGGAGCCTTTGTTGCCAGAAGAACTAACCTTCTGAATGCCGCCTTCTCCAGCGAAGGTCGGGACTTCCCGGCCTTGGGCTTCCGTCCATATCGTATAGGGATCCTCGAGAATGACGGGAGCCCGCGGCATGAGAATACCCGCCAGAAGGACGAGCACGATGATGATGATGGCCGGGAATGCAATATCGAGCGGCCTTTCAGCCAACGCTTCCCAGCTGTCCGGATGTCGCACCTGAAGCTGTCTTAGATGAAGAATGACGAGCCAGGCCAGGCCGGCCGTAACGATCCACGCAATGTTATGCCATAACTCGAGAGGAAAAAACGAATCGACGGCGGCCATGACGGCAATGGACAATACGATTACCGCGATAGCCCCCACGCGTCTCGAACCTATCCATGACATCACGTGAACGACTGCTACTATCCCAATCGCCAATTCGATGAACGGATGAAACTGCTCCGCGTGCGTGACTATGAATTGTTCGACGAGCCCCCAATTTTTCCAGCTTTCCGGCCACCCCTGCCACTGAATCGGGATTTTCATCAAAATCAGACCGATCGCGGTTACGCAAGAGACGGCGATACGAACCCCGATCAATCGGGACATCAACAGTTCCGCGACTGCCGTAACCGTCAATACGCCGTAAATAATGAAATAGGTTTCTTCCCACCAATAATCGGAGAAACATTGGACCAGTTGCAGGACGACAACGATCGCCAGCAGCCTATGAAGCCGTTCCAACACTAACCGTCGCCAGAACTGATCGGATATCCGCAACCTCATGCGCTCACCCCTCCTAACGCTTGGGGCAATTTTTCCAATTGGGATACCGTGCAAAATTCCCATTGCTTGGATTGGCACAATAATTGCCATTGATGGAGCTTCGATTTTTGATCCGATAAGGCATGCTTGTCTGAAATATGGATGAAGCTCGGCACCATCCTCTTGCCCTCCAGCGCGCCCATAGCCTTCACGGTCTGTTCATCCGTCGACGATCCGATGATGACCACGTGAATTCCCGGTTCGTACCGTTCGGCTACTTGGCAGAGCTGATCTCCGAGGGACTGCGTTCCATCCGCTTCGACATCGACCAAATGCTGCAAAACCTCATCCCTGGAAACGGGAGACCGGCCTTCGCCGAACCAATACGACGTCGCGCCGGATGAGACAAAGCCGATCGGCATCCCTTTGGCGATCGTTAATTCCAGCATCGACGCGGCAGCGGAGACGGCTAGCTCGAACTGCTCCGCTGCAGGATAAGACGAGGCTTTGCGATCCAGGACGAACACGACCCGGGGAAGAGCCTCCCGCTCGAATTCCTTCGATTTCCACTGTCCGGTTTTGGCGGTGGCATTCCAATGAATGCGGGATAGCCGGTCACCATGGATGTATTCCCGGACTCCGTCGATTTGCGTCGTCTCCCTCGCCCAGAGAGAATTGAACGTATGCTGGAATACGCCCCGTTGCGACTTGCGGAACAACTTCCAGTCTTTCAGCGCGATCGTCCTGGGGAGCACTTGAATGTGCAGCGGTTGCTCAAAAGAACCGCGGTGCTCGAATAAACCGAAAATATCCCTGGTCGAGCAATCCGTCTGATGAAACTCGTATCTTCCTCTTCTGAGGGGGGCCGTCTCGAACTGTACCTCGCCTCTGCGCTTATAATCCGGTACGAAAGACATTTCGTATAATTGCGATTCCCCGCCCGTAGAACGAACCAGCTTTTCTCTTACTATAATATATGGCAAGGGCCAGAACCCGGGAATTTGCATCCGGAGCTTAACCTGCAGCCTCATTCCTGCGGTTAGTAACGCCGAATCGTTCTTTCCCGTTTCCGTTAACCTAATCCCTTGCACGCCGCCGATGCCGCTCCAACGGCCAAGCATTAAATAGACGGCAAGCGCATTAAGGATCACGAACAGCATAAGAGAGGTTTTGCCGCCTTGGAACAGTAAATAACAAAATGCGGTGACGTATAGAATGGCGCTTAGCCACCAAGCTCGTGGGAAATGCAGCCGCGACATGATTATCGCTCCATCCCTACGGGCACCGGCAATAGACGCAGAACGTCCTGCAGCACTTGCACGCTAGTAACTCCCTGCATCCGGGCTTCGGAGCGCAAATGCAGCCTGTGGCTGAGTACTAGCGGAGCCATGGCCTTTACGTCATCCGGCAAAACGAATGCGCGATGGTTCAAGAATGCATAGGCTTTGGCCGCGGAAGCGAGCGCAACGGCGGCCCGAGGGCTTGCGCCGAGCAGTACTCCCGAATGCTGGCGCGTGCCGCGGATTAACGCAATCAGGTAATCCGCCACGGTCGTTTCGAGATGGGTACCTTCCGCCAGCTTCTGCATCTGCGAGATGTCGTCTACCGTTGCGACCGCCTGTAGCGACTCGGCCGCGCGGCTCGCGCCAGGTTCGAGAATAAGGCGTTTCTCGGAAACCTCATCCGGATAACCTAGCTTGATCTTCATCAAAAACCGGTCCAGCTGCGCTTCCGGCAAATTATAAGTTCCTTCGAATTCGATCGGGTTTTGAGTAGCGAATAACATAAAAGGATGCGGAAGATTGTAAGTCTCGCCGTCGACGGAAACTCTCCGCTCCTCCATCGCTTCCAGCAGGGCGGACTGCGTCTTCGTCGTTGCCCTATTGATTTCGTCGGCGAGCAACAAGTTGGCCATTACCGGACCCGGCCTGAACACGAACTGCTCCAGCTTCGGATGATAGATCGATACCCCGGTAATATCGGTAGGCAATAAATCCGGGTTACATTGAATGCGATGGAACACGCCTCCGATCGATAAGGCGAGCGCCTTAACCATCTGGGTTTTTCCGGTTCCCGGCACGTCTTCGATGAGCACATGTCCGCCTGCAAGCAATGCCGTAAGCATGTAAGCGATTTCCTCTTTCTTGCCGTAAATACATGATTCCATATTTCGTCTGATTTGATCTAATAGTTGCATCGCCGCATGATGGTCCATTTCTCTGTTCCTCCTATGGAATCTACATTGATGATGTTATATAGTCCCCTACATATTATACCGGAATTTGGATGCGATCGTAAATTTTAGTTTCTTCCAAAAAACAATAGAAAAACAGCCAATCCCGATCGGGCTTGGCTGCGAGGATCAATTATTCTTTATAGAAATTAACGGTTAACCTTTCGGTTTGACGACCAACGCGGCTAGAAAAGAGAACACGATCGCCGCGGACACGCCAGCGCTCGTCACGCTGAATATGCCCGTAATGACGCCGATCCATCCTACTTCTTGGAGCTCGGTCAACGCCCCGTGAACCAAGGCGTTGCCGAAGCTCGTAATCGGAACGGTGGCTCCGGCTCCCGCGAAATCTACCAAAGGATCGTACCAACCGACCGCGTCCATCACCGCACCCGTTACGACCAATAACGACATCGTGTGCGCCGGCGTGAGTTTTACCACGTCGAATAACAATTGACCGACGACGCATATCGCGCCGCCGACTACAAAAGCCCATACATAAGCCATCATGGCGCGGCATCTCCTTGTTTCTCGGAATTAGAGGCTTCAATCGCGACCGCATGCGCTACGCAAGGTATGGTCTCCCCCTGCTGATACGACAGCGGACTCAGCAGAGCTCCCGTCGCCACGACGAGAATTCGGCGCAACTCTCCTTTGTGGATTCGTTTGAGGAGATGTCCGTAAGTGACGACGGCGGAACAAGCGCATCCGCTGCCCCCTGCCTGCACCTTCTGATTCTCCACGTCGTAGATCATCAGCCCGCAATCCAGAAACTTCGTCTGATCCATCTGCACGCCGTTTCTGCGCAGCATTTCGCTGGCGATCGGATGACCGACTCCCGCTAGGTCCCCGGTAACGATCAGATCGTAATACCCCGGTTCTCGGCCGGTATCCTGGAGATGCCCTTGGATCGTATCGACCGCGGCGGGCGCCATGGCGGCCCCCATATTAAACGGATCTTTAATACCCAAATCCATGATTTTGCCTATCGTGGCCGCCGTGATGACCGGTCCTTGCCCTTCGCGCGCGACGATGGAAGTACCCGCTCCGGTCACCGTATATTGCGCCGTCGGAGGTTTCTGGGAACCGTACTCCGTCGGATAGCGGAATTGCTTCTCCGCCGTGCAATTGTGGCTGCAAGTACCCGCCATAACGTATTCTCCCGCGCCCGAAGACACGATTAAGGAAGCTATCGCCAGCGATTCCATCGAGGTAGAACAAGCGCCGAAAACGCCGATGTAGGGGGCGCCTAACGTACGGGCCGCAAACGAATTACTAATGATCTGGTTCATCAAATCTCCGCCGACGAAGAAATTCAGCTTATCCTTCGATAACTTGGCATGTTGCAGTGCGATATCCGACGCTTGCTCCAGCAACGCCCTCTCGGACTTTTCCCAGCTTGGCTGGCCGATTTCCAAGTCCGGATGAACCAGATCGAACTCGGAAGCGAGCGGTCCCTGTCCTTCATCAGGGCCGACGACCGTTCCGGTAGCGATAATGACCGGCGGCTTGGGATACACCCACGTGCGTTTACCCTGAAGTATCATGCCATGCCCCTATTCCGAATATCCAGTAGACTATGCCGACGATGAAGGATGCCACGACTCCGAATACGATGACGGAGCCCGCCAGCTTGAACATATTCGCTCCGACTCCAAGCACCAATCCTTCGCTGCGATGCTCGATCGCCGCGGAACACATGGAGTTAGCGAACCCCGTTACCGGGACCGCGCTGCCGGCGCCCGCCCATTGCGCGATCTTGTCATAGACGCCAAGGCTCGTAAGAATAACGGACAACAGGATCATGACCGCGACGGTCGGGTTGCTGGCGTCTTTCGAGGACATATTGAACGCCGCCACGAAAAACTCCGTGACCCCTTGGCCGATCGCGCAGATGACCCCTCCCGCCAAAAAAGCCCTCAAGCAATTCGTCCATACGGACCGGGAAGGCTCCCTCGCTTTGGCGAAAGCTTGGTACTCTTTGGACGACATGGATACCGGCTTATACCCGCGATTTCCTCGCCCAGCGCTTTTTACAGCCACAGAAACCACCTCCATCGGAAATAACATCAAGCTCATCGCCTTCATTATTTCCCACAGTGGCATCTTGTCATTCGGCCAAATTACTTTAATGCTTTGGAACAGGCACGGATAGGCGTAAACCCACATACAATGGTAATGCTCCTTTTCCGCAACCCGATCCCCACTTTCGGAGGTGGCCTTCCCGTGCCCGGTTTTATCACATCGATAGCCCTGTTCTTGAAACAATTGTCTTTACTCGTCTCCTATGTCAAGAACAACGCGTTCCCGCAGCCTCTGACCGATGATGAAGAGGCGTTACATTTGCAACGGCTTGCGGAGGGTAACCCCGTGTCCCGCAACCTGCTTATCGAGCACAACCTGCGTTTAGTTGCCCATATCGTCAAGAAGTTCGACAATACCGGCGAAGACTTGGAAGATCTCATCTCCATCGGAACGATCGGGCTTATTAAAGCGATCGAAAGCTTCCAACCGAACAAAGGAACGAAGTTGGCCACATTCGCTGCCCGTTGCATCGAAAACGAGATACTCATGCACTTAAGGTCTTTAAAGAAAACCCGAAAGGACGTGAGCTTGCACGACCCGATCGGAACGGACAAGGAAGGCAACGAAATCACTCTTCAAGATATCCTCGGAACGGAGCCGGACGAGGTCGTCGAGAAGGTGCAGCTCAAAATCGAGAAAAGCAAAATATACCGAAATCTCGACATTCTGGACGACCGCGAGCAGGAAGTCATCCGCGGCAGGTTCGGATTGGATGGCGGCGGCGATGAACGGACCCAGCGGGAAATCGCTCGCGAGCTTGGAATAAGCAGAAGCTACGTTTCGCGGATCGAGAAGCGGGCATTGATGAAGCTCTATCACGAGTTCTATAAAGCTAAGCGATGAACTCCATAGAAAACAAGAAATGACCGACAATCTGCTTTGATTTGGTATTATCCCCTTCAGGTAGACACTCGTAAAAACCTCCATGTTATCATGGAGGCTTGAGTGCCACTTGGAGGGGATATTTTTATGGCTAGAAAGGAACAAACAATCCAAACGTATCTGAAGAATTCCAATTGAAGGCGTCAGAGCGTATTTACGTTGTGAGCATTTCATTCAAAGCCATTGATTATGGATTATCTTTTCCTTTTCTTATGGCGAGGTTTCTCAAGTTGAGATCGTAGTGCTTCATTCATTTGAGAAAATGGGCGAATTTATCCGGCGCATTCCGAATTTCTTGAGCCAAACCATTCCGCCCAAAAGAATAATTTTGGTGAAGTCCTAACTGTAGTCGACGAGATTATTCGGCTAAATTGCAATCATAGAAATTCTCGAGAACGAATAATCCTTTCACCCCGTCTCCGCCGCGGAGTAGAAGAAAAGTTGTGACCATCCGGGCCGTTCGGCCAATTCCCATCCAAATACGGATAGATTGTTATAAACTGCCACATAAAAATCCTTGCTTTGATTGGAACCGGCACCGAATAAGTCTCCGGAGAGTTAATCCAAACAACCATATCCTCCATCAATAAAGGGACATTCACCGGGAGTTGCCTTCTTTGGCCTCATCCAGTTATTCCAAAGCTTTCATTAAGTTAGGTAACAAAATCATTAATATCAAAATACAAATAGTATTTTATGATTTTTCAAGGTTCATTTCCCTCCTATTATTTTTTAACTCCAATAAAACCCTCTGAATAGTCTCCAACCCAGGAATATTTTGGGTATGTCTTTATGTCGCCATGTATATCTATTATTGCCCATTCATCTTGATAGACTACGTTCGCATAACCATTCTTATAAGGGTTTACATCATCAAATTGGAAGTCAATTCTAACCTCCCCCTTAATATCAATAAAACCCCATTTTTTATTTTTGCGAACTGGAGCTAACCCATTTGAAAACTGCCTAGCTTCTTTATATTGCGGTGATATGACCTCTTCTCCATTTGAATTTATAAGTCCATATTTATTAGCTCTTCTGAAGAAAACAATGCCTTCATTGAAGGGTGAAATATAATCATATTTCCAAGTGACTATTTCCTTTCCAGATCGATCAATAAAACTGTAATGGTTATCCTTCATTATCGTTGCATAACCTTCCGTAAATAAGGTTGCACGATCCCATTTACAAGGAATAACTACCTGGCCTGTAATATCAATGAATCCATATTTGTCATTACGAAACACCAATCCTAACCCCTCAGTAATCATGATTAAGTCTGATATGCCAGCCTAATTTACTCGATTGATTAAATACAGGAGCAAGACCACTACAAAAAGGGCGACAGTGTGTATATGGACCAGGATCAATTAATTCGCCCTTTAGGTTGATGTAATAGTATTTATCTCCTTTTTGTACACATGCATATCCCTCTAAAAAAGAATAAGTTTGGTTATATTCAGGCGCAATGATTTCGTTTCCATTGATATCAATAAATCCGAACATCAACATTCCCCCTTAATAATTTTAAACAAATCACAAACAATTTATGTTTTATTCAGCGTAATGGAATTAAGTTACTATACGAGTTAGAGCCACCACAATCTATCGGACGTATATGATGTACTTCCCAAGCAAGTTTATCGAACTTTTTAAGTACCTAACCAGGTGCTGGTAATGGCCCCATATAAACAATTGAAAATTGATTGGAATAACGAAAGAGGTACTTATCATGAAAAAAGGAGAATAACCATTAAATTTAACTTGGTTGTTCCCCATTGTTGTAATTATGTAATAACCCCATATTATTTAATTAACTGTTGCTCAATCAATTCAACCCATTGTGGAATTTGTACCGCGCGAGTTTTTATCTCACCATAGTCAGCCTCAAGAACAATTTCACCATATGATTCACTATTATCAATAACGATTAGGTGATCAATTAAATGAAGATTAGTAAGTAAATTTCGAATAGACGTCTCATGCCGCCTCATTATGTCATCGGAGGCAATGTGATGCCCTCCATTCTTAACGCGAACTGCAACTCTCTCTATATTCAATCGATAATCACCAAGTCCGACATAAAACATGGTGATTTCAAACCCATTTGCCTTGGCTTCTTGCATATGGCGAATCGCGTTTCCGCCAGCCAATGTTGTTTCGACTGAAAAATCACGTTTGTAACGAATGCAATCCCTGGCTAGCTTAATGGCTTCTTTCCCCGCTGATACCTTTCGACGTTCTGGATTAACGGAATCGATTCTTCGTGCCAAAGCATCGGGATCTATATTAACACCGATCCCGAGTCGATCCACGATCAAATTTCGGATAGTACTCTTTCCGCTTCCGTTGTTTCCAGCAAATACAAACATGATTGCTGAAGGATCACTCATGGGCGAGATCCTTATCGTCGATGGGAATAATATCCCCGTTATTATATTCTTTAACAATTTGACCTTGGTCCGTTTTATAGACGATATAGGTATCATTAGCTTTAGCATCGAGCTTCGCGCGATCACCTGTGAGCTTGATTAACTTTTTCAGATCTTGAATATGATTCATGGCAATTCACCGTCCAATTCTCATCCATGTTATATCGTCAATTATATCACAAGAACACTACATCATCTCGCATCCACTATCGTTCAACCAGCTTCACCGCACCAACACCCCCGTAAACACCAACCGCACCCCCTCCTTACATCGGTTTGTGTTTACATCGTCAAGAAGTTCGACAATACCGGCGAAGACTTGGAAGATCTCATCTCCATCGGAACGATCGGGCTTATTAAAGCGATCGAAAGCTTCCAACCGAACAAAGGAACGAAGTTGGCCACTTTCGCTGCCCGTTGCATCGAAAACGAGATACTCATGCACTTAAGGTCTTTAAAGAAAACCCGAAAGGACGTGAGCTTGCACGACCCGATCGGAACGGACAAGGAAGGCAACGAAATCACTCTTCAAGATATCCTCGGAACGGAGCCGGACGAGGTCGTCGAGAAGGTGCAGCTCAAAATCGAGAAAAGCAAAATATACCGAAATCTCGACATTCTGGACGACCGCGAGCAGGAAGTCATCCGCGGCAGGTTCGGATTGGATGGCGGCGGCGATGAACGGACCCAACGGGAAATCGCTCGCGAGCTTGGAATAAGCAGAAGCTACGTTTCGCGGATCGAGAAGCGGGCATTGATGAAGCTCTATCACGAGTTCTATAAAGCTAAGCGGTGAAACTCCATAGAAAACAAGAAATGACCGACAATCCGCCACGATTGCGGTCATTTCTTGTTGATAGCCTTTTATGGCATAGGGCGAGCAACCAATCGGCTAATTTCCGGTAACGAAGAATATTTTCCACACTGACAAATGACCCGCATAAGTCTATAATAACAAAGGTACGAACCATTATCGGAATGTCTTAGAGGTGCATGAAGTGACCATTATTGTATACGATTTGGAAATGACCGTTCGACGCAAGAAAGGCCAGATCGCCGAAATCATCGAAATCGGAGCGGCTAAAGTCGGTTTGGTCGGCGATACCCCGCAAATCATCGATACGTTTCAATCATTCGTCAGACCTGTTATCGTTACTCAGTTAACGGAGGACACGACGTCTTTTACCGGAATTACGCAAGACGACGTGAACGGCGCGGGAACGCTCGCGGAAGTTCTTCGGGAATATACGGAATGGATGGGCGACGAAGAATATTTCCTGTGCGCGTGGGGACCAGACGACCAGCGTCAGCTCGTGCAGGAGTGCCGCCAACATCAAATTTCCACGGACTGGATCGTTAACCATAACAATTTGCAAAAAATGCTGTCCAAAATATATAAGCTAGAGAAACATCAGCAGATGGGTCTGAAACCGGCGCTGGAAATGCTCGAAATCCCGTTCTCCGGATCCCATCACCGCGCCATGGACGACGCGATTAACACCGCCCAAATTCTCGTCAAGCTCTACGATCAATTCCAGTTTCGCCGCAACAAGCTAAGCGACGAACCTAAATTCGAGAGCGAGGTCGTTTACAAAACCGACCATTTCGAGAACTTGCCCTTCGCGGGACTGGCGAATCTATTCCCCGAGCAAAACAAGTAGCCGCGACTAATTCCTCGCGGCTACCGATTCGAATTCTCCTTATTTGACTCCCGGCATCCACGATTCCTTCAGCAGCCGAAGTGGCGGCTGCCCCAAAAGCTGCTCCCGAATGTTATCCCAAGCGGCGAACAGCAGCCTTTGCAGCTTCCATGCCGCTTGACCGGCCGCCTGAACGACGAGGCCGTGCCGCGCCGTACGGGCGACGCCATAGCGTACGTCTTCGGTCACCGCACCCGACTTCTCGATTGCCTCGCGCAACTTATCCGCTAGATCAGGCGTTATCCGATCCGAGAAAACCGAGAACATCCCCATATGAGTGAAACTGCCAAAACATCCGGCATTATCGATCTGCAACAACGATGGCTCCCATATTTGGCGCTGATAGTGAATAAGCTCTCCCCGATACCGAACGGTTACCCTTGCATCATAGCTTCGGAAAGCGAACGATTCTCCCCTAGATAGCCTTCCCGGACAGAAAATATCCCCCATCACGCATACGGAACCTTCTTCCAGATCGATCTCCGTGTCGGTCATGAACCCGGCGTTCCGGAACAGCATTACGGGCTCCGGCATCCATTCCAGCACGGCATCGGCTTGCAATCTCAATCGTTGCTTCATTCGGGAATCATGGCCCGACTCGCAAGGATGGACCCTCGTATACGCTTGGTTAGTCGCATAGACGCGAACCCTTTCCCGAAGCTCCCAATCGAATAAATAGCGGTCTCCCTCGAGAAGTCCAGGGGAACCGTCCATTTGCACGACGGCCAGCTGTCGCCAATCGCCGGCCGACAGCGCGAACGTTTTGGCTATCTTTAGAGGCGAAGTGTGATAGCGCGCAATGAGCTCCGGTCGTCCGTTGACCAAGCCGACGACCGCTCGAAGCTCGGACAGCCTTTCGGTGGCCGGGGGCAATTCGGCTCCGATCGGACGGTCCGCCGCAGCCGCATTCTCCAAACTAGACGGCAGCCCCATGATGTCCGGTCTCGTGCGCTACCCAATCCGCGACGGTGTCCAACCCTTGCCCCCCGAACAAATTCGTAAAGACGAACGGCCTTTCACCGCGCATATGACGGGAATCGTGCTCCATCACTTCCAAGCTCGCCCCCACGTAAGGCGCCAGATCGATCTTATTAATAATAAGCAGATCCGATCTCATAATTCCCGGACCGCCTTTGCGAGGAATTTTCTCCCCTTGCGCTACGTCGATGATGTAGATGAAACGATCGACGAGCTCGGGGCTGAACGCCGCCGCCAGATTGTCCCCGCCGCTCTCGATCAGGATCAAGTCCAAATCGGGAAACCGCTGCTCCAGCTCCTCGACCGCCTCGAAGTTCATTGACGCGTCTTCGCGAATGGCCGTATGCGGGCATCCTCCCGTCTCCACTCCGATAATCCGATCGTTAGGCAAACAGCCCGTATCCGATAAAATCCGCGCGTCTTCCTTCGTATAGATATCGTTGGTGATGACGGCGAGATTGATTTTATCCTTCAATTGAAAAGCCAGTTGCTCGACCAGTTTCGTTTTACCCGACCCTACCGGTCCGCCGATTCCGATCCGCATTGGGCGTCCTCCCGCGACTTGCGGAGTTTCCCATTCGTGATGATGATGTCCTTCTTTTCCTTGGCACATCGATAATCCCTCCGTTAACTAATGTAGATTTCATTGTAGCGTCAAGACATGAAAAGCCGGGAATACAACGTCTCGTGCCTAATCATCGCAAGTTCGGCCATAGGCATCGCGCTATACGCATCCGCCGGGTCCATCTCCCTGACTTTCGCCCAAGCTAACGAGATATCCGGGAACAAAGAGGCCGTCAACCGCTGAGCCTCCGTCTGACCCATGGAGATCAGACGCAACGCCGCATTCACGCAAGTAGCGACCGCAGTGTACAAATAACCTTCCGCCGCCCGTTCGAGGGGAACTTGCAGCTCGCGGCAGATGATGCCGTAGATAAGCGGGTAACTGCCGAAACAACGCCCGCCGCGAATATCTTCTTGCAGCTGGCGGATCATCGTCAACATAGACGGAAACAATTCGGGAGCCAGCTTAAGCAGCCTTCGTCCGATTTTCTCCATCCCGTCTCGCGACTCGGGAGCCAATCTTTGGAGATGTACGAGTTCTTCGATTCCATAGGCGTAACCATCACCATCATGAGATGATCTGGCATATGCCGCTTTAACGATCATCAGGTCGCTAGTCGCCCAGCTATGCCGCAGCATCGCTTCCATATACGTGCGCAAGCTTGCTCCGTCTTGAATTTGTCCATCTTGTACAAGAGATTCCAGTCCGAAGGAATGGGCGAAGCTGCCGATGGGCAATGCCGAGTCAAGCAACAGCTGCAAGGAAAGCCAAGTTCCCGGGCAGCCGGCGCTTTTCCTTCCAACATCAATTCAGATCCGCCCCTTTCCCTCTATAGAATCGACTAGAACAAATAATAGCGCTGTGCCATCGGAACGACGGACACCGGTTCGCATATGGCAAGCTCACCATCTACCGTTACCTTGTAGGTATCGGGGTCAACCTCGATGACCGGAGTCGCATCGTTGCGGATCATGTCTTTTTTCCCGATATTACGGCAGTTGACGACGGGTTCTATCCGTTTCTGCAGACCGAGCTCCGAGGCGATTCCCCGCTCATACGCCGCTTGCGAGACGAACGTGATCGAGCTATGGAACAACGATTTGCCGTAAGACGCGAACATCGGACGGCCGAATACCGGTTGAGGCGTCGGAATCGAAGCGTTCGGGTCTCCCATTTGAGCGTAAGCGATGCTTCCGCCTTTCAAAATCAGATCCGGCTTTACTCCGAAGAACGATGGGCTCCAGACGACGACGTCGGCCCATTTGCCGGCTTCGAGAGAACCGACGATATGGGAAATGCCATGTGCGATAGCCGGATTGATCGTGTATTTGGACACGTAACGTTTAATTCTCTCATTGTCGCCTTCCCCGCCTTCGTCATCGCCCGCAAGCGGCCCTCTTTGCATTTTCATTTTGTCCGCCGTCTGCCATGTCCGGGTGATGACTTCTCCGACGCGGCCCATCGCTTGCGAATCGGAGCTGATGATGCTGAACGCGCCCAGATCGTGCAAAATGTCTTCCGCCGCGATCGTCTCCGGACGAATGCGGGAATCCGCGAACGCTACGTCTTCCGGAATGCCGCTGTCGAGGTGATGGCATACCATGAGCATATCCAGATGCTCTTCGATCGTATTGACGGTAAAAGGACGGGTAGGATTCGTCGAAGAAGGAATGATATTCGGCTCCCCCGCCGCTTTGATTATATCCGGAGCATGGCCGCCGCCCGCTCCCTCCGTATGGTAGGTGTGAATCGTCCGTCCGCCGATGGCTCTGAGCGTATCCTCGACGAATCCCGCTTCGTTCAGCGTATCCGTATGAATCGCCACTTGAACGTCGTATCGATCCGCCGCGGACAAACAAGCGTCTATCGCCGCGGGCGTCGTCCCCCAGTCCTCATGCAGCTTAAGTCCGATCGCTCCGGCTTCGATCTGCTCGATTAACGGTTCTAACGTCGAAGCGTTCCCTTTGCCCAGGAATCCGAGGTTCATCGGAAAAGCTTCCGCAGCCTCGAGCATCCGCCTCAGGTGCCAAGCTCCCGGAGTACAGGTCGTTGCGTTCGTTCCCGTCGCGGGTCCCGTTCCTCCGCCGATCATCGTGGTTACGCCGGAGGATAACGCCGTTTCGATCTGCTGAGGGCATATATAATGGATGTGCGTATCGATTCCGCCTGCCGTCACGATCTTGCCTTCGCCGGCAATCACTTCCGTGCTCGCGCCGACGACCATATGAGGCTCGACCCCGTACATGATGTCGGGATTACCTGCTTTGCCGATGCCCACGATAACGCCGTCTTTTATCCCGATATCGCCTTTCACGATTCCCCAATGATCGATAACGATCGCATTCGTAATCAACGTATCCAGCACGCCATCGCTTCTGACCGCGCGGCTCGATTGGCCCATGCCGTCCCGGATGACTTTGCCGCCGCCGAACTTGCACTCGTCTCCGTATACGGTATAATCCCGTTCAATAACCGCCCACAAGCCGGTATCCGCCAACCTAACCGCATCTCCGGTCGTCGGTCCGAACATCCCGGCATAGCTTTGACGATCCATGCGCATGCTCTCTCTCCTCCCAATGCCCGTTCCTGTTAATATGTAATCCGAATTATGATTTCAGATCATTCCAAGCTCTAAGCCGCTCGGACACCTCTGCCGCCATCTCCCCCGAAGCATCGCCATTGGAAATCCCGTTCAAGCCGAAGGCCAGCTTAGCTCCGCCCAGCTCGGTTAACGCGACGGGCTTCTCTTCTCCGGGTTCGAACCTGACGGCCGTACCGGCCGGAATGTCCAGCCGCATGCCGAAAGCTTGTTCTCTCGGGAAGCGAAGCGCCCGGTTCACTTCGAAGAAATGAAAATGGGAACCGACTTGGACCGGGCGGTCTCCGACATTGTTCACGATGATTTCCGCTTTGCGCCTGCCCGCGTTCAATTCAAGCACTCCGGGCTTAGCCTTGATCTCGCCTGGAATCATATTGGCCGTCCTCCTCAGCTATTTGACATTATGCGATCGGTTGATGCACCGTTACGAGTTTCGTACCATCGGGGAATGTCGCTTCTACTTGCACCTCGTGAATCATTTCCGGCACGCCGTCCATCACTTGTTCGCGGGTAAGCAACGTCGTGCCGTAAGCCATCATCTCCGCTACCGTTTTTCCGTCTCGCGCGCCTTCCATGATGGCGGATGTGATCAAGGCGATGCATTCCGGATAATTAAGCTTTACTCCTCTGGCTAATCGTCTATGGGCCAGATCGGCCGCTACCGTAATGAGCAGCTTCTCTTTTTCGCGTTCCGTCAGATTCATTTCCTATCCTCCTCGCGAACTTTCTTCTCATTATAGGAAAACAAATTCTATATGTAAATCGTTTATGTTAAGTTTCATTACATAAAATCGATATTATTTGTGTAAATTTCACTTCCTTTCGATAAATATATTACATTAACATAACATAAAAACTCCATCTTTTGCTCATAACCCCAAAAACGAGCTCTCTTCTATCTCTAAGCCTTATCTGGTCAAGCCGTCTCGTTCTGTGATAAAATCAAGGATATGACATTCCGGTTTATCCGAAAGCGAGGGACTTATCATTGGCTAACAAAAAAATGCGCTCAGACATGATTACCAAAGGTTTCGATCGCGCGCCGCACCGCAGCTTGCTCCGCGCCGCGGGCGTAAAAGAAGAAGATTTCGGCAAACCGTTCATCGCAGTGTGCAACTCGTACATCGATATCGTTCCGGGGCATATTCATCTCCAGGAATTCGGCAAAATCGTTAAGGATGCCATTCGCGAAGCAGGCGGCGTTCCTTTTGAATTCAATACAATCGGCGTAGACGACGGGATCGCTATGGGTCACATCGGCATGCGCTATTCTCTCGCAAGCCGCGAAATCATTGCCGATTCCGTCGAGACGGTCGTCAATGCTCACTGGTTCGACGGAATGGTTTGTATTCCGAACTGCGACAAAATTACCCCAGGCATGATGATGGCCGCGCTGCGCGTCAACATCCCGACGATCTTCGTCAGCGGCGGACCGATGAAAGCCGGCCGCACTAGCGACGGCAGAGCGATTTCGTTGACCTCGGTATTCGAAGGCGTCGGCGCGTTCATGACCGGCAAAATCGACGAGAAGAGCCTCACCGAGCTCGAACAATACGGCTGTCCAACTTGCGGTTCCTGCTCCGGGATGTTCACCGCGAACTCCATGAACTGTCTTGCCGAAGTACTCGGCTTAGCATTGCCGGGTAACGGTACGATTCTGGCGGTCGCTCCGGAACGCCGCGAGTTCGTCAAGCAGTCCGCTACTCAACTGATGGAACTGATCAAGAAAGATATCAAGCCGCGCGACATCGTCACTCTCGATGCCATCGACAACGCTTTTGCGCTCGACATGGCCATGGGCGGCTCCACGAATACCGTATTGCATACGTTGGCGCTCGCGCACGAAGCCGGAATCGACTATCCGATCGAGCGCATTAACGAAGTCGCTAAACGCGTGCCTTATTTATCCAAGCTCGCTCCCGCTTCCGATCATCACATCGAAGATCTTCACAACGCGGGCGGCGTAAGCGCCATTATCAACGAGCTGTTCAAGAAAGAAGGCGCGTTGCAAGGCGACGTAATGACCGTTTCCGCTAAAACGCTTCGCGAGAATGTCGAAGGCGCGGAAATTACCGACCATTCGGTCATTCGCCCGATCGACGATCCTCACTCGAAGGAAGGCGGCTTGTCCGTCCTATTCGGAAACCTTGCTCCGGGCGGTTCGATCATCAAAGTCGGCGCCGTGGACAAATCGGTCGGCGGATATCACCGCGGTCCGGCGATTTGCTTCGATTCCCAAGAAGAAGTTCTTCAAGGATTGGCCGAAGGCAAAGTAAAAGAAGGACACGTTGTCGTCATTCGTTACGAAGGCCCTAAAGGCGGTCCCGGCATGCCGGAAATGCTTGCCCCGACTTCCCAAATCGTCGGCATGGGACTCGGCACGAAGGTCGGTTTGATCACCGATGGACGTTTCTCCGGAGCTTCCCGCGGTATCGCGATCGGCCACATTTCTCCGGAAGCTGCCGAAGGCGGTCCGATCGCTTTCGTACACGATGGAGATATCATCGAGCTTGATATGAACAACCGCACGATTACGCTCGAAGTTAGCGACGAAGAGCTGGATCGCCGCCGTTCCGAATGGGCCGGTTTCGAGCCGAAAATCAAGCGCGGTTACCTTGCCCGTTATTCCGCGATGGTTACCAATGCCAGCCGCGGCGGCGTTATGAAGATGTAATAGCATTACGCGATAGCTCATTAGAGCGCAAAAAGCGGTGGAGCAGGATATTTCCTGCCCCACCGCTTTTCTATTTGGTCAGACTATTTAGTGCTCAGCCTCCGCAGCTATCGATTTTGTTGCGCAGTTCGGTTTTAACAATTTGCAGCTCTCCAAAGTGTACTGCCTTGGGTTCCCAATTGTATGGGAAACCAAGGCACTTTTTTGGCCTTCATGCTTCACGCGCTGCTGTTTTGACTGAACCAAGGCACTATTTTGGCCTTCGCAATTCAAGTCCGGCTGCGCCGGCTTAAAAAAAGCAGCTACCGTCTAACCCGGTACCTGCTTCCTTCCTTAAACAAGCTTGCCGATCGCTCCTTCATCGAAAGCCGCTACCAGATCCTGCGATTCGGTCTCGGATTTAACCGACTTCTGAACCCCGGAATCCGACTCCGTTCCCTGCTCGCGAACCGGGCGACGCTTCACGCGCGACTCGTCCGCCCAAGTCAACAGAATATGGCGAGGCATTATGAGCATCCTAGGCGACATCGTTTCGCCTCTGTCGCGAACCCTTTGATTGCCGGAAGGATGGATGACGCGAATGAGAAAACGCAAGTAAATATTCGTCATCCATGCGAACAGTCCCCTTGGCAAATCAAACGTCTTATAACCAAGAGATTCCGATCCCCGGTGGATCATCGATACGCCGTACAGCGCCTTAACTTGCTCCCCCTTCGGAGCGACCGCTAGTTCTCTGGCCATATCCGGCAACGCTTTCTCCATTTCGCGAATAATCCGGATGGCGATCTGGACGGTCGACTTCGACTTCATCCCAAGATCGAACAACATTTGGTTCTCGAAATGGATTTCCATGATCCGGTCGCCGGAACGAAGCGTCTGATTGTCTTGCAGATCCATTGGCGGACCCGAGTATTTCCGTATACGGTAATTAAAGAAATGGCCCGAGCCGACAGGGCGTAACCTGAAGACTACGTGAAACACTTTCTCGTACACCATCCATAGGCTGACAACTACTTTTTTAAGCGGACCGATCGCATGGCCCCGTTCCGTTTCCTTATCGCCGTTTTTCATGCCTCCGGATCTCCTCGCCTCTTGTTCGCCGCCCGTTTTCTTTTTTTTCGCGCGTTCCGTGACGGCAATCATTTCATCGATCCCGATGAAACGGTACCCTAGCTGCCGACCGTCGTCCAATATCCGCCCTAACGCGGATAGGGTATTCGCCGGCGCATCCCGATCCGCTCCGAAAGTAATTCCGCAATCGTGCAACAGGAACACTTGGCCCGGCTTTAGCTTCTGCTTCATCCGGTGATACAACTTATCCGCGCCTACCCGCTTGCGCCAATCTCCGAACAAGGATGTCCATAATACGATCTGTAAGTGTCCGAGATTCGCATAATCGAATACGTTCATGATCCCCCAAGGCGGACGATAGTACATCGGCCTGGATCCCGTAATCCGTTTGATCAAGTCCGAGGTACGATGGATTTGCCGCTTGACCGTACTTGGACGCATTAGCCAGTTCGTATGGTGAACGTAATTGTGAATACCGAGAATATGCCCTTCCTCATGAATTCGGGCGATAATGTCGGGATATTTCTCCGCGTTCTCCCCTACGACGAAGAACGTCGCTTTCGCGCCATGCTTTTTCAACAAGTCCAGCAATTGCGGAGTATAAACCGGATCGGGACCGTCGTCGAACGTAAGCGCGATATCGGATTCCGATTTTCCTTTCATAAACACTCTAAAACCGAAAATTCTACTAATGAGTGCCGGTAAAAAAGCATAAAAAGTCAAAAAATAAAAACCGATCCAAAGGATGATTTCCATGCCTTCCCCACCATCTTGATTGCCATATTTAACCTAGCGAGCGGTTATGTGCCTGTCTTCTATTTTATCATAACCTTCCGAAAAATAGGCATTGTTGTAGGCATCTTTTTTGTTATCGTGTACAATAAACAATAAATGGAATAGACTGCTCGCGCACGAGCATAAAAAGGGTGGCTAACGAGATGTTGTCTTTGTATCAGAAATATTGGCGGACCGCGTTCGATATCGGCGTGATCGCGCTAACGGTTTGGCTCACGATGTACATATTCAGCTATTTGTATAACCTGGCCACTCCCGTCTTTTTATCCTTCCTCATCTTCTGGATAATCGAGCCTCTTGCTAGACGGCTGAATCGATGGGGCATACCTAAATCCATCGCTTCCGGGATCAGCATTTTGCTATTCACGCTCGTCATCCTTGCTATTTTTCTCGGTCTAGGGTTCATCTTCACGATGCAAATTACGCAATTAGCGGATGATTTGCCGAAATACCAGAGGCTTCTGCAAGAGCAAGTGAACAACATTTCCGTTGACGTTCAAGGCAGGATGGAAGCTCTGCCGCCCGATGTCGCGCAGAAAATAACCGAAGCCACGGCAAAAGTAACCGACTTGGGAGCGAAGTGGGCCGGGCAATTCCTCAATTGGCTCGTCGGATTCCTAACATCGTTCTCGTCGTTCATCCTTAATTTCTCGATAGCCATCATTCTCGCTTACTTCTTGAGCATCGAGATTGAATCGTGGAAAAAATTAAGCAAAGACCGGGCGCCCAAAACGTTCAAAATCGCTTTCGACTTCCTGCGCAATAACGTATTCAAAGGAATCGGCGCTTATCTTAAAGCTCAAGGCAAGCTCATCAGCATCACGTTTCTCGTCATCTTCATCGCTCTCTTGGCGCTTGGAGTCAACAACGCCTTCTCCATAGCGCTTCTTGCCGGTATTTTCGACGTTCTGCCGCTGCTTGGAGTTAATACGTTGTTCATTCCTTGGATCGCTTACCTCTTCATTACCGGAGAAACGAACCTCGCGATTTGGCTAACCGCCTTGTTGCTCGTCGTTACGTTGACGAGGCAATTTTTGGAACCTCGCATTACCGGACAAACCGTGGGCGTATCGGCTTTTACGATGTTGGCCTTCATGATGGTTTCTTTATCCCTGTTCGGCGTTGCGGGACTTATCTTGGCCCCGATCCTAATGATCTTGCTTAAAGCCTTGTACGATCAAGGATACTTTCACAAGTGGATTCGGTTTCCGAAAGAAGAATTCAACGTTTCGCCTTTTGCTCCGCAGCCTGAAGAAGTCGTTGCTCGCGAAGGCGAAGCCCGTCCATAATCGCTCCGAACAGAATAGCTCCGCGGTTGCGCAGCCCCGCCGGTTGGTCTTCGATCAGCACGGCGACCGCGTATCGCGGCTTTCCTTCCGCAGGCCCGTAACCGACGAACCATTGGTCGTTGCGGGCTGTTTGTTTGCCCGCAAGCTCTGCCGTGCCGGACTTGCCGGCCAACGGCCACTTAGCCCCCTTCAACGCGCTCTCGGCCGTGCCTTCCCGAACGACCGCCCGCATTCCTTGACGCAACAATCTAGCGGTTCGCGAATCAATCTGACCATATTTGGACTTGGCGGATTTGACTTGGATCGAAGCCATTAGTCCCCCGTCCGCATATCGGATATCCTTTACGAGCCGAGGCGAGAACACTTGTCCGTCATGCAATAGTGTAACCGCCACGTTAGCGACTTGCAGTGGAGAAACGCGGACATCCCGCTGGCCGATCCCCGTCCCTGTCCTCACGCCGCCGTCTTGAGCCGTACGCTTGCTCAGAAAGATCGATCCCGCCTCTTCTTCTCCTAGAAGCCTTAACGGTTTCCCGTCCACGAAGCTGTCCGTATGCCAGCCGATTTGACGTCCGAAGCCCAGCCTATCCGCCGTAATTTGCAGCCACGCCGCATCCATGCGCTCCGCTAAACCCGCAAATACCACGTTGCAGGATTGGGCATAAGCTTGCTCCAACGTCAGCGTGCCGTGGCCGCCTTCCTTCCAACACTTCAGTCCGTATTTCCCGTAATGGCCGTCGCAATGAAACGTCTCGTCCCAGTTCGTCACTCCGGCTTCCAGAGCGGCAGCGAGCGTCACCGTTTTAAAAACTGAGCCGGGAGGGGCGGCTACTAGCGCATGATTCCGTTCATCCGTTTTGTCTGCTCCGATATGGTGAGGATCTAGCCGAGGGAGTGACGCCATTGCGAGAATATCGGCATTGGACGCATCCAGGACGACTGCCGCCCCTCTGGCGATGCCGTATTTGCTCATCACGTCTTCCGTTATTCTCTGAATGTCCAAATCCAAAGTCGTCGTCACTTGAATCGGAAAATGCGGATTGTCGGGTGCCGAAATTCTTAACCCCAAACCTTGTAACGGACGACGATTCGCATCCGTCATTTGCATCGCTTGTGTCGGGGCACGTCCTTGAAGAAAACGGTCCATCGATTTTTCTAACCCCGAGCCGCCAATGGGACTTCTGACCGTCATCCGATGCTTCGCAAGCTGATGGCCATACAATTCGCGAACCCGATCGGGATGTTGGGAAATGTATCCGAGCGCATGGATAGGGGCAATCTCGGCAGGGTATCTATTCACGAACGGGACAATCGCCACGCCTAACAAATCGGACTGCTTCGCGGCCCGTATTTGGGGTTTCGTCAAGTTAAGGGCGGAAGTTCTAGCATCGCCCCCCCCTTTCCACACTTCCGGCTCACGAAGTCCCGCTAACCATATATCAAACTTACTTGCCTCCACTCCTAGGGCGGAGGCAAGTAAACGAACGTCTTGATCCGTGCCCCGAGGCATTCCGTTATCCGGGAACGCCGCCAAGCTCTGCACGGTAACTCCGGTGAGCAGCCGACCGGTGCGGTCGCGAAACTGTCCGCGCCCGTTATCCAGAATTAGCCCGTCGGAGTGTTGCAGGAAGGCGCTTTGATTAAGCGAACCGCTTGCCGTTCGCGCTCCGCCGAATCCAAGCTGCAGCCAAGCTAATCTTGCCCCTTCCACGCCAAATAAGATCGCGATGAACAACAACGCATGAAACGCTCTCATCGCCCAATCCCTATTCATAAGACCAACTCCCTGCTCTTCCCTAACTCCTCCTTTCTCATTGTTTCCAAAAAACGCCGAATAAAAAAGCAGACAGGATCTACTCCTGTCTGCCGTAAAACCAAATATTAAGATACCGTAAAGCGGCTTAGCGACTCGCGCAATTGTCCGGATACGGCCTCTAGCCGGTTAGACAATTGAACCAATCCATCGCTTATGTTCAATTGTTCGTTACTTAGGGATGCGACTTGCTCGGAGGTAGCGGATGCTTCTTGCGCGACCGCGCTCACGTTACTCATAGCCATTGCCAACGTCGATTGCGCTTCTTCCAGATTACGAACGGAATCCGTAGCCGATTCTAGCCGCTGCACGAAGCTTCCCATATTGTCTTGCACAGTAACGAAGATCTGATTCGCTTCCCGTACGGATTCGATCTGTTCTTGGAAGATCGGGTACGCTTCGGACAATACGTTTACGGTTTCATCGATTTCGCGTTGAATGTTCTCGACGATTCCGCCTACGATGCCGATCGACTCCCGCGTCTGATCCGCAAGCTTGCGGATCTCGTCGGCGACGACCATGAAACCTTTGCCTGCCGCCCCGGCTCTTGCCGCTTCAATCGTCGCGTTCAAGGACAAAATATTCGTTTGCTTGGCCATATTGCCTAATACGTCCAAAATTTTGCGAATGGAACGCGTGCTGTCCTTCAGATTATCTACTTTTCCGACCATCGAGCGAGTCATATCTTCCGTCTGGCCCGTTTTCTCGATTAGGCTTCCCATATAAATCGTACCTTTGCGTCCGGCTTCTTCGACCTCGTTAGCCGAATTGCCCATCTCGACGTTCGAATCGATAACGGATTTGACTTGCCCTCCGATTTGGAGCGTCAGATCCGTTCCTTTCTCCGATTCCACCGCAAGGTTCGTTGCTCCGTTCGCGATTTCTTCCGTCGCAACGGCGATTTCCTTAGCGGCGCTGGCCGTTTTGCGGGAAGAATCGGTTAATGCGACGGCGGTATCGAGAACCTCTTGGGCAGAAAGATTCGTCTGGCGAACAAGTCCGGTGATTTCCTCCATCATGCGGTTAAAGCTATCCGACACTTGTCCGATCTCGTCTTTCTTGCGGATGTTCGAACGCACCGTCAAGTTTCCGCGTTCCCCTTCGTTCATCAACGTTCTTAGTTGACCCAGAGGACGTCCTACCGACAACATAACGATCAATCCGATCCCGCCCGCGATTAGCGCCGCAACGAACGTCATGATCCAAGTTAAATTGCTGATCGCTTTCGCATCTTTCACGAGAGAGGAAACCGGGATATTACCGATGAGCTTCCACCCCGTGAGTTCTAGCACGCCTGCCGAGGACAATGTTTTCGTTCCATCCATGTTGATCGTCGTAGAACCTTTTTCTCCCGGCACTTCGTACGCGTACTTCGATCCCCATTGCTTCTCGTCGGGGCCATAAATGATCGTGCCATCGGAGGCCACGATGAAGGAGGAGCTATCCTCGCCGAAATTTACCGTTTTCATCTGCTCTTCCAATGTCTTGGCTTTAATTTCGAGAATCAGATAAAAAGGTTTGCCCTGGTTAATTAAGCGTCCAACCGCGAATGTAGGCAGACTGCGTCCTCCGTCCAAGCCGTTGGGGGAAGTCGGGTACCATACGGCTCTGCCATTCGCTTCGGCAATCGTTTTGAGGAACGGCAGTTTCAGAAATTCATCCCGGTTAATGGAGCCGCCGGTTGTCATGACTTGTCCGTTCTCGTCCGCGGGAATCAAAGAAATCGACTCGTAACTCGTATCCGCCATGGCGACGCTGCTCATTTTCTCCGTGAGCTGCCTGGACATGTCGAACAGTTCGTAATCGTCTTTCGATACCGACATCGAGCTCAAGAAGCCGATAAATTTAGAGTCGGTAATAAATTGCAACGATTGACGCTCGTAACCTTTCAAGAGCAACGCGATTTTTCCGGCCGTCTGCTCCGCGGTCTGGCTGCTGGAATCGGCAACCTTCTGCTGAATGATCGAACTGGACTTAGAATAAGAGAACCAGCCTAAGGATAGCACGCACACCAGTATGCTGCTAAAAATCAGCAAAAAAAGCTTCATTCCGACGGAACGAATCGGATTTTCGACCTTTGTTTCTTTCAACTTGTTTCCAAAATTCTTCGTTAAACCGCTTACACTGCGGATCGAATTCTTCAAGTTGCCATTTCCCAATTTCTCACGCCACGATTTCTGCATCTGCTATGACCCTCCAACTATGTAGTGACGACTGACTAGCGGCATCAAAAAAAAGACTTGCCGAAAAGTGTACTTAAAGTATATCGGTCGCTTGGGTCGCAACGTTTACTTTAATGTGACAATTCGACAAGTCTAATCATAATTCCTCTTGGTTTTTTAAAATATTTTAATGCAACCGTTTGCGCATCAAATCATATGGCTCAACGGGTTGCTGCGTTTTCAAACGGATTTTTTGCAGCGGATGACGCGCAACGGTCAGCGGGTTGCCTTCTTCGTCCGTAATGTCGGTAATTTGCTGTTTGAATTGCCGTCCGCCGGGTCCGAAAAACTCCACTTCCATGCCCGGCCGAAACGGGCTGCGCTGCTGCACGGTCGCGATTCCCGTCGCTTCGTCATAATCCGTCACTACCGCCGCGAAATCGTATGGAGCCGGCTTGTCTTCCGCTTCGTAAATATGTTCTTCCGCTCCCGGTACCGCATAGAAAAATCCGGTGTTCAAGGGACGATTGGCCGCTTTGCCGATATCTTCGACCCATTCCGGACGCAGATGATACCCTTCCGGATCGGCCATGTAGGCGTCGATCGCTTGGCGATAGACGTTCACCACCGAAGCAACGTAGTGAATGCTCTTCATCCGGCCCTCGATCTTAAAGCTGTCAACGCCCGCATCGATCAGATCCGGGATATGCTGGATCATGCATAAATCTTTGGAGCTCATCGTGAAAGCATTGTCGCCGATTTCCATAACCGATTGCTCGTCGGCGTGCAGATCGTACTTCCAACGGCAAGATTGACAGCAGCCGCCTCGGTTGGAGTCCCGATCCGTGAAATGGTTGGATAGGACGCAACGCCCGGATACGGACGAACACATCGCCCCGTGAATGAACACTTCCAGTTCGACGTCCACGCGTTCTTTCATTTCCCTGATTTCTTCCATCGTCGTCTCGCGGGCAAGCACGACGCGCGGCAATCCTTCATCTTTCCAAAATTGAACGGCTTGCCAGTTCATCGTCGACTGTTGGGTGCTGAGATGAACTTCGAGCTTCGGCGCAACCTTCTGCGCGGTTTCGACGATCGCCGGGTCGGCCGCGATAATGGCCGCGATTCCGGCATCCTCAAGCTGCTTGAGATACTCCTCTACCCCGTCTAGATCTTCTTGATGGGCATAAATATTCGTAGCTACGAACACTTTGGCCCCATATCGGGCCGCGAATTCCACGCCCTCGCGCATTTCTTCGAAGCTGAAGTTGTCGGCATTGGATCGCAAGCCGTACTTCTGCCCGCCGATATACACGGCGTCGGCGCCGTAATGAACGGCGAACTTCAGCTTTTCCAAGCTTCCCGCAGGCGCCAGCAGCTCCGGTTTGTCCAACCGATTTCTTTTGCCTTTCGGACGCGGAGCATCCTTGATAATCGTTTGGCTCACTTTTTAACCCCCTTGCTTAATTAATAAACTTGTTCTTTGTACAAAAATCCGAAACCGAGCTCCCTATCGGGATTTTGCAACTTCCGGATGTCCGCGAGCCATTTTTGTTCGAATCGATACCCGTCCGGATTTTGTTTCCACAGGTCCAGAGCCTGTCTGTAGCTTCTCAGAACGGTAACGTTATATTCCTCCGATTTAAGCAGAGGTTCTATATACAAGCTGTCCACTCCCGATTGAATAAGCTCGGGCAGCGCCTCCAGCAAGCAAATGTCATCCGGACTCATGACGTGCGTGCCGTTCTCGTCCTCATATACGGGGAACTTCTCGTCCGGCCTCTCCGCTTCCACCAAGAACAAGCCTTTGTCCGCGCCTTTGCGGATGAGCGTCGCTTCTCGTCCGAGATGCTCCAGGTAGCTCTGCAATAAATTCCGGTGCGAGTGATAGATGTTGGTCATTCCGTGAACCTGAATTTGAATTTCCATGGACGCCTTCTGCTTCAAGTCGGCGATTTCCTCTTCGTTCAGTTCTCTTGCCACGACGGCCCGAATAGCTCCTCTACGTCCCCAATAAGACGCTGCCGAAGAATTCGTGCCGGTCATCTCCGCGTTCCAGAACAACGTTAATTCCGGAGCATGCTGCCTGACGTTCATCAGCACCGCGGGATCGCCGAAAACGATAGCGTCCGCTCCGGATGCCTGTACGTGTTTAAGATATTCCGGCAGCCATTCGAGCTCGTCGTTGCGAAACAGCTTGTTCATGTTCACGTATGCCTTCGCGCCTAATCGGTGCGCCGCGGCAACGACACCTTTCAGTTGATCCGACGTAATCTCGCCGGGCTGTCTCATGCCGAACCGGGATTCGCCGACCAATATCGCCGTCGCTCCGGCTTCGATATATTTTTCCGCCTGCTCGTGGGAAGCGGCGGAGATTAGCAACTCGGGAATAAAGGCCGTAATAGGGATACACCTCCGGGAAGTCTTCGACCCGGCTCGCCGATCCGCGGTACATTTAAGTACCTCGAACAAGCTAGCCGGGTCGGAGCGCGTCTCAAGGAACGCGTCTGTGTTCTTATTTGACGTTTTTCTCGCTTAATTGAATGTTTTTCTGGTGCTGCTTATACGTAACCGCGAACAGATGCGTGTTCGTTCCGTCTTTTTTGGTCACGTAATAGAAGTAATCGGTTTTCTCCGGGTACAGGGCAGCCTCTATCGACTTCAAGCTCGGAGTAGCGATCGGGCCCGGCGGAAGACCCGCATTCAAGTAAGTATTGTACGGGCTATCCACTTTCAGGTCAACCTCGAGCAACCGTTCCTTCTGCTTGTCGAGCAAGTATTGGATCGTTGCGTCGATCTGCAGCGGCATTTTCTTGTTCAGACGATTCTGAATGACGCTAGATACGATCGCCCGCTCTTCATCCACCACGACTTCGCGCTCGACCAAGGAAGCGATGGTGAGCAACTGGTGCACCGTAAGTCCGCGTTCCTCCAGCGTGCTCTGCCAGTCTTCAGGCAACTGGTCCAGCTTATGGTCCAGCTCGGAGAGCATCCGGTTGATGATGTCGGTTTCCGTGCTTCCGCGTTTCATCTCATAGGTTTCCGGGAAGAGATATCCTTCGAGCGGGAACCTTAGGCTGTTATCGTTCGGAAGCGCTTTGGTCCATAGCGACCCCGTCCATTGCTCCGGCTTGGAAGCCGCTTCGAGAAACTTGTCTTTATCGACGTCGGCCGTTTCCGATAATCTCGCCGCGATTTGCTGCACCGTGAACCCTTCCGGAATCGTGAAGCGGATCGTAGCTGCCGCAACGATATCTCCCGAGTTCAGCTTGGCGACGATCTCCTCGCGAGTCATGCCCGGAGTGAGTTCGTATTCTCCCGCTTGGAAACGGGAACCTTCCCCTTCGAGCTTCAACCAACCGCTAAAAAGAAATGCACTGCGAATGAGTCCGTTTTCTTCCAGTACTTCGGCGACCTTCTGCGCGCGCATCCCCGAGCTGATCGTAATTTTGACCGGCGTATCGGAAGCGCTCGCCGGCCGCAGCCCGTTCCACAAGTAGAACAACGCCCCGCCAAGGACGATTAGCACCAGCCCCAGCGCGATGAGAAAAGACCAAAGCAATACCCTCGGCTTGCGCCGTCGAGTCGGCGGTACCGATGTCGTGCGGGCCACGGTGTCCGTATGCGCAGACTGCGTCGACGAAGATTCGCTCCGTTGCGCGTCCGAGCGCAGCGGAGTCGCAGACCTCGTCAGTTGCGGGTATCTGCCCGTTTCCGTCGCCGCGGCCGTTTCGCGCGTTCCGCTGGACTTCCCGTCGTCTCCGTTGATTTTATTGCCGTATATGGATTTCCAGCCCGATGTCGGCTCATCATCTCTATCCACGTTATTTCCCCTCCAGCAAGCCCCTTATTCATGAAAAAGAGCGGTCGCCCGCTCTCCGTCACTTAAATCTCAAGGCCGGTCGTCACTGCCAAACTGGGAATCGTCGAACGCCTCTTCGACGAGCTCCCATTCCTCTTCGTCCGTAACGGTTTCAAGCTGCGCTTCACCATCGGCGCCCGGTACGACCTTAAACACTTCAATCTCGTCCTCTTGCCGCATCTCTTTGGATTGAAGGATAGCGTAGTCGCTGCCGTTCACGGTTAACTCGGCCAAGATTTGAAATGCCCGAGCCGTTCCGTCTTCGTCGTGCAATTCCACGTGATCGCCGTACGCTTGCCTCAGAGCGGATAGTTCATTGTTGCCTTTAACAGCCATTTTCTCGTACCTCCAGAAGCGTTAGCGGACGGCTTGTTTAGCCTTTGTTATCCTCTGCTTCATCGAATTCGCCGATCAGCGTATTAAACGTTTCCTCGACCATATCCCATTCGTCTTGATCTTCGATCGGGTACAGCTTGATTTCATCGTTCTCTTCGTCGTAACGGAAAGCGAATACTTCTTGCTCTTCGTCTTCCTCGTCGGCGGGAACGACCATCAAATACTTGCGGTCGGTTCCGTCGTCCAACTCGAAACGCATGATGACTTCGAACGCTTCATCGTTGCCTTCGTCGTCCGGAATATAAATAATTTCCGCTTCTTCTTCGTTGTTCACAATGTCCGCCATGGACGATTCCCTCATTTCGATATCGAATCCAGATAGCTCTGCAGCAAAATGGCCGCGGCCATCTTATCGATGACTTGTTTGCGTTTGCGCCTGCTTACGTCGGCTTCCAGCAACGCTCGTTCCGCGGATACCGTAGTCAGCCTTTCATCCCAAAGTTGGACAGGTAAGGATAGTGTCTCCTTAAGCTTCTCCGCGAATGCGATGCAATTTTCCCCACTGGGACCTACGGTTCCGTTCATGTTCTTCGGAAGTCCTACGACAATGGACTCCACTTCGTGTTGTCTGATCAATTCGACAATACGTGCCATCGGATCCGCGACGACCTTCTGGTCGATCACTTCCAAGCCTTGAGCGGTCCACCCGAACAAGTCGCTCATCGCTACGCCGATCCGTCTCTCCCCGTAGTCCAATCCCATTATACGCATGGATTAGCGGTTCTGCTGAAGATAGAAGCGTACGAGTTCTTCGATTAGTTCGTCGCGTTCCTTCTTGCGGATCAGACTGCGCGCGTTGTTGTGACGCGGAATAAATGCAGGGTCGCCGGAGAGCAGATAGCCGACGATCTGGTTGATCGGGTGATACTCTTTCTCCACCAAGGCGTCATGCACCGTAAATAAAATGTCGCGGGATGATACTTCATGGGGATCCGCAACGACGTCAAACTTGACCGTCATGTCCATATGATTGTTATCCGACGAGCTCATCTCCAGCACCTCGCTTTCACTGACAAACTCTTAAGCGCTTATATTCATAATAACATAATCTCCGGTGGACAGGAAATTAGTGGCTTCGTTTAGATTATCGACAAGCAGGGAGTACAGTGAACTAACTCTCTCCAGCCGCTTCCTCTCCGCCCATTGCCATGATTAGACTTAAAGGTGGCAATGGGCTCCAAGAGGCGGACGTAAACTCTTCCGAGAGCTAGTTCACTTCCCTCCATCGGTCGAAGTTTCCAAATCATAATTACATTAAGACAACTGAGCCAGAACCAACTGTTCGGCGGCTGCAAGAGCTTCGGATAGCTTGGATGGGTCTTTGCCGCCGGCTTGGGCAAGCTCCGGCTTGCCGCCTCCGCCACCGCCGCAGATCGCCGCGATATCTTTGATCAGCTTGCCTGCGTGCAGGCCTTGTTGAACGAGGTCGGACGTCACCGCTACGACCAGGTTCACTTTGTCGTCGGCAGCCGCGCCGAGCACGAGCACAGCGGAACCGAGCTTCAGCTTAAGCTCGTCGGCCACGCCGCGAAGGGCATCCATGCCGCCCGCGTTCACTTGGGTCGAGAGCAGCGTCACGCCGCCGACCGTTTTCGCTGCCGATACGAGATCGGCGGCTTCCAAGCGGCTAAGCTTGCCTTGAAGCGATTCGTTGTCGCGCTGCAGTTGGCGAACCTCGCCTTGAACGGCTTCGATTCGCTTGGCAACGTCGTTAACGCCGCATTTCAATTGCGCAGCCGCGCCTTTGAGGACGTTTAATTGATCGTCCAGATAGTTATAGGCATTGCGGCCGGTCACCGCTTCGATCCGACGAACGCCAGAGCCGATACCGCCTTCGCTTACGAGCTTGAACAGGCCGATCTGCGAAGTGTTCCGCACGTGGCATCCGCCGCAAAGCTCCAAGCTATATTCGCCAACGCGCACGACGCGGACGATATCTCCGTATTTCTCTCCGAACAAAGCCATGGCGCCGAGAGCTTTCGCTTCGGCAATCGGCTTGAAGCTAATGTCCAGCTCCGTTCCGATCCAGATCTGTTCGTTCACGCGACGTTCGACTTCGGCTAGTTCTTCGGGCGTAATCGCGCCGAAGTGCGAGAAGTCGAACCGCAGGCGATCCGGTTCCACGAGCGATCCGGCCTGATTGACGTGCTCGCCGAGTACGTCTTTCAAAGCTCTGTGCAGCAAGTGGGTCGCCGTGTGGTTGCGAACGATGTCGCTGCGTTCGGATGCGTTGACGGAAGCCGTTACCGTATCGCCGACCCGCAGGAAACCGCCGGTAACGACGACTTGATGGACGGACTGGCCGTGCGGAGCTTTGCTCAAGCCGGTCACGTCGGCATTGACGCCTTTGCCGGATAGCACGCCGCGGTCGCTCACTTGTCCGCCGCTCTCCGCGTAGAACGGAGTCCGGTCGAGGACGACGAGGACCTTATCGTCTACGCCGGAGACGTCGACGAATTGGTTATCCGACACGATGGCGATTATGCGGGATTCGGCCGTAAGGCCGTCGTATCCGACGAACTCGCTTTTCTCGGTGTAATCCGCGAGCGGCCCGCCTTGCACCTTCATGCTGTCCGTCTCTTGACGGGCTGCACGGGCGCGATCGCGCTGCTCTTGCATGGAGGAATCGAAGCCTTCCCGATCGACGGTCATGCCTTGCTCCGTCGCGTAGTCTTCCGTCAGATCGAACGGGAAGCCGTACGTATCGTACAATTTGAAAGCATCCGGACCGGAGATGACCGTACGTCCGTTTGCGCGGGCTTTGTCGCACAAGTCAGCCAAGATAGCCAAACCGTCCGTCAAAGTCTCGTGGAAACGCTCCTCCTCCGTGCGGATAACCTTCTCGATGAACTCGCGTTTCTCCAGCACTTCCGGATAGTAGACGCCCATAATTTCTCCTACGGTAGGCGTAAGCTCCCACAAGAAAGGACGGTCGATGCCGAGTACTTTGCCGTATCGAACGGCGCGGCGAAGCAATCGGCGGATGACGTATCCGCGGCCTTCATTCGAAGGCAGCACGCCGTCTCCGACGGAGAACGCGACTGTCCGAATATGATCGGCAATAACCTTCAGCGCGACGTCGTGCTCTTCGTTCGTTTTGTATTTTACCCCGGCGATGCCGCAAGTGCGCTCGATCAAAGGCATGAACAAGTCCGTGTCGAAGTTGGAATCCACGTCCTGCAAAATCGACGCGAACCGTTCGAGCCCTGCGCCCGTATCGATGTTCTTGTTCGGAAGCGGCGTATAGCTGCCGTCTTTATTGTGGTTGAATTGAGAGAAAACGAGGTTCCAAACCTCGAGGAAACGCTCGTTCTCGCCTCCCGTCGTGCAATCGGGATCGGACAAATCCCCGTACTTGTCTCCGCGATCGTAGAAAATTTCGGTACAAGGACCGCATGGGCCTTCGCCGATATCCCAGAAATTGTCTTGCAGCTTAACGATCCGCTCGGCGGGAAGACCGATTTTCTCGTTCCAGAAACGATAAGCTTCTTCATCTTCCGGATAAACCGTAACGGACAATCTATCGGGATCGAATCCGATCCATTCCGGCCCCGTCAGGAATTCCCAAGCCCACGTAATCGCTTCTTCCTTGAAATAATCTCCGATGGAGAAGTTGCCCAGCATCTCGAAGAAAGTGTGATGGCGACGAGTCTTGCCCACGTTCTCGATATCGTTAGTCCGGATGCACTTTTGCGAATTGGCGATTCTTGGATTTTCCGGCTTTACGCGTCCGTCGAAATACGCTTTCAACGGTGCCATGCCGGCATTAATCCATAACAACGACGGATCGTTATGCGGGACGAGCGGAGAGCTCGGTTCGATCTTGTGGCCTTTGCTTTCGAAGAACGCTAACCATTTACTGCGGATTTCTGCTGCTTTCATCGGTTTCATTCCAAATCCTCCTCGTGAATGTCCAAAAAAATAAAAAAACGCCCCTTAAATCAGGGACGAAAATCTTCGCGGTACCACCCTGGTTATTGCATCGCATAGACGCAATCTCCTCATGCAGGGATAACGGCCTTCGCCGGCGGACTTCGATCCGCACTCCGAAACGAGCTTCCTTCGCCCTTCGCATTGAAGATTCTCTCAGCCAAGCCGTTTGTTGTTGCCATCGGCAAACCTACGGCTTGAAATCTTCTCTCTGATCATGCGGACTGCAAAGTACTTATGTTTCGTCAACGCGTTGCAAATATGTTAATCATACAAATTATAGACAACGTATTTCGACGCTGTCAAACGGTTTTTCTATGGATGTAGTAGGCGGACACATGCTGCACGACGACTTTCATCGCCGCGTAGAAAGGAACCGCCAAAATCATTCCGACGACGCCCGCCAGCTGGCCCCCGATGAGCAGCACTAAAATGATCGTCAACGGATGCATTTTCATCGATTTGCCTACTACCTGCGGACTGATTACGTTGCTCTCGAGATTCTGGCAGATCATGTTGACGATGACGACCATCAACACCATTTTCCAAGAAACCGTCGTCGCCATGACCAATGCGGGCAACGCTCCTAGGAACGGCCCTAGGTAAGGGATTATGTCGAACAAAGACACGAATCCGGCCATTAGCAGCGGATAAGGCATTCCTATGATCAAATATCCGATATAAGCCAGCACGCCGATGCACAGGGAAACGATAAGCTGCCCTCTTATGTAGCTTCCTAAAGCCTCGTCTATTTCCTTCATGAGCCTTACCGCATGTTTGCGCCTGGCACGGGGAATATACTTTAATGCCGCCCGTTCGAATACGTCCAAATCTTTCATCATGTAAAAAGCCAAAAAAGGAACGATCATCGCCATGAACAAGACGTTAACTACGGCCCCGATATTGTTCAGAAAGTCGGCGATCCGTTGTTCGATTTGCTTCTCCATCGTACTGATCGACCGATTGATCCCGTCCCTGACCGTTTCCGGCAGCACGTTGTTATTATTGAAATGATCCACGATGCTCTGGGCCTTCATCGTTAAATCCGGCATTCGCTCGTTCAATTCCTCCACTTGATCCATGAACATCGGAATGACGTTCATGAGGATGACTATTGAAACCGAAATAAATACCGCGTAGATGAGCAATACCGCCGCCGTTCGAGGCACCTTGCGGTCATGCAGCAGATTGACGATCGGATTTAACGTATAGGAAATGACCATCGCGATGAGGAAGGGCGTCAAAACCGCCTTCAGAAAATCGTAGACGGACATGAGCATCGGGCGCACGAGTACGACAAGAAACAATACGATCAAGATCAGGATCGCGTATATAAGCAAGTTAAACAACCGACTCTGAGTGATCCGGCTCATCTCTCTACCTCCCCCGAATGCACGCCCCATACTCCCAACATTCTTAACCGGAGAGCGAAAGCCTTTGAAGTTAGTATATGTACTTGTCCCGACGGGTAAACCAACGGAAATAAAAAAGCACCCCGAGCTCCCGCGAGGGAGCATCGGAGTGCCTGCCGCTGCCTTGCTTACATTCCGTTCGCATGGATTTGAGCCGGCATTGCTTCTTCAAAGAACAAATCGTCCAAAGAACTCAGCGTTCCGTCTTCTTCCACTTGATATACCGACATTTTCTCGCCGTTCACCGTCAATTCGATAAAACAGCTCCAACAATAAAACTGGTGCGAACCGATTTTGCCAATATCTTTGGAGCTGCAATTCGGGCATCTCATCATCCGTCTTCACCTGTCACTTTCCGCGTATGGTCTCTCGTAAGAATCCGCTCGTATGAAGCGGGTACCAGAATGGCATCCTCGCCTAGAACGATATTTTCGGGTGATTCCGGCAGAAACAATTTCCGCCTTCCCTCGAATACGTCCGCGAGAAAACCGTCCGTCAACTCGTATCCTAATATTTGTGTACCCTCAGACGGATGGAAATAAACGTCTGAGACTTCGCCTAAATGCCGTCCTTCAATCGTATACACAGACATATCCTTCAACCGGACGACGCCGGTATGAAAAGTCCGCAGCAGCTGCTTGCTATCTATAGTCGCAATGACCGTACTGTTGCGAATCAACAGGGCGTCTTCACCGCAGTGAACGATATCTTCCCAGTAGACAGCCCTAGGCATCTTGCGTATTAAGCCTGACCGAGTATATCTGTCCAAGATAACCCCGACCGGCGTCCAAAACTCGTCGAACCAGAGATCTTTTACTTTCCCTGCGAATTTACCGTTCTCGTGCAGCACCGGTAGGCCGAGAATCCGCTGTACTTGAATCATAACCGGACTCCTAACTATTCCAGCGCCTTGTTATCTATTACGCAAACGAGCTGAAATGGTTGCAGTTATTTTCGCCAAATTATCGGCTTCTTCTCTAGTATTGCCCAAACCGAAGCTAAAACGTACGGCAGATGACACTCTTTCGGAAGAAATGTTCATTGCCGACAGAACATGCGACGGCTTCAAGGAGCCCGAAGTGCACGCCGATCCGCCCGAAGCCGACACCCCCGCCAAATCCAGGTTCATCAGCATGCTCTCGGAGGAAATGCCGGTAAAGCTCAAATTCAGGATATGCGGAAGTCGTTCGTCGGGATGTCCGTTAACCGTAAACCCGTCGGCACCGAGTTGCTCCGTCAGCTTCTGCAGCAAGGTCTCGCGGATACTCTCCGCATGATCCCTCCTGGATTGAAGCTGGGCGTATGCTAGCTCCGCCGCTTTGGCGAAGGCTGCGATTCCGGGTACGTTCTCCGTTCCGGCTCTGCGGTTGCGCTCTTGGGAGCCGCCGAATAACAACGGCTGAAACGAGGTTCCTTTGCGGACGTAGAGTAGGCCAACGCCCTGCGGGCCGTTGATTTTGTGCGCGGACAGGCTGAGGAAGTCAATCGGCAATTGCTTGAGATCGAAAGAAAGATAACCAAATGCTTGTACCGCGTCGACGTGCATGTATGCTTTATGCTTGCGAGCCCAATCGCCGATTTCGGCAATCGGCTGTATAGTCCCGGTTTCGTTGTTGCCCGCCATGACGCTGACGATCGCCGTCGTATCGTTAATGGCGGCTTTCGCGTCCTCTACCGCGACGCGTCCGAATTCGTCGACAGGCAATACCGTCAGCAAGAACCCTTGAGCCTCTAGCTGACGGCATGCATGCAAGACGGCGTGATGCTCGACCGCCGTCGTAACGATCCCGTTGCGCCCCTTACGGCGTTGCGCAAGGGCTGCTCCGAATAATGCGGAATTATCGCTTTCGGTACCGCTCCCCGTAAATATAAGTTCAGAGGGTTCGCAATGAAGAATTGCCGCAAAGGCGTCCCTCGCGGAAGTGATCCGTTCTCTGGCCGTTCGCCCGTGGGAATGCAAGCTGGAGGGGTTGCCCGGTCCTCCGGTTGCCGCCTCGGCGTAGGCTTGGAGAGCTTCCGGACTCATAACCGTGGTCGCCGCGTGATCGAAATAAATGGAACCCATGCCTTGCACCTTCTTCTAAATGGGAAAGTTCTCCCCGCGTTCGAAAAACGACTGGATGAACGGCTGCTAAATGTAGAACATGTAGTTGTCCAGCTTGTCCTCGCCTTTAAAGGAAATAAGGTCGTGAAGAGTCGTCGAATCGAGAACTTCGGCAATGCTGTCCCGGATTCTCAGCCACAGGTCGCGTTTGGCCGGATCGTCTTCTTCGGTGAAATCAACGGGGCTGATCGGTCCTTCCAGTATGCGGATGACGTCCCCGGAGGAAATCGTTTCCGGATCCTTGGACAGAATATACCCGCCGTAAGCTCCCCTAACGCTTTTGACTAGCCCGGCATTGCGCAGCGGGGCAATCAATTGCTCCAAGTAATGCTCGGATAGACCGTTTTTCTCGGCAATGCTTTTTAATGAAATCGGCCCCTCGCCGAATTTAGCCGCAAGTTCCATCATAATCGTTAAGCCGTAGCGGCCTTTCGTCGAAATTTTCAAGAGAACACCCGCTTTCATGCCTTGAGCATAGAATAAGTTTCTTTATGTCTTATTCAAAATGTTTTAAATGGGGGTATCCCCATATTAAATCTATGTTATCACATCTATATCCTTTTTGGTCAAAAAAACGTGACATATTCATGAAAGGGATGCCGATATGTGAGAAATCGGTTCGAATATGCTAATATTAAAGACGAAACGGTTCTCGTTTGCAGTAAGGAGAGATGAAAGATGTTGGATCATGAAACGGTTATTCCGTCGCTGAACGAGCGATTCCCGGATCCGTCCAAAGTCCGCGTCGTCGTCGGCATGTCCGGCGGCGTGGATTCCTCGGTGACGGCTCTGTTGTTAAAAAAGCAAGGCTTCGACGTGATCGGAGTATTCATGAAAAACTGGGACGATACGGATGAATTCGGCGTATGCACCGCGGAAGAGGACGCGGAGGACGTCCGCCGAGTATGCAACCAGATCGGAATTCCTTATTATACAGTCAACTTCGAGGATGAGTACAGAGACAAAGTATTCGAATATTTCCTCGAGGAATACCGCCGGGGAAGAACGCCTAACCCCGATGTCATGTGCAACCGCGAAATCAAGTTCGGAGAGTTCCTGCAGAAGGCTCTGGAGCTGGGAGCCGAAGTCATTGCTACGGGACATTATGCCCGCGTCGAGCTTCGGGACGGCAAATACGAACTGTTGCGCGGCGTCGACGCTAACAAGGACCAATCGTACTTCCTGCATGCCCTTAACCAATCGCAGCTCGCCCGCGCCATGTTCCCGATCGGGCACCTGAACAAACCGGACGTGCGGAAGATCGCCGAAGAAGCGGGCTTAGCGACGGCCAAGAAAAAAGACAGCACGGGCGTTTGTTTCATAGGCGAACGCAATTTCAAGGAATTTCTAAGCCAATATTTGCCCGCGAAACCGGGCAATATGGTCGACCTCGTCTCCGGCGAAGTGAAAGGTCGCCATGACGGGCTCATGTATTACACGCTAGGACAACGTCAAGGCCTTGGAATCGGCGGTTCCGGCAACGGCGAACCATGGTTCGTGGCGAGCAAGGATTTGGCGAGCAATACGTTGTACGTCGTGCAAGGAGATGCTCACTCCAGCCTCTACTCCGTGGCGCTCACCGCTACGGAAGTCAACTGGATCAGCCCTTCCGTGCCCGCCGAACCGATCAAGTGTACCGCAAAATTCCGTTATCGCCAGCCGGATCAAGGCGTGACTCTGACCCCTCAGGGCAGCGGAGCTTATCTCGTAGAGTTCGACGTTCCGCAAAAAGCGATCACGCCCGGGCAAGCCGTCGTCTTCTACGACGGAGCAACGTGCCTTGGCGGCGGAACGATCGATAAGGTTCGCATGCTTCAGCCCGACGATTCCGCAGCAGGGACCTTGGTTTAACTTCGCGTACGACCGCTAGCCGTTAACGGTTAGCGGTTTTTTGCTGAGATAACGGCAAAAAGAGGCCGCGAGGCCCCTTTAGGAAATGCGCTATAGGATATCGAACCGTTAACCTATCCGGCTCATTTCGTCGTCGCTGATCTCGAAATTGTGGTACACGTCCTGAACGTCGTCGTTGTCATCGAATGCTTCCATCATTTTCAGGAGTTTCTCCGCGTTCTCCCCTTCGGTAGCTACCGTATTTTGCGGCAACCAGCGAAGGCTTGCCGTCTCGAACGCGTAGCCTGCCGCTTCCAGATTGCTCTTAACGGCATCGAATTCTTCCGGCGCGGTCAAGATTTCGAAGCTGTCTTCCCCGACGACGACGTCTTCCGCTCCGGCTTCTAGAACTTCCATCATGAAGCTGTCTTCGTCGCGTCCATCGTCTTCTTCGCGCTCAACGACTAGCAAGCCCTTATAATCGAACATGTAGGATACGCAACCCGATTCCCCCATGTTGCCTCCCCGCTTGCCGAAGATCGAACGAACGTCGGCCGCCGTACGGTTGCGGTTATCGGTCAGGCACTTCACCATGATCGCCACGCCGCCCGGTCCGTATCCTTCATATAGAACTTCCTCGTAGTCCACGCTGTCGGTCCCGCCGGACGCTTTCTTGATCGCTCTTTCAATATTATCAGCTGGCATTTGAATCGCGCGAGCGCTAGCAATCGCGGCCTTGAGGCCGGAGTTAGCCTCAGGGTTCGTTCCGCCCTTGCGCGCTTGTACGTAAATCTCGCGAGCCAGCTTAACGAAACGATTGTTTTTGGCTTGGTCCGCTTTGCCTTTGCGGCCAGCGAAAAGCTTGAATTTTGGCATAACCATTTACCCCCGAGAGACATTAGTATCAATAAAACCCAGAAATAGTGTACCACTACGCCGATGACGAGGTCAAAGGAATCGACAATAAAACCCCTAGCAGAGGCTAGGGGTTTTACTGCTAATTCGTGATATGATAATAAGTCAACGCATCGCGAGACTTACAGTTTAACCACGTTAGATGCTTGTGGACCACGATTGCCTTGAGTGATTTCGAATTCAACCGCTTGGCCTTCTTCCAAGGTTTTGAAGCCTTCGCCTTGGATTGCAGAGAAGTGAACGAATACATCGTTGCCGTCCTCGATGGAGATAAAACCGTAGCCTTTCTCCGCGTTAAACCACTTTACTGTTCCTCTCAAATGAAAAACCTCCTAAAATCTCGCCGTCAATCGGCGAATACGATAATTATAACCGAATTTACCCTTTTTTGCAAGATAGGCAGATTCGACCATTAAGCCAATTTAACCAGTCGTAGCAAGGGACTGGGGACTGGCGTGAAGGGCAAACCGCTAGGCAAAACCTCCGCGTGCGCGACTTGCCGAAGCTCTCTCAAAAGATCCGGAATGAAAGAGCAAGGCTCCCATTTCAAGGAAATCAAAGGATATATTCGCAGTTCTCCGCCCGGGCGAAGAACCCGTATCAATTCCGTCAATGCTTCGGCATGAAATTTCTCTCCGAAGGCGTCGGCATATAGGAACAAGAAATGGCTGCACAAGACCAATCCGAACGAATCCGTATCGAACGGCAAATTCGGAAGCGACGCCGCAACGTACCTCGACCTGGCTTCTTCCTTGCGGAAGTCTTCCGCGAACAGCTCGAAGGAACGCTCTCTTAGCTTGCGATGTTGCTCCAAAGAGCTGTAAAAGCTCCAGTCGAATTGTTCCGAGATGGCGGCCAGCTTAGCGGTCGAAACCTCGATCTCCCGATAACCCGCGGCGATTACGCTCTCGGTAAGCCCTTCGTAATAAGGATCCGCGGCAACCGCGCTAACGCCCATAGCGTTAAGCTGAGCGGTAAAGGACGAAGCTCCTCCCGCGACGTCTAAAACGGGACCCGCGTTCCAATTCGTTTCGGTCAGCGCAAACATCGCCCGATATTCTTCGAACGATCGGCAAGTCGATGCGACTCCGACTTGCGGATAAGCTTTCAACGCGGACTTGTTTTCCATTTTTCTTTTCTCCTCTCGGCTCGTCAATCCTAGGCTCATCTAGTCTCGGCTCTTTGCTTGCCCCATTCGTTATCCATTGCGAACTTCCGCAATAGAAGCGAATTTTTAGTAGGATCCCACATCCCTCGTTTGCTGTCAACCTATTTTTACCAGCGCCGCATTGATTTCTATGCCCATCTCTTCTATGATGAGAAAAACGGCACGACGTGCCCAGACCAGGAGAAGATCATGTTCGCTAAACATACCGTCTATAAGCACGATAACTACAATATGCTGACTGTAGAGGTTCAAGGCAAAACGCTTGTCGTCAGGGAGATTTCCGACCAATGGGGCGAGACCTGCCACAAATTCCTGAGCCGCCCGGAACTGATGGACTGGGCTCAAAAAAGATTTCGGCCCGAAGACTTTCCCGATGGCGAGGAAGGGCTTAAGCTCACGATGGAGAAGCTTAAAAACATCTAATCGCCCATAGCGGGAAAGGAGCTTTACGCTTAATGGAATCAGAAGCGACTCTCATTTTCATCATCGCATCCTTTAGCTTGGCGGTAATTCTCATTTTATCTCGGGAACGGCTTCCCGAGTCGATGCGCCGATACATGGCGATCCTATCGATTGTTCTCGTTCTGTTTGCTTTTTTCCTTATCGTATATAGCTTCTTTCGGATAGGCGCGTAGCGTAAGAGGTCTTATAAACCTTCCAGGTAAGGACATACTAATCCGGTAACTCATTCCGTTCCCGGAGGCGTCCTATGAAATCCTGCGCATTGCCGCTCTCCGCCACTGTAGTGGTGATGTCTATCCTATGCACGACAGCGACCGTTAGCACTTCTTCCGCAAACCCAAGCATCTCCCATGCGGAAAAACATATTTCCCATAGTCCATTATCCAGGAGGTTGAGCTCTCCCATGAATCAAGTAGCCAAAAGAAACGAAGTTCCTCAAGAGAACCGTTGGAAGCTGGAAGACTTATATCCGAACCAATCCGCTTGGGATGCCGAATTCGCCAAGGTCAAAAGCCTGATCGGGGAAATCTCGGCCTATCAAGGCAAACTTCAAGATGCCGCATCCATCGCTCGCTGTTTCGCGCTGGACGACGACATCTCCTTGTTGACCGAACGTCTCTACGTATACGCCAACATGCGCCATCACGAAGATACGGCTGAGCCAAGCTATCAAGCCTTGTCCGATAAATCCAAGAAAATCAGCGTGGAAGTGAGCGAAGCCACCTCCTTCATCACCCCGGAGATACTCAGCTTGACGGAAAAACAGTTGTCCGGTCTGATCGCCGATCCCGCAGTGGCCAAATACAAGCGCACTCTGGAAGAAATGCTTCGCCAGAAGCCGCATACGCTGTCCAAAAACGAAGAATCGCTTCTTGCGCAGGTCGGCAACGTATCGCAAGCGCCCGGCACGATCTTCGGAATGTTGAACAACGCGGATCTGAAATTCCCTAAAGTAAAGAACGACAAAGGCGAAGAAGTCGAGCTTACTCACGGACGGTACATCCAATTCCTGGAGAGCAAAAACCAAGAAGTCCGCCGCGATGCCTTCAAAGCGATGTACGACACTTACGGCAAATGGCGCAACACGCTCGCTTCCACTTTGAACGCCAACGTGACCAAAAACATTTTTTATGCGAAAGCTCGCCACTACCCGTCCGCGCTGGAAATGTCGCTGTTCGGCGATAATATCCCGCAATCCGTATACGATAACTTGATCTCGACGATCCATGAGTTTTTGCCGCTTATGCACCGGTACATGGATCTGCGCAAGAAGCTGCTCAAGCTTGACGAACTACATATGTACGACCTGTTCGCTCCCCTTGTCGAAGAGTTCGATATGGAGATCTCGTACGAGGATGCGAAGAAAAAAGTTTACGAAAGTCTCGCTCCGCTTGGGGAGGACTATCGCAAGGTGCTGCAGGAAGGCTTCGACGGAGGTTGGATCGACGTCTACGAGAACGAAGGCAAACGCAGCGGCGCTTACAGTTGGGGCGCGTTCGGAACGCATCCTTACGTTCTGCTGAACCATAACGACAACCTGAACAGCATGTTCACGTTGACGCACGAGATGGGCCATGCGCTGCATTCCTATTACTCCGATAACAACAATGAGTACCGCGACGCGCAATACACGATCTTCCTGGCCGAGGTCGCTTCGACGCTTAACGAAGCGCTCCTCATGAACAACTTGCTGGAGAAATCGACCGATCCGAAGGAAAAAATGTACCTTCTCACCTACTACGCCGACCAGTTCAGGACGACCGTATTCCGTCAGACGATGTTCGCGGAATTCGAGAAAATCATCCACGAGAAAGCGGAGAAAGGAGAGGCGCTGACGCCGCAGGAGCTCAGTTCGATCTACTATGATCTGAACGTGCGTTATTACGGCAAAGGAATGGTCGTAGACAAGGATATCGAGATGGAATGGGCTCGTATCCCCCACTTCTATACGAGCTTCTACGTATACAAATACGCGACGGGCTTCTCGGCGGCGACCAGCTTCGCGAAGCAAATTCTCGACGAAGGCCAGCCTGCCGTCGACCGCTACCTCGGTTTCCTGAAGAGCGGCGGCAAAGACTACTCCATCAACATCCTTAAGAAAGCCGGGGTCGATATGTCCTCGCCTGAGCCGATTCGCCAAGCGATGAGCGTCTTCGAAGGGCTGATCGAGCAGATGGAGCAATTGACCAAGTAAGATTTCCAAGCTTATGGGAGAATTAGGTCAAGATCGCTAAAGGGGGAAAACCGGATGTCGGATTTGGAACAGTTGAAATACCCGATCGGAAATTTCAGTTACGACGAGAACACTGCCGCGGAGCAGCGGCAAACGAGGATCGAAGAGCTTGCGTTGACCGCATCGAGACTTCGCGAAGCCATTGAAGGGTTGAACGACGGCCAATTGGATACTCCGTATCGTCCTGGCGGCTGGACGGTAAGGCAAGTCGTCCATCACGTGGCGGACGCTTCGATGAACGGCCTTATTCGCGCCAAGCTCGCCTTGACCGAACAGCAGCCGCTCGTCAAGACGTTCGAGGAGAACGATTGGGTTAAACTTCAGGATTCCAGCCTCCTTCCGGTCGAGCCCTCGCTGAAGATGCTTGAAGGCATTCATGAGCGTATGGACGCGCTATTGCGTTCCCTTCCGCCGGAATCGTTCTCTCTTGCCTTCCAGCATCCCGTTAGCGGCCTCAACACGCTTGATCGGTTAGTCGCCTACTTCGCGTGGCACGGCAAGCAGCACGCGGCCCATATTACGTCCTTAAGGCAACGCGAAGGTTGGTAAGCGACCTGTATAAGACAGTCCGGCAAGAGGATCCCCTCTTGCCGGACTGTTTTTATATGTCCAACAACACTCGCCAAACCGCCAGCCGATCATCCAACCCTCTGTAATCCTTCGTCGGAATCGGGCTCGTCGAAGGCATGCGGAGAATCTTCCGTTGCATGATCTCCGGATGCGAGCCGAAATGCTTGTTCATCTCCGCATAAGACTTCGTACCGTTGCAGACAAGCGTTTTCACGTTCGGATACCTCTCGAGCAAACCCGGAATATCGTTCGGGACGGCCTTTTTAATATCGCTATCCAGGCTCCCCTCCCTCTCGCAGCTCGCGATGACGTCCCATAAGGCGATTCCGTTATCCGAGGCCAGCTTAAGCTTCTCTTCGTAGCTTTCGTCCGGTTTCCTCCCCTCACCGTACAGAGCGTACAGGATCGGCCACAAATAATTGCGCGCGTTCCCGTAATACTGATGCGCCCGCAAGGAGGCTACGCCGGGCATGCTGCCTAAAATCAATATTCTCGATCCGTCGCCGATGAACGGCGGAAATGAGTAAACGTTCAATGGGGTCCCGTCCTTTCGCGTTGCTCCCCCTATTTTCTCATTGATGACGATGAAAAACAAAAAAGCACGATTCTCCAGAAGGAGAACGCGCTTGTTCGATTGCACTCGATAATTTCGGATTAGCCTTTGACGCCACCCGCGGTCAAACCTTCGATGATCGTTTTTTGCAAGAATGCGTAGATGACCAGAATCGGCAAGACGCTGATTACGATTCCGGTAAATACCAACGGATAATTCGTCTGGAACGCGTCGCGGAAACCGACCATCCCGGTCGGGAGCGTGCGCAAGTTGTCTTTACTGATGAAAAAGTTCGATAGCAAATATTCGTTCCAGTTACCTAGAAGGTTAATGATAAACACCGTTACGAGCGCAGGTACGGTCAACGGAAGAATAATTCTGAAGAACGATCCGATAACCCCAAGCCCGTCCACGATCGCAGCCTCTTCCATTTCCTGCGGAATGGCTTTCATGAAGGCGACGATGAGCAATACGCTGAACGGTAAAGCCCCGGCCGTATAAGGCAAGAACAAAGCCCAGTGCGTGTTGAGGATTCCCATTTTCTGAACGAGAATATATTGGGCGATAAACAGCACGTTACCCGGTATGAGCATCCCCAGCAAAATAAACTGATAGATTACCTTGCTTGTACGTTTCAATCTCATGCGGGCGATGGCATAAGCGGTCATTGCGGAGAGCAGGATCGCTGCCACTGCGGCCGCCAAGGATAGATAAGCGCTGTTGAAGAAATATCGGCTGATTTTCGCTTGGGTCCAGGCATCCGAGAAATTCTCGAACGTCAGCTTTTTCGGCAAACCGAAAGGCGCGGTTACGATCTGATCGTTCGTTTCTTTCAAGGACGATAACAGCACGAAAACGAATGGAAACAAGATAATGAATACATAAACTATCAGCACCAGATGGGGCAAGACTTTTTTTATGACTTTAGGCATCAGTACTCGACCCTTTCCTGCCTTCTGGCAAACACGATTTGGTAAAGCGCCGTCAAGAGCAAAGCGATGGCGAAGATCATAATGGAAAGAGCGGTGCCGTAACCGTATTCGCCATACTTCATAGCTTTATTGACCATATATGACGCCATTACTTCCGTTGCCCCAGCCGGACCTCCGTTCGTCATGACAAGAACGATGTCGACGACTCTCATCGCGCCAGCGATGGAAAGCATAACTACTATCGATATAACAGGCATAATGAGCGGCGTCGTAATCCGGACTGCCCGTTGGAAGCCCGTTGCTCCGTCGATCTCCGCCGCCTCGTTGATTTCCTTCGGAATAGCCAAAATGGCTGCAAGTACCAATACGATATAAAAGCCCATCCACTGCCAAGCATTCGTAATCAGAATGGACAACAGCGCCCATTTCGTATCGGATAACCAATAAATCGGTTCAATGCCGAACCAACTAAGGAATTTGTTGAAAAACCCGATGCTCGGATGATACATAAAACCCCACAAAATACCGATAATCGACGTGGACAAAATGGAAGGCATAAATACCGTTGTCTTATAGAAGCCTTGTAAACGTTTCACGCCGCTGATGAGCAACGAGAAAAGAATAATCAAAGGAACTTGTACGAAAACCGAGAAAAGAATGAAAAACATGTTGTTCTTGACGGAAACCCAGAAATCATCATCTTGAAACGCCCGTTCGAAATTTCCGAATCCGATAAAATTAGCAGTCGTTAAGGCATCCCAATCCGTTAATCCGTAATAAGCCGATTGGATGACGGGATAAATAAAGAACAATCCGTAAAGACCGATCGTCGGCAGCACAAAGAGCAGGTATACATATGGATTTCTCAAAGTTTTGTTCATGGTTCCCCCACCCTGATGACGAGAGAGGAACCGCCCGTTGCGGGCAGCGGTTCCTCATCGTCGTGATCGCTGAATTAGGACTATTTCAGAGCTGCTAGCTCAGTATCTAGAAGTTTTTGAATCGCTTCAACCGCTTTTTGCGGATCGGACTTGCCGGCGATCAGGTTTTGGATTTGTTTTTCGAACTCGCCGTTTACTGTTCCTGGTACGAGAGAATCGAAGTGCGGGAATACAGTGCCAGCTGCAGCATTGTTCGCCAAAACTTCTTTCATGATCGGATCTTCGGAAGTCAGCAACGTTGGATCTACTTTCATGGAAGGCAATACGCCGTCTTCTTTGAAACCGCGAACTTGGTACTCGTCCGCATAAAGATTTTTGATGAACGCTTTGATAGCCGCTTTTTCGTTGTCGTTAAGGTCCGAAGAGAACGCGTAACCATTGTTTTGGTTGTAGTTAACCGCGGTTTGGTCGCCTTTGCCGCCCGATACCGCAGGGAATGCAAAGTAACCGACTTTACCGTTAAGAGCTTTACCTACGCCTTCAGCAGCGAAGGTAGACGCGCGCCAAGTTCCATCGAACAGGAATCCGGTTTTGCCTGCGATGAATTCGTTCGTTTGACCGGCGTAGTCGATACCGAGTTCGCCTTTCGTGAAGTAGCCTTTTTTGATCCACTCTTCGTATTTCGCGAAGGCAGCGACAACTTCAGGCTCAGTCAATTTGCGAGTACCGTTGGCTACGCCTGCTTGAATATCAGGACCAGCATAACGAGCGATCATGGTGTTCACGAGCATGAACGGCACCCAAGCAGCTTGGGACCCCATTGCGATTGGCGTAATGCCTTTGCCTTTCAGCGTTTCGAACGCGGCTTCGAGCTCTTCAAGCGTTTTTGGAACGGCGATGTTGTTAGCCGCAAGAAGTTCCGTATTGTAGAACCATCCCTCGGAGCTAGCACCGATCGGCAATCCGTAAATTTTACCGTCTACCGTAAACGTGGAAGTGTCCGTAAACTTATCTTTGATTCCGAGCTCATCAAGGATCGGAGTCACGTCGAGCAATTTGTTAGCGCGGGCATACTTTTGAGCTTCTGCAGGTCCGCCGAACACGTCGAAGATTTTAGGAGGATTGCCTGCCGCCATTTCGGCCGGCAGCTTTGTCCAACGGTTGAAGCTGTCTTCAACGGCGTCGAGTTCAAAGTTGGCTCCCTTTACTTCGTCCTCGGATTTTTTAACGACTTCGTCAAGAATCGCTTTACGGAATTTTTGCAGTTCGCCGATTTGGATGTGGCGCAAGGAAACGTCGAATCTTTCCACGTTCGCCGGCGCTTCGGCCGATTCGCTCGGGCTGGCGCTTGCGCTAGTGCTTGGGCTTGCAGCAGGAGATGCTTCGTTTTTGTCGTTGCCGCCGCAAGCAGTCAAAGCCGATGACAACATTACGACGGATGCAACTGTGGTAAGTAGTTTCTTTTTCACTTTTATAGACCTCCCAAAAGGTTGTTTGATACTTACACCCTTATTGTAAAAGCAAACTTCCTTAAAGTAAGGGAGTCAAACAGCTAAAGAAGGGATAAGATCATCTTGCGCAAAAAACAAGTTTTTTCCCCCTTCGCCGCCAGCTAATATCAACGATAAATGGAAAATTAGTCAAAATACCCGCTTGCTAAAACTAATGATATTAGTTATAATGATAATACAATTAGTAATTGGAGGCGATTAGCTTGAACAAAAATACATGGGGTCCCGTGACCCAACTGATCTTCGTTCCTAAATTATTCCCGATGGATTGTTATCTCATAGAAGACGAGAACGGCGTGACGCTTATCGACGCATGCGTTCCTTCCCTGGCCAAAGGAATCGACTCCGCTATCCAAGCAACAGGCAAGCCGCTTACCCGGATCTTGATTACTCATGCTCATGATGATCATATCGGCGCCGTTCCTTACCTTAAGACGAAGTATCCGAACGCGAAGATCGGAATGTCCCGCCGGGAGGCAGCCATTCTAAAAGGAAATCGCTCTCTCCTGCCGAATGAACCGCAAACCCCGCTTAAAGGCGGATTACCGAAAAAGGCGCTCTTCGCTCCGGATTTCCTCATCGAAGACAATGACTGCATCGGTTCGCTGATAGCCGTCTCGTCTCCAGGACACTCCCCTGGCCATCTTGCTTTTCTGGAAACCGAAACCCAAACGCTTATCGCGGGCGACGCCTTCCAATCGAAAGGCGGATTAGCCGTCTCCGGCCACGTGAAATGGACGTTTCCATTTCCGGCATTGGCCACCTGGCATACGCCTACGGCCATCGCAAGCGCCAAGAGGCTATTGCAGCTTAACCCCTCGGTACTGGCCGTAGGCCATGGACCGGCGCTTAATCAACCCGCGAATCTTATCCGGCGCGCCATCGAAGAAGCGGAGCAACGTTTAGAAAAGAGGAAAGCCCAATGAGAGCCGGCATTAAACCCGAAATCGTAATCGCAACCGCGGCGGACATAGCCGATCGGATCGGCTGGGAGCAAATCACGCTGGCCAACGTCGCAGGTCAATTAGGCATTAAAACTCCCTCCCTTTACAACCATGTGGAAGGTCTTCCCGACCTCCGCCAGAAGCTGGCCGTTTACGCCTCCCGACAATTGCTCGATCAACTGCAGGACGCGGCTATCGGCCATTCCGGGAAAGAAGCGTTAATCGAGGTCGGTCAGGCTTACGTTCTTTTCGTTCGCCAGCATCCGGGCCTATATGAATCGATTAACCGCATCCCCGACCCTAAACCGGCACCCTTCGAACAAACGGCGGAAGGCATACTGAATCTGTTCATCCGGTTGATGCAGCCGCTCGGTATCCCGCCCGAAGAAGCCGTTCACGCGATTCGCGGTTTACGCAGCTTGGTGCACGGATTCGCCTCCTTGGAAGCGATAGGCGGATTTCAAATGAAAGAAGACTTAATGGAAAGCTTGTCTAAGTCGATCACTTATTATATCGATGGTTTGAGCCGCCAATTTAACTAACTGCACCCATTACCCGTAAAACAACTTTTTCCGACCGAAGAAGTTGTTTTTTTTGCGCATAAAGCAGGATTCGACAACATTCTCGCGAATAATGCTATTGGATGGTTAAGGAGTGAAGCATGGTGTACAAAAAAGAGCTGACGCCGGAAGATTTATTACGCATTATTTTTGACTATACCGCGAAAATCGCCAGCGAGCGGAAATTGAATCAAGTGCTCGTCCATATGGCCAACATGGGACGGGAAATGATCTTGTCGGATCGATGCGCCGTATGGCTGATCGACGAAAGCAATCATGAATTGTACACGACCGTGGCTCATGGCGTCGACGAAATCCGTATCCCTTACGGAACGGGTCTAGTCGGAAACGCGATCGTCTCCGGCGAACCGATCATCATCGAGGATGCCTATAACGATCCGAGACATAACTCCGAGAACGATCAGAAAACGGGTTATCATACCAAATCCATCATTACCGTTCCGTTCCGCAACAATGACGGTGAAATTATCGGCGCCTATCAAGCCATTAACAAATTGACCGAAGTCGGTTATTTTACCACGGTAGATTTAGAATTGCTCTCCTTGGCCGCTTCTTACGCCGGCAAATCCCTCGAATCCGTCATGCTGCATCAGGAAATTATCGATACGCAGCGAGAGATCATTTCGACCATGGGCGAAATCGGCGAGATCAGATCCAAGGAAACGGGCAATCACGTTAAACGGGTAGCCGAATACTCCTACGTCCTCGCTCTTGGCCTAGGTCTGGGCGAGAGTCAAGCCGAATTGCTGCGTACCGCTTCCCCGATGCACGATATCGGGAAGGTCGCCATCCCGGATGCGGTGTTGAATAAGCCGGGCAAATTGACCGCCGAAGAATACGATATCATTAAATCGCATACGAACATCGGACATCAATTGCTGCGGGGGTCCAGGCGCGAATTGCTGCGAACCGCCTCCATCGTGGCGGAGCAGCATCACGAGAAATGGGACGGCACCGGATATCCCTTAGGGAGAAAAGGCGAGGAAATCCATATTTTCGGCCGTATTACCGCCGTTGCCGACGTATTCGACGCGTTAAGCGCGGAACGGGTTTACAAGGCTGCATGGCCGCTTGATAAAATCGAAAACTTATTCCGCGAAGAGAGGGGACGCCATTTCGATCCGGCCGTCGTTGACGTTTTCTTCGAAAAATTGCCCAAGCTGCTCGAAATCCGCCAGAAGCTAACGGATGATGAAATCGAGATTAAATAAAGGAAGGAGCTATTCCGCGGCCTCAGCCGCTTGGAGTAGCTCCTTCTCTTCTTTATCCTTCCAGTCTCACCTTCATAATGCCTAGGCTGCTCTCATTCCACTTGACGTCCAGCTTATCCCCGTCCCGCAAGGCACCGACGCCTTCGGGAGTACCCGTGAACAGCAGATCTCCCGCTCCCAGCCCATAGTTAAGGCCGACGAAATCGACGATTCGCTGCAAATCGAACACCATTTCCTTAGCGTTACCCCGTTGAACTTCCCTATCGTTAATGTTCAAGCTGAAATCATGCTCGGACATGGCGCGTAACCCCGGAAATTTCAACCAACCGCCTAGCGCCGCCGAATTACGGAAGCCTTTGGCAGGCAACCAAGGCTGCCCCTTCGACTTCAACCGATCTTGAACGTCCCGTAGCGTAAAATCCAATCCTACCGTGAACGATGAGATGAGCTCGTCGCATGTCATACCCGGCTCGTATTCCTTGCCGACTGCGAATACGAGCTCCGCCTCGTAATGGACGCTCCCTTGCGAACCGGTAATCCCGACGATATTATTCAACATCGCCGTAGCGGCATGGGTCGGCTTGGTAAAGATCATCGGAGTAGTAGGGACCTCATTGCCTAGTTCGGCGGCATGAAGCCGATAATTTCGGCCGACGCAATAAATGTTACGCAAGTTCGCCAAAGATTGTCGATCTTGATCCGGCATCGCTTATTTCTCCTCTTTAACCGCGGACAACCAACGGTCCGGATAGTTCGTGCATAGCTGGAAAGGTTCTTGTCGGCTCGATAGCCTGCGCAGATCCCCGACGGAATTAACTGTCCATGCCATAACGTCGATAGAAGCTTCCGAGGTTTGTTGCAGAAGCTTCTCGTCGATGTGCCTGAAGCCGATCGACAGCAAGGACGCGTCGAGCGAGATTAAAGTCCGGACAAGATCATCAGGCCGTTCATCGATAATTAGCCCGATCCTTATGGAAGGGGAGTATTTGCGAACGGCGCGAAGAATATCGGGCCGGAACGAAGTGATCACGATTTCGTCCTCTAACCGTTGGGAACGGAGAACCTCGATCGCCCGTTTAGCCAGACGGTCATAATCGGCGTCGTCCCCTTTTAACTCGACGTTTAATCTGCATTTACCTGCGGTTAGACTCAGAACCTCGCTTAGCGTAGAAACGGTTTCCGCGGAAACTTAGGATCGAACCAGCTTCCCGCGTCTAATCTTCCTAACTCCTCGGCGGTATGATCAATGACGCGCCCTTGGCCGTTAGTCGTCCGTTTCAACGTACTGTCATGAATGACTACGGGGATCTCGTCCTTCGAAAGATGAACGTCCAGCTCGATCCAATGGACATGAGGCTGATTCATCGCAAGTCTAAAAGCGGCAATCGTATTCTCCGGCGCTTCTCCCGAGAAGCCGCGATGCGCGACACAGGGGTGCAGAGCGGCGCGCGTAGTGTCGTTCATTAGATTACTCCCTTTAATATGAAATCGGAATGGCAAGTTTCTAAGCCCTTTTGCAAAGCTCTTAATCCCGTGCCACAATCGTTCCATCCTCCTCTACGTCGGCGCCGTAGGATAATGACGACAAACGCGCCAGCAGCGCCTTTCTTTCCGCTTCCTCCATCGGCGCGGGCTGAGAGTTTTTCGCGAACATCGGAGCAAACGATAACGAACATGCTCCGTCCTTGCCGCACTTGGCATTCAATACGCCGGTTTCCGATGATTTGATCCCCGTAGTAGAGAAGACGAAGTTGCCTAAGCTATATGCGATCCACTTCCCTTTGTATGCCTCGAAGCCCTGCAATACATGCGGATGGCTGCCGATAACCAAATCGGCTCCGGCGTCGACGAAGCGATGGGCCAAGTCCGTCTGATGGTTAACCGGACGTTCTTCCCGCTCCACTCCCCAATGGACCATAACCACGACGACATCGGCATTCCGCTTCGCCTCCTTGATCGCCGCAACCGCGCGATCCGGCGAGTATGCTTCGGCGACTCCGGGGTGAGTCTTATCGGCTTTCCAAGACACTTCCGGTACCACTCGCGTAACGCTGACGAAGCCAACCGTATTCCCCTTGCTTTCTATGTATGCGGGAGCAAAAGCTTCGCGATCGTCATTGCCCGAACCGGCATGCTGGAGATCTGCGTCGTCCAGCGCGTCCATCGTATCGCTAAGCCCTTCCCAGCCGTAATCCAAAGTATGATTGTTCGCTAACGACAAGAAATCAAAACCGGCTTCCTTCAGAGCGGGAATGGCGTCGGCGCTCCCGCGGAACACGTACTGCTTATTCTCCGCCGGCGTGCCCCTTGTCGTAATCGGAGCTTCCAGATTACCCGCCGTAATATCCGCCGCCTCCAACGCGGTTTTGGCCTCGCGGAACGGATAATCGAAACCGTTGGATTTCATAAGTTCAAGCACTCTCGCCGCCGGCAATATATCCCCGACGAATGCCAACGACACCGTATCGGACGGGCTTCCGGCTCCGTGTATTGTTCCTCCGGCTCCGGCGTCGGGGTAAGCGAACTCTCATTTTCTTCCTCGACCGGACCCGGAGATGGCGTCGGAACGCTTTCTCCCGAAGGGGAAGCGGCGCTCTGGGCTTGCGGGTTCCCCGATCCGTTGCCTCCCTCTTTATCTTCGTTCGACTTCCATACCAATGCGGCAACCGCGACGATACAGATTAATAAAACTCCATTTACGATAAGCAGAAGCCGCATTCTGTTGCGACGTTTCGTCTTTTGTTGATTTTGCGTTCGCGACCGCGAATAAGTCATTTCGTCAACCGTCCTCCCGTCTCTCTTGCCCGTTATTATACAACATGAAAACGCAAAAGACGATTTCCCATCTCCATAATTAGGGGGAAATCGTCCTTTTTCTCGTTTTATTGCGCTGCAAGCTGTTTTGCGGCATACTCCGCGCTGCCGTATAGCCCGGAGTCGTCCCCCAATGAAGGCGGAACGATGAGAAGCCGTTCCCTATATAACGGATGCAGGCTTTCGGATACGTATTTCCTTAACGGCTCGAAGAATACGGCTCCGGCCGCCGCGACGCCGCCGCCGATAATCATGACATCGGGGCTTAACAACGCAACGGAAGGAATCAATACCCTCGACAGCCAATACGCCGTCTTCTGAAACACTTGTCCGGCAAAGGCATCGCCCTCACGGTATGCTTGCCATACGTCTCTGGACGTTAGCTCTTCGCGTTTGGCGGGAGGGAAACGGTCCGCCAGCAATCCGACCCAACCTGCCTCCAACCCGTCTCTTGCTTGCCTGACGATGCCGGAAGCGGAGACAACCGTCTCCAAGCATCCTTTCATGCCGCAACCGCACATGTAGGGGATATCCGAGTAAGCGACATGCCCGATTTCCCCGGCTAAACCTCCGGCTCCGCCATGAAGACGGCCTTCCGTCACCCATGCGGATGCCATCCCCGTACCTAAAGTGACTCCCAGAATGTGCGAGTATCCTTGTCCTGCGCCTCTAAGCGATTCTCCGTATACGATCATTTTCACGTCGTTCTCGACCGTAACGGGTACTCCGAGCAATTCGCGGAGGCGTTCGGCAACGGGAATGTCGGTAAACGGCAGGTTAGCCGCGTTGACTAAACCCGTCTCCTTGGCAATAAATCCAGGGAGCCCGATTCCTACCGCGCTCAGAAGCTGTTCCGGCACTTGTTCGGCGTCTATTATCTCTTTGCATAGATCAGCCAATTGCCGCAATAGCTCGTGCGAACTTGTTTTGACCGTGCGGGTTTTGCTTCGCCGCAGCAGCTTCCCGTCAGCTCCGAACAATCCGATTACGACGTTCGTTCCTCCAACATCCATCCCGATCCGATAGCTCATGTTCACTCTCCCGCATCTACCCGGGGATAGTCTCCGATCGTTACCGGAAGCTTCGCCGCAACGGGAATATTACCGGACAAAATCCCGGCCAACGCCGTCATCATAGCCGGCTTGTTCTCATAAGTGCACAGGTAAGTGGTTGCTTCAGGGGCGATCAGCAAATCGTAAGGCGTTCTTGTGGCTACCCATACGAACGAATAACTGCCATTCGCGGATAGTTCCCGGATCAGTTCGGATTGTTCCGACGAGAAACCCGCGTCATATGAAGCGAACACGACCGTCTTGCTGCCGGCCGTAGCCGCGCGCACGGCTGCCGCCTCTTGCGCGGTCGGCCGGATGCCGATTCTGACTTCTTGAACATCATAACCCGCTTGCTTAAGCGCGGCTCCCAATGTCCATTCCTGCGAAATGACCTCTATGACTTCGGTTCCCACTCTCGCTTCCGTCCAGACGACTACCGTTTTGCCATCGTTGGACAACGGGAGGTTATGACCGCCTTTGACGACGGTGACCGCCGCTTCGCTGAGCTGGCGTTGCACTTGTTCCGCCTTTAGGCGGTCCGTTGCCGGAACGACATTGCGGAACAAACCGCGAGTTTGTTTCAATTCCCAATTTCGCCGCGCTGCCTCTTCTATCCGGGATTCCGGGATCTCCCCGGTCATAACCGCTTCCATTACCGCTTCCAGCGCCGCCTTCTGACGAGCTACCCGATGGCTGACCAAGATCAGATCGGCTCCGGCTTTAATGGCTTCTACCGCGCCTCGCGCGACTCCGATCGTCTCGGCGATGGCGTTCATCTCCAAGCAGTCCGTCACGATCAGCCCTTCGAATCCGAGCTGTTTGCGCAATAGCCCGGTCAAGATCCGTTCGGAAAGGGTCGCGGGAATGTTGCCCGGCTCGAACGCAGGGAACACGACGTGAGCCGTCATGATGGCGTCCGTCCGTTGTTCGATCGCCCGGCGGAACGGCAGCAGTTCTACTTCATTCAATCGATCGACGCCATGGGGAACGAGAGGCAGATCGTAGTGGGAATCTACGGCGGTGTCGCCATGCCCCGGAAAATGCTTGGCGACTGCCGCTACTCCGCCTTCCTGATAGCCGTGAATGGCCGCTAAGCCGATTTCCGCTACGCGCGCGGGATCTTCTCCGTAAGAACGAACGCCGATGACCGGGTTTTGCGGATTATTGTTGACGTCCAAGCACGGAGCGAAGTTCATGTTGATTCCGATCCCGCGCAATTCCGCTCCTGCCCACTTGGCGGATTCGAAGCTCAGTTCCGCGTTGCAAGCCGCGCCTTGCGCCATTGCGCCGGGCATGACGGTCACGCCGTCCTCGAGACGAACGACCATCCCGCCTTCTTGGTCGATCGCGATAAAGAGCGGATCGGCAGACGCCGCCTGAAGCTTGGCCGACAGAGCCTCGACCTGCGAGGCGTTGCGAAGGTTCCGCCGGAAATAAATGATTCCGCCGATCCCGTATTCGGAGATCAGATTCATGATCTCTTTCGTCGGCTCCAAACCGTCGAACCCGCACATAAAGAGCTGCCCGATCTTTTCCTTAAGGTCAAGCTGCTCGAATTTTCTGTTCCATGCCATTATTCTCTCTCCTCATTGTCCCTCTTCATTTATGCTTCGGGATTCGCCCATGCCGGAGGCTCCGCTCCGGATTGATTCTGTTGCCGTTCGCGATATTCCGACGGAAGCATTCCCGTGTATTTGCTGAACACTCTAGTGAAATAGCGTCTTTCCGAGTAGCCGACCATCTGCCCGACCAACGTAACGCTCTTGTCGCTTAGCGCGAGAAGAGATTTCGCCATTTCCATTCTTTGTTTGGTCACGTACTCCACGAACGTTTCCCCGAAGTGCTGCTTGAATAGAAGGCTGAAATAGCTGCCGCTTATCCCCAAATAATCGGCGAGCAAATCAATGCTAAGCTCCGACGACAAATTCCGTTCGATATAATCTCTCGCGGACAGCATGAGAACGTCGCTCGTCTTCTTCTTCATAACGCTCTCTATCGATTGATCCACGAGCCGGTTAATGACCATTAGCGTCTCGCGTATGCCTTGATGCTGATCGATCTGACTCCAAATCGCGATTTCCTCTTCCCGGTTGATCACTTCCATCGCCCGCATCTCCCTTAAGAGGTGGATGCACAAGTAATGAACGATCGGCGCCACCCGCTCGAATGAAGCTTCCGGAAGCGAACGGAAGCTCTCGTTCAGTTCTTTCAACGCGGTTTCCGTCCGGCGTCGGTCGCATCGCTTCAGGCCGGTAACCATTTCTTCGATCCGATCCCAGAGCTGCTGCGACGTATCCGCGTTCCCTCTCGCCTTCTCCGACACGATGACTTTCGCATTGGAGGCCGAGGACAGATTCAACGAACGCTGCAAGCTCTTATAAGTTTTGGCAAGCTGTTTCAAGCTAACTTCCGACGGGTGGAGAGCGATTCGTATGTTCAGCTTAAGATAGCTTTCCACCGCGTGGCGCAGCTTCTCCCCCCACGTCAAGCATTGCTCGCGATCATAGAGATCCGGAGGAATTCGCTCGATCAGCACGCACCATTCTCCGCTGCGTACCTGAAGAACGGAATGCGGCACCTCGAAGTTCGTCAAGTTTTCCTGCAAAATATTTTGTATCGCGAAGTTCCACAGCTTGCGTTCCTTGTCGTCCCACGTGCGTTCGCGCTTCGAATAATCCGCGACATCCACCAGCATCATCGCGAATGCCAGATTGTCTCCGTCGGCTTCGTCAAGCTTCAGGAAAGGGCGGCTTGCGGTTCCGCCAAGGTCGATGATCCGATCGTAGAGCACCTTCTCGTAAGCCAGGTGGAAAACCTGTTTCCATTCTTGCTGCATGGAATGCTGTTCCATGCTTCTTTCCCGAACGCCTATCGCCAACCGTTTGATCGTTTCCGTAAGCTCCTCGTAGTCGATCGGCTTCAGAATATAATCTTTTACCTCATAACGAATGACCGAGCGTACATAGCTGAAATCTTGATAACCGGTCATCATGATCACTTCGGCTTGCGTATCGAACTCGCGCAGCGCGCCCAGAAACTCGATACCGTCCATAACCGGCATGCGAATATCGCACAAGATCAGATGAGGGCGCATAGATTTAGCCAGTTCGACAGCCTGCTCGCCGTTACGGGCCGTACCGACCAATTCGATATCGAGAGAATCCCAAGGGATAACCGCGGTCAGGTTTTTCAAAATATTCACTTCGTCATCTACCAATAGCGCTTTAAGTCTCATTAGGAGTCACTCCCCCGGTGTTTGCGGTATCAAGCATTTAATGACTGTTCCATGTCCGGGCGCGCTGCACAGAATAATGCCGTATCCTTGTCCGTAATGGATGCGCAACCGGTCGGCTACGTTACCTACCCCAAGCCCGCGGCGTTCCCCGGTTTCCGGGGATTCCTCGTACATTTCCTGCAGCGTCGTCATCCCCCTGGTCGCGAATAGCGCCAATTGGCGATCGGAAATGCCGATTCCGTTGTCTTCTACGTAGAAAGCGATATTACGGCCTTCTTCTTGAACTCTAATATGAATTTTCCCCATGTATTCGATTCCTTCGAATCCATGCTGGATGCTGTTCTCTACTAGAGGCTGAAGCGTCAGCTTCAGGATGGATTCGTTCAAGAGCTCTTTTGGTACGTCGATCGTGTAGTCGAACAGATCCTCGAACCGGTATTTCTGAATTTCCAGGTAACTCATCAGATGCTCCAATTCCTGCTCGATCGTAATTTCTTCCTTCTGCTGAATGCTGATCCGGAATATGTTCGCGAGCCGTTGAACCATCTTGCTCACTTTGCGGCCTTCGTTCTGAACCGCCAAAATGTTAATGGACTCAAGAGCATTGAATAAGAAATGCGGTTTGATTTGGGCTTGAAGAAGCATCATCTCCGCCTTGCGTTTGCGGGACTGCTCCTCTTTCACGTCGTCCAGCAGCTCCTCCACTCTCGTAACCAAGCTGTTAAAGCCCCGCGCCAGAGCCGTCGTTTCGTCTTTCCCTAAGATCGTTACGCGCGTCGTAAGATCGCCCCGCTCCACTTGGCGCATCGCCCTGACGACGCGAATGATGAACGTAACCGTTCTGCGAACGAACATCAGATTAAAAACGAGCGCCAGAGCCAAAGAAATCGTAGTCACGACGACCATCCAACGCAGGACGATCACCATATCCCCGGACAAATACTGCCACGACGTCACCATGACGAGTTTCCAATCTCCCACGCCCAAACGCTGCAATTGCAAGTCTTGGACGGAGACGAAGCTTTTGTTTCCGTCGAACGATAAGGTTTTGCTCTGCGGCTGATTGCTCGTCATGTCGATTCCTTTGACCGTATCGACGTACTTCGAGATGTGTTGGCCTTCCGCAACCGTTTCGTTATCGAAAATAATGTTGCCGTTGCCGGCTACGATAAGAAAACGCCGGTCTATTTTTCCCTGGCTGCTATAAAAACTGAATATGCGGCTTAACTCGCTCATCTGGAAACGAGTGACGAGAATCCCTTTGCTCTTCAACGAGTCGATGTCGAGCAGCACCCGTATTTGCGTAAACAAATTGTTCTCGCCCGTCAGCTTCACGTCTTCGTTGGGACCGATCCATACGGGAGCTCCGTTTTTCTTAAGAACTTCTTGATAGATAGGGCTGCTCTCAAGATCTTCGCGGGAGAGCGGCATATCCTTCGTGAAATTGACGGTCACTTGTTGGTTATCGTTGCGGTAATGCGTGACGGATTTTATTCCGGGGTAAGTGAGCAGCATCCTTTGACGAAGCTTCTCTTTCTCCAGCAATTGAACATAATCGGGGGCGCGGGACGCATCGCCAGTAACCTCCGGATTTCCTTCGTTCGGGTCGATCGTTTGCTCCGCGGCCTCCACGCTATCCTCCGTCGTTACCCAAAAGTCGGAGAAGTAGTTGGCTTCCTTGATCATGTTGTTGATGTTTCGGCCGATCGCTTTGAGCGTCACTTCCGTCTGCTCCGCGTATTTCTCCTGAGTCACTTTCTGGAACACGAGATAGGAAACGGAACCCAACACGAACAAAGGAACGATGATAAACGCTAAAAACGCGGCAAAAATCCGTTTGCTCAAACTCATCTGAAGATGCCCGTCCTCTCGGGTAAAGTAATCTCATTATAGCAGGAGGAGACCTGATCGGCTTGAGCGAATGAAAGTTCCGCTTCCTTCATTATAAAATCCGAACGCCTCGCCTATTAGTCGCCATTCCCATTATGGGGGGATAAAAATAAACAAAAAGCAACCCCGGCCCGTTAATTCTCGGGTCGAGGTTGCCGAACGCTTCGCTATGGTTTGTAAATCCCGATTATACGACGATCGCGTCTTTGCGGAACGCCTTCACTTTGTTCATCAGGGCTTTCACGCGCTCGATGTCGACATGGTTCTCGAATACGCCGTCGTATTTGAACGTCGTTCCGACTACGGCGCCGTCGGCCACGGACAGCTGGCGTTCCACGTTCTCCAAGCGGATTCCGGTATTGGCGAGCACGACCGTTCCGTTCGCCGTTTTCTTAACGCGCTGCAGGATTTGATCGTCCGTTTCCGCGCCGGCCGTCAATCCCGATACGCAGAGCGCATCCGGACGGTTGTTGAACACCGTTGATTTGACGATGCTCTCGATCTCGCGATCGGCTACGTATTTGGCAGCCTCGGGCACGATATTGAACAATAGCTTTACGTTGTCCGCGCCGATGCGGTGCTGATGGCGGATCGTCTCTCCTACGTTCGTATTCCATAAGCCGAAGTCGCTGGCGTAGACGCCCGTGAAAATTTCCCGAACGAATTTCGCTCCGGTAGCTACCGCGAGATCAAGCGATTTTTTGGCGTCCCACAGAACGTTAACTCCGAACGGAATTTGGATAAGCGGCATAAGCTCTCCGATAATGCGCGCCATCGAAGCTACGGTTTCGGTTTTGACGTCGGTCAGATAGGGCAGGCTGAACTCGTTGGAGAACATGACGGCGTCGACGCCGCCTTCTTGAAGCGCGAGGAAATCTTTCTTGGCCATCTCGATGACGTGATCCATTCCCTTGTCGGCGTCAAAATGCGGATCGCCTGGCAATGGAAGCAAATGGCACATGGCGATAATTGCCTTTTCCGTTCCGATGACTTCTTTTAACCATGTCATTCCAATCACTCCTATGATGTAAGATCTGTATATGTTTATCTAGGTTGAGGCTTTCCTCTGCTGACTCTTACGAACAAGGTGCTGATTAGCAAAATGACGAGAAGCAGCAAGTAGGACATAGCCGAGGAGTACCCCGTGTTCAGGAAGGTATAAGCTTGCTTGTAAATGTGATAGCTGATGACTTCCGTCGTAGTTCCCGGTCCGCCTTTCGTCAGTACGTAGATGAGGTCGTAAGTCTTGATGGCGGTTATGACGCGGAAAAGGACGGCCACGACGATCGTTTCTTTCATCAGCGGCAAAGTAACGTGCAGGAAAGTTTGAAATCTGCCGGCCCCATCGATGGTAGCCGCTTCATATGGCTCGCCGGGCAACGATACCAGCCCTGCGAGCAGCAACAAGATCATGAACGGCAACTGATGCCAAATGTCCACCAGGACGACGGTCATCATGGCAAGCTTGGCGTCTCCCAGCCATGCCTGCCCTTCTACTCCGATCAAACCGAGCAGGTAGTTGACGATTCCCAGATCAGGGTGCAGAAGCAGCCTCCAGATAAGACCGACGGCGACGGGGGTGATCAGCATCGGCACAATGATGATCGTAAAGAAGATCTTTTTGCCCCGCTTGATCCGATTAAGCAGCAACGCGACGGCCAATCCGAAAAGAAACTCCAGCGTGACCACGATAACCGTAAAGACGATCGTATTCCAACCCGAATCAATGAAATACGTATCCTTGAACGCTTTGATATAGTTATCCAATCCGATGAACTCTCCAAACCCCTGTCTCTTCAAAGACGCGTTCGTAAAGCTCATGATCAGCGAGTATATCAACGGATAGATGACCGTCACGCCGAGCACGATCAAGGAAGGAACGAAAAAGATCAGAAATTGCTTGCGTTTTACCGAAAACATCGGCCAACCACCTCCTTCCCGGGATCAATTTATGATTCCTCGCTCTTATTCCAGTTCGGAAATTTCTTTGGCGACGGTATCCAACGCCTTCTGGGAGGATTTGCCTCCCGACACCGCCTCGGACAGCTCGCGTCCTAGAATCTCGATCAACTGCGGCGCTTGCGGAATAATCGGAATCATATGCGAGTCGTTGATGATTTTTTGCACTTTTACGTAATGAGGATATTGTCCCAACACGTCGCTGTCCGCGAACACGTCGTTTCTCGTCGGGGAACCGCCGGCCAAGGCGCGTTCCTTGGCGATGTCGAACGATTCGACCCAGTTGAGGAATTTCCAAGAAGCTTCCTTATCCTCGGCGTTTTTCGGAATTGCCCAGCCCCAGCCTCCGTTAAGGGAAACGCCGCCGGGAACTTCCGCTACGTCGACCTTGCCCGCGACCTTCGATTCGTTCTCGTCTTGCAGCTTGTTCAGCATCCAGTTGTAAGTAATGAACGAAGCCGCGTTGCCTTGCGCGAAAACGTTAAACGCCTCGTCGAAGCCGAATCCGGCAGCGCCTTTCGGTGCCGCGTTCTTCATGTTGTCGATGTACAAGTCTAGCGACTTCGCGGCATTCGCGTCGTTGATTCTCGCGGAACCGTCCGCGTTGAAAAATTCGCCGCCGGAGCTGAACAAGTAGTTGAGCCACTCGACGCTGATCGGATCCGGGCGAAGGCCCATCATGACGGCGCCGTACATGGAATCGCCTTTTTCCTTCGTTATAAACTTGCTGATGTTTACGTACTCTTCCAGATTATCCGGAAGTTTCAGTTCGCGACCGAACTCGGCTTGGTACTTGGCTTTCAGATCCGTATCGTTGAAGACGTCCGTACGATAGACCAATGACATGGCGTAATTATAGAAAGGAAGCATGTACGTCGTGCCATCTACTTGTCCTACCATATCCCACATCGATTTCGAGTAGACGCTCGTATCGAACTTATCGCGGGTAATGAAGGAATCGAGCGGCTCAAGCCAGCCCGCGTCCGTGAATTCCCCGACCCAATAGTTGTCGACGACGATGATATCGTAACTGCTGGTCGCATTCAGCAATTGCGGAACGAGTTTCTCGTGCATGGATGCATAGTTGACGGCTTCGATGTTGACTTTAATGCCCGATTCCGCGGTGAACTTATCGACCACCCGCTTGACGAAATCGGTATCCGGCACGGACTCCATCAGAATGTTGAGTTCTTTCTTGCCGCTGCCGGCTGCGCCGGGGCTTTCGGATGTTTCCTTGTTGTTTCCCGATGCGCACGCGGAAAGTATCGACAGTACGAGCATAATTGCCATTAGCACTAATCCATGTTTCTTCATCTGTTAGATCCTCCTTATTTGACAGAGCCCATTGTCATGCCGTTGACCAGGTATTTCTGTATAAACAAAGACAGGACTACGACGGGAAGAATGATGATTACCGTCGCCGCGCACAGCTGGGCGATCATAACGCCTTGTTGGGTTTCCATATTGGCGATCGCCACCGGAAGCGTGCGCGCTCCGGTGCCCGTAAGCACCAAAGCAAAAAGAAACTCGTTCCATGCCATGAGGAAGCTGAGAATGCCCGCCGCCATGATCCCTGGCGCCGCAAGCGGCAGAACCACTCTCGTGAACGCCTGCATTTTCGTGCAGCCGTCGATTTCGCATGCTTCGTCCAGGTCTTTCGGTATTCCTTCGAAGAACCCTATCAAAAGCCAGATCATGTAGGGCAAACTAAAGGATAAATAAGTCACGATAAGCGCCAGCCAAGAATCCAGCAAATCAAGCTTCTTGATCATCATGAAAATTGGAATGACCATAACGATTGGCGGAAGCATTTGGGTTCCCAGTATGGCAATCCGCAAAAAGTTGCCGCCTTTCACTTGCCGCGCGATCCAGTAAGCCGCCATTGCCCCGAGAAACACGGCAATGATCGTCGAAACCAGCGAAACGACCATACTGTTCAAGAAGTAGCTCCCGAACGGGTTATCGGAGAAGATCGCGCGATAATTGTCCAACGTCGGCTCTACGAACCATTTCGGGGGAATCTGATACGCAATCGCTTTGGTCGTAAACGAAGTCCGAACGATCCAAAGAATGGGCAGCAGAAAAATAAGGGCGACTACCGTAAGCGCGGCGTAGGTTAGACCGTTCAGCAGCCTTTCGCTCTGTCTTGCGTTCATTTGATGTCACCTCCCCCGCTAAAACTCAATTTCCTCTAATGAAGAGATAATCTTGGACGCATAAGGCGACATCTTCGCCTTCATCCCTTCGTCGTCGGGAATACCGATTCCGATGCTGCCCGCCTCATATGCCATCTGCACGTCGACATAGGAATCTCCGAGCATAAGCAACTTGCCGGCCGGAACCCCCAGGATGTCCGAAGCACGATGCAGCATATCAGGACTCGGCTTGCCTTTCTTTACGTCTGCCGGCGTGATTATGAAGGAGAGAGAATCCGCGCGATCATAGGCGTCGACCGAAATCCGCGTCCGTTCCGCATCGTCGGAGGTGGCGATTCCATACGGAATTCCGGCTTCCCGCAGCCTGCGGAAAATATCGGGAAAGCCGGGTTTCGGGAGCAGTACTTTGCGCACGTCGAATCTCTCGTCGGAACGCTTAAAAGCTGCCGCCGCCTCATTACGGCACCAACCCCACTCCGAACCGGTGGCGTCGTGCAGCAACGCCGCCGTAACGGTGGCTTCTTCCTGAGGGGAAGCGATCGCGAAGATCCCGTTCGGATCGATATCCGCGACCTTGCCTTCTTCTAGTCGGACGCCGAACAAGCGGCACCATTCCTCGACCGGGAACCGATCGATCTCGGCCAAAGTCGCGATACGAACGTCCCCCAGCCCTTTCCAGAAATGCAACGAATCAAAGAGCAGCCCGTCTTTGTCGAAAACTACGCCATCGATGTCATATTCATCCGTGCCTACTCTTATCTTCGTCAACCCAATCCCGCCCCTCCGGTTACGTCCATCGCCTCGCCGCTAATGAACTCGGCTTCCGGCGATGCGAGAAATCCGACCGCTCTGGCGACGTCTTCCGCGGTACACAACCTGCCGAGCGGCGTGTTGCGGATATACTCGTCCTTGACTTCTTCGGGCGTCATGCCGCGAAGCGAAGCTTCCCACTCCAGCTCGCGTTCTTGCATGCTGGTCTTAACGTATCCCGGGCACACGCAGTTGACGGTAATTTTATCGGCGGCCAGTTCCATTGCCGCGCTCTTCGTGAAGCCGATAACCGCCCATTTGGAAGCCGCGTAATGCGCCAGAAGAGGAACGCCGCGTTTGCCCGCCATGGAGGCGGTATTCACGATCTTGCCTCCCCCTCTGCTCCTCATGACGGGAATAATCGCCTGGGTGCAGAAGAACATGCCTTTAATGTTGACGTCGAAGTTGAAGTCCCACTCTTTTTCCGTCAGCTTCTCGATCGTGTTCATCGTGGAAACTCCGGCATTGTTGACGAGAATATCGATCCCCCCGTATTGGGCCGCCGTTTCCCCGAACACTCGAATGACTTCTTCCTTGTCGGTTACGTCGAGCTTCATAGCCGAGTGAGCCGGCGATCGCGGCTCCAACTGCGCCACCGTGCTTTCCGCGGCTTCCGCGCGCATGTCCGTCACGACGACCGTGGCTCCCAAGGAAGCGAGCTTGATCGCGATGCTTTGGCCGATTCCGGCTCCGCCCCCCGTAACAAGAGCGATTTGGTTCCGCAATGGATAGTAGGTCATGCTGTGGTTTCCCCCTTAGTAAAGTGACTTCAAGGACTCGAACGACGGCTTTAACTGCCGATATAAGTCCCGGTAAATCCGATACGATTTATCGTAAACGTCCGAATGGGACGGTATCGGCGAGAAATCCCGATAATCTTGCAGGAAGCCGTGAATGTCCGACCAATCGTCGAACAACCCGGCGGTCATGCCTGCCACGAACGCGACGCCTAGCGCCGATCCGGGATGGGACGGAAAAGACCGTATATCGCATTTCAGCACGTCTGCGGCGATCTGGCACCAGAACTTGCTCTTCGCGCCTCCATTGGTCGCGAACACTTTGTTCGGACGATAACCATGGGATTCAAGGATTTCGACATGGTGCCTGAAGCCGTATATGACAGCTTCGAGGATGGCCCGGAAAATATGTCCGCGTCCATGGGACAACGTAAGACCGAACATGACGCCTCTCGCTTCCGGATCGAAGATCGGGGTTTTCTCTCCCAGAAAATAAGGAAGGATTACCAAACCGTCCGCTCCGGGCTTCACCTGGAGCGCGGCCTCGTCCAGCTCTCTGAAAATATCGTCGTTCTCGGTACGGAGCAAATCTTTGATATACCATTTCACGAGCGAGCCGCTAGCCGCCATGCAGCCGTTCAGCAAGTAACGTCCCGGCACGACGTGATAGTCGAAAAACAACTCCGGCACCGTCACGATATCATTGGTGCAGTAGAGAATATCTCCGGCGCCTCCGAATTTGATCAACAGATCCCCTTCGTCCACGATGCCCGCAGCGAGCGTGGAAGCGACATGGTCGGCCGAACCCGCGATAACCGGAATACCCGCCGGAAGTCCCGTCAGCCCGGCCGCCTCTTCCGACACGGTCCCGACGATGTCGGCCGAAGCCCGAACGTCCGGGAACAAGTCGGGATCCACATTGAATCCTGTAAGTTGATCTGTCAGCCATACGCCTTCGCGAATGTCGTACAAACCGCTTTCGACCGCCCAATTGGCTTCGATGGAATATTGCCCGGTTAATTTATAGGTGACATAGTCGTAGGATCCGAAGATCGTCGCCGTCTTGCTCCAGACATCCGGTTCGTTCGCCTTTACCCATAACAACCTTGGCAGTACATGCTGCTGATTCGTATATCCGCCCGTTAAGCGATAAAGCGAGTCTTGATCGAGGGTTTTCTTTAACCAATCGATTTCTTTGCCGGAACGCGCGTCGTTCTGTTGAATCGAGCGCCGCAACGGATTCCCTTCCGAGTCGAGCAATACGATGGCCGGCACCATGCCGCTGACGCCGATCGCTTCGATCCCCGCTGCCGCTTGGGGAACCTCTTGCAACATCCGCTCGATCACAAGCAACGTGTTGCTCCACCAATCATCCGTGTTCTCCTCCGCCCACCCGATCCGTTCGGAATACAGATCGTGCGGAGAGCTTGTCTCGTAGACGATCCGCCCATCGCGCGAGATCAGGATGGCTTTGACGGATGTTGTACCGATGTCGATCCCTAAAGAGTAGCGACTCACAATCCATCCTCCTTCAATTCGTTGTTATTGAACATGAAATGGAACATGCATGTAAGATAACCTAACTCTAATATCAATCCGTGATCTGAATATATCATAAGCTTACATTACGGTCAATAAAAATCTAATTACGATCACAATTAATCACCATATGATCATTTACTGATCAAAGTGTAGTAAAGAACTCTTTATTTGAACGCAAAAAAAAGACGGCTTTCGCCGTCTTTGTCTGGCCTATCCGGCCAACGCCCTCATTCTATTTCCTTATACGAAAGTCCATTTGCCTCGGAACGGAATTTGCTCATGCATAGAATTCGGATCTTCATTCGTTACGATTTCGTCAATTTCGTCGAACTCGCAGATCTTAACAAGCGAAGTTACGCCGATCTTCGTCTTGTCGACCAAGGCGACTACGTGCTTGGAGCGTTCGAGGAACGCCCGTTTGATCTCGGCTTCTTCCAGGTTGAAATCGGTCGGCCCGTTATCTTTGGAAAGTCCGGCCATCCCCATGAAGAAGCGATCGAAATGAAATTTCATGATCGTGTCGCGAGTAATCGATCCGACGAGCGACATCTCCGTCTTGCGAAGATTGCCGCCTACCAGATACAAATTAACGTTGCTCTGGGAGAGGATGTTGGCCGCTTGGAAGGAAAACGTGAACACGGTTACGTTGTTCTTCCGAAGCAGCTCCCTGGCAAGCTCCGTAACCGTCGTTCCGATGTCGAGAGCGATCACTTCCCCTTCGCACACTTGGTCCGCGGCATAAGCCGCGATTCTTTGCTTCAAGTCGGAATTTTGCTTCATCCTCTGATTGAATAGAGGCTCGATTCCGAGGCCGGGGAGAAACGCCCACCCCCGCTTGCGAACGAGCAACCCTTTTTGCTCCATGTCCACGAGATCCCGCCGTACCGTCACTTCGGACATCTTCAAATGCGTAGCAAGCTGTTGGACTGACGAAGGCGATTGCTTGTGAAGAAGCTCTAGGATGTCTTTTTCACGTGCGTTGTTCACATTCGACCCTCCTTTTATCACAAACATAACAAATGATCATATTTTGATCATTGCCTATTGTATCTAATTCCCTAACTTTAAGCAATAGGATACGTCGGAAGCGATCAAAAGACAGTTGACACAATTCTATCGGAATGGTACCATCTTCTTCCTTTCGCTTTTTATTCCATGCAGGAGGACAAATCATTGATAACCGTTAGCGGAATTAGCAAGACATTTAAAGTAGCGAAAAGAACCTCGGGGGTACGGAGCGCGGCTAAAGCGTTGTTCCGCAGGGAGTATACGGAAGTCGCCGCGTTACGCGACATTTCGTTCTCTATCCGGCAAGGCGAAATCGTCGGTTATATCGGACCGAACGGAGCAGGGAAATCGACGACGATCAAAGTCATGAGCGGCATCCTCGTTCCCGACTCCGGCACGTGCGATATTATGGGCTACACGCCCTGGCTGGACCGCGTGGCGTACGTGAAAAACATAGGCGTCGTGTTCGGGCAGCGATCCCAACTCTGGTGGGACGTGCCGGTCATCGACTCCTTCGATCTGTTACGGGATATCTACGATGTGCCGGAAGCGGAATATCGAAGCAATCTCATGCTTCTCACCGAAACGTTGGACCTCGGGGACATTCTTCGAACTCCCGTGCGGCAACTGAGTCTCGGTCAACGGATGCGCTGCGAAATCGCGGCTTCGCTCCTGCACGGTCCCAGCATCCTTTTCCTCGACGAACCTACGATCGGACTGGACGCCGTCTCCAAGCTCGCGGTCAGGCAGTTCATTACCCGGATCAACCAGGAAAAGGGCGTCACGATCATCTTGACTACCCACGATATGAACGATATCGAAGCGCTAGCCCAGAGAATTATCCTGATCGGCAAGGGTTCCCTCCTGTACGATGGAGACATTCATGCTTTGCGCGAAAGATACGCCGATCAATCCCCTTCCGAGCCTGCGCCTACCGTGGAAGAGATCCTCGTACGGATGTACAAGGAGTACCAGATCTCATGAGGGCATACTTTTCCGTTTTTCGCCTTCGCCTCGCCAACGGCCTTCAGTATCGCACCGCCGCGCTTGCTGGAATCGCGACGCAGTTTTTCTGGGGTTTCATCATCATCATGGTGTTCGAGGCTTTCTATAGCCAAGCGTCCGTCGCGCCGCCGATCTCGCTGCCGCAGCTCATTGCTTACGTGTGGCTCCAACAAGCCTTCCTCTCGTTCATAATGCTTTGGTTCAGGGATAACGAGTTGTTCAAGTTGATTACTTCCGGCAACATCGCCTATGAGTTATGCCGTCCGACCGGCATTTACGGGTTTTGGTACGCCAAGCTGCTCGCTCAGAGATTATCCAGCGCCGCGCTTCGTTGCTCGCCCATTCTCGTCGTAGCCCTATTCTTGCCTCGCCCCTATCGCTTATCGCTGCCCGTTGACGTAACCGCAGCCGGGTTATTCGTCGTTACTCTTCTTCTCGGCCTTCTCATTCTCGTAGCCATCTCGATGCTCATTTACATTTCGACATTCGTCACGATGTCCGCGGCCGGTTCATTGCTCATGTTCGGAGTCATCGGCGAATTTCTCGCGGGTATGGTCATTCCGATTCCGCTAATGCCCGATTGGCTGCAAACGATCGTCAACGTCCTGCCTTTCCGGTTAACGGCGGACTTCCCGTTCCGCGTATACTCGGGGCATATACCGGCCGAAGAAGCGATGGCCTTCATCCCTCTCCAGCTGATATGGCTTGCAGGACTAGTGATGATCGGCCGCTTCGCGATGGGCAAAGCTTTGCGAAGAGTCGTCATCCAAGGAGGATAGCGCGCATATGAAACTATTCGGCAAATATTTGCTTATCTTGTTCAAATCGCAGATGCAGTATCGGACTTCGTTCTGGCTGCTCTCGTTCGGCCAATTCTTCATTCCGTTCTCGGTCTTCGCGGGACTGTACTTTATGTTCGACCGATTCGGCCAACTCAGAGGCTGGGACTTCTACGAAGTCGCTCTCGCCTTCGGGGTCATCCATATGGCTTTCGCGATCAGCGAATGCTTCGCGCGCGGCTTTGACATGTTCTCTAGCTTAGTCGTAAACGGTGAATTCGACCGATTGCTCGTTCGCCCGCGAAGCACCGTGCTTCAGGTGCTTGGCTCCAAGTTCGAATTTACCCGGGTCGGAAGGCTGCTGCAAAGCGCTCTTGTGCTCGCCTGGGCGATCGGTCACATTCAGGTCGAATGGTCGGTTATGAAGGTTCTCACGTTACTGTTCATGATCGCCAGCGGCGTGTTTATTTTCTCCGGCATCTTCATTCTGACGGCGACGATGTGCTTCTGGACCGTTCAAGGCTTGGAGCTCGCCAACATCTTCACGGACGGCGGCAGGGAAATGGCTCAATATCCGTTGAACATCTATCAGAAATGGGTGACCCGCTTCTTCACGTACGTGATCCCGTTCGGTTGCGTCAATTACTTGCCCTTGTTGTACATCTTGGGCAAGACGTCGGGAAATCCGGTTCCTTATATGCTGGCTCCGTTAGCAGGCTTGCTCTTCCTCGTTCCGTGTTTGCTCGTTTGGCGGATCGGCGTGCGCCATTACCGTTCGACCGGATCTTAAGCATCCGGTTCCAGCAACCCCATCTCGATGCAAATGTTAATCGACAACCTCTTAGTCTCAGACGGAAAGCGAATCTCCACGCTATCCCCAAGGATCAGGACGATGTCCCCGCTGCCGAACACGCGATGCCGCACTCTTTTGCCGACTGCGAATTGAGCCGGCTCCCTGATCGCATTCTGGTTGTACGGGACGGATGGGAGAGACCGGCGAGCTCGCTTCGCAGCGGAATCGCCCGGGCTCTTGCCCGGAATTTCCTTGGGAGGATTCTGAATGAATCGTACGTCCGTCACAAATGGCGAGATCTTCGTTTGTTCTCCGTCCCTGGACTTGTAGGACAGCAGCTCCAGCTCTTGTTTGGCACGGGTCATCCCGACATAGAAGAGTCGAACCGCTTCCTCCATTCCGTCCGGCTCATCCTTCTCGAACTTCTTAATATCGTCATTGGAAGGCAGTATGCCCTCGACCAAGTCCACCATGTAGACCGTATCGAACTCCAATCCTTTGGCGCTATGGAGAGTAGACAAAGTAACCGCGCTTCCGTTCTTGTTCGATTTGGAATCTTTCATGCTTTGCTCTAGGAATTTCAACCGTTTGGCGAATTCCTCCATCGTCTCCAGAGACTCCGCGATTTCCTCCAGCGTATTCAGGATCCCGATCAAGTACTCCTTGCGGAACCCTAGCCGCTCGCACATTTTTTCGATGGCTTTGTCGTATCCGAGCTTGTCCCGGATCGTTTGAATCGCGGCGAGCGGCTTAGCGCCCTGCATCCTGGCGAACGTTTCTTTTCCCGCTTCCAGCTGCTTGATCTGATACTCCTGCAGAGGAACGTGATTAAGCAATCGATCGAAAACCGACTGGTCCGTATCCGCGCTTAGCTCCGCCAACATGACCATTTGCCGTTTCGTAATATAGCCGTTGAACTTCGTATGGATTTTCTCCAAAATATCCGGACGCTTATCGTTATAGGTCATTCGCATAAAATTCAAAATATCCTCGACGACCCAATGGGAGAAAAAACGGTTATCCCCATCCTTCATGTAAAAAGGAATTCCCGCCCGATCCAAAGCGTTCATCAGCATAATGGAAGAGGAATTGTTGCGGTATAGCACGGCCACTTCGTTCAGATCGTCGTTGTCCGATATTTTCTCCACGACGTACTTCGCTTGATATTTGTAATCGGGAAGCTCCGTGATCGTAATCGGCTTGCTCTCCGGGTTTCGCGTGAACATGTTTTTGTCGTAGCGGTTTTTGTTCCGTTTAATGAACCGGTTTGCTACGTCCACGATATTGCGTGAAGAGCGGTAATTTTGTTCCATTTTCAGAATGGACGCCATAGGGTACGCTTGCTTGAAATCGAGCAAATAGCGGGGTTCCGCCGCCCGCCACGTGTAAATCGATTGATCGTCGTCGGCGACGACGTACAGGTTGCCATGGCTTTTGACTAGTTTCTCCACGATCGCATGCTGGACAAGCGACGTATCCTGGCTTTCGTCCGTCAGCACGTAGTCATAGCGAAGCTGGAACTTCTTCAGGATATCCGGTTCAAGCGTCAACGTATCGTTCGCGATCGTCAGCATATCGTCGTAATCCACCAGCAATTGAGGCGCACCGGACTGCTTGAACTTCTCGTACTCCTTGTAAATCGTCTCCGCTTTCGGCACGTCGCATTTGGCTAAAGACAATTGGCTCGGAGAAATAAGCTTGTTCTTAATGAAGCTAATATAACTCGTCAACTCTTCCATCTGGTCGTCGGTAGGGAAATCCCCGTTTAATCTTTTATAGATGTCCCGTAAAATCTTGGTTTTGTTCCACTGCTCGTTGTCTGCGTCGGCCGCGCCTTCGATCATGCGGTAGGAAACCCTTTTCGCGTGAAAAAGCTCTCTTACGACCTCGAAGGCCAGGCTATGAATGGTGGAAAAGTCGGGCATTTGTCGGCGCAGCCCCGGAAAAAAGCGATCAAACCGCTCCTTCATATCCTTAGCCGATGCCCTGCTGAACGTTATCGCCTTAATGCGAGACGGCCGCACTCCTTTCGACTCGATCAAATACCCGATCCGCATGATCAGCGTCGTCGTTTTTCCCGAGCCCGGAGAAGCCAGCAACAATAAAGCGCCATCCGCGTAAGATGCGGCTTGCCGCTGCACCTCGTTTAAGACAACCCCCGTTTCGGTTTCTTTGCGCGTAAAATAGTCCATGTCCAGCTGAAGTGTCATCCTTGCGTTTCCTTTCGCTTGCCTGAAATAAAAAAACACATTCACCGGGACGAATGTGCGGGAAATGACGTCATGTTCGGATAGGATATGATTTCAGAACGTCCAGCGCATACGCGATAAGCGGCGCAAACGACTGAACGTCCGGTTGGACGAATAACGGTACGACCTGAGCTTCCGCGATATCCGTTACGGCTTGATTAGGCTTTCGAACGACTGCGGCTATTACGTTAGGCAGCTCGAAGAGATCAACATCCTCTTCGGTTCGGAGAAGCACGATCTTAGGATAAGGCGCGGTCTTAAAGCCTTCTATAACGATAAACTGGGCGAACTTCGCCTCCATGCGGGCGACCAGCTGTTCGACCGGCGTCGATTGCTCGTGAACCCATGCCGTGCGGGACGGGGAAGTAATCGCGGTGAGAAAAGCGCCCGCTTGGCGATGCTGCCAGGTGTCTTTGCCCGCGAGTTCCGGCTCGAAATCATGCGCGTCATGCTTCAAAGTGCCGACCCGAATCCCTTGCCCGGCAAGCTCGCGGACGAATTCGCACGATAGCGTCGTTTTCCCCGCGTTTTTGTAACCGACGATCTGTACGATCCGCATGATTCGCTCCCTCTTCTCTATGCCGTTTTCCGTTATTTCAACCGCAAAGCCGTTACGAGGCGTCCCTTTTCCAAACCTTCCTTGAGAGGGGGGATGACGATCAGACAGTCGGCGTCCACGATCGTCGTCATCAGACTCGACTTGTCGTCGCCGGTAGGCGTTACCCAAACGGTCCCGTCGCGCAGCTCCGTTCGCGCTCGGATGTATCGGCGATACGCGTTTACTTTAAGGAAGTCCTCGGCTAGATAGGCCGCGAAGCTCGGAGTCGCTTGCACGGGCTCTCGCAGCATAGCTCTTAAAGCCGGAGCGGCGAACAAGTGGAAACCGACGAAGCAAGCTCCGGGATTGCCCGAAAGCGCAAGAAGCAGCTTGCCGTTCATGATGGCGGCGCTTGTCGGACTGCCGGGCCGCATGGCGATTTTGTTGAATAGCAGCTCCGCCTCAGGAGAGGCAAGAACGTCGACCATCACGTCGTAATCCCCGACGGATACGCCCCCGGAAGTAAGCAACATGTCGCACGTTTGCAAGCCATGGCGAACGAGCGCTTGCGCCGCATCCACGTCGTCGGGAACTTTGCCGAGCATGACGGGCTCCGCGCCGAATTCCCTGACCAATGCCGCGAGCATCGGAGCGTTGCTGTTGCGAATTTTGGCTGGGGCCAGCGGCTCGTCCACTTCGAGCAATTCGCTGCCGGTAGAGAGTATGGCGACCCGCGGCTTCTTCGACACGAGTACTTCGGCATGCCCGCATGACGCAAGAAGAGCCGTCTCTCCCGCTCCGACGACTTTGCCTTCGGGCAACAGCAGAACGCCTTGTTCGATTTCGCAGCCGATATCCGCCAGATTCGTACCTTTGGGGATGCTTTTGCCGATTTGAACATAAGACTCCCCATCCCTCGTATGAGCAGAGGTCATCTCCAGCATGACGACGGCATCCGCGCCTTCCGGCACCATCCCTCCCGTCATGATTCTGGTCGCTTGACCCGGACGAACGGCAACCTGCGGTTCTACCCCGCTCGGCAACGATTCCATTACCCGGAGTTCCGCAGGATCGGCGACGGTCGCCCGATCCAAATCGGCCACGCGAACGGCATAGCCGTCCATCCCCGACCTGCGAAACGGGGGAAATGGATGAGGCGCGACAAGGGCTTCGCCTAGTCGTCGCCCCCACGCATCGGCTAGCGGCGTTCGCTCGACCGGAAGCGGCCGAATACGTTCAAGGATAAGCTTCTGAGCTTCTTCCGGCTGCAAAGCTGTGCGGCGAAATCGGTCGAGACTATCAACGGACTGCATGAAGGATGTAGCTCCTTTATCTCTCCCCGGAAATCAGGAGGTTCGCTTTCGCATGTTGCTCGGGAGTATCAATATCGTCCGTAAAAGCCAAGGAAAGGCCATTATCGGCAAAACAATGCTCCTCTACCCTGCACCAATTCAGTTGATCGAGCAAAGCGAGAAATTTGCGTTCTCCGGATGCCAGCAGCTTCTCCGCAACGGCGCCAACCTCCTTGCGGTAGATAGCGTGCAACGGCTGAGGCCTTCCACCGATGAGCGGCAACGCCGCTTGGCTTGCTTCGCTTGCCATACGTTCCAGCAAAAACTCGGCAGCCGACAGATCGAGAAAAGGCTGGTCGCAGCCTAGAACCCAGGCGCAAGATCGGGTAGACGCTAGGAGACCGGCATGGAGACCAGCCAACGGGCCCTCCCCCTTGTATGCATCGGGGACGACGCGGATATCCGAATGTTGCCGCAGATACCCTTCAAGCCGCTCGTCGTCGGATACGACAACGATCTCGTCCGTCCATTGTCTGACCGCCTTAAGCTGTCGCTCGATAATCGTCTCCCTGCCGACGAGGAGCAACGCTTTGTTCACGCCGCCCATTCGCCGCCCCTGTCCTCCGGCCAAAATAACCGCCGATCTGTCCATGGCGTTGCCTCCCTCCGTCGATTAGGACTCTGCTGCGACATGTTACCCACCCGCACGACGGAATAGATTTGCTCAACATTGTCACAGCCGTACATCAGAATAAGAGTAACCTTACTTTCGTTAAGACGATGCCATAACGCTATTCTAGGAACTTTCATTCGATGGATGTCACTAGAGTGATGGCGTAACGCTATGCGAGATTTCGACAGTTGACGAATCGCTTCCCAAGTATCAATTCCTTTATTTTATCCCCACGTCATGTTCCATGACAACCCTTGCTTCCTCTTTAACAACCGAGAATTTCTTCCGCGGCTTGTTTCCCTTGGGCTACGCAGTCCGGCAAGCCGACGCCGCCGAAAGCCGCGCCCGTCGCAAATACGCCGGGGAGCCGTTCGCTCAACCCTTGGCGGAACGATGCGATTGCGTCCACATGTCCAACCGGATACTGCGGCATGGAATGGCGCAATCTCGTAATTTCAACGAATTCGGGCGTAGCCGTTAGCCCCATGAGATCCTGCAAATCCCGCTGGACGACTCCCGCCAATACCGCATCGTTCAATTCGACGCCTTTCTCGTCGCCGGCTCGTCCGACGTAACAGCGAATAAGGCGTTTGCCGTTCGGCGCGGTATGCAGCCACTTGGCCGATGTCCACGTGCTTGCCGTGATCTGCCTATGCTCGCCGCGCGGAATAAGAAATCCCGAGCCGTCGAGGTTATGTTTAAACCCGGCCTCGTCATAGGCAAGCACGACGTTAGCTACGGAAATATACCGAATGTTCGTCATCGCGGATACATCGACATGCGGACTAAGCAATTCCGCCGTTCCGTATGCCGGCAAAGTAAACAGAACTTCATCCGCTTCAACGAACGAGCCATCGGCCAGTTGAAGGCGATAACCTTCTTCTCGCTCAGGCGAAATGCGCTCAAGCGATTCGGCTTGCGCTCCTAATCTAATGATGCAGCCTTCGGCAATGAGACGAGATTCAAGCGCTTCGATGACGGTAGACAAACCGTTGCGGAACGTCAAAAATACGGATGGCGGCAAGACCGTCTCTCCGGCATTTGCTCCTACGCCCGCTCCCTCTTGCGCATCCGCCTCCGTCTTCGCCCTTGCTTTAGCGGCGGCAAGCTGAGCTTCCCGAGTACCGGCGATTAAGCTGCCGTGCTCTCCGACCATCTGCTTGAACTGAGGAAAGGTCGCCTGCAGTCCCAAATGATACAGGTCGCCCGCATGAATGCCGGCGAGCAAAGGCTCGAAAATCCGTTCGACCATCTCTTTGCCCATGCGGCGTTCAAGGAACCGTCCGACCGTTTCGTCGCCGGCCAAGTCCCCGGCAGGAATGTCCAAATCTTCGAGGGCCCGCATCTTGCCTTCTTCGGATACGAGATCCGTTCGCATGAATTTTTCCCGATCGGAAGGGATACCGAGCGTTAACCCTTCGGGCATCGGATGAAGCCGGCCGTCCATGGAAATATACGTTTTCTTGGCTTGCGGGTTCGTCCCCGTCAGATCCCCGTCGATTCCGAGCTCTCTGGCTAGTTCGATCATCGGAAGTTTGCGGGCCAGGAAGGAATCCGGGCCTCGTTCGATAACGAAGCCGTCTTTGCGCAGCGTATTCACCATGCCGCCGAGGCGGTCGGAACCTTCGATCACCGTAACTTCAAGCTTCTCCCCGCGCTCTTTAGCAAGCTTAAGTAAATAAAAGGCGGCGCTAAGGCCGGTCATACCGCCGCCTAGCACCGCCACCCGGCGAACTTGTCGAGCCATCAATTCGTCCTCCCGTTCGCCAAGCCGATCACCGTATCCGCCATAGCGGCCAAATATTGAGGGTCATCGTTCAGCATGCGAATTCTCTCTAACCGAATATTGCGTTCTTCCGCGAATTTCCGGGCTTCGATGTCGATATCGTACAGCACTTCCAGATGGTCCGAAACGAACCCGACGGGCGTCACGAGAACCGACTTCACTCCTTCGGAGCTCAGTCGCTCCAACGTCTCGAGAATATCCGGCCCGAGCCACGGCTGTCCGGTCTGTCCGGCGCTCTGCCAAGTAAATTGCCACTTCTCCACGCCTGCCGCTTGCGCGACCGCGGCCGAAGTCGCCAGCAGTTGATCCGCGTAGGGATCGTTCATTTCCAGGATTTTCGCCGGGAGGCTGTGCGCGCTGAACAAAACCAGCGCGTCCTCGCGCAAGTCTCCTAACCGTTCTAACCCGTCCTTGACCCGCTTGCTCAAAGCCTCGATGAGCTCCGGATGCAAATGATACTCCTGAACCGCTTTAAAAGCGATTCCGCGTTTCTCCGCTTCCTCTTGCGCCCGTTTCATGTATCCGCCGACGCTCATAACGGAATATTGAGGCGTAAGCACGATACCTATTGCCTCTGTAATCCCGTCCGCCGCCATCGCCGCTACGCCGTCCTCGATAAAAGGAGCCGCATGCTTCAAGCCTTGGTAACAAACGTAGGCTCCTTGGCCGGCCAAGCCGTCCAACGTGCGTTGCAGGGCCGCCACTTGCCCGTTCGTGTTCTCGCGCAACGGAAACACGCCGCCTACGATCGCCTGATAGCGACTCGTAAGATCTTCAAGCTGTTCCGCGGAAGGAGGATGGCCTCTGCGAATATGCGTGTAATAAGCTTCGATACCTTCCAGGCTCTCCGGCGTTCCGTAGGACATCACAAGAACCCCGATTGCCTTTTTGACCGTCTCGCTCATGAGCTCACTCCTGCCGCAAGCTGCCGCTCGCTATATAGATGAATGAAATCCGTTAAATCCCGCAGTTTATCCAATGAAGCTTCGGGGAACAATCCATGTCCAAGGTTAAAAATAAAGCCAGGCTCCTTCATGCCTTCGTCAAGCAATCTGCGGGCATGCTCGTGAATGACTTCGGACGGAGCGGTCAGCACGTACGGATCGAGATTTCCTTGAATCGCGAATTTGTTGCCGATGCGTCTTCTTCCCTCGGATAGAGGAACCCGCCAATCCAAACCGATGACGTTTGCCTTTAAGCCGGCAAGGTGCGGAAGCAACTCTCCCGAGCTGACGCCGGGGAAGTAAATTTTCGGAACGTCGAGATCGGACAGACTCGCGAAAATGCCTTCCACGTGCGGAAGCACGAACTCCTTGAAGTCGTGAGGAGCAAGAGAGCCTACCCAGCTATCGAATAACTGTATCGCTTTCGCTCCCGACGAAATATGCGCGCGCAAATAAATCGCCGCCATGTCCGCCAGCTTGCCCATCAATCGGTGCCAGACTTTCGGCTCGCTGTACATAAGCGCCTTCGTCCGGATATAAGATTTGCTTGGACGCCCCTCGATGATATAGCTGGCTAGCGTAAACGGCGCGCCGGCAAACGAGATAAGCGGAACTTTCAGCTCGCGGTCCAAAATCTTAATCGTTTCCAGCACATGAGATAGATCGCGCTCCACGTCGATCGGGGTCAGACGGTCAATGTCGCTCTCGCTGCGCACGGGATTATGAATGACCGGCCCGACGTCCTTGACGATGTCGAAGTCGATTCCGATGGAAGCTACCGGATTCATAATGTCGGAATACAGGATTGCCGCGTCGACTCCGAGCTTCCGAATAGGCATTAAAGTCACTTCCGCCGCCAGCTCCGGCTGCTTGCAAATTTCCAGCAAGGAGTATTTTTCTTTTATTTTACGATAATCGGGATCGTATCGTCCGGCTTGGCGCATGTACCATACCGGCACGCGTTCAACCGCTTCGCCGCGGCAAGCTCGTAAAAATAGATCGTTCGTCATTTAGGTTTGCCTCTTTTATGTAACAGATTGGCTTTCAATGCTTTCATTATGCCCCTTTTGCACCGCCCGAACAACCTCGCAGGCCTCGTCGAGTATGACAATAGTTTGACAATGCTGTTATTAGGCACCCGATTAGCCTATGATATACTAGCCATACATAAGCAAGTTAGAGGAAAGGAGCAGCCGATGCAACGTTGGAAAATTAATCTGATCGTACTTATGTGCGGAAACTTTCTCGTTATGGCGGGGATGACGATGATCATGCCCTTCCTTTCGTTATATTTGCAGCAAGATCTTGGATTAACCGACAAGCATGAGATCGGGGTATGGGCGGGCGTTATTTTCGCGGCCAACTTTATTACCTCTTTTATATTTCAACCCTTGTGGGGCAAGCTGTCGGACAAATACGGACGTAAAATGATGCTTCTGCGTTCGGGATTCGGAATGTCGATCGTCATGGTTCTGATGGGATTTGCGACCGCCCCCTGGCATTTGCTGGCGCTAAGAATGCTGAACGGAGTAATCTCCGGTTTTACGCCGGCCGCGGTGTCCCTCGTATCGGCCACGACGCCCAAAGATCGAATGGGTTTCGCGATGGGCACTTTGCAATCGGGAGGAACCGCAGGAACGATTCTCGGTCCGTTCATCGGGGGATTGTTGGCAGACAATTTCGGTTTTCGCCCTATCTTCTATATTACGGGTACCCTGTTGTTTCTTGCCTCCGCCATCTCTTGGCTGCTCGTTCAGGAAAACTTCGATCGGACCGCGGCGGCGCTCAAAAAGCAAATGAGCGTAATCAAAGGATTTCGCGATCTCATGGTCATCCGGCAACTGCCGGTATTGCTAACGGTAACTTTCCTGATCCAATTCGCGATGCTTAGCCCGATGCCGCTTATCCCGCTTTACGTGCAGGATCTGCACGGCACGACCGAGAACCTTGCCTTCTACGCCGGGTTCGTAGGGTCGGTAACCGGAATTTCCAATATGATCTGCGCTCCGCTGCTCGGACGGTTAAGCGACAGGATCGGAGCTTCGCGAATTCTGCTAATTTCGCTGGCGGGAGCTGCGGTCATGCTTATTCCTCAAGCTTTCGTGGGCTCCGTAGGGCAGCTTCTCGTATGCCGGTTTCTGCTCGGCTGCTTTATGGGCGGACTCATTCCGACCGTGAACTCCCTAGTGCGACGCTATACGCCCGACGGCATGGAAAGCCGCGCGTTCGGCTTCAATAGCAGCGCTCTCAGCCTCGGCAATATGATGGGGCCGGTCATGGGCGGAGCATTATCGGGATTCATCGGAATCGAAGGATTGTTTATCCTGTCCGGCGCTTTGCTGTTTATGACTTGCATATGGGCTACGCGCGCTTTGCGAATCAGGCAAAAGTCCGCATAACGAAGGGAGCGGCCAATAACCGGATTTACTTCCGGTTGATGGCCGCTCCCTTTGCCTTTGCCTATTCGAATCTAACTAGGTAGTAATTTTTTTTGCCACGGCGCAATACCGTGTACTTGCCGTGCAACCGTTGCTCCTTCGTCACGAAGAATTCGACGTTTTGCTGACGCTGTCCGTTCACGTACACCGCGCCACTCTCGATATCTTGTCTTCCTTGGCGTTTCGAAGGGGCTGCTTTTGCCTCGATCAACAGATCCAGCAGCGCAATCTCCTCTTGACCCGAGATGACCGTAGTCGGCATGTCTTGCAGCGCTTCGACGAGCTCCGCTTCGCTAAGCTGCGTCACGTCTCCCGAGAACAACGCCTGAGTAATTTTCTCCGCGCTCGCGACGGCTTCTTCGCCATGCACTAGGCCGGTCACTTGACGCGCCAGCTCGCGCTGCGCTTCGCGTTTCTCCGGACGTTCGGCAAGCTCGGCTTCGAGCTCCGCGATTCTCGTTTTGTCCAAGAACGTGAAATACTTCAGGAACTTAATGACGTCGTTATCGTCCGTGTTGATCCAGAACTGGTAGAAGGCATATACCGACGTTTTGTTGCGATCCAGCCAGACCGCGCCCGATTCGGACTTGCCGAACTTCTTCCCGTCGCTCTTCGTGACCAGAGGTACCGTCATCCCGTAGGCGTCGCCTCCGCCCATTTTTCCGATCAAATCAAGTCCCGCGGTAATGTTGCCCCATTGATCGCTTCCGCCTACTTGCAGCGTACAGCCGTGATCCGTCAGCAGCTTGTAGAAGTCGTAGGATTGCAGGATCATGTAGCTGAATTCGGTAAAAGAAATGCCGTTCGCCAATCGGGAATCGACCGAATCTTTGGCCAGCATGTAATTGACGGTAAAGTTTTTGCCGATGTCTCTCAAGAAAGTGATGACGTCCAGCGAGCCTAACCAATCATAGTTGCTGACAAGCTTCGCGGAGTTGACTTCGGGATTGAAGTCGAGAAACCGGGAAAGCTGATCCTTCAGTCTGTTCGTCCATCCCGCGACCGTATCCGCCGTGTTGAGTGAACGCTCCGTGGAACGGCCGCTCGGGTCTCCGATCATGCCCGTACCGCCGCCGACTAGCGCGATCGGGTTATGTCCGGCTCTCTGGAAATGGCGAAGAATCAGAATCGGAAGCAAATGTCCGATGTGCAAGCTGTCCGCCGTCGGGTCGAAACCGCAATACAACACGACGCGCTCCTTGTTCAGCTTTTCTTGCAGGCCTTCGCGGTTGGTCATTTGGTGAATCAAGCCTCTGTATTCCAGTTCATCCAACAAACCCGTGTCGAGATTAGGCGTAATCGAATTGGTCATTGTTCAATCGCTCTCCTTGTTCTGAAATTAAAAAAGACCCGTCCTGTCTGTAGACAGGGACGAGTCATCGCGGTACCACCCTAATTGAAAACGCGCGCTTGCGCATTCTCCACTCCGATCGGATAACGGCCGACTTCCGTCTTGTCCTTCCGCACCGGTACGGTTTCGGATCAAGATGCTCCGGGACGTAATTCGCGCTTGCTCGCGTACCGGCTCACATCGGCCGCCGGCTCTCTGGAACGCGTAATGCGAACGCTACTGATTCCCTTCAATGCGATTGCTTATAGTATTCGTTTGAACCACTTTAAACGATGCGGCCCGAGATGTCAATCGGACTTTGCGCAAATTGACGGATGCCCGTTTTTTGCCTCTTGTTCGGGCTTAGCGGATACGATATACTACAACAAACTTCATGATCGTAATCATGCCTGTGAAGAGCATCCAACTCGGAGGCGTTCCCGTCAAGGAAATCGCGATCGCGGTCCAACCGTCGATTTCCCTAAGTCAACCGTAGCCGCGCGTTACAGCGGAACTAAAGCGGATCGGACAGTTCGGCTGTTCGGTCAATTTGGGTGGCACCGCGAGAATTAAACGCTCCTCGTCCCATAGAGACGAGAGCGTTTTTTTGCATTTTATCCTAAAAGGAGCGCGGTAACATGTTGGACATCAAATGGATCAGGCAACACCCGGACACGGTTCAGGAGGCGGCTGACGCGAAAGGAATCGACGTATCGATTCGGGAACTGCTGGAATGGGACGGCAAGAGACGTTCGTTGATCTCCGAGACGGAAGGACTAAGGGAATCGAGGAACAAGCTGTCGCAACGGATTGCGCAATTGTCCCGCGAAGCGAATGCGCGCGAAGCGGAAAATAAGAAGTCGGAGGCCAAGCTGATTAACGAAAGCTTGCGTTCGGCGGAGACGGCGTTAGCCGATGCGGAACGGCACTACAACGAATTAATGATGCTCGTGCCGAATGTCGTCTCGCCGGACACTCCCGCCGGACGATCGGACGCGGACAACGTGGAGCTCCGTCTGGTCGGCGAGCCGAGGATAACGGAGTCGTGGATGAAGGATCACGTCGCGCTCGGAGAGCTTCACCGGATGATCGACGTTCCCCGGGGAGTCAAAGCCGCGGGCACGCGCAATTATTATTTGACGGCCGACGGCGCCCTCCTGCACCGGGCCGTCCAACAGCTCGCGATCGATCTGGTCCTCGCCCAAGGCTTCACTTTGCTGGAAGTTCCTTTAATGGTGCGTCCCGACGCCTTGTACAACACCGGATTTTTCCCGCTGGGCGAAGATCAAGTATACCGGATCGAGGAAGAAAACAAACATCTGATCGGGACCTCGGAGGTTCCGTTAGTCACGTATCATGCCAACGAAATCGTCGATGCGTCCGAACCGATCAAATTGGCTGCCGCCTCCGTTTGTTTTCGGAGCGAAGTCGGCTCGACGGGAAAAGACGTCCAAGGGCTGTATCGCGTCCACCAATTCGCCAAAGTGGAACAAGTCGTCTTGTGCGAAGCCGATCCCGCATTATCTGACAGCCTGCTAAACGAAATTACCGCTAACGCGGAAAAGCTTCTGCGACTGTTGGAGCTTCCCTATCGGGTAGTGGCCGTATGTACCGGCGACATGTCGCAAAAAACGTACAAACAGTACGATATCGAAACTTGGATGCCCTGTCGCGGATCGTACGGCGAAACCCATTCTTCATCGAACTTGCACGACTTCCAAGCGCGACGCTCCAACATTCGCTATCGCGACGCGGACGGTAACCTGCGTTACTGCCATACGCTCAACAATACGGCCGTGGCCAGTCCGCGCATCCTGATCCCTCTTCTCGAGAATCATCAAGCCGAAGACGGATCGATTCATCTTCCGGCAGCTTTACGCCCTTATATGGGCGGTCGGGATCGCCTGTATCCGATTCGACTCGATTAACCTTGGGTTCGGCTCGGTCCGGGAGTGCTATTGTGAGGGTTAGGGCGAGCCTATTTGAAAATAGCGGCACCGCGTGCCGTTATTGGACGCTCCGGCGGCGGTTTCGGCGAAATAGCGGCACCGCGTGCCGTTATTGGACGCTCCGGTGACGGTTCCGTCAGAATAGCGGCACCCCGTGCCGTTATTGGACGCTCCGGCGACGGTTCTGGAGGAATAACGGCACCCCGGGCCGTTATTGGACGCTTCGGCAACGGTTTCGGCTCAATAGCGGCACCCCGTGCCGCTATTGAGCACACGCCAAAAAGCCCCAAGTCAACAGACTTGGGGCTTGCTATATAGATTAGAGCAAATGGCAAGCCGCGAAGTGGCCCGGCTCGACTTCCTTGAAAGGAGGCATCGTCGCCGCGCATTCCGGCATCGCATGCGGACAGCGCGTGCGGAACGGGCATCCGCTCGGCGGATTGAGAGGGCTCGGAATCTCGCCCTGAAGAATGATCCGCTTGCGCTGCTTCTGCAGGTCCGGATCCGGAATCGGTATCGCGGACAAAAGCGATTGCGTGTAAGGGTGCAGCGGCTTCGCGTTTAATTTATCGGACGTCGCCACCTCGACCAACTTGCCCAAGTACATAACGCCGATACGATCGGAGATGTGCTTGACCATAGCCAAGTCATGCGCGATGAACAAATACGTCAGTCCGCGTTCCTTCTGCAACTTCTTGAACAGATTAACGACCTGCGCTTGAACCGATACGTCGAGCGCGGAGATCGGCTCGTCCGCGATGATGAATTGCGGCTCGATCGCGAGCGCGCGGGCGATCCCGATCCGTTGGCGTTGGCCGCCGGAAAACTCGTGCGGGAAACGTCCGGCGTGCTCTTCGCTCAAACCGACGTCCCTGAGCAACTGGTTGACGCGTTCCTTCTTCTCCTTGCCGGAATACAATCCGTGAATCTCGATTCCCTCGGCAATGATTTTACCGACGGTCATACGCGGGTTCAATGAAGCATAGGGATCCTGGAACACCATCTGCATATCGCGATGGAATTGGTTCCGGTCCGCTCCCTTCATCTTCTGAACGTCTTTGCCGTTAAACAAGATTTGCCCGCCGGTGGCTTCATAGAGGCGGATAATCGTTCGGCCCGTCGTCGATTTGCCGCAGCCCGACTCTCCGACCAAACCGAACGTTTCTCCCCGGTTGATCGAGAAGTTCAAGCCGTCAACCGCCTTGAGGACGCGGTTGCCGCTCAGCTGAAAATGTTTCTGCAAATCTTTCACTTCTAGAATTTTATCTTCAGCCATGTGATCCCCTCCCTATTCCAACGGGCATCTCTACCTCGGGAGCGTCCGGATGATTAAGCCAGCATGCCGCGCTGTGATCCGCCGACACTTCGAAGTGTTCCGGATCGATCTCTTTGCACACTTTCATCGCATAAGGGCAACGGGCCGCGAATGCGCAGCCGACGGGCGGCGAATACAAGTCGGGCGGCGTACCCGGAATCGAGGCAAGCTCGTTGTTCTTATCGCTGTCAAGCCGAGGAACAGAACGAAGCAACCCCCACGTATACGGATGTTTTGGATTGTAGAAAATATCGTTCAGCGTGCCTCTCTCCACTACTTTTCCCGCATACATAACGATAACCTTGTGGGCCATCTCCGCTACGACGCCCAAGTCGTGCGTAATCAAGATGATCGAAGTTTCGGTTTTCTCTTGGATGTCGCGCAGCAAATCGATGATTTGCGCTTGAATCGTCACGTCGAGAGCCGTCGTCGGCTCATCCGCGATCAACAGCTTCGGATTGCAAGCCAGAGACAAGGCGATCATGACGCGCTGGCGCATCCCGCCGGACAGCTCATGCGGGTACTGATGGATGCGCTCCTCCGCGTTAGACATTCCGACAAGCGTAAGCAACTCGGCGGAACGCCGCAGCGCATCTGCTTTCGTCACCTTCTGGTGCTTGCGGATTCCTTCGGAAATTTGCGCGCCGACGGTCATCGTCGGATTAAGGGAAGTCATCGGATCTTGGAAAATCATCCCCATCTCTTCCCCGCGAATCTGTTGCATTTGGGATTCCGTCATCTTGGCGATCTCATGCTTGCCGTCGAACAAGATGGACGATCCTTCTTTAATATAACTAGGCGGAGTGGGGATCAATCTCATGATCGTCTGGGCCGTTACAGATTTCCCGCAGCCGGACTCGCCGACGATCGCCAATACTTCCCCTTTATTTACGGTGAAGGAGACGCCTCGTACCGCCTGAACTTCTCCGGCATACATTTTGAAGGATACGCGAAGATTGTTGACCTCAAGTATGGGTTTACCCATTCGGCAGGCCTCCTTATTTCCTCATTTTCGGATCGAGAGCGTCTCGCAATCCGTCGCCAAGCACGTTAAAGCTAAGCAAGATCAAACTGAATACGATCGTCGGGAAAATAATCCGGTGCGGCTGGTATCTCATGTAATGGGCACCGTCGTTGATCAGATTACCGAGCGACGCCATAGGCGGACGAATCCCGACCCCGATGAAGCTCAGGAACGATTCGAAGAAAATGGCCGTCGGCACGATAAACGTAATTTGCACGATAACCAACCCGATGACGTTAGGAATCAAATGCTGCAGGATGATCCGTTTCGGCTTCGCGCCTAACGTACGCGCGGCTAGCACGAATTCCTGCTCTTTCACGAGCAGCAGCTGGCCCCTGACAAGACGCGCCATTCCTACCCATCCCGTTAAGGCATAGGCGATAATAATGGAGCTAATGCCCGGCCCTAGGAAAACAATCAGAATAATGGCGAGCAGCAATAACGGAATGGAGTAAATAACCTCGATAATCCGCTGCATGACGTTATCCACTTTTCCGCCGAAGTAAGCCGAAATTCCGCCGTAGAGCACGCCGATGACCAAATCGATCAAAGCCGCGATTACCCCGATGAGCAAGGATATGCGGGTTCCCCACCATACCCGGGTCCACAAATCCCTTCCGAAGTCATCCGTTCCGAAAAAGTGCCCCCAAGACGGCTTAAGATCGATATCTTGCAAATATTGCGTTTCGTAATCGTACTTGCTGAACATTGGAGCAAAGATGGCCAGAATCGTCATCAGGATTAGAATAATCAATCCTGCCATAGCCATTTTATTAGATCTCAAACGCCTCCACGCATCCTGCCAATAAGTTAGGGAAGGTCGCACAATGGACTCCGCGTTTGTCGTTTTCTCAGCCGGTTGAAACTTGTCTTTAGATAGGCTTTCCATCGTTTACCTCCTCCCCGACATACGAATCCTTGGATCGATAAAGCCGTAGGCGATATCGGTTAGGAACATCACAACGATGAGAATCGCCGCATAGAAGATGGTAAGTCCCGTAATCATGGTATAATCCAAAGTCGTGATGGAGCTGACGAATTGATATCCCAAGCCCGGGATAACGAATACATTCTCGACGACGAGCGTTCCGGTAATGACGCCGACCGCGATAGGGCCGAGAATCGTCACGACTGGCAAAATAGCATTGCGTAACATGTGGCCCGTCACGATTTTACGCGTCGAAAGGCCTTTTGATTTAGCGGTTTTGATATAATCCAAGCTCGCTACTTCCAGCATGGAAGCGCGCATCATCCGCGCGAGCGTGGCAATCGTGCCTAATGCCAGAGCGAAAGCCGGCAAGATGCGATTCTCGGGGCCTTCCCACAGACCGGGCGGAAGAATTCCCCATTTGTTGCCTACATAAAGAGAAAGCAATGGCGCAAGAACGAAGGACGGAATCGAAATGCCGACGAGGGCAATGATCATGGCGGAGTAGTCCTGCCATTTGTTATGCCGAAGAGCAGCGATGATCCCTAAGGTCAAACCGATAATAATCGCGATGACAAGCGATTCTACCCCAAGCTCTAACGAGGCCGGGAAAGATTGCTTAATGACGCTTACTACCGAACGGGTCGGAAATTGGTAAGAAACGCCCAAGTCGCCTTGTACGACGTTACCCAGATATTGCAAATATTGTTGCCATTCCGGCTTATCCAAACCGTATTGCGCTTTCAGGATAGCCAAGTTCTCCGGAGGCAGCTTCGCTGCGACTTCTCCGAAAGGATTTCCCGGCAGCAGCTTCATGAGAAAAAAAGTGGCCGTAATAATAACCCATAACGTAATGATCATATAGACCAAACGACGCAGCACGTATTTCAGCACGATGAAATCCTCCTTTCCGGGAATGAATAATTTTCCTATGCCTGCAATCAACATGAAAGAAGCCGTTCTAGCAACGGCCTCTTTCATGGATTGTTCTTGTACTGAATGTACGGCATGTATCGTTCTCAAAGATTGAAGCTTCCTATTTAACGGAAGCCCATTTCAATTCGAAGTCAGGACCGTAAGGAGGCAAGATCAAACCTTGTACTTTATCTTTGATCAAGAACGGAGAAGAGCGGAAGTAAAGCGGGAATACGGCTGCTTCTTCAAGCAGGATTTTTTCCGCTTCGTGCATTTTCTCCGCGCGGACTTTCGTGTCAAGTTCCTTTTGCGCGGCTTTGATCAATTCGTCGTATTTCGCGTTTTTCCAATCTTGCGTGTTGAAAGGACCGCCGGAAACGTACATGTCCAGCCATGTCATCGGATCGTTGTAATCAGCGCCCCACAGCGTGGACACGATCGAGTAGTTTTTGCTAAGTTCTCTTTCAAGACGGGTAGCATGCGGCAATGGCTCCGCCAGAACCGTAATGCCGAGGTTCGTTTTCCATTGGGAAACGAGGAACTCAAGCATTTTCTTGCCTGTCTCGGTATCATCGCCAATGATGGACACTTGCGGCAGGGAAGCCACGCCCGCTTCGGCCAAACCCTCGGCCAGCAGCGTTTTTGCTTTAGCGGCATCGAATGCCACTTCCGTGTCGCCTACGACCTTACGGAATTCCTGGCCGTTGCCGTCGCTGTTTCCGTTCGGCACATAACCCGTGGAGGCTACGGAACCGTTTTTCAGAACGACGTCGACAAGACCTTGACGGTCAATCGCCATGCTCAGAGCTTGACGAACTTTAGCGTTAGCGAAAGCGGGAACTTTCGATTGTTGGAAATTCAAGTAACCGGTAACGAGCTCGCTCTTGCGGTGAAGCTCCGTTTTACCTTCATAAGGCTTCATTTGGTCGCCTTTGATATCTGCATAATCCGTTTTGTTAGATTCGTACAAGTTCAAGCCGGTTGCCGTATCTTTGACGATGTTCAAAGTAACCTTGTCCAGCTTGACGTTGGCAGCATCCCAGTATTTCGGATTTTTCTCGAGAACGAGCTGTTGCTCGTGATCCCATTTCGTCAGGACGAAAGGTCCTGCGCCGAGCACTTTGTCCGCATCCGCGCCGCTCTTGTCGCCTTGAGCTTCTACGAACTCTTGTTTTTGCGGATAGTAGTTCAAGAAAGCAAGCTGAGCCGTGAAATATGCCCGCGGAATATCCAAAGTAATTTCAAGCGTTTTGTCGTCGAGCGCTTTAACGCCCAGATTCTCTTGAGCTTTTTTCAACTCTTCAGGCGTTTTGGCATCTTGTACGGCTTGACCGCCTTTAAGCCATGTAAGAATGAAAGCGTAAGAAGCTTTAGTAGCCGGATCAAGCGTTCTTTGGTAGGAATATACGAAGTCTTTAGCAGTCAATGGGGATCCATCCGCCCACACCAGACCGTCGCGCAGCTTAATGGTATAAGTCAAACCGTCTTCGGAGATCGTCGGCAATTCCGCCGCAAGAGCCGGTTGTGGATTCATGTCTTTGTCCAAACGATACAAACCTTCGCTAATAGCTCCGAGAATCGTGAACGATGCCGCGCTTTCCGCGATGGATACGTCCAATGCCGGAGGATCGGCGCGATAGTTCATCACCATCTCCTGCTTGCTGCCCGTTCCGGAGCCCGTAGAAGCGGTACCTGACGGTTCGGAGTTCGTGTTGTTGTTGCCGCAAGCCGCAAGCAGCGTACCGGCTAACGTGACTGCCATGGCAGCCGAGAAAATTTTCTTGAATTTCATTCTGTTGCCTCCCCGTTTTTTTTACTGACTATCATTACTTTTTTGCATAGTTTCTATGCATCTATCTACGCATGTCCCCTATACACTTGACTGATAATTGCCAATATTTCCAATATTGAAAAAATGACAACTCCACTCCCCCGCAAGCTTTCATCTCATGAAATGAATACCCTCCAAATTAAGGGTTTAATCACTTGTCCGATTTGAATTTTGACGGAACAGAAGTCATCCTACTATATAACGTTCGGATTTAGCAATGAGAGTTTCTGGCAAAGGTACGATTCATACCTCCGCATGTAATATATATTTACATTAAAGATTGATTAAAAAATGTTTTCCGTTTATTCATTAATAAAAATGCATATTCATTCACGCTCATCCTTTGAATTTGTAAGACGACATCGCCCGAGGATGAAATTCCGTTCACCCTAGCCCCATTAATTAGGAATTGCGTAATTTTACTGGGCACAAACTTAGTACATTATTAACTAAATATTAGTACTGCATTAAAAAAGCGTAATGTATAAGAAAAAACCTCTAGAATAGGCTTAAATAGCCAGTTCTAGAGGTGCTTCTTTTATCCATGCGTTCCTTATTTTGTTCTGACTCTCGCTAATGCAAGCCCGTCATATGCCGGTAAATGGACACCGGACAGCCTCGGATCTTGAGCGATCGTCCGATTGAAATTTCGTATTGCCAGCACCGACGGCCCTTGCCTCGACTCGTCGATCGTTTTTCCGCGGAGCAGCGTGTTATCCGCGGCAATAATCGCTTCGTCATTGGCAAGGCTGATACAGGTTTCTAAATAATGAGGGTAATTTTCCTTGTCCGCGTCAATGAAGAAGAAATCGAAGCGGGCACCCTCCTCCCGCAATTTCTCCAAGCTGGCCGACGCGTCGCCTACGCGATATTCCGCCAATCCGCCTAACCCGGCCGCTGCCATGTTCGCCATGGCGATATCCGCGTATTCCTGCCGCAGTTCCAAGGATACCAGCCTCCCATCCGCGGGTAATCCTCTCGCCAAACATATTCCGCTATATCCCCCCAACGCTCCGATCTCTAGAATAGAGCGCGAATGGGATAGCGACACAAGAAACGTAAGCAAACGGCCATATCCCGGCGCAACCGAGATCGCCGGCATTCCGGCATTCTGAATGCTTTCGCCAACCCGCTCAAGATCGGGATCCTTCAGATACAGCTCGTCAAAGTATTGATCAGGCGACATGCCCATCCCGTTCGTTCCTCCTCGTTGTCCGCCACACCGTTAAATCTGCAGATGGTTACAATCCAACATTGTACCACAATATTTGTAATTTCCCCTTCATTAGAGCTATACTGATTTTTGTTCAGCATTTTACATTACGTTGATCAAACGTACGGCGAATTTACTTTCTATTAATGGAAGCGACATTCGCTACGCTTAGGAAAGGAAGTTATGTCATGTTAGCGCAGTTGCGAACTGCTGCACGGAAAGGACTTGATTGGTCCGCGAGAGGGCTCCGGCTCTGGCCCTTATGGGGAATAACCCTGCTCGTCGCTTCCATGTTGTTCAAATTAAACGAGCTCGATCATCAATTTAACGTCGGCGGCATGAATTACTGGAAATGGGCCGTTAATTTAGGCGCGGTACTTCTCGCTTCTTTCTGGACGATCTTCTTGGGCCCGCGCGCCAAAGCCGTATCTCTAGCCTTACTGGATCTTGCGCTATCCATCCTTCTGTTCGCGGATCTTATCTATTTCCGTTACTTCAAAGATTTCATTTCCGTTCCCGTGCTTCTTCAAGCCGGCCAGGTAGGAGAATTGCAAGCCAGTATCTGGAGCCTCATGGAATCCGGAGATTGGCTTTATTTCGCCGACATCCCCGTCGCCTTCGCGCTTGCCGGTTGGGTGCTGTGGAGGCACTCCGCTAAGCGCCAGTCTCTTAGGTCCGGTTCCGAGTTTGCCTCGCGGAAACCGTTATGGCGCAAATTCATTCCGGCTACGTTGGTATTCGCAATCGGTTGGGCGCTCATTTATTACCCGGTTGAAGAGCAGAAAAACGGATGGGCCCGCGGTTTATTCGTCGGCAACTGGTGGAACGTCCCAATCTATAACGTCACCGGTTTGCTCGGATTCCATGGCTACGACACCTATCGTTATGCCAAAGAGCATTGGTTCGGCGACAATCTGTCCAAAGAGCAAATCCAGGAAGCGAAATCATGGTTCACGGAGCGGCAAAAGCTGCAGAAGCAAATGGAATCGGAGCCTCTATTCGGGCAGTACAAGGGCAAAAACGTACTTGTGGTCCAAGCGGAAGCGTTCCAACAATTCGTCATCGGTCAGACGATCGGAGGAGAAGAGATTACTCCTATCCTGAACGAACTGATAGGACGAAGCCTGTATTTTCCCAACTTCTATCACCAGACCGCTCAAGGGCGGACTTCCGACGCCGATTTTCTCACGAGCTGTTCCATGCATCCGTTGCCGACCGGCTCCGCGTTCATCCGCTTCGCCGGCAACCAATTCGATTGCGCTCCTTCCGTCATGAAAAGCGAAGGGTACGACGCGACCGTCCATCACGCGTACGACGGCAGCTTCTGGAACCGGAACAATATGTACCATAATATGAAGTACGATCAATTTTATAATATCAAGGATTATACGATAGACCAACCGATCGGCTGGTCGCTGGGCGATCAATCCTTCTTCCGCCAAACGGTCGAACAATTGAAAGAGCGTCAGAAATCGCCTTTCTATGCGCTATCCATTACGTTATCCAGCCATCATCCTTTCAAACTGCCCTACGCCAACCAAGAGCTGGACGTAGGCGATCTGCAAGGCACGATACTGGGAGATTACGTTCAAGCGATGCATTACGTCGACTCTGCCGTCGGCTCGTTAGTCGAAGATCTAAAGGATGAAGGCATGTGGGATGACACGATTCTCGTATTCTACGGCGATCACGATAACTCCGTGTACGATTGGAAGCTGTACGAAAAGTACTTCGGCAATCCGGTGTCGGACATCGACAAGGACCGAATCGTACGCAAGGTCCCCTTCTTCATCCACTTGCCTAACGACGAGAATGCGAGAGTGGTAGACAAAGCGGTCGGCCAGATCGACACGACGCCTACCCTCATGCACCTGCTCGGTATTCCGGCCGACGATCGGTATTTAATGGGGATCAGCATGTTATCCGAGGCGCCGAAGTCGGTCGTATTCCGCAATGGCGGATTTACGGACGGCAACGTCTACTTCGTGCCTAGCGCGGACGGGATCGCGGCTAACGGAACCTGCTACGACGTCTCGGGCGGTGACGGCGAGAAGACGGATGCGGCGGCATGCGCGGCCGGAGCGGAATCCGCCAAGCATGACCTCAGCGTATCCGACACCGTCATCGAGCACGATCTGATCGCCGCGTTTCATGAGGAAGACGAAGAATAGCGCGAACACAAAGGCTCCGCCGTCCCTAAGGGACGGCGGAGCCTTTGGCTTAACGATTCAGAAAGTGCGAAAGCCGTTTATACTTGCGACTTCACGTATTTGCGAGCTTTCTCGATCACTTCGTCTTCCGTAGGCGCCGTGACGTAACGCCCGTTAATAAAGATGAATGCGTAACGGGAACAAGGTCCGCAATACGATTTGCAAGCGACCTTGATCTCGGTTCCTGGCACCAGCTTCTGCAGCTTCGGGAGCATCGTCTTGACCCGTACATGCTTGCACTTATCGCAAATCCGTATATCGTTAAGCGGGGTAAGCTCGTTATCAGTGGTCTCCATGGTTGCCCTTGCTTGGATTCGTAATCACGAATCCTTCCTTCGGAAAATAGAGATAGTCGATCTTCACGCCGTCTAGCAAGGACTCCCCTTTGGCTAGGATGACATCGATCCCTTTATCCGTCGATACGACTTCTTCCTTGTCGGTCGGCTTAGCCAGATCCATTCCATAGTGCGCATGGTCTCCGTGGCTATGCGTAATAAAGACTTTCAACTTCAAGTCCGCGTTCTCGGGCTTGTCCAATTCACGACGCAGCACGTTAGCCGCGTTCCGAGTAATTTTGCAGTTCATATGGCCATTCACTCCCGTCAGGTTCTCCGTTCTATTGTAAGTATTTTAAAGTAGGAACACAAGAGACGGTTCAATCGACCGCCTCCTAATTCCTGGCCAAACTATTCTTGCCGCTGGGTTGATCGATACTGCCGCTGCTGATCCGGCTGCCGGTATCGTAGGTTGGCCGTAGATCCGATCCCTTGCGCTTGCTGACAATCCTTAGGCGAGCCGATGTACGCGGTAGACGTAATGGGAGCAAACGTATCCTCGACTTTTGCTTCGTTCAAGCAGTAGGAGTGCGCCCACACGCTCGCGGGAGTCAATCGCAAAATATCCGAACCGAAAATCGCTTCGGGAGCCGGGGCATCGAAGATAGCAAGCAGGCGAGTATTGTCGACGGTCGCGATCTCGTAGTGCCACCATCCTTGCGGGACGTTGGCGACTTGACCCGGTTGAATCGGAAAATGGAGCAACCGGGTCGTAAAAGGATTAATCAACGAGACGACAGCCGCCCCCGAAATACAATAAACGAGCTCGGAAGCGTTCTGATGGATATGCGGTTCCACCACGTTCCCCGCGCTCATATAAATGTCCAGCAGCGAGTTGTTCCCCAGCGTGTTCAAATCCTTGATGGACAGCCGGTTAATATAATTGCTCGCGTCTTTCCTGAAAAACAAGTCGTTCTTCAAATCAAAGGTGAACTGAACCGTTGGTGATGTAAAATCCGCGTTCGAATTCGCCAAGCTTATTCCACGCCTCTCTCTTCGTTGATCGCAATCTTAGAGAAGTATATGCGAATGCCTAGAAAGAGGTTCAAAGCGTGTATTTGCGTTCCATCGCCCGCGCGTACCAGCCGGCGACAAGAGCCGTAAAGGCCGCATCGTCAATCGGCATGAACGGCATGAAGTCCGGAAGCAGCCAATACAGGCTACCGGAACGATGAAGATCAGCTTGTCGCTTAGAGACACGCGCTCCGAACGAAGAATCCGCCATACTCTGCTCGGAAGATGTTTCCATACGGTTGTCCAAGATCTGCGAGCCATGCGCGGGGCCCCTTTCTGTACATGCAACTTGTATCCAGTGTACCCCGCTCTCCGCCGGACGAATCATTCCGGCGCGCAATCCAGCGCTTCCGCCAAAAGCCTCGCGATATCGTCATAGGTGTCCTCGAAGCCCTCCATGGGGAGCGGATTGCGTCCCCAGCCGGCTTCCACCGTAAATCCCGGACGACGGAACTTGGAGATGAACCAGTCTTTGTACCCCGCATCGCTTCCTTCCAGATAGACGGCGCGATACCCGGCCGAAGCCGCCAATCGCCCCGCCCAAGCTCGCGATTCCTCCGGCTCGTCGTTCCGGTAATTCCAGTAAATCTCCTCGCCCTGGGTATGCAGCGAGATAACCGCATGGAAATCATTCCGCTCCGTAAATTCAGCCAACGCGGCGGCTTCCGGTTCGGACAAGGGTTTCTCGCCGCCGTAATCGCGCGGCGCCGGCGACAAAATCCCTCTGCGCAGCCGTTCCTCCTCCCAATGGGCAGGAAATTGATCGTTCAAATCTACGCCTCGCGCATTCGCTTTCCATCTATGAAAACGAGAGGAACCCCGGTTCCACTGCAGCAGCTCCTTGTAATAAGGATGTTTTGGCGTCATTCCTCGTTGGACAAGCTCGACGCCATCCGGATTCACCATCGGGACGATCCACAAACTGCAACGCGAAAATAACTGTTTGGCTGATTTTCCCCAGAACGAGAGCCTCTTCGTGCAAGCATGGGCGTATTGTTCCGCGAACTTCATCAGCAAGAGGGAGGTGATCCACTCGTTCGCATGGCAAGAACCGTTAAAATGCCAGTTAAACGGACCGGCGCCTAGTTTCAAGTACGGGATCGGTTTGCCAAGCGCGCTTCTGCCAATCGACCCTACGCTAATAAAGGGATACTTGCGCGCTAATCTTCTTACGTCTTTCGTTAACTGTTCCGGACTATACTCGTCTTTGCCAGCCATGGGAACACCCTCCTATACCTCGGCGGTTCTTATGGTCTATGTGCGTAAGTCCGCTCTTATAACCTCTCTCCGCACAAAAAAAAGCCCGGCGAGCCGGACGCCGTCTGAAACGTCGTCGAACTCTCCCGGGTCCGATCGTCAATCATACCCTGATATGCGGAACCTGCCACACGACAGGTGTTAGTCGGATCTGCTCTCCTAACCAAGCTTGAGCGATATCCTGAAATTTTCTCGGTTCTCCGCTGCAAAAAACTGATGAACGGGAACTTCGCTCTGATCCGCCAGTTCGTTATTCTCGTATAGAATCGAACGAATCTCCCTTGCGGTCTCTTCGGCCGAATTGATCAAGACGACCTCCGGACCCATCACTGCGGAAATGCTATCCGTAAGGAAAGGGTAATGTGTGCATCCGAGAATCAAACAATCCATCGTGGATTTCCGCAGGCTTAGGAGAGACTCGGATACTGTTCTGAACGTTTCCGCGGAACGGAAATTGCCATCCTCCACAAGCGGCACGAACGTTGGACATGCGCGGCTTACGACCTGTACAAGAGGAGACAGCTTCTTAAGCTCGATATCGTAAGCACCGCTTCTAATCGTCCCTTCCGTGCCGATCACGCCGACGACTCCGGATTTCGATCGCCCGACTGCCGCGCGAGCTCCGGGACTTATTACGCCGACCACCGGCAGGTTGATCCGTTGCCGGATGTCCTCCAAAGCTAAGGCCGTTGCCGTATTGCAGGCAATGACGATCATTTTGGGATCGTAATGAGTGAGATATTCTACGATTTCGCGGGTAAATGCGACGACCTCTTCCGCAGGTCTGGAACCATAAGGCGTTCGTGCGGTATCGCCGAAATACACTATTTTTTCATGGGGAAGCTGACGCATCACTTCCTTGACGACGGTCAGTCCCCCTACGCCGGAATCAAGGACTGCGATCGCTTGCTGCACGAGAACACCGCTTTCTTCACAGTTGATGAAGTCATTTCATCATACTTTATGAGCCCCAAGCGCAAAAGGTACCTAGATCTTAGCTGATATTTGGACAAGGATGAGCCCCAAAAACGCGCCCTGCGGGAGAGGGCGGCGTTTCGGCGCGTTATGGATAGGATTATTGTACCGACGGCTTGTCGTCCTCGTAGGATTCTTCCGTAGCGGCGACTTCCTCCGTGTCGATGGATGCGTTCAGCTTGCGGGTACGGATATCGGTTACTAAATTCGATGTTTTCTTAGCCAGCGATTGCACGGCCGAACCGGCTTGGCGGCTAAGATCCGCCGTTTTCTCCCCGACCTTCTGAGCCGTTTGCGCGATGTCTCCGCGAAGCTCGCGGCCGGTTTTCGGAGCGAACAACAGCGCCGTGACCGCTCCCGTAATCGCGCCCGTCAACGTTCCCCACAAAAACGATTTTACTGCTTTCTTATTAGACATGCTTTCACACTCCTCTGATGAATCCGCACCCAGTCCCGGTCTCTGACCGTTGCCGGAGGATTACCCTTGGCCGGTGCGCTGCTTCCACATAGACCACATTCTACGGCCAATGTCCATGAGATCGGGCGTCTCTCCCGCCTTCTCATCGCACTTGTCGGCGCAGGATTGGAGCGGCGCGGTTAACTTTTCTCGGTATAGCTCCGTTACCCGAACCGCCGTTTGCGCTGTCGTCTGCACGGCCTCGCCCAAAGCTCGCGCCCCCTCCGCAAGCGTAGCGAAGCCTTGCAGGCTTTGACGCGAAACGGAGATCGCCTCGCTCGCTTCCTCTGCCAGACGGCTGCATTGCCGCAGCGAAGCCTCAGCTTCCTTGCTAAGGTTCATCGCGGCATGATCCAACCGCCGAAGCGAACGAGCAACGTTCGCGATTCCGTAGAGAACGGATAAGGCAACGATCAACACGGCCGCCGCAACGCTATACCCCGCTAATTCCCACGCCACTCGTCATCCCTCCAGCAGGTTCTTAACCCGGGCGAATGCCCATGCGGTTAAGACATTATAAGTAGCTGCGGCTCGTCTTGACACAGGAGACGGGCTAAAATCAAAAAGGAGTGCGAGATTACCGGCAACAACACGATTCCTGAATTCTCTCGCCTAATATTTCTTTCTCTCGAGCTCGATTCGCGAAATATCTATGACTTCATTCACGCTATATACGATTTCCAATGGCGATTCTCTGCTTAAAAAGCCCAATAAACTCGATGTTAACCCATAGGCCCCTACATTGGGGATAACGATATGATCGTTTATGTCAAGCTTCGGTATTTCGCCGGGTCGTCTAATAAAGTCTAATGGAGTGCACAGCGGACCGACTAACGATGCAATGTCATTCTCTTCCGATGAGGCTTCGTCGGATACGGCAAAATCCACGTCCAATTTCTGCATGCGTCCCAATCCCGACATCCCGCCAAGATGATTAATCCCTCCGTTAAGGATCACATAGCGACTGCCTTTGCTTTCTTTGATATCTTCGATTGAACAAATATACTGTCCGCAGCTCCCCGCAATAAACCTTCCGGATTCAAAAGCGACCTGCGTTTCGTTGTTTCTCCATTCGGGAATCTCGGAGTCCAAGAGGGCCGTTAGTTCTGATTTTAGGATAGAGAAATTCGGAGAATCGCCGAATTTGGCATAGGGGTGGCCGAAACCTCCTCCAAGATTGAGGTAGCGGAGATTGATATTTAACTCTTCGGCCAACCTTTTGGCCATCTGGATGGAATAAGCAAAAGAATCGATAAGACTGCCGACGTCCGTCGAGTTTGTTCCGTTGAATACGTGGAAACCGATAACTTCCATGGATGGATGCGCAAGAAAATCCAAAGATCCGTTCATGATTTTGTCTTCATCGATTCCGAACTGGGAAGAAACCCCCGTCATCGCTAAACTGGATCGCAAGTTTTTGGAGTTCGGATTCACTCGTAATACGACAGCTAGTTTCGTTGCGTGTTCTTCTGCGACGGAATTCAATTTATCGAACTCATTCCATGATTCGCAAGAAAATAATCTAACTCCCCGAATGACGGCGGTCTCGATTTCGTTTCTCGTTTTGGCGGGACCGGTGTATTGTACCCGATCCGCTCTCGCGCCGGCTTGCAGCGCGACCGCGAGTTCGTTGACGGAAGACACCTCGCATCTGCATCCCAAGCGAACGAGCTGGCCGACCAATACGGGGTGCGGATTTGCTTTAAGCGAATAATAAAGGATGGAATCGTCCGGTAAATAAGAACGCAACTTATGATAGGAGTCTGCCAGAGCGTCAATATTATAAACATACAAAGGACTGCCGTATTTTCTGACCAGATCGGAATAGTTCATGCCCACGTTCCTTCGCTCAGCGTTTTTTTAAGCGATAGTTTATCGATTTTTCCATGCGGGGTTAAAGGGAGATCCATCACCTTCACAATGTGATGGGGCATCTTATAACTTTCCAGCTTTAGCGCCAGCTCTTCTCGAATGTTATCAATCGTGTTTGGCGAAACGACCAGCAAATAGGAAGGCTCGTCCTCCCCAAGGGGGATGAAAACCGCTTGGGTAACTCCCTTTACTTCAAGCGCTGCCCCTTCAATCTCCAGAGTGCTCAATCGATATCCATTATGCTTGAAGATATCGTCCTTTCGCCCGTAGAAGTACAAATACCCTTCTTCGTCCATGCTGCAATAATCACCCGTGAATAGAACGCGTTCATCGTTCAAGCGCCTATAAAATTGGTTCGTTACCGGTTCGTTGTTCCAGTAGCCTTGCATCACGTGAGGGCCTTTGACCACTAGCTCTCCGATTTCATTGGGAGGCAATTCGTTCCCCGTTTGGTCCACGATGCAGCATTGCGTACCGGGCAGCGGCTTGCCTATCGAATTGATCTTCCTATGCACATCGGCGCAAGGCAGTATAGAAACTCTTTTACATTCGGTAAGCCCGTACATGGCGTAGATATCGCATTGTCCAAAAATTCGAATTAAATCTAATATGTTGGAATAGGCAAAAGAGGAGCCCGTGCTTGTAATAAACCGCAGCCCTTCGATTTTATTCGTCTCCCGCTTAGCCAAAGCCACTAATGTATTGACCATGGAAGGAACGATTGGCAATCCGGTAATTTTCCATTTGAGAATATCCTTCATGATCGTAGACCCGACGTTTTTCTTGTTTCCTATGAACAGAGTCGCTCCCGCATGGCACGACAAGAAAATTTGATAAAGTCCGTAATCGAATGAGAACGGGATATACGTAGCTATAATGTCACTGGCTCTAATCTCGAGGCATTTCTGAATCGCATCGGTCACGAACGTAACATTGGAATGGGAGGATATAACCGCTTTAGGTTTCCCCGTACTGCCCGATGTGTAGATCAAACACGCGATATCCTCTTCGTCGATTGAAACTTCGCGATCCGCCGCAAGCGGATCGCCGGACTTATCGGCGTGCAACGCGTCCAGATTAAGAATGTTTAAGCCTTCTTTATTCAACTCGAACTTGTCGATGAAACGGTCATTCGTAATGATGATTTTGGGACCGCAATCCTCGATGATATACTTCAAATTTGCCGATACGATTTCAACGTTTAAATGGACGAATACTGCGCCGATCTTGGAAATCGCGAAAATCGAAAAGACGGATTCGACGCTGTCGGCAAGAAGGGCGACTACCCTGTCCCCTTTTCGAACGCCCCTAACGGCTAACTCATTCGCCAAACCGTCCACTTCATCCAACAGTTCTCTATAAGTATAGGATGAAAATTCCGAAAGCAGGGCCGTCTTATCCTCATCCTTGCAAGCTCCCGTTTGCAATAGACCGTAAACAAGCTTATTCATATCGGATCCCCTCGTTCGATGAAAGACTATACCGCTTGTTTGTTCTTCATAATCTCCATGATCTTCTCGATGCTGTCGAAATTATCGAATATAAGTTCGTCGTCATCGATGATAATATCGAATTCTTCTTCCAGTCTAACGATGAGTTGGATGGCATTTAAGGAATCCAACCCGATATCGAACAAGTTTTGGTCCGCCGTCAGGTTAACGTTACCGTGAACCTTTAGCATTTCGCGTACGATTTCGCTTATTTTCAGTTCAATAGAATCCATTTGCATGCCTCCCCGTATTTAATCCCGTCAGCCAAGCGAGCTCCGTTCTCAGATGCGTTAAAGGTTGATCCCCGAACCACTCGATCGCAAGCGGTTCAGAGGTCTCGTCCCGCTCCAATCGCTCCATAATTTCCGAATAATCGATCGCCCCCTTGGATAATCCCACCATGCCCGCTCTGCCGCCCATCGGAGAATAGACGTTTCTCGGCTCGAATACATCCAGCCTGTTCCGATCGGATATATTCTTAAGATGGTAATTTACCGTCCAATCTCTTAGCTGTTCGTAGGCAACTATCGGATTGCACCCCGATTCCCATAGATGCAGGAAATCAAGATTGATGCGGACATGGTCGTGTCCCACGTTCGTCAGCAGACGTAACGTAGACTCCAATGTATCGGCTAAAGTATTTGGATGCGTTTCTATGACTACGTACATGCCGAATTCCGAAGCAAGCTCGGCCGTTTGCCTAAGATTTGCGATGCAGCGCTGCCATTCCGACGCGCTCGCCGAGGCGCTAGGCTTGTTTCCAGCGAAGATACGAATTTTGCGCGTGCGAAATAAGCGCGCCATCGAGAGGAGGAGACCGCCTTGCTCCAATACGTTGGATGATCGGCCGCTCTCGGTCATTAAGTCGATATAATCGCTGATCATGGAGATGTTCAGACCCTTGGAGTGCATCCTATCGATGCTCCGGGTAACTTCGAGCGGGTCATAGCGCATTAAAGCCTTAGCATGAGCCCCCCATAGTTCAATACCGGAAAAACCGATTTCATGCGCGAAGTGGACAAGTTTATCGAATGAAACAAGCTCGTGTCGGAAAGATATGGAGCATAAATAATAGTTCAAGCTGAACACACCCATCCCATTGGTAGCTTCCTGACTTCATCGCCAAGCTTTATTTTCGCACCTTCTTGAACCGATTCGAAAAAAGACGACCGCTCTCGACGTAGACTTTTACCGGAATTTGAAACGGTTCGAGACGGTCTCGGCAAAATTCCCTTATTCTCGTTTTGATGTCTTTGGCGCTCGCCGGAGTTCCTACATTGACAATGGCGGTCACGATATTGCCCATGATCGGATTCGGTTCGCCTTTGACGATAACATCGTTTAATTCCGGCATTTGGAGCAGAACGTCCTCTACCTCGATCGGATATACCTTTCTTCCGCCGACGTTGATGATTTCCGTCCTGCGTCCGAGTATGCGAACGTACTCTCGATCGACGACGACCTGGTCCTCCGTATTGAACCACCCCTCATCGTCGAACGGGTTAGGAGCATTCAAATATCCCAGCATCGCCCATCGGGATCGGATATAGAGCGTTTCGTCCCGGACTTCCGTTTCCACGCCCTCGCCTCCGATTTTGAGCCAAGATGAACCGGAGCTTTGGGATTTCGCGCGAAGGATTCCGAGTTCCGACAAACCGTAGGTTTGTTTGAATTGGACATCGGGAAATCTGCGGTGAAGCTGGCTAAGCGTATATTCCGGCATGACTTCCGTACCGTAAGTGATGATCTTGAGCGAAGACAAATCATATTGCCTATCCGATTCCGTCATTAACAGCAAGTTCAGGAAGCTGGGGGAAGCAGGCAGTAACTCCACATGGTGTTTGTCGATTAAGGCGCAAATCTCCGCAGGCGAACGATTGGAAGGAGAGATGATCGCTCCGCCGTTGGAAAGAGTATGGAATAGAGTGTTGATTCCTCCGATGTGATCGAATAACAAAAATGACAGGGTACGATAAGTCTCTCTCGGGGTTTTGTATCTTTCGACAAAAAGCTTGAAATCATGCAAGATCGCCTTGGGAGCTCCGGAAGTCCCGGACGTAAAAAGAATCAAGCCCGCATGTCCCGTTTCCTGAAAGTCCTTCAACAAACCCGTTCGCGGGCCTGCCGAATGGTTCTCAATATGGAAAAGACCGTCCGCGAAAGAAATAGACTTCTGAACTTGGGCGATTTCCATGAACTCCCGGCGTTTGTGGCGCGCGCCGGCGGACATCGGAACGACGATATTCCCATTCTCGATCAATGCCAACAAAGCTCCGCAAGCCGCGGACGAATAATCGCCCTCCAATAATATAACCTCTCCCGCTTGAAAGTTATGGTTTCTAACGATCGCGGCCCATTCCCGATAATGCTCCAACAGCATTGCGTAACCGACTGCCGCATGGTCCGCGATGATCGCATCGCGGTTATCGTAAGCGGACATTTTATCGAGCAGCCATTTGATCGCCAATCTCTCCATCCTCCTTGAATCGATCAAGCCGTCATCCCGGCAACGTAGGTTTTCAGAAGTTCGTACTTGCTGAGAATCGGCGTTGTAATGTCTTGGATATGAATACGGATGTCGAATTCCTCTTCCAAATCCGCGAATAAATTGACGATCAAGATGGAATCCAAAGCCAGATCGTTAATCAAATCGGTCTCGGGACGGATATCTTCCGAATTGATTTGCGTTCTTGCATTCCGCAAAAGCACTTCCTTCAATCGCGCATCTATCATAGGCTGCACATTAATCTCCCTCTTCCGCGACTAGGATTAACCACTCCATAAATCGAATTTCGGCCTGTTTGAGTTTAGCGATGAGCGGTGAAAGGGCTTGATCGGATAGAGCAGTATCTTGCTCCTTCAAGGCTTTAAGCAGCTTAAAGCTGATCGTGTTCCACAAGCCGCTTATCGAATCGATCTGCTCTTTACCTTCGCGCAGCCGGTTCTCTCCTATACAACCGGTTTCAATGTAAGCTTGCCAGACGGCGGAACGGATTCGCCTAATCGAAGCGATCGTAATGGCATTCCTTTTCATCCAAGCGACTCTGGCTTCAGGCGCCCAAACCGCCGACTGTACGAAGTCCGCTTCGAACGCTTCCAATGCTTTCGCGCCGCTCTTGCGGTTGCTGAACCATTGCTGCCATTCTCTCCTTCTCCGTTCCTCCGGAGTCGTTTCATTCGCGAGGGGAACCGCCTCGCCGTCCGAATTGCCGTAATAGTACAGATTGCGTTGCGCGCTCTTGCGGATACATGACTTTATGTCCGGCGGCGAATATGGGATAGAGGGTTTCGTTAATACGAAATAATGCAATTCGTCGCGTCCCTTTTTTACGGCTCCCGCTTTCAGGACTTCGTCCGGATTCATTTGAACGATAGCGCTCACGGTTGGATCGCCTACAACGTACTTCTCCCCCGATTGATCCCAACCGTAGATCAAGATGGAATGCTGAAATCCGCTCGATTCCATTCCTAGATTCTCGCGAGGAAAATAGTCGAGCTTGGAAGCCTGGCAGAAGCAGATCGCGGCACTGCCCCCGCGAACGCTTTGATTCAGCGTCTTTGAATCGCCTTTGATGAATTTCATCTCGATTCCGTAGAATAAATCGAGAGGAATTTGCCGCGCGTCCTTACTGGATAGCAACGTTCTGAATTGATAATTTAAATTCCAATAGTCCAACAGAACCTTTCTGTAATCGTCCCCATTGAAGTTGAGATAGGTAAGCACGCAGGAAGCAAAACACTCCATATAAGCCAAATTGATCATTCGATTGTCCTTCTCAACAATGTCCCGGCGCGCCATCGATCGCCCTCGTTCCTTATTCGAATTGATTCGGGTTAACCTATCCGCATCGTTTGGTGCTGAAGCTCTTGAGCGTTAACGAGCTTCGAATATTCTCCGCAACGGTTCATTAATTCGTGATGAGTACCGAAATCAACGACGACCCCGTTATCCATCACGTAAATCACGTCGGCGTAAATAATCGTTTCCAGCCTGTGCGTCGCGATAAGCGTCGTCTTGTTGTTCATCGTCCGCTCGATGATCGAGAGAACTTGCTCCTCCGTATTGCGGTCGAGCGCGGATGTCGGCTCATCCAATATTAAAATTTCAGGTTTTCTGATAATCGCCCTGGCAATGGCCACTCGTTGCCTCTGTCCCCCGGAAAGTTGAAACCCTTGATTATCCAATTGGGTATGAATGCCGTCCGGCAAAGAATCCACATAGGCTTTCAGATCCACATCGCAAAGCACTTCGTAAACCTCTTGTTCCGTAACCTCCGGTTTACCGAGCGCGATATTGTCGAACAGCGTTCCCTTGAATAAAAAGGTTTCTTGGGACACGTAGCAGATCATTCGGGATAATTCCCTTCTGGACCATCTCTCCAAAGATAGGCCGGCTAGCGAGACATTTCCGGTTTCAATGGGCATAAACCCTTGCAGCGTCTTAAACAGCGTCGACTTTCCGGAACCGCTTGTTCCAACGAAAGCGGCGATCCTGCCTCGGCCAATCTCGATATTAACCCCTTTAAGAATGCGGGTCCCTTCATATGCAACATTCAGATCCTTGCATACCACGACCGGAATCTTATCCTTAGGCAACCTCGGATACTCGTTCTCCGTTCCCTTCCCTCCGGCGTTCTCTTCTTGCATAACCGTCTCTATCGGACTTCGAAGGAAATCTTCAATCCGCGACATGGCTACTTCGCTGCCCAACAAATCGCTTATGAGATAATTCATGTTCTGGACGGGACTGAGCACGGAGTGTAAATATTGCGCGGAGGCCACCATCATGCCAACGGTAAAAACCCCATTCAGAACTTGCCCGCTGCCGAATCCGTACAGAAAAACAATCGTAATCGCAATAACGAGAGAGGCCGTTTCTCCCGAAAGCCTGCGGAACAATCCCTCCTTGATGCTGACTTTCACAAGATCCTTATACATGGCTTCGTTCCGCTGTTCTTCCCACGATTCAAGGTGATAAGCTCTAATTTCTCGCGATCCTTGAATGCTCTCGACGAGATATGAACCGATTTCTTCATTATGCGTACGGAGAAGATTAACCGCGTCTTTGACAGGTTTGTTATAGAGGCGGGGAATGCTTAGAAGCAGCGGAATGCCGATAAGCGCGATGAGCCCTAAGCGCCAATCGATCGCTAATATTATGACGAGCGAAATAAACATTTGAAGCCATTGCCTGGTCAACTCCACGGCAATGACATTGATAAACACGGCGACTTTCGAAGTATCCATCCCCATTAGCGCTATGTATTTCCCCGGACCGTTCTTTTCTATCTCGGTCAATGGGATTTTGCGAATGTGGCTAAGAACCTTGCTTCGTAGATCAAGCGTGGTTCTAGCCTCCAAATAACGGAATATGCTGAATCCCGATACGTTCAATAGGGCTGATATAAGCGTAAGGGCCAGGGATAATCCCAGCAGCGGAATGGCTGCGTTCGTCTCTCTATCGATTAACACCCGATCGATAAACATGGAAATCAAATAAGGCTGGAACAAACCGAATATTAAGCAAAGCAAGGTCAATAGAAACGCTAATCCCGTTAATCGCCAACGAGGATTGATATATTTCATTAAACGAATATACATTTTCACGCTATTCATTTACTTATCCCCTCTTTAGTCGGCATGAGTCACTTTGTATTTATTCCAATGGCCATAACCCTCGATCAGTTCGCTCTTCGCGCAAGCTCAAGCTTGCGCAGATAATCCACCTTCGCCGAGAAAGCTTGCAGATCCACTTTCTTGTCTTGGACTTGATACCTTAATACGGCTAAAATGAGATTCTCCCAGCCCTTTAACAAATCCGCTATTATCGCGCTTCCCGCTGCGGCACAATAATCGCTCGTTGCTTCGAAATACTCGAACGCATGAACATAACCGACAAACCGTTTGGAAATAACTCCTGCCAGTTTAATCGATTCGAATAGGGTTTTTGGAGCGTAACCCTCGTTGCTCTCTATGGAGCGACACACGAATTTCTCGAATTCAACGAGCAAGCGGCTAGGACGAAGATGCATTTCCTGTTCGAATAAACGGCTTATTACGCTTGTTGCCGGGGAATGCAGAGCTTGAGCGTTTATTTCAAAGCCCATACCGAAGTTCATAAAATAAAAGGCGTTCCACATATCGATATTCGAAACGTATCCTTCCCAGGAGAAGAATGGGTCTTTCAGATGCCACTGCGTATCTTTTCTATGCTTTACGATCACGTAATGAGGAGTATGATTGGAACGATACTGGTTCGAGTAGGGAAGATAATACAAGTCCGCCATAACGACGGAAACGCTAGAAGCTCGACCGTCGGCCATTCTATTCTTGAGAACGGCATAATTCTCGTATTTATTTTTGTCCCTATCGAACCAATGCTTGACGGCATTCCCGTAAAGCGTCTCAAACCTGTCTTGCCAATCGTAGGGATCCGCTGTATCGCTGTAGTAGTAAATCCCTTTCTCGTTCGCGTCGAAATAAGCGTTCCACGCTCCGACATACAAAGGCCTATAGTCGAATCGGGCGTCTTCTTTCAGCACGGAAGCATAGCAGTCGAGCAAGCAATGGATAGGACTATTCATTTTCACGGAAGACCCAACGCTCCCAACTTCATTGGCTTAAGTGATTCGATTATCCGTTGCTTAAGAAAGATCTGATTTCATAAGCGACTTTGGCGACTTCGTCTTCCGTAAGCGAAATATGCATGGGAAGAGAGAGAATGCTTCGCGCGAACAGTTCCGAGTTCGGGAATGCCCCTTCTTGGTATTCAAGCGACGAGTAAGCAGGCGTTAGATGAACGGGCACCGGGTATTGCACCGCCGTTAGAATCCCTTTTTTCTGTAAATGTTTTTTGAGTTCGTCACGGCGGCTCGATTTCACCTTTATCACGTACAAGTGGTAAACATGGCTTTCATCCTGCGGATCGTTCGGCAATTCAATAGAAGCTTCATCCGCTAAATACGCGCCGTACCAACTTGCTATTTCGCGCCTTCGGCGCGTCCATCTCTCCAAATATCGAAGTTTAATTTGCAGAGCGCTGGCTTGGATGGGATCAAGGCGCGAATTAAAACCGGGGATGTCATGCTGGTACCGGACTTCTCCTCCATGGTTTCTTAATTTACGCAGCCTGCCGAGCAACTCGCTCGAGGAGGAAATGACGGCTCCCCCATCGCCCAACGCTCCTAAATTTTTGTCCGGATAGAAGCTGTAGCACCCCATGACGCCCCAACTGCCCGCCGGTTTGCCGAATAACTTGGCCCCCGCGGCCTGCGCGCAATCCTCGACGATGAAAATGCCGTTTGCATGCGCCCAAGGAACGAGAGACGTCAAATCCACCATTCGTCCGTAAAGATGAACCGGGACAATAGCTTTTGTCCTCGGCGTAGCGCACGCCTTTACCTGTTCGATATCCATTAAAAAATCGGTCCGAACGCAATCTACCAAAACCGGTTTGCCCCCGTTTGATAGATTGCGTTAACGGTCGCGATAAAAGTATTGGCAACGGTAATCACTTCGTCGCCAGGTCCGATTCCCAGCGCCTTCAAAGCCAGGAAGAGAGCATCCGTTCCGTTGCCGACTCCGACGGCGCCCGTAACGTTGGTATAGGAGGCGAATGCCGATTCGAAACCGGATATGACGGAACCCCCGACAAAAACGCCTTGTTTGGCGATTTGCAGCACCGATTGCATCCATTCCTCGCGGATCTCTTCAAACTCTGACTGCGGGGCGGCAAATAAGATTCCCATTTTCCATCTCCTGACGGTTTAGCGAAGATAAACGAATCCATTCCACGATTTTCATGGCCTCGATGGCCTCCTCTAGCGTGACTTCCGGCTTTGCTCCATATCGTACGGAGTCCGCGAACGAGGAATAAATACGAATGGCGCCTTTGTTGAGCGAAGGTTCCAGCATGATCGGTTGGGTCGGCTTTCCCTTCACGTGCACGCTTGCTTCCCGTTCCGAAACGATCTGAAGCGTAGCTTTGTCTCCTCCGACTACCCATAAGGGAGCGGGGACGTTCGAAGCAAAATTAATATCCATCGACATGACGACGTTACGTTCCGTCGTAAACGTGGCTCGCACGTAATCGTCGACTTCGCCTTGCTCCCAGCTTAAGGTTTTCATGCTGGCATTGATATCCACGCATCGACCGAAATCCAACTGCAGCAGTTGGTCGATCAGATGGATCCCCCAATCCAGCAATGCCCCGCCGCCGTAAGCCTTCTCATTGCGCCATTCTTGATGAAACGACTTCACCCCGAACGATGCTCCCGAGCCGAACATATGATGGCGCCTCTCTACGAACAAAATCGATCCCAAGGCCTCCTCGTTAATCATTTGCTTAACCAGCAAAAAATCGCTGTCGAAGCGTCTGTTGTGAAAGACGGATACGATCTTGCCTTCTTGCTCGGCAATGGTTTGCAATCGAACGGCTTCCTCCGAAGATAAGGTTACCGGTTTCTCGATTAATACATGTTTTCCGCTGCGCAACGCTTGTTCGGCTAATCGAAAGTGGCTATTGGGCGGCGTTGCGATTAACACGGCTTCTGCCGGGGACGACAGCAAATCTTCAAGCCGCTCGAAGATATCAAATCCTCTTTTGGCCGCCAGCGCCAAACGTTGAGGAGTTACGTCGAATACTCCGGCAACTTCGATCCGGGGTAACTGTTTGAGCAAGGGGAGATGAATGAGTTCGACAATTCTACCGAAACCGACGATCCCTAATGGTATGGTTTCGCTCATCGGTTACACGGTTGCCTTCTGAAGAGATTCAATAAAATCGGCCAAAGAACCCGCCGTCGAAAAGACGTTAAGATCGATTTCCTCTTCTGGTATCGATACTTGAAACACCTCTTCTATGTACACGATTAATTGCAGCATCATAATGGAATCGATATTCAAGTCATCATAAAGTTTGTCCGTTTCCCGAAGGATTTCCGGCGCTTCCAGCTCCAAGTTTTCTACGATTACGTTTCTTAACTCATTCATGATCTCGTTTCTGTTCATTCATTATTCATCTCCAGTCGCGGAATAGGTTTTGCGATTGATTTTACCGGACGGCATCCTCTGTATTTCATCCGTCATTTCGATGACGCTGGGCACCTTGTAGCTTGGCAAACGCGCGATGCACCACGATTTTACGTCTTGTTCGCTAATATGGGGATCGGCAACGACCACGGCCTTGACTGCATCCCCCCATACCCGGTGCCGGGTCTTCAACACGATCGATTCTTGAACGCCGGGCAACCGTCCTATAACCGATTCGACTTCGTAAGGAATGACCTTTAACCCGGAAACGTTAATTAAATCGTCTAATCTGCCCAAAATATTCAAGCGGTTGGACACGGGGTCCATAAACCCCAGATCCCTAGTCGCGACTATATTCTTGCCATCCGTCACCATCACTTCTCCGCGCGAATCATCGTATGCTTGTTCGTCGCGTCCAATCGATAACCGCAAATGCCCTAAGGGAAAACCCACGTCCGTACTAGAGAAAGGATGTTTGGCGACGGATATGCATCCCGCTTCGGTACAGCCGTATTGCTGCCATACTTCGTCCGTATTGAGCTTCGTATTCAGGAGAAGTTCATCGGACAGCGGAGAGCCCGAAAAAACAACTTTGTGGCCATGAAGTTGGCTATTGTCTAGTGCGTTTAATATGCCGTAATGAAAGGGGACCGTATATACGATAGGCGCTTGGGCGGATTTGATCGCGTGCAGGGCGAATTTGGGATTTTTCTCCTGCACGACAACCGGGACGACTTTTCTCGCTAGCGCAGTCAATACGCCCGCGATGAGCCCGTAGGAATGAGAAACCGGCACAAGTATGATCGGCGTTTCCTTCGGAGCGTCGCCGAATAATACATTGTAATGGTCTATTTCTATCCCGATTTGGGTCCATGTACGGGCAATTAGTTTGGGCTTGCCCGTCGTTCCCGATGTGTACTGAAGCATCGACGCGATAGATTCGGTTCGGGAACCGTTCATAGATAGGATCGTATTCCAACAAGAATAAATAAGATAACGACAATCCGCATCCGCGGCCATTTCCCTCGCCGACTCTGCGGGCGTATTGCCGTGAATAAGAAGAACCGATCCTCCTCTATCTCTGAGATACATGACGATCGTCAGCAGATCAAACGCGTGATGTACGCAAACCGCGTATCTTTTCCCTTCCGGATTACGATATTCCCCCATTCTTTTCATCTCTTCATACCTTGCCGACAAGTCGGAACTCTCGTACGTTTGGCTGTCGATTTTGAGCATCCAGCACCCCTTAACAATCGAATAGTCAAATGGTATAGTATGGTTTGAACAACCATATTTTACCTAGTCTTCCTGAATGCGAACAATATTATATTTTTCAGATGTTGGTACATTGTTAAGAATTTACCTGCTTGCGGTAAACTTTTCTTAAGGAGGGACGGCATGCCGTTACCATTCGAGGAGGCGCTTCCTGCCCAGTTCGTAGCTTTTCACCACCCCGAATCACCGGAATGGGACTGTCCCTATTTCGTTCTCCTATGGCCCAAAATGGACAATCCCTCACAACGTTTAACGCCGATTACATTCGCCCCGCCTCATACGCCTCTTCATACCAACGTACATCTGCATCAATATTATTGCGTTTTATTTCAAAGCTCTTTTCTCGATTCCGCGGACATCATCGCGAACGGCAAAGAACCCGTAATCATACCCGCTACTTTATATACAAGGCATCTGCAGGAGCTTATTTCTTATTTGTATCTCAATCCCGACCAGAACCAAGCTAGACTGTCATGTTTAATATCAGCGTTAATCAACGAAATGATCGGGAACGTTACGGCGGTTCGAAAGCCGCTTCCGCCTATGGCGAACGACCGTAAAGCCGATGCCTTGAAAGAGGGAAAAGCCATTATCTACGCAACGAGATACATGAGAAAAAACATGAGCAATCCGCATTTGTCGTTGAATCATATCGCAAACGCCATCGGTTACCATCCGAACTACTTCTGTTATGAGTTCAGCAAGGTTTTTTCCGTGTCGCCTATTCGGTTTTTGAACAATCTCAGACTGAAGCGCACCTTGCAGTTACTCGAGAATTCCGATTTAAACGTGAAAACCATATGCGAGATCGTCGGGTTTCCTAATGCAGGAAGGCTAATCAGCATGGTGAGAGCCACTTCGGGAATGAGTCCGGTGTTATTCAGGCGTTCAAAGAGACTCCAACATATCAAATAAAGGAGCATACGTATGTCGACGATCTTATTTATCAACGGTCCGGCTAGCGGCCATGTTTATCCGACATTGGGAATCGTGGAGGAGCTCGTTGCCGAGGGGGAACGGGTGATCTACGTTTCAAGCGAGGAGTTTCGCAAACCCTTGGAAAGACTGGGGGCTACCTATATCGCATACGAGAACTTTCTTGATCGGGAAGATCCCTTCAATACGCAGAGTTATTTGTCATTGGTGATTAAAATCTTATCCTCCTATGAGATTATTCTTCCATGCATTCTTGATTTAACCCGGCGATTTTCTTTCGACTACGTCATTCATGATTCCATGTACGGTTGCGGGGAGATCGTCTCCGAATGGTTAGACGTTCCTTCCGTATCTACCTGTACTTCCTTTATCCACGCGGAACGATTAATGATAGAGAACAACCGGAGCAAGGAGAAATTCAAGGAGAATATGGGCTTGGTTAAACAGTTCGCCTCGTTATCGCAAAAAATTCGCGCCAAATATAACATTCGGCGCAAGTTGGACATGAATCGCGTATTCTTCAACGAAGGCGACATTAATCTTGTATTTACTTCCCGCAGCTTTCAACCTCGCGGCGAAACGATCGGTGACGCATACAAATTTATCGGTCCGAGCCTCTCGGACCGATTTCAACCCGCCGAACTCTCCATCGATTGGATTCCTGGAAGCAAAGTCGTCTATATCTCTATGGGGACGGTTTTTAATAACGTCATGGATTTCTATCAAACGTGCTTCGAAGCCCTAGCTTCATTTAACGGACAGGTAATATTGTCGGTTGGCCACCGAATCGATATCCGCTCTATCCGGGGGATACCGGATAACTTTACCGTGCTTTCGTTTGTTCCGCAGCTGCAAATCCTACAGCGCGCTCATCTATTTATTACCCATGGAGGTATGAATAGCGTGAACGAAGCCCTCTACCACGAAGTACCGTTAATCGTTATTCCGATGGCGGCGGACCAACCCATCGTCGGAGACAGGGTAGCCGAGCTCGGCGCGGGAATCAAGCTGGATAGAGACTCCCTAACCCCGGAATTGTTGCTTCGAAGCGTAAATGAAGTGCTGCATGACGAACGATACCGAAATAACTGTTCCATAATCGGGGAAAGCCTGCGTATCTGCGGAGGCCAGAAAAAAGCCATCGAGGAAATTCGGCATTTCAAACAGACGCATAAGATTACTAGTTGATCGCTCCTATGCGATCTACCGGACGCTTCGCCTCCGGCAAATGTTCGATTAAACTCGTTAAAAGATCTATTTCTTTACTAATAAACGTGTCCATCCCGTCTATTACTTTCAGCAAAATGCTTTTTTGTTTCGTAGCGTTATATTTTAAAAGCAAATTGCAAAGCATAACCGATAATTTGTGGACTTCCGCGTAGTTCATGGAAAAGTTCAACGACTTATTCAAAAACCGGTTATTCTCCATGTACTCCAATCTGAGCAGCATTGCCTTCTTGTGGGTAACGAGAAAATAAAAACCGCGAACGTCTGCATCCGTTTGTAGGAGCGCGATTCGTTGTAAATAGGCTTTAAGTTTCTCATAGACTTCCATGCCGAAAGAGAAATCCGAATCCGCTTGCGAGCAGCCGGAAATAAAGTCTTTGTACGGATCGGTGGAGTTTAAGTAGTGCTTTAATTGCACAATGACATGATCAAGATTGAAATCGTATACGGCATCGGGCTGGTATTTCATCAGCAGAATATACTTGCTTGTATATAAATTCGAACCGACGTCGCGCTTTTCCTTATAGGCTTGTTCAAACTCCGAATAACCGATTTTTTCAAAACTGTATTTCCGATCCTTGAAATTATCCGCTGCATAAAGCGTATTTTCGCTGTCGTTATAACCGTATATCAAGGAATCGTGGACGAAATTATGATTTTTCCCGGACAAAGGAATGTATAAATGATTTAAGTGTACTCGGACATAGTGACCCAGCCGGATAGAATCTTTAATGAACTCCAATATATTTCCATTCCACTTCTCGTTAAGATTAATGATATCGGTAGATATGGCTTGCGTTTGAATCCAAGGGCAGTCCCAATACAAATGAGGTCTATAAAAATTAACGTAAGTTTCCATGTTGCCTGAGTATTGATTGCTGATTTGGATTAAATTGCTCATAAACCAAGGAATCGCGTTTTCGTAATTGGACAGAATCGAGAACTCATGGGCGATAGCCGAATAGGCGTTCAAGACGGGAATTTTCATCGGTAAAATCATTTCTTTCATTATTGACCACCCCACTTTAATATTTGTAAATAAAGACTATACGGAACTATTTTACTCTATCTTGGTAAAATTTTCATTTTAAGAATAGTTAAAGAGCCACCCCTTAAGCCTAAGCTTAGCGGGATGGCTCTTTTGGAAACGGATTAAACGGCTAGATCAATTCTTTTTGCAAGTACGCTTCTACCTGATCGGAGAATCCCATTAACACCCTAGGAAGCTCGGCGGTCAGCGGATGCAATTCGCTTCGCTGCCAACGTTCGTATTCTTGAACGAGCGTCTTGCGCAATAAGACGAGCCGGCGCAACGGTTCGGCTATCTCAGTCGTAATGACGCCTTCTCCGGCTATTATTTCGATGATATCCTCATAGCTGCTCGCATCCCGCATAATGAATCCGTCAATCAACGCGTGCCCGACATCGGTCACGATTTCAGCGGCCAGATGAAGCGCGCGCTCTTGCGCCAACCCTTCGATCAGGCCTCCTTGCCAGGACACCGTCGAAGCGGATAACGCTTGAGCGAGCTCCGGCAAACACGCCAGACGGCTGCGGATGCTTCCGACGTTCACGTCATACATTGGTGAACGGCCCCCTTGTCATTTCTTCTTGCTTCTGCCTCTGCGCTTCAGCCACACGACCATCACGACGGCACTGATCAAGATGAGGATCGTGTAGGTCGCCATCTGATACACGTCCCCCATATTGGAAGGATCTTTCTCCACTAACATTCTCATCTTAGCTCTCGTAATCAAGGCTTACTGATGCTTCGCGATAGATCATCATGTGCTCGATAACTTTCTTGTGCACGGGGTGCACTTGATAGGCTTGCAAATCTTCCATGGAATCGAACTTCGTGTATAAGGCGATATCGTAAGAACGGTCGGAGTGAAGCACGTCCGTTCCGACTTCCAGATGGCGGAGAACGTCGATCTTGCCTTCCATGTCGCGAAGAACTTGCGCCGTGCGTTCAACGCTTTCCGGACTGCGGTCTTTCATTTTGAAAAGGACGATATGAGTAATCATTTTTTCCCATTCCTTTCTTATCATGAGGATTTGGAGCGTCGTGCATACTACCCGTAACGTAATAAAGAAGGGAGTCACATGAACCATTATGCGTCGCACTTTAACGATAGCATGTACTCTGATCGGCGTTGCACTATGCCTTTTTAATGTGACCGGCTACGACCCCCACAATTTATTCCTGATGATGTTTAGCGTCCCGATGTGGTTCGTCGAAGTGTTTACCGATCTCCATAGGGTAAATATATGGTTTATGTACGCATTGACGGTGTTGAGCTGGGCGCTCATCGGATATTTAGGCGACCTAGGGATCGCGAGAATCCGGACCTGGAAACATCTCTGAGGCGAATGCCGCGCACGGAACGGAATAACGGGAAAAAGGAGCCCTTACGGCTCCTTTCCTATCCCAAATGGCGAGGCCGTCCGAAACGTTACTCGACGATTAATTTCGAGACCATATCTCCGTGGCCTTGACCGCACATGATGCTGCAATGCATCTCGTAAGTGCCCGGTTTGTCGAATGTCACTTCGGTCTCCGGCGCGTCTTTGCTAAGCTCGATATCAAGTCCGACGATTTCGACGCCGTGGTTACCAAGCGTATTGGAGAATTTCACTTTGTAGTTCGTTCCCGCTTTAACATGATATTCGGCTTCGTCGAAACTAAAGTTAGTCGCTTTGATTTTAAGCAACTCTTGGCCTTCTTTTAGTTCGGATGCCTCATCCTTCGGTTTCTCGGGCAATCCGGTCGCCAACAAGTATACCCCCATTGCGCACGCGATCGTGATCAAAGTGGACAAAACCCATTTATGCATCGTCTGCTCCCCTGCTTCCTACAAATTGTCTACCTCATATTTTACCTAATACAAGCATTTGAACTCAAGCACTAGTCTGAAGAGATTCGTTAACTTTTTATACTTTTGACAAATTGATGAACTTCTTAAGCGATCCCTTAATGATTTTACACTATTTTTAGTCTAAATTCCGAAAATCGCTAGGAATCTTGCGCGCGACCCCGCTGCGTATCGCTTCCTGCACGACCGCCCTGCGGACGGCGGGTACGACTTTGTCGTTGAAAACGCTCGGGATGATGTACTCTTCGTTTAATTCCTCGTCCGTCACGATAGACGCGATGGCATGCGCGGCGGCAAGCTTCATCGATTCGCTGATCGTGCTTGCCCGGGCATCGAGAGCCCCGCGGAATATACCGGGGAACACCAGCACGTTGTTCAGCTGATTCGGATAATCGGAACGCCCGGTCGCGTATACGCGCACGTACGGTCCGGCTTCTTCGGGAGTAATTTCCGGGTCCGGGTTCGCCATGGCGAAAACGATAGGATCCGGCCTCATTTTCCGGACGTCCGCGTTACTCAGTAGTCTTGGCCTAGACAGCCCAATGAATACGTCGGCTCCTTCGATGACGTCGGATAATCGTCCTTTTTCATTGCGAGGATTCGTAACGGCGGCAAATTCGTTCCAAGCTTGATTCTCGTAATGAGTATCTCGATGAATCGCGCCGTCTTTGTCAACGCCTACGAGATGGGTCACGCCGGCTGCCAAGAGCATACGGGAACAAGCGACTCCCGCCGCGCCGATGCCGCAAACGACGACTTTTATGTCTCCGATCGCCTTTCCGACGATTTTTAACGCGTTAATCAGCCCCGCTAACAGCACGACGGCCGTGCCGTGCTGGTCATCGTGGAATACGGGAATATCGAGCTGTTCTTTTAGTCGGCGTTCGATGTCGAAGCATCTCGGCGACGAGATGTCTTCCAGATTAATACCGCCGAACGTCGGGGCAAGCGCTTTGACGATGGCGATTATTTCTTCCGGGTCTTTCGTATCCAGACAGATCGGGAAAGCGTCTACGTCGGCGAGTTCTTTGAATAACATCGCTTTCCCTTCCATGACGGGCATCGCCGCGTGCGGTCCGATGTCCCCCAGACCGAGAACCGCAGTTCCGTCGGATACGACCGCAACCGTATTGCGGCGAATCGTCAACGAATGGGCTTTGTTGATATCGTCCCGGATCGCCAAACATACTTTCGCTACGCCGGGCGTATAGACTCGGGATAAGTCGTCGCGGTTTTTGATCGGCACCTTCGATTTCACTTGAATTTTCCCGCCTAAATGCAGCAAGAAAGTCCGATCGGATACGTTCACGAGGTGGATGCCCTTCATGGCGCTTACGGCCCCGCTTAAAGTTTCGACGACCGATGGCTCGACTACGCTTACCGTAAGATCGCGAATTTCCGTCTTGCGGCCGGGCTGGATGACGTCAATCGCTACGATGTCTCCGCCTTGTTGTCCGATTAAAGATACAAGCTCACCGAAAGTAACCGCCTGCTTGTCCATTTCAACGCGAAGTATGACGCTCGTTCCGCCTTCCAATCTCATGAATCCCTCATCCTCCCTAACCCGAAGGTATCTGATAAGTATGATTATATCCTGAGTTGCGCCAAAACAAAAAAACCGGACCTCATCGCCACTATAGAGCGTGATAGTCGGTTTGGCAAGCTTAAGATTACGTTGTCGGGGGATCAGGCTTGTCCTCGCCTTTCTCCTTGGATTCTCCCGCTCGGTCTCTAAGCACGAGCACGATCTTCTTCAATCGGTCGGGCAACGGAAGGCCCAACCTCCCGTAATTCTCGATGATGGAGAGCAACTCGTTCATGATATAGAAGAAAACGGCGCTTCCCATAACGACATCTACGCTAAGCAGCAGATCCAACCGGTGCGCGATAATGAGAACAAGCAATATAAGAGCCTTCTTGAACAAACCCCAAAAGCCGATGTTGCTGTTTAATCCGCTGCCGTCCTTGATCGCGGCCGTCACGCCCGTAATATAGTCTATCGCCATCAAGACGAGCAGAAAAGTTAGCGTTTCGCTCCAAATGCCGAAAGAGAAGGAAATCGCCGCTCCTAGTAACGCGCATACGGCACCGAGTTGTATTTGCAATTGTTGTTCCTCCTCGGTTAATCAGATTTATTCAATAGCTTATTCCGAAGTGGACAAGACGGGAACGGTGTATTGCCGATCGGCACGCAACTAATAAATCGCGCGCAAGCAGAAGAGCCCCGGTCTCTCGGGGCTCTTCTACGAAAATGATGAATAGTGTCGACGACAGGGGGTGCCGCCTACTTTATGATGCAATCCTTCAAACTTCATTGTACACGAGCCTATAATGAAGAACCCGTGTCGGGGGGGAATGACGTTCGAGGCTTACTTCTTGACATAGGTTAAACGAGGGAAAATAACACAATGGACGCACCGTAAGGCGGCAACGTGCACGATCCTATCCCATTGCTCCACTCCCAATCGCGGGAGCCGAACAACGGTACGAGTTTCTGCGCTCCAATCCCTTTGGGAGCATCCAATCTCAACTTCCGCTCGTTCGGGCTGTTGTTCAGCACGATCCCTATCATTTGATCCGCGAGGTAGCGAATAAATCCTAACGTATTGTCGGCTTCTTCAACGAACCACATTTGAAACTCGCCTTCGCGCAACGCCGGATATTCCTTTCTCAGGGCGATCAACTGCTTGTAATGCGCATGGATCGTCGCGTTCTGGTTTGCCTCGTCCCATATCATCGGTTTGCGGCACACCGGATCTTCGCCGCCTGTCATGCCTACCTCATCGCCGTAATAGATCATCGGCATTCCCGTATAAGTCAATTGGAACATAGCCGCGAGCTTAAGCCGAGCGATCTCTTGTTTCTCGTGCCATCCCCAGACGCTCTTGGTGCAAGCCGTAAGGAATCGTTCGGTATCGTGGCTGCCGATTAGGTTGAACATGGCCGAATTAGCCGAATCCGTGTATTGCATGCGGATCGATTCGATTTGGCCGGCGAAAGCGCGTGCCGTTGTTCTCTGCTCCGCGAAAAAACCGATCACCGCGTCCCGAAACAGATAATTCATGACGCCGTCGAATTGATCGCCTCTGAGCCAAGCTCCGGATTGATGCATGATTTCGCCTACCAACAGCAGCTCACGGTCGATCCCTTTGATCTCTTGTCGCAGACGCCGCCAAAAGCTATGGTCGATCTCATTGGCAACGTCGAGTCTCCACCCGTCGATTCCAATCTCTCTGATCCAGTATTTGGCTACGTCCAGCATATATTGAACGACTTCCGGATTGCTCGTATTCAGCTTCGGCATGGACGGGGAAAGAATGCCGAATGACTCATAGCTTGGCTCCGGGCTTTGGACGACTGGGAAGCGGTCGATAAAAAACCAGTCCTTATATTTCGAATCCGCGCCGTTCTTCACGACGTCCTGGAAAGCAAAGAACCGATCGCCGGAATGGTTGAACACCGCATCGAGCACGACCTTCATATTCAGCGCATGCGCCTCGTCTACTACTCTTCTAATATCCTCGAGTTGCCCGAAATGAGAATCGATAGAATAGTAGTCCGAAGTATCATATTTGTGATGGGACGGCGATTCGAAGACGGGGGTTAAATACAGAACGTTAACGCCTAAATCGTGAAGGTAAGGCAGTTTCTCGAATAATCCTTGAAGATCTCCCCCATAGAAGCTGGTGCTCTCCGGATCTTCAGATGAAGTCCAGCTTCTGACGCCCGCAGGGTCGATAGCCGGATTTCCGTTCGCGAATCTCTCCGGGAAGATCTGATAGACAACCGCATCCCGAACCCATGTCGGTGGACCGCCTTCGTACGCCGCCAAGACGGAAGCGCAATGAAAATACCCGGCCGCTTGGCGATTGTCCGACACGCCGTATTCTCCGCACCACGCTTGAGATCCGTCAAATCCCGTCAAGAGGAATTGGTATCGGATTCTTTTAGTCGGCGAGTAGACGACGCCTTCGAAATAATCGTGGAGTTCGGTCGTGGCGACCAGGTCTAGCTTAACGGCGTCGCCGGCACCCGGAGGTTTGTACCGATCCGAATGAAGCAGCGCGCAATGACAGACGTCGCCTCGTTTGGCGCGAATACGTATCTTCACTTCGTGTTTGCCGATCGTGAAGAGATAAGGAATATCGTTAATATGATAGATAGCTTCCTTTTGCATAATGCGGTAGCTCCTTGAGGCGAAATGGATTTATCCTTTGGACGCTCCCGAGGTTAAGCCTTCAACCAGGAAGCGCTGCAGCCAGATAAACAAGACGAGGACTGGAACGGCCAGCAACACCGCGCCTGCTGCGAAAAAAGTAAAATCGGTCGATGTCTGTTGATTGACGATATTGTACAGTCCGACGGCAAGCGTCGATTTGTCTTCCGTCCTCAAGATCAGTCTTGCGAAAATAAAGTCTATCCACGCGCCGTTGAATATGACGAGACTAACGTAGGTCAGCATCGGTTTGGACAGCGGAACCATGACGCTCGTAAATACTTTCCAGTTCGAGGCGCCGTCAATGCGAGCGGCCTCCTCCAAACTTCTAGGAATCGTATCGTAGAATCCTTTCGCGACGAATACGTTGCTGATGAACGCGCCGGAGCTATAGACGAGGATCAACGCCCAATGCGAATTCAGCAAATTGAACTGAAGCATCAAAATATAGATGGCCACGAGCGACATGAAGCTCGGGAACATATTCAAGACGAGCATTCCCGTCAATCCGAACTTCCGGCCAACGAAACGAAACCTAGCCATCGCATACGAACCTAACAGGGTCATCAGCGTCCCGAGAATCGCCGAGATCACCGCAACCTTGATCGTGTTCAAGTACCACTGGACATATTGATACCGGGTGCTCGTAAACAGTTCTTTGTAATGATCCAGCGTGAATTTCTTCGGAATCAACGTCTCGCTGTACAGGCTATTTCCTTCCTTTAAGGAAGACATAACGATCCAGAGGGCCGGATACACAATGGATACGGTCAACAGAACGAGAATGATATACGTGATGAGATGACGAGTCTTCATTGGATCAAATCCTCCTCTTTGAAGGATCGGGTTTTACGGAAGTTAAGGATCGAGATCGATGCAATGAATATAAAGACGAGTATGCTGAGCACCGATGCGAAGTTATATTGGTTGTTCGTCAATGTCAACTTGTACAGCCAAGTCACGAGCAAATCGGTCCCGCCGGCGTAAATATAGTCGGGCATGACGGGATTTCCGTTCGTTAACAAGAAAATAACGTTGAAGTTATTGAAGTTGCTGGCGAACTGCGTGATTAAGATCGGAGCCGTCGAGAACAGCACCAACGGGAACGTAATCACTCTGAAAGTGAAGAAGCGCGAGGCTCCGTCGACTTCCGCAGCCTCGTATAGATCTTTGGAAATCGTCGTCAGAATGCCCGATACAAGGATCATGATCAATGGAAAACCTAACCATAGATTAACGGCGATGACCGTGATTCTCGCCCATGTCGGATCGTTAAGCCAAGGAATCCCGCCTAGTCCGAGCATCTCCAAGTATTGGTTGATCGGACCGAATTCTTCATTTAATAAGTTTCTGAATACGAGCAGCGAAACCAAATTCGGCACGGCGAAAGGAATGACCAGCATCGTCCGCCAGAACGTTTTCAGCCTGATTCCTTTTTGATGAATGAGAACCGCGACGACCGTCCCTAGCATATACGTCGTTAGAGTGGCGGCGATAGACCAGAACACGGTCCATGCGGCTACCCCGATTAACGTATTGCTCCACGAACCTAGATTCAATAGATTCTTGAAAGTATCGAAGCCGATCCAATTGACCAGTTTCGCGGGAGGCAGATTGGGGGCCGCGAAATCGGTAAACGCGACCAGCACCGTAAAGATGATCGGCATGACCGTAAACAGCACGGCTGCCGTAATCGGTATAGCGAGGATGAAGTAAGGAAAATTGCGGTTCGCCATGTTGTTCCAGCTGACTCCGAAAGATGGGGGTTCGATTCCTTTCTCCCGATTCAACGCCGTTATCCTGGCATCGCGAACGCATAGAAAATATACGAATAAGAACAGCAATACGAAGATTAAGGCGATCAGCCCTTCTACCATCATGAAGATGGAATGGTCGCCGGCCACCGGCTTGAATTCCCTGCCTATCTTAACCATTCCTCTGGGCGTGTCTCCCAAAGTAATCAAACCTCTGACCGATGTCGCCAATCGCGTTGCGATCCAGTAAATTCCGGCGATTTCGACTAATGCGAACAGCAAGCCTTTTACGAACTGGCGATTGTACCATTGCCCTAATCCCATAAACAAAACGGACAGCAGCGTCGCTTGAGGGGTATGTTTGGTCATATGATCCGAAGCTCCTCTCTCCGAGGACACCCGGCATGCGCCGGATGCCTTCGGACATTAGCATATTTATTGCGCTGCAGTCGAATTGATTAGATCTTTAACCGTTTGAACGGCTTTATCCATAGTCTCTTTAACATCCGCGTTCGAATCCCAGATCGATGCCCAAGCTGCATCCGTAGGAGCATAGAGGCTATTCATTTCCGGAATCGAAGGCATCGGCTTGGAATTTTTGAATTGTTCCACGATGCCGCTCAGAATCGGATCGTTCTTGATCAATGGATCTTCATTCGCTTCTTTATTCGCGGGAATGATATTGGCCAATTGGAAATCTTTAAGCGCGTTTTCTTTGGAAGTCAGGAAATTCGCGAAAAGTTTGGCCGCGTTCGGATATTGCGTGTAGGAGTTAACGTAGAACGATCTTACGCCGGACAGGGACAATGCAGGCGTACCGTCCGGGAACGAAGGCAACGGAGCGATACCGAAATCTACTTTTCCTTTGTACGAGCCAATGGACCACGGACCGTCGATCGACATCGCGACCTTGCCCGTCGAGAACAATTCGCCTTGAATATCAAAGGTCAAATCCGTCGTTTTGAGCGGAAGAATCTTTTTCAGACTTTGGTAGTACTTGATGCCTTCGATCGCGGCATCGCTGTTGAGACCGATGTCCGAACCGTCCGTATCGTCCTTACCGAAAATATAGCCGCCCTTCCACTTAACGAACATGCTGTTGAAATACAGGTTGTGCAGCCAAGTGATCGCGTATTTCTTGTTCGCCGGATCGTTGTACGATTCTGCGAATTTGATGACGTCGTCCCAAGTTTTAGGAACTTCTTTGACGAGCGCTTTGTTATAGAATAAGGCGTAAGTTTCGATCGTCTGAGGATAGCCGTACAAAATTCCGTTGTAGGAGCTCGCCGCAAGCGCTGTTTCAAGAGTTTTGGCTCTCGTTTCCTCTTCGAAAATATCGTTAGGAAGAATCAGGTTAGCCGCAGCCAATTTCGATACATGGTTATGCGGAATCATAAGAACATCGGCCGCGACGTTCGCAGGTCCGTCGGTTTCCAATTTCGCCGCTTGATCCGGGATATTCACTTCTTCGATCGTGACGTCTACGCCGTATTTAGCCTTAAAGTCGGGGAGAACGCTTTCGATGAATACTCTTTCCGTTTTGTCGCTCCAAATTTTCAGGCTTGCACCGTCTTCTGGTTTAATTTCCGCAGGAGCTTCTTGTGTAGCGCTTTCATTTGAAGCCGTAGGACTTGCGCTTACGGAAGCTTCCGGGGTTGCCGCGCTTGGAGACGCTTCGTTGCCGTTGTTGCCGCCGCAAGCCGACAGAACCAATGTCATCGTCGCGAACGCTGTCAGTAATCCGATTCTTTTTTTCATAATTTTGTTGAACCCGCCCTTCGAATCGTTTATGATTTAGGAAACCGGTTTCCTGAGTTCAAATTAACACACCCGTTTGGGGAAAGCAACAACTTTTTTATTTGAGAATTGGCGGGAGGTTCTAGCAGCGGTATAATAAATATATGATGGAAGTCGCTTGTAAAAAAAGGGGAATTCTTGATGAAAACGACAATAAACGATATCGCTAAAGCGGCTAATGTCGCTAAGTCTACCGTTTCCAAAGTATTGAACGACGCGCCTACCATCTCGGAGGCTACCAAGCAAAAAGTCCGCGCGATCATGAAAGAGCTGCAATATACGCCGAGCAGCATCGCAACTCAGTTGGCCAGGCAGAGCAGCATGAACATCGGCTTCCTGATGAACTTCGACCGGAAGGACGACTTTCTCAACCCTTTCTTCTACAGCTTGCTGGGAGGCGCGGAGAGCGTTACCTTCGAGCATCAGTACGAGCTCACGATCTCGAATATTTATAATCGCGACAATGATTTCATGAACCAATACGTCTATAGCAAGAAGCTGGACGGCATGCTGATTAACCCCTCCGTGTTGGACAAGGATATCGTTCAAGAGCTGGAACGGCTGGCTTTCCCGTTCGTGATCGTAGGAAAGCCCAAGGAAGATTACGGCTGCGGGGTTACGTGGGTCGATATCGACAACAATTCCGGCGGAAGCATGGCGGCCAATCATTTGTTGGAGCAGGGCTATTCCCGAATCGCCTTCCTCGGGAGCAAGCCCGAAGACCCGATTTCCGATAGCAGGTTGACCGGCTATCGGAACGTGGTATCTACCTTGCAAGGAACCGCGGATAACAACGAGTATATTCGCTTAGGCGAAGCCAACGAGGCGCACGGCTATCGGATGATGAACGAGCTGTTGGATATGGAGCTTCCGCCCGATTCGATCATCTGCGTCAACAATTTCGTGGCGTTCGGAGCCTTGAAGGCTGCGCTCGACCGCGGCGTTCGCGTGCCCGAAGAGCTCGGCATCGTTACCTTCGACAACTACCCGCTAGCTCCGTATACGACGCCGGCCATTACGGCGCTCGATATCGATACGTTTAACCTAGGCGTGCTTGCGACGAAGGTTCTGTTCGACAAGATCGGACAGGTCGAGCTTGGACGGCAGTTCCAGGCGATTAAGCCGGAGCTGATCGTTCGCGAATCGACTCTAAGACAGGGTTGATCGGTTTGAGCGTACGAAAATTGCTGGACGGTGGGGATAGCGGCACGGCGTGCCGTTATTCCGTTACTGCGCGGCAGTTCTTCCGATATAGCGGCACGGCGTGCCGTTATTCCGTTACTGCGCGGCAATTCTTCCGATATAGCGGCACGGCGTGCCGTTGATCGGTTTGAGCGTACGAAAATTGCTGGACGGTGGGGATAGCGGCACGGCGTGCCGTTATTCCGTTACTGCGCGGCAGTTCTTCCGATATAGCGGCACGGCGTGCCGTTATTCCGTTACTGCGCGGCAATTCTTCCGATATAGCGGCACGGCGTGCCGTTATTCCGTTACTGCGCGGGCAGTTCTTCCGATATAGCGGCAAGGCGTGCCGTTATTCCGTTACTGCGCGGGCAGTTCTTCCGATATAGCGGCACGGCGTGCCGTTATTCGAAATGGATCAACCGAAAACAGGCTGCCCTATAAAGGACAGCCTGTTCTCGGTTGTTCTCAATAAATTTCAAACTCCGCGATTTGCGCCGCGGGCCATGCCGTGTTGCCGGTAATCGTCAACCGGACGAATTGCGTCGCGACGCCGGATAACGGAATTTCCACCGCGTTGGCTTTCTTCGGATCGAAGGTGTACGGTTTCGGCGCCAATACCTGTGCGAACGACTCCCCATCCGCGCTGACGAGCACTTCGATCTGTTGATCCCTCGCTTCCCAAGCATCCTGCGGAGGAAGCTTGAGGATCAGCTTGGTGACCGCCTTCCGCTCGCCAAGATCGAGCGTCAGGGATTGCGGGAATTTCTTGGCGGTGCTCTCCCAATACGTATAAGGATCGCCGTCTACCGTCAATTCCGCGGGGAACGCCTCTGCCGTGCTGGAAGTCGAGAATACCTTTTGCTGCAGCGCTACGTTGTGCTGCTCTTTGATCTTTTCAAAAGCTTCCGTTGCCCGGCTGGCTTCCTTAGAAGATTTGAGCTCTACGTAAGCTACCTTCTGTTCTTTGATCAGCCCGACATAGTCGAAAATCGCATAATCTCCTTCCTCTTTGACAGGAAGATCGGCGATCTTCGTTCCGTTCGCTTGGTAAGCGACCGCGGTAGCGTGAGGCCACTTATTCCCCTTACGAATCTTAAGAGTCGTGTCCGAACCGATAGGCTGATAGACGCGCACCGAATTTTCTTCTCTCAACTCGACGAGGTTATGATTACCGGCGTCGAGCTCCAGTCCGTTCAATCGCGCGTAGTTGCCGGCCCGGCGATTGCCGTCGTCGGCCGACACGTCGTAACCTCCCGGCGCAAGCGATATGTCTCTATCCAGCGCGTATGGTTCGTCTTTGCTCCAGTTGGCCGTAACCGCATATCGGCCGAAGTCCGTCCTAGTGACGTTAGGAGTCACTTGTTCGAAGCTCTCTACAAGCGAATCCGCGTACTGCGACAAAACGAACTTCTGGAATACGCCGACCGTGTCTACCCACGGATTGCCGACTCCGTTAAAGAAATCCGCGCTAAGATGATAACCCATGGCCAGATTCCATCGGAGCATGTCTTGATCGTCCGTCATCGTCTCCGCCGCCAAATCATGATGATATTGCATCACCTTGTCGCGAAGAAGCATGCCCGACAGCGGATAATAATCCGTATATGAAGACGTATTTTTGCGGTACCCTAGCTGATCCCACAAGTAAGTCGAACCCATAAAGCCGACCGCGTCATCCGCCAGAACGTCCGTCCCGTCTTCCATATACATGTTGTGGCTGAGCGAATCGAAATATTTCCTGACTCCTTGGAAATACGCCGTCGAAGGATCGGTTCCTTCCGGGATCGCCTTATTGAACACATAGGGAGAATTGCGAATGCCCCACTGGTCTTCGAATATCCCGTCGAACCCCGCTTGCTTATTCAGCTTCTGATGCTCTTCAGCCGTCCTTTGCAAGAAGAACGGATGACCGGTGTTGACCACGTAACCGCTATGACTGCCGTAGTCCTCTTTCATGATCGCGTTATTGTCCTTCAAGACGATAAGGTCTTCCATCGTCGTACCGGAAGGCAATTTCGCGAGCGTCGGGGAATGATCGCCCCACCAGCTCATGTTCGTATAAGGAACGACGCGATTGCCTTTGTCCTTCGCCGCTTTCATGAACGCCAGGAAAGCAGGCTCCCCGCCCCAAGCGGAATCCGGAGGGTAGAAGTCCGGATAATTCTCGTCATGGCCGCCTTTCTGGAAGCCTACGAGATGTACGACGCCGTTATAGTTCATTTTGTCCAAGTAATGATGGATCAGATTGCTCCAACTGCCGTCTTTGATCGCGGAAATATCCGTTTTGTAGAACGGCAGTTCGAAATAGGCTTGCTTTTCCTTGTCTAGCTTATCGGCTAAGGAACGATACTCGTCGATGTCGTTCTGATCGCGATAACTCGCGGCGGTCGTCTCGTAATCCCCGATTTCGAGCACGACGGTTGGACTGCTCCACCGCTTCTTCGCATCGATCCACGTTTTGTAGTTATGAACGATACCCGTCTTGCCCGCGTCGTCCACTTGGCTCTTAAAACCCAAGTCCATAGTGGCGACGATATCTCCGTGCAGATCGTATATCGCCAAGTTGCCTCCGGTCGTCCGCAATCCTAGATAGGCGGCGAACATGACTCCCGGATACTGATCCTGAAAGGAATTGCTCTCCTTGAAGAACGTATCCCGCAGCTTGGCTCCGGGAAGCATCGGCAATAGGCCGTCTTTCACGTCCGAGGAGTTCACCTTCAGTTCGTAAGGAAACCGGAAAGATTTAATGGCCTTATCCGTCTGGTTGTCTACCTCCGCGTTCAACGTAATCCGGTTGTCGTCCTCGAAACGGGCGATTACGTCGACCTTTACTTGACCGCCGTAACGCAAGCTCAGCTCGCCCTTCCGGGCGTTCCAATCGTAGGAGAAATCGTCCGCCTTCTGCCCGTTCGCGGAAGAATCGTCTTGGAGGAACGCCCACCATAGCGCGTTCTCGCGGTTGTCGAGCGCAATGTCGGCGCCCGAGACTTTGTTCTTAAGGTAAGCGATCGCGCCATTGTCGGAGCGAAAAGCGATCTCGTATTGTCCGCGGCCGACGATAAGCAATCCATCTTTGTCTTTGAAGCTGGCTTTGGCGCTAAACGGAGAATAGACGATGACGTAAGCTGCCGCCAGCAAAATCAGAATGGCCCCGATCGAGATCCATGCCGCTTTCGATTGCCATACGCGCATTTCCTCACCTCTCTCCTTATAGCCGGATTCGAATTTCGAAGGAATGCTTGATCGTTGCGTTAACTTGCAGCAGCTTGTTCTCTTCGTCGTAAATCCACGTATCCACTTCCACGCCGCCGGACGAGATTAATTCAACCGGTTTGGCCGTTATAGGTCCTATAATCAAGATCGCGGTTTGCGTTTCGTCCAAACCGTCGTGCAAGTAATCGCATGCGATGCGGATTCCGTCCTCTTGCGATTCCCGCGAACTCCACTCCCTCAGGCGATATTTGCCGTGCTCGAAGGCGTAAGTGCGGCCATCGTCCTCGTACTGGGCGAACGGGCTTACGTCCGTCGTGCCCGCTCCGACGTAGAATCGGATCCGAGCCGGTTGTTCCGATCCCTCTCCGGTCGATTGACGCAGCGCTTGTTCCGGGATAACCGCTCCCGCTTTGACGTACAGCGGCATCGTATCCAGCGGAGCGGCGGCCAGCACCGATCGTCCGCCCTCGAATCTCTCTCCCGTCCGATAGTCGTACCAAATGCCCTCCGGCAAGTAAACCGATCTCGACTGAACGCCCGGCCGGTAGATCGGAGCGACCAGGATACCGGAGCCGAATAAGAACTGATCGCAAATGTTGTAGGCGTCGCGATCGTCCGGGTATTCCATGATCATGGAACGCAAGATCGGCAAGCCGGTCTTGTGGGCTTCATAGAAGAGAGAATACAAGTAAGGCATGAGCCGATATCTCAGTCCGATATACTCCCTGCAGATTTCTTCGACTTGATCCCCGAACGTCCAAGGCTCCTGACGGCGGGAGTCGATCATCGTATGGTTGCGGAAGAACGGGAAGAAAGCGCCCATCTGCGTCCATCGGGCAACCAACTCGCCGGATGAGTGATGCGAGAAACCGCCGACATCGGGCCCCGCGAAGGCGATTCCCGACATGCCTAAGTTCAAGACCATCGGAATGCTCAAGGCCATATGTTCCCAGAAGCTGCGGTTGTCGCCCGTCCATACCGTCGCGTATCGTTGGATGCCCGCGTACCCCGCGCGCGTTAGCACGAACGGACGCTCGCCGGACAATCCCCGCTTCATGCCCTCGAACGTTGCCTTGGACATTAAAAATCCGTACAGATTGTGCCATTCCTCGTGCGTTTTCGGATTGCCGTTGTTGCCGTGAACGACGTCGAGATCCATCGTTTTCGATTCGTTGAACACGGAAGGCTCGTTCATATCGTTCCAAATCCCGTTAATGCCTTGCTTAATATAGAATCGGTGTTGGTCTCCCCACCACTCCGCCGCGGCATCGTCCGTAAAATCCGGGAACGCGCTAAGTCCCGGCCATACTTTCCCGATGAAAATATCCCCTTCCAGCTTGCGGCAGAAATACCCGTTCTTGACGCCCTCCGCGTAGACCGGATATTTAGGATCTTGCTTCACGCCCGGATCCACGATCGGCACGAGCTCGAATCCGAGCTCCTTAAGCTCCGCCATCATCTCCATAGGTTTGGGAAACCGCTTGGAATCCCAAGTGAACACTCGATATTCGTCCATATAATGAATGTCGAGATACAGAACATCGCATGGAATTCCTTTTTTTCGGAAAGTCCGGGCAATGTCCAGCACTTCTTCTTGATTCATATAGCTGTATCTGGACTGTTGGTATCCGATCGCCCACATCGGAGGCATGTACGTTTTGCCGGTTACATCGGTAAGCCGTTTCACGACGTCTTTAATGCTCGGTCCGCCCAAAAAATACAAGTCCAGCTCGCCGCTGTTAATGCTGACGGTATAACGGTCCTCGTGCGTCCGCATGTCGAAGACTGTTCTGCCGGGGTTATCGAGCAATAAGCCGTAGGCAGGTTTTCCGTGCTCATAGTGGATCATGAATGGTATCGATTGGTATAGGGCATCCGTATCTTGCACGTGCGGCTCGTAAACGTCGCTATTCCACATTTCATAGCGTTCGCCGTTCTTATCGAGGAAGCCCGTTTTCTCCCCGAGTCCGTAGATGCGCGACTCGTTCGTCTTAGCGGCCGCGAATCGGATCTTCGTCTTCTCGTCCCATGCAATTTCTTTCTCTTCTAGCAGCAACCGGCCTTCCGTATCGAATAAGCGCAAGGAGAATTTTTCCGGGTTGACCACCGCGTGCAATGCCGGAGAGGAGATGACGACGTGGCCTTCCTTCTCTTCGACATCCGCAATCGTCGATTTCGCCGCATCGTCCACGATGGCGGGAGTCGAACGCAAGTCGGGCGTTTCTCCGAAAAACAGTTTCATTCTAAGCGTCTGATCGTTAATAAACATAAAAGCCGCATTCGCGTATTCTCCGCGCAAAATGACGGTTCCCTCGACGGTTTCCGTCTTATGGATTCGACCGATCGAGGCCGACAAAGTCGTTTCCCTTTTGTCGTTCGGTTTATCCGGCAATATCGCTTCGCTTGTTAGCATGTCGTTGGTTGCTCCTCCGATAGATTAGAGGGTTGCCCCTTGCAAACTTTCGTTCGCCCCGGGCAACCCTCTTTCCAACTATTCTACTTTGATTTGATCGTAGAATTTCTCTTGTACGGTTTTCGCCGCCGCGTCGAGCTGCGCTTTAAGGTCTACGCCTTTTTTGGAGAATACTTCTTGAATGACGTTCGTCATCGCCGCGTAGTATTCTTGCGTATTAAATTGCGCTTCCGGTTTGCCGTCCAGCAATCCCATCAACTCGTTGCTGTACTGGTACACGTTGTCGTATTTATCGTATACGGCTTTCATTTTCTGGCCGTACTCGGAGTCTTGGCTGAAGTATTGGATAACCGGCGGTACGAAATACTTGTTCTCGTCTTTACGCGCCTTGATGTTGACTTCGATCGACTCGAGGCCTTTGTCCGTGAAATAATCGAACACCGCGTATTGGAACGCCATTTGCTGCTCTTCTTTCGTTGCGTTCGGGTTAATGACGAGGAAGTCTCCGCCAAGCACGCCCGTATGCTTGCCGCCCGCCGTCGCTGCCGGCATCGGATAGACGACCAGATCTTCCGGCTTGAAGCCGCCTTGGTTCAACCCTTGGTCGATCGGACCGTCCGGACCCGCGATAACCATAGCCGTTCTTCCTTGGGCGAACGCGCCGACCGCGTCTCCCCATCCCAATGCCCAGTCGGCCGGGATGACGTTGGCTTCTTTCAGCTTGCTGTAGAACTCAAGAGCTTTAAGTCCCGCGTCGGAGTTGAATGCCGCCACGACTTTTCCGCCTTCGACCTTCTGGATTTCGCCGCCCGCTTCGAACAGGAAGTTCGTCCAGTTCCAGCCGGCTTCGTTGCCTTTACCCATCGGAGCGATACCGGAAATTCCTTTGCCCGGATCGGCAACCGCTTTGGCGGTATTAAGCACGTCATCCCATGTCCAGTCTAGCGGCGGTACCGCAACGCCTTTGTCTTTAAGCATTTTAGTGTTCACTACGGTACCGACTACGTAACCTTGTTGCGGAATGCCGTAGATTTTGCCGCCGATGTTGAATTGGTCTAAGAGGATCGGATTCAATTGATCTTTCTTGTCGTAAGCGTTGAACAGCTCGGTAATATCGGCTGCCCAGCCCTTCTCGGCAAGGAACTTGCCTTCCGTTGCGTAAGTGTTGAATAACGTCGGAGCTTCGTTAGCTCCCATCTTGATTCCGATTTCGTTCGGATTGTACTGCCAGTCGCTCTTCACGATTTCGACGTTAGGGTATACTTCGTTGAAACGCTTGATTCTGTCGTCTTCCAAAGCCCGTTTCTCGACTTGGTCCGGAGTCGGGTAGTAGATGCTGATCGTCGCTTTGATCTGCGTCGGATCTGCCGCCGGAGCTTCGGAGCCCTCGGATGCCGGAGCCGAAGAATTATCGGCAGGGGCGCTTGCCGAATTCGATGCAGAAGGCGAAGCGTTGTTGTTTTTGTCGCCGCCCCCGCATGCAGCCAGTACTAAGCTGAATACGATAAGACAAGCGATAACCGTTGAAATCTTACGCATTGTTTGTAATCCCCTTTTCGGTTTGATTGTTTTGCTTACACGCTCATCATAATGGAGGCGCATTCAACCTGACGATGTGTATTCCTATTTCGATCGTGTGCAGATTTACGCATGCTGATCGAGGACGCTATCCTTTAACTCCACCCAAATGAAGCCCTCTAACGATGTATTTCTGGAAGAATAAGAATACGAGAACCGGCGGGAAAGTGATCATCGAGAGGATCGCGAATTTCAAATTCAAGTCTAGTCTTCTTACGTTCACGACGTACTTGTAGATGGCGGTCGCAAGCGGATAACGTTCATCGCTGGAAAGAATGAGCGACGGCCAATACCAGTCGTTCCATGCCGTCGAGAAGACGAATATCGCAAGCGTCGCGAAGATCGGAACCGACAACGGAAAAGCGATCTGGAAAAAGAGTCTAGGTTCGGAGGCTCCGTCAATCCTCCCGGATTCGAACATTTCGTTGTTGATGCCGTCGAAGAACGACTTCAGCAACAACAAGTAGAAAGCGTTCGCGCCGGCAGGGAGCCATAATGCCCAGAACGTGTTCATGAGTCCGAGATCGCGCAGGTTAACGAAGTTCGGAATGATGTACGTCGTCGGCGGGATGAATAAGGTCAACAAGAAGAAGTACTGGATGACCTTCTTGTACGGCACGTCCATCTTGGACAAGCTGAATGCCGCGAATCCGACGACGAGAATCGTCATCGCCATGTTGCCGGCGAAAATGTAAAGCGTATTGCGGATAAAAATCGGCAGCTTGATGTAGCCCCATGCTTTGCTATAATTCTCGAAATGCCATTCCGTAGGCAGGAAAGTCGGCGGGAAGGAATTGACTTCCGTATTGAGCTTGACCCCGTTGAAGAAGATGACGGCCATCGGGTATAGCATCGAACATACCATGACGAGTACGACTGCGATCATTAAGAAATATAAAATCTTGTTTCCCGGCTTCTTCAGATCGTAACTCGATAGAATTCCTCTGTCTGCTGTCTTCAAAGCTTATGCCTCCCCCTTATTGGACATCCGGTACTGGATAATGGCCAATAATCCAAGCACTAGGAACATCAGTACGCCAAGCGCGGAAGCCGTTCCGTAGTCTTGCCGCGAGAAGGCATATCTCTGAACGAGCAAGGCATAAGTCAGCGTTGCGTTGTTAGGGCCTCCGTCCAAGACGGCATAGTGCGTTTGGAACCCTTGGGACGTCGCGATCAACTGCAGCAGGAACAGTAACACGATCTGATTCTTGATCGCGGGGAGCGTAATGTGGCGGATTCGCTTCCATATGCCGGCGCCGTCGATTTCCGCCGCTTCGTACCAATCCCGCGGGATGCTGAGCACGGCCGCCAAGTAGATCAACATGGCCGATCCGAACGTCTGCCATGTCTCCATGATGACGATGGAGATCATCGACCACGCCTTGTCCGTCAGGAACAGCACGGAATCGAAACCAAGCTTCGTGATGACCGCGTTGAACGGCCCGACCGGGTCGTACAGCCATCTCCATAAGCTGTACAAGACGACGACCGGAACGACGTACGGCAAGTAAGCCGCGATTCTGGCGAAGCCTTGGAACCTTCTCATTTCCGAGATCGCGATGGCGAAGAGGATCGGCACCCAAAAACCGATAATAACCCCGAGGCCCATGTAGTACAGCGTATTTTTGACCGAGATGGTCACTTCCGGATCTTTGAATAATTTCGCGTAATTATCCCAACCGACGAAAGAATCCCCTTTGACAAAGTCGATGTGGTAGAAGCTGAAGACGATCCCTTTGCCGATCGGCATCCATAAGAAAGTGAAGAAAACGGCTACCGCGGGGAGCAAAAACAAATAGCCCCAGAAGTGCTTTCTCCACTTTGCGGGAGGTCTCTTGGTTTGGGATTCCAAGGGACGTATTGGAACAGCTGTTGTTTGATTCATTTGGTCTCCCTCATTCCTTATTTTCTACTAATAAGTACTATTGTAGAAAAAGGAGAGCGGAGTGAACATGTGCGTATCTATTGGGATCATAGGCGATCTTACTTCTTCATTTCGCTTGGGCTCATTCCGAAGTATTTTTTGAAAATTTTGCTGAAATGCTCGGGCGATTCGTACCCCACTCTCTCCGATATTTCATAACGCCGCAAATCGGTATGTTGGATAAGCCGCTTGCTCTCTTCCATGCGCAGCTTAATGACGTACTCCCATAAATTAATGCCTTTGTTTTTCTTGAACAAGTAACTGAGATAGTTCGGGCTAACGTGGTTCTTCTGGGCAACCTCGTTCAACGTAAGGCCTTTCTGCGCGTAATTGGCGTGAATATACTCATGCGCCCGTTCCACGATCAGGTTGTTCTGCGCGGCGAGCTCCTCGTCGGTAGGATCCTCGGCCAGCCTCTCCCATTTGAAATCGCCATAGTAAAACACGTGGTGGTCCTTATGCTCCCGATTCCATACGATCGCCTTGTTGACCTGATCGTTCAGCTCGGACAGAAATTCCCGGCCTTTCAGAATCTGGCTAATCCCGACGACGCATTGAAATCCGAGAAACTTATGAACGTTGAAATGCAGACTGCGTCCGATCATCTCGAGCTGATTGATTTTATCGACGCTGGACTCCCCGTATCTCGCTTCGTCCCACTGAATGATCATGCTGACGTCTTGGTTCGAGGAATAGAACGAATAATGGTCCCATTCCTTGTCCAGCAGCTCGTTGACGATGTTCAGCACGGCGTATTGCAGCAACCTCGCATCCTTCTCTTCGATGATTGCTCCCTTCGCGCTCGAGTTAAAATCCAAACGGATTTTGATCATGGCGAAATAAGGCCCTCGAAGAGAGATTTGATTCTGTTGCTCCAGATCGACGGTATCCTGCGACGATCCCATGAGGCTCTCGGCGAGAATCCGGTTCAACAGTTCGGTTCTTTGCGGATGAGGCTGTTCCATGCGGAAATGCTCGCGCAGGTTCGAGAACAATTCCGCCTGATCCTGAACGGGACGATCCATGTGCAACAGGACGTGGCGAACGGAATTCAGCAGTTGCTCGCTGTTAATCGGCTTGATCAAATAATCCCGCGCGCCCAGCCTCATGGCAAGCTGAGCATATTGGAACGTTTCGTGAGCCGAGATGACGATGACCTGCACCCACGGCTTAATGATTTTGGCTTGCTGCATTAACTCGATCCCGCTCATGGCGCCCATCTGAATATCCGTGACCAACAAATCTATCGTTTCCATCTTCAAATAATCCAAGGCTTCGTATCCGTTGCTAGCGGTATAAATATTTTGAATGTTAAGCCCCGAGGATTGGAGAAGATTAGCTAGGCCGCGGCAAATAAGCGGTTCGTCATCCACGATTAAGATGTTGTACATTACGATGTTCCTCCCGTTTCACGACGTTATTCGTTCTAGTTGACGCTAGTCCGCTTAGGGATAATGACGGTCACCGTGGTGCCTTCCGGTTCGCGAGCCCCGTAATGCAAGCCGTATCCGTTGCCGAAATGCAGCTGGATCCGCTTGTTGACGTTCTTGATTCCGTAACCTGTCGTCGCCTCCGAATGCTCGCTGACGAGAAGCCGGTTAATGGCTTCGTAATCGGTTTCTTTATAGCCGTTATCCTCGACGGTAATGACGACATTCTCCTTTTCGGAACGGGCGGAAACGATGATTTCGCCGTCTTCGCCCATATGGATAACTCCGTGGATGATCGCGTTCTCTATCAACGGCTGCAGCGTAATTTTGGGAATTAAATAGGGACCGACGTCATCGTCGATATTCCAGCGGATGCCGAACCCGTATTCATAACGTTTTTGTTGAAGACTCGTGTAGGCCATGGCGTGCTCCAGCTCTTCCTCGATCGTGATCAGTTCCCTTCCCCGGCTCAGGCTGATCCGCATGAGCTTCGACAGCTCTTTGATCATCTCGGCGGAGCCCATATTCCCTTCCAAGGAGCTTTTCCAATAGATGCTTTCCAGCGTGTTGTACAGCAAATGAGGATTGATTTGCTGGTAGAGCAGCTGCAATTGGGACTCCTTCTGCTTGATCTCCATCGCGTATTGCTCGTGAATCATGTCATTGATCCGATTCGCCATGTTGTGCACGGAATAGATCAGAACGCCGACCTCGTCGTTCCGGCCTTTCGTCGGAATTATCGATAACGGCTTGCCGGGCTCGTGAGATCGGGCGAACATCGCCAGCTTGCGCAAAGGGTTCATAAGCGATCGCCAGAAATACATCATCACGACGATGGCGAACAACGAATAGACGATCGAGATCGTCTGAATGACCTGCTTCAGGGCGCTCTGCTGCTGGAGAAGCGATTGGGTAGGAATCGTATAGACGAGCTTTTGTTTCAAGGAATACTTCGTATGGATGACGTAAATGTAATCGTCGGAAACCGAGCTGAACGTTTCGTCCATCGAATCGTTCGTGTTCAGTCCGTGCGGCAGCTTCAACACTTTGCCGATATCGTCTGTCGTCGTTGCAAGCACCCTATCGGACCAATCGGTCAAATACATCTGCCCGCCTTCCGGCAAGGAAACCGTGTTTAACGACTCTTTGATCTTCATGTCCATCTTCGTGGCTACGAGAACGCCTACGAAGCTTCTTCCGTTCGTAATGCTATTAACCTTGCGTAGATAAGCGAGCGTCTGCTGATCCCCTTTAGGACCGAAATTGTCGATCAGTCTCAGAACGCCTTTTCCTTTGGCTTCAAGAGCCGCTTCGATCCACGGGGTCTTCGTCTCGTCCGAGTAGAAGAACACGGATGAGCCGTTATTCCGGCGGTTAATGTCCGGGATCGAAGGCGCGAACGGGTAGCTGTTATCGGGGTCGTATACGAACAAGAAATAATAGATGGCCTCGCCGCCGAATAAACCGACGGAATGGTTTCCTAGCAAGGTGTTCACATCCCGGTACTTCACGACGCGATCGAACTGCCCGTCCTTGTCGTTGCTGATCATGCTCTGCGTAGTCGGGTTCTGGATAATCGTCGTCATGATCCGGCTGATCGTGTCGATGTCCCTATTGATCAGGTAATGGTTTTGCTTGTTCAATTCCTCGTAGGCGCTCGTCACTTGCTCCTTCAAAATTTGCTCCGCTTTCGTATTGGCATACCAGTTTAACAATATGACCGGGCTAACCAGTATGAGAAACAACAGGATCAATTGTTGTCTTACGTTCAATCTCGTCAAAGGATTTTTCCAGCTTGCTCTCATGGCTCCCCCACCCCAACGAATTGTTGCAATCTTATTATGTACTCTATCCGGAATATTGGGCAGAAGTTTGACGCAACGTCGTACAAGCGCGCCTAGTTTACGTAGAATAACACATTATCAGTTTGCCGTAAGCCTTTACAATGAAAGAGAAGCTGTATCCAGCTATAACCACTTAGGGAGGCGTCTTCATGCGTGCTTTTCGTTCGGTAGGCGCGAAATTATTCATTCTGTTTTTTGTTTCGACGTTTATATCCGTTCTCCTTGTCGGAATGATTTCTTATAACAAATCCCAGTCCATTATCGAAGGGAAGATAGAATCCGTATCTCAGCTTACGGTTCGGGAAGCGACCGAGAAGATCGGTTTGATGTTGAAACAGTTCGAAGATATGTCCCTGCAGTTCTCGACGAGCCGCGAGCTTCAGCTTCAGCTGGACACCGCGTTCGATCCGGCGGCGGAGCCGGCCGAGCTGATGAACGCGAAGATTACGATTCAGGACACCCTTAACCAGATTGCCCGCACGAATACGTTTATTAAATCGATCTCATTGTTCAATCCCGCGAACGAGAACCAAACGATTTCTTCCGTATCCGCCGGATTAATAACGATAGACCGCAAAGCCGAGTGGTATTCGCAAGTCACGGGGATGAAAGGAACCGCGTTATGGCTTCCGATGATCGAGAACGGCTACACGGGCATGGCAAAGGGCAATCTGTTCGGCTTGTCCAGAATGATCAACAAATTCCTGATCGTCTTCGAGATCGACGCGGCGATGCTCTCGCAAACGTTGGAGGCGATTCATTTCAGCGACAGCTCCAAAATAATCCTGACGGACGACGAAGGAACGATCCTCCTCTCTTCCGTTCCCGCGGACGCCGGACAGACGTTCGCGGAATCGAACGTGACACGAGATCATTTGGTCGTCTCCGCGCCACTTAAGAAAACCGCTTGGACGCTCACCGGGATCGCTCCGCTTAGCGAACTGGTCGAGGATACGAAAGTCATCCGGAATTTGACTTTCTTGATGTGCGCGATCGCGGCCGTAATCGCGATCGCGATCGGTTACCTTGTACTCCTGTACATAGGCAAGCCTCTCTTGAAAATACGAAATCGGCTAAACGAAGCCGCGAAAGGAAATTTGGAAGTCCGCGTGGAGATTAACAGAAGCGACGAGATCGGGGAAGTCGCGAGCAGCTTCGATACGATGATGCGGCAGATGAATCGGTTGATCGAGCAAACCCAATCGTCCGCGCGCCAAGTCCTGAACACTTCCTCCAGCCTGTTGCAGGTTTCGCAGAGTACGGCCGTCTCGTCCGGGGAAATTTCCCTCGCGACGGGAGAAATCGCCCAAGGCTCGACGCAGTTAGCCGCGGAAGCGGATGAGGTGTTCCAAATCGTAGAATCGATGAACGCCAATCTATCGAACGTCGTTAGCGCAACCGACGAAATTAACGTCTCTTCCTCGGAAGTAAAATCCGCTTCCTCAGAAGGCAAACAGTTCATGGAGGATGCCGCCCAAGCGACATTGGACTCGGAGTCGTCCATCGATCTGCTAGTCAAACGGGTTACGAGGCTGGAAGAAAGCACGGACGAGATGCAGAAGGTGTTCGGATTAATGAACAAAATCACGAAGAATTCCAAAATCCTGTCGCTGAACGCGGGAATCGAAGCCGCGCGCTCCGGTCAGCAAAGCGGCGGATTCAGAGTTATCGCCAAGGAGATGGGCCGACTATCCGATCAAACCCATGACTCGCTTGAGACGGTCAATCGGATGACGGAGACGATACAAGACGAAATCTCGCAAACGGTCAACGCGTTGAAGCTTGCCCTGCCGCTGCTGCAAAGCCAAATCCAATCGGTGAAAACGGCCAACGAAATCTTCATCAAAGTTTACGGAAAAGCCGAAACGTTCTCTCTCTACGTCGATAGGATCAAGCACCATGTACATGAACTCGAAAGCAAGCAGCAGCATCTGAACAGATCGATCGCCAACGTGAGCAGCTTCTCCCAGCAAGCATCCGCGACTTCGGAACAAGTTGCCGCGCTTAGTTCAGGACAGCTCCAATCGAGCCAAGAGGTCGTCGGAATCGCCAAAGAGCTCGAAGGCTTGTCGTCGGCTTTGCAACTCACGCTCGGAAGCTTCTCCTCCCATAAGCTAGATCCGCGCTAATGAAAAGCGCAAACAGGCTGTCCTTAAGCGTTCTAAGGGACAGCCTGTTTGCGAACTCGTACCCGTGAATAACGGCACCTCGTGCCGTTAATTTGGAAGAATTGGCCTCATGTTACCGGATAACGGCACCCCGTGCCGTTATTTTGGAAGAATTGGCTTCATGTTACCGAATAACGGCACCTCGTGCCGTTATTTGGGAAGAATTGGCTTCATGTTACCGGATAACGGCACCCCGTGCCGTTATTTTGGAAGAATTGGCTTCATGTTACCAGATAACGGCACCCCGTGCCGTTATTCGGTAATTGTACCTCTTCCGGAATAGCCCAATTGTGCATGGGCGTTACGGAAAATCAAATCGCAATGTCGGTTTATTTTGATTCGCCGGGTTTCCTATAACTATACCAAGTCCGTTCGTTCCGACATAGACGCGGCCGTATACTCTTGGATCCCCTGTAATCGTCCGATCCGCCGCACCGAATTGGTACTGATCATCATTGATGCGAATCCATGAGGCTCCTCCATTATCCGAGCGGTAAATGCCGAACTGATCGCCGATCTTAGCATAGGAAGACATCCTTGCTACCTTTAGCGGCTTTACCGAATCCGATCGTAGCCGCTTCCTGCACCTCCTTCGTTTTCGTGAACGATACCGGAGTTCGTATATAATCACTGCTTATTTCATTGCATAATTAGAGTCTCGGGCTGGACCCGGGCGTAGATCGGAAGAGGTCGTTTGGAACTGTCGCAGATGAAATAGAAGAACCCTCCGGCAGCGACGGAGGGTTCTTCTCGGATGAATCTATGCCAAACGTCAGATAGTGGCCAAGTATTCGGCAAGTTGATCGAACGTGCCGCCGTATCCTTGCGTCATTGACTCGAACATGCCCTTAAAGAAACTGATCTCTTCCTCCGTCGCGTTAATCGGACTGCTGCGGAGGGTAATCGTCGTGCGGCCTTCGGATTCGGACAAGGTCACAACATTACGAATTTCCAATGGGATGGAATCGCTGAACGGAGCCCTGACGATATTGCCTTCCGGATCGGAGAACGAGTTGACGAATACGATTTTCCCGGGAGCATCGATCTCATGGTAAACGAACTTGCCCCACATCTCGAATCCTTCCGAAGAGCGCATGCAATAGTGGAACACGCCTCCCGGGCGGAAATCTAGACTAACTCGACTCAACTCGAAGTCTTTCGGCCCCCACCATTTCTTCAGATGATCGACTTCCGACCACGCTTTAAACACGAGATCGCGCGGCGCATCGAACACTCGGGAAATGACGAACGTGTATTCTTCCTCATTCGTCGTTGTTTGGCTAGTTGCGCTGTCGTGCGGCATGTTTAACTCCTCCAATCGAATTTTTATTTGCCCTCGTTATCGTGCGGCTTCCTTTGCAACATACTTAAATAAGCTTCCAAGTTATCGAATTTCTCTTCCCACATTCGGCGATAAGCTGCCAACCATGTATCGAGCTCTTGGAACGGTTGAGGCCGCAGCTTGTAAATTCGCTTATTGGCGAGCGGCTCCACTTCGACAAGACCGGCTTCGCTAAGAACGCGAAGATGTTTGGACGTCTGCGGTTGGTTGAGCTCCAAACGGAATGCGATCTCGCCTACCGGCAATGGACCCTCGCACAAGAGCTCGACTATCTCTAGACGATTCGGTTCGGCAAGAGCGCTGAAAGTATTCAAGTTCATGTTGAATCTACTCCAAGTGAGTTTCTTTTTTATAAAATACGCCATTCGGAATATTCCAGTCAAGGAATATATAGATGAACTATCGATCATTTCCGAATTAGACTCCGCATAATCGCAAATAAATAAACGTCAAAAAAAGAGCGGTCTCGCCGACACGCTCCTTGGGCTGACTATTTTTTTACGTTCTCGCGTTTGAAGCCTTACTCCGCGTACATTCTGCTGACCGCAGTCCAGCTTTGGCCGGGCTCCAAACGAATCAAGCCGGTTTGATCGGCGTCCAGCTCGACGTTAGGCGCGTTAACCATTCCGGTCTGCGGTTCCGGACAGAAGAACTTGCCGTTCGCGACCTTGTTGTATACCATCCAATGTTTATAAGCGTCCCCTGCTTCATATACAAACCGCACATTTGCCCGCCTATCAAACAAAGTCATCGCGTTTAATTCCGTTTTACTTGCCGTATAGTGATTGTCAAGAGATTCGAAGTACGGATCGCCCTCGCCCTTCCGCAACGCTAATTCCCCTTCGCTCAGCTGCTGTTTGCGGCCGGTCGGCAGCATACGTTCGTTCAACTCCCAACGCTCGCCAATGGCTATGCCGCATTGGATATCTTCCTTGCCGCTGCCCGGAGCAAACGGAGCATTCACGCTCGTATGGAATCCCAGCATGAACGGAATCGCTTCCGCGCTCTCGTTCACGGCGTCGAACTGCTGTCTTAGGCCTTCATTGGATAGCGTAAAAGTCTGAGACAAAGTAACCCGGTGAGGGAAATACGCAAAATCCGGATGCTTCTCGTCAAATCGAAGCCTGACGGTGACGGAGCTCATCTGTTCCGTACTGCCGAAACGAACGACTTCCCATTCCGATTTGTAAACGAATCCATGAATATGGTTGCCCGTCTTTTCTTCGTTCACGGGCAGTTGATAAGATCTTCCGTCAAACTCGAACTTCCCGCCGTCGTAACGATTCGGAGGAAATAGCACGGGGATTCCATGCAGCATTGGCGTTTCGATGAACGAATGCCAATCTTGTCCCTCCGGTTCCCGGATGAATCGAAAATCGCGCTCGTCATCGCGGAACGAAATCAGATTTCCGCCGATCCGAGGCAACAGAATAGCCGAATAAGGCCCGTATTTTAATAGTATTGCAGGCTCGTTCTCATAGGTTCCTTGCTTTGCGTAATGCTCCGTCATCGTTGCTCCTCCACTTATCTCTATTATTTAATGAGTATATAAGCCGATGAACGGCAGCGTCAACTTCTGTCGGCTTCCCCATGAAATCATCCGTCGGATTCTACTCCGATGTTTGATTCCGCCGAGAGAGCCAGCCTAGTATTACATCCATTGTAACTTCTAGATTCGATTTTCCGTTCGTATCCACGTAAGGAGACCTCTCGCGAAAATAATCCGCGTGTCCGCCGACGATCGGCACGGCAATAACGGTGGAGGGAGCGTGTTTATCCCTATTCCAGAGAGGAAAGCTTCTCCTGGCTTCCGTCTCTCCGTTCATGGAGGCTGAACGAAGCGTCCACCCGCCGTGCGTGCCTAACCGGGAAACCAGATCCGGGGATTTTCGTTTCGTCAAGCTTCTCTTTCCCCTTCTCCCGGCAACATGAATCGAAAGCGTATTAGGCCTTAGCCTATGCGGAATCCGGCATCTCGGGGATCCCACCGTCACGACGAAGCAAGCCGAACTCAGCCCTTGTTCCAGCAATAGCTGCCCGGCATGAACGGCGGCGATGCCTCCTCCGCTATGGCCGATAAGGATCGTCGTCGCGCTAGCCGTTCGGTTCGGGCTTAAGGCACGTTGCCGGCGAATCGCTTCAAGCGCCCGGTTGCCGCCAACCGACTTCGTTACACGCTCCGGGCGAAGCCGCATGTCCGAGCGGATTTCCCATAATTGCGGAAGAACCGCCCTGCTCCAATCCCCATACGGAAACAGCAGCTCCGAGCGGACAAGCCGCCCGTCCGTCATCGAGGTTAGCATTTCCGTTCGAAGCTTCTCCATGAACGTAGGCGCGGTTGCCAGTCCTGCCAGAAAATACAATTCGCACTCACCGGCCTCTTGCCCGATCGAATCTCTCCGCATCGATAATCCTTTCCATGTCCGACGGATGGTCGCTCCGGAACCACTTGACGAGAAGCGGCGGATGAATATCGCTCAGCACGGCGACGGACATTTTCTGATTCATCGTAATCGAGCCTTCGGCGCTTCCGATCAGTTCCATCGCGTACCGGTCCGCCGAAGCTTCGGCTTGCCGAGAGATGTAATTGGATACCGGCAGCGAAACGAAAGACAGGATGGACATCAAGAGCAGAACGAGCGGCAGAGCCGCCATATCCGAAATGGACCGAATGCCCCATCTAGCGCCTCGATTACGAACGATGATCGGATAAAGCCAACCGCCAAAAGCTAACACGACAAACGACGATCCGATAGCCCCGACGGCGCTCCATTCCAGATGATGCATGACGTAATGGCCCATTTCATGTGCCATGATGAGTAAAATTTCTTGTTCGGTCAATTGCTTAAGCGTCGTATCCCACAGAACGATCCGCAAGGAAGAGCCTAGTCCGTTGACATAGGCGTTCATCGCATTCGTCTTGGCGGACATGTCCACCTCGTATACGCGATGGGCGGGGATGTCCGCTTTGGCGGCAAGATCGAGAATTCGCTGTTCTAATGCCGGATTCGATAAAGTCGAGAATTTATTGTAGATCGGGTCGATGACTACGGGCTGCACGTACATCATGAATACCGTAAACGGAATCGAGACCAGCCACAGCTTAAGCCACCATTTGCCTCCGCGCGAGAGAATCCAGAATGCGAAGGCCGATACGGCTAACATCGTGACATAGCTAATCCCGAAAGCTACCAGCTTATCCCTTAGCCACCCGGCAACGGGCTGCGTCGAGATTCCATAAGCCTTAGATAGATTGTAGCTCAAGATTCGCAACGGCAAATACAGCAAAAAAGACACCGCGTTCACGATGAGAACATACGCTGGAAACCGGACAAAGATCGGAAGGCGATATCGCTCCAGCCATTCCTTCCAACTTCTCGCGAACCCGCCCGCCAAGATTGCGATATAGATTAACCATTCCCACGGCCCGCTCATGAAGAAGATCCAATTTCTCGCGGCGTTCAGCGTCTCGCTGTCGCGAAGCCGTTCGGGCGTGAAGAACGTTGCGGGATCCGCTGCCGTGCCCCGGTAAGCTTCGGGAACTTGGTTAGGCGACGTATACCAGACGTATAGGGCCATGATAATGGCATAACAGGCGAAGAGGAGTATATATCGTAGAAGAGAAGATTTATTAGGATACGGCATCGGAAGATTTCCCCTTGCGCTCGGATATAAAGATCATACCATTTCCCGAGCCCACTTCAAAAGAATACGCAATCGTGTATCCACTATGCCCATAACGGAGGAATGGCCATGCCGCAATATCGGATCATTGTCGATCTTTCCAATCGAACGCTTTACTTGCTTGACGGGAATAACGTCGTACGGGCTTATCCGATCGGCATCGGCAAAATCCTGACGAAAACCCCTGTCGGCGAATATATGATCGTAAATAAACAAGCCAATCCCGGCGGGCCTTTCGGCGCCTTCTGGATGGGCTTGTCGCGTCCTCATTATGGCATTCACGGCACAAACGATCCTTCTTCTATAGGAAGAGAAGTTAGCCATGGATGTATCCGAATGTACAATGAAGACGTGTTGCAGCTCGCATCGATCGTTCCGATCCGAACGAGGGTTACGATTCGGGCTTGACCGCCCCGAGCAAACGGACGACATTGCGTGCGGTAAAAAACAAATTTTTCTCCGCTTGAACTAAACAATCCGTTAACGACATCGATCTCGGCACGCAGGAGAAACACGCGGCGAACTCGCGTTCCAGCTCGTCCGTCTCCGCGCCTAAGCTGCCGGACAGAAGAATCGTCCTTGCTCCGGCCTCTTTGGCCAATCGCGCTACGTATACCGGCAGCTTGCCGTACAGGGTTTGATTATCGCTTTTTCCTTCGCCCGTTATGACCCAATCCGCCCCGGCCAGCTTATCCTTCAGTCTCGCCGCGGAAGCAATAACGTCCGCACCCGATGCCATTTCGGCGCCTAACGTTAACAATGCGTACCCCACTCCTCCGGCCGCTCCCGCGCCGGGCTCGCTTTTCATGTTTCGCCCGATCGCTTCGGACAGCAATTCGGAATAGTCGTCCATCGCTCTATCCAAAGCGGCAACCTGCTCGGGAGCGGCGCCTTTCTGAGGGCCATAGACGACGGAAGCTCCTTGCGGGCCGCATAGCGGATTACGTACGTCGGACGCGATTACGATATGGCATTGGGATAGACGCTGATCCAACTCTTCCACGTTGACCTTTTTCGCCTGAAGCAAGTCTTTGCCGTACCCTTTCAGAAGATCGCCGTTGCCATTGTAGAAGCGAGCGCCAAGGGACGTTAACAAACCGATGCCGCCATCATTCGTGGCGCTGCCTCCGAGACCGATAATAAACTTTCGAATTCCTTGGTCGAGCAGCCGCAGCACAAGCTCCCCCATTCCCGCGGAAGTCGTCAGGTAAGGATCTCTTTCGTGCGCGGATACGAGAGAAAAGCCGAAAATAGACGCCGCGTCCAACACCGCCGTCGTCTCCCTGGACGCGCTCTGACTTGGAGACTCAAACAAGCCGTATTTCGCAACGATCGCGCGGCCTAGCGGCCCCGTAACTTCGCATTGCGCGAGCTCGCCTTGAGCGGCTGCCGTCAACGCTTCCACCGTGCCTTCTCCCCCGTCTGCCATCGGTACGATCTCGACCTTCGCATCGGGGAAAACCTCTCCGATAGCCGCCGCTATCGTTGTTGCCGCCTGCTGTGCGGTCAAGCTTTCTTTATAGGAATCAGGAGCTACTACGAATTTCATTTCGCTCACCTCGTCGCCTTTATTCACTGCCTTCACATTGTACCAAAACAAGGATTAGACCGATATTCCGATCGCGCTTCAACAGCGCATTGCATCCATGGCGCGTTAGTATGGTAAGATAGAATCTGTAATCATTTAAATGACAGAAGGGATGATTCTGTTATGAATTACCGTAGACTGGGCCGAAGCGGCCTGAAAGTAAGCGAGATCAGTCTGGGAAGCTGGCTTACATACGGAGGTTACGTCGAGCAAGAGCGCGCGGCGTCGGCCATCCGCAAAGCATACGATCTAGGAGTAAACTTCTTCGATACCGCCAATGTATATGAGAAAGGCGCCGCCGAGAAAGTGATGGGCGCCATCCTTCGCGACTATCCGCGGGAAAGCTACGTGCTCGCGACGAAAGCATTCTGGCCGATGGGAGAAGGTCCGAACGATCGCGGACTGTCCCGCAAACACGTTACGGAACAAATCAATTCGAGCCTCAGCCGTCTGGGCTTGGATTACGTCGACATTTTCTACTGTCACCGCTATGACAAAGAAACGCCGATCGACGAGACGCTGCGCACGATCGACGATTTCGTCCGTCAAGGCAAAGTCCTGTACGTCGGCGTCAGCGAATGGACGGCTGCCCAGATGGAAGAAGCTCTCGGTACCGCCGATCGCTATCTGCTCGACCGGATCGTCGTAAGCCAACCCGTATATAATATGTTCAATCGTTATATCGAGAAAGAAGTCATTCCTCTCGGCGAAGCGAAAGGCATTTCCCAAGTCGTGTTTTCTCCGCTCGCCCAGGGTCTGCTGACGGGCAAATACGATTCCGTCGCCTCGATTCCTTCAGATAGCCGCGCGGCGAAGCTGGAATGGGTGAAGAACGGCATTACGGAAGAGAAGATCGAAGCCGTCAAGAAGCTTTCCGCCATCGCCCGCGACCTCGAGCTCACGACCGGCCAGCTCGCCCTTGCGTGGATTCTTCGCCAGCCTAACGTAGCCAGCGCCCTTGTCGGCGCAAGCCGCCCGGAGCAAGTCGAAGAGAACGTGAAAGCGGCCGGCGTTAAACTGTCGGAAGAAACGTTAAGCTCGATCGAGGACATTCTCGCTACGGTGTAGCCAAACGAAAATACCGGTGCCTTGGCACCGGTATTTTTACTTTCCTATGAAGTTAGCTATCTGCCGGAAAATAAAATTATCGCAAAAAAGTCGTTTTCTCTCGTGGCGGCGTCCGCGCCGTCGCCGGAGTCTCTTCCGCCGGATAACCGACAAACAATGTTCCGACTACCTTTTTGTTGTCGGGATTACCGATGAACTCGCGCATGCGCTCGTCATGGACGAGTCCGACTCCCCGCGTGCGCCATACGAGACCTAGCCCGAGCTCGTTCGCGGCGAGCCACATGGAATGAATGGCGCAGGCGACCGCATATTCGTTGTCCTTGCTCGAGGCTTCGTCATCCGCGATAATATCCGACGTCACGACGATAACGAGCGGAGTGGCCGTTACGACTTTCAACGATTCCGCGACCAGATTCGGTTTCGTCGGAAAACGCTGCTCCAAATATCTCCGCGCCAAATCTTCGTACCGCTGCTTCGCGGCGCCTTGAATGACGTAGAAATGCCATGGCTCGCGCAGCCGATCGTTGGGGGCGAGCACGGCTGCCTCCAGAAGGGCGTGAATTTTATCCTCCTCGACTAAATCCGGCTTGAGGTTTCTCACCGCTCTCCGTTGCCGCAATAATGAAATGACCGACATCCGTTCAGTCTCCTTTCCGTTGATAGTCTTGGCATCGCGCGATCCATCGCTCGACCATGGCAGGTTCGGAAGCAAAATGAAAATGGACGTAACCGGCAACCAAGTTGCCGTCATGACTAAGATATCCGTCCTGCTTTATCCCTTGCCGGCCCGTCGTTTCGTACGCGTGCTCGTGCGCGCTGCCGTCTGCGGATTCCGAAACGAACGTGGAATAATGGAACTCGTGGCCTTTCGCTTCGTCGGACGGTCCCAATAGAAAATTGCCTTCCGCCCCGCCAACATCCCGATAGCCTAACGCCGCCAGCTTATTCTGCATCCGCACGTAGCCGGGGACGATTCCGAGCATCGGATACCGTCTGCCGTTCGTATCTTCGATCGCCCGGGTCAAATACATATAACCCCCGCACTCCGCCAGCGTCGGAATGCCCGAATGAATAGCTTCCTTGATGGACTGCTTTACGGTATCGTCCGCAGCCAATGTCGCGGCGAATTCCTCCGGGAATCCGCCGCCGAGATATAACCCGTGAACGTTCTCGGGAAGCCGTTCCCCGGCAAGCGGAGAGAAATAAACGATTTCCGCGCCGTAGGCTTCCAGCAGCTCGATATTTTCTTGGTAGTAGAAGTTAAACGCGGCGTCTTTAGCTATCGCTATCCTGACCGGTATGGCCGGTTTGTCGCCGCGCGGCCGGAACAATTCGGCTTCCGGCGCTTCTACCTTTGGCGATTCCGCCAACTCCCAGATCCGCTCTATGTCGATCGTTGACGAGACCAGATCTCCTAACCGCTCGAAGAAAGGTTCAAGCTGTCCTCTCTCGATAGAAGGAATAAGACCAAGATGCCTTTCCGGAATTGCGATCTCGTCTTCCCGCTTCAAGTATCCGACGACCGGTATTCCGCACTCCTGCCCGACCGCGTCGCGAACGATCCGATAATGGCTTTCGCTGCCTACCTTGTTGGCGATTACCCCCGCTATTTTAACCCGAGGGTCGAAAACCTGGAATCCTTTGACGATGGCGGCAACGCTCCGCGCCATGCTCTGGCAATTGACGACCAGCAGCACCGGAGCGTCTACCAGCAGGCTTATCTCGGCGGAGCTTCCGTCGTTGTTCGTCGGATTTTTGCCGTCATACAGTCCCATTACCCCTTCGATAACGGAAATATCCGCGTCTCGGCTTGCTCTCGCATAGATCTCTTTCACCGTATCATGGTCTAACATATAACTATCGAGATTACGGGAGACGCGCCCGGTAACCGCGGAATGATAGGTAGGATCGATATAGTCGGGGCCGCACTTGAACCCTTGGACGCGGCGCCCCGAACGTTTGAACGCCGCCATCAAGCCGATCGTTAACGTTGTCTTGCCGACGCCGCTGCCGGTTCCGGCGATCACGATTTTTCGAACGGTCATCGCTCAGCCATCCTTCCCGTTTCTCGCCAGCCCCGTCGTTTAACCCCGACGGAAATCGTGACGTTGCCCGATTTTTTCTTCACGAGGACGAGATCGGACGAACCCGTGTACAGCTTGGCTGCCGGTTCGCTTACGGCGTAAGCGCCGGTAAATTTGAATACCGTATCGGAAGGCGCTTCGATCGTTGCTTCGTTTAACTGCTCCGCCGTATAGGTAACCAACTCCCAGCGGAATTTGTTCGCGACGGCGAGCAACCCTTCCTCGTCCTTCTTCAGGTCTATCGTGCATATCGCTTGTACGCTTCTGAGCGCCAATCCCAACTCCGCCAGCGTTTCTCTTACGACTCCTTCGATCTCATCCGCTGCCGTGCCGCGGTTGCAGCCGATGCCGAGCGCGATAACCTTGGGGCGGTATAGAATGCCGTTGGAAAGAATCGCTTCTTCCTCGGGCGACAGAACCCGATGGGTTACGACGAGAGCCGCATGGGGGCTCGCTTGCAGCCCTTCCGCCAAAGAACCGTACGTCCGAATATTCGCGGGCAGCGGCGTATCGTATAACCACCACCCCGTCTCCCCCGATTCTTGGACTACGGCAACCTGCTCCTCGTTCACGACGGACGCGCTTACCGGCGTCAGCTTCTCGTCGGATTCCCATTCCCAGCCGAAGCGCCGTCCGAACAAATCTACCGCTATCGTTCCCTGTACGTCCGATGCCGTCGTAATGACAGGCTTTGCTTCGATTGCGGCGGCTACTTCGCGAGTCAATTCGTTGGCTCCGCCCAAGTGACCGGACAGAACGCTAATGACATGTTCTCCTTTATCGTCGATGACGACGATTCCGGGATCTTCCTTCTTATCTTTCAGCAAGGGAGCGATCATGCGGATGACGGCTCCAAGAGAAATAATGATAATGAGGCCTTTGTAAGCCGGGAACAAGGCTGGAAAAAGCAGCCTGACGCTGCCTTCGAACAGTTGGATGCCTCTTTCCTCTTCATCCCCGCGACGGAATTTCGACATGTAATAGAGATCGGAGCGGCCGAATGAAGCATGAAGCTTCCGCGCAAGCTCCACGCCATGCTTCGTGATCGCCACGATCGCGTAATCCCCGTTCCTCTCGATTGAAGGGATTTCATCTTCCAGCAACAGGATCACGACGGCTTCACCCCTTTGCGGAACCGATGGGTAAACTCCTTGTCGTACAGCTTGGAACGGTATTCCTCGTTGCTGTGAATTTCCGGGTCGAGCGCCCATCCGGCCAAAATCATCGCGTGCGAGCGAATCCCGTTCTGCTGCATCTCCCGATCGAGATTGGCGAGCGTCGTACGTACGATTCTCTGATCCGGCCATGTCGCGCGCTGAATGACCGCGACTGGCGTATCTTCGCTCCAGCCCGCGTCCGTAAGCTCCTTGACGACTTTCTTCGTTAACGTCGCGCTCAAGAAGAGCGCGATCGTGCAATGGTGGGCGGCCAGATCCCGCAGCTTCTCCAGCTCGGGAACCGGGGTTCTGCCTTCCGCCCGCGTCAAGATCAACGTCTGGGTAAGATCGGGAATCGTAAGCTCCGCTCCGATCGCCGCAGCCGAAGCGAATACGGAACTGACTCCCGGTACGACTTCGTACCCGATGCCCTCCTTCTTAAGCAGAGCGATTTGTTCCATGATCGCTCCGAATACGGCGGGGTCTCCCGTATGGACTCTGGCCACGCTCTTGCCCTGCTTCGCCCGGTCGACCATGATGGCGACCATCTCGTCGAGCGCCATTCCCGCGCTCTTCAGGATTTCCGCGCCGGGTTTCGCCTTGGCGATCAACTCTTCGTTAACGAGCGAATCGGTATAGAGGACGACGTCAGCCTCTTGAAGCAAGCGCAAGCCTTTGACCGTGATCAGATCCGGATCTCCGGGACCGGCCCCGATAATATGTATCTTCATTTTCTCACCACCATCAACGTTAAGTATTCTAATTCCCGGCCTTCAAGCACCCGAATGTCCCGCCAGATCATCTCCTCGGAGGAGGTAACCTTAGTCAACACCGAAGCTTTATCCAACAAATCAAGATCGCCTAATACGCGGAGCATCAAGTCGATGACCTTGGCGACTTTAATCAGAACGACGCAATGGTGCGACTCGATCGCATGGCGCATCGCGTCGTAGTCGTCCATCGCGGGAACGATCGCGATCTGCTCGTCTCCGTCCGCGAGAGGAATCCCGAGACGGGATGCGGACGCGTTCACGGAAGATATTCCGGGAATCGAACGGATTTCCACTTCCGGGTGGCGTTCTTGCATCAATCTCATCAGATGGATAAAGGTGCTGTAGATCATCGGGTCGCCTTCCGTGACGAACGCGACGTTCTTGCCTTGCCCGATGTGCGTCCATACGGTATCTACCGTATTGTTCCACTGCAGCTCTAACGCCTCGCGGTCTCTTGTCATCGGGAAGGTCAGGCCGATCATTTCCTTCTCTTCCGTGTTCACGTATAGCTCCGTAATCGTCAGGGCATAGCTCTTAGCGCCCTTCTTCTTGCGCGGATACGCAATGACGGGGCTTTCCCTCAGAATGCGGAACGCCTTCACGGTGATGAGCTCCGGATCTCCGGGGCCGACGCCCAGACCGTACAATATGCCAAGCTCACTCACTTGCGCTCGTCTCCTTCTCGTTCGCCGCTTCGGGCTCCTTTTGTTTGGCCGTTATGATATATACCGGATTCAAGCCTTCGAACCGGGTCATGTCCAGAATCGGTTTGCTCCGGGAAATCTGCACCATCGAGATATTCACGGCAAGTCCCTCCGCCGCCAAAATCCGGTTCGCTTCGTACAAATTCTCGATCGTCACCGCGTTAAGAACGATCCTTCCGCCCGGACGAAGCCTCTCCGCGCAAATCCTCAGCAGCTCCTTCATCTCGCCGCCCGTACCGCCTAGGAATACCGCGTCGGGATCGGGAAACGATTGAAGCCCGTCCGGCGCCAAGCCTTGTATCGCCGTAATATCCGCGCGAAAACGACGCATATTGTCCCGGCAGTTCTGAAGATCCGCGGCGTTTTTCTCGATGGCGTACACTTCGCCCTGTCTGGCGATTCGGGCCGCTTCAATCGCTACCGAGCCCGTGCACGTGCCGATATCCCAAACGATGCTGTCCGGTTTAAGCGCAAGCTGGCCAAGGCTTAACACGCGGATTCCTTCTTCGTGATCAATCCCTTATCCGGCTTGCGTTGGGAGAAAGCTTCGTCTTCGATGCCGAGCGGCCACGAAGGCAAAGCTTCCCCAGCGCCTGCCCGATGCCTGAGCACGACGACATTCAACGGGGAGAACGCATGGTCCTTAGCTTCCAGAAGCTCGTACCAGCCGCATCGCTCCGACTTCCCGTCCAAGTTTTCGGCGACGAACATCCGATATTCCGCCATTCCGAAATCGAGCAAATAGTCGGCGACGGCTCCCGGATGGTTGACCTCGTCGGTCAGAAGCGCAACCTTCGGTTTCCCGTCGATCCGTTGAGCAAGTCCCTTTATGTTGCGCCCGTGCAAGCTGATCACTTCGGCATCCTGCCAGCTCTCCCCCATCCGGGCAAAAGCAAGCTGAACGGAGCTTGTCGCGGGATAGATCTCAACGTCCAGCTTCTTGCTCAAGTAACCTCCGATTCCGTAGAATAGAGGATCGCCCGAAGCCAAGACGATGCATCTTTTCCCTTGCTGCGCCTGCTCGATCAAGCGGTTGGCCGCATTCGTTAGCGCACCCTTCAGCACGATCTTCAGGCCGGGATATTCCGGAAAAAATCCAAGCTGCCTCTCGCCTCCCATTAGAACTTCGCTTTGCTCGATCCATTCCAAATAAGCCGGCAGCAGACTTTCCTTGCCGCTATCCCCGACCCCGATCACCTTCGGTTTGCAAGCCGCCCGGTTGTCGTTTGCCACTCCGTTTCACCCTTTCCCGATTGTCCGTGCCTTCTACGCATGAAAACCGCCATTTCTCTCCGCTTGTCCGAGCAAGACGGCTTTCATCGAAATGATGACGGTTTCCATATCCATTCCGCCTCCTATTTCACGCAAGCTTTCCTCGCAGCAATAAGCGCATAACCGCTCGAAAAACTCGCCATAACCCCACTCTTGCATCCAATCCCCGACTAGCGCCGCCGTATTGGCTTCAGAGATAGCCGCTTTTTGTTCCGGCGTCGCGCCCGCTTCCTCCGCCACCTTGGCGAGAAAACCGAAGTCGACCGGCGCGCTCTTGTTATGGACCATCATGACGCCTTGCGCGACTTTGGAGAATTTACCCATCATTCCGACAAGGGTAACCTTACGAACGCCTTGTTTCTTGCAATGCAACAGGCAAAACCGACGAAGTCGCCCATCTCGATGAACGCTTCCTCCGGCAATTCGGGATACATCTCCATGCCGAACTTCTCGCTTCGCCCTCCGGTCGACAGCACGAGATGGTCGCACCCGCACCTTACCGCCACGCGTATCGCCTGAACGACGCTCGCTTTATAAGCCGCGGTAGAGAAAGGCACGACCGTCCCTCTCGTTCCCAATATCGAAATGCCGCCTATAATGCCCAGGCGACCGTTTAACGTTTTCTTGGCGATCTCCTCGCCGTCCGGCACGGAGACGACGACTTTGACTCCGCGCTCCAGCTTGAATAGGCTGAGCACGAACGCAACGGAATCGCGGATCATCTTGCGCGGTACGGGATTGATCGCGGCTTCGCCGACGGCCACGGGCAGACCGGGTTTCGTCACCCGTCCGACCCCGATGCCCCCGTCAATGACGATTCCGGGCTCCGGCAGCCACGACACGCGGGCGATAATCCGCGCGCCGTGCGTCGCATCCGGGTCGTCTCCGCCATCCTTGATCACTTCCGCTTCGGCGAAGGCGTCCGAGAATTCGCTTCTCACGATATCGAACGCGACCTCGATTCCGATCGGCAGCTTGATCGTTGTTTGGACTTGCGCCTCCTGCACGATAAGGGCGATAAGAGCCGCTTGCGCAGCGGCCGTCGCGCAGGAGCCCGTCGTGTATCCGTGCCTGAGAGGTTTCGTCTCTTGGTTATCGCCTTCCGCCGCCATCGCCATCTTACCCCGTCCGCTCCGCCATCAATGAAATCGCGTTAACCGCCGCTACCGCGACAGGACTTCCGCCCTTGCGCCCGATATTCGTGATGAACGGGATATCGAGCTTCGCCAGCTCCTCCTTCGATTCGGCGGCCGATACGAATCCGACCGGAACTCCGATGACGAGTCCCGGTTTTGCCGCGCCTTCCTTCACGAGACGGATGAGCTCCAGCAATGCCGTAGGAGCGTTGCCGATCGCGTAGATGCCTCCTTCTGCTTCCTTAATCGCCTTGCGAATCGAGATAATCGCGCGCGTCGTATTGAGCCGTTTGGCTTCTTCCATGACATCGCGATCGGAAATGTACACGTTGACCGTGCTGCCGAACTTTTCCAACCGCGGCTTGCTAATGCCGACTTGTACCATCTGCACGTCCGCCACGACCGGACGGCCCGCGCGGATCGCCTCGATGCCCGCCCGGATCGCATCCCGGTGAAACACCAAGCTCCGCCCTAATTCAAAGTCCGCGGAAGCGTGAATGACCCGCTGCACGACCGGATATTGTTCCGCCGTGTACGAATGCTCGCCAAGCTCTTCCGTAATCATCTCGAAGCTGCGCTCTTCGATTTCCTGAGGCTGCACGGTCAACGGTTTAAAATCGGTATGAAACTCCATTGTTACGTCCTCCCTAATACTTCGTTTGCTTTCGAGACAACGCCCTCGAACTCGTTATAATAGATCCCGTACGCTACCGCGGGGCGGCCGATGACGATCGTCTCGATGCCAAGCGCCAGCGCCGATTCGAGCTTCTCGTCCACCGCCCCTGCCTTGCCGCTTTCCTTCGTGATCATCAGAGTCACGTTATAGTGGCGATATAACGCCTCGTTAAGTTCCCTGGAAAAAGGACCTTGCATCGCGACGATGTTTTTCTGCTCTAGGCCGAGCTCTTCGCACTTCTCCATATTGTCTCGGCGGGGCAGCATCCTGGCGACAAGCGTCGTGCCCGGGAGCGATAGCAATTTTCTCGTAAATATCGCAAGCGTCTTGCTTCCGGTCGTCAGCATGACGACGCCTTTTCGTTCCGCCGCCAGCTCCGCTGCTTGTTCGTAATCGTCCACGTACGTAATGAGCGGGTTGTCATCGAACGTAAGTCGGTCCCGCTCGTAGCGGATGTACGGAACACCGGTCGCTTCCGCGGCGGCGATCGCGTTCCGCGAAGCTTCCTCCGCGAACGGATGGGTCGCGTCTACGACGAGACGAACGCTTTTATCCTCGATAAGACCGATTAACGCATCTTGAGGCAACCGTCCGGTAAGCACGGGCAGACCGGCTTCCTCCATCGATTTCGCCGCGCTCTCGGTAACGACCGTAGTCAGCAACGGATGGCCTTCCCGCTGCAGAAGAAGCGCCAGCTCGCGGGCATCGCTCGTGCCTGCCATGACCAAAATCATATCGAACCGCTCCTTCGCTTATGTAGATGCCGAACCCGATTTGCCGGTTACGATGGGTTCATGAGAATGTTCGTGATCATGGTCATGACGGTGGTCGTGCTCATGATCGTGATGGTCGTGTCCATGGTGGTGATCATGGTCATGCTCGTGTCCATGGTGGTGATCATGGTGGTGATCATGGTCATGCTCGTGCCCGTGGTGGTGATCATGGTGATGGTCGTCATGGTCGTGATGGTGATGATGGTCGATATGCTCCATAGCCGCCGTACGGTATTGGCACATATCGCAGTTCAATTTCGCTTCGCCCTCGATCGCCTCCAAAGCCCGCTCCCGCAAAATATGCTGAAGCAACGGATGAAAGCCGAAATAATCCGCCAGCGCGAATTGATTTTCGGGGTACCGTTCCTTGAAGCTTTCCAGCATCTGTTCCATTCTCTTAATCAAAACGCCGGTAAACAGAAAATAAGGAAGAATGATAACCTTGCGCGCGCCCAGCTTCAAGCAGCGTTCCACGCCTTCGTCCATCAACGGCGCCGTTACGCCGATAAACGCCGTTTCGACCCATTTGAACTTCATCTTCTCCCAGAACAATCGCGAGATCTTATAAAGATCGCTGTTCGCGTCGGCGTCGCTGCTGCCTCTGCCGACGATCAGAATCGCCGTATCCTCGCCTTGAAGCTCGTCTACCCAACCTCCCGAAGATTCGACGCTTTCCAGACGGGAGCTTAATATTTTCAATACTTGCTCATGAACTCCGATCGGTCTCCCGTAAGTAAATCGGATATGGGGATAACGAATTCTCGCTTCGTCGATTTCCGCGGGAATATGGATCTTCGCGTGTCCGGCCGAAAAAAGCGTAATCGGAACGATAGCGACGCGAGCGGCGCCTTTGGCTATGCACTGGGCGATTCCTTGCGCTATCGTCGGCTTAACGAATTCCAGAAAACAGGTCTCTACTAAATAAGAAGAAAGTTTCTCCGAGACGACCTTCACCATTTCCCGTATTTCTTCATTCCCTGCCACGTCCTTGCTGCCGTGGCCAACGAATAATATGGCATCCACGTTAGATCAGCCTCCTAGTTGTATTAATCGCCGCAAATCGCGTTCTCAATTTCAAATACAGGGTGGTCCATATGACGAAACCCTTCGATTTCCTTGATCCGCTTAAAAAACTTATGAAACCGCTCGTTCGGATGGCCTTCTTCGCGGTACCTCCGCACGATCCGGTCGATCAGAGCCACGATCTCGGCAGGCTCGATGCCTTCCGCGACGGGCTGCGCCGGATGAACGTTCCGGCCGATCGTCTTGCCGCCGAGGAACAAATCGAACTTGCCTCTTCTGTACACGACGCCGATATCTTCTTGAACGGCTCCGTAACAAGCCATTCCGCATCCGTTGAACCCGATTTTCATTTCCTTGGGCAAGCTTATGCCGCCGACTTGACGTTGCAGCGCTTCGGCGTAGGGGATCGAATCGCCTTTTTCTTTATCGCAGAAATCGCACGCTTTGATCTGAACGACGTCGCCGATCGGCGACAGCAACAACCCTTCCTCGCGCAGCTTAGACGTAATCGTATCGGGGTTCGACGTCGGGACGCGGACGACCATCTGATGATGCGGAGTGTAATCCATCGTCCCCTTCTCGCCGATGACGTCGGCCAAGACAAGCATCTGCCTGGAAGTAAAGCGCTTATCCGCAACGCCGGGGCTGACCGCGAACTCGAATATTTCCTGTTGTTTAAAAGCGGTAGCCGCTGCGTAACCTGAAGCGCTCGCCTGTTCTTCCGGCAAAGGAATGCCGCGCGCCCTGTCCACGAGCCGAAGCGCGTCGATAGCTAATGCCAGCGAGCCGATAACCGGCGCGCCGATGCCGCTTGGTTTGAGAGTCCGCTGCTCAGGAACTTGCCCGGCAAGTTCTTCCTCGTATTCGTAATCATCGTCGTCCTCATCATCCGACCACTGCGGCAGTGCCCAAGGTTCGGCTTCCTTCTGCAGCCGTAGATGCGGACGAAGCGGCTGCACGTCCGCTCCCAGCGTATACTTGCGCTGGTACCCTCGCGGCGTGATCATGAGTCCTTCATAGACGACGGTCGACGAATTTCCGATAATCACCGTCGTCAACATGCCGATGTCATGATCCAACATGTCCCGCAAATTCGTAAGCACCACGTGCTCCCGCTCCCGATAGGCGCTTTTCACGATTCCGACCGGCGTTTCGGGAGAGCGGTACTTCAGCAAGATGCGCTGCGTCTCCACGATTTGCCGCGTTCTTCTTCCGCTCCGCGGATTGTACAGCGCGATAACGAAGTCGGCTTGACCGGCGGCATCTACCCGTTTCGCGATCAGCTCCCAAGGCGTGAGATGATCGCTGAGGCTAATCGTGCACGCATCGTGCATGACCGGAGCGCCTAATAAAGAAGCCGATGAATTGATGGCCGAAATCCCCGGAATAATCTCGACTTCTACGCCCGACTCTCTCCGCCACCCTTTCTCCATAAGAACTTCATAGACGAGTCCCGCCATGCCATACACGCCGGCATCGCCGCTGGATATGACGGCGACTTTTTTGCCCGCCTCCGCTTGTCGAACCGCCTCCTGCGCGCGGCTCACTTCTTCCGTCATGCCTGTTCGCACGATCTGTTGATCGGACAACAATCCCCGGATCAGATCGACGTAAGTGTTATAACCGATGACGACGTCGCTTTCCTGAAGCGCTTCCCTCGCCCGCTTCGTGATATGCTCGAAGCTGCCGGGACCGAATCCGATGATCAGCAATTTGCCTGCCATTCCTCGCACATCCTTTCGATTGCTAGTGGGTAACGCAGCGACCAAGGCCCTTTTTTTAGCCTTCGTTCTCAACCTCATCCGATTCCGGTGCGACCAAGGTACTTTTTTGGCCTTCGTTCTCGTCCTCATCCGATTTCGGCGCGACCAAGGCACTTTTTTGGCCTTCGTTCGCGTCCTCAAACGGAAATTAGGGAACGCTTGCTACCTTCAACGAGCAAATGCAACAAAAAAAAGCACTTCCAACACAAGAGCGTGTTAGAAATGCTTCTCAGCGCGCGAACCTTTATATAAACGGGACAGTAATCCTACTGACCGTAATACATGAAAAAGGCGTGCCTATCCCTAACACCTCCCTAAATCCTCGTAGGTCGACAGTGTTTAGAAGTAGGCTGGTTTCCTGACTTGGAACATCATCCTCCGTTTACCTTCCCAGATCGCGTCAAGCCGGATCCAGTGGCATATTCAAACGGATAGACTGCCGATCCCGAGAGATCGGCGTTCCTTACAGTGGCGGGTCCGTGTCGGCATTTCACCGAACTTCCCATTTAAGCTTGCTCGGGTCGATCCCAAGCAGCACCTAGTTCTCTAAACTATTCAATTGTCACGGTCATCTTAACATTGTCATCCTATCATTGTCTAGCGAATTAAGCCGCCTATCAAGCTCTTTTTCCCGACAGGATAACGAATCCTTTACGCTTTGTCTACTCCTGTAACGGATACCCCTGTAGCTACCGCCTCAAGCTCGAATACATAGACGAGATTCGATTCCAGCATTTCGCCGGCAACGAGCTTGCGTACCAATTGCTGTCCCGACTCCGGCGTCATGTCTTTATACCATAATCCTTGCGGATACGCGATGACGACGCAAGCGTCCAAGCAACGGCCGTTACAGCGCGTCCTTGTCGTATGAATGAGCTTGTCGGCTTTCAAGCGGGCAATCTCTTCCCTGATCGCAACCGTTACTTCTTCGCCCTGCTCTCGCATACAGCTTCCGCCGTTGCAAATGAGCAGATGACAGCGAGTTCCTTGCAAATTCCAAGTGGTCAACTCCGCAGCCTCCTCTTCCCCTAGGGGCCGATCTTGTTATACGATCCAATTATACGATCTCGTTTCTCTTGCGAAGATAACGAAAAAGAATGATGCAACTGACGGAGCATAGGAGCGCCATTAACGCAATAAAACCGTATCCGGCTTGCAAGCCGAGCAGGAGGCTTCCTTCGGTGCCTTTCTCATCGCCGAACAAGGATTGCACGCCGTCGATTATTACGCCGATCAGTAAATTGCCGATGACGCTCGCGATTCCCATTAGTGTGACGGTAAAAGTAATCGCGGTATCCGTTCCTCTTGGATATCGTTTGGCCAGCATGGCCATGACCGTCGGATAAATCGGAGCGATCCCGATTCCCGCGATCGCGAACCAAATGGCGCCTTGCTCTCCTAGCCCAATCGCGATTAGGCTGCTCAAGCCGGAGAAAGCGGACAAAATAATGATCGAGAGCGTATATCCGATCTTATCCGTAACCGGGCCGAGGAATAACCTTGCGCCCATGAAGAACACGAAGAAAACGGACAGCATGCCGGAAGCGGCTTCCGTCGACCAACCGTACGCCTTCTCAAGGAAATTGACGAGCCAGCCTCCTACCGCCAGCTCGGAGACGACGCCGAACGATAGAACGGCTACGATCAGCCATGCGGCAGGATCTTTGGTGAAGCTCTTTAACGTAACGCGTTCTCCATGTTCTTGGTTGTCTCCCGGAAATTTAGCCATTAATGACGGAATAATCGGCAAAAGAGACAAGCTCAGCATCGCCAAATACATGCCGCGCCACCCGAACTCGCCTCCGAACAGATTCCAACCCATCATAGCGGACGCGATAATCGGAGCGATCGCCGAGCTTAATCCATAGAAGAAATGAGATAAGTTCATCATCGCGCCCGTATTCTTCGTAAAGATGCGGGCCGCCATAATCGCCAATCCGATCTCGAGCATGCCGTTGCCGATATACATCAGAAAATACGACGCGGAGAGAAAAGCATAGTTCGTAGACAGATACATTAGCACGCCGGAAATCGCCATCGATAAAAAGGCGAGGATTCCCGTCCATTTAATGCCGATTCGGTTCGACAATAGACCGGTAAAAGAACAAGCGACGAGATAACCTATCGAATTAAAGGCGAGCAAGATTCCGAGCTGCGTTTCGTCCAACCGGAAGTCGGATTGCATTCTGGGAATCGCCGGCCCTTTCACGTTTTCCGAGAAACCGAAGATTAGGAATCCTCCGAATACGATAAGCAGGAGTAACCAATAATTTGTTTTTAACCGATCTAGCTTCAAGCCGAAGTTCCTCCATGTAAGTAAGTATGTATAATGCCATTAGGTCTTTGCTATTGTAATCTATTTTGCCTAAACCCTCCATAACACGATTTTCGCTACGGACAGGCGAAATTAAAGATTGATAAATAATCGTTGAATATTTGCTATGGGTTTAATGCCCCGACGACGATAGAATGGAAGCAAGCGTAAACAACAATCACGAAGCTCGAAAGGGGTCACAACCGAATGAAACTAAAGAAAAGCGGAATGATTGGTTTAACGCTTGCGATGACGATAGGATTGACGGCTTGCGGAGAAGACAAGCAGAACGCGCAGTCCGCGGACAAGCCCTTCGCGGGCCAGAAGATTACCGTGTTCGCCCTCGGCCATCCATGGACGGACGGCATGAAAGCTTCGCTGGGGGAATTCGAGAACGCGACCGGCATCGACGTCGATCTGCAGGTGTTCCCGGAAGAGCAGCTTCAGCAGAAGCTGGCCGTCCAATTCACTTCCCAAGCGGGCACGCCGGACGTGTTCACCTACCGCCCGTTCATGGAGAAGCTTTACTACGACATGAACGGCTGGACCGAACCGCTAGACTTCTACGTGAAGAAAGACCCCGAGTACGGTTTCGACGATTTCTCCAAAGCATCCGTGGACGGAAGCATGGTTAACGGCAAGCTGATGTCGATCCCGCTCTGGACGGACCAATTCGTCATGTACTACCGCAAAGACCTGTTGGAGAAAAACAACATTCCGGTGCCGAAAACATTGACCGAGCTCGAAGCGGCGGCGAAACGGCTTAACGATCCGGCGAACGACTTCTACGGCTTCGTGTCCCGCGGCCAGCGCAATGCGCTCGTCTCCGCGGCGGCTTCCTTCATCTACTCCGAAGGCGGAGATTTTATCGTCGACGGCAAAGCGGCCGTTAATACGCCGGAAGCGATCCGCGGATTCGGGACGTATGCGGGCTTATTGAAAAATTACGGGCCTAAGGACTCTCTCAACATGGGTTGGCCGCAAGCGGCGGCGTTGTTCGCGCAAGGCAAAGCGGCGTTCTACGTCGATGCTGCCGCCCTTTACAATAACACGACCGACCCGGAAAAATCGCTCGTCGCGGACAAAGTCGCATTCGCTGCGTTCCCGGCGGGGTCTGCAGGTCGGAAGCCGTACGCCATCGCGGCTTGGGCGCTGGCGATGAATCCGAAATCCGAGAAGAAGGACGCGGCTTGGGCGTTCATGGAATGGTCCTCGAACAAAGAAAACGTGCTTCGAATTCAACAAAGCGGCGTCCCGGGCGCCCGCGACTCCGTCTGGGCAGCTTCGGAAGGGATCGAGAAATTCCCTGCCGATCTCGCGGAAGCGATCAAACTGACCATGAGCATCGGCGTCGATCACAGCGTGCCTCAAGTCATGAGCGTGACCGAAGCTCGCGACATTGTCGGAAGCATCGTCGTGAAAGCGATGCTCGGAGAAGATATCAACGCCGCGGCGGAAACGGCTAACAAAGAGCTTCAAGCCATTATTGACAGCGATAGCAAAAAATAAGCAAAAGAACGGCTACCGCGTTGGGCAGCCGTTCTTTTGCTTATTTGGCATCCGCCGGTCTAAGGGCTCGGGCAGCCCGAATCGAGGACATGGCGTACACGACAAGCGCGGTCCAGATCAAGCAAAAGCTAATAAGCAGGACGGAGCTGATCGTCTCCTTAAACACAAGCACGCTTATGAGGAGAGTCAACGTTGGACCGATGTATTGCACGAATCCAAGCATCGACAGCGGAAGCTTCTTCGCCGCTTTGGCGAACAGCAGCAGCGGCGTCGCCGTCGCTACGCCGGATAATAACAGCAATAGCAGCGAGGAAATCGGCAGCGACCAGGCCGTATCGGCATGCGAAGCGCCAAGGTATCCCCAGTAAATCACGGCCACGGGTACGACGATCATCGTCTCGGTCATAAGACCGATCGAAGCGTCCATCGTCACCCTCTTCTTCACGAGTCCGTAGAACCCGAAAGATAATGCCAAGGAAATCGATACCCACGGGAAACTCCCGTAATCGATGGCGACGAGCAGAACGCCCGCAGCCGCCAACGCCACCGCGATCCACTGGCCTCCGGTCGGCTTTTCGCGCAAGAACAATATGGCCAAGACGACGTTAAACAGAGGAGTCAAATAATACCCGATACTAGTTTCCACGACGTGGCCGTTATTAACAGCCCAGATGAAGATCAACCAATTCGCGGTGATCAATAGACTGCTGAAGATCAAGGGGACCAACGTACTTCTGACCGTAATCGTCGCCTTCAGCTCTTTCCACCGCTTTTGAACCGCGATTAGTCCCGCGACGAAAACGAAAGACCATATGATCCGGTGCGACAGAATTTCCCCTGCCGGCATCGTTTCAAACCATTTCCAATAAATAGGGAGAAGTCCCCAGATCGTATAAGCGATTATTGCGTTGATAAGTCCATTTCTCATGCTGGCCGTTCCCTCTTTCCGTTCAATAGACATGAACGGAATTATAACATCTTGGACACGGGCTGAACACGGTAATTGTTAGGCAATTTTCGTAACAAACATCAGGCGTACACTCTAACTTCGACCAATTCGGCGCAAAGGGCACCATTCGTTTCCTCGACTACAATGCGCATGGCATCCGCGACCAACGGCCGTTCCAGCTTGCGCCTGTCCGTGCGGCGACGGTTATCCCGGACGGAAGCGACGACCGTCCACTCTCCTAGTATTCGCGCTTCGATCCGGTAGTTCTTCGCCAGCTCCGGAATGACGTCGAACGAAGTACGGTGATGGTGTAGATTAATGAGATCTTCGTTCACGTCGTCGTTCCAAGTGACGATAATTTCGCCGATCGTAACGGAATTCTCCCAGCTTAGCTCTAACCATTCCTCTCCTCCATCGCCAAGCGGTAGAGATACCCATAAATTCGGGCCGCCATAGGGCCGCTTGTAACCGCCGACGGCTTTGTCCGGCGCATAAGCCGCTGTCTTGGAAACGGCGCGGAAGCAGAACGGGCTTCGGATCAAAGCCTTCATGCTCCATTCCACGACCGGCTGGGTCGGATCGTGATCTTCCAGCTCGGTCGCCGCATGCGGAAGCGCCCCCCTCTCGAAAGCCAATGCGCCGGTGAACGGTTCGACAGATTGATGAAGGCGAACGTTGGCGTTCTTCCGAATGATGACGAACGCGTTCTGCGGACTGTCGGGCTCCCACTCCAACCCGAACGGCACCCATTGTCTCTCTCCCTTCCGAATGTTCGCAGTCGCTCTCGCGACCAATCCGGACGGCACGTAATTTTCCGGTCGTCCCGTCTCCCACAACTCCACCGCCAATTCCGTATCCTCGCGGACGTCGACGAGCAGTTCCAATCCCCGCAAGCTTGGATCGACCGGGAAGAGTAAAGCCGCGTCCCGCTCCAGGGGATAAGTCCTCGTCGAGTTTTCGACGGCGATTCTAGTCCTTGTCGACGAAGCCTTCGTCATTGCCCTGCGCGCCAGATCATTCGAGTCTCCGTTCGCGAGACCTATTATAGAAGCATCCTGCCTGAGCAGCGTCTGCTGAAGCTCATCCAACCCCGATTCGTAGAGCCCGCGAGGGGACAGCTTCTTGTCCGAGCACAACGCCGCGGCGGTTCCGGCCGCTTCTCCCATGACCGCGCAAGTCGCCATGACCCGCGTCGTACCAAACGCGACGTGGGAAGCGCTGACGTTACGGCCGGCGAAGAGAAGGTTTGAGACGTTCGCCGAATATAACGAGCGATAAGGGATATGGTAAACGCCGTCCGCGTGCATATGCTTCGAGCCGCTTTCGGCGGCGTACATCCCTTGAGGAGGGTGAAGATCGATCGACCAGCCTCCGAAGGCGATTCTGTCGCGGAACGGCGCCTGACCGATGACATCGTTCTGGTTCAGCACGTAGTCGCCTACGAAACGCCTATATTCCCGTTTGCCCGGGATCGATCCGACCCACTCCAGCGTCATCGATTTCGCTTCGAACCGGCCGGAATTTTTGATATAATCCCAAATTCCATAAATAACGGACCACAGTTCATCCCGAATGCGTTCGTTTTCGTGAACCGTATCGCGCTCCCCGCCCCACTCGATCCACCAGTAGTGGCACCCGGAGTCGCCGCTGCGGATCACCCGCTTGATAGGAATCTGAGTTTGCGCGATATCTTTGGCGAAGCTCGGCGGAACGAACTTCACCGGGCGACCCGCGTCCTTCGTGTAGAATAGCAAAGTACTGCCTAAGGTGATGTCGTCCGCGACCTCCGGCGCCCACTCCTCTCCGTATTCCCACGCAGCTTCCCGTCCGAGCCGATACCTGGCTCCCGCAAGGAAGCCGATCAATCCGTCGCCGGTGCAATCGAGAAATATCGGGCTTTCATAGCGAATCCGCCGCTCCGAGCCCATCATCCAGCCCGTGGCCGAGCGGATGATTCGGTTCTCTTCGCTTCCGTCCGCCTCCACTTCGTGTACGTCCGTGTTCAGGAACAGCCGGAGATTAGGCTCCGCTAGCACGGTCTCCAGAACGACCAAATCCCACAAGTACGGATTCCCTTCCGGATTGCGAAATTGGTTTTCGACGAACATCTCGCCCATGATGCCCGTCTCCCGGGCATAACGGTTCGTCCCGTGCGCGGTCGCGCCGCACACCCACACTCGGACTTCGCTGCTGGAATTGCCCCCGAGCACGGGACGGTTATGGACGAGGGCGACTTTCTTTCCGAGTCTTGCCGCCGCTACCGCGGCGCATACGCCCGACAGCCCTCCTCCGATGACCGTAATATCGCTTAGAATCGTTTCCGTTCTCATCTCGCTCACCCTTTGACGGCAGAATTGGTTAAACCTTGTATGATAAAGCGTTGGCCAAGCACGAACACCGCGATCATCGGCAGGATTCCGGCAGAGGCGGCCGCCATCATGCCGTTATAGTCGACCATATTCTCCAGGATGAAGTTCTGCAAGCCGAGCGGGACGGTGTACAAGCTTTCGTCGATCAGGAACACGAGCGCGTTCTCGTAATCGTTCCATTGCCAGGAGAAGTCGATGATCGCCAGCGTCGCGAGCGCCGGCTTCGCCAGCGGCAGGATCAGACGGAAAAAAATCCGGAAATGTCCCGCTCCGTCTATAAAGGCCGATTCGGAAATCTCGTGCGGTATGGACAGGAAAAACTGGCGAAGCATAAACACCCCGAAAATCGTAAACAAGCCGGGCAGAATGAGCGCGAGATGCGTATTGTAAATGCCGGCCCATTCAAACATGATGAACTTCGGAACGAACAGCACCTGCGGCGGGATCATCATCATGGACAAGTACACCATGAACAAGGCGTTCCGGCCTTTGAACTCGATGCGGGCGAAGCCGTAGGCGGCGAACGCGGACAGGAAGGTCGCTCCGATCATGCCGATGACCGAGATCTTCAAGGAATTCAAGTAATAGGTAGCGAAGTTTTTCGGTCCGGACCACACTTTGATATGGTGATCCCACGTCGGATGCGCGGGAATCCATTTGATCGGATATTGGAACACTTCCGCGGGCGTTTTCAAGGACGTGCTGATCATCCACAGGAAAGGGATGACCATGACGATCGCAAGCGCGAGCATGACGATCGTGGCGGCCACTCTCTTCGGAACGTCGGCGGACGGGCGTCGTTTGGTTTCCATCGTCGTTGTCTTCCTCTCTACATTAAATCGTTCGTTCAGCAAGTCTGTTTTTTTTTAATAATGAACCCATTTTTTCTGTCCGATCCATTGCAGCAAGGTGATCACCAGAATGATCGCGAACAACGCCCAGGAAAGCGTCGACGCATACCCCATGTCGTAATACCGGAACGCGTTCTGGTAGACGTACAGCGATAGGATCGTCGTGCTGTTGCCCGGTCCGCCTTGCGTGATTGCCTGAATGATCCCGAACGTCTTGATCGTCATGATCAAGCCGGTAATGAGCAACAAGAAGGTAGTCGGGCTGACCAACGGCCAGATGATTTTCCGAAGGACTTGCCCTTTCTTGGCCCCGTCGATCTTGGCGGCCTCCATCAACTCGGGCGACACTTCCTGAAGCGCGGCCAGATAAATGATCATGTTGTAGCCGAGCATGAACCATACCCAGATAATGTCGATGGCGTACATCGAGGACGTCGTCGTGGACAGCCAGCCCGGCGGATTATCGATGCCGATGCTCCTTAGAAGCCCGTTGATCGGACCTTGCTTCGGCTGGAACATCAGCATCCAGACGAACGCGACGGCCACCCCGCTCGTAATGTACGGCATGAAGTACAGGCCCCGGAGCAGCTTCTTGAGATAAAGACGCTGGTTCAAAATGACCGCCGCCACAAAACCGAGGACGATGGATACCGGTACCGCGAGAAGGAAAATCAACGTATTGCGCAAAGAGAGATAAAACAAAGAGTCGTTCAGCAAACGGTCGATGTTATCGAAACCCACGAACCCGACTTTCGGGTTCATGAACTTGTAATCCGTAAACATCAGGCCGAAAGAATAGGCAGCCGGAATCAGGAAGAACAGCAGAACGCCGATCATGCTCGGACCTACGAACACGTATCCCAGCATGCGCTGTCTTCTCATCCAATTGTTGTTCATGCGCTTCATCCTCGCTTCTTCAAGAGATACGTCCAGTCTACCAACCGGACGAACATCCCATAAGGAACAAATCCATCGTCTTTATAAAACAAAATCATGCAAAAAAGCCGCCCGGGCGGCCTTCGATCACATCAAATCGTTCTATTCGGTCAGCGTAATTCAGTTAATAACAGGGGGACGGCCGATGATCGATCGGCAATCCCCCTGTATTCCGTCCCGATTATTTCTTCAGGAACTCGTTATGACGGCTAACCATGGCGGAGATCGTCTGATCGAGCGTTTGCGAGCCGAGGAAATACTTCTCGTACTCCTGGGAACGAAGATCCATGACCTCTTGCGGCACGGAGCGGACGTAGGTCGGCGTTTTGTTATCGAATATGACGTACATCAAGGAATCGCGATCGTACGTGTCTCCCTTGTCTCCTAGCATGCTCTCCAGAGCCGCCGCCTGATCGGAGTCCTTGGAAGCGGCAGTCGACCGCCCGCAGCCATCGGCGCCATGCCGCCATCGCATACCACTTGAGGAATTCCCAAGCTGCCTGCTGATTTTTGGACTTGGCGTTAATTGAAATATAGTCTCCGATTCCGCCACGAGTCATGTAATCCGCCGCATTGTCCGTAAGCCTAGGCACCGGAGCGAACGCGATCTTGAAATCCCGAGGATAGTCCGTAAAATTGTTGGAGCTTCTCAGGAGCCACGCCCCGATGTTCAGCATCGGCGCTTCCCCGCTAAGGAACATTTGCTCGACCGGCATCTTCGACGTGAGCTGCTCGCCGAGCGGCGGCGTCGTTTTGTCGTCCTGCATCATCCCGTTCAGCGTTTCCAACCATTTCTTAACGAGCGGATGATCCAGATTCGAGCTGCCGTCAGACTTCGTATATCCCGCTTGCGAGAGTACCGAATCGATCGGATCGACGTATGGCTCGGTATTCTGAATGAAACCGTATCCTTCGCCTGCTTTCAGCTTCTTGGCGTACTCGCGCAGCTCGTCCCACGTCCAATCCTTCGGCACCGGAAGATTGGCCGCGTCGAGCGCGTCCTTGTTAAGCGCGACGAAGAAAGCGCTCTTCGTAGTCGGCACGCCGTAATACTTGCCGTCGATCTTCCAGCCATCCGCTTCGATGCCCATTTTCTCGTCGATGTTATAATCTTGAAATTGGCTCAAATCGATCGTGAACCCGGATTCCACGCGCTTGGCGGCTTGGGAGAGCGAATAGTTGACGAATAAATCGACATCCTGGCCGGTCATCATAGCGGTATCTAGTTTCAGATTTCCTTCGTCATCGTTGACGTAACGAACGTATTCTACTTGAATATCCGGGTGATCCTTGTTCCACGAGTCGACCACCTCTTGCGGTCCCGCTTCCGGGGGAACGCCCCCCCACATCTTCAATTTAACCGTATTTCCGGACTTCGCCGGCACGCTTGCAGACGGAGACGCTCCCGCGTCCGTACCGCCGGACGAATTGCCTTTATTGCCGTTGCCCGAGCATCCCGCCAAAACGCCCGTTAATAGAACAAGCGATGCCATGCCCGCGAACCAACTTTTTTTTCTCACAAACGACGACCTCCCTGAATGACTAGGATTAATGTTGCAACTCAAGGATAGCAAGACGGAAGGGCGTGCCATAAGTAACAGAATCATGGATAACATGGAACAGATATACGCAATTTCCGAACGTCCCCCCCCGTACGTTTGCGGAACAAATCGTTCTATCTCTTCAGCCGGTATTGGCTCGGAGTCGTGCCCGTCATTCTCTTAAAAATCTTAATAAAGTAGTTGTCGTTCATGAAACCTACGCTAGGGCCGATTCGGTTAACGGGCAGGTCGGTATTCTTCAAGAAGTAGATCGCTTTCTCCACCCTCGTCCTATGCAGGTAGTGGATCAGCGTCTCTCCCGTTTTTTTCTTGAAGAGGGCGCTGACGTAATTTTCCCCCATCATGACGTACCTCGACAACGACTTAAGCGTAATGTCTTGGTCGTAGTTTTGTTCTATATACTGAATGATTTTGTTCACTTCGGGGTGCGTGATTTTCGCCAACGGTTGAATGGAACCGCGGGACAAGCCGTCTTGCGAAGCCGTCGATGACGACGAGGCGGACGCGGAGATCAACTCGAGGCTGATCTTGGCCAACGTCTCCCTCAGATCCTTCACGCTCATCGAGAGCTTCAGAATATAGTTGGACGCTCCGAACTCCATCGCCTGTCTCATCGACTCGAAATCGCCGATGCAGGTCAACATGACGAACTTGGAGGAGATCCCGGCTCTTCGGGTCTCCTTCAGCAGCTCAAGGCCGTCCATCTGGGGCATGACGATGTCGCTGAGCACCAAATCGGGCGGATCCCTCTTGATCATCTCGAGCGCTTCCGCCCCGTTGCCCGCTTCTCCGACCAGCGTGAAACCCATATCCTCCCAACGGATAATCTCCTTCACCGATTCGCGGACGAAAATCTCGTCCTCGACTAGAAGCACCTTCCACATGCGAATCTCCTCCTTCCGCGAAACGGGATATGGATTAGCGGTTGTCTTCGTAAGGCTCGGACAACAAGAGCGGCAGATGCAGCCGGAACAGCGTTCCTTGCGGAAGAGGAATCATTTCCAGCTCGCCTTTATCCTTAAACAGCAATCTCAGCCTTTCCTTTACGTTCGCAAGTCCGATTCCGGGTCGTTTGCGGCCTTTCTCCTGATTCAATCCGGAACTCTCGACGCCGACTCCGTTATCCTCGACCTCCAAGGTCAATCGATCGGACGACTCTCCGCTTATGCCCATTCGAATCTGTATGCGTCCTCCCTCGGCCATGTTGCCGATGCCATGCTTAATCGCATTGTCTACGAGCGGCTGCAGGCTTAGCTTAGGAACAAGGGCGTACTGGAGATCCTCGTCGTAGCTGAACTCGACCTCGAAACGGTTGCCGTACCTGACCAGCTGAATGTAGATGAACGCCTTGGTCAGCTCGATCTCGTCTTGGAGATGGATGAGGTCCACGTCCGAGTTGAGGCTCATCTCCAGCAGCTTACCTAGCGACAGGCACATTTCGACGATCTCCTCGTTCCGGCTTCGGAGGCCTATCCACTTCATCGTGTTAAGCGTATTGAGCAGAAAATGCGGATTCATCTGGGCGAGCAGCATCTGAAAGTGGACGGCGTCCTTCTGTCGTTCTTCCGCCTTCAGCCGCTGGATCAGCTCGTTCATGTCGACCATCATCGTATTGAACGTACGCGTCAGCTCCAGAATCTCGCCTTTGTAATTTTTCTCGGGAAGACGGATGCGCAGATCTTTGCGCACGGCTTCCTTCATCTTGTTCTGCATGTGGGAGAGCGGCCTCGTGAACGTATACGCGATCATGAACGCAACGATGATGAACGCGGCCGTAATCAAAAAGAACGTGACGAAATATTGATGCTTCAAGGTTTCGATCTCGTTAAACAGAATATGGAGAGGAATCCGGTTGACCATGTACCAGTCCAAGGAGGACAGATAGCTGTAGTTGACGAGCGCGTCGTTCTTCCTGTCGGTCCAGAATCCGTTCTCCGGCGAGCCGGATATTTCCTTGATCGCCTCTGGCGATAGCTTGCCTTCCGGCACGGAACTCGCAATCAGTTCGCCCTTCCTCGTCATGATGAAATAAGCCTGGTCGCTCGCCGATTTCTGCAGAACGGATTGAAACCAGAAGGAGAAGTCGATGCTTATTCTCGCCAAGCCGTACGTCTTGTTGTTGCGGTCTCGCAGTTCGGCGTACAGCGACAGCAGCCTGGGACTTTTCGTAATGTCGCGGGAAACGTAATTGTCGTCGTCCGGAATCCAGAGGTAAGAGGCTTTGGTTTCTTTCATCGAGACGAAATTCGGATTGGACGAAATGCTGTCGTAATTCAGCGTGACCTTGGGCAGGTAGGACGTATATACGTGCCCGTGATCGTCCAGCAAAGTGAAATAGACGGAGGGATTATATAAGAAGAAACTGTTGTTGAGGCCTTTGAACTTATCCTCCATCAGTTCCTTGTTGTCCAAGACGGAACGCTTGTCCGGATTTTGCAAAATTTGCCGCACGTCCGAATCCTGCTCTAGGAAGATCAGCGTCTTGAACGCGATGCTCAGATGGTCTTCCAAGGAACGGTGCAGGTTGTCCAGCTGCTCGTGGCTTTGCTCGCTAATTTTTTGCTGGACGAGAGACTCGATTTTCGTATAGTTGGATATGTTCAAAATGCTGAAAGGGAGAAGAATGACGAGGACGAAAACGGCGAACAAACGGTATTTCAGCTTATGGGGAACCCAATATCCCAGCCAACCCCGCATCATAGATGTCCCCCTTCGTATCTAGTGCTCCCATTATATCACCTGGGCACCTCCTGATAAGCCGACGGAACGAAATGCACAAATATGTAAGACCGGGAGCCCGCAAACAACATCAAATCGTTCTACTTTTCCACTTAATCCCTATTTCCGTTTGACGGAACGAATAGATCGCCCTCCCGATCGGTCAACGGAACCGAACGGAAGAGCGATCTCGAGAGCTTAATTATTTCGACACGGACTTAAACCATTCGTTAACTTCCTGCGTGACTTTATCTCCGCCGTTCGCTTTCCAGCTAGCGACGAATTCATCGAACGCGTCAACCGGAAGTTTGCCGTAAATGATTTTGTTGAACGTCTCGAGCTCGGACTGGCGAAGCAAATTCCATTTCTCGATCATCGTAGGCGTTGCGGCGCCCGTAAAGTAGTTTTGTTTGCGAATGTCGATCTGCGACATGACAACCTTCGCCGCATACCAGTTTTCCGGTTTACGGAACGTTTCTTGTTGCTTCTCGTACGGCGTTTCCGCGGTGCCGCCGTCCGCCAGCTTGACGAGGGACTTCATGTACAGGTCGGGAATGCGCGCAGGACCCGTGATGTACGGGAACTTGTCGAAGAAGTCCGCTCCGATTTTCTCTTTGTCGTTCGTTGGTTGGCCGTCTATGATATCCCAGTCATACCCTTTGGCAAAGCCGTATTCGTACGGACTTCCGACGGTCGGATTAGCCAGGTTGTCGAGCAAATAGTTGTAGTATAGGATGATGGCTTCCGGATGTTTCGCGTCTTTGTTGATCATGAAGCTGCTGTTGACGCCGGAGTTCTGCCATTTGGTGCCGATCAAACCGTCTGGACCCGCAGGTACCGGATAGGCTTTGTATTTCGCGCCTTTTACGTTTTTCAGCAAGTCCGGGGCCGGCCAGTCGGGTACCCAGTTCGCGCCCGGTAATACGCCGGCGTTCCCTTTGGTCCAAATCTCGGCCGATTTTCCTTCGTCCCAAAGAGCGGAGTCCGGGTGAATATATCCTTTTTCCATCCATTCTTGCAGCTTGGCTAGCGCTTGCTTAGCGCCGGGATTAACGGACCCGTATTCGAGATTGCCGTTCGCGTCTTTGTTCCACTGTTCCTGAACGGAACCGTAGGCGCCGAACAGCCAGTCCAGACCGCCCATCCAAGTATTCGTGTTGTTCTTTAACGAAATCGCGAGCGGGAATACGTCTTTCGCGGCCAATCCGTCCGGATTCTCGTTCTTGAACTTGTCCATGATGTTCTCGAGATCGGCTATCGTCTTCGGTTGTTGCAGGTTCAGCTTCTCCATCCAATCTTCGCGCAACCACAGAAGCGTGTCGTCGTTATCGGTATATTCCATGATCGGCAGGTTCCACTTCTTGCCGTTCTTCGTGAAGGGATACCACAATTCGGGGTGCTCGGCCGCGTGGTCTTTCCACACTTTAGTCGCGTACTTGTCGAACAACTCGTCGATCGGCATGAATTGCTCGGAGTCGATCAATTGATTAGTCAGAACCGGGTCCGTCGGCACTTGAACGAAGTCCGGCAGCTTCTCGCCGGAGGTGAGCGCGAGTTGAAGCTGCTGCCTGTATTGGTCGGAACCAGCCGGATACCAAGTATCCTTATGTTTAATGCCTAACGTTTCGAGCATCCAACGATCGTGGACGTTGTTGTCCTTCGTCTCTCCTTTGGTGTACTCCTTCGGCATGATAACGGTGCTGATGTCGATCGGCGGATCGTATTTGCCTTTCTCGAACGCCAGATCCGCTTCGGATTTGCCTGCGGATGCCGATGCGCTCGGACTAGTCGAGCCGGTTGCGGCCGCATTGCCGTTGTTCGCGTTGTTGCTGCTGCAGGCCGATACGATTAGCGATACCGCTACGAGCGGAAGCCATAGCTTGCTGAACTTAGCCATTATTTGTTTTCCCCCTACGATGTAAGATTCTCACGAGTTTACTTTACCAACGGGGCTAGGAAGTCATCTATAGGAGTTTCTTAGTTTCCATAGGATTCTGTCATGTTGTTATTTTCCTTCTCGGTATTCTTGGGGAGTAACCCCGAATTGCCTTTTGAACACTTTGATGAAATACGCCGGGTCCAAATAACCGATGTCCGCGCTGATCTCGTATATTTTCCGATCGGTCGTCTTAAGCTTATGGCAAGCGGTCTCCATCCGAAGACGGGACACGTACTCGCTTACTCCCTCGCCCGTTTCGATCTTGTACAGCTTCGAGAGATGCGTCGGATGCAGGTTAACGTGATCCGCCAGCGCCCGAAGGGAGACATCTTGGTGCAAGTTAGCCTGCACGAATTCCTGGATTTTCTTGACGTACACCGAGCGCGTGTCCTTCACCTTGTCGGAAGTTCCTTCTTTCAAGCCGTCCATCGCGGCGAAAGCCCAACTCCGCAGCTTGCTTATGGAAGAGAATGCTTCCCCGTTCTGCAACGCCTCGATATTGTCGCCGAGCAATCCGGCAAGCGTATATCCGTTGCGGTGGGCGAAATGTGTGTATGACGACGCGATGATATAGCCGGCTTCCAAGCAGTGCTCCAACGATTCGGACCACCTCTCGTCCAATTCCGCGAAGATGTCGCGCAGCTTCTCCTCCGCCGTTTCCCAGCGTCCGGCCTCCAACAGGTTGTTCAGCCCGGGCGGAGCGTAAATCGCATCCAACGCGCCTTGCTGCGACAAGCTATTGTCCAAGTCCGCCGCGCGTATGACGAATTCTCGTTCATCCCCAACGATCTGCCTGAAGTAGGCGAGCGCGTGCCGATATCGGCCGGACAATTGATCGGGGAAAACAAATCTTTCCGTCGTGACGATGGAGATAGACCCTTTCAAGAACTGCCTGACTTTCGATTGAAGCTGCATGGCAAGCTTCTCGAGCAGAACTTCTTTCCCGGAATCCTCAACCTTATCCTTGTATTGCAACAGGAAAGCCAAATAACCGTGCTCTTCCTTAACGCCCCACAGATTCGAAAATTCGCTGAAAATTTCCTCGGCAATATTGATGACCGCATATTCCAATAATTGTTGTCCGTTGTTGCGGTATTGCCCGAATTCGTCCTCCATTCGGACGAGCAACAGCGCGCATTCCCCTTCTCGAAAAGGCAAACCGTAGGTATCGAGCTTTCGGTGCCACTCTTCCGCGGACAACCGCTCCCCCCGGAACGCGCTTAACAGCAGTTGACCGCGCAGCAGCGGCAAGTTTTCCCGCAACGCGTACTGGGTTCGTTCAAAGGAGCTTACGCTTTCCCATTCCGTCTGCAGCTGCTCGACGGCGGATTTCACCGCCCCCAGTAGTTCATTGTCCGTCGGCGGTTTAAGCAGATAATCGACCGCTTGATGGCGGAGCGCTTCCTTCGCGTAATCGAAGTCGGAATGACCGGACAAGATAATGCACTTGATGTTTGTGTCCCGTTCGCGAATTTTACCGATAAGCTCGATTCCCGTCATCTCGGGCATGAGAACGTCGGAAATCACGATGTCGATCGGATGGGTCTCGATAATGCTGAGCGCTTCTTGCGCGGAATACGCTCTATGGACATGATCGATGCCAAGCGTGTGCCAAGGCTTGTTCATGGACAGGTTGTCCACCCAGTGGGCTTCGTCGTCAACGATGATCATTTGCATGAGGTCGTTCTCCTTGTTGTATGGAATAAGATCGGCTCTCTTCTTCGGGAATTTCCCATATGATCTCCGTACGTAATCCTCCAAGCTCGGATTTCACGAACAGGAGGCAAGACCGTTCCCCGAATTGATGGTTGATCCGTTGATGGGTATTCCAGAAGCCGTAACCCATGTCATCCTGCATCGGCCCCCGAATTTTGCGATTCAGCGCGTCCAACTGCTCTTCGGTCATACCGGGTCCGTCGTCATCGACGTATAATTTGCAGAAAGCGCCCGACATCTCGCCCGTAATTCGTATTTCCCCGGAAGAATAGCTCTTCCCTACCCCGTGAATGACGGCGTTCTCTACGACCGGCTGCAGCATAAGGCGCGGAACTTGCTGCTTCATCATTTCCCCGGGAATATCGATATGATAATGAATTCTGCCGTTGCGAAGCTTCTGGATGTCCAAGTAGTTGGTAATGAGTTGGACTTCCTCGGCGAGCGACGCCATCGGCCGCTCCATACGCGTAATGTATCGGTAATAGGCGCTCAAATTGTGTCCCATCGAGACGACGGCTTCCTCGTCTTTCATTTGCGCCATATTGATCATGTAACCGATGCAATTGTACAGAAAATGAGGATTGATTTGCGCCTGCAATTGCTTCAAGGTCGCTTCCCTAGCCAACACTTTCTCGTTCAGCACGTTCTCGATCAAGCTTTGTATTTGTCGGGACATATCGTTGAAACGGTAAAACAGGTAAGAAAACTCGTTGTTGCTGTTGGAATCGAGCCTCACCGAGAAGTCTCCCCGTTGCACGCTTTGCAATCCTCGAATGAGCTTGCGGATCGGACGTTGAACGTTACGGTACATGAGTACCGACGCGGATATTCCGACTGCGAAGAGCAAAGCCATCGCCAAATAGAACAGATTGCGGCTGAAGGAAATCGGTCCGAGAATTTGATCGAGCGGCACGATATCCACCAGATACCATTGGAGATGAGGCGACTTCACGGCGCTGAGCAGGTAGCTCTTATCATCTAATTCGACGACTTCCTGGATCGTATTCCCCAAGCTTTGCCCGTCCAAATACCGGACAAGCTCATTCGTCAGACGCTCCGAGGCGCTGCGGTTCAGGATCGGCTTATCTCCCTTGTGATAGAACAAAGGATCTCCTTGTCCGCCTGCCTTATAAGTGTCCAGCATGTTCTGGATATTGTCGTGGTTAAAGCTGGCCTCCACGACCAGATCGCTGCCTCCAAGCACGTCTTGCTGAACGAACGAATCCGTATAGAACCAATGAAACGCATTGTGCTGACCGGGTTCCGCCGTTTCTCCGTCGCCGTAAGACCATTTGCCGGTCACGTTTCTTTTCAAATATTCCGCATCGTACTCCACCTTGTCTTCGGAGTTCGAGATCGCTTCTTTGTTTAGTTGCGAATACACCGTGAATTTGACGGGCCATATGTTCATAACCCCCGATTGGAGCCTCATCTTCTCCTGAATGACGTATCTCGTCTGCATCCGGTCGTAACGGTCGTCCCAGATGTTCAACCCGTTGAATTTGCGAACGTTCGGATCTCTGGAGAAAGTCACGACGAAGTCCATCGTTTGATTGATCCGCGATTCGATCTGGCTCGACAAGAAGGATAGTTGCTTGCTGTTCGAAGCCTGAAGCTCTTTATTCATGACTTTGGAAGTCACTCCGTTGGAGTAAGTAAACAAAACGATAATCGGAATGAACAAGACAAGGATCAATCCGTTGATTTTCACGAACAGGCTAGCCTTGGAACCCTTCCTTTTTTTCATCAAACCCAAACCTTTTATCCGCATCCTTAATCCGCCCCCACGAACAAGATCCCTAACAAAACCCTATCGATCCTAACAATGTCATATAGTTCGATGATCATACGCGTTGTTACTATATATATCAAGGTATCAAGGCTTCACCTTATAAACAATTGAGATTTTATGGAACGGGAGAGTGCTATGGAAGAAAATACACTGCGTAAAGCCGACTTCAAAGCCGTCCGGAAATCCGAAAAGAGAAAAGGCTACAAGATTCCGTGGACTTTGCACTTGATGGTGCTGCCTGCCGTCCTGCTCGTTTTCGTTTTTTCCTACTTGCCCATGTCGGGTTTCGTGATGGCGTTTCAGGATTATAAAGCCGCGCTTGGAATTACCGGCTCTCCATGGGTCGGTTTGAAACATTTTCGATTTATGTTCGAGAATGATTACTTCGTCAAAATCATTGGGAATACGGTGTTGTTCGCATGCTCCAAAGTTTTGCTGAACTTGATCATCCCTTTTACTTTCGCCTTGTTGCTGAACGAGGTCAGGCATATGGGTTACAAGCGATCCATTCAGACGCTCGTCTATTTGCCCCACTTTCTGTCATGGGTTATCCTCTCGGGCATCCTGATCGACTTGCTTTCCCAAACCGGCATCGTCAACCAATTCCTGACGTTCCTGTTCGATCTTAAAAAACCGATTTTCTTCTTGGGCGACGGAACTTGGTTCCGGCTCACGATTATTTTCAGCGACGTCTGGAAGGAATTCGGATTTAATACGATCATCTTCCTTGCCGCATTGGCCGGAATAAACCCTTCGTTATACGAGGCAGCCGAAGTCGACGGAGCAGGCCGGTTCAAGCAAACGATGTCGATTACGATTCCGTCGCTCGTGCCGATTCTAATCGTCGTCGCGACGCTAGCCTTGGGCAACGTCATGAACGCGAACTTCGACCAAGTATTCAACTTGTACAGCCCGATGATCTACCAACAAGGCGATATCATCGACACGTTCGTCTACCGGGAAGGCTTGCTGAGCGGCCAATTCAGTTTCGCGACGGCGGTCAGCCTCTTCAAATCGATGATCAGCCTGATTCTAATCATCATCTCGTACCGACTTGCGTTCAAATTCGCCGGATATAGAATCTTCTAGGAAGGATGTCATCGCATGTACCATAAAACGTTGCCTTACCGAATATTCAGCGTGTTTAACTATGCGCTGCTCGGGATCATCGCGATCGTTTGTCTGCTCCCGTTGTTCCACTTGCTGATGGTGTCCTTGAGCTCGACCGCTCCGGCCAACGCCGGACTCGTGTCGTTCTGGCCGGTCGGCTTCACGTTCGAAGCTTACGCGAGAACGTTCGAGAACGAACACTTCTTAACTTCTCTAGTCGTTTCCTTAAAAAGGACCATTCTCGGTACGGCGCTCGCTCTAGCCGTAAACGCCGCCGCCGCGTACGCGCTCTCCAAGGATACCCGCGTGTTCCGCGCCAGAAACGTTTACCTGTGGTATTTCGTCGTCACGATGCTCTTTACCGGCGGTCTTATTCCAAGCTACATCCTCATCTTGAAGCTCGGCTTATTGAATAATCTGTTGGCTTTGATCCTTCCGGGATTGGTCACGGTGTACAACGTCATCCTGCTCCTGAACTTCTTCCGCACCGTGCCGAAAGAACTGGAAGAAGCCGCGTTCATGGACGGAGCCGGGCATCTTCGCAGCTTTTTCTCGATCTATTTGCCGATCTCGTTGCCGGCGATAGCGACGATTGCTTTATTCACGATGGTCGGCCACTGGAACGCCTACTTCGACGGCTTGATCTACATGAAGCAGGCCGAGAAACTTCCGCTGGCCAGCTTCATGCAAACCATTATCGTAGCCAACGATATGACCGGTTTCGATGTATCCGTCGTCGTCAACAAGTCTCAGCGGACGATCAAGGCTGCCCAGATCTTCATAGGCGCGCTGCCGATTCTGATCGTCTATCCGTTCCTGCAGCGCTTCTTCGTTAAAGGAGTCGTCATTGGCGCCGTTAAGGAATAGTGGGTTGTCGAGCGCGGCCGGTTACGCAATCGCGTGCCTGCCGCGCTCTTTTTTTATTTGCTCAGCTTTACACCTCGTACGCCTGTCGCTTAAAAAACGGATTATTTCACCAGCTTGAACGGAAGCGCGGCATTTGTCTTGCTATTCGGACCGACATAGGCGACGAACGCACCGGCATCGCTGTCATGCGTAAGATCCGAGTGATAATATCGCAGTTGCTTCTCGCTTAACGTGAATTGGATCTCGCGGCTCTCTCCCGGCCGAAGCGCGACTTTGCGGAAATCCTTCAATTCCTTGACCGGCCGCACGACTTCCCCCGACATGTCGCGCACGTACATCTGCACCGTTTCTACTCCGGCCCTGCTTCCCTTGTTCGTCAGCGTGACCGATACTCGCAGTTGCTCGTCCTTCGTTATGACCTCGGACGAAAGCGCGGCATCGCCGTATTCGAATTCGGAATAGCCGAGACCGAATCCGAAAGGAAGCAACGGTTCGTTCGGAATGTCCAAATACTGGGACACGTAACGAACTTGAGCGTCGGGGGCTCCTTGCGGGCGTCCCGTGTTATACGCGTTATAGTAAACGGGAACTTGCCCTACGCTATAAGGGAAGGACATCGTGAGCCTGCCTTCCGGGTTAGCGTCGCCGAACAGCAAATCCGCGATCGCGTTGCCCGCTTCGGAGCCCGGATACCAAGCTTCGAGTACGGCATCGGCTTCTTCGTATACCCCATGCAAATCCAGCGGACGTCCATTGAACAAGACGACGACGATCGGTTTGCCGAGCGACTTGATCTTGCGAACCAATTCCAATTGTATCTCCGGCAGACGAATGTCCGCCCGGCAGCCCGCTTCCCCGCTCATATCCGAGTGTTCGCCCAGCGCAAGAACGATCGTCTCGGCAGCTTGAGCCGCCGCCAGCGCCTCCTGCCATTGCTCCTCCGTCGCCGTTTCGATTCCGCAGCCGTCAGCGACCGTCAGCGATCCGGACATTTTGCTTCTCAATCCGGCGTCTAGCTTGACGGCATCGTCTTTGGAGCCTGTCCATGACCATGGCCCGAGCACGTCGCCGTTTCTCGCGAACGGACCGATCAAAGCGATCGACCGATCGCCCTTAAGTGGAAGCGCTCCTTCGTTCTTCAACAACACGCAGGATTTAACCGCAAGCTCCCGCGCGGTCTCGCGGTGTTCTTCGCAGAACACGATGTCCTTCTCGCGCTCCGGATCGGCTGCCCGGTAGGGGTTGTCGAACAGCCCCAGCTTTTGTTTCAAGGTTAATATCCGCAGCACCGCTTCGTCGATCAGCGCGACGTCTACTTCCTTGGCGTCCACGAGCTCGGACAGGTGCTTGACGTAGCAGGAAGTCATCATTTCGATGTCTACTCCCGCTTTGATCGCCTTGGCCGCCGCTTCCGATTCGTCCGCCGCGATACCGTGCGCGATCAACTCCTTCACCGCTCCCCAGTCGGAGATAATGATCCCGTCGAAGCCCCATTCCTCTCTCAGCAGCTTTCGCATGAGCTTCGAATTGCCCGTCGCCGGAATGCCGTCCACCGTGTTAAAAGAAGTCATCACCATTTCGCAGCCTTCGTCTAACGCGGCTTTATATGCCGGCAAGTAAAATTCGCGCATCTGGCGGTCCGACAAATCGACCGTATTATAATCCCGGCCGGCTTCTGCCGCGCCGTAAGCCGCGAAATGCTTCACGCACGCCGCCACCCTGTCCGTATCGCCCGACAGATCCGTTCCTTGGAATCCTCTGACGAATGCCCGCGCGAATTCCGAGTTCAGATAAGGATCTTCACCCGTCGATTCCACGACTCGGCCCCATCGCGGATCGCGAACGAGATCCGCCATCGGCGCATAAGTAACGTGAACGCCGGATACGGACGCTTCCTTGGCGGCGATCTCCGCGCTCTTCTCCGCGAGCTCCATATCCCAAGAGCAACCGATAGCGAGCGGTACGGGGAAAATCGTTTTGAAGCCGTGTACGATATCCGCCATCATCAGCAACGGAATGCCTAGGCGGTTGTTGTTCAGATGCGCGCGCTGCACGTTAATCGTTTCCGATGCTCCAGCCATGCCGAGGACGGACCCGGAGTTGTGGACGGTTTCTTCCGTAATGCCGAGCGAAGCCATCGGCCCCGTAATCAGACCGTCTCCATCCGCCCCCTCGTAGAACGGCACGGCCAATTGAATAAGCTGGGCTATCTTTTCGTCGAGCGTCATTTGATCCAGAAGGTTTTTCAAGTTTCGATGTTTAACCGCATCGGCCGGTGATAGATGATTCGAATCGGACATGATCTTTAGCAGCCCCTCTAGTTGGTTGATAAAATTTGCAATCGAAACGTTTCGATCGACTTCAAATTGATTATAAATCCGTTTTTTTAGCGCTGTCAAACTTATATTTTATGTACATTTAGTCTCACTATTAACTCTTGAAAGAAGATCGCCCTTTAGGTTATAGTTATTATCGAAACGTTTCGCGCGTTTTATTCAGTTATGTTCCTAGAAGGAGCGACAAGCGTGGTCAGCATTAAAGATATAGCCCGCAAAGCAGGCGTTTCCATTTCTACGGTATCCTACGCTCTTAACGGCAGTCCCAAGGTAACCGAAGAAACCGCTGCGAGAATTTTGAAGATCGCCGAAGAGATCCATTACGTCCCTCATGCCGCCGCAAGATCGCTGAAGAAGCGGCAATCCAACATTATCGGAATGTTTCTTACCGATTTCAGCGGCAATTTCTACGGGGACTTGCTCCAGGGGGTTAAAGAAGGACTGAACCGTAAAGGCTACGATCTTATCGTATGCAGCGGCATGCAATCCCGCCGGTTGATTCCCGAACGAATGATAGACGGCGCGATCGTGCTAGACGAGACGTTCTCCGACGAAGAACTGCTTAAATACGCGAATCAAGGCCATAAGCTCGTCGTTCTGGATCGCGAATTTAATCATCCGAACATCAATCAAGTGCTGCTCGACAACAAAGCCGGCGCTACGCTTGCCATGGATTATCTTCTGGAGCAAGGCCACGATAAAATTTACGTCGTTACGGGACCGAAGGGCTCGTACGATGCCAAGCAACGGCTTCATGCGGTCAAGCAAGCCGTCGAACGCAATCCCCATCTGGAATTCATCGAGATTGACGGCGATTTCGGCAAAGCCTCGGGAGAAGCAGCCGGGGAGCGGATCGCGAACGAATACAGACGCCCGGCCGCCGTATTCTGCCTTAACGACGAAATGGCCGTCGGACTGTGCCATTTTATCCGCAACCGTACTTCGCTTGTCATCGGCGAACAGATTCATCCGATCGGATTCGATAACATCGAGGTTTCCCAGTACATCCAGCCAAGCTCGCGACCATCGACTATTCCATGAGCAAATGGGGTTCCTTCGCCTCCGAGCAGCTGCTGAAAATGATCTCCGGGGATGGAGTGGAGCATGAGCGGATATACGTCACTTTAGTTAAGGGCGAGTCGGTGCAATCGGTTCGCGGGACTGTTTGACAGCGATCGAACGCGGACCAAAGAAGCTCATCCTTCGAATTGGATGAGCTTCTTAATGTTTTGCAGCAAGCCGGTTGCTATTTGAGATCACGAACGTGATCTCAAGCGTTTTAGTACCGCTTCACGGTACTATCGAGCTCATGAGCACGATTCCATGCGACAAAAAAAGGCTCAAGCTAGATGCTTGAGCCTTGCCATGAAATTGCCCGCTATAAATCGGCATGTTCGACTTTGCGGATCGATAAATAGGCTACGAGGAAGCCGATGATTCCTAACGTAATCGGAACCGCGATAATCTCGCCCAAGGAAGCTCCGTTATTGCTCGAGTTGATAACCGCTACGATAAGAATCGAAGAAACGATCGTCGTCGGTACGGATTTTTTCAACATCCCGAAAAACAACGGAACTAAAGCCATGCCCGCGGCGGCTACCGCGTTGACTCCGAGTTGCAGCGCCTGCTTCTTCACGATGTCGGCCGTCAACGGCGAGGGGAAAAAGTGCAGCTTCTCGTTGAAGAGATAGAATCCCGCGGATACGAGCACGGTGCCGATGATAACCAAAACAAACGTAATTACTCCGACAATAAGCAGTTTGGCAAGGAGCAGCTTTTTCCGGCTGATCGGGTACGTGAACAGGAGCGCCATCGTCTGATTGCGATATTCCTCCACGATAAGCTTGGATAGAAGGACCGAGGCATAGATGATGAAGGCGACTCGGACGATCATCCCGATGACCGACATCGCCTCCGCGTAATCTTTGAATCCTTCGGTTTTGTCCGAACCGATGAGCAGAGCGAATCCGAGAATACCGAGCAGAATCAGAGCCGCCGTCCTGAGAATGCCGGCGATCTTCACTTTCCTAAGCTCCAGTTTGACGAGATGCAGCATGTCGTTCTCCTCCTTGGATCAGTTGCATGAAATAATCTTCCAGCGAATGATTTTTCCGGTTGATCGAATCGACGGACACCCCGTTCAAGATCAAAGTGCGCGTCAACTCGCTCTGCGGCACCTTCAGGTCGTAGATTCTAATAACGCCGTTACCCTCCACGATCCGAAAGTTCGAAATTTTCAATACGCTCTCCAAGACGAAAGCCGCTTTCGTACCGTCCGAAACATGCAATTCGATATATTCCGCATGGCTGCCGCGAATTTCATCCATCGTAACCTCTTCCACCAGCCTGCCGGCGCGAATGATGCCTATCGTATCCGCGATTTGCTCCATTTCCCCGAGAATGTGGCTGGAGATCAACAACGTAATGCCATATTGCTTGCTCAGCATGAGGAATAAATCTCTCAGTTCCCGGATCCCTACCGGATCGAGACCGTTGATCGGCTCATCGAGAATGAGCAGCTCGGGTTTCGTCGTGATCGCCCGCGCGATCGCCAGCCTTTGCTTCATCCCGAGCGAAAACTCCTTGACCGGTTTGCGTTCGACGTTGCGCAAGTTCACGAGATTCAGAGCATCGCCGATCGCGCTCTTGTTGTAATAGCCCATGTACTCGCAATGAAGCTCCAGATTTTCCTGGGCGGTCATTTTATCGTAAAACACCGGATTTTCGATAATGTTGCCCATTCTCTTCAACACTTCGTACGAGGAAGGAGTTAATTTCTCCCCTAAAATCTCGATTTCCCCGCCGGTCGGTTTAACGAGATTCGTCATCATCTTCATGACCGTCGTTTTGCCCGCGCCGTTGGGACCTAGAAATCCGTAAATCTCGCCCTTCTTAATGTTCATGCTGACGTCGGACACGACCTCTTTGCCGCGATAAGATTTGGTTAAGCGATGCGTTCTTAGAATGTAGCTCACCGGCTGGTTCCCTCCCTGCTTTCTTTTCTTCATTACCTATCCTATCAGGGGGATCGAACTTTTCTATTACTCGAAACTTACGAAAATCTTACGAATTCGACGCCGCCGCGTTATACTCGAATTTCGGCTTGGCGAATCGCAACGTAAATACCGTCCGCTCGTAAGCTTTGCTCCGCAATTCGATTTTACCGTCCATCTGTTCGGTTAAGCGCTTGGCTATCGTCAGCCCTAAACCGCTTCCTACCGTGGAAGAGCTCCGGGAATCCTCCAACGTATACAACCGTTCGAACACTTTGTCCATATCCGTTTCCGGAATTCCTCTGCCTTTGTCCCACACGTCGACATACGCCGCATCCTGGTCTTGGCGGAGCGATAACCCGATCACGTTGCCTTCATAACCGTATCGAACCGCATTGGATAACAAATTATCCAATATCCGTCCGATCGCCTCATCGTCCGCATAAATATAGATAGGCGCTTCCGGAATGTCGATGGACACCTCGAGCCCTCTACCCGTCAATAGATCGTAATAGCCGAGCATGCTGTTCCGGCAAACTTCGTTCAAATGGATCCTTCTTCGTTCCAGTTGCCAGTCCCCGGACTCCAGCTTGGCCAAGTCGAAAAATTTATTCATCAGCGCCAGCACTTCCTCGGCTTTGGACTGCACCTTGGACAGCATGACGTCTCGTTCATCGGAGCTTAAAGCCCGGTTAAGCTTGATCGTCTCGATATAGCCGAGCACGACCGTCAGCGGCGTCTTCAGATCATGGGAAACGTTGGAGAGCATTCTCCTCATCGATAGGCTCATCTTCGCCGAATCCGACATCAGCTCATGATTGTACGAGAGCAGCCGATTCGTTCCGATCAGCAATTGCCTAAGTTCCGTCTCCGCCGTTACTAAAAGCAAACGCTCCGACGATCGGTCGGATATAATCGCGTTTAATTTATCGCTCATATATTCGAGACCGGCATTTCGTTCTTTCTTGGCCCTGTATTGCGCGACGTTCAGCGCCAGCGATAGAAGAAGCAGCGTCCCTAAAAGGTAATAGATCATTTCATTGATCACCTAACTTATAACCGATTCCCCATAACGTCTTGATATACCGGGGATTAGAAGGATCGTCTTCGATTTTTTCGCGGAGCCTTCGCATATGCACGTTAATTACGTTCTCGTCTCCGTAATACTCTTCGTTCCATATCCGCTCGTATAGCTGAGCCTTCGTGAATACCCGTTTCGGATGGGTAGCCAGCAGCCGCAAAATGGCAAACTCCTTGGCCGTCAGTTTGATCGCTTGCCCGTTCTTAGTCACGGAAAAATTGTCCGTATCGATGACGAGATCGAAGAGACGAACGGATTTATCCCCGCCGAGCGTATCCGGCTGCCAAGTCAGCTTGGAACGGCGAATCGCGGCCTTAACCCGTGCGCTCAGTTCGATGAGAGAAAACGGCTTCGCTATATAATCGTCTGCACCGAAACCTAACCCCAGCGCTTTATCCACATCGCCATTCTTCGCGGACACGATAATCACGGGAACCCAGCTTTTCTGCCGGACTTGCTGAAGCAAATCCATGCCGTTGAGTTGGGGCAGCATCAGATCGAGAATGATCAGATCGAATTCGTTGTTCCGAATCAGTCGATGGGCTTCCTCCCCGTCGAAAGCCGTTACGAGACGATACCCTTCCGTTCTCAAATGGTTCGCCACCATCTCGCTAATGGAGCTGTCGTCTTCTACTAGAAGGATCGTTTCCGACATCCCGCACCTCCCGAAATCCTTAATGCTTATTCTCTAGCAACTGACTGATTATACCATATCCCATAATCGGATCATTATGGACAACGGCATTTTCGACATTCAAATAGGTGTTGTATTTTACACTGTGTATAACATATACTGTTTATACAATACTCAGTTGTTGAGATATTCATTCAAGGAGGATACCCATGAATAAGTTCGCAATAGAAGTGAACGGTTTACGCAAAAAATTCGGCAGCCAAGTCGTGCTTGACGGCATTGATATTACCGTCCCGTCAGGCACTGTTTATGCGCTGCTCGGCCCCAACGGCGCCGGTAAGACGACGCTGATCCACATCCTGTCCACGTTGGCGGCAGCCGACGAAGGAACGGTTCGGGTAGCCGGCTACGATGTCGTAGCCGACAAGCTTAAAGTGAAACAATCGATTAGCCTTACCGGGCAGTTCGCGGCGGTGGACGATGCCCTGACCGCCGAGGAGAACTTGCGGATGATCTGCCGTCTATCCGGGCTATCAGCCTTGGAATCCCGCGTGAGAACGCACGAACTGTTGCAGCTCTTCGACCTAACGGGAGCAGCCAACAAACGGGTCAAAACCTATTCGGGCGGAATGCGCCGGCGGCTGGATCTCGCGATCAGCCTAGTCGTCAGTCGGCCGGTCCTGTTCCTCGATGAACCGACGACGGGGTTGGATACGATTAGCCGACGCGCCTTGTGGGAAATCATTCTTCAATTGAAGCAGTCGGGCATTACCGTATTTCTCACGACTCAATATTTGGAAGAAGCGGATCAACTGGCGGATACGATCTCCGTTATCGCCGGCGGACGCGTCGTCGCGACCGGCACGCCCGAGGAATTGAAAGCTCGCGTAGGCGGAGAAGTCATCGAATTATATAACGAGGATGATCAGGTAATCGAAGCTTTCCCGACGACCGGAAGCGTCCAGCACATCAGACATGCGCTGAACGAGCTCATCGCTAAGGTCCCTCAGGAAACGAAAGTGCGCATTCGCAAACCTAGCATGGACGATGTCTTCCTTGCCCTGACGACGAAACGATTGGAGGAGGTTTACTCATGACAACGCTCCGTTCGATAACCAAGCCTACTTCCTTCTGGGTAACGAACGCCGTCTTCATCGGCCGAAGCCTTCGTCTCAGCTTGCGGAATACCGAAGCTTTGCTTATGGCCATCCTGCTTCCGGTCATGCTCATGTTGTTGTTTACTTATGTATTCGGAGGGGCGCTCGATCCGAGCGGAGATTACGTTAACTACGTAGTTCCGGGCATCATTCTCCTCTGCGCGGGCTTCGGCTCCGCCAGCACGGCCGTGGATGTCGCCACCGATATGACGAACGGAATCATCGACCGTTTTCGAACGATGCCGATTCACAGCTTGAGCATCGTCACGGGCCATGTCGTCGCAAGCCTCGCCCGTAATTTGTTCGCAACCGCCGTAGTCATCGGAGTGGCATTGATCGTCGGGTTCCGGCCATCCGCCGGCGCGTTGGAATGGATAGCTGCGATAGGGATGATAACGTTGTTCATCTTGACGTTCACTTGGCTATTCGCGGCCATCGGCTTAGTCACGGGCAGTCCCTCCGCGGCTAGCGGATACGGGTTCATCCTGCTATTCTTACCTTATCTCTCCAGCGCTTTCGTCCGCACGGACACAATGCCTAGCTGGCTGCAAGGTGTTGCCGATCATCAACCGATCACGCCGGTCATCGAATCGATTCGCGGATGGCTGACGGGAACTCCGGTTCAAGACAACGCATGGTGGGCGCTCGGATGGTGCACGATCATTCTCTTGCTCTCCTTGACCTGGTGCTTCATTGCCTTTCAACGAAAAGCGGGACGCCGATAAGATCATCTTAAAGAGAACAGCGACCAGGCACTCGCCTGATCGCCGTTCTCTTCTCATTTGCCGGGTTTCTTCCCGACAAAATAATGTTCGATGCCGTCAAGAATACGCTCCAGCCCGAAATCGAAATCGTTGCCGACCGTATTCTCCGCCGCATTGTCGTCCGTGTATGCTCCGGACTGGATGATCGGGTACAGATTGGGATAACGGTCCGGTTTGACCAGGTGCTTGAGAGCGGCGCTATAATGGACTCCGCTAACGGAATCTTGGCTTGCTCCTTCCCGGATGGCTCGTTCGATATCCCGAATGATCATCCCGCTCGATCGCGAATAACTGCTAAGCAGCAAGATGATCGACATTTTTTCAAAATCGTTCAACGGGAAATCCCGCAATACCCGCAGCACCCAGTCGATAACGAGCAAATTATTGGGTCCTAGGGGAACGCCGGTAATCGGGATATCGCCGAACCACGGATGGATTCGGAAGACTTCGATACAAGCGTTAACGTATTCCCGCAAATCTTCGCGCCAATCCGACTCGCTCTTCTCCGGAGGGATCGGAATGGCGCACACGGTGTCCTGCATCAGTACGAGCAGGTCCTCCTTGCTGGAGATGTACCTATAGAGCGACATCGTTGTAAATCCCAAGGAACCGGCAACCCGATTCATCGACACGGCTGATAGCCCGTCTTTATCGGCGATGGCGATTGCCGCCTCGACGATTTTCTGTATGCTGAGTTCACCCTTCGGACCTCTCTTCGACTGTTTCCCTAAACCCCAGCTGAGCTTCACCCCATTGGGCAGAGCCTTCACGGCCTCGTGATCAAGGTCATCGTGATTTGACATGTTTCCTGTCCCCCATACGCTTTTGTTGCTGATCGAAATTGTATACTTAATAAACAGTATATCACAAACGCCCTTACAACTTCCGTTAGGGAAGCGTAAGGGCGTATCGTGAGCCGATCCTGATTTGGCGGGAACTATGGACGAGCCGCTTCAACCTGATACGACAGAAGACGCGGCATCCGAGAGATGCTGCGCCTTCATGCTTGATGAACTCCGCGTTTGCTTTTTCTGTCGCGAATGGCCGTCTGGGCTCCCTTTCCGTAAAGGGCGAGCCGGAATAAGGCCAATGAGAGAATGATCGCTCCGTCCCAGAAAGGGATCGATTGAATCGAGTAGTTCCTGACTTGGCTCAACGCACTCTTTAAGGCGGTATAGCCTCCCGGAACGCTGAAGAGTACGAACACAACGGTTAGCGAGGCGATCCCTACGAAATAAGCGGTTCCGAACCATTTCGCCGCGTTCTGCTCCGTAGCGGGCAATCCCTCCCACTGAGCGCGAGTTTCGTTGTTTCTGCGCCATAATTTCCGTATGAAAAGCTTGCCGCTTCTGGCCAGATCAGGAGAATGGGTGTAATTTCCGAGCACGTAATAGACATCCGTCCGCAGAAACACCATGAACTGCGATAAAATGCCGAGCGCGAGCAGAAGGACTACCAGTCTGGCGAACAGATAGATAAAACTGCCTTCCGCTACTCCCATCTGTACAAGCAAAGCGATTAACATGAGCGCGGAATCCCATGCCATACCGGCAAGATAAGGAAAATACCGCTTTGCCTTCTCATGACCCCACAACCCCGTCATATCGGTCTCCGCTACGACGAATATATACCGGATATTCACCCTCATTCGAGCCGGGACGCCCGCACCGAAAGCCGCCAACAGATGAGCGCATTCGTGCAGGAAAATCAGTACGCAAGCGGTTAGAGACACCAACAATGAGTTGCCTCCGATGACCGGCAACACGAACATATCCGCATAATGAGGCAGAAGCCCGGGCCGGCTCCAGAACAAAACGATAACGGCTAGGATTACGAGCAAATAGAACCATTTGGCGTGAGAGCGAAACATGACCGCTCCAAGTCTCTCCGCAGTGCGAATAATCCCTTTTGGCCGGCGAGAAACGGCGGCTTCGCGTTCCGCGACCTCAGATACCAATCCGATCGCTCGCAAATTGGAGACGAAATCCAACACGTCGATCTCAAGCCCTTTATCCTTTAGAATTTGCTCGCGAACTTCTTCTACCGTGCTCGTGCCGTCACACCGTTCGATCACGAACACCGCAGGCTCCGGAACCCGAATAAATCTCGGTATCCGCGGATCCCCGATCGTGTATTCCTCGCCTTCCCTTTGTACGGTGAGATGAGCTAAGGTAACTACGGAATTCGAGTCAAATGGCTTCATCTTCATCCCCCTAACCAATCGTCAGCGCTTCGGATTCCGCTAGGGAGAAGAGCCGATCCAGAGGAACAGGTTCGGTTGCCAGCGAATCGGAATGGCGTCCGCAGCTTGGGCAATCCGAGGATTTCGGGATGTTGCGATGGGAAACTTGCATGTCTTGGAAATTAACGAGCCCGAAGGGCAATTCGAAGGTCGGGCCGTAACCGGTGATATGTTTGGCGATCTCGGATGCGATCAGCGAGGTCACGATAGCTACGTTGGGCGCAAAGCCGGGATTGCCGAAATCAACGTCCGGAATCGCCCCGAACCATTTCTGTTTCGTCACGTCGAGCAATTCCGGCTCCGTACGCATGATATGAAGCAGCCGACAATCGGTACAGCCGCTCTCGAAGGGGAGCACGCGATAGTAGAATCCCAGCTTGTTCCCGATCGATACGTAGTAGGAAGGGATTCCCAATTGCAGGCAGGCGGAATTGACGTAACGCGACCCCATTAACGGAGGCGTATCGATGGCGCTGACGACCAGATCGGCACCCGCGACAACGTCCATTAGCGACTGGGCGCTATCGATCTTGCGATTGTGCACTTCTACGTTGACGTCGCGGTTCAGCAAATTCAATCTCCGCTTTAACGCGGTCGTTTTATATTCTCCCACGTCATCCTCGGTATAGAAAAATTGGCGGTTCAAGTTGTTTAATTCTACCCTGTCGAAGTCGACTCCGATAATCGTGCCGACCCCCATGGCAGCGAGCCAAGCCGCAATAACGCTTCCCCCGCCTAGGCCTATGACGGCAACTTTAGCGTTTTTCAGCTTCCGCTGGTAGTCGAACCTGCTGTCTGTCATGTTCTCATATAAGGAAAAGTAGGTGTAATTGTTCTTGTACCGCAACCGTTCGCGTTCCGTAAGCCCGTTCGGAACGGCCGACACGGACTCTAGAATCCGGTAACCGTCCAGCGATGCGATACCTTCTTCCACCTCTGTAAGGGTCAAGTTCAATTCCCGCGCGATATCCTCTTTCGTATGCGCTCCGTCCAGAAGATTAATGAACGCGTAGATGCGCCCTTCGGGATCCGGTATTTCCAAAGTCGTGCGTTCCATCTTGAACCGGATTACCTCGTCTTCCCGGCTCATGACGTATCGGCAGTATTCTTTTAAATTCGGTTTCATCATCGGCAGGTCATCTCCTTTGAGAAAGACCGTACGGATACGTACGGCCTCTCTGCAGGTTACGTTAAAATTAGGCTTTGAAGTCTACGACTTCGAACGGATCCAGGTGGATAGCCGTAGGCGTAAGGTTTTCAACTTCGCGGATTTCGATTTTCATGAATGTCACCTCCTCTTCACAATTCGAATTATAGGTCCCACGGCCGGAGATTGAGGAGGATGATCTTTATTCACCCCCAGTACAGCAGCTTGTCGCGTATGCTTCTCATCTGCGTTTTGACCGTATTCTCCGATTTGAACAGCCTTGCGGCGATTTGTCTTTTGTTGAATCCGTTATTCTTTAATTGATAAACTTCCCGTTCCGTAGGCGTTAACGTCATCAGTTTCAGTTCTTCCCTGATAATCTCCGCCACGTCGGAGTGGATCGCGGAGCGGTTATGGAACGCGTCGCGAATAGCCGCTACCCTATCGCCGCAATTGGATTTGTTCAAATAATTAACCGCGCCGTTCTGAAAACAACGAACGATGGTCTCCCTGTCGGCATTCGTAGAGTGCATAATAATTTTCAGCCTGTTATGCTGTTTGGCGATCATTTCGCGAATAGCCTGGGAGCCTTCCGGTGCATAACCGGACGGTTTCACATCCATCAAAATCACGTCTATCGTCCCGTTAACTGCCACCTCCATCGCTTCTTTGTCCGACTTAACGACTTTAACGACCTCTATATCAACCTCCTTACTCAATTCCTCCGCGATTTTTTGCTGCCAATTCACGTCTTCCTCTACCAGCATGACTTTAATAATCCGCAACTCTTCTCCCCTCCAGTCCGTAATCGAGTTCATCTTATAGCATCGTTTTAATCACCAACAAGTTACTTCCAGTCATCATTTTTGCCCCGAAAGTAACGTGACTCTCCATTACCTAACCTTGCATTCTTGGAAATAGCGGAACAAATGAATTCGGAGGATTGGATATGGCATGAGATTATGTAAAAAAACGTGTTGATAATCATCGATATATGTCGAATAATCGCGATTTAAGTTGAATTAGGAATCATGACCGTCATATGACGAATGAACCTTAAATTCCGAACAAAAGGGCGGGGATGCCTCCTTCCGCTGCTGCTCCACCCCACAAAGTGAAGAAGAAGCTATCGAAGCCGATTCCGATTACTTTGCGGGGGACCCCGGGTTAAAATGGTGAACTCTGATTCACCTGACCCTTAACAAGGAAATTTCACGATTTTAAGAGGCAAACGCTTCACTCCTCCAGGAGATGCATCCCCGCTTTTTCTATCGGTTAAGGAAAGAAAGTACTCTAAAAACAAAAAAACCGCGCTTTGGTAAATGGATGTACGGCCCGCCATTTACGAAAGAAACGGTTTATTTGTACTTCATTACAGAATAGCCTTCCGCCTCAACGCTTATCCGCTAGCCATCATAGGCTTGCTGCAGCTTCGCGATATCGATCTTATCCATTTGCAGCATGGCTTGCATGACTCTCTGCGATTTTTCCGCGTCGTTGGAGTTTAACAGTCTACCTAGCGCGTTGGGGATAATCTGCCAAGATACGCCGAATTTATCCTGAAGCCATCCGCATTTCTGTTGCTCTCCGCCCGCGGACAGCTTCTCCCATAGCTCGTCTACCTCTTGCTGCGTCTCGCAATCCACGAACAGCGAAATAGCCGGAGAAAACTTGAAATGCGGGCCTCCGTTCAGCGCCATGAATTGCTGTCCCTCGAGCTGGAACGTCCCTGAGAACACCTCCGTTCCGTTGCGATTAACGCTAATGATTTGGGAATCGTTAAAGATGGAAGTATAGAAATTCATAGCCTCTTCCGCCCGACCGTCGAACCACAAGAAAGGTGAAATTTTTTGCATGCTCCATAACTCCCTTGTCATGATTAATGTTATCTCCATAATAACATGGGAATGATATTCGCGCCTGTTGCTATTTTCTATATTTTTCCACGTTTAAATAAAACCGTTGAATATACCTATTAGGTATATTATGATGATATTAATGACAGGAAATGGGGGTTGTCGGTTTGGAGTTTGTTCTCTTGGGACTTCTTATGATACGCGCATTATCTCAGTATGACATGAGAAGCGTGCTTCAGAAGAAGGTGTCCCCTTTCTACAGCGCAAGCCTAGGAAGTATACAAGTCGCGCTCAAAAAGCTCGAAAACAATCGCCATGTCGAGTGTCATGAAACAATCGTGAACGGGCGCCGAAAAAAAGTATATTCCATCAGCGAACTCGGTAAGCGGCATTTACGCGATTGGATGCTCGGTTCAAGCATTCCTAGCCGATTCGAACAGGACCTGCTTACGCGTTTGTTTTTCTTAGGCATGATGACGGCTTCGGAGCGGGTAGCCATCGTTCGCGCCGCGATCGAGCAACTGAAATCGACCCTCTTCGAATTTGAAGCCGTCGCTGCGGAAGCTCATCGGCAAGCCGTTCCCGCGCACTTGCAACAGCATGCCGTCTATCAGCTCAAAACGTTGGATTTGGGACTTCATAATCACCGGCATACATTGGAATGGCTCGAACGATTATGCGTTGAACTGGAGGCAAACGTTGATGAACATACGGAATCTGATCTATAAAGGCGTCGAGATTCCCTATCGTATTCATGCGAATGAGGGTAAAGAGACAATCCTGTTGCTCCATCCGGCCTTTGCGGACTATCGGATTTTCGAATATCAGATCGCGGGTTTCAAGGAACGCTATCAGCTCATTCTCATTGATCTTCCGGGCCATGGAAACAGTCCTATACGTTCATCGGCAATAACGCTCAAAGACGTACCCGAGCTCTGCAATCGGATCATGGACGACAACGGAATCGACCAATGCCACATTCTCGGCGTGTCGTTGGGTTCACTCGTGGCGCAAGCGATCGCCGATCGTTATCCGCAACGCGTCCGGTCGGTAACGATCGTTGGAGGCTACTCGATTCATAAAGATAATACTCCTATTCTGAAGGCGCAAAGAAAAGAAATGCTCAGATGGACGTTCTACATTCTCTTTTCCATGCGCAAATTCAGGAAGTATGTCCTTAACGTTTCTTGCCATACGAATCACGGCCGCCAACTGTTCCAACAAGGCATACAGCATTTTAATAGAAAATCGTTTGCCGCCATGTCCGGAATGAACGCTTTCTTTACGCCAAAATCCGCCCCCATGCCATATCCTCTCTTGATCATTGTCGGAGACAAAGACCTTCAGCTCGCTAATGACGCCGCGTTATCGCTTCATCAGGCTGAACCCCGCTCTCGAATGGCTACCATCGCCGAAGCGGGCCACTGCGCGAACGCGGACGCGCCGGAGAAATTCAACGCGATCGTGCTTGACTTTCTACGATCCGCGACTTACAATACACTCAAATAACTAATTATTTAGTTGTATAATCAACACGGAGACGATCCTAATGAAACAAGAACATCCCAATACCGCTCAACTAGAGACCAAAGTGCATCAGCAGCTACGGGATTGCAGTCCTATATTCCTCGCTCTTGCCGATCCGATCCGACAAGATATTATTATGATGTTAACCAGACACGACAGCTTGAACGTTGCCCAGATTACCGAACGGTCGCCGATGTCCAGATCGGCCATCTCCCACCATCTCAAGATTTTGCGGCAAGCCGGACTGATCCTTTCCAACAAAATCGGTACGGAAATCTATTACGAGTTGGATATCGAACCGTCAGCGCTGCAATTAAGAGCTTTCTTGGAAACGACGGAACGAATCATCGAACTGAAAACACCCCCCGAGGCTAAGTAAGCCTTCTTTTTTCGAGTTAAATAACCAAATAATTAATTATTTAGTTTATTGGTTATTTAAAATAAATCATAGGAGGCTATACAATGAAAAAAACGGCATTGATTACGGGAGCATCCAGCGGGATCGGCAAAGCGTTCGCGGAAATTTTCGCAAAGGAGCATTACAGGTTGATCTTAGCCTCGCGTAACGAGAAGAAGCTCAACGATATCGCTCGCCAATTGCATGAACGCTATCGGACGGAAACGATCGTCGTTCCGGTTGATCTCTCTCAAGCAAGCGGTCCTCAACTACTGTTCGATGCCGTGGCGCAAAGAGACATCGAGATCGACGTTCTCGTCAACAACGCGGGAATCGGTTCGTTCGGACCGCTTCACGAGCTGACTATCCAATCCGAGCTGGAAATGATCCAATTGAACGTACATTCTCTCTCTCATCTGATGATGCTGTTTCTTCCGGGTATGGTCGCGAGAAACTCCGGCCGAATTCTTAACGTGGGTTCGACGACTTCCTTCTATGCTTGCCCGTTAAGCGCCAACTACGCGGCCTCCAAAGCGTTCGTGCTGTATTTGTCGGAAGCCGTATCGAATGAGCTCAAGGGCACGGGAGTCGGCGTCACCGCTCTCTGTCCGGGAGCGACGGGCACCGAGTTTTTCCGGATGGCCAAGATGGATAAACAAAAAGTGTCGGACGCTAAAGCGGTCATGGACGTCAAGAAAGTCGCCCGGATCGGGTATGATGCACTTATGAGCGGGAAACCTTTCGTCATTCCCGGCCTGCAAAACTGGCTGCTCGCGCAAGCGCCGCGGCTCTTTCCTAGACGGTTCGTGACCAAGATTACCCGCAACGTGCTGGAACGGACGCTGTAGCGTTCCCGTGACAGCTTCCTCATGATTCGATTTCCTCTGAAACAATTCAACGCAACCGACATACAAATTTATAGAATAAATAAATTTGTAGAAAGGTTGTGCGATTGTGAAAAGATCGTTCGTGATCGTTCTATGTTTGGCAATGATTATATGTTTATGGCAGTCGCTAGCGTCTGCTGGCGGTCCGCCACCCAAGACAACTTCATGCGGGAATGGAGACGGTTCGGCGAATAACCCGATCAAGATTTGCACGCAAGCGGATTTCACGGCAATGCGAACCTGGCCGGCATCCCACTTCGTTCTAGGGAACAGCATTGACTTGACTCCGGATTGGACGCCTATCCTGAGTTTCGAAGGAACTTTCGACGCTAAGTATCATTGGATAGTTGGGCTTCCAGCCCCATTCATTCAAGACAATTACGGTACGGTAAAAAATTTGGTCGCGAAAAAGGCCAACGTGGTCGGAAACGGAACGATCGCGAACGTAAATCTCGGAAGATTAACAAGCGTTTATGCGGAAGGAAACGTGCAAGGCGGAGTTAAGAACGGCGGATTGGTCGGCGTGAATAAAGGCGTTATCGAATGGAGCCAATTCACCGGAGAAATTCAAGGCACGGCGATTTCCGGCGGAATTGCCGGATACAATGAAGCGACCGGCAGTATCAAGCAATCAAACGCCGGCGGAACTTCGGGGGCATTCTCGACCGCGGGAGGACTCGTCGGCACGAATGCCGGATCGATCAAAGATTCCTATGCATGGGGCATCGCTTCCTCTTCAAGCGGAACGGTGGGCGGATTAGTCGGCCGCAATCATGCGACCGGGGTCATTGCGAACTCCGTGGCTACGGGCGACGTGCATACGATGGATACGGCGATCGAGATCGGCAAGTTAGTGGGCTTAAACAGCGGTAAAATTATCCGATCCTACGGGACCGGACAGATCGTTCTGTACAATGGGTAACCGCTAAAAGAACTGCAGCCAATACATTGCCGTTATTCCGAACCACGATCCCGCGGTCGCTCCAATGTCGTATTTCGCTTAAGAAAATAGGAATTTCTTCCAGTGATGAACTCAAGTAAAATCGGACTATCAAGCTTTTGAAGGGTGTGAGCGGCATGAAACGCCGGGCTAATACGACTACTATCGTTGTTAAGAGGACTATGAACTAAATATTGCAGGCAGGCTGAGGTCTGCCCTTTCATAAGGATATATCTGCCCCTAGACCGCAGGCATAGCCTTGCGGTCTTTCTGCGCGCAAAACAGGATTATCAATGATGAGGAGATGCATATCCATGTTAAAGCTGAAATACCTGTTCGATAATGTGGACTTAGCGGAAATGCTTCTGGGGAATTGGGAATTCGACGAACGATCGGTCGAGATGTTTAAGTACTATAGAATATCTTCCAATGCCATTTACCCTTTTCAGCATAGAGGGAACACCCGACTGTTGAGATTTGCCCCGAAGACGGAGAAGAAGAGAGATCAGATTGAATCGGAACTCGAATTTATTTCTTACCTGCGTTCCCGAGGCTATGGAGTTCTGGAATCGGTTGCATCCCATAGAGGGGAGAAACTCGTAGAAGCACGCACCCCTTGGGGGGAATACTTTGCTTCCGTTTTTAAACGAGTATCCGGCGTGCAGATGAACAAGACCGATTTTAACGATGACGTTGTATTCAATTATGGCCAAGCGTTAGGAAAACTTCATTCCTTATCTAGCGAATATAAGCCAACCGGCCGCAAAAGGTGGTCTCACGATGAAGTCTTGAATTGGATCCGAGAAGTTCTGAGCGAATATCCGAATGAAACGGCGGCATTGGCGGAGACCGATCTGCTGCAGCGATATTTCTCTTTGCTGCCTATAGCGCCATATAATTATGGACTTATCCATTACGACTTCGAGTGCGATAACGTCTTCTATGACGAAACGTCGAAAAGCTGCAACGCGATAGATTTCGACGACGCGATGTACCACTGGTATGCCATGGATATCGAGCAAGCTCTGGAAAGCTTGCATGACTCTATCCCGGCAGAAACCTACGACCGCAAGAAACAATGTTTTATGGACGGGTACGTTGCGGAATTCGCCCTAACGGATGTTTTCATTGACGTCCTGCCGGCATGCAGACGCTTCGCCAATCTATTCGGATATGTCCGAGTACTAAGAGCGATGGCCGAACAATGGGATAACGAACCGGAATGGATGAGCCGGCTGAGAGAAAGATTGACTTCGTCCAACGAGAATCTATCTTACGGTTTCGGCAGCGAGATCTAAGTCTTCCCAATCCGGATTCCAGACGACTTCCCACAGATGTCCATCCGGATCAAGGAAATGCCCGGAATATCCGCCCCAGAAGGCATCGTGCGCGGGGTCCGTTATGATGGCCCCTGCCTTTCGCGCCTGCTCCATGATCTCGTCGACCTCCTCTTTGCTGCCTACGTTGTGGCCGATCGTCATTTCGGTAGAGCTTGGCGATACCAGGGGAACTTTCGCTTCATGGGAAAGATCTTTGCGATTCCAGATGGCGAGCTTCACGCCTGCTTGCAAGTCGAAAAAAGCAACCGCTCCATGTTCGAATTCTTTGCCTACGATACCTTCCGTCGGGAAACCCAATCCGTCGCGATAGAAGGCGAGCGATCTTTCCAAGTCGTCAACTCCCAATGTGAGGACGGAAACACGCGGTTTCATTAAACGATGCCTCCCAAGAATTCATTTATTATTCTTAATATACATGATCTCCTACTTAAGAGATTTTTCATTGTAAAAAACGGACTTCTTCCGTCGCCTATCGGGATGTTGCGTATGACTGCGATGGTCAATACCCGGATTAGGATTCGATTTAAGCTTGATTCGCAGCAGCTTAATCATGATGAAATAAACTCCATATCCAAGCAAACCGCCAAATGTATTCAGGATGAGATCGTCTACGTCGAAGCTTCCCATCGAGAAGACGATTTGCGCGCATTCCAAGCCTAAGCTTATCCCCAAGGAGGTTAAAAACACGCCAACGGCTTTGCCTTTGGCCATCAATCCGACGAAAATGCCTAGCGGTGCGAATATGGCGATATTCCCGACCAGATTAACCAAATCATGATGATTCGATAATCTGTTTATGTTTTGATTGATCGATCTGAACGGGACGAAATTGGCGAAATCCAGCCTGCTCCGCATATGATCGGAGTTCACCGCGAGCCTTCGAAGCTGCGACTCGAGATAAGCCAAATCCACCGGGCCGAATTTAAAAAGGATCACTTTGATCAAAACGTACAAATAGCAGATGAATAGCATTGTTAGGAGGATAAACCAAAAATCCCGCATCTTCAAAATCAGCATCTCCCTTACCCTGTGTAAGTCTAGGTTAGCGGAAATAGATTAAAGAACAAGCGGGATAAACTTTAAGTTTTTATTAACGTCAAGCCGGACGCGGCAACCGAACTTCGAAGCACGTCCGGGTCAAGCTGCTCTCGGCCGAGATCGTCCCGCCGTGCTGCTCCACGATATTTTTGGCGATAAACAATCCGAGGCCCGTGCTGCCTCCTTGATGGGTTCGAGCCTGATCTCCCGTGTAAAACATATCGAATAGATAAGGCAAATCTTCCGGCGGAATGAGGTGGCCGTAATTTACGACCCGTACCACGACGGCATCCTCCTCAAGCGAGCCGCTAATATCCACGAACTGCCCGTCCTTCCCGTATCGGGCGGCGTTCGACAGCAGGTTCTCGAAGACGCGGGCGAGCAGCGCTCCATCGCCTGAAACCATCGTATGCGGGGTAACGTTTAATCTGGCGGCGAGCAGATTGTTCTCGAAGATCGGGTAGAGCTCCTCTACCAGTTGATGAAGAAGCTCGCTGAGATCGACCGGCTTCTTGTCGACGGAAAGCATGCCGTAATTCATTTTCGTAATTTCGAACAATTCCTCGATCAGCTTCTCCAATCGCCGGGATTTCGTATAGGCGATAGAAGTGTAATGCTTGGCTTGTTCGGCCGTCAGTTGGTCGTGTTTCAGAATGAAATCCAAATATCCTAACACGGAAGTAAGCGGGGTTCGCAAATCATGGGCCAAATTCAAGACGAGCTGATCCTTGCTGCTTTCCGCGAAATCTCCCCGCTCCACCGCTCTTCTCAGCTTCTCTCCCGCACGGTTGATGTCCTCCGCGATGGACTGAAACTCATCGCTCGAATCGAGCTCCACGCGAGCCGTGAAATCGCCGTTCGCCAGCCTATGAATGCCTTTGGAAATTTTATCGAAGTAGGACCCGTAGGATTTGGTCAGCAAATAGAAAAACAGCACCGCCAGCGGAATGAAAACGATCATAAAGAAGTTAATGTCCCCGACGTTGTTCATGAGAGTACGCAATCTTACGATGGGGTCTTCCGCCCGGACGTGTTCGTGGTAATAAACTTGGAGCCCTTTGTAGAGCAAATAAGTCAGAATGCCGGAAGCGAGCATGCTGAATCCGAACAGCAGCAGCATTTTCGACCGAAAGCTGTATTTGACGTTAACCATTGAACGTGTACCCGACTCCCCATATCGTTTTGATGTACTTGTCTTTATCCTCCCCTAGCTTCTTCCGGAGCGTTCGGATATGCACCATAACCGTGTTCCCGCTCTCGTAGTAGGCATCGCCCCATACCTGCTGAAAAATATTTTCCGCGCTGTACACCTTGTTGGGATGGCTGGCCAATAAATACAAAATGTCGAACTCTTTAGGGGTAAGCACGATGGATTGACCGAATAGCGATGCCGTGCGTTTGTCCGGGTCCACGACTAGGCCGCCCGCTTCCAAAAGCGTCTTATGCTCCGTCGAAGGTTGGTTCAATTGCATCGAACGGCGAAGCTGGGCGTTCACCCGGGCAACAAGCTCCAACGGGTTGAAAGGCTTCGTCATATAATCGTCGGCGCCCATGATAAGTCCGGTTATTTTATCTAAATCCGACGCTTTGGCGCTCAGAAAAATAATCGGCATCCGATAGTGCTCCCGGATTTGACGAGTCACTTCATGGCCGTCGATCTTCGGCATCATAATATCCAAGATCGCCAAATCGATCGCCTGGGTTTGCACCGCTTGAACCGCCGCTTTTCCGTCGTATACCTTGATGGCATGGTAGCCTTCCTTCTCTATATTCATGGCGATCAAATCCGCGATTTCCGGCTCATCGTCCGCGATCAAGATCGTAATCCGCTTCATATCCATTCCGCTCCTAATTTGATATCGGCATCAATCATTCTTCGTTTATCTTAACTGAACGAATGCGTTAGCGACAAGACGACGAAATAAAAGCCGCCCGCAGGCGGCTTTCTTGTTCATTGTATACGATTAAGATTTGGCAAGAAATCCTTCATGGAAAATTTTCAACAAGTATTCGAGCGTGATCGGATCGCTGTACGTGGAAGATTCCGTATCGATCTCGATGACCCGATTGCTTTTGACGGCGGGAATGTTCTTCCATGTATCGGACTCAAGGAAAGTGCTGTTTCCTGCCTTGTTTTTGCTGAGTACGACGTAATCGCCCGCATACTCGGGAACGAGTTCAAGGGACAGCGTGTAGTAACCGGGACCGAGAGCGTCTTTCTTGACTTTATCCGTCATGCTTAAGCCCATCTCTTGATACAGGATTTCCGTTCCGCGCGCCCAATTGTTCCCGAACACGTAGAAATCCTTGGCGTCGTATTCGAAGACGGATACGGTCGCGTTTTCGCCGATTTTTGCTTTAATTTCATCGCCCGCCGCTTTGGCGCGGGCTTTAAAATCGACTATCCATGCTTGCGACTCTTGTTCTTTGTTCAGCACTTTACCGATCTCTATCTGCTGCGACAAGTAATCCAATTTACCCCACGTGTAGATAATCGTTGGAGCGATTTCCTTGAGTTTATCAATGTTCTTCATCCACGATCCGGCAATAATGAGATCCGGCTCGAGCTCGATGATTCCCTCCAGATTTTCATCCGATACGGTCGCAATCCCCTCTAACTTATCCGTGAACAGAGGGTTCTTCTTCGTCCATTCGTCTACCCCGACCAGCGTTGCTCCTAGCGAGATGAGGTTCGGCGCGTTAGTCAGGCCGATGATTCGCTTAGGGTTGGCGGGAATTTCGACCGGCCCGGTCTCGGATTCGTAAGTGATCGTTCCGGATTCGGCCGATGCCTCGCTCGCCGGTGCCGTGCTTTCAGGCGCTGTACTCGCCGCTGCCGTGCTCTCGGATGCGCTGTTTTCTTTTGCCGGCTCGTTGTTGCCGCACGCGCTTACGATAAGCATCAGCATCACAATGGCGGAGGTGAATAGCTTTTTCATGAAAGTTTGTCTCCTTTGGATCTATTGAGGATTATTTGTTGATAATGAGAATCAATATCAGTATTAACACTTCATTAATTTAATGATTTCTTCTCCTTTTGTCAATATCTTTTGTTGCGGATAGTCTCCGTCAGGACCCAAGCTCCTCCCCGAACGACAAAAAGACACGCCTCGTAAGGCGTGTCTCCTATACACGGATCAATTACTCGCTTCGGCGCCGCGTTGGTTGGCGTTCGCCCGATATTGCCCCGGCGTCAACCCCGTCCACTTCTTGAAGGCGCTCTGGAAGGCGCTAGGCTCCGAAAAATGCAGCACGTACGCGATCTCTCCGACCGAATACTCTTTTTCTTCAAAAAGCCCATTGCCATCTCCTTGCGGACACGAACAGCCAAATCGATGTAGGTCGTGTTCTCTTCCTTTAATTTATTCTGAACCGTTCTCGTGCTCATACCGAACGATTCGGCCGTTTGCTGCAAGGTAGGAAAGAATGACGGCATGCATTTTTTCAACCACCGCACGACCCGTTCCGAGAATTCGCTCTCCCGGGTCAAAATTTCCTTCGTCTCTTGAGCGATATTCTCGAACACCGCTAGCAGCTTGGGGTCCGAATACATGACCGGATATCTCAACACGTCCTTGCGCATGCGCAAGTAATTGTTTTCCCCGCCGAACCGGGGGACTTTTCCGAATACTTCCGCATAAGGGGCGGTATCCGCGGGCGCGTCATGCGCAAATCGTACCTCTTGCAGCGGAACGGGTCTGTTGCTAAGAATGCCGATCATCCGATACAAAGAACTCGCCATATCCTCCACGCAATGACGGGATATCCGTCCGGGGCGATGCGGATACATCCGAATCGCGATATCGTCCCCGCTTGCTTCCAAATCCAGATTAAAGCTGTTGCACAATATCACATTGTATCTCTGATAAGCGGCCAACGCGTCGGCAATCGTACCGGAGTGCAGCATTACGTAACCGAGAATGCCCATATCGGCGAATTCCGTGATCTGGCCTTGGCGCAAACCGAAGTATTCGTCACTCGTGAAAGCCGCTGCCGCGATCATTAGCCGCTCCAATTCCTCTCCGGCGATACGCGCTTCAACGTCTTGAAGCAGACTGGCGTCGAAAGCAGCGTAACGGAAATATTGCTCCGCGTCGTAGCCTTTGTGAACGATGGATTTCATGATCGGAAAGACCATGGAGATGGCGATTCCTTGATCGGACAAGACTTACTCCTCCTTTGCGCGAATAAGCAATAGGCGTGCGCGGTCGATCATACCTTTATGGACGCAATCCCTCTATGCTGATAATAGTCTCGCACAAACATTTTATCACGCCTGCGATTAGAGGAGGAATATGAAATGAAAACGAATATACTGATCATCACCGGACATCCCGATTCGCAAAGTTACTGCGCGGCTCTATCCGACGCCTATCGGAAAGGGGCCGCCGAGAACGACAAAGTTCAAGTTCGGGAGATCGATCTCGGCAAGATCGAATTCGATCCGAACCTGCAGTTCGGTTATCGCCAAAGAACGGAGCTCGAGGAGGATTTGAAACAAGCGCAGGAGCTCATCCGTTGGGCCGATCACCTCGTATTCGTCTATCCGACATGGTGGGGGTCGATGCCGGCTATTCTGAAAGGCTTCATCGATCGCATTTTCTTGCCCGGATTCGCCTTCAAATACCGGGACAACTCCTCCTTGTGGGATAAGCTCTTGAAGGGCAAGACCGCCCATCTCATCGTTACTTCGGACACCCCGTCCTGGTACAATAAGTTCATCTACAGGAGCGCGGGCCATAGCGTCATGAAACGGAATATTCTCCACTTTTGCGGAATTGCGCCCGTTCGCATTACCGAAGTCGGCCCGGTTAAGCCATCGTCGGAACAACAGCGCGCCAAGTGGTTGGATAAAGTGAAACGGCTTGGCTCGAAGCTGGCTTAACCGTTCATACGGAAGCTGCGAATACTCTCCTTCGGCAACATCAACCGCAAATAAGAGCAGGAGAAATGAGATTTCCCCTGCTCTTATTTGCGGTTGTCGTCGATTGGGGTTAAAGGAATGACATGGCAGCGCGATTCTGGTACTTAGCGAATTTAATGATCGATTCGTATTGCGATTTCGCGATCCGACGTTGAGACATTGGCAGTTGAGGGTTCTTCATGATTTCCGCCAATTTTTTGAGCTCCAGCATTTCCTCGGAGGTAACTTTAACGGATTTACGTACCACTAAACACTCTCCTTTCAGCTAATGCCTATCGTCATTTCCTACAACCTCTTCGGGAACGGTTTTCGATAATTCTTCATTCGCCTTCCCCTTCAAATAAGAAAGCCCAGCATACCCTGCCAACAGCGCACTGCTTATGACTGCAAAGTCATTATCTGTTTCTGCAAGCGCTAAAGCCGTTTTAGCCAATACTCCCGTTCCAATCGCGATTAACAAATCCCCTAAAAAACCTAAGTCGAAGAAGACTCTTTTGGTCTCATTGCTTTTCCTTCTATAACCCAGAATAAAAAAAATAAAATAATAAATTTTTTGAAACCGCGATAACCAACGATTTTGCGACAATTCCATTTCATTGACATCGTATTCTATAACGATCTTCGGCAACTCCACCGTACCGTTTTTTACAAAATGGCCAATGAGACCGCCGATAAGGCTCATGATGACGGGCAGACGAAACACTTCGATAAAACCTGAAAGGGTAGTCATGTCTGCCATGATAATCCCTCCATAGGATATGTCGAACTTACAAAAAAAGACCCGACTATCGGGTCAGAAAATACGGGACTCGATTCAAATGGGACAAATAAGTAAGAGTTCCTCCTAAATTTATGTCAGTCGGGGACTTGATATACCAATCAACTTCCGTCCGATAACGAAAATCTTGTTTCGCGGAACTTTTCGCAAAATGGGAATCAACAAAACGGAACGTTTATTCGCGAGTCTATAGTTTGCCTGTCCGCCAAACCAAAAAAACACGCCTTTTCGGCGTGTTTTCGTTAGTTCAAAACTTTCGCAGTGTTATTCCAGTCCGTGTTGTTCCCGGATTTTGTACAATCCTTCAAGCAACATATCGGACGGATCCCGATTAAGAAGAAATTGCGTGTACAACAAATGAAGAGGAATCGCGCACACGTTATTGCCGTCCTTAATCGCCGGGAACCCGGTTTCGAATACCGGACCGTGCTGCTCGTTCCATGCGAGTCCCGCATGGACTTGCTCCGGAGCGAACTCTTCTTGAACGGCTGCAATGCAATGCGGCACAAGTTCTTTATCGATGAGGGCTTTCGTTTCTTCTTCGTTGGTTGGCGGTTTAGGAAGCGCTCTTCCTCCTTCGGTCTTCATCAACTCGATGAAAAAGGAAGCCATCCATTCCGCCGGCTCGTTGTTCGACTGGAATTTCGCGAGCAATTCGTAAAGAAGAAATCCGCACTCATATACGTTACTCGAAGAATCCTTTACTTTAAAGACAAATACATGCCCGTAAACCGGCTGGCTCAACACCTGAACTTCAACATCGTTAAAATGTCTTTTCAAAGCGACAAGGCCATTATGTTCAAGAGCTTTGACCAATTCAGCTACTTTTTCTTCTGTATCAACGACTTGATTACCGTCAACTTCTACGTTCTTCGTCTCGTTGCTCATCGTATTCATCACCCGCTACCCATCATATCATTCGACGGTCTGAACAGTCCAGTCCAAAGCGATGACTACATTTCCCTTCTTATGCCCTTTCTCGACGTATCTGTGAGCTTCCGCTATTTGTTCCAACGGATACCGCCGATCGATTACCGGTTTTATATTCCCCGATTCTACGAGCTCTTTAAGGAAAACTAAATTTTCTTTATTCTGCTTAAGACCCGTAGGCGAAAATATCGCTTTTTTGCTTCTGAACATAGACGTCCATAACATATTAAGCATAAGAGCAAGCGTCGGGACGGTTCCAAGATACATTCCTTTTGGGTTAAGCGAACCCTTGCAACGGGAATATGAACTCTTGCCTACCGCATCGAATATAACGTCAAAGGTATGGCCGGATTTCGTAAAATCATCTCGCGTGTAGTCGATCGCTTTGTCCGCGCCAAGAGATCGAACGAGTTCGAAATTCGCGGCGCTGCAAACCGCGGTTACTTCCGCTCCGTAATATTTGGCAAGTTGTACCGCATACGCCCCTACCGCTCCGGAAGCTCCGTTGACCAGAACTTTCTGTCCTCGCTTAACGCGCGCAATGTCTCTGAGGAAAGATAGGGCGGTAGTTGCCCCGTCGCAGATTCCTACGGCTTCTTCATAAGTCGTATTGGACGGCTTGATAGACAACAAATCGCCTTCGGGCAAACATTTGTACTCGGCATAAGCTCCGAAACTGCGCGTGCTTAATCCGAATATCCGGTCCCCTTCCTTATATAACTTCACTTTATTCCCGACCGCTTCGACTTCTCCGGCCAGCTCGACCCCTAATACGGAAAACTTAGGTTTCCGCAATCCGTACATGAACCGAATAAAAAACGGATCTGCCTTGCGAAAAGCGCAATCCGATGGCGTAACCGAAGCGGCATAAATTCTTATTCGTATTTCATTGTCCTTGGGAATCGGTTTTGCTATTTCTCTCAATTGAAGAACATCCGGAGAACCGTATTTCGTGGCAACGATCGCTTTCATGCATTACCTCCCGCCTCTTCCTTAAGCCATCGAACCAGTCGGCCCGTTGTACCTGTGGCGGCCGGACCGCACAGTCTGCGCAACTTGCTCAATATATAATTTATCCTCTGGAAGGTATTGAAGCGTAGATACTTAAGTAGGGTTTGAGGGTAACGTTTGCGGAGTTTAGCGGTTCATTCTAGACTATAGCAATCCCAATTGGCGGGCACGCGCTACTGCCTCGGTACGTCTTTGCACTTGCAGTTTGCCAAAAATATTCTGATTATGTCCTTTAACCGAACTCAAGGCGAGACAAAGACGCTCGCTAATCTCGCGATTCGAGAGTCCTAGGGCTATCAGTTGCAACACTTCTAACTCGCGATCGCTTAACGGTTCGATGAGAGGCCGAGCATTGAGGGTCCGACGCGGAAGAGACTTGTCATCGTTCTTCATTTCCTCAACCGCAAACGCAGCTAGCAATTTACCGATGTAGCCCGACATGCTCCCTTGCGCAGCCGTTTCGGACAATAGCCGAGCCATCGGAGTACCTTCATCAACGAATAGACGGATGAAACCGTTCGGCTCGGCCATCGCCAGCGCGTCGCCCAATAGGCGTACGGCCTCGATCATGTCGCCGTGCGCATGAAGGGCGATCGCCTGCACGATCGTCGCTTTTAGGCGTACATCCACCCAACCTTTATTTTCCGCCTGCTCGCGCAAAGCGCCCAACTTCGACAATGCCGCGGCCGAATCGCCCTGCGCCAAACAAACGCGAGCTTCGCTCAAGGGGAGCTCGTGGGTCTGAGCCAGACGAGCGGCTTCCGCGAAGTTGCCTTGTCGCAGCGACGTAAGCACATGCACGGATGCGATATCAGGCAACCGATGCACGAAGTTATGATGCCGCGCGAACCGATCGGCTTTAGCTATTATTGCGGCTGCTCCGGACACATCTCCTTGGGCAAGCTTCAAACGGGCAAGAAACACCTCGCAGGCAATGAATCTATCCGTGTGCTCTAACTGCCGCGCGAGTTGGACGCTCATACGTCCATGTTGCTCTGCCGCGTTTATATCGTTCCACTCGTAGTAAATGCGGGCCAGGCCTAGATGAGCTTCGCAGGCAGCCGGCAACGGCGGTTCTCCTGCCAGTTGCAATACGCTTCGATAGGTTTGGGCTGCCGACTCGAGCTGGTTATCCGCCTCTTGAAGGCCGCCCAACCCCGTAGTCGCCAGTATAACCATAAGAACATGTCCGATGGCTTCGCTAATCGTAATAACTTCGGTATATGCCTGAATCGCCGCTGTGCGATTTCCCTGAAGCTGATAGGCATACCCCAGCGTCCAAGTCGTGGCGGTACGGACTGGCAGGTTAGCCGGATGTAAATACTCCAAGGCGCGTTGAGACTGCGCGATAATCGTTTCCACCCGATGTTGGCTAACCGCAACCGTTGCCCGAATCGAGGCAATATGTCCGATAAGGTCATGAGTTTTGTCGTCCGCGTCGGCTCTCTCAAGAACGGCTTCCGCTGCTTGAAGCTTCTGTTCTACGGAAGCCAGTTGGCCGGCCATTAATAACACCGAGGCGTGCATTACCCCCAACGAAGGTCTTTCGTCCAGTACCGACGCCGGCAATGACCCTAGCCAATTCAATACCGGAGTCAATACGCCGCGAAAGTGCAAAGGCAGCCCCTCGCCTTCCATCAAGCGAGCGGCGCGATCGATATCGTTGGCCGCAACGGCATGGCGAAAAGCTTCAACTTCCAAGCCATTGTCCTCATACCATGCGCTAGCACGGACGTGCAGTCCGGCCACAGCCTTCCGCTCTTCCTCTGAGGACGAACCAATCGACTGGTGCAAGCGCTGAAGCAATAGCTCGGCAAAGAGATGATGATAGCGATACCAACGCCTCTCGTTGTCTAGAGGGACGATGAACAAGTTGGCGCGTTCGAGATATTCCAACGTTTCTTGCCCGGAAGAGGAGCAATCGAGTCGCAGAACGGCATCGCAAAGCGGACCGCATAGTCGGTCCAGGATAGCCGTGCGTAACAAGAAATTTTGAACGCTTGCGGATTGCCGCCGCAGCACTTCTTCAACCAGATAATCCAACACGAAACGATGGCTGCCGGTGAACGATTGGATGAAACCGGCGGTATCCTTATGGCCTTGCATGGAAATCGCGGCTAATTGCAAACCGGCGATCCAGCCTTCCGTGCGGGTTTCAAGCAGCTCGATGTCCGTTGACGAGAGATTAAGGTTCATCGTCTGATTGAGAAATCCCGCGGCTTCGGACGGGGTAAAACGCAAATCCGCGACGCGCAGTTCGGTCAATTGATTCCGGGAGCGCAGGCGGGCAAGGGGGATTCGCGGATCCTCCCGGGTGGCGATAACCAAGTGCATCTGCTTCGGCAGATGTTCAAGGAGAAAGGCGACGGCCTCGTCAACCGGTTTGGCTTCGATCACGTGGTAGTCGTCAAGAACGAGAACGAAAGGTTGCGGGACGACGTCGATCTCATTTAACACAATCGTTAGAATCGAATCTATAGGCGGTGAGTGGGAAGATCCAAGCATGCCAAATACGCTTTCACCGATCTTAGCCCCAATCGTCTGCAACGCAGCGAAAAGGTAGGTCAGAAAGCGCGCGGCGTCGTTATCCCCCTCGTCCAGCGACACCCAGGCAACCGGTCGCTCGAAACCGTTCAGCCACTCGCTGACCATGGTTGTTTTGCCAAAGCCGGCGGAGGCGGAGACAAGGGTCAGTTTTCGGTAGAGCCCCGCGTTCAGCCTCTCGGTTAAGCGAGGGCGGCGAACGACTTCGGATCGTGTCGGAGGAAGATAAAGCTTAGTGGATAAAATTGGCGTGATCATAAATTAATTATAGTAACTGCCTCTTGCAACCGTCAATTAGATGCTTCCGAATGCGCCGTAGATCAGCACTTTTTGTCCGCTGGCTTAAGTAGTCGATCTCATCGTTGCACTTCAGTTCCAGAACATTGCTTTCAGGCATCGATTCTTTGAGATAACCATGCTGGAGTTATTCGATTTATTGCTTAGAAAACAAAAAAACACGCCACATCGGCGTGTTGATCTCTTTACGGCTATTTTAATTTAATCTATGAACCATCTCATACTTATTGCCGCACGGGTCTTCGAAATATACGGCATAATAGGTCGGACTGATCGGGAATAGCCCTGGACCGCTTGAAACTCGTCCTCCATTTTGGATGACGATGTCCGCGATATGGTCGACTTCTTCGCGGTCATTAGCCCAGAAACCGATCAAGTTCCCATTCGGCTTATGCTCGGGATCCTCCGTTATGGCGAAGTAAGCAACGCTAGGCAGATCGCCTTCCGCCGCGAATACCTTCCACAGTTCCGAATGATAAGTGTTCGTAAACCCAAGTTCATGCAACAGTTTTTCATAAAACCGGCTTACTTGATTCCAACTGTTCACCCTAAGATCAATATGGCTGAATTTGTTCACAACTCCGCCTCCGTTAACGTTTTGATCGTATTCAAAACCTCATCCCAATGACGCCTCATGACTTCTCTCATATAGACGTCATCCAGCATTTCCTGATGAATCGCGATCGTTGTTTTCCCTGAATTCGTCGACAAACAATAGAGTTGAAGCCGGGAAGGGTTGTCCCACTCCGGGCGTTTCCAAGTCAAACGCAGCTTGTGAAAAGGTTCGGCCACCGTAATTTTGCCGGATACGCCTTCCTTCGACTCATATTCATATCCTGCCTGCAATTTCAACGTCGGCACTTCCCCGATCCATAACGACAGCCCTTTGGGCGACACGAGAAAATTCCAGACTTGCTCCTTCGTAACGGCCAAAGTCCTCCTGACGCCGATTTGCGCGCCCGCATCCTTGGTCATACCTACCGGTACGCGCCCCATTAGTTGCCCATATAGGAGGGCGATCCATTCGCTCCACTCTTCCGCAACCTCATGCTGCCCGCGGACGTAATTTTTGATTTGTTCATGAGACCATAGCGAATCCACGTGCGGGCCAAGCTTCGCGATCCATTGTTCCCATGCTGTTCCCGTCGCTTTCGCGACTTCTTGTTTGAAAATAGCGCCTGCCACACTCTCTCCTCCTGTCGCCTTATTCATATGGATTATTATATAAAACAAACACTGACAAGGAAGGTCAGTGTTTGCGAGCTAGGATCGATAATAATCGAGCAAGGATGAAGTAATGTCCACCATGCAATCTTTCAGTCGTTCGGGTTCTTCTATTCGGATTTTCCCGCCGAAAGATAATAGATAGTAGGGTACTTGCGTGTACAGATTCAACTCGTCCAGCTTGAAATGCGCACGATCCTCCGTTCGTTCTACGAGCGCGTGACCCAATAACCAATGTCCGCACAAGTCGTCCAGCGCTTGCGGGTTTCCCTGGATGCGTACCGAAATCAAATGCCGATCGCTTTCGGCTCCCGATTCGGAGAGCAAGCCGTCCAATAAAAACTCTCTGGCGGAAAAATGCGACGGGCGACGGAAATTGCCTTCGGTGCGTTTCAAGTCGCTCATGCGGTCGACGCGAAAGCTGCGTATTTCACCGCGCATATGACAGTAACCGACGGCATACCATTTGCTTTTCCAATGGACGAGCCCGTAAGGGTCGACGGTACGTTTCGTTACGGCACCGTCATACCCCGTCTTGTAATGGATTTCGAGACTCGATTGCAGATCGATGCCTGTTTCGATCTCTTTCAGCACGGAGAGAAGCACGGGATCGGATGGGGGTTGGATAACCTCCAGGCTCGTCTCGTGGCGCTCCATTCGTTCCATTTGCTCCATATTCGCATATCGCTTTATTTTGGACACCGCCCGATCGAGAGCCGTACCGGACGGATAACCGGCTTCCCTTGCGAATGACGCCGCTTGCAGGAGCGCTTTCTGCTCCTCTCCGTCGAAAAACAGAGGTTCAAGCTTAAGGTGTTCGGGAATAGAGTAACCGCCGTCTCGGCCTGTCTCCGATTCGATAGGAACCCCGGAAATGCACAGTGCGTCGATAAGCCGATAAACCGTTCGAATATGAACTTCCAATTCATCCGCCAATTGTTTGGCCGACATTCTTCTTCGCGACTTCAGAAGCCACAAAACGGCCAGCATATTGTCGGCTTTAGACATCGTTATAACAGCCCTTTCCGTCGGGACGATCTATTTTCATTGTACTAAAAAAACGGCATCTCTGCCGTTTTGATTGTGCAGCTCTATGTCCGGCGCATATAAGCGCGTACCGTGATCGGAGCGAAGATCGCCACGATGACCGCGGCTCCGATGAGGGAGATGGCGAGATCCCAACCTACCGTCCCGGAGTTGGCAAGATCTCGAACGGCGGAGACGAGATGCGAGACCGGATTGATGTTAACGAACCATTGAAGCCAATCGGGCATGGTATCGACCGGCACGAAGGCGTTGGATAGAAACGTAAGCGGGAACAGTACGAGCATCGATATCCCCTGTACGCTAGAGGCAGTACGCGCAATGACTCCGAAGAAGGCGAAAATCCAACTGATGGCCCAGGAACAAAAAATAACGAGAACCGCGGCGATTGCGACGTTACCCAAGCCTCCGTCGGGTCGGTAGCCCATGATAAATCCCATGGAAAAAGTGAGCACGGTCGCAATGGAATATCGGACGGTGTCCGCCAGCAGCGCTCCCGCAAGCGGGGCAATCCGCGCGATAGGCAACGACTTGAATCGGTCGAACACGCCTTTGTCCATGTCCTCGCGCAGTTGGACGCCAGTGACGATCGAGGTCGTGATTACTGTCTGCACGAGTATGCCGGGAATGATGACGGGTAAATAGCTCGCCACGTCGCCGGAGATCGCCCCGCCGAAAATGTAGGTAAACATCAACGTGAAAATGATGGGCTGTAGCGTAACGTCGAACAATTGCTCGGGCGTGCGCCGAATTTTTAGCAGTCCGCGATATGCCATCGTCAACGAGTGGCGCACGGTCTGGCCGAAGCTCGTGTAGTTTTTCAATTGGCGGTCGGCGCCAGGTTTGATTGCAGCGTTGCTCATACTCTTGCAGCCTCCTTTTTATTGGATTCATCGGACTCCGGCGACGCGTCCTCTTTCACGCCATGGCCGGTGATCGTTAGAAACACCTCGTCGAGGGTCGGTTTCTGTACGCTCATCTCGGCCAAATGAATCCCCGCCGCGCGAAGAGCGATTAGCAGATCGGTAACCCTATCGGCATTCTCCATCGGCGCGGTAATCTTCCCGGCTTCCGACGACACGTTAGCCTGTACCTTGAGCACCTGCTCGACGATCTTACGGGCTTCCGCCATATCAAGCGGATTTTGGACTCTCAATTGCAACGACGAGGTCCCGACCGACGCCTTCAACTCATCCACTGTCCCCTCGGCGACGACATGGCCGCGATCGATAACCGCGATCCGGTCGGCCAATTGATCCGCCTCGTCAAGATATTGGGTCGTAAGAAGTACGGTCGACCCCGTCTGCACCAACCGGCGAATCGTATCCCACATCTGCGCGCGGGTGCGGGGGTCCAACCCGGTAGTTGGTTCGTCCAGGAAAATAAGCGGCGGCTGAGCGATCAGGCTTGCGGCCAGATCCAGTCGGCGACGCATGCCGCCTGAGAAGTTTTTCAACGGCCGCTTCGCAGCTTCCGACAAACCGAATTCTTCAAGCAACTCCGTTGCCTTTCGCCGCGCCTCTACGCGTCCGAGACCAAGCAGCCTAGAGAAGATAATCAGATTCTCCGTAGCGCTGAGCGACTCGTCGACCGATGCGTACTGACCGGTCACTCCGATCAATTGGCGGACAATTTGCGACTCCTTCACTACGTCGTGCCCGAAGATTCGAGCCGAGCCCGAATCCGGTCGAAGCAACGTCGCCAGCATCCTGATCGTAGTGGTCTTGCCTGCTCCGTTCGGTCCAAGCACGCCGTAGATCGAACCGGTGCGTACTTTCAAATCCACCCCGTCCACCGCACGATTGTCGCCGAAAGCTTTGACGAGTCCGTTCGCTTCGACGGCCCAATCGCCGTTAATGGAATTCAATTTATTCTTGTGCATGCGATCCATGGAAATTCCTCCTAAATAACTGTTTACTTAGGTAGGGTAAATCACGTTTATGAACTGAATATGAACTTGGTAAAAAGGACTGTCAGGGAGCAAAATATCTGCTCGATGACAGTCCTTTAACAATGGCTTTGAGAAATTCATTTAATCGATTAGCGCAGCCTTCTTCAACAAACGCTGTACGATGGAAGCCGTTTCCGCTCTCGTTATAAGGCTATTAGGCTTCAAGCCGGCTTCGGTACCGCTGACGATTCCGTTCTTCACTGCCGATGTAACGGCGGCTTTAGCCCAATTACTGACGGCTTCGCTATCGGGGAACTTGGACAGCGACGTTTCGATTTCAGTCGAGCTAACCTCTGTTTCCATACCCGCCAGCTTCATTGCGCGTGTAACGAGGGCCATCGCTTCTTCGCGCGTGATCGTGCTCGAAGGTCGGAACGTCCCATCTTCATATCCGTTAATGAGGCCGTATTCCTGTGCCTTCGATATGGCCGATGCATACCAATCATCGGATTGTAAGTCCTTAAAGACCGCCGGACCTCCGGTGCCGGACAATCCCAACGCTCTCACGATTATCGCCGCGAATTCCGCGCGAGTCACCGCTGCGTTCGGGTCATAATGCGTTTGATCTACCCCGTTCACGATGAACCGCGAAGCCAAGTCGTTCACGGCATTTTCAGACCAATGTTTATCCATGTCCTCGAACTTCACTTGACGCTTAACAAGAGCATACACGCTATTCGTCGTACTATGGATAATCGCGAAATATTTCCCGTCTTTCAACCTTACGTAAGTAGGAACCGGGTGGAAGGTTCCATCCTCATGGATCACGATGGCGGTCGTTACATCAATCGGCTTTAAATCGTCAGGCAACGGGATTTCCCGCTTAATAAACTTGGAGAACTTGCTTACTTTCTCTTTCTTCCCTTTGTATTCAGCATCGATCCGGAAATCGACAGGCTGACCTTCTAGAGCTAATCGACTTATACCCGATCCAATCGAAGTTACGTTTTCCCCGGTGACAGTCGTCTCTCCGATACTTACCCGAACGAGAATATCCTTCAATGCTTCTGTTTCGAAACGTGCAGCCAAAACGTCGATTCCGATCTCGGCTGCGGGTAGGCTGTAATTACCGCTCGGAGTGTGGACTTCCCATACCGCTTGCTTTCTTTCCAGCATTTTGATTACATCCCCCGGCAGAACCACGGATACAAGACCTGCATGGGATGATATCGCTATTCGGACGGCAGATATGGTTTCCGTATTCTCTATAATTTTTTGCATACGGGAGGTATCTATCGTGACTACTAGAGTATTATCCTCTGACAAAGAACTTTTCAATACGTGATCATACGACTGCCCGTTGACGATCAGCAGAACTTCATTTTGCGGTTGCGGGTTAGGCTTTTCTTGACTTGGTTCAGGTCCCGACGAACTCGAATTGGAGTAGGCTCTATCCACTCTCACTTCATAGGTTTTCGTCATGCCGTTCTGTGCGGTGACTACGACCTTGATCGTATTGTTGCTCACGTTCAAAATAGACTGACCGTCTGTTATTTCAACGCCGTTCACTATGATTTTGATTGACGCATGACTATCATAAACAGCTGCCGTCACCGATGTCGAAGCGATACCGTTCGCTACGCTGGCCGTGTACGAATAAGTCCCAGGCGTAAACGTCGGGCTGAGCGTAATTCCCGTTAGATCCAAGCTTGTCAATGCCGTATTTCCGCTAAGCGGCATGGCAAGAACTTCGTTGGAATACAAGCTGCCTCCTCCAACGCCGTTGGCCATCACAGTAAAGTAGTAGCTTGTGCCATTGGTTAGACCCGTTACCAAGTAGCTTTCCGTTGAGCCGCTTACGGTCGCAATAGGAGCTGCGCCGTAAGAGCGGGAAGATGTTCCGCCGTACACGCTATAGGACACGGATCCCGGCAAACTTTGCCAATTCAAGGTCACGTTCCCGTCATCGGGCACCGCCAACAGACCGACGGGAGCCGCGGGCGCTCTCGAAATGGTAACCGTGTATCTCTTAGTCGTACCGTCCTGCGAGGTTACGTCAACAACGATCGAATTGTTCCCCTCGTTCAGAACGATCTCTCCCGTCGCTTCGCCGCTATCGACCGCCGAATTGTTGACTTTAACGGTTGCATGACTATCTTGTACCCACGCCTTCACATTTACCGAGCTTGTACTGTTAAGAACGTTCGCCATATAGCTTGTCATATGGGGGGCAAAAGACGGACTCAGGATCGTGTCCGAAACAATCAAATGGCTCAGGTCCGCGTTACTGCTAGCCGTCCACTTGGCATACAATGCCGTATTTCCCGTAATGGCCGAAGCAAAGGAAAAAGCTGTCGACAGCCCTACGTCCTTGTACCAGCCTTCGAACGTGTATCCGGATTTCGTCGGATTCGACGGTTCCGCGGCCGTGCCGTTGTAACTTACGGCCTGACTGCTTACGGACGTGCCTCCGTTGCTGTTAAACGTCACCGCGTAGCTATCCGTCGCCCAGTTCGCATACAGCGTTATATCTCCCGTGATCGCCGTGGCGAAGGGGAATGCGATCGTCAGGTTTTCATCCGCGTACCAGCCTCCGAACGTAAAGCCCGGCTTGGACGGGTCCGAAGGCTCTACGGCAATGTCGTTGTAGCTCACTACTTGACTGGTTACCGTCGAACCTTCATTGCTGTCGAAGGTTACGATGTAGCTGTCTGCCTTCCAATTCGCATATAACGTTATGTTCTCCGTTATTGGCGTCGTGAAGGCGAATGCGATCGTCAGGTCTTCATCCGCATACCAACCATCGAAAATGTATCCTAGCTTCGTCGGGTCTGTAGGCGCTGTAGCCGTGTTGTTGTAGCTTACTGTCTGAGCGCTTACCGCCGTACCTCCGTTGCTGTTGTAATTCACCGCTAAGCTATCCGCCAACCAATTGGCATATAGAGTCATATTCTGCATGATCGCTGTCGTGAAGACGAAAGCCGTCGTCAGGTCTTCGTCCGTATACCATCCTTCGAACGTATGCCCAGCCATCGTAGGATCCGCCGGTGCCGTTGCCGTATTATTGTAGCTCACGGGCTGGCTGCTTACCGTCGAACCGCCGTTGCTGTCGAACGTCACGGCGTAACTGTTCGCCGTCCAGTTCGCATACAGAGTCAAATCCCCGTAATCGCTGTCGCGAAGGTGAAAGCCGTCGTCAGGTCTTCGTCCGTATACCATCCTTCGAACGTATGCCCAGCCATCGTAGGATCCGCCGGTGCCGTTGCCGTATTATTGTAGCTCACGGGCTGGCTGCTTACCGTCGAACCGCCGTTGCTGTCGAACGTCACGGCGTAACTGTTCGCCGTCCAGTTCGCATAAAGAGTCAGATCCCCCGTGATCGCCGTCGAAAAAGTAAACGGAACCGTCATGTCTTCATCCGTATACCAGGCTTCAAACGCGTAACCCGTCTTCGCCGGATCCGCAGGCTCCGTGGCCGTTCCGTCATAGCTCACTTCCTGACTGCTTACGGACGTACCTCCATTGCTCTCGAACGTGACCGTATGAATGTCGGCTAGCCACTTCGCATGTAAAGTCGCAGTTCCCGTGATCGCGTCCGTGAAATGGAAAAGCGTCGTGAAGCCCGCGTCCTTATACCAGCCTTCGAAAGTATAGCCTGTCTTCGTCGGGTCTGTCGGAGCGATGGCCGTGTCGTTATAGCTCACCGACTGGGCGCTTACCGCCGTACCTCCGTTACTGTTAAACGTAACCGGATAAACTTCGGCTGTCCACCCGGCATATAACGTCAAATTTCCTCTGATCGCTGTCGTGAATGCGAAAGGCATCGTGAGTCCGGCATCCGTATACCAGCCCGAGAACGAGTGACCAACCTTGGTGGGGTTTGAAGGTGTCGTCGCCGTACTGTTATGGCTTACAGTCTGGTTGCTCACTGCCGTGCCCCCGTCGCTATTAAACAAAATCAAATATTGATTAATCGTCCATTTCGCATACAGCGTCGTGTCTCCGATGATCGGAGTGGTGAATAGGAAAGGCGTCGAAAAGGTCACGTCGTCCAGATACCACCATCCGAATGTGCTTCCCGGCAACGTCGGTTCCGATGGAGCCGTTGCCGTTCCGTTATGGCTCACGCTTTGGCCGCCCACCGCCGTACCGCCATTGCTGTTGAACGTTACCGTATACGTATTCGGTGTCCATTTCGCATACAGCGTTGTATTTCCGGTAATCGGCGTGGTGAAAGCGAATGCCGTCGTCAATCCCGCGTCCGTATACCATCCTCCAAACGTATTGCCACTCTTGTTCGGAGCGGCGGGTTGTACCGCCTGAACGCCGTCGCTCACGGCTTGGCTGCTCACGGCCGATCCGCCATTGCTGTTAAGGTTACCGTATAAAGATTCACAGTCCATTTCGCATACAGAGTCGTATTTGCCGTAATCGCCGTCGTGAAGGTAAAGGCCGTCGTTAGCCCAGAATCCTTATACCACCCTTCGAACGTAAAGCCCGGTCTAGTCGGAACGATAGGCGCCGTCGCCTTGCCGTTGTAACTCACCGTCTGGTTGCTCACGGCCGATCCGCCGTTGCTGTTAAACGTTACCGTATAAGTGTTCACCGTCCACTTCGCATATAGAGTCGTGTTTCCGGTGATCGGAGTAGTGAATGTAAAAGCCGTCGTCAATCCCGAGTTCGTATACCATCCTCCGAAAGCGCTGCCCGTCTTGGTCGGGTTGGCGGGCGCCGCTGCCATACTGTTATGGCTTACCGTCTGGTTGCTAACGGCCGATCCGCCGTTACTGTTGAACGTTACGGTATAATTGTTCAAATTCCACTTCGCATATAGCGTTGTGTTTCCTGTAATCGCCGTAGTGAAGGTAAACGCTGTCGATAGAGCCGCGTTCGTATACCAACCTCCGAACGTATACGCCCGTCTTCGTCGATTGGCAGGCGCGTTGCCGTATTGTTATAACTTACCGTCTGGCTTGCCACAGCCGATCCGCCATTGCTATTGAACGTTACGGTGTAATTATTCAACGTCCACTTCGCGTACAACGTCGTGTTTCCTGTAATCGCCGTAGTGAAGGTAAACGCTGTCGATAGAGCCGCGTTCGTATACCAACCTCCGAACGTATAGCCCGTCTTCGTCGGATTGGCAGGCGCCGTTGCCGTATTGTTATGGCTTACCGTTTGATTGCTCACGGTCGATCCGCCATTGCTATTGAACGTTACCGTATAAGAGTTTAACGTCCATTTCGCATACAGCGTCGTGTTTCCGGTGATCGGCGTGGTGAAGGCAAAAGACGTCGTCAACCCCGTATTCGAGTACCACCCTCCGAACGTATAACCCGTTCTCGTCGGGGCGGCAGGGGCGGTGGCATTGCTGTTGTAGCTTACCGTCTGGTTCGCTACGGCCGTGCCGCCGTTACTGTTAAACGTTACGGTGTAATTAATCGGTGTCCACTTCGCATACAACGTCGTATTTCCGGTGATCGGCGCGGTGAAGGCGAAAGCCGTCGTAAATGTCGCATCCTTGTACCACCCTCCGAACGTGTAGCCCGCCTCGTCGGATCCGCGGGTTTGGTCGCAGTACCGTTGCCGCCGACCGTCTGGTTCGCTACGGCCGTACCGCCGTTGCTGTTAAACGTTACCGTATAATTAACGAGCGTCCACTTCGCATACAAGGTTTTATTCGCAGTAATCGCCGTCGTAAACGCGAACGGCGTCGCTAAGGCCGCATCCGTATACCATCCTCCGAACGCGTAACCAGCCCGAGTCGGGTTAGCAGGTGCCGTTGCTTTGTCGTTATAGGCTACAATCTGGCTGCCCACCGCCGAACCGCCGTTGCTGTTAAAGTAAACGTTGTATTTCATTTTTTGTACATTGGCAATCCTGATGTTGTCCAGCTTTAGTCTCGAAGGCGCCAAATCATCTTCGAACGTCCACAATATTTTAATAGAATTTACATTATTCATCTGAAAGAGGTTGTTCGAATTTAACAATGTCGAAAGTTTAGCCGAACTTGTCCCGACGCTTAACTTGGCCCCCCCTGCATAGCTGTAATTATCGATGGTCGTAATCATCGAGCCGGTCGAATCGTACAAGGTGATATGCAAGAAATCAAGCTTTAGCCCGTTGCTTACGGCGCTGAAGCCCAAGTCCTGCAACGTGAAGCTTCCGAGCACCGAACTTCCCTCCGCTTTAAGCATGATGTACCCCGGGACACTCGTATCCGTTTGCGTCTGCGGCCATAAACTCGTTCCGCTTTTGACCAGGTCTTTGCTGACGTAAAACTTATCGCCCGTTTTATTGTAATCGCCGTTATACACTGCCAGCGTACCGCCGAAATCATAGGTCCCGTCCGTCACGCCCGTAGCTACCGCGCCCGCTTTGCCCGGAACGGCAGGAAAACATATCACCACCGCCAATAGGAACAGACAAAGCGATCTCATCTTTTTCCGCAGCCCGTTGTCCTCAAACTTGTCCCTTTCCTCATGCGCCGCTCCCCCAACTCGTTCCATTACCGAATCTCCTCTCGCAAATAAAAAGCCGTTTTTTCTTGATTATTTCAACGAAGATGCCAGTATTCAGGCTGTCGAATTTTACATAAAATTGCCAACTATTAATTAAAACATAGGTTTACTCGGAATCATATCTTTTTTTTTACTTGCTTTTGTCGAATGTAAAAGAGTCCTGTAGATTTTATCAAGTATGTAACCGAATTTTCTTAATGAAATCTTAACCGTTATATTTTCAGAATTAAAAAAAACAGCCTTCGCTGCAGTGACCCCCAAAAGTTAGACACTATGTATTTAGACGGCTGTCATTCTAGACTCACTGAGAGTACGAACAAGCTGAGGACGAGAATAAGAACACGATAACGATAACGCCGTAAAAAAATTTGTTGGAATCAAGTCTGTCCCCATGCAAAAACACGCCTCGCTCGGCGTGTTTGATCGCGCGGTAGGGTCGACTCAAGCCGAACGCATGCCCTCAAAGACATTGTCTACCAATTGCTGGACGTACTTATCGTCAACCACATCTCCCGTAACTAACAAGCGGTAGAAAATCGGCCCGTAAACGAGATCCGTGCATAACGCGATATCTAGATCGTTCTTCAACTCTCCGCGCTTGACGCCCCGATCCACAATACCGCGTACCTCCAGTCGGCGAGGTTGTATATAGCGCGTCCGATAAGCCTCCGCCAAGGCGGAATCAGTCTGCCCTTCTCCGATGATCTCCAGAAAAATGGAACCCTCGCGGCTTGTCATAAACCGGGCCATATTCGTGGCATGTTCCAACATATCCCGGAATACCGAACCCGTGTCCGGCACAGGCAATCTTGCAGTCGCGGCGGATAGAAAACCGTCCATCACCACCGCAGCCTTGTTAGGCCACCATTTATAGATCGTAGCCTTGCTTACCTTGGCACGATCGGCGATTTTTTCTACCGTAACCGCTCCAAAGCCGTTTTCCAACAATAAATCATAGGAAGCGGTAAGGATGGAGTTTTGCGTTTCCAGGTTGCGCGGACGCCCTCGTTTCCCCTGCACTTGAATCCTCCTTTGCTTAAATCCGTCTCAACCGCTATAAACTATACGTTTAGTATACAAAATAGGCAACACGAAGAAAAGCCTATTTACAAAACCGTACGTTCAGTATATCATTGGATTCATTCGATTTACTAAACTATACGTTCAGTATTTATGAGGAGGATCACTATGCGAAACAAACAAGCAGATCAGGACAGCCGGATTTCAAGTTGGATGATGATTCTGCTGGCAGCCGCGTGCGGGCTTATCGCTGCCAATCTTTATTACGCTCAAACCTTGGTAGGGCCTATCAGCGATGCAACCGGCCTTACTTCTACGGCAGCGGGATTAATTGTTACAGTGACTCAAATCGGTTATGTCGTCGGGTTGCTGTTCATCGTACCGTTAAGCGACGTCATTGAAAATCGCCGTCTCACGGTTATCATGCTTACGGTTGCGGCTGGCGCTCTGCTGACTGCAGCGTTTGCGCCCAATGCCCCGTTGTTTTTGATCGCATCTCTTTTTATTGGAATCGGATCCGTAGTCGCTCAAGTTCTGGTGCCCTTCTCCTCCTATTTGGCTTCCGAAGAGCAGCGCGGCCGCGTCGTCGGAAATGTGATGAGCGGCCTCTTGCTAGGAATCATGTTTGCCCGGCCGGTGGCGAGCTATATAACGAGTCTCTGGGGCTGGAGAGCCATTTTTGTTTTATCGGCAATCGCGATCTCTCTATTGACCGCACTGTTGTCGTATGTACTTCCTGAGCGCAAGCCCGCTCCTGCGGTACGTTACGGAAAACTAATCCTCTCTTTAGGCGGCATCTTGCGACAAACGCCTGCATTACGACGTCGCGGCCTGTATCAAGCTTGTTTATTCGGAGCCTTCAGCTTGTTTTGGACCGTCGTCCCTATCCATTTGGCTGATGATTTCGGAATGTCCCAGCGAGGCATTGCATGGTTTGCGCTAATTGGCGTGGGCGGGGCGATTGCCGCCCCGATTGCCGGAAGATTGGCGGATAAGGGTTGGAGTAAATCATTAACGGGGCTAGCCATGATTGTAGCCGCTTTGTCTTTTTTGCTCATTCATTTGTTCCGAAGCGATTCCACCTTTGCCCTGATTCTTCTCTTTGTATCCGCATTTACGCTCGATATGGCCGTGTCGGGAAATCTTGTCGTTAGCCAACGTGCCATTTATTCGCTGGGAAGCGAAGCGAGAGGACGCCTGAACGGACTATTCATGGCTATTTTCTTTATAGGCGGAGCCATTGGCTCATCATTGGGCGGTTGGTCTTATACCCATGGGGGCTGGAAGCTCACGTCTCTCATTGGAACCCTCCTGCCGCTCTTAGCTTTGATTTATTTTTTCGCCGAGAAGAGACTGCCAGGTTCGAAGAAAATGCAAGAGACGGTTGCCGTCGAGAGTTAATCATCGTTTGACCGTGCTGTTATCTATAGGGCAGGGTATCCAACCGATCACCAGCGCTCCTCCATCCGTATGGTTACTTACGGTAAGATCGCCTCCATGCCGTCTCAAAATGGTTTGCGAAATGGTTAACCCTAATCCCGCTCCTCCAGTTGAACGATTTCTCGATATTTCGCCGCGATATAGTGGTTCGAATACGCGTTGGAGTTCCTCTGAAGCGAAACCAGGCCCGGTATCCAAAATCGTAAAAAGTACCTTATTATCTTCCTTATAACATTGAACTAGAATTTTACCGTGGAGCGGCGTATGTCTAACGGCGTTATCCAATAGATTGTTCATGGCGCGTTCCAACAAATGCGGATCGCCGATAATCGCGAAATCATCCGCCGCATGATGCATAATCGCCGAGATATGCTTTTGTTCGGCCGACGGTTTCAGGCTATCCAGCGCTTTTTGCAATATGAGCTTAAGGTCAATCGTGTTTTTGTTCATTTCCGTTTCCAAGTATTCGATCTTCGTAAACGTGAACAGATCCTCGACGAGCCGATCCAGCTGCGCCGATTTTTCCTTGCATACCGCCAAATACTTCGCCAATCTCTCCGGCGATTGAGCTATGCCTTGTTCTATACCGTCCAAATAACCTCGCAAGGCGAATAGCGGCGTCCTTAAATCATGCGCGACGGCGGCAATGACGAATCGACGCTCTTCTTCCAATTCGACCTGTTTCCGATTTGATTTTTGAAGCCCATCCACCATAACCATGAAACTATCGCGTACTTCGGCTATTTCCGTCATTCTGGACGGGGGTAGCCGGACATCCCAATCTCCTGCGGCAATTTGTCTAGCAGTCACGCTCATCCTCTCAAGGGGTTTAAGAATGAACCTTCGCATTTCAACCCCTACGAGAAAGAAAGCCAGCAAAAGTCCTGCAAACGCCGCAATCAGGGGAATCGCATTGGAATTCGGCAGGTAAACGACAACTTTTCCAAGCACTTGGCCGTCCTCGATAACCGAGAATCGTTCCGTCTTCAACAATGCTCTATTGCGCTCCGGATTGGAGCGATAGATGTCTTGATTCGAGGCATTTAGAATAGCCGCATCCAAGTTCGCTTGCCGCAGTTGAATCTGCAATCGGTTTTGCCAGTTCGGATCCGTCCAATGGTCCGAGCCCGTTTCGATCAGGCGAATCGTCTCGGTCAACTTTTTTTGCAGCCTTAGATCTTGCGGTTGATTCTCTCCGAAGCTCAACGATTTCGTTACCATGAAGTGCGCTGCGACAAAGAATATCCACGGTACCGAAAGGATCAATAATAAGCAAAGCATCGTAAACTTCCGAATGCGAATCGTTCTCACTTTATCCTCCCTCGAACCGATACCCTACGCCCCATACGTTAATCAGGTATTCGGGATGGTTCGGATCCGATTCGATTTTTTCGCGAAGCCGACTGAGATGGACTCGAATGGTATGCTTGTCGCCTACTCCATCCCAAAATTTATCAAGCAGTTGGTCATAAGAAAAAACATGCCTCGGATTCTCGGCAAACAATCGCAACAGTTCGAATTCCTTCGGTGTCAGCGAGATGATCTGCCCTTCTACAAACACTTCGCGCGCGGATAGATTTATTTGAAGGCGACCATAGTCCAAAACCCTTTTACGGATTTCCTGCCGAGAACCGGTACGTCGCAGTACGGCTTTCACTCGGGCGACAATCTCTCCGGGCGAAGCCGTCTTGACGATATAATCGTCGCCGCCGAGCGTTAATCCTCGAATCTTGTCTACATCATCGCTTCGAGCACTCAAAAATAAAATAGGAACGTCGCTTTCCGCGCGAATTCGCCGGCATAATTCAAAACCGTTCAGTCCCGGCATCATGATGTCGACAACCATGCAATGAATCGTGCTCTCCCGAAACACGGCAAGCGCTTGAGCGGTATCAAGAGCGGTTTTTACTTGATATCGTTCATTCTCCAAAAAATCCCTCAAAAGTTCGACGATACTTTCGTCATCATCCACGACTAGAATCGTTTTGCTTTCACTCACGAGCATCCCACCTTTGTGCCGATGATTCTCGGTTAAGTTTATCATTTTTTGCTATATGAAAAACCAACTCTCGCAATCTGTGATGCATTGTTTATTGTTTTGTGACCTTTTTGCGGCTTCGTTCGAGATATTTAGTTGCTATGATTCCGTTGTTGCCCCGATCGGCGAATAGACTCAAGTTAAACCGACGCGGAAAAAGGAGGTTTCGGTTATGTTATCTGTTCAAATCGTGTTATTCGATGGCTTCGACCTCTTGGATGCCATTGCGCCTTATGAGGTTTTTTGCGCCGCTGAACTGTTTGCGGACGGCGCGTTGAGCGTGGAGCTCGTCACGGCGGAAGGGCCAAGGTCTGTCGCCAGCGGCATCAACGGGTTAAAAATAGAAGCAAGCGGCCAACTGGATCCGGAACGCGCGGGAATCATTCTAGTACCCGGCGCATCCGGCGACATCGCGGGGGACGGTCCCGATTCGGTCCCGGCAATTCTGATCCGGACAATGAATTCGGCGTTGACCGATCTGATCCGACAAGCGCTGGAACGACAAGACGCAGTAGTCGCCGCGGTATGCGGTGGCTCCCTAATACTGGCCATGGGAGGGTTATTGGAAGGCAGACCGGCTGTAACCAACCGGCTGGGCATGGATCTGCTTGGGTCGACCGGCGCTATTCCCGTCTCGGCACGCGTCGTGGACGACGGAAACCTGGTTACCGGGGGAGGAGTCACATCGGGGCTCGATGTCGCTCTGTATTTGGTGGAACGCGAGCTTGGACCGCGTATTGCGCACGCGGTGGAGCAGTTGTTCGAGTTCGAACGGAGAGGAACGGTTTGGCGAGAGAAAGGGATTTCTCCCGGCACTCAAAAGGCGATAACTAACGAAGATCCCAACACTGCGAACGCAGAGAAGGCGACTTTGGGCGCTCAGTATAACAAAACCAATCGAGTATCGGTCTTTGAAGGCGATTGGGATGCAACAATCGCTACGCCAGTCGGGAAGCTGCAAGTCAAGCTCTCGATTTCAACGCGCGACGGGACGATCCACGGGACGGCGACGCAAGGGGACGAGACGGTCGAGTTCATGAATCCTTTGCTTCGGGACAACAAGCTTGCCTGGTCGCTGCGAATCTCGAAACCAATGCGATTAAATCTAAAGTTCGAAGTTGCTGCCGAAGGAGATCAATTGACCGGATTCGCTAAAGCCGGCGTACTCCCGTCATCCAAATTAACGGGCGTGCGGGTTTCCTTGCCCTAATGAATAGAAAAATAAAAAGGAAGACGCCACGGAGGATCCGTATCACATGAAGAAACGCAATATGCTATTCGGAATATTATCCTGTATCGCCACTGTATTTATTCTGTACGCCTTGTTGGACAACTATATTTTCGATCCCGGAGCCGATGAGTTTTTGAGTCAGAAAACCGGACTGAGTCGCGAGCTTAAACTCCCCGTATGGTTAACCGTTATGCACGTGCATGTCGCATTCGCCTGCTTCGCCATGGCGGCGGGACTGCTCAACTTTTCGAACCGGATCTTTGAAAAAAGCCGCAAGTTTCATCGCGTAAACGGCTATGTCTATTTATTGTCCGTTCTTCTCGTAGTACTGACGTCCGGATACATGGCGCCATACGCCACCGGAGGAAAAATAAGCAGCATGGGTTTCAATGCGCTTAATATGATATGGCTGCTCATAACCATAACGGCGCTAGTCCAGATTAAAAAGAAAGAGATCGCCCGGCATCGGAACTGGATGATCCGAAGTTACGCCTTTTGTTTTACGAACATGTTCATACATCTCATTACCTTTCTGTTTAATCGGGGATTCGATTTCAACTACGGCGCCAGCTACACGATCGGCGTTTACGGCTCTATTATTCTCCTCCTGATTATTCCTAACGTCATCATCAAAACTATCGGTCAGCCGAAGGCCGGCAACAAGGAATTCGACTGAATGATTGCAACGGATAACGAAGATGGACCGACCCTTACGGATCGGTCTTCTTCATGAAGCGAGATCGGACCGGGCGTCAACAGATTCTAATGCAAAACCATACTTAAGTATCTGTAGGTCTATACGAAACGTTACGTATATTAGTAGTGATCGAACTTTGCCAGAAAGTCTATAAGGGGATATGCCTATGAAGGCTGTTGTATGTACCAAGTACGGTCCGCCGGAAGTTCTTCAACTTAAAGAGACGGAAAAACCCGCTCCCAAGGAAAACGAGATTTGCATAAAAATCTTTGCTTCGTCCGTGACGGCAAGCGACTGCATCATACGGGGATTTAAAGTTCCTATGAGGTTCTGGCTCCCTATGGCATTAGCGATCGGTCTCAAGAAACCGAGAAAATCCATTCTTGGAATGGTATTCGCCGGAGAAGTCGAATCTGTAGGCGCGAACACGCAAACCTTCAAAAAAGGGGATCAGGTTTATGGGATCGATCGTTTCGGGTTCGGCTCATATGCGGAATATAAATGTATACGAGAAGACGGCGTTTTGGTTAAAAAATCAGCTAACGCGAAATACGAGGAAGCCGCCGCTATTCCTTTTGGCGGATTATTAGCCTTGCACTATTTAAAGAAAGGGAATCTTCAAAAAGGACAAAAAATCCTTGTTTACGGAGCTTCGGGAGCTGTCGGCACTGCAGCCGTACAGCTGGCAAGACATTTGGGAGCGGAAGTTACCGGGGTGTGCAGCACTGCAAATTTGGAACTCGTTAAATCTTTGGGCGCTCACACAGTCATCGACTATACGAAAGAGGACTTTACGGAAAAGGGCGAACTTTACGACCTTATTTTTAATGCTGTCGGAAAAGCGAAAGCAACGTTGCAATGTAAAAACGTACTTGTTCCAAACGGAAAACAGATAACGGTCGATGATGGTTCGCCTCCTCTTCGTAGTGAGGATTTAATTTGGCTCAACGGACTTATGGAACAAGGACGGATAAAAGCGGTAATAGACAGGCATTATCCGCTTGAGCAAATCGTCGACGCTCACAGTTATGTGGACAAAGGACATAAAAAAGGCAACGTTATCATAACCGTGGAGCATAGTCATTAAATTCATGCTTTTGGGAATGCCAGCACTATGCTCCGAGTCAATCGAGCGATAAAAAACGATCGATATCCGCCAATAGGTTCGGGGAAATTCGTTTCTGCTGCACAGCCTCTGCGGCAAACTTCGGCATCGGGCGCGCTGAGATAACTTGGTCGAAGCCGCCAAGCTCGCGCAAACGGCCGAAATATTCCTGCTTGCCCGACTTCCGGTACAGAGCTTCGTTCAAGGAGAACGCGGCAGTCCGTAGTACGTCCGAGTCGGGCTCCAGTCGCCACATTGCGAAGCGAACGGCAGCCTGTTCCTGATCACCGGCGTATTGTTCCGCCATACGCTGCAGCTCGTCCAACGCTTCGCAAGGACGGATCCGTCCCAAACGCGTCTTCACATACAGGCGCTGCACAAGAAGCTTGAACTGCAAGTCCCGCCGTTTGAGCCGAATGGCGAGCTTCAGCGCCTCGTCGGCAACCTCCGCGCAACCTGCCATCTGATTCTGCCGCTCCCTTAGAAGGCTCGTGAAATAGAGCGCCTCGCATTCGAAGAAAGGGATGCGAAGCAGCTTGGTTAACCTCGCCGATCGTTCGATCCATCGTCCGGCTTCCTCATACCGATGCTGCTCCATTAAATTGCAGCCTTCTATGCCGAGCACGACGGCGGCAATATGCCAATCCTGGATGCGCACCGCTTCTTCAAGGCAGAAGGCGATGCATTGTTCCGCTTGCAGGCGGGAGCCGAGCAAATAATAATATTTGCCCAACATACCCACCCCCATCGCGAAGCCCATTTGCGCCCCGATCGACTTGCTGATCTCCAGCTTCTCGACGATGCGGTCGTAAGCGAGGTCCATATCGTCCGTCTCTAAATAAACCAACGCCAATCCGCCCAATGCATCTCCGACGAAAAATGCGTCCCGGATTTCCGTAGCGAGGCCGATTTGTCTCCTGAACCAATAAATCGCTTGGTCATACTCGCTTTGGTCGTAATGCAGGAAGCCGATCATGCCCAGGAACCGGACATCGTCTTGCGTTTTCGTTTGATTTCCGGTGCGAGACAATTCCATTCTATCCAAGAAGTATCGAAGCGACTTATCGTAGCTTGCCATAAAGTAATGCAAAATACCGAGCGTTCCGTATGCGAAACCGAGTCCTTCATAGTCCTCAGTCAACTTGAAGTGGTAGGACGCCCGTTCCAGATGGAATCCGGCTTCCTCATATTTGCCCATCAGTCGCAAGCAGTTGCCGAGCGCGACGTCGCAATAGGACCGCTCATTGATCGTGACCAAGTATCCATAACGCTCAAGCCATTGCTTGTAAGTCTTCTCCGCTTCGTTCCAATTTCCCGTCACGATCAAAGCGTCGCCGAGCTTCATCAGAACGGGTAAAGTCCCTTTTGCCGGCAGCAGGCTGAAGAGCTTCCGATAATAATGGATTCTCGTCTCATTGGCATAGATCTTCTCCGCCGCCGTCGCTGCCAATTCATAGTAGGCAACGGCCTCTCGATCCATCCCCGCAAGCTCGTAGTGAAAGGCGATTTCGCCGGCAACCGGTTCGATCTGCAAGCAATGATAGGCGAGTAAACCTTCCGCGATTTGCCGGTGACACCTGCGCCGCCTGCTCTCATTGTTCAGCTTGTACGCGGTTTCCTTGACGATGTCATGGGTGAAGCCGTAATTCCCGCCCCCCACCTCCTGCAAAACCTTCAATTGCACGAGCTGCTCCGTGCGCTCTAGAATCGCTTCCTCCTCCATGTCCGTTACCAACGTCAATTGCGCTGCGGAGACGGGCCTTCCGACGGCAGCGATGATTGATACAAGCTTGCGATTGACCGGCGACAGCCTGTTCAACCTATTTTCGATAACGGATTTCGCCACTTGCGACAAACGGAATTCGCCGCTGTCCCCGCTCGTTTGCCATTCCCGCAACGTTTCTACAATAAATAACGGATTGCCGCCGGTTTCCGCATATAGATTCGCGGAATGGCGGTCGGCCAGCGCATCGCCAACCGTTTCGACCGCCAAGCGGGCCGTTTCGTCCCGGCTTAGCGGAGCCAGCTCGATATCGATCAGCTTCCGCTCGGACCGAAGCTCGCCCAGAACATAAGCGACGGCATCTCCCGCTTCTTCGTCCGTTCTCATCGTCGCCACCAAAAGCATTCTGGCTTTGGAATCGCCTCGGATCAGGTAGGACAGAAACCGAAGCGTCTCTTCGTCGCTCCACTGGATATCGTCAAGGACAAGCATCAGCGGCTCGCTGGCCAGCAGCATCCGTTCGATCGCTTCGAACCATTGGTTCAACTGCCATTTCTCTTGAATCGGAGACGGCTTCGGCAAGTCTGGATATTGCTCCAACAGTTCGGGAAGCAGACGCGCCAATTCGGACAACCACACCGATCCGAGCTTCGGCGGCGGAAGGCTCCGGAGCCAGTTGGTTACCGGCATATAGGATAGCGACCTGACCGACGGATAGCAGCCGGCAAAAGCGGTTTGAATCCCCAAGCTTTCTAAGCATGCCTTAAACTCCATGGCCAATCGGGTTTTGCCGATCCCGGCCTCCCCCTTCAACAGAAGCAGGGCGTTTCCGCCGGCAGCGATTTGTTTCCATGCGCCCAGCAAGCTTTCCCATTCGCCTATTCTGCCGATCAGAGTGACTTTGCTTTGCAAGGCCGCGGAAATCCCGCTCTCGTTTTTCGTCAGTCCTTCATACAGAAGCAGCGTCTCCTCCGAAGGGGCGATTCCAAGTTCGGTATGCAGAACGCCGTGCAGCTTCCGAAATGTTTGCACAACGCCTGCCATATCTTTGTTCAAGGCATGCAGCCTCATCACCGTGCGATACGTTTCCTCCCTTAACTGGTCCTGCGCAAGCAGCTTTTGCGCGAAGAACAGAGCCGACGCATGATCCCGCTGACGTTCCATCAAGGAAACGAGCTTGTCGAGCGCGGTCAAGTAGGTTTGCGCCAACTGGTCCCGTTTCACCGCGAGCCACTCCTCGCCGAACCCGGGCAGCAGCTCGCCTCTGTACAGCTCTTCCGCTCTGCACAGCTCGTGAACGGTTGTTCCTTGCGCCGCCCGTTCGAATTCGCGCACATCCGAATAGAAGGGCAGCTCGGTATTCAAGCGGATGGATGCGGGCGTAATCTTAAGATAGCGGTCGATTCTCGGAACGGATACCCGAAGATCGTGAAGAAGCTTCCGCAAATTGGACAATGCTTGCTTCTCGCTGGAGTCGGGCCAGAAATGAAAAGCGATTTGCCTTCTGCTGGAAGACGCATCAATAGCGAGAATCAAGTAAGCCAGCAGCAGTGCAGCTTTTTTGCCGGAGATTTCCGATAGTTCTTCGCCGTCGAGGGTAAATTTCAAACTGCCTAACAACTGAAAATTGCAGCCTGCCAAACGGCTCCCCTCCAATCGTAAATCGGATCATTGTCAATTGTATTCTCTTATCGAGCGGAAATCCCTTTCGAGAAGCCGGATAAAAAAAGATCCTTTGACAGGGGGTCAAAGGATCTAAATCGTAATGACGAAGATTTCTAATTGCGAGCCTCCAGCATGCGGACGATGGCCGACGCGGCTTCCGCACGGGTGGACACCGCTTGCGGCGCGAATTTGCCGTCCTGGATATCCCCGGCGTTGATGATCCCGATCTCCTCGGCTTTGGAAACGGCGGGTTTCGCCCATCTCGGAATGTCCGCATCGTCGGTGAAGCTGGTCTGCGGCACATTGCCGGCCGTAGAGAAGCCAGAGGCGCGAATGACCATTGCGATCATTTCCGCATGGGTAATGTTCGTATTAGGCCGGAACGTACCGTCTTCGTACCCGTGGATAATGCCGAGCTTCACCGCCTGCCGGACAGCCTTCACCGCCCAGGCTCCGATTTTATCCTTATCTTTGAAGCCGAGCGGCGCTCCTTCCTCTTCTGAGGGCAGCCCTCTGACGATCATGCTGGCAAATTCGGCTCGGGTAACGTTCCCGTCGGGCCGAAACGTGCCGTCCGAATAACCGAATACGATGCCGAGCGCCACCGCTTTGGTAATTTCCGGGCCCAACTTGTGCCCCGCAATGTCCGTCAGACTCGCCGCATCCGTTTGCGGAGAAGGAGGATTATTTGCGGGAGCAGGAGGATTGTCGTTCGTTGCGGCTGATACGGTCACGACACATTGTTTGTAGTATCCTCCATCCTCTGACGTTGCCGTAATCGTAGTCGTGCCTGGTCCAATGCCCGTCACTTTGCCTGTAACGTCCACTTCGGCAATGCGATCGTCACTGCTCGACCATGCGATTTCTTGATAAGAAGCATTGCCCGGAATTGTTGTCGCCTGCAGCGTCTCGCTTTGCCCGGCGTCCAATTTGAGCGTGGCTTTACTCAGGTTCACTCCGTTAACGTGTATCATGCCGATAGCATACAACTTATGATCGCCAGAACCAATATATACCGCACCGTCAGGACCTATCGCCGATGCGGCGACGATCTGGCCATTGGTTCTGAACTCCCATTTCTTCGTTCCGTCCGTTTTAATCGCGTATAGCTTCATATCGGCCGATCCTATATAGACGGTGCCGTCTGCTCCGACTGCAGGCGCGGCTACCATAATGCCCTCCGTATCGAATTTCCATTTCTTCGTTCCGTCGGGTTTGACTGCATAAATGCCAGAGTTGCCCGATCCGACATAGATTGTGCCATCCGGACCGATCGTTGGCGATGAATAGGAATTGCCTCCATATAGCTTTTTATCCAAGGGATACTCCCATCTCTTCGTTCCATCCGGTTTGATAGCATACAGTCTCTCCGCACCCGAAGCGATATAGACGGTACCGTCTGTCCCGATGGCCGGCGACGTCTTCACTTCGTTGATCGTTGTAAATTCCCATTTTTTCGATCCGTTCGGATTTATCGCATAGAGTTTCTTATCGCGGGAACCGACGTAGATGGTGCCGTTAGAATCGATGGCGGGTTTGCCGCTCATTCCGCCTCCTGTTACGAACTCCCATCTCTTCGTACCGTCCGGTTTGAGCGCATAGAGCTTGCCATCCTCACATTCAACATAGATGGTACCGTCTTCGCCAATGGCCGCTGTGGAGTATATGGCGCCTCCTGCTTCGAACGCCCACTTCGGCTTTCCGTCAGGAGTGATTGCATATAGAGTTTCACTCGAGCCGACATACACGGTGCCGTCTGCGCTAATCGCCGGCGATGAGTAGACGGCTGCTCCCGTCGCGAACTCCCACTTCTTCATCCCCTTTTTATCGACTGCATAGAGCTTCCCGTCCGTAGATCCAACGTAAACAGTGCCGTCTGGACCGATTGCGGGCGAAGACGAGTTGATCGCCCCCCCTGTTTCAAACGCCCATCGCTCCACGCCGTTCGAACTCGGCATATACAAGCGAATGTCAATGTTCGGGTTGACCTCTATCCATAATTCCGGATTTAACTGAACATCAAGCGCCTTAGCGGATTGAAACGGAATTAGACAAGCCAATAGCAAGGCACCAGAGAAAGCAAGATAAAGAGATTTCTTATCAAACACAGTGAGACCCTCCTTTCCGACTATTCTATTGCAGCGAGCGCTTCAAAAGCGTTTCCCTCGCCCGCTGCCCTATTTGAAACGCTTTTGAAGCGCTTATCCTGTTATGGTCTTTCATGATGATTCGATCAAAAACATTGGAGGAAGATAATTGATGAAGAAGACAAGCGTTATTCTATTACTCGTTATCACCGCTATGCTTTCGCTTTCAGCCGGAGCGTTCGCCGCCAGCAATCTCACCGAGATCAAAGCCTACCTCAACTCGGGGATCAACTTCCGTCTGGACGGCAAGCCTTGGCGCCCTCTCGACGACAAAGGCAAGGAAGTGCTTCCGATCACGTATAACGGAACGACCTATTTGCCTCTTCGGGCAATTGCCAATGCCTTTGACATTCCGATCACATGGGAAGGATCCACGCAAACCGTCGGAATGCGCGAGAGCAGCAACCTCACGTTGTATTCCAAAGAGGTGAAAGTGGATAATTGGAGCGAGAAGTTTTACGATGTGGTCGATAAAAAGCAACTTGTTTTCGGAAATCATCAGTATGAAGGAGCCTACGCCTTCTCGGCGGAAAACGTGGGGTTGGGTTGGTATGAGGGATCGCCTTACCTGAAATTCAACTTTGGAAAAAAACACAATACTTTGCATCTGATTCTGTACGCCTCCTCGTCAATGAAGATCAGGGTGCTGAACGGCAATAATCAGCAATTGACGGAGGAGATCAGTCTCGAGGCCGATCGGGTTACTGAACTGGATGTAGACCTGCAAGGCAGCCAATATGCCTTAGTATCGGCTTACGATGCCGCTAATCAAGCCGAGAAACCGCTTCTCTATATTTTGAAAGACAGCTATGTTACGACGGAACCCCTTCCGGCTTCGCAAAAGTAAATCTGACGGCAGCTACCGCACCCTTATTACTGTCTTGGCTCATCGGGAAACGCCTGATATAGCTTGATATCTTTAGTGCTTGGCGGACCTAGCCGGATCGAACCGCCGACTTATTCGCTGCCAGCGAAGCGTTCTCCCGTTGCGGTCGGTTTCATAGCCTACGCCGCAAATCAAAACGGCTGCCCTCTTCATGGCAGCCGTTTCTCTTTCAAGTCGCAGATCCGCTGCGTCCGGCGTAATAAATTTAATTTCAGACATCGATTATTCAGAGCGGTATAGCTGGCCGCATGCCGCGTTAATGTCCGATCCGAATTGGGTTCGGACCGTGATGTTGATACCCTTTGACTTCAAAATTCGAACAAACGCTTTAATCCGATTAGGATCCGATTGCCGATAGCTGTCTGGCGTAACTTCGGTCGAATTGAATGGAATCAAGTTAACGTGGTAGAGATGATCCCCTGGTCCCCTTCCGCTTAACAACTCGGCAACTGCTTCGGCATGCGCCTTCGAGTCGTTGACTCCTCGAAGAAGAATATACGCAATATAAACCTTTCTCCCTGTATACCGGATGTGACGATCCAATGCCTTCAACACGTCGCGGACAGGAAATCGGTCGTTGATCGGCATCAGCTCGCTTCGCTGATCGTCGAACGGCGAATGCAGCGAGAAGGTTAGATTGACCTGCGGAAATTCCCGTGTCAGCTTGTCGATCCCCGGCAACAGGCCGATGGTGGAAACCGTAATTCGTCGATGTCCTAAACCAAAGAGATGCGGGTCGGTCAAAATCGTAATGGCATCAAAAATATGCGGGTTGGCGAGCGCCTCCCCCATGCCCATGAATGAGACGCTGTCCAAAGCGTGGCCGTTCAAGCGAAAGTGCAGCAGTTGGTCAGTGATTTCGTCGGCGGTCAGATTTCGTTTAAGGCCGATGGTACCGGTGGCGCAAAACTTGCACCCGAATCCGCAGCCGCACTGCGTGGAAATGCAATACGATTTCCACCCCCGCTCATAGGTAAGTCGTACTGCCTCCACGCGTTCGTCGCCCGCTATGGCAAACAGCACCTTGCTGACCTGTTTCGACGTGAGTTCCTTTACCGGAACGATGCTGCAGACGTTCGGACCAAGCATTCGGATCAACTCGTCGCGCAAAGCTTTGGGCAGTATGGTCAAACGTCCGTATTCGCCGACGTTTTGCTTGAAAATCGCGTTCATAATCTGAGCATACCGATACTCGGGTTGCTTAAAGTCGGACAACATTCGCCGAATCGTTTCATATTTCGAGGTTAGTCTCATGTCTTCTCCTTACCGCCGGAGAAAACGCAAAAAAGCAACCGTTAGTTGGCGCTTTGACACGTCATTAACCAACTATATCGAAAAAGCGCGTACGTTTGCAGACGGATCGCTACGTGCACCTATCGATAGATTGGTAAAACTCCGGCAACCGATTTGTTTTTTTGTGAACCGCTACACCAAACAGGAATCGGTTCACGCAATCATCTACAACCTCAATCTTCATCGTTTTCATCCTCCTAGTAATGGTTAATCTCTTTCAGTTCCGCAATCTTTGTCGCGATATGCTTGCAAAACTCGCTGTCATGCTCTACAGAAAGGATGGTCGGAAAATGCTCCAGCAGCAGTTTTTCGATTTGCATCCGGGAGATGACGTCGACAAAATTGATAAGCAAACGTCAGGTTCGTTACCTTGATCAATGGCATGTGTCGGCAACATCCTTTGTCAAAATAAAAAGAGCTACAAGAAAGTTACCTTTCTTGTAGCTCAAAAAATACGGCACATCCAACCCGGTGCAGGGTATGAAGAGGATCAATTTTTGAGTGAAAAGAATAAGGTAACTTTCTTGCCGATAAAGAATAAAACAAATACTGATTTATTCTTTAAAAAGCGGCAAGAAAAATTACATTATCCTCTTCAACTCCAATCGTTAAGTGTCAGCGCGATTTTAACATACCCGCTTCTACATTGCAACATCCTAAAAATGAATTACTTTCTTATTTTTAGCAGCAACGTGGTAAGTTAACATACTGATTAACTTTTCTGACAAAGAGATTCGACGATAACAATCATAGTGATAAACGAATATTAAGGATCGATATCGAAGAAATTACGCAATAGGCGCTGCTCCAGCCCTTTTTCATCGGTTGTCAGTTCCTGCATGATCGGAATGCTCATATCTGTATTCGGGTTGTATTTAAGACCCCAGTGCATAATCTCAAAAACGACGGGAAACAGATCAAGGGCTTTTTGCGATGGACGATACATCGTTTGCGCGCGGTTCGACTCGCCTTCTATTTTGACAAGCAGGCCCGCTTCAACGAGCGATTGGAGCCGTGCACTCAATATATTGGTTGAGATTCGCTCGGAAGAAGCAAGAAACTCGCGGTAATATCGCTTGTTATGGATGAGGACGTCGCGCAGGATGATCAGGCTCCAAGGATCGCCCCAGATGTCGATCGCATCACGCTTTCATTTTTCAATATCGTAATTGCATATTGCAAGTACGTTGATTATACTTGAAGTGAGCTCGAAATAGGCAAAAACCAATCCGCCTTCTAACCTCTTTTCGTGTGCTTAAACAAAACTCAAATTGAAAGGAAGTTTATAAATGAATGGTAATCATTTCAGCGTTGTGGATGTCGGTCCTTTTAACAATCTTATGAATTCGTCGAAGGACCCCGCTCCAGGTAAGTACTTTCTGAAGGACAGGCTTGAACTAACCGGTATGGAAGTTTCAATGAATCAACTTCCGGAAGGGGGCTCTATCCCGTTCTATCACACCCATCGCGAGAATGAGGAGCTATACGTTTTCACTGGCGGCCGAGGCCAGTTTCAGGTGGATGGACAGATTTTTGATGTAAAGGAAGGAACGGCTATCCGTGTTTCCCCTGAAGGCGAACGCACGCTTCGAAATAATGGTACTGGAGATTTGTATTTCATCGTAATTCAAGTCCAAGCGGGCAGTCTCCGTCAGTGGGTTGAAACGGATGGCGTCATACTCGAAAAACCTGTGACCTGGCTGGAATAGGATCAGTTCTATTGGATTCAACCCTACGGAACACCCTGGTTCGATCAGCTTAGTCCATCCAAAACAAAAAACACGCCTGTTTCGGCGTGTTAAGTTTAATGTTTGGTGGACCCTAGCGGGATAACGATATTCTGATTAACCTTGCTGACGAAGCACACTCGACGAAGCAGATCGCAGCGGTAAATATCGATGCCGTGCTCGTCCGTTGAAGTTCTTCAATGTAGTATCTCAGCACTCTCTGCGCGCGGAACGACCCAGTTTGGTTCGATCTACGCTAGGCCACCAATTAAAAAAGCAACCCTTATAGGGTTGCTTGAAAGTTTTAATTTGGTGGACCCTAGCGGGATCGAACCGCTGACCTCTTCGCTGCCAGCGAAGCGCTCTCCCAGCTGAGCTAAGGGCCCGTAAATGGCGACAAAATAGAGTTTAGCACACAAACAAACACGCTGTCAACGGACATCGCCAATTTATTATTACCTTTTTTGACACGACATTATTATGCCGATCACGACTCGCACGTTAGTCCGCCTGTATCCATTCCAACCATACTTAATTAATCATCAAATTCCATGCTTGCTCATCAACGTATTCAATTCTTTAAGAAACATATTAATGTCCTTGAATTGCCGGTACACGGACGCGAATCGAACATAGGCAACCTCGTCTACGGAATAGATGTGCTCCATAAGCAGCTCTCCGATAATGCGGCTTTCCACTTCGGCGTGTGCCGTATTGCGAAGCTCTCTCTCGACGTCCGAGACGATCACTTCCAGCTGTCCGACGGATACCGGACGTTTCTCGCACGCGCGCAACAACCCGCGAAGCACTTTATCCCGGCTGAACTCCTCGCGGCTTCCGTCTTTTTTGATCACCATTAACGGCGTTTCCTCGACGGTCTCGAAGGTCGTGAACCGACGGCTGCACTTCTCGCATTCCCTGCGGCGGCGTATCGATTTGTTGTCGTTCGCGGGACGCGAATCCAATACCTTCGTCCCGCTGTAGTCGCAATAAGGGCATTTCATAACGGCGATTCCGCCTCCCAGAACATTATTTTTATTTCCAACCCTTCCCTTACATGAACAGAAAAATAAAGCACATAATACAGTTACCAACCGCAAGGAGGTGAACAACAATGGCCGGACAAAACAGCAACAGCAATCAATTGCTTGTCCCCCAAGCAACTGCAGGATTGAACCAATTGAAGTACGAGGTCGCTCAAGAGCTTGGTATCGCCATCCCACAAGATGGATATCAGGGGAACATGACAACAAAAGATAACGGTTCAATCGGGGGTAACATTACTCGCCGCTTGGTGCAAATCGCCGAGCAACAACTGGCAGGCCGCTAATCGCCAACCGAAAGCACTTAATACCGGGAAGCTTTGAAGCGAACTGCTTCAGGGCTTCCTCTTCATTGCGATTACAGCGTCTTATATACTTTCTGATACTTCTTATAATAATACATCACACGTTGCACGTAATGTCTAGTCTCTCCGTAAGGAATATCTCGTATCGTTTGCTCTTCTCCGTTCCAAACCCCTTTTTGAAGCCATTGCCGCACTTTCCCCGGACCTGCATTATAAGCCGCTAAGGAAATGATCAAATTCCCGTCGAATTGGCGATTAAGCTCTTTCACGTACCATGAGCCGAGAGCAATGCCGGCATGCGCTTCCTGGCCTGCGTCCTTCACCGTAATACTGCCGAAATCGTCCTGTTCCAAGATCCAATTCGCGGTGTCCGGCATAATCTGCATAATGCCGACCGCGCCCTTGGGAGAAACCGCATTCAGCTTATAATTGGATTCTACCCGTATAATGGCCGCGATAAGCAGAGGATCCAACTCGTATAGGGCTGCGTTCCTTTTGATCTCTTCGGTGAAGGAGATCGGATAGATCCAGCGACCGAGCCAATCCGACTGAACGAACAAAGCGGCTAGAATGATAAGAACAAGGGGGAGGATTATTCTTTTGCGTTTCATTCTTTTCCTCATTCCAGCCCCTTTTCCCGCCAGAAGCGATCGAGCTGCTCCTTCGTATGCTCTAAGCTTCCGCTGTTGTCGATCAGAATATCCGCCTTGATCTTCTTATCCTCGATGTTCATCTGCGCGTTTAGCCTCTTCAGAGCTTCCTCCGAGGTTAGCTTATCCCGTTCCATCAAGCGCTGCAACTGAACGTCGCGCGGAACGTACACAACCATGATTTGCTCAAAATAGGACTCCAGCCCGGACTCGAACAGCAGAGGAACATCCACGACTACGAGCTTATTCGGTGTATGGCTTTCATGATAGGCCATTCTTTCTTTCATTACGGCACGAATAGCCGGGTGGATAATCGCTTCGAGCGCTTTGCGTTCGGACGGATCCGAGAATACGATCGAGCCCAGCTTCTTGCGGTCAAGCATTCCGTCCGCTTGCAACACGGCTTGTCCGAATCGCTCCGCGATAGCGAGCAAGGACGGCTGCCCGGGTTCCACGACTTCCCGGGCTATTCCGTCAAGATCTATCAATATCGCGCCGCGCTCCGTAAGCCCTTTGGCGACGGTACTCTTGCCTGTGGCGATGCCACCCGTTAATCCGATGTTCATCGTTACTCTTCCTTTAATCCTTTTATATAAACAATTTGAAGATTCCCATAGCGATTAGAATTATGCCCGGCAACATCGATAGCTGTCTGACCCATCGCCATCCGGATGCGACGAATCCGACTCGAGTACCTAACCATAGAAACAGGCCGCTTGAGGTTGCGATGAGCATCGCGGTCAGTACGGGCGGGAAGCCAACCAACGCGGCTCCGATTCCCGCTCCGAATGCATCTAGGGACAATGCCGTTCCCAGGAAAAACGCTTCTCCTGCGCTGATCGTACCCGAACGGTCCAAGTCGGCCGCGGAAGGCGTACGCAATATTTGGATGATAAAGCCGAACAACCTCAGCTCAAGCTTAAGCACGGGACTCTGATCGAGCGGCTTGGACGCGCCATCTTTAGAATCCTCCGCGCTGATTTTCCCCGTCTCGTAATTGCCGCTCCGTATGAATTGAATCAGGGCGACCAGTCCGATTCCGATCAGAATAATCGCGCCTACGGCCGAAGCGGCATGAGGACTCATCCAACCCGTGATCGCAACTCCAGCCATCATCGACAGCAGAATAATGAGTCCGGAACACGCGGAAATGATGAAGATGGAATGGATCGGAATCTTGATTTTCCTCACGCCGTAAGTGATGCCGACTCCGAAACCGTCGAGGCTGACCGCGAAAGACAACAACATTAGCGAGGCGACAGGTGCCATCATATCGTATTTCCCCCTGCATGGATGCTTACCCGAGCCTCCGTAACCGGAGCCGGGTTCTGTTCATCCTATGCAAGATACGGTTTGATTGCCCCCCGCTCAAGCTACTTTCATGTGCGAATGCCTATAGCCCCTCGCCGTCTAATCGACGTTTCACGGCATTGCGGCGCGGTTGTCTCGCTGCGGATCCGTTAGCGGCATTCCCTGTGCGGGGTTGCTTCTGACATTTCGGACAGACGTGCGTGCCCCGGCCTCCGACGACGGACTTCTCAATGGGAGTGCCGCAATTGCGACAAGGCTCTCCGGTTCTGCCGTATGCCTTCAAGCTATGCTGGAATAGCCCCATTTCTCCTTGGCCGTTCACGTACGACTTGATGGAGGAGCCTCCTGCCTCCACCGCCGAAGACAAAGTCTCGACGATCGCCGCGTGAAGATTTTCTTGCTCCTTCCGCTTCAGCTCGTTCCACGGCGTCTCCGGGTGGATCCCCGCCGAATGCAACGCTTCATCCACGTAAATGTTGCCTAACCCGACAACGACCTCCTGATTAAGCAGCAGCGGCTTAATCTTCGTGGAACGGTTGCCGAGCGCGCGCCGGAACGCGTCCAACGTGAACCGTTCATCCAAAGGCTCCACTCCAAGTTTATTCAAAGGAGGGGCTTGTAATTCTTCGCCGGGTAAAAAGAGATGCATCGTTCCGAACTGGCGGACATCCTTATAACGCAATTCGGTTCCATCGGTGAAATGAAAAATAACGTGCGTATGCAGCTCCTGCGGCTCTTTCTTATCGTATAAGCCATAACGCCCCTCCATCCGAAGATGGGAAACGAGAACGAGCCCGTCCAATACGAGCCTCAGAAACTTGCCCCTGCGCTCGACGGACTGGAACGTCCTTCCTTCCAGCTCGGCGGCGAACAGAAGCGGATCATCCGGCTTCTGCAAAATGCGCGGCAGGTTAACCGTCACTCGCTCGATTCGTTTACCGGCGATGAGCTGGTTCAACGTTCGGCGAACGGTTTCCACCTCGGGCAATTCGGGCATGATGATCCTCTCCTTCCTTATTATTTCGCTTCGTACCAGTTGCTTCCTACGCTGACTTCCGCCAATAGCGGCACATCCAGCTCCAGAGCCGTACTCATCACTTCCGGCACTAACTCCTTCATGATCTCCAGCTCCTCTTGCGGAACCTCGAACACCAATTCATCGTGTACCTGCAGCAGCATTCGGCTCCGCAGTCCACGTTCGAGAAGAGCTTCGTTCATGCGCATCATCGCCAGCTTGATAATATCCGCCGCGGTTCCTTGTATCGGCGTATTCATGGCCGTCCGTTCCGCAAAAGAGCGCAGATTAAAGTTGGAATGGCGGATTTCCGGCAAATACCGGCGACGATCCATTAGCGTCGTCACATAACCGTCGTTCCTCGCTTTCTCCACGATATCCACCATATACTTGCGTACGCCGGGGAAGGCTTGGAAATACTGTTCGATGAATTCGGCCGCCTCGCCGCGGGTAATGTTCAGGTTCTGGGACAGCCCCCAATCGCTTATCCCGTATACGATTCCGAAATTGACCGCTTTCGCTTGACGGCGCATGTTGGAGTCCACTTGATCGGCGGGAACCCCGAAGACGTCCATCGCGGTTTTCGTATGGATGTCCATCTTGTTCACGAACGCTTCCTTGAGGCCATCATCTCCGGATATATGCGCCAATACGCGCAATTCGATCTGCGAGTAGTCTGCCGCGAGAATCGACCAACCGGGCTCCGACGGCACGAAAGCTTTGCGGATTTGACGCCCCTCTTCCATGCGAATCGGTATATTTTGCAGGTTCGGGAATTGGCTGGACAGCCTTCCCGTCGCCGCTATCGTTTGTTTATAGAACGTATGAATCTTGCCGGTAGACGGCTGAATTTCTTTAAGCAGTCCTTCGATATAGGTCGATTGCAGTTTCGTCAACTGGCGATAATGCAGGATCAAACGTACGACCTCATGGTACGGCTCCAGCTTCTCCAGTACTTCCGCATCGGTAGAATAGCCCGTCTTCGTCTTCTTGATGACGGGAAGCCCCAGCCGCTCGAATAACACTTCTCCCAATTGCCTAGTCGAACCGATGTTGAACTCGAAACCGGCCAAATCGAATATGTCCTTCGTCATTTGTTCGATCCGCCGCTGAAACTCCGTTCCTAACTCCTGCAACGCTTCCGCCTTTACCGTTATCCCTTGCTTCTCCATTCCGGCAAGCACGCCGGACAAAGGCTGTTCGAGCTCGTAGTATAGCCGATTCATTCCGAGTTCTTCCAGCTTCTCGGCAAGGTGCGGCTTCAACCTGCGAATCGCATCGGCTTTGGCGGCCAAATGCTTAGCCAGCGCTTCTTCCGCCGGAATACGAGCCTTCGCGCCTTTGCCGTACACGGCTTCGTCCGACGGGATAGGCGCCAGGCCGTTACGCTGCAGCAAGCCATGAAGGGACGGATCCGCTTCGGTAGGGTCGAGCAAATACGCCGCGAGCTGCACGTCGAACGCTTGCCCCGTCAAGGCGATGCCCGAACTTGCCAATACAAGCTCCACGCGATGCAAGTCGTAGCTAACCTTCGGAGCATCGGCATTTTCGAGCCAAGCTCTAAGAGATGCCGCCTCAGGCGAGAGCAGCAACGAATAAGGAACCGCATAACATTCGGTACCCGCAACGATCAATATCCCGATTCCTGCCGCGTGGTGGGGATTGTCTCCGGAAGACTCGACGAGTACCGCTTCCGCGCTGGTTAACGCCTTGTTTAGACCGTCCCAACCGGCCGTATCTACCCGTATAACCTCATATTGGGAAGCCGTCTCCGCGTTCTCCGCTTCCGATGCCTCGTCCGCCCCTGCCAAATTCAATCTCTCGACGAGGTTTTTGAATTCCAGCTTCCGCATCGCGCCCGCCAGCACCGACTCGTCGTAACCTTTCCATGCGACATCCTCTAGCGCGTAATCAAGCGGAACTTCGCGGTATATCGTCGCGAGTTGCTTGCTCATCTTAGCGTCGTCCATATGGGCTTCGATATTGTCGCGCAGCTTGCCTTTGATTTCTTCGACATGATCCAGAACGTTCTCGACCGTGCCGTATTCATGCAGCAGCTTTAATGCCGTCTTCTCGCCAACCCCGGGCACGCCGGGAATATTATCGCTCGCGTCTCCCATTAGCCCTTTCAGATCGATAATCTGAGCGGGAGTAAGACCGTATTTCTCGCCGATTGCGCCCGGCGTATATTTCTCTACCTCGCTGACTCCTTTGCGCGTAATCCATACGCTTACTTGCTCCGTCGTCAACTGCAGCATATCTTTGTCCCCGGACACGATGATCGCGGACTTGCCTTGCTCCTCCGCCAGCTTCGCCATCGTTCCGATAATATCGTCCGCTTCGTAGCCCGCAAGCTCGAACTGCGAGATCGAGAACGCTTGAAGAAGTTCCTTCAGCAGCGGGAATTGCTCCGATAGCTCGGGAGGCGTTTTCTGGCGGCCGCCTTTATACTCGGAATACCCTTCATGACGGAAAGTAACTTTCCCCGCATCGAATGCGACGAGCACGTGGCTTGGCTTTTCTTCCTCCAGAACTTTAAGCAGCATCGTCGTAAACCCAAGAACGGCATTCGTATGCAGCCCTTTGCTGCTCGTCAAAGGCGGAATCGCGTAAAAAGCGCGATTAATGATGCTGTTGCCATCGATTAAAACCAGCTTGTCCATTCCATTGCTCATGACCTAGCGCCCACCTCACCGACATTATTCGTACGATTATCATAACATACTGCCCATTGCGTCGCACCCCGGAGCCGGTTGCCAACTAACAGAAAAAAGAACTTCCCCCTAAGCTTTACGCTTTGGGGAAAGCTCCTACCATAGTCTCGCCCGGATATTCGCTCGGCCTGCCGATCAAATACCCTTGCGCGAAGTCGAAACCCATCGCTCGCAGCAGCCTTAACTCCTCCGGCCTTTCGATTCCTTCCGCTACGGTGCGGATATTCATCTTCTTGGCGAAGCGGACGAACGTTCTGAGCATATGTTTCTTCATCTCGTCCTTGTCGGCCATCCGAATGAGCGATCGGTCTACTTTGATATAGTCCGGGCTTAATTCCACGATCGATTGCAGGGAGGAATATCCCGCTCCCGCGTCGTCGATCGCAATCTCATACCCTTGTCTGCGATAGTGCGACAGAATTTTTTTGGCCGCCTCGAAATCGTCGATCGAACTGCGTTCCGTGAGCTCGAATACGACTTGGCCCGGATAAAGTCCCCGTTCGTTAAGCCAGTTGACGGTTTGTCCGGATACGAAATGAGGATCGTTAATGATGCTCATCGTGACGTTGATGAAGATTTTCTGGATCGTGCCTAGCGTCGGACAATGGCGAATCGCCTTTTCCCTGGCGAGACGGTCTAACGCGAAAGCCATGTTGTTTCTCTCGGCGAATTGGAAGAGAGAGAGCGGTCCGTCGAACAAGCTCCCTTCCGGGCATCTCGTCAGCGCTTCGTAGCCGAACACTCTTCCGTCCCCTAGCCGCATGATCGGTTGATATACGCTTTTGATGCTGCTTTCCGTTAACAAACGCTCCAACTCTAGACGAAGCTCCCAATCGCTCTGATCGATGAGGGAGTCCCGAATCTGTCCCGTCGCTTTCAGTACGCCCCGATAGATAGAGTCTTTGAGCTGCCCGCGTTTCCAATCGCGCAGAGCGGCATATCCAATCCCTCTCTCCCGGTACCTAGCGGATTGGGAGAACGATTTGCCCGCTAACCCGGAATGCGCGATAATCGCTTCTTTCACCCGCTTGGCCAACCCGCGCAAATAGGGTTCGCTCTCCTCCTCGGCAAGAGATGCCGGCAGTTCGGCGTACAGCCACAGATGGCCCGCTACTTCGTCGCCGAACCATAGATCGCTGCGGCCCATGGACAAGGCCAACCAGTTAGGCCAATTAAACCCTTCCTCCCAGAGCTCGGACGAGAATCCGCTCCTCCACTCGGATAGATCTATTCCTATTATCCCAATATGGTGATGATGTTCGATTCTCTCTAGCAATCGCTCCATGCCAAACCAAGATGATTTCATTGTATCCAACACCATCTTCCGCAGATACTGTAAGTAAGGTTCAATAAGCCAGGTTCGCCTCGTTTAGAACATTAATTTACCAAAGTTTTGTAAACGCGGTGCCCGCTCTTTGTCAATGTGTGGTTAAATCGGCAACAATCGGACTTAATTCGACATTTTCCGCGATCGATTCGCACACAAGCGCGTTCCCGCTCAACTGCTTGGCCTTCTTCTTGAGCAGCGCCGCCCTCTCGGAGAGAGCATCCGGCGTCCAACCGGCCGTCGACTGGCAGAGCAGCAGGGACAGGGAGAGCGATAGGCCCGTCGCTTCCAGCGGTCGCCCCGATCTATCGAGCACCGGGCCGACATATTTCCCCGTATACGCACCGATTCCCCGTTCGAACCGGTTAATGACTTCTCTCGCCATCTCGGCGGGGTCCGAACCGGATGAGACGACGATAAAGTCATCTCCCCCGATATGGCCTACGAAACACTCCGCATTGGTCTGCGTCCTTACGGTATCCAGCAAAGTTTCCCCCGTAAATCGGATAACTTCGTCTCCCTTATGAAACCCGTACTGATCGTTGTACCACTTGAAATGGTCCAGATCCGCATACAGCACCGCGAACGGACGGCCTTCCGCCAGCCTGCGAACGAGCTCCCGATGAATCGGTTCGTTGCCCGGCAACCCGGTTAACGGATTCGCCCATTGCGCATCCGTCATCCTCGATTGCGTAATCCACTCCAGCATGGATCGGATGGACGTAATACCGGTAACAAGTCCGTCGCGAGTGACGATTACGGCGTCGTACAGCTTGTCCGGCTCTCTGGCCATCGCCATCTGCGAGGCTTGATCGACCGTAATGGATTCATCGACGATCATCGGATGAGCGTCCATGATTTTGCCGACCGAACGGCTCCAATATAACGGTAAACCGAATTGGCCCGACAACAATTGATGAAGCTTTTCTTTCATGACTAGCCCGATTGGCCTTCCGTTATCCGTAATGACGATTCCCTGTCCTTCCCTATGCAGCTCAAAGTGCCGGGAAACTTCCGAGACGGAAATATCTCTGCTCATCGTTTTCACGGGTTCTACCAATTCCGACAACGTACCGGTGGCCCCTTGATAACGCCTGTTCACTTCCGAGCGTATACGGGTCTGAATTTCCGGAGCCAGTACCATCCGGTCTTCGACTCCACGGTCCAGCCATTTGCCTTGGGCATAATTCATTCCGCTCGCGACAAGCGCGGGGAGCAGCCCCTCTTGATCCAGCCCGCTCGCGATCAGAACGATCTGTTCTTTGCGCGTTAAAGCAATCAAGCCTTGCAGCATGCTCTCTTCGACTGGATCGAGTCCTTTGCCGCTTATCCAGCCTACGTTCAGTTGCGCGTAATCCGGATGCATGTCCACCATTCGGCGCAATGAAGCGAAGCTCGGCATGATTCCGGACAAAGCGATCCGGAACCCTTGATTGCGATAATGGCTAAGCGCGGCTTTCATCGTGACGCCCTGTTCGTCTTCCCCTCCGACCATAACGAGTACGACATGCTCCGGCCTTAAGTTGGCCGCTTCGATCCGCCTCAAAGTACTTCCCGGATAAAGCCTCGGATCGAAAATAATTTTCGACGGTACGGGGAGGAACAGCTTCACGTCGCCGTTGCGGGAAGGAAACCCCCGAATCGCCGCTTCGCGGAAACGGCGATCGACCTCGAACAACCGCCCTTCCTGATCCGCGTTCTCATAGAACTCTTTCAGGTTCATCCTTGCGCCGCCATTCTTTCTAACGGGGATCGCTTCGAAACCGTACAGCGACCCGTCCAGCAGCGAAACGATCGGCAAATAGCGGACTTTGAAATCGGAATCCGCCGATAGCGACGGATATTCGGTCAATGGCAATCTTATCGGATTGCCGGAGAAAAACATTCTCTGCCATGCGGTTTCATACGCCGTGAGCAACGCCTCTTCCAAGTAAGCAGGCGAAGTATCCTTTCCGGCCTCAACGGCGGACGGACTCCCGATCCATCCGAACCCGTATCGAAGGCTGCTTCCGTTCTCTACTCTGCGCGAATAGCGAAAATCGGTAAAAACCCTTGTCATGACGTCGCGCAGCAGAAAAGCGATTCTTCCCGCTGCAATCTCCGGAACCTCCTCGGGAGACGTGCCCCCCTGCTGCTTCTCGGCCGTGAAAGCTACGGTTAGGATGAGGCTCGCGCCGGACATCGTCCAACGCAGGACGGAATCGGATAACTTCGAGAATCTAAGGGCGACCGCTCTTAACAGACGGCGTATGCGCAAAGGCACGATTGCCGGAGCTTGGTCGGACTGCGCCGGAGCTTGCCCGCCTTCCCAACGCACGATAAATAACCCGCGGCTCTGCAGGTTCAGGCTCTCGACCGACTTGTCGCCGAGTTCGCCGTTCCGTGTATCATGCTCTTCTCCGTTAACCGCTCTTCTACCCTTCCAGTGCGCCGTAACCAGTTCTGGATTTAACCATCCGCTTGCTTCATTCATATTCGTATGCCCCCGACCGACGATAGTGGATTCCATACCCGGGAAAGGATCGTTCTTTTCTACCACCGTACCATGGCATTGTTTTCGTAATCGTTCGGTTTTGTTGTCCGTATGTAAAAACGCTTAGCAGCTCTCGAAATGATCCCTTTCGCACTAAATGAGTAGAGTACAGTAAGGTGATCGTATCACTTTATCCATCTACTTTGCGGATCATGTCCTGAAATAAGATGATGCGGTAACGCTAAACGTTCCGGACAGCTTCACTACACCGGGTTCAGATTCAAATAGCGTTATCCCGTAACGTTATTGGATAGCTACAGCTCCCTATCAAACCAATAGAGTGACAAGGAAGCGCTATTCTATATCCAAGTAGGTGCTTTGGGCCCAAGCAAGTATTTGCGCGCGCGAATTCTATCGTTTTCAGCAACAAGTAACTCCATAGAAACCAACTCATGCAACAAATGGCGCGCGTGCTGTGCTTGTACCCCCAATAGAATACATACTTCCTTAGGCGTAAATGGACGTTGGAGACGAATGGCCATTCTCATAATCTCCCTATGCTTGAGCGAGAGCGCCGAAACACCTTGGTTGCCGCCGCCATATAACTTCCCCATCACTTGCAAAATAAATTGCAGGCATTGGCGGGGCCGTTCTTTGATCATATCTAGCGGAATTCGATACACGTGCCAGCCGTAATGCACCAGTTGATTTTGTCTCTCCTTCTCATAATCAAAGCCTCGGCGAGTGATATTCTTCGCATGAGAGCTAAAGTCGTCCACTTCCCAATCGATAAAATACTTCATATTCCGCGTGCAGAAATTGGAGATTACCAAATAAAGGCCACCAAATTTCCTGTAGAAACAACTTCTCGGAGTGACCGTGGTCTTCTATTAATTTGCGCAACGGTTCTCCTTTTCGCAACTTCTTTTGATTCGCCAACCATTGTTCATAATGGTCATGAAACATCTTGCTCTCTCTCCTTTGCGGCACTGAAGACGACAAAAAACCGCGATCTCCCAACTTGGGAAAACGCGGTGTGCTTCACTCGCCGATATTCGTTTAATATAAAAATAAACGATAAATTCAAATGTGTCACGCAAGCTATCTGTATTCCACCACTGCTATTGATTCAAATCGGGACGTTTGCCAGTCATCAGATAGACGACGCTTTCGGCGATGTTCGTCGCATGATCGGCGATCCGCTCGATGTAGCGGCCCACGAAGCTAAGCAGCATCGCTTGGCTGACCGTCTTCGGATTCTCTACCATGATCGAGAATAGCTCCCGTATGATTTGCGCGTACAGGGCGTCTACCTGATCGTCGTCCTTCGCGCTCTTATATGCGAGATCGACGTTTTCGTCCACATAGGACTGCAGCGATTCTTGGATCATGATCGCGACTAGATCGGCCATTCTCGGCAGATCGAGAAGCGGCTTGATTAACGGTTGACCGTCCAACCGGATGACTACCTTGGCGATATCTACGGATAAGTCGCCCATCCGCTCCAGATCGGACGAAATTTTGAAGGCGATCAGAATACGGCGCAAATCCTTCGCGACCGGCTGTTGCGTAGCGATCAGCTTCGCTCCGATTTCGCTGATTTTCTCTTCCAGCTGGTTCAGCTCGGAATCGGATTTCACGATTTTTTTACCCGTTTCGATATCGCCGTTCTTCAGCGCGTCCATCGATTCGATAAGCGCCTTCTCGACGCGATTGCCCATCTCGATTAACAATTGCGTCATTTCTTCCAATCCATGATCGAACTCCAGCCGTTTAACCATCATCCCTATCCATCCTCTCTCGGAATCAACCAAACCGTCCACTGATGTAATCTTCCGTGCGCTGATCAGTCGGATTGGAGAACAAACGCTCCGTCTCCGAATATTCCACGACTTCTCCGTTCAGGAAGAAGACGGTTTGTTGCGAAACGCGAGCCGCTTGGTGCATGTTGTGCGTGACCATGACGATCGTATAACGATCCTTCAGCTCTTGCGCGAGCTCTTCGATCTTGAGCGTGGAAATCGGGTCTAGAGCCGACGTCGCTTCGTCCATGAGCAGAATGTCGGGCTCGACCGCGAGCGCGCGCGCAATGCACAGACGTTGCTGTTGACCGCCCGAAATACTAAAGGCGGAACGCTTCAGATGGTCTTTCACCTCATTCCACAGAGCGGCCGAACGAAGGCTCGTTTCCACGATTTCGTCCAGTTTCTTGCGATCGGTAATGCCATGCAAGCGCGGTCCGTAGGCGATGTTGTCATAAATCGATTTCGGAAAAGGATTCGGCTGTTGGAACACCATTCCTACGCGTTTGCGAAGCGTCTCAACGTCTACCTCGTTGGAGTAAATGTCGGTACCCGCGATCGCGACCGTACCTTCGATTCTCGTACCGGCGATCATATCGTTCATCCGGTTGAACGTTCTAAGCAGCGTGGATTTGCCGCAGCCGGAAGGACCGATGAACGCGGTGATGGCTTTCTCCGGTATTTCCATGTTGACATGCTTCAAAGCGTGGAATTCTCCGTAAAACAAATCCAAGTCGTTGATCTCGATAATGGGTTTCATCGTCTGGTCCCTCACCTTATATGTTTTTCTGGAACTTGTTGCGGATAAGAATGGCCGAGAAGTTCATCAGCAGAAGCATGACGAGCAGGACGATTATCCCCGCCGCGGCCAGGTCATGGAATTCGACCTGCGGCCTTGAAATCCAGCTGAAAATTTGAATCGGCATAACGGTGAACGACGACATAAGGCTGTTCGGCAAGAAAGCAATGTACGTCACGGCGCCGATCATGACGATAGGCGCCGTTTCGCCGATCGCTCTCGACATCGCAAGAATAACTCCGGTCATTACGCCGGGCAGAGCGGAAGGCATGACCGCCCGGGATACGGTTTGCCATTTGTTCGCGCCTAGCGCGAAGGAGGCGTCCCGTCTTGCTCTAGGCACGGCTTTGATCGCTTCCTGCGAAGCCACGATAATAATCGGCAATACGAGCAAAGTCATCGTCAGTGCGCCCGCGATTAAGCTGCGTTCCAAGGAAAGCAACCGCACGAACAACGTTAATCCCAAAATTCCGTATACGATGGAAGGCACGCCCGCAAGCGTACTGATATTAAGCTGGATCAACCTGGTGAATTTGTTCTTCTTGGCATACTCCTCCAAGTAGATCGCCGCACCCACTCCGAATACGAAGGAGAGGGGAGCCATAATCGCGAGAATATAGAGGGTACCTACGATAGCGGACTTCATCCCCGCGATGGAAGCTCTGCGGGAAGGATAATTGTTGAACAGCTCCGGCTTTAAGTTCTTGAATCCGTCCGACACGATGTCCGCCAGAAGGACGATCAGGACGAGGACGCCTAAGGAAGTACAGGCGAGAAACAAGAGCTTAAGAAAGAGATCGATCCGGCGTCTGCGCATTACTCTCTTGTGGTCGTCTTGAATGAGGTCTGTCATCTTAGTACTCCTCCCGGAAGCGCTTGGCCAATTTTTGCGCCACGATATTAAGCAGAAGCGTTATGACGAACAGCGTCATGCCCACCGCGAAGATCGAGCCGTATTCTATGGAACCGTGCTGCGTATCCCCGCTGCTGACTTGCACGATATAAGCCGTCATCGTTTGGATGCTCTCCAACGGATTGGCAGTCAGCTTCGGCGTAGCTCCCGCCGCTACCGTCACGATCATCGTTTCTCCGATCGCGCGGGAGAAAGCAAGCACGGAAGCCGATACGACTCCGGAGAAGGAAGCTGGCAATACGATTTTGAGCGCCACTTCGAACTTCGTGGCTCCGAGCGCGTAAGCGCCGTCGCGCAGCGAACGAGGAACGGCGGTCATCGCGTCTTCGCTCAGGGAGCTGACCATAGGGATGATCATGATCCCGACCACGATTCCCGCGCTGAGCGCGTTGAATACGGGAAGACCCGGTATTATATTTTGCAGAAGCGGAGTCATAAAGGTTAACGCGAAATATCCGTACACGATGGTCGGAACACCCGCGAGGACTTCCAAAATTGGTTTAATCAATTTGCGAACTCTGCGCGGAGCATATTCGCTTAAGTAGATTGCCGCCGCCAAACCGACCGGGATGGCAACCAAACAAGCAATCAAGGTGATCATCAACGTTCCGCTCAGGAGCGGCCATATCCCGTATGCCTTCGGGGCCATCAAGGGATTCCATTTGGTCTGGGTGAAGAAATCCACGATCGATACGTGTTTGAAAAACTGAAAGCTCTCGGAAAACAATGTAAACACGATGCCTATAGTCGTAAGAATAGATGTCGCCGCGCAAATGAATAATAAGACGGGCATCACTTTATTCATGAAGCTGGAACGCTCGTTCTTGAATTGCATTTTTCCCGAAAGGACGGGTTGTTCGGGGTTGCGAATGGGCTTCAAGGCCTCTTCTGTCATCGTCGTTCGCTCCTTGTTCATCCTGACATAGAAAAGCCGATGCCCCCAGAAGGCAACGGCGCCGTCACGGCCCGTTCGCCTTCTGGGAACATCACCCTTACTACAGCTTGGCTTTTTCAGCGGTATATTGCTCTTCCGGCAATGGAATATATCCGACTTCAGCCGACAGAGTAGGCACGTTGTTCATGAAGTACTCTACGAAACCTTTGACTTCAGCGCGCTCGTACTCTTTCTTGTTGACATAGATGAACAATGGGCGGGACAAAGGAGCATAAGTGCCGTCTTTGATCGTTTCCGCGGAAGGTGCGATCGCGCCGCTGCCTCCGTCTACGGGAACCAATTTCAATTTGTCCGTGTTTTCCTCATAGTAAGCAAATCCGAAAAATCCGATTCCGTTCTTGCTGCCCGCTACGCCTTGAACCAAAGTGTTGTCGTCTTCGCTCAAAGTTACGGCGTCATCGGTGCGAAGGCCTTTTTTATCCAAGATCGCTTCATTGAAGTAATCGAACGTTCCGGAATCAGCGCCCGGGGAGAAGATCAGGATTTTTTCGTCCGGCCATTCCGGACGAACTTCTTTCCATGTTTTCGCAGTGCCTTCGTTACCGAAAATTTTGGCAAGCTCTGCGATCGTCAGGTGATCGATGAAATCATTGTCTTTGTTCACGACGATGGACAGTCCGTCGAACGCGATTTTGAGCTCGTTATATTCAATGCCTTTTTCTTGGCAAGCCGCTTTCTCTTCGTCTTTGATCGGACGCGATGCGTTGCTGATCGCGGTCTCGGCGTTACAGAAGCGTTTGAAGCCTCCGCCTGTACCGGATGTGCTGACAGCCGGTTTAACATCCGGTTGCTCTTTGCCGAATTCTTCGACTACCGCTTCCATGATCGGGTATACCGTGCTGGAACCGTCGATCTCGATCGTACCGGACAATGCTTCGGAGCTTGCAGGAGCTTCAGAGCTTGCAGAAGCCTCTTCGCTTGGGGACGCACTTTGGTTTGCGTTGTTGTTGCCGCATGCTGTCATGAATGCCACCAGCAATACGGCCAGTGTTAGAAGACCTTTGCGTTGAAACTTTGTAAACAATGTACCCACTCCTTAAATCTCTAATGTGTTTTACTGTTATTAGATTAACTGAGGAGTGTAAAATACAAATGCCACTTTTGTTAACGCTATGTAAAAATATAATCTAGCGATTTTTACGGTCTTTAATCCATAGAGGGATTCGGAAAATAATATTGAACATCAAGATTACGAACACAAGAACGGCCGCCGATTTATCCGAGATCGAGACGGCATCGGGCACGATAGCCTCCGATTGCACGTACCAGAGATGAACGGCCAAAGTCTCGCCTGGCGACAACAGATTGAAATCCCACATCTCGCCGGATGTCGTCACGCCCGCGGTCAGTATGATTACCGCGCTTTCGCCGAACGCGCGCCCCGCAACCAAACAAATTCCCGTCACGATGCCGCTGATCGCGGTCGGAATCAATACGCGCCTGATCGTCTGGAGATGAGTCGCGCCTAACGCGAATGATGCCTGCTTCATTTCCTTGGGCACGGCTCGAATCGCTTCTTCCGTTACCCTCGTCATGACCGGGAGGTTCAGAAAAGCCAAGCTGACCGCGCCGCCGATGATCGTTAAGCCGATCTGGAACATTTCGACGAACAGGGCGATCCCGAACAGCCCGAATATAATAGAAGGAACGGATGCCAGACCTTCCACGCAAATTCTTATGAAGCCGATCCATTTATTGTCCGGCGCGAATTCCGCCAAGTAGATTCCGGCGGCCATGCCGAGCGGAACCGCGATCAGCAGGGAGATTAACAGCATATAGAAGGAGTTGAACAAGGCAGGCCCGATGCCGCCTCCTTCTTCCATCTCGCTAGGCAATCCCATGATGAAGTCCCATGTCAGGCTAGGCAGTCCTTTTTGCAAAATTAAATAGAGCAAAGCGCAAATGAACAATACGATACATGCGGATATTCCCCATACGAAGACGGTAAAGATCCGATTGTTGACGTTGTTGATTCCTCTGTTCGTACTGAACATCTTGCTCGTTTCCGTGGCAGCCGATTTCATTGTTGAGCCCCTTTCCGTTGCAGCAAGCGGACAAGCACGATCATCAAGAGAGAAATAACGAGCAGTAAGAAGCCCATCATATACAACGCGTTGTTCCAAGTGGAATCGAACGGAACGTTAGCGATCTGCATAACGATGTTGCTCGTCAGTACGGACGTCGGTTTGAATAACGCGTCGGCCAGCTGCGGGGTGTTCCCGATGACCATAACGACCGCCATCGTCTCCCCGATCGCGCGAGCCATCCCTAGGATAACTCCGTACATAATCCCGCTGCGGGCAGCCGGAATCGTCACCTTGAATATCGTTTGGAATCGCGTTGCCCCTAGCGCATACGAAGCATCCCGGTATTTGCGAGGGACGACGCTGATCGCATCGTCGCTGATCCGGCTAATGGTCGGCAAAACCATGATCGTGAGCACGATCGCAGCGGCTAGTATGCCGTCCCCCATGTTCGTTCCGGTAATATCCCGAAGCAGCGGAATTAAAATCGTCAAGCCGAGGAAACCATAGACGACCGAGGGTATTCCGACTAGCAAGTCCAGAATGGGACGCAGCAGGTTTCTCAACCATTTCGGCGCGATTTCGGCCAGAAATACGGCAATGATAACCGATAACGGGACGGAAATCAGGAGAGTCAGCAGCGTTAGCGCGAAGGTGCCGAAAATGAACACGAACGCGCCATAGCTTTCGTTCTCCGGCGTCCAATCGGTCGAGAAGAAGAAGGTCATCGGAGAAACATCGCGGAACGTTAGCACGCCTGTTCGGAACATGAAGAAAAGGATGCTGAACAAAATAAGGCAGACGAACACGGCACTTGCGATACAAGCGATTTTGAATATGCGGTTGTAGAACAACAGCCGATTTTTCCGATCGAAGACGTTACCCGAACCGGCTTTTATGCTTCCTCCAAGCTCGTTCTCGGATTTCTCCGCGATCGGTAATTGCGCAGAAGTATCCACTTGCATAGGGGTGTTGCTCCTCCCAATAAGAAACCAGCTTCGCGTAAGTTCGCTTTGCTGGTTTCTTTATTAATGTGTAGTTATTGGAGCGATTGGAGTACGTCGCTTACTTGATAGCGGAAATCGGAATGAATTTCAGCTTCTTCAAGGAACCGTTCTGGAACTTCGCGCTTTGGATGTACTCGATGAACGCTTTCGTCGCGCCATCCGGCTGGCCTTTGGTCATGTAGTAGCCGTAGCCCCATACTTTATAAGTTCCGTTGATTACGTTAGCTTCGGACGGAGCAACGCCGTTGATTTTCATAGCCTTCATGTTGCTGGTAACGTATACGAGGTCGATGTATCCGATTGCGTTAGGGGTCGTTTCTACAGCCGTTTTCATGTCCCCGCTCGACTTAACTTCTTTGTAATTGCTGCCTTTGCTTAGGAAGTCGGAACCTGCCAGTGCTTTCATTTGGAAGTTAACGCGAGTACCGGAACCGAAGGCGCGGTTAACGACGATAATGTCCGCATCGGAGCCGCCGACGTCCTTCCAGTTCGTCACTTTGCCGGAGAAAATGTCCTGAAGCTGTTTCGTAGTCAAGTTATCGACTTTAACGTTCTTGTTGACGACGGCAGCGAACGGGATAACCGCTACTTTATGAGCGACTTGGCCGTCGAACTTCTTGAAGCCCGGAACGTCTTGGGAAGCATCCCAGTCTACCGCACCGATATCCGCGATGCCTTTGCGAACGGATTGCGGTCCCGTAATGGAACCGGCGGCGGAAGCCGAAATTTTGACCTTCGGATTCAGCTTCTTGAACTCGTTCGCCGCTTGAAGCGTCAAAGGAAGAAGAGCGGAAGATCCGTTAACTACGATTTTGCCTTTCAGGGAACTAGCCGCGCTAACCGCGGAAACGGACGATGTAACCAGCGCGATCGCCATCGCGGCGACGGATAACGATTTGAACAATTTCATGGGTTAAAAATCTCCTCTCGAATATACCGATTCTCTTATCGGGTTGTTGGTTTCCATAGACCGTTAATGTTCAGGAATACGCGTCCGTCATTGATCACTGCGAACGGAGCGCCTTCCTGCGCGACGATCTCGCTTACCGTCTCGTCAAGCGTGTACAATTGCTTCGAAGTTCCGGTTGCCGGATCGACTTCGTAGACGAAGTTGTTCGCGCCGCTTCCTTCCGTGAGCAAATACCATTTGCCGCCGGACAATACCGCATCGTATACGTCCTTCTCGTTGAACAGCGTTTTGAGCGTTTTGTCGTTGCTAACGGATACCAACGTGGATTTAGCGGCATCGTCGCTGCTGACGCTTACGAACGTTACGTTCGATGCGTCCGCGTTCGCGCGAATGAACACTTTGTCATCCGCGGACGTCGTCAGTTGCACGGCTTTGTTTTCTTTGACCGAAGGGTCGACTTTGAATAAGAAGATTTGCGGCTCGGTGCCCTTCATGTCGATCGCGACATCGTCGCTCTCTACCGGCTTCGAGCTGTCGGCGACGACCGCGCCCGGCTTCGTTACCGTATACGTGAACGTTTTGCCGTCCGCGGATACGCCCAAGTTCGCTTTGTAATCGACTTTGTCGTCAACGATTTTCGTGATTTTGTTGATTTCCGGTTCCAGCTTGGCGATTACGCTGCCTTTGTCCCCTTGCAGGAAGAAGATCGACGCGCTGTCGGCGGACCAGACCAATTCCGGCTTGATGTTCGTGTCGCTGCTCACTTTCGTCGGAACGATTTTATCGAAGTCGATGACGTAAATTTCTCCGTTCGCGTTCGTGTAAGCGGCTTTCTTGCCGTTAGGGGCAACCACCAGCTCCGATGCATCAGAAGAAAGAATCAGTTTCGAGTATTTGCCCGTTTGCGCATCGACCAAGTAGTCCGAGCGGCCCGATTCATTTTCCTGCGAAGCGATGAATCTAGCAGCGTCCACCCATTGAATATGATCTACGTCGCTCAACAAGTTCGCGTCGATCCAGATCGTTCCGGATGCATCCTTAGCGAAGCTTGCTCCCAATGCTTCAACGTAAGCTTTTAACTCCACGTATGTAGTGCCTTTTACGCTTTTTACCGGAACGTTAAGCTGCTGTTCCGTTCCGTCGACTCGAATCAGATTGCTGTTCACCTTCAATTGGACGGCATGGCCGTTCAGCGTAGCTTGAATTCCGTCTTTAGTCACCTGCAACCGTACGCCCAGATTCAGGCTAAGATCGCGGAGAGACACGAGCGTTCTGCCTTTCTCATAGAACGTGCTGATGCTAGCCGTCGCCCCGTTTACGATGTAAGCCGAACTTGTAACCTGTACCGCGCTTGCTTTCGTTGCCGTAGCAGCGGATGCCGCACCCGCTGCGGATACTCCGATTGCCAACGCTAATACAGAAACAACAGACGCTTTTTTTAGCAACATCGACTCTGATCACCCTTCTGATTATGGTAGATTCTTCTTACTAGTGATCGTTCAAAAAGCCAGGTTTTGCTATATGAACAACCTCTACTAGTGTGAGTATAGTACTGGTTTGTAAAGCGGCTGTTCATGAATCGTATTCCGATTGTTAAATTTATGAATTCATTTGTTGGACGAGCTTCTGGAACTCCATTCGTACTTCCGTTGAGCGGTCGCTCGCTTCCCTGGAAGCCTCCATAAGCTTGGACGCCGCTTCTTGATTCAGCTCCGACGAACTCCACAGCTGCGCGAAAGTATCCTCCGTTTTTTTCACTTGAAGGAACCCTTTGTCCGCGCCTTTCTTTCCTTCGCCGACCAAACTAGTCGCGCTTAATACGGCTTCCGACATCGACCTGAGCAGTCCGGAAATCTGGGTCGCGGATTGTTTCGTTTGGTCGGCCAGCGTACGGATCTCGCCGGCAACTACGCCGAAGCCTTTCCCGTGCTCCCCCGCTCTAGCTGCTTCTATCGTCGCGTTGACCGCAAGCAAATTGCATTGATCCGCAAGATCCGCGATAAGCCGAATGATGCCTTCCGCCGCGGACGTCCGTTCCGTGAGCTGAACGACCGCTTTCTCTTGCTTGGCCGCGTTCGAGGACCAGATTTTGAACAGCTGCAGCATCTCGCCCAGTTCTTCCCTGCCTTGATCGGCGATCTCTCCGATTCGTTCGCTGCATGCTTGGGTGTCGCTTGTCGCTTCGTTTACGCGCTCTACGGAATCATGAATGCTGACGATCATCGATTCGGTATCTCTAATCGTGCGGATTTGCCGGCTTACCGCTTCGCGTTGCAGCAAGCGGGATACGTTAAGCAGATCGTTCATCGTCAGAATGCCGACGAATTTGCCGTTATCCGTCAGAAGCACGGCATCGTAGAACGTCTCTTCCGAGCGCGACAACGCCCGGTCGATGAGTTCTTGAGGGTCGATGGAAAGCTCGGCGATCAAGGGCGACGGCTCCATATGGCCCGATATCGGTTTATGCCCGAACAATGACATCCCGTATAAAGAACCTATTAATTGAAAGAAACGGTCTCTCATGATCAAACCGACCGGCCGATGCGTATCGTCGCAGACGGCTACGCATTCGAACTGTTTCTTCCTCCGGAACAAGTTCACGAGATCGTCGCTATGCATCGTCGGCGAAATGACCGGACAGCTTTTCATCCAATCTTTGACGATAATAGGTTGAAAGATTTCCGTTATTGCCGGGTCGGCTTTTCTGATCGGATGAGATTCGGATTTCTGAACTTCCGTCTGCCGTTCGTTGATGGTTCTAGTCAGAACTGTAGCGATGGCCACAGGAACACCTCACTCGGTATGGGATGGGTAAATATTTCCTCCATTGAAACTATCAAATTTATGTTCTCCATTTGTTCTAACTTCGTTATCGGAATGTAAACTTTATCGAAAAGGAGGCAAAAGAATAACCCTCTCCGAGCTAACGGAGAGGGTCTCATGACTATAAACTGGATTTGTCCGATTGTTTGCGATAGATCCATTTCGATAATGTAACGCTAATCTCATAGAGCAATAGCAAGGGAGCAACCACTAGCAAATCGGAAACGATGTCCGGCGGCGTAATCAATACCGCCGTAACCGTCAGGGCGAAATAAGATAGTTTCCTTGCCTTGGCCAACCGCTTAGGGTTCAGAATGCCGAGGGAAGTGAGGAACATGACGATCGCCGGCATCTCGAACAGAAATCCGAAAGGCACCGTCATATTGAGCATGAACGCGAAATACTTCTGCGCGGTATACACGGTCTCGAAATCATCCGCCATTTTCTCCAAGAAACCGATAACCATCGGATAAATAACGAAATAACCGAAACTTAGGCCGAATACGAACAAGATCGCAAGCGCCGGAATATAAGCGAGTGTTTTCTTCTGCTCTTCGACCGACAATGCCGGTTTGACGAATCGCCATGCCTGCAGTCCGGCTACGGGAATCGTCACGGCAATCGCGACGACCCCGGCCAACATGAAGTACACCCAAATAATATCCGACGGAGCGAGAATCGCAAGCTTCTGGTCCAAGTCCCGCACAAGCCAGCGATACAACTCTTTGACATATACCAATGCACCGCAAAGCGAAACCAGGAATGCGATTAAAGTGAAAATAATCCTGCTTCGCAATTCCCCTAGATGCCCTACGAAGCTTTTGCCGTTCGCTTTCCGAGAAAACGATTGGGAAGAGTCCATCATAGAACGCCCACCCTATCCATTCGACTTCTCGACGACGGACAGCCGAGGTGTTGCATCGCTAGCCGTTGCCGTTGCGGACAAACCTTTGTCCGCTTCCTTGGAGTCCTTGTCCTTGTCATCGGAGCCGTTGACCATTTCGCGAGTCGCGGATTTGAATTCGCTTAACGTGCGACCGAATGCGCGTCCAAGCTCCGGAAGCTTCGAAGGACCGAATATAATAAGAGCAATGATTAGAATTAGAATTAGACCACCGATACCAATGTTTCCGAACGGCATATCCTCATCTCCTTATGAGTAGTTGAGTTGCTTAACCTAACTTAAATCCGCTGATCGCCACGACCGAGCAACGCGCTTTTCCATCGCTTTTGCGGTGCGGCCATAAACTTGTAGGGTTGCTTAGATCCGTCGTATTCTCTCCCGGATGCTGCACGGAGAGGAACAGCGTTTTCTCATCCGGCGTAAAGAACGGACCCGTCAATTCGCAATCGTTCGGACCGGATGCGAATTGCAACGCATGTCCTTTGCTTGGCCCGGATGTCGGAATCACGAACAGTCCGTTATTCATGAAGGAAGAGTAGATCCCTTTGTTCAAGCTGCTTGAAGAAATATCGGTAACGACCCATAAGTCTCCGTTCGCATCGAACGCAAGGTTGTCCGGCGAGCTGAAGCCCGATTGCCGGCCGCCCGCGGCGAAAATTTCAAAGTCGAACGAGGCGGCTCCCAAATCGTCGTCCTTCTCGAAAATGCGCGTAATATGACCGTGGATGTTTCCGTGAAGATCGTTGTTCGTATGGCAGATAAAGACCGTGTTGTCGAAAGGAGAAATCTCAATGTCTTCCGGACGGTCCGTCGGCATGCCGCCGAGCAGAATAGCCGCTTCGTGGCAATTCGTAACGACGTCGGCTTGGCTCTGGAACAGCTTGAGGAAATCCTCTTTCGTTCCCTTAAGGCCGGCAGGCGTCTTGAATTTCGGATTATCCAATGCCTTCTTCACCGCATCGTAAGTAAGAGCGATCCACGTCCCGCTCTTCAGGCTGGCAACATAAAGCGTGCCATCTGCAAGAAGATCCGAATTGGCGCGTCCTTTCGACTTGTCGAATTTGCCGTTGCTGACGAACTTGTAGATACAGGCATCCTTCTTGTCATCTCCCATGTACACAACGACTCGACCGTCTTTGGCAAGACCCATAGCCGTATTCTCATGGTTAAACCGTCCGAGTGCCGTGTGTTTGCGAAGGAAAGAACCGTCGAAAGGATCGATTTCGACGACCCAACCGTAGTGAGTCAGAGGCAATGCCGCTGCGGTCGCCAAATCCGCGAAGTTTTCTTCGCAGGACAAGACCGTATTCCACAACGTAACGCCTCCGGAGCAATTGGCGAAGGTTCCAGTTACGGTTGTTTGTCCGCCTAACGCCTTGGAGCCTTTGGCTGGGCCGGTCAATTCGAACTTAGAGAAGCCGTTGATGCGGCGTGCATGGACGGAAGACTTGTCCATTTTCCAAGCGCCATCCGTATCCCGATATACTTCGATAACCGACATTCCTTGATAGTAAAGGGCTTCTTTGACTTGCTCCGGGCTCATCTTGTCGTCCTTCAAAGGCCCGTGCAGAAAAATATTGGTGTATTCATGGTTAGTAGCGAGCAAACCGCGTTGGCTGGAGCCGTTGATCGGAAGGAACGCATTATAATCGCATCCTTGCCCGAACTTGTCGCCCTTCTGGTTGATGACATCGTCGAACGCGGCAACTACATCGTATTTGTAACCTTTAGGAACGATAAGTTGATCTTCATTGGAAGGGGAAATCGGATCGAAGTGTCCGCTAACACGGTTGGAATTGTACCCGAACAGATGATCGGCCGTTTTCGAAGCAGCAGAGGCTTTTCCATCAAGAACTCCCAATCCTGTCGAAACGGCTGCAAGCGCAGCGGCACCCGTACCTAAATACGTTAAAAACGCGCGACGATCCATTTGCTTCTCCATAAACTCGCTCCTCTATAGAAAATAGACTCTCCATAGTCAAGAATACTTCGGGATTGTTAATGGGAAATGTATCAGAATGCAGCTTTAGGTTAAAAACGTTATCAATCTGTTAATTATGGTTGAGTTTTTATAAATCCAAGTAAAAGAGCGCGCTGCTCATTAGATGTCGGTCATCGATATCGTCGTTGGCTGTCGCACTCGTCTAAAATTATCTCCGAAAAAAAATAAGCCGACTTATCGTTTAATGCAAAACGATAAGTTGGCTTATTAAATCAAATCGGTTTAGACTTCGTCAACATTGACCCAAGCGCCGCGCTCGATCGACAGATCTACCGCTTCCAGCACCTCTTGGCATTTCACGCCGTCGAGGAACGTTGGCGTGAACGGGGAATCGGTCGTCATATGCTGTACGAACTCGTACACGATATGAACGAATGCGTGCTCATAACCGATAATGTGTCCGGTCGGCCACCAATTGCCCGCGTATTTGTGGGACGGTTCCGTAGCCAGAATGCGGCGGAACCCTGCCAAATTCGGCTCGTCCTCGCGGAAGTATACTTCAAGCTCGTTAAGCTTCTCAAGATCCCAACGGATGGAGCCTTTGCTGCCATGGATTTCGAACGTGTTATGGTTTTTGCGGCCTGCCGCGAAACGGGAAGCGACGAACATGCCCATAGCTCCGTTCTTGAAGTCGGCCAGGAATCCCGTCGCGTCGTCGACGGTAACTTCGCCCTTCTCCGTTGCGGACCCGGAGCCGGTTAAGCCCGACGATTGGGTAAGAATCGGACGCTCCTTAACGAAAGTCCGGTTGTGTCCGACGACGCGATCGAATTCCCCGATCAGGAACCGGGCAAGGTCGATGCTGTGCGCGTTAATATCGCCATGCGCGCCGGAGCCGGCGACTTCCTTCTTCAGACGCCAAGCGAGCGGCGTATTCGGATCGACGAGCCAATCCTGCAAGTAGGTGGCGCGGTAATGATGAATCTCTCCTAGGCGTCCTTCGTCGATGATTTGCTTGGCCAATTGCACGGCCGGCAAGAAACGGTAGTTAAAGCAGATGGCATGCTTTACTCCCGCTTTTTCCGCCGCTTCGAGCATTTCGCGTCCATCCGCCAGGTTAAGCGCTAACGGCTTTTCGCAGAAAACGTGCTTCCCTGCCGCGATCGCGGCGAGCGTAATTTCTTTATGCGCGTCGCTCGGAGCGTTAATATCGACGAAATCGATGTCGTCGCGAGCGATCATTTTCCGCCAATCCGTCTCGTACGATTCCCAACCGAATTTGTCCGCGGCTTCTTTAACGCCGTTCTCGTCGCGTCCGCAGATCGCCTTCATGACGACATCCGCGGCCGGATCGAAGAACATGCCTACGTCTTTGTAAGCATGGCTATGGGCTTTGCCCATGAATTTATAGCCGACCATGCCGACGTTGATTTTTTTCTTGTTTACGCCCACCACATTTCACCCGCGCTTTCTTTCAAGATAAGAGAGTTGAGGAAGTTGGCCGCTTTGGTAAAGCCTTCGTTGACGCTCATTAAGCCGTCCTCGTGCTCGATGCTGATCGTGCCCTCGTATCCGACGAGGCGCAGCGTGCTGACGAGATCTTTCCAGAACTCGTCGTCATGTCCGTAGCCGACCGTGCGGAACACGAAAGAACGGTTCAGAATGTCGCCGTAATGCTTCGTATCCAGAACGCCGTTTAGCGCCGTATTGCGTTTGTCGATCTTCGTATCCTTGGCATGAACGTGGTAGATGGATTTCCCGAGCGCTTTCACGCACTCGATCGGATCCATGCCTTGCCAGAACAAGTGGGAAGGATCGAAGTTGACGCCGATGTTGTCGCCCGCTTCTTCCCGTAGGCGCAAAGCCGTCTCGGTATTGTACACGAGGAAGCCCGGGTGAGCTTCGATCGCTACTCTTACGTTGTGCTTGCGGAGGAACTCGGATTGCTCTTTCCAATAAGGGATCGCGATTTCGTTCCATTGCCACTCCAATACCGTTAAGAAATCAGGCGGCCAAGGGCAAGTCACCCAGGATGGATATTTCGAGTTCTCCGATTCTCCCGGGCAGCCGGAGAAAGTAATTACGGTATCTACGCCAAGCTTCTCCGCCAACAGGACGGTAGCTACGAAATCGTCATGGTGGGATTTGGCGATCGCCGCGTCCGGATGGAGAGGATTGCCATGGCAGCTAAGCGCGCTGATCGTTAAGCCGCGGGAATCTACCGCATCGCGAATACGTCGGATCGCCGCATCGTCGTTCACGATGTCTTGCGCGTTAACGTGCGCGGTTCCCGGATATGCGCCGGTACCGATTTCAACGGATTGCAATCCGGCCGATTTAATCGTATCGAGTGCTTGTTCGAATGATTGCTGGCTGAACAAAACCGCAAAAACTCCTGCTTTCACTTGTTAACCACCAAACCTTTCCTAGTCATTTCGTGTTTTTGCGCATTTATGTACGCGCGTTCACTTTTCCAATTCCAGTTTACATGATAACGCATGCATTGTGCCACCCCTATTTCATATGGCGACCATTCCAGTCTACATGAGTTTGTCCTTCGATTCATTTCCCGATTTAATCCTTTTTATATGCTTTTGTATCATGAAATTCAAATCCGATTACCTGGTCGCGCCCATCGCCATGATCTTTACTTTCACTTTCACGTTCACTTCCGCGTCGGAGAACGCTTCTTCCCAATGCTCCCGCACCTCTTTCCATTGCCGGTATTGTCTTGCCCGCGCGTAAAATCCGAATCCGATCGGATCGACCTTCGCTTGTTGCATCTTCGCGAACAATTTATCGTATTGCTTCTCGAATTCGCGCTCGATCTGCTTCTCCAGTTCCTTGCCTTGCTTTTCCACCTTTATCGGAAACAACAACTCCGAAAAGCTGATTTTCAATTTCACCTGAACGTCGAAACGGAAACGACCGTCGACGAAGCTCGATTTCGTTTTCGTTGAAATCCCCGTTGCGGTAAAGCTTAGAAGATTATGCTTAAAGAATCCATCGCTTGGCTGAGATGGATTCGTGAACGTAAAAGGAAAGATCCCGTTCCTGTGAGGATACAACAAAGCGAACAGCTTATTCTCGGATGGATTGAGCGTTATCGCATAACGACCGTCCTCCTTCAACAACGCCGTTCCCATGAGATTAAGATGGTCATCCTCCACCTTTAATTGGGTAATGCTGGGGGTCATCGCCTTGTCGTACATTTGCCTATGCAGCTCTTGAAGGGTAGTCGCCATCGTGATGTTTCTGCGTTTCGCCGTGCTGATCAATTCCGTGACATAGGTTGGGAGACGAGGTTTATCTTTGGGCGATAAATCCATCAGTTCGGATACCGGACCGTCCACGAGCACCGCGAGAGCAAGAACCGTGTTCTTATTATCGCGGTACAGAGGATCAAGAAGTTCAAACCAGCCTTTATGCCGCAGAAGGCGTTTGCCGAGAAGAAGAGATTGTACTTTGCCTCCCATGCTCATGGCGACCACTCTTCGGTCGAATTCTTCCCTTGAACTGCGCAAAGTTTCCGTATGAACTTCGAAGTGCTCTTCCTTCTTGCGAGCCTCTCTGCTGAATACGGGACTTGATAAGAAATAGACTAAACGGTCTTCTTCGTCCAAGTCGATTCCGACCATCAACGCGAAAGTTACGTCTTCTACGTTCTGGCGATCGCTGCAACCGGAGAGGAGCGCGAGGAGCAACGCGCAACATAGCTTACTTCTTCTCATTGCGATTCCCCCTTGTTAACCCTCGCATTCCCTTGAACGTATATCCACAACATTACGGGTAACGCATAAGCGACCATCATTCCGTAACGGCTCATCCACGCCTGCCAGACGTTCGATTGATTCCATGAGGGATGAAGCACGAATACGATAATGATTAACAAGACGACCAACCAAGTGATAATCGGGCTATGGTTCTGCCTTCGCAACACGTGAGCGATACTGAAGGAAGCGAAATACAAATACGGAATCCATGTAGACGAGATCACGTAAATGTAAATAGCCAATATGATCATGTCGAACCTCTCCAGAAAACGAAACTCGATTACTTTCAACATGCTTAATAACGGCTGGTTATACCCCCCGATTTCGTCCGGACTGAAAAACGCGAAACAAATCAACGTGACGGCCAGGTACAATAATATCGTTATCGAGTTTGCGATCACGACTCCCAGCATGGCTTTCTTCTTATTTTCCAAATAAGGATACAGAACGAACAGAATTTCAAAACCCAAAAGCGAATACGTCGTCGTTTCCACGCCTTTCAAAACGGGCATTACGCCTTCCTTAAACAGGGGCAACAGATGGATCCAGTGGCTATTGTTCAAAACCAGCAAGAGAATCAAGGGCATCCAAGCCGTCATATAGAAGACGAGCTCGCCATATCTACCCAATACCCTCAATCCTTTCCTAGCCAGCATATAGGTAGGTATGGAAAACAAGGCAATGATGATCGTATCGGAAGTTTGAGGCAAAAACCATGATTTGATAAAAAGCATCGTTTTGATTTGGATGAGCCACGCAAAAAAAGTAAAGTAAATGGCGATCGGAATCGAAATGAGCAGGGATAACCGTTTGCCGAACAATTTATCGAACAAATCGAATAGAGTGAAGTCGGGATAACGCTTGAAAACTTGAATGATGAGATAACCGGCGAGAATGTTGATGAACCAACCCGCGATCAGGGACATCCAACCATCGGTTCCCGCCTTCTCCCATAGCTCCCTCGGAAGCGACATCACCCCCGTTGCGACCTGAATCCCGTGGATGAGGAATATGAACTGCATTAAAGTAATGCTGTTTTGAGCATACCCTCTCATTTCTTGTCCCCTTTTTTTCGATTATCCACCGCTCTTCTCGACTGAACGGGTTCCGCGCTTTTCGGCCGTTTGATCATCTTCCAAGCCGGAAACCTCACGAACGTATCCTTCATGTCCGTCCAACGGAACGGAGAAAGCGGGCTTCCGTAAGGCGTGCCCAAAGATTCCAACGATATGAGATGAACGATCAAAATCATCATTCCGGCGACAATCCCGATAATCCCGAACATGAACGCGATAATCATCATCGGAAACCTCAGCAATCGAATTGCCGTTCCCATGTCGTAGTTAGGGATAATAAAAGAAGCGATGGCGGTCGAAGCGACGACGATGACCATGATATTGCTGACGATGCCGGCTTGCACGGCCGTTTGCCCGATGATGATTCCTCCCACGATACCTACGGTTTGTCCCACCGGAGCGGGTAAACGGATTCCGGCCTCCCGCATCATCTCGAGCGTGATTTCCATGAGCATGGCTTCCAACAAGGGCGGAAAAGGAACGCGAGTTCTCGACTCGGCAATCGAAAACAACAGTTGGATGGGGATCACTTCGTAGTTAAAAGAAATAAACGCGATATAGAGCGCAGGTAACATTAACGCGATAACGAAAGCCAAAAACCTGAGCATCCGGATGAACGAAGCGATCAACCAACGCGTGCTATAGTCGTCGATGCTCTGGAAGAACGAGACGAACGTTGCCGGAGCGATAAGAACGCTTGGAGAACGGTCTACCACGATGGCGATTCTTCCTTGCAGGATTTGAGACACGGTCGAGTCCGGGCGTTCCGTCAGAATGAACTGCGGAAAAGGAGAATACGGATTATCCTCGATAAATTCGACCAGTTCCCCGGTATTGATGATCGAATCTATTTCGATCGATCGGAGTCGCGTCTCCAGATCCGACACTAATCGAGGATTCGCCACGTCGCCGAGATACATTAACCAAACCATGCATTTCCCCCGGCTGCCGATCGTCATTTCTTTGATTTTCAACTCGCGGTTAGGAATATACCTGCGAATCATGGAGATGTTTTGACCGCCGGATTCCGTGAACCCTTGATGCGCGCCCTTAAGAGACGTTTCGATCTGAGGATCCTCGATCGCCCGTTGCGGCCACCCCTTCGTGTCCAACAGCGTAGCAACCGGCCTGCCGTCAATAAGCAGTACGGTATTGCCTTGAAGGATGGCGCTCTCAAGCTCGTCCCAATGAACGCTTATACTGACCTGACTCACATTGGGGAATGCAACATCCCCATTCCCGCTTGGAGCTTCGCTTGTTAACGGTCGGATAATATCGTTGTTTAAGGTCGTTTTGTCCGTTAGCCCGGCTATAAAAACGAGAGCTGCCTTCTCATCGGACGCTCTGATGGTCAGCCGTCGGATAACCAGATCCGGAGTCAGATCGAACAATCGACGAATGAAGTCCAAATTAACGGATAATTCGCTATGAAGGGATTTTCCCTCGGTCGAATTCAAAAAGTTGGCTTGCGGACTTCCGTGAACGTTGCGTCGCCTTCTCTTCCTTAATAACCAACTTAGAAAATGAAACATAAATCATCATCCCGTTAACCGAATTTTCTTCTATATTCTGGCTAATTGACTGGAAAAATATCCTTTCCTGCGCCCGGATTCAAAAAAAAGAAGCCGAGGCTCCTTAGCTTCGGCTTCTTCCTGACATATTCAATTTTATACGAAGCTTATCGCTTGTCCTTTGCTCGCGGATTCGTATACGGCTTCTAATATTTCTTGCACCACCAAAGCTTGTTTGGCCGTTACGACGGGCTCGCGATCGTGCAGGATCGCTTCGATCCAAGCGCGGGCTTCCTGTTCGGCCGCATCGTCCGGAAGCGGATTGCCGCCGAAATCTCCCGCCATTTGGATTTCCTGCGTATACAGACGGCCGTGTCGTTCGCCGTTAACGCGCAAGCCCTTCTTCATATCGGCTCCCGCTTTCGTTCCGCTAAGAGAAACTTTCGCCTCGTCCACGTCAAGCGTATTCAACGCCCAACTGGACTCCAGCCATACCGTAGCGCCGTTCTTCATCGTGATCATGGCGAAAGCGGAATCCTCGACGGTGAACTTGGAAGGATCCCAATTTCCCCATAGATTCGCCTGGCTCCCTTGCTCCGCTAACTTGCGGTATGAAGTCCCCAATACCGTTCTCGGCTCGTAGTTGTCCATCATCCACAGCGCCAAGTCAAGCGCGTGCGTTCCGATATCGATCAACGGACCTCCGCCCTGCTTCTCCAAATCGAGGAATACGCCCCAAGTCGGCACTGCCCGGCGGCGCACCGCATGCGCCTTCGCCACATAAATTTCGCCCAGATCGCCTGCGCGACATGCTTGATGCAGCCATCGGCTATCGGCGCGGAAACGGTTCTGATAAGCGATGCTCAGCTTTTTGCCTGTTCTCTGCGAAGTTTCCAGCATGCGTCCGGCATCCTCGGCGGTTTTGGCCATCGGCTTCTCGCATAAGACGTGTTTGCCCGACTCCAGCGCCGCGATCGAGATTTCCGCATGGGTATCGTTCGGCGTACACACATGTACGACGTGTACGTCTTGATCGCGAAGCAGATCGTAGACGTCATGGTAGACTCTTGCGTCGTGAGTACCGAATTTGTTTTTCGCTTCATGCGCTCTGTCCGGCGCAACATCGAAGAACGCAACGGCCTGCGCTTCCGGGATTTTGGCGAGTGACGGCAAATGCTTCCCCATCGCGATTCCGCCGCATCCGATCATCCCTACGTTAACTTTTGTCAAAACGCTTGTCCTCCTTGCGAGTTATCAGGATTCATTCTACAATCAGTGTATCATAATCATTTTGAAATCCCATGCGCTGGGCTGCGAGGATTTTATGTGATTTTGTCATTTGAGGGAGTTAGGGGATGAGCCCGTGCAAGCCGTCAGAGAAAAGATCGAATACGAGAATCCGTTACTATCCTTGAAGATCTGGCAGATTACGCGAAACGATGCCGGAAACGTGACATGGCATTACCACCCTGAATGCGAGCTATTGCTCGTGCAGGGCGGACGCCTTAACGTGGATCTCAGCGACGAGTCTTACGCCATGCAAGCCGGAGATATCGTCATTCTCGGAAACTCCCAGCTTCACCGCGACCGCAATCCCGGAGGAACGCTAGATTATATCGTGCTTCAGTTTGATTTGAACAATTATTTCGATCAGAGTACGATTCCTTATTTGCAATATTTTAATGAAACCAAAGTCCCGCTTAGCGCGATGAATTACATTTTTCGCGACAACGCCGAAGCCCGCATTGCCGCCGCCGACTGCATTCGCCAGATTCATCAGGAAGCGCTGCGCAAAGAAAGCGGCTACGAGCTTGCCGTTAACATGCTGATCAAGAAGCTGCTCCTCATTCTCATCCGCAACGACAGCAGAGGGTTGCTTGCCGATCAAGACCGGGTAGAGCGCATTCGCCTTAAGCCGGTGCTGGACTACGTCGAATCCAACATCGAGGATCGGATTACAGTCGAGGACGTATGCAAACTCGCCAATATGAGCTACTACTACTTCGTGAAATTTTTCAAGAAAATCATGGGCTTCTCCTTCACCGAATACGTCAATTTCCGTAAAATCAAACGAGCCGAGCAACTGCTCCTAACCCGAGATATGAGCGTCAGCGAAGTGGGCGACCAGATCGGAATGGCGAACATGGCCCACTTCTACAAAATGTTCAAGCGCTTCAACGGCTGCTCCCCCAAAGAATTCCAACGCAAGATGCTCGCCTGGGGACGGGGGTAGTCTGGGCTCGTCACAACAAATGCTCTCTCAAATTGCTTTTACATTTACCACTTGTATAATTTAAGTTTATATTGTAAATTTTGTATATCAATAAATTAACATTACGGTCGTGAAGCACACGCCGCTCTTTCCGGAAGAATCCGGTTTGGGCGGCTTTTGTCTTTTATCCCATTAGAAAAGGTGAGAGGTATGAAGATGACAACGACTAAAGAAGTCCAGATGTCCGATCAATTAGCTCATGGATATGAGGAGTGGATGAACAAGCTGCGCGCCGCAAGCAAAGGAGAACGTAAAAGACGATTGTCCATTTCAACGAATCATGCCGAGAAAATGTTTATCAAGCAAGTCTGGTGGCCTGCCTTCGGACATTTTACGCATTTACATGCGGAATACGAAGTTAAAGACTTCAAGGACGGTTGGAGATATCTCGATTTCGCTTATATAACCGAAGGATATCGCATTTGCATCGAGATTGATGGCTTCGGTACGCATTGGAGAGACATTAGTAGATCCCAGTTCGCAGACCATTTAATGCGCCAAAACCACTTAATTATTGATGGCTGGTATGTTCTTCGATTCGCCTACGATGATCTCATTGAACGGCCTCGCGTGTGCCAACAGATCATACAGCAGCTTCTTGGAAAGTTAGGAGGGGTATCATCAGGAGTAGAATTTAAACTTTCGACTATCGAGCAAGCCATTATTAGAATAGCCTCATCTCTATCAACTCCAATCACACCGAAATTTGCCGCTACGCAACTTAGGGTGCATCGTACTACAGTGATGAGACATATCCAATCACTCGTTCACAAAGAACTGTTGATTCCGACTCGTCCTGACGTCAAGCGCGTCTATAGTTACAGATTAAACAAACCGTTACTCTCCAACTCTACGTTCTAAATCTCCTCCCCGGCATGCTATTCGGTTAGACTGCTCTATCGTCGCATTTTGCGACAATGATGCTCTTCTGGCATGCCCTATCGTCGCATTTTGCGACTATGAGCGGGGAGTTACTCTTCTGGCATGCCCTATCGTCGCATTTTGCGACAATGAGCGGGGAGTTGCTCTTCTGGATTGCTCTATCGTCGCATTTTGCGACTATGAGCGGGGAGTTGCTCTTCAGGATTGCTCTATCGTCGCATTTTGCGACAATGAGCGGGGAGTTACTCTTCAGGATTGCTCTATCGTCGCATTTTGCGACTATGAGCGGGGAGTTGCTCTTCATGATTGCTCTATCGTCGCATTATGCGACTATGAGGGGAGGCGTAATTCCCCCATTAAAAAACTCGCCCAGATTAAGCTGGGCGAGTTCGTTGTTCGCCAAACCTTAACGGTTAGACGAAGAAGTTTTGCGGTTGATGAACAGTTTGTAGCCGACTCCGCGGATGGAGTCGATTTGGACGGTCTGCTGGTTGAGCTCGAGTTTTTTGCGAAGGGAGCTTACATGCACGTCGACCGTGCGCTGTCCTCCGATATAGTCGAAGCCCCAAACGACGTTCATCAGATCGTCGCGGGTTATGACGATGCCCGGTCTCTCCGCCAAGTACAGCAGCACCTCGAATTCCTTCGGACGCAGCGTAATCCACTGGCCGTTGGAGAATACCTCGTATTTGTCCGGGAAGATTTGCAAATCCCCAATCGTAATGACCTTATCCCCGCCCGAAGCTTTCTCCGGTTTGCTCTCTTCGTTGCGCGAACGCCGCAATACGGCGGACGTGCGAGCTAGCAGTTCGGCTACTCCGAACGGTTTCGTAATATAATCGTCCGCCCCGAGCTTAAGCCCCTGCACGACCTCTTCTTCGGCATTCCTTGCCGTCAGAATGATGACAGGCGTGCGCACTCCATTCTGCCTAAGCTTCTGAAGCACTTCGAATCCATTCATGCCCGGCAGCATGAGATCCAGAAAAATAATGGCGTAATGATCATGGATCGCCTTATGAAGTCCTTCCGCACCGTTCCCGACGACTTCCGTCTCGTAACCCTCTTGCGAGAGGTTATACGTTACTAGACGAGCGAGTGTCGGTTCATCTTCTATAATCAGTACTTTGTCCGACATGCGTTCCTCCGGTCCAGCAGGCAGTCCTGCCTATTTGGCTCTTCATGTTAGTTTTATCATACCACTGTAAACGCAACATCATGTAATTGTTAACGCAGCGTAAAATAGGTATTTCCCCACCTACGGCTGGATCAGCGGTAGCTCTAAAATAAACTGCGAACCTACTCCGACCGTGCTCTCGACTCTGATCGTCCCGTGATGCAGTTCGGTTAGATGCTTTACGATAGATAGACCCAAGCCCGTACCGCCCGAACTGCGCGAACGCGCCTTGTCCACTCGATAGAACCGCTCGAAAATTCGCGGGATATCCTTCTTAGGTATGCCTATGCCGGTATCCGATACGGTAATCCGCACGAACTCCTCTTCCCCGTCGCTCTCCGCGACGATTTCCGCGCGCACCTTGACCCTGCCGCCTTCAGGCGTGTAGTTGATTCCGTTCTGCATCAAGTTCATGACGATCTGTCCCAGTCGATCCTCATCCGCTTCGAGGAACAAGCCGTCTTCGACTTGCACGTCTAGTTCGATGTCTTTTTTCGCCGCTTCCGCGGAGAGCAACTCCGACATTCTGCCTAAGAACATCGGCAAGTCGATCGGAGAAAACTGAAGCGGAGAACGACGGGATTCTATCTTCGACAATTCCAGAATATCGCCGATCAAGCGATTCAGGCGGTCGCTCTCATCCTGAATAATCGTGAGGAACGATCGCGCGGTATCCGGATCGTTCATGGCACCGGAAAGCAACGTTTCCGCGAACCCTTTCACCGCGGCGACCGGCGTCTTCAGTTCATGCGATACGTTCGCGACGAATTCGCTCCGCATCCGTTCCAATCTGCGAATTGCCGTTACGTCCTGCAGAACGAGCAGCAATCCAGGCTCCTCGTCTCCGCTCATCGTCATCGGGACGATGTTGATCTCAAGCAATCTCTCCTCCGGATAGTAAACCGTCAACTCTTCATGAACGGTTACCGGGTAGGCAAGAACCTCTCTTATTAGTCCCACGAGCTCGAAATGCTGGCGGATTTCATTATAGCTGCGGCCGACGCGTTCCTGGACCGTACTGCCTAGCAATAACTCCGCTTCGCGATTGTATAGCGTAATTCGTCCATCATGGGCGATCATGACGACGCCGCTCATCATATTGTCCAACACGCTCTGCAGACGTGTCTCGTTCAGGCGAATTTCATCCAATTGCTCTTGCAAGCTTCCGCTCATCGCATTCAACGCCCGGGCCAACTCGCCGACCTCATCCCGGCCGCCTTCCGGCACCCGAATGGCGTAATCCATGTTCGCCATTCTTTTGGCTGCGGACGTCATGCGCTCCAACGGACGGGTAACGCTAAGCGCTACGCGATAACTGACGACTGCGGCGACCGCGAACAATAAGAAGAGCCCGAATATTAACGCGATCCACATGTTGTTAAGGCTGCTCTCCACGTCGCCTAAGCTCATCGCTAGACGAATAACCCCTTGATCAGCCTCAATCTTATCCGGGCTTACGGTAATCGCGACGTACATCATGTTCTGCTTTAACGTATCGCTATGTCTTACGCTGCTTCCGGTTCCGTCGGACAAAGCTTGCTGGACTTCTTCCCTGTTCAGATGGTTATCCATCGTCTGCGGGTCATGGTCGGAATCCCCCATGACCTTCCCGTCCAAGCGAATATACGTGACCCGCATTCCCGCGATTTCCTTGAATCTTTGCGCCTGTTGTTGCAAATACGCGCTCTGTTCGGTTTCGTTCCCTTTTTCCGGCCATGGCGCCGCGGCGTTCAACACGTGCAGCTCCTGTATCATATGTTCCCGCAATGCCGCTTGATGATTCTTCTGATAGGAATTGCCCATCAGAAGGCCGGCCGCCAAAACGGAGAAACCGATCAAAATCACGAACAAGGCAGTCAGTTTCAAGCGAAATTTAGTCATGGACGGAAGATATCTCCTTTAGAGGACATTCAAAAAGCCAGCCTTTATGCGAATACCGGATCCTTGAACTGCGCTAGCTTGGATTTGGAATCTTTGTCTACGTCTGCATGCAGGCTGTTGCCGTGCGAATCCATCGTGACGATCGCCGCGAAACCTTCAACTTGCAAATGCCACATCGCTTCCGGAATACCGAACTCCGAAAAATCGACGCCGTTTACTTTTTTAATACACTCCGCATAGTACTGAGCAGCTCCGCCGACGGCGTTCAAATAGACGCCGCCATGCTCTTGCAGCGCGGCTAGCGTTTTCGGACCCATGCCGCCTTTGCCGATAACCGCGCGCAATCCGAATTTCTTCATGATCTCGCCTTGATACGGCTCTTCCCGAATGCTTGTCGTCGGACCAGCGGCTTTCACGTGCCAACCGGCATCATCCTTCAGCATAACCGGTCCGCAGTGGTAGATAACCCCGCCGTTCAGATCGATCGGAGCGTCATGATCCATTAAATGCTTATGCAGCGCGTCGCGCCCCGTGTGCATTTCGCCGTTCAAGATGACGACGTCTCCTACTTTCAACGAGCGTACATCCTCTTCCGTCAGAGGCATCTGAAGCACGATTTCCTTCGGCTTCGCGGCGACTTCAGACCCTTCGCCGGACTCGTCTCTTGCAAGGTCAGCCATCGGTACCGCGGAACCGCCCTCGTAAATCCACTCTTTGATCTCATGCGAATTACCGTCGAGGAGGACGCCTTGACGGCGGTATGCCCAACAGTTATAAGCGACGGAGACGAAAAAGCTGGCCGGGAGGCGGTTGTTTACGCCAACCTTGCATCCGAGCAGCGTCACGTTGCCGCCGAAGCCCATCGTACCTATGCCCAATTGGTTCGCTTTGTCCAGAATATACTCCTCCAACTGCCGAAGCTCTGGAATCGGGTTAACGTCTTCGACTTTACGGAAAAGCTGCTGTTTAGCCAGCTCATAACCCGTCGTCCGGTCTCCGCCGATGCCCACGCCGATAAATCCGGCGCTGCAGCCTTGTCCTTGGGCTTGATAGACCGCGTGCAGAACGCATTTGCGGATGCCGTCGAGATCGCGGCCCGCTTTGCCCAAGCCTTCGATCTCGCAAGGCAAGCTGTACTGGATATTTTTATTTTCGCAGCCGCCGCCCTTGAGAATGAGACGAACGTCGACTTCCTCGCGCTCCCATTGCTCGAAGTGGATAACGGGAGTACCCGGTCCCAAATTGTCTCCGGTGTTGGAGCCGGTCAGCGAATCTACCGAGTTGGTGCGGAGCTTTCCGTCTTTAGTCGCTCTAGCGATCGCGCTTCTGATTTCTTTTTTCATCACGATTTGGTTGGCGCCGACAGGGGTGTGTATGACGAAAGTCGGCATGCCTGTATCTTGGCAAATGGGAGAAACGTTGCATTCCGCCATTTCGATATTTTGCGCGATCGTAGACAAGGATAATCCCGCGCGCGTTGCGCGATCTTCCGCCTCGCGTGCCGCGGCAATCGCCCGGCGAACGTCCGCGGGAAGGTTAGTCGAGGTTTCTACGATAAGTTTATAAATGCTCTGTTCGAATGTTGATGACATAATGAGTGCCAAATCCCCTCTCTGTTCGATGATCTACATACATTATATAATAGCATATAGATTAACGGTGGGAGAAAAGGAGTCAAGTTCATGGCAAATCATTTTTTGGCTTATTTATACCGATTACAATATATTGAACGTTGGAGCCTCATGCGGAATACGACGACGGAAAACGTCGCCGAGCACTCGTATCACGTGGCGCTGATCGCGCACGCTCTCGGCAGTATTGCGCGGGAAATATTCAATCGCGACATCAATCCCGACGAGGCGGTGACGTATGCCTTATTCCATGATGCCACGGAAGTGTTTACGGGAGATATTCCGACTCCCGTCAAACATCATAACCCTCGAATTCTAGCGAATTTTCGGGAGATTGAAGCTATGGCCGCGGATAGGCTATTAGCAACCGTACCTGCGGAGCTGCAAAACAGCTATCGCCCTCTATTGTCCCGTAAGCCCGCGAACCCCGAGCTCGAGAAACTGTTGAAAGGGGCCGACCTTCTCGACGCCTATCTGAAATGCATAAGCGAAATGTCCGCGGGAAACCGAGAGTTCGCCACCGCTCGCCGACAAAGCGAAGAAAAACTAAGGAAGCTGGACATGCCCGAAGTCGAATGGTTTCTGACCCATCTGGCGCCCGGGTTCGAGAGAACGATCGACGAGCTCGCGGAGCTCGAACAGGATATTCCGGAAGCTTAATCGTAAGGAGTTATTGGCTCGCAAAGAAGAATACGCCTGCATATAACGAAATACGGGAAAGACTATCGGAACCGATCCGAAAGCCTATCCCGTATTTTTTACTTTATATCCGCTACCTTGATCTCCAACGTTTTCTCTTCCCAGCTCCCGGCGATCTCGATCCGCCATTCCGAAGCTTCTGCATCAAAATGGACTTGTTTGATGACCGGGGCTGCGTAATCCTCGATTTCCGGGGAAATTAACGCTTTTCTAACCGCTTCGGATTCCGTTAACCGGGCGCCCTCGGGCTGATTCGTCTCCATAACGGCAATGCGGTCCGCTTGAGCTTGGCCCGGGTAGGAATCTTCCATTTCGCCCTCCGCCCAGACTTCCACCTGTTGACCGACTTGAATATCCGACGACGCTTTCGAAAACCAGACAGCCTCATAATAATGACTGGCTCCGCCATTCGCGCTGAAGTCTTTTTCAACGTCGTTCACGACCAGAACTCTGCCCTTATCCTTCTTGACGACGTGCCCGATAAAACCTCGCTGCTCTTGTACGAGCTCCGTGCCCGACTGCCCGGACTGACCCTTCGGCTCATTCCCGCAAGCAGCGAGCAGCATCATAGCGGACAACAGGAAACACCCCAGCTTAATCTTCACATCTTCACGCCCATTCCAGACCATTAAGTCTACGACTTTCTCCTAAAGGAAAATACCATGAATGCGAAACCGAGAATAAGAACAAGTCCGCCAAGGGGAATCCAATAATAGCCTGCCGGTTTCCCTGCTGGCATCTCCGTCGATTTCTCTACCGGGTTTTGTTTCTTCTCTGGGCTAGTATTTATCGCGGGAGCGGAATCTTTAGGATCGGCTACCTCGCTAATCGTCACAGGTTCATATCCCTTCCCCAGCTCCGCGATGTCCTCGCCAGCGCTTGCTAACGGCTTCGTTCGATCGCATATGTTCGTTTCAAGCTGATCCATAACCCCATACGCATACACGACATATTCCGTATTCACTGCGAAATCCTCGATTCCGCAGCTCGCCGAGCTAAGCGCGGTACGAACGACCGTCTTTTGCTTCACTTCGCCCTTCCACACCTTATCTACCTCGAATGTCACGCTGACGGGATCGGCGCTAGACATGATCTCCTTCTGCTCGGGAGGCGTAACCTTGATCGCTTTACCGGAGAAGATTGCGGTTTTATTGTTCATTTCTTCGCTCACCTCAGGGGGCGCCGCGCAAGAACACGCGAAAGCCCGCTCCGGTTTAAGGATCGACAACGCTCCCGCAAGAAGCATAATACACGCTAAGAACATGCTAATTCGTTTGAACATTTCCTTTCACCTCGTCACCTATAGACGCTCCAACGTTCTATTTTGTTCCAACTTCCGCATTTTTCAGGCGCAGCAAAAAGACGCCGATCTCTCGGCGCCTTCTCTTGCCCAACATTTTCCGGTTTACGTTAATCTCTTAATCACCTTGAACTGGGCATAACCGGCCACGACCATCAATGCCGCGAGCACCGTAAACAACGTTTCTCCGCCACTCCATTCGAGCAGCAAACCGCCTAAGATCGGACCCAGGCCGCGGGATAACAATTGACTTGTCCCGTACACGGAGAAGTAGAAGCCTCTTTGATCTTGCGGAGCCATGACGGATACGGCTTTCTGCATGTGCGGACCGAACATCATCTCTCCGATCGTAAAAATAAACTCCGCCGCGAACAACCACACCACAACGCCGGAGTAGCCGTAACCGAGAGAAACGACGGCAAACAGAGCATACGAAATTCCGATGATGAGATGCGACGGTACCGGTTCCGTTCTTCTCGCAATCCAAATCTGCAAAGCGATGACCATGATCCCGTTAAAAGTAAGGAGAGACGCAAGCACGGTCCGATAATGCTCGAAGTTCGTTTGCAAATGCAACGGCAATGTGGATTCCACTTGCGCGTATAACAATCCGACAGGCAAGCAGAGCATCGTCATGAGCACGAGTCCTTTATGCTCGGCCCATGAGAATTTAGGTTTAGCCGGCTGCGGAAGAGGCGTTGAGTTAGCGGTCGGTCCCTTGAGGGCAAGCGGCGCGGATTCGGGTATCTTGAACCAGACTAACAACCCGTAAAGCACGAACGACATCGCCGACATCAGAAACACCGCGGAAGGATTCCAACCGAACATGAGCAATCCGAGTACGGGACCGACCGCCGCTCCGACGTTAAACGCCGTATGCATGAGCGCGAACACTTCGGCGCGTTTTTCTTCCGTAATTATGTCCGTAATCTGGGCACTGGCTGCCGGACCGTACAACGCAAACCCTATCCCGTTTATAATCGAGATCAAAGCATACTGCCAGACGTCTTCGGCGAAAACGTAACCGATCATGCACAGCATTTGCAAGGCGAGAGCGATAAGAATGAGCGGCTTGCGGCCGTATCGGTCGCTCCAGCTCCCTCCAAACCAACTGACGAACAGTCCGCATAACGGCTGCAAACCGACTATGATCATGGGCAGGATGACCGAACCTTCCAGTTGATCGTATAAATAGAGGACAAGAAAAGGACGAATCATAAACCCCGTAATCGTCGTCAACGCGGCCCCAAGTACGCGGATCCAAATTCCGCTATCGTATCTTCCGATAATATTATTCGCGAATTTTACCATTGTCTGCGTTGTTCATTCCTCATGATGTCGTCTATCGTTCCCTATGGTCGTCGGAAACGATCTCAACAGTATAGCACAGACAATTTGGACGGAATTAAGCAAAAACCCCAAAAGCGGTAAACCGCGATTGGGGTTTTTTGGCTATGAGATGCATGATTTAGTCAATGCGATAAGCCGGGTCTTGCATGAACCAGATGATAACCAAGAACAATACGAACAGAATCGTGCTAAGCACTTGAACCCGGGAAATATCCGAGCTTGCGCTCTGACCGTTAGCGGCCGCGGCCGCGATTCTCTTGAGCGGCGCTTGCACGATGCCCGACAGAGCCCCGATAATCACGAACAAGACGATGACGATAACCATCCATGCAACCGTGTATTTCGCGTCGCCCGGCGCATTGGAGATCAAATATCCTCCCGTCAGCAATTGCAGCACGAGAGAGTATTGACCCAAACGTCCTCCCGTAATGATCCCGCTAGCCAATCCTTCTTGAGCGGCACCCGACAGCTGCTTGAACTTCCCGACCACAAACGGCATGATCGCATAAATGCCCATTCCAACCGCACCTACTATGTGCAAAAACAACATGACAGTAAACATTCGCCGTTCCCTCCAATAGTTAACAAACAGACTAAGACAACCTCAGTATACACAAAAAAACGCCCGAACAAAACCATATCGATACATTCGTTATGATTCCTTCACGAAAGCTTCACGATTTGTTCGATACTTAGACCTACATATGAAAAAGAGAGCCCGAAGGCTCTCACATGGGATACGTTGAGCTTGCTTATGCGTTTTCGACGATTTTGATGACGTTGCGAACCGATTCCGCCGATTTCTCGAGGGCCGCTTTCTCTTCGCCGGTAAGGTCGAGCTCGAAAATCTTCTCGATGCCGTCTCCGCCCAGCACGGCAAGAACGCCCATGAACAAGTTGTCATACCCGTACTCGCCTTGCAGCAACGCGATGACGGGAAGGATGCGTTTTTTGTCTTTCAGAATCGCTTCCGTCATTTGGACGAGCGAAGCAGCCGGCGCATAATACGCGCTGCCGTTGCCGAGCAAGTTAACGATCTCGCCGCCGCCTACGCGAGTACGCGCTACGATAGCATCGATTTGCTCCTTAGGGAGCAATTTCTCGACGGGAATTCCGCCGATCGTCGTGTAACGAACGAGAGGAACCATGTCGTCGCCGTGGCCGCCGAGAACGACGCCGCGCACGTCTTCAACGGACACGTTCAATGCTTGCGCCAGGAACGTATTGTAGCGGGCCGTATCCAGTACTCCCGATTGGCCGATAACGCGGTTTTTCGGGAATCCGAGCGCTTTGTTCGCAACGTAAGTCATTGCGTCGACAGGGTTGGAAAGGATGATGACGTAAGCGTTAGGGCTAGTCGCCTTGATGTTCTCGCACACGGATTTTACGATACCTGCGTTCGTGTTCACAAGGTCATCGCGGCTCATGCCCGGTTTGCGGGCGATACCAGCAGTGATGATAACTACGTCGGAGTTAGCGGAATCTTGGTAGTCGGCCGTTCCCACGATGTTGGAGTCGATTCCTTGAACCGGAGTCGATTCCATCATGTCGAGCGCTTTACCTTTAGTCGGGTTTTCCAGTTGCGGAATATCGAGAAGCACGACGTCTCCCAATTCCTTCTGAGCCAACATGAGCGCAGTAGTCGCGCCTGTGAATCCTGCGCCGACAACCGTAATTTTCGCACGTTTAATCGCCACTTGCATCTCCTCCTTGTATTTAACCCGTCACTCTCCATGCATGAGCGTATATCCAGATACAAAAATACATTTAATTCCACCGATCCACGCCTATTCGCACGAACCTAGACAAATTAAATGTACTTTTACCCACGCTTATTCATACTTCCTAGGTTTACCCAATTTTCGAAAAGGGATTCGCCAGAGAAGCGGCGGCAGTCCCTTTAATCGAAAATTCGGCGACCTCCTAGCACAAGCCCCGCTCCCAACCGCTCGTCGACTACTCATTCCACGAAGGCGGGTGTCCAGAGGGCGGCAGCCCTTGGAATCCCCCTTGGAAAGGGGGACTTAGGGGGATCGATCCACTTAGAAATTTTTGATGATTTCGTCAGCGAATGCGGAACATTTAACTTCCGTAGCGCCTTCCATCAGACGAGCGAAATCGTAAGTGACGACTTTGCTGTTGATGGATTTTTCGAGGCCTTTGTAGATCAGGTCAGCCGCTTCCAACCAACCCAAGTGCTCAAGCATCATAACGCCGGACAAGATAACGGAACCTGGGTTCACGACGTCTTTGTCCGCGTATTTAGGAGCAGTACCATGAGTCGCTTCGAAGATAGCATGCCCAGTCAAGTAGTTGATATTAGCTCCAGGAGCGATACCGATTCCGCCTACTTGAGCAGCCAAAGCATCGGACAGGTAGTCGCCGTTCAGGTTCAACGTAGCGATAACGTCGAAGTCGGTTGGACGAGTCAGAACTTGTTGCAGCGCGATGTCGGCGATCGCATCCTTGATTAGGATTTTGCCGGAATCAAGAGCGGCTTTCTGAGCTGCGTTAGCTGCTTCTTCGCCTTTGTCGGCTTTGATTTCGTCGTATTGAGCCCAAGTGAATACTTTATCGCCGAACTCTTGCTCAGCCACTTCGTAACCCCAGTTTTTGAACGCGCCTTCGGTATATTTCATAATGTTGCCTTTATGAACGAGCGTAACGGATTTGCGGCCGTGTTTGATTGCATATTCGATCGCTGCGCGAACAAGACGTTTGGAACCGTCGGCGGAAACTGGTTTAATACCGATACCCGAAGTTTCAGGGAAGCGGATTTTGTTAACGCCCATTTCTTTTTGCAGGAACTCAAGCACTTTTTTCACTTGTTCCGTACCGGATTGGTACTCGATGCCCGCATAGATGTCCTCGGTGTTTTCACGGAAAATAACCATGTCCACCAGTTCAGGGCGTTTAACCGGGGAAGGTACGCCGTCGAAGTAGCGAACGGGACGCAAGCACACGTACAGGTCAAGCTCTTGGCGAAGCGCAACGTTCAGGGAACGGATACCGCCGCCGATCGGCGTAGTCAAAGGTCCTTTGATCGCGATGATCATTTCGCGGATCGCCGTCAATGTGTCGGCTGGCAACCACTCGCCGTAAGTATTAAAGGCTTTCTCGCCGGCGAACACTTCGTACCATGCGATTTGTTTTTCGCCTTTGTATGCTTTCTCTACCGCTGCGTCAAGCACGCGTTTGGAAGCTTTCCAGATGTCGCGGCCAGTGCCGTCGCCCTCGATGAAAGGGATGATCGGGTTGTTAGGTACGTTCAATACTCCGTTAGTTACCGTGATTTTCTCGCCGGAAGTCGGCGCTGCGAATTTTTCGAGTTTCATGAATCGTTTCTCCTCCTAAAATGGTGTTCTGGTTTTTCGCAAAGAACCGGCGGCTTGCCTCATGCGCATGGCATAAAAGGCAACCCGCCGGCAAGTGCATTCAATTTAGCAGCGGTTCGCGATAGGCACGTAGTGCTGGTCGACTGGACCGACGTACTCCGCGCGGGGACGAATGAGGCGATTGTCTTCGTACTGCTCGAGAATGTGCGCGGTCCAACCGGACACGCGGCTGATCGCGAAGATCGGCGTAAACAAGTCGCGAGGAATGCCCAGCATCGTGTAGCAGGAAGCGGAGTAGAAGTCTACGTTCGGCTTCAATCCTTTTTGGCCTGTTACCAGATCTTCGATCTTGACGGACATTTCATACAGCGTCATGTCGCCTTTCAATTCCCCGAGTTGACGGGACATTTGCATCAAATGCTTAGCCCGAGGGTCGCCGTTCTTATATACGCGGTGACCGAAGCCCATTACCTTGACTTTGTTGTCCAGCTTGTTCTGGATGTATGATTCTACGTTGGCAAGGGAGCCGATCTCGTCCAGCATAACCATAACCGCTTCGTTAGCGCCGCCATGCAAAGGGCCTTTTAAAGCGCCGATAGCCGACGTTACGCCGGAATAAATGTCGGATAGCGTTGCTACCGTTACGCGAGCCGCGAAAGTCGAAGCGTTCAACTCGTGGTCCGCGTGAAGAACGAGCGCCTTGTCCATCGCTTCGATCGCGACTTGAGCAGGCTCTTCTCCAGTAAGCATATACAGGAAGTTATGAGCGACTCCTACGCCTTTTTTCGGTGCGATCGGCTCTTTGCCTTCGCGAATACGCGCAAAAGCCGCGACGACCGCCGGCAATTGAGCCTGTAGCTTAACCGCTTTGCGGTAGTTGGCTTCTCTGCTCATGTCATTGGCTTCGCCGTCGTACAGCGCCAAGCTGGAGACGACAGTACGCAAAGCAGCCATGGAGTTGGTGCCTTTAGGATACAAGCGCAAGCCCGCGATTACGTCTGCAGGTACGACCGCGTATTCGCCAAGCTCCGCGATAAGCCCGTCCAGTTCCGATTGAGTTGGAAGCTTGCCGTGCCATAATAAGTACGCGACTTCTTCGAACGTCGCTTTTTCAGCCAGTTCGTCGATGTTGATGCCTTGATAGGTCAAGACGCCGTCGATAATGGAGCTGATCGTCGATTTAGCCGCAACGATGCCTTCAAGACCTTTTGTTGCTGTCATTTACTCTCTCTCCTTTATCCCGAGAATTCAAAATCAATCGGCTTGTCTTATTCGCGCCGAACGACTTCATGGAAAGTCGCGAGAGAGCTAGAAGCTCTCCCGACTCAATAATGAACGAAAACGTCAAATAACATAGCTTTTTTTGACCTTTTTTAATGATAATCGATTTTTACGGGGAATGGAACCGATTACGGCATCAAAATGTTTTATCGGCACCATAAGCAATCGTTCTTGGAGACGTAGTTCAATAGGTCGGATTTTGATCACGGACTCGTTCTATCTTTATCTTGGCAACATTAGTCATTTGCTTATTCGCTCTAATTATTCGAATGATTATTTTGTGATACAATGAATACTTAAGTTCGAATGTCCGGTTAACGGCACCGAGAAGGCTGAGAAGCTAATCTGGAGGTCAATGACATGCATGATCAAGCAAACCGAATGACCGGAATTATCGATATCGGCTCCAACACCGTCCGTCTTTCCGTTTATCAACTGACGGACAACGGGGCGTACCGCGTCGTTGACCAAGGGCGCTGGCCGGCACGGCTTAGCCAGCGTTTGGACAAGACGGGTTTATTGCCGGACGAAGCCGTTGAAGAGCTGGCGGAAGTGCTCAGACACTTTTGCCGAATATGCCAGAAGCACGGGGCGGATCGCGTTCGCGCGGTCGCGACCGCGGCAATACGCCAAGCCGTTAACAGAGAGTCGATCATCCGGCGGTTGTTCGCGATGACCGGGCTAACGATAGAAGTGTTATCCGGCGAGGACGAAGCTAGAATCGGCAGCCAAGCGATGCTGAACAGCCTTAGCCTCTCGGATTGTTTCGTTGTCGACATCGGCGGCGGTAGCACCGAGATTTCGCTAATCCGGAACAGGAAAGTCGTATCGGCGGTTTCTTTTCCGATCGGTTGCGTCAACACTTCCGCCAAATACGCTTTGGGCAGCGGAACGATCTCTTCGTCCGTGCTTGCGGAAATTCAGTCCGAGGTTCGCCGTCTGCTAAGCGCTCAGAAGTGGATTGCCGGCCATCCCGGACTTCCGCTGATCGGGTTGGGCGGAACCGTCCGCGCGCTTGCCAAGCTCCATCAGAGGGAATCGAATTACGCTTTCCCCCATCTTCACGGATATGAGCTGTCTATCCCCGACCTTTCTTCCGCGCTCGATCTCTTGTCCGCCATCCCGGTCGACAAGAGACGGAAGCTCCCGGGATTGTCCAAAGATCGCGGCGACGTCATCGTGCCCGGGCTCGCAATCCTTCTCGGCGTCATGCAACAGATGCTGGCTTCGCGGTTGGTCGTGTGCGGTACGGGCCTGCGCGACGGGCTGTTCTACGAGACCTGCCTGTCCGGCCATCCCACGGACTCCGAAGATTATGTATTGAATGAAAGCATACGCAATCTGATCGCTTTATATCCGGTTGCTCCCGCAGAACATCTTCAGCAAGTTCGCAAGTTAGCCCTGACGGTATACGACCGATTGTCCCCTAACGCGAAGATGCCTCCGGAATGCCGCCGCTTGTTGGACACCGCGGCGCGGTTGTTCCGAATCGGGACCGTTATCGACTATAACGACAGCGCGGATCATACGTTCTATATGCTATTGCATACGCATTGGAACGGTTTGTCCCACAGGGAGACGATCTTGACCGCCGCCATCGCATCGTACAGAGGGACCAATCCGCTTAGGCGCAAGCTTTCCCCGTACCGGTCGATGCTCGCCGAAGGAGACGACAAGCTCGTTGCCAAGCTCGGTTCGTTGCTGCAGCTTGCCTCCGCGCTCGATCGCAGCGAATCTCAAGCTATCCTATCCTTGGAATTAAGCATTAAAGGATCCAAACTGCACATGGTCGCGGACGCCAGTCACCCCTTGCCCGTCGAGCGCATGGAAGTTGAGAACATCGCCAAGGAGCTCAAAAAAAATTGGGGAATTACTCCCGAACTGACGGTTCGGGTCCAGTAATCCCCCAAGTTCTTATTCGTACGCTGCCGCAACCGATTTCCACAGCGGAATATCCGCCGTCTCGAATTGGCTGCGCAGCGGAACGTTCTCGTTCGTCACGCGCGTATACGAGCCGGTGGATTGCAGCTCCCGCGCCTTGACGTTGTCCTGCAAATTCATATGCAACACGTTCATTAGCATGTGACGAAGCCCCGGATCGTACACGGGACACATCAGCTCGACTCTACGGCTCAAATTACGGGTCATCCAGTCCGCGCTGGAAATGTAAACCTCGTCATTCCCGCCTCCCGCGACGGAAAGAATTCTCGCATGCTCAAGGTAGCGGTCCACGATGCTGATTACGCGTATGTTCTCGCTAAACCCTTGCACTCCCGGCCTCAAGCAGCAAACTCCGCGCACGATCAACTCGATCTTTACGCCCGCCTGCGATGCCTCGTACAGCTTATCGATTATCGATTGATTCGATAAGGAATTCATTTTCGCCACAATTCGTGCCGGACGTCCGGCAAGCGCATGCCCGATCTCCCGGTCGATCAGCTCGAACAGCTTCGGCTTTAAGCCGATCGGCGCCACGGCGAAGGAAGACCATAAATGCGGAGTCGAATATCCCGTCATCTCGTTGAAGAGCGCGGTAGCGTCCGCTCCGATATCCGGATGGCTAGTAAATAAACCTGCATCGGTATAGAGCCGCGCGGTATTCTCGTTATAGTTTCCTGTACCGACATGGACGTATCTCCGCAACGTGTCCGCTTCTTTGCGAACGACCAACATGATTTTGGCATGCGTCTTCAACCCCACCAAGCCATAGACGACATGGCAACCGGCCTTCTCTAGTTGGCGTGCCCATGCGATGTTGCGAGCTTCGTCGAACCGGGCTTTGATTTCAACGACGACGGTCACTTGTTTGCCCGATTCCGCCGCGCTCGCCAAAGCTTGAATGAGCACGGAATTGACGCTGACCCGGTATAAAGTCATCTTGATCGCCAGAACTCCCGGATCGGCTGCCGCTTCCAAAATAAAATCATTTACGACCTCGAACGACTCGTAAGGATGATAAACGAGGACATCCTTCTCGCGAAGCACGGATAACATATCTTCCGTCTCGTCGAATTCCTCCGGATAGACCGGCTCATGCTTCGGATATCGAAGATGATCGTAATTCGGCAACGCGCCGACGAATTTAGACAGGAAACCCAGATCAAGCGGTCCGTCGATCTCGTCGAACATATCGCCTTCCAGCTCCAGTTCATCGCTTAACAGCTCCATCGCGTCCGGATGGATTCCTTTCTCCACTTCAAGCCTTACGGGCAATCCGCGTCTGCGACGGCGCAGCTCCTTCTCGATTTCCTGCAGCAGATCCTCCGCGCCTTCCTCGTTCAACGTCAAATCCGAGTTCCGCGTCACGCGAAAAGAATGAACGGCTTCCGTCCGATATCCGCTGAACAACAAGCCGATATGTTCCTTAATGAGGTCTTCCAGCAGAAGAAAGCTCAGCTTCCTGCTGTTTTTGCGCCCCGGAACGGGTACCGTGCGGGCCAAGATCGAAGGCACTTGAACGATCGCGCAGAACGATTCGTCCTCGTCCTCGCGAGAGTTCTGGCTCTCTTCCTTAAGCACGACCGACAAATAAAGCTCTTTGCTATGCAATAACGGAAAAGGACGGCTTTGATCGACGGCCATCGGCGTTAAAACCGGATAGATAATTCGCTTGAAGTAATCCGTCATCGAAGCCTTCTGATCCTCATGCAGCTCGCGGAAAGTCGTAATGGACACGCCTTCCTTTGCCAGCAGCCGCAAAAGATCCCGATAAGTCTTATACTGTTCGCGAACCATACGGGTCGTCCGTTTCATCAATCGTTTGATCAACCCTTGGGGAGTATAACCCGTGAAATCGGTTTTCAAATATCCCGCTTTGCTCTGAGCTTGCAATCCCGCAACCCTAACGCTCATGAATTCATCTAAATTGCTTTGCACGATTGATAGAAATTGAAACCTTTCCAGAAGCGGCGTATCCGTATCTTCGGCTTCCTCAAGCACCCGTCTATTGAACTCCAGCCAACTTAAATCCCGGTTAATGTACTTTTTGACGCCCGACACTCGGTTTCCCCCTATTCATCCTGCAAGCGACTTCATCTATCATTGCTGACTCGTCTCTTTCATTATGTTGGTCAATTGTAAACTCAACGTTAACGAATCGTTAACGCACAGTTAAAAGAGGGAATAAAGCGTATAATCTTGGAAAATAAAAATAGAATATCGTTCTACCAGCGATTCGGACCGCGCGAGATCGTGAAGCGGCCGCCGCGAACCAAACGTTCAATCCAGCGGTACAGGAACAGCCGATAGATCGGACGTGTAACCGGAATGACCATCGTTAACCCGACGATATCCGTAAAAAAGCCCGGAACGATAAGCAAAATTCCTCCGACTAAAACGCAAAGCCCTTCCAATAACTTATTCCCGGGCGCTTGACCGGAGTGGATTTGCTGCTGGGCTTGCTGCCACACTTTACGTCCTTCCGTCTTGATTAACCAAACGCCTAACGCAGCGGTCGCGATCAATAAAACGAACGTCCCGAAACCGCCGATCCAGCTCCCCACCATATAGATGCCCCATATTTCGATTAACATCGCGATGACCAATACCGGCAACCATTTTTTTTGCACGACTGGCACCTTCCCTCTGCTCGTTTTCCTTACGTCTTAGGCTCACCTGCTAGCCGTACCATCTTATCATACCAGTCCGGCGCTTCGCGCGCGAAACGGACGGGCTTCCACTCCTTGTTGACCCAGACGTGCTTCGTACCGCCTTGCACGAGTATATCCCCGGGCGGTTCCTCTCCTTCATAGCTAAATCCAAGAGTTTCCGTCAAATTGCCGCTAACGACCCGGCTTTCGAATCGAACTCGAATGCTTGTCATCTCCGCTACGCGAGTGCACACCGTAACCCAGTCATCGTAAAGAGCAGGATGCTTAAATGAAGCCTCGACATCCGTAACCGGCAGCAGCAATCCCCGGGCTTCCATTTCCTTGTAGGCAATCCCCGCTTGCCTTACCCACTCCGTTCGCCCGATCTCGAACCAGTTCAAATAGTTCGCGTGATAGACGACCCCCATTTGATCGGTCTCCTGATACCTAACCCGCAAAGGGAACAAAAACCATTTGCCCATCCCGTTACCTCCTAATGCATATGACGTCCGTGCGTCAGGGTTTCCGGTCGTCCGGATATAAAAATCCCCCACAGCAACGCTGCGGGGAATTTTCCAGCACGATCTCTCGATCTATTACATCACTTTTGCTTGGCCGGAATAGATCACGCCGTGCTCTGCATACAAAGTGACTTCCATTTCGTCCTTCAAGAGCTTAATCGCGTCGTTAACGCCTACGATTACCGGGATACCCAGGTTAAGCCCGACTACGGCCGCGTGGCAAGTAATGCCGCCGCATTCCGTGATGACTGCCGCCGCTTGTTCGAAAGCAGGCATGTAATCTTTATCCGTGGACGGAGCCACAAGAATCGCACCAGGCTTCATCTTGCGAATCGCCTCTTCCGGCGTATTCGCGATAACGACTTTACCCGTAGCGCTCTGCGATCCGATTCCTTGGCCTTTGGCGATCAATTCCCCAACGTTGTGGATCTTGATCAGGTTCGTCGTACCGGAACGACCGACCGGAACGCCCGCAGTAATAATGATCGTGTCTCCAAGACGTACGGTACCGGTCTCCATGGCGCCTTTAACGGCAATTTCGAACATTTCGTCCGTTGTTTTCGCGGATACGCCTTTCACCGGAAGGACGCCCCATACAAGCTGCAAACGGCGAAGCACTTGATCGACAGGCGTAACGGCGATGATCTGCGATTTCGGTTTGTATTTGGAAATCATGCGCGCCGTATAGCCGCTCTCCGTAGAAGTAACGATCGCTCTCGCATCCAGATCGAGCGCGGAGTTCGCCACCGCTTGGCTGATCGCTTCCGTAACGGAAGTTTGTTGAGCGTTAGCTTGTTTGATGAAAATTTCGCGGTAGTGCAACGCGGACTCCGCGCGCTCCGCGATGCGGGACATCGTCTCAACGGACTCGACCGGATATTTGCCCGCGGCCGTTTCGCCGGAAAGCATGATCGCATCCGTTCCGTCGAAGATCGCGTTCGCAACGTCGGAAGCTTCCGCGCGCGTCGGACGAGGGTTCCGTTGCATGGAATCCAGCATTTGCGTTGCCGTAATGACCGGTTTGCCCGCACGGTTACACTTCTCGATCATCAGCTTCTGTACAAGCGGAACTTCTTCGGCCGGAATCTCTACGCCGAGGTCTCCGCGGGCAACCATCAGGCCGTCGGAAACTTCAAGAATTTCGTCGAGATTGTCGACGCCTTGTTGGTTTTCGATTTTCGAGATGATTTGAATGTGGCGAGCATCGTGGCGCTCGAGAAGTTCGCGAATTTCCAGCACGTCGCTAGCGCGGCGAACGAAGGAAGCCGCGATGAAATCTACGCCCATTTCGATACCGAATTTGATGTCGCCGATATCTTTTTCCGTAAGTCCAGGCATCGAGATCGCTACGCCCGGAACGTTTACGCCTTTTTTGCTTTTGATTTGGCCGCTGTTAACGATTTGGCATTTGATTTCCGTGCCTTGGATATCAACGACCGTTAGGCCGATCAAGCCATCGTCGATCAGGATCGTCGAACCGACGCTAATATCGCTCGGCAATTCCTTATACGTAATCGGAACGCGGTTGATGTCGCCCAAGATTTCTTCCGTCGTCAAGGTAATGTATTCGCCTTGAACAAGCTCGATCGGCTCTTCTTTCAATTTGCCGAGACGAATTTCCGGACCTTTGGTGTCGAGCAGGATCGCAACCGTTTTGTTAAGATCCTGGCAAGCTTGGCGGATCGTTTTCATCCGGGTGCCGTGCTCTTCGAAGTCGCCGTGGGAGAAGTTCAGACGGGCGACGTTCATGCCGGCGCTGATCAATTTTTTGGTGTTTTCCAATGATTCGCTGGAAGGGCCGATCGTACACACAATTTTTGTTTTACGCATGATTTCTTTTTCCTCCGTTTTTCTATCCATGGTCGCATTTATATAGAGCTATTCAAGCTCTGCGGTACCGAAACGCCCGACTTTACGGAACTTCTGGTACCGGTCTTCCCTCAGTTCATCCGGGGTCATCCGCAGCAATTCCTGCAAATGGCGCCAAACGGCTTCCTTGATCGCTTCGGCCTGCATAGCCTTATCGCGGTGAGCGCCGCCTTGCGGCTCCGGAATAATGTCCTCGATGATGCCGAACTCGAGCAAATCCTTCGCGGTGATTTTCATCGCCTCCGCTGCTTCGTCCGCCTTGGAGGCGTCCTTCCACAGAATCGATGCGGCTCCGTTAGGCGAAATGGCCGAATAGATCGCGTTTTCCAGCATCAACACTCGGTTGCCAACGCCTAGCGCCAACGCGCCGCCGCTGCCGCCCTCTCCGATGACGACGCAGATGATCGGCACGCCGAAAATCGCCATCTCCAGAAGATTGCGGGCGATTGCTTCCGATTGATTACGTTCCTCGGCGGTATTGCCGGGATAAGCACCCTTGGTATCGATGAACGTAATGATCGGACGCCCGAACTTATTCGCTTGCTGCATGAAGCGCAACGCTTTGCGAAAGCCTTCCGGGTGAGGGCTCCCGAAGAACCGTTGGATATTGTCCTTCGTATCCTTGCCGCGCTGGTGACCGACAACGGTAACGGGAATGCCGTTAAGCTTGGCCAATCCTCCGACGATCGCTAAGTCGTCGGCGAATACTCGGTCTCCATGCAGCTCGATAAAATCCGTGAATACGAGATTTATGTAATCAAGAGACGTCGGACGTTGATGATGGCGGGCCATATGCATGATCTGAGCCGCGCTCATATTATCGTAGATCTCCGCTTCAAGCTCTTTGTAACGCTGTTCCAGCCTTCCGATTTCATCCGTGAAATCAATTTGCTTCTCGGCTCCGAAATGCTTGAGCTCGTCTATTTTTTTGCGTAATTCGGCGAGCGGCCTCTCAAAGGGCAGTTCACTGGACATCGGCCGGCTCTCCTTTCCCCGCGTGCATGTCTAGCAGCTTCGTCAGCAACGCTTTCATTTCCTTACGGTGCACGACTTTGTCTAATTGGCCGTGCTTCAGGTTGAATTCGGCCGTTTGGAAATTGTCCGGCAGCTTCTGACGGATCGTCTGTTCGATAACGATACGTCCAGCGAAACCGACGATCGCTCCGGGCTCGGCCAAGTTATAATCGCCAAGGCTCGCGAAGCTGGCCGATACGCCGCCAAGGGTAGGATCCGTAAACACGGAGATAAACAAACCGCCTTGCTCCTGGAATTTCGCAAGAGCCGCGCTTGTTTTGGCCATCTGCATCAAGCTTAGAATGCTCTCTTGCATTCTAGCCCCGCCGGAAGTAGAGAAAAAGACAAGCGGAAGTTGTTTCTCGGTCGCTTTTTCGATCGCGCGCGTAACCTTCTCGCCGACGACGGAGCCCATGCTTCCGCTGAAGAAATCGAAGCTCATCACGCCGATGACGACGCCGAAACCGCCGATCTCGCCTTCTCCGGTAATGACCGCGTCCTTCAATCCGGAGCTTGCTTTTTGCTGTTCCAGCTTCTTAGCGTATCCCGGGAACTCCAAAGGATCCTCGGAGACCAGATCTTCGTCAATCTCAAAAAGACGCCCCTCATCGAGCGTCATCGCGATGCGCTCCCAGGCGTTTAAACGGAAATGATGTCCGCAAGTCGAACAAACTTTCAGGTTCTTCTCCAGCTCTTTGCTGAATTGAATCGTTCCGCATTTCGGGCAACGGTTCATTAACCCTTCGGGAATATCCCTCTTCGTGCGTTCCGAGGGAACGACGGCATATTTTTTCTTCTGAAATAAATCCTTGAACACTGCGACACCTCACAAGCGATATATGGGGACCGTCAAGCTTTGGGTATCGTACTAAATTACAGGTGCAGAATGCTGCCTAATACGTCTTGCACTTCCCGCACTTCGCCAGATGGTACCAATATTTCGTACTGCGGTTTGGTAAGATTAATGGGGCGTACCTGTACGAGAAATCCTTCATCGGTTAGACGCTTCTGAATTCGTTCGGCAATCTTAGCGGTCGGTGCGATGTAGATGACCGTCCACATGAAGCGGTACCCCCAGTTTCTTAGACATTCGATTGGAATAGATAATTTTAAATAGAAAACTTCTGCATTAAGCAATAAGGAAATCATAGCACAGATGCCGCAAGACTAGCAACCGAACTACCTCAGTTTCCCTTATGTTGCCAGCCCGCGCCGCGCTCTCAGTCGTCGGGCGTGTATGGGAGAGTAGTCGATGTTGCGGGTATTCCCGTCTCCCCTCTCCGATAACGGCGCCGCGTGCCGCTATTTTGCTCTCGGATCAAGATTGCCCTCGGATAACGGCACCGTGTGCCGCTATTTTGCTCTCGGAGCGAGATTGCCCTCGGATAATGGCACGCGTGCCGCTATTTTGCTCTCGGAGCGAGATTGCCCTCGGATAACGGCGCCGCGTGCCGCTATTTTGCTCTCGGAGCAAGATTGCCCTCGGATAACGGCACCGCGTGCCGCTATTCTGCCTCTCGGAGCAAGATTCGCCTAAGTTTCTCGTGCACGCGCTTGGCACGGCATGTAGCGATATCGATCTTGCCCTCCGTATAACGGCACCGCGTGCCGCTATTTTGCTCTCGGAGCGAGATTGCCCTCGGATAACGGCGCCGCGTGCCGCTATTTTGCTCTCGGAGCAAGATTGCCCTCCGATAACGGCACCGCGTGCCGCTATTTTGCTCTCGGAGCAAGATTGCCCTCGGATAACGGCACTGCGTGCCGCTATTAACCTCCACGAGTAATTTAACCTTATTAAGGTAACATAACGCCTCGCAAGAGGCGTTGATTCATATCACACTTCGCCATTTCCCGCCAACAACCCGCGCAACCTTCACTTCACCCTTATGCTTCCCTCGCCGAGCAGCTTCTCCATTTCCTCGACCAGCTCCGGAGTCGGCTCGACTTTATATTCGTCGCTCAGCGCTACGGTTCGCTTTTCCCTCTCGTAGCGAAGAACGGTCACTAGTTGGCCCGGGTGCGTTTTAAGCAGCAGCTTAAGCCGAATAAGCGTCGCCGGCTGTTCGTGAGCGGCATCTATTAGAATGTACACTCTTTGCGGAGCTTCGATCATCGTCGGAGTTGCGGGCTTGACGGCAGCGGCACTCGCGGCTGCCACAGGCACTGCACCTTTCGCGCCTTGCGCAGTCGCCCCCGGTCGACCCGGATAACTTCCGCCCGAGCCCGGACCCGAGCCCGAACGCGACGACTGGCCAATGCGGCGAAGCCGTTCCGCCTGCAGCTTCAGATTCGCGCTTTCAAGCGGCAATATATCGTCCGCGAGCAGCTTGTAATCCTCATCGCCTAGCTGAACCTTAGCGCGAACGAATACCAACGAGCCTTTCTTGACGAATGAAGCCGACTTCGCCCACACGCTAGGGAAAGCGACAAGCTCCGTCCCCATGATCCGATCCTCGATTTCCAAAAACGCCATCGATTGCCCTTTGCGCGTTACGAAAGGCTTAAGCGATACGATCATGCCCGCGGTAAACACGGTCGATCCGTCCGCCATTTCCGAGATATCCACCAACCTGTCGAGCTTCAGCTCGTCCATCAGTTCATCGAACGCATCCAACGGATGCCCGGATAAGTATAGCCCCATCAAATCTCTTTCCAGCTCCAGCATTTGCGTCTGGGTATAAGGCGGAACGTTGGGAAGATCGACATTCCAATTCGGGGACTCCTCGAAGTCGAACAGCTCGATCTGCAGCTCTTCCCGTTCCTTGCGCCATAACGCCGCCGCCGCGAGCGTAGGCTCCAACGCTGCCAATTGCTGCGAACGATGGCCCGGCAACGATTCGAGAGCGCCCGCCTGCACGAGCGACTCGATGACCCGCTTGTTGCACACGCGCGAATCCACGCGCCTGCAGAAGTCGCTTAAGCTCTCGAAAGAGCTCTCCCCCCGTTCCCTCATGATGCTCTCGATCGCTTGCGTGCCGACGTTCTTCACCCCCGCAAGCCCGAAACGGATCGCTCCCTTGCCCGACTCGCCCGCAGCCGCGATCGGAGTAAACAACACGCCGCTCTCGTTCACGTCCGGCTTCAACACCTCGATGCCCATCCTGCGGCATTCGTCTACGTATTCCGCCGTCTTGCGCTGGTTGCCTACGACCGCCGTCAACATGGAAGCCATGAACGCGACCGGATAATGCGCCTTCAAATAAGCCGTCTGGAAAGCCAACACCGCATATGCGGCGGCATGCGCACGGCAGAAGCCGTAGTCGGCGAAGCGAACGATCAGGTCGTATACGCCGTTCGCCTCTTCATCAGAATAGCCTTGCTTCAAGCTCCCCCGGACAAAAAACTTCCGTTGCTCGTCAAGCACTTCCCGCTTCTTCTTGCTCACCGCGCGACGCAGCAAATCCGCTTCGCCCAGCGTAAATCCGGCCATCGCAGAAGCGATCTGCATAATCTGCTCCTGATAGACGATAATCCCGTACGTATCGGATAAAATCGGTTCGAGAGTCGGATGAGGATACTCCACCTCGATTAAGCCGTGCTTCGCCCGAATGAATTGCGGAATAAACTCCATCGGCCCGGGCCTGTACAGCGCAACCGCCGAAACGACGTCTTCGAACGAGGAAGGCTTCATCTCTTTGAGCACCCGGCGCATTCCCGAGGATTCGAGCTGGAAAATCCCCGTCGTCTCCCCGCGTCCCATCAGCTCGTAAGTGTCCTTATCTTCGTAGGACACTTCCTCCCACCGCAATTCCCTTCCGGTTTGTTCCCGGATGGAGACAAGCGACCGTTCGATGATGGACAAAGTACGCAAACCGAGAAAATCCATCTTGAGCAAGCCGACCGCTTCCAGGTTCTCCATCGAATACTGGGTCAACGGAACGCCGTCGGTTCCTTCCTGCAACGGCACGTAGTCCGTAAGCGGATCTGACGAAATGACGACTCCGGCCGCGTGGGTAGACGCATGGCGCGGCATCCCCTCGACCCGCTTCGCCATCGCGATCAGCTCCGCGGCGCCGGAGCCGCCTTCCGCCAATGCCCGAAACTCCGCGTTCTCCTTCATGGCCCGTTCGATCGACATCCCCGGCATGCCCGGGATGAGCTTCGCGGTCTTATCGACTTCGCCGTAAGGCAAATTAAGCACCCGGCCAACGTCGCGCACCGCCGCGCGGGCAGCCAACGTTCCGAAAGTAATGATCTGCGCCACGTGTGCGGCGCCGTACTTCTCCACGACGTAGCGGATAACTTCGTCGCGCCGTTCGTCGCTGAAGTCGATATCGATATCCGGCATGCTGACCCGTTCGGGATTTAGGAACCGCTCGAACAAGAGCTTATGTTTGAGCGGATCGACGTCTGTGATTTTCAATACGTACGCAACCAAGCTTCCCGCCGAGGAACCGCGCCCAGGTCCCGTCACGATGCCGTGCTCGTGCGCATAGCGAATAAAATCCCACACGATCAGAAAGTAATCGTCGAACCCCATCTCGCCGATGACGCGCAGCTCGTAGCGAAGGCGCTCCTCCGCCGCCGAGCGGTACTCGGCGTCCTCCCACTCCGGCAGCCCTTCGAAGCGCTCCCGCAAGCCTGCCATGCACAGCTCTTCCAAATACCTCGCAGCCGAGCTCCCTTCCGGCAACGGGTTAAACGCCGGCAAAACGTGTTTGCCGAACTCAAGCTCAAGCGAGCAGCTATCGGCGATCTTCACCGTATTGGCGATCGCTTCGGGAACATGTCGGAACAACGCCGCCATTTCTTCCCCGCTTTTGAGGAATAACTGGTTCGTCGAAATCTTAAAACGATCCGGATCGTCGACCGTCTTGCCGGTTCCAATGCACATCAGCACGTCCTGCAGGGAGTTATCCTCTTCGCAGATGTAGTGCGAATCGTTCGTTGCGGCTAGCGGAATTCCCAACTCCTCGGACAGCTTTAGGACTCCGGCCGTTATTTTCTTCTGGTCCAGAATGCCGTGATCTTGAATTTCCAAGTAATAATCTTCGCCGAACAAGTCCCGGTACCTCATCGCCGTCGCCTTGGCCGCCTCCTCGTTGTCGTCCATCAGTTGGCGCGACAATTCGCTGCTCATGCAGCCGCTGAGACAGACGAGGCCTTCGGCGTGGGCAGATAACGCCTCGAAGTCGATGCGCGGACGATAATAGAAGCCTTCCAAATGCCCGATCGAAGTTAGTTTCATCAAGTTCCGGTAACCGGTCTCGTTCTTGGCGAGCAACGTAAGATGATAAGTCGGCTGTTCCTTGCGCGATTGCTTGTCGTGCCTGGAACCGGCCGTGATATAGGCTTCCATGCCGATTATCGGTTTAATGCCGTGCTCAAGGCAGGCTTTATAGAAGGGAATGGCGCCGTACATGACGCCGTGATCCGTAAGGGCAAGCGATGTCATGCCAAGCTCGGCCGCTTTGGCCGCCATCTCCTTGATGCGAGCCGCGCCATCGAGCAGGCTGTATTCGCTATGAACGTGTAGATGAACGAAATCGCACATGGAGATCCCTACTTTCCCGTTTAATCTCTGATTTTGCGAACGGTCTTTTATATGAATTGTATCATAAGGAGATAGGCCAGTCCCATAGATATGATAGTGTAGCTGACGATAGAGCGGACGCCGCGCAAGCTGCTTGTCCGTTCCACGGTGGAGGGATACGTATGGACGAATTTTTTACGAAAGCGGCGTTCAGCTTCTTCATTGCTTTCGGCGTCGTATTGGGCGGAGCGCTGCTCGCGGGAATGGGTTCCGTATTTTTGATGACCCCGCCCAAGGAGAAGATGCTTCAGGTCGCGAGCAATTTGAAAATATGGGCGCTCGTCGCCGCGGTCGGCGGAACGATCGACCCGATCCGCGTCATCGAATCGCACGTGCTCGTCGGATATTTGTCGCCGGCGATGCAGCAGATCGGCTATATTTTATTTGCTTTCTTAGGCGCCCATCTGGGAGTCGAGCTCATTCAATGGCTTCACAGCAACGGAGGGTGAGGTGCCATTATGCGGGTGCCTACGTTCGAACGATTTCAGCGGTTCATGCAGGTGACGGCCTTTTTCGTATGCGGGATGATCGTAGGCAGCGCAGTCTATAACGCGTTAAAGATCAACGTGGTGAACGAAGTGATTCAGAAAAACTACGAGTTGAAAGATCAGTTGGAGACGATCAAGACGGATCTCGAGCTCGCGCAGCAGGTGCGCAAAGAGAACGTTATCCGCAACATCGTAACGATCTTCCGCAACGATCAAGGGAATTCGGAAAACCTCGACATCATGACGGAAAAGGAACTGAAAAGAAGACTTAAAGAGGATTTGAATATTATTTTCCTGGGACGGAACATCTACACGATTAACACCGATGCCGAGGTCGCGAGGAAGCTGCTTAACAAAAAAGTATACGACCATGTCGAGGATCAGGACTACGAGGTAACGATCCGAACGATGCTTCTCGTCGATGGCGTGCTGCAAGTGTGGGTAGAAGCCAAGAAACACCTGAATAAATAATGTTAAGCGGTAAGGATACCGGAACCTTGAGAAGTCCCCGGCGGAAGGAACGCAGCTCCCTCTTAGGAGCGCGTTCCTCTTCTTTTGTGGTACAATAGTTGGCGTTAAGGATTGAGCTAAAGGAGCTGTTTAACTAACATGATCGACGCGTTGGAATGGGTGTTCGGCGCCCTTATTATCGTGACTTGTTTCCTGTCCGCCCTCTATAGCTTCCGTTCCCGCCGGACGAGAGAAGGCCGGTTGCGCGGGTTGTATGCTTCGCGAATGAATATTTCCATGGGGCTGATGCTCATCTTTATCGCCGCTTTGCTCATGATCGTCTTCACCGGTTCATCGGTTAAGGTCGTCGTCGGGGCGTTGTTTATATTGCTCGGCTTGTTCAACTTGTTCGCCGGCTTGCGCAACCATTCGCACTACGCGAGACTGCAGCAATAGCCCTTCGTTCTAAGCCGGATCGATCGTCTGCGCGGTCAGCATCGCTTTCGCAATGACGTCCCCGTCATGCACCGCTTGCACTTCCACCTTCACGTACCGTCTGCTCGCTTCGATAATATGGGGGACGATGGAGATACTCGCGTCGACCGGAACCGTGCGCAAGAAGTAGGTCGTCATATTATCCAGAACGTGCTCCCTCTTCCGCAAATCTTCGACCGCCCGGCTAGCCGCCTGCTGCATGAGCGAAGTCAGAACCCCTTCCGAGATCGTTCCTAACGGGCCCGACATCTGCGGGGTGGCCAAGCCGGTAAAGAATAAGCGGCTCTCCGAATCCCGCTGCTCCGCGAACCCTCCCCACATGAGCGCATCGAAGGTTTCTCCCAGATGGGCCGGGCGGTTGGCGAATTGCATCGCCCGCAGCACTTCTCCCCTGCTGATCGCCCCGACAAGCTTGCGTTGCCGATCGACGACGGGAAGCAGCTCGATGCCTTCCGATACCATGCGATGGGCTGCGGATGCGACTGGCGTATTCATCGTTACGGTCATCGGCCTCCGAGTCATCAGCTTGTCCAGCGTCTGATCCGGGGGAGAATCGATTACGTCCTTGGACGTAATCATCCCGACAACGCGGTTCCATTCGTCGGTAACCGGGAAACGCCTGCTTCCCGATTCGGCGCTAAGCTTCAGGAAGTCGGCGACTTCCGACGATTGCTTCAATACGCCGTTGCGTGACGTTGGTTCAAGCAGATCGGCGATGATCATGATTTTGCGTTTAATGAGTCTATCGTACATAGCCCGGTTAATCATGGATGCAACCGTGAACGTATCGTGACGGCAGGTGAGAATAGGCAGCTCTCGTTCGTTCGCCAGCGCCCGCACTTCCTCGCTCGTCCCGAATCCCCCCGTAACTAGCACGCCGGCCCCTTGCTCGAGCGCGATTCTGTGGGCATTTTCCCGGTTACCTACGATTAGTAAGCTCCCCGCGTCGATATACGTCATCATTTCGCCGAGTTCCATCGCTCCGATGACGAATTTATGCAGCGTCTTCTCCAAGCCTTCTTCTCCGCCCAACAAGCTCCCTTGAACGATTTCCAACACTTCCGCGAAAGTTAATTGCTCCGGATGGCTTCGTCTTTTTCTATCCACCCGTACCGTTCCGATTCGTTCCTTCGTGCTGACTAACCCTAATTGCTCGGCTTCCTTTAGGGCCCGGTACGCGGTTCCTTCGGAAACGCCGCGGTCTTTCGCCATTTGACGAACCGGTACTTTCGTACCGATCGGAAGCTCGCGGATATATTGGAGAAGCTGCTCGTGCTTCGAGAGTTCATTCGGATTGTTATCGTTGCCGGGCATATGGCTACCTGCTTTCTTAGGGTCTTTAGGTAATCTTTAGGTAATATTTTTGTTGCATTTATAGGGGCACCTATTCCACAGCATACCAAAAAACTGTAAAGTAGATTTATGTTCATACGACATTATATCTATTAATTCGACTTAATTCGACATTTATAAGGAGGATGCTTGTGGACATGCTGTTAGATTACTTCAAGCTCGTTATTCTACTGTCCATCCCGCAAGCATTGATCCATATCTGGCTTACCTTCGAGCTCTGGGGATTAAAACCGATGCTGCACTACCGGAAGCTCATCCTCTATGCCGTCGTGAACTCGCTGATCGTCGATTTGGATATTTGGAGCGTCACCATGCCGGTTCACATGCTTACTTCGACCTGCTTAAACTTTATCGTCATGTTTTTCGTTTTTCGGAGTTTCGGCAATAGAAAAATGCTTATTGTCTTTTTATCCAACCTTGCGCTCCTACTATTGGTGGAATTGTTATGCACGCCGCTCCTTCAATTGGTTTACGGCCCTTCCGCCCGGGATTTAATGATCGACTACTATCTGCTCCAGAGACTGTCCGGATATGCGGCCGTCGGCTTTATTTTCTTTTGTATATCCCGTTACTTGGAAAAGAGAAACTTCATCTTCTTCCATCGATTATACCAATATTTGGCGAGCATCAAACAGACCCGGGGAAGAGAGATTTTGCTGCTGACGCTTTTCCAAGCTTTCCTTCTCGGAATATTATTTTATATCGGATTGGAACAAAAACAGCGCTATACGGAAATGACCTATAATATCTTGATCTATGCATTAGTCGTATTGACCTTCGGAGCCTTCTTCTTCACGATCCGGCTGTTGGTAAACATCCGCGAGGAAGCCGTGCGCAAGACGCAGGATATATACGTAGAGGAACTCGGCAAAATGTTTACATCGATTCGCGGGCAACGCCACGACTTCCTTAATCACGTACAGGTCATGTCTTCCATGTTGAGAATGAACAAAATCGATCGGCTTCGAAGCTATATGGAAGACATCGTCAAGGAAGCGCAAATCGACAGCGAAATCATTTCGCATCCTACTCCCGCGCTGGCCGCCTTCATTCAGGCTAAAAAAGAAATGGCCATCACCCGAAATATCGATTTTACTTATGAAATCCCGAATAGCTTGGACATCGAATCTTCGATCAAATCCATCGACTTGGTGAAAATCATGGGCAATCTCGTCGACAACGCCTTCGATGAAAGCGATATGCTTCCGATGGAACAACGGCTCGTGCATCTTTCCATTCGCCTCTCGGACGGGATGCTGGAGATAGAAGTCCGGAACCAAGGAAGGCTTCTGTCCGAACAGGATAAGTCGATGATTATTCTTCCCGGCTATACGACCAAGAAGTCCGGGCATTCCGGACTTGGGCTTGCGATCGTGCACGAAAGAGTGCAATTCTACAAAGGGCTGCTCGATATCGAATCTTGGGAGGAGAAGGGCACATCCATTCTCGTGACGTTGCCGCAGCGCTAAAGCTTCCCTCATCTGAACGAATAAAGGCTGTATCCGGTCCTTCAGCGGGACCGGTACAGCCTTTATTCGCGGTTAATTTACGTAATGATCGTATATACCAAGAATAGCAAAAACATATAAGCCGCTACGGAATAGACGATATATAGAAATCTGCGTTCCCTGCTTACCTGGTGAAGCTCTTCCGCCTGAGTAACGACTAACAGCAAGTTAATGAGCAGCAGAATAACTCCGATCAGCATGGACAGTTGCAACGATACGAAGGCGACGACGCCGGATACGATCCAGCCAGCCCCGAATAATAGCTGCGTGCTTCCGTGGAACGTTACGGCTTCCATCCAGCTGCGTTTGGCTCCTCCAAGCCAATTGCCGACCAGCGTCAGCGAGCCGACGAGCAGCGCGATGGAAAATATACCGATGACCAAATATTTGCCAGGCGTCGTGAACCCGAGCAAGCTCAGGAAAACGAGATTCCCGAGGCCGCCGAACAAATCGTTCTTAATCTCCTCTTGTATGGCCCAAATCCAGAAGAAAAATCCGATAACCCCTACCCCGGCGCCGATGGCTCCGTAAATCCATTCCGTAAGCGGCTGAAGCTTTAAGGCCGCCGAAGGGTTTTTCACTAGCTCCAGCAGCTTCTGCACATCGATTCCGTTCGCCGGGGCGCTTTGCGTCACGCTCCCTGCGTTCGGCAATGGCGTAGGCGCGCCCTCCGCGGCCGCTGCCGCGGTCTGAAGCTCGCCTTGCTCCCGTATTTCCTCTTTGCGTAATTCCGGCTGATTCGAATCCTGGTCGGGCATGTCGAATTTTCCTCCTCGGAACAACTTAGGAATATTTTACCTAAATCCACTTGTTCGACGAGAAGTGTTAATATCCTTTAATTTTGTAACATTTTCAATTGATAGAACTCGCCCTTCCGCTCCATCAGCTCTTCATAGGTACCGATCTCCACGCACTGGCCTTGCTTCATGACGACGATGCGGTCGGCATCCCGGATCGTCGATAGGCGGTGAGCGACGATGAACGTCGTGCGCCCCGCGATCAGCTGTTTCATCGCTTGCTGTACGTGATATTCGGATTCGTTATCGAGCGCGGACGTCGCTTCGTCCAGCAGAATGACTTTAGGATTGCGGACTAGCGCCCTTGCGATCGCAATCCGCTGCCGTTGCCCGCCGGATAGCCGCCCGCCATGCTCTCCGACCGGCGTATCGAGTCCCTCGGGCAATTGCGCGATGACGTCCTCCAGATGAGTCATGCGGATAACGTCTTCCAGCAGTTCGTCGCTGACCGTCGGCAGGCCGTACGTGATGTTCTCCCGGATCGTGCCGGAGAAGAGCACCGTATTCTGGTGCACGACCGCAATATGCTTGCGATAGGCAATCATGTCCAACTCGTCCATCGGAATGCCGTCGATTTTCACTTGCCCTTGAATCGGCCGATTAAACCCGATGACCAGATTGAGCACCGTCGATTTCCCGGCTCCCGAAGCTCCGACTAGGGCAATACTCTCGCCTGCCTTAACCTCCAAGTTGAAATCCGACAAAATATGCCGGTCGGAATTCGGATATCCGAACTCGATGTTATCGAAATGGAATTGGCCTTTAACCGATTCGACCTTTCTTTTGCCTTGGTAGGCTTCCGTATCTTTCGACAGAAGGATTTCGGTTACCGAATAGATCGACTCGAAGCCTTTGGCGATGTTCGGATAGACGTTGAGCAATTGCGTGATCGAGTTCAAGATCATGCCGAAGAACGATTGGTATAGCACGACGTCGCCGACGGGAATTTTCCCCTTGAGCGCGAGCCAAACCGTGAACCCGAGGCAAAGCACTTGGAAGAGCTGAAAGGTTACCCATGCGGAAGAACCGAAATAAGCTTCCACGATATCCAGCTTGTAACCTTTCGTGCGCAAATGGGTCAGCGTATTGTCGATCTTCTTGATCTCCGTTTGCTCGAGGCCGTGTGCTCTCGTGACCGGCATCATTCCGACCATTTCGGACACTTGCCCGGACATCGTCTCGATCTGCTTGCGAAATTCCATGTTCGAGCGCCTGATCTTCTTGCGGAAGAAGGAAATGACGAACAACGCCGTTGGAATCGTGAGGACGAAAAAGCCCATAACCGTCAAATTCCGCGAAGCGGTAATGACAATGGCGACGATCACGCTAAGAATAGCGGGAAAAACGGACAACATGAATTGCTTGGATAGAAATTCGATCGCTTCGACGTCGCGAAGCACTTTGGCTTGCAGCTTGCCCGCGGCAAGTTCCCCGTGCGCGGACATCGACAACCGTTGCAGCTTGCGAACGAGCGTGCTTCGCAATCCCGCTTCCACGAAGCGGATCGCCTTGCTCATATAGCCGATATGGAGCACTTGTGTCGGAATGTTCTGAATGATGACGACGGACAAAATGATGATGTTCCACCACAACGTCTCCATCCCGTATTTGTCGGGGTTCGACGCCATGTTGATTAGATTCGCCGTTACGATCGGAAGGATATAGATCGGCGAATGTTTGATCAAGAAAAACAAGATGGAAAGCAATAGCTTGGTCCAATGCTGCCTGTACAGCACGAACAACAGCCTAACCGGCTTACGCTCGGTCAATGAATCATCGTTCAATAGATGCTCAAAGCCGTAAGAGTGGGATTCGTTTCGGTTCATCGTGGCGGATTGCAAAATGTGTCTCTCCTCTGAACGCGCGTTTATGACTTTCATTTTCATTCATTTCCGCAACGATGTAAACCCCTTCGAATTGTTTTTTTATTGTGTTTTATTGTGTTTTTTCCTTCGTTTGTCCTCACCAAGGCAGACGATTCCCGAGCAGATCCACGTAAGAGGGTTGATCGGAAACGTAATGTTCGGGACGATCGGCAAGCTCCAGGATGTGCGCCGCGGACTGCGCCGGCGTGTAGGTCGCCGCCGCGTCCAGCTTGCCTTGCATATGCGTCTGAACCCATCCCGGATGAACGGACAACAGTTGAACTCCAAGCGGATTCAGTTGGTTATGAAGCAACGCCGTTTGCATGTTAAGCGCGGCTTTCGACATGCTGTAGGCGAACCAGTTCGTCCGATAACAATTGCCGATGCTGCCCGCTTCCGAGGAAATGTTCAGAATCGTCTTTCCATCCGATTGAAGCACGCGATCCAGCAAAGCCTGCGTCACCCTTAACGATCCTATGGCATTCACGTTATATACGTCGAGCATCTCTTGGTACGGCAACTCGTCGAAAATCGTTCTCTCGATATCGCCAAGCCTCGCCGCATTATTGATAAGCAAATCGATTCGGTCGGTCCTTTCGCCGATCCATTTCGCAGCCTCGTTTACGCTGCGATCTTGAGAAACATCCATATGTACGGTATAGAGATAAGCGGCATGCCGCTTGCCTAATTCCGATAGCCCCTCGCTATCCGCCGTTTCGAATCGTCCTGCGAACACCTTATACCCTCTGTTCAACAAACCGGAGGTCAACGCCAGCCCCAACCCGTGATCCGTCCCCGTTACGCAGGCGACTTTATCCATTTTTATTCCTCCTTAACGTCGATAGCTATATCAAGTATAAGAGATGATTCGCTTGATCTCCATTCCAACGTGGCGCGAACAAACCAAGTTGAACGAAAAAAAGGCCGGGCATTCCCTAACCGGGAATGGCCAGCCTTATACGCTCCAAAAGCTCTTATTACCAAGTCACGTACCCCGGAGATCCCGGCGTCGTATTGCCGATCAAGTCGATGACCGGAATCGTGTACGCGATTAAGATCAGCACGACGGTAAGCGTAATCCACAGCTTCCAATTTTCCAGAAACCGCGGCGTCGGTTCGGAGCCCTCGGACACCTCGCCGATCGGGTATTCCGTCTCTCCCTTAGGAGCTCGCATTAAGGAATAAATATTGTAAATAATCAGCAGCACTCCGATGAACAGGATGATGCCTCCGATCGCCATCGCCACATGATACGGCATCCATAGCACGGCGTCCGGATGATCGTCGTAAGTATTGTAAGCCGTACGTCTAGGCGAGCCTAGCAAACCGACCGTGTGCATGGAGCCCGACATGAAGAACATGCCGATGCACCAGATCAAAGTCTGTATAATGCCCAGCTTGTTCATTCGCGGCGTAAGCACGCGACCCGTTACGACCGGAATCAGCCAGTATACGATGCCGAAGAACGTAAGCGCGACGCTTGTCGCGACCGTGAGATGGAAGTGTCCCGTTACCCACAGCGTATTATGAACGACGGCGTTCATCTGGTTACTGGCGTTAACCAAACCGCCGGCGCCAGCCGGGATGAAGATCAGCATCCCCATGAACGGCGCGAAAAATCTGACGTCTTTCCACGGCAATACTTTGACCCATCCGAACAGCCCTTTAGCGCCTTTGGACCTGCCGTTAAGCTCGAAGGTAGCGAACAGGGAGAAAGCCGTCATTAGCGACGGAATGACAACCATGAACGTCAAGACTACCTGCAAGTATTTCCAGAAGTGGCTAATGCCCGGCTCCATCAATTGATGGTGGAAACCGACCGGAATCGAGAACAACAAGAACAATGCGAAAGACATACGGGCTAGCGCGTCGCTGAATATTTTGCCCCCGATGATTTTCGGAATAATGACGTACCAGCACATATACGCCGGCAGCAGCCAGAAGTAGACGAGCGGGTGACCGAAAAACCAGAATAACGTCCGGCTTAACACCACGTTAACCGTGTCCACCCAACCGAAAGACCACGGGATGAGCTGTACGACTACCTCAAGAGCTACCCCGATCGTGGCGATCTGCCACAACAGCATCGTCATTACGGACATGTAGCCGAATAGCGGAGACAGCTTGCCTTTGTTGCTTTTTTTCCACCGAGCATATTGGTACATGATCCCGTAACCGCTTAGCCAACTGCCGATGACGACAAGCGCTAGGGCAACGTAGAAGTATGGGGATGCCTTCATCGGGGCGTAGAACGTGTAGAGTACGCTCGCTTTGCCGAGAAGAATGACGATGACCCCGATGATCGTGCCGACGGACATGAGGAAAAATCCGAGCCAGCCCAATTTCTTCGTCCGCGGAAGGAGCTTTCCTCCCAACGTCTGGGAGATGCCGGAGTACAGGAATCCGACGATGAAGTAAGTCGTGAAGATAAGCGCCATCAGCACGCCATGCGCGGTGAGCAGCTCGTAATATCCGATATTGGCGGGTAAAGTGATCGTACCGCCTTTAACCATCCCTTGCAGCATGCCTGCAATGCCTCCGAGCAACAGCGCTCCGAACGCGAACAGGATATGGGCAAGCACCAGTCGGCCGTCTTGGCGGTCGAACGGCTTAGTTTGAGTCGTAGTCATGGGATGCGGCCTCCTATTTCACCACGAGGGTGGTTTTCATCATTTCATGGGCAATCCCGCAATACTCGTTGCATAGGATCAAATATTCGCCTGGCTTGGCGAACGTATGGGTTACCTGGCTGATTTCGCCCGGAGTAACCATGACGTTGACGTTCGTGCCCGGAATTTCGAAGCCGTGAACGACATCCGACGAGGTGACTTTGAAGTGGACCGTGGCGCGGCCGGCACTTCCATCGGTTCCATCGGATCGTAGCCGAACGCGTACGCGACCATTACCGCTTCGTATTCGTTATCCCCGATCTTCTTTAATTCGGGCTTGTCGAACGGAGCCGTCTGGCTTACTTTCGTAGGGTCGATATGATGAACGTGTTCATTGGGCGGCGCGATCCCTTGCGAGAACGTCATGATTCCTAGCACGAGCAAGAATACGGCCAGCATGGACACCCCGATGCCGAGCCAGATTTTCTCCAGTCGATGCATGTGCATATTGTGTCTTCCCCCTTATCTAATCTCGTGCGATGAATAATAAGAAAATCCCAATCCAGACAAGCGCCAAAAAGGCTCCCAGCAGCAATACCGATACGAAAGTTCCTTTGAGCGGCTGATCTTTCGAATCGGGTGCAGAGCTAGTTTCATTCGGCTTAGCTGCCGTTCGTTCATCACGCATTCCGGATTCCTCCTGATCTCAAGTTTGTTTTCATTGTAGAAATTTTCGACAACTTGCACTGTGATAATTGTCACGGGATTTCGACATCGATTGTGGACGATTTGTTACATGGCTGTCGGGCGATCTGACGGCGGTACGGGGAAAAGTAGCGGAGCGGATGCTCCAGCGGCTGGCTCCAATAGCGTTATGCCATAATGCTATTGGACAATAACGAGGGGGGTTGGGCGCAAATAAAGTGATGGCGTAACGCTATAAGACTAGACTCAACGCATTACCGGCGTTTGCTGCACAATAGCGTTATTCCATAAAGCTACCTCGCGTCTCAAGCTGCGTTCCGGAATGCTTAACGTTATGCCATCATCTTATTTGTCGCAGCGTAAAAACCCCCATCGCCGGGCGAGCCGACGATGGGGATTGAGAGGTTATCTTCTTGCTTCAAGTTTATTCCACGATCAGCTTGCCGACCATATCGTTATGGCCTTTGCCGCAGAAAATGGAACAAATATATTTGAATTCTCCGGCTTTGTCGGCTACGAAAGTAACGGTAGCGTTCCCTTTGATTTCCTTATCGTAGCCTTCGATTTTGATGGCATGGTTACCTTGGCTGTTTTTGAGCGTAATGCTGACTTCCTCGCCCTTTTTCACTTTGATCTCTTCTTGGTCGAACTTAAAGTTCGTGGCATCGATCGTGATCGCTTTCGCCGCGCCGCCTCCAGCCGCTGCTGGAGATGAGCTTGCTTCCTCCTTGTTGTTCTTGCCTCCACATCCGGAAGCAATCAACATCGCTGCCAACAGCAGTCCGCTTAACGCCATCCATTTTTTCATCTGACCTAACTCCCTCCATCGATATCGTCTTGTTCAGACTCATCATAAAGCCGGGAGGGGTTACCAACTGTGATATGCCTCACACCGTAACAATATTGACACATCTTGACAAGCTTGGAGAATTATCAAAAAACCCTCTCTTCCGAACCCGTTTAGGAACGAAAAAGAAGGCTTACGCCGATGTTTCAGCGACAAAAAAGATGCGTCCTGCTGCTTTAAATCTTTAGCTCCCCGAGCTTAATAAGCTCGACAACCGCTTGAGAACGACCTTTGACATTCAGCTTTTGCATCACGTTCGAGATGTGGTTGCGGACCGTTTTCTCGCTGATAAACAAGTGCTGCGCAATGTCGCGGGTCGTCTTATCTTGCACTAACAGCTCAAAGACTTCGCGTTCCCGATTGGTGAGTAGGAATTTGCTTTTATGGTCGCTGCCCTTCAACGTTTGTCACCCCTCCTTGCCCGGGAATGTTGTGATTACAAGGTATAGGGATACAGTCAACTTTATCATATGAAAGGGTTTTTCTTGTGGTGCGGAGGTCTGACAAAATGGGCGCAAAAAGAAAAGCCTAAGCTCAAAGATCCCTCTTTTGAACTCGGCTTTTTATGGTTAAAGCTTATAGCATGGAGAACTATGGAGAACTACGAAATTTATCGGTTTCTTGTACCCGAAGGAGCCGGGAAAACACGTTCGACAAGGGCGTTAAACTCGGCTAGGAAGCCCTGAATCGGATGCCCCGCCCTCACGTCGTTGGCGTAGCCTTTCATCCGGCCCGTGAAGTCGGGGTTTGCGGATACGTATACGTTCTCCACCGATGGCGACAGCGTCTTGACTTGATCGGCGATTTTATCCTTCACCGCGTCCGTCACCGACGCCGAAGTATTTCCCTTATTTGCTCTGTTGTCCTCTGTAACGGCAACGTAGGCGTTATGATCTGTCATCATGACGTAAGCGGAATCGATGCCCGGCATCGCGGCGATTTTGTTCGCGATTTTATCGCTCGTCTCGATTCGGGAATTCCCGTGCATACCGATTACGTTGTTATTTTCTCTTCTTATTCCGTACATCCGGTTTTGCTCATTGTCTTGATCGTTGGCAAACCGCATGCGGGTCATTCCGTTTCCGGTCAAGCCGTTGCCGTAAACGTTGTTATTTCGAACGGCGTTCGGACGGATATTTTTATTCCCAAGATCCCCCGTCTTCTGCATGCATCCCGACAAGGCAATTGCGGAAGATAATAAGACGGCAGTCATCAATATTCCTTTACGCACGATAGAAAATGCCCCCCTTTATGGTAAATGCTCAGCGTTATCCGACAAGGCATAGGATTCGCTTTGAAACGTTGATTTATGCCAATAATATAGGCATACCGCTGTTGACTTTTTGGTTCGCCGGCATTAACATGAAGATATTAATACCTGGTACTAATACTATGTACTATATCACCTGAAACGGGGGGATCCCATATGGCTCAACAGTCCGCATCAGCCGCTTTTCATTCCAAAGCGCATATTACGGCCATCGGCAGTTACGTACCCGAGAAACCGATCACGAATTCGGATTTGGAGAAACTGGTGGATACCGATCACGATTGGATCGTCAGAAGGACCGGCATCGAATTACGCCATCAAGCAGCTCCCGACCAGAAGACAAGCCATCTGGCCATCGCCGCCGTAAACGATCTGTTGCGTAAATTTCCCGCCGTTGGCGTTAACGGCATCGATGCTATAATCGTCGCTACGACGACTCCGGATATGCCGTTTCCGTCCGTGGCCTCGCAAGTGCAGGAGGCGCTCGGAGCCGCTAGATGCCTTGCTTTCGACGTTAGCGCGGCATGCGCCGGATTCATATCGGCTCTTCAGATCGCTAACGGATTAATCCTGTCGGGTGCGTACCGGAAAGTACTCGTTATCGGGGCGGAAACGTTGACGGGAATTACCGATTACACCGACCGATCGACGTGCATCCTATTCGGCGACGGAGCAGGCGCGGTGCTTGTCGAAGCGAAGGAACAAGGGGCTTTCTTGTCTTCTAACGCGGATACGGACGGATCGGGAGGCATGCAGGTTTACTGCAATGCCGACGACAAGATCGTCCAAAACGGAAGAGAGGTATACAAATGGGCGTTGTCCACCGTACCTGACGGGGTTCGCGATCTCCTGCTCAAGGCCGGATTAACGCTTGAGGATTTGGATTGGTTTATTCCGCATAGCGCTAATCTTAGAATGATCGAGGCGATATGCGAACGGTTGGAGCTGGCTCCCGAGAAAGCCTTGCAAAGCGTCGTGCGCAACGGGAATACATCCGCGGCGTCGATCCCTTTGGCTCTGGATGCCGCATACGTGGAAGGCAAGCTTCGTTCCGGTCAATTGCTGGCGTTGTACGGCTTCGGCTCCGGGCTCACCCAATCGGGACTGCTCGTCCGCTGGACGATAGATTAACTATAAAACCCGATCTTTATGATCGGGTTCTTGATTGTAAGGTTGCGCGCCATTACCGTCTGACTTGCCGCGGATTTCTCCAGTGGGAAACCGGATGTACATCCCTATGATTGATTCTAATTCCTTAAAGCGATTCCTATGTTCGCTTTAACTTCCGCTAGCCGATTCAGCGATTGTTCCAAACTGTCGCCTTTCACGATAATCTGCCCGATCCGGTCCGTCCCCACCCTGAATTTACGAATCGTATCGCCTATATCGTAATCGAACGAAACCTGAATAATATCATCGTGAGCTCCGTTGCCGTTCTCAAGTCGAACGATTTCGCCGTCCTCGTCTGCGATAAGGAGCTCGCAGGCGCATGGCTGCGCGGAATGCGTAGGAAACGCGGGATTCATACGAAGCGCGGAGCGAATGATCTGCTCATAATAATCGAATCCGTAGAAGGTCGACACAAGCTCGGGCAAACATGTCGCGCCGGCTCTTCCGCCGATTTCAAGAACGTATACCTTCCCGTCTTTCAGAATAAAATCGGCATTGATCGCGCAATTGTTTAAGCGTAACGCGCGAATGCTATTTTCCAACTGCACCCGTATGTCCTCTACGACGTTATCCGGCAACTCATACGGCACGTAATGGCCGATAGGCACCCCGGTATCCCCGTAAAACATAAGATCGCCGTGAGGCATAATAAATTGAAGGCGATTATCGTTTACAAACCCCTGCGCGCCGAACTCCGTTCCTTCCACGAACTCCTCGATGACAAAAAAATCGAGCTTCGTCGCCTTCATCACGTACTCGTAGGCGTACTCCACTTGCGCCGCGCTCGCGACTTTCGCGATCCCTTTGCTCGCCCCGTTGTCTACCGATTTGAAGATAAGAGGCGCCGTCAATGCTTCGAAAGCTTGATACGCCTCTTCTATCGTTTTCGCTTTTATAAACTTCGCCGTTCTTACGCCGTGTTCCATAAATGCCTGTTTCATTTCCCATTTATTCGAGGAAAGCTTGGCGGAATCATAACTGATTCCGCTAAGCCGAAGCGTGTCCGCTACTTTGCCGATCGACTTCACGGCCACGTCGGTTCCCGTAGTACAAATTCCTTCAATCCGTTCCAGCTTGGCGATTTCCACTACCTTATCTACGTTCGTCGTATCCTCGTAGTAGACTTTGTCGGCAAGCGCGAAACCCGGGTATTTCCCGTAACGGCTCAGAACGATAAGGGTTAAACCCATCTCTTTCGCTGTCTTGATCAACGGCAACTGAGAAATTCCCGCGCCTAGCACCATAAGCTTTCTCATGGCTGAAACTCTCTAATACGGTTAATGATCCGTTCGAGGTCTTCATCCGTTATATTCGGGTGAATAGGCAACGTGAGAATCCTTTTCCAAATTTCCGCCGAGACCGGAACGACCGCCTTCAGATGGATATAGCTCGGATGAAGATGACATGGATAATAATGCACGCCGGAGGCGATGTTGTGTTCTTGCAAGTGAGAGATCATCCGATCCCTCAAGCCTTCTTCCCTGAATTTAACTTGGTAGAGATGCCATGAGCTTTGAGAGAAAGCTTGTTCCCGCGGAAGCTCAAGCCATTCCAAGTCATTCAATTCCGCCGAGTATCGTTCGGCAATCTCCCGGCGCCTTCCGTTAAGCTGATCCAACTTTTTCAACTGAACGATGCCGATCGCCGCCTGCAAATCGTTCATATGGTATTTGTACCCGACTTGATCGACGAAATATTGCCAAGCGTATACCTTCTCGTGAGACGAGCGCATCCACGTATCGCGGGAAATGCCGACCCATCTTTTCTCGCGCAGCCTTCGATTCATCCACTCCGCATTGCACGTAATGGCACCGCCTTCGCCGCTGGTCAAGTTTTTGACCGCGTGAAAGCTGAAGCAGGTCATATCGCTGATCGACCCGATCCGTTTGCCTTTGTATTCCGCGCCGCAAGCATGCGCGGCGTCTTCTACCACCTTGATTCCTCTCGATTGCGCAAGCTCGCGGATAGCATCCATATCGCAAGGATGACCGCCCAAATGAACGACGATGATTGCCTTTGTTTTATCCGTAATTTTCCGTTCGACGTCCGCGGCCGAAAGATTCATCGAATCCTTCTCGATATCGGCAAAAACCGGGGTAGCGCCTACGTAACTTACGGCGTGAACGGTAGAGATAAAGGTAATGGAAGGTACGATAACCTCGTCGCCCGGTCCGATCCCCAGTATTTCCATTGCCAGATGCAAGGCGGCCGTACCGGAATTAAGCGCAACCGCGAATCGGCTGCCGGCAAAGTCGGCAAAGCTTTTTTCGAACTGCTCCGTCTTAGGTCCGAGACCAAGCCATCCGGAACGCAACACTTCCGTCACCGCATCGATTTCCTCTTGACCGATGCTCGGTTGCAAAACAGGAATCAGTTTATGCCCCAAAAGAATGTCCCCTTCCTAAATCCCATTCCATCTGATCAAACATCGAATATTTGATTGCGCCAGTTCTCGGCGCAGGTTTCCACGGAAAAATGTTCTTTAGCCGCCGTTTCCGCGCGATCCTTTATTTTCTCCCGCAGATCCGGCTTCTCGATCAATTCGGCCATCGCTTCATACCAATCGTCCCGCGTCCCGGACGCTAGCATTCCGTTCTCTCCGTCCTCGACCCAATCCTCGTAAGCCTTCGATTTGGAGTAGATGCCCGGTATGCGGCATGCTGCGTATTCCCGAAACTTATTGTTCGTTTTGCAATCGTGCAGCAAAGTGTTCTCTAGCGGCGCCAAGCCGATATCCCATTTGAGGCGGTATAGGGATTTCAGGAAATTGCGATAATCCGAATCATGATGGTTATAGAACACTTGAGGTTTGCCCACCAGTCCATCGGGAATATAGCCGAAAAACTCGATTCTGATTTTCTCGCCATAGGTTCTAAGAATTCCCCGAAGCGCATCTATAACAGGATCGAAGGCCGCAAGTTTTTTCCCGCCTTCGTATCCGATAACGATTTTGTCCTCATGCTTGTTGCTCTTCTCCAACCCGGAAAAGATAGAAAAATCGACGCTGCCCGCGAAGCATACGATTTTGTTGGGATTGAAATGCGTCTCCAGATGCCTGGCGAAAAATTTCGAAGCGACTTTGACGATATGCGTGTTTTTCAGAAATTTGACGTAGTTCGCTCTTTTGTTCGGGTCGTGATAGTAATTTCCCATTTCGCTCGCGGGAGACATCGCCATAAAATGGTCATCGATAACGTAAACCGTTTTTTTCCCCATCTCGCGGGCCAGCTCCAAAAGTTTATAAGCCTCGTTGCTGACCGTACGGAAAAAGATAACGATATCGGCCGCGGCAAGCCTCGACAATTGAACTTCATCGTCCGATCGAATGCTAAAGCTGCATACGCCATGCTTTTCCAGATGCCGAAGAGGCTGCTCTAATCCGATCTTATAGGATGCTATTCTTTCGGAGCCGATGATGAGTACGTTGATATCTCCTCTTCTACCCATTTCCGCGCTCACCCTCCAGCCTTACGTTTCAAGAATCGTATTCTTCCAGTTATCGATGCACGTATTCAGCGAGAAGTGCACTCTGGCCGACGTTTCCGCATTCTCTCGAATATTAATTCGCATGGACGGGTTCTCGATCATTTCCCTTATTCCTTCGAACCAGCCTTTCTCCGTATGCGGAACGAGAAACCCGTTGTCGCCATGGGTAATCCATTGGGCATACACGGGAGAGTTGGAGTAGATTCCGGGAATCCGGCAAGCCCCGTACTCCCGAAACTTGTTATTCGTCTTGCCTTTGTTGAAGATATTGTCGCCAAGGGGAGCAAGCCCGATATCCCAATTGCATTGATTTAGTTTTTGCATGAAGCTCTTGTAATCCAAGCCGCCTTCATCGTATTTAACGCTAGGATGATCGGCCAGAGCGGCAGGGATATAGCCGTAAAACTCCATCCTGACGAATCCGCCGTAGTAGTCGAGAATTTTCTTTAACGCCGGGACCACGGGAGCGAAGTCCTCGTCTTTGGCGCCTCCCTCATAACCGATGACGATCGGGCCGATTTCCTTGTCGCGCCTCGGCTGTTGGTCGAGCCAGTCGAAATCCACGCTGGCGGGGAAATACACGACTTTGCGATTGAACTTCCGTTCGATATAAGCGCCGAGATCCGGGGCATCGACTTTCACGATGTCCGCGCTTGTCAGAAACTTAATGAACGTATCTCTTAATACGGGATTGGAATAATACAGTCCGACAGGCGTGGTAGGTTGAATTTCCAAGAAGTTGTCGTCGATCACGTATACGGTCCGTTTCCGCATCCCCTTCGCCCATTCCAGCAGCGTATAGGCTGCGGGTTCTACGTTGCGCAGGAAGACGACCGTCTTGGCCGCCGCGATCATTTCTTTGCTGACTTCGTGCTCCTGCTTCACTTCGAATTGCAAATTCTCGCGATTTTTCAGAGCATCCAAGGGTTGAACGATGCCGATCTCAAGCGATGGAATCATGCCCGCGGTGATGACCAGAACGTCCATCGCAGGGTGCGGAGGATCGACGCTTTCGACCGCGGTATTTTCCATCATCGTTCTGGCCATGGACTGTCCTTGGGCGAAACCGTCCTCTTTGCCCCGATGGAAACCGTCGATTTTCCCCCGTTGGAACGCGTCCGAATGATGGCGAACCGATCTTATCGTTCTGCCGCTTCTATGCTTTTGCTTTCTTAGCCTCTGCTTTTTTCTCAGTGCCATCGCCTATCATGCTCCCTTGGATGCTTCTTGATGGCCTGCGGCCATGCCCTCGTGATAGCCAATGTCGAATCCTTCGTTGTAAGCCGAGTCGAACCCCTCGTCATAAGCCTGATTATAGGAAACGGGATGCTGTGGAACCCGGCCGGTTCTTCTAATCCTCGTTCCCGTCCTTTTCTTTCCTCTTCTTAACAGCGGTCTTTTGGTCCCTTTTTTTCTTAGAGGCTTTTTCCCTCTTACTCCCCTGCTTCTCCATTTCGATGATGAACCTCCGCTTTTTTTGCGTCTGATCACCGCTCGCACCTCCTGCTAGATATGATTGCAGCCTTACAAGGCCGCTTCCCCTTTCACGAACGAATCGGCGAGATGTCCGAAGTCGATCGCGACTTTGCCAAGCTCCGAAGCAATCCGTTGTACGATAATGACGGCCGGCACGCCCGCTCCGACAAGAGCGATATCGAAGTCGTAATCCGCTATCTCCCGCATCACTCTCGGAATATCGGGAATTCCCTTTACGGGGGATACCGATCCGATCACGCGTATGCCGCTGTCCGACAGCACTTGCGCAAGTCCGGGAGATGAATTGCCTACGACAAGTACGCGGCGATCGGTAAGCATTCCTCGGAAAAATCCTTCCAGGTAAAGCGTGTAGTTGATGGTCGACAAAGTCATTCTAAGGTTCCCGTAATGAATTCCGTGAGCCTTGAACGCGGCGAAGGCAAGGGGCTGAAAGTTGGGCAATCTGAGTTTGGGTATACCAACGATATCCGCCTTGGTAATCGCCCGAACCAATTGGTCTCTGGCGTCTAAATCAGGCAAATGGACTCCGGCGTAACTTAAAAAATGTCCTTCTATCCGCACCTCTTCCTCGTTCATGACCGCTTCCTGCGCTAACGTCAGCAACTCTCCATCTCCCAAGCGAACGATGGATAATGGCGATTTCGAGTTCATGGCGCTGATGATACAGTCGTTAACTTCCGTTGCGCTCAGTACACGATGAAGCCGCGGACGCAGATGCTCGATCCCGGCTTCGATAATCTGCCTTACGGATATGTCGGGAAGAATATCCGTATCCGGCAGAATCGAGTCTACGATTCCTTCGCCGGCGTCGTAAACTCCATTTCGGTATGCTTTGTCGGGGCTTATTGTCGGAGCCTTGCCGGAAACCGATTGCCCCGACTTGCTCAGCGCTTCGTCATAACCGGCGTCGAAGCCTTGATTATACGAAGCGGCCGCCTGCTCCAACAATTTCTGCGCGCAACCCGCCTGACTATGCCCCTTGATGAGCGACAGTCTTCTGCTTTTGTTTTTTCGCCTAGGAATTCGTTTTGTTTTTGTTCGGTTTTTCAGTGCCCCTAAACGCTGACGAATGGTTATCACCCCATCTAACACACAAGTAGTATATTCACCGCGTTTTTTTCAGAAACGGAACAACCATCCATTTTAGCCTGCAAGCTATGGAAAAATAATGCCCAGCATGGTGCTCAGCCTTTTGAGGTAGGTATGATCTTTTTTCGTCCGCATATATCCGTTAAGAGCGACTTGCTGTCTCTCTTCGTCATGGCGCAATAGTAGTCGATCTTATCGATCAGTTCATCGTGGGAGACGTACGTGGAGAGATCCGTGCCCGGGGAATATAAGTTTTCCATATCCTCGCGTATATCGGACAGCTGGAGCGTAGCGCAGCCCGAGATTTCGAATGTTCGGGGATTAACGGATAAAGCTTCTATTTTCTTCGTTCTATTCACGTTAATCGTATCGTCATCGTAAGAGCGATGAAGGTTAATGACGATTTTGGCCCCATTGTAATAGCTGGCCGTATCCTCGGGAGTCATCCAATCTCCCAGTTTGATTTTATCCGATAGCTGAGAGTAGTTTTGCAGCCGATCCCACCACCATCCGGCGATCATCGCTTTTTTGTTTTTCAGAACGGGAGTCAGACGGTCGATCAACTCTACCCGGTTCCAGAAAGCCGTGCCGATAAAGCAAATATCGGTTTGATAAGAGCTAGGGACATGCTTGGGAAAGAAGGTTTTCGGGTTAACCGCGAACGGAAGATAATGGACGTTCTGGCAGCCTATCTGACGGTAAAAGGATAAAATGTTAAGCTCAAGCGTAAATACGTACTCGTATCGGGGGGCGATCGAAACCGTCCAGTCCGTATAATAGGGATCGTCGGTAAACCAGATCGCCGTCTTGAATCCGCTCTGTCTCAGTTGCGCGACTTGATCGGCCGGCAGGACTACTCCGTTAAGAACGAGAATAAGATCGGGTCGGATCTTCTTAGCGAGAGCTACGATATCGTCCGAGGGATAGGCGACCGTGGTCGCCCGAGTCAAATCGCCTAAAGCGTCGATGACCGCTTGATCGAGCGCCGGATACGGAACGCCTATTCCCGCGGTCACATAAATAATATGAATATCCCAATGCGGAACGGCTTCCGGCGACGCCTCCCGTGAATAAGCGTCGCAGAACCCCACCCGGTAACCATGACTGCGTCCCAACTGAAATCCGTCTATGTGACCCTGTGTTCTTATCATTGGTTTTGTCCGTTAAGCAGATGCCCGCTTGCTTGATAGAGAGACTGGAAAGTTCCCGCATCCGTCCACCAACCGGATAGAATGTCGTATGCGAGCTGTCCCCGCGCCGCATATACGTTATTCACATCCGTGATTTCCAATTCGCCGCGTCCGGAAGGCTTGATTTGCCGAATAACATCGAATACGCCGGAGTCGTACATGTATATCCCCGTTACGCAATAATCCGATTTCGGTTGTTCGGGTTTCTCTTCGATCAAGGAGATTTTATTATCCTTCATGATAGGAACCCCGTATCTTCGAGGATCATGAACATTCTTCAGGAGTACCCGCGCCCCTTCCGCTTGCTCATGAAATGCTTGAACGCAAGGAGTCAAAGGATCCTCGAACAAATTGTCCCCAAGCAGCACGACGAACTTATCGTCAGGTCTCATTAGAGGTTCGGCCAGCGCAAGCGCCTGCGCGATCCCGCCCGCTTCTTCCTGGATTTTATAAGTCATGCGGACTCCCCAATCCTTACCGCTTCCCAGTAATTCGGTATATAATCCGGCCGAATGCTTGCCGATAACGATAACGATCTCTTCGATGCCCGCGGCCCGCAGCTTCTCGACCCCATGGCAGATCATGGGGACTGTCCCGACGGGCAACAAGTGTTTATTAATCATCTTCGTTAACGGATGAAGACGGCTGCCTGTGCCTCCGGCCAGTATGACGCCTTTCATGCAACCCATCCTTTCTTAGCGAATCCCTCTCTACACGTAGATGTTCGGATCGATGCCCCATTTGGCGATAAACTTATTCCGGTTATTCTCGATCAACTGCTTAACCGTGCTAGCTTCCTGTTGGCGGAAACTGGCGTTGCCATGATGGAAGACGAAGACGTCTCCGGCGATTCTTAACTGATAACCGGCGATCTTAGCCCGGTAACAGTAGTCGTCGTCTTCGTAATGACCGGGAGAATAACGTTCATCGAGCAACCCGATTCGCTCCATCAACTCCCGCTTAAACAGAAAACATAAACCAACGATTCGATCGATTTCCATCCATTTGCCGGGATCGGGTTCATTTAGTTGATTGGCCATGTCCTCTAGATGGGTGTAAGGCATATCGATTTGCTGCCTGCCGCTTGCGTAATTGGTAAGAGGGCCTACGATGCCGATGTCTTCCCTGCTATATAGACAGGCAAGCATGTTTCTAAGCCAGTTTTTGGCCACCAACACATCGTTGTTTAATAAAAGCAGCGTGTCGCCCGAAGCTACTTTAAGTCCTTTATTGCAGGCTGCCGGAAAACCGGCATTGCCGGGAAGGGATACGAAAGAAATTCCTTCCTGGCGGCAAATATCGAGCGTGCCGTCCGTCGAACCATTATCCACTACGATGATTTCATAAGGTTCGTTCGTATACTGCTTAATGGTATAGATACAATCTCTCAGCAGTTCTCTTCCATTATAAGTAGGGATAATGATGCTCGTTTTGTTCATACCGTCCATCCTTCTTCACGCTAGGTTAATTGCCTTCGTCTGATAGGATCCGGGAATGACAGCCTCGAGCCCTTGAAGTCCATAGCCGATCTTATAGCTTCGACGTGGTCTCCGAGGATCATATGGGAAACGGCGTTATTCAAGCCGACATTCCGAGCGCGAATCCGATTTCTGGTCATGACGTCTACGCTCGTCGGCGATCCTATCTTCAATCCTTTGGCCATGGCGATCACTTGCGCTTTCGGGGGGACGGCCAAATTCGAATACCCTATTTGTTCCGCAGCCAGCTTCTTCATCGCATGAGGAATCGCCGTGAGAGAATTTGCTCCGAGCTCCGCTCTAGCCATCGATCGGTTGACGAATTCTTTCACGGTGGTCACGTAGTCCCTATGGGAGAATAGGCCGATATAGGGAGTGATGTTGTTAAGCGCAATATCCAATCCTTGTTCAATGGCTTCGATGAAAGGCACGAGGTGCTCGGCAAATACAGGAAAATCGCCATCCAGGAATAGCAAAATTTCCGATTCGGCCAACTTAGCCCCGATTGCTCTCCCGACATCGTGTCCTAATGGTTCATGATAGTGAACGATCATGGCCCGGGATTGGTTTCTGATCATCTCGAAGCTTTCGTCCGTCGAACCGTTCACGACGAAGATCATTTCATGAAGCGGCAACCGATGAAGCTGTTCGAGCACGCTTGGAATCGTATCCTTTTCGTTCATGACCGTCACGATCGCCGCGATCGATCGGTTCGTCGGTACGAGTACCCGATTGCCTGAATGTCCTCCCGAACGTTGAAAATAACCTTCCATAAACTTGGATGCAGCCGCGTGATACGCAGATTTAGGCAACCGTTTAACGGAATGGTACCATCGGCTCCAGTGTTCGTTCACCTGCTTATGAGAATCCGAAATGGCTGAAGTCGCCATCTCTCCCGCTAATGGTGCGCCGGGTGCCGAAGCGGCAAGATTTCCGGCTATATAAGCTTTTTTAGTCCAGTAACCGGCTCCGCTCGTCGACGGCCTAATCGGCTTACGAGCACGAAGCGGTCTACGGTGTTTGGTATTTCTCTGGGGCCATTTCGCGGCTGGCCTTTTGCGTTGCCTTGTTTTTCGGTTTAGCATCCTATCATCACTTCACGCTCTCTCTCTTTCTTGTGAGATCCGACCGGCGTCCGTCTGACGAGATAGTTGAGTAATGTACCCTCATAGTATGTACGGGTTGTTTAACCGTAACGGCATTCGTACCTACGGGCTAAATAAACGGAGTCCAATCATTCGTCTAGCACTCTATTTCAATGGGGTTAGCTCGTTTATTTCTAATCCTATCGATTATGTTTTTTACGGGGATGTATCCCCTCTTTTTCATCGAATAAAACAAGAATAAACAAAGACGAAAAAAGAGGTGCAGGATTAGTCCCTGAACCTCTATCATCTATTAACAGCCTTACTTTTCGGACAGCCCCCTCAACATTCCCCGTCCTCCGGTCTACCCGTACCGTAACGGACAACTCGAGCTTTGCCGGTTCGTCCTCTGGTCGAATTCCGCGTGTCATAGACTAGAGTCGCATGGTCAAGAATAGACTGGAGCGGCAACTGCGAATGGTCCGTCGCGATAACTACGCAATCCGCGTCCGCTAGCTTGCGTTCGTCCAACTGCTGACTTTTCATCACATTCCCGTATACCTTAACCTCCGGAACATAAGGATCATGATACGAGAGAATTGCCCCCTCTTGAACAAGCAATTCCATTAGGCTTAGCGAGCTTGATTCGCGCACGTCATTTATATTTCTTTTGTAGGCTACGCCGATAACGAGTATGGATTTTCCTGTTAGGGATTCCTCTAAGCACTCTTTTACTCTATCCACGATGTACTTAGGCATCGCTAGATTAACCGCATGGGAGTAATCGATAAAAGCGCTATTCGTTCCCCGAAGGTTGGCGCTCCACTGCAAATACAAAGGATCTACGGGAATGCAATGCCCTCCGATACCCGGCCCGGGGTAGAAGGCCGAGAAGCCGTACGGCTTCGTTTTGGCCGCTTCGATCACTTCCCATACGTCGATGTTCAGCTTATCGCAAATCATGGCGAATTCATTGATGAACGAAATATTCACGAAGCGATACGTGTTTTCCAGCAATTTGGTCAGTTCCGCGGCTTCCGGAGTAGAAAGCGGAACAACGCGGGAGAACACGGTTGAATACAATTCGAATATTCTCTCCGAACATCGCTCCGTCAACCCGCTGATCACCTTCGGAATATCTTCGAATAAGAAGCTGGAGTTTCCCGGATTGATCCGTTCCGGGGAATATGCCAAGTAATAATCTTCTCCTACCTTCAATCCGCTCTTCTCCAGAAGCGGCAAGAGGATTTCTCTTGTCGTTCCGGGATACGTGGAGCTTTCCAGCACGATAAGCTGATTGCGTGCCAGTTGTTTGCTTAACCTGGACCCGACCTGCAAGAGATAGGATAAATCGGGTGTATGGTTAATAGTCAAAGGCGTAGGAACGCATAGAATAAGGGCTTCCGCTGCGGTCAGCTGCGAATAATCCGATGTAGCGAGCAATTTGTTATCCGCCAAGGATTTCCGTATCGCCTCGTTCGAGACATCGGGCAAATAGCTTTTCGATTCGTGCAAAGCTCGTATTTTCCGCTCGTCCAAATCTACGCCAATAACCCTGTGACCCTTCTGAATGAAAGTAAGCGCCAGAGGCAGCCCTACGTAACCTAAGCCAATGATGCCTATGACACGAGTCATCGTCTATGTTCACCTCAACCTTACTATTCTTCGACATCGCAATGTTATCTTATGCGGACAAAGATCGTTCGGAGTGGGTACATCCATGATTTTCGATTGAAATGAAAGAATAGATAGATGACTAGAAGCAAATGACGTACCCCTTATGTCGCTCCGTCATAAATTGACATAACACGGACGATAAGCGTCCGCACATCACGAGAGGTGAGAGAACTGAATTCTTTTTCCTATTTGGAATATTCCCACCTGATCCGCAACGTAGCCGATTCCGGCCGATATATGGATTTCCGAGAGGTAAGCCCGGAGACGCCCAGCTTCATCGTTTTGCGCCATGATGTTGAATTTTCCATAGAAAGAGCTTTGCGAATGGCTCGACTCGAATGGATGCTAGGGATCACCTCCAGTTATTTCTTTCAAATACGCAACGATGCTTACAATTTGTTCTCTCCTAGCAATATCGGAATCGTGCGGGACATTAAGCAAATGGGACATTCCATCGGATTGCATGCTCACTTGGGGATGATTGAAAGCTACGATGAACTCGCAAACAATCTCGTTCGCGACGTTGAGATCATGGAGAACATGTTAAAGCTACCGATCGATCGTTACTCCTATCACCGCCCGCCCAAAGCCGTCTTATCGCTCAAGTTAAAAATCAAAGGATTGATCAATACGTACGACGGTTTGTTTTTCGAGCATAGGGAAAGCAACTTGGAAAAGGTCTCCGTTAAGTATTTGGCGGATTCCCGGCATCAATGGAAGTACGGCTATCCGGAGGAGCGAACGATCGCGAGCCATCCTAAAATCCAACTGCTTATTCACCCCGACGAATGGACCATAGCCGGATACGACGCGAAAACCAATTTTCGAATGCTTGAAGACGAGAAAAGGATAAACTTCCGCCAGACTATCCGTTCGGAATGCGATCACTATACGGAATCCTAATACAGCAAAAACCTCCGGCGGCCTTACGGCAGGAGGTTTTTTGCTAAGCGACAATCAACTTGTCATTTTTTTGGTTATGATCGGTACGAAGTTATGGGTATGAGAAACGAGGGTGCATTTGGCGAGAAGCGCCTCCATGGTTATTTTTTGCGTGTGCGAATTAATATCCGCTCTCCGAATGCAAACATAGTTGTATTTGGAAACCGAATAGATCAAATACCCTTTCCTCTTGCATCTGTTCAAGAAACTCGTATCGCTGCCGAATTCTTTCCTTTCGCTGAATTTGACATGGTCCCACACCGATCTTTTGAATACTAAAGTCCCGCCTTTCACTTTATTGCGGTACTTATGTTCGCGTCCTTCCCTATATAACATCAACGCTTCGATCTGTTCGAAATAAACGTAAGTAGTATGTTTGCCTATTATGCTGGCATCGCTTTTTTTCAGCTGATCCACGGCTTCTAGCAAGTAGTGAGGAGCGTAGTAATCATCGTCGTCGAATTTGGCGATAATGTCGTATTTGGCTTTCGTGATTCCCACGTTCAAACATCTGCCTAGCTTATGCTTTTCGGAGACTTGATAGACGGACACGTTAGCGTATTTTCTCGCTTTCGTCTCCCATAGGCCGATATCCATGTCGTCTGAATTTAATATAATAATCATTTCTTTTTTCCCGAATTCTTGACGTTCGTAATTGTTGAAAATGTTATCCATATAAGAAGATCTCATCGTGCAGCAAATGATTGAAACCATTTCGATCTCTCCTTCTTGCCTATTCCTCGGTCTAGTCATTAGGATATGTGCTCAGCTTTACTGAAGAAACGGCGGATATAACAGCCACTATGTCCAAACCATACAAAAAAAGCGTCATATATTGGTTAGAAAGATTTCACTTCCAAATAAGGAGAGATCTGATGTGAAAGGGCTCATCCTTTGTGCCGGAAGAGGCTCCAGGCTTTATCCGTTAACGCGTTCTTATCCCAAAACGCTTATTCCTATAGCCAATATTCCGATCTTGCAAACTTGCATAGAGAAATTAATCGAACAAGAAATAGACGAAATCGGGATTGTCATACATCCGTCTCAGGATGCCATGATCAGGGAACAGGTCGGTAACGGCGAAAGATGGGGCCTTCAGTTCACTTATATTTACCAGGACGAACCGAAAGGCATATCGGATGCGATCAAACATGCGGAATCGTTTATTAACGGGAATTCTTTTCTGCTTTTGTTGGGGGACAACTTAATCAATGAATCCCTATCCAAGTTGAAAGAACTCATAGATTCCCATAGATGCCAAGCCGCGCTGATGCTATCGGAAGTTAATAATCCCCAAGACTACGGAATCGCCGAATTAGTAGGCCAACGTATCGTCCGGTTGGAAGAAAAGCCGTCATCGCCCAAATCCAATTTGGCCGTCGTTGGGGCATATGCCTTTACGTCTTCTATTTTTAAAGCGGTCGTCGCCATCCCCCCCTCCCCAAGGGGCGAATATGAAATTACGGACGCCATTCAATGGCTAATCGACCAAGGCGAGTCGGTGTCCTATCACATTACGGACAAACGGATCTTCGACGTCGGCAAGATCGAGCGGCTGTTGGAAGCCAACCAATGGAAGCTCAGCCAGATGGAATCCGGATTGTCCCATGAACCCTCTCTGCTGGAGAACTGCCAACTCATTCCTCCGGTCGTCGTCGGGCCTGGATGCGTATTAACCAATTCCGTCATCGGACCCTACGTATCGATCGGAGAAGGAACGAGCATTGACGGATGCCGAATTCGGAATTGCGTCATTCTGAGTCAATCGCAATTGAAAGAGATTCCTTATCTCGTTAAGGATACGGTGATCGGATTTAGGTCGGTCATAACGGGCTTGCATTCGGAAGGGAAAGGAACCGATCAGTGAAAATATTGGTAACGGGAACGGGATACGTAGGTACGACGACCGCCCTAGTATTGTCGGAAATGGGTTGGAACGTGACGGGGCTCGATACGGATGAACGCAAGATCGACCTGCTCCGGCAAGGTTCGATTCCTTTTTACGAAGACGGTTTGGAGGCTCTGTTGAACAAACAACTGCAATCGGGAAAACTTCGGTTCACTGCGGACGTCGAGAAGGCGCTCCAAGACAACGACGTGATCTTTGTCTGCGTAGGAACTCCCTCGTTGCCGGACGGGAGCGCGGATATGCAGTATATGAAGCAGGTTGCCGAGAACATCGGCCGATACATGAACAAATATCAATTGATCGTCAATAAAAGCACGGTACCCGTCGGCACCCAGGAGAAGATGAGCGATTGGATCCGCTCCGCGCAGCTCTCCCCTCAGCCATTCGACGTCGTTTCCAATCCGGAGTTTTTGCGCGAAGGCAGAGCGTTATCGGATGCTCGTTATCCCGACCGGGTCATTATCGGAGCCGATAACGATCATGCGGCGAAACTCCTCAAAGCTCTCTATCATTCGTTGAACTGTCCCGTTATCATTACGACGCCTAGAACGGCGGAGTTGATCAAATACGCCGCGAATGCGTTTTTGGCCACTAAGATATCCTTCATTAACGAAATAGCGGAGCTATGCGACAGGTTGGACGTGAACGTGAAAGAAGTCGCCCAAGGCATAGGGCTGGACCCCAGAATCGGACTGTCGTTTCTTCATGCAGGTATCGGATACGGGGGCTCTTGCTTTCCGAAAGACGTGGCCGCTCTCCTCCGAACGGCAACCGAGCAGAATACCGAACTGTCTTTATTGGAAAAGGTCATCTCCGTTAACCGGTCGAAGTATTTGAACATGCTGGACAAAGCTCGCAATCGGCTAGGAAACCTTGAGAATAAAAAAGTAGCGGTATTAGGCCTAGCCTTCAAACCGGACACGGACGATATTAGGGAAGCCCCTGCCATCCGGATCATTAGAAGCCTTCTTGAGGAGAAGGCTCACGTAAGCGTTCATGATCCGGTCGCCAAGCTTCCGCCGGACCTTGCCCAATCCGCGGCTGTGCAGTGCCTTTTACCCGAACAAGCGCTCATCGGCGCGGATGCCGTTCTCTTGTGCACGGAATGGAACGACTATCAGCATATCGGATGGGAACGAATGAAGAAGATAATGAACCGGCCCAACGTCTTCGATGGCAGGAATATGCTGTCCGCCAAGCAAATGAAGGCGATGGGTTATCACTACGAAGGGATCGGTTATCGATAAATTCGCGAGGTCCGTGAAACGGAGGGAATAAGATGGATAATGAACAACGATCTCCAGGTAGTTCCGTCTCCAATATCAAACAACGCCTTCAGAGGTTCGACAATACGTATGCCTTCAATATGCAACCGATCGGGATCGTGTTTGCCATTTCACTAAAGAGCAAAGCCGTCTCGCGGGATTGGGTCACGGTTCAAAACAATCTGGCCAAAACGTTGCGATCCATCCTGCATAGTTCGGACGCCAACTTCCGCATCGTGATCGCGGGACACGAGAAACCGGATATCGAGGAACTGAAACATGAATACGTAACTTGGTTATCCGTCGATTTCCCTCCCCCGAAGAGCTTTCACGAATTCAGCAGGGATAAAATGTCCAAACGTAAAGTTATCGGAGCCTATTTGAGAAAAATCGGGTACACGGGGTATTTCATGCCTCTCGACGCGGACGACTGGGTGCATTACAGATTCGTGGAATTTATTCGTTCTCAGCCTTATTCCGATGCTTTTGTGTTAAAAAAAGGCCTAATGGTCAATCTGGTAAAAGACGAAATTTGGTTGAGAAGAGGCCGCTTCTTTGCCAGCTGCGGCAGCAGCGCCGTATATTTCTTTTCCAATTCCGATTATCCCCTGTCCGCGAAAAAGCCTTTAAATAAATCTCCTTTTCTCATCGTGCTGAACAATCATACGAGGGTACTCCAACATTTGGCGCAACATAAGAAAAAACATCAGATGATCGATTTTCCGTTCATAACCTGGGTTCTTGCTCATGGAGACAACAATAGCATGCTTAAAGGACGAAGAGATAATAGCATATCGGCCAAAAACTACGGGGCAACGTCAGAAAAATTCGGCGATTGGCTTTATGATTACTTTAAGATCAGGGGAACCAAAAACGATGGCAGCCTTTGAAGTTATTGACTGAATACATGAGGGTGTCCTAGAAGTAAGTTCCAGCTCACTTGAAGAATAATGGCTTATTTTTGCAAATGGCGGCGCTGGGATGTTCATCCTTGCGTCGCCATTGCACGTTTTGATCAGAAACCGCCGGAATCCCCGGTTGTTATTTGATGTTATCGTCCAGTCGATTCACCGCTTCGTTGACGACACGAACGAGGTGATGGGTAGGAATGTCTTTCGCGAGATCCATTGGCAGGCGAGTTGGTCCATGTACAAAGAAACCGTTCCTTTCGTAAATGGCTGGCTGGCACCTCTATTTACCAAAGAACGGTTTCTTTGCGTTTGGGGATGAAACCTAATTGAAAAAGAGGGGGATGTGTCTCCTGGAGGAACGGAGTGTCCGCCTTTGAAAATATGGAATCTCCTTGCAACGAGTTTACCTATTCGGATTTCCACATTTTCAACCCGGGGTCCCCGCAAAGTAATCGGAAATACTACGAAGTTCCTCTTCACTTTGCGGGGTGAAGCAGCGGCCGAATGGAGTTACATCCCCCCCTTACAAATTCAATCGAAATAACTTAGCAAGAGGCTCTCCCTCAGTCATAAAAATGACTTATGGGGCCCCTTGGTAGGCTTGAACGTAGAGAGCTACCGGTATAACGGCACGCCGTGCCGCTATTTGACCATCGGAACCCGACCGCCTCCAGTTAACGGCACGCCGTGCCGCTATTCGACCATCGGAACCCGATCGCCTCCGGTATAACGGCACGCCGTGCCGCTATTCGATCATCGGAGCTGATCTCCTCCAGTTAACGGCACGCCGTGCCGCTATATTGCTCATGTATCTCGCGGACGATCCGGCAAGCGATATCCCTCCCTTTCCGAGGAGATACATCCCCCTTATAACTTCAATCGATACCTGTAGTGCAATATTCACTCGCCGGATGTCTTCTTAATCGATTTAGCGGGAACTCCTGCTACGGTATCGAACGGGGGCACGTCTCTGATCACTACCGCTCCTAATCCGGTTACGGAGTTTTGCCCGATCTTCAGCCCTTGTTTATACACGGAACCCGGCGCGATCCAGCAGTCGTTCTCTATGATTAATTTCCCTCCGATATGCGCGAGATGAGTAATCATCGTATTTTCCCCGATCGTTACGTTGTGCGAGATATGTGTCAGGTTGCCGATTTTCGTGTTTTTTTTGATGACCGTATTCGCTAGTACGCCTCTCGCAACGCAAGAATTGCTGCCGATTTCCACTCCGTCCTCGATGATCACGCCGCCGATATGCGGAATTTTAAAGGCGGTTCCATCCGGGTTCCGTTCATAGCCGAAACCTTCCGTACCGATGACGACTCCGTTATGAACGATGCAATCGCGACCGATCGTACTCTTATCGTGAATGGCAACATGACTATGGATGCGAGTGCGGTCTCCTATTTTAACGCCATTCCCTATCACAACGTATTCTCCGATAGATACGTCTTCGCCGATCTCGCAATTCGTCCCGATCACGGCCGTATCCGATATCCCATGCGGCGTAAATTTAGGGCCATATTCCCGCAATGCCAATGCGAAGGCATTTTTGGGTTTATCAACGGCAATAAAAACAATGTCCGTATTTTCGGGAAGCTCGGCATTAACGGAGCAAATAACCACGGAAGCTCTAATCGCCGGCCAATCCAACCGTTGCGCGGTCATCCACGACAACGTGTTCGGTTCCGTTTCATAGATGGAGGAGAATCCCTTAATGACCCGTTCCGTTTCCTCAGCATTTCCCGATTCTCTAAAGTTGACACCCATCCTCTTATAAAATAAGAGCAACTCGCTAAGCTTGAGGTCGATCGCGACCATCCGGTTCATCCTTTCGACGAGTCTATGTTCAAGATCCTTCTTGCTTCCGCTGGCGTGGCAATCTCTCTTCCCAAGTCTCTCGCATAATTAGCCAATCTCTCGACCAGTTGGGCATTGCTCGCAGCCAATTTGCCATAGCTCCAATACACGTTATCCTCGAATCCCGTTCGAATATGGCCGCCGAGGACGATTCCTAACAAATCCATCGGCAATTGCCCCCTGCCGACCGCCGCAACGGACCACGTGCTTTCCGACGGAATGCTTTCCACGCAATGAAGGAGGTTTTTGGCCGTTGCCGGGATTCCTCCTTCAATTCCTAGTACGAACTGAAAATGAAGCGGAAGATCGAGAAGATCCTCCTTGGCGATTTTTAACGCTTGGCCGATCATCCCGAAGTCGAAGATTTCGATTTCCGGTTTTACCCCGTATTCCTTTATCTTTGCCGCTAGCTTTCGCACGAACGTAGGAGAGTTAATCATCACGCTATTTTTCCGGTTCATGGAACCCGGCGTGAACGTTGCCATTTCCGGTCCGCATGCGAGGGGTTTCCATCTATCTTCTTCTTGACTCGTCTGTCCCCAGCCCGTCGTTGTCAAATTTATAATTACATCGCAACGTTCGCGGACTCGCTTAACGATTTCCTCGTACAAATCCACCCGTTGGCTTGGCGTCCCGTCATCTTCTCGCGCGTGAATATGAGCTATGGATGCGCCGGCTAACCAGCAATCATATACGGCATCCGCTATCTCCTTAGGAGTAATCGGGAGATTCGGATTATTTGCCCGAGTCGTTACTCCTCCCGTTACCGCGGCGGTAATCATAAGTTTGTCCATGGTTTCACCTCCCTTTCTCAAAACCTCTTCGTGATGTGCGGGATGAAGTTCGTAGTGCGAGCAACGGGCACGCATTTCGCCATATAATCTTTCGTGCTTATTTTTTGCGTATGCGAATCGGTGTCCGCCCGCCTTACGCAGACGTAATTATATTTGGATACCGAATAGATCTTATATCTTTTTTTCTTGCACCTTTCCAAGAAATCGACATCGATTCTCTGTTGCTCCACTTCGTTGAACTTAACATCGTCCCACACGGACTTTCTAAATACGAACGAACCTCCCTTGATCTTTCTTTGATACTGATCTTCGCCGCCTTTTCTAAAGATCATGAGAGCTTCTTTTTCTTCGAAATAAATGAACGACGTATATTTGCCCACGATGGATACTCTTCTATTTTTTTCAGAGCATCCATCGCTTCGGTCAAATAATATCTCCCGTAGTAGTTATCGTCGTCGAATTTGGCGACAATATCGTAATTCGCCGCTTGTATTCCGAAATTCAAGCATTTTCCCAGGTTATATCTTTCAGGGAGCTGATAGACGAACGCGTTATTATATTTTTTCGCTTCTTTTTTCCACTCTTCGATATCCATGTCATCCTGATTCAATATAATAATCAATTCTTTTTTTCTGACTTTCTGGTTTTCGTAATTTTTGAATACGTTTGGCATAAATGAGTTCCTCATCGTACAGGTAATAATGGAAACCATGTCGTCCTCCTTCGACGAACCGCTATTAAGACAAAACGTACGATTCCAGACGATAATCGTTACCCCAGTATATGTTCAATCCGTCTCCTCGCAACGGCACAGGTCTATTAGGACAAAACCTTCGGCGAACTTCAAAAGGTTGTTAGATTGTATAGCAGTCCAAACAAATACGGTTTGGAAGCATACATTATTCATATGCCGTAATCGCTTATCTCTTTAAGTTCATTGGATGGCACGGTGGAAACGAGGTGTCTGCGGAATTAAAAAGCTTATTATCGACGGTACGTCCCACATCCTATTTGTAGATAAAAATGAACATAGAGGCAATTGGTTATGGAGACAATCCGGGGTTACGAAACGGTTGGTGACTTCGTTATGGCAAAGCGCGGCAAGCGGGTTCTTGCCGTCGACGATCATAGACGTGGGAGCAAATTACGGCGAGATCGTTTTTTCCGCCCTATACGTTCCCAAAGCTAATATCATAGCCATCGAAGCAAATCGGGTCCTCTTGCCTTACTTATTGAAATCCGCATCCAAACATCCCAATCGAAAACAAATGAAAATCATCTGCGCGCTAGCGTCCGACGCCGAAGAAAGCGACAAAACATTTTATATTAATCGGCTTTCGACAGGGCGATCATCCGCTATTCCGCTTTCTCCTAGAAATATGCTAGAGACTACAGTACCGAGCATGAGAATCGATTCTCTATTTCACGGCATGGAATTGAGCAAGGAAAGATTATTATTCAAAATCGACGTAGAAGGATACGAATATTTCGTTATAAGAGGCATGGACAACCTATTGCAGGGCTGCGAAAGCTGCATCGGAATCATTGAATGCGACAGCAAATACATTCGTAAATCCGGAATCGGTTTGGATGAGTTTTTAACCTTTCTCCAAAGCGCCTTTAACGTATTTTTGCCTATATCCGCTCAACAATTGCTTGCGTTCGACCCGCTTACGTCCAGTTCGCTTCAGCAACATTTCAACTCCGAGATTTTCCATACGGATCTGCTCCTCGTTTCCCCGAATCTGAATATCGAAAGACTAGGATTTAACGTAAGCCTACAAACCTATTGAAGGATTGATACATGATGCCGAACAAGTGCATTCAAATGGAAATTCAATTTAACGGCCGCTCGGAAAAAGTTAAACGTTCCGAGAAAAATCAGCTCTGGCAAGTCGGTTTAACGAAAGAATGGATCGAGTACCGATTACGCATTTTTATGAAATACACCTTGCAAAGCCTTAAAAAACAAACGAACCAAAATTTCACGGCGCTTATCAAATACGCATCCGCGAGCGAGGGCCTCATTCTCAAGTCATTAGCCAAGTACGAGCCGCTGCCCGACAACATTCGCTTCATTCCCCGCAACCGCAAAATCAGAAACCAAAAAAAGTTTTCGGCAGGCTGCGAGGATCTATACCTTGTCCGCCTGGATTGCGATGATACGTACCATAAAACTTTTATCCAACAGTTGCATGACTTCGACCCGAAACCGGACACGATCGCTATCGTTAACCAGGCGGGATACATTTACGACAGCACGAACCATCGAATGGCTTCCGTTACGATGCCTTCGCCTAATTTTTATACTTGGATCTATAAGACCGAAGACTATTTCAACGGCAAAAGATACATTGCCCAGGGCGGGCATAAAGGCGTTATTCTGAGTAAACACGAAATCTTGAACCCTGATCAAAGAAATTATATGATCGTTGTTCACCAGCAAAACACGAAAAATCAGAAATTGCTGGCGCAATACGATTTCGAAACGAAACGGTCGAAAGTGAACTCCATTCTGAAAAACTTCATATAAAAAGACGAAGGCAGGTCTATCTCATTAGATCTGCCTTTCTTTACGCGCGATAAGAGACCTCCCCGGTCCGGGATGGTCTCGGTTAATCTAGATTTTTACTTATATGCGGGATATAGTCTCGGGTACGGCAGATCATTTCGCATCTTCTCATGTATTTTTTCGTGCCCGTTTTTTGCGTATGCGTGCTAATATCCTTTCTTCTTACGCAAACGTAGTTGTACCTTGAAACCGAATAAACGCGAATTCTTTTGTTTCTGCACGTTCTCAGAAACTTGACGTCGCACCCGTTCGCCCGATCTTCATCGAATCTGACTTTTTCCCATACGGATCTTTTAAATACTAACGTTCCTCCCTTGACCTTTCTGCGATATTTCTTCTCGCCCCCTTTCCTATATAGCATAAGCGCGTTTTTCTCTTCGAAATAAACGAAGGAAGTATATTTGCCGACAACGGATACCCGTTTGTTGCTTAAAGCTTCCATTGCCTCCGCCAAATAATGGGGAGCGTAATAGTCGTCATCGTCGAATTTGGCCAGAATGTCGTATTTCGCCTTCCGGATGCCATAGTTCAAACACTTTCCCAATCTATATTTTTCCGATACCCGATAGACCTTCACGTTTTTATATTCCCTGGCCTTGGCTCTCCATTGTTGAATATCCATGTCGTCGCGATTAAGGATGATGATCAATTGTTTGTCCTTGTATTCCTGGCGATCGTAATTGCCGAATATATTTTCCATATAATCGGGTCTCATCGTGCAACAAATGATTGAAACCAAAGACAATCCCTCTCCTTCTGCGAATGCACCTCTCCTGTCTAGGATATGAGTCGTTCCGTTGCCGAGAAACGGCGATTCCATCAGTCCCTCAAAATAACATGGCCTTGAGCAGATGATACTTCTCCGCGTATTCAAGGCCGACCTCCATTCCCCGTTTGGCCGCCCACTTCCTGACGGATTCTGGCGATATTAAATGGCGGGGTTCCCTGATCTGCGATCTATGCTTTCTCAGGGCTTCCACCTTTTTCTCGATCGTCCCGCTTATATCCAAATACATCTCGCCAGTGTCTCTAAGCTTTGGATACTGCCATACAATGAGAGGGTATTCATACATGGCAATAATTTTATAGTGCCGATCGGGAATCGGCCGCAGTCCGGCGATGCAAGCTTCGAATAGGGCCTGGTGATCGTGATTGAAGCTAGGATAAGGAATGAAAATCATCGTCGGTTTAAATTCCGTTAGGATAATATCGATTTTCGTGACGATGTCTTTCCTAGGGATTGTATCCAACGCGTTCTCCTTGTCGTTAAACATGATTTCCCGGTTCGTGCAGCCAAGGAACCGAAGCGCGTCATAAAATTCTTTCTTGCGCGACCGGGCGCTGACCGGTCGGTCTCTATGCCAGAAAAACGAGTTTCCTACCGACGCCAATACGACCTTGACGGCGTTGCGATATCGGCATGCTTTCTCTATTAAACCGCCGCATCCCAATACTTCGTCGTCGGCGTGCGGCACGAATATCAGTATTCTTTCATTTCCCGATTCCAGCATTCGTCCCATCCTTCTTCCTGTTCCTAATCATACGTTCGCCATCCGTTCGTCCCTCCCGAGACAAGCCGTTCTCTTGCGCCGTCTATCCCGACGTTGGCAATCAGGTCCAATATAGACAAATTGTTCACGAACGCCCCTTGGCTTTGTGGATACTCGGGGCATCGCCAATCTTGGACGATAAGGGCAAGATTCCGGCTCCGAAAATGAACGATATCCAAATATCGCAGGAACCCTTCGTTCCCGCACACATAATGGGTCCCATGCAGAAGGGAAACCATTTCCGACATTCGCTCCGACGCTTTCAAATCGTTGGCTAAGCCCGCGGAACTAATCGTCTCGCCTTGCCATCCCAGCTTGCGAAGCATGTCCAGCGTAAATTGCTCGCAGAACTGCCGGAAATCCGTGTTCTTTGTTTGATGAAGCTCGATGTAATCGCCAGCGATAGAACGTACGGTTCCGATAAAAGGACTTCGGCCGTAAGCATGGTCGAGAGTCCTATGAAACTTGGCTATCCAGTCGTCATACCGGATGGCGGCTTCATCGATTCTCATCCGATTTCCGCCGCGGAGGGGAACGGAAATCGTGTGCTTAAGGCCGTTTACCTTCAAAGAAAAGCGGGACTGCCCCACTTTCCTATTGATCTGAACGTCGTCGAGCATCACCCAAGCATCGCTGTTCATAATGCGATTAAAGTAATGAAGCGGCGGGAAAACGTTAGGCTGGTAAATGCATATTTTCTTAACCATCTTCTTTCTCTTCCTTAAGAATATAGATCAACACGTAACGTATGCCGTACTCGTCCACGAAATAGTTATCGAATAGCCGCACGCCCGATCTCCCCGTTTGTTCGAATAGGTTCGTCATGAACGGCTTGTCGGCTATTTGAGCGCCTAGCCTCTTCGCAAAAGGTACGGACAGTCTGTGATCCGCGCGGATAATCCCCGTTATCATGTGATACTGCGGCATGTTCTTCCACTCCATGAATGATCTGAACATGAGCTTCGAGCCGATGTTGTCTCCGGGATGTTTCGGATGCAAGGCGACTCTATGCACGTGACATACCCCGGGTCTCGTTTCGGAGCAAATCAGAAAAGCAATCAGCTTCTCGCTTTTTACGACGCCGAAGCTTAGTTCGAATTTACCCGGGAGCTCGGCTAAAAATTGGTTTTCTCCCCACAATTCCGTGGAATAACGATGCCCTCTTTTCAGATGGACCAGTGTTTCCACTTCCAACAGATCGGATAGATAACGTTGAATATTGGCCTTGTCCAATTTGATTACGGATAACCCCAACTCCATGCCGAACATATCAATTCTTACTCCTATCTGTTGAACTTGGCTTCAAAGCTTTGTTATAAACTTCTAATACTTGCTTCGTCATCTTTTCCAGCGAGAGGTTTGTCCTTCCCCACCTTTTAGCTTCCTCTCCTAAACGTTGTTGCAGTTTCCGGTCAGCTAGCAGCTTCTTCAGATGCCAATACAGCTTTGTGCCGTTTCCCGGCGGAACCAGAAGACCGTTCTTGCCGTGTTCCACCATTTCGGTTATCCCGCCTACGTCGGAAGCAATAATAGGTTTACCCGCGACTTGCGCTTCCACCAAAGTGTAGGGATAGTTATCCTGAAGGCTTGGAATGACGAAAATATCCGCCTGGTTTAACAGCGCGGGAATGTTATTTCGCCTTCCGAGAAATTTAACGTAACCGCTAAGTCCTAATCTTTTCGCTTTCTTCCTTAAATCGCTTCCTGCATCCCCTCTTCCTACGATCCAGCAAACCCAATCTTTCCGGTCTCTCCTTAATCGTGCCAATGCGTCCAGCAAGCAGTGCTGCCCTTTGACCTTCTCCAGTCGCCCCGTGCTTATGATGACGGATTTGTTTTTCGGTTTCGTCATGCTTGTCTTGTTTTTCATTTGCTTCCGAAACGAAGCGATATCGATGCCATTGGAAATGACTTTCATGTTTCCGGTTGGAATTCGGCACTTCTCGTAGATTCTCACGAGCCAGTTCGAAGGCACGATCGTCTGATCGGTGCTCTCGACGACCTCCGATTCGAAGGAGGATAGAACCAACGATTCCGGCGAGTTCGCTCTAATATATCCGAAATAATAATACTCGGCGGTAACGCAGCCGTGCACGGTTAGGATAAGGGGGGTGCGACGAGGCTTGTACGCCCGCAATACGGCGGCGGAGGCGATGTCTTGCGCATGGATAATTTGATATTGGCTAAGATCGATCGATTGCACGGCATCGAAAAATTTCACCATTTCATCTCGTAAATTTTTTAAATAGTTTTGTACTTTATTCCCGGTCCCCCAATTCAACGGCAAAAACGGGACTCGTCCGCCGCCCGGTTTCTTTCTTTTCAACGAAATTTGGCGATTCGATCTGGTCATGCGGTATTCATCCTCATGTCTGGCCAGGATATCTACTTTGTGTCCCGCTCGTTCAAGCCCCTTCGTCAGTTCTTGAATATATTTTCCTACCCCGCCTCTTGGGGGATAAGCAAATATCGTCGTAATCAATACTTTCACGGCGCCCTCCTCCTATCTCAAGTTGATATAGGATATGTAAATCTTTCATTCTTCGAAAGGTATAGCGAACTAATTTCATGCGAATAACAGAAAACACTCAGGTCGCGGGTATTCGTCCATGCTCTCCGTACGTTCTCGACATACCCTGTATCATATATAGGAAATAAAAAAGGAGGATTCTGATTGTGGCTGTTGGCCCTGCTCCAGCTAAACCGCAACGTAAGGCCGCTAAATCCGTTTGCCCGGTTAGAAAAAAGCCCAAAATGAAAACTGGCCTTTGTCCTAAAAAGAGAAAGAGACAGAGAAAGACCCCGATGAAAAAAAAGGCGATACGCATCCTCTTTAACCCGACAATCGTCATGCCGCAAGGAGAGCAAGGAAAACCCGGCGCGCATGGGACTCCGGGGGAGCAAGGAGATCCGGGCATACAGGGAGCTCCGGGAGAGCAAGGGCTTCAAGGCATTCCGGGTCCTCAAGGGGAACAAGGCGCGAGAGGGTCTCAAGGTTCGCGAGGGCCGCGCGGTCATGCCGGAGCGGACATTTCCGCCGTCAACGTGATCCCCGCTGTTCGAAGATACTTCTATGTGGCGGATTCCGATATTCCCATGAATAGGTCCAGAACTTTTACGGCTGACCAATTCGTTGACGACGCCGGCGACCGCGCGTTGCGATTTACTCTTAACGGACAGAACGGATATTGTAATTTATATATCAACGCCGTCATGCAAGAGGGGCAATTATACAGCCTAGCGCCGGACGCTCTCACGATTAAGCCTACGGGTCAACTGATTAGAACCGGAACCCCGATCATCTTGGAATCGGTCGGTTTTACCGCGGAAATGATCCCGAAACTTTGAACCTTCCGTTTCGCAGCGTACAATCAACAAAACCCACCGGTAAGTCGGTGGGCTTTCATTCGTTTTAAGTTGCCGATACTTCGACGGCTTCCAGAATCAGAATCGTCCCTACCGTAAAGGTAGCGGCTACGTTAAAGGTGATCGTATTGTCGGCGTTAACCGTATAAGCTCCCGCTTCTTGCATAACCCCGTTTACATAGAAATTATAATAGCCGTTCGGTGCGACAACGGGAACGGTAACCGGGCTGGTTCCCGCGTCATTGCTAAATTGCGTTGTTGCCCCGTTCAAGTCCAGCTCGTCCGTAGCGGCAAGCACGATGCTGGCGCCCGTTACTTGCAGGAAAAATCTTTGCGGATCAAGTGCCGTACCGGGAAATGTAATCTGAAAAATTTGGAGCGGCATTTGATTCACCTCCTTCCTCTCTGTCTATTAAATGCAAGTCCGGAAAGAAATGAACAGGCGGATCATAAGCGCAAATGGCACAATTAATCGATGAAATATTTCCGGATTCGAGGTTATGTTTACTCCCCCTATAAGAATGTCCATACCAATCCTGCTGCCGGCGAATAGGATAACAAGACCTTTTTTCGAAAGGAAGGATGGGAACTGCCGCATAAAACGATCCTCATCGAAATTCCGTTTAACAGCCGATCCAAACCGAACAATCGCTGGCAAGCGGGCTTAACGCAGTCGTGGATGGCTTACAGAATGTCTATCTTCATGAAATATACGTTGCAAAGCCTCCTTAAACAGACCAACCAATCCTTCACGGCGCTTATCCGGTACGCCGAAGCTACGGAGGATGCGATTGTCCCGCTGTTAAACTCGTTTGATCCTCTTCCGGGGAACATCCGGTTCATCCCCCGACGAAGCAAGGTAAAAGAGCAGATCATACGAACGGCGGGGGTTGAGGATCTTTACTTGGTTCATCTGGATTGCGACGACATGTATCAACGATCTTTTATTCAACAGTTGCATGACTTTAAGCCGCGAAAGAAGACTCGTGCTCTTATTAACCAACACGGCTACGTCTACGATAGCGTGAACCATCGCATGGCCGCCGTGACGATGCCCTCCCCGCCTTTTTACACTTATATTTATAAGGCTGAAGAATATCTGCAAGGCACAAGGTATAAAGCCCAAGGGCATCGCAACGTAATCCGTAGCTTCGAGCATGAAATTCTGACTGACAAGAAGAACAGGAATTTTATGGCCGTCGTGCATGAGAGAAACAAATTGAACCAAAAGCTGCTGACCCGGTATAAGTTCGAGAGAGACCGATCCATCGTGGATACGATATTGAGGAAATTCAAATAGCCGAGTCAAGCAAAGACCGGGACGGGAAGGAGCGGTTCATATCCCCCGAAAAAATATCATCGTCGATATCGCGTTTAACAGCCGCTCCACTCCTTATCGCTGGCAGATAGGGTTAACGAAATCGTGGATCGAATACCGGATATCCGTCTTTATGAAGTACACTTTGCAAAGCTTGATCAAGCAGAATAACCAACAGTTCACGGCCCTTATTCGATATGCCGAAGCAAGCGAGGACATCGTTCAGAAGGCGCTAAGCGCTTATGACCCTCTCCCAAGCAACGTTCGATTCATTCCGAATGGCAGCAATATCCCTACTCAGCGCTCTCTATCGCAAGGCTATGAGGAACTGTACCTTGTTCGCCTGGATTGCGATGATACGTATCGCAAATCGTTTATCCGGCAGTTGCAGGAAGTTACCCCGAAACCGGATACGCTTGCCCTTCTGAACCAACATGGATACGTGTACGACAGCTTGAACCACCGAATGGCCTACATCAGAAGATCCTCTCCGCCCTTTTATACATGGATTTATAAAACCGACGAGTACTTTAATAGCAACAGACGCTATATTCGCGGACATAGAAAAGTCATTCGATACAAACATGAAATTTTGACCGACGACGGGAAGCCGAATTTTATGATCGTCGTGCACGAGCGAAATACATCCAATCAGAAGATGTTGTCCAGATATGAATTCGAGGCGAATCCGTCGGCGGTGAACAAGATTTTGAAAGGTTTCATTTGAGCGGAAGGAGCGCAACGCATGATTGTCCATGTATATGCTTTGTGCTGGAACGAAGAGAAGATGCTCCCGTACTTTTTCAGGCATTACGATAACATAGCGGATCGATATTACATTTTCGATAACGGCTCGACGGACAACTCGTTATCCATTCTTCGAGCCCATCCCAAAGTGATCGTGGACAAATTTACGATACAAGGCAATTCCTTCGTCAAATCGGCGCAAAAGACGTACGACCATTTTTGGAAGCAAAGCAGGGGGATTGCCGACTGGGTTATCGTCTGTAACCTTGATGAACATTTATATCATCCGAATCTTAGAAAATATCTCCAGCATTGCTCTTCCCACGGGATTACGATGATCGTTCCCGAAGGTTATGAAATGGTTTCGAACCGATTTCCCAAAGCGGACAAACGGCTATGCAAAAGAATAACTTACGGCGTTAGGAAGAAGCGATTCGATAAGCCTCAGATTTTTAATCCGCGCGAAATCGAAGAAATCAATTTTGCTGCCGGAAGGCATACCGCATCTCCCGCGGGCAATGTCGTAATGCCTTCTACCAGGAAAGTACTGCTGCTGCACTACAAATATATAGGATTGAAGTATTTAAGCAGCCGCTATGAGGAACAGAAAACAAGGCTTAGGAAAACGGATATCGCAAATCGATGGGGAAGCGAATACTTGTGGGAAGAAAGCAAAAAAGCCCGGGAATTCGAGAAGCTTAAGAGAGCGGCCGTCAAAGTTCTATAAGGGAGGATATGGAATGGAAGGCGTAAAAGCGGTTGCGCTAAAAAAAGTAAGAAACGAGAAAGGGTTCCTGCAGGAGGTACAGGGAATCGACGATACCGAATTTCCCGGATTCGGGCAGGTCTACATTACGGCCACTAACCCTGGCGTCATTAAAGCCTGGTATCTTCATCATAGACAAATCGACCAGATCGCTCTCGTGAAAGGCGAACTATTGCTGGCCCTATACGATACAAGAGAAGATTCGCCTACCCTTCATCAGCTCCAAGAAATCCATATCACGGAAACCGAACCGTTGCTGGTACAGATTCCGCCGGGAGTATGGCACGGATTCCAATCGATCGGCGATGAGCCGGCGCTGTTGCTGCATATGAACACGATTGCTTATAGCTTCGAGAATACGGACGAAGACAGACTCCCCCCGGTAAATCATACGATCCCTTATCAATGGAAGTGAAACTATGCTTCTATCCCTTATTACTAACGACCCCGACATAGCTAATTACGCAGAGGCTGCCGGAATTGACCGGATTATGATCGACCTTGAGGTTAAAGGCAAGAACATCCGCCAGTCCGGTAAAAATCTTTTTTTATCCGACCATACGATCGGCGATCTCCCTGCTATCAAAGCCTTTTTCAAGGAAAAGTCTCTATTCGTGCGAATAAACCCCATCCACCAACAATCCAAAGAAGAAATCGATGCCGTGATCCGAATGGGAGCGGATATCGTGATGTTGCCTTTCTTTCGTTCGATGGACGAAGTGGAAACTTTTCTGGAGCTAACGAACGGGGCCGTTAGGAATAGCTTACTGGTCGAAACTAAGGAAGCGACCGAACTCCTTCCGCAAATAGTCGATTTGAAAGACGTTCATGAAGTTCATATCGGATTTAACGATCTCAGCATCAGCTTCGGATACCGGACGATATTCGAACCGATACGGAACGGTTCGTTGGAAGAGTATGCGCAGATCGTCAATCATAAAAAAATTCCGTGGGGGTTCGGGGGCTTAGCCAAATTATCCGATTCGGCCCTTCCGATCGATCCGCAATTGATCTTGTTCGAGCAGTTAAGATTAAATGCTTCCGTGGGATGGCTTGGAAGAAGTTTCCGCGATTCGTTGGACCGGGACCGTATCGGCTCCTCCCTTCGGGAAGAAGTTTCGCTTATAAGAACCTTCTTCCGCGACCATGCGCCGGCTCCTAAGGAATTATTCGATCTTAAACACGCGGAACTAATAGAACAAATCGATAGGATGATCTCGGAAGCTCATTCAAAATAACCTCTGACCGGGGCGGGTTGGATTCCCCCCCCGGATTATAGAAAGGCAGGTAGATTCATTTGGGAAAACTTCAGGATTATTTTGTCGGGAATAAAGGCCGTCTTATGAAGAAGTGGCTGCATTATTTCGATATTTACGAGCGCCACTTCGGCCGATTTGTCGGACAAGAAGTTAATCTCATGGAGATCGGAGTATTCCACGGAGGGTCATTGCAAATGTGGAAGCACTATTTCGGGGACCAAGCGACGATTTACGGTCTTGACGTAAATCCGCGAGTCAAATCGCTCGAGGAAGACCGGATCCATATTCTTATCGGGGATCAGGGGAATAGGAAATTTTGGAAAGGCGTTAAACCCTCTCTGCCGGTATTCGACATCATTATCGACGACGGCGGACATACGATGGACCAGCAGCGCATTACGTTCGAGGAGATGTACCCGCTGCTCTCCCCCACCGGCGTATACGTTGTCGAAGACATGCACACGAGCTATTGGCCGAGATTCGGCGGCGGTTACGAGCGTTCGGACAGCTTTGTAGAATATTCCAAACGTCTGATCGATAAACTTAACGCATGGCATTCAAAGGACAAGCGTCTAACGGTAGATACGTTCACGGAGTCAACCTGGTCGATGAGCTATTACGATAGCGTCCTCGTTGTCGAGAAGAGGCCTATCGTGCGACCCTCTACCATCTCGTCGGGTTTTCCCTCATGGGAGAAAAAGCATCAATAAATATGAACGCAAACGTAAAGCCGGGAGTCATGACGATCCCGGCTTTACATTGGGATAACATTCGCAGTCACGCGCCGTTACAATGTCCCTCTCTTCCACATAAACTAACTTATCGATAAATAGGATGGTGGTAGAGTGAAGGGTGCATTATTATCCGAACGTCATTTAAAACGGATTCGGCGATGGATATCGCGAATGAAAAGCTATCGATCATTATCGGAAAGGCATCGGATAAGAAAGGCAATAAAAACCTTACGATTAAACTATCAAATTCTAGGCTCCGGCAAAACTAGAATCGTATACGATCTTGATAACGGATACGTGCTCAAGGTCGCGATTTCCAAAAGAGGGTTGAAAAGCAATCAGACCGAATTCCATCTCTATAACGGATATTCCGACAGAATACGCAAATATTTATGCCCTGTCATCGAGAGCGGCGAGGGATGGATCATAATGAAGAAAATGAATCGGATGGTCGAGCTGACGGAACGATACAAGGATAAGCTTCCAAGAATAAAAAGGAAGTTCAAGAGAGCAGGGGTAACTGCGCGCAGTCTTCGAAGCAAAAATTTGGCGGTATACCGCCATCGGATTAAGGTCATCGACTACGGCAGCTTCAAAAACGTTAACCCTTGAGTTCTTCCCGCAGCAGCCGTTCCGCTAATTCGGCTGGCCTCTCCAGTTTCTTTTGGATCGCAGGCCAGCTCGTCTTCGTTGCTGTATGAATGATGACATCATAGGAAACGCCTTTAATCGTCAACCCGCCCGGTTCGATCTCCGTTCGCGTTAACCCGCAGTTATCATGAAAGGAGACGACGCTGGCATTTTCTATGATTGTATTGGAATAAACCTTGGACAAGCCTAGAATATCGAAAGCAACATGAAAAATAAGCCACACGCTGGCCGGCGCGGCCGGGACCGAAGGGGAAATTATCCACCGCCCCCAATTCCCGGCATCGTTCGCAATATCATAGACCGCGATCGTTCCGATCGGCTTCCCCGACAACGACTCGATGCAAAAATAATAATCTCCTTCGCGGTGGAAGTAGTTCTCCAGCCAAGATCGATGAACCGAGAAATCGGAGTCTATCTCCCCGATGTATTTGGATAATTCCGGCTGCCTTCTGATTTGATAAATAAATTCAGCATCGTCCAGCGTAATCGGTCTCAATCGCACCCCGAAACGTTCAACGACAATGTTATGGTTCATAGTTTCACTCCTATGATGTGGATAAGATCATCTAAACTTTGGATTTCCGCTACCTCTTTGCCATTGAACCGGACTTGAAAATGTTCTTCGAGACGCAAAATGAGCTCCATATGGTTGAGGGAATCCCAGTTCGCGAGTTGCTCCCTAGTCGGATTATCATCCGGTAGAACGGGTACCTTCAGCACCTCCGATAAGACGGAGGCGGTTTGTATTCGCAATTCGTCTGTCATTCGATAACCTCCACTCTTGCAGGATGATTCATACAGGCGGATCGGACCTCAGATAGCAATTCGGCAAGGGACAAGTTGTCCGTAGAGTCCGATACAAAGCGCCGCAGCCAATCGATGGCAGGACTATTGCGGGTTCCTACGGTCACGTCGATACTGATCTGCTCTATTCCTGCGGCCGTTAACTTTTCCAGTAGACAAGCAAAAGCCACCGTCTCTACTTCACGTCCCAGCGCCCTGCAGCTGAAGAGCGTTTCGATTAACCTGGCATTACGCCCCTCCAAGCGACAGACGAAAGCGCCGATTATTCCGCTCTCGGAGAGAATATCCGCAAGATGAACGGTTAAGGTTACGTATTTCCCCGAATCCATGGCATCTTGCGCTTCCATTTCCGTCATACGCCGCATAGCCAAGTTAAATTGGTTCGTTTTACGGCTTAATTCGTACAATCTTCCGGAATGCGAAGGTTCATTGCCGTAAATACGGACGGTCATCTTCAAGCTTTCCAAATATTTATTGTAATCGGAAGCATTCTCTCTAATGATCTCCCGTTGTTGTTTAGCTTGTATATCCCTCGTTCTCGAGGCTGCCTCTCCGTCGGGATGGTTGAGATAGAGGCCCGGATAATGACTAATTTTATTCCTCGTCAGCATGCCATCCCGATCCGCGCGGAGCAGACGAATCTCAGGCAACACGGATGCCGTCTTAAGCAATTCGGCCGGATTGTCGTCGACAAACAACATCGCCGAAGGATCGATGTTAAGCAGTTGCGCCAACCGGTTCAAATTTTCCGCTTTCGGCTGCCAATTGGCGCTAACCGCCGCAAAATCGGTCCACTTTAACGGAAAATCGTCCCTGCTGTCGAATAGAGCCTTAACATCCTTCTCCTCGTTGCGGCTGCATATCGTTAACAGGATTCCGGACCGCTTCAGCTCTAATAGCAGTTGCTGCAGAGCAATATGCCCTTCCGATAAGGTTATCCCGTCGCTTCCTTCCTCTCCCAACACGCCGTTATATAACGTATCGTCAAGATCCAGCGCAATCGCTTTTAGACGCGGCAGGAAGACGGCGGGAAACAGATGAACCCCTAGATGACGAGCCATTACTATCGTTGCCTGATCGGAGAACGGATAATGGCTTATCGCTTCATTGCGATCATCGAAGAAGGAACTTGCACGCTCTTGGGCTAGACCCTCCAAATCAACCAATTCGCACCCCGCCGCGTGCTCCAGATGATCGAATAAACACGAATTTAGCTTCCGTATCCATCCTCGCTCGGTTGCGTTGATCCGAAATCCGAAAAGATGATCTCCGTCAGCCGCGGACACCGGCCAGTTGTTCACCAAGATCGTCTTGTTCGTCCCGCCGCGCAGATGCTGTATCCGATTCATAAGCCAGCTCGCGGCTGCTTGCGGCGTCATCGACTTACGATAGACCCGCCAATCCAGCCAGATTAAATAAGCGTCCGCCTGAAGATCTCCGCCAAGCTGGGACAGAGCCGCGTCGTAATCGGACACTTCGAACCGGATATCCGCGCCCCATAATCCGCAGAACGGCGGCATCAAGTTACTTATGAATTCAAAGGGCATCGTTCTGTCGACTCTAATCTTGAAGCTACTACGGACCGGCAACTTGGGAGTTCTGGCTATTCGCGCTCTTGTAGGAAAGGAATCCAGCAACCGGTCCGCCGAATCAAGGTAGGTTAGAACGGAATCCATGTTTCTCCCCTCCTTTCTATGCCGGCTTAATATATTCCTAGCTCTTTGCCCCAACCGTTTATTTTGTCCAAATAACTATCCAAAAGGAAGGCCGGCTTTTGCCCTTCCGTACCCCACTGCAACTGCAAAAATAAGCTCCGTTCCAAAATTCGCTGCAAATACGCCATTTTATACAATTTGACGGGATCTTCTTGAAACGCGATGCCGTGTTTGCCCATTTCGGCAGCGTAAAGATGGGCGCAACGGCGAATGACCGCTTCTTCGTCTTTTCTCCAGTCTTTCCGGTAGGCGAAAAACACTCCGATCAAATTAAACATATCGAACCAACAAGGAGCGAATCGCGCCCCTTCCCAATCGATGAATTTAATGTTCCAATTCTCTTCCGCTACGTTTCCGCAGCCGATGTTAGGCGTCTGAAGATCGTTGTGAATAATGCTTTTTCCCGCTTGAACGAGCTCGGGAAAAAATTCGGGCCCCTTGAGCAATATGCCCTTCAATCTGTCGTAACTGGAGTCCAGCCTTGGTTGGAGATCCGGATGGCTCATGGCTTTATCTAAATACTCCAACGTTTGCTTATTGGTCTTCTGACGATCAAGAGTCGCAGCCTCGGAGTGATATAAAGGCAGCCAACCCGCGAACAAATCCCATTGCTCATAGAAACGGTCGTTATAGGTTTGGGAATGGAGTTTGGCCAAGGCAGGAATAATTTTGTCGAAATAATCGGGGGTAAAGATGACTTGGCCTTTCAATTGAGGGACGAACTCCATGTACACCCAAATATCTTGGCCGTTAGGCCCTTCTTCTACCGAATATATAGTAGGCATCAGATCCGGGAGAAGCCCGCTCGCCTTGCGGTACATATTGAGTTCGATCAAATCTTGGTTGAGCACCGGAGCCTTGAATATTTTAAGAATAATCGGGTAGGAATTCTTGTTCGCGGTAATTTCGAGTTTCCATATCGTGCTTTTAACGGTATCCTTCAAACACTCCATGTTAGTATCGTTAAGCGTTACGGAGTGACCGAAATACCCGGTGAATTTGTCGGCACAACGATTCTCCCGCCATTTCAAGCTAATCTCGTTAAGCGGCGGATTATGGACTAGTTCCCGCGCATCCTCGCGTCCTTTATTGAAGCCATCCTGTTTTCCCCGTTTGAATCCATCCTCGCGCCCTTTTTCATAACCGCCTGAATCATTGGGTTTCAGCATTGTTATTGTTCCTCCACTCCGGATTTCCTGTATATCTTATGTAGGAACCCGTACTCGTGACATAAAATCAAGTAACTTATCACGAATCCGGCTAACCCGATGACTAATAAAGACCTAGTTGTTTGCCCCAGACTTTGACTTTCTCTAATAGAACGGGCAGCAGCTTAGGTTCTTTTTTGCCTGTTACGGCCCAGTTCAACTGTAAATATAGGCTTCTTTCCAATATGCGCTTCAAGTAGGCCATCTGATAGAGCTTCATGGGGTCCATGTCGAATACTACGCCGTGCTTCCTCATCTCATCCGCGTACAACTGTACGGAGCGACGGGTAATTTCCTCTTCTTCGTCTTTCCACTCTCTCCGGTACCCTAGGAAGATTCCGACCAAATTCACGAGATCAAACCAACACGGGGCGTATTTGGCGCCTTCCCAATCGATCAGCTTAAGATCCCATACTCTTCGCTTCACATTGTGGCATGCCATATTGGCCGTATGCAGGTCCCCATGAACGATACTCATTCCTGCATTAGTCACTTCGGGAAAAAACTCCGGCCCTTTCTTCAGCATTGCGCTCAGCAGCTCGTAATGCGGTTGCAACATCGTTCTAAGAGCAGGAACCTTCATCGCCTTTTCCAGGTAATAGATCGTTTGCTTATTCATGTGGATTCTCTCTTTGTTCATCTTTTGGGAATCGTATCGGGGCAACCAGTCCGAGAAGATGCTTTTGCGCGAAGTGAATTTTTCGTTCATCGTCGAAGCGTGAAGCTTCGCCAACGTCGGAATAATGCTGGCGAAGTGATCCGGATTATATTGGACTCGCCCCGACACCGATTCGATATATTCCATAAACACCCACAAGCCGTGACCGTAAACGTTTCTTTTCGTCAAATAGATTTGCGGCATGAACGGTTGCAATACGTTCTTCGCTTTCCGGTATATATTTTTCTCTACGGTGCTTTCCGGGCGGTCCCTTCTTAACGGTTTGGAGATTTTTAAGACGATAGGCATTCTTTTACGGTTAACTCTGATTTCGAGTTTCCAAATGCTGCTTTTGTAAGAATCCTTCAAACACTTCATCTTATGGCGGTTTAACGACACGTCCGCGTCGAAGAAAGTCCTGAAATGGTCGGCGAACTTCATTTCGCGCCATTTTCTGCGAATCACTCTTTTCGTTATTTTTATGGCTCGGCTCATAAGTTCTCACTCCCTTCGAGCTTATGTACCATTTATATTCGTGCCTGCAAGGTTCATCTTGGATACTTATCCGTCTTTCCGACAAATATAGGCGAGCAAAAAGCACCCATTCTCCCGTGAACGCGAGAAAATGGGTGCTTAACTAACGATTGCGAAGCTATTGAACGCGATGAACTTGAACGTATTCGTCTGCCGCGTTTCGGATCTCGATCGGAACGGCGGCCGTTTTCGTTACGCCGTTACTATAATTCACCGTAAACGCGAACACATAATGGCCATCCGGCAATTCGTCGAAAACGATATCCGTATCCCCCTCGCGCAAAATCGTTGCCCATAGCGTCGAACGCAACGATGATTCCGTTAAGCTCTTCTGCAATTCCGTCGTAGCCATGGCTTTCACGGCAATCGCCCGAGTCGCGGATTCTCCGGTATCCGTAACCGTTGCTTCCAGTACGAATGCTTCTCCCGCCCAAAACACGTTTTCCGCGCGGGATTTCTCCGGATATTTGGCGTTCCAGTTTAAACGGTTCTCCTCCCACTCCGGCGTGTGTTTAACCCTGCCCGCCAGAGTAAGCTCGCCCACGGGAATCTGTTTCTTCTTCGTATCCGTCTCTCCGTTAGAATCCTTTGCCGTAAGCGTAACGGTGTAGATTCCCGGGCGGTTCGCGGTATCCGGGATGGTAGGGTTCGTCTCCGTGCTCGCGCGCGTATACCCGTTCGGTCCCGTAATGTCCCATTGGTAAGTCAGGACGTCATCGTCCGGGTCCGCGGATTGGTTAATTAACGTGATCGGATCCCCTTCCCACGAAGGTTTTGGCGACCAATCGAAATCGGCAACCGGGGGCGAATTGATCATAAACCACGTTCTAGGCGACCACCCCGACCACTCGGTACCATCGTTTACGCGCACCCTTACTTGCATCTTCTTTCCTGTCGGCAGGTCGGCGCTTGGTGTCCATGTTGCCGTAGTCGCGGCCGTGTTCTGATTCCGTTCCCCGGTATCTAGAATGAAATGGCTATTGTATTCATTGATAATCTGGATCTGGTATTTCTTGAATACCGTTCCGGGGTCGGCATCCGTTTGATTCCATTTGAAAACAGGCCGGCTGTTTTTGAAAATCGTAGGATTTTCTTTAGTCCCGTCAGGAACGACCATCATTGCCTCCGGAGGTACGTTTAAGATCTGTACATCCTGCCGGTAGACGTTACTCCACATGGAAATGCCGACCGGAGGCTCGTCCCTAACCTGAAGGGATAGGGTATATTTGCCGATTGCCGGTTTCCCCTTGGATATCGCACCCGCTTTGAGCTGGCTCGCTGTCGGAGCTTGTGCGTCGGCATATACCTGAACGCCATCTTTAACTGCTTCCCATTTGCGTTCCACGATCGGATCGTTATTAGGGTCAAAGGATAAGTCGGTAATCGTGAAGTCTTCCGCTTGCGAGATCCTTGCCGGTTCAGCGGTGAACAACGCAACCGGAGGCAGGTTGCCCGTAGCTCCAATGATCTGCACGTTCTCGTCACTCCAAGCGCCCTCTATGTCTTTAACCTTGAGCGATACGACGTATTGCTCGTTCTCCGCCAAGATAGCAGGCGGTAGTCCCGCCGTCCAACTCGTATCCTTGATGTTCTTCCAACGCCAGACCTTCTGCGTTATTCCTTTTCCCGAAGCAGTTTGATGATCGAGATCGTAGGAATACTCGTTGATGGAAACGTGATATTGATTGCCGTTAAGATTTGCGCTTGCCGAGTACAAGGCAAACGGCGCACGGTGAACATAAAATGTCAGCGTATCTCCCGGTCCTTCGCTCCACTTCCGATAAGAGAAATATTTCGGATTCGACGTCGGGTTGTCTTGCGCCTGATATTGAACTTCATACTTTCCTACTTTCGGAGGCGTAATGATCGCTCCGGGAATAAACCCGCCGTTATTTTCGATCGCGCCCTGATTATTCTCGAAAACGCTAGGATCATGGTCAAAGCGCCATCTCGAAGCGAATTCGGGATCGTACTCCGGATCGAGATAACTGGTCATGTAGTCGAGCGATTCCCCGAGAAGAAGGTAGTGATCGAGAACGGCATCCTGATTAACACGTGTTATTAGGTCGTTTGTGAATGTCGTTAATGCCGCGTCCGGATCGCTGTTGTCGTAAAATTTACCGTTGCCGTCGTTTAGTGAAATGAGCGCGTTCGATTGCGCCTGATTTGCCGCAGCTCCGAGAACGTTGTAAGAGACGTTATTCTCCAGCAAACTTTTTAGCATACTGCTTTGTATTTGCGGCGTGTTCATGTCCGGACGATTTTTGTTGGTAATATCCACGAAAAACTTGTTCGTCGGATCTCGCCACGTAATACCCTTTAACCCCTTATCAGATGGCGGCGCATTAACCACATCGGTTGTGGGCAGCAACATCATTGGCCCGTATCGGATTTCAGAATCGGTGCTTGTGTCGAATACATACTCCTTGCTATTTCTTTCGGGGTCGTAGACGTACATTTTATTGTTCATGTTGTAATACAATTTCTCGTCGTAAGTCATCCCGACAAGCTTCGAGTACGAAGGATCGATTTGTTCCTCTGCTCTCGTTATCAGGTTCAATCGCATTAATCCCGAGTTGGTTTCATCCCGAGTATCCCACGAATAAGGCTGTTTACCCGCGTTATAATACATATAAGGCTTTGATCTACTGCTTGTCAGATTAGATACGGTACCACTGTAAGCGTCGTTAAATTTCCCATATACTCCACCCGACCCGTAGAGATATCCATCAGTACCATATATCGCATTTGGATATCTATCAAAATCGCCTAGGAAAGCCCAGTCGGTGAGAAACTTGCATGGGTTTTAGACCATATTGATCCGGAATCCGCGTATTGGACAGATACATTCCCATTGAAGCTCGCTTGCAGATTAGAGTACCCATAGTGACCATTGCCGTTCGCGTCGCTTTGGTGAATTTGTGTCGTTATTCTTGTCACCGGGTCATACATGAAAACACCTATGCGCATAAACCCGCTATGCCCTACAACCCACATACTCGTATAGAAGATGTTGCCTAATTTATTAATAGCCCATGATGAAATGTAATGTTCGGGCGGAGTATATACATGAGTGCTATTACCAGTTGCAGGATCGTATTTTTGAAGTGATCCTGTCGCATCACGGTAAATGATTGTTTCGTCGGGCATCACTGTCCCCGAAATAAATTTCTGATCAAGCTCTTTCGTTATACCCGTTTCAGGATTATATACGAACGGTTTTTGTGTGTAATATTCATTGTTCTTTATCGTGTAAAAGTAAAACAATTTCGACGCAGCTGGTCTAGCATCGCCATAGGTTATCTTTGCATCGATCCCGTTCGCTGCTAGCTCAGGCAAGACAAGCGTATTGACTTTTGTCTTCAACTCATCTAGCGAGGCGTAATTACTTTCCCCTAGATTGAAGTTGATATCTACGAACTTCTTCTTGAGCAACCCGAATGATGTACTAGGTGCATAGTTATCTACATTCACTTTCACTTCGGACATACCGCTGCGATAATCCGCCGGCGTAATGAACTGCGGAATCGTGGGCTCGCCGAACGTTTCCGTCGCACTGATTTTGAAGCAATAATTCCCTACTTGAGGGGCGGCGTAGGAATATCGCTTGCCAGCCGTGCTGGAGAGCGTCGTGTACGTGTCGTTAGCGCATGTGCCATCGTTGTTGTTATCGAAAGCAACGGCAACGGTACGCGCATTAATGTAGTCTCCGTCTCCGGAGTACGAGAAATCTTCCAATTCGATTAAAGCTTGGTTTTCATAATAACTTTGGCGATAGACGGGAGTAATGCTGCTTGACTCCATAATCGGAGGAAGATCGGGTTTGATCGTAATCGTTTTTTCCGCGGTATCCGATCCCCAATGGTTCCATACCGTGAGCTTTACCCGATAAGTGCCTTCTTGTTTAAAGAGAACCTCTTTGCTTACGTCGTTTGCAGATCCCGCATATTTAACATCTGCATTGGTTCCCCCGCTTACGGCGGTTATCTCCCATTCGTATTTGCTGATTGGCGCTCCCGGAGGCTCATAGCTCGTAGATCCATCCGTTACGACTTTACGATTTTGTTTTAATGTCCCTCCTACGCGGATAAAAGCTTTAGGCAGAGGCGGCTTCACGACGACGGTATGGTATGCGTCTTTGGACTGCGCGCCTTTATTGTCGATTACAGTCAGCCCGAATGTGTAAGTTCCAGGATACCCGCAAACGATTTTTTGCGAATCCCCGTAATCTTCCGATAACCCGCAACCGCTAGGCCTACCCCATCTGTAATCGACTACCGTTCCATCCGGGTCGTAGGAGCTCGAACCGTTTAATGTAAATTCGCTTCCCGCATCTACCTCAGACGGCCCTCCTATGACAGCTACAGGCGGTATGTTCGGATCAGGCTCGGGATCTGGCGGCGGCGCAGTCTCTTTGTATACAAAGGTAGCTGCTTCTGCAGGAGCGGATAGACTTGCTTTTCCAGCAACAGCGTTCTTAAAAACTGCTACAGCTGTAACGGCATATACTTGCGTATAATTTGCTCCCGACATCCTAGCTTTAGGTATCGTAAAGTTAAAGCTCGTCTTTTGAGAAAGTACGTTGCCTGAGACAACTTTTGTCTGCAAAGTTGCATTCGTAGTGTCATTCTTCTCTTTAGCGTAAAACTTCCACTCTTTGACGTTACTAGCGTTGTCGTAATTGTACAGCTCGCCGGTCGCATCCAGTTTGACCCTTATATCTGCATTGTTAAATTTAACAGAGTTAGGATTCGTCACTGCAGTTGCTCGAATTCCTGGATCATCGTTATCCGCTTGGATGACGACATTAATATCTTTCTCTACAGGCTCCGTTTGTTCTTCCTGGAATACATTCAGGATTGAAACACGGCCTGTTAGTTTGATTGGTTTTTTTACATCCACATCACTAACCGGGAAATCTGACCTTTTGATAGTGTGCTTTAATCCATTAAGCGTTACGGTTCCTTGACGCGCGACACTTGCGTTTTTATTATCTTTAATTGACTTTAACGATAATATATCGTTTGCAACAGCATATTGAGTAAGCTCTGCTTTCGCTGTAATTGAATAAGGAATTTCAATTTGGTTAACACCCTTGGGAATGATATAGGTGGTTTGCCCATCATCAGTTTTTATGACCCCATCAACCATATCGCTTCCGCCCATTGGTTCCGTTGTAAAAGATGCATACCATACCCTGCTATTAGCACCGTAATGCTCTGTATAGACACTTCCTCCAATACGCCACTTCGGAGGAGACTGAACCTTTGTATAGATATTATATGCGCCTATTCCGCCGGTCATTTTTTGACTTATATAATTAACGGTATAGTTTGGTCCAGCATTATTACCATAAAGACTTGTTTTTTTCAGAAACTCACGCTGGCTAGTAGATAATTTCTCCCACGATTTTACACCTTCTGATTGTTTCAAATAGGTACTCCAATCTTGGGGATCATCTTTCGTCGCATCCGGCCGAAAACAAGTATTTGCGTATTTCGTATGATTAACCGTATATCCTAGATATCGCGGCTGGTCTTGTGGTTTATCTGGACAGATGCTCGTACCCATTTCCCCAAAAGGAAGCCCATAAACGATTAAGTTGTACTTTTCATAGGTTTGAAAATTTGCTTCAAGGTCACCACTATTTATTGTTTCCTCACCCATATTATCCAACATTTCAAAGAATTCCTCTTTGTCATTAGGATAAGCAGCAAAGGAGGGAGTAGGTAGAATACCTACTCCCAAACAGACAAGTAATATTAAGGAGATGAACTTTTTCATCATACTTCTCACCGCTTAAACGAAAATACAAAGTCCAATGTTGTCGCTTCACCGGAATCATAAAAGTCCACTTGAATGTTACCGAATGTCTTCACTTGTTTAACACTTTTATACGATTCTTGTCCATTTAGTCGTTTCTGAACATAATGATTCAGAACATAATCTGCAATATCACTGCCATCCTTCATCCCAAATAACGCGATAAACGCAGATTTCATTTTATTTGCATAGAATGGATCTACCCATCCGCTTGGGCTCTTATCCCTATATAATCTTTCCAAAACAAAGAGAATCGAAGCATTATCGCTAAATTCTTTACCCATAAGTTTGTTACTATAAGCCTCTTCTTCTCTCAAAATAAACTGAAACAGATGGTTACCTCTTGCATCAAATGCAGGTCCCTTAGAGTAAGATAGAAATACTCTTTCAGGATATTCCCCTACCCCGTCCGAGTCATATTTCAATCCAACAAAGTTGTTATCATCCAATAATACTTTAGTAGCATCGTATAACCGACGATTTAAATCTGGAATTAACGTTTCTTTAAGCGTGTAATTCGGATCGCTTCCGTTCTCTCCCACGCGGAACAGAAATTTACCGTTTTCCGGAATGAAGTAATGAGGATATGAGGTCAGCTGGTTCAACTTCTCCTTGTTATCGAAAATCTCATCGCTAGGCAGTTTATATTCAAAAGTTGGAATTGGTTCTGCTTTTACTTTACTGTTGATCGAAATAAGCTTCTTATCTCCATCCCACTCGAAGTAAACACCGAGCGCAATAGCGGCATATCGCACCGGAATAAACAGGCGGCCATTCTTCATTTCTGCTTGTGTATCCATCGTTACGGATGCACCGTTAACTTTCATGATCGAGCTTCCAAGAACGATAGTCGCTTCATCCCCATTACGCTTTAGCGTAACTGTTTGTGTCTTGTTATTCCACTTCACGTCCTTGCTAGTCATACCGATCGCGCTAGAGAAGAAGCGAATGGAAACCATTGTACGTTTGTCCTTGTTCACGTATGGTTCTGGCTCGCCTTTCGGGGTCTTAAACGGCTTGCCATCGATAATAAACGTCACATCGGGTTTCACTGTAGCCGCTCCTGCTGATCCGACAGATAGTAGAACGATAATCAGAATTAAGAAAACTGCGGTCAAATTTTTCACGATTATTCCTCCAAATGATAGACTATTTAAAAATCAAGCCAGTAATCAACGACCGATTTGTTCAGCTAGCTCCCCCATCGGACACAGAAGCCCTTATTTGCTGCCAAGGAGCCCAAGAGAACCTAAATTTCGAAAAATAAGGTCTCTGGTGTCCGCTCATATTGGTAAGCCGCTTAAAGCCGCTCCCCACGCTCCAGCCAACACCCCATATTCCCTGCATGCGCACATTTTTCTTCATTATCCCCCTCGCCGAGATGAATTGGATTCTTGGACCCGGCATGCAACCCAGCCCCGAAAGCCCGCCATCAAAAAAGACATAAAAAAGAGAAAGCACGGCCGACATCGGTTAAACGTCTGCGGGTGCTTCCTCGCGATAGATATCCTGTTTTTGGATAATTTATTATATGAACAACAATTATTATTCGTCAACTATGAATCTGACAAAATATCAACTTATTTGTAAATCGTGTCAATTGGTGGCGTATGGGCTCGCAAGACTCCGACTAAATCAATCAAACCTGCTGCTCATAAGCTAACTGATGGCCATCCTCGAAGCCTTTCGTAAAGCCTTCGTTGTAACCTTCGCTATAGGCTTGATTAAAGGCCGCTTTATGGATGGAGCCCCCGCCCTTACCGCTCGTGCCTCCCGCTCCCTTATGCATCCTCACCTTGCCCCGACGTCGGATCAACCTCTTCCGCAATCGCGGCTTGCCTTTACCTGAACGGATTTTGCCCCGACGGACCGGTTTCGCAGCTCCCCTGGATAGTTTGCGGGTGACGATCGGGACCTTCTTTTTCCCGACTATTCTGTAACGTGATGTACGCTTAATGCGCTTCAATCCGAGACACCTCCCGCATTTCGATAAGTGGGCTTTAGGACGTCGGATGATAGCCATGGGGAAACCGGCGTCCCTCGGGTAGGCGGACGCCAGCTTGTTCCGGATACCGATCTAAGCAGCGCTCCCTGCATGCCGGTCAAAACTCGAACATGCTCATGAAGAGTTGCTGGAGTGACCCCCGTAACATTCGTAACGTCCGCTACGTTCTCCAATATTTTCGCCAATGCCGATTGGCTTCTGGTTATGGCCCCCATGAGTTGAAGCTTAATCTCCCACTCCCGCTGCAGCCGGTTCATCTCTCTAGTTCTCCCGTATCCATGCCTCCGAACATGGAAGCCATCGAATCATCCGACTCCTCGCTGTCCGGATTGATGATGACCTTCATATTCCGGCTTAATCCATTGCACAGCTTCGTTAACCCGTCGATGATCTCGACATTCTGCTCGTTAAACTGCAAACTGGTGGACAACTGATCGTTATGGGCTTCATAGGTTCCATTCGTAATATGGGTGCAAAGCCAATTCCGAACCTTCTCTGCCTCAGTCGCTTTTGCTTCCAAAATCAAGGAAACGTTCCATTGCATTTTGGCAATGGCGTCGAGCGTAATATGGTAAGCTTCCTCTCGGCTCATCCCTCTGCCTCCTCTTCCGGCGACCCCTTTATTCTTCGTCCGCGGAACTCCCCATAGCCTTTACGACATTGGTCATGCTATCCGCGAAAGCTTCCTGCAAGTCCGCCAGACTATTCAAATAGGACACCACATTCTTATTGACGTTGGATGAACTATCCACTATCCCGCTAAGATCGGTAAATTGGGGATTCTCATCCGGCAACGTCTGAACCAAATGCGCCATACGTACGGTCACATGCCGCTTAGCATCCAATATTCTGGCCATCTGCTGATGTGACTTGGACAAATGAACGACTATTTCCGTCAACAACTCCTGCATGTTCGCCGCATCCCCCATCCCTTAACGGTTTACCTTAGGCTTCCTGCCTACACGCAAACGTCTAGTCACATATAGCATATGCCGCCAATAAGCGCTTGCCACTGGGGCAAACGCCTACATTGTTTCGGCATTCCTCAACGGGTTGCTCCCAACTTCCCAACAGCCATTGCTACATCGCCGCTACCAAAACAAGCCTACTAACCGTCCTCAATCGGACCGCTAATAGGCTTAACAACGGCAATACTATACACCCGTTAAAGAACCTGACGGAGCAAAGGCGCAGAAATAATCGGAAGCCCTTGAGCCTTGCATTCCAGCATCTCCGGCGTGATCGTCTTCTTCGGTTTCAGATGCAGGTTCCACTTCGTCATGGCCGCGGAGCTGACTATGCGCCGCGCCAGACTATTTTCGATATAGTATGCACTCCCGTCAGACAGCATGACGAGCCCGGATTCCATATCCCAGTCGTCCCCCGTTCCACGCCAACGAACTTCTACTTCTTCGGAGGAAATGGGTTCGCCAAGCGGCCAACGCCGAAGATCGACTTGAGATAACCGAACAACAGGGAAGCTGACGTCTCCCTCCACCAACCTGCGCTTACCATCCTCGATCCAATAGTAATTGGCTCCTATCGCTTGAACAACGACCTTCTCCGGATAGAAGCATGCCGTATTCGGCAACGGGCATTGCCGCAGATCGGGATGCTCGCGTACCATCTGAATCCATTCATACGGATTATGCCATTTGTCCGAATAATAAAACTGGTTCCGGTCGTTCACTTCCTGGAATCGATCGCCAAGTGCTTTCATGCTGACGCTGCCGAAATGATGGATGAACGAATCCTCCGCCATAACCAGGCTTTTGCCGATCAATCTTACTCGGACGTTATAATCGTCATCCTCGAAGTTCCCGATCTCGAAGCCCTCGTCGAAGTATCCGATTGCTTCGAACAGCTCTCTGCGGAACAATAAACAAAACCCGGTTAGCCGATCGATCCGCCGCCAACGCGCGGGATTGGATTTATTGTTCTCTCGGGCAAATTTCGGCATATCCGCGACATTGTCATAAGGAACGTTAATTTGCTGACCCCCGCTGATATAGTTTGTTACGGGTCCGACCATTCCGATGTTATCGTCGCTATATAAACAGATGAGCAAATTGTCGAGCCATTTTTCCGTAGCCAACGTATCATTGTTGAGCAGCATGATCGTTCGCCCCTTGGCCATCATCATGCCAACGTTGATCGCTCCGGCAAAGCCCCGGTTGTCGTCTAGCACCCGATACCTGACTTGGCCTCCCAATCCCCGCAAATAAGCCTCCGTCCCGTCCGTCGAAGCATTATCCACGACTATGATCTCATAGGGCAAATCGGTATTTTTCATTATGCTTTCAACGCATAACCTCAGAAAGTCCAACTGATTGTAAGTCGGGATAACGATGCTTGTTCCTTCGAACTCCGTCGAATAACTTTGAATCCCTGCCTGTACGCCTTCGCGATACCCTTCTCCGAACCCTTCTCGATAGTGGACCTTACGGACGTTGTCCTTATCAAGCGATCCAGGTTGCCTGTTGCGAAGTTTGGTCTTGGCAGCAACCGAATGGTTACGGGAAAACTTGCGACGTTTCATGCGTACCGTTTTCGCCCTCATCGCAGCCAATCCACTCGCCTCCCTTGGGTTCTACCTTTCCTAGCATTTAAGAAAGGCTATTTATATATTTTTGGAGCTCTCAAGAGATCGCGCCCTTCAATTTCCTGCCCGCTTCTTCCAAGGACTCGAACGTACCGGCATCCGTCCACCAGCCGGTAAGCTCTCGGTAAGCGAGACGACCGCTCCTGGCATACGCGTTGTTGACGTCCGTGATTTCCAATTCCCCTCTGCGGGAAGGCGTAACACCATTGATCAATTCGAATACTTCGGCATCGTAAAAATAAAGGCCCGTTACGCAATATTCGGATTGCGGATGCTCCGGTTTCTCCTCGATTAACACGATCCGTCCATTCGTTTCGTCTAAAATGGGCACGCCGTATCGCCGAGGATCGTCGACTTTCTTCAACAGCACCATCGCCCCGTTAGCCTGTTTTAAGAACTGCTCGCGGTAAGGCCGCAAGCTTTCCTCGAACAAATTATCGCCGAGCAACACGACGAACTTTTCCTTCGGGGATATGACGGGGCGCGCCAGCTCCAACGCCTGGGCGATGCCTCCCGCTTCTTCCTGAACCCGGTACATGATCGATACTCCCCAATCCCGGCCGCTGCCGAGAACTTCCGCGAAGCTCCCCAGAGCCATCCGGTTAGTCACGATGATGATATCCCGGATGCCGGCATCGCGTAATTTCGTTATTCCGTAACAGATCATAGGATACGAACCAACGGGCAACAAATGTTTATTCGTCCAGTAGGTAAGCGGTTTAAGCCTAGATCCCGTTCCGCCTGCCAGTATGACAGCCTTCAAAACCATTCCTCCTCGCGAAGATTGGAAGTAAAGCGCTCTTCAAGCTTCCCGAATTCTTGCATCGAATTACCACACCATCCACCTTTGACGGACTCCATCGTCATATCCGCCCCTGGAATCCGATTTTTTCAGCCACCACTGGATGGCTTCCAAGTGGTCTCCCACAATAAGCGGTTCCAAGGAATTTTTCCTCTCCCGCTTCGTGCGTATCGGATTCAACAACCCAACGTTGATCGGGATCGCCCGATCGACCTTCAATCCTTCGCGGATAGCCATCGTGTGTGCCAGCGGAGGTACGGACAGCGCGGAATGGCCTATGACCGATAATGCTTTGCGGCTGATCGCATGGGGAATAGCCGTCATTGAGGTCCCCTTTAGATCGGGGCGTCCAAGCAACGTATTTAGTGCATGTTTGGCAAGAACAACGCCATGGACGACCGATTTGTTAACCGGGCCGGAATAGTCGTTGAGAGCTACGTCGGTCCCGTTCGCCACCGCGTTGACAAAGGCTCTTAGCTTCGATGCGGGAATGACCATATCGGCATCGATAAATAGCAAAACATGGCCTTTCGCTTCTTTGGCCCCGATCGACCTGCCGACATCGTGGCCTAACGGGCGATCGAAGTAAAGTACTTTAGCGCCGCTTTGCCGTGCGATGTTCAGCGATCCGTCCGTCGAGCCGTTCACAACCACGATAACCTCCGCATGGGGATGAACCTTGAACGCTTCCCGGATGACCCTTCTCAGCGTTCTTCGCTCGTTCATTACAGGCACGATAACCGATACGTAAGGAGATGACCATGAATCCTCGGAGGGGCGGAGTGCCATTTCGTGTTTCTTGGAGGAAGCGAAGCTTCTCATCGGCGATTTACGCGCTCTCCCCGCACTAAGCGGCTTGCGGAGACGAGAAACGTTCTTTCCGATTTTATACGCCAATCCATTCACCCCCCTCAGGCTCGGGCTACGGTATACATGACATTGTATGTGTGACGTGTCCATTCGCAACGGCATATGTACGGTTCGGCATTCGACAAAAAGCGGTGCCCTGCCATATCGGAGGCACCGCTTCTCGTATGCGAATCTTTTACCCTTTCGCCTTATTGCCTAAGGCGATCCATTGAATCGTTCCTCGCGGTTCCGGTCCCAAGCGCGTACGGAATACGATCAGTTCAGCCTCTTGCGGGCGTTTGTTTCCGAGAACGCAATTGCAGGAAGCATGATCGGACATGGCGATTAAAGTATATGAACTATCGGCAAAAGAGGTGGCGAACGGCACGACAATGCGCATGGACTCTATTCCGCCCTGGAAAGCGAATTCCTGGTTGCCGAATAGTAATCCGATTCCCGGCAATGGGGCAATGACAGGTTGAAAAGATAGTTTCTCCTCGTCCACGCTTCCGTCTGCCAGATGCTCGCCTGTCACGCTGCCACACTCTAGCTTCGCTCCGCCAATGCTGCCATCTGCCAGATGGTCGGCAGTCACGCTGCCATATTCTAGCTTCGCCCCGCTAACGCTGCCGTCTGCCAGATGTTCGCCCGTCACGCTGCCATACTCTAGCCTTGCTCCGCTTATGCTGCCATCCGCCAAATGCTCGCCGGTTACGCTGCCATACTCTAGCTTCGCCCCGCTAACGCTGCCATCTGCCAGATGGTCGGCAGTCACGCTGCCATATTCTAGCTTCGCCCGCTAACGCTGCCGTCTGCCAGATGTTCGCCCGTCACGCTGCCATACTCTAGCCTTGCTCCGCTTATGCTGCCATCCGCCAAATGCTCGCCGGTTACGCTGCCATACTCTAGCTTCGCCCCGCTAACGCTGCCGTCTGCCAGATGTCGCCCGTCACGCTGCCATTCTCCAGCTTCGCTCCGCTAATGCTGCCGTCCGCCAGAAATTCGCCCGTCACGCTGCCATACTCTAGCTTCGCTCCGCCAATGCTGCTGTCTGCCAGATGTTCGCCCGTCACGCTGCCATACTCTAGCCTTGCTCCGCTTATGCTGCCATCCGCCAAATGCTCGCCCGTCACACTGCCATTTTCCAGCTTCGCTCCGCCAATGCTGCCGTCTGCCAGATGTTCGCCCGTCACGCTGCCATACTCTAGCCTTGCTCCGCTTATGCTGCCATCCGCCAAATGCTCGCCCGTCACGCTGCCATTCTCCAGCTTCGCTCCGCTAATGCTGCCGTCCGCCAGAAATTCGCCCGTCACGCTGCCGTACCCTAGCTTCGCTCCGCCTAACGCTGCCGTCTGCCAGATGTCGCCCGTCACGCTGCCATTCTCCAGCTTCGCTCCGCCTAACGCTGCCGTCTGCCAGATGCTCGCCCGTCACGCTGCCATTCTCCAGCTTCGCTCCGCTAATGCTGCCGTCCGCCAGAAATTCGCCCGTCACGGTGCCTTGCTCAAAACCCTTGCTTTCTTCTTGAACCGAGTCGATAGCGGCGACGGCATCTTGCAAGTGATCCAACAGCTCGCGAACGTCCGTTGCAAGCTTTTCTCTGCTTACGCTGCCGTCCACAAGATGTTCTCCCTTGACGGCTAGCGGTTTAATGTGGCTGGAAGTGATCGTTTGTTCCCCTAGGTGATAACCCAGAATGGAACGCGGGATAAGATGCGAGGAACTGACGCTGCGCACGGATAATTTCTCGGCGTTGACCGAACCCGCCGCCAATTGATTCGTGCCAACGCTTCCGTCGCTCAGCTTCCCGCTCACGATCGAACCGTCCGCGAGCTGCTCCGTACCCACGGCCCCTGGAGCCAGCTTCTCGGAACTGACAGCACCGTCCGCCAATCTATCATCGGTGATCGGGTTACCTACAAAAGCTAAAAATCCGGACAATTGGGCTGAAAGATTCTCAACCGCTACGGCACCTTGCGCGAGTTTGTCAGTCGTCACGGAACCGTCCGCCAATTGGATCGAACCGACGCTGCCGTCCGCTAGCTTATCCGCCGTTACCGTGCCGTTCGCAAGCTTCTCGACCGTCACGCTGTCGTCGGCCAGAATATCGGATACGACCGAACCCCGTGCCAATTGTTTCGTTCCGACACCGCCGTCAGCCAGCTTTTCGGAGGTTACCGCGCCATCGCTCAACTTCTCCGAAGATACGGAGCCGTCCGCCAATTTGTCCGTTGTCACCGACCCGTCGGATATTTGACTCGTGCCAACGCTGCTTCCGGCCAATTTATCCGTCGTGACGACGCCATCGATCAGTTTGGCGGTCGATACGCTGTCATCGGCCAATTTATCCTCCGTCACCGATCTTCCCGCTAATTGCTCCGTACCGACGCTGCCGTCCGCCAGCTTATCCGCCGTAACCACTCCGCGCGCAAGCTTCCCGGCCGTCACGCTTCCTTCGTCCAGAAGATCAGCAACGATAGCTCCCGCCGCTAGATGGCTTGTTTCGACGCTGCCGTACGCTAGTTTCGCGGATGTTACCGCGCCGTCCATCAGCTTCTCGGTCGTTATGCTTTCCTCGGCCACTATGGCTGAAGTAACGGATTCTACTGCCAATTGGTACGTATTAACGCTGCCAAATGCAAGCTTCTCGGAGGTCACCGCGCCGTTCGCCAGCTTGCTGCCCGTCACGCTCTCATCCGCTAGAATGTCAGCGTTGACGGAGCCGGCTGCCAATTGACTCGTTCCCACGCTGCCATACGCAAGCTTCGCGTTCGTGACCGCGCCGTCCGCTAGCTTGCCGGACGTTACGCTGTCATCGGCCAATATGTCCATCGTTACCGAATGATACACCAGTTGACTCGTTCCCACGCTGCTGCCTGCAAGCTTATCCGTCGTAACCGCGCCGTCAAGGAGCTTATCCGTCGTTACGCTTCCGTTTTCCAATATGACCGCATTAACCGAACCGGCTGCCAGTTGGCTCGTTCCCACGCTGTCATGCGCTAGCTTGGCGCTCGTTACGGCGCCGTCCGCAAGCTTGCCGGCCGTTACGCTGCCTTCGCCGAGAATATCCGTAATTACCGCTCCTGCAGCCAGCTGGATTGTTCCGATACTGCCGCTCGCAAGCTTTTCACTCGTTACCGCACCTTCGGCAAGCTTCCCGGAAGTGACGCTGCCATCCGCAAGAATATCCGTAACGACCGCGTTCGCCGCCAATTGTCTCGTTCCCACGCTGCCATGCGCGAGCTTTTCCGTCGTAACCGCTCCGTCTTTCAACTTGCCAGCCGTTACGCTGCATTCCCCAAGGATGTCCGCATCGACCGACCCTTCCGCCAGTTGTGTCGTTCCGACGCTTCCGTCGGCAAGTTTTTGACTCGTTACCGCACCTTTGGCAAGCTTTCCGGAAGTGACGCTGCCATCCGCAAGAATATCCGTAACGACCGCGTTCGCCGCCAATTGTCTCGTTCCCACGCTGCCATGCGCTAGCTTTTCCGTCGTAACCGCTCCGTCTTTCAACTTGCCAGCCGTTACGCTGCATTCCCCAAGGATGTCCGCATCGACCGACCCTTCCGCCAGTTGTGTCGTTCCGACGCTGCCGTATTCCAGCTTCGCGTTAGTACCGCGCCGTTGGCAAGCTTTCTCGGTCGTTACGCTCCCGTCGCCGAGAATGTCCGCTCACTACCGACCTTTCCGCAAGCTGCCTCGTTCCGACGCTGCCAACCTCCAGCTTGGCGTTCGTAACCGAGCCGTCGGCAAGCTTTCCGGAAGTGACGCTGCCGTCCCCAAGGATGGCCGTAACGACCGAGCCTTCCGCCAATTGCTTCGTTCCGACTCCCCTATCCGCAAGCTTTTCCGACGTAACCGCCCGATCGACCAGCTTCCCGGACGTTACGCTCCCGTCTCCGAGAATATCCGTAACGACCGAGCTTTCCGCCAATTGTTCCGTTCCGACGCTGCCTTCCGCAAGCTTCTCCGACGTAACCGCGCCATCGTCCAATTTTTCCGTCGTTATGGATTTGTCTTGGAATTTATCCGTCGTTAGGCTGTCGTCGTCGATCTTTTCCGTCGTCACGCTGCCGTTCGCGAGCTTCTCTCTCGAAATCAAGCCGTCGGCGAGCTTATCCTCGGTAATCGATCTGTCTTTAATATGGACAGCGCTAACCGCATTCGGCTCTAATCGTTCGGCATCGATGCGGCGTTCTCCGTTTTTGGCCAATTCGAGCAGATCGGGCGCAAGATGGGAGACGGATACCGTTCCTTTGCGCAGATGGAATCCGTGTACGGACTCGGACTTCAAATGTTTGCCGCTGACGCTTTCGATTTGCAGATGCTCGTTGCCTACGCTGAGAATAGACAATTTCTTGGACGTGACGCTATCGTCCGCCAATTTGCGGGAAGTAATCGCCTGATCCGCGATTGCCGCTTCCTGAACGCTGTTTTTGGCCAGATGCGCGGCATCGACCGCTCCTTCGCGGATATGGTCTTTATCGATTAGATTCGCTTGCAGATGCGAGGATGCGATCGCATGGTCGCCTAAATGGGATTCCTTCACGGATCCGGCTTGGAGCTTGCTGCTGTCGACGCTGTTGGCCGCAAGCTTGCCAACGGTAATGCTGCCGTCGTGGAGATGCATTTCGCGTATGCTCTTTTCGGCGATGTGGATTCCGAGTACCGATTGTTCGGCGATATGCCGGCTCTCGACCGCATTTGAAACCAAGTGCTGCGGTTTGACGGCCCCGTCCGCGATCTTCTCTTTCGTAACCGCGCCTTCCGCCAAGATCGAAGGGGTTACCGCGCCTTCGCTCAAGTGCGACTGTTTAATGGCTTTAGATCTCAAATGCAGGGAAGAAATAGACCCTTCGGCCAATGACCTCCCGGTTACCGCGCCGTCCTGCAAAGCTTTATCGTATACCGCGTTTTCGGACAGCTTGTCGGAAGTAATGCTGTCATCCGCGAGTTTGGCCGTCGTAACCGCCAGATCTGCCAGCTTATCCGTCGACACGCACTCGGGCGACAGCTTTAATGACGTAATCAGATGGTCGGTCAGATGATGCGAGAATACCGCTCGAACGCCGAGTTGGCGTTCTCCTACGGCCCCGGGGGCGATATTCTTCTCCGTCACGGATTCGATTTGCAACGCGGCGGTGCTAACCGACGCATTCCCGATATGAGCGGCCTCCACCGCCCCTTGGCGGATATGGCGGCTGTCCACGGAATCGCTCGCCAGCGCGCTGGCCGAGACAGATTCCGGCGAGAAATGATAAGGTTTAAGAGACCCGTTCGCCAGTTGTTCCGACGTAACGCTTCCCGACGACAGATGCTCCGTCTTTACCGCGAGGGTCGCCAAATTCCGGCTTCCGACGGATTGATCCGCGAGCTTCGCGGAGGTGACCGCTCCATCCGAAATCTGGGAAGCGCCCACCGCTCCATCGGATAGATGAGGGGATTGGATGGCGCTTTTCGCGAGTTGCTTGGCCCCTATGAGTTCCTCCTTCAGATGTTCCCTTCCGACCGCTTGGGCGGATAAATGCCGGCTATCCACGGAACGTTCCGTCAGATGCCGCGATTCGACGATTCCGTCCGCAAGCTTATCGGCTCCAATGCTATTCTTGGCTATATGTCTGGACTGCACGGCGTCGTCGGCGATTTTGCCGGATACGATGCTCTGGTCGGCAACTTTGGTCGAAGTAATCGCATGATCGACCAGCTTAAGCGTAGTAACCGACTGCTCGGCTAACTTGGACGCGATGATCGCTCCGTCAGCCAGATGTTTCGTTTTAACGGCCTCGTCCGCGAGATGGTCGCCCCTTACCACTCCCGCTTGCAGATGTTCGGATAGAACCGCGCCGATCTTTAGCTTGCTTCCCGATACGGACCTCTCGGCCAACTCGCGCGTTCCGACCGATCCGTCTACGAGATGCTCCGCCGCTACGGCGCGCGGAGCCAAATGCTTTCCCTGCAATACTCCGAGAGCTACGTGATCGGCGAGCACGAGTCCTTCCGTCAGATGTTGGGTTTCGATGGCTCCCCGAGCCACTTTATCCTTGGATACCGAACCGTCCCGAAGCTTCGAAGAAGTTACGGACCCGTCAGCCAATTTCGACGTATCTACGCTTTCGTTCGCCAAATTCTCGGTACGAATCGATCCGCTGCGGATTTTCTCCGACGTAATGATCTGGTCTTGCAGCAATTCCGAGGTGATGATAGATAAGTTCAGATGCTTAGCCTGTATGGAGCCTTCGGCGATTTTGTCCGAACTGATCGTTCTGTCCGCAAGCTTCTCCGAAGATACGCTCCCATCGCGCAGTTTCTCGCCCGTTATCGATCGGTCGCGAATTTTCTGGCCGGAGATCGAGTTCTTGGTCAGATGGTCGCCTACGACGGATTCCGAAGCTAACTTCGAGGAAGTAATCGAGCCGTCGGCCAATTTGATAGCCGTAACGGAGAAGTCCGCCAAAGAATTCGTGCCTACCGAATCCGCGGCAAGATGCGTAGCCTTAACCGAGAATGGGGCCAGTTTGTCTCCGGTGACCGCCTCATCCGCAATATCGTCCGTGTACACGATCGGAGACGGACGGTGAGGCATTCTTTTCTCCTCGAGCTTGGTATGTCTGGCTTCCCGGTCCGCTTGCTCCTCCGCCGCGATTTCCTCGATCGCGGGGTCTTCCAGGGGAATGTCGTTGCTCAACATCGCGACCAATTCATCCGTCGATTGCATGCTTTCCGCTTGCAGCGATTCGACGACCGCCGCGACATCCGGCAGTTCGACCGCGGCGGGCAGCTCGATAGACGGAGGTAGAGCTGTTGCTATGGCCACTATTTCTTCGGCTTCCTGCAGCGACGAGACGAACTCGGACAACTGCGGCAATTCCGTCTCGACGGCTACGGGATGACTCGAAACCGCAAAAGATGGCGAGAATGGCTCGCCGTCCGCATTCGAATCGTCTTGATCTTGCTTGTTCTCTGCTTGTTTGTCCGCCGATGGCTTATCCGCGATTGCCGATCCGTGAACGGAAATCTGCTTGGCTTTCTGTTGTTGTATGTCATCCAGCCATTTCAGCTCGAGATTGTTCGGATTATCGACGTAATAAAGCGGCCGGCGCGATCTGGTTGTCTTACTCGCCTGTTTCTTTTTCATATGCCTCTCCTTCCTGATCATCGAAATCTTCAGTATCATATGCATTCACCCATGGGCACGTCACGAGGATGGGCGACTATCCTTAATCAACCTTGGAAAATACGCCGTATTTCCGCTTGTAACCTGTTGCGTTATAATTAAGGAACATTCGTAACTAATGACGAGGGAGCTTGTCCATGAATAAAATCGCGCTCGAACAATCCGGCGAAGGCTGTACCCATTCGGACATTCCGTTGCCGGAAATTAAACAACGGATGATCAACGATACGTCCGCGACCCGCCTTGCCGAAGTGTTCAAGGCTTTGGGCGACCCGACTAGAATCAAGCTGATCGGCGCGCTGCTTCATCAGGAGCTATGCGTGCACGACTTATCCGTTCTGCTCGAAATGGGCCAATCCGCGGTATCCCACCAGTTGCGGTATTTGCGCAACTTAAGAATGGTTAAGCGGAGAAAAAGCGGTAAAACGGTGTTCTATTCCCTCGATGATTCCCATATCGAACAAATTTTCCTGCAAACGCTGCAGCATCTTGAACACGGTTGAACGAAACTGTCTTATAAGCGGCTTACAATCAGTCCATAGGGGCTCCTCTGCGACTAGATGACATGTTAACGGACACTGCCACAAACGCGAAATGGCGGCAGAAGGATTAACCCTGCTGCCGCCATCTTTGCCCTTCATTCCCTTTGAAATTCTAACCACCTCTCCGCGGTATGTCGCCACAGAAAATGGTTCATGACCCTATCTCTCCCCCGAAGCCCCATGTCTCTTCGTTCCGTTTCATTGGCCAACAACTGGCCTATCCGGGAGGATAACTCGCCCGCGATTACGGCGGAATCCGCCGATACAAGATAACCGGTACTGCCGTCGACCACGATTTCTTTCATTCCTCCCGCGTTCGTGGCCACGACGGGAAGCTCGGCCGCCATCGCTTCCAGATTGACGAGGCCGAATGCTTCCCGCCCGATGGAGGGCACGACCGCCACGTCCGCCATAACGAACCAATTCGGAATCTCGTGGTGAGGAACGTAAGGTTGAAAATGAACGTGGTTTTTCCAACGCGCGGCTTGTTTGTATAGACGTTTTACGTATCCCGTCCGAAGATGGGAACCGTATCGGGCGCTGCCGACGATAACGACCATCGCGTTCGGCGCTTGCGCGATAATCGAAGGCAATGCGCTTAACAGATGATGAACGCCTTTCTGCGGAATAAGCCGGCCCACGTAGAGTACGATAGGCCTTCCTCCCCATCCGTGCTTGGAACGCCACCTCTCGCTTATTCCCATTCCTTCTAGCGACGATTTGCCGGGAAACCTTGCCGCATCGACTCCAAGATGGTTCACTTTTATTTTTCCGGCGACTTGGGGGACGCGCGTCTGGATGTAGTTGCGCAGAAACTCGCTATTTACTTGTATATAATCGGCAGCAAGCAAACATCGTTTCCTTTGCAATCGGTTCAAATAAGGGGGATTAATGAAAGTGGTCGAATGTAAATTCAACCAAATCCGACTATGGGGAAAAGACCGTTTAAGCCTCGGAATCCATAAAGGACGATTCTCGACTTGTATGACTTCCGGCCTGATTTTGGCAAGCCTGCCGGATACGAGCTTGAAATATTTGGCTTTGTTTACGGCGGGAAACCTGATGACGGGTACTCCGTTCAAGCTTCTGTTGGCGGGAATCCGTTTGCCCAGCCGCCCGTAGATCGTTGCGCTGACATGAGGAATTAGCTCGGGGACAACCTTCTCCACTACGCGTTCGACGGAACCTCCCATCGCCGAAGGAATCGGGAAAGCTCCGGGAGTGATGAAAGCGGCTCTTAGCATCGTCATATTCTCCTTACCGGCCAATCTCGGCTATCTTGACAACATATTAGGAGGGCCGGCGAATGGACACGGCTTCTACCCCCGAAATGACGACTATTGCACTTTAGGCACCGATGTGTCACAATTCACGGGAATGTATTTTACGATAAAGGAGTGCTCGGCCGCATGACTCGTTGGCTGCTGCGCATGATGACGGAACTGTCTTCACGCAAATTCGTGTCCCGCATGACGGGACGTTTCGCTAAATCTTCCTTAAGCCGCAGATGGATTCCCCGCTTTGCGGCCATGTACAAAATTCCGGTGGAAGAAGCGGAAAAAAAGCTGGAGGATTATCGTTCCCTGAACGACTTTTTCACGCGGAGACTTAAACCGGGCAAACGGCCGATCGATCAAACGGCCGGCGCGCTAGTCAGTCCCGTCGACGCTAAGATCACCGGCTGCGGCGTGATCAAGGACGGAATGATCCTGCAAGTCAAAGGCCAAGACTACACGGTGGAGGAGCTGCTTAACGGCTCGCCGCGCCTGTCCCAATATCTTAACGGTTATTACTGGGTACTCTATTTAAGCCCGACGGACTATCATCGGATCCACTCCCCTTGCGAGGGCGAGATCGTGGAAACCGAACATATTCCCGGCCGCGTGTATCCCGTTAACGAATTCGGCCTGACATCCATGCGACGCGTCCTTTCCCGCAACGAAAGATTGGTCACTTACGTCCGCAACGACATTGGCGAAGTCGCCGTCGTTAAGGTCGGAGCCTTGAACGTGAGCAGCATTAAATTCGTCGAGCCCATGCCGCATATGCTGGAACGCGGCGACGAGCTCGCTTATTTCGAATTCGGCTCAACGATCGTCCTGCTTACGGAAGACGGAACGCTTAACCCGCGCTCGGATCTCAAGACCGGAGACAAAGTCCGGATGGGCGAGAAGCTCGGCACTTTAATAACGGATAAATAAACGACAAAGCTCGTCCGACCGGCTCTTAGCCAACGGACGAGCTTCTTTTATTAATCAACGGATTTCCGATGGGCTTTTGCCCGTATACTGCTTGAATTGCCGGCTAAAGAAGAAAATATCCCGGTACCCCAGCGCGTCCGCGACTTCCGTCACGTTCATCCCGGCATGCATAAGCAGGTGCTGCGCCCGTTCGATTCTTGTCCGGATCATATAGGTTTGCACGGACATGCCGATCAGTTCCTTGAATTTGATCGAAAAATATCTCGAGGAAAGTCCCGCCCGTTTCCCTAGATCGTCCACGCGATGCACGATACCGGGATGCTGCTGAATATAATTGGCCACTTCGCGAATGCTCTCCGTCAGCTGGTTGCTCGCTTTGCGTTCGACCGGTTCCTCCCGGTCGTAGCGAAGCAGGTGGATGATCAGTTGCTTCAGGATCAATTGGGCTTCTATCTCCGCGGCATATGTGCGGACTAGAAACAATCGTACGTATTTCGCGAGCATATGCTCGAAATCGAACGTGTCCTCCAATTCCCGATAGGGCTCGGGAATATGGTCGATCTGCTCCGACACGTCAAAATGGATATAAGTGAGCACAAGCGGCTTCTGCGGGTTGTGGGTGGCGCTTGTATGATCTCCGGGACGGAACAGGAAGCAACTGCCTTTGCCCAGCGTATACGGCTTGCCGTTAAGGAACAGTTCCCCTTCCCCGCTCCATACGTAGAAAATATCGAAATTCGCTAGCGGCTTCTCTCGTTTCTGCCACTTCCATCCGGGTTCGCAGGAAATCTTGGCGAACGAAGGAAGCAAGACGAATGACGAGGGTGATAAATCAAGCATGAACGGTTCCTCCTTGCCCTTGATTGGAGTCGATCAATCCTAACATTCGCGCAGCCTGGCAGATCAGCTCGATGCCTTCCTCGATCCGATTTTCATCCAGATGCGCAAAACCGAATAATGCCGAATGTCGAATCGGCGCGGACGTATTCCCTTTACCAGTATCATACCTAGCCCCGTCTCTCCAAGTCACGCCTTTTTTTTCGCATGCCTCCGCCAATCGATCGTATTCTTCCGCCGTTTTTCTCCATTTGGCATACACATGCAGTCCCGCGTCCGACGGGATGACCTCGAACAAATCCGCTAGTTGCCTCGTCATGTCCGATCGCAACTTGTTTTCCAACTTGCCGAATATTCTGCGTATCCTGCGCATGTGCCGGTCATATCCTCCTTCCGACATCCAATTGGCTAGCGCCAACTGTTCGACGATACCCGTCGGATGAGGATCGTATAAATTTTTGGCCGCTATGAACGGCTGTACGAGTTCTTTGGGAACGACGGCATAGCCAATGCGGACGCCTACGCTCATAGAGCGGGAGAACGTTCCGATATAGACAACCCGGCCTTCCCCGTCCAACGCTTTGAGCGGTTCGATCGGACGGCCTCCCCAGCGAAAGTCGCTGTCGTAGTCGTCCTCGATGATCCACGCGTTGCTTCGGGAAGCCCATGCGAGCAACGCGCGTCTGCGCTCGTAGCTGAGCACCGCTCCGGTCGGAAATTGCCGGGTCGGCGTGACGAATAGAAGCTGCGCGTCCCAGTCGTGCGGGACGATGCCGCTGCCATCGATACTCTCCGCGATGACGCTGGCGCCGGTGGCGTGCACCGCCCGTTGAATTCCCGTATAACAGGGATTTTCGATTACCGCCGTTTTTCCCTTTTCCAACAATAGCTGGGTGAGTAACGTAATGGCTTGCATCGAACCTGCCGTAATAATGATGTCTTCGGCGTCGCAAGCGATTCCCCGATCCCGCCGCAACCGGCTGGCGATCGCCTGGCGCAGCGTTAAGCTGCCTTCCGTCGAATGTCCGGTCCCCCGGTCCGAACCGAGTTTCTTCCACTGCAGCGCGACTTCCGCCTTCCATTCCATCTTAGGGAACCAGTCGCCGATTCCTTCCGGCACGAAAGAGAGCGGCTCTTCGGCAATCGATTCCGACCGTCTGCAAGCCGCAGGATGCGATTCCATTAAACGACGGCCCCATTCCGTTAACTCCGGAGCTGCCATCGGAAATCTTCCATCGTCGGCTTTTGCGTCCCGTCCCGGCTGCTCCCATCCCGAGACGAACGTCCCTTGCCCGACTCCCGACTGCACGAATCCTTCCGCGGTCAGCATTTCATAGGCCAAGCTGACGCTTCCGCGCGACAACTCGTACAATGCGGCAAGCTGCCGGGTAGACGGCAATTTCTCGCCCGGAGCCAGCCTTCCTTCGGTAATGGCTTCGCGAATGGCCAAGTACAGCGCCAGATGCTTGCTGCCGCACTCCTCAAGCTTAACGGAGTAGGCAAAAGGACTATTCAAACGATTCACCCCGACTGTAATGGACTAGTCATTTTAATGTAAATTGGATCTTTTCCCTTGTCAATAATAGCCTTACACTAAATCTCAATCTAAGATCGGAGGCGCAAGCATATGAGAAGAAAAGAGTTTCAAGTATCGGAACCCGAGCTATGCGAACAATTTCTTAAGGAGCTGAACGACGGCGTGCTCTCGTTTACTGGGGCGGACGGCTGGCCTAAGGCGGTTCCGCTCAATTACGTGTATCATAACGAATCGATTTATTTCCATGGCAGCAAAAAGGGCGAGAAAATGTCCGGACTAGACCATGATCCGCGGGCGGAATTCGTCGCTTACCAAGCGCATGCGTTCATCCCTTCGTATTTCTCCGATCCGTATTTGGCATGTCCGGCGACCGTATACTTCCGTTCCGTGCGTATCCGGGGCAGCGTTGCCCAAGTAGAGGATGCCGAGGAAAAAGCCGCCGTGTTGGCCGCTTTGTTGAAGGCGATGCAGCCCGAGGGCGGGCACGCCCCGATCGACGCGTCCGATCCGCGCTACCAATCCTCTCTGCGAGGAGTAGCCGTCCTCCGGCTTGATCCGGTCGAGATGTCGGGAAAGTTCAAATTCGGCCAAAATTTATCGGATAAAAGCAGGGGACAAGTCATAGAACACTTAACCGAACGCAACCTTCCGGGGGATCCCGATACGATAATGCGCATGCGCGGCAGCGCTTTAAAGTGTCCAATCGGCGACTCCTAGAATATTCCTTGTCTTTTTTCGGTCAATGCGACCGATTTCAATGACTCTCCCCCGTCAATAGTGTATAATATCACCTAATGAATATTGGAAGGATGGAAGTCATGAACCCTCTTGCCCAGCAGTTGAACGAAACACTTACCAGAGACAATCCGCATGTCGCCGAGATGCTTTCCGGTTTAGGAAAAGCTCTCTACATGCCCAAGCTTGGCATTCTAAGCCAATCTGCTGAAGCGAAGCAAAAGGCGAACCTCTATAACGCCACGATCGGGATTGCCACGGAGAACGGTATTCCGATGCACCTTGACGTCATTCAAGAAACGTTGTCCGCTTACGAGCCTAAGGACATTTACGAATATGCCCCTCCCGGAGGGAAACCCGAGCTTCGTACGGTATGGCGCGAGAAGATGTTCGTGGAGAATCCGTCCGTCGTGGGTAAAAATATTAGTTTACCGGTTGTCACCAACGCTTTGACGCACGGTTTGAGCATCGTCTCCGACCTGTTCGCCGACGTTGGCGATGCCGTTATCGTACCCGAGAAAAACTGGGAAAACTATGAATTGACGTTCAGCATCCGCCGTGGTGCTGAAATGGTTTACTATCCGCTGTACAACGAGGACAACCGCTTTAACTCCGCAGGCTTGCGCGAGTCTCTGCTGGCGCAGAAAGAACGAGGCAAAGCGATCGTCCTGCTTAACTTCCCTATCAATCCAACCGGCTATACGCCGGACGCGGAAGAAGGACGCGAGATCGTCACGGCTATCCGCGATGCTGCCGAAGCCGGCATCAATGTGGTAGCGGTGACGGATGACGCTTACTTCGGCTTATTTTTCGAAGACTCCTTGCAGGAATCGCTCTTCGGCCAGCTTAACGGCTTGCACGAGCGCGTGCTCGCGGTCAAAGTGGACGGAGCGACGAAAGAAGAGTACGTATGGGGCTTCCGCGTCGGATTTATCACTTACGGCGGATTGACGGATGCAAGCTTGGCGGCATTGGAGCACAAGACGATCGGATGCATCCGCGCTACGATCTCCAGCGGGCCTCACCCCTCGCAGACGTTTATCCTTCGCGCGCTGAAGTCGGATAAGTTCAAAGCCCAGAAGGAAGAGAAGTTCAACATCATGAAGGGCCGCGCCAACAAAGTGAAGCAATTGCTCGACAGCGGCAAATACGGTAACGAGGAATTTACTTATTATCCGTTTAACTCCGGCTACTTCATGTGTCTTAAGCTGTTCAACGTAGATGCCGAAGCCGTTCGCCAGCGTTTGCTGAACGCATACGGCGTCGGAACGATCGCGCTCGGCACGACCGACCTGCGTGTCGCCTTCTCTTGCATCGAGGAAGTAAACCTCGAAGACCTGTTCGACCGGATCTATCAAGCCGTTCTTGATGTTAAAGGCGGCAAAGCATAAACGGAATCTCAAAAAGGCTGGCAGAGAGAATGAACTCCTCTCTGCCAGCCTTTCTTCGTGGAGACTCCCGCGCTTTATCGCCGCGAAGTTCGGTTTCACCGAACTGCTCAGCGCTTCCTACATCTCGTCCTCGTCGACGAACTTGGCGATTTTCCGGGGAATCCACCATCCGCACCACAATAGTCCGGCCGCGAGCAATGGCAGCCAAGTTTCCAGATGGATCGCCTCCGCCAAACCTCCGCCGGCGGCATCCGCGCTTGCGCCTTCCCCAATACCCGCAGCACCCCATCCGAACGTCAGCATCCCTATCAATCCGAGCAGCAACGCGACACCTAGCCCCGCAGTCCGTGCGACGGCCGCTGCCCCCGCCAGCCGATTTTCCGCCGCGATCGGCACGGTCGCCGCGGTCTCGACGAACCTTACCCTTCGCAACTCGCTTAATTGCAATCCGCTGACTAGAATGGCGATTCCGTATATTACCGCATCGGCCAAACTATTTCCGGTCACGATCAGCACGATGCCTGCCAATATGACCCAACGCCATAACGCTCCGAACGTCTCCCCGCGCAAGAATACTTTGGCATACAGGTAATGCCAAGCCCGGCTATGCTGCCACGGCAAGAAGTCCGCTGCCCAGGCAATCCACTTCCGGCGCGCAGGCTTGGCCGTTTCCGAGGGCACGTCCACGAACCAGCCGAGGAAAGCCATCCAACGACGGCGTACCGCGGCCTCTTCGTCGATGAGCCTCTCCCAAGGGAGGGCATGCCGCGCGGGAATTCGCCAAAGCAATGCGACGATCGCCATGCACGACAGCATAAGAGGAATCGCCAGCGCTAAAGTCTTTAGCAATAACGCCGCGACGGTAAGAAACGTCAGCGACCACCTGACGAGCTTCAATCCAAGCCTCCACGAGCGGGCGGCCGGTTGGCGTTCTCTCCATCCGCCGTATACGTTACAGCCGGCGATAAGCGCGAATAGCGCTCCCAACGCGCCTAATGGATGAGTATCCGCTAGATATGCCGTATCCGGCGAGCGAGAATATATAGGCCAAAATAATAGAAACAACGCCAGCGTTCGCAGAACGGCCGTTACGATCGCGTTCCGCAAGGCCGGGTTAATATAGAAGCTTAGCAAACGGCTCTCCATCGGCAACAGAAATACGGAATCGGCAGGCCGAAAATAGGAGCGAAGAGGAGCTCGAACCGAAGCCAGAGAAATAATCGCGACTCCGACGATCTCGACGGGCCATCCCTCGGGAACCGCTTTAATGAAGCCCACGTACCAAATCAATGCGGTGAAGAAGATCGCGGAAGCGAATAAACCGAAGCCGCTTTGGAACACGTAACGAAAATGCGGAACGATCTCTTGGCGGAAAGCTGCGGCGCGGCTTCGGCGAAGAGACCGCATAAAGCCGATTTGCTCTTCTTGACTCGTCTCACGCACGCGGTTGTCCACCTTCCGCCGCCAGAACTAACGATTCGAACGCATCGTCCATCGTCGAATCGGGATCGGTGCAGCCCGCTTGCGCCTTCACTTCCCGAGGCGTTCCTTCCGCTATGATTCGCCCTCTGTGCAACACCACGAGCCGATTCGCCTTGCGTTCCAGCGCCGGCAATATATGAGAGCTCAACAAGATCGCGCATCCCTCCGCGCGAACCTCGTCGAGAGCCGCCAATAGCCCTCGAATCGCCAACGGATCCAATCCAAGGAACGGCTCGTCGATAATGAGCAACGGGGGCTTGACTAGCAGCGCGTTCATCAGCATAACCTTCTGCTTCATCCCTTTGGATAACGTATCCGGCAAAGCATTCAACGCTTCCGTCATCCGGAACGTGACCGCCAGTTCCTCCATCCTGGATGTCGCCTTCGACTGCTCCATGCGATAGGCCATAGCCATCCATTGCAGATGCTCTTTCACCGTCAAGTTCGGGAACAAAGACGGCTGTTCGGGAACGTAAGCCGTTGATGAACGATAGAGGTCGCGATTTTCCTCGAGCGTCGCTCCCGCAACCCTAACTTCGCCGCTATGAGGCACCATAAGCCCTAGAATATGTTTAATCGTCGTGCTTTTCCCCGCGCCGTTTAAGCCGATCAAGCCGACCATCTCACCCGGATTGACGGTGATCGACACCTTGTGCAGCACGGGTCTTCGTTGGCTATAACCGCCCGTTAGCTCTATCATTTTCAGCGCGGGCACCGCACTGCTGCTTAGCTCTAAAGCCACTTCGAATCCCCTCCATAACGCCCCAGCTTTTCCCTCTATTATACCGGGCGAGGGTGCTGCGCACAAAGAGAAGCGCCATAACGCGATTATGTAGTAAAGTTCGTATGGTCGATTCTGGAATGGACTTCGACGCTGAACGTCGTTCTAGGATAGATTTCGTTCCATTTATCCTTTACCTTTTTCCAATGCTTAGGATATTTTCGATGCATGCGTTCCTTAATCCCCAGTAAATCCGAATTTTTCTTTTGCGAGAAAGCAATGAATCGCTCGACGGCATCCGAAATCGACTTGTTCAGTTCTTTTTCCCACTCTTCGATCGAGGATAGCGTCACCTCCCGAGTCTCGCACTGGACGCTGGCCAAATTCAAATCCGCATTGATTTCGATGTGGACCTTCGGGTTCCCGTCTGCGTCCAAACCGATTTTCACCCGGCTATTGCTGCTAGTATTCTCGAAAGCGATCATCTGATTCGGGCCGCACGGTATCGTCTCGACGGAACCGCTCAAGCTGCCCATCGCCCGATAGAACCCTTTCGTTTCCTTGGACTTCATTAGCCCGACAAGCCGATCCTTATCGAATGCATATATCCCTATGGTCTTTAGCAGCTTTTTTTTCTTGGCGCTAGGGTCTTCCAGCAATTGAACGGCAGGGACGTGAATGTCCGTATCTTCGTTAATCAAATGGTCATACACGTCGATCAACGTCTTTTCTTCGGTCAACGCCGTGTTTTCCCCGCCCTCCGACAACCCCCTCAAAGCCTGCGAAGTGATCGTCGCGTTCGGCATGGTCGCTTCCAGCACATCTGATGCTTTGTCTTCCGTCACATAGATTAACGTGGAGTTCCGGAACTCCCTCAACCTCCTTAAAGCCATAATATGCTTGCCGATGCCTTGTTCGGCTACGGCTTTGTTGAACACGACGACCGTAGCATGTCCCCATAATAGCGACCGATCGGACTTCGTCCTCATGAGCCGGGCCGCTTCGAAAAGGCTGCTTCCTTCTCCCGATAAGTAAAACGTTCGTTCTTGCATCCCTTTAGGCTGCTGGCCGCTTGAGGACAGCAAGGAAATTTCCGCCGTGAGTTTAATCCCGTTATTCCGCCCCGCATCGATGCCGACGGTATGTACGATATGCAACTGATTCAGTTCCATGCCCCCCTTGCATCCCGAGTTCAACAAACATGCGCCGATCGCGAAAATGATAAGCCCCATCCTGGCATTCATCTTGTCTTGCCTCGATATCGGTTATTGTTCATTGCGCGGAATAGGCTCGGCCGTTTGTTGCGGCTCGTGCTCGGGCGGCGTACGACCACGTCGGTCATCTCGCTCATATCGAAGGGAGCGGCAGGCCCGAGATAGGGGACTCCGAAAGACCGTAGCGAAGCTAAGTAAGTCAACAGCATAATTATTCCGACTGTAATGCCAACATAGCCCAGCAGGGAAGCAAGAATAGTCATCCCGAATTGGAGGGCACGAATAACGTAGTTCATCGTTGTCGGCGGCAACGTGAAGGTGCAAATTCCCGTCAACGCCGCAACGATGACCATTATCGGCGATACGATGCCGGCTTGCACGGCAGCTTGTCCCAATATGAGAGCCCCGACGATGCTAACGGCTTGTCCCACTTGCTTCGGCATGCGAATACCCGCTTCGCGCATGATCTCGAAAGCGAGCATCATGGCCGTGCTTTCGACCACCGCCGGAAAGGGAACCGGTTCTTTGGCCGCCGCGATGCTCTGCAACAACGGGGTCGGAACCAATTCGTGGTGGAAGGTTACGGTTGCCACGTAGAATGCCGGCAGAAACATGCCGATTAGTCCGCAGAATAACCGAAGAACGCGCATGGCGGAACCGATGTAATAGTTCCAAGAGTAGTCCTCGCTTACTTGGAAAGCCTGCAAAAATACGAACGGCAGCAGCAGCACGAACGGAGTACCTTGGACAAATACGGCAATTCTTCCATCCAGCAACGCTCCGACGACCCGATCGGGTCGTTCGGTCGATTCGATAAGAGGAAACATCGTCCCTCGATTATCCGTGATCCATTCCTCGATGTCATTGCTGCGCAATACCGCGTCTTCCGATATTTCTCCGATTCTGCGGTGTACTTCTCCGAGAATGGCCGCGTTCGTAATCCCTCCGACGGAAAGAATCGCAATCGTGGTCTTGCTTAAGTACCCGCAGTTCCGAAATTCGACTCTCAAGCTAGGCGCGCGAAAATGAAATCGGACTAATGCTAAGTTATTGAACAAGGATTCGGTAAACCCGCTCCTCGGACCCTTTACGGTTGCTTCGCTCGGAGGCTCGTCCACGTTGCGCAGCTGTACGCCCATCGTATCTATCGCAACGCCGTATGCAGGCTCCTTGAAGAGCAATACCGTCATTCCCGACACGAGGCAATCGGCTACTTCCTCGATGGAGCTTAGTTTGGAATCCGTGCGAAAAGCCGGAAACAACGGCTTGTCTTCCAAGTACAGTACGAGCGTCTGCTCAAGCCTTCGGGTGTCGGTTAATCCTTCTAGATAACAGACCGTTATGGCCTTTCCATGTCCATTGGAAGTATCCGACATGACTAAATCTTCCGTGCCTTGCATCCTTTGAAGTAACGCCCGCTTGTTCACAGCCGCGTCATCGGACAAAACCGTTCGTTTCCCGTTCATGAGTTCACCCGCCTGTTGTGGCTATCTTTTCTTATAAGCGCAACCATAAGCAGCAGACTCGGAGCGAATAGCTGGAACGATAAGAAGTACAAAGCCTGTTTGTCGTAAAAGCTGGCCAGCTCGATTAAACCCCACACTTTGTACTTGGAACATAGAACGAATCCGCATGCCAACGGCAAGAGAAACAAGCGGGGCTTGCGGATTCGCAGCACCTCCTTAAGACCTTGAACCGCTGCCCAGAAATAAACGGTAATTTTGACGAACGAGCTCATGACCCACACGGCGACGAGCGCCGCATCGAACCTTTCGATATTGCGAAACAACTTAATGTTCTGGATTAAGCTTACGATGGGATAAGTGAACGTTTCGGTCGCCCGCGCGCCGAACAGCATTGTACAGGAGAGAACGGACAAGAGCATGAGAAGCGTAGTAATCCCGACTGCCCCGGTCGCGTACGCCGTCGTCCTTTTGGTTTTGCGCACATGCTGAATAACCATGGATATGCACATCAGATCTCCGAACCAAGAGCCGGAGAGGATCAGGCCGTTAAGAGGTTTAATCATTCCTTCCTCCAATACGGGGAGCAAATATTCGGGGCTATACTGGTTGACCAACAGCAAATAGATGGCCAGAAACGTAATAGCCGTAACGAAGAAAATAATTTCCGACACGCGCGCGAAAACTTCCAGACCATGATAGACCGCATAAAGACACATAACGGCTCCAGCGACCAAGTACCAAGTTTGAGGAGTGACGGGATTGAGCGCGATAGTAAAAAACTGGGCGAATTCCCTCAATACCCACGAAGTAATATCCAAGAAGTAAAAGGCGAAAGCCAATGCGAGCACGCCTCCGAGCAAAGGCCCAAGCAGATGCATGCAAAGCTTGATCAGGCTTTTGTCCGGGTGCAGGCGGTTCAACCATAAGAAAACGAATACGTTCAACAATCCGACCGCCCCTCCGGCCAGAACCAAATACCAAGAATTCCGTTCCGCATAACGGGCTAACGTCGCAGGGGCGTACAGACTCGATGTTCCTAACGAGGAGATCACGATCAAAGACATCAATTGTATATTGCTGACTGTAATCCGCCGTTCCATATCGTTCCTTCCTTTCCAATGCATTCAGTATGCGCTCTAGCCTGCGAAATATGCTCCGCATAATCCTTGGAGAGAGAGTGGAATGCTAGCCGAAAGAGGTGTGGATATGAATGCCAAAGCGTGTTCGATCGCTTATGCGTTGTCCGGCATATGGCTTTTCCTAGTGTACGCATGGATGTCCGATTACCATTGGTTCAGATCGCTCTCCATCGGTACCTGGGGATTCCTCCTTGTCGACGCGATTACGTTAGCGCCCGTTATTCTGATCTTGCTCGTCGCGGACCGGTTTCAGCCCGCCGGGAAATCCGGCAATCCTCGCTAAAGGGAACCCGGCGCAATTACGCGCAATAAAAAGAACCGCCCGGAAGCGGTTCTCTTGTTCGTAAGCATGTATAGAAGTTATGCCAAAATTTCGATCGATTGAACGAGATTATTGGTCCCCTTGACGACCACGTTCAAGTTAGGCGACAGAACGCCGGAATTTCCGGTAATCGTAACGTTGGGATCTACGTTGTAGATGATCGAATTGATCGTGCCGTTCACCTCTTTGATCAGCGCGATCGTAGCGATTTTGCCTTGCGCGTTTAACGTGAACGAGCTCACTTTTCCGGAATCGGCCAATTGCACGTTCGCTTCCGCAGCTTTGGTGACCTCGATGAACACCGCTTTGCCTTGGAAAGTACGCACGAGCGCCTCGTCGCCGACTTGCAGGGCGGACAACGGTGCTTTGACATCCTTGCGGAAAATAAACACGTTGGCGTCTACCGGAACCTGAACCGTCGTATTATCCGCTTTTTTCACGGTAAGGGTACCGTTAGCAATCGCTTGAATCGACCCGGTAATCGCTTGCGCGTTCTGATCTTCCGGAAGCTGTTGATCGACCCGATCCAGCAAAGCCGCCAGCTCGGCGCGCGTTACGGGACGGTTAGGCTGGAACGTGTTGTCGTTGTATCCCGTGATCAAGTTCTTCTCGAGAGCAACCGCAATGTACCCTACCGAACCGGCAGGAATTTGTTTCGCGTCGCGGAACGGCAATACCGCATCCATCTTCTGCTTCGCCTCCGCGTCCAGCTTCATGGCTTTGACGAGCAAGACGGACGCCCACAGACGGTTAGCCGGCTTATCCGCTTGGATCGAGACTTCCGTCTCGGAGAAGAGATCGTTCTCGAGCGCTACGGTTACGTATCCGACTGCCCAGCCGTATTTTTTCTTCAATTGGTCGAAATCTTTGAAGTTAAGGTTGGCATTCATGTTCTCCGGCTTCTCCGCTTCTTCCTTCAATCCCAGAAGTCGTACGGCGGCTACCAAAGCTTCGATTCTCGTAATGTTGTTGCGAGGCTTGAAGCTTCCGTCCTCGTAACCGTTAAACACGCCTTGCGCGGCAAGCCGGATAATATGGTCGTACGCCCATTTCCATTCCTTCTCGTTCAGATCGCCGAAATCAAGGTTGATTTCGACTTTGGATTTGTTATTTTTTTTATCGTCTTTATCGTTATCTTTCCGGTCGTCCCAGGAGCTATTTTTCCAATCGTTATTACCGTGCTTGTTTTTCGCGGAAGCCATCGCTCCCGTCGCGCCTCCTACCAGCATCGTGAGCGCCAGCGTAGCGGCAGCCGTTTTTTTCAAGATCGGTGGATTTAATTTCATGTATAAATCTCTCCTTCGCAAGTAAGTATTCACGGATTAAACCCGCATGCCTATACTTTTCGAGGGATAAATCGAATATTAGAGGGTCCTAGGCGGAAAATAAGCCTTAAGTACGGGATCGGTCCCACTTCTCCCAGCCTTTCGGCCCTGAGGCCGACTTGGAAAGGCATGAATAATTTTGTTCCATTCGTTTCAAGGTATATAGATACCATTTCCAAGAGGAGTGAACGTCGTTCATGCCCAGCTTAAAAATCATCTTGAATCTAACGGCCGCGATCTGCATGCTCTTCGCCGGAAGCGCGTCCGCGCAAACTAACGATACACCTTATCATTTCGGCTTCAAGAAGAGCCGGAACGGGAACCTGCCGTCGATCGCGGATGAAGGTTTCATGAACGTCCTTCGGCAGCATGACGCCATTTTTCTTGGAAATACGCAGAACAAAGAGTTGTATTTGACCTTCGACAACGGCTACGAGAACGGTTATACTCCCCGCATACTGGATGTTCTCCGGGACAAGAGCGTGCCCGCGGCATTTTTCGTAACAGGCCACTTCGTTAAGGAACAGCCCGAATTGATAAGCCGAATGGCCAAGGAAGGCCATATTATCGGCAACCATTCCTGGAGTCACCCGGATATGAGCCGGATCGGCGCCGATCGCATCCGCGGCGAAATGGACAAAGTCAAAGCCGGAGTCGCTGAACTCACTAATCAGCCGGAAATGCGGTATATGCGTCCGCCGCGGGGCATCTTTAGCGGCCGAATGCTCGGCGCTTGCCGGGAGCTCGGGTACACCGGCGTATTCTGGTCGATCGCTTACCGGGATTGGGACGTCAACCGTCAGCAAGGCTGGCATTACGCCTACGAAAGCGTCATGAGCCAGTTGCATCCGGGCGCCGTCATCCTGCTCCACTCCGTTTCGCGGGACAATGCCGAAGCGCTGGCCCGAATCATCGACGACGCGAGGAAGCAAGGCTACGAATTCCACAATCTGGACCGCCTCACTTCGAGAACATACCGTTAAGCCGAGACCGCAAACGAGCGAGCGGTGCGGATCAAAACAGGGACTATCCCATTCGGGATAGTCCCTTCATATTCATCAAAGAAATCCCGCCTTAGTGCGCATTGTTAAGAAGCGCGGCGGGATTTATCGGCTAATGCCATCTATTCTTTTTTATCCGTAGAAGCAACCTCGCGCTTCTCCTTCAACCATTTCGGAGCGCCTTTGTTTTTCTTGTCCCTCGCCCGTTCCGCTTTGGCTTTCGCTGGCTTGACCGGCTCTTTCGCCGGAGCTTTAGCCGGAGCCTTGACCGTCGGTTTCGCCGCATTCGCGGGAGCGGATGTCACCGGATGAACGGCTTTGTCGGCCGCCTTCTTCGGTTGGGACGTACTCCCTTTCCTCTCGGGAGCTTCCTTAGGCTTGCTCGCCGGTTGGGGCTTGAGAGTCGCCAAGTATTCCGCTTTGGATTTCCATACCGGGCGTCCGTCCTTCGCCTCTTGGCCGCCGCCGGATTGCGGTATCTTCTCAACGGCCGAGCCCCTCTTAGCGATGCCTTCTTCCAAGGATACGACTCGGCCTTCGTATAACATCTTCGGCTGTACTTGGATGTTTAACTGTTTTTCCAGCTTGTCGATAATGAATCTTTCTTCCGGCGCGATCAGCGTGATCGACGTTCCCTCTCGTCCCATCCTCGCCGTTCTCCCCGAACGGTGCACGTAGTGATCGGCGTCGAGGGCGGGCTCGAACTGGATGACGAGAGGCAATCCCGGAAGATCCAAGCCTCTAGCGGCAACGTCCGTAGCGATCAGCAGCTTCGTGCGGCCTTTGCGGAACCGTTGCATCACTTCGCCGCGTTCTTGGCCGCGCGTATCTCCGTAGAGCGCATCCACGGAAACGCCCTCGTACCGCAGCTTCGCGAGCAGTTCCCCGATTTTCTCCGTATCGTTAACGAACAGGAGCGCCGATGACGGCTTCATATGCCGAACGACTTTTCGGATCAGATCGATTTTCTCCCGGCGATCGCTCAAGAAGTACCAGTGCTGCAGCGTCGAAGAGAGTCCGTTCTCGTTTTCCTTCTCCGTCACGTCGGATACCCATGGGTCCTTCTGCCATTTTCTCTCCGCGTCCTTCATCGCTTCCGATCGGGTCGCGGATACGAATACGGTTTGCCGGTCGCGGGAGCATTGCCGCATCAATTGTTCCACGTCGTTCTTCCCGCCGAGCGAGAACACCCGGTCCGTCTCGTCTATGACGACGGAAGCCACCGAATGCAACGACAGCTTGCGGGTATTCGCAACCTCGCGCACCCGCCCGGGCGTGCCTACGATGAGCGCGGGCTTGCTCTTCATTCGTTCCAATTGGCGAGCTAGAGAAGCTCCCCCGATCAATGCGGTCGCTTTAATGCCTAACGGCTGTCCGTACGTTTCCGCCTCGCGCATGATCTGCATCGCCAGCTCTTGCGTCGGCGCGAGGATCAGCGCTTGCGTCTCCCGCCGGGAGCCGTCGATCTTTTGCAGCACCGGCAGCAGATAAGCAAGCGTTTTACCGGTCCCCGTCGGAGACACCAGCACGCCATCCTTGCCGCTCAGCAACGCGGGCAACGCTTGGCTTTGCACTTCCGACGGCTCCGAAATCCCGTTAGCCGCCAGCTTGTCCGCAAGCACCTCGTTTAACCCCAGTTCTTTGAAACCCATCATCCCAACCCCAGTCTTCTTGTTATCGCTAAGTTCGCCTGCTTATTTCTTATTCATTAAACGTCCGAAGAGCGCATTGCCGATCCGAGGAAACGCCTGCATGAACTTCACGCCGACCGAGGCTGTCCAAGGCAAATCAAGCTCAGGCTTGCGCCGCTCGATGACGGATACGATCGCTCCGGCGACTTTGTCCGGCGACATCATGAACCATTTGATATTGCGAACGTAATTTCCTTCGGGATCGGCGCGATCGAAGAACGGCGTATCGATCGGTCCCGGGTTCACGGCGGACACCCGCACTCCCGAGCCGAGCAACTCTTGGCGCAATGCGTTCGTAAATCCGAGTACCGCATGCTTGGTAGCGGAGTAGGCGGTGGACTTCGCCGTTGCCATTTTGCCCGCCATGGAGGCCACGTTAACGATATGTCCTTGTCCGGCTTGAAGCATGGACGGCAATACCGCGCGCGCGCAGCGTACCGTGCCCAAGAAGTTCACGTCCATCATGTCGCTGAAATCGTCTATCCGGGTTTCCGTAAAAGGAATAAATTCCCCGTACCCGGCATTATTGAGCAACACGTCAATTTTACCGTATCGGGCAAGCACTTGCGAGACTACCTGTTCGACCTGCTCGTCCGACGTAACATCCATTTCGTATACGGCATGTTCCCCTCGAATCGATGCGGCCAGCTCCAGCATTTTTTCCCGCGACCGGGCCGTTAGTACGGGAATAGCTCCCCGCTCGGCAAGAAGCTTGGCGACGAGTGCCCCGATCCCGCTAGATGCTCCGGTAATTAACACGACTTTGTTTTGCAGCGCTACTCTCATCATTACCCCTCCTCGGAGGAAATAAGCAGGCAAGGCAATAGATCCTGCACCATGAAAAAAGCCCTGGCCGGGGCGGACGAGCAACCTTATAAGATCGTATGTATTACGCGATCAATACTTGAATTTCCATTTCGCCGATTCCATCCATAATGAGCGGAACCGCTAACGCGCGGCTTGCGCCGGTAGCCGAAGCAAAATGAGAGTTCATAATCTGAGGTGGCGTAATATCCACGTGCACTCCTTGATTATACAACATCGTGCTCGCATTGCCACTGATCATGTTGCCTAATTCGGATATGGCGCTCTTGCCCATATCGTCGATCTCGGTAATCGCGTAACCGCCCATCATAGCCGAAATGATCCGCAACGCAACCGATTCGCTTAAACCGAATACAATATCTCCGGTCATATGTCCCGTCAGTCCAATTTGAATCCATACGTGGTTTTCCGCGAACTTGATGTCCCTAATGGAGAGCTGTCCGGTGCTGGGACGGATTTGAACCATCTGTTCGATGACCATACGCGCGGATTCCAAAAATGGGTTGATGTACTCAGCCTTCATGCCTGAACGCGCCCCTTTGTCTACTTGGATTGAAACCGCTAGCCGTAACCGCTTTCCTTTATTATACTGAAATCATAGGTACAAGTACACTGATTTTTGTCAAAAGGAGCGGAAGCATGCCGAATATATGGGCCCATATTCTATTTGGTAAAGAAGTCTTAAGTGCTATTCGCGTTGACCAATATATGGAGGGGCAACAGTGGAAGACCGCGTTCCAACTCGGCTGTCAAGGTCCCGATTTCTTGTTCTACGATCATTTCCTGCCGTGGCAATCTTCGACTCCGCTGAATAAACTCGGCACGCTCATTCACAACGTTCGCTGCGGACCGTTTTTGCTCTCCCTGTTCAACGCCGTCCGTAGTCGCCCGATGGAAGATCCGGCCGTGGCCTATACGATAGGTTTCCTTCTTCACCATGTGTTGGACCGGCATCTCCATCCGTTCGTATTCAGCCGTTCCGGCTTTAAGAAATGGCATCACCAAACATTCGAGACGGCGATGGATTCCGTCATCTTAATGAAGCGGGCCGGAGTTCATACGGGAGTAACGCCGGTATTTCCGGAAGTAGATACGGAGAACCGATTGCCGGGCGGATTTTCTTCCGCTTTCCTTTGCGTTGTCGCCGAACACTTTCCCGCCGTCGCGAGCCGGATCACGGCGGAACTGCTCGATCGGGCCGTCGCCCAGATGCTCCGGGCGCAGCGTCTATTCTTCGACCCGACCGGCTGGAAAGGCAGGTTTGCCTTCGGCCAGCTCGCGCCGTTCTCTCCTCCGAGGCGAATTCCGGAATGGGACGTTCTGAACGAGAGCCGCCAGCCGTGGATCGATCCGACGGACCGTACGATCATTCATCGCGAAAGCGCAATGGAGTTATGGGAGGCCGCATTGGAAGACGGCACGGCTACGACTGCCGCGGGTATCGCTTGGTTAACGGCCAAGACGGACGAAGAAGCAGCCCATCTGAAATTGCGTTTCAGCGAGCTGCTTCGGAATATTTCCTATGAAACGGGACTGCCGTGCGATGAAGGATGGATTACTTTCGCCGATTCCGTCGTGCCCGCATAACGGAAGCCTAAGATGCCCGAACTAGATCTGTTGCCGGGCTTCTTGCTCGCCCTTGGCCAGATTGACGAAGGTCAGCAAGATGATTCCGACGACGAAAAAGAACGCGACTGCCAACAGCGCTGAACGACTGGAGTCGCTGATCAGCTTCACGATTCCGAACACGAGCGGACCTCCAAAGGAAAAGAAGCGGCTGGTGAAGCTCAGGAACCCGTTGAACTCCGCTGTCCGTCCCGGCGGGATGATTTTACTGAAGATCGCCCTGGACGTTGCTTGCGATCCGCCTTGCACGAGACCCACCAGGCAGGCAAGCGCAAAGAAATGCAAGGAATTCGTCATGAAATAACCTAAGATGACGATAACGACATAGGTTACGAGCGAACCGTACAGCATTTTCTTGCCGCCCCATTTATCCGCCAACTTGCCGAAGAGCAGCGTAGCCGGGAAACCGATGAACTGGGTAAGCAGCAGCGCCGTAATCAAGTCCTCGTCTTTAATGCCGACCGTCGTCCCATAGCTTGCGGCCATGACGATAATGGTGTTGATCCCATCGAAGAAAAACCAATACGCGACCATGAATTTCATTAGCTCGGGATATTTTTTAATCTCGGAGAACGTAATCTTAAGGCGGTTAGCCCCTTCCTTCAAGTTGCCCCGGACGGTTCCATCCTTTACCAATCGAATATCCTTATTGTTTCGAAACAGAGGCAAAGAGAACACGAACCACCATATTCCGACCGTAACGAACGAAATCTGCGATGCTGCGGTTTTGTCCGGCAACCCGATCGATTCCCAACCTAAGATCATCCCTAGATTGACGGCAAGCAACAGGCCGCCGCCCAAATATCCCATCGCGTATCCCCGCGCGCTGACTCTCTCCCTCTGTCCGGGAGATGCGATATCGTTGAGCGCGGCATCGTAGAACGTATTGCCGGTGCCGAACCCGACCATGCCGATGACGACGAGCACGGAAGCAAGCCACATATCTCCCGGCCCGACGAAAGCAAGGCACGCGCTCGCCACGGCTCCGATAATGCTGAATACCCGCAAAAAAGCAAGCTTCCTGCCCGTATGATCCGCAATCGCTCCGAGCAGCGGCGACAGCAGCGCCACGACGATCGCGGCCGCGGTTTGCGTAAAGCTCCAGCTTCCGTCCGTGCCTCCCGCTACGCTAATGAAGTAGATCGGCATAACGGCTGCCATAATCGTCGTCGCGAAAGCCGAATTTCCCCAATCGTATATTACCCAAGCGTTAATCTTCCGTTTATCATCCATCAGGCAATCGCCTCTCTCGCTGTTCAGCGCCGTTTGACGGAATCATTCGACGAAAGCTTTGCGGTTTCCTTTCTTTATTCCTCGTATTAACGTTATTTAATGTTCTCTTTACTTATTCCGAACGTCTCGCGCCTTGATCCGGAATGTTGCCGGGGTCGGTCAATTTTCCGGATCTCGCGTCTTCCAACAGCTCCCGCAGCCAATCCCGTTCCGTTTCGCTGAAACGCAATACGCCTTGGATCATGCGCGAAGAGCCGCGAGGCAACCATTCTCCCTTGAGCTCCAACACGAAGCGAAGGTGTTTGATCCGCTCTAAGCACGCGTTCAGCCTCTTGGCGATTAGCGGCTCCATCAATCCGTCGTCGGCATGCTTAGCGAAGGGTAGAGACACGAATATCGGATGCTGGGGATAGAAATCTTTGCCCATTTCCGCGTAAAGCATTTCCAGAAGCGCAGCTTCCCCTTGCTCCGTAATTCGATAGATCATCTTGTCCGGCCGATTATCGCCTTGCAGGGAAACCGCCTCCGCGACTTCGATCATTCCTTCGTCCCTAAGCTGGTCGACCGCATAGTAGAGCGAGCCGTCCCGAATTTTGAACGTATGGTGCCAATTCCTCGCTTTAATCGTCTGCCTGATCTCGTAAGGATGGCGATTGCATTCCCTTAGCAGACCTAAGATCAACAACTTCATCGACATCGCGATTATCCTCCGTGGAACGAAGGCTCAGGCTTGCCGGATACGGCGTCGTTACCCCCTTGAGCGTTCGGCGGCGTGCCGGGCGACCCTTGCTGTCCGGGGTTCGCTTTCTCCATCCGAGCCCGGCCCATGAGCAGCACGAATACGAGCGCAAGAACCGGCAACAGAACGGACCATTGGAAAATGTACAGGATGGAATCCGCGAGTTTCCCCAATAACGCGTTTACGATATCCGGTGAGAGTCCTATTTTCGCCTGAACGGTCGGATCAAGCAAAGCTTGACCTCCCTTGATTTGGGCTGCCATTTCGGGGCTCATATTCGGCAACTCCTGAATCCCTTGCTGGAAATCGTGCTTCTGCAGCGTACCGAATACCGTCACTCCGATAGCCGAACCGATCGTCCGGAAAAAAGTAATCAGCGACGAGGCCGACCCTTTGTATTGCGGAGGAACGGAATTCAGCGTGGAGATGTTGAGCAGCGAGAAGGAGACTCCCATTCCGAGACCGATGATGACCATGAACACGGTAATCATTAATCGGCTTGTCTCGGTATCCATTACGAAGCCAAGCAAATAAGAGCCGACCAGCAATGTGAGCGCCGATACGATCATGACGTCCCGATATCTGAACCGGGTGGCGAATCTTCCCCCGATCTGACTGCTTAAGACAACCCCGAGCATCATTGGAGTAAGAACGGTGCTCGTCTCCGTTGCCGTCTTGTGGAACACCCCTTGAATGAAGATCGGAATGTATGTAGCCCCTGCGATCATGACTCCGCCATACAGCATGCTGACGGCCATGCTGCTCGTGAATAGCCGCTTCCGGAATAAGCCGAGCTTAATGATCGGATCTTTAGCGACTCTCTCCGCCAGCAGGAACAGGATGAACAAGATTGCCGAGCCCGCGAACAACGAGATCGTTTGCGCCGAATCCCAAGCCCAGCCCTCCGTTCCTCCCAACTCCAATCCGAACATCAAGCACAGGATCGTCCCGGTCAACAGAATGGCGCCTGCCCAGTCGATGACCTGTTTGCGGGTTACTTTCGTTTCGTGATAAGCCTTCAAAATAAATGCAATCGCCAAAATTCCGATCGGAACGTTGATATAGAAAATCCAGCGCCAGCTAAGATTATCCGTAATCGTTCCTCCCAAGATCGGCCCGAATACGCTGGACACTCCGAACACGGCTCCGAACAGCCCCATCATTTTGCCGCGTTTCTCCGCCGGGAACAGATCGAAAATAATCGTGAACACGATCGGCATCAGCGCGCCGCCGCCAATCCCTTGAATGGCGCGATAAATGATCAATTGATCCATATTCTGCGCGGTTCCGCATAAAATCGAGCCAAGCAGAAACAGAATAAGACCCATCAAGAAAAACCGTTTGCGTCCATACATATCGGACAGTTTACCGAATATAGGCGTCGAGACGACCATTGCGATCATGTATGCGGAATACACCCAGATGAAGCTTTCCAAGCCTCCGAGCTTCTGAATGATCGTTGTCATCGCCGTGGATACGATCGTCTGATCCAGCGCCGCCATGAATAAGCCAAGCAGCAAACCCGCGACGACGAGCTTCGTATTGCTTTTTTTCACGTCCATGTTTTGTTATTTCCTCCCTAAACTCTCTTTCCGCGATTCGGTACAAGTACTCAAATTTGATTACCCATTCGTTATTATACTCAAATTTGAGTGATTATCAACCCTTTGCTACGGAAGAATGAATCCCCTATAATGGAATTAACGACAAATCCTTTTTATATGATCAAGTTGATCTGATAAATTTATTCAATCTCAAGGAGGCGACTAGATGAACATAAGCCAACTGGAAACGTTAGTGACGATTTCCAAGACGCTTAGCTTCCGCAAAGCAGGCGAAATGCTCAACTTGACGCAACCGGCCGTATCTGCTCAGATCAAGAGCCTTGAAGACGAATTCAAAGCCATTCTCGTCGATCGGAACCATCCCGTTACGCTAACGGATCGAGGCCAGGTATTTCTGGAGCATGCCGAGCAAATATTAGCGATCGTGGAGCAACTGAAGCAGAAGTTGTCGGATTTGAATCAAATTCCTCAAGGCCATATTGTATTGGGAACGACAACGTCGATAGCCATACAGATTTTGCCCAGGGTGTTGTCCTATTTTCAAAACCAATTCCCCTTGATCAAGACGAGCATCTTATCCATGTCCTCCGCGCAGGTGCTCTCCAGCGTCGAGAACGGTACGGTCGACGTCGGTATCGGCTACTTGACGGACAGAAGCCCGCAAGTGGAAACGTCGGTGCTTTATTACGATACGTTCGAGCTCGTCGTAGCCCCGCAGCATCCGTTGGCTTCCTTCAACCGCATCACGATCAACATGCTCAAGGACATCCCTCTTATCCTGTTATCGCCGGACACGCTTGGCCGACGGTTTACGGACCGCATATTCAGGGAAAACGGACTTGAACCCAATATCGTAATGGAACTAGGAAGCAGCGAAGAGGTTAAACGGATGGTCGAACTCAACATGGGAGCTGCCGTCGTATCGAAACTATCCATCGCGGGCGAGCTTCGCCGGGGAACGCTAAAGATGATTCCCGTGAACGAACTGGAAGTCAGCCATCCCGTCGGAGTGATGACCAAATCCAGTCGTTACGTCAACAGCGCCATGCGCCAATTTTTGAACGATCTGAAAGGGATGCCCGAAGATCAGTTTATCGGAAGCGAATAATAGGAAGAGGAGAACTGACATGAAATTCGATTTGCATACGCACCATGACAGATGCGGACACGCATCCGGTAAAATCAACGACTATATCGTATCGGCCATTCAAGCCGGCATGCAGGTTATCGGAATTTCCGACCACTCGCCTTATTTTGCCCATGAACTCGATCAGCCCCAGCCGAAAATCGCGATGGCCAGAAGCGACTTCCCTCATTACGTAGCCGAAGTTCTTCGCCTTAAGGAACAGTACAAGGACAAGATCGAAGTGCTGCTCGGCGTCGAATCCGATTTCTATATCGATCAGATCGAATTGTACCGCAAGAGTTACGAGCCCTACCCGTTCGATTACATTATCGGCTCCGTGCATCAAACGCGGGGAGTCAGCATCTTCAACCGCAATCGTTGGAAGGGCAAGAACGAAGCGGAGCAGCTCGACGAGAAAAAACACTACTACGACCTGATTCGCCAATCCGCCGAGAGCGGAATGTTCCAGGTGCTGGGCCATATCGACGCGATGAAGGGCTACTACCCGGGCTTCGCCGATATCCGCGGCGCCGAAGCCGACATCGACGAGGCGCTGAAAGCGGTCTCCGCCAACGACATATCCATCGAGATCAACACGAGCGGCAAAACGAAAGACGTCGGCGGCTGGTACCCTTCCGACGCGATGCTCGAACGCGCCTTGCATTTCGGCGTCGACGTCACCTTCGGCTCCGATGCCCACGTTCCCGAACGGGTAGGCGACGAATGGGAGCTTGTCCAGAAACGTCTACGCGAGATCGGCTTTAACCGCTGGGTCTTTTTCCGTCAGAAGCAGAAGGTCGTCGTATCGCTATAAAGTAAGATGACACATCAAAAACACCCAAGGAATTGCGAGAGGTCGCAGCTCTTTGGGTGTTGTGGTATCCTATCCCTTCTCCACTCTATGCTAGCGTACATCCTCTCGTGCAATGTGTGTCGCGGATAACGGCACGCCGTGCCGTTATTTGGACCATCTAGCGGAAACCTCCACTCATAACGGCACGGCGTGCCGTTAATTGACACCTTGAACCGATTTTATTGCGATTAACGGCACCGCGTGCCGCTATCTGACTAAAAAACAAGAGTCCCTCACATATAACGGTACGCCATGCCGTTATTCAGTCAACATCATTCATACACGCAAAAAAAAGGAAGCCTGCCAACGGTGGCAGGCTTCAATCATATGAAAAAAGGGGGTCTTGTTTATTATAATATCCGACCACTGCGACAGATACGTAACAGGAATGTTTCAATTGTGTAACAAAAACGGTTATTTAACGTTAATAAGTGCCTGAAGCTCGTTCGGAATCGAAATTTCGCTAGTATTGTAATCGCTATATGTAATGTTACTCGTTTGATTGATTTCCATTATAAAATCATTGCCCGGCTTTTCAACGACTATGTGTTGCTCCATAACGATGTTCTCGATCAATCCCGAAGATTCGTTTATCAGGATGTCCAGTTTCTTAAGCTCGTGCTTTTGCAACTCCAGCCCAGCATCGTCCGCAAGTAAAGTGTCCAAGAGGTATGCCGTTATTTTCCGAGTGGTTTCTTGGCTAGGCTCGGCTAACACGACATGGATTCCGTCCTCTTTTTTTTCGGCCGTCAGATGGTTGTCGTCTTCGAGGATCATGCTCAGATAGACATTCGGTTTATCGAAATCCATCAACGGTTTCTCAAGCTGATTCATTTGTTCCAGATTTTGCGCCTCTATCCATTCTTTTGGAGTTTCATTGTCTTTAATGTAATAGGAATCAATGGATTTATACACTGAAACATCGATTGTCGCGCCCTGATTTTTCACTTCCATATCCAAAAGAAACCGTAACGGATTATCGACAACGACTCCCCCTGCCGTGACTTTCTGGGTCATAGAGAGATCTCCCATGTCTACCTCTTGAATCGCATCCACGCCGATACTGAAATTCCGAATCTCCTCGTTAGCCTCCATCGCGTTTCGAACGATCTCTTCCGGTACGAGCCTTTCTCCGCAAGACGTGAGAACGAACGCCAACGCAACCACAACGCATAATCGAATGAACAGTCTGCTCGACCTCCGAAAATTCCATATATTCCCTCATAGTAATACATAAACTCCAATCCAACAATCGCAAAAAAAGAAGCTGCTCCCGCAAGCGAGAACAACCCCTTCCATTCCCCTTATCCGACGACGAAATTACGGCAAATCGATCAGCATGATTCGCGCGCCTTCCTTGCTTACGATAGACAACTCCGGCATGTCCTCTATTCGAGCTGCATCCCGCCGCCCCAACTGAGCTTCGCCGTTAACGCTGACTTCGCCTTCCAGCACGAACAAGAACACCTTTCTTCCGCCAAGCTGCGAATAGGTTAGCGGCTTACCCGCCGACGGATCGGACAAATAGATCGTCATATCCTGATGCAAGCTCGCGACTTTTCCTTCTACGCCGCTTGAAGAAGCAACGGGCACAAGCTTATCCGTTAATCCGTCCTTATCGAATTGCGTCGTCTCGTAGGACGGATTCACTCCCTTAACGTTCGGCATGAACCACAGCTGCAGCAAATCCAACTGCTCGTCTTCGGAAATGTTGTACTCCGAATGGAATACGCCGGTCCCGGCAGACATTCTTTGAATTCCGCCCCAAGTCGTCTCCGCCCGGTTGCCAAGACTGTCCTTATGCTCCAATCTTCCGGCGAGAACGATAGTGACGATCTCCATCTCCCGGTGAGGATGCATTCCGAAGCCCTCCGAAGCCGCGATCGAATCGTCGTTCAGCACTCTCATCGGACCGAATTGCACGTATTCCGGATCATAATAATCCGCGAAGGAAAAACTGAAATTGGATTTTAACCACCCATGGTCTGCGGAGTAGCGTTCATGCGAGCGTTGAATGGAAATCATCGATAATGCCTCCTTGTTTGAATCAGTTTACCCACAATGCGTCTAAAGAATAGTCGCCAGGTCCGATAAGCGCCACGGATACGGCAATGACAATAAGCACCAGATTGAATTCATACCCGTTCTGCGTTACCCATAAACCGTTTTTGCCATGTACTTTCAAGATAGCGATCAACATGGTCAGCACGATTAGCAATGCGGCAAGCGGAGTGAACAAACCGAATGCGAACAGCAATCCCCCAACGAGCTCCGCAAGTCCGGCCAGCAGAGCCATCGTACGGCCCGGTTTAATTCCGATCGACTCGAAGAATCCGCCCGTACCCGCCAGACCGTATCCTCCGAACCAGCCTGCCAATTTCTGCATCGCGTGACCCGCGAACAATAAACCTACCACGACTCTAAGCAACAATAATCCCCATTCCATCATAACCCACGCCTTTCGTTTTGTTTAGCATTCCTTACGTTCTGCTTTCTACTATATTATTTTAATTCACTTACTTTTGTCAAGTAACTTAATAATAAAAAGATTTAACTTACTTTTCTGAAGTGGGTATGCTAATATAGAACCAAAGGGGGAATCGGTATGGACTATTCCAAAATGTGCCCCAAATACGAATCCGCTGCAGAATTACTGGGCAAAAAATGGACGGGACTTATCATCCGCGTGCTGCTTGGCGGTCCTAAACGTTTCAAGGATATCAAAGAGCAAATTCCCGAAATGAGCGACAAAATGCTGACTGATCGCATGAAAGAGCTTGAATCATCCGGGATTCTAACGCGAACGGTGTATCCTGAAATGCCGGTGCGCATCGAATATGAGTTAACCGAGAAAGGCCGACATTTGGAGGAAGTCATTCACTCTATCCAAAACTGGGGCGAAAATTGGATGTAACGCGCAAACCGTCTAATCGAATGAAATGTCAAAGAACCTCCAACCCTTGAAGGATTGGAGGTTCTTTGCATGCGTATCAGATTATAGCTCGTGCACCGCCACTGGCGAATCGGCTTTCGCCGATCTTGAGATCCAATGGATCCACGCCGCATAAAAACCGACTAGCTTCCTCAAGAGAAACGGGGCGGACAAGAGCAATACGGCGCCCAAGCCGGCATTAAACCAGGATCGTTGAAACGAGCTCCAGTCCGGGAACAGCCATTTCATGAACCAGTCCTCGGCGAACAGATCGAATTGAAAAAACTCGATGCTCACGATAGCCGCGACAGGGGTTAACAACAATCCGATACCGACGGCAGGAATGATAACGGCTAAGACGAACGCAAGAATCGACACGGGAAAATGGAATATTCCGTAAACCAAGCTCCAATATTGTTGCTTGTTCGTTAGAACGCTTAGCCACCCCCGCCAATGCTTTAACCGACTATCGTTTGCAAGGTCCGCAAGGTTTATTTTCTGCGCGTTCGCACGTTGCGGATCCGACTGTTCATTATGGTCCAACTCCGCTAACAAACGGCGTTCAACGTTTAATATTCGCTCGCAGACGATCAGCATTCCCGCCAATAGAGGCAGGCCAATCACGAATATGGCTAGCGGAAGCCCTGCGCTTAATCCGGCAATCGCGATGACGAACGCTCCGATCCCTCTCGGGAGAGCCCCCAGCAAGATCGTCCAGGCTTTAAACACTTTCATTTTCTTCATCTGTCGGCTTCCCCTCGGCTTTTGTTTTCTTGCAATTATCGTAAGGGAAAAATGGAAAGATTGCCCTTGGCTAACGATCGGTTCCCCGACTGGACTTAAGTCCAGTTTACTTGAACCGGTTGACCGCCTGCTCCAATTCGCTAATCCGGGCCGATAACGAACCTATGGCGTCCGCGACTCTGCGTACCGTATTCATCTGGGATTCGGCTATTCCCGCGACATCTTGCGACCGTTCGGCGCTCGATTCGGATATCGCCTCGGTCTGGCTGACCAAGATGGATAGCTCTTCTACTTGCGCTCCGACCTCTTGTCCGGCGGACGCGATTTCCCTTAGCTCTCCCTCCATATCCGCAATGCCGGATGAAATCCCTTCGAAGGCGTTACCGGCATCGCGAACGAGCAAAGTACCGCTTTGCACTTCCCGATAGCCGTCCTCTATTCTATGGGTAACGGCGTTGATCCCCGAACGAATCCGGTCTACTCCGCTTGCGATTTCCGTCGCCGTCCGATCCGCAAGCAGCGCAAGCTTCCGCACTTCGCCGGCCACGACCGAAAATCCGCGTCCATGCTCTCCCGCCCTGCTAGCCTCGATGTTGGCGTTGAGCGCCAATAAATTCGTGCGATAAGCGATGGCCGAGATCGCCTCGACCATTTTCCCGATCTGTTCCGATTCCCTATGAAGCTCTTGCGCATCCGTAACCGAACTCTCTACCGAAACCGCGATCCGCTCCATCTGCGCCACGGCATGCCGAACCGTTTCGTTTCCTTCTTCCGCTTGTTTCGTCGCTTGCTCGGCTACGGCGGCGACGGAAGTCGTCCGATCGCTGATGATGTTCATGCTGCCCAATATTTCCCGGGTAACTTCGGCCCCCCGCTTCATCCCTTGCGCCTGAGAGTCCGCGCCCGCGGCGACCTCCAGCATCGACTCCGCTATCCGGTCCGCGCCTTCCGCGGCCGTATCCGCTTCGCCGGTCAATTGCCCCGCGGCGGTCGCCGTAACGTGCGCGGTCGAGCGAATGCCGGAGACCAGATGCTTAAGCTGCTCGACCATATCCTGCAAGGAACGAGCGATCGAACCGATCTCGTCTTCCCTTCTCCGAACTTTTTCTTGCAATTGGCCGGACAAGTGCCCCGCGGATACTTCTTTCAAGAAAACTTCGAACTTCACGAGCGGCACTATGATTCTGCGGCGAAGAACGACCGCGATCAATACGATCAGGACGATCGCCAGAACCGCCGCGATTCCGCTTATCCGGACCATTTCCTTCTGAACCGTCCCGCTCGCCTCCGCGGGCACGGATACGACCATTTCCACGACGGTCTGCCCCGATAAGCCGGAATGTCCGGATTTGACCTCGCTATACCTAGAACCGCTTATCTCCCCTGATCGGAAACTAGGCTGCCGATCGATCGCCGGCAGTCCGGAAGAACCGTCTCCATCCAACAACGCTGCAGTTTCGGCGCTGCTTCCTAACTTCTGCTGATCCGATGACCTTATCGCAATGCCAGCATTCAGAATCGTCCCGATTCCTTTTAACGCCTCGTCATCCAACAGCCGTCCGAAAATCAGCATCCCCGTAGATTCGGCTTTGCTCTGTTCGTCGGTAATCTGCGAGGCGGCAACGACCGCGATCCCCTCGGACGTCTGAATCATACCGTAGACATCCGGAGTTTTCCGGACCTTTTCCGCTATCGACATATCCTTCAACTGTCCGGTGAATTCGGGAATGTCCCCGGCTTGCGTCACGACTTTCCCCTCGTAATCGACGGTAGCCACGAAGCTGAGATCCGGAATAATGTCCAAAGAAACGTTTACGTTCTCCTCGATCCAAGCGAGATCATCTTGGTTCAGCGCGTCCAAATAATCTTTCCACTTCGCGTTCGTGATCACGGACCCCGACAATTGCTCTCCAAGCTGATCGAGCAACCGATGAGCGGAAGCGTTCACTTCGATCGCGTGCGCTTTCTCTATTTTCGCCAAATCCGAGCTTAACGTTCGGTAATATAACCAGCCAACGCCGCCGAGCGGCAGCATAAGCATCACGACCATTAATAACATGACTTGAATTCGCAAATGACCCCAGAATCGGCGACGCGTGGACATGAATACAACATCCTCCCAAGTAAAACAGCTTTTATTCCATTTGACATTCGCCCATGATTTTCCTCCTATATCCGACGACAATTGCAATATTTTAAGCAAATTCAATAGTACTTTAGCCCCGAGTTGAAAGTTTACACTTTAGAAACATGTCGATATGACGCGGATACATCTCTCTCTTACTCTTGTATTCTGAACATCGTTCCTAAGGAGAGAGAAATATGAATAAAAGAGTCGTCCTAACCGTCATTGTCGGCGCTGCGATCATAGGCGGAGTATGGTCCATAACGAATAAATCGTCTTCCGCGCCGGGCGCTATGCCGGAATCGTCCGGCAGCCCTTCACCTTCCCTATCCGCCAATCCGTCGCCGTCCGCGAGCTCGTCGCCGTCCGCGAGCTCGTCGCCGTTACCAGCGGAAACATTGTCGCCGGAACCGAAACCAACGCCTTCGCAGGAACAACAACCCTCGCCCACTCCAACGGAGAAGGTCGAATCGCCGCAGCTTGGAAATCCAATCTACGCGCTCCTGGCCGACAGCTTACCTAGCTCGACGGTCGCAAAGAACGAAGACGGCCTAGCGATCATTACTAATCCGACTAGCCCTTATGTACTCGTCAACAAGAAACGCAATCTTCCTTCCGATTACGTGCCGCCGGATTTGGTCGTTCCCGACGTTCCGTTCTCCTTCTCCGGAAATTCGCCCAAGAAGCAAATGCGCAAGTATGCCGCCGAAGCTCTGGAAGCTCTATTCGATGCGGCCGAAGAGGATGGCATAGAGCTGAAAGCCGTATCCGGTTATCGTTCATACGGGACGCAGAAGTCGATCTTCGAGAACAACGCGAAAAACAAAGGCGAAGAAGTCGCAAACCGGACAAGCGCCCGTCCCGGACAAAGCGAGCACCAAACCGGGCTTGCGATGGATATTTCCAGCGCTAGCGTCGGTTACGGATTGGAGGAGAGCTTCGGCGAGACGGATGAAGGCAAATGGTTAGCCAAGCACGCCCCCGAACATGGGTTTATCCTCCGCTTCCTGAAAGGTAAAGAATCGATAACGGGCTATTCCTACGAGCCTTGGCATGTGCGTTATGTTGGGAAAAAGATCGCGGAGGACATAACTAAGAAGAAGACGACGCTTGAACAATATTACGAACAAGTTGAGGCCGCGGCCGCTTCGCGGTAATATAGAACTCTTATTCCATACTTTCAGGTGAAGCTATGATTAAACGCATCCTCGTCGCGGACGACGAGCCCGGGATCGCCAACCCGATCTCCTATGCTTTTCGCAAAGAGGGCTATGAGGTGGAAACCGTCTATGACGGACAAGCCGCATTGGACAGAGCTCTCAGCTTCCATCCGCACGTCATCGTGCTGGATGTCATGATGCCCAAGCTGACGGGTTACGAAGTATGTCGCAAGCTGGATAATCGGTCGGATACGGGCATCATTCTCCTTACCGTTAAAGACGATATCGTAGACAAAATCGTCGGACTCGAGATGGGCGCGGACGATTACATGACTAAGCCCTTCGACATGCGGGAGCTGATCGCGAGGGTGAAGGCGCTTCTTCGCCGGTTGGACAAAAAAGAACCGGAACCCGCCGAATCCATTGTCTCAGGCCTCGTATCGGTTCATCTCAGGCTGCGCACGGCGTTCGTTGACGATAGAGCGATCGAGCTTACCCCCAAGGAATTCGATTTGCTTGCGCTTCTGCTATCGCACCCGGAACGGGTGTTTACCAGAGACGAGCTGCTGGATGCCGTTTGGGGGATCGAATACGCGGCCGGTACGCGAACCGTCGACATCCATATACAGCGACTGCGCAAGAAACTCGGAGAAGACGGCCAACTCATGCTCCAAACCGTGTTCGGCGTAGGCTATAAAGCCGTGGGGAGCAGCCGATGAGAGCCATTAGCATCAAGCTCAAATTCAGCCTTTTCCTAGCCGTTCTGCTGTTGCTCACCGTATTGGTTCTGAGCGTGTTCGTCCTACGGGGGATCAAGGACCAGCAGCAGCTGCGCATGGAAAAGGAGCTATTGCAACAGACGCGGATTGCCAACCTGAGCATCAAACAAGCTTATCTGACTTCCCCCCCGATCGAAGCTCAGACTTTCCTGCGCTCCCGCGGGCAGCAGTTTGCGATGGATCTGGCGGTATATTCGGGGCTGCACGTCGTTCTCTACGATAATTCGGGGAAGAAAGTCGGGGACTCCGTTCCGTTAAGCTCCTCCTACGAGGTGGATAACGCCCTGGTCTTTGCGCTGAAAGGGAAAATCGCCTACCAACGCGAAGGGAGCTCGCTACTCTATTTAACCCCGCTACAAGGCCCGGGCAAGCAAATGGGAGTGCTTCAGTTTCAATATTCGTTAGCTAACGATATTCGTTTCTACGATACGATCGCGGGCCTATTCCTATTTACCGGCGCTGCCGTGCTTGCGGCCAGTTTCATCCTCGGCTTCCTCTTTTTCAGACGGGCGACGTCTGCGATCATTACGCTTAACCATGCGGCCGAGCAAATCCGTAAAGGACAATTTCTCCAACGATCTCCGCTTAACCGTCAGGACGAGCTTGGACAGCTCAGTCGGGGTATATTCTACATGAGCACGGAAATACGCAAGAGCATGGAAGCCATGAAAGCCGAGGATCGGAAGCTGCGACAAGCCGTCGTCAAGCTGCAGCAGCTCGAACGGCAGCAGAAGCAGTTCATCGGCAACATAAGCCATGAGTTCAAGACACCGCTAACCTCCATCAAGGCGTACTCCGACCTAATGGAGTTATATCCGGAAGATAACGCGCTGCAGGGCGACGCGGTCCATCATATCAAGCTCGAAACCGATCGGCTGACGGATATGGTGGAGAAAGCTTTGCGTCTTACCGCCTTGGAGAAATACGATTTCGAGTATCAGCCCGAACTAATCCCTATACGGGAATTGTTGCTTGATTTGATCGGCAGAATGAAAGCGAAAGCGGAACGATTCGATGTCGCGATCGATCACCGATTGGAAGAAATCCCGATATGGGCCGACCGCGAAAGCTTCGTGCATATCCTCGTCAATCTGCTCGACAACGCGATCAAATACAACCTTCCCGGCGGACGCGTGCACGTCTCCGACCGCGCGGAAGAGAATAACGCGATCATTGAAATCTCGAACACGGGAGCGGGGATCCCCGAAGATGCCCGGGACAAAATCTTCGAACCTTTCTTCACCGTGAACAAGGACCGATCAAGGCAAAGCGGCGGCACCGGGCTTGGTCTGGCGCTCGTGAAGCAATTGATGGAAAAGCATAACGGAAAGATCGAACTGATCGATTCCGAGCTCGGCACGACTTTTCGTTTGATCTTTCCCGTTCGTACTTCGCCTCTTAGGAAGGAGGAACTCTTATGAAACCGAGATTGCATAGCCAAGCGATCGGATACGTCCTTGCGCTCGCGCTTCTTCTGTCCGGCTGCCAGCAGCAAGGCACAACGGACAAAGAAGAGCTGCAGATCGAAGGCAAGACCATTACCGTTATGGATAACCGGGAGATAGCCTCTTACGAGAAAACGGAAACCCATGCGCTAGTCCGGCTAAACGACGTGAGAGGAATGGATTGGCTAAGCGAAAACGAGCTTCTTATCGATAAGGAGAATCGCGATTTCAAGCCCGAGCAAATCGAAGGCTCCGAGTGGTATCCGCATAATATATACGTCCACTCCCTCTCGTCCGCCGTGCAGACTCCCCTTATTCCCGCCAACGAGAATCAAGGCTACGCCCAGGCGAGTCCGGACCGAACGAAAATTTTCTATAAAACGTTCAGTCTTCAGAGCAATACGGGCCAAGGACATATTTTGGATATCCCTTCGGGCCGTATTACGACCTACACCGATATCGACGCGATGACGATCGATAACGGCCGATGGGTAGATAACGACTCGATCGTGTACGGAACGATCGACGGCAAGCTTTACTTGGCGGATTCGGCTCGAAGCTCTGCTAGAATGCTCGTCGATACTAAGATCCCGTTCGCGAATAATATTGCTTATTTGGACGATCAGGTCATTTATAGTTCGCTGAAAGGCGATCTGATGTCGAACTCGCTAATCGACGATCCTGCCGCTTTCAAGATCGACAACGTCGTGTGGATGGTTCCTTCGCCGGACGAGCAACGGCTCGCCATCGTGAGGAAAATTTCCAGCGGCGAAGCAGAGCTTATCATCACGGACATGCAAGGCAACGTTCTTCAAGCGATCGCCCAAGATACGCAAATTTACGGAACCGCGTGGTCGCCCGACGGCAACAAACTCGCCTACGCGGGTATAACGTCTAACGGAACCGTACGCGGCGTCTACGTGGCCGACGCGTCGACGGGATTGTCCTCCCCCTTGTCTTTGGATATTAAATTCATCGCCGATCCTCTGCGCTGGAACCCGACCGGCAACCGCCTTATGGTGTCCGCGACGCAAACCGACGAACAACGAAACCGGAATCGATTTATTACCTATCTCGTCAGAATCAGTTAATATAAGAGTTACATTATGACTTGATAGGGGAAGACGACAGATGAAACCGATCCGCGTGTTGATCCTTGATGACGAGATTCTGGCCATCGAACATATTCGCCGCTTAGTGCCTTGGAAGGAATTGGGTTACGAAATTTGCTGCGTAGCTACCCATCCGGTCAAGGCGCTTTCTCTCGTGGAAGAATTCCGCCCTCAATTAATTATCGTCGACATCAAAATGCCCGTCATGGACGGGCTGGAATTTTGCAAACGGGTACTGGCGTCCGAAGAGCGTTCGCCCAAAATCGTCCTGCTATCCTCTTATAAAGAATTCGATTACGCCAAGGAAGCGATTCAGCTCGGCTTGTCCAACTACTGGGTGAAGCACGAACTGAATGCGGACTATTTGGCTCGCGAGCTGATCTTGCTCAAGAAAGATTTCGAAGAGGAATTTGTTAAACAGGCCGCGCTGCGCAAGCCCTTGCTGGCGGACTTAATCGCCGGCCGTCCGGTCACCCGGGAGCAATGGCTGGCGACGGCGGGAGCTTTCGCCGAAGCCGATTACCTCCAATTGGCGGTGGTCCAACAAGATCGCCCGTTTCCGTTGCTGACGGAAATGACGAATATCGGAGCTCCGATCCCTCCCGCATTCGAACAGCCGCAAGCCGAGCTGGAAGACGAATCGCTGCTGGCCGCGATTCCGATTCGCAAATCCCAATACGCGTTCCTGTTTATCGCCCAAGGCATCCGCAGCGAGCAGAAGTTATGGGACCATGCCCATGAGAAAGCGATGCTGGCCAAACGAGCCGTCGAAGAGCAAACCGGCGGGACGACATCGGTTGCGATCGTGCACGACATTAGCGACTGGAAAGGCATCCCCTCGCTCTTTCACGAAGCCAACTTACTATTATCCCGCTCCGTATTTTACGGACCGAGATTTCTTTTCCGCTTGCAGAACCGCAATGACTATAAAGTTGCGAGACTCGCGACGGATCAACAGCTGAAGGAATTCTCAGAGAACGTAAGAACGTTTCAACTTGACGGGATTCCTTCCCTGCTCGCGAATCTGTTCGCTGACGCCGCGGCTTCCAAGGACCTCGCCGGTTTTACCGATATGTGCAAGCAGTTGGTTTCGATTGTCGACCAAAGCCGCGAAACGTTGAACCTTCCTTCCTTGGAGCTGTTATGGAGCCGGGATGAAATCGACACCGCCCCGTGGACGTCAGCGGACGGGATTAGGGACTGGTTCATACGCGAATTCCAATCCTTGGCGGAAGCTTCCTCCGCCTTCAAATCGTATTCGCGAAAAGTAACCCAAGCTCTAGAGTATATCCGCAAAAATTACTCGGAGGATATCGGAGCGCAACAAATCGCCGAGCACATCGGCATCAGCCGCGACCATTTGCGCCACCTGTTCAAGGAGGAAACCGGACAAACCGTATTGGACGCGCTCACGGCCATTCGGGTCGATCAATCGAAAAAAATGCTCGAAGAGGGAAAACATAAAATTTACGAGATCGCGGAGCTCGTAGGTTACCGAAACAGCCAATATTTCAGCCAAGTGTTCCGCAAATCGACGGGCATGACCCCGCTCGAGTACGTGGAAAGGAAAAGGTGAGCCTGCGATGCGCTTCAAGATAAGGACGAAAATCATCGCCAGCACGGCTCTAGTCGTCTCCGTCACCTTAATGCTGAGCGGATTTTTCATCTACGACTACGCCAAGGGGATCATTCGGGAGCAATCGATCAAAGACAGCCGAACCAAGCTCGCCCAGGTATCCTTCCAACTCAAGAAGGTACAAGAGCAGGTTACGAAAACCGCGGAGTATATCGTATCCGACGAGGAGATCGGTTCTCTCGTTTATCTTTCTCCCAGTCCGTCGCTGGAAGAAAACTATTTTCGCAAACAAGCCGTTCAAGAGAAGCTCAAGCGCTTCGCGGCTCTGAATCATTATATCCAGAACATAGTCATCGTGAGGCCGGACAAGGAAACCTTCTCCAACAATACCGGCTACGAGGATTATTTCGCCGACTACTTGCAACAGGATTGGTTCGTTGAGCGAATGGACGAACGCAGCGGGTTTTCCGTTCCTCATCAGTTTTTCTATCTCGGCAGCAATCGTCAGGTGTTCAGCTACATTCTGAAATACCGTCCGATCGGGGACAACGTTTCTCCTTACAGCTACTTGGTATTGGATATCGCCTATTCGGAAATCGGCAACGCCTTTCTGCAGAGCGCGGGCGATTTCGAACAAATTCGGTTATCCATGGATTCCGGCGAATCGTTGTACGAGAGCCGCACCGACATTTCCGAGAATGACCGCGCTTTTATTCGGGATGTATACGCGACGAACGAGATTTATAAAGAAGACTCTTCGCGAATCGCGTTGATCGACTCCTCCATGAACCAAGGCTGGAAACAAGTCGCCCTGTTGTCGAAGGACAGGCTGTTCGAGAAAATCAACCGCGTATTTTATTTTTACATTTTGATCATTTTGTCCGCCATTTTGCTTAGCCTTATCGTCATGCTGCCGATCATTCTAAGCTTAACGAAGCCGTTGTCCAGATTGACCCAAGCGATGAAAAGGGTTGCCGTCGGGGATCTCAATACGAGCGTGGCCATCCGCAGCGGAGACGAGTTGGAAATACTAGGGGCAGGCTTTAACCGGATGGTGCACGACCTCAAATCCCATATCGAATCCTCCATACGCGACCAGGATATGAGACGAAGAATGCAGATCGACTTGCTGATGGCTCAGATCAATCCGCACTTCCTGTACAACACGTTAAACACGATTATTTACTTGTGCCACGCGGAACGTAATCTACAGGCTGCGGAGATGACCCAAGCCCTGATCGCCATTCTTCAGGATACGATCAAAACAGGGGACGGAGCCGAGTTCGCTACGCTTAAGGAAGAACGCCGAATCGTGGATCAATACGGGGTTATCCAGCAGACCCGCTATCCCGATCGTTTTCGCATCGAGTGGCAAGCGGAGGAAGAGCTGATGGATACCGTCGTTCCTCGAATGCTTCTTCAGCCGCTCGTGGAAAACGCCATCCTGCACGGGTTATTCCCTTCCGACCGGGAGGATGGGCGAATCAGGATCAGAGCCTACGAGGATCAACACCAGCTCCTATTGGAAGTCGAAGATAACGGGGTCGGCATTGACGAGAAAAAGAGCGCGGAAATCCGCCACTTATCGCTAACCGGACCTGAACGTACCCGCGGAATCGGCCTCAGCAACATTCGCGAGCGTATCCAATACCACTATGGTTCGCCTTACGGAGTAGAAATCGGGCAACCGGACGGACAAGGAACGCTCATTAGAATTCGGTTGCCGCTTAAGCCGCATGAATAACGCGATCGCCGGATTTTATACAAAATAACCGCTTACTCTCGTTTTCCCGTTTAACCCTCGCTGTTAACATAACAAGGTAAGCGTTTTCCACAAGAGATACAGGAGGGGTATTCAACAATGAAGACAATCGGATTCAAGAAATGGGCGACGATGCTCGCCTCGCTTTCCTTGCTGACCGTTTCGCTCGCGGCGTGCGGCGGCAACAATAACAACAATGCCGCGCCTTCGGCAACGGCGGATTCAAGCGCAGGCTCCAGCCCGAGCGCAAGCCAAGCCGCAAGCGCCAACCCGGCCGACCTGAGCGGCACCGTCAAAATTTGGGACTGGGATGAAACGTTCCAGAACGGCATGATTCCGGAATTCAACAAAAAATATCCGAACATCAAAGTCGAAGTCACCGTCGTTAACCCGAACGATTACTTACAGAAGCTGCAAAGCGGTATCGCATCCGGCTCCGACGTGCCGGACATCATTCTCGGAGAATCCGCTTACCGCGGCAAGCTGTTCGATCTAGGCGTACTGGATAATCTGGAAGGCGCGCCATACAATTTCGACAAGAGCTCCGTGCTGGATTACACGGTTCCATACTTGCAGAACTCCAAAGGCGAGTTGATCGCGATCGACCAGGCGATTACGCCTGCCGGGTTCGCTTACCGCCGCGACCTTGCCAAGCAATACTGGGGCACGGACGATCCTGCCGAGCTGGAAAAGCTGATCTCCACTTGGGATGATTTTATCGCCAAAGGACAAGAACTGAAAGAAAAAAGCGGCGGCAATGTATTGATGTTCCCTGGATTGGGCGACGCTTATATCGTTCTTCGCGGACAAAACTTCAACTCTTACGTTAACGGTACCGACGTTGACCTTACTTCCAAGCTGCAAAAGCCGCTTGAAACTTTGTTCAAAATGAGAGATGCGGGCATTCTCGGCAAAAACGAGCTTTGGACGCCCGCATGGTCCGCTTCGATGGCGAAGGGCCAATTCATGTTCTACCCGATGGGACCTTGGGGACCGAAATGGCATATTTCCGCCAACGACCCTGAGGGCAGCGGCAAATGGGGTCTCGTGAAAGCGCCGGAAGGCGGATTTACGCGCGGCGGAACGGCAATCGGAATTTACAAAGACAGCAAAGCGAAAGAAGCCGCTTGGGCATTCATGCAATTCGCTTACTTGTCCGACGAAGGCTCGGCTTACAACTTCAAAACATTCGGCAACATGACCAGCTCCAAAGCGTTCTACGAGAATCAAAAAGCTCTTATCGATGCTCCGGGAGCATACGACGAGTTCTTCGGAGGACAAAACCTTGCGAAATACTTCATGGAGAACATCGTTCCCGACATGAAGGGCGAAGCGCAATCGAAGTATGACTCCGTAGTCGACAGCGTATTCAACGCGCTCTATCCTTTGTGGACCAAGGACACTACCATCACCGCGGATGCCGCGTTGCAAAAATTCATCACCGAAGTGAAGAACAAAGCAACCGACGCCAACGTGAAATAAAAACTTGCATAAACGAGGGATGAACGTGAATTCGGAACGCACACTTCTAACGTCTTCCGCCGCATCCCGCAAACGGAAATGGGGGCCACGCATGTGGCCCTACCTTTTCGCTTTGCCTTTCATTCTTTCATACGCGGCGTTTCAACTATACCCTGTACTCTATTCCTTCTACCTGAGCTTAAACGACTGGAACGGAATCGGCGAAAAAACCTATATCGGCTTTAAGAACTACGTCGACTTGCTAACGAACGATCCTTTGTTCTACAAGTCGCTCTGGAACACGTTGATCATGATGCTCATGTTCATTCCGGTTACGCTCATTTTAGGCCTTCTTCTCGCCTATTGGACTTTCCAGCTCACGAGAGGAAGAAAGCTGTTTCAAACGATTAACGTACTCCCTTACATTACGACTCCGGTCGCCATCGGTTTTATTTTCTCTTACTTTTTCGATTGGCAAACCGGCTTGATCAATCTTATCTTCGTGAAGCTCGGTTTGATGCAGGAAGGCTTTTATTGGCTTCAAGATCCGTGGACTTCGCGGGCGGTCATTGCCATGATGGTCGTTTGGCGCAACCTCGGTTATTTCATGGTCATCTTCATGGCGGGCATGACGGCCGTGCCTCAAGACGTATACGAAGCGGCCAAAGTCGACGGATCGACGGGGTTCCATACTTTCCGTCACATCACGATGCCGTTGCTTAGAAACATCTCCGTATTTTTGATCGTCACGTCAGTCATAGGCGGACTTCAGTTGTTCGACGAGCCTAAGCTGTTGTACGGCGGTTGGTCAGGGTCGGTGCAAGTCGGCGGGCCGGACAATACGGCGCTTACTGTCATCTGGAAATTCGTGGACGAATCGTTCATTTCCAATACGCGCTTCGGATATGCTTCGGCAATCGCTTATACCTTGTTCGTATTGATCGTCTTTTTCTCCATCATCAGCTATCGTCTCAGTGCGCCAAAGGAGGATAAGCGATGAAGAAGCTTATGTGGATTTGCCTAATACTCATTTCTCTGTTATCGCTGTTTCCTTTTTACATGATGATCGTCATGAGTACCTATTTCAACGAAGATTTGTTCAAGGGAATCCCTCTTCTTCCTAGCGACTATCTATTCGAGAACTTAAAAACGGTATTCAAATCCGACTTCTTGCGGGTGTACGGCAACAGCCTGATCGTGTCGATTACTTCGGTCGCCCTTGCGCTGTTCACAAGCACGTTGATCGGCTACGCGATCGCCAAATTCAAATTCCGCGGCCGGAATTTCCTGCAAATATTCGTTATCCTCACGATGATGGTGCCTACGCAGGTCGGATTGATCGGCTACATTATCGAGATGCGCCACATCGGCGTAGGCAACACGTTATGGCCGATAATCTTCGTCTGGATGGCTTTCCCGTTCGGAGCGTTCTTCATGATTCAATTCATGCGGGATGCCGTACCGAACGATCTGCTCGAATGCGCGCGCATCGACGGCTGTACCGAGCCCGGTATCTTGCTGCGCATCGTCCTTCCGATCATTAAGCCGGGTCTCGCGACGATGGCGACGATGGTGTTCTTGTGGTCATGGAACAACTACTTGCTGCCCTTGGTCACGATCAACAAATCGGAATGGTTTACGTTGCCGCTCTTCATCTCCAATCTCGGAATGGTCCATCGCACCGACTACGCCGCCCGTATGGCTGCACTCGCAATGACGACCGTACCGGTGCTGATCTTGTTCATTCTGGGCTCCAGAACATTCATGAAAGGCTTAACCGCCGGCGCCGTGAAGGGGTAAGAAGCAGCGAGTTAGCTATGCAGAACACAATGCTAGGACTGTTCAATTTGCAATTTTCCGAATATACTGTCAACTAAGAGACGAAGAACGTCCTTATCCCGGATCAGGGATGGGGCGTTCTTTTTTTTTGCGTCTTGTCCATGTAGCTTTCACTCGTACAAAGCTCTAGCTCCCCCCCATTTTCTCATAGACCAAGATGCCCCTTTTTCATTGATCAAGAAGCCAACTTTCTCATCGACCAGGAAGGCCCTTTTTCATCGACCAGGAAGCTACTTTCTCATCGACCAGGAAGCTACTTTCTCATCGACCAGGAAGCCCCTTTTTCATCGACCAGGAAGCTACTTTTTCATCGACCAGGAAGCTACTTTCTCATCGACCAGGAAGCCCCTTTCCCCGCACAAATCTGGCCTTCCCCTCGCACAATGGCCAATTCCCTCGCAAAACGCCCCTATCCCCTCGCAAAATTATGTCTGGGGTGATGTCGAATCGTAGCTCATTGCTGAGTATTTGGTTGTAGTCGGATGATTAAATTACATTCTTAGGAGGTTAAAATGATGGAATTTGAACAAGCGTACGAAAAGTTTATGCAAAGCCATATCGAACGCCGATCCGGCGAGCGCAGAGGACGGCTGATTAGCCGCAATTTTCATGGAGAGAAGTTATTTTTGCAGAACATCTGGTGGGTCCTTAAAGGGAGTTTGGATAATCTGCATCCCGAGTACGAAATCATGGATTGGCGGGGCAGGTCCTATTTTGCCGATTTTGCTTGGAAAACCCCTTGGAATTTCACTCTAATATTCGAGATCAAAGGCTTCGCCAAACACATTCGGGAAATGGATAGAAACGGATTCGATAATGATTCGAATCGGGAGCTGTTTCTCCAAGGGATCGGTTACCGCCTTATCTCCTTAACCTATGACAACGTCTCAAAACGGCCCGAATTATGCATCACATTGCTTCGCTTATTTTTTAGCCAATTTCAAGATATTGAAGTTCCGAAGCAAGCCTCTCGGCTAGGAGAAAAGGAAATCATCAGATACGCTCTCAGACTGGCTAGGCCTTTCCGTCCAATAGATGTCTCCCGAAATTTCCAGATCAATTACAGAACAACCATGAGGATTCTTCGGCAGCTACTAACTAAGGGCTGGATTGTCCCTGTCATGACGGGAAAAAGCATGAGAGTCGTTTGGTATAAAGTCGCGGATGGAGCCGTTCATTTTATTTGCTAATATCCAATGTCGAAACAAACTAGTACTACGCACAGTTTCTTAGCACACATAAACCGATTGCAAGCACTATAAGTAACCTATATATTCCCAGCCCATACTAACTCCATCATGACTGTCTCGATCATGGCTGTCTAATATGACTTTCTCGATCATAACTGTCTAATCATCCCTGTCTCGATAATGGCTATCTCGATCATGGCTCGCTCACGTACTTGCCCGATCACGCCCTAGCTCGATCACGCCCTAGCTCGATCACGCCCTAGCTCGATCACGTCTAAATGTAAAATTTACATTAATAATTATGGAAAATGCTCTTTTTCATGATCTAGGTGTAAAACATACACTTAAATCGCGTGAATATACCATAAATCATTGTAATGATCTAAAATAGTTGCAGATTTTACACTTAGACAATGTTGCGGGAAAAGAAGCCTATTTTAGATGTATATTTTACACTTGGGTTACAAGAGATTGCCTGGTTGGTTGGTTGGTTGGTTGGTTGGTTGGTTGGTTGGTTGGTTGGTTGGTTGGTTGGTTGGTTGGTTGGTTGGTTGGTTGGTTGGTTGAAAGTTGGCGGTACGGGGTTCGCGGGTTTGCCCGTGGCGAGCATGTGGCGCATGCGGGATTGCGTCAGGGTTCGCGGGGTTCGCGGGGTTCGCGGGGTTCGCGGGGTTCGCGGGGTACGCGGGGTTCGCGGGGTACGCGGGGTTCGCGGGGTACGCGGGGTTCGCGGGGTACGCGGGGTTCGCGGGGTACGCGGGGTACGCGGGGTACGCGGGGTAGGCGGGGTACGCGGGGTACGCGGGGCTACGCATAGTCTGAATATAGCAGCAATGAGACAATTTGCCTTTACACCTAGGCAAAACACACCGCTGCCCAAAAAAACCGCCGTTCCCGAAGGAACGACGGTTTACCCTAATGAGTTACATGCCAAGCCATTGCTTGAACAATTGCTTTGTCGTGTCTTTGTTCATCGCCGCGATGGAAGTCGTGAGCGGGATGCCTTTCGGGCAGGAGCGAACGCAGTTTTGCGAGTTGCCGCAGCCTTCTATGCCGCCTTCTTCCATCAACGCTTCCAGACGCTCGTGCTTGTTCATCTCGCCCGTCGGGTGAGCGTTGAACAAGCGCACTTGCGAGATCGGCGCCGGACCGATAAAGCTGTTCCGGTCGTTTACGTTCGGGCAAGCCTCGAGGCATACGCCGCACGTCATGCACTTGGACAGCTCGTAAGCCCATTGGCGCTTCGATTCCGCCATCCGAGGACCCGGTCCGAGATCGTACGTTCCGTCGATCGGAATCCATGCTTTAACCTTCTTAAGCGCGTTGAACATCCGCTCGCGGTTAATGACCAGGTCCCTTACGACAGGAAACGTTGCCATCGGTTCCAACCGAATCGGTTGTTCCAGCTTGTCGATGAGCGCGCTGCAAGCTTGACGAGGCTTGCCGTTGATGACCATCGAACAAGCGCCGCAAACTTCTTCCAAACAGTTGGATTCCCAGCATACGGGCGCGGTTTTCTCGCCGTTCGCCTTCACCGGATTACGCTGAATTTCCATCAAAGCGCTGATCACGTTCATGTTCGGACGGTACGGAACCTCGAATTCCTCCGTGAATGGGGAGGCATCCGGACGCTCTCGGCGCGTAATGATAAATTTGACTTTACGACCCGCTGCCGTTGCTGGTGCAGTTGTAGCTTGAGACATGGATTAACCCTCCTTCTTCTTGTTGGTGGAGTAGTCGCGTTTCCGAGGCGGGATCAAGGATACGTCCACGTCCTCGTACGAGATTTGCGCCCTTCGGGCGTAAATGTCGCTTTGGTCGTCTTCAGGAAGTTCTCGTCGTCCCGTTCCGGGAATTCCGGCTTATAGTGGGCTCCGCGGCTCTCGTTGCGCAGAAGCGCTCCGGCCGTCATCGCTTCTGCCAGTTCCAGCATGTTCCACAATTGACGAGTGAACGCGGCGCCGGAGTTGTTCCATTGCGCGGTATCGTTGATGTTGATCTTATGGTAACGCTGCTTAAGCTCTTTGATTTTGTCGATCGTCTCTTCGAGCTTCTTGTTGTAACGGACAACGGTCATGTTGTTCGTCATCCACTCTCCGAGCTCTCTGCTCAATACATAAGCGTTTTCGTTGCCGTCCATTTTCAGGATCGATTCGAATTTGTTCGCTTGTTTTTTGCGCTCTTGCTCGAAAATGCTCTCCGATACGTCTTCGGCCGACTTCTTCAAGCCGCGCACGTACTCGATCGCTTTCGGTCCCGTGACCATACCGCCGAAGATCGCGGACAGCAACGAGTTTGCGCCAAGACGGTTCGCGCCGTGATATTGATAGTCGCACTCTCCGCAGGCGAACAGCCCCGGAACGTTCGTCATTTGATTGTAGTCGACCCACAATCCGCCCATCGAGTAGTGAACCGCAGGGAAAATTTGCATTGGAATTTTACGCGGATCGTCTCCGGTAAACTTCTCGTAAATTTCGATAATTCCGCCGAGCTTAACGTCAAGCTCCTTCGGATCCTTGTGGGATAGTCAAGGTAAACTTTGTTTTCCCCGTTGATTCCCAACTTCTGGTTTACGCACACGTCGAAAATTTCGCGAGTCGCGATATCCCGCGGCACGAGGTTACCGTATGCCGGATATTTTTCCTCGAGGAAGTACCAAGGCTTACCGTCTTTGTACGTCCAGATGCGACCGCCTTCTCCCCTTGCGGATTCGCTCATCAGACGGTTTTTGTCGTCTCCCGGAATCGCCGTCGGGTGAATCTGAATGAACTCGCCGTTCGCATAGTGAACGCCTTGTTGGTAAACCGCGCTCGCCGCCGTTCCCGTATTGATGACCGAGTTCGTCGTTTTGCCGAAAATAATGCCCGGGCCGCCGGTTGCCAGAATGACCGCATCCCCGCGGAACGTGACGGCTTCCATCGTACGCAGATCTTGCGCGGAAATTCCGCGGCAAACGCCGTCATCGTCTAGAACGACGGACGTGAATTCCCAATGCTCGAATTTCTGCACGAGGCCCGCCACTTCCCAGCGCCGCACTTGCTCGTCCAACGCGTACAGCAGCTGCTGCCCCGTCGTGGCGCCGGCAAACGCCGTGCGGTGATATTGCGTACCGCCGAAACGACGGAAATCGAGCAAACCTTCAGGCGTACGGCTGAACATAACGCCCATCCGGTCCATCAAGTGAATAATGCCAGGCGCCGCTTCGCACATCGCCTTAACGGGAGGTTGGTTCGCGAGGAAGTCGCCTCCGTATACCGTATCGTCAAAGTGCTCCCAAGGGGAATCCCCTTCGCCTTTTGTATTTACAGCTCCGTTAATCCCGCCTTGAGCGCATACGGAGTGAGATCTTTTAACCGGAACCAGCGAGAACAGATCGACCCGAACTCCCGCTTCCGCCGCTTTAATCGTCGCCATCAATCCGGCAAGCCCGCCTCCGACGACAATTACTTTTTGAGTAGCCATTGTATGTTTCTCCTCCCTCTAACCGTTCGACACTGAACTTAACGCCGTTGCTGCAGCCGAAGCGAACTCGTCGCCGCGGAAAGCGAACAGGGACAACAAGAACAGAGCCGACAAGATTACGAAGATGACCATGCAGATATTAGAGGAAACCTTCTGAGCGCGCGGACCGACCGTAATGCCCCAGCTAACGAAGAACGCCCATAGACCGTTCGAGAAGTGGAACATCGCCGCGAGAACGCCGATGATATAAGCCGTAAATACAAGCGGATCGCTCACGATACCGTTCATGTGCTGTCCTAGCTCTTCGTGGGTCACGTTGCCGAGCGTAATTTGAAAGCGCGTTTCGTAAAAGTGCCATGCAACGAAAATAAAGGTTATGACCCCCGTTATCCGTTGTGCGGCAAATGCCCAGTTACGGCCGTAGCTGAATCTGCCCGTGTTAAGATTCGATTGATACGCGATGTACAACCCGTATACCCCATGGAATAAAATAGGCAGCCAGATAACGAACAATTCCAGCCAGAATACAAGAGGTACGCTGTTCAGAAAATCAATGCTTTTCGTAAAGCCCTCCTGCCCGCCTTCGTAAGCGGAGTAGTTCGTCAGCGCGTGCTCGATGATGAACAATCCGAGCGGGATTACGCCAAGCAACGAATGAAGCTTTCTCGGTAAATAAGAATTACCCTTCGCCATGTCTGTGTTTGTTCTCCTTTCGCATCCGTGCTTTGACTTCAGTTGACGATGTTATCCATTCGTCACCATTTCGTCACCGCTTTTAAGGTTACTCTATTTTCGCTTATAATGGAACTGCTTATTTAATATTAATACTTATAACTATTTTGCATATGAGGATGGTGATCCCGATGCTTGAAGATATGCGGCTATTCGCGACGATCGTAGAACAGAAAAGCTTGAACAAAGCGGCGGAGAGGCTTAACCTGTCCCAGCCCGCTCTCTCGCGCCGTTTAGCCCGTTTGGAAGCGGAGCTTGAAGTCGATCTGTTCCGAAGAATCGGCAAGCGGCTCGAGTTGACGGCTGCCGGTCAAGTCACTTACGAGTTCGCGCTTGATCTGCGACGTTATCATGGCGGATTTTTACAACGGCTGAACGCGTTCAAATCTTCGGAAGCCCATGTCGCGACTATCGGAGCCAGCTTAACGACGCTTCAAACCACGCTCCCGGATCTGATTACGGCCATGACGGAGAAACATCCTAATCTGGAGATCAAAGCCATTACCGGCAAATCCCACGAAATCGCCACGCTCGTGAAGGAGAGGAAAGTCGATTTCGGCATCGTCGCTTCCTCCGTCATCGATGATCCCGCTATTACCAGTTTACCCTTATTCGACGATCATCTTATCCTCGTCCTTCCGCGAACGCACATTATATTAGAAAGAACTCATTTGGAGATGGCCGATTTGCACGGCTTGCCTATGATCCTTTTCGCTCCCGGCACTTGGTACAGAACGTTAACGGACGAGCTCCTCCGAGCCTATAACCTGAAACCCGACGTCCGGATGGAGATCGATTCCTTCGAAGCGATTATCCGCCTGTTGTCCGCTTGCAGAGCGGGCACTTTATTGCCGAAATCTTACTTGCGCGAGCAGGTATTGGAAGACAACGATCTATACTTGGTACGGATCCGCGAACTCGAGGAGACGAAACGGACAACGTCCCTCATTCACGGCGACCCGGCATGGCTTGCTCCTTCCACGCGTTTCCTGATCGAAGAGACGAAAACGTATTTCGCAAGGCGAGCAAGCCAGCAATAAGAGCAGGCCCGGCGCGGGATTGCTCCCCTTTTCCTGAACTTTCCGGTTTTAAACGCCTACCTGCTGTGGTAACCTTTTACAAGTATTCGAACGATTAACCCGATCTCGATTGGGGAAAGTTTGTATCAATGCGATTTATTATTCGAATCGCGACCAAATCCGGCCAAAACCTGTAAAGGTGCGGGGGAAATGAACGAAAGTACATATCGGTAAGCCGTATCGTACTAGGGGTGAATCGCGACGAAAGCGTAGGGCTGATCTCCCAGCCCGAATCCGACAGCTAACCTCGCCGGCCAATTCCAGGAGGAATACCGTAAATGAAACACAGTTGGAAAAAGTGGAGTACGCGATCTGCGGCACTCGTATTAGGCGCAACGTTGGCACTGCCGGGATTTACCGCGCATGCGGCAACTTCCTATACGGCGAAGGAATCCGACACGTTCTGGAAGCTCTCGCAGCAATTGAACGTTCCTCTTCAACAGCTCGTAGATGCGAATCCCAACGTTGATCCGCTGAACATTTATGCTGGACTGAAGCTGCTTATCCCAAGCGGCGCCGCGAAAGCGCCTTCGATTTCGGCCGACGAATCCGCCAAGCCCGTTCAAGCGATAACGACATCCGCCGGCCAGTCTTTAGCTTTCTCGAAAGTAATGGACATCAAGGCGACGGCCTATTCCGCTTCGGCGGAGGAAAACGGAAAATGGGGACCCGTTGACTACTTCGGAAATCCGCTTAAGCTTGGCACGATCGCCGTCGATCCGAAGATCATTCCCTTCGGCACGAAAGTGTACATCACCGGATATCAGTTTTCGGGCTTGCCTGCCGGAGGATTAGTCGCTACCGCAACGGATAAAGGCGGAGCGATCAAAGGCAACCGCATCGATATTTTCGTGCCCGGCTCTCGCGATTTCGTGTCCGGATTCGGTTATCAGAGCGTTAAAGTTTATATTTTGAAATAGTCGCGGCTCATGCCGTTGCCGCAAGGACTATTCGCGATAAGCTCCTGCTTTCGCGAATAGTCCTTTTACTATTTGCCCGTTCTCTGCTCCGGTATTTCCAAAAGATCGGTTAAAGTGACCGGCTCGTACTGATGGGCGCGAAGCCAATCGATGATCCTCGGAAGCGCCTTTACGGTGCCGGACAAATTTTGGCCTTTCCCTCCGCCGGCATGCATAAGCACGACGGAACCGGGACGAACCGATTGCGTCACGTTGCGGAACACCTTATCGGCGTTCAGTTGCCGCCAGTCCGAGGAATCCACGTCCCAGTTCACTACCGTATACCCTTTCTTCTTCGCCCACTCCAAGTGCGCGGGCAGAATTTCCCCGTACGGCGGACGAACGAGCCTAGGCTTAAATCCGACGATGCTTTCGATTTTCCTCTCGGCGCGTCCGATCTGCTCCTGTACCTTCGCCAAAGGCAGCTTAGAGAAGTTCGGGTGACTGTAGGAATGGTTGCCGATGTCATGTCCTTCCCGATGAATGCGTTTGACCAGGTCAGGATGCTTCGAGCTTCGGGTGCCGACGACGAAGAAAGTAGCGTGAACCTTCTTATCTCTTAGCACGTTAAGAACCTGCGGCGTAAACCGAGGATCCGGCACGTCGTCGAACGTCAACGCGACCTTCCGGGAACCGCGGGAAGCCGACAAAACGAATACCCCTTCGTATTTGCGTTCCAGATCCGACCATTTGATGCCGGAAGGCTTGGCATTAACGGTGGACGCCCCCACGCAACTCCCCCACAAAGACAAAAGGGTGACGGCGCTAAGCAGCGCCATCACCGCTGTTTTGGAGCGTGAAATCTTCATCTCGCCCTTCCTCCCTGCAGCTTATCTAATCTATATCCTGAACGAATGGGATGGTTTTCATTCAACTCCTCTAAGCTCCTAAATAAAAAAGATCGGGCTATTGCCCGATCGATTGTTGGAATTGTTCTATTTGGTCATTCGTGCCGATTACGACCATCACGTCGTCCGTAGACAATACGTCCTTCGCCACGGGGGCGATAATAATTCCTTGAGGTTTATTGATGGCAACGATGCTGCAGCCGAATCTCCCTCTCGGATTAACGTCGTCCAGCGATTTGCCCGCCAAGCATTGAGGAACCGCCAGCTCCGCGATCGTATATTGCTTGGACAACTCTATATAATCAAGTAAATTAGGCGATACGAGCTGATGCGCGACCCTTACCCCCATGTCTCTCTCGGGATAAATGATCCGGTCTACGCCCACGCGTTCCAACACGCGTCCGTGCAGGTCGGACACCGCCTTGGCTACGACCTTCTTAACGCCGAGATCCTTTAATAAAATCGTCGCCAGGATGCTCGCCTGTATATCGTCCCCGATCGCCACTACGCCGCAATCGAAGTTACGGGCGCCGACGGAACGCAGTACCTCTTCCTCCGTTGCATCCGCTACGACCGCATGCGTCAGCACGTTGGAAAGCTCTTGCACCTTCTCTTCGTCGCGATCGACTCCAAGCACCTCGTACCCTAGCTTGATTAGCTCCGTTCCCAAGCTGGATCCGAAACGTCCCAAACCGATAATTACGAATTGATTCATCTTCATGACATTTCCGCCTCTACCCGATAATAATTTTACCTTCCGCATTCCGATATAAAGCACGACCCTGCTTCGGCCCAAGCGCGTAAGTCAAGGTCAGCGGCCCAAGCCGCCCCATAAACATCATGAGAATGATGATGATTTTGCCCGCGACGGTCAAATGCGCCGTCAATCCCATCGTTAAACCGACCGTTCCGAAAGCGGAAGTCACTTCGAACAGAATCATGAGGAAATGGTGGTCCTCCGTCGTCGACAAGATCATCGTGGCCATAATGACGAGTCCGAAGGCGAACAACGTAACGGTTAAAGCTTTATATACCCTTTCTTGCGCCAACCTCATACGGAACAGCACGACATCTTCCTTGCCCCTGACCATGGCAACGACCGCCCCGACAAGCGCGGTGAACGTCGTGGTCTTAATTCCTCCGCCCGTGGAACCAGGCGAAGCCCCTATAAACATGAGAATAACGATGATGAATTGGGTCGCTTGCCGCAACGCTCCGATATCTACGGAGTTCACTCCGGCCGTTCTTGGCGATACGGATTGCATGAAGGCCGCTAACAGCTTTTCCCCGAATCCGAGCGAACCCATCGTTCTGCTGTTCGTGTATTCGAATAGGAAGATGACTGCCGCGCCTGCCACGATCAATAAGGCGGACATGCTGAGCACGACTTTCGAATGAAGCGATAATTTACGTTTAGGATTGCGGATTTCAACCAAATCGGATAGTACGACGAAACCTAGACCGCCTAGAACGATGAGCAGCATCGTAACGATGTTAACCAAAGGATCTCCTACGTAATCTACCAAACTGCGATAGTCACCCATAATATCGAAACCGGCATTGTTGAAAAAAGATACCGCATGGAAGACGCCCTTATAGATGGCTTCGCCGACCGGCATATCGAATAAGAATCGTACCGTAAACAAAATGGCTCCGGCTAGCTCGATAGTTAAGGCGTAAATAACGACTTTGCGCACTAATCGAATAATTCCTTCGATACTCGTCTGATTAAACGCTTCTTGCAGGACGAGCCGTTCTTTCAAGGAGATCCGGCGCTTGAGCATGATCGCGAATAGCGTAGCCATCGTCATAAAGCCAAGGCGCCGATCTGGATCATCGCCAGAATGATCCATTGGCCGGCCGTCGTCCAATATGTTCCGGTATCGACGACCACAAGCCCGGTTACGCAAGTCGCGGACGTTGCCGTGAACAACGTATCGATGAATCGCGGAGCCGCTTCTTGCGTATGGGCGAAGGGCAGCATAAGCAAGCCCGCTCCCAAGAATATGATCGCGGCGAAGCCCAACACGAGAATTCTGGGCGGAGATGCCGCGATAGATTTGAATAATTTGACAACCATGACCATCCACTCCGTCAACCGATAATGATTTTTCCTTCCGCGTGACGGTAGAGCACTCGACCCGGCTTAGGCCCAAGCGCGTAGGTCAACGTCAGTGGACCCAAACGCCCGATAAACATGAGAAAGATGATCGTTAATTTTCCGGCAATGGATAGATTGGCCGTGAGTCCCATCGACAAACCGACCGTTCCGAACGCCGATGTCGCTTCGAACAAAATTTTCAGAAACCCTGCATCCTCGGTCGTCGCGAGCACCATTGTTCCTAGCATTACGATACCGATACAGAACAAAGTAACCGTAACCGCCTTGTAAACCCGCTCCTGTGCCAGACGCAGGCGGAACAGGACAACATCCTCTTTACCGCGGATCATAGCCAATACGGCACCGACGAGCACGGCGAACGTCGTCGTCTTGATCCCTCCGCCCGTTGAACCTGGCGAAGCGCCGATAAACATGAGGATAATGATGAAAAATTGAGTCGCCTGGCGCAATTCGGCGATGTCTACGGTCGCGACGCCGCCGGAGCGGGTCGTAACCGATTGGAACAGCGACATTAACACCTTTTGCCCGAAAGCCTCGTCCCCGATCGACCGCCCGTTCGTAAACTCGAAAATGAAAATAATCAATGCTCCGAATCCGATCAATACCGCCGAAACGCTTAGAACGACTTTCGTATGTAATGAAAATTTCCACTTTTTTCGGATTTCGAACAAATCCGCGAGCACGATAAATCCGAAGCCGCCGAGAACGATCAGCACCATGGAGACGATATTCATGTACAAATCCGCGGAATATTTGGAAAAACTGCTAAAGTCCCCCGACAAATCGAAGCCCGCGTTGTTAAATATGGAGATGGAATGGAATATCCCATGATAGATCGCTTGCCCGAGAGGCATATCTATCGCGAAACGAATCGAATACAGGATCGCTCCCGCCGTCTCTAACGCCAGCGCGTAGAAAATGACTTTCCTTACGAGCCTGACAAGTCCTTCGATGCTTCCTTGATTGAGGGACTCTTGTAAAATAAGCCGCTCCTTTAGCGAAATTCTTCTACGAAGGATAAGAGCGAACAAAGTCGCCATCGTCATGAAACCGATCCCGCCGATTTGAATGAGCAGCAGAATGACCCAATGGCCGAAGGTGGAAAAATGACTGCCCGTATCGAACAAAACCAACCCTGTCACGCATGTGGCGGAAGTCGCGGTGAAGAGCGCGTCCACGAAGGACATCGATTCCCGGCTTACCGTCGCGATGGGCAATCTCAGCAACTGCGCTCCGGCGAAGATGATGAACGCGAATCCGATCAGCAAAGTTCTTGGCGGAGACGCGCTGAACCATCTTATTGCTTTTTTAATCAAATAAGTCACCTCATAAGAAATTCAAGGGAGTTGGACATTTATGCAACAAAAAAAGCACTGGAACCCCAGCGCTTATTATTCGCACGCGAGTCCTGTTCGTTACGTAGCCTACGAGGTTAGCTGTCGGGTTCGGGCTCGAACAGGCTGCCCTATCCATCGCGCCTAGACGCGAGGTTGGAATTCACCCCGGGATCTTCGAATACAATGAAGCTTGTATACGATGATTGGTTGGTTCCCCCGTTTTCGTTATGAGGTTGCCCTCAAATTCGGAAATTCGGCTATCTATTCAGATGATTTTCAGACGTACCATCGAATTATATTCTTTCCTGCTTAGGGGGACAACATCAAAAAGGGGGCAAACCGACTCATTTGAACGATTTTACCGATAGCTTGCTCATGCTTATGCCCTCGGACAGTGATTATCGTTCTCTTTGCTTTCATTTTCATCGAAAATGAGAGATACTTGATGAAAAATAAGGCGTTTCACAAGATTAAACCCGCTGTATGCGTTTACTTGAACTTATTTTGCTTAAGGAGAGATACATTTTGAGTAGATTAGCCCCATCCGCTTTGGACAAACGCTGGATCTGGACAGCCACGATCGGGTTCCTGTTTTTCTTGCTCATTCAAGTATTCCCCATCACGGGGCAATTGTTTGCAATCGACGTGCAAGATGTCATGACGCGTTCCAAAGCCGAGGACAAAGCGCTGGAGTGGGCGGAGGCGAAATTCGGGATACGACCCGATCAAACGGAGAAAAAGACGGTCACGCATTTGTCCGATAGCGACACGACCGGTTACTTTTCCAAATATAAACTGTATGACGCTTATGAGAAACAATGGTCGGCCTCCGCTCCGACGGATACTTACGCGGTCGAATTGCATTTACGCGAGAAGGGGAAACTGCTGCTCTTCCTGAACATGGAATCCGGAAACCTAGTCGCTTGGAAGCATTATAGCGATTGGCCGGCTAAAAAGGATCATTCGGTAAGCGAAGGAGCGAGCGGGGAGCAATCTGCGGCCAACGCGCTGAAATACGCGGAGTTTTGGGGCGTACAGCCGGGAGATTGGGAGCCGGAGGGTAAATCGGACTCGGACGGCGCTTTCACTTTCGCCTCGAAATCGGGCTCGATCGAAGAGGCTCGCCTATGGCTTAAAGTGAGCATGCCGGACGGATTCAGCACGTTCGATTCCGCTTTCCCCTCCTGGCAAGGCGGATCCGTAACGTATGGGGTGAACTTGCCCGACGATTTCGTCGATTATCTCGATAGCCAGGAAAAATGGTCGGCCATGCTGTCTTTGCTCGGTTTTCTATTGCCTCAAGTGCTGCTGTTCATTCTTGCCATCATTTATACCGGTACCCATGGCGGGAATAGCTCTTACTTACGAGGGATTTTCTTATCCGTCCTGTTCTTCGTCCTCTATGCCGGCTTAACGTTTAACATGATACCCGGCCTGCGAGCCGGAACATGGGATGATGGCGTCGGCGTTGGAAGTAACGCGACCGTTATCGTCAGCCTGATCACTTATGCGGCAATGGCGGTATTTACTTACTTATCCGCCGTAGGCGGAGACGGTTTGTGGAAATCGATGGGACACAGCTTGTGGCCGAGATGGAAAGAATCCGGCTATGGGGAAGCAGTGCTCAGGAGCATGCGCGAAGGTTACTTCCTCGCCTTTATCCTGCTTGGCGCACAGTCCGTTATTTTGCTTCTTCTCGAGAAATCGTTAGGCTCCTTCGCCGCCTCGGACGCGTCGCAATCGATGTATAACATGAGCATCCCGTTGTTGCTTCCTTTATTGGCATGGTGCGCCGGGATTTCCGAGGAGCTGCAGAGCCGGTTGTTCGGCATCGGCGTATTCCGCCTATGGTTCGTAGGTCTCGCACGCAAAATACTGGGGAAGGAGCCTTCCCGCAAAGCTTTGGTTTGGCTAACGACGGCCGCAATCGTACCGCCGGGCTTAATCTGGGCGCTAGGCCATGTCGGATATGCCATCTTTCCGGTTTACACGCGAGTAATCGAGCTCGTGCTCATGTCCTTCCTATTCGGATGGTTCATGCTTCGCTTCGGCATCATGACCGTCATTTTCGCCCACGTTACTTTGGATGCGATCTTAATGGGCATGCAGATGATGTTCGACGGTTTGCCCGGGGATTTCGCCGGCGGCGTGTTCAGCATTCTCATGCCGGGACTCGCGGGGATCGTCATATGGGGACTGCATAGGGCAATACGACCCCGAAGTTAAAGCGGCCTTCCGAATGGTCTAAATAAACTCGCCCGCCATGCCGTTCCACGATAGTGCGGGTAATCGCCAAACCCAAGCCCGCTCCTTCTTGCGGGCTTGTTTTCGTTCTGGAGTCGTCCGCTTTATAGAACCGGTCGAACAATCGTTCCTCCTGATCTTTAGTTATCGCTTCGCCTTCATTTTCCACCATTAAGGTAACTTGTTTATCCCGGCCGGTCAAAACCACCCGAATTACGCCCGGTTTAACGGAAAACTTCACGGCGTTAATCAACAAATTATCGACGGCTCTCTTGATTCGTTCGGGATCTGCCCGAATGAATAAAGGCTGTTCGTGCAGCTCCGACTCAATAGCCACTTCGTTGTCATGGGCTAGCGGTTGAATCTCGACAAGCATTTGATTAAGGAGCTCCCTGAGATCTATAGTCTCTAGATCCAGCATAATTTCGCTCTGAGTCAACCTCGTATACTCGAACAGCTCGTCGATGAGCCTTTTCAGCTGTATTGCTTTGTTGTGGGTGTTCCCGACGAAACGCTCGTATTCCGCCTCGTCTTGGTAAGCCTTCTCCTTCAGTAGCCCTAAATAACCGATAATGCTCGTCAAAGGAGTTCTAAGATCGTGCGAAACGCCCGTGATCAGCTCCATCTTCGACCTTTCCAATTGCCTTTCTTTCTCGATCAAGCTCTCCAGTTTCTGCGCCATGAAATTAATGTGCTCGGCAACCGCACCCAGTTCGTCTTGCCTGACGATCGGAATTCGATAATGAAGATTGCCCGCCGAAATAACGGTTAAACCTTCGGATAATGTCTGCATGTATTTAATCGTGCGGCGGGTTAAAACAAGGAACGAGATCGTGAAAGTTCCGAAGAAGGCGATTACCGAGATCGGGACTTCGAACAAGAGGCCTCTAGGAATGGACACGGATACCAAAAAGCTTGCTACTATACTGGCGAGGAACGTCCATACCATCTGAAATCGAAGACTTCTTCGCCCGGTAAGAGTCGAAATGAGGGAGTTGAACTTGTTATTTCTCAATTTTATAACCTACTCCCCATACCGTCTTGATATAGCGAGGCTCCCGGGAATTGTCTTCGATTTTGTCGCGAATGTTTCGGATATGGACCATGACCGTATTGTCCGAATAACCGCTAGGCTCCTTCCATACCTTCTCGTAAATTTGATCGGCATGAAACACTTGCCCTCTGTGGCTAGCCAATAATTCAAGAATCGCGAACTCCAGCGGCGTAAGAGCTACTTCTTGACCCCTTACCGTTACCTGATGCTGCGCGACGTCGATCATGAGCTCATTAACGCGTATGACCGTTTCGGGCTCGCTGTTCGCGTTCAGGTTTTGCCTGCGAAGCTGAGCTTTGACCCTTGCCATTAACTCCAACGGGCTAAAAGGTTTGGACACGTAATCGTCCGCCCCTGTGGAAAGTCCCGTAATTTTATCGATATCTTCCTGTTTGGCTGATAGCATAATGATCGGAATGTCGGACGTTTCCCTAATACGGATGCAAGCTTTGATTCCGTCCAGATCCGGCATCATCACGTCCAAAATAATGAGTTGTACAGGCTCCTTCGCAACGATCTCCACAGCGCGAAGGCCGTTTTCCGCTTCTAGAACGCGAAATCCATCATTGCGTAAATATACGTGGATGACATCCCTGATTTCAGCGTCGTCATCGACGATCAAGACGGTGCTTGTGTTCATTCGCGATCTCTCGCTCCTTTAAACCGTTTGACTTCCCTTCCTAATTTTAACTCCTTATCTCTTTCCTGCATACATAGACGAAAGCGGGAGGGAAATTCAACGGGACGAACTGAATTCGCTCGATTTGGAACATCGAGGACATTTGATTTTTCATTTGCATGGAATATTGAAAAGCTACGAACAATCCTCCCGGTTTCAGCGACGCCGAGATTTGTTCCATCAAGACGTCCCGCAGCGGCTGGGGAAAGTTATAAAAAGGCAAACCGCTCAGTATGCAATCCAGCTTCGGAGCATTCTTTTGGGCGAGAATACGCGACAAATTGACGGCGTTGGCCGCGCATTTGAAGTCGGGATAGTCCCGCAAAAGTCGTTTTCTCATTTTCGAATCCTTCTCGAACAAATACACTTTCGTATCCGGTAGCGCCTTGCGGGAGATCGCCTGCGTGATCGCGCCGGTACCTGATCCAAGCTCCGCCACGGACTGCACGGAATGCCAGGGAATCGGGGCCACCATGCTGTCCGCGAGGAATCTCGAGCTGGGGACGACGCTTCCGATCTGCTTAGGCTTGCGAACGAACTTTCGTAGGAACAGGCGGGCTTCCTCACTTATAATCCGCATAGCGAGCCCCCCTCTTTCTCCTGAACGCCGCTGTCCTGCGCAGGACTACAGGCAACATTTTCCCAGCCAACCAGAACGCGAACTTAGCCAATAGCATTCCCGCCAAAAGATCGGCGATCACATGCTGTTTAATGAACAGCGTGGAGGCGATAATAAGCATCGCGAACGCCGCAAGAGGGATTCTCCACCTCCATCGCAACGACTGCAAGCCGAAGATCATGAGCGTGCTCGACAAGACATGAATGCTGGGAAAGCAATTATACGGTTCGTCGTTCGCGTAAACGATTGCTACCAAATGATTAAAAAATCCGGTAGATTCCACTTCGGGGCGGGGAACCGTCGTTTGAAAAAACAAATAGACGAGGTTAGACAGTAGAAGACCGATGCAAAGAGCGAGCAATAAACGATAATACTTGATTTTGTCCTGGCGCAAGACCAAGAAAAAAACGAGAAACAGGAACGGATACCAGAGCATATAGGGCGCCGCGAATTCCGAAATAAAAGGCGTGCTCCTATCCACTTCCGTTACTAATGACAGAACGTTTCCTCCGGGGTGATTTTGCATTACGTAAAAGAAGTTAATAACAGGAACGGCTAGCAGTCCCAGCAAAGGTTTGTAAGCTGACATGCGACTCCGCGCGTTCGGGCTGATGCGTTCTCTCTTTTGTAGTTCCATCGTTCCACTCCTCCATCAAGGGTTGATGAAACCCATCATAGAGAACAATCCTTAGGAACTTCTCGAGAACATTCTGAAGAATTAATAAAGCTGAACTTTCGCGTTAATGCATCCCTCGAAATAATCAGCATTAAAGGAGCAAGCTTGTCCTTATTCCGTCCGATCCTTTCCATGCCGTCGGGATGCATGCAAAGCAACAGCAATCTCAAGTACAATGCAGTAAATTTCTCGAAGCGCTTAGATGGCAGTTTCCTTTGTTCAAACCCCAAGCCGTGGGTTAACCCCCGATGAAGCATGGTCACTCCGACCAAAGCTTTCACTTGGGACAAGTCCGTTCGCGTTTCAAGCGCCTCGTTAATTTCCATAAGAGATTTCCGCACCAATCGCGCTGTCTGCATCGCCGCTCGAGTCGCGCCGACTTTCATGGTCATCTCGTGTATCATGCGGTTGTTAAGATGCAGTTCCCCGACCAGGTCGCCTTTCGCGATCCGCGTGCCGTCCGCGCAAACGATGTCGCCGCCTTTGTGCTTTTTAACCAATAACCTGCAAATCCCGGCCTCCATCGCATATTCGCTATTAAGGTCCATGAGTCGTCCTATCGTTTTTTCCCATCTCAGCCAAACCCATTGCCTTGTATTCGAAATTCCTCTTCTTCTATTCGATAAAGCCCTCGTAGAACTTTTGCCCCCTACCGCCAATTCCGGTTGATTATTCAGCATCGCGTTTCCACCTTCGCCAACGATTCCGCCATTGCTGGTCGTTGACTTCATTCTATCCTTCCGCCGGTACCGCCTCCCATCGCTTCGCGTCGGGTTTGTCTCCTATCTTTTGTCTAGTATCGGTTAGACTTAGGTCTTGATGCTGTACAAATCGGCTGAACGCGAAGCTAAGCACGCAAACAAGCCCAGCACCGTTATTCGGGTGCTGGGCGGGTTCCGCCAATTGATCTTGGACATGTTGGTTAACCTTAACAACCTTACTCCGCGTTCAATGCGTCAAGAATGCGCTGAGCTAGCGCATCTCCGATCGAAACGGCCTTAAAGTCGTCCGCGCTTGCTTCCTTGATCGCTTTAAGCGAGCCAAAGTGGCTCAGCAGCTGCTTGCGGCGCTTCTCTCCGATGCCGGGGATGGCATCCAGCCTCGACGCGACCATCGATTTCGCTCTCTTCTCCCGGTGGAACGTGATCGCGAACCGATGAACCTCGTCCTGAATGCGCTGCAGCAAGTAAAATTCTTGGCTGTCGCGCGGCAACGGAACGATTTCCGGCGGATCGCCTACAAGCAGCTGCGCCGTGCGGTGCTTGGCATCCTTAGCCAGCCCGCATACGGGAACGTCCATGCCGAGCTCGTTCACCAGCACGTCGAGCACGGACGCGATATGTCCCTTTCCTCCATCGACGACGATCAGGTCGGGCAGCGGCAAGCCTTCCTTGAGCACGCGCTCGTATCGGCGCCGCACGACTTCCCGCATCGACTCGTAGTCGTCCGGTCCTTGCACGGTCTTGACGTTATACTTGCGGTATTCCTTCTTATCCGGTTTGCCGTTCGTGAACACGATCATCGCGGACACCGGAGACGAACCTTGAATGTTCGAGTTATCGAACGCTTCGATACGATTGGCGTTAGGAATGCCGATCCAACGCGCCAAACCTTCCACCGCTTTCACGCTGCGAGATTCGTCCCGTTCGATCAGGCGGAATTTCTCTTCGAGCGCGACCCGGGAGTTGTCGCAAGCCATCGCGACGAGCTGGCGCTTCGATCCGCGGCGAGGCACCGCCACCTTGATTTTCAACCAGCGGCGCAACGATTCTCCGACCTCCGCCGCTTCCCCTTCCTCGGCCGAATCCGCAGCCGCATCTTCGCCGTAGGGCTCTTTAGCCTCAGCTACCAAGCTAACTCCTTGCCGAGCATCCGGTCCATCAGCGTTCAACGCCTGCTCTTCCCCCGCTTCAGGGGGAGGAGGCAGCAGCATTTCTCGCGGAAGCGCCGGGTTATCGCTATAGTATTGGGTAACGTAGCTTAAAAAATCATCGTATGCTTCCCCGTAATACGGAAAAACGGACATGTGACGCTGGATCATTTTCCCCTGGCGCATATAGAGAATTTGCACGCACATCCAGCCCTTGTCGACCGAAAAGCCGAACACGTCTCGATCCATCGCATCTGCCATGTTAATCGTCTGCTTCTCCATCAGCGCTTCGATGGCGACGATCTGGTCGCGGTACTCCTTCGCGCGCTCGAATTCCAGTTCCTCGGCCGCGATTTCCATCTTGCGCTTGAGATCTTTTTTAATCTCCGCATGCCCGCCGTTCAAGAACCGGGAGATCTCTCCGATCATCTCTTCGTACGCGGACTGCTCGACCGGGTATTCGCAAGGCGCCACGCACTGCCCTAAGTGATAATAGAGGCAAACTTTGTCGGGCAACGTATTGCATTTGCGCAAAGGGTACAACCTATCCAGAAGCTTCTTCGTCTCCTGCGCGGCGAAGGCGTTCGGGTATGGACCGAAATATTTGCCCTTGTCCTTCACGATCCGCCGGGTCACTTCCAGCTTCGGGTGCGCTTCGTGGGTGATCTTCAAATAAGGAAAAGATTTGTCGTCCTTAAGCAATACGTTGTAACGCGGAAAATGCTCTTTGATCAAGTTGCATTCGAGGATAAGCGATTCCGTGTTGCTTGCGGTGACGATATATTCGAAGTCCCGGATTTCCGAGACAAGCTTTTGCGTTTTGCCATCGTGGCTTCCCGTAAAATAAGAGCGGACGCGGTTTTTAAGCACTTTGGCTTTTCCCACGTAAATAATTTTTCCTTCATCGTTTTTCATCAGGTAACAGCCCGGCTGATCGGGAAGCAACGCCAGCTTATGGCGAATGTTTTCCATCGCTTTGTCGCGATCGGCCAGTGAATGATTCAGGATGTCCACGTACGGCACCTCCTCGGTAAATGGCATAAGGGGCAGAACACCCGTTCCTCCCATTGTAGCATATTTGCGGGTTTCGTTTCCTTATCCGATTGTTGGTTGTCGCAAACTTGTCACCTAAGACAATCAGGAATACTTTACAACAAAAAGCGATGTTGGGTATACTGTAGTTATCGAATGTGTCAGGAGGCTTCCCATGGAAAACGTAAGAGATCCCCGCCAGCACATCAACGAAGAGCCGCGCGACGATTTAATGGATACGGCAGTCGGCTTCGGAGCCATGTTCGGCTTCATGTTCGTTGTATTTACGGTAGCGGTTGTCGTTAAATTTATTATTTCATAAGCTCGCATGCCTAAAAGCCGCCAAGGAGCCGATAGCTCCTGGCGGCTTTTGCTTTGCCCTTATTTAATCAAACCCAGCCATTGCCAATAAGGCACGCTTGCCATGACCGCAACGATAACCGCCGCGGCATATCCCAGAGCGACCCATTGTCCTTGGCGATGATGGAACGACTTGCCTTCCGCGCTGTAATAAGCAGTTAAATAAGTCGGAGATTGATAGGCGAAAAAGAACGGATCCGTGCACAGCAAGACGACGAATACGAGCACCCACGGATGAACTCCCGCCTGCTCCGCCAGCGGAATCGTCGCGATGACCAGCAAGATTAGCGCGGGATCGTCCCGCACGACGAGGGTCACGAGGAACGACACCCCCATCACCGCCGCCAAGAACAGCATAGGCGAGGAGAGAAACATCGACATATGTTCTCCCAAGAACGAGGATAACGCTTCGATAATGCCTAGCTGCTTCGCCGCCTCCGCGAAGCTGAACGCAATGCCGATGAAGATGAGGAACGTCCAATCCATGCCTGTCTTGAGCGTCTGCGAATCCAGCGTCCCCGTGGCGACAAGCACCGCAAACCCTAGCAGCATGACCCACGCGTTGTCGAGCCCGTGAAGAGGCTGGGCGATCATAAGCAGAATGCTTCCGACAACGGTGAGTACGGTTACTCGCTCTTGTTTCGTTAGCTTGCCCAGAAGCCGCAGCTGATCGTCGAGCACCTTCTGCGAGATCGGCTTGGCGGACGACACCTTGCGAAACTTCAGGAGCAAGAAAACGAGAATGAGCACCGTAAAAATAAGAAAAGCCGGCAACGCATACAGGAACCATTGAAACCAACTCGGTTGCTTAACCCCGTCGACTAGGCCGAACGCCATGACGTTACTGTAGGAACCCGTCAGAACGAAAGGCGCCGTAAACCCGTAGAACACCATGGCCGCGAGCCCTAGGCCCGCCGCCCCGTCGCTTCTGTCCTTAAACCCCATCGAGTCGGACAAGGTACGGGCTATGGGAACGCCTAAAGTGACTTTAGCCGAGGAGGAAGGAATCAACGGATTCAACAAAGCGCCGCCCGCCACGACGCCCCACAATTGTCCCCGATAGTTGGACGGAAATCGTTTGAGCGCATGGAGGGAAAGTCTAAACAGGATCCCCGACTTCGTAATGACCGCCCCGAAAGCTAGAATAAACAGCATGTACAGCCAAGTCGTCGAGGAGAATCCCGATAAAGCGATTTCCGGCGTCGCCAGGTCGCCCAACACCCAGAACATCGCCATGAACAAAGCAACGAGGTAGTCCGCTACGAGATTAACGATCCATAAAGCGACGGCGGCAATGCCGATGCCGATAAAATCCATCCCTTGTCGCGACAACCCTCCGAACGGAGGAGAGAAATGAAAGAAACCCAAACTGAATGCGACAACCAACACGCATATAACGATGCTCCAGCTCCGGTTTTTCAACAAGTGGTTCGCTTTGGAGGCCAGTTCGTTCGTTTTATGCCTCTCCATTTTTTGTTTGGCAGCCCGATACGCGCGCTCTTCGGCTTCTCCCGTCGCCGCCGTACGATCGGATAGAGACGATGCCAAAGCTTCCGCCATGGACAAATACTCCAATGCCTTTACCTTCCGATCCAGCTGCTGGCAAATTTCGGCTCCGATCTCATACAGGACGACCCTTTGATCGAGCGTGAACGGCATCGGACTATTCTCCAAAGCCTGCTGCACCTTCGTAAAACCGGCTTCCCTTTGTCGAGCGGCGCAATACCGCAAATACCGGTCCAGCACGTTAAATTTAGCGAACAGCAAAGTCGCGGGACACGGATCCAAATAACGATATCCATCGTCCGTTTCGGGAGCTTGCGCGGCAAGGTTCAACGCGGCCTCCCACCGCTCGTTAACCGCATAAAGCTCGATAGCCTTGCCCCATTCGGAATCGCTAATCCAACTATCCGCGGCTTGGTCCAGCCATTCGTCTAATTGCTCGTCCGTTCGTATCGTTTTCCATAATCCAAGCAAAGCAGGCTTCGCAGCGGCATTAACGGTCCATTCCGGCATCGCTGCCGGGGAAGGCTCCAGCGTAAAAAATTCCGAGCCTTTCCGAATATGATCCAGCAAATTCTCGGCCGAGTCCCCCTTGAATAGCGCGAAAAGGAGTTTCCGATTCATACGCGGCAACAACGAACAAGCGCACAGAATGTCTCTCATCTCGCCGGAATATTGGTCAAGCTCCTGCAGGATCCATTTGTCCTTGGCCTCGTTAGACACTTGCAATCTATCGTTAGTCTGAACTAATCTTTGCGATAATAGCGAAATAAAATAGGCCGATATCGTCGGCTGCTCCATAATCAGCTTCTCGAATATTTCCTTGTCCATGACGAACAGAACCGATTCCGTCGAAGTAAGCGCGGTGGCCGATCGGGATTCGCCTGTCAACAGAGCCATTTCTCCGAGGATGTCTCCCTCGCCGAGAACCGCAAGCGGTTGACTGCTTCCATCCGCCGTTTCCATGGACAGCTGGACTTTGCCGCTTTGAATGATAAACATGCCGTCACCCGGATCGCCTTGCCGAAACAACAAGCTCCCCGCCGGTCTGTTCTGCTTATCCAGACGACCAAGTACTCTCGCCAGCTCCATGTTCGACAATCCTTGAAACATCTTAATACCCGTAAGCGCCATGTCGAAAATTCCTCTTGAGAAATGAGATTAGAAGCCTATTTTACAATATGTAACCTGCGATGAGTATTAACCAAAGTTAATCGGCGTCTACTTTCGATAAAAATAAAGATATAGATTGCCGCTGTTTTATTCCATCTCTCGATGCAAATCGTGCTACTTCGAATTTACATACATACAGAATGTATGTTAAGATTCGGTTATAAACCTGCGAAGGAGAATGCGGCTATGAAAATTTCCAGCTTTTATCCGGTTATTTTAACTAATCAAGTGGCTTTAAGCGCCGAATTTTATCGAAATCAGTTTGGGTTTGAGATCGTATTCGAGGCCGAATGGTATATAAGCCTGCGATTGCTCCGGGATACCGAAACTTCGTTCGAGCTCGCTATCCTGGAATCCGGCCATCCTACCGTACCGACTGCATACAGACATTCGGTGAACGGACTAATTCTCAACTTCGAAGTGGATGATGTGGACGCGGAGTACGAAAGACTTATCAAGCGGGAGAAGCTTCCCCTGCTGCTCGATATCCGGGACGAAGAGTTCGGACAGCGGCATTTTATCACAAGCGATCCAAATGGCGTATTGATCGATGTGATCAGCATTATCCCGCCTTCCACCGCGTATAGCGAAAAATACAATGAGAAGCCTTGGCTGGATAAGAACGCGGGCGGTGGATTGCTCTCCGTGGATTAAGGTCGCTGGTTATCAGGAGACAAGAACGCGCTCGAGATATCGAAGCTTATGGAGAAATGACGGAAAACAGGAGAAGGAAACCGACATGAAAAAAAGCAAGGAGAAGCGTCCGAAACGATTGTCAAACTGATACAAGTAGCCTGGAAACACTTTACGGAGTATGGGTATGCGGAATCGTCCATGGAAGAAATCGTGGCGGAGGCCGAACTGACCCGAGGCGCTCTTTACCATCATTTCGGCAGCAAGAAAGGCTTGTTTCAAGCCGTGCTTGAATCCGTTCAGACGGAAATCAGCGAAAGGGTAGAAGCAGAGGCGGCCCGAAGCGATGATGCATTGGAACAACTTATTCTAGGCAGCCGCGCATTTGTCGCGGCTGCCGTTGAACCGCGCATTAGACGAATATTGCTCATAGACGGTCCTGCCGTATTGGGTTGGGAAGCTTGGAGAAGGATGGACGAGGAGAACTCGATGCGGCACTTGCGCGAGCAATTGGAGCTAATGCAGCGACAAGGTTGCCTTAAGCCGGTACCGTTAGATGCATTGACTCATTTTGTCTCGGGCGCCCTTAACGAATCCGCGTTATGGATTGCGCAAAGTCCGGATGCCGATCAGTCGCTGGAGGAAACGATATCCGTTATTTCTCATTTTCTGAAAGCTTTTGCACATTGAGTGAATAAACCGCTTAGCTGAACAGGCTGCCGATAATACCGGCAGCCTGTTATCTGCGGAGCTATCTATAAAGGGATAATAGCAATACCAGATGCCTTATTTCCTACTTTTATCGTCTTAACAACCTTATTATCCCTGATTCTAATCACGGATACGGTGTCTTCTCCAAAATTAGCCGCATAAGCATATTTACTATCTTGCGTAATAGCAACGATACCGGGTTTGATTCCCACCGGGATTGTAGCTATTACCTTGTTACTTATTAGTTTGATAACGGAAACCGTGTTATCCCCTTCATTGCCGACGTAGGCGAATTTATTGTCAGGGGTTATGGCCACGCCGACCGGACTACGGCCGACTCGAATCCTTTTTAGGATCCTTCGGCTGCGAACGCCTATGACCGATACGTTATTCTTCGTGGTGACGTAAGCTAATTTGCCGTTCTTCGCGAAAGCAATTTGATCCGGACCGACGCCGGCTTTTATCGTATCGACGACCTTGTTGTTTTTCGCATCGAAAATCGAAATCGTATTGCTGTCTATATTGCTTACGAATCCTAAAGTTCTTAAGCCGATCTTCTTGGGAGTAACGGTTACTCCTACCGGTCTTTTTCCGACCCTTATCGTTTTAACGACTCTTTGTTTCTTCGGGCAAATTACGGAAACGGTATTGTCAGCCGAGTTCGTAACGTAGACGAAGTTTCGGGAAGTCCCTACGTCCGATGGAGCGTTTCCGACCCGGATGGTACGGATAATCGTATTTGTTTTTCTTTTGATCACTTGTGCGGTGTTATCGCGTTTATTCACAACATAAGCGTACTTTCGATCGGGTGTAACGGCAATCTCGAAAGGTCCGCGGCCGGTCTTGATCGTTGCCTTGACTTTTTTGGTTCGGGTATCGATCGCCGACACGGAATCATCGTCGAAATTCGTGACGTACGCGAAATGAAATGATGGCGAAGGCCTGCATACGGTCAAGGGACTAGCCCTCCTTTATTATGATGTAATTTAGTCTATTAATTTGCTTAAAGGAGCGACACGGCGATCCGCGACAGCTTGAGATATAGGGTTTCAAGACGCAACCGCGAGTTGCGGAGCGCCGGCAACTAAAACGGTCTTTACTTTCGCCAGACGATAATCGAATAATGAATCATAAAATCCGAAAGGTTGTTGTTGAATGATCTTTGGAGAAAAGTTAAAGACGGAGAGAAAAAAGAAGGGATGGTCTCAAGAGGAACTAGCCGCAAAGCTTTTTGTTAGCCGGCAGTCCGTATCGAAATGGGAAAACGGCCTGAACTATCCGAGTATTGAAGTCATCATTAACTTAAGCGATCTCTTTGGAATAACGATCGACGAATTACTGAGAAGCGACGAGGAGCTGACCAAGAAAGTGATTAAAGACAGCAAACGATTGGCTTACCCCAAGTCAAAGTTAATGTTCGATGTCTTGTTTCTAGTCGGCGTTGTTTTGTTAATCCTGAAACTGGGAATCCTCCTCTTGAACAAAATAACTCCTTTGGACATTCCGCTTCCCGGGGGATCGTTTTTTTGGAATTTTGGATCTCTCATCCTAATGGCGGGAGCAGGAATGGGGTCCGGGATCCTCAAAGATAAATATAAAAAAGACTAACGGTCCGTTTCAGCCCGAATCGCCCCAACGCCAGGAAGCCCGCTTCGATAAGCGGGCTCCCGGGCTATATTCGTATGGAAGCTCTAAGCTTCTTTTTGTCCTGTTTTAACGACTCGGATGGAGTCGTCGTAACGTTTGCGTTCCTTGCGTTCGATCTGAACGATTCTGCCGTCGTGGACGACGATGTTCACCTCGCCATACTCCAATCCGTTTACTTGCTCGGCAATGCGCCCCAGCCAACGATCATCCACTTCTACCGGTTTCGCCATCTCATTTCCCTCCCAGAATAGTTTCCATAGTTTGAAATCGACTCAATGTTCCTGGCTCATGCGGCTCTCCAAGATCGATTTCGCGACGAGAGTGATAATCGCCAATACCATCAATAACGAAGCAACGGCAAACGCTGCGCTGAATTGGTACTCGTTGTACACGATTTCGATATGCAACGGCAAGGTGTTCGTCTCGCCCCGGATATGACCGGAGACGACGGATACCGCACCGAACTCTCCCATCGCTCGCGCATTACACAAAATCATGCCGTACAACAGTCCCCACTTGATATTGGGCAACGTTACCTTGAAGAAGACGCGCCAACCGCGAGCTCCCAAGCTAACCGCAGCTTCTTCGTCTTGAACGCCTTGCGCCTCCATGAGAGGGATAAGCTCTCTGGCTACAAAAGGGAACGTAACGAACATGGTCGCCAACACGATCCCCGGCGTCGCGAAAATAATATTGATGTTATGCTCATCCAGCCATGGGCCCAAAAAGCCTTGAGCGCCGAACAGCAGGACGTAGATAAGTCCACTCACTACTGGAGAAACGGCGAACGGTAGATCGATTAGGGTTATGAGCAGGTTTTTACCGCGAAATTTGAATTTCGTAATGGCCCATGCCGCCGCAACCCCGAATATCGTGTTCAATGGAACGGCAATCGCCGCGGTAATTAGAGTCAGCTTGAGCGCCGACATCGCATCCGGATCGGAAAGCGCGGATAGGTACGCTTCCCACCCTTTGCGGAACGACTCGGCAATAACGGATACCATCGGAAGAATGACAATCAGTCCGAGAAACAGAAGCGCGATTCCGATCAAGATATAACGTACCGTTCTGGATTCCGTTAAGTGAGGCTTTATTGGCTGGCTTTTCCCCGAACGGGGATTCGTAACGATTCCCGCCATGTCGATTAACCTCCTTTAACGGAGCGCAGGCGTCGATTGCTCCATCTTTGCAAGATGTTGATGAAGAGCAACAATACGAAGGAAATCAAGAGCAGCACGACCGCTACGGCAGCGGCTTGGCTGTATTCGTATTGTTCAAGTTTCGTAATGATAAGTAGAGGGGCGATCTCGGTTTTCATCGGCATATTGCCGGAGATGAATACGACCGAGCCGTACTCCCCGATGCCGCGCGCGAACGCCAACGCGAACCCGGTCAGCAACGGAGGAATCAAGTCCGGCAAAATCACTTTGAAGAACGTTCTCGCACGGTACGAACCGAGAAGCACCGCCGCTTCTTCCATATCGGATTCCATGTCCTGCAGAACCGGCTGAACCGTCCGGACGACGAACGGAATGCCAATGAAGATCAGCGCGAGCGTAATACCGAGCGGAGTGTAAGCAACCTTAATGCCGAGCGGCTCAAGGAGCGATCCTACCCAACCTTTCGGAGCATAGATCGTCGTTAAGGCGATCCCCGCCACGGCGGTTGGGAGGGCAAACGGCAAATCGATAAGACCGTCTACGATTCTTTTGCCGGGAAACTTGTATCTCACTAGCACCCATGCGAGCAACAGACCGAACACCAGATTAACCAAAGCCGCGAAGAAGGCGGTTAACAAACTAAGCCTGTAGGAAGCAACGACCCGGGGATCGGATACGGTATCCCACCACTCGGAGGGGGACAGCTCTGCCGACTTCAGCGCCAGAGCCGCCAATGGAATCAGTACGATCAAGCTCAAATACAGGACCGAAAATCCTAATGTGATGGATAACCCAGGCAATACCCGGTCTTTCTTGCGACGAAGTAATGTCATATGCCCGCCTTAACCTCTCTTCTCGGCCCTTGGTTAGGAACCCGGCGTATAAATTTTGTCGAACGTTCCGCCATCGGAGAAATGTTTTGCTTGCGCTTCCTTCCACCCTCCGAAATCCTGGTCGATCGTTAACAGATTCAATTGTCCGAATTGGTCCTTATACTTATCGGCAACCGATTGAAGGCGCGGACGGTAGAAGTTTTTAGCCGCGATTTCCTGTCCTTGCTCGGTGTACAAATACTTGAGATATTCTTCGGCCGCCTCGCGGGTGCCTTTCTTATCCACGTTCTTATCCACGATCGCTACCGGAGGTTCCGCCAAAATACTGATGGAAGGCGTTACGATTTCATACTCGTCGCCGAACTCCTTCAGCGCCAGATAAGCTTCGTTCTCCCAGGCAAGCAACACGTCGCCGATTCCTTTTTCAACGAACGTCGTCGTCGAACCGCGCGCTCCCGTATCCAGAACCGGTACGTTTTTGAACAGCTTCTTCAGAAATTCCAACGTTTGCGGTTCGTCGTAGCCGAGCGTCTTGGTCGCATAACCCCATGCCGCAAGGTAGTTCCAGCGAGCTCCGCCGGACGTTTTCGGATTCGGAGTAATGACTTGGATGCCGTCTTTAATCAGGTCGCCCCAGTCCTTGATTGCTTTTGGATTTCCCTTGCGAACCAAAAACACGATCGTTGAAGTATAAGGCGTGCTGTTTTGTTCGAATTTTTTCTGCCAATCCGCATTCACTGCGCCTGCGTCCACGATTGCATCGATATCATATCCGAGCGCTAACGTAACGACGTCCGCTTCCAATCCGTCGATTACCGCGCGGGCTTGCTTGCCCGAACCGCCGTGGGATTGCTTGATCGTAACGTTGCCTCCCGTTTTTTCTTTCCAGTAAGCCGCGAAGCTCTTATTATATTCCTCGTAAAGTTCACGCGTCGGATCGTAGGACACGTTAAGCAATTCGATGTCTTTCGGAGCGTTGCCGGGCTCGCTTGCAGACGCGCTAGGACTTGCGCTTGCGTTGGAGCTGCTTGCCGAGGCAGGTTCGTTGTTGTTTTTGGATCCGCATGCTGCCAATACGGTAATAATCAATGACGCGATAAGTACCAGTTGGAGGTTTTTAAATGTTTTCATTTTCATGCACCCCTAATTTTTAGTTGTTTGAACGATGGAATCTCGCTTGTCTCCGGATGGCCGTTCCGGTCGATCGACTAACATACAATTCCGATACATCTTATAATTCCTACCTGTTTAGTAGGTTATTGAAGTCATAATAGCAGGTGATCTTGCTTACTGTCAATAAGTGCTATAAAAAAAATTGATAAATCTTTGTTGAAACAAAAAAGAGCTGCCCCAATGGGGCAGCCCTGTTATTATTGCGATATTGTTACGAGCCCCGTTGATTGCGGCCTCTGACATGAATGACATCGACGAAAGGACGTACGCGATCCATCAGACGTTGACCCTTGTGCATCTCTTCGCCTTCCTTATGGGTAAAGCTGAAATGTCTCTCCAAATCTTCGAGGCCATGGTTCGAGGTGTAGAAAGTCGGCTTGCGATTCATCCGATGGTTCAGAATCGCTCCGAGCACGTGATCTCTGACCCACGGGGTCAAATTCTCCGCGCCGATATCGTCGAACACGAGCAGATCGGCTTCTTTCATGAGCGTGATCGTCTCTTTGAGCTTTTGCGGCTCGAACATGAGCGCTTTGGCATCCTCGACGAACTCCGGCATGTACACGATAACGCCCGAGAAACCTGCCTTAGCCAGCTTCTGAAGCATATATCCCGCCAGATACGTCTTGCCCGTTCCGAAATCCCCCGTTAAGAATATTCCTCGCTTTTGCAACCCTTCGTTGATCGTCGTCCGGACATAGCTGTGCAATTGATTCACGGCAACCAATCGGTTGGCGTCCAGCTCCAGCATCTCCGCCTCGTCGTAATCCTCTCCCAAGACGGTTTCATCGACGTAAAAGCTCGTAATTCTGCGGCGGATTTGCTCTTGTTGCTCATTAGCCGTCCACTTAGAGCAGGCGGTTTTATAATCGTTAATCTGCCAACGGCCGTTGATTTCCACGCAGCTAATCCCCGTCGAATGGCCTTGCATATCGTTCGGGCATCGGGCTAATCCCGGACATTCTTTGCAGGCCCGATATTCCGTGGTCATCTGATAGAGTCGATTTAAATTAGACCGCAATACAGCGTCGTTCAGCTCGGGATACCGGGAGCGCAATTTCAGAACGAGCGGATCGTTTAATACCTGACTGGCGATTTGTTCGGCGTTTCCCCTACCCGGAAACGCAGGCATATGGCGCAAAGCCTCTCCTAAAGATTCCATTTCCCGTCCCTCCTTCCGCTTAAGTCGTTCGATTCCTACTCTCTAACCGTTAGCTTTTCCCCTTCAACTCTCTAGCGAGCTCAAGCATCCTCTCAAGCTCTTCCGGCGTAACCTCTTGAGCCGGTCCGGTATCCTTAACGACCGACATAGCCGGCTTCCGTCTCGTATTTCGCCCTTGCGCGCCGTAGGAACCCGCTCCCGCCCTCGCAGGCTCTTCGCCCTTCCGCTTACGCTCCAGCGAGGCATTCAGCTTCTCCTGCTCATGAATGTACATAACGGCTTTATCCAGCGTATCGATTCCTTTGGCCAGCATGTTGGACGCAATGGAATCCACGAAAGATTTCGTTAATCTTTGCGCACGGCTTAACGAGAACACGTAATGGATAAGAACGTTGATGACGGGCTCGGGCAGCTTATAGTTGATGTCTATCCGTTCGAAAATACGAATGAAGGCGTCCGGAACGGCTCCCGGAAAATAGCGTTCAAGCATTCTCGTATACGGCTCTCGCCGCAGCATCTCGTTATAACGGGCGACGGAAACCTCCCCATTAAACCGCTCGGGGATTTCCAATTGCAACGATGAACTCGTCGTTCCCTGAACATCGTCCTCGAACGGCTGGCGTTCTTCGCCTCGCGCGAAAAACCGCTCCCGCTCCTCTTCCCGTTTGCGATCTTGGCGATACATAAGATTGGCACGGATCTGAAGCTCGTCCCAATTCAAAGTGCCGTCCGAATGGAATATCCCATCTTCGTCGAGAAGCCGGCAAATTTCGGGTACTTCCAAATTAAATTTATAGGATAAATAATTTAACTGGGCCATGGACTCGGGCGCGCGATTAAGCCGCTCCACGAATCCCCGATTGGCCGAACCTCGCGGAAATCTCAACATCATCTCGCTATGCCGGATGTTTTCCTGCGGTTGAAAGGACGGCGCTCTTTCTTTGGCGGTGGCGCTTTCCGCCCATGCGCTCTCGAGCTCCGGGTCCAACGTTCCGGAACTGATCCGAAACATCTCATAGAACGGCACGGTCGCCTCTTCCCGATTAACGAATCTGGCAAGCTCCGGCGGTTGCCGGGAAATGAATCCTTCCCGCAGCTCCAGTAACGCGCTTTTCCCTATTTTGTCTCTTAACAGGAGCGTCAGATGAACATTGGAGAAAAACTCGGCCGAGCTGAGCGGCTGAAGAAGCACGTACTCGTATATGGATTCTTCCGTTAACGGATTATGATTGCGGTACACTTGCAGCAGCCCTACGGCTTCAAGCCGCGAAGCCGCGTCGATAGCCGTTTGGCGACCAACGGCGTTCAATTCCAATCCCAACCCTAGGAATAGCTTGCGTTGCTGTTCGATCGAGGAATGCCCCGCGCAGTCCTCCGAGAATTGATGATAGAGCAGCAGATAGAGAGCAGCGGAAATCGCCCCCACCATCGGCTGATAGAGGGATATAAACACTTTGCGGTCCAATCCGCTAAGGGCAAAATCGCGACTCGCAAAATAACGATGGTTTTCGGTAAATTCCATAATATTCGACACGCGCATAGCGGGATCGACAACTCTTTTCCCTAAATAATGATTGTTCTATTGTAGCACAAATCGCCCCGTCCGAAGAGATGTAAAAATAGACTCCTAGAGCGGCGCGATAACCGGAAACACGCATCCGTCATCCTCGTTCCCCGCTCTTCGGGAGTCTATCGGTCTTCTATTCTCTTATCGTCCGAGCGGTTTTCTCCGAAACGCGAAAAACCCATAGTCGATAACCAACGTAATTAACGGCAAGCGAGCATGCCACGGATAGGATTTTGGCGAACGCGGGCTCTATTCCCCAACTCTCCAAGCCTAACAAGACCAACGTGGCCGCGCCGAACGACAGCAAGTTAACCAGAATAAAACGTACAAGCTCCCCAGCGCTTCGTCGTTCCTTCACCTGAAACGTCCAGTAACGATTCAGCAAATAACTGTTGGCTACTCCCGCGACGTAGGAAATACATTGGGCCCAAAACGTCCCAAAACCTATCCCGTATACCAACGTACAAAAAACAGCGAAATCCACCCCCGTGTTCAACCCGCCCACGATCGCGAATTTCGCTATCTTTTTACTTTCCGATAATCGGAGCATCATACTCCTCCTGACCGAACTTAGAACATTTTGTAACCGCCGCGCCGCAGCGCCCGGATCGACCAGCCGCTTAAGTATGCGCCCACAGCTCCCGCTATGATCAATATCATATCCGACACGAGCAGCGACTGTATATTTTCAGTTACGCTTAAGTCATTCTGCCACAATTGCCAAATGCCCAAAGGCGTGACAATGATCAGGAAAAGCCATAGCGGAAACCAAGTCGTCTTGATTAACATGTTCAATATGAAACCGATGCCGAAAAAAAGCACCAGACAGAGCAACGAGCCGACGATTCCGAACAAAATCCCGCCGAGTATTCCACCGGTCATGATAGGTCCCTCCAAAATAGTGTACTGTACCAGTTTACAAGTTGGTTTCGCGTCAGTCAACGAGCAGGGTGTGAATGGGATGTGAACAAAACGGAAGGGAATTTCATTTTTCCCGCCAGCGACGCGGATATGGGTTTGCCCCCTTCCTCCCAATTGGGCTACAATGGGAAAAGCATGTTGGACAAGGAGTGATCATTCATGAGCGAAGCCGCTCAAACGCTGGATGGCTGGTATGTATTGCACGATTTGCGCAGTATCGATTGGCAAGCTTGGAATGCCGCATCGCCTGCGGAGAAAGATACCGCTTTGAACGAGTTGTCGAAGCTCGTTTCCGATTGGGAAGCGGTCGAAGCCCGTAAAGAGGGAAGCTTGGCGATCTACTCGATCGTAGGACAAAAAGCGGATCTCATCTTCATGCATTTGCGCGAGACGTTAGAAGAGCTTAACGCGATCGAGAACGCGTTTAACCGTTCCAGCTTCGCCAAGTATACCCTTAAAGAATATTCTTACGTCAGCGTCGTGGAGTTAAGCAATTATATGGCGGCTCCAGGCGTCGACCCGCTGCAAGTGCCGGAGATCGTCGCCCGTTTGAAGCCGACCCTGCCTAAGAGCAAACATATTTGCTTCTACCCGATGAACAAGAAACGCGACCTTCAAGACAACTGGTATATGCTTCCGATGGAAGATCGCAAAAACCTGATGAGAAGCCACGGCATGATCGGTCGCGGTTACGCGGGCAAAGTCAAACAGATCATTTCCGGATCGGTCGGCTTCGACGATTGGGAATGGGGCGTCACATTGTTCGCGGACGATGCGCTGCAATTCAAGAAACTCGTATACGAAATGCGCTTCGACGAAGTAAGCGCCCGTTACGGAGAGTTCGGCGCATTCTACGTCGGCAATATTCAGACTAGCGAATCGCTGACCCGATTGCTGAGCAACGAATAGAACTTTCGGGTTCGCAATAATAAAGTCCATGCACTCTCCGATCCGGAGAAGCATGGACTTTTATTTTGCTCACATGCTCAAACCTGATCCTTCAGCAATCGTTCCCCCGCGATTCCCGGAGTCGTCATTTGCACCGGATCCAAAATTTCGTCCATCTCCTCGGGAGTCAGCAAGCCTCTTTCCAGGATCAATTCCTTGATCGTCATCCCCGTTGCCGTAGCCTCTTTCACCAATTGCGCCGCGACGTCGTATCCGAGATGAGGATTCAACGCCGTCACGATGCCGAAGCTCTGCTCGACGTATGCCCGGCATCTGTCCCGATTAGCTTCCATGCCTTCAAGGGCATACCGGTAAAATACGTCCAACGCTCTTTGCATGACCTGAAGCGATTGCAACAAATTGAAGGCGATGACGGGTCCCATGACGTTAAGCTCGAACTGCCCGGCTTCGGAAGCCATGCAGATCGTATGGTCGTTGCCCATGACCTGAAAGGCGACCTGGTTCACGACCTCGGCCATGACCGGATTAACTTTGCCCGGCATAATCGAAGAGCCAGGCTGTCTTGGGGGAAGCTTAAGCTCGTTTAACCCGACGTGAGGGCCGGAAGCCATCAATCGAATATCGTTGCATATTTTGGACAAATTGACGGCGCACACTTTTAATGCCGCCGACAGTTCGGTATAGGCGTCGGTATTCTGCGTAGCGTCCACCAAATCCGCGGCGGAGTGAACCGGAATGCGAAGATCGTCCGCCAAATGCTTCACGACAAGCTCGATATACTCCACTGTCGCATTCAGTCCGGTTCCAACCGCGGTTGCGCCCATATTAACGGAGAGCAGACCCTCGGCAGCCCTGGCGATTCTTCCGATATCCCGAGCCAGCACTTTGGCATACGCCCCGAACTCCTGTCCCATCCGAATCGGAACCGCATCCTGCAGATGGGTTCGACCCATTTTGATGACGTCGTCGAATTCCGCTTGTTTCGTCGCGAAGCCCTGTTGCACGACCCGCATCGTCTCCAGCAGTTGACCTGTCAGGACGTGCGCGGCCAATCTCAACGCCGTCGGAATCGCGTCGTTCGTGGATTGCGACATGTTTACATGATTATTGGGATTGCAATGAAAATAATCGCCTTTTTTATGCCCCATAATTTCCAAAGCCCGATTCGCAAGAACTTCGTTCATGTTCATGTTGATCGATGTCCCGGCTCCGCCCTGAATGGAATCGACGATAAATTGATCGGCCCATTGCCCTTGGGCGACTTCTTCGGACGCCTGAATAATGGCTTGTCCGATTCCGTGCGGAAGCCGTTTAAGCTCCATGTTCGCTTGGGCGGCGGCCTTTTTCACGCGAGCTAAAGCAATGACCAGTTCGGGATGGACGGGTACGCCGGTAATCGGAAAATTTTCCACGGCTCTAAGCGTCTGGATACCGTAGTAAACCGCGTTTGGAACTTCTTTGCTTCCAATAGAATCTTTTTCAATCCGTGCAGTCATCGCAATCTCTCCCTGATTGAGTTATGTATCCCTATTCTACACCGAATAGAGCGTGCCTAACAAAAAACCGGATTCAGCTCCCTACTGCCAAGGAGATCCGAATCCGGCTTCGCATTATTCCTCTTCGTCGTCCAATTCGCGCATCTGCGCTTCCCATTCCGCACGGCGCTTTTCTTCCAAATACTCTTGCGTCATGCGGTCTCTCGCCCGGCCTTTCTCTTTAAGCCGTTCGATGCCGGGTTGGATGAGAAGATCCACTTCCGCTTGAACCGTCGCCGCCAGGTCGTATCGGCTTTGCGATTCCAAATAAGAGCCTACTTCCATCAGCGCGTTGTAGCGGTCCAGCTCATCCCGAGTCAGCAGGCCCCGCACTTGCACGCTGCAGTGTCTCATTAGAAGAACTTGCCTTTGCGCAATACTAACGGAATACCGCCGATAATGAACAGGTAACGAATGTCGATTGCTTTTTTCAACCATGCCGCCACGCGGCCTTTATATTTCTTGCCGAAGGCAATGCCGATCGCTTCGCCTTTGCCAAGGGATGCAACCGTACCTTTGTTGGAGAAAGAGTAAGTTTTCAACGGTTGGTTACGAATCGACGCAACCAAGTTATGCGCGCAGTTCACGCCTTGTTGCATAGCCATTTGCGCGGTCGGCGGGTACGGACGTCCTTCCGGGTTAAAGACAAGGGAGTTGTCGCCCAGAATATATACGTTATCGTGGCCTGGAGCGCGCAGGAATTCGTCTACCTTCACGCGTCCTCTCATCGTTTCGAAGCCCGCTTCTTCGATGAGGCGGTTACCGCGTACGCCGCCGGTCCAGATAACCGTTTGCGATTTGATCTCTTCGCCTTCTCCGACGATTACGCCGTCAGGAGTACATTCTTTAATGGCCGTGCCGATGCGGAACGTAACGCCCTTCTTCTGAAGAACTTGCATCGCGTATTCGACCAATTCAGGATCGAAGCCCGGCAACGCCGTCGGAGCCGCTTCGATATTGACGATCTTGACGAGCGCAGGGTCGACGTCGAATTGTTTGCACAGTTCCGGAATGCGATCCGCCAATTCTCCGATAAACTCGATACCCGTAAATCCGGCGCCGCCGACTACGAACGTCAGGTAATCCGTACGGTGCGGCTCGCGTTTGAAACGAGCGAATTGGTATTCGATATGCTCGCGGATCAGGCGAACGGAGTTGATGCTGCGGATGTTCATCGCGTATTCGCCGAGTCCCGGGATGCCGAACGTTTCCGATTCGCCGCCCAGACCGATGATCAGGTAATCGTAAGACAGCGTTCCGTCTTCAAGAATGACTTTTCGGTCTTGCGGGCGAATTTGCACTACCGTCGATTTCACGAAATCGATTTTGAATTCGTCGATCAATTTGGAAATGTTTACGCGCGCGTTTTCCGGATTGTCCGTACCTGCCGCCGGCATATGCAAGTGAGTCGTAATATAATGGTAGTCATGTTTGTTGACCAGAGTTACGTCCGCTTCATTATAATTTAATTCCTTTTGCAGTCGAAGCGAGGTTAACACGCCGCCGTAGCCTGCTCCCAGAATCACGATTTTAGGTATACTGCTCATTGATGATCCCATCCAATCCCTGTTTGTGTTTAGTTTGTGAAAAATTACACAATGTTCTCCGTTATGTCACAAAATAGTGCTCCACACAAATGATCATATAAGCTTTTCCAACAATTTTCAAGGTTCTTTTTCACGAATTAATTTGGACTTCTTTACAAAATCCTTTTCATGCCACGGCCGCAAGATTATAATGGATACGTTTAGTTAACGTTTAGTTCCTAAAGATTTGGCATGATTAACGGAGGTGTCACCCTTTTGAATCAAAGCAATGTATCTGCCGTAGACGTCGTCATTATCGGCGGAGGCCCTGCCGGGATGTTCGCCGCCTTCTATGGCGGAATGCGACAAATGTCGGTCAGTCTTATCGAAAGCATGCCTCAGCTAGGCGGCCAGCTCGCCGCGCTATACCCTGAGAAATACATCTATGATGTCGCGGGGTTTCCGAAAGTAACTGCTCAGGAACTGGTCAACAATTTAAAGATTCAAATGGATCATTTCCAACCTCAATTGTACTTGGAAGAAAAAGTTGTCAAGGTGAGTAAATTAGAAGAACGTCTCTTTGAAATTGTTACCGATAAGCGCGTTCATCATGCACGAGCCGTTATTATTACGGCAGGAGTCGGAGCTTTCGAACCGCGGCGGTTGGAATTGCCGGAAGCGGCTCAATACGAGAAATCCAATCTTCATTATTTCGTCAGCGATCTTGAACGTTACCGCGGACAGAAAGTTCTCATCAGCGGCGGCGGCGATTCCGCGCTCGATTGGGCGCTTATGCTCGAGCCTATCGCGGAGCAAGTCATACTGGTGCATCGTCGCGACAAATTCCGCGCGCATGAGCACAGCGTCGAGCTTCTAATGAAATCCAAAGTTAAGGTCGTCACGCCGACGGAAATTACGGCCTTGCACGGAGAAGGCTCCATTAGACAAGTAACGCTCACGGACGTCAAATCCGGCGCGACTAGCGAATACGATGTCGATGCGGTCATTATCAACTTCGGTTTCGTCAGCTCGCTCGGACCGATAGCGGAATGGGGACTTCATATCGAAGGAGGATCGATCGTCGTCGATTCTCGCATGGAAACGAATATTCCCGGCATGTTCGCCGCCGGCGATATTACGACATACCCCGGCAAGCTTAAGCTCATTGCGGTTGGATTCGGAGAAGCGCCTACGGCGATCAACAATGCTAAAGTGTATGTGGATCCCGACGCTAAGCTTTCTCCCGGACATAGCAGCAATATGAAATTATAGAAACAACAAAAGGGCATCCTACTTAAGGAATTCCGGATTTTCCGGACCTTAGGAGGATGCCTTTATGATTTGTCCTGTATGCAACGCATTGAACCCCCTAGAGGCCTCTTGTCCGAAGTGCGGTTCCGCAGCCGAAGACGAAGGTCGTTGGAGCGATTGGAGCGGCCCCTACTCCCCCTATGAACCCGCGCTGACAAGCGCAAGCGCATTCGTCCGGGAGACGGTTTGCCAACATGCCGTTCGCTGTATCTCCTGCCATTACCCTTTTAGCGTCGAAGTTACAGGATGGCATGTCTAGAAAACCCGCTCTTCAGGGATAGTCAACTTTCTTCTTCTGATTTCCGATCGCAATAAGTGCACGAACTCTCTTTCCAACCGCAAACGGAGCGCGCTTCGATAAGCATCCAACAATAGATCATCAGGCAGCAGAGGCAACATTGCCCACACCCTTTCCTTAAATTAGGAACTTTGTGAAGGCATCATAGCACGTCCTAAACTTTACGGACAAGCCCTCAAGTTATCCACAGAAGGGTGTGGGCAAAGTGTGGGTATATTGTTGAAAAATGCTGGAAATCCTTTGTCGGCAATGTGCAAATTGTGGATGAAGTTATACACAATTTGTCGGCAACTTTTTCTCAACGATCATCATAAATAACTTTCATAACCGCAAATTATTCAATTAGAGGAATCTATAGAAAACGCTGTCGGATCAAGCGGTTTACTGCGGTCGCGTATTGACCTCTAGCATCCAAATATGTCCGTTTCGGTCGATTCCATAATCATACCCAAGCGATCCGATCCCCGGAAAACGGCTTTCCAACAGCATTGTGGAAGCATTCGTCAAATGTCGCATTTCCCGTTTCTTCGTTTTGACGAGCTTTCCGGACAGGGAACGGCTTATTCCTTGCGCCGCGGTCAGCTGGGTTCCGCCCCGGCATAGGTTCGTTACGAACAAACCGGGTCTAGCCAATCGTCCAACCATCGATCGGTATGTCCATCTTCCGTTTTCCTTCACGTATTTGACCCTGTAGTCAATCGGCCGTCCTCCGATCGTGGCCAATCGGATTCCTCTTTGAATCAAATAAGCGCGTTTTTTGCGAGTAGCATTCAGCGCGCGTTGCAATCCGCTAAAGCTGGAGTAAGTACGACTAGTAGACTTATGAGTTAGTCTGTACGTGCTTCCCTTTCTTTCAACTTTAATGACACCGATTCCCCCTGCGCCGCGAACCGGCTTTACGACGACCATGCCGTATCTGGATAGCATTAGCCGCAAATTCGCGGTATTCAGCAGCCGCGAAGCCGGAATATGCCTGGAAATATAAGGGTTGGAAAGCAATGCGTTGGTCTTCAGCCACTTACTGGCCAATTGTCGACTTATCGTAACCTCCATCCATTGAGGCTCCTTTCCTACGGGTATATCTCTATACATACTCCGTTTGACGGACAGGTTCTTGGATGGATGACGCCGGAAATTCGCCCCTCTTTCGATCGCCCTCTCATTCGACCATGCCGGCTTACCCGGTCACCCGAAATGATGGACAGCGGCGAATACCATCAACTTTCCCGTTCGGGGAGGCTCTGATTGTTCGTATACCTTGCAGCGTTCGTAACGGTTTAGCTGTTCATCCAACAACTGGGACAGACGCAGCACTTGAGGATGGCTCATATCCGCGCCGTTCTGCACGAAGGCCAGCACCATTTTGTTGCGAAGATTTTCTATTCTCCGTCTCATTTTTCTTATTCTCGTTTTGTTCTCCATCTCGAAATCTCCTTTACGAACGATTCCGTTCATCAACACTCGGATTGTTAATTGTATCTTTATGATAAACTTAAAGTTTTTGTAAAGTTCAGGGGGAAGTGTTAGATAATTGTTAGATACACCTAAATACGCAAATCAAAACAAAAAAGACCCCCATAACGGGTTAGTCTCGGACTAATCCCGTTATAGAGGCCGTGAATGAAGCATAAATCTTAGATCAGCAAGGTTCCGCCGCGGGATTGCCCGCTTCCGTAGCCGTTCTGAAGCTCGAGCCGCATCCGCATGTTGCCGTTGCGTTCGGATTCTGGATCGTAAAGCCGCCTCCCATGGCGGATTCCTTCCAGTCGATCTCGAGGCCGTTCAAATACTTCATGCTATCCCCGTCAACGACGACTTTCACGCCGCGAATGTCCATTTCCTTGTCGCCGTCGTGCATTTCGTCGTCGAATCCCATGCCATAAGAGAATCCGCTGCATCCGCCTTCTTGAACGCCAATGCGCAGAAACAAATTCGGAGTTTCTTCGGCTGCCAGCATTTCTTGAATTTTATCCGTAGCCGATTCGCTGATGTTTACCATATCCGGTTCCCTCCTTAGAGCTGCTTTCTCTCTTCAGTATACTCCAGAGAGCTTTAAGCCTCAAGTGAGGTATCGCCCGCAAGTTGCTGGGCGATCGCTTTAAGTTCGATCCGGCAGCGGAATTGTCCCTGCTCGTTTTGCAAGAAATCGGCCAGTCTCCGAAACACCATTGCCAGCTCCGGTCCTGAAGAATCCGTATCCAGCAAATAACGGAACTGATCGGCCGACAACTCCCGCAACCGACCGCGATCGAACTCCCGACCGCCGGATTCGTGCATTCTCTTCCATTCTTTCGAAGGTTCGAACTTGTCGGAACGTCTCACGATCTGTTCGTATATACGTTGTTTTTTCAGCCACATATAATATTGGATTGGGTTTGATAAACTCCAAGCCTGACTAAGATCTTTAATCGTGTACGCCGCCCTGTACTTTTGAAGCGTTTGGATTTTCTCTTCCACGTCCAACTTCTCCAGCTCGCTGAGTGGTAAAATATCCGGTTTCATTTCCATGCACCGCCTCGTTCAATATTGTCATTTTAAACATAACCATAATTTGGCTTATTATACAAGTTCATTCCCTATTTTGACATCGTTTATACGTTTTCTATTTCCAGTTGCCGAGGATAATATTGAGGTTTATAATGTTTACAGTTGTTCACCTAAGGAATTGCACGTTTTCATGATAAGTTATTTTTTTCACAAACCCTTCACGAACATTATTCGCACTTATTATGAAACAGATTAAGGGTTACAGGAGGCTCATCACATGACGCTCGTTACGACGCACCCTGATCGTCAAATGGCGGAAATCGCCGACAAGATCAGGAACGGACAACGGTTATCACTTGAAGACGGCGTATTTCTCTACCGTTCCGATGATTTGTTGACGATCGGACAATTGGCCAACGAGGTTAATTTAAGAAAGAACGGCAAGAAAGTTTATTTTATCGAAAATATGAGCCTCTACTTCACGAACGTATGCGAAGCTCATTGCGCGTTTTGCAATTTCCGCAAGGACGAAGGACAAGAAGGTTCTTATACGTTATCGCCGCAGGAAATGATCGATTACGTGGAACAACACATTCATCCCGGCGTTCGCGAATTCCACATCGTCGGCGGACATAATCCTAACGTACCGTTCGATTACTATGTGGAATCGATTCGCGCATTAAAGATCAAGTATCCGAACGTGACGATCAAGGCGTATACGGCCGCCGAAATCGAGTTTTTCTCCCGCATCTCCGGCTTAAGCTTCAAGGAAGTGCTGGAACGTCTGATCGAAGCCGGGCTGGAGACGTTGACCGGCGGCGGCGCGGAAATTCTATCCGATCAATACCGTAAAAAGATGCGCGTGGACAAAGCCAATATCCAACAGTACCTGGATGTGCACCGCACGGCGCACGAACTCGGCTTGCGGACGCATACGACGATGCTGTACGGTTCCATCGAGTCGTTGGAAGAACGCGTTCAGCACATGCTTCATATTCGCGAGCTTCAGGACGAGACGAACGGCTTCCAAGTATTCATCCCTCTCTCCATGCAGCCGATAAGTCCCAAAGCGAGCATTCGCCGCAGGAACTCCGCGTACGACGACTTGAAAGCAATCGCGATCAGCCGGTTGATGCTCGATAATATTCAGCATATTAAAGCTTATTTCATTAACATCGGAACGCAATTGACCCAGGTAGCGCTTACAATGGGCGCCTCCGATGCGCACGGCACGATCGTTCGCGAGAAAATCAGCCACGCGGCTGGAGCGTTGACGCCGGCCGGCATTACCCGCGAGGACTTGGTTTGGCTAATCAAGGGAGCAGGACGCATTCCGGTCGAGCGCGATACGTTCTACAACGAAGTGAAAATATACGAATAACACGGAGTTCCCCGTCGGGTAGACGGGGACTCTTCTGTGTCATACTAAGACAAACAGACGCAAAAGGAGCCTATTGTATGAGTAAGATCGTAGTATTAGGCGGCGGCTATGGAGGACTTACCGTCGTTCAGGAGCTGCTGGAGCATTTGCCAAGCGATGCCCGAATTTATCTAGTGGATCGCATGCCTTATCAAGGGCTAAAAACGGAATACTACGCGTTAGCCGCGGGAACGGTATCCGATTTGGAAATCCGCGTTAACTTCCCCGTGCATCCCCAATTGCAGATGGTTTACGGCGACGTAACCGACGTCGATCTGGACAATAAGATCGTTCATATTACCGAGCAAGAGCCTCTCTCTTACGATTCGTTGGTCATCGCGCTTGGGTGCACGGACAATTACCACGGAATCGTAGGCGCTCCCGAATTTTCCTGCAGCATTCAATCGCTTTCGTCGACTCGACGCACCTTCCAACAAATTAACGACATCCGCCCGTACGGCCAATTAACGATTGTCGGCGGAGGCCTTAGCGGAGTGGAAGTCGCGGCGGAATTGCGAGAAAGCCGCGCCGACATTAACATTCGCATCCTCGATCGCGGCAACAGCGTCATGTCGGCGTTTCCGGGTAAATTGCAAACCTACGTCGCGGATTGGTTCCGTCAGCATGACGTGGAGATGCGCTCGCACATTAGCATAACGTCCTTAGAGCAAGGAGTCCTTCACAACGGGGACGAACCCATTCTTACCGATGTTACCGTATGGACGGCGGGAATTCAGCCCGTAGAGCTCGTTCAGCGCATGTCGCTTCCCAAAGATCCGCAAGGTCGCCTAATCGTCAATGAATGGCATGAGCTTCCCGATGCTCCGCACGTATACGTCATCGGCGATTGTTCCAGCCAACCTTTCTCCCCAAGCGCGCAGCTTGCCGGAGCGCAAGGCAAACAAGTCGCGGAAATCATTCGCGCCCGATTGGACAACAAAGAACCGAAGCTATCCTCCATCAAGCTTAAGGGAGTGCTTGGTTCTCTAGGAAAAAAAGCCGGCTTCGGTTTAATGGGGGCTACCCCTCTTCTCGGCCGTATTCCGCGCATGCTCAAGAGCGGAGTGCTCTGGAAAAGCAAACGCCATTTCGGTTAGAGGGAGTTCGATAGCCTCATCCGCTTAAAGATCGTCCAGCAGCTTATCCATTGCCGCCCGTTCCGTCTCTTGCTTCTCAATGGCGTCCAATATGAGATCGTAAAGCTGCTCGGCCGTTTCGGCAACGACGCTTTCGCCGTTAACGAGCGCATACGGAGACAAATAACATTCCCCGCAATTGCCGAGGCAGCCGTATTCGATCACTTCGATATCCGGAAGGCTTTCTAATTTTTTCAATACGCGGTCGGTTCCGTGGTGCATGTTACTTACGCAGAACTCCACGATATGCATAGGTTCCTTTTCCTTTCCTTACGCGAAATGCTAACAAGCGTCTGTTTGAAAACCCGGCTTTTTGTACTATAATAGAATTTGAAAGGAGTGGATGATCATGAGTACAAATGCTCCAAGCACGCAGTACGATGAAGTCATCGACGTTCTCGATAAATTACGTCCGTTCTTGCAACGCGACGGTGGGGATGTTGAGCTCGTCGACATCGAGGACGGCGTCGTCAAATTGCGTCTTATGGGCGCTTGCGGAAGCTGTCCGAGCTCCACAATCACGCTCAAAGCAGGTATCGAGCGCGCATTGCTGGAAGAAGTCGAAGGCATTCAGGAAGTCGTTCAAGTGTTCTGATTTTCCTTCTTAAGCGGAAGTGGTGAAGGTCCTGTCCTTGCGGCAGGGCCTTTTGTCATCTCTTCAGGTGCGTGCGAATCGGATCAAGCCCGCCGGACACGTCAATCGTATTGCCCGTAATGAAATCCGACTCCGGCAAACAGAGAAAAGAGATCATTCTGGCTACGTCCTCGCCCGTTCCCGGACGGCCTCGCGGCGACTCGTCGTCGAGGATGCCCGCAACGTCGACGATGCTTTTTTCTTTGTTCCCGCCTCGGATATCCCCGGGACAAATCATGTTTACGGTAATTCCGCTCGCCGCTTCTTCGACCGCTAACGTCTTCGTGAACGATACGAGGCCGACTTTCGCCGCCGCGTACACGGCGCGATGGGGCCAAGATCGGGCCTCCGACGCATGCCCGAAGCCGAAATGAATGATTCTCCCCCATTGCCTGCTCCTCATGCCCGGCAATACCCGATGATCCATCAACATCGTGCCGACGAGATTGCCGTTCATCAAATAATGGATGTCTTCCGTTTTATAGTCGGCGAATAGACGTCGTTCGCGAATGAACGGCCCTGCATTGTTGATCAGGATATCGACTCCGCCAAGCTTGCTCTCGACTTCGGAGACGAGTCTTTCGGCATCGTCGGCTTTGGCGATGTCCGCTTGAATCGCGCATGCCTTTCGCCCCATCGCCTCGATTTCGGTCACAAGCACCTCCGCTTCGTCGCGGCTCGTCACGTAATTAATCGCGACGTCGCAACCTTGCGCGGCCAACTCAAGAGCCGTCCGTCTGCCCAATCCTTTGGCGCTGCCCGTAATTAACGCCGTTTTTCCCCCTAACTTCACGCCGCATCCCCCATTTCCGTCACTGGCTTAATCCATTTTCCGCAACCATTTGCACGCATACCGAAAGAAATGATTAAGAGATCCGTGAACCATATCCCAGCCTTGATCCAAATCTTCCATATTGGAACCCAGATTCTCGATCGTCCTTCGTCCCCCGTGCTGGGCAAGGCTTTGATTAAGATCGTCCTTCAGCTCCGCGTTCATCTGATGAATCTCCAAATTCCTTCGGCCGCGCAACCGGCTCATCGCGCCCTGATGGCGTTCCTTCAGTTCGTTAAGAGGTTTCATGAGTTCAACGTGCAAATGGTTCTCTCTCATATTCCTGAGCACCGTAAAATAAGAAAAATGCGCTTTCATTCGCTCGGTGCGGAGAGTAAGCAATTGATTAAGCAACGTCCCAAGCTTATCAAGCAAGGCGAACACCCTGATATAGGCGTTTTTATCGAAATAAACGTGTTGATAATAATGGAATCGTTCTTCCGGCGACAGCTCGTTCACGAAATTGGAATGAACAAGTCTTGAATATCGCTTGGCCGCATAACAACTCTGTTCAAGCTCATCCATTGAACGAAGCAGCCCTTGCGCCCTATTTCGTACGTACGGAATTTCGAGGATTGCTCAGGCAATCGTTCCGCGAGCTTAGAGGACAGCGCAGCGAACTGTTCGATCGCCCGTACCGTCTCGAGCGACGTTCCTTCCCACTCTCTGGGTTGTTCCCCGAACAACACTCTCAGCAACGGCCGTTCCTCCTACCTGCATCTATACGAGCGTATAAATTGATTATTCCATTGTATCGCAAAAGAGACGGGTGGCTCAACCAATTACGGTTGCGCGTCGCCGTCTCCAATCGTTTTATCCGTTTTCCAGCCGGTCGAACGCTAACCGCGAGAGGATTGCCGCGTTCGAATAGCCAACAATACGAGCATGCTGAACAGCGCCGAAATGATGATCGTATGCAGGAGTCCCGTGAAAATATATACATCTTCGTTACTTAAGGTAAAGGAGAGCAGACCTCCGCTCAGCACTTGCAAGCATACAAGCACGAGAGCTTTATTGCCGATGGACGTCAGCTCGGAATCTTTGCCTGCGACTCTGCGGACATAGATCGCCAGAATCGCTACCAGAATAAGCAGTACCAGCGCCGCTATCCTATGGGCGAAAGCGACTCCAACCGAGCCGGACAACTCGGGCACGATTGCTCCGTTGCATAATGGCCAGCCTTCGCATGCTCCTCCGGAGCTCGTATGCCTGATGTACGCCCCCAAGTAGACGACGACATAGCAGTAGACGAGAATCGCGACCATGCTGCGGAACAACGCCTTCGGCAAGTTAGCCGGGGCTGTTACCTTCGTAGAAGCACGGGCAGCGGTTTGTCCCGAATCAAGCGTTGTCTCCCGTTTCACCCGCGAGTATAACAACCATGTACACGTGAAGGCGAACAAGGAAATCCCGAAATGGAGCGCCAGAACGAGAGAAGACTGCTCCCAGACGACCGCCATCGCTCCCAAAATCGCTTGCATGACGGTGAACAATAACGAGCCGCCCGCATACAGAAGATTTTCCTTGTTCCGAGCCGGCTTCCAGAAGTGGGTAACCAAGTAAGTGGCGCCGACGAGCAGGCCGACCAATCCGCTGATCATCCTGTGGCTGTATTCTACCATGGATTCGACCGTATACGCAGGTACGAACCGACCGTTGCATAATGGCCAATCCGTGCCGCAGCCCCGACCGGAATCCGTATTCGTGACAAGAACGCCTGCGATCAACACCAAAAACATTCCTATGCATGTAAGTAAGGTTAATAAACGATATCTCTGTGAAGTCATGCCCATCCCCGATTTCTTGTGAAAGTTGGCGCAAGGGGCCAGTTCCCATTATACCCAACCCCAACTTTCAAAGCCATGTTCATTATGTGAACATTGGATAGCGCCAGGGATTAGCCATATTATTGCCTAATTTTCCGCGACGGCTTCATTGAAAAACCTCTTCGCCCGAACTCGGGTGAAGAGGTCTGGAAACCATCTTTTCGTTTATGTCACTTGCCCGCGAGAGCACCCGATACTTCGACGGCCCGATCCAAGAACTGCTCGATTTCCTCGCGCGTTTTGCGCAGCTTGCTTACGAAACGCACGAGCTCTTGGCCTTTGCGAAACGCGATGAAGCTCGGTATGCCAAGAATATTCAACTCGCTGCACAGATCGGCCAGATCGTCCCGATCGAGCTCGATCATCGTTAAACGATCTGCGTATGCGGCTTCCACGTCGGCGATAAAAGGCTCGATAAAATGGCAATCCTTACACCAAGTGGTCTTGAAAATGGCAACCGTCAGCCGGTCCTGCGCGATCGTCTCGCGAAATACGGCTTCGTCCGTAATCTTTTTCATTCGTTGCTCCCACCCCTCGTCGTCTCTTGGATGTTATTATAACCTCTTGGAGGATGGAGTTCAAAACGCCGCAACCCTGACGACGATGCTCAATCAAGATTACAAATCCCTCGTAACCTCCAAAATGCTTTCTCCGTTATCCAATTCCGTCACTTTATATTCGGCGCGAAGGAGACCGAACAAATCTTCCGCGGACGCGTACGCGATCGGTCCGTCCGTTACGATCTTATGCTTCAGCGTGATCGCTTCGCCGTTCACGGCTGCTTTAGCCGAGCCTCTCCGGAGTAAAAAGCTTTGCTCCGTCGCTTGATCGTAGAAGCGGATTTCTCCTTTGGCGGACGGTACGTTCAACCGAACCCCGAACTCATCCATCGTTGCCCTGATCGGAACGTAAGCGACTCCTTCCGAATCGACGAAGAAAGGAATGCCCCACTCGTCGCTTAATTCGAAAGATTGATCGTCGATTTTGAAATCGTTCTTGAGAATGCCGTAGAGTACCGAATCCTCTTCGAACACCCGTACGAACTGGAACGCCTGCATATCGTTCAATCCGTCCAGCTTCAGCGCGTTAATCGGAACTTGAACCGCCGGTACGTCGACGTCTCCGTTTACGTTCCACATTTCGCCGGAGCTGAGGATCTTAATATTCTTAATCGGGATTTCTTCATCCGCGAAAATCTCGGGCGCGATATTGAGCTCCGCCTGGAATTTGCGCAGATGCAAGGAATCGTCCACGAACAGATCCGCCTTTGCGTTAATTCCTTTATTGAACGCTTTTTTCCAATCCTCTTCGTTGCGGATATCCGCCAGTTCCTTTTGGGCTTCCTCCAAAATAGGGAATAACTCGTTCACGCCTTCTTCGACGATGGCGTCGATATCGACATCCTCTTCGAACAACTCGGATCCGCCGAACAGACGCTTCATCTCGGGAGGCAATTCCATAACCCATTGCACCATGCCGCGCAGTGCGCCTCGGAAACCTTCCTTGTCCTTGACCAAGTTATCCAAATAGACCGGAATCAATTCTCCAAGCTGTTCGCCATCGATTTCGGCATGAACCTTCGTCAATTTCGTCGAAACGCCGTTAACGGGCGAAGACACTTGATCGACTGTGATGACCGGAGGATTCGGCAGCCCGTTCACGAAATAAGAAGCGACGTTCTTGATCAACTGGCGTACCGATTCCATGATCTGTTGCTGCGGATCGCCTTCCGATCCCATCGAACCGAACAACATCGAGCCCATGTCGGGAAGCTCCACGACAAACGGCCTTTTGGCGCCTTCGACGTCGAATCGGATCGCTTTGCCGTCCGAGTGCAACGTGAAAGGGATATCCCCTTTACTCAACTTAAGGACCCCTGTCACCCATTGATTGCCCTTATCGTCGACTTTGGAATGGGTAATGTTCAACGAGAGCTTCTGTATCGCTTTCAACAGCGAAGTGATCTCCGGGTCTTCCTTGGCCAATAGCTCGTCGTTGAATTCAAGCTCCAACTCGAACGATTGGGACTGCTCCTGCTCATTCACGTCCAATTGCTTAATGAGCATATCGTTCAGATTAAGCCCGCCGATCGATTGGCATCCGACAACAACGGCCAACAACAATACGAATAATAATACCCCTGCTTTTCTAAAAGAACGGCCTCTCACGTTATCTCTCTCCTTTATCCTTAGACAACTTATTAATTAAAGCTTCTAGACTGGTTGAATTTCGACGTCCATATTGAAAATCCTTCCAAAGGGGAAAGATTAACAATAAAAAACAGCGGCATATCCGCATTCACGGATATTGCCGCCGTCGTTCCGAACTATGAAGATGACGCGCTTCGCGATCTGAGCTTCATAAAAGGCGCTAGCAATCGTTTGACCGGGCGAGGGTAATTCGAGATCTCTTCCGCCGTAACGACCCGCAAATAAACGAGCAACGCCGGATAGAGTACCGCGAGCACTCCTCCCATTACCGCGCAGGATAAGAAATACGCCACCTTGTCCGGAAGTCCTTCGCCGATCTCTAACACTGCCCACTCTACTAAGGCAAGCGCGGCCGCGACGATTCCGGAAGCGAGGAGAAAACCGATCCAGCGGCTTCCGAGCAGCTTGAACTTGGAACGCTTGCGCAAGCTGAGGATGTTGAAGGACAAGGACCAAATAAAACAGACGGTCGTTGCCGCGATGATTCCGTATACCCCGAACGCCGGGGCAAGCGCGAAGCTGAGAATCACCTTGATCAATACGCCGGTAATCGCGTGCATCGTCGCTTTTTTCGGTTCTCCGATCCCGAGCAGGATCGAATTCGTTACCATCATGCCGATCTGGAACAGCGTCCCCAAGGTCAGCATCGCGACGATCGCGCTGCCGGTCGCGTTCTCGAACAATAGTCCGTTTACGCTGTATGCGCCTATACCGAGCAACAGAACGACGGGCATGCCGCTGTATAACGCGATCCTGACCGCTAGGGAAGCTTGGCTCCCTACTCGCTCGTTATCCCGTATCGCGTGCGCGGACGAAATATGCGGGATAATCGACTGGGAAAGCGCCACCGCCAGAATGATCGGGATCCCCGCGATCGATTGGGCGTTCATCCCGTATACCGCTGCCCAGTGGTTAATCGTCTCCGCTTCGAAATGGCCGACGGTTAACGACTTGATCATGAAGTTGTCCAACGTATATAACAACTGCACGGTAATCGCGGTCATGACGATCGGAATGGATAAGCTGAACAGTTCGCGGTAAATCCCGCTCAGGCGAAGTCGCTGCGAAGAATCTTTCTGAAGCTGAGGCTCGTTGCGGTCGCTCGCTTTCAGCTTGCGGGAGTAATACAGCATAACCGCGAAGGCGCCGATACTGCCGAATACGCTGCCTAACGAAGCGCCGGAAGCGATGCCTTGCTGATCCGTTTTATCTATCGCATACAAGGCATAAGCGATAGCTACCGCGGCGAATACCCTAAGGATTTGCTCGATGATTTGCGAAATTCCGCCCGCGGTCATGAACTGGCGCCCCTGGAAATACCCTCTCATCATCGCGATCATAGGGAACAAGAGCAGGGAGGGCGCGATCGCCCGAATCGCCGAAGCGGCCTCAGGCTCGTTCAGAATCGACTTAGCGATAAAAGGGGCGACTAACCATAATCCGATAGTAATGATGACGCCCGCAGCCGCGCCGAACAACATTGCTGCGCGATAAACCTGTTGCGCTTCCATGACGCGTCCGATGGCATAACGTCCGGACACCATCTTGCTGACGGCGCTTGGAATGCCCGCAGTAGCCACGATAAGCAATAACAAATAAATGTTGTTCGCGACGTTGTAATAGATATTCCCTAGATCGTTCAGAAGATAATCGAGCGGTACCCGCTGGAAAATGCCGAGCGCCCGGGCGACAAGGGCGCGGCCGCGAGGATTAGCGTGCTTTTGAGTAAAGTGTCTTTTTTCAAAATAAACCTCTTTGGGTAAGATTAGTTGATGGGTTCAAGCGGCTCATGGTTGCCCCGCACGGGACGCGCGGCGCCCGAAGGAGCGGCCCATTTCGCGCCGTTGGCGATAACGCGCCGAACCAATGGATGATAGTACGTCGGATACGTTTCGTGCCCCGGGCGAAAATAAAAGATTTTTCCTTGGCCGCGACGGAACGTGCATCCGCTTCGGAACACTTCTCCGCCTTCGAACCAGCTTACGAAAATAAGCTCGTCCGGCGCGGGAATATCGAAATGCTCTCCGTACATTTCTTCCGGTTTCAGTTCGAAATATTCCGGAATGCCTTCCGCGATGGGGTGCGAGGGGTCAACGGTCCAGATGCGTTCCTTCTCGTTCGCTTCTCGCCATTTCAGGTCGCAGCCGGTCCCCATTAGCTTCTTGAATATTTTCGAGAAATGTCCGGAATGCAGCACGATTAATCCCATGCCGTTCATCACGCGTTCGTGAACCCTGCTTACGATCCCGTCGTCCACTTCGTCGTGCGCCATATGGCCCCACCAGATCAGCACGTCCGTATGATCCAGCACATCTTGCGTCAATCCGTGTTCCGGCTCGGGCTGGGTTGCGGTACGGACGACGAAGCCCTGATTGGCAGCTTCCAAACCTTCCGCGATAACCGCATGGATTCCGTTCGGATAAACGGTTCGAACCTTGTCATGAATTTGTTCATGTTTGTACTCGTTCCATACGGTTACACGAACCATTCCCATCGCTCCTTCTAATGGACGATAAGCCAGATCACGAACAATACGATCATGGCGCCCTGCAATAAAATTTTAACGATCGTGCTAGTAAATAAGCCTACCAAGGATCCCCATCCGACCTTGATCGACCGGTTCATATCGGAGCCGTGGATCAATTCCCCTATTACGGCACCGGCAAAAGGTCCAATAATTAGACCGAATGCCGGAATGACGAACGGCCCGATGAGGATTCCGATCGTACTGCCGACGACGGAAGCCCGAGAACCTCCGAACTTCTTGACTCCCCAAGCGTTGACCATATAATCGGCTACGAAGAGGATAATGACGATGATCGTTTGAATGCTCCAGAACCAGAAGCCGAACGGCTCAAACGAGAAAAACCAACCGTACACGAAGAAAGCCGCGTAGATGGCCAAAGCGCCGGGCAAAATCGGATAAACCGCACCGGCCATTCCCACTACGAATAAGGCCGAAATCAATACCCAGCCCAAAATATCCACTCAAGCTCACGTCCTCAGCACATAGTTTTGTATGACCTGAGCAACGCCGTTCTCTTGATTGCTTCCCGTCACGGCATTAGCCGCGAGCTTTACTTCATCCTGAGCGTTGCCCATCGCGACGCCGAGACCCGACGCCCGAATAGCCGCGATATCGTTCAAGCTGTCTCCGACGGACACGACTTCCGACATGTCGTAACCCTTCATCTTGCACACTTCCATGAGCGCCGTCGCTTTGGAGATGCCCAGCGGATTGATTTCTATATTAAATGGCGACGAATTGCTAATCTCGAGGCCTTCCCAAGATTGGACTTCCTTCAAAATTTCTCCCAGGATCGTCACGTCCTCGTAATAATACCCGAATTTCAGCCAATGGCTCGCTTCCGTATCTCCCGCCCAGCGTTCCTTGTTATAAATATCCTCCGTCGTATAGGCCCAATACCATACGTCCGGGTACTTCTCCGCCAAAGCATGAAGCTTCATGACCTTGCTCGTATCAAGCAATGTACGTCGATGGATAGAATGCGGCTTCGTCCATATCTCACCGCCGTTAACCGTTATCATCGGGGTATCCAAGCCCAATTGCTCGACGATCGGAAGCGCGCTCTTGAACCCGCGTCCCGTCGATACGCATACCGTTACGCCCGCTTCGACGGCATGTCTCACCCACTCCGCGTTCGTATCGCTGATTTCGCTGCGATCGTTAAGTAAAGTACCGTCTAGATCCAAAGCCAACAGTTTATATTTTCCTCTTTCGTAAGCCAACTGTTCCTTCCACTCCCCTGCTGCCGTATCCAAGTGCAATTCAACGTCATTCTATCACATTTGGACACGTAATTCGAAATTTAAAAAACGGCCGGACAGATGACCTCTCTGTCCAGCCGTTAAGTTGCTAATAGACTTCTCGTGCCATGGATGCCCTTTGTCTCAGCTTGCGGGTTACGAGCCCCTGTGTAGGCGAGAATAAGAATGCCAGCAGGAACAGTACGCCCGCGACGCATACCATGCAGCCGGCGATCGAAGCGTCAAGCACCGCTGCGATATAATACCCTGCCACCGAGCTGATTACGCCGATAACGAGGCTTAACCCGATCATCGTCCCCAACCGGTCCGTCAGCAGATAAGCCGTCGACGGGGGAACGATGAGCAGCCCTACCACGAGAATAGCGCCTACGCTCTCGAAAGAGCTCACCGTTGCCATCGAGACTAAACCCATAAGCACGTAATGGAATATGGCAACCGGTATTCCGATGGCGGCCGCCAAGGCCGGATCGAACGCGCATAGCTTGAATTGTTTGTAAAATAGCGAGATGACTGCCACGATGAGGAACAAGGTAATCCCGAGCAGCCATACGGCTTTCGGTCCGATCTCGATGCCCCCGACCATCAACTGATTCCATTGGACATAGGCGATCTCGCCGTACAGCACGCAGTCCAAGTCCAGATCGACCTGTTGAGCGTTGAGGCTGACCAAGAGAACCCCTACGGCGAACAGGGAAGTAAATACGACTCCGATGGAAGCATCGCTCTGCACGCCGCTCTGTTGAAACATCTGAATGAGGAACACCGTAATGAAACCGATCATCGCAGCTCCGAACAGCATGAAAAAAGAATCGCGCGATCCGCTGATCAAGAAGGCGATGACGATGCCCGGAAGAACGGAATGGCTGATCGCGTCTCCCACTAGCGCCATTCGGCGCAAAATCAGAAAACAACCGAGTATGCCGCAGCAAGCGGCGACGAGCGCTCCCGTCAGCATGATCCAAAATCCGCTCATAACGACACCCCCCGTCCGTTCGAGGAAGAGCCTGCGGCAGACTGCTTCTCCTTCTCCTCCGCCCATTCCCGTTTGGCGGCATATCGCCGGACGAGCTTGGCGACGACTCCCCTGCGCGGGCCGAACATGACGGAGAACGTAAACAATGCGGTTGCGGTCAGCACGCTTAACGGCCCCGTAGGCAACTGCTCCGTCCCCGAGCTGATCCAAGTTCCGATCGCGCCGCTTACAGCGCCGAACACGCCCGACAGTATCGTCATGACGCCCAGACGATCCGTCCAATAACGCGCCGATACGGCGGGCGTAATGAGCAAGGCCGCGACGAGTACGACGCCGACCGCTTGTATACCTACGACTACGGCAATCGTGACGAGCCATAACAGCAATTGTTCCAATGTCGCCACGGAGAAACCAAGCCCCCGGGCATAACCGGAATCGAAGCTGATCAGCTTGAACTCTTTGAATAGCGCCGCGCAGGCTAGGATCAGGACGACGGCGACCCCCGTCATCGTATAGACGTCGCCGGCCGTCATAGACGCGGCCTGACCGAACAGAAATTTATCCAGCCCGCTTTGATTGCCGTAAGAGCTATGCTGAATTTGCGTAAGGAGCACGATACCTACCCCGAAAAATACGGACAGCACGATCCCCATCGCCGCATCGGGCTTAATTCGCGAATAGCGGGTAATCCAGCTGATCCCTACCGTCGCGATCATCCCGGCAACGATCGCCCCTATCATGAAGAAGGCCACCGATTTGACGCCCGTCAGCATAAAAGCAATGCAAATACCCGGCAAAGCCGCGTGCGCCAAGGTGTCCCCGATCAAGCTTTGCTTCCGCAAGTAAGCGAACGTGCCGATGACTCCCGTACTTAACCCAAGCAGCATGCTGCCGAGCAATATCCATTGAAGATTCGGATCGGTGAACAGATTCAACATCGCGATCACCGTCCCGTTCCGGCTAGAATGGCCGGTTCTTCGGAAGCGCTGCTCTTAAGAAAAGTCAATCTGCCGCCATATGCTTCCTGCAGCCGTTGCTCGGTGAAAGTCGTAGCCGTCGGACCGAATGCCACGAGCTCTCCGTTCAGAAGCATGACCGAATCGAAATATTGCTCCACGGTGGCCAGGTCGTGGTGTACGACAAGAACCGTTTTCCCCTGCCGTTTCAATTCGCCCAGCAACGTAATAATCGCTTTTTCCGTTGCGGCATCGACGCCCGCGAACGGTTCATCCATGAAGTATAGCGTGGCGTCTTGGGCCAACGCCCGTGCTAGAAATACTCTCTGTTGCTGCCCTCCGGAGAGCTGGCTGATCTGTCTTCCGGCAAAATCCGCCATCCCTACCTTGGCTAAGCATTCCATTCCGATCGCTTTCTCTTTGGCTCCCGGACGCCTTAGCAAGCCGAGATGCCCATACCTTCCCATCATAACGACATCCAAAGCGTTCGTAGGAAAATCCCAATCGACCGATTCCCGCTGGGGCACGTATCCGACAAGTTTCCTTTGCGCGGGATAAGGTTTGCCGTACACTAACGTTTGGCCGCTAAGAGTCGGTTGAAGACCGAGAATCGCTTTGATAAGCGTCGATTTCCCCGCGCCGTTCGGTCCGATAATGCCGATAAGCTCTCCCTCGGCAACTTCGAACGAAACGTTCCGAATAACCGGTTTTTTCTGATAAGCGACCGTTAAATCCGTTACGGACAACGGGGAGGTCAACCTTTGGCGTGAAAACATATTTATCCGCTCCTTCCTATTTCAAAGCTCCAACGATCGTATCCACGTTGTGCTTAACCATACCGATATAGGTACCTTCTTCCGTTCCCTCTTTCCCCATCGCGTCGGAGAACAATTCGCCTCCGATTTTCACTTCATGACCTTTCTTCTTGGCTCCTTCGATGACGGCTTCGATGGATTTTTTCGGTACGCTCGACTCGACGAATACGGCTTTGATGCTCCGCTCGACCAACATATCCCGCAATCCGGTCACGTCCTTGGAGCCGTACTCGGCCGCGGTGCTGATTCCTTGCAAACCTACGACTTCGATGTCGTAAGCATCCCCGAAGTAACCGAACGCATCGTGCGCCGTGACCATAACCCTTCCTTGCTTCGGTATCGTCGCGATTTGCTCCTTCGCATAACGGTCAAGCTCTTCAAGCTTAGCGAGATACGCTTCCGCTCTGGACTGATAGCCGGCTTTATGATCCGGGTCCCGTTCGATCAGCGTATCCCGTATCGTCTCGGTCGCGCTCATCCACAGCCTGACGTTAAACCATACGTGCGGGTCGTGCGTCCCTTCCGCAACCGACCGCAATTGCTGTTCGGGGATGTTCTTCGTAACGGCGACTACCGTTTTTTTCTTGCTCATTTTCTCGAATATTTCCGTCATTTTTCCTTCCAAATGCAATCCACCGTAGAAAATGACTTCCGCGTCCTCCAACTTGCCGATGTCTCCTTGCGAAGCCTTGTACAAGTGGGGATCCACGCCCGGACCCATTAATCCGATGACTTCCACGCGATCGCCGCCGACCTCCCTGACGACATCGGAGATCATCCCGATCGTTGCGGTCACATGCAGCTTCCCCTCATCCTTGAACGTCTTTTGCCCGCTTCCGCAGCCTGAGAGGACGAACATCGCCGCGGTTAAAAAGGCGATAACCCAAAATAAGCGTTTAATCGATGATGGCAAAGCTCTAGCCGTACTGGTTCTTGTCATGCTGAAATTCTCCTCTCTCCAACTCTCTCTATTAATTGCCTATTAACAAATATTTTGCGATAGGGACTAATACTTTCCTCAAGCCTTCTTTTTTTATAATATACAAAAAAGTTTACTCGATGCAACATATTTTTAAAAGAAAAATGCCGTCTTTCTCAAGACGACATCTTAGGCTTGCTATTCTTATTGTTCTTCCGCATTCGTTTGCTGCCCGTTCGCCGCCGCTCCGACCGCAGCGTCGGCTCCGTCCGGCGTCCCGTTGACCGAAGTAGCGGGAACGGTTGGTTTGCGGGGAGTTCCGTACAATCCGATCTCCGCATCGTAAGCGTCGAAAATTTTGCGCGCGATCGGCGCGGCTCCCCAACCGCCATACCCTCCGTCCGGGACGACGACTGCGACTGCCAGCTTCGGCTTATCCGCGGGAGCATAGGCGATAAACACGGCGTTCTCTACGCGTTGGCGATTGCCGACGTCCTGCTGGGAAGTACCGGTTTTACGAAGAAACGTGTAGTTGACCCCTTCGAATCCCGATACTTTAACCTCCGCCATTCCGTCTTCGATCGCCTTCCAGTAAGCCTTCGGAAAATCGACCGTATTTAACACTTCGGCTTGGAACGGTTGAGTTACGTTGCCGTTAACGTCTTGAATCTCCTTGACGAACTGCGGCTTCATTCTTTTGCCGTGATTGGCCAGCATTGCGGCGTATTGCGCCAGCTGAAGCGTCGTATACCGGCCCTGCTGTCCCCATGAAGCCCGGATAAGAGCCGATTGAACGCTCGCCTTCTCGGCTTCGTGGTAATAGTCGATTACGCCGGCCGACTCGCTCGGCAAGCCGCTTCCCGTCGTCACGCCGAGGCCGAACTTCTTCATGTAATCATCCCAAATATCAAGGCCTTCGGCACCCTTGTACTGCATGTAAAGCTTATTGCCGACCATTCCCGACATAAAGGCATTGGACGACTTAGCTATCGCCTTAGTCGCCGTTAAAGGCCCGTTGACCGCATTGCTGGCATTCCGGACTTTGACCTCGTGCCCTTCTCTGCCGAATTCGAAGTAACCGATATCGTTAAAAACCGTCGACGTCGTAAACAGCTTCTCGTTCAAGCCGACAAGCACGGACAACGGCTTTTGCGTAGAACCTAGATATACGAGCGAGGAAGGATGATTTTTACGTTCCTCATACTTCTCGTAGGGCGGTTGGACGTCCTTGATCGTGCCGTTATATTGGAAAAATTGGATCGCGTCCAAGTCCTTCTTGCTGATCCCGCCTTGCCATACGCTCGGATCGTAATCCGGCATGCTCGCCATCGCCACGATCTGGCCGGTGTCCACTTCCATCGCTACCGCGTACCCCGTCGTCGGGTGAGCATTCTCGTACTGCTTGCCGCTGGCCGTTTGAACGAACTTGATTTGGTCCATGATCGCCTGCTGGGTCTGCAATTGTATGCTGCGGTTGATCGTCAGGAACAGGTTCTCGCCTTTGACGGGCTTCGTGAGCTTCATCGGCCCGATAATCTCGCCCTGATTGTTGACCGGATATTCCTTGACGCCGTTGCGTCCTCTCAGTTCGTCTTGATACATCAATTCGAGACCGTCGTATCCGACTTCTTCGGAAGAAATATACTTAAGCGTTTCGTCCGTTTGATCCTTGTTGATATCCTTGTATCTGTCTAGATTCAACGCTCCGCTTAATTTTTTCATATAGCCGACTAACTGCACCGAAACCTGATCCTGGCTATATTGCCGGATGCTTTCCTCGACGACGTCGATTCCTTTGTATTCCTGGCGATGCTCGGAGAAGTACGCGATCTCCTCTTTCGTAAGTCCCGTCTTAATGCGGCGCGGTTGATAAGAGTAATGGACGCTGCCCTTCAAGTCCATGTCTTCAAATACATCTTGAACGGTAAGAGGCTTAGCCTTCTTATCTCCCAGCTTGTTGAAAACTTCCACCAGGCTTGCGGCAAGCGCCATGCCTTCATCGCTTTTCATTTTCAAGTCCAAAGTATAATACAACGATTGCGTGGAAACCGAGTAAGCGATCGGATTGCCCGCGGAGTCGTAAATATTGCCCCGAATCGGCGGCACGGGGACCTTCTTGGAGCCGATCTCGTGCTCCCTGGCGCGAAGATTGTCACCCTCCACGAATTGTAAATAAGCCAGCCTCACGATCAAGATCGAAAAGACGAAAAACGTAATGAAGAAAAAGACGTTAAGCCGGAAGCTGAAATGCCTTCGGTTTCTGATCTCCCGTTTCTGCGCTTCTTCCGTCAGATTGTTGCTCACGCGGTTAAGCCTCCTTTCCGGATATGCGTATCGGTAAAGCCGGGAGAATCGAACCAATTCCCCGTCTTAGCCCAAGTAGAATCCAATGATACCCAACGGTCCTGCTCCGATAAATAAACTTCGTTCCATGCATGCGCTCCGTAACCTCCGCGGCCGTCGTATCCGAGTCCGGTTACGACGCGCGCGTCTAAACCAACGGCTCTTGCCATCGCGGCATACAGCCGGGAATAGTCAATGCAAACGCCTTTACGGGTAAGGAAGGTTTGTTCGGGTCCTTGTTCCCGCCAATCTCCTTCTTCCACGTACGCTTTCACTTTGTCATCGTCATAAGCGATTCTGCTGCCGACCCAGTCGTACAAGGCGCGGGCTTTCGCCTCGTCTCCGGTTTTCCCTTCCGTTACGGAGACGGCGGTTTGCCCGATCTCATCCGGCAACTCGGCATCGATGATATCGTATCGCTTTAGCCATAACTGATCGAGTTCGCCCGACATCTCCTGCGCGAACACCGGAAGCCTTTCGTCGATGAGATTTCCCGTCGCCGGACGAATCACTTGCGCGGCAATTTCCCGGTACATGCCCGATTGTTGGATGTAATCCGTCATCGGACCTTGTGGAAATAAAGCGCAGTACGCGAATAGAACGGCCGTAAATAACAAAGCCCTGCCCGTTCCCAGAGCCGCGCCCACCATTCCGCCGACCGACCGGTTCACGGCTCCGCCGCTCGGCACGATGGCGAACGGGAACGAGATAATCGTCCCTAACAATCGAGTCGCTACGCCGGTTAGAAGCCTAATGACGGTATGAAAAACAAGAAACAATGCCGCAAAGCGGAATAACGGCAAATCGCGTAATCCCGACAGCGCCGTATAGCCGAATTGAGCGAGATAGGAAGCATCCGGTTGGGGACGGTCCATTTGCCGCTCCGACAACCAAATCTGGAGATGCGGAGAAACGGCGGAAGCCGCCAGCGCCGAAGCGACAATCGCCGCGACGGCGATAATCGCGCCAATAAGAAAGTACAGGAGCTGCTTAACGGAACCCGAAGCTCCCCGCCGGATGCCCTGATAGAAGGAAAACGCCACGACCGCCAATATCGTCCAAGTAACGAGATTGGCATCAAAGACGGTCCATTCGCCGTTCATCCGGTTTACTTAGCCGAAGCTCGCGCCTGCACGACAAAATCGCGTACCGCGTCTTCCATTTTCAACGTGCCCAGAGATTGTCCGTGAAACTTCACCGTGACTTCGCCCGAATTCGGAATGCCCGTCAACTCTATGCTCGTAGACTTGATCGAGTACGAACCGTCTTCATTATCCACGTAAGTCGCCTCGCTGGCTTCTCCGGCCATCGCCTTGAACGCCTGCTCCTTAAGCTCCTCCGTTACCTTGCTTCCGATTGCGCCCAGCTCATCCGACACTTTGGAGCCGACTTCTTTAATCTCGTCGACGCTTATTCCCCCGTAGGTTACGATGCCGATAACGATCGCCGCGGCCAAAATCCATTTCAGCACGGTTTTTACCAACTTCATAACGATAAAAATCGCAACGATGGCTACCGCCACGATCACCCAGTTGTCTTGTATAAATTGCAGCCAAGCATCCGTATCGAAACTCATGAACTCTCCCCCATCAACAATAGAACTCGATTATCGCAATGACCCTATTATACCGTAATGCAAATCCCCCCGTAAACGACCGTCATATCCCAGACAATTGGCACGTACAAGTAGGATAAGCCGCGGATGCGGACGAGGGGTACCGACTACCCCAATACGAGGAGGTAGCGGACTATGAAAACCGCCGTCTGGCTTTATTTGTTTTTGTTCGTCGCATTTTTCGATTTGCATGCCCAATACCCTATGCTGACCCCGTTCGCCGTATCCCTCGGCGCCGCCCCTTCCTTCATCGGGCTCGTCATGGGGATGTATTCCTTGACCCATCTTCCCGGCAACCTGATCGCCGGCGTCGCGGTCGACCGGTTCGGCAGCCGCTTGTTCATCTCCGCAAGCTTGATCGGCGCCGGTATCCTCTTGCTCTTCCAGGCTCGGGTTACGGATCCTTGGCAGCTTCTATACATTCGCTCCATTAGCGGATTCGTTCTCGCCTTCCTCTCTCCGGCTTGCATGTCGCTTCTCGCGAGGTTGGCCAAAGATCACATTCACCAAGGCAAGCTCATGGCCGGCAATGGACTTGTCCATACGATCGCGTCCGTCGTTTCTCCGGCGGCCGGTGCTTATTTAGCCGCGACGATCGGTTTCAGCCAATCGTTCGCCATGCTAGGCTTAATCCTCTTCTTAACCGGAGTATTCTCTCTCTGGTTCGTGAAGGATGCCGCCCGGACGCCTCGGGAAATCGAAGCGGACAAGAAAACGCAGATCGGCCCTCAGACTACTCATAACGAACAAACAAGCTCTCAAGAAGGGACTCCCGCGCGTCTTCCATGGACAATCTTCTCGTTGCCTGTCGGCCTCGCCTGCGCTCAGGGGATATTGGCCTTCGAGTTGCCTCTTCGCGGAACGGACAGCGCGACCATAATGAGTACGGGCATTTTGTTCTCGATTGTAAGCCTCGGCGCTCTTGTCACGCTAGGCTTGTTGTTCCTGAACCGCTATTTGCCCTACTTGAGAACGTTGTTCGGCGTCCTTATGCTTGCCATCTGCTACTATGGCTTAGCTTCCGGTTGGTCCGTTCCGTTGTTGGTGCTGTTATTCGCTATCGGGATGGCAAAAGGAGTAATTTTTCCGGCGATGACATCCTTCCTCCTGCAGCTAAGCGGACCGACCCGATATGGAAGAACGTTCTCGTTGTTGTCGATATCCTTATCGATAGGTTCGTTCATCGGTCCAGTCGCCGCCGGAGCGGTAAGAGAGCATTTTTCCCCCTACTTTCTTTCCTTTCTCGCCCTGATGCTCTCGCTGGCGTTGTTGTTCCCTCGCCCTACGTTCCGGGACAATTGGAATCCTAGGGCTCCGCTTCCTTTGCATCACGAGAATTAACGCCAATGAACGTCTACCGCCTCATCTGGGTATTCGCACACGTCAATCCCTCGTTATAGGCATATGATGCATGGTAGTAGCCTACGCCCTCAACCCGGTGCGGATCCGAAAAAGGGCTCAATCTCGAGGCTGCTAAAGCGGGGTGGCGAATATGTCCCAAAGCGGAGCTGGCGGATATAATATAACAACGACTATCATGCTCGTTTTGTTCATTTTGCTCGTAATCGCATGGCGTGCCTGTTAAGTCGGCTCCCTTGCATGCGGCTCGGAAGGGCCGCTTTGTTGTTTATTTGAGCTTGCTTCCGATTGTTGCTCGCTGAGACTAGAGACAAGCCCACTGCCGATACGGATGTTCATTCCGCTAAAAAACGACATGATCGTGGTACAATAAGGAGCAGAGGTGTAGAAAATTCAATCGGGGTGATTCTCTATGGACATAGCCATCATCGTTGAAGGCAAAAACGACAAAAGCCGTCTCTCTCGCGTTCTCTCTCCCGAAATCCCCATCCACTGCACTTTCGGGACGCTGAACACGAACCGGATCGAAGCGCTCCGCAAAGCTGTCGGCGATCGGCACGTCTACCTGTTCACCGATCCCGACTCATCGGGACGCCGGATTAGAGGAATGTTGCGGGAGGTATTCCCCGACGCCGAACATATCTATACGCGAAGAGGCTATAGCGGGGTGGAAGGCACTCCCGAAGAGTATCTCATCCAACAATTGGAGAAGGTAGGCCTTGAACAGTATATTTTATATCCCGACCAGACTATCGGATGGCCTTAATGTCCACAAGGTGGAAATAGCACAAGATCAGGGTTGTCCGCATGACGGCCCTGATCTTGTGCGTATTAAGGGTATCCGCTAAGCCGCCGTCCCCTCATGCGAGGCTTGCGCACCTCGACGAAGGCACTTTTTTGGCCTTCGCAAGAATTCTCATTCTCGTTACAATCCAATCCCGTCCCGCGCGTCAAAAAAACCGCTTCATCCCTCCGCGGGCGGGAGAATGAGCGGCTTTTGCTTAATAATCGAATAATTACAGCAAGCTCTTGATCTTCTTAGCCATATCGCTAGGGCTTAGATTGTCTCCGCCCTCTTCGATATAGTCGTTGGCGGAAATCCAGTCGCGAATTTGCCCGTCCTTGTCGAGCAGCACGATCAGGTTCATGTGACCGAAATTGCCTTGAGCGTCTTTCGTAACCAGAATCTGATACTTACGCGCCAATTCTGCCGTTTCTTTCTCGTCTCCCCGCAGGAACTTCCAGCCCTTAGGATCCGCATCGAAGCGTTCCGCATAGTCCTTCAGCGCTTCCGTCGTATCGTTATTCGGGTCGATCGTCACCGAGAGAAACTGAACCTCGTCTCCGAAAACTCCGTCTTCCTTCAGTTCATCTTGTACTTGGGACATCAAGAACGTGGTCGGCGGACATACGTCAGGACAATTCGCGAAGAAGAAGTACAACAGCCTAGCTTTGCCGTTCGTGTTGGCCAGCGTCACGTTCTCGCCGTTCGTATCCGTATAAGAAAACTCAGCCCCTTGGCCCTGCAGAGGCAACTCGCCCTCTTTGTTCTGCTGCGCGAGTATAAAATATCCTAAAACCAAACATAGCGCGAGCACAATCAAAGAAAAACCATACCGTTGTATCCACGGCTTCTGCGGTCTTGCCGCCGCGCTCGCGAGCTCCGCACTCTGATTGACGGATACGTTGACTTCAACTTGCGATTGTTCATCCTTTTGCTGATCCATCCGACTTTACACCCCTTGCGTATTCAAAATCATCGTTAAAAACATAACCATCAAGTAGTTAATCGAAATCATGAAGTCCGCTTTCGCCCACTTCTCGTCATCTTTGGCACGTAAGCCCGAAACCGCATGAATAAACCATACTACCGCAATCCCGACGGACAAGATAAGAAAATAAATCCCCACATAATCGTAGTAATACATCAAAACGGATGCCGGTATTAGCAGCAAAATATACGGAAGCATCTGCCATTTCGTGCGAGTGACTCCCTTGACGACCGGAAGTAAAGGAAACCCGGCTGCCCTGTACTCTTCCTTGCGTCTGATGGCCAGCGACCAGAAATGGGCCGGCTGCCACAAGAACAAAAGGCAAACAAAATCCAAGCTCCTTCGTCGACCGTGTTCGTTACCGCGCAATACCCGATGACCGGCGGCATGGCGCCGGATACTCCTCCGATCGAAGTACTCCAAGTGGAGCTGCGCTTAAGCCACATCGTGTAGATCACGACGTAGACGAACATGCCGAGCAAGCCCAGCCATCCCGAAAGCACGTTGACCAAAGCGAATAACACGATTAATCCTATTGCGCCCAGCACGATCCCGTACATAAGCACGAACCGAGGCGTCATCCTGTTCTGGGGAAGGGCGCGATCGCGCGTTCTTTCCATTTTCATATCGAGTTCGCGATCTAAATAATTATTGAAAACGCACGCGGAAGCCATCGTTAACGCGGATCCGACGAGCATCCACAGCAGGGTCCAACTAAAAATCGTATCCCATTCCCACTTGGACGCGACCCAGAAACCGCCGAAAGCCGCGATTAAATTCAACCGGATAATACGTGGCTTCGTTAAAGCCACAAGATCTTTAAGCACGGAGTTCCTCCTTTATGCAAACACAGCGGCATAACCTGACGTATGATCCATGATACCGCAAATCTTCAAGCATTGACAATGTTCGCCTCCCCGAGTTCATCAAATCGCCACCACCTGTGAACAAGGTGCGAACTCCCCCTAAATTCCCCATCATTACCCAGTCACACAATTCGGGCTGCCTAAATACACTGTATTGCGACAATCGCCTAATGCCAAAACGAACGACATGGGCGACTTGTTAATGGAAGGTGGCATGGGATTTGGCCGTTATTAAGGCAACTAGCGGGCAAGTCAAAATGTTGGCCCCTTATGCGGTGCAAAAAACCTTATTCCAAAGCGCCCGAGACCAAGATATCCGGTTTTGCCCCGTCCGCCGCAGATTGTCCATCCGTTTATTAATTTAAGGGAGGATTTACAAAATGTTAAACAACAACAAAATGGCTTGGCCTTCTTATCCGCAAAATCAAGTCCAAAGCTCGATGATGCCGATGTCCATGCCAATGCCAATGCCAATGCCAATGCCGATGGGCGCACCTGCCGCAAACGCAATGCCCAATATGACGATGATGCAAGGGACGGTTCCGCCGCCCGTCACGGGCGGCATTCCGGTCGCGCCCGGGGCAACGACGCTGCCGGCGCCGGTCGTCGAAGAATCGTATGTAGAAAACATTCTTCGCATGAATTTAGGAAAAGTCGCGACCTTATATATGACTTATGAGAACAATTCCGAGTGGAACGCCAAAATATTCAAGGGCGTGCTGGAAGCGGCCGGCCGCGACCACATCATCATAAGCGATCCGGTAACCGGCAAACGTTACTTACTGCTCACGTTGAATTTGGATTACATCACGTTCGACGAGCCGATCAATTATAATCTTCCGTTCGGTTCGATGCCTACCCGTTAATCCTTATCGGACGGAAGGTCCAAATTCTAAGCCCTTCCTTCCCTCCTTTTACCCATTGCTCCATCTCTATCCAGGAACGTCCTTCGCGACGTTCCTTTTCGCATTTTACGGCTTCTTCCTCGGTGCCGACGCGTTGAATTTCCACGAATACTCCGGGCTGCGCCGTATTTTCGGCGATTTGGACTTCCAGCCATCGCTCTGGTTCGGCGTGAACCCATGACATGTAGGCTTCCCGATGCCGTTCCGGTATGACGTATTCACAAAAGACGATCATGGCTTAATGCCTCTTTCCTTCATATTTTGTCGGCAAGACGTCCATACTGAAACAAAAAGGGGGCTGAGCAAATGGACACCGGCACGCATTTCGTGTTCGGCCTTGGATTGGGCGGACTTGCGATGGTCGATCCCGTCATCACTTCGCACGCGTATGGCCCCGTCGCCATCCTTATCGGCACGATCGCAGGATCGAACGCACCGGATCTCGATGGCTTGTTAAGGTTCAAGAGCAATGCCGATTATATCAAAAATCACCGCGGATTGTCCCATTCTTTCCCGGCCATTATCGGTTGGGCCGCATTGATAACGGCTGCCGTTTCGCTTTTGTTCCGGAATATCCCTTGGTGGCACATCGGATTCTGGGTACTGCTCGCCGTTGTCGTTCACGTTTTTTCCGATTTGTTCAATTCTTACGGAACGCAGGCTTACAGGCCGGTCAGCAAACAGTGGTCGCCTGGAATATTATTCATATATTCGACCCTTTTATTTTCTCAACCCATTTGCTTGCTATCCTGCTGTGGATATCGGGAATCGTTCCGCCGCAGGTCGTCTTTCCGGTACTCTACGTTCTGCTCGGCGTCTACTACGGTTGGAGAACGCTCGTTCATCGGAGATTATCGCGCAAAATCGCAAAGCTGGATCCCGAAGGTCAAGCAGGCGATCGTTATACGTTGCTTCCGACCGTATCGTTGTACCGATGGAATTTGGTAAGAACATCCCCGGACTGCACGTATAGCGTCGGAGAATGGGATCACGGCCGGCTCAAATGGGTCGACGCCATGATGAAGTGCGACGAACACCCCGCCATCGAAGCGTCCAAGCAACACCAGGACGTGCAAGCTTTCCTAAGCGTCACACCGTTTCCCTGCGGGCACGTAAAGCCGCAAACTTGGGGGTACGAGGTGAGATGGGTGGACGTTCGTTACCGTTACCGCAGACAATACCCGTTCGTAGCCGTCGTGCTAATGGATTTGAACTACGCTCCGTTACAATCTTACGTAGGATGGCTAAGCGATGAACGGTTGGAAAAAAGGCTTCGCATGAATACTTACTAAGTTCAAGCGGGATCGCCTCATGCGGCTTCCCGCTTGACGCTTGACGTTTGGCCTCCGCAAGCGCACAATATGAAAAGCCCGAGGGCAAGCCCCGGGCTTTCGGTGCTGGACGCAATGTCCTTAGCGACCGGATAGTTGTTGCTCGGCGATTTGGACGAGTTTCTTGGTGATATAACCACCGAGGGAACCAGCATCGCGGGACGTTACGTTACCGTAATATCCGTCCGCTGGAATCTGTACGCCTAGAGATTGAGCGGCTTCCATCTTCATGCTTTGCAGTGCTGCTCTTGCTTGAGGTACGACTAGCTGGTTACGGCTACCACTTGAGTTCGACGCCATGAGTAAATTCTCCCTTCGTCTAGATGATTGGTTTGCAAGCTTGCCAACTTAGTATGCTAGATACGAAGGAAAATATGCGAGGTGAAATCATGAGTAAAACTTTGTCGCTTTTTTTTGCGCTTTGTTCGGTTGCTTTAATGCTCGCGACCGCTTTTTCTCTCAGCCACAACGGCTGGCTCGCGCTATTGTTCGGTATACTTACGCTTGTCGTGACGGGCATAGGGTTCGTCGTCAAAGCAAAGATAAGAAAAAAAGCTTCGAGCTCTTAGCGCTTACCGGAACCGCGGCAAGAAGCCCATGGCGTCCTTCGCCGCTTTCAGCGTAGCCTCCGCCACTGCGGATGCGCGTTCCGATCCTTCGCGCAGGATTTGATGGATTTCGCCGGAAGAACGAATGTCCGCGTATTTCGTTTGCAGAGGCTCGAGCGCCTGAACGACGACCTCCGCCAAATCTTTCTTGAACGCGCCGTAGCCCTGACCGTCGTAAGCGGCTTGAACCTGCTCGAGCGTCTGGCCGGAGCATTGCGCGAAGATGGTCATCAAATTGCTGACTTCCGGTTTATTCTGCACGTCGTAAACGATTTCCCGGCCCAGATCCGTCTTGGCGCGGGATATTTTTTTGCGAATATCGTCCGGTGTGTCCAAAAGTGAAATATAGCTTCCTACGTTCGGATTGCTCTTGCTCATTTTTTTCGAAGCATCGTCCAAAGACATAATTCTTGCCCCGACTTTCGGAATGAACGGCTCGGGAATGACGAACGTCTCTCCGTATCTATGATTGAAGCGCCCCCCCAAATCGCGGGTAAGCTCCAAATGCTGCTTTTGGTCTTCTCCGACGGGTACCAGGTTCGCGTTGTACACCAGAATGTCCGCGGCCATCAGCGACGGATAGACGAATAAACCGGCGCCGACCGCCTCCTTGCCTTCCGATTTATCCTTGAATTGAGTCATGCGTTCCAATTCGCCCATATAAGTCATCGTCGTCAACAACCAGCTGAGCTCGGCATGCGCCGTAACGTGGGATTGCATGAATATAGCCGCTTTGGCCGGATCCAACCCGGCCGCGATGAACAGGGCGGATACGGCTTCGCTTTGCTCGCGAAGGGCCGCGGGCTCCTGCTGCACCGTTATCGCATGCAGGTCGGCGATCATGTAGAAACATTCATGCTCGTGCTGGAGCGCTACGTAATTTTTCATCGCGCCAATGTAATTTCCGAGAGTCAGTTTACCGCTTGGCTGAATGCCCGATAGAACGCGTTGTTGCTTGGACATGGTCTCGAACCCCTTTTTATCGTAGTTTTAGAAAACAAAAAAAGCCTTCTCCGCAAGGGACGAGAAAGCCGTGGTACCACCCTTATTCGTACCGCGACAAAGCCGTCTCGCGATACCTTAAGCTCCTGTAACGGGGAACAGTCGGAGAGCATAGGACGTGCTGGGACTGAGGGGAAAATCCTCACCTGGGGCGCGTCGTTTCGCTCCCGGCTCCAAGATCCATTCCGCAAGGCAAGCGTACCGGCTTCCAGCAATCACCGGCTCTCTGGGAGCGCTCCATCCAAGCGTACTTGTTCTCTTCAACGCCGAATATACTTGATTTGTTAACCATTATACCCCTCGCGTTAGCTTTGTCAACCATTCGAAATGCGAAAAATCAGCATCATTTGGTAGTTCTGATAGACCGTTGGTCAAGCATACGATATTATAATCGTAACAATTACTATTGGGAGCAAGGAAGTGAAAACGTGCCTAATGTACTCATGCGATTAGCGACGGGAGCGGCTACTGTCGGCTGCGCTGCTCTTTTGGCCCTCATTTTTTTCGGCAGGGATATTTCGCAATGGAACTTCGATTCGGCGAAGCTGCAAAATTTTAAAATCATATTTTTAAGCATTCTTCTCGAAGCGCTGCCTTTTCTTCTGATCGGGGTGTTTATCTCCGCGCTTCTGCAATCGTTCGTATCGGACAAACTCATTCAGAAGCTGACTCCGCGCAACCCCGTTGCCGGCGTGCTGTTCGGAAGCTTGCTCGGCATCCTGCTCCCCCTGTGCGAATGCGGGATGATTCCTATCGTGCGCCGGCTCATCCGTAAAGGACTTCCGGCATACATAGGCATTATTTATATTATTGCCGGCCCCATCATTAACCCCGTCGTATTCGGCGCGACATTCGCGGCATTCCGGACGAATAAGGATCTCGCTTACTCGCGTTTTTATTTGGCGTTCGCGGTATCGGTCGCGATAGGCATGATTCTGTATTATTTTTTGAAAAAGGACCCTTTGAAGCCCGATCGGCACACTACTCATGAACATCATCACCATCATCATCATGACCATCATCATCTCGGACATGAACAGCAAAGAAGCGCGGTCAAGAAGCTTGCCGATATTCCTGCGCACGCGGCGGAGGAATTTTTCGATATGGGCAAATATTTGATTCTCGGATCGCTGATCACGGCGCTGCTGCAAACGCTCATTACACGAGCTTCCTTCGCCTCCGTCGCGGATCACGAGCTGTTATCCCATCTTTTCATGATGGGCTTTGCCTATGCGTTATCGCTGTGCTCGACTTCGGACGCTTTCGTGGCAGCATCGTTCAACGGCATGTTTCCGCCCGCCGCGCTGCTCTCTTTCCTCGTTTTCGGACCGATGATCGATTTGAAAAACACGTTGATGATGCTGGCGGTGTTTCGCAAAAAGTTCGTGTTGAAATTCAGCTTGCTGATCGCGTCGCTCGTGCTGCTCGGTTCTATCCTATTCGAGCGGCTGGGAATCGTATAGAAGGAGGTCTCCCTTATGAACAACCATAACCATGACCATAACAATCATCATAACCACAGTCACGACCACAACTCCGTCTCAACGTCCGTCCACTATTTGGCGAGAGCGCTGCTTCTTGCCGGATTTGCTTTTTTTATCGTCTATCTTGTCCGCACCGGGCATTTGGATCTCTACATCGCCAAGCGCATGCAATTCATCGTGAAACTATCCGCTTTGGGATTATATGCGGTCGCCGCCCAACAATTGTACGCGGCAATCCGAGGCTGGTTCGAGAAAAAAGCCGACATGCCGAGCTGCGATTGCAACCATGAGATGCCTTCGACTTGGGGCAAAAGCTTGCTGTTATACGGATGGTTCGCGTTCCCGCTGCTTATCGGATTCACCTTGCCCGACGGCATGCTCGGCAGCAGCATGGCCGCCGTCAAAGGCGTTCAGTTCGCGCCGCAATCGATCGCTAGTTCTTCGTATAAACCCGCCCCCGCCAGCCCAGCGGTGCCTACTAACGAACCTGTTGCAACCGATGAGGCACTTTCGAAGGTTCCCGAAAAGATACCGGCTCTGGATGAGCCGCGTCCGATGCTACGGAGGAGACTATGGAGGAACCCGCGATCGAAGCTACGGATGAATTCATGGAAAGCTACGCTAAATTCGGTAAAAAACTCGTCCGGCAAAACGTCGTAAAAGTAACGGACAAGCAATTCATCGAAACGTTAACGACGATCGATTTATTTCGAACCGCTTTCGTCGGCAAAACAATCGAGCTAAGCGGGTTCGTCTATCGAGAGGAATCGATGGGCGATACCCAATTCGGCGTCAGCCGGTTCGCGATCAACTGTTGTTCCGCCGATGCTTCTCCTTACGGCATGATGGTCAACTACGATAAAGCGAACACCCTCGAGACGGATGAATGGGTGACCGTGTCCGGGAAACTCGGCACAACCGCGTACAATGGCATCGAGATCATCCAACTCCAAGTAGACAAAGTCGTCAAAATCGCCCCGCCTGAGGATCCCTACGTTAGCGCGGACCTCGATTTCGGATTGGAGTAAGCCCGATATTTTATTAATGGAAACGTTTCCGTTCAATGCATAGCCCATCCAAATTCGACCATACTAGCTTCAAAAGGAGGTGAGCGATAGTGGCATCGCGTTCACGCAGCAGTTCCCTCGTCGTTCCGCAAGCCGCTCAGGCGCTGGAACAGTTGAAATTCGAAGTCGCCCAAGAGCTTGGTATCGTGCTTTCTCAGGACGGTTACTACGGCAATCTGCTAACTAAGGAAGCCGGCTCCATCGGAGGACAAATTACCCGCAGGCTCGTACAGATGGCAGAGCAGCAACTCGCCGGACGCCTGGGTCGGTAACGATAATAAGTTTACTAACAATTCAAAAAATCCGGCGCCCCTCCGAGGAGAATGCCGGATTTTTATTATGTATGAACTTTATTCGTTGGAAGCTCCCTTTCGGTCGCGCTTCTTCGGAGAATAACGGAACATCAGGTTTGCCATGTTGTAATTCGACTCGAATTGAACGCTGACGAACACTTTGCTTTGTTTCAACACGAAATCGTATGAAATTTCTCCATGCGTCCAGCTGCTCTTATGCTTAAGCGCTTCAACAGCCAATTTCCTTAGCGTAAGTACCTGATCGGAAGATAAACCGGAAGAGCCGCGCTCTTGATCGATGCAATCAACGGGTAAATGACGAATTCCGAATCTCCCGACCGAATCGTCTCTTATTTGCAACACGATCGTGCCCGCGGTCATTCCTTTCAATTCCGCTCCCAATTTTTCCAAAGCTACATCCACTTGACGAGCTAAAGAAATACCCTCCAAAGTCATCATTTTCCTCCTTTTTGCTTATCAAATCTGGTTACTAGGCATAAGTAATTGCGACTTCGGACTCATTATAATTGAATATTTTGAAAATTTCAATGTTTTTGTATAATTATGGTTTATTTTGCAATCCTTTGTGCCCTTTCGTCATCTCGATATCGGCACGCGGTGCCGTTATTTGTGCCTCAGCCCGGCGTGTTCGCCATTATTGCTATTGCGGCACGCGGTGCCGTTATTTCCTCCTTCCGCCGGGCTTTCGCCCATATGGCGGCACACCGTGCCATTATTTCCTCCTTCCGCCGGGCTTTCTCTCATATAGCGGCACGCGGTGCCGTTATTTCCTCCTTCCGCCGGGCTTTCGCTCATATAGCGGCACGCCGTGCCGTTATTTCCTCCTTCCGCCGGGCTTTCGCTCATATAGCGGCACGCCGTGCCGTTATTTCCTCCTTCCGCCGGGCTTTCGCTCATATAGCGGCACGCCGTGCCGTTATTTCCTCCTTCCGCCGGGCTTTCGCCATATAGCGGCACGTGGTGCCGTTATTCCCTCCTTCCGCCGGACTTTCGCTCATATAGCGGCACGCCGTGCCGTTATTTCCTCCTTCCGCCGGGCTTTCGCCCATATAGAGGCACGCGGTGCCGTTATTTCCTCCTTCCGCCGGGCTTTCGCCACTATGGCGAAAAGCAGAAACCTTCAGCCCCGCTTAGGGACTGAAGGTCTCTCGTTCTTAATCCTTTAATCGCATAGTTCCACGAACGCTTCAACGTCGGAGACGACTTTGGCGACAGCCTCTTGCCAAAATTGCGGCTGTTCCAAATCAACGCCTAAATGACGCGCCCCCAGCTGCTCCACGGTCATAATACCGGTATCCCTTAGCAAGTCGTCGTATCGTTTGCTGAACGAAGCGCCTTCCCGTTCGGCGACGGCAACTAATCCCGTACTGAATAAATAACCGAACGTGTACGGGAAGTTGTAGAACGGAACATCGGTTAAATAAAAGTGAAGCTTAGAAGCCCAGAAGTGCGGATGCCAGCTTCCCAAAGCTTCCCCGAACGCTTCCTTCTGCGCCTCTACCATCAGTTCGCTCAGATCGGAAGCTTCCAGCATGCCGGCCGCGCGACGCTCGTAGAACCGCGTCTCGAACAAAAATCTAGCGCGTATGTTCATGCAGAAAGCAACGGCTCTCTGCAACCGATCGTCGAGAAGCGCCAGCTTCTCTTCCTTGCTTTCCGCTCTGCGGAGCAGCGCATCGCCCACGAGCGCTTCCGCGAAGGTCGACGCGGTCTCGGCGACGTTCATCGCGTAGTCTTGGGCGAACGACGGCAATTCCTCGACCAGCGCACCGTGATACGCGTGCCCAAGCTCATGCGCCAAAGTGGATACGTTACCCGGGGTACCGGAGTAAGTCATGAATATGCGGCTCTGGCGACTGAGCGGCAAGCTCGTGCAGAAGCCTCCCGGCCTTTTCCCCGAACGATCCTCCGCCTCGATCCATTGATCTGCGAAAGCAGTCCGGGCGAGCTTCGCCATATCCGGAGAAAATTGTTCGAAAGCGTCGGTTATGATTTGCGCGGCTTCCCCATATGGGATTTTGGCTTGACTGGTTGCGATCGGGGCATCCACATCATGCCAAGCCAGCTTCTCCTTGCCGAATCGGCGAGCCTTCAGGGCCAAGTAACGTTTCAGCGGTTCCAAGCCGCCTTCAACGGCCGACCACATCGCATCCAGAGTTGCGCGGCTCATTCGGTTCATTCTAAGCGGTTCCCGAAGCGGGTCGTTCCAGCCTCTCATCCCATACAGCTTAAGCCGGAAACCGGCTATCCGATTTAACGTATCCGCGCCCAGATCCGCATGGCCTGCCCAAGCTTCTTCCCACTTAGCGGCCATGGCATCCCTAACCGCCGGGTTCGGGTCGTCTAGCTTGTTGGCGGCTTGGCCTACGGATAATCGCAAAGTTTCGTTATTTTCCTCCCAGGGGATCGAAATTCGCCCGACTACGGTATTATAATGCTCTCCCCATCCGTGGTACCCGTCCACCGCCAGCTCGCTTGCAACGGCTTCCAGAGCCGGAGGAAGCTTCTCCTTCGCGGAATCCCGCCGTTCATTCAGCGGGAACGAGATGGCCGATCTTGCGGAGTGACCGCTCCACTCCCGCCATAACGCGTCCGGCACTTCCGCGAGCTTGGCATCGTACAGATCCGCGGCTTGCTTAAATCGGGCGGACAGCGTCTGAATCCGTTCCGTCCAAGCTACCGCGCGTTTGTCTCCCATATCCTGCGAAGTCAAACAGGAGACGAAAGAGTCCGCTTCCCTTAAGCGAGAAAGCGCGATCTGAAGCTTCTCCGTCCACTCCGTCAACTGTTCGACGTCCGGGGAACTTGCTCCGCTATCCCGCAATTCCTTCAGCAATTCCGCACACAGCGTCTCCGTATCCCCAACGAATTCCGAATATTTCGACGACGAGGAGCCGCCCGGGAAAAGCGTCTCCAGGTTCCATTTCAAAGATAAGTCCTTGTTCATTTTGTCACCTCTTCGTTTATTGCACAGGGCAATCCCCCTGTTGTATGTTTATATACGTGAAAGGGGACTTGTCCATGATACCTTTAAACAATAGTTTGCCCTACGATATCGTCAGGAATGACGTCTTCGCCCAAGAATGCCCTTACTGCCGCAGCGCTAACGTGCTTCTTCCGTTAAAGCCAGAAGACGTTAAGAGGCTCTACGGAGGAATCCGCAAGCTTACGCTCGTCTTTCCTTGTTGCCACGGCACCCTCCGGATCATCGACGCGGATCAGGACTATTTGTTGGCCAACCGCCAAATTCGCGGATAATAAACCTTAATGCGCTTTTATGTACCGCTTTGCTGCATTTCCTCCGGCAGCTCGAGACCTTGTCCGGTCATAATCTCGCGAATATGCTGCCACTGTTCGCGGGATGCGCGAATCATGGCGGCATCCACGATTTTTTTGTCTTGGATGACCCTTCCGAACCATCTCACCGCTTCCTTGAAATTGTCTAACCGCTTGTTAAGCTCCCCGATCAAGTACATTAAGCGGGCGTTGCTGATCGAATCCCTCTCCGACTCGTAAACCCGCACATAAGCATCCAACGCGAATTGAATGAATCGGTCCTCTTGCTCCTTTTTCCCTTCATAACGGTAAAGCCAAGCAATATGGTGCAGCAGCGCGGCGATAACCCGATCCTTCTCTCCGATCGCTTGAGCCGTGATCAAACTCAGCTTGTAACACTCCATCGCCACGGATGCAGTCCGTTCCATGCCATAATCCTTATACTTCCATTGACTGCCCAGCTTCTCATAATAAGCCGATCTTTGCTTGTCGTTGATTCGTTCCGCGAAATGCTCCGTCGTTGCGAACCCGCAGAAGGGGCAGACCCTTACGACATAGAAGTCGGGGTTCACGGTTTTGAAGTACGAGCAAAAATCGGTATCCGTCTTCACGGCTTTCTTCAAGCTGGGCCGGACCCGCGACGTTTGAAAGCTTTCATCGCAGCAGATGCACTTCACTTTAATTTGAAAAAGCGGCTCCATGTGACGGCCTCCTTAATCGGCTGTAGAATCTGATTCGGTATTGACGAAATGGTTAGCCGGACCCGACAATCTTTCGATCGTCAGCTTCCGAAGCGGCTCCGGAACGGACGTCTCGGCAAGCGCCGCGGACATGCACTCCAGCCATGCCGCCGCTCTTTCGGGCGTAATCGCGAAGGGCATATGGCGCGCTCGCATCATCGGATGCCCGTATTGGTCGGAATAGAGAGACGGTCCGCCTAGAAACTGGGTTAAAAATAAATATTGCTTCTCCATGACCGGAAGAATGTCTTCGGGAAACAGCGGAGCTAACAAAGGATGGGCTTGTACTTTGGGATAAAACCTGGCGACCAAATCGCGAATCGCTTCGGCGCCTCCAAGCGCATCGTAAAGAGTGGCGTAATTAGACAAGATGTACCTCCTATGATGAGAACACGTCGGCAGCGATATGTGCCCGTGGCTTCTTCTCGGTTTGGGCATAAAGCCCTATGCAGAAACTTCTCCAAAACATGTCTATTATACCACAATCACAACCGCAGACTTGCTCTTAAACACAAAAATCGCCCGTGACGGGCGATCTAAATCGGCAACCTGCCGATAGGGGATATAAGAACTTACATCTCTTCCTCCGGGCTAACCAAAGACTCTCGAATGACATATACGAAAGCGCATACAATTAATCCTGCAACGATTCCCGCCATTCTCATCACTCCAACCTCGATGAATTTGACTTTCGCTGTTTCTTCTTTATTGCTAGTTCTATTGTAGCACAGTCGCACGCAAACTTCACGAACTTTTTGCAAGCGGTTACATGTAAACATTTGTCTTTTTATGTCGTGCGGAAAGATTGTCCGAGCCCTCACATATATTGGCATTAGGAAAGTAGTGAATGGAGGAGACGAAATTGGAAAGGTTGCGGAATACGGATGAGAAACCGTCCCGCCGATTGACGCTGATTAGCGTGTTCGCAATCGGGGGGACTTCTTTGTTAATAGGTTGTTTAGCCATAACGGATACCCAGGCCGCATTGAACGCCTCATTGAGGGGAGTATCCGTGTGGTGGGAAGTGTTGTTTCCCGCTTTGTTTCCTTTCTTCGTCCTGTCCGAATTGTTGCTCGGATTCGGAATCGTTCATCTGGCGGGCACGTTGCTGGACCCCTTCATGCGCCCGTTGTTCAGGTTGCCGGGAGTTGGGGGATTCATCGTCGCCATGGGTTTCGTATCCGGTTACCCCGTCGGCTCTCGGCTTACCTCGCGCATGATGGAACAGAAGCTGATCACGCGGTCGCAAGGCGAGCGTTTGGTCGCGATGACGACGACCTCGGATCCGATTTTCCTTATCGGAGCCGTATGCATCGGCTTTTTCGGCAGCCTCCAAGCCGCCCCCGTTCTCGCCGTCGCCCATTACAGCAGCGCCTTGCTGTTAGGAATAGGTTCGCGCTTTCAATGGAATAAGACCGAGCCCGAAGCGGAAGCGGGAGTCGTTGAACCCTACCCCGGAAATCGATTTAGGGCTGCCCTATCCGCTATGCATAGGGCGCGCATGGCGGATGGCCGGCCTTTCGGCGTTTTACTTCAACAATCGCTTCAATCCTCCCTCTCCCTCATGATGATCGTCGGCGGGTTGGTCGTTTTTTTCTCGGCTACTTTGGATCTATTGGTTAATAGCGGGCTTTTATCCTTGTTTCGCGATTCGATATCCATGCTGCTTCAGGGAGTCGGACTCTCTCCGAACTTATCGCCCGCGTTTATGAACGGAATGTTCGAAGTCACCCTCGGGGCGAAAGCCGCTGCGGCTGACCGAACAATCCCTCTCGTCGATCGCATCGCCGTAGCCGCCTTCGTCCTCTCTTGGGGAGGATTGTCCGTGCATGCGCAGGTTGCCGGGTTGATGAGCCGCACCGCTTGGCGCTATCTTCCCTTCGCGCGGGCCCGGTTGATGCACGGGCTCCTCGCCATGCTGATCGTCTACCTCATATGGCCATGGTTTCACGTGGAGGAGAATTCCGAATCAACCCTTTTCGCATGGTCGTCCGGCACTTTATGGACGAATAGCGGGGCAAAGTTCGACGGCGCCTTCATCCCGCTTCTATCCGGTATCCCTATCTTATTGTTGCTGATACTCGGTTCGATCGTCATCGCGGGCACGATCGCGATCGGTATAGGCAAAATCCGGATGAAGGCGCGCAAGGATTGAATTCGCTATCGTTATTGTTTATGATCAAGTCATGTTCTTCGTACATAAAGTGAAGGTTCGAACAGGGATATAGTCGGAAGGAGCGGCCAACTTTGAACTATGCATTGCTTGACCGGGGAGACCGATTATCCCGGGCACTCTCGGAGGAGTTTCACGCTTTGGCGAAAGCCAAAGGATTCACGATCAATGAAGACTCGCCGGAAATCGTCGTATCGATAGGCGGGGACGGTACCCTTCTGCAAGCTTTCCATCGATTTAAGAACCAGCTTGAACAGGTATCTTTTATCGGTATACATACCGGTCATCTCGGGTTTTACGCGGATTGGAAGAAGGACGAGCTGTCCGAACTATTGGACTTGATGGTGTCATCGGAGCCCCGTAAAATTCAATATCCGCTGTTGCACGTCGAGATTGCCAGCACTGCCGGAAAAACGGAATTTCTTGCGCTGAACGAATTTACGCTAAAAAGCGTCGACGGCACTTTGGTATCCGCCGTTCATATTAACGACGAGCCATTCGAGATGTTCCGCGGGGACGGAATCGTCATTTCGACCCCTTCGGGAAGCACCGGTTATAACAAAAGTCTCGGAGGCGCGGTCATCCACCCTTCGCTAGAAGCGTTGCAAATCGCGGAAATCGCGTCCATCAACAATCGCGTATACCGGACGCTAGGCTCTTCGGTGATTTTGCCTAAGCACCATCATTGCGACATCGTGCCGGACCCGGAAGAGGAGCTGTTCATCGGCATCGATCACCTCGTCATGCAAATGTCCGGCGTAAGCTCCATCACGTGCAAGGTGGCGGACAGCAAAATCACTTTCGCTAGGCATCGCCCTTTCCCTTTCTGGAATCGCGTTAGAGAAGCTTTTATCGGCTCCGTATAACCGTTCCGTCCAACAATAAACGGCCATCCGCATAATTGCGGGTGGCCGTTTGCACGTCATATTGTTTATTCTCCGGATCTGGGCGAACCGGCTTCCGGGCGAGGAGCCGCTCCGTTAGGCCGGTTATTCGGCTTGCCGCCGAAGCTCTTGCGGCGACGGTTTTTCCCTTGCCAGCGATTGTCGTTACGAGCGCCTTCATTGCGGGAGCCTTCGCCGCGGGAACCTTCGTTACGGAAGCTCGGGTTGCCGGACTCCGAAGTCCGGTTGTCGTTCACCGCTCGGTTAGCCTGTTCTCCGCCTTGCGTCCGCGGTCCTCTTGGCGGGTACGACGGCTTGTTCGAAGCCTGTCCACCGCCTTGTCCTTGCTGCTGAGGACGGCGATCCCCGTAAGAGGAGCCGTTCGCGGACCGGCCCTGTTTATTCGGGTTCGAACTATCGTTCCCTTGCCTGGATGGTCCCCCGCGGGATGACGAGGACGAGCCGGAGGCATTGGCATTCGCGTTAGCGCTCGCATTGCGGCGTTCGGCGTCCGCGGCCGCTCTCGCAACGGCCGATACGGTAATATTCGGAACGCGAACCGGGCCTCCCGCCCGTTCCTTAAGCGGCCAACGCATAATCGGTCCGCTTAGCGCAGCGGCAGTCTCGGCGGCCTGTTCGCCCGTTTCGTTCCGGGCTACGATCGCTTCCGGCGACTCCTCTTTGGAGATTTCCACGCCCGGAGGCAGAGCGTTGCTGTCCAATTTGGACAGCACGAAATGAGCGCAGCCGAAATTGCAATATTCGTTAATGTAATCGACAAAGCTGGAGATGGCGCTTTCCTTAGTCGCTCTAGGATGCCCGTCCCGATAAAACCCCCGAAGACGTAACTGGTTGTAGCCCCAATCTCCGACGATATAATCGAATCGTTCCAATACTTCGCTGTATCTCTCGCGAAAAGCTTCCGGATTCCATCCGCTTTTATATTCGTGCACAAGCGAAAACGCGTTGCCTCCTGCCATGAAGATCATGATAGGCTCTCCTCCCGAACACTGTTCGTTCTTGCTTCAGCCGATTTAACCTGCTCGTGCGCGTGATAGGAGCTGCGTACGAAAGGAGCTGATTCCACGTGGGAAAACCCGCGTTTCAATCCTTCCTCTTTCAATGCAGCGAACTCGTCCGGATGTACGTAACGAGCGACGTTCAAATGCGATGACGAAGGCTGCAAATACTGACCCAAAGTCAAAATATTGCAATCCACCGCCCTCAGGTCATCCATCGCCTGAAGGATCTCCTCGTACGTTTCCCCTACCCCCAGCATAATACTCGACTTCGTCGGGATGTTCGGCTTCATTTCTTTGGCGCGCTTGATTAACTCAAGCGAACGAGGATACTTGGCCTTAGCCCGAACACGGTCCGATAGGCGGGCTACCGTCTCGATATTGTGGTTGAGAATATCCGGATTGGCGTCCATCACGATCTGCAACGAATCGCGATCGCCCAGAAAATCAGGGATAAGAACTTCTACGCTGCAAAAAGGAAGCCGCTTGCGAATCGCCTTTACGGTAGCCGCGAAAATCGAAGCTCCTCCGTCCTTCAAGTCGTCCCTGGCAACGGAAGTGACGACGCAATGCTTCAACCCCATTTGCTCGGCGGCTTCCGCCACTCTTTCCGGCTCTTGCAGATCGAGCTCAGTCGGCAATCCCGTTTTGACCGCGCAAAACCGGCACGCTCGCGTACAAAGATCGCCCAGTATCATAAACGTCGCCGTGCGATTAGCCCAGCATTCATATATATTAGGACAACGCGCTTCCTCGCAAACCGTATGAAGCGTCTTGCTCCGCATCACTTGTTTAAGCTCCTGGTATGGCTCGCCCGTGGTCAGCTTTATCTTCAGCCAATCGGGCTTGCGCGGTTTCGCGCTAGTCGTCATCGTAATTCCCCTCTTTCTGTCCTTCTTATTATAGCATGATTCGGATAAAAACCAATGATCTGTAAACCCTACATCTACATGTCGACAACGAGGGAGGAGTTACGTTGCTTACCTTATGGCGGAGATGCCTTGGCTTAATGAGATTCGGTTCGCGAATTTCGCTTGGGGCAATCCTTATTGCGCTTGTCGCAATCGGATTCGACCCGGCGGCACACGGTTCGGACAAGGCGGAACCGTCCGAGGCGGACAAAATCAAACAGCGGCTTAAGCTCTACGAGTCCATTAGCTTCAAAACCGGTTTGGAGTGGCAGTTGGTCGCGGCGATCGATCAATATGAACGTACGATTTCCCGGGCTCATCCGAAAACGAGACCTCTCCGGGAAGACGCGGTAACGGGAGTATTCGTCTCGGATACCAATTGGAGCGGGTACATGAATCCGGAGAAAGAGGACACTCACCCCGAGTCGATTCGTTTTTTTCACGGGGTCGGCAAAGACGGTTCGGGCGACGGAATCGCCGATCGCGGTAAAGACGAAGACCTGCTGTACTCCGTAGCCGCGCAAGTACTTGCGCATGGCAGCGCGGACGACGACGTCGGTATCGGGCTCTGGGAATATTACCACAATACCCGCGCCGTACAGAGGATTTTGCAGTTCGCCAAGCTGTACAGGCAATTCGATCGTTTGGATTTGTCCGAACATGCTTTTCCCCTGCCTCTAAAAAGCGTCTATTCCTTCAGAAGCACATGGGGGAACAGCCGCGGCTGGGGCGGAAAAAGAATACATGAGGGAACGGACATCTTCGCCAATCATGGAGTTCCGGTCCGAAGTACTTGTTACGGGGTTATCGAGATAAAAGGGTGGAATGCTTACGGAGGCTGGCGGATCGGGATAAGAGATTTAAACAATTTGTACCATTATTACGCCCATCTGTCCGGCTTCGAGAAAAATTTAAAGGCCGGAGACATTGTCCGGCCGGGTCAAACGATTGGATGGGTGGGCAGCTCCGGATACGGTCGCCCCGGGACGCAAGGGAAATTTCCGCCCCATCTGCACTATGGCATCTATCGGGACAGAGGACTTGTGGAATGGGCGTTCGACCCTTATCCTCTATTGCACAAATGGGAACGCGAAGAACGCAGAGCGATTCGCGTTCTCAAATAGCTTCGGCGGTCGATCGCCGTTAGCGGTTCATCCATCCGCCATCTACGCATAAGACGTGTCCGTTCATGTAGTCGGATGCCGCCGAAGCGAGGAAAACCGCCGGACCGATCAAATCCTCATCGGTTCCCCATCGACCGGCTGGAATTCGATCGAGAATTTGGCGGCTCCGGTTAGGATCGTTGCGAAGCGCCTCCGTATTGTCGGTTGCCATGTAGCCCGGAGCGATCGCGTTTACCTGAACGCCTTTGGATGCCCATTCGTTCGCTAACGCTTTCGTCAATCCCGCTACCGCATGCTTGCTCGCCGTATAGCCCGAAACGTTAATGCCTCCTTGAAAAGAAAGCATGGACGCGATGTTGATGATTTTGCCGCGACCTTGCTCGATCATCAGTTCGCCAGCCAGCTGGCAAAGAACGAATACCGAGTTCAAGTTGACGTCCAGCACTTCCTGCCAATCGGAATAAGCGTGCTCAACGGCAGGAGTACGACGGATTATGCCGGCATTGTTGACGAGTATATCGAGACCTCCGAACGTTTCGATCGCCGCGTCCAGAATGGCGGGAAGCTTGCTGCGGTCGGCCACGTCGACTTGTACGATGCGGGCTTTGCTGCCGTATGCTTCGACTTTGGCTTTCGTCTCTTCCGCCGAGGTGCGATTCGTGACGAGCACGAGATTCGCGCCGGCCTCGGCAAGCCCGACAGCGATCGCTTGTCCTAATCCGCGTCCCGCTCCGGTAACGATGGCGGTTTTGCCAGAGAGATCAAACAAATTCCGTTGTTGCTCTTTCAATTTTCACCGAACCTCCTTCGTAACGACGGAGCGTCTCGTCATCTAGCCCGTCATCCGTAATAAGAACATGCAAATCTTGCAAGGCAGCGAAAGTCTGGAGCGCCGCGCGGTCGAATTTGGTATGGTCGGCCACGCCGTAAATTTCCTTCGCTCCGGACAAGTACGCTTTCTTAAGATCGAGCAGCTCGCCCGTAAACACGGACAAGCCGAATTTGTCATGAACGCCCGTCGCCGACAGGAACAGTTTCTGAACGTTAAGCCGGGTGAGCCATTCCAGGGCGTCGTTACCGATCAACACGTTCCGATGGCGATATCCCCCCGGCACGACCAGACGAATCTGCTCCTTCGCCATCAGCTCGCGAATAATGAGCAGATCGTTCGTTAGTACCGTAAGCGGGATATTGGGAAGCCGTTTGGCGATTTCTAAGGTCGTGCTCCCCGCGTCAAGGGCAATAACGTCGTCTTGCCGGATGTATTTAAGAGCGTGTACGGCGATCGCTTCTTTTTCCTTGGATCGTTTCGTGTTCGGAATCTGCAGAGGAAGCATCGGTTCGGCTTGATCGGACCGGCTAACCGCTCCTCCGTGAATTCTTCTCAGCAGTCCTTTTTCCTCAAGCTTCTCCAAATCTTCGCGAATCGTCTTGGGCGTAACGGACAGAAGCTCGCTTAGTTCGGACACCTGCACGGTTCCTTGCGTTTGCAGAAGATCTAATATCGATTGATGGCGCGTTATGGCAAGCATGATAAGGGGTTCCTCCCGAAGTCAGTTGCTTTTACTTTAACGCATCCATCGGGACGACATCCATATCTTTAAACGTATAATTTTCTCCGGCCATCGCCCAGATGAACGCATAGCTGCTCGTGCCGGCTCCGGAATGAATCGACCAAGCCGGAGAAATGATCGCTTGTTCGTTAGCGACGACCAAATGGCGCGTCTCGTTCGGTTCGCCCATGAAATGGAACACTCTCGCGTCCGCGTTCATGTCGAAATACAAGTACGCTTCCATGCGGCGATCGTGAATGTGCGCCGGCATCGTATTCCATACGCTGCCCGGTTTAAACAAAGTAACTCCAAGCATGAGCTGGCAGCTCTGAACGCCGTTCTCGTGGATGATCTGATGGATCGTGCGCTCGTTGGACGATTCAAGGGAACCGAGGTTCAACGTGTTCGCCTCTTGCACGGATACTTTGCGAGTCGAATAAGTCGCATGGGCAAGCGCGGACGTGAAATAAATTTTGGCCGGCTCCGACGAGTTGCCGCTGGACAGCTTCAAATCGCGCGCCCCTTTGCCTACGTACAACGTATCGAGCTTGCCTAACGTGTACCGTTCTCCGTCCACTTCGATGACGGCTTCTCCGCCGATATTAATAAAGCCGACTTCTCTGCGCTCCAGAAAATATTCCGTTTTGAGCACGTCCGCCGCTTCGATCGTTAACGTTTCCTTCACCGGCAATGCGCCGCCGATGATCAAACGGTCGTCATGCGCGTACACCATTTTCACTTGATCGGCTTGAAATAGGCTTTCGATTAAATATTGCTGGCGGAGCCTCGCCGTGTCGTAATGCTTGGCATCTGCCGGATTCGTCGAATGTCTGATTTCCATTGGAACATCCCCCTAGTTCGTTTTCGTTCGAATTTATTATAACACACCTTTTCGAACATTTGTGAACAAAAAAACAAAATCCATTCGCCAGCCAAGGCACTTTTTTGGCCTTCATTTGCCGGGCCTTCGTTCGGTCATTTCGCAAACTTGAACACAGAATTCGCGGTCAGGGATTTCAAAGACGGTTGGCGTTTCTTAGACTTTGCGTTTATTACGGAAGGCTATAAAATCTGCATCGAGATCGACAGCTACGGAACGCATTGGAGGGATTTGGACCGTTATCAATTCGCCGATCATTTAATTCTGCAAAATCATCTCGTGGTCGACGGTTGGATCGTAATGAGATTTTCTTACGACGATAAGATAAACCGCGTCGCTGCCAGCAAATCCTCCAACAATTATTCGGCAGATTAAGCGGCATGAATCCGATTGGGCTTACGCCTTCCGAGAGCCATATATGAACTGGCCTGCGCGAACGATTCGCCAATTACGCCTTCGTTAACGGCTTCAAAGCTTGGCATACATAGAAAAACGGCCGCAAGGCACCTGCACGCTCTTAAAGAAAAAGGATTATTATCTTCTCTCGCCAAGGAAAGGAAAGCAACCGAATCGTTCGGTATCAAGTGACGTCATCGGATTTCCGCGCCATTAACTTAAAGGAACGATAATGGGCCCTATTTGGGAGCGGTCGGTTCGGTATTGCAGAAGACAAACAAGACCGCCGTATAGTCGGCAGTCTTGTTCGATCTTCGCAAACCGGCAGAAGCATTGATATGTGCGCCGGTAAAACCTCATCGAATGGAATTCCCCTTCAGTGGTCAGCTTGAGAGGCCGGCTTCTCGGGCGCATTATTCGGCGTAGGAAGAGCTATCGACGGAGCTTGCGCCGCGCCGTTGCCGACGGGGTTTCCGTTATAGTCGTAATAATACGTCGGGACGTCCCCGACCACTAACGCGTAAGAAAGAGGGATTTTCGTTTCCAGCGTTTCCGGTTCCTTATCGAACGGGATTACGACGGAAATTTCCGTACGGATTCGCACGAATACTTCCACGAGCAGCATATTGATGCCCGCTTCGCTGGATTCCGTCTCGACGTCTACCTTAACGACGCTGGCGGGATGAAATTTTACGGCCACGCTTGGCCCGATCGAGGAGATGAACGGACTATTCAAAGCGTGCCCGACCGGAATATGCTCCGGAACCTCCTCGCTCTCCTTAAGCACGCGGTTAACGACGTCGATCGTCTTGGCCGTAATCGCCATCTGCTGCTTGTAGTCGATCTCGAATCCGGTAATTTTTCCTCCCTCGCCGGACTTCCAGCGGATCAGCTTATCCGAATCGGCCGTTTGCGCGATTTCTTCCTTAATCGCCGCGTTAATCGCTTCCGTCGCCAATTGGTGAACTCGGATTTTGGCCAGGAACATGAGCGGCTGCCGCAGCTCCCGATCCAGGAAGATCGTCCCTTGGATAATCAGGAACGCGATCGCCAAAGCCATGATCAGCCAAAAATGTTTGCGCCTCATCTTGCGTCTAGGCCGTCTGGGCGTCCACCGCTTCGCCGGCGTATAACCGGAACCGGAGCTCGGGCCGCTTCCCGGAACGGTGAATCGCCTGCGCGTCCCCCACTTGCGCGGAGTCTGTCGCGATGGCGAACCGTTGCGAAAGAAAACGCCCCCCCTCCCCCATTTGCGGGGAAGCAGCTTCGGAAGCGAACCGTTTCGCAAAAACGACAAATCGAGTCCCCTGCCCCATTTCCTGCGCATCGCTTATCCCTCCCAGCTCTAAGCCCCCGGCGGGGTCGTCCTCGGGATTCCATGGTTCAAGCTTATGCGCGGCCAGGAAGAAAAAGATCAACCACTTCCCAATAATCGCAAACTACCAAATTAGAAAATGCTGTCCTCTTAATCTAAGCACTGCTTCGATAAAGAAATAATCGCCGTAAATGATAGGTACCGCAAAATCTCCGTTTCTTCCATGATAAGAGCCCGTTCCGTTCGCTACGATCGAATCTTCATCGATATTCCAATTATTGAATCGACGATCCGTCGCCCGCAAAATGTTGATCGCCGCGTTCAAGTAAAGAGGCTTTTCCAATTCCCCCACTGCATCGGCGATTTCCAACAAGCCGCAAGCGGCGCAAACGCCGGCCGTCGTATCCCAGAGGACAGGTTCCGCAGGCGCGCGGAAATCGACCAACGGCACGAAATCGGTCATCGCCACGTTAGCAATGAAATAATGGGCGATCTGTTTCGCCGCGGCCAAGTACCGATCTTCTTTCGTATGCGCATAACTTAGCGCATATCCGTACAATGCCCAAGACTGGCCTCGCGACCATGATGAACCCGATTCGTAGCCTTGTCCGCCAGGAGCTTCCACGAAATCGCCGTTTTCCGGATTCATAATCACGATGTGATTGCAAGAACCGTCCGGGCGTACGGTTTGAACCAAAGTCGTGTCCGCATGGTCCTTCGCGATATAAGCGAATCTCGGATCCCGGGTCTGCTCGCTGGCCCAATAGAGCAGCGGGATGTTCATCATGCAATCCACGATCGTCCAGCCGGTGCAATCGTCATTCCATGCGCGAATAAACTTGCCTCTCGGATTATATCTTCCGGCCAGCAGATTCGCGGCATGCATGCCGCGCGTTCTAGATTTCTCGTTGCCAGTCAGCCTGTAATTGGCAACCGCGCTATGAAGCCACATGAAACCCACGTCGTGATGCAGCCCCTCATACCCGTCGAAAGCCTCATCCAGACGCAATTCTACGCCTTCGGCGGCTGTTTTATATTTCTCTTCCCGGGTCGCATGATACATCTGCCAGAGCATGCCCGGCCAGAACCCGTTCGTCCACCAGTAAATATCGGTTTCGCCCTTGTCTTCCCGATACTTTCCGTCTACCGGAATGTAAGGAATCCGGTCTCCTACCCGATCGACTTCGGCGGACATCTTCGCTTGCAGCTTGTTCCAAACCTCGTCCAACCACGCTTTGTTTTCATCGTTTAACGAATATGTCATTTTCATATCCCCTTATCCCTTAATCGCTCCGGCGGCGACGCCTTTCACGAAATACTTTTGCAGCAGCAGGAACACGATTAGAATCGGCACGACCGACATCGCGGTTCCGGCGAAAATCATATCCCAACGAGAGGAGAACTCGCCGATATAATAGAAAATTTCGACGACCATCGTCTTCGGTTTGCCTGACGGAAGTACAAGCATCGGCATCAGAAAGTCGTTCCAGATGCCGAGTCCTTGCAGAACGACCATGGAAGCCGTACACGGTCCAAGCAGCGGAAACACGATTCGCCAGAAAATTCCGACTTTCGTGCAACCGTCGATTTCCGCCGATTCTTCGATCTCGCGGGGGATTCCTTTCAGGAAACTGGTGTACAGCAGCACTCCGAAACCGACCGAACCCGCAATGTAAATCAATATCGGACCCGATAAGCTGCCGTACATCCCGAACATCTTCAGTTCCTTGAATAACGGAATCATGTAAGCTTGGAACGGAATCATCATCCCTGCCAGGTAATACACGAAAATCATATAGGTCCACTTCTTATTCGTTCTTTCGATGGCGTATGCCGCCATGGGAATGAGCAGAATCATGAAGAGGATCGATCCGGCCGTTAGAATAAAGCTATTGCCGATGGCCGCGGGAAAGTCCGTCTTGAACAACAGATGCTTGAACGATTCCACGTACAGCCCTTTAGGGAAAGCAATCGCGTCTCTCAAAATCTCTCCGTTGCTTTTGAAGGCGGACATCAGATTGAAGAAAATAGGAAAAAAGAAAATCACGGCGAGCAACAGCGTAACAGCGAATATAAGGACGTCATTCCATTTTTTCCGCTTCTGCATTATAGCTGCACCTCTCTTCTGCGAAGCACTTTAATCTGGATGATCGAAACGATCAGAATCAGCAAGAAGAGAACGAGAGCCATCGCCGTGCCGAACCCTTGCCTTAATTCCCCGAAACCGACTTTGTAGACGATATAGGTCAACGTTTCCGTAGCGAAGCCTGGACCGCCATCGGTCATGACGGCTATTTGGTCGAATATTTTAAGCGATCCAATCATGGAAAGCATCATGCACACGGTTACCGCGCCCGCCAGCAACGGGAAGGTGATATGACGGAATTGTTGCCATTTATTCGCGCCGTCAATGCTTGCCGCTTCGTTTAATTCGGGAGGAACGCCCTGCAAAGCAGCCAAATAAATGATCATGTAATATCCCGCGGACTTCCATACGGTGGACAGGATAATGGACACGAGAGCGTAATCCGGATTGCCGAGCCAGTCTGTCTTCAGAGAATCCAGGCCTACTAACTCCAATAACCGATTCAGAACGCCGAAGTTATAATTCAAAATGATCGTCCATACGAACCCCATGACAAGCCCGCTTAACAATACCGGGAAATAGAAAATGCTGCGGAATAAATTTTTGAACCAGCGTACTTGATCGACGAGCATGGCCAAAGCCAATGCCAGGATGTTTTCCAATATCACCAATGCGATCGTAAGAAGGATCGTATTTTTCAATGCGTTGTGAACCCGTTCGCTGTTCCAAATTTCCTCGAAATTCGCCATTCCGATATATCGGACTTCGGAGCTGACGCCATCCCACGAGGTAAAGCTTAAATAAAGGCTGCTGATCGTCGGAGCGATTACGAAAAAAGTATAAATAAGCAACGAGGGCAGAATGAATAAAACCGAGTAGGATACCCACTTTTTCTTTTTCTTCTTGGGCGCTAATGCCGTTGTCATGCTCTCACTCCCTCGATAGAGGCTGTATAAAAGGACAACCTCCGCCATTCGGCGGAGGTCGCTCCTTTTGTTCCGCGGTGCCGGCGTGATGCCTTATGGATTACTGTTGGTTTGCCTTGACTTCAACGTCGTATTCTTCGTCCGCTTTTTTCATGAACTCGGCCACGTCGCCGTTTTTAACTACCAAATCTTGCATTAGCTTATAGTACCAATTGCGGAATTGCGGAGGAATTTGGTTCTCGCCCCACCAGTTATTGATGGCAAGGGATTTGGTGATGCCTGGATCGGCCATGATGTCGAGCACCGTTTGCATTTGTTCCGTAGCCTTGTAGCTGACCGGCTCCTTGGTCGAAGGAATGCCGTTGGACACCTCAAGAAATTTGGAATATTGCTCTGGAGCAAAGAAGAAACGAATGAACGCGTTAAAGGCTTCTACCTTATCCGCATCTTTGGCTGCATCAGTGGACAGCGACCATCCGGCAGGGGACGGCAAACCGATGACGCTTACTTTACCTTGACGATCCGGCAATGCATAGTAGCCGAATTCGAAGCTAGGATCCGCTTCTTTGATTTGCGTGAACATCCAAGGTCCGGAGAAGAGCTGCGCCGCTTTGCCGGAAACCAGAATGGATGCGGTTTGGTTGTCCGCCGTGCTGAGCCAGCCCTTGTCCACGTATTTCGTGAACAGCTCTTTGTAATCCGTCATCGCGGCAACGACGTTGGCATCCGTGAAGCTGACGGTTTTCGCCGTGCGTTTGGAGTTCCAATCCGGATCGGCCGCATACACTTGATCGATTAGGAACTTATTAAGCCAGAAACCCATATGGAAAATATCTTTGCCGCCAACGACGATCGGGGTAACGCCGGAGGCTTTCAATTTTTCCTGAATCGCCAGGAACTCGTCGTACGTTTTAGGAAGTTCCGCGACTCCGGCATCCGCATAAGCTTTCTTGCTGTATATGATCCCTTGAGGAGCGTTAAGCGTAATCGGAGCGTTGTATTTTTTGCCGTCGACTTCCGGAAGAGTGCTGAAGAGCTCCGTCAAACCCGCCGGAAGTTCGGCGATTTTACCCGCATCGGCGAAAACTTTCGTATCTCTCATCTCGACGATATCCGGGAACTCGCCTACCGCGTCTTTCGTTTTCAACCAATCAAGATAAGAAGATGACGTCCCCTCGCTCGTGTCGACGATTTTAATGTTCGGGTTCGCCGCGGTGAATGCCGCGATCGTATCGCTGATCGCTTTCTTGCCCGCAGGATCTCCCGTGGCATATCCGATCGTCAGCTTGACTTCTTTGTTCGCATCGGAAGGGGAAGCGCTTTCGGTTCCCGCCGGTTGAGAACCCGATGCGGAAGGAGATGCGTTGTTATTGTTTCCGCCGCAAGCGGACAAAACGAGAGATAGTACGAGCATTATAGAAAGCAGTTGAAACACCGATTTCTTAGCCATGTAAGATGAACCTCCCTTTGTATGTTCGAGCCTATCGGAATTGCCGAATGACGTGCGCATCATCATCGGTTTCGCATTTCCTTGGTTCTAACTTTATCATCGATGCCAATTCCGATGAATGAAGTTTTTTAAGCCCCGTATGATAGTAATTTAAGGTGTGTCGATCCGGGCCCGAGAATACGGCACCGGAACGCAAAAGACCGGTTTCCCGGTCTTTTGGCTATTTTCTAAGAGCCTGTTTGTACTCCATCGGCAACTTGCCGTAATGCTTCTTGAACATGTCGCTGAAGTGCCTCGCGTTGTTGTAGCCTACTTTTTCCGCGATTTCATACACCATCAGATCGGTTTGGTTAAGCAAGGATACGGCTTGCTTCATCCGAATCTCCGTCACGTATTGCTTGAAATTTTGCCGGGTGTGCTTCTTGAAGAAGCTGCTGAAGTAGTAAGGATTCATAAAGGCGATAGCCGATACCGATTCCAAAGAAATTTCTTCGCTGTAATGCTCCTCGATATACTGCTTGATCTTGGTCAGAACCAGCTTCTCCTTGTTGCCGCCCTTATCGTCGATCCGTTGATAAAGCTCCTCGACGATATGGTATACCCCTCTCTCCATTTCGTCGAAAGTTTCATATTCTTCCAGCAAGCGCTGCAAGCCGTGAAGGTCAAAGCCCCAGTCAGGCAATTGCACGCCTGATTTCTTGATTTCCTGGACGATAAACAGAATCGAGGAAAAGCAAGTCGATACCGCTAAAGAGGCATTGCCGATCGTCGCCGATCGAATGGCCCGCAGCAGCGGAGCAAGTCCCGACTTCACTTCATCCCACGCCTGGTTCGTCAATCCGCGAATGATCTCCAGCTGCAGGGCGTAAAGCTCGCTTTCGATCGAAGCTTTCGGAGTATGCGATTCGGAGACGATCACCCGGTTTAATCCGATGAAGTACTTCGATTGCAGTGCCCGTTCGGCTTGCGCGAATGCTTGGGCTAGTTCCGCTCCGGTCGCGACCGGTTTGCTCAGTCCAACGGATACGTTAAGCTTAAGGAACGAACCGATCTTCTGTTTCGCTTCATGAGCGATCTGCATGGGTTCGTCGGGCGTCCCATGTTCGAAGAGGACAACGTGCAAATGATTTTTCATGAATACCCGTCCCCTGCCCGTGCCCGCAACGATTTCGTTCAGAATATTCTCGACGGCAAAGGCAATCAACTTTTGCTGTTGCCCGGACCATCTGTCCGATTCCGCCACAATACGGTCCAGCTCAACGAGGCCGATCGTAAATAACGGACCTTGAAGCTGGGCAATCAATTGCCTATACGCATCGGTGCTTGTCGGCAAAGATCCGTCTATTAGCCTAATGAAACGATCCTTCGTTTCCTCGGTTTGCTTAGCTTTCTCGAAGCGTTGCAGATCGATTTTGCTTCTCGATTTCTCGCTCTCTTCCTTAATCAAGGAAGCCGCTTTACGCAAGACGTCCTCCAGCTGCTGCTTGACGACAGGCTTGACCAAATAATCGACGGCTCCGTAAGCGACCGCGTCCCTTGCATAAGAAAACTCCTGGTAAGCGCTAATGAAAATAACTTTGACCGCCAGATTCCGGCTATTGATTTCCTTGATAATATCGATGCCGGATAAGAAAGGCATGCTAATATCGCTAATGACGATATCGGGCGAATGCGAGCCGATGACCTCTAACAATTCTTGGCCGTCATACGCATGCGCAACGATTTCCATCCCCAGGGCTTCCCAATGAATGAGCTTGCGAAGCCCTTTGATAATAAGCGGCTCGTCATCCGCCAGAATGACCCGAATCGTCATGTTCTTCTTCTCCTTTCCGGATCGGGATCAGCAAGCGCACCGAGGTTCCGACATGCTCCCGACTGCTGACGTTCAGCCCGTAGGGCTCGCCGCACACTGCCCTGATCCGTTCATGCACGTTCTTCATCCCCACGTTCTTGGAAGGCGCCTTCGGGTCTTGAAGCATGGCATGGAGTCGTTCCAACGTATCCGAATCAATGCCGACACCGTCGTCGTACACCGTTATTCCCAACATATCCTCGACGGTCTCGATCGTCACCCACACGGTTCCTTTGCCGCCCTTCGGACGTATCCCGTGTTGAATGGCATTTTCGACGATGGGCTGCAAGCTCAGCTTCAGCATGGACCAGTCCAAATCGACGTGATCGGCCACATCGCAGCGCAGCTCGATCCGGCTCTCGAAACGGACTTTAATAATATAAAAATAATCTTTAAGGTGCTCCAGCTCCCGACGAATCGTGACCCATTCCTCGCCGTAGTCGATGACGTATTTCAGTTGGTTCGACAAAGAAAGAATCATGTCGGCAACTTCATTATCGTCGTTATGAACGGCATTCATCCGTATAACCTCTAAGGTGTTATAGAGATAATGCGGTCTGATCTGGCTCTTCAGAGCGTTCAGCTCGGCCTGCTTCTGCTTGATTTCGGCCACGTAAGCATCATTAATAAAGCTCTTTAATCGTTCCACCATCCGATTAAACCCGTGGGCCAATCGTCCGATCTCATCTTGAGTCTTAACGACGAGTCCCGATTCCAGATTGCCCGACTCGACTCTGATCATCTGTTTAATGACGCTCATGATCGGCGAGGACAATCGGCGCGAGAACCAAATCCCCATCACGACGAGCGCCAAAGCGCAAATTACGATGGCCATATATACGGTTGATCTTATCGAAGTCAATTGCTCGTATAGATCGCCTTTGGACACCCGAACGACAACCTGCCCTTTTAAGAAAGGAACCTCTTCGCTTAGGACGAGCGATTTACGGTCGGACGTTTCCGGCAAAAATACTTTATCCTTTTTGATCTCCTTGTTCGAGTAATAGACCGAATTGTCCGCATCGAGTACGAATAATTCGTCTTTATCGCCGAGTCGCAATTCCCGGAACAGATTCTCGAACACGGCAACGTCCACGTCGAAATACAAGGTGCCTACGATTTTCGGAGTTGCCGTAATAAGGCCTGAAGTATCGATCAAATTCCTTCCTACCGTCATCACGCGGATTTTGGAATTTTTATAATACGTCTCCTCGTGAACCGGGAAAACGGCTAATTGTTTGGGCTGTTCCTTCAGCGGGATCGTCCAATCCGCAAGCGGAAGCGCCTCGGGGAGGAACGACTTGTTATCCTTCGTTTGAGAGTACAGCTTGTTATCCATGCTTCTCACGAAATAAGCGTTGCGAATAAACGTATCGCTGTAAAGAACCGTCGTTAGAAAATCGTTGATCGACATTTCATTGATCCGTTCTTCCACGTTCACGCTAATGGTTCGGTTGGAGGAAGCGCCTTGGGTTTCCAGATTGGTGCTTCCGTAGTACATCAACTTGGAAACTTTGTCGTAATCCGAAAATAGATTGTCGAGGTTGTACCCCATGAAGAGGACCATCTGCTCCAAATTGTTATTCGTATTTCGCTCTACGTGATCCGTGAAAGTCCGAAGCGAGAAGAGACTTAGCGCAAACAAGGGGATCAGCCCCACAACGATGAACGCGGCGGAAAATTTCGCGAAGACGCTTCTCCAGACACGTTGCCAGCCGCTCATTCGCATGACCTCCAATTCGATGCTCTTTGAACGAAAGAAGAAGCCTTCTTGCTCGTGGAGGCTTCTTCTTAACTATAGGGGATCAAATCTTTCATATTGGATGACTCCCTAACGCCTGTTTAAGCCAATCGAAAGAATATCTCCCGCTTACTTCATGCTTCCCGGGAAATAAGTCCGATCCGATAAGGCGCTCGGCATTCTCTAGTCCGTAGATTCGCTTCACCTCTTGAACCGCCTTATGGAATCCGTGAGCCGGAAAAATCGGATCTGCATCGCCCGATTCCAAGAACAACGGACGTGGAGAGATCAAGCCCATCAGCTCGGGAAGCTCCGCCTGCGTCAGGATCCCCGGCGTATAGTTGCACAGGCAATGATGGACGGCCATAATGCTGTCTTGAAACGTGTTCGGAAAACCGATCAACAGTGCCGCTCGAATTCGTTCATCGAGAGCCGCGGCAACGTACGAGATCAGCGATCCGCCCGAGAATCCCGCAATGCCGATTCTATTCGAATCGACTTCCGGACGCCGCGCGAAATAGTCGAGCGCGCCGAGCATTTCGGCAACCCGCAGCCCTGTCAGCGTCTTCCCGAGCATCAGCAGATGCGTGGATAACGTATAGCAGGAGCTCCGCGCATTCGGATCTACCGCCAGATCGGACTTCAGCCTGCGCTCTCCGAAGCCGATCACATCCGGCGCAATGACGACGAAGCCCTTCTTGACGAGTTGGATGGCAAAATGGTTATAAATGTCCGGCTCCCCGGCGTCCGCCGTTCCGTCTTCCCGCATGCCGCAAATTTGCCTGCTGCCGTAGCCGTGTCCGTGAACGGCGATGACGCCGGGCAACTTGCCCGAAGAATTGGCCGGAATAAGCACATAGGCGCCGAATGATAATCCTGCGACCGCGGACAATTCCACCCGTTCCCTGATGTAGCCGTCGCATTCAACCCGTTCAAGAGTAATCGGACAATCGGCTTCCGTACGCTCGAAATCGCCAAGGGAATCCCTAAGCGATTGTTTAAGCCTGATCTTTTTCCGTTCCGCGGACTCCGCTTGAGCGCGTTGATCCCTAATTTTACGCGCTTGCTCTACCAATGTACCTACGAATGCATCCCCGTGCCACATACCGAAGCTCCCCCTGTTCGATGTAAGCGCTGAATCATGCACGATTTCATTCTAGTCTACCATGATAACCCCAACGACGCGTTATTCGATGCCACTATAGCGGAAAAAATCGAAATCGGCGGTCGCCCGCGCGCCGTCCAAGTCCTGCGCGCACATCCCGATCAGCGTTCCGGCGAATCCAAGCTTGCCTTCATAGTCGTCGGACAACTGTCCCATATCGAGCTCCGGCCCGACGTCCATCCAATCTTTGCCGTCGGGGGAACATTGGAAACGCAAGCTATCGTAATCGAAGATCGCTTTCAAATAGCATCGTTTCCAGCCTTCCGAGACGATTACCGGCCCATCCGGTTCGCCGTATTTGCCCGAATGGCTTATCACTACCCGTACATGTTTGCCGAGTCGTTCGTCATGGCCGATTCGAACGTAGAAGTGGTCCGATTCGTCGCTGAAGCAGACGAGCCCCGCCGTCTGGTTAAAGCTCTCGGGTTCGAATTCCACGCATGTTTCCGCTTCCGCGCGAAAATGCTGCAGCCTTCTGCCCACCATGCTTTGACGGTTCCACGAAAACAAGGATTCCTGACCCCGGAGCCTTAGGTAACCGGGCCGTTCCGCGAGGCTAAGCCAGTTCTCTTCTGCCGGAATTCGCAGCGTCTGATAGCGAATGTCTAGCCGTTCGTCGTTAAATTCATCCGTATCCGGGTTTTCCGGCCATGGATGGAGCAGCATTATCGGAGCCGGCACGTCGACATGCGGCAGAATTCCTCCCCCCGCAAGACGAAGCCAACCGTCATCCGTCCACTCTACCCTCTGAATAGCCGTTTCCCGGCCAAGAGGACTCAATCTGCGGCCAGGCAGAGGGCGAGCGCAAATATGCGCCATGTACCACTCTCCGTTCGGGGTTTCCACAAGCGAGCCATGGCCGGCTTTCTGCAGCGGATGCTCGGGGTTGTTTACCGTCGTTAGCATCGGATAATCCGGATCGATTTCGTAAGGCCCGCTAATCTCGAGCGAGCGCGCCATCGTGGCGGCATGGCTATACCCTGTTCCGCCTTCCGCGAGCAGCAGATAGTAGTACCCATTGCGCTTGAGTAGCTGCGGACCTTCCGTTACTCCGAGAGAGCTCCCGCCGCTAATGAGCTCGACGCGGCCGATCAGTTTCCCTTTTTCGGACGAATACTCCTGCAGCTCGATGCCGCCGAAGCTGCTCTTCCCTTCCCGATAATCCCAGCGCATGTTCAACACCCATTTTCGACCGTCGTCATCATGGAACAGAAACGGATCGAAACCTCTGCTATGCAGATAGATCGGTTCCGACCAAGGACCTTCGATATCCTTCGCGGTAACCATGTAATTATGCAGATCCTTGAAAGCTCCCCGACGGCCTTTCACGTCCGTGTACAGCAAATAAAATAGTCCATTATGATAAGATAGCGCGGGTGCCCAAATCCCTCCGGAGCTAGGGTTGCCTCTAAGATCGAGTTGCGAAACCCTGGTTAACGGATAGCCTAGTACCCTCCAATTCACTAAATCTCTGGAATGATGGATCTGAACGCCCGGAAACCACTCGAAAGTGGAAGTGGCGATATAGTAATCGTCGCCCACCCGGATCATGGAAGGATCGGGATTGAAGCCACGAAGAACCGGATTTCGAATCATGCAAAATACTCCTCTCGCGGTTGCAAATGAATAGGTTTCCCAAAGTCTATCACATGCCTCCTAGACTCCGCGTGCGCCTTTTTTTAGACCGGGGTGCGGTTTTTTAATCAAAAAAAAGACTGTCGATATCCTCGACAGCCTTAAAGATTAGCCGAACATCACCTTGGAAATGATCATGCCGTAACTCCCGGAGGGAGAATCGACCTCTACTCGGTCGCCTTGGCGCGCTAGAAGAAGCTTGCTCCCCAGCGGAGACATGAAGGAAATATGCCCAAGATCCGCGTCGATCCGCTGCGGCAATACGATTTTGTAGGTTTCCTCGAATCCTTCTATTTCATCTACGACGGTCACGTCCGAACCTATCCAAACCAGAGTATCCGTTTCCCCTTGCAACGAGCCTTCCAGAACCAACCGTATATGATCCATGTACCTGTCAAGGAGCTTCTGCAGCTCGTCTCTTTTTCCAGTGTCCGGGTACAACTTTCGCAATAACTCCGAGGTTTCTTGCTCGAAATAGTTCTCTTGCGCGATCAACTCTTCTTGAAATTTGGCGTTGTCACTATGGCTCATACAGAGATTCCCCCTCTTTTCCGGTGGATACATACTCCGTAATCAACTTGAACAACGTTTTCATAGTCCAATTCCTCCTCATAGAAAAATAGGCCCTTCGAGAGGGCCTTAGACGTATCATAGCAGATATATCCCATTTGTCTATCGTTAGATCAGGGCAATGGCAAGCAGAGTGAATAGGGATAATGCCAAAATATCGAATCCGGCGCCATATCCGTATCCGCCGTATCCGCCATACCCGAGCCATGCCGACGTTTTCGCTTTGCCCGACAAGCGTAGGCCGTCCGAAGTCCGCAAATACACGTTCTCCTGATCCACGTTAACGATCACTCCCTCGTAGCATCCGCAACGAGTATGAATGCGCACCCGGCGATTCATATGGCTTTTGCACAAATGATACATTTCCTCCATGCGATTTCCCCTCCCCTCTTGATCGCACTTCCTAGCCTTTGTATCCTATGAACGGCATTCGTACAGAGACTGGACTATACGCGGAATGTGCTATTGTTCCGCCTCGCGTCTCCCCCGACCAAAGTCTAGCCAGGCACAAGTCTACCGGCCGTATCTCCACGGATTTCCAATATCGTATAATAACAACAACGATCAACGGGGCAAGCACTATCCCGCCCCTTACTCAAAGGAGAAACGCAAAGATGAAAAAGAATCACAAATTCACGTTTATCATGACGCTCGTCGCCTCGTTAGGCCTGCTGGCCGGCTGCGCCGAGCTTTCCGAAAAGAAAATCGAAGAAGGCGTAAACAAAAAAGTGGAAGAAGCCGTGAACGGCGGCGTTGAAAAAGTCAACGACGCCTTGGCGAAAACCGCGGAATACGCCACGATAGACTGGTTCGACGAGACGAAAAAAGACGGTGCCGAAAGAACCCTATTCCTCACGCAAGAGATAGGTTCGGCCAAGAGCGTCCGGCTCCATAACGAGGTCGGCAACATCGAGGTAAAGGCGGCTTCGGGCGATCAAATCACCGTGAGCACGGCAATCTGGGTAAGCAAATCATCCTCTCATAAGGACGACATCCAATCGATTTTGGATAGCGCGACGACCGAGGTCATCGCCGACGGTGACCAATTGCGGATCGTCACCCATCCGAAGGATGATCCGGAGCGAAATCTATGGGACTGGGCCCATAAAAAATACGGATATTCGGAATTCATCATTGAATATACCGTCGAGCTTCCCGCCAGCGTCAGCCGCTACGAGATTTCGAGCAGCGTCGGAAACATTAGTCTCAGCGGTTTGAACGGAACTTATGACGTCCACAGCGACGTGGGCACCATTCAACTCGAGGGAGCGCGTATCGTTGGCGAATCCCGAGTAAAGTCCGAGACGGGCAGCCTTAAACTCGGAATCGATCAAATGGACGGCGGGAGCAGCCTGAAAGCCGCAACGGAAGTCGGCAGCATCAACGCGACTCTTGCCGACTCGCTGGAATGCGATCTGGAAACGAACACGGAGCTAGGTCGGGTATCCGGAGCCTCGCCAGGCATAAACAAAATTAACGGCGGCGGTCCGCAATTGTCCTTAAACACTTCGGTCGGCGCGATTACGGTTGAATAAAAGAAGCAAAAAAACAGGCTGTCCTCTAGCATCACTTAGGGGACTGCCTGTTTTTTAGGTTGTCATTTCGAATAACGGCACCGCGTGCCGCTATCATTGAAGAATTGCCGCGATATTACCGAATAACGGCACCGCGTGCCGCAATCATTGAAAAATTACCGCGATGTTACCTAATAACGGCACCGCGTGCCGCTATCATAGAAGAATTGCCGCGATGTTACCTAATAACGGCACCGCGTGCCGCTATTCCTTCATCGCGTAACCGAGTCGGACTCGATCAAACCTCGACGACCATTCCGTCATACGCAACGGTAATCGAATGAGGCGCGAAGATCGCCTCTAAATCCGAGTGCAGCAATTGCGCGTTGTGCGAGAAATGGGTAACGACGATCCGGCTACCCTGAGCCAGCATTCCGTACTCCCGCATCCTTGCTTTCGTCTCGAGCACCGCTTCGACGTTCATGTGCGTTTTCCGGTAGTCGATATTCCCCATCGTGCATTCCAGAATCACGAAGTCGAGCTTCTTGTCCTTCAACCATTCCCACGTTTCTTCGGGAATCGTGCCGGTATCATGTCCGTACAGAAGGGATTTGCCGTCCTTCTCGAAATAGTAGAGCAGGCAAGTCTCGTTCGGATCGTGGGCCGCCAGGAGCGGAACGGCGAAAACCGACGGCTCCAACTCCAGCCTCTCGTAAGCGCGTACGCGATGAAGCTCGAACTTCCCTCTCGCTCCTTGATTCGCCTCGAAAGTTTGCCTTATTTTCGCCAGGGTAATGTCGTTGCCGTATACGCGAATCGGACGGTCCTCCGACTTCGCGTAACCGGGAAGCCTGGTGACCATATCCTCCGCGTACAGATGATCGGAATGGGAATGCGTGAAGAGAATCGTCTTCACCTTGTCCAAATCAAATCCATCCCGGAACATGTGCGTTAAGGTGTCCGGAGGAAAATCGATTTTGACGTCGTCGTCCAGCATGACGGACGTCCTCGTGCGGAATTCTTTGCCGCCCAGCTTCTTAGCCTTCTTGCACAATTCGCAACCGCAGAACAGAGCGGGTATCCCCTCGAATGCGGCAGTCCCTAGAAATCGGACCTTCATGTCGGTCATCGCCCTTCGTTAAAGTGAGAATCTTGTCTATGACTGATAAAGAGGGAGATTATGCCCGTAGCGCTAATCGCCATCCAAAAGACGAGCACGCCGTTCCAGCCCCAATGATCGACGAAAAACCCCGTCGTCGCTAGCGCGGCCCCGTTGCCATATAGCCGCAGAAATCGAGAAAGCCCGAGACGGACGAGACCGCCCCGTACTTGGAGAACGACATAGGCAGCACGCCGAGAATAATCGTATTGGCGCCGAACATGGCAGCGGAGCACAATCCGAGAAACAGCATCGCGACGATGACGTTGACATGGCCGAACAGCATCAGGCCGAGCGCAAACATCATTCCGAGGAACAGCATCGTAATCGTAGTCAGCTTCTCGTTGTTCTTAAACAACAGGTTGACGTATCCCGAAGACACGATGCCCACGAAATTCATCAGCGGGATGAACAAGACGAAACCGACCGTTTGACTCAAGTCCAAATGCTGGGTTTCCATTAAGAAGATCGGCGCCCAGACGGCGATCCCCTCTTTGACGACCGACTGGGCGATCGCGGCCAGCGCCACGTACCATAACTTCGTTTTGACGATGGCTTGCCTCAGGCTAAGCTTCTCTACGGGGAAGCTGCTATCTTCGTTCGCATAGAGATTAGGCGACTTCAACCCGATATCCTTCGGATGGTTTTTGCTGAGCAGCAGCCACGCGACGGAGAACGCCGCAATGAATATTCCCGGAGTCCAGAATGCCGCCCTCCAGCCCAATTCTACCGAAATTTTGCCGGAGAGCCCCCAGCCGAGAACGTACCCGGCAACCATCGAAGTCGAAAGCGCGACCGCGATCAGGCTTTTTCTCTGGTAGCTGAACCACTGGGTAAGCATGTTCGACATCGGTCCCCACAGACCGGATTGGACGTAGGCGTTAACCGACCAGATCAGCGCCATCGTCAGGAGCGACGCGGTAAAACCGAATAAAATGTTCGCGACGCCTGCAAGGAATAATCCGAGGAAGACGAACATCTTGCCAGACACTTTGTCGCCGATCATTCCGTTAATCAACTTGCCGACGGCGTACACCCAGAAAAAAACGCTGCTGATCAGGCTGATCTGCGATTTGTTGAAGTCGAACTCCTGCTGGATATCCGGTAATGCGATCGATAGGTTCACTCTTCCGAAGTAGACGCTTGCGTAGCCGAGCCAGCATAAACCGAAGACGATCCATTGCCACTTGAGAAGCTTACTCCTGTCGTTATTCATGCTCTATTCGAATCATCCCCGAAGGGGGCACTTTGAACAAATGGATGCCTTGATCGAGCCGTACTTGGCGCTCCGACACGACAGCTCCCAAGCAATCCAGCACGGTCATCCTGCCCTCGATCCGTTCCTCAAGCTCCACGATGACGGAATCACGCGCGGTACCGTTAACGAACAACGAGCTCTCCGTCGCTTTCCTGTCGACTCTGACGACCTGCTCCCCGTATACGGCGGCCAGAAACCGGCGTCCGTCATCGGCATAGACGACCGGATACAGAAAATCCGGGGCAACGGGACGCAAGGAGCCGGCCAGCAATAATTCGCTGTGCTCGCGCCAGAACGACAGCCAATGCGCGACGACCCGTTGATGCTCTGCCGGCAGACGGTCGATCAATACCGACAACTGCGGCACGGAGAATAGCGAATGAATGAACTGCAAAGCCACGTTCTCGGCTTTGTCGTTCCAATTCCACATCATCATATCCGAGTGAACGGCGGTATTCCCGCTGAGCAGGCGAATATCGATCGACCCGATTCGATTCTGGCTGTAGTTGTTCGGGCAATCCGCCACGCGGAACATGTTGCCGTATTTTCGCATGAGCGGGCCAACGTATTTCTGGCGGAATTCGATCATAACGTCGGGTTTGATTCCTTTGAGCCGCGACATCACGTCCGAGAGCAGACGATCGACCGCCTCGGGCACGGAATCGTAATCCCGCCCTTCTCCTAGCGAGAATCGCATTTCCTCCGATAGATTAAAAGAATCGACGAAATCGAGCTTAAAGCCGTCGATGTCCCAATCCCGCAAAGCGTTCTCGTATATGCCGATCAAATATTCCCGAACCTCGGGAAACCGCGGATCGAACACGGCCGTGTCCGGACCGTCGTACGTGTTGATGAACTTTCCTTCGAAACGATTCCATGCTTTGGAGTGTCGGCCCACGAAAGGAACCGAGTACCAGAGGATGAATTTCATGCCCAGCGCATGCACGTTGTCGACGAACGCCCTCATATCCGGAATCCGATCCGCCGATGCTTCCCAATCTCCGCAATATGCGTAACCCCGTTCGTTGTTGGCTGTCTGCCACCCGTCGTCCACGATAACCGCTTCGCATCCGAGCCGTTTGGCCAGAAGGCATTGCTCCTCGATGGCCGCCGGATCTAGCTGCTGATGGAAGCTGTACCACGTCGAATACATCGGCAAGCGCGCCGTTTCCGGAACCGAAGCAGGCTCGTATCCGGGAATGGAAGCCCACCAGTCTCCGACATCCATTAAGCTATCCGCGTAAAAAACATCCCTCGTATCGATTCGGATGATCGCTTCGTATCGGTCGATCGGAGGACAAGCTTCCGTGAACAGCTCCAGCGACAGTTCGAATTGAGCGGACTCTTCTCGGATGCCGGCGCGCATAAGAACCGGCCGCATCGCGTCCGACAAGGCGACGGTCAACCGATTGTGCCCGGCGGCATTATATAGCGAGCAAACGGGGGCAAGCGATGTCGCCTTCGAATGGAACGGCGCGCTGAAATCGATCCTGATCCCTTTTTCCCGGTTCGCCCCCGGATCCCAATACCCCGATATATCGATCGCCGGATATTCCCAACATAATCGGATCGCCTTAGGAATGAGAGGTTCGTCCGATCTCATCGCGAAGCGGATATACTCGATCCCATCGGAACGTTCCGACGATTCGAGCGAGAATCGAAACCGATCCTCGCCTCCCAAAATTTTGATTTCTCTCTTGCCTGCTTGATACAGCATTCTCTTCCTCCTTGCCTAAACCCCTGAATCACTGAATCGCTTAGCCTTTGACGGCCGAGCTTACCGTTAGAGCTTTTTCAATTTGTTCGGAGAACAACAGGTACACGATAATCGTCGGAATCGTCGAGATGACCATGACCGCGCCCATCGAGCCCCAATCGGAACCGAACTGCGTCTGGAAGTACAGCAGGCCGAGCGGCAGCGTCTTCAGCGCGTTCTCGCTGATCATGATCAAAGCGACCAGGAATTCGTTCCAAGCGAACAAGAAGACGAAAATACTGACCGACGCGATCGCCGGCTTCACGAGCGGAACCATGATTCGGAAGAAAGTCGTATATACGCTAGCGCCGTCGATGGCAGCAGATTCTTCGATTTCATAAGGCAACGACCGGAAAAACGCGTAGAAAATAATCGTTGCGAAAGAGAGCTGGAAAGCCACGTAAGGAACGATGACCGCTAAGTAACTGTTCTGCAAGTGCAACGTTCGTTCCAGAATCAACAACGGTATCAAGATGATCTGCATCGGGATGAACATCCCCGAAGTCATGTAAATCCGGCTTGCGTTCGCGAATCTCCACCGCATTCTGGCCGCCGCGTAGGAGAACATCAGCGCCAGGATAACCGTGAACGCGACCGTTCCGATCGATACGATCAAGCTATTTTTGAAATACGCGACAATGTCGAACACGTCGAAGGCGTTGCTATAGTTCTCGACTCGCCAATTTTTCGGAATGCCGAATACGTTGGTCGAGAAAATCTCTTCGTTATCCTTGAAGGAATAAAACAACAGCCAAATTAACGGATATAAGCTGACCAGCAAGAACAGCGAGAGCGGACCGTAGGTGAACGCCCGTGTAGTCAACCGCTTGAGCATAAGATCCTCCCCCCCCTTTAGTAACTGAGTTTATCCCGCGCGATGAACTTGTTGATCAAGATCGTGAACAACAAGCATTCTATGACGAGGACCGCGGCGGCGGCGGAGCCGTAACCGTATTCACCCGACCGGAACGCGGCTTTGTACATCATGAACGTCAGCGTGTAGGAGATGTTCCCCGGTCCTCCGTTCGTCATGACGAACATGTTCTGGAATGCGTTTAATCCGCCCGTGATGGCGATAACCAAACAAAATTTATACGTTTCGCTCAAGAGCGGAATGGTGATTTTCCAATGCATTTTCCAGAACGGCGCGCGTCGATCGTGGCCGCCTCGTACAGTTGCTCGGGAATCGATTTGATCGCCGTGTAGATCAGCACGAGCTGGATGCCCAGATGATGCCATGCCCCGGAGAAAGCGATCGCCCAGATGGACGTATGTTCGCCGCTCAGCCAAGCTTGTTCGTACTGAATGCCGAACAAGTGGAACAGGCTGTTGATCAAGCCGCCATCCGCATTGTATATCGCGATCCACAGCTGCGATACGACTACGCCGGACAGCACGACGGGAACGAAATAGCTCGTCCGGAAAAACTTGCGCCCCCGCAAGCTCTTCGTGCTAAGCGCGATCGCCAGCAGCGTGCCGAGCCCGATCTGGTATACGACCAGCACCAATGCGAAGATCAAGCCGTTCTTGATCGACACCCAGAAATCGTCGTCGTCGAGCAGTCGGATGTAGTTGTCGAATCCGATGAAAGTCGGCGTCGTCAAGCCGTCCCAATCGAAGAAGCTCTTCTGGAACGTCTGCAGAATCGGATACACGACGATGACGGAGAAGAAAATTAAAGTCGGCAACGTAAAGATCAGCAGCGCGATGTTATAACTCCGTTTCGATGTCATGGTTCCTCCTTTCCGAAAAACAGGTCGTCCCAGATGACAAGGACAACCTGTTTTCGTTCAACTGGATTATTTACGAGCCGTTTCGATCGCTTTGTTCATGTCGCCGATGAAATCATCCGGTTTTTGGCCGGCCAGCAATTTTTGCGAGTTGTCTTCGATGAACGTTTTGAACTTGGCATTCTCGTAGCCCCAAGCGAACGTCGTCATCGATTTGAAGTTAACCGAATCGTCCGAGTATTTTTGCTGAATCGGATTCAGACCGTTCGTAGGAACGACTTTCTCGACTAGGATCGAGTTAGGATCCGCGAGTTGGATAACGCGTTGCTTCGCGAACTCGATGGAGAACAGCGCCGCGTATTTAGCCGCGACATCGACGTTCTTAGAATTTTTGGATACCGCGAAGCCTTGGTTGAAACCGCCTCCGCTCATGTTCCAGCTTCCGGTCGTATCCGCAAGCGGGGTAAACATGATGTCCACTTTGTCGCCCATTTTTTCGTAGATGTTAGCCATCGACCATGCGCCGTTCACGTACATCGCCGCTTTGCCGGAAGCGAATTGAGCCACGGCATCGTCAGCCGTCGTGTTAAACGCGTTTTTTGAAATCAATCCTGCGGCAACAAGCTCGCTGATTTTTTGCGTGCCTTTTACATAAGCGTCATCGGAGAAGGTGCCTTCGCCGTTGTCGATTTTCTTCACGCCGCCTACGTCGCCGGAACCTACGATAGCCATATCGAGCAAGAGCACCGCTGGCCATTTTTCTTTAGCGAATACGGCAAGAGGAGTGATGTCCTTCGCTTTGAAGGCTTTAACCGTTTCAAGGAACTCGGAATACATCGTCGGAACTTTTACGCCGTTTTGCTCGAACAACTCTTTGTTGTAGTAAATAATGCCGGCCCATTGTCCGACGTTAGGTACGGAATAGGAGTGGCCGTCTTTGTTCCACAACATGGGCTTGGAGCTTTCGTTCAGCAACGATTCGATGTTGAGCTCCTTCACGATGTCGTCCATCACGTACAGGTTATCAGATTTTTTCAACGTTTCGATCAATCCGCTGGAAGCGAAGAAGATGTCGGGCAACGAGCCCGCAGCCGCGTAAGTTTTAATTTTTTGCTCGTCGTCTTGAGCGGCGACTTCGAACTCGACGTCGACTTCAGGCATCATTTTCTTCATCGATTCTTTAGCCGCATCGTATACCGGGATTTCAACGCCGCTGTATTGCGCGTAGAATTTCAGTTTTACCGAACCCGCTTCGGGAGCTTTGCTCTCCGCGGGAGTCGTGCTGCTTGCCGATGCGGAAGCCGATGCGCTTGGTTCGCCGGATGCGTTATTGCCGTTGTTGCTGGATCCGCAAGCGGACAGCGCTAGCGCGAACATCGATAGCACCGAAAGCGTTAGAGCCGGTTTTTTCATCTTATTCATCATGTCGTTTCGTTTCCCCCTTTAGTAATGGTACAGACCTATTGTAAAAAAACGCTTACAAGACGATAAGGGACGAATCGGAACACATTTGTACATTTCAACCTCTTTGCCGCGTAGCTTCGTATTCGCTGGGAGCTAAGCCGGTGTGCCTCTTGAAGCTTTTGCTGAAATGCGCGGGATCGCCGTATCCGACCATTTCCGCGATATGGGATAAGCGCAAATTTTGACCGGAAGCAAGCAGTTCCTTCGCTTTCTTCATGCGGGTTTCGAACAAATAGTCGCTGACGCTCATGCCTAGCCCCTCCTTGAAAATTTTCAACAAATACCGCGGCTGGACGTAAAACTGTTTGGCGATGTCTTCGACTTTCAATTGGCCGTCCCGGTAGTTCTTATCGATGTATTCCCTCGCAGCCGCTAGAAGATTGCCGGACTTGGAGCGTTTGACGTTATTCGAATGCCTCGCTACGTTCAAATACAAATCGGATATCCATTCGAATGCCGCCTCCAAGCTGGGCTTGTTCGTAATTTCCTCGAACGGCGAGAAATCCTTGGGCATGATCTCTTCCACGCTTTTGCCGATTTCGTAAATATAAGTCAGGCATAGCGATACGAGCCCGGCCATGATCATATGGATATAATCGCCGGAAAGCTGGTTAGTCCGGATGTAATTCCGAATCTCTTCCAACGTGCTCTTTATTTTCTCTTCATCGCGAAGACGGAGATGAATAAGCAGATTCTCGTTCATCTCGCTCGGATAGAAGCCGATGTTCGCGGCCTTGGATGATACGTCCCGATAGAGCAGCACGTCCGACGTATTCATGGAGATTTTGTTTCGCAGCGCGATAACGGACTCCTTGTAAGATTGGCGAATGGAGGCGATCCCGCTTCCCTCCGTACCGACTCCAGCCGTTACGCTGAAACCGAAATGCCTTTTGATGAGAACGCAAAGCTTGGAATACCCCTCGGAGGAAAATCCCGACGCGCCGCCCTCATCCGTATATTGCAGCAACGAGATAATGCGGTTTTCCGGACCGTTAAACAAATAAAGCTTCCCTTCGATATGCACCAGATCGTTTAACAAGTTAGCGATTATATATTTGCGCAGACGGATTTCGCCGGAATCCGGCCACTGTTCGTGCAGGCTGTCGATTTCGACGGAAACGACCTGGAACGGCGTGTTCTCCTGAAGCTGAAACAACCCCATCTGGTTCTTGATCGTCTCGTTGTCTTCGGAGTAATCGTTGCTGATGAGCAGGTTTAAGAAGCTTTCCTTCCACACCTGCCGCTCCTTCTGGGTCTTATCCCGTTCGACCCGCAATTTGTCCATCGATCCTTTGACTTTGGCTAACGCGATGAGCAGCTCCTCTTCGTCGAAGGGCTTCAGAATGTAATCGTCCACGCCGATCTTGACCGCTTGCCGGGCATACTCGAATTCACTGTGTCCGGTTACGAGCAGAATGAATACGGACGGGTACAGCTCCTTCACCTTGGCTGCGAGATCCATCCCGTTCATATAGGGCATATTAATATCGATAAAGGCGATGTCCGGCAGTTCTCGCTCGATCAGCTCGAGCGCCTCGATTCCGTTCTTCGCCTCGCCGCATATTTGGAAACCGTGCGCGTTCCAATCGATTACGCTTTTGAAATAGGCGCGAAATGCCGCTTCGTCGTCGGCAAAGATCACTTTAACCATCCAGGCTCTCTCCGTTCGTCAGTGGAATATCTACGATGATGTCGGTTCCTTTTCCTTCCCCGCTATGAATCCTGATGCCGTAACGATCGCCGAAATAGAGCTTGATCCGTTCGTCGACGCTGCTTAGTCCGAACGAGTTCCTCTCTCTTTTCCCTTCCTTGAACCGTTCAAGCTCTTCGTCCGGAAACCCGACTCCGTCGTCCGACACCTGCAGGATCATCGTATCTCCTTGCTTGTAGCCCGAAACGGTAATATGTCCGAAGCTCCCTTTCTCTTTGATCCCATGGTAGATCGCGTTCTCTACCAAAGGCTGAAGAGTCAGCTTAGGGATAGAATAGTTCAACAGTTCGTTAGGAATATCGATCTTAAAATCGAACAAGTCCGAATACCGGGCGCTTTGAATATAGAGATAGCTGTGCAGGTTGCGCGTCTCTTCCCTGACGGTAATGACCTCTTTGCCGTTGCTTAGGGCGATTCTATAGAAATCGGCGAGCGCTTTGGTCGCTTTGCCGGCCTCCGCGCTTTCTCCCGTTTTGCATAAGACATAGATCAGATCAAGCGTATTGTAGAAAAAATGAGGTTTGATCTGCTCCTGAACGAGCGCGAATTCGTATTCTCGTTTTAATTGCTGCTCTTCCTTCACCTTGATCAGCAAATCGTTCACCCTGGCGAGCATAATATTGAGCCCAGAACCGAGAATGCCGATTTCGTCGTTGCTCTTGACCTCGACGGGGCGATCGATATTCTCGTCGCGAATCCGGCTTACATGCTTGGCGAGCGAGATGATCGGCGTCGCGATCGCGCGCGACAGAATGATCGCGCCGAACAGCGCGAACAGCAGACAAATTCCTCCGACGATCAAGATGATTCTCGACACCTTGCCGGATTCCCGGGTCAGGTCGCTCAGGGCGATCTCGTTGACCAGCTTCCAATCCGACAAACCGAACGGCATCGCCGTCAGCAAAATTTTGTTGCCGGACGCGTTTTTCGTTTCGATCAGAACCGTTTGTTCCGCGAAAATATCCGACTTCTTATTCGGTTCGAGCGGCCGCAAAATCCTCTCTTCGTCGGTGGAGGAAATGACGACTCCTCGATTGTCGACGATGTAGTACCCGTTCGATTGTTCCGGCCCTACCGGGTTGTAGACCGCCGACAGAGTCTTCTCGTCGATATTCACGAACAAATACCCGAGCGTCTCCATCGTCTCCGTATCGAGTATTTTTTTGCCGACCGTGAGTACGGCCTTCTTATCGTCCAACACCCAGTAGTTTCTGCGCTCCATCGCAAACCATTTCATAATTCCGTTGCTGGCCGCGACCTCGCGGAACATCGGGCTCGACAAGCCCTCGTCGGTTCCGTCTATCAATCTTGCGTCCGTTGTATATACATTCCGATTTCGGTCTATGAACACGGCCGATTCGACCTCGCGGAAAATAAGCTTGGCGAAATCGAGCTTGTTCTCGATCTGGGTCCGCAGGACGTGTTCTTCGCTAAGCGGGCCTTCTTCGTCCATAAACGGAGGCTTCGATCCTTCAAGAGTCTTAAGCTTCGTCTCTTTGTTAAGATCCAGCATCGCGATATTGGCGAAGCTCTCCGCATTGGCCAGAATCGTATCTACCCGAGTCGTAATGAGCCTGGACTCGTCCAGCATGTTTTTGGTCGTTTTCTTGATGATCGCGTCCGTATTGATCGTGTATGACATATAACCGAGCAATAATAGCGGGATAAACACGAGCGGGAAATAGATGAATATGATTTTGTTCTGGATTCTCTGGCTTCTAAACCAATTGCTGCCTATCTTATTCCGCATGCTTCTTCCCCTTTTCGCGCTTCGGATGCTCACCATCATAACACTACGAAGCCGAAATTCCACAGTCATTCCCTGACAAGAAGGGGAGAAAAACGCAAACAAGCACGGGAACGAATCCCGTGCTTGTCTCGTATTCAAAGGGTTGATACGTTACAATAAGAGGCAAAAAAGACTAGAGGCTGCTTCCCATGAAACTGCTAATACTTGGAGCTACAGGCCGCGTGGGCAAAGAGATTACGGCGAATGCCCTGTCCGATGGCCATCTCGTAACCGTACTCGTTCGAGACCCGAACAAAATCAATGACTCTTCCGATAGACTCACGATCCTGCAAGGAGACGCTTGCTCCGAACAAGATGTTATTAGTGCGATTCAAGGCGCGAACGCGGTCATCTGCGCGCTAGGCACGGACGGGGGTTCCGTATTGACCGACAACGTCCGCTTGCTCATCTCCGCCATGCGGAAATACGCGGTGAAACGCGTGATTACGATCGGAACGGCCGGGATCCTCGACAGCCGGGAGCATCCCGGACTGCTTAGGTACGAGGCGCCGGACTCGCGCCGGACTTCCACCCGCGCGGCGGAAGAGCATCGCAAAGCTTGGGAGCTGCTGTCCGGCTCCGGCTTGGAATGGACGATCGTCTGCCCAACCTATTTGCCCCTTGGCGAACGAACCGGCATTTATCGCATCGAGCAGAACAGATTGCCTGACGGGGGCATGTCCATATCCGTATCGGATACGGCCGATTTCGCCTACCGACAGCTTCAAAGCGCGGAGCACGTCGGCAAGCGCGTCGGCATTGCCTATTGATCTTGATCGGCTATCCCTTTGTGCGCTACCGCTTGAGGATAACCAATCCGTTAATCGGCAATTCAACGCTGCCTGCTACCGATTTCCCGTTTTCTATATTCGTATAATGGCGGGAGTCCAATCGGACGGTCTGCGCCGCGCGGCTGAAATTTTGGATAAAGACGAAATCGTTGTCACCGTCCGTACGGACTTGCGCCGTTACGCCCTGCGGAAGATCGGTATCGATCGCGCTTCGCAAGCCCGATTCTTTCGCGATCTCTGCATATAACTTAGTGTAAAATTCGGCGTCTTTCACCCGCGTTGCCAAGTAGTAGGATTTGCCTTCTCCTAATGCATGCCTAGTCAACGCCGGACGCCCGGCATAGAAATCGTCGCGGTATTCGGCCAAAGCTTCCGCCCCTTCAAGGTGAATCAGATCGGCGATTTCATGAGCGTCGTATTCCCCGGACAGTCCCCATGCGGACTCAGGGCGAAATACGATTCCGTTCGTATCGCGCTCGTGCAAGCCTTCCGCTTCTTCCGACCATATCCCGAGCGTCTTCCGGAGCGGTCCCGGGAATCCACCCAGATGGCACAAATCCGTTTCGTTCACGATACCCGACCAATAGGTGGACACGAAAGTTCCGCCTTGCTCGACGAAACGCTGAATCCTTGCGCCGTCTGTTTCCGAGACCAAATAAAGCATCGGCGCCACGATGAGCTTATAGCGGGATAGATCATCCTCGATTCCGATCACGTCCGCCGGAATTCCCAGCTCCCAGAACGCCCGATAATGCTGCAGTACGGTTTCCTCGTAACGGATGCCGGAATTTCTAATCCCCTGGGCATCCTTAACCGCCCATCGGTTATCCCAATCGAACAGAATCCCCGCTTCCGCGGGCGTCGTACAGCCGACGATATCGGACAAACCGCCCAGCAATTCGCCGACTTCCGCGACATCGCGGAAAACGCGAGTGTGCTCATGTCCGCTATGATCGATGATCGCCCCGTGGAACTTCTCGCTGGAGCCTCTGCTCTTGCGCCATTGGAAATACTGGACGGAATCCGCCCCATGAGCGACCGCTTGAAGCGACGACAGCTTGTGCATGCCCGGTCTCTTCAATTTGCTTACGGATTGCCAGTTCGTCAGGGAAGGCGTGCTTTCCATCAGCAAGAACGGCTTATTCTTGAAGGAGCGCATCATATCGTAGTGCATGGCGGTCCAAGCCGCCAACCGGGAATCGTCGCCGTCCGCGGTATAATGCCAATCCGGGTAAGCATCCCAAGAGATCACGTCCAGTTCCTTCGCCAGCTTCCGGTAATCGATGCTCTCGGTCATGTGCATATTGGTCGTAATCGGAATGTCGGGGTTATACGCGCGTACGACATCGATCTCATGCTTGCAGAAATCGATCGTCCGCTCGCTCACGAAACGTTTCCAATCCAGATTCAAGCCATGCACTTGCGTTTCTCCATGATCGGAAGGAGACTCGATCTGTTCCCACGCGGTATACGTATGACTCCAGAACGTCGCCCACCATGCATGGTTAACGGCTTCCAGCGTGCCGTACTTGATCTTCAGCCAGTCTCGAAAAGCCGTCTGGCAAAGGTCGCAGTGGCACTCTCCTCCGAATTCGTTGGAAATATGCCAACCGAGGACTGCAGGATGATGGGCGTACCGCTTCGCCAGCTCCCGGTTAATAATGGCAACCTTCTCCCTGTAAACAGGGGAGGTATAACAATGGTTGTGTCTGAAGCCGTGCAAGTTGCGGACGCGGTTCGAGCCGACTCTGAGCACTTCCGGATATTTCGCGGACATCCATGCCGGACGAGCCCCGCTTGGCGTAGCTAAAAATGCATAGATCCCGTTAGCCGCGAATAGATCCAGTTGCTTGTCCAGCCATTCGAACGTAAATACGCCCTCTTCCGGTTCAAGCTTTACCCACGAGAAGATGCCGATCGACATGGCGTTGCAGCCCGCGAGCTTCATCATTCGAACGTCTTCGATCAGCACTTCGGGATAGTCGCTCCATTGCTCCGGATTATAGTCTGCACCGTGCAGCATGACGGGCAGCTTCGAACTGATCGGCGGAAATTTTTTCATAACATTCGCTCCTCTTCGTCTCTTATCCATCTATCGGACATTCTTCTTATTTCTACGCTCGGCTCAATGTTGATCATTATGATAATGATCGATTACAATGATAAACATAGCATAGAGAGGCTATCTTTCAGTAGCATTCGAAACTCAACTTGATAGCACATAATGAAGATGAGGAGAGACGAGCGTGCTTCCTTTCCGCCTGATCGAAACTTCGGCCGCCCACCATTCCTTGCCGCTATACGCCTATTCCGCGGGCAGGCACCACCAATACTACCATTATCGTCCCGACGGATTTCCTTCCTATCAAATCTTCTTGATCAGAAGCGGAGAAGGCTTATTTCGCGATTTGGCGAACGGCGTTGAATTCGCTCTTTCCGCAGGCCAAGCCTTCGCGATCCCGCCCGATCTTCCTCATGAATACTATCCGCTCTCGCACGAGCCGTGGCACGTCGGCTTCGTCGGATTCAACGGCACTCTTGCCTCTTCCGCTTTAGAACAAACAAGGTTACTGCCTTCCACGCCGCTGGAGCCGGATCAATTCGAGGCTTGTTGGGATCATATCGGAGAAATCTGGCTCGATTCCCATGAGCTTGGAGACCAACGATTGCTCGACCTATCGGTGAAGCTGTATCAACTGATGCTTCTCTTGCGGAACCGGAAACCGCACGCCGACGACTCGTCCCCTCTTCCCGCGGAAGAAGCGCGCAACCAAACGCTGCAAAAAGCATTGCTGCTGATGAACCAGCATTTCACCGAGCCGCTCCTGATCTCGAATCTAGCGAGCGCCGTCGGTTATTCCTCGCAGCATTTTCAAAAGTTGTTCCGACAACAATTCCATATCACTCCGCACCAATACTTGCAAAACTTGCGCATGGAAAGAGCCGTTCAGCTCCTTCAAGAAAACGGGTCTTTGCAAATCCAAGAGGTTGCGAGGCAAGCCGGGATGGAAACGAACTATTTCGTGCGCCTGTTCCGCTCAACGTACGGGCACACGCCAAGAGCTTGGAGAGCGTTGAACGGATCAAGCAGGAATGAACTTGCCCATAATCTGTTATAGAACGAAATCGAAAAATGACGGGCAGGGATAAAAGCTCCCTGACGCCGCCATTTCTTATATTGCGTGATATTTTTTATTCCCGTTGCGATCGCAAATACTCCCGAGTCTGTATTTTGGCTTCCGCCAACACCTTTTGGAAACCCGCTTTGTTGATTTCGGTCTCCGCTTGCTTGAACGCCTCGTCCACGTCGCGGACCATGCCGCTCAGCAGCGGGTTCATATATTGAATCGCGGCCTCGTTTATCCGATCTAGCTCCCCTTGAACCGAAAGCGCGTTAAAGTTAAACGCCGAATAGGTAAACGGGATCAGCATATCCTGAATGTTTTCTTTATGTTTCATGTATTTGTCGTTCCAGCTGGCCAGCGGCAACAGCTGGTTCTTGTTCGTAAACCAGAAACCCGCGGCATCCGGAGCGTAATCGTTCCGTTCCGCGCTCATCCCGGCGGGAAAAGCGATTTTGTCGTTCTCGACGACGTAGTTTTTCCCTTGGATGCCATAGTACGCAAGCCGGTTATACTCCGGATCTTCCATGAGCAGATCCAACATCCGCATCGTAAGCTCGATATGCTTGGAATCCGTTGCGATGGCCGCTCCGTTATTAATATAGGAATCCATAACGTAGGTCTTGTTCGGAGAGAGGTTCGGAATAATATCGACCTCCCATCCTTGCTGCTCCGCCTTCGCGATCGTGGATTGGATGTCGTTGCTGTTGCCGTAAGCGACTGCCGACTTGCCTTCCTCGAAGGACGATTTGCTTCTAATCTTGTTAGCGAACGCGTCGTGATTGATGTATCCCTTGTCATACCAGCTCTTCACGATTTTCGCTACTTGAATATAGTTCGAGCGAAGCGGCTCGTCGAATAGAGTGAGCAGCTTCCCGCTAGGATCGTCCCAATCGGTAAACACGCCCGAGAATCCGTTGGTCGTCATAATGACGTCTACGGTCGCGGGCCCGAGCTCCCATTGCAGGTTGGAGTGGGTTTTGGTGAAATCGTATTGCTTATCCACCTGGATCGGAACCATGTCCGGCTCGTTCTTCTTCACCGCCGCCAAGTACGGTTCCAGCTCGGATACTTTGGTCATCTCCGGCAGCCCGTATTTCTTCCGCAAATCCGCTCGAATGAGCGTTACCGGCACCTTGATATCCGGCGTAGACGTCGGGATCATATAAATTTTTCCGCCGACTTCGGCTTCCTTCCACGCCTTCGGATTCGTCGCGCCGTAGTGTCTGGGCATGTATTGCTTGACCATCTCCTCGGTAATTTCCCGGAACGATCCTTTCGTCGCTTCCTGGGAATAATAAGCCCAGTTCGCCGCGAATATAAAATCGACGTTCTCGCCGGAGGACAACACAAGCGGGTAACGGGCCGCCATATCTCCCCATTGGATGTAGCGCAACTCAAGCCTCGCATGAATGTCCTTCTCCAGCTTGCGATTCAGCTCTTCAAGCACCTCGGGAAGCCCGCTCGGCGCGCTGCCGATCAAATATCCGACCAGAGTGACGACTTTCTGGTTTCCGCTCTTCGTCTCCGAAATCCCCTTGCCTTGACCGAAACACGAAGTAACCGCCAAGCTTAATATGAAGACGAGCACCATGCTCAGCATCCGTTTTGTTTTTACCATTATGTCCCTCCCTGGATGCCAGTCAATCCTTAATCTTTTCGCGATCGTACCGCCGTAATCCTCTAGGCAACAATTGGAAAAGGAGCCTAACCTTAGCGGTCGGCTCCTCCGGTATTCCCGTACCGGCTATCTTATTTTTGCGAAGCTAGATAAGCTTGCGTTTGCGCGTTCGCTTCGGCCAAGATCGCATCAAGGCCTGCCTTCTTCACTTTTTCCTCCAGCGTTGCGTACGCGGCGTCTACGTCTTTCACGATACCGCCTTGGATCGGCAGCTGGTATTGCGTTCCCACCGTACCCATCGTCGCAAGCTCGGTCTTGATTTTGGAAGTATCCATAGCGAAAGAGTTATAGACGTATGGAACCAAGATGTTTTTCAAGGATTGCTTGTGGGCAACGTACTGCTCGTTCCAGGAAGCGAGCGGCAAGTGCTGGCTCTTGTTCGTGAACCAGAAGCCCGCGGCATCCGGCGGATACGTGTTGGATTCCGCCGTAACGCCGTCCGGCAACGCGATCTTGCCGTCTTTGACGACGTAGTTGACGCCTTCGATTCCGAAGTAAACGAGATTGTTGTACGAAGGCTCTTCCATGATTAGATCCAACGCCATCATCGCGCGCTCCGGATTTTTCGAGCCGGCCGCGATCGATACCCCGTTGTTGATGTAAGGGTCTTGCGGATACGTGCCTTTGGACGAAAGGTTAGGAATGATTTCGACTTCCCAGCCGTTCTCGGCCGCTTTCGCGAGCGTGCCTTGAATGTCGTTCGTATTTCCGTATGCGACGGCGGATTTGCCTTGCTCGAACGCGTCCTTGCTGCGTACTTTGTTGGAAATGGCGTTTTTGTTGATGTACCCTTTGTCGTACCAGGATTTGATGACTTTCGCGGTCGCTTTCTGGCTGTCCATAATGTAAGGATCGAATTGGGAATACACTTTGCCGGAAGCGTCGTCCCACTCCGTATGCACGCCGGACCAGCCGTTCGTGATCAATACCGTATCAACCGTTGCATGGCCCGTTTCCCACTCCAAGTTAAAGAACGATTTTCCAAAATCGTATTGGCTGTCCGCGTTAATCGGAATCATGCCTTTCTCGTTCTGCTTGATCGCTTCCAAGTAAGGCTCGATATCTTTGAATTTCGTGATTTCCGGAATGCCGTATTTCTTGCGCAGGTCGCCGCGAATCAACGTTACCGGTACCTTTTGGTCAGGCGTGGACGTCGGGATCATGAAGATTTTGCCGCCGATCGACGCTTCCTTCCAAGCGACCTCGCTTGTCGCCGCGAAATGCTTCGGCATGTACTTCTCAAGATCGGCTTGCGTAACTTCGCGGAACGCGCCTTTCGCCGCTTCTTGGTTGTAGAACGCCCAGTTGGCGGAGTAGATGAAGTCCACGTCTTCGCCCGCGGCGAGCACGAGAGGATACTTGGAGCTCAGGTCGCCCCAGCCGATATAACGGAATTCGATCGTCGCGTTAATGTCCGCTTTCAGCTTTTTGTTAAGCTCATCCACGACCGCGCTCATGCCGACCGGCGCATCGCCGAGCAAATAACCGATTAGTTTTACTTCTTTGGATGTATCGACCGCATTGTCCGGGCTAGCCGACTCGGATGCCGACGGCGAATTGGATGCGCTTGGCGCCGCGCTGCTTTCTTTAGCTTGTTCGTTATTATTGTTGCCGCACCCTGCCAAGACCAACGTAAAAGCGATGATCGCCGAAATCAAGGTCATGAACATTTTAGACTTAGCCATTGAAATCCTCCTAAATGATGAATGATAAGTAATTGGCGAAAATAATCCCCCTGCGAATCTCTGAAACTAATCTTGCGCCGAGCCTTAGCTAGCGAGACTCACCTCCCTCAAGGATGAATGGTCATCTTCATTAGCCTTTGACCGCTCCGACCGTGATGCCGGAGACGAAATACTTTTGCACGAACGGATAGAGAAGAACGATCGGTCCCGTCGCCACGATCGTGAGCGCCAGCTTCAGCGATTCCTTCGGCATATCCAACCGCGGAACGCTGTTTACGATCTGCGTGGAGAAGTTCGCGCTGGATAGAATGCGATAGAGCGTATATTGCAGCGTGTACAGGTTTTCTTTCTCGATGAACATGAGCGGCGTCCACCAGTCGTTCCAGTAGCCGAGCGCCGTGAACATGCCGATGGCTGCGAGCCCGGGTTTCGACAGCGGAAGGATGATCTGGATGAAAATCCTGAAGTCGCCCGCTCCGTCGATTTTCGAAGACTCGATCAAGGCGTCCGGAATAGAGCCGCTAATGAAATTTCGTAGGATTAGAATGTTGAATACGCTGAACATCCCGCATAGCAACAACACAAGAACGTGGTTTTTCAAATGCAGATCTTGCACGATCATGAGGTAGAACGGAACCAATCCGCCGTTGAACAACGTCGTGAAGAACAGGAAGAACGCCAGGCTGTTCCGGTACCGTACATCCTTGCGGAACATGACGTACGCGGCCATCATGGAGACGAACAAGGACACCAGCGTACCCACGACGGTTACGAATATCGTCACCCCATAGGAACGCAATATTTTTTGCGGGTTCTGAAACACCATTTCATAGGCGTCCAGCGAGAATTCTTTCGGGATCAAGGAGTATCCGTAATAAATAATGGAATGCTCGGTGGAAAAAGAGTTAATGGCCACCACGAAGAAAGGAACTACGGCGATTAAGGCGAACAGCCCGACTATGACATGTCCGATTAGGTTTAATAAAGTTACGTCCCGCGAACGAATTCCCATGCGTATCACCTCGATGGATTGTTTTTAGAATAAGGCGTAGTCGCGATCGTACTTCTTGACCAGCCCGTTCGCGAGCAGAATGATGACGAAACAGAGAACGGATTGGTACAAGCCGCCGGCGGATGCCATGCCGAAGTCCGGGCTGAGCACAAGCGAACGGAATACGAGCGTATCGATAATATCCGTTCCGTCCATCAGGATGCCGTTGTTGCCGATCAGCTGATAGAACATATCGAATTCGCCGCGCATGATTCTTCCGATACCGAGCAGCACGAGAATAATCGTCGTCGGCTTGAGCAGCGGGAGCGTCAGGTAACGGATTCTCTGGAAAATGTTCGCCCCGTCGATCTTCGCCGCTTCGTTAATCGAGTTATCCAGCCCCATAATCGCCGAAAGGTACAAAATGCTTCCGAAACCGACCCATTTCCATACGTAGAAAAAAGGGAGGATGAAGTACCAGTAGCTCACGTTAGAGTAAATGTCGATTGGTTCGATGCCCATATTCTTGAGCAGGGTATTGATGACGCCGAACTCGTAATTGAACAAGTTGTACACGATTGCCGCTACCGCTACCCACGATAGGAAGTAAGGCAGGAACAGCAGCGTTTGCGCCGTTTTCTTGAAGATTTTGCCCGCCATCTCCGAGATGAGCACGGCGACCAGAATCGAGAAAAACGTATAGGCGCCAAGGAACACGATATTGTATAAAAAAGTGTTTCGGGTAACTAGCCATGCTTTGCCCGAGCCGAAGAAATACTCGAAGTTGTCCCAACCGACCCAAGGGCTGCCGAACATTCCGCCGGAATAGTTAAAGTTCTTGAACGCGACTATTATTCCGGCCATCGGATAGTAGTTAAAGACGATAAAATAAGCCGCGATCGGGACGAACATCAAGTAAAGAACTTTGTTCTTCATGAGTTCGTGAATAAACCCTTTGTGCACGTAGATCCCTTCTCTCCTATCGATTGTCTGTCTCTGGATGCGCTTACAGGTGTAATTATAAGGAACCCGATTTTGTTTAAGAATGACACAGGATTACGATTTTCTTGGTTAGATTACGGAATTGCGATTTCCGGTTTAAGGGCTGTTGCGCATATTCGAAATCCGATATATATTGTAGGCACACATTAGCAAGAGGGGGTCCTGTAGCGATGAAAGTGCTGTTGGTCGACGACGAACCTCTGACTACCGAGAGCTTGGAACGCTATATCGATTGGAAAGGACTCGGCATTCTCGAAGTCCGAACCGCTTCTAACGGGTTGGAAGCTCTGGAGCTGCTGCCGCGGTTCAATCCGGACGTGATCGTGAGCGACGTTCGCATGCCGCGGATGAACGGAATCGAATTCGCCACGGCGGCGCGCGAGCGATATCCGGACATCAAAATCATTTTCCTAAGCGGATATTCCGACAAGGAATATCTCAAATCCGCCATTCATCTAAAGGCGCTAAGCTACGTCGAGAAGCCCGTGAAGCTGGAGGAACTTACTTCGGCCATTCGCGAAAGCGTTTACCAATGCCAAGCCGAGAACGCGAACCGAACGCTAACCAGATCGGTCATTCGCCACCGGATTCTCGTTAAGCTGATCAAGGAATCGCTCTCGTACGAAGAGCTGCGGCAACAATTCGGCGATCATGTGCCTCCCTTCTTCCGCAATTCAGTCCGTTCCATGGCCATTCAATTATCGGGGACGCCGGAAACCGAATCGAAGCTCAAAGAAACGCGTCATACTGAAATCGCCGATCGGTTAGACGAGCTTGCCGGCGAGATGAACGGCGCGGTTCCCTTCTGCGGTTACGCGGACAACGATATGTTGTTTTTCCTGATGGACGCGGACGACGTGTCTGCCTCCGATTTCAAAGAAATCGCTAGAAACCTGTTATTTGCCCTGAATCGTCTCTATGGGGATAATATGTCTTTCTCTATCGGCTTAGGGAATCCGTCCTCCGCCCAGACTAGCCTGACAACGAGTTGTCTCTCCGCCGTCGAAGCCGTCAGATCGCAATTTTACTTCGGAACGGGACTTGTTTTCTCGGAGCCTCCGCCGGAGACGCGATCCGATCCGTCCGCTATCGCGGCCAAGCTGTACCCGGATTTCCGGCAAGCGCTCAGGACGGACAACGAGCTGGAAGCGGGCTGCCTCGTCGACCGGTTGACGGCGGACATGAGAAAAGAGCGGGACCCGGAAATCAGCCGCGTGAAAAACGGATTTTTCAAGCTGCTTATGATCTTGCACGAATTCGCGGTGGAAAAAGGATTGACCGGGACCGATACGCAACAGGAGGAGAAGTTCATCTGGCAGGAGGTCGGGGAGATTTCGACGTTGGAATCGCTTCGCGACTACGTGACCGCCAACGTCCAAGCGGTATTCTCCCAATTCAAGGAGCATACCGCGGTGAACGCCAGAATCGGCATCGTCATGCAGTACATTAAGGAGCATTATTCGGACAAGGACCTGACGACGCGCTCGATCGCCGACAACACTTACTTGAGCCAGAACTATATGTGCGCCTTGTTCAAGAAAGAAACGGGCAAAACGGTTAACGAATATATCACGGAGGTGCGCTTGGAGAAGGCCAAGGAGTTTCTGAAAGACCGCCATGTCAAGCTTTACGAGATCGCCTTGTCCATCGGCATTACCGACCCGAACTATTTCTCGTCCATGTTCAAGAAATCCACGGGACTTACGCCAAGCCAATACAGGGAGAGAATGTGACGGCTATGAGACGATTGTTCCGACCTTTCCGCGATTTAAGCATCAAGAACAAGATGTTCATCTCTTTCTTGTTGATTCTGACCGTGTCATCCGGCCTCTTCATTGTCGTCAACTCTTATATCACGGCGAACGATACGGAAAAGCAGGCGAGATACTCTCTGGAGGTCGTTCTGGAGCAATCGCGATCGTTCCTCAACTACAAGACGAGTTCGATTCGCAAAGTCGTCGACATTATGGTCATCCACGACACGATTCAGGCGATCGTAGGCTCCAAGTCCGACGTCTATCGGGAGAACATCGGCAACTGGCTTTTGGACGAGTACGTGTTTAACCAATTGATCTACAATGTCCAGACGAACCCGGATATCCAGAAAATAAGCCTCTATATGACGGACGGAATGGCCTCGGTGCAAGCGACCGACCAATTTCTTCGGTTGGAGGACGTGCAAGCTGAACCGTGGATGCAGCGGCTTGTCCGTAACGAGAAGCCCTATTTATGGATTCCGTCGGAGACGGTAACGCCGGCGGACGGGGACACGATCTCCTTTTCCGCAAGGTGCCGAGTCCGGTAGACAACAACGATTTCGCGGGATTGCTAAGAGCGCAAATGCCCAAGCAAAGCGTAGTTCAAATTCTGGATCAAGCCTTGTTCACGCAGTCGACGTCCGCCCTGCTGATCAATAGCCGCAACGAGTTGGTCGCCAGCTCCAGCCGAGAATCCATTGTCGATCCGAGCACAATCATCCAAGCTCTGGAAGGAATGACTGCGAATGCTGGCGACGACGCCTTCAAAACCGTTACGCTGAACGACGAGAAAACGCTGATCGGAACCGTCCCCATCGAAAATACCGATTGGCGGTTCATCCTCGTCGTTCCTCAGCACGACATCGTCAAGATCGCCCAGAAGTCCCGCAACCAAATGCTCGTTATTTTCCTGTTCGTCGCGGCCATGACGTTCCCTCTCGCGTTCTGGGTGTCCGCATCGGGAACGATCCGGATCCGCAAGCTGACCAAGAACATGCGCAAAGTCGGCGTCGACAACTTCAAGCCGAACCTCGATCCGAAAAACAACGACGAGATCGGCGAATTGACGATGACGTTCAACCGGATGATTACGCGGATCGACGATCTGGCGGCGGACAAGTACCAGTTAGGCTTGGACGTGAAGAACATGGAGCTGAAGGCGCTGCAGGCGCAGATTAACCCTCACTTCCTGTACAACACGTTGGACATGGCCAATTGGCTGGCGATGAAATACAACGCGGACGATATTCGGGTGTTGATCACTTCTCTCTCGGATTTCTATAAGCTTAGCTTAAGCAATGGGGAAGATTTCATCTCCGTCCGCAACGAGATCGAGCACGTAGCCGCTTATGTCCGCATACAGAATATGAGGTTCCGCGACAAAATCGATCTTCTCGTCGACGTGCCGGAGGAGTTGCTGGAATATCGTACGCTGAAGCTTCTCCTTCAGCCGCTTGTCGAGAACGCGATCCTGCATGGGATCATGGAAAAGATCACGCAGACGGGGACGATAGCGATTCGCGGCCGCTTGGACGGAGATACGATCGAGCTAGTCGTCGAGGATGACGGAATCGGGATGGACGACGACACCGTGCGCGGCATTCTGGACGGAACGCTAAAGAAAAAAATCGGCGGCTACGGCATGAGGAACATCCATAACCGCTTGGAGCTCATTTTCGGTTACCCGTTCGGGCTTACCGTCGAGAGCCGCATCGGCGAAGGGACGAAGGCAACGGTTAGAATACCCGTTCAGGGGACTGTCATGGAAGCGGAGAAACGCGTGGAACTTTAGATAGGGCACTCATTAGAAAAAGACCAGACGAGAATTGCTCGTCCGGTCTTTTTTCCCTCGGTTACCGATACTGTTCATAGAGCTGTTGAATACGCGCCGAAGGCTGAAGGTCGAGTTCTTGAAACATGATTTGCGCGTATTGTTGATAGGAGTTATGGAGAGACTTGCGATCTCCCATTGCTGCGAATACACTCAGCAGCAGAAGGGTGGACTCTTCTTCGAATTCATTGCGGGACACCAGTTTTCGGGCAATTTGCAGGGCTTCTCGGTATCGTTTCCTTGCTAGCAACCAGCTTGCAAGATGCTTGGCAAAAGAATCGTACCCGATCGCGAGCCGCTCGCGTTCCGCTATTGCCCACTCATATGGCTTATCCTCGAACAGCTCGCCTGCATACCGCTTCTCCAGATCGATTGCCGTCGCTTCGTTTGATGCTTGGATTTCGGATAATGCCTCCACGCCTTGCTCGAATTGTATAAAATCAATATCCGCTTGAGCCAAGTCTACGCGATACTGCTCGTTCGCCGAGAGGACCATCTCTTTGAATCCGTGCGGCGACAACGCTTTTCTAAGCTGATAGACCGCCGTATTGAGATACGTTTCCGCGTTCTTGGGAGGCATTTCGGGGAAAATATCCGCTAAAATTCGGGATTTGGCTACGCTTCGTCCTCGATGAACGAGCAAATAGGCGAATAACTCCATGCTTTTCTTGGAAATCCATTTCACGTTGCCCGCTTGCTTGCTGCTTGCCTCGCAGCATCCCAGTCCCCGAACGGTCAGTCGAAGAGATGCGCGATCTCCGGGATCCTCCGAAGAAGCGCTTCGTTTGTCAGACGCCCTAGCGATGGTTTGGGCCAGACGATTTCTGGAAATCGGCTTAACCATATAGTCCAAGGGATAAACATCGTAGGCTTGAATCGCATAATCGGCATGGGAAGTCGTGAACACGATCTCCAGATCGGCGCGAACTTCGCGCAAGTGACGGGCCAGCTCTAATCCATCGTCGCCAGCGATCTTGATGTCCAAGAATGCGAGATCCACGTCCTCGTTCCGAACGAATTCCAGCACGTCCGCCGCATTCCGGAAGCTTCCGACAAGCTCTACGCCTTCCATTTTCGATAGCAGCCGTTTCATAGCGAGCAGCATGGCGGGCTCATCATCGACTATGAGAATTTTCATTGCTTGTTCCGCCTCTCATGGTGAAGTGAAATACGCTGCCTTGCCCTGCTTCGCTTTCCGCCCACAAGCTTCCGCCGCTTAGTTCTACGAACTGCCGGCTCACGATCAGCCCAAGTCCCGCTCCCTTCTCTCCCGAGGTGCCGGGCAGGGAGCCCAGCTTCATCTTGCCGAATAGCTGGCGTACCTGCTCCTCTTCCATCCCTACCCCGTTATCTCTGACGGAAACGATCACCTTGTCCCCCGATTCCCGAGCAAAGAGGTCCACCGTCCCCCCCGGTCCGGTAAATTTAATGGCGTTGGATAATAAATTACGGATAATCAATCCAAGGGCTTCACGGTCGGCATAAACGGCAGTCCCTGAAGCTACGTCATTTTTCACCGTAATCCGTTTGGCCTCGCTCTTAATCCGCAGCACCTGAATACAATCCTCGATAATCTCGGACAGCTCCAGCGGCTGCGGACGAAGCGCCATGTCTTCCCGCTGGCCGCGAAACCACTCCAACAAATTCGTAGTCATCCCGAGCGTATTGCGAATCTGGTCGCCCAGCGCTTCAATGATTTCCCGTTGCTCCGTATCGAATCCGTTTCTATCTTCCTCAAGCAGTTCGACTAATTGATATTGCGTTGCCAGCGGACTGCGAATATCATGCGACACGATCGTAAACAGCTGATCCTTCTGCTGGTTGAGCCGGGCAATCTGCTCCAGATGCCGCTGTTTCTCGGTAATATCGAAGATAAGCGAAATACTGCCCTGCCCTTGCTTGCGCAGAATATGCAGGGGATATACGTTTACGCTGTACATTTTTCTTTCCCCGTCCAACCAGGCATCGATCTCTACGTTGCCTTGCTGCATGAACTTGCACAGCGCTTGCCAATCCGGCCAATTCGCCAGCAGTTCCGCGATATTCCGGCCGGAGACGGCGGAATGGCCCATCTTGGCAAACCATTGCGAAGCCTGTGTATTGCTGTCGATGATCTTACCCGAATCGTTCGCAATCAGAATACTTTCCTGTAGCGTGTCGAACACGATATTCCTGGCAATGGGGACGATAGAGAAAAACTTATACCTCAGTATGATAACGAGCATCAACATCCCTATAAATCCGCAGTAAACCGTTAATGAGAACAGCCATGGCGACCATCCGGGATTCGCGAATTTGATCAACTCGAAAACGACCGAGAACGAGGCGAAAAACAGAACCCACATCACCGGCTTGCGCAAATCGTTACGAATGTGCCGCACATATTGTATTAGAAAATAGTAACATACCGCCACCAGGCAGAAGCAAATCATAGTGAACGTGATCGAATAGACGGTCTTCGTCGTGACCAAATGATCGTTATAGAGCTCGATCGCGCGATAAATCATATGAAGCTCCGAATCGAACCACATCAATAGCGACCAGAGCGCGAACGCAACGATAAGCATAATCTTCCATGGCGTCTTGAGTACTTTCCCGTAACCGATCAATTCAAGGACGAACAAAATAAAAAAAGGCACCATTAAATCGAGCGCCGTTTGATGAATATTGCGAAAAAACAGCTTCTCCGTTAATAAGTAGCTGCTTTTCTCCAGAATGACGCCGCTAGAATAAACAATCCGGCACGCGATTAATCCGAGCAGATAGATGACGCCGCGCTCTCTTCTGAACCCGTATACGGAGATAAGGATAACGCACGTCATCATGACCGAAGCAATCATTAAGATACGCTCTATAGTAGAATTCATGAGGCAGATCCTTTATTTCTCTCGGATGGTATAAAAAAAACCTATATAACAGGAATATCTTCCCATTATATAGGTCGATCTGAAACAAGGCAACAAACAACCGCTTATCGCAAGGTTTGCCACAAACGGAGCAGAGCGACGGCCGCTTCGGCTCTTGTCGTTAATCCATCCGGCACGAATCGATTGCCTGCCTGTCCCGACAGAACTCCGTGCTCGCGGGCAGCTTCGACATAAGGTTTAGCCCAGGCCGGAATGCTCGCATCATCGGAGAAGAATGGACTTGCCGCGCCGTCGGCTTTCCATTTCATGGCTTTCGAGATCATAGCGGCCATTTCCGACCGGGTTACCGTCTGCATCGGCCGCAACGTGCCATCGGGATAACCGGCGAGAATGCCTTCGGCAACGGCTGTCCGGATCGCGGGTCGAGCCCACTCGGGGATGCTGCCCTTATCAGTGAAAGACACATCGCTCGTCTCGTTTCCGATATGAATTCCGAGAGTCCTCAGAAGCATAATGGCAAACTCCGTTCGCGTGACGTTGCGATTAGGCTCAAATGCATACGCATTCACTCCCTCCACGATTCCCTGTCCCGCCGCTTTGCAAATACTGGATTTTGCCCAGTGCTTCTCAATGTCCATGAAAGAACATACCGGAGATGACGGAGTCGTATTCTCGTTCTTAGCAACGCGATTAATCGTGACGGTATACTCCTTGATCGTTCCATCCTCGGCCTGAACCGTGATCTTCAACACGTTGGCCCCTATCGACAATGGAACGTTCGTCGTTCCATCGATGCGTTCGCCGAGCCGCTTGACTATCGCCTTGGATTGAGCGGAAGCGAATTGCAGCTCTACCTGCGCCGCGTCGGTCACTGCCGAGTAGTCAGTAGTACCCGGCGAGAAGGCAGGCGATAATTCCAGTGCTTTGCCGGATGCATACACTTCTAATTTAGCTAAATCGGCTTGGTTGGATAAGGTTACAGATGGCGTCGTTGGCGTTGGCGTAACCGATGGCGTTGGCGCCGCGCCTACGGTAACCGTAGAAGAGTGGCCCGGAACCTCTACGCCGTTAAGATAGACGGTTAACCTATGATTTATAGCGGTTTGGGTCCCGTTAGCCGGTAGAGAGACGATGGCTTCCGCGCTTGCGGCACCGTTCACGCTCGCCGTGGCGGCCAAGACTCCGTCCACATATACGATTACCGACTGCCCGATCAGGTTCATGCCCGATATCGTCGCTATCGTGTTGCCCCCGGCGCTTGGCAAGCTTGTTGGAGCGGAGAAGATCTCCGTAATCCTAGGCACGGCGACCGTAAAGCTCGCGCTTGCTGCGTCAAGCGTATTTTGAAAGACATTCCTCACCGCGTTCCCGGCAACAAGCACCTCGTAATCTCCATCTTCCAGCGTGCCGTTAAAGCTTAAAGTAAACGTTCGGGAAAGCTCGTCATAGCTTGGCGCATAGGCCGAGAATGCCTGTCCGTCCTTCCGCATGCCGATCAGCGGCAACGCATTGTCTGAAGTGAGCGGAGTTCCGTCGGCGATCCAATACACGGATTCAGTGACGGAAACCGTAACCGTCGCTGGCGGGGCGATGAACCGTTGATTGTCCGTGAAGCCGCCGAACGTCACGGTCGGCTTGGTCGTGTCGTACAACACGTTCAACGTGTTTGATACTGTATTGGGAATTCCCGCCGTATCCGTCACGGCTCCTGCCGACACCCTTACCGTCACGGCCTGACCGCTCGTCGTTGGGCTTACGGTAGCCGTGTATGTCGCAGACGTCACCGACACTAGGTTCGACACCGTTCCATTCGCGATCGCTAGGTCATCTACCGTAAAACCGCTAACGCTTTCGCTAAAGGCAATGGTCACCGGAAAAGCGGCGTTTACCGTACCGCCTGCCGAGGTGGAAACCGTTGCGGCAGGCGCGGTGTTATCCAGTACAAAGGGATTGGAAACCGCATCGACGATATTGCCGACCTTGTCGCTGGCTCGAACGTGCAAGTACCAGCTGCCGTCGCCGCATGTTTGGCTTAGCGTATCTCCATCGCCGAAGGTTGTCCATCCGCCGGCCGGAACAGCCGCGCTCTGCGTCCACGCGTATTGCAAGGAAGCGGAATCGACACCGCTTTCCGTATCGCTCACCGTGACCATACTGGATGCGCTGGTCGCCGCCGTAGCCCGTCCATTGGTGCCGAACAGTACACTCGGTTTAGTCTCATCGATCGCTAACGTCACCGTGTACGTTTTACTAGACTTCAAATACGGCTCGACGCGAACTGGGATGTCGAAGCTGGTCGGTGCTCCCGGTACGTTAATCGTCGCGGCGCTGCCGCTCGCGACCCGTTCATCATTGACGTACAAGTCCGCTTGGGGCGTATTGTTAAGCGTCGCCGCGAGATTTGCGCTATTCGGCAAGGAATCCTTAAAGTAAGCCGTATAGGTTGTGTCGGAGGCTTGAAAGGATTCGTTGAATTCTCCCTCTTGCAGCGTTAAAGCCAGCAGATTGTCATTGCCGGGCGTGGTTGCTTGACCACCATCGTTGCGTCCCCATCCAACGACGGTGCCGTCCGCTTTGAGCGCGAGGGAATGGTAACCTTTGCTGGCGATTGCGATCACTCCGCTGAGCCCTGCGGGCACGGAGGCTTGACCATAAGCGTTGGTCCCCCATGCGACGACGGTGCCGTCCGATTTGAGCACGAGTGAATGAGTTATCCCGGTGGCGATCGCCACCACGCCGGTCAGTCCCGCAGGCACGCTAATCTGATTATTAGTATTGTCTCCCCATCCAACTACAGTGCCATCCGATTTCAATGCGAGTGAGTGGTATTCCAGCGGCGGCAATCGCCACCACGCCGGTCAACGTCCGACCGGCGAGGTCGCTTGACCCATAAAAATTATATCCCCATCCGACGACCGTGCCATCCGATTTCAACGCGAGTGAATGATCTTGTCCCGCGGCGATCGACACCACGTCGTCGAGCCCCCCGGAGCGATGCTTTGACCACGACCGTTACTTCCCCATCCTACGACGGTACCATCCGCTTTCAACGCGAGTGAATGATGCTTTGTCCCGCGGCGATCGACACCGCGTTATCGAGCCCCCCCGGAACGATCGTTTGACCATCACTGTTGGTTCCCCATCCTACGACGGTACCGTCCGATTTCAGCGCAAGCGAATGAACCCCTCCATCGGCAATCTCCGCCACGCCGGCGAGTCCCGCCGGAACGGTACTTTGACCATAAACAATATTTCCCCATGCAACAACAGTGCCATCTGATTTCAACGCAAGCGAATGATGCATTCCTGCGGTAATCCGTTTACCTTTGACGGGTAAAGAAAAACCCGCCGGAACGGTTGTTAGACCTATATCGTTTTTCCCCCATGCAACGATGGTGCCGTCCGCTTTCAGCGCAAGCGAATGATTGGTTCCGGCAGCAATCGACATCACATCGGCGAGTCCCGCAGGAACGGTAATTTGACCATTAACGTTGCCTCCCCATGAAACGACAGTGCCATCCGCTTCCAGCGCAAGCGAAAAGGCCTCTCCCGCGGCAATAGACGTCACATCGGTGAGCCCCGCCGGAACGGTACTTCGACCGCTTCCATTGTGTCCCCATGCCACAACGGTGCCATCCGCTTTCAGTGCCAGCGAATGAAAGGCTCCGGCCGCAATCGATACCACATCCGCGAGTCCCGCCGGTACGCTCCGTTCACCGTTGTTGTTGAGTCCACCCCATGCAACAACGGTACCGTCCGACTTTAACGCGACCGAATGATAGATTCCGGCAGAGAGTGACACCACATCCGTGAGTCCCGCAGGAACGGCTCTTTGACCCAGATCATTAGATCCCCAATGCCACAACGGTGCCATCCGCTTTCAGTGCAGCGAATGAAGCTCCGGCCGCAATCGATACCACATCCGCGAGTCCCGCAGGAACGGTACTTCGACCACCTCCATTATATCCCCACGCAACGACTGTGCCATCCGCTTTCAGCGCAAGCGAGTGCTCCGTTCCGGCTGCGATAGACACCACATCGGCGAGTCCCGCCGGAACGGTACTTTGACCTTGATGGTTGCCTCCCCATGCCACAACGGTGCCATCCGCTTTCAGTGCCAGCGAAAACAAGTCTCCCGCAGCGATTTGCACGAACCCCCTGCTTCCACTCACTTTGTGAGCAGCTTCTGCCGAATGGAGATTGAAGGGAACGAACATGCTGAACAACATGACGAACGCCATAGCAAGGCGAACGTTCTTCCGTCTTCTAAACGATAACAATATGTACCCACTCCTTAATCCTCATCCTGATTTTGTCGAAGTTCCTCGAACGGGATCTTATCACAGGGCTATGAAAGAATAATGAAAGAAATGAGAAAAGGGCAGTCTCTGAAAGTCTTTTCAGACCTCCAGAGACTGCCCTTAGCGGGATCTCACGCGTTCTAATGGGATGCAGCTTCGGTCGACTCCCTCTCCGCCTGCGCAAGCCGGGGAAGCTCCCGCACAACCTGCTCCAGCCGCGAACCGAGACGTTCGACGGTTGGCCAATCGCGCCCGGCAACCAAGACGAAGATTCTCCCGGCGTATACTCCGGCGCTCTCGTCCAATTCCAATGGCAGCGTTCCGGACGTATAGACGAGAACCCCCTCCCTTCCCTCGGGGCGGTAGATCAAACCTTCGCGATCCAGGACAGCGCATAACGCTTCGTAATCCAGCCGTTCCCCGGACGCGAATCGAAAATACCGGGAGAACACGCGCTGATTCTCCCCGAGTACCCGCCCGAGAAACGAGACGTAGGTGGACAAGGTAAACCGGCCGTTGATCTCGACGATCGGGATGATCGTCCCGTCGGCCGTTACGATGGAGTCTATGCCCGCCACGCCTATATAACCGATGCTATGCAAATACCGTCCGATCTCTTCCCCGTACGTGCGGTATCGGCGCAACATCTCTTCATCTAGATCCGCCGGAATTTGAGAGCCGATATAGACCGTTTCCCTCAACAGCTGCCGCTTGATCGAGAAGACGTCGACCTGGCCGTCCGGCGCGATATAGATCTGGTAATTAATGTCCGCCTGCTTGTCATGCCACCCTTCCACTAACCAGCGAGCGGATTCGGGCCGCGCCTTGGCCGATCGGGTCAGCCTCGCGAGAACGGGCGACAGCTGGCGCTCGTCCTCCACGATATAGAGCCCTTTGCCCGATGCGCCGTACGGCTCCTTCACGATCGCCTTGCCGTATTTCTGCATAAGCTCCCGGAACGTCTCCCGTACTTCTTCGGCTGTCCCGCATACTCGTCCCTCGCATACGGGATATCCAAGCTCTTCGGCCATTCTCCGGTTTTCAATTTTGTCGTTGACCGAAGCGTATATGCCGGAGGAGGCGGATTCCAGCCGCAAGCCGCAGCGTCGCGCGATTTCCTCTTCGAGGGGAGTGACCGCGTACGGGACGAACGCGACATCCTCCTCCGCTGACGCCAATTCGCTCAGCGCTCCGAGCAATTCCGAGTCCCGCAGCGCCAGCTCGGCGATCGGCGTCCACGGATCGGCGACGGAAGGGACGAATATGCGGGGAATGTCGAAGCCCCAACGTTCGAGTTGGCTCAAATAATAAGGGTCCGGCCTCTCCCGAAGCACGAGTACGTCCTGCTTGCGGCACAGCAGCAGGTTCATCTCTTCCACCCGCCCGACGATCCGGTCTTCCGCCCGATCCGTAACCCCCGCCGGAGCCGGATGCCAAACCTTTTCCGCTCCGATATTGAGCATCCAGACGATGACCCCCCGTTCCCGTTCCTCCGTCAGGCGGGCAATCAAATTAAACGGTGCGCGCATAATCGCCGCGGAAGGCCGGATTCGTCCCCAGCATCCGCTGGCCGCGCATCGCGTCCTCCGCTTTCCCCCTCTCTCTCAGCAAATGTGCCTCCCCTTCCCATACGAGCACCTCCGCCGGAAGCGCATGGCTGAGGAACATCGTCGGGCTGTGAGTCAGTCCGTACGCGCCCGAGCGGGTCACGACGACAATATCCCCGGGTTCTACGTCCGCCGTAAGCCCGACCTTCTGGCCAATCACGTCGGTGGGCGTACAGAGAGAACCTACGACGTTCGTCTCCGCAACCGGCCCGTTTTCTTTGCCCAGCACGTGCATCGGGAAATTGTTGCGGACATATCGTCCGAGAAAGGCGGATGCGGCATGATGGTTGGAGCTCCGTCGCAGACGACGAATTTGGCGCCTTTGCATGATTTCACGTACAACGCCGTCGTCAAGAAAACGCCCGCTTCCGCCATAAGGAAACGACCGCTTTCCACGCCGATCCGCGTTCCCGCCAGCCTTGCGCCGTATTCTGTCCACAACTCCGATAGGCCATCCCGCAGCCGGTCGGTATCGAGAGCCGTTTCGCCCGAGAAATAGGGAACGCCGAAGCCGCCTCCCAAATCGAGAAACTGCAGGGCGAAGCCGTGCCTTTCGGACAGCTCCAGCACCAGGCTTATCGTATCCCTCATGCCGCGGACGATGACGTCGGCATCGAGAATTTGCGAACCCGTAAATACGTGCAGGCCGATCAACGCCGCGCCGGGCATGGCACATATGGCCGCGAGCGCTTCGTCGATGCCGGACTGATCGATACCGAACTGGGTCGGCACGCCGGACATCTTCAATCCGGCTCCTTGCATGCCTGAATTCGGGTTAATCCTGACCGCGATTCGCGCCGTCTCTCCGCGAGCAAGCGCCAGCTCGCTTGCGAGAGCCGCTTCCGCGACCGATTCGACGTTTAGGCTGTATATGCCTTGATCCAGAACGGCCTCAAGCTCGGCTCGCGTCTTGCCCGGGCTCGTGAAGACGATATCCCGGGGCCGGAAGCCCGCGCTTAAAGCGATATGGAGCTCGCCGAGCGAAGCGACTTCAATGCAGGCGCCCCACTGCCTGAGCAGGCCGCATATTCCGGCAAGCGGATTGCATTTGACCGAATAGAAAATATCGAACGCTTCCGGCAGGCAGCCGCGCAGCAGCCGATACTGCCTTTGGATAATTTCCCCGTCGTATAGATACAGGGGCGTTCCGAAGCGGGAGGCATGCTCCCGCATGGTCTCGTCCTTCATCCGCTTACCCTCCCTCCGAGCGGTATGGCGTAACCTTCGTCGCAACGCACGGCATCATACCCGCCGCCCGCACAATAGAAAATCGCGTCGTGCGCGAACAGCGAATCCGTCTCGAACGCGTTCAGCAGCCGTAGCATCTCTCCCTCGCAAGTATCCGAGTTGTATACGAACGCCAGCGCGAGACGGTCCGGTCTCCAAGGATCGGTCCCCAGCACCGCTGCGAAAGCGTCCCCTTCGTACTTCTTCCCCTTCCATGCGATTCCCGAAGCGTTCGCCGAAAGCCCAAGCCCGTCCAACAGCATCCGCTGTTTGCCGCTTTGGTGCCGCGCGTCGATGACCCAGATGCGGTTGGCGTCCGCGGCTTCCGGCGCGAACGCTTCTTCTCGGCAGTTCTCGTACCGGTAAGGGATGTAGCGGTCTTTCATTGGATTCTGAAGCAAATAAGCGAGCTTGGCCGCGAACGGGCCGCCGTTCGCCGGTTTGACGACCGTGCACGGAGCCAAATACGCTTTACGGATGCCCATCTGGCTCTCCTCGATAGCGGAAGCGGAATAAGCTTGCTCGAACTCGTCCGAAGCCAGCGATTCCATGGATACGGCAGACATGCCTCCGCTCCATTCGACTGCGACGCGACAATATGCTGCCGGCGTTATCCAATGGCTGAAGCCGTTCACGGATAAGGCAACCTTCGCCGCGAGCCCCATTTCTTCCCTCGCGAGCAAGAGCTCGAAGCGGTCGATGTTGACGCACTCCGTTTCGATGCTCCGGCCGTCCGCGATCGAGGCGTATACCCGGGCAGGCTCGCCCAACCGAGCGATGCGGCCGATGCGCACCCAAGCGTTTTTGACGAAGCCCGGCTCCACCGATTGGAACCGTACCTCCTTCGGATACCGCTCGCGCGCGGTTCCGATCAGACGATGCAGCAGCGTCCGCGAATTGTGCCACGAGTTGAATTCGTTATGCATGAAGCCGCCGTACAAGGTAATGCGCTTCCGGTTCATCCGGCGGAGAAAATTAAGATTGCGGGCGGCGTTGAAAAACCAGCTTTCGTACAAGCACAGTCCATAGACCTCGGTATTGTGAAGGTTGTCAAGCCATTCGTATTCGGGACCGTTCACCCGCAGGCGCGCATCTCCGGCGATTGCCGCGATGGCGGCGAACCGATCGGGCGCCAGCATCGCCATCCGGTACGTCTTCGGCGCGCCCGTGCAAAACCCGATGCCATAGATCCGGTCGGGATCGGCGTTTAACTCCTCGGCAATCTCTCCAATGAGGGTTGATACCTGGACATCGTTGACGTAGTTCAACCGCGCGATGCCCGTCAACTGAACGATAATCGCTTCTTCCGTCCGGTATCGCCGCACCCAAGGCAAATCGGTCGGAAAGCTTCTGGCGATATTGTCGTGAAAATAAAAGACGAGCGGATACCGGCGGCGAGGGTCGTAACGCTCCGGAAGCAGTACCCCGTAAGACAAGTAGCCGTCGTTCGTCGGTTTCGGCCGATAGACGATGTATTCGTCGCCATAGATGTCCGCGAACGTTCGCGCCGGAGCACCTTCGCCGCCCTTATCGGCCACGGCTAAGGCGCGGCGGAGCTTCGCCGCAAGCTTCAGAACCGTATTCCAGGCGGAAGGCTGAACGTATTGGTTCAGCGCGGCGAATGCCTCTTTCAGAGAAGTCATCTCCCGCGCGGAAACGATGACTTCCCGCGCGATATCCTCGCGCGTCTCCGCCTTGTTCAACATCGCCTTCCGTTCCTCCGCGAAACTCCCGCAGAACAGATAAACCGGCTTGGCCGCCGCCCCATCCCGCAGTCCCTCGGCCCGAAGGCGCAGCACGCCGGGCGCCAGTCCGACGGGGACGGAAACCGCCGCCACCGACGACGTCGCGGAGCGGATGACCGCAAGAGGAGGCGCGCCTTCTTTCGCCTCCGCGTCCTCCAGCCGGATCTCGACCGGCTGGTCTCCCACATCGCGCACGTACTGGGGAAGGACGGAAACCCGAAGCTCCTCGCCCGGCAGTACGTCCGTTTTCTCCGGATATAAGGCGAGCGAAGCGCGCAAATCCTCAAGCAGCTCGAGATCGAAATATTCGTATTCGGGCGAACGGTTGCCCCCGACGTCCAGCAGCCGATCCAGCGGCTGAAGCTTGATCAGGAATTCCTGCGCCGTCAGCGGCAATGCCGGCATGCTCTGCATTTCCACCAGAAGGATGTTAAGCCCTTCCCGAAATCTTACCCGGACGAAGGTGTCTTTGACGACGAACGACTCCGTTCCCGCGACCAGCGGAACGCCGTTCAACCATACGCGGAGCGGAGCGGGCAAATACGCGATGAGGTTGAGAACGGCTTCCGTCTCTCGGGCGGCGTAAACCCCGCATACCGCGTAGATCAGCTTGTCCCGTTCGGGGACGAACATCCCCCCGGGCTTGACCGGCTCATTGAACGACTCCCCGATGTCCGAGCGGCAGTACCGCCAGCTGAGCTCCTGCTCCTCCGCGGGCATAACCGCGGTCTCGAACAGAAGAAGGGTTCTCCCGTCCGTATCTAGCCACGGCTCCATCCCCCCCGCCGCTGAATTCGGTTTGCGCGCGGCGCTAACGAGCCAGCGGCACAGCGATTTAGGTTCATCCGCCGCAAACGTAACCGGATAATGGGTGGTCGAGACGATCTCCTCCAAGTACGCGTTCAGTCCCACGCGAAACCGCTCCTTTCCTCGCCGGCGAGCAATCCCCGGCTTTCCGCCGTCCCGACGATGAGCCGGACCGATTGGGATACGGAAAGCCGATTCGTCTCCACGACGATATCGGGCGCAAGCGGAATCTCGTATTCCGAATCGATCCCGGTGAAGCCGGGCATCCGGCCTTCCGCCGCCTTCCGGTACAACCCCTTCGGATCGCGGCGAGCGCACTCTTCGAGCGGACAACGGACGTGAATTTCCATGAATTCGTCCGGCGCGAACAGCTCCCTCGCCCTCTGACGGTCTTCCCGGTAAGGCGAAATGAACGAAGCGAGCACGACCGTACCCGCTTCCACGAACAGCTTGGCCACCTCACCCGCCCGCCGGATATTTTCCCGCCGGTCTTCGCGGCCGAAGCCCAAATTGCCGTTCAAGCCATGGCGCAGCTCGTCTCCGTCCAGCACGAAGCAGCGGATCCCTCTGCGAAACAGCACGCGCTCCATCTCGTAAGCGAGCGTGGATTTGCCCGCCCCGGACAACCCCGTAAACCACAGAACGAAGCTGCGATGCCGGTTCATCTTTAACCGGTCCTCCCGGTTCACCTTGGCCTTATGCGAGACGGCCTGCATGGAATCCATATCCGTCAACCTCCCCTCCAACGTCGTAGCCCAACCTTCGCATCGGTTCCCGGCAGCGTTCCAGCAACGCGGCAAGATCCTCCTCCGCAATCCGGGCTCCCGCCGTGCTTCCTATCCTGCTTCCCAGAACGTCCCGAATCCGGTCATCGGACAGCTCCGCCGCCTCCGCCACCAAACGGAGCGTGGCCGGGTTCCCTTCGACCAAATCCTCGTAACGGATCAGATGGGCGAGCGGATCTTGCTCTGCAAAAGATAAGTAACCGGATACGTTCCGGCTCCATCGGTCGGCCGTCGCCGCCGCATCGTCCCTATACCAGCCGCGGCAATTGACGAGGCTTCTCCAAGTCGCGACGGGATGGCGCACTAACAGCAGGAATACGGCCGAAGGATAACACTTCCTCAGAAGCTTAAGCTCAAGCTCACCGTAACGGACTTCCTTGAATCCGATTCTGTCGTGCGTGTCGCGATACTGCGCATAGAGGGAATCCAGGAAAGCGCGCGCCGACTCGACCATCGCCCTTTCGACGTATTCGCGCTCCGGCGTAATCGTCGCGATCCACGTGTTCGGGTTTTCCCCGCCGGCGAAATAAGTTTGCCGCTCCCCGCGATAGTCCATGGAATAATGGCGAACCTTTTTGAATATTTCGAGAAAATCCGTCAGAACCCCCTGATGCTCTCCCCAGATCAGATTGCCTTTTCGGCTGTTCACGATCCGCTGAAGCAGCGTGGATCCGGAACGGTGCAGGGCCGCGGAAATAACGATGTCCATCGCTTTTATCCTCCTCTTGTCCGGTTTTCGGGTGCGTCGCGATATAATGCCGCCTTCCCCCATTTCTCGAGCAGATACGCTTCCACGCATGAAGCGACTTGCGCCTGCGTGTCCGTTACGATAACGGTTCGCGTTCGTTTGTCGGTCTTGAGGCGCTTGAACAGCTCCACGTATTCCTCCCTCAGCCTTGTCAGATAGACAAGCTCGGGGTTCCGCGTTTCGGAATTTCGTCGGATGGACCGGTTCGGGTGAAAAAGCGCCTTCCCTCGCCGCTGAATGCGTTCCCAGCAGACGAAAGGCGGCGGATCGAAGAAAAAGAGAAGATCGGGGGCGCGGACGAGGCGCAGCCACACCCTGCCCGCCAAGCGGCCGGCCCCGTTCGCGATGTCCCGCGTAAAGCCGGTATAGACATATCGGTCGGCGATCACGATTTCATTCCTCCGCAAGCGAGGAAGGATGATGAACGCGTAATCGAGCAAAAAGCCGAACCACTGCAGCAGGCTGTAAACAGCAGGTCCGAGAAGATTCCTGCCCTTCAGCCGATCCGCGAGTTCCCGCAGGAATCCGCGGGAATTCCACTCCACCGCCGAGGCCGCGAAGCCGAGCGCTTTCAGCTCGGAACGGAGCTTCCCGATGCCTTCGCTTTTGCCGGAGCCGCTGATGCCCTCGAAGACGATCAGAACGCCTTTGCCGCGATGAACGCGGTCCGGATGCGGTTCCATTCCCAACCCCCCCCCCGCCCGGTTGCAGATTTTTTATGCCGGAGTCACGGTTCGGAGCCGCTTGGCGTAATCGGCGGCATAATCGGTTCCGTGGCACCTCCCGGCCTCCAATAAACGATCGTGCAGCCGCTCCAGAACCTCTGCGGAGAAGCCGCCGTCCCTCCATTCCTCGTAAGAAATTCCGAAGCCGAGCGATTGCCATAATCTCGCGTTGGCTTTTTCATGCTCTCCGAACGGCTCCAGCATGACCAGCGGAGTCGCGGATGCGAACGAGTCGATCAACGTACCCGCTCCCGGCTTGCCTACGATAGCCATCGTCCGCGAGGTTACGTCGAATAGTTCGTGGCGATCGCCGCGGCATACGAAACAGTCCGCTCTTCCGTCCCGGATCTCGCCAAGAGGAGGGAACGTAAGCGCCTCTTCCGCGTTCCTCCGCCAAGGCGTCCATCCTGGATCTACCATATAGAACCGGTCTCCCTCCGCTCCCCCGCTCCCCTCGCTCCTCTCGTAAGCGACGATGTCGAGCGGGAATCCGCGCTCGCGAAGCTCCGGAATTTTCGTCCGGTACGTCCCCATGCCCCAGCCGCCTCCGTGAACGATCAGCCTTCGTTCCCGCTCGTCCCATGACGGCGGAGAGACGTCCGCCACTGCGACGGGATAATTTAGCCGATTGGAAGCGGCATCGTAGATCCAATTCTCGCGGTACCTGTCCGCGTAATTCGGATCGTAATGCTTCACGCTCGTCCAGGATGGCGGCAGGCCGCAGTCGACGTAGACGATTTCCGCGCGCACGGCCCGGGGAAACACCCGCTCCCGATACCGATCCAGCACGTGAAGCCAATGTCCCGAAAGCGCGATAAACGAGCTGCGCCCTTCTTCCTCCCAACGTTCAAGCAAGTGCCCGACTGCCCGATCGTCCATGCTTTTCGAGAGATCCATCGGCATCCGCGCCGAGAACTGCGCCACTTGGAAGCTCCGATGGCATGACTGCCTGCTCTTCAGCACCTGCTCCTGTTTGTCCTCTGCGATCAGCGTCTCGAACACGCACGCCTCCGCGTCGATGCCGAGACGCTTTAGGCGTTCGGCGATCAATAGCCCGGGCACGTACAGCCCGAGCCCGAAGCCCGAGCACAGTACCGTTACGGTATCCGCAGCCATTGGTGAATCCCCCCTTCCGTCCGAATCGGCTTCAACCGAATTTGGCTTGCACGAAGCGGCGGAAACCCGCGGCTTGGCTTTCGTCGATGCTCAGAATCCGGTTCACGTCGAACAGCCGCGTGAAGAAGTCGAATTCCCAAGTGGACGGCGTTTCGTTCTCGATGGCGTATTGATCGAGATAGCTCAAATCGTCCGGCTTCAACTGTTCCACGATGTCCGCGGGCACGCTTTCTCCGAACATCATCGCGATATAATGGAAGTTATAGTACACGACCTTCTCCAGCCCGTATTTGCGAATGCGTTCGAGCAGCGTCTTCCAATCGATCTCGTCCGCGAATTTGCGGATATACATGTGCAGATCGGCGAATTTGTAGATTTTCAGATCCTTCAGGCTCGTGATCCAGACCATCAGAGTCGCTTCCTTGAACAAATGGCAGCTTAGCTGAATGATATTGTCGGCATGATCGAGCCGATACCCCTTGACGCCGCCGATTTCGACCGGCACCGCCCGCGAAATGAGCTCCTCGGTCGGCACCTTGTACGGGCAATTTCCGCGCCACAGAATATCGTGGTTCACGTCGACTTCGACGAGCGGAGCGAAAAGGTTGTCCGTCCGCAGCAGAAATTCCTGGATTTCGTGCGTCGTCATCTGCTGGACAAGCTTCGCTTTGCGGGTCGCCGGCGTGATCTCCAGCGTATTCTCGTCGAAATGACCCTGCACGTATCCCAACGCCTCCAGCGTCTCGGTCACCTTGTTCACGTCCCCGAGCTGCATCAGGAAGTCCAAATCGTTGAACACCCTCGTTTCGATCGAAGGGTAGACCAGATGGGCCAGCAAATTGCCTTTCAACACGGCCAGCACGACTTTCTCCCGATCCAGCGCTTCCAGCACCTCGACAAGCCTGCGGGAATAGTGGCCGTTGCGTTCCCGGAATACCGCCCATTGCATGTTGATCAGGCGCTTCAGCTCCTGCTCCAGCTTATCGAACAGCCCGTATTTTTTAAGATTGTAGCCGAACATGTTAAGGGAACGGTGCGTAATCATCTGGTAGACGGCTTCTCCCCATTCGAGACGTTCCCCGAGCAGGCTCTCCAGCTTCTCCCTTTGCGGCTCTTCCACTTCCACGGCCGTCAGCAGCACCAGCTGCCGCTCCGGCGACAATTGCTCCCTGTTCATCCCGCCGCCTCCTCTTTGGCTAATAGATTCCGGTATAACTCTTTGACATCGTTTTTGTTGATCTTCCCGATCACGTTGCGGGGAATGGCGTCCACCACATGGATCTCCTTGGGCACCTTGCGGTCTTCCAGCGATGACACGCACCACTTGTAGAGCTCGCGCGCTTCCAAGGCGAAGCCTGGCCTCGCGGTCACGAAAGCGACGATCCGCTGTCCGAGCTTATCGTCCTCCACGCCGAGAACGACCGTTTCCTGCACGGCCGGATGCTTAAGCAGCACCTCTTCGATATCTATGGGATACGCCCGGCTGCCTCCCTGCACGATCATGTCGTCGGTTCGGCTAAGCACGTAGAACAACCCGTCCCCGTCCCGGAAGCCGGCATCCTTCACCCGGATGCCCCATGGCGTCAGCACCTCGGCCGTCAGCTCTTCCGACTTGTAATATCCGTCCATCGCGTACGCGCTGCGGATGTAGATTTCGCCCGTCTCCCCGGTTTCCGTCTCCGTGCCGTCCTCCCGGAGGACGGAGACGGAGCAGCCCGCGATCGGCTTGCCGATGACGCACGTTTTCGTCGTCACGTCCTCATGCTCGCCGAAGGTGACGCGGGCGACCGCCTCGGAAGTTCCGTAAGCGTTGTACACCTTCGCTTGCGGAAGCCGCTTCGCCGTCTCTTGATAGATGTTCAGCGAGTTGACCATCCCTCCGATCAGAACCCGCTTCAGCGAGCTCAGATCGTAATTCGCGAATCCCGGATATTCCAGCGTCTGCAGCAGCATCGTCCTCACGATGTAGAATTGAGTCGCTTTGTAATCCTGAATGGCCTTGAGAAAAATGCCCGGATGAAAAACGTTGTTGAGCAGAATAATCCCCCCGCCCCGGCTGATCGCCATTAAGACGTCTCCGGCGAGCGGACTGGCCTGCGCAAGGGATCTTGGAACAATCGTACGATCCTCGCAGGTAAAGTTCAGATGATCCGCGACGGCGAGAGCATTGCCGACGATCGCCTCGTTCGACAGCACGATGCCTTTCGGCCGGGAAGTGGAGCCCGAAGTGAAGCAGATGCCGAACGTATTCTCTCCGATGCCCGGCAGAGGCCGAGCCGGCTTGCCCGGATAAGCGCGAAGGTCGAAGCTTCCGTCGCTTCCCAATACGAACGCGAACCGCACGTTTAACCGTCCGATATGCGCCTCGATTGCTCCGATCCCTTTGGCGTCCGTAATAAGCAGCTCGACGTCGGTATAATCGAGCAGTTCGATAAGAGCCTCCCCCTTGAATTGATAGGAGAGCGAGACGAAAGCTTTGCGCTGCCGGCTAAGCCCCAGCATGCAAGTAATGAATTCCGAGCAGTTAGGCAAATACGCGCCCGCCATTCGAAAATCCAGTGCGTCGACGATCCGCGCGAATGCCTCGGCTTGCTCGCGAATTTGAGCGTAGGTAAAGCTCCTCTCGTTGTAGACGAGCAACGTACGTTCGCCGTGCCGTTCGCAAGCTTCCTCGAACAACGTCCAAGGCGTCATCTTGTACATGAATATCCCTCCTCGCGTTCCGACTGCGCTTCCAGCTTCTCCGCGATCTCCCGCTCGAGGCCTTCAATCAGGAATAGCTGCCTAGCCATCTCTTCCAGCGCGTCCGGTTTGCGGGAGATGCCGTATTTGAGCGCCAGATTGGCGCAAATGTCCCACCGCATAGCCGACTCCTCCAGCCGTTCGCGCAGCATTTCGAGCAAAGAGGCTGGCAGCATAAAGCCGATCGCCTCGGCGAAGACGAGGAACCGCTTGCGTTGCCGGCTGACCTGCTTCAGATTGCGATTGTACACATGGCGGAACAGGTACACTTCCTTCTCCGCGGAAGACGATCGCGCTCCCGTCTCCGTCACCGCCTCGCGGAAGCGGGCGATGCGTTGCAGGCCGCATGGCTGCCCGAGGACGGTTTCTTCTCCTTTCATTCGCCGGACGCTCACGCGGAATACGTTCCGCAGCTTGTCCGGTTCGACCCGGAATGCGGGATCGGCATCCACTTCCATCCACATGTTCCGTACTTCCCTGGCGAACGGTCCCGTCAGCGGATTGTCGTAGCGGCATATTCCGCTTCTGCCTCGCCGGACTTCCTCCATCGGCAGCGTCCCGTCGAAGTCGCTGCTCGAATGCTTGTACTTGTCGAACAACTCGTATACGTTCGCCTCTTCGTCGTAACCGGTTATGACGACCGCATGCAAGCCGTGCTCCCTCCCGAATGCCCGGTGATAGCTCATTTCGTGAAGGTCGACGGCCACGATATGCGGCTTGCCGGCATCGATCCGCTCTTTCAATCGAAGGTGCGCCGTTTCCGGGTCGTCGGTAAGCAGAAGTCGAATATGCACGCGATCCTTGCAACGGCGGAACCTTTCCGATTCCGCGCCCCTCCGATCGAAAAGAGAGGTGGCGGGCAAATAAGCGAATTCCATGGAAGAGTTCAACTCCTCCTCGGTGAATTCGTTCGAAGCGGAGAAGCGCATCAGGAAATTGATCCCGATGCAGCGCGTTTCTTCGTCATACATTAAGTTCATATAATCGGCCAGAACGATATCGGGGTTGAGGCCGAGATGAGAGAGTGCCGCCCCGTATACGTTGTTGAAGCAATCCGCGGCATGCGGAGAGAAATACCGGGGCACTCCTTCCGCCGAATGCCGGACCTTTCCCTCGCCGGCAAGCTCGGCCCTGCTCATGCCGAAACCGCAAGCTTGCGGCACACGTATTCCGAAATCGATCCGGCCGTGGAGAAGTAGTCGTTCGTCAGGGACGCGCTGTCGAAGGTCATGTCGAAGGCGCATTCGATTTCCACGAGCAGCTCGACAAGCGAGATGGAGTCGATCCCGTAGTTGTCCCGCAAATCCGCGTCCAGCGCAATTTCTTCGCTCGGAACCGTCGCTTTCTCCCTTACCCACTGGCATACTTTTTGTTCAATGATCGATTTATCCATTGTCGGCACCCCTTCCGAATAATTGAAATCGTTGTTATTACTTAAGTCCCCCTATTTGTCAGGGAAACGAAGGCACTTTTTTGGCCTTCGTGCTTCAAGCGCGGCTGCTACGGCTCAACGAAGTAAACGTTATTCGCACATGGCCGAGTCCTAAGCAAATAACAAAACGTTTACTTGTACCGCGCGTTAACGACCTCGATCCGCCCGTCCGTACCGGGATTGATGACGCCCTTGCTCTCGATATACTTGGCGAATACGGTGCTTAGAAGATCGCCTTTGGAGAGCGCCTTAGCCTCCTTGAATTCTTCGTAATTGTCGCCGCCGTTCACCAAATAGTCGTTGATCGCGACCTTGTAGGTTTTGTCCCGGTCGAGCGGACGGCCGTCTTTGGTTACGCTGATGATCCGTTTGCCTGCCGGCTTGGAACCGTCGAACCGGTATTCGAGTCCGGAAACCTGAAGAAATCCGCCGTTGCTGGAGCCGAACGGCCAGGCGCGTACGCCGCGTTCCAGCGCTTCGTAGATTTTGTCGCCCTTGACCTCCACGGTGACGAGCGAATTGACGAACGGCAGCGGCTTCGTCACGTCGTACAGCCTGAGCTGGCCTTCCGGGACGCTTTCGCGGATGGCTCCGCCGTTCAGCAAGGCAATGTCGGCCTTCCCCTGCTCCCTCATGGCGTCGGCAAGCGCGTTGGCTAGATTCGTCTCTTGGCTGCGGACATGGGTTCGGGTGCCGTCCAGCGCCACGGCCGTGCTTCCGACGATCCGTTTGCCGGCTTCCAATGCCAGCGCGTGATACTTATCGGCAACGGCCAGCACCTCTTTATCTTCGAGAGAACGGTCTTTCGTCTGGTGCACCTTCCATGACATGTTCGCTACCTTGCCGCCCCGGAAGTACAGTACCGCTTCGCCGACGTGAGTGCTGTAGGAACCGGCTTCCACGATATAAGAATCTTCGACCCGGTCGGGTTTCTTGTACAGCCAATGATGGTGGCCGCTTAGCACGAGATCGATTCCGGGCACCTCTCGAACCAGCTCTTTGTCCCGGTCGTCGCCCAGATGGGAGACAAGAACGATCGTGTCCACGCCTTCCTTCCGGAGCTTGGCTACGACCTTTTCCGCGATGAGCGTCGGATCTTGATACTCGATTGCCCCCGACTGCTCGAATACGTTCATATTGGATAGAGAATCGGGCACGGTAAGACCGAAAATCCCGATCCTCAATCCGTCGGCTTCCTTGATGAGGTAATCTTGGAAAGCAGGCTCGCCGTTGAAGAACGTATTGGCCGACAAGATCGGAAAGCTCAATTCGGACTTGATCTCCATCAGACGGTCGAAGCCGAAGTCGAAGTCGTGGTTGCCTGCGGCCATAGCATCGAAGCCCATCAGGTTGGCAGCCTCCAATACGCCCTGCGCTTTGTCGATGTTCGCCTCGTTCGTGCCGTGAAACATGTCTCCGCTATCGAGCAGCAGCGCGTCCGGATGCTTCTCCCGAATGCGGTCGACGATGCCTTTCATCAGCGGCATGCCCATCTCGACATTCACTTCATCCAGCGTGTAATAACCGCCGTTGGCTTCGTTATAGACGAGATGGCCGTGGATGTCGGACGTGCTTAGGATCGTGATTCTTTTGTCGTAATAGCCTGCCGCCAGCTTGACTTCGTTGAAGTCGACGAAGCGGTATAGCAAGTAAGACGCCGCTGCGAGCAGCAGGACGGCTAACACGATGAGGTTGCGGTAAGAACGGGTAGAAGTGGCTAGAGCCCGATCGCCCATGATCGATGGTTCCTCCCTTGCCCGGCCGCTCAATAAGCGGAATGGCCTGTGCTTGAGTAATGGCGGACGCCCCGCTTCCAAAGAAGGAATACGAACCCGAACAGAAGCGCCCCGACGACGGGGGTAAGATACAGGTATCCGCTCCACAGGGACGCGTCGTCCTTGCGGAGAAAATATTGGGCCGGGAAATAATTGACGAACGACAGCGGAATAACGAATACGAGCAGCTTTTGAATGAAAACGGGATAGAACGACAGCGGGTATCCGGCTATTCTCCGAGTGTTGAAGAAGATCAGATTCCGCAGACTCTCCGTCTTGACCGCCCAGAAGCTGAAGCAAGCGGACAATAGGAAGATCGCGGCTTGGATCAACGTTCCCCCAAGCAGGACGAGCGCGAAATAGGCGACGTTACCCCAGGTCCAATCGATGCCGACGGAGAAAGCTGTGTTCGAGAACAGCAGCACGCCGACGATGCCGTGCCCCAGCGTGGCCGAGAAATCGATGCGCGCCGCGACGATCTGAAACATCAGGCCGAGCGGGCGGGTGAGCAACCTGTCGAATTCTCCCGAGTGAACCATGTTGTCGAAATCGCGGATTCCCGCGAACAGAAAGACGAAAAGGCTGTACGAAAGAAAAAGGAAGCTGTAGAGGAACAGCATCTCGTGCAGCTCCCATCCCCGGATATGCAGGAACCGAAGCAAGATCAGCCACATGACGACGACTCCGACCATTTCCCTGCAAAAGATCGCTAGCGTGATCAAACTGCGGTTCAGCTTGTACTCCAACGTCAGCTTCAGGTTCATGTTCGAATATTTGAAGAACAGAACGAGTAGTTCCTTCCACGAATGCCAGATCACTTTCATCCCCCCTGCAGCACGAGTTTGCGCGTTGCCGCTTTCCACAGGACGTGCCCGGCCGCAGCCAGACCGACGACCCACAAAGCCTGCCGCATCATGCTCGTCAATATCTCGTTCTCCGGTACCATCCCAAGATAAATCTGAATCGGCGTCGAGTAGATGGCGGCGAACGGAGTCAGCTCGATCGTCCGCTGCCAGCTTTCCGGCATGAACCAGAGCGGGATCAGGGCGCCGGACAGGATCATGACGGCGGTATCCTTGATCGTAACGAGGCTAAACGTCCAGTAAAACCAGAACGAGCTAACCCACACGAGGAAATTCAAATGATAGAGAACAAGATATCCGAGCGCCGCGCTCGCCAAAAAATAGAAAAAATAGAGCAGCGAAAACGGCGGAAGCAGTTGAAAAAGGAACAGAGAAACAACCAATGCCGGCAGCAGTTGCATAACGAACCGGAAAACGAGCGTACCTACGGTGAAGGAGAACAAATAGAGGCGGAAATGGACGGGCTTCAGCAAATCCGCGGCGATCGAACCGGTCCGCACCTTCACTTCCACGATATACTCATCCATCACATACAGCGTCTGCAGCAGGAAGGAGAGTACCACGTACGTCGCCATCATTTTGAATTGAACGCCCTCAAGCGCTCCGTCTTCCTCGTAGATTGCCTTCCAGATCGCGATGTTGACGAAAATCATGACGATGGCGTTGATGACGCCGGCGTAATATTCCGAGCGATAGACGACATTGTTCTGAAAAGCCTTCTTAGCAAACGCCAGATAAGCTCGGCTCAAGACGGATCCCCCCGAGGTAAATTTGCCGGATGATGCTCTCGATTTCCGGCTCCTTCACGGTCAAGTCGACGATGGCGTAGCGCTGGGACAGCCGGTTGATCAGCTGCGACACCGGAATATCATCCTTGAGGAACTTCAACCATTTGCGGTTGTCCTTTTCCTCGACCACTTCGATTCCGGGCATCGGAGCCAGCTCGGTTCTCTCGGCGAACTCCACCTCCAGAATCCGGTCCCGCCCATACACACGCTTGATTTCCTCGACCGTACCGTCGTACAGCTTGGCGCCTTGGTCGATAATGATCATCCGGCGGCAAGTCATCTCAATGTCGTCCATGTCGTGGGTCGTAAACAGCATCGTCGTGTCTTTTTCCCTATTGACCTGAACGATGAACTGCCGGATTCGTTCTTTCGCGACGACATCGAGCCCGATCGTCGGTTCGTCGAAGAAGATGACTTCGGGATCGTGCAGCAGCGCGGCGGCGATATCCGCCCGCATTTTCTGGCCGAGGCTGAGCTGCCGAACCGGAGTCTGGATGAATTCTTGAAGGCCAAGCATATCTCCGAACATATCCATATTGCGTCTGTAGGCCGTCTCCGGAATCTTGTAAATATGCTTCAGGAGCTCGAAGGTATCGATGACCGGCAAATCCCACCACAGTTGGGTACGCTGGCCGAACACGGCCCCGATACGCCGGGCGTTGCGCTTGCGGTCCTTGTAAGGCGACAATCCGCCGACCGTAACGGTGCCCGAGGTCGGCACGAGAATACCGGTCAGCATTTTCACCGTCGTGGACTTTCCCGCTCCGTTCGGACCGATGAATCCGACCATTTCTCCCTTGCCGATGGAGAAGCTGATCGAATCGACCGCGCGCTTGACCTGGTGTTCGGGCATGAGCAGTCCTCGGACCGCCCCAAGCAAACCTTTGCGGCGAACGTTCAGCTTATACTCCTTAACGAGTCCGCTGACTTCAATCCCATTCATTCGGCAGACCTCCTAAGTTTGATAATGCTCCAGCTTCCTTCGCACGATTTCGTTCAGCTTGTTCATCGTGTTCAGACGGTCCAAGAGAAGGTCTTCGTCGTGAAACACGATATCGAATCTCTCCTCCAGATGGACGACAATTTCCATGCAATTGAGCGAATCCAGGCCGATCGTGCCGAGAGGGGCGTCTCCCGACATCTTTCTCAAGCTCTCGGGCTCCATCCGAAACACCGTCCCGACGATATCCGCGATTTCCCCATAAATCTCCAACCGTTTCACTCCTTTTGCGGAATTTTATAAGAATTGGGGGATGACTTAACGGTACAACAACTTGAATGACCGACCCAGATGCCCCTCGTCATGAAATAGCTTTACTCGCGGCACCTTTTGCGGACGAAAAAAAAGGACAAGCGGCCAATAAAGTTGTCCGTTTGTCCTTTTGGAACGGTCGCGGCGGCTAGCGCTTATGCGACGATATGGTTGCGAATGGCATAGACCACGAGCTCGATGCGGGTTTTCAGATTCAGCTTCTTGAGAATGGCGGATATCGCGTTCTTGACCGTTCCCTCGGAAATGTAGAGACTTCGGGCGATTTCGCGGTTTTCTTTGCCTTCCGTCACCTGTTGAACGATTTCGATCTCTCTTGGCGTAAGGGAGGACTCCAGGGACTTCCGGGAAGCGGATAACGTTATTCCTGCCGTTCCGATGATTCGCGAGAAACTGATAAAGGCTTCCCGGTGAATGACGCTTAACCCGAGAACGGTGCTTTTGACGGTCATTACAAGCTCCTGAGCGTTGATGCTTTTCAGCAAATAACCGTCGGCCCGCCTTGGATGGCTTGCAGGATGTGCCCTTCGTCCTTTCCGTCCGACAATACGATAACTTTCGTCTGCTGGGATTCCGCGCGAATAAAGGCGATGCCGTCAATGTCCCCGCAGATGGCAAGTTCGGCATCCAGCAGAATGGCATCCGGGCGGAATTGCCCGCATAACCGGGAAGCTTCCTGCACGGAAGAAGCGCATCCGACGACCCGTATACCGGAATCCGACTCCAGGATAAGCTTCATCCCTTCGCATACGATTCTGCGATTGTCCGCTGCAACTACATGGATCATGAATTCCCTCCTTTATGCTTTGAATGCCTGCGCGTCACGTATCACCTCTTTTGCTCGCTAAAATTTGAAAATAATCGGAAAACGTTTTCAACTACCCCCATTATAGACCAAATTTCTGGCTGCTTCTTGTGCCATTCGGCATTATTCTATAGCCGCAATTGTCGTATAGTGTCAGTGAAGGCTCAGACCTCCCGCGCGGGTACGTACGGAAAGGACTGTCCCGTAAACAAAATTTCAGCCTCGTAAGGCAACATGCTCGCTTTCTCATAAATAGGAAAGATGGCGGCATCAGGATGGTAATCCTTCTGCCGCCATCTTGCGTTGCGGGTGGGCAAGCGAAAGCCGTCCGATCTCTACGCTTACCCTTGGCAAGCCAATTTCCGAAGCGTCGATTGTTCGGAAGAATAAGGGTTCCTGTGTCCGATAAAGTTCATTTGCATCCTATAATTCACAAATAACGGCCTGTGTGTCCGTTCGCATTTCTCCTAGTCGAAGAGTAGCCTCTACAGGCTGCCCGCAAGCCGCTTATGAGACAGCCCCGTGTATCTACTCACCGCTTCGCGGATATTGGATTGGGACTGATGAAGTAAAACGGTACGTCCCCGAACCGACGGCGTAACGAACATATCCCGCTTCGGATTCCATGATCCTAATATCCGGAATTTGTTCGACCGGAATCCCATTCTCGCGAATCTCGGCACCTTCCGCAGCAGGAACGCATATCACCGCTCTAAGGTTAGGCGGTAGCGTTGCCATAAGCTCGACCCCGCCCGCATCGGTTCTCTTCCAAGCGATCTCGACCGCGCCTTGCGGCATCAGATGGCTCGCTTCCGTCCATTGAATTCCCTTGGCCAGGAACGGTTTAATGACGAGATCCGCGCCTTTCGGCGTTTGCCCATTGTAATCGCGAACGATCCCCGCCAAATGACGGTAAAACCATTCTTCCACGTGTCCGAGCATGAAATGATTTTGCGATTTGCCCGACGTCGGTCCATCCCAATGCTCCGTCAGAGCGGTTGCGCCATGTACGATCTGATAGCCGTAGCTGGGATCCTCCGTCTGATTGAGCATATCGGCAATCACGTCCGAACGCCCTCCCTCGGCCAATGCCGTCAGCAGCAGCCGGTGTCCCACGTCCCCGCTCGTCGTATGGTAACCTCTTGCGACCACGTCCGCGCATAGATGATCAATGACATCCGGCACATGTGCGGGATCGGTCATCCCAAGCGCCACCGGAGTCGAATTCGAAGTTTGGCTGCCTGATCCGTATTGTCGAGCGGACTGGTCGAAGAACCGTTCGTGAAACGCTTGGTTCGTTTCCTCCGCCAATTCCTTATACTTGCTTGCTTCACCCGGCTTGCCCAGCAAGATCGATACCTCGCTCATGATCTTCAACACATAGTAATAGTAGCCGGTCGCCGTAATCGGTATCGGAGTATTCTGGGCATGCGGGGGATTCGGGCCGACATCTGCCCAATCCCCCAAGCCGTGGCTAACGATTCCGTTATGGGATCGATTCGTTAAGTAAGCAGCGTAACGGGCCATTCCTTCGTAATGCTCTTCCAGAATCTTTGCATCGCCTTCCCAATGATAGAGGTACCATGGTATAAGCACGTAGGCGCAGCCCCATTCGGGCGAATCCAGGAACCCTTCCTCGAACACCGCGTATTCCGGGGAAATGCTCGGTATTAGCCCATCCGCCAATTGGGAATCCGCCATATCCCTTACGGCTTTGCGGAACAAGTTAGCCAACCCGTAATTATACATAACTGAAGGTCCCATCAGATGAGTTTCCTCCAACCAGCCAAGCTTCTCCCGGTGCGGACAATCGGTAAATACGCTCTTCACGTTGCTGATAATTGCCCAATTGATGATTTGATGAATGCTATTCCACATCGGATTGGAGCAAGAGAATTGACCGATCGTCGGAGCATCCGGGTAGATCAGTTGCCCCTCCAAAGACTCGACGACGGGCTTTCCGGTCTCCCCCGGCTGCTCTTGATCCGACAACGACAGTTCCCAAGGAACAGCCCCTTCTATTTGCACGTAACGGAATCCCGTATAAGTAAACTTAGGCGTCCAACTTTCTTTTTGCTCCCCTTTCGTCGTATAGACGAAATAGTTCCAAGCCGCATCCTTCTGCTGAAGCTCTTGCCATACGCGGCCATCCTCGCCCAGCAGTTCCGCCGGGGTAACGACGATCCTTCGACCTGCGGAAGCGCCGCTAATCGAGAGCTTAAACCAACCGGAGAAATTTTGTCCGAGATCCGCCACGAAAATGCCCGGAGAAGGCTCCGTCCATTTGATCGGCCGGAATACTCCTCTTACTTTGTTAGGAGGATTCATCTCTCTCCTTAACGTTCCGCCCGGCGCGGACACGACGGCTGCGGGAGTCCAACTTCCGTCCTCCTCGTAACCGGCCTGGTCCCAGCTTCCCTTCTCCTTCCGCGCATCGTAATCCTCGCCGCCGAAGTAACAAGAATAGACGATAGGGCCTTGTGCAACCTTCCAACTCTCGTCGCTGCCCAGCCATTCGGTCGTGCCATCCGAGTATGTGAACGCCAACTGAATGATCGCTTTCAGATCGTCTTGTTGGACTCGCTTCGGCAGATAGTCTCTCTGCAAGGCGTTCTTCATATAACGTCCCGGCTCTTCGTTCACGTTGTAGAAGCCGTTCCCAAGCATAATCCCGACCGCATTATTTCCTGCGCGGAGATGAGGCGTAATGTCGTGAACGGCGTACAAGCAGGTTTTCCCGTAGTTCGTCCAACCCGGCTCCAGCACGTGATCCCCGACTTTGGCTCCGTTCATTCGCAGTTCGAAATTTCCCAATCCGCTTACGTAAGCCCGAGCCCGAACAACCTCCCGGTCCAGCGCGAACTCGCGTCTCAAGAGCGGCAGCGGTTTGGAATTCGAATACTGTTCGCCGGAAGACCATTGGGCTAGGACATCCGGATTTACTCCGATCCATTGCGCTCTCCAGTCCTTCTCTTCTAACAGACCCATCTCCCACCATGACACTTCACTGCTCGAAATAACCCCCACTTCATCCCAGGCTTGTACTCTCCAGTAGTATGGATGGGTCGAGACGAGTTCAGGACCCTCGTATTCGATGTTCGCTTGACTACGCGATTGTACGATTCCGCTGTCCCATACATTCCCTCTATTCGAAAGTAGAGACTGCGGGTCATCCGAAACCTGAATCCGGTAAGCGCTTTGGAATTGGCCGCGCTGCGCGGTAGCGGTAACGGCAAAACTCCATGCGAACCTTGGCTTGCCGCAATCGATTCCGAGCGGGTGGCTATGATTTTCGACGATAAGCTCCATGAATTGCAGCATTAAAACGTGTCCCCCTCATAGATTCGTCAATATTATCACCACTTCGCGGATAACGGATCAGGACAGCGGGAATCAACCAGCTTCGTTCTAATCTTCACGTAACATCCGCAATAGCGGCAAGTCGTTCCGCCTTGCAGCGCCTGGCATTGCTCGCAATGCCCCATCCTCGCCGCGGCTTCCTCGTCCGATACGAAAGGAACGCTTCCCCCTTTCGACATCCGTTCCAGAAACCTTTCAATCTGGCTCTCTTCGATATGGACGGTTTCCCGGCAGCCTTTGCAGGGGGCCGGTCGATCTTGCGGCCGTACCGATCGGCTAAGCTCCTTCATTGTTCCAAAGTAATGACGGCGACGGACGCCGGCGGCAAGCGGAAGCTCAGCGTTCCATCCGCGAGAACGATTCCTTCCAAGACAACGGGCTTGATCGTCTCCGGCGAATCGAAAGTATTGTGCGCATCCAGCCTTTCTGCCGACAGCAGCCGGCCCGACGCCGTAACCGCTTCGAAACCGGTGATGTCCGTACGGAATTCCGCGCCGTCCTTATGGCTCAAATTACAGACCGAAAGATGTACCTTGCCTTGGGCGTCCTTGGAGGCCGAAACGCTTAATTGCGGAATTTCCTCGTCCCCGAACTTGTACGCCGGGCTATCGAATGCAACCGGCAACCATTCGGCGTCCTGGTGAACCTTGTACATTTCGAATACGTGGTAGGTAGGCGTCAGAAGCATGCGCGAGCCTTCGGTCAGAATCATCGCCTGCAGCACGTTAACGACTTGAGCGATATTCGTCATCCTTACCCGCTCGCAATGCCGATGGAACAGATTCAGGTTAATTCCGGCGACTAACGCATCGCGCATCGTATTTTGCTGGTACAGGAATCCCGGGTTCGTTCCGGGCTCGACGTTATACCACGTGCCCCATTCGTCGACGATCAACGCGACCTTCTTGTCGGGATCGTACCGATCCATAATGGCGGAATGCTTGACGATCAACTCTTCCATATGAAGAGTCCTTTTAAGCGTGACGAACCACTCTTGATCGCTGAACCCTACGGCTTCGCCTTTATCTTTCCAATCTCCCGTCTGCAACGTGTAATAGTGCATGCTGAGCCCGTCCATATAAGCTCCCGCTTCGCGCATCAACACTTCGGTCCAACGATAGTTATCCTCGTTCGGTCCGCAAGCGATTTTGTAAATTCGATTGCCGGAATAATTTCTGACGTAAGTCGCGTAACGCCGATATTCATCCGCGTAATACTCTGGTCGCATATTCCCGCCGCAGCTCCAATTCTCGTTGCCTACCCCGAAATAGGTCACTTTCCAAGGCTCCTCGCGACCGTTGCGTTTACGCCAATCCGCCATGGGCGACGTACCGTCGAAAGTCATGTATTCCACCCATTGTTGCATCTCTTGCACGGTTCCGCTGCCCAAATTTCCGCTAATGTAAGGCTCGGCCCCGATCAATTCGCACAACCGGAGAAATTCGTGAGTACCGAAGTGGTTGTTCTCCTCCACGCCGCCCCAATTGTTATTGATCATGCGAGGACGTTCATGAGCAGGCCCTACTCCGTCCTTCCAATGATACTCGTCCGCGAAACAACCGCCCGGCCAACGAAGCACCGGAACCGAAGCCTGTTTCAGCGCCTCGATGACATCGTTCCGAATGCCGTCCGTGTTCGGGATCGGGGAATCCTCTCCAACCCAGATTCCTTCGTAAATGCACCGGCCTAAGTGTTCAGAAAATTGTCCGTACAGATTGCGGCTAATCGTCCCTTTCGGAGCATCGGCTTGAATCGTCAGCTTGATCATTGAATCCATTCCCCTCGATTGTGTTCTTTTATACAGGAAAACCCACAGGAAACTGATCCTGTGGGCCTACCGAATTACTTGAGCGTTGCCAAGTAAGCCGTCGTTTGTTTCTCCATTTCCTCTTTGATCTTGTCGATTCCGGCGGCTTGGAGCTTGTCCGTCAGTTGAGCGTAAGCTTCGTCGACGTTTTTGACCGCGCCGATGAAGAGCGGGTTGCCGTATTGCGTCGATACGTTGGCAACGCTCGCGATTTGCGATTTCACGCTCTCCGAGTTAAAGGTGAATCCGGCATAGAGCAGCGGCTTCAGTTTCTCGCCCACGGAATTGATATGATCGACGTACGATTGCGGCCAGTTGGCCAGCGGCTTGAACAGATCCTTGTTGACGAACCAGAATCCGCTGGAATCGGTCGGGAACGTATTGTTATCGGGCGTTACGCCTTCGGGCAGGGCAATTTTTCCGTCCGCGTTGATGACATAGTTTTTGCCTTCGATTCCGAAAGAAACGAGGTATACGATCTCTGGATCCTGCATGATCAAATCCATGGCTTGAAGCGCGCGCTCCGGATTTTTGGAGTTCGCCGCGACCGCTAAGCCGTTGTTTAACCAAGTGTTCTGCGGCGCATGTCCTTGCGGAGAAGTCGACGTAACGATTTCAACCTCGATCCCCTTGGACGCGCACAGCTCGGTCATCGCCGCAACGTCCAGCGAGTTGCCGAAAGCGACGCCCGATTTGCCTTCGCAGAAATTATCCTTGGAACGGGTTTTGTTCGCATACGGGTTTTTGTTTACGTATCCTTTATCATACCATTCTTTCATGATGTTGGAAGCGTATTTGGAAGCGCTCAAGAATGGTTCTTCAACGGTCGTGAACACTTTGCCGGAAGGATCCTCATAATCGTAAGCGATCCCTTGAGCCATCGGGTTACCCGAGTCGAGCGGCTGGGTGTAGGCGATCTTCTCGTTCGTCAAGAAAAGGTGAGGAGTCGGTAGATCGTATTGATTGTCCAAATTCAATGGAATCATATTCGGCTCGTTCTGCTTGATCGCTTCGAGGTATGGCCCGATTTCGGAAAACTTCGCGAATGCGGGAACGCCGTATTTCTCGCGCAGATCTTTGCGGATGACCGCTACGTTGGCTTTACGGTCCGGAGTAGCCGTCGGAACCATGTAAGGAACTCCGTTGATTTCCGCGGCTTTAAGCGCTTCCGGTTTCAGCTTTGCCATATGCTGCGGCATGTATTTGTTCAACTCGTCTTGCTTCAACGGGTAGAACGCGCCTTTGTTCGCTTCTTGAACGTAGAAGTTCCAATCCGCCGTGAAGATAATGTCTACGTCTTCGCCGGATGCGAGCACGAGCGGATATTTGGACTGGACGTCGCCCCAGCCGATATAGTTCAAGTCGATCGTGGCGTTGATTTTTTCTTTCATCTTTATATTGACTTGCTCCATCACCTCGGGCATGCCTTTCGGCGCATCCCCTAGCAGGTACATGCTAAGCTTTACTTCTTTGGAATTGTCGATCCCGTCCGAACTCGCGCCGGCCGTCGGATTTGCTGACGAACCGTTCGATTCCGCGGCCTCGTTGTTCCCGTTGTTGCCGCCGCATGCGGCCAATACGAGCGAGAACAGCAGAAGCATCGCAACGGCATAACTGAACTTATTTCTCACTTTCAATTCCTCCCCTTAATAGACCAGATGTCTGAACCTCTATATAAATCCGCTTTCACGGACTCATATCCTTCGAACCAAGCCGGTGGCCGGAAGCCGATTACCCTTTAACCGCGCCGATCGTCACTCCCGATACGAAATACTTCTGGACGAAAGGAAACAGGGCAAGAATCGGGCCGGTCGCGATGACCGTCATGGCCAGCTTGAACGTCTCTTTCGGCTGCTCCATGGCGCCGGCGTATTGAGCCATCGCTGCCGACATATTCACCGAGGAGATCATCTTGTACAGCATGTACTGGAGCGGAATCAGATGATCCTTGCTGACGAACATCATCGCCGTCCACCAGTCGTTCCAGTAAGCGAGCGCGGTGAACAATCCGATGGACGCCAGCGCGGGCTTGGACAACGGCAGCACCATCTGGAAGAAAATCCGATATTCGCCGGCGCCGTCGATTTTGGCGGATTCGATGAGCGGCTCCGGAATCGACCCGCGAATGAAGCTGCGGAGGATCAGGATGTACATGACGTTAAACATAGGCAACAAGACGAGAACGGGCAGCGTGTTCTTAAGATCCAAATATTTCGTGATCAAGATGTAGAACGGAGCCAATCCTCCGTTGAACAACGTGGTGAAGAAGAGATAGAAAGCCAAGGCGTTCCGGTATTTGACCTCTTTGCGATAGAGAACGTAAGCGGCCATCGTCGAGACGAACAGCCCGATCGCCGTTCCCACGACGGTAATGATGATCGATACGCGATAAGCGGAAATCACCTCGGCCGGATAGCGGAAGATAAACGCGTAAGCGTCCCATGAAAAATCCCTCGGCCAGAACCAGTAGCCGTATTTCAGCACGGCGCTCTCCGAGGAAAGCGACCCGGCGATCAGCACGATAAAAGGAATGACCGTAATGATAGCCATACCGCCGATGATCAAATAAGCTAAAGCGGTAAACCCCGGAGCTTTATTCAATTTGTTAATACCCATGATTCATTCACCTGCTTGTCTATGGAGTGCGATTTAGAAGAGCGCTTGATCTTTGTCGTAACGTCGGACAAGGTAGTTCGCGGATAGAATAATAATGAGAGTCAACACCGACTGGTAGAAACCAACCGAAGATGCCATGCCGAAATCCTGAGTCCCGACTAACGATCTGAAAACCAAAGTGTCAATAATATCCGTCGCATCCATCAACATGCCGTTGTTGCCGATCAATTGGTAGAACATATCGAATTCCCCGCGCATGATCCTTCCCAAACCTAGCAAAATCAAGATAATCATCGTAGGCTTCAGCAGAGGAATCGTAATTCGCGTGATTTTCTGCCATCTGCTCGCTCCGTCGATCGTCGCGGCTTCGTATACTTCCTGGTCGATGCCTACGATCGCCGCCAAATACAGGATGCTGCCGTACCCGACCCACTTCCATACGTACAGCAGCGGAAGAATGAGAAACCAAACGGAAGGCGACGAATAAATATCGATCGCATCCAAATTCAATTTTCTAAGGATAACGTTGACGATTCCGTATTCGTAGTTCAAGAAGTTGTAGACGAACGCCGATACGGTAACCCACGAAATAAAATAAGGCAGGAACAAAAAAGTCTGGGAAACGCGTTTGAAAAACTTGTTGTACACTTCCGATAAGAATATCGCCGTCATAACCGAAAATAACGTGTAGGCGCCCAGAAAAACGACATTGTACATAATCGTGTTTTTCGTGACGAGCCAAGCTTTGCCCGATCGGAAAAAATATTCGAAATTATCGAAGCCGTTCCACGGGCTCCCGAATATTCCTCCCCTATAGTTAAAGTCTTTGAAAGCCATCACGATTCCCGCCATAGGCGCGTAAGCGAAAATTAGAAAGTAAACCGCGATAGGTAAAAACATCGTGTACAGCGGCCAGTTTTTGCGAAGTTCTCTTATCATTCCATCACCATCCGGGAGTTTCTCTCTGCAGTGTCTTCATTTTAGTACGATCGCGGAGGGACACCTACCGGATAAAGTTACGATTTCCTTTGAAAACCTTCGTAGCCTATATGAATGTTCCTTAAGTCCGATTTTCAGCACCGAGAAGGTTGGATGAAGCTCGGGACTGAGGCGCGGAGCGTAGGCGAAACCTACGTGAGCACCGGAAGGCCCGGCTGAATTCAAGATTCGATGTCGTATCCGCTTCTTGAAACCCTTCGTGATCAAAATTGGACCTCCGGCAGCCTGATCGTGACGACCGTGCCTTGTCCTACTTCGCTCACGTAAGTTAAGCCGTACGAAGCGCCGAAGAACAGCTCGATCCTCTCCTGAATGTTCCGTACCCCGAAGCCTCCGGTTCCTTTGCTGCTCTTGCCGGTCATCGCGTTCGCGAGCTGTTTCTCGTCCATGCCGACGCCGTCATCCTCGACTTGGACGTATATGTCTCCTTTGTCCTTCCAGGCTTTGATTTTGATCGTTCCTTCTTCCGAATCCTTCTCCCGAATGCCGTGCAGAATCGAATTTTCGATCAACGGCTGAAGCATGATCTTCGGAACCTCGCAGTTCAACAGCTCTTCCGGCACCTCGCGCTCAAGCGCGATTCCGCCTCCGAATCGCATGTTCTGGATGCGCACGTACGCTTCCACATGCTTAAGCTCGCTGTCGAGATAAACCCGTTCCCGTCCGTTGGATAAGCTCAATTTATAGAAAACCGCCAATTCGTCCACGACGGTCGAAATATCGCGCTCTCCCGATTCGATGGCCATGACGTTAATGAGATCGAGCGTGTTGTATAAGAAGTGAGGATTGATTTGCGCCTGCAAAGCTTTTAATTCTTTGTTTTTGACTTCTCTGCCGAGCTGGTAGGTTTCGTCCATCAGCTTGGAGACGTTGTTTACCATGTCGTTGAAGCTTAAGGTAAGCTCGCCGATCTCGTCCCTGTTCGCGGGAAGCTGAATCGGATAAAAGCTGCCTCCCTTCACCTTCGCCATGTTCCGCGTCAGCTGTCGTATGCGCTTCGTAGACGAGCCGGCCACTATGAACGACAAAGGCAGCGTAAACGGAATGATCAGAAGGAAGATCGCGATCAATTGGTTCCTCGCTTGATACGTCGTCGCTAAAATATCCGATTCGGGGACGATGACGACCAATCTCATCGCCGACCCGAAGATCGGACTTGCTCCGACAAGAAGAGATCGCCCCTCGTACACGACGTGGTTGTCCCAGGTCGTATCGAGCGCGATCAGCTCCGGGTGGGCATCCAGCATAGCTTCGACGTCCTGATGTCCGAATTGGACCGATGTGGTCGTGCTAAGCAAATCCCCTTGATCGTTCAATAGAAACACCGACGTATTCGGCGTAAAGGTCGTATGGTTAAGCACGCTCTGCATCGCCGATTGCGAGAGTTGCGCGCGTACGATGCCCGAGGACTTGGCCAGACTGTGCTCCTCGGGAATTTTGCGAAGAACGGAGATCGTCCCCGCGCCCGCGTCCGGTTCGAAGTAAGAGGACGGGAACCACCCGAAAGTCGCTTTGGACGTCGCATACCGGATGAACCATTGTTCGTTTTCGACGTTTTCAAGCTTCAGATAATCATCGTTCCCGGCTTCTCCGGCAAGACCCGCTTTCATATATAGCTGCATCATCTCTATGTCCTGATTGTAGCGAAATTGGTGCAGCACTTTAGCGACCCGGTTCGCGTCCGTCCCCCATAAGTTAACGTCGGTATAAGGTTCAGGGTTGGCGGCCGCTTCCTGAATGACGTCGTTAAACGCGATAAAATTAAGCACCTCATGGATAGATACCGCTTTGTATTCCAAATAAGCTTTCGTCTCTTCCATGACCTTATGCGCGGAGACGGTAGCCTGTTGCTTGCTTTCCTTGGCCGTCATGCTCAAGTGGATGGATAATAGAAGCGCGAACGGAACCGAAACGACAAAAAGGAATACCGCGAACAGCTTGTAACGGATGCTCAGATCGGACCAACGTTTTGTCCATGCCCTCATACTAGCGCCCTAGCCTTTCACGGTATTCCGATGGCGTACAGCCTGCGTACTTCTTGAAAAAAGTCGTGAAATAATTCGCGTCGCCTATTCCGACCGACAAAGCGATTTCGTACAATTTCCGCTCCTGGTCGGCGAGCAACTCCTTCGCCTTCTCCACCCGGGTTGCCGTAATGTACTCTTTGATCGTTTGTCCCCTTTGCTTCTTGAAGAACGAGCATAAGTAAGTCTCGCTCAAGTTCACGTGATCCGCGATCGCTTGAATCGCGAAATTACGGTCATGGAAGTGAGCGTGGATATATCGAATGATTTCCCGAAGCTTGCCGGAGCCCGCGCGGGATTCGCCCTCTTCTCTTAAAAACGGCGCTAGGAACGAGAGAACGTAGTTCTCCAGCCCTTTCAGATCGGGAATGCGGTCTATCTCCTTCCAGATGTACCTGCTCTCGCCCGCTTCATCGTTATCCGTCAGCCCTTGCTGCAATGCGACTTCAAGAAGAATGAGCAGAAATTGAAAATATACGTCCTTGACGCGGATAATGTCCAGATCCCTGCATTTCCGCGCTCTAGCGGATAAATCATGGACGTGCCGGGTAGCCTGGACGACATCCCCTTTGCGGATCGCTTCCCGGAATTGCTTAAGCTCCTCCCAGTCCGTCTCCAACGGTTCGTGCCCGCCTAACTCGGAAGCGAACGTGATTCCGCCTCGTTCCTTGTAAAATTCCAAATTGCCCGCTTCGAAAGCCGAACGATAGGACTCCGGGATTTCCGCGAGATGGCGGGCCGCGTTGCCGACGCCTAGCTTGAAAGCAATGCGGCTATCCAAATATCGCTGAAGCATGCCGTGCAATCGGTCTAATCTTTGTTTGCCTTCGCCGTAACTCGATCCGAATTTGCCCGGCATGATCAAGACGAGCCAGCTCTGCGAATCGAATCCGCCGATCATGTTCCATTCCCGAGCCGTCGGATCATTTCCTAACCGTTCCAACAGCTCGTCTTGAACGGTCTTCACATCCTTCGCATAGAGAACCGGATTCCAGAACACCGGCGCGACCGCCACCGTATAAGGACCTTCGACCGGAAGCAAAAAAGTCCCGCGATTGCCAAGCGCGGGCAGAACGTGCGGGGACGAAGGATCCGTGATCAGCTTGCGGACCATCTCGCGCCGCAGAATGGGAATGTTGGCATCGTATGCGGATTGGAGCCGAATCTCTTCCGCCTTCTTGGCGGCCTCGGCTTGCTGCGCGCGTACGGCCTGTCCGACCGCGTCCATAAGGACGTCGGGACGAATCGGTTTTTCAATGAATTGGAACGCCTGCAGTTGAATCGCCGAGAACAAATATTCCTTGTCGGAGAAGCCGCTCAGGAAAATCAGCTTGGCGTCCAAGTCCGTTTGACGCAGACGCTTCGCGAATTCGATGCCGTCCATCTTCGGCATTCGGATATCGCACAGAATGATATCCGGATGCCACTCGCCGACTCTCTCCAGAGCCGCGAACCCGTTCTTGGCGGATTCCACTTCATCTAGCCCTAACGTATCCCAAGGAATACGATGATGAAGAAATTCTCTCGTGCGCACTTCATCGTCCACGATGAGAAGCTTCAAGGCGACAACCTCCCCCCGGCTTATACGGATTCCTGAATAAACCGATTCCACTTGCGCTGCCATTGCACGTCGTTCCAGAACGGATGGTGCGGAGCGCAATTCGAACAGAGAATCATGCCCCAGAATCCTAGCTTCATGCCTTTGCGAATCGCGTATTCCGCGATGAACTTGCCGACCGGTCCTTCTTCGAATCCGGCGTACAGCGGCGTATAACCGACGTAGCCTTCGCCGATCACGATCGGCAGATCGGATTTCTTAGCCCATTCATGGATTTCGTCGAATCGGAAATCCGTCTTTTGCAGCATCGCGATTTTATGCGCCGCATAGCGATCGTACAAATACAAATCCCATTTGTCCGGATCCGCCCAGTCGTGCAAATAGATCAGCTTCATTCCTACCGGATTGCCTCTCATTCTCCACTCCTGCCCTTCCGGCAAAGTCCAAGTTTCGAACGGGGGCGCATCGTCGCGGAGTAAAGCTTGAACCGCTTGATTAGGGAACGGAACGGTGTCGTCGTCAAGGCCCGTCGTATCCATCAACTCTTGCAGCACGCCTTTAATATAAAGATGGAAATGCGCTACCTGCATATTGTCGGCGACATAAGCTTTCGGATAGGCTTCGTTCACCGTGTAGCTGGTCGTCATCAGAATGTCGGGATGGTTGAGTTTGAGGAACTCGACGGCTTCTTCCAGATAAGGCTTCATCACTTCGATCTGGCCCGCCGTATCCGTGAACGGAATTCCTTGATCCTGGCCCACCTTCGTCAGTTGACCGAATTCCACTTCGTTATGGAGCTCGGCATAAGCGATTTGTTCCCCGTATCCCTCTTCTTTTACGTAACGGATAAGCTGGTTCATGGAATGGGCCAGCGCCATGAATCTTTCTTTCGCGGGGATAGCCGCGAGCTCGTCCCACAATTCCGGAGTAGCCAAGAAGCTCGGACTTTGTTGATACTCCCAAGAAGAGAGAATGATATAGCAGCCGTGCGCCTTCGCTTGCTTGAACAGCTCCAACAGATGCACATGTCCGTCGAGCGTCGCGCCTCCTTGGCAATTGTACCAACGGGTGCGTTGGCCGACCTGCCCGAGGTTGCCGAACTTTAACGGTCCCGGACGTTTGCCCTCGGAAGTAAACAGCATATATGGCATCGCGCAGATGCGTATCGAATTGTATCCGCGGTCTACGGCTTCTTGGAATCGGGCGCCCAAGTCGTGATACGGCTCTCCCGGCATCGTCATCGTGTACCAAGAGAAATCCCACATCGTGATGGTCAGTTTTTTCGGTAATCTAGCTAACAAAGGGTTCGTCATTTCGTTCACTCCTGTTGTTTGTTTTTTCCGAATTAACACTAGCCAGTCGTGTTAATCCTCAGCTTTGGCGTGTTTTTGCCGAATTAACAATAACCAGTCGTGTTAATCCGCAGCTGTGGTGTGCTTTCGCCGAATTAACAATAACCAGTCGTGTTAATCCGTAGCTGTGGCGTGTTTTTGCCGAATTAATACTAGCCAGTCGTGTTAATTCGGAGCTGTGGCGTGTTTTTGCCGAATTATTTCCGGTTAGGTTAAGCCGGGACAAAATAGAAACGGGACGGAGAGGGTATTTCTCCCCACTCCACCCGCACCTACGGTTCGTTATTTAAATTTTCTGGACAGAGCGCACGTATACTGAGAAACCGCGTCGATACGATGGAAGCCGGCGATCTCCACGCCTTCGAACCGTTCGACGAACGCCTGATTGACGAACGTGTGCACCGTTCCCTTGCGCAGCGGAGTAATCGCTAGGTTGATCGTTTTCCCTTCCAGATCTTCCTTGAACAATTTCAAGCCGATCGGCCAAGGTTTGCCGTAATGAATATGGTCCGTCAGCAATCGATTGTCCAGGTATGCCCCGGCTACGTCTCCGTCATACTCGATCTGCAGGAATACGTCCGATACTTGCTCCGGCCAATTCGTGTCTACTTGCACTAACGCGTTGCGGTCTGACGGCTTCTCGATCCGCAGTTCGGCTTCATAAGCGGCAACCGACAAGGCATACGTACGGAAAAGCCCTTCCTGCCGCTCTCCCGCTTCTCCTTGATCGGACTGCAGCGACAAGTTGCTTGTCGGGTACACAGATACGGTCCAGCTATTGCGACCCGACGATGTCGTGATCAATCTCTCGTCCTTGGCGTACAACGAACTGGAGCTGATCAACAGCCTTTCTTCTCCCCATACGCGAAGCTTGTAGGTTTGCAATGCCTCTTCGCGGGACAGCACCAAGATGGACACGTTACGTCCGTCTTTCAATTCCACGTTGACGCTATGCTGTTTACCGACTCCCGGAGTCACGACGATCAAGCGGTCGTCTTGTTCGACGGAGCCTCCGTCCGCTTGGATGGCGGCAATGCCTTGCCGATCAAGAATGAGCTCCGGCGCGAGCGCGTCATGGGCATAGAACACGAGTACGGACGAACCGTCACCGGACAGCTTGGTTAGCGGCTGAACGGTAGCGGATACGATGCGAACTCCTTCCAACTCGACATGGAAAGGCAAGACGGCGCTGAACCCGCTCTTCAGCATCAAAGTCCCTTGGTGCGGGAAAGACGCTTGTCCGCGCGACGTCTTCAGCTCCAGCCGCACGTTATCCCGATCCGGCATCTCGACGTGATCCTGGAAATTGTTCAGGAACACGAACCCGGATCCGTCCTTCTGGCGAATGCACCAGCGAAGAGATTCCACGTCCTCCGGAGCGATGGAGGTTTGCCCTTCGGGCAGCACCGTTCCCATCGGCGCAATGAGCTCTCCGAAAGCTTCCATGAACAAAGATAATGATCTGATTCTATCGTAAGATTCGCCGATTCTGCCGAACTCGCCGAGCGGCGATTGATAATCGTAAGTAATCTTAGGCAGCCCGTACTCATTCAGGTAAGTATGCTTGCCTTCGGCATTCGAGCCTCCATGATACATGTAATAGCCGAGCAGATTGCTTCCGCTTGCCAGCTTGACGAGCGTCATCGCTTCCACGCTCTCCGGGCTTACGTAAGGACGGGCCGTATAACTGACCTGCATGCCTCCGGCCATCTCGCAATAAGCGACCGGATACTCCAGCGAATCATAGTTAACCTCTTCAACCGGATTCGCGTGCAAGTCGCGGAAAATGTATTCGCCGCTTGGAGGCTGGTTCGGAATCCATGGCGTGTACGCATACCCCGCCAGCATAGGCAGCATATCGTTCTCGCTAACCGCCGCTCCGCCCCAAGCCGTCGCGGAGAAGAACGCAGGCTTAATGCCCGCTTCCTCCGCCAGACGGCGCAATTCGGCTAAATGCGCATTTCCCTCTTTGCCCTTGGACATGAACACGCCCGACTTATATCCCCATGCATCGAGCGGAGCTCCGCAATGCATGTACTCGTTCTCCAATTGCACTCCGATGACGGGGCCGCCTTCTTGGAAGAGCGAACCCTTCACTTGCTTGGCGATCTCCCGGTACAAGCGGCGGGCGTAGAACAAGTAAAGCTCATCGTTGGACCTGATTTCGAGAGGTTTGCGGAAAACCCAATCCGGGATGCCTCCGTTGCGGACTTCCCCATGGCAGAAAGGCCCGATTCTTAGAATCAACGGAATTTCGTGTTTGGCGCACAGATCGACGAAATGCTTCAAATTGCGGTTGCCGCCCCACTCGAACGCGCCTTCCTCTTCCTCGTGGTAAATCCAGAAGATATAGGTGGCGACGATATTCACGCCGCCCGCCTTCATTTTCAACAACTCTTCCTCCCAATAGAGGTAGGAGAACCGGGAGAAGTGGAATTCGCCGACTACCGGAATGTTCGGAATCCCGTTGCGCTCCATATAGAAGTTCGTAAATCCGAAGCTTTGCCCTTTAGGGTTAACCCCTTTGTTGCCGGACAGCTTCCCTGGCGTAATGAGCTTGTCGGCGCTAGTTAACTCATAGACGATCTTAGACATATTCGAACTCCCCCTTATCCTTGTTGGCCGATCCAATCGAGATGAAGTTGCGCGCCCGGGTGGTTCCGATCCAGCTTAACGGCCCATTCCAACTGTTCTTTCGCTTCGTCTACCCGGTTCAAGCCAAGTAAACCCAGTCCCCGCATGTAGCGGCAGTGAATTTCGTTTCGTAAAGTCAAGTCGTCTTCGAATACGAGGAAGTCCGGCAGCGAAACCGCGAAGTAATCGATTTTAACCTCGTCGAACATATGCTTCTCCGCGTATTCGATCAGCTTGTTGAACCTGCGTTTCGATTGTTTGCCGTCCTTCAATTTGCTCCAAGCCAGCCCTTGGTAGAAAATCATTTCCGGCGGCTGATCGTTATAGTACATCGCGCTGGTCGGTTCCTCTAAACCCTGGGAAGCGACCTTGAACGCGCTCTCCGCTTGGTCAGCCAGCCCCAATCCTTCATAGGCGCAACCGAGGAAGTAGAAAATATTGTTCTCTTGCGCGCCGGTCAGCTTGCCTTCTCCGAGATTTTCCGGGTATGCCAGCGATTTAGTCAGGTTGTCTATCGCTTGTTGATAGTTCCCGTCTTGAATATTTTCCTTGGCCAGCTCGACATGAGCCAGCACGTATTGTCCGGTTGCTTTGCCTTCTCCGCCTTCCCAAGGATGGAAGTTCCGCGCGGCCAGCAATTGGATCGCTTCTTGGTGCAGATGCAGCCTGTTATGAAGAGCGACGTATTCCAAGTACAAGTCGTCTCTCGCTTGAACGAGTTCAATGCGTTGCTTCAACTTCGCAAGCCGTTCCTCGGGCTGAATTCCGATCTTCTTATAGAGCTGGTCAAGCTCGTAGAAAATGCGGGCATCCGACGGATCGCAAGCAGCGGCATGCTCTAACGCTTCCTTCGCCTGATCGGGCCGATTCAGCTTATTGAAATACGCCAGAGCCAAATTCCGGCTTACGACGGAGAAAGCGGGATTCAGCCCGCGGGATTGCTCCCAATGGCGAATCGCTTCGGAATGGCGTTTCTTATCGTACAGTAAGTTGCCTAAATAATAATGCGCTTTGGAATCTTCGCCGTTCGCCTCGATCGCGTAGTTCAAGACGATCAGATCGAACAAGGAGTTCGGGAAGCAATAATCCGATTTCGCATCCGAGCCTTTGCGAAGCTGGGCGAGAGAAGCTTCCGAATCGCCGAGCTGTCCGTATAGATAAGCTAGCGCGTAGTGAACCATCGGATAGGTCGTCGCCCCTGCGTTGCCGGCAATGAACTCAAGAACCTCGGCTGCTTCATTATGCAAACCGGCATTCGCGTAATCTTCGGCCAATGACAAGTAATTGTGGGCCTCATCGCGCATTAGGGCAACAAAGCTGCTATTAGCGGCTTTCGCATCCGTTTTATCGCCGGATTGATCCAACAATAACTTCCATTCGTAATTGGCGCCGAAATCCGCGATATCCAGCTTGATCGTTTCCTTCGTCCAAGCTTTAGCCTCATCCAGCTTACCGAGCTTGCGCAGCAACGCGGACTTCAGGTCGCGAGCTTTATAGTTGCGGCTGTTGCGGATTAACGACCGTTCGATAAGCTCAAGCGCTTCTTCATAGGAGCCGTTGCCTGCCGCGATTTGGGCGAGCGAGAAGTATCCGCTGTCCTGCCATGCCGCAGACCATACCGACTTGTAGAACGCCGTGAACGCTTCATCCGTTCTGCCTTGAAGCTTTAACGACAAGCCCAGCTGATAATAAGCTTCGCTATCGTACGGGTTCGGATTTTTCCACGTCAAGCTCTTCACCGCGGTACGGAAATGCCGCTCGCTCCGTTCGAACAGCCCTCTGCGCAGCAACAACGTACCGTAAGCCACATTGATTCGGATATCCTCCGGATCGCGCTTCAGCCCTTCCAAATAGTAAGCGTCCGGCTCGAACGTCGCGTGACGGTACTGTTCCAGATGAAGCCCCGCCAAGTAAAGCTGCTCGTTCGTTTGGAGCTTCGCAGGCTCCGGCAGCGGTTTGGCCGCGTCCGGCACTTGCTCGATCTCCGGCTTCTTAGGCTGATAGCCGATCAGTTTCCGTCCGCTTGCATCCCTAACGGTCAGAATCAGTTCGTGCTCCGATTCGCCGGCTTCCAAATTCACTTCCGTACGGTAAGTTACGGTCGGCGATAGATTAGCGACTTCGTTCACGTACGTTTTAGCGGCGCCCTTCAGTTCAACGATCAGACCTTCGTTTACCGACGTGGCGTAAACTTGAACGTGCGCTTTCCCCTGTTCGGCATCGACTTCTAAATTCACGGCTATATCGATCGTCGCGTTTTTCACGACTCCAACGTCCTTGTAGGGCATGAAATACTGCTTGAACGATTTCTCCTCGTATGGTTGAAGCCATGTGAAATCAGGTTGGTTATCGGTATAGACGCCCGTCATCAACTCGATGTACGGTCCGTCTTCGTCCGTCAAGTTCCGGTCCCACGCTTGTCCGAATTCCCCGTTCCCCCACGTCCATTGCTTCTTGCCCGGAGAAATATGATGGTTGGCGACATGCAGCAAACCGGCTTTCACCGAATGATCGTATCCGCCGACGAAATTGTAATCCGATTTGTAAGCCATGTAGGAAGTCGGTACCGGAATATTCTTGTAACGGGAGATGTCGACGCCTTCCGAATAATCCATCTTATAATAAGTTCCGGTAGCGATCGGGAATCTCGACACGTCGCGTTTGCCGTGGTCGAACACGGCCATGACGTCCGGCGGGAACACCGATTGCGTATGATCGTTAACCGCCACCGCGGGATTGGCCCACCACAGGAACGTTTGCGGCTCCGGCGTGCGGTTGTACAGTTGAGCGTGAATTTCCAAATACGCTTTGTCCGGGTATAACGTGAAACCGGCCGTCACTTTGGTGCCGTACATCCGGTCGATTTCGCTCACCCATACGGTAGCGCTGCCATCGTCTTTTTGCTCCAGCTTGTATTCCACCGGGCCATAAGTATTCGGACGATGATGCTGCGGCCAGTTGAACTCGATTCCTCCGGAAATCCAAGGTCCCGCTAACCCGACGAGCGCAGGCTTAATGACGCGATTATAATACACGAATTCGTATTGATTGGTTTTGTCTTGCGCCCGGTAAATGCGCCCGCCCAGCTCCGGCATAATCTCGATGCGCAAGTAATCGTTCTCGAGGATGACCATCCGGTAGGCTTTCATTGTTTTCTCGTCTTCGATTTTATCGATGACGGGATGAGGATACACTTTGCCCGTACTTCCTTGATAGACGCGCTTCTCCAGGAACATCGGATTTTTGTCCGGCTTGCCGGCTTCGTAAGTCGGAATTTCGACGGTTTCTTCCCATACGCGGGATTGTCCATTGGCGTTGGCCACTGATATTCACTCCAGCCTGTTCAGATTTACTCTATACGTAAACCTTACAAGAGAACGGACTGGCTAACAATTCACGATTCCCTGTTTATGATGGACGATATTCTGATCTAGAGGTACAATGAGGGCAACCTTTCAGGAAAGCGGGATTCGGAAAATGGAAAAAAAAGCGGACGGTTTTCAAGCGGAGAAAATGTTCATTATGCCTCAGTATCTCGTGGACGAAGTATTGAACGAGCCGCTCGTTCGCCCCTTTTACTTGACGGATATCGGCTACTACCCGCGGCCTTCCATCATTACAGAGAAAGGCCTCACGGCTGCGATTCCTATATTTTTATTTTTTGCGTAAGCGGCGAAGGCTGGGTGACTAACGGTACGGATAACGCGTACCGGGTAACCGAACGGACGTTAGCGATCCTACCGGCCGATACGCCTCACGCTTACGGTGCGGACGATAACGATCCATGGAGTATTTACTGGTTTCACGTGCGCGGAGAGCACGTTGGGGATTACTTGAAAGCGATCGGTCTGTCGGAAGGCAGCTTAACGCTTTCCCCTCGCGACGCGGAGAAATTCTCGGAACTCTTCCATCAATGCCACGACGTTCTGACCGCTAAATCCTATTCGATTCCGCATCACCTGCATGTCTCCCAAACCGTCAAATATTATCTTAGCCTCATCGGCCTTATTCCCGGGCGCAAGGAAGAAGAGCGCAAGCAGCAGGTTATCGACCACTCGGTCCAATTCATGAGAACTAAGCTCGATCAGACGCTGACGCTGGAACAGCTCGTCTCCCATGCGCAAATTTCCAAGCAGCATCTTAATTACTTGTTCAAATCCTCGACCGGATATGCTCCGATCGACTATTACCATCGGTTGAAAATGCAAAGAGCCGGACAGCTGCTCGACTTAACCGATTTAACCATTAAGGAGATTTGCCACTCGCTCGGCTTTGCGGATCCCTATTATTTCTCCCGAATGTTCAAGAAAATCATCGGCATCTCGCCTTCCGAATATCGCAGCAATCCGAAAGGGTGACGACGGTTCAAGCGCTTTTGTTCCATTGGACGGACCTTCGTTTCCAGCGAAGCAGGAACAACGCGCTTCGAAACGACTCGTCCAGGATCAAAGCGCACATCACGCCCACGAGGCCGAACCCCGCGCTAATGCCGAATACGTAAGTTCCTCCGGATACCAAAGTCCACATTCCGATCACGGTTATGATCGCCACGTATTTGGCTTCTCCGATAATATTGAGCGAATTGGACGCGCAAAATCCGACCACGCGCAGAGGCTGCCACACGATGCACATAGCAAGAATCGGCAACGATAGATCGATGATGCTCGGATCGGAAGTAAACAATCGCATGATCGGCGTCCCTAACAAGAAGATCAAGGCCGATACGGCTAGACTGAGCAAGATTCCCGGCCGGATCGCTTGTCCGAGGCTCCGGTCCACCTCCTTCAGTCTGCCCGCTCCGAAGAACTGCCCGACTCGAATTTGCAATCCGCCCCCGATCGCCGCGGCGATCATCCACGTAAATTGCTGAATCGTCTGGATGTACGTATAGGAAGCTAACGTCGTCGTCCCCATGCGTGAGATAAGCGCCAATACGATAATTTGCGAATATCCCCAGGATACCGCCGTGAAGGTGACCGGCAGCCCAACCTGCAAAACCTCCTTCAATAGGGGGATTTCAAGCTTAAACCATTCGCGCAACCGCCAAAAAGGAAGGAACGTTCTCCACAGGAGCCACGCCGATAAGAGCAAAGCCGCGAACCGGCTTATCATGCTGGATAATGCCGCTCCTTGAATTCCCATCTCGGGGAACCCCCAAGCGCCGAAGATCAGCACGTAATTAAGCAACAGATGCAGCACGTTCATTCCGATCGTAATATACATGGGTCCCTGCGTATTTCCCGTGCTGCGGACGACCGCATTGATGACGAAATGCAACAGCACGATGACCGTCATGGAACCGACGAACGTTAAATAAGGACTTGCGTAGCCGACGACATCTTCCGGCGTGTTCATGTATCGAAGGACGGTCGACGTCCCGAAGAAGAACAACAGGCTTCCGACGATTCCCATTAGCAGGTTCGCTTGAATGCCGAGAACCGCCGTCTTACGCGCGTCCTCTCTCAGCCCTCCTCCCCATTTCCGGGCAACGACGACACTGATTCCCGCATTGATTAAGGCAAATACCGTTAGCGCGGACTGTATGACTTGGTTGGAAACCCCGACCGCGGACACCGCTTCGTCGCCGATCCGGCTAACCATGACCGTGTCGACGGCCCCCATAAGAAACTGCAGCAGCAGCTCGATTCCGATCGGCCAAGACAAGTGCCAAAGCGATAATTTATTTTCCTGTTCCATGGACTGACTTCTCAAGCTGACCGACTCTCCCCATCTTGTCATCCGGATGCTATTGGTTAAGACAACATTTCATGCTAAGCTACCATGATAGTGGGAATTATCGGATTCGTCTCATTGTTTCTTGCGCTCTATTTATCCAATATTGTCATTCTAGGGGGATCGGTCATGAGAAAAGCATTATACGAGAACACCCAACTGGCGGACGCCGCCTTCCCGATGAACGTATTCCACACTCCTTTTCAAGACCATCAATTTCTGACGTTGCATTGGCATGAGCATTTCGAGTTTATCCTGATCGAACAAGGAGAAGCGACCATTCAGATCGGGGAACAATCATACGAGGGCAGAGCCGGGGATCTGTTCGCTATCAATAGCGGAGAGCTTCATGCCGTCTATCATCCCAAGAACGGGTTTACTTTGTTCGCCGTCGTATTCCACCCTTCCCTTATCGGGCTCAAAACGTCCGATTTCATTGATCTCCGCTGGCGCAACCGCATCGATCTCGGCCAAGAACACGGCAAGCTTATTCATCAAGCCTTGCTGGGGCTGATCGAAGAATTCCAACGTAAAAAAAGCGGCTACGAGCAGGCCATAGTCGCGTTCGCGCAATTGCTGTTTACTTGGTGCCGCCGATGGTACAAGACGAAGGACGAATCGGACAATCAACTGCTGGGCGTTCAACGGAAGGCTACCCGATTCAAGGAGCTCATAGCATACGTCGAACAGCACTATACGGACAAAATCACGGTAACGCAAGCCGCTTCTTTCGTGCATTTAAGTCCTTATCACTTCTGTAAAGCGTTCAAGAAAATGACGGGAATCACCTTCGTCCATTTCGTTAACTTGTATCGGATCCACGAAGCCGAACGCCTGCTGCTGAATACGAGCCTGTCCGTCTCGGAGATCGCCGACCGGATCGGTTGCGGGAGCATTAACGGCTTCTCCAAGCTGTTCAAGCAGATCAAGGGCTTCTCGCCTAAACATGCCCGTTCTTTGAAAATCCATCCTCTAGACAATGCCCCTCGCGATTGAACTTTCGTATTTCCCGGTAAGGTCGGAACACCTACTTTCCGTTCAGACCGCAAGCGGATGCCTAGTCGAGTTCCTATCGGGCGACTCAAACGGACAACGGTTACGACCTCAACGATGAAGTATCGCTTCGTTCGGAAGCTGACGATCGACGGCATCGAAATCTCGGCTTACGCCGACCCCGATAGCGTCTATTTCGGCCCAATCTATACTTCAGGTGGTTAAGTGAACTATCTTTAAGTTACCATACTGGGCGGAATGTACCCGGTTTACCTTTGGAGAAAGTATTAATCAAATCTTGCATATCTGTACGAAGAGATCGAATTTTCTCATCCCCTAGAACTTTTCCCCAACTGTTCTCAATTGACGAAAAGATCCTTTCCGTTGCCTGGATACATTGCCATCCTCGTTCCGTTAATACGATCCATTTCCCTCTCCGATCGGATGGATGCGGTTTCCTGACTACATAGCCATGCTTTTCCAAATAATCAATCGTTAGGCTAGCTGCTTGTTTGGTAATCCCTAAATGCTCCGCTATTTCATTACCTGTCGCGCCGCCGTGTGAAATCTTCTGAAAGATAAATCCATGGGAAGGTCTCACATCATCAAACCCGATCTTCGCTAATTCATTATGTAACTCCTCCACCGCTAAGCGAAATGCGGTTGCAAAGAGAATCGTAAGCTCGTATCCCATAGACTCTTCTTCTGCCATTGACTTTTATTTCCCCCTATCCAGGTCAATCCTAGCAAGCTCTTTCCGTATCATTCATTTTACCACGATTCCATCGCTCGGCTAAGCCCCTAGCCCAATCCTTCGGCACGATGCAGAAGGATTGGGCTATTGAGGGAAGGATATGGGACTGGATCACGATTCGCTATTTATTGATTTGGCAGACCGGCTGCTGATGAAGTTCGGCACCGATTTGACGGAGCAACGACGCTGTGTCGAATAGTGCCCAGTGTTCAGCGATTCTACCGTTCTCAATCCGATATTCACGGTATAGATTAACATCAATCCGTTGATGGGAAGCTGCTGTCCCTCTAAAATCGCCTTCATGGGTTCCAGTCATTCTTAGCCTTACAACCATTCGATCATCTTGCACGACGATGCTCTCCACAGTGGAAACTTGATCCGGAAACGCGGTATGCAGGATGCCAGCCATATTCGCGAGTCCATCTTTATTGCTCGGCACGTAAGCATGGTCCACGTAATCTTCCGTTAGATATTGATCCTTACATTCGAGATTGCCTTCGTTCCAAAATTTCCGGATAAACGTACGTACTAGCTCAATATTTTGTTCGATGCTCAATTTAAGCCCTCCACCCGAGATATATAGTCAAGTAAATTGACTTGTTTCTCATTATAACATCAGCGTTATTATAGTCAAGTGAATTGACTATAATGCCGAGTGAAAGTTCCTCCGATAACGCTTCTCGGCGGAACTTGCCGCTGGGATTGGGTCAAACGCGCAAAAGCCCGCACCCGAATGGATTGCAAGCTTGTGAGCAGACCTAAAGAAAAGTCCGACATTCATTGCCTGATTAACTGATGCGCGGCTTTCCGGCAAACAGCTTGATCAATTGGCCGCGCCCTTTCACCGACAGCTTGCCATAGATCGAACTGACGTGCTTTTTTACCGTAATTTCGCTAACGAACAGTACTTTGGCAATTTCCTTGTTCGTCAGGCCGTCCAGCACGAGGGCAACGACTTCCCTCTCCCGCTCCGTTAGCTGGTCGTTCAGTTCGCCAAACAAGATCAGTTCGTCCGGAAGGCCGCCCCGCTTCAGTAAAAAGCGGAGAAACATCTCCAGTTTGTCTCCCCGGGTATCGAGCACGAACGTCGGGGTCGGCGTCTTGCCGTCGTAATGCCGGTGAACGACATCCGCCGCCGGCTGGAAGCCGAGATTCAGATGCGACATGCGGAAAAACTCCATCGGCGGCGGGGAGGCGAAGAAAAGGCCGCCCGAACACATATAAGAAAACATCAAATGCATCGCTTCGAGCACCATGTCTTGGTTTTGCCAATCGGCATAGTCGATCGTCCGGATGAACCACCCCGCCTGTCCAGGCGGCTCGACCTCGAGAAGCCGTCGCTCCGACGGCGTCAGCGAGAGTAAATACGGGCTTGCGAACGGATCGCGGCTTAAGGTAGGCATAGTGCCCTTATGAATCGGAACGATAACGGCCAGTCCGATCGCTTCCCCGTTCGCGGATCGAAGCAGCATCGCCGACTGCTGGTCGAGCTCGACCCAAGTGCGCAGCTCCAAATGCTTGATCGTCATCGTCATGTCTTCTTTGTCCACGAACTCCTCAAAGCGCTCCTCCGTTTCTGGGTCCATGCCGGATAACATCAAGTGAGTGGCCGCATCGAGCCTGCTGCGCAAATAGGCTTCCCCTTCTCCCAGATTCACTGGCGTCAGCGGCTCCCACGTATACCGCCCCCGGGAGTAGGATTGAAGCAAAGTTCGAATGAGCGGATTACCCGTGTAATAAAACAGCTCGCCGACTTCCCACTCCGTGTTCCGGTAAGGAGCGGCATCTCGGATACGCATGGCGTAGTAATGCGCCGCCCTGGCGCGCAGCCGTTCGTAAAAGGCCGGCATCCGCTCCTCAAGCTGCTTTCGTGTTGCCATTCGCATTAAATCGTGCAGCATCCAGCCGCGTTCCGTTTTACGGACGAAAGACAGGGATAGCAGTTGTCCGAACGTATCGTCGTCGATCTCCCGGTCCATGACCGCCTGTAGCACTTCCCTGTTCACATGCAACAAAACGGCTGCCGTCTCCACTGCTTTCCGCAGCGGATCGTCCGGTACTTCCCTTAGCCACGCCTTGGCCAATTGCTCGAACCATTCCGTCCAGTCCCCTGATCGTCCGTTCCAGTCCTCCTGCGGCAGGATGACGGAAGCAAGCGATAGCGCGAGCGGATGGCCGCCCGTTTTGCGCCAAACGGCATCGATCCGTTCTTCGTCCGCCATGCCGCATTGCCGCAAATAGGCTATGCTCTCCGGTTCGGACAACTGCTCCAACGGCATGAACAGGATGCGTTCCCTCAGCGCCGGGGAAAGAACCCATTTATCTTTCAGCCGGTAGCGGCCTGCCACGATCAACAGAATGCCGTCCGGCAGCCACCTGATAAACCGCTCCCGTAACCAACCATCGAGTTCGCCCATTTCCTCGTATGTGTCCAGCGCAATAACGACGTTTGTTTCCGCCGCCAATTGCTCCAAACGGGTGAAGCACGCATCCGTCGGATCGGAAAGCGGCGCATGACCGTCCCGCCCGCTCGGCATTTGCCGCAGCAGTTGCCGACATAGCAAGTCTCCTTTATGACTGAAATCGCGGCTGTCCAACTGCAGCATAATCGCGCCTACCCTTGCGGCCTGACGGCGAAACGCATCGAGCAGGAAACTTTTGCCGATTCCTGCAGTTCCGTATAAGCTCCATATCGTTTTTCCGTCTGCCCCATCGGACAAAAAGCGGCGAAACAGCGCAAGCTGTTCGACACGGCCCGCGATAAGCTGATCCTCTCTTCGATCGATCCTATTCATTGATTCCCTCCCGCCCCATGCGGCGGATTTATCCCTATCGTTGGGCACCTTTACCATTCCCCTTGATCGTGAACATGGCTTAATGTACTTGCCTTTGCCCGGATGCAATCCGAGGTTGGTTCAAATATGAAACCGGTTCTCCCTGAATAAAGCGATTCGCCGCACCCTCTCCGAAATCCTTTTTGTGGAAATCCTTATTCCATAAATTATATGAACTATTCGGGGACGATGAGGAAATTGCGCGTTCCGCCCGTCGAATAAGCCCTTAAATAGAAAAAGCCGCATGGGATGCGACTTCGAATAAAATATGATCTTACACAAAACATCAAATCGTCCGCGGAATCTAATCCATTTTCATTCCGCCATTCACGCTCATCGAGGTTCCTGTAATGAACCGGCTCTCCTCGCTGGCGAAAAACGCGATTGCGCCCGCAATGTCGTCCGGCACGCCCACCCGTTGCAGCGGAGTCATGGCGGCAATCTGCCGTTTGACCGTTTCCGGCGTTTCGCCTGACGCCTCCGTCTCGACCAGTCCAGGCGAGACTACGTTGGCCGTAACTCCATAAGGGGCACACTCCAGCGCTACATATTTGGAAAATGCGTCCAGAGCGGCTTTGGCCGAGCCGTGTGCGGCCATATAAGGAACGGGGACATCGGCCGCATTGCTGGAAATGTATATGATTCTCCCGTATTTCCGTTCGATCATTGCGGGTAACACGGCTTTCGTCAAAGTAAAGGCCGCCTTCATCTCATCGTTCAGCTTTTGGGCAAGCTCCTCCCACTGCATCGCCAGCAGCGGTTTCATGACGAAGGACATGTGCGCATTGTTCACCAGAATGTCGATGTCGCCCCATGTTTCGCGAATAGAAGCCATCGCCGCCCTCACTTGTTCGGGATCGCGCACGTCCGCTTGGGCTAGCGCAGCCTCTCCGCCGGCTTGTCGAATCCGGTCCACGACAGCCTGCGCCGAATCCGGCTGGCGAACATAATTCACGGCAACCTTGGCCCCACGCTGGGCGAGCGACAGCGCGGCAGCCGCTCCGATTCCGCGGCCGCCTCCCGATACGAATGCGACCTTTCCATCTAAACGATTCATCTTAATTCCTCCAATTAAATAGAATAGTATCCTGTCTAATCAAAGCTTCACATTGGCTTTAGGATCATTAATAGGATCAAAGCCGTTCCCAAAAGGGAAGCCGTATTGTACAGCCGGCTGGCTTTAGCCAGGAGGATCGAGCTGTCTGCCGCCGGATTGCGCTCCTGTTCCTCCGCGCCCAACGCCTGAACGAGCCGATTCAGTAAAGGGCTCATCATGGCCACCACGACCACCTGAATGAGCACGTACAACACCAGAGAGCCGACAATCCACAAATCCGAAAAATTCCAGTCCGACAGCGCAACGAGCAGGATACCCGAAACGACAGCAACGGTGCCTCCGATTTTGGGAAAATAGTTTAGCAGGCTGAACAGCGACAACGACGCGAGCAGTTGATCCCGCCGCTGCTTTCTGCGCAGCAAAATATGACCGAAATACGTCGGTCCGATTCCAAGCACCGCCGACAGCACATGAATCGTCACAAGCCATACCATCGCAACGTCCACCTCAATTCTCATCTTTTCTTTCCTATCCGATCTGTCATTCAATTTACCATGGCGGCTTAGCGTCCGATATTATACGATGGTATAGTTTTACATAAAATGAGTATCCATCCCCCCCTACCAATGCCTATAAAATAGCAAAAGCAGCAGCCCCGGAATAAAATCCTTTGGCTGCTGCTGTTTTTATCATCTAATGTTACCCGTTAGGCGGATGACGACTCGCGGTCTCATCTTTTTAAATTCATAGTTTTTGTTTTGTCGTTCCAAGATGTATCAAAACCGTAAAAGTCCGCCAATGCGCTAACGGGGACATAAACAGTCTTGTTAATTATTGCCGGAGCTGCCTTTAAGGTAATTTTCTCCCCATTAGTTTCAGCAGTTTTACTACCTATTTTAAGTTGTAAGTTTAGATCACCATACTCCAATCTTATTCTTTTTGTTGCGTTGTTATATATAAGCTGTGAATTCATGTCCTCTAGTGGTTTAGATATAAAATTAAATATTGGACGGATAGGAACTAACACGTCACCATTTTTCATAACCGGAGGTTGAGAAAAACCAACGGGTTTTCCATTAATATTTACACGGATAGATGGTTGCGCAGATGGCTTGCTATCAACGACATGTACTATCATTGTGACTCTTCTGCTCGTATTTTTACTTTCAACTAAATAATAATATCCGGTAGCGGAGAATCTATAATTAAGTTTTTCGCTGGGATCATCTCCTTCCCCGTTCCAAAGATGTTCAGAATCATCAATCCCTGTAAATTCATATAAATCAGAATAACCATCCGCCAATACGCCATTTTTCACGGCTTTTGGGTTGAAGTTTGACGAACTCACTTTATAGAACTGAAGAATAGCCGATCCTTGGTCCGAGCCGTATAAAGAAAAATCCGAACCTTTAGGAACCGTATATAACGTAATTTTATTCGACATGGTTGACTGTGAGGTGAGATCACTAAATGCGTATGTAGAGAATCCGCCATGTAAAGGACCGGACGGAGAGGCACTTGCTGCAACTGTAGTAGATAATAATAGAATAAGTGCAAAGAATAAACTTAGATAGGCACGCGTAACCTTCAAACCTGTTTCCCCCCGAAGTATAAATTTATAAAGCTTTATAGAGTAGTCTAAAGTTCTGTATGGCCCCCCACATCAGTCAATTTATACACAATGGCGATAATTGTCAAGATGCGTCTGTACTATCAGAAAAGGGAATACAGCCAGAAGAAAGACTGGATTTTCGCTAGCAGAGCCTTGGCGATTTCCAGTCTTTTGGGTGGCAGTAATTTTTGCGCGGATAGTTATTTAGGTGGTTGGACAGGAATTATTATTGGGTTAACCCCCGTTGCCGCTGAGCCTCGAATAGCAGCACCGTTGCCGCCATAGCTACATTGAGCGACTCCGCTCGGCCAGTCATCGGTATAATTACATTCGCATCCACGAATGTAGAGACTTGCTCGGACATCCCGTTGCCTTCGTTGCCGAATACGAGCCAGACGTTGCGATTGCTGAAATCATAATCATAGCAAGAGTGCGCGGCTTGGAGGCTTGTCCCTACGATGGATACGCCTTGCGCCGCTGCTTCCGGCAATAGCGCGTTTAGCTCCGCTTCAAGCACGGGAACGTGAAACATCGCCCCCATCGTTGCCCTGATCGTCTTCGGGTTGTACAAGTCCGCCGTGCCTTTGCCTAGAACAACCGCAGTCGCTCCGCTTGCGGCTGCGCTTCTTACGATCGTGCCCACGTTGCCGGGATCCTGCACGCCATCCAGCACGGCGACTAATCCGCTAGAGTCGCCGAACAGAAGCTCCGCGCTGGGTGGACGCTTCAGCGCAATCGCGAAGATCGGCTGCGGCGTTCCCGTGTCGCTGCACTTCCCGATCACTTCCGGGGATACCGGAAACCACGCCGTTCCGCCGCTTCCCCGATGCTCTTCATTTATGTATTCCTCGAAAGCCTCCAATACGCCGGAGCCTTCGTCGAACGCTACGGCTTCGAGCGGCCATCCCGCTTCCAGAGCTTCCTTGACCAGGTGGACGCCCTCGAGCAGAAATTTTCCTTCGCGTTGCCGATATTTACGCTCCAACAGCTTCGCCCACTCTTTTACCCGCGGGTTGGAAGCCGAGCTGATATACCCCTCAAGGTTCCGCATAGGCTTGCTCCAGTTTCGTTAATAGTTCGTTCTTGCCTACGATGACAAGAATATCGTCGTTGACCAGGGACTCGTCGGCCCGCGGAGTAATATTCATTTCGCCGTTCCGTTTCACCGCTAACACGTTGCAATTATATTTATGGCGAATATCAAGCTGCTTCAGGTTCTTGCCGATCATCGAGGAAGGAATTTTCATCTCGACGATGCTATAATCGGCCGACAACTCAATATGTTCGAGAATGTTCGGCGAGATCAGATGGTGGGCTACGCGCAGCCCCATATCCCTTTCGGGGAATACGACTTTGTCCGCTCCGATCTTGTTAAGCACTTTGCCGTGCAGCTCGTTCTGCGCTTTGACGATAATATACGGGACGCCAAGGTCTTTCAGGATCAAGGTCGTCAAAATGCTCGATTGGATGTCTTGTCCGATCGCCACGACGACGACGTCGAAATTGCGGATGCCGAGCGCGCTCATCGCCTCTTCATCCGTCGAGTCCGCGGTTACCGCGTGAGTAACGGCATGAGCGACATCCTGTACGCGTTGCGCGTTATCGTCGACAGCCAGCACCTCATAACCAAGCTGGGCTAAATAGATCGCCACGCTCGATCCGAAACGGCCAAGACCGATAATCGCGAATTGCTTCTTGCCATGGGGTTTTCTTGCCACTGAATCTTGCCTCCTCACGATCGTTCCCGATGGGCTCATTATAACACATTCCTTACCCGGCATAACCGTCGTCCCGTTAGGGAAATCTACACGGGAAGTTCCCCCTTAAGGAGGCACATCCGTGGAATTAGACTTAAGACAGGCCATTGTTCAGCGGGTACAAGGCAAGGATATCGACGACTTAACGGATATCATCGAAAGCTCCATAGGCGGAGAAGAGATGGCCTTGCCCGGTCTAGGCGTTCTATTCGAGATGATATGGAACAACAGCACGCCCGCGGCGCGCAAAAAGATGGTTGAGGTTCTCCATAAGCATCTGGGTAAGCTGCAAACTTAAACGAAATCCTTCGTGGCATGGACGACAACTCCGCCAACGATGGTCGAATGGACAAGCGGAATATCCCGCACTTTGCGCACGATGATCACGTCCGCTTGTTTGCCAAGCTCGATCGAGCCGATCGAATCGGCACGGCCTAATGTTTCGGCAGGATTAAGGGAAGCCATGTTGACCGCTTGATGAAGCGGAACTCCCTCCGTTTCCAGCTTAAAGATGGAATGAAGCAACGAGGCCGGATGATAATCCGAGCATAAAATGTCGGCAGCGCCCGCCCGAATCGCTTCAACCGCCTTCAGATTACCGTCGTGGGAGCCGCCGCGCACGATATTGGGCGCGCCGACGCATACTCCCATCCCTTGCCCGAAAGCATATTTTGCCGTATCCAAGCTCAGAGGAAATTCGGACACCGTAGCCCCGAATTCAAGCGAACGATTGACGGACTCTTCGCTATCGTCGTCGTGCGAAGCGACGGCGATACCGCGTCCGCGCGCTTGAGCGGTTAATTCCTTAAGCTTGTTCCAATCCACTCGGCTTCTTCTTTCCTGCAGCTCCTCGACGATTACGTCTACTTCGTCCAAGGTTACTCCCTGATTCTTCATGACATACCGTTGGAAAGCACCCGAACGATGATATTGGCCTTGTCCTGGCGCATGATCCATAAGAGATAAATAATCGAGCAATCCGTCGTTCATCAGCCTTTGCGCCAACGCGAATCCGGTCAAATGCGAAACCTCGTAGCGCAAATGAACGCCATGGCGAATCATAGCCCGCTCCTTGCGCATGCTGGCGATCAGTCCGATCATCTCCGCGACGAGATGTTCTCCGCGCAAGCTTAAGCCAACCCCGAGCGACAGAGAATGCAACATCGTCGTGATCCCGTGTCCCGCCAGCTTCCGTTCGAATTGCAAGAAAGCCATTTCCATTGGAAACAAGGTATTCGGTCTCGGCTCCACTTCTTTCTCTATCGCGTCGCAATGAATATCGATTAAGCCAGGCAATACCCAAGCCCCTTCGGCATCGATCGCTTCATCGAAATTTTCCTCGTTTGTTCCCTCATGCTTAGACGAGATCGACGTAATGACGCCGTCCTGTATCGCGACATCTCCTTGGCTAACGCCATCAGGGCGAACGATGAACCCGCCCTTGATTATCAAACGGTTGCCCATGAACAATCCGCCCTCTTCCGATAAAGTTTCTTCCCATTTTATCAGTTCCATCGCCTTTCATACAACAAAACCCGCCGCCAGCTTGGGCGACGGGCTTATCACATGCGCGATTAAGGAGCGACTTCCAAAAACTGAAGATCCGGCATGCGTTCCATCGCGGTTCTCATTGCGTATTCGTTCTCGAAAAGCGCGACGTCGACGTTGTTCTTGTCTTTCACCAAGATCGAGTTGATACGGAACTTGGACGGATCGACTTTGTCCCCGACGATCCAACGGGCGAACTGGAATTGCGTCCGGAACAATTGGATATCTACTCCGTATTCGTTCTTCATCCGGTATTCGAACACTTCGAATTGCAATTGGCCAACGACGCCGAGATAAGTATCCTCGAATGCCCCGACTGAACGGAATACTTGTACCATGCCTTCTTCCGTCAGCTGGTCTAGCCCTTTCAAATACTGTTTCTGTTTGAGCGCGTTCTTGATCGACACTTTGGAGAAAATTTCCGGCGAGAACGTCGGCAGCTCATCGAATACGATATCCCGCCCTTCGCTCAAGCTATCGCCAATTCGGAAAATACCCGGATCGAACAAGCCGATAATATCCCCCGGATATGCCGTCTCGACGATATCACGGTCCTGAGCTAGAAATTGCTGCGGCTGGGACAGCTTGATTTCTTTACCGACGCGCACATGACGGACGCTCATGCCCCGTTGGAATTTACCCGAGCAAATCCGCAGGAACGCGATGCGGTCGCGATGCGCAGGATTCATATTCGCTTGGATTTTGAAAATATAGCCGGAGAACTTCTCTTCGTCCGGATCGACTGTGCCTTCCGTTGTCTTGCGTTCCGTAGGCTGCGGAGCCAGCTCCAAGAAATTCTCAAGGAACGTCTGCACGCCGAAGTTATTCACCGCGCTTCCGAAGAAAACCGGCGTCAATTGGCCCGTGCGCACTTTCTCGTAATCGAAGGAATCTCCCGCGACGTCAAGCAGCTCGAGATCTTGTGCCAGTTGCTCGGCAAGATAGTCGCCGGCCATCTCGCGGATAATCGGATCGTTGTAATCATCCGTCTTGCGGACTTCGATCTCGGTATGGTCTTTGCCGTGGAACAGCTCTACTTGGTTTTTCATCCGGTCGTATACGCCGCACAGCTCGCGCCCCATGCCGATCGGCCAGTTCATCGGTACCGAGCGGATGCCGAGCACGCGTTCGATTTCTTCGAGCAGCTCGAACGGATTTTGTCCTTCGCGGTCAAGCTTGTTTATAAACGTAAAGATCGGAATGCCCCTCTTGCTGCATACTTGGAACAGCTTGATCGTCTGCGCTTCGACGCCTTTGGCGACGTCGATAAGCATGACCGCGCTATCCGCGGCCGTTAACGTACGATACGTGTCTTCGCTGAAGTCTTGGTGACCCGGGGTATCCAGAATATTCACCTGTTTGCCTTGATACTGGAACTGCATGACCGACGAAGTAACCGAGATTCCCCGTTGCTTCTCGATTTCCATCCAGTCGCTCGTCGCGTGTCTCGCCGCTTTGCGCGCTTTGACGGACCCTGCGACGTGAATAGCTCCTCCATAGAGGAGCAGCTTCTCCGTTAAAGTCGTTTTCCCCGCATCGGGGTGAGAAATTATAGCGAAAGTACGGCGCTTCTCAACCTCTTGCCGTAATTGTTCTGTCGTCTTTTGGCTCATCCGTTTGAGTTTCCCTTCACGATAAAATAACAGCTTCCATTATACCATAAGAAAATCGCTCAAGGATATTTCGGGACGACCGGAAATCAAAAAGCTCCGCCTTTCCACGCAGGAAAGCGGAGCCCCAATACCAAAATCAGTATTTCTAAGTTCGTATTTCTGTACTTTTAGTGTCCCGAAACGTATACTTCTTTGCCTTCCGCGGAGGCGTCGAGCTTCTGGCGACCCATGAAGAAAGCGACGACGAGCGCTAGAACGGCAGGAATGATCGCCCATGCGAACGTGTAGACGATCGACGAGGAGAGCATCTTCGTTATCGGATTCAATATCTCAGGCGGAATATGGGCCCGTAACTCCGGCGATAACAACGAGTGCGGATCTTTGAAGTCAAGCCCTTCCGGCATTTGCCCGCCTGATCCGCCTGCGCCACCAGCGCCGCCCGCGCCGCCTGGAGAGAAAAAGTCCTTCAGCTTGCCCGTAAATACATGGCTTTGAATAATTCCGAAAGTCGTAATCCCGATCGTCATGCCCAACGAGCGAATGAAGTTTAGCGTAGAGCTTGCCGTTCCTCGCTGCCGCGCGGTTAGACCATGGATAGCGGCATTGCTTAGCACCGAGAACGACGCTCCGATTCCCAAGCCGATCAGAACCATGTACAACGTCACGATTAGCCTCGTCGATTCCGAATTCAAAGTCGCCACGAGCGCCGTACCCGCTACCAGAATCGCTAGCGTTGGAATCATGATGTTCCGATAAGGAAGCTTCGTCATCAGGAATCCACCGGCGGAAGCCGTAACGACCGAGCCGACCATCATCGGCAGCAACACGAGCCCCGAATTGGTCGCGGAACCTCCGAGCACGCCCTGAATAAAAATCGGGATGTACACGGAAGCCACGATGAATGCCGCTCCGCTGAACAAAGCGCATAGAATGCTGGTCGCGTACAACCGGTTCTTGAACAAGCCGTACGATATAATCGGCTCTTCGACCTTCGTTTCGTTGATGAGAAAGGCGATCGCAAGTACCGCAAAACCGGCAAACAGACCTAAGATCATAGCGGAGTCCCAATCGTATTGCTTGCCTCCGAGCTCCAAAGCAAACATCAAACACACGACCGCGCCAACGAGAGTAAACGCGCCGACCCAATCGATCGGTTGCTTGGAATGCTCGTGCGACTCCTTGTAGAAGAACGTCACCATTGCGAACGCCAGCACTCCCAAAGGCAGGTTGATGTAAAATATCCATTCCCATGCGATATGGTCCGTAATATACGCTCCGAGCAAAGGACCGAAAATACTCGATAATCCGAACACCGCTCCGAATAGTCCGCCAAGTTTGCCGCGAGACTGCAACGGAACCGCATCGAACATGATCGTGAACGCGATCGGAACAAGCGCGCCTCCGCCGATCCCTTGAATGGCGCGGTACAGGGCCAACTCCGTAATCGAGCTGGCTGTTCCGCATAACGCCGAACCGATCATGAACACGATGATTCCGAATACGAAAAACCTTTTGCGCCCGTACATATCCGACAGTTTGCCGAAAATCGGCATACCGGCCATCTCCGCAACCATGTAGGCCGACGTTACCCAGACGAATTGATCCAATCCGCCGAGCTCTCCGACGATGTTTCCCATCGCCGTGGCGACGATCGTGTTATCCATCGAAGCCATTAGTATTCCAAGCAGCAAGCCCGCTATAACGATCCCTAGTCTGCTCTTTGCCTGTTGTTTCATTAGTTCGAACACTCCCTATCCTGATTTAAGTCGGTTATCTCCGAACGTTCTCTTTAACGACCGAGTTTTTGTGAATATGAAGCGAATCCCGGTACTCGACCCGACCTATATGACAGCCTGATCCGATAACGACCCGGTTGCCTCGCACGACGGCAGCGCTCGTATACTCCAATTCCACGATGTCGCCTTCAATCTCCTCCGCGGTTAATACGGATTCCCCCCTCGTCGTAAAGAAGTTAAGCAGCTTCGTCGCACGGCTTCGTTTGACGTGAAGCGTAGTTCCTCCGATCTCCCTCGCCTTGCAAGGACCGTACATCTTCACTTCCAACGAGTCCGCGCTGAGCAACCCGAATACGGCGAAAGCCCCATCCACCTCGAGCGATCCCGCTTCGCAATCTCCTCCGGCATCCAAGTTGCCCGTAAACTTAATATTCTCTACTCGAACTCCGGAAGATACTTTCACTTCGCCCCGTCCGCGCACGATCCCCGCTTCAAGGTTCCCTCGAACTTCGCATTCTCCGGTAAGCTTAAGCTCATCTGCCTTTAAGCTCCCTTGTACGCTAAGCTCGCCGACATGGTGCAGCTTCATGCAATCGACATCGCCGATGAACGTGCTTTCGCCGGTAATCTTGATGTTCCGGTACACTCCGCCGGCTGAAGTCGTCTCGCCCATCATCTTCAGATCGCGTCTCGTTTGTTCAGCCACCGGTCTTCACCTCCTTGCCGACTTTTGCGCCCGGATGAACCTTAAGCGCCGTTCGGTATTCTACCGTCCCTATCGAACACCCTTTGCCGATGACAATCCGATTTCCTCTTACGATATCCGCCACTGTATTCTCCAGATCGATATCGTCTCCCTCGATGACGGACGTTTGAAGCTCCGGGCTGAACTTCGGGAGCATCCAACGCCACAGCTTGCTCCAAGCGCTTTTCGAAGCTGGGCGAACTTGGATGCTCTCCACGCCGATCTCCCGGGCTTTGCCTGGACCGTGCAGCGTCAACTCCATCCGGCCCGCATTCAGCAAGCCTCGGACTTCGAATGCGCCCTGCATGTTAAATCGTTCGATCTCGCAATCCCCGCCGACTTTGACGATTCCGTTAATCGTGCAATGGTCCGATCTTAGGGAGCCCATAATTTTCATATTGCCGTCTATGATCGACTTTTGAGCCGTAACGTGCCCATCGATTCTGATATGACCGTCGCAATCCAACTCGTCCGCAACGAGATCGCCGTGGACTTTCGTCATTCCGTTCGAATCGAAAGTCATGGAGGCGATATTCCCTTCAACGGTTCCGACTCCGTCGATCTTAACTCTCCCGTACTCTCCGCCGCCTGCTTTGCTTACGCCGTTAATGATCAAATTCGGTCTTTTGGATAACTCCATGTCCTCACCCGCCCCTATACCAATTTTCCTTTTAATTGTTCAATGCTCTCCGCCAAAGATAACCTTGCGATAACCTTCACTCCGCTTTCGTAATAAAGCTCCGCGGGAACCGACAGCAGAGCAAAGGAGGAAACGCCCATCTTGCGGATGAACACAAGATCGCACGGCTTGCCGTCGAACTTAGGGAAATGGTCTCGCAGCGTCTGCAGCAATCGTTCCCCTTCCTCCATGCTCATCTCGCCTGCTTGAAGCAGCTTGTCGGCGATATGGAAGTAAAGCAATCTATCGAATCCGTACACTACGCCGTCAGCGTCTTCGGAAGCGTAACGCTCCATCACTAGAGACGAAACAATGTTTCGTTTCACGACATCATGCTTCCGCATCTCATACTCCGGCAATATCGGAGAAAACTTGTCGGCTAGCTGATCAAGCGATAAATCCTCCTTCATATTCATGATTTTATCGATACGCGCCAATATTAAATCTTTAGGAAAAAACGTCTCTTGTCCCGTGAACGTCGATTTGCGAATAAACCATTCTTCCGGAATGAGTTGTTTTCTCTTCCACCGGTACAATTGGCCGTAAGAAATGCCTTTTTCATCGAGTAAATCTTTTTTGGATATCAAATCTCGCTCCATAACGATCCCTCCGCAACGAATGTAACATAACACTGTTACGTTGTAAAGCAAAAAAAGAAAAGAACCCGTAGGTTCTCCTCTCTCTTACCTATAACTTGATATCCTTTGCTTACGCCATAAGGAAAGCGCGAGCCGGAGACGCATCGATTCCGGTCAGCTTAAGCGGAGCAATCACTAGCGTGTAGTTGCCCGCTTCCACTTCTTTCAAGCGTACGCCTTCGACAATGATGACATCATTGCGCATAAGCGTGCGATGAGTCGGATATTCCGCTTGAGCGCGTTCGATTCCGAGCGCGTCAGTCGCGATTAGGCCAACGCCGATATCCGCCAAATACTTCGCCCCGTCCTCCCGCAAGAAGACGAAATCCAACATGAACTCCTCGGTGAGAGAACTAGTCGTTTTGAACAACAACCTCTCCCCGCGTTGAATAGCGAACGGTTCAAGATCTTCTTTCGTAATAAAATCCTTCAAGTGCGTTAAGTCCAGCACCCGCGCGGGACCTACCAATCGCTCCAACGAAATCGTTTCGATCGTCTCGCCGCCCGCCAGCATATGCAGCGGAGCATCGACGTGCGTTCCCGTGTGCGTGTTAATCGCGAGCAAGCTTTCATGCGGCTTGCCTTCGTCGTGATTTTGCACGTTCGTGATTTTAGGTTTCTTGTGCTCGTAGCTTTTCCACACTTGCATGTTTTCATCGATCGTCATGCTAATATCGTAAATTTTCGGCATTTCGCGCACCTCCGAAACGAACTATTTGCTTGTATTTGTTACCCAAATGACGTTGTCTTCTTCTTGTCCGTTAACGGGCCACCAATCGAAACCTTCGTCCGTCAACAGCTCGGTCGCTTTCTCTGGTCCCCATGAGCCCGCAGGATAAAATTGCAAATCGCCGGAATCTTCTCTCCATGCGGCAGCGATCGGATCGATGAGCTTCCACGCGACAGCCAATTCGTCCCAACGAGTGAAGTACGTATGATCTCCGCGCGCCGCGTCGAAAATGAGCCGCTCGTACGCTTCCGGAGTATTCAATCCGACTTGGCAGCTTTGGCAGAACTCCATCGCTACCGGTTGAACCGTCATGTCGTTGCCAGGCTTCTTGGCATTGAACTTGATGTAGATGCCTTCCATCGGATTAACGCGGATGACGAGAAGGTTAGGCTGCAAGTCTTGGCGTTTCGCGAATAGAACGTTGTTCGGCACGTTCTTGAATTCGATGACGATTTCGGTCGATTTGACCGGCAAGCGCTTGCCCGTACGAACATAGAACGGTACGCCGGCCCAACGGAAGTTGTCGACGAATAGACGAGCCGCGAAGAACGTCTCGGTGACGGACTCCGGATCGACGGAATCTTCTTGGCGGTAGCCCTTCAGCTCTTTGCCCCTCGAAGCCCCTTGCGCGTATTGTCCTCTAACGATGTTGTTGCGAATTTCTTCGCCGGAAACGAGATTGCGGATCGAACGAAGCACTTTAACCTTCTCGTCCCGAATATCTTCCGGGTCTAGACGGCTTGGCGGCTCCATGGCGATCATCGTCAGCATTTGCAGCATATGGTTCTGGACCATGTCGCGCAACGCTCCGGACTTATTATAATAAGCTCCGCGCTCTTCCACGCCTACCGTTTCCGCTAACGTGATCTGCACGTTGGCGATGTGGTTATTGTTCCACAGCGGTTCGAAGAAGGCGTTGGACAGGCGGATTACTTCGATGTTCTGAACCATTTCCTTACCGAGGTAATGATCGATACGGAATACTTCGTCCTCGCGGAATACTTGACGGATTTCTTCGTTCAAGCGCTCTGCGGACGGATAATCGTAGCCGAAAGGCTTCTCGATGACAAGGCGATGCCACCCGGTGCTTTCGAGCATGCCTCCATCGCGAAGATTACGGGAAACGTTACCGAACAGCTCCGGCGCGAGCGCCAAATAAAACAAGCGGTTGCCCGGAATTTGATACTGCGCTTCCAGCTCCTCCGTATGGGACTTCAGCTGTTTGAAAGCATCCACGTTGCCCGTGTCGAGTGATTGATATGTAAAATGTTCGGCAAAAGCGTTCCATACTTCTTTCTCGCTTGGTTTGTAACGGCAGAACTCCTGAATAGACTCATAAACGTCATCGCGGAATTGAGCTTCGGTACGCGGTCTCCGAGCTAAGCCGACAATGGCGAAACGTTCCCCTAGCTTCCCTTCCCGGTACAAGCTGTACAAAGCCGGAAACAGTTTTCGGCGGGCCAAATCGCCCGTAGCTCCGAAAATGAAATAGACCGCTTCATGAGCGGAAATAGATTCGTGTTTGTTGTCCGTCGTCATGGTCCTCATCTTTCTTATATGCAGGATTGGATGATCTGATTTTGTCAAATCTCATGAATTGTAGTTTAGCACACTTAACAGGACAACGCTATGTTTTTAACTGTCTTTTCCAAAGCTTAGGCATCTACCCTTACACGTTTGTCTCGCTTTGAATAAACTGCTTAGAATTTAATTCCATGGAGGATGATAGCATGTTGGATTCCGATTATTCCTATGACGAGCACTCCCTTCAACCGCTACTAGGTCGGGCGATTTGCGTAATCCTGAATGACGGCACTCGTCATACCGGCATTCTCACCTCTTGCAACTCTTCCGCTCTCGTCCTGAACGGAGAACGATCGGGCCGTCCGGTTAAACGCAACCGCAAATCAAAAGCTCAAGCGGAGGTAAGCACAGTACGCGAGGAGGAGCATCCTCCGAGTTCGGCCTATTGGGGACCGCTAAGCTTCGGTCCGGCAATGGAAGTCAGCAAGGCGAAGACGTTGATCGCTCTTGCTCCGGTTCGGGAAGTCTTTCTGATTTAGTCCGCCAGGCCGTTCCGATGCGCATAGATCGCCGCTTGCGTCCGATCCTCCACGCTCAGCTTGCCGAACAAGTTCGTGAGGTGGTACTTGACCGTTTTGATGCCAATGAACAGGTCGTCGGCGATTTCTTGATTCGACTTTCCAAGAGCGATTAGCTTCAGAACTTCCATCTCTCGATCGGTCAAATCCTCGTGGGGCTGCGATTGCGCCTGCGGAGGGCGACGGAAGCGGTTCATCATTTTCGAGGCGACTTGCGATTCAAGAACGGATTGCCCTCGGGAAGCAGCACGAATGGCATCCGCGATCTCAGAAGCCCGGGATGTTTTCAGTAAGTAGCTGAAAGCTCCCGCTTCGATCACGGGGTACATTTTCTCGTCGTCCAAGAAGCTGGTCAACACGATAACTCTGCACTCCGGCATTTCTTCCATGATAAGGCGGGTCGTTTCGATTCCGTCCATGCCTTCCATCACGAGATCCATGAGGACGACGTCGGGCGAATATTCGCGCGCCAGCCTAAGACCGTCCATTCCGTTTCCCGCTTCGCCTACGACCTCGATGCCCTCTTCCGTTCCGAGCACTGCGGCCAGACCGATTCTGACCATCTCATGATCGTCGACCAATAACACCCGAACCAACGGTTGCTCCGCCATCCGCTTATCCACCTTCCGCCATCAAGGGCACTCTGATTTCGATTCTTGTTCCTTTGCCGGGAGCGCTCGCGATATTAAGGGAACCCCCTAGCTCGTTCACGCGTTCCTCCATATTGGTCATCCCGTAAGAAGCTTGTTTTTTCACCTGCGTATCGAAGCCGACCCCGTTATCCTTGATCCCTAACCTAACGGTGTCTCCCCTGCGTTGAAGCACGATATCCATTTTCGTCGCCTTAGCGTGGCGCAACGTATTGGAGAGCGCTTCTTGCACGATGCGGAAAAGGTGATTCTCCACGCCTTTGTTCAGCGGCAAATCCTCTTCCATATCGATAGCGATATCGACGGGAACTTTCGCTTTCATTTCCTCCACCAGTTCCGGAATCGCTTGAGCCAATCGTTTGCCTTCCAAATGTACCGGGCGCAAATGCAGCAGCAGGGCTCTCATCTCCGATTGCGCGGCCGATGCCATTTCTTCGATCAGCTCCACCTGGCGGCGAGCCCGCTCGAAGTCATTGTCCATCGTGCGCCCTACGGCCGTGGCCGTCATCGAGATGGCGAACAGTTGCTGGCTGACCGCGTCATGAAGCTCGCGGGCGAGCCGTTGACGTTCCTCGATGACGGCGCTCATGCGCGCTTGGGAAGCGAGCTCCGCATTATTGGTGGACAAGCGTTGGAGGGAAGACACCTGCTCCTCCCATTTGCGGCCGAGCTTCCCTAATTGTTCGCCAAGACGGCCGATCTCGTCTTTGCCTAGATCAGGTAAAGGAGGATTCGAACTTCCTTTCTCCAACATTAGCATCGTTTCCCTGAGGAGCTCTAATCGATGTCTTATCGGATAGCTTCTCCAGAAACCATACGCAGCGCCTGTTACGGTTAATACGCCCAACGCGGTCAGCGAATAGGATATGACCGTCCCCCAAGAGAGAAATTCCCCCGCCAACCCGTATCGAATCAACAGCAAAATGACAAGCGCGCCGACGCAAAGGGAGTACAACACCGATTCGCCCATATGGCGCCAAACCATATTGGTGACTTTCTGGGACTCCATGCGACTCCCCCCTTTCGAAGATGAATTATTCCGTACGTATTTTGATATCTCCTACGAGATAAAATAATTGAAGTTTCAATCTTTGATCGCATTGGTCGTAATTCGGCGATCTCCAAGATAATCGATGCAGCATGCCGCCTTCTTTGATTTGCTTAAACGATACTTGACCGATCAGCACCGAAGCTTCGACCTGAATTCCGTAATCGTCGGGCACGATTAAGTCCACATCGCCAACCAAACCTTGCAGCACGATCGTCGTTTCCTTATCCTCTGGCACCGCCAACGACATATCCATCCGGATTTCTCCGATGGCATGCCAATAACTCATCGAATGCAGCACCCATGACTGTTCATCCAGTCTCATGTTGAGAAACAATCTGTGTTTGCTCTCGTAAGTGTTGCCGGCCGTCGGCGGCCTCCCCCTAAAATAATAAATGCCTAGGGAGACGAGCACCACAACCGCGAACAAAGCGAATTGAGTAATAATAAGCGCTAACGTGCAGATCACGATAACGATGATCGAGATACGGGAACGATCCGATCGGTAACGCTCTATTCCGATCAGCAATAGAACGATCGCATTCACCGTCGTGTAACCCGCCACGGCACCAAGAGCGAGGTAAAGTCCGGCAGCTATGAACAATATCGCATTACTGGGTCTTCTCATGTCGGGTCACACCTCCTGCTGCTCTTCCCTATATTTCGTAGTTAAAGCCATAACGGAATTAAACCGTTATGGCTTGGCCAACTATATCTTCCATATCTTTGACATCATAGCACATCTTGCGACACGGGAGAATGTTTGCTTGTTTATTCTTTGCTTAAATTCGGTTGAACGCGGTTTCTGAGTGCTTCAAGCTCTTGCTCTACGCGGTATTCCTTCTCCGGATCGATGCGAGTCGGCACGCCGCCATAAGACGATCCCGGTATACGCGCAACATCCGCTTCGGCTTCCATTTGCAAAATTTTCTCTTCCATGCGGTGGAAACCGCGGGAAGCCGATCCGCTCTCGATCGTATGCAGCGTGCTGATCTGAGCCATTTGCTTGCGGGCTTTCGCCATTTGCGAACGGGCAGCCAATTCATTGCGTTTGTTGCGAAGCTTATAGTACTCTTCTTTCATTTCATGAAGCTGCGCGGTCAGATCGTTAACTTGCGCGCTTGCTTGGCCGTGCAGGCCCGCCAAGTCTGCAGCTTGCTGGCCGAATTGTACTTTCTCTTCGAGAAGCTTACGGGCAAGAGCTTCGTTGCCGTTGCGCAAAGCGTGCTCAGCCTGACCTTCGCGATCAACGCCAAGACGGACAAGCTCATCCAAGCGCTGCTTCATTCTGCGTTCGGAAGCCATTTGCTTAGCTACCGTTACTTCCGCATCGTGAATTTCCGTCTCCATATCGCGGAGATATTGATTAAGCATTACGATAGGATCCTCAAGTTTATCAAGCCAATCATGTACCGACGCCTTTGTCATATCTTTCATTCTTTGGAATACACCCATTGTGTTATTCTCCTTTCGATTGTTTCTCGAATTTTGATATTCTTGCTTTCAGTTCTTCGATCTCTCTTTGCAACGACTTCTTCTCTATATCTTCCATCATCGCGTCGATCCCTTGCGAAGATTGGGGGGAAGACTGCGCGGATGCCGTAAAAGGCGCCGGACGTTGCGGGCTTGGGTTGGAATACCCGGTACCAGCGTGCGCTCCCGGTCCCGGACCCGTATAAGAGTTGGAATTGGGAGTCCAATTCTGATTCTGATTGCCATAGCCGTATTGCGATTGTTCTTGGCCTCTCCAACCTTGGTCGTATGGATTGGTTCCGAACCCGCCGCCGTAATTCGGCTCTCTCGGGATGACGAATCCGGCGATAATATAGACGACGATCACGGAACCCGCCGAAAAGACGGCCACGACGATCAGCAGTATTCTAAGCAGCGTCGCGTCGACGCCCAGATAATCGGCCAATCCTCCGCATACTCCGAATAATTTGCGGTCCCGAGTTGAACGATATAATTTACGCATCCCTGTTTAACCTCCTTGTTGCAGCTTGCGTTTTAATTGCTCCAGTTCCCTCTCGATTGTGCTTTTCACGATTTCACCAGCTTGCAGCAACGTTTCTTGGCCCATGCGGCGAAGATCGCGCAAACTGCGTGTTTCGAGCTCGATGTCCGTCAATCTGTCGTCGATCTTGCGGAACATCTGCGTCGTGTCCGCGTTGCCGGGAGAGTAGCGCGCGTTCAATCTTTGTTGAAGGCGAAGCGACTCCATTCGAGCGACATAGAACTGGCGGCGGTCGTACACCGCGCGGTACTCGTTGCGAAGTTCTTGAAGCAGCTGCTCCAGATCGTTCAATTCGCTCTTGCTCTGTTCGTACAGTTGGCGGTAACGTTCCGATCGTTCTTCATGAATGACTTTATCTTGGAGCGCCAGCTTGGCTACGTCTTCTTCCCCGGCTTTCAGGGCCGTTAACGCTTGCTGCTCGCGTTTCGTCATCCATTGTTCCGCATCTTTCCACTGCCGATGCAGATTGTCGGTATGAGCTGCATATTGCCGTGCAAGTCCTTCCGACTGAGTAATTTCTTGGTGCGTCGACCATAAAAACTGATCAATGACGCGAACGGGGTCTTCCGACTTCTCTAGACGATCGTTCAGCGTTGCCACCGTCATGTCGCGTACTCTTTTGATTACGCTCATTCCCTGTATCCCTCCTTGTTCCGATTGCGGCTACTTATAATCAAGTTACATTCTCGTGGTATGATTTTTGCGACCGAGCATCGATACTCCGAATACGATCAGCGCGATTGCTGCAGCCCAGACGAACAAGAAGCTCAGCTTACCAAGAAGGATGAATCCCCCGACTACGGCGATGATCCCTCCAAGCAGCCGGTTGCCGTTATTCCAAGCAACGACTCCAAGCAGAATGATCAGAATTGGGATGAGTAGTCCGAACAACCACCCGAGACCGAAGCCTAATTTACCAAGAATGATCAACCCGCCGAAACTAATAAGCAAGATTGCCAACCCATTTCCGCTTCGCATTTGTTTCACCTCTTTTCTGTGACTCGTTTACCTCATGACCTTATTGTAAACTTCCGGGCATCTTTGCATAACGGACTCACGTATGTTTTTGTTCCTAGACTGTGGTCGAGGGTCATTACCGTCTTGCGACCTTTCCCCATCAGACCAACGGTTCCGAGCCGATGGCAACAATTGTGGGTTTCCCCCAACTTTCCTCCTATGTTAGCGTATAGCTAGACATTAGACGGAGGTGTTGAAGCATGAAAAAACACGTACTGGGATTGTGCGCGGCCGTAATGCTAGCCAGTGGATTGAGTACCGTTCCGGCGGTTTCGGCTGCTTCATCGACTACCCCGCCGAAGAATAAATGGACTTCTTCTACTATAGAAGCAGATACGAATTCGGGGACCGACGTTAACGCCGGAACGTCCGAAGACATCGAAAAAGTGATAACGGATGGGATGAAGTATATCGGAACTCCTTATGAGTTCGGTTCCAACCGCAGTACCTCGACCACGTTCGATTGTTCCGACTTCATCCGTTGGATTTTCAAGGAGACTATAGGCGTCACGCTTCCTGCCGACTCGCGTCAACAAGGCGAGTTCGTTCAAGACAACGGTACGGCAGAGACGGACTGGCACAAACTGAAACGCGGAGATCTTCTCTTCTTCATGTCTTACAAGGGCTCTAAAGCGGAGAACTACGAGAACATCGACAAACAATCTCAACGAATCACGCATGTAGCGCTCTACCTCGGAGACGGACAAATCCTGCACACGTACTCCAACGATAGTGGCGGAGTTCTTTTAGGAGATATTACGGATGGACAATGGGAGCATCGCTTCCTGTTCGGCGGCAGCGTACTTCCTAAGTAATGTTTCTTGTGATGTGAAAATAAAATGCTTAAAACCCGGTCCGATTTAACGGCCGGGTTTTTGCTATTATTCCCTATACCTTAAAGACGACGACTAATCGGTTCAATTCTTCCGCGAGTTCGGCCAAAGATTGAGCGGAAGCCGCGGTTTGCTCGGAAGCCGCCGCCGTTTCTTGGCTGGAAGCCGCGATGCTCTCCACCGACAACAGCACTTCCGCCGATTGAGCCGCCTGCTCTTCGCTAGCTGCGGCAATTTCCACGACCCTGCTTGCCGATTGATTCACCTTCTGGGTAATTCGTTCGAAAGCGGCCCCGGTATCCCTCGTTTGATTTACTCCGTCAGCAACGACCCTGACGCTTGATTCCGTACTCTTCTGCATGCCTTGAATAAGCGTCGTTATTTGTTTCGTCGCCTCGCTGCTTCGTTCCGCAAGCTTGCGTACTTCATCCGCGACGACAGCGAAACCTCTTCCTTGCTCTCCTGCGCGCGCTGCTTCGATAGCGGCGTTCAAGGCGAGGAGATTCGTCTGTTCGGCGATCTCTCCTATCACTTCGATAATATTTCCGATTTGATTCGAATCCGCCTCCAGTTGGTTCATCTGAAGGCTAACCTTGTTCATCCCATCCATCGTAGACTGAAGAGCCTCTGCCCCGTCATGCGCTATCCCGACCGTTTGCTCGGACATTTCCGCTGCATCTTCGGCACTATTGGCAACTGCGTTAATCGCGGAGGACAATTCCTTGAATAACTCCGTTATCGTCTGCGCATGCTTGGCTTGGTTCATGCTGCTGCCGGATATCTCTTCCATACCCGCGGAAATTTGTTTTGATGCGGCTGCCAAGCTATGCGCGGTTTCCGTGATTTTATTAATCATCTGACGCAAGCTGGAAGACATGCTATTGATGGATTGAGCAAGCATGCCGATCTCGTCCTTGGATTTTATCTCTATAGACTCAACCTGAAGGTTACCGCTAACGATCTCTTCCGTTACCGCAACAACCTTCTTGATCCCGTTAAGTATAAAACGCAACAAAAACCAACCGATCAATAACACGGCGACGCAGGATAGAATAACGATAGCGATCAGCATCCAAGTGATCGAGCGGTTCTCCGCTTTTACTTCATCGATATACGAGACCGCATGTTCGGAGATCATTTCCTCCAATTCATTCAAGTTCTCTCGCGCGCTATGGAACTTGCTATCATCTACTCTTATCAGAGATTCCGTTGATAGTTTTCCGTTATTAGCCGCGACGCTATCGATGATCTTTCTCGTTTCCGCATCCCATAGCGAGAAGTCCGCGTCAAAGCGATCGAACGCTTCGAAAAAAAGATTTTTCGTATCCTTATGCTGCAACGTTTCGTAATCGCTTCTCTTTTGTTCGTAGATTTGCTTTGCTGCCTGCATCCGGTCTCTAACCTGTAAAATATTCTCCTCGTAAGACTTTACAGCATCGTTAAATTCCTTGCTATCCGGGTTTCCGCTTAGCAGCGTTCTTTTGTCCACCAATGCTTGGTACAGATCCCTGTCCGCGTTCAACATAAACTCCGAACCTTTGTATGTATCGGAATATAAGGCAGTAATTAATCGGTCCGCCACCTTGTTCAGATTAACGATCCCGACGCTATTCGTCGCCAACAAAGCGACAAGCGACAATGCTAATACCGCGAACATTTTTTTAGCAAGCTTCAGATTTCTCAAAATCATTCTCACCTGTCCCGTTAGATTGATGGTTTCTATTATCAATGTAATGGTTAGGTTTATTGAAAATAGCAGGCAAGAAATTAGATTTTTATTAGTTTTACTAACAAATGGCAAAGCCCGCAGGGTAATTCCCGCGGGCTTCTAGCTTTCATTTTCGTTCCCACTTCGTAAATACCGCAGCCTGGCCTCGAAATTCACCGGCATCGTCAACGATATTCCACAGAAGGACGTTCTGAATTTCAAATCGTATTCCGCTTTTCGAAATCCGAATCCCGTAATATCCGTCAGAGTATCCTTGTCTTTGGGTGTCCTCAAGCAACTGCTCTCTCTGGCTCTGCAGCGCGGCTTCTGCCGTCAATCTCGAAGGCGTCGACGTAAATTCCTCCCACGACATCTCCCAAAGCGCCAACGCGGCGTTATTGCCGTAGTTCAGCACGGGATCCGGCTCCGTTCCATGAGACAATAGTACGAATGGAGCGCGATTCAATGCTTCGCTCGCGGTTACGGTTTGCGGATCATATTCTAACAGATTTCGTCCCGTCATCCTTTTGTAGCTTTCGATCAACAGCTTGGAATACTCTTCGATCCGCGCTTTATTCGGGTCTGATATTTGCACGCTTCCACTCCACCTCTGTTCATACCAAAGTTCATACAAAAAAGCTTATCTCATGCGATCTTTGCAGATCTTATCGAGATAAGCCCTTAATTACTGTAGTGGTGCCGGTGAAGGGACTTGAACCCCCACTCCCTTGCGAGAAACGGATTTTGAGTCCGTCGCGTCTGCCATTCCGCCACACCGGCATATTCAGTTTTCTTACTGGCGCGCCCTAAGAGATTCGAACTCCTGGCCTTTTGATTCGTAGTCAAACGCTCTATCCAGCTGAGCTAAGGGCGCATATTGTAAGGTTTTGGAGGCGCCACCCAGACTCGAACTGGGGGTAAAGCTTTTGCAGAGCTCTGCCTTACCACTTGGCTATGGCGCCACAGTCAAGATTTAGATGGAGCGGAAAACGGGGCTCGAACCCGCGACCTTCTCGTTGGCAACGAGATGCTCTACCACTGAGCTATTTCCGCGTATAAATGGCTGGGGATCAAGGATTCGAACCTTGGATGACGGAGTCAAAGTCCGTTGCCTTACCGCTTGGCTAATCCCCAATAGATTTCTCTTGGTGAAAAATGGGGCGGACGAGGGGAATTGAACCCCCGAATGTCGGATCCACAAACCGATGCGTTAACCACTTCGCCACGACCGCCATGATCGTAATTTGTATCTAATTGGCAGGGGCAGCAGGAATTGAACCCACACTAACGGTTTTGGAGACCGCTGTTCTACCCTTAAACTATGCCCCTACATAGAGTAGAAAACTGGTGGAGGATGATGGATTTGAACCACCGAACCCGAAGGAAGAGATTTACAGTCTCCCGCGTTTGGCCACTTCGCTAATCCTCCACGATTAGGAGTAAGAAATGGTGCCGACTAGAGGACTTGAACCCCCAACCTACTGATTACAAGTCAGTTGCTCTACCAATTGAGCTAAGTCGGCGCATAAATTATTGTTGTCTTGATGGTGGCTCGAGACGGAATCGAACCGCCGACACGAGGATTTTCAGTCCTCTGCTCTACCAGCTGAGCTATCGAGCCGAACTAAGTGAAAAGTGGCGGAGCTGACGGGATTCGAACCCGCGGTCTCCTGCGTGACAGGCAGGCATGTTAGGCCACTACACCACAGCTCCACGATAGTTACTCGGTCTTGAGCCGAGGGTAGTTCATTTGGTTGCGGGGGCAGGATTTGAACCTGCGGCCTTCGGGTTATGAGCCCGACGAGCTACCGGGCTGCTCCACCCCGCGTCGTTATTGATTAAGTTACTTCGTGAAGCGACATTTCTTATCATACCTCATATCGCCTACGTTTTGCAACCCTCAATTTATGGTAATTCTTTTTGAAGAATGGTGACCCCTAGGGGATTCGAACCCCTGTTACCTCCGTGAAAGGGAGGTGTCTTAACCGCTTGACCAAGGGGCCATGCTTACAATGAATAAATAGTGGCGGAGAGAGAGGGATTCGAACCCTCGAGACGCTTTAGGCGCCTACACGATTTCCAATCGTGCTCCTTCGACCAAACTCGGACACCTCTCCATATGGCTCCCCGAACAGGACTCGAACCTGTGACAACTCGATTAACAGTCGAGTGCTCTACCAACTGAGCTATCAGGGAATGTAAGCAAAGCAAATCTTGTGATCCAGCCTGGCAACGTCCTACTCTCCCAGGACCCTGCGGTCCAAGTACCATTGGCGCTGGAGGGCTTAACGGTCGTGTTCGGGATGGGTACGCGTGGAACCCCTCCGCCATTATTACCAGACCGGATCTTAAACTCAAGGCTTACACCTTGAAAACTGGATGCGAACCCGTGCGACGAAGTCGTCACGGCCCCGTATACTTGCAGGCAGCAATGCTGTGCATTGCGGTGCAGGTATACGAAACAAAGCATGTAGGAAGAAGGTGAATGTATCATTGCCTTACCGTGCAATTCGTTTAGGATAAGCCCTCGACCGATTAGTACTCGTCAGCTCCACACGTTGCCGCGCTTCCACCCCGAGCCTATCAACCTGGTGTTCTTCCAGGGGTCTTACGAATTGGGAAATCTCATCTTGAGGCAGGCTTCGCGCTTAGATGCTTTCAGCGCTTATCCCTTCCGCACTTGGCTACCCAGCGGTGCTCCTGGCGGAACAACTGGTACACCAGCGGTGCGTCCATCCCGGTCCTCTCGTACTAAGGACAGCCCCTCTCAAATTTCCTACGCCCGCGACAGATAGGGACCGAACTGTCTCACGACGTTCTGAACCCAGCTCGCGTACCGCTTTAATGGGCGAACAGCCCAACCCTTGGGACCTACTTCAGCCCCAGGATGCGATGAG
>NZ_CP041969.1:1485000-2252500 GCF_014107495.1 Cohnella cholangitidis
TTTATTGAGGATCGTGAATTCGCAGGCTAACAGCACAAGCTGTACTCTCTGTTCAAGGGTCTCTCCGCTTGTCGTTAATTCCTCGAACAATTTATAGATGCCCGGATTCACCCTTCTCATTTGCTCCCATACCGTAAGCTCCGGATGCATCCCCTCTTCGACCAGAACGATGTGCGCCCAATAATGAAGCGAAGCCAGTACGTTCGAATAAGCATCCAACACCTGACCGTCCCTAAGGTCTTGTTTCGCTTGCAAATAAGAGCGAACGAACTGTGAAAATTCGCTCAGCAGCTTCTGCTCGCGGATAAGCGGCGACCATTCCATTAAACGATCGCGAAGGCTGGTTAAATAATTGTCGTGGTCGATCAGAATCTCGCCTTGTACTAACCAGTAGATGACATTGCGATTCGGACTGCTGACAATCCAGCTTTCCAGCTTTTCACGAGTTACTCTTCTTACCAGAATACGCGCGTCATTCCATATCCAGTGCTCGGAATCCTTTGTCGAATTCGAAGCATTCGTAATAATGAGAGCCAACCGATCCATTCCGTCAATCAAAGGCTGATAGGAGTACGGATTGGCGATGAGAAGCAGGCTGACTATCCCCTCCTCTTGGCCGAGTTGCTCTAAATAAAACGAATTGTTGTCCAGTGACGCCACATTATTCACATCCTTATTATCTTTACGATCTCATAAGCTCGATGCAAGGTGGTCTGTCCACAAAATGTGAGCTATAATAAAAAATACGAGTATGGTCTAGTTCTACAAGCTATGCCTTGTTTCCTGCTTGCCGGATGGAGCGGCTATCGGCGTGAATTGGAACTGCACCATGTGTTCTTTAAGATGGGAGACAACAACATGAAATGGAAAGCAAGCAAAATATCGACTATGCGGACTTGGGGTCTGTTGCTCGTGCTACTCGGCATGGGCGTAATGGTCTTCGGAACAAGCGGTATTCTTCTGTTCGGCGAAGTCGGCAAAATTATCGCAGCTATCTTCATGGTACTTGGGATGATCAGTTGCTTCATCAGTATGGGGATCTATTTCTGGGTCGGCATGTTATCCACTAGCGCCCCGGTTATCGATTGTCCCGAATGCTCTAAAAGGACCAAAATGTTAGGAACGACGGATCGATGCATGTATTGCCATACGATTCTTACGCTGGATCCTTCCAAAGCTACGGAAGAAGCCGCAGCCAAGGTTCCTTCCGATAATTCCGGGGATACTCCGCTGCAAACCCAATCTTAATAAACCTGTATAACAAAACCTCCGGAGCATTAGCATCCGGAGGTTTTCGTTTTTCATCTATTACTTAGCCCTGCTCTGAAGCACCTTATCCAGAGCTTGCCAAATGTCGTTCGATTCGAATCCGCGCCGCCATGACGCGACTCCGGCCAAGTTGTATTGATTAGCCAGCTTCGCACGGGCTTGGATAGACGCGGCATCCTCGATCCATATTTTTTTGATCGCCTTGCCCTCTTTGAACTCTACATAGCTTTGGCCTGTTTCCTCGGAGTTCGACGGCTTCAGCTTTTTCTCGGCAATCAACTGCTTGACGGCATCCATGCTCATCGTTTTGGAAGAAACTTTGACGCCGCCTTTGCCATCCGGTTCTTCCGTCCATATCCGCGTGTAGTAAGGAACACCCAAGATCAGTTTATCGGACGGGACTCCGTCTTCCTCTAGAATGCGCTTAATGGAGTTTTCTACCCATGGAAGCGAAGAGACCGATCCGGCAACAGGACTCGATGCCCAATGCTCGTCGTAGGCCATAACCATCATAAAATCGACCGTCGTCCCCAACCGCTCTCGATCCAGGAAAGCCGACCACATCTCGCTGTTGGATTTAGGAGTCACGTCTATCGACACGACAAGGTTTTGTTCATGGAGTAGCGGCGTTAACTCTCTCATGAACTGCACTAAATTATCTTTGTCCTTCGTATATACGTTTTCGAAGTCGATGTTAACTCCTTGCAGCTTGAAAGTTTTCGCGTAAGCCAACATCTGTTGAATCATAGCAAATCGAGATTCGTACGAAGCTAGCGCTGCTTGCGTGCGATCCGGTTCGAATCCATTGCTGAACAGCCCCCATACTTGAATGCCTTTGGAGCGTGCCCATGCCGAGTAACCCGCATCGGCTTTGCTTCGGATGTTGCCTTTGCCGTCGATCAGTTCAAACCAAGTCGGACTAACTACGTTAACGCCGGTAAGCTCTCCGATTTTCTTAGTGTCGGGATTCGCGGAGTATACGGCTTCCCAAGTCAAATTAATTCTTTGGCCGCTGCTCTTCCACGCGACAAAAGGCTCCTCGGTTGACGAGTTCGGCGGAATCGTCTCGATGGCCAACAAAGAAACCGCGCTCTTAGCCACGTATCCGATATGTCCCGTTTTCGATTGCGCCTTGTACCAGCCTTCTTCCTCTCCCCATAGCCGTAAATCTGCTCCGGCAGGCAAATCTTCAATAATAGCGAAGGATTTATTAGGACCTTCTCGTAACTTGATACCCTTGCTGGATTTATCGGGCACTTTCGCATGTTGAATGGCTTCTCCGGGCACGAAGAGCGATACGATGCCGGCAGGCTGTCCGACTTCCGCTTTTACGCCGAACAATTCCGTGAGCGGAGCCGCCGGCAAATAAAGAGTACCGTCCACTTTTTTCGCGGCGAACGCAGGGAAAACGGCTTTCGGTTCAGAGTAGCATCCAATTCGCCCGTTTTGAAATGCAGAACTTTCGTATCCGTCGTCAGAACGATGGTCTCGGACTTCTCCTCGTAATGAACTCCGTCTCCCAACAACCGCTCGGCTATTTTCAAGGGAATAAGCAACCCGTCTTCGGTTCCTTGGGCATTAACTTCGGTCCATTCCCCTTTGATCATAATCGGGGATGGACTCTCGATATATTTAGGCTGAACATATGACGTATTCGCCGAATGGGATGCTCTCCACCAAATGACGGCCACTGCCGCCACTACGAAGATTAACAAGAAGAACATCCACCTGCCGGATCTTTTACGCGAACGGCGCGGTCCGGCCACCAAATCGGAATTCAATTCCATTCACTCTCCGTTTCTGTTGCTCTGGATGCAACGCTTGTCCTCTTAAAAAGAACGGCTTTGCGGGCTGAAAAGTTGCTAAACTCAAAAAGCACGCCAAGGCGTTAATCCCCGCGTGCTTTTTTTAGATAAGTTAACTGAAATTAGGAATGCAAACCTCTGCACGTCGGGCAGAGCCCGTATATTTCCAGCCGATGACCGATGACGCTAAAGCCGGTTGAGGCTGCAGCTGCCCTCTCCACTTCAATGACCGGGGGATGATCGAAATCGACGATCGTGCCGCAGTTCGTGCAAGTGACATGGTAATGGTCGGACATATCGGCATCAAAGCGACTCGAATCATCTCCATAAGTCAGCTCACGAACGAGTCCGGCGTCTACGAATACCTTCAAATTGTTATAAACCGTTGCCACGCTCAAACTCGGATACTGCGGAGACAGCGCACGATAAATATCGTCGGCAGTCGGATGCGAGAACGATTCCATAAGATATTGTAATATTGCGTATCGTTGCGGAGTCATCCGGACACCGCCGGATTTGAGCTGGTCCACGGCATGCTCGACCTTGGATTCCATGCTCTCACAGCCTTTCGTATAACATCTGCGTGTAGAATATAAAGATATCTATATTCTACGTTTCGTGATTGAACATTGTCAATGGAAGATCAATCCCGAGATGCGCGACTGCGATTAATTCCCTTTCCGATGATGCCCGCGGCCTTCCCAGAACCAAAGTCCCACTCCCGCGCCGATCAGCACGATTGCACCGAACATGGAACCGAAGGAATTGAACAACCAATTCGTCCAATTCGTACCCGACAAGAGAAGAATGACGACTCCTGAACCCGCTAATAACAATATTCCCGTAGGAGGAACGCTGCGTCCTTGACTACCTTCAACGGCTGGCTTAACCACGTTCTCCGTCCAGACGTTAGGCGTCGCAACCGGCGATCCGGAAGCGGCTCTCCCCATAGCTTTGCGTTCATTCACCGCATCCGTGCTTTGGATGGCATCGAACAAGCTGTAGAAATAGATGATAAGAAGAACAAAGCTCAACAAAACGATAAACAACACGTTGTCGCCCTCGATAGCGGCATATACGATCGAAGTGATATCGAACGCGACGAGCAGCATGATCGCTACGGCTTTAACCATTAACCCTAAATACATATGCCCAATACCCGGTACTAAAAACGCCAAGAGCCCGGATATCCATTTTCTTTTTCTGCCGGGTAGCTTGTGTCCTTGCGAATAGCCGCTAGGAACCGCGTATCCCGGCCATTGCTCCTGTTGCTGATGCTGCCGATGCTTATATGGCTCATGCTGCAATCTATCGCCTTCGTCCGGGCTCGGCGGCAGCGGATATTCGTTGTTATTCCAATCCCCTGTCTCTTTCATCCCAATTCCTCCAACTTCGTTATTCCGCTGCTACGGACTTTACTCCAGCCATGCGATTGAATTCTTCTGCCAGCGCCATCATCTGCTCCCTATGCGGAAGAACGACGGTGATAACCATCCCTTGATGTTTGGCGTCGACGCTTACTTCATGATCTTCCGGGCCTACGAATCGAACTTTAAGCAACTTTACTCCACGTTGGTTTAGAAGCGCCTGTATGTTCTCGACTCGAGGCGATTCGCCGTTCAGCATTAGCGTAAAGGTACATTCTCGCCGGTTGTTTACATACCGCTTTTCAACGATATTTAGTCCCCACAAGATAAGCAGCACCATTACCGCCGATACGACGGCAGGCAAATAAAAACCCGCTCCGACCGTTAATCCTACGGCCATAACTACCCACACCGATGCCGCTGTCGTTAATCCCGTAATCGATTTTCCGGTAAACAGAATGGTCCCCGCACCTAGAAATCCTACTCCGGTAATAACCTGCGCGGCGAGGCGAGCAGGATCGAGCCGAACATTCGGTTCGCCCACGAAATCGGCAAATCCATACATGGAAAGAATCATAAGCAAACAAGAGCCCAAACATACCAAAGTGTGGGTTCGTAAGCCCGCCGCATGATTTTTCCGTTCTCTTTCATATCCGACTAACCCTCCGAGCAAGACGGATAAGAGTAGGCGGATGACAAGATGCACGCTGTCAATTACCCAAGGATTGTGCATTGGCATCCCTTTCATCGTTTCAATTTTTATCATTGTATCACGGTAGAATTTGACCATACAATGGTTTTCGGACGGGGGTAAACCTAGGCTCAGGTCGGAGTTGTCTCGCCGGAAGGCAAACGAATAAGCTTAACCATCTCGATTCCCTCTATCGGACTGAATGTCATCCGACGAGCAAAACCAAAGCGCTCATACAAAGCGATCGCGGGCAGGTTGCGAATTTCCGCCGTAACGGACCAGACGCAAAACTTCAGCTTTTCCGTTGTCAGAAGATGCCGTAGCAAAAGCGTTCCGATCCCTTGACGCATGAAGTCGGGGTGCACCATCATTCTGCTAATCGTATATTCGCTTGATCGGATACGTTCGTACGCAACGGCGCCGACGAGATCTCCCTCTTCGTTACGGTACCCGATGAAGGTCTCGCCGCAAGCTTGCAACGATTGAATCGTATCCTGCAGCGGTGGCAAATCGGGTACGCCGATCAAAGCAGCCTCGACGCGATAAGCCGGATGCTGCAACTCCCATACTTCCTCCGCTTCTTCCCGGCGCTGGATCTCTATCCCCACAATCCCCATCCTATAGCCTACCTTTCTTAGCATTACCGGCTGCCGCCGTCGTGAACAAAACGACAAATCCGCACTATGCGAATTTGCCGTTTTCTTGATGTTTTATGCATTTAAGCGCTCCACCAGAAGCTTGTTCACAAGCCCCGGGTTCGCTTTGCCCTTCGTTTCTTTCATGATTTGTCCGACAAGGAAGCCGATCGCCTTCTCTTTGCCGTTACGGAAATCTTCGACCGATTGCGGATTGGCGGCAATGACGGCGTCGACGATCGAGAGAATGGCGCCTTCGTCGCTAATTTGCACGAGCCCCTGCTCTTCGACGATTTGTTGCGGCGATTTCCCCGTTTCGATCAGGCCTTTGAATACCGTTTTGGCGATTTTCGTACTGATCGTACCTTTCTCGATTAGCTGAATCATCTCGCCCAAACCTTGGCCGGTAATCTTAACGTCGCCGAGCTCCAAGTTATTGGCGTTCAAATAACCGAGCAAATCTCCCATGATCCAGTTAGCGGACGCTTTCGCATCGCTAGTATGCTTCAAGCTCTCCTCGAAGAAATCCGCAAGCTTCATGGATGCGGTCAGGACGCCGGCATCGTAAGACGATAAGCCGTATTGCTGGATGTACCGCGCTTGCCGCGCATCCGGCAATTCCGGAATCGAAGCCCGAACCCTGGCTTTCCACTCGGCGTCGATATGTAGGCGAACGAGATCCGGATCAGGGAAATAACGATAATCATGCGCCTCTTCTTTGCCGCGCATGCTGATCGTTTTTCCTTGCGCCTCGTCCCACCGACGCGTCTCTTGCACGACCGTGCCGCCGCTGTCGAGCACATCCGCTTGACGCAGCTCCTCGTACTCGAGACCGCGCTGAACGCCCCGGAAGGAGTTCATATTTTTCAATTCCGCGCGGGTTCCGAACTTCTCTTGCCCGTATGGACGAATACTAATGTTGGCGTCGCAACGCAGGCTGCCTTCTTCCATCTTCACGTCTGAGACGTCGATAATATTGCATGATGGCTCTTAGTTTCTCCAGATAAGCTTTCGCTTCTTCCGGGGAACGGATGTCCGGCTCGGATACGATCTCGACAAGCGGCGTTCCGACGCGGTTTAAATCGACTAAGGAACCATAGCCCCCTTCGATATGCGTCAGCTTGCCGGCGTCCTCCTCCAAGTGAAGGCGAGTGATGCCGATCCGTTTCGTTTGGCCGTTCACCTCGATGTCGATCCAACCGTTCTGTCCGATCGGTTGGTCGTATTGCGAAATTTGGTAGGCTTTGGGCGAATCGGGATAAAAATAGTTTTTACGGTCGAATTTGCACCATTCCGCGATTTCGCAGTTGATCGCCATCGCGGCCTTCATCGCGTATTCTACCGCTTGACGGTTAAGGACTGGCAATACTCCGGGATGGCCTAAGCATACCGGACATGTGTGCGTGTTGGGCGGCGCGCCGAAAGAAGTCGAGCACCCGCAGAAAATTTTCGATTTCGTATGCAGTTCGACGTGTACCTCAAGGCCGACGACCGTTTCATATTTGGACATGTTGTGCTCCTCCTAAGACAGTGCCGGACGCAGGTCATGGAACCCGGTTTGGCTTTCGAATGCGTGTGCCGCTCTCAATACCGTCCGCTCGTCGAACGGCTTGCCGATGATTTGCAGACCGACGGGCAAACCGTCAGCCGATCCGCAAGGAATGCTGATCGCCGGCACTCCCGCCAAGCTGACGGGAATCGTGCAAATATCGTTTAAATACATCGTAAGCGGATCTCCGACTTGCGCTCCCAATTTGAACGCGGGAGTCGGCGCTGTAGGCCCGATAATCAAGTCGTATTTCTCGAACGCATTGTCGAAGTCTTGCTTGATCAACGTACGCACTTGCTGGGCTTTCTTATAATAAGCGTCATAATAACCCGAGCTTAACGCATAAGTACCTAACATGATCCGGCGTTTCACTTCCGGACCGAAGCCTTCGCTGCGGGAACGACGATACAGATCGATTAAATTAGCCGGATTGTCCGCGCGAACTCCGTAGCGCACGCCGTCGAACCGGGCCAGATTGGAGGATGCTTCGGAAGAAGCCAGCAAATAATAAGTCGCAATCGCGTATTCCGTATGCGGTAGGGATATTTCCTCCCATGCGGCGCCCATCGATTCGAACACTTTCAGCGCCTCCAACACGCGTTCCTTCACTTGAGGATCGATGCCTTGACCTAAATATTCTTTAGGAACGCCGATTCGCAAGCCTTTGACATCTCCGGTCAACGCGGACAAATAGTCGGGAATGTCGACTTTAGCCGAAGTGGTGTCTCTCTCGTCATGGCCTGCGATCGCTTGCAGGACATATGCGGAATCTTCCACGTTTTTCGTGATCGGACCGATCTGGTCGAGCGAAGACGCGAACGCGACTAACCCGAAACGGGAAACGAGGCCGTACGTCGGCTTCAGTCCGACAACGCCGCAATACGCGGCAGGCTGGCGAATAGATCCTCCCGTATCGGAACCTAAAGTAAAGTATACTTGACCGGCCGCGACGGCAGCCGCGGAGCCACCGCTAGAGCCCCCCGGTACGCGCTCTAAATCCCATGGGTTGCGAACCGGATGGTATGCGGAATTCTCGTTGGATCCGCCCATCGCGAATTCGTCCATGTTGAGCTTGCCGATCGTGACGGACTGCGCGGCGCGCAGTTTCGTAACGACCGTTGCGTCGTAAATCGGATCGTGGTTTTCCAGAAACTTGCTTCCGCAAGTCGTGCGCAAGCCTTCCGTGACGATGTTATCCTTAATGCCTGCAGGCACGCCGAATAACAAGCCCCGTTCTCCGCCAGCTGCGAGCTGCGCATCGAGAGCTTCCGCTTCTTTGCGCGCTCCCGCTTCATTCAAGGCAAGAAAAGCGCCAATCTTGTCGTCCGTATCGGAAATCCGTTTAATGGATTGCTCCACCAGTTCGGCAACGGATAATTGTTTATTTTGAAGACGATTATGTAGTTCCGCCAATCTCAAATCAAAAACCGACATGCTTGCTCCTCCTAATCTTTATTCCAGAACCGCAGGCACTTTGAACTGCCAGTCCTCTTCTTCCGGAGCGTTGAGAAGTACTTTCTCAATTGGCCAAGAAGGTTTAACGACGTCTTCCCTCATCACGTTGGCGAGAGGCAATACGTGGCTCGTCGGCTCAATGCCGTCCGTGTCCAGTTGGTCTAATTTATCGGCATATTTCAGAATCGCGTTCAATTGTCCGGTGAATTGTTCCTTCTCCGCATCGGACAGCTCAAGACGCGCCAAATTGGCAACATGCTCGACATCTTTGATCGTAATGCTCATGTTTGCATAACCCTCCTTATTTCCGCATATCCGCTCATTCTTTTCATTATATCGGACAAACTAAGGGAACTCAATGACGGGTAAATGCTTTAGGGGTTCGGAAAACGGTTAAAATAAGACGACAAACGTCCACGTAAGGAGGAATTAAGATGCCCCGTTACCATAGCGCGATAAGTTCCGCTCCATTAAGGGATTACGGGCTCGTAGAATTCGCGGCGGACGATCCGGCAATTCTTGAAACCTTATATGAAGCGATAAAAGAATGCACATCTTCGCATAACGATAAGCCTTCTCTTACGCTACGCTACGACGATCAACGGCCGCTGCTTAAGCTGATGAGCAAGCTGCAGAGGAAAATAGAGACTCCGGAAGCTCAGAAAGTGCAATGTCGGATCTCGTACGACAGCGATGATTCGGAATCGGAAGAAGCAAGCATCGAGAACGATAAAGCCGGTTGGATCGCGTTGTCCGAGTTATTCGGCGAAGTCGGCGGACGGAGCGTCTCCGATTATATTTTGTATCGGTTGTTCACGACTTATTTGCAGCCTATCGTACAGCCGAGCGGCAATATTGTCGGCTATGAATTTTTGCTGCGTCCGTTGCCGGAACAACCGCCGTTTCGCCCGGCGGAGCTATTCCGCACCGCCAGAAGAATCGGGCAACACGCTTATTTGGATAGAGCCGCCAGACATTCGGCGATTCGGCTGGGGGCATCGCATTTGCCGTCCGGCATGAAGCGATTCGTCAATTTCCTCCCCTCTTCCTTGCATCAGCCGGCCGCTTGCCTCAAAGGCACGTTCGAGACGATCAAGGAATCCGGCACCGACCCGCGGGATTACGTATTCGAAGTGATGGAGTCCGAGCCGCTTGACGACCCTAGATTAAAAAGCGTTTTTGACGCGTATCGCAACGAAGGGGTAAATCTTGCTTTAGACGACGTTGGCGCGGGGTTTGCGACTTTGGATATCGTGGACCGGTTACAGCCCGACTACGTCAAAATGGACCGAAGATGGGTCAGCCAATGCGACGCGGACCCGAAGAAACAGCGATATATCGACCGGCTGCTGGAACGCGTTTCCCGGTTTCACGGCGTTGTTCTGGCCGAAGGCGTGGAACGGCAAGAGGAATGGGATTACCTGAAAAATGCAGGCGTCCCTCTGTTTCAAGGCTATTTGTTCGGACGGGCGATGCCGGTTCCTAGCGAAACGGCGGTCGGAGTCAATTAAGAATAGAAAAAAGCACCGAAAGTCTCTTGAAGCATGAGAACTTCGGTGCCTATTTTATTAAATCCAAGCTTTCAAGTTGACTTGCCGAATAAATTCCTCGCGGCTCAGTACTTCTTTGCTCGCTTCTTCGACAGGTTCCTCTTCTTCCTTGCCGCCGTTCATGATTCGCTTAAACAGCTCCTCGTTCCGGGTAACCAAGGCGAAGTCGATCAGGGCTTCTCTTTCAATGCGGTCGACTTCGAGCTCTATCAAAGTTTCTTCTAATTCAATATCTTCACCTGGCACGTAAAATTGTCTATTAGCTTTCGGTACCCGAATAATATAATCGAACGCGCTGTCGTTGTTACGGTCATAAGCGATTACATACCCATACTCGCCCACGGGCAAATTTTGCTCGAACCGATCATCCACGATGATGATTTTCTCTCCCAGCTTCAGCATACCGATTCTCCCCTTCCCATGTTTCAGGTAATAATACTATCCTACTAGAAAATCATTACCTTATGCAAATGGAGTCGTATTTAGGCTGTCTATGAGAGTAATCTATCCTTTTTTCCTTAAGCCCGCTCCTTTTGCCGCAACCGTTAACAGCGTCGCGATGCAGATCCCCGTAACGATAGCGGAGCCTGCCCAGCTCGGCGAACTTCCCGTCGCCAGCTTGGAGATCGCCGCGGCGTCAAGTCCGGACGGCAGCCAAGAAAGCTTGTTATCGAATAGGCCATGAACCAACTGCAGAACGATCGCGCCGCCAAAGGTAATGAAAGCGGCAGCCGCGGGAGAACGAAGCAAGGCGCTGGTCATAATCGTAACCGTACCGATGAACACGAGCCAGATATAGTACAAAAACGCGGAGATAAGGGCGTCTCCCGAATTCGGAACGCCGATTAATAGATTCGTGTAGTACCACGATCCGCCAAACCCTAGACCGAACGCAATCGCGACGATCAGGCAAAGCACGACCCATTTGGATGCCACATAAGCCAACGGGGAGACGGGTTTGACGAGAATCCAATCCGCGGTGCCGTTTCGCTTCTCTCCGGCAATCGTTCCCATGAACGCCAGACATACGGCCAGCAATCCTACCGTTCCGAACTGGCTGATCGTTTGTCCCAATACCTCCCCGGGCGTTGGAACCGGGATTTGGATAAGCGTGCCTTCAGGCAGATTGCCGGCGGAAGCAAGGATGTCCGGCATGAACTTCGCCGTAAGCGGCTGAAGGAGTCCTAGCAAGAGGAATACCGCCGGCAACCAAATCAATTTAGCCGTACGAAGGGCTTCGCGCCATTCTTTGTGAAGCAATATTCCGAAGCCGCTCATGCCTGCACCGCCTCAACGAACCATTGCTCTAACGATTTGCGGCTAACCTCGAAGGTCAGCAGTTTTACTCCTTCATCCAAGGCGCTTCGCAGTACCTTATCCCTTACGGAATCCATTTCGTCCGTGTGAACGCGGCATTGGCACTTCCCGCCTTCCACCTTCGTCACGCCCTGAATCCGCCCGATTCTTCCGAGCCAATTATTCGCTGCTTCTCCTTCTTCTACGACGATATTCAAGTAGGGGTCTCCCGCGGTTTGGCGCAACTGTTCGATCTCCCCCTGCATCATGACTCGGCCGCGATTCATTAAGATCAGCTCATCGCAAACCTGCTCCGCGTCGTGAAGAACGTGGGTGGAGAGCACGATCGTCATCTCCCGCTTCCAATTGTCCAGCATCGTGAGCACGTCACGTCTTCCTATCGGATCCAAAGCGGAAACAGGCTCGTCCAACAGAAGCAAGCGTGGACGATGAACGACGGCTTGAGCCAGCCCCAGACGCTGCTTCATTCCTCCGGAATAGCCGGAAACGCGACGATTCGCTGCTTCTTTCAACCCTGCCGCCTCCAGCAATTCTTTGCCGCGCTCCGCCGCCTCCTTGGAGGATAAGCCGCATAACCTGCCGGCGGTAACCATCGTTTCGAATCCGGTCAACCAACCGAAAAACGCGGGATGCTGCGGGAGGAACCCCATCCAGCGTCGCCTGTCCGAGCTTAGATCGCTATTCATGACGAGCGTGCCGGACGTCGGATCCAACAAACCCGCTAACAGGGATAACGTCGTCGTTTTACCCGCTCCGTTAGGCCCCAGCAAGGCGATGCAACGATTCTCGCCGATGACGAAGCTGGCTTGGCTGAGCGCATCTGTTTTTCCGTATCTGCGAGATAATCCTTCTGCCTTTAGAAGATTCATAGTCATCTCTCCTTCCTTCCGAACGCGAAAAATAAGATCGGTCCAACGATATTAACGAGAACGATCACCAGAACCCATACCCACTTCTTCCCTCGAACGGAATCCATCCGGAATAAATACGTCAATGCCGTCACCAGCAAAATAAGCTGTATGAGGACTACCGGAAGCAATATTTTTAATAGATCTAATTTATCCATCGTTGGTCCCTCCATCCTTTAGTCTGTTATTTCCTTCGGCTTCAAGCTTGCGTTTGCGGTTTTTCCACCACTGCAACAGCAAGTATACGAGCGTTGGACACGGAAACTGGGTCAATCCCCATAGTCCCCAGAACCATGCCTTTCCTCCCCGGCTTCGGGCATGCACGAACAGTCCGGTGCTCTGCGCCAGCAACAGAAGTCCGAGAAAAGTCCACAGCCACCAGTTCCCCTGCATGGATGCTTCAGTCATAGGTCGACGCCCCTTTGCGCCAAGAAGCTTTAAATTCGTTAATCGCCAGGGGAATACCGACGATGACGGATATCCCTTGCAGCAGCCAAAACCACACCGATATTCCCGAACCGAGGAAAAGAACGCCGCCCGAAACAAGCGGCACCGCGACCGACCAGAAGAGGAGTAAATCTCGCCATAAGCGTCGCCTCGTAACTTGACGTTGTCTATGGACTAGGGATTCCCATACGTCTAGCGGCGCCGGATTAACGGAATAGGTTTTCTCTAGCGCTTCCCAATCTCTGCGCAAATCCGCAATGAGTTTATTATCCTGATCTTGATCAGTAGGCTTCATCCTTGACTCGCTCCTCTCGGATTTTTCGAATAACGTAATGAACTCTTGATTTGACCGTTCCTGGCGGCAGGGATATCATCTCTCCGATTTCCTCGTAGGTGTATCCGTAATAATGCTTGAGCACAAGAGGAATTCGGTCTTCATTCGCGAGCTTCTCCAGGCTCGACAGCAGCTCGCTCCATTCCGCCCCCCGCGATTCCGTTTCCCATTGCAAAGCGGATATTTGGGATTGCTGCTTCAAGCTTTCGTGTTCCCTTTTGCGTTTACGAAGGAAATCGAGATACAATCTCGTACCGATCGTAATGAGCCATGACGAGAACTTAGAGCTGCCGTCGTATCTATCGATCTTCTCGATCGCCCGAATCATCGTCTCCTGGGTGATATCCTCCGCGAGAGTTCGGTTCATCGTCGCTTTGAGTAAATAGTGAAACACGATTCCGTAATGCTCCCGGAGCAACGAAGGCAACTCGGCAGGCGAGATTCGTCCGTTGCGGGAGTGGTTCGGAGTGGATTTCGGCATAAGGTTTGACTCCCGCCTCCTTCTGAAATTCGCGTGGTTCTCAATGGGTGCAATTAATACGTTTCCCGACCGCGAATCGTTCAACCCTAAATAAAAAAACAACGATAACCATTTTCTGGGTACCGTTGTCGAGAGAATGCAGGAAATTCTCAGGGCAATGCATAAATCTTCTCCGGAGACACCGTTAATGCCTTGCAGCCGAATTCCGTAATCAGATACGTGTTCTCTACGCCGACGACGCCTCGTCCCGGAAACGTGAATTTGGGTTCGACGGCGATCGTCATTCCGGGTTCCAACGGAGCTCGAAAACCTTTGGCAAGCACCGGCCATTCGTCGATCTCGAGTCCGATCCCATGCCCCAGGAATTTAACTTGGTCGCGGCCAAACCCCATGAAATGCTCCGACAATCCCGCGGCCTTCGCCATCTCTACGGCTTGGAAATAAATCTCCTCGGGGATACCGCCCGGACGAAGCGACCGCTCGCTGATCCTCATGATCTCCGCGGCGGTATCGTAAGCGGCGCGAAGATCGGGGTCTAGCTCTCCTATCACGGCCGTACGCGTCTGGTCGATCACGTATCCGTCGACGCAGCAGCCGATATCGATCAGTATCGGTTCATTGCGGCCGATCGGGCGAAGGCTAACGCTCTTCGGGGAGGCCGGGGACAACCCCCTCCCCCCCGCGGGACCATCGAAATACGAAGGCTCCGCCGCCGCTTCTCCCGAAGCGACGATACCGGTCATAATCTCTTGGTTGTAATTGCGCATCCTCATTAATCCAATGTGCTCGTTCCTTCGAATCGAGTATTCGATAACGGACATCAATTCCAACTCCGTCATGCCTTCTCGCAAGCTGGCTAAGCCCGTCTCGAGAGCAACCGCAACGACCTCGGCCGCGCGGGAAATCCGCTCGATCTCGTAGGGAGACTTTACGCTTCGAACGTTCCTCAGAATGGCGGACGCATCGGCCAATCGCGCCCGAGGAATCGCATCGGCAAGCCTAAGGTACAATTGAGCGGGCATCACGTCCAGATCGGCTCCCAATAGAGGCAGTTCGCCCGATGGTTCCCCTAATTCGGGGTAATCGGCTTCTAACTGCATTCCGAATGAACGAAACGAGCCTAGCTCGACGGTTCTCACTCGCGATTCTTTGAGCGCCCGTTCCATGCTTCTTCGGACGTAATAGGTAGGCTCGCCCTCTACGGGCATGAACAGATAACCGGTTTGCATCGAACCCGTGAAATAGTAAATCCCGACGTTCTGCGATACCAAACAGCCTTTCATTCCGCACTCGTCTAATTTTTGTTGCAACCTGAGCTTACGATTCAACCACTCGTCTTGCGGTGGGAATTGATGCATATATTTGGCGCCCCTTTATCTTCTATCCTTCTTCACGTACTCATTACAACAAAGATGCGGCATGACGTCAACCGAATGGGGGAGCGAACCTCGTTGAGGTAACGGGGCTAAGGAATAACGGCACCGCGTGCCGTTATTCATTCGGGAAATATTAGTTTGGATGATATAACGGCACCGCGTGCCGTTATTCATTCGGGAAATGGTAGTTTGGGTGATATAACGGCACCGCGTGCCGTTATTCATTCGGGAAATGGTAGTTTGGATGATATAACGGCACCGCGTGCCGTTATTCCTTCGGGAAATGGTAGTTTGCTTTTCAAATCAAAAGGAGCCGTCTCATCGGTACCGATACTGACCGAATGGGATAGCTCCTCCGACTATAGCTTGCTAATAACCTATCAGAATACCAATTCCGCCGCCCCCTTTAAGTCCCACTCTACGGGAGCGAGTACTCCGAATAGACGTGGATACTTTACGTGGACGATTAACACGACGCCCGGTCGGTCTAGCGTCACTTCATAGTCATAGAGGGGATTGCGATACGTGAACGGGAAATCCGAATCCTCGTTAATGATCTCGAAGGCAAGTACTTCGACGGCTTCCCGAAGGAAGCTATCCGGCAATGGCTGCAGTTCCGCATCTAACGACAAATTGTGCTGCAAATAGGTCAGAGTAGCTTCTTCCGCTAACTCGGATTGAATAGAGATAACGCCCATCTCCAGCTTGTCCCGGTCTAACTGTTGGGCAGCGGCATGCGCAGCGCGGTCAACCGCTCGCTTAGCGTCATGCACCGTCCCCATCGCCACTTCTTCGTCGATCTGCAACGCATGGAGCATCCACCACACTACGATCATAAGCACGCTGAACACAAGCTTGGCCATAGTCCCGTCTGCTCCTTGTTATCGGCTGGGGACATACTCGCTCATTTTCATCCCGCCGCCGGCGATTCTAGCCTCATCGGACGGAGGCGTTACCCCGATCAAACGATCGATGTCGAGCAAATTGTCGTACGGATACGTAATACGTAGACGAATCCCGACTCCCCGTAGCAAGGGCGAGGCAGCATTGTCGGCGTCGGCTCCCGACGTGGAGGTCACTTCATATCGAAGAGAAGACGCAGTAAACCCGTATTGCGACAGCCTGTCCCTTGATTCCGCAACCATTCCCCCGTCAATGTACCCGTATCTCCCGCTAGCGCCGACTTCCAGCAAGTAGTCCGCTTCTTGTTGTAACAGGGCCTGCCGGATGACGAGCACGTGTTTATAAATCGGAGAGAACATCAACCAACAAAACAACGCGGCGAACAGCAAAAATACTAACAGTTGTTTCACGGACTGATTCGGGATATGTGATCCGCCATACGCCCGCCCGATGTTTGAATCAGCTCATCCGTGCCCCCGGTCCCCTGCGTAATAGAGCTATACAGTAAAACGACTGTAACGATCAACAGCATTGTCATTAACAGCTGTCGCATGGCATCCTCTCTTCCTTTCCGCTTAAGGCGCAAGATTCCCGAGCGTCGTGTTCGCCGAGTTGCCGTGCGTTTCAATACGCGCTCGCGTTCCCGTATTATCTTGAGCCACGATCGTATTAAACAATAAAGCCACTACGATTAACATCATGACCGTAATCAGAATGTTCCTCATCCAAACACCTCCTTCCTACGGGCTGAGGGCGTCAAAAAGCTTAGCCGCTTCTTGGACCCAGGGGTACAGAAAAATTTGGAACGTATACAAAATCGGAATACCAGCCAGTACGAACAAGAGATAGGAAGTCGTCTCTTTGCGGCTATCCTTGGCAAGCTCTATCTGCGATTTATAATCCCGTACCACTTCACGGAGCATATCGTAGATCTCGTCGCTTTCGTTCATGCGCAGGGAGCGCAAACTTTCGGCAAATCCGTAGGCCTCGTCGGTTCCTAACCGTTCCTTGAACCGTTTCAGAGCGGCATCGGCATCGTGATACCATTCGTTCAGCAACAGCCCCATTTCGCTTCGAATGTACCGGGTTAGACCGAGACATTTCATGAGCTTGCCGTGAAGATGCTGCCTTGAACCCGTGTAATACAATAGTTGGCTGCTAACGGCCACGATCTCGCGCCTTATTCGGTCCGTCCGGTAGCGCCGGATGGATTGAAGCCACATCCGATCGAATGCCGCCAAGCCGATTATGATCAAGAGCGCAATTAGCATATTCCAGGCAAGTACGGCCGAAAGCTGTCCCCTATCTTGCATTACGTACGCAATTCCACCGATAAAAGGAAGCGCGAATAACGAGCATCGGCGATAAGCCAAGTACGACTCCGGAGGATAACGTATTCCGCATCCCGCTAGCAGCATCCGTCTCTCTTGCAGGCTTACGCTTTCCCTGTCCGTCCTCCATATTCGAAGCCACCATAGAGGCATCCTCCTATCGCGCCAGCCCTTCAGATGGATTCGCCAGCGATTGCGGGGAACGAACCAAAACCTCAAAATGACGGATATACCGGCAAAGATGAGCGCAAACTGGACAAACCCGCCAATTCCGACTGTGAGTGTCTGCACGTAATCGTTCACGATCGGTCACCTCGTCCTCTATATTTTTCTCCTGGACAGATAAAGCCCCATCATAAACGATCCGAACAACAGCACGAGCGCATTAAGAAGCATCCCTCTCCCTCCGGAATCCAAAATGTAATAGCGATAACTTCCTTCCGGATTCAACCGAAAGTTCACCCCCATGAACAGCGCTAAGAACAATACCGGCGTAAAGTTAGCCATTCGAATCTCGAGCAACCGGTGGCGTTCCAATTGATTCGCCATTTGGGCTTTGCGCATATCCGAGATGAGTTCCTTCAGGTTATCCGCAACGTTGTTTCCTTCTTCGATCGCCACTTTAAGAATGCTTCCGAAATAATCCGCCCAAGCGTTGCCGAACGACAACGAAAACCGACGTAAACTACCCTCATCGTCCCCCTTGACCGATAAATTCCGATAGAGCTGTTCGAACACCGATTGTACTTCGCCGGGCAGACGACGCTCTTCCACCGTTTTCTGCAGGGCAACCCGAACGTGCCGGCAACCAGTAATCAGGTAACTCTGGTAGAACAGTTCCACGGCGGGCAAGAACTCCAATCTTGTCGCCATTTGCCTGTTGATCAACGACATGCGAAGCAGCAAATAAGGCAAGCAGCTTAGCACGCCAAACAAAATGATTACAGAACGAAAGGACTGAAACACCAGTACCCCCGCGACGATACCCATCATCCCCATTGCCAACGAACAAGTCGCGAGACCTTGCGGCTTCATGCGCCACCCCATCGCTAACAGCAGATCGGAAACATGCTGATGGGGTTTGCTTAAACGCGTCCAACTCTGCAGCGGATCCCATTTCCAACGGCTGACTTTCATCGCTTTGAGCCGTCGTTTACGAGATTGGGTATCCCACCATGCCAGCAATCCAAACCGGAAACTTACGAACAACAATAGAAAGAGCAATCCGATCAAGGATACGATGGCTAGCTTCATCATTTAACGCTGCCTCCTGAAGGGGATATTCCAATCGGCCGATTGCCTTCGGGAGAGATTCTGGCCATTTTCCGCAACGCTTTGTCCGAGAAAGATTCGGGAAAAGTCCACTGTCCCGTTGCCTCATCGTATCGAACCAAATCCCTGACCCTGACCGCTCCGTTGCACCATTCGAACTCTCCTACCCTGACGAGCTTCCGCACTCCTTGAACCATGCGCATCTCGAACCCGATATGCGTGACATGCTCCGTAATGCGCCGAATCATCGAGATCGGATTCATTCCCCGGCCATCGAGCATGCACATGTCCGTGATCGTGTCGGGGACGTCCTCCAAGCCGTTGGCATGTACGGAAGTGATGCTCCCTTCATGACCGCGGGTACAAGCACGAACGTAAATGTTGGCGTCTTCATCCCGTATTTCCGCGTGACAGATACGCTGAGGGGATTGCCTTAACGCCAGCTTGAACGCTTGACGGGGTCCGTGAAGAGGATCATCCTCGTCGGATTCGTACTCCACGACGTTCTTGTCCGGGAAGTCTCTGGCAAGCATCAGTTCATATCGGCTTTCGATCGTTACGATTCTCTCTTCGTCGGGCATCGCGGAGATAAGCGCCTTAATCAGATGAGTTTTACCGGTATTCGTCGCGCCGATCACGACCATATTCAATCGGCTGCGCACGATGACAAGCAGAAGCTCGCGCACCCGGTCATCCATCGTCAGATATTCCGGGCTGCATAACGTTTCGAGATTGAACCGTTTTACCGTATACAGACGAATCGTTAACGTTGGCTGTGCCGTAAACCCGAAGCCCGTCAAAGTGACGCGGGAGCCATCCAACAGCAACACCTCCGCCCATCTTTTACGCGGGTTGATCCTATCGTTATTGAATAGCACTAGATTCTGTTGAATTCTCTCGACATGACTCAGTTCCTGAAACCGATAAGATGAGGCCGTCGCCTTGCCGTCCCTCACTTCGAAAATTCGGGTGCCGACGACTTGCACCTCTTCCAAGCCTTCCCGGTTACGGAGCACAAGCTCGAGCATGTTCATCCCGATGACTTCCGCGAACAAAGCCTCCGCCAATGTCGCATAGGGCAAGTTACCGAAAGAAACATGCTGCAGCCTTTTGCGGATGATCCAATCGGAAATGATCGCGAGCATCTCCGCTCTCTCCTGGGGAAAGCCGATAACCGCCCGATTAAGCTTCTCGGCATATCGCCGCCGCTCCTCTTCGCTCCAGCCTCTCGGAGTCGCCAGCATATGGCGGACTTCTTCCGTATACGACCGCAAGCTAGCCAAACCATCCGAACCATCGCTAGTCGCTATAGCCGACCTATTAATCGAAGTCTGCAAGTCGGCCGCATAACCGGTAGTAGAAAACCGTTTAGCGGCGCGATCGGCGCTCAACGGTCCCTCCGCCTATGAATCATCAATCTTCTGAGCCACGGACGATCGGTTTTTTGCAGCCTTTGCGCCCAATTCAACCGATTAAGCAGGGGATTGGCCACCGCGTCGAAGGCTGCGGCATTCCTCTCTTCTGCCGCCAGCCATTCATCCAACCTGCCGCTATCCAACTGAAGATGCACGCTCTCCAGCAACTTCAGCTCCGTAAACTCGGTACAACCGGTTTCCTTGCGAATTTCCTTCATTCGAAACCCTCCCGTCGTTCGATGATTACTATGCAGCAATACCAATTGAAACTGCTCGGGCGCCATTCCGAATTGCGAACCGACTTGGCCGGTCCAGCGATGAATATCCTCTTGAAAATGGCTCAAGCTGTCCGTCGTCACTAAAAATCGGTCGTCCGCTTCTCTCATCGCGCATACGGTCGCCGCATTGTCCCAATAGGCGCTCACGTCCGCGATCGTTAAATCGAATGCTTCCCTGGAGGCCGCCAACAACCTTTCCATATCTTCCGGTTCGTAGTACTCCGCCTGCTCCCTCGCCATATTGCCGAACAAGACGTGTAAGCCGCCAAGCTTAGGAGAACGAAATGCGTATTGCCGCAATTTGTCGCCGGATAAAGTACCCGCTCTTAATTCCGGCCTTACGCCATCCAGGGTGACGTCGGGTTTGTCTACGCCCAAATACAAATGCGTTTTGGCGCTTTTCAAATTGAGGCACAAATACCCTACTTTACGTCCCGTTAACGCCGCGATGCGATAGGCCGTTCCGAATGCCGTCAAAGATGTGCCGATATTAGGCGTCGAACCCGCGAATGCCGCCAATCTTCCCGACATTATCGTTCATCCTCCTTAATAGACGAAGCCTGAAAAGCGATAATGAGCTTAGCTGTTCCGCCTTTGCACGCGGTATCTAGCGCAAGCCATTGGTCTTCGGTCAAATTCAAATTGATGGCATCGATCGTCCCGTTAGCATCCCGCCTAGACGTATACATCCCTTCTTTGTCATCGTTAGCCATGGACAGCAGGTTCGGATTTTTCGGATTGTCGATCTCCAAGTTCGCCGCGGTTTTGACGGCCGCAACCCTCACGGCATCCGCATACAGCTTGCGGGAAACCGTAGCCTCATCAGACAGATAGACGACCACCTCATCTCCGGCGCGGATCCCGTTGGAAACCGATTTGACGTATTCCCTCGGAATTTGAAAGGTCGATTGTCCCGCGCCGGGCAACAAGCGATACTTGTCTACTTTCCATCGCAGAACGGGCTCATTCCCGCCCAGGGGAATGGAAGTTTCCATTCCGACCGCTTCCGACAAGTCCGTCATCATCTCCGCCGACACGGCCGAGCGAGGCAAAGCCAGCAAGGTCAAATGATCCGTTTCCAACTTTGTCCCGGTCCCGATAAATTGCTTGGGAACGACAACCTTCGTCGTTTCTTCCAATCGAATATGTTTTAACTGAAGCGAGTAAACGCCGTACACGAGCAAACCCGATATCACCGCGGCCGACAAACTGATTGCCGCGCTTCTGCGCCTGTTCATTCCCTCACCCTCTTTTCCGGAAATAAAAAAACGCAGGCGGAAGAGGACAATTCCTCTATCGCCTGCGTTCTTCGCAGCGAACAATAGCCTATATGGGCTTGACAAGGCTCACTATATCAAATGCTAGCAGGAGTGTAAAGCCTTTTTTGACATTTCCATGCGGAATTCCCTTTTATCTGACAAAAGGATTCTCTTTCCGCTCTTCCCCGATGGTCGTCTCCGGCCCGTGTCCGGGCAGAACGAGAACGTCCTCGGGCAATACATAGAGCTTCTCCCGAATCGAGCGGTATAGCTGGTCCTGATTGCCTCCCGGCAGATCCGTGCGTCCGATCGACCTGCGGAACAAGGCATCTCCGGCAAACAAGAGATCGCCCACCAAGAAGCTCACGCTGCCGGGAGAGTGACCCGGGGTATGCTTCACGAGGAAGCTTTCCCCGATCAGCTCCAGCAATTGGCCATCCTCCAAGAACCGGTCCGGCAAATCCGTCGTAATCGGCGGCGTTACGTCCGTCCAACGACTGGAACCGTTTTTCCCCGCATCGGTCAACCATTCTTTCTCCGCCGAATGGAGATAGACCGGACAGCCATACCGTTTACGTATCGCATCCACTCCGCCGATGTGGTCGAAATGGGCATGCGTAAGGAGAATCGCTTCCACTTTTAATCCGTCTAACTTGCGCAATAGAGCTCCGTCCGGCATACCCGGATCAATAACCACGGCATGCGTGCGCTCCGAGTTTACGACTACGTAAGCATTCGTCTGTAGCGCCCCTAACGGGTAACGTTGAAAAGTCAGCATCGGTTATCGACCTCAGACCCCGGACAATATTTCGCGAATTTCCTGCAAAATAACCGTCTGATAGCCGGTACCCTCTCCGTAGCGCTGTCCCATCTCTTGTCTTGCGACCGCGATCTTCTCTTGATAGTCCGGCGCTTCGCGATCGGGATTCGCCGCTTTGAAGGCGTTCATGACTTCTTGAACGTGTTTCGGGCGAGCGCCCCATTTGCCAAGCAGATGCCCGCCGGTATCGATGAACAGAACGACCGGAATCGCTCGGCCTCCCATCGTCAGATGCTGATCCATCAAATCCAGATGCTCCTCCATGATCAGCACTTCCGTCGGGATTCCCGCTTTCTCCATCGCTTGGAACACGACAGGCACGTTGCGAACGACGTCGCCGCACCATTCGGCTGCCAGAATCATGCAACGCAGATCGTCGCGGTTGTTCAAAGAATCGTAGAACTCCTCCAATTCCGCGTCATTCCATTGGAATTGGTCATGCCAGGACTTGAAAGCATCTTGGTTCTTGGCCATGCCGTCAATGAACTGACGTGGCGTAAGGCCTTTATGTAATTTGCTCGCGATCAATTGGCTCATGCTTATTTCCCCTCACTTGTTCGAATCTGTTTAATATTTTAGATGCTTTTGCCTCTTTTGCGCAAATATTGATACAGGAAGTATACGACTAACAGGGCAAGGGCGATCAGAATCGCCGGTTGGACATACTTGGACGCCTCTTGATCGATCGTTTCCCACTTCTCGCCAAGGGTAAATCCGAGCCATACGAACAAAATCGACCAAGGAATGGAAGCCAGTACGGTTAGCCACGTAAACTGCCACAGACTCATTCGCGCCATCCCGGCCGGAATGGACACGACCTGGCGCATGACGGGTACGAACCGTCCCGTGAATACGATCATCGGTCCGTATTTGTCAAACCACTTTTCCGCGATGTCGATATGCTTCGACTTCAAGTGCAAGTACTTCCCGAACTTATCCAGGAACGGCCTGCCTCCATATCGGCCGATCGCATAGAGCAACCATTGCTGAAGGATGGCCCCGATCACTCCGCAAATGACGGCGACCGGAAAGGAGATAATGTCTTGGAACACAAGATAACCCGCGTAGCCGAGCACGATTTCGCTTGGAATCACTTCAATCGCAAGTCCGATAATAATGCCCCAGTAGCCTAAACTCTCAATCCAAACCAGAATCTGGGCCAACCATTCGTGCAACGTATCCATCATGGCATAAACCTGCTTTCTCCCCTTAATGACCGTCTCTATTCTAGCATAACCCGGCGGCCTCGTTCCAGTTATACGAAGCTCATGCGAAATCGTTGCGGGCTTGTCATGAGAGGACGGGCCCACGCATACACTGCCATAGGTGGACAAAGTTGAAGAGGAGAGAGCGGAATGAGTAAAATCGTTGTGCTTAACAAAAAAAAGATTCAGTTGTACGCGGTAATCGCGGCTGTCGTCATCCTTGCCGGCGCTTATATCGGTTGGCAGCAGTCCAAGCCTGTACTTGCCCCTACGGTAAGCGACAACACGCAAATCTTTCATCTGACCACGGGAGAATTCTCGGCTATGTCGGACAGCGGCAAGAAACTGGAAACCTATCTCTTCTATCCGGGAACCGTCGTAGTTAAAAAAGACGTACCCGTTGAATTGCGGATTTCCGGCATTAACGGCCAATCCCATCCGTTCGTCATCGAGGGATTGAATATTTCCGGGGAAATCAACAAAGGAAAAACGACAGTCGTACGATTTACTCCTAAGGATGCCGGAATCTACACCATCCTTTGCCAAACCCACGCCGATCCGAAAACCGGCGGGCCCATGGTCGGCTATCTGGTCGTACAATGACGAGTGACCTCCTCTTTCTCCCGTGCATAGGGTATGGGAAGAGAGGCAAGGTGAATCCGGATGAAGATGTTCCAAGAAAAGCATTCCTCCCCGCTTCCGACTCCGAGAAGCATTCGCAGGGCATGCGGGAACGAGCTTTATCGCACGGTTAAAAGACTGAAACAACATATCCCCGCCCCCTTGGTTAAACAAGCAGAGGAGTTGTACGTGAAACGCGTCATCGGAAATTTGATGTGGATCGCGGAAAACCGGAGCAATCGCAAAGCTCTGGCCGACTGGTGGGACGAGGAGATAAGCGGGGAAATCGCGGAGCTGTGGAACGTGGATCAAGCGAGGCTGAAACAAGCGTTTCGCGACGCCTTCGGAGGATAAACAAAAAAAAACAAACGGTTGGGACAGACTTGCTGCCCGACCGTTTGTTTTTTTATTGCCGGCAGCTTCTCCCTCGATTATCCGATGACCGCGAAAACCTCCACGCCCGCGGGAATCGTACGGGTACGGAACAAAATCCCGTTGTTGTTGAACAATCGGAGCGTGAAAGGAACATTCGTTAAAGTGCGAATGTTATTAAACCGAACGACCCCGAATCGATCGAAGCGCGCCGTAGATACTAGAGTGCTCCCGCGCGACAGGCGCGCGAAAAATCCGGTCGTATCGAAAGGAACGCCGTTGTTCTGCACCCAAACGACGGTCAGGCGGGAAAAGGTCGGATTGCTTCCGGTGCCGGACGAACGAGAATTGACTTTAGTGCGCTTAATTACTCTGGACTTAAGGGAACCCCCCAGCAACGGTTTGGAACGTCGAACAACCATGAAATCACTCCTTTGCCGCTTTTGCTTCATTGTATGTGGCAAACGAGCCGCGCATCACGGACATCCCCCCATCCGCTCGTCCATTTTCCCCCGAATCCGCGCTTGTCCGAACGATTCTCCGCGTAAACAAATAAACAGGCCTGTATAAGGCCTGCCGAGTAATCGTTATTGTCCGGAGTTAACCGTTACCGCTGCCGAAGGAGCGTTTTTTTCCTAAATCCCGCCGCGTTTGAGCATGCTTCTCCACCTGTTGTCGCAAGATCAGAGCTCTGAGCGGACGGAGCATTTCCGGCTCAAGCACTTGCATTTTGGCTCCCCAGTGCAAGCGATCCTCTTGTCTCTCCCGACGGACGATTTCCAACTCGCAGTTAAAGTCGAAGCCGATCTCCACTTTCGCCTTCAATCGAGATTTCGTCACCAAATGAGGAGCGTCTTGTCCGGAAAAGCTAATACCCGCGATGCTAATATCATGAATCGTGAGGGCAACCGATTGATCTAACGCAAGCTCTTCGCCCGAGTCGCTTAACACATGAAAAATATGGGCATTTCCGTTAATTTCCACTCGCGGGTGCTCGCGTCTCTCTTTGAAACGCTTCTGCACCTCTGGCGGTTGAAGCAATGCGATCGCGCTTCGTATTTCGCAAAGACGATCGAAGGCATGGATTGGATGCCGGCAGGCGAATATACGGTCAGCTTCACGGTTTCCCCTAGCTCGAACTGATCGAATTCAGGAAGCTCTACTTCGAAGAGTTCCCCTTCCACATGGGTCATCACGCCGGTCGTAACGAAATTTTTGCCTTCCACGACGGTCCGGCAATGGAGCAGCACGTTTAACGGAAGCAAATCCTTGTCCAACTCGGACAGCATGACTTTATTGTCCCCGGCTTGAGTCATCCCGCCAAACCACCTTTCTAGCGTCCTGATTGATAGAAAACAGACTGCCTCCCATTGGAAGCAGCCTGATTCGCCTGAATAGCCCTCGCGGAACCTTCGGCAGCCAGGCTGTCATCGTTCGCGAGAACATTAGACCCTGTGGCTTTGCGTCCTTGCTTTTCAGCAAGTTTGCCCTTAACGAAAACGTTTCAACTGGTAAGATTGTACCATATTACGAGTTAACGCGACATCTATTTCTCTATGATCCGATCAAAAAAATCCTCGTTATCGCGCCATGACGACACGGTTGCGACCGTCGTTCTTCGCTTTATACAAAGCCGAGTCCGCGCTTGAGAATACCTCTCGCAAATACTCCTTCGGATCTTCGAATCTAAGCTCTTCGCTAGATTCCGATAACACGCCCATGCTTATCGTAACATGTACTTTTTCCGACCCGGTATCCACCCAATTGTCTCCGACCGCCAGCATAATCCGTTCAGCCAATAGTTCGGCTTGCTCGCGATTCGTATGCGGCAAATAAATCGTAAACTCTTCTCCGCCGTATCTGGCCAATATATCGGTTCGTCTAAGCTTCGAACGGACAATATCGGCCGTACTGCGAATGACTTCATCTCCCACGAGATGACCGTATTTGTCGTTAATTTGTTTGAAATGGTCGATATCGAACAGGAAAATCGCAAACGGAATTTGATATCTCATGTTGAGCAGCACTTCGTGCTCCAATTGCTGCATTAAATACCTGCGATTAAAGCAGCCCGTCAGCCCGTCCGTCACGGCCATTTGCTCAAGCTTCTGGTTAACTCTGAACAGCTCTTCCTGGATCGTGATCAATTCCAAATTCCGCTCATGCAAAGCTTCGTTCTTGCGGTTCATTTCAACGACGAGTTTACGCAGCTCCGACACGTCATGGAAAGTGATAATACGGCCAAGCAGCGTCTTCCTGTCATCGAGCACCGGCGATATTTGAATGGATACATGCTTCCCCGAGTTTTCCTGCAACGAAAATTCCATTTGCATTTTCTCGTAGGGATGATGGTTATAACGATATAGAAACTCGTATACTTCCCCCTGCGCCTGCAGAGGAGCTAGAAACTTCTCCATTTCGAAAGATTCGCCCTTGGACAATTGAACGAACGGCGACGAGCCCTTGTTCACTTCAAGCACTTTGCCGTTCTCGTCCACTACGATCACTCCGGTTGTCATATGCTCGAAGATGTCCCTCTGGGCCATGCTTAAGATATCGAAGATTCCGAAACGGTATATCGCAATGACGAAGCATAAGTCGGACAGTAAAATTCCAAGCGCCAGCAATCCCGGTATGACGGGCAGCCATTGAGCCAGCAATACGTTGACGAGAACGTCAAGAAGGCCGAACCCGGTCAGAACGAACATCCCGATTAAAGCGGTTGCAAGTTGTTTGCTCTGATTCAAGGATTTGACAGTCTTGAGGGCGTGGAACATATTCATCAAAGCCGTGAAGAAATACGCAAACTGTATAAGCACGAGCAACCAGAACAAGGGACCGTAATCACGATCCAAATAATTGCCCCCTACCGGCGACATAAACAAGTTCTCCGGGTTCCAAAGAGCTCCGACTACGCAAAGGGAGGCCGGGAAAATATAGAGAAGAATCCGGCTTACCTTCAGATGCGCGGCTCGTCCGGTAAGGAAAAAAACGAAGAGAAGCCAGCCCGGTCCCAGCATTCCCATCGCTACGAAAGAGATATTAATGAAAAACAGTTGAACATCGGTAAAATCCGTCAATTTGACGGCGAATTGACCTAGCGGCCATAGCATCATAACAAAATGAAAAGCCAAATACACTTTATGGGTCTGGGTAATTCTATTAAACGCAATCACGCTTACAAATAGAATAAAAAGCATAATGAACAACGTAAAATCAGTCCATTGAAAATCCAACACATTCACCTTTTCACAAAAGGACTTTATTTAAAATAATGGATGTTCATGTTTGATTTTACCATATCGCCGATTTTTTCGACAACCATTATGCCCGCAATAGTCGGATTTTTATGCTTTTTTAGGTGATTTCAAGGACTTTTTTACTTGGTTTTTGTGACCTTTGGCATATTCACTTCATTTCTCTTTCCATAAAAGGGTTAACCCCCAAAAAATCCCTAAATCGCTCGTATTCCCGCTCCAATTCGGCAATATCCGTTTTGCCGCCCTTCACTGCGCGAATAAGAATATTCTTGGGCGTATGCTCCATGTCAATGAACTCCAGCAATTGCGTGCGATATCCCGCGATTTCAAGCAGATTAGCCCGAATCGCATCCGTTACCAGTGCGGAGAAACGTTCCTTCAGAATGCCGTGTTTAAGCAACGGCTTCAGCGTCGGTTGCGATAGTTGGCGGAAAAGCTCGTGCTGGCAGCACGGAACCGATAAAATGACGCTTGCCCCCCAGCCGATCGCTTTGATCAACGCGGCATCCGTTGCCGTGTCGCAGGCATGAAGAGTCACGACCATATCTACCGAGGAATGCCCTTCATAGTCCGAAATATCGCCGACCATGAAAGTCAATTGGTCCCAATTCAACTCTTTGGCGAGCTTCGAGCAAGTTTCTATGACATCTTCCTTAAGATCCAGACCGATGATACGGACCGGGAGTTTCTCTTTAATAGCCAACAGATGGTACAACGCGAAGGTCAAATAAGATTTGCCGCATCCGAAATCCACGATCGTCAGCGGTTTGCCGCGAGGCAAATCGGAGATCACGTCGGATACCATCTCGAGAAATCGGTTAATTTGCCGGAACTTATCGTACTTCGCCTTTACGACCCGGCCTTCCTCAGTCATAACCCCTAGCGAGACCAAAAAAGGAACCGGCTCCCCTTCCGGCAGCACGTAAGCTTTATTGCGATTATGCTCCTGCGGCACGGCTGCTCTCTTCACGGACTTGCCGCGGCTGATGAGCGCCAGCTCTCCTTTCTTATTCGCCAGAATTTGCACGTCCGCATCCTCGGTTTTGAATAACGCTTGCTTATATTGCTCCATCGTCGATTGCAGCTGTTCCTTCAACCGCTCGACGGGTACGTTCTCGTGAAAAACTTTGTTCGCCAATTGACGTTCGAATTGATAGAATACGCCTGTCTTAAGCTTGATCGGACGTACGGTCAGCTTCTTGGCCGTTTCCTCGTCTTTGCGGCGAGGCGCGCTGAAGGAAGCTTGAACGAGCTTTCCCTCCGTCGCGATTCCGTCCAAGAATGCCAGCCATTCCGCCGATTGCGTCTTCCCGTTCATTACCCATTCTCCTTCGTTAGAGCGCCCCATTGCCTGCGCCCTTCTTCCATCTCGTCCCTGGATATTCCTCCGGCCTCCAGAGCCGGGTCATCGCAAGATAACAGCCTTGCGTAGAAGGCATCGCCCTCTTCCGCGGTAACCGCTCCGTCCTCTTGCAGCTCGTATAGCAAATCCTCCGAAGCTGCGAACTCCCCGCTCCATTCGTACCATGTCCATAAAGCCCGCTTAGTCTCCGCGTCAAGCTCATAAGGAGACAGGGCTTCCAACAATTCCGCGATGCGCCCGCGAACGTCCCAGTTCTCGATTTCCATATCATTCCGTACAAGATATAGATTTAGTCGCAATGCCTTCGCGAATCTCGGCACGCTTTCGTCCGTTCTGCCCAGATCGGACAACAACTCCGCTTCTTGTTGCAGCATCGCGGCTATTACGGCCACCGATTCCGCGTTCGGACTGCCCGTGACCGATAGCATGGACAACAGATCCTCATCCGTCAAGCCCATGGCAAGACGAGAGCGCAGGCGCAGCTCTTTGCCCAGAAACTCATCTATGAGCTCAAGAGCTTCTTTCTGCTTCTTAAGCTCCTTTAATCCCATTGCTTTGCCAAGCACTAGTCCCGCTTGAGTCAGCAACCTGACCAAGTAATCCCGTTCAAACACGCCCAGTCCCCCGATTCCGCTTTAAAAAATTTACGATCGCTTCCGCAAAAGCTTGAGGCTCCTCCATCATTCCCATGTGGGCAACTTCCTTAAGGGTATGTGCCGTTACGTTGCCGCTCGTTACCGGAAACCTTTTGTCCGGCGGTATGACTTCATCCAGCTCTCCCGCAAGCAGCAGAATCGGAACTTCCAGCGATTTCAGAACATCGATTCGCTCCGGCCTTTCTCTCATGCCGAGCGCGCAGCCTATCGCGCCTTCCGCGGACGTTCCGTATCCGATTTCTATCGCTCGCTTCAGTTGCTCCGACCGGGAAGCGCGGTGCTCGGCCGTGAACAGCTTCGGCACGAGTCCTTCAACGAAAGCGTTAATTCCGCCCGTTCGAATCGCTTCTACCGCTTTCAGCCGATTCTCCTTCGCTTGCTCGGCGTCCGGGAAAGACGTCGAGTGCACCAATCCTAACGTAAGGATTCGTTCCGGATACTTCTCCGCGAAAGCAAGCGCAACGTATCCTCCCAAGGAATGCCCGAACAGGTTCGCTTGCGGCAAGTTAAGCTCGTCGAGCAGACCCGCCAGATCCTCGGCCAACCGCTCCATCGAATATACGCCTTCGCCCGCGGATGAAGCGCCGTGCCCGCGCAAATCCGGAGCGATGACCCTGCCATGCGCGGCTAACAGCGGACGAACCTCATCCCAATAACGATGGCTCCCGCAATATCCGTGCAAGACGACGATCGGCTCGCCTTGACCTTCTTCTACGTAAGCGATGGAAGTTCCGGAAATCAGCTGTGACTTCTTCATGACATACATCCTCTCTTAGGTTTAATCTTTATTCCATTGCATGCTAATCGCTTTCGAAATTTCTTGAGCCATTCCCATGACGCGATACAGAGAAGTAGACTGCAACGTCCAGTAAGGCTTCAAGCTAATGGCATTCACCACGCCGGCTATGCTGTAAGCGCCGACAGCCCCTAGGCCTCCGTTCACCGATCGGGCCGGTATCAACGGCCCTTGCCTCACCAGATATGCTCCTACGCTATCGGGTTTTCCCAGACAGGCGTCTATAGCTACGATTGTACCCTTTTCCTCCAATGCGGGCATCAGCCGGGGAAGCTTGTTCGCGTCGCATGGATCTCTAAGCGTCCCGATGACTCTCGCGAAGCCCTGCTCTTCCAATAGCGTGCCCACCCAAGGACCTAAGCTGTCTCCCGTAGAGCAATCCGTTCCGATGCATAGAAACGTCAACTCTTCCAAAGAATGCGCAGCGGCTATCCGGCTCATGAAGGCGTTCAGCCCCGCGGCATCTACTCGATCCGTTGCCCGGTTATCATAATCTATCATTCGTTTATCCCCTGTCGATCATCGAACGGCGCGTTTCCTTCAGGTTACCACTCCGCCCCGAGGAATGCCACTTTCCGGCTCTTCGATTGTTTTTTAGCGGAACCCGTTCTCCTATGTTACAATAACAGCATCCCCATTTACGCAAGAGAGGAAGTTACCCATGGACTTAAATCAACCTTCACAGCAAAACGTTGAATATATGATCGAGGCGATCAAGACGAAGCTGCGTATGGCAACCGGAGCGGCCATGCAAGCGTCCAGCTTCACCGTCGACAAGTACGAGGATCTCAAGGACATCTACGATATGGTGAACTCCAAAGAAAGATTCAGCATTAGCGAAGTCGAAGCGTTAGTATCCGAGCTTGGCAAACTGCGAGCGTAATCCGGATAAAGGAAAAACGGTTGAGCAGCATGTTAACTCTGCGGCTCAACCGTTTTTTTGCGCATCCTCGTGCACGATCTATTTTTACCCGCTCATCTTTCTTTCCATTTAAATTTTCTTAACGATTCCTGCAGCACCGCGGATAAGGAATCCAATTTCTCCGCCAATGCAACGAGTTTCTCTCCCACGTTCTTTTGCTCCATGCTAAGGGACGCTACCTCTTCGGAAGTAGCCGATGATTGCTGGGCAACCGCGCTGACATTCGCCATCGCTCCCGCGAGCTCGCCCTGGTTGATTTCAAGCTCGTTGATCGAATGGGCTACTTCATCGAGGTTCGCCGTAAATCCTTCCACCTGCTCCCTTACTTGTACGAAGATCGTGTCGGCTTCCTTGACCGCAACGATCTGCTGGCTGAAAATCGGAAGCGCCGCGGATAACAACGCGACGGTTTCATCCATTTCCGTCTGGATCTTCTCCGTGATATGCCCCACGACCAGGATGGATTGCTTGGATTGGTCCGCGAGCGTACGTATTTCATCGGCAACGACCATAAACCCTTTGCCCGCGCTCCCTGCGCGCGCCGCCTCAATGGTCGCGTTCAAGGACAAGATATTCGTCTGATTCGCCACGTTATTCAGTAAAGCGAGGATTTGGCGGATAGATTGGGTACTTTCCTTAAGCATATCTATCTTCTCCGTCATCGAACGCGTTAATCGTTCATTCGAATTCGTTCGCTCGATCAGTTCCTCCATATATTGAATTCCTTGATTACTGGCGTATTGCACCTCTCTAGCGGATGTCCCTATCTCCTCTTTGGCGGCCATTACTCTCCTTACTTGGAGTCCGATCGAGCCGGTCAGCTCATTCCCTTTCTCCGCTCCGTTCGCAAGGTTCATCGCCCCTCCTGCTATTTCTTCGGTTGCAGTCGCAATCTCCTTTGCGGATTGGGCGGTATATCTGGCAGCTTCCGTCAATTTCTCCGATGTCTCGAGCACTTCTCTAGCCGACAGCGTCGCGTTTCCTACCAGATCGCCGATGTTGCCGATCATTTCGTTAAAGCTTGTCGCGAGCTGTCCAATCTCGTCCGACCGATTCATATTCATTCGAACGGACAAGTTCCCTTGAGCTCCTTCTTTCATCAAGCGGCTCGCTTGATTCAGCGGTTTCCCGATCAGCAGGATGACCAGATAACCGATCCCCGAAGCCGCAATAACCGCGATAATGATCATTAAAACCGTGATTTGCGCGATTCTCCGGGCATCTTTATGCAGTTCCTCCAAAGGCACGGTGCCAATGGAATACCATCCCGTGCTTGTAAGTTGCTGCATGACGACCCGAACGCCCTTGCCGGCATCTACGTCGTCATATTGCTGCCCGGCTTGCCCGGAAGGATTCGAGAGAGGAGAGGCTTCCCCGAGCAGCTCGGGATTCTCGTTATAGATATAACGGCCGTCCTCGTTCAGAATGTAGCGGTTCCCGCCTTCTCCCATATTCACGTTACCCATTAATTCCTCTAAAGGCCCCGTCCTGAACTCCAGAACCAATACGGTAGGTTTCGAGCCGGCCGCCGCGCTTTTGATTAAGCGTCCCAAAGCGAAACCGCTGCTCCCGCCCTTATTGATATATCCGGACTTGGAGGTTTCCAACCATGCTATTCCGCCGTCCGCTTCGGCAATGCGGGCAAACCAATCCGGAACCGAAGACATCATTGCCGTATTCGTGGATGCGATCTCCGTTCCGTCTTCCTCATAGAACCCATAAGCGGAAATTTGATTGTGGATAAAGGGAGATGCGCTGTCAAGGAGTCGAGAAGAAGCCTCAACGGCTGCTTCCCCTCCCTTTTCCGATTCATAATAGAGTTGCAGGGAATCCCTGATGCGCAGATCGTTATCCAACTGCGCGGAAAGGTCCGCAAGCCTCGCGAAGAACAGATCCAGCTTCTGTCCGGTTTGAACGATCGTTTGGAGCGATGCATCGGATACCTTCTTCTCTATCGTGTTTTTCGAAATCACGTAGGAGGTGGTCCCCGTCACCCCGACAAAAAACAAGAGGCTCACGAAAATGATGAGAAAAAGCTTCATTCCGACCGATTTGATCCTAACCGATATTTTCGCCAATTCTACCGCCCGTCCCCTTAACTTGCCTGTTTATATGGTTTACTCTACACTCCGAATCAAGAGATCGGCGAAACCGCTACGTTGTCGAAATAAGCGGATTCTCCAACTGACTTAAGCCCCATTCCGCCTTGCATGTACGGGGATGCGCTCCTATCTTCATACACGATAACCGGCTCGGTGCCGGAACCCAAATAAACTTCTATGACCGCCCCGCGGACCCTTACCTTCAGGCGCTCCGCAATCCCTGCCGGACGCTTGATGGCGACATACTTAAGGTTCAATGTGTCGTAGTTGTGCTTAGCCAGATGAACCCCTTCGGAATCGAGATATGCATAATAACCTTGCACGAAGTCTTCGCGGTTCTGATTCCGCTCCATCCCGTTCGCCGGATTATTGACGCGAACCAAGATTCCCGCATTCCCCTTTCCGTCTTTAAGCACGATATCCGCTTCCGCGGTATAATCCGTCCACCTATGCTGCCCGAAAACCGACTTGGCGGCTTGCGCCGAAGAAGCTTTAAGCGCGCCTTTGCTTACTCCCCACATCCCTTCATAACGCGTCCATCCGAAGTCGTTGCCGTCTTCGAAATCATCGGAAGCGGAGACCACGTCCTCATGCGGAGATAAAGTAAAGGACGACAATTCCAATTTGCCCGCAATGACTTCCAATCTCCAAGCGCTCGTTCCGGCTTCCGCCTTGACCGATTCCTTCATGAGGTTAATCCATTCGTTTGCTTTTACGTCTGCCGGAATTTCAATCTCGCCCGTCATATCCGTCTCGCCGTTCCTTAAGCGAAATTTAGTCCCGCTTTTACCGGCCACGCGGAAGTGAATATCGTAGGTACCGGTTTCGGAAGCCTCGGATACGTTGACCCGATAATCCACCCATTCGCCGGCTTCCATGTTCGTGATGGCATAACCGCCTTCGCCATCCTCTCTGATCTCGACGCCCCCGGACCTGTAGAGAGACTCCTTGTCGCGGAAAGCCTCTCCATCCGCGCCGCTCTCATAATGGACGCCTTGAACGGTTCCGGGCATCGGCTTGTAAATATCCCATGCTCCGCTCCCATTTACTTTATTGCTGTAAGCGATATAACCGAAGGAAGCATCCGTACCTTCGCTCGCATAACCGATTTTCCCGCCGCCCAGCGAAGACTCGAACTTTTGCTTCTGCATTCCGTCGACGTAAAGAGCGAACGTGCTTCCAGCCTTCTCTACGCGAAGCAGGTGCCACTTGGTTAAGTCGTAACCCGCGGGGAGTTCGGCAACTTGCGACTCCCCCGCGACCCCATCCACGATAAGCCGGGTTTCCAGCACATTCGTTTTCTTATTTAGCGTAGCAAGACCGTAGTTGTCTTCATTCTTATAAGAAAAAACAGCTCCAACCTTTGCTTGCTCCTCGCCTAAGGAGTCCATCTTAATGTGATATTCCGCCGTATAATCCTTTTTCGTCTCCTCTTTCGAGACGGCAATGGCACGTTCGCCCGATGCGGCCGTCAGTCGAAGCCCTTCCTTCGGATCGATCTCCCATTTCCCTGACTTGGACTTATCCCAATTGGAACCGAGCTTCTCGCGGTCGAATCTATCCGAGAAATCCGGCAGCGCCGGAGCCGGCTGCGAATCGGACGTCGGCCCTAGAACCGACATCCGATCTCCGTTCCACACGATGGCATCCATGTTCATGTGCCGAAGCGGACCGACGATGCCCGGTCCCTCCAGGTTATGATAGATCATGTACTGCGTATCCAGATCGGGTCCCCTCACTACGCTGTTATGGCCTAATCCGACGGTTTTCCCTTCCGTCCGTATAAGCGCGGGATTGCCGGATGCGCCTTTGAATCCGGTTAACGGAGATGAACTCATAGCGGCATCCACCCGGTAAGCATTGCTAAACACATGATTGCCCGTAAGAGTCATGTAGTAATGGCCGTTTCGCTTCCATACTGCCGGTCCTTCCGTCCATCCGCCCATGAATGCCTCGGTAGGCATACTCTCCTCGAACGTCAATGGGTCGCTCATTTTCGCGGCTTCGATTCCGTAAGGACCCGCATGGTAGAAATACCATTGCCCATCGTCATCGACGAAGATGGAGCCGTCGATCGACTTGCCGATATTGCCGGTCGCCAATTCGAAAGGGCCTGTCGGGCTTTCGCTAGTCAGAACGTAATGGCCTGCTCCTGCCGGAGAAGTATACATGTAGAAGAGGCCGTTCCAATAAATTACTTCCGGAGCATAAGCCGCCATCGTAACCGGATCGTCCGTACATACCCCTCTATATTCCCATTTGACAAGATCGGTAGAGCTCCACACTTTTATCCCGGCGTCCGTATCCCTGGTACTCACGTACAAATAGTAACTACCGTTGAAGGAAAAGACATAAGGATCCCCTAATCCGTATTGCTCCCATTCGTCCGGCAAGCTGATCGGATTGGTCCAGAATACGTCGGATTTCTCTTCCTTCGTCGTTGGAGTACAGCCCGCCAACCCGGTTAAAATCATCATTAGTGCCAACAGCGCCCCAATGGATTTCCTAGTTCTCCCATTCATCATATTCGCTCCATCCCAATGGCAAAGCCGGCGGAAGCGTCACAATGACACCGCCGCCGGCTCCATTTCGTCTCGTATTTTATCGAAAATCAGGGACGCGGCAGGGAAACCGGCCATTTTCCTTCGTTGATTAGGCGAATCTCGGACAACGGCACCTTCGGCTTGCGATCATAAGTCAACAAACCGTTTATTTCTTGCTCTACGTCCGTTAACTGCGTATAGCAGAAGCCTTGGATCACCGGGGATCCGATCATCGGATGCACGACGTCCGCAAGCCTCTTCAGGAAATCCTCGTCGCTTTCGGCGCCGGAGTAGCCCCAACCTTCCCAATCGCTCTTCTTGAAAGAGATGCCGCCGAATTCCGTTATCAGGATCGGCTGATCTTCATATTCAACGCCGGGAACCAGTATCCATCGATTAGCAGGACGGGCGTTAATCGCGGATTCCGTCGTGCCGTAACGCTCCTGCAGCACTTCGCGGCGCCATTCGTAATCATGGATCGTGACCAGATCCGTCTTCATATGTTCCCAACCGTCGTTGGAGATAACCGGACGCGTATTGTCGATCGACTTCGTCATGTGATAGAGCGCCAACGCATGCTGTTGCTGTTGAGGATCGACGAGAATATTCGTCACGCCCCAGCTCTCGTTAAGCGGTACCCACGCCACGATGCAAGGGTGATTATAGTCGCGTTCGACCGCCTGCAGCCATTCGCGCGTCATCTTGCCGGCGTAGGACTCCGTAAAATGATAGGCGTTCGCCATCTCCCCCCATACGAGCAAACCGAGCTTATCCGCCCAATAGAGATACCGGGGATCCTCGATCTTCTGGTGCTTGCGCGCACCGTTGAATCCCATTTCTTTCGTATACTCGATATCTTTGCGCAGATCGTCGTCGCTAGGAGCGGTCAACAAGCCCGTCGGAAAATAGCCTTGATCCAGAACCAGCTTCATGTAGTAAGGCCGATTGTTGAGCATTAATGAACCGTCAACGATGGACACTTTCCGCATTCCGAAGTAGGAGTCGACGCAATCCGTTTGTTCGCCGTTCACGATCAGCTTCAATTGCAGATCGTACAAGTTCGGCTTTTCAGGACTCCACCAACGCCCCAAATGATGATCGTTGAAGTCTTGAATGGCTATCGAACGAATTTCGCCATCGCGCGTAACCGTATAAGTATCCTGGGAAATGAATTCCCCGCCAAAGGCGATCGTTGCCTGCAATTGAACGTTCGCCCCCGACGAAAACCCGGAGATGAACGATTGAACCGTAATCTCGTTGCGGTCAATGTTAGGCGTTAACCGAATGCGCTCCAGATGAACTTCGGATACGGGCTCAAGCCATACGCTCTGCCAAATGCCCGTTGTACGCGTATAGAAGATGCCCGCCGATTTTTCTTCCCAGTATTGCTTGCCGCGCGGAAGGGTTACGTCCTTGCTGTAATCTACCGCTTTCACTACGATAGAATTATCGCCGGAGAGCAACACGTCTGTAATATCCGCATGAAAAGGCGTATGTCCGCCTTCGTGAGTCGCCACCAGCTTGCCGTTGACCCAAACTTTAGAATCGTAATCGACGGCTCCGAAGTGCAGCAACACTCTCTTGCCTTCAAAATCGGAAGGTACCGCGAACGATTTGCGATACCAGACGACATCATGAAAGTCGGTATCGCCGATTCCGCTCAGTTCGCTCTGGTAACAGAATGGCACCCGTATCTTTTTCGGGAAGGAATGCTTCTCGTACCACGCATCCCGTTCTCCGATCGCTCCGTCATCATAGTCGAATTCCCATTCCCCGTTCAAATTCATCCATTGTTCCCGCACGAATTGCGGACGAGGGTATTCATTACGCAATGCTTTAGTCATTTTCTCCTGCTCCTCTGCGCGTTTCTATATTTCTGTGCTTGTCTATGTTTCTATCTGCGCTTTTGTATTTTTTATATCCTCCGACAGGGAACGGGGAGACTTGGTCACGATCCATACGCCGAACCCGACGATCGAGAGAAAACCGATCGCCAACCCAAAACCGTCCAAAGGACTAACGCTCAAATATTTTTGGTTGCTCTTTACCGCAAAAATAAGAACATTGGACATGACGAGGAACCAGAGCACGTTCCGCCCCATCGCTTCGAGCGGAAAGAAAGGCGAAGGAAACCGTTCCATCCATCGAGACAACAAATAGTATCCGTATAACACTAACGCAGGCCCGATTATCCACCATACGGAAGGTGGGAATCTTTCCGGAAGCGCGTCCCCTACGGCGGTTTGCCACTTCCATAGGAACGCGCCGCTCGCGATAAGCGCCCGGACAACGCTCGCCAGTCCCAGCCTATTCGATGTTTCGCGAACAGCATTCCGACGATATAGTAGGGCAAATATTGAAGAACGGGAAACGATGCGAAATCGCGCGTACCCAACAGCGGAGCTAACTGGGTCTGGTGGATAGAACCGTACGGGATATACGTCGCGGCGAGCAACAGACCCGCAACGGCGAACCCGATTCGCTTCCGCTCCGCCAACCAGCGTAAAGGAACGAAAAGGGCGAGCCCTATCATCATCAAATAAGTGAAGGAGGACAGGAATTCCGACCATCCCGGCATATCGTTCAGCAGAAGGATCGGCTTTAAGGTTGCCCATTCCAATGCTCTTTCGTCGATGAATATCCGATACGCCGTACCCGATACGTAAAAGGCCATCAACGTTTTTAATGCCGCCGTCAGCAGCCTCGGCGCCGCTTGCCGGAACGGTTTCGCGTAATACGCGAGTTGCGATACGTAACCGAAGCTGAAGACGAATCCCGAGAACGTGATTAAATTTATGAAATCAATGAACCGTTGACCGTTCGGATAGATTTGAGGATCGCTGAAAAACTGAAGCGTATGGCAGTAGACCATCCCTATCACTAGCAAGCCTTTGAAAATATCGATTCCTCTTTCACGCTTCTTCGTCACTTAAGACAAGCTCCTTATCCTTTAATTCCCGACATGCTGATCCCTTTGACGATCTGGCGCTCGAAAACGAGGAACAGGGCGAAAATCGGAATCGACGCGATCATGTTGACGGCCATCGGCATGACGTAGTCGCCCGACTGCTGCCTTAGAATAGTAGGAATTCCGATCGGCAACGTGAACATCGTATCGTCCGAGATCGCCAGGAACGGCCACAAATAGTTGTTCCAAGATGCGATAAACGTAAGGATCGCCATCGAAGCGATGGCCGGGCGAGTCAGCGGGAGCATGATGTTATAGAAGATGCGCCATTCGCCGCCGCCGTCGATCTGAACGCTTTCCAGCAAATCGTTCGGAACTCCGTCGAAGAAGCTTTTCAGTACGATAACGGCAACCGGCGAGGCGAGTACGGGAACGATCAACGCCTCGTAAGAATTCAGCATTCCAAGGTCTTTCACGACCTGATAGAGCGGAATAATAACCGCTTCGCCCGGAATCAGAAGCCCGGATAAGATAAACAGGAACATGAATGCCTTGTAGCGAAACGGGATCTTCGACATCGCGAACGCGGCAACGGCGGCAATAATAACCGTTAACGCCGTTACGCAAGCGGCGATTAGAAAACTGTTTCCGATCCAGCTCAGCAATAGCGTATCCTCGATGACTTGTTTATACATTCCGAAGGAATACGGAGGAGTAAACCAATCCACCAGCGAGGCGATACTCATTCCTTCTACCTTAATAGAAACTACGGCCATCCAAATTAAGGGGATGATAAATATAAACGCGAACAGCAACGAAACCAAGCGATATACCCATTTCATCTTAAGCGGCCTCCTTGCGATTGTTCATCCAATATTGGAATCCCGACAAGACCAGCAAAATGACGAATAGCATGTACGACATTGTCGCCGCGTAGCCAAGATCGTTCTTCTTGAAACCGGCTTCGTAAATGTATTGGATGACCGGTCTTGTTTTGTCGAGCGGCCCCCCGCCGGTGATCAGATAGATTTGCACGAAAACTTTGAACGAAGCGATAATTTGCAACATGACGATCGTTCTCGTGATCGGGTTTAGCAAGGGCAGCGTAATGCGCCAGAACGTCTGGGAGCTCGTCGCGCCGTCCAAGCGCGCGGCTTCGTAGATATCGTCCGAGATCTCCTGCATGGCCGATAGATACAGGATGAAATTAAACCCCACCGTCCACCATAGCGTGAGAAGAGTCATGGCAATCCAGGAGAGCGCCGTCTCCGTCAGCCAGAAAATCTCGGTATCCCCCGGAAGCAGCTTGATCAAATGCAGGAATGAATTTGCGAAACCCATATAGGGCTGGAATATGAATAGCCCGAGAAAAGAAGCAACCGCAACGGACAATACGCTAGGCAAGAAAAATACGCTGCGGTAAAATTTCTGCAGACGGGATTTTCGATTGGCGATTAAGGCTAATAGAATGCCAAGAATAACCATCGTTGGCGTTGTTAAAATAACGAAAATGGTAGAATGCCAAAGAGAAGCCCAGAAATCGTTGTCGCTAAGCATGCGTGTGTAGTTGTCAAACCCGACGTATTTCATTTTTTTGATTAGCGTCCATTTGTACATGCTCATCTCTACGCCTTTAATCATGGGCCAAACCGTAAAAGTAATATAAACGGCCAGGAACGGCAGCAGGAACAGCAGCGCTAGCAGGTCCGCTCGCATTTTGCCTATTTTCAAGCACATCACCTCTTCCCTGTTGATCGACAAGCTTGCGGCAGCTGCCGCAAGCTTGTCGGATCTGCTAGACGAGCACAGGCCTATTCGTCGAGTACTTTTTGAACCTCCGGCTGTATTTTCGCGATTGCGTCAGCGGGAGTCATTTTGCCGGCCCAAACCTCGTTCAGGAATTTCCACAACGCCAGATCGCGAATCTGCCAGTTTTTCGTGGACGGCTTATTGAACTTAACCGTGTCGGCTACGGATACATAGTCGCTGCGGTAAGGAAGGTCTTTGAATTCTTGTTTCTCGAATACGGAAGGCTTCGAAGGGATATGGCCCGCTTTAGCCCATACTTGACCGTTGTCCGCCACCCAGTTGGCGAATGTAATCGCCGCTTGGCGTTTCGCCGGATCTTCGTCTTTCGTCATAGGAAGGACGATCGTATGGGAGTCGCCCCATGTCGCTTCTTGATCAAACACTTTAGGAATCGGCATGGCGCCGAAATCAAGGTCTTTGGTTGTCTCCCAGATTCCGGTTGCCCATACTCCCGTCATCATGATCGCTGCGGTTCCGCTTTGGAAGTTTTTATAGAAATCGGGATCGTTTTTCTTGATATATCCGTTAGTGAACAAGTCTTGGATATAGGCAGCCGCTTTGGTTGCTTTATCCGCGTCGATTTGAGCCGTTGTCAGATCGTCCGCGATAACGTCGTTACCGCCTTGTTGGGAGTACAGCGCCCACCATAGACGATAAGGATCGTCGTTTGTAGGGGACATCGCGAACGGAGTCGTTTTGGCAGGAAGCTTTTCCTTAAGCGTCGCAAGGAATTTAACGAATCCTTCGCCCGTGTTCTCCAATACCGGCTTGCCATCATCGCCAAGAAGACCGGCGTCTTTAAGCAATTTTTTGTTGTAGTACATAATGAACGGATGGGTGTCGATAGGTACCGCATAATGCTTGCCGTCGACTACGGTCGCGTTCAGAAGGTTCTGGTTGTAAGAACTCCAATCCACGTTGGCGGCGGTAGCTACTTCGTCGAGTTCGGTGACTACGCCTTGGTTGATCAAATCCGGCAACCGCGAAGTATGGGAAATCCCGATATCGGGCCCGTTTCCGTTGCCAACGGCCGTAATCAACTTTGTGTAGTACTCGGCCCATACGAGCTTCGTATTCTTTACTTGAATATTCGGGTGCGTTTTGTTGAATTCGTCGATAAGCGCTTGCATGTTCGCGCCGTCCCCGCCGTCAAACAATGTCCAGAAGGATAAGTTCACTTTCTCGCCGTTTCCCGGATCTGCGGACGGAGCCGTGGAGCTTCCTTCCGAAGCGGCGGGAGACGCAGAAGCATCGTTGTTTCCTTTGTCGTTCCCTCCGCATGCGCTTAGCAGCATCGAGAATGCCAATACCATTGCCAGCATTAAACCGAATGACTTTTTCATGTAGTTCCTCCCCTTCGTATACAAGGCTAATAAGGTACAAAACATTATTTTTGTTTTATTACAATTTTTCTGTACCTTTGAACTCATAATATCGGGTTTAAAGCGCTATGTCAAGCGCTTTCATTCTGTTTTTTTGTATTTAATGCGGTAAATGACCTCTATTGTTACTGATTTGTTGTAATATTTAAACGATAACTCTATTCTAATTTAGCGAATAATGAATTTTCATGACGATCTCCTGCTCGTAATCGCCGAAATGCCGACCGAACAGATTAACCCCGCCCTTATGAACGGCATCCTGCTTCACCCCGATGCGAAGCCTTAGATTCGGTTTTTGAAGCAGACCTAGACGGTCTACCGTTACCTCCGACACTTTTTGCATATCCAACGTGGTACGCTCGTTATCGATCTTCCAGTTTTTCAAGAGCCCGTATTGCGTAGCCATATCCGGCCACCACGAAGGATTCCGTTTTCCTCGGCGTCCGCCGAAGTCGCCGGGGCTCGTCCATGTGCCGATATCGACTCCATTCACCCATAACGTTATATCCGACGGCCAATCGTTATCGTAATTGGGCGCTTCCGAGCACATTTCCATCGAAAACTCCAATTGTTGTATTTTCGCGTTTTGGGGAAGCTCCAGTGGAAACAAATATTCAAGATACCCTTTTCGGAACCAAATAATCTGTGCCCCGACGTGCTTTGGATGATAGAAGCTTGCTGGCTCGTCTTCCAATATGATCATGCTTTCCTGACTAGCCATTCCGCAAGTCGGCAACACTTCGCAATCGCTATAATGCCCGATCGGCATTTCCAACTCGTAGATAAGAGCTTCTTCCGCGTTAGTGGATTGAAAAGCGTTATTAAGCACGATATGGATATCGTCGAAGCTCCTGCTGCATACTTTCATCGCTCCCCTTACGGCAGGCAATAATTCGGTCGTAATCAGTTTGGCCCCCTCCAACACCTTCACGTTCGATGCGACCGTGGATACCGGGAGGCTTAACGCTTCCGCTATTTCTACGATGTTCATGCTGCGAGTATTCAATAATCGAAGCATATCGATTCTTGCCCGCGTAGATAAAGCATGCGTAACCGCGATCAATTTATCTGGCTCATTAATATTCAACTCAAGCAAGAGGGTCACTTCCTTCCAAGTCATTTCATTATTACAGTGATCATACATTGAATGAGTAATATTTTCAATAATTCTGTATTAAAACAATTATACGATAACAAATCATGGTTGCGTTTCCATCGATAAAAATGATGAACCCTATGAAAAAGGCTCGCTAACTCGTTCTCTCTCCCCCCTGATATGATGTTAAACAAATCAAACCGGGAGGCGAAATAGATGTTGATTCAAGAGTATACTGCCCTTAAAATATGGGAAAGCGATCAACGGATACGCGAAATGCAAATCGAAGCGCGGATGAATGGCCTCGATGCGAAAAAGGTCGTCGTCAAAGACGGCTCGTGGAGGATATTGGCCCTGCTGCTCGCCAGATTTGCCTAAACAACAGAAACCGGTTCTCGGTTCGCTAAGGGGCGGTGGTACGGCGTGGATTTAATTTACATGAGATCTTTCCTGGAAGTCGCACGCTGCCAAAGCTTCACGAAAGCGGCGGAAAACCTGGGGTACGTGCAATCAAGCGTCACCGCTCAAATCCAGAAGCTCGAGAACGAATACGGAGTCGTCCTGTTCGAGCGATACGGGCGGACGATTCGGCTGACTTCGGCAGGAGAACAATTGCAAGACTCCTTTGAACAGATTTTGAAAATTTACGACGATTCCAAGAGACTGGTCGCCAGACAGGCAAAAGGCAGCTTGGAAATCGGAACGATCGAATCGCTTATGGCCTTCTATCTGCCTCCGTTATTCCACCGTTTCCTGCAAAGCTTCCCCGACATCAACCTGCAGGCGAATCCGCTGGTCGAATCGGCCATTCTCCAATCCGTCAGGAACGGCCAGTTGGACCTCGGCATCGTGATGGACTTGCCCATTACGGACAACGACATCGAATCGATTATCATCCGCGAGGAGCCTTTGGTATTGGTCGCCAAGCCGGAGCATCCGCTCTGTTCGGCAGACCGCGTGGACGTCTCGCAGCTGGACGGACAATTCCTCATTACGACGGAGCAAGGGTGCACGTATCGAGCCGCTTTTGAACGGCTGCTAGGAACACACGGGGTCACCTACCATATTCATCATGAATTCGGCAGCTTGGAAGCCATTAAGCAATGCGTAAGCTATGGCCTCGGAATCGCTCTCGTCCCCCGCATCGCCGTTACCCGCGAGCTGGCGGAACAGCGGCTTGTCGCTCTGCCTTTCGCGCACCCGGACATTACTTTCTATACGCAAATCGTTCACCATAAGAAAAAGTGGCTCAATCCCGCAATCCGGCACCTGATCGAACTGCTAGCCGAGACGGATGAAATGGGCCAGCCGACCGATTCGAGCGACAGGCAAACGTCGCGAATCGGTAAATAACCCGCCTCGCGATTTTCGCGGGCGGGTTTCTTGTTCTTGCTATTCGTTATTTCTTGACGTAGGGCCGCAACGATGACACCGCGTCATCCAATCCCTTTGCCCTCAAATCCAAACCCTTCACGACTTGCCACTTTTCCGCATGTACGACGGTTGCGCCGGATTCTACTTCTTGCAGCTCGCCAAGCGTTTCCAATTCTAACATCAAGCTGTTCGTGTACAATTCGAACGATACTCCGAAGTCGGGATAAGTTCCGCCGGCGACGGGCTCGTAGCTCTTGATGAACGTATCTCCATGATTGCTGTATGCCGCCCATCCGGCTTCGTTGTCGCTTCCGAACTTATAAGGCGTCGGTCCGGTTCCTTGATCGACGATCAATTCCGATTCCGTGAATTTGATACGGGAGTCGTTGAGACGGTTATAAGGCCACAGAACGAATCTGCGGTTCGGCAGCAATCCGTTATCCGTTCCGGTCATCGGAACGACGGCACGCCCCCCCGCGCCCATTACCGATAAAGCCCATGGAGCGAAGGTAATCGGCCAAGCGCCTTCATTGGTGACGCGGTGCACGACTGTGACGCTTCCGCCGGAAGCATCCAAGCGAAGCTCGATTTCCTTCTTGATTTGATTCCAACGTTCCGCGGGAGGACGCAATACGATCGTATCGTTGCCGACTCGTTCCCATTCGACCGGTTCGTTATCGGGGTAAGTCGTGCGCGGTATCCGCTCGGGGCTTGTCCACAGACGATGCCCTCCGTAGATGTTCCAACTGCCGCCGCCAACCGGCGAGAAAGCTTCTCCGCCCTGCTGGATCTCGCCATTAACGTCCTCGAAAAACAGATTGGCTCCGCCTTGCGAGGAAAGATGAATGATTCTCGGGCCGTAATCGAGCGTAGCTAGCAGTTCGACGCTGCCATTGCGTGCGGAGACGCAACGGCCCCATTTGTCATGCTGAATTTCTTCGATCGCAATCGTAGACATAATTAATCTTCTTTCCCCTCTCGGCTATTGAATCGAACAACTTGCCAGGCGTTCAGACTAGAGCGGAGGCTTCAAGGAAGCGCCGGAACGCCGCGCGGCCGCTTTCCGTCCCTTTGTACACCCCTGCGTCCTGCAGCACGGCATAGAACTTGTCTCCTACGTCCGCTTGAAGCAATAATCGCACGGCATCGGCAGAACCGTCCGTACCGTACAGATCGACGAGCGTCCAAATCCAATCCGCGTGTTTGTTCAACGGATGCTCCGGCGCGGCGATCGCCGCTTCGTCGTAAGGAGCGCGCCCCGTCAGAATGTCCGCGATTTGTCCAAGCTCGACTTGCAGCCTGCCTGGCAATACCGCCAACCCCATCACTTCGATCAGTCCGATATTTTCCTTTTTAATATGATGCAGCTCCCGATGCGGGTGGAATATCCCGTCCGGATGCTCCTTGCTCGTTCGGTTGTTGCGCAACACGAGATCCAACTCGTATTGTCCGTTGTCCTTGAATCTGGCGATCGGCGTAATCGTGTTGTGCTCGACCCGTCCGCCTTCTATGTCGCTGAAAGCCAGCACGTCCGCTGCCTGATCGCTGTATCCTCGCCATTGCGCCAGCACATTCGCGGCTACGCTAAGGAGAGCCTGACGATTGCTCGAACGCAAACGCAGCACGGACATCGGCCATTGCACGATTCCGAGGGAGACTTCCGGCTCTTGCGAACAGTTCAGCCATTCATGCACCGGCGCCGTCTCCATCGGGAACACGTGGCGTCCCGCCTGGAAATGGTCATGATTAAGAATCGATCCCCCGACGATAGGCAAATCCGCGTTCGAACCGATAAAATAATGCGGGAATTGCTCGACGAAATCCAACAAACGGCTAAACGTAGCCGGCGATATTTTCATCGGGATGTGCTCGCCGCAAAATACGATGCTATGCTCGTTGTAGTAGACGTACGGAGAATACTGGAAAAACCACGACTCATTGTGCAGCGTGACCGGCAATACCCTCAGGTTCTGGCGAGCGGGATGGTCCGGACGGCCGGCGTACCCGACGTTCTCTTTGCAGAGCAGACATTTCGGATAGTTCGATTGAGGCAGCGACTTCAGCAGCGCGATCTCCTTAGGATCCTTCTCCGGTTTGGACAGATTAACCGTGATTTCCAATTCTCCGTCCGGAGTGCGATGTTTCCAGTACCCGTTCTTCTTGATTCGATCCATGCGAATATAGTTGGAATCGATATTGAGCTTATAGAACCAGTCGGTGGCGCCTACAATGCTTTGTTGAGCCGCCAGGCTTAGGAACTGCCGATTCGTCGCGGACGGTCTAGGCAGAAGCAAACCCATGATCCGAGCGTCGAATAAATCCCGGTACGTTAACGTGTCATCCGGGATAAGCCCTTTCTCGACCGCCGCGTCGAGCAGCGGATCCAGCAAAGAAACCGGGCTTGCCGGAAGACCGTCCGGATCGGTCAGGACTTCTTCCGCAGGCTCCTTGAGCGAAAATAAATCAAGCAGCGCATTGCGCGCGTCATCGCTATCCAATGAATCTATCATTCCGTTATGCAGCGCGAACGCGACCAATTTCTCGATCGCGAGCGCGAGCGCTTGTTCCGATGTTGCGGACGGGATTGATGTCGTTGCCTTCATGCCTTAACCTCCCATTACTTCGAGTAGCCGTTTGGATGAGCCTTATGCCATGCCCACGAACTGGAGACGATGTCCTCCAGCTTGCCGAAACGCGGCGTCCATCCAAGCTCCTTGCGGGCACGCTCCGAAGAAGCGATGAGCACCGCGGGATCTCCCCCGCGACGCGGTTCGAACTTGGCCGGAATCGGGTGGCCCGTCACCTGCCTCGAAACTTCGATGACTTGCTTAACCGAATAGCCGCTGCCGTTGCCCAGATTGTAGATGGCGCTATCCGCTCCGTTGCGAAGCCGTTCCAAGGCCAGAATATGCGCGTCCGCCAAGTCGCTGACATGGATATAATCGCGGACGCAAGTCCCGTCCTCCGTCGGATAATCGTCCCCGAATACGGAAATATGCTCGCGCTGCCCTAGCGCCACTTGAAGAATAAGCGGAACGATATGGGTTTCCGGATTATGGGCTTCCCCGATTTTGCCCGAGATGTGCGCGCCTGCGGCATTGAAATAGCGCAAGGATACGAATTTGATGCCATGGGCGACATCGAACCAGCGGATCATCTTCTCCATGGCCAGCTTCGTTTCGCCGTAAGCGTTCGTCGGAACGGTACGGTCGTACTCGTCGATAGGCACTTTTTCCGGTTCCCCGTAAGTAGCCGCCGTCGATGAGAAGACGATGCGGGATACGCCGGCTTTCTGCATTTGCTCTAATAAGCACAGCGTTCCGTACACGTTATTATGATAATATTTGCCTGGATCCTTCATGCTTTCGCCGACCAACGAATTCGCCGCGAAGTGAATAACCCCGTCAATGTCGTTTTCCTGAAATACGCGAGCAAGAAAATCCGCGTCGCGAAGGTCGCCTTCGTAAAATTTCCCGCCGAGCACGGCCTCTCTGTGTCCTTGATACAAATTATCGATAATGACGACTTGCTCGCCTTTCTCCAATAAAGCCGCGACCGCGTGCGAACCGATATACCCCGCTCCGCCCGTTACGAGAACTGCCATATGTTACGCCTCCCCTTTGATTTCGCGAACGCCGTCGCCGATGTCGCACACATAGAACGCCGGCTTCAGCCCCGTCGCCGCTTCGTATTTGCTTCCTACCTCGCTAATGAACCGTTCTACCGAATCTTGGTGTACTAGAGAAACCGTGCATCCGCCGAAACCGGCGCCCGTCATGCGCGAGCCGAGCACTCCCGGTACGGATCGTGCCGCATCTACCATCGTATCGAGCTCGATACCGGTCACTTCGTATAGATCGCGCAAAGAATCGTGCGAACCGTTCATTAATTGGCCGAATGCCGCCAGATCGTTGTTCTTCAACACTTCCATAGAGCTGGATACGCGGTGGATTTCTTCGATAACGTGCCTAGCGCGGCGGCGTACGGTCTCATCTTGGATGAGATGCTCGTTCGCTTGATATTGCTCCAGCGTTAATTGGCCCAGCAAAGTGAGCTCCGGAAAAGCCTGGCGCAAATCTTTAACCGCTTGCTCGCACTGGGAACGTCTTTCGTTGTATTTGGAGTCTACCAGACCGCGCCGCTTGTTCGTATTGCCGATGACAAGCTTATAATCGCCGGAACGGAACGGCACGAGCTCGTATTTCAAAGTATCGCAATCTAGTAAAATCGCATGCTCCTTACGGCCGTTCGCCACCGCGAACTGATCCATGATTCCGCATTTGACGCCGACGAATTCGTTCTCCGCATGCTGGGACCACACCGCGATCTCAACCGTATCGGTAGGCTTGCCTTCCAACGCGAGCAAGGCGTACGCCGTTACGACTTCGATGGAAGCCGATGAGGATAGGCCGGACCCGTTAGGAATTTCGCCATGGAACAAGAAGTTATATCCTCGGCTCAGGTCGATCCCTCTATGTTTCAATTCCCAGACGATCCCTTTCGGGTAATTCGCCCAATCGTCCTCTTCGGAGAACGCGATGTTATCCAGCGAAATTTCTTTGGTCAAAGGAAAATTCGTCGAAGCAAAACCGAGCTTACGATCTTCCCTTGGAGCGATGAGCAACGTCGTCCCGAACGTTAACGCCGCGGGAAATACCGAACCTCCGTTATAATCCGTATGCTCGCCAATCAGATTGACTCTGCCAGGCGCTTGGAATGCCGAGATGTCGGCCTCGTTGCCGCCGAAATGCTGTACGAACTTCTGTTTCAACTCTGTTAGCTGTGCCATCTGGAATATCGACTCTCCTTGGGAATTCGTTGTTTGGTTATATTATAACGAAATTTCCAGCGCGCACGAAATGGCGTGATATGCTTTCTATATGGAGAAATGTGACTTTCGGAAGAGTTCGCGTTTCGGTTTCATGTTATGATGAGGGTAATTCGCATTATGATGGAGGACGACTAAACATGAGCCTGACAACGACTTATCGCGTCGTATCCAATCCGGTCAGCTATACCGCCAGCGAGCTAACCGTCTTGTTTGCGGGGGAGAGCCAAACGAAACCTCTACATCGCATCGGACCTAAAGTCGTCGATTATTATCTGCTTCATCACGTGGTGTCGGGAAAAGGGTCGTTTCGCACCGGAGAGTTCCAGGCGGAGCTCGCGGCGGGGGACAGCTTTCTCATCCATCCCGGCCAGCTCTTTCATTATGTGTCGGATGAGGAGCATCCTTGGCGTTATCGTTGGGTCGCGTTCGCCGGCGCGCAGGCCGCGTCCCTTATCGCGGAAGCCGGGCTCGGGCTGGAGAATCCGATCGTCCATTCCGGCGGCAGTAAAATTCCTGGGGAACGATGCCGTTCCATCTTCGAAGCATTCCGCGAACGCGGCAGCTCCGCCTCATTGCTTGCCTCTGGGCATCTTCATTTGCTGTTCGCGAGCCTTCACGAAGCGACGGCCCAGGGAACGGCTTCGCCGTTGCGCCCGGATTCGCATAGCGAAGATTTAGTCCGGAAGGTGATCGGCTACTTGTCGACGCAATACGCCGAGCCGGTGACGATCGAAGGGATGGCGGAGACGCTTGGCTACAACCGGGCTTATTTGTCCCGTCTGTTCAAGCAACATACGGGCATATCGCCCGTCGGTTTCTTAACCAAGATCCGAGTCGACCACGGCAGGCGCTTGTTGCGGGAGCGGCCGGAACTGACCGTCGAGCAGATCGCGTCGTCCGTCGGATTCCAAGACGCCCTATACTTCTCCAAGCAATTCCGACGCTTGCACGGGCAATCGCCTACCGATTACCGCGTTTCCGTCGGGGAATCCTTGAAGCCTTCGCATTAATCGGAGCTTCCGCTTCATTGTCCCCGCGACGCGCCTTCCCATAGTCGGTTTTTGCGACTATGGCGGACGTTTCCCCGCAGCGCGCCTTCCCATAGTCGGTTTTTGCGACTATGGCGGCGTTTCCCCGCGCGCGCCTCCTCATAGTCGGTTTTTGCGACTATGGCGGGCGTTTCCCCGCGACGCGCCTTCCCATAGTCGGTTTTTGCGACTATGGCGGGCGTTTCCCCGCGGCGGCATTCGGCTAACCGCCACCCGAATTAAAACACGGCTTGCCAATTCCCCGCGATTTCGTTAGCGTCGTTAAGGAACTCCGCCGGGAACGTCTGCTCCAGCTTTTTTTTCGTCTCCTCGTTAATGCCGCCGATTCGTTCGAGTATCGCTTTAACAATATGCGGCCATGCGATTTCGGTGCCATCCGTAACCGCGATGGAAACTCCCAACTGCTCTCGCCGCAAGCCTAACGTAAATACGCCATGCGCTCCGCTTTTGGCGACTACGTTGGCATCGCCCAACAGAATGCTGGCCAAACGATTGCGCCCTTCCACTAATTCGGGGAACGCGTTCATCGCGCCGGTAATCCGCCGCGCCATTCCGGCAGCCGCTTGATCCTTGGCGAAATCCGGGCTAGCCAATCTTCCGTATGCGAATCCCAACTGCCATAGAGGGATGGCCGCTACAGGAAATCCGCACCCGTCCTTCCCGATCGTGACTTGATCCGCCTCGTCCTCCACCCACAGCTTCAGGCGGCGAATAATTTCTTGCTGCGCGGGATGATCCGGGCGAATGTATCCTTCCAACGGCCAACCTTTGAGCTTGCACCAAGCAAGAACGCCTAAGTGTTTGCCCGCGCAAGTATGGCATAGCTTACGGGGTTTGCTTCCCTTAGCCATCCATTCGTCCCTCGATTTGCGTCCGATCGGAAGTCCCGGATGAACAGCCAGATGATCCTCGTCCAATCCCGTCAGCTTTAGAATCTCTTCTAATGTTTCTATTTGTTCCTTGCTACCCCGATGGGAAGCGGCCAACATCGCCAGATGGCGTTCCTCGAAACCGTAAGCTTCGGCCGTCCCCGCCAGCAAGGAAGCCAAAGCTTGGATAGGCTTAGCGGTCGAACGGACGTACGTCGGCGCCTGCACGTCCTCCCATGAATGGAGCAGCTTCCCATCCGCAGCCGATACTACGCAAACCCGGCCTCTATGTACGTTTTCCGTCTGCGCGCCTCTGTTCATGACAACCAAGGGTACATCCGCCGGCATTTTTATCGTTTCCATTCTTCGCTGCTCCTTTTGGTTCATTTGTCGCAAAAATCCAGACGTCGCCGTCTGGATTCTCATAAGTAAGCAATTCGCGCAATATGAACATTATACCCTAGGTTCTTGCCAATACCCAAGCTCCCGACATTCCGAGCTCATTACGTTACTTTACGGACCCGACGCCTACGCCGACTTTTTCTTCCGCCGGTTTACGCTCCCGCGAGGATTCGTCTTCATTGGAGAAGTTGATCGCTTCCGAGACGAGATACAGCGGGCGTCCTTTCGCTTCCTCGTACGTTCTCCCGATATATTCGCCAAGCACGCCTAGCAGCGAAAGGGTAATCCCATGGAACAACAGGCTTATGGCGATCATGGACGTCCATCCCTGAGTCGTCGTGTCCGTGAACAACCTTTGATACAACACGATGAATAAATAAATGAAACCGATCGCCGACAGAACGAAACCAAGAACGCTTGCGATCTTCAGCGGTTTGGTGGAGAAAGATGTCATCGCGTCAAGCGACAGCCTGATCATTTTGCGAAGCGGATACTTCGTTTCCCCGGCAAAGCGCTCATCGCGCACGTAATCGACGGAAGTCTGCTTAAAGCCTGCCCAGCTGACCATGCCGCGGATGAAACGGCTGCGCTCCCTCATCGAGGTGAGCGCATCGCAAACCTTACGGTCCATAAGCCGGAAATCCCCGGTATCTACCGGAATATTGACCGATGTCATCGAACGCAGCAAACGATAGAACATCGCCGCGGTCATTTTTTTGAACCAGGATTCTCCTTTGCGCTCGATGCGTTTGCCGTACACGACGTCGTACCCTTCGCGCCATTTCGCGACCATATCCGCGATCAGCTCCGGCGGATCCTGCAAATCCGCATCGATCAGGACGACCGTTCTTCCGCTGGAATGGTCCATCCCCGCCGTGACCGCGATCTGATGGCCGAAATTACGCGAAAACTCGACCAGCTTCACCGAAGGATCAACGGAACAAAAGCCTTTCACGATGTCCGACGTTTTGTCCCGGCTGCCATCGTTTACGAATACGATTTCGTATGTTTCTCCAAGCTTATCCAGAACCGCCTTCAACCGGCGGTAAGTCACTTCGATAACTTCTTCCTCGTTGTACATAGGAACGACAACGGAAAGAAAACATGCCTTCTGCACGAACTTGCAGCCTCCTTCTAGAAACCCCAGCTAGGCAACCATCTGATCGCGACGTTCATCCACTCGCGGCTCACCGTCATGCCCGTATAGATCGGATAGAACCAAACAAGCAACGCCGCCGCCACGCCCGTGAAAGCCATCGTTACCCAACGTCCCTTGTAACTACGCTCCTCGAACCAGCGCAGCATCCACACGATGGATAAGATCAAGAGCGGCACCATAGGAAAATAATGATACAGGAACGTAATGCTTCGCGGAGCCACCATCCATGGAACGTAGAAGGATAAGTATGCGACCGCAAGCGTGAGCACGACTCTGTCCCTTCTCCGGAAGCCGAGCCACCAGGACGCTAGCATCGCCAGCAATCCGCCCCACCAGATCAGAGGATTTCCGATCGCCGCGATGCTTTGGGCATCGCCATTCTCTAAATCCTTGCCCCCGTAATACCATACCGGCCTGATCATCAATGGCCAAGTGTACCATTTCGAAGCATAAGGATGAGGTTCTTTGACGCCTTTATGGTAATGGTACATGTTTTTCTGATATTGCCATAAATCTTTATAGCTATCATCTGCTTTGGTCGCTTGAATATACGGTTTATAGGAAGCCGTATATACTCCGACGGGTACGGCGACGAATAAAATGACGCACGCCATCAGCGTCAAGACTAAACGTCTCACGTAATCGTAATCCCCTGCCATCTTCCCTTCCCGCCAGCGGCGGACGAGAGCGAAGACAAGCAGGATCGCTAGTCCGGCCCCTCCGTACAAGTAGTTCCATTTGACGGCGGCGGCGGCGCCGAAGAAAAACCCGCTGAGCGCAAGATAACCGATGCTTCGCCGAAACCCTCCGTTGCGCCATGCGGTTTCGCCGTATCGATACATGCCGTAGAACATAATGATCGTAAAAGTGACCCCGATAATATCCACGTTCGAGGAACGGGAGTGCACGAGATGGAAACCTTCCAGCACGAGCAACAATGCCGCAAGGAACGCGTATCTCGTCCGTTGGAACATCCCCTTGGCCGCGGCGTAGAGCACTGGAACCATCAAAGTCCCGAACACTCCGGCCATGAACCTCCAACCGTAAGGAGTCATATCGAACATTTTCACGCCGATAGCCAGAAGCACTTTGCCTAACGGCGGATGCGTATTCTCGTAAGGCTCCATCCGTTCGATGAATTCGTACGCGGTACGTCCATGGTAGATCTCGTCGAAATACATGCCGTTCCGGTAATCCGGCCGATATGGCGCGTACTCCTGCTCGTCGAATACTTCCAGCCCGCTGCCTTCGGAAGTTAATGAATTATTGCTGTCGGATTGAACGTTCATCACGGCGATCGGAGCGTAAATCCCGGTCGTGAAAAAGCCCGCTTCGTAGAGACGGTATCCCGTCGTCTCCGTCGTAAACCGCATATACCTCGCTTTAACCGATTTCTCGTCGAGCTTCCAGGTGAATACGCGGTTCGTTTTGTGTTCCACTTCTAAATAGTCTTCCCAAGATACGCCATCTATCGAGGATTCGATTTTCGTATTGCCCTTCGCTCCCGGACCCTCGTATAGATTGATCCTGTCGACCGTCCGCGTCTCCCCGAAATCGACGGTGAAGTTGTCCCCTGCTTTATCGGGTTTCCAGAATGTCTGAGGAGCCGAGCGGTCGCCAAGATCCGTAAACGTCATTAGAGCCGATACGATCGTCAATAACAATACCAAAACAATATCTAGCGGCCTCCACCGCCGATCTTCCCGGTTACGAACGGAAGTTGCTCCCCATTGCACCGGACCGGATCTGCTTGTTTCCTTGTAATCCATGTCCGTCCTCGCTTTCACGCATTTTCCACATTTTTGCCTGTCCCTATTGTAGTCGAAAGCGTTACCGGATGGAAAGAGTCCGTTTCATTTTGCCGGATAAGGGTTAATTCTCAGCAAGGACGTATTCCATGACGAGGAGGAAATGACAATGGCAGACACACGTGGAACGATAAAAGGAGCTTTAATCGGAGGGGTAATCGGAGCGACGGCGGCACTTCTTCTCGCGCCCAAATCGGGCCGCGAATTGCGAGGCGACATTCGCGACAAGTACGCTTCCGTTCAAGATCGCACGAAACGGTTGATGACGGACGCGGGACACAAAACCCAGGAAATCGCCGCGCAAGTCGGGCAAACCGCCTCGGGCATTATGGACAAGACGCGATCCGCCTTATCCGCCGCCAAAGAGGAAGTGCAAAATTGGAAGGACGAACATTCCGATGGCAAGGACGAACGGAAGCACGACGGTAAAATGAACTAGCCAGCGTTCTTCTAACCGTTAGGCGAGCCGCTGCGGCGAACATCGCCGGAAATCGGCTTAGGAGGATCATGAAGGGAGAAAACGCTCATGAAATCCAAACCAAGGATGATCATTTCCGGTCCCGCGTCCAGGATGAAGGAATATTTGTCGCAGACCGGATACGTCCGCGATTTCATTCATCGCTCGACTTACCGTTTGGAGCTGCGAGCGGCAACCGGAATTTACGTCTTTCAAGTTCCTTTCGAAGAAGCCGACGGGGCGCTGGCTTTGTATGGCGAAACGGCCTTCTTCGACGGAATCGCCGATAGCGATGTCCCCGGCGATATACAAATCGCCGCATTGGACAGATGGCAGGCGTTAAGCTCCCGCGTCGCCAACGCCCAAACCAAAGTGTACTCCCCGGACAGAGGAGATCGCCGTCCGTCCGCTCCGGTCCGCTCCAGAAGCGTCGAATCCGCTAGCAACGGTTCGATGGTGCAGGATCTCTCCGATATGAAGAGGCTTGGCAAGGACATGGAACGAATGAAGACGGAACAGCAACTTAACGAAGAAGGGCTCGTCAACGATCCCATTCAATATTAACGCCATTTGATCCGCCACGAGGCGAACTTCCCATTCCCGAATCGACAGGAATGGGATTTTTTTAGTTTGAATTGACAAACTTTAGGAGGAATGATTTAATTCATATAATTCCTATTAAATTACTTATATTTGAGTGAAGAGGAGCCGATTACATGACCCTACTCCGCAAAGGCTTAAAATACTTTCAAACGTCGAAAATCGCGGAACCGCTCCCGGACCAGGTCGTACAATCTCCGGCGATTCCGACCGTCGCTCGGGAAGATAGCGGCAAATTGCGCCAAGCTACCCGTTCCTTAACGAACTCGACGGATTCTTTAACCCATTTCGTAAAGCATGCGATCGAGAACGTGGAAACCATGTCTTTATCGATCAACGAAATCGTCAATTCTTCGACTTATCAATCCAATGAAGCCGAGAAGAGCTTGCAGGATGCGGAGAATCTCGGGCAAGTGCTCAATCGCTCCCTCACTCATATGAATGAAATGGGCTATACCGTGAGCCAATCGATGCTTGCTTCCGAGACCGGTCAAGCCGCCGTCAAATGGTTGACCGAGCAATCGACCCGCCATGCCGAAATTTCCAACCTTCTGCATGAAACGATGGAACAGTTGAAACTGCACTCCGCGGAAATCTCCAAAGCGCTGGAATTGATCTTCGGAGTATCGAGCCACATTCAAATGCTGTCGCTTAATGCTTCCATCGAGGCGGCCCATGCGGGCGAGCACGGAAAAGGCTTCGGCGTCGTCGCGCAAGAGGTACGGAAGCTGGCTCAGGAGAGCGCGGCGAACGGCAAGCAGATCAAATCTTATTTGCAAGCCGTGCAAAATCAGATCGAGAAGTTCAACGTAATCGTGGAGCATTCGCGCGAATCCTCGGAAGAGATCTCTAGCGGCGTGGAGCAGACAAGACAGCAGTTCGATGCGATCAATCGGAACTTGCACTCCGTCGTTCGGCACACGGGTGAAATCAGCGGTTTTCTCGAAATGGCGAGCCAAAAGAAAGACAAGCTCATCCACAACTTCAACACTGTCGTTTCCTTGACCCAGCAATCGTTGGCTGCGGCTTACGAAGTCGCGCATCTGTCGGAAAACCAAGCCTCCTCCGTGCTGTCGGTAGCAGGCGCTACCCAAGAACTGCAGGGCGCCAACGCGGATATCAGAAATTCGCTCTCCGATTGGTTCGACAACGGCAAGTCGGAAAGCCAGTCCGACGCCAAACAAATCCGTATCGGATTCATCCCCAATGTATCTCATGCTCCGGCCCTTCTAGTTGCCGACGACGAACGTTTTCGCGAGCATTTCGGGCATCAGGCGGAGACGAAATCTTACTCCGCGGGCCCTGCGCTAGTCGATGCGTTGCTGAACGATCAGATCGATATCGGCTACTCCGGACCGGGGCCGGTATTCGAAGCGTTCGCCAAGAACGGCGCGGTCAAAATTCTCTCCGGCGTCAACGAAGGCGGAGCCACGCTGCTCGTTAGCGCGAAATCGAATATTCGGGAGCTCTCGCAGTTACGGGGGAAAACGGTCTCCATTCCGCAGTACGGGAACGGACAGCATATTCTCCTTCGTCAGTTGCTCAGGAAACACGGCCTTAAGGACGTTTTCCGCGGCGGAGACATTCGAATTATCCAAACCAAGCTTAACTCTCTCTCCGAATTGCTTGAAAAAGGGGAAGTCGAAGCGGCATTGGTTCAGGAGCCTTGGGTGACGCTTCTAGAGAGCAAGGGCATCGCTCGCGTACTGATCGATTGGGATAACCTTTACGACCAAGGGTCCCCTCCTAATACCGTCATTGCGGTCAGCCAAGCTTATTATGATCGTCATCCGGACAGGGTTAACCGATTTCTTGATTTCCACTACCAAGCGCTGCAATCCCTTCAGCATAACCCCGATGCCGCGTACGAGACGTTATCCCGCTCGTTGACGCGCTATACGGGGCACGAACTGCCCGTGGAGTCGATCAAGAAGGCGATGGCAAGAATCGTCTGGACATCGACGACGGATCGCTCCAATCTGCAACGCTTCGCGGAGCTTATCAAACGAGAAGGATTCTTGAACAAGGAAATCGACTTCGATCGTTTGTTCGCGCAAAAAACCGATGCCCTTTAAGATGGGCATCGGCGAAAGGTAAGCTTGATTTCTAAGTTTTAAGAATCAAAGCGTTATGTTCGAGCATCTCCGTCATCGCGTCAACGGAAATATCCTTTTCCAATAGTTCCGGCACGGGGATCGACGGCATCCCTTCCTTAAGAAAGACGTTGCCTTCAAGATGGTAACCGTACTTCTTGATAAGCGTGTACATGGCGCAAAACTTATCCGCCGCGTCGATCGCCCGGCCTAACGAAACGTAATCGGCGAGCTTATTCCCGAAGCTGAGAGGGTTAACGCGCGAACCGATCGTCAAATGAAACCCGTCGTCCTTGTCCAATACGAAAATGTCGCTTCCCGAGCATGGAATCCGATATTTTACCGTCATCTTCTCCAACTCCTTTGCGGATAGATACTTCCGTAAGGACTATTACACCATCCCAGGATGGATGAAACGGATATCCAATAATAAAATCAAGAATCCTCGGCCTTTTGAATAAGCTTCTTGAGCTTATCGATCGCCCGCTTCTGGATTCGGGAGACGCTCATCTGGGATACGCCAAGCTCGTCCGCGATCGAGCGTTGCGATAGCCCGCTTTCGAAAACGAGCCATAGCACTCTCCGTTCTTCCGGCTTCAACTGCTCCATCGCCTCTTGCAGATCGAGTTTCCTCTCCAGCGCCGCGTAATCGTCCGTCGGCGAACCGATCAACTCTCCCAGCACGGACGTATTGTCCTCGTCCGATATCGGCGTATCCAACGATACGTATTGATATAAATCCCGGCCTGCCAATATTTCTAACGTTTCCTCCGTGTCGAGCCCTAAATGGCCGGCGATCTCGTCGACGGTAGGGGATCGCTCGAGCTTGCTCATCAGCTCATCGATCGCGTGTTGAACGACCAGTCCTTTTTCCTTGATCCTCCGGGGCACTTGAATGTACCAAGATTTATCTCTTAAGTAGTTTTTCATGTGGCCGATCATGCTCTTCATAGCATACGGCTCGAAAGGCATGCCAAGTTCGGGATCGAATTGCTTAAGCAGCCTGAACAGCGACATCTGGCCGACCTGGAACAGATCGTCGAACAAATCCGGCCGATTGCGCGACATTTTATTGGCGGCCATCCTAACCATCGGCTCGTAGATGCGAATCAACCGGTCGGCAAGGTCACTGCATAACGTTCTCTGGTATTCGAGAAGTATCGTGATTGCGTCGTCGGGCAAACGCGCGGAATGGGATACATTCATGCGGTCTCTTCGGATTTCATCCGTTTCTTCATTAGTGTGACCGAAGTACCGTCATCGTTCTGCACGTCCACCCGGTCCATTAGCGCTTGCATCAAGTATAAACCCAATCCGCCCGACTGGATTTCGTTAATGGATTTGCCGTGCAACGAAGCCGGCTCCTTGCTGTCGACGATCGTGAAGCTCTTGCCGTAATCCCGTACCGTTATCGAGAGCTCCTCGTCGGAACTCGCGAACGACACCTCGATCTTGCCTTCGGCCCCCCCGTATGCGTGAAGTACCGCATTGTTGCACGCCTCGGATACGGCGACCTTCATATCCTCGATATCTTCGAAGGTGAATTTCATTTTGCTAGCGACGCCGTATAAGGTAAGCCGAACCAAATCGACGTACTCCGGCAAGGCGGGAACGGTTAATGTTACGTTGCTTTCTTTAGCCATGGGATTCTCTCCTCATTCCTCTCTCGATTCTTATTCCGCTTTCGCCAGATAAGGGGTAATCCCGGTCATGTCGAATAGCTTGCGTATATGGGTTGGAATTTGCTCGACGTCGAAGGCGGCGTTGCGCGCGTGCCGCGCTTTCACGATGGAAATGAGGATTCCGATCCCCGTGCTGTCAATGTATTTCAAATTTTGGAGATTCAGCGTCAGCCGGATATCGGCTAATTCGATCAGCGGTTCCATCGCCGCCCGCATTTGCGTGGCGACCTCCAGATCGAACTCTCCCCCCAAGAATACGATCGTCTGTCCTTCCTTGCTCTCGGTTCGAAGCGTGAATTTATTCGTCACCATAACGCTCTCCTCTCTTCCTGTCCCCTAACATGAAACGTGTTTCATCCTAATTGATTGCTCTAATGATGTTATAACCCGATTGTTACCCTATTGAAACACGAAAATCTATTTAACTGAATATCGGTCCGCTAATTCGGTATCCTAAGAGATATGGTTTCGAATAACGCGATTCAGGTTAACATTTCCATAACAACAAAGCTTCCAGCTCATCAACTGGAAGCTTTGTTGTTATGCTGGAACATGGGAGGCGGCTTATGGGCTTACACTTCGGAACGTTGTTCTGGCCGGGAACAACTATATCGGCGTCTACGCGTTACCCTGCGCTGAAAGGCCTCGTTAACGCCCGTGCCGTCATTATCGGCGGAGGAATGTCCGGAGCCGCGTGCGGATACATGTTGGCCCGAAGCGGCATCGACGCCGTATTGATCGAGCAACGATCGATCGCATCCGGGAGCAGCGCCGCGAACACGGGTCTATTGCAATATAGCAACGATACGATGTTAAGCGAATTCGCCGAGCGGATGGACGTGCGACAAGCTGTTAAATTCTACAGGGCATGCAAGCAAGCCGCGGAGAAGCTATGCGTTATCGCCGGCAATCTGCAGAGAGCAACGGACTTCAAGCGACGCAACAGCCTTTATTATGCCTCTTCGCAGGAAGATGTTCCCGCGTTGCAACGGGAATACGCTATGCTCCGCCAGTATGGATTCGATGCGGAATGGTGGGATGAATCGCGCATTGCCGAGCATTTCCCCTTCCGCAGGGCGGCCGCAATCGTCACCCGCGGCGACGGAGAAGTGAATCCTTATTCATTTGTCCAAGCTTTAGCCGAGGACGCTTGCCGGAATGGTCTGGGCATATACGAAAATACGGCCATGTTATCCGTCGAGCCCCGTTCGGGGGGCTACCGGGTCATGACCGAAGACGGGGCGATCGATGCGGAACACGTTATTTACGCCGTAGGATATGCGCCTGAACTTGCCGGAGGACGATGGCTTCAACCGATTATGAACCGCTCCTTCGCGATCGTGACCGATCCGGTGCAATCGCTATCCGCTTGGCACGAGCGCTTCTTAATGTGGGAAACCGCGCGGCCTTATCTGTATGCGAGGACGACGGTCGACAATCGAATCGTCGTGGGCGGATTGGATGAGAACGTCCGTCAGCCCGTCCTATCGGAGCGGGAGCTGCGAAACCGTTCGATGAGGCTGCTCTCGGAGCTTCACAAGCTATTCCCGGGATTGGACGCGCGGATTCGGTACGAATGGTGCGCCACTTTCGGAGAATCCGCGGACGGACTGCCATGGCTGGGCGAAGACCCTGATCGGCCGGGGCAGTATTATTGCTTAGGCTACGGGGGCAACGGTTCGATCTACAGCCTGCTCGGAGCGGAAATCATCCGAGACAGGCTGCTTGGCTTAGACAACCCCATTGCTTCTATCGTGCGCCCGGACCGTCCGACGAAGGTTTCGCCGTAAGTTTGGACCCGGCAAGCTTTAGCAAATAAGGCTTCAAATCGATTAACCGGTGTTGCCGCGGCTTAAGATCGGTACCGCAAATAATCAACGGCACCAGAGATTCCGCGCGATGCAGCGAGCCGTGCCCTCCTCCTCCCCGATGGGTCGGCGAGTTGCTCGCAACGAGCTCATAGCCGGGTTCGGACGTAATCGTCAAATAGTTTCCGCGATGGGAGTTCAATGCGGAGTGTAGACGTCTAAGTCCATCGGGATATCGAGATTCGTCCAATACGCCGGGATTGCCTTCCCACGTCCATGCTTGTCCATAACGATCGATCCGCTCCCCGCCTTTCCTGAACCTAAACTCTCCGGCAACTGCTCCGCGAGTCGAATGAATCCAGTCGTTCTCCTTCCAAGCGATCAGCCCGATTCGCGAATCGGAGCGGAGGCGCGCGGCGATTTCCCGGAGCGACAACTCCGGTTTGAGGGAGTACACGTACGCCATCGTCTCGTTCACCGCAAGAGCGATATCCTGCTCTCCGGTTGCGGATTCGCCCGCTCCCAGCAAATCGTATTCCTTTAACAGCTCGGGCAAATCAACGATCGGATCTCGTCCCGCCGGCAAAATAGACGACATCCCGCTGTCGCCGGCAATGACGATAACAGCTTTCTTCAGCGCTTCCTCCGGCGAGCCGAATGCCCGCAACAGCGATTGGAGCTGCTCGTCAAGCTTCCTCACGCCTTCCAGGTCGGACGGGCCGTGCTTATGCAATCGTTGATCCAAATCGGGCAAGTACGCATATAGAAAGTCCGGCAGCTTATCGTTCCGGACCAAATATTCGATCGTCTCCAGCGCGAAACGATTATTGAAGCCGAACTTGTTCACCGCTCCGTCCGATGTCTGCTTTATCCCCTCAAGAGGATTTGAGAAATCCCCGAACGAGAAATATTCCGGTCCGCGAGTTTTGATCTCGGCCGGAAAACCGAACGGCAACTGGATGATGCCCGGCATGCGCAAAGAGTGCTCCGTCTTCCCTCTGTAAATCATTCCGTTGACGGATCCCGAGGTTAACCCTTGCTTGGCCAGATCTTCGTAGATCGTGCTGACTCCTTTATTTAGATGAAGCGCGTTCAAGTTGGAGAGAAAATCGGTCAATACTTGTTTGCCTCCCGTATCGATCGCTTCCATCGGGCCCGTTCCATAGTTGACGATTCTACGTTCGTCGGCCGAATACCAGGACAATCCGGGAACTCGATGCCCGTCGGGATATTCTCCCGTCACTATTGACGCGTCGATCGTGACGGACATCGTCGGAAACGAGCTCACGACGTCGGAATAATATTGCCCGCGCTCGATCAAATAACGGAAAGTGGGGAGTAATCCGTTCTGTACTCCCCGGTCGATCGATTGCGCCATTAAGGAATCCGCCACAAGCAAGATCACTTTCTTGCGGCCGTCCCCCTGTTCGGACTTGACGCGCAACAAATCGCTCTCTCCGTGACGGGCATGGTTGCCGAAGCAGCCCCCGAGCAAGAGGGTAATAGCTACGACGCCTATCGTTCGAAAAGTTTTTCTCATTTCTGTTCCACCCCGGAGTCTTAGCGAATTTGGCTATTCGATGACGTCGCGCCCGCTTGGCTTAGCAGGGACGCGGCGCTTCCTTCCCTATCCGTCTCCGCCAGCAGCACGAAATGCCCCGAATTCGTCGCTCTCGCGCAACGTTTCGCGGCTTCGCCCGTTACCCCGATTCGGTTAAAAGCCTCTTCGCCGTCCAATCCGTCTTCGGAATCGTATCCGTATGCCAATACGACTCCGGCCGGTCCGGCTCCCGTCGTCGTATTGCCTGCGGGGTACCAGAGCGGGGCCGAAGCCGCAATCCATGCGTCGTCATCTCCGCCCGCCTCGTTGCCGCGTGCTCCGCGAAGCTCATCCAGCGCTTCCAGCGGCACATTGCCGTCCTCGGTCAACAGCGGAGCGCCTTCCCTATTCTTTACGGCAACCCTGATTCCGCTAATGTCCTCTCCCGCTTCGTTCAACTTCCGAATCGCTTCCAGCACCTTCGCTTCCTGTTCGAAAATACCGATGGTCATCGACATGAAATTACCTCCTATCTCGGATTTGCCCTAAAGGGCCGCATACTAGCTATACCCTTAAGAAGGAGCTTTGAACCGAGACGGAGGCAAACTGCGCTCTATCGTCAACGAATTTTACGGAAGATCCGATTGCGGTCGTTGAACGTCTCGTATTTCTCCGATACGGGAGTGAAGCCGATAGACTCCTTGGCTCCGACGATCAGAATCCCTTCCGGCGCCAAACTCTCGTAGAACAGCCTGTGGACTTGATCCCGCAACTGGTTGTTGAAATAAATCATTACGTTACGGCACAGGATGACATGAAATTCGTTAAAGGAACTGTCCGTCACCAGATTATGGCGCGCGAACACGATATTCCGGCGCAGACGAGACTTAAGCATGACGCTTCCGCCATCCGTATCGTAGTAATCCGAGAGGGAACGTACGCCCCCCGCGTTCAGGTAGTTTTTCGTATACTGCTTCATCCGGTCGATCGGAATGATCCCGTCCTTGGCAACCTGCAAGGCGCTCTCGTTAATGTCGGTCGCGTATATTCGAGTCTGATCGAGCAGACCTTCCTCTTCCAGCAAAATCGCGATCGAATGAACTTCCTCGCCCGTAGAGCAGCCGGCATGCCATATCCTCACATAGGGCAGCTTACGCAGACGAGGTACGATATCCTGCCGGAAAACCTGGAACATCTCCGGATCGCGGTACATCTCCGTTACGGGAATGACAAGATCGCCAAGCAAACGTTGGAAAGCTTCGGGCTGATGAAGCACTCTTTCTTGCAGCGATGAAATGTTAGGCAAGCTTTCCAAATGAATCCGGTGCCATATCCGACGACGAACGGAAGCGTAGGAATAGTTCCTGAAATCATAACCGTACTTGCGGAAAATACCCTCAAGCAACAAAGTCGTCTCGATTTTCTCCAGTTCGTTCTCCGAGGACTTCCGATTGTTCATCGCTGTAACCACACTTTTATTAACGATAAGAGTTGTTCCTTATTTACCGGTTTCGTAATATAGTCGGAAGCGCCGGATTCGATGCATTTGTTGCGATCGTCCATCATCGCTTTCGCGGTTAACGCGATAATCGGGATCTTGCTCCATGACGGATTGTCGCGCATCCGTTGCATCGCCTCGTATCCGTCCATTTCGGGCATCATGATATCCATAAGCACGAGATCGATATCGGGCTCCTTCTCCAGTTTATCCAATGCTTCCAGTCCGTTCTCGGCATAGACGACGCGCATGTTGCGATGCTCCAGAACGCTGGACAGGGCGAACATATTGCGGGCGTCGTCGTCTACCAACAATATTTTCTTATTGTCGAAAGCTTCTTCCTTTAATTGCCGTTTGCGCGGTTTCTCGATTTCTCCTGAAGGGACGGGATCGCTCGTCGGCATATCCGGTAACGTTATGAATTCATCTCCATCGGATGCCGGTAAGCTCTCCGTTTCCTTGGTTTCCGCCGAAGCGGCAGTCAGCTCGGAAGCATGCGCCGGAAACCGCTCTTCGATACAATGATCCGGTTGACGTTCCGGCAACACGAGAGTGAAGGTGCTTCCTCGTCCCGGTTCCGTATCCAAATGAATCCATCCGCCGAGCAAGTGGGCTAGCTCCCTGCTGATCGTAAGGCCTAGACCGGTTCCACCGTATTTCCGGCTCGTCGTGCCGTCCGCTTGGCGGAAAGCTTCGAAGATGATTTCGCGCTTGTCTTGATGGATGCCGATCCCGGTATCGGTTACGGATAAAGCGATGTATCGCGTTCCTTCTTCTCTGCCGTCCGAGTTCATTTCCCGTTCGTTCGGCCTGCGTATCGTAAAAGAGACAGAGCCGGAGTGCGTGAATTTGATCGCGTTGGACAACAAATTGCGCATGATTTGTTTCAAACGATGGCCATCTGTCCAAATCGCGCCTGGCATTCCCTCTACGCTGTCGATAACTAGCGACAAGTTTTTGGCTGCGGCCATCGGCGCGAACATATTGTCCAAAAATACCGCAAGATCCCCCATAACCGTCCACTCCGAATGAATGTCCATTTTACCCGCATCCACTTTGGACAAATCCAGAATCTCGTCGATCATTTTGAGCAGGTCGTTGCCCGACACGTGTATCGTTTGCATGTATTCGCGCTGCTTATCCGTTAAGTTCCCTTCTTCGTTCTCCACTAGAAATTCGGATAGGATCAATAAGCTGTTTAACGGCGTTCTTAGCTCATGGGACATATTCGCCAGAAATTCGGATTTGTATTTGCTTGCCAGCGCCAACTGGATCGCTTGGCGTTCGAGTTCGGAGTTGGCTCTGGCGATTTGGCGATTTTGCAGTTCGACGCGATCGACATGCTGTTCCAAAGCAAGCGTCTTGACCGTAAGCTCCTGATTCGTATGCTCCAGTTCTTCCTGCTGCTGCTGCAGCCGTTGCTCCGATTTTCTCAATTCTTCCTGCTGATGTTCCAACTTGTCGTTCGTCTCCCGAAGCTCTTCCTGCTGGCAGACGAGCTCTTCGGACTGGACCTGAAGCTCCTCCGTCATCGCTTGGGACTCCCGGAGCAGTTCCTCTACCCTTAAACGGGAATAGATATTGTTAAGGATCGTTCCGAACTTGTCGCATAGCGCGAGAAGCAGTTCCTTGCGCTCGGAATCGAATCCGTCGACCGAAGCCATCTCGAGGACCCCGATCACGGTATTATCGTGCAGAATAGGCTGGATCATAAGCATTTTCGGCTCGGCCATGCCGAGGCCCGAACTTATTTTTACGTATCCTTCCGGCATATGCTCCATCACGATCGGCTTGGCGTCTTGATAACATTGTCCGGTTAAGCCTTCTCCTCGTCTGACGACGGTTGGCACCGATGAAACGCCATTCTCGCCTTCTCCTAGGATCGCGTAAGATCCCGACAACTCCAGCTTCCCTTCGTCGGAAGCGGGATCCGCCAAGTAGAGCAGCCCGTATGCAATGCCTAGCACGGGCGCGAATTCGGAAATAAAGGATTGGGCTACGAGCTTAACGTCATGTCCCTCCTGCAACAATTCCGTCACCCGCGCAAGCTGGGCGTTAACCCTTCCTTGCCTTTGCTGAATCGAGGCAAGCAACGCTTCCCTCTCGTTCTTCACTTGCAGATCGAGCGCGATTCTTTTGAACAATTGGGCCAATTCGCCAAGCTCGTCCTTCGACTTGATGTCGAACCGGACAAATCCGCGAAGCCGGCCTCTGCCGAACCGCTCCGCCATTCTTTCGAGCAAATTCAAACCTTTCGTAATGCTCGGGAACACCCACATTACGATCGCGAGGCCGAGAATCAGACCTACGATCGTGAACAAGGCAACCATCTGCACCGATTTGTCGTACAGAGCTCTGGAATCCGCCATTTCCGTTTTCATCGCGTTCTCTTGCGTCTTCACGAGTTCGTCCATGGAATCGATCAGCAGCCTCTGCTCCCCGCGAAGCTTGTCGGCGTATAACTTTTTCGCCTCTTCTACCTTCCCCTCGTCAACGAACCCTATGAACGTCTTTAATGAGGCAACGTATCCTTCCGTTACTTTCTTGATCTCGTCCATGACTTGTTGTTCCTCGCCGGTGAGGTCCAAGCCGTCTAACGTTTCGAACTGCTCGCCCGCGCCCGACAGACGATTAGTGATCTCCTCGACTCCTGCCGCGGGATCCTGGTCGCCGATCATGATGTCGTTCATCACTCGCCCGGAAGAATTGATCTCTCCCCGAACGGCGAGCGCAACCCTAACCTTCTCGAAACGATTATCGTAAAAATGATTCAACGTATAATTCATCTGGCTTAGGCGTACATAGCCGAACGACGTGATGCCGACGAGGAGAAGAAGCAGCAACGTAAATCCGACGACTAATTTCGTTTTGATTTTCATGCTTCCGCCCCTCCCTTCATCACTTCGATCGTAACGAGACATTGGTCATCCGAGCGTCCGTTGAGCGGCTTGCACGCAAACAGTTGCTCCAAGTTGCCGCTATCGGCTCTAGCTTGGTGCAGAAAAGTCGCCAAATGCCGAAGCTGCTCCTCCTCCTCCCCTTGGAAAGAGCTCAGTATCCCGTCCGTGAATAAATACAACCGGTCTCTTGCGGTCAGCGTTACGCTGTGCGTTACGATATTAAGCTTGTCGAACATGCCAAGCGGAGCGGAGCTTACCGATAACATCTCCGGTTCCGGGCTGTCCCCGCGAAATAAATAACCGGGAGGATGACCCGCGTTCGCGTATTCCAGCTTTCCGCAATCCAAGTCGAGCGTAACGTAAATGCCGGTGCAATAATAATGAATGAGCTCATTCTCCCATTGGAGCCCCATCAATCGGCGGTTCAGTTCCTTGAACACTCGCTCCGGCGACCATAACGTCCTCATGGACTCCTTCAGGATAGAAGCGACGAACATGCTGACGAGCGACGAAGATATCCCGTGTCCCATCGCGTCGATGACGGCTATCGCCCAGTGCTTGTCGTCGATTTTGTGCCATGCGTATAGATCTCCCGCGAGCGCTTCGGAAGCTTGGAAATAAGCTTGTATTCGCACGTCGGCGGCATCCACCGGATCGGGCAGCACCGATTCCTGCACCTGGCGCGCGAGCAGCAGTTCTTGCCGCATGCGCGAGTCCCGTTCCTTATGCCAGTCCAACTCCGCCTTCAATTTCAAGGCGGAACGCATTCTCGCCAGCAGTTCCGTTTTGTTGATCGGCTTCGTAACGAAATCGATCGCTCCCGCATCCAGCGCTTCGGCCAGCTTTCGGGAATCTCCGATCGCCGTAACCATGATGACGGGAATATCCTTGTAGCGATCGTTCGCTTTCAGTCTACGGCAAGCTTCTATTCCGTCCATCTCGGGCATCATCAAATCCAGCAAAATCAAATTGATCCGCGGAATCCCGATCGAGCTTCCTTCGCTGTCTTCCTTAAGCACGCCGAACATTTCCTCGGCGGAATACGCGATACGAAAATGAACGTATCCCGCTCGCTTCAGCATTTCTTGGATTACCATCACGTTCATGGCGTTATCGTCCACGATCAATACGGCCATCTTTATCTTTGTCTCCTCGTTATCTCTCGTAACAAACACTCTCGAGCATAAACGCGAATAAGGAATGAGCGGCGGATAGTTCCGCCCTCATTCCTCTATCCTATTAAAAAACGCTCTTATTTTGTTATAACCCTTCATAGATCGTTTTGAAACAGAGAAAGAATGAATCCGCGGAATCGGTCGTCTTCGCCGTTATTGCCGAGCCATGACCAGAACTTTGCCTTGATCCAATTCCGCTTCGAACCTGCTCGCTTCGTAAGGGTCGAAGCCCATCGCCTCGATCTTGTTGCGAAGCTCGTCGCCGCGGGTCCGGAACAAGTTCGCGATCGTGTCGAACATCCCTTCCTCGGACATACCGACTTTGTTCGTATCCGCCGCGTCGGCCAATCTGTCCGTGCGGTCGCTTTCGTGCGCGAGTACGTAAATTTCCTTCTCCGTGTATCCTTGGCGATGCAAATCGTTGACGACGTCGAATGCTTCCAATCCGTTATTCACTAGTTTCGCGTAAGCTCTCATGGTTTATCTCCTCCTCTAGTATGTGATGCTTCCTATTACACGTTCGGTAGTCTTTTGAAACCGCGCTCTCGCGTTTTTACTCAACCGTTGCAAGGTCCGGCGAACAAATCCAACGAGACGAGCCGGCCCCTATCGTCCACGAATACTTTAAGCGAATCGGAGCCGTTTACGACTCCCCAACCGTCTTCCGCCCGAAATTGCGGTTTGCCGAGCGCTCGCTTAAGATCCTTGTCGATCAGCTTGATATCGCGCCCGTTAACGTTGGCGGATCGCGCGGTTGCCGTCACCTGAACGAAAGAAACTTCCCCCTCGCACAAGCCGACGTTTTTCCCGTCCGCGTAGCTCCATACTTCGCATTCTTTGTGCCATTCGTCGGACTCTATCTTCCCCGGGTTTCCCAGCTCTCCCCTAACCTCGCTTGCCAAGTCTCCCAATCGGATGCCGTCTATTTGCCATTGCTTCGGCACGGATGGTTGCGGGAAAGCGGCGGTTGCGGGAACCGCGGCGGCCGGAGCCGCTCCTCCGTTCACGATCGAAGTAAACAAAACAAGCCATGAAATCAACATTCTAGATTACCTCCTTTGCTTAGGAACGATCTTTCTGTTGTTTCCAGCCTTTCCGAACGCTCATGAGCAGTCTCGAGCCTAACGCCGCCCAATGCAGCCATGACGGAACGGCGTCGTTGCCTTCCTTCGAAGCCGTCTGTTCGCGAAGCGTGCTCGCCAGGTTCCGGGTTGCTTGCCGGGCCGTGCTCGTTACCTCGCTAAGCATGATGCCAACATCCTGCACCGCATGAAACAACGGGTCCGTCGATTGCAGCTTTCCCCGTATGTCCTCGGCTGTTTCATTAACGCTTTCCGCTAGTTTCTTTACTTCGCCCTGCAAATCTTCGACGGTTTCCTTTACTTCCTGCATGGCGGATTGCGCGGTTACGAGAGATCGCTGCGCGGTCTTTAATAAAGAAATCAAAAATACGCACAAGACGACGAAAGCCATCGCCGCCAACGCGACGCTCCAGGCGATCAGTTCATTATGGTCCATGGGCATTCCTCCGCTTCTTGCTTGCTGTCATTGTCATACCCTACCTTACCCCCGCGCATAGGATCGCGAAACAGTACCCTCCGAAAGATTCACCGGCTAGCATACGGGGTAACCAAGCACTAACAACGGGCTCGGCCGACGCAGGCCGTTATGCCGATCCCGATCACAAAGGAGGAATTCACATGTTATATTGGACGGTAGTTTTTCTAATCGTCGCTATCGTAGCCGCGATATTCGGATTCACGGGTTTGGTAAGCGCGGCAGCGGGAATCGCGAAAATTTTGTTTTTCATCTTCTTGATTTTGTTTATCGTCTCCCTGATCACGGGCCGGCGCGGTCGGGTCTAGCCTTACTGCGGCAAGGGCTCCGGGCGGACAAGCCAACTGGATAATGGTTGCAGTCAATTCCTTTTTCAGGTAAAGTAGGCTATATCGTAAGCTTCCGTCTCCTCTTCGGCATTACGACCGGGGTAAAGCGAATCTCCTGAACGAAGCAGAACGTTGCAGCCTATTTTCCGGAATAATACCTCTAACCGATACAGACGCTTCCCTACGCTTTCGCGATTTGGGGAGCGTCGTTTTTTACGCCGACGGTGATTGAATCTTGAACGATTGCGTTTAATGGTAGTCATTGACCCTGCGGGGAATACATCAATTAAACGGAGGTTGGTTCTATCATGAAAGCATTATTTCTCGCCGGCGGTTTGGGAACTAGGCTGCGCCCCCTGACGGAACATCTTCCGAAACCGATGGCCCTGGTGGGCAATCGCCCATGGCTCGAACATTTGCTTCTGCATTACAAGGAACAAGGGGTAACCGAGTTCGTCATCGCCGTGAAGCATTATCGAGAATTAATAGAGAGCCATCTCGGCGACGGTTCCTCTTACGGCGTTCGAATCGATTATTCGGTGGAAAAGGAACTGCTCGGTACGGCCGGAGCGATCAAAAACGCGGAGCATCTGCTCGGCGAACGTTTCATCGTCGTGAACGCGGATATTATCCATCAGGTCGATCTGGCCTCAGCCGTGCGGTTTCACGAAAATCATGGCGGTGCCGCTACGATCTGCCTGACGGAGGTAGACGACCCTTCCCATTACGGCGTCGTCGAGCAATCGGTTAATGGACGAATCGATCGGTTCATCGAAAAACCGAAAAAAGATGACGCACCGTCAAATCGGATCAATGCCGGCATATACATTATGGAGCGGAGAGCGCTGGACTTCGTGCCGGCAGGCCGATCCGTGTCCATCGAGAAGGAAACTTTTCCGCTCTTGATAGAGAACGGCAGCGGCGTCTACGGCCATCCCATCGGAGGATATTGGATGGATATGGGCACCAAGGAGCGTTACCGCCAGCTCCATTGGGATCTGCTCGATCGGCGTTTCCCGGTCCGTATCGACGGCAAGGAAATGGAGGACAAAAGCATTTGGCTAGGCGAGAACGTCCGGGTCGGCCAAGGGGTACTGTTCGTTCCCCCGGTCATGATCGGAGACGACGTCACGATCGGGGATCGGGCGATTATAGGCCCGTACGCCGTCGTTGGCAAAAGCAGCCGAATCGGCAACCAGGTACGCTTGTCCAATTCCATCCTATGGGATCGTTGCAAAGTCCGCGCCGGCGCCCAGCTCAACGAATGCATTTTCGGATCAGGCATGCGGGTCGGCCCCCATATTTTGCACGAAGCCGTATGCAATCGTATTTTGGAGGTGTACCGCAGATGAACAACCGTCTCCCTCAGATTGCTTATGCCAGTACTTACATTCCCAAAAAATGCGGACTTGCCACTTATACGCACCACTTGCGCGAAGCGATCTCGCATGCCAAAGGGAATCGGTCGATCGATCCTGTCATCACTTTGTGCAATCCCGAAGAACGCGCGGACTACTTCGAACCTTGGATGCTCCCGCTAATCAAACAAGATCAAGACGAGTATCGTAAAATGGCGGAAGCGATCAATCAAAGCTCGGTGGATGTCGTGTCCTTGCAGCATGAATTCGGAATTTTCGGCGGCGATGCGGGTTCCCACGTTCTTGATTTTCTCAGGCGCGTGAAGAAACCGGTCGTAACGACCTTCCATACCGTATTCGAGCATCCGACTCCTCCCTATTCGGAGTTGCAGAAGGAAATCGCGCGTTGGAGCGATCATATTCTCGTCATGAATCGCAAAGGGATCGGCTACTTGCACGACAACTTCCAAATTCCTCTTGAGAAAATTACTTTCGTTCCGCACGGGACGCCGGTTCCTAATCGGTCCGACAGCATGAATGTTAGAAGGAATGCGGGATGGGACAATCGCAAAGTGTTATTCACCTTCGGATTGCTCGGACGCAGCAAAGGAATCGAGCTGATTCTTCGAGCCTTGTCGTCGGCCGTTCAGGCCGTCCCGGAGTTGCTCTACGTCATCGCCGGTCAGACTCATCCCGAGGTGCGAAAGCATGAGGGTGAAAAATATCGCGAAGAACTCGTGCAGATGATTGCCGATCTCGGCTTGGAAAACCACGTGCAGTGGATCAATCGCTACGTTCCCGAGGATCAACTGGTGTCTTTGATATCCGCTTGCGATTTGTACGTTACTCCTTATCCGGGGATGGGGCAGATCACGAGCGGAACGTTAGCCTACGCGGCCGGGTTAGGCAGGCCTATCCTCTCGACCCCCTACGTCTATGCCCAAGATTTGGTGCAGGGGTACGAAGAGATGCTGTTGCCGTACGGCGATGCGGAATCGTGGAGTTCTAAGCTTATCGAAGTATTTACTTACCCTGGGATGTTAGCGAACTGGGAACGCGTCATATCGGAAATCGGGCGAAGCATGCATTGGCCGCACGTGGGCGCTCAGCATCTGCGGCTATTCCAGCAAGTCATTACCGAGCAGAGAGACAAGATCGCCGATGTCGGCTAATGGCAAGATCAGCCGTCAAGCGACGCAGCCTTCTTTCGCCCACTTGCGCCGTTTGACGGACGATACCGGATTGCTGGAACATGCGCTCGGACGTATTCCGCGCCGCCGGGAAGGCTACACGACGGACGACAACGCTCGCGCGCTATGGACGGTTACGGAGTGGCTCTCCTTGGATGAGGATCAACTCCGGCACGAGGATCGAATGGAGCTCAGACGCTTGGCCGACATCTATTTGGCGTTCTTGCTCTGGGCCCAGAACGATGACGGATGGTGGCTTAACAACTTCGCCTATGATCGTACGCTTGAGCCGGAGGATATTTCGCACGACTGTCAGGGGCGCTCGATCTGGGCTTGCGCGGACGCATGGATCCGGCTTGACGGCCCGGTCAGGGAAACCGCGAGAGTGATCGTGGAGCGTTCGATTCCTACGCTCGTCAGAATCGATTCCTTACGCGGCCAGGCGTTTGCGATGGCGGCTTGCGCGCATATGCTGGAAGCTTCGCGGGATGGAAGAATTCAATTGCCTCTCGATGTGAAGAACGAGCTTCAACATCATGTGGCGCGATTGGAGTCGGTGCTTAATCGAGCATATCGACGCTTCTCAGGCGGCAATTGGCGTTGGTTCGAGCCTGCGATGACCTATAGCAACGGGGTACTCCCGTGGGCCATGCTGCGTGCGTACCGATACACGCGAACAAGCGAAACCTATGCAACGGGCATAGAAAGCTTATCGATCCTCCTCGAGATCATGACCGCCGACGAAGGATGGCTCCGCCCGATCGGGAACGAGGATTGGTGCACTTCCGATTCGAATACGGCAAGCAGATGGGATCAGCAGCCGCTGGAAATATTCAAGCTGGCGTTAGCGCTGGAAGAAGCTTCGCTAGCCACTAAGCTAGCCGAAGAGGATCAAGATGAACGTTTGGTCGGCAGCGCGCGCGGCAAAGGGACGACGGATTCCCGCATGGATAGAAATCACGCCATGCATTTCGGCGTACTGGGCCAATCCACCTTAAACTCGGGAATGGCCATGGGGTCGGGGATGACTGCGGGAACGAGCTCAACGACCGGAAACCCATTGCATTATCGGGCCATGCGCGATAATTGCTTAGAATGGTACTACGGCGATAACGATCTCCGCGTTCCGGTTGCCGATCCCGAAGACGGCAGTTGCTGCGACGGGCTCACGCCTTACGGCGCCAACATTAACTGCGGCGCGGAGGCGACGATCTCTTACTTGATGACGGAAGCCTTGTGCAGGCGGAATTAACGCAAAAAACCTTTCCATGCAGATCGCTGTTGCGAGCGATGCATGGTAAGGTTTTTCGTTTGCGCATTTAAGCCTCCCGGGTAGGCTTATTTTCCGCTTCGGCGCTATTTGCGTGCATTTAAGCCTGCCAGATAGGCTTATTTTCCGCTTCGGCGCCGCTTCCTGCTAATCCCGGCGGAGCCTGTTCAGCGCCTGATTGAAATCGTCGGGAAGCGGTGCGGTTACTTGCTGCTTCTCGCCCGTCCACGGGTGGTGCCAGATGAGGCGGTCGCCGTGCAAGGCTTGGCGGGACATCACTCCGCGCGAACCGCCGTACATTCCATCGCCGGCGAGCGGATGATTGATCGAGGAGAGATGGACTCGAATCTGGTGCGTACGCCCCGTCTCCAGCCGAAGCCGAACGAGCGTATGCTCCTCCAGCCTTTCCACCACTTCGAAATGGGTCACCGCGGGATCGCCCGTATCGCTTACCCGGCGGCGCGTGGAATGGTGACGGTCTTGTCCGATCGGCTTGTCGATTTTGCCTTTGTTTCCTTCCACGTAGCCTTCCGCCAACGCAAGGTAGATCCGCTCGATCGACTTCTCCCGCATCGCTTTGTCGTACTGATAGTGCGCGAACTCATTCTTCGCATACAATACCGGCCCTGTCGTATCCTTATCTATCCGATGAACATGGCGAATACGGACGTCTTGGCCAGACATCTCGTAATAAGCGGCGACCGCGTGCGCAAGCGTCTTGCGTTGGCCTTTCTCGCTCGGATGAACTTCGATGCCGGCCGGTTTGTTCACGACGAGCGTAAACTCGTCCTCGTACAAAATATTCAATTCCATCCAATCGGACGGAAAATCTCTCGTCTCCCTCGGGAACAAATGAAGCCTCAAGTTCGGCCCCTGCAAAAGGCAGCCGCGAGACTGCAGCAATTTGGAGATCAGCTTAGGCGGTAACGGCAACACCTGGCTAATAACCGACATCGGCGCGCGGCGAGATGGTCAGGCAAGCGGATATCCATCCATTCGCCTTTGATTCTGCCCATGCCGAGAACAGGCTGGCTTCCTCCGCCTTCTCTGCCGCGTCCGCCGCCTCTTATAGCAGAACCAGAGCCAGAACCGCCGTTTCCGATCCGCTTGGCGCCTGATCCCCGCTCGTTCGGTGCCCTGAACGAATCCACCCGTTCCCTGCTCGGTTTCCTATCTCCTTGAGATCCGGCGCGACTTGGCTTTTCCGTTCTCGAAATACGTTCGTTACGTCCGCCCTGCGCGCCGCGCTCTCCGTATTTTTTAGACGAACCGGCACCGTTGCCTTTTCCCGATCTTGAACCCGAACCGGCGCCGGAGCCCGTACCCCCGCGTTCTCTCCGTCCGTTTCCCTCATGGCCTCCGGTCGGCCTCTGTCCGCCACGCTGCCTATTCCGTCCTGCTCCACTCATAACTTCGATTCCTCCGATTCCATTCCGCGCCAGTTGCCCGATTCCATAAATGCTCAATCAAAGTTTTACACATCCGCCACGACTTAGAAATTAAATGGAGAAATACATCTATTTCCAGTTCAAATGTCCACATTTCGAAAATAAGCGGGACAATACAGTTATTTATCTTCATTCCGCCCAAAATGAGCTTTACCGAGCCGAATAACTGTACATTTCCATTTATTTCTCTTAGTTGACGATTTAGCTGATCAAATAAATGTAGATTTCCATCTACTTGTCTAAAGGCAATCTATTAAGCTTATAAGAAGTCTTATCCTATTGAGCATCCATTTAGCCGACCTACAAAGCATGGCTTTGCCGACCAATATACGGGAACGCCCGCGCAAAGTCAACCTCCGGGTACCCGGTCTCCTAATTCCCTGCCACCGGGCGCGAAGTCTCGAACTTTCGCGGGCTTTCTTTTTAAGAATCGATCTTCATCATCATTTCTTCCAGCAATCGAATGCGCGCTAACGAGGCTCTCAGCAATCCGATGCCGATCTCCGGATACAAGCGGACTAGCCGGGTAACGTCATCCCGTTGCAACGCCAATACGCGAACGTCGCCGAAGAACGCTTGCGCGGTAACCGAGGACGGCGATTCATCCAAAGCGGAAGTCGCTCCGCACACCTCACCTGCGCCGAGCACCCCCAGCGTTCCTTCCCATCCGGCCGCGGAGATGCTCGTTAATTCCACGTTGCCTTCGATGACGACGTACATGGCCGGATTTCTCTCCCCGCGCTTCAACAAGAAAGCTCCGTCCGCGAATCTCTCCTCCGTCGCCGATCCCGCGATCAAACCCAGCTCCTCCAACGATAGGTCGGCGAAGAACGGAACTTTTTTGAGGAATACGACTTTGTTTAACCTGCCTAGCAATCCTTGTTCTTCCTGCATGTCCGGTCTCCTCTCGCCTCGTTGCAGCTCCGACGCCATCTCTTGCCACCAGTCATCCGCCGTCTCGGCGGCTTTACTAACCGCTTCATGGGCGGATTCCGCGTTTAATCCTGCCAATCTTGCCGTATCGGCTTGCAAAGCCGCTGCCAATCGCTGCGACAACTTCCGCTCCCCGACGCCTTCCGCGAGCACTTCCAATCCTCCGCTTCGCGTCTCTTCATCCTCGTCATCCAACGTTCTGCGAAGAGCGAGAACAACCTGTTCGTCCGTCAGCCTTTCCAGAATGGACCATACGCCTTCATAGATCGTCCGTTCCAGGTCTAACTGCCTCATCCGCGCTAGTTCGGCAAGGTCCTGCCGATCAAGCTTGCGGAAGGCTTCCGGCAGAAGCGCCGTCGTTGCGATATCCGCAAGCTTTAACGTCCCTTGCTCCGCCAGCCAGCCACGCACGTTCTCGTCGGGAAGCAGCTGCGCCAACGCGGTAACGGATGCTCTCCATATTTTGGGAGTCGACTCCGGCAACCCCGACTTTAACGTATCGATAACTTTATCGCCCATATCGATCAAAGCCTGAGTCGTAACCCGATACAGCTCCTGGTCGGCAGTCGGCAATCGTTCGATTAACAACGGAACGACCCGCAACCGCTTCAACACGCCTAAGCACCCCGTAGACGCAACTCGAACCGCCGGATGGGGATCCATGAGCAGCCGTTCGACTTCAGTGGCGAATCGCTCCAGCTTCAGCTCTCCGATGACCCGGCAGACGTGAATGGCCGGCTCCCCGCCCTCTTTCAGAATCCGCTCGATGACTTCGTAGCACGCTTCATAGCTTTGTGCGCTCTCCAGCAAATACATCGCTTTGACGGCTTCCGCTACGACCATCGGAGACCGGTCGAGCAGCTTCATCCGCAAGAAGAAAAACGCCTGCGAAGACATGTGCTTCATCTGAGCTAATTTATGTACGACCTCCTTGCGAACGTCGGGTTCCGAATCCTCCAGAAGAGAAGCTACCTTTACCATCGCGGGCAAATCCGCCGTCGATAAGTTAATCGCCTTTAACGCGGCAATCTTGACCTTCGTGCTATCATCGTCGATCATGGCGAGCAATCCTGACATATAACGCTTATCCTTGCTATGTCCGAGAATATTAACCGCGATCTCTCTCGCTTCATCGCTCTCGTGGCGCAGCATCGCTTGCACGGCGTTCATCGTGCGCGAGTTCCGGTAGAACTCCTTGTAAGACTCGGCCAACTCTTTATCCGCGGCTAATCCTAATGTTTGTACGCTCCGCACCAATTCCTTCATATATAACTGACGAACCAGCCATGACAACGCGAGCAGGCCTGCCGAGCCAATCGTACCTATAGCCGCTAAAGCAGGAAAACCCCAGCCTAATCCCGTGTGAAGAAATTGAAGCCCCGCGCCTAGCAAGATGCCGAGGAATGTCGCGATGCCTTGCGCGACGAAGCGAAAGCCGTCTCTCTGTTGCAACGGCAACATTTTATAGAACAATTGGTAGGACGGCTCCGCGGAATAATAGATCAACAAGTAAGTAAGCATATATCCGCCCGAAACGGCCAGCATGACGATCGGAGAACCTATCAGCGCCCATGCCAACGCGAACGAAAGCATGTATACGGCAGAGATGGCCGTAAGCATGCTGCTAGCTCCTAACCAAGCCATTAGGCGTCCGGATACAAGCTGCAATAGAAAAGCCAACGCGAACAGCAGCGTCGTCACGATCCCGAATATTCGTCCGAAATCGGCTTCGTCTGGATACTCCGTATGCGCCGTATTAAGGAATACGAATTCCATTAAGAAATACAATGCCGGCATGATCGTCATCATGCCTAGAACGCCTAACAGGAACGGAGACCTCAACGTCCGGCGGAAATAATCCATCGAAGTAAGCGGCTCCGTTTCTTGCGCGACGTCTCCTGTTCTTTTCAACGCAAGAGGAACCAAATAAACGGCGATTGCTTTACGATAGTTAAATGAAGCAAACAAAAGGAGGACGGGACCTAGCACATAGACGATATCCGGTCCGAATAACGGGCTCACGACCTGCGTGATCAACCCTGCCGCAACCCCGCCCAGCGTGGCGGCCGCCACGAACAGAGGCATTAACCGTTTCGCTTGCTGCGTCGGGCACAAATCTACCGCCAAGCTCCATAACAATATCGTCTGCTGCCGGACGACGAAGCTGGACGATAAAAAAAGAAAAGGATAATAAAACCGGTAATCCTCCCCGGTTATTCTCATCCCCAGCAATATCAAAGCATTCAACAGCACGATCCCCGTCATTATCGCATACATCGCCCGCATTAGCCCCGGCTTGGACAGCCTGCCCGAAAGCCAAGTCATGAACCAAGCTTCCAGCGGCAAAATGACGGCCTCTGCCATGTAAACGTATGGCAGATTGGAGCTGCCGAACCGTTGGTTAAACAGGGTCATGAATCCGTTGTAGTTAAGCGTCTCGGCAATGCCGCACAAGAGGAACACCGGCACCATCAGCCATAGCTTGCGCCGGTCTTCCGCTTTGATGCCCAGCCGGCGCGACCATTGTTGTACGTCCATGGATTCTCTCTTTCCTCGAAGCGTTATAGATTAGGAGATTCGCCGCCAGTAGATAAGCCGGTCTTCTCCCTCGAAATAATAATCGGGACACTGTCCTATTAATTGAAAGCCGTTCCGTTCGAACAATCGGCGAATCGTCTTGTATTCCGGCAAGCTGCACGTATACGTCATAAGGTATCTGGCGGACGCTTGTCTCAGGTAATCGAGCAATTGTTCGAACAATGACGCCGCGATTCCCCATCTACGGTATTCTCGGTGAACGACGACGTAATCCCAGCTGTAGCCGCCCGTCTTCTGATCGTTCTCGGCGACGCAGCTCGCGCCGATAATCTCGTTGTTCTCATTCGTCGCGTACCATAAGATGACCTGTCCGTATAACGCCCTGTATGGGAGACTGCGCAATTGTTCCTCTTCGCCGGGAGTATAACGAGTATCGTCGAAGGAGTAAGGGGAGAAAAAGAACTCGACGACCCGTTCCGCCTGTTCCTCCGTGCACATCCGATGGATAGCGAATGTTCCGGTTATCATGGACGATTCCTCCCTTACCGCGCGATTTATACGGCCAACGTACCGTTCCAGCCGGTTGACGTTCCCTTTTGGTAATACTCGTCGCAAAGATAGAAGTACAATTTCGCCGCTTTATCCATTCGATTCTGCTTGATGACTTCGACGAACGTTTCCCTAGCATCGTAGAATCGTCCTTCTTGGCAAAGCATAAGTCCCCGTTCGAATAACGCCCGGGTGCGGTCCTTGGCCTGGCGCAGTTGCTCGGAGTCTCCTTCGTATACGTCAATGAGCTCGATGGCCGACTCTTGGCCTTCCGGCGTGATCCGCCCCAAAGAACGATGGCGATAACGCTCGGGCTCTCTCAACTGTTCGAACAAATCCCTCGTTACGAGCACCGATGCTCCCAATTCCTCGGACAGCTTCTCCAACGTCGCGGTCAAATGAACGTCATCCGAGATGACGTTTCCTTCCCAGCGCCGTTCTTCTCCGATAATGCCCATCATCAGCGGGCCTCTATGAATCGCGATGCCGATATCCACCGGCACGTAACCGGCCCGGCGGCGCCCTGCATTATATTCAGTCAGCTCCTGACGGATCGCGATCGCGGCGTTTAACGCTTCTTCGGCATATCCGGGGAACAAGGCCATGAAGCCCGCGCCCAAATATTTGCTGATCAACCCGTCCTCTTTCCGCACTAACGGTCCGAATCGGCGCAAGAACGAATTCATGAAATTGAAGTTTTCCATCGGCGTCAGCGTCTGCGACAGCTTGCGGAATCCTCTCAAGTTCGCGATCATAACCGACATATTTTGTTGAACCTGATCGCCCAATCGAATGTCTAGAATGCCTTTCTTGCCGAGCGATTTGAAAAACTGCTGCGGAACGAACCGATATGACGCTTCGGAGAATTGCGTAATATCCGCGATATATTGCCGAATGTATCGAGCCATTCGGTTGAATTGCTGTCCCAGATCACCGACTTCGTCCCGGCTGTTTACCCTGACTTCGACATCCCAGTTACCGTCGGCCATCTCTATGACGCTGCGGCGCAATTTTCGTACGGTCGACAACATGAGGAACGTTCCGGCAAGGATAACGATCAGGATGACGGAAGTAATGATCACGATATTTTTTAGGATGCTCTGGTAAATTTTATGATTCGCTTGATAGAGAACGCTCATGTCCCGGCCCGTCTCGTAGATGCCGACGACTTCATGCTTGCTGTTGTATACGGGACCGATTGCATATAGCCACTTGCCGTTTGCGTCTTCCCACTGGCCCGTCCGAATAACGCCTTCGTTCCGAACGGCATCGTTCTCTTCGTTCATCTCGAAAGGCTTGAACATGTTGACGCCATCGTCGTCGTCCATGAGAATATAGAGATGCCCTTCGTCGTACTTGTACAACGTGCTGTACAACCCTTGACGGTCCGCCGATTGCTCTCCTTCGAACAGGAAGTTCATTTTGCCGCGGATGTTCTCATAGTCTTCGTTGCGGTAATCCTTAGGCGAATGCAATCTTTCCAAGCGATCCCCGTCGATGATCTGCTGCCCGTTGCGAGCTAACAAGGATAACTCTCTCTGCATTTCGTCTTCCATTCTCGCCGAGAAGCTATTGTAAATAAAATTGGATAACAGAAGCATGCAAATGACGATCACCGGTACGGTAACGATCAATTGTTTAAAGAAAAGAGAAATCTTGCCGTTCATCAAGTGCTTGTAGACTAGGCGCAAAGCGAACAGAAGCAAGAGAACCCCTGCGATCGCGAATCCCCACGTCACCCAATCCGCAAATAAAATATCGTTCTGATATTTGACTTGGGAGAGTACGCCCGCTAACCGATTCTGATTATCGTAGATGAGCAATCGATCGTTAAGGACGACCGCATATCCGCCATCGCCGGTCGGGAGCACGTCCATGATCTCGTAGCTTTCCGCGCCGGGCACCGATTTCATGATGGATTCTTCGCTCAGCAATACGTCCAAGCTTTTTAATCCGGGCTCCATCGTCGTCACGGAGTTGAGCAGCCTGTCAACGAAGAACAGTTTGCCGGAGGAATCGATCGACAGTCTCTCGGGGAAGTTTTTGCGCGTGCGTTCCATGCTGGCCAAAGGATAGACGATCTCGCTCGTTCCGTCCTCCATGACGCGGAATACGGCTCCGCGTTTCGTCGTGTAATAAATTTGTCCTTTTTCCGTCCCCTTAATCTCCGATAAATAACGATCTTTGGGCATCGTGAACGAAAGAGCCTCTTCCGGTTGCCCTCCGGACAGCGGGAGCCGCATTAACGACACCTTCTCGGCGGTCGTCAGGAAAAAGTACAGGAGATCTCCCTGCACTTGGAGCCCTTTCAACTGGCCGATGCGTTTGCTTTGCCCGTTGCCCTGCCACTCGTAAAGAACTTCGGGCGAGCCGCCTTTCTCGTCGAAGCGGATAATTTGTTCTTTCTGAACAATCAATCCGTACGAATCCAGCGCCGTATCCAGCACGATGGTCCGGTTAGAACCGTCGACGACGGCTTCCGTATAATCCCTTCGGTCAGTTCCCCCATTGCCGTCATGCCTAATCTCCGCCTCTATCGCACCGTCTCTGGACAAGCGAACGATTTCCTGTTTGGACTGGCCGATGACGACGAGGGAAGAAGACTCGGCTTCCGCGACCCGCGACAGGTTTTGCAGGGAAACCCGTTTGTTCCACGGACCCGATTGGATACCGCCGTTATCCTGAATGCGATAGAGGGATAGCCCCGTAATTGCGATGGCGATCAGCAGCACCAGCAGCGAAAGCTTCTTCATATCGTTCTACCGTCTCTTTCTTTTTGGCGTACGTTTTTCCTCTTAACCCGTTACTTAACCTATTATTTCCATCGTACTATAATCTACGACTTTTTACATCCACTTTCCTAATAAAATGACATTTTTCGGGTTATGTTGTAGTATGGAAAAGAGAGATTCGAAACGGTAAAAGTTGGATGATGCCTCTGGCGTCAGCGCGAATCGGAGGAGGACGGTTTCATGGGTCAAATCGTATGCGGCGGGGCGTCGCTGCAATGTTCGTTCGGCCTTGCGCCTGGCATGCTCAACGTGCTTCCCGTCAATCGAGTTACCACGTCGATGCCAATCGCTAATATTATGGACAACAAGCCTTTCGTGAACATTACTCCTTTCGGCATGTGCAACTCCATGGCTAACCCTGCCGTAGCCTCCGCAACCGCAGCGGCGTTAGGAGCTCTGACCCCCATGCCTTGCACGCCCGTTACCGCGGCCCCTTGGGCTCCAGGTTCCCCGACCGTGCTCGTATCCAATTTTCCCGCCTTGAACAATTCATCCAAATGCATGTGCAACTTCGGCGGAGTCATTCAGATCGTCAATCCTGGACAAGTTACGATACAGGTGCCGTAAAATGATCGAAGCGATATTAAAACCGTTTATCAAACCGGTTCAACGGGCGGTCATCATGCCGCTCAAGAGAGCAAAGTCCCTCCCTAAGCTCCTCATCAGATGGCTCGTCAAATGGATGAGAAGCATCATGGGCGGAAAGCTCCGCTCGCTGGACAACTATTGGAAATTCGGAACGTTCTACATTGCCAAGAAGCTGTTCGTCATCATTCTCCTGTTAACCTTGGTCATCATTTATTTCGGCTTCATCAAGCCGCCCAAGTTCGTGGACAAGTGGTTCGCTCGGACACCCAAGATCGAAGCCTCGGCCGCAATGGCTAACGGATTTACCGGGCAAGCGAAGATTACGGACGATGCGGGCAACCTTATCTATCAAGGTCCGCTGGAGAACGGGCAATATTCCGGAGCAGGCAAGCTGTTCGGGCCGGATGGCACGCTGCTCTACATCGGAGATTTCAGCCAAGGCCTAAAGGCCGGCAGCGGCGAGCTTTACGATGAGAAGGGCATTCTCGTATATCGCGGACAATTCGAAGCCGACCAATACGCCGGCAAGGGAACGCTGTTTAAACCCGACGGAACGATACAATACGAAGGCGAGTTCGCCGGAGGCCTCTACGAGGGCGAAGGGAACTTATTCCTTGCGGACGGAGTGCCGCAATACGCCGGCGCGTTCGTAGCCGGGGTATACCAAGGCGAAGGAAAACTATTTAACAATAGCGGTAAGCTCGTCTATGAAGGCGGGTTTAACGGAGGTAAATACGAGGGACCCGGCAAGCTCTATCGCGAGGACGGATCTTTACAGCTCGAAGGCCAATTTCTTGGAGGCGCCTTGTCCGGGGAAGGAACGGAATTTTATCCTTCCGGCGTCGCTAAGTACAAAGGCGTATTCTTGCTTGGCGCGTATCACGGCGCGGGTTCGTTGATGAATGAGCAGGGCGTCGCATTGTACGCCGGCAACTTCGTTAACGGCAAGCGCGATGGCGAAGGACAAGCGTTCAATTCCGAAGGACTGGCGATATACTCCGGCAAGTTCAAGGCCGATCGATACGAAGGCGTCGGTTCTCTGCTCGATGCGGACGGCGCGACGATCTATAAAGGTTATTTCCGCGGCGGCGAGATTTATCTTCAAGGTTTTCTCGGAATTACGCTACCTAAGCTGCAAGAGCTGCTCGGGCCGCCGGATGCTCCTCCCGCTCAGGAAGAAGTCCCGTTGCCCGAAGAGGAATTGACGGACACGGGCGAGGAAACGGCTGCCGAAACGGATTCGGGGACAGGTACGGAAACAGGGACGGATACGGGGACCAAAAACGCCCCCGAGAGCGCTGGCAGTACTGACGGAGCTAGCAATCCGGCAACAGGAACGGAAACCGAGCCCGTACCGGGCTCCGGCACGGTACCGCAAGACCCGGAAGCTTCTCAATCGGCCCCATCCGCGACTGAAAACGAATCGCCATCCGCGCAGGAAACGACTGCACCAATTGATTCCGGCGAGAAGGCGACGAACTCGAACGCTTCTTCTAAAGCATCCGAGACGACCAAGATCCAAAGTTTAACCAAGAGACTAACGAAAGTATTGCCGCCATTGCCCGAAACGATCAAGCAACCTATCGAGGAAAGCGTCGCTCCTGAGCCGTTGGAGTACGCATACGGAATACATCAGCTCTCCTTCAAGCTTAAAGCGGACGAAGATAATCCCGAAGCTTACGCCGTCACGGAAATCCGAATTTGGAACAAAGCCGTTCTGAAGCAGCTGACGGATGCAATCAAAGCAAGCAAACTTAAGGGCATCAAAGAAACGATAGACGGGGATAAATACGAGATGGCGTATAGCTGGAACGATGCATTGTTTATCTTCACTTACAACAAGGACGTTCCGGTAAGACTATCCGTGAGCGCGCTAGTCAAATCCTAGTGAACAAATGATAGAACTGCCCAAGCGAAATCCGTCGCTCGGGCAGTTTTTTTCTCCACCCGCTCGTATCCGACAGCATCCCGCACCTAAAATCGCTACTTCTCCCATTCGACCTTCATAGGAACATCTGACGTTATTAGACGGATTAACTCGACTGCCCCCGCTTTCGATTAAAGCAGTCATTATACAACAAAATAACACCGTTGCCACATTTTTACTTTAGATATAACGTTGCTATTAGGGGATTGTCCCCCCTAACATGGACCCCGGGAGGTATTATCGATGGATGCTGAAGAAGTAGTAGCAATTGAAGGATTGGAAGCGGATGCAGAAGTTGAAGCCGTAACAGAAGAAGTGGAAGCTGCGGCTGAAGAAGCTGAGGTAGCTGCAGAAGAAGCTGAAGTCGTAGAAGCTAGCGCGGACGCTGAAGAATCCGCTGAAGAAGCTTCCGAAGAGGTTTCCGCCGAAGCTGCCGAAGAAGCTGTCGAGGAAGAAGCGGCAGAAGTTTCGGCAGAAGCGGAAGCAGAAGCTCTAGAGCCTGCCGAAGCGGAAGTCGCTGCGCACGAATCCGAATCTTCCGAAGAAGAGTCGGAGTCGGTCGTTGACTAATTAAGCTTATCCGTAGGATCAAAAGGGCTTTCCTGCCCGGTCGGTTAAGACCGTTTAGGAGAGCCCCTTGCCATTGACGATCGATGTGCGCGGTACGATTATGAACGTCGATGGAATAAACTGCGAATCGCCCATTTTCGCTCATGCCGCTTCATATACTTCGGTAAAGATCGGTACAGTTGACGGCATTCTTGGAACGCGGCGCTTGCCTGCGCCGGTCTTCCTAGACTCTCGTATACGGTACCTAGACGATAGAACGCCTCGCAGGAGGACGAGTTAACTTCCTTGAACTGTTGTAAGTACGCAATCGCTTTAGCCGGCTCCGATCTAGAGAAAGTTTCGGCTAAACGCAAGTACGGCTGTCCGTACTTAACCCTCGGGCTAATGGACAATGCTTGCTGCATCTCCCGTTCTCCCTCTTCCGCTTGCCCAAGCGCAAGGCTGCATGTCCCCCTATCGCTCCAATACTCCGCCGAATGGTCCATCTGATTCTCGATTCCTAGCAGGATTTCACGTGCCTGAGCATATTTCTTACTCTCGATTTGCAATCGCGCAAGCTCGGATTTGGCCGATACGTCATGCGGACTTAAATGAAGCAGCCGTTTCCATTTGGAGATCGACTTCCGCCTTCGGAACGGTCGAATAACGCTTGGCGACAGACCGATAAATCTTCGTTCAAGCACGTAAAGGATAATAAGCAACACGAGAATCGCCACGAAAGGATTCCCGAATAACCAAGTTAAGCCGATGAAAATCAATATTTTGCTCAACGGATATCACGCCCTTTCTATTAACGCGACGGTTGCCTTACCCGATTGAGAGACCGCTAATTATTTTCGTTTCCCGCAGCCGCCTCGGCTAATCCGGCTTGAAGGTTCGCGATCGCCACGTTCGCGTCGCCGGGAAGCTTCTTGAACGCCCACCATCGAACGCGCAGCGAAGTCGCCTCCGTGGCCCCGCCCAGCTTCATCCCGATCCGGAAACCGCCTTTATCCGGATAGATCAACGTCCCAAAAGTAATATTCGGCAGCGCGGCCTCATATTCCGTATCCTTGAACACGTCCGCCGAACCGAAATACACTTTGGCGCCTCCCGATCCGACGGGAGCATTCGGATCCGGGATTTCCTCGAGACCTACGACGACCGTCACTTGGCCTTCTCCGAGTCCGTGCGGGATTTCTTCGCTGACATAATTGCGTTTGCCCCTCGAGAAGAACCGCATTCCCGATCTCTCTTGCGTGTCCAGCGGCACGTCGATCGTTCCGGTCGCCATCTCGTCATTAATCGTCTGAGGCTTGGGGATGCCCAGCTTGAAATCGAAAGCGTTCCGTTCGGGATGATAAACGACGTCCAGCTCGGGTTTGCTGCCGAAATCGAGATCATAAGCTTGGGATTCCGCATAAAACCGGTGAAGCGACGAGCCTCGGTTGTTCCGGGATATACGATGCATAAGCGCGGCGTTCGGGATATATTCTCCGAAAGGAACCCGCTCCACTTGCTCGATCATATAGGTCGGTCCTAGCTGCAGCAGGCCGATTTTCGCCAAGCAGACGTTCTGGTCGGCATATCCTTCCGCCGCTTGGTCCAAGGAACGTTCATACCAGTCCTTCAATATGCGCTCGGCCACGGGTTGAGAGATTATCTCGACGGAATGGTTAACGGAATGGTCCAAGGCTACCCGATTGTCCCCGATGAGCAATTCCACCGCGCCGGAAGACACGCCCAGCTTGCCTATCGTTCCGGGACGGTCCTGTACCTTCACGCTGTAAGAGAGGCGGTACTCCGTATCTTGCTTATCGCCAGGCTCCATAAACCGAACGTGGTTTCCTTCCTTATCCAACGCGTCGAAGCCATCCGCGGAATAATCGAACGAGAGCGACACGCGAGGGGTTTGCAATGTCTTCTCCACCACGAGGGTGACATCGATGACGTCGCCTGGATTAGCGTATTTAGGCATTCTTTGAGTGACGCGAACATCATGATCCTGATAGATCGTAACGATATCCTCCATCAGTCCGGAGTGCTCGAACGACAACGGGGAAGGCGCTTCTTCCTTCACGTACAGCCTGTAGCTTTCCAAGAAGCGGTTATACTCGCTCATCTCTTCGCCGCGCACCGTGGAATTGCCGACGGAATGCACGGGTTCGCGTCCCTTTTCATCGTAAGCCACATACAAATAGACGTTTTTCTTGTATTCGTTGTTCGTAAACCCGTCGATCATCGATAGCTTCAAGGTGACCGGAGCCGAGACGACGATCTCTCTTCCCAAATAATCGATCGCTACGCCCATCTCTACCGTAATCGTCTTGTCGTCCACCGCAACGACTTGCATCCCGGCAACGACGCCGCTTCCGAATAACAAGCGGTTAAGCAGTCTCCGCTTATCGTTGAAATACTTTTGCTCCGATTCGAAGTCTCGCACAGTCAGCAATTTTCCGTAAAAATACCTGTTCCTCTCAAATGGAAACATTCTCGCCTTTTTCACCGGAAACCCTCCTTATTATTATTCCAACTCGGAATCCATTCCTAACCGCGTATGCGCGTCCATTCTCCCATCCATGTCCAAATCCACGATTAACGTATCGTTGGGCATATTGCGATCTGCATGAAGCGTGAATAGAGACGGCTCGGCCAGCACGGTGTTGATGCCAAGATAAGTATGTAAATCGAGATACATCCAGGGCTGGAGCCAGGCTAGCCGCACTTCCGTGAAAGCAGGCTTGTGCTCCTCCAGAAGTCCTCGAAGCAGTACTCGTTCTTTGTCCGAAGAGGCCTGTCGCTGATCCAACAGCACGGTGAATGTGTATGGGTTATCGCTATAGAGCCGATCGGTTAGCCATCGCCATTCCGTATTGTCCCTCATCGCCTTAAACTGGAACGGTTCAACGATAATCGGCGGGGATCCCGTAAACGTCTCCACGACCTTCTCGATGCCTCTCCTCGTCCCTCTGTAGCGATAAAGCTCCGGAGCGGCGCGGATAAGTCTCCTAACCGACTCGTCCCGCCAATGATCGCCGCTGTCCAATCCTAGCCAAGAACCTAACCATCGGAGCTGCTTGTCTTCCACCCGTTCCCTATCGAATTGTCTGGCCACGCTATCGATTTGCTCTTCTACGCTTTCGAATAACGTGCCGAAGAGAGACAAGTACCTCGCTAGGAAATCCCGGCTGCTCTCTTCCTCCTGATAAACGGCCGGCAAATACGATAAGAGAGATTCTCTCGGAAAGTGGACGCGAAGCCGGCGCAGCTCCGGAGTATGCTTCTCGCTGCCGATCCATTGCACCTTAAGCCACAAGTATCTGCCTTGCGCGCCGAAGAACAACGCGTCGCGAGGATTGACGACTGGCTTCGACCAATAAGGCTCCATGCCGGCAAGCTTATCCCGGAAGGAACGGCTTTCGTCCGTTATCCACTCGTCTACTCTCCATATCGTTCCCTCAATAGGAAGAAACTCCGAATCGGAACCGTAATAAGAAATCCGAATTTGCGTGCCGTCCGGGATGTCGGCGTCCAAAGTGAACTTATGCCATACCGTCTCCGCTTCGGTACTGTCGAATGCCTTGGACATCCATATTCCCTCCGGAGCGGAGCCTCCCTCCCAGCCCAGCGTTTGGGGTTGCAGCTCAAGCACGGTAACCGTGCGGGCTTCCCCGTTCCAAATATACATCCGGTCCCTGCCGTCGATGAGAATTCCGCTAACCCTGCCGCGGAATCCGGCTAACCGATCCTGCAATTCGCCATTCTCGCTGAAATGGACGATGAAACGGTCGTCTTCCCCTTCCTCTCCGATGATCCGTGCGTCACCGATGTAGATTTGCCTGCGAGAATCCACTCCGAGTCCGGCGAAATAGAGAGGAGGCATGAGGAATCGATTCAACGAGCGATCCGCATGCGAGACGATGTACAGCGCGCAAGTCAGCGTCTCAAGCACGTACAGATCGCCTCGCGGAGAAACGGATACGAACTGGGTCCCTCTCCATAATTCCCTCTCTTCCGGGAGCTTCGCGGTAAACCGTTCTTCGGAATAAACGTCTACCAAAGTCCCCGACAGCGTAAGATTGGCTATGGCTAGTTGCCTATAGCCCAATGAATCTACCGCCGTCATCTCGTCAGGAGGCAATCTTGTCGTCACGATATACAAGCTCTCGGAATCCGAAGCTATAGCGAGAGGATAGAAAGGCGTTTCATCCAGAAACTGCCCCGAACGCCGGAAACGCAGCTGTCCGTTCGCCATGTCGTAGGCCGAGACGGAGGGCTCGCCCGCCGTATCCGCTATGAATAAGATGTCTCCGGAGATAGCCAGCATCGCGGAAGCAGAGAATAAGTTATGTCCGGGGACGAATAATCTTTCATAATGCCGGCTTCCCCGATCGTAGGTCCATAAATCCCCATCCGCATTGAGCAGAACCAGATGACCTTGTGGGCTGACGGCGAAGGCGGTTATTTCGCCCACTCCCTCTAGATTGTCTAAATGGATCGTTTCGAGAACGCCGTATTTCTCTCCTCGGCGGATCGAAATGCCATCGCTCAATTCCAGGTTGCTGCTAACTCCTCGCCGCGACCAATGCTCGGGCCGATTTAACGAAAAATAAGTTGCCCCGCCTTCCACTGCCATCCCTCCTATCCTCGAATCTGCTAGAGCTGCGTTCTGCTAATCAATTCGATCCGGTGTTCCCCTGAATAGACGATCCCGGCGTCCGGCAGCACGATATCCCCGCCCGCGCTCTTGCGCAAGGAACGGCCTTCCGCATCCAGCCACAAATCCTGAACGTAAGCGACGCCCTTGATCCGGCTAATGGCGCTATAGATGTCGCCTTTGTGCACCGTTCTGCCGAAAGGCCATCCTTGAATGCCTCCCGGCTTATCCATCGGGGACAGCAGCCGGTTCAGCGCCGCTACGATCCGATGTGCTTCTTCCATAAAATGAGGCTCGACGACGACGACCGCATGCACGGTCACCTGAATGTATTCCGGAGCGACTACATGAACCTCAGTCGTAATTAACCGTCTATCGTCGAGGTGTTTCGCAACCGTCGCCAGAAAACCGGCGCTCGGCAGAGGAGTATCGTTTAACCCTTCCGGTACGACTACGACGGTTACCGCTCCCGGAGCGTTCTCGCGCCCGGGAGCATAATCAGGGATGACATGCACCCTCGACACCTTGAGCCCCGGCGTGCTTTTCGCTATCCGTACGTAGTCTTCGGCCGTGACCGCGCAATAAGGGTTTTGCCATTCCTGTTGAGCCCGTTCCAACGTTTGTTCTAGCGTCTCTTCTTCCCTGCCTCCGACGCCGTAGCCGGCGTTATCCGCCGTCAAATTTAGTGCGCCAAGCTCAGGCTGAATCCATTCCGTAAGAAGATGGGGTTTGATATTGCCTCTCTCTCCCCCTCCGAGCACGCAAACCGTCAAACACAGATTCGCATCCTCGTGCTGGGAAGGAATGGCCCCGTTCTCGTCATTGCCGAAAGTCAATTGATTCGTACCGGAATCATAGACGTAATGGCGGTCAAGCGGTCCGGAACGGTCAAAGTCGTCTACCGGCTCCCAATCTTCCCATAATAGCTCGCCGCTTGCGGCTTCCCGAACGCCCACTTGAAGCAAAAGCCGATCTTTCCATTTGCAAGGAAGATCGAACAACTGGAATCGCTGATTCGGCAGTCCGTTGCTGCGTCCGATCCAGCAATGAGCCAAGAAATCCTCGGCATAATGAATCCGTCGAATGTTCCCCGAGCCAAGCGGCGGAATCGCGCCTTGTACGCCGTCGCCGAAACGAACGGCAACCGGGCCGTTCAATCCGAATTCGCGTTCTACGGCGTAAACATGGCTATTCGCGTTAGCCGTCGAGAAATCGTTCGTTTCCTTCCACTCCCGCCAGCGTCCGTCCGGTTCCCGAACCTGTACCCGCATTTTACCGTACCTAGCGAGATAGCTGTCTTCCAATAGCAGCAAACCAGGCAGCCCGGTGCCGTCATATACCGTTTGCTCGCTCTTCGTATCCTGTTGCCTGGCTTTAACCGTATTCAGCAACACTTGATCGATTCGGGGCGGCAGCTCATATCCCGATTCCTCAACCGTACAGTTGATCCAATAACGGGGACGGTCCCCTGCCGGATGAACGATGACGGCTCGCGCCGGGTCGGTAACCCGAAAGGAAATTCGACCGCTGTAGGTCAAATGCAACGTCTCGTCTTCCAGCAGTTCCAGGGGCAACCAAGAAGCTCCGTGCTCCTCCGTCCAGCCGTATATTTTCCAAGCGACGCGAGCGGAAGGAACGACTCCCTCCGGTTTGCCGCTAACCCATTGCGTTTCGTTCCCGTCTTCGGCCAATCGAATATGCATCGATATCGTCTCGCCGACCATAGGCTCCCGATCGAACGCGATGTACAACCGGCTGCCCGCTTCGGCCTCTCTTCCGAATGCGTAGAACGCCACGTTTCCTCCCGTATTGGAGGCCGATCTATCGCTGGCTTCCGATTCGGTCCGGGTTACGATCCGGTCAATGGCAATCGGCAACAGCTTGACTGAGGCAACCGTTTCGAACAGTTGATCCTCCGCCCGAAGCTTCGTCCCCTTGGGAAGCACGACCGGCTCATGGACGTTGCCGAAAGAAACTTCCGTTTCGGCGGATTCGGATTCTCTGGGAATGACCCCTAGCAAATCCAGAAATTTGCGCAAGTTTCGTTCGGGCACCCGGCTAAGGTAAAATTGCTGCATTTCGCTCAGCCAGGCAAACAGCTCCAAGAAAGTCACGCCCGGGTCGTGGGTATTCTCGTCCGTCCATTCCGGCAGGCGCTGCGGAATGCCGCGCCGCGCTTCTTGCAATATGCTATCGAACGTTCTGTCGTCCAAAGGAATGCGCGGAAGCATGAGGACCAACCTCCTTTCTTAAACTCTATGACACGACGACGGTCAGTCGATGATGGCGACCGTTCGCGATAATGCCGTGCTGCACGAGGCGAATGTCGTCCGGCAGCATCTCTACGGCTTCGCCGTTCTCCGTTCTTAGTACGCTAATATGTAATTGCTCTACCCGCTGAACTCCCCTTACGGATTGAAGCAAACCGTAAAAAGCCGAAGCATGGATGGGCTCCCCGATCTCCCATCCCCGACCGTCCGATTGCCCGCTAATCGGGTCTAGAAATCGATTTAAGACGTCCGTGCACGCCATCTCGACCGGAACGATCAAAGCCGGCGAATCCACGATGACCGTAGCCGTAACCGATATTTCGATGAAGGCCGGCGCCATCACGTTTAATCTGCCTTTCGCGGCGACCAAATTGGACGATTTGCTTCGCAAAGCCGTTTCCAGCTTGCGTTTCGTCTCCGCGAAATGCTCTTTGCCCGCTTCTCCCCCCGAAGGGAGCGCCACGACGGCGAACGAGCCGGGGCTATGCTCCAGCCGAACATTCCGGTTAGGCAAGCATTTCACCTTTAGAATGCCGGGCTCTATCTCTTTGACAAGCCATTCCACGTCGGATGCGGATACGGCGCGGCCCCGATGCTTCAATTGTTGGGGCCCTCTCTGCAACGCGCCTTCCAACGACTCCGAATCTCCGCCGCCGATAGCCGACGATGGATTGACGACGCCTCTGACGAAAGCCAGCGACTGCATGATTCCGGCAATCTGGCCCGGGCCTACGTTCCCTCGCGCTCCGTCGGTCACTTGATAGGTGACCCTGACTTTGTCCCCGCCTTCTTGCGGAGGAGCCATTCCCCGTACTCCGTTGCCGAAACGGATTAGGCCCGTAGCCGGTTGAACCGTATAATGCCGGTCCTCGGCGCTAGATCCCGTCAGAGACCGAGCTTCTTCCCAACGAACCCACAATTTTTGAATGGAGCCTTCGCTATCCCTATAGATTTCGTAGCGGTCCGGATCGGATTCCGTCATTCGGCTGAGCTCGTGTTCGCCGATAAATCCGGTCTCGTCTACCCATACTTCCTGGCCCACGACCGGAGTTTGCGATAAGACGAACCCGCCTTTGCCGCTTTCGGGAAATTCGTTCAGGATCGTACGTTGCTGCACGGCCATAACCGCGTTGCGATGAATGCTCTTGACGCTCGGATAAATCATGTCCGCGGCACCGTACCGGCTATCTCTGTTGACCGCTCTAAGCCATACCCTTTCCCTTCCGAAAAAATTCGCCGGGGCGAGCCCCGCGGGTCCGACGAACTGAAGCGTTCCGGACTGCGTGAAGCTCTGGGTGTCGTCAACGGTTTTCAGCGTGACCCATGACCATTCGTTGCCGGTCTTAACGTAAGCCTCCCACTCCATGAACGGGATCTGCTCGTCCGCGGGCGGCTTGCGTCCGATCGCGAAGTGCATGCGGATCGGGCCTTTGAACGGCGGAGTATCGAAAGCAAAATAGACGGACGGGGCCGGGCAAGGAATCGGCAAGAAAGGCTTGAACGTATCTCCTCCCTGCCTCGCCGTTGCCGTAATGTTCGATAAGACGGCGTTGTTTAACGTGTACGCCGTTTCCGCGAGCCGATCGGTTGAAGTCGAATACGCGTAAGAGAAGGCAAGCTTCTCCAGCCTAGGGCTCATGTATTCCACGACTGGAGCGGTAGGCGTATCCGTTGCCGCGACTCGCGCGCGAATCCAGCAGTCTTCCCTGCCGTTAACGAACGTCGGAGCCATATCTTCCGGACACGGAAATTGCAGGACGATGTCCTTCTGTTCCTCGCCTAGAGTCGCGAAGAGCTCCTCGAACGCGCCGCTCTCCGGCAGTCTCATCCAGTTGTCCCCGTTCCAATACTCCCATTGCACCTTTCTTATATACAAACGCGGAGGCGGCTTTTTCTCGAAATCCGCCGTTCTCATGACCATTTTCCAATGGATCTCCGGGTCCGGGCCCAGCCTGAGGGCATTCGGAACGTTGCTCGCCCGGAATGCCATCCGCAGCCTGCTGCCGCGTTTGCTGAAAGCCTCCGAACAGGAAACGTAAAATACCGAATAAGGGATAGAATGTTCGCCGAACGGATAGAAGCCCGCTTTATCCAGCTCCGAGTCGTTAAAATACAACTCGGTCGGAGCGATTCCGTCCGGATCCGACTGAAGGTCATGCGATACTCGCATCGTCACGCGGTCCATCTCCGGAATCTTGCCGAGTACTTGCGGCCCGCTATGGGCATCCGCGCTCGGTTTCACTCGGCAACGAATCCAGCGACCGTCGACTCCGCCGATTTCGGCCGGTTCTACTGGGCCTGCGCTAGCCTTATACAGCTCGACTTCTTGTCCGTCAGCGGTTGCTTCCTCGAAAGGTATCCACTCGCTCCCCCGGGAGTAAGACCATTCCAACAAATCCGTCCGCGCGAAAATGGACGCCAGCTCGCCTTCCACGTATCTCCGTTCGGCGTTGTGCCACTTCAACGTAAGGCGAGCCGGGCGGTCCAGATGGAATAAATCGTCATTGCGAATATAGAAGACATGCTCCTGCAAATCGTCGCCTTCCACCGAGAATAGCGAAATTTCCGGCGTCGTACCCGCTTGGAGCCGATCGTCGTACCGCTCGCCCGCCAATACGATTCGATCCCGTTCGGGATGGACGTTGAAGAGCTCCATCAGCTTCGCCGGAGTAATAAGCAGGGCTCCTTCCGTCTCGAACGGCAGATCTTCCCCTCCGTCATTCGGCGTTGCGGTAAGCAAGGTGCCGCTCGGTACGTAGACCGGCTCGCGAACCCCATCGTTCAACGCGAATACGACATGCGCGCGAGCAGGCCGGGCTGGTTGGATTTTTACCTGAAGCAAATCCAAAAAGGCTATGAAGTTATGGAGCGGAACTCGATTAAGCCGTTTGATGTTCTCGCCGAGCATCTCCGCCGCTAGATAGAACAGCGCGGTGCCCGCGTCAGGGTCGTCCGGCGAAAATCGCCATTCCGGCGTATAATGGGGAACCATCGCCTTCATCTGTTCGATAAGAGCGTTAAGGTCCCTCCCATCGATCGCAGGCGAACGGGTTATCCCGTCTTGCCATAGCTCATTGTTCATCCGATTTGTCGCTCCCGTTTATTTCGTGCCTTCTTCGAGATAGAAGGGGTATACCTGATTAAACAAATTGTTCGTTGAACGAACGATATAGGAGATGCTGATCAACAGTCGCCCCGATAACGACTCGTCAAGCCGCGCGGTGACCTCGATATCGGTCACTCGGGGCTCCCAAACCGTGATCGCTTGCTTGATGTCGCTTTCCAGCAGTCTCATCGTCGTCTCGTCCGTCGTGCCGAACACGAAGTTTCTTAAGCCGCAACCGAAGTCGGGACGCATGACTCGCTCTCCTTTGGACGTCATCAGGATGATTCGGATCGCTTCCGCGATATCGTCTTCGCCCTCCGATAGCAGGAACCGTCCAGTCGTGGCATCTACGGCGATCGGAAACTTCCAGCCTCTACCCAAAAAGGATGCGCTCATCTTGCGTTGACCCCCTTATCCGCTTAGTTGATTTTGACCATTGCGCCTTTGATCGTGATGATCCCGTCGGCCAGCAGATCTAGCTTAGCCCCTGCTTTCAGTTTCATGGCCGCGGTCGCTTCCAAGTTAACCTGCGTGCTTTTGACCGTAATTTCTTTGGTGGACTCTATTTGGATATCGCCTTTGTTGTCGATCGTGATTTTATTCGCGCCGGACTTGACCGTGATCGTTCCCGCCGAGCTGCCCGCCAGCACGACGGATTGCGCGTCGCTCTTCGTTCCGAGCGTAATCTTCTCGTTCTGGTCGTCGATCTCCAGCTTAATGCCCTTCTTCGTCTTCACCGTAACCTTGCCCGCGTTCTCGGTATCGTCGAATATGAGTTCGTGTCCGCCTCTGGAGTAAATTTTGCGTAAATTGTTTTTTTCGTCTTTCGCCGGGGGTTTCTTCGATTTACTCCACAAGGATCCGATCACGAACGGCTGATTGAGGTTGCCTAGATGGAAAGCTACGAGCACCTCGTCGCCGACTTCCGGGACGAACAACGTTCCCATGGCGTTTCCCGACATGAGCGAAGCAATCGGCGCCCAATCGGTTTCTTGCGAGTTTTCCCTGATCGGGAACTTCAATTTTACTCGGTTTAAGCCTTCGGGGTCTTGGTTGTTCGTGACCGTGGCGACCATGACGCCGGTCACGGTACCGTTGCCCCCGCTTGGGCCGCTATCGGAACGGGAAGGAAAGAAATCGCTCATCGAAGGCATCAGATCGCATTCCCTTCCACTTCGAATTTGGTAATAAACCCTTGGCTGTTGATCGTATGGGTCACGTTATTCATCACGTACGGCTGATTAAATTGGGCTCCTAAGCCATCGACTTTGATGTGCCGGCCCGCGCGAAGCTCCGGTATCCCGATGCATTCGCCTTCGCCGCTTACCAATTCCATCGCGCGCTCATTGAGCATAGAGTTGGCGAGCTCTTGCGCTTCGTCTTGAGAGGAAGCGTTGCTATAAACCGTTTCGATCGTGTTGCTGGACAAGGCGGCCATGATGTTCTGGCCCGTCCGGCCATTGGTACCGATTTTGTTAATCCCGCTAGCGGTCGCTTCGAACGTTTCCCAAGTCTGAGGATCCGTGCCGCGGTAGATGAGCTTGCTGACTTGTTTGGAAATGTCTACCGACGCGGAGTAGCTTTTGAGATTTTTACCGTACATGAGCGTAATAACGGGACTTGCGGAAGGGCTCATCTTGCGGAAATAAAGCTTCTGTCCGACGACGAAAAAGTCATGATTCGTTTCTTCAGCCAAATCCCGCAAAAAGTGAAAATCGCTTTTGCGCATTTGCTCGATCGCCGGTTTTGGTTTCAGGGTGTCGTCCACCTTCAACTGCAGGCTATACTTGCCGCCGATTTCCTTGACGACGTCGCTGACTTTCTTGTTCAGCCATAAGTTGGACGTAACGCTTCGCATCATAAGGCAGGAGCGATCCATTCCTTGGACCATGATCGTCGGTTGGCCTTCCGACGGATAGTCGACCGTAAATCCGGTAATGATGCCGTCGAACACCATCTCCAGCCTGTCGGTGTAGCCCATCTTGATCTCGATCGTTTTCCCGACGTCGATGAGCGATCCAAGCCACTTGAACTGGCGTGCCACGGCATCATAAGCATTTTCGATCCGGAATTGAAAGGAATCCGATTTCGGATCCGTCGTGCTGTTCACGGTTAGAGAGGATACGGCGATTTTCTGTAACGTGAAGCTTTGTCCATCCACGCTGATATCGAACGCCGGCACGAAAAAATTGCGGTATTTTTGTTCCAACTGGGCGTACGTATACGTGGTGCTGTCGAATTTGATGGTCGTCACGATGCTCTCACTCCAGCCTAGGAATAATTAGTTTGCGTCCAACGGGCAGCTTGCGGGGATTGTCGATTCCGTTCGCTTCCGCTATCGATCGCCATTGTGCCGCGTCTTCGTATTCCTCCGCAGCCAGCATCCACAATTGCTCGTTCTGCTTCAACATCTTTTGCTTCGTTCTATCGGCGCTCTGGCGAGGGACGTCCTGATATTGCTCGGTCATCGATTTGACCGCCCGGAACGTGACGTTTAACGTCGCCCGAACCGGCAAGCCGGAGTCCAGGAACATCGTGAATCTCTGCTGAACCTTCTCCGCGACGCCTTTGAAATCGAGCGAGCCCCATACGAACCGGCAGAGCGGCGGCGCGTGAAGATCCCGGTCGACCTCGAGCAATCCGGATATTTTCGCGGTATGGGATCGTACGTCGGTCCCCTTCTCGTACGTGTCGAAGAAGAGATCCATCGTAAGCGACATAGCTTCGCCGCTGACGAATTGCGCGATCGGAGATTGAAGCCCCGGGATCGTCTGCCACGCGAATTGGTTCCCCGCCTGAAGCACGTATTCGTTCGGGTTAAACAGGACGTTAACCGTTTCTTGCCCATTCTCTTTGTAGATGATGATCTGTGCTTTGCTTAAAGCCAACTCCGATTCCCTCCTCTATCGGCAATTCGTATTTCCTCGATTCCGTGCCATTCTCCGCATTTAACACGGTTACAGCGGCTTATTTCCTCGATTCTGAGCCCTTTACCGCATTTAACACGGTTACAGCGGCTTATTTCCTCGATCCTGAGCCGTTTTCCGCTTTTAACACGGTCACAGCGACTTATTTCCTCGATTCCGTGCCATTCTCCGCATTTAAAACGGCCACACCGGCTTATTTCCTCGATTCCGTGCCATTCTCCGCATTTAACACGACCACACCGGCTTATTTCCTCGATTCCGTGCCATTCTCCGCATTTAACACGGTCACACCGGCTTATTTCCTCGATTCCGTGCCATTCTCCGCATTTAACACGACCACACCGGCTTATTTCCTCGATTCCGAGCTGTTTTCCGCATTTAACACGGCCACACCGGCTTATTTCCTCGATTCCGGTCCGTTTTCCGCATTTAACACGACCAGAGCGGCTTATTTCCTCGATTCCGTGCTAGCTACCGCATTCGGCAAAAGATATTCGAGTCAGTAGCCTCTCAACCTCTGCTCGAATTTCATTCGCTTCATTAGGGATTTATATACCTGATCCGCGAGTTCGTCCGGATTAAGCTGCGGCATCGAGCTGATCGCTTTTTGCAGCTGTTCGACGTTAATCTCGGGCGGAGTTGGCGCAGCCTCGACATGACTGGCAGTCTTCTCCGGTGCGGCCGGTTCCCGGACGTTGCGACGCAGTTCCAATGACGCCGCGTTAGCCGGTTCTGCACTCGCTACTTCATTTGCATAAATGCTTGATGTTTGTTCCCGGCTCGTTCCGGCAACCGACGACGTAACGTGCGACAATGAGTGGTTGGACGGATTAGGTTGGTCGCTAGTAAAAGGTGTTGAATCTTGCGATAATGTCGGCAGCCTGTTCCTCGAAGTTGCAGGAAATATATTCCGGGCGGCCGATAACGTCGGAAGTCTGCGCATTGTCGTTCCAATAGTTGGTACAGCGCTCGTCGATGGAATAGAATACGCCTGCGTAGCTTGCCGACGAGCAGTCATATTGGAGCGAGTCGGCGCAGCCTGCTTATCGTTCTCCACCCATTGACCCGCTTTACCGGAGTTTCGTGACGGCGACTCTCCGCGTTGACTTTGCGCTTGTACGAAAGGTGTTCGAAGTTCGAATGATCCGACGATCGATGATGCCGAAACGACCTGTTCGGGTTTTCTTATTAACGTTGGCATGGACTTACGGGTACCCACAGTAGCCTGAATGTAGTTAACCGACAAGGGTTGCTGCGCTTGTCCCCTGCCACGCGGCATTCGGTTGGTCATCGGTGCTTGCGTTCCCGAGCTCTTCATCTTTCCCCGGGCGACCTGCGAATCGCCTGCTTGAACTTTATTCCGCTCAGCCTTCAATGGCTGCGCCGAAGTCTCCGTGCGTCGAAACCCAAAAAGATTAGGCGCCGCGCCCATCTTTTTTCGTTGATACACGATCGAGGCCGGCTTGGAAACAGTTCCTTTTCCAATCTCTCTTGCCTGTGCGGACAAGCTGGTGAGCCCTTTTCGCCCTTTCTCGGAATCGGACACTTCTTTCGCGCGAATCGTAGCAGACATCTCTTGTTCCGTACCTTGTCTTCCGGCTGATGCCGGTTGAATCCCTTGGTTTAAGGGTAGACCCTCTCCCTGAAACGTCTCAGTACGAATCCGTTACTCGGTTTCCGGGAAGTTTCCGATAATCTCGCGAAAACCCGGTGGCTCGACGATTGCGTGACTGATTCGGCCGATTTTCCTGCCTTTGCGGATTTCGAAAGAATGCTTCGTTGAATTAATGGCAGCGATTCGCGATTATCGGGTCGAAGGATGCGACCGACGAGCATGGCTTGGGCAGAAAATCTTGCATGAGTCCATGCATTCGTTCGAGTTTTCTTCGATGTATTCGTCGTTGCCTGCGCCCTCGCCTGCCCTTGAACTTGCCCTTGAACCTGCCCTTGAACCTGCACCTTCTCCTGAGCCTTGGTCTGCCCTTGAACCTGCACCTTCTCCTGAGCCTTGGTCTGCCCTTGAATCTGCGTTTGAGCTTGCTCCTGAGTCTTATAGCCGATGCTTAAGGTAGTATTCACCGCAGAATGGCTAACGGACTTTTCCTCTATTCGCGCGTTCAATTGTTGATCGCTAGGGCTGCGCTCGACTTGGCGCCGGAGCAATCGATGAGCTAACTTTAGCGATCCCAACGCGATAGGGGATGACATTTTCGCTATTTTGCTCGGCACCTTCGTATCGGCAATTCTTATTCCGTCACCCGCGTCGTGGCGGAATGGAATTCTCCGCTTCGCAACGACCGGAGCTTCATGATCGACCACGCGACGAACGATCAAACGGGGAATCCCCAATGTTTGATTAGAAGTTCCTTGTTGCGGAACGTCCAATCCATCCGAGTGCTTAACGGCCGGCTTATACAATTTCCAAACGACGGTCTGGGTCGCATCCTTGTCGGGAGAGTCTACCGATGGGCCGACAAGAGACGGTATACTAGCCGATAGGCTTGTTGGCTCGCTTTTCGTAGCGTTTGTAGATGAATTAGTGGATGCAGGAGTAGACACGGGAGTCGACAAGTCCATCGTTGAATCAATCGCGCCGTTAACCGGCGTATCTGCCGATCTGTTGCTAGCCGAAACGGTCTTTTCCTCGCGTCGTAGCTCTCGAATTCGGGGAGCCGTACCGCTCTCGGTCCTGAACTCCATTGAAGCGCCCTTCTCGATCCTATGCGTCTCGATCGCTTTTCGGAAAGGGCCGCTAGCGTGCGAGAGGCGATAACTCGGCACTTCACGCTGGGAGTCCCCCGCAGGAATCACTCTTCCCGGAGCAGGCTGATCGCCGAACTTTACGGGAGAGACCTGGCTCTTATTCGGCTGAGTTGTCCGAAGAGGAATCTCGTTATCCGATCTTGCGGCTTGGCGGATTAACGGCTTGCGATTGATGAAAATGACTTCCGCGTAAACGGATGGACTAGGCTTCTTCTTAGAACCCTGCGATTGCTTCGGCATTTTTGCCGCTAAATCCGAGGCCGTCGCTTTCCCTGAGCCTTGTTGTTTCCCTCTCGAAACCGTTGTTTGATCCGTCGTCCTCGTAAGTTCCGTCTTCCTAGCTTCTCTAGGCTTGCGGAAAGCGACATTAGCCGTCGCAGAGATTGGCCAAGAATGGCGTCTTCCGATCGCTTCCGCAAAAGATAAACTACCGGAGTCACCTTTGCCCTGTTGCGACGCCTCGACTGGATTCCGTTGTTCAGTCAACGTTCGCTCGCCAAAGAATCCGTCATGTTCGCCATTATCCGTAAATAAGCCGCGAGAGACTGCCGAGGCCGCTTCCTCGGCAACGCGAGCTTTTCCCGGGCGACGTTTACGAGACCCGTTATCATTATAGGAACGCTCATCCTTCGAGGCGCCGCTCAGAGCCTGTTCCCTTATCTTCCGTTGCTCGACGATGATCCGATCCACTTCGCGAACGACGATCACTTTGCGCTCTACGATCGTCTCGCGTTCGACAACGCGTTCTCGTTCAATGACCCGCTCGATCACCCGATCCTTCGGGGCCGACGTACTTGAAGACGGAGCTGAAGGGGCTACCGTTGCAGGAGGAATCGGTAACGGAGCGCGGCGATCATTACCGGCTAGAGGCGATGGTTTGCGAGAACCCTTGCGGCCTTCCCCTTTCCCCGTCTTGAAGATCAAGGGCTTGCCACTGACGATACCTCGGCGGATGGAGCCGTATTTCCCGGCGATCGCGCCGGCAAACCAGTCGTGCGGAACCTTAAGACCCGAACGGGGGTTACGCCATTCCTTTTTCCGTCCCATCCTTCCCTCTCCTCTCCCAATGGCTAATGATCGATATAGCCGTTCTCCTGCTCAATTCCACATTTGGTTATGGGCGAAATATCGTCTTGATTCCGTTGTGCACGAGCTCCAACGTTTCGATAGCTACGTCGCTCGTCGCCGCGTTCAAGCTGGGGCCGGTCCACTTCGTCGGATAAGCCTCGAAAAAATTCCATCTGCACAATTCCGCGCCGTCCTGCTTGTACAGAATCACCGACCCGCTCTTGCGGGTCACCGTGCCGAGCGAGGATTGGAAATACCAGTTCCAAAGCTCCTGCGAGGACGACAATCCCCTTCTCAGAATAATCGGAGAATTCCTCACGCCCTTCGGCAATCGGTGGACGTATCCGTTAACTCCGCCTTCGCGTATTTCCTCGTACTCTATCTGCGACTCCAGTCCTTGCACTTCGGAAAATCCGGCAACGAGCATGCCATCCAGTTCGACAACGAAGCGAAACGCTCCGTTCACATTATGATTCATAGCCGCCACGGTCACGTTCCGTCGTCACCTCTTCCCGAATACGTCGAATACGTTTTGCTTTTCCGGCTCGTCGTTCAATTTCCGGTTAATTTTCGATATTTCTTCGCACCACCGCCGACGCTCTCGATGATCCATGTTCATAATGTCATCATGGGGCCAATGGAAATAATAGGCGATAAAGCCGACTTCCTCGTAGATTCGCTCAGGCGAGTGAACTACGAGAGGCCCTCCGTTACGGATAAAAAATCGACTTCCACCTCGAACTCATGATCGCACTTCGGACATGCCGTATGCAGCTTGGGCGCTTCCAAATCGTTAATCTGCCGATATAGATTTTGCAAATATGCGAGATCGGCCGTAAAAAGCTTCTCTATCGTTTTCGTATCGACGTGTTTGACGTCTCCGAGCCGAGTAATGACCCGGGCTAGCAAAATAACGGTCAAATAACCTTGGTTTTGTTGAACGCGCGGATCCCGCATCGGCAAAATTTCGTCCGCCGCGGTAGCGAGCCGCATCACTCCTCGTTTGTGCAACGTTCCGCTATCGTCCACGTAACCTCTAGGCAGCTCGAATTCATATTCGGTTTGAAAAGCCATCCTGATGTTCACTCCCAACTGGTTAAATAAAAAAGGAAAACAAGAGAGAGGGCCTCCCTTGTCGGTGAATCGCTATTTTTATTCGTGTTATGCGGTCTAACGCTTCTATCAATAGCGTTACGGCATAACGTTAAATGGGCAATTCCGTTGCGCTAACATCCATATAACGTTATCTCCTAACGTTATTGCCTTGAGAATCGGCATATTCGGCTCCTTGGCGCGCAATAGCATTATCACGTAACGCTATTGCGCATTATAGGAGTTCCTCATCGGAATAAAGTTATTTCGTAACTTTATTCCAACGTTTCATCTTTACGCCGTGCGAGTCATCCCTTCGTGAGCAAGCTCGAGAAGCTCGATCGCGACTTCCGCGCCCGATCCGTTAAAGCCCGGAGCGGTGTAGCGAACCGGCCACGCTTCAATGACTTGCCATGTCGCTACGTCTCCGCCTTCGTCATCGATGGCGATGATCGTAACCGTCTTGCGCTCGATCGTCCCTTCGATACACGACTGTACCCATTCGTAGAGCTCCATCGATTCCGTAGAGCCCCACTTCAGAGTGATATTGCCGTAGCGGGCAAGACCCGGCAGCTTGCGGGGGGTAATGACTTCATTGCCCTCCCGGTACTGTACGACGTCGAACGAAGCATCGAATCCGGCGACTTCGCTGAATCCCGCTTGCTCCAATCCTTCAATCTCCACACGGAATCTAAAATTGCGGTATGGATCATTACGTTCTCCTGGCATGGGAATCCCCTTCCGTTCAATTTATATTTCGCTTATTTATTCGGATCCGGTTTTTTGCGTAATGCGGAACACGACGAACTCGGCAGGTTTAACCGGCGCAACGCCGATCACGCAGATCAGTCTGCCGTTGTCGATATCGTCTTGGGTCATCGTGCTGCGTCCGATATCGATATAGAACGCTTCGGAGGCGCTATTCCCCATCAATGCTCCATCCCGCCAGATTCTCGTCAAGAAGGCATCGATCGTTCTTTGCACGCGAGCCCATAACTGATCGTTATTCGGTTCGAACACGACCCAATTGGTGCCGCCTTTGATCGACTCTTCCAGGAAAATGAATAAGCGGCGTACGTTGACGTATTTCCACAGCGTGTTGGAGGATGCCGTTCTGGCTCCCCATACGCGAATGCCTTGTCCGGTAAACGTACGGATCAGGTTCACGCCCGCCGGGTTCAAGATGTCTTGTTCGCCTTTGTTGTATTGAACGTCCAGGCCTACTACGCCGCGAAGAACTTCGTTGGCAGGCGCTTTCTGCACGCCGCGTGTCGTATCGGAGCGGGAATAGATCCCGGCGATCGTTCCGGACGGAGGAACGAAAATGTTCCGCTTGTCGAGAGGATCGAAGATCGAGAGCCAAGGATTGTACAAAGCGCAATAGCTGGAATCGAACAGGTTGCGGTGCGTCATGACGTCCGCCACTTTCGTTTTCTCGCGCGGAATATCCAAGATGGCGAACCGGCTGCCCAAATTCTCGCAATGAGCGACTAGAGATAATTGAACGTTGGCATCCGTGACGCCGGGAATCGCCATAATGCTGACGACATCGTTATCGATGAAAGCTTGAATGCCGGTACGGCGTCCCGGTCCGCGGTCTTCCCCGATAAAATCGGATGCCGCGATGCCGGATACGGAACCGTCGGAACCGCCGGAGAGCACGAATTCGACTTTGCCTTCCGCTCCGGCTTCCGTGATCGCATCGAACGGATGCGTCGCATCGGACGAGGTGATGAGGGCGCTAACGTTAACCAGGTTGGAGCGTCCTGCAACCTTCTCCACGAACGTAGGCGCTTCGGGATTCAAGGAAACTTTCTCGAAGCTTTCCACTTCGTCGCTATAGATGACATGCAACGAAAATTCGCAAGTCGATAAGATTTTAGTAGGCAACAAGCCTTCGTCCACGACATCTCCGGACAGGGCATCCGCAAGTTCGATTACGTTGCCTTGCACGCTGACGATGCGATTATACTGCGTTTGGCCGCCGGCGTTGTAAGCAACGACGTCGCCCGCATAGAAGCCGCCGGCGTTCTTTACCCGGTAACGCTTGTCGGTCACTTCATAGATCTGAGTCTTGGCTTTGCTCGCATCCGTAAGAACGACTTTCACCAAGTTACCCCAAGCTCCAGGGTTCTTGCTCGTGATGCTAAGCTTCTCGGAAATAGATCCCGTATTGCTTGCGAGCTCCGCATCCGAAGGCGCAACCCGCATGACGTAGCAACGGGAGCCTCCGTTCGTGAAAAACTGGTCAACTGCGTAAGCCAAGTAACGGTAGCTTCCAAACGCGCTTTCGGACAGATAGGAACCGAAATTGCGCTGAAAATCCGCCGGGCTCGTAATGAGCAGCGGCAATCCTTCGACTGCTCCCCGCTGCGCAAGACCGATAAAACCGGCCGTGCTCGTGCTTACGCCATCGAGCGGCTTCGAGCCGCTTTCGAATTCCTCCACGTATACCCCAGGCGACAAATACTCTGCCATGTTCCCCGGTTTCTCCCTCATTACGAAGGTTATGTTCCCGTCTGGATGCTCGTATGGGGAAAACCAGTTCCTCCTCTCTAATAATGGGTTTATCAAATCGTCAACCGGATACGTACTGCACGATGGCATTCGGCCCAATCAACGTCACACACGATTTCAATGTCTTACATCCGGACGGTCGGCAAAGCAATGACTTTTCCGCCTTCCGCCATCCACGCGGCAGTCCATTTGCGGGTGCCCGATTCGATATCCACGGTGACCGGACATACGGTCGGCAGCAGTCCCCGAAACGGAAGGACGACCAGGCCGTTATTGTCGGTTCTCGTCCGCACGGCAGGCAACATTCTCGTTCCGCGGCTCCATTTTCGGGTAAACGGCCGTTCCAAGCTAACCATCGACGGATCGCTTAACCGATCGACCAGCACGTTCCACTCCGTTGCCGTTCCATCGCGATCCCTCATAACGAACGAATCGCCGGGCATCAGTTTGCTGTTGCCGGGAGATATTCGAATGCAATGGTTATCGCCGTCGGCAACATCTTCGACCAATCGTCCTCTTACCGCCATATCGTCATCGATGTAGGCGGATATTTGCGCGTTTGCCAGCGGAAGCCCCGAATCGCCGCATATTGCGGCAACTAGTCCCGTTGCAGCCGGCGGAGGCGAATAAGCGCCGTTCGGCAACAGGCTCACGGTTAGAATCGGAGGCTCGGCTCCGGCTTCCGGCAGCTTGATTTCTCTGAGATGTTCTAAGTAGGTAGAGGAAGTAATCACCAAGGTGCAAGTCGTCCCGATAATATCCAGAAACGCGTAGCTGCCGTCCGAGGTACGGATAGGCTTGCGATCGGTTTCCAATAACGAGACTCGAATTGAGGAATTGCTAGGGGTCACGCCCGTCCATATATCGATCGGTCTAACGACCAACGAACAACGGGTAACGAACGTTCTTTCCGCCCGGGTCAAGTTCCTTCGCCTCCCTTGTCGCGCAACGTAATCTTGCGTTCCAAGACGCGAGGTCCAGGCTTCACGCGATTGGACTCCAGCAGAACCGGTCCGACGCGATAAGCGAGCGAAAGCTTGTAGGGATGATCTCCGAATTGCCAAAGCTGCGTAAACTGCTCCGTACTGTAATTCTCCGCGGTAATTCGCAGCTCTTCGTTGTTCTCGGCAAGCGTCCCTTCTAGATAAGGGCTGCGCAGGACTGAGTTGTCGTACAGCACCTGCATAACCTTGCCTATTACGCGATGCTCGTCCAAAATTCTCGTATGTAGGTCAGCCGTGGAATGCGCCGTCAGGATGTAATGAAGATCAACGGCCAACGGCGGATACCGGAGCACGCCCCCCTGAGGTTGCAGCTCGTTGCGTCTTGCCTCTCCATTCTCGCGAATGCTGCACAAATAGAGAGAGAGTACCATATCGCCTTTATCGACGGGCGATGCCATGCCTATCAGATCGGGACGCGGAACGGGGTCCGGAGACAACTGCTCCCGGAGCAGCTTCAACAAGCTGGAGCCGACATCCGCGATAACGGTATAACCACCGATGAGCGCTCAACCTCCCTAGTCCTGCAAAATCTGATAAATTTCTGAACAATTCGTCATCCTTGTCTATTATAACTGTAAAAAATCTGGCTGACTATCCAAATGTTTCGAAGTTACTGTCAAAAAAAGGAGAAAATGTTTCTTTGACTAGAATTTTGCCCATTTTTCTTAGCTCCTGCCGCGCAGCACGCGCGAAATGTTCCATTCCAATCGGCATGCGGTCGCCCGCTGCAAGGAAAGCCGCGGCTAAAACGATATTTTTGATATACCCTCCTGAGACGTCAAGCCGGGCTGCCAGAAAGGCGAGGTCCAAGCCGTCCGATACCGGCGCCGTCGGCGGAAGGTGGGCGCGGAAAATTTTCTCCCTCTCGTCGGGACCGGGAAAAGGAAACTTCACGACGAAGCTCATGCGCCGGATAAGCGCTTCGTCCATGTTCTGAAGCAGGTTGGTCGCCAATATGGTGACCCCGTCATACGCTTCGATCCGTTGCAGCAAATAGGCCGCCTCAAGATTGGCGTATTTGTCGTGCGCGTCCTTGACCTCCGTGCGTTTGCCGAATAAAGCATCCCCTTCGTCGAAGAACAGGATCGCGCCGCTGTTCTCCGCCTCGGAGAACAGCTCGCTTAGCCTTTGTTCCGTCTCTCCGATGTACTTGCTAACGATTCTGGACAGATCGATTCGGTAGAGCTCCAACCCGAGCTCCCCGGCGATGATTTCCGCGGCCATCGTTTTCCCGGTACCCGGAGGGCCGGAGAACAGCAAGCTTAACCCTTTGCCGTAAGGCAGTTTTCTTCCGAAGCCCCATCGTTCGTACACCGTTTCCCGATACGCGAATCGGTTGCACGCTTCCTTGATTAGGGAGTAAGGCTCCTCCGCCAGCACCAGATCGTCCCAAGTCCGGGCGGGAACGATTCTATCCGCCAGTTGGGCTAACCGATGCCTGAATTGTCCGCGGCTAGCCGTCTCGAGATCGGCCCGATTCGGAACCGTTTGTCCGCGTCCGGCAGCGAGCGCCGCAGCTTGCCTCCATGCGCTCTCGATTTGCCCCGGCGTAAACCGATACTTGTCCGCAAGCTCCTGCCACAGCGTCTCCGGCAATTGTCGGTCCGAATCCGACGCTTCGGCTTTCCAGAACATCTCGCGAACGGCAGCCGCGGGAACGGCGACCTCGCCGCAGATCCAGCCCGCGCGAGGGGGCATCGGCAACTCGGTAGGCTGTCGCCTCACATTGGAAGTCCAGCAGACCAGAGGCCTTCGCGCGAAACGCGCGTATTTGGCCAGAGCCGAATCCCATTGCTCCAAGTGAGCGACCGTCGAACCGCTGACCGCGCGATCTTCCGCAAGGCAGATGGCCGCGTCCGTCAACGCCGCTTCCCTGACGATCCGCGACATCGCGATCTCCGCGCGCTCGGAATCCGCAGGCATTCCGCGGAGGGAAACGACGAGAAGCCTTTGCCTCCTGGCGCTGGCAAGATGGCGAAGCCGCAGCCTTTTGCCGCCGCCGACGGGTCCGAACAAATGGATAAAAGGAACGTGTCCCTCGTCGAGTCGCTCGGCCAACCCGCTAACCGATCCCATAACGGGATCGTTCGGCACCAGCAACGGAAGCGTCTCGATCTCCTGCGGATCGAACGGGGTGACGATTCCTTCTAAGCGTGAATCCGTAACCTCCGTTTGCAACAAGAAACTAACCGCTCGCTCATCGAGCCTGATTGCCGTTTTGAGCTTTGGCCTGGCATAATGGCCAGCACCGTTCCCGCTCCCTGCAAACGGATCTTCCGATTCCAACAGCAGACCGCGAACGACCCCGTTTCCGCTCAAATGACTCCTCGCCCGGGATTGTTCGCCGACCGCATCGCAAAGAAGCCGAAGCGCCAAATCCGGCGTCGGCATTTTGCAAGTCGCGTCATCGTTGAAATACGCGAACCACTTCTCGTATTTGCGGCTATGTTCCGCCGCGAGGCATAACACGAGCAAACGGCGTTCCCACACCGTTAAGCGAAGGCGGGAACAGAGCAGGGACAGCGGCAAATCGATTCCCGCTTTCATCGACGCCTCCGCCGAAGCCGCAATCGATTGTTCCCAACGTCGCCTATCCTCTATGTATTGCAGCCAACTTTCCGCCGGATGATCTCCCTTATCCTCCCTCTCCAGCTCCCGCAATTCATCCGCCGTTACGACGAGACCTCTAGTACCAACGAGAGGATTGGCTTGCGGATTTCCCCCGCCGATCTCCAGCAGCGTGCGCAAACCGGCTTCAAGCCAATGAAATTCATCTGTCAGATGCTCTTGCCCGTTCCGATAAGGCACTGGATGTCCCACGGCAACCCAACTCTCCTCTTAGCGCCGCAGCAAGGTCAATACCGCGATATCGTCGGACTGCGGCGCACCGTCTGCAAACAAGAATACATGCATTAACAGCGCATCGATGATTTCCGCGCTGGACATTCCGTGCGTCATCTCCAAGAACTGCTGCAGCCGATCCGGCGAGTACTGCTCCTGCGCCGCGTTCTCGGCTTCCGTAATTCCGTCCGTATACAGAAGGAGTCGGTCTCCATGTTCCAAGGTCAAGTATCCGTCGTGATAGACGGCGTCCTCCATCGCGGCCAGAGGCAAGCTCTTCTTCAGCTTAACCGGCTCGATGGTTCCTCCCGCCCGAACGACGTAAGGCGTGCAATGCCCGCCTTCGCTCATCACGACCTTGCCCGTCGAGCAAGTAAAGACGCCGCAGACGATCGTCGCGAATACGAGAGGATTGTCTCTCGCGAGCTCGTCGTTGACCATCGTTAGCAGTTCGCCCGGAGAAAGCCCCGGTCCCATCTTTCCCTTCAGCAGCGTCAAGGTGACCGCCATGAACAACGCGGCCGGGATTCCTTTGTCCGATACGTCGCCCAGCGCGAAGAACAAATGGTCGTCGTCGATCTTGTAGAAGCTGTAGAAATCCCCGCCGACCTCCTTGGCCGACTTGAGCAAGGCGCACACGTCGTACGGCTCTTGCGAAGACGGCATCGTGCGCGGAAGGAAGCTCATCTGGATCGTGCCGGCAATTTGCAGTTCGCTTTCCAGACGTTCCTTGATCGCGGTCGTCATGCTAAGCGCTTCAAGCGATTCCTCAACCTGCGCATAGAGCCGCGCATTCTCCAAGGCGACCGCCATCGGCTGCGCGACCTTCTCGAGCAGCTGCCGATCGCGCTTCTTGAACGACCGGCCGCCTTTCTTATTGATAACTTGCAGCACGCCTTCGACGCGTTGCCGATTCAAGATAGGCACGGTTAGCAAATTGCGGGTTTCGAATCCGGTACGCACGGCTACGCGATCGGACCATCTGGAATCGCTCTTCGTATCGTTGACGATCAAGCTTTGCCCGCTTTGCGCGACGTAGCCCGCGATTCCTTCGCCCGGTTTTAACCGCAGCTCCCTGACCTCTTCGCCTTTGTCCCCTTGAGCCAGCTCGAACACGAGCTCGTCCGTGTCCGGATCGATCAGAAGGACGGAAGCCGCTTCGACGGGAAGCACCTGCTTCGCGGTATTCATAATAAGCTCCATCTGCTCACGGCGCTTCAACGTGGAGTTGAGCTGCATGCTAATATCGAACAGAACCTTGCTCCGCTTAACCCTTGCCTGAAGAAAGGCATACGTCGCCCCCGCTCCTAGCGCAACGCCCGAGAGCAATCCGATTGCCCATCCGACCCCTTGTCCGATCACCGGCTTCCGCCTCCCATCCGCGTATCCCGTTCTATCGGTTGCTTATGCGTTAACGAGCGCTATGGCTCCGTCCGTCGATTCCGCCGTCTCGAGTATGCTCAGAAATCCCGACATCTCGAATACGTCCCGCACTTGATCGCTCATATTCGCGCAGACCAGCCGTCCTTGCAAGCTCCGGACTTTCTTCGCCGCCACCAAGACGACGCGCAGCCCCGCGCTGCTGATGTACTGCATATCGGCAAAATCGAACACGAACCGGGTGCGGCCTTCGCCGGTCAAAGCCAAGAACGCCGCTTCCGCCGACTGGGCATGATGGCCGTCCAATCGCCCCTCTATGCTAATTACCGTAACGCCTTCGCGTTGAGCAGTCACAATATTCATCCGTAAAAGACCTCCTATTCGCTAAACCGTTTTGCGCAAAATAACCCGGTTGACCGAATCCGTTCGCTCGTAATAGATTTCGTCCATCGTTTGCTTTACGAAAAAAATGCCGAGTCCGCCGATCGCCCGCTCCTCTATGTCCAGCGACAGATCGGGCGCTTCCTGCTCCAGCGGGTTAAAGGGAATTCCTTCGTCTTCCAAACTCACCTCGACCAGCCCTTGCTCGGCGCTTACGCCCAAGGTGATCAGATGCCGGCCTCCTTGAGGAAAGCCGTAGTTGATCGTATTGGTCAGCAATTCCTCGCAGGCAAGCGTCAATTCCCACTTCAGCTTGTCCGGCCAGCTTGTCCGAAGGCCGATCTCCTCGAAAAACGCATGCAAACGGTCCAGCTCGCCCAAGTGGTTGGCTAACCGAATTACGGCAGTTTCCGTGCGCCCGTTCCCTTGCTCCGTCACCCTGTGCACCCGCCTCTCTTCGCCGGCGTTCGAGATTTTTCCGCTTTTTTCATCATAACATACGGATCGATCATTTAAATGACAGTTTTGGAAAGAAGTTGCCTTATTTCGAGGGTCTGACTCTCCTGGTCGCTTCCGCTTCCAACGGATTATCGGGCCAATAATGCTTCGGATACCGGCCCTTCAAGTCTTTGCGCACCTCGAAGTAAGCGTTGTTCCAGAAGCTGACCAAGTCTCTCGTGACTTGAACCGGACGTTGCGCCGGGGATAACAGATGAAGCGTTAAAGGAACCCGGCCGCCCGCGATGCGCGGAGTTTCCGGCAAGCCGAACAACTCCTGAAGCCGAACGGCGATCGACGGGGCATCGAAATCGCTATAATCGATAGGCACTCTAGTGCCGCTAGGAACAGTCCAGTGGGTAGGCGCGTAGTCATCCAACTCGCGCCGCTGCTCCCAAGTCAGAACCGATTCCAATATCTCCTTAAGATTCAGCCTCTGAAGGTCGGAACGGCCTTTCATTCCTTCTATGTAACCCGCTAGCCATTGCTCCAATGACCGGAGTAACGCCTCATCCGATAAATCGGGCCATGAAGCGTCATGACGCCGAACGAATCGCGTTCTCTCCTGCAGCTGGCGCGCGGCCTTCGTCCACGGCAGCAATTCCATCCCCTCGGCGCGGATTCCCTCTAGCAGAACTTCAAGCACGCGATCCGCGGGCGGCCGGCTCGCCGGGGTTTCCTCCAGCAGCAAAGCTCCCAGCTTCTTGCGGGCGCGGCTGCGTACCGTCTTCGACTCGGAATCCCAATAGATGTTCGTTTCCACGTTCATTTCTTCTTGCAGATGAGTCTGCAGCATTTCGAACGGCAATGCCGCCGCCAGCCGGATTCGGCTATCCGTACCCGCATCGTCAACCTCCGCCGCGACGATCCAAGGCTCGTGCGCCAGCGCCTGTCCGTATCCGAACTCCGCGCCTCTCCCGCCGCTAAGCAAATATTTGCCGTTGTCCCGTTGGCGGCCAATCCTGTCCGGATAAGCGAACGCAAGCAATAACCCGCATGCTTCCGCGGAACCGGAAGCCTTATCCGACCGAATCCCAAGCTCGCGTTGCAGTCGCTTAACCTCTTCCGCCAGCCTTCTTCGCGTTCCCTCTTCGATCGTGAAATGCGAATTTCCGCGCAGCGCCTCTATTCTGTGGCGTATATCGGCTCTCGGAGCCTTGCCTTCATAACGAATAAAGTCCCGTTCGCCTAGCACGACGGCTAATTCGCAGCCTAATTCGCCTAAGCCGATAGGCATCGCGCGCAATAGCATATGCGCGAGGCGCGGATGTTTCCCGACCTCCGCCATTCTCTTCCCGTGCGCGGTTACGGAGCCGCCGTTCTTGTCCAGCGCTCCTAGCTGAACGAGCAAATCGCGAGCTTGCTGCAACGCCGGAGCAGGCGGAGCATCGAGCCAATCCAGCTCCGCGACGTCCTGCACCCCCCACACCGAAAGCTCCAACAACAAAGGCGCCAAGTCCGCTTCCATGATTTCCGGGGCGCTCCGGGGAGACAGGCTCATCTGCTCTTCCTTGCTCCATAATCGGTAACAGGTACCCGGCATGAGCCTTCCGGCTCGCCCGCGGCGCTGGTCCGCGGACGCCGCGGACACCGTAACCGTGTCCAATCTGGACATCCCCGTACGCGGCGAGAATCGGGACACCCGCATAAGCCCGCTATCGATGACGACGGTAACGCCCTCTACCGTTAAGCTTGTTTCCGCTACGGACGTGGCCAGCACGACTTTACGCCGACCCGGCGGTAAAGGAGCCAGAGCTCGGTCCTGATCTTCCGAGGTTAGGCCGCCGTGAAGCGGACATATTCGCAAAGAATGATCGCCGGGCTTCAGCATCGCCCCGAGCTTGGATTCTACCGCGCGAATTTCTCCGACGCCCGGCAGGAAAACAAGCACGTCTCCCTCGTGGGCGCGAAGGGCATCCGCCACCGCATTCGACACGGCCTCTTCGAGCGCTGTCGCTCTGGCTTTCGGGCGATAATGCGTATCCACCGGGAAGCTCCGCCCTTCGCTGCGGACGATCGGCGCTCCCTTCAACAAATCCGCGACCGGCTCGGCCTCCAAGGTCGCGCTCATGACGAGCAGCTTCAGCTCTTCACGGAGCAGCTCTTGCGATTGCAAACAAAGCGCCAAGCCTAAATCCGCTTGCAGGCTCCGTTCATGATACTCATCGAAGATAACAAGACCGGTCCCCTCGAGCGCGGGATCGGCCTGCAGCATTCTGGTCAGCACGCCTTCCGTTACGACTTCGATTCGCGTACGAGGGCCGACCTTCGTATCCATCTTCACTCGGTAGCCGACCGTTTCCCCAACCTGTTCGCCCAACGTATCGGCCATTCGCTTGGCCGAACTGCGCGCGGCAAGCCTCCTCGGCTCCAGCATGACGATCTTCTGTCCGTTCAGCCACGCCTCTTCAAGCAAAGCAAGCGGCACGCGCGTTGTTTTTCCCGCTCCGGGCGCGGCGACGAGCACCGCGTTGGACGACGTTCGCAGCGCGTCCAACAGCTCCGGCAATGCGGCCTCGATCGGCAAAGCTTGATTCCCCACTTTTCGTTCATCCTTTCCTTGCCCGCGCCGGGACGACGCGGCAAGCTTGTCGTCTCCCCAGCTTATCACGCGAAAAAGCCGCCCTCAACTCCTTCGCGCGGACGCGGGGAGCCGGAACGGCTATTGCGTAACCCGGAAAAGCCGGAAAAATTGTTACCCTCTCTTCTTGCGCGTCATGACGTCGAAAATAACGGCCGCAGCCAGCACGCCGCCGCGGATCATATATTGATAGGAAATGCCGACGCCCATCAAGTTCATGCCGCTCGTCAGCGATGTCATGACGATCGCGCCGATGATGGACCCGGTCACTTTGCCGACGCCGCCAGCAGCGGATACGCCGCCGACGTATGCGGCCGCGATCGCGTCGAGCTCGAACAGCGTTCCCGCGGTCGTCGTCGCCGATTGCAGGCGCGCCGTATACAAAATACCGGAGAGCGCGGAGAGCAAGCCCATCGATCCGAAGACGACGTATGTGATTTTCTTGACGTTGATCCCGCTCAAATGGGCGGCCTCGGGGTTGCTTCCTACCGCGTAAATATGGCGCCCAAGCACCGTTTTGGTCGTCAGGAAATGGTAGATGATAACTACTGCCAGCATAATGATCATCGTCCAGGAGAAGCCGTTGTATCCGGCGAGGATCCACGTGATATAGGCGATGATCGCCGAGATGAACACGAGCTTGATCGCGAAAATGCTTTTGGAAACGACCTCGAAGTTATACTTGAGCTTGTTGCTCCGTTGCTTGATCTGACCAAAAATGAAGAACAGGATCGCCACGCTGCCGAGGATGAGCGTCAGCAGGTGCAGGCCGCCGACTTCGGCGATCGATGGAATGTACCCGTTGCCGAGCGCATTGAAATGCTTGTCTTCCACGAGTATGGTGCCGGTTTTCTCCGTAACTTGCAGCAGCGCGCCGCGGAAAATCAGCATGGCTGCAAGGGACGATACGAATGCCGGAATCCCGATCGACGCGACGAGCACGCCGTTGAACATCCCGATCACGATGCCGAGCACGAGAATGACGGGAACGGTCACATATACCGGCGAGCCCATTTCGGACATCATGATGGCGGCGATCGCCCCCATGAAGCCAGCCGCGAAACCGACGGACAAATCGATATGACGAATGACGATAACGAGCGTCATGCCGACGGCCAGGACGGCGATATACCCCGTCTGATCGAGCAGGTTGCTGATGTTCCGGGAGGACATGAACAAGCCGCCCGTCAAAAACCAAAACGTGACCATGATGACGAATAAGGCGATGTACATGCCGTATTCGCGGATATTACCTTTCAGTTGCGTTTTCGCTTCATTGAAGAAAGACGCAGGCGCGCCTCCTATTGCGTTTTGTTTCATCTCCGATTTCGCGTCATTGAAAAAAGTCATAGGTGTGCCTCCTGACATAGGGAGTTTGGGAACAAACTCTCTCCTATTGCGTTGCGTATTGCATGATTTTTTCCTGGGTTGCCTCTTCGATCGGAAGCTCGCCCTTGATTTTGCCCTCGGCCATGACGTAGATGCGATCGCTCATCCCCAGCACCTCGCCGAGCTCGGAAGAAATCATAATAATGCTCATTCCGTCGCGGATCAGCTTGTTCATGATCATATAAATCTCGAACTTGGCGCCGACGTCGATGCCGCGCGTCGGTTCGTCCAAAATGAGCAGTTTCGGACCGACGAACAGCCATTTGCCGAGCGAAACCTTCTGTTGGTTACCGCCGCTCAGCTTGCCGACGATTTGCTCGACGGATGGCGCTTTGACGTATAACGATTCCTTGTACTGATTGGCAACCTTGACTTCCTCATTGTCGTTGATGACCCCCCGAGCGGAGATGCCGTTCAGATTGGCGGCCGAGATGTTGCTTTTGATATCCTGGATCAAAAACAAGCCGTCGCCCTTTCGATCCTCCGTTACATAGGCGATTCCGGCTTCGATCGCGTCGCTCGTATGCTTGAACGATACCGGGTCCCCGTCCATCCATAAATCGCCTTGCAGTTTATATGCTTTCGGGTTTCCGAAGATGCTGAGCGCAAGCTCCGTCCGTCCCGAGCCCATTAAGCCGGCGATCCCGACGATTTCGCCTTGTTTCACGTGCAAATTCACGTCTTTCACGACATGCCTGCCAAGCTGAGGATCGTACGCGGACCAATCGCTCACTTCAAGAATGTTGTCGCCGTACGTCTTGTTCGCTCTTTTCGGATAAATATCGTCGATCTCCCGACCGACCATGTTTTTAATGATGGCGTTTTCGGTAATTTCGCCTTTGGAGGCGTCGAGCGTGCAAATGGTCTGGCCATCGCGGAGCACGGTGGCTTTGTCCGCGATCGAGATCACTTCTTTCAGCTTGTGGGAAATCATGATGCAGGTGATGCCCTGCTTCTTCAGTTCCCGCAACAGCCGGAGTAGATTTTCGCTGTCGTTCTCGTTGAGCGCCGCGGTCGGTTCGTCCAAAATGAGCAGCTTGACGTTTTTGCTGAGAGCCTTGGCGATTTCGACAAGCTGCTGCTTGCCGACGCCCAAATCTTTGATCAGCGTCTCGGGATTGACGTCCAGCTTCACTTTTTGCAGCATTTGCTGCGCCTGCACGATCGTCTGGTTCCAATCGACGAACATGCCGCGTTTTACTTCGTTCCCGGCGTAGATGTTTTCGTAGACGGTGAGGTCCGGAAAAAGGGCCAATTCCTGATAGATGATCGCGATGCCGGCCTTTACGCTGTCGCTGATATGGTGGAAATGTTGAACTTGTCCCTCGAAGACGATGTCGCCCTTGTAGGAGCCGGCAGGATGAACGCCGCTGAGCACTTTCATGAGCGTGCTTTTGCCCGCCCCGTTTTCGCCGACCAAACAGTGAATCTCGCCTTTTTCAACCTTGAAATTGACATCGGTGAGCGCTTTGACGCCCGTAAATTCCTTAAAAATGCGGTTCATTTCCAAAATGTATTGGCTCATCGGGTTCACTCCTTACATCAGGAGTTGACGGAGTCGACTCCTAAAATCGGAATAGTGATAGACGAATCTATCACTATTCCGCCAAGATATGGATTAAAGGTTTTTGAAATCCGACGCCGGGTAGTAGCCCGAATCGATGATTTCTTTTTTCACGGTGTCTTTGTCGACGACGATAACCGGCGTTTGTTTCGCTTTAACGTCGATTTTTTGATTGTTGTATGTGCCGGACGTCGAAGGCGTTTTGCCGTCGAGGAGATCTACGGCCATGCCCATGGCGTCTTTGACGAGCGTACGAACGTCTTTGAACACCGTCATCGATTGCTTGCCGTCGATGATGTACTGAATAGAAGCCTTATCCGCGTCCTGACCCGTAATGACAAAGCTCTTAATCGCTTTATCCGCTGTAAAAACGTCCGAGATCGCCACGGAGGTTCCGTCATTCGGAGCCAAAATCGCGACATCGCCTTTCATATCGGCGGCAGCTGCCGTTAGGTGAGTTTCCGATAAGTTTTTCGCGATGTCCGGAGCCCAGTCCGTCGTCACTTGGCCGATGATTTTCGCCATTTTGTCGCGATCGTCCGGCAATTTGAACTCAGGAACGTCTTTCAATGCTTCCGCTTCGCTGGAGTTCGCGATTTTGAACGTGCCGTCCGCGATTTTCGGCTGAAGCACTTTCCATGCGCCTTGGAAGAACAAGAAGGCGTTGTTATCGGATGCGGCCCCGGCATACAGGTAGAGCGGCTGGCCTGGACCTTTAGCATGATCGACCAAATATTGCGCTTGCGCTGCGCCTACTTGTACGCTGTCGAAAGTGACGTAGTAGTCGACCGCGTCCGTTTTCGTAATAAGACGGTCGTAAGAGATGACTTTGATTTTTTCTTTTTTGGCCAATTCTACCGCAGCGCCGGCTGCGTCGCCGTCGACCGGACAGATAATCAAAACGTCGATGCCTTTGTTGATCAGCGTTTCTACGTTTTGTTTCTCTTTATCGGATGACTTTTGGCTGAACAAAATTTCCGTCGTATACTTGGAATCCTTCAGGTAATCTTTGAACCGTTGTTCGTCTTGTACCCACCGATTTTCGTCTTTCGTCGGCAGGACGATACCGATATTGAGGTTGTCTTTGTCCTTGCTGCAAGCGGATACCAGGATCGCAACCATGATGACGACGAGCGTCAACGCGATCGATTTGAAGCCTTTTTTCATTTTTTCTTTTCCCCTCTCAAAATCATCTTGGTTCTAACAAGACTCACTATAGCACCGGATGAACGGAATGAAAGCGCTATCCAGTAGCACTCTTTTACGACCGTCTATACTTTTTTGAGGTGGTGCCCATCTTGTCGTCGAAGGGACATCGGCTACTATTTGATTGACGGAATACGATACCGGTCGCGAAGCACGCGCCGCTCCTCCTTGATCGATCAAGGCGAGCGGCTTTTTGCATTTCTCCCGTAGAGGAAGGGCGGATGTTCGAGTGGAAGCGAGCGCGAAAGATTCGATTGACATTATGCAAAAAAGAACTGCTGATTCCCTCGCGTCCGAACGCGAAAAGAATCAGCAGTTATCAGGTAAAGAAATCAAAACTCGGGCTCGTCCGTCTTTAGCGCGAGAAGTAGGCGCTTTCCGCCTCTCTTTGCAGAATTTTTCGGCATTCGCGCGGGGCGCGGGCGTACGCGGCCTTTCGTTACCTCTTCGCGAACTTGTACACGTCCTCCCGAGAGTGGAAGCCGTCCGCGATGATCGTCGCGTCGATGTTGCTAATGTCCACGGCCACAGGCGGGAGAAGAACCGAAGGCACTTCGATTTTACCGTTATTCACCTTTCTGTCCGCATCGACTTTTTCTGTTTTCGCAAGCTTGACCGCAAGCTCCGCCGCCTTTTCCGCCAGCAACTTGATCGGTTTGTACACCGTCATCGTCTGCGTCCCGGAGACGATCCGTTGCACGCCCGCGAGATCCGCGTCCTGACCCGCGACCGGCAGCTTGCCCGCCAGCCCGTGCGATTCAAGAACTTGAATGACGCCCCCCGCGGTCGCGTCGTTCGCGGAGATGACCGCATCGATCTTGTCGCCGTTCGCTGCCAGCGCCTCTTTCATATTGGCGATCGCTTTGGCGGGCAGCCAATTTTTCGACCACTGATCGTATACTATGGTGATGTCGCCTTTGTCGATCAGAGGCTGCAGGACATTGAATACGCCTTTCTTGAACAAATGGGCGTTATTGTCCGTGTCCGCTCCGCCGATGTACACGTACTTCCCCTTCGGTACTAGCCTCGTGATCGCATTCGCTTGCAATTCTCCGACTTTCTCGTTGTCGAAGGACACGTAAAAGTCGATATCGGCGTTTTTGACCAAACGATCGTAGGCGATCACCTTGATTCCGGCGGAATGCGCCTTCTTGACGATCGTCGCGACGGATTCCGCGTTGTGCGGAATGAGCACGAGAATATCGATGCCTTTGTTAATCATCGATTCCGCTTGCAGGATTTGCTTCGCGTCGTCTCCGTTCGCCGATTCAACGATCACTTCGGCCCCCAGCGCTTCCGCCGCCTTTTTGAATAGGTCCCTGTCCTTCAACCATCTTTCCTCTTGAAAGGAATCCATGGAAAATCCGACTTTGATTTTGCCGTCCCTGCCGTCGACCGATTGTCCTTCCGGTGTATACCGGTCCGGTTCCGCGTTCCGAGTCGCCGAGCCGATCGTCGCAGGCGCCGAAGCGGGCTTCGACGTACCGTCTCCCGTACACCCGGTAACGATGCCAGCCAACGCCAACGCAATTATGACGAGCCTCGAATTCCTAAAGACCGTCATCATCAGCTTCGCTTCCTTTCCTCGTTCGGTTGACCGTTCATTCCGCGAAGCGTCTTCCGATAATCCGTCGGCGATACGTCGCACGTCTTCTTGAATACCTTGCTGAAGTAATTCGGATCGTGGTAGCCGACCTCGAACGTAATTTCCTTTAAGCTTCGCTCGGGATCGGCCATCAGCTTCTTCGCTTTCTCGATGCGGCATTCGGTCAGAAAATCGATGTAGTTGACGCCAAGCTGTTCCTTGAACGTTTTGCTGATGTAGAACGGACTTAGCCCGACCCGTTTCCCGATCGCGTCGAGCGAAATGTCTTCATGGGAATGCTCGACGATGTATTGCTTAATCCGCTGGATCGTATCCGGCTCGAGCCGCTCGAGCCGATCCGCGAACGATTGCCGCATGCGGTCGAGCAGCATTCCCGATTCGGCCTGCAGTTGACGGTAATCTTGCGCTTGAAACGAGTAAAGCGGCGTGTCGGTTTCGACGCCCATTTCCGCAAGCACCCTCGCGGCGATCCAAAGCAGCTCGAGCACGCGTTGCTGCGCTTGCAGCAAGTCCGCCCCTTCGTTCTCATATCGCCGGATAAAATCCATGACGTCAGCGCGTATCTGATCCCACTGCCCGAGACGAATACGATCGAAAAGCTGCCTTTCAAGCTGCTTGGCGCGGTTGCTATCCCCCGTTCCGTCGAGCACGGGCGTGTCCGCGTAAAACCGGTATTTGACAGGCAGCGTCGGATCCATTGCCGCGATTAGCGCCTCCTGATACGATTGCCGGATATGGTCTAGCGACGAGCACGGATTGCCGATGCCTACGAACCACCCCGGACCGGCACTCTGCCCCGCGACGGCCAGCAGCTCGCGGGCGACGGAAACAGCCTGGGAGCGAAACGATTTGTCCGCCTCGCGGAACGCGATAATCGGAATTTGACGGCCGTTCAACGCGCCGACCCAACCGCTGCCCGATTGCCGAATTTTCTCTTTAACAGCGGAATAGCTGCCTTCCGCTCCCCGCGGCAGCAGCACGATCATAGCGAACCGTTCTTTCGTCGTTCTCGGCCCGAGCAGACCGACCAATTCGTCCAAATGCACTTCATGCACGTGATCGAACAACAGCTGCGTAACGACATCGGTCTCGACGAGGGGCATCGCTTTTTGCAGCGCGTCCTGTTGCAGCTTGTTTGCCTCCAGCGATTTTCGCTCCTCTTCGATCTGCTTCAGCACCTTGCCGACCGTCGCCACGATCTCGCTCGCTTTGCTCGGCTTGAGCAAATAGTCTTTCACGCCAAGCTTAAGCGCCTTCCGCGCGTATTCGAACGTATCGTATGCCGTAACCATGATGAACTTGATGCCGGAGTAGTCTTCCTTGATCCGTTCGATCGTTTCGAGTCCGTTCATGCCCGGCATCTTAATATCCATTAAGATCAAGTCCGGCTGAAATTGTTCGGCCATCTGCACGGCGACTTTTCCGTTGTTCGCTTGCCCGATGACGAGCTCGGGAAATCCTTTGGACAAAATCGCTTGCAGCCCTTCCCGCTCGATCTGTTCGTCATCCACGATCAGGAGCTTTATCATGCTTCTCGTTTCCCCTTGTTTTCGGTATTTTCATTATGACTTTCGTGCCATGCCCCGAATCGCTTTCGATCCCGATCACGTCCTCGCAGCCGTAGAAAAGGCGAAGCCGCTTGACGACGTTGCTGAATCCGATGCCGGTGGAATGTCCCTCCGTCTCCACGAAATGCTCTTCTAAAATTTGCTTGATTTTGAGCTCCGTCATGCCCGGTCCGTCGTCTTCGATCTCGATCGTCACCTGTTCGCCCGCGTCGAACACGCGAAACCAAATCGTGCCGCCTTGCTCCATCGGCTCCACCGCATGAATAACGGCATTCTCGACAATCGGTTGCAGCGTAAGCCCGGGAATCTGGATAACCAAGCACGATTCGTCGATATCGGTATGAAATTGCAGCCTCTCGGTAAACCTCGCTTTCTGGATTTCAATATATTGCCGCAGCACTTTGACTTCCTCGTAGAGCGTAACGGACCTGTCCAGTCGTTTTAAGTTGTAGCGCAACAAGCCGGCAACGCTGACCAGCAGGTCGCTCGTCTCTTCGGAGCCTTCCAAATATGCCTTCTTGGAAAGCGTATTAAGCGTGTTGAACAAAAAATGCGGATTGATTTGGCTTTGCAGGCTGCGAAGCTGGCTCTCTTGCAATAAGAGTTTGTTCTGCTGCAGTTCGTTCTCGAGCTGCGCCTTCTGTTGGATTTCGGAGATCAAGTTGTTAACGTTGATGCGCATCCGATCGAACATCTTGGCGAGGAAGGAGATTTCATCGTTGGACTCCACCTCGATCTGCAAATCGAACCGGCCCCGGGACAACTCCTTCGCCGCTTGAGTCAGCTTCAGCACCGGTCTCGTAATGCTCAGCGAGAACCAATAGGTGAACAGCAAGAGCAGAAACGTGATCAACAGCAAGAGCAAAATCCCGAGTTTCTTCAACTCCGCGGATTGCTCGATGATGCCGCGATAGAAGCGGTCGTATGTTTTCAGCTCCGTATCGAGCAAAGTAAGCGTCATCTCGGAAATGTACTTCGAGATGCGCGTCGCTTCCGAAAAAGTTTCCGCGGAATCCTCGGCTTCTTTCCCCGATTGGAACATGAGCGACCGGTCCGTCGTCTCGACGAGGCTGTCGATCAAGTTCATGTAGTTGGTTAAAGCGAAATTGTTCTCCGCGTTCCTCAGATCGATCACTTCGAGTTTCGCCCTGCGAATTTGCTCTTTGCTCTCGTTAAGCTGCACGAGATTGGCTTCCGTCGGCTTGAGCAAATAGTTATTCAGCGCCGTTATCGTCTGCTGGCTCGCGCTCGTCACTTCGTTCATGCGCAAATACCGTTGCAATATATCGTTGTACTGATTTTGGGTTTTCTGGTTGTAGTAAGTGAGGGCAATCCAGATCGACGCCATAATAAACAAGACGACAGCGGCTAACGTCCATATTTTCTTCTGGATGCTGTTCATTGCGCTTCCGCCGCCTTCAACATCCGAATATCGGTGAGATAGCCGACCGTATCGAGAGGAACCGTATCTCCGCTCAACCATTTGATCATGAGATTCACGCTGATCCTTCCCATCGTCTCGGGGGATTGCTCAATCATCCCGTCCAGCTTTCCTTGCATGAGAAGCGACAGCGCATCCGGACTATCGTCGAAGGAATAAATATCGTAAGGCTCGACCTGGGAACGCCTGCCGATTTCCTGAATCATCGCTCCCGCGATATTCGCGTTGACGGCGATAAACGCGTTCACGTCCGGTATTCGGTTCATCAGGTCTTTCGTAGCGGCGCTCACCTGCTCTCTTGAGTCGGGCGTTTCCGCATATTCCGTTCGGACGTTAGGGTAGCGCTCGAGGACTTCATGAATGCCGTTAATTCTCTGCTGCTGATAATATTCCCGGCGGCTGTCTCCCATGAGGATGACGTTACCTTCCGTCCCCATATCGGACAGCAACTGTCTGGCGATCATTTGCCCAGCCAGAAAGTGGTCGGAACCGACGTAAGTTCTTCTGAGGCTTTCTATCATCGGCACGTCGTTCGCCACGGTGATGATAGGAATGCCGTAGAACGCGGCTTTGACTCTCGTCAGGTTTTTGAACTCGTCCGTATCCAGCCCCTGAACGATAATGCCGTCCACTTTGGAAGCGATAGCGATTTCGATTTTCTTCAAGAAGTCTTCTTGGTTTTTCCCGTAACTTCCCCACACTTCGATGCTAGCCCCGTGCTTCAGGGCTTCTTCGGTCGCCGCGCCGCCGACTTTGACCCAGAACGGCGTCTCCAGCTCTTGCGTAATCAGCACAATGCGATATTCCGCCTGCTTATAGGCGGAAGTTCGCGGCAATTGCCATTCGGAGCGAAATACTTTATACGCCGACACGAACGTGAAATAAAACAAGATAGCGCATACAAAACCGAGTACGAGGATGACCGTTTTCCGCAAGAGAACAATCTCCGTTTCCCTAGTAAGTTAATTCCATCATAAGTAAGTTAATTCCATCATATCATCCGCGCGCGAATGTTCAACAACATTCGGACGCCGTCGGAATCCCTTCGTCCCGACCAATAGAAAAGGCTGTCCCTGAAACCATCTTCCGATGAACGACAGGGACAACCTTTATTTCGCTTATACCCGTTCCAGCTTACTCCGGAGAGGTCAACATAATCTTCCCGTCCGCGAGCTCCAGCTTCACCTTGTTCGTATCCTTAATGCCAATCGATTCCAGGTAGGCCGCGGGAACTTGCAGCCGCCCGGCCTTATCGAGAATCGCATACTCGACGTGGGAATCCTCCTCCGTTTGGGCGATGCCCCTTTCCAGCTCCTCCAGCTCCTCGGCGTACGACTTGCGCCGCAGCATCTCCGACGAGATTTTCCCGTCGCGGATCGCGACGACGCGATCCACTTTCTTCGCCAGCAGCGGGTCGTGGGTAACGATAACGATCGTAATTCCGATCGTCCGGTTCAGCTCGCGGAACAAATCCAAGATTTGATCCGCCATCCGCGAATCTACCGAGCCCGTAGGCTCATCCGCGAGCAGCAGCTTCGGGTGATTCGCCAAGGCGATCGCGATCGCGACGCGCTGCTGCTCCCCGCCGGATAGCTGATGCAGCTTGTTGTTCTTGCGATGCGTGAGCCCGACCGCTTCGAGCAGTTCCAGCGCGCGCAGCCGCTTGCGCTTTCCCTTCAATAGAATCGGCAGCTCCACGTTCTCTAGCGCGGTCAGATAGGGAATGAGGTTGCGCGCGTTGTTCTGCCACACGAAGCCGACGCTTTCCCGCTTATACCGAACGAGATCGCGTTCGGTCATCTTGAGCATGTTCTTGCCGTCGATCTCCAGCGTTCCCGCGGAAGGACGATCAAGCCCGCCTAGCATGTTCAGCAGCGTAGACTTCCCGCTTCCGCTGTTGCCGATGATGGCCATCAGCTCGCCCGTTTCGATTCGCAAGTCCAAACCCTGCAGCGCGAACACCTCGAGATCGGCCGCTTTGTAAATTTTGACCAAACCTTCGCAATGGATCATCGATTAATCCTCCCCCAGCTTCAGTGCTTGATGGACGCGAATACGGGAGAGCATGTAAGACAGGATGCCAAGCCCGATGATAAGCATCATGCAAACGATGGAATACAGGCGGACGAAATCGATCGCTTCGAACATGACCTTGAAAGGCGGCACGAGGCTGCTCGGGTTGAAGGCGATTTGGAAATTCGGCACGAATAGCCGACTGGCCGCGTTCCCGACGATAACGCCGATCAGGATCGCGACGCCCGAGGTCAGCAGTTGCTCCACCGCCAGCATCCCGATCAGTTGGCGAAGCGATAAACCAATGGCCCGCATGATTCCGTTCTGCAGAGTCCGCCCTTTTAACGACAAGATCCAATACAGCAAGAAACCTACGAAACTAATGACGATCGAGATAATGAAGCCCAACGTCAGTATTCCGTTAAGCGCCAGCAAGAAGGGATCGTTCTTCGCTCTCGTCAAATCTTCCTTCGTATTCGTAACGCTTGTAATGGGAAGCTCCATTTGTTCGATGCTTTCGTAGAATTCGCTCGTGGAATAATCCGGCTTCATTTTCAACCACACTTCGTAAGGCTCGAGCGCAAGCTGGAATTGAATTCGGCTCAAATTCCCGACGATCAGCATCGGCGCGTTATTCTGAGAGCTCTCGATGGAAGCATCGACGGAGCCGACGGGCGGATTCGGATTAAAGGTCGGAAAATAGTCGATAACCCCGAATACGACGAACGGCTGCGGGTTCACGTTTTCCCATCCGACGTTGATCGTGTCGCCCGTCTTGACCCCGCGCTGATCCGCTAACGTCCGGGAGACGAGCACCGCCCTAGAATCCGCGGCGAGTAAATTCAAGTAATCGTAGAACGGATAGTCGAGCAAGCGGTCGGGAAACCATGACGTTCTCCCGAAATCATCGCTATCGATACCGATGAGCGTGGCGTTGCCCGGCGAATCCGTTCCCGAGAACGTCGCTTTTTCCTTCACGAAAACTTTGGCGGTCTGCTCTACCCCGGACAATTTCGTATAAGGGTCGAACGAGGGCTCCAAATAATGAATGACTTTAGGAGCAGCCGTCGGCGTCGTTGCCATCGGCGGTCCTCCTCCGGGAAACGCGGGAGGAGGCGCATCGTTCATCCATTTCGTCTGGAGGATGAAGTCCGCCCCGTTACCGTATCGAATACGGTCCTCCGTATTCGAATTAAGCGTTCTTGCGGCGCCCGCGCTGAACACTCCGATCGCGATGGTCATGATCAGAAACACCATGAGAAATTGATATTGGCTGTTGGAACGCCCGACTTGTATTAACGTGGCATACAGCGATGGCGGCCACCATTTGCGACCGATCCAATAGACGAGCTTCAACACGTACGGATACAACCTTAGCAGCAACAATCCCGACCCGATGACGAATAACGCCGGCATGACGAACTGCAACGGATCGAGGTTCAAATCGTCCGTTTTCAAGCCAAGGCTCTGCAGATCCTTCAGCCGATTCCGGAACGTATACAAACCGTAAATGGCCACCGCTAACGCCAATACGTCAAGAAAAGCTTTATGCCAGAACGGCATCCGCTGCATGCGGGCCAGCTGCTGCTTATGTCCGACGATGGATACCCTTGTCGCCATCGCGACCGGAATGAGCATCATGAGGAAAGATACCCCGGCGGCTACCGCCCCGTATAGGAAAGCCTGATCGTTAAGATGAACCGTCATCCGGGCGCGTTGGACGAATTCCAAGAATCCGTTGGAAGCCCCCAGCATCTTCGTCAGGCCCATTCCGATAAAAGGACCCGCCAACAAAGCTGCGCCGCATAACAGCAGCCCTTCTATGGCAAACGACGAAACAATCTGCCACCTCGCGGCTCCTCTGCTGCGCAGGATGGCGATCTCGTTCTTCTGCCGGTCGATGATCAAGTTGGAAACCATGAACATATAAAATCCCAGCATGATCAAAACAGGCACGTTTAAGGACCACATCAGCTTGCCCAACTGCTTAGACCGTTCGAAATATTCCTTGAGCGTTTCCAGCGCGGGCGCCGCGAACTCCGTCTGGTAAGTGACGACTTTGCTTTTTACTTTGTCTTTGATTTGTTTGTCCGTCTCCAGAAAATCATTGGCATTCGGGATCTCCATCTTGGAGTAATCCAGTACGAAAAACCATCCGCTGGACGCAACCGGGATTTTATTCCCTTTAATGAACTCTTGGGCGAACAAATCGTCATTCATGATGAAGTTCGAGTTAAGATCGCTCAGGCTCGCGTTACGGAAATACGGATCATCGTCCTGCTTCTTGCTGAATATGCCGACCGGCTTGATTTTGACCGTTCCCAATATTTTATCGTCTTGCAATAGGAACACCTTGTCGAGCACGGTCTTGAACTTGTTGAGCGCTTGCTCCGTAAGGAGAACCTCGTAGACGCCGTCGACGGGCTGCTTGGCCGGCAATCTACCGTCTTCGATCTTAATATGCTGCTCCAAATCGTTATAAGATTTTATTACCGTGTTAACCTTCTTCGGCTGCCCGGCCTGCTCCCCTTCGGGTACGAGCAAGACGGATTTGGTCCGACGCTCGTGAACGAGCTCCTTTACCGGAATACCGAAGCCCGGTCCGGCTTGATCGGCCATGAATCGGTCCATCTCGGCGATAATCCTGGCTCTCTTCTCGGGGCTTTCATTAAAAAACCCCATCATCGACCAATGCGTGCCCGGGTACGCTCCCTTTTCGATCTGGAACGTCTCCAAATCCTTAACCAGCATGCGGTTTAGGATCGCTTCGGAATAGATCGGCATCGTGCCTACGAGCGCAACGGTCATCAATATACCGAAGAACATGCTGGATACGAGCCATTTATTTTGAACCATTTTACGGATGATCATGACGAATAAGGCCACGATAAAGCCTCCCTAACTCAAGGAATGCGTAATTTTACTTACTGAAGAACTACGACTTGGCCTTCCGTCAGCCCTTGAACGATCTCGATCTCGGTCGATCCGGTAAGACCGGGCTCCACGTCGATTTCGCGAAGCCGCTTGTCGTCTTCCAGCACCCGGACGAAGTTCCGGCCCAAATAGGAACGCAGCCCGCTGCGCGGGATTTTGAGGACGTCGTCGCGCTGCCGCGTAACGACCTTCACGTTAGGCAAGGAGCCGATCTTAGCGTCTTTGGGCAATTTCGGAACTTCTATATACAACGTCTTGGAATATTTCTCCGCCAATTCTTTGTTTAGGGTTTCGGGGGAGGAGGATGGGGTCTGGACGACCTTGCCGATAACTTCCTCTTTATTCAGGCTAACCTTAGCTTCCATGCCTACCTCGACTTCGCCAAGGTCAGTGGCATTATCCACCCTGAGGGTAACCCGAAGCTTGGAAGGATCGGCTACGATGACCAATGTCTGGTACGCCTCCACGAAATCTCCCTCGTCGAGCGTCTCCGTGAACACGACTTGGCCGTCGATGCCCGCGACCAACTGCTTGCTGTTAAGCTGCTTGGACAGCCGGTCGTACTTCAATTGCTCGACCTCGTACTGAAGCTTGGCGATCGCGAGCGCTTGTTCCTCGCCGTTAAGCGCCTGCCTGAAAGCATACTTCGCTTTCTCTAACGCCAATTGCTGCTCCTTCACCTGAATGTCCAGCCCGTCCAAGATCAATTGCACAAGCACGTCGCCCTTCTTGACTTGGTCTCCGGGATTGACAAGGATCTTATCGATCCGCCCGCCTTGACCCGTGAACTGGGAAATATCCGTAGAGACGGATTCGAATGTGCCGCTTCCGGAGATCGATTTAATGATCGTTCCCTTTTCCACGTTAACCGTCGAATAATTTTCCTGCGCGGGCTTCACGAGAGGCGGCTTTAAGGCTTCCTCTTCCTTAGGCAACAGAGAACAGCCTGCCAGGGCGCTGCCTAAAACGATAGTGAGTCCGAGAGTTACGGCATGTTTAATTGTGCGAGACAATTTGTCCATCCTCCAGTTCGTAAACATGGTCAACGATTTCCATAATGGCCGGGTCGTGCGTGGTCAGAGCGATCGTAATGCCCCGTTGTTCTACCAAGTCCCGGAAAACTTTAATGATATGAAGTCCCGTGCGGCTATCCAATTCGGCGGTAGGCTCGTCTGCTAGAATGAGCTTGGGGTTGTGGGCGATGGCCCGCGCGATAGCCGTTCTTTGCTGCTCTCCTCCCGACATCTCGAACGGCCTATGATGCATCCGCGGCTTCAACCCGACGTGATCCAGCGCCTCTATGGCCGCCGATTTCCGTTCATGGGCCGGAACTCCGGCGATTCTAAGCACGAATTCGACATTCTCGTAAGCGGACATCAATGGGATAAGCGCGAAAGATTGAAAGATAAGCCCCATCTCCGTCCTGCGAACCGCGTCTCTCTCCTTGCCGGACATGGACGTGAGTTCTCGGCCGTCGAAGACGATAGAACCCTCGGTCGGACTGTCTAACGCGCTTAACAAATTAATAAGCGTCGTTTTGCCCGAGCCGGATCTTCCTTTGAACGCTACCAGCTTACCCGGAGAGAGATGAATGTCCACTCCTTTAAGCACCGTAACGGCCCCGCTCCCCCTGCCGAACACGCGTTTAACCCCGTCCGCGCGAATAATCTCGTTTGTCACAACCGTCATCCCGCCCCTAATCTCCCCTCTATTTCCTCTTCCCGAAATGGAAATGTAAACGCTACCGTTTCACTATAATCTCCATAGTAAAAAACTGTCAATTCGGCAGAAGAAAGTGCATAATTTAAGCCACACAAAAAGAGAAATAACACCTAGTTTTCGTATTTAGTATAATTAAACTTACTATTTCTCCTGGAAGGGATATCCATGAAAAAACCATTTTACAAACGCAAACGATATTTATTTCCTCTATTTTTTCTTATTCTGCTGCTCGTGTTTCTATACTTTCCTTCCTGGACGCCGGCCATCAAAGACGCGCGCGGAAATAAGCTGCCGAATAGCATCGCCGCGCTTGAAGAAGTATCGCTCGGGGGCGTGAAGCAATCGCTGTTGATTCGCGGCAACGATAAGAATAATCCGATTCTGCTCTTTCTTCACGGCGGTCCCGGTTATCCGCAAATCGCTTACGCGCGCAAATACCAACAACGGTTGGAAAAGGACTTTATCGTCGTGAATTGGGACCAACGCGGCTCGGGCAAATCCTATCATTGGAATTTGACGGAAGAAGACATGCAAGTAGATAAGCTAGTTGAAGATACGCGCGAGCTGACGCTTTATTTAACCGAACGATTCCATCAGCCGAAAATCTTCATCGCCGGCCACTCGTGGGGCAGCACGTTAGGCGCGTTAACGGTTCAACGTTACCCGGATAACTATTATGCCTACATCGGCATCGGCCAGGTCGCGAACTCTCCTCTTGGCGAGCTGCGTTCCTACGAATTCGCCCTCCGGGAAGCCAGAAAATCAAACAACGAAAAGGCGATCATGGAGCTTGAAGCGATCGGGGCTCCCCCTTATCGCAACCCGCGCCGGGACGCTACTCTCGAGAGGAAGTGGGTTGCGAATTCGGCGGATCGGAGAGGTCTATTAATACGTACAGGGATTTGATCCGAGGTATCCTGGTCGCGCCGGAATACTCTTGGTACGACGGCGTGAAAATGGCAATGGGAAACTCATTCTCCGCGAACGCGATTTTGCCGCAAACGGAAGAGACGAACCTATTCGTGACCGCTCCGGAATGGAAGGTTCCCGTCTATTTGTTCATGGGCAGATTCGATTATATGACCCCGTCCGAAGTCGCTTACGACTACTATAAGATGTTAAAAGCGCCTGCGAAAAGTTTCGTCTGGTTCGAACGTTCGGCGCATTTTCCGCAATTCGAGGAGCCCGATCTGTTCTCGGAATGGATGACCAAAATCAAGGAAGAAACGTTGTCGTCTCGTACAGCTCCGTAACTTCGCAGCCAAGGGTACCGGCTATGGAGATCGCCACCTGCAAAGGCATCACTCTTTTGTTCCCGATAAAGTCGGAAATGCGTTCCGGCTTATATTGCAATGCCCGCGCCAGCTGCTCCGCGGTCATCGAGGCTTCGAGCAGCCTTTCGGGCAACAGGCAGCGCCCTAGTTCGACTTTCATTGAAAATTCCCCCTCCTCGATCCATAAATCCCGTTGCAAGTTAGATGCTCATACAGTACAATTAGGGCGTATCATGAAAATCATTTTCGTGATTGTTATCATTTTCAAGAAACTAATTTTCTACAAAGGATGGCAGACATGAGCATTCTGAATGCAATCCAGGAAAAAATGGACAGCCTGCATCTCAAAGAACGAACGCTGGCCGAGTATTTGCTTAAGCATCCGCAGCAAGCCGCCCAAATGACGATTACCGAGCTGGCCGCGCAATCGGGAAGCAGCGCAGCGACGATATCCCGTTTCTGCAAAACGTTCCATTCGAACAGTTTTCCCGATTTCAAACAGAAGCTGGCAACGGAGCTCGTCCAACAGACTTCTACCCCTAATCAATATCAGGACATCGTTGCGGGCAACCCGTTGCAGGACATCGTTACCGCGATTACGGCTAACCACTTAAGGTCGATTACCGATACGACGCAATTGCTCGACTACGGCCAACTGCGGTTGGCGATAGCCGCCTTGCACAACGCGACTCGGATCGATCTGTACGGTTCGGCGACTTCCGGCATCGTGGCTCAAGATTTCTTCCATAAGCTGATTCAGATCGGGAAAGTAGCCGCGGCGTTCTCGGATCCCCATCTTCAGCTTACCTCCGCCGCCTCGCTCTCGCCGAAGGACGTCGCCGTAGGAATATCCTACTCGGGGGAAACCCCGGAGACGATTCACGCCCTTCGCAGCGCCGCGGAGCAAGGAGCGACTACGTTATCCATAACCCGGTTTGGTGCGAACAAGCTGGCGGATCATGCGAATATTCGGCTTTTTACTTCCTCGGCCGAAGTCGGCATGCGGCGAGGCGATATGGCTTCGCGGATGGCTCAGCTTCATGTCGTCGACATTTTGTTTACCGGACTCGTCAGCGAGCATTTCGAGTTTTACGTCCCAAGACTGAAACAGTCTTATGAAACGGTCGCGCTTTACACCATGGAAAAAGAGGAGAGAAAATCCAAATGAATATTTTGACTTACGACAGCGACGACAAGCTTAACGAAGCCGCCGCCAATATTATCGTCGGCCAGATTCAAACGACTCCGCGCGCGGTGCTCGGTCTGGCGACCGGAGGAACTCCCGTCGGAATTTACAAACAAATCGTGCGCGATTACGAGAGAGGAATGTTCAGCTTCCGCAACGTGACGACCTTCAACCTCGATGAATACGTCAACTTGGCCATCGATCATCCCGAAAGCTATCATTCTTATATGAACGATCACCTCTTCAAGCATATCGACCTGCCGGCCGCCCAATGCCATATCCCTGACGGCAACGCTGCGGACCCCGCGGCGGAGTGCCGCAGATACGACGAGTCGATCGAGCGCGCGGGTCAGATCGACCTTCAATTGCTCGGACTCGGCCATAACGGTCATATCGGCTTTAACGAACCGGCCCATGCGCTGATCAAAGGCACGCATGTCGTCGATCTGGCGCCGAAAACGCTGGAAGCGAATGCTCGCTTTTTCGATTCGATCGACGATGTACCTAAACAAGCTCTAACGATGGGCGTCGGCACGATCCTGAAAGCGAAAAAAATATTGCTTGTCGTCAAAGGAGCGGACAAAGCGGACATCGTCCAGCGCGCGCTTCAAGGGCCGATCACGACGGACGTCCCTGCTTCTCTTCTCCAGACGCATCCGAACCTTATCGTACTGCTCGATTCCGCCGCCGCAGGTAAACTGGCATGAGCAATAACGCGGAACGCAATTTCGAAGTAGTCAACGCGCGAATCGTGACTCCCGTCGGCACTATCGAGAACGGATCCATTACGGTGATCGACGGAATCATTTCAAATATAAGCTCTGGTACCGATAAAGACGGAATCGCGGGATCGAACATCCCTAAGGTCGACGCGAAGGGCAGCTGGATTATTCCCGGCTTCATCGATGTCCACGTCCACGGCGGAGCCGGACATGACTTCATGGATGCCAATGAAGAAGGCATTCGGGCGATTACGAAGTTCCATGCCGCGAACGGGACGACAAGCATGGCGGCCACTACGTTAACCGCATCCCGCGAGGACTTGACTAACGTGATCGACCTCGTGAGCCGGTTCATGTCCGCGCCGATGCCCTACACGCAAATCGTCGGCGTTCATCTCGAAGGCCCGTTCGTCAACGTCAAATGGAAGGGTGCGCAAAATCCGGCCTATATTCTTCCGCCGCAGCCGGAATGGCTGGAGGAATGGGTTCGACGGTTTCCCGGCGTCATTAAAATACAAACGCTCGCGCCGGAATCGGAAGGTTCGCTCGCGTATATCAAGCAATTGGCGGATAACGGTATCGTGCCCAGCTGCGGCCATACCGATGCGACTTACGAACAAATCATCGAGGCAGCGGATCATGGGCTGCGGCATGCCGTCCATACCTTCAACGCGATGACGCCGCTTCATCACCGGAACCCCGGCACGGTCGGAGCCGTGCTGACCGATGACCGCATCACCGCCGAAGTCATCGCCGACGGGCATCACGTGCATCCCGCGGGCATTAAGTTGGTCACTCGCGCCAAAGGCACGCACAACGTCATTCTCGTCACCGACGCGATGGCGGCCGCGGGCATGCCGGATGGAGACTACGAGCTCGGCGGACTGCCCGTTCATATGACCTGCGGCGTCGCCAGGCTGAAAGAGTCCAACAATCTTGCGGGCAGTACGCTAACGATGATCAGCGCCGTCCGGTACTTGGTTCGCGAGGTTGGCGTAACCTTGGAGGAAGCAAGCCGAATGGCCAGCGCCAATCCCGCGCGGCAGCTCGGAATCGATGCGACGACCGGCTCGCTGGAGGTCGGCAAAGCTGCGGATTTCTTGCAGCTCGGCGACTCTCTGGAGCTGGAAGCCGTCTGGATTCGGGGAAACAAGTCCGACGGTTAATATATAAGATGCATGCGAAAGAAGGCTTCCTCTGGCGGGGAAGCCTTCTTTTTGTGTGATTTACTCGCCGGGCGGGACTTCCGGCGGTATTGCGGTGCTCTGCACCGTTATTGCTCGCCGGGCGGGATTTCCGGCGTATTGCGGTGCTCTGCACCGTTATTTGCTCGCCGGGCGGGATTTCCGGCGGTATTGCGGTGCTCTGCACCGTTATTTGCTCGCCGGGCGGGATTTCCGGCGATATTGCGGTGCTCTGCACCCTATTTGCTCGCCGGGCGGGATTTCCGGCGTATTTGCGGTGCTCTGCACCGCTATTTGCTCGCCGGGCGGGATTTCCGGCGATATTGCGGTGCTCTGCACCGTTATTTGCTCGCCGGGCGGGATTTCCGGCGATATTGCGGTGCTCTGCACCTTTATCGCTTACTCGAGAAACGGTTAATTCAAGCTTTGCGCTAAATAGCACCGCCCCGCGGTAATATTGGACTCCGACTTTAGTACCGCCCCACAGCACCCTCCCCCCGATCCCATGCACGCGCAAAAACAAAAGCGGCGAAACCGAAGAATCCTCTTCGTTTCACCGCTTTTCTATTCCGTCAACCGACTTCTGTTTGGGAAGTTTTGTTCTTCGCCAGCTTAAGGTAACCGTAGACGTTCTGCAGCTCGCTGTCTTCGACGAAACGAAGGCGCATGTTCTCCGCTGCATCCAGGATGTACGGTTTAAGTGCCGCGGCGCCGCCGCCTAGAACGTAGAAGCATTGAATATCCGGATATTTCTTCCAACGTTTGCGGATAAGATCCACGATCTTCTGCGCGGCGCGGCTGAAGTAGTTATCGACGATCGAACGAATATCAGCCTGTCCTTCGCCTACCCGCTGAATGAGGAATTCGTGCCTGCGAATGCGCTGAATGAGCTTCGTGCGGCTCGGGAAGCGATAACCGAATTGATCCTCGACGTCGCGAATGATCGAGTCCAAATACGAAGCCAAGCCTAGCTGCTCGCCCGTGCTGAATTGATTGTCGATGGCCATCCGCTTCACGACCGGGAAGTCCGTCGTAAGGGCGCCCATCTCGCAAATTCCGATACAGCCGTAATACAGCTCCTCGTCCCTCACCTGCAAATTCTCGTGCGTAGCCATATGGAACAAGGCAGCGGCGCCTTCGATCGAGACGATCGCCCTGCGTATGTTGACTCGCACCGTGCGGCCTCGCAGCTTCGGCGTGGACAAGAAGGTGACTTCATGTTCGCCGACGAGCCGTTCCTCGAACGATTGATGGTAACGGGCGTAAGTCCGTACCGGCAGCCCCGTGCCGATGACGTATTCGACTTGGTCGACCGTTTGTCCCGGCTGCAGCGAGTGGGAAACGCTCGTAACGCTCGCGTACGCCAGCGCAGTCAAGGCTACGATCAACGACTGATCGCTCGTCGCTTTGTTATCCGTTTCCTCCAGCTCAGCGTTATCTTGATCCTCGGAAGCGAGTTGGCCTACGAAATAACGTTGGCTTTTTTTCTTCAACTTCGGACTGTAAACCATGACGTCGAGCGCCTTCAACGGGGAGTCTTCCTCTTGAAGCACGTGTCTCTCATACCCGGGCGATACGATATTCGGAATAATAACCGGCTCGTTAGAACCGCTTACGACCAATTTAACGCTATCGTTACCAATATCAATTCCTGCTAGTTTAATCATCATGAACCTCCCAGGCTCCATCATTTACCGATTCTTTTTATATTGGATTCGTCTTATTACGACAAAATCCTCCTTTTCCACTATTGATTCTTCTCATTTTTTTGCGTAAAAAAGGATTATATGACGAATAGGTCGAAGTAACTTGGGATGACGATGTAGAAAGATGCAGGAGGAAAGTCATGAAATGGCGGAATAAAAAGTTTACCTTCATGGTGATTCCGGATGCTAACAGCACGGTAAGGCGTTTTCAACTGTCAGCGGTCATTCTCGTAATCGGCGTAGCCGTTCTCGTTGCGCTCATTGCCAGCAGCATTACGGCGCTATTGCTTTACCGCGGAAATACTAGCCAGATCGGACAGCTTAAGCAACAATTGTCCAAAGCGACCGGAGATTACGAAAACATCATCGAAGAAAAAAACAATCATATCGACGAGTTGCAAACCGATCTCGCCGATCTGTCGGAGCAAGCCAAAAAAATCAATTCGAGCATGAACGACATCAAAAGCCTGGAATCGGAGCTCAAAGAAATGGTCGGCATCGAAACCGAAGATTCCGCCAAGGCCAAATCGGATGGTAAGAAGTCCGACAACGACGCGGAGGACGATCAATTCGCGATGGACGGAGGAACCGGAGGCGAAGAAATCCCGGTTACGGATGAAGATATGCACCTTCTCGCGGATCAGACGCGGGACGACTTCATCGATCTCGGCTCTCAAATCGAACAATTGAAACCCGAGCTTGAGCTTACCAAAAAGGCCGTCGCCAAGCAGCAGAAGATCCTAGCCGTTACTCCGACGATATGGCCTACGGATTCCCGAAGGATTACTTCAACGTTCGGCGTACGCAAAGATCCGTTTACCAGACGGGCTACTTATCACGCCGGGTTGGATATTGGGGGCGATACAGGCGATCCGATCTATGCGGCTGCCGACGGTACCGTCATAGAGGCAGGAAGAAGCGACTCGCACGGCAACAACGTGTTAATTTCCCATGGCAACGGCTTAAAAACGCACTATTCCCATATGAGTAAAATTCTAACGACCGTCGGAACCAAAGTCAGCAAGGGCGATCTTATCGGCGAGCTCGGCTCGACGGGACGCAGCACGGGTCCCCATCTCCACTACGAAGTGATCATTAACGGCGAACATGTTGATCCACGACCTTATCTTAAAGCAACCAGAAGGAGTTAATAACCATGTTTAAGAATAAGAAAACCAAAATCGATCCTAACATGACGGACACGTTAATCGGAGAAGGAACTTCGTTCGAAGGCAAAATCAAATCGGAAGCCGGCATTCGCGTGGAAGGCCACATGATCGGCGATATCGATTGCGCGGGGGATATCACGATCGGCGAGAACGGCATTGCCCGTTCCAACATCAAAGCGCGTAACGTCATCGTAGCCGGGCAAATCATCGGTAACGTGACCGCTTCGGGAAAGTTGACGATCAAAGCGAGCGGACAGCTTCACGGCAACTTATCCGCGCTCGAGCTGTCCATCGAATCGGGCGGAATATTCCAAGGAACGAGCAAAATGGACGTGAAGGACGCGCCCGCCGTCCCGGAAGAGAAAATCGCTCCCCGCGAACCGGAAATCAAAATTCCTTCCGTAGCCGAAGCGAATGCGGGATCCGTACTTAAAACCTGGTAAGTTTGCTTGTCCTTCCGTACATCGTGTATGATTCTTAGTAGGCTGAAAGAACGGAAGGCTGACTGGAGTGAGCGACATGGAAGAATTGAAAAAAGCATACGAAATACTGGGTTTGCCCGAAGACGCGACCCGTGAGCAAGTGGAAAACCGCTATTTTATATTGATGAAGAGAGCCCGTACCGAGAAATCCCGCAACGAAGCCGAAGACGACAATCACCAACCGCTCGATCTAACGGAAATCAATCGCGCCTATAATCTCGTGTTAGGAATCGAAACCGAGAAAATCGGCACGATCGAGAAACAAACGAAAACCGCCCATTTCTTTTACTATTATAAATTTCACGTCATTATCGGCCTTATCATGTCTTAATCGCGGGTTATATGATTAAGGACGGCATCGACAAAAGAAGAGAAGCGGCCAACACGCCTCCGGCCAATCTAACGGTCAGCGTATTCGGCAACTTTTACTTCGCCGACGAAGACTTGCTGCAACAGAACATGTTGAAGCTCGTTCCCGAGTGGAAACGGATTAAGACGACTGTCGTATTCGTTCCCCCGGAGCTCAAGAGCCCGCAAGATATGGCGATGCAGCAGAAGAGCGTTCTCCTGCTGGCAACCGAGATCGACGAGCTGTACATTCTCGACGAGAAAAACTTTAACAATCTGGCTCCGCAAGAAGCATTCGTTAAGCTCGAGGATTTTGCGGCAAAGACCGGCCTGCGAATTCCGGAAGACAAGCTTCGGAAAGCACGGACCGAAGAAGATCCCGAGGAGCGCGCATACGGAATCGACATTACCGGAAACCCTATTTTCAAAGATGTCGAGCTAAGCGGAGAACGGCAGATCATCGCCATACGCGCGAAAGAAGACAAATGGGCCGACACCAAGGTACTGTTGGAGAAGATTCTGCAGACTACGCCCTAATCGATAATAAAAAAAGAACGGATGCGTAAAGGCCAGGAGCCCTCGCATCCGTTTTTGCGTTATTCAGTCGTTATACAAGAAGATAAACAGCGCCTGAGCGACCAATATGACCGGCATCCCGATGACGAACGAAGCATGCTTCGTTTTGTGCCGCCAGATTCTCATGGCGACGATTGCTCCTACGGCTCCGCCGATCGCCGCCCAGAGGAATAACGTTCTCTCGGGCACCCTGCGCCCGTGCTTTTTGGCTTGAGATTTATCATGCGCCATTAAGTACATCGTAACGACGTTAACGACGACATAGTAACCGATTAAGACTAGCATTTTCATATCCCCCATTGCTTCTGCTTCCTATTCTCCGCCGATTATTTCGAGAGCTGCCCGGAGAGCTTATTCAGTGCTTGAACGAGATCGTTCACGTTGCGTATCGATATCGAGATCTCTTCCGCGGAAGCGCTTTGCTCCCGGGAAGAAGCAGATACGGTGTCGACTTGCGTAGCGACATTGCCCGATGAACGGGAAATATCCTCTATAGACGCCATGACCTGCTCTGATCCCGCTGACATTTGTTCCGACGCGGAAGAGATGTCGTTGATCTGATCGGATATCTCTCTCGACCGATCCAGGATGACCGCGAAAGCCTGGCCCGCCTGCCGCACGACTTCTCCCCCTTTTTCTATTTCGGCCATCCCTTCCGACATAAGCTTCACGACCAAACCCGTGGACGATTGAACCTGCTCGATCAGGTCGGCGATCTGCCGGGCGGAATCATTGGACTGCGAAGCAAGCTTGCGAACTTCCTCCGCGACGATCCCGAATCCCCGGCCGTACTCGCCCGCCCTAGTCGCTTCTATCCCGGCATTCAAAGCCAACATGTTCGTCTGCCTCGAGATGTCCGCTATCGCGTCTATGATCCCGTTAATCTGTTCGGTATGCGCCGCAAGATGTGCCGCCGCTTCGGAGACGGCAAGCGAGGAGGTCCTGATCCGGTCGAACTGGGCGATCGCCCTATGTATGGATTCGTCCCCCTCCTCGGAGCTGGTCACCATCTCGACCGAGGCGTCGGCGACATGCGTAGCGGATTGCGCGATCTTCTGGATTCCGGCGGCCATCTCTTCCATGGCCCTCGCGCTCTCAACGGACGATACGGCCTGATACTTAGCGCTGCTGCTCACTTCCGCAATCGCCGCCGCCACTTCGCTGACCGCTGCCGCAGATTTGTCCGAATTCATAGTAAGCGTATCTACGATCTGAACAAGCTGGTACGAAGTATCCTTAACTTGCTCCGTCGTTTGGCGAATCAAGTGTTCTTTCTGTTGCTTTTCCATTTCGAACCTAGCGTTATGGCGTTTGCGGGAAATCAACTGCACGATCGTGGACGCGGAAGTAAGAATAAGAAAAAGCGCATGAATAAGCACCATCGAGAAGGAGTATTCATGGTCGCCGAATACGACTTCAGGCACGAAAGCGGCAGCTCCCAAATGCTGAACGGCGAATAGTCCGGTAGAGACCAGAATAAGCGCGATACTCTCGTAATAGGCGATAATGGCCAACACCATGAAGATCGAGAAGTGGAACTCAACTCTGCCGTCCGCGCCGGCGATGGTCGATATGCTTGCGAAGGTTAGCGTTAAAGTATTGAGTATCGGCACGAGATTCGCTCTTTGCCGGATCAACGCGTACACGCTCGCGGCGAGGATGATGATAGGAATCGCAAATAACAGCTGGGTAAGCCAACGATATTGGTCGCCGCTTGTCCCATGATGACCGTGTTGATTCTGATAAGCGAAAAAAGTGACGACGGATAAAATCACGACGGCGAAAGCCAACTGGGTCATCAGCTTATTCTTGGATGAGTATTGCATTCTTCAACTCTCCTGATTGATTATGATGTCATTGCCATTCTGCTACGGCATACCTTATCCATTGTACAATAGCCGTTCCCATATGAATATAGCGCGAAAAGCCCCATGTTTCGCTATGAAACATAGGGCTAGCGCACGTTTAGCAGCATCGCTGGCTCTGTTCTCTAGGTGTTAAAATAGACCACGAAAGGCTGGCTGTCCTCTTTGGTTTTTAAGCCGTTCCAACGCGCTTCATCGGTAATGACATCCCGTCTAAAGGTCATCTCGTAATTTTTGTTCGGCTGCAGCTCGTCATGAAGCTTGAGCACGACGTCGTATACGACCTTGCCCGGATCGTTAAGAACGTCATCGCCGATCGATACGTTTGCCCCGCTCTTTTCCCGGATAAAAAAGGCGGCTTCGCTCACGTTCGTTACCGGCTCGCTGAAAAAACCTTGACCGTATAACGGTCTAGAGCGATCGCCTGCGTGACGTAAGGCACCGGATTCGCGACGTCGGTTCCGGCGAACTGCTGCTTATCCGCGTCATTGGAAACGACGAGCCCCGAGACTCCCGTCACCCAGCCCGCATAGACGTGCCCCGGGCGGAACAACTCCGGATTGCTTTCTTTGGTTCGATATTGGACCGAGTACGTGTTGTCGTTTCCGGCTTTCGGTTTAACGAAGGCTACCCAATCTTTCGCGGAAATGCCGTTTCCGTTGTCCTTAGTAATCGTCAGCTTTAAGTTGTTAAGATCGTTCCCCGTTAGGGAACGGTTAAAGGTTACCTCTACGGTGTTCTGATTGATCGCCCTTATGCTTTGTAACTGGACGGGCTTCTCGGGATTCGCGATGCCCCCGAACATCCAGCCCGAACTCGTATCCATGACGTTGCCGTTCAAATCCGGTATATTCGCCACGGTTAATTGGTAGACAGTAGCGTCCTGCTGAGCGGAAGTTCGAAGCGTAACGGTCTTACCGTCGCTTTCCGCAATTGCTTGAATGACGTACAACCCTTTGTCGAGACTGTAACGGTCGTTCAGCACCGCGTACTCGGGTTTGATTTTCTCGTTGAATTTGACCGTTAGCGTCGCGTTCGCGTTCACGTTCACGGAAGTGATCTTCGGTTTCGAATTTTCGTTATTCCCTTGGATGTATAGATCGTTGCGGGCATCCATCGCGTTCCCTGCCAGATCCCTCACGTTGCGGACCGTTAACTGATAGGTCTTGCCATCCGATTGTTCGGACGTAGTGAACGTGACTTTCCGTTGGTCTGCGGATAATTGCAAAGTCGTCAATTTCAAGCCGTTGTTGAATTGATAGTTGGACGATTGAGTGGCGGATTTCTGCTCTACTTGTTCGGAGAACGTAATCTCGTACGTTCGGTTCGATAGCTTCACCGGCTGAGAGATCACCTGAGGTTTGATCGTGTCGTCCGCTGCGGACATATAATTCCACGCGATACCGTCAACCGACAGCGTATGGTAAACGCCGCCGCTTTGCCGATCCGTCCATAAGACGATCGTCATCCCGTCTTGGCTCAACGCAGCTTGGTGAACGGTGCGATTATTGCCGTAAACGTCGCTGAGAACAAACCTGCTCTTGTCGATAACCTTATCGGATGGGTTCATCCATTGCTGCAGGTTAACTCTGACGGATTGATTGGATATTTGTTCGACCGAACGTACGAGCAACGGTTCGATATGCGTATCTACGTAGATCTCGTATGCGGCATCGACCAATAATCCCCGGGTCGCGTCTACCGTATAATCGCTAAGCTGAGGGATGAGCTTGCGATCCAAGGCATGGCTGACCGCCCCTCTTGCCCACTTGGATACTTGGCCCGTTACGGGGGTCACCCCGCCTCCCGTTACTCCGTAGCTTCTCGTGAAAATAGCCGCCAGCTGCTCTACCGTCACGTTGTTTCCCGGGGAAAATATTCTTGTTTTCGTTCCGTTCATTAAGCCGGCCCGCGTCACTTTCTGGATCTCTTGATAGGACCACCTCGTCTTAACCACATCGTCATAGCTAGGCGCCGAGTTTTGGGATGGCAGGTCCAGCAACCGGGACAACACGGCCGCCAGCTGCTCGCGCGACATCGGATCGTACAGGCGGGAGCTGCCGTCCGCGAAACCCGTAAAAATATTTTTTGCTTAAGCACCTCGAACTTCTGCTCCGTCGATAAATTCGAGGCCCCGAACGCGGTTATCGGCACGCTAACCAGCATTAGCAAGACAAGCATACCCGCAATGACCTTTCTCATTCCGCAACCTCCTCATCTCCTCCGCCTTGCGTCAGCTAAGTCAAGTTGCAGCGGTTTCAATGGTTTGACGCATGAAAGATACGTTTTGTTTCGATTATGAGAGGTTTTTAAATAAAAAGATACTTTTAGTATCGTGCTTGTCCAAAAAAAGTCCGTCAGAGGGCACCGCTGCTCCCCGACGGTGTAACTATAGCCCACTACGGCTTGGCGTACCGATTTTCATCAATACCCACGCCAAATAACGGCACGGCGTGCCGTTATTGTTCGGTGAAAATAAAGTTTTAGACTGGAGTCGTTGATTTAACGCGGTTTTTGAATTAATGAATCTTCAGCTTTTGATAAAATAAGTTTTATAACAATGCATCATCTCTGCAGTCCCCGAAAGAGTTAATGCACAATCAGGACTGGGCAACTCGATAGCTGTGAAACCTTGTGGCTGACACTTCCAAGCATCATTTCTTTTATGCCACTTAGCCCACGGCTCCCAATAATAATGAGTTGCTGCTCGGTATCCCCTGCATATTTTAATATTTCATGTGCAGGATCTCCCTTAAGATGAACTGTTTCCGGGTTAATCCCCGCAGATTTTAATTTAGATTTGGCTTGTTGCAGCTGTTCCAAACTCGCTTTCTCCATTTCGTTCAATATTTCTTCCAAGAATTTCTCTGGTACATATGTCGTGCCATTCGACACATATTCCTGACTGACATTAACCAAGGTAACTTGAGTTTGTTTGTTTCGGGCTATTTCAATGGTTGCATCGAGGAGTTTGTTCGTTATTTCAGCTTTATCAATGGTCACCATAATTTTGTCAAACATATTTATCATCCTTTCCTTGGCAGCTCGTAACTATTTCGGCTACCTACAAAACGGTTTCTTGCTGCTCCCATACCGACTAAAAAGAGCAAGACCGAAGCGCCAAGCAGAATGAAAAGTGGCAGGTTCCAACTATTTGTCGCATCATGCAGATACCCTATAAGAGCAGGACCGACTGCGGCAAGAAGATATCCGATCGATTGCGCCATGCCGGACAGTTCCGCTGCTTGATGCGCATTTTCAGCACGTAACCCGAAAAACATCATGGACAAGCTAAAGGCGAAGCCGCCACCAATTCCGAGCATGATGATCCACAACAGAATGATGTTAGAGCTTCCGTAAAGAAGTCCGACCGTTCCCGTCAAAAGCAAAATGGTTGTAATGGCCACTAACATCCGTTGGCTGGACATACGCCCAGCAATAACGGGGACAATAAAGGCAAATGGAAGCATAGCTAGCTGCATGATCGAGAGGTACCATCCTGATTGGTTTAAGTCAATTCCTTGCTGCGTTAAAATTTCAGGCAACCATGCGATCAATACATAGAAAACCATGGACTGTATACCCATAAACATGGTTACTTGCCAAGCAAGCGGGGATCTCCAAACATTCACATCGTTGCTGGCCATATTTTGACTCGTCGTGGCTGTTTGCTTCGTTTGATTTCTTAATTGGGGTAACCAACAGAGGATCGATACAAAGCTTAGAATCCCCCATATTCCCAATGCTCCCTGCCATTTTAGACCTGCGTTCACGGCTAGAGGCACACTGATTCCCGATGCGATTGCTCCACATAAACTCATTGAAATGGAGTAAACACCTGTGATGGAGCCAATTTTATTTGGAAAATCCCTTTTGATTATACTTGGCAATAATACATTACATACGGCAATTGCGAATCCAAGAATTGCTGTCCCAATAAAAAGATTAGCTGCGCCAGATAAAGAACGTATTACAATACCTACAGTCAGAAAGAGTAAGGCGATCATTATGATACGTTCAACCCCATACCTTTGTCCTAATTTTGGTACTAGAGGCGATAAAAAAGCAAAGGCAAGCAAGGGTACCGTTGTAATCAGGCCTGCTAATGTACTTGAAATATGAACGTCATCTTTTATGAGACTCACTAATGGACCGACTGATGTTAAGGGAGTACGTAAATTAGCTGCAATAACAATAATGCCGAGAATGATCAGCCCTATAGAGGATGGTACGGTTTTATTATTTTGTTTGTTCGGCATTCTTAATTTCTCCTTCCTGAATTCTTACGTAATATTTGCTTCCTGCTGATTGAAAAAAACGATACATCCGCGCGAATAAACAAAGTATATTATAATATATTATTTTTATCAATAAATACTTTATAATATACTTTAGTTCATTTAAAAACAAAAATACAACCCTGAAATTCCCGTCATGGAATTCAAAGTTGTATTTAATAAGTGGAATTTTCGACTTTAGAAACCGTACTTCAAGGATATATGGAGCACTGTTTCGCTATCCGTATGATTGGTATAAGAATGAGGACAATCTGCACGAAAACTGATAGTATCATATTGATTCAATGTGTAAATCTCTCCATTGACTTGAATTTCAATGGAACCAGTCATGACTGTCGCAATTTCAGATGTATTGACATGATGACCTTCAGGCTGATACGAGCTATTTGGCTGCAAGTAAGCCCGACACATTTCAATATCGTTACTTTTAAAGACCGGTTCAATGATCCAATTCTTTTGATCATTAGAAAACCGCAGTCCTTCACCTGCTCGATACAAACTAGCAGAGTCTTCTGATTTGAACAAAGCCAATAGCGGTAAAGATATCCCTTTTGAAATTTTCCATATAATCGCCAAAGTTGGATTTGTCTCTCCACGTTCGATATTCCCCAGAGTAAGTTTACTTACGCCCGTTAGTTCCGATAAGTCTTCCAAGCTCATGTTTTTTTCTTTTCTGTACTTTTTCAAGGCAACACCGATTTGTAATACAATTTCTTTTGATTCATTGATGTCATCCATTAGATTCACCTCAACAAAAAACAGTTATAGCTAGTATATTATTTATCTAAATTCTTTTCCATACGAGTAGTATTTGATGGTGGACTACACTCCTATGAAAAAATAATCTGCCCGTTTAGCTTAATGAAACTTTGTCAGTTATTTTTCCAGTCTACAACTTTATTTTCTTCGAACAGCTATCCTTGACGTTTCGCCGACCTGCTGGCAAATAACGGCACGGCGTGCCGCTATCCTTGCCAATTTCCCCGTTCGCTGAACCATAACGGCACCGCGTGCCGCTATTACGCTTATTCATCGGTAACCACGCCAAATAACGGCACCACGTGCCGCTATCCTTGACGTTTCGCCGACCTGCTGGCAAATAACGGCACGGCGTGCCGCTATCCTTGCCAATTTCCCCGTTCGCTGAACCATAACGGCACCGCGTGCCGCTATTACGCTTATTCATCGGTAACCACGCCAAATAACGGCACCACGTGCCGTTATCCTTGACGTTTCGCCGACCTGCTGGCAATTAACGGCACGGCGTGCTGCTATTTCCTCACGCTCTGGAAAACCGATTCGGAGAATGCTTGCGCTGGCGAACGACTTTCTTGCCGTTCGCGAGCCGGCACCAAGTCTCGAAGCCCTGTCGGTGCTGCCGCAGCCGGATCACCCGAGCCCCCCTCTGATACAATAGCCTGCCGTACGTGTTATATCCGGTGGCCCTTCCATAGCATAGCTTTATCCCGTGCAGTTCGCCGATGTAATCGTTGATATGGTCATGACCGCAGAACGTCCCCATCGCGCCACCCGTTTGAACCATCGCCGCGAATAGCCCCGAATTCAACTTCGGCGATTGCACTTTCTCGTAACGATGACCGTAACAGACTCCGTAATCCCACGCCTCGCGATATTCCGGCAAAGGAATGTGAAGGAACATCAGGGACGAAACCGCGATACCCCCATTGTGCTCGCTCAGCGATAGAGCTTGCGAACGAACCCAGTCCACTTGGGACTGGCGAATCCAATCGTAGCCTTGGACGGAAGGATGCTCCGAGTAAGCCCCGCTATCGAGAAAGAAAAGCGCTGCGGCCGTCGCTCCTAGCGAATCCAATACCCGAACGACGAAGTTGCCGACTCCGTCCACGTCGACAGGACCCGCTTCGGCTATCGTGCCCGAATGCTCCAATTGAACGTTCATCAGCTGTTCCTTCGTTACGTTCTGCTCGCAATCGTGATTGCCGTATACGGCCGCCCACGGAATTCCGCTCTGCTCGGCGACGGATACGGCATCCCTATAGGACTGCAACGGATCGTTGCAGCCCATGCTCTCGATGACGTCTCCCGTAAATACGATCAGATCCGGTTGCTCTTCCGCGATCACCCGCTCCATGAGCGCTTTGGTGCGCATGTCTTCGGGATCGCCGTTCTTCCAATGCAAATCCGTGAACTGGACGATCGTAAACGTTCCGTCCCCGCGAAAAGCCAAATGCTTGTCCATTGAATAACCTCGCAGTGTTCTATTCTCTTAAGGCATCATAGAGCTTGCTGGACATGGAGGAGTTAGAACTCGATATCAAAGCTTTCCTCGCCTTGCTCAGTTCTTCCTTCAGCCGTTGATTCTCGGATTGCAGGGCTTGAAGCTCCCCGTCACCGGTTTCGGTGGAGGAAAGTTTGACGCCGTTGGCATAATAGCTATCAGCTTCATAGATCCGGAAAGCGATCTCGAGCTCGGCGATGCCGAGCGACCGGACGTGCTTGTCGATGCATTCGGCCGATAGATCCCGAACCGACTGTCCGCGTTCGAACCAATTCACTTCGATGAAGGGATAGGAAGGGACGAACTCCCCTTCGAAACAAGCCGTCGTGTGCAGGCATTCCAGCAAAATATGATCCGCGGGACATTGGAATAGCTTCGCCAGCTCGGCGACTAACGGTTGGCTGATCGCGCGAACTTGCTCGGGAGCTAATCCCCTGATAAGCAGATGAGGCATATGAACGAACTCCTTAAGTCGTATTAAATAGATTAACGAAGCATTTTACGGATGACGCGCAATCCCCACTTGGACTTCGGATAACGGAAAGGGATATCGAAGCGGTTCGACTGCTTCAGAATGCTCTTGTAATGGGAAAACGCCCTAAACCCGAATTCCCCGTGATAACTGCCGATACCGCTCGTGCCAACGCCGCCGAAAGGCAAATACGGAGTGGCGAGATGAACGATCGTATCGTTTATGCAGCCCCCTCCGAAAGCAAGGTTATCGACGATTTCCCGCTGAAACCCGGAGCTTTCCGAGAATACGTACAGCGCAAGCGGCTTCGGATGAACCCGGACCGTTGCCAGCGCTTCCTCCGTATTTTCATACTCCAGTACGGGCAGGATCGGACCGAAAATCTCCTCCTGCATCGCTTTCGAATCAAGCGTTACCCCTTCCAGCAGCGTCGGGGCCAGCTTGCAGCCCGCTTCGTCGACCTGACCGCCGTAAGTTATGCGAACGTCGTCGTTCAAGTAACCTAGCAATCTGCGGAAGTGGCGTTCGTTCACGATCTTGCCGTATTCGGGATCTTGGATCGGCTCTCGGCCGTAGAATTCCTCGATTGCTTTGACCATGCGGCTCAGCAACTTCGCTTTTACTTCTTTATGTACGAGCAAATAATCCGGAGCAACGCAAGTCTGCCCCGCGTTCGTCAGTTTGCCGAATACGATTCTTCTGGCGGCAAGCTCGATATTCGCGTCCTTATGAACGATACACGGGCTTTTTCCGCCCAGCTCCAACGTCACCGGAATAAGCTGCTTGGCCGCCGCCTCCATGACGACCCGGCCGACCGGCGGGCTGCCCGTGAAAAAAATGTGGTCGAAGGGTTGCTTAAGCAGCTCCGTGCTCGCATCCAGCCCTCCTTCGACGACCGCCGCGTAGCGCTGCGGGAACGTTTCCCGAATGAGCCTCGCCAATAGGCCGGACGTAGCCGGAGCCATCTCCGAAGGCTTCAGAACCATCGTATTGCCGGCGGCGATCGCGGCGACCATCGGCACGAGCAACAATTGAAACGGATAATTCCAAGGTCCCATGATCAACGTAGTTCCTAACGGCTCGGGCATGATTCGGCTGCTCGCTCCGAAAAGCGCAAGCGGCGTCCGTACTTTGCTTGGCTTGGCCCAACGCCGAACATGGCGCAGCGCCATGCGAATCTCGGTCAACACGATACCAATCTCCGTAGCGTACGCCTCTTGCTCGGACTTATTCAAATCCTGCTTTAACGCGGCTAGGATGTCCGGTTCGAATCGCTGGATCGCGTTCCGCAGTTTCATGAGCTGTTCCTTGCGAAAAGCGACCGGTCTCGTCTCGCCCGTCCGGTAATATTGTTTCTGACTGCCGATTATAGCATCTAACGAAGCCGTTTCCGCCGCCTGTCCTATCCTATCGGTCAAGGTCCATTCTCCTTCTTCGGCCTTACTTAGTTCGTCTCTACATTGAATTATCCAAGCAAACCGTTCTTAATGCAAATAAGTTTTGCGCGAAGCTCGGGTTGCGGCATCGGATTCCCATACGGTATGATCTAATCAAACATGGAGGTGTTGGATCAAATGGGACAATCGAAATCCAAGCAACAACGTCGCAAGTCCGAACGAGCCGGTAAATGGAATCCGGAGACGAGCCGAAATCAATGGCACAGAAAACCGCAAACGCAAGTCGTGTTGAACAAGAAAGCAGAACAGCGCCGAACGCTATGCCGCCAACAGGGCAGCCGCGACGGCGCTGATTTTTTGTTAACCGCCTGGGTGCCGTTCAAGCCTCGTAATTGTATTTTTTCCGGGCGAATCGCTCCAACACGTTCACGAAGCCGTACAGGATAACGGATAAAAGCGCCAGCATCATGATGCTGACCATAACGAGGTTCATCTGAAACACCTGTCCGCCGTAAATGATCAAATAACCGAGCCCCGCTTTGGAAGACAGGAACTCCCCCATCACTACCCCCACTAACGTTAATCCGACGTTTACTTTCAGCGTGGCGATAAAATGCGGAACGCTGGCCGGCAATAGCACCATCCTCAGCATTTGCAGCCGCGTTGCGCCAAAGGACTCCATGAGCTTGAGCTTCGTCTTGCTGATCTCCCTGAACCCGCTCTCCACCATAATAATCGTGACGATAATCGAGATGGCGACCGCCATGCCGTAGATCGAATACCGATCCCCAAGCCAAATATAGAAGATGGGTCCTAACGCGACCTTCGGCAGCGCGTTAAGCACGACGATATAAGGCTCCAGTACCTTGGACGCGAACGTAGACCACCAGAACAGGACCGCGATCGCCGTTCCCAGCAGCATGGAGACGAAGATGCCGACCAATGTCTCCCAGCCGGAAATCCAAGTATGCCGAAGCAAGCTTCCTTCGAAAGCCAGCTCTCGGAAGGAGGATAACAAAAGCGACGGCTTGCTCGTTAGCATCGGATCGATCCATTTCCACTTTGCGGCCAGCTCCCAGAGAACGAGGAATACCGCCAGCAAGGAGATGCGGGATAATGCGATCAGGCGAAGCTTGCGTCTCTGGACGGTTAAGTAGCGTTTATACAGAGGGGACGACATGCTCCTCGAGCTCCTTCCAGATTGCATTGAAGTAATCTTTGTACCTCCCTGCCTCCCGCTTCTTCCATGGAGATAAATCTTTTCCTTCGTCGAATCGTATCTCGTATACGGAAGAGATCGTGCTCGGACGTTTAGACATGACCATGACCCGATCGGCCATGCTGATCGCCTCGGACAAATCATGGGTAACGAGCAGCGCGGTCTTGCCTTGATCTTTGATGATATGGAACACTTCTTCCGACAACGTGAGCCGCGTCTGATAATCCAACGCGGAGAACGGCTCATCCAGCAGCAGAATATCCGGCTCCGCCACGAGCGTGCGAATCAGCGCAACCCTCTGGCGCATCCCTCCGGACAGCTGGGACGGACCATGGTACGCGAAATCTCCCAATCCGTACCGCTCTAACAGCTCCATCGCCTTTCGCTTCGCTTCGGCCCGATCCATCCGCCGAATTTCCGCGCCGACGAGCAGATTGCTTAGGACGTCCCGCCATTCGAATAGATGGTCATGCTGCAGCATGTAACCTACCTTCCGGGATGTCCCCGTTACCTCATGGCCGTCGATCGCTATTTTCCCTTGCGTCGGTTTCAGCATGCCGGAGATCAGGGAGAGCAGCGTGCTTTTGCCGCAGCCGCTCGGTCCCACGATGCTGATAAACTCTCCTTGCCCGATCGAGAGATTGATGTCGCGCAACGCCTCGGTCTCCTGCTTTAGCGTAAAATAACTCAGCCCTACGTCCTTCAGCTCAATTTGCGCCATACAGCCATCACCATCAGTCCGATTTCCCGATATTTTTCACGAAGCTCATATCCACGATTTCATCCATATTCGCCACTTTCTCCTCCGCCTTCAGCACGCCGTTCTCGATGAGCACGTTTTGCAGCGTATCGAACTGCGCTTGGGTAAGCTCCGGATTCGTCGACCACGTATTCTGGTTTTTATAGCTCTCTACCGACTTCAGGATGAGATCGTCGGGCGTGCCTTCGAAGAACGGCTTTAATGCCTTCGTAACGTCTTCATCGGATGCGGTTCCCAGCCACTTGGCGCCTTCCGCGACCGCATTGGAAAATTTCTGGATGATGTCCGGATTATCTTTAATGTAATCCGAGGTCGCGACGTAGGAAGTTTCCGGGAACGGCCCGAACGCTTCGGCCATGGAAGCGGCATAGTAGGCTTTCCCCTCTTGGACGAGCGTGGAAGCCACCGGCTCGAACAGTTGAATATAATCGCCCTGCCCGCTCGTGAACGCGCCGGCCATAGCCGGAGCCGCGAGGTTCGTAACGACGTCGACATCCTTCACTTGTTCTTTCAACAGCGTAGAGTTCAGAACCATTTGCGGGGCGCTTCCCGGCCTCCAGCCGATCACCGTTTTCCCTTGAAGGTCGCTCCACTTGAATTGGTCGACTTTCTCGCGGGATAGCAAAAACGAGCCGTCTTTGGACGTAAGCTGGTGGAACACTTTAAGCTTCTTATCCCCTTTTTGATTGTAGATGTAGATACTGGTCTCGGGTCCGACCAAGGAGATATCCGCCGTGCCCGCGATCAATGCGGCCGCTCCCTTGTCGGAGCCTTGGGAAGTATTCATATCCACGTTTAATCCCTGATCCTCGAAGAAGCCTTGGGACATGGCCGCGTAATGCGGCGCATAGAAAATCGAGCGGATAACCTCCGAAAATTTAACCGTCGCTAATTTATCTTCGTCTTTCCCTTTATTGCCGCACGCGGCGAGCACGATCAGAAGCACGGCAGCCAAGAGCAGCGGAACTGTTTTTCTCCAGTTGATCATCATGGTTCTCTCCCTCTGGGATTAACTTTGTCTATATGAACGGCCCGAAGCGAACCGGAATAAGAAAAAAGCCTTGAATAGGTAATATCCTATTCAAAGCTCTATGTTCGCGTTCATTGCCTATTTAATGACAATCATCAATCCTCTTTGATCGCTACGCCTAACAAATAGGCAAAGCCTCTAATCTGATCGGATCTGACGATGCAGCCCTGCAAATCTTCCAAAGTTGCGCCGATGCTCTGGAATTCGCAGGTGCTCAGATCGATTCCAGCCAACTTCGCCCCCGAGAACTGCGCTTGATCGATGGCCGTATCGGCGAACTCGACCTTGTTGAGCGAAGCATGATAATAGTCGGCCTTATCGAAATTGCTTGCCGCGAAGCCGACCGCCTTCATGTCCGCGAACCGGAAGACGGAATATTGTCCGTTGCATTGGTCGAATTTTACGTTGCGCATCGTCGAACCCGATAGATCTAACCCTAGCATTTTGCAATGATTAAACTGCACCCGGTGCATAACCGAATCCCGCAAAATGACGTTGGATAGATCGCATCGGTTAAACACGACGTCCGTAAACTCCGCTCTCTCCAAGGCGACTTGGTCAAATAGAACGTTCTCGAATACGATGCAGTCGAAGGTGACCTTGTCCGCCGATTGGTTCGCTATCGTTCCTTGGGAGAATTGACCGTTCTCGTAAGTTTGCCTATCTTGTATCTCGTAATCTTCGATCGTTAAAACTTCCGATCGGCCGGTTAATCTAGGAGCTTCCAACGTGCTCTTATTGGTTTTTTTATTCGTTGCCATGAAATCATGCCTCCGGCATCCGTTTGGATCGTAATAGGCTTCATTTACATAGTAATCATAATTCAAATGAAACCGATATACCAGTATCCGTGGCATGAACGGTGAATTCTATCCATCCGTCATCGTTGCCGGCGGCTAGTTCAGTCATGTCGACTTGTTACCTAAAACCTTATCTTCGACCAGCCACCTGGACAATTGCATTTTCCCGCGCCGGACGAAGGATTTGACGGTGTTTTCGGAGCAATCGAGCAACCGGGCGATTTCGCCGTAACTGGATTGCCCGTAGATCCGTAACATCATCGCCGTGCGCACCCGGGTCTTAAATCGCCGCAGCAATCTCCGCACAAGACTCTCGAATTCCATATTGAGGACGGCTTGCTCCGGAGTAACAAGACTTGACGTAGCTTGGTAATCAAGCGGAAGCCAGGAAATTCGTCGTTTGCGCCGCCATTGATCGACGAAGAGACGATATCCGGTTAAGCTCAGCCACTCTCTCGGATGTTCGGGTAAATTGTCCTGTTGGCATAGCTTCAGGAAAATATCTTGCACCAGATCGGCCGCTTCTTCTCGATTTCGCGTCAAATTGAGCATGAATTTATTCAAATAGACGGAGTGTGCCGTATACCATTCACCCAGATCGACCGGTGATCGTTCCATTCGTCTTATCGCCCCCCATCTGTTCGATCGGATCAGACGAGATCTCGGGCGGACCGATCATGACGCGTTTCCCGTCGAATTCGAGTACCGCTTTCCCGCCGACGTTCATCGCATCCAAGTAAGCCTTCGGGATTTGCAGCCTGCCCGCGCGTCGATGACGACGAATTCTTCATGTTTCGTGCCGAACCTTGCCTCCTGATCGGCTATATTCGAACCCTCGGCGGCAGCGTCCGATAAGGCAGCGTCCGCTTCCCTTTTCACCCACTCCGTGCTGGTCAACCCGTCCCGAATGGCGACGACGCGGTCGACCTTGTCCGCGACGGATAGATCATGGGTGACGATGACGATCGTAACCCCCATATCCCGGTTTAGACGGCGGAAAATCTCGAGAATCCGTTCCCCCGTGGCGCTATCTACCGACCCTGTCGGTTCATCCGCAAGAACGAGGAGCGGTCGGTTGGAGAGCGCGATGGCGATCGCCACCCGCTGTTGTTCGCCGCCGCTTAATTGCGCGAGGCGGTTGCCCATCCGATGCTCCAACCCTACTGCCGCTAGCAACTGCTTAGCGTATCCACGGTCAACCTTGCCCTGAATGAGCATCGGCAACTCTACGTTCTGGAGGGCGGTGAGATAGGGAACGAGATTTCTCGCGTTATTCTGCCAAATAAAACCGACGGTTGTACGCTTATATTCGATAAGCTGCTCCTTCGTCATCTTCAGCAGATTCCACGGGCCGACGATCGCTTGGCCCGCCGAGGGCCGATCGAGGCCGCCGAGAATGTTGAGCAACGTTGATTTGCCGCTGCCGCTGTTGCCGATTATGGCCATCATCTCGCCTTGCTCGACCGCCATATTCAAGCCCTGAAGCGCTACGACCTCGACTTCGTCGGTTTTGAAAATTTTCACAAGACCTTCGCAATGGATCATCGCAGGGCCTCCTTCTCCGCGACATTCGTCGTTATATCATTCATTCTTCTAACGTTCTATCGTACTATCTTTCTTCGCCTAGCTTAACGGCTTGCGAGATTCGCAGCCGCCGCAATTGGAAGATGAGCAAGCAAGCCCCGGAAGCGAGCATGATCCCGGTAGCGATGTATAGCTTCATCGTATCCTCGGCCTCGAACACGATACGGAACGGCGGTACTTGCCGGGTCCCCTCTACGCTTCCGCCCTGCAGGAACGGAAGAAACAGGCGGCTTGCGATCTTGCCTAACCCGATTCCGACGGCAACCGCCAAGCCGGTCGTGAACAACTGCTCGAGCAACAGCATGCCCGTCAGTTGTCCGCGCGACAGCCCCACTGCCCTCAGGATGCCGAGTTGAACGACCCGGCGCGACAACGCAAAAAACCAGAAAATCAAGTATCCAAGAAGCGAAACGAGCAAGGAGATCAAAAATCCGAGACTCAGGATGCCGAAGACGCCGCCTTGCGCAGGATGATTACGCCGTTCGTTGAGCTCACCGCGGGCATCCTTCGCGTCAACGACCGTTATGCCGCGCTCTGTCAGTGTTTCGATCACCGGCCCTAGCTTCGCGCCGTCTTCCATGTTCAACCATACGTCGTAGGGAATCTTCTCGATCTGCTGATATAGATAATCCAGATTGACCACGAAGAAAGCCGATTCCTCCGGATAGAGGCTAGGCCAGTAAGGCACGATGCCGACGACGACCAAATCCACTGCCTCATTGCCGTAACCGATCGTCATGCTAAGCGGATCGCCTTCCTTCAATCCGTACCGCTCGGCGAAACCGGCAGATACAAGCGCCGCTTGCTCCGTTTGGCCAAGAGCGTCGAGATAGAAGTAGGGATGAATCGGATACATATCCTCGCGGAACCAAGCCGTCTTGGCGAAATCGACGTTGTCGATGCCAACGATCTGAGCGGTGCCGACGGCTTTGCCGCCGATCTCGGCTTTGCCGGTCGCCCTCATGACTCGCGCGGCCGCTTCCACGCCTTCCAAGTTCGAGTAAGCCCCGAAAGACGGTTCGTTATAGTAGATTTTGTTCTCGTCGTTCTCATCTTGAACGCCTTCCCATGCCGCCTTCAGCAGGACGTCGCTCCCATATTGATACTTCGTGCGGTCCGACGCGTTAACGTCCATCGTTCGGGCGGCGGACGAATTGTAAACCCCGAGCCCGATCGTGAGGATCATCAAAATCATAAGGGGGTAAAAAGTCGCGGCCGATCGCGACAACTGCGTCAACGTGAGATACATCGTTACCGGCATTCGATTGTTCATCAACGCGTTCCAGGAACGCAACACATAAGGAAATAACCGTAAACATAGCAATCCTGCGGCGAACAAGAACAGTGCCGGAAAGACGAAGATGACCGGTTGAATCCCGGCTGCGCCCCCGCTCTGATCCGCGGAAGAAATCCAGCCGCTATCCAGCAAGTACCATCCGGCCGCCGCCCCGGCAAGCACTGCTACGTCCAAGTACAATCGTTGCCACAACGGCGGTCTGTCGCCGCGGGCGCGTTGCTGCGTATGCTGTACGATGGAAGACTCGGCATACGCGCGGATCGGCGCCATAGTGGCAATCACCGCGAGCGCGGTCGCGAAGGCACCGAACAACCAAGCGGCTTTGTTCCACCCGACCGGAATCGACTTGCGTCCGACGAAAGAAAGGAAGCCGCTGGAGGATCCGATCGTCTTGGCCATGAACCAAGCCAGAACGAGTCCCATCAGCATAGCCGCGCACCCGAGCAGAACGGCTTCGATCGCGTACAACGCCGTAATTTGCCTTGGACTGGCACCCCGGCTATGCAGCACGGAGATATCGCCTCTTTGGCGATCAAGCGCTTGCTTCGCGTTCAATGCAATGAAGTAGAGAACCATCGCCAGCGCCGGTGCCGCAAGCGCGAACAGCATCGCCTGCAGCAACAGACTCTGGCGATTGAAATCATGCAGCATATCGATGAACGACAAATTCACCTTCGTATTCTCCAGCATTCGGTGCAAATCGATATCCAGCCTTTGCAGTTCGCCGACGAGCGGCGATAGATCGCTAATTCGGATATCCCGCAGGTCGAACGCGTAGAACCAACCCACCGATTCCAACGCGAGTCGGCGATCCTTGAGCAAAGCGTCCATCATCGTTTTTCGGCTCACGAGCAAAGTGTCGGCTAATCTTTCCTTCCCGTCGATCGCCAAACTCAGATCCGATTCGTCTTTCAATTTATAAGCGCCCGCAATGCGAACGGTCAGCCGATTCGTTTTCCCGTCGGCATTTTTGGCATCGTAAGTAAGCGCATCGCCGATCTTCCAACCGTAACGGCTTAACGTCTCATTAAGCACAAGGGCTTCGACGACTCCATCCTGCATGCCATCCCGGGGCATCTTCCCTTCCTGCATATCGATAAGCTCGGTTATCCCGCTCTGCGCGGCGAGCTCCATACGTGCCAACTGGCTTGAGCCACCCGCGCCTACGGGTACCGAACGTACTGTAGACGCCGGCAAGTTCATGCGGCTTGAAAAGGCGTCCACAGGGAACCCGATTCGACCGGTCAGCTCTTCGCCGATCCATCTATCCATTTCCGCAAGCGCTTCCCTATCCGTATCTTCCGAACCGCCCGACTGGAATTTAAGATATAAAGATGCCGCGGGCAGTCCTTTCGTCTCTTCCTGAAGAGACTTCGCGACAAGCCTTTTCAAAGTGCCGTCGGCATACATCGGAATGCTCATCGCGAACGACGCGGCCACCGTCAGCCCAAGCAACGTGCTGAGCGTAAACCAGCGGTTCTGCCACATTTTCAGCACAAGGTAGCCGATGATCCGCATTATTTCCCCACGACCTTCTGGCCTTCCTCGAGCCCTTTGATGATTTCTACGTCAATCGATGTTTGCACGCCTACTTCTACGTCCACCTCGCCTTTGCTGCCGTCGGCATTCGATACGAGCACGTAGTTTCGGCTGTTCTGCTTCCGAAGCGCTGCTACCGGAATATGCAGCACGTTCTCCCGTCTCTCGACGATAACGGAAGCGGATAGCGGAGTGCCATGCCCAACGTTGGCAGGCGGCTTTTTCAGATCGATCAGAGCGTACGAATCGAGTGAGTCTTCCTCCATCCCGGAGGTGCTGACCGGCAACCTTCTTACCGTTCCCGCATGATCTCCGGCCGTATTGATTCCGACCGTCGTCTCCATTCCCGGAGCGATGCTCGCCAGATCGCTCGAACCGAATTGGACGGCAACGACGAGCGAGTTCATGTCGGCAATTTGCCCGACTTTCTCGTAAGCTTTCGCCATATCGCCTTTTTCAGCCGTAAAGCTGACGATCGTGCCGTCATACGGGGCGGTCAGTACCGAACCTTCGAGTTCCTTTCGTAGTTCAGCCAACTCTCCCTTCATCAACTCGTATTCCAACTGCTGTTTGCGAAGCAGAATCTCATTGCTTTCGGTTGAATCGCGCATCGCGGCTTTCATATCGAGCTCGGCTTTTTCCAGTTCGATTTCCTTTCTGAGGATCTGGCTTTCTATATCCCCCGTATCGAGCTCCGCCAGCACCTGCCCCTTTTTCGCTTGGTCGCCGGCCTTTACCCGGACATCGATGATCCGACGGTTATCTTCCGTGAACATCAGATTTTCTTCTCTCTCCGACATCAGCTTACCGGACCCGCTTACCTTCGTTTCCAACGTGCCGCGCTCCACCGGATACACCGGTTTTTGCGAAATTTTCGGCGTACGGATCGCGGGCAATTTTTCGGTTTGCTCCTCCTGAGGGAGCAGAGCGGAGCATCCGGTCAAGAGCGATAAGATCGACACGGCGATCAAAATCCGGCTTGCCATCCCGATTGTCCTATTCCGGAACGATCCGGCCATCGACCATTTGATAAACAACATCCGCCGCCCCCCATAAAGTAGAATCGTGCGTGGTCATGCAGACCGCAATGCCTTCGGTTTCCACGATTTCCCGGAATACCGAGATTACGCGCGCGGCCATAAGCGAATCAAGCTCCGCCGTCGGCTCGTCCGCTAACAACAGATAAGGCTTGTGGGCAATCGCCTTGGCGATCGCCACGCGCTGTTGCTCGCCTCCCGACAATTCGAACGGACGATGGCGCGCCCGTTTCGTCAATCCTACGAGATCAAGGCAACGCGCCACCCGATCTTTCCATTCCTTCCGCGGAACTCCGGCCATGCGCAAGCTTAGTTCGACGTTCTCCCAAGCGGTAAGCAACGGCAGCAACGCGAACGTTTGGAAAATAAACCCGATTTCCTGTCGGCGCACGACGGTTAACTGCTTGTCGCTCCATTGATGAAACGGACGACCTCGAAAGAACACTTCGCCTTCCGAAGGCCGTTCGAGCCCTCCGAGCAAATTGAGCAGCGTCGTCTTCCCCGATCCGGAACGTCCGCGCAGCATCGTAAGCCTGCCGGCCGAAACCGACATCTCGATGCCTTTCAGCACGTCGACCTGCCGGTTGCTTGAGAGGAAGCTTTTGCGTATGCCCCGCACGTCGAGGCATGGTGCCTCCTGCTCAATTGCCATTAGGGTTGCTCCGCCTCCACCTTAGCTTTGGTGAGGAGATCTTGCCCTTGCGTTTGGATCGTTCGGACAACTTCGTCTATCGATCGGGTCCCTTCCACCGCCTTCTTGATTTCCCCGGACGCGAGCTTCGCGAACGAATCCGCAAAACCTTCCGGCAACGATTGCAGCAGCAACTGCGAATTGGCTTCAAGCGCGTAGAAAGCATCGATGTTTTTCCCGTCCATCTCTTTCTTGAAGGCGGTTCTGGACGACAATGACGGAGACGACTTGGTGCTCGTCTTGGCCAGCTGTTCGCCATTGGCGTATTTCAAGAACTCCCAGGCCGCGGACAAGTTCTCGGACGCGGCGTTGATGGCAAACACGCTTTCCAAGGTCATGCTGCCGGTTACGTTCGGTTGGGAAGGATCCACGGGAAGGGTCACGACGTCCCAATCGATCTCTTTGATCGGGTTCATCATTCCTTTACCCTTGCCGGAGGGACCGTCAGCAGGTACCGTCGCGCTGACGGCTCCCGTTTTCATATTCATACCCAACAAGTTCATCATCATCGGACCGTCGATCGTCATCGCCGCTTGGCCGGTCATGAACCTCATCGAGTCGCCGCCGATTCTCACCGTCGTTTTGCCGCCCATGCCGCGCATCACAATACCGCCGCCCTCTCCTCCGCCGTCGGACGGCATCGAGATGCTGCCCGATTTGTACCCGTCGACGACCGATTGGAAGATCGATTTCCATTCCGGCGTCTCTATCGCTACCGTCCCCGCGTCCTCATCCGCGTACATCAACCCTTTCGCTTCTCCGATCGTACGGATCAACTCGAACGCGTTGCTCGTCTGAGACGATTGAAACAGCCCGTTTAATGCGTTGTCGCCGTCTTTCTTGACGGGAAAACGCGCCGCGAGCTGCATCGCTTCATCCCAGCTCATACCGTCCGTAGGATACGGAATACCGTGTTGATCGAACATATCCTTGTTGTAGTAGAGCGCTTGGCTGGCGAAATTAGGGCTTAATCCGTATAGCTTGCCGCCCCCCTGAGCCTTCAGCAGCTCGATCACGGAAGGCAGGAAGCCGTCAAGGTCGAATTCGTCCTGCTTCACGACCGCATCCAGATCGTACAACACCCCCTTCTTCGCGAGCTCCGCGTATTGCTCTTCCGTCAAGTACATTGCATCAGGCTGTTGTTCCGCGATAAGCTTCTCCATTTCGGCTACCGGATCTTCTGCGTTGAATACGGATTCGGTAGAGACGACTTCCAATTGGATATTAGGGAACATCGCCTGAAAAGCGTTGCCATACTGCATGAAGAAAGCTTCTTCGTTAAAGTAGGCCACCTTCAGCGCCCCTTTGTCTTCCCTGTCCAACCCGCTCAGCGCCGACTCCTTGTTGCCGCCCGAAGACGTGCAAGCCGTTAGAGCCATAATCAAAGCAAACGCTAAGATCAGCAAACCCGATTTCTTCCCCCGTTGTTTGTTCATCTCCTCAATCACCCTTCTACCCTTTAATGGATTGCTAGCCCAGTATGCTGCGGGTTTCTTAGAAATCGGTTAGAGAAGCTTAACGGAAGCTTAAACGATGCTGAAAACAGGGTAAAAAGAACAAAAAAAACTCCCCGGTTCATCTTGCTAGCCTGGGAGTTACTAGGCCTAACCTTTATATAGGCAATGTGACAGTAACGCGAGTACCGGTCGATAGCTTGCTTTCCAACCGGATTTTGCCGCCATGCCGCTCTACGATCCATTGGGCTATGGCAAGACCGAGACCGGACCCGCCCTCTCGCCTTGTTCGGGCTTTGTCGCCGCGATAGAAGCGGTCAAAAACATGGGGCAAATCATCGGGAGAGATGCCGATTCCGGTATCCTCGACCTCGAGCTGAACGGAGTGAGCGAATTTACGGCAAACGACGCGGACAACCCCGCCTTCCGGCGTGTATTGGATCGCATTGTCGAGCACGGTTACGAGCAGCTGGTGAAGGCGTTCTTCGTCCGCGTTCATCGGAATTGGCGAGTCGATCTCAGCATTCAAGATGATGTCCTTGACCTCCGCCAGCAGTTGCATCTTATTCACGCTTTCCTGAACGATTCTATCGAATTGAACCGTCTTTCGCTCCAACTCTAGCCGATTCGAATCCGACCTGGCTAACGTCAGCAGGCCGCCGACCAACTTGCTCATCCGCCGTGCTTCCTGCAAGACGGTGGACACATGTTTGCTGTCCTGCTCGATCGTATGGCCGGGGTGGCGCAGCAAGAGCTCCGCATGAGCCTGGATGACCGACAGCGGAGTTCGCAGCTCGTGGGAAGCGTCCGATACGAACTGTTGCTGTTTCTCCAGGGAAACCCGGATCGGGATAAGAGATCGGTTCGCTAAATAAAATCCGGCGGCAATAGCGACTAGAAGTCCGACGCTGCCGCCTAGCAACAGGATGAATTGCAAACGGCGCAGCATCCCGATTTCCGCGGAGACATTGCTCAGCAACTGTTGCGTCACGATTCGATAAGCGCTGCCGTCCGCTCCGATCACCTCGGGGATATCCAAGTCGCCGATATTCAGCACGCGAAAATACTGATCGCCCACCTTAACGTTTTTCGGCGACGAGCCGAACAGCTTCGGTTGCAATTGCTTCAGTTGTTCTTCGCTGAACGTGCTCTTGCCGAGCATCGGCATGGGCTCGTCTTCATCCGTCCAAAACAATTGGATAATCGGCCTGTCCATCTGACCTATTCGGAACGTGACGGCTTTCTGCGCGGGAACGGCCGACGCCGGCAAAGATTCCGAGTTTATCATTTTAGAGGAAACGGCTACCGTCGTGTTCGCGTTCACCTTCTCCATCGATTGGTCGACTTGAGCGAACAGCATTTTCTTCATGATAAAAAATACGGATAAATTCAGAGCAATCAAAATGACGGACAAAACGGCGGCGTTGCGAATTGTCAGCTGGGCGCGTATACGATTGAACATCAGTTTTTCTCCTTCAACATGTAACCGACCCCGCGAACGGTATGGATATACCGGTCGCAGCCGGAAGGCGCGAGTTTTTTGCGCAAGTAGTGCACGTAAACGTCGACGACGCCCAAACCCGCTTCCGAGTCGATTCCCCATACCCTATCCAGCAACTGTTCTTTCGTTAGGATCTGCTCCTTGTTCAGCAGCAAGTACTCCATCAACTCATATTCTTTCAACGTTAGCTTAAGAGGTTCGCCATTCGCGTACCCCTCCATGAATTGGTATTTTACGGAAAGCAGTCCGTAATGAAGCTCTCCGTCCGGCGCGCCGGGGGAGAGCCGACGCAGCAATACCCTAATGCGCGCCAGCAATTCGGGCGTCGCGAATGGCTTGATCAAATAATCGTCGGCACCGGAATCCAGACCCATCACGCGGTCCTCCACGCTGTCCCTGGCCGTGAGCAGCAGAATCGGCATCATGATTCCTTGCGCCCTTAGTTCGGATAGAACGGACAAGCCGTTGATTCCAGGCAGCATAACGTCCAATACGATCAGATCGTGAACGCGCTGCTGCGCCAAATACAATCCATCCGCACCGTTGTCCGCTTCATCCACTTGGTAAGCTTCTTCCCTGAGCAACGTCCCCACCGCGTCGAGCAGCGGTCGGTCGTCCTCCACCACGAGAATCCTCATTGGTCTGCCCCTTCTATTCAGGCTTAAACGCATATTCAGCAGATCTATTCTAGAGTACGAACCTTAACAAATGATTAGAAACCGATGAAGCTGTTATAAAATTCCATAGACAAAAAAGAACCCTCCCTATGAGCCAACGAAAGTTAACTCCCTGTCGATTTCGCGAATAATAGAAGGTTATAATAGAAAGATACGAAAAACCTGTCAGTATTTGCGGAGGTCCTATGAATTCGTCCTCGGAACCGATCTTGCTCCATACCAAAACAAGCCACCCCGTCTCCAGAAAAAATCTGGTGCAAAGGCAACGGCTAGTTCAGCTCATCGAACAAGGAATAGAAGGCAGGCTAACCGTCGTCAGCGCTCCAGCCGGCTTCGGCAAGACGACCCTGTTAAGTCAGTGGGTTCGTCAAACCGGGCATGCCGTCGCTTGGGTTGCCCTTGACGAGATGGACAACGACCCGGTCCGCTTCTGGAGATACGTAGCCGAAGCGCTGGCTTCCTCATTCCCTCGCGCGGACGGAAACCCATACGAGCAGTTGCTTCGCACGATGCCTAGCCTTTCGATGAGCACGTTCCTCGATGCGTTCATTCATCGTTTGCATACGGTTCCTCATCCCATGGTACTGGCTCTCGACGACTACCATGTCATCAAGGAGCCGCGCATTCACGATAGCATCGCGTACTTCATCGAACATGCTCCGAAACCTATCCATATCCTGCTCTCCAGCCGTAATGACCTCCCCTTCCCCTCCGTGAAATGGAAGGTCCTTGGGGAGCTAAACGCGATCGATGCCGCTCACTTGAAATTCACAGTAGAGGAATCGGAATCGTTCTATCGCGAAGTCGCCGGAATCCCTCTTTCTTCCCAACAGATCGAGAAACTGAATCTTCAGACGGAAGGTTGGGCCACGGGGCTGCAATTGGTATCGATCTCTCTGCGAACGGATGACGATTACGATCGTTTTATCGAGCAATTCAAAGGCTATCATCGCGACGTAGCCGATTATTTGTTTCATGAGGTTATCGCTAAGCTACCCGCCGACATTCAAGATTTCTTGCTGCGTACCTCCGTGTTCGAGCGATTGGATGCCAAAGCCTGCGATGCTGTCACCCATCTCCTCAACGGGGGGCAGATGCTGGAGAAGCTGAAAGCGATGAATCTGTTCCTCGTCTCTCTGGACGACCACGACGCCTGGTTCCGCTATCACCATTTGTTCGCGGAATTTCTGCGCAACCGCGTCCGAAAAAACGATCCCGAGCTATGGATTCGGACGAATCTCGATGCGAGCAAGAGTCTCTCGGCCAGAGGGTTAATGGATGAGGCGATCGATCACGCGATTGCCGCCGAGCAATACGAACTGACGGAAAGCTTGCTTACCCGTCATGCCTCGCACGTTCTGAAGAGAGGGGAATTCCCTACCCTGCTGCATTGGCTCGATAGCTTTCCGGAGGAGTCCGGGCTTTCGCCGGAGATGCTGCTGCTCTATGCCTTCCTCCTCGTCGTGACCGGACAACCGGAACGCGCGAATCGACAACTGGTCCGGCTGGATAGTTCCCTGTTAGGAATGGAACCCGGAGAAGCGCGCCAACAATTGCAAAGCGGGTTGCTGTTCGTGAAATCGAATTTATTGTTTACCAACGGGGATTTCGCTCAGTGGCTTACTTTCATTAGCGGAATACTGGACGATATTCTGCCGCATAATCCGATTTTCTACAATTTCAACTACAATATGACGGAGCCTCTTGTCCGCAGATCTTCTTTCGGGTTAAAGGGCGTTCTTACGGCCGAGACGGAGAAAATCGGCATGCTATTCGCCGAAGTGCTGGAAAAACACGGTTGGGGAGATTCGTTAATTAACCTATACGTCGTTCAATCGCTGGCCGAGGGTTTCTATGAATGGAATCGATTGGAGGAAAGCCAAGCTCTGCTAAACAAGGTCGAACGTGCCGCACGGCTTAAGGCCGTACCCGGACTGTTCGTGCCTAATCGAATTACTCAAGCGAAATTATACGGGGTGAGAGATCAATTCGATCTTGCCCTTGAGACGTTGGACGAGGCGCTTCAGTTCGCGGCTAAGCTGCCCGAGAGCCATTGGGCTTCTTGTTTGCTTGCGGCTAAGCTTGAGTTGCTCGTCCGCATGGCCCGGCTCCCGGCAGCCAAGAGAGAAGCCGGCAAGCTGGACATAAGAGCCAAAGACAAGCCAACGTTTAATAGGGAATTCGAGTTTATCGCGCTCGCTAAGCTGCTTGGCGCTCAGAATAAGGAAAAGGAAGCCCTTCGCTTGCTCGAGCTTCTCAAGCCGCAAGCCCGGCGCGAAGGAAGCTTAATGGGCCTGGCGGAAATTTCCATTAACCAAGCTCTCTTGCTAGATCAATTAGGGCAGCGTTCGAACGCCTTTCATTGTCTTCAGGAAGCGCTGGCGCTCGGCGAGGCCAACGGATATATTCGGAGTTTCGTGGATGTCGGTGCCCCAATGCAGAAGCTGTTGCTCAAGTATGTTTCGTCATCCCCGGAATCGGAAACCGCGAGGTCGGAAACGTATGTCCGAATGTTGCTCGATACTTTTCCGAAACCCGAATCCGGCAAGCCGGAAGGCTCGGGCGAACTCCCTTCTCTCGTGGAACCTTTGACCCGAGCGGAGATCCATCTCTTGAGCTTGATCCGACAAGGAGCCTCCAATAAGCTGATCGCGGAGAAGCTCGTTCTATCCGAAGGCTCGGTCAAAGTGTACGCTTCCCGAATCTACGGCAAGCTCGGCGTCTCTTCGCGGACTCAAGCCGTCATCGCCGCGCAACGATTGGGTTTACTTCCCGGGGAGTAACTCCTCTCGGGAGAAATTCTAAAGCACGTAGAGCAATATCGCGAAAAAGTGCATGACCGAACCTGCGACCACGAACAAATGCCATACGGCGTGATGGTAAGGGAAGGCTCGCCAAACGTAGAAGACGGAACCCACCGTGTACAGAACTCCGCCGATCACGAGCAATCTTAGCCCCTCGGGCACTAACAGCGCGTTCAGCGGTTTCCATGCGAACACGATCAGCCATCCCATAAACACATAAAACAAGGTCGACAGCACCAGAAACTTTTTCGTGAAAAACGCTTTGAATGCGACGCCCGCGATCGCCAGCCCCCATACGATACCGAATAGCGTCCATCCCAAGGGGCTTCGCAAGGTTACGAGCAAAAGAGGCGTGTACGTTCCCGCAATAAACAAGTAAATGCACGAATGATCGAACGTCTCGAACAAATCCTTGACCTTGCCTTCCGGAAAAGAATGTACCAACGTCGAGGCCGTATAGAGCAGCAGCATCGTAACGCCGAATATCGTAAAGCTGACGACATGCCATGCCGTCCCTTCCAAGCTGGCGAATACGATAAGGAGCACTAGTCCGGCAATACTGAGCAACGTCCCGATGCCGTGCGTGATCGCATTCGCTATCTCTTCCTTTTTCGTGTACACATGAGTGTCCGCCATTTTGAAGCCACCTTCCCTTAGCTGCGAACGATCCAGTTGCCGTTCGTTCCGGCGTGAACGATACCCGCCTTCGTTAAGTATTCGGCAATGAGCTCCGTCATGTCAACCGTCACTTCCCGAACGATCGGCTTGCCGCGGAACATTCGGTAGTTGCCCCCTCCCGACGCGCGATAATGATTCATTACCGCTTCGTACTCGCCTTGCGGTTCGATCGGTTTCCCTTGATATCGCAAATACTCTATTCGGCTTCCTACCGGACGGGAGACGTTGATCTCATACTCGATCCCTTCCCACATATCGTAATTGTAATGTTGCGGCTTCGGCGAAAGATAGGTTGGATCTACGATAATCGTTCCGTCTTCCCCGCATGCGAAATAAGCCGCCGTCCACTCTAGCGCTTCCAGAATATCCCGTCCGCTCAGGAGCAACACCTTAAGCGTGTTCGGAAACGGATAATTCGCCGTCACCTCCCTCATCGACACGCGCGGACCGAATCCCGGCGCCAAGTTATCGAACAACGACGTGCAAGAAATCCCTACGCCCGCCGCCTCCATTTGAATACGGTTAATGAGCTCGATCAACGGATGCTCTTCTATTCGCGCCGCCATGGGATCAACGACCCGCATCTCCCCGCGCACTTCGCACAGCGGCTGATCCAGCCAGCGCTGCGTATTGTCTTCGCAAGCTTGCACCCTGGCTATCATTTGCGGATCCGCTTGGACTTTGCCCGCTTCGCGCAGTCTTCCGCCGCTCGTCTTCACGAACCAAGCGCCATCGGATCGACGTTGCAGGTTGAGTTCGATATGGGCTAAGCAACTTCCTTGGTATCCCGGCTGAACAACAAGCGTCTTCCCTACCCGCGTTCCCTCGATCCGCTGATGTTGATGCCCGGTTATCAACACGTCGATCCCTTCCGTCTCGCGGCACAGTCGCCAGCCTTCGTTTTCCCCCGTCGGCTCCTCCGCTTCTTCCCCCGAATGGACGTCGCGTTCGAACCCGCCATGGTAGGAGACGACGATGACGTCCGCTCCGTCTTTTTTCATAATAGGAATCCATCTTTTCGCCGCGCTCACCGCCGATTCGAACGCCAAGCCGGCAATGTGATCCGGTCGCTCCCAATTGGGGATATACTGCGTCGTTAATCCGAGAAGGCCGATCTTGGCGCCGCCCTGCAAAGAATAGATCCGATACGGACAACCGAAGATCGGCTCATCCGTTCCTTCCCTGAGCACGTTGGCGGACAGCCACGGGAACTCGGATTGCTCTCGTGCCCGATTGACGAACCCGAGCCCGTAGTTGAATTCATGATTGCCCGGGATAAAAGCATCCAGCCGCAGCGCGTTCATGAGATCGACGATCGGGTGCGCCGAAGCGTCGTCCAAGCATGCATGATAGTAAGCCAGCGGGGTGCCTTGCAACAAATCTCCGTTATCGATGAACAGCACATGGCCATCGTCCGCGCGCGTCTGCTCTATGATCGCTGCAAGCTTTAATAGACCGTATTCCGTCGCCTCGTTATCTACGTAACGAATCGGTAGGACGTGGCCATGAATATCGCTCGTCGCGAGTATCGTGAATTGAATCGTCGGGGTTTCGATCATGCTGCGGTCTTCCTTTCTTCTATCGATATGGATTTGTAAAACGAATATTTTACAATCGTAAAGCTAGATTTAATACTTAACTTCATTTAACAAAATAGTTCGATGGTAGATTAAGGCATGTAGTACCCATTCTTGCCATTAGATAGAGGAGGAAACAGAAATCATGCTTAACCGTTTGCCGAAAATGCGTTTCATGCTCGTCATCTCCATCGTATTGCTCATCCTAGCCGGGTGCGGTAACAAGAACGACAATTCGGGGTCGAATGCCGAACCTTCCGCGTCTAACTCGGAGTCCGCGGCTACCGAATCCGCTAGCCCAAGCCAAGAAGCAAGCCCGAGCCCTGAAGAAACAGGATATGTTCCTACGGAATTAACCGTGCAATTCGTCCCTTCCCAGAATGCCGAAACGCTCGAAGCGAAAGCTAAGCCGTTGGAGAAGCTGCTAAGCGACGCGCTTGGCATTCCCGTAAAAGTAAGCGTGTCGACAGACTACAATACGATTATCGAAGCGATGCAATCCAAGAAAGTCGACGTTGGATTCCTGCCTCCTAACACATACGTGCAAGCGAAGGAAATGGGCGCGGCCGAAGTTATCCTGCAGGCTCAACGTTTCGGCGTAAACGATGCGGACGGTCAGCCTACGACGGAATTGGCCGACAGCTACAAATCGATGATTATCGTCAAAGCGGATTCCGATATCCAAACGCTGGCGGATCTCAAAGGCAAGAAAATCGCTTGGCAAAGCGCAACCTCATCGGCCGGATTCGTATATCCTGCGGTAGAATTGAAAAAAGCCGGCGTAGATCCCAATACCGATGTTACTGGAATCGAACTGAAAGGCCATGACAAAGGCGTACTGGCCGTACTTAACGGCGATGCCGACGCGGCCGCGATTTTCCAAGACGCCCGGAACATCGTACTGAAAGACGTACCGGACGTGTTCGAGAAAACGAGAGTGCTTCACTTCACGACTCCGATTCCTAACGATACGATTTCCGTGCGCTCGGATATGAACAAAGAGTGGATGACGAAAATCCAAGACGCGTTCATCGGTTTGGGCACGAACGAAGAAAGCCGTAAAATCATTTTCGAAATCTACTCGCACCAAGGCTATGCGAAGAGCACGGACAGCAACTTCGATTCCGTTCGCGAATATTCGAAGGCGCTGCAATAATCGCTTCAAGTTAGCTTCAACCGCGAACAACAAACCCGAACGATCCGAAGCCCTTCATGCGGCTTACGACCGTCCGGGTTTTCTCTTGTTACGCTTTCCCTTGCACCAGCCTGCGTCTAAGCTTGCCGGATATCCAATCGATGACGGTTACGAGTACGATGATGCCAAGCAGGATAACGCCGACCCTGCTCCATGTACGTCCTTCCAGCGCGAAGAGCAGCGGCGTTCCGATTCCCCCGGCGCCGACCATGCCGAGAATCGCGGCCGACCGCACGTTAATCTCCAGACGGAACAAAGCAAACGAGAGATAAGACGGAATCGCCTGCGGCACGATCGCATACCATATCGTCTGCAAACGGTTCGCCCCGCAAGCCTTCAACGCCTCGGAAGGCCCCATATCCAAGTCCTCGATCGCCTCGGAGTTCAGCTTGCCGAGCATCCCGATCGAGTTGATTCCGATCGTCATCACGCCCGCGAAAGCGCCGGGACCTACCGCTTTAATGAAAATAATGGCCATGATAATGTCCGGAAACGTCCGAATGAGACTAAGCGTGAAGGTCGAGGCGCCGGAAAACAACCTCGTTTTGATCAAATTGCGCGAAGCCCATACCGCGAACGGAATGGTGAGAAACACCGAAATGGTCGTTCCCAGCAAGGCGATCGCTAACGTCTCCGCCAGTCCTCTAAGCAAATCTTCTCCTTCCGCCAAGTAGACGTAATCCCAATCGGGATGGAATAATCCGCTGAATACCGCCTTCGTGATTTGCCATGCGGTTTCCTTGATGCCGGTAAAAGGAATGCCGGAGAATGCCCACGAATAGACCGCCGCGACGACCGCGATCGCCAACCACGTTTTCACGCGGGAATAGAAAGGTTTGGGAGGGCTCGGCATGTGCAAGCTCGTCTTGTTATTCATATGAGTTTCCCCCTGATTCTGGAGCTGATCGCGTCGATCGCGAGGACAAGAACGAGCGTAAAGAGGATAATGACGATCGTCTGGTCGTAGCGGAACATCCCTAACGTCCGGTTTAAGTAGATTCCGATGCCGCCAGCCCCGACGATACCGAGGATCGCCGCCGCTCTGATATTAATCTCGAACATATACATCGCGAATCCGATAAACTGCGCCAGCACCTGCGGGATAACGCCGAAAAAAATCCATTGCAGCTTGTTCGCCCCGACGGCGGTCATCGCTTCCATCGGACCGTTATCTATCGTTTCTATCGCTTCGTAAGCCCATTTGGAGAGAATTCCGAAAGAGAAGAAACTAAGCGCAAGCATTCCCGCGAGAGGTCCGTATCCGAATACCGTGGCAAAAAGGGCGGCGAACAGCAAATCCGGAATCGTACGGGATAAGTTAAGGATGAATCTGGCGGGAGTGCGCACGATCCAGCCTTTGGTCACGTTGCTAGCCGCCAGGAAGGAGATCGGCAAAGCGAAGATCGCCCCGAAAGTCGTACCGAGTATCGCCATCTGTACCGTCTCGATCATCGGCTTGACTACTACTCTCAAATACTCCCAATCGGGAGGGAACATTTTGGCGATAAACTTCCCCATCTCCGGTATTCCGCCGATAAGCTCCGCCAATGACGCTTCCGTCTCTGTGGCGCACAGCCAGAGCAAGATCAACAACAGGGCAACCGTCATCCACTTCTTCAGGCTGGGAGAAGGTTTAACCGGATAACCGTCAGACGGCTTCATCGGATCTGCCCCCCAATCGTTCGCTTTCCGATACCGGACGACCGTAAATAGCCGAAAAAACTTCGTCCGTCGCCTCCGCTACCGGGCCGTCGAATACGATTTCTCCCGCGCGTACGCCGATGATTCTCGTTGCGTATTCTCTCGCAAGGTCGACGAAGTGCAGGTTGACGATCGTCGTGATTCCCATCTCGCGATTAATTCTTCGCAGATCGTCCATAACCTGTCTCGTCGTCAACGGATCGAGCGAGGCGACCGGCTCGTCGGCCAGAATGATCTTCGCTTCTTGCGCCAGCGCGCGCGCGATGGACACCCGCTGCTGCTGGCCTCCCGATAGCTGATCGGCCCGTTGGTAGGCTTTCTCCAGCATGTTTACGCGTCTCAGCGCGCTAAAGGCCAGTTCCATATCATGCTTGGGGAAGAGGCCGAGCAGCGTCCGTATCGTCGAGTGATAACCGACTCTTCCGGCCAGCACATTGCGCAGAACGGAGGAACGTTTCACTAGATTGAAGCTTTGGAAGATCATTCCGATGCTCCGCCGCATCTCTCTTAACCGGCGTCCTTCGGCGGACGTAATCGACCGGCCGTCTATTCGGATTTCGCCCGACGTAATCTCGTGCAATCGGTTAATGGAACGCAGCAACGTCGATTTACCGGCGCCGGACAAACCGACGATAACGACGAACTCCCCCGCTTCGATCTTGAGATCGATCTTGTTTAAGCCGACCGTACCGCCGGGGTATACCTTGCTTACTTGTTTGAATTCAATCATCTGCCAACCTCCGCTGAGAATGCTGTCTGAATAGGTTTGAACGTGTCGCTTTCGCGCATTGACCGTGCTTTGGCCGGGGGGATAATTTGCGCGTTCGTTCAGTGATTCATACAGTAGTTCGGCGTCCCGCGGGGCATTCCTATTGGCTTTTGAAATTTAACAACGGGCTTACATTTTTGTTGTTCGGCTTACGTTCCGTTGACGAAAATGGACGATAAATCGGGATTTTCGCTTACATTCTTGTAGTAAAGATCTCCTCGGAAAACAAATGGACCGTTCCTCGTGTTTCGCTCTCCATTCGGGTATTGAACTTTTATTCCACTAATGTTATATTCCATGTGTGAAATATAGTTTAATGAGGAGTCTTGCATGCACCCCATATCGAACGTTGAATTTATCCTGCTGCAATTGGTCGCGGAATGCCGTCAGGCTTCGGGGTACGATATTATGAAGATGGTCGATCATCGAGGTTATCGGGAATGGGCGAATATCGGCACGACATCCATTTATGCCGGACTGAAAAAATTGAGCAATAAAGGATGGATCGCCTCCGGGGAATCCGACAGAAAATCCGGCAAGGGACCTGTTCCGACCCAATTTGCCCTAACCGAAACCGGTATGATCCGATTGAAAAATGAAATTGTGGACAGTCTATCGTCAACTCGGGAGCGCGACATCCGCTTCGATCTCGGCCTGGCCGCTTTGCCTCTAATCGGGAAGGACGAGGCCATCGCCGCTTTACGGGAAAGGTTGGATTTTCTTAGAACGGCTACAACGGAAATACGGCAGAAGTACGAAGCGCAAGGCGCTCAATTATTGCCGCTTAACGTAAGGACGCTGTTCCTGCATCCGATCGTCCTGATCGAATGCGAAAGAACGTTTGTTTCCAAACTAATTAACGAATTATTGGGGGATTTAGGGGAATATGGGGAGGATCATTGAGGGATTCGTCCCTTACCAAGGAGAACATTGCGAGACAACTGCCATAGGCAATTTACTGCAGTTTGCGGAAGTTCGGCTATCGGAACCGATGCTGTTCGGATTAGGGCAAGGGCTAGGATTCATTTATTGGGACTCGAAAGGGATGGATTTCCCTTTCATCGGAGGAAGGGTAAAACCGGATATATTGACGGCCAACCTTGCAAGCAGGCTGGGTTTGACCGTCAACGTTCAAGAGACGTCGTCCGTCGACAAAGCCTGGCATAACGTACGGCATTGCATCGATCGCGGCATACCGGTCGGGCTGAAATTGGACTCCTATTACTTGGATTATTTCACAAATAAGGTACACTTCCCCGGTCACTATGCGGTCCTATACGGCTACAATGACGAATATGCCTACATGGCCGACACCAGACAGCAGGGCGGTCTGGTAGAGACGCGTTTAACAAGCCTGGGCTCGGCCAGAAAGGCAAAAGGGCCCATGAGTTCGCGGAATCGTTCTTTTACGCTCGACCCGATCGGCGCCTTGCCCCCGCTTATTCCGGCCATACGCGCTGCCTTGGCCAATAATGCGTTTGACTACTTGAACCCGCCTATTCGCAATATCGGGAATAAAGGCATCGTCAGGATGAGCGACGAAATCCTGAAATGGCCTTCCCGCATCAAAAATTCCGAACATGATCTATGCCTGATAGCATTGCTGATGGAACGAGCGGGGACCGGTGGAGCATTGTTTCGGAATTTATACCGGGATTTCTTGAAAGAATGCGCCGATCGGCTGGCAGACCCGAAAATCGAACAAGCCTGCCGTATGTTTACGGAAATCGCTCCATTATGGGTCGATGTCTCTGCTTCGATCGACCGTGCGGGAAGATCAGGCAATCTCCTGGAGTTGCAGCATGCGTCAAAACTGTTGCTCGAGATTGCGGAAAAAGAACGTACAGCCATGGAGTTATTGTTGTAACCGTCGTAAAGCGACTCCTTCAAGGAAACAGTACCGTTAGGATACGATCAACATCATCCTTCTGTGATCAGTCACAGCTTCCAACCGCAGGTCATCGTTAAGTTATCTCCGCGCAGCTCCGCTGTCAGCGTGCCATTCATCTTGTCCATCAGGCTTTTGGCGATGGAAAGGCCAAGTCCCGATCCTTGGGCGGATCGGGTGCGGTCGACCGTATAGAAGCGGTCGAATAGCAACCTGACGTCTTTGTCGGATAATCCCTTCGCTTCGTTAACGATCGTTAGGACAGCCGTCTTCTGCTGCCGCTCGAAGCGAATTTCAACCTGACCGGCCGCATGCTTGATCGTATTGACAAGCAAATTCTCGACGACCCTCCGAACGGCCGATTCATCGGCGTATATAACTACCTCATCTTCCGGCAGCCGGATGTCCGCCGTAATGTCGCGTTCGTTGAACCGGTCGTAGAAACCGATCAGAATGTCGGACAGCAGGACGGTCATTCCAAGCCGCTCCGTTCTTAGGAGATAATCCGAAGATTCGATTACGGACAGCTCGAAGAAGTCGTTCAGCAGCGCCTGCAGCCGTTTGGTCCGGTTTTTAACGACCGTGACGTATTCGAGCTTCTCCTCAGGCGTAATGGACTCCGCTTCCAACAGTTGAATATAGCCGAAAATAGACGTCAGCGGAGTACGGATATCATGGGAAATGTTCGCAACCGCTTGCCGCAGCTCGTTCTCCGTCCGTCTTCTGCGTGCCTCCGCGTCGACTACGAGATCGGACTGGCGATTGATTTGTTCCGCTAGATTTTCGAGTCTTCGGTCAAATAGCGCCACTTCGATTTTTTTGCCTGTCGTCCTTTCGTTGTAGCTGCGCAGTTGCTCCGTCATCCGCCCTAATTCCCGCCTCAGCAGCAGCAGACGGACAAGAAGGAGAGCCGCTGCCGCAACCGACATGATCGTTAGGATAAGCAAGACTCCCCCGCCTCTCCCACCGTTATTTAATTTCCTTTCTGCGGTACACAAGAATACCGAGCAGCCCGGATACCGCAAACGTCAGCAACGGCACGAGCAAGAGCGCCGGCAGATCTCCGCTGTCGATGCTGATCTTGCCTATATCGCCGATCATCTTGAAGATAGAGTAATCGTACAAAGTAGTAAAGAAAGGGATCTTCGTACCTAAGCCCGCCAAAACCGAATCGATCATGAGGAAGAAAATCATCGAGAAGCCGATCGTCTTTCCGCTGTCGGTCAGCACGGAGGTGAACAGCGCCCCGATCGATGCATAGCCGGCCGCATACAACAATGTCAGCCCGAGGGATCGCGGGATAAAGAACGCGCTCCCCCCCTCTGGCAGATGACCGAAACCTGAAAGTAACGAAACTTCGATTGTGCTGACGATCGGAAATACGAGAGAGATAGCCATCGCTCCGATCGTGAATCCGATCAATTTGGCTACGAAGATCCGTGCCCTTTCGTTACCGGACGATGCGATCGTCTTCATGACACCCGTCGAATATTCGTTGGCGATGAAGAATCCGGCCAGAACGGCTACGCCGAATTTGATGACATAGGCGTTGCCCGCGATAAAGTCGAACAAAAATTCGGCTCCCGTGATTTGCGGATCCCCATCGGATATATTGTCAAAATAGTAGAGCAGCGGATACGCCAGCGAGAATGCGGCAAGTATGAGCATCAACATGCGGAACGCCCTGTCTTTACGCAGCTTGAACAGCTCCGCCTTGATCAGATTATACATGCGAGCCACCCCCGATCCGCTTCGTGAAATAGCTCTCGAGATCTTCGCCCATCGGCATAAACCGCTCGATCTCCAGGCCTGCGGAGAATAGCGCAGACGATATTCGGCCGGGCTTCTCTATTCGGCTGTACAGCTTGATGGCGCCATCCGGCATCACTTCGAAATCGGCCGTGTCCAGCTCGTTCTGAATCACCGCTGTCGCTTTGTTCGGATCGTCCACTTTAATAAACACGTACTGCTGACACTTGTCGTGCAATTCCTGAGCCGTGAGCTGCTCCAGCAACCTGCCGCGATGAATGATGCCATAATGACTCGCCAACAAAGAAAGTTCGCTTAGAATATGGCTGGAGATCAGAATCGTAATGCCTCGCTCGCGGTTAAGCCGTTTGAGGAGTTCGCGCATTTCCACGACGCCCATCGGATCAAGCCCGTTGGTCGGCTCGTCCAGAATCAGAAATTCCGGATCGCCAAGCAGAGCGATCGCCAAGCCGAGCCTCTGCTTCATTCCGAGCGAAAAATTTTTAGCCTTTTTCCTTCCCGTTCCCTGCAGCCCGACCAGTTCAAGCGTCCTTGCGACGCAATCTTTGCCGGGAATGCCCCGGAGTATCCGGTTCGCCTCTAGATTCTCGGCGGCAGTCATATGGGGGAACAACGCGGGGCTCTCGATAATCGAGCCGATTCGTTTGCGGGCGAGGGTCAACTCCCGCTCGTCGCCGGCTCCGAACAATTCGATCGTTCCATCCGTCGGAAAAGCAAGTCCGGCAACGATGCGGATCAGCGTCGATTTGCCGGCTCCGTTCTGACCGATAAAGCCGTATATGGAGCCTTTGCGGATGGACAGATTCACTTTATCCAAAGCCGCGCTGCCTTTGAACTTCTTCGATAATTGATTCGTTTGCAATACATACTCGCTCATCGCCGTCTTGGCCTCCCTTATGTGATAGACCAAGTATAGAAACCAAAACATAAGAGGATCTAAAGCCAAATCTTAAGAATGTCTTAAGGCTTGAGCCGATAACCCATGCCCCATACCGTCTCGATAAATTCGCTGTCGGGCGCGGCCTTCGCCAGCTTGGTCCGCAAATTGCTCATATGGACGTTGATCGTGTTGTCTTCTCCGAAGAATGGTTCGTCCCATACGCTTTCGTATAGATTGGCTTTCGTGAATACTTTTTTGGGCGCCGATAGAAGCAAGGCGAGAATCTCATACTCCCGGGCGGTCAGCGCGAGCTCCGTCCCATCCGCCGTCACCGATTTCGCGTCGCGATCCAACACAAGCCCCTTATGCCGCAGCACGTCGGGCAAAGCCGGCTGCGCTGACCGCGCATACCGGCGTAGATGCAAATCGATTCGCGCCGATACTTCCTCGATATCGAACGGTTTCGTAATAAAGTCGTCCGCCCCCCCCTCGCAATGCCGACACCTTGGTCCGGGGCTCGCCCTTGGCCGAAATAATAATGACCGGCACGCCGCTTGGTCCATCGCCGATCCGCTCGAGCAGCTCTTCGCCCGTCATTCCCGGCAGCATCAGGTCGAGAAGGACCAAGCTCCATTTCCGTTGTTCCAGATAGAGAAGCGCTTCCGTCCCGGAGAAAGCGGGCTGCGGCGCATAGCCGCTTTTTTTGATAATGCTGCACAACAGTTTGTTGATGTCGTTGTCATCCTCGGCAACGAGAATATTTATGGAATTGTCCATCCGGTCTCCTTGTATTATCCGTAATTAGCTGTCATCCCGATGTTCTTTAACGTTAATGATAGCCGATTGATGGGATTCTTCCTACTGTTCTGTTTCAATCGTTTCCCACAATGAATTCTGCGACACATTAATGTAATTCAGTTGCTTCATACCAGAGAGGAAATCAGGCTTCCGATTGATCATACACATTCCTAAGTCCAAGATTCGCAGGTTCTTCAGCTTCTCTAGTTCGAGCGGCAGCTCATGGATCGAGGTGTATTGAATCGTAAGCTGCTCCAGTTGTTCCAACTCTCCAATCTCCGGCGGGATCCGGTTTAGACTGATCTCTTCCTTCGGCCGGGCCCGATACCCGGGAGTCGGCCGATCCGAGCTCGCGCAATGGATGCAAAGCTCTCTCAGGTTCTTCAACTTGGCTATGGATGCGGGAATACTCTCCAAATCAGCCGTCAGGATTTTCAAGCGTTCAAGCTTGCTTAACTCGAACAGCCCTTCGGGTAAACGATAAAGATCCTGTTCAAAAATTTCTAAATCGCGTATCTCCGTAAGGTCCCGGATTCTCTCGGGCAGCTCTGTCAGCCCATGTCCACTTATATACAGCCGGTCGGTTTTATGTTTAATGGCATCATCTAGCAGACGGTCCAGGTTCCGGTGAACCTTTAATTTCACAAAAAACCCTGTAATTCGGCCCATCAGTTCGATTGCTTCTTCTTCGGTTACTTCAATTCCGTACATATGTTCATGTACAACCGAGTAAAGGTAGTCTCCTCCGCCTTCTTTCAAGAAACACAAGTCTTCCGGCAGGCTAGGATATATCCAATCCGACAGGCGGTATGCCGCTTGCTTCAGCAGGTTGCCGCTTTCTTCGCAGCATCTATAAAAATAGTAGGTTCCCGCGGTATAAAAGGCATGACTGCGATAGGTATTTCTTATTTGCGTAATTTCATCCCTATTATTGTCTTGGATTACGATTGTCTTCACCAAGTAAGGTTCCAACGCTTCCAATACGCTTGCGTAATGGCGGCCCCGTACCACATCAGCCGGAATTTTTTCTCCAAGCACAAAACATTCCGAGTTCCGAATAGCCAAATCTATTACCTGCTCATAAGCATCGCCTTTAGGATCTGTATACATTCTCATCCCATAAGTCTCCATTCCCATTCGAACTCTGGCTGGCTGCCGTCTATTATTAATAATGAAAACTGATTGCCAGGCAGTCGGCGACCTTCGCAAAACTTCCCGGCATTTTAAATATTTCGCGAATCCGTTAAACTATCCTGCTCATTAGCTTAATGTCCCTAAACGGGAGTTTCGAAATATCCGCAAACCAAAAAGCCAGATAGATCAACATGATCTGTCTGGCTATCGTTATCATTTATCCGTAACGACCGGTCATGCAGAGATCCGTTCTTACGCTTCTTCTTCAGCGACCGCTAAACATGCTGCTCCATATCGCTCGAGCCGTCTCAGCGAATAATAAGGATTGCGTCCATCTATCGCCTAACTCTCTCTGACGCTTGCCGTATTCATCTAAAGTAATGGCATATGGAGGAGGTCCGAGCTCGCAAATAAAAGGAAATGGCTTGTCATGTTCAACATCATTTAACCAGTGAGTCATACCCGATTTCCACCAACGTTCGAAATGCCGCATCATAGGATGCTCGCCGCGAACGCCTACATCGACCTGAATTTGTTCCCCGTTCGATACCCGCGCGTGAATGCTCGAGGTACGCGTAAGCAACTTCTGCAAAAGCGCTTCGGCCTCTTCCGTCACATTGAGCATTTCGCCAGCCAAGACATAATGGGAGAAATCGATGGATAGTCTTAGATCGTCTATGCGTTCTACATAATGCACCGTTCTCAATAGGTCCTGCGTAATCGTCCCCCGATGCGTTTCTATATAGATAGGGATCCCCGCATCTCGAGATAAAGCGGTCATTTCCGCAATCAGTTTTTCCGCCCCCGAACCTATGAGAAACGGGGTCATTACCTGTGCATTAATAAATGAGATGTTCCCAAAGGTTTGGGCTTTATCCAAAAAAGAGATCATGTCCTCGGCGCTTTTGGGATAAGCGTTGACGCTAAAGGAAAGCCCGTATCGGTCAAGGAGATTTCTCCACGTATCCGCTTCTTCCGGAGATGGCAAAAATCCGTTTATCCCATCAAATCCGGCCTCGGCAATACGATGAAACCGTTCCTCCAAGCTCCAAGGCCGATGGTCTCCTTCCACTCCCGTCATCGTCCACCATGACATTTGAACTTCCAAACTCCTTGAATCAGTGGGGATAGAAAACGTCGAATTCAAAACCGCAAGGCCCCCCATCCGGATTCGTTTCGAGATCTACCGGAGTTCCATCGGCACGGAACAATGGCCGATAATGATTGCCGATATGAGTCGCGGATTCGTTTGCGTAGTGACAAATGAACGCGCGCCGGAAACGATCCTTTGTTTTATTGCGGTAAGAGCCGTGAATCAGGTTGCCGTTAAAAAATAAAACGTCTCCGCGATCCATGTTCGCCGGAACTGCTTTTTTATCTTTCGGAGGTTTGACGTAATGGGTCGTGAAGGATTCATTCGGATCCGCGGCATCCGGACAAACGATATCATTGCCGTTTGTTTTCGGCACGACCATCAGCCCTCCGTTATCCTCATCGGCCGCATCAACCGCCGTCCAGGCTGCGATACAGTTGCCGGGTTCAACCTTCAAATAGAAATTATCTTGATGCAGCGCTTGTCCGCGGGCACCCGGGGGCTTGAAATAAAACATGCTTTGAGCAGCCAACGGTTCTTCTTCAAACAGATCGGTTAGCACCTCCAGTACAGGTTTGTGCAGCATGTAATTCTTTGCCGTTTCATCGAATCGATGAGGATGCATAATGCGCGGATATCGCTTTAACGGTTCTGTCGCGTCCGCTTGAAGATCCGGCTCAAAGTACCCCGGTATCGTTTCATGGCTCATTTTCTCAAATACCTCATCTATAACAGCCATGTCTTGCTGAGCGAACAATCCTTTCACGATCAAATACCCTTCCGTTAGAAACTTTTCTTTTTGCTCTTTCGTCAACGCTCTGAGCTTATAGTCCATCGCGAAATTCCTCCTGTATCTGATTGTGTACATTTCAAGTATAGAAGGTTCATCAGGTTTAAATGAATTCACAAAGATACTGATTTATCACACGATCCTGCTATATTATTGGCTGATACCTCCCTTTGAGTTATGATCGTTATTGGAACCCCATACATAATGACTTAACTCTGAACGGAGGAAACCGGATGATTTACGATAAGCCTTCATCCTACGCCGAAATTCCGAAAAACGTTGTCGTCACCGGACATTTTAACGAACCGGATGCTTATATATGCACGCGCGCCCATGGCATGAATGATTGTCTTATTACTTTTACGCTGGATGGCGAAGGATATTTCCGTACCCCTGACACTGCCGGAAAATGCAACGCCGGCGATGTCACTATCCTGAAACAAGGAACGCCGCACGAATACGGCACCGCGAAGGGGAAACATTGGCATTTTTATTGGATGCACTTTTCCGTACGCTCTCTGGAACCGGAATTGCTTCCTCGGGAGAGCTTATTTATCGATCACATCGAAAGCGAATCGACCCGAACGCGGATCGCCGATGCCTTTAAACGAATTCTGATCTACTCCAGAGAAAGGTACAATTGGAAACATGAGCTTTGCACGAACGCCTTACGGGAAATTCTGTTTTTGCTCATGCAAAAAAGGATCGATAATTTCGATCCGAGAACGGAAGAAGTATTGCACATCTTATCCAACCATTTGCGAGATCGAATAACGATCGATGATATCGCTAAATCAATAGGAATATCGCCAAGCAGGTTATCTCATATCTTTAAGAAGGATACGGGAGAAACGATTATCGGCAGACTTAATCAAATGCGCATTCAACAAGCGGCTCTGCTGATGAAACATTCCAACCGCAGCCCTTCTGAAGTCTGTCACGACGTCGGCTTTCATAATTACAACCATTTCATTAATCAATTCCGGAAATATTACCAAACTACCCCGAGCGCATTTAAGAAGGAACAACTTGCGCAAGATTCCGACCGATGAATAGAGTCTGCTTTAATAAAAAAAAGAAGCCGCTTTGCAGCGTGCTCCTCGGTTATCGTATTCCGTTAGTACGATTTTTCAAGTCGTTAATTTAGCATATACAGCAAAGAAAGCCATCACTTCTCCAATAATGATGTAGTTCGGCATTAAGAAAAACAAATCCACTGCGAAAAAAACTCCAAGCAAACCTAACAATAACGCTAAATGAGATTTCCCCAACCTTAGATGTACAGGTCTATATTTATGAAAGACCAACGAGGTCGAGAAAAAGTAAAGCAGCACGGATCCAAAAATAAAGCTTAGCATAAACGAATAATTTAATTGTTCCAAAAACAGCAATTGAATCGAAGCCGCGATCATGCTCATCGATAAATAAATGAATAAATGACCGTAAATGATCGTTTGCCCTGCGGTTTCTATCGTTTTGTTCACTTTCTTCTCGATGTTGTCAAAATACTGCCACCACATAGCGATAATCAATAAAAACGTGATTGACGCAAATGCAATAGATTGCCAAGTCCAATGGGTAGATTGCAATACCGTTAATATGCTGATAACGGCTTCGCCTAGAAGAATAAGGGTAAACAACGAGAAGCGTTCTATTAAATGGTGAGTATTTATGGGACTTTTGACCAAGTATTTCCGCCCGATTAACGGGAGCAATATGTCGATAATAATTCCCGCGTACAAAACGGCATACCGAATCCAAGAATCAAAAAATAGCGATAAAGAAGAGATCGCCAACCCGATCCAAAACCGGCTCCCTAAATAACGGGCAGTGTTCTTTCTATGCGTTTCTTCTTTCTTATTCACCGAGAGATATTGAATGGCAGTCATAGCTCTTAGTCCGACATAGCCAACTAAGAAAGGAATATAGTATTGATCGAAATTAACCGATAGGCTTGCGGTCATGATCAATACGAAAAACAATTGTAGAATCAAAAATATTCGGTGAGATACGGTATCTCGTCCAAACCGATTGACAAAAAGCGATTGCCCCACCCAAGCCCACCAGATCGGAACGAATATGAGCACGAATTTCGATAAGTATTCGACTGGAATCGAGCCGTTTTCGACATGTATCAATACATGGCTCGCTTTGGAAACGGCCGCTACAAAAAGCAAATCATAAAATAGTTCCAGCCAAGTCACTTTCTTCTCGGCAAATGCCGCATGGTGGTGTTGGAGTCCCGAATCGTGTTGATTCATTATCGTGCCCCTTTCTAAAAGTGATAAACTTCCGTACCGCCCGCACTTCGTAAATATTCGGCTATTTCGGGATGTTCCCACATAATCGCGCAATCCAAAGCCGTAAATTGTTCCGGTATATAATGCTTATTATCGCCAATAAAGTATTCGCCGTAAGGGGCAAGCGCATTTACGTCCGCTCCGGCTTCAACAAGCAGTTTAACGGTGTCTAAGTTGTTTTCCATTACCGCATGGATTAGAGGTCTGTTCGCATTCCAAGAATATTCTACGTCCGCTCCCTTGTCGATTAGTAATTTAACCAAAGCAGGACTATCGTTTTTGGCAACGGACCACGTCAGAGATTCATCTATTCCGGTATAAGCTAGAGTATCGGGAGTTACTTTATCTAAGACGATTTTTGCGACTCCGACATTCTTGCGGTAAATCGTTTCCCATAATACGGGGATATTCCCGTTATCCTTAGGATCTTCCGGATCGATTTTTACGCCTACGTCTACGCTGGCTCCATACTCGAACAACAGATGGATAATATCCATTTTCGCCTCTTTTATGGCTATAAGAAGAAATGGTCTAGGAATATCGTAATCGTATACATCGGCATACGAATCAGGACTCATCCCTTCGTCCAACCACTTCTTTAGGGTTGCCGCGTCCCCTTTAACGACGGCATTCATGGCTTCGACCCGTTCAAGCGCGGTAAATTCCCGAGGGAGATTTTCGGATGCTTCCATGTTTTCATTCTCGTTAGAACTCGTTTTGGAATTACCGTTAAAGATATAAATTCCGACAATGACTGCAATGATTATTAAAAATAAACATCCTAAATACCCCGAATTGTTCGAGTTGCGCTTATTCATTTTCTTCCCCTTAAATTCTAGATGTCTAGTGATCTTGCGTTCCAGTTGCAGGTTTTCTTACCAAATAGATTCCTAACGCCAGCCCAAACAAAGCAAACAAGCCCATTCCTCTGTATAGAACCGCTCCTCCATATAGATCGAGCAACAAACCTCCGACAGTAGAACCGATAATTCCGGAAACGCCGAAGAAAGTGGCCGTCAGCGCGGTCTGCCCGGTCGACTTCCATTGCTCCGGCACGATCCGGTACAAATATTGCAAAGCGCCCACGTAAAAAAGCACGAAGGTGAAGCCTTGAAATACTTGCAACGCGACAAGTCCGTACGGTGTACCTATCATGGAGCTCAATAGAAACCTAAGCGCGTATAGACCGGCCGCTAACGTCATCCAAATCGCTTCTTTGCCGGGTTTAATCATGCGTGAGACAAACGCGAACATAACCGTCTCCGTTATCGTCATGACGAACCACGACATACCAGTCAATCGCACATCCCCGCCCAACTCCTCCATGTACAGACCGATGAACGTATCGTTCATTTTATGAGGAATGGCGACGATCAACACGATCACGAAGAAGATCCAAGTGTGCGACTGAAGGAAGAAATCCTTCAGATGATGGAAGGACGGTCTGGCTGCCGACGCTTGAACGTCCGAGAGACTCAATGCCAGCAGGAGGGCCGCGCAGCCGACGCCGAAGAAAATCCACGAAAGGCTGTCCATTCCCCATAGTTTAAGGGCATAGCCCGCAGTAAGAGAGACGCACGCATATCCTAGAGCGCCGAACATCCGAACCGATCCGTAGTTTACCTTCTCCCGCTGCGAGGTTTGAAAGTTCAAGCTCTCGACGAGCGGATCCGTCGGCAAAAAGAACACGTTCATCAGCGCTACGAGAACGATTAAACTCCAAATTTGATGGGCGTGAAAAAGAAGTGTCCCTATTAGAATCGAGGCAAGCAACAGGAGCAGGAGAACCTTCTTGATCGTCCGCGATTTATCGCTGACCATCCCCCACAAAGGTTGCGCGACGATGCTAATCAAGCTGCCCATGCCCAAGATGAGCCCGATGTGAGTTCCCGAAACTCCGACTTCGGCGCTATAGATGGGCAAGAAGGAAAGGAACAGCGCGAACATCGCAAAATAAAAAAAGTTGAAGCCCTTTAACCTGGTGACGATCGACACGGTAATTCCCCTTAGATGCTGACTTTAGTTGACGGAGGCTTGCCATAGTCGCGTTTTGCGACAATGAGAGGGTACTTGGTTGGTCTTGACCTGCCATAGTCGCATTCTGCGACTATGGGAGGGTACTTGGTTGGTCTTGACCCGCCATAGTCGCTTTTTGCGACAATGGGAGGGTACTTGGTTGGTTCTTGACCCGCCATAGTCGCTTTTGTCGACAATGGAGGGTACTTGGTTGGTTCTTGACCCGCCATAGTCGCTTTTGTCGACAATGGAGGTAATTGGTTGGTCTTAACCCGCCATAGTCGCTTTTTGCGACGATGGGAGCGAGTTTCCGCGGACCGCGGCGCTCGCCATAGTCGCGTTTTGTGACAATGAGAGGGTACTTGGTTGGTTCTTGACCCGCCATAGTCGCTTTTGCGACAATGGGTAGGGTACTTGGTTGGTTTAGTCCCGCCATAGTCGCATTTTGCGACAATGGGATGGGTACTTGGTTGGTTTCGTCCCGCCATAGTCGCGTTTTGCGACAATGAGTGGGTACTTGGTTGGTCTTGACCCGCCATAGTCGCATTCTGCGACTATGGGAGGGTGGTAGGTTCCGATTAACCGCGATCCGCCGGATATACGATTCCCATCTGCTTGCGAGCCTCGTCCATAATCTCGATAACTTTCATGGAGTTCGCATGAGAGTTTACATCCGACTCCCTGCTGCCGCTCTTGATCAATTCGATGAATTCACGAACCTCGTAGTACATCGCGTTATCTTCCTGCGGCTGAGTGAGATCCTCGACCGTTCCGTCGCGGTACCGGATTTGCACCTTGTCCGGCCGGCTGATTTTATCGAAGAGAATTGTGCCGTTCTCCCCTTGAATTTCCGCGTTGGCGTACGAATCGACGATTTTGGAATAGTGGATGACCGCATCCATTTCCTTGTAACCAAGCAGCAAGCTCCCCGCTCCGTCAACGCCGGAGTCCAGCATGAACGCGCTAGCTTGGACCCGGTCCGGTTGACCGAACAGAACAACTAGCGGATAGATGCAGTAAACCCCAAGGTCCATCAAAGCGCCGTTGGAAAATTGAGGGTTGAATGCGTTCGGAAGCTCGCCGCGCTTATACAGATCATACCGCGAGGAGTATTGGCAGTAGCTGCCGAAATAGCGGCGCACCGTGCCGATCTTATGGAGATTATCCCGAATGACTTGGAAATTGGGCGTAAACGTGGATTTCATGGCCTCCATCAGGAGAACGCCGTTCTTTCCCGCCGCCTCCGTCATACGCGCGACCTCTTGCGCATTGGAGGCCAGAGGCTTCTCGCATAGGATGTGTTTCCCCTTATTCATGCATAGAATTGCTTGTTCGGCATGGAAAGAGTTCGGGCTTGCTATGTAGATAGCATCAAACTCGGAGCTGCTAGCGAATGCCTCCAAATCCGAGTATACATGATCGATCCCATGCTTGTCCGCGAATTGGCGGCCGGTCGCTTCCGTTCGGGAATACGCCGCGGTTAACGCGAAATCGCCAAGCCTGCGGGCGGCATTAATAAAATCCTCCGTAATCCAGTTCGTTCCGATAATTCCGAATCTAATCATATCGACAATCCCTTCTCGTCTTGTTATAGGTCGAACAAATCCAATTGCATCGGGTTTTCCGTGACGCGCAGTCCTAGCATTCGCATGAATTGCTTGGCATTCCCCGCGGCGTGTCCTCCCGAGTTATTGTTGAAAATAACCCCGATTCTCTCCGACTGCTCCGTAAGCCGGTCTATGCGTTCTTTCCATTCCGCCAGCTCGCTCTCGTCGTAATTATAGAGGTAGCGAACCTCGCGCCAATTCGGAGCGCCGCTTTGATTCCAACCGTTCACGTTCCGGCCGTGCATGCGGACCAACGTAAACTCCGTTCCGCTGGTCTCCAGTACGATCGGAATCGAGCCGACTCCGGCCTGGGGCTCATCGCACACGCTATGAATCCAGCCCTCTTCGCGCATGAACGCCAGCGTTCCGTCCCTATACTTCGGTTCGAACCAGCTCTGATGGCGGAACTCCAGCGCGCAAGGGAATCCCTCCATTCGCTTCTTCGTTTCCCTCAGCGAGCGCACGTTATCCTTCGTACAATCGAACCACGGCGGATACTGGAACAATGCCGCTGTTAATTTACCGGCTTGCATAACCGGTTCAAGGCTGTCGCGAAACGCTTGGTACATCTCGCCGTCATTGTCATAATACGGTTTCCCCCGCAAGTGGCCGGTCATTCCTTGATAGGCTTTTACGACGAATCCGAATCCATCGTGCGTGTCCCTCGCGTATCGCTCCATTCGTTCCGGCGGCTGTACCGCATAGAACGAGCTGTCCATCTCCACGATGGAGAAATGCTCCGAATAAGCCCTAAGCTTGTCCTTCGCCGCAGTTCCGGGCAAATACAACGAATCATGGTCACCCCATCCCGCCAAGCCGACGGCAATCATCCAGGCACCTCCGCTTCCGTTAACCGCGCTTCTATATGCATTACAATGATACTAAAACTTTATCGCCCGCGCATCAAGTGATACGCCTGCAACTTCGACCCCTATCCCGAGCCTTATTTCCGAAGAATTGTACCAAGTTGGTAAATACCGGGGGTTACGAGGATCATCGCGCCCGATTGGGAAAAGTATGTTACAATCCCATAACAGGTGCAACTTTTGACGTCCGAATTCGTTCATAGTACGACAAGGTTATTCTGAGTTCGTTGATCGCGACGACAACAAGAGAGGTGTAAGAAACAGAGAGATGAGAGATTTAGGAGTAGAGAGAACGCAAACCACGCTGACGGAACCTTACAGAGAGACGCCGCCCAGGAAGAAGCGCCGGGGTGCTTTTTTCATTTTCGCCCTATTATGGCTTGCACTGATCGCCGGCGGGGTTATTGGCGCGAAACAGTATTCCGATCACATTCAACGCCAAGTTTCCTCCGATCTGGAACGTCAAACCGCGAGCCAAATCGCCTTGATGCAGCAAGATTACGACAGCCGCCTGACGCAGCTTGAGAATGGCTATAAGGAACAGCTTGCCCAGATGGAAAGCAAGATCCAATCGCTTAACGAGCTGCTGACCTTCACGAAGGACAACGCCGATACGAAGACGGACAACAGCAATAAGCTGTACACGCAGCTGGCCGAAGTGAAGAAGCAGTTGAACGAGCTGAAAAAAAGCATGGACGTGCTGAAATGAGCGCGGTATCGGTTCGCTCCTTCAACCGAACGCTGCTGCTTGCCTGTACGCCTTTCCTTGGCATGTTGATCTGGATGATCGTCGAGAATGTCCGAATCGAGTTGCCGGAGAACGCTTTTCCCCGGCATGCAACCGTCCCTTCCGATCCTAGCGCAACGACCGCCAGCGTATTAGATCATCTAAACGAAGCCGAAGGGATCGCCAAATGGACGGGGAAGTCCATTCAAAAGCAACTATCGATTTACAAGAAAACCAACGCGGACATGAATAAAATCGCGTCTATTGCTTCCACCCAAGCCGCGCGCCCTTATCAAATCTACGATCGGCGGATTACGAATAAGCTAGGCAAGCCTGCAGCCACGATTCAGTCGGACAAGCTTCAAGCTCAGCTGTTCTACCTGGGAACGCAAAATTTCCGTAGCTACGCGCTTAAGATCAAACTTAAGCAAGACGACGCGATGAAGCTCGTTCTTGGCAACGACGTACAAGGCGGCTCGGAGACGACGCTTGCCGCCGTCAATCGGTACAAGGCCGCGGTTGGAGTCAACGCCGGGGGATTCGCCGACAGCCGAGGCAAACGGTATCCTCTCAGCACGACGGTCGTCGACGGGGATTACATAGGCGGTTTCCAAGCTTCTATTAAAGATTTGTTTTTCGTAGGGTTAAACGAGGACAACCAACTGATCGGAGGTAAATTCTCGAGCAAATCGCAGCTCGATGCGCTCAATCCGAAATATGGAGCGTCCTTCGTTCCCGTGCTGCTTCAGAACGGCAGAAAAACCGAGATCCCTTCCAAGTGGCAGACAAGTCCGAAACGCGCTCCGCGCACGGTCATCGCCAACTATAAAGACGATCAGATCCTATTTCTAGTCGTCGACGGTTATAACGAGAAAGGCAGCTCCGGCGCGACATTGGCCGAGATGCAAATCTTGTTGCAGCGGTATGGCGCGCTTGACGGCTACAACCTCGACGGCGGGGGCTCCACCTCGCTCGTCTTCAACGGCCGCGTCATCAACAATCCGTCCGACGGGCAGCTTCGCAAGCTCCCTACCAACTTTTTGTTCTTCAAATAATACCAAGTCCAATAACGAGAAAAGGGACGATGGAGGCTTGAAATGCACCCCAATTGTTAGACACATCTAACAATTGGAGATGCAATTCAGCTCTCCGTCGTCCCTTTCCATATCCCTTATTCAATAAACTCCACCGTATATCCCTTGTCCTCCAACAAAGAGACCAATCCCTGTTCGCCGACCATGTGCAAGGAACCGACGGCGATCAGATATGTGCCGGCTTCCCCTTCATTTAACATTTGGTCGATTTTATCAACCATTCCGATGTTCCGCTTCACCAGGAAACTATCGTTATATTCGTCGAACTCTTCGCCCATCGACTTCTTTCCTTCTTTCTCGAACTGGTCATGCGTCGATTTCAGCAGCTTCAAATCCCCCAAAGTCCACATGTCGAGCAACTGCTTGAGCCCGATCGAAGCCGCCGCTGCGCTCTCTACCGTCTGGTGAAAATAGAGCTGCTGCATCTCGTCCGAGAATCCGTCGAATATGCCGAGCTGGGACTCCATGCTCTCCAGCTCGATGATCTCTTTGCCGTCCTTATGGGCTTGCTTGGCAATATACTGGTCGATCCCGTCGTACATCATATACTTCATGGCCGGAAGGCTCTCCAATGTCATCGCCGCATACCAAGGCTCGTACTTATCGAACGCGGCTGCTCCCGCGCTAAGGATAGACTTCTTCAGGATGGATTGGAATTTAGCGTAATCTTCTTCCGCCACGTGGTCCTTCAGCGTCGTTCCGTCGGTCAGCAACGCTTTGTCGTTGACCATGTCCAATACTTTTTTCTGATCGACTTTCGTCAAATCCAGCTCCAACGCGATATAATCCGCTTGCGCTATCGCCCGCTCCAAGTCCGCGTCCAGCGGATACATTTCTTTCCTCGCGATATGGATCGTACCCGCCAAGTACCCGGAGTTCTTGCCGCCGGTAATTTTCCATAGATACCCTTTGGAACCGGACTTCTCCGGGACATCCGCCTGCTTGGAGGCGATAGGCTGCTCAGTTGCGGTAGAGGAAGCCGAAGGCGGCGTCGGCGTTTCGGCGGTTTGAAGCGTCTCCGCATTGCCGCTGCACGCCGCCAATACGGTCATGGCCGCGAGGATCATCCAAATTAACGCGAATCTGAACGCGCGTCTGTTCATTTCATTTCTCCTTCGATCCGCTTCATGAATTCTTCCGCGGCGCTGTAGCCTTGTTGCTTCAGATACCAGCTGTTGGCGGCGGCTTCGATCATTCCCGCGACGTCTCTGCCCGGCTGCAGTTGAATTTCGATATGCGGAATGCGAACGCCTAAATATTCCGTGAACTTGGGCGTCATCTCAAGATCGTTGTTCAAGGCTTGGTCTTGCCAAGGGCACAATTCGATATCGAGCACGATTCGAGTCTCGTCCTGAAACGCTTTTCTTCCGTATAACCTGACTACGTTAATAAGTCCGATGCTCCGCAGCGCCAGAAATTCCTTCGTCGTTTCGTTATGCGTGCCAAGGATCGTCTGAGAGCTTAGCTTCTTAAGGACGACGATATCGTCGGCGACGAGGCGATGCCCCCTGCGAATGAGCGTATGCGCGGTCTCGCTCTTGCCGATTCCGGATTTCCCTCTGAGCAGAATGCCGATCCCCGATACGTTCACGCATAAGCCATGAACGGCGATTTCCGGTGCCAGCGCTTGAACGAGGAACGCATCCAGCTTACCCAGAAACTCCGTCGTCGTCTCGTCCGTCCGCAATAGCGGTATGCCTTCCTGCTGGCAATAGATCATTAAATACTTCAATCCCTCTTGCTTGGCCGTCACGATAAAACAAGGAGGATGGTACTTCACTACGTTGCCGATATGCAGGTTGCGCTCCTCTTCGGTCTGCTTATGCAAATAATTGATTTCTTTCCTGCCGAGCACTTGCACGCGATTCATCGGAAAAAAATCGAAATACCCGACGAACTCCAATCCCGGGCGATGCGCTCTAGGACGGGTAATCTCGCGATGCATATGATCTTCCCCCGCCAGCACTTCCAGCTTGAATCGCTCCTTCAGCGCTTTAACCGTAATGGATTTCACGTTATTCCCCCTTATCGACATACTCTTTGATACGAAAAAGATCTTTGGCCGGTTCCAACCGGCCGAATTTCATAAAACAAGCCTCCCTCTCATACAAATCAACATAACCTTATGAATGGAGGCTTATCCGATGAACGCCGACAAGCTGGTCCGCTTCTGCCAGTTGAAGACCCAGATCAAGCAATGGGAAGACGAGCTCGAGGAGCTCCGCCGGGACATCACGAGAGATTACCCGCAGGACTCCGAGTTCCAACTGGACGACTATACGCTTAAAGTGCTGTATCAGGAAAGAAAACATTACAACGATCAATTGCTGATCGAAGCCCTTCCCGATCCGGATTTATGGAAGGTGCTGTTCAAGGCGGATTCCGCCAAAATCTCCGCTCTCGTTAAAGCGAATCTCCTAACGGAGAAGTCGCTGGAAGGCACCTACACGACCACGCGGACTCCCTATTTATACGTCACCCCTATCGTCCGCGACATTTAACGGGAACTGACTGCTTATACGAAATCTTTCCTTATAGCGAGCCTTTTGAGTTATTGGATTCGTAGTTAGGTCATACGGCCATTAACAAGCTGATGATGCTATGAGGAGAGAGATAAGCTATGGCGAATTCTAAGAAGCTGCTTGTTACCGCGATCGCCGCCGTCATTCTGCTGACCGGATGCGGCGCGGATTCGACGAACCAAGCATCTAGTACCCCCGTTGCGCAAGGCAATGGCGGAGACATCCCGCAAGATCAACGGGGACAAGCTCCCGGGCAAGGCCAAGGACGGTCGCCGATGATGGGTGCCGATTTGCTGGGAAAAATTAAAAGCGTGAACGGAGAGACGATCACGGTGTATAAGTCTTCGTTCGTACCCGGAGAGCGCGGCCAAGGCGGCGGACCGCAGCCTCCGGGCGACAACGCGCAACCGCCGAGCGGCGAAGGCAACCAACCTCCTCAAGGCGAAGGGCAGAATCGCCCTAACATGGAGAACATGTTCTCGGAAGAAACGTCGGACATTCAAATTACGCCGGTCACCAAGATCGTCAAGATCGCCTTCGAGAACCAGCAACGGACGGAAACCGAGCTTACGGCCGCAGAGCTTAAAGCCGACGATATCGTGAGCGTCGATCTAGAAGACAACACCCAGAACGCGGTTACGATTACGATAAGCGAAGGCGGCTTCGGCGGCATGGGCGGTATGGGCGGCGGACCGAGAGGGCAGCGCCAGCAACAAGGCCAGCAGCATGGCGATGCTCCCGCGGCTGAGCAGAGCAACGGGAATTAATATCGAAGATGCCTTCATCCCCACTTCCTTAGTGGTTATGAAGGCATCTTTACGTTTAATCGCTCAAGCGGACTGACTCTCCTCGGACTTTCGCCCCGAAGGCAACAATTGGGCCACGATTACTTTGATGGCCGCGACCACTAGTATGGCGATGAAGATCAAATGCATTCCATCCGCCATCTGCGTCGGCGTTTCCTCCGTAACTACCCGATTAAACAACATCCCGAATACGGCAACCGCGACCGTCTGGCCTAAAGCGCCCATAAGCGAATTCGTCGAAGTCGCCACTCCGCGCATGGTTACCGCCGCGGCGTTCTGGATCGTGACGATGGCGGGAGTACTAATGCAGCCCATTCCGAACCCGACCACGGATACGATCCCGATCATCTCCATGTAAGACGAGTTCATATCGATGAAGATCAGCCATAGCGCCCCGCATGCGACGAAGACCGTTCCGAGAAGCATGAATTTTTTTGCCCCGAGACGGAACATGTATCTTCCCGATAAACTAGCAGCCAGCGCCCAAGTGATCGACATCGGCATGAGCATCAACCCGGATTTCGTAGCGCTGTAGGCCATGACGCTCTGAATCCATAACGGAATGTAGATGGTAACGCCGGCCACGATGCAGAACCCGAAAAATCCGAGCACGTATGGAATAGCCAAGCTTCTTTCCCGGAACAGCCGCAAAGGAAGCATAGGTTCTTTCGCCTTGGATTCAATCCTGAGAAACACAAGGAGGAATAAGGTCGCAACAGCGAAAAGAACAACAATAGTCGCGGAATTCCAGGCGTACGTCTCGCCTCCGGTCAGCAAAGCGAGCAGCAAACTCGATATGCTGACCGTGAAGGTAAGCGCTCCGATATAGTCGATGCTCTTGGACATCTTAGTGAAGCGTTCATGTAAAAACCCGAATACGAGAATGAAAGACACGATGCTGACCGGAACGTTCATGTAGAAAATCCAGCGCCATGAGATCGTGTCGACGAAATAACCTCCGACGAACGGACCGATTAATCCGGCGATAGACCATACGGAGGAGAGTACGCCCTGAACCTTCCCTCTCTGTTCTCCGGTATACATATCCCCGATAATCGTAAAGGTAACAGGAGTTAACGCTCCAGCCCCTAACCCCTGAATGGCCCGAAACCAGATCAGTTCGGTCATCGATTGCGCCGCGCCGCAGAGGACGGAGCCTGCTAGAAATAAAACAAGGCCTATCGTAAAAATAGACTTTCTTCCATACAAGTCCGCCAGCTTGCCGAAAATCGGCGTCGATACGCAAGTCGTGAGCGTATAGATAGAGAAAATCCAGCTAATCAAGCTTAGTCCGTTCAAATCCTTGGCGATGCTGTTCGTTGCCGTCGTAACGACGGTCGTATCCAGCGCCCCGATGAACAGAGCCGCCAGCAGTCCAACCGTCACGAGCGTGCGATTGGTCTTTTTTTGTGACATCTTCCTAATTCCTTCTCTCCCGCGATGGATCGCCGATGTTTCCTAACTATAATTACTGTTACGATAATAGGTTGCCGCGCTTCTCCTTGTCAACCTCATGGAAGATGGATTTCGCGTCGCATCGCATCGCGAATAGAGAGGCCGGGATATCTCCCGGCCTCTCTCAGGCTGTCGAGAAAGTCTCGACAGCTTTTATTATGTCTAAATAGTTTAATACGACACCGCGTTAATTTGGTATAATAGATTTAACTATACCGAACGGATGGTGTTTCCATGCTTCGTTCTAATCGCGATAAACAACAGAACTATGAATTTGTTTCCATCGAAGATCTTGTTCCCGCCGATCACATGCTTCGAAAGATCGATAAATATATCGACTTCTCTTTCATCGATGATAAGGTACGCCCACTTTATTGCGAAGACAATGGTCGTCCCGCTGTTGATCCGGTCGTACTCTTTAAGATGATTTTTCTGGGCTACTTCTATGGCATTCGGTCCGAACGGCAGTTGGAGCGAGAAATCCAGACTAATCTTGCTTATCGCTGGTTCCTCGGCCTCGGATTGACTGACCGCGTGCCGGATCATACGACGATTAGCTGGAATAGAAGAACACGGTTTAAGGATACAACTGTATTTCAAGATATCTTTGATGAAATCGTCTTACAAGCGATCTCACACCGGATGGTCGGCGGAAGAGTCCTTATTTCCGACTCGACTCACATCAAGTCCAGCGCCAATAAACATAAGTACACCAAAGAACAAGTACAGCAAAATACGAAGGCGTATGTGGACGAGCTGAACGCCGCTGTTGAAGCTGATCGGAAGGCGCATGGAAAAAAGCCCTGAAACCTAGAGAGGAGGTGAACGAAGACAAGGAAGTGAAGGTTAGTACCACCGATCCCGATAGCGGGTATATGGTTCGGGACGGCAAGCCGGAAGGCTTCTTTTATCTGGACCACCGCACGGTTGATATGAAGTACAATCTCATTACCGATGTCTTTGTCACGCCAGGTAACGTACATGATTCGATGCCCTATCTCGAACGATTGGACCGTCAACGCGAAAGATTCGGTTTTCAGGTAGAAGCAGTAGCATTGGATTCAGGTTACCTCACAGCACCGATCTGTAAGGGGTTGGACACGCGGAAAATCTTTGGCGTTATTGCTCACCGCAGATTCCATCCTACACAAGGCCTGTACCACAAACATGAATTTAAGTATGATGACGAGCGAGATCTTTATATTTGTCCGCAAAAGCAGGAGTTACCGTACAAAACGACAGACCGACATGGTTACCGACACTATGCTTCTGATCCGCAGCAATGCGCGTCATGTCCGATGTTAAACAAGTGTACCCGGTCACAGAACCGCCGAAAAGTCGTGACTCGGCACGTGTGGGAAGAGAGCAAAGAGCGCGTGCGACTTAACCGGCTGAGCAAGTCGGGCAAGAAGCTATACCGCAAACGAAAAGAAACGATTGAGCGAAGCTTTGCGGACGCCAAAGAGCTCCACGGGTTTCGCTATTGCCGTTTGCGAGGACTGCGAAATGTGACCGAGCAAGCGCTTATGACTGCTGCTGTACAGAATATGAAGAAGATTGCCCTCCATCTGGACAGGAGGGAAATGGGGTAATAATCTCCCCAGATCCCCCTTCTTCCAGGCACCTAAATAAAAAAAGAAACCCAATGTCTAAAAAGACGTGGGTTTCTCGACGATCTGAGAGAGGCCGGGATATCTCCCGGCCTCTCTACTATTCCAATCATTATGAACGCTGCTCCTCCAGCCACAATATGCTCGTTACGCCGCGAGGATAATATTTGCTTCCCGTAATTTCGCCGGATAAGATTTGATCGCTCCAACTCCACACGGACAGCGTCGGATGCGTCAGCCATTTCACGTGGGTAGCGTCCGCGCGAAGGTCGATCTCGTCTCTCGGCCACCCGAGGATGTGCCGCGCGACGAATTGGCACAGGTAAATTTTGCTTAGCCAGCTGTTATTGCTCGTAGAGGAAATCTTCCATCCTCCGTCTTCGAATAGACAGATGCCTTCGCGAAGGACGTATGTCAAATGCCCCTTAAGCACGGATACATACCTTCCGAATCGACCGTCCTCCGAGAGCGCCTCGCGATTGCCTGTGAAATAAGGGAAGACAAGTCCTTCGATCGCCGGAATAATCTTCGAGTCGTTGCCCTCTCCGATAACGGCCGGAATGTAGCCGTCCTCCGTCGCATGGCTTGCGATCGTCTCGGCGCAACGCTCTGCCTGAAGACCCGCGTGCGCGGACAGTTCCGCCAACCCGTTATCCGCGAATATTTTCTCTAAAGCGACATAAGCAGCCCAACTTTTGCCCGCTAGGTAAATGTTATTGCGCGCTTGTCCCAGCGATACGTCCAAGCTGTCGTAAGTCGTGATCTCGGCGCCGCCCTTCACCCGCGTGCTGTCCAGCCCCATGATGCCGTTGCGCTTGGCTTCCTCGGGATGATCCCGATTCAGCATGCTGGCGAAGCAATCCGCAAATACGTTCAGGTTAGTCTTCACCCAATCCGCGTCGCCTGTCTGTTCCGCGTACGTCGCGGCGCACAGAATCCAGTTGACGAGCTGCTCATGCGTCATATGGGAGAAACAGCCATCAAGTCCATAAAGCTCATACGAAGAAAACTCCGGTCTGGATACCGTATTCGCCACGCCCATATCATGCGTGAAGCTAATTCCCCCCGGGTACTCCTTGTCGTCTCCCGGGAACCGGACGCGATCCTCGTACCGGAATCTCTTGACGAACATATCCAATTCGTTCTTCACGGTCCAAGGGTTCAGCTTCAACTCGTAGAACAACTGATCGACCGTCAAGTCGAACGTGTTCATCATCCTTTACTCGCCTTCGTTGACGATCCAGAACGGTTCACCCTCGTGGTCGAGCAATTGCGTCGAACCGTAATAGCTCCGGATGGCGTGCGCCATCATGAACCGCTGATCGTCGCTGAGGGAAGCGGATGCCAGCAGCGCGTTCTCAGCCTCCATGCGTGCCGTTAACCGTTCCCAGTTCGATAGGGCATAATTTCCGACCTGTTCGATATTCGAATAATATCGCGTGTAGTAATAAGATGCATCGATCCCCGCCGTCACGTAGCCTCCCCGATGGAAGCAAATCGCGAACCGGTACGTGCGCCGCTGGCCGGCCGGAACGTCCACGACGAGAGCGCCGACGGTACCGAGCCCGAACGTCCAATTTTCCTCGTGCTCGGAAGCGACGATATCCTCGATGCTGAAATGCATGGCCGAACGAACGTCTTCGTCGCGGCTAACGATAGAGGCGAATCGGCCTTGGCCGATCCCGGCTACTCCGGGCATCGTATCGTCGAGCCGCCGCATCGAGCTGTACGCATCGTTGCCTTGATAACCGAAGAAGGCCCGACGAGCTCGATCCGAAGAGGTATTGTCGACCGTCAGTTCAGCCAGCACCGCGGGAAGCAACGCTTCCTTCATCTCTTCATCCGAAGCGACTGCCGGGTCCGGAACGGAACAGACGGGCGAATAGATCGTGAACTTCAGGTCGCCGGCCGACCAACAATCGGTCGTCAGCCGGAAATCGCGCCGCACGGCATCTCTCGCGAACGGAATAACGATCTGAGGCTTATCCGGATTCGGATCGGGATTCTCGATATCGTATCTCTTGCTCTCGTCGCCGTCGCGAACGGCATGGAATGGAAGCGAATCGTAACCGGAACCGTCGATCCGCTCCAGTCCGATATAGACGTTCTGCCTTGGAGAGCGGCCTTGTTCGAGATCCAGGCCGCCTCCCGCGCCGGGGAAACCCAATGTAAAGCTGGCGAATGCGCCGATCGGAGAATGATGCGCGTTGAAGTAATCGTTTCTTTTCATGTCTTTTCTCCTTTCTCGTATACTCCGGCTTACCCTTTAACGGAACCGGCGGCGATGCCTTCCACGATCCGGTCGCTAAGGAACAGGAACGTAAGGAGGATCGGCAAGATGCTGATCATCAAAGTGGCGCCGATCGCGCCCCAATCGGTCGTGTATTGTCCGATGAAGTTCTGCACGCCGACGGTAAGCGTCTTGTAGACGTCCGAGCTGATGAACGTATTCACGAAGATGAACTCGTTCCAGTTGTAGATCATATTGATGATCGCCGTAGTCGCGAGAACCGAGACGGTCATCGGGAATACGATGCGGAAATACATCCGGTTGACCGAACATCCGTCGATGACCGCCGCCTCTTCCACTTCCCGCGGCAACGCATAGTAGAATCCTAACAAGATCATGATCGTGATCGGCATGTTAAACGCGACGTAGGACAATATTAAAGCCAGCGGATGATCCGTAAGGCCGACATCGCTAAACAAGCTGAATAACGGAATTAGCGTCGAATGGACGGGAATCATCATCGCTACCATGAACAGGCCAAGCACGAGTTTGCTGCTTTTCCATTTCATGCGGGTAATCGCGTAGGTAACCAAGCTGCCCAACACAACGGTCAACGCCGTGGCGACGAACGTGATCCACACGCTGTTTAAGAAATACACGTCGATGTTTCCCGCGCTCCATACTTTCTCGTAGTTTTCCCAACGAGGATTCGTCGGGAGAGACAGCGGAGGAAGGTTAAACACTTCCTGATTGTTTTTAAGAGAGAAGAATAATAGCCAGATTAGCGGATAGAGTTGCAGCACGGCAACCGCGATCAACACGACGTATAGCAAGGTCATGCCCAGCTTGCGTCCGATCCCAGCCCCCGGGTTCGCTCCGGCCGGCAACCGTCCTGCGTCCGTAGTCGTCATGAAGCGTTCCTCCTTATGAATATTGGATCGTATCTTTGGTGGCGGTGAGCTTGCGAATGACCCAAGTCGCGACTAGGCAGATGACGAGCAGGAAAAAACCGATCGCGCTTCCGTATCCGAAATCATAAGCGCGGAAAGCCTCATGATACATATAGGAAGCCATGACCTCGCTCGAGCCGTTCGGTCCGCCATCCGTCATGACGAAGATCAGATCGAAATATTTCAGGGAACCGACAAGCGATAATACGATCGTCACCTTGAACACTTCCATAACGAGAGGAAGCTTGATTTTCCAAGCGATTTGCCATGAGCTGGCCCCGTCGATCTTGGCCGCTTCCTCCAAGGAAGACGGGATGTTCTTCAACGCCGCGTAATAGATCAGAATATAGAAGCCCGCATACTGCCACAAGATCGGAACGAACAACGCATATAGAACGAGCGAAGGCTCCGCGAGCCATGCGGGTGGATTTTCGAAGCCAAGAGATTCCAGAACGCTGTTCAGGACACCGTTCGTCGGATGATAAATCTTAATCCACAGTTGGGCAATCGCAACCGAAGACAACAACATCGGAATCAAATAAATTTTACGGAACAGATTAGCCCCTTTGATGCGGGCTGCCAATACCATCGCGACAACTAAGTACAGAATAAGGCTGAGCCCGGAAAACACCGCTAACAGTAAAGAGTGCCGCGCGCTATCCCAGAACGTCTTGTCCTTAAGCAATTCTTGATAATTATCGAGTCCGATGAATTTCATGGCGCCGATTCCGTTCCACTCATGCAATCCGTAGTATCCTGTCAACACGATCGGAATATATACGATGGCCAGAATGAGGAGCAAGGAAGGCAGAACGTACAACGCGATCATTTTTTTGTTCGAAAGCACTTTATCCAAGGCGGCCGCCCCCTTTCTTTCGGTCATTGTCGGGCAAAGACCTATCCGTCAATGAAGTGGATAGGTCTTTGTACCCTTAGCGACGATTATCTCGACGATTAGTTTCCTTTGGAGATCGCCGCGGTATGCTCTTCCGCGAATTTTTCGGGCGTTGCCGCCTTGCCGAATAGCGCTTGAATCATATTAAGGTGAGTTTCGGCCGCGTTCGCCTTCATTTGAACGTCCGCGAACAGGGTGATGCTGCTTGCTTTGTTCATCTCGTTGAACAGATCGATGTACAACTGAGGCAGTTGAAGCGTCGACGTGTCGACTTTGGTCGCCGGGATGACTCCCGCGCCGGTAACGGATTGCTCGCCCCATTTGCTAACGAAATATTCTACGAACTTCTTAGCTTCCGCTTTGACCGTCGAGTTCTCGGAGACGAACAAGCCGACTCCCGGACCGCCTACCCAACTGTTAATGTCGCCTTTGCCGCCTTCTACCGTCGGGAATTTGAAGAAACCGACGCTGTCGCGGAATTCTTTCGGAATGTCTTCGTTCGTCGTGAAGTTCGGAAGCTCCCACGTTCCCATCATGTACATGGCTGCTTTGCCGTTCAGGAACTCGGACTTCGCTTCTTCGTTAGACAAGCCGTTGAAGCCTTTCACGAACGCGTTCGCGTCCACTAGCGCTTGAACCTCCGAAGCCGCTTTGGTCAGTCCTTCGTCGGAGAACGAGCCGGAGCCGTTGATTGCGTCTGCGAGAGTATCTTTGCCCGCGATGCGGTCCGCCAGGTACATATACCAGAGGGAGCCTGTCCAACGATCTTTGTTGCCGAGCGCGATCGCGCGACCCCGGCATCGGACAGCGCTTTCACGACTTGCTTGAATTGATCGTAAGTTTGCGGGATTTCCAAGTTATTCTTCTCGAAAATAGCTTTGTTATAGTAAACCGGAGCGATGTTGAACTCTAGTGGAAGCGCATACGTTTTACCGTTAATCGCATAAGCTTCGGTTGTGCCGGAGACGAATTTGCCGTTAAGCTCGCCGCCGAGAAGATCGTCAACCGGCGTGAACAGGTTGCCTTCTACGTAAGGCTGCAAGAAGCCGGCTGCCCAAGTGACGCCTACGTCCGGCAATTGATTCGATGCTGAAAGCACTTTCAATTTATTCTTGTATTGTTCGTTATCGAGTACTTCCTGCTTGATCGTGACATTCGGATTCTCGTCTTGGTAAGCTTTAATGATTTGGTTAACGATTCTGTTCTGACCGGCGGATACGCCTTCCGGCCACAAGTGCATGAAGTTAACCGTTACTTTTGCTCCGCCGGTTTCGGCGGAACCTTGGGATTCGGCAGCGCCTTCGTTGTTGCCTTCCTTGCCGCCGCAAGCAGCCAAGACTAATGTCAGGCTAAGCGTAAGCAGCATCGTGGTCCATTTTTTGTTGAACACGTTTACATCCCCTTTTTTAGTGAAAGTCCAGCGGCTTGTAACCGCTTTAACGATATTCTACCACCGCCCGGACAGCACAATAAGGATACGGGGATTGGGACTAATACCACTTTTATTGGATCGTTTCTTCGGTATCCGCGACATTTTGCCTGTACTGGCCGGGGCTAACCGATTCTTGCGAACGAAACACCTTCACGAAATATTTAGCTGTCTGATAACCTACTTTTTCGGCGATTTCCGCTATGGGCATCCGCGTGCTTACCAACAGTTCTTTGGCTCGCTGAACCCTTCTTCTAGTCAAGTAATCGCTGAAAGTGAGACCGGTCTGCTCCTTGAACAAAACGCTGAAATAGCTGGCGTTCAAGTGCAGATGCTCCGCTACGTCTCGCAACGTGACAGGATCTTGGAGCCGCTCTTCCAAGTAGCGAATCGTCTCGCGGACCGCGGGGCTATATCGCTCCTCGTGCTCTCCCGCTTCCAATAGCTTCGGGTCTACCAGCTTCTCCATCCGACCGATCCGATGCAAATCTCCTTCTCTTTTAAGCGCTTGCTCGACAGCCATAATCAGCTTATTCTTGTCCAGCGGCTTCAACAAATATTCGACGACTCCGAGTTGGAGCGCTTTCTGCGCGTAATCGAATTCCGGGTGGCCGGAAATGACGATGACGACGGGAGGATGGGCCATCCCGCTCAGCTTCTCGACCAGATCCAATCCGCCGATTTCCGGCATGCGGATGTCCGTCACGAGCAAATTGGCTTCGTTCTTCTCCAACCAAGCCAATGCTTCGACTCCGCTGGACGCCGTCACGAATCGATGCCTCCCGGAAGACCAAGCCTCCAGCGTTTTGCGAATGCCTTGCCTTGTTCTCGGTTCATCGTCCACGATCAATATCGTCTTCATGCCTAATGTCCTCCATACTCGCTAGGGATTTCGAAGCTGAAGATAGCTCCTTCGCCTTTCGCGCTTCCGATTTCCAGACCGCTCGCCATCGATTCATAGTACAATTCGAGCCTCTGCTGCACGTTGGCAAGACCAACGCCCGATCCCTTCGAGGAAACCGACCGCCCTTCCGTCATCGCTTCGCGCAAATCATTCAGCGTCGGATCATCCATGCCGGGTCCATCGTCGATGATGGATACGGTTGAGTATCCCGGCCGATCCGACGGTTCGACCCGAATGACGACCGTTCCGGGTCCGATCTTCTGCTCAATGCCGTGAAGTACCGCGTTCTCTACGAGAGGCTGGATGAGAAGCTTTGGAATCGGCACGCTCCGGCTGGCATCGTCCGCCTCGATTGTCCAAGTCAGACGATCGACCATTCGCATCTCCATGATCTGCAAATACCTCTCGGCATGGTCCAATTCGTCTCCGATCGTAACCCATTCATCCTCGTCCGGCCGGCTGATCACGTAACGGAATAAACCGGACATCGCGATGACGATATGCGCCAGCTCGTCCTCCCCTTTGTCCTCTAATGCCCAATAGAGCGCTTCCAGCGTATTAAACAAAAAGTGCGGATTAATCTGAGCCTGCAGCGCTTTAAGCTCCGTTCGGCTTTGGGTGATTTCTTTCTGGTAAACGACCTCGATCAGTTCGTTAAGATAATCGACCATCTGGTTATACGTATGATTAAGCTCGTTGATTTCCATCGTCGCGGACGTTTTCGGATTCGGCTTAAGAGAGCCGAGACGGGCTCCGCGCATCGCCTTCATCAGATTCAGGATCGGTCGGGTGATCATCGTCGATAAAATAAAAGTCAGGATCAGGAACAGCAAACCGCCGGTAACTCCGGTAACGACGATGACCGTTCGAAGCACGGAAATGCCCTCCGTCGAATAATCGACGGGAGTCAGAATGGAGAGCGTCCACCCCGTAGATTCCGATCGCTGCCGGACGGCGATATATTGCTCTCCGTCGATCTCGATGGTATCTTCTCCTCGGGCGAGCACCGCCTCCACATCGGAAGCGGGCGGAAAGCCTGAAGCGAGCGTCCGGCCCGCGCCGTCCTGCAGCACCATTAATTCCCGGGAATCGGCCGCCGAGTCGGTCAACTCGAAATAGCTTCTCTCGATCCGAACCATTAAATAACCCCCGTGCGAGAACGAACGGTCGATAATCCGGACGCTTCGAACCGCAACGACCGTATCCGAATCATTCGGATCAAGTCCGAACCAGACGAGACCGCCCTTCATATGGTCTACTCTGTTGATCCAATCGGCGGATATCCGACTATTCAGACTGAAGTCGTCGAGTGGGAACAGTCGTCTGTAATCGGTCGTATAGAGCTCTAAAGAGCGAATGCCGTTCGCATAAGCCTGATAGTTGCCCGCGATATGCTGAATCGATTGGCGTTCTCCGAAGGTGGCCGGCTTGCCGTTCGACTCCTGAATGAGCAACCGCTGTACCGAACCGTTCGTCGCGATCTGCGCCGTAAGCGTATCGATCTGCCGCAGCAGCTCCTCCAGCTTACCCGTCGCTTGGATTGCGGTTTGCTGGATATGCCGTTCCGCGCTGTTGCGCAGTAAGACGGACACCCTATCGTAAGTGAATACGCCGGCTAAGGCCAATACGATTATCATAACCAGCAGGAAACCGATAAAAATTTGATTGCGCAGCGTATTTAGGCGTCCAAGCTTGATCAAGTCGGCCACACCTTCCATCGGAGATAGAACGATATTACTGTAACACATTGGCGGGAACAGTAGAAACAGTCCCTGCCGGCAATGCGCTCATACAAAAAAATCACCTCATCTTGTGAATGGGTGAATTTTTACTGTCTCATGATCTTCTATTCTAATGATTCGGCCGCTCTTCGATCACTTTAACGGCATTCGTGATTTCCCTTAGGACATCGGATTGAAGCTGCGGATCAAGATAAAGGGCCTTGATGTATGCTTCTCCGGCTTGACTGGACGTATAGTGAGGAGGCACATGATTCAAGGTCAGCAAAATGATATCGATCTGGCATTTGTCGCAATCGCATTTCAAGGCTCCGGTTTTCACGTAATTATCCTCGAATAGGTTGCTGACGATGGGTTCCATAACATTAAGAATAGACAGGTCGCGGGAAAAAATCATATCAACACTCTCCGTTTAATAGAAGCTTATCGACTATTAAAAACTAGTATAACACATATTTTACCGCGCATCGGAAACGAACTTCTCGACGCAGGATTGGCATACGCACGCTTTCCCCCGCCGTTCGTCGGGAATCCGCTTAAGGATGTCGCGCGGAAAATCAATCCGGCTGCACCAACAAGCCCCATGCGGCAAGCCCGCTAAATTACCGCAACGATTGTCCTCCCCGCAAAGTGGACAACGAGCCGCATTAATAGGTTGCTGCGTCATAGCAGGTTAGCCCTCCCTCCGACAATCGGAAAACGAGAGCGCTTCTCCGCGCTCCCGTCCGATTGATTCTATTATTTGCCTTTAAGGAACTGTACCGCCGTAGCGATATCCGCTTCGGGGTTCGTTCCTACTTCGCGTTCGATCGTCAGATACCCATTATACCCGATATCTCGAAGGGCATTCAAATATCGGTCCCAGTCGACGCCGCCTTCGCCTAACGGCACTTCCCTGAACGCATCGCCGGATTCGGCCTGCTCCGCCAGCTTGTCATGATCAAGGGGCTCGAAGCCGAGCGCGCCGTATATCGTCCGCGGGTCCACTTCGCGGAGACGGATTCCGTCCTTCGCGTGGGTATGAACGATATAATCCTTAAGCGTGTATACGCCTTGGGCAGGATCGTCGCCGGTTACCATAACCATGTTAGCCGGATCGAAATTGACCGACACGCCTTTGGAGCTAAGCCCGTCGAGGAACCCCCTCAGCCGAACGGCTGTCTCCGGTCCCGTCTCGATGGCGAAATACGCGTTCATGCTCGTGGCGTAACGGCTCAATTCATCGCAGGCGAGATGCATCGTTTCATAGATTTCGCTGTTCCGGTCTTCGGGCACGATCCCGATATGGGTCGTGACGACGTTCGTGCCTAACTCTACCGCCAAATCGAGAATTCGTTTCGACTTCTCGACTTTCGCCGCGTTCTCGCGCTTATCCTGAAAGCCATGACCGCCAAGGTCGCCTACGAGGGCCGAAATCTGTAAGCCTAGCGACTCGATATAGGATTTCCATTCTTTCCGCGCGGCAGACGATAGATTCGAAGGATCCATCTCTCCCTTGACGGCATAGATTTGTACTCCATCGGCTCCTACGTTTTTGGCTTTAATAAGCCCCTCGCGAACTCCGACCCGAAAGCTGTCCACGATGACGCCGATTTTCCAAGGCTGAATCGTTCCCGACATCTCTATCACGCTCCTTTAATTAGAATTGACCTGCTCCCATAACCGCCTAACGTTATTAAACGCCAGCTTCGTTGCGTTCACGCAAGGCTCCATCCCTTCGAATTCGACGGACAAGTAACCTTCATAACCGGAATCCCTCACGATTCGCAGCGCAGAGCGAATATCGAGATCGCCGTGACCGACGATCGCTCCTCTCAAGTAGGAACCGCCGTTCGATTTGAACCAGCCTTCTCCCGGATCGGAAGCTTCCGGCCGAATATAGAAGTCCTTGACGTGCACGATGGAAGCATAGGAAATATTGTTGCGAACGGCTACGACCGGATTCTCGTCGACGCATACGAAATTTCCGATATCGAGCGTCGTCCGGAAATTGCTTCTGTCGACTTCGTTGATTAACGCCTGTACCCGATCGCTCGCCTGAATATAATAACCGTGATTTTCCACGCTTGTCGTAATGCCGTATTGCGCCGCGTAGTCGGCGATCCTGCGGCAAGCCTCGGCTAGCCTAGGAAGATCCTTCGCGAATTGCCGTATCGATCTGTCCGCGGAATTCGCAACGTCGTGGCGCATCAGCTTAACGCCAAGCCCGACCGCGATGTCGACCTCCCGCTTCACTCGCTCGATCTCCATCTCGTATGCCCGGTCATCCAACCCCGCGAAATTAGCGCCGATCGCATAGTTGGAAATCTCGATTCCGACCTCTGATGCTTTTTTCGTAATGGCTCCGATCAGTTCGGGGTTGTGCGCCAGATCGAAACCGAGCGGCACGATCTCTACATGCACTCCGCCCATCTCGGCGATCTTGCCGATGGCCTGCATGATATCCATCCTGCCCGCTTGCATGTCCTGCCAGAAACAATAACTGCTGACCCCTAGCTTCATAGCCGAATCTCCCCGCCTTTGGCCGCGGATTCGTAGATCGCGCACAGAATCTTCATCATCTCTACGCCGTCTTCCACCGGACTTATCGGTTTAGCGCCTTTCGCAACGCAATCGACGAAATGATCGATCTCGTTCTGGAAAGCGGAATCGAATTGGAAGCCGGCCTGGTTATCCGTCTGCGGTTGAATGTTCAAGATCGTATTGTGCTTCTCCGTCACGATGGCGATGGCCGGATCGATCTCGAATCCGCCTTTCTCCCCGTAGAGCTTCACGTATCCTTCATCCTGCTTGGCATGCAGGGAGTAACTCACGTCAACCATTAGAGATGCGCCGTTCTCGAATCGGATAATCGCGTTAGCCATATCTTCGACCGTATTTTTCGCGGCGTCGTAGTCCGCCGCTTTATAATGGGACAAGTGCTGAATGTTGGCGCGATTGCCCAGCTTCTTATACGTATTTGCGCTGACCGTTACCGCTTTCGGCCGGCCCATCAGATACCAGCAGAGGTCGATGACATGAACGCCGATATCGATTAGCGGCCCACCGCCCGAACGTTCTACGTCGGCGAACCAACCGCCGGGATTGCCATGGCGACGAATCATGGACGCTTTGGCGTAGTAAAGGTCGCCGAACTCCCCGTTATCCGCGAATTCGCGTATCATTTGCACGTTGTTGTCGTACCTGCGAACGACTCCGACTTGAAGAAGCTTGCCCGAAGCGCGAACCGTCCGTTCGACCTCCAATGCTTCCTCTACCGTACGGCAGAGCGGCTTTTCCACGAGTACGTGTTTGCCTGCCCGGAGAGCGGCAATGCTGATCGGCGCATGGGTATTGTTCCAAGTGCAGATGCTCACCGCGTCGATGTCCGGGTCCGCTACGAGTTCCCGATAATCGGTGTAAGTTTTGTCCGCTCCGTACTTCTCGGCGACTTGGCGAGCCCTAGTTTCGTTCACGTCGCAGATTGCGGCGATTGCCGCATCGGGATTGCGTGAATACGCATTCAAATGCATTTCTGAAATAGAACCTGTACCGATGACGCCGATTCGAATCTGTTTCACTTTGAACACTCCCTATGCTCACTTTTGTTCTCAATTCGTATTATAATGAGATTAACTGGCGTTACCATGCAAAAGCATGCTGTTATTTTGTACGATCGTGCTACCATTGGAGGGAATCCCTTGGACAAAATCGCCTCTCTGCGCGAACCGATGCCGATGCCCGACGCATCCTTCCCTATTAAAATCCATCCTCGCCATACCCAAGCGATGGCCGTTGGCGAAACTTTGTTCTCGCATCACTGGCACGAACATTTGGAGTTCCTGTTTTTCGTTGCGGGCAAGGCCACTATCGAATGCAGCTCGGTCCCTATTTCTTTTGAAGCCGGAGACCTCTGCGTGGTGAATAGCAACGAGCTTCATTATGGCGTATGCGACTCCGAAGATTTATCCTTTTATGCGATGATCGTCGACGTCTCTTTGCTCCATAGCCATACGGTCGACGCCGTAGAAACGAAGTACATTACGCCGATCGCCAAAAACCGGATATTATTTCAAAACCGAATATCCGGGGATGAGGACATCAATCAATGCCTGCTCGCTATCGTTAAGGAACTGGAAAACAAGGAGCTCGGCTACGAGCTCTCCATCAAATCGCATCTTTACCGGCTGCTCACGCTTCTCGTTCGCCATTATCTGGCTACGCTGACGGAGCTCGACGAATACCGGCTCAAGCTCAAGGAGCTCGAACGCCTCGCGCCCGTCCTAACCTATATCGACGAGCATTATCGGGACAAGCTTACCGTGCAGCAGCTTGCCGGCCTCGCCGGTTTGAGCCGCTTCCATTTCAGCAGGTTGTTCAAGCAGGTGACGGACAAATCGTTAGTCGATTACATCAACCTTGTCCGGATCAACAAGTCGGAGGCCATGCTGCGCGGCAAACGCATGAATATTTCGGAAATCGCGCTCGCGACGGGCTTTAACGACATCTACTACTTCAGCAGAATGTTCAAGAAGCTGAAGAAGGTGTCGCCGTCGGAATGGAGAAACAACGATTCTTAAGTTAAGCGATGGAAGCGCGCGGCTGATCGTAGCCGCGCGCTTCTTCGTTACAATACCATGCGGTTTTTCGTGAACCGGTTCGCGTAAGAGGAAGCCACGCATGCATCCGGCTTGACTCTTGGGGCGTACAAACCCATGGATTCTATTCGATCCATCATCTCTTGAACGTATAACGCCGTCTGGTTGACGACAGGTTCCGTTCCCGCGTCGATGTCGATATAGGTTTCAAGGGTCGCCCCTTGATAGACGTGCGGCATGAGCAGATCCTCCATCTGACCGACTACGCAGGCATCGAAGTACCCGGCAACCCTCTGGGAGAAGGACGTTTCTAGCGTCAGCTTCTCTCTAATCGAGGATAGCTGTCTCGGAAGGGCCAATTGGCGATAACAAGCCCAAGCGCCTCTGCCGATTCGATGGATGACGATTCCCGTAACGAATTTGGTGTGCCCTCGATGCACTTGACTGTCCGTGCCGATTACGAATTGATAGGCGCTACTGGGGTCTTGCCCGATAAAATGCAGAATTCGATCGAGTACATGGTGAATGCTCAAACGACTTTCCGACAGGTTCTGAAAGCTCAGTTCATCCCACTTGGAGATCGTGCTCATCATGGTCACGGCGATCACCTCTGCCATACTTGCTGCTCTGCATAAGTTATTGTATGGCGATGGCGACTGGACTCGAACCAATTGCCCTGGTTATTTTACTCGCGGGGAGATCGGCACTATAATTAATTAAGCAGGTTTCATTCATGCCCAACTTAAAGGGGATTAGGAAAGTGAACAAAATTCTGATCATGACCGCTGTCGATGCGGAAAAAGAAGCGGTGCTTCGAGGAGTTCGCGGCGATCGGCGATTTGAGGTCATCTCCGCGGGCGTTGGCCCGGTCGCGGCCGCCGTAAGCACGGCAATAGCTTTAGCGACGGAATCGAATAAATATGATCTGGTTGTAAGCGCAGGTATTGGAGGGGGATTCGCCGGACAAGCCGAGATCGGCACGATCGTCGTGGCCAGCGAGGTGCACGCCGCGGATCTAGGAGCGGAGACGTCCGACGGATTCGCCGGGGTGGACAAGCTAGGCTTCGGCACGAATCGGTTGACCGTCGAAGAGAATTTATCCGCACGGTTAACCGAAGCTCTACGAACCGGAGGCATTATCGCCCATTGCGGCCCGATTCTTACTCTATCCACGGTTACGGGTACTGCCGAAACCGCGGCGCGGTTGGCCGACCGCATTCCGGGCGCTGCCGCCGAAGCGATGGAAGGCTACGGAGTCGCCGAAGCGGCCCATCGCCGCGGCATTCCTTTCATTGAAATACGCGCCATATCGAACGCGGTCGGGCCGCGCGACAAAGCCGCTTGGCGAATCGGAGACGCTCTTGCCGCGTTGGAATCGGCTAGCGCTCATCTTTTGGAGGTCATTACATCATGAAAATCGCATACTCGCCTTGTCCCAACGATACTTTCGTCTTCCATGCGCTAGTCCATGGCCTTATTCCGGGTACGCCATCTTTCGATGTTACTTATGCGGATATCGATATTACGAATACCCTGTCGGCCAGCCCGAACGAGCTCGATATCATGAAAATTTCATATGCCGCCCTGCCATGGATCGCTCCCGAATATAAGCTCGTCCCTTGCGGCGGAGCCCTTGGCCGGGGATGCGGCCCGCTCGTTCTGACCTCAGGCGGCAGCGGAGGAAAATCGCAGGATGCTTCCCTCCTCTCGGGCAAAAGGGTCGCCGTTCCCAGCGAACGCTCGACGGCTTATTTGCTGTTCCGGCTATGGGCCGCGCAGAACGTTCCGGGCGGCGTCGGCGAAATCGTCGTCATGCCCTTCCATGAAATCATGCCGGCCGTGCGCGACGGGCTGATCGATGCGGGCTTGGTCATCCACGAAGCCCGCTTTACTTACCAGAACTACGGTCTCTCCCAGGTCGTCGACTTGGGCAACTGGTGGGAGAGCGATACCGGCCTCCCGATTCCTCTCGGCGCGATCATCGCTCGCCGCTCGCTCGATCTATCCGCCATTCGCGAATGGATTCAAGCTTCCGTCGAATATGCCTGGCAACACCCGGAAGCTTCCAGAGCGTACGTGCTGGAACACGCGCAAGAGATGGACCCGAGCGTAGCCCAATCCCATATCGACCTGTACGTGAACGATTTTACGGCCGACTTGGGCGATGATGGCTTCGCGGCCATAACGACTTTACTGCAACGCGCCATGGACGAAGAGCTCGTTCCTATGATGGATTTAGCATCCCTTCGTTAAAAAAACAAAGCCCGCGGAATTCCGCGGGCTTTGCTTTTATTTAGAAAATTTGATTGACCAGCAATCCGGTCGTCGGAAAAGGCAAATACGTTTGCATCGACGACTGGTAAGTCGCGTATTGCTGCATCGCATGCAACTGTTTATTCACTAAGCTGCTGGCGGAGGCATCGTTGAAGCGTTCCGTCGCTTCAGCAGCCGGTCGGCCAATCCGCCGCGGCCTCCGATCGATTTGCTCGCTTGCCCGAAGTTCGCGTTCAAGCTTTTCTCGAATGCCGCTTCGTCCAATCGAAGCGTTCCGTCGGCGTTCTGCCTGATCCCGATCGCTTCATTGGAATAAGAACTCGCTGCCTTGTCCAAGCTAGCTTTGACCGCCGGGCTAATGTACTTGCCCGCTTCGTTTAATTTATCCCTCATCGCATTGTAGCTTGAGATTAACTCTCCAACCTGCTCAACGGCTTTTTTCGCATCCGGCCGTACTTCGATATCGATCGCATCGGCCGAAGATTTAACCAGCGTCGCGGTAACCTTGCCTTTCTCAAGCTCGACTGCATTCGTTTGGGAGGTACGGATTTCTCCGCCGTTCACCGTATACGAGGCGTTAGCAGCCGCCGAAGTTACGTTAGACATGCCGGTCGATGCCGCCGCGTTGCCTGCTTCGTCTTCAACGGCGTAAGCTTGTTCCGTCCCGGTTCGATCGCCCTTCAGTACCAATCTCGCGTTTCCCGTCTCCGAATCGACCGCAACGCTTGCCGTAACGCCCGCTTTGGCATCATTGATCGCGTTTCTTAATTTATATAACGCCTGTTCATTCGTATCCGTAGCGGAAATGTGCGCCGTTATCGATGTCGCCTTATCACCGAAAGCGATCTTGAAGCGATTGGCACCGTTCTGCATCGAGGTTAAGTTGTCTTTCTTCAGATCGATTCCGCCATTGACTTGAGATTCGGCCACGGAATGGACTTTGATTTGATATTTATTGAACGCCGCGCCGTTCTTCGCGGATGCCTTAACGGCTTCCGGATTAGACGACGATGCGACTCTCTCTTGCAAGGACGACGTCATTAGCTGCAGCAAGCTCTTCGCCGACGATTGGACGGCCTGCGTAGAAGACAAGAAACCCGCAATATCCTTTGCGGCCGACTTGACTATCCGTTCAAAAGGATTCGGATAAGAATTCAGCCACGAATTCGCCGGTTGCCGATATGCGGACTGGCTGAACGGCGAATAGATAAATGGCGAAATTGGAGGTACGGTTCTGCCGACGGCCTGAGCGGAATATAACATCCAATCAACCTCCTTATCCTCAATAGACTCCTCATTTCCAATATAACACTCTCTATTTTTTTACACAATCATCCAGTTTTTGAAGCTCGCCGAATAAAATCAGTACGCAAAATTAAGAGTCAAATGAGCTTAAATGGCGCAATCTAATCTTTAATGAAGGAATTCGCTGATCGATCTATTATGTAGATCATTCCTATGCATAATAATGTCTATTTCCGAACATAAAAATGCATTAGAATGGAAACAGGTGCGCACAGCTACATAATCGGCACCGAAGGATGACTAACATGAATGCAGAGGGATGCACAATGTCTGATGACAATGAAAAAATGCAAGGACTATGGCAGCAGTTTTTCGGTCCTAATCTAGGCTACATCCAAGAGCAATACGATATCTACTTGCAAGACGCAGATTCGGTAAGCCCGCAATACCGCGAGCTATTCGCTCAATACGGGGCTCCTCCCCGCTCGGAATTCGGGGCAATCGTTCCGGGAACTAAAGATCAACCTCAAGCAAGAGGCGTGTCGGCCGCAACGGACACGAATTTGCTGAAGAAAGCAATCGCAGCCGGCCAACTGGCTTGGAATATACGCGCTTTCGGCCATCTTGCCGCGGATATCGATCCTCTCGGCCTTAGCTTCAAAGCTAGCGCGGAGATGATTGAGCCGGGCACTTACGGGTTAACGGAAGCTGATTTGAAACAATTGCCTCCCGAGTGCATTTGGGAAGACGCTCCATATACGCTGAATGACGCTTGGGAAGCCGCTCAGAAGCTTCGCGAGGTGTATACGGGACCGATCGCTTTCGAATTCGGTCATGTTCACGTGGAAGAAGAACGCAAATGGTTGAACCAACGCGCGGAAGCCGTTATTCCGTCTACCAAGATGCTGGTATCGGAAAAGGAAGCTTTGCTTAGAAAATTACTCGAAGCCGAACAATTCGAGGATTTCCTGCAGCGCACTTTCGTCGGCCAGAAACGTTTTTCCGCCGAAGGGATCGAAGCGCTTGTTCCGCTTGCGGACGAAATCGTGCACGAACTCACGAACGACGGAGTACGCCACATTGCCATAGGTATGGCGCATCGCGGTCGCTTGAACGTGCTCGCTCACGTATTAGGCAAGCCTTACGGCAACATTTTCTCGGAGTTCCATCACTCGCCTAACAAAAATCTTATTCCGTCCGAAGGTTCGATCGGCATCAACTACGGCTGGACCGGAGACGTAAAATACCACCTAGGCGCAAATCGTTCCATTCAATCCGGCGAAACCGCCGAGACCAGAATTACGCTGGCCAACAACCCGAGCCATCTGGAATACGTGAACCCCGTCGTAGGCGGATTCGCTCGCGCGGCGCAGGAAGATCGCAGCAAACCGGGCTACCCCGTTCAAAACCTGGACTTGGCGGCTTCCATCGTCATCCACGGAGATGCCGCATTCTCGGGTGAAGGTATCGTCGCCGAGACGCTTAACTTCAACAACCTGCGCGGCTATACGAGCGGCGGAACGATTCATATCATCGCCAATAACCGGATCGGATTCACGACGGAAAGCCATGACTCCCGTTCCACGCATTATGCCAGCGACTTGGCCAAAGGCTTCGAGATTCCGATCATTCACGTTAACGCCGACGAGCCGGAAGCCGTTATCGCGGCAGCTCGCATGGCGAGTGAATACCGTACGCTGTTCAAAAAGGATTTCTTGATCGATCTGGTCGGTTACCGCCGTTACGGCCATAACGAGACGGACGATCCGGAAACGACTCAACCGCTCATCTACAAAAAGGTTAGAGCCCATGCGACTGTTAGCCGCCTTTATGCGGACAAACTGGTCAAGGACGGGTTCTTATCCGCGGACGCGGCCGAGCAAATCAAGCGCGACGTTCAGAACAAGCTGAAATCCGCTTACGATCAAGTCAAAGGACAAGAGCACAAAGATTCCGTGCATCAGTCCCAACCTACCGTTTACGATCCGGCAGAAGCCAAACCGGCTACTTCCGTTCCGATGGAAAAGCTGCGCAGCATCAACAAAAACCTGCTCAAATGGCCGGAGACGTTCAAAGTATACGGCAAACTGCAGCGTATTCTCGAACGTCGCGCCGACGCGCTTAACGACGGCGAGAAGGTAGACTGGAGCCACGCGGAGACGCTCGCTTTCGCTTCGATTCTGGCCGACGGTACGCCAATGAGGCTGAGCGGACAAGACGTGGAGAGAGCAACCTTCGCTCACCGGAATTTGGTGCTTCACGATTCCGAGACGGGCGAAACGTTCTGCCCGCTTCACGAGTTGCCGGAAGCGAATGCTTCCTTCGCCATTCACAACAGCCCGTTATCCGAAGCCGGCGTGCTCGGCTTGGAATACGGCTATAACGTATACGCTCCCGAGACTATGGTCATCTGGGAAGCTCAATTCGGCGATTTCATGAACGCCGCTCAAGTCATCATCGACCAATTTATTTCCGCCGGCAAATCCAAATGGTCGCAGCGCTCCGGTTTGGTCATGCTGCTTCCGCACGGATACGAAGGTCAAGGACCCGAGCACTCCAGCGCGAGAATGGAAAGATTCCTGCAGCTATCCGGGGAAGAAAACTGGACCGTCGCTTATTTGTCCAGCGCGGCGCAATATTTCCATCTGCTTCGTCGCCAAGCGTCCATCGTGAACACGAAAGACGCTCGTCCTCTAGTCCTAATGGCGCCTAAAAGCATGATCCGTAATCCTTATGTCGCTTCACCGGCTTCCTTGCTAAGCGAAGGTTCGTTCCAAACCGTACTGGAACAACCGGGACTGGGACAAAATCCTGCTCGCGTGGAAAGACTTGTATTGTGCACCGGTAAAGTAGCGATTGACTTGGCGGAAGAATTGGACAAAACGGCCGACGTTAACCGCGATTGGCTGCACATCGTCCGCGTCGAACAGCTCTATCCGTTCCCGAAACAAGAACTCAAAGCGATCATCGACCGCTTCCCTAACCTCACCGAAGTTCTGTGGGTTCAGGAAGAGCCGAAAAATATGGGCGCATGGAGTTACGTGGAGCCTCGCATTCGCGAGCTAGTCGAAACGGCGAAAACGTCCGTCGGTTACAACGGACGCCCTAAACGCTCCAGCCCAGCGAGCGGTTATCAGCAAATTCACGCTTTCGAGCAGCAATTCATTATCAATCAAGCTTTGCTTCAGAAAAAGAAATCCGCAGTTAAATCCGGGAGGTAACAGCAATGCATGACATTATAGTACCAGCAATGGGCGAATCCATTACGGAAGGCACGGTTTCGAAATGGATCGTCAAAGTCGGAGACAGCGTCAAACAAGGCGACCTCTTATTGGAATTGGAAACGGACAAAGTAAACCTGGAAATCAGCGCGGAACAAGACGGCGTAGTGACCGAGATTCTGGCAAGCGAAGGCGATACGGTTAAAATCGGCGAAGCGGTCGGCAGAATCGGCGCGGCCGGCCAAGCGGCTGCTCCTGCAGTTCCTGCGACTCCCGTGGTTAGCGCGCCTGTTGCTCCTGCGGCGGCTCCGGCTCCGGTTGCAGCTCCGGCTCAACCTGCGGCAGTTGCTTCCAGCGGCAACGATACGTTGGCAACGCCTGCTGCACGCAAGCTGGCACGGGAAAAAGGAATCGATCTTAGCACGCTGCCCGCGCGCGATCCGATCGGTCGCATTCACGCCAACGATGTCGCTTCCGCCGGAACGGTTGCTCCAAGCGCTCCCGCTGCGCAAGCGGCGCCTAAAGCGGCCGCGGTCGACAAACCGACGTCCAACGCCAACAAACCGGAAGAGCGCAAGCGGATGTCCCGCCGCCGTCTAACGATCGCGAAACGGTTAGTAGAAGCGCAACAAACCGCGGCTATGCTCACGACTTTCAACGAAGTCGACATGACTGCCATTCTCGAAGTTCGTAAACGCCGCAAGGACTCCTTCAAAGAAAAACACGATGTCGGCTTGGGCTTCATGTCCTTCTTCACCAAAGCCGTCGTTGGCGCTTTGAAGGCATTCCCTCACCTGAACGCCGAAATTAACGGCGAAGACATCATCGTCAAAAAATATTACGACATCGGCATCGCGGTTTCCGCGAAAGAAGGCCTAGTCGTTCCTGTCCTTCGCGAAGCGGACCGCCTCGGATTCGCCGAGATCGAGCGCACGATCGTTCAATTGGCCGGTAAAGCCCGCAACAATACGCTGGAATTGTCCGAGCTTCAAGGCGGAACGTTCACGATCACGAACGGCGGCGTATTCGGCTCCTTGCTGTCGACTCCGATCTTGAATGCGCCGCAAGTAGGTATTCTCGGCATGCACAAAATCCAGCTTCGTCCGGTCGCCATCGACGCCGAGCGCATGGAAAACCGTCCGATGATGTACATCGCCCTCTCCTACGACCACAGAATCGTAGACGGAGCGGAAGCGGTACAATTCCTCGTCAAAGTCAAAGAAATGCTCGAAGATCCGGAAACTCTGCTTCTTGAGGGTTAATAGCCGAATGTCAAAACCCTCTTCGCCATCGTGGCGAAGAGGGTTTTTTTCGTGTTGGTGAGGCAGCAACAGAACCGATAATCATAAGTGTAAAACATACGTTTAGTCGGGGTTAATTTCACTTACTGAAGTAACTAAATGTAAAACCTGCAACTAATTTAGCCTCATCTTTTATTCGAATGAAATTTCTCATCAACTAGCTGTATGATTTACATTTAGATTGAGGAAGCAGGCGATTTCAATGAAACTACGTGTAGATTTTACACTTAGATCGCTGATTGAAGTAAAAATCGACGAAAGGTGAAGAGAGACGGATCTCATCATCACCATTTCGCGTTATAGCCGTTTCCGTTTGTACAACATAACGAATAGTCCAGCTAGGATGAGTATGACTAATGAGATTGCCGTAGTGGTAGCGACTTTGTAGCTGCCTTGCGTTTCCGTGCCTGGCGCGCCACCCATTCCGCCCATGCCCGGCATTCCTCCTTGACCCCGATCGAATCCGCCGCCGAACCCTCCCGGGAACCCTCCGCCAAATCCGCCTCCACCTTGTATTTCCGGCATTTGTCCGTTCTGCGCCTGTCCATCCGGCGCTTGGCCGTTCTGCGCCTGTCCGTCGGGCATTTGACCGTTCGGCACCTGTCCGTTGGGCATTTGTCCGTTCTGCGCCTGTCCATCCGGCGCTTGGCCGTTCTGCACCTGTCCGTCGGGCATTTGTCCGTTCTGCGCCTGTTCGTTCGGCGCCTGGCCGTTCTCCGATTGGTTAGTTTGCCCGTCTCCTTGCCCCTCGCCAGCAGCAGCCGAACCGTTGTTCTCGATAGCCGCGAGCACAATGTCTTCCTGCGTCTGAGCGCTTAGCGTAGCCGGAACTTCATTGGCCTGCCCATCTTCCTGCTGCGATTGGACTCCGCCTTGTCGATTCTGCCCGTTCTCCGGCAGAGTTCTTCCGGCTCCATTATCCCCGAAACCGCCAAATCCGCCTCTTCCGCCTCCGCCAAATCCGCCGCCCATACCGCCGCCGCTGCCGCTTCCGTCTCCGGACGACGCGATCGAGCCGTCTAGCTGACCGGCCACGTTGGCTACCCGGCTAGACGTAAACGAAACCAGCTGCGGCACCGCGCTTTCATATTGCTCATACGTGTAGAAAGGCCGCGGGTCTTGTTTGACGTACGGAGAGATGAGCTCCTTGATCTCGGTAACCCGAGCGGCAAAAGTATCGTCCGCCAAATATCCGTCGATCATGCTTTGAATGATCTCATGGTACTTCGCCTTATACTCCTCGACCGCCAATAGCTTAGAAACTAGCGGCCGTTCCGCCACCGCTCCCTGCGTCGGCTCGTCGATCATCACCTGCGAACTGCTTCCCATGCCGCCGAACGCCATATTGTAGTCCCACGGCAATACCGAAAATATCCCGTCATCCTCGTACAAATAATAATTTTGCTTATTGGAGCCTAAGTAGCTGTCCATATTAACCGTTACGGCGTTCAACGCGATATACTTCAACGACTCTTCGACGTCCAGAACTTTTTCATAATCGGAGCCATTGTTTAATTCGTCCAGCATATCGAGCAAAATATCGTCGTTCGAGGACTTCGACTTCCGGGCCAGTGCTCCATAAGAATCCAGATCATCGCCTTGCCATAGCAGGTCGCCGCCGTTGGAATTGTTCGAGCCCGTAGCGCCAGCCATCCCGCCTCCGGCATTCGGGCCTCCTCCTCCCATGCCGAATTCCGCTTTGTACAACGCTCCGTAAGAATTTCCGAAGTGGCGTTCCAAATACGCATCGCCGATCTGTTCAATCGCCAGATAGAAGCCCCATAGCTCTCCGTTCACGTACACATTGACGTAAGAGTATTCCGGAGTAGGCAACCCCATCGTCTCCGCGAGCTCGTAAGTCAGAAATTCCCGCATGTACGTCGTGTCGCTGTAGTTGTTGTTCAGATTAATTTTGCTGATTCCGAACAGCGTTTGGCTGGAAATATACTCATCGAAGCTGAGCTTAAAGCTGTATCGGTCCGAGTCGGAGGATACGACGCTTCGCAAAGACAGATTTCCTTTCGTCCGAATTCCGATGTTGTCCATCTTAATGCCGTTGTACTCGACGGATGCCATTTTCAGTTCTTCCGCGGATGCGTTGTCGAGCATGTCCTGAAAGTCATCCTCGTCGACCGTGATTTTCACGTCCACGACTTTATCCTTCGGAAACACCTGCTGCTCGATTTTTTCCGTCGTTTCCGTTAGGGAAGCCGCCTGAGTCACCGCTCCGTTGTCAGATGCGCTTAAATCCCAGATCAGGCTGCTGGCCAATGCCAAAGCAAAGAATCCGACAAGGAGGGGAAACGATTTGCGCGATCTCATGTCCTCGCCTCCTGTTATTGGGATACGTAATCGCCGCTGTAGCTAATAAGAACGGCGTTCTTCACTCCGCTCAGCTCCGTAATTTGGTTCACGAACCGGGTTTCTTGCCCGTTCAGCCTAACTTCTACCGTCATTTCCACGTTGTCGTTCGTTACCGTTTTTTGCTTGACGTTATATCGTTTGACCAGAGTATTCAGTTGTTTCATAATCGCTTGTTCGCTTGCATCGCCGTCGCAGTTAACGACCATCAGATAAGGCGTTTCGAACGTAGCTTTTTTGACGAACACGAACAAAACCAAACCCACGATCACCGAACCGATAATCGCCAACGAGTAAAATCCCGCACCGGTGACGATACCCGCGGCTGCCGCCCAGAACAGGAAAATGAGATCCGTCGGATCCTTGATCGGCGTTCTGAACCGCACGATACTGAGCGCGCCGACCATGCCGAGAGACAACACGAGGTTCGAGTTGATCGCGATAATGACCATGGAAGTAATCAATGTCATGCCGATCAGCGAAACGTTGAAGCTTTTGGAGTATAAAATGCCGCTGAAAATCCGCTTATAAAGGATGTAGATGAACAGTCCGACGAAAAAGGAAATCATTAATGTAATGATAATTTTAGTGATGTCGATGTCCGACGAGAAATTTTCCAGCACCGATTTTTTGATCACGTCGGTGAACGTTGTCTTCGCCTCTGCCGCCGTTGTCGTATTCGTATCCATTTTATTGGTCCTCCCAGGAATTGAATTTAATGAGTTTTTTGCATAACACGTATTTCGAGTTCGATTGTCGGACGAGTCCGCCCGTCTGGATCGCGGTTCGCACGTATTCCGGCAAATACTCGTCGAATTTCACTTCGAACACGGTAATGTCGTCGTCGAACGCGTTGATCATGCTGAGATGGGGGTCGAAAATATCGACCCGGTTCAGTCCGGTCTTCAGCTGCTTGTCGAAAGTGATCCGGACGTTGCCCGCGCCGCATACGTAAGCTTCCCGCACGTAGTCCACGATGACCTTCGGCCTCAGCAGTTTGTTTTTCATCTGGTAATACATTTCCGCAAGCAGAGGTTTGGCCGGATCGTTCAGACATTCGTAGTCGCCGGCTAAGATGGAGTCGTACATCTCCCTCGTCAACGGCTCCTTCACCTTCGAGATGTAATCGTTGAACTTGATTTTTTTCTCCAGGTGAATGACTTTGTCGGAACGGTTATAAATTCTGATCCGGTACTTCTCGCGGTCCCGGACTCCGGCTAGCTTCTCGTGAAGCGCCTTGTTGTCAATATCGTCGAAGTACAAGCTTCGGATATGGTAGTCCCCCGCAGCTCCAGCGTGCTTGTCCAACCGCAGCAGGTGTCTGAGCTGGCGTTTCATGACTTGATACTGGTATGGGTTCATGTAGTACTTAAGCTCGTGTCGGTACTTCAGGTCGGTCCTCAATGTTTTGCACCTCTTTTCTGATCTTCGTTACAAGTGAAACTTTACATTGCGTTAATGATTGTCTGCTTAATATTAAATGAAGCGAAGCTGAAGCCGGGCTGAATGTTTGCTGAAAAGCGGGGGTTGGGGAGCGCAAAAAACACCGTTGCGACGTTCGCAACGGCCACTTAGGTCAACGTAAATCCTCATCTTCAGTTCGCTTTTTCATTGCTCAAAGATTCTTCTCTTCTAGCAACGGGTGGAAAGAACAACGATTCGTACCCCCTCCCAGGTTGGGGACCGTTCAGGCGAATCAATATGCGGTAATCATAAATCGTTTTTTTGTCTTGCACCCCATTAGCGGGATTGAGCACCGTTATTTCGGCAAAAGCCTGTTAAGCTCCCCATTAGCGGAGTTGAGCACCGTTATTTCGGCAAAAAGCCTGTTAAACGGCTTCCGCCGCCCGTATGGGAGTGGTGGAAGCCGTTTTGTGTCGGCAAAAAGCCTGTTAAGCTCCGCATTAGCGGGGTTGAGCACCGTTATTTCGGCAAAAAGCCTGTTAAGCTCCTTATTAGCGGAGTTGAGCACCGTTATAGCATGCCAATAGCACATTTCTGACCATCAAATGGACCTCTGTCAAGAAAGTGGACACCCGTTAAGCGAAGTTACCCCAACATCTTGTAGTACATGGCTTCGAACCGATCCGGCGAAACGTAGCCTAAAGAACCATGAATTCTTTTACGATTATAAAAGAACTCAATATACTCGAACATCTCTTGCTGTGCTTGGACTTTCGTCCTGAAACGCGTACAGTAAATAAACTCTTTCTTGAGCACGCTATGGAACGATTCGATGCAGGCGTTGTCGTAGCAATTGCCTTTCCGGCTCATGCTGGCTTTCATTCTGTACTGTTTTAGCCGTTTGCGGTATTCGTCCGAGGCATACTGTGAGCCGCGATCGGAGTGGTGTATTAGCCCTTTTGAGGGCTTTTGAGCCTTATAAGCTTGGTCCAACGCAGCTAGCACTAAATCCGTCGTCATTCGGTCACCCAACTTCCAGCCCACGATTTTGCGCGTGTAAAGATCCATGATGCTTGCCAGATACATGCGCCCTTCGCGGCACGGTACGTAAGTAATGTCCGTTACCCAAACCTTGTTCGGAGCCGTTGTCTTAAAATTCTGATTCAGTACATTTGGCGCAATAGGGAGCGTGTGATTGGAATCCGTCGTAGTGACACGGAACTTCTTAGAAACGCATGACCGAAGCGCGTTTTCGCTCATGAGCTTGCCGACCAAACGCTCGGAAACCGTCCATCCTTCATCCCGCAGTAGCTTCGTGATTTTCGGGCTGCCGTAACGTCTTTTGGAATCTAGAAAAAGCCATGTAATACGCGCCAGTAGTGCCTTACGACGTTTCTGATAGCTATTTTGTTCGGCTTTCTCTTGAACCCAATTGTAGTAGCCGCTCCGCGATACATCTAAAACGACGCACATCTTCTCGATTCGAAACTCGGAGCGATGATCTTCAATGAACCGGAACCTTAGTTCCTTTCTTTGCTGAAGATGTGCATGGCCTTTTTTAGGATGGCGATTTCCTCCTTGAGGTCTTCGATCTGGCGCTCTTGCTCTAGAAGCTGCTCATCCTTCTGGCGGATTGTCTCGCGATCTACCAGCGGCTCGTTCTCGAACTTGCGGTACTTCGCCATCCACTGATGCAATGTGCCTACCGGTACATTCAGTTCCTCTGCAATTTGAGGTATTGTCTTCGTTTGTTCCTGAATGTACTTGACTGCTTGTTCCTTAAATTCGTCGCTGTAACGTTGTCTATGCTCACCCATGCCGGACACCTCTTCATTTTGTTGTGTTAATTATCTGCATTCTCTTATGAGGTGTCCACTTTTTATTCTAGTTGCAAAATCATATGAATGGGACTGTCCCAAAAGTCATGTTAATGACTAAGGGACACCCTTTCTTTCTATCGACTTTGTTTTTACGGAGGTGTATCTCGTTCCGGTTGCTGTTGAAATCAGGGGATTTGGATTAGGTTTTACAATGACATCCCCCGATTTCAAAGCATTCCTGTATGGCGCTAATTTTGGAGTTTGAAAGAAAACGAGCACCTTCGTAAGATAATGGTGGGGGGCCTAGACAACCCTAACACATCACAAGGAAGGTGCTCTTCTTATGAAGTTTAAACATGCTGCGAAACAAAATCAACGCATTGAAAGAATTACCGGTGACCACCTTATCATCGGGATCGATATCGCAAAATTCAACCATGTTGCACGTGCTACGGACTTTCGCGGAATCGAACGCGGAAAACATCTTGTCTTCTCTAACGATTTAGACGGTTTTCAAAAACTTCATGCATGGGTTCAATCACTCAAACTTCAGTTTAATAAAACGCGCGTTATTTTAGGGGTAGAGCCAACGGGACATTACTGGCTCAATTTAGCTTTTTGGCTTAAGGAAAACCATATGGAACTCGTGCTCGTCAATCCGCTTCAAGTTAAACGTAACAAAGAAAACAGAGATAACTCTCCAACGAAGAATGACATTAAAGATGCCCTTGTCATTGCTGACATGGTAAAGAACGGTTACTACTCGGAACTCCACCTATTGCCGGATCAATATCGCGCTCTGCGTCAACTATCGACTTGTAGAGAGTTTGTAGTGAAGCAGTTCTCGAGTGTAACTAATCAAATCCACCGTTGGACGGACATGTACTTTCCGGAGTTTCATCTGGCATTTAAAGACGTGACTTGTAAAACTGCTCTCGCAACTTTAGCCTTATTTCCGCTTCCGTCGGACCTATGCGGGCTAACGGTACAGGATATTGTTGCAAGCTGGAAACAACACCTTAAACGCGCCGGAAATCATTCAACAGCAGTTACTTTGCTTGAGTGTGCTAAGCGAACTTCGGCGGTACCGGGTTGCTTAGAAGAAGCTCGCCTCAGTATCGATTTACTCCTAAAGCAACTGGAGCTGTTCAAACAGCAACTCTCTAAGATAGAAGAAAAGATGAGTACACTTATCTCAGACATCCCAATGACAAATTCTCTTCGAGTAATAGCGGGAATCAGCGATATTACCATAGCAACCTTGTACAGCGAAGCAGGTGATTTACGTCGATTCGAACATGGAAGGCAATTGTTAAGATTAGCTGGTCTACACTTATCCGAAAATAGTTCCGGTACGATAAAAGGCAAAGTAAAGGTGACCAAGCGCGGCCGGCCCAAACTTCGAAAAACGCTCTTCTTGACTGTAATGAACATGGTTTCTGTGAATCCAGAATTCCGGACGCTGCATCAATACAACAAACATGTAAAGAAAATGAGTGCCATGCAATCACTCATGAGATTAATTGGGAAACTCGCTCGCATACTCGTTGCAATGGCACGACAAAACATACCGTACAATGTAAACCGCGTTCTGAACATCGCATAAAAAAGCTCGCTTATTGGCTCATTCGCAGGATTCCAAAAAGGCACGAAGTACCGACTACGTTTGCCTAAAGGGCTCTGACCCGTTTTTAAAGCATTGTCGGACTCCATCCCCTTGAAAGGTGTTACGAAGGAATGTAAGGGCTAATGACCCGTTGAGACATGGGAGGGACAACCTCAAGGATGTCGGTGGAGTAGTGCAATAAAAAGGAAGACTATGGGAAAAACCACATTTCCCTTATTTCACTATGACCACAATGTCTTAACTGTCTCCAGCCAAACACTTCGTATTATCATTCGTTGCAAAGTAACGGATGAAATCCTGCGAATGAGCGAGTAAATACGAGTAAACACGATCACGTTGAGGGAGGCAAACGCTTCGCTCCTACACGAGATACACCCCCTTCTCTTTTTGTCGATAGAGACGAGAAAATAGCCTTTGGAAACGCAAAAAGAAACCGTCTTTTGGTAAAATGGAGGTACCACCCAACCATTTACGAAAGGAACGGTTTCTTTGTACATTCAATATACCATGGACCAACTTTGCCTGCCAATGGACTTGGCGGACGACATCCCCCAATATCACCTCGTACGCGTCGTGAATGCGGCGGTCAATCGACTAGACGACAGTATCTTTGCTTCGGCATACCCCGACGGTGGTCGAGACAGCTATCATCCTAAAATGCTTACCAAAGTGCTCATTTATGCCTACAAGCAGCGCATCATTGCCAAAGCCGTCCGCGAGAACGTCATGTTCATGTGGATTGCTGGAAGACAGCAGCCGGATTTTCGCACCCTTAATCGCTTCCGTTCCGAGCGGATGAAATCCGTTCTGGAGTCGGTCTTCACGGCCGTTTTGCAATTTCTTATAGACGAGAAGTATGTGAAGCTGGTCTGCATGTACGAAGACCGAGGGGAACAGGGAAGTCAGCGTCAGCCTCAAGTATATGCGCTACAAAGAGCAGGTGCGGGAGAAACTCCGGAGCGAGGAAGGCTACTCGCTGTCAGTCAGGCGAATGATCGAACCGGAAAGTGTGTTTGGGCAAATGAAGAACAACCGGGGTTTCCGGCGTTTTCTGCTTCTAGGCTTGCCAAAAGTAAGCCTAGAAGTCGGGTGGCTTTCGCTCGCCCACAATCTGTTGAAGAAAGCTGCAATAGACCAAAAACGCAAAATGGCGGCACAGGAATAGTACCCCTATAGCCGCCATTTCTATAAACTGATCGATTTTCTTGCGTGCGAGTTGTCCTTAAAGCGAGCTAAATTTCCTTTTGGGACAGCCCCATTGTCATCGAATAATATCCTATTGAACCACTAACTCTCACTAAGCATTAACAAGCAAAGCGGCCCCGATAGCGCCCGCATCCTTGCCCAGCAGCGGCGAAGCGAACTTCACGCCGGAAGCCATCGTGCCGATGGCGCGATCGGCGATCGCTTCATGCATCGGATCCAGCAACGGCGCGCCGATGCTACCGGCGCCTCCGCCGATGATCACCAATTCGGGATTCGTGGCATGGATGATGCTGACCATCCCCGCTCCGAGCGCTTGACCCGCCTCTCGAAGAACACGGATGGACAAGGCATCCCCCTCTTTTGCCGCTTCGGCTACATGACGGGAGTTAATCGGGCTTCCGTTCGCTTTGGCCTTCAACGGCGCGCCTTCCTCCGGCAGTTCGGCAGCCAACTGCCCGGCCCGGCGTCCGATCGCGGTCCCGGAAGCGTATAGCTCCAAGCAGCCGACGTTGCCGCATAGACACTTGGCGCCGTTCCAGTCGATCGTAATATGGCCCAGCTCGCCCGCGCTTGAATCTCTGCCGCGGATTAGCTTTCCGCCGCTGATGATCCCGGCTCCGATACCGGTGGATACGGTAATATAGACGCAATCCTTCGTGCCGCGTCCCGCTCCGACCGCCCATTCCCCATAAGCCGCCGCGTTCGCGTCGTTCTCCAGATTGACCGGCACTCCGAAAGCTTGGGACAATACTTTACCCAAGGGAACGTTGCTCCACCCCAAGTTAGAAGCATAAGCCACGATGCCCTCTTCCGCATTCAACGTGCCGGCGGTCGCCACGCCGATGCTGACTAACTCGTGCGATGTATGCAAACACTCTTTGATTAGAGAAATCATTCGTTGCATTACCGCTTCGGGGCCTTCTTGGGCATTCGTGCCGATCTCGGACTTCGCCAAGAGCGACCCCTGCCCGTCTAATAGAACCGCAAGGATTTTCGTTCCTCCGAGATCTATCCCTGCATATACCTTGTTACTCATTCCCGTACCTCCGCGCTATCTATGAAATCGGCACGCTCGCCGTCTTGACCCAATCTCTGGCTATTATAGCCGGGAGCGGTTTGCTTAACAAGTAGCCTTGAACGCAATCGCACTCAACCTTCTTAAGATAATCCAATTGCGCATAAGTTTCTACGCCTTCCGCCACTACTTTCATCCCAAGACCGTTGGCCATTTGGACAATCAGGCCGGTCAGAGGGTGGGTCTCCAAGTTATCCGAAATTTGATCGATGAAGCTCTTATCTATCTTAAGCGTCGTAATAGGAAGCTTCATCAGATGGCTTAAAGAAGAAAACCCTCTTCCGAAGTCGTCCAAGGCGATATTCACCCCATGCTCGCGAAGCCGGGACAGCTTATCGGCGATCAAATCCAACGACTCGATGACCATCGTTTCCGTTACTTCGAGCTCCAAGCAACGCGGGTCCAAACCCGTTTCCCGCAAAATGTCCATTACCCGCTCGACGAACCGATGTCCGATCAATTGCACGACCGATACGTTAACGGAGACGGTTGGCTTGTGCGGACTGCTCTCATGGACGGATTGAATGAATTCGCACGCCGTCCGCAGTACCCATTCTCCGATCGGTACGATCAGTTGCGTCTCCTCGGCGATCTTAATGAACTGGTCCGGCGGAACATAACCGAGCTCCGGGCTGTTCCAACGAATTAGGGCTTCCAATCCTGCGACCTGCGAGCTTCCGAGATGAACTTGAGGCTGATAATGAAGCGTGAATTCGCCGTTCTCGAGCGCATGGCGCAGCAACCGCTCCATATCCGCACGGTGCTGAACCGGAACGCTTAAGGAGAAATCGTAGAAAGCGTAGCTGTTTTTCCCTTGCCGTTTCACGTGGTAGAGGGCAATATCCGCGTTCTTCATCAGTTGATCGAGCGTGCGTCCATGTGTAGGAAAATGGGAAACGCCGATGCTGCCCGTCATGTGTATCCATTGTTCGCCGACCGCGAACGGGCTATCGAACAAGCTAAGCAAAGCCTCGACCCGCATCTGCAGCCGGTCCTTAGGCTGACGGGTCACGACGACCCATTCATCGCCCCCTAGACGATACAACTGCTCCGACGGCAACAACCCGCTCGTCAATCTCGCGGACACCTCTCGAAGCAGCCGATCCCCGAAGGCGTGCCCGAGCGTGTCGTTCACGTACTTGAAATCGTCCAAGTCCACGTACAGAAGCGAGGCGTCCTTCAGCAGAGTCAGATTCTCGTATAGGGCAAGCCGATTCGGCAATCCCGTTAATTGGTCGCGGAAGGCGACCTGGCGAAGCTCCTCGCGATTGTTCAACAATTCCGAATACTGGTTATGCAGCTTGCGTTCCGCCAATCTCATTCGGAAAGTCGTCCGGTATATTAAATAAAACAACAATAGCGCCGTCATGACGATGTAAAACCAGCCCTTGATCATGCTAAACCGGGCGAACATCTCTTTATCGACAACAATGGCATTCAAAATCTGATCCGAGAACAAAATCCATAACGCTCCGCAGACCAAATAAATAAGCGAAATTCTAAGGGATGCGAATAGCGGCAATTGGGTTTTGATGGATTTCGATCGCTCAACTTCTTGGCTCTGTTGCGGCATGGTTTGTCCTCCTTGCATTCTGATGCGCTACCTTAACCACCAAGTCGACCGTTAGTTACACAATTCTCCATAAAACAAGGGAATTCCTTCATGGAAACGCGAAAATGATCGATCCTATGCCGCAAATAGCCCCCGCATCCAGCAACGCTGATTACGGGGGCTATTAAACTCGCAAGCCGTATTTTCTGTTTATCGTTTCGTCGCGATCACTCGGAAATCAAAAGGGGATAAATTCACTGAATACGCTCCTTCGGACATTCCGATCTCGTCCCCGGAGAACGCATCCGTCCATCTCCCGGCGGGCAACGGAACCGTTATTTCCCGATCGGCGGAATCCCGGTTCATCAGCACGACAACCCGTTCAGTCCGATCCGATCTTTCGTAGGCCAGAGTCCGTTCGTTCGCCTCTGCCCTCAGAACGGCAAACGCCCCGGAGCGCAACGAGGAGAACCGCTTGCGCAGGGAGATTACGCTTTGATGAAAGAGGAACAACTCCCGGTCCTGTTTCGCCGGATCCCACTCCATGCACCTGCGGTTGTCCGGGTCGAATTCGCCCTCCATCCCGATCTCGTCGCCGTAGTAAACGCAAGGAGCTCCCGCCGAGGTAAATTGAAACAAGATAGCTAACCGCATCAACCGCTTATCCCCCTTGCATAAAGTCAGAAGCCTGACCGTGTCGTGGGTGCCAAGATGATTGAAAGAAGCTTCGATCGCCTGCTTTGGATAACGGACCAGCAATTCGCTTACGCGATCCGCGAATTGGCGCGCGTCGTGGCGGCCGAACACGAAGAAGTCGAGAGCGGCATTCGCGAACGGATAGTTCATGACGCCGTCGAACTGGTCCCCTTGCAAAAACATGATGGAGTCATGCCACACTTCTCCTAAAATGTACGCTTCCGGGTTGGCGCCCTTCACGACCTTGCGGAAATCCCGCCAGAACGAATGGTCGACCTCGTTGGCAACGTCGAGACGCCATCCGTCGATACCGATCTCCTCGATCCAATAACGGGCAACGTCCAACAAATAACTCCTGACCTCGGGGTTGCTCGTATTCAGCTTAGGCATAGTGGACTCGAACGCGAACGTCTCGTAGGTCGGAATCCCTTTTACCACCCGCAAGGGCCATTCCCTGACGTGAAACCAATCCGCATACCGAGAGCCGGCTCCCTTCTCCATGACGTCCAGGAATGGCGGGAACGCCTGCCCGCTATGGTTGAACACCGCATCCAGCATGACGCGGATCCCTCGATCGTGGCAAGCCTGCGCAAGCCGTTTGAGCAAGCCGTTCGTGCCGAAATGAGGATCTACTCTCAAGTAATCGATCGTATCGTACTTATGGTTAGCCGGCGCCTCGAAAATCGGGTTAAAGTAGATCGCCGTGATCCCGAGCTCCGTCAAGTGGTCAAGCTTGTTCAAGACGCCTTGCAGATCTCCTCCGAAGTAATTGAAATATTCGGGAGCGCCGCCCCATGGCTGCACGTTCGGCGGATCGAGCGTCGGATCGCCGTTAGCGAAACGCTCGACGAAGATTTGGTAGAACACCGCATCCTTCACCCATGCCGGCGGCTTGAACACGTCTGCGGGATGAACGATCGGATACTCGTACAGCCCCAAATGCTGAGTCGGAGCTTCCCGGGAGAATCCCTTTTCCGTCGCCCACCAGATCTCTTCGCCCTTGCTAAGGATAAATCCGTAACATAACCTCCGGTAAGGGGGCTGAACTTGTATCTCCCAATAATCGTACCGCTCATCCGACGCCGTTACCGCCATCGCTTCTTCGGTCATCCCGTTCCAGGGCAAGCATTTATCTCCGTGAACGATAAGGACCGCGTCGACATCCTCTCTTTTGGTACGAATCCGAATGTGAACCGTCTTTTCGTCGAGGGCGTAAGCCCAATTCAACTTCGGCCGATGATAATAGGCTTCCAATAACATACGGTGCCGATCTCCTTTCGATAGCGGTGCTCTATCCTTTTTCCGCCCCGGCCGTTAACCCTTCGATCAGATACCTTTGCAGGAACACGAACAGGAGCGTAATCGGGACGGCCACGAGCACGCAACCGGCGGCGAACAGAGTGAATTCGGTGGCGAATTTAATCTTGACCATCTTGAACAAACCGACGGCAAGCGTAAGCTTGTCGTTATCGGTGAGAACCATGTTGGCGAAAATAAAATCGACGAAACCGCCGCTAAACGATGTTAAAGCGATAAAGACGAGCATCGGCTTCGAGAGCGGCAGCATGATCCGGACGAACACCTTCCAATGGCTCGCCCCGTCGATCTTGGCCGCGTCGATCAAGCTGGACGGGATCGTATCGAAGAAGCTTTTGACATATAAGTACCCCATTGCGGAGCCGGAGGAATAGACGACGATCAAAGCCAAATGCGTATCGAGCAGCTTCAATTGAAGGAGCAGGATATAGATCGCGATCATGCTCATGAACCCCGGGAACATGCCGATCACGAGCAGCCCGAGCATCATTTTTTGCGACCTTTGAACCTGAACCTCGAAAATACGTACCCCGTCAACGTGACGATGATCGTGGAAAACACCATGGTGAAAAAGGAGACCTTCAACGTATTCATGAACCATTGCGCGAAAGGATATCTTTCGAACAAAGCGCGGTAATGTTCTAAAGTGAACGTGCTTGGAATTAAATGCTCGCTGTAAAGCGCGGTTCCCGGTCGAAAGGACGACATGACTACCCACAACGCCGGATAGATGCACGCGATTCCGACCAGGATAAGCCCCAGATAACCGAAGGCTAGTTTGATGCGGCTAGTTTTTCGACGGCCCGTCAATGGAATTCACCTTCTTCTTTGAAAGCTTTCGTGCGCCTGATATTCCAGATGGACAAGGAGCCGATGATGACGAAGATAAATAAGCCGATAACCGACGCGTAATTGTACTTCCCTTGGGTCAGCGTCAAATTGTACAGCCAAGTAATCAAGATGTCCGTGCTGCCCGCGAACTTATAATCCGCATTGGCCGGCGCCCCCCCGGTAAGCAGGAAAATCAAGTTAAAGTTGTTGATATTCCCCGCGAAAGACATGACGAGAATCGGGCCGAACGCGTACATGATCGACGCGCCGTGATCGCTTTGAATTGTTGGTATCCGCTCGCTCCGTCCATCTCCGCGGCCTCGTACAAATCCTTCGAAATCGTGGAGAGAATCCCGATAATCATCAACATCGTGATCGGGAATCCGATCCAAACGTTGACGACGATGACCGTGACCTTAGCCCAGAACGGATCGGTCAGCCAAGGCAGCTTGCCTAAACCGAAGTAGGACAAGTATTGGTTGATCGGACCGAATTGGCCGTTGAACATGTTCTTCATGATGAGAAGAGAAATAAATTGCGGAATCGCGTACGGAATAATGAACAGCGTGCGCCAGAACCCTTTGAAGCGGATTCCTCTCATTTGGACGAGCAAAGCGACCGCGAATCCGCCCAGGAACACGGTTATCGTGGCGCTTGCCATCCAGACGAGCGTCCAGACGGTTACGCCGACGAAAGTACCGCTCCAAGCTTTGACGTTAAACATGTCGACGAAGGACTTGAATCCGGTCCAATCGACCAGCTTCGCCGGAGGAAGGAAGTTCGGAAACGAGAAATTCGTAAAAGCGAGCAAAATCATGAAGAGAATCGGCATCGCCGTAAAGAACACGATAAGGAGCATCGGAACGGACAACACCAATAAGGGAAACCGCTCTTCCATGATCGCCTTCACGGTTCTCCCGATCCCGTTGGCGCTGCCGCCTTCGTCCCGAAGCTTGCCGACCCGATAGGCATCGCGAATGTTCACGGCATAGAAATAGACGAATACAAGAAACGCTAACAGCGCGATAATCCCTTTTACCATTAGGAAAATGGAGTGGTCTCCCCGTACGTTGACGTAAACCCTGCCCACTTTCTCCAAGCGGTCGGCCGCTTCCCCTAAAGTAATCAAACCCCACAGCGCTTTGGGTAATGCCGCAATGGTAAAATAAAGTCCCGTTATCTCCAGGAGCAACAGGAGAATACCTTTCACGAGCTGACGGTTATAGAGCTGCCCCAAACCCATGCCGACGATAGATAGCGTCGTTGCCGTCTTCCGATGCCGTGACATTTGCCACCACCCCTTAATGCCCTTTTTCGTCTAGCATTCAAGCCATCATCCGCCAAACGTAACGGATGATGGCTTGCTTGCCGCCGGTCGATTAGTCGTTTTGCGTGGAAATGCCGATCCGGATGTCTTCCACGGCTTTGTCAAGAGTCGCCTTAACGTCCCCGCCGTTCCAGATCAATTCGAGCGCCTGCTGGATTGGCGTCCAGACAGAGTTCATCTCGATGATCGAAGGCATCGGCTGCGAACTCTCAAGCTGCTTCAAAGCTCCGACGACCATTTCGTTGTTCTTGATCGCAGGCTCCTCATCCATGCCTTTGCGGGCGGGAATAAAGCCGGTGATTTCGAAGTTTTTCAGCAATGCTTCTTTCGACGTCGCGTATCTGGCGAACAGCTTCGCCGCGTTCGGATATTTCGAGTAGGCGCTGACGTAGTAAGCTTTGACGCCCGCAAAGGAAATCGGAGTCTGTCCGTTAGGGAACTTAGGCAACGGAACCATCGTCACGTCGAAGCCGAGCTTCGAGAAGTTGCCGATATTCCACACTCCGTCCAAGTTGATCGCCAACTTGCCGTCTTGGAACAAAGAGGTCTTGATATCGTCGGACGCATCGGCCGGAGCCATCGGCAATATTTCCTTCAACGTGCTGAAAAATTTCATTCCTTCGACGGAGCCTTCGTTATTCAAGCCGATATCCTCCGGATCCGTGCCGTTGTTGCCGAACACGTATCCGCCGTAACCGGAGAAGAACGGGTAGGTGTAGTAGAGCGTATCGAGCTTGGTCATAAACCCGTACTTGTTGTTCTTGACGTCGTTGAACGATTTCGCGAAAGCGATGACGTCGTCCCAAGTCTCGAGCGGGGCGTCCTTCGCCAGATCTTTGTTAACGAAAAGAGCGTAAGTTTCCATGTTTCTCGGATACCCGTACAGCACGCCGTTATTCGTAACCGCATCTACCGCAGGTTGAATGAACTCGGCTCTCGTTTGCTCTTCGTAGAAATCGTTCGGCAACACGAACCCGCTTTTTACGGCATTGCCGAGGTCGTTATGGGGTTGCGTCAGAATATCGGCGGCGGAACCCGCAGGTCCGTCCGTCTTCATTTTCTCCAGTTGCTCGGGACCGCCTTGCTCTTGAACTTCGACCGGAATTCCGTATTCCGCCGTGAAATCCTTGGCTATCTCCTGCAGGAATGGCAAGCCGTCCTTGCCGTCCCATACGAGCAATTTGGCACCCGGTTCAGGCTCGATGTCGCCGGAGGCCCCCTCGCTGTTCCCCGACGGACTTTCCGCCGCTTGCGACTGCGATGGCGCTGGCCCGGTTCCCGTCGCGCTTTCGCTGCTGCCGTTATTGCCGCTTCCGCAAGCCGCCATGGCGAACACCAAAGCGAATGCGAGCAAACCGAAAATAGATCTCTTTAACATAGATGACACCTTCCCCTTTTATAATGGTTTTTCGATCTAGAATGAAAGCGCTTACACATAAGGCACAGGCAAAGAAGCTTGCCTATTTGACACGATTTTCATGATTAGGATGACTGACCGGCGCTGTGCTTTGCCTAACCTTCAAGCTGACCGGCAACACCACCTTTCGAGAATCGGAACGGCTCTCCTCGCTGATTTGTTCCAGCAGCAATTGGACCGTGATATGGCCTCTCTCCGCAATGTTCTGTTTAACGGTCGTAAGAGACGGAATCATGAAGTCGGTATAGAACAGATCGTCGAAGCCTACGACGGATATATCCCTAGGAACTTGAACCCCGAGCTCTTGAAGGCCTTTAATCAATCCCATAGCGCCGACGTCGGAAAACACGAACACCGCCGAGATGTTCCTTCGCGAATCGGTAATGTATTGCGCCGCTTGGTAACCGCCCACGGTCGAAACCGGTTCTTCCCTGATCAATTCCGCATCGTAAGGAAGATCGGCCTCTTCCAAAGCTCTGCGATATCCGAGCCACCTCTTGTAGTTAACCCCGTCCTTCTGAATTTTACCCGTAAGGAGCGCGATTCTTCGATGGCCGAGGCTGATCAGATGTTTCGTGCCCAGATACCCTCCCATCTCGTCATCCAAATAGATTTGGTAGAGGTTAGGGTCCGACAAGTAGCTGTCCATGAAAACGCAAGGAACGTCTAACGATAGTATTTTCTTGAAAATCGGCGATTCCTCGTAAGTACCTACGACAATCAATCCATCCAGATGTCTCTCCTTCACGAAGGAAAAGCTTTCTTCGTCGTCAACCCCTAGAAGAATGACGTGAAGCTGATGATTGCGCGCCCCTTCTTCGATTCCGAGCACGAGCTGCCAATAGAACGGGTTATCCTGAAGACGGCCTTTCTCCAGGAACGGTACGACTACGGCAATCAAATGGGATTTTTTGTCCCGTAAGTTGCGCGCCGAGGCGCTTGGCGAAAACTCCAGCTCCTGAATCACTTGCCTAACCTTGCGAATCGTGTCCGGCGATGTCCGGCCGGAATTGTTGAGAACGTTCGACACCGTCGTGACCGAGACGTTCGCTTTCTTGGCGACATCCTTGATCGTTACTTTTCCCACTCTATTCACCTATCCAAATGTGATTTAACGTTTCATCCACTATCCCGTAAGCTATACCGAATATAGCAGAAGATCGAAGCTTAGTCCAATCCAAGCAATTCAACTAAGAAGTTCGTTTAATTACTTGGAATTGATGAAACGTTTCATCAACATGACCATAATATATTACAAGGATTTGGCAATGTCAACGTAATTTTTGATAAAACGTTACCTCAGCTTGTACGGCTTGTTTTCCGCCCGTTACTAGTAAGATAAATAGCTGCTTCTATCGGAATTTACAATTCTATTAAATTAATCGAAATTTTAGAAACTACCAATTCCCATAAACCGGTTTCCTAAACTATAATAGGTTAGATATGAATGACACTTTTTTCCTTTATTTCCATAAGGGGACGATGCGTCTTCATTCCGCGGGAATCGCGACGCATTATATTAATCAGGGGGTATATGCATTTGTCCATCGCCAAATCGAAAGATTCACCGTTTCTCGGAAGCTATTATTTTTACTCCGTGCTTCTAGCTTGTTTCATCGCTCTGATCTTCATAGGAGACAAAGCTCATGCAGCCCCGGCAGCACCGATCAAACAACAGTACGCGCAGCCTAACGGCATTACTTTCTACGCGCAACAGCATGGCGATGAAACTTTCAACTGGAAGACGGCCTCCAACGGCGCAGTCATTGCGAAAAACGCGGACGGATACTGGTCTTATGCGGTTATGCAAGGCAATCAATTAATCGCGGGACCGGCGAAGGTCGCCATCCAGCCTCCTCCGGCTCATTTCTTGACATCCAAGGACGTCCTCGAGCTCTATCAGCAGCATAGCCAGTTAAAGAACGCTTCTTCGGCTCCGACATCGCAAGCTTTGCGGTCCCCCGTTTATTCAAGCGGAGAAATTTCGACCGATCTGGATATGAGCTCTCCTCACCCTCTACTGGTCGTTCTAGTAGAATTCAATGACATTGCGATGACGACCGCCGAATCGGACTGGAATAGCCTTGTGTTCGGATCGACGGGCAAAACCGTAAATGCTTTTTACAAAGAAGCTTCGAATAATCAATTCTATTTTACTCCCGCTAACGAGACGGGCGGTACGGCCAATGACGGCGTTATTAAAGTAAGCCTCCCGCAAGCTCATCCCGATACCGCTGATGACGCTTCCTTGGCGGCATTGGAAATCAACCAACAGATCGCGGCCGCGGCGGTAACCGCCGCTAACTCTCAAGTGAACTTCGCCGATTACGATACGGATCATGACGGTTACGTTTCACGAGACGAGCTTCACGTGATGACCATCCTAGCCGGACAGGAAACTTCCTTCGGGGAGGTTGGAGTTACGCCAAGCGTTTGGGGACACTTTAGCGCGCTCGAAGACGCCGATTCCCCTTCCGTCGACGGCGTCAAATTGTTAGCCGGCGATAAAAACGGCGGATACACCCAATTTGGCGAGTATCACGGCGATCATCAGGCCACGATCGGAATCATCGTGCATGAATTAGGCCACGATCTCGATTTGCCGGACTTATACGACGTTAATACGGTAGACAATGAAGACACTGGCGGCGTAGGCGGCTTCAGCGTTATGGGAGCTGGATCTTGGGCACACGTCCTCAGCGACAACGACGAACCCGGCGAAACTCCCGTTCACTTCGACGCTTGGTCGAAAGTATTTCTCGGCTTCGAGACGCCAATAGAGATTCCTTATGGAACCGATATATCCGTAACATTAAACGCAATCGCGACCTCGAATCCGGATTCTTATAACGTCTACAAAGTACTGACGCAAAACCCGGATCAATATTTCTTGCTTGAGAATCGCCAACAAAACGCGAACAGCGGGTTTGATCGCGGATTAAAACTATTTACTGACAAAAGCGGCATAGCGATTTGGCATATTGATTCGTACTACATCGAAAATTATTATTGGAACGTGAATGACGAACGGCCTTTGGGAGTCGACCTGGAAAGCTTCTACGATGCTCCGTTAGATCCTTTTTACCATGACGGGTACAGATTTGATCTTTACAGTAATCCTGGCAGCATCTATAACAATGGAGATCCAACTGGGATTTCCATCTATACGAACTCCCCGGCATCATCGGCCATGTCCGTTAATGTTGGAGTGTCTCCAAGCATAAATGCTACGCCAACTACTAATGCAACTGCGACTAGCGTTTCTTATACTTTACAATGGAACGAAGCTGTTTCCGTACATTATGTGGTTCTTCCTTCAGAAGATGCCGAGCCTACTATTGGGCAAGTTCTTCAAGGCGAAGACGGCAACGGCAATCCTGCTAGTCTGTCAGGGCAAATATCGGCTGCAGCAAATGCTCCAAGCACGTTTACCTTAAACAATTTGACGGTATCGACTTCATATACTATTTATCTGGTCAGCGAAGATTCGTCCGGTCATCGATATGCAGCCATCGATTATTTCTCAACAGGATCCCCTATATCGGTAGGCAGTCCAGTAATCAACGAAGCCGCAGCTAACGACGGCAGCATTACGGCGACGCAGACGGTGACCGTTACGAACGCGACATATGGCGGTTCGGTTACGGATGCGACATACGGCACATTCGATCCTAGCATTGCATCCGGAGACATTACTATCCACAACCTGCCTGCGGGCCTAGGTTACACCGTAACAAGAACTGACCCGACTACGCTAACGATTACGTTCACCGGAAAGGCAACGAACCATGCGAACGCCAATGACGTTAGTAACGTCAGCATTAAGGTCGCAGCGAATAAAATCATTGGAATATCGGTTCCTGCCACTACAAATACATTCGCTATTAACTTCAACGACCCAACGCCAATCACTGGAGGCGGTGGCGGTGGCGGCTTCATCGGCGGCGGCGGTGGCGGAGGAGGAGGGGCTCCCTCCCCTGAAGTGTCCGACAAAGGCGATCAAGGAGTGTGTCCTTGATCCAACTGAAATCCGAAATCGGCAAAGATAGCAGCGGCAAGCCGATCGAAACTTGGAAAGTCGAGTCCGATTTGTTGAACAAAGCTATCAGCGCATTAAGCAACAAACAAGGCTCCGCGAAACGGGTAGTCATCCCAGTAACCTTGACCGCGGACAAATCGGCTACGGTCGAGCTCCCGGCGGACGCTCTAGCCGCTGCCGGCACGGGATCGCCAACCGCGATCATTACGGTTACGTTCGACGGAGCCTCTTACGACCTGCCGGTCAACGTGCTGGACTTGAAGGCCATAGCGAAGAGCCTCGGTTCAGATCTGAAAGACACGAAAGTAAGCATCACGTTGAAACAAGTGACCGGACAATCCGCCGAGGCTCTCGCTAAGAACGCCAAAGACGCGAGCTTGAACCTCCTTGGCCAAGCTATCGAATTCAGCGTAACGGTATCGGGCAATGGCAAATCCCAAGAGATTGCGAATTATGGCTCAACCTACGTGACCCGCACGATCACTCTTAACCAATCCGTGAACGGAATAACTCCGTCGGTTGTCGTATACGATGCGGCTAGCGGCAAATTCTCTTTCGTGCCCGCTACGTTCTCCGTCGTTGCCGGCAAAACGTTCGTCACGATCAAACGGAACGGCAATAGCGTCTATGCCGTAGTCGAATCCAAAAAAACATTCTCCGACATCCAGAAGCATTGGGCACGCGCAGACATCGAGTTGCTCGCCTCCAAGGCGCTGCTTAAGGGAATTAGCGAAGATACGTTTGCTCCGAACCAACTCATTACGCGCGCGGAGTTCGCAACTCTTCTTGCCCAAGCGCTAGGACTGCGCGAGGACAAATCGGCAGCCAAGTTCTCGGACATTACCGGGACCGAATCTTACGCCGGATATGTAGGAGCTGCAGCCAAAGCGAAGATCGTTAGCGGCAAAAACGACGGAAGCTTCCGTCCTGACGAGAATATTACCCGCGAACAAATGGCGGTCATGATCGCGAACGCGATCCGCTTCGTTGGCAAAAATTCCGGCAACAAAGCCGACGCGGATAAAGTGCTCGCCAAATTCAAAGACCAAGCCCAAATCAGCAAATGGGCCAAACTATCGGTGCTCGAAGTTGTCGAGGCGGGAATTATGAACGGAGCGAAAGCCGATCGGTTCTCTCCTTCCGAGTTCGTAACCAGAGCCGAAGAGGCTGCCATCGTCAAACGGTTGCTCGTACACCTCCGTTTCATAAATTAATCAGTCTGACCCCTTCCATTGGAAAAGCCGAGTTTCAATGCCATCGCGGCAATGAAACTCGGCTTTTCCTTACGTTATTCGCCGTCGGTTGGTCGAGCAATCTCATAAGGCTTAAGCTCAATGGCCGCCTCCGTTTCCGTGAATACCGTTCTTGCCTCGGCTTCCAGCTTAGCCAAATCCTCCGGTTTATAACGCGAGCTAAAATGCGTGATCAACAGCTTGCGCGCTCCCGCGGATCGTGCGGTTTCCGCTGCCTGCATGGCGGTAGAGTGGCCATATTCTTCCGCTTTCTCCACGAGATCCTGAGCGAACGTCGCTTCGTGAACGAGCATATCCGCATCCTTGGCAAGCTCCACGGCGTTGTCGCACGGCTTAGTATCCCCCAACACGGCTACGACTCTGCCCTGAACCGGATCTCCGATCACGTCCGCCGACCGGATCAATCGTCCGTCATCCAGCTTCACGTCTTCGCCGCGCTTCAAAGTGCCGTATACAGGTCCGGGAGGAACCCCTATTTCGGCAAGCAGCTTAGTATTAAGAGTACCGGAGTGCGGAAGCTCGGTTACCCGGTAGCCGAAGCAATCGATCCGATGATCCAATTGAGCAGCCTCTACTTTAAAAGCATGATCTTCGAATACCGTTCCTTCCCCGATCTCGTGTATTTGCAGCGGATATCCGAGATGAGTTCCGGTAATTCGCAACGCCGATTCCGTATACTCGCGTAGCCCCTCGGGTCCGTACACTTCCAGTGGATCACTTCCGCCCAGCGATGCCCGGCTGCTTAACAGTCCGGGAAGACCGAATAGATGATCCCCGTGCAAATGAGTAACGAACACCTTCTCTAGGCGGCTTAAGCGAAATGGCGAGCGCAGCAATTGGTGCTGGGTTCCTTCGCCGCAGTCGAACAACCAGAACGTTCCTCTCGTCTGCGGCATGCGTAACGCGATAGAGGTCACGTTCCTGCCCGCGATCGGCATCCCCGCGCTCGTGCCAAGAAACCATAACTCCATTCCAACACCTCCTCTGCTAGTTTGTTCCTCGTATGGTCGCTTTAACCTCGTCGGCATCAAAATTAAAGCAGCCCTTCGGGCCTCTTACGGCTTTCGGGACTGCTTCTCTGCTAACCGGCTTTACGATTGTTGCAGGCGTATTTTAAGCTCGGCTGAAAATTCCCGCGCTTATACGCCCGTGCGCCTCTTCTGGTTATTTTGCACCTTGTGGATCTGGGTTTTCATCTTTTTGCCTTCCGTGGAGGAATGGCCTTGTCTGCCGCCGGCATTCTGTTGAGCTTGCTTCTTCCTCTCGAGAATGCGTTTAATAGCGTCGGCTTGGCTCGGCTTCTTCGGTTGTTCGGCGCTAGCGTCGGCCGGATTCGTATGGTTGTCGCTCATAGGATCACCCCAATAATATGCTATTGATTATTTTACTACCGCCCCAATATTTCGTCCATCTTCACCGTTCGAACGACGGTAATAATTTCCTACATTTCTAGTCGATAAGCCTTATAATAGAGTAAATAGTTAATCCGAAATAGGGGGAAATCATGAGAAATTTAGCCTTATTACTCTTTTGCTGTCTATTGCTGACGGCATGCGGCACCGGAACGAAATCGAATTCCGGATCCCATGATGCGCATGCCGCCCATAAGCCGACTTTGGATGTCGCGTTAGACGTGCAAGGCAACCAAGTAACCGTGACAGTGAACACGGATATGGCCATTTCTCCAGAACACTACGGAATGGCGCGCAAGGCAGGGGAAGGCCATATCCATATGTACTTGGACGACCAGAACAAGATCAGCGTCAAAGAAAACCAACACATTTTCACCGATCTGGCCGCCGGCAAGCATTCATTGAAAGTATCGCTGCACAACAATGACCATACCCCCTATGACGTGACGAATACCTATGAGTTCGAAGTCCAAACCTAAAATCGGGAGAATCGTCATGTTAAGAAAAATCAGCCTGCAAAGCCGTATCCTCGCCCTCGTCACCGCGGTTACCATTCTATTGATGTCCGTAATCGTGTGGTTTGATTCCTACAGTCTTCAGAAATCCGTAGAAGAAACCTATGTGAGCCAATTGGACGGAATGACTACGGCGATCAACGGAAGGTACGAGGAATCCCACTCCGTCAAAGACGTTCAGCAAATTTTCGACTACATCCAGTACAAGGAAGGAAACGTGCTGCAGCTCACATTGTACGGCAAGGAAGCCGTTCTCGCCTCCACGGACAGGTCGTTGATCGGCCAACCCTCGCCGCCGGACCTTCTAGCCGCGCTGGAGATGGAACAGACGCTCGTATCGCACATTCGCCATGACCGGGACGGCATTCCTAAAGACAAGCTCACCGCCCCGCTCAAGGAAGACGGGGTTACGATCGGAGCCATCGAGCTTCTCGTGAACACTTCGGAAAGCTCGGAGTTGATCAAAGACCGGATTCGATTCATTATCGGCGTCGGAATCGTCATTGCCGTTCTTCTGCTAATCTCGCTATCGTACATCATTCGCAAATTGCTCATCCGGCCGTTGCTGAAGATTCGCGAAGCCGCCATTTCCGTGAAGAAAGGCTCGGCATATAAGGAAATCGAGCTTGATTCCAGCCAAGAAATCAACGAGGTCGCCTCCGCGTTCAATGAAATGGTCTATAACCTGGAAGGCCGGTACAAGGAGCTTCAGCATGCGCAGAAACAACTCGTCGAATCCGAGAAGATGGTTGCTCTCGGCAGCCTCGTAGCCGGGGTATCTCATGAGATCAACACTCCGATCGGCATCGGCGTAACCGCGGCGTCCTATATGGACGAGAAATCGAAAGATTTCCAAGCACTGTTCCAAGCCAACAAAATGAAGCGATCGGATCTGGAAGATTATTTGCGTGCGGTTCGCGAAACGACGGGAATGATTCAGACGAATCTGTTTCGCGCATCCGAGCTGATCCGCAGCTTCAAACAAGTTGCGGTTGACCGTTCCAACGATACGAAGCGAAGGTTCATGATGAAGGAATACGTTCAGGAAGTTCTCGTCAGCTTGCAGCCTAATCTGAAGAAGACGAAGCATCGCGTCTCGCTTACGGGGAAGGACGAGCTGATCCTGTTCAGCGATCCCGGCGCGATCTCGCAGATCGTGACCAACCTGATCATGAATTCCCTAATCCATGCTTACGGACCTGATGACGAAGGACAGATCGGGATTCATATTTCCTCCCATCTCAATGAACTGACCCTGCACTATTCCGACGATGGCAAAGGGATGCCCAGGGAAATCGTCGAGCAGATTTTCGATCCCTTCTTCACCACGAATAGAGGCGGAGGCGGAACCGGGCTCGGCATGCATATCGTCTATAATCTAGTAACCCAATCTCTGGGCGGCACGATCCGGTGCGAGAGCACGGAAGGATCGGGCACTCACTTTATTATCCATATTCCAATGACGAACGAGGGATGACCGAATGGAACGCGATCAGCAGGATGACTTCCTTATCTTCGCCGACGACGAGCAAGACGGAGGAATCGAATATCCCCACGTTAAAGAAACGTGGAAAGTCATTATCGTCGACGACGAGCAAGAGGTCCACAACGTTACTAAGCTCGTTCTTAGCGACTTCGAATTCGATGGCAAACGATTGGAGTTCATTAGCGCTTACACCGAGGAAGAGGCCCTTGAAGTCATTAGGGACCACAAGGACACGGCCATTATTCTGCTCGACGTTGTCATGGATCAGGACGATTCCGGACTTAAGATCGTCAAATACATACGCGAACAATTGAAATACCAGTCGGTACGTATCATTCTGCGTACGGGACAGCCCGGGCAAGCACCGGAAAAGATGGTCATCACGAACTACGACATTAACGATTACAAAGAGAAAACCGAATTAACGTCGCAGAAGCTTTTTACGACCATAATGTCGGCGCTCCGTTCTTACCGCGACATTATGGTTATCGAGAACAACAAGATCGGCCTGGAAAAAATCATTAATTCGTCCGCCGATCTGTTCGAGCTGAAGTCGATGAGAAAATTCGCTTCCGGGGTTCTGACCCAATTAACCTCTATCATGAACTTGAACAAGAACGCCGTTCATTGCAACAGCTACGCCGTCTCCAAAGGACAAGAGGAAATCTACATTCTGGCCGCGACGGGCGACTATAGTCCGAACGAGAACGATAAGATCGGGGATGTCGTGCCCGAGCATGTGTTGAGGAGTATCGAGAATGCTTTCCGCAATAAGAAAGGCGACTTCTTCGACGACCATTTCACATGTTATTTCCAGAGCAAGACGGCAGCGAGAACGTCATCTACTTCGAGGGTTCTACCAAATTAAACGAATGGAACAGGTACCTCATCGAAATCTACTGCTCCAACGTATCCGTTGCCTTCGAGAACATCTATCTTAATGAAGAAGTCGAGAATACGCAGAAGGAAATCATATTCACGTTGGGCGAAATCGCGGAAACCCGGTCCAAGGAAACCGGTAACCACGTGAAAAGAGTCGCGGAATATTCCAAGCTGCTCGCCCTTAAATCCGGCATTCCCGAAGAAGAAGCCGAAATCGTTAGACTGGCCTCTTCCATGCACGACGTCGGCAAAGTCGCCGTTCCCGATGCGATCCTGAACAAACCGGGCAAGCTGACTCCCGAAGAATTCGAGACGATCAAGAACCATACGAATCACGGCTACGCCATGCTAAACCATTCCAGTCGCGAGATTATTAAAGCCGCGGCCATCATCGCCCATCAGCATCACGAGAAATATAACGGTCAAGGGTATCCGAACGGACTAGCGGGAGAAAACATACATATTTACGGCAGAATCGCCGCGATCGCCGACGTGTTCGACGCTCTCGGCAGCGAGAGGGTGTATAAAAAAGCTTGGCCGCTTGAAGATATTCTCGAGTATTTCCGCCAAGAGAGCGGGCAGCACTTCGATCCGCGGCTCGTCACTATATTTTTCGATAATTTGCAAGGAATACTGAAAATTCGGGATCAATATGCAGAAATCTCGAAGAACTAAAACAAGGAGAGTCCTCGACAAGAGGGCTCTCCTTGTTTGGCGGCAACCGATGCAACCGATGAATCATCGGCTTGTCCCGTACACGAACCGTTTGATAACAGCAAGTCGCTCTTCGTTCAGAGGCTGCGAATTGTCGAAATAGAGAACGGATTCCTCGGGAAGGTCCCATTTCGGAACTCGCATAGCCAACGAGCGACTGAATTCGGCCCAATGCTCGAGCTTCCAGCGATCCAGTTCCGTCCCCCTCTGTCCGATCCTCTCGCGATAAACCTCCAGTCCCGCTAGATGAACGACGATCACTTTAACCTCCACAGTTTCCGCAGAGACTCCTATTTTGAGCAACTCTTCCTTAATCCATCGGGGATTTTCCGTCTCCTTGGTGAAGGGTCCGACCACGAATACGTCCGTTCCGATCGCGACGTTCTCAAGCGCGGCATCCATCGTAATCCGATAGCCTAAGTCCCGGCACAGCTTCTTATATTCCGAGGAATCCCGGTCATTCGGATCCAATCCCGCTAACGTCATAAGCGCAATCGCCGCAGGCCTGAGCAACGTGTCCATATCTAACATCGGAGCTCCGCGCTTACCCGCTATCGCTTTCGTCAATGTCGTCTTTCCGGCTCCCGCTCCCCCGACGACAAAGATAAGTTTCGGCATGCTTTATCTTCCCTTCGTTCTTCAAGTTACCAGAAAATTTCTTCGTACGTATATCCGTCCTTACCCTTTAAGTTAACTAATCCTGACGATACTTCCTCGCCTATTCGCAATAAATACCCGCGCTTGTCCCCAATCTCGACCTTTAATTTCTTCGTTTGTCTATTATCGTATATGGACACCACGCAAGAATGGATCTCTAAAAGCTTGGCTTTGTCGAACAGGACAATGCTGAGATAGCCATTGAATTTTTGAAAAGCAAATCCGTACTCGTTCTCCTTCGTACCAACCATAATGTCATCTTTGCCTAACTTCCCGTTGCGGAGTCGGTGAATCGCATACGTACTCGTTTCATGCTCCTTCACCTCCAAGACGATTGCCTTATATTTCGAATCTATCTTGTAATCGACGATTGGCAGCTTGTTTTCTTCGATATACGCTTGAAGTTCTTCATCCGTGATCGGCTTTGCGGACTTATCATCCCAATAGACGGGATATTCGCCCATCTGCGCTTCCCACTCTTCCACCGAATACAGCTCTCGCCTGTACTCCTCATCCGTCTCCAATATGACCGACTTAGCTTGATTATCCCATTTCACTTGCAAGCCTAGAGCTTCCGCAATAAGTCTAAGAGGAACCATTGGTTCTTCGCCGTGGAGATAGGGAAGAGCATTCGTATCGTGAACTAGGGAATCTTTCCCCTCGCTGTCGGTAATCCGGAACAAGGGCGCTCCTTTTCCGAAGATCAAATTGACTTCGGCAGCGTGGTTATCGATCAACAGATAATAGGTTCCCTTATCTTCCGAAAATATGTAATCTCCTTGTATCTGCGGATGTTGAAAAAAACGAACCGGCACGAAGGCTCGCCCTTTGCTTACTTCGGCAGGAATCGCGCTCGGCAAAGACACGGACTCGTTATTGAGTGCGATTAGAGGACTTGTCAAAGATAATGGCAACGATTGCGATTGTGCCCCTGCTGCGTTCATCCCTAACAATAAACACGATAGCGCGCCTATTAGCAGCAAGAAGCTTCGAAATTTTATTCTCACATTGTCCATCCCTTCACATCGTTCTGCCTATTTATTCGTTGATTAGTCTTCGAATCCCTTTATTCGACAGATCTTAAGGCAGGAACAAAAAAAGATTCGTATCTTTCCGCGTTAACGATGAATATCAGCGTAGCCAAGCCCATAAGCATGATTATCCCGATTTATTTTTTATCATTTTTTCACTTTATTTAGAATAATTCTAAATAAGTATTGATTATTTGTTGATAATATTTATCATTATAAGTACGTTCCAATTTAATGAAGGAGTGATTGCGAGATGAGTACGCCTAATAACAAATTGACAACTAGCTGGGGGGCTCCCGTAGGGGACAACCAAAACTCGATCACGGCAGGTGCACGCGGTCCTACGCTCATTCAGGACGTTCATCTGCTAGAGAAGCTCGCGCATTTTAATAGAGAACGCGTACCCGAACGGGTCGTTCATGCCAAAGGGGCAGGCGCGCATGGTTACTTCGAGGTTACGAACGACTTATCGAATTATACGAAAGCGAGCTTTCTATCGGAAATAGGCAAACGCACTCCTATGTTTATTCGCTTCTCCACGGTTGCCGGCGAGCTCGGTTCTGCGGATACGGTACGCGATCCTCGCGGATTCGCCGTGAAGTTTTATACGGATGAAGGCAATTACGACTTGGTCGGCAACAACACGCCCGTCTTCTTCATCCGGGACGCGATCAAGTTTCCCGACTTCATTCATACTCAGAAGCGTCACCCACAGACGCATCTGAAAAATCCGAACGCGGTATGGGATTTCTGGTCCCTCTCCCCCGAATCTCTGCACCAAGTGACGATCTTGATGTCCGACCGGGGCATTCCCGCAACGCTAAGACATATGCACGGATTCGGCAGCCATACGTTCAAATGGGTGAACGCCGATGGCCAAGCGGTGTGGGTGAAATATCACTTCAAGACGGAGCAAGGCATTCAGAACCTTGACGTCGGACTCGCGGCCAAGCTTGCCGGAGACAATCCGGATTATCATACGGAGGATCTGTTCAACGCCATCGCTAACGGGGACTACCCCGCATGGACGCTCTATGTGCAAATCATGCCGCTGGAAGATGCGAATACTTACCGCTTCGATCCATTCGACGTTACGAAAGTATGGTCGCAGAAGGACTATCCGCTTATCGAAGCGGGCCGCATGGTGCTGAATCGAAATCCCGACAACTATTTCGCCGAGGTCGAACAAGCGACCTTCTCGCCGGGATCGTTCGTTCCGGGAATCGAGGCGTCTCCGGACAAAATGCTGCAAGGCCGTCTATTCGCCTACTCCGACGCGCATCGCTACCGCGTCGGCGCCAATCACAACGCGCTGCCGATCAACCGTCCGCAATCCGAAGCGAACACGTATCAACGCGACGGGCAAATGCGCTTCGACGGCAACGGAGGCGGTTCGGTCTACTATGAGCCGAACAGCTATGGAGGACCGAAAGAATCGCCCGAACACAAAACGGCTTCTTTCGAGGTGTCCGGCGAAGCGGCTAGCGTAGCCTACGACCATCATGATCACTACACTCAACCGGGCGACTTATATCGCCTGCTGAGCGAGGAAGAACGCGCTCGTCTGGTAGACACGATCGTAGGTGCGATGAAACCCGTTGAGAAGGATGAAATCAAGCTTCGCCAGATCGCCCATTTCTTCAAAGCCGATCCGGAGTACGGCCGGCGCGTCGCGGAAGGGCTTGGATTATCCGTTCCGGAGAACGCATGAAAAACAAAACCAGCCGAGCGTTAAGCTCGGCTGGTTTTTCGTTTGCGCCAATAATCCAAAGCAAAATGTACGAGGAGGAGCAGCACGCCCAGCTCGATCGCATGATCGGCTACGTTCAGAATGCCGCCCGAACGAATGATGAAATCCGTGACCTGGCCGTAAATAAGCCGGTCAACTCCGTTGCCGATAGCCCCTCCGACGAGGAATCCCAAGCCGCAATCGAGTAAAGCGCCCCTCTTCGCTCCCGTTCTCCGATAATAAAGCACGCCAAGAACGAATAGAATCGCGATTACTCCGAACAGTCTTCCGTATCCTTGGAATAAGCTGCTGGCCATTCCGCTATTCTCGTAATGCGTGAATTCTATTCCGCGCCACGTTATATATTCACCGATGTCTACGTGAATGCGGACGAGAATTTTGGTCGCGTGGTCCGCTAGGACAACGAATAGAGCGATAATGTAAAATAACATGCCGAAACTCCCTCTTCCTAGCGATTCGAATCCATTTCCTCCTCCAAGTATAGCCTAAAGCTATGCGACAACAAAAAAACAGCAAAAACCACCCTCCAAGGAGAGTGGTTTCCGCGAAGCTTCCTCACCTGAGCTAACCTTTCACCGCACCAAGGCTTAAGCCTCCGATAATATACTTCTGAAAGAAAAGAAACACGACTAAGGGCGGCAGCAATGTCATGCTTAGAATAGCGAAACGGACGTTCCAGTTAATCGTCGAACCAGGATAAATAATTTTCGTATATATCGCTGCGGCCAGCGGAAGCTTGTCTTCCTGCATGACCAAGCTAGACCAGTAGAAGTCGTTCCAAGTTGTAGCAAAGCCCAGTAAGACTAAAGTAATCAAGATCGGCACGGAGAGCGGAATAGCGATGCTGAGGAAACATCGAAACTCCGAAGCCCCGTCGATTCTCGCCGACTCGAACAGTTCCTTGTGGATGCCGTCGAAGAAATTTTTCAGCAAAAGCAAGAAGAACGCGTTCGCCCCGGCCGGAAGCCAGAAAGCCCAATAACTGTTCAACACCCCTAGCTCCTTGAGGTTCAGGAAGTTCGGAATCAAATACGAAGCCGAGGGAATAAGCAAGGTGGACATGAAATAAAGCGTGACCCACTTCTTGTAAGGTACCCTCAGATGGGATAGCTGAATGCCGCCAGTCCAAGGAAGGTCAATGAGAAGAACGTGTTCCCGGCGAAAATCAGGATCGTATTCTTAAAATGCATGCCTATCTTGAGATAGGTTAAAGATTCCTTATAGTTCCCCCACAGCCACTCGCTTGGAAAAAAAGGCGCGGGGAACGCGAAAAATTCTTCCGTGGATTTCAGCGAGTTCAGGAACGTATTCACGAACGGATATAACATCGAAAGCGAGATCAGTACGATGCACGCGACCATACAAGCGTACACGACCTTCACGCCGGATTTGCGGAAGTCGTAGCGCGACATGATCGCGCGGTCTTGGGCTGCCTTCAAGCTTCGTCGCCTCCCTTGCGGGTCTTGATCGTCAATATCGAGAAGACGACCAAGACGATGAACATGATGACCCCCATCGCGCTAGCTTTCCCGAAATTGAAGTAGGTGAAAGCTTCTCTCGTCGTCAATAGGAGATACGTTAACGTCGCGTTATCCGGCCCCCCGCCGAACATGAGCAACTGGGATTGGAACGCCTGCGAAGTCGCGATCAGTTGCAGCACGAGCAGGAGCAGAATCAATCCTTTCAAGCTTGGAAGCGTTACGTAACGAATACGGGCCCATACGCCCGCTCCGTCTAATTCCGATGCCTCGTATAAGTCTCTCGGAATGGCAGCTAGGCCGGCAATGTAGATCAGAGTCGCGCTTCCGAAGTTCTGCCATGTCTCCAAAATAATCAAGGAAAATACGGCATGCTCCTTGCTATAGAAATCGAAGCTAGGCAAGCCTATGAAATTCAAGAATGAATTGATCGGTCCAACCGGATCGTAGAACCATTGCCACATTCCGTACAGCACGATAGCGGGAATGATGCTGGGCAGGTAGCCTACGATTCTGGCCGGCCCCTGAAACCACTTCAACTCGGACACCGCTATTGCCATCGCGATCGGCACCCAGAACCCGATTAACACCGCCAAGCCCATGTACACGAGCGTGTTCTTGATCGCCGTATAGAAATCGGGATTGCTCAGCACCTCGTCGTAGTTTTGCCAGCCCACGAAAGTATTTCCGCTGACGAAATCCACGTTATAAAAGCTATAAGCCACCCCTTTGAAAATCGGTACCCACAAAAAGATAAAAAAGATAACGATCTCCGGTATCAGAAAGAGCATCCCCCAGAAATACCAGCGAGTCCGTTTGCGCAAGCCCGGTTTCGCGATCGGAGAATCCAATTGCAGCTCCATGCGTACCACTCCCCCTCTATGGATCAGGGTCTATACTGGTTTCAGCATAGACCCCTCTCGTTTTCTCCGCCGCTACTCGATTTTCACTTTGTCGAAGGAGCCTTTCTGAAGCTTGGCTGCCGTATCGTCGAGAATTTTTTGCAGGTCTAGGTCGCCCTTGCTCGTGAACACCTTCTGGATCGTGTTGGCCATCTCGCCATAGAAGGCTTGCGTCTCATACGTCGCTTCGGGCTTCGATTCCATCAACTTGCTTAATTCCGGGGAATACTTGTAGACGTTATCATGCTTCGCCAAGATAGCCTCGTATTTCTTGCCATACTCGGAGCTATCGTTCCAGTAGTTAATCAACTGCGGGACGTAAACTTGTTTTTTGGCTTTCTGCGAAGTAATTTGCGCGTCGATCGAATCCAAGTACGCATCGGTGAAATATTCGTCGACGACAAAATCGAATGCGGCTTTCTGCTGTTCCTTCGTAGCCAATCCATTGATGACTTTATAATTTCCTCCGGCTACTCCGACATGCTTGCCGCCTTTCGTGACCGAAGGGATCGGATACAGCAGCACGTCGTCTTTGTTGATTCCGCCTTGATTGATCGCTCCGTCGAGCGCATTGCCGCTTCCGCACATGACCATCGCGCCGCGTCCTTGATTGAATAGCGTTAGCGCGTCTCCGTACCCTAACGCCCAGTTTTTCGGAATGACGTTCGCGTCCTTCAAGTCCTTGTAGAATTGCAGCGCCTTAAGCCCCGCTTCCGAGTTGAAGGCTGCGGTTACTTTGCCATCGGCAACGGTCTGAACCTCGCCGCCCGCGGAATAAAGGAAGTTCGTCCAGTTCCATCCCGCTTCCGTGCCTTTGCCCATCGGAATGAAGCCCGCAATGCCTTTGGCCGGATCGTTGACTGCTTTCGCCGCCTCGATCAGTTCATCCCATGTCCAATCGAGCGGAGGCAGCGGAACGCCCTTCTCTTCGAATAGCTTCTTATTGATCGTGATCGTCATCCCGTAAGCATCGATCGGAATGCCGTACGTTTTGCCCTCGATAATGTACGGCGCCATGGCAAACTCGTTTAGATCCTTAGCGTAAGGCCAACTGGCCAGATGATCTGTCAGATCGATGATCCACTTTTTGCCCGATAACAGTTTGCCTTCAGTCGCCCACGTAGTGAATTCGGTTTGCGCGCTGTTGGAAGCCATCTTGATCGCGATCTCCGTATTCTCATACTTCCAGTATTTAGGGGTAATCTTTACATTCGGATTTTTGGCTTCGAAGCGCTTGATCTTCGCGTTCAAAGTGGCGTTTTCCTCGGTTTTGTCCGCAGGGAACGCGTACGCTATGATACTGACAGGATCCGCATTGGCCGGAGAAGGCGATGCTTCCGCCGTGCTTCCCTCCGTTGGTTCCGATGAAGATGCCTTAGGCGACGCCCCGTTCGATGCCGACGGACTATTATTGCCGCTTCCGCATCCGGCCAGCACGATCACGAACGCCAGCATGCTCACTAGTAAGCTCTTTTTCATTTTCAACCCTATCCCCTCTCGGTTTGATTAGTTTTACATTTTTATCATAAAGTCCCGTTATATCCCACGTCGATGTGCGATATATCGTTTGAGAAGGGATAAATTATGATCGGCGCCTTTTTTGTTTAATTTTTGAGTTCCGATGGATTGACGCCGAAATGCTTCTTGAAAATTTTACTGAAGTGCTCCGGGGATTCGTAGCCGATCTCGTCGGAAATCTCGTATCTGCGCATATCCGTCGTCAGAAGCAACCGTTTGGCCTCATCCATTCGCAGCTTCGTCACGTAATCCCACAGGTTCATGCCCACGATTTTTTTGAACAAGTAACTAAGGTAATTCGGGCTTAAACGGATCGATTCCGCGATCTCCTGCAGTTTAAGCCCTTTCTGGCGGAAATTTCCGTCGATATACTGAATGGCGCTATGGATAAAAGAGTTGTTGTCGTCGATGATCTGCTTCGTGACGGGAATGCCCCCGGCGGAAGGCTGCTCCTCATGCCTGCCGAAATCGCCGATGTAGAACACGTTATGATCGCTGTGCACCCCGCTCCATCGGATCGCTTCGTTCGCTTCCCGGAAGAGCGCCACCCAGCTAGGGATCCCTTCCCGGATACGGCTGATTCCGATCACGTTCCTCAGATGAATGAAATTCAAAAGATTGTTGTGCAGCAATTGGGCGATCATCGTCTGTTCGTTCAATCCCGTCGGACTAGCCATCTCCTCCTGCGTGAACTGCAGCACGATCGCGATCGAGTGGCTTCCGCAATAAAAAACGATGCTGTCCCAGCGACTCAACGTCTCCTCCACGACATTCAGCGCGGCGTACCTTAACAAGTTGCGATCGCGGAAGGAGCGAATATCGGCCTCGAATAGGCCTGCTTTCGATAAGTTCAGCTCTATGGCTAGAATGCAGTAATAAGGACCTTCGAATCGGCAACCCAAGAAGGCGGACACTTCGTCGACTTCATCGTCCGCGATCCCTTCCGACACAAGCTCGTTCAGAATATGGTTGCGATTCGACGCCATATCCTCGAAGACGAACTTCTGATTAAACGTGGAATCGGTTAACGAACGTTGCCGGGTATCCCGTTCCGTCAGGAACGAATGGACAGCCCTGACTAGCTCCGCTGGAACGACCGGCTTCACGATGTATTCCTTCACGCCGAACCGCAGCGCCTTCTGCGCGTATTCGAACTCTCCATGCGCCGACAAGACGACGATGGGCACCATCGGATTTTCCGTGAATATCGTTTCTATTAATTCGATTCCGCTCATCAAGTCCATCTGAATATCGGTGATGATCAGGTCGATTTCCTCCAAGCGGATATAATCGAGCGCTTCGAATCCGTTATTCGCAATGAACACCTCCGCGATACCGATCCCCGAGTTCATCAATACGGTTGCGACGCCCGTGCAAATCATCGGTTCATCGTCCACGACCAGAACGTGATACATACGTTTCCCCTCTCTTTCCCCTACTCGCTTGCATGGTCCGTAGTTGTCGGAATCGTCATGACGACGCGGGTTCCGCCCCCCGTTCGTTGCTCGAAACGCAAGCCGTAACGCTCTCCGAAATGCAGCTTGATCCGTTTGTTAACATTCATAATACCGAACCCCTCCCGAGTATGGGTACCGTCGGCGATGGCGTTCAATTTGCCGATATCCGCCGACCTATACCCGTTATCCTCGATCGAGATCAGCACTTCATGCTCCCGGGTTTTAATCGCTATCCGCAATTGCCCTTCCTTGTCCATTTTGCGGATTCCGTGCAGGATCGCGTTCTCTACGAGAGGCTGCAGCACGACTTTCGGAATGAGATTCGGCTTGGCCTCGTCGTCGATGTCCCAATGGGTCGCGAAAGCATAGTTGTTGCGCTTCAACTGCAATCTCAAATAGGCTTCGATATGGTTAAGCTCTTCCGCGATCGGGATCAGCGTTTTCCCGCGGCTTAAGCCGATGCGCATCAACAGAGAGAGGTCCCGGATCATCTCGGCCGATTCGGCGTTGCCCTCGATCGTCGTTCGCCAGAAGATCGATTCCAGCGTGTTATACAGCAAATGGGGATTAATCTGGGAATGCAGGATGGTGAGCTCCGCTTCCTTATGCTTAAGCTCCAGTTCGTACTTATCGTGAATCGTTTGGTTAAGCCGTTTGGTCATCTCGATGAACGCATTGTTAAGCAGGCCGATCTCGTCTCTGCGACTCACCTTGTATTCGTTCGTAAGCGGTCTTCCGGGCTCGAATGATCGGCTAAGCCTGGCCAGCCTGGATAGAGGGCTCAGAATATGCCTGAAAAAATAAATGCTCGCGACGAGCAGTACGCAGAAATAGACGATCATCAGGTAGTTGACGAGTTGTCGCATCGCTTCGTGCTCTCCGATGATAGAGCTGATCGGTATCTTAAACAAAAGTTTAGTATCGCTGTTCATGCTCTTATGAATCGCATACAGCCACGAATCGCTCCCATCGCGATCGATATATACGCCTTCGGGGGAACGGAAAATATCCTGCGGAAGACGGAAAACCGAGCCGATGTCGAGCCCGGACGTGTTCGCCAGCACCTCATTGGCTTGATTCAAGAGGACGATTTGCCCGTCCTTCGGAATCTTAAGCGACTCCAGATCCTTCTGGAGCAGCGAATCCAAGCCCGTCATCACGATCACGCCGCTCGGCGTCCCGTCGTCCAAATCGTTGTTCATGCTTCGTATATAAGCGGCAGTCTTGATGCCCTTCCGATTATCCCCCAGTTGGTTCATAATCCGGATAATGCCCGTTCCCCGCGCGTTAATCGCGAATTGGAACCAACTGTTCGAGGAAGTATCGCATGCGAAAAACACCCCGTTCGGCTTAACGTCGGAAGGAGGCGCGAAAGGATAATCGTCCGCTATGGCGGGAATGAACACCGCAAAGTTGATGGCATTCTTCGAATAACTCGTCAGCAGCTTATCGAGAAGAAGATATTTCTGCAACCGATCGTACTCGCTAAGCTCGATCATATTGAACATCAGTTGGGTTTCGGGGGTGAACATCAGCTTCTCCGTCGTCCCGTCGACCGACATAATATCCCGATCCAAGGTCAGATGGCTTGTCTTGGCCAATTCGAACAGCGTATCCCCCATCTGGTCTTCGGTGATCTCCGCTACCTTAACCGAGACGATCCAATAAGCAAGCAAGATCGGGATAACGATAAGGAAAATAATGAACACGATCAACTTCTGAATCAAATTCATTCTCGTTAACCATTTCAACATAATCGAATCATCCGTCCTACATCCGTATTGTCAAACCTAACGCTTCGCCTGTCTCAAGCCGGCTATAGGCGTTCGAATGGAGCATTCAGATGGCCTCTACAACTAATCATAGGAGCAGCAAGTGCCGGACACGAGGTTTGATTTCATGAATAAGCGGTGTTTTGTTACGATTTCAGCGCTTCGGATACTCCAGTTTCTCAAAACCGTTACGCCTTGCTTGATGACACTCGAAAGGCACAAACGCATACAGAAAAAAAGCTTCACTCACCCTCAACGGGAGGCGAAGCATTGCTTTATCCGTTCTTCTGAGCGTACAAGAAGTCCTTAACCGCATTGTTAATCAATAGAAGAAGGCAGGCAGCAATAGAATAAGCTATCTGGACTATGATCAGAACCGCAAGTCCGGCGGTCATCAGGTTTGAATCATAGCCTCCGGTCAGCACGTAAAAGTGGGAAAGCACGCTTAACGCCGCGCCTACCGCGAATAAGTAACGGATCCAAGTAACCCCCGCAACTAAAGCGATGGATAACGCTACCTGGATAATCAGGGCGAATAGATTAAATTGTACGAAAGACGAGAGAATCGTGCTGACGACATTTATGCCGGCAATCGTGAATACGATGGCCTTGCCCATCGCATACTGCCTTTTCTGCCGCTTCAGATAACGCTCGTATTCCCGTTCTCTCTCTTCCTTCGTCTCGCTGTCGTATTGCCCGAAATTAGGCGTGATATCCCGCTTCGGCAGGGGCAGATTCGCCGATACGCTCTTCAATCGCTGGGCCAGCTTATCTACGCCGTTCAGTCGGCTAACCTCTATTTGGGCTAGCGCTTGAAGAATTTCCGCTTTGGCTTGCACGTCCGCGCTTACGTTTATTTTATACGCTTCTACCACTTCGGCGATTTTATCCGGAGACTGTTTCATTTTCTTAATCTCGTCGATGGAAAAAAACAACTTGCGCAGGTCGGCGACCGTAGTCAGCTCCGCGATATCCCGCTCCGAATAATCGCGATACTCCCTGCCGTTAACCAGGCTCATCCGCGGTTCGATCAGCTTCTCCTCTACGTAGAACCGAATCGTCCTTTCCGTTAATCCCGTGCGCGCGCAAACCTCTTTCATTTTCATGGCATCATCCCCTTCTGTTCCCACCTTACTTTCTTACGTAACGTAAGTGTCAATCCTTTCGGGCAAAAACATTACTCAAACCCTCCGAACTCCTCTTCGTTCGCCATGTTTTGAATGTCCTCGGCGTTGATGCTGATATATCGGTACCCGTCCGTCTCGTTCTTGCGCAGCGCCTTCTCTTTCATATACTTCGGACTCCCCTCTCCGGCATCCTCGTCGTAGATCAGGATAATTCCGTCCGTTTTTCTTAAGAGAAGCTCGTCTCGTGCCGCGAATTGCCAAGGTCCGCTATACGGCTGTTTGCTAACGGCGCCGACATAGTCCACGCTTTTTAATATCCCTTGATAGTACTCCTTCTTATCGTCTTTCCACTTTTCCTCCGGATTGCTGAACGCGGTAATGATCGATAATTTCAATTCGGGGTATCGTTCCTTCAGCTCGATCGCGACATCGCACGCCCATAGATCCACGCCGTATTGCCCCGGAGTGATGACCCATTCCAACCCTTCCTCCAAGAGAGGAACGAGCTTGGCGGCGATCGCTTTCTTGATGTAGGCAATGCCTTTATGCTTCTGATCGAAAATCCCCAGCTCGTGAGCACGATATCCTGTGATCAACACGTTTTTCATATCTATGGTTAAGCTCCTCGCCTATAAGTTGCAGGTGAAACGATATTCTTTCTTAATCTTAGCAGATTCGGCCTTACGATTCGCATGAATAGCGAAAAAGAACCACCTGCTCGAGATGGTTCTTCTTCATTGAGGGTTATTTCCGTAAAATCGACAGCGAAGTAATATTCGATGATTCATCGCTTGAGTAAAAATAAACTCCTATGTCCCCATATTGATAATCATAGTAATATTCTCCTAACATTTCATCGACGCCTTTAGACTCGGGCTCTCCCATAGCCTTCCTGATATCCTCGAACGTAAGCCGTTTCAGATGATCTTGGTATATGAGGAGAGCAAACAAGGAATCCGTGTCTTCTATAGCCGCGGAGAAGCAGAAGGCAACACCCGTCGCTTGCTCGAACTCATAGAAATCTCCGCCCTCGTAGTAGAAATCACCCGTTTGTTGACCAAGGATCGCGGAAACCTCCGATTTCTTCATCCCGAGAACCACATCAAGCCCCGGTATGATTCCTTGGCGAATCTGCTCCGGGAAGCTCTCGTCGACTACGAGCTTTTTCGGTTTCTCGCCCTTTATTACCGCACGCCCATTCATTGGTTTTACATTCAATTGTTCCGGGACGAACTTGCCATCCTTGAATGCATAATTCACTTCCAATTCAGCTATGTAGTCCGCATTACTCAAAGGGCCGTATACCATAAACGACTCTTTCAGCGTGTAGGAGCCATCACCCGTTTTCACTTCCGTGCGCTCATGGGATTTCCATCCGATATCTTGGCTTTCCTGCGCTTTTTGTTCCTCCGTCAAATCGATATAAAGATACTGCTCAAGCAAATCCGAAGAAATCAGTAGGCGGTCATCCTTAGTTACGGTCGTCGCGATATCGAACAGCAACGTGTCCTGATTAAACAAATTCAAGTATTGTCCCTGTTGATGAGAAATCAGCGTATCGAACGAACCTCCCGCCGAACCGCCGAGCCCTACGGCAGCTTTAACATCGGCGATCCCTTCTCCCGTGAAATCTCCGACAACGAGCTTGCCAGGCAGGCCGGCCATGATATTCGCGTCTCCGCGTTCATATGCGATCGTAGATGATCTCGGGTCAAATACGAACAAATCGATTTTCTCGTATTCGCCGACCTCGCCGTAAGAAGCCGGATTCCCCTGCAGTACGATTAATTCGGGATGCTTATCTCCATCAACGTCCGCAACGACGCTATCGATGATTTCTTTTCCTTCATGGCGATTGGATGCTTCGAACTGCTTGAGATAGGCCTCGCGCAGTAGGGGTATAAAAACACCGCTATCGCTTGCCGCCGCAAGTCCTTGTTCTAATATACGCACGGATTGATCGGTCTGCTGTTGAAGCTTGTATATCTCTGACAGGGACAGATAACCGTCTGCATTCGCGGTATCTTGCGCAACGACTTCATTCGCGAGCTTCAGAGCTTCATCGAATTTCTGTTCGTCCGCGTATTCCTTAGCCTTATCAAGCTTCTCCTGCAAAGTAAGTTCGCGCCCGCATCCTGCCGATATAAGCAATGTAAATCCTAATGTAAACAGAATGCGTCCGTATTTCTTATACATACGTAGATTGCCTCCGAAGACTTTGGTATGGATCGATTATACAGAGCGAAAATACGGGATGAACAGTTATAATTTTCCATAAAATAAAACTGACGCTTCTCCAAAGTGACATCGGCGATCCTGAGAGTTAAGATAAAAGGATATCCGGGCATCTGCCCGCTCAGACATCCAAACACGGAGGAGAACACCATGCGTTTCATAAGCAACCGGAACATTACCGATCCGTCGCTCAATCTGGCATTAGAGGAATACGTTCTACGCTCTCTGCCCGATCGGGACGATTACTTATTGTTTTATATCAACGAGCCGTCGATCATTATCGGCAAAAACCAGAACACGGTCGAGGAAATTAACGCGGAATACGTGGAAGAGAACGGAATTCGCGTCGTTCGAAGGCTTTCGGGGGGCGGCGCCGTTTATCACGATCTCGGCAATCTGAACTTCAGCTTCATCATGAAAGATGACGGCCGCTCGTTCCATAACTTCAAGAAATTTACCGAGCCAGTCGTCCAAGCTCTTCGCAAGCTGGGAGTGGAAGCGGAATTGACGGGGCGCAACGATCTGCAGGTCGGCGAACGCAAAATATCAGGTAACGCGCAGTTCTCCACGCGAGGCAAAATGTTCAGCCACGGAACGCTGTTGTTCGATTCGGAAATGGAGAACGTCGTCTCCGCGCTGAAAGCGAACGCCGAGAAGTACGTCTCCAAAGCAACGAAGTCCATCCGAAGCAGAGTCGCCAACATCTCGGAATTTCTGGCGGAGCCGATGACGATCGAGCAATTCAAGACGAGCCTGCTCACATCGCTCTTCGAAGGCGAGAAGGATATTCCATATTACGAATTGAGCGAGCAGGACTGGGAGAACGTCCGCAAGCTGGCGGACGAACGTTACCGGAGCTGGGAATGGAACTACGGCCGTTCGCCGGCGTTTAACGTACGCCAGACGAAACGGATCGAAGGCGCGGGAACGTTCGACGTACGCCTGCAGGTTGAGGACGGAATCATCGCTGGAGCGACGATCTACGGCGACTTCTTCGGCAGAGGGGATATCGCGGAGTTCGCAGACAAGTTCGTAGGCGTCCGTTATGAAGCCCAGTCGCTTCGAACGCTGCTACAGGATATCGATATCGCCTATTACTGCGGTCCGGTGACGCCGGAGCAATGGCTGGAGCTCATGCTATAACGCATAGATAAAGCGAACGCCTAACCCGTGCCGGGTCAATTCGATCCGGCGAGGAGTTAGGCGTTTGTTTTTCGTACTTACTAAGGTTTCACCTATTGTAAGGGAAACGAAGGCACTTTTTTGGCCTTGGCGCTTCAAGTTACTTTAATTTCTTCCCTTCCGCCAAGAGCGAGATCGACTTGGCGATCCGGGTTCGTCTCGTTTCGAGCTTCTTGGCCGCTTCTATCCACGTCACGTATTCCTTCTGATAGGAATAAGCCAAATCGTTGAAAAAGGCGTTCGCTACCGGATGTTCTTCGAGTTCCGCTCGCAAGTCGTCCGGCACTCCTACCGCCCTGACTTCCATATCCGATTCCATCGTCACGTGAACGACGGACCCGGTCGTTGCTCCTACGGCGTCCCGCAAAACTTTGTTAACGACCATGAAATGATTTCCCGTTCCATCCGGCATTAAGGTCCCTCTATAATCGTTTCCGTTCAATGTCCCTTTTACTTTCACATGAGATTTGCTTCCATAAGCTTCCTCTACGTTGAAGGGTACTTTCAGGAACGTCCAAGTTCCCGTCCCTTCCGGCCTGATTAATTCCGCGTTGAATCGTTGCAATCCGACTCCCCCATCCAGCCTATCCTATTCGTTTGCGCCTCAAGGTCTTCTCATTTGGCTCGCATCCGATTGTTTCTTGGATTATGCTCTACTTCGGCGAGCCCTAACTCTTCCATTAACGGAGGGACGTACATACCGAATCTTCCGCGAAAACCCTTCTTTAAACCGTACCAGCCGCCGATCGGATTGTCCGGGGAACGTCCCCAAGCTTCGACTGTCCCTTCTTTGGCGGGCTTCTGTTCGTCCGCGCTGCCAAGCTCAATCCAGTCTCCCTTCTCTTTCAGCATCTGATGAAGATCCGCCAGACAACGATAGTCATAATGCAGAACCGTTTTGCCGACGGTACAAACCAATATTTCCTTTCCGTCCTTAATGTCTTTATACATCTCGTACTCCGAAGATTGAGGCGGCGTTTTCAGTTTCCATGGGTTATCTTTCGTTCCGAATTCCATTGTTGTATCCACGCTCCTCCTTATTCCGTATGTATGGATCCCGAGACGATTACGCCCTCATGTATGACGGCCTGTCTTGGCGCCCTCCTTGCTAGCGCTTCCGCGGAGCAGCTCGCTTGGGCGAGCACGAACGATGCTTTGTCACCGACTGCCGGCCAGATCCTTTTCCCATCGTCGCTTAAAGGCAGCAAGCCGCCGGTAATGAAACGAAGCGCCCGGGATAAAGAATATTCGTCCGAATAACGATAGAGCTCCGCTAAACGCCCGGCTTTCTCCAAGTTGTCTCCGTTCCCGAACGGAGACCAATGATCGGTCAGGCTATCCGTTCCGAGCTCTACCTTTACGCCTTTGCTATCAAGCATCGGGATCGGCATCATCGATCGGCCGATGGGCACGGTTGACGCGATGGAAATTCCGGCTTCGGCGAACCGCTCGGCAAGCCCTTCGGCATCCCGGGAAGACGCGCTCGCGAATCCGAAAGCGTGGCTAACCGTAACCCTGCCTTGCCATCCCGCTTCTATCGTCAAATCCGCCAATCGGTTCATCGCCGCAAGCCCCGCCGGACCTTGTTCGTGGAGATGCATATCGACGGGCGCGTTCGTCTCCGCGGCGATGTCCATCATGGCCTGCAAGGAACGCTCCATATCCCCGTCCACGACGGTCGGGTCAAGCCCGCCGACATGAGTAGCCCCTAGCCTCATCGCCTGTCTGACTAAATCCGTCGATTGAGAATGCAGAAGACCGTGCTGCGGAAAAGCGACGATCTCATAACTCATTTTGTCTTTATTGGCTTCTAACGCAGCCTTGGCGACCTCTAATCCTCGCATGCCGCTTGTCGGCTCAATGTTCACGTGACCGCGCACGAAAGTCGAACCGTGCTTAAGCAGCAATTCCAGAATTCTCCCCGCTCTATCAGGTGCTGTCGGCAGGAGACGGGGAATCAATTCCTTCTCTTCCTCGATTCGGTCGAAAATGCTGTCCGCGGGATTAACCGCCTTCCAAGGTCCGCCATAGTACGTTTTGTCCAGATGGATATGCATATCCTTAAAGGAGGGAAGCAACAGCAGATCTTTGGCGTCCAATCTCGTCAGCTTGTCATCCGGGGCAATTGCGCCAAACGTAATTTCCGCTATCGTCCCGTCATGAATTCGAATATGGGCGATCCGGGTTTCCGTTCCCGACACTCTGCCCTTCTCGTATTGAAATCCGGTTTCCAATCTTGCATTTTGCAGCCAATAAGAGGTTGGGTTCATATTCGCATCGCCTTTTCTAGTTGTCGTATTTATGAGAAACGTTTGTTATGGATTTGCTTATATACTTCCCCGATCATTTCATCCTTAGTAGACGGCAGAATCAGTATGCACGCGCAGATCCGCCTATAAACCTCCGCTTTGATTTTCCCGTCCAACAGAAGCTGATCCAGCAACGGAAGACGAAATTGTTCAATCGGCAAATAGGCGATAAGCTGGGCATTCCCTTGTCCAGGGTTCAGCACTACGCGAATCCCGTTCAATTGCGGATAGATCCAGGAGCCGAATTCCTCTACGATCGCGAAGTTCTCCTTGTTAGCCCGCATGATGTCCGGTTGATTCGTAGGCAACGAAACGGTATATACCATTCGATCGAAAGAAAATTTAACGTCTTCCAATTTATAACCTAATCGCATCAGTTTTCTCGAAGCGAACAGCCTTAAGGCTAAGCTGTAGTTCTTTCTATTGAATAACAATCCGATTATGAAAATACCGAACAAACAGACGGACGCTATCATCGAATTCACGGCAGAACCACTCCTTCCGCATGGACGATTACCCGGTTTTTGCCGCTGCGCTTCGCTTCATAGAGAGCGGAATCGGCCATGTCCTGCAGGTGCTGAACGCTCATTCCCGGATGATAGGAAGCCAGCCCGACGCTTATCGTCAGCTTGCCCGAAGGCTGATTCTCCCCGTTGCGGAACGGATGACGTTCCACGGCGGCGCGAATGTCCTCGGCAATCTTCAGAGCCTCGTCGGGAGATACGTCCGGCAGAAGAGCTACGAACTCTTCTCCTCCGAACCGACAGGGGACGTGCGTCCCGGTAACCAAATTCGCGATGATGTTCGCTACCCCGATGAGCGCATTGTTTCCTTCCAGATGCCCGTTCGTATCGTTGTAATGTTTGAAATAATCAATATCCGCGATGATCAGCGACAACCTGATATCGCCCCGCTCGGCTTCAAGAGCTAGTTTATGCAACGTATCTTGGTAATAACGTTGATTGTACAGGCCGGTTAAACCGTCCGTTATCGACATCCGTTGCGTTCGCTCGTATAACCGGGAGTTCTCGATCGCTACGGAAGCCTGCGCCGCTAGCGGAACGATGCTATCGATCTCTTCGAGATCGAGCGGCTGATGGTTAACGTTATTGTCTACGACGATCACGCCGAGCATTTTACCCTGATTAAGCATGGGTACGACCGCAAAGGAAGACATGCGGAACGTCTCCGCCAGCTGGCGTTGAACGGTGTCCGCCCAGTCGAGATCGCGAACGATGATCGGCTTCTTCTCCGTTAATGCTTGATGAAACACATGATCCCCGGAACGCAACGGAATTTCCATCCCGCGAAGCAGTTCAATCAAGTGGAAATCGCGGAATTGAGCATCCTCCCTCAACTCGATGAAGTCTCCCAAGTTCATTCTCCTGCTCACGACGTTGTTCCAAGTTCGGATCCCCTCGTCCTTGCTCATGGATCCGATCCCTACCGCTCCTTGCAGGAAGGTCTCGTTCTCATTTACCAAGAAAAGAAGAGCCCTGTTGAATCCTAACCCGTATCCGGCGGTAATCGCGGTCAGAATAATATGAAGCAGCTTGCCGACCTCCATCGTACTCTGTATCGCGATACTGATTTCTTTAAGGATGGATAGATGCCTGGACTGCTTGTATAGTTGACCGAGCCACACCCTGTCGGACAACTGCTTCCTTTGTTTCTGCCGGTAGAGCAGCACTCCGAAAACCGCGGCCAACGCGAGCACCATCGTCAGGTACCAGCCCGTCTCGCTCTTTGCGTACGTTAATGTTGCAGCAACGACTACCGATGCGAATGCCCCATATATCGAGAAGCTATAGGAAACCAGAAACACGAATACCGCATATAAAATAAACGCAAATTCGCCTAACCCGCCATATAGGGAGATCGTTTCTACCATCGCGAAAGAAACAAAGCACAAGAGAAGCCTGTTCCAGAACGGGGATAGATAAAAACGGACAAACGATCCTGCCAGTACGAACGTGAAGGTAAAAGCAAACTCAAGCGGGATCATAGCGTGACTCCTCTCGATGATATCGAAAGTATACAATTCGACGTTTTTCGAGGTTTTCCTTTTGCCTTCATTAATATAAAAAAGCCAGGGAATCGCTTCCCTGGCTTTCTTGCGCGTACTCGTTATGCATTAGAACCCGGATATACTTTCAATTCCGAAAGCGTGAATCCGATGTCGCCGTCCGAGCTCTTCGGCGTATCGTAAATTTTATCGAATCGAATGATGAATAAATGCGAATCTTCCGGATCGGACTCAAAGGTAATCTCCTTCGTATCCCCGGCGTTCACCCTTACCTCGTCGTCTCCCGACCCTTCCGCGGTAACGTTGAGGTCGGACGTGCCCGTATTCTTAAACTTAAAAGTCACTTTAGTCGCATTGGATTCGGAAATGACGATTTGCGAGAAATGCGATTTATTGTTCACGAACTTACCGTTCGAGAGCTTCAGGTCTTCGTATTCCAGCATAAACAGGTCTATCAAATCCTGAGTCGTAAAATAATCTCCGCTTGCCGCAGACGAATCGTCGAGATCGAGGCCGCTATCGTCCTCGGCTGCCAGATTATCGAAATAATCCTCGCCGTACCGATCGGTCAGCAACGCGTTCAGTTTGGTTTGAACTTTGTCCGGGAGGGAATCCGCATCTTCGATCCGCTTGCTGTCTCCCGTTTTCTCGGTAACGAACTTAACGACTCCCTTGGAATTGAGCAAATAAACATAGACCGTATAATCCGCCACGGTGAATCCTTCGGGCGTTGCCGTTAATAAGTAACCCTTCAACTTAAATCCTTGGCCCAAACTCTTGGTCGCGGCGCCGTACTTCGTAATGTTCAAATTAAAATGCTTAAGGTAACCGTCGTTATCCACTATAAAATCCTTGATCCCTTCGAACGCCTCTATAGACGAGGAAGTCACTTTGATCGACGGATGCAGGATTTTTTTGATTAAAGTCAAATCCCCGGTTTCGACCGCGGTCAAATACTTCGAAATGACGGCTAACTGCGCTTTGCTCGGTGCATTGGAATTAGCGGCGAATACCGAACTGCCGTTAGCTAACGCCAAAACAAACAATAACAATACGGAAATGGCTTTTTTCATGTACGCTGACAACTCCTCTAGTTTAACTTCCCCGTATTTCTATACGACTTTTTCCTACATTTTCCTCTTTGTTTCGCATGAAAATACAAAAAAAGCTATCCCATTGACCCATTCGGGTTCAGTGGGATAGCCAAGCTTGCAGTCATGCGTCATTCCGTAATAACACGGATTGGTTCAGGAGCCTCGATCTGAGAGATAACCGATCCATCCCGCTGCTTCTCATGCCGTACTCGGATTTCTCCGTGCGGCGTCGGATAAGTCCCTTCCACCCAATCCAAATCTCCAAGCCGCGGCTTGATCCGCACGGTCGCGCAACCGGGTTCGATCGTTTGCACGCCTAGCACGTATTCGGACAACCAAGCGGTCGGACCCGATGCCCAACCGTGGCAGAGGCTATGCCGGAAACCAACGTAACAGTAGTCGCCGTACGTGCCGTGGACGTCCACTTTGCCTGGCGGCGTCAATTCGTCGATCCGCGCCGCGTTCTCGAGCCAGCGGATGTCGAAGTCTTCCCAGAACGTCGTCGCTCCCAGAGCCAGCATACCGCCCCAATATTGCCTGATGACGTCCAAGCTTCCCGTAATATCGCCCGCTTCTCCCTTTGCCTTAAGCACATAATAACCAAGAAAAGTCGATATTCGGTGAGCGCCGTCTACGGAGAGCACCTCGTCGTTCACGGTGGCCGGGTCGGCCAACCCCGACAATGCCATGAGCGCCGCCGCTTGCTTGCTATTGCCATGCCCCGGAATAGGCTTGCGCAGTTTCTCTATGGCTCCTTGACACCGTTCCGCCGTTGCGTGCTCTTGCAAATGCTCGCACAAAGCTTTTCCCGCGGCTATCGCCAATAACGCCAGAGCATGAACTCCCGCTTGAACCGCTCGTTCGTTCGACCTTGTCGGCCAATCCAAAAAAGGTTCGGGCGCTTGGAAGCTGCCGTCCTCCGCAATTTGCTCGATGAGCTGCGACAGAAGCCCGGTCAAGTAGGTCCGTTGTTCGGCTAAATAACGCTTATCCCCATGTTGGAGATACCAATCATGCTGTATCAATATCCACCACATCGAATAACTCGGGAAGTTGTTCATCCATCTCGGAAGAGGAGTCTCGTCTCTGATGAGGTCCAAGCTGTCGGACACCACTTCATTGCGTCCGAACACCGCATGAATCGTGGAAATTTCCGGGTGCAAGTCTCCAACCCATACGAGCCGGTCTCTCTTGATCCCATCCCACAAGTAATTTTGCATATTCAAGTGAACGGTATACGCGCCGGTCATCCAGATTTCGTCTAGCAGCGGATCGCTGGAACGAAAGCTTCCTTTGTATTCAAGATCCCGATAGAGCGCCACGGCGCGAATGCTTTTGATCTGGATGTAGCTGTTACGATCCAATAGATCAATTCGTACAAAACGGAAACCCGTCTGGCCGATCTCCGTTGTTCCCATGAAGCTGCTGATGGGCACGATCAGATCTCTGACCGCGTGATCGTTCGTTGCGCTTCCCCCCTCTATTTCGCTCATGGCTTCCATGACCGATTCTCCGAAACGCACTCGGATTCGCGAGGTTTTCCTCATCTCCTCCGCCGTCCATACCGTGATCTCGATTCCGCCATGGCATTCTTTGCCGAAATCAAGCAACAGGCCGGCTGACGCTTCCTCTTCATTGCGCAACAAGCAGGCTTCGCTAGCAGTCAGAGTAGCTTGGCCATTATGTTCCCTTAACAGTACTTCCGCTCCTTCTACCGTAGCGCTCTCTTCCGAGGATTGCCAAACGATCCGCTTGGGCGTAATATAAGCCCGGGTTCGAGAGTCTTTCTTATCGCCGATTATCATTTTGCATCCTCCAGACCATGAATCCTTTCTATTAAGTATACATTATACACGTAATATATACTTTATAACAAGCGAACTATAGATCGATTAATTAATAGATATAAAAAAAACGCCTCTCGGCGTTTTCTCAAACTCTATACTCCCAATGCCCTCGTCGTATTCCGCACTATGAGCTTAGGGACGATTTCGTCTTTGACGAGCAAGTTCGAATTTTTCGGAATTTCGTTCAACAAAATCTCGATAGCGCGCCGGCCGATCTGCGCGGTATTCTGGTTAATCGTGGTCAAGTGCGGATAAGTGAAAGAACTGATCCTCAAGTCGTCGTATCCGACGATGCTAACGTCATTCGGAACGTTCAATCCCATATCCTGCGCGGCTTTAAGAGCGCCCATAGCCTTAATATCGCTCGTTACGAATACGGCGGTAGGCGGATTATCGGTGCGTTTGTATAATTGCTTGAATCCCTCATACCCCATATTTACGTTTTCGAACGGACCATCCATTACGCACACCAGCTCCGGGTCGAAGGGGATCTGATGTTGTTGCAGCGCTAAGCGGTAACCTTGCAGACGCAAGGAAAATTCCTGATTCAGGTCCAGCATGGACTGGCCGGTCAGAATAATTCCCGTCCGCTTATGGCCGAGCGACAGCAGATGCTGGGTCGCCAGGAAACCTCCCGTCAAGTTGTCCGCGATAACGTAAGGAATCGAGAGATGAGGGTAATAAAATTGGACAGTAACCATTCGCTTGCCTTCGTTCTTCCATCTTTCCAACGATGGCTGATCGGAGTTATAAGGCGCCGTGACGAGCACGTACGCCGCATGCGGATCCTCCGGCAAAACGTAGTTTTCCCCCGTGCCGGAAGCCCAAATGTAAAAGTTAACTCCGTTCTCGTCGCACTCTTCTTTCATCGATTCCAGCATATCGCTCCAATAGCGATGGTTCAATACGTCGACGGTGAGATCATTGTATACGAAATAAACCGTTCGTATAGCGGACGGGGAGGACTCTCTGGATTCACCGTCCGTAATAAAGCTTCCTTTGCCCCGAATGCGGTAAATGTAGCCCTCTTTAACCAATTCAGCCAACGCGCGGCGCGAAGTAATCTCGCTCGTGTTGTATATCTTAGCCAAGTCGATCTGATTCGGCAGAGGTTTATCCATCTCAAACTCGCCGCTCTTAATCTTGGATTTCATATCATCGATAATATGTTGATACATCGGCACGGATTTGTCCGACATGCGATTGATCACCCCTGATTCTGTTTTTAAGTATACTTTAAGAAGATAGGGTGCGCAAGCAGTCGATATCGAAACAGCCTACAATTACCTGAACGGGTAACTGTAGGCTTGCATGCTTCAATGAAAACTACATCTTACATTTTCAAAGCGCCTTGGGTCATTCCTTGAACGTAATATTTCATCCCGAAAGCGAAGGTCAGAACTAACGGAATCGAAGAAATGGCATACGCCGCGAATTGGGGTCCCATCTCGACCATCCCGTATTTGCTGAACGCCGTCGTTAATCCGACGGATATAACCTGAATGGAACTATCGCGAATCGTGAGCAACGGCCATACATAGTCGTTATACACGCCGACGGAATGCATGATGAATAAGGTAGCGAGAATCGGCAGAGAGAGGGGCAGCACCATCCGCATAAATACGGTAAGCTCCGACGCCCCGTCCATCCTGGCGGCTTCGAACATTTCGTCCGGTATTCCGGCCATCGAGCTTCGGCATAGGAAAGTTCCGAATACTTGTCCCCCTGCGGCGCTTGCGATCAGGATGACCCACGGCGTATTGGTTAGTCCCATATTCTCGTAGAGCACGTAAGCCGGAATAAGGGTCAAGACGCTGGGGATCATCATCATGGCCAACATCACGAAGAACAGCACTTCCTTGCCGGGAAAAGATTTCTTCGCGAAAATATAGCCTCCGACCGCGGACAGCGCCATCACGAGCACGCTTGCGGTTACCGCATATAGAATGGTGTTCAGCATATACCGCCATATTTTATCGTACGCGAGTCCGTAATTATCCCACTGCGCCGGCGAAGGCAACGACCAGAAGCTGCTTAGAATTTGGGAGTTGTTCTTCAGCGAGCTGACGACCATGAATAAGATCGGTACAAGCGTGAGGATGACCAGCGCGCTAAGAATGACAACGATGACGACTTGGTTAACTTGGGGGCCAAGGAACCCTTTTTTCCTGCCACCAGCCGGAGGCATGGCTGCCGCTGCCTGCGATGCGTTCGTGTTTTGCGTAATCAACTGCCATCCCTCCTTCTAGTCCTCGTTCGTTTTTAACACTTTCATATTAATGATCGTAATTGCCATGATAACAAGGAACATCATTACGCCTAACGCGGAAGCGTATCCCAAATCATCGAATTTCGTAGCCGCGTAGTACATTTGAAGAGCGGGAACGTAAGTCGAATCCATCGGTCCTCCGCCCGTAATAATGAGAATGGCATTGAAATCTTGAATGATGCCGATCAAGCTAAGGATGATCAAGAGCTTAAATTGCCCTGACAATAAAGGCAAATGAATGGAACTGATAATTCTCGGAAGAGTTGCGCCGTCCATCTTGGCCGCTTCGATCAATTCTGCCGGAATCGACAGCAATCCCGAGTATAACACCAATAACTGAAGTATGCCGACAAACGGAAATCCTATGAAAATAATGGCCCACAATGCCGTCTTCGGATCGCCCAGCCAACCGTGGCTCAAGGAACCTAGTCCAAGCACCTCTAACAAGTTGTTAATGAGACCGACATTGGGATCATATAGGTTTTGCCAGATTAGTAACATGGCGACGACGGGAATGACCATCGACGCGACGAATGCCGTTCGCAAGCCGTATTGCAATTTCTTGCTTCTCAGATGATAGATGAGTTCCGCCACGATCAACGGAGGAATTATCGCTTTGATCAGGCCCGTAACGACGAGTATGCCCAGATTGCCGATTCCTTTGGTTACATAAGGATCTTGGAAAATTCTTACGAAATTATCAAAACCGATGAAAACGGAACGCCCTCCGGGATTCCAATCGTATAAGGAATGGTATAGCCCCGATATGGCGGGGACGTACTGAAACACGATCAACAGACCGAAGCCGGGCAACAAACACAAGTAAATAAATTTGGACCGCCACATGGTTACGAATACGCCTAGCCGATTTTTCCGCTTCATCGCGTACAATATCGCGGCCGCAATGACGATAGCGAGCAGAATGACGGCGTAACCGATAATTTTATTCTTTAACGCCTGCTTCTCGGCGCCTTTGACGGCGGATTCGACGTCGTATTGAAGAACGGAGCCCCGATCGGTGCCTCCGAACAGAGTTAGGCCTTCCTTGTTGAATTCGACCGCTCGTCCCGCGCTGTCGCCGCGGGATTCCCATAGCTTCTTGCCCCCGCGATCGAAGACGTAGAAATAACCCGAGAAATCGGTAACCGCGATTAACTCGCCGTTAGCGGACAAGGCCACATCCATCACGTCGTCCTTCACGGACAGTACAGAAGTCCGCTCCCCTTCTTTGCCGTAAACCTCAACCTTATATCCGGACGTACCGAGCGCGATGTCGCCTTGTTCCGATATCGCGGCCGCGGCGATTTTGCCCCCCGCTCCCAGCTTATGGACTACGTTCCCCTCGTCGTCCAGCACATAGGCGTACTGATCCGTCGCGGCCGCTAACGTCCAAGCGCCGTCCGACGATACTTCGATATCCTGGATCGTCATCCCGATCGGAACGCTTCGAACATCCTCGCCAGTATTAGCGTCAATATACCAAACATCCGTGCTCCTCTGTACGGAAACGGCAACGATTCGGCCATCGTCGGAAGCGGCTACGTCCTTGACCGACCTCTTCATAACGCGATCCCAGACCAACTTTCCTTGGCCGTCATACGCGTACAGATGACGATCGTCGGACGACACGAGAAGCGTGCCCGAATCGAGCAGCTTAACGCCCGTGACGGAATTCTTGGCGTCCGCCTGTAATTGTTTGCCGCCTTCCGTGTCGAATACGTAGGCTTTGGCCGCCAAGCTTCCGACGGCAATCCGGCTGCCGTCCCGAGACACGGACATGGAGCTGATACTCGCCGTTTCGTCCAAAGTCCATTTCTCTTTGGCGTGGGCGAACTGCGGATCGATAGATAACCAGATTAGAATGACAGCAAAGGTATATATTAGTTTTCTCATGTCGCATTCCACCCTTCCGTCCCAAAAGGGCGGATCGCAGAAACCGCGATCCGCCATGCTACATCCCAGTCGCAGAACCGGACAGAACGAAACTTAGTTTCTGACTGGCGGTTCGCGTTCGGGCGTTTCCAAATCGGACAATTCGTACTTGAATTCTTTCAGAGCGCCGGCGAAGTTCTTGTCTACGTTGCTTTGCAGCTCGTTCAAATATTGATCGACCGTGATTTTGCCCGCGAAGTATTTCTGAATGGAACCTACCCATTCTTGAACGGACGGTTGATAATCCCACAGTCCGCGAGCCAGATGGTTGGCGGCGCTGAAGAATCCTTCCGTGTTGCCGATCGGTTCGAAGTTGGCGAATGCTTTGCCCATTTCTTCCGGCAACGTAATATCCTTCAGCGCGGGAGAACCGGACAACGCCGCGTCCGTGCTCTTCTGAATAGCATCCAGATAGACGCCGTAACCTTCCGGACTTGTCACGTACATAAGGAAGTCGGCGCCGATCTCGTTCTGTTTGGCATCCTTGGATACGAGTCCGTAGAAACCGATCGGAATTTGAATCGTACGGGCGGGAGCCATGACTTCGGGCCCTTCCATCGAAGGCATATTGAAGAATCCGTATTCGAACGGCTTCACGGCGCCGCCGTTGCCGTTCTTTTCGGCTTCGGCGAAATCTTTAGGAAGCTGCCAGTAAGCTCCCGGGCTGCCCATCATCGTAGCCGCTTTGCCGCTTAAGAACAAATTGTAGGCTTGCTTTTCGTTGACTCCGAAAAATCCTTCAGGGGTATAGCTGAACAACGTCTTTAAGTTTTCCGCATAAGCTTTCCATTTAGGATTACCCGCGATTTTGTATGGGCCTTCTTTGTCTTTGATCGCTTTCCATTGACGAACCTTGTTCTTCGTTACGTTACTATTCGAATCATTGTAAGCATTAGTCAGGTCGTATTTCCAATTATCGTCCATCCCCGGCAAGAAGGAGTAATCTTGCTCCTGGGAACGGATCACGTTGACGTAGTCGCGCATATATTGGTCGGCATAGATTCGAACGAGCCATCCCGCTTGACCGCTCCATACCGAGTTGGCGTCTCCACCGATCGCAAGCGGCGTGTATCCGGCCGCTTTGATTTTCTCGAATGCGGCCATTAGCTCGTTAAAGGTTTTCGGAGCTTCCGTCACGCCGACCTTCGCGAAGATTTCTTTATTATAAACCCAAACGATCTGCACCGACTCGAAATTCAAAGTATAGTAATGGTCGTTCTCTCCGACCGCGTCCAGATTGACGCCCATCGCATCAAGGTCCAAGCTGTCCTTCCAAGCTTTGCCCGTGTAAGGATTCATTTTCTCGAATAACGGATACATATCGACGAACTTCTTATCCTTCTGAAGACCTTCTACCTCGTTAATGGTGGCCAAATCTACGTCGGGCGTGCCCGCCGCGAACTGTGCCGTTAACCATTCTTTGTAGCCTTGCTGAGGTTTATTGTCTACCGAGACTTTCACGCCCGGTTGTTTTTTCATATACGCTTCGGCAACGGCGGTCCATAAGGACTGGGATTGATTCGATAACGAAATGTTCAACGTTCCCGTTAATTGCGGAATCGATTCGGGACTTGATTCGGAAGATGAAGCCGGCGATTGGGATGAAGGAGCAGGAGTATCTGCAGGTTTGCTTGCCGTGTTGGCATTGTTGTTATTTCCCGAACAAGCGGACAACAACGAGATGACTAGCGTTGAACAGAGAAGCAGTTTCATCCAAGCTCTTTTTTTCATTCAACATTCCCCTTTGTCTGATTTGTTTCCTTAAGCGCTTTCAGTTCATCCATGCGACTTTCTACTCAAGTAGGTATACACAATGTCGATTATTATCGGTTTTCATCTTTTATCGTGTATACTTTACATTTCAAAGTATACATTATACGTATACTTAATGCAACAGCATTTTTCGTTGAGCCTCGAACGTTCCTTTTATCTTCCGATTTTCCCCTTCTTGAACCGCTTGTATATCTAATAGGCCCTCTCCCGTCCATTGCAAATCTATCGGCAAAGTCGCTTCGAATTCGTACGAGCCGTCGTCCTTCCGAGCCCAAGCAGCCTCGATTTCACCGATCGGGGTCGGAACGATCCCTCTTGCCCAGGTCAGCTCGCCTACCGCCGAAGGACGGAAGTCGATGCGGCCGGCACCTAAATTCGATACATCCACGCCTAACACTTCCCTTGTCAGCAAGTAGGTAGGCGACGCCCCCCACCCATGCGAGAAACTAACGGGAATGGCCGCTTGCATATAGGTCGGAGTATGCCCCATATAAGGGCTCGGAACCGTACTCGCGGGCAACGTAGGGTCGAAGGTTTCCCACCAAGTCGTGGCCCCCCGGTCAAGCATGGATCCCCAGAAAGCGCGAATTTCGTCGATCGCTTCTTCGCTGAACGGGTAAGCAAACAAGGTTTCAAGCACGATATGGTAGAAGAAAGCGCCTTTAATCGGCGGCAGTTTGCTCGCCAAATAGTAGCTTCTAATAAAGCGTTCGGCTTCTTCCGTCTCCATGACTCCCGACCAGATCGCTGCGAAGTTCGTCTGCGCGGTAATGCTATCGGATAATCCATTGCCGGTTAAGCAATCCGCGAACACGCCGTCCCGGGTGCGCATCCTGCCGCGGATCGCGGCACGAAGAGCCGTCGCTTTCCGTTCCAGTCGCTCCGCCCTTTCCGGCTCTCCCATGCAAATCGCCAGTTCGGATACCGATTTAAGCATTTTATAATAATAGCAAGATACCGCCGTTACTTTATCCTTGCGTTCGATATCGTCGGACCAATCGATGAAGCACCACCAGCCTTCGCGGTCCGCCTTGGCGAACAGCCCGTCGTCGTCTTCCTGCAGCTCGAACCAGTCCGCCAGCCTCAGAATCGACGGCCACACTTCCGCAAGGAACTCCTCGTCCCCGCTGTATTCCATGTATTCTTTTACCCCGAACAGCCAATGCGCGCAGAAATCCGGAAGAACGAACGTATTTCGTTCAGGTCCCGTTCCCGGAATCGAACCGTCCTCATTCTGAATGCGAGCGGACTGAAGCAGGCTCTTCCTGACGATGTCCTTATCTCCGAACGTCTGGTAGACGACCCTCGCCATCACTACGGCATCCGCAACCCATAGAGCCCCTTCCCGATGCGGACAATCCTCGAAATGGCTCTGGCTGTTGACGACCGTCGTATATTTGCCGACTTCCCAAATCCGGTTAAGCCTGTCGTCGCTGCAAGCAAAACTGCCGTTCTCTTGATAAGGATAATGCACGAACAACATCCGCAAGCTCGTCACCGTTACCGGTACGGGCGTCGCTTGGAAAGCCAGCTTCAAGTAGCGGAACGCGCGTCTTCCGAACGGTTGGAGCCTGTTCTCTCCCTTCTTCAGCATGAACGTATCCGTTAGCTCCATCTCGAGCCCTTCCCCGTAGAACAAATGAACGACCCCGCCCTCGGGAGCCTCGATCGTCAGTTCCGGATAGCCGACGACTTCTCTGCCGTAATCGTAAGTAAGCTGCGGGTAGGAGCCTGGCGCCGAGGCATCGACCGCGAGGGGCTGAGCGGAACCGCCCATTGACTCCAACACGTAATCGGCATTGCGAATCGAACCCAGATACGCTTGTTCTCCGACAAGCGAGAGCGGCCGCAGCAACGACTCCTTCAAAGGCGGAATTTCCCTTGCCAACAGCCGAGGCCAGGTCGAGGCTGCATCTTCGGCTTCGGCTACGACGACGGCCGAACTCCAAGCGGAATCGTCGTATTCGGGTCGCTCCCAGCCGTCTTCTTGATTAGCCAAGTAAATTTCGCGATAACCTCCCCACATGTGCATACGGATCGAATCGCTTCTCCAGCGCGGAGAAACCCGGCATTTCCAATCGGCATCCGAAGCCAAGACGCGCTCGGGCAGCGCCGATTCGAAGCCGGAATAAAGATCGAGCTGGCATAACAGACCTCCCGGTCCCTGTCTCTGGCCCGTAACGATAACGTCGTCCCCGAAGTTGTATGCCGTTATGGCGATTGCATTGTTTCCCGGCTTTAGCCGCGAAGCGACGTCGTAGGTATCGAAATATTGGGAGCCGTTATCGCAAGGCGAAGGCCCCCTCCCTACCTCGGCGCCGTTAACGAACAACTTGTATTCTTGATTGGCGGTAATTCGTACGATCGATCGTTCCGGAAGCGTTTGAAGAGAGAAGGTTTTGCGTGCTTCTACATACTGGTTGTTGCCCCTATCCTGCTCCCGTACCCAAATCCATTTCGCTGTCCAATTTTTGTTCGCCATTGCTTAAGTACCTCCAGCATAATCCTATATAAGAAAAATCATAATTTGGTATACTTAATATTACTTTAATATACTTTGGATGTCCATAGGATATATAGAGGGGGGTGGAAGCAAAAAATGGAAGCAAAAAAAAGCCCAACCCCCTGTTAAGCGAGGTTGAGCCCTATCGTTAACTTATCGTTATACCATGACCTTGCAAATATCGTTCGTGAATTCCACGGGATCGCCGATCGGCAAACCTTCGATGAGCAACGCTTGATTGTACAGCAAGCTTGTATACAGGTTAAGCTTCTCTTGGTCTTTCCCGAAAGCGTCCTTCAACGACTGGAACACCGCGTGGTTGACGTTGATCTCCAGCACCTTGTCGGCCTTGACGTTCGGATTGTTCGGCATCGCGTTCAGGATTTTCTCCATCTCGATCGTCACTTCGCCTTCGGTGGTCAGGCAGACCGGATGGCTCTTCAATCTCTTCGAAGCCCGAACGCTCTTCACCTTGCCGGACAGGAACTGTTGCATAGAATCGAACAGCTCCTTGTTGTCGTTAGCTTCCGCTTCGGATTCTTTATCTTTCTCGTCCGCTTCGATGCCGAGATCTCCGCTCGATACCGATTTGAATTCTTTGTCCTTGTACGACATGATCATCTTGATCGCGAATTCGTCGATATCGTCCGTGAAATACAAAATTTCGTATCCTTTGTCGGTTACCAATTCCGTTTGCGGAAGCTTCTCGATTCTCTCGATCGATTCGCCGGACGCATAATAGATGTACTTCTGATCTTCGGGCATTCTCTCCACGTACTCATCCAAAGTAACGACTTTCTTCTCTTTGGAGGAATAGAACATCAACAAATCTTGCAGCACGTCTTTGTGCATGCCGTAATCGTTGTATACTCCGAATTTAAGCTGCCTGCCGAACGACTGGTAGAACTTCTCGTACTTCTCCCTCTCGTCCTTCAAGAGGCTTTGCAGCTGGCTTTTGATTTTGTTCTGGATGTTCTTGGCGATCAGCTTCAATTGCCGATCGTGCTGCAGCATTTCCCGCGAGATGTTGAGGGACAAGTCTTCCGAATCGACCATCCCTTTCACGAAACCGAAGTAATCCGGCAGCAGATCGGAGCACTTGTCCATGATCAATACGCCGTTGGAATAGAGCTCGAGCCCTTTTTCGAATTCCTTCGTGTAATAATCGAAAGGCGTATTCTCGGGAATATACAAAATGGCTTGGTATCTCACCGCGCCGTCTACGCTAAGATGGATATGTTTCAGCGGCTTGTCGAAACCGTAACGCTTCTCGTTGTAGAAGTTCTCGTAATCCGCATCGGTCAGCTCGCTTTTGTTTTTGCGCCAGATCGGAACCATGCTATTGACGGTTTGCTCTTCGGAGTAGTCCTCGAACTCGCCCTCGGCGTCTTCCTTAGGACGTTTGCCCGTTACGTCCATCTTGATCGGATAGCGGATGAAATCGGAATATTTCTTAATGATCGCCTTCAGCCGGTACTCTTCCAAGTACTCGTCGTACTGGTCTTCCTCGGTATTGTTTTTGATCTTCAGGACGATCTCCGTTCCTACGGAATCCTTGGCTGCCGGCTCGATGGTATAGCCTTCCGCTCCGGTAGATTCCCATTTGAACGCCTCGTCGCTGCCTAGCGCCTTGCTTGTTACGGTGATGACGTCCGCCACCATGAAAGCCGAGTAGAAGCCGACCCCGAATTGGCCGATGATATTATGCCCGTCCTGGGCTTCGTTCTCCTTCTTGAAGGCGAGCGAGCCGCTCTTCGCGATGACCCCGAGGTTGTTCTCCAATTCTTCCTTGGTCATCCCGATTCCCGTATCGGCGATCGTTAACGTTCTGTTCGCCTTGTCGGCGGTGATTTTAATATAATAATCCTCTTTGTTGAATACCAATTGGTCGTCGGTTAATGCTTTGTAATAGATTTTGTCGACCGCGTCGCTAGCGTTGGAGATCAGCTCGCGCAGGAAAATTTCCCGTTGCGTGTAGATGGAATTAATCATCATCTCAAGCAACCGTTTGGACTCTGCTTTGAATTGTTTCTTAGCCATTAGATTGGTGCTCCTTTCGATATGCATTCCTTAACAAAGATCTGTTCGGTCGCAGCGGTTAGCACTCTGACCGAACGAGTGCCAATACTTATTTTTTATCATTCCTCGATTTTAATGTCAATATTGCTATAGCTTTTGGACTATCTATTTAAAATAGAGCGAGGAGCTCAAGGCTTTCCCCGAGCTCCCCGTTTCTCTCGCTTCTCAATACTGCAGCAACAGCGACACGTTCTGCCAACCCGCGCCTACTGTCCAGAAGACAAGATAATCGCCCCTGGCGACCTTGCCTTCCTTCAACGCTTCATACAGCGCCACGAACGGACTGTTCGCAGCCGTATATCCGTATCTATCGCCGATGTACGGAACTTTGTCGACATCGATCCCCAGACGTTCGGATACCAGCTTCAAATTGCCTATCGAGAATTGGGAGAACAAGAAGCTCCCGATCTCTTCTTTCGCCAAGCCGTTGCGTTCCAGCAAAATCCGAACCGTGTCTACCGCCGAATCCACGCATACGGAATCGTCGAACGGCACGAATTTGATCTGCGCGTCCTTGGCCGTATACTCCTCGCGATAGAGATTGGACAACCCTTGGGCGGGGAATAGCGAGTTGTCGATGACCGAAGTATCCGTTTGGTACACCGAATCGATGAATCCCCGGGTATCCGAGGATCTCTCCAGAATAACGGCCACCGCCGAATCCGCGAAGTTGGAATGGTACACCGGCTCGTTCGGACTATGAACCGAGATCGAATCGGCGCCCACCACCAACGCCCGCTCGATGCGGGGATTCCCAAGCATGTAGCGGCTTGCTTGTTCGACCGCGACGAGCAATCCCGCGCAGTTCGCGTTAATATCGAAGCAGACCGTATTCAGATCCCCGCCCAACGCGTTATGTAGCTTCAGAGCATTGCTCGGGAGCAAATATTCGGGTGTCTGAGACGTGAAAATAATGAGGTCGATATCCCTTCCCGTCAGACCGGAGCTTCGCAGCACGTTATTGGAAGCTTCGATCGACATCGTCAGCGAGTTCTCGCCCGGGTCGTCGATCACGTATCTTTTGTCTCTGCCCAGCGCCCTAAGCAGTCCAGTAACGTCAGTGCCTTGCTTTTGAAATCGTTCGATATAATAATCGTTCGCCACTTCGTTGGCCGGATGATAAATCCCGATATCGCGAATTCGGACCGCTCCCATGCTCTTCCCCCCTCGATTATGCTCCATGAATTAAACTTCTACGATTTCAAGATTATTCAGTTGAACCGCGCGCCCTACCCGTGACAGCTGCATCTTCAGAATCGGATTTTTGGCGATACGCAGAACGACTTTCTTGAAGCCGTCCTTCTTATACAGTTGGAAGCAGCCTTCCAGAATCGGCAACGTATCGGGGGAGGAGACGTTCAATTTCGTGCAGTCGATCTCAATATCGTAATCCGGAACGGAGATCGAAGCGATGCTCTTCTGATAAGCCTCTATCGACTTCATTCCATCCTCGGTCGTGAACGTTCCCTCGACTTGCGCCTTGAATACATTGTTTGCTTGATCCAATTGAATGTTAAAGCTACCCATAATAAATTCCTCCATTTAGTCGCGAATTTTATTTTTACTTCATAAGCGCCTTCAATCGGTCCAATATCGGAGCCGGCTCGCTGCCGTCCGTGTTGACCTCGATGATGCAAGGCCCGTCCAGCTCCCTGACGAAATCCGGGATGTTCCGAACGTCTTCCATCCGATCGACGGACATCGCGCGAATGCCGGCCACGCCCATCATTTCCGCGATCGAGATTCTCTCCTGCTTGTAGTCCGGTATCGTCCGGTCGTAGAGAAACTTCTGCCCCCTCACCACGTAAGAAAGCATCGCATTATTGATGATGAAGTACACGACCGGAATCCGATATTCCTTAGCCGTCAATATATCCATGCCGTTCATGAAGAAGCAGCCGTCTCCGGCGAATACCGCCACCGGGCGGCTCGGATCGGCAGCGTACAGCCCCGTGCCTCCGGCGATCGCGGATCCCATCGCGCCGTAATCCAGATTAATCTCGAAATCTCCGCCGTGCGGCACCTCGAGAAACTTCAATACAAAATTCGTGAATTCCCCGATATCGCAAACGTATCGCGTATCGGAAGGCATAGTCGATTTGAGCCGTTCCAGAAACAACCTCAGCGATAGGCCGGTATGATTGCGCTCGTACGGCTCGTTCAATGCCATGCTCCGACGATAATCCGCCTTGGAAGAACGGCGGCTGTTCCGAATCAAATAGGGCAACACCTCCTTTAAATCTCCGCGAACGGATACATCCGTCTTGAACACTTTGCCCAGCTCTTTCGGATCGCGATCGACGTGAATAACGGTTCTTCCCGCAACGAGCACCTCGTTAAAGTTGCAGGTAGAGGCTTCCCCCAAGCTTGTTCCCAAAATGAGAATGCATTTCGGTTGACTTGAATTCACGTATTCGCTAGCCGCATCGGTACTGGAAAAGCCATAGTTGCCTAGATTCAACTCGAAGTCGGTCGGAACGACGCCTTTGCCCGCCGGGGTCGTAATGATCGGCCATTGAAGCCGTTCGCTTAGCTGCATGATCTCGGAGGAAAATCCTCTTCCTCCGCGACCTACCATAATCAACCCTTCGGAGCTTTTGTTCATCAACTCCGCCGCGCGTTCCAGCCGTTCTCTTTCAGGGATGACCGCTTGAAGTTCAGCAAGGTTTAGAGGCTCGGGCAAAGAACCGTGAACCTCGCCTCGTTGCACATCGATCGGAATCGACAAGTACACCGGGCCGCAAGGCGGCGTCATGGCGATTCGGATCGCTTTGTCCAATTCGGTCATCACGTCGGCCTCATCCATCACCGTAGCGCTGTATTTGGTCACCGGCTTCACCATTTGCTCGCCGTCAAGCTCTTGGATTGCCCCTTTGCCCATCTGCCAACGGTTAATGTAACCCGCGATAACAAGCATTGGAGCTTTGGCGCGTTTCGCGTCCGCAATCCCGTTCATCATGTTGCCGACGCCGACGGCACCCGCTCCCACGCAAACCGACAGCTTGCCCGACGTACTGGAATATCGGGCGGCCATGTACGCGGCCCCGGCTTCGTTCTTCGTGATGATCGGCTTAATGTCGACATCGATCAATGAATCGTACAACGGACCGACGATGCCTGCAGGTATTCCGAATAGGTATTCCACTTCATTGGCCTTCAAAACTTTTAAAATCGCCTCTGCCATCTTCATGCGAATACCTTCCTCTCTCCTCCGATATCTCTAAAAAATCTCTATATGCTGTTCGACCAATCGTTCCGCATTCGCAATTTCTTGCTCGCTGAACTCATGAAGCTGCCCGATCGAGGCCACGACCACGATCCCCTCCACGTCCGCGCCTTTCATAACGGGAATAATCAACAAACTATCGATACCGAATAGAAAAAACTCCTCCGACGAGCGCCTATCGTTTTTGACATCCTGAATAGCCACGGCGCGAGGCTCCCGTACCACGTCCGTAAGCAAAAAATCATGAGCGATATATACCGGGCTTTGCGCATGTACGCTTTTCCAGCGCTCGATGCCCAGAGCATCGGTATTGGTCTTTAATACCGGATTAATGCGGCCGTCCGCAATCCGGTGATAAGCGATATCCTGCACACCCGTTGCTCCGCTTAAGAGCTCGAACAGATGGTTTAACCTTTCCGCGTTCATCATCTACCCCCTCTATACCTCGAATAAACCGATCTGCTCTTTGAGCTGCTTCGCTTGTTCTTGTAACTTGCGGGCCGACTGCAACGACTCTTCCATCGCCCCTAGCTGTTCCTCCGAACACGTCGCGATTTCCTTCGTTCCGGCCAGGGCGGTTTCCGTTATCGTCGCGGTTTCCCTTACCGAGCTTAGAATTTGATCGGCGCTGGAGCTTATTTCTTCGGTGACGCTGGATACCTCCTGCACCTTGTAAGACACCTGCTCCGTCAGCTGAACGATCTGGTGAAAGGACTGTCCCGCCTCCGTTACCAACCGCGTACCGGATTCCACCTCGATCATGACCTGATTCATCGCGTCCATCGACAAGCGGGAGCCGTTCCGGATATCCGTTACCGTCTTGGCAATATCCTTCGCCGAAGACGAGGATTGATCAGCCAACTTGCGAATCTCGTCAGCCACGACGGCGAAGCCTCGTCCGTACTCGCCCGCCCGAGCCGCTTCGATCGCGGCGTTCAGCGATAGCAAGTTAATCTGGCTTGCGATCTCCGCCATGATGACGGTTACGCGGTCGATATCCTCCGTACGCCGGTTCATCTTTCCGACCGCATCCGATGAAACGAGAGCCGTTTCGTGGATCGTCATCATCTGGGCAATCGCATGGTCGACCGTCCGATTGCCGTCGCTTGCGCGTTGGGCTACCTCCGCCGTTTCGTGCGCCAACCCCTGTGACGATTCGGCAATGTGTTCCATTCCCTTGCTGACTTCCTCTAGCGTCAGCATGTTAACCCGCGCGCTTTCGGCGATCGACTCGCTCCCCGAAGCAATCTGCCGAATGGATTCGGAAATCCCCACGACCATGTCCGTGCAAAATTCCGTATTGCTTGCCAGCGAGGATGACGTGCCCGCCACGGAATCGGATAACTCCGAGATGCGACCGAATACTTCTCGCATGTTGGCGGTATGGGGGATCGAGCCGGCATTCACCTCAACCGAGTACCCGCCGCCCGTCGGCGACGCGCCGATCCCGATGAACCGGCATAGGCGGTCCGCGATCAGATAAGAACCGACGACGCCGGCAATCCCGAACAGTACGGCAATACCGGCGCTTTGCCAAAACGCGCTCGTTCGGACGAACAGGATAATGCCGTACGCGAGCGAAAATGCCGCAACGAATAGTGCCATCGACAGCGCAAGTTTCTCAGCAGCCCTGTCCCTTAAGCGGAATAATCTCAATTTCCTTCTCCTCCAACGAAATCTGATTCGGTCATTCTCGATCATGCCCCCGATTATTTCATCCTCAACCGCCTCCTTTGTCTTCTCTGTTTGTCCGGACCGTGCACAGAGCCATAAATGACAACAAAAAAGGACTTTCTGCTTAGAAAGTCCTAGCTGCCAATTAACGAAAACCTAAATGAATAAGATTGGCAGCCCGGCGATCATAGCGGATGCTTTAGACCCGTGGCTTTGCGTCCCAGCCTTTCGGTTGGTTTGCGTTTTACACCTTATACAATTTATGCCTGATTTAATAATCCTCTGTAATGAATATACTAATTTGTTTTTAATAAATAATCTAGCAAAATTCGATATTTTATTGTACTTTTTCCTCATTTTCCATGGGAAAATATTGAAAACGCTGTCATTTTGTAGGTCGTTTGTCATGACCGCCATAAGGACCTTTAGTTCTATCTTAATTGTCTAAGTCGCTCTGATTAATAGCGAGATCATGTTATGATTAATGCACGGCTTTTCAAGATTAACCGGATTTTGAAGGAGAACCCTTTCACTCATGTCAACAAAAACAAAATTTATTTCCTTATCCCTGCTGCTCATCGTCGGAATGATTACCGTCAGCTTATTGGCGATTCAATGGTATCCTTCTCATTTTCAATGGCTTAAGAAACCCGCATCGCCCTATCACGGGCTGAAGCCCGGACCCCAAGAACCTAATGGCACCTACTATTCCAATCAGGTGCTCGTGCTTATGTATCATGACGTCGGTCCGGATAACGGCGATGGGAAATCTTTATCCGTCGCTAACTTCGACAAGCAGCTGGAGCTGATGAGAGACAATAATTTTCACTGGATCACGATGGACCAATATAGGGACTTCATTCTTCGTTCGACGCCCGTCCCGGACAATGCCGTTCTGCTAACCTTCGACGACGGGTATGAATCGCTATACGCGCATGCCTATCCTTTGCTGCGCAAATATCAAGCTCCGGCAGCGGCTTTCTTGATCGTTAATAAGGTTGGCGATCCTAAGGATGCATTCCCAAGGGTTACCTGGGAACAAGTTAAGGAAATGAATAACAACGGAATCGATTTCCACAGCCATACGTTCGATTCGCACCATTACGTCCCGACAACGTCGGAGACGGGCGGACTCAAGTCTATGATCGCCCGCCGAATGTATCTAAAGGACAAGCAGCGCCAGGAAACCGAGCAAGAGTACGAGCGGCGCGTAACGGACGATCTGAGCAAAGCCAATGACGTCCTGGAACAGAAGCTCGGCAAGCCCAACCATATATTGGCGTTTCCTTACGGGGCGTTCTCCGAACCGCTCTTGAGCATTGCGAAGCGGCTCGGCATCGACGTCACCTTGACCGTCAAAAGCGGAATGAACGCGCCCGGTCAAACGAACGGATTCCGGTTAAACGCGGGAGGGACGGACAACGATCCCACCCTGCAGCTCGCCCTCATGAAACAGGCGGATCAACTGCTCGGCGACGGACATTTCGATGCTCCTTCCCCCTTGCGCCCATTCGCGATCATCGCGGCTTTCGGTCTTCTCGTCCTGATCGGTCTCGCTTGGATCTGGACCGGCTGGCGGTTCATGAGAGGCAAGAAGCCGCGCATAAGCCCATAAGCATATCATGTTGCCGTTCGCGACGGAGTTCCAAAAATGTGCGTTCGCGGATTAATGATTAATCTGTGCGAATGTACTGCCAGTGCTCCAGCCCCCACATATACTATCAACGTAAATTCAAATCCCAACAAAACAGGGGGTGGATCCGAATGAGTTACCCTGTTGCTGGAGCAGGTTATGACGGATGCGGCAAAAACGTCGGCGGCGCGCAAGCAGCTGCGTTCGTGCTTGTGCTCTTCATTTTGCTGGTTATTATTTTGAAAGCCGGTTACTGCTAAAATGTAAGCGCGATGAGCCCGCTGCTCCTAATGGAGCTAGCGGGTTTTGTTCGACTTGTCGCAGGCATAATTATCTAATTTTACGGAAAAATACCTTTAGCCCTGAATGAACCCATTACAATAAGCAAGGTAACTAGGAGGATCTACAGATGTCGAACGAGCACGATCAAACCTTAACCAATCGGCAAGGTCACCCGGTTACGAACAACCAGAACCTGAGAACGATCGGCAATCGCGGCCCCGCAACGCTGGAAAACTACGATTTCATCGAGAAAATCAGCCACTTCGATCGCGAACGCGTTCCCGAACGCGTCGTCCATGCCCGGGGCGCCGGCGCGCACGGTTATTTCGAAGCTTACGGTACGGTCGGCAACGATCCCGTATCCAAGTACACTCGCGCGAAGTTATTTCAGGAAAAAGGCAAACAAACGCCGGTATTCGTCCGTTTCTCCTCCGTTATCCATGGAGGCCATTCTCCGGAGACGCTTCGCGACCCTCGCGGGTTTGCCGTTAAATTTTATACGGAGGACGGCAACTGGGATTTGGTCGGCAACAACTTGAAAATATTCTTCATTCGAGACGCGATCAAATTCCCCGATATGATTCATGCTTTTAAGCCGGACCCCATCACGAACATTCAAGACGGGGAACGTTTCTTCGACTTCTGCTCCTGTTCGCCGGAGACGTTCCATATGGTTACGTTCGTATACTCTCCATGGGGAATTCCCGCGAATTACCGCATGATGCAAGGTTCCGGGGTGAATACATACAAATGGGTGAACGACTCGGGCGAAGCCGTCCTCGTCAAGTATCATTGGGAGCCCAAGCAAGGAATCAAGAACTTGACGCAACAAGAAGCAAGCGAGATTCAGGCGATCAATTTCAACCACGCTACTCAGGATCTCTATCAAGCGATTGAGAGTGGCGATTATCCGGAGTGGGAGCTGCTCGTCCAAATGATGAGCGACGACGACCATCCGGAATTGGATTTCGATCCGCTGGACGACACGAAGCTGTGGCCGGAGGAACAATTTCCATGGCTGCCGGTCGGTAAAATGATCCTAAACCGCAATCCGGTCGATTATTTCACGGAAGTGGAGCAAGCCGCGTTCGGAACGGGCGTACTGGTCGACGGCCTGGACTTCTCGGACGACAAAATGCTTCAAGGCCGAACGTTCTCCTACTCCGATACGCAGCGTCACCGCGTTGGAGCAAACTATTTGCAACTGCCGATCAACGCCCCGAAAAAAACAGTCGCGACGAACCAAAGCGGCGGACAAATGCAAGTCCGTCTCGATCGCGCTCCGGGCCAGAATCCTCATATCAACTATGAACCGTCGCTGCTAGGCGGCCTGCACGAGGCAGAACAGACAGGAAAAGAATATACGCCGCTTATCGAAGGGAAACTCGTCCGCGAATCGATCGACCGACAAAGCAATACCAAACAAGCCGGTGAAACGTATCGTCAGTTCGAGGAATGGGAAAGAGCCGAGCTGATCTCTAATCTGGTTAACGATCTTGCGAGGTGCGACAAAAGGATTCAAGATCGTATGGCCGCTCTCGCAGCCGAGGCGGACGAGGAATACGGCCGGCGATTGCGCGAGGGATTAGCCCATGCGTCTCAAAGCGGATCCAGTCGGAAACCTCTTGGCAACCGCGGCGGCGACCAAGGGCCGGACTTAGCCGTTCAAAAAGGTCATGAGGCTGAACCTTATTGAGGGATTCTTAACGGGACGAGTAAAACGATAACCTCCAAAGCGGAATCGCTACCGCCTTGGAGGTTATTTGCCTAATGCGTTTCTTATTGTCTCAACCACTTCTCGATCTGAATCGCGAGCTGTTCTAGTCCGAGCTCGATAGGGACGCGGCCGCGCAGAATTCGTTCCAGCGATTCGTTGAATTCCTTGTCGATCTTCGCCCAATTCGTCACCGGCGGACGAAGGAACGAGGCGTTCAGGCTGTCCACGTAGGGACGGATCGTCGGACTGAAGCTCTCTTCCGATTGGCTCGCCTCGACGTTCGTCGGCAGCAGCCCGGTCTTGAACATGAGCTGCTGCGCCGGAGCGCCGGCCATCCATTTCATGAACGTCCAAGCCGCCTGCTTATGGCGCGAGCTGCTCATGAGCACCAAATTTTCTCCGCCGACAATGGACCCTTTCTGCCCGGGGTTGTGCGGGAACGGAGCTAACACCGTATTCGCGAGCAGTTCCGCATTGTCGTCTCCCGATACGTGGGATAATATGGAATAATACCAAGGCCCTTCATCGATCATGAGCAGCCGGCCATCCTGAACCGCTTGCCATCTCTCAAGCTTGCCCGAGAGGACGTCCTCGCTGATAATCCCCTCGTCTAGCAGCCTCTTGAGCGTATGAATCGCTTGAATGCTAGTCTCGCTATCCAAGTACCCGACGGATCTCGTATAATCCTCATTGGTAAGTTGGCCGCCCAGTCCAGAAAAATAAGGAAGGATCGACCAAGTGTTGATTCCGTTGACCCCTAATTGCCAGCCGGTTCGTTCGCTAAGGGCCACCAGCTCATCCATCGTGGAGGGAGGGTGGTCTAATCCCGCTTGCTCCAAGAGCTTCCGGTTATAGATCGCTGCTTTGGTATTCATATTAAGCGGAAGCCCGTAATAACGTCCCTCGTATTTCCCCGATTCGAGCGCCGTCTTATGGAGCTTCATCGAAACCTGAGCGAACTCGGGAAGCCTATCGATCGGATCCACGAGACCTAAATTGGCGAATTCCGGAAGCCAGGGCATATCCAGCCGCACGACATCGGGGCCGCTGCCCGAAGTGGTTTCGGCGATTAACGCGCCTTTAAAACTTTCATAAGGCCGTCTAACGGAAACGACGTTTATCCCGGGATAGGTCTGCTCGAACGCGGGAATGACTTCCTGCTCGAACGTCCAAGACTCTACGTCGCTATACGTATGCCACACCGTTATCTCTTCGTTCGCGCTCGGCTGCATGACCTTCTCGACGTCGCTTCTGCCGATGATGCTCTCGCTCGAACCGCAGCCGGATAGGATGACAACGCTCGTTAGCCATGCGGCGACGGCAGGGAGTATACTCCCCCGTATCCCCATCCTCCGTCTCGTCAAAGCTCTCCTCCTTGCCATCGGCCTGTCGCAGCTGGCATTCGCGGTAGTCGACCGGCGAATGTCCGGTCATTTTCTTGAACAGCTTGCTGAAATACTTAACGTCGTTGAACCCCGCTCTCTCCGCTACCTCGTAGATTTTCATGCTAGGGTCGCCGATAAGCTCCTTCGCTTTGCCGATACGCAATCGAATCAAGTAGTCGATAAAGTTAAAGCCGGTATGGTGCTTGAACTGCAGGCAGAAGTAGTTTTTGCTCATGTGGACGTGATCGGCTAGCTGCTGAAGCGTAATTTCTCCCGTGTAATGCGCGGAGATATAGGCGATCGACTTGTCGATCAGTTGCTTGTTCCCTCTGAAAGTGTGCGAGCCCGCGGCGAACGAATTGCGGTACCCGCGAATTTGCGTCAGCAACAGCCCGACCAGCTCTTCCAGCGTTTCCGCCCGCTTTAGATCCTCGAATCCTCCGAGCAGAACGCTCATCTCCTGCTCGTTCACGAACAAGGCCGTTATGATCTCGAAAGCTTCCCTGCGAACGGTATTCGGCGCCGTCCTTAGAGCCGGCCATCGATCCGTCCATATCCGAACGATACGATCGGTCGCTTCTTTGTCCCGAGCCTGCGCAGCCGACTTAAGATCCCTTAACAGAGAATGCGTAGGTTTAACCTCTTGCGCAGGCCGAGGCTCCGGCGGAGCATCGGTTTCCGTCAACCTATACTCCCCTTCGCCCTCATAGAATCTCCGCTGCGCGGCAAGCCCGCTCAACCGATAGACCGAACGTAACGATTCGATGGTCGAGCCTACCGCATATCCCACCGTTACGCGAATTTTTAACCGGGACGACCACGCGGAGCGGATCTCTTTGAGAAGAGGTTCCGGCGGTTCGGTGCCAGAAGCCGGAATGCCGATCACGAGCGTTCGTTCCCCTGCAAGGAACGAAATGCCGACCTCCGCCGTTTCGTAGAAAATCTCCTGCATCTCCTCTAGCAACATGCCGGCATGCAACTCGCCGTATTTCTCCTCCGTCTCCAGCAAACCGCTAATGAGTACGCTGCATAAGGCATACCCTTCCGCCATCCAAGCGGGAACGGCCTCGGGCGATAGGCGTTCCTCCTCGTGAACGAGGGCGCGTTTGATATCCGTTTCCTGCTTTCTGCGACCATTGGTTAATCTGGTCGCTCGGATCAACTGCCGATCATCCTCGTATTTACGCTCTTCTTCCAGGAGTCCTAGACATTTGCGGACGAGCTCGAGCAAACCTTCCGGTTCCAAGGTCGGCTTGAGCAAATAATCCACGACGCCCAGCTTGAGCCCTTGCCGAACGAATTCGAAATCGTTGTAGCTGCTGACGAGAATGACTTTCGTCTTCGGATGCCGCTCGAGCGTTCGGCGAGTCAGCTCGAGTCCGTCCATGACCGGCATCTTGATGTCGGTAATCAGAATATCGACCGGCTCGTTCCCGATCTTCCGCCACGCTTCTTCCCCGTTAGCGAAATCGCCTGCCAGCCCGATGTTCTCGCGCCCCCAATCCACCGAAGCCCGAATGCCGAAGCGAATAAAAGGCTCATCGTCCACGATTGCGACACGATACATGGCTATGCCCCCTCCCGATACTCGTCGTCTTCAACGGGCTTCATCAGCTTCATCCGCACGATCGTTCCTTTCGGCTCGCCGGATAAGAGGGTGAGCTCCGAACCGGCGGGATAATACAGCCTGATCCATTCGCGAACGTGCATCAGTCCGATTCCGGTCATGCCCGCGGGTTTCGTCGTCTCGCGATCGTCCGGCTTTTCGGCGAACTCCCGCGAAATCCCTCTGCCGTTATCTTGGATCTCGATCTCGACGGCATCCGGCGAGGAGCGCGCTTGAATCCAAATATCCCCGCCGCCTCCGGTCGGCACGAGCCCGTGAAATACGGCATTTTCCACGATGGGCTGGATAAGCATCCTCGGAATTCGGAACAGCTCCGTCTCCGAGCCGATATCCAGATGCAGCCGGAACGCCGTGTCGTAACGGATCTCAAGAATGCTTAGGTATTTGCCGACGATGTCCAGCTCTTCCGCCATCGTAACGAAGCTGCCCTTCTTGCCCATGTTTGCCTCTAACAACAGCACGAGAGCGGATAATGCTTCGTAAGCTTTCGCGGATTGATTGTACATGACAAGCCATTTGATCGTACTCAGCGTGTTGAACAGAAAATGCGGATGAATACGATGCATGACCGCCCTAAGCTCCGCTTGCCTCTTGCTCTCCTGGACGTTATGCACCTCTTGGACGAGCTCGTCGATACGCTTGATCATCTTGTTGAACTGCCGGCTCATATGACCGATCTCGTCCTGCGATCTTACCTCCGTACGTACGGTGAAATCGCCGCTCTCCGCTACTTTCATCTGAGAGGTCAGCTGAGTGATCGGTTTCGTGACGAGCCGGGCTAAGAAGAGGCCTATCAAGATAGCCACCAGGGCGAAACCTACGGCAGACGTCCAGATCAACCGGCGCATGCTCGTTAATTCGTCCGTAATCTCATGGATCGGCACGGAGCCGACGACGCTCCAGCCGTTGGCAAGCGGCTGCTTGATATTGTAATAACTGACGCCGTCCGCTTGATGTTCGAATTCCGCCGCGCTCCCATGGCCGGCCCACTCGCGCAAGCCGATGTCGGATAGGGGCTGGCCGATGCGCTCTTCCCGTCCGTCGATGACGATGACCCCCTCGTTGTCCACGACGTAAAATCCGCCCGTCTCACCAAGACGAATTTGCCCGATTCGGTCCACGATTTTCTTCCCGTCGAGATTCACGAGCAAATACCCGATATCGGCGAGAGACTCGAAATCCTTGATGACTCGAGTAACCGGCAAAATCAGGTCGTTGCGATCTCCTATTCCGCTATAGGGGTCGTAGTCGAGCTGCCCCCACACCGGTTCGCCGTCCTTCTGGCGGGCAAGCCGAACCCACTCCAGCTCGCGAACCGGTTGGCTGTATATTTTGGAAAATTTAAATGAACCGCTGCCCCAGCTCGTTCCTTCCTCCCTGAGCACGTAGATCGTCTTCACGAAGGAATTGGAGCCCACGAAATTGTTCAGCAAATTCGACATGTCTTCGCTGTTCCGTTTCTCTTCTTCCGGCGTCGGTTTCGTATTGCGCACGGCTTGCTGCAGCTTGACGTCGCTGTACAGCACGTTCGAGGCATCCGTTCCCGCGACCATGATCGAGGATAACGCATCGGCCGCCTGCCGAACTAGCTGAAGCGAAGTCACCCGAACGTTCTTTTTGACCAGCTTCGAGGAAGCCGAATAGAACAGCACGCTGGTCAGCGTGGGAATAAGGATGACCACAAGAAGGGCGAGAACCATCTTCGTTGCGAATCTTTTGCCCCACTGAAGCCGTTGTTTTCTCCGATGCTTCCAGAAGCCCATGGCGATCGCCCTCCGTGTACCTATTGTACAACGCCCGGAGGAGTCGTTGAAAGCCCTTTCACGATATCTCGTCAGCCTTTAACGGCACCTTCGTTGAAGCCCGATTGCACGAATTTTTTCTGGAAAACGACGTAGATCAAAATAACCGGCAACAGCGCGATGATGGAGGCGGCGAAAATCTGTCCATAGTTCGTCGCGTATTTATCGTTGAACATCAAGATCGCGATCGGAAGCGTGCGAAGCGCTTCGCTCTTGATGATCGTCAACGCCAGGAAATATTCCTCCCACGTCCCTTGGAAAATGAAGATCGCCAGCGTCCCCATCGCCGGAAGCGACAGCGGCAAATAAATATTCCAATAGATGCGCCAGTTCCCCCCGCCGTCGATCAGCACCGACTCCTCCAGCTCCTTCGGAATACTCTCGAAAAAGCCGCGCAAGAAAAACATGTTGCCGATGACTCCCGCGGCGATGTAGATCAACCATAATCCGGCATAAGTGTTCACAAGCCCCAGGTCTTTAATGATGATGAACTGCGGAATAATGTTGATGACCGACGGGATCATCATCGTGAGCAGGAACAGCCGGAAGACGGCCTCCTTGCCGGGAAACGCGAACCGGGCGAAGCCGTAAGCCGTCAATGAGCTCACGAGCAGAGCCCCGACCATCGCCACCGATGTGATGAGCAAGCTGTTCGCGAAATACCGGGCAAAGTGGTTTTTTCCCCAAACGACTTCGTAATTAATCAAATTCGGCACGACTTGAAACACCTCTTCGGGTTTAGGAAGCGAGAAAGTCGCCGTGAAGAAGCTGGTCAGAATCATATAAATAAACGGAAACACGAACAGCAGGGCGCCGGCCACGATAATGGCGTATACGGCAAGCTTAGTGAACCATGGCGTAGTCATTGCGATCCCCCTCTCTAGAAAAGGCGTTGCTTGCCTATCTTGGTCATCTGATAATAGGTCACAGTGAATACGAGCAGCCCCATCATAACGCCCATAGCCGCCGCTTCCCCGAAATGAAAATGCTTGAACGCCTCCATGTAAATAAGGCTGGGAATGACTTGCGTCTGGTTCATCGGGCCTCCTGCCGTAATGAAGTACACCTGCGGGAAAAATCCGAACGCGCCGTTGATAAGGTTAATAAGCACGAACAACGTGATCGGGCGCAGCATCGGCAGCGTCACGCGCAAAAATTTGCGGGTCGGCGATGCGCCGTCCATATCCGCGGCCTCGTACAAATCGCGGGGGATTCCTTGGAGCGCGGCCATGTAGATGACCACGCCCCAACCTACCGTCTTCCAAATATGGAACAGCCAGATCATGATCATGGCCGACCAATAATGGCTTTTCCACGCAATCGGCTCCGAAAGAAAACCAAGGTTGAGCAAAACGTAATTGACGAACCCGCCCGATCCATCCGCGAACAAATACTTGAACAGCAGAGCCACGACGATCCAGGACGTCACGATCGGCAAATAATACAACGTCCTGAACGTCACCTTCATTCTCACGAATCGCGCATGGATCAAGGAGGCGAAAAACACGGCCAGAAACCAGTTGATCGGCACGGTGACCGCGACGTTAAGGAACGTATTCTTAAGCGCGATCAAAAATTTGCGATTCGGATCGTCGAACACGTCCTTGTAATTATCCCACCCCACCCAAGGACTCCGGGTACCGGGCAAAATGTTGAATTCCTGAAAACTGACCTTCACGTTCTGGATCATCGGATAAACCACGAAGACGAGTACGCCGACAATGCCGATCGCGACGAACGGCAGAACGTTCAGCCATTGGGTAAGGCCGATGGTTAACCGGGATTTGCGAGGCTGCTTGGAGTTGTCGGACCCTATCGCTTGCGCCATGGCTAGAGCCTCCCTTCTATCGGATGAAGGCGACTGCGCCGAACGGAGATCCGTTGGTGCAGTCGCCGGTTAAGTAGCACAAGTTTGTTATTCGCTTAAGAGAGCCGTCATTTGTTGGGCCGCATCGTTCAGCGCTTCCGTCGCCGTCCGATCTCCGCGAATCGCCTTCTCGAAGCTGAGGTTGAAGATCGTCTCCATCTCTCCCCATTGCGGAATCGGAGTACGGGGCAATGCGGTATTCAATTGTTCGATGAAAGGCGCGATATACGGATTTTTGGTCGTATCGATCGCATTGGCCGCGTTCTTGTTCGTCGGGACCATTCCCGCTTCGACCATGATTTGCTGCGGCTCCTCGCCCAACATCCACTTCATGAAAGTCCAAGCTTCTTCCGGATGTTTGGAATTGGAGAAGGAGACGAGATCTTCTCCGCCGACGACGGAGCGGCTGCCCCCCGGCCCGGACGGCAACAAAGCGCGAACCGTTTTCTCGATCGGATTGAATTTGTTTTCCGCGTCTCCGAGCAGAATGCTGAAGAACCAAGGACCGTCGTCTATCATCATATATTGGCCGGATTTGAGTCCGTCCCACGATCCGGGCTCCCCGCCCAATAACGCTGGGATAACGAGCCCTTCCTCGTTCCAGCTGATTATCGTCTCCAATGCCTGAATGCTGGCCTGGCTGTTCAAGTAACCGTCTACCTTCGTATAATCCTCGTTCGTCACCTGTCCGCCCAAGCTCCAGAAGTAAGGCAGCAGACCCCAAGCATGAATACCGGAAATCCCTATTCCTTGTTTGTTATTTCCCTTCAGCGCACGCGCGGCTTGAACGAGTTCTTCCATCGTGGCGGGCGCATGGTCGAGACCGGCTTCCTTCAGCGTATCGGCATTGTAGACGGCGATCTTCGTATTCGTGTTCAGAGGTACGCCGTAATAATCTCCCTTATAAAAATTCGTCTGCATGGGACTCTCGAATACGCTCGCTTTCACGTCGTCGAAGCCGGGTAGATCGTTCAGCTTCTTAAGGGCTCCCTTGGAAGCGAGCTCCGGCACCCAGATGATGTCCATCCGCATCAGATCCGGCGCGGCATCGCCCGCGACCGCGGCGATAACCTGATCCTTCAATCCTTCATACGGCATCCGGGTCAGCTTCAGCTTAATGTTCGGATACGCCGATTCGAACATCGGTTTGATTTTCTCGACGAGCACCTTCTCTTCGGAATCGGAATACGTGTGCCAATATTCGATCTCGACCTGCTCCTCCGCGCTTGGCGACTTCTCCTCCGACGACTTCGCCGAACTCTCCGCCGGCTTCGCCGAACTCGCGTTTCCGCCCGAACTCTCCTCGCTATTGCCTCCGCTGCATGCCGCCAGTACGAATACGAGCGCCAAGGCCACTAAACAGGATAATTGCCTTCTCATCGGCCTGTTTCCCCCCATAACGTGGATTTGCTTTCGTTTCGTCTTCATTATGGAAGGAATTCCGTCGTCAAGTAACCGCTTACAGTCCGCAAATGGAGGAGATCCTTCCTGCATTGATCGTTCATCGCGGCCCTAGAAACTAAAAAGGTGTCAAACCTTCCGATTACCTTTCGGAAGGTTCGACACCTTTCAGGCGTTCATTGCCGACGGTCTGCCAAGGCAAAAAAGTGCCTTGGCTGCGCTCGCGAGCGGTTGTGGCGCATGCCAAGGTACTAGTAGTCACTGTGTTCCTGCGCTCACACGTCTTCAACCTTTATGATCGCGCCGCTCCGGTGCGCTTGAACAACGGCCTCCAACAGCAACTGATTCCGATACCCGTCCTCCAAAGTAGCGAACTCAGGATTCGCCTCCCGTTCTCCGCGAATACGCGAAGCGAATTCGCGCCATGGATTCAAGCCTTCTTGCTCAGGCACCTCGATCGTCTCGGTGACCGTACCGCTTCCGTCTTCCCTTGGATACGTCCAGACGGCTTGCCGATCGTTGAGCGTGCTGACATGAAGCGTCCCCGCTTCCCCGTACAAGGTGATCTCATGTTGATTGCCGCAGCCGAGCGCGTTGCGCGACGTCTGGAACACGCCGACGGAGCCGTTCTCGAACCCGGCGTTGAAGCAAGCAAAGTCGTCAACGAGAACGGTGACGGCCTCGCCCGTCCGCGGATGCGCGCGTTCCGGCACGATCGTCTGCAGCATCGCTTGCAAGCGCTCCATGCGCGAACCCGTCAAGTATTCGGCGATGTCTATCATGTGCGAACCCAGATCCCCTAATACGCCAGTTCCCGTGACCGCCTCGTCGAAGCGCCACAGGAACGGGGTGTTTTTGACCGTTGATCCCCAATCTTGCATGTATTGCACGAACAGATGGTTGATCCTGCCAAGCTTGCCTTCCTTAACGAACTTCCTCGCGAGCTGAAAAGCGGGTCCGTTGCGGTAAGAAAAGTTGATGAGGATTGGAATCGGACAAGCGCGGTACAAGGCCAACACCTCCGCCGCTTCCTCAAGCGTCCTGGTCAACGGCTTCTCCGCGAACAACGGCTTTCCCGCTTCCATGCAGGCTTTAAGGACGACGGCATGGGAATCGTTCGGCGTGACGGAGACGATCCCTTCCACCGATGGATCGTTAATCAGCGATTCAATCGACGCGTACCGTTTCCCTTCGGGTATTTCCAACAGCGCGCCGACTTCCACCAGCGCTTGGGGACTGACGTCGCACAGGGCGGCAATCCGTACGCCCTCTACTTCTCCGAGCTTTTCAATATGATAGCGCGACATTCCCCCGAGCCCTATAATTCCAATGCCGACTGTTCTGTCCATTCCGTTACCTTCCTTCTTTGCGAGTCTATTGTATTCGATTCGCAACCGAAAGCGGGAATCCTTCTAACATGAAGTAACATCTGAATATATTCCACTTCGAGGAACAATCTCCACAGGATCCATCATTCCTTCCCAGTCAATGCTCATCTCGTCTGGTGAAGATACCGCTTGATTAGGCTTTGCGAATAAACCGCATCGCGATCGCCGCGCAAAACCTGAAAGAAGCCCAAGATGATCTCATCTTGAGCTTCTCGTGAGGGTATTACCTTTGATTCGCTGCCACGCCTGCCGCTTTTTTCTTTCTAACTAATTCTCTATGCCCTGCGTAACTCATCAGCGTGAAAATGAGCCCTATTACCGCAAACGCGATATGGCTTGAATCTACTCCCAGCCCCGTAACCAAAGCTAACAGCGAAGAAATCAATAGAAACACCACTGCCGTTCTAGGCATCGTGAACACGAAGGAGAAAGCTATTGATTGAAAGAACAAGATGATCTTGGCCATCGCATTCAGAATTTCTCCGTTCTCCGCGGTCACTTCGACCGTTAACGCCTGGTACCACATAAAAATAAGATACAAAGCAAGCAATAGTCCTGTTGCCACTCTCATTTTTACAAAGTTCCCCTCTATTTTGTGATCAAGGAAATATTTCCAACGGTTATTGTATCATGATAGATGAGATGTGCAATCCAATATTTGGAACTATGTGGATACGAAGAAAACCCGAATCGGCGCTCCGGGTTTTCTTCGTATTTGCCTATTTTCTTACTGTCGCCACACAGAGAGCTTGCGCGCCCCCTCTTCAGGTCTAGCGCTTAGCTTTAGCTTTCGAAAGTAACGAATCGACGATCCGCGTAGCGATCGGATGCGTTCCATAGTTGTTCTTCAACTTCCAAGTCGTCACGGTTAGGCTGCCTTGCGCGCTCTGCTGAACGAGGAACGAGCCTCCCGCCTGTCCGATCCATCCTTGGAAATACCCGGAGACGATCTCGCTCGACTCCGTAATGCTCTCATTGCCGAACATATAGACGACCCGACCGATCGTTCCGCCTAATTTGTTGTAGTTGCTGAAAGGAATAATGAAGTCCGGGAACAGCCCGTCCATCTCCCAGCCCATCTCATGACGGAGAGGGACATCGGGGAAGAAGGACGGATCGACGTAATTAAAGGAAGATGTACGATCCCAGCTCTCTCCCCGTACAAGTTCGCGGAAAGTAAATTGCCCCTTATCGGATAGGCCGTCGCCTTCTTCCGCCAAGAACACCACATGTCCGCCGTTCCGGTAATATTCCAGCACCGAATTATCCAATACGGACGTCACGACAACATCCGAAGTAGAAAGTTCATCGGTCAACGCCCTGCCGTTCGCTTCAAGCCGGGAAGCGAAATCGGCACCCATTCGGTATGCGCACACCTTAACGCTGTCGGATTGGCTTCTCGGCGTAAACGTCAACTCTTCTTCGTTGCGCGCCGCGAATTCCCCATCTAGTTCAACCGATAGTTTCAACGTATAGAACGCGGATTGGCCAACCTGCGGAACGGTGAACCGAATCGCTTGCGACTTTCTGACGTGCGCGGACTTTCCTTCATTCAGCGGAATGCTGCCCGTTAAATCCGTACCTTCGATCTCCCAATTCAGAACGCCTTGAAGGGGACGAAGATCGTGATTGGAGATGACGATATCCCATGCCTGCGACTCTCCGCTCCAGACGTTCCGATTGACTCCGTCGGCCATGACGACCAGGCTTCCGTTGAAATCCGCGGCCCGTTCCATGCCTAACTTCAAGCTTCTCGTGTAATCCATCCAGCCGTTCGTTTCCCATTCGATATCCGTAAACTCGGTCACGACGTATCCGTTAATCTGCGGACGCTTGCGCATCTCTTCGATCAGGGATTTGACCGCTCTGAACATTCTCCGCTGGGAATGGACCGACAGGTTCTCCAAATCGCCGAACACCCGGTCCAATTGATATTTCTCGAAATTCCGATAAGCCGTCAGAGGCATCTTAAAGTCCTCGCGGTGCGTATCGTCGCCGAGGTTCGCGAACCAAGACGGCTCGCCTTCGTAAAACTCCAGCAGCTTCTTCACGCTGGGAAGTCCCCATACCCCGAACTCGGATACAATAATCGGTTCTCCCTTAGGCGCGTACCCCGTCACGTAATTTTGCTCCGGATGGCCCGCCATATACTGATCGATATCGGACTTCCACTCCTGAATCTGTTCCGGCACGACGAAATAGCGGTGATAGTCGTTAATGTCCGTCTTCACGTGAATCCAACCGGAATTGTCGCAGATCAGCCGGGTAGGATCCAATTGCTTGATTTCATCGTACAGCGCTATGACGTGCTCTTGCTTCTCCGCGTCGTTCGCCAAATCCCATTCCAAGCCCCACTCTTCGTTATATAACGACCAAATCAGAATGGACGGATGGTTAAAATCGCGTTCGATCATGCCTACCAGCTCGTCGTGGAATCTTGTGCGGCTTTGCGCCGACCACTTCACGACGTTAGGCGGCTCCGCCCAGATCAGCATGCCCATTCGATCCGCCCAATAGAGATAACGAGGGATTTCGATCTTAATATGCTTGCGCAGCAGATTAAATCCCATTTCTTTGCCGAGTCGAATTTCGTTCCGGATCCATTCGTCCGATGGAGCGATGAAGATCGTATCCGGATAGAATGCTTGGTCTAACGCCCCGCGAACGAAGAGCGGCTGACGGTTAAGATATAATTGCCCGTCGGCAAACTCGATTTTCCTCATTCCGAAATAAGTGCTGTATTCGTCCAAGACAACGCCGCTGCCGCTATCTTTTATTTTAATGATCAGATCGTATAAATGAGGAATATCCGGCGACCATAGAATGGCGTCTTTAAGAGGGATGGCGCGTTGCATCCGACCGTCCGTCAGTGCCTCTTCCTCAACGGCGAGAGGGAGCTCCGGATTCAGGTGGTCCGTAATGAAATATTCGACGACATAAGATTTTTGCAACGGACCGGAAACCGTCAACCGGACCTCCGCAATTTCCTTATCAATGTCAGGCAAGACATAGGCTCGTTGAATATAGCATTCCGAACGTAACTCCAACGACACTTCTTGCCAGATTCCGCTAATGCGCGTATACCAACTGCCTTGCTTGCCGATCGGGATTTCCGCGTTGTCCTGCGGATCGAATACCCTGACGGTCAATCGATTCGTTCCATTCGGATTGAAAGCTTTGGTAATCTCGAATTCAAAAGGCGTAAACCCGCCTTCATGCTCCCCGATATACGTTCCGTTCAACCAAACCCTCGCTTGGAAATCGACCGCGCCGAACGTCAGATACAAATTCCGCCCCGCTGGGATCTCGACCCCGTCGAATGATTTCTCGTACCAAGCGGTACCGCAATAGTGCACGTGCTCGTCTTCTCTTTGCCAAATATGCGGAACTTCGACTTCCCGGGATTCCGCTAATGCGCTCGCGTACCAAGCTTGTCTCTCTCCGTGATCGTTACGGTCGATCCTAAAACTCCATGCTCCGTTTAAACTCTGTTTCTCTCTCATGCTTCTCCCCCATTACTTGATGCCTGTCATTGAGATACCCTTGATGATATGGCGTTGAAATAGCAGGAACACAAGCAACGCCGGAAGGCTTGCCAATACGTTCGATGCCATAGGAACCGCCAGGTCGGTTGCGAAAATACTTTGGAAGGTCGGTATGCCTACGGGAAGCGTCATCATTGAATTGTCTTGCGCCACGAGCATCGGCCACAGCAGGTTGTTCCAAGATTGTATGAAAATAAAAATGCTCACCGCGGCCATGGAGCTGCGCGATAACGGCCAAATCATTTTCCACCAAATTCTGAACATGCCGGCGCCGTCTATCTTCGCGGCTTCCAACAGTTCTCCCGGCAACTGATCGATGAATTGCTTAAGAATGAGGAAGGCAAGCGGAAGCATCATGCCCGGCCAGATCAGCGCGCTGTAGCTGTTGGACCAGCCCATTGCCGTAACCATCTCGAACAGCGGAACGACGATCGATTCCACCGGCACCATCATCCCCATCAAGATGACGGCAAAGATGATCGTCTTGCCCTTAAACTGAATTCGCGACACGGCGAACGCGGCCCACGAGCTGAATACGACGGTAACCGCCGTCTGCACGACGCCGACGATAACGCTGTTCAACGTCCATCTCCACATCATCGCCGTCCCGTCCGGCTTTAGAACTTTCGCGAAGCTATCCAGGGAGAACGGCGAATTGAATAACTTGCTTAACACCGTTACCGTAGAGCCGGGCTGCTTGAACGCGGAGATAAGCATCCAGAGCAAGGGAGCGATCATCAGCAGAGCTAACGCGTAGCTGAACAAATACGCCCCTAATCTTACGCCGTTTATTCTAGGTTTCGTATGACTCAACTTGATTCACCTCTTGTTTATTTCTTGCTCATGAGCAGCTTGAATTGAACCAAAGAGATCAGGGCGATCGTCAAGAACAGAACGAACGATACCGCGGAAGCGTAACCCGAATCCCATTGCCGGAAGGCGATTTGATAAATATAGTGAACGAGCGGCGTCGTGGAAGTTCCAGGCCCGCCTTTCGTAATGAGCCAGGTTTGACCGAAGAGCTTAAACGAGTTGATCGTCTGCAGGATAATGACTAACGTCGTAACCCCTTTCAGCGATGGCATCGTAATATAGCGGAATTTCGCCCACCGGTTGGCTCCGTCGATATCCGCCGCCTCGTACAAGTCCTCGGGAATTTCTTGCAATCCTGCAAGGAACATAATCATATTGAATCCTACCGTCCACCAGATCGTCGCGATCAAGATGGACAGCCAACCCATTCCCCAGCTTCCGAAGAAAGAAAATCCCATCGTAGTGCCGAACGAACTTAGCGTTTCCGCGATTAATCCCGTACGGGACTGCAAAATAAATACCCAAATGCTCCCCATAACGGACACGGACAGCATAAACGGCATAAAATAAGCGGTTCTAAGCAGCGTCGTTCCTCTAAGCTTCATATTGACCAGCAACGCCATCGCCAGGCCCAGAATGACGATCGAAGGCGTAGAGATCAAGATAAAGTACAACGTATTCCAAAAAGAACTCCAAAACTTATCGTCATCCAGCATATATCGATAGTTATCCAGACCGACAAAGGTTTTCGGAGCCCCTAAAGTGCCCGTGGTTAAGCTTGTCGTAAATCCTTTAATGATCGGATAAATCCAGAACCACAAATAAATAATCATGAAAGGAGCCAAAAAAGCCAGCGCGGTCAAGTAATTTTTCAGGATGAATGGGCTTTTGGATTGCTTCAAAATGTTCTCACTCCTTCAAACAAAGACGATGCGGGACAACAGTACCCTATCCCGCATCATCCCGCATCTCAATGATTATTTGCTCAGCAGTTTTTCCGCTTTCTCTTGCGCATCTTTCAACCCGTCGTCGATCGATTTGTTGCCGTAGTTGATTTGAACGAGCGATTCAAGAACCGCATCGTTGATAGCGCCCAATTTCGGCGTATCCGGCATGTACTTCACGTCGTTCATAACGGCCGCGTATCCTGCGCGATATGGCAACGCTTTGTATTCTTCCGTCTCCAATACGGACGGCTTGGATGGAACGTGACCCGCTTTGGCCCACATTGCGCCGTTATCCGCTAACCAGTTGGCGAATTTGACGGCGGCTACTTGTTTCGCGCGGTCGTCTTGTTTAGGAACGATCAGCGTATGGGAATCTCCCCATGCCGCGGGCTGCGAGAACAATTGCGGGAATGGAACGGCAGCAAAGTCCAAGGACGTTTCTTTCTCGAAGTTGCCTGTCGCCCATACGCCGGTGAACGTAACGGCCGCTTTGGAAGTTTTGAAGATATCGTAGCTATTGTCGCCGATATCCGGAAGCGTTAAGCCTTCGTCCAGCCATGTTTTCATAAGCTCCATCGCTTTTTTGCCTTCAGGCGTATTGATTGTCGCTTGACCGTCTTTCATGTAAGTTCCGCCTTGTTGTTGGACGAGCGCGTACCAAATCCAATACGTGAAAATGTTGTTGCTTCCGATGATCATAGGCGATACGTCTGCCGGCAATTTCTCTTTTAACGTTCTCAGCATTTGCGTAAAGCCTTCAGCGCCCGGCTCCATCTTGATCGTTCCGTCTTCGTTAAGCAAGCCGGCATCGCCAAGATACTTCTTGTTGTAGTACATGACTACCGCATGCGTATCCAGCGGAACCGCCACATGTTGACCGTCGCGGATAACGGAGGTTTCTTGATTTTTGGAATAAGAAGCCCAATCGAGCCCTGCATCCTTAGCCAACTCGTCCAGCGGTTCAACCATGCCGGTCGGAATCAGTTCAGCCAAGTGCGATACGTGCGCAACGGCTACATCCGGCGCGGACTTGGCAATAAGAGAAGACAGAAGCTTCGGATAGTAGTTCTCCCAGTTGTTGTTCATGAATTCGACTTTGATCTCGCTTTGGGACTCGTTGAATTTCTTGACCATGCCCTCCATGAATTCTCCGTCCGATCCGCTGAACGGCACCCAATACTTAAGCTCGATTGCCTTGCCGGTGCCTCCGCCGGCATTTGAAGCGTTTTCATTACTCGGCTGCGAATTATTTCCGTTCGAACAACCAGCCAATACGAGTCCGAGAATGAGTGTGAGAATAAGAAGACCATTCAACTTTCTTTTCATACTTTTGCCCCCTAAGTCATGAATATGTGAATTACAAAACTTATATTACATCTTTTCATGTTTTATATCAATATATTTTGTAATAAAAAATAGAGAGTTAAAATCGGATTTAAACAAGAAGATCACCTATATTAAAGCCAATGTTAAACAAAAAGAAAAACCGTTTACAGTTTTTCTTTTTGTTATTCCACTATCTATTTAGTTGTTATAAAAGGAATGAAGAAACAAGACCATTCAGGCCATGGCATTCATGGTCCGTTCCGCAATGCCTTACTTGCTGTAGCGCACGTTCATAATCACGCCTTGCCGATAATTTCCGAAGTTCGGCCCGAACAGATTAAGTCCCCCTGCGTTAACGGCATCTTCTTTTACGCCTATTCTCAAAGAGACGAAAGGTTTGTCGTTCAAATTCAAATCGTTGATCGACACGTCGGAAATTTTGGTTCCATCGAGAAAGCTTCCGTTGTGGTTGATTTTCCAGTGCTTGAGAAGCCCGTATTGGGTAAAGTTAGTGTTCCACCATTCCGGAGTAATAAACCCCCGCTGCCCTCCGAAATCTCCGGGCGAAGTCCAGGTGCCTATGTCGACGTTATTAACCCAAAGCGTAATATCGGAAGGCCAATCCAGCTTATGGTAAGGGGCTTCCGAACAAATTTCCGCGCTGAATTCGATCTCCGTAGCCTTAGTGCCGTAAGGAATCCGGTTAGGATATCGATATTCTACGAAGCCGAGACGGAAATAAAGCAATTGCGCTTCCCTTCGTCCGGGCTCATAGAAAGAACGGGGGTCGTCTTGAATGCCGATATAATCGGTATCACCGACTAATCCGCAGCTCGGCTCGGCCTGACAATCCACATATTCGCCGATCGGCATGTCGATCGTGATCACGTTCTTGTCCTTCTCCTTATCCTCCGTAAACAGATCGATCACTATTCGGTCGTAGTTCTTGGAGTTGATCTTCTGCGTCCCCCGTCCGGGCACCAGTTCGGTAATGATCAGCTTCACGTCCTCCAGCTTCTTGACGTTCACCGCGGTCGTTGAGAAAGGCAATCCCAGTTTTTCCGCTAATTCATTTACGTTATGTGGACCCGTGCTTAGGATTTTCAGAATGTTCATGCGGTGTTCATTGGCAATCACTTTGCCGATTTCAACCGCTTCATCCATCGTCAGCTGCAATACTTTAATGTCGAACACCTCCGGTTTTATTACAACAATTCTTAATATAATCAATATAGCTTGAAAAAGGATTATTGTCATCTTTGCGTTGATTCGGGAGGAAACGCAGGAATAACGAGAGAAAATAAAAACAGGGTTCTCCGCCAAGCAGATCTAGCTCCCGCTTGATGGATAACCCTTTTGACTTGCATGCCTCTATGGGATCAAACCTGATTTGTTAAACGCTTATAAACTTACCGACTTCAGAAACCGCTCAACGCCAGGAAGCCCATCTCTCTCCAACACGTTCAGCAATTGCGTTCCAATAATGGCGATATCGCATTTCCCTTGCAGGAAAGCCACATCTTCGGCGTTCTGTATTCCGAATCCGACAGCAACCGGCGTATTGGCGAAGCAGTGTACCCGGTTCAAAACTTGGTATTCTCGACAAGCATTCATATAGGTACCGCTCTCCTCCGGATAAGCATCCGGAACGATCAACCCGCGGATACCGATATCCGCGCATTCCCTTACAAGCTCCTCGATCCCATACTGAACCAAAATATTGTAATACGTCATGAAAAGAAAAGACCGGCTTCCGCATTTACGCAATTCCTACTTAAAATGCACTAGGCAGAAGAATGAGTCTCTTCCCACTAGCGCATTTTAAGTCGTAAAGCCATTTTCACGGTAGATAGGGTTTAGAAAGACTTAACCTGCGAGCTACCCAATAATTCCTCCAATACATTTTTGATCGTCGATGTCGGAATGGCAAACCCGATTCCTTGGGCTTCGGAGTTCACTGCCGTGTTAATGCCGATAACTTCTCCTTGCTCGTTGAGCAGCGGTCCGCCGGAATTGCCTGAATTAATGGAAGCATCGGTTTGCAGCAAATGCTCGTATTTATGCTCGCCTTGTTCGTCGGCAATCGTAATCGGCCGTTCCTTCGCGCTAAGCACGCCCATCGTAATCGTATGGTCTAATCCGTATGGATTCCCGATCGCGATAACCCAATCCCCGATACTCGCTTGATCCGAATCGCCGAGCGTCAGCGCGGGAAATGTTTTCCCGTCCGGACTATCTACCTTCAATACCGCTAAATCGAGTTCGTAACTGGAGCCTACGACCTTCGCGGTAAGCGGTTCATCGTAGCCATGCACGGTAACCTTAAGCTCCGCGGCGTCCGCGACGACATGCTCGTTCGTTAGAATATATCCGTCTATATTAAAGAAAAAACCCGTTCCCGATCCTGTCAGCACCGGTTCGCTGCTTCGTTGCTGCAGCTGCTGTCTTTGTTGACCGTTCCCGCGGCCTCCGAAAAGGAAATTCGTCCCGTTCCGCGCCGAGTTGGTTTGCGACGCGTAATTTTCGATTTTCACGACCGCCGGATTCGCCTTTTCATACACGTCCGCGATATTGCCGCTAGTACCGACGGATGCCATAACGACTCCAGAATTCTGTTTTGACGGAGCTCCGCTTGCGCTCGTCGTCGTTCCCGCGTTGCCGCTGAACAGATTTTGTTTATCCGCCGCGTAGGAAAGTCCTCCGATAAGCATTGCGCCAACCAAGAACGACGCGAATAACGTTTTGAACGAAGGGCCGTCGGTGCCTCTGTTATCATGATCGTCGCCCTGCTTAGGCTGCGTACGACTCATTGCAGCCAATTCATTCTCATAAGATGCCTTCATCGTCGATAAGTTCTTCGCGGAATCGTAATGATATACCGTGACCGGCTCGCTTGGGCGATCCGTTTCATTTGTTTCTAGAGTATTATTTTCGTTCATAGCGATCATCCTCCCGTTGCTTTCTATGACTCTATCATGGAGGATGTACCTTAAACGGAACTTAATCTAAACTAAAGGATACATAAGAAGATACGAACAAATGTTTTTATTTATTTAAAAATTTTGCTATATTATACTTAGAAATACTGCTACGAATACCCCATTCTCTTACTATGAGGTGAAGCTGTGGAACAGTTAAGAGAAATGCTCAAGGAAGTATTGCAGGAATCGCATAACGAGTTGAAATCAACGCTTCGGCAAGAGCTTAAGTCTACATTGGAACAAGAACTGCAGACCACGTTGAAGCAAGAGCTTAAGTCTACATTGGAGCAAGAACTGCAGGCTACGTTGAAGCAAGAGATAAAAGCCACGTTAAAGCAAGAGATAAAGTCTACAATGCAGGATGAACTAGCGCCCATTCACGGTCGACTGGACAGTCTGGATAGCCGTATGGCTTCTATGGAAGGTCAAATGCTATCTATGGACGGTCGAATGACGTCTATGGAGGTTCAAATGCTATCTATGGACGGTCGAATGACGTCTATGGAGGTTCAAATGATTTCTATGGACGGTCGAATGACGTCTATGGAGGGTCAGATGACTCAAATTAAAGATCAGTTAGATCGAATGGAACAGGCCCAAAACGAGGATGTCGTATCCATGTTGCAAGAAATAGATAAGAAAATAACGAAGCGTACGGATCGGCACGAGCATCAAATCAGCGTTCTGAATGATAGATTACTGACTGTCGAAGCCGACGTTCACAAGCTGCTAACGACTTAGGTTCTGTTTAAACGATAATACCTCCATCTTTCGATGGAGGGTATTATCGTTTATCGCCTTCTCCTCGCTGTAGATCCATTCGCAAAGAGTGACCACCCTACCTTGAATCGCTCTAACAAGTTTGTTAACTGTCCGATCTATGTTCGGACGGCCGAGCCAGCTTCATGAACGCCTCGTTAACGTTCTTCATCCGAGTCTCCACCTTTTTGGCCGCCGCATCCAACGTATAACCGTCATCCATTAGTTCCTTGACCAGAAGGATCTTCTTCACGCTTAAATAATCGTATTTCCTCGTCGTGCCTTCGGCTTCTTTCACCGATTGAATAATCCCCTTGTCTTCCCAATAGCGGAGCTGCCTTGTCGGCACGCCCGTAATTTCCGAAACTTCGCCGATCCCTACGACTAATTTGCTCAACAGGTCGAAATCGACCAGAAAACTCAATTCCTCATTCGAACTCAATAGGATCACCATCGCTATATGTCTTTGAGCATGATTTTACTACACCCGGTCATGCGTGACAACAAATGCAATTATATTGACAACGATTGTAATTTGGTTACAATTAATGTTGTGCAGATACATTTGACTGCAACTTTATTTCAAAGGAGTTATTAACAATGCCGATTATCAACGTGGATTGCTGGGAAGGGTTCAACGAAGAACAGAAGAAACAATGGATCAAGGAGTTAACCGATGCGACCGTGAATCTTTTTAATATTCCTCCGGATAAGGTGTTGGTCATTCTGCGGGAAACATCGGTAACGAATTGGGGCCAAGGAGGAGTCGCAGCGTCGGACCCGGACTTCTTGGAGAAGAGCAGAGCCACGTCATACGCCGGTTCATGAACATAACGACGGATGAGGAACATTATGGGGATGCGCTGGAACGCGCTTTGAGGCTGATCGAAGTTCCGTCCGGCTATTCTCTAACGAACGTACGCAGCGCGTACCAGAACGATGACGAGGCATGGATTTACCGCTACGAGAAAAGCTCGGGAGAAAACGGAGGGTTGGGCGGCGAACATTATTCGTTCGTTATCCGCAAGAGCGACGATAAGTTGCTTGGCTCTACTTGGCTGGATAGCCGATTGTCCGTTCCTCCTCTACCGAACAAGACAATAACGGAGCAGACGGCACGACGAAACGATCGCCGTTAACCGCGAAGGGAGACGTCTTCCGATAACGATCCCGGGGATGAAGTACAAATGTTATGCCAAACTCAGCGATGACTATACATGGGTCGTTGTCGGAACAGGCGGATCAATCGTCACTTTCGAGCAAGGAATCAAATGAGTTAACGGAAGAGTGACGGAGAAGTGGCTGCACGACGGATGGTTGGAGGGGTAGCAGCCCCTCTTTTTTCCGTCGACGATCATAATGTCAGTATGATCATGGTTTTTTCTTTTTCGCTTTGCTTTCCGCTTTTTCGATATTTTGGGCAACCCTAAATTTCACGATCCTGCTTATTAATTCGTAAGGAAGCGGCTTGTCTATCGGAAATTGCACCGATCCCTTTGCTCCTTTATACGTCGATAACTCCTGCTGGAATGCCTCGATTCCGCTAGCCCCCGGATAGAATCCGATGTGCTTTTGATAAGCCGCGAAGTGTACCAGATTGCCATGCAAATCGAAAGTCGGCATTTGATAGCTAATCTTTTCCCTTGCTTCGGGTGCCGATTCTTTAATGACTTTTCTTAACTGATTAAGAATGGCCTGAACTTCGGAAGGGAATAGGGATATGTATTCATCGGTGGATTCATAAGCGGTTTTGACTTCTTTCATAACTAATCTCCTCTCATTGAAGCACATCGCTCACCTACTAAACAAATTCGTTACGCGATCGCAATCCCCTCCCCAAGAAAGTCCGCGATCTAGTGAATATATTCTTCTCTCAAAATGGAATAATGCGCGCTGTCAACCAATACGCCGTTTGCCGCATGGTTTTTCCGAAGGATCCCTTCCAGGGTCATCCCTAACCTAATCATGACTTTCCCGGAAGCCGGATTATTAACGTCATGCATCGCATAGACTCGCTCTAGACCCAGCACTTCGAAAGCTAATTTCAATATTAATTTTCCAGCTTCCGTCATATAGCCTTGTCCCCAATAATGCCTATTCAGAGTAAAACCCAACTCTCCGCTTTTATTGGCTTCGTTTACCCTGAACTCGATCGTGCCGATCATTTTATTGCTTTCTCGCAACACGATCGCGTATTTCCCCAGATGTTCTTTCACATAATAATTGACTATTAATTGAATCGTTTGATTCCTATCCTTAGGCTTCGCAAAAATAAATCGCGTAGTTTCTTCATCGGATGTGTATTCGAACATATCCTCCGCGTCTTCAAGAGTAACCGGGCGCAATTCGATGCGCTCGCCTGCCATTCGCATATGCGTAACCAACAAATACGTTAGGTTCTCCATCGTTCACTCTCCAGATTAATTTGTATATCCAAAACATTTCCAATTGAAGAACAGTTTTATGCATACCCCTAGACAAGTGCATACTCAAGCATCCGCATCCTCTCATATGCTAGGGAAGTTGAGGGGAGGTGGACAGCATCGGTTATAAAAGCACTTCGATTAGGAGCAAATGGGTTAAAACGAAATGGCTGCTTAAAAGCGCGAATATGCGAAAATACGTCCCTCAAACCTTGCCTTTCAGTCGCGGCAGTCTTAGCAGTATGCTCGCTCGATATTCGACCGTCTATTTCAAGCCAACCGGCGGTACGGGCGGTTTTAATATTATACGAATCCAAAAGCGGGAACAAGGCTATCTCCTGCAACACAACTCGACGAAAACCCGCTACTCGTCATTCAACGCACTCTATCTGCAGTTGAACAAACGCGCCAAAGTTCGCTCCTATTTGCTGCAGAAGGGGATCAAGCTTGCTACCACGAAAGGCAGACCCTTCGACATTCGCGTGATGGTTCAAAAAACGAATAAGGGCACTTGGAAAAATACCGCTACCTTCACGAAAATAGGAATACCGGGCAAAGTCGCGACAAACTACCACCAAGGCGGCAGGCTGGCATTTTTACGGCAGACGCTGTCAGGCGCAGGGTATAGCAAGACCGCTATCGAACGGAAGGAAAACGAGCTGGCGAAGCTCGGCAAATCCGTTGGAAGACTATTTACCACACGCATAAAAGGATTTCGGGAGCTCGGACTCGACGTTGCTCTGGACAACAAAGGCAGAGCCTGGATTCTGGAAGTCAATACAAGACCCCAGTTCTATCCTTTGAAGAATATGAGGAACAAAGCGATGTATCGTCGCATTATTTCCTACGCCAAGAGTTATGGAAGGAAGAAATAAATACAGAGGCTTAGCATTAAGGCTGTTATATCCCGCCTTTTCGCTAAGCCTCCGTTCCGGCTTTCTTTATTTGCTCTTATGCGCCAACAGTTTCAGAAGAACCGTCACGGCTTCCGCTCTTGTCGCCCCGACATTAGGATCGAATCGATTCGAACCTTTGCCCTGTAGATAGCCAATTTTATTAATGGCTGCAATTGCGCCTTTCGCCCATTTTGGAATGTCCTTATCGTCGGCGAAACCGGTCGAGGCATTCGCTTCCAATGACAGACCTGCCGCATGCGCCACCATCATCGCCATCTCGGCTCGGGTAATGGCCGCATTCGGACGGAATGTCCCGTCGGCGTAGCCTTTAATATAACCGGCCTGCACCGCTTGCCCGACCGCGCTCTTCGCCCATGCGCCGATCATCGCCGCATCGGTGAAAGCCGGTTTCGATTCGGCGCCTTGCCGCTTCGCCGCATTCATCAACATCACCGCGAATTCCGCGCGCGTCACGGTATTGTTAGGCTTAAACGTTCCATCCGAATATCCCGTGACGATCCCGTAAGCTACCGCTTGCTTAATCGGAGCCTCGGCCCAGTGACCGGCGATGTCGTTCAAGTTAATCGTCGGTTTCGGGTTTGCCGGAGGTTGCTGCGCGGCGAACACGGCAAACTTCGTAAAGTGATTAACCTTCACGGCAATGCGGTTTCCGCTCACCTTGCCCTCGGGCACTTCTACCCAGCTTTTCTTCTCCTCGTCATAGTAGTACACAACCGCCGTTTCGTTGCTCTTCAGTTTCGCGGAATCGAAAGTAATGGTTATCGTGACCGGATTCTTGAAGTTATCCGGGAAATCCTTCAGAATCTCGTATACCTTGCTTATTAGAACGCCGTTATTTCCGAGAATCTTCTGCAAATCCGTTACATTGTCTATCGTTACTTTTAATGGTTTGTCTGTCGCGTTGGCCGGAATCGATAAGATGATCTCGTCGTTCAAACCAACCTCGCCTGCTTGGCCTGCCGAAAGCGTCAACCTGCCGTTAGTCGATGTAACGAGGGGATTGGTTGGAGCTGCGGAACCCCCGCCGCCTCCACCGCTACCGCTTCCATTCGGCGCCGAGTTCACCGTTACCGTATACATCACCTTCGTCGTACCGTCTTGCGCTGTAACGATAACCTTCTTGCCCGTCGACAGCGTAGTCGCTACGGTCGTTCCGTCCGCGTCGTAGACTTCGAACGTCGCATTCGCTGCGGGCGTGATCGCGGCCTTGAACGCGGTTAAAGTCGTGCCGTACGGAACGTTCGTAATCGTCCCGTTTGCCGATCCTCCCGTGCTGACAAGACCGATCGAAGACGTCAAGGTTGCCGCGCTGCTTAACGGCCCATTCACCGTCACCGTATACGTCACCTTCGTCGTACCGTCCTGCGCGGTAACGATCACTTTCTTGCCCGTCGACAGCATAGTCGCTGCGGTCGTTCCGTCCGCGTCGTAGACTTCGAATGCGGCACCCGGTGCCGGCGTGATCGCTGACTTAAATGCGGCTAGAGTTGTGCCATAAGGAACGTTCGTGATCGTCTCGTTCGACGTTCCTCCCGCGCTCGCTTGACCGATCGAAGAGGTCAAAGTAGCAGAGTTACTTAACGGCGCATTCATCGTTACGGTATACGTCGCCGTCGATATGCGGTCTTGCGCGGTTACGATCACCTTCTTGCCCGTCGCAAGCCCGGTCGCTACGGTCGTTCCATCCGCGTCATAAATTTCGAACGTCGCGTTCGAAGCCGGAACGATCGCCGCCTTCAGCTCCGCCAATGTAGTCACGAACGGAACGTTCGTAAGGCTTTCGTTCGTCGTACCTCCCGTGCTTACGGTTCCTATCGCGGAGGACACCGTCGCTACCGCGCTCGCGGGATTCCATTCCGCGTACAAAGCGACATTGGAAGCGAGCAGAATGGGGTCTCCAGGCAAATAGGAATCGCCTTCCCCGTCCGCTTGCGTGTTCCATCCGCCGAACAAGCTTCCCGTTTTTCTTAAATCCAGCGTTCCCGAATAAATGTCGACGGTTGTTCCCGGCATGAAGGAGGCGCTGTCCGGAACGGTACCGACTAAACTTCCGTTCTTGTCATAGCTAATGAAGGCTTGAATGTCCCGCAAATAAGGATAACCCCCGTTAAGCGAGGAATCGATCGCCCAGCGATCCGCAAAATCCCAGACGTTCAAGCTGTCTTGTTCATAGGTGCTTCTATCTTTCATCTGCGCGGTCGGCTTGCCCGTTCCGCGCCCGAAGCGGATTGCCCGGTTGCTTCCGCATCGTAGAAACTATTCGTGATGTCGCTAGCGATGCTTTTTCCGATTAAACCGCCAAGGTCTATGCTAAACTCGTCTTTTCCGTTCACGGATCCTGAGGCGTAGCTGTTGCGAATTTCTCCGTCAACGCTGTTATCGTTGTAGCCGATTAAGCCGCCGACGCTATAATGTCCGCTCACCGCGGAGGAAGCGTAGCTGTCGTTAATTTCTCCATAATAGTTGAGGCCGATTAAACCGCCGACGTCCCCGGCTCCGGTCCCCATTCCCGAAGCATAGCTGTAGCTGACCTTTCCATAGTAGTTGACGCCGACCAAGCCGCCTATCTCCGAACTATTGATCCCCGTCACGTTTCCCGTAGCGAAGCTGTGAACGATCTCTCCATAGTTGCTCGTGCCGACTAATCCGCCCGCGTCTTTTCCGCTCACGTTCCCCGTGGCGTAGCTATAGCGGAGCGTTCCGTTGAAAGTTCCCGCCAAGCCCCCGATAGAGTTCATTCCGCTCACGTCAGCCGAGGAAAAGCTGTTGCTGATCTCCCTCACGGAGCTGCCGCCGAACAAGCCGCCGACATAGTTGGCTCCGCTCACTCTTCCCGTAACGGAGCAATTTTCTACGGAGGCGCCATTATTGCCAACCAAGCCGCCTACGTAAGATCCGCCGGTAATATTCACGTCTCGCAGCTTCGCGTTCTTGATAGAACCGGTCGTCTCCGTCCATCCGAATAAACCTACGTTGTTCCCTCCGGAATTGATCGTTAGCCCCGAGATGATATGTCCGTCCCCGTCGAAGTGCCCGTAAAAAGGGTCGGTATTGGCGCCTATCGGATCCCAGTTCGGATATCCGCTCAAATCGATATCGGCTATCAATCGATAATGCTTGTTGATCCTCATGTCCGTTCTAACGCCATCCAACTGCTCGGCAGTCGCAATCAGAAAAGGGTCGGTCGACGTACCCGTTCCGGATTGCGGTCCCTCGTACAGCTTGTTGACGGTTTGGCTTACCGTTGCGTTCGAATAGCCCGTTGCCGCTATCGCGAGACTGTGCGTGCCTTTAGCGAGCACGCCGGCTTTGATCGTGATTATCCCCGGTCCGACCGTAAATTGCGTCCCTTCCGTTAACGGGCTTGCTCCGTTCTCAACCGCGGTAATCGCTCCGCGCCATAGAGGATCGTCCGCGAAAGAGATCTCGAGGTCGTTCACGGTATAGTTATCCGTCACGTCCGGGCTTAACGCGGGGGGACTGAAGCGGATCGGATCAATCTCGATCGTCCGGTTGTGCAGCTGGCCCGAGCCGTCTACGAATGCCCCGCTCTCTATCCTAATGGCGTTGTCCGCGCCCGATAACGCGTTTTCGAAATAGATTTCAAGCGTGCTCGAGATCGGGGTAGAGGTGGCGTTCACCACGGCGTCGTTCAAACCTAGCGGCTCGTAGCTGCCTCCGCTCGTCTTTTTAACGGTAATCTTGCTCTTCAGATCATTCGTCGTTCCCGCTTGCATGGCATATACGCTAAAAGTAACCGTCACGACCTTGTTGAGGTCGCTGACCGTCGTCGTGATTTCTCCGCTATCCAGCTGCGGGCTGCGGTAGTAACACTTTTTCGCGACTCCAAATGCGGGATCCGCGCCGCCGAAAGAAGCCGTCGAGCAATCTATGCTGTTCGTGGCGACCTTAGTTCGATAGCCGATCGTAGTTTGGCTATTGTCGTCGTATCCCCAGTACCGGACTTCCATCGTTCCCGGGAAGGCGCAAGTCGTCCCCTCGTCCGCGCAATAAGTCCAACCGGGACTTCCGTCCGGTCCGACGTTGCCTCCGCTTGCCGACGCATTCGCCGACAGCGAAGACGAGAACAAACTAAGTAGCATCAATCCAACCAACAAACGAATCGTAAACCCTCTCAACGCTCGCGCAGAACCTAATTTTAATTGAAACATATTCGTTCGCGGACTCCTTTTCATCCATCTTTCTGGCACAGTTTACCTAGAAGTTTACTGCGGCCCAATAAAAGAATAATGAAAGAATTCGCGCTAAAAGGAACAAAAACCGCGTAGCGTCGTGCCTTCGCGGTTTTTGTCGACTGCGAAAATTTATTTTATTATCGAACGCTGACAACCTGCTGTCAGCTATAGTTGCTTATAATAGCTATTAAAACCGATCTAGAATCCAGAGGTGACCGGAACGAATGATAATCGATAAAATCGTGCAAGTTCACAATCGGCAAGAGTGGAGAAAGTGGTTGAGCGACAATCACGGTACGGAAGATTATTGTTGGTTAGTTTCAACCACTCCTTATTCCGCAAGTTACATAGATTTTGTCGAAGAAGCCTTGTGTTTCGGCTGGATCGATAGCACCAAAAAAGGGGATGGTACTCAAACGGCCCAACGCTTTTCGCCCAGGACAAAAAAGAGCAACTGGACAGAACTTAATAAGGAACGCGTCCGACGGTTAGATAAATTAGGTTTAATGACGGAAGCGGGAAAAAGAGTATTGCCCGACATGAACGCCGAATCTTTTATCGTTCACGAAGAGATCTTGGCGCAATTGCGTCAGGACGAAGAGCTCTATCGCAATTTTCTAGCCTTGCCGGATCTATATGTTAGAGTAAAGATTCATAATATCCAGTCCGTGCGGCACGATGCGGCTTTGTATCATAATCGATTGACAAAGTTTATTGAACAAACTCGCATAAATAAGATGTATGGGCAATGGAACGATAATGGTCGTCTTCTAGAGTACTAAACGTTGAGCCGTCGGCAAATTAAACTAAACTAAGAGGTTCATTGAAGTTGGAATATAGAGTAGAATACAGGTATTCCTTCAAGTCATACAAAAAAAGCAGTGATGATCGATTGAATCTGACAAACGGAGCCCTGAAGAAAAGAACGGATTTTCTGCTGAACAAGTACTTCACGGGAAATTCGATGGATTACAAGCAAATATTCGGGATCACCTTGCCCATATTCGTCGATACCTTGTTTATCGTCCTGATGAGCATTCTGAATACCGCGATGATCAGTTCCTCCGGCGTTGCCGCAATCAGCGCCGTTAGCACGGTGGATACGCTCAATATTTTCATCGTAAGCGTGTTTATCGCCGTGGCTACGGGAGGAACCGTTATCGTGGCTCAGTACAAGGGCAGCGGGAATCGCAGGATGGTCTGCCGCGCCGCCTCGCAGGCGATTGCCGCGGTGACCTCCTTCGCGCTCTTGATTAGCGTCATCGTCATTCTCTTTCATAATCAGACGTTAGACCTGTTGTTCGGCAACGTGGATGACGACGTATTTGAAATGGCGACCCTTTTCCTTATAGGCAGTTGCATCTCGTTCCCGTTCCTGGCCGTGCAGCAAGCCGTCGCCGGAGTGTTGAGAGGAGTCTCCGAGACGAAAGCCAGCTTAGTTCTCTCTCTCATTATGAATCTAGCCTATCTCGTTCTGAATTTCGTCTTCATCAAAGGCTTCGATATGGGAATCGTCGGACTCGCGATTTCTCTGATCGCAGCCCGAGCAATCGGCGCGGTCGCTTCAATCGTCTATTTGCTCAAGTATAACCATACGCTGCATTTCACCTTGAAGAGGCTGCTGAAGCTGGATGCGGGCATTCTGAAAAAGATGATGTTCATCGGACTCCCGTTCGCCGCCGAGCAAATGTTCTTCAACGGGGGGAAATTGTTGACGCAAACCTTTATCGTGCAGTTCGGCACGTTGGCCTTGACCGCCAACGCGATCAGCAACTCCATCGCGATGCTCCTTCAAATCGGGGGCAGCACGCTGAGCGTCGCGATCGTGACGGTCGTCGGCCAGTGTATCGGAAGCCGGGATATTCAGGATGCGAGGAAATTTATCAAATCCTTCCTTTGGCTTTCCGTTATCCTTTTTCTCTTACTAACCGCGATCATTCTGCCTTTATTCCCGATGCTGATGAACTTGTACGCTTCGCCGGACGAGATCGTTCCTGCGACCCTCAAGCTCGTGCTGCTGATCTCCATTGCGCAGCCTATCCTGTGGGCTCTGAGCTTTATCCTGCCTTCGGCCTTGCGCGCGGCAGGCGACTCGAAGTTCACGTCCATCTCTTCGCTGCTATCCATGTGGCTATTCCGGATCATCCTCGGCTATGTACTGGGAATTACCTTCGGCATGGGGATTTTCGGAATCTGGGTCGCCATGGTCGCTGAGTGGGCAGTACGCGGAGCGATTTTTTGGTGGCGTTTCAGGGGAGACAAGTGGTACAGGCATAAGTTGGTGTAGAACGGTTTACGATTGGCAAAAAGGCGGTTTCCCGTGAGCCGAAAACTCCCGGGAAACCGCCTTTCGCTAGGTCAAAAGCGTTTAACACCTTACATGTTTGCGTTTGAAACCGATTTGCCCTTTGTCAATGGCCTTTTGAATATTATCGAAAGCGTTTATGAACTTGCTTTTTGCCTTGTCCCGATTGACCTCTACCGGCCCTACCGTTCTCGCGGTCTCGACCGCGCGATCATGGAGCGGCAAATAAGATACGCCCACCGTGTAAATAAAATTATTCATCGCGTATTTGGCTCGCTCCGGAGCATCGTGAATCGTATTTTCCGCGAGTTTAAGCATATCGGCAAGCTTGCTTTCGGAAAACTCCCCGTCCGGCCGATTACCCAGAAGCCAGCAGTAGCAGCTCCACCCCGCCGACATTCTCAGTTCTTCTCCGCTAGCGATCCATTTATCGGCCACTTCTTGCGCGATATCCGCTTCCGCCAAGGTTACGGCAACCACGAAATCGGACAGCATATAGAAATAAGCCTTATCCATCCAACGGTCAAAATCCGCGGGAGTCATGGCTTTAGGGTCCGCAATAATGCCGGCAAAGTACATGGCGTCGTAGTTCCCCGTGGCGTAGAGCTGCTCGGCCAAAGGTTGATTGATTTTCGTTTTCCTGAAAATAGGCTTCATCTCGCCAGTAGCCACGCCAAAAAGCGGTTCGCGCGCGCCGTTGGATATGTATATTTTCTTGGTTCGTTCTTTGCCGAGAGCCTCAAGCTCCTGCATAACCGTTTCTAAATTCATCGTTTAACACTTCCTTTTATTTAAATACTCTCATAAGTCAACGAGCTATTTGCTTGAGGGGGAACGTTATTTATGGGGGTCCCATTTGCATTTCGTTATCTCCATCTCGCTATATACGGCTTCAAAGGAAGAGTTCTCGGGGCTGCAAGCGTAAACTCCCATTTGAATCTCTCCTCCGCCTTCGAAGAGATGGAAAATTCGCATCTGTTTGTATTCTACGCCATCGTAAGAATTTTCAATGCAGTAGTCGCTCCCGCGGCGGCTAAGCCTGTAAAACATCGTTTTGACGGTAGAATGAATATCCGTAGTCGCCCAGTCCGAATATCCGTTGTTCGTAACCACGCTGCCTAATCGTTGATATTCTTCATTTTCATACTCGATCGATGCTTTAAACCAATTATCGCTGTTTTGATAGATGATCACGCCGCATTGGTCAAAACGCCTTTTGCTGTCAAACTCGGTTTTGACGATAAACGAAAAGTAAGGTTCGGTTATTTTCAATAACAACGCGGGAGCGGAATCATTTCTGAAACCATAGTATGTACGCTGCCAGAAATCGGTCTCCGGATCTGTTTGAATAACGATTTTATTGTCTTGAATGGAATAATTAGCAGGCTCATTTACCCAAAAAAGTTTATTCGGATCGTAGCTCATTGAAGTTCCTCCATTCTGCCCTTAAGGTTTAAGCAAACTTACAATAAAGACTATATCAGATTTCCGTAAGTATTTTTAGTTTCGCTCCCATCTAGCTTTTAATAGATCTTATTTAGATACTTTCACTCCTCATTTCAAAGTTTGTGATTTAATTCACATTATTTCATGGGAATTAGATTTATAATCAAGACATGAAAGACAAGAAAACAAACGAGGATGGTGATCCCGATGTTGAACCAATTTCGATCTCGAACATCGGCGAGACATACGATAAACCGATCATTACAATTCGCCGCTTTCACTTAATACACTAAAATTAGGAGTGAGTGTCATGTTAAAATTATGGAGAGAGAATCGTATAGCCGCAGTCCTCGTCACCATTGTCCGTTTCGTGGTCGGATATGCTTGGATCACCGCAGGATGGCATAAAATCACTGGCGCAACGCCTTTCAACGCCGGAGGATTCTTGAATGGAGCCATTAATAATCCGGTCGTCGATAAGGCAACGGGCGAGGCGGTCTACCCGACTTACCTTGCTTTCCTAGAAAACTTCGCGCTGCCGAACGTTAAAATCATAAACATCTTGATTCCTTGGGGAGAGTTCCTAGTAGGTCTTGGTCTCATCCTTGGTACGTTGACCCTGACGGCCGCATTCTTCGGACTCTTAATGAACTTCATGTTCATGTTCGCCGGAACCGTAAGCACGAACCCTTGGCTAACGCTTCTCGGATTGCTGGTCGTCGTCGCCGGAACGAACGCGGGTCGCTTCGGACTTGACCGTTACGTCCTTCCGCTCCTTCACAAAGGCACGGATCGCCTCTTCCACCGCAAGCCGAAAGATCCGGCTACGGGCGCAGGCATTCTAGCTAAATAACAGATCATAGTTATAACTCTTCGTATGATGAAAGACCGTCGGGATGATCTCAACTCATCCTGACGGTCTTTTCTATGATGCGTATAAAGTTTTTTCGTTTGGCCGGCCCGATCAGAAATGCCTGTTTACTCGGCTTCCCCAACCATTGCAGCCCAGCTTTTGTAGTCATGAATAGCCATTCCCGCATAGCCGGCAAATTGGGAAAGCTCCCGATGCGCGGTCTGCAGCTCTTGCTCCATGTATTCGGCGCTCTTGGCATAGAACGAAACGCGATCGCCCTCCAAGCTTTTGGCGGTCTCCACCGCCACGATCGCCTGCTTGTTAAGCGCGGAGGCTTCTCGCAATATGTCATGGGCATTGTCGACGATCCCGTTGTTCCCCAGCGCATGATTGCGGTAATCCATGATGACGAGGCAATCGAACTTCTCCAACAGCCACGCGCTCAGGCTGTAGTCGGTGTCGGGCACCTTCATGTCAGGAAGCCAATAAGGAACGTCCATCGTCATCTTCAATCCGCTTCCTTCGGCTTCCTGTTCAATCCATCTCAGGTTATGTATCCATTGTTCAAGAATGCGCTTGGAGTTGGTTTGCCAATCGGCCAACAGATACGGTTCGATATCGAAATGCAGGCCGTCGAAACGCGCCTCCTCCCCGACGGAAGCATTGTATTGCAGCGTCCAGGAAATGAAGGATTTAATAGGGGCCCGATTCGTCGTTAAAGCCCACTCGGGGCGACCGGCCAGCGCCTCCACCCGGATTTGCCGCTCCGTGGCCCTTCGAACAAAATCTTCATACACGGCAGGCGCGATATCCCTATTCACGTGAAGGTAAATCGCAGTCACGTCTTGCTCGCTTGCAAAGCTCAGGATACGATCCCGCTCTTTCTCGATAAGGCCGGCGTCCCAGATCCACGTGCCTTTTGGAATTTTCGCCGAAGTCGTCACGACGGCCAGATTGCTTTTCGCGTCCCATTCCACCTGCGCTTGAAAGATTTCGCCGATCAGCCGAAGCGGAATCATCGTACGGTTGTTTTTGGTCGTCGCGGGCGGATCGAAGGCTACCGGCTTTCCGTTCACTTGCGCCACGTTATGGCCGATCGTCAAGAGAACCGTTTGATCCCTATACGCGAAAGTCATCTGGTTCAATCGTCCGTTCCATTTCATCTTGGCGTCCAGCGTTTCGGCTACGAATCTGGCCGGTACCATCGTACGGCTGGATTTACGATCGACATACGGAGGCTCGTCCGGGAAAGTCACAACCTGCCCGTCGACGACGACTCGGATCCGGGAAGCGGCAGGCGCGGTTGGCGCGAAAATAGCGGCGCTAAGGGCGATCGTTAACAAACAGATGAGCCATCTCTTCATAGCCTGCCACCTCGGGAAAAAGTAAAAGCCCCGTCATGGGCGGTTTCGATCTCGTTAAGCCGGATGGAATGCCAGCTCTTCCTTGACGACTTCGACAAGAAGATCGACAAAGTTGGCAAGCCGTTGCTCATCCGGCCCCTCAGCCATGACCCGGACGATCGATTCCGTGCCCGAAGGACGAACGAGCACTCTTCCGCTTCCGCCCATCTGGTTTTCTACCGACCTGACGGTTGCCTCGATTCGGGGATTGCCCGTCAGCCTCGACTTGTCCTCTACCCGTACATTTACAAGAAGCTGCGGATACTTGACCATGCCTTGGGCAAGCCCGCTTAACGGCCGGCCTTCGGCCTTCATCGCGTTCATCAGCTGAATCGCGCACAGCATGCCGTCTCCGGTCGTACTGTAGTCCAGCATGACGACATGACCCGACTGTTCCCCGCCCAGGTTGTATCCGCCTTGTAGCATTTCCTCCAACACGTAGCGATCTCCGACCTTGGTTTGTTTGGCTTCTACCCCTTTGCTCTCCAGCGCCTTGTAGAAGCCCAGATTGCTCATCACGGTAGAAACCACGGTGTCGCGATTCAACCGTTGGTGCTTCTTCATGAATTCGGCCAGGATAAAAAGAATGTGGTCCCCGTCCACGATCGCTCCCTTCTCGTCGACCGCAATGAGCCGATCCGCGTCCCCGTCGAAGGAAAGACCCAGATGGGCCCGATGCTCCAGAACCGCCCGTTGAACCGCTTCGGGGTGCGTGGAGCCGCAATTCTCGTTAATATTCAGCCCGTCCGGTTGATCGGCCAGCACGATCGCGTCCGCGCCCAAATCGCGGAAAAGCCGGGGCGCGAGCCTCGATACCGCGCCGTTGGCGCAATCCAGAACGACCTTGAGCCCGTCGAAGCGTTGATTGACCGTCGATTTCAAGTAGGAAACGTAGGCTTGCCCGCCTTCGAGATCATCCAGTGCCGCCCCTACTTCCGTGCCGATCGGGCGAGGAATCCGATCTTCATCCGCGTCCAGCAGCGATTCGATCTCCGCCTCCAGTTCATCCGACAGCTTAAAGCCGTCGCCTCCGAAAAATTTGATCCCGTTATCCGCCACGGGGTTATGCGACGCGGAAATCATCACCCCGGCATCCGCCCCCCTAGCTTTCGTCAAGTACGCCACGCCCGGCGTAGAGATGACCCCCAAGCGCAGGACGTCCGCGCCGATCGATAATAGGCCTGCCACAAGAGCCGCCTCCAGCATTTCTCCCGAAATGCGCGTATCCCGCCCGATGAGAATAACAGGGCGTTGCCCTTGCTTATTCCGAGTCAATACGTAACCGCCTGATCGGCCTAATCGAAATACCAGCTCCGGAGTCAGCTCCCCGTTCGCGACGCCTCTTACTCCGTCCGTTCCGAAATATTTTCCCATACGCGTTATCCTTCCCTTCCTTCTTGCCTGCCGGACTCCGAGGCTTCCCTCCAACTCTTGAAGTCATGAATGGAGAAGCCTCCATATCCGGAGTACCGCCGCATGAACCTATGGCTCAACTGCATTTGCCGATGCATGCCGGCAGTCCCTTGTCCATAAAAAGTAACGTGCTCCCCCTCGTCGGTAGGGGCCGTTTCCAAACCAATGATCACCGGTTTCCCAGCTTTAGTGCCTTCTTTGATCATCGGCAGGGCGTTGTCTATGATGCCGTTCTCTCCCACGGCGAAATTCCGGTAATTCATGAGCACAACGCGGTCGAGCCGTTCGAGCATCCAGGCCCCCAGGCTCACGTTCTCGCGGGTCGGAACCTTATGAATCCAGAAAGGAAGATCGGCCGATATGCGCAAGGATGCATGCGGCTTCATCCTGTCGACCAAATACGCCATATTGCCCATCCATTGGCGTACGATCTCGTCGCGCTCCCGCTCCCATTCCTCCAGCAGATAAGGCTCGATATCTACGTGGATACCGTCGAACGCGGCCCATTCGCCCGCGGCTTCGCGATAGTCTTCGAGCCACTCGATAAAGGAGTCGATTTCCCGTCGATATTCGGTTAATCCCCAGGTCGGATCTCCTCCCAGCGCCTCGACTTCCATCCCCAATTCATGCGCCTCCTCGACGAAGGCCCGATACGGTGCGAAGTCTTCGGATTTCCGATCGACGTGCAGGAAGATCACATTCACTCCTTGGTCTTCGGCAAAATCGAGCAAGTCGCTTCTGTCCTTCATTAAAGATTCCGTGTCCCATACCCAGGTTGCGATGACTGGCGGCCTTTCGAATTCTCGTCTCAGCATAAGAACCGTTGCGATCGCCGCGCAGACGAGCGCGGCGATCAAAATGATTTTAATGAGTACTGCCTTTCTTGGAGATTCGAGATTAGGCACCGACAAGAACTTTCGCTTCTTTGTATTGGATTCCGGTTCCCAGCTTATGAATGTTGTCCGACTTGATATCGGCAAAAGCGTTGCGCGTATCGATGATCGGAACGCCCATCTCCGCCAGCTCATGATAGCTGAAGCTTCGGTGATTGGTGATCAGCACCATGCAATCGTATTGAGCGAATGCGTCGGGATCGTATTTGACCGAGTGAACGACGCGGTCCTGCTCGTCTTTGAACGAGGTCGCATACGGATCGTAATAGTCGACCTTCGCTCCGCTTGTTTTGAACAATTCATAGATTTCCAGACCGGGAGATTCACGCAGATCGTCGATATCCGGCTTATAGGACATACCTAAGATCAGAACCTTCGAATTGCGGATCGACTTGGCGTATACGTTCAGCACCTGGGCCGTTTTGTTCAATACGTACTCCGGCATATTATCGTTAATCGATTGAGCCAATTCGATAAACTTGCTGTAGAAGCGGAATTCCTTGGCTTTCCAGGACAAATACATCGGGTCGAGCGGGATGCAGTGACCGCCGATTCCCGGCCCCGGGTAGAAAGTCATGAACCCGAACGGCTTCGTGGAAGCCGCCCGAATGACTTCCCATACGTCGATCGCCATGCGATCGCACATCATGGCCAATTCGTTGACGAACGCGATGTTGATGCTGCGAAACGTATTTTCAAGCAGCTTCGACATCTCCGCGACTTTAGGCGAAGACACCGGAACGACGGTTTTGACCACGTTGTTGTACAGCGTGACGCCAAGCTCCTTGCACCGCTCGGTCGTTCCGCCGATGACCTTGGGCGTATTGTAAGTATTGAAGTTGGGATTCCCGGGATCAACGCGTTCCGGCGAGAAGCACAGGAAGAAATCCCGGCCAGCCGTTAACCCCATAGCCTCAAGCTCATATTGAATCAATTCCTCCGTCGTTCCGGGATACGTCGTGCTTTCTAGAACGATCAAGGTTCCCTTCTTGATATATTTCTTGATCTCGTTCACGACGCTCACGATGTAGGAGGTGTCCGGGTCCTGGTTCTCGCTTAACGGGGTCGGTACGCAGATGCTGATCGTATCCAATTCCCGAATCGTCTCGTATCGGTTCGTCGGCACGAGCTTCCCGCTGATCACGGCATCGGCCACCGCGGAGCTGGGCACGTCTTGAATATAGGACTCCCCGCCAAGAAGGGTCTCCACCTTATGTTGGTCCAAGTCGATTCCGTATACGGTGAAGCCGCCCTTGACCATCTCCATCGACAGCGGCAATCCGACGTACCCCAGGCCCACGACGCCTACCTTCGCCGTTTTATTCTGCAAGTTTTCTTTTAACAAGGTGTATTTCATCTATGATCCGCTCCTCGATCTCGCAAGATTATGAGTTTGTCGTCAGTCTCTTGATTTTCCATTCCAATTCGGAAATCGACAGCGGCTTGGTCACATAGTCGGCGGCTCCCGATTCGTAAGCGCGACTTCTGTTTTCCGAGAGCTGCTTGTCCGTCAGTACGATCGCCTTGCCCTCATGCGAATCATGGCGTTGAATGCTGCGAATGAGCTGGTATCCGTCCAGGATAGGCAAGTTCAATTCGGTAATGACAAGGTCCGGAAACGTGCGAACGAACACGTCGTAAGCCTCCTGTCCGTCCTTGGCCTCATAGACGCGATATCCCTTCAGCTCCAACCGAACCTTGATGAATTCGCGAACGAGATCGTCGGGATCGGCAATCAGGACGGACGTCTCGGCATTGGTCGCCGTAAAGAAGTGAATATCTCCTTCTTCCCCTTTGCTTCGGATCGCCCGCTGCAGGAATGCCCCGATTGCGGACTCCGTCGGTTTTCCGCTCTCCGGAAAGCCGGCGACAACCACTTGCCCTTGCAGCAGATGCTGGCTGTGGAGAAAATCCTTTAAAGCGAGGGACGCGTAATGGGCGCTGCCCAAGGTCGCTCCCTCCAATACGGCGCACAGAACCTGATTCGGATCGTCATAGCTCAACTGAACCGATAGAGAGGCATCGTTGCCGCTCATCCGCAATTTCGCCTGTTCAAGCGCTTTGGGGTTCATACTCGCGCAAGGAGCCAATACGACTCCGCACGAAGCGCTCTTCTGAGTCGCCAAATGAATAGAATGCAGTAGCTGCAGCGTGATGTCCTGAATGCTGTTGCGAATCACAACGGCCATTTTCTCCACTCCTTTAATCGATGGGCATGATCTTATTTATTAAAATTGGTTCTAACCATCGTTCCCCACGAATTGTTGTTGCGGAAGAAGTCGATGTGTCCCAAGAACCTCCAGAGAACGCCGACCTGACGATATCCGAGAAACATAAGGAAAGAGTAGAGCATCATCTTATGGAGATCGCTCAGCTTCGGATAGCGGCTGAACGCCTTTTCCTCAATGAACAAAGCGCCGAGGCTAAGGATGAAGCAGGAGAAGAAGTTCACCAGCATAAAGACGGCGACCGTCTTCCAATCCGCCATATTCAGCAGCCAATAGCCGATCATGGCGATTAAGCCGCTCAAACGAAAGTACGGGTTTAACGTTTCGAACAGAATATTGTATGGAAGCGTCAACAGCCCGAATACTTTGTAGCGGGGGCGGAAGATCATATGAACGCCTTCCTCGACCATGTTCTTCAGGTTGCCGCGGCCCCAACGCATCCGTTGGCTGCTTAGAATCCGATACGTATCCGGCGCTTGCGTCCAGCACACGGCATCCGGGCAAAAAGCGACATGATAAGGGATTTTGTTCTCCAGGCAGTAGCGATGCAGCTTGATGACGATGTTCATGTCTTCCCCGGGATATCCGCCGCGGTAGCCGCCAACCGCGATTACTTTATCCTTCTGGAACACGCCGAAGGCGCCGGATACGATAATCAATCCGTTTATGGCGCTCCAGCCGATCCGACCGCCCAAGAAGGCTTTCATATACTCGACGTTCTGGAGGGCCGGCCACCATTGCTTGGGGAACCGGATGTTCTTGACCATTCCGTCCTCTACCGTGCAGCTGTTGACGATTCGAACGTTGCCCCCGACCGCCACGGTCTCTTCGGGATTTTCCATGTACACTCGGGCGATTCGGGTCAGCGCATCCTTCTCCAGCAGCGAATCCGCATCGATCGTAGAAATCAACGGATGGCGGGAAAGGTTGATCCCGGCATTCAAGGAGTCCGCTTTCCCTCCGTTGTCCTTATCGATGAAATACAGGTTCGGATATTCGGGATTGTGATAATAGCCTCTGACTCTTTCGGTTTTGATATGGCTTGCAACAATAGGCTTGATTTCACGGAGCTGGAACTCTTCGATCATGATGTTGGCCGTATTGTCTTTCGAGCCGTCGTTCACGACGATGACCTCGTATTCCGGATAATTCAAAGCCAATAGAGAACGCACGTTTTCTTTAATCATTAACTCTTCGTTATACGCCGGGACCAATAAGGACACCGCCGGTACGTGCTCCGAGCCGGACAGCTTCTGTACGCGATTGTATCGGATCCCCCGTTGAAGAGGGAGCGTATGCCGAATCGATAGGCCGAAGATCAGGAAATAGATGAACGTAATCGCCAATGCGTAATACATGGCGAAGTAGCCGTAGCCTAGTAGAAAGTCGCGCAAGAAGTTCAAGGCTTGCTGCAAATAGTAATCCAGTACCCTCATTTTCGTTTCCCTCCCAAACCTGTTAGCTACACAACCCGATAGATTCGTTTGTTCTTGCCGAACTTTTTCTCGTAATGATAAACCAACGAATTATACCGGGTGAGTCGGTCAAGGTCATGGAGCCGCGACGATAGAGATTGGATATGATCCTCGATAAGTCCGCGGAGGAATTCCCCTTGCGCCGACCCCCTTGCCTCTGCGGCAGCCTCGCACAATTGGGCGATTCCGCCTTCTCCAAGAAGCCATAACCCTTGCGCGCTGGCCTCGGATACCCGCCGGCTTTCATCCAGCAAAGCGTTTCTCATGACATCGATATACGTCACCAGCCTCAGATCGGCGATCGCTTGAACCGCGATGACGCGCACCTCGTCCGTCGAATGCCGAAGCAGCTTCTGCACGACGTTGCGGGGAATAAAATGAACGGATTTCAGATAGATTTCCACGGCCTTATATTGAATGGCGGCGTCCGGGGAATCGATAAGCCGATAGACCGCCGATGCTACCTTCGGCTCGGTATAGTCCTTCAATCCGCGCAAGCCGACGTGTATGAATTCATGGCTCTCCCGTTGAATGAATTCGGCGAACAGAGCCCCGTGGTCGACATCCGCTTCTTTCACCATGTCGACCAGCAAATCGTAAAATCCCTTGTTATGCCTCAGAACAACCTGCACCATGTCCTTGACGTCTTGTTCGTTGCGAGCGCACTTCGCAATCGAACGGGCGATGACGAAGAGAGAAGAATTCCGTTGGTGCGATTGGAGAAGCCGAAGCAAAGCCGGAACGGCTTCCCGCACTCTCATGCAGCCCAAGTGATACGCCGCATCGAGTTTCACGGAATAGGAGCCTTTGTTCAATCGGTCCATGTGGTATTGCACCATGCCCAATCGTTCGCAGAGCTCCCTGCATTTGTCGCGAGCCGTTCCGGTAAAGTTCTCGATCATATCGTTCAAGCGCTCCTGCATCGCGCGTTGCTCCGCTTTGTTCCATGCAAACGGCGGTGGATTCAACGCTTCTTTTCCTTCGATATTGGCCAGGACATAGGTGAAGTAATCCTTGATTTTGAGCTCGAACCTGCGCTCCGTTCCGGTTCTTCTCAGATTTTTGATTTTCAGGGCATACACCACGACGGCGAAGGCCGCATTCAAAGCGATGAGAACATACAAAAATCGGATCGCCACATCAATGTTGATATACACAAATAGAACCCTTCCTTCATGGTTACTTGGATACCGGTTGATTCACCGGTTGATCCGCTTCCCGCATCGCTTTTTGCATGATTCCGTAGCTCTGTTTCGGGCGTTCCACGTACTCGACGTCGATATCTTCCCACCTCTGCCAAGTGTAGAGCGGAAGCTGCGATACCCGATAAGGACCGCTGTCTTCAAGTCCGACGACTTCCTTCGAACCCTTGCGGACAATCCATGGCACAATGCGAACGCCCTCGACCTTCACGGATTCGAATTCCTTCGATCCCGTGTCCGTATAGCTAATGGCGTTGAGCGAGCTAGGATCGCTGAATCCCAGCAGCATCCAAGGAATCCGAATTTCCAGCACATTGCCCTTGGCCTGCCACATCGTCTTGGAATTGTAGTTCGGATCTTGCGGATCGCTCGTTCCTCTCTGCAAATCTCCTACTCCAATATCGCCGAAGGGATGATCGACGCGGGCATCCGGGTGTTCGAGCAAATAATTCACGACCAGCTTCCACGGTTTGAACAGTCCGCTGTCGTCCTCCAATTCTTCGGGATCATAATCCAATATGTTCGATAGCTTGCCATAGAATCGGGTATGGAGGTCGTAGTTGGAGGCAATCATCATCTGCCCTTTATCCTCGTTATCGAGTTCGATCAGCGTTTCCAGGCCTTCGTCCAGCGTCTTTCCCTGAAGCTGCGGCGCATGGCGATTGCCTCCCTTTAACGTATCGAACCCCAAATAAATAGAATGATTAGAAAATTCTAAAGATTCGGATAATTTAACCAAGAGATAGAGATACCCTTCATCGTGAGTGGCCCATATTTCATTGAAGCCTTCGATTTGCATATCCAGCTTGGTCTTATCCCCATCCTCAAGCTTGTCCCAGTCCGAAGCATCCCCGTCAATGCGAATCACGTCGTCCTTGCCCGGATACATGCCGAGCACGCCGAAATGGGATTCGTTCGTGAGCGCGTTGTACCAATAGGCTCGCCGGTCGGGAATGTCGTAATGCATCGTGTTCCAGGTTTTCTTGAACCACTCGTCCTGCCAGGTGAACAAGATCGCGCCGGAGTATCCCTCCTGATGGATCTGACGGAACATATCCGCATCCATCTCTCCTTGCGTCTTATCGTCGTGTCCTCCCTGATTGCGTCCGAGCATCCCTGTATGGGCAATGCCTTGAGAGGCCGGAACGCCAAACTCGGTAATCATGATCGGCATATCGCCGTGGTATTTCTTGAGCTTGCGAAGATAGGTTTTGTAGCTATCCGCTTCCCCTTTATCGTTCTTCAACGTCTGAAACGACTTGTCGAAGGTGAAGAAGTCCGGGTAATAAGGATACACGTGATAGGAGGCAAAATAACCGGCACCCCAATCTACGGCGGCGATGTGCGTCGGGTCGACGCTGACCATATCTTCGGCGACCAGCGGCTCGCCCGGATGTTCGAGCGGGTCGGTAGTCACCCAATTGGAAAAGGCGATCGGATGCTGCCATCCGTGCTTCGCTTCCGTTGCGGCCGTGATGTCGACCATCTCGGCCAACCATTTCTCAAAGGGATTTGCCCCGGGTTTGCTTTGAAAATGTTCACCCTTATAGTCGGCCGCATCCGGATTGTTCTTATTCGTTCTATGCACCATCACCGGATCCCATTCCGTTCCGACGATCCATCCCATGAGATAAGGCCCGGCATTAAATACGTAATTCCCGCTGGCCTTGCCGGAATGCGCCTCGGCTTCGAGATCGATATTTCCATATACCGCTTCTACGGCTTCTTGAATCTCTTTTTCAAACTTCTGTTTGACCTTCGGATCAAAGGCGTTCTGGCCGGCGATCAGCTGCTCTTCCGGGCTCCATACTCCTTGAATGAAGAAGAGCGGATTATCCTGATGCTTCGCATTGTATCGGACCAACGATTCGTAAAACTCCGGCTTCAGAATGGTGTACACGCGGATGACGTTGGCGCCCATCTCCTGAATCATCCCGAACCATCTCATATAATCGTCCTTCGAAATCTCAAGCTCGCCGGGAAAGTGTCCGGGAACGGCGGCTCCCATATTGACCCCTTTAGCAAAATAAGGGTTCCAAGATTGGTTGCGATATTGTTCGATTTGGGTTCCGTTCGTCTTGAATGTCACCTTGACGCCATTGCCGAGCTCGCGCTTTCTACCTTGGCGACAGGAGGCATCAGCCAATACGCAAGCGCTCCGCCCGCGATTGCAAGGACAAGTCCCAATCTGACGAATCCGTTCTTGAATAACTTTTTCATCGCGACCTTCCTCGTGTTTGTCATCATACCAAAAAGGATGGCTTTCCCATCCGGGGGTTGCGCTCCAATAATGTAGCACACCCCAATTAAGCCGTTCAACCAAACTCGGGCCTTCCCGGCATTAATAATTTTTTAGAACTTTAATAATAAATGAGAGAATGCCCGGCAATCTTAAGCGGTTTATTCTCATCAAACCGGAGTCGGGGGAAGCATTTTTAGACAGACGATAAGCGGCGGTCATCTGGAGCATCATTGCGAGGATGACCTATTACTAACTCATACAGCAGACTTGCCAGTTTAGTCTTCCCGTCCAGATCCTCGAAGATGGCTGTCGCCAGATAATGAGGAATTACGGCATGTCGGATGACGTTTCGCTCGGGTTTGACGATCTCGACAAAAACGTTGGTGTTGGGGAACTCAACGCCGACAGGACCGTGCATGATAATTTCCCACGTACCGCCCGGCTTCAGATCAAACTCTCGATCCTCTTTATTTTCTTCTCTATTTAACCAACTTCGTGTTATTGTATATGGACATGAATCACAAATGGAAATGACAGCGCTTTCATAGTTTTCATCGATTGGGGAGGCACAATAAAGCCATGTCGCGAACCGTTTCGATCCGGTCCATTTTGTTAACGGCAATCCTGTTTCTCATGATCTTTCCGCTTGTCGTCATCACTTTCATAACTTACCAGAAGCAAAACGATCTCTTCCAAAATCAAGCCAGCCAATTCGTACAGCAATCCGTCGCACAAACCAAAAGCACGTTGGATACAAACCTGAACGAGATCGATCGGCTCACCTGGTCGCTGCTTTATCAGCAATCGCTCGAATTTATCGCCGCTCCGCTGGATACAACCTATCAGCTCAACGAAGCAAACCGCAAATTCAAAGAGAAGGTGTATTCCGATTTATTCAGCGGGAAGCTGAACCATATTCGAACGATCTCCTTTGTGACTCCCGACAGCTACGTGCTGTCTACGGACAGTTCCCTGGCTCATTATGACCAGTTGGATCGGAAAAATTACAACTATATCGTCAACCAGTTCAACGAGGAGCCGCTAAAGATGCATTGGCTCAACAACTCGCAAGCGATCTATCAATCCAAAGCGGGGTTCAACACCCCCGTTCATGCTTCCGTGACGGCGGCGCGTAGAATCGTCGACAGCAATACCGCCGAGCTGAGAGGCTATCTATTCATCCAGCTAAACGACCTCTTTCTGGATGAGTATCTTCGCGGCGTTCGGATCGGATCGACAGGCTCCCTTCAAATTACGGATCATTTCGGCGAAGTCATCTACAGCCAGCAATCCGATCTGTTTAACAACCCCAAAATTACGTCGGCGATTCAAGAACTTCCCTCCTTCGGCAGCGGAACGATCACCGTAGATGGCAAATGGCTTCTATCCTATGACACTTCGGCGGTCAGTAATTGGAAGTTAACTGCCGTCGTTCCTCTGAATGAAGTGCTCGGACCTAATCAGCAAATCCTCAAGGTGCTATTGATTATGTCCGGCCTTGGAGCGATCGTCTCTTTCGTTGTCGCCCTCCTATTCACGGCGGTTCTTTCGAAGCCGGTCATCGGTTTGGCTAAAGTCATGTCGGTCGCTTCCATTGACAATTTAAACGTAAGAGAACAAATGAGCTCAATTAGGGAAATCAGTATTTTACAACGCAATTTCAATCGGTTGGTGGACCGGACGCAACAGTTGCTTATCGAGAATGAAAACGCGCAGAAGCAAAAAGGCGACGCTCAATTGAAAACGCTGCAAATGCAAATACAACCGCATTTTTTATACAACACGTTGGATACGATCTACTGGATGTCGAAAAAGCATGGCGCCGAGCCGATCAGCAAGCTGGTCACCGCGCTCGGAAAATTTTTCAGATTTACGTTGAACTCGAGCTTGGAGCGCGTGTCCTTGGAACGGGAAGTGGAGCATGTCGAGAACTATTTGCGAATTCTCGCTTTCCGATACAGGGATAAACTAGACTATCGAATCACGATGGAGCCGGAGCTGAACGACGTCTGGACGATGCCGCTCATTTTGCAGCCGATCGTCGAGAACGCGATCGAGCACGGCATAGCCAGGTTAAAGACTGGCGGTCATATCAACTTGGATATTTACCGATCCGGTCATGAAGTGCTGATCGATATCGTCAACGACGGAGACGATACCGATCTAAGCCGCATGAAACAATTGCTGGAGGATGAAAAGCAAAGCGATCATGTCGGGCTTCGAAACGTTCATCAAAGAATTCAACTCTCGTTCGGCGAAGCGTTCGGCATACGATTAATCGATCGCGTCAACGGCAGAACCTTGGTCAGGCTTTGCATTCCTCTCAGCAGGGAATCGGATTGAGATCGCGGAACAGGAGGCTGTATACGTACATGAATCGTCTTGGATTTAGAAGCTTGCTGCTCATCACGATATCCCTTCTCGTCCTCTGGACGCTGAGCGGAATCGCCTTGCTGGACAAAATCAAACTGAGCGAACCGGTGAACAACGTGGAAGAGCCTATTATTCGCGTATTGATCCGCACCGGAACAGAGTCGTCCGCGCTTCGCAAAATCGCCGAACCGTTTACGAAGTCCAGCGGCATAAAAGTCGAGTTCGTCGAGCTAGGGCGCGACAACTTCTTTACCGCATTAGGCACTCAACTATTCGCGGGATCGGAGGCATTCGACGTTATGTTCATGCCGAACACTTCGATCGCCCAATTCGCGTCCGCGAATGCGATATTACCGCTCGATCCCTTTATCGAAAATCCGGAATTAACCGACCTGGAATCCTTCAATCTGGACGATTTCCTGGCGATCTACCGGTATCGGAACGCCATCTATGCCCTGCCGACCGATATTAGCACGCACTTTTTATTTTACCGCAGCGATCTCATTTCCCGTCCACCGGATACTTGGGATGAATTTTACGAGGTAGCGGAGCGTTTCACGAGTTCCATCACGCCCGGCTCTCCGACCAGATGGGGAGCGACGATGCCCGCGGTTGTTCCCGAGGAGCGATCGAAGATTTTCGCTTCCTTGCTCTGGTCCTTTGGGGGAGACGGCATGCAGGAAGATACCGGCCAAGTGATGCTCGATCTCCAGCCTTCGATACGCGCCGGCGAGTTCTTGGCGAAAATGATTCAAAACAAAGTCATTCCCGTTGATCTCCTGTCCTGGGATTTCGCAAGAACGCGCGACGCTTTGCTTAGCGGCGAGGTTGCGATGGCCGCGCCGTACTGGAACGCTTCATACAAGGATATCTTGCAATCGACTAGCCGCTACAAGGATTCCATCCGAATCGCTCTCATTCCTGGCATTAAAGGCGAAGACGGCAATATTCGCCGGGCGACCTTCGAGCATAGTTGGACGCTTGCCATCAATGCCAATTCGGCGAATCCGGCCGATGCGTGGAAATTTCTCGAATTCGCGACAGGAGAGGTCGGCGGCAAGATCTATGTTGAAGCCGGAGGCATCCCTGCAAGACGCTCCATTCTCGGAGACGAACGCTACCGGGAAAGCCGGCCCGACTTCGGCTTGCTGCTCGAAAGCCTACGGACCGCGCGCAACGAGCCCTATGTCCCTTACTATAACGCCCTGGTAGAAATCGAAGAACGCGCGCTCGCCAAAATCATTACGCTTCATTCCGAGCCGGAACTGGCTTTCCGCACAGCCGCCGATGAACTGCGGCATCTGTACCAGTCGATCCAGATCAATAACGCCAAACAATCCAAACATAACCCGAAAAACAGCGAGTGAACCGATCATCCAATAGAATCATAAGGGGGATAACGCATGAAAACGCCTTGCCGTGCAGCAATAATAGACGATGAATCATGGATTCGCGAAGGATTAAGCGAACATATCAATTGGGAACGGATCGGCATCGAGCTTGTAGGCAGCTTCGAGGACGGACGCGAAGCGCTGCAAGAAATTAAAAACAACCCGATCGACATTATTATGACGGACATTCGAATGCCGAATATGACGGGGCTGGAGTTTCTGGCCGAGCTCAGGAAAATCGAAATGGATCATCCGGATACGCCCTCCACCAAAGTGGTCATCATGAGCGGATTCGACGATTTCAAATACGCCCAGGAAGCGATACGGCTTGGGGCCTCCGATTATTTACTTAAGCCGACGGACGTCGAGGACACCGAAGAAATTCTGCTCAAGCTTAAAGCCCGCTGCCAGGACGAGAGGAACGCCCGCTTAAAGCTTCCGAAATTGCCGAAGCCTGCGGACGGGATCGACGAAAACGCCTCTTTTCTGGTCAAGAATGCGATAAAGCTCATGAACGAGAAATTCACCGAGGACCTGCACCTGGTGCAAATTGCCGAGGAACTGTACATTACGCCGAATTATCTAAGCCGAATTTTCAAACAGGAAACGGGCAAGTCTTTCAGCGACTATTTGTCTGCCAAGCGGATTGAGAAATCATGCGAGCTGTTGACCAAAAGCACTTTGAAGATCTATCAGATCGGGGAAGCCGTCGGTTATCCGAACCCCCGTTACTTCAGCGAATGGTTTCAAAAGCAGACCGGGATGTCGCCCGGCGAATATCGCAAATATCATAGCTAACCATCGTCCAGCCTTGCGGGGAGCAATCCTTGCAAGGCTGGATTTCTGTGTAAAATAACGGAACAAAAGATAGGATCGCCACATATTAAACCCGATTGTAAGCGTTTATCATATTAAACGTAAAGCGATTACAAAACCTTGTTCTGAAAGGGGAAGTCAAGTGAAACGGAAATTAGGCATGATACTTTCCACATTGTCGGTTGCTGGCATGGCGTTAACGGGATGTGGAGACAACAACGGTCCTGCGGCATCAAAGGGCAGCGAGGGAAGCGCCTCTCCTTCTCCATCCGCCAAATCGGAGCAATCCGTTGACCAAAAGGTCGAAATCTTCAGTTGGTGGACGGGAGCAGGCGAGGAAGCCGGCTTGAATGGCTTGATCGGGTTATTCTCGGATAAGCATTCGGACATTGAAGTCATTAACGCCGCCGTTGCGGGCGGAGCGGGAACGAACGCCAAGGCCGTGCTCGCGAGCCGCATGCAGGGCGGAGATCCGCCGGATGCCTTCCAGGTACATGGCGGTGCCGAGCTGAATACCGGTTGGGTGGCAGCGGATAAAGTAATCGATCTGAACGATTTGTTCGCGGAAGAGGGCTGGAACGAGAAGTTCCCTAAGGAATTGATCGACCTCGTCAGCAAAGACGGCAAAGCCTACTCCGTACCGGTCAATATCCATCGCGGCAACGTGATCTTCTACAACAAAAAAATATTCGACGACAATAACCTTCAGGCGCCTAAGACATTCGACGAGTTCTTCGCTGTCGCCGACGCTTTGAAAGCAAAAGGCATTACGCCGCTTGCGCTGGGCGATAAAGAGCCCTGGACGGCAACGATGCTGCTCGAAAACATTATAATGGGCGAGCTGGGCGCCGACGACTACAAAAAACTGTGGACCGGCGAAGTGAAATTCGACGATGCGCGGATAACTTCTTCTTTCGAAAAATTCAAAAAGATGCTGACTTACGCGAACGACGATCATGCGGCGCGCAACTGGCAAGACGCTTCCCAACTCGTCGCCGAGGGCAAAGCGGCAATGACGAACATGGGCGACTGGGCTAAAGGCTACTTCACAACGGATTTGAAGCTCGTTGCGAACGAGGATTTCGGCTGGATCGAAACGCCCAACACCGGCGACAGCTTCATGGTTATCACAGATACGTTCGCCATTCCGAAGGGTGCTAAAGACCAGCAAGCCGCTCGCGAATTTTTGAAGGTGCTTGGCTCCGTCGAAGGTCAAGACGTGTTCAATCCGCTGAAAGGATCGATTCCCGCTCGGATCGACGCAGACAAATCCAAATACGATTCTTACGGACAAGAAACGATCGACGACTTCAAAGTAAGCAAGCTCGCTCCAAGCTTAGCGCATGGTTCCGCAGCGCCGGAAGGCTTTGCAACGCAAGCGAATCAAGTCGTAAATATTTTCGTAACGAACGGCGATGTGGATCAAGCTCAGAAAGCGCTCGTATCCGCCGCGCAATCGAGTGGAATCGGCAACTAATCGACGGGATCTCTAAACAGAACATAAAACGGGGTCAGATGCGATCTGGCATCTGGCCCTGTTTTTTTCGGGAGTGACGCTTATGACTTCTTCGGTCGGAGAGATCGGTGCAAGCAAAAAGAAGAAAAACCGGGAGCTGTTGCTTCCCATACTGATGCTGTTGCCCTCTATTGCTGCGATTGCCATATTTATTTATGGATTTATCGCCAAGACCGGCTATACTTCCTTTACGGATTGGAATACCCTTGTCCAAACCGATAACTTTATCGGCTTCGACAATTATCGATTTTTATTTTCAGATTTCCGCTTTCAATCGGATTTAAGAAATACATTGGTGTTCACGATCCTCTTTATTGCCGCCACGATGATGATCGGTTTATTCTTGGCACTCATGATCGACCGCAAAGTTCGCGGGGAATCGTTCTTTCGCAATGTGTTCATCTTTCCGATGGCGGTATCCTTTATCGTCACAGGCGTTATCTGGCAGTGGCTGCTTAATCCGACTACCGGATTCAACCTGATCCTGAGAAACATCGGCTTTGACTCGGTGCCTAAATGGTATACAAGCACGGAAATCTATCTCGGATTACCCATCGGACAGATCAAATTCGGTATTCCGATTGCAATAATCGCAGTGGCGATCGCGACTGTATGGCAAATGTCCGGCTTTGCAATGGCGATGTATCTTGCAGGCTTGCGCGCGGTTCCCGACGATTTACGCGAAGCGGCCAGAGTCGACGGCGCCAAGGAAAGCCAAATTTTCTTCAAGGTCATCCTGCCTCAGTTGACGCCGATCACGATGAGCTTGATCATTATTCTCGCCCATATCTCCTTGAAAATATTTGATTTGGTGTATGCGATGACGGGACCTGGAGCGATGTTTGTTACCGACGTGCCCGGGGTGTATATGTTCGAAACGACATTTCGCGGCAACCATTATGCGCAAGGCGCCGGAATCGCCATGGTCATGCTTGCGTTCATCTCTCTGCTCATTATCCCGTATCTGTTTTCCAGTCTTAGAAAGGGGGATAAGTAAATGAGAGGTGAACGCGTAAAACGTACGCTGCTCTATCTGCTCCTTTGCGCATTAGCCGTTTTATTTCTGATTCCGATCTATGTCGTCGTCCTGACTAGCGTAAAAGGATTGGATTCCATCACGCTGGAGAAAATGTGGGATTGGCCCACGAAATTCGATTTCTCGGGGTACAAAATCGCCTTCGAGAAGCTGGCGCCCAACTTGGCCAACAGCTTCTTGCTCGTTATTCCCGCTACTTTGCTGTCGGCGTTCCTCGGATCGATGAACGGCTACATTTTATCCAAGTGGACATTTAAAGGCTCCAATATGCTCTTTGCCCTCATGCTGTTCGGCATGTTCATCCCGTACCAGAGCATATTGATTCCGCTCATTCAGTTCATGCAGAGCATCAACCTGTACAATTCGCTTGCGGGACTCATTCTGGTTCACGTTGTTTACGGTTTGCCGATCTGTACGCTTATGTTCCGGAATTTCTACGTCGGCATTCCAACCGAGTTGCTCGAAGCGGCCAAAATCGACGGGAACGGATTCTTCGGCATCTATCGCCATGTCATCGTTCCCTTGTCCGTCACCGGATTCGTTGTCGTCGGCATATGGCAATTCACGAATATTTGGAACGAGTTTCTGTTCGCGGTTACCCTCACGACGCAGAAGCAGCAGCCGATCATGGTGGCGCTGCAAAATCTGTCGGGCAGCCAAATCGTGCAGTGGAACGTTCAGATGGCAGGCGCCCTTCTCGCTGCGCTTCCGACGCTGCTCGTCTACATCTTCCTGAGCCGTTACTTCATTCGCGGCTTGCTAGCAGGATCGATTAAAGGCTGAGCCGAAAGAACAGGGAATCACCTTTGTAGCTGGCATCTTCCAAGTAAGCAGACTTATCGCCCTTTCACTTCCCGACAGGAAGCTGGAAGGGCGTTATTTGTTTATCGATTGAATTTATAAGGGGGATATATCTCCCTCTTCCCTCATCGATTTCTCTCAATAAACGGTTAATAACGCATCGCCAAAGCCGTCAGAGAAAATGTCATGTTTAACGGATTGCCGGCAGACAAAGTCCGGACTTTCGCATCATCAATCGTTTCCGCTCCGAGCGCATGAAAGACGTGCTTGAAGCGATCTTCACCTCCGTACTTCAATTGCTCGTTCAAGGAAGTCATCGCTGGAAGTGAAGAGGGCTATGCGTTATTGGTGAAACGCATGATCGAACCGGAGAACGTGTTTTGGACAAGAAGAATAACCCGGGATTCCAGCGTTTTCTGCTTCGGGGTTTACCGAAAGTCAGCCTTGAGGTCGGATGGCTTTCCCTTGTCCATAATTTGCTCAAGAAAGCTGTGGTGAACCGCAATCGAGAAAAGGCGACTCAGGGATAACCTCCCTGGTCGCCATTTCTTCATTTCATGCCGCTAAGAACTATCTGTTATACAAGTTGTAAATGATAACCGCTACTTCTGCCCTTGTTGCTGTTCCCTTCGGATTTATGGAATTGCCGCTGCCTTTAATAATTCCTGCCTTGATTAAAGCTGCCACATCATTGAACGCATAACGGCTTATTTGCGCCGAGTCAGAATAGCCTTTCAGTTCTGAAGTCTGTTCCAAAGGTTTACCGGCTATATTCATTGCTTTTGCTGCAAGAACCATCATGTCTTCCCTTGTAATCTTTCCTTTTGGATTGAAATTGTTGTTGCCAACCCCCGTTGTCATTCCAAGGGTTTTGGCTATGGCCAGAGCTTCTGCATAATATGCGCTTGAGCTTACATCTGCAAAGTTGCCTTGCGTTTGTACGGATAACCCAAGAGCCTTCACAAGCAATAGTACGAAGTCTGCCCGCGTAATATCGGCAGAAGGATTGAAGGTTGTTGCAGAAGTGCCGCTTATCACCCCTTTAGAGGCCATTACTTCTATTGCTTTTCTTGCCCATGAATGTTGGCCAATGTCGCTAAAGCTCTTCTTAGCATATGCCACCGCATACTTGCCAAGGTGTGTTGTTGTAAAGGTCACCTTACCCGTTGCGGAATCATATTGGCCAGTGGGTACCGCCACTGCCTTTCCTGCTTCATCCATGTACCATACGACGATAAACTCTGGGTCGGCAAGCTCAGCTGCTGTAGGCGTATACGGTAATTCCACGGTCACAGGCGCTTTAGATCTGCTCTGTGTGATCCTGGTGCCGTTTATACTTACATAGAGCTCTACTACAGGTCTCTTTCCTATTTGTGACTTTACTGCCGAATCAACCTCGTTTACGTCTGCTTTTGCTATAACGAGGCTTACAACCTGGGCCCCTGCTACATCAATTGAGGTGAGCATGTTTCCAGTTACGGATACCTTACCGAGTTCAGTTACGATTTCGATCTTCTTGGTTGCATCTCCTGACGTCAGAGCTGTCGTCGGCAAGACCGATGCATATGCACGGGCTTCTTCAGCCTTAGGTACAATAATGATTACTGTATTAGAGGCTTCGAGAGCTTTGGTCAACGTATCTGCATCAAGAGTAGTTGTTGCTACGCCTGCTGTATTCACTACAGGTGCAGGCGCCTGAAGGGTAACCGGTCCATCTCCTGTCGGCGTTGTTGTCGGTTGCGTTACGGATGAACCACCTCCGCTAGGATCGCTTCCTCCACTAGGATCGCTTCCTCCGCTAGGATCGCTTCCTCCATTGCTTTGTCCGCTTCTTCTGACGGTTACAATACACGTTGCTACTCTACCGCCGTCTTCTGTCATTACGTTTATTATGGCTGTTCCTACTGCCACAGCGGTTACCTTGCCGTTACTGTCGACAGTTGCAACCTTGGTGTTGCTGCTTGACCATGTTACATTCTTGTTTACTGCTGTGGATGGCGTTACGGTAGCCGTCAATTGTCCGCTTATTCCTACAGTCAGATTCAATGTGCTCTTGTCAAGCGTTACTCCACTTACTTTCTTGGAGGCTTCCACCAATTCTTCATACTGTATTTCTGCAGCTACCAATCCTTCATAATTATCCACTAATGCTTTCTGGTCATCAGTCAGATGATTATAAGCTTCCCGTGCAGCGTCGATCTCTCCCTTGCTATTCAAGGAAACCATGCCGATTGCATTTATCAATGCCTTTACAGTTTCCACTTCTGGATCAACTACTCTTATGACCTGTTCATACACCAGCTGCGGATTAGCAACGCTGACTGCTCTTACGACTGCGGTTCCTATGCTGATTGCTTTTATTAAACCTTCGTTGGTTACGAGGAGTACGCGTTCATCGCTGGAGGACCAGTGAATGTTCTTTATTGATGCATTATCAGGGTAACCGAAGCGTCAAACTGGGCGGTTGTCCCTTTATCGATAATGGCTACGCCGCCTCGCACCTCAAGACTGGAAACCGGTATGGGAGCACCAATGTAATCCGTTACCGTGACTTCAGCGGTGTCATAAACAGCTTCCGAAACCGTTGAGTAGGCCTTAATGAAGGTCGACCCCGTTGTTATCCCCGTAACAACGCCTTTATTGGATACCGTCGCTATTTCAGGGTTTAGACTGACGAATTCAACGCTCCCCTCATTCACATAAGGCGGATTTGTAATGATCGCAGCCGTTTTCTTATGGTTCCTTAACACAGAAAGCTTATCTGAAGCAAACTGAATGGAACTAACCGTTGTTTGCGCCAAACTTCCATAGACCTCGAACTCATATAAAGAATATCCATAAGTGGAACCGCGCTTAATGCCTTGCATCCGAACGTATCTTCCCTCTAACGGCTCGTCAAGCACATATCTCTTCCATCCGGGAGCACCGTTTCTTTCAATGACTGCAGTAGTAACCGTACTCCCGCTGTCATCCAGCACCTGAATATCGTACTCTTTACCGTAAGCGGACTCCCATAGCAAATTAATCTGATGGATTTTGCTTGTAGCGCCTAAGTCAATGGTATACCACTGGCTATCTGTTCTCGCAGACGCCCAGCGCGTTGAGGTATCCCCATCTATCGCAGCTTTAGGAACGCCATTAGTAGAGTCATTGCCACTTGTTGTTGCTGTTTTTCCCAGTGCAAGATTTTGAAGTACAACTCCGTCTACCCCTCTTTGAGGCTGAAACGAGAGAACGCGGAACTCATAGATCGAATAGGCCGCAGTAGCTTTCGTACCGCTCAATCTGACATATCGGTATTTTTGTACTTCGTCAAATTCAATCCAGACCTTACCGCCACTGCCGTTCGTCTCCGTATAAAGAGTGGTCCAGGCGTTGCCATCCATAGAGCCTTCAACCGCATACTCGGTTGCATATTGCTGCCAGTTCAGTTCGATTGCTCCAAATCCTTTAGGTGATCCCAAATCGACCTGCAGCCATTGAACATTTCCTACGCTGGACTCCCAACGGGAAAGAGCATCGCCATCAATGGCTTTATTCGCAGAGTACACGCCATTGACAGAGCTTGCAGTGATATTTGCGTTCAGTGCAAGGTTTTGTGAAGTACGGACAATCATATTTGCCCTTACATCTGCATCGGTTCCAAGGACCGTAGCTGTAAGAACCGCAGTTCCGAGCGCCCTAGCCTGCAGTGTCCCCGTTGAATTGTTCACAGTAGCAATGTCCTTGTCTGAGATCGTATATTCTATTTCACCTGTCGCATTCATCGGTGCTAGTTTGACTGCCGGGGCCAAATCATACTTCATCACCGCTTCATGCTGTTTATCCCTAAAGCGAATTTTTTGTACGCGTGCAATGTCATGGACGTATGACAATGATAGGTCGGCAATAGCAATTGAATCGGCTTCCCCGCTTATTGTAAGCAGTAGATAGTTCGTACCCTCCTCTAATTCAGGAATGCTGTAAACCACTTTATGATAGTCCCCGAAATCATCGCCGGCAGTCTCTTGACCGGAAGCAACGGGCATAAAGCTTTCCCCGTCTTTGGAGGACATAACCGATAGGGTACCGCCATTTTCTTTGGCAATAAAAGCTGTAAGCTTGGCGTTTCTTATATTGGTATAACTATAGAGCATGGTTGCATTCTCGGAACCGCTTTTAATCAGAATATCCTTATCGCCGCCGAATTTAACGCCGTCTCCCGTCCTATAAGCGGCATCGCCTTCTACCTCATAGGTTCTGGAATCATCCAGCATCGTATCCATGACCACACGGTCAGAGGTCCAGGCATAATTTATTGCCAGCTTTGAGAGCTGCGGCGCCCAAATCTTGGTGTTGTTGGAGACGCCAATCTTGATATACTTTATGGAGTTATCCAATTCGGCTGAATTGGTATAGACAACTTTACTCCACTTATCTTTGACTACGGTTCCGTTTTTGGCTGCCGGAATGGGAAACCAGTTCTCGTTATCTGTTGAACCGTAAAACTGAAGAATGGTATTATCCCCTGCACTAGCTAAACCGTAATCATAGGTCGTCAGCTCAAAGCTTTTGGGTGATGGAACATAATAGGTGATATATTCCTCTCGCCTTGGATTCGTCTTATCCGCGTCATTTCTCTTAATCCGAGTGACATCTCCATCATAATAAGTGCTCGCATTGGAAGCGTCGGTTGCCCATCCTCCGGAATAACTGACTGTCTTGGAGAAATCTTCGAATTCCTCGATCAAAGAACGCGTATTGCCGATGCTATAGGATTTTTCTTGCGATAAGCCGCCTTCCCCTGAGTCATTAATCGCTTTAACCGCAAAATAATAAGTCGTATTGGCATTTAATCCTTTGATCTTCGCCGTGTTTCCGGAAGTCACGAAGGATTCCGAATAACTTCCGCTTTCCGTGCCATAAACCAGCTTATAACCCGTTGCTCGCGAGGCTTTGGCAAATTCAAGACTTAAGGTGTTATCGCTTAATGCCATGTTTGTAATGGAGGTTTCTCCAGGCACCTCAAGTTCTTTGAAGGCGAACTCAGCTTCGATCGGATTCCCGAAAGACTGATTGACATCCAGCTCAAACCTAATGGACGGAGAAGTTTGAATCACTTTAATCCGGCTGTCTTTGGAAATAACCCCGACGGCCGCCCGGTTAATATCCACGGTAATTGTGCCCGAATTTTTCTTAGTCGGATCTGACAGGGCAAAGCTGAGTTTATTGTCGTCTTCTTTAATCATAATTGAAGAGGCTCTATCAACAGACAGATAATCCTTTACCCCTATTGCATCAATGGATTGATCGCCATCCTGCCAGAAATTCACGCCGAGGGTATGGAGCGTTTTCTCATATACGGCGTGTACATCATTATCCTGGCGGATGATTTCAATATCGCTGGAGTCTGCGTAGTTTTCAACCTGCGCTGCGGTCGTTCCCGGCAATAGAACGTAGGCATAGCTTTCATTCACCGGCTTTGAGCCATGATCAATCCACATCGTAAGGTAATTGGCTGATTGCACATTTTCATCTACGTTATAAGAGCCCAAATCCGTCCATTTTCCTGTACGGGTTTTACGGACTGCGCCGATCTTGGTTTCTTTCGGAAAATAAACGCCGATATTGGATCCTTTAGCGTTCCCTTCTATTAATGCCCACTTGGCATTATCGATTTTACCGTTCCATCCAAGCTCGTTCGACTGTTTTTCTCCATTTATAATTAGAGCATTATCGCCCGTAATATAATGGTTGTCGATCGTGGTTTCAACATTGTTATTATGCGTGGAAGTAATCCCCGTTCCTACGGCTACGACCTCGTCATCGAACATAAACCACGATTTTTTTGCGCTTACTTTTGTGGCGCCGGATGAAATCTCAAGACCGGCAGTGCTGTAAGTTTCATCTAGAGTTGTGCTTCCTGCAAAGGAGTTTGCATTTGTATGGCTGCCCACGGAAATCCCGTTAACGGCAGTTACACCAGATAGTCGATACCAATCAAGCGTTGGTTTTTGATAAGTATATTGTCCGATATCAGGCGTATAAATATAAGTCTGTCCAAGGCCCGTGTACCAGCCTTTTGTATTACTGTCGCCTTGCTCGAAGGTTGTTATATCGTTGCTGTACATGGAAAGACCGAAAGTGAAGTTGTCCGTAGTATGAACCGTTCTTGAGCCTTTGCCAAAGGTATAGCTTTTTCCTGCATTTGATACGGGTTCGATTGAATCATCCTTAAGGATTTCCAATGTTTTAGAGAGATTGTATACGGGGAACATATACCAGGCCACGCCGGCACCCTCATTTAAAGTACGTATGGCGTTTTCATTATTCAGCCATTCCTTAATCATTCCCTTAAGCCTCTTCCCCTCTTCCTCGGGCACCGATTCGGAGTATAGCAGAACATCAAGGCTGATGGTGATGCCGGCATAGGCATCGGTCGTATCTGTGCGGGTGATTTCACGTCCCCTGACCATATCCATGAAGACACCCTTATACATGAAAGGCACATAGCTTTTTTCTACAATTGTGCTCATATTATCTCTTTCGGGACCGGTAATTTCCCATGGAGAGCTATCAAGCATATAAATGAAATGACTAATATCAGAAAATGCTTCTTTACCGTAGCCGCCATTATAAACCACATTTCCGTGCTGCATAAATGTACCGTCTTTGTAATAGCCGTCACCGCTTGTCACATAACCCATATAGGAAGGTACATCGTTCTGTACATAGGCAAGGATTGAGCTGTCTTTAAGAAGAATACCCGAATACAGGCGGACACGATCTCTCCACAAAGCATTTGCGCCAACATACATATAAGCGGCTCCTCCGGTTTTGATTGCACCCTGAAGAGCAGTTGTTACATAAGTCTGGATCTGTTCTGCTGTCAGATAATCATACATAAGCAGAACTGTCTCGCTAAAATAAATCGGGCTCCCGATTTCCCAAGTAAACCAGTTCCCATAAGAATTCGTTTCTACTCCGATCTTAAAATGATTTTTATAAATATAATCCATTCCTCGCAGTATCTCGCTTTTCAATCTTTCATTCTGATAAAGCTCGCAGCCTTTGGTCTGAAAGGCCAATGCCATAAACTTAAGGCCTCGAATCGTAAACTGAGTATTATTGGAATCGCTATATGCAGAACCGCGATTGCCAAGCATATACTCCGCCCAAAGGTAATCATTGTTTCCCCAATCCGGTGTCGGACTCGGATTGATCCTGTCAAGAAGATCCTGCGCCACATGATTTATCGCTTGAAGCAGCCCTTGCATATTCGGGTCATTAGGATCATAATCCCCGCCCATGGCCAAGTACTGCCATTTCTCCCGCAGCTTATCGAACTCATCAACCGTTTTCCCCGCTGCGAAACTAGTCATACTGTTCAAAATCATGGTCAGCATCATTACAAGAGCCAGAACAATACTCACTATACGTTTTTGCTTCATGACGATTCTCCCCCTTAAAGTAATGTTTCCTTCTGTGCTTCACGAATCGAAACGCATGGACAGTCAATGCCGCCGCAGCCCGACAACACCAAGCCGATCCCGGCCGGTGTCGATTGGTTTTGCCCTGCTCAGCATTTGTGTAACCGCTTTCCAAATCTCATTCTATCGAAGCGTAGAGGCGAGCGCTAGCGGGGTGAATCTATCTTTTATTCCGATTTTTCGCCCAATCGTCCCCTGTTCCGCGCGTCGTTATGCCCCTGTCGTTTCGTATCGGAAAACGTCGCATGAAAAAAAGCCTCCCGGCGCTTGCGCTTGGCAAGCGGAGCAGACTTTTCGAACAGACATAATGTCTGAAGCGCTTATTACTTGCGCCCATTTTCCAACGTCGCTTGATCCAGCATGGATTTCCAATCCGCGAAATTCGTGTCCCTCGCGACATGCCGATCAAAAAGCTCGTCGGGAATGTTAGCTATATCTTCTTGGACCCGTACTTGAAAGTTACCTTTCTCCAGAAACTCTGCAAAACTCTTAGAGTTAGAATGCTTATTCATGAAAGCTTCATTAAACAATTCGTCTAACGAAATATGATTCGGATCTTTTTGGATCGTTTTCTGTCCTTGCAATTCCAATAACAGGTCGTCAAACGACATCGGTTTCTGCTTTTTCAAAAGTAAACCACCTCAAGTTTCTGTTTTATCGATTCCATTCTTTCCGTTGTTCCTCTTACCTAGCTCTTCCACGGCAGCTAACCGCTCTCCAGATTGTACCATTATTCTAACCAGTCAAACCGCCTTTATCCTTTATCATTATGTAGCATAATGTATGCTTCGTAAATAAAAGAAGAAACCCTGCCTCCTAATACGAGGCAGATTTAAGTCGAATAGGTTTTATTTCGTCAATACGACTTCGGAAATCCATTATGAACGAACAAGAACAAATATAAAAGCAATTAGCGCCGGTAGACCTTGAGTAAATAGAATGGATCTTTTCGCCGACAAGCCGCCGTAAACCGCGGCTACTAGCACGCAGATAAGAAAGAACAATTGAATCTGACGTCCGAACGCAGGATCGGGATGCACAAGTCCCCATATCAGACCTGCCGCTAGAAAACCATTGTAAAGTCCCTGATTCGCTGCCAAAGATTTTGTTTCTTCGGCAAAAGGCTTGGTTGTTCCGAAAATTCGCATCGCCCGCGGCTTGGTCCATAGAAACATCTCCAGAATCAGGATGTACACATGTTCCAAGGCAACGACCGCTACAAGGATAGCGCTGATCAAGATCATTGGGCTTCACTACTCCATCTTCAAAATTTCGATTAGAAATAAGACAAGGGTTATCCCCTAAGCAGTTTTTCTACCGCGTTAAGGATAACCCTTGTTGGTTAAATTTACAATCGGTTCAATTTGACGATCTATATAAGCAACGCTGCTTTTCGCCTACGCCAGCCGCACAGGATCAATTCTCAGCGTTTTTGGGTGGATATCGAATTTATTTTTTTTGTCGACGGCTATCCGCGTTGAAGCTCCTTCTCCTCACTCGCCACAAATCCGTAACAACTTGCCCATTGTGCATATTTGCCCATTGGGCAATAATATAATTATGAAAAGAGGTGGGCGCTTAAGCGTGATATGATGAACAATCAAAGCCTACGCCATATGAAGAGGGAAGCAACCGCGACTGCGCTTGCCGATGCAGCGTATGCACTAGCTCTGGAGAAGGGGATGGACGGCTTCGTCGTCGAGGATATCGTGCAGCACGCCGGCTACTCCAGAAGAACGTTCGCGAACCACTATTCCTGCAAGGAGGAAGCGGTAGCGTCTGCGGCCATCGTCTTTCACGGTGCCGAAGAAGTCGAGAATTGGATTGGAAGTCTTAACGAGAATATGCCTCCGCTGGATATCTTGTACCATTTAATGAAACTGCAACTAACCGCAGAACATCTCGGGAAATTGCAACAGCTCATGTCGCTGTCGAAGGAGTATCCGACGCTTAAGCCCTATATCCTCAGCGCGTTGCGTCGTTTGCAAATAACGGCACAAGAGACGTTAAGCGAGTTATCCCATGGTCGATATCCCCCGGGGTACACCCATCTTCTCGTTGGCGCCGTTTACGGCGCGATGCTGCCTTTGCTTGACGGCAGCCTGGACGTTCCGTTGCCAGTTCAATCCTCCGCGGAAGATTCGAAAACCGATACGTTCGATCATTATTTGGACACTATGTTCGGCTACTTGCGCAACGGATTCTAACTCGCGTAATTTACACATGCAAAGGAGAAACGTTAACGTATGTCAACTTTCCTGTACAGGTTAGGCAAGTCAGCCTATACCAAACCTTGGTATTTCATTATTAGCTGGATCGCGATCTTGGGCGTTGTGCTCGCCATACTAGGAGCGAACGGAATACATGTCAGTTCGGATATGAAAATCGAAGGAACGGAATCGCAAAAGGTGTTGGATCAGCTGACGGAAGAACTGCCGGAGGCTTCGGGCGGACAAGCCAGCATCCTGTTTAAGGCACCCAAGGGCGAACGCCTGGACACGCCGGAGCGATTAGACTCCATTAGCAAAGCCGTTAATGAGATATACAACCTTGATTATGTCATTAATGCTATAGAATTGGCCGCAAAAGCCGGAGCCTCGATGTCCGGCGGCGATCAAGGGAATGCAGCCGCGCAATCAAGCTCAAGCGAAGCGTCTCCATATGGTCCTCTGATCGTGAACGGTGTCCCTGTACCCGGCGTTATGCTTGCTTCCGATGGCAGCGTTGCCTTGTTCCAGTTCCAATTCACCGTTCAGCAAATGTCGCTGCCCGAATCGGTTCCCGATTCCGTAATCGATGCCGCAATGTCTGTCGAACAGACTGGTATTTCCGCGTTGCCTAGCGACTCGCTATCGAGCAAGCCTGCGATCGGCTCGACTGAAGCAATCGGTATCGTAGTTGCCGCCGTTGTACTGGTTATCACGCTAGGTTCCGTAGTCGCTGCAGGCTTGCCGCTGCTGACCGCATTATTGGGAGTCGGAATCAGCGTAGGGGGAGCGTATGCTTTCTCTAAAATGTTCCATATGACCGATCTCACGCCCGTTCTGGCGCTTATGGTCGGGCTTGCCGTCGGGATCGATTACTCGCTGTTCATCGTTAACCGTCAGCGCCGCATGATTCTCGATCAGCGACTGAGCGCTCGGGAAGCCGCAAGCAGAGCGGTCGGCACCGCCGGGAGCGCCGTATTTTTTGCCGGTTTGACCGTTATTATTGCATTATGCGGCATGCTTGTGATCGGAATAGGCTTCTTGTCCGCGATGGCGCTTGTTGCCGCATTGGCCGTCCTCGTCAATGTTCTCGTTGCCCTAACCTTGCTGCCTGCTTTGCTCGGTCTGGTAGGCGAACGCATCTGCTCGGCCAAAGCGCGCGCGAAGAGCAGCGCCCCAGCGAACAAAATGTCTCTAGGTCTCGCACACCGCTGGGCAACCGGAGTAGCGAAAAACCGCTGGTTTATTATTGTAGGAGTCATTGTCCTATTAGGCGCGGCAGCGCTTCCGGTCTCCAAAATGGAGATGGGTATCCCTTCCGGCGCTACGGCGAATCTGGACACGGCATCCAGACAGAGCTACGACGCGATTTCGGACGGTTTCGGCGAAGGCTTCAATGGTCCGCTTCTCCTTGTCGCCGAGCCCAAAGGCGCTTCGGACACCATCACGCTAGAAACGCTGGGCGGGCTGGTTCAAGAGCTCCAGCAGCATGACAACGTTAAGCTCGTAACGCCGATGGGCGTAAACAAAACCGGAGATATGGCGATTATTAGCCTTATTCCGCAAACAGGACCTACGGATGCGGAGACCAAAGATCTGGTACAAGAGCTTCGAGCTTCCGATTCGAGTATGGCACAGACGTATGATATGTCGATCGGCGTTACCGGATTTACCGCGATCAACATCGATATGTCTTCGAAGCTGGCCGAGGTGTTCCCGCTCTACGTCAGCATCATCGTCATCCTTTCGCTGATTATTCTGCTGCTCGTATTTCGCTCGATCATCGTGCCGGTCAAAGCAACGGTCGGTTTCCTTCTCAGCGTGCTTGCCACGTTCGGGATCACTACCGCCGTATTCCAATGGGGATGGCTTCATTCCCTCTTCGGCTTCGACACCGGCGGCCCGTTGCTCAGCTTTATGCCGATCATGGTTACCGGTATTCTGTACGGGTTAGCGATGGATTACCAAGTTTTCCTGGTCAGCTCCATGCGCGAATCGTACGTCCATGGACATCATGGAACGGAGAGCGTCGTTCACGGTTACAATCAGGCCAGCCGCGTTGTCGTAGCCGCAGCCGTCATTATGGTATCCGTATTCGCAGGCTTTATTTTCGCTCATGATATCATGATCAAACAGATCGGTTTTGCGCTGGCAATCGGTATCCTTATTGACGCCTTCATCGTCCGCATGGCACTCGTCCCGGCTGTCATGGCGATCTTCGGCGATAAGGCCTGGTGGCTGCCGAAATGGATGGATCGCATGCTTCCGAATCTCGATGTCGAAGGCGATAAGCTGCTCGCCGAGCTGAAGCAGCAGGAAGACTCCGCCGACATTAAGGCTAACTATCGTAAGGCTTACTAATTTGTAGCAGAACAGAGAAAATAGGAACGCCGGAGAGCCTCCTGTCGGACAGGAATGTTCTCCGGCGTATTTATTTCGATTAACCGAGCTTTTCGATGACCGCTTGCGTTACCGCCAGAGTAGACTGAGGATTTTGTCCCGTAATCAGATTGCCGTCCACTTCGTAATGCGAAGACCAATTCGGAGCCGCCAGCCTAGCGCTAGAGAGCCACCGCATAATTCGTTAGTTTGACTGGTTGCTATTCCGTTTAAAACGGCGAATAATCATACAAAGAGGAAAAGCAACTTACGGAAACCGTTGATATCCATCTAACAGCCGAAAAGGGACGGTAAAACATGAAGTTATCTGAAATGCAGCACGACGTAAAGATCTTCAGTGAAGAAAAAGGGTTTAGTAAGTCAAGCATAGAAGCGGTCCGAAATAAGTAATGTCCGAATACTTTGCCATTACAGGCAGCTGATCCGGAGAAAACTTTCCGCGAATGCTGAAATTTTCAAACTTGTGAGAATCGGTTTCTGGGTAGTAATACATCAATAAGCCTATGTTGGGATTGGAAAAAGATATAACATTCAATTCCTCTTTAATTTCATTTAACAATTGAATTTGTTTAAATGGCTCTTGCGCATTATTCATCTCCTCAATTAGCTTATTGGTTCCAATCCCGAAGGCCAACTGCTGAGAAACATGGTTTACGTTATTTAATGTATTTTCTAAATAGGACAAGTCCTGTTCCAGCTTGCTTTGCAAGGTATGTTCCACTTTATTGCTCAATATGGAATCAATAGTGTAAAAAGAAATAACGCCAAGAAAAACAAAAGGAATTAAACTGCTAAAGAGAAAAAGAAATATGATTCTATTCTTAAATGTCACTTGCCTCATGCTAGTGTAATGAATGTTCAAATCCCCCTCACCTCTCAAGCTGGCTATTTTAAATTGGCTACGATATGAAGATTATATCACGGGCGAATCCGTCGATAGGCTTTACGGGACGGTCGGTGACGAACAAAAATACACCCCCTAGAATTTCATCGGATTAACCCAAGGGGTTTTCCCAATGTTTATTCTAAGGGGGTGCGCTTCAACTACGATCTACTGCTTTTTCGGCTAAGCCGATTGGAAATTTGGACGGATGCCATTTTTATCCCGTACATCGTTTCGATTTGGCCGATATGAAGCCGCAGACGATAAGTCGCCATCCCCAGCGTCTTCATCCGGCTCGACCACGTACCCGGCACAGGGATCGTCGTCACGGGCGGCGCAGAAGCAAGAAAGTCTTCATGCGCGAGTAGCCGATTCGGATAAAACTCCCATTCCCCGTTCAAAGGAACGACGCCGTCTTCCGAGAACGACCAGGCAGTCAACGCTGATAAGCACGTGCAGGATAACCTCATGTTAGCGAATATCAGATTAGATCGGAGAGCTGAAGCAGGCGTTGCACAATGGTTGCAGCCTCGGCTCTCGTCACGAAATCCTGTGGCGCAAGCTTTGCGCCGCTTTTCCCCTTTACGACACCTGCCTGGATACTATCCGCAATACCATCCAGCGCCCAGCGTGAGGCAGAAGCCGTATCCGTAAACGGAAGATGAAGTGCTTCATCTGCCGCATGACCGGGCAGCCTGGCTTTAAGTCCGGTGAATGTCATGGCTCTGGATAACATGACCATCGCTTGCTCTCGAGTAATCGTATCCTTCGGATGAAACGTCCCGTCTCCAAAGCCGGTAAGCAAGCGATAGGTATACGCTGTATGCACGACATTGTTGAACCAAGCCGCCCGGGGAATATCCGAGAATGGAGCAGCCTCATTTTCCAAAGGCAGTCCTAATCCACGAACGAGGATGGCGGCAAACTCCGCTCGGGTAACTTCCCGATCCGGCTCATACAAGTTGCCTGTGCCTTCAACGATCATCCGCTTACCCATGTCACGGATGGCTTGTCCGGCCCAATGATTCGACACATCACTGAATTCCACATTAGGACGAGATACAAGGGCGAACGCGCCGTTGGTCAGACTGCTGATTTTCGCATAATGCCGGTTCTCAATCTTAATGACTTGAGTCGGTACACTACGGAAAACACCATCCGGTTCAACGACAACGGCTGCTGTCACCGAATCCGGGTTCACGTTGTCCGGAATCGCAATCCAATGTTCCAGGAAAGTGTTGAACTTCGAAACTTCGACTGTTGTCTCACCGTATATCGCCTGGATGTTAAATTCAATCGGCGGCACTAGGAGGGTGAACATGCCTTTGGATACGGCATCATTGATCGAATTAGCCGTGTTCTGTGCTCCCCGTGCGTTAATCTCTAATTTTAGTTTGATGTCCTGCAGGGCAACCGAATCGCCAAACCGGCTGGCTAAAGCTTCAAGGTTGAGTTGCCGCACTGGCAGCACATACTTGGCTTTGTCGGTTTTGAGAGTAATGACAGCTTGCTTTGTTGCCATGCTTTTGACCAATTGGAAGTCCATCTCGGCCACAACCCTATCAAAGCTTGAGTTCGCCCGATAGGTAATGATCGCGCCTTGTTCTTCCGCTGCAAGTCGATTCTCAAGCTTGGTCCGATCGACAACGATCGTCAGCATCTTGTTGCCGTGATCCACTGTAGTTTTCGCTCCCGCTTCAACCACTTGATGGTTAAGAAGGACATCCGCGAGGTGAACCGCACTCTCTTCGTTATCGGTGTTGTTGCCGTTACTGTTGCTGCTGCTATTGTTGTTGCCGCCGGGCGGGGAACTTGGGATGACTGCATTGGATGCAGCAGAAGCCATGCTTTTTCCGACATCATTAATCGCTTTAACTGTAAAGGTATAACTTATGCCGGGAGTCAGGCCGGTTACCGTGATCGGGCTTGAGGCTCCGCTTCGCACAATTCCTCCCGATGAAGCAGCCACTTCATAGCTGGTGATGGCATAACCGCCGTCATTGGCCGGTGGAATAAAGGAAACGGTTGCCCGTTCTTCCCCAGCAACGGCTATTACATTTATAGGCGCGTCAGGAAAAGTACCTGGTGTCGCGACGGCTTCATTCGACGCCGCACTCAAGCCTTCTGTATTGCCCGCTTTTACGATAAAGTAATAGGTCGTGCCGTTCGTCAGCCCGGCCATGTTGTATTTCGCGTCCGTAACCGTAACAGCAGCCGGTTCGGTAAACAGACCTTGAACAGTCGATACGTACACATTGTAATAGGTTGCACCCGTCACTGAAGCCCAGTTTAAGTTGACCTGACGGTCTGCTCTATCCGCTGTCAATTGTTGCGCGCTTGCAGGAGCGATTTTCACGGTCACTACGTAATTATGCGTGGAGCCATCCGCTGCGGTCACCGTGTATGTAACCGGGTTGGTGAAGTTCTGCGCCACGCCACTATCCGGCGAGATGCTCGCGCCTGTATGCGCAATCGTCGGCGTCAGTGATGTGACGTCCGTGCCATAGGGTACTTTGACGGAGACCGTATGGTCCGCTTCGTTCACCGTACCATTAGCAGACAGACTAGCAAAGCTGAACGCCGTGATCGCTTTCGCCGCCGACGGCGTAGAATCCATTACGGTTACCGGCAGCGACAGCGTCGTTCCCGAGCCGAACGTGAACGTCAGGTTCATGGTACCGATGGGCTGAGCGGCAAGAAAATCCTTCTTAATGGTGACCGTATTGCCCGTTACCGAATAATCCGTGCCGCGCACAAGCGGCGTTGCACCGCTGGCAATGCTCGCGACCGGGTAGCCGTGTAGGGTTAACGTTGTCGTTATATCTGCATGCGCCGCCGCTCCGGCGTATTTGTCGAAGCTCGCCGCGGCAGGATTGATCGTGTTCTCCGGAAGCATGTTGAACGCATAGGCGCTTGCGATTCCGGCCGACACGCCATCCCCTTGTGCTTCGAGAGCCAACGCATAGAGCACATGCCGACCGTAGGTGGCCGAGGACACCGTCGCCGCCCAATCCTCGCCGAACGCATCCGCCCGCTTCCATTCTCCGCGCGTATCATCAAGCTGGTAATACAAACCTAGCACCTTCGTGGGATTCGGGTGATAAGCATTCGTAATCCGGAAGGTAAACGCGTCGTTTACTCCGCTTGCGACATGGCCCGGCAAAGGTAAAATTTCAACCTGCAATGGATTCGACGTACGACCGGCGCCATCTATGACGCTCACGGATTCGCTATATTGATTGGTAACATAGATACGGTTCGTCGCCGTATTCACTGCAATATCTCCAGGCACAATCCCCACAGCTATCGTCTCCGTCGTATTGCTGTTGCCGTCAATGACGGTAACGTTGTCGCTGAAAGCATTGAAGACATAGATTTTATTCGTGGCCGGATTGATCGAAACTCTCCGAGGACCGTTTCCTGCCGCCACAGTTATTGTCGAATTGTCTGCCCCGTCTATGACGGTCACCGTATCGCTAATTTCCGCCGAGACATAGATTTTGTTGGTCTTGGCGTTCACTGCAAGATAACCGGGAAAGATTCCCGTCGCGACCGATTCTGTCGTATGGTCTTCTCCGTCAATAACGGTCACCGTGTCGCTGTATTGATTCGCGACATAGATTTTGTTCGTAACGGAATTGACCGCAATTGCGTGAGGGTCAGCGCCCACCGATATCGTCTCTGTCGTGTTGTCCGCACCATCGATGATGGTAACATCGTTGCTGACGAGATTAGTGACATAAATTTCGTTCTTGATCGGATTTACCGCTATCGCAAAGGGCCTAGTTCCCGTTGCGATCGTCTCCACCTCGTTAGTCGAGCCATCTATGACGCTCACCGAATGGCTGATTTGATTCGCGACATAAATTTTATTCGTGATCGGATTCACCGCAATGGCAGACGGAGCATTGCCCACGTCTACGATCTCCGTCGAAAGGTCCACACCGTCTATAACGGTAACCGTATTATCTTGATAATTGGCGACATAAATTTTGTTCGTTACTTCATTTACCGCAAGATTATAAGAGCTGCCTGCGGCCACCGTCTCGATCGTATTGTCCGCGCCGTTGATGACAGTAACCGTACTGCTGAAGAAATTGGTGATGTAGATTTTGTTCGTCACCGCATTCACAGCGATCGCGTATGGATTGTTTCCCGCCGATATCGTCTCCGTCTGATTAACCGCGCCGTCTATGACGGTCACCGTGTTGCTCAGTTGATTCGCGACGTAGACTTGGTTCGTCACCGGATTCACCGCGATCCCGTATGGGCCGTCTCCAGCTGCAATCGTCTGCGGCGTGTTGCTTGCGCCGTCTATGACGGTAATATCATCTCCGAGAAAATTAGCGACGTATATTTTATTCGTTACGGAATTTACCGTGAGGAATCGGGGGCCGTTTCCTGCCGCTACTATCTCCGTCGAGTTGTCGGCGCCGTTAATAACGGTCACCGAATCGTCGCCTTGGTTCGCCACATAGATTTTATTCGTTACCGGGTTCGCCGCGATGTGGGTAGGCGAGACTCCCACTGTCACTCTTTCAGTCGAGTTGTCGGCGCCGTCTATGACGGTCACCGAACCGCCGCCTTGATTCGCGACGTAAATTTTATTCGTGATCGGATTTACTGCGACCGCACTGGGCAAGCTTTCCACCGTTACCGTATTCGTCGAGTTGTCCGCACCGTCTATGACGGTGACGTTATGGCTCGCTTTATTCACGACATAGATTTTATTCGTCAATGCATTGACGGAGATTCGATTGGGCTCGTCCCCCGCTCCAACCGTCTCTATCGTATGGCTCGCGCCATCTATGACGGTGACATCGTCACCGGCGATATTGGCGACATAGATTTTGTTGGTCACCGCATTCACCGCGATATCAACCGGGCCATCTCCTACATCGATCATTTCCGTCGCATGGCTGGCACCGTCAATAATGCTCACTTTGTCGTCATCCCGATGCGTGACATAGATTTTGTTCGTCACCGGATTCACCGCGATCGCGGTTGGATGGTTCCATGCGGCAACGATCGTCTTTTCATTCGTGGCACCGTCAATCACGGTGATTGAATTGTCTTGTTCATTCGCGATATAGATATGATTCGTTACCGGATTCACTGCAGTGCTGTAGGGACCATTTCCTGTTGTCACTTCGGCCAATTTCGTATCTGCCGATGCCGGTTTCGGCGCTAACGACCATGACCCGCTCAGCATCGCCAGAACAATCATCATTCGTAGCAGCATGGGGGATTTAATCCTCATAATCCTTATACTTAACGGATGGTTCCTTTGCATATCATGTTCTCTCCTTTGTTCGCCTTCCTTTAATAACCGAAGGAATAATTCGCCAGTCTTTTGACAAAAACCAGCATATCAAACGGCTATGAAAGAACTATAAAAGAACTATAAAAGAACTATGAAAGAATCGCACAAGTGAAAGATCTTTACATATAGTATGATCGATAGTAAATGGGAGATTGCTAAATGAAAAATGGCGATGGCTGGCTGTCATGAGTTACATATAGGAAATCCTGATGTTTTCTACCTTAAGGAGAATTTGCAGCTATGAGTGTAACGCTATCCAATGTGGTCATGCTGGTCTCCGTTTTTTTGATGATCGCGTTCTTAGGCTACGCCTTTCTGTATAGCCAGGAACGGGGAATCCGATATTTTGCCTGGGTCATGGTTTGTCGCGTGATTTATGCCGGAAGCGTGATCATGGAAATCAACAGCGAAAGTTTATCTTTAAAAATGCTGTTCCGAAATATGGAACAAACCAGCTTGTTGTTTGTGGTGCCGATGATGATTTTTTTCGTGCTGGCCTGTTCGGGAAAGACGAATATTTACGCCCGTTTCGCATGATGCAGATTCTATCGATATTCGTGTTATGGTCAGCGTTGATATGGACGAACCCCTATCACCATCTGCTTTTTTGGAATATAGAGCTGGGCCAAGGGCATTTGGTAGTAAGCAAAACCGTTTATTCTCTTGCGTTTAATATCATCTGTTATCTGATTCTTGCTGTTAGCGTCTTTTATTTGTTCGTCTATCTGCGGCGCGTTCGTCCCGAACTTCGCAAACCCGGCATCTGGTTGGTACTGTGCGGCTGTATCCCCGCTGCGACGGAAGTTGCCAAATCCGCTTATTCCGGCTTTACGCCGTGGCTTCTTCCCATCTCGGTATATTGTGGATTTTTGGGAATGACCATGCTGTGGATCGTGATCCGTTACCGGATGTTCTCGGTCGTGCCGCTTGCAAGAAACGTTGTGGTTGAGACGATGGAAGAAGGGATACTCATTGTCAATCACAGAGGCAGCGTAATCGATAGCAATGCGTATGTTGAGTCCTTATTTGCGGATTCGGGACAAGGTTCGATTGCAGGACAGCCTATCGACAAATTGTTGGCCAACTGGCCGGAATGGTTGCGTGTCTGCAAGCATATGGAGACGAGCGATATAGAGATCGACGCCCAGGTGAACGGAGAATCCCGGGTCTATTCGGTCAAGGTGTATCCACTTGCCTCCCGGGGAGGGCCTGCGCAAGGAACCGTATCGGTATTGTTCGATATTACGGACAAGCAAAGACAGATGGAGCAGATCGTTCAGCTCAATCAGCTAAAGGACCATTTGTTCGCAATCGTTTCCCACGATATCCGGAATCCGCTAGCGGTTCAGGCTAGCTTGATTGAAGTACTGGAAGCAGATAAAACGATGTTTAACCGCAATCATCAGGAAGTGATCGATGCGTTAAGCGGGCAAATTCAAAATACGTTCGCGATGATCGAAAATTTGCTGGAATGGTTTCGTAGCCAAAAGGAAGGCATGCTGCTGCAACCCGAACGATTGCGATTGTCCGACGTGGTCGAAGAAGTGTGCCGAACGCTGCGAATAAAAGGCGAAGCCAAACAAATCGCCATACCTATCGAGATCGACGGCGACATTGCGGTCTATGCGGATAGAGAAGCGGTCAATTTGATCGTTCGTAACCTGCTGACGAATGCAATCAAGTTTTCCGAGCGAGGCGGGAAAGTTGCGGTTAGCGCCGAAACGAAAGCCGGGCAGGTAATCGTATCGGTTAGCGACAATGGCGTGGGTATGGAGGAAGATCGGGTTCGGGAGTTGTTCGATCCGCTGAGACTCGTGTCTACGACGGGGACTGCCGGGGAGAGGGGAACCGGACTGGGATTGCAAGTCTGCCAACAATTCGTGCGGATGAGCGGCGGACAAATTTGGGTGGAGAGCGTGCCGCGCCAGAAAACTGTTTTTTATTTTTCGCTTCGCGCTGCGGACTCGGAAAGGGACAACGATGAAAGTATTGCTTATTGACGACGAACAGGCGATGTTAACGGCATTGAGCCAGCTATTGTCGCGAATAGAAGGCGTGGTTATCGTCGGGATGGTACGCAGCAGTGCAGAGGCGGTTGCGTTTGCCGCACGGCATGTCGTGGATCTTGCCTTCGTCGATATCAAAATCGCGGAAGACAGCGGATTGACATTAGCCCTTGAATTGCGGAAGATGAACGCCGATTTGGACATTGTGTTCGTGACCTCCCATAAGGAGTTTGCGTTGGATGCTTTTGACGCTTATCCATTGGATTATATCGTAAAGCCTATTTCCTTGAAGCGATTGGAAGAAACCGTTGGGAGAGCCCTGAGAAGGCGGGCTGAGAAGCTCGGCTCCGGTCACGCGGACAAGCCGAAGCGATTGTCGGTTGCAAGCTTGGGAGGTCTGCAAATCAGCGGCGAGCAAGGAGAATCATTGAAATGGATGTCCCGCAAAAGTCAGGAGTTGTTCGCGTATTTGTTGCTCTGTCGCGGGAATCGTGCGGCCAAAGTCCGTATTCTGGAAGATTTATTCCATGATAGAGAGGGGAAAAATTCGGAATTTTATCTCAATACTGCGCTATACCAGCTGCGCAGGACGCTGTCTACGCATGGAATGAAGGAAATACTTTCCTCCGATCGCGAACATTATCAGATGAGTCTGGAACAAATCAAGGTCGATTTTATAGCATTCGAAGAGCGCTTGTCCGGTTTCCGCACCATGGATGAAAACAATGTAGAATCCGCGATAGCCGTTGAAAAAATGTATACAGGCGATTTGTTCGAAGGTAAGCCGTACGAGTGGGCGCTTGCCGAGCGCGAGCGGCTCAGCGATGTCTACGACGCGTTTGCCAAACGTCTAATAAATTGGCTGCTCGAAAATAATCGGATTCGTCAGGCCGTTCAGATTTCAAAAAGGCTGGTGCGGCGCAACGAATTGGATGAAGAAGCGAATATGCTGCTTATGCGCGGATTTGCCGCTTTGAAGGACAGGCTGGCCCTCCAATCACAATACAAACAGTATGAATCGCTGTTGAAACAAGAACTCAATCTTCAGCCATCGGCAGAGCTGGCCGAGTGGTACGGTCGATTGTAGCCACGAGAGAGGTGAATGCTTATTGTTGCAGAGATACATTAGATCAGACCAGGATCAGTTGGAAGAATTTATGGAAACCATGTATGTTTCCAGAGGATATGTCTTTGATCCTGAAGGGTCGCATTCAGATATTAGAAGTATCGAACTGATATATTTTGGTACGGGAGGCGGATTCTGGCTATTGAAGGAAGAACAGAGCGTTATTGGGACTATTGGTTTAAAGAGTATTGATTCCGAAAACAGAATTGGTGAAATAAAGAGGTTCTTCGTCTTACCTGAACATCAAGATAAGGGTTACGGCAAAAGCATGATGAGCCAAATAATAGAATTTGCAAGACAAGCTGGATTAATAAAGCTGAGGTTGGACACTGAGAAACAATCTTATAAAGCGATGTCGGTGTTTCGAAGTTTTGGCTTTTATGAGATACCGAAATACAATGATAATGATATTGCCGAAATATTTATGGAATTATCCATAAAGTGATCGCCGAAAAAACCAAACGACCTCCGTCCCATGAAATCCAGGACGAAGGCCGTCTAATTGATTTTTTTGTATGGTTTACTTGACGAGTGAAGTTCACTTTTGAAACAGCCTCATCCCTTAACTTCCCATAGCTTTCAGCAAATCCAGCATTGCTCCCTCGCTGTGAGCTTGAACGATCTTCACCAGCGCGTCGGCGTCCTGATTTTGCAAAGCGTCGATCATGAGCCAGTGCTGCTTGACCATATCGGCCAGACGTTCGGAACCGTAGCCGTACTTGTTGCGCAACGATCCGATCAAACCGACATACTTCTCGTAAATCAGCATGCCCTCCGGATTGTTGCTATTTTCATATATCGCAACATGGAATTGCCTATCCAGCTTCACCAGTTCCTCTGCGACGATGCCCTCTTGGACCATCCCCTCCATCTGCCGGTTCAACTCTTTCAACCGGTTAAGACCGGATAGCGTCAGATGAGGCATGCTCCGTTTGGCCAGCAGCCCTTCGACGACTCCCCGAATTTCGTAGATATTGGTCAAATACTGCGGAGTCAAGGACAGTACTCTAGCTCCCCGATGGGGAAGCAGCTCGATGAATCCTTCGCCTTGCAGAATTTGAAACGCCTCGCGCACCGGCATCTGGCTGACGCCGTATCTTTCGATGATCTCCGCTACGGTAATGCGCGAACCCGCAGGAATCTCTCCGGAAAGAATGCTTTCTTTAATCCATTCCTTGACCTGGGCATAAGCGGTAACCTTAGCGCTTTTGGTCACATAAATCCCTCTTTTCCGGCGATTAGAACTGACAGTTATACCCCGTCTTCATATAATGCCACAGCAATTTGTTGCGGAGCCAGCGTATGCGGCATTGAAGCGAAGGTTCCCTCGATCGTGGATACCTCGACAAGCCGGCAGCCGGCCGCCTCAATCGCAGGAGCGACGGCTTCGGACGTATCGTTCCACAATGCAACCGCCAGCAGTCCATCCTTTCGATAAGCTTTGGCGATCATATCCGGAGCGCGATTTACGATGCCGTCTCCGTCCTGAAATTTGCCGTGACCCAGCACATGCCAATACTTGGCGCGAAGCTCCGTCACCTGCTTCGCATACTCGCGATAATTCGCATAGCGATCCGCCAGAAGATCTTCCCGGTCTTGCGCGTAACGAATTTCCAGCTCGTACCGCAGCCCGAAGGCAAACGCGTAATTCGCCGTGCGCGGCGCGATATACGGGTACGGATTGCGGATCGTCACGACCGTATCCGGGAAGCAATAACGGAACAGCTCCGGATAATTCAAGCGTTCGACGATCTCGTCATTCGCCTCCGTATCCTTGCGGCCGGATGCCCTGAAGGGTTCCGCAAACATGCCGTGCAGGCAATCCACATACCCGGAATACAAATCCGTCACATGCTCGGTGAAAAACGCATACTCCCGATCCAATTCCTTGGTACGGGTCTGTATGTCTTCGAGCAGCTTCATTCGGCCTTGGGACATGGACAGAGAAGGTTTGCCCTTCTCGTGCGGATGCTCCTCGTTAAAACATGGATACGCCGGCATGCCGCCGATTTGGTCGAACAGCACTCCGTCCGCGCCAAAGTCGGCAATGAAATCCGTCTTCTCCCTCATCAGCTCTCTCCATTCCGGACAGGACGGACAGGAGATCGAGAAGGATTTGCTCGTATAGCTGTCTAGGAACGAGCTTTCATGCGACTTGTTATAAAATTCATAGTAGGGGGCATTCCATCGGCTTCTGGATTCGAGCCGATTTCCGCCGTTCTTGTAGAAGTCAGATGAAATATCGATCAGATGCCCCTGTTGATACAGGGTTACCTTGCCGCCCGCAGCTTGTACCTCTTTAATATTCGACTTGAGCGCTTCTACTCCTCCCAGAGATTGTCCGGCATTCACATGCGGATACTGGTTGTCATGGCCGCTGTCGTACCAGCCGAACAAGCCGAGCGTGTCGAAGCCATGCGCCTGCGCGAGCTCGTACAGGTGCGGCAGCTCGTCGTATTTCCACATTTCCGTGCCGAATTGTTGCTTGTTGATGACCAGAAAGTAGCCTTTCATATCTTTAACCCATTGAGGCGTCTTTGCTTCATAGCGCCAGGATGCCGACCACTCCGCATATTCTTGCGCGCCGCGGTGCCAGCTTCCGGTATACAGCATAAGCAAGGAGGACGGCGACGTCCAAGTCTCCCCTTGCTTCACGAACGGCATTTTTTCCAGCGTCAGCACGACGCCGTTATCATAACGGCTCCCTCCTCTGGCGAGCAGCTCCGAAACGTAGAACTCGGAATCGTGACCGGCCAGGTACAACGTTTGGTCGCCGTCAGCCAGCGCCATCCATTGCATGCTTCCGCCGTATGGATGACCTCCGGGATAATTCAAACGAAGCGTATTGGAATGTCTCTCCCGCGTCTCCGTCATATCCGCCAAATGCTTGGCGACATTCGTAATTTTCTGCCCGCATTGCTGCGGCCAGTACAAGGAGGGCTTGCCGCCGGACAACGAATGAATAATACCGATGTTCGGATATTCGAAATCGGTGATCAACACATCCTCGCGGTTGTCGATTACCGCTCCGAAGATCAGCCGATCATCCTGCAATTCGACTGTAAGCTTGATCGAGATGTCCGCCGATGAACCGCGAACGTACAAGCTGTCGGCCGCAAATTCAAGACGGTTGCCCCTTTGGGTAACCCGATAGGACTGCTCGTTGCCCCAAACCGCATTTTCCCAATCATCCCCCCGTTTGAATACGAGCTTGAAGCTTCCCTCTGCGGGCGAAGAGATGACATTCCCGAAAGTAGTCTTCCGACTGGCAAGCCCCGTCAACTTTCCCCGTTCGTCGAACCTCGCGGATAATTGGTCATTCGTCAATTCATACAACATCAAGTTGCCTCCTAGAAGTAAGGTAACGTCTCTGGCGGACGGATATCGGTCAATGCGCCGGTATAATGTCTCAAATCCTTCGGCACGTAAGGATGCTTGCGCGCCTCTTCCGTATTGAGCTCAATGCCCAGTCCGGGACGATCCGGGATATGCATATAGCCGTCCTCGAATACCAGTTGCTCGTCGGTCATCTGTTGTCGCCACGTCACGTCTGTTTCCATAATCTCCAAGTAGAAAAAGTTCGGCGTACACGCGGCCAATTGCAGCGTCGTCGCATTCGCGATCGGACCGCTTGGATTGTGGGGAGCAAACGGAATATAATAGCTTTCGGCCATGGATGCAATCTTGCGACATTCCAGCAGCCCGCCCGCATGGCTGACATCCGGTTGAACAAAGTCGAGCGCCCGCTTCTCCAGAGCTTCCCGGAAGGCGTGACGGGAGTATAGTCTCTCGCCTCCGGCAATCGCTACGTTGGATTTCATTTTCACCTGTACCATCGCATCCAGATTATCCGGCGGTATCGGTTCTTCGAACCAAACCGGCTTAAACGACTCGATCTCGCGCGCGATCCGAATCGCGGAAGGCACATTGAATCTACCGTGCCCTTCGATAAACAAGTCGACATCCGGGCCAACGGCAGAGCGTACGGCATCGATGCACACCAGCGCCTTCTCCAGTTCCTCGTTGGAGATGGTCATGTACGCCTTGCCGAACGGGTCCCATTTAAGCCCCTTGAAGCCCCGTTTCACCGCTCTTTGCGCAGCGGAAGCGAATTGCTCCGGACTGGAAGCGCCCGCGAACCAACCGTTGGCGTACACTTTCACCTTGTCGTGATACTTCCCGCCCAGCAAGCGATGCACCGGAACGCCGAGCGCCTTGCCGTTAATGTCCCATAGGCAGGCTTCGACGGCGCTTAAAGCCGACATGAGAACCGGCCCGCCTCTCCAGTAGGCGTCGCGATACATTTGATGGTAGTGAAGCTCGATCTGCGTCGGATCTTTCCCGATCAAATACTGCTTTAAATGCTCGATCGCGCCCACCACGGCTTGCTCTTTATACTCTAGCGTCGCTTCGCCAACTCCGCTTACTCCTTCATCCGTCAATATCTTGACGAAAACCCAATTCGTACGATAGCAAAAAACCGTATAGATCTCCACATCCGTAATTCTCACCTGGTTTCCCTCGCCATCTGTAGGTTTCTATCTGTAATGAAGCCCGCCGTTGACGTCAATCGTAGTCCCCGTCAAGTAGCGCGCCTCCTCGCTGGCCAGAAAGACGACCGCCGCCGCAACATCTTCCACCGTTCCAAGGCCCAACGGAACATTGCGGGACAATTCGTCCAACCGGGACTTTCCATGAGTGTTGCGCAGCAACTCCGTATCGATAATGCCAGGAGCTACTGCGTTTACGGTGATGCCATGGGGCGCGGCCGTGCGCGCAAGCGACTTCGTGAAGCCAAGCATGCCGCTCTTGGTCGCCGCGTAATGTACATGCCCGAACACCGCTCCCTGATGCGCCACAACCGAGCTAATCTGAATGATCCGCCCGGACGAACGGCGAACCATTCTTTCCATCGCTTGTTTCGAGCATAAAAAACAACTCGTCAGATTCGTATCCATCACGTGCCGCCAACTATCCAGCTCCGTGTCCATAATCGACTCCGATCGGGACGTGCCCGCGTTGTTAACGAGAATATCCAGCCTGCCGCAATGTCGATCGATTTGCTCGAACAGGCTTGCAACCTCCGTCTCCGAAGTGACGTCCGCTTGAATAAAATGCGCCTTCCTACCCAACGCTTCGATCTGGCGGATCGTCGCTTCCGGGTCGTCTTCCGAGGTGTGCGAATTGAGAATGATATCTGCGCCCGCCTTTGCCAATCCAAGGGCAATTCCTTTGCCAATACCTTTGCTTGAACCCGTTACCAGCGCCGTTTTCCCGTTAAGCTCGAACACGGTTTATCCTCTCCTCCGCGAGGTCTTTCCTCGTGCATGTTCCGGCTGTACCGCGAGCCGTTGAAAAGCGAAAGCCGGCGGTATGCCGCGCCGACTCCCGCTCTCCCTATCGGCTAGACAAGCTATTTGCTTAGAGTGCGCCGCTTATTTTCTGGTCGCCTGCTCTTCCGCATAGATTTCCGTAGCCTGCTCAATCCATTCGTTTCCGCCTTCAGCCAAATATTTTTGCTTAAAGCTTTCGTACAACTGGTCGATATCGCCGGATGCCAGGATGGCTTTCGTTCTGAACTCTTTTTCCATGTCGTTTAGAATCGTGCCCTTATCAATCTGAACCTGCGGCAGCGTGAACAGCTTGACCTCTTCGATCAGATTGTCGGCGGCCAGCTGTCGGCCTTGCTTGGTCACGTCGTTGAACAGCGATTCCCTCATACCGTCTTTTTTGTTCAGCAGCACGGAATAGACGTAACCGCCGGAATCGCGCAGCTTCACCGCATCCTCGTAAGGCGAAATCCACTGGAATTTGCCGTCTTTGTTTTCGTAATGAATGCCTTCGACGCCCGCCCAGGTTAGCGCGTCCCCTTCGTCGCTGACTAGGAAGTTCAACATCTGCATGGCCGCCTCGGGGTTTTTCGACTTGCTGGAGATAACTGTATAACTAGGGCTGTTGGCCAGATTCGGATCCAGGTAGCCGCCATGGCCGTCCGGACCTTTAATGAGCGTATAGACGAATTCCGGCAACGGTTTCTCCGTGTAACGGCTGAGCCAGTTTTGCGTAATGCCGTCCGCGTTGAAGTTATAAGCGCCGATCTTGCCGTTCCATAACTTCTGGTACGATTGCAGAGACGGAATCGTCATAAATTCCGTATCGACCAGGCCCTCATGATAGAGCTTATTCAAGTACTTGACTGCGTCCAAATAGCCGGGAGCCAGCATCCAAGGCGTTACTTTTCCGTCCACCATCACCTGTCTGCCCATCGGAACGTTATACGCTCCGAAGATGTGCACCCAGGACTCCATGACCTGGACGGATAGCCCTAGTCCGATCGTATCCTTCTGCTGATTGCCGTCCGGGTCGTCATTGACGAACGCCTTCAGCACCTTCTCGTACTCATCGAGGGTAGTCGGCACGGGCAGATTCAGCTTGTCCAGCCAGTCCTTGCGAATCGCCAAGGAGTTGCCGGTCGCAAACCCCTCCGGAATTCCGTAGATCTGTCCATCGACATACGCGCCGCCCTTCAGATCGTCCCCTCTGTTCTCCGTAATGTTGGAGCCGTTCTTCTCCAGCAGCTCATTCAAGGGAAGAATCGCTTTATTGTCGATTAGTTCCTTGATCTTCGTGGCGTTTACGGTAAAAATATCCGGCGCATCGTTGGAAACGAGCAGCGTGTTCAGTCTTTTCTCGTAATCGTCGTAGGACACGGTTTGTACCTGAAGATCGATTCCCGATTTTTTGCGAATTTCCTGAATGACCGCATTATCCTCCGGAAAATCGGTCGCCTTCTTCATTAAGGCCTTCACGACCGGAGCTTCCTTTGATTCTCCGCCGGAATTCCCCTTGTTGGAAGCCGGTTCATTCTTGCTGCACGCAGCTGTCAGCAATGCAATAATCAACAAGACAACAATACCGCGAGTCGTAATTCCGGATTTTTTCCCCTTGAACATATAGACCCTCCTCGATCGCCTCAATACGTATTTGACTTGCCGCTTCCAATCGGGCTTACCCTTTCACCGAGCCGATAAGCACCCCCTTAACGAAGTACTTTTGCAGAAACGGATAGATGAGCAGCATCGGCAGCATCGTCGCGATGATGGTCGCCATCTTGACCGATTCCTCCGAGATGTTGGCAATCATCATCGAATCGCTCATCGAACGGGTCGATTCGGTTGCGCTGAAATTCATCATCGATCTCAGGAATAGGGTCAAAATCTGCTTATCCTGGGAATGCAGATAGAGCACCGCGTCAAAGTAAGAGTTCCAGTGCCACACGCCGTAGAACAGGGCGATGGCAGCGATGACCGGCATAGACACCGGAAGAATGATCGCAAACAGGGTGCGAAGCGGCGAAGCGCCGTCTATGTTGGCCGATTCCTCCAACTCCGGCGGAAGACCCTGAAAGTAATTTTTCATGATAAAGAAGTTCCATGCGCTGATCGCGGACGGAACGATCAACGCCCACAGAGTGTCCACGAGTCCCAGACCGTTGACCAGCAAATAGGTCGGAATCATGCCGCCGTTAAACAGCATCGTGAAGAAAATGAGCAGTGTAATAGGCGTCCTTCCCATGAATCTGCGGATCGACAACGGATAGGCCAGCATCGCCGTCAACGTAACGTTAACCAATGTCCCCACGAACAGGCGGAACAAGGAATTGGAATATGCGTCGAAGATCAAGGAGTTGCGGAACAGCATTTCGTACGAATCGAGCGCAAAGCCTCGCGGCAGCAGGAACAGCCCCCCGCCCATCGCTTGCTTCGGATCGCTAATGGAATACATCAGAACGTGCCAGAACGGGTACAAGGTCGCGACCGAGATCAGGCCCAGGAGGAAATAAAGCAGTCCGAGCCCCCATCTGACCGGTTGTTTTTTCATACCGTTTTCCTCCTTTTAGATAAAGCCGCTGTCCCGATCGATCTTCTTCGCCACATAGTTGGTGAACAGCACAAGGGTCAATCCCACCAACGATTTGAACAGCCCGGAAGCCGTCGCCAGATCGTACTTCGCACTTTCGAACGCGAGCTTGAACAAGTAAGTATCCAAAATTTCTCCGACCTCGTAGACGGCAGGGTTGTATAGCGCGTACACCTGCTCCAGTCCAACATTAAGGAAATTGCCGACATGGAAGATGAGCAGAATGACAATCGTCGTGCGCAGACCCGGCAGCGTGATGTGCCAGAGCTGACGCCACTTGTTCGCTCCGTCCACCTTGGCCGCCTCATACAAGGAAGGGTCGATCGTTACGATCGTAGCCAAGTACAGGATGGTGCCGAAGCCGGCTTCCTTCCAGATGCTTGAAGATATCAAAATACTGCGGAAATACTCGGTGCTGCCCATCAGGTTGATCACGGAATCGCCCAGGTCGAACCAATCGGCCACTTCTTTGACAATACCGGTCGTCGGCGACAATATGGCGTACAGAATGCCGCCAATGACGATCCAGGACACGAAATGCGGCAAATAAATAACGGTTTGTACGAACTTCTTGAAGCGCGTATGCATCACTTCATTGATCATAATGGCCAATATAATCGGTGCGGGGAAGACGAAGATCAATTGATAGAAGCCGATAATTACCGTATTGAGCAGCGCCCTCCTAAACCCCGACGACTCGAACAAATCCTGAAAGTTGGCCAACCCGACCCATTCGCTGGAAAAAATGCCTTGATAAATGTTGTAATCCTTAAACGCGACGATCAAGCCGTACATCGGCCCGTAATGAATACGAGAAAAAAAAAGTATGCCCGGCAAGGCCATCAAATAGAGCAGCTTGTCCTTCCTGATGGCGGCAAGCTTCTGCAACAAGGCCGATTCCTTACCGCGCCGCAGCGTTCCGGTCGAATCCTTCAATCTGGTTCCTCCTTTCTTACTGGACTCCGTTGACGCTCAGGTTCAAGGAGTGAGTGGTCGGGAGCGGAGAAGCAATCTTATAAGGCTCCACCAACCACAGCGTAAATCCGTAGGGCTCTAACACCTGGCGGATGTCGACCCCTTGCTCCGGCCCCTTCACCCACTCGTTCCAGCGGTTCGTCAGCCCTAGCTCGGTGCAGACCGGTCCGGTAAGCCGGTTATTATTCAGCGCATCGACCCGATATTCCGTTATCGTCACATGATCGTAGCGGATTTGGCGCAGCATCAGATCAACGGCTAGCGGCTTGTCGGTCGGATTCGTCGCCAGTACGGCATAACCGGTCTCGTCACCCGTGGCAATGATTTGATACTGCTGCTCGCCCTGCGTCTCCAACTCGTTCTTCTTCAGCATGCTAAGCATGCGCATTGCGTTTCCGTTAGGCGTGGAAGCGTATTGTCCGTCTTCCAGCAGCAAGTATTGCGTGAACGACATCTGATAGGACGGATTGTGGAATGTGCACCACGGGAAAATATGCATGCCGGGTAACTGCGTGGACAAGATCATGGCCGAGAGAACCCCGGAAGCGTTTCTCAAACTGTCCGTCCAGATGCCCGTCGTCTGCGTGAAACCGTATTCATCGACGAAAATCGGAAGATCCGGCAGACCAAGCTCCTTGATCCACGCATGATGCATTTCGTAAAATATTTTCATCCGTCTCGGATGGCCATCGTAATCGTGCATGGAATAGTAGTTGATTTGACGGTTCTCGTCACTATCATTCGCCAATTGCTGCAGGAATTCTCGCCACAGATGCGGACGGTCCATTACGGCATTGATGGCCATGCCGCCGATCTCCAGCGGAACCGCGTACGCATAACGCTCGTTCAGCTTTCTGACCGCCCTATAGGCGCGCTGGTACAGCTTGTAGTAATGTTCCGTATCGATGCCTCCGAAGCAGACATAGTCGCTCTCGTTGCACGGTTCGATGTAACGGATGTTGGGATAGAGGTTTTTGTAATATTCGATGACCTTCTCGACAACCTCTTCGTACTTGTCCAAGGAGACGATTCCCAGCTGTGTTTCCTTCTCGTATCTCCGCAGATTGAGCAGGATTTCTTCGCTGGTCCGGCTGTGCGCGGACAAATAATCCTGAACGTCCACCTCGGAAGGCACCGTCGAGCCCCAATCGTACTCGTGATGCTGCGGATCGTCCTGATAGCGGTTAACCCCTATCCGGTAATTCCAGAAGTATTCGTCCGTACGGTAGTCCCAAACCTCGTCGAGCGTCACCCAGCAGCGCATAATGCGAGGACGGCCATGCTTCTCCGCCCAGAATTCCGGAAAATCGGCCGGCGGCGCGTAGCGCAGCGTCGAGTTTTGATAGCTTTCCAGGCGCGGCCGCTCTCTTACCGTCTTCGAAGTGTCGATGTGTACCTTAGCCATGCTCATGCTCCTTCTCGGGAAACGGCGGTCCAGAACCGCGCGCTTTCCCCTATTTTTAATCGTAGATAACCGTCCGAGCGATTCAGCCCGTTGACTGGTCCGCTTTGCGGCTCTACGCACAGGAATCCCTTGCCGCCTCCACCGTTGAACAACACCCATTGCGTAAAATGATCCGATGTGCAGTAACTAAAACCGCCGATTTTCGCCTCTTGTTCGGTAGCCGTATAGTAACCGGAGATCGGCTCTCCGCCGGTACGGCAGCCTTCGCGGTATTCTCGCTCTCGCTCGGTAAGCTCCAGCATCCGGCCGGTTGGCAAATGCCGATCGTTCGTTGCCCAACGTTGCCCGATAGGCACGCGGAACGAGCTTGGCTCGGCGAAGGTCGTGTGAATGCCCAACATAACGGGCATGTCGGTGTCGCCGGAATTCAAGATGGCAATCTCCTGGCGAAAACCATCTTCGTTCAAGGATGCCGAGACCGTCATCCGAAAGGGAAACGGATAGCGTTCCCCCCGATTCTCATATTCGCATACCGCCTCGTTCCCGCTTGCCCGTACGATCGTAAATGGAGCGTCCGCCATGCCACCGTGAATGTGGTTTGAATTCTTAGGCTCGTTGATCTCAAGGCGGTAAGTTCTTCCGTCAAAGTCGAACGTCCCGTCCTCCACCCGATTGGGGGGAAAGAGCAGCGGCATGCCGTAGACGTGGGGGTTCGCCATGAGATGCTCTATCCGGTCGGGACAACGTAAAATTTCCTGATCCTTGTAGCGAAGGCGTACGGTATTGGCGCCGAAGCCCGGCAAAACCGTCGCTCTCCAGTGTCCCGACGCTAAATGAAGACCGTTTTCCAGCATCCGTTATCCCATCCTGCCTTGAAATTTGACTCTTTCCGCTCAGCCTTTGAACGCATTCGTCCTCATGCCCTTGACCGAGGTTCGAAGACGGAACAAGCCGCCGGAATAGGGGTACTGCCGCAGCGCCTGTTCGTCCAGCCGGATTCTCGCCGTCGTAATATAGAGATCTTGCCTGTCCGTCCCTCCGAATACGCACGAGGTAACGCGCGGAGCAGGTACGGAAATCGACTCCAGCATCTCCCCGGTTCGGGGGTTCCATCTCGATACTTGACCTCCGTCCCAATGGGCGATCCACAACATCCCTTCCTCGTCCGTCGTCATTCCGTCGGGAACGCCGTGCCCTTCGCGAAAACGAACGACGCTACGCGGACGATCGATGATGCCCGCGGTTGGATCGTAATCGAATTCGGTTACTTCCTTCGTCGGCGAATCGATCCAATACATCTTCGTGCAGTCCGGGCTCCATCCCAACCCGTTAGATACGCTTACACCAGACTTCACAATCTCCATGAGGCCGTCCGTATTAAGGCGGTATAACGAGCCTGCTTCTTTCACGCCGCCCATATTCAGCGTTCCCACCCACAGGCGCCCCGCCGGATCGCATTTGCCGTCATTAAATCGATTGTCGGTCCGTTCGTTCTCCAGCTTCGCCCGGCATTGCAAGCGTCGAGTGCGCAAATCCAATTCGTAGATGCCATCCTGCAGCGCCACGATAACGCTTTCAGCATTTCGCGGCGTTACCGTGCCGATCTGCTGCTCGAGTTGGATCGTTGTATTCAGACTCGTGGCGGGATCAAACCAATGCAATTGCTTCTCCACGATGTCTACCCACCACAAGCCGTTCAAAGTCTCGTCCCAGCACGGTCCTTCGCCGAGAGTCGCCTGTGCGTCCAGTATGAGTTCCAGGTTCACTTGACCCCTCCATATAGTATACAATCGTTTATATTGTATTATTATATTTATGATTATATACAATTCGATAATTATGTCAACGCTTTCTTTTGGTAACCGACCGGCCCCCAACAAGAAAACGGAACCTCAATAAGGTTCCGTTTTCTTATTTTTATAGGGGGTTCACATGCGTTATATATGGAGCTGTAGGAAACTTATATCCGCCTCCAAAACAAAATCGTAGTATCCAGTGATAGTGGATTCTCCGGTTATTCAGAATTATTGTCTAAATCCAATTACGTTCTGGGAATTTTCTTTCAAAAAAAGCTCAAGCGATAACAACGCCTGAGCTTTCACGAGTTAGGTAAATGCGGCTTTGATATGTTTCTACTTAAATAATAACACTACGTACTCCACATGGCTTGAATGTCCGTAGCACTTGCACTTAATTGAGGCCATCGATACTCAGCGGTACAGTCAAGGCGCTTCGCCAGAAAATGCGAGAGGGCCGTACCGACTTGGGACGTCCCATATCGCCAATTTCGTTCGCAATACTTATATCAACTCGGATTTTTGCAGCAGCTTTTGCACGATCTCAGCCACTTCCGCTCTCGTTATAAATGCTTTCGGAGCAAGCTGCGTTCCGTTTCTGCCGCTAATCATTCCTGCTTGCAGGCATGAGATCATTCCGGGTTGCGCCCACTTCGATACGCTGTCCGCATCTGCGAACGGACGCAGCGACTCGCTTGCTTCCACGGCAGGAAGCTTCGCCTTCAAGCCCGTAATCTCCATCGCCTTCGCAAGAATAGCAATGGCCTGCTCCCGCGTAACGCTGTCCGTTGGACGGAAGGTTCCGTCGTTCAAACCGTCGATCAGCTTGTACGAATAAGCGGTTTGGATCGCGCTGGCATACCATTCCGCACCCTTGACGTCCGAGAATGGAGAAGCTCCGTTTTCCAACTTCAGCCCGAGCCCCGTACGATAATCGCCGCAAATTCAGCGCGCGTAATATTCTGGTTCGGATCGAACAGATCGCTGCCAATGCCGCTGATGACCATCCGCGAACCCATATCGTTGACGGCCTCTTGAGCCCAGTGGCCGGCTACGTCCTTGAATTCGACCGGATGCCAGACTAAAGAGTACGTACTGTTCGTCATGCTATTTACTTTCGCGTAATACCGACCATCGACAACGACGATTTTCGTCGGCACGTGACGTACCGTTCCATCGGGCTCGACTACAACGCCAGTCGTTATCTTGTTCGGATTCGTGCCTTCCGGAATCGCAATCGTGCGCTCTACATAAGCCGTAAACTTGTTTACATCGATCGTTGTATTTTCATGTACCGCTTTGACCGTAAAATCAAGCGATGGCAAAACAAGGCTGAACGTACCTCTCGCCGCAGCGTTCTCGACCGCTTTCGCCATATTCGCTGTCGGCGCGCCGATCGAGATAAGGATTTTAATATCAGAGAGCGCGACACCCTTACCTATTCGATCCGATATTGCGTTAAGGTTGATCTGCACCGCCGGCAACGTGTAAGTTGCGTACGCCGTTTCAATTTCGAGGACTGCTTCTTTCCGTTCAAGGCTTCGGGCGATTTCGCCGTTAAACTCCCCGATCACCACATCGGACTGAAGCTTAACCGGAATCTTAATGACAGTTCCTTGCCCTGCATTCGACAACCGATTCTCCAGCTTATTCGGATCGACGATAAATGTCGTAACGGATTGCCCGTTTACCTGTTTGGTCGTCAGCGTACCGCCGTTTTCCGGATTGCCGTTAACGAGCACATTTACTTCTGTCGTCGGCTTCGGTGTCGGCGTCGGCGTAGACGGCCCTGCGGATACGGAGGAGCCGCCGCTTGACGCAACGGCTGAATAGTAAGCGGTGTACGTAATCGATGCCGTCACCGTCGTCGCTTCGACCTGCGCCTTCGTCAGCAGCGTCGCCCCTCCGTCGCTGCTCCAACCCGCGAGCGCATAGCCGCTGTTCGCCGTCGCCGTCGGCACCGCTGCAGGGCTGCCGCCATCGGCGACCGTCTCGCTCGTGCCGCCGCTCAGCGTGCCGTTGATCCGGTCGTGTACGTGACAACATGCGTGTTCTGCATGTAATACGCCGTGTACGTAATCGATGCCGTCACCGTCGTCGCTTCGACCTGCGCCTTCGTCAGCAGCGTCGCCCCTCCGTCGCTGCTCCAACCCGCGAAGCGTAGCCGCTGTTCGCCGTCGCGGTCGGCACCGCTGCAGGGCTGCCGCCATCGGCAACCGTCTCGCTCGTGCCGCCGCTCAGCGTGCCGTTGATCCGGCCGCGTACGTGACAACATGCGTGTTCTGCATGTAATACGCCGTGTACGTAATCGATGCCGTCACCGTCGTCGCTTCGACCTGCGCCTTCGTCAGCAGCGTCGCCCCTCCGTCGCTGCTCCAACCCGCGAAGCGTACCCGCTGTTCGCCGTCGCGGTCGGCACCGCTGCCGGGCTGCCGCCTTCGGCAACCATCTCGCTCGTGCCGCCGCTCAGCGTGCCGTTCGATCCCGCCGTGTACGTGACAACATGCGTGTTCTGCATGTAATACGCCGTGTACGTAATCGATGCCGTCACCGTCGTCGCTTCGACCTGCGCCTTCGTCAGCAGCGTCGCCCCTCCGTCGCTGCTCCAACCCGCGAATGCGTACCCGCTGTTCGCCGTCGCGGTCGGCACCGCTGCCGGGCTGCCGCCTTCGGCAACCATCTCGCTCGTGCCGCCGCTCAGCGCGCCGTTCGATCCCGCCGCGTACGCGACGACATGCCGCTCTCCCAGGCGCTTTATCAAATCCCCGGAAATACTATACTGATAAACCCCGCGGGATTGCGTATCCAATACCCATATTCCATCTCCATCGGCAAATACGCCGGATGGACTGAAATTGTTCGTAGGCATAAGGCTCATCGCCAAGGAGCCGTTAGGGAGAAAAACTTGCGTTCGTCCCGAGTCGGTAACATATACCTTATTATCAGGGCCGACAAACACATAATCAGGATTATTTAAGTGGGTATTGTCATTTCCGCTTTGTCCTGCAACACCGGCAAAAATGGATTGATAGACGTAAGATCCGCCAACTAACGAGTACTTCGCGACCGTATGCTCCCAATATCGGGTAACGTATAGATTGCCTGCCCCATCCCCAGCGGCGCCTATCACGGAAGATCCCGTAATTGTCTGAGTAGACTGGTCAGGAAAAATAATTAAAATACTATTATCTTGGGCTACAAACAAGGTACCGGATGCATCGATTGTAATGGAACGTGCGTTTTGAATCGTAGACTCCAGAGGGATTGTGCCGGAGTAACTATATAAACCGGATGCATCTTGATAGCCGTAAATTTGAATTCGTATATTTTCACGATCCAATACATATAAACTTTTCGTGACAGGGTGAACGGCAACCGAAATCGGACCTTTGAACCGGGTGTTGTCGGATCCGGCGCTTTGGGCAATGCCCAGAATTTGATTCAAGCTCTCGTTGCTATTAAAAATTCGGACGACATGGGCATCGTAATCCGCAACGATGACTCGATCTGCGGAATCTTTAGTAATCCCTATCGGGTAATTCCAATTGCTCCAGTCCGGAGCGGTTGCGGCCCAAGAAACGGGTACGGACAACGTAAAAAATACGAGAGAACTCATGAGGACGGCGAGGATGCGACGATACGGTTTTGAAAACATTCGAACAAGCTCCTTTTCTGTGTGTAGGATCCGAGGTAGAGTGATGAATTGGATACTTCCTTATACCGACAAATTTTGCTCCCTAAACGTTCCTCATGCCGCTGTGTTTTCGACCATTTTCGCTATAACCGCTGTCGGCGCAACGACCGGGATAAGGAGTGAGTATAGGTTGCGTACGCCGTTATCATTTCGAGGACTGCTTGCTTCCGTTCAAGGTCAGAAACCATCATAATTCGAATGATAGGAAATTGTAGTCCTCCTAAAGTAGTACATCGTAAAGAATGAAGCAGCCGATATGGCCGCTGCTTGACGCAACTTAAAAGTCGGAGCGTATGCCTTATTCATTAATGAGATCCGACTGCTTAAGCAGTCTCTGGATCAGCGTCGCCGCTTCGGCGCGGGTGACATTGGCTTTGGCTTCGAACTTGCCGCCGCTTCGTCCGCTGATCAGCCCTGCCTTGGCCGCCAACGCGATGCTGTCTTTGGCCCACGTTCCCATATTGGCGCCGTCCGCAAACTTGCCGAGCACAGCATCCTTATCGGTTGCGCCCGTTGCCTTGGCGAGACCTGTCAGCTTCATCGCCTTGGCGATGATAACCATTGCCTGCTCGCGCGTGATCTTGGCGTTCGGCTGGAAGGTGCCGTCCTCAAAGCCCGTGACCAGACCGTAGGCTACGGCCGTCTGAATGGCGCCCGTATACCAAGCGTCCGTTGCGACGTCGCCGAAGCTCTGCGCCCCCTCGCCCAGCCTCAGTCCCAATCCGCGCACGATTATCGCCACGAACTCGGCGCGGGTGATGTCCGCGTCCGGATTGAACGTTGTCTCGTTCACGCCATGGATGACGAGGCGCGACCCCATGTCGTTCACCGCTTCCTTGGCCCAATGCTTCTCCACGTCGGCAAAAGCGAGCGGATGCCAAACGACCGTGTACGTGCTGTTAGTCACGCTATTGATTTTCGCATAGTATTTGCCTTCTACGAGAACGATCTTGGTCGGTACGTGCCGCACCGTGCCGTCGGCGTCAACGACGATGCCCGTTGTAATTCGGTTCGGGTCGATGCCGTCCGGCAAAGCCACCATGCGTTCGACATAGACGTTGAATGTCGTGACTTCGACCGTTTTCCCGTCGTAGGTTCCCGTGATCTTGAAGTCGAGCGCGGGCACGACAACGGAGAACTCGCCCTTCGCCGCCGCGTTCTCAACTACTCTTTCCATTGCGTCCGGCGTCTGCGCAACCGTGATTTTCAACTGAATATCCGCCAGCTTCACGTTGCCGCCGAGCTTGCGGGCTATTTCGTCAATATTGATTTCCTGGGCCGGCAATGTGTAGGTTCCCTTGTTCGTCTGCAGAACGAGCGTCGACGAGAGGTCCTCCATATTCTTAACCATCTGGCCGTTCAGTTCGCCGACAATGACGTCCGACGCAGACTTGACCGGAATGGCGACGACTGCATTCGCGCCCTCCGCATTCAGCTTCGCCTGCAGTTTGGCCGGATCAACGGCGATCGTCGTCGTCTTGACGCCGCCCGATTCCGTCGTTGTTGCTTTGCCCGCACTTTCAACCTTCCCGTTAACCAGCACGTCGACCGACTCTTCGTTCGGACTTGTCGTTCCGGTCGAAGATTCGTTCGGACCTGTCGTCCCGGCCGAAGATTCGTTCGTAGGCTGAGTAACCGTCTGTTCGGCGATAACACTCGCTGCCGTTTGACCGAACTTCACGACTTGTCCTTGCGCGTCTACCTCGGCTACGCCGATCTTGTCGCCGTTCGCAGCCGGGATCAAGCGGTTCCTTGGCACGTTCAGGTAACCGCTAAGCGTGTCGCCGACATTCGGCACGTCTACGGTGCCGCTGCCGAAGTTGAAGTAGACCAACCGGTGCGCACCGTCGGCGGTAGGCGTTACCTCAATTCGGGTTTTGCCATCGTTTGCCGCGCCGCTAGGATCTATTGCGGTTACCGTCAAACCTCCAGCCGGAACGGAAGCATTCGTCGTGAAGATCAGCGTAGTTGACGGTCCCGCCGGAACGGAGCCGCTGGCAGCCACCCGCACCTGAACCGTATGCTCGCCGCTCAGTTGCGGCATGTTGGTTCCGTCATATCGGACGTAGGCTTCGCCGTCGACCGAGAATTCCATCGTAGTGTCCAAACCGACAATCGCATTGCTCGCATCGTCGGCACTCACATTCGGCGCCTCCGGAATGGTTGCATCCGAGTCATGGAGGGTTACCCGAGCGGGGATGGAGGCAAACGCCGATTCTGTTGCATCTACCCGTACATCATAGATGCCAGGCGCTAGCCCGACAACCGACGTACCGGTTATATTCGTCCATGTTTCCGTATTCCCTATTTTATAAGACATCGCGAGATTTACGTTGAGAATAGAACCGTCATTAGCTCCGCGATAGGTGATATCCGTCACGGTTATACCAACCGGAGCTGCCGGACGGGACGGCAGGCTCAGCGTCTGCGCCGCGCTGTCGGTCGTCGTCGTGCCGTTTCCCTTCTTCACCACGTTCACGGTCGCACCAATCCAGCTGCCGTCGATCGCCACTTTGCCGCTGCCGTCCGCCGTCACCGCCGTACCGTTAATGGTGTAGGCGCCGTTCGGAACCAGTCCCGTCAGCTGCTCCGCCGCATAATCGATCCCCGCCGTCGGCGTCGGTTCCGGCGAAGCGATGAATGCCGCGATCGTTACCGTCTGCGCTAAAGATGCGAAGGCCGAAGCCGTTGCTTTGACGCGCACGGCGTACGTATCCGGCGCCAGCGCCGTTACGCTCGTTCCTCTTATGTTTGTCCAGTTGCCGCTTCCCTTCTTGTACTCCATCGCCGAAGATACGTTCGTCAACGTCCCGTCGCTTCCATTAGCGGACGTCTCGTCCGTCTTCCCTGCGGTCGGCGTCGCCGGGCGAGCCGGCAGGCTCAACGTCTGCGCCGCGCTGTCGGTCGTCGTCGTGCCGTTGCCCTTCTTCACTACGTTCACGGTCGCGCCAATCCAGCTGCCGTCGATCGCCACTTTGCCGCTGCCGTCCGCCGTCACCGGCGTACCGTTAATGGTGTAGGCGCCGTTCGGCACCAGTCCCGTCAGCTGTTCCGCCGCATAGTCGATTTCCGCCGCCGGCGTCGTCTCCGCCGCTGGCGCTACCGTGACCGTAATCGTCGCGGTCCCTTTTTTACCGCTATTCACCGTTGATGTAGCCGTGATCGTATAATCGCCTAGCGCGGCGTCCGCCGCCACGGTCACATTACCCGAGCTATTCACCGCCACTTTATTGGTAACATCGCTGCTGGTCCACGCGACCGTCGTCGCCGCCCCTCCCACCGCGTCTACCGAAGCCGTGAGCTTTTTGCTTCCGCCCTGCGCTACGCTGGAGATGCCCGGAGTGACGGTTACGCTGTTGATTGCAGGCGTTGCGAGGACGGTAACCGTCGCCGTTCCTTTTTTACTATTATTGACCGTAGATGTCGCCGTGATCGTATAATCGCCCGGCGCGGCGTCCGCCGCAACGGTGACGTTACCCGTGCCGCTTACCGCTACTTTATTGCTAGAGTCGCTGCTGGTCCATACGACCGTCGTTGCCGTTCCTTCCACCGCGCTTACTACAGCACTGAATTGCCTGCTTCCGCCTTGCGTAATGCTAGCTCTAATCGGGCTAACCAACACGCTGTTAACGGTAGGAAGCGTGACGGTAATCGTCGCCGTTCCTATTTTGCTGTTATCGAAAGTAGATGTCGCCGTGATCGTATAATCGCCCGGCGCGGCGTCCGCCGCAACGGTGACATTACCCGTGCCGCTCACCGCCACCTTATTGGAGTCGCTGCTTGTCCACGTGACCGTCGTCTCTGCTACTCCCGACGCGTCTACCGTAGCATTAAGTTGCTTGCTTCCGCCTTGCGCTAAGGTAACGGGACTCGGAGTCACCGTTACGCTATTGACGGCCGGAGGCGGCAAGAAGGCTACCCGAACTTGTTCAATCGTACTGTTCTTCTCCTGCCACGCTACGAATGTCGCATTATTTAGCGAGGTTATGGCAGGAAAAAAGGCAGCCTTCGTCGGATCCACGATAAAACCGTTTAAGCCGGCTTCGGCGCTCTTCCAATCCGAACCGTTATACTTCTTCGCGCGAATCTTGAATATGGGATTAGCGCCGCCCGCGCCCGTATATTCCGACCACACTGCATAGACTTCATGATTAACGACCGCTAATTTCACGTAGTAGCCTCGGATACCGGGAATTACGTTGAGTCCATACGTTCCGTTGCCGTCAATGCTTGTCCAGTCGTTGCCATCGTATTTCTTAACCCGAATTTGGTCGTCCGTCGTCGAATCTGCCGGTTCATGCCAAGCTACGTACAAGGCGCCATCGGCCGCCGCTAACGACGGGTAGTACGCGCTTCTCCCGGTCGCTATATTTAACCCGGTCGCGGCGCCTCCATCGATCGGCGTCCAGCTGGTGCCGTTGAACTTTTTCGCCCTGAGCTGGTAAATGCTCCCGTTCAATTCCGACCATACCGCGATTAAATCATTTCCCAATACGGCTAAAGCAGGAAAAGCCGCGCCGTTGTTCGGTTCTATATTTAATCCGTTCGCACCTCCGTCGACGCTCGCCCACTCAGCGCCTATATACCTCTTCACGCGAACTTTACCCGCTTCCGACCACGAGGCATATAGGGCATTTTTATATTCAATCAATGTAGGAAAGTTAGCATCCTTTGTCGGATCGTCGTTAATTCCGGTCGCGCTTCCTTCGGCGCTTTCCCAGCTCGAGCCGCCATTATATTTCTTGACCCGAATTTGACCTTGGGACGATGTAACCTCTTCGACCCATGCGACATATAAAGCTCCGTTGAATACCGCCATCGTCGGTCTCGTTCCCGATTTGCCCCGGTTCACGTTGATGCCATCCTGGCCATTGCCGTCGACGCTTATCCAGCCTGTTCCGTTATATTTCTTGACCCTAATCTGATTTGCGGTTACGCCCGGAACGACTTTTTCTTGCCACGCGACATAAACTTCGCCGTTCCATACGGCCAAGGCGGGATATTCGGCCCTATTAGCTGAATTTACGTTAAGACCGTTGGGTCCGCCGCCGTCGATGAACGACCAGCCGGACGCTGCCCAAGCCTTGCCGCCACCGCTTGAAAGAAGCGGTATCCATAGGATAACCGCGAGCAGTAGATAAGCCGTTCTTCGAATTCTATCTTTATTCTTTCTCTTTTCTTGACTCTTTTCTTGACTCTTCTTCGGGATCAAAACGCATCTTCCTCTCCTGATGGTCGTTCTTCCTCAAGTCCCGCGAGATCGTCCACGTGACCGTCATCGCTGTGAAGCTCACACGGTGACATTATAAGGGAAACGATGTTGCAAAATTGTTGCAAAACAAAAAGGAACCCGTTAGGATAACGAGCTCCTTCGTGCGATATCGGGTTAATCCGTTAAGTTGCGAAGCAACGCGGTAAGCGTGTCGCCCGGTACGGCTCCCAGTTCGGTATGGATCAACTCGGCGTATGCTTCATAGTAGGCGGCCGCGCGTTGGGAACCGCCGAAGCGATGGTGCTGCTTCAGAGCCGCTTCCCGCAACGATTCGTCGTAAGGGTCGTGTTCGACCAGCAGATCGGCCAACCGCAGCGCCTTGAGCGGCTCCGCCTCGGTTTTCTCGTAGTACAAGAGCAGCTTTTGCCCCAAGTGCAGGAAATATTGGCGATACCGCTTGCGGTAAGGCTCGCACCAGGCGCCGTCGAATTCTTGCAGGAACGGTCGGCTGCAGCGGAGAACGAGCTGCTCGACATACGCCAGATTGCCCGCGTTCGGCTCGGCGGCCCCTAGCACGAAAAGCTCCAATTCCGCCGCGTCCACGGAGAGCGCTTCATCGGACAAAGCCAGCCTGTAGCCGTTCTTGACGGAAGCCAGCGCCATTCCCGAGCGGCAGTCCCGTAACGTCTTGTTGATTCGGCTGACCGTGCTTCGAAGGTTGATGCCCGCCTTCTCCTCGTTCTGGGTCGGCCAGAGCACCTCGAACAGCTCCCACTTGCTGACCTCTTTTTCCCAAGACTGCAACAGCATATACGCGAGTAACTCCGCGCACTTGGCCGTTACCCACCGAACCGGTTCAAGGGCATCATCCATATGCAGCGTGAACTTGCCGAACAACGCGGCGACGGCCGTCCGTTGTCCACCGCTGCCGACGGCGCCTCCGCGATGCTGCCGTCTTCTGCCGACGCGTTCCAGCGAACGCTCCAAATCCTCCTCCATCACCGGCTTTAGCAAATAATCGAGCGCATTCACCCGAAATGCGTCGATCGCGTATTGATTATGAGCGGTAATGAACACGACCTCCATGTCGAGCTTGTCCGCGTACACCCGCTCCGCGATTTCCAATCCACTCAGCTCCGGCATTTCAATATCCAGAAACAGGACATCGGGCTGCAGCTCTGCCGCCATTCCGAGCGCTTCGTGCGGATTCACGCAGCGCCCCAATACCTTCACGCCGGCATGGACCAGCATTCTGTCGATTTGCTCGGCAACGAGCAGTTCGTCGTCTACGACAATCGCTCTCATCATCCTGCGTCGTCCCCCTCTCCGTCTGCTCCGGCCGTTCCCGCGCGGGAAGGAATCAAGATGGCGACGGTCGTGCCCTTGTCCGGAACGCTCTCGATCCGCAAGCCCTGCCCGTATTCGTTCAACAGCCGCTTATGCACGTTAATCAGACCGATGCTTCCTTCCAGCCGCTCCGGCTTCACGATTCGATCCAGCTGCTCTTCGCTCATGCCGACCCCATCGTCTTGAACGGCCATATGCAGCCCCTGCGGCTCCAGCTTCGCCCGAATGACCACCGTGCCTCCCGACAACCGCTTCATGATGCCGTGGCGAATCGCGTTTTCGACCAATGGCTGCAGGATCAACGCCGGAATCAACGTCTCCGTCCGGACATCCACCTCCCATTCCACATTCAGCCTCGCGCCGAAACGGGCCATCTCCAGCTCGACGTAGGATTTGGTAAGCGACAGCTCCCGCTTCAAGCTGATCTTGGCATGCCGGGGGTCCAGATCGAAGCTGAGCCGCAAATAGTTGCTGAATTCGCCCAGCAGCTTGCCTGCCCGAGCGCCGTCGCTATAGCATAACGAGATAATGCCGCTCAAGGCATTGTATATAAAATGCGGCTTGATCTGCGATTGCAGGAACAGCGACTCCATGCGAATGGCCTGCTCGACGGCTTCCTTCATTTGCAGCATCGTCTGCACCCGGGCCAGCAGTTCTTTGCCGCTGAACGGCTTCACCAGAAAATCGTTGGCCCCCGCCTCGAGGCCCATCGCGATATCGGCCGGCGAGCTGCGCACCGTCAGCAGTAGAACGGGCAGCTTGTAGAGCGGGTTCTCCTCCCGGATTCGCCTACATACTTCATACCCGGAAAGCTCGGGCATCATGACATCGAGCAGAACAAGCGACAGATCGTCGCGATGCCGCTGAATCAGCTTGAGCGCGTCCGCTCCGTTGTACGCCGCGAGAACGCGATAGCGACTCGATGCGAATAACTCCTGCAGCACCTTGATATTGGAGGCATCGTCATCCACCAGCAAAATCTTGACCTTGCCGGGTCTTTCCATCGCTTGCGGCGACGTCTCTTCCGCCCTCGGCGAGCTTGCCTTGAAAAGTATCGGCGACTCCACGGCGACAGAGGCTTCCGCCCAGGCGGTCTCCGATTCCCTTTGCGTTGCCGACGCCTCCGGCAGCCGTAGCTCGAACACGGAACCTCTTGCCGGCTCCGACCACGCCAACTCCAGATCGCCGCCCATTTGCACCGCGAGCGCCTTCGATATTTTCAGACCTAGACCGGAAGATTGAAACATCGAAACCGTCGGCTCTCCGCCGCCTTCGAACAGATCGGCTTTGAATAGCCCCCGCTGCCGCTCCTCGCTCATCCCGGTGCCGGTGTCCGCGAACGTCAAGCCCAGCCAGCCTTCTCGCGACTCCGCGGCCACCACTACGCTTCCCCGTTCCGTAAATTTGAGGGCGTTGCCGACCAGGTTCACGAGAATTTGCTTCAGGCGGTTTTCGTCGGTGAACAAATAATAGGTTCCCGGCGGAACCTGGTTGACCAGCCGTACTTGATCGTTCCTGCGCATGAATGTCAACGCTTCGAGCGTCGCCTGCACCGTGCCGCTGACATCGAAGTACCGATTGTGGAACGTCAGGCTGCCGCTCCGCAAGCTTTGAAAATCGATAATATCATTCACCAGCGTTGACAGCCGGTTCGCTTGGGCAATGATGAAGTTCAGATTGTCGCGATGCCGGTGCGCCATCTCTTGGCCGCCCTGGTCGATGACCACCTGCGCCAGATTGATAATGCCGTGCAGCGGCGTCTTGAACTCGTGGGACGTATGGATGAGAAACTCGTCTTTTTGCCGATCGTACGCGATGAGTTGCTCGGCCAATCGTTCGTTCCGCACGAACGCGTCGCGCATCCGGTCCGACATGAGGAACGATTGCGATAGAACGAGAAGCAGCGGCGTGACGATCATATAATACGGGTTGTCCAACGCTAGCTGATAGCGCGTCTGGGCATACGCCCAGCTAATGATAAGGAAAAATAGACCGAGCAAAATATAGTAAACCTGCACCCCGCCGCTCCGATAACGAAAAATCCAACGAATCATGAACGCGAAGGCGACCGCTTGCAGGACGATCCCGAGCCAAAGAATATCGACCAAGTAGTCGTTCGGCAAGCCGACCAATAAGATTAAATAGACGTAAGAGACCCGTCTCAGCCACTTATATTCCATGCTCCCCTTAAGGTCCAGGTACAGATAGACATAGAGAGTGAACGAGAAGACGGATACGTAAGGCAGGATGAAGAGCATTTTCTGCAGCAACAGGAAGGGGATCCCCGGGAACAGGGTCGCCATGACAATCTCGTTGTCGATGCTGAAGAATAACCCTAATGACAAGCAGAACAAACTGAAAAAGAAGAGATACGGCTCTTTCTTCCATTGTTTGAACGTACCTGCGAAATACATCCCGAATACCAGCAGCGCGGTGATGACGATCATATCCGCCAGACGGCCATTATCGCGCCTGGCCATTACATCGTCGGTTAATCCGAATTCCGGCGCTTGCACCAATCCGCCTTCCAGATAGCGGTAGCTAGCTATCTGAATGATAACGTCAATGGTGTCGGTATCCGCTTTAATCGTACCGAAAAACGGAAGATTGCTAGGTACGAATCGATCCGCCGACAATTCCGGTTTTCCGGTAGCGCCTAGATCCGATCCGTCCATATAGATGTGGCTGGACATGCGAATCTTCTTGCCTCTCAGGCTATAAAAATCAGGATCGCGAACCTCGATTCGCAGACGGTACGTACCCGCGCCATAACCGCTGCCGGAGGAAACGACACCCTTCCACCCTCCGGGAACGCGAACGATTCGGCGCTCCGCCTCAAGTGTCTTGACGCTTGTGCGGAAATCTTGCGGAGTCAGCAGCTTGTTCTCGTAGAACTCCCACTCTCCCCGCAACGGCACGATCCCTTGCTTTGCAAAATCCCATTGTCTGGCGTCCAGCACCCCTTCCCGCGCTTCCGGGTACTGAAACGTGGGGTTCAACCATTCATAAATAAACAGCGACATCACGACGGCGAAAACAGCCATCATGCCGATCAGTACCGACAGTTGTTTTCTCATGGAGTCCGTTTCCCTTTTTCCCCAAATCATCATAAGGATATTATACACTTGAGAATGCTTAGAGTTGGTTGTTATGCGCAGAAAAAATGAAGCGGAGGCATAGAGTTTTTTGATATTGTGATTTAATTCACATTATTGCATGGGAATTAGATTTATAATCAAGACAAGAAAGACAAGAAAACAAACGAGGATGGTGATCCCGATGTTGAACCAATTTCGATCTCGAACATCGGCGAGACATACGATAAACCGATCATTACAATTCGCCGCTTTCGCTTAATACACTAAAATTAGGAGTGAGTGTCATGTTAAAATTATGGAGAGAGAATCGTATAGCCGCAGTCCTCGTCACCATTGTCCGTTTCGTGGTCGGATATGCTTGGATCACCGCAGGATGGCATAAAATCACTGGCGCAACGCCTTTCAACGCCGGAGGATTCTTGAATGGAGCCATTAATAATCCGGTCGTCGATAAGGCAACGGGCGAGGCGGTCTACCCGACTTACCTTGCTTTCCTAGAAAACTTCGCGCTGCCGAACGTTAAAATCATAAACATCTTGATTCCTTGGGGAGAATTCCTTGTAGGTCTTGGTCTCATCCTAGGTACGTTGACCCTCACGGCCGCATTCTTCGGACTCTTAATGAACTTCATGTTTATGTTCGCCGGAACCGTAAGCACGAACCCTTGGCTAACGCTTCTCGGATTGCTGGTCGTCGTCGCCGGAACGAACGCGGGTCGCTTCGGACTTGACCGTTACGTCCTTCCGCTCCTTCACAAAGGCACGGATCGCCTCTTCCACCGCAAGCCGAAAGATCCGGCTACGGGCGCAGGCATTCTAGCTAAGTAACAGATCATAGTTATAACTCTTCATTAAAAGGACCGTCAGGATGACTTCAAATCATCCTGACGGTCTTTTCTATGATGCGTATATGAATTACTCCTCTTTTCTCCCCTTCCATTCCTTTTTCTCTTTATCCTGCTTATCTTTTTTATCTTTCTTATCCTTCTTATCTTTCTTTTCATTTTTATCTTTATTTTTATCTTTCTTATCCGCTTTCCCTTTCTTATCTTCTTTATTGCCATTCCCTTTATTTGATTTCCCAGTAGCGGGACGCTTAAACTCGGATACCGGAACACCCTTTAAGGCCAATGACATCATCTCTTTGAAAATTAAAGCCGGATATTGCCCTCCCGATGTCGTTAAATAATGCTTACTATCCGTATTGTCGTAACCCAGCCAAACCGCCCCAACCAATTCCGGCGTATAACCGACAAACCAAGCGTCTTTCGCACCGCCGGTAATCCCTGAGAACTGTTTACTCTGCGGAAGCTGTGTCGTACCCGTCTTCCCCGCTACCGGACGATCCATCGCCGCGTTCCTTCCCGTTCCTTCCCTGACCACACCCATCAACAGTTCCGTCATCGCGTGAGCATTCTCCGGTAACATAACGGCAACCGATCGAGCTCGGCCTCGGCCAGAACTCTTCCGTCCGTCGTAGTGATTTTAGTGATCGTATGGGCTGAAACCTCTGTCCCAAGATTAGGAAAGATACTATAGCTTTGCGCCATTTGAAGCGGAGATAACCCTTGGAATAGTCCGCCCAGCGCCAAACTTAGATTGTTATCTTCTTCACTAAGCGGAATCCCGAGCTTCTCGACAAACGATTTTCCGGTTTGCAGCCCAATCTCGTTCAATAACCAAACCGCCGGAATATTCCTCGATTGGATAACCGCATCTCGAAGCGATACCTGCCCCAAAGTTCGATGATCCGAATTTTCAGGTTTATAACCATTAATATCTAACGGACCATCGTAGAGCGTCGATTGCGCATCATAGCCCTTTTCCAGTGCGGGCGCGTAGACCATCAGGGGTTTGAATGCCGATCCGGGTTGTCTTACAAGCTGTGTCGCATGGTTGAAACCTCGAAATACATGTTCACCCCGTTGCCCCACGATTCCTCGAACACCTCCAGTAGAGGGATCCAAGATGACTGCTCCGCTCTGCACGAGTTGATCGGGAGCGCTTTGCGGAAACAGGGAATCATTACGGTACGTTTCTTCCATCGCATTTTGAACGACAGGATCTAGCTCTGTGAAGATCAGAAGATTTCCCGCTAACAGCTGGCGCTCGGTAAATCCATATAATTCAATAGCCTCATCGATCACTTCGTCGGTATATGAAGCAAATTGACCTAGCAAATGATTTTGCTGTTCAGAGGGAACCTTCTTGAGTACATGAATGGGTTCAACAATGGCTTGGTTATACTCATCATTCGAAATAAAATCTTCATCGCGCATTAAGCTGAGCACAAGATTTCTTCGCTCCAACGCGAGCTCCTTATTCTTAAGCGGAGAATAACGACTGGGCGCTTTCGGCAGCGCGGCCAATAAGGCGGATTCAGCCAACGTCAAATCCTTCGTATCTTTGCCGAAATATCGCTTAGCTGCTCTCTGTATCCCCCATTGACCTTCACCGAAGTAAATTTGATTCAAATACATTTCAAGAATCTGGTCCTTATTATAAGTAGATTCAATCTTGAGAGCATAGGCTGCTTCCGTCAGCTTGCGTGAGAACGTTTTTTCACCGGTCAAAAATACGTTTTTGGCGAGTTGCTGGGTAATCGTGCTTCCGCCCTGCGCTGCGCCGCCTTCCTTCACATTGCGGAATACAGCCCGAATAATGCCAAAGGCGTCCACTCCGGTATGATCGTAATATCGCTTATCTTCGACCGCGACGATCGCTTGCCGCATATGCAGCGGAATTTGGTCGAGCGATACGGACTCGATTTTGACGGAAACGATCTCGGAGCTCGGATTACCATTCTTATCTATCAATTGAGTCGGAGCTAATATGGGAACAACCAACTTCTCAATATCAAGAGAATTTACCCAATAGACTCCGATAGCCGCAAGCGTCGTAAACACTAGAAGGAATGCGATGATCAAAATACGAAATCTTTTCCTAAGTTTATAGATGCCGGAAAGGCGTGACATTCTGGAGTCGCTGCGAGTATTTCCTTGTTCCTTATGTAAATTCTGCTCTCTCATAGTTGTCTCCTACTGTGGTAAAACGTATCATTAACCCGAAATAGAACACGAAATAGATGGTTTCTAAGTCTATATAATAGTGGGGGAAAATTCGACTTATCGTCAAATGAAGATTATTCCAAGCGAAAAAGAGATGACTTCTGCACAGCACAGAAACCATCTCTACAAGTCTTTTTTGTTTTGTTCAGCGATATTAGAAGTATTCATGTACGAACTTTTCTAAGTGAAATAAATCAAGCACGGGACTTTTACCTCTAGTCATTCAAGAAATTCTATTATCTAGCATAATAGCACCGCTAATCTCATAAATCTCGTTTTTAGATACATAATTTGTTTTTTTTAACCATTCAATCTTATCTTCTAAATTTTTATGAAACGTCCACCCCCCCGGACGGTTCATTACCGTGCAACCCCGTAACACACTTCACTTATGATCATCTGCTTTATCATCAACCTGCATACGATCGAATGGGATTCATCTTAAAGTTTTTACGAGTTATTGACGATACTATTGAAAGATAGCCCATACCGCAGTACCCATAGTGAAAGGAATTGGCTGTGTGAAAAATAGAAAGTTTCTCTCTCTAATTATGATTGCTATTACTCTCTTGACAACGTACTTTGTCCTTCATTCCTTTCGTATATTCGACTCCAGTACATTCGCGGCAAAAAATGGCGTTCTTTCGTTGCAGCATTGGGATCGTCAGGATGAACTTGAGCTTGATGGAGAATGGGACTTCTATCCGGAAGAATTAATCGTGCCAAACCCGGACGAGGATGTCTTTGATCGTTATAAGACCAAACGCCAATCCATACCGGTACCCGCTCCATGGAACCGCTATAAATCTGAGAAGGCAGTTCCTTACGGGACAGGCACCTATCGCTTGCTCATCCAAGTTCCGGAAGATGACCTGTATGGCGTAAAGCTGAATACGATTCGTAATGCCAATAAAGTGTATATAAACGGACAGGAGCTCGGATCAGCAGGCGTTCCTTCCCAAAGAGCCGAAGAATATCGCTTCGATTACAAAAAGTATGTCGTGTTGGGAAACAGTAAGAACAAACAAATAGAGCTTGTTATCCTCGTTGCCAATTATGACTATGCCGTTGGCGGGATTGTCAGCTCGCTCGATTTCGGTCTAGCCGATCAAATATTATCCGAACAAGGCCGTGCCAAATTCGTTGAAGGCTTTCTTATTTCCGGCTATCTGCTGTTTTCGTTTATATACTTTACGGCATATGTACAACACAAACGGAGATTTCGGTATGAGCTATATTTCAGTCTATTCTGTTTGGCGCAAGCTTTACACATATCCACGATAAATGAAAGGTGGATCTACTTACTATTCCCTGAGTTAAGCCCGTCTTCTCAACTAGAAATACAAGCCATCTCACTTACGCTTTTCGTGTTGTTTTTCCTATTGTTTGTGTATCATTTCTTCAACTTGACCGCCAGCAGAAGGATCGTCGCCGCATTAAGCGCAATGCTTGGAATTCAAGCCTTGGCCGTGTATACGTTAAGCATAACGTTCGATCTAATGGTAAACGTTTCATTTACGCTCATTCAACTCATTATTTCAGGGACTACCGCTATCGGTTACGTGTATATTTTTATCCTGCTGCTAAAAGCCTACAGACAAAAAACGGATGAGTCCAACTATGTGCTGATCGTTGTTTATACTTTTGCTCTTTACGGTATCCTGCTTCTCATTGTCCTGCTATTTGAAGTAGATATCGAAATACCGTCATTTCTTTTGTTTTTAATTATGGTAATGAGTTTAGCGCTATTACTGAGTCACCGTTCTCAGCAAGCGTATAACAAGGTAGAGGAAATGTCTAATGAATTGCTTGAATTCGACCGAATGAAGGATGAATTTCTAGTCAAAACCTCACATGAGCTTGGCACTCCGCTCCATGGGATTATGAATCTGTCTCAATCGCTGCTGGAGGGGGTAGAGGGGCCTTTAAAAAGGAAACAGCAAGAAAGCGCAATATTAATACACTCGGTGAGTAGAAGATTGGCAGGGTTGGTTAAGGATCTTTCTTTCATTTCCAAAATAAAGCGAGGCGAGGTTTCTTTCACAGCCAAACCGATCGATATCCGAATGGTTGAAGAAGTGCTCGCTGAGATTGCTATGTCATGCCCCCCTCTCCGTCTGTTCAAATTATCAATAAGATCCCGGCAAATTTGCCGCTTGTCTACACGGATGAGCAGAAGCTAAAGCAAGTATTCTTTAATCTGATCTACAATGCGATTAAATTCACCAAGCAGGGAACGATCACGATTTCAGCTCGAATCCTAGAGGAACAGGCGCACATATCGGTTGAGGATACGGGTCCGGGTATTGCTGCAGAGCACCACGGCCTTATCTTTACAACATTCTATCAAGTTGAAAGCAGCCGTGCCAGGGAATCGGAAGGTCTGGGTCTGGGATTAAGCATTACCAAGAAAATTGTGGAGAGTGCAGGCGGACGTATTTGGGTCACTTCCGAAATAGGTAAAGGTTCTTGCTTCACCTTCACGGTCCCGCTGGCTACTAACGAGCAGCTAATGGGACATAAGGAAATAAGCAGTAGCGAAGCGAACGAACAAGCTGCGTCTGCCCAAGGGATAGATCGAGAGATGAAGCTGTCGCTGCCTGCCCTGTCTACAAGAGTGGAAGGATCAAAACCGTATACCATATTAGTCGTAGATGACGAGCCTGCCAACTTGAAGGCGCTTATTAATATGCTTCATTCGCTTCATTATAGTGTAATTGCAGTAGGCAGCGGGCAGGAAGCACTCGACATCATTGAATCGGAACAGGTGGATCTATTAGTTTTAGATTTGATGATGCCCCAGATGACGGGATATGAGGTCTGCCAAACGATTAGACAGAAGCGAGACTTGGTGGATTTGCCTATTATCATATTAACAGCAGCAGGACAATTGTCCGACTTAGTTATATCCTTCCAATTAGGGGCCAACGATTACTTGCAAAAGCCTGTTAATTTGAAAGAATTAGAGATGCGAATCGAGTCGTTGCTATTAATGAAAAAATCAGCGCACGATGCTGTAGAGCATGAACTCAGCTACTTTTACGCTCAGATTACGCCGCATTTTTTGTACAACACACTCAATTCGATTATTGCGCTAAGTTGGTCTGACCAGGAAAAAACCCAAACTGCATTAGAACATCTTTCTACCTATTTCCGTGGAAAGCTGGATTACCAAAAGCAGCGCTCACTGGTCCCTTTGGGGGAAGAAATACAATTAGTAAAAGCTTACTTAGCGATCGAACAAATGCGCTTTGAAGAAAGACTTCGAATCGAATATAACATTGATGAAACCATTCAAACCTATATCCCGGCACTGACCATTCAGCCGCTAGTGGAAAACGCTGTGCGTCACGGGATAACAAAAAGAAAAGATGGCGGAACGCTGCGTCTTACGATCGAGCGGGAACAGCAGCATATCAAAATCACGATAGAAGATAACGGGATCGGGATTCCTCTTGAAAAGCAGCAAGAGCTATTGCGTGGGCGAAACGAGCGATTAGGCTTTACAAATCCATTTATTAAGCTTTCGCTGATTAAAGGAACCCGTTTTCAATTGAATAGTGAGATGGGCAAAGGGACAACCATCATCATTCATATGCTCGAGATCAAAACCGCACATTGATAGCCATGGCGAATGGATATTCGAAGGGACAGAAGATTTTGTCCGCCAAGCGTTTGAGGAGAAATTCGACCTTCAGGTTAAGCTCATAAGCACCCCACAGGGCCCCGTTTATGCCGCAGAACTAGAGGGGATGAACGAATAGACGCCGATCATTTAGACCGACGCCAATTGGTACTTCATAAAGGACGGTAACCCACATTATTTCGTCACGATAAAGTTAGGTAGATTTTTTTCAAGATCCTTCATTCTTTCCGAATAATCTTGTTCTGCATGAGTTTCCGAAAGGATATTGTTCGACACTAACAAGTCATAAAACGATTTCAGCATCTGGGCTGATATAGCGGAAGTAATCATCATTCTTTGACCGTCGATCAGAACGGAAGATATTTTTTCAGGCTGTACAAGTTCAATTTGTACGCCGTTCCTGTCGATTATGAAATACATTTCCTTTACGTTTTCAAACACTAAATGTTTTACTTCTGCCCCGTTGGCCAAGCGACTCTGAACTTCTTTGATTGAATAGCCCGGATTCGGATCATTTATCAGCAGCCATTTTGCAAATTCTTTTGCATCGACTTCATCCGTATCGTATGTTTTCCAAACAGCGCCATTATCTTTGCTTATCTGTATTGCGTTATCCATCGTGACACGAAGATAGATTTCGTTGTCCATATAAACAGCACGATACTTCGAATCCATAAGGCTGCCTATCAACTTCGGCACATCGTATTTCTTGTTGAATGTTAAATCGTACGGCATTAAATCCGTAATGGTGGCGCCTTGAGATAATGCGGGCACAATCTCGGTAGTGATAGCACCTTGATAGAATGCTGGCGCTGCTTCGGCTGAAGGTTCGGCTGTAGAATTGTCAACATCCGTAACAGCTTCCGTTTTGTCCAATGCAGAAGTCGCGAAGATGATAACGACACCGGCTACAAGCCCAACAGCGAGCAGCATCGTGGCGATCGTGATTTTCTTGGTTTTCATAATCGATATAATCCTTTCTTCGGTCGAGCTTTTGGAAAAGCTGCTAATCATCGGCGATAAACCGATTTTCTTTTCTTCCAAACGTACAAGTGCCCTAGCATAAGTAGGTTTCGTGTTTTCCCCAAATTTCCGTATGACTGTTTCATCGCAGAATAACTCTATATCGCGGTTGGCAAGGATATACATGCCCCATACAAAAGGGTTGAACCAATGGACGCATACGCTAGCGGCAAGAATCCATTTTTTTAGCGTGTCGAATCGCTTGATGTGCGTAAATTCGTGGGTCAGGATAAGCGCAAGCTGTTTCTCATCGTCATAATCTAAATTTTTCGGCAAGAGTACAACAGGCCGATAAATACCGTATGTAAGCGGAGTTGAAATATGATCTAGTTGCCTGATTTGAACATCTCGCCATAACAAATTTGAATGCTGCCATTTTCCTATAAAATCGTTTCTAATAGGCACAGCCATTTTGTAGATTTTGCGATACCTTAAATGCGGAATGATAAAAAATAAAGCACACAACGTAAAACCAACTAACCACACCCACACAATAGGCGATATTCGTGAAGCCGTCTCCAATGGCATAATCGGCGCGTTCAATTGTTCTGTAATTGGTGGCATGATTACCGTAGTTCCATTAATAAATGTTGAACTTTCCGGCGTGGAAATCAACTTTGGCGCTGTAAACATTCTGCTTAAATATTCCGCTGCCGTAAAAATGCTAAATTGCGATTGAACTGAGACAGGTACAAGCAATTGAATTAATGCAACGCCCCAAAGAAACATAAAGGTCATTTTGGGCAGCTTGTGAATAAGCAAGGAACGTAAGAAAATAACTGCAAGAATAAAGACGGAAGCCGAGATACTTATTTGAAGTAAAGACATTCCCTCACCTCATTCCATGCTATCGATAAGACGTTTCAAGCGGCTAATTTCTTCTGTCGACAGTCGTTTCTGTCCCAACAATGAAGCAATCAGTCTGTCGGGGGCACCATCATACATTTTATTAATAAGTTCCGTAGTTTCGTGTTCTTGCGCCTGCTCTCGCGTAACAAGCGCATGGCAAACAAAATTAGGTTCCCGTCGTTCAATCGCCCCTTTATCAAGGCATCTCTTGATAATGGTATAAGTTGTAGTCTTACTCCAACCTATTTTTTCCTTTGTAATTTCTGCAATCCTCTTTGCAGCTGTATCGCCATCTCTCCACAAGATTTCCATAATATTAAGCTCGCTATCGAATAACTTCATAACCAAATGAAAACACCTCGTTCATATTTATTCTACTGCTGTAGAATCATACATTTATATTCTACTTGAGTAGAATCAATATGTCGATAGAGTCCTATAATTTTCTTACACCAATTTCCCCATCCCCCATGCAGCCCTTCTTGATTGCTTTTTGAATATTAATATTCAAACAAAAAAGACGCCGATTATTCGACGTCAATCCATCGTTTCATATCGCTTAAATTATAAATTTGAATTTCATTTGATAACCCCTTTATTCAAAAAAGCATATCCGTTAGTTTAGATGTACTGTTTCAAAAAGTCCTTATTTTCCGTTCCATTGATTTAGAGTAACCGAAACATTCTCTAAATAACTTCCTGCCTATATATTGTTGAAATTTTTTATGTTTAAATCTGTAATATTCGTTCCAGTAGCTAATCATTCTATTATAGCTTTTGCAAAACGACTCAACATTTTCAAGACAAAATTTCTTAAAACGTTCTGTATCCTGTCCTTTTAAAACATCATAATTCATTTCTAATATTTCAACGACATATTCATCACATATTTTTACGATATAAGGAATAGCCCAATCTTCGTAATCCATCTGAAGCAACGAATACATATGTTTTTGGCGAACAAACCCGTCACAACTTCTTGAATAAATGCAATGCAAAATCATTTGTTGTCGTGCACTTAAATTTTGTATAACTTCATTTGGAATATCAATGTAGTAGATACGATAAGGAAACCTAATCACGTTATTATCTTTAGAATATTGAATAATGTCCTGGGACATACCAATATTGATGTTATTAAAAGTTTTATGAGGAATCAGTCCCATCGCCTGTTTCACATCATCACTCAAAAAATTTGGAAATCCATCTTGAAACATACATTCACATCCTTGCTTCACATAATTCTTAGTTCAACAAAACTGCCCGTTAGTCGAACGACAATATCATCATTTGTGTCAGCTATCTAATTAACCAGTCCTTGTCATTTACTTTGTGACTATGTTTTGCACTTTCCTTTGCATCCTCTATAGTTGCGAAATCAAAATCCCCAATGACCTCCCAATCTGAATCACATGAAAATAAATAATATCCTCTACTTCCGTCATACTGGCATATAGCCATTGCGGTGATTGGTAATTTCTCGACTATTTCATTTTTTTCATTTAATATTCCAACAGTTCCATATTGATTAGACATAGAGTTTGATGTGTATTGAATCACTTTTGCACCATCTAACTCATTGGGGATACTCATTTTTAACACCCTCATTTTAATCATTTCCCGTTAGTGGAATAATACAGGCTTTTACCAGACAGAAAGCCTTGTCCTTGTGTCGTTTTCGTTGGTAACATACTCAACGTTCTCAAAGCCCTTTTCTATCGCATTCTGATATAAATGATTAAGCATAACGATATCCTTGCAATAAATGGTGACATATGAAGAATCAACAACTAACACAACCAAATGGCATTGACTGTTTAAGAATTCTTCATAGGTGAGCACATCTTTTATACTTACACCTTGCGGATACGCCTTTAAATTCGCAAATATGATGTAATACAAGTTTGATTTCAGAATATCGCTGAGATCTTGCCCCTTCATTCCATATATCTCACCATGGAACAAAGGTTCAACTTTGCCCCCCTCAATGTCTTGATATGTTTCTTCTCCCCCAATGTACCAATCGAAGTGACTTATTTTGAAAGGTTCCAGTACCTCTCCAAGATGACTACCCCATTCGTTCGGTATTTCTAACTGGATTCCCCTTTTCATTTGGACTCTCCTTTCGGTTGTTACACTATCTTTCTAGATTCATTTGTTTAGTTATGTATCACGGTTTTAAACCCGTCTGTAGCACATCGAAAAATTGCTTTAATATCTCATTGAAATCGGGTTCGTCTGGCAACCTCCCAATGTATTTCCACAATATCATTTCTTCTGAATCAATATTAACGACCTCATATTCCATCTGTCTGGACTTCCAAACTATCACCTGTCCTAAACATCTTTCAGATTCATAAATAACGCCTGTAGAGGGATCAGGAATACGTCTCTCATCAGGGTTTTTATGCATTACATATTCCATCGCTACAGAAACAGCCTCAAGCTCACTCTTTTTGCTTTCTACCCATTGTTGAAACTTGGTTCGCACTCTTCCGATCCCTCCATCCGAACGTCATTTTCTTAAAACTTTTTATAAACAAGGATATTATTATCGCCATATCGAGAGCCAAATCTTCCGTAACCATAATCCAAAGTCATAGCTTTACAATCACATTGAAAATCATCTTTCGCGGCTCTCATAAAACCACCGCAATTAGCACATCTATAAAAAATATCAGTCCCGGTGCTCCAGCCTGATTTATCGCAACCTCTTCTTAGATATTGGTACCCTATAATTTCAATATCGAAATTAGGAATGATATCTTTCATGTTCTTCCACCTTCTCCTTTACTTCGATGCATTCAAAATTGGGCTAATTTCACCTTCATCAATTGCGATTGAAATGGGTTCGGAATCCTTTTTCTTTTCCCAGTTTAAGTTTATTTTTGGGAATTAACAACGGATTTATATTAAGCTTTGCAAGTAACGCAATATACTTTCTTTTAAGATATTTGCTGTAACGTGATTTCTTGGTCCCTATTTCATTTATGTCTTCGAACACCTACGAATTTATCGTTAAGAAACTGTGGAATTAAATATCCTTACCTAACTTCCGACACAGACTACTCAACACTGATTTTTTCCCGACTAGAACATTTTTCTTGGTTCTTACAACTTCCTTTTCAGAACGAATGATTTATCATACTCGAAAACTCGAAAAAAATAAGAAATAACAGACTTAATATTGCCGAACAAAAAAAACAGCCCTCTTGGATGAGGGCTGTTCGAAGTTCTCAGAAGGTTGAAGTGGCTCGATAGGGATACCTACTTACAACAATCCGATTTGCTTCACAAACTAATTGATCGAATTGAAATAAAAGCAGATGGGAGTCCGAGAATCTTCTATAGATTCTCGGACCCCACTGCTTAATCTTTACTCCTAACTATCAACACACAGCACTCCACATGTGTGGAGTGCTTAATATTGACGTAATTACAGGGGACGAATTACCCCCCAGGAGACAACGGGTTACCAAAATTATTGTAGATAACAATTCCACCATCCAACTCAATGTCGATACGTTCAATTAAACGCTGCAGCAATTCTTGGAGGGCTTCCTCGTCTTCGATTTGCAACTCTGTAAAGCGCCTGACTTCTTCCTTGATTTTCTGCACGATACGTTCATTGGCTTCACACTAACTCAGAATCGCCTCCAAGATGGCCGCTCTTGCCTTCATAGCATGTTGTTCATCCTTTAAAGCGGTATTGCTCATCTGAAACGTATCATCATCGATCAGCTCACGAGTCATAGCGCGCGAACCAATTTCTAACTGCTCTAATTGAAGTTGCTGTGTTTTCCTGCAGAAAGCATATTTGCACATCATTCAAGAGTTAGAGAATCAAGATAACGATAAAATCGTACGGCATTTATCCGAGCTCATATAAACATCCTTTGTATATACGCCGCCTTTAACTGTCGTAGCTGCTCAAGTTTAGCAGTTTGGGCTGCGATTTGCTCGTCGAAATTCTTGAAAAAGTCAATGATTCTGTTTTGTTCAGAAATTGTGGGTGCTAAAACGATTATCTTTAAAAAATCCCTTTCGTGTATGCGCCACTGTCCGTACATTACACCTTGTCGATAATGAATCATTTTATTAATGAAGTCTTTCCGTTTGGATAGTAATCCAACAAATAGACTCTCTGAATCGTTGCTTGAATAAAAAATGCTATATACGGGCGATATTACTGCCTTGCCTGTTCTATTAAGACCAATAGACCCAGTTTCTAAGTTGTTTGAACTGTATATAAAGTCATTCAGTTCGGTTTTTTTATATTTTTTTCCATCACCTTTTACCAAAAAACTTCTGTCATACTGTTCCCCCTTGGGTACAACACCAACATTCCCAACGAACGACATCAATGGGTAATCTTCCGATTCCTCAAATTGCTCATTTCTTTCAGTAAGCATTTCTTCCAGCCGCCGCTTTTCCCAATTACCTGTAAATCCTGCGAATCTTACTCTTGGAATGACTTCATTGGCTGCCGGAAACATCTGCTGTAGAAATCCGTCCTTCAGCGTTACGAGCCCATCCAGCTTACGCTGATGAAGGAAGATGAGGTTGTCGAATTGTTTGAAGAACTCCCCAATTTGAACCTGTTCCTTTTTAGAATTAGGCATCTTTACACCACATTTTCCTATATCCCCAAGATTTATCTTTTTTGGAAATGCAGTATGGATAATTCTTATGTGTAATTCATTTTTAAAGAACGGAGAATTAATGTACTTTTCTAGATATAACGGCACAATAGATTTAGGGCGAATCAGTGCTAAACTTACGTAGTAAGCTAATGGATCATCTTGTTCTACTAATGCGGTATCACCAATAACCCCTGCTGTAATTCGGGTCATAAAAATATCATTAATCTGAGGCTTTATCTTAAATTGCTTTTCATAGTCATTTTCACTAATGTATTTATCAGATTCCCAAATGTTTTTGATGTTCTCAACACTAATAAATTTTACACCTTCATCTGTGTACTTAGGTGTTTGATGTGTTCCGTCATAATAATCTGCTACATCAGATAACTTACGCTGTTCCCAAGTGTCAGTGAAGGCATTAAATCGAATTGCGGGTACTAACTTCTGTTTGTGTTCTGTCATCATCACCACCACCTCACATAAACATCCGCTTTGTAGCTTCGATTATCTCTTTTGTTTCGTCAGTCATAGCAATCTCATCAAGCAAGGCTAAGAAATCCGTTTCTTTTTGTTTTATTTGCAAATTTAAGTCCGCCATTTCAGGCCCAAGTGCTAGAATGTCGATTTGTTCTTCTTCCTCGAAGGTATCTACATAGCGAGGAATGTTGAGATTGTAATCATTCGCCACGATTTCATCAAAATTTGCTAAATGTGCGTATTTCACAATCTTCTCACGCCTTTTATAGGCATCCACAATTTTCAGAATATCTTGCTGGCGTAAGGTGTTTTGGTTCTTCTGCTTTTCATAATCATTAGAAGCATCAATGAAAAGCACATCACGACTTGCACGGTTTTTCTTCAAGATAAGAACAACCGTGGGTATTCCTGTTCCATAGAAAACGTTAGCGGGTAAACCAATTACAGCTTCGATTGCGCCCATTTCAAGAAGTACCTTGCGAATGATACCCTCGGCAGCACCACGGAACAGAACACCATGCGGCAGTACAATTCCCATCGTACCACTGTCTTTTAGGTGGTAATAGCCATGGAGCAAGAACGCAAAGTCGGCTTTAGATTTTGGTGCAAGTTTTCCATAGCGTTCAAAACGTGGGTCACTTAAAAACTTATCGGAAGCACTCCAATTCGCAGAGTACGGAGGATTCATAACAACAGCGTTAAAAAGGAAAGGCTCGTCTGTCGGCCAGTCTGCATCTAACGTATCGCCATTATTGAGCCGCATTTGCTCACGGTCAACGTTGTGTAGAATCAAGTTCATTCGAGCAAGGTTGTAAGTGGTGGTGTTTAGCTCCTGTCCGTGAAAATACACCTTTTCGGGATTGCTTAGAAACTGACGGATATTCAACATCAGCGAACCCGAACCCATAGCGGGGTCGTAAATATGGAATGGTGCTAGTTCCTCTTGCCCGATACTAACAATCTCTGAAATGATTTTTGAAACAGCTTGCGGGGTATAGAACTCTCCGGCTTTCTTGCCTGCGCCTGCGGCAAATTGGGCGATAAGGTATTCATAAGCATCGCCAATAACGTCACCTTCATGCCCAAACAAATCTATCTCATCTAAAGTTTTTATAACTTCCATAATGGTTGTGCTTTTTTGCTGTGCGTGTGATCCGAGCTTCGTAGAGTTTAAGTCAACATCATCGAACAAACTGATAAAACTTTCGCCTTGACGAGAAAGCTCGATAAAGGCAGTCTGCAAGTCATCAATTTGAAATTCATATTGTGATGCTTTATTGCGGAGCATGTAAAACAGATATTGCGGCTCTATAAAATATCCGAGTTTGCGGCGCATGATGTTCTTTAGCTCTTCGGCATCATCATTATACCAATCAGTAAGCTCGGCAAATTGGATATCACGAGATGGGTATTCATCGGGCTTTCCGTTTGCTTCTTCGTACACAGCGCGCAACTCTAAATCGGAAAGATACTTATAGAAAACTAGACCGAGCAAATAGTTTTTATATTCGCTCGCATCCATTTTCCCTCTAAGAATATCGGCGCTTGCCCATAGTTGTTGCTCTAGACGACTCATATATACACTCCCCAAAATTTTTAATTTATCTTAGAATAATAGCCTTACAAGCTCTAACTTATGTTGGCGCTATCATAGAATTTCTGAGCCGCAATCCTAAAATTCTTTTTTAGCTCCACATTGTTTATTATGCTAGTAACTAACGTATATAGTATTCCAAAGTATTTAATTGCTTCTTCCTCACTTCCATCGCCATGTATAATATTGCTTAGTTTGCTGTAAAGGTCATACCTATCAACTAAAAAATCCTGCGGAATAATTAAGTATTTCTTATCTACTTCTTCTAATACTTTTTTGAAAGAACGCCTCCATCCATTATTTTCATAAACGGGTATTGGGGCATTACCAGAATCAGCAATATTATATATTAGAGCTTCAAATACTTTTCTCAAATATATAACTGCACCTGAACCAAGTCCATCTCTGTGTGCTCGGTTTGCTTTTTCGAGCCATTCGCTAAACTCACCGTATTTCTCAGATTGTAATTTTACACGTTCGGTTAACTTTTCTCTAAAATGCAATATGCGTACTTTAGGTGACTGATACCGAATATCCTCTTCGGCTTCGACTAAATACCAAGTATGGACAACTGAACCACAATTGCATTGCAAAATGCAATCAATGCTAATTACTTGTTTATTTACAATAATTCCTCGAAGCCCTTGCTCTTTATCAGAATTAAAAGTGCGTAAGTCCTCACATTCTGTGCAGTAGTAGTTCAAAGATACTTGTCCAGCCTCTAATATTATATGTCGCCCAATTAGCAGGGAGGTATCATCCTCATTTTCATCACTATATTCATAGTCTTCCCTTTCTTCTGGAACCCAGAACGTGTCAACTTGTTGGTAATCCTCCGCTGGCGGTTTTCTCAATAATTTACTCAAATCCATATCATCGCCACCCTAACACTCATCTTTTAGCGGTATTAATTTTTCATCTAAAACAGTTTTCCAATACTGTTCTATAACGAGAAGACGCTTTCGGTATTTTTCGTTAAACATAGCTTCAAAATCTTCTTTGCTTAACCCTGATGCTTCGCTTATTACATTGATGAAAGGCACAACCCCGCTATTCGGGCGATATTCGTTAAAGCTGGTTTGCAGGTTAGCGACAGGTACTTTCAATATTTCAGCAGTATTCTGTAGTATATAATCAATCTCATCAGCGAAATAAGCCGTCCAATCCTTTGTCGGTCGATTGTCGTCAATGACGTCTAAGATGGCATTATATATTGCCTGAACGGATGCGGGCTTTGTATTAATCTCTTTCATAATTTTTTCACGCAAATCATATTTATCTGTTTTGTCCGAAGACTTCTGATATCTGTTCAGAAGCTGATTTATGTAGAAGCTATCAATGCGTTCCTCATGCACAGCCCTTTGTTCGCTCGTAAATTCGATGTCTTGGAGCAAGTTTTCCATCTCATCCCCAGTTTGATCCTCTAACTCGGCTCGAATTTCAGCTTTCAGATTTTCACAATGTCCTTTTTCTTCGGGAAGAACCTTCACAATATGTTCAAATTCCTCAAAATCTTCTTGATAATTCTCATAGCTTTTCATGGCTCTTTGGATTTTTTCAAGTTTTTGATAGGCTCTTACTTGTGCAATCTTGTTTTTTATATTATTTGGGTCGTCTTCCAGATCGTCTTTTGCTTGTTGAAGTTCCTCATGTGCCGTTAAAAATGCGGCTTTCACCTCAGCATATTCTCGTGGCACTAAGACTTCCCAATTTTGCTGTTGGTTCGTAAAAAGTCGAATGGCATCCTCTACATTTTTTCGCATAGTAGCAGGTTTTCGGAACGATACCACGATGCCATGCTCTTTGCCATGTGCAATACGATTTGTGCGTGAAAATGCCTGTAGCAGCTTTTGATATTTCAGTTCTCGGTCAACATACAAAGTCTGTATCGTAGGCGCGTCAAATCCTGTCAGCAGACGGTCAACTACAATAACCATATCAAGCCATTTTCCGTCCTTTTGATATTGAGCGTCTTTTCGTGCTAAACGGCTATTAATATTTTTGTTAAACTGATCGGTATCTGTGTAATTCGTACCAAAAACAGTGTTGTATTCCTGCATAATGGCATTGATTTCTGCTTGCGCTTCGTTCATCTCACCTTGAGTTTCGCTAGTGGAATAAGTGATTGTCACTCTCGGAAAATCAGGGTCACGAAGCGTGTGGCGTTCATCTAACTCTCGCCCATTTAACAAAATTCCACTACTTCTCATTTCTTGTAGCTTGTGATAAATACGCTTAGCTTGAGCGATAGAGTGTGTTGTTAAAACAGCACTCATAGTCGGGTATCCGTTTAACACCTTGAAACGCTCTATCACGGATTGGCGCTTGAATATTTTTTTAAGCATCGCTTCAATATATTCATCACGCTCAAATAACTCTCTGTCTTGCAGTTCCTCTTTTTCAATTTCTGTCATGTCGGCAAGTTTTTTGATAGGATCAAGCTTCGGGTATTTTTCTTTTACCGTTCTATACAAAAATTCTGCTTTGCTATCCTCATCTAATAGGCAATGGTACTCCACTTGGAAGTTCAAAACGGAGTTATCGTCCATAGCATTTTTCGTTGTGTAGGCATGGAGTAAGTTTCCATACTGTTGTTGTGTTGTTCTTGCGAATGTTCCGTTTTCTTGTTTTTGGTTTTCCTCAAAAATTGGCGTACCAGTTAAGCCGAACCATGTTGAGTTAGGCAGGAGCTTTTTAATTTCTTTCATCTGCTCATCGCTGACTGCACGATGGCACTCATCCACCACAAAAACAATATGTTCGCTTTTCAGCTTCTCGAATTTATTGTTTTCCGTTTCTTTAGCACCTCTGACAGCCGCACTCAATTTTTGAATGGTTGTGACGATAATGGTGTTGTTATTTTTATTGCTTAATAGGCTATTGCTAAGTTGACGTTGATTATCAACGCCGACAATAAGCGCATTATCTTTAACATTGCCCGATGCCAACCCTGTGTGGAACTCAGATGCAAATTTACTAAACTCATCTTTGGTTTGGCTGTCTAAATCTGTTCTATCAACAACCATAACGGTGCGGTCTACGCCGATGGATATCTGTGCTAAAAGTTTGGTTGCCACAAAACTTGTTATTGTTTTCCCTGAGCCGGTGGCATGCCAAACAAAACCTCCCTCATGCTTCGCCGCTTGACCGATAATCTTTTGAATAGCGTGGACTTGGTACGGTCTTAGTACCATTAAAAACTTTTGGTTTTTCTGATCGTCCACCAAAATAGTGAATTTGCTAATCAATTCGTGGGCAGAAGGGATACTCAAAACCTGCCTTGTGAAATCGTAAAGATTTTCAACAGGCTCATTATCCGACGTTCTCCAGTTGAACAGGAATTTCTTTGCCGCTTCAAAGGCTTTAGAAGTGTTGGCTCCAGGACGTGCAAAGTATTTTGTAGATACTTTGTTACTAACTACGAAAATTTGGGTGGTCGCAAAAATGCCATCAAAAAATCCTGCTTCTGCATACCGTTGTATCTGCTCGAACGCTTGCATAAAACCATCTTTGGCAGATTCAGCTTTTAATTCAACATGAATAATCGGCAAGCCATTTATCAATAGGGTTACATCGCCACGCATATCAGTATTTGTATCTGGCTTAATTTGGTTTACAACTTCATAGCTTGAAATGCCGCCAGCAATATCCTTATTACTGAATAGAACAACAGACACCCTGCCACGTTTCACATCTTCCCGCTCAACATGAATGGCGGCAACACCATTTTCGCCTCGTAGCCATTGAGAAGCGTTAAAAGGAGTAGCTGTCAGTCTCATAAATTCAACTTTTAACTGTTCAAACTCTTTGTCTGTAAGCGGCACACCGTCCAGTCGCGCCATGTTAATACGATTGATATGTCTACGCAAATTATCCCACAGAGCAGCTTCGGTCTTTATATCATCACGATATGTCCATTGGTTTTCCCGTTGAGTTAAGATTTCAATGAAACTCTTTTCTGTTTGGGCTTCGTGGTTCATTTGCTTAATCCTCCGTAATTAAGATTTTTCCTGAATTCTTCACCGGCAACAAAATTATCGAATAAGGAAGAATAGTGTTATGCTCTATCGCTATCCCCTCATGTTCTGTAAAGTTGGGAACATTATCCATAATAGGGAGTTTGGCTTATGATATCTCAACACTTTTAATATGCGGTAAACCAAGTTTCCTGATTTTTCATCTTGAAAACCGTTTTGTTCACCATCCTTTGAAAACGGTTGACAAGGAACCCCCCACTTTTATTTTTCTTATATCCCCATGTGGCTCGATATCAATGTTTCGAGAGAGCAAAAACGCATGTATGTCCTAGGCTACTTAAAGCTAGATGAAAGCCACCAAGCCCAGCAAACAAATCTATTAATCCCATATTGTAATTCCCCCGTATCTAAGAAACTCGTTTCTGACCAAATATATTGGGAGTAATTAAATTAAGACATAAGATCTCTATAATACGACTAGTGTACTACAATATCTACATTTTTAGCCATAATCAGAACCACCTGTCCAATGGACTGCACCTGCAATAGTTAGATAATGTCAAACTTTATGGAATCACTTCAATAGCAGGTGGTTATATGTTTCGCGCGTTTCACGCCCTCAACTGGCTAAAGCCTAAATAAAAACTCTCACCGACAATCATTCGGCGAGAGTTTTTGGCGACAATCTTGGAGACAATTCAAAAGAATTTTGGTCTCTGAAAGTCATATGAGTTTTACCTAAACGGCATAAAATCAACGTTTTTCAGTGTATAGAGTGTTGCTTAATTATTCCCACTCGATCGGCGTTGGTGGTTTTAAATTTATTACAGTGGATCAGATCCGTTTTTAATTGTAATAGATAATTTTATTCTATTTTCTTGTGTTCCCACACTCCATATCAATTACAACTTTAACAGTGATGAAGTTTTTGAGTTGCTTATTTCGGCTTTTTTCACCGTCATTATTAAACACCATATGCTTCACAAAGTGCCTAAATACAAGGATTTCTATGTATCTTGACGTTGTAGTGAAACTACCGCCTCCACATGCCCCGTATGAGGAAACATATCCACCGGCTGAACCTCAACCGTCCGGTAACCTCCATCTTCGAGCAGCCTCAAGTCCCGTGCCAAAGTCGAAGGATTGCACGAAACATACACAATCCGCTCCGGCCTTAGCTCAAGCATCGTCGAGATGAGCGCAGGATCGCAGCCTTTGCGCGGAGGGTCTACGACGATGACGTCGGGCGACACTCCTTCCGCTTGCCAGCGAGGCATGATGACTTCGGCGGGCCCGACAGCAAACTCCGCGTTCCGAATCCCATTGAGCCTAGCGTTGCGCCGAGCATCCTCGATCGCCTCAGGGATAATCTCTACTCCGTATACGCGATCGGCATGTCTAGCGAGGAATAGGGAGATCGTCCCCGCTCCGCAGTAAGCGTCAATAACCATCTCGCGACCCGTCAATGTCGCATATTCGACCGCTTTGCCGTATAGCCGTACCGTTTGCTCCGGGTTTACCTGGAAGAAGGAACGCGGAGAGATCGCGAATTGAATGCCGTCGATCTCGTCGTAGATGACCTCTTCCCCCCACAGCACTCGGGTCTCTTCCCCGAACACTACTGGAGTTACCGATGTATTCACGTTCTGACAAATGCTTACGACGCCCGGTACTTTCTCGCGGATCAGGGAGACAAGTTCCTGAGCGAAGGGGATATCGCGCCCGTTCGTGACGAGGACGACCATGCGTTGTCCGGTCGATCGGGCATGGCGCACGACGACGTGACGAAGCAAGCCGCGACCGGTGACGCGATTATACGCGCCTATATCCAACATTCGAGCGGCCTCTTTCACCGCGCGAACCGTTTCTTCGTTCTCTGCCTCCTGAATAAGGCAAGCATCCATCTCAACGATGTCGTTGCTCCCTTGTTCATAGAAGCCTCCGATCAACCCTTCCGCATCGAAGCCAATCGGCACCTGCGCTTTATTCCGATATCGCCAAGGATCGTCCATGCCGATCGTGGGATGAACGATAACCGGCTCTCTTCCTTCGACGTTCGAAGCCACACCCGCTTCCGCCACCGGAAGTTCCCGATCCGAACGAGATTGTCCACGACGTGCTGCCGCTTCCAGCGAAGCTGCTCCCCGTACGCTAAGTGCTGCAACTGACAGCCGCCGCAAGTATCATGAATAGGGCACAGCGGCTCCACTCGACTACCGGCCGCGCTTTCCAGCAGTTCCATCATCCGAGCCTTCCCGAACGATTTGCCGATACTCACAACTTCCGCCCGCACCTTCTCGCCCGGAAGCGCATGACGAACAAAAAGGGTATAGCCCTCGACCCGGCCAACCCCTTCTCCGTCATGCGTCAATCCGACGATCGCGCATTCGATTTGCTGACCAACGACGACCGGAACTCCGGCAATCGCCCGAGGCGCTTCGCCGCTCGGTGTTCTTCCCTGTCTGCCACCCGCAGTTCCTAGTCGCGAGTTCGAACCCGACCTTCCTCTATTCCCTCTATTCCCGTTCCGACCGCTCATAGCTGCAAAGCCCGTCCGGGTCCGTTTTTCCGATAGGACGATTCCCCGTGCTCGTCCACGACGACGTTGAGATGTGCGGGCAACAAATTAAACGAGCAAGGAAGCGTGCCGCCGAACTCGCCGTCCACGTTCAATTGCACGCGATGATCCGATTCCACGACGACTTTATTCGTCTTGAAATGGATGAAATGCGAATCGTTCAACACCGGCTCTCCGCGCATGACCAAAGTCGCGATCCGCAGAAACTCCGCTAGATTGCATTTGCGCAAGGCCAGCACGTCGAATACGCCGTCATTCGTGCTCGCGTCCGGCGCCAATCGATCGAAGCCGCCTACCGAATTGCTATTCGCGATCAAGAACAGCATGAATTCCTCATGGAACTCTCCGATTCCTTCGGCATCGATGCGCATAAGAGTCGGATTCAGACGGGTGATCTTCTCCAAACCCTTCATATAATAAGCAAGCTGACCGACCATCGTCTTCAGCTTGCTAGGAACTTCATAAGTCAGTTCCGTCAGCGAACCGCCGCCGGCGATATTAATGAAATAACGATCGTTCGCCTGTCCCACGTCGACCGGAGTCGTATAACGACGGGTCAACAAATCGCACGCATCCTCCCACTTCCGGGGAATTCCGTGCGCGCGCGCGAAATCGTTAGTCGTACCCAAAGGTAAAATGCCTAGCGCTGGCCTGCGATCATGAATCGAGATCCCGTTCACAACTTCATTCAGAGTGCCGTCCCCGCCTGCGGAGATGATCATGTCGAACCCGCGTTCTACCGCGTTCGAAGCGGCCCTGATCGCATCCCCCTTCGATTCCGTGGCGTGGCAAGAGGTCTCGATTCCTCCCCGTTCCAATCTTTGCAAGATAGCGGCCAGCTTACGCTTGACTTCCTCCCGGCCGGAAGTCGGATTATAGATTAACCGGGCACGAATCGTATCCAAAACCGGATCCCCTCTTCATCTTACGTTCATAGTCTAATCTTTATCTTTGTCCGATCTCTCTAACCATTCTAGCGCTTGACGGACAACCCAGCTTGTCACTTTCGGATGCGGCATAAGCGCGCGTCCGGTATATTTGACGACCGAATCGCGGTCCGAGCTTCTCAATCTGCGAGGAACGACTTCCTTCGTGAAATACCCTTCGCTCAGAAACAAGCCCACGACCAGCACCTCATGATCGGGATGGCTTATCTGAATCGCGTTCAGGCGTTCGTCTACCTGATTGGGCAGCAAAAGCGCCGCAGAACAGGAACCATATCCGCCTTGCGTCAATACCTGTTCGGCGACCGAACGAAACCCTCGCTCCCACGCTTCTTGGAATCCGCCGCGGTCGCTGCCGTGCCCGACGAGAAGCACGCTCTCCCGCAATGGCTGGATGGACATTTCTTTTAAGCGATCCAGTACAACGTCAACCAACTCCGGATCGTCATCCATAGGCTCGCCATAAGTGAGCCGTAACGAGGAAGTATCGTAACGTTCAAGATCCGTGTCCGACTTAGGCTCCGGGTAAGCTCCTAACGCCCAGCCGATTTCGTCCACGTGCGTACTGCCTGCGGATACGAATAAAGGCAAGGCAAGCAAATGAGTCACTCCAGCCGCTAACATCCGATCAATGCCGTCCTGGATGAGCCGCCCTTCCACCAGCTCAAGGAATACGGCCTCTATCGTCAGGGTTTCCCCTAGTTGCGCTCGAGCAGCTTCGACCGTCTCGTCTACTAGAGCTACCCAGCCTGCTTCCCTAGAACCGTGGGTAATGACCAGCAAACCTGGTTTCATGGAGAAGCAAACCCCTTTCATTTCCTGACTGTTCCACCTTCTTATTCATGCTAGCGAATCGTTAACCCAATGTCAACGCCGACGCGCAAGAGTACACACATACGTAAAATTCGCCTATTCATGAAGAAAACCGCCAAGCAACTGCTTGGCGGTTCCCTCCGCGACCCTAAGGTCGACTAGAATCAAATCTTCTTATTATTTGGAAGCCAAGAACGCATCCAATTGTTTTTGTTTCTCTGCGATAACATCGTCAAGACCGTTCTTTTTCAGCTTAGCAAGGTATGCATCGGCTTTGGAAGGATCTACAGCTCCCGTATCAAGACCTGGAGCGAACTCGCTTTGAACGTTTTTCAATGCCGCTACTTGCGATTTAACTGGCTCCGTATCGAACGTGAAGCCGAGTGCCGGAGAGTTAACGGCGCTTTGGTTGAATGCCGTGAATTGAGCCCATTTGTCCGGAGACTCCGTATCCCATACGTAGTTCAGGAATTGGTTACCAAGCATCCAAGCAGCTCCGATGGAGTAGTCTGCTTTTTTAGGACCGTCGGAGATGATTTCTCCGTTACGAGTATAGTGTTCGCCTTCGATACCGAAGTTGATCAAGTTGTTCAATTCTTTGTCCGTGTAGAGCAGGTTGATGAACATCATAGCGCGAGCCGGATCTTTCGAAGTGGAAGAGATCGCAAGCATCGAACCAGTCGTTTCGCCAGTGGAAGTCGTCAGAGCCGTCATGCCGTGTTGAGCCAATTTGCCGATCAAACCAGTGGAAGCAGCCATTTCAGCGTCTTTACCCGGTTTCAGCGGGGATACGACCATGAACACGTTACCTTTTTTCAGTGCGTCTTGCGGGGACAATTGCGAAGTCGCCGCATCTTGGTTAACTAATTTCTTAGTGTACATTTCGCGTGTTACGGCCAAAGTTTCTTTGTAAACCGGGAAGTCCATAGCAGGAACGACTTTCGTGTCCGTGCCGGTTTTCATGATTGCGCCTTCAAGCTTCGTATCGCCGAAGTAATCGTATTTCGCGAAATAGTGGGAGTTGAAGTTTTCGCCGTCTTTCAGGTGAAGAGGAATCAATTCCGGTTTTTTCGCTTTTACTTCTTCTAGGATAGGAATCAAGTCTGCAGGCGTTTTAGCCGCTTTGATTTTGTCCGTCAAGCCAAGCTCGTCGGCGATATCGGAACGGTACAGAACGCCGCCTTCTTCAGCCATTTCTTTAAGTGCAGGTACGCCGTAGTTTTTGCCTTTGATTTGAGCGCCGCCCAAGATAGCATCGGATACGACTTCTTTAATGCCTTTACCGTAAGTTTCGAGTAAGCCGCCCGCTTCGTTCAACGGAAGGTATGCGCCTTTAGCTACGTTGGTAGCGTGGCCGTTCCAAGCCGCCGTGAAGATGATATCCATAGCTTCGCGTCCGGAAACGGACAACGTCATCTTCTGGTCGTATTGTCCCCAGTCGATCATGCGGATATCAACGGTTGCGTTGATAAGCGGTTTGATATGCTCATTGATTTTAGCTTCGATTGCTTTTTCGTCTTTCGGAGGAGTTCCAGGGAAGTAAAGAGAGATTTCATACTCTGGCAAATCGGAAGCCGCCGGTGTTTCGGAAGCCGCTGCGGAAGATTCGGCAGCCGGAGTCGTTTCGGATGCTTTGGCGGAAGCCGAAGGAGATGCGGATTCGGAAGATTTTTCGTTGTTGTTGTTGCCGCCGCAACCTGCCAGTACGATCGAAAACGTCAGTACCGTCGCAAGCATTAGAGACCAAGATTTGCCTAACTTACTCTTTCTAAGCATTGTGTTGCCTCCCTTTTCTTGTTCGATAAATGTATGCTTAACCGGCCGGTAACCGGTGAAAGCCAAACCTGATTTGAGGGATACCCTCTTCTTGCCTTAAGTTAGCCCTTAACCGCGCCTACTGTCAATCCTTCGACGAAGAAACGTTGGAAGAACGGATAAGCGAAGATAACAGGCCCGATCCCTACGACCGCCATCGCCATCCTTGCGGTTTCGCCCGGCATCGTGAAGTTCGGATCGTTCGCGGCTCTTGCCGAGTAAGCGGCCGCATTGGCGCTTAGATACTGGATGTCGAGCATCGTCTTGTACATCCGGAACTGGATGCTTACGACCGATTCGTTGTCGTTGATGAACAACATGCTCAGGAACCAATCGTTCCAGTAGTTCAAAGTCGTGAACAAGCCTACGGTCGCTAGTACCGGCAAGGATAATGGCAATACGATCTGAACGAAAATACGCCATTCCCCTGCTCCGTCGATTTTAGCCGACTCGTACAACTCTTTCGGAATCGAGTTCGCGAAGAACGTACGAATCAGGAGGACGAAGAACCCGCTAATGAACAGTGGCATCATGAGTACGATCAACGTGTTCTGGAGGTGCAAGCCCTGCGTGTACACGAGATAGAAAGGCACCAAACCGCCGCTGAACAAAATCGTGAAGAACATGAAGAACGAGAAGAAATTGCGATAAGGATAGTCTTTGCGGGAAATCGGGTAGGCGTACAAGGCCATGAGCGATACCCCGACTACCGTTCCGCATATCGTAAGAATGATAGAGTATCCGTAAGATTTCATAATCGCTTGCCAATCTTCGAGAAGAAACTTGTAAGCGCCTAAGCTCCACTTTTCGGGCAAAAGGCTGTACCCGTTAATGAGAATCGTATTCTCGTCCGTGAACGAGGCGACGATTACGGTAATTAGAGGAACTACGCACAGTAACGTATATATCCAGAAAATCGTGTTAATCGCAAAATTGGCACCGCCCGACACTTGTTTCGCGAGCTTTAAGTCTGATGCTTTCACTGCAGCACCTTGAGCCATTCGTCTTCCTCCTTGCTTGCATATGCATACATCGATTGGGTTTTAGAATAATGCGTCATCTTTGCTGATCCGTCGAATGATCAAGTTGGCTCCGAATACGATTACGAATCCGACAACCGATTGGTACAACCCGGCCGCTGATGACATTCCAATGTCGCCCGCATTGATGAACCCTTGATAGACGTAAGTATCGATTACCCGAGTCGTCTCGTAGATAGCTCCCGAGTTGCGGGTGACTTGCCAGAACAATCCGAAATCCGCGGCGAAAATTCTTCCGACCTGCAGCATGACCATAACGATAATAACGGGCTTGATGAGCGGGAGCGTAATGCTGACGATTTGTTTCCATTTCGTTGCTCCGTCGATCGTAGCCGCTTCATAATACTCGTCATCGATACCGATGATTGCCGCCATGAAGATGATCGCGTAATAACCGATCCCTTTCCAAGTGTTCACGAGGGGCAGGATGACCGGCCACCATTTCGGATCGGAGTACCATTCGATCGGTTCTATTCCGAAGATCGGGAAGATGACCTTGTTCATTAAGCCGACATCGTTATTCAAGAAAGCGTAGACGAGATACGATACGATAACCATCGATAAGAAGAAAGGCAAGAACATCATCGTTTGGTGAAGTTTGGCCAGTTTCTTGCTTCTCATCGAATTGAACATGATGGCGAAGGCAATCCCGATTACGGTGTTCAAGAAAATAAAGATCGCATTGTAGACTACCGTGTTGCGGGTAATCGTCCAAGAGTCCGACGTCTGGAACAGGAACTTAAAGTTGTCCAGCCCGACCCATGCGCTGTTCAAGAAGCTTTCGAAGAACGTCTCGCCCGGACCGTATTTGATGTCCTTAAAAGCGATCAAGGAACCTAGCATCGGGAGATAGTTGTTGATCAGTAGAAAAACAATTGTTGGAGCCATCATAATGTAGAAGGCACCGAAGCGTCTGAAGTGACCTTGTTTGAGCTTAGCTGGCTTAGACTTCAAGCTAGGCTGGGGTGATAATGTTGCAGCGGAGGCTTGTTCCAATCCCATCACAATCCTTTGTCTTATTGTCATTCTCTGTCTGTGATCTCATTTTATCTCGCTATGCGCTGCCCCATCTATCTACTGAGGTGACCTACATAGCACTATTGTGACATTCAATAAAGAGTTATGTTATTTCTTCTAATCCACTTCAGCACGTAAAAAAAGCATCTCCGCCGCGTACAAAAACCTATCCCGGTAAGGGCGGTTCTTGATGCGCGGCAAGAGATGCTTGGCACGGTATCCCTATGCGATTAACGAAGAACTTGATGTTTCTTGCGATACTCCTGCGGAGATAATCCCGTTACTTTCTTGAACAGCTTGGCAAAATAGGAGAAATGAACGTAACTTAGTCCTTCGGCGATGTTGCTGATCTTGTCGTTCGTCTCGGCCAGCAGCTTCTTGGCTCTCTCGATTCTCGTCTGCGTAATATAGTCCGTCAACGATATCCCGGTTTCCTTGCGGAACAGCCGGGAGACGTACGCCGGGTTGCGGAATACGGAATGGGCGATATCGTCGCGGTTCAATTCCTTCTGCAGGTTATCCTGGATATAAGCCTGCACTTTGGCGATGATCGCCGAGGAATCGCGCTGCTTCTCCTGGAACGATTCCAAGCATTTCTGAATCGTTCTCGCGGCCCATAGCTTCAGCAATTGAGGCGACCTTACTGCTTGAGCGTCCAAGAGCTCCGTCATCTCCATCGCCTCATAGATAGAAATGCCTTTGCGATATGCCGCCTGATAGAGCATATGGAGGAACCCGTACTGAAACAGCTCGAGCGTCTCTCGGCCGACCGCTTCGGCTTGAAACTGATCAATCGTCGTCTCTATCAGGCGTATCAATTCTTCCTGCTGCCCGTTATCGAGCAGAATCGTCCATTCCAAGAACGAAGGCAGGGCGATAAGCGAACCTCCCGGAGTTCCTCCCTCCGAAGTCGATGCATCGACTACCGTCTGAGCGGAAGACACGTTGGAGCGCTCTATCTGCATTAACCGTTCCAAAGCCGCGGGAAGCTCGCCGACGCGGACGGAGACATCCACGTAACAGGAGACGCGGCAATGAAAATAATCGTTGCACGCTTTCACGAAATGGCCGCACTTGTGCAACAGTTGCTTCCGGTCCGGAATATCGGCCTCATCCAAGTAGAGCAGCGCCAAATTAAGCTCGCCCGGTTCCTGCACGACAGTCCCCGGCAACTCTCCGAGTATCGTTTCCGCCGCGGCCTTGCGCAGCGCGTATTCCATAATGCTCTCGTCTCTCGAATCCAGCTCGACGTCCCACTGCTCGATACTGAGCAGAATCGGGAGCACTCTGCCCCGTTCAACGGTAAGGGGGATTTCCAACTGCTCGAATTGACGATTCAACCGATCCGCGTTAGCGCCTACGCGTCCGGCTAGCAACTCCTGCCAGAAGCGGTCAACCAAGATCGGCAATTGATTCTTCCATTGTCGGCGATAACTGTCCAGCGTGCTCTCGAATTCGGCCTGTTGCTTGCGCGCATCGATCTCGACGATCGCCCGTCCGACGATTTCCTTCAGCACGTCATGGTCGACCGGCTTGAGCACGTAGTCGAAACATCCCATATGCAACGCTTCTTGCGCATATTCGAACCGGGCATGTCCCGTCAGGAAGATCGTCAGCGTCTGCGGGCTCGCTTCGCGGATATATCGAAGCAGCTCCAAGCCGTTCGCTCCAGGCATCTCGATATCGGAAATAAGCAGGTCTACTTTATTTTCTTGGATATGCTTCTTCGCTTCAAAGACATTCTCCGCCTCTAGAATGCGGCCGATCGGCATTTCGCTCCAATCGATGCCTTGCGTAATCCCTTTGAGCGCGTACATTTCATCATCGACGACCAGCATCGTCAGCATTTAAGTTCTCCTCCCTCGCAACCGCGGCGGACGCGTCCTCCGTGTCGAACGAATGATCCCGCTCCCTTGGCAATCTCACCTTAACGACCGCGCCGCCTGCTTCGTCGTTATAGAATTGAATGCTTCCGTTTCCTCCGTACAACATTTTGAACCTGCGTATGATATTCCATATCCCCAAATGATTTTCCTTCGAATGCGAAATGTAAGTGTTGCTGTTCAGTTCCATGAGCATCGTTTCCGGGAACCCCGGTCCATTGTCCCGAATGATCAATCCCACGTATTGGTTAGAATCTTCCCGGTCTTCCTCGCATTGAATCTGAATCCGGAAAGGAGTGCCGTCTTGGACCCTCTTGTTAAACCCATGAATCACGCAATTCTCTACGAAAGGCTGCAGCATAAGCGGCGATACTTCCCAGCCCAGATAATCGGGATTAGACTCGATCGAATACTCCAGCTTGGACACGTACCTGACCTTCTGGATCTCCAGGTAATGCTCGATATGCCTGAACTCGTCCTCCAGCCTCACGACCGTTCGGTCGCCCAGCATGAGGAACCGGAAGTAGTCCGCCAAGTGCAAGCTCAGCTTCTGTACCGTCTTGAAATCTTTCAGCGCCGCCAAATTATAAATGATGTTCAAGCTATTCATATAGAAGTGCGGATTAATCTGAATTTGCAAATGCTTGTATTCCGCTCTTTGCAGCCTGATCTGTTCCTCGTAGACGTCGATCTTCAAGCTCTCGATCTGTTCGGCCATCTTGTTGAACGTGCCGGTCACGAAGCTGAACTCGCTGCTGTCCGCCAGCACCGGCAGCCGGGTATCGAACTGGCCCTGCCCTAGCTTCCTCATTCCCCGTATCAATCGAACGAAAGGCTGGAACATAACCCGCTGCAGGAAAAGCAAATACAGCGACAGAATAACGGCTACGGCCAAAGGCATCCAGAAATTCAAAACCTTTTGAAAGAAAGGGAGGCTCTTCAGAATATAAGATTCTTTCATTACTAACGTATATCGGATATCCGCGTATTGAGACGGTTGCGACAGCACGATATACGATTCTCCCTTGTACTTCAAGCCCGTCTCCATGCCGACCAAACCGCTGATTTTTTGCACGAACTCCTTATCTTTGAGCGGACCGTATTCGTTGTTGACCAGCGCGTTCCCTTGCGAATCGAGCAAGAACACCGACCCGTCCGGACCGACGTCGAAATTGTTCATCACTTTTTGCAACGTTTCCGCTTGGATGAGCGCTCCGGATATCGTCCGGTTGCCCAGATCGTGCGTCTTCATCAGGAACATTTGCCCGGAAATTCTCATCAAGCTCCAGTTGCGTTCGTTATCGGGCATCCCCTTAGGAACGTTTTCTTTCGCCCATGCCGTCAACACGTCAAGCTTCTCCAGCGAATTGTATACGTATTGCGTAGCATACATCAATTCCTTGGACTTATCGGGATAGACGAAGAAGGTATCGATTAGCGAGCTATAGAAAATCGAGTCGACCGCAAGCTGCTCGCGCAGCCTAAGCTTGGAGAACGTATACTCGTCGTCTTCCACATCCAGCAGCGGCATCGCCTGAATCTCGGGATCCCGTTCCAGATTAATGAGGTAATGGTAATAATCCAGCATGCTTTTGTCGTTGCTCCGCACGTACTCCGTGAGTAAAATATTGTAATGCGACGAGATCTGCTCCTTCACGACCCTTATCGCATATACGTTGTTATAGATAATGAACAAGACCATAGGCGTAAGGATGACAAAAAAGCCGATCACGATTTTGAAACGGACGGATTGCCAGAAACGCATGTGTTTCCCCCCGGAGACGACTGTCGGATATTTGCTATAGCATAACCCACCGTTTCGTTGGCGGGCAACTTGAACTTTCGCCGTTCGACGATCGGACGGGAAAAGCTTGCATATCCTCTCATAACAAAACCGTTAAGGTTGCCCCTAACGGTTCGTATCTTCCCTATTCTATCCGACCTGCTATTTGTCTCCCTCCGGCTTGCTTTCGTTACCGAAACGCCCCAAGCGTTCCAATGTCAGCTTATAGCCGTCATTCCCGTAATTGAGACAGCGTTTCACGCGGGAGATCGTCGCCGTGCTGGCCCCCGTCTCCGTCTCGATCTGATTGTAGGTATTTCCTTTCCCTAGCATCCGGGCGACTTCCAGCCTCTGCGATAGAGATTGGATCTCGTTTACCGTGCACAAGTCATCGAAGAACACGTAACATTCCTCTACGTTCTTCAAAGTAAGTATGGCTTCGAACAATTGATCTATGGATTTATCATTCAATTTCTTCAGTTGCATGAGTTCGCACCCTTTCCCTAACTCCGGTTGCAAAGGCGAAGGATCGGTTGCGCTGCCGATGGCGTGCAAGTTCGATCGCGCTTTGGTTCCATTGTACTGCGTACCTGCTAATAGTTCAAGCGTCACCGTATTCACGCATTACAGGAGTAAAATGTTCCGAACCCGGGCATCCGTCCATTCCACTAGTCGATAATCCTCATACCCTGATATTAAAAAAGGGTGTGACTCTATGAACGAACGGCAATCGCGCTCCCTGACCAGCTGGACGCCGGGCTTCGGACAGGAACAATTCCCGGGAATCGAAGAAACGTTCTCCGGTCCTCCTGCTGCCATAAATACGACTACGACTGCGACTACCGTTCTGCCCGCGGAAGTAGTGGAAGCCGCCCCGGCCAAAGGCGGACTGCCCTTCAATCTTTCCAATCTCAGCGATCTCAAATCGATGGTCGATCGCATGGGCGGAATCGATGGAGTATTGGCCACGATGGGGAAAGTCCAGAAGTTCATGTCCACGTTACAGCAAGTCGCTCCGATGATCAAATTGTTCATGGGCAAAAAAGGCAAAGCCGCCGCCGCTGACAAATCCAAAGGCACGCCGGAACGCAGACGCCCCGTCAGAAGGCGGACGAACAACAAGTCGCGCACCCGTAAGACATCATATAAACGGCGCTGAGCGCATCCGTGCCGTCCCTCCGCCCATATCGGACATGTAAAAAGAGGCTTTCCTTTCCCCAAGGAACAGCCTCTCGTTTCTTGTTATGTCTCGTATTCCAGAAAAGGATCGGGAATATCGATTACGTGCGCCTCCGCGTCGCTTACTCCCGTATAGAGCGAAGCGGTGCCGTCCTTATGCCGCACGAGTCCTCCGCTGAAGATCACGTCCACCAAATCCGGACGTTTCGCCGGACCGTCGGGGAACATGCCGCGGGTTGCGATCAGTTTAATCGGACTATATCGGTGGTCAACCGTATTGTAGGCGAATACCATCGGATAATAATGCCTAATGTTGTTGTCTTCCATCCTCGCGATATGGCCGAGCACGCCTACGATCCCGTTCTTCAGCAGGTGGGCTTCGTTCGCCCCTCCCCACTCCTCGGGGAGAAACTGATGGCGAAGCAATCCCGCTTCGGAGATGACATCCTCCGATAATTCCTCCAACGCCCCGATCTCCGTATATCCGATCAGTGCCCGAGCCCCTTCCACCATCATCGGCCGGGTAAAAACTCCGATTCGGCCATTCGCCAATTCCACGAGGCGAATATCCTTCATCGTCCTAGGCCCTTTGGCAAACGGTTCCAAATCGTTAATGGAATAACCTCGGTAAAAAACGGTGCACCACGAAGTCACGTAATGCGGGTCATCTCCATCGAAGTAGACCTCGACGCCGCCGAACACCAGTTGTCCGTCTATGAAGGTAAAGAACGGATCCTGCAAAGCGAATACCGGAGCGCCGTTTCGAGGCACCCATTCCCCGCTCCGCTCGACGAAGAACATCACTTCCGACGATTCGTTGCCGCGATCTTCAACCCTTCCGGCAATGACCGGTTCCCCGTCGTCCATGAACGGAGCGCTGATGTTATATACGTCACGGCGCCCGACTCCGGAGAAGACCAGCTTGCGTCCCCTCGAAGCCCGATCGACCGATAGGAATTCGTTCAACAAATCGACACTCGATTTCGCCTGTTCCGTATATGGGATCATAGGTGTCCTCCAGACCAAATAGAGATGACGGTAACCTTTAATCTTGCCGAATTAGTGGAGGAACAAACTGAGAACGTAATAAATCAGCATAGCCAACACTCCGACGACCGGGATCGTGATCACCCACGTGATAACGATCCGTCCCGCCATGCTCCACTTCACTTCCGAAAACTTCTTGGCCGAACCGACCCCTAAAATGGAAGAGGTAATCGCATGCGTCGTACTGACCGGGAGATGCGCCAACGTTGCGGATAGGATAACCGATGCGGATGCCAAATCCGCGGAAAATCCGTTGATCGGCTGGATTTTGAAAATTTTCGTCCCCATCGTCTTAATGATTTTCCATCCCCCAACGGACGTTCCGAGAGCCATTGCGATGGCTGCCGAAAACTTAACCCATAAAGGTATGTCCAAGTTGTCCTGAATTCCTGCGACAACGAGCGCCATCGTAATAATTCCCATAGCTTTCTGCGCATCGTTCGTCCCGTGCGTGAACGACTGGAACGCGGCGGTGATGACCTGTCCGTTCCGGAATACTTTATTGACGTGGTGCGGACTGGATTTCGCGAATATTCGCTTAAACAAGAACATGATGCAGAAACCTATCACGAAGGCAATAATAGGAGATAAAATCAGCCATTTGACGATGGTCGTAAAGCCTGAATAGTTGATCCCGTTCCAACCTTCCGACGCGATCGCGGCTCCAGCCAATGCGCCGATGATCGCATGCGAGGAGGACGAAGGAATTCCGAACCACCACGTAATCAAGTTCCACACAATCGCTGCGATCAGCGTCGCGATGACGACCGTCAGGCCGTGCTCCAGCTTGAAGGGGTCCGTTATTTTGCCCCCTATCGTCTTGGCCACTCCCGTAAAACTTAACGCCCCTACCAAATTCATGGAAGCGGCAAGGATAATGGCCCGCCGAGGAGTTAAAGCACGCGTTGAAACGGACATCGCGATGGCGTTTGCCGTATCGTGAAATCCGTTTATGAAATCAAATGCAAGTGCAAGTGCGACGATAACGACAACTAACCACATTGTGTAATCCATTATATTCTATTCCGTCCCCGCTTGCGCCGATTAAGAATTGCGCATGATTATGGATTGCAGCGTATTGGCGACATCTTCGCACGAGTCGGTCGTTTCTTCCAAACGCTCGTAAATTTCTTTATGTTTAATAAGCTCTATCGGATCCTTCACGTTCTGGAACAGGTGCTTGATGCCTTGGCGCATCAAGTCGTCTCCCTCGTTTTCGAGCTCGTTGATTTTGACCAAATGCGGCTGCATGGCGAGCAGCTTCTTCTGCGTGAGCAAGTAAATAGCCGATTTGATCTCTTGCGAGCTTTGACGCAAGCACTCGCCGAATTTGCGGATATAGGGATCGGCTTTCGTGATTTGATACATTTCGAACCGAGATGCGCAAGCTTCGATTCCGTCGAGCACGTCGTCCAGCTTCTTGATCAGTTCCATAATGTCTTCGCGCTCGATCGGAGTGATGAACGTCTTGTTGAGCTCCGTAAGAATGATATGGGTGCATTTGTCGCCTTTATGTTCGAACTCCTTCATTTCCTTGGCGAATGCTGACACATCCGGCAGATCGCCGTTGACGGCGGTCGCGAAATGATCTACCGTCTGGAAGATAATATCCGACATTTCTTCCAATGTCATAAAAAAGATGTCTTTTTTCTTTCTGAACACGGATAGCCCTTCTTTCCCATATATGTAACTGAGTGATTTTACGATCCGCTAACACACCGATTACACTGCATTAACTTATTTATTTTATCACAGCGCGTCCAAGCTTTGTATAGCCTCAATTTCCGCACATGTGACACTTTTTTTAAGTTTGACCCATTAGTGGAAATGCTACTCCGAAACCCCAGATGTTATTTTGTCAAAAAAAGCGGGGACCGAATGAAGTCTGCCATGACTTCGTTCGGCCCCCCGCATATTACGTTTATTATTGATAAGTTACGTGTTTGTCCAATGTCGTTGAGTTCGGCACGACATGGTAATACGTTACGCCCGGCAAGAAAGGCAGTTCCTGGCCGTCTTTCACCAGCCGGATGACGTCGCCGTCCTTCCGTTCCCATTGGCACGGAATCGCTTTGCCGTTCTGGAACAGAATCGCGTCCCCGCCCTTATCCAGATCGACGACGAGCCTTCCTACGTCGTCCTTGATATCGTGCTTCGCGTTCAAGACGACGAGATTCGTTGCCGTTAATTGCTGATCGTTATTCTTATCGATATGCGGTTTGCCGTTAATCGAACGGGCGTATACGGCTTTGGCGCTATCATAAGCATAGGAAACTTTGTAATCCGACAACATGAACTTGATGTCGATCTGATTGGCGGAAGCGGCCGTCGCAAGCGCCGGAGGCGTTGCGTTGAAAGCCATAAGAGGGACTTCCGCGGTAGACTTGTATTTGCGTTTCTCGGTTCCTTCACGCAGCTTCTCTAACGTCGTATAGACGTTATGAGGGGCTTTGCGGGACTTATCCCTGTAGAAGTAAGCGCCGGCATTCGTGATTTCGTCCAGATCTTCCTTCTTCTGTTTTTGCAAGATCGCGAAAGCATCGTTGCTCGCCCCAGCGTGCACGACGATCCCGCTGTAAAATTCGCCGATTTGAATAAAGTATGGACGTATGCTGCGAACCGGTCCGATCGGATCGGTAAATTCCTTGCTTTGGAAGATGGCGACAAAACGCGTAATTCCGCCCTCCGCCAGAACCTCCCACACCGTATCGGCTTGCGTCATGCCGGATTGAGGCCTTGCCGGGGCCAAATTGTTGATACTTACCGCGAACGGTCTATTCGTAACTTCCTTCTCCGCGGGCAAGCCCGTTAACGGTGCCAGAAAAGCTGCGTTAGGCGTCGGGGTCTCGCCGGCCGACTCGGTGGCGCTTACCGTCGGCACAGCCGTCTCGACCGGCTCCGTTGTCGTCTCCTTCGACCCGCCGCTGCAAGCGGTTAAACCTACGAGCACGGCTGCAAGCGTAAGCTGCATCGCTATTCGTAATCGTTGCGTCATGCTCATTCTCCCTTCGCGAGTATGTACTCTTCCATTAAACCATACGAGCCCCTCTGGAAAAAGAGCCTCGATCCCCTTTTTTCGACAACCTTCGGCGATTTTACCGGACAATAAAAAAGATGAGCAGACTAGGTCTGCTCATCCCGCTAACATGCGCTTATTGAACGGATGATGATAATTCCTTGTTCGAAGCCTGCCGCAGCAGGTTTAGGAACTCGCGCATGAAGCCGGGCAGATCCGGCCAAGCATGGCCCGTAACCAAATTACCGTCGACGTGCAGCGTTTCGCTCGCATACTGGGCGCCGAGAGATTCGACCTCCAGCTTGCAAGCGTTATAGGCCGTCAACGTACGGCCCTTAAAGTAAGTTCGATCGCTCAGCGCGAGGAACACTTGAGCGCCGTGGCAGATCGCTCCGACGATTTTGTCGGCGTCCAGAAAGTGCTGAACGATACGCGGAAGGTCCGCATCGTTGCGTATAAACTCCGGCGCGCGTCCGCCGGGGATAATCAACGCATCGTATTCGGAAGGATCAACGTCGGCGAAGGCGATGTCCGCCGCTAGAAGATGAGCCGGTTTCTCCGTATAAGTGTCCCAACCCTCGACGAAGTCGTGGCATACGGTGTTCAACACCTTTTTCTTGGGAGAAGCGATAACCGCTTCGTAACCTTCTTCCTTGATTCGGTAAAAAGGATAATACACCTCTAGCACCTCTGCGCCGTCGCCTGTCAGAATAAGCACTCGCTTGGACATGGAACACTCTCCTTACTGAGGATGAGATGACAACCATTTCCATTATGGAATGCCCCCAAAGCGTCGTCAATGCTCCTGCGGTCAGGGGCTCTGCCGTCAGATGATGTCGAATATTTCCCATTGACCGTTAAGATTAGATGCTCCAATGCTGCCAATCCTGCTGACGCTTCTCGTGACTCGCCAGCCATTCGAACGTCGTTTGGTACAACTCTCCCTTATGCACTCCTTTGGAGTAAGTGTGATCCGCTTGAAATACGATATTTTTGTCGCAGCGTCCTTCGCCTCTCAGCCAGAACGTCTTTTCCAGCAGGAAGCTATAGTCGGCGGGAATAATATCGTCCGACGTTCCGTGCGCGATGAACACGTCTCCGTGAAACTTCGGCGCCTCCTGGAAAGGCTGGTGCTGCTGCAACGATTCGAAAAATTCCGGCTTCAGCTTGTAGCCGAGATAGTCCGCTTGGCCTTTTTTGACGGTCTCGTCATACACGTCGCGTCCTACGATTCTCAGGATATCGTTGAACGGATACGCTACGGGCGACCATAACGCCAGAGATTTGACGCGGCGATCCTTCGTTCCCGTTAGCAGAGCAACCGCTCCGCCAAGGCTATGGCCTAACAATGTCACCCTCAGCGGATCTACGCAGTCGAGGCTCAAGCCGTAATCCAATACCGCGCGAGTCTGGGCAATCATCGAATCCAATCCGTGTTCCCCATACACTCCGTCGCTTTCTCCGCAGCCCGCGTAATCGAATCGAATGACAAGGAAACCCCTTTTTGCAAGCTCCCTGCTTGCTAACAAGAACAATCTATCAACTCCGATACGGCTGCCGATAAATCCGTGGCAGATAACGACGAGAGGCATCTTCTTCTCGGAGCATCCTCCGTCATTGGCCGGATAATGGATCGTAGCCGTTAAATTCAAGTCCTCATGGCGAATCGTCAAAGGTCTTTCCATAATCGAATCCCTCATTCCATTAATTCCGATGTATTTACTATGAATTAAACTTTAACACCGTTCCATAAATCTGTCAACCGATTGAGATTAATAAAATTGTTGTAATATAACCTAACATAAAGGTATAATTCTCAGTAGATTTTGCGATTGGTGTGATATAATATAACGCAAAAATCAAATTACAACTTAGGAGATTGATCCCGATGAAAAGATCAAAACCGCTTTTATGGAAAGTGATGTTAGCCGGAGTTCTCTCAATCGTAGCCGTTACGCCGCATTATGGCAAAGCTTCCGCAGCTTCTTCCCCCGCAATTTCGTCTGTCGGCTGGTCCGAGTTAACAGATGTAATTAAACCTATCATCGATTTGGCCAATAAAGCCGGAATCCGGGTATCCGTTGGCGTTAGAGATCTTAGCGGAGCATACGGCAACGAGAAAATCCTTCTCGGCGACGATTCCGTGTACAAGCCTGCTAGCACGATTAAGCTAGCCTTAGTATCCGCATTGATGCAGCAAGTTGATTCCGGCACGAAAAAATTAAGCGATACCGTAAAGGTCGAGCCCGAAGATGTCGTTGGAGGAACCGGTTCTCTGCAAAAGGAAACTTTCCCGCAAGACGTCACTATCGACAGATTAGCCCGGCTGATGATCACTCAATCCGACAATACGGCCACCAACGTGCTAATCGATGCGGTCGGTCTGGACAACGTGCAGAAGGTAATGGATCAACTGGGGTTGAAAGTGATGCACCTCGGCCGCAAGATGTTCGCTTCCGCGCCTACGCCCGAACAGGACAACTATATCAATGCGGAAGACCTCGCGACATTGCTTGAAAATATTTATAAAGGGAGTTTCTTGAGCGACAAATCGCGTAACCAGATCATCAGCTGGATGTCCGCTCAGGAAGTGAACACGAAGTTCGGGGCCGCTTTGCCCGATGCGCCGATCGCCCACAAAACCGGAGAGAACGCGAACGTCACCCATGACGTCGGCTATTTCTTGGTTCCCGGACACGAGATCGCCATCTCCGTTATGACGGAAGTAAACACGACAACCGATTTCGACACCGCGCAGAAGATCGGCAATCCAATCGTTCAGAACGTAGCCAAAGCGGTATACGGTTATTTGCTCAACGGCGATTCATCGAGCGGCGATTCCACGCCGTTAACGCGCGCGGACTTCGTCAAATTGATCGTTCCCGTGCTCGGACTTCACTCCTCGGAAAGAGATTATTCTTTTACCGACGTCACCGCGGATAACCCGCTAGCGCCATATATCGCAGCCGCCAAGAAAGCCGGTATCGTCAATGGCGTCGCGTCCGGCCGCTTCGGTCTGGACACTCCGATCTCCCGCGCGGAGCTGATCTCTATGTACGTTCGCGCATACGAATACGTTCATGGCGAAATCTCGGGCTATTCCTCCGAGCTAAGCTATAAGGATAGCGATGAAATCGCCGCATGGGCGCATGAGTCTCTGTTGAAAGCCCAGCACTTGGGCGTAGCCAAAGGATACCCGGACGGCACCGTTCGCCCGTCGCAACAAGCAACGCGGGCGGAATCTCTAAAGATGGTCGAGCGCCTTTGGTTCCCGAACAACTAACGCTAGCCGATAAAACCGGACGAGCCTAGCTCGGCCGGTTTTTTTGCGGTTTGGATTCCGAGCCGTTAGGGAAACCTAAACCCCATCTAGCAAGATGCCAATCCATCCCTGACATCCATGATAAGGAGTTGACGAATATGGAAAGCTTCGTCCAATGGATATCCGACCACCCCGAGATCGCTTTGCTTATCGTCGTATCGGTGTTCGCGGTCGGTTACGTCATCGCCCACCGAAAAGCATTATTCTACAAAGAATAAGCCGCTGGATCGCCTTGATCAAGGCGATCTCAACGGCTTTATTATGCGTTGAGCTCTTTTAAGTTACACAAGCGCTTTAGCTGCTATGTCCGTACGGTTCTGTTTGCCTTCGAACGTAATGCCGGCAGCCGCGGCGTAAGCGTTGGCCCTCGCTTCGGCAATGCCCGCGCCCCGGCCTACAATGCCTAGCACGCGTCCTCCGTTCGTGACGACCTTGCCGTCCTTCAACGCGGTTCCCGCGTGGAATACCAAAGCTCCCGGAGTATTAACTTGATCCAAGCCTTCGATCGGGAAGCCTTTCGGATACGAGCCCGGATAACCTCCGGAAGCCAGCACCACGCATACCGCGGCTTCGTCGCTCCATTGGATATCGATATCCTTCAACGTTCCGTCGATGGATGCCAAGAAAATATCGAGCAGATCCGTCTCGAGACGGGGCAGCACGACTTGCGTTTCCGGATCCCCGAAACGGGCGTTGAACTCGATCGTTTTCGGACCGTCCTTCGTGATCATCAGACCGGCGAACAGTACGCCCCGGAACGGACGACCTTCCGATACCATGGCCCGGGCGGTAGGCTTGATAATATTCTCTATCGAGTCGTCGATGATCGATTGGGGGATGTGCGGCAGCGGAGAATAGGTTCCCATTCCGCCCGTATTCGGCCCTTTGTCGTTATCGAACACTTGCTTGTGGTCCTGCGCCGGCGACATGGCGCGAACGGTATCTCCGTCCACGAACGCCAAGATGGACATCTCTTGTCCTTCGAGGAATTCCTCGATGACGACTTTGTCTCCTGCCGCGCCGAACGACTTGTCTACCATTGTCTCTTCCAAAGCCTTGTCCGCTTCCTCGCGCGTGAAGCAGACGGATACGCCTTTGCCCGCCGCAAGCCCGTCCGCTTTAATGACGATCGGCAGAGACTGTTGCTTGAGATATGCCGAAGCGGCCTCAAAGTCCGTAAACGTTTCGTATTTGGCAGTCGGAATATTGTATTTGCGCAACAGATCCTTCATGAAGATTTTGCTGCCTTCGATTTCCGCCGCGTTCTTCCGCGGTCCGTATACCGGAATCGACGCGGCTTCGAATTCGTCCACGATACCCGCCGCTAACGGATCGTCGGGTCCGACTACGACCAGATCGATCGCTTTCTCCTTCGCGAACGCCACGAGACGCGCGAATTCAAGCTCCCCGATATCCACGTTTTCCGCCAATTGGGCGATTCCCGCGTTCCCCGGCGCACAGTAAATTTGGTTGATCTTCGCGCTTTTCCTCAGCGCCCAGATGATCGCGTGCTCGCGACCGCCTCGTCCGATGACTAGAACTTTCACTTTCGTGCCCTCCTCATTTGCGTTATCGACGTTAATCGTCAATTTGAACGGTATTCATAACGTTATCGGATAACGCTATTTCAACCCTTCCGTGACCATTCCAGAAAAATAACGTTACCGCGTAACGCTATAAGCCTCACCAAGCCCGAATATTCAACCTTAGCGGCTCATTAACGTTATCCGGTAACGTTATTGTGCAATATTGCGTCTATCTATGGAAATAGCGTTACCGCGTAACGCTATTTCCTGGTCGTGTTCGATTAGTGTTTGAAGTGACGGACACCCGTTACGATCATGGCAATATTGTTGGCATTGGCCGCGGCGATCGATTCCGCGTCTTTAATGGAACCGCCCGGTTGAATGATAGCCGTGATTCCCGCTTTGGCGGCAAGCTCGACCGTATCTCCCATCGGGAAGAACGCATCGGAAGCGAGCACGGCGCCCTTCGCTTTGTCTCCCGCTTGTTCGATCGCGATACGAGCCGCGCCTACGCGGTTCATTTGACCCGCGCCGACGCCAACCGTCATGTTGTCGCTGGCCAGCAAAATCGCGTTCGATTTTACGTGTTTGACGACTTTCCAAGCGAACAGCAATTGCTTAAGCTCTTCATCCGTCGGCTTGCGATCCGTCACTACGGTGATATCCCCGTCGCTTAGGCTGTGCACGTCGCTTTGCTGCACGAGCATTCCGCCTTCTACGCTCGTAACGAGCCATTCCGGGTTGCGTTCCGCGGCGGAAGGAAGTTCGCCGATGCGCATCAAACGGATGTTTTTCTTGCGCTGCAAAATTTCCAACGCTTCCGGAGTGAATTCCGGCGCGATGATAATTTCCAGGAACAGTTCGCTCAGGCGATTCGCCGTTTCCGCTCCGATCGTCCGGTTAGCCGCGATAATGCCGCCGAAAATCGAAGTCGGATCGGATTCGTAAGCTTTCACGTACGCCTCGTCGATGTTGGCGCCAATCCCTACGCCGCAAGGGTTCATATGCTTAACCGCAACGACCGCCGGCTCGTTGAATTCCTTAACGATCGCCAGCGCAGCGTTCGCGTCGTTGATGTTGTTGTAGGACAGTTCTTTGCCATGCAGTTGTTCCGCGGAAGTGATATTCCCCGCAGTGGATAGCGGCTTGCGATAGAAGGCAGCCTTCTGGTGCGGATTCTCGCCGTAACGGAGCTCCTGAACTTTCTCGTAAGTGACCGTAAGGCTTTCCGGCAACGGATCGTCCAGCTGTTTGGCGAAATAGTCGGAGATCAAAGCGTCGTAAGCGGATGTGTGGCGGAATACTTTGGCAGCCAGACGCTTGCGCGTCTCCAGCGTCGTATCGCCTCCGTTGCGCACTTCCTCCAGCACTTGCGCATAATCGCCGGCATCGACGACAACGGTAACGAAAGCGTGATTTTTCGCCGCGGAACGAAGCATCGTCGGACCGCCGATATCGATGTTCTCGATCGCGTCTTCGTAAGAAACGTTCGGTTTGGAGATCGTTTCTTTGAAAGGATAAAGGTTAACGACAACGAGGTCGATATAATCGAGGTTCAGTTCTTCCATCGCCTTAATATGCTCGGCGTCGTCGCGGATCGCTAACAATCCGCTATGTACCGCCGGATGCAACGTCTTCACTCGCCCGTCTAGAATTTCAGGAAAACCCGTTACTTCGGAAATGCCGATGACCGGCACGTTTTCCTTCTCCAGCAACGTTTTCGTTCCGCCTGTCGATATCACTTGCACGCCTTGCTGCGCGAGCTCACGGCACAAATCCACGATTCCGGTTTTGTCCGAGACGCTGACCAGCGCTCTTCTGATCGCCACGAATGAATCCTCCGTTCAATTGTTTATCGTTACTTTGCGTCCGTTCAGCGTTACCCGCCCTTCCGCAATCCAACCTACTACCGTAGGAAGCAGTCCATATTCGGCTTGTTGAATGCGGGAACCTAACGTCTCCGCCGTATCGTCGTCTCGAATCTCCACCGCTTGCTGGGCGATGATCGGCCCGGTGTCCGTACCCCCGTCGACGAAATGCACGGTAGCGCCTGTTATCTTCGCGCCGTATTCCAACGCCTGCCCGATCCCGTTAATTCCCGGAAAAGCCGGAAGCAACGCGGGGTGGACGTTAATCATTCGGCCATAATAAGGTTCGACGAGAACGTTAGTCACGAGCCGCATATAACCCGCCATTACGATCAGGTCGATGCCATGCGCTTGCAGCTTGGCTACGATCTCTTCCTCGTAGGCTTCCCTTGAAGGGTACTGCTTGGGAGAAAACGAGTAAGTCTCGATCCCGAAATTGCGCGCGCGCTCCAGGACGAATGCGGAAGGCTTGTCGCACACGACGAGTTCGATCGTCGCATGGACTCGCCCATCCCGCACCGCCTCGGCCAGCGCTTGAAAGTTGCTTCCGCTGCCGGAAGCGAATACCGCTATTTTAAGCGGAGCGGAAGACGAAATCGCCTTTCCGTCTCCTCCGTTGCCCGCTATCATGGCAGCTCAACGCCTTCGAACGTAACGATCTTGGATCCCGCCGTTACCGTACCGATGCGATACGCTTGCTCGCCCTGCGCCTTCGCGACCGCCAACGCTTGCTCTGCTTGCTCGGCCGGTACGACGAGCACCATGCCGATCCCCATGTTGAACGTCGTGTACATGTCGCGATCGGTAATGCTGCCCGCTTGCTGCATCAATCCGAAAATCGGCAACACCGGCCAAGAACCGCGGTTAATATCCGCGTTTACGCCTTCCGGCAATACGCGCGGAATGTTCTCGATGAATCCGCCGCCCGTAATATGCGCCATCCCTTTGATCGTGATGCTTTCCAGCAGCTTCAGGATTTGCTTCACGTAGATGCGCGTTGGTTCGATCAAGACGTCGCCAAGCGTTTTCCCTTCCAATTCAGCCGGTTTATCCGTAAGGGAATAGCCCTTCTGCTCAAGCAGAAGACGGCGAACGAGGGAAAACCCGTTGGAATGAATACCGCTCGAAGCTAGTCCGATAACCGCGTCGCCGGCTTGAATCGTCGAACCGTCGACCGCTTTCTTGCGATCTACGATACCGACCGTAAATCCCGCGATATCGTATTCGCCATCGGAGTACATACCCGGCATTTCAGCCGTTTCTCCGCCGATCAAGGCGCAACCGGCTTGCTCGCAACCGTCCGCGACGCCTTTGACGATCGCTTCGATTTTCTCGGGCACGACTTTGTCGCATGCCAGGTAATCAAGGAAGAAGAGCGGCTCCGCGCCGGTTACGATAACGTCGTTAACGCACATGGCCACCGCATCGATTCCGATCGTGTCGTGCTTGTCCATCGCGAACGCCAGCTTCAGCTTCGTTCCGACGCCGTCCGTACCGCTTACGAGAACAGGCTCTTCGTACTTGTCTTTGTTCAGGCTGAATAGCCCGCCGAATCCGCCGAGCCCTGTTAACACTTCCGGACGGAACGTCTTCTTGACGTGTTTCTTCATCCGTTCGACCGCTTCGTTGCCGGCTGCGATATCGACTCCGGCTTGTTTGTACGCTTCGGACAATGGTTTCACTCCCAGGTATTGTTTGGCTGCAGCCGCGGTTACGCGACGAACTATCGGGTTTCGCCTGCTGTTGTATTCGCGTAATCATGATGAGATTAAAAGGTTATCACGCGAATACAAAGGCAGGACGTAAACTCTACACCCGATAGTTGTCGCTTCACCGCTCTGACCAAACGTTTTTTTATTGGTTTGTTATAACCGTGTTGGAAACTCGCTACCGCGGGCAAAAGCGAAACAACTTCTATCAATCACACCCGCAAGAAGTCAACTTAGCGTCTTCGAATTCGACAGGAGTCGGATAATCGTTGTTGAAGCAGGCCAAGCACAGACCGCGATTGTACTCGTTATCGTGGCCGCCTACGGAATCGATCAAGCCCTTCTCGCTTAGGAAGTAGAGAGAGTCCGCGTTAATCGCTTGACGGATCTCCTCCACCGTCTTGCTGGAAGCGATCAGGTCTCCCGGGTTCGGCGTATCGATCCCATAATAACAAGGATTCATGAATGGCGGCGAAGTTATTCGCACATGCACTTCCAGGGCGCCTGCTTCGCGAAGCATGTTCACGATCCGGAGCGAAGTCGTGCCCCGCACGATCGAATCGTCGATCATGACGACGCGCTTGCCTTCGACGACTTTGCGTACGGCGGACAGCTTCATTTTCACGCCTTTCTCTCGAAGCTCTTGAGAAGGCTGAATGAAGGTACGTCCGGTATATTTATTTTTGATTAAACCTAGCTCGTAAGGAATGCCGGTCTGCTCCGCGTAGCCGATCGCCGCCGAAATACTCGAATCCGGAACGCCGGTTACGATATCCGCGTCGACGAACGACTCCTGCGCGAGCTGCTGGCCCATCCGTTTACGGGAGGAATGCAAGTTCACGCCGTAGATGTCGCTATCCGGTCTTGCGAAATAGATGTATTCCATCGCGCACACCGCACGGCGCTGCATCGGAGCAAAGCGATCTTCGCGCAAGCCGTTCCGATCGATCACGAGCAGCTCGCCCGGTTGTACATCGCGTTCGTAAACCGCGCCGATCGTTTCCAAAGCGCAAGACTCGGAAGCGAAGATGTACGCATCTCCTAAACGCCCCATCACGAGAGGACGGAGACCATGCGGATCGCACGCCGCGATCAATTGGCCTTGCGTCTGGATAAGGAAGGCGAACCCGCCGATCAATCGGGCGAACGCATCCTTAACCGCCTCTACGAGATCCTTGGGAGAACGCGCGATAAGATGGGCGATAACCTCGGTGTCGCTTGTCGTCTGGAAGATCGATCCCATGTCTTCAAGCTCTTTGCGCACGCCCGGTTCGTTAACCAAGTTGCCGTTCGTGCAGACGGCTAAATCTCCGCCGCGGTATTTGAACACGAGAGGCTGCGCGTTAGCCAGTCCGCTTCCGCCCGATGTCGAGTAACGAACATGGCCGATCGCTTGACTGCCCTTTAACGATTCCAAGCTGTCGCGGTCGAACACTTCTTTGACCAGCCCCATCCCGCGATGGTAATGGAACGTACCGTCATCCGAAGTGCAGATCCCGCAACTTTCTTCGCCGCGGTGCTGCAACGCATGCAAACCATAGTAGGATAGGTTAGCCGCATCGGGATGACCGAACACCCCGAATACGCCGCACTCTTCCTTTACTTTGTCGAAAATAGAGTCGTTGCTGTTATTGCCCTCGTTGTAATAGTCCCCGGTCCAGAGCTGTGTCACTGCTGTCCCCCCATTTGCAACACTTGGTTTCATGCTTGATTACCGACCATATGATTAGGAATCGCTTGCTTCCATACTTGGCGAAGCTCGGAGATGGATGCGTCGATCGCGTCGTTGCCGCCGATATTAACCGTCAAGCGGTCGCCCGATACCGTACCCAGACGTTGAAGAGGAACGCCGGCGAGCGTAATCGCGACTGCAAGCTTATCCGCTAGCTCAGGCTTAGCCGTAAGCAGAATACGGGATTGCGATTCGCTGAACAATGCGATATCCGGACGCAGATTCGTTTCGAACGTGACGTTCGCGCCAAGTCCGCGACCGAAGCCCGCTTCCGCGAGCGCCGCCGCCAAGCCGCCTTCGGACAAGTCATGCGCCGAAGCGACCAAGCCTTGTTGAATAACGTTAAGCACGGTTTTGTGCAGCTTCTGTTCAGTATCCAGATCAAGCTCCGGAGGACGGCCTTCCGTTACGCCGTGAACCGCGTATTGGAATTCGCTTCCGCCGATTTCCGCTTTCGTATCGCCGAGCAGGAAGATGACGTCGCCTTCCGCTTTGAATTCTTGCGTCGTAATGTGGTCCGTATCGTGTACGAGACCGACCATGCCGACGACCGGCGTCGGGTAGATCGCGCCGCGCGTATTCTCGTTGTACAAGGATACGTTACCGCCGATAACCGGCGTATCGAGCACGCGGCAAGCTTCCGCCATGCCGTCTACCGCTTTTTCCATCTGCCAGAAAATTTCCGGTTTCTCCGGACTGCCGAAGTTCAAGTTGTCCGTAATCGCCAGAGGCTCGGCTCCGGAACATACGATGTTACGTCCCGCTTCCGCAACCGCGATTCTACCGCCCACTTCAGGGTCCAGATAGACGTAACGGCCATTGCAATCCGTCGTCATCGCCAGACCTTTGCGCGTGCCGCGAATCGTAACGACGGCAGCGTCCGAACCCGGACGAACCGCGGTCTCGGTGCGAACCATGTAATCATATTGGTTATAAACCCACTCTTTGCTCGCCAGCGACGGGGAACCGAGCACTTTTTTCAGCGCGGCGTTCAGGTCGAGTACTTGCTCGTAGCGGTTCGTATCGATCGATCCGTTTTTCAAATAGTATTCCGGAATTTGCGACGGTTTGTCGTAGATCGGGCAATCGTCGACAAGCGCGTGAACCGGCATGTCGCCGACCAGCTCGCCTTTGTGGAACAGCTTCAGGCGGCCGTCGTCGGACACTTTGCCGACCTTCGCGCAGTGAAGTCCCCAACGCTCGAAAATGCCTTTAGCTTGAGCTTCGTGTTGAGGCTCGCAAACGAACAGCATCCGCTCCTGCGATTCGGACAACATCATCTCGTAAGCGGTCATTCCCTCTTCGCGCTGAGGAACCTCGTCGAGATACAGCTCCATGCCGTTACCGGCTTTGCTCGCCATCTCCGCGCTCGAACAAGTCAATCCCGCCGCGCCCATATCTTGAATTCCGAGCACGATGCCGGAATCGATAAGCTCCAGCGTAGCTTCCATAACGAGCTTCTCCATGAACGGATCGCCGACTTGCACGGCCGAACGCTTCGCTTCGGATTCCGCCGTTAAATCCTCGGACGCGAACGTCGCGCCGTGGATCCCGTCGCGGCCGGTAGCAGGTCCTACGTAGAACACCGGGTTCCCGATTCCTTTGGCAACGCCGCGTTGGATTTTGTCGTGGTCGATCAAGCCTACGCACATCGCGTTGACGAGCGGATTTCCTTCATATGCCTCATCGAACATGACTTCCCCGGCAACCGTCGGAATCCCGATGCAGTTACCGTAGCCCGCGATCCCGCTGACGACGTGCTCGAACAGGTAACGAACGCGGTCGTTCTCGAGACGACCGAAACGCAGGGAGTTAAGCAAGGCAACAGGACGAGCGCCCATCGAGAAAATATCGCGAATGATACCGCCGACCCCAGTCGCCGCTCCTTGGTAAGGCTCGACAGCGGACGGATGGTTGTGGGATTCGATCTTGAACACGACCGCTTGGTTGTCGCCGATATCGACGATACCCGCGCCTTCGCCCGGTCCCATCAATACGCGAGGACCCGAGGTCGGGAACTTCTTCAAGAGCGGTTTGGAGTTTTTGTACGCGCAGTGCTCGGACCACATTACGCTGAATACGCCGATTTCCGTGTAGTTCGGTTTACGTCCCATGAAGCCGCAAATCAAATCGTATTCTTTGTCCGATACTCCGAATTGCTTATATATTTTCTGTTCTGCGATTTGCTCGACAGTTGGTTCTTTAGCGGATACTTGCTGCGCCATTACGTTCCCTCCAAGCGTTTAATACTGACGTAAACATCTTCGCGCCGTCTGCGGAACCGAGGATGTCTTTCACCGCGCGCTCCGGATGCGGCATCATGCCGACTACGTTGCCCGCTTCGTTGCACACGCCGGCGATGTTGTCTACCGAACCGTTCGGATTGTCGCCCGCATAACGGAATACGATCTGGTTGTTCGCTTTCAGCTTGGCCAACGTCTCGTCGTCCACGTAGAAGCTTCCTTCTCCGTGAGCGATCGGGATATCGATGACGTCGCCTTGGTTGTAAGCATTCGTAAAAGCAGTCTTGGCGTTCTCGACGACCAAATCTACTTGGTGGCAACGGAATTTAAGCGAATTGTTGCGGATAAGCGCCCCTGGCAGAAGCCCTGCTTCGGTAAGGATTTGGAACCCGTTGCAGATCCCGAGGACGAATTTGCCGGCTTCCGCCGCTTTTTGAACTTCCGCCATAACAGGCGCGAATTGCGCGATTGCGCCGCAACGCAAGTAATCCCCGTAGGAGAAACCGCCCGGCACGAGAATCGCATCGTAAGCGGATAGATCGGTTGCCGTGTGGAAAACGTAATCGACGGATTGTCCTACCGTGTCTTCTACCGCTTTGTAGCAGTCGATATCGCAGTTGGAGCCCGGAAATACGAGGACAGCGAATTTCATGGATGCTCAGTCCTCCAATTCGAAGCGATAGTCTTCGACGACGGTGTTCGCCAGAAGCTTCTCGCACATGACTTTGAGCTTTTCTTCCGCTTGCGCGCGGTCGTTCGTATCCAGATCCAATTCCAGGTATTTACCGATTCTCACTTTGCCGACTTCGTTGAAGCCGAGAGTATGCAGCGCGCCTTGCACCGCGTTCCCTTGCGGGTCGAGCACGTTCTGCTTGATCGTTACGTAAACCTTTGCTTTCATTGGAGTTCCTCCTGATATGGGGTATGGATTTGGTTATTAGTTAACATGTGCGATTTGAAAATGCGGCGATAATTGCGGCATTCCGTGCCGTTATTCCGTGCGCCGAACGGACTTTGGGCGATATAGCGGCATCTGGTGCCGTTATTTCATACGCCGACCCGACATTGGGCGAAATAGTGGCATTCCGTGCCGTTATTCCGTACGTCAGCCCAACTTTGGGCGAAATAGCGGTATTCCGTGCCGTTATTCCGTGCGTCAGCCCGACTTTGGACGAAATAGCGGCATTCCGTGCCGTTATTCCGTGCGTCAGCCCGGCTTTGGACGAAATAGCGGTATTCCGTGCCGTTATTCCGTGCGTCAGTCCGACTTTGGGCGAAATAGCGGCATTCCGTGCCGTTATTCCGTGCGCCGAACGGACTTTGGACGAAATAGCGGCATCTGGTGCCGTTATTCCAGCCCGCCCGACGCTCGAGCAACCGATTCTTACTTCATCAACCTGCGAGCGATATCCTGATATCTCGACGTTGTCGCCTCGACGACCGATGCGGGCAACTGAGGCGGCGGACTGTTCTTGTCCCAATCCGATCCCGCCAAGTACGCTCTCACCGGTTCTTTGTCCATGCTGTCGATCTCAACGTCGAGCTTGTAATTTTCCTCCGCCCAGAAGCGCGAGGAATCGGGAGTAAACAATTCATCGATAAGAACGATTTCGCCGTCGATCAATCCGAACTCGAACTTGCAATCCGCGAGGATGATGCCCCGCTTAGCGCAGTAATCCCGGCCGAATTCGTACAGCTTCAGGCTGCGGTCCCGCAACCCTTCGGCCAACTCGGCGCCGACGCGGCGCGACATCTCCTCGAAAGGAATGTCCTCGTCATGTCCGACGTCGTTCTTGCCCGCCGGAGTGAAGATCGGCCGCTCAAGCTTCGAGTTCTTGTGCAACCCTTCAGGCAGCTTAATACCGTTAACTTCACCGTTCGATTGGTATTGCCGCCATCCGCCGCCCGTAATGTAACCGCGCACGACGCATTCGATATCGATCCTTTTCGCTTTGCGGCTAACCATGATCCGACCCGCAAGCTTGTCCGGCTCGGATACGATATCCCCGAGCAGCGCCACGTCCGTGTGCACGACATGGTTAAGCTGAATCGCCGCCGTTTGCTCGAACCAATAAGCGCTTAAGCCGTTCAACACGCTGCCTTTGCCCGGTACGGGCGGATCCAGCACGTAGTCGAAAGCCGAGATCCGGTCCGTTACTACTATTAATAGATGTTCTCCGAGATCGTACAACTCCCGGACTTTGCCCTTATGGATAAGGGGGGCGTTAACGAGCCCTTCGGCCGTAGCCAAAGCTTGGGTAGTCATGTCTGCCTCCTTGGGGCGGTTCGCCGCCGCTTGCCTTATTTCAAACCCAAACGGTCGAAAATCGTGTTAACGTGCTTAAGATGCCAAGTCGGATCGAAGCATTCCGCGATTTCTTCGGCGGACAGCACGTCCGTGATTTCCTTCGTCGATCCCACGATATCGCGGAAATCGCGTTGTTCTTCCCACGCCTGCATCGCGCGCGGTTGAACGGTATCGTAAGCTTGCTCGCGGCTGAAGCCTTTGTCGATCAGCTTCGTCAGAACGCGGCCGGAGAAAGGCACATTATAGGTACGGGTCATGTTGCGTTTCATGTTTTCCGGGAATACCGTCAAGTTCTTCACGATGTTGCCGAAACGGTTGAGCATATAGTTCAGCAACATAGTCGCATCCGGTAAAATAACTCTCTCCGCGGAGGAGTGCGAGATGTCGCGCTCATGCCACAGCGGAACGTTCTCGTAAGCGGTAAGCATATGTCCGCGGATGACGCGGGACAAGCCGCTCATGTTCTCGCAACCGATCGGGTTGCGCTTGTGCGGCATGGCCGACGAGCCTTTTTGGCCTTTGCCGAACGGCTCTTCGACTTCGCGGAATTCGCTCTTCTGCAAGCCGCGGATTTCCGTAGCGAACTTGTCGATCGATGTCGCGATCAACGCCAATGTCGACATGTATTCCGCATGACGGTCGCGTTGAAGCGTCTGCGTCGAGATCGGCGCGGCTTTGATGCCCAGTTTGTTGCAAACGAATTGCTCCACTTGAGGATCGATGTTCGCGTACGTTCCGACGGCTCCGGACATTTTACCGAATTGAACTCCGTCCGCCGCGCGCTCGAAACGCTCCAGGTTGCGTTTCATTTCTTCGTGCCACAACGCCAGCTTCAATCCGAAAGTCGTCGGCTCGGCATGAACGCCGTGCGTACGTCCCATCATCGGAGTATCTTTATATTTGATCGCCTGATCGCGAAGAATCGAGATGAAGTTTTCGATGTCTTTCTTCAAAATCGCGTTAGCTTGCAATAATAGATAACCCATAGCCGTATCCACGACATCCGTCGAAGTCAGCCCGTAATGCACCCATTTGCGTTCGGCGCCCAAGCTTTCCGATACCGCGCGGGTAAAGGCGATAACGTCATGGCGAGTTTCAAGCTCGATCTCGTTAATGCGGTCGATGTCGAACTTCGCGTTTTTGCGAAGCGCTACCGTGTCTTCATGAGGAATATGGCCTAGCTCCGCCCATGCTTCGCAAGCGCATAATTCGACTTCCAGCCAAGCGTTGAATTTGTTCTCTTCCGTCCAGATTGCCCGCATCTCGGGGCGGCTATAGCGTTCTAACATGTCTGATTAGACCCTCCATATATTCGATTGGGCTATCCATTCCAGCGCCGCTTCCACGTTCGGTGCAAGCACGTTCAGGTGTCCCATTTTTCGTTTATGCTTTGCCTCTGCTTTGCCATAAAGGTGTACCTTAGGTTCGACGCCGAGACGTTCAGCCGTCGTGTCACGTTTCGCCATCCAAGCGATCAGCGGTTCCGTGTGCTCTCCGAGGATGTTGGCCATAACCACCGGCGTAAGAAGCGCCGGATCGCCGAGCGGCAAATTGCAGATGGCTCGCACGTGCTGTTCGAACTGCGATGTCCGGCAAGCCTCCATCGTATAATGGCCCGAATTGTGCGGCCTTGGCGCGAGCTCGTTGACGTACAGTTGTCCGTCGGCGGTCAAGAATAGCTCAACCGCGATAAGTCCGACAACGCCGAGCGTCTCCGCGATCGAGATCGCCAGCTTCTCGGCTTCTTGCCGCACCGCGTCTTCAATACGTGCCGGTACGATAGATAAGTGCAATATATTATGAACATGGACATTTTCCGCAGGCGGGAATGTTTTCACTTCGCCCGAAGGACTTCGGGCGCGATTACGGAAATTTCCTTGTCGAACTTGATGAATTTCTCCAGAACGAGTTGCGTACCGGTACGGCTTGCTTCGTTCCATGCCGGCTCCAGCTCGTCGTCCGCGCGCAAAACCCATTGCCCTTTGCCGTCGTAACCTCCGGTCGCCGTCTTCAAGACGGCCGGCAAGCCTAACGATGCAGCCGCTTCGCGCAAGCTCTCCAGACTGACGATTTCGGCATAAGGAGCCACCTTCACGCCCGCAGCTTCGACCGCGCGTTTCTCGCGAAGACGATGCTGGGTCGTATATAGCAACGCGCTGCCTTGCGGCACGTAAGATTCCGTCTCCAGCATGGCCGCTACGCCGGCATCGACGTTTTCGAATTCATAGGTAATGACGTCCGAGCGGGCAGCCAGCTCCCTGGCAGCATTCTTATCGTCATAATTCGCCACGATTTGAGCCGCCGTCTGGCCGCAAGGCGAATCGGGAGTCGGATCAAGCGTCAAGAATCGATAGCCTAGACGGTTGCCCGCATGAGCCAGCATCCGGCCTAATTGGCCTCCGCCGAGCACGCCGATGGTGGCACCTGGCAGAATCGTCCGAGGCTGCGCACCCTTCGCGCCCTCTTCTCCCCCGACAACATCGCATCCGAAAGCGTCGCATGCGGCGCCTTCGCCGCCGAATAAATTCACAAGCTTATCTCCGCTGCTCATGACGGCAACTCTCCATTGTCGAGAACTTCTTGCGTGATCCGGTCGCGCCGCGCCGACAAGCGGGCCTGCACTTCGGGATCGAATGAACCGATCATTTGCGCCGCCAGCAAACCTGCGTTCGTCGCGCCAGCGGCTCCGATCGCGACCGTCGCGACGGGAATGCCGCCCGGCATCTGAACGATCGATAGCAACGAATCAAGCCCGTTCAAGGCCTTCGACTGAACAGGCACTCCGATAACGGGCAGAACGGTTTTGGCTGCGACCATGCCCGGCAGATGGGCAGCGCCGCCGGCACCGGCGATTATGACTTTCAGGCCGCGAGACACGGCGGTCTCGGCATATTCGAACATCAAATCCGGCGTCCGATGCGCGGAGACGACTTTTTTCTCGTACGGAATGTTAAGCTCCTCGAGCACCTCGCACGCTTTTTTCATCGTTTCCCAATCCGACGTACTTCCCATAATGACGCCGACAAGTGAAGACATGATTCCACCCTTCCCCAGATGCGATCTTGAGTCCCATGCGACCAGAAATAAAAAAAGATCAATGGGAATACCGTCAGTATTCCCCAATCGACCTTTAAGTTCTCTACACCTTATAGGCAACGCTCGACGGCGACAAGAGGAAGCCCGAACCTTCGCCGGTCCGCGCTTCAATATCGATGTCGTTGACGATTGCCGCGTAGTCCGGAAATTAGGGTTTCCGGGTAGAGACGTTCGGGCCGATTCCCGACTTATACGCGCATTGTTTCTAGCCTTGGAACAAGGCGAAAAACAGGCTCTTTTAACGCTTCTTAGTGTACCGCAGACTAGGGTAAACTGTCAAACAAAGACGAACACTTTGGTTGCCATGAAATATTAACGTTCGGATTTTGATACGATTATACGATTTGGAGCCCCCATCCATCCGGATCTGTACACCCATTTTCATATATTGTTAGGTTTTCCCAATCGTTATCGCGCCTTCATTCTTCCGGCATCTCCGGAAAAATGAAAACCCCGCCCCACCTCCGTCGTTTCGGAAGTGAAGCAGGGTTGGTTTATGCCATGAACCATACCTTTCGGTTCATAAACGCTTAATTATTCTCCGCCAACGAACACGTAACGCGCGATTACGATGACGAATACGATCCACATCAGCCAATGAATCTTGTGCTTTTTCTCGCCTGTAAGGCCGGCCACGAACGCAAGCACGACATAAGAAACGATACCGAAGGAAATTCCGTTGGCGATATTGTAAGTGAACGCCATGATCGTAATCGTCAAGAATGCCGGAATTCCGATAACGAGGTCGGTAAAGTCGATTTCTTTAACAGATTGAACCATCAACACGCCGACGATGATCAGCGCTGCGCTCGTCGCGGGAGCCGGAATAAGCAACGCGATCGGCAACAAGAACAGAGCAAGCAAGAACAACACGCCCGTAGTTACGGAAGTCAGGCCCGTGCGACCGCCCGCGGCAACGCCGGCGGAGCTTTCCACGTAAGCCGTAACCGTGCTCGTTCCGAGCATCGCGCCGCCGCTGACCGCAACCGCGTCGACGAACATCGCTTTACCGACTTTTTTGGTGCCTTCTTCTTTATTTTTGAAAAATCCGGCGCGGTTGGCCGTACCGACCAGCGTACCGAAAGTATCGAATAACTCAACGAAAGTAAAGGTAGCGATAGCCGTCAAGAGTCCCGTCGTAAAGAGATCCGCGAAATCCATGCTCCAGAAATTCAATTCGCCGAAGTCGGGAGCCCAGTCCGCGCCTTTCAAGGAACCGAAGTCGACCAAGTCGACGCCTGGAAGCGCTCCGATCAATGTGATGATGACCATTCCGAGCAGAATCGCGCCTTTAACGCGCAATACCATGAATATTCCGATAATCGCCAAGCCTACGATAGTTAACCATACGCTTGGGTTTTCCAAGTGGCCCATCGACAGCAGCGTGCTGCCGTCGCCGAATACCAAGATCGTCACGAGCCCGCTTGTTTTCATACCGACGATCGCGATGAACAAGCCGATACCGACCGTAATCGCATGCTTCAGTCCGTCGGGAATCGCAACGATAAGCAGCTGGCGAATCTGAGTAACCGTTAGGATGAAGAAAATAATCCCTGAAATAAAGACCGCGGCGAGCCCCATTTCCGGCGTAATCGGATTACCCGTCGCCTTCGAAGTGACGATCGTCGTAGCGAAGAAAGCGTTAAGACCATCCCCGGGGCCAGCGCTACCGGAAAGTTAACGAACAATCCCATCGCAATCGTGAAAATACCTGCGGCGAGCGCAGTCGCAAGGAATACGGAAGTGAAGCTCAAATCCGCCCCCGACAAAATACCTGGGTTAACCACGAGAATGTAGGCCATCGTCATGAAGGTCGTAATCCCTGCCATGATCTCTGTGCGTACATTCGTCCCCAGTTCCTTCAGCTTAAAGAAACGTTCCATGTCTCAATAAACTCTCCCTTCAAAATTTGAATGAATGCGGAAAACCTAAGACTGAACATACAAAAAACCTAGAAGATTACCCTCCTAGGTTCCGCACAACCGGGAAAATTCATACCAGCGGAGACGTTAATCCCCATGTATGGCTTCCCTTTCCGTAGACAGATCATTTGCGGTGACCTCGTAGAGACTCCCGAGCCTATTCCCGGGATTATACGAAAAGATTATTCAGTTGTTTGTCCAATCCATATTCTAGGTCGTAGGACCTTGTCTGTCAACGGTTATTTACGAATATTCGACCCCTTTTTCACCTTGAATCGTTCGGAATTTACAGTGTTTTCTATTATGTTAGCGTTTCATTCCCAATGAAAGCGAAAACAAGGCAAACTTCAACAATGGTTCACCTTCCTTCGGCAAGACCATTGCGATCCTATACCTCTCGCAACAATGTCCAGCATTCTCCATGAAATAACGGTGCCCAGCACCGTTATTGGGGCGCTGGGTTGGAGTTTCGGCGATATAACGGTGCCCAGCACCGTTATTTGGGCGCTGGGTTGGAGTTTCGGCGATATAACGGTGCCCAGCACCGTTATTTGGGCGCTGGGTTGGAGTTTCGGCAAGACCATTGCGATCCTCATACCTACTCGCAACAATGTCCAGCATTCTCCATGAAATAACGGTGCCCAGCACCGTTATTGGGGCGCTGGGTTGGAGTTTCGGCGATATAACGGTGCCCAGCACCGTTAATTGGGCGCTGGGTTGGAGTTTCGGCGATATAACGGTCCTCATACCTACTCGCAACAATGTCCAGCATTCTCCATGAAATAACGGTGCCCAGCACCGTTATTGGGGCGCTGGGTTGGAGTTTCGGCGAAAATAACGGTGCCCAGCACCGTTATTTGGGTGCTGGGTGGGAGTTTCGGCGATATAACGGTGCCCAGCACCGTTATTTTGGCGCTAGAAGGAGAGTCCGGCGAAATAACTGTGCCCAGCACCGTTATTTCGGTGCTGGGCACAGTTTCCGTAGTGCGGTTCGCTTATAAAGAGGGGATACTTAGCGCCTTACTCCCACTCGATCGTAGCAGGAGGTTTGGACGTAATATCGTATACGATCCGGTTAACGTTCTGTACTTCGTTAACGATGCGATTGGAGATTTTCTCCAGCACGTCGAAAGGAATTCTAGCCCAGTCGGCTGTCATTCCGTCGATCGACGTAACGGCGCGGATGCCGACGGCGTACGAATACGTGCGGCCGTCGCCCATGACGCCGACGCTCTTCATGCCCGGCAGCGCCGTGAAGTATTGCCAGATTTCGCGGTCGAGACCGCTTTGGCGATCTCGTCGCGAAGGATCGCATCGGACTCGCGCACGATCTCGAGCTTCTCCGCCGTCACTTCGCCGAGCACGCGGATCGCCAGACCCGGTCCCGGGAACGGCTGGCGCATGACGATCGCTTCCGGCAAGCCGCATTCGGCGCCGACTTTGCGCACTTCGTCTTTGAACAGAGTCTTCAACGGTTCGATCAATTTGAATTTCATGTCTTCCGGCAAGCCGCCGACGTTATGGTGAGATTTGATCGTCTGCGCCGTCGCCGTGCCGCTCTCGACGATATCGGTGTAGAGCGTGCCTTGAGCGAGGAACGTGAAATCGTCGAACTTCGCGGACTCCTCCTCGAACACCCGAATGAAGTCCGTGCCGATGATTTTGCGTTTTTTCTCCGGATCGTCGACGCCCTTCAGGTTGCCGAGGAACCGTTCGCTCGCGTCGATCTTGACGACGTTCATGCCGAACTTGCCGACGAACGTCTCCATGACGCTCTCCGCTTCGCCTTTGCGAAGAAGACCGTGGTCAATGAACATGCAAGTAAGCTGATCGCCGATCGCTTTATGGATCAAGACGGCAACGACGGAGGAATCCACGCCGCCCGATAATGCGCAAAGCACTTTCTTGTCCCCGACTTCCTTACGGATGTCCGCGATCATATCGTCGATGAACGAGCCCATCGTCCAGTCCCCGCGGCAGCCGCACACTTCGAACAAGAAGTTGCGGATCATTTCGTTCCCGTAGACGGAGTGGCGAACTTCCGGATGGAATTGCACCGCGAAGAATTTCCGGGAAGGGTCGCTCATCGCCGCAACCGGAGCGTGCTCCGTGCTCGCGTCGACTCGGAATCCCGCCGGCAGCTCGGTTACGTGGTCGCCGTGGCTCATCCATACCGTTTGGCGTGCGTCCAAGCCTTTAACCAGATCGGAGCCGGCTACGAAATCCACGTCGGATTTGCCGTACTCGCGCTTGTGCGCGGGCTCTACTTTACCGCCTTGTTGGTGAGTTATCAATTGCATGCCGTAGCAAATCCCTAGAATCGGAACTCCCAATTCATAGATAGCCGGATCTACCTTCGGAGCACCTTCGGCATATACGCTAGCCGGTCCTCCGGAGAAGACGATCCCTTTGGGCGCAAGCGCGCGAAGCTTGTCCGCCGAAGTGTTGAAAGGAAGCAATTCGCTGTACACGCCCAAATCGCGAATGCGACGGGCGATCAATTGGTTGTACTGGCCACCGAAGTCCAATACGACGATCATTTCATGTTGGTGAGTAGTCACTGGGTAAACCGAGCCTCCTAAGCGTAAACCTTAAATCGCCATTGCTGACGGTCCTATCCGTTCCGCGGGGTAAAATCAATTGAAGTAATTATAGCTTTGCGGCTTCGACAGCGTCAAGGCGATAAGGCTCGGCCGGAGTCTCTTCATTCCGCCAGTTTCAATTTACGGTCCGTCGGCAGGAACGCGGCCAATAATCCGATAAGCGGCAAGAACGCGCACAGCTTAATGACGAAAGAGATGCTCGTCGCGTCGGCCAGAGTGCCGAGAACGACGGAGCCGATGCCCCCGAGTCCGAACGCCAATCCGAAGAACAGACCCGATACCATGCCTACTTTACCCGGTAGAAGCTCCTGCGCGTAGACGATGATGACCGAAAATCCGGACAGAAGGATAAAGCCGATAAAGACGAGCAACACGGCCGACCAGAATAGGTTGGCGTAAGGAAGCAACAGCGAGAACGGAGCGGTCCCCAGAATCGAGAACCAGATCATGTTCCTTCTGCCGAACTTGTCGGCTAGCGGCCCGCCCAAGAAAGTACCTACCGCGCCCGCGGCCAATAACGCGAAGATGAACACTTGCGCGTATTCCGTGGAGATCCGGTGATGATCGATCATGTAAAACGAAAAGAATCCCGTCATGCTGGCCACGTATACGAATTTCGAGAACAGGAGCAGGATTAGAATGGTCATCGCGTAAGCGATCGTTCTCGTAGGAAGCGGCTCTCTCTTAACGGCTTCCTTCTTCTTCGCGGTTTGCCGGCTGACGTAAGCTTTGTACCATCTCGCCACGTAAATCTGTACAACAAATGCGGCTGCGGCAGCGATCGTGAACCAAATGATTCCGAATTGACCGATGGGAACGAAAATAAGCGCGGTAAAAACGGGAGCCAAAGCTTGCCCTATGTTACCTCCCGTTTGGAAGATCGATTGCGCCAACCCTCTGCGCGGGCCAGCTGCCATATATGCGACGCGGGAAGCCTCCGGATGAAGGACGGCGGAGCCGAATCCGATCAGCACGACGGAGAGAATAACTTGCCAATAACTCTCGGCAAAGGCCAGCACGACCATGCCGACAAGCGAGAACAACACCCCTGCGGGGAGTAAAAACGGCTTCGGTTTCGAATCGGTATATAAACCGATCATCGGTTGCAGCAAGGAAGCCGTTACGTTAAGCGTGAAGGCAATCCATCCTATCTGCGCGAAGCTAAGCTTCATGGACTCCTGCAAAATCGGAAAGATAGCCGGTATTACCGATTGAATGGAATCGTTCAGCAAATGAACGAGACTGATGGAGAATAAAATGGAATAGACCGTGTTTATTTGTATATTAGCTACGCTGGCCGCTTGTTTAGAGCTCATGCCGAACATCCTTTCATCTTATCATCTGATGTTTAATAGGAAAGATAATATCCCCTAAACTAATTTCTAATCGTTCTCCATAATCGACAATTTCGTCTTATCATCTGACGTTTAAAGTCAGATGAAACCTTAAGACTGTTCTACCTTAGGTACGCCCCATTCTTTCCCGGAGTTGGCCCACCGTTCCATCCAGGTTCCGAAGCGTCCAATGCTCGGCGGCCGAGACGTCCTTGTTCTTGATCGCTTCGTATATTTTTTCGTGTATTTCGGTGTTCGGATCGTGTCCCTCCTTTTCTTTCGCCAGCTTGTAGAGCGCCTCTCTTAACGCGGAAGAGAACGTCCGGTACAGATCGACGACGACATGGTTTTTGCTGGCCACAGCGATGGCGATATGGAATTCGATGTCCGCGTTCAAATAACCGTGCGTATCCCCCTTATCCAATGCCTCTCGGCGTTGGTCGAGATGGCGGCGCATGTGCTCAAGATCCTGATCTTCGCGACGTTCGGCGGCGAGTCTGGAAATTTCCAGCTCAAGCATTTTACGCACCTCGTACACTTCGACGATTTCGGCTCTTCTAAGCCTATGCTCGAGAGGCTCTTGAATGACCGGCGTCGAAGCGAGATACGTTCCGAAGCCTTGTTTCTTCTCCAGCAATCCGGCATGCACGAGTACCCTGACCGCTTCGCGGATCGTGGAACGGCCCACGCCGAACTGCTCCATGAGCTCGGGTTCGGTCGGGATTTTGTCCCCATGCTTAAGCTCGCCGCTCGAGATCGTCTTCTGAAGCTGGATGACGACGTCATCGACGAGCTTCGTCCGGTTAAGGGCTTGGAACGAAACCTTCGAACTGGAATTCATCAGATCATCTCCTGTTTAAAGGATGGTACCATAGTAGGCTTATTCTGAACATCCCTATTTTTTATTATTTCAGCAGAGCCTGCTTGACGTTCTCGACGTGGCCTTTCACTTTAATATTGCGCCATTCCTGTACAAGGATCCCTTTCTCGTCGATCAAGAAAGTGGAACGCACGATTCCCATGTACTTTCTGCCGTACAACTGCTTCTCCTGCCATACTCCGTACAGCTCGCACACCCGATGCTCCGTATCCGCGAGCAGCAGAAAAGGCAATTCGTACTTTTCAATGAATTTGTAATGTCTCTTCAGCTCATCCGTGCTGATGCCGAGAACGATCGCGTTCTTGTCCTCGAACGTCGCATTCGCGTCGCGAAAATCGCACGATTCCTGCGTGCACGCCGTTGTCATATCCTTAGGGTAAAAGTATAGAATCACCTTGCGTCCGCGATAATCCCTAAGTCGAATCGTTCCCCCGTTCGTGGCGGGAAGCTCGAAGTCCGGGACCGGTTGTCCCGCTTTCAACTGCGCCATGCGTAATTCTCCTTCTGTATCTTTAGCGCGAAACGTCGCGATAAACTCTATTCGTCATGTTAGTAATATATATTATAGCAGTATCGACAAAAAGCCCAGTGCAAGCGAGTCCACGGCTGGACTAGCTTGCACCAGGCTATTGCCTAGGGAAAAGCGCGTATTGAATAATCGCCTAAATGACGGAACCGGATTCGTCTGCGAACAATGGAGCGATGGCCGGATAAATTCGCTTATACTTTGCGTACTGCGCGTCATAGTGCATCCGAAGCTCCCCGTTCGGCAAGAAAGTTTCACCCTCTTGCAGCCCTTTGAACTTTTGGCACAACGAAGCGTATTCCCCGCACCAACCGGCTTGGCGGAAAGCTAATGCCGCCGCGCCGAGGGAGGGTAAATACTGCGAATTGTTCGGAACGACCAGTTCGCACCCAAGCACGTCCGCGATGATCTGGCACCAGGATTTGCTCTTCGCGCCTCCCCCCGATCAGCGTCACACGCTTGCTTTCTTCGGAATCCGCTACCAGCTCCAGCACTTGCCGCATCGAGAAGGCAACGCCCTCCAACACGGCGGCGCCCATCTGCTGTCTTGTCGTCGTCGGCTTCAAGCCGATAAAGCAGCCCGATGCGTTCACGTCTTGAACGGGGCAACGCTCGCCGTTCAAATAAGGCAGAAACAACACGTTCCCGCTTCCCCGTTCGGTCTGCCCCATAGCGCGTTCGAATTGCTGGTACGACATTGAATCGCCCGCGCGTCCGCCGTCGCCGAACGCGCTAACCGCCCATTGGTGCGCATTGCCGGCATTGGAGAGCGGAGCGATCGCGATTTGGCGTCCCTCCTCTACGTAAGCCAGGTTAAATGCTCCGCTTTCGACGTCGATATATCCTGACGAAGCGGCCGCAACCCAACCGGACGTGCCGATATAAGCGTAAACTTCCCCGGCTTCGTAAATGCCCGCTCCGAGCGTGGCCGAGCCGGCATCTCCGATTCCGCAAAGCACCGGCGTGCCCGAAGCGAATCCCGTATCCGAGGCTCCTCGTTCATTTACGGTCCCGACGATGCAATCCGACGAGACGATGGCAGGCATTTTCGCCGGATCCACCCCATATCTCTCCAACCAGGAACCGATCCACGTTCGGGACCGAATGTCCATGCAGCCGGTCGTCGCCGCGGACGTCGGATCGGTTACGCATGCTCCGGTCAACTTGGCGATGACGTAATCCTTGGAACTGACGAGAAAACTTCTTGTCGCCCGAAATACGTCCTCCTCGTGTTGCCTTATCCATAATATTTTAGGGAACGTTAACGTCCCGTCCATATGATTTTCCGTTAAACCGTGAATGGCCGATTTCCCGATATCCCCGAGCAGCCGCTCGGACTGCTCAGTCGCGCGCCCATCGGCGTACAGTATCGCCGGACGCAACGGCTCCAAGTCCTCTCCGACCGGAATGCAATCCTGCATCTGGCCGCTGAACGTCAGAAACGCGATATCCTTCGGTTTGATGCCTACCTTGAACCAGGATGCGGCGATTAGCTTAACCGCTTCATACCATTGCTTCGGATCCTGTTCGACGGCTCCGCCATGCCGGATTACCTTCAGCTCGATGTTTTTCTCCAGAAAAATGCCCGCGTCTTCGGTAACCAAAATTCCTTTGACGTTCGTTGTTCCTATATCGAAGGAAGCGATATATCTCATCTGCTCAACCCCTTGTCGAGGAGCCCATCGTCTCCAGTTTCATTTCGGCCACGAGGCGGTACAAGTAATCCTTCTCCCGGTTCTCGCAGCGACTGACGAGCACGGAACCGACGACGGCTCCGTCGAACCCGCTTTGCACCGCTTTGCCTACCCGATCCGGCGAGCGCAGACCGAAGCCGGCAACCAGCAGGCCCTCCGGCAGATGCGGCCGAATACGATCGCAAAGTACGGACAAGCCATTCACGCTGGCCATGGGATCGCCCGTCGTGCCCGAGTAGGATTGGGCATAGATAATCGTCGCGCCGTCGCATATTTCGCGAATCGTCGCGTCGTCCATCCCGCTGTTGATGAAGCGGATGACGTCGATGCCGGACTCGCCAACCTCCCGTTGTATGCGGATTTGCTCTTCCAGCGAGCTATCCGGCAACACGAGAGCATCGATCAGCCCCTCCGAGACCAATCGGCGATACAACCCTTCGTCCACGAGTTCATTCTTATATCCCATCGCCCAGATCGGACGAGGCACCTCTCGCCTTACCCGGCGCCACAGATCGAGCAACCCTTCCGACGCCGAAGCGCCGGCATCAAGGGCCCGCTTGTGCGCGCGCTTAATGACTTCGCCGTCGATGAACGGATCGGGACTCGGCACCCCCAGCTCGATGATGTCGATTCCCGCTTGGGCACTGGCCTGGATCATCTCGAACGACTCTTCGATCGTCGGATCTCCCGCTACCAAGTACCCGACAAGCAATGCTTCCCCTCTCTCTTGGGCTGCGCGATAAGCTTCTACGTTTAGAGGACTGCGCATGCTCGACATCATCCTTTACCACGCCCGAGCTTCTGCATCAGAACGGCCGCGATGACGATGCAGCCCGTAATGACGTCCTGCATGAAAGTCGGTACTTCCAGAATAGTCAGACCGTTAGCCAGAATCCCGATAATCGCCGCGCCGACGAACGTACCCCAGATATTCGGAACGCCTTCCTTGAAAGAGGTCATTCCGAGGAACGCGGCCGCATATGCGGACAGGAACAAGCCGTCTCCTCCCGTCGGGTGCGCAGAACCGAGACGCGAAGCCATCAGAATGCCGGTTAACGCGGCCAACATGGCGCATAGCGCGAAAGCCATATTTTTGTTTAGGGCAACTCGCACGCCCGCTACGCGGGAAGCCGATTCGTTGCCGCCGATCGCGTACAGCTTGCGACCGAAGGGCATATGGGACATAACATACCAGAAGATCAGCGTTACCAGCAGCATGATAAAGGATAATACCGGAATGCCGCCCCACTCGCTTTGGCCAAGATAACGAAACGCGTCCGGGATGTTCTCGAACACGGTCGCTCCTCCCGTCAGGCGGAAGTTCAAGCCGCCGAGAATAGTGCCCATCGCGAGCGTAGTGATGAAGGAAAGCACGCGGAAACGCGTGACGATCCAGCCGTTCACGAACCCGATAACGAACGCGATAGCCATAGGTGCCAGAAAAGTCGACCAGATCGGGTAACCCGCGACCGCCATTTGGGCTGCGAATACGCCGCCGAAGCTGGCCACGGCTCCGACCGAGAGGTCGAATTCGCCGACGGACATGACCAGCGTCGCTCCTAACGCGATGATGACGAGGAACGAGATTTGACGGCTAATATTAATGGCGTTGTCGATCGTCGCGAACGAATCCGGACTGAGCAGAGAGAACGCCAGTATAATCAGAATCCCGGCAGCGACCGTGCCGTAAGTGCGGATAAGTCTAAGGTAAGAGATTCCCGCGCGCGCTTCAACCATGATGTTCACTTCCTTTTCCTTGACTGTAGCAATATCCGAGCACTTGCTCGGGGGTAACGCCCTCGTTATCCAGTTCGGCCACGATTCGGCTATCGTGAAGAACGTACAAGCGATCTGAAATATCCAACACTTCTTGCAGGTCGGACGACACGAACAGCACTCCGCAGCCTTTGTCGGCTTGGGCTTTAAGAAGGCGATGGATCTCTTCGCGCGTCATGACGTCTACCGCTTGCGTCGGTTCGTCGCACAGGAACAGCACCGGGTTCGAGAGCAACGCTTTGGCGAACACGACTTTCTGCTGGTTGCCTCCGCTCAGCTGGCCGACCGATTGTTCCGAACCGGCCGCTTTCACGTTCAGCTCCCGCATCCAGGAATTCACTTCCGAGCGCTCCGTCCGAGCGCGAAGCTTCAACAAACCCGAGAACCGCTTCAATACCGGCAGCGTCATGTTTTCCCGGATCGACATGCCCAAGACGAGCGCGTCGCGCTTGCGCTCCTCCGGAATAAGGACGACGCCGTTCTCGAGCGAGCGCTTCGGCGTAGGAGCCTTCACCTTGCGTCCCGCAACCTCGATGCTCCCGCCGGCCGGCTCCCGTAGGCCGTAGATCGTCTCCAGCAGTTCCGTCCTACCGGCGCCCGCCAAGCCGAATATACCGACGATTTCGCCCTTGCTCACGTTTAGGCTCGTATTCTTTACTTTTCCGTCCTTCGTGGACAAGCCGGTCAATTCCAATACCTTTTCCCCCGCCGATGTCTTGCCCGTCCTCTTCTCGGATTTTTTTACTTCCGCGTTGCTCATCAGCCGGATCAAGCTGTCCTTGTCCGTCGCCTCCGTGTCGACCGTGGCAATCCGCTGGCCGTTGCGGAAAACGGTAATCCGATCGGACAGACGGAAAATTTCGTCCATCCGGTGGGACACGTACAGGATGCCCGTGCCTTGAGCGGTCAATCTCCCGATGAGGGCGAACAACCGCTCCGCCTCTTGATCGGTGAGAGAAGCCGTAGGCTCGTCCAGAATCAACAATTGGCACTCCAGCATCATCGCCCGCAAAATTTCCAGCATCGTTTTCTCGGGAGGAGACATTTTGTCGGCCGTTTTGTACAAATCGATCTCGACGCCGAAGTCGTTCTTCAGCTGTTCCGCGCGCTGCTTCATCCGTGTCCAGTTCACGCCGACCCGCGACTTGTTCGTCGGATAGTCAAGTCCCAGAAAAAGATTCTCGTATCCGGTAAAAGAAGGAACGAGATGGCGATCCTGATGGACCACGTTTATACCCAGCCTTCTGGAAGCGCCCGGGTCCGGAATATCGACCTTCTCGCCCTTCCATTCGATCGTCCCGGCATCAAGTCCGTATACTCCGGTCATGATTTTAATGAACGTCGACTTGCCCGCTCCGTTCTCGCCGACAAGCGCGTGCACTTCGCCCGGCTCGATCTCGAAGCCTACGCCAGAGAGCGCGTAGTGCTGCCCGAACACTTTGTCCAGTCCTTCGACTCTCAGTAGGGTCAATGGGGGGCCCTCCTTGCCTTAGAATTAAGCAAAGCGGCCGAAGCCGCTTTGCCGCCGTATGATGAATTAAGCGTTGTCTTTCGTAATCAGGCTGGCCGGAGCGTACAACTCAGTGCCTTCCGCAGCTTTGCCTTGGAACACGAGATCCATTTGCTTGACGACGATTTCCGTCATGCCCGTGAAATTCTGCTTCACCGTGGCAACGAGCGGAGAGCCTTTCTTGATCATTGCCACCGCTTGGCTGTTTCCGTCGATGCCCGTTACGATGATATCTTTCCGGCCTGCAGCTTCAATCGCTTGAGCCGCGCCGATGGCCGCTTCGTCCCAGCCTGCCCACACCGCCGTGATCGAGCCTTCTTCTTTGTTGGACAACAGCAAGCTTTCCATCTGCTTGCGAGCGTTCTCGATCGGTCCGGGAACCTCTACTTGCTGCTCGGTCAATTTGGAAACCTCGGGCTTGTCCTTCAGCAATTCATCCAGTTGCACCGTACGAGCCAATACGCCCGGATGCGGACGGTGAGTCAATACGACGATTTCGCCTTTGTCTCCGATCGACTTGAACAGGTGATCCGAGATCAGCTTGGACATTTCCTTGTTGTCGCTCGTTGCGTTCATGACCATGCCTTCGATGTAGCCCGAATCGGCGCCGAACACCGGGATTCCTTTTTCTTTGGCGCGCTGAATTTGGCTCTTCAATTGATTCGGATCGGTGCTGACGAGGACGATAGCGTCGGTTTTGGAAGAAATAACGTCTTCCATGCGGCTAGCGAGCTGTCCCATATCGCCTTTCGTATCTACGACGTTCGTTTTCCAGCCTTTGTCCGCCGATTGTTTCTTCAGCGATTCGACCATTTCGTTCGTCGTAACGGACGAGAGGTAAGGCGTCATGATCGATACCGTCTTGGCTCCGTCTTTACCGGTTTTACCTCCGCATGCCGTTAATCCGATAACCAATAAAAGCGCTGCCAAAACTATGATCCCTTTTTTCATAACTTGGATTCCCTCCTTGTTTGTATAAAGCGGTTTGTTATGTTGATTCGCGAACCCGCCCGGTTTATCGGGCAGGATTCTTGCGTTGCCATTCCAACAACTGCTTTGCCGTTTCCATGTCCGTGACGAGCACGTCCATGCATTTGCCCCGAAGGGCCGAAACAATCGCTTCTACTTTGTCGTCGCCGGTAGCAACCGCGATGACGTTGGGAATCGATCTTATTTCGTCGATAGTAAGCCCGATCATGCGCGATTCACCATCATAACGAACGCGTTCGCCGCTTTCGTTCAAGAATGACGTGGATACGTTGCATACGGCACCATTCCCGCGTACTTCCGCCATTTCCTCGTCGCTGAAATAACCGGACTTGACGATCGTAGCTTGCTTGGTCACTTGACCGATCCCGATCAGCGCCAACGAAACGCGCTTAGCCGACTCTAACACCTTCGATATTTCGGACTCGTTGATAAATAAATTCCTGGCTTCCGGCGATGCGACGACGGCCGGCGCATTTAGCAGCAAATGGCGCGCTTTGAACTGCTCCGCGAACACTCTCGCGTTCGTATTGGCATGCCATGCTCCTCCGTCCGATCCGAATCCGCCGATCATCGGCACGAATTGGACTTCTTTCCTTCCGACGTAATGCATCTCCCTGGCGATGGAAGCAATCGTTCTCCCGGCCATTATCCCGACGACGTCGCGATCCTTGATCGCGCTTTCGAGCAGCGCCGATGCGGCGCGGGCTACATGCAGGTCGATCACCTGACGGTCGGCGTCCGGAACGTGCACGACGATAACGTCATGGATTCCGAACGTTTCCGCGATGGCTCTCTCGTAAGCCTGTTCCTCCGAAAACGGATTCCGGATACTAATCTGAACGATGCCCTCCGACTTGGCGGCGGCGAGCATTCTGCTGATCTGCGGACGCGAGATGCCCAGACGTTCCGATATTTCCTGCTGATTCAAACCGTCCATGTAATACATGGAGCTCACTTTGACCAACAGCCTCTTTTTCTCGTGGCTTGCATCGATCACAACGTTCCTTGCCCCCCTCCCTTTTGAACAAATGTTCATAGCGGAATCTTTGTTCTGATGTAATCATACTCCAAAATGTAAGGGGTTTCAAGAACAAATTTTCGTTACTGCTCAAATGTTCGAGAAAGGGCATCTTTTAGCAGCCAACTTAGAATTAAGGGCAACGCCTAAGCGTCGCCCTTATTAAGGAAGATCGTACAGACTAACTCCCCGCGCCGCGGTAACGTCTAACGCCGTAGTTCCAGAACCAGAGACCGAGCGAGAGCACGACGACCCCGACGACCGGGGTAAGCCACGCCATCCACCACTCGTCCAGTCGACCAAGGAAGAACGATGCCGGGTATACGCCGACGAAAGCGAAGGGCAACACCCACGTGAGCAAAAATTTGATCGTTTTGTTGTAGATCTCGACCGGATACCGGCCATAGTTCTGAATGTTGTAGATCAGCGGACCGATACCCGTCGGCGCGTCCGAATAGAATGAGATGGCGGACAACGCGGTATAGATGCCCATATAGATAAAACAAGAACCCAACACCATCACGATCAGCGCGAGCGGATCGTACCAGTGGAACGGCAGGCCGAGCGTCGTCCATGAAACGATCATGATCACCAATCCGACAATCGAGCCGACAATCGCCGGGGGATCCATATTTTCGAGCATAACCTGCGACAAGGAATGAGCCGGACGGGTCAAGATCCGATCCATTTCCCCTTTGACAATATACCGCTCGCTGAAGTTCCATGCGCTGAAGAAGGTCGAAAACAACCCCGATGCGATCATAAAGTAGCCGTAGACGAACACGACTTCCGATTCGCTCCAATCCCCAAGCGTCGGCGTGTGCAGGAACACGATAAAGATGAACACCAGATTCAGCCCGTTGAACATCAGATCCGACAATACCTCGATCCAGAAGTCCGCGCGGTAGCTTAGTTTTGTTTTCATATAATTGGCGAAATAGTCCCGATACAAGCTCAACATGAACGCGAATCGACTCATACGATCAACCCCCTTGCACGAACAGACGACGACGCGCCGCCCGCCATACGAGCAAAATCGGAATGATTAACACGACCGTCCAAATGACCTGTACCAACAACGCGTTCCATACGTCGGCACCCTGAATTCTTCCGGTAAAAACGGAACCCGGCAAATACGTAATCGCTTGGAACGGAAGCCAATTCATGACGGATATGGCCCACCCCGGGAAGAAAGCGATCGGGACGATAACTCCGGATAGCAAATCCACCATGATTCTTTTCATCATCATGACGCCTTGGTTATTCTCGAAGAAGAACGCGCTTAGCCCCGTTAGAATGTTTAGCTGCGAATTAATGAGAAAGCTGAACCAGATCATAACGAAGAACACGAGCCATTGCACCGGGTCCGTCGGAAGCTCGATAGGAAAAATAAACGAAACGATAATCATGCCCGGCACCATGAACAGCCCCAAACGGAACAGGCCTTCGCCGAAGCCTTGCATCATCTTCACCAGCAGGTACGAATAGGGACGGATAATCTGGATCGCTACGCTGCCGTCTACGATCTCGCCCGATATTTCGCGGTCTAGGTTATTAAAGTAAAAAGCTCTCGCCATCCACGACACGGCCACGTAAGTGGACATCTGGATGACCGTGAAACCTTGAAGCGTCTCGGCTTCGCCGAAAATCGCCTTCCATAGGAAATAATAAGCCCCGATATTAATCGCATAGATGACGATACCGCTGTAGTAATTGACCCGATAAGCAAGCATCATCAGAAACCGGATGCGGACGAAATCCAAATATGCGCTAGTCATGATTCGCCTGCTCCCGTCTTGACCGGCTCTTTGCGAGCCGCGCTATCCGCGTCGGCGGTCAAGGCCGACAAGTCTCTCGGAGCGTCGGCGCTGCCCGATTGGTAAATTTCGCGGACGATCTCGTCCGTATTCGTCTCGAAAATCTTGATATCGCTAATATCCTGATGGCCCACGACCCGGGAGAGTACCTCGGACACGTTCATCTCGCGGGGAATCCACACTTTGGCGGTCACGTCGTTCTCTAGCGACCAACGAACGGCAAGGTCTCCGGTCATCGCGGTCACTTTGGGCAGCGTTACGGCTTCCGTGAATTGGAACTGAACCTCGCGGCCTTTGCCCCAACGGGACTTGAGCTCATCCAGACCTCCGTCGTAAATAATCCGGCCGTCGTCCAGCATGATGACCCGCGAGCACAGAGCCTCGATATCCTGCAAGTCGTGCGTAGTCAACAGGATCGTCGTGCCCTGTTCCTTGTTCAGCCGCTTGAGGAATTCGCGTATTTCCGTCTTCACTACGATATCGAGACCGATCGTCGGTTCATCGAGAAACAGGATAGACGGATTGTGCAGCAGAGCCGCCACCAACTCGCAGCGCATCCGTTGGCCGAGGCTTAGCTTGCGAACGGGACGATTAAGCAAATCCTGCAATTGCAACGTCTCCACCAATTCGTCGAGCCGATGGCGGAAATCCGCTTCGCTCACCCGATATACTTTGCGCAGAAGCCGAAACGACTCGATTACTCCGATGTCCCACCATAGCTGGCTGCGTTGCCCGAACACGACTCCGATTTCCTGCACGAATTTCTCGCGATCCTTATAGGGAACATAACCGTTTACGACAAGTTTGCCCGAAGTAGGCACCAGGATGCCGGTCAGCATCTTGATCGTCGTCGATTTGCCGGCGCCGTTCTCCCCGATGTACCCGCATATTTCGCCTTGCGGAATTTGGAAGCTGATATCTTTAACCGCGGTTACTTCGGTATGCTCGCGCTTGAATAGATCCTGAATCGCTCCCTTCAGTCCTTCGCGATTTTTCTGAACCTTGAATTGCTTGCGTAATTGATGTACGTCTATGGCTAACATATGAACCTCCTGTGATCAAGTCGAGTTCATTAGGATGACTTAACTTGCGTATTCCATTGCCGAAACTTTATAATTTTAACATATAGAAACCCGAGAGGACATACATTCATGAGCAGAAAATGGAAGATTATACTCTTCAGCATATTGAGTTTGGCATTTATATTTATTTGTGCGGTTGCTGTGTGGGTTTACCTTATTGACAACAAGCTATCCCAGGCCCAGAAACCGAAAGAGGAATCGCGGTTCGGCCAATTCGAAGAAAACCGGAATACGAGCCCCCGGAATGGACAGGCTCGGAGCGCGTTAACGTTCTGCTCATGGGCGGCGACGATAGAGGGCTAAGAGAAGGCGAGGTTGCCCGATCCGACTCCATGCTGGTCGCGTCCTTCGATCCGGTAACGAAGAAGATTCACCTGTTCTCGGTGCTTCGCGACACGCACGTGGAAATTCCGGGCTTCAAAGACAATCGGGTCAACACGGCGATCACCCTCGGAGGTCCCGAACTTGCGATGAAGACGATCGGCAACTTGATGGGCTTGGACATCCAGTATTATGTTTATGTCGATTTCCAAGGATTCATTAAATTGGTCGATGCGCTCGGCGGAGTCGATTTCTACGTGGAAAAGGACATGAAGTATTCGGACGCCGCGGACGGCCACAAGTTCGATATCGATCTGAAAAAGGGCCAGCAGCACCTCGACGGGGAGAAGGCTCTGCAATACGTTCGCTTCAGACACGACAAGCTTTCGGATTTCACCCGCACCGAACGCCAGCGCGATTTCCTTAAAGCCGTCGCGGCTAAGCTCAAATCGGGGTGGAATCTGATTATGCTGCCGGATATCTTAGGGGACGTGGTCCCTTACGTAGAAACCAATATGTCTACCGGGGATATGCTGAAGCTAGGCACCTTGGGGTACAAATCCCATCAGGCCGGCTCCGCGCAAATTCCTCCGATGGAGCTCGTAACGGACGAGAACGTTAACGGTTCGGCCATGCTGGGCGTTCGGAATCGAGATGCGCTTAAGGGGTACGTGCAAGAAACTTTGAACAAAGACGACAGCCTGGCATCGCCTAGTCCGACTCCCTCTTCCAGCGCGAATACCGGCAGTAAATAGCAACAAGCAGCGAGCAATAAGGAAACAAGGTTACAGTTAGCGGAGGTTAAGCCTACATGGAGAGATTACGTTCATCGCAATTATACGAAGAAGCCCAGCGGCATATCGTCGGCGGGGTCAACAGCCCCTCCCGTTCGTTCAAAGCGGTAGGCGGAGGAGCTCCGGTTTTCATGAAACGGGGCCAAGGAGCGCATTTCTGGGATGTCGACGATAACCGTTACATCGATTACCTGGCCGCTTTCGGACCGATCATTACGGGACACGCGCATCCGAAAATAACGGAAGCGATTATCCAAGCCGCGACTACCGGCACGTTATACGGCACCGCGACGGAGCATGAAATTCGGTTGGCCGAAGTACTGAAAGCGGCCATTCCGTCAATGGACAAAGTCAGGTTCGTCAACTCCGGCACGGAAGCGGTCATGACGACGATCCGCGTCGCGCGGGCGTTCACCGGGCGCAACAAAATCATTAAATTCGCCGGCTGTTACCACGGTCACGCCGACTTGGTACTCGTTGCCGCCGGCTCCGGCCCTTCTACGCTAGGCATACCGGACAGCGCCGGCATCCCGCCGAGTATCGCGAGCGAAGTGATCACCGTACCCTTCAACGAGCTGGACGGATTAAAGGCGGCGCTCGAACGCTGGGGCGACCAAGTCGCCGCCGTCATGGTGGAACCGATCGTCGGCAACTTCGGCATGGTCATGCCGAAGCCCGGATTTCTCGAGGGAGTCTGCGCCATGGCGCGGGAAGCCGGAGCTCTCGTCATCTACGACGAAGTAATCAGCGCTTTCCGGTTCCATTACGGATCGAGCCAGACGTTATCCGCATTTCCCGACCGCGAAGCCATTCGTCCGGACTTAACCGCGCTCGGCAAAATCATCGGAGGCGGCTTGCCGATCGGCGCATACGGCGGCAGAGCCGATCTCATGGCGATGATCGCTCCGCTCGGACCGGCTTACCAAGCGGGGACGATGGCCGGAAACCCGGCTTCCGTTCTGGCCGGGCTCGCTTGCTTGGAAGTACTGCGGGAGCCGGGCGTCTACGATCGAATGGAGGAATTGGCGATTCGTCTGTGCGACGGTTTGCAAGCTTCGGCTGATCGCCACGGCGTCCCGTTAACGATCAACCGGATTGTCGGAGCGTTCTCCACCCACTTCTGCGGGCATCCGGTAACGAATTACGTAGAAGCCCAAGGCTCGGACGGCGAGCAATTCGCCCGCTTCTTCCGCTTAATGCTAGACCGCGGCGTATATCTTGCGCCATCGAAATACGAAGCGTGGTTTTTGACGACCGCGCACAGCGACGCCGACATCGACGCTACTCTCGCCGCCGCGGAAGAGTCCTTCCGCGAAATGGCCTCCGGCAAGTAAGCGAGACTAGCTCAGGTTCGTGAACGGTAGAAGGCGAAGTAACGGCACGGTGTGCCGCTATTTCGCCTTCTATCCCTATCTCCCGCAAAGTAACGCCACGGCGTGCCGCTATTTCGCCTTCTAGCCCTATCTCCCGCAAAGTAACGGCACGGCGTGCCGATATTTCGCCTTCTAGCCCTATCTCCCGCGAAGTAACGGCACGGCGTGCCGCTAAATAACACAAAAAGCCACCGGGCATCCCGGTGGTTATTTCGCCTTCTATCCCTATCTCCGCAAAGTAACGGCACGGCGTGCCGATATTTCGCCTTCTAGCCCTATCTCCCGCGAAGTAACGGCACGGCGTGCCGCTAAATAACACAAAAAGCCACCGGGCATCCCGGTGGTTTTTCGCTCATTCATCGTTACATTTGTTTTATTTCGATGCCTCAGCCGCATCGGGAGCCGGAACTTCGACGTCGGGAGCCGCCGCGTCCGCCACGACGTTGCCCTTAACATCGATCAGCTTAGCTTCCGTACCCGTGATCACCCGCGCTAGTCCCTTATCGAACGCTTCTACGGAATCGTATTGGGCTTTAATGACGACTTCGCCTTTTTTGTTGATGAATCCGTATTTGCCGCCTTCCTCGAAGGAAGCCAATCCGTCATGGAAATCTCCCGCGTCTTCGTATTTCGTGCTAAGCACGATTTCTCCTTTGCGGTTCACGTAGCTGAACGCCCCGTCGATCACGACGCGGCAACTCCTTCGCTGAAGGAGAAGCCTTGGGCGTAAGTCGCGGCGATCGCAAGCTCGCCTTGGGCATTCACGTAACCGAAGGAACCTTCGCCGTCCGCGCCTTCCGCCTGCACGAGTCCGAGTCCGTCGCTGAAATCGAAAGCGTGCTGGTATACGGCCGGAATGACTACTTTACCCGTCGTATCGATATAGCCGTACTTCCCTTCGATCTGTACCGCGGCGAGTCCGCCGGAGAAGTAAAACGCGTCTTCGAACTGCAGCGGAATGACTTCTTTGCCCGAATGATCGATGTAGCCGAACAGATCGCCCGTACGTACGAGCGCCAGTCCTCCGGAGAAATCGAACGCTTCATCGTAATTCGGAGTCAGCACCGTTTTGCCTTCAGGATCAATGTAAGAGGCTTTGCCGTCTTTCACGACCAACGCGAGACCGTCCGAGAAGTCGTAAGCTTCCGTATATTGAGGCGAGATCACGATTTTCCCCGCGGCGTTGATGTAACCGTACTTAGTGTACTTGTTAACGATTGCCAGCCCTTCGCTAAAGCCGTTCGTTTCATCGTATTTCGCGGTAATAACTTTGTCTCCGAACACGTTCACGTAACCTTGTTGCCCGTTGCTTTCGAACGGGTGCAATCTCGGCGAAATTTGGAGCGTCGACGTTGAGCCGTTCCAAGTTACCGTCGCGCCGAATTGTTCTCCGATGGAGCGTGCCGGAACCCACAACGTTCCGTCCTTCAACAGCGTCGCGGCCGACAAAGCTACGCTTTTGCCGTTCACGACGGCCGTCTTGGAGTCGGCGCTTAAAGTTACCGTTCTGCTGCCTTGAACGATCGTCGTCGCGTTGGTTGCTTTGTCCCGCTTCAGGGTTGCTCCGATCGCGGAAGCGAACGTTTTGGCGGGCAAGTAGGTCGTTCCCTTGATCGTTGCGATCGTCCCTCCGGATTGAACGACGCCATCTACGGAAATGCTCGCGCTTGCCGTGGCGGCGGACGCGGGGGAAGAATAGCCGAAGCTTGCGATTTGAACCGCCGCCAGAGCGGCGGCTGCGATTAATAAGCCTTTGCGGATCGTTGGACGGGTATGGGACATAGGGATAATCTCCTTCTCTAATAGGGGATATAATGACTCTTTCGATTATTTTTTCAAGTAAATTTGGTCGAAGGTTCCTTTATCGGCAAAGTGCTCCGCTTGGGCTTTGTTCCACCCGCCGAAATCATCGATCGTGATCAGGTTCAGGGCAGGGAAGTTTTTGGCGAATTCCTTCGCCACTTTGGCGTTGATCGGGCGATAGAAGTTTTTGGCGGCGATTCGTTGGCCCTCTTCCGTGTACAGGTAATCGAGGTAAGCCGTAGCTACTTGGCGAGTATCGTGCTTGTTGACGTTCTTCGTTACGACGGCGACCGTCGGCTCGGCAAGAATACTCAAGGAAGGAGTAACGATCTCGAATTTATCGCCGTATTCCTTCTTAGCCAAATACGCTTCGTTCTCCCATGCGATCAGAACGTCGCCGATTCCTTTTTCGATAAACGTGTTCGTCGAGCCTCTCGCTCCGGTGTCCAGTACCGGCACGTTCTGGAATAGCTTCTTAACGAAATCCTTAGCTTTGTCCTGGCTATTGTTGTTGTGCTTTAGGGCGTAACCCCATGCGGCCAAGTAGTTCCAACGCGCCCCCCCCGATGTTTTCGGGTTCGGAGTAATGATCTTCACGTCGGATTTAACGAGATCGTCCCAATCTTTGATGTTTTTCGGATTGCCTTTGCGTACCAGGAATACGATCGTCGATTTGTAAGGCGCGCTGTTGTTCGCAAGACGCTTCTGCCAGCCTTTGGCGATCAAGCCTTTGTTCTCGACCGCGACCACGTCATACTCGAGAGCGAGCGTGACGACGTCCGCTTCCAGACCGTCGATGACGGAACGGGCTTGCGCGCCGGAACCGCCATGGGATTGCTTGATTTTGACCTTCTGGCCGGTTTTCTTCTCCCAATACTTCGCGAACGCCGCGTTGTATTCTACATACAATTCGCGAGTCGGATCGTAAGAGACGTTTAGCAGGTTGACGCTTTTCTTCTCGGACTTCTTCGTGACGGCTCCAAATACGGTTGTCGTCGATAGTACGAATGCCAATGCGGTAAGCAAGATGAGGCGGAATGATTTCTTCATGCGAATGACTCTCCTTTTTATTTGTCAAATGGAGTGAACGCAAAAGGCCCCGATTTCGGCCATCCGCATAGCGCAATCTCTGCAGCTCGCGGATGTGAAGTCGAGGCCTCCGGTTTACCGGTCGGCGCGATGGCACGATCCTTTTGAATAATCCCATCATATTCCATACTATTCCTAGTTGTCAACTATGAATTAATCGTTGACAACGACTTTATCCTGTTGCTACAATCACTTCAATAAATCCAATTATTTCTATTGGAATTAATTACTCCAAAAAAAGGGGAACCTCTATGCACAAGCGCAACAGCACGCGAACGCGCGCTACTCTTATCGGTTTATTGGCACTAATGATGATCCTAATCCTAATTACCGCATGCTCGGGAAACAAAGAAAACGAAGTTAACGAAGAAGAAACGCCGAAATCCGACTATTCGAAATCCGTCGCATTGATCAATGCCGTATCCGACGACACCGCGGAGGCGTATAAGGAGATCGACCAGGCTTTCATTGCCAGCTGGAAAGATCGAACCGGTCAATCCATTACGATCGAACAGTCAACGGGGAGTTCTAACGCTCAAAAGGACTCGATTATCGGCGGCCGGTTAAAAGCGGACATTACGACGCTCGGAGTGGGCATCGATATAGACGAGCTCCAAGCCAAGGGTTTTGTCGGCGAAGGTTGGCAGCAGCGATACGACTATAATAGCTCGCCGTTCTCGACGGCCGTGGCGTTCGTCGTACGATCCGGCAATCCGAAAGCGATCGCGGAATGGGAAGATCTGCTTCAGCCCGACGCTCAGATCGTGACGTCCAATCCTACGACCGACTCCGATGCCCGTTGGTACTACGCGGCTCCGTGGGCTTATTCGTTGGATAAGCAAATCGACGATACAGACGCTGCCAAAGCTTTCGTAACCGACTTCCATCAGCATGTCACGGTACTGGCAGCAAACGATAAAGAAGCGGAAGCCGTCTTCGTGGACCAAGGGAAAGGCGACGTATGGGTGACGACGGAAAGCAATGCTCTTCGAATTGCCAATACGTCGGGCAAAGGAATAATCGAAGTCGTCGTTCCTTCCGTTACGCTGACCGTAGAACCGATCGTATCGGCCGTCGATAGCAACGCCGACGCGAAAGGAGCCCGCGAGGCGGCGAATGCGTACGCGGATTACTTGTTCACCGAAGAAGCGCAGACAATCGCGGCAAAACATTTTTTCCGGCCAAGATTCGCCTCCATCCTGGAGCAATTCCCGGGCGTATACGCGGATGTTACGCTCTTAACGGTCGATGACAACCTGACCGGATGGGAAGATCTTCAGCAAGCGCTGTTCGCGGATGGCGGCCTGTTCGGGCAACTGCCGGCGAAATAAATCCACTCGCATAAGCACGTTAATAAAGAAGAAGGACATTCCCTCTATCGGGAATGTCCTTCTTCTTTATCGTTAGTCGTTTCGTCTTCTACCTTAACGCCCTCGTATCTGCCATCCACTTCCTTAGCGATGGACCGATAAGCTTTCGTTTCCTCGACGACCGGATCGAACTTCGCCTGAACGCGTACTTCCCATCTCGGGTGGAGCCTTCTCGTTGCCTCGGCTTCCGCAACCTCGGCCGACTGCTCCGGCGTCTCTTCGGTTAATTGTCGGGCAAGCAGCTCTTCGGCTTCTTTATGGTCCAAATCCTTCGCCCCCTTCTTCCATAGGATGGTCGAAAGTTACTCGACTCATGTATTCGCCGCAGTATGCAGCTCCTGAATGAGTTCATCGTGAACGAGTCCGTTGGTAGCGGTTATATTCCGTACCGCGAGATGATACGGCTGGCCGGCTACGTCCGACAAACGGCCTCCCGCTTCCTCGATCAAGAGCGAACCCGCCGCGATGTCCCATGCGCTCAAGTTGTATTCCCAGAACCCGCTGAGCCGGCCGGCCGCGACATATGCAAGGTGCAGAGCGGCAGATCCGGCCACCCGCAAATTGCGAACCTTCGGCGCAAGCGCCTGAATGCCCTTCAAATTCGCAGGAAGCGCTACGTGCTGATCCGCGGGGAATCCCGTGGCGAGCAAGCTATGATTTAACGAACTCTCTTCCGACACTTTCATTTTGCGGCCGTGCACGTATGCGCCCTTGCCCCTTTCGGCTACGAAGAGCTCGTCCCTCGACGGATCGTATACGACGCCGACAATGACTTGTCCGCGATGCGCCAACGCGATCGACACGGAATAGAAAGGAAAGCCGTGCACGTAATTCGTCGTCCCGTCCACGGGATCCACGATCCACAAATATTCGGAATCGCTCACTTCCTGCAACGCTTTAGCCGATGCCTCGGGGCCGGGCTCCACGCCTTCCTCCCCCAGGAAAGAATGCGTCGGGAAATGCGTGGCGATCAAATTGCGGATCATCCGTTCCGCGCCCTTGTCCACTTCCGTAACGAGATCGTGCATCGAGTACTTCGTATCCAATTGGGTAATGCTACCCATTTTGCTCTTGATCCATTCTCCGGCTTTGGCCGCGCAGTTAACGGCTACCGCCGTAAAGCTCTTGCCGCCGATAATGCTGTCCGGCTGGTTGGCGTCCATTATCCATCCCTCTAATCCAAAAGATTCGTTCATTAAGAACAAGGTTGTCCTTCTCTATATCATATACGAAAATGCATCGTTGCGGTTGCGATGAATGTACTGGCAGCAATTATATTTCCAACCGCTTGGCTTTCGCTAAAATATTATCATAATCTTTCCAGTTCGACATTGTATTACATAGTTCAATTGTATAATATGAAGTCATATTGTAATTCTTTCAAAATTAATCCAATGGTGATGACGATGGAATGGGATCAAGCATCGCTTAAAGGCATCATTTCTCCTCAAATGTATATCAGCCTCATCCTTGTCGGAATCCGCAAAGACGCAACGCCGTTTTGTTTCGAAGAACGATTTTCCCTCGTGAGCATGAATAAGCAAGAGCTGGTCGTATCTTTCGATTATACCGGCGCCAATCCTTTTGATCAGCTTCAGTCCGTTCATTTCACCGAACTATCCTTTCGTAATCGCGGCGTTCTGTACCATACCATTACCGAATTTATTAGAATCGATTATCGGCAATCTCTATGCCTCATTACTTTGCGAACGCCGACTCAACTCACCCAACAACAGCATCGCCGTTTCCCGCGAGTGATATTAACCGACAAAATGCCCGCCCAATGCCGAATCGTCGGACTTAGACAGAAAGTCATCCACCATGGCGCAAGCTTCCCCATACAGATCGTCGAAATATCGGAAGGCGGGTTATCGTTTATTTCCTCCGTCCGTCTCTTTTACCCTATATACTTGCAATTCCATTTTTCCCTGCCTTCCGGAGCCCGTATTCTGGAACTGAACGGCGAAATCGTTCGAATCAATCCTTTCGGCAATGACGCTTACCGCGCAGCCGCCGAATTCCGGGATGTGCCGGAGGATATCCAGTCCTTGCTCGCCGACTATTGCATCGATTGCATGAGCAAATGAACGCACGTTCCAATTCCTTTATGAGGTGAGACAAAAGGCAATGTGGACTTTCTCCTCTAAACGAATGCTGAATGCATATGGCGAGAAGCGACTGTACGTCACCGATCTTGATTATGACGGCAAAGGGCATCCAAATAAGATTTATATATTCCTCGCCGAATACGGCACGGAAATCGAAATCGCCATTGCAAAGATTCGTTTACTAAAGCGTTCCCGCGAGTCCGAGCTGTACAAAGCGGTGCAATCGGACGGACAAACCTTTCTTCTTCGAACGGATCTGCGAAGAGGCAATCATTTTGCTTATTGTTTGCACGATACGTACAAGCATTGGATAGATGTTCACCTTCATGGTCGATCGAACAATCCTTCAACCGATTCTTTGCCGGTTGTTTCCCAATCCGTCCCTTTACTCCCGATTATGCAGATGAAGCGCAAGATCTTGCTTATCGATACGGAAATGATTCCAAAATCTTATTTGCATTTTAAACATTGGCTGAGGGACAACGAGATCGTACTTAACCCCTATTATCGTGAATGGTTGGATTCCCGTGTCGGCGATCCCTCCCTGCAGGCGGACATCCATCGCGAATTGAATAGCATTGCCGAACATTTTCCGCACAAGCTCGTGTCGGATCAGTACGTCGATTTGGAGTCCAGCCGCTACCATCAACGAAATCTATCCGACGAGAGGGAATATTTGTTAACGCTTGCGCAACAGCTTCAAGTTACGGCGTCGCAGATCGTATTCCTGACGCAAGACGAAGAGTGGACATTAGCCATTCAGGCGCAAGGCTATCAGTCCGTCGATCTCGGCGCGGCTTCGCCGGAAACATCGACTTCGCCGCGCGCTTCCGATCCCATTCAAGAAACGATTGGGCAACAGAGCTTGGAGCAGCAAACGGCGGATCGACAAACCGTGCTCCCTCCGCGCTCTCAGCGGCATAAAGGGTTACGATAAGATGGAGGATGGCTTGATGCGACTGATGTCCGCGAAAGATTGGTTACAGGTTTTCAAAAAAAGATGGCGCTTGCTCCTGCTATTCCCCCTGCTATTCGCAGCGATAGCTGCCTATTTGAGCTATTACGTAACTTCTCCGATCTATACCAATACGTGCACCTTGCTCGTCAACGAGCAGAATCGGCCGAATAGTTCGACTCTAAGCGTCGAGGAAGTCACGCTGTACGAGAAATTGATGGGAACTTACAAGGACGTCATCATGAGCAACCGAATCCTTCATCCCGTGGCGGAAGCTTACGGAAACGGAATCACTCCGGGCAACATCGGTCAAATCGTCAAAGTGTCTACCAAGGTCAATTCGCAAGTCATTTCTATCTCCGTTACCCATGCGAACCACAAGATCGCAACGGATATCGCGAACAAAGTCGCCGATCAATTCAAGAATAATCTTCCGAGCATCATGACCGTGAATAACGTGCAAATTCTAGATTATGCGGCCTATCAGGATCATCCCGTCCCCGTTAAGCCGAACAAGAAACTGAACATAGCGCTTGGCTTGTTTCTTGGGGTTGGCCTGTCCGCTTCCATTATCGTAATGCTGCAATTATTCGATACTCGCATTCGGAACGAGAACGATCTATACGACATTCTCCATTATCCCCTGCTCGGTTCGGTCCCAAGCTTCGAGCATGCCAAGCGAAAAACATTCTATCATTAAATACGTGGAGGGACCGTCGCGATGGCCGGAAAACGCAAAGAAACCTATTTGTTAACCAAACAGGAACCTCATTCTATCGTATCGGAAGCCTACCGTACCATACGCGCCTCTTTGAAATACGGGACCGCGGAGCAGGGACGGAAAACGATACTGTTCAGCAGCCCCTCGGCAGGCGAAGGCAAAACGACCGCGGTCGCTAATCTCGGTTATTTGTTCGCGCAGGATGGCATGAGGACGTTATTGATCGACGGGGATCTTAGGCGTCCGAATCTGCACCATATTTTCCGGTTGCCGAACCGTGCCGGGTTAAGCTCGTATCTGTCCGGATACAGCTCGATCAACGAGATTATCCAACCGACCGAACTAACCAACGTAGAGCTTATCCCGGCAGGCCCAATACAGCCCAACCCATCGGAATTGCTAGGAAACTATCGCATTTCGGAATTACTGAAATACGCCAAGGAAACTTACGATCTGATCCTCATTGACGCGGCCCCGCTTCTCGTCGTGTCGGACCCGGCCGTACTCGCTAGAGCGGTCGACGGAGTCGTCGTTATGATTCGGGCCCTTAGAACGAATCGGGAGGATATCGTCAAATCTCAAAAGCTGCTTGAGCCGTTCAAGGATAAAGTGCTCGGATTTATTTTGAATGAGAGAACGGGTACTTAAAAGATGACTTTGCGCGGGGTTCGTGGTGCGGGACAATCTCGGAGTAAATATCTAGCTGTCGTTCTACGATATCTCGAATGTCATAATGCTCGACCGCCAGCTTCCTGCCCTCTAACCCGAAGGATTCGCGAAGAGAATTTTCTTGAAGCAGCTCGTCCAATCGATTGCTTAACGTAGCCGAGTCCTTTACAGGAACAAGGAAACCGCTTTGTCCATGCCTGACCTCTTCCCGGCAGCCTCTTATATCCGTCGCCACGACGGGTTTGGCCATTGCCATGGCCTCCAAGATGGAGAGCGGCATTCCTTCCCTATGGGAGGGAAGAACGAATATATCGCTCAGCGCGAGCAGTGCCGGAATATCCGTGCGAAATCCGAGAAACAAAACATCTTCATGATAGAGATCGGGCAGCATCCCAAGCAACGTACGATCGCGCTCGCTGTTATGATTCTCTCCGACAAGCATAAGTTTGGCATTCGGATGATTCGCTTTCAAAGCATGGAACGCCTCTATCAACTCCAGTATGCCCTTCTCCCTTACGAGTCTGCCCACGTATACGATGATTTTGTCGTTTTCCGATATCCCGAGTTCGCACTTCATCCGGGCGATGGTCTCTTTGGAAACCGATTCGGGGTTATATTTTGTCGCTAGCTCGACGCCGTTGCTGACATGGAATAAAGCTTCCCTCTTTTTGAACTTCGTTTTCAAACATAACTCGTAATCTTCTCGGCTGACAAGAAATAACCGATCTACGCAAAGTCGGGTCAGCCATTTCTCGATCTGATAGAAAACCCGGTACTTCATAGGCTTCATATGCTCATGAAAATAAAAACCGTGGGAGGTGTAAATAATCGTCTTGCAACCTGCCAGCTTAGCGGCTACCCTTCCGAGCATGGAGGCAATCGGATTGTGCACATGAACGATATCGTACTTTTCCTTGCGTATTAACCGATAAAGCTCTTTAACGGTGTTCAAATTCGACGGAGCGGTCAGCTTTCGTATGACCGGCGTACGCACCATCCGAATTCCCGTTTCGTTCAGAGCCGCGAATAAGCCTGTATCCGTGCAAGCGCAATGAACCTCGTGCCCGTTGTCCATGAGGCTTTCCAACAGAGGTCGAATGGAACTGACGAACGAATCTAACCCGCATACGTGCAAGATCTTGGCTATTACGAATTCCTCCTCAGGCGAATGGTTCGTCGTTCCCCAACCTGTTAGCCGCATAATCCTTAAATTCGGCAAGAAAACCAATCCATTGGGCGGAAAGCCGTTGCTCCGTATACTCCCTTGCCTTCGTTAAATCCGCGAAACCGGCGTTTTTACGTTCTTCCTCATCCCGAATAAGCCCCTTTATCCGAACGGCTAACGCAAGATCATCCTTGGGCTCTATCATTCTTTCGGGAGGAAGCAGCTCCGGAATGCCTCCCACTCGGGAGGCCAGGCAAGGAACTCCTCTGCTCATCGCCTCTAGCAAACCTCTCGGCAACCCCTCGGTCAAGCTTGGCTGTATGTATAAATCCAATCCGTCAAGCCAATCCCTAACCGGCTTTCCAGAAGGGACGACTCCCAAGAAACTGACCCGGTCCTCTACCCCAAGCTCTTGCGCCAATTGCCTCCAGGGCTCCGGATTACCGCCTCCGAGTATGGATAGCTCTACATGGCGGTAGTCGGAGAGCCGCGCGAGCGCTCTGAAGGCGGTGTCCAATCCTTTGTATCGGGTTGCCAGCGTTCCGATCAATCCGATCTTAAACGATCCCTTCGAGGTTCCTTGGGGGAGCGAACGCAAGTCGAACCGCTCGTCCGTTATCGGATCGAGGGAGGCGTCCGAACAACCCAAAGTTCTCCCATCCGTCGGGTAATCCGATTGCAGGTAGTGCTGCGTTACGTATGAGACATGCGAGGCTATGCGGCATAACTTTCGTATACGGTAACGGTTCCATGGAGCATATCCTTTGCCGTACCAGGAGCCGTTGTACCACATCGAATCGAAGGGATGTCCTACCAGCTCGATCATCCAAGGCTTATTCATCTCTATCGCGGTCTGTATGCCCATAATCCCGATCTCGCTTGGCAACCGCGCAATGAGTACGCAATCTCCTTGCAACGCTTCCCGGAATTCCCGTTTACACCATTCCCTAAGCGTAATGTAATGCCAAGGACGGCTCATTCTGTCCAACGGCCTTACCTTCATGTCCGGACCTTCCACCTGCAAACGTTGAGTAACCGCGCCATGCAGACCGGTCGAGGCCGACTGCGTTTCCGATCGGATTCTTGTCACCAATTCCATGCTCCGGAACACGGAAGCGTACCTGTTTCTCCAGAACTCGTAATGAAAGCTTTCGTGATGATACCGACCGGTGGACTCCTCTTTTCCTAGAACCACATCGTATGCGTATACTAATTTCAAGACGGCTGCTAACCTCCCGGTTCTTTAGGCGAGTAAGACCTCGTAAACGCTTTTGCGATAAATACCCCGAAATAGGGCAAAAGCGAATACCATACTAAAGGACGCACGATCGAAGCCGTTTCGCCCCGCGCAATAATGAGGAAGAAGGATAAGAAACAAGCTAGCATCGCGAATTTGGCCGCATCGTTCCCCTCCTCCACCTTCCGAGAAAAGCGGGCAAAGCCATATCCGAACGCGCCGATAAGCAACGCCCCGAACCATCCGAAATTAAAATAGCTCTCCGCTATAAAAGAAAATCCGTAACCGCCGCCGATGCTTGCATACCCCGGATCGATCTGCCATCCTAACCAATCCGCGGCAAGCCCATGGGCGACGGAAGGGTGCAAATCCCAGAACAGATTAGGAACGATCGTCAACAGAGCGTACATATAACCTTGCCCCATATCGTATTCGCGGACTAGAGGAATCAAGTCCATCGTATGAGCTACCGTCAGCATGGAATTGCCGACTTCGCTCATGATCGCTACCGCCGGATTGTCTAACATGAGCAGATCGTTAACGAGATCAAGCGAGCCCATATTCCGGGTTCTCAGAACGGCAATCGCCGGGAAGACGATAAAGAAAATAAAGCTCCCGAAGAGGACGATCCATAGACGGGGCAACCGCATAACGAGCCGATCGTACAGCCACGCGTATGCGATGAAAGGCATGATCGCTCCCGAGCGTAATCCTAGAACCAGCATGATGAACGTATACGCGACTACGATGAAGAACGATATCGCGATCCCCGAACGGCTTCGGCGGCTTCCTGCGAGAATGAAAAGCGCGGCGGGAATTAATAATTTGCTTAGCAGAAACGGAATCGCCCCGAATCCAGTCGGATCATCGTTGCCGTATAGCGCAAGGACGTTCCCGTTCATGACTTTGACGATAGCATCCTTTAGCAGAAACGCCGTGGGAACGAACGCGATCGATAACATGCTCCATCCCACAATCCGAATGGCACGATCGTCCGTATCCGTCTTCCGCACGGAGTCGGTTGAATGGAGCGGCAACTGTCCCGACCGATCGGATCGGACTATGCTCAGCAGGGCTCCCAGGTGCATGATCGACATGCAGATGAGAACGAACAAGATCGTGCGCATTAAGGCGTCGGGGGAAAACTGGTTATCCAATATTCCGTTGCGGTTCATACGGAACACTTCCAGCAATAGCTGGCCTCCGTTAAACAACGCAGCCGCGATCAGAAACAAGAAATAGGGAGAGAGAAGCCGGCCCCCGACCGCCTTCCATGAGAGCAATGACCAGACGATAAGGCAAAGGTAAAGGCAACAAGCCGGATAGATAAGCGGGGCGGAGTCGTAATTCATATACAGCCATAAGAGAATAAATACGGCATGGCAGAATCCGATGTGGATCAAGAGACTCCATCGCGAAAGCCATAAAGTATCCCGATTATCGTACAGCGCTGGAGCTTGCATACAATTCCCTCAATTTCTCCGTTGAATCTTGGATATCGAACCCTTTCGTTCTAAGGCTTCGGTATCGGATTTCGGCTTCCGGAACCGGCTGGCTAAGCCCTCTAACAATCGCTTCCAACCAAATTTCCGTATTCTTGCCCAAGTCCAACCGTTCCATCGTGCCTAATCCCATATCCGCTTCTTCAGGTATCCCGCTAGAGCAGACTATGGGAACTCCCGCGGCTTGCGCTTCGATGAGCACGAGCCCCAATCCTTCGAATAACGAAGGCAGAAGAACGAGATCGAGAGCGTTCAGTATGTCAGAAATGTGCTCCGTAGCTCCGTAAAACGTGACGCTGTCCGCGATTCCTAGCTCCGAGGCCAGATTCTCCGTTTGCGAGCGCAACGGACCGTCCCCGACGAGCAATAAATGAAGCGAGGGGTTACGCCGTCTGGCCTCGTGAAAGATGCGCAGGGTAAACCTATGATTCTTAACCGGATCGAAGCGTCCGATCTGCCCGATCAACTGACGGTCGTTGGGGAGTGCCAAATGCCTGCGTATCTCCTGCTTCGCCATAGACTTCTCGATAAAGCTAGGCAAATCTATGCCGTTGGCAACGACTTGATCTCTAGGATCGCGAGGAACCTGCCGACCGAAAAGCGATTCGCAAGCGGATAACGAACAGCCTAATCTGGACGTTGCATGCTTACCGATCAACCTTCTCATCCATCCTCGGTACGCTTTCCGGAGAAACGACTCCCTTCTTTCCTCGTTCGTTGTATGACTATGCGAGATGCGTATGGGCACGCCGCATTGGTCGGCTATTCGAAGTACGAAGCCGCTAAAATAATGAACGTGGCTATGTACGGCTTCGAAAGGGCCTTGCATGACCATAACTCTTCTTAAATCGCCTAGATGGGAAATAAGAGATTTCGGATCGGAGACGATGAACAGACGGCCGCCTAATTTTCTTATTTCGTCATCGTAGTGCCCCGGATCCGAACAATGTACGACGAAGTCGAACTGGATCCGTTTGCGATCCATCTGGCGATAGACATTCATGATAAACGTCTCCGCTCCGCCGCGATCCATCTTTTTGAATACATGCAACACCCTTATCGCGTCACGCATAACCGCCAAGCCCCCTTTGCCATATGCATCGCTAGTTCATTTCCTTTACCTCTGTAAGGGGAGACAGACGCTTCTCTATTTTCATGGCAATGATTCCGTAAGCCACAGCGCTGAACAACCAAGCCGCTACGTAAGCGAGCGCCAACCCCTCGGCACCGCCGTCGCGCATTCCGAAATAAAAGCTGCCAAATAGGGTTAAGCTCCATCCTGCCGAAACGAACATGCCGATCCACCATTTGCTGTTAGCGAACAAAGATTGATAGAGCCCGACCGCGATCGTCTCTAATATTGCGGATACCGCAAGGTAGACCAACACGGAATGGCCGGATCCGAAATCGGAACCGTATGCTTTGAGCAAATAAGGAGATCCAACCGCTACGGCTGCCGCAACGAAGAAAGCAACCGATACGGTCATGCCAAGGTTGGAACGCAACGTCTTGCGATAGCCGTGCAAGTCGCCTTTGCCTAAAAGGTTGCTAAGAATCGGGGAAGCCACTCTAGCGATAAGCCCCGGAACGAATACGACAAGGTTGCGAAGAACGTTCGCGGCATTGAATACCGCCATTTCCTCTATCCCGTTGCTTCTCGTCGCCAACGCCGCATGGCTTGTCCAAATGGCCGTCCCCCCGACGATTCCCGATACGGCAGCCGGCAAAGTCAATCGGTAGAGCAACGATCCCTCCCCCCACATTCCCGTTATCCGAGGTACGATTCCTTGGCGTCGGCACTCCTTGCGAATCGCTAGGGTATGAAGCCAGAACGCCGACAAGGACGAGAGGCTAAGCGCCCATGCCGCTCCGCTCAAGCCGAATTCGTAAGTCAAAACAAAGGCCAGCGTCAAAGAGGCGATCGCTTGAATCACGTTTAGTTCGGTTAACCTCGTAAAAGCTTCCAAACCGTAGAGAATTCCGATCTGACACCACCAGACGGACCAGAAAAACACGTAAACGGACGATATCCTAAGCAGCATCGCCAATTGAGGCTCATGAAGCACGGTCCCTGCAATCCAAGGGGCCAAAACGAATAATCCGACCGCATAAATAAAACTGACGCCCATCGATACCGTCAAGCATAAGGCGACGAACCTGCCGGTCCTAGCCGGATCGCTATCGCGATGTTCGGAAATGATCTTGGAAGGCGTGATGCTCATTCCCGCGCTTGCGATCGTCACGACCATGAATACGGTGCTCTGCACGATGCTCCATTCTCCGAACGCGATTTTGCCTAGCAAACGCGCCGCGATTATCGTTCCAAGGAACGAGGAGCCCTGGCTAATAAGCGAAGCCGCGATATTCCAGGTTATCCCTCTGAAGAAACGCCTGCTCGCTTCGCTCCATGTATCCTTAAGCCGGCTCATGATTTGCGCCTCTTAGCCAACCGATTGATTAGCGCGAATACCGCTAAGCCCGATGCGACGCCAACCATATCGACTCCGACATCGAACCAACTGGGATGGCGATCCGGTACGAACCATTGATGCGCTTCATCCGCGATTGCCCACAACCCCAACGCGACGGGGATGCAGCCTAACCATCGCCGCCGAATTCCGGTCCATGAAGCTATAATCATCAGACTCGCCGTCATTCCTGCGAACAATAAGAAATGCGCGAGCTTCCTCAGTAGGAATGGGTAGTAATAATAATCGTTGGCGTGATCGTACCGGACATGCTCCCGATCTTCATTCTCTATTCTTGCCGTTCGCTCGCCCTGCCGAATATCGAAATAATCCAAATGAATGGCATTCCCCTGAGAGTTCGCGTTACGCTCTTCCAATGCCCTTAAGACGAGCACATGCTCGCCCGGAGCGAAATCCGGCGTGACGAACAATGGCTTGATCTCGGACTCGAAGGCGAACAAATCGACAGTGGACACAGGTTTCCCGTCAACGAGAACTTGAACGATGCCCCCATGCGGACCGGTATAACCAGCCCATTCGACCTTGCCTCCAGTAAACTTCAAACTTATTTCGGCGTTCGGAGAAGAGGTATACGACATCGAACCTCCCGAATAGGCCGGATCAGGAATCGTCATCTCGCGATTATGCACGATTTCTCCCCGATAACGAATTTCCAAGTTATCCGGAATCCACCGTGCGGCCGCGCGCATAAGTCCTTCATTGGAGTAAATGAGCGACGCCGTCTTTTCCCCTTGGATGCCGCTTAGCGCAAAGCTTGATGCGCATACCGCAACAGCGAAGAAGACAAAAACGAGGTGTCTCCAATTCCATCGCGCGGACATCCTTCCGTCACGCGTGCCGAATCGTTCTTTCCGGCTTGTTGTCGTCATCTTCCGCTCTCCCGGATCCTCTACTGAAACACGTTGAAATGAATGTCATCGACATACAGCTCGCCTACGGAATTGTCCGCCTCCGACTTCAAGATACAGTACACGATTGCTCTCGTCGCTTGTCCGGGTGTTACTCCGTTAACAACAAGAGAAGTATAGTCCCCTGTCGCGCTGCCGATTTCGGCGGAGTTGGATCCCACCCATACTTGGTTCGCATCGAAGAAATCGACGTACAACTGGGCTTTCGCGCCGATAAGCTTAGTCGCCCATATTTTACCGCTTAGCGAATACAGGCTATCGCCGGAAACGGCATTAGACTGCGAAATCCACGCATATCCGCCATTCCCCATCTGCGAGGCCGCGATTTTCTGAGCTTGTCCCGCGTTAGCTCCTTCGACCGGAACGACCGCGAATTCGGGAGCAGTCGCGTTGAAGAAGCTCTCGCTCCATTCATCCGCTACTGCGCCTCCCCAATTGTGGCGTTCGAAATCAGGGTTGCGGATATTGTCCAAGGATACGGTTAGCGCCAGATCGTCGGCGAATAACTTGCCGGATGCATTGTCCCCGGTTGCCCGCAATATGACGTACACTCTTGCTCTAACCGTACCCGCCGGAGTAATTCCCGATATCGACTCTTGGTGATATTGATCCGTTATCGCGCTCACGTTGGAAGAACGGAATGTAATCCAGTTGCCGTTCGCATCGAAGAAATCAATGAACAGCTGCCCTTGGGCATTCTCCAGTTCATTGGCCCACAGGCTTCCGCTGAAGGTATAAGGCTTGCCGGCTTGCAGGGCAACGTCCTGATACACGGAATGCAGCTTGTCGTTATCCATGCCCGAAGCCGATAATTCAAGAGCATATTGGCCGTTCCGCGCGGCTGCGCTGCTCTTGGAAATGTACTCCGTGTATCCGGCGTTGGGAGAATAGACGGACGAACCGACGGACGTATTCACCGACGAAAATACGGACCATCCAGGCAACGTGTTATCGTCTCCCTCTTCAAAACCACCGTTCACGATCAATGAAGCGACGGGTACAACGATGTCCGGTTCCTTCTCTCCCATAAAGCTCAGAGTATCCGCGATAACCGAACCCCCTCCGCCTTGCGCCAATGCCCTTAAGACTAAGCTGAACCGGGCGGTTACCGCTCCATCCGGCGCCGTTAGGCGGTCGTCCACGTAGACATATCCGCCGGTAGCTTGAGTCAGTTCCTTGATTCGCGTGGCAACGACGTTGCCGGATGCGTTAAGGAAATCTACGTATAATTGGAATTTGGCGTCCCGGAGTTCCGCGATATGGACTCTGCCGCCCCAATCGTATGTTTTGGAAGCTTGAACGGCGACATCTTGATAAACGATCGACACGCCGTCTTGAGGCAATCCCGTTGCCGCGATTTGTTGCGCAATGAGGCCGCTGGAGCTGCCATCGATCAGCAGCCGGTTGCCGCTCGTTCCGCCCTCGCTGACGCTGTCGTACCATCCGGCGAAAGATTGTTCGAAATCGCCGTTATTCAATATCTCAATTCCACTCTTAACCTTGAAAGAATATTCATAGGCGGCTTGAAGGCCGTTACCCGACATATCCTTCACCGCGCCTTGCGGCAGGATCGCTTTATATTCGGTGCCTGGCTGCAAATAGGCAGTCGGCGCGATGAACAATTCATTGCTATGAATCCGGGCAGTTGTCTGGATTACGGTACCGGATAAGGATTGCAGACGAATGTCCGAGAAAGAATCTCCTGCTTCGATAGGTTCATCGAACGTTACTCCGATAATGGAATTGGACAATATTCCTTCGCCGACCGTTGGCGGTTCCACGGACTGAACGACGGGAGCATCCGTGTCCACGTTATAGGACAGGAACGAAGTCTCATCAACATAGATCGTTCCTTCGGCATCCGCGCCCGTGCCTCGTACGATAAGGAACACCATCGCGCGGGTCGCGTTGCTCGGAGCATCTCCCGACAGTTCTACGGTTTCATATCCTTCCGTCGGAGCGACGACATCTTGAAGCTGAGCTCCGACCCATTGCCCCCCGGCATCGAAGAAATCGACGTACCATTGGAATTTGGCGTTCGTCAACTGTTCGGCATATACTTGCGCGGTCATCAAGAATCGATTACCGCTCTGAACCTTGACCGATTGGCTGAGCATGCCTGCGCTGCCTTCGGCCAATCCGCTTACGTGCATCTTCAGCGCTTTGCTTCCGTTCGTTACGGGCTCGGCGACGAGCGTCTTCTGCAGCGTAACTCCCGAATCATAATAGGTCGTCCACTTCTGGACGGCCGAAGCCGTACCGAGAGCGCCGGATTCGAAACCGGAGTTCTGGAGCAGATTTTCCAGCGTACTTCCTTCGAATGTCGTGAAAGACGAAGCATAAGCCTGCGGCTGCACGTTACCCGCCGCGTCTCTGACCGCGTTCGCGGCCACATGGATCGTGTAGGTCGTTCCAGGCGCCAATAAAATATTCGGTTTAACCAGCAGTTTGTTGGCTTGGACGGATACCTTCGCGGAGACGGCATTGCCATCGTTGATCAATTGAACGTCCGTACCCGAAGGATTCGTTAATTCAATATTCTCATCGTAGCTGATCTCGAGCGTCTGATTGATGACGCCCGCAGCCCCGTCGCTCGGATTGCCGTACCAGAACTGCGGCGCCGTTCTATCGTCGTTAGGAGTGAACAATAAGTCGTCCACGTACAAAGTTCCCGCGCCGTTGTTATCGTTGCCGCGTACAATCGCGAATACCGCGGCGCGCACCGCATCGGCGGGCGCGGCCCCCTCCACGTCGAAAGCCGCGTACCCCGTTGTCGTCTCTTTGTATTCCTTCACCATTAAACCGACCCATTGTCCGTCCGCGTTGAAATAATCGACGTAGAACTGGATTTTGGCGTCGGCTAATTGTTCAACGTTGATCCGCCCCGACAGACGATAGCTTCGTCCCGGTTCGACGGGGATGTATTGCACGACGGTAGCCATTCCGCCTTTAGGCAATGCCGAACCCACGATTCGAACGGCGGCTTGTCCCGATGCAACCGGCGTTTGAACGGCTCTGATACTGCCGCCGGATACCGAGGAATTCAGCAACGTCCAATCCTCGATACTCGTTCCTTCTTCCGAGTAAACTTCGAAGCTGCCGTTCTTGAGCAGATTAACCGGACCCGGCTTGCGAACGAGTACGGTCGCTCCGTCTGACAGAAGCCCTTCTTTGCCGTTCGAAGCAACCGCGCTTACGAAGTAAGAATAGTTAGTATCTTCGTTCATGGCTTGGTTAACGAAACTATCGTCCAAGAAAGCCGTTCCCGTTACTTTGGACGATCCGCTGATTCTGACGGGCGTTCCCCCGTTCCCTCCCGACGACGGAACCGCCTGGCGATATACGTAATATCCCGAGGCGCTCGGGACCGGGGACCAGCTCAATTTTACCGAACGGTTGATTTGGAATGTCGCGCTTACGGACTGCGGCTGCCCGATCGGCGGTTTAGGCACCGTGATCGAAACGGTATTCGATCTAATCGACTCGTTACTCGACCGATCCACGGCGCTTATCGCGTAATAATATCTGGCGTTGGCCGTTTGCAGGGCAAACCCTTGATTATCGATATAGGTTGTCGCCCCGCTTGCCGCTTGTCCAACCAGAACGTATGGTCCTCTTGAAGCTGTGGCGCGATAGATGCGGTAAGACTGGGCATACTCGTTCCCTTGCCATTTCAACTGAACTTTGCCGTCTTGAAGCTGAACCCTCGGCGTCGGGAATTTGTAAGCCTTAAGAAGAACGGGTTCCGCCAAGGATCGCGCCGACTCCGATCCGCTTGGATACAGGGTGCTCACTTTATAGTATGCTAGCCGGTTCTTGCTCAAATAGAGACCGACATAGCTATTATCCGTATATTGGATTTGCGCCCCGCTGGTAACGGTCGCGATAAGCTCGTAATTCCCGTTGATAGAATCGGAACGATAAATTTTGTATCCCGCCGCTAGATTTGCTTCTCTCCAGCTTAAAGTCACCGCGTTGGCGGAACTGATTTTCGTACGGATAGAGCTTGGCGGCTTCTTCTCGATTGCCGGGACGACGACGCTGACGGCGGCGGTTGACGGAGACTCCGTTCCCCCGTTCCCGATCGACCTAACGGTATAGTAATATCGTACGGATAATTCGCCCATAGTAACGGACGTATCCCGATATTCGTTATTGTTCGCGCTTGATGTTGCGTGAATGATCTGAAAATCCCTATCCGGCTTGGTCGAGCGGAATACGCGATAACCTTTGGACTGGGATACCTTGTCCCATCCCACTTTGATTTCCTTGCCCGTCCAAGACGCGGATGCGTTCCTAGGAGCCGCCACGCCGGTAGAATGCGCCGCGCTCGCCGTTTGAGGCAACTGCAACGGGTGCAACGCTTGCACGAGCAGAGCAACGATTAGGAGTAAAGCAAACTTCTTGACCATGGAATCATCCAACTTTCCCTCGCATGATAAATAACCTTAGAACGATAAATAGAGTCGAAGAAACAAAACCAAAAAACCCTCCGCATACAGGAAGTTATCGAGAGGATATATTCATTTTTTGACGGATTGCGAGAAAGGCATGGTGTACGTGCGCGAGTCTGAACAGATAAACTTACTTTGGGAGAAATAGAGTGCGGTAGCAAGTTCATTCCAGAGGATTAACGGATAGGAATATCTGAGTTGGTAACGATCCGAGGTGACTTTACTAGATGAGGATGGGACTTTATAACTAATATATCATAGCCCTTTAAGACTGGATAGCCGTATCCACTGCAAAAATTGTAATTATTTAGATAGTGCTCTCACGAACATATAGCTGATCCTCGTTGATAATCGTAGCCCTAATTCCATGTTCGCTCAGCCTTTGGATAACGGAATCCGCCTCCACCTTATTAGAATTAGAAAGGAGCAGCACTAACCGTTCCTTGATCATGCCTAAGGAATCCATTTCGCGAAGATTGCCGGATATTAGATTGGCCAACGCCGTTATGTTGCGATTCGTACTATCGATATCCAAGAGGACATAATCCGAGTTATATCGCTGCTTCGCGGATATTCTGATTTGCAGTACCTGTTCGAAAAAAGCCGGAGACAGCACTTTCGTCTCGTCCACGTACCTCTCTTTGCGCGTAACCCCGACATATCGAAAGGCACGGGAGAGGGAGCCGGCTATCATATCGATGCTCAATTCGAATAAATTCTCGTAATCCGGATTTATTTTATCCAAGGAAGGCTCATGCACGGAGACGAGCGCCACCGCTTTGCCTTCGTAACTGATCGGAGCCGCGAGCGTCGGCAGATCCGCGTTCATCGTCTTATTCACGAACAGCTTGCCGCTGTTTATCGCTTCATGCAGGTTAGGATGCTCCGATAACCGGATCGTCTTAGGAAGGTTGAAGTCCGTTGCGTTGGATTTGATCGCAATCCGCAGAAAATCCGACTCGTTGACCGCGTAGACGGATATTTTGTCCGTTTCCATCAAATTCGACAGAACGCTTACGGAAGAGACGATGATTTCCTCCGGCACCGTGCTCTCGAGCGCCTTGATAATGCCGTGTATGCGGCCGATGCTGATCTTAGCGTTGATTGAAAAACGCTGAAGCTCATCTTTTACCTTCCGGTTATCGTCTCGGACATATTCCTTTACCCCTTCTTTCGTCTGCTCCCGTATGGGCGCAAACGATTGCGTAAACCATTCGAAAGTACGCGTAAGGCCGTTCTGGATCGAGTAGATCGGCGCCCAGTCCAAATCCCGTTTGACTCTCGTATTGTCCAGACTGGAACGATAGATATCGCCGGGACGGCTATCCAAGTAATTGACTTTACCCGTTTCTTTCAGACTGCCGATGATTTCGATGAGCTGGTTAACGCTCGTCTCCGTATCCGTGGATAAGTTATATACACCGGTTACTTCTTCGCTGTTAGCCCCCCGGTATATGGCATCGACCACGTCTTCGACATAGATGAAGTCTCTAGTCTGGCCTCCGTCGCCGTATACGTTGAGCTCTTTGCCATCCCGAATCCGTTCCATGAAAACGGACACGACTCCGCCTTCGCCCTTGCTGCCCTGCCGAGGCCCGTATACGTTCGAGAACCGAAAACATAAGGTTTTCAAACCATAGAGTTCTTTCCATTTCTCGCAGTAATATTCGCCAAGATATTTGTTAATTCCATATGGGGAAACAGGACCGCAGACCATATCTTCCTTAAGCGAAATCTTTTCATAAGGCCCATATACGGCAGCCGAGGACGCGAAGATCAATTTTTTGACTTTCGTTTTGTGAGAGCATCGTAAAATGTTGACTAATCCGAGGATGTTGGATTGCGTATCCGCATGCGGTTCGTTAACGGAGGTAACAACGTCGACTTGGGCAGCGAGATGAATGACGACGTCCGGCGAAATGCTCTGGAACAATTGCTCGCAATTCAGATCGTGGACGCTCATGCGGTAAAACTTATGAGGAATGGTTACGTTGGATTTTTGACCGGTCGTCAAATTATCTATGATATAAATCCGGTGACCCTCTTTATAGAATCGTTCCGACACGAATGAACCAATAAAGCCGTAACCGCCAGTAATGATTACATTCAATAAAAACCCTCCACTTAAGGTTGAAAATCCAACTTTTGACCTACAAGCTAACCCCATTGTATGCCCAATTGCCTAAATATAGCAATTACATAATTCGATTTTTCCTCACAAAATTTTTCATCTATTCGTCCGAAGTCGAATAGCAATAGAGGGCAACCCGTCTTCTTAACCGGTTGCCCTCTTTTAATGGAAACAATGAAGTTCGGAGTTCGGATGGAAATCGGCTTAAATTCCAACGGTGCTGTAGCCGTTATCGACGTGAAGCACTTCGCCCGTAATGCCGCGAGCCCATGGACTCATCAAGAACAAAGCGGTATCGCCGACATCGGAAGCTTCCGTGTTGCGGCGAAGCGGAGCTTTCTCCTCTACTTGCTTCAGAATGGTGTTAAAGCCTGCGATTCCTTTCGCGGCCAGCGTGCGGATCGGACCGGCGGAAATCGCGTTAACGCGAATGTCTTGCGGTCCCAAATCGCTTGCGAGATACCGAACCGATGCTTCCAGCGCCGCTTTGGCAACGCCCATTACGTTATAGTTAGGAAGCGAACGCTCCGCTCCTAGATAAGTCAAAGTGACGATGCTGCCGCCCTCGGTCATTAACGGGTGAAGCCTTTGCGCGACGGCGGTCAGCGAATAAACGCTAACGTCGTGCGCCAACGCGAACCCCGGACGGGACGTATCCACGTACAAGCCGTCCAGCTCTTCGGATTTGGCAAAGGCGATGCAATGCGCAAGACCGTGAAGCACGCCTACTTCTTCCTTCAAGCGTGCCGCCAACGTCTCGATATCCTCATCGGACGACACGTTGCACTGCAAGGTCAGAGAACCTTCGATCGTGTTCGCCAGCTTCTTAACGCGTTCTTCAACCCGTTCGTTCTCGTATGTAAACACTAGACGCGCTCCTTGGGAGGCAAGCGATTGAGCGATGGCCCAGGCGATGCTGCGTTCGTTGGCAACCCCCATGACCACGATGTTCTTTCCTTTCAACAATCCGTTCATTACGTGGAAATCCCCCTCGTCACAAGTAAGGCTGCACCCGTGCCTCCAATAGCTGACACAACACCCTTCTTTGTCCAACGTAACGCATTTCCATAGCGATTGCAACAGTCAAATCGCTAGATGGTTAGCGGCTTGGAGGCGCTGTCACGAGAGCAGCTCCAAGCTGCCTCCGTCAATGACCCGAACAGCCTCCCCGGAAGCCTCCAATTCCCGGAAATCTTCCATCAGCTTCAGCAAAGCCCCGTCCTTCATCTTGGCCTCGATCATCACGTCTATTGCCTGGGTTGATCCCGCGATATTGGCTAGAAATTCAAACAAGGGCTGCAGCTCGATATAATCGGCGTGTCCCCGCGGGTCGGCGTCGCTCTTCGGACTTGAGACGTGAATTTTGGGAGGAAGCGCCAACGGGGTGCCGGTATGCCGGACGTTCCAATCGAAGCGCTCCCACGTAGCAAGTATTCTTGGCCACAACTCCTCCATCCGCTCGTTCCCGGGATTGACGGCGTGATGATGAATGTCCAGCACCATGGGAACCCCGACTTCTTCCGCGATGCTAAGCGTCTCGGCGGCCGTGAACGTTTTATCGTCGTTTTCCAAAGTGATTCTCTTGCCGATGCGCGGTTCGATCGCCTTGAATTGCTCGACGAACCTTTTTCCCGACGTTTCCTTGTCGCCGTAGCTTCCCCCGACATGGATATTATTCAACGCCCGCTCGTCCAAGCCCATCGCTTCCAACATGCGAACGTGATAATTCAGATCGGTTACCGAATTACGGAACACTTCCGGCCGCGGCGTGCTTAGCACGGTAAAATGGTCCGGATGAAAAGAAACGCGCATGTCGTGCTCGCGTATAAAAACCCCGACTTCGGCAAATGCGTTCGCCAAAGCGGGGTATGGATCCCAATCCTGCAATTGCTCGTGCGTGGCGAGCGGAATCAGCTTGGAGGTCATACGGTAAACTTGAATGCCCAAATAGCGGTTGTGCTTCAACAGCCTAAGCGTGTTATGCAAATTTTGTTCCGCGATGCGCTCCAGGCGGCGCAATCCCGCTTCGCGGTCGGACAGCTTCGAGAAGCTGGCCATCGTCATCGTCTTCGACGGAGAGGAGTCCTCCAGCTCGACCGACATGGCAACGTATCCGAATCGTACGATCATGATGTTGGAGCCTCCCGTACATTGAATATACGGATACTAGGATTGCTCTCCGAAGAACATTTCATGTGCGAGCGAAGTTTGAACGCGCGCCTCCTCTCCCGTCAACCTGCGTACGAGCTCCATCTCCACCTGAGTCACTTCTTCTCCTTGGAAATTGATTTCCGCGATGGAGGCTACGATCCGTACGATCGCTACGGCTTGGTTATCCGGCGTATAAGCGATAACCTTCTGGCCGGTGGGGAATACGCGAAACTGTTTTTTGACCATTTTACCGCGGCCGTATTCCAGCAACTCGTACAGCTCCTGTTCCGACTTGAATTTGCAGACCGAATTGAATTCCGTTTGAAATCCCATATTTTTGTTCCTCCCGTCTTTTATCTAAAGGTTTCTCGTGTAATTGCTTAACATTCTGGCATTAATTATACCCTTCATGCGGCTCTTAGGAAAAGGATTTAAGTTACCCACAATTGTACCGGGTTAGATGATGGCGCAGACGATTTGCGGACATTTCCACATGTGCACAGCTCGCGGGAACGAGCTTCATTCACAGCCTGGTTTTCCGCAATTTGTGCATAGTTTGCTCATGACTATCCATTTGATGGAGAATATCTTCAAAAAATGCTTACCAAGATATTTCCGAACCCTTGTAGTCCAACCAGTTATCCGCAAACGTGCGTGAATTGTGCATTAGTTGGGCGTAACTTGGGGATTATGCGGATAAATATTCATTTGATGGATTTGTTGTCCACATGTGCGTAACTGTCACTCTAGTTGAATTGCAATCGGGTTTTCCACAGCCAGTGACAAACAAGACCCTCTGGGTTATGATTCACTTAACGCGCGTGAAGCACACCGCCTTTGTCCCAATTTGGGATCGGGGCGGTTATTTTTTTGTCCAAGGGAGAGGGTAACGTGAATCGATTCGAGACGGAATATCGCATTTGGTTAGACAAGCACATCGCCCAGAGCAGCGGAGAACGGCATCGTAGATTGAAAGCGCGCCATGGTTTTGGAGAAAAACTTCTACTAGAGCAAGCCTGGTGGCCCGTTGTCCAAAGTCTCGAGAATCTGCACCCGGAATATGAATTCGTCGATCCGGAAGGCAATTATTATTTTATGGATTTTGCTTATGTTCGCATGCCCGCGCCTATTTGCCTGGAGTCAGACAGCTTTGGCTCCCATGCCCGAGATGCCGACCGAGACAAATTCTCCCGCGGGTTGGATCGCCAGAACGAGATCGTATTGGCGGATTGGCGCATTTTGCGTTTCTCGATCGACAAACTAAAGGAAAACCCGCTAGCATGCCAAAAACAAATCCGCAGGATGCTGGAAAATTGGTACGGCGAAGACCATTCGAATATACAACGCTTGTCTCTCTATCAACGGGAAATCGTCCGTCTCGCCACCCGTTCGCCCGCTCCGATCACGGTTTCCATGGTTTGTGAATGTTTGGGCCGGAATGAGAAGCTCGCGAGGGAGCAACTCCAGTTGCTCGTCCAAAAAGGAATTCTAGAAACAGCAGCAGGGGAAAAGAGAATTCGCAGTTACCGCCTACGTAGATAACGGTGCTCAGGCCCGCTATTCCGACGTAATGCCCGTTCCTGCGGAAAATAACAGTGCTCAGCCCGCTATTCCGGCGCACTGTCCGGTTCTGCGGAAATAACGGTGCTCAGGCCCGCTATTCCGACGTAATGCCCGTTCCTGCGGGAATAACGGTGCTCAGATCCACTATTCCAGCGCAGTAACCGGTTTTGCTGGAAATAACGGACTTGAGCACCGTATTCCGGCGCACTGTCCGGTTCTGCGGAAAATAACAGTGCTCAGGCCCGCTATTCCGGTGCACTGTCCGGTTCTGCGGGAAATAACGGTGCTCAGGCCCGCTATTCCGACGTAATGCCCGTTCCTGCGGGAATAACGGTGCTCAGATCCACTATTCCAGCGCAGTAACCGGTTTTGCTGGAAATAACGGACTTGAGCACCGTTAGATTCCGAAAATGTTGGCTTAAACACGAAATAACGGAGCTCAGCTCCGTTATTTTCGGCGTATTTCTCGTCCAGAATCCTAAGTTACTCCCCGCCGCCGTAATCGATCGATTGGCGTTCCTCGTGGCGCTCCAACGCGAGTTGGATAAGCGTATCCAATAGCTCGCGATACGAAACCCCCGATTCCTTCCACATCAGCGGATACATGCTAAACGGCGTGAAGCCCGGCAGCGTGTTCACCTCGTTGATGAACAACGCCCCATCGCTACGGCGAAGGAAGAAGTCCGCGCGGCATAGCCCCGATCCGTCAATGGAGCGGAAAGCTTTAACCGCCATCGATCGCACCGATTCCGCCACTTCCGGCGACACTTCCGCCGGGATGACCATTACCGATTTGCCGTCGATATATTTAGCCTTATAATCGTAAAATTCGTTAGAGCTGCAAATTTCGCCGGGCACGGAAGCGCGCGGATCGTCGTTGCCGAGCACGCTTACCTCGATCTCTCGGGCATCGACGAACTCTTCGACGATTACCTTGCGATCATAACGCAACGCTTCCTCGATCGCGGCTTCCAATTCCGCGCGGTTGCGGGCTTTGGATACGCCTACGCTGGAACCCAGATTCGCCGGTTTCACGAAGCAAGGATACCCAAGCTCCTCTATGTTGAGCAAGACTTGCTCGCGATTCTTTTTCCAATCAAAACGGATGAAATGACGATAGCCTACCTGAGGCAAACCTGCCTGCGCGAACATCGTCTTCATCGCGACCTTGTCCATTCCGACGGAGGAAGCCAGCACTCCCGCCCCCACGTAAGGCAGCCCGGCCATCTCGAACAACCCTTGAATCGTGCCATCCTCTCCGAACGTTCCATGGAGCAGCGGCAACATGACGTCGATCGCTTTGCCGTCGTTTGCCGACGTTCCTTCGGCGAGCACGCTTTCCGACATCCCTTGCAATACCGGCAGCAGCGCGTTTCCGGTTACAGGGCCAGATCCAGACACCTCACCTCCGGCTTCCTCCGCGGAAGGAGTAAATTGCAGCTCCGCCACCGCCGAAGGAGGCGCGCTCAACAAGGAACCGGATCTCCATAACCCTTTAGGCGTAATATAAAAAGGAATAAGTTCATATCGATCGTAGTCAAAAGCCTTCAACACGGCCAACGCCGTCTGCAGCGATACCTGATGCTCGCCCGAACGCCCGCCGTATACGAGTCCGACTCGTATTTTATTACCCATAACGTCATTTACCTCCGGCTTAGTCTGACATTACCGCCAACGGCATTCCGCTCCGGCGGAATGAACCGTCACGCAATCTCATGTAGGATCAAAATTCATCGGCGATGCGGTAAAAGTGATACCGGGTGTTCTCCGTCCATGCATACGAATCTTTGTAATCCCAATACCGGTGGCGGCTGCTAACCGTATTCGCGTTAACGAGCGGCATGCCTCCGGGCGTAAATCCGGTTACGATCGTATTATGGCCAACGCGACCGGTGCCTTCCCAGTCATAGCAGATGACGTCCCCGAGCTTCAACGCCTCCGGTCCGGAGACGGCTACCGCCCGTAACCCCCAGGCGCGCGGATTTCCCAAATAATGCTTTAAGCTATTGGCTACCGCCCAACTATAGCTCCACATTTCTTCTTTGTTAGAGTAGCCCTTATACCACCAGCCCGATGGCCTTCTCCCAGTATAATTCATAGGCGCTCCCCCTGCAAAGAGACATTGGGATACATAATTCGTACAGTTGACCTCGAAGTTCTCGTATGCCGCATTCGGCTCGTTCCACCATCTCTCGGCATAAGCAACGGCGGATTCCCGCGAGTACGGGACGCTTCTGCCTGATACGGCAATACCGTAACCGTATTCGTTATCCCGCGAAGAACCCGCGTATACCCTGGATTTAAAACCGTATAAGGCTTGCGGATTCATATAGGGAGCGGGCGTGGTTGCAACGTTTTTTCTGTCGCCTTCCCATTGATCGTGAACGTCGTCTTCCTCCTGCACAAAAACTTCCGCCGACCGTTCCGTTGCCAATGGTTTAATGCTGATCACTCTCCAGTGATTACCCGCGCGTACGAAACGAAGCCGCTCCTTCTCCACCCTCTCCTCCGTCCAAGGTTCGTTTCGCTGCTCCATCGCCCGCACGAGATGGATCGATATATCCGCGAAGACCTCGCCCCGACTAACTTGACGACGGTCAATTCGAGCGCGCATTTCGCTTCGTACGGGCTTGATTGCCCATAGCGATTCCCTATTGGATGCCAGTCGCAATCGCCTAGCCAACCGCTCGCGATGCTCCCGATCGGGAATATCGCGAAGCTTGCGCGCATCCGTATGCAATGCCGCTTCATTAATAGTGCTCACGTATCCGAACAAGGCTTGTTTCCATTCATTATCTTCGCTAGGCATCGAGTATCCCTCCCGTTACGGCTCACGATCAGTCGAACCCAGATTACGCCACTTCATCCTATGATCGAATTTCTCATTCCATGCCTTACGATTGCCAACGATATGAAAACCCGAGCAACGGATGAAAACCTAGGGTAATGCGGCATTCTAATGGAATGAAATTTGCGCGTTTAGCCATGAAATAGGCGTTGTTCCCCCTCAAAACCGCTTTACGGAGAAGAAACAACAGGGTATACTTATGGCATAAAGTATTTTTGAAATCGTGTTTCACAGGGTGAAACCGACTTGGAGGATGTTCTTCGGATCCTGAATCCCAAGTACGCTTCAACAAAAATACGAATGAGAAAAGGATACGAATCTAGGAGGCTACACACTTGTCCAAATTACCTTATCAAGTACAGGAACAACTGCAGTCATCAGGTCAATCGTACCGTTACTACCGCTTGCAAGCGTTGGAAGAGCAAGGCTTAGGCCCGGTTTCCAAGCTTCCGTTCTCCATTAAAGTGTTGCTCGAGGCTGCCATCCGCCAATTCGACGGACGCGGCATCACGGAAGAGCACGTTAAACAATTGGCCACTTGGACTCAAGGCCGCGAAGACAAAGAAATCCCGTTCATCCCTGCCCGTATCGTTCTTCAAGATTTCACGGGCGTTCCCGTTGTCGTCGACTTGGCGGCTATGCGCGAAACGGTTAAACAAGCCGGCGGCGATCCGAAGCAGATCAACCCGCTCGTTCCCGTGGATCTCGTTATCGACCACTCCGTCATGGTTGACGCATTCGGCTCCCCTGACGCTCTGCAATACAACATGGACGTGGAATTCGAGCGCAACGAAGAACGTTACCGTTTCCTTCGCTGGGCGCAAACGGCATTCAACAACTTCCGTGCCGTTCCTCCGGCAACCGGTATCGTTCACCAAGTTAACTTGGAATACTTGGCATCCGTTGCCGCTACCAAAACCAAAGACGGCGTAACCGAAGTTTACCCGGACTCCCTCGTCGGTACGGATTCCCACACGACGATGATCAACGGACTCGGCGTTGTCGGCTGGGGCGTAGGCGGTATCGAAGCCGAAGCCGGTATGCTTGGCCAACCGCTATACTTCGTTATGCCTGAAGTCGTCGGATTCAAATTAACGGGCAAACTGGCTGAAGGCGCTACGGCGACCGACCTTGCTTTGACCGTTACCCAAATCCTTCGTAAAAAAGGCGTTGTCGGCAAATTCGTGGAATTTTTCGGTTCCGGATTGTCCAACATCAGCCTTGCAGATCGCGCGACTGTAGCGAACATGGCTCCTGAATACGGCGCGACAATCGGTTTCTTCCCGGTTGACGGCGAAACGTTGAACTACCTGAGACTGACTGGCCGCGAAGAAAGCCAAATCGATCTCGTTGAAGCCTACTACAAAGCGCAAGGCATGTTCCGTACGGACGAAACTCCGGATCCCGTCTTCACCGAAGTAATGGAACTCGACTTGTCCACCATCGTTCCTAGCTTGGCAGGCCCTAAGCGTCCTCAAGACCGCGTAGAGCTGACGGCTATGAAACAATCGTTCAACGAAAGCATTCGCACGCCGATCGAGAAAGGCGGCTTCGGCTTAACCGATGCCCAAATCGAGCAAACGGCTGACGTTAAACATCCGAACGGCGCGCAAAGCAAGCTCGGTACGGGCGCGGTCGTCATCGCCGCTATCACAAGCTGTACGAACACCTCTAACCCAAGCGTTATGATCGGCGCCGGACTCGTTGCCAAAAAAGCCGTAGAACGCGGATTGAAAAAACCGGCATACGTCAAAAGCTCCCTGACTCCGGGATCTCTCGTCGTAACCGACTACTTGAATAACGCGGGTCTCCTGCCTTACCTTGAGAAGCTTGGCTTCTACGTAGCGGGTTACGGTTGCGCGACTTGTATCGGTAACTCCGGTCCGTTGCCGGACGAAGTCAGCGCCGCGATCGCGGATAACGATCTGGCCGTTGCTGCCGTTCTGTCCGGTAACCGTAACTTCGAAGGCCGCGTACACGCACAGGTTAAAGCGAACTACTTGGCATCTCCGCCGCTTGTCGTCGCTTACGCTCTGGCCGGAACGGTCAATATCGACCTGACGAACGATCCGATCGGATACGATGCCGACAACCAGCCGGTATACTTGAAAGACATCTGGCCGACCAACGAAGAAATTCAACAAGCGGTTGCCGCTTCGCTTACTCCGGCTATGTTCCGCGCCAAATACGAGAACGTATTTACGCAGAACGAGCAATGGAACAAAATCCCTGTACCGGAAGGCGAGTTGTACGAGTGGGACGACAAGTCCACTTATATCGCGAACCCGCCGTTCTTCAAGGACCTTGCTCCGGAAGCAGGCGACATTGCCGACATCAAGAGCGCTCGCGTGCTCGCGCTTATGGGCGATTCCGTTACGACGGACCACATCTCCCCTGCCGGTAACATTAAAGCCGACAGCCCGGCCGGTAAATACCTGCTTGAGCACGGCGTGAAAAAAGAAGATTTCAACTCTTACGGTTCCCGTCGCGGACACCACGAAGTCATGATGAGAGGCACGTTCGCCAATATCCGTATTCGTAACCAAGTGGCTCCGGGAACGGAAGGCGGCGTTACCACTTACCTGCCTACAGAAGAAGTGATGTCCATCTACGACGCTTCGATGAAATATCAAGACAGCAACACGAATTTGATCGTTATCGCCGGTAAAGAATACGGTACGGGAAGCTCCCGCGACTGGGCGGCCAAAGGTACGTTCTTGCTGGGCGTCAAAGCGGTCATCGCGGAAAGCTTCGAGCGGATTCACCGTTCCAACCTCGTCGGCATGGGCGTGCTTCCACTGCAATTCCCTGCGGGCCAAAGCTGGAAAACGCTAGGCATTACCGGCCGCGAAACGTTCGAAATCAGCGGACTGTCCAACGACGTAACGCCTGGACAATCGGTTAACGTAACCGTTAAACGCGAAGACGGCACGACTTTCGATTTCCAAGCGATCGCCCGTCTCGACTCCATGGTCGACGTTGACTACTATCGCAACAGCGGTATTCTGCAAACCGTTCTTCGTCAAATGATCGCGGCTCAATAAGTTGCGATTGCTCCAGCCCTTCATCCTCGGATGAAGGGCTTTTTTCAAGCTTCTCTACGTGCTTTGTTCCCGATGGCTTTCATACGTTATAATAGTTCCACACACTATGCGACTCTTACATATGCTTGGAGGCGAGCCCGGAAGATGATGACTAAGACGAATAAAAGCTGGATACGCCGCAATTGGCTGACCCTCCTGACCGGAATTCTGACCCTGCTATTAATGGCGGCCTTCTTAAAACCATGGCCTTATATGATTTACGGACCCGGATCGGCCGATCCCGTCCATCCGCGGGTAGAAACAGGCCATAAGCTCGAAGAGAAAGGCGCTTTTCTGTTCACGACCGTCTCTACCTACTCCAATCCGAATATTTTCAGCATCATCAAAGCCCGAATCGATCCGAAAATGGAAGTCAAATCCGAAGAAGTCGCAACGGGCGGAGCAACGAATTTGAACGCTTACCGCAATCTGCTCGCCTGGATGCGCGACAGCTCGGAAGCGAATGCCTTGCTTGCCGCTTATACGGCCATGAACAAACCCATCGACGCGAAAGAGCAAGGCGTCATCGTCTATGCCTTGCTGCCCGAATCGAAAGCGAGAGACAACGGCTTGCAGGAAGGCGATATCATTACCAAAGTAGACGGCAAGGACATTACGAACGCCAAAGAGCTTTCCGGATACTTAACGGGAAAAAAAGCCGGAGACAAAGTTGCAGTGTCGGGAACGAGAGGCGATAAGAAATTCGAAGCGAAGGTCCCGCTCATTACGATGAACCCCGGGAGCAGAACCGGGATCGGCTTCCAGAACGAGACCGTCCTGAAGGTCACTCCTCCCGATCCCGTCAAATTCGATTTCGCGGACACGGGCGGACCCTCGGCCGGGCTTATGATGACGCTTGAGATTATCGCGCAGCTCACAGGAGAAGATCTGACCAGGGGTTACCAAGTCGCGGGAACCGGTACGATCAGCGCCGACGGCACGGTCGGACAGATCGGCGGCATTAACTACAAACTCATCGCTGCGGACAGAGAAAAGGCGGACTATTTTCTCGTTCCATACAACAAAAATCATCCGGACAACTGGGAACTCGCCCAAAAAACGGTCAAAGATTTGAAGCTAGAGCCTAAACTCGTTCAAATCTCCACCCTTCAAGAGGCCGTTGATTTCCTCAAAAAGCTGGAACCTAAAAAGTAACCGTACGTAATCCGAAAGCCCTATCTAACGAAGCCGACCGCTTCCGTGACTAGGGCTTTTTCCTTTTGACAGGATTGGCAATCGGTGGTAACATTTGACCGCAGTTATTTTCTCTTATAAGGCGGATACCCTACGATGAAATACTGGAAAAGATGGACTTTATCTTTCACTTTGGCGATATTCGCTCTTCTCAGCGTACAAATCGCACCGGGAACGGCCAACTCGGAGGAGAGCTTTGAACCGATTATGCTGTCCGAGCTAAAAGGCGGCCAAGAGCTGTTCGAACCGATCTCGAAGTTCATTAAGGATTCGTTGGAGCTAAGCGAGGAAGATGCCTCCGCGATTACGACTGGAACGGTATACGAGGTTGATCTCGGCAACTATCCGAAAGGGTATACGCGGCAATTTCTCTCTTTCGTGTACAACTACGAGTGGATAGAGCTCGTTCTCGTCACCGCGAACGAAGATGCCTCCAGCATCAAATTACTGAATCGCGCGGTGAGCAGCGACGCCGGCGACATGTTTCTCAATACCGCGAAGCTCGAATTCTCTACAGCGGGCAACCATGTCTACATATGGACCCAATCTCCTTATAGCGCTTATGAATCGTACGTGGATCTCGAATGGGCGGGAGATACTTTTTACGTCGCCGAACATGAATTCGACGACCCTACCAAGCTCTATTTCGAGGAAAAGGCACAATTGGTTAAAGCCAAAGACATCGAAGGGTTAATTGCCCAATACGATTCCATGTTTCCTTTGTACCCGAGTTTCTACGAAAGCAACTTTACGCTTGCTGCGCCCGCGTTGAAGCTCGCCCACCAGAAGGCGCTCCAAGTGCAGAAGAAAGACGTTAAAAAAGCGATCAAATACCTCGAATACGGATTGGATCAATATGGAGATGCTTTCGGCATATGGGGATATACGGTCGGAACGTTGAAAAAAACGGATATCGTCGGCAATCCGGACGACTCGAACTATCGGGAATCTCGGCTGACTCTAAGCGCGTATGTCGGAATCCTGAACGACTACGGATACTTCCTGTCTCTTGCCGGACGCAACAAGGAAGCCCAACCGATTCTGGCTAACGTAATTAAGCTCGTTCCTTCGCGTACGGTTGCCTACCTTAACATAGCCGACGTCGAATGGACGCTTGGTCAGAAAACGGCCGCCAAAGCCCACTACAAGCAATACTGGAAGCTGCTCGGCAGCAAAGCATCTACTATCGCCCCTAAGAGGGTAAAGGATCGGATGAAGTAAAACGTCCGTCTTATAATTAACAAAAGCCCTCGCTTCCCAAGCGAGGGCTTTCTCTATGCTTATTTAGGCAAGGTGATGGTTAATACTCGCTTACCGGAATCCAGCTTGGCCGTGCCGCCTAGCTGCTTGGCAAGCCAGTCAGCGGATACTAGCCAATCTCCGGCTTTCTCTTGCGCGGCGACGGGAAGCTTCACGGCTTTGCCGTTCACCGTTCCCTGCGCGTTATTCTTTTTCAGGATGACCTTGTTTTTCCCCAGAACGACCGTTGCCGTCTGTTTGTTCTTGTCCCATGTCAGCTTCGCGCCGAATGCTTTGGCGGATTGCGAGAGCGGCATCACGACCATGCCTTTGTTCAACTCGGGCTTTACGGACAGGGAGACAAGCTTGCCGTTTACCTTTAGCTCAATTGCCGTCATCTCCGCAGCCGGCTGAGCAATCGAGCTCCCGAAGCCGCCGATGGCGACGGGAGCGAACCGTTTGGTCGTAGAACCGTCGCCCAGTCGACCGTTCGCGTTCCAGCCCCAAGTCCATAAGCTTCCGTCCTTGCCTATGGCCGCGGAAGTGCCTCCCCCTCCCTTGATCGCCGCGATGGCAGGCAAGCCGTTCACCCGTCCCCAGCTATATCTTTCTTTAACGCCGGATACGCCAAGCTGTCCCTGTGAATTATCGCCATGCGTCCATACCGTCCCATCCGGTTTGAGAGCGAGGAACGACGGCTCCGTGAATCTAAAAATCGTACCTTGGATATCCGAGAATCCTTGCAGCTCTTTCGTCGCTTCAGGGACCAAATTAACCGGTATTCGATCGTATGCAGCGGAATCCGTAGGGTTTAGCCCTTTGGATTCCAACAGGGACTGTCCCCATTGCAACACTTGGCCATTCCGCAAGTAGGCGATCGCCGTTCTGCCGTTCGTATCCACGCGAGAGACGTTCGCGAGCCCCGGCACTTGAACCGTCGCGGAAGAATATGAATAGTCCCGTTCGCCGTTCCCCAGCTGACCGAAAACGTTCGAACCTGTCATGGTTACCGTTCCGTCGCCGGTCAGCGCCGCGAACACCGAATCTTCCGACGCTACGGATTTTACGTTAGCGAAAGCTTCATTGCGGGATGGCGTCAACTTCAGCTTCTCGTGCTCCTCGCTCATGCCCGAGTAGGGATTACCCATCAGCGACTCTCCCCACCGCCATAGCGAACCTTCCTTGTCCCACGCGACGATTCCCCTGCCCATCGCGCTTATTCCCGCGATGTTGTTCAATTGGGGAACGACCTGCGGCTTATAAGCGTTGCGATCATCCGCGATGCGCCTCCCTCCGGTGCTATCCGGCGGCCCAAGGGAACTATACGTTCCGTCCCCGAGCTGGCCATCCATATTGGAGCCCCACACCCATACCGTGCCGTCGTCCCGAAGAGCCGCCGTATAGAAGCTGCCCGCGTCTACGTCGATCACATGATCGATCCCGTTCACTTTAGCGGGAACTTGCGAACCCGTAATTCCTTTTCCAAGCCCGAGTTGGCCTAATCCGTTACTCCCCCAGGACCATACCGTTCCGTCCTTGGCCACCGCAACGCTATGATAGTTGCCGAAGGCAACGTCAACGATAAACTTGCTGTCGTCCGGTGCCGCGGACGCCGCCTTGATCCCTTCGCCCGCGAGCGCCAGCACCCCTGCTAAACCAAGCAAAGCAACCCGCTTCACCGCTTTGTTCAACCTGTTCCGCACCTCTGACCCCGCCTCTTCGATGTAATCATTCCTTTTCTATAATCGGACATGACCTTTTAGGAATTTACCCCAGCATCGTACCCATGCGATGCGCTGCCTCAATAATTGCCGGGGCGACCTCGTGCATGCGGTCCGGGGTCAACCGGTTAGAAGGTCCCGAGACGGACAGCGCCGCGACCAGCTTGCCCGAACGGTTGAAGATCGGCGCGGATACCGCCGCCGCTCCAGGCTCCCGTTCCTCGTAGCTCGTGGCGTAACCGATCGCGACGATGTCGTCGAGCTGTTTCCCGAATGCTCCGCGGTCCAGATGGGTCGGCCAGGCCGGATCCGCCATTACGAGACCTCGGATCCCCGGCTCCGCGAAGGCTAGCAGCACCTTGCTGGAAGCACCCACCGAGAGCGGCAAGCGGGCTCCCACCGTTGCTACCCGGCGGATCGCTTGCATGCTCTGCACGGCTTGGATTCTTACGCGTTCCGCGCGGTCTCTCACGTACAGGCTGACCGTCTCGCTTAATTGGTCTCTCAGCCGCTCCATCTCCGGGAGAAGCACGACGGAAGGATCGTCCGAACGCGACAGGTTCGCGGACAATTCCAATACGCTTAACCCCAGACGGTATTTGTCCGTCGCGCTGTCGCGCGTTACGAAGCCCTTATCTTCCAATGTCGCCAAAAGCCGAAACACGGTGCTTTTATGTAAACCAACGCGTCCGGCGATTTCCGTTAAACCCCATTCGTGACCTGAGGCAAAACAGAGAAGTACGTCCAATGCTCTTTCCACCGCGCGAACCGTTCGTTTCTCTTCCTCCACAAGCTTTCCCTCCACATCCCTATCGTTTCACTCTATGAAACTTTGTTACACCCAGTATAACGCAAAAGGAGATGCGCGTAAATGTTGGAAGCGCTTTATTACAATTTGATTACGTATGATTTACAAGTCTCGCAGGCTCATTGACGCTATAGGTCTCTCGTTCTACGATGAGGTTACTAGTGTACGACAGTGCATACGCAAAGCGAGGCGATCCTAGATGACAACGATGTCGACGCCCCTACCTCTAGTCGGTTCGGGAGCAGCTTTCCCGGTTCCGGTTCAACCGTCCGAACGCGGTTGGATTCAGAAGCTGGGACGGTTGTCCCTCAACTTGGCCTTTGTCGTTTTTTGCCTGCTCGTCATGCTGTTCGTAGCGTTTCATGCTTATGCGGCTTGGGCGCTCTCCCATCCGCCGGTCGCGCCGCTATCCTCGAACCCGATGCTCGCCAAAAACCTGGCTTACTCCGAGGTCACATTCGCAAGCGCGGACAATCGGACGTTAGTCGACGGCTGGTGGATTCCCGCCGAGACGAGCCAAAAAACGGTCGTGCTCAGCCACGGGTACGGCGCCAACCGGGAAGAGTTCTGGGTACCTATGTACGATCTGGCTGATCTCCTGCACGGAATGAATTATAATGTCCTTATGTTCGACTACGGGTTTGCCAGCAAGACGCATGCCACCCCTGCTACGGGAGGCAGAATCGAATCGCAGCAGCTTCTCGGAGCCATCCAATTCGCACGCGAGCAAGGCAGCCAAGAACTGATCGTATGGGGATTCTCGATGGGTGCCGGAACGGCGCTGCAAGCCGCCCTGCAAACCGCCCCCGTCGACGCCATGATATTGGATAGCACCTTTCTTCCCGACGACGAAACCATATATTACAATATCAGCAACTACGTGAATCTTCCGAGATATCCTTCCTTGTCGCTTATCCGCAAATTTTTTCCGCTTATGAGCGGTACCCGGTTGGAGCAAATCCCGGCAGCCCAAGTACAGACAACCGCTTTCGATTTCCCGATTTTCCTGATCCATGGAACCGCGGACGACAAAGCTCCGGTCTATCTTTCCGAGAACGTCGCCAAAGCGCAGACGAATTCCCTCTCCCAGCTGTGGATCGTTCCGGACGCCATACATGAAATGATCTACCGCACTCACACCGAAGAATACGTTCAACGCATGACGGTTTTCCTCGATAGCGTACATTCGGGAGTGCTGGCCAAACTTCCGGCCACTGAATCGGGGAGTTCCATTATTCCTGCACAAACGGTAGTACCGGCATCAGCATAGGACCCATAACTTATAGGCATTATACGAGCCTCCTCTTGCATACGCTTTGTACGAAGTCTACTTCGTCAATTCGCAATCATGGGGAGGTTATTTATGTCATCCGTTCAAGGCGATATTATGCCCCTGCAGTTACTGGAAGAGATCGGCTACTGGAAAGCTCAGGAGTTAGAGCACGCGAACATGCTGCGTTCCCTCGTGCCGGCGTTGGAGCCCCCGTACGTGAGATGGCTGTCCGAGTGGGAGAACGTATTCGCGAGCACGCGCGATTTCGCGCAGCGAAACAAACTGTTTATCGAAAACGAGCCTGCCCGTTTCACGCAAGAGTGGGCCGACATCGTTCCGAAGCTGCTGGAGGATTCGCTGGAACAGTCGAGGGAATTCAGCCGTCAATTGCAGCTTCTTCCCGGGCATAGCGAAGCCCTCTCCCGAATGCAAAACCCGGAGCTCCCGCTTGCCTACATCCAACGCCAGACGGATTACTTTGGAGGGATCATGGGCCAACTCGAACGGTCGGGGCAATCGCGTTATCCCGATCGCAAGGAGAGAACGAGGATAGTCCCGAGGGCTTTTCCGGCCCCGAACCGGCCGACGAACTTCTGAAATTACGGCCTCAGACCGCTCAAGACGAAGCCGAAGACAATCGTCCCGGCAGCACTTGGTCTAATCCGACGGGTAATTCCGTGCCCCCCCTCTCCGCGGCCGCGCCGGGAAATCCTGTCCCGATCGGAGGGCATAAGCTGCCGCCTCTCCCATACTCGTACAAAGCTTTAGAGCCTTATATCGACGAGAGAACGATGAAAATCCATCACGACAAACATCACCAGAGCTACGTCGACGGATTAAACAAAGCCGAGAAAAAGTTGGAGGAAGCCCGGCATACGGGCGACTTCGATCTGGTGAAGCATTGGGAAAGAGAGCTTGCCTTTAACGGCGCCGGACATTACCTGCACACGTTATTCTGGGACGCTATGTCGCCTCGGGGGGGAGGCAAGCCTACCGGCCCGCTGTTGGATGAAATCAACAGAAGCTTCGGCAGCTACGATGCTTTCAGGAAGCAGTTTACGGAGGCCGCCAACAAAGTCGAAGGAGGAGGCTGGGCTATTCTCGTGTGGAGTCCGCGCAGCCGCCGGCTGGAGATCCTGACGGCGGAGAAGCATCAGAACCTGTCGCAGTGGGACGTGATCCCGCTTCTCCCGCTTGACGTTTGGGAGCATGCCTATTACCTCAAGCATCAGAACGAACGCGCAGGCTATATTAGAGACTGGTGGAACGTCGTCAATTGGCCTTACGTGTCCGAAAGATACGCTACCGCGAAGACGGTGCAATGGGTGCCTTATTAACTTCTAATGCGCTTCGAACGTATCGCTCCCGGAGGAAGGGCAGAAATCCTTATCCGTTCGGGAGCGGTATGCTTGTTCCGTTAGCCCCACTTATTAGAGATCCAGTTCCCGACAAACAACAATATTCCGCACCATACGTTTATCCATCCGACAATCCCGGCGACCTTCTTCTCCTTGCCCATGGACGAGGTCTCGTATCCTTTGACGTCCCAACGCAAAATGAACAATCCCGTTAGCAGACACAAAGGGATAATATACCCGAAAGAACCTGTATAACCGTTTCCGCCTATCACCCGCGATCCGCTCCTTGGTCCATCTTTTTTGATTATTACTTGGCTTTCATTCCGATCCGCCGGATTTTGGAGTTTACTCTTACTTCGACTTCAAGCTCCCTAAACCGTTCATGCCACTTCTCGTTGGTTTTGACTTGGCTGTTCCAATAGGACGGTTTTTTCGCGCGAATATATTCTCCGAAGCCGAAAATATCGACGCCTTCCTCCTGCAATTTCCCGATTAAAGACTCGGTTGACTTTTTTAGCGACTTCTTGTTCGTTTCTTCGATTTCTTTTAAAATTTTGGAATTGCTTACGTAAAACTGTTCGTTGACCTTCTCTTCGAGATTAATCTCGGTAAAGATCGATACGGTAATCTTCGGCCGGCCGTTCACGGTCTTGACGCTGAATTTCGATTTGCGGGACGTTGCATATACGGTAACGGTATTCGATGACCCATCGACCTTAATAACCCCTCGATACCCGGCCGGATTCATCCCTTTAATCGCCATGTAGGCGGCGATTTCGAACGGTTTCGTGGTACCCACCAATTTATCCTCTTTGAAATACGCTAATCCCTTGACTTCTATGTTCTGTTTTTTCTTTAACTCCACGTATGGCAGGTATCCCTCCTGCCCTTTTTTCGCGGAGTTGCTCCAATACATGCCAACGTAGTTCACCGGGAACTTGCCTAATTTGACCGAATTATCCATTGTCGACATGAGATAGAGTGCCGGAACGCGTTCCAGCTCCGGCGCTGCTCTCATTAATCTTTCCGCTTTGCCTTTCGAGACCAGCATCCATGCCATTCTCCGCACTTCCGGGTTTCGGCGGAGATAGTCGTTAATATTTTGCATTCCGATTTTGGCCAACTCTTCGGAAACGACGATAACCCGCAAATGGCCGAAAAAGATTCTGCCGGAAATTTGCTGCTGCAAATTCATAAGAGCGTCATCCATCGTATGCCCTACCATGCTAATGACCCATACGGTTTGTTCCGCTCCCCCTTTCCCCCCTCCCCCGCTTTCGCCGGGACCTAGCGGGATTTTACCGGGAAGGGCGATTTGCACCGTGATCCTGATCATTCCCTTGGCGGGTTCCGGAAATCCGGCGGTAATATGGGAGATTTCATCCTCTTCTTTTTCCGTTTCCTTGCTTGCCGCATCAACCGATATGCCCAGCACGACGGCGCGTTCTTCAATTTCCAGACGGTCCCAACAGGCTGTCAGCAAAGGAAACATCATCGCTACGATGACTGACAGCTTAATCCCTCTAAACACTCGGTTGATTCTCACTGGAATCCCCTCTTTTTTTGCGAATCATGGCGATGATCAGCAGCAATCCCGGGTACGCGATCGTAATGACGAGTCCGATCCTGCCGACGCTTTGGATAATTTCATACATGTTCAAGATGTTCTGAGGAACCATCGCGATGAAAAAAACGGCAGGCAAAAGAAAAAAAGCAAACATTTTGTGGTCGCGCAAGCGAAACAGCTTGCTCATCTCTTTGATCGCAAGAAAATAACTCGAGAAGAGAGTCGTGAATACCGCCGTTACCCACACGGCCAGAAACGCGGCATCCAAGCGTTCCAAAACGTTCGCGGGCAACGATGTCGCCTTCGCCAGCTCCAACGTCGGCCAAAGCAGATTCTTCGTTTCTTCGGAACCGAAGACGCTTACCGTCGCCGCGACGATCGTCACGTACAACCCACCCGAGATGACCATCCCCCACAGGCTTGCCTTCATCGCTTTCTCGGGATGACGCATGGCCGGAATGACCGTCGTAATAATGAATGAACCTTGAAACAAAGCCCCAATAGTCATCACGCCTCTGATCATTCCTTTATGTTCGTTGCCCCAGACCGGCAAAAGATTGATCACGTCGGAATTTTTCAAAGACAGCGCGACGATTAACAAAGCCGGGCCCAAGAGAAGCGGAAAATAAAAATAGTGAATGTACGCGAACGTCGTTATATCGTTGCGAGTGGAGATCGCGGCAAGCAGCAGCATCACGATAACGGTGACCTCTAGCGGCGTCTTGGTCAATACCGATGTAATCACCACTTCTCCGAACTCTCTCGCGGTCAGCGACGTCAGAACGGCGAAAAAACCGATAATCGCCGCGCTCCCGATCCAGGAGAACCACTTTCCGATAATCGCTTCGCTGTATTGGACGATCGACTGGTTCGGGAATCGCATGCCGAGCACCGTAATCAGAAACAAGCCTACAAATGCAAGCACCACTCCTAAGAATGTAACGAGAGGAGCCCCGGAATCGGCGGCACGAACGGCAAAAAGAGGGATCGGGAGCACGCCTACGCCGATAATGGTGCTGATAAGAATAGCCGCCGCCTGAATCATTGTAATTTGCCGGGATTCCCTCATTCTTCGGACTCCTTCCGATCTTCTTTGAACTTTAGCGGATCCATCGCGTTGTTTTGCGGCTTTTTCATTTCTTCGACCGTTTTGCCGCTTAATCTGATTTTATCCATCGGGAAGAGGAATGCCGGCCTTCTTCTCATCCACCATAACGGGCCGCGCACGACCAAATCCTTCATCCCCCGGAAGTTGCCGGGAACAAGCGGACTCAAATACGGAATGCCGAACGACTTCAAAGAAAGAAGATGGTTCGCGATGAGGATCAGCCCTATCATCACCCCGTACAAGCCGAATATGCCGGCCAGTATGATAAGCGGGAACCGCAAGAGCCGCAGGGCAAGCGCCACGTTATAAGCCGGGGTTGCAAACGAGCCGATCGTCGTCAGAGCGATAATAACGACGGTTATCGGACTGGCGAACCCCGCGGCGACCGCGGCCTGTCCGACGACCAATACGCCCACGATGGATAAGGCGCCGCCGACTTGCTGCGGCAATCGAATCGTCGCTTCCCGCAGTACCTCCATGGAGATTTCGATCACCAACACTTCTATAATGGCCGGAAAGGGTACCCCCGCGCGCCCTCCGGCCACCGCTACGGCGAACTCCGTCGGGATAAGCTCCGGATTGAAGGAAATGATCGCTACGTACAGAGAAGGAAATACAAGCGAGAACACTAGCGCGATAAGGCGGGCGAGACGAATGGCGCTCATCAGAAGGAACCGTTCGGTGTAGTCCTCGACCGTCTGATAGAGCTGACTGAATACCGTCGGAACGACCAGAGCCAGGGGGGATCCGTCGGCGAGAATGGCGACTCTGCCTTCCAACAGGTTGGCAACGACTTTGTCCGGCCTCTCCGTATTCTGGACTTGCGGGAAAGGCGACAGCTGGTTGTCCTCGATAAACTGTTCCAAATATCCGGAATCCAGAATCGCGTCGATATCGATGACGGACAGCCGTCTGTTTACTTCGTCGACGAGGTCCGGATTCGTTATCCCGTGAATAAAACAAATCGCGACCTTCGTTTGCGTTCTGCGTCCGACTTCAATCGTCTTGATCCGAAAGTCCGGAGATTGCAGACGGTAACGGAGCAGAGCAATGTTCACGCTCAGCAGTTCGATAAATCCTTCGCGCGGTCCCCGGATGACCTGTTCGGTCGCCGGTTGGTCGATCGAGCGTTTCTCGATTTTGCGGGTACTGATGAGCAATACCTCTTCCAATCCTTCGACGACGAACAGCGTCTGGCCGCGAACGATGCCCACGATCGATTTGGCAAGCAGATTTTCCGATTTCACCTCTACGTGGTACAACGTATCTTTGAGCAGGATATCCATTAACGGGCTTCCGTTGTTAATCTTCTCGTCTAAATTCGGAGGCCCGTACATGAGCGGCCTCAATATTTCGGAATTCAGCATCGTCACGTCGCTCATGTGGGTGTAATAAATTAATGCCGCGGGATGTTGTCCGAATACGTGAAACCTGCGAACCTCATAATCGTCGTTCTCGCCTAGTACGCCGTTGATAACCGCGATCGTATCTTCCAGATCTCCGCTGATCTTCGCTCCTTGAAGCTCGTCTTGAGGCGGATCCGGAGCCTCGTGAACCGTAGGTTTATCGTTTCTCTTCGACTTCTTCAGCATCGTGGATTTTCACCGCCGTATTCTATTGCATGGGATAAGGAACTTGGAATGTTATTGTTTGGCAATTGACCGTCTTTTAAACAACTTTTTACGATCGAGTCCATAACGCAAACAGTCCCAGCCGCGATGGCTGGGACTGTTTAACGATCTAGCAGGACTAATGTTTAATGCCGATTACAGGCTCCAATCCAGCTTCACTTCCCCGCCCTTGCGGGAAGATTCGTAGATGGCGTCGATGATCAGGTTGCTGCGCAAGCCCGTTTCCGCCGAAGTCCAAGGAGCTTGGCCCGTGCGAACGCAATCGAGGAAATGCCGGCTCAAGCGTACGCGCGCGCCTTCATCCTCCGACGGCGCGACAAGCGGGATATCCATCGTCTGGTCGAACCGCTCCGTTAAAAATTTACCCTCGCTGCCGCGAAGCACCGCGCCGCCGTCGGAGCCCATCAAGTGAAGGAAAGGAGAGCTGTCCGTATCCATATGGACCGCCCAGCTTACTTCAAGCGTAAGAGATGTGCCATCCTCCATCTTGATTATCGCCGTAGCGAGATCTTCGACGTCATAGATGCCGTTCCAGTTCGGCTTGCCCCAGCTGCCGATCCCTTTTTTCCGAGGACCGAACTCCGCGTAGGTAGAACCGTATACCGATACCGGCTTAGGCTCGCCCATGAGGAAAAACGCCAAGTCCAGCATATGAACGCCGATGTCGATCAGAGGTCCTCCCCCCGATTGTCCGTGTTGGGTAAACCATGTTCCCCATCCCGGTATCCCTTTGCGCCGATACCAGCCTGTCTTAGCCGTATAAATACGGCCAAGTTCCCCGCGGTCGATCTGCTCCTTCACTTGCAAAGCCAGCGGCTCCCAACGCATTTGGTGCGCGACCATGACCGTTTTCCCGGTACGTTTCTGAGCCCTTACGATTTCCTTGGCCGCTTCGGAGTCCAGGCCCATCGGCTTCTCGACTAGAACGTGCTTGCCTTGCTCTAGAGCAAGGATCGTCAGGGAAGCATGCGCTTGGTTAGGTACCGCGACGATAACGGCATCTACGTCCTCGCGGCGGATGAGCTCTTCCGGAGACGCGGACACGACGGGAATGCCGTATTGCTGCGCTCTTTGCTCGGCAAGCGGAAGAAAGACATCCGTGATCGCCACGAATTCGCACTCCTCCTTAAGCTTACCGAATTCCTGCAAGTGAACGTTTCCGATATTTCCTGCGCCGATCAAACCGATTCGAATTTTTTGCTGATTACTCATGAATAAGCCTCCTCGACTTTTGCGTTGTCTGATAACGCTATCATAATCCATCGTACGGCACTCTTTCGATGACCGATATAGCTTAGTTTGTATCTTAATTTGCACAAGTATCATTGCCATGCGGTAACAGGCACAGCATGAGGAACATATCCGTTCCTCCGCTGTGCCTGCTGTCATCTATGTTTTATTTTATCGTTCTGTGCCAAGCTCCAATATCCGCACCAATAGAGTCACCGCTTCCGCTCGGGCCGCGGTACCGTTCGGAACGAACTTATTGTCGCCGCGGCCATTCACGATGCCCAGCTTGCGAACCGCCTCAATTGCGCCTTTCGCCCATTTCGGGATGTCCTGATCGTCCGCGAAGCCGGTTGTTGCTTCTGCTTCAGCAGACAGTTTAAGGGCTCTAGCGATCATCGCTGCCATTTCCGCACGGGTAATACGCGCATTCGGCCGGAAACTGCCGTCCGCGTACCCGCTCACAATACTTGCTTCAACGGCATTCGCGATCTCTTGCTTCGCCCATCCGCCGATTGCGGCTTCGTCCGTAAACGCAGTCGCTGAACCTGCTCCTTCCAGCTTAAGCGCCTTTGCCAGCATGACCGTAAATTCGGCGCGGGTAATGGCGGCATTCGGCTTGAACGTTCCATCCGGATAGCCGCTGACAAGCTTCATGCCCGCCGCGCTCAGGATGGCGCTCTTCGCCCAATGTCCCGCGATGTCTGCGAACGATGGCGCCGGCGCGTTCGGTTCGCCGCTTTCGTCCTTCTTCTCGCCTACAGCCATGACCGCAAACTTGGTGAAGTGATCCACTTCGGCCGTAATTCGATCGCCTTTCGCTACGCCGCCTATTTCAATCCATACTTTCTTTGCTTCGTCATAATAGAAGATAGCGACTCTTTGATTGTCTCCCGCGAGAGACGGATCGAACTTCATCGAGATCACGATCGGCTTCTTGAAGTTTCCTGCCCTATTTTTCGTCAATTCAAAGACGCTGCTGACTAACTTTTCCTTATCGAATACGAGGTTTGCCGTACTGGACAGCTTCTCGATCTCGATGCGCAGCTCTTGCTCCGCCGCTCCTGCGCCTATCGTAAGGATAACTTCGTTATCGAGGCTGACCTCGCCGGCCCGTCCGCTCGGAATAAGGATGGTGCCGTTGTTCGATTTGATGACGGAAGTATCATTGCCATTGCCTGTGCCGCTGCCGCTGACCGGAGTCTCCGGTTGCGGCGTCTCCGGTTGCGGAGCCTTCGGTGTCGCCGTTACGGCATCGGAGAACTCGCTCTCGCCCCCCGCTCCCACGGCTTTCACTGAGAACGCGTATCGCGTGCCGTTCGTCAGACCGGTTACCGTGAACGCGGTTTCCGCGACGTTCGCCTGTACTTGCACCCAACCGGCCGGATCAACCGGAGCCGCTGACCCTGCATACTTGTAAACGACATAGCGATCCGCTCCGGCCACGGCGTCCCACCTCAGCGAAACTTTCCGGTCGCCCGCCGCCGCGGCGAGGTGAACCGGCGCTGCCGGAACCAGCGACAATGTCGATTTCGGCGTCGCCGTCACGGCATTGGAGAAATCGCTCCCGCCTCTCGCAGCTACGGCTTTCACCGCGAACGCATAGCTCGTTCCGTTCGTCAATCCGGTTACTGCATACGTGGCTTCCGTTACGCTGGCTTGAACCAGCTGCCAGTTGCCCGGATCGGCCGGCGCCGCCATGCCTTCATATTGGTACACGGAATAGGTGACGCTTTCCGCCGAAGCGTCCCATCTTAAGGTTACGGATCGGTCGCCGGGCGCCGCCGTCAAATTCGCGGGCGAAGCCGGAACAGTACCTGCATCCGCCAACGGGATCACTTCGTTCGACGGCTCGGATGCCGCCGAATCGCCTTGAGCGTTCGTCGCGACTACCGTAAAGGTATACGCCGTACCGTTCGTCAGACCGGTGGCAGTGATCGGGCTATCCGTACCTTCCGCCGCCGTAACGGCTTCTCCGTTCGCCCAAGCGGTTACTTTATAGCCTGTAATTTCGCTTCCGCCATTATGGATCGGCGCGGCGAAGCTCACCTCAGCGGACCCGTCTAGACCGACGGCACGCACATCGGCAGGAGCGTCCGGGACGGACTTAAGAGCAGAATACACTTTAAATTCCCAGAGCGAGTAGCCGTAGGCGCTCCCTCTTTTCATGCCATTCATCCGAACGTATCTGGCATTCACCGGTTCGAAGGAGATCTCTTCGACTCCTCCGGCTCCGTTTGTGGTGCCGTATACCGTCTTCCAGTTCGCCGTGTCGTCGGAAATCTGAATTTGATACTCCTTCCCGTACGCGGATTCCCAATGCAACATGACCTTCTCGATGGATTGGCTCGAGCCAAGATCGACGTAGATCCACTGCAGATCGGAATAGTTAGATCCCCAGCGGGTATTCAAAAAGCCATCGACGGCATTCCCGGGAGCCACGTCCGCGGCTCTGGAAGAGCTTGCCACTACCGGCATGCCTTCAGCAAGATTGGGCGGTACGGCTTCATACACGCTAAATTCATTAAGCGAGTAGCCATTTCCGGTACCCTGCTGAACGCCCTGCATCCGAACATACTTGGCACTGACCGGTCTGAAAGGAATGTCGACGATTCCTCCGTTACCCGTCGTCGTTGAGTAAACATCCGTCCAGGCGACAGCATCGTTCGATACTTGAATTTTATAACTTTTCCCGTAAGCTTTCTCCCAATTAAGCCTAACTTTATTGATCGTATATTGATCTTGCAAATCAACATAAATCCATTCATTATCCGAATGGTTTGAACCCCAATACGAAGTCCTGTAAATATCCGTAGCATTCGAAGCATGCAGGTTGTCTTTGCTCGATGAAGCGGTCGCGCCTTTATCGTAAGCGAGATCGAATCCTCTGTCGTCGTGAGAGGCTCCCTCATTCAAAGTCATGCTTCGGCCTGTGAACGTATCCTTGCCGAGCTTATAGCTTGTCGTGGATTGTTCTCCGTTACGATCCAGCGTAACGTTCACTGTAATTCCCGGCGTCTCGGGATTGGCGACTGAAATACGGACAGGTGCTACAGATTCGTCAACCATAACCATGGCGGGTTTATCTACTGTAACAGTCAACCCGTCTCTCAACTCCACCGTTCCTGCTTTATAAAACAGCAATTCCGCAATTTCCAAAGTATTATGCCGAACGGCCTGAATCGACACAGTATTTGAGAGAATGCTTATTGGGTTGCTGCTCGCATAATTGCTGACCTCATCGGAAGTTTTGTTTGGCAATACAATGTACTCATAGGAGGCATTTGTCGGCTTTACGCCATGGTCCAACCAAATAGAGAAAACCGGAAGAGTGATCGGCTCCGTTGAACTGTCCTTAATGACGTCGCTCCAGCTTCCTGTTTTCGTCTCCTGTTGTACTTGAAAATTCGTCGAACTCGGGAATATATAGCCAATCTTATCATTATATGCCCAGCGACCGTTCGTTATCGTCTGCGCTGCTCCGGCTGCAAGCAGATTGCCGTCTACGAGAACTTCGCCTACCGCTTGGCTTTGATTCAATGTCGTGTGAATGGCATCCGTAGTTGTCGATTTGATTCCTGCTCCAAGCGCAACCATCTCATCGTCGAAGAAAAAGTAACCTTTCTTTCCGCTCGTACTCAGCTTATTGAAATCAAATGCGGTTGCGCCATAACGCTCATTCGTCACTCCGCCTACGAACGTTTGGGCATTGTTGAAATTCGTATCTTTCGTGAATGCGTACGGAGCCGTCGTACCTGGAATATGTCTCCAGTCCATCAGCGGGTAGATCGGTCGATATTCGTCGCCGGTTCTTTGGATAGCAGTGGCCCCTTGCGCCGTCCAGTGCAGCAGGTTATATCCGCTAGGATGAATTGTTCTCTTTTCGCCGCCTTTGACTGTTTTGGAAGACATCTTGACCGTAATCCCATAGTCATCCCGCATATGGGAGGAGACGAGCGTCTGCCATTGCGTGATATTGTTAGCGTCCTGTCCATTGCTCGTGCTCGTGCCAACATTGCGAATATTGTCAAGGAAACTCGCAAACTCCGCAGCTCTCGCCGGGTTGGCTGGCTGCATCCACACCAGCGGATCTTCGTAATAGGTCAAAGCCGCACTCGAATAACCCGGCCATTCGGGTCCATTCATCCCCATGCCCAGATCGGCGACATCGCCTCTCACGAGATACCTGGTGCCGTCCAAAATGTATGACGATAACGAATCGATCGCTGCCTTGCTGAACGGGAAGGCAGTGCCCGAAGTAACGTAAGCCCAGAATGCCATATCTCTGGCAAAGCTTCTTCCGTAACCCGTCGTATAATTCGTTTTGCCATGCATGAAGAAAGACATGTCCGCCTGAATTCCCGTTACGGTCGTCGTTACATTCGCTAACGCGTTAAATGCCTTCACAGCGTCCCGAACGATATTCGCATCCTCGAGCAACAAGCCGCGGTACATATAATTTTGATTGTACCAGGACGAATTGGTTCCATCGACAGTGTGCGGTTTACTGTCTAATGTAGCGACAATGTTGGAGGTTTGCTCCTCAGTTAAGTAGCCTTCACATAAAAGCGCGATTTTTTCTAGCCTTAATTGTTTGCCGATTCCGGTTTCCCACCAGTTGGTTGAAGTCGGCTTTACCATAAACCAGTAGTCCAGCCCCTGTTGAATACCAGCTAATAGAGCTTCGTCATGATAGTATGGACCGCCCGGATCAGCAAACGCCTGAGCCATCGATTGCATTCGATCCAGCGCAAGATAGGGGGACCAAGGCTTCCCCATATTCGCATTGGTTGTATCTGCGTAATCGACATCCGTCCAGCTTCCGTTCGCGTTTTGACTGGCTAAGTAAGTGCCGGCCTGTGATTTGAAGGTCCATTCGACTCGACCGTTCGTTCCGTCGTTTATGATATCTTTGGAGATGTAAAAGTCAACCATCCGTTCTTTCATCATTTTCATATTCGCGATCTCTTGAGGAGTGCTGGTCTTGTCAACAATTTGGAAATAGAAGCGATCAGCATTTTCCGCATAACCGTCATTAAGTAAAAATGCGATGTAGTACTCGCCTGGCGCCAAGTCTTTTAGACTTGGATACTCTTTTCGACCCTCGCTTTTGTCTGTAAGTGTTATCGTGCCATCGGGAAGACCGTTCACATAACCCCATTTCCAGGCATTCGTCCCCTTTTTAGGAGTTTCGCTCTTGAGGTAAATACCAATCCAATCTTTATTTCCTTGAGCCCCTGTGTAATGGATGGTTAGCGGCTGCCCGCGCTCTACAACCGTTTGATCCATACTTAGCGTGCCGCTGTATTCGGGCTCGGGGGCCGCAGGCAGATTCAAGTCCGCGTAACTGCGAGGCTTCACATTGAACTTGGATACGACAGCGCGGTGGTCGGACAAATAAGTATCCAATTGGATGTCCGCATAAGATGTCGGTCCGCTTTTAACCTCCTTCTCGCCGATCAATTTGCTTTCCAGCGTTGTCGCAGGACCCCCGGCATACACATAGTCAAGCCGGTCATAGACTTCCGGCTTTCTCCACTCGGTGCCTTCGACCGCCCAAGTGATCCCTGGCGCTGCGGCCGGATCAGGATGCACGGCCCGATAAGAATCGACCATGCCCAATTGATCCAGCTTCTTCGATACCGGCCATTCCACCGCTTTGCCGAAATAGCGGTCTTTCGTCGCCTCCGTCCAATCCAGGTGCGACGGCACATTAAAGTCTCCCGTCAGAAAGACAGGCATCCCTTGCTCGGCAAGCGCAGGAAGCTTGCTGAACTGGTTACGCATCTCGGCCATATGTTTAAGGTTTTCATCGGCAATGACACTCTCCGCTGTCTTGCCGTCTGCAACGCTATAAGGACCGTAAGGCGAAGACGACAAGTGCATATTGCCAATGGCCACCGCTCTGCCAGGATCGACTTCAATCAGGTAGTAATCTTTTTCCTTATCCACATCGAGTATCGGATATTTGCTTATGAAGCTAATATCTGTGCCCGCCTTAATGCGGACATAGTATCCTAACAATGCTGCCGCCTGGTTTACGATTTCATCTTTGGATTCTTGAATACCTACCACATCCGCGCCTGACACCTGGATCAAATTCGCGAGGAAATTGACTACATTATCTTTGCCGTTCTTTTTAATGGCATCCCCCGCCCAAACGTTCAAGCTCATCACCGTGAACTCGATTTCCGATTTCGGGTCGGGGCCCGGCGTCGTCGAAGTTACCGTGACTTCAACCGTTGTCGATTTCCCTTCGTGCGTAATGTTTATCTCAGCGGTCCCCGCTGATACGGCCTTCACCAATCCTGTTGAGGTAACCGTAGCCACCTGTTGATTGCTGCTAACATACTGGATGCCATTTGCCACTGTTACATCTTTGGTTTCATTCGTATTATACGTGGCTTCAACTTGCAGTTGTGCGCTGTTCTCTAGTTCATTCAGCCTTAACTCCACCGATTCGGGAGTCGCCTTCAACTGTGTGATGGCATTGTCAACAATTTGGAAGTAGAAGCGATCAGCATTTTCCGTATAACCGTCATTAAGTAAATATGCGATGTAATATTCGCCTGGCGCCAAATCTTTGAGATTTGGATACTCTTTTCGTCCCTCGCTTTTGTCTGTAAGGGTTACCGTGCCGGCGGGAAGATCATTCACATACTCCCATTTCCAGGCGTTGGTCCCCTTTTTGGGCGTTTCGCTTTTAAGGTAAATACCGATCCAATCTTTAGTACCTTGAGCCCCTGTATAATGGATGGTTAACGGCTGCCCGCGTTCCACAACCGTTTGATCCATACTCAGCGTGCTGCGTTCCGCAGCACGAACAACATTCGTAGATATACTCATCGTTCCTACTAAAAGTACGAATGCCATCAACGATTTCAACAGTTTACTCATGCATGTCTCCTCCTTTGTTAATCTAAACTTAAAAATTCCCTGATAGCGCTTTCCAATCTATGGATTGAAGAAGGCAGCTCACGCTGCCTTCAACCCGTTATAAAAAAGTGTTATATATATCATCCAATGGTATGTCTACTACAGCCATCACTTCGTCCGCGGCGCCATAATACATGCGGATCGTTTGATCCTGCAAAAGGGCTCCGCACGAAAACACGACCTTGCCGAAAAATCCATTCACTTCATATGCAGCTTCCGGCTCCAATACGGGTACGCGAGATCTCGCGATCACCTTGGCCGGATTTTCCAAGTCGAGCAGCACCGCGCCCATGCAATAGCGATGCTTGCTGTCCGCTCCGTGGTACAAGGCAAGCCAGCCGCGATCGGTTCGAATCGGAACCGCGCCGCCACCCATTCGAGCCGAATCCCATCCTTGTTCGCTAAGCCCCATCAGGAAGCGATGGTTCCCCCAATGGTCCAAATCGGGCGATTCGGCGATCCACATCTCGGGAGAGCCGAACGATTTCGGCACCGGACGGTGCAAAGCGTAGTATTTGCCGTTAATTTTTTCCGGGAATATCATGACGTCCTTATTCTCGGGAGCCAGCATCAGCCCGCGACGCTTGAATGTTCGGAAATCCCGGGTCTCCGCCACGCCGACGCCAACGCCGCGAGCGGAGGCGGAACTGTAGGTGATATAATACATGTCCCCGATTTGGGTCACGCGCGGATCTTCGATTCCCCACGCTTCCAGGGCGTGTTCCGGAAACAAGGCCGGCTGCGGCTCGATGTCGAAATGAACGCCGTCCTTGCTTCGCGCCACCCGCAAATGAGATAAGGAGGTGAGCATGACCGTTCGTCCGTCCCTTACTACGAAGCGCGAGTCGGAGAAATCATAACTCGGATCGGTCTTGTCGTAACGCTCTACAAGTACATGAGTACCCGCTTCGTTCAGCCGGGGGATAAGCACTTCATCCGCCCGGTCCGATACTGGCGCTTCCGCAACGCGCAGCAACAGGATAATTTCATCCCGTAACTGCGCAACGCCTGCATTAAACGCACCAAGCACTCGAAAGTCGGGGCGGGAGGGCGCAACGTCCTCGGCCCGTATAACAGGATTTTGCTCGCAGCGTTTTACGTTCATGTGAAATACCTCTTTCAGTATTTAGGTGCTATTATTTACCGGATGTAACGGCGTTGATTTGCGCTTGAATTTCATCGATCACTTTTTGTCCGCCGAGGCTCTCCATTTTTTCCTCCAGCATCGCCTTGCCTCTATCCGCAGGCAGCACGCCTTGACTTAGCGGCAGGAAGATCGAATCGTGAAGCGGCGTAATTTTGGCATATTCCGTCTTCACCTTCTCAGCGTTAAAGTTGAAGCCCGACGTTGGACTAAGCGTGAAATTGGCCGGGTTGGTGGAGAAGTCGAACCACTTCTTGTCATCCGGCATCATCGTATCCGGCGTGCGGTTCAGCGTTGGCCGCCAGGTCAGCACATAGCCCGGGAACGAATAGTTGGACAGCACCTTATAGCTCGTATCGCCGACAGGTTCCCAGTCCTTCCCTTGAATGCCGTATTCCATCAAATCGTGGTTTTCCTTAACGGACAACCAGTTGGCTACGTCTAAAGCTAAATCGGCATGCTTGGATGAAGTCGGAACGCAAAGGAAATTCCATTGCTGGAAAGCGGTATAAGGCTTGGCCTTATCCCCGTTCGGCACGAAAACCTCAAGCTTGACGTTACCGTCTTGCAGCATTTCCGAATATTTCAATCCCTCCACGCCGTCAGCCGCATAATAGGTGGCCGCATATTTTCCTTGCTTGAACAGCGTTTCCGCATTTTGCTCCTGCGCGATATTTTTGGAAAGTATGCCGTCCTTGTAGTATTTGGTGACGCGTTCATAAGCATCGGCAATCATCGGGCTTGCCCATTGACTGACAACCTTCTTGTCCTTGGTTGAATAGGCGAACATGTTGACGCCGATCTCGAGCACTTCATCGAGCGCCTGATTAGCGGATTCGCTCAGGATAAACGGAAGTTTATCTGCTTTGATGCCGTTAATGACGAAGGGCTTGACATCCTTCTCGTTTTCCTTGACCGCATACAAAAATTTCTCCAGATCGTCGAGCGTTCTCAACTCGGGAAGTCCGTATTTCTCGCGCAAATCTTTGCGGATAAGCAAGCCGTATACCTGGCCTTGGGTGGTGCCGAGCGGAATGCCCATAATTTTGCCTTCAAATTTGTTATAATCCCACATTTCATCGGGAATGGACGCTTTGAGCTCCGGACGCTCGGCCACCATGGCATCCAGTTCCATCAAAGAATTGCTGGCGATCATCTGATTCATGGATAACCATGGGGCATCCAAATACATATCGAAATCTTCCCCGGCGGACATCTTTACGGAAACCGCATTCCCGTAATCGGACCACGGCAAGAAATTGATGTTCAAGGCCGCTCCGACGTTGTCCGCTTTCAATTTGTCGTTGACCGCCTGCAGCACATCGTCAAAGCCCGCCGGCTTATCCCCTGGAAAATAAGCTTTCAGCATCACCGTTTCCTTCGTCGCGGGTGCAGCGCTTCCCGTATTCGTTGGAGAATTCCCTACATTGGCGCCAGTCTCCGATTTGCCTGCGCAGCCCGCCAACATCAGTGACGAAGCCAATACCGCGGTCGTCGCCGCGCCAAACCATTTTTTCAATCTCATTTCGTTAACCTCCCTTATCTAATGAAAAAAAGTCTATGATTAACCGGGCTATTCCGGTTAATGCCGAAATTCTCGATTACCCTTTACGGCTCCTACCGTTAAACCCTTGACGAAATATTTCTGAAGCATGGGATACAGCAAGACAATCGGACCGATCGTCAGCACGGTTGTCGCCATTCGCACGCCATAGGTTGGCGGCGTGACGGCAATGGCCGCCGCGGCGGGAATGAGATTTTTGGCGGCTTCCATATTGGATACCATCCGGCGCAGAATCAACTGCAGCGGGAACAGCTTCTCATTATCCACGAACATCAATCCCATAAACCAGTCATTCCAGTAGTTTAGTGCATAGAACAGACCGACGGAAGCCAGTATCGGCTTCGAGATCGGGATCATAATTTGGAAGAAAACTCTCATTTCATTCGCTCCGTCAATTCTTGCGGCTTCCTCCAATTCCTCGGGAATCGTACGGAAGAAACTGACCAGCAAAAAGACGAGGAACGGCTGGCATAATAAGGTTAAAATGAGCACCCAGACGGTATTCTGCAAGTGCAGCCACTGACTGACCACAATATAAAACGGAATAATGCCTCCGGAAAAAAGCATAGGCAAATAGCAAAAAATCAGAAAAGGCGTTCGCAGGACATTCCGCTTGTTGGCTAGAGAATAGCCGAGCATCGCGGAAATGCACAACGCGCTTAATGCGCCTGCGGCGGTGATAAAAATCGTGACCGCATAGCCGTTGAACAACACATCCGATTGCAAAACCGCTTTATAAGCGTCCAGCGATAATTTTTGCGGAAATAAAGTATACCCATGCGCAATCAGTTCTCCTTCGTCCGTAAACGATCCGATAATCATCAGCAGAAAAGGAAACAGACAAAATAAGGTGAACAACAAAATGAACGTATAGGCAAATACCGTAAAAGTTCGATCCGCAGCGCTCTGTTTCTGTCTCATCGTTATTCTCCTAAAATAAAGCGGATTCTTTAGACACCCTTCGGGTTACCCAGTTGGCGGCAATGACGAAGATCAGACCCATAACCGACTGGAACAGGCCAACCGCCGAAGACATGCCGAAGTCATGCAACTGTCTCATGGAGCGGAATACGAAGGTGTCGATGACATCGGTAGTCGGATACAGTAAAGAGTTGTCTCCGATGATGGCATAAATCATGGCAAAGTCCCCGTTGAAAATCTTGCCTACGGACAGCAAAGTCATAATCATAATGGTAGGAACGAGCAGCGGCAGCGTAATGCGCAGCACAATCTGCAGCTTGGATGCTCCGTCGATCCGGGCAGCCTCGTACAAATCCTCCGATATGCCGGTAATCGCGGCCAGAAAAATAATCGAAAGATAACCGGCTCCTTGCCACACGCGGATAACCGTCAGAATGTAAGGCCATAGCTTCGACTCAAACATCCAGTTGACCGGTTCCAAGCCGATATTTTGCAGCCAGGCGTTAATCATCGGCTCTTCCCCGCCGAATAAGGATTGGACAATCATTCCTACCACGATCCAGGACATAAAATAAGGAAGAAAAATGAAAGATTGCGAAATTCGTTTGAAATACTTATTGCGAATTTCATTGAACATAAGCGCGATTAACACCGCGGCCGCCGTAGTAAACAAAATGAACAGCATGTTCAGCATCAGCGTGTTGCGCAGAATGACCCAGAAGTCATCCGATGTAAAGAAATAATCGAAGTTCTTAAATCCGACCCAATCGCTTCCCGCAATTCCTTTGGCGAAATTATAGTCTTTGAAGGCGATCATAATCCCGTATATGGGAAAATAACTGAACACGAGAAAGAACAGCAGCCCCGGCGCGGCCATAGCATAGAGAAAAGGATTTCGCGCAATATGCTTCAGCTTGGACCGTTTACTTGCGTTAAGTTGATATTGCATCGTTTTGCTTCCCCCCTTTCATCGAGACCGGAAATCGCGTCAGCGTCCCGTCATCTATGCCGTTACCTTACCAAGCCCTCGCCGCAACGGCAATTCCGGCAAGCTCCGATTTTTCCTGCAAGCTCGGATTTACGAACTTCCCAAAAACAACACTATTTCGAAAATAAACGATTTTGCGGACGGAAATGCTCGCTATGCTATAATGAATCCACCAATTTATGAGCTCGGCAGTCATCATTACGGGGGTTCTAGAGCAATGAAATTCAGACTTTCAGTTCTCGCATCGCTGAAGCGGCACCCTACTTATATGAAACTTATTTTTTATTTTGTCAGCGCCAACGTTCTGGTTTTGGCCATATCTTTTGCGTTGCTCAATTGGCAGTCTTCCAAGACGCTTCTGGAAGAAATCGGCGATCATTCCGAATCGTTGCTAGAGAACGGCGCCCAGAACACGGCGCAACTGATGGAATGGGCTCTGGAATTCAGCTTCTCCTCCAGCAATGACAGTCCCCTTAAGGTATATGCCCTTTCGGATCAATACAGCGATTTTGAAACGTTTGAAGTATGGAGCCGGCTTATGGACATCAAGAACGCCAATCCGTCTATCGATTCGGTATACCTTATCAACGATTACACGAATACTGTAGTAGATTCCAGACTTGGATTGAATGACGCGGAAGCTTTTTACGACCAGGACATTATTGAGCGTTTGCGGGATCCAGCTACAGCGGAACGGAGCGTTCTCATTCCGAGAACCTTGTCCATACCTCTTGCCGGTAATAAGGCCAAAGAGGTGATTTCCATCGTAAGATTTTACGAAAAGGGCAGTTCCATCTCTGCTTTCGTTCTGAATATGGACACTCATCATTTAATGACCTTGCTTCAGGACAATTCGACTTATGCGAACAGGTCGGTAACGGTTCTGAACGATAGGGATGAGACGGTTTTTAGCAGCATCCCTTTGAATAAGGAACAAATCGCGGAGCTCAGGAGCCACGGGAATAAAGGCGAAAGCGGATGGAAGCTGTTTGAGCCCCGCAATCAGGGAGAACAGTTGATGGTTTACGCAAGCACCTCCATCAAAGGAATTCAGGATTGGACCTTTATCGAAACGATACCGAAGTCTGTCATTTTGGGAAAAATCACTGTTCTTCGCAATACAAGCCTGATCTTGTTCCTCATCCTGTTCGTAGCCTCATTGACCGTTATCGTTCTGATTTCCAAGCGGGTGTACTCGCCTATTCAAGAACTGATTAGCAGAGTGATGCGGCAGCATCAAGCCGAAAAGCCCGGCGAAGGATATAGCGCAAATGAACTTGACTACTTATCCAATGTGTTTACGGCCCAACGCAATCAGATTCATGAACTGACCGAGCAATGGCGGCATAATAAAATTCTGGGCAGGGAGCGGTTTTTGCGGGATTTTCTCGGGGATATCTACCATTCGGCAGAGGAAATAAGTTCTCAATTTCAAGAATGGGGAATCGATCTGCCGGAAGACCAGCTGTCGGTAGCCATCTTCCGGATCGACCGCTTCTCGGAATTTTCGGAGGCCTACCCGGAGAAGGACCGGCGTCTGCTCCGATTTGCGATGTCCAATATTATCCAAGAATCTCTGCAATCGTCCAAACACAAGCTGCAAACGGTGGACATGGGGAACGACCACGTCGCGGTTGTCTTATCGGCACCGTTGTCCGAAGAATTTGCGAAGAAGCTGCAAGTATCCCAGCAGTTAATGGAGCAGTATTTGTCGATCGGCACGACAGTCGCTTGGGGTAGGACGTTGCCCAGCCTGACCGACATACATGAGATCTATATGGAGACGTATGAACTGACGCAGGAACGGTTCCGATTCGGCCACGGAGCGCTCATCGTGAATGCATGGCTAGCCGACGCGCCCGGAGAACTATATCATCTGCCTGTGGACAAAGAACGGCAGGTCGCTCAGGCTCTTCCCAAGGGTAATGCGGACATGGTTCTGGAAATCATACGCTCAGCCGTAGTCAAGCTGCGGGGACTGCCCTATTTTGAATGTAAAATGTCGTTGATTACCTTGTTCATGGACATACGCCGGCTCATGCAGGAGCACTCCAGTCAGCCGCTCCCCAGCTCATGGGGGCTGACTTCCATCGAGAATCAGATCATGCAGCAGGAGACGATGGAAAACGTGGTACCATGGATGGAAGCGCTCGTAACCAAGACGCTCGAAGACATTGCGGCTGCCCGCGGTTTATCCAAAAACGCGGCCCTGATCGAACAGGCCGACCAGTTCATTGATAAGCAATTAACCGATCCGAACTTGTCCGCAACGATGTTGGCCGATCATTTGGGTCTGTCCGTGAACTATTTCCGCAGTTTGTATAAGGCGGAGACCAACCAATCGATTACGGATAAGATATCGGAGAAACGCCTGGATTGCATTTGTCGGGAGTTGCTTGCCTCCGACTCGCCGATCGAGCAGATTATCCATCATTTCGGATTTTCGTCGCTTAACACGTTTTATTCCATCTTCAAAAAGGTGTATGGAATGACGCCGGCCCAATATCGAAGGATGCATAAAAATGGCGCTAGTTGATATGCCGGCCAATCGCGATCCGAAGTATGTAAAAAAATACAACCTTCCGTGTTCCGGGAAGGTTGTATTTCGCGTCTGGCTTATTATCTCTTGAGCAACTCCAGGAACTCCGAACGAAGCGCCGAGCTTTGTCGGAATTGGCCTCTAACGGCCGAAGTTACGGTTTTGCTGCCCGGCTTCTTCACCCCGCGGGCGCACATGCATAGGTGCTCCCCTTCTACTACGACCATTACTCCGTGCGGCTGCAGTACCTCTTCGAGAATGTCCGCGATTTGCGAAGTGATTCGTTCTTGTACTTGCAAACGTCGCGAAATCGCTTCTACTAGCCGTGCAAGCTTGCTCAAGCCGGCTATCTTCCCGCTTGGAATATACCCGATGTGGGCCTTCCCGTAGAAAGGTGCCATATGATGCTCGCATTGGCTGTAGTATACGATATCCTTCACGATAACGAGCTCTTCATGCCGTTCATCGAACGTGACGCCTAGAACGTCCCTAGGATCTACCGCGTACCCCGCGAAAATTTCCTCGTACATGCGCGTTACCCGCGCCGGCGTCTCCAACAAACCCTCGCGCTCGACGTCTTCGCCGATAAGCTTCAATATTTCCCGGACGTGGAATTCGACCTTCTCCCGGTTATTGCTCACATCCGAATTGGAGTAATCTTTGGCTCCCGCCATAACCATTCCTCCTACTATCTACGGAACTTAGGATTATTTCTGTTGTTCTGGCTTGCACCCGGGTTCGACTTGGCATTGCCGCCGCCCGAGTTTTGGTTTTTCATCATTTGCTGGGCTTTCGCCAGCTGCTGGCTATTCATGTTATAGCCCATTTGCTTAGCCATCTTCTGAAGCATTTCCGGATTGTTCTGCATCTTCGTCATTTGGTAGCGCAAATAGTATACCCCGACAATAAATCCAACGATCAAGCCGACGATTAACGTCAGGATCGGAATGATATAGGACCACATAATCAAGCGCCTCCGAAATTTTCATAATAAAACCCTGCGAACGCCTCGATGCGTCAGAGCAGGGCCGTTGTATTATGATAGCATGGTCCAACTTCGCGCGCAAACGAAAATGCCCGTATGAGGCGTTAAGATAAAACTGCTTCAATGAAAAGCGTAGGATGCTGGGCGAGATCGACCTCGTTATAGCCTACCGCTTCTTCGCCTTCCTTGTCGATTACCCGCACGACCGGTCTTCCGGGCAAGCCGCGGTGCTGGCCGACGACGACTCCGGTTTGGCGGTTGGACAGCTTCACCGATATTCCGTTCGGATAGATCGATACGATTCTCATGAAATGAACCAATACTTCGTGATCGAGCATTGTACCGGACATCGCGTTTAATCTTTCGCATGCTTCATGCGGCATTAGCGTCATCTCATCGCCGGACGGATAGATCAAGTTGTCGTAGGTATTCGCGACGGCTACTATTTTCGCATAGGTATGGATATCGTCGCCCGTCAACCCGCGCGGCAAACCGCTGCCGTCTACGGCTTCATGATGCTGGAAGGCGACATGCGCAATCAGCAAGCTGTATTCGCGCTTATTCTTGATCAGCTCGAACCCGCGCCACGCGTGATGCATCCGGCCTTCCTGCACTTCAGGCGCTCCGAGCTTGCCGATATCGTGCAATAAAGCTCCGACGGCCAGTTCTTTTAACTGAATCATATTTAAACCCATGTTAAGCCCTAACAGCGAAGACATCATGCAGACGTTCATGGCATGCAGGAACATGGCATTGTCTGCCGTACGGATATCCGACAAGTGAATAAGTACGTTCTGGTTCTTCAATACGTCGTCGAGCATTTCGTCCACGGTTTGGCCGATCGCTTTCGAACTGAAGGTTTTTCCCGAACGAAGCGTCTCGAACATCTCGGACATCTGATGGATGACCGCCCGTTTCGTATCGTCGGAGAGCAGCTCCTCGTTAGAAATATCGCGATACATCGGATCATCGATATAGATCGTCGTTACGCCTATCCGTTTTAACGTGCTAATCATATATACGGTTAAGTGCACTCCCGTGGAGAGCAGTACCGCTCCATTGGAAGAGAAGATCGTTTTGCCTAGTATTTGCCCCGGTTCGACCGTCTCGATATCGACTAATTTCATCTCGTACCTCTCCTGCCTTTGCCTTTAGTTCTATCATGGTGTAATAAACTATATTTCGGCATATTGGATACCGAAGTTTATGGGGTTGGAGACGAATAATAAAAACTCCTTCGATCCTTAATAATAAGGAAGCGAAGGAGGAGGCTTCTTCGTTTAACAGTTTATTTCACTTCATAAATTTCATACAATCCGTCGATGACGAGATTCGCCGCGAGAATGCCTCCCGCCGTATTCCATACGGCATCGTCGACTTTGTATACTTTACCGTTCTTAACGGCATTAAGGCTTTGCCACAACGAATCGTTGACCCATTCCTTTTCCGTTTCCGAAGCTTTGCCGTCACCGGTCTCGTAAGTGAAATACAACAAACGGTCCGCGTCCGCTTCAGGCAGACGCTCTTTCGTGATTTCGTCTACGAATTGGTCTTTCGCGTTCAAAGTCATCGCGTTCCGGGTAATGCCGATTTGGTTGAAAATAACGCCCGTAAACGTATCCGTATGGTAGACGCGCGTCTTACCGCCCATGAAACGTACGACCGAGACGGTTTCCTTAAGCTTGTCGCCCGCTTTGGTTTTGAACTGATCGATCTTCGCGTCGAAATCGGCGATCAGCTTGTCGCCTTCCGCCGTTTTGCCTAACGCTTCGGCATAAAGCTTGAAGTTCGTTTTCCATTCGCCGCGCAACGTTTCGGATTCTACGGTCGGGGCAATCGCGGACAATTGCTCGTAAATTTTCTCATGGCGCATTTTATTGCCGAGAATCAGATCCGGCTTCAAGCCCGCGATCAATTCCAAGTTCGGCTGGCCTTCTTCTCCAAGCTCCGTTACGCCTTCCATTTGATCTTTAATGTGATCGTACCATGGCGAGCCCGTCCAAGATTTCACCGCGCCGACCGGCTTTACGCCAAGAGCGAGCAAGGCTTCCGTTCCTTCGTTGGTCAGAACTACGACGCGTTGAGGAGCGCCGCTGATTTTCGTTTCGCCCATGGCATGCTTGATGACGCGCTCCGCTGCCGGCGACGAACCTTCCGGGGATGCGGTTTCCGCTGCCGGGGATGCGCTATTGGATGCAGCCGGAGAGCTGCTTTCATTCCCGTTTCCTTTATTGTTTCCGCAAGCGGTAACCATCATCGCCATTACGAGCAAGACGATTCCCCACCATGCGGACTGTTTTCTAGCGTTTGCTTTCATTTCGTTTCTCCCCCTGATGTGTATTCATGCCGTTAGTTGAAAATCATTATCAATCAACAACATTTCTTAATCTATTCGAAATGCTCCCCGATGTCAACAATTTGTTGAGAACGATTTTCATCCTCATTGACAGCATGGAACACATCAACTACACTCACAAAGGGGACTATGTCCCCTTGTTAATAACCGGGAACCCTTATCACATCAAGAAAGCTGGTCGCCATGAGAACCTTCGGACTATTCCTCTTTTTGCTGCTACTGGTCCTATCGATGCTATGCAGCATTGCGTTCGGAGTAGCGGACATCCCTATCTCTGCCGTTATTGATTCTTTCATCCATTATGACGCCTCCCAAAGCCATATCATTATTCGCGATACCCGCGTTCCCCGAGCCTTGATCGCGGCGTGCGTCGGAGCAAGCTTGGCCGTGGCCGGCGTGCTTATGCAGGTCATTACCCGCAATCCGATCGCCTCTCCGAGCACGTTCGGCGTGAACTCGGGAGCCGCTTTTTTCGTGGTGCTCGCATCCGGCCCGATCCTGAATCTAAGCGGACTTCAACAGCTCACTTGGACAGCTTTAGTCGGCGCGGCGGTAAGCGGCGTCATCGTATTCATATTGGGCAGCGTCGGCAAAGACGGAATGACCCCGATCAAGATCACGTTAGCGGGGGCGACGATCGCCGCTTTTTTCTTTTCCCTCACCCAAGGGTTCATGCTTGCCGACGGTAAAATGTTCGACCAAGTGCTTATCTGGATGGTCGGTTCGGTCGCGGGACGGGAAATGGACATGTTATTGAATGTCCTTCCTTACATGGTCATCGGCCTTATCTTAGCTCTATTCCTGTCTAGCCATATGAACGTCTTGTCGATGGGAGACAGCGTCGCCAAAGGGCTCGGAATGTCCACGGTACGCATTAAAGGAATGGCATCGCTCTCGATTATTCTATTGGCCGGAGCTAGCGTAGCCGTAGCTGGACCGATTGCCTTTGTCGGAATTATCGTACCGCATATCGTTCGCTATCTCGTCGGCAACGATTATCGATGGGTCATTCCGTATAGCGCCGTCGTCGGGGCTTTGCTTCTCGTTACGGCGGACTTGGGCTCTCGCTACATCGCCATGCCGACGGAAATTCCCGTGGGCGTCATGACGGCGATTCTCGGCGTCCCGTTCTTCGTCTATATCGCACGGAAAGAGAGGCGAATCGGATGAGCAAATATACCTCTTGGAGAACGAAACAGCCGAGCCTCAGCTTTCAAGTAGATCGCAAAGTCATACGGGTTACGACTATACTAGCCGTTCTATGCGCATTCATCATGATCGTCAGCACGGGAATCGGCAGCCAGTGGATTAATCCATGGGATGTGCTCCGCTCCATATTCGGACAAGGAGACTCGATGCATAACGTCATCGTAATGAAGCTAAGATTGCCGAGAATCGTCATCGCCGTCTTGGTAGGCGCCTCTCTTGCCGTTGCGGGCGCGGTGCTTCAGGGAATCGTCCGCAACCCCCTTGCTTCTCCCGACGTCACGGGAATTACGGACGGCGCTTCGCTCGGAGCCGTGCTTTTCTTGTTTATATTCACGGATACGCTATCGATTCGTTGGATGCCCGTCGCGGCCATCCTCAGCGCGTTCGTCGTTACCGGAATCCTTTATTTGCTAGCTTGGCGCAACGGAGTCGCTCCGATCCGGCTTGTATTGATCGGCACGGGCTATCCGCGGCCTTCAAGTCGATCTCGTATATGCTCATCATTGCCAGCCCTTTTATGCTTGCCATCAAATCGGTCACCTTTATGACCGGAAGCATATACGGAACGTCATGGGAGAAGGACGTGTTCACGCTCCTTCCTTGGGTAGGAATCCTATTGCCGCTCACCTGGCTGCTCTCTCGCCATTTGAACGTTCAAGCGCTCGGCGACGACGTAGCCAACAGCGCCGGATCGAACGTACAGCGGGGCCGAATCGTTCTGCTCCTGCTCAGCGTCGCTCTAGCGGGTTCGGCGGTAGCCATTGGCGGAGCAATCTCGTTCATCGGACTAATGGCTCCCCATCTAGCCCGCAAGCTGGTCGGTCCCGCCTTCGGGGCTCTTCTGCCGGTAAGCGCATTGCTCGGAGCGATCATCTTGTTACTGGCGGATTTGGTCGCCCGTACCGCTTTCTATCCGCAAGATATCGCCGCGGGAGTGTTTACCGCCGCGATCGGCGCGCCGTTCTTCTTATACATGCTATATCGTCGAAGAAATACGTAATTCGTTCATTATTAGCTTTCACAGCGTCGAGAAAGGATGAAGGATCAATGAAAGGATTAACGGCTAAGGGATTATCCTTGTCTTATAACGAAGATTACATATTCAAACTGCTGGATCTAGCGATTCCAATCGGTCAAACGACCGTGTTGATCGGAAGCAACGGCTGCGGCAAATCGACGTTGCTTCGTTCGATGGCTCGCCTGCTGAAGCCGAATGAAGGCAGTATTCTTCTTCACGGCGAGGATATTGCCAAGCTTCCCACTAAGGAAGTAGCGAAGAAGCTGGCCATTCTGCCGCAAGGCCCGACCGCGCCGGAAGGGTTGACCGTGCAGCAGCTCGTCAAGCAGGGGCGATACCCGTATCAGAGCTGGCTGCAGCAATGGTCCGAGCAGGACGAAGCCAGCGTGAAGGCGGCCCTTGAAGCGACAGGAATGAGCCCGTTCGCCGAACGGCCGGTCGATTCGTTATCCGGCGGTCAGCGGCAACGGGCATGGATAGCCATGACGCTTGCCCAAGACACGGGGATTATTCTCTTGGATGAGCCTACGACGTATCTCGATATGACTCATCAGATCGAGATTCTAGACTTGCTGTATGAGCTTAACGTTCGCGAGAATCGTACGATCGTCATGGTGCTGCACGACATCAATCTCGCCTGCCGTTACGCGGACCACATCGTCGCCATCAGCGATGGAGCGGTTTACGCGCAAGGCAAGCCGGAGGAGATTGTCGATACTTCGCTCATCGAAGCCGTCTTTCGCCTCCACTGCGATATTATGCAAGATCCTTTGTATGGTACGCCTATGTGCATCCCCCATGGCAAAGGCCGAAAACTAGCCAAGAGATAACCTTCTCGTTAGCCATTCCTGCGAAATAGCGGTGCTCAGCACCATTATTTGGCCGCAAATCCGCTCCAGTCGCGATTTAGTGGTGCTCAGCACCTTTATTTGGCCGCAAAACCGCTCGAGTCGCGATTTAGCGGTGCTCAGCACCTTTATTTGGCCACAAGTCCGCTCGAGGCGCGATTTAGTGGTGCTCAGCACCTTTATTTGGCCGCAAAACCGTTCGAGGCGCGATTTAGCGGTGCTCAGCACCTTTATTTGGCCGCAAAACCGTTCGAGGCGCGATTTAGCAGTGCTCAACACCGTTATTTAGCCGCAAATCCGCTCGAGTCGCGATTTAGCGGTGCTCATGCAACTAGAATAAAAAGTGGACACCTCATAAGAGAATGCAGATAATTAACACAACAAAATGAAGAGGTGTCCGGCATGGGTGAGCATAGACAACGTTACAGCGACGAATTTAAGGAACAAGCAGTCAAGTACATTCAGGAACAAACGAAGACAATACCTCAAATTGCAGAGGAACTGAATGTACCGGTAGGCACATTGCATCAGTGGATGGCGAAGTATCGCAAGTTCGAGAACGAGCCGCTGGTAGATCGTGAGACAATCCGCCAGAAGGATGAGCAGCTTCTAGAGCAAGAGCGTCAGATCGAAGACCTCAAGGAGGAAATCGCCATCCCAAAAAAGGCCATGCACATCTTCAGCAAAGAAAGGAACTAAGGTTCCGGTTCATTGAAGATCATCGCTCCGAGTTTCGAATCGAGAAGATGTGCGTCGTTTTAGATGTATCGCGGAGCGGCTACTACAATTGGGTTCAAGAGAAAGCCGAACAAAATAGCTATCAGAAACGTCGTAAGGCACTACTGGCGCGTATTACATGGCTTTTTCTAGATTCCAAAAGACGTTACGGCAGCCCGAAAATCACGAAGCTACTGCGGGATGAAGGATGGACGGTTTCCGAGCGTTTGGTCGGCAAGCTCATGAGCGAAAACGCGCTTCGGTCATGCGTTTCTAAGAAGTTCCGTGTCACTACGACGGATTCCAATCACACGCTCCCTATTGCGCCAAATGTACTGAATCAGAATTTTAAGACAACGGCTCCGAACAAGGTTTGGGTAACGGACATTACTTACGTACCGTGCCGCGAAGGGCGCATGTATCTGGCAAGCATCATGGATCTTTACACGCGCAAAATCGTGGGCTGGAAGTTGGGTGACCGAATGACGACGGATTTAGTGCTAGCTGCGTTGGACCAAGCTTATAAGGCTCAAAAGCCCTCAAAAGGGCTAATACACCACTCCGATCGCGGCTCACAGTATGCCTCGGACGAATACCGCAAACGGCTAAAACAGTACAGAATGAAAGCCAGCATGAGCCGGAAAGGCAATTGCTACGACAACGCCTGCATCGAATCGTTCCATAGCGTGCTCAAGAAAGAGTTTATTTACTGTACGCGTTTCAGGACGAAAGTCCAAGCACAGCAAGAGATGTTCGAGTATATTGAGTTCTTTTATAATCGTAAAAGAATTCATGGTTCTTTAGGCTACGTTTCGCCGGATCGGTTCGAAGCCATGTACTACAAAATGTTGGGGTAACTTCGCTTAACGGGTGTCCACTTTCTTGACAGAGGTCCATTAACACCATTATTTGGCCGCAAATCCGCTCGAGACTCGAAATAACGGTGCTCAGCACCGTTATTTCGCGCGCAGGACAACTACGATTCAACTCGTATATTCCCACGAGTTGAATCCGACACAAAACGGCTTCCACCATCCCATACGGGCGGCGGAAGCCGTTTATGTTTGACTACGTTAATTTTCGTCGTATTTCCCCGGAAATAGCCATTTATTCGCGTCTGCGATCCGTTACGGGAGCCGACAACGCTCGTTCGATCGCAGATAATACTTCAGCATCCTCTTCCTTCGATTGCGCGGCCCGCAAACATTCAATGGCTTCTTCCGCACCGATCCGCCCAAGCGCCCAGGCCGCTGTCGCCCTCAGTTCCGGGCGCGGATCGTCAAACAGTACCGCGGCGACATCGGGCACGGAATCGACGTCGCGGAAATTGCCCAAGGCGATAAGCGCGTTCCGTTGAATCGGCTTGCGTCCGCGCCAAGACGCCGAGCTTGCGCCGAATTTCTCGCGAAATTCGCGATTGCCCATCTTCAGCAGCGGACGCAGCAACGGCTTGGCAACCTCCGGGTCCGGCAGCAGCTCCTCATGATGCCTGGTGTCGATTTTCCGATTAACGGGACAGACGATCTGGCAAGTATCGCAACCGTACAGGCGGTTGCCGATTTTCGCCATCATCTCCTCTTCCACGATGCCCTTGGTCTGCGTAACATAGGAAATGCACCGTTGCGCATTCAATTGTCCCGGGCCTACCAGCGCCCCCGTCGGACATGCATCGATACACAAGGTGCAATCCCCGCAACTGTCCAACAACGCCTTATCCGGCTGCAGAGGAAGGTTGGTAAGCATCTCTCCCAAATAGACCCATGAACCCCATTCCGGCGTCAACACCGAACAGTTTTTCCCGCTCCAACCGATGCCGGCGCGCTCGGCGACGGCGCGATCCGATAACGCCCCCGTATCTACCATGGACATGAGCTTGGCATCGGGCACTCTGTCCAATATCCATTCGGTCAGCATGGCGAGCCGCCGCCGCAAAGCCTGGTGGTAATCTTCCCCCCAAGCCGAACGCGATAATATGCCTCTTCGTTTGCCCGGTTCCGACACCGGGGCGTTCTTCATCTTGGACGGGTACGCAACGGCGATCGCGATAATCGAACGGGCTTCGGGCATAAGCAGCTTCGGCTCCGTCCTCAGATCCAAGTCCGGCTCTTCGAACCCCGATTCATGGCCGAGCTCGCGATGCCGAACGAGCCTTTCCTTAAGCTCCGGGAACGGGTCCGCCGACGTCACTCTCAGCTTGTCGATGCCGAGGCTGGGAGCCGCTTCAAGCATATTTTCTTTGAACTGCTTCCAATAAGCCATATCCTTCTCGGCCATGATCAGCCTCACAGCTTAGCCCAACGGCTGATCGGCCAAATGATCAGGTCGGCGCGGCCTTTAATAAGCTCTTCCGGTACTTCCTTAAACGCGCGGCTATCTCTGCTGGCGCTTGCATGGCGATTATCTCCCAACACGAAATAATGGCCTGCGCTAACCGTCGTCAACGGGAAATCCTCGCCCTCGATTTTCACGTCCGTGTATGACTCTACTTTCAAATCACCGTTGATGTATAGCTCTCCTTCACGGATTTCCACCGTATCCCCGGGAATCCCGACAATCCGTTTAACGAGATATTCTTTGCCTTCCGAGCCTTCGGTCGGATCCTTCAGAATGACGACATCGCCTCGGTCGAGGTTTCCGATCTTCAAGACGATTTTGTTGATGAACAACCATTCGTTCTCGTGAAGCGTCGGCTCCATGGATATTTTCTTCACGGTTGATAGCTGAAAGACGAATGCTTTGAGCAGCAACACGATCGCAACGGCTACGATAAGCGCCTTGGACCAATCCCAAAGCTCCTTGCGCCATCCGGTTAAGATCGGTTTCTTCTCTTTTTGCACCGAACGTCTTCTTCCGCCGCCGGAGGAGGTTGCGGGCTCTAATGGTTGGCTCATGGGATAGTAATCTCTCCTTCAGCGTTCGTTTGTCGTTTCCACTGCTCGTAATAGTGGTAAACATCGGCATCGACGAATGGCATGGCTTTATTCGCAATTCTGGATTGCAGCTCGAGCAACCCGGCTTCCACGCGATTTTCGACCGAGTGCCCGTACCGGTACTCCTCTTTATGAAGGAGGAATTCATCCCGGTCAAGTTCGTGCGCGGCTCCGTTCGGCATGACTACAACGTCAAGGTCGTAATCGATGTATGTCAGAACATCCCCGTAACGATAAGGGGGCGAGGCCAAGTTGCAATAGTACCGGATCCCTTGCTCTTCAATGAGCGCGACAACGTTAAACCATTGCTCCGGTATAAAGAAGGAAACGGCCGGAACGCGGCTGATCCATTCCTTGCCGTCCGCTTCTATGATCGTCGTGTGGTCGTTGAGCATAACCCACAGAGAAGCTCCCGCATGCTGAAGGAGAAGGCGCTCCTTCGGAACTTGCCAGTTTTCTAACCATACGCGGTGCAGTGAACCATCATGCTTGAAGCTCTTGATCACGCATTTCTGATAGGGATTATCCGCTTTGTTCAAGATGGCACCTCCCGCCGTTCGATCAAGCTGTACGCTCCGCGGCTGCGGGCGATGTTCAATAATATAAGAAAAGCATATCTCCCCGCCAAAAGCAATGGCGCAAAAGATATGCTTCCTGGATCCGTCCGCGATCGATTCAACCTGCTACGATCGAAAGCGGCTGTGTTAACTGAACGAAATCGACGGGCCTTAAACCTAGCGAATCATAGAAGGGCCGCAAATGTTCGTTATGCTTGTCCTCTGCAACAAGAACCTTCATCACGTTGCGCTGGCGGAACCGATTGTTCATATTGGATACGAGAGCCCGTCCAACGCCTTGAAGCCTGAATTCCTTCCGAACGGCTATGCGATATACATAACCCTTATGGTGATCAATCGTTCCAATTAATACTCCCGCGATATTGCCTGCCGATTCCGCAACGAGCACCAATTCGCTATCCCAAGACAATTGGCGAGCGAACGCACCCATCGTCTCTTCACAGCATTCTTCCGATAATACTTCTTCCAGAAGTTCGGCAACCGACCTGTAGTCTGACAATTGGAAAGAACGAATCTGCATGCTGTACAATTCCCCCGGGCATTAAGTTTTACATCCAGTTAACGATCTCTTAATTTTACGACAATTTAGAGAAATTTCTAGTTCTTTTATTAAAAAAACATAAATTTTTTCGCAAAAACGAAAGAAAACGGGATGAAAACGCTTTAAACAACACGATTGTTGGTGGTTTAACTACATTAACGGGAATAAACCGCGATATTCGGATTTTTTTGCTGGATAATCGGTGCCGAATTGGGGATTCTAAGAGAGTTGATGAGATTCGGATCCTGTCATAACCCCATGAGTTTTGACTTTTTATACATCCATGTTGATTTAATCGAAAAGATAAGGGATAATAATAAACGTGAGTAACACAAGCTACATATCGAAATCACTATTTAGGAGGTTTTTTATCCATGGCACACGAATTACCGGCACTTCCTTACGCAACAGACGCACTTGAGCCTCACATCGACACGGCAACGATGGAAATCCACCACGGCCGTCACCACAACGCTTACGTAACGAACCTGAATAACGCTTTGAAATCCGCTCCGGAGCTGGAAAGCAAAAGCGTTGAAGATCTCATCGCAGACCTGAACGCAGTACCGGAAAGCATCCGCACAGCGGTTCGCAACAACGGCGGCGGCCATGCCAACCACAGCTTCTTCTGGAAAACGATCAGCCCAAGCGGCGGCGGCCAACCTTCCGGCGCTCTGGCTGCTGCGATCGATAGCGAGCTTGGCGGTTTCGATAAGTTCAAAGAAACATTCGCGGCCGCAGGCGCTACTCGCTTCGGCTCCGGCTGGGCTTGGCTTGCTCTTGGCAAAGACGGCAAACTGAAAGTATACAGCCTGCCCAACCAAGATAGCCCGATCATGGAAGGCGACACTCCTCTTCTCGGCCTCGACGTATGGGAGCACGCTTACTACCTGAAATATCAAAACAAACGTCCTGATTACATCGCTGCTTTCTGGAACGTTGTGGACTGGAACGCGGTCGGCGCAATCTACGACGCTGCGAAGTAATTTAATGACGTAACGCAAAGAGATCGCTTCCCCGGAATGGATGGCAGCTGCCCCCGTTCCCCGGATAGCGATCTCTTTTTAATGCCGCTTGCGATTAAATTAATGAACGACGGCATCCTCTTCCAATAGCTCGTTCAACTCGGCGGCGACGGTGTCGATCATATGCACGAATGAAGATAGTTCCTGAGAGCTAGCCGCCTGCTCCCTGGAGAAGCGAACGGTCTCTTCGCTGCCGTGCTTGACTTCGTCCAGCGACGCTCGGATTTCCTTAAGCTTGGATTGAATCGTAACCAAGGACTGCTTGGAATTCGTCGCCAGCTTGCGGATCTCGTTGGCAACGACTTCGAACCCTAAGCCCGCATCGCCCGCGCGAGCCGCCTCGAGCGCCGCGTTCAAGCCGATCAGATGCGTTTGATCGGATATTTCGCGCATCGTAGTTCCCAGCTGGTTGATCTCTTCGATGCTGTGGGAGAGCTCCCCGACTTTGGCATGGGAGTTTTCTTGGACGTTGGCCGTATGCGAAGCGTTCGTGGCGACCGTCGTGCTGCTGGCGCTAAGCTGAACCATCATCGAAGATAGTTCCTGCACGGCGGTGCTCACCTTCGTGATCATGTATTGGCGTTTCTCGACCAGTCTCTCGATTTTGGCTTTCTCGTCCTGCTCGTACGCCTCCAGAACGATCTGCGAGTCCAAGTTGAACATCTTGCTTAGGGAATGGGTAATCCGCAGCCATTCGTCCGGGAGAATGCGTTTGAGATGCGTTGTCGCGATGTCGAGATATAAAATGTAGGTGCCTAGGTACCATTGCGTCGTCAAACCGATTTTGGAATGAACCTTCCCTATGAACAGGCGCTTGTCGAAAAATTGTTCGTCGATGCTGCCATCGGTCAGAGATTGGAAATACCACACTTGCGTTTTCTTTAATCTTTCGATCGTGCTATGGGATTGAATAAGCTCAATCAATTCCGGCTGTTCCGTAATTCGAGCGTACAGCTCGTCCACGACGGCATCCGTGATTTCCTGAAACGCCGATTGTTTGGAGCGCAAGAATCGCAAATCTTCCTCGGATATCCCTATGTATTTCAATTGCTTCATTCTTGCCGCGCTCACTTGAATCATTTCCCTATTCCTCCTCATCTAGGCTGCTGCTTCTCTAGATTCGCCTTAATCTAGTCCTACGTCAAGCATCCAGATGAAATTTATCTCATTAAGCGCGGTAACCGCTAGCTGCCAGAAGCCTATCCGCATGAAGCAGCACCGTCAGCTCATCGCCCTTCTTGTGAATCCCGCGAATGTATTCGGAGGCTATGCTCGCGATAGCCGCAGGAGTCGTCTCCACCTCGTTATCGGGCATATTGAATACTTCCGTTACCGAATCGACGAGTACTCCGATGTTATTCCCGCCCGTGCTCATGACGATTACCCTGGAGTCTTCCGTCAGCTGCGTCGGAGCAAGTCCCAGGCATTGCGAGAGATCGACAACGGGCAGCAACGAACCGCGAAGATTAAATACGCCTAACATTTCAGGCGCATCCGCAGCTACCTGCGAAAGCGTCGGCACGCGAATGATTTCCTTAACCTGCTCGATATCGAGCGCATATTGTTGTTCGCCAAGCATGAACGCCACTCTTTTGTCAGCCCGGACTTGAGCTTTCTGTTGCGCGCTCTCGCGCTTATGATTCGTAACCGTTCCCGCATCGCGGACGACGGCGTTCACATCCAAAATGTAAGATATGCTTCCGTTGCCTAGAATAGACGAGCCGGAAACGTAAGGCACTTGGCCCAAGTAGGACGAGAGCGGCTTCATTACGATCTCTTGATTAGCCACGAGCTTGTCTACGTACAGGCAAACCCGCTTCTCCGCGGCCCCGATCATAACCGCGTATCCTTTGCTGGAGCTGATCGGAATCGTACGAAGCTTGTCATGCAACCGGATAAGCGGGAAGAGCTCTCCTCGCACCGTACAGATTTCTTTGCCATGCACGCTCTGAATATCGGCGGACGACAACTGGAACGTCTCTAGCACGTGAACGAGAGGAACCGCGAAAGTATGCTTGCCCAGTTCTACTAGCAAAGAGCGCGTTATCGCAAGCGTAAGGGGCAGTTTGATCGTAATTTCCGTCCCTTTGCCGATTGCCGTGTCGATATCTATGAGCCCGTTAAGTTTTTCGATATGCGTGCGGACGATATCCATCCCTACTCCGCGCCCGGACAATTCGGTAACTTGTTCCGCCGTGGACATCCCCGAGTGAAAAATAAGCGCGATCATTTCCTTATCCGTCAGCCTAGACGCCTCGTCTTGACTAATAAAACCCTTATGGATCGCTTTCTGTTTAATCTTCTCGGGATCGATCCCTCGTCCGTCGTCCTTCACGCGAATGACGATCGCATTCTCCTGATGGCTGGCCTGCAAATGCAAATGGCCTTTGCGGGGCTTGCCCAGCCGTTCGCGCTCTTCGGGCGACTCCAAGCCATGATCGGCAGCATTCCGCAGAATGTGGATAAGAGGATCGCTAATCTCTTCTATGAGCGTCCGATCCAGTTCCGTTTCTTTGCCTTCTATCGTAAAATGAATCTCTTTGCCCGCTTGCTGCGACAAATCCCTTACCAACCGCGGAAATCGATTAAACAGCTGTTCGATCGGGAGCATCCGGGTTTTCATCATGCCCTCTTGCAACTCGGCGATCACCCTGTTCAGATGGTCGGTCACTTCCCCTAGCATCGCAACCTCGGTTTCCTGTTTATATCGTTCATCCAGCCTTTTGCGTACTTCTTTAAGCCGGGTATTGTCAATAATCAACTCCCCGACCAAATTCAACAGGTGCTCCAGCCTTTTGACGTCCACGCGTACGGTTTGCTGAATTTGCACCTTGCTATCGGTTGGAGTATCGCTTTTACTTACAGCGGATGGAAGGATCGCGGCCGGTACCGCTTCAATCCCCGACTCGAGTTCCGCGTCGGATTCGTCCTTAGGTTCCGTTACCGGCTCGACGACGCGTACGCTAACGTCGCTGATTTGCGAAAGTTGCAGAACGTTGCCTTCAATGGCATCCGGCGCATACGTAGATGCGACCACGAACGAGATCGGGCCCGATAAGAGCAGCTCTTCGTTATCCCATTCGCTCAGCGCGGGCTTCAGGGCGATGATTTCCCCCGTCTCGCTTAACGTGCGATGGACAAGCATTCCGCGCACCGTGGGCATATCGGCATCGGAGGAGAGCGTTACGGATACCATGTACAAAGGTATGCCTTCTTGGCGCTTGCGCGTCATCTCTTCCATTTCCGACGGGTTCCAACCCTCAACGGCAACGGCAGCCGGCTCCTGCTCGCCGGGCGTACTCTCCCTTACGATGTCAAGGCTCGTGTCGCAAGCATGACGTCCGTTCAAAATTTGCTCAAGCGCATGAAGCAAAGTTTCGTTCGGATGCTCCTCCATCTGGCCTTGCTTAAGGGTCTCTCGTTGTAATTTCAAATAATCAATGCAATTAAACAAAATATTAATCATCCCGGAGCTTAAGATCAGTTGCTCCTGCCTGAGAAGGTCGAATACGCTCTCTACCTTGTGGGTAACTTCTTTCATTTGATGAAAGCCCATGGCGGCCGAAGAACCCTTCAACGTATGGGCGGCACGGAAAATTCTCTGTACGGTGTCGCTATGGTTGCCGTCCGTCTCCAACTCGAGAATGGCATGGTCCAACGTGAGCAATTGTTCCTCCAACTCGTCCAGGAACACGCTTAAATAGGCAGACGCAAATGAATCCATCCGATTACAGCTCCCCTCTTATTCCTAGAACGGCTTGCAGATTCAACACGCTAACGAGCCGATCGCCAAGCCTTCCGATGCCGGACAAATAATTGCGGTTAACCGCGCTCGCATGTTCGGCGGGAGGCACGATTTCCTCGAAAGCGGCTACCTTCTCCACTCCGTCTACCCATATTCCGATATCGTCCTCGTCCGTCCTCACGATCACGATGCGCGAGGAAGAAGTTTGCGGAGCTTCCGGTATACCGAATCTAACGCTTAAACCGATGACGGGAACGATTCGCCCCCGCAGGTTGATTACGCCTTTGACATAGAGCTTATCGCAAGGCACGTCCGTAATCGGCTGAACCTTAATGATCTCCTGAATTTCCGCGATAGAGAGCGCGTATTTCTCTTCATTCAATCCTATGACGATATAATTGTTCATCTAGCGTTCTCCCTATACCTTGAAGATGGATACGTTATCGTTTAACTGGACGGATAGATGGGCAAGCGAATTCGACGAGCTGGCCGTCTCCTCCGCGGCTGCCGCGGATTGCTGGCTAGTAGCGGCGATAGTCTCCACCGCTCTCATGACTTCTTCCGACTGGGCTGCCTGCTGTTCGCTGGCCGCGGCGATTTCCGATACTTGATCCGCCGTCTCGCCGACCATTCGGACGATGCTGTCGAACGTTTTGCCGGTTTGGGAAGACAACGAGGTCGCTTCTTCCACCGCCTTAACGCTTTGATCCGTATTATGCTGCATGCCTTTGATGATCGACGCGATCTGTTTAGTAGCCTCGCCGCTTCGTTCCGCCAATTTGCGAACCTCGTCCGCCACGACCGCGAAGCCTCTTCCTTGATCCCCCGCTCTGGCTGCTTCGATGGCCGCGTTCAGCGCCAACAAATTCGTTTGCTCCGCGATCTCGTCGATGACCTCTATGATTTGTCCGATTTCCTGGGAGTCTTGTTCAAGAAGCTGCATCTGCCCGGACAACCGGTCCATGCTCTGGATCGACGCCTCGATCGCCGCGCCGCCTTGCTCCGCTCCGCGTTTGGTACGATCCGACAGCTCGGCGACCGATGCCGCGTTCGCCGCCACCGCGGACACCGCGCGCGACATCTCCTGAACGAGCTCGTTGATCGTCTGGGCGGATTCCGCTTGATCGGTGCTTCCTCTGGCGATTTCTTCGGTCGTAGCCGATATTTCCTGGGCAGCCGCAGCAACGCTTTGGGCAGAACCTACGGTCTGACCGATCAAATTGCGCAGGTTGTCCATCATTTCGTTGAAGGCGCTCGCCAAAATACCGACCTCGTCTTTGCTGCCCGCCAACGCCCGATCCCGCAAATCTCCCTGAGCCGCCTTGGTGGCGACGTTCACGACCGACTTGATCGAATGAACCAGTCTATTCGATAGGAAAATAGCAAGCGCAAGCCCCAGGAGAAGAGCCGCCGAACCTAGCACGAATACGATGATCGTTCCCGTTCGATTCGTATCGAACGCATTCGTGGCTTCCTCGTCGGCGCCGGCGACATTATAGGTAATCCACTCGTTCATGTCCGATTTGATCGTCTGCACCAAAGGCAGAACTTCCCTAATAATCGCTAAGTCCGTATTCGCCCCATCGCGCTGGGCATCCTCGACCAGCTTCTTAATAACGACGAAGTAGCTATCCGTGTTTTTCTTGATCTCGTCGTACATCGCTTGTTCTTCCGAATTGGATATGAATGATTTATACTCTTGCATCTCTTTGTCGAAGCTGTCCATGCCCGTTTGAAGCGCCCGAATCATATCGTTCCTGGCTTGCTCGTTCGTCTCGAATTTCATGAGCATCAGTTGGCCGCTCAAACCGTTAAAGTCGCCTCTCATTTGGGAAAGCTTATACATGCCCGGCATCCAGTTGTCTTTCACCTCGGAGATGGAGCCTTTTAACGAGCTCATCTGCATGATCGCCACCATACCCACGGAAACCAATAAAATCAGTACAATCCCAAAGCCGCTTAACAATTTCGTGCGTATGTTCATTCTCATCCCTATTTTTCTCCCTCTCCGACTATCTCGCTTGTTATACTAAAGTTGCCTGCAACTCGGCTTCATCCGGCATCCGGATTATGCAATCCAAGATGTTCATCAGCTCGCCGCGGGCTTGATGCATAAATCCCATCATCGAGTCTTGAAGCTTGTCCGTCTGAAGCGTCGCGTTAAGGAAAATCTGCCGGTTCAAAATCACGATCGACAATTCGTATTTGGACGGATACCGTTTGATTTCCTCATAGATCGTCGTTTCCAAATAGGCTTCCGGCAAGATCAAGGAATACATCAGCACGGGATGGTCCGGTTCCATATCCTTGATCTGAAACTGCTCCCACAAAGGATAATTGCGTTTGTGCCAGCGATAACCGAATACGACGGCTTCTTCCTCCCATACGGGCTCATACACGCGGGTAGCCTCGAGAAAAAGCTGCCTGTAAAATTGGATTAACTTCATTTTGTCCCCCCTCACTGCGCATTGTCGGATCGATCCAACGACATACCGACGTTCCCCTCCGTTCTGATTTGCTCATATACCGTAACTTTAAGCCTGAATTATTAAATCTTGTGCTTGATTAGTATTTGAAAGATATGTTTTTCGCTAACCGAAACGAAGATTACGAGGAAGATGTTAGCAAAATGTTTGGATTTTCGACGGTAATAAGGGGAATTCGTGAAGAAAATAGAGGGCATTTCACCAAAAAAGCCGCGAGGGCTTTCGGTAATTCCCTACCGAAAGCCCTCGCGGCTGCTGATCATGACGATTATGAATTCATGGCGCGAATAAAATACTCCGTTAACAATTTTCTAAATACGTTAGGCCATGCATAATTTTCGAATTGCTCCGGCCCTACCCATTCGTACGCCGTCCGATCCGCGACGTATTCCTCCGCGGCAACGGCTGGCAATACTCTAATATTCCAGATAAGATGGGTAAATATATGCTGCGCTTCCCCGATGATCTGCTCCTTGGCCTGGATCCTGACCCCGTCATCGGCCAGCGCCGTTTCGAGCCGCTGCTTGCCCATTGACGAATCTTCCCACGCATCCGCATCGGAAACCTCGATATGGGGAAGCTCCCACATCCTCGCCAATAAGCCCGTTTCCGACCGTTGCCTAACCAACACTTTGCCCGCGTGAGGTCCCGTTCCTTCCACCAACGCAGCGAATCTGTATACGGGCTTCGCTTTTTTCGCTTTCGTCTTCACGGGGAGCTCCCGCTCGCGTCCTTGAAGCCGAGCCAAGCACATATCCGTTACGGGGCATTCCGTGCACGAAGGCGATTTCGGAGTGCAGATTAGCGCGCCGAGCTCCATCAAAGCTTGGTTGAAGTCTGCCGCTTCTCCTTCGGGAATAAGCTCCTGCGCGAGCCCTTCCATGCCGATCCGCGTGGACGGACGAGCAATGTCGTCCTCCAAGCAGAAGTAACGCGACAGCACCCGCATGACATTGCCGTCCACGGCAGGCTCCGGCTGATTGTAGGCGATGCTCAAGATAGCCCCCGCCGTATAAGGACCGACCCCCTTCAGGCCGGACACCTCCTTCTTGCCGCTCGGAACGACCCCGCCGTACTGCTCCGCGACTTCGCGGGCGGCAGCCTGAAGATTGCGCGCCCGCGAATAATAGCCTAACCCTTCCCAATGCTTAAGCACGTCTTCCTCCGGAGCCTCGGCTAAGCGCTCGATGGAAGGAAATCGGTCCACGAACCGATTGAAGTACGGAATAACCGTGTCGACGCGGGTTTGCTGAAGCATGATTTCCGACACCCATATATGATAAGGATCGCGGCTTCTTCTCCATGGCAAGTCTCTCCGCGCCTTCCGATACCACCCTAATAATTCCATGCTGAAAAACCGTTTCGAATCGCTCGATTCCACTTCAGTTATTCCTCTCCTATGTGACTAGACTCCCGAAGAAACCATCGTTGTCGCTTGCTTGCGATAACGGCTAGGCGTTAAGCCGGTATGGGCTTTGAACATTCTGGAAAAGTAATAAATCTGCATCCCGACCTTGCTAGCTACCGCGGATACGTTGCATTCCGGCTGGAGGAGCAAGCCCTTGGCCATTTCCATTCGCCGCAAATTCACGTATTGGATCGGCGAATAGCCGAGTATCCCTTTGAAAAACACGATGAAGTAATTCGGATGCAAATACACCTGCTTAGCCAAACTCTCTACCGTGATGTTGTCGGCCAGATGATCGTCGATGTATTTCAGCACGAGATCGATTTTCTGAAGATCCTCGCTCGGCGCATCGTTATCATGAATCGAGAGGTTATCCAAATAAATGCTGATAAGCTCCAGCATCGTTGCTTTAATTTTGAGCCTCGAGGTAAGCATGTCTTTGGTCAATAATTCGAACAATCGTTCGAACAGAACAGTCGTCTCCCGTTCGTGGTTGTCATCCAACCGAATAGAAAGAGGGATCTGAAGAGCCCTGTACAGATCGCGGTCCTCATAGCTGCTGCGGAAGTGGCACCATTGGAGCGTAAGCTGCCGATCCGGCTCGACCGATATCCGGTGCGGCATCCCCGACAATACGATGCATAACCTCCCTTTGGAGAGGGCGATTTCTTCCTCTTGAACGATTAGCTTGCCTTCTCCTTCCTTAACGAACAGAAAGCGATTACAATCATAGGTGTCCTCCCGCTCCTTGAGCGACGCGGAATCCAACACCGTTTCCGCTGCGGCGGCAACCTCTATATTCATGTGCTCGAAATGTTTCATCATGATAGTTAAATAATTCGTAGTCATCTCTGCGCCCCATTATCTGGATATAGAAATTATCGTCCTTTTTTACACCTATTCCATTATACGTCAATCTAGCGCAAGCGTATATTTCCAAAATGAATGCTTACGCCCAATAAATAACAGTCCAGCTGCAAATAACGCCGGACTGTCCCCTTGCTTACTTTTCGATTAACGCCGTAGCCGCGGCTATCGAGCGCTCATGCGTTATCGCGATATGTATCTTGAATGAGCCCTCCGCCCATCCTAACCTCTCGATGGAAGCCGATGATAAGGAACACGTCGGTTTGCCCCATTCATCGGGTAGCACTTCTATATCCTTGAATCCGACGGTCGCGCCGATTCCGCAACCGATCGCCTTCACGACGGCTTCTTTGGCCGCGAATCTGCCGCTAATATACTCCAGGGCGCGGCGTGGCTGCAAGGAAGCCCATCCTTCGCATTCCCGGGCGGTAAGCACTCGATCGACGAACCTATCTTTGATCGGCCCCGAGAGAAGCTTATCCATCCGCGCCAGCTCGACAACGTCCAATCCGATCCCCAAGATCATCTTGTCGGATTAAATTCCCGGAATTAGCTGCCTTTTGTGCTGCGTACGCAAGTAATGCCTCTCAAGGATTTCGCGGGCTTTCGGGTCGATCTCCTTGCCTTCCAGATACGAGCTGTTGTCTTCGTACGTGACTCCGAGCTCGTCCTCGTCCGTCTGGCCTTGCCACAATCCCGCCGTCGGAGCTTTATCTACTACGCTTGCTGGCACCCCGAGACGTCTAGCTAACTCGCGGACTTGGCGTTTATTCAACGTGCTGAGCGGAGTAATGTCCACGGCACCGTCTCCCCACTTCGTGAAGAAACCCGTTAGAGCTTCCGAAGCGTGATCCGTACCGACCACGAGCAGATTCAGGTCGAAAGCCAAAGCGTACTGAACGACCATGCGCGTCCGCGCCTTTACGTTCCCTTTGCCTCCGCGGCTAATATGGCGGTGAATATTGAGCGTCTTAAAAGCATACTCCGTTTCCAACGCAATCTCGTCCACGGCTTCCGCAATGTTCGTCTCGACTTTATGCTTCAACTGAAACGCTTCGGCCACCTCATAGCTATGGTGAATGTCCTCTTGTTCCCCATAAGGTTGGAATACGCCTAGCGTCATGTAATCTTTGCCCGTTTCCTCGGTAAGCTCGTCGGTCGCGCGTTTGCATAGCCCGGCGGCAACGGCGCTATCCACGCCTCCGCTTATCGCGATCAGCAACCCGGTCGCTCCCGCTTGCTTCACGTAATCCTTCAGAAAATCGACGCGACGCTCGATTTCCCGATCTACGTCGATTGTCGGTTTGACGCCTAACTTCGCAATGATCTCCTGCTGGATCGTCATATGTACATCCCTCCCGTTTCAACAAAAATATCCCGGTGACTTAACCGCAATGGCTTAAGCCCCCGGGACGACGTGAATTACCGGCAATAACGATCGAAGGCCGCCGTAAGATCGGAGGCAATATCATCCGCGCTGCGATTCTCGATTTGGTGCCTTTCGATAAAATGAACGAGTTCTCCGTCCTTCAACAGAGCAATGGATGGGGAAGATGGCGGATAAGGCAGGAAATATTCGCGAGCTTTCGCCGTTGCTTCCTTATCTTGTCCGGCAAATACCGTAAACAGATGGTCGGGCAGCACGTCATGCTGCAAAGCTTCGGCTACTCCGGGACGGCATTGTCCCGCCGCGCAACCGCAAACGGAGTTAATGACGACCAGAGCGGTACCGGAGGCTGTCGGAAGCTTAGCTTCCACCTCTTCGGGTGTTCTTAATTCTTGAATGCCGAGCCGAGTCAAATCGTCGCGCATCGGTTGAACCGTATTCATCATATATCTTTCGAAAGACATGGACATAGATTGCGCCTCGCTTTCCGGATCAATTAATTGGCGGTTTCGTTTATCCGCTACGCTTCATTATACAGCGTTGCCGCAAGCCCCGTCAAAAACCGCGAACCTCTCTCAGCAAGACAACCGGGATGCCATGCTGTCGTAAGCATGGCATCCCGGTTGTCGCATTGCCTTGGTTAAGGTTCGTCCAACACTTCGGGCACCGGGAAATATTCGTCGTCATCATCCGGGTTGATCGACTGGGCTGTATTGTGTGTCGGATGCATGAACAGTCCTGAGGGGAGAATTCCCTGTTCGAATAAATCCCGGTTTTCCTTCGTGCGGAATCCGATATCCTTAAATGGATGCACCCACTGTTCCCCCGCCATAACGGAAGGATCCGTCTCCTCGCTCCATTGCTCGAGCGGCGAATGGTCAGACGCGTAATCGTGATCGCCGATCACGACTCCGTTGGCATTCACGAACGGCTCCCGCGGCCCCCGGTTGTCGCGGAACTCCGCTCGAAATTCGATCTCGAACGGATCCAAGTTCGAATCGTCATGCCCTCCCGCGGGCTTCACGCCCGAATAGGAGCTGTTATCCTTATCCGCGGAAATAACGTTCAGGTCGACGGCCGATTAGGTCCGTCCAGTTTCTTGTCGAATCCCGGGGACAAAGGCGAATTGTTTTTCCTGGCCCGATTAGCCGCATTCCGCCCCGATTTCGAAGGGCCTTGTGTATTTGCCATGGAAGCATCCTCCTTGTCTGGATGAGTCCCCCGTAGTGTATCCGATTTAATGCCCCTTATCCGCGCCTTTAACATTTCGTCAAGAAATGTTGCCCAGCTTGTTGAAGGTGACGATAAAGGATGTCCCTTGTCCCATCGTCGATTCGACGTGGATCTTCCCGTTATGCCTCTCGACGATACTGAGACATAAAGCCAACCCTAAGCCCGTTCCGTTAGTCTTCGTCGTATAGAACGGTTCGAATAGCCTTTTCAACTGCTCCGGCGGAATGCCGACTCCGTTATCGACCATCCGCAGTTGTATGCTGTCGCTGGAGTTCAACGTCTCGATCCGCAGAACTCCTTTGTCGTTCATCGCTTCCATTCCGTTGCGGGCCAGATTAAGAATCAGCTGTTTCATTTCCTTGCTGTTCATCGGAAGGTGATCCATGTTCTCGCCGAGCCGCAAATCGATCATCTGTCCCCGCAAATTGGCGTCCGCCCATATTAATGGAAGAATATCGTTAAGCAAGTCGTTTAAGTTGGACGGCTCCTTCTCGACGATCCGATTCTGGGCGAGCGACAGGAAGTCGTTAATGATCGCGTTCGCCCGGTCAAGTTCGTCCAACACGATACGAAAATAGGATTGTTGCTCCTCGGGGCTTCTTTCGTTAAGCAGTTGCACGAATCCCCTGATTACGGCCATCGGATTGCGTATTTCATGCGTGATGCTCGCGGCCATTTGGCCTACGAGGCTAAGCCTCTCCATCCGGTCAACCTCGTCTTTCAGCCTTTGGAGCTCGGTAACGTCGTGTCCGATGAAAAGTACCCCGTCCGTTCCTTGCGAAGGCAAATCTTTGATCGGACAGGAAACGGTGTAGAAGATTTTCCCGTGCAGCCTGATGATCTCCGTGATTTTTTCTTCGCCCCGAAGCACCCGTACTACCGGGCTAATCTCGAAATGCACGTTCATCCTATCCGTGAACACGGAAAACTTCTGATACAGAATATCGTTGCGGCCTAGAGGAGCGACGAACTTAAGCGCCTTGTCGTTCACTCGGGTAATGACTCCGTCGTTGTCGCAGAAGACGACCATTAAAGGGGTATTATCGATGAACTGCTGCAGCCTGAGCATCTCGTTGCGATACTTTTTCGACACGTCGTATAACTGCATTTGCAATCGGATTCGATCGTAACAAAGCTCCGTATAATAAACGCTGACTAAAATTACCGCGATAAATAAGGCGCCGAACAGGAGAATGCCGCCAATATGCTCCGGCAGTTCGGACATCTCGAAATCCGGCAAGCTCAAGAAATAGTGGGCGTCCTGAAGCAAAGCGAGCAGAAAGCACAACAAAGCGGCAAGCTTAAGCTTGCCTCCGCGGGTGCTGCCTTGAAACGCCGAAATACGAGAGTAAAATATCGGGATATAGATCAATAGGAAAATAGCGAAAATGATATACTCCCATTGAGTGGCCATTACGCTTAGCCGGGAGATCGCATAGACTGCCAAGAGAAAAATCGCGACGGGTAAGCCGCCGTACAAAGAGCCTATAATAAAAGGAATATGGCGGAAATCAAAATTCACTCCATGCTCGTTGATTACGGAGAACCGCGTATTCAAAATCATAGCCGCTGCGCATGCTAGACCAAGCACGACGTTGGAATAACGCGTTTGATCCGGCTTGGAATACCAGGCCATGAAGAAAAATACGGGGAGAAGGGCGATCAGGACTTGCAGCAGAGTGTCTTTCCACATCCTGTGAACCTCCTGCGCAACGAATCTACATTTATTGTAAAAATAGCCAATCTCTCAATTCTCATTACCGACATTCATAGCTTATATCGAAATTAGTATATTTTCCATATTATTCTTCAACAATATCTTCCTCATTTCTTGCCTTTCAACCGACTATTTTGCATTCCGCCGCGCCGGTGTTAGAATCTATACATATCAAAAGATCGGGAGCAATAGCATGAAATACGACGTAATCGTAATTGGCGGAGGCTCCGCCGGGTTAATGGCGAGCATCGCGGCAAGCAAACGCGGCGCCAAAGTCCTTTTGCTCGACAAAGGAGAGAAGCTCGGGCGTAAGCTCGGAATCTCCGGCGGCGGCAGATGCAACGTTACCAATAACAAGGAAACCGACGAGCTGATCAAGCATATTCCCGGCAACGGCAGATTTTTGTACAGCTCCTTCGCCAACTTCAATAACCGAGACATTATCGCGTTTTTCGAGAATCTCGGGATCGCGCTTAAGGAAGAAGACAACGGGCGAATGTTTCCGGTCACGGACAGAGCCAAGACCGTAGTTGACACGCTCGTCGGCCAAGTTCGCAAGCAAGGAGTCGAAATTAAGCTTAACGCCCCAGTGGATACGATTCTTTACGAGGACAATCGCGTGGTCGGCGTACGACTGAGATCCGGGGATGTGCTGGATAGCCGCGCCGTCATCGTCGCCTCGGGCGGCAAGTCCGTGCCTCAGACCGGCTCGACGGGAGACGGTTATCATTGGGCGGAAAAGGCCGGACATACGATCACCGAGCTTTTTCCGACGGAAGTTCCTCTAACGTCCAATGAACCATTCATTACGAGCAAAGAGCTTCAAGGTCTTTCCCTTCGGGACGTTTCCTTATCCGTATGGAATCCGAAAGGGAAGAAAATCATCGAGCACCAAGGCGACATGATCTTTACCCACTTCGGCATATCCGGGCCGATCGCGCTTCGATGCAGCCAATTCGTCGTCAAAGCCCTCAAGCAATTTAACGTAGGCAACGTCGAAGCGTCCGTGGACTTGATGCCCGACGATAGCGTCGACGAGGTCTATTCCCGAACGTTGAAGCTAACGGAGCTTGAGCCCAAGAAGTCCGTCAAGAACATTCTTAAAAGTTGTTTGCCCGAGAAGATGGTCCCTTTGCTCTTGAAGCAATCCGGGCTGGCTGAATCGCTTACTTACGACAACCTTCCGCGGCAGGAATGGATGCAATTAGCTAAGCTGATCAAACGATTCCCGATAAGAGTATACGGAACCTTGTCGATAGAAGACGCTTTCGTCACGGGCGGTGGCGTTAACTTGAAGGAGATCGATCCGCGGACGATGGAGTCGAAGCTCGTGGACGGATTGTATTTCTGCGGAGAAATACTCGATATCCACGGTTATACGGGGGGCTACAATATCACCGCTGCCTTCTCTACCGGATATTCCGCCGGCATGAATGCCGCTATCCGATAAATGAAACACGGAACTTACAGCGGCTTTCAAGCAGCCACTGTAAGTTCCGTATTTTTTTCGTGCCGGTTATCCTAATTGGCCTGTTTAAGTGAACATACGGCGCCAGTAGCTAGATGTATTTTTACATGTCCACTCTAAGGGGTCATGACCACAACAAAGTTATTTATTCAAATACAATTTTCACAGCCATTGATTGAATTGTTGATATTCCAAATGTCCATGCTTTTGCCTTTTTGCCAATAAGTGAAGTATCGAAGGAATACTCAGACAGATCGCGGTTTTCTATATACCATTTTCCATCTTCGGCTAAAGCGATCCATGCGAGCATATTACTCTCATCTTTGACTAAAATCCGTTTTTTTCTATATCAATCTCCGTAACAATACCCGTAAAATCGGCATCCCTTGTACAACATTCTTGGATAGACAACTCGAAATCTATTGTTTTTCCAAGTATCTTATATATTGTGTCACTAATTGCTTGTATTTCCTCTTGGGTAAAAACCCTTTCAATGTCTCCATAACTTCTAATTTCGATCCATAATCTATTATTAAGAACAGATATATATAATATCTTGATGGAATGCTTTTGTTCAATTTCATTTCTATGATCAGAAATCGATTCAATGATTCTCTTAAAATCATTGTCTAACTGATACAAGAATACTGATATTGGATTTTTATCATATTGGATACTCAGTCCGAGGGCTTCACTTGCATATCTTAAGCTAATGTATAAAGATTGATTAAAAATAATAGGAGCTTGAGTCATTTTGTGTTCTTCTTTGTTAATCCATGACCTAAAGCTAGATTGCTCTACCGTGATGCTAAAATTATCTTTAGTTGCTGTTGCGGTTTTCTTACTCGCATTCCAAAATACATTTGCACCAAATATTTCGAAAAATTGTCGAAATGGGACTAAGACTTGATTTTCCTTTATTATTGCGTTAGAAGAAATATCAAGTAGTTGGTCGTTATTGTAAATCTTAATTGTCGTATTACTAGGTGGATTCGCATATATGTGGGGGTAACTACAAAAAATAATGATAGAAATAAGACTTATTATTACTTTTCTCATCAGAATCATCCTAATTTTTGTTTTTAATACAATGGGTAAGAGATAATATGCACTAAAGGCGATCACATTCGGAGAAACTCCTATGTACATGTAGGTTACTCAATATATTCAGACTATTTATTTTCAAGAACTTATAGAGGTTGGTTTACCATTAACAGAATGACTTATAATAATAGACTAGACAGAAGATAATTTTGTTGCTTTAAATTATAAATTCCAACAATTCATTTGTGGATCAAAAAGTCTTAACGAATAGGTACAGGGCAATGAATGTCTAGTACAATCATGTTCATTCTAGTATTAATTGCCCTTACCTATTCAAACATATAGAAAATTATGATTTTAATAATCAAGTCTTACGGATGTAATTCCTAAATGAGAAACAACATTTTGTATATGAGAATAAAGGAATCTTGGTTCAGTTCCCACCATTTTCGTTCCTGATAAGACACCAGTTAATCTGTGACTTCCAAATTCATTTGGTATATATGTTGGTGCACCGCTATCTCCTCCATAAGCATATGCTGCTATGCTTCTTAGGCCCGTAAGAAATGTTCCACCTGGCGCCCCGGAATCATATGGTGTTATTAAGGGTCCGCAGGTTACTTCGGTTGTTCTTCCAGATTTACATACTGTTTGCCCTATTATTTCACTAGAAATAGATTCTGTAGACTCAAATACACCATTCTGGTATAAGTATGGCGATGTAGCTGTATTTGATTGTCCAATTACAATTGCTGCTGCATCGGCGGTTCCCTGATAATGCCGTCTCTCAACCATTCCTATTACTGATCCCCCTTGAGTGTATACTTGTCCCAATTCTGCGCAATGTGCAGCTGTTACATAGGCAACTTCTCCTGTATTTAGCCATCCAGTAAATGCACCTGTGCAAGGAAGATTGTTAGGTGGCACTATTTCAAGTCCTCCAATCAATGGACGGGTGTACGCAGTCCTTGAAGTTAACGTTATTGGAGAAAATTCACTATTAATGATATAGTAATTATTTTTAAATCTTTCTTCAATTTCTTTTCTGACAAACGAATCTTCACTTGGAACTCCAATAATTACTTTATTATCGGGGATAGAGATATCCGTAGAAACGTGAGTCCATTTATTTTCGATAATAAATTGATTTATCTGTTCCTGATAGTTTTCTAATTCACTTAAAGGAGTATCTACCTCAAAGATCTGCAATTTATCTATTCGAGGAAAAGCATTGATAATTTCGGAATGTATATTTGATTTCGAGCTGTTATTAACTAAGCCAACTCTAATAGTTCCATTATTCAAAGATCGGTCAAAGTACATCCCCCCAAAAGAGTCTTTATGCTTTGTGATCAATTCAACTTGAAGATCTCTCGCGTATTCAATGGTAACATCCTGATCCTTTAATAATTCCATTTCATCATTAGTTAAATATACACCATATGTTTCCTTGCTTTTGTTATTAATACTATTAACAGAAACAGATTCAAGTTTTTCTAGATCATAAACTTTCCTAAAGTATTCATTGCTGCTTTTTTCAAACTGTGATAATGAAGATAAAGAATTTGATGAACCATCTGTAGTTGCCAAAACAGGAGTGGTGGCTAAAAGACCAATAAGGAAGACAATTGACAACATGCTAGTTAACTTTCTCATCTGGAAAACACACCTTTATTTGGTTTTTTTGTAACTAGTTTAAAATATACAGCACTTCCGATTAATTGTATTGAAAATATTCCCAAACAGTAAATTTTCACTATATATTTGGTTAATAAGTATCACTATTTATTGTTTGATTTACAGGATTCGACTAAATACTCCTTCATTCGAACATTCATCTAGTATTCCCTCTTTAAGGATTCGACTTTAGATACTCGAATATCATCGGCATCGGAATCCAGCGTAAACCATCCGAAAGATCATTGACATAAATGCTTGGCCTGTGAATTTCTTTCCATGCATAAAGGCACCATATTGCAGCTGCCGAAGTGGGTGAAGATCATGTCGACATGGTGCTTGATGATCCGTCACACGGGCGGAGGCGTCAACTTAAAGGAGATCGATCCGCGGACGATGGAGTCGAAGCTCGCGGACGGATTGTATTTCTGCGGAGAAATCCTCGATATCCATAGTTATACGGGAGGCTACAACATCACCGCTGCCTTCTCAACCGGATATTCCGCCGGCATCAATGCCGCTATAAGAGACTGATTCGCATAGTAATAACAGTTAAGCGGCTGTCACTTGAGAAATTGGATTGTTATTTCAAAATGGCGACTTTAGGGAGGCTATCCCTGCGTCGCCATTTCACGTCTTTGGTCGATCGCTTCCTTCTTGAGAAGATTATGGGCAAGCGAAAGCCACCTGACCTCTAGGCTTTCTTTAACTTCAGAAGCCTCGATTGTTCTTTATTACAAAGAAACCGTACCTTTCGTATATGGTTGGGTGGTACCTCCATTTTACCAAGGGGCGGTTTCTTTGCGTTATTATGGGGTGGAGATTTTCGAAACAGCGATAAAAATAGAGGGTATGTATCTCCTGTAGGAGCGAAGCGTTTGCCTTTTCCGACGTGAAATCCCCTTGTTACGGGGTTATCAATTCAGATTTCACGTCGGGAACAGCAACCGGAAGGAGATACATTCCTCCAAAATCTAGTCGCTGCTAAGGAAGGGGGCGTTCTCTAGTCATCTAAGATGACTTATGGGACAGCCTCTTACTGCCATAGGATCAGCGCTCAACGGCAACGTTCGTTTTGGGTGCGCGGAATTGCAATCGGTAGAACAACAACATCCCCACGTGCAGGACGGCAAGCACGACATATATATTGCTGAATAGGGAACTGCCCGGATCGGTATGGACAGGAAGCCAATTCGTCGCCGTGCCCTGCTCCGATACGATGCCGTACACGCCTGCCGCTATTCCTTGGGCGATAAAGCTAACCATCGAGAAAAGCCCCATGCCCACTCCGACCTGGTCTTTGGGCAATGATCCGGATACGGAATTGGACATCGCGATCTGCATGAAGGATTGGCCTACGTTGCCGAACATCAAGAAGAAAGCGATCCACGCCGGAGAGATTCCCGTAAAGACGGCCAACAAGGCAAAACAAGCGATTAAACTAGCGGAAGCCACGGAGTACAGGTAGGAATTGCCTTTCCGATCCGCCAATTTGCCGCCCTTCCTTCCCAGGATAGCGGAGGCTGCCGCTGCCGGAACCATGGCAAAGCCGATCCAACTGGAATCGAGATGATAGACTTCGGACAACAGAACCGGCGTTAAAAAATATAAAGAAACGCCTATGCCGCTGATGAGAAATGCAAATGTCAGCGCGATGGAATATTTCAGGTTACGAAATAGCCGAGGCTGGATAAAAGCTTCTCTGGCGTAGCGGATTCGCACGACGAAGAGAATTAATGCCGCTAATCCTAGAACCAAGTATAGCCAGGTTCGATTCGTAACCCCTAGTAAAAGCAGCGTAATCGATGCAGCGAGCAAGCCTCCGCCAAGCCAATCGAATTTACGGGGAGCTTCTTTCGGCTCATGCTCCAAATATTTGCGATAAAACGGAAGCAACAGCAAAATGAACAAAGAAGGCAGAAACAGCCAACGCCAGTCCGCGAAGCTGACGACAATCGCGGAGATGACGGGCGCAAGAGCGCTTCCGAGCCCGATCCCGACGGCCGTCATGCTTAGAGCGGAGCCCCGCTTCTCGGGCGAAAAGTACCGCACCGGGATGATCAAAGCAATCGCCGGAATCGCCGCGGCCCCCGCGGACTGCAGACACCTTCCGAGCAACGCCAACCAGAACGTCTGGGACACGAGTCCGATGAGCGAACCCGCCGCGAACAGCGTCAGTCCGAACGTCAGCAGGCTTTTCAGTTGGAATCTATCGGCCAATTTCCCGTACGTCACCGTTCCAAATGCGTAGATAAGCGTATAGGCCGACGACAACCAGCTTACTTGAGCGAGCGTAAGATGAAACTCCTCGCTAATTTGCGGAAGCACGACGTTAAACATAAGGGCGCTCATCGACGATAGCATGACGGTAAACATCATTAAACGCATTAAAATCATGCCTTTTCGTTGCCGAAGATCGGAACTCATCGTTAATCTCTCCTTTAATCGAATAATGAATGTAAGTACATACTTGCAATATTTGGATAAAAAAACTAGGGTGTCAAAGCCCTAGCGAATAACCGTGCGCTTTCCTCGATAAATTCATCCAACGAATCTTCCGGCATCGGCTCTTTGGCGTTCAAGTGATTGCTGATGAAAGCGCCATGATTCATCCACATGAAAGATAATGCTTGCAATTCCGCATTCGAAGTCAAAACCTTGCCTTGCTCCGACATGGCGATTAAATAATTCGTTAACAGTTTTTTCAGTTGTTGAGGATGGCGCCCCGCCTCCTGATAAACTTCCTGAGGGAGACTGCCGCTGCCTCTATGCGCGATTAAAAATAGCTTTCGATTCCGCTTCATAAGCTTATGATACGTTCGGCTGATCAAGAGCAAATCCGAGAGCAATTCCCCTCTTAGTCCCTCGTTAAACAGCTTTGTCATTTCATCGGCATAATGATAGCGGCTAAACGCAGTCTCCAGCAGCTTCTGTTTCGTGCCGAAATGGCGAAATAACGTGACTTCGTTCACTCCCGCGGCAACGGCGATCTCCTTGGTCGTCGTCCCGTCATATCCCTTCTCCGCCATGAGATCGATAGCGGCTAGCAGAAGCTTATCTCCAGTGCTTTGATTGTTGCCCATTTTCCCGCCCCTTAATGCAAGCACTTACTTACATTCATAATTGTATTCGGGTAATGGATTAATGTCAACAACTGGATCGATTATTCCACGCCTTGTTTTCCTCTCCCATGCGAAAGATCAAGTAGCCTCGAAATGATCGTACGAGCCGTCATCGGCGGAGAAGCTCTTCCCTTCGCCTTCTGCCGCGGAGCTGGCCACCTGATAACTCTCCTCCCAATCCTCGTTGACGGTATGCGCCGGGATCGGAATATCTCCCATGCCATAGGCATGGTCGGTCACGTCCACGACTTCCGCCGGCGCATGTTCCATCAACTGTCCCGCATAACATTGCACGATCTCGAGCGCGGACGTCAAATCCTCGTCCTGTACGTGGATATGAAGCCTTCCTTCCTCGTGCAGCTGCGGCTCGTACCCTAGTTCCATTAACGTCTCTCCAGCCAATCGAGCCTGATTTTCGTCCGGGAACTGGAACATCAGGGCGGCGTGCTTCATGTCACTCATCCTCTCCAAGTACCATTAACGCATCCAATCCCGCATAGGTTTTCCAAAAGGGGGTACCGTTTATTCCTATTCCTGGCGAAAAACCTTAAGAGTAACGAAAGCATGGTTAACGAATCGTACCCAGAAATAACCGGCTAACGGCGCCACCGCCAGGGCCAGCCAGCCCGCCCCTCCGTAACTGAAGCCTATCTTCGCGCCTACGATAAATGCCCATACGGTCATTGCCGGCAATGCGCCCCATACTCTCGCCTTGTTCGCGGCTTGTTCAAGCATTTCAATACGCCATTTGAACAAAGCAATGTAAGGCTCGGTCAACCAGTTCATCCACTGCCTGTGCACCATGAGCATGAGAAGCATCGGCAAGGCGAGCCAGACGATTGCCGCCAATAACGCCGGCGAAGCAAGCGTTGCGGCTATCCCGGCGCCGGTAAAACTGAGAACGGGTTGGAAGAGATCCGATCTGCGCAGAACGGATTTAAACCAACTGTCGAGCAGCCTGTGAGCATCGTCACGGTGCTTAAGAAGAGGCTGCGAACGTTTGAACAGCATCGGTCTGCGCAGCATCGGGGCAGGCTTCTTGTCCATTGCCTCTTTAAGAATAAACCTCACGTTACCGGCATAGAGGGAGTTCTCTATCGCGATCTCGTGCAGGAATGTACCGTGCATATTTAGACGCATGATCATCAGCCAAGCCGAGATTCCCGTCAGGGCCGCGATTGCCAGCCCCATAGCGGCTAGATTATCTTCTCCTATGACGGCGAAAGAAACAAACAGATAGAGTAACGCGAGATAACCCGCAATCGATACGAGCGCTCTTTTCCAGCCTTTCCACGTTTGCGTTAATCGATCTCTCAGCAGCATCCATACAAAGCCGAATAAGGAACAATAGAGAATTAGAACGAGCAGATAGCTCCCGGAGAGCCGGAAAATTTGCAGCAAAAGAGGCGAGGCGACGGCAATGAACAGAGATGAGATCAGGAGCCTGGTGACGATTCCGTATAGGAAGCCTCCCATGACTTTGCCGCGAATCCACCTTGCCCGGCGATGAAGGAATAATCCGTCCCCGGGTTCCGCGAACGTTCTATATTTGCCGATCAATTGTAATAGTCCAAGAAGAATGAAGATCCCTACGAGAATGTTATGGTCCAAGCCTACCGGAGGATCGCGCAACAGATCCCTGTACATGCCGCCGAAGATGAAAAAGCCGGGAAGCAAAACGTACAGCCAAGTCGCCCAGTCCATCACCGTTCGCCAGATTTTCCAGACGGCCGTCCAATTGGCGGACACCCGCTCGATGAACATGAGGAGCGGCTCGTATCGGTCGGGACGAAATGCATCCTTGTTCGGCTCGCGTATCATGCCCGCACCTCGTCATCGATGTATGTCAACTTATGAAAACAATCGAACAATCTCGCCTCCGGACCGCACCCCGCGGCGGCTCTAATCTCGTCCAAGGTTCCGGAAGCGGCTGCTCCCCCGCCGTGGACTAGCACGAACCTGTCGCATAATCGCTCCGCCGAATCGAGTACATGCGTCGTCAACAATACCGCCGCTCCGCGGCTCCTCTCCTCCTCCAAGGCGTCGAGCAATTCCATTACGGCGCCGGGATCGAGCCCGATGAACGGTTCATCCACTAAATAAAGCTCGGGCTGCAGCAAGAAACCGATAATGAGCATCGTCTTTTGCTGCATTCCCTTTGAAAATCTAAACGGATATTCGTGTTTAAAGGCATGCAGCCTGAATCTGCGCAACAGCTTGTCCGCGCGTTCGCGGAACAATTCCTCGGGAATGCTTCCCGCAGCCGCGACGAGAACAAGATGCTCCCACAACGTCATCCGTTCGTATAATATGGGTTGTTCCGGAATGTAGGCGATTCGCGAGGACAAGTCCCCGGCTTCAGCGTTTTCTCCTTCTATTCCATGCCACGCGAGCTTTCCTTTCCAATGGGGAAGCTGGCCGAGCAACCCCTTCATAAGGGTGCTCTTCCCGGCTCCGTTCGGACCTAACAATCCGACTCGTTCACCGGACTGAACGGTCAAGACAACATCGCGCACGATGGGGCGTCCCGGTTCGTATCCGGCTTCTGCTACGTCCGCGCGGAATAGCGGTTCTTTTCCGATTGGCAACTTCTACTCCTCCTCCGTCAAGCTTCTTTAACATACGAAGAGGCCGATTGTGAAGTTTCAATCAGGCGACTTGGATTATTCCGTTAAATCCGGACAAAAGAAAAAAGCCTCCTCCCGGTTACCGGCCGGGAAATGCGGAGGCTTCCGGAAAAGGGAGGCACCCTGATCCTACATACATTCTATCCCATAATGCTAGTTTCGAAAAGCATGCAAGGAATGGTTAATTTCCATTGTTTGGGAGTAGACTTGCTGATAGATGCGGAATAGCTGCTCGTACCGTTTGCTTGTTTCTTCATTCGGGCGATACGTGCGCGCATGCTTCACGAACACTTCCCCGCATGCGTCCAGAGTCGGGAACCAGCCGCTGCCGACCGCTGCCAACATAGCCGCGCCAAGGCCCGGGCCTTGCTCGTTCTCAAGCGCGACGACATTCGCTTGGAAAATGTCGGCCTGCATTTGCAGCCATAGCGGATTTTTGGCGCCGCCGCCGATCGATACGATCGTGTCCACGGTTTTGCCCGCCGCGCGGAAAAGATCGATGGATTCGTTCAGCGAGAACGTAATTCCTTCCATAACCGCTTTGGCGAAATGCGCGCGAGTGTGGCTTCCGTCTACTCCGATGAAGCTGCCGCGAATTTTCGCGTCCGCGTGCGGAGTGCGTTCGCCTACGATGTAGGGCGTAAACAACAAGCCGTTGGATCCGGCAGGAATGTCTCCGATTCCTTCAAGCATGGCATCGAACGATTCGCCTTTGGCGAAAGTATTGCGGAACCAGCTCAAGGAATACCCGGCTGCCAGCGTTACTCCCATCGCGTAGAACGCGTTTTCTTTGCCATGATTGAAAAAGTGGACTTTGCCTTGATAATCCGCGGAAGCATCCGCTTCATAGGTAAGGATGACGCCGGACGTTCCGATGCTGCAAAGAGTAAGTCCCGGCGACAAGATGCCCGCTCCGATCGCTCCGCATGCGTTGTCCGCCCCTCCGGCGAACACTTTCGTTGCGGTCGTTAGCCCGGTCGACCGGGAAGCCTCGGCGGAGATCGTTCCCACGTATGCGCCTGCTTCCACTAACGAAGGGCAGAACGATTGCGGGATTTCAAAAGCGTTAAGCACGTCCGCGCTCCAGCTCTTGCCCGCCACGTCGAGCATTAACGTTCCCGCGGCATCGGACAGATCCATATGCGTTGCGCCCGTCAGGCGCAGTCGCAAGTAATCTTTAGGCAAGAGGAAACGGCTCGCTCTCGCGTAGACGTCCGGTTCGTTTTGTTTAACCCATAAAATTTTGGGCAGCGTAAAGCCTTCCAGGGCAGGGTTGCGAGTAACGGCTAGAAGCTTATCGGCGAGCGTCCTCTCGATCTCCCGGCATTGTTCCGTCGTACGCGTATCATTCCATAGAATGGCTCTGCGCACGGGCATGTTATTCTCGTCGAGGAGAACGAGGCCGTGCATTTGCCCCGAAAAGCTAATTCCCTCGATATCGGATGGGTTTACGCCCGAGCTGGCAAGCAGCTCCTTAAGCGACCCCGTCGTTCCCGTTACCCAATCTTCCGGATCTTGCTCGCTCCAGCCGGATTTCTCGTGATACAGCGGATATTCTTTGGTCGCTTCCGCTTTTACGCTGCCGTCTTGCCCGATCAGCAACGTCTTCACTGCGCTTGTTCCCAAATCTACGCCAATGACATATTTCATGGGGTTAACCTCTCCTCATATGAAAATCCGCCCCGCCGGTTCCTTCCGGGGGACGGAATGGTCGTGCCGTTTAGGCCACCAATATGCTCTGTTTATCTTATACGCTGAAGATGACGTCGTTCAATGTCGCTTTGATTTGCTCCAAGCGAGCGGATTCGTTGCGGATCGGTTTAGCTTGCAAAGCGTATGCTTCCAGCGATTTCAATGTCGCTTTGCCGGATACGATCTCGGCGCCGATCCCTTCTCTGAAGCTGCGGTAGCGGTTGTCTACGATATCGTCAAGAACGCGATCTTCGATCAGCTTAGCCGCCGCTTTCAAGCCGCGAGCGTAAGTGTCCATACCTGCGATATGGGCGAAGAACAAATCTTCGTCCTCGAAGGAGGAACGGCGTACTTTCGCGTCGAAGTTCACGCCGCCGCGGCCGATCCCGCCTTCGTTCTTCAGAATTTCGAACATAGCGAGCGTCGTGGATACGAGATCCGTCGGGAATTCGTCCGTATCCCATCCGAGCAGCATGTCGCCTTGGTTCGCGTCGATCGAGCCCAGCATGCCGTTGATGCGAGCGGTGCGCAGCTCGTGCTCGAACGTATGGCCGGCAAGCGTCGCATGGTTCGCTTCGATGTTCAGCTTGAAGTGATCTTTCAAGCCGTAGCTTTGCAGGAACGCGATAGCCGTAGCGGAATCGAAATCGTATTGGTGCTTGGAAGGCTCTTTCGGTTTAGGCTCGATCAGGAATTGCGCGTCGAAGCCGATTTCTTTGGCATAATCTACGGCCATGTGCAGGAAACGTCCCAAGTTGTCGAGTTCCAGCTTGAGATCCGTGTTCAGCAACGACTCGTAACCTTCGCGGCCGCCCCAGAAAACATAGTTTTCCGCGCCGAGCTCTTTACCGACTTCAAGGCCTTTTTTCAGGGTTGCCGCAGCGTAAGCGAATACTTCGGCATTGTTGGTCGTGCTTGCGCCATGAACGTAACGAGGGTTCGTGAACAAGTTTACCGTGTTCCACAGCAGCTTCTTGCCGGTAGACTTCTGGTAATCCTTAAGCATAGCTACGATGATGTCCAGGTTTTTGTTCGACTCGGCCAGCGTTGCGCCTTCCGGAGCGATATCCGCATCATGGAAAGCATAGAAAGGAACGTTTAATTTCTCAAGCAATTCGAAGTTCGCTTCTACGCGAGCTTTCGCTCTATCGATCGGGGACAAGGAATCCCAGCTGCGAACAGCCGTGCCCGCGCCGAACGGATCTGCGCCGTTCGCGTTGAACGTATGCCAGTATGCGACCGCGAAACGAAGATGCTCTTCCATCGTTTTGCCGAATACGATCTCTTGCGGATTGTAATGCTTAAAAGCGAAAGGATTTTTCGAATCGCGTCCTTCGTACTGAATCTTAGGAACATTAGTAAACTTGCTCATTAGAATATTGCCTCCCTGTAAGCGATATCAATTTCTTTTCTGACATCAGCATATCATGCCCGAACTTAGTTTGTCTATCCAATAAACTAAGTTTTTAGAAACTTTATGTGGTATGATAGGTAACAAGATACAACGCAACGAAATAGAATTTGCAATAGAAGGAGTCGCTTCTCGGAAATGACGACACCCACAGGCGATCAGGCTTTAATCAAAAGAATCAACACGGCGATCGTGCTAGAGTATATATTGCGCGGCGCACCGCTTTCCCGTGCCCAAATCTCCGAGCAATCCGGACTGAACAAAGCGACCGTCTCCAGTCTCGTGCAAGATTTGATAGACGGATCGTTGGTTCAGGAAATCGGCACGGGGGAATCCAGCGGCGGACGAAAGCCCGTTCTGTTGGAATTCATCGCAACTTCCGGGTATGCCGTGGGCATCGACTTAGGAGTCAATTACATACGCGGAGTGCTAACCGACTTGCGGGGAAATATCGTGGCGGAAAGAACCTCCGCTCTGCGCCAATCGGAGCCGGGAGCTGCCGTAGATCAATTATGCGTCTGCATCGAGAATCTGATGGCGGAAGCGCCTTCGAGTCCTTACGGTATTGTCGGCATCGGAGTCGGCGTGCCCGGTCTGGTGGACGATACCGGGACGATACTGTTCGCTCCCAACTTGAAGTGGCGGGATATTCCGTTGCAGCGCCTGTTATCGGAGCGGTTCTCGTTGCCCATTACGATAGACAACGAAGCCAACATGGGCGCGCTCGGGGAGCAGAAGTACGGTGCAGGCCGCAGCATTAACAACTTAATTTACGTCAGCGTCGGAATCGGGATCGGTACCGGGTTAATTTTGCATAAGTCCCTCTATAAGGGCGCATCGGGATTTTCCGGGGAGATGGGACATCTATCCGTCGAAGCGCACGGCAAGAACTGTACGTGCGGCAATCGCGGATGCTGGGAGATGTACGCTTCCGAGCAAGCGTTGCTGGAGCAAGCGGCCCCGCTCGGCTTCGAGGATTTGGAAGCTTTGCTCGCCGCCGCATCCGCGGGGCGGGAAGACGTGTTGGAGCTATTCTCTGGTATCGGAGAATATCTGGGCGTCGGCATCGCCAACATCGTCAACGTGTTCAACCCCGACGCCGTCGTCATCGGCAACCGCATGAGCCAAGCGCGCCCGTGGCTGGAAGGCCCTCTCCGGCAGACGGTTATCCAACGCGCGCTCGGTTTCCATCTGCGCAAAGTCCAACTCCTATTCGCGGAGCTTGGCGAACGCTCGTCCATGATGGGGGCCGCGGAAATGGCCATCGCCGGCTTCTTCGCCCGGGTCAAAGCGACATAGACGGGAGCTGCGGCTCCCTTATAGTCGCTTTTTGCGACTTTGGCGGCCTTTTTGCTCGCGGTGGCTCCTCCATTGTTGCTTTTCGCGACTTTGGCAGCCTTTCTCGCTCTGCGGTGGCTCCTCCATTGTTGCTTTTTGCGACTTTGGCGGCCTTTTTGCTCGCGGTGGCTCCTCCATTGTTGCTTTTTGCGACTTTGGCAGCCTTCTTTGCTTCGCGGTGGCGTCCTCCATTGTTGCTTTTTGCGACTTTGGCAGCCCATTTTTTCGCATTCACTCTCTCATAGTTGCTTTTTGCGACTTTGACGGCCTCTTTTCTCGCATCCAGTCTCTCATTGTCGCTTTTTCCGACTTTGGCAAACTACTCTCTCATCCTTTATTACGCTAGTATTTTATGTTATAAATTACTATATCGTTATATACGAATCTATTCCTATCACCCGGGGTACTTGAGCCGAGAAAAGAGGTTGGGAAAATGAACGATAAGCTGGCGGAAATGGCGGAGTTGCTGAAGCTGCTAGGAGATAGGACGAGGTTGGCTATGTTAGGCCTCCTTCAGGAACGGGATTTATGCGTTGGAGATATCGTAGATCTACTAGGCACGAGCCAACCGAATGCCAGCCAGCACCTGCGCAAGCTCAAGAGCGCCGGTCTGGTCAGGGAAACCAAACGAGGGCAGTGGGTTTTCTATTCTTTGAATTTGGACGACTTCCCCGACCTGCGAATATTTTTATCCCAACTGCCCGGCCGGAAAGAACGCTTAAGGTCGTTATCCCGCTTGGTTGAACGGAGCTAAACGCTCACGTGCTTCAATCGAGACTATCGCGGCTCATTGAAGGCACTTTTTTTATAGGTGAATATTGTTTGCATGAAGAGAACTCTTTCGTGCCGCTATTTCGCTCGAAGATCGTTTTCGATAACTCTCCGCCATCATATGCTCTCCCCGGCTACCGCGGATTTAATTGGCTTGAATCCACGGTAGCAGATTGAGCTTCATCCTCAGCAACCTGACCGTTGTAGGCTCTATACCACAGCTTCATGCCGGCTGATCCGTCTGCGGCATGACGTACCCCTTCGCTAACCCAACCCTTCTCCCCTCCGTCGTGCCGCTAATCAAGTGAATGCGGATAACCGTACATCCGTGCACGAGATAGATCTGTCCCCGATTTGCATCGTAGACGCGGCTGTTCTCTCCTTCCGTCCATCGATAACAATCCTTCTTATTTTCGGGATAGTCGATCGTTTGCTTCCATTGCCCATCGTTTGAAAATCGATCCAGCCGGTTGTCCTAATCCCATCCAAATACGTCCCAAGCGTCAATTTCCGCTCCAATCTGTTATCATATGAATATATAAATTTCGGAAAATCAAACAAATTCGCACGCCAAAGGCAGGATCACAGCAATGACCTTTCAATTGACCAAACGGGTTATCAAGCTATTATGCGGCCCGTATTCGTACGAACGCGGAGAATCCGAATACCGGTCCGGCAAAGTCGCGATCACGGAATACGATTCCGACTCCTCCCGTTACCGCGCTACGGTCAAAGGCATCGACAGCTTCCAAGTACGCGTCGATATCGACAACAACGGGGATGTCCGCGCGCAATGCGATTGCCCGGTATTCGATATTTCCCCTAAATACTGTAAGCATGTCGCCGCGGTCTTACTCAACATTCACGACATTCAGAACGCGGGCAAATCCCCTGTTCGTTCCTACGCGGAATCTAGGCTGCAGCCGGATGCATATCGCTCCGGAACGAACGGATCGGGCCGTTTAACTCCGCGTTACTCCTCGTCGATGGCGCATGCCGCTTCCCGCGACCGCACCCACTCCGGGGACAACGGCCTCAGCAACGGAGTGCTCGGCCTGTTCAGCAACAAACCGTCCCGTTCAAGCCGAGCGCGGCATTTGTTCGACACGAGGCAGGCGCTGGACGTGGAATTCGTTTTCAGCCCTTTTCCGTACGGTTATCGGAAATATATGTTCGGCGTGGAGCTCAAGGTCGGTTCTGGAAGATTGTACGTCGTACGGAAAATCAGAGAATTGCTGGAACGGATAGACCGAAGCGAAGAGTACGTATTCACCAAGCACTTCTCTTACGATCCCGAGATGCACAGCTTTACGCAAGAGAACCATGCCGTTATCCGGCTGCTAATCGAGATTTATCGCAACGAGAAAATGTACCGGGAAACGTCCAGCATCTACTCTGCGCATGCCAGCCATTTGAGCGGGGACAGAATGTTGCTGATTCCTCCCGCCTCGTGGGATAAACTTGCGCCATTGATCGCTCAAGCCCCTCACGCCAAGCTGGAACAAGAAGGCGTAACTTACGAAGGCATACAGGTTTCGGACGAGCAGTTGCCGCTTCGATTCGAATTCAATCGAGCCGAAGCAGATAGCGAAGACATCAGCTATCGACTGGACGTTACCGGCTTGGATCGGATAACCGTCATGGACGCTTACGGAATCGTCCTTACCGACGGCAAGCTGTTGAAGCTGAAAACGGAGCAATGCACCCGGCTATCGGAACTCAAGCAAATGTTGGAGTCCTCCCGCGAGAGCCGGGTTCGGATATTGCCGGATCAAATGGAGTCGTTCATGGAGCAGGTCATTCCCGGCCTCATGAAGCTGGGAAGCGTCCGAATTGCTCAAGACGTAACCGAACGATTAATACAAGCTCCTCTCAAGGCCAAACTTTACTTGGACCGGGTTAGGGATCGATTGCTGGCAGGGTTGGAGTTCCAGTATGGAGACATTGTTATCAATCCATTAGAGGGAATCGGCCAGAAGCGCGGATCGGACCGAATTCTAATGAGGGACGGCGAACAGGAAGGACGGATTCTCGAGCTGATGGAGTTGAGCCGGTTCGCCAAAACCGAGAGCGGATATTTCATGGACGATGAGGACGGCGAATACGAGTTTCTGCACTTTATCGTCCCGCAACTGGAGAAGCTGCTTCATGTGTATGCTACTTCCGCCGTGAAGGCTAGACTCTTTGTCGGGCATACGCCCCCGAAGATCAGAGTCGACGTGGACGAACGAACGGATTGGCTGGAGTGCAAATTCGAGATAGAGGGCGTTCCCGAGACCGAGATCCGTAATCTTCTGAAATCGCTCGCCGAGAAACGCAAATATTACAAGCTGCCGAACGGAGCGCTCCTGCCGCTAGAGAACGTCGATTATGAAGCGATCAACCGGTTTATGAACGAGATCGGCGTCCCCAAGGATATGACGGGATCGGAATTCCGCCTTCCCCTTGTTCGCGGGCTTCATCTGATGGATGCGGACCAGCAAGGCGGAGCCATCAAGCTGGGCAAATCGTTCCGCATGCTTCTCGACAATATGCGCAACCCGGACAACTTGGATTTCCCTGTGCCGGATAGTCTTGCCCCCGTCTTGCGTGACTATCAGAAATACGGATATCAGTGGTTGAAGACGCTCGCTCATTATCGTTTCGGGGGGATTCTCGCAGATGACATGGGCTTGGGCAAAACGCTTCAAAGCATCGCCTACCTTGTCTCCGTGCTTCCCGATATCAGGGACAGGCAATTGCCGGCGATCATCGTCTGCCCGGCTTCTCTTATGTACAACTGGCGCAACGAGCTGACCAAATTCGCTCCCGAAATCCGCGCCGTTATTGCGGACGGCAGCAAAGTCGACCGCGATCGCGCGCTTAAGCAGCTGTCCGATTCCGACGTCGTCATTACGTCTTATCCGCTTCTGCGAAGGGATGTCGAATCTTATGCGCAGCCTTCGTTCCATACGCTAATTCTGGACGAAGCCCAAGCATTCAAGAACCATGCCACTCAGACCGCGCATGCGGTGAAATCCATCCAAGCGCGATATCGCTTCGCGCTTACCGGAACCCCCGTGGAAAACTCCATCGAGGAGCTGTGGTCGATCTATGATGCCGTCTTTCCCGAGCTGTTCCAGGATCGAAGGCTGTTTAACGAGTTGACGAGAGAAACGGTCGCCAAGCGGATTCGTCCTTTCCTGCTGCGGCGGCTGAAGACCGACGTATTGAAGGAACTGCCGGAGAAGATCGAGTCCTTGCATGCTACCGAACTGCTTCCGGAGCAGAAAAAGCTATATATGGCTTACTTGGCTAAGCTTCAGAAAGAAACGCTGAAGCATCTTGATGAAGAAGGGTTTCAGAAGAGCCGCATCAAAATTTTGGCCGGCTTGACTAGGCTGCGCCAGCTCTGTTGCCATCCTGCCCTGTTCGTAGAGGACTATGAGGGCAGCTCAGCCAAATTCGAGCAGCTATTGGAGATTATTGAAGAATGCCGCACCGCCGGCAAAAGAATGCTTGTTTTCTCTCAGTTCACCGAAATGCTAGGATTGATCGGAAGAGAGCTCGGCTATCAGGGTATCCCGTATTTCTACTTGGATGGCCAGACCCCATCCTTCGATCGCGTTGAGCTATGCAACCGATTCAACGACGGCGAGAGGGATTTGTTCCTCATTTCCTTAAAAGCCGGAGGTACGGGCCTTAACCTGACCGGGGCGGATACGGTCATCCTGTATGATCTCTGGTGGAATCCCGCCGTAGAACAACAAGCCGCCGACCGGGCGCATCGAATGGGACAGAAAAACGTCGTGCAGGTGCTCCGGCTTATCACCCAAGACACGGTCGAACAGAAAATGTACGCCCTTCAGCAAAGAAAGAAAAACTTGATCGAAGAAATCATCCAACCGGGCGAAGAAGCCTTATCCACCTTGACGGAGCAGGAAGTCCGGGAAATTCTTATGCTGCAATAACACACGATAGGATGGGGCAATCCCTTAAGGTCTATTTACTTGACCGAATGGGACTGCCCCTATTTTATTCGAACAGAATAGAGCAATTTTGTACATGGCGATAAATTCCCGCTCGCGGAGTTGAAAGTGTAATCAAACAAAGCTATATTATTACATATCGAAATTATAATATATAAAATGATTTCGTTTCGATAAAGTATATCCAATATTACTTTTATTTAGAAAGGGGCACTTCCTATGCAGAACATCGACGACATCGACCGGCAGATCATTAAAGCTTTGAACGCGAACGGAAGAATATCCTATACGGACTTGGCCAAGGACATCGGACTGTCTCGCGTAGCGATACAAGCAAGAATCAACGCCCTCATGGACGAAGGCGTCATCGAACGGTTTACCGCCGTCATCAATCCCGAGAAAATCGGCATTACCGTGTCCGCCTTCTTCAACGTGGAAGTCGAACCGAAATGCCTGAAAGACGTCGCCGACACCTTAGCGGACGAGCCTGCCGTCACCAGTCTGTATCATATGACCGGACCTAGCAAATTGCATATGCATGGCTTGTTTACGAACAATAAAGAAATGGAAACGTTCTTGAACGATAAGCTGTATCGGCTGCCCGGGGTCGTGAGCGTCGACTGCCAGGTATTGATTACTCGCTATAAGAGCCGAATGGGAATGAGGTTGTAACCGATGTCCGAACAAACGAAAGAACGCCCTTACGCGCAACTTGCCTGGGCAATGGGCAAGACGGGCATTCTCGGATACGGCGGAGGGCCGTCCGTTATCCCGTTGATCCGTTATGAAGCGGTAACCCGCTACCGTTGGATGGACGACGACGAATTCGGGGAAATTCTCGCCATCGCCAACGCCCTTCCCGGACCGATCGCCACTAAGATGGCCGCCTATCTCGGTTATCGCCAGAGAGGAATTCTCGGCGCTGCCGTGGCGGTCCTAACCCACATTCTGCCTTCCGCGATCGCCATGGTCTGCCTGCTTGCCTTCGTGGAGTACTTAAGCCATTCTGCCGTCGTGCAAGGAATGATCGTCGCGGTTATGCCGGTCATCTCCGTCATGCTTGGCGTTATGGCCTACGAATTCGCCAAGAGGGCTTACGCGGGGTTAGGCAAGATCATGCTCGTCGTATTTTGCGGAATCTCGTTCGTCCTGCTTCAGCTCGTGCCCGTGCATCCGGCAATCGTCATCCTCTTGTTCTTAGGATATGGAGCCTTCCATTACCGCATCGTCAACCGAATCAAATCCAATTCCAATAAATCCGAAGGTGAAGCTTCATGATAAATGACCTCATTGACCTTATACTCGGCTTCTTCATCTCCAACGTGCTCGGATACGGCGGCGGACCGGCATCGATTCCTCTGATGTACCAGGAGATCGTAACCCATTACCATTGGACTTCGGATCATCAGTTCTCGAACATTCTCGCGCTTGGCAACACGCTCCCCGGACCCATCGCGACCAAGATCGCCGCTTTCGTCGGATACGACGTAGCAGGCATCCCGGGCGCGTTGCTGGCGTTAGCCGCTACGATCGTGCCATCCGCGATCGCCCTGATCGTACTGCTAAGAATCATGCAGAGATATCGGCAATCTTCGGTCGTCAAAGGAATGACGCTGCTCGTGCAGCCGGTAATCGCCGTCCTCATGCTCGTTCTGACTTGGCAGATGGGCAGAACCTCCATCGAATCCCTCGGCATCTGGCAAGCGATAATCATTGCGGCAATCGCGTTATGGGCGATGGAGAAGCGCAAAATCCATCCGGCGTTCGTCATTCTATGCGCGTTTATCTATGGCGGACTTGTCGTTCCCCATTTATAAAATAAAAGAGGACCAGACGGTTAGTCTGCTCCTCCTTGTTCCTGCGGGCTTAGGTCATCCGAATGGGTCACCCGATTGCGGCCTCTGCTCTTCGAAGTATACAATGCCTGATCCGCTTTAACGATCAACGTCTCATCGCTGTCATCCTCCGATACGGTTGCCGCCCCTACGCTGACCGTGACCGGGTATCCGCCCCAATCCGCTTGCTCGATCTCCCGCCGATACCTCTCGGCTATTAGGATGGCATTGTCCCGATTGGCGTCCGGCAAAATAATGGCGAATTCCTCTCCCCCGTAACGGGCCACGATATCGCTTTCCCTAGCCTGAGCCTGCATCGTTTTCGCTAGTTTCCTAAGAATCTCATCGCCTACGGGATGGCCATATGTATCGTTAATCCGCTTGAAAAAATCGATGTCGAGGAGCAGCAAAGAGAACGGAATTTGTAACCGATTGAACAAAGACAAGCTCCCTGCCAAGCTTTCCTGGAACGCTCTCCGGTTTTTCACGCCGGTTAAGCCGTCCGTCGACGCTTGCGCCTCAAGGCTTTGATTCAGCTTGATAAGTTCCTCCTGCTTCCTCTCGAACTCCTCGTTCAACGCTTTCAACGTCTCGTGCGCTTCATCCTTCGCTTTATTCAGCTCTTCCAGCTTCCTCTTCGAGTTCAGCATATCCCGTTCATATTCGATCCTTTTGCGCATCTCGATCAGGACGCAGTCGATGTAAGACTCCCCGTCGCGCTCCTTGCGGACTCCGTTCAAGAGAACGGGCACTTCCGCGCCGACCTTGTTCTTGAGCGTAAGATAGATTTCGTTGACGTAACCGTTAAGCTGGATGAACGGATAAAAGTACGTATGGAAAAAGATCTTGTTCGCGACGTTCATCACGTTCTCGATATGCTGGCCGAGCAAATCGCCGCGATCATACTGCAGCAGGTTCAGTAACGTTTGGTTAGCGTCGGATATGATTCCGGTATTCGTAAGAGTAATAAATCCGCAAGGAGCGTAATTCAACTGATCGTCCATTGGTCGAGCCCTTCCCTGTTCACTAATCATGAATCCATTAAGTACTGTTTAATGTACTGCGTTGTTTCACCCGGATGGCTTAAGTGCGGATAGTGGCCTTTCGCGCTCATGAGCTTCAACGTGCTTTTCTTGAGATGCGAATGCAAGTATTCCCCTACCTCTATCGGAGCGATGCTATCCTCGGAGCATTGCAAAATCAGGGACGGAACGGTAACCTTATCCAACTCTTCCCGACAATCGCAGTAGAAGGTCACCTCCGCGAATTGGCGCGCGATAACGGGATCCCTCGAACAGAACGTCTGTTCAAGCTCTTCCGCGAGCTCTCGGCGTTCGGGATTGTTCATGACGATCGGCGCCAAATAATTCGCCCAGCCCTTGAAGTTCATTTCCATCATCGTTAACAGTTCCTGAATATCTTTTCTATCGAATCCCCCGTAGTATCCGGGAAGATCATTAACATAACAAGGCGAAGGCCCGAGCATGATCAGTTGCCCGAAATAATCGGAACGGGCGATCGACGCCAACGTTCCGATCATTCCGCTGACCGAATGGCCGACGAATATCGCATCGCGAAGATTCAACGCATCGGCGATTTCGAGCACGTCCTGCGAATAACCGTTCAAATGACCGTATCTTCCCGGGTCGTAATCGTCCAAATCGGATTTGCCGGAACCTACGTAATCAAACAAGATCACCCGGTAATCTTCTTCGAAAGCCGGAGCAACATGCCGCCACATCTCCTGATCGCATCCGAAACCGTGAGCGAATATTATCGGCCGTTCGCCCTTCCCCGAAATCGTAACGTTGTTGCGGGCCATAATGTTGTTTGCCATCACGTTCACCTCTCGTTGGATTAGCCGTAGGCTCGTACACTACTAATCTATAACGCAATCCCCTACGAATCTATATAAAAAAACCTATCGCGCGTGATCCGATTCAGCTTCTAGGCGCCTTCAAACAAAGAGCCGAGAATATCCGGAGCTTTCTCCGGCATTTCTCGGCTGCTGCTATGCCTTCTCCATATGCTTCTTGAGCAAATCCCGGCCTCTCTTCAGACGGGACTTCACCGTGTTCATCTTCATGTGATTCATCTCGACGATCTCTTCCATGGACAGATCGAGCACATAACGCTGATAGACCATTAACCGATAAGCCTTAGGCAGCTTGTTGATCGCCGCGAGCAAATCTTCCGAGGCTTCCTTCAGAATCAGCACGTCTTCCGGTCGAACCGCTTCGGCCGCCTGGTCTTCCCAGCCTTCGTGCTTCATCATGGGATGAGAGAGAGTCAGCTTCGTTTTCCGCTTGCGCAGAATATCGATGCAGATGTTCTTGGTCGTCGTGAAGATCAACGAAGATACCGACCCGGCGGGGTCAAGGCGTTCGAAGTTGACGTACAGCTTAAGGAACGTCTCTTGAACGGCCTCTTCGCTATCCATCTTGCTGCGCAGGATTTTCCATGCGAAGCTGAATATTTTATCTTTGTAATGCTCGAACAATTGCTCGTAAGAGATAACAGGGATTCCCCTGTTCACGGTATGCTGCATATCCATAGGTTTGCACCTCTATTCTGTGAAGCTCAATATCCCTCATTATATCAAAAGAGAGCTTGTCTTTTAAGAATTCACAGAAAATTTCGCAAAAACTACACGATTAGCGGCCCGGGATAAACTTCTTGATCCAGCTTCCGAATCCGGCAGGGTTGCGGGTCTGGACAAGCACGACTCCTTCGCCGCGGAATCTGCATACTAATGCTTCGCCGCTCGTAATGCTGGAGAACCAGCCTTTGGAGGCTTTCTCGATCGTATAATTCATGTAACCCGGCCAAGCGACCAGATGTCCGTTATCGATAATACGCTCTTCTCCCGGCTCAAGGTTAATGGCATGAATAGCGCCGTATGAGGATAAGAACACCGTGCCCGTCCCGCTGATCTCGATAATAAAGAACCCTTCGCCGGACAGAAGGCCGCGGCTTAGATTTTGCATTTTCGTATTTACCTTGATCCCGCTCGTTCCGGCTAAGAATCCGTCTTTCTGTACGAACAAACTGTAAGATCCGTCGAGCTCAACGGATTGAATATCCCCCATGGACGATGGAGCGAGCAATACCTCCCCGCCGCCTCTATTCGCGGATAACTCTTGGAAGAAGAACGTTTCGCCGCTCAGCATTCTTCCGAGTCCTGCCATGATCCCGCCATCGGCGGTCCCTTTGACGTCGATATTGGGCGACATGGATACCATTGCGCCCGATTCCGCTTTTACGCTCTCGCCTGCGTTCAGTTGCAGTTTCAGCAACGCGAATGCCCCTTGATATAGAACGTCGTATTTCATCTTTGTTCCCTCCGCATGTCTTTTTTTAGTATTTGCCGCGTAAACGGTTAAAGAGCATCGTTCTAAAAACGACGCCCGTCCTTATTGCGGTCTCTTAAGAAGCTGTCGGGATCTATTAATCCGTCCAAACGGCCGGCAGCGTCTTTGTAAATTCGCGTAATTTCTTGCACTTTATCGAACTCTAGGTTTCCGGGACCCAAATTTTCATAGAACATTTTCTGCAACAACGTATTGAATAGTTGTAACCTCTCCTCGACGACTTGCAGCTCCTGCGCCAAGATTTCATCGAAGGTGTGGTTTCTGATCCAATCTTCGATCGGATCGTCGTTCTCTTCCGCCTCGTCTTCGAATCTCCCGCCGCGATCGCGTTCGCGATCTTGATCGTACCGGTTGCCGGAGACGTCGATCGAGGTTCTGAGCTGCGATAGCATGATTCGCTCTTTGGCGAGCATGACCTGAAACGGCTTATGCGCCAGCAGATCCGCAACGACGAGACGGCACATGTCGGGATTGCCTAACAGGCTAGCATCGAATGGATGGAGAATCCATTGATTCTGTTTACTGTACAAATTAAACTCGAACCATTCGCCTCCATAATTGAATCGAACGTTAATCGTGGTAGGATCTAAGATTTCGAAAGTAAAATCCAAGCGGCCTGCTCCTCCCGGTTGGCGAAGTTATCTAATGGTATAGTACCAAATCGGGGAAGATTTGAAAATCTTTTGACTTTACTCCTCGATAAGCTCCATGATAGATTCCGACTTCTCGTTGCTCGCCACGACGATCAGAACCAGGATGCCAATGCCGATCACCCAACTCATGACCATACCCGAACTTCCTCTCTACCAACCGGATTTACTATAGTCTATCCGGCGGAGCGAGATTTTATGACGTTCATATTTCGCTCTACTTCCCCCCTCATCGCCCATCTGCAACCGAGTTAGTCGGCTTTTCCGCGACATATGTCCGCCAATTGGAACGATTTATTCCGCAGCAAAGCGAAGCGCATGACTTCTCTTTCGTAAACGGGCAATTCGAGCAAACCCGTTCCTTCCGCATTGCCGATACGACCGATTAATTCATACAAATTCCGTTGGCAGAACTCCGGTTTCTTCTCCAGTTCATCTCTGCTATATGGAAAATAGACGTATCCATAGATCGCAACCGAACGAGCACGAGCCCTTTCGAAAGAAAAACGATCCCGCGTGATCTTCTCCGCATGAGTGACGAAGTGATCTTCTTCGAACACAATCCGTAACCTGGAATGAAATACGTCGCCGTAAATTCTCGTACCCGATAAGCCCATCATTTCATATTCGATCTCCATGTTCTCGAAGCTGCCGAATACGGGAAGCAACACGGTCTCCAACAGCTTCTTGGTCCCCGTCAAATCCCTCCGCAGCATCTCGAGTCTTTGCCCGCTGGCGCCCCGAACCTGCTCTTTCCAAAAAATCCCATACCCCGTATCGAACATTAACGAACTGCTCCTCTCCAATTTAAAAAAAAAGCCGCCAGCTCCCTATGGGAACGGACGGCGCGTGCTTCACGCGTTCGGAGATTAATATTTAGTCCAACAAACTCGTTACGGAAGGCTGCTGAATAGCCGCCGGCGCTGCTGGGCTTGTCCCAGGCTGCAAGCCGAGACGTTGGCCCATCTGCTTGTTGATCTCGGATAGGCGAGTCGTTTGTTCCGTAGCGGACGCGATAATCGTGCGGTTCGACTCCTCGCAACGATTGATCGCCGACGTCAAGTCGTTCATCGCTTGGTTGATTTGCTCCATCGACATGGAAGACTTCGTCATCGCTTGAGTCGTCTTCTGCGTCGTTTCGTTGAGGAGACGGGCATTTTCCGCGAATTGCTTGCCTAGCATGTCGTTCGTTGCGTTAACGGCATCGATAACCTTCAGTTGGTCGTCCAACGCCGTCGCGATCATCGCGGATACGGTAATGAGATGCTGCGTCTTATCGATTGTCGCATCTACCGAATCGATAAGCTTGTCGTTATTGTCGTTAATGATATCCGAACCGGCAATCGCTTGCTGGTACAGCATGATCATCTCGGTCAGCGCTTGAATCCGCGTGACGACTTTACGCAAGCCCCGCTCCAGCTGAGCTTTTCTCATCTCGTTCTCCGGCTTCGCGATTTCTTGCTCGAACAACACTTTCAGTTGGTTGCCGAGCTCTATGCGTTGCTGAACGTTATACATTTCCTGAAGGCACATTTGCTTCAAGTTACGCATATGCACGATATTTTCTTCCAATGTGTCCTTACCGTTGCGAAGCGCGGATATGATCGATTGTACGTTGGTTTTGACCGATTGGTATTTCATGATGTAGTTTTTCATCGGAGTCTTGCGCAGAATCTTCTGCATCAACGAGAGATCCTTGCTCCGGTTCAAGTCGTCGACTTCATTGCGCAGCTTCAAAATATTGCCCGCGATTTCCGAGCGTTTGCCCCCTAACAGATCGTTAAGCGGACGCTCGAGCAAAGTCAGGTTTGCCCCGGCTTTCTCCATCGTCTTCTGGCCCATTCTTCCGATTTCATCCATCAAGGAATCCAATTGAGTGGCATCGGTCGAAGAAATGCGTTGAATCGTAGCTTGCGCTTCCTGTTGAACTCTTGCCGTGTCCGAATCCTTAAGCATAATGGCCTGCATACTCATGTGTAAATCCTCCTCTAGAGTTAGTTGCCTGCACCGTAACGCTGGTGAATGAGCTCGGCTTTGTTTTTCAATTCCATAAGGTCCTTCTGTTCGATAAAGCCCGTATATGTCGTAATTTGATTGTCGATATCTTTAAGGCTGTTCAACAAAATTCTGCGATTCTGCCGTTTGGCTTCCCCGCTGAGATTAAGGAACGGGGTAATGGTTCCGTTCAAATCCTTCAACACGAGCCGCTGGATCTTATGGTTGATATCGCCGTTGTTGAACTCGACAAGCTGAGGAATAATCCGGTTTAACCTTACGAGCAGGGATAACGTGCGTTGAACGATCTCGTTATCCAGGTTGTTCTTCTCGCCCTCGATCAGCACCATGTCCTCGATCGTCCCGATATATTCCATAACCGTATCCCATTCCGGGCCAAGAGCGGGAGCTCTATGTCCGTGCGGACGGTCTGTCTGCGGCGCGGACGTTTCGGCGATCCGATTGCTAGCGGATGACGGCTGATCGACCCTCTGGCCGCTGTTCGCGGCTGCCGCCGCAGCCGCATTGGCCGCGTCTCTCTCCGCGGCTAGCTTGGCCACTTTGAGCTCGGCCTGGCGAATCGTAGATCCTACAAGCGTTCCCAGAATCGGGAATACCAAGGATACGGACACGGGAAGAAATTTAGTTGAAACAAGACCTACGACATAACCGATGATTAGGGAGGCAAGCCCCCATTTAGAACGAAGCAATGTTTCGCGTACCTCCTGTCATACGATCTTTGAATAAGAAGTTATTCAACCTATTACTCAAGTGTATGGTTTTCAGCCGCTCGCGTCAATTTTTTATCTAAGATCAGCCTTGTCTTGCATCACTACGGGCAGCTCAAGGTAACTCGCCTTGACCCCCATGCGGGGAACGGGCCGTTCGAACGATTGTCCTAATATCGTCTTCACCGCCAGGTACGGCATGTTTACGCCGCTCAAGCAGGTGATGAACAAGCCGCCGGACATTCTCGGATTAATCTCCAGCAGCTTGGGAACGCCTTTGTTGTATTTGACCTGAATGTTGAACACGTAGGGAATTCGGCATTTCGCCGCTACTCGCTCGGCAATCTCCGTCAACTCCGGAACATCGTCCAGCAAGTAAATTCTACCCGTGGACTTCCTTCTCGGCACGGCGACGATCAGCTTCCCTTCGGAATCCGCCAGGCAGTCGATGCTGAATTCGTCTTCCTCGAGAAGCTCCATTACCATCAGCTTAGGAAACTTCTCTACCGCGGACAACGTGGCGTACACCTGCTCGAAAGGGACGGACAAACTCACCCAGCTATACAGATTTGCCAGAGGATCCATTTCGTTATCGATGATCCGAAATCCCATGCCGCCCTCGGAGTCCGTAGGTTTGAAGCATGCCCGATGCCCGTTCCGAACAAGAGTTTCGTAGGCCGACTTGAATTGTTCCGCGGTTTCGACGACGTAGTATTCCGGAATCTCCACGACTCCCGTCCCCTGCAGCGTTTCATAGAAACGATCCTTCTCCAGCATACTCTCCAATAACGGGATGTCCCGGCATACCATGACCTTCGTGCCGATCTCGTCGAACCGATCCGCTTCCTTGGCGATTTCGAGCATTTTGAGCCGCGGGATAAAAATATCAATCTCGTTGCGACGGCAGAAGTCTACCGCGTAATCGACGTACTCGGTCCCGTGAAGCACCGGCTCCCGCTCGGAATAATCGCACGCCTGCAAGCTGAGATGATTCGTATCGGGATGAGTGCCGTAAAACTTGAATTTTCCCCCGTCCGGGTTATCGCGGATCATATTCATGTAATGATAGGAGACGGAAAACCAGCGGTTAAAATAAATGTTCGTCATATCGCGTTCCTTGCCTCCATCCGATTCATCAGCGTGCCCACGACTTCTTCGGAAGCCCGGATCCCGGAACGTTCCGTAAATAGAATTCGGTCATGCACGCCGTATTTCCGATATAGCTCCCCATGGTTCGGAGCCACGAATTCGTCCGCGACATCGAGCATGCTCTCGTCAAGCAAGCTGTCTCCGGCCGCGAATACGTAACTCGCCCCGGCTAGCTCCTTTACGTAACGTACCGCGGAGCCTTTGCTCACGCAATCGGGAACGAGATAGATTTTACGTCCTTGCAGCGAGCAGTTCCAGCCATCGTCCTGCAGAAGTTTCGTAAGATCGTCCATTAACCCTGCGCGTAGCTTAGCCCGATCGACGATCACCGAATAGAACAGCTCGTCGCAATATCGATCCTTGATGATCCATTCCTTAGCGACTAATTCGTCGAACTTCCCTTTGATCTCGGGAGCGGGCGCGCATTTCTCGCGCACGGTCCGACGAACGCGGTTTTCCCATTCCTCGTCCGACCTGCCGTCGATCAGCACCTTACCGCCGTTGCTCACGATGGCGTAACGCGAAGGAACGCCCTCGGTTAGTCCGAATATTCTCCGGTATTGCTCGTAGATTCTAGTCGTCGTAGGAACGAAATGAACCCGACCGCTAAGCGCTTGAAGATCGCGGTAAGCCGTTCGGGTCATGAACGAACGATATTCCCCCTGATCGAGCTCCACCGGAACGAGTTCATCCGGCTGTTCGATCGGCCCCATGGAATTGCGGGAATAAATAAGCGTTTGATCCAAATCGCATGCAAAGATCATTCCGCTCCCCCCTTCAGCGGTTTAATCAATCCGCAGCAAGAATAAGTTAAATCCGGGTATACCTCGACGGGAACGCCTCGATCGCGAGAGAGCAGAAGGATCGAAGCCAGGTTCGGGTTGTCTAAGTCGTTCACGAGAATTTTCCACGGCACCCTTCTCAGCAGCACTCGCGTCGTCTCTCCGACTCCCGGCTTGATCAGATTGATGTCGGCGATTCCGTAATCGCGCTGAATTCTCAGGATATCCTGCTCGCCTTTCCAAGTAACGGGATCGCCGGGAATCTCCAGCAGGCGCGTGGCTTCCTCTAGAGCCTCTTCTCTCACCGAATCGAAGTAAGGTTCGATCGCATCGACGAACGCGTTCGTCAGATCCTCCTTCTCCCACTCCCGATAATATTTGGCCCCGTGGTAATCGTCGGGTCCGATCAAGTCGTCCCGCAGGACGGTTCGGCTGATCAAGCCCGATACGGTGGAATTCAAGCAGGCGCTCGGGATCAAGAAGTCTTCCCGCGTGCCGAACGTCCCGGAGCAGCGTCCGGGATCCGCCAGCACGGCCAGATCGCCGCTCAACTTAACTCCGTATTTCTGCTCGAAACGGTTACAGGCATTGATAAGCACTTTGCGAATCGCCCCTTTGCCCGTCCAACCGTCGATGAACTGAATTTCCGCTTGCGGGTGCGTACGGAGAATATATTTAAGGGCATTCTCGTCGATTCCTTTGCCTCTAATAATCGAGATGCTGTAGTGCGGCAGATCGCGATCGTAATACCTCCTAATATATCTGCGAATCAGCACGCCGATAGGCGTTCCGGCTCTAGCAAGCGAGACTAGCGCCAAGTTCCGCCCTCTCTTGCTTAGGATCTGCTCGGAAACGACGGCCGCGGCCAGCGCGACCCGTCTCGCCGTTGCTTGAAGCGTTTCATGGAACAGCTCGATGTAGGCCTCGGAGGGACGGTATTCCATCGGCAGCATCTCCGAATAATGCGTACCCGATTGGATCGCTTCTTCCCGGTCTTCGGTTCCCCGTTCCAGTGCCAAATGGCTTAAATCCTTTAGAAGAAATACCGCGTCCTCGGGCTTGTAGCTCCCCATCGAGGTCGGGGAAGCGAGTTCGCCATCAAATATCGAATTCAAATGAACCATCACTTCTCCTCCGCCGGCAACGGTTTTCCGAAGAAAACGAGATTCACGATTGGAATTCCGATTCGGGCAAGCGCCCGCTCAAAGGACTTCCCTTGCTCCGCGTCATATTCCCGCTCAATGAAGACGAAAGCTTCGTCGTATTGTCCCGGAGTCACGTTATACATAAAGTTCGCCACCGTCGCGTCATCCGCGGACTCGAAGCGATATGCGGAAGTTACGGCGTAATGCTCCCCTTGCATCGGATAGATGGGACTCCTTGTCGTCGATTGATAGTAAACCCCATCGCCCATGAGATTCGCGATTCTCATCGGAATATACATGAATTCGCCGGTGCCCATGCACAGAACACGTTTGCCCGTTCTCTCCGAAACCAAGCGCTTCGCCGCATATGCGACTTCGCGATCCAGTTCCGCGCCATGCCGAGCGTCCATCCCGAACCTTCCGGTATTCGTCAGATAAGGCACTGCCGTCGTCTTATCCGCAAGAGACGTACCCATATGGGAGAAGAAGCCCGATATATCATGTCTTCTAAAGCTGATCGCGCAATCAGGTACATCTACCGGCGCCGATTGATCTCGTTCATCCGAGGGGTTTCCTTTAACTCTGATCGCCCCTTCGACGAGCGACAAACAACGAATGCGGATGCCAAGCTCGCGCTCCAGCTGGCCGTACCGGCTTCTATCATCCCGAGAACGCCAATCAAGCAAGCTGGCCACGACATAATCCCGTTGTCCGAACGTCTCGAACAACTCCTTGATAATGTTCAACGACGTTTTGCCTGTCGTCATCTCGTCGTCGACGAGCACGATGCGCGAAGCTTTGCGGAAAATATCCGTGTCTTCGGCATAACAACGATGGGACATCGCGTGCGAATGCTCTTCCTCGAAGTTGATGACCGACGTCCTGTCCTCGATCTGCTCCCGCGTCGTATGCAGGTACATGACGTTCCCGTCGAAAGCATCGAACATGCTATGGCCCAGCGCGGTGGCCGTCTCCGCGAATCCAATGAAAAGCGTCGGCTCCTCCACCATGATTTTGTTGTCCATTAACCGACCGTATAGCTCGTCCGCCCGCGCGGGGTTGTCGAAAGCTTCATGCCATTGCCGCACGGACACCGACGACGTCTGACGTTCTAGGATGGAAGTCTCGTAGAGACAGCCCAACATCGCTCCCGATATTAGAGATAGCGAGGGATGCACGGGAAGATGTTTGCCCAGCACCTTGCTGACGAAGAGAAAACTGCGTTTCTTGTTGATTCTCGCCGCCATCTGAAAGAGATGATCGAGCTCCAGCCGGTACGGATTCGAAGCGATGCTCACTCCGACCTCCAAACCGTCCACGATTTTATACAAGCGCTCCTTCTCGCTGCGAGTCCGCGAGTAAGCAGGTGAAGTTATGTTTGTCATGTAACACCCCGAAAATCTTGGCTCGGATCATGATCCGGTTTGACCAGTTCAGATGCGGCTTGATCTCATTCATTTTGTTCTCGTACCGGCTCTTCATGACGCCGAGATCGCCTTGGCTGTTCGATATGATGCTCATCGCGTCGATATACTCTTCGTGAGTGACTACGTATAACGATTGAACGGGCTGGAGATGGGTCGGATGGATGATCGTCTTGCCGATAATCCCATTCTCCTTATCGTACGCAACCTCGCGAATCAAACCATCCACATAGCGGTCCAGATAGGACATTCTCAACCTAAGGCCGTCTTTGCCCATCATTTCTTGGAAAGGCGTCGCTCTCAGCTGAGGCTTAAGTACGCGGTCGCTCCTGAAATATTCCCACACGGGACCGGAAATGACGAAGCGATTGTCTTCTCTCCCGAAAATATTAATAATATCCGTTACGCAATCCCGGATAACGCCGATATCGTAGATCGTCATGTCGGGATTTCTCCTTAATCCGAACATGCTGGAGAAATCGGTAGCGCCGATACGCACGTTCAGCACGTACGGCTTGTATTTCGTCAGCAACGCTTGAATGCCCAATAGCGTGGCCAGCCGGCTCTCCCGATAGATGACCTCGGGCGTCTCCAAGATCGGCATTCCGTACAAGATCGGGAAATCCGGAGCTTTGCTCTTATTGTAAGCTTCCAATATTCGAAAGTAGACTTCCCCTTCGGAAGCCGTAAACTTGGGAAAAGCAAACCCGGTAATCAACCGTATCTGATCTCCGAGCAACGGCAGCAGTCTCTCGAACTGCGCGGATGAGCGAACTCGGACAAATAAGAGCGGCAACCCTTCGTCGTTCAGTTGCCCTCTATTCAGGCAGGCCTCCAGCTTGTCCATCGTCCGGCATAGATTCTCCTCTGCCAGCTGTACCTGATTATCCCCTACCGCGTCCTCGAGATCGATGACCAAAGACACAAGGCCTTTGATCTTCTTGCTGGCAATATCCTCCGCGATCGTCGGCCTCGTCGCCGGCATGTACAACGCCGCTCCGACAGCGTACGCCAAGAGCTCTTGGTCGGTCCGATTGTTGAACTCCGTCGGGAGATAATGAAAGATATCGTGTTCCTGCTCCGGGGTCAGATAGTCAAAATAGCGCATCGACATCACCCTCCTTAATGCTTCTTGCCATTCCAAATCAACCCGTAATTAGTTCTAAAAAATATCCCCCACTTAATCATGAGGGATATTCCTTCGAGTATGAAATCTTATACGGAATCGGACGTCGTTCCTTGCGCTTTTTTCTTCTTAATGGAACTGAGGATCATCGTACCTACGAAGATCGCGATCAGAATGGAGAAGAATACGGCATGGGACACGTGGAAACCGAATGCTCCGGAGATCATCTTAGCGGCAATGACGATAATAAGGATAAACGCCGCTTTCTCCAGCTCCGGGAATTTCTCGATCAACTTCAGGAACACTTGGGCGACGCCTCGCATCATCAGTACCCCGAGAATACCTCCGAGGAACAAAACCCATACCTCTTCGCTTACGCCGAACGCGGCGAGCACGCTGTCGATACTGAAGGCGATATCCATGATCTCGACGGCAAGAACCGTGCGCCAGAAGCTGAGGCCTTTGTTCTCGACTTCCCCGTCTTCTTCATCGTTCTTGCGACGAATATATGGAATAAGGGGGATTCCGCCGACCCGGGCGAATCTGAATTCCAGGTCGAACAAATTGCTTAATGCGATCCAGAGTAGATATAAACCTCCGGCCACTTTAATCCATGTGATCTTAACCAAGAACGTTCCGATCCCGATGGCCAAAAACCGGAAGACGTAAGCGCCGATAAGTCCGTAAAACAATGCTTTCTTTTGTTGCTCTTTCGGAAGATGCCTTACCATTACGGCGAGTACCAATGCGTTATCCGCGGATAGCAAGCCCTCAAGAATGACGAGCGTACCTATAATTCCCCAAGTCGAAGGCTCCGCCAATATTTGCCCCATGTGGTTCCAATCGAAGAAACTCGCGAAGCTGTCCACAAAATTGCTAAAAAAATCTGCCATGATGCTCCCCCTGCCAATTCTTTCTCAGTATCGGAAACCTTGTTGCTATTTCCTGCCTTTAGACCAACGCAGCCCCCAGTTATAGGCGATATCGAGCTTTTGTTGATCGTCGAAAAACTGAACCAACCGCTCGATGCTGAAGGTTTGATCGTTCACGTTCTTGATCATCGCAATTGCGCATAGCCCCTTGCTATTGTTGTACTCGTCCATTCTGACGACGATATCCGGTCCGCCGGATTGGGTAATGGTCACGACGCCGTCAGCTTGAGACCAGTTCGCCACCCCTTCGTAGATGAAGGCGAATATGACGATGCGTTCGATCTCGGCGACTTTGGCGCCATTGATCCTAAGATTCTCGCCGCCGGCCAGCGCGCCGGTACGATCATCCCCGTCCAACGAAATGTAAGGCGGACGGCTAAAGTCGCCGAAGGCATTGCCTAACGCCTGTACGCCGCCCTTGGACCCGTCCTTCAGTTCGAAGAGGCAACCCAGATCAAGGTCGATTCCGGAAGCGGCTTTAAATAATCCGCCTCCCGATTTCTTGCGATTCCAGTTTAAGTTAACTAGAATTTCTCCCAGCGCCCCCGATTTCTTCTCGAGGTTAATGACGTCTCCCTTTTTGCGAAGCTCGATCTTGTCCAACCGAATCGTGGAAGGCGGAGTCGATGGAGGCTGGATCGGCGGTTGGACCGGCGGCGGGGAGGATAGGGACGGCGAGGCTTGTCCCCCCGCGCTCGGGGCGGAATCTTCACGAACGTCAACGCCGAAGCTTCCGCACAACGCGGACAATCCGCCGGAGTATCCCGATCCGATCGCGTTAAACTTCCATTCCCCGTTGTATCTATATAATTCTCCTACGACAATCGCCGTTTCGATAGGAAAGTTTTTTCCAAGTTCGTATCGAAGCAATTCGTTGCCGGTAGCTTCATCGATGACTCTGATATAGGCATCGTTCACTTGCGAGAAATTTTGTTTGCGGACATCTCCTTCGTAGATCGTTAAGGTAAACGATACCTTCTCGATTTCCTTCGGGATGCTCCCCAACTTGATGCTGACTTGTTCTTTGTCCGGTTGGTTACCGTAAGTTTTCCTGTTGCTTTCCCCGACGATTTCAATCGCTCCCGCAGCGCCTGAAGGATTCGAATAGAAAATCAAATCTTGATCCGATCTTACTTTACCGTTCGCTTGAAGCACGAACACCGAGAAATCCAAATCGACTCCAGAAGTAGAGTTCCACCCCATACCGACAATAACACGCGACAATGAAGGATTGCTTCTAGTAATATCTGCTTTCTGGCCTTTGACGATCGACAACGACATCTTAATATAGCCTCCGTTTGGGTTTACTTACTTGGCGTCAAGGCCATAATTGTGCGCCAGCGCCGATAACCCGCCGGCAAATCCCGATCCTACCGCCTGGAATTTCCAATCGCCGCCATGGCGATACAGCTCGCACACGACAACGGCCGTCTCCACCGAGAAGTCCTCGCCGAGATCGTAACGCAGAATTTCGCTGCCGGTTTGCTCGTCCACTAACCGAACAAAAGCATTGGATACTTGCCCGAAATTCTGGTTGCGCTGTTCCGCGTTGTGAATGGTCACCGTAATACCGATGCGATGAATGGCTTCGGGAATTTTGGTGAAATCGAGCTTGATTTGCTCATCGTCCCCGTCTCCTTGCCCATCCCGGTTATCTCCCGAATGAACGACCGCGCCGGTATAGACGGACAAGTTGTTGTAAAATACGAAATCCTCGATTCCGCCCGCCTTGCCGTTCTGATGGAGCAAAAAAGCGGACGCGTCCAAGTCGAATGCTTCGCCGCCCGTATATTTATTCGTATCCCAGCCAAGTCCGATAATCGCGCGCTTGAGCCCCGGGTTAGTTTTCGTAAGATCGATTCTTTGCCCTTTCGACAAACTGATCGTCATGGCAATTCCTCCTTATACTTGTACTCCGAAATCACGGCATAACCCCGCTAATCCGTCACGATAGCCGCTTCCGACGGCACTGAATTTCCATTCTCCGTTATGGCGATACAACTCCGCGACGACTACGGCCGTCTCGATCGAGAAATCTTCTCCCAGATCGTAACGGATAAGCTCCTCGTTCGTACCGTCCTTCACGACGCGGGCGAACGCGTTAGCCACTTGTCCGAAGTTCTGGTTGCGTGCCGCGGCATCATGGATCGTGATGCAGAAAGCCACTTTCTCGATATTCGCGGGAACTTGGCTCAGATCGATCGTCAAGGATTCGTCATCCCCCGCGCCCTCTCCGGTTTGATTGTCGCCGGACAGCTGAATAGCCCCGTTGGCGATGCTCTTGTTGTTGTAGAAAATAAAATCCGCATCCGAGTTCACTTTACCGGAAGCATTCAAACAAAAGGCCGACGCATCAAGGTCGAACGAGCTGCCGCCATCGTATTTGTTCGTATCCCAGCCTAAACCGACCTTAACTTTAACGAGACCCGGATTGGATTTGGTTAAATCTACTTTTTGGCCTTTGGACAAGTTTACCGCCATGGAAAGTTCCTCCTTTAATTAAAAAAAGGACCGCAATCCTACCGAAAAGCGGTCCCTCGAACAGGGTATAACGAACGATTACATCAAACCGAAATCTTTGCACAAGCCGGCCAGGCCTTCTTTATATCCGCTGCCAACCGCGTTGAATTTCCATTCGCCGCTGTGACGGTACAGTTCCCCTACGACGACAGCCGTTTCGACGGAGAAATCTTCTCCCAGGTCGTAACGGATAAGCTCCGCGCCCGTATCTTCGTTAACGATACGTACGAATGCGTTCGTAACTTGTCCGAAATTTTGGCCTCTTTCCGCGGCTTCGTGGATCGTGATGCAGAAGGAGATTTTTTCGATTTCGGCAGGAATGGCCGCCAGGTTGACTTTGACTTGCTCATCGTCTCCGTCGCCTTCGCCCGTCAGGTTGTCGCCCGTATGAACGACGGAACCGCTTGGATTCTGGGTATTGTTGTAGAAAACGAAATCTTTTTCAGTAGGCGCTTTACCGCCCGCGTTAAGACAGAAGATGGAAGCGTCCAAATCGAAAGCTTTGCCTCCGTCGTACTTATTCGTATCCCATCCCAATCCGACCAGCACTTTCGTTAGTCCCGGGTTCGTTTTCGTCAAATCGATTTTTTGGCCTTTAGATAAGCTAATAGACATAGGAGTAACCTCTTCTCATGATTTTATTTGATGCTGCAGGGATTTCATTATTGGTAAGAACGGGCAAGAAGATCAACGTGAGCAGCATCCGTTCCTTCGCCGATCGCGTTGAATTTCCATTCTCCGCTATAGCGGTAAATCTCTCCAACGATAAGCGCCGTTTTGCCGGAGTAGTTATCCGTCAAATTAAAACGCACCAATTCCTGTTCGTTGGACTGATTAAGCACGCGAATGTACGCGGAGGAGATCATTCCGAAGTCCTGCTTGCGGTTCACGCAATCGTAAATATTAACAACCATAAGAATCTTGTGAATGTTGGCCGGTACGCGACCCAGATCGATGTGGATCTGCTCATCGTCTCCGTCGCCTTCTCCCGTGCGGTTATCGCCGGAGTGAACGACCGAGCCGTCAGGGCTCTTCAAGTTGTGGAAGCATACAAGGTTTTTCCCTTGAAGCTTGCCGTTCTCGTCCAGTAGGAGGGCGGAAGCATCGCAGTCAATGTCTACTTTCTTGGAGCCGAAGAAGCTCTTCTTCTCCACGGGGTTCCATCCGAGACCTACGATTAGCTTGCTAAGTCCGGCGTTACCCTTCGTTAAATCGACTTTCTGTCCTTTTACTAGAGAAATCGTCATTTCAATGGGGTCTCCCTTCGACTGTTTCAATCTTATGCGGCTGCGTCATGGATTCTATGAATCTATCATCCATTGACTAACCTATTTTACGACCAAGCGACAAAAAGGTTTCAACGACTTTTCAAATCATTTTCTGAAAAAACACCAAACAATTAAATTATAATCCAAATGCCACCATCCCATCAATATTTGGGAATCGCAAAGCTGCTGTAACCTTCCAGGTTCGACTTGCGTCAGTACACTTATCGAATTTGCGTAACAAACATCAAGGAGAGTGCACAGCTATGAAAAAAACATCCATCTTCCTTCTTTTAACCGTCGTGCTAAGCCTAGTCCTTAGTGCTTGTTCTAGCAACAACAAGGAAGCCGCAATCGACCCCAAGGTACCTGCCAAGGAAATGGCCGACCAACTGTTGGCTCGATTCGAACAACCGATGCTCATGGAATTGGAAACAGCCATGGTGCAGCAGCTCTATCGCTTGGATCCCGCGTTACTAGAAGATTATTCGATTAGAACGCCGCTCATGAACGTGAAGACGAATGAACTGACGATCTTGAAAGTTAAAGAAGCCAAAGACGTAGCTGTCGTCGAAGCAGCGGTTAAGCAACGCGCCGGCGACGTACAGAAGCAATTCGAGTCTTATCTTCCCGACCAGTACGAACTGTCCAAGAACTATAAGCTCGTCATCAAAGGCAACTACATCCTGTTCGTCATTTCCGAGAATGCCGACGAGCTCGTTAAATCCTTCGAAGGCTTCTTCGGGCAAAAATAAACGGACATGGTATTCAGCAGCCTGATTTTCCTATTCGTCTTTCTGCCCGTCGCCCTTCTACTGTATTACTGCTCGCCGTGGAGAATCAAGAATCTCGTTCTGTTCTTAACGAGCCTTTTGTTTTACGCATGGGGAGAGCCTGTCTACATCGTTATTATGCTCATTTCCACCGTTACGGATTACGGCTTCGGGTTGCTGCTTAGCAACTCGCGGCTGAAGCCGATTCAGCGCAAAGGGGTCGTCGTTTGCTCCATTATCGTCAATCTCGCGCTTCTGTCGTACTTCAAATACGCCGATTTTCTCATTCAAAACGTGAACGGTCTTTTGGGAACCGATATCCCGCTTACCGAGCTGGCTCTTCCGATCGGGATCTCCTTCTACACGTTCCAATCCATGTCCTACATCGTGGATATCTATAGAGGAACGGCCAAGGCGCAACGCAATTGGATCGACTTCGCCACGTTCGTCGCCTTGTTCCCGCAATTGGTCGCGGGTCCGATCGTGCATTACAAAACGGTTTCGGAGCAGCTCCGCAAACGCACGGTCAATACCGAGATGTTCGCGGAAGGCGTTCGGCGGTTCATCGTCGGGCTAGCCAAAAAGGTGTTGCTCGCCAACAATATCGGTCTGCTCTGGCACTCGATATCGGAAATGGATTCCGGTTCGCTGCCGGTGTTAACGGCTTGGTTAGGCATCATCGCGTTCGCGTTCCAAATTTATTTCGATTTCAGCGGATACTCCGACATGGCTATCGGACTAGGCCTGATGTTCGGATTCCGATTCAACGAAAATTTCGATAAACCCTATACCGCTCAGAGCATCACCGACTTCTGGCGAAGGTGGCACATTTCGCTTAGCGGCTGGTTCAGAGATTACGTCTACATCCCGCTTGGAGGCAATCGTCAAGGGTTAGGCAAGCAATTGCGCAATATCCTTATCGTTTGGTTGCTTACCGGGATCTGGCATGGAGCGAGCTGGAACTTCCTGCTATGGGGCTTGTATTTCGGCGCGATCCTGATTTTCGAAAAATGGTGGGTACTCAAGCTGCTCGACCGTGCGCCTCGTTGGATACGCCACGCCTATGCCATCTTCCTCATTCTTGTCGGCTGGGTATTGTTTGCCTTCGACGAGCTCCCGATGGTCGGCGGTTACTTGCAGGCTATGAGCGGTCTGGCCGGCCAACCGTTGTGGGATAACCATACGCTGTATTTCGCTTACACGAACGCGATATTGCTTGTCGTACTGGTCGTAGCATCTATGCCTAAGAGGAAGCTCTTCGCGGTTCACCCTAACGGCCAAGGAGCAATCCTGAACGTTGCCTGGTGCGGGCTGTTGTTTTTCCTATCCGTCTCCTATCTGGTCGACGCGACTTTTAACCCATTCTTATATTTCCGTTTCTGACGAGCAATAAAAGGAGTACACCCGTAATGAACAATCGGAAGGCAGACCGCATATTGGTTTGGGGATTCGTCGCCGCGCTGTTTCTGATTCCGCTGACCTTCTTCCTCATGCCGATCAGCCGGTTCTCCGAGTTGGAGAATCGTACTTTGCAAGACGCCCCTAAATTAACTTGGGACAACGTAATCTCCAAAAAATTCGCCGACGAAGCCGAGAGCTTCGTAACCGATCATTTCCCTTATCGCGGCGACTGGGTATGGATTAAATCCACGGTCGAGCAATTGCGCCTGCAACAAGAAAATAACGGAATATTCAAAGGCAAAGACGGTTACTTGTTCGAGAAGTTCGCGAAACCCGATTACGAGAAAGTTCGGCGGTACACGGAAGCCGTCAAGCAATTCGCGGCCAACCACCCGGACGTCGACATGACTTTCCTGCTGGCGCCGACATCGATCGGCATGTACCCGGATCGTTTGCCGTGGAAAGCTCCGTTCTATTCCGAAGCAAAGGTAAACGGCGTAATCGCCGATCAACTCAAAGATAGCGTAACTTTCATGGACGGGTTCGACTTCCTGCGTCCGCATGCGTCCGAGTCCATTTACTACCGGACGGATCATCACTGGACCACGCTCGGCGCTTATTATGCTTATGCGGCTTACGCCAAGCGAATGGGCTGGACTCCGCTCGGCGAGAAAGACTTCCGGATTCAAACCGTGAGCGATTCGTTCCTTGGAAGCTTCCATACCCGCAGCCAATTCAGCGGATTGAAGCCCGATCCGGTTCAAGCTTTCGTACCGAACAATCCCGTTCATTCGGAGATGTATATAGCGGATACCGATAAGACGGCTGCCACTCTATATGACGATAGCTTTCTGCGGAAGAAAGATCAGTATTCTTACTTCATGGGCGGAGTCCATGCTCTTACGACGATCAAGAACGATCTTGATCCGCAAGCCGTAGACCTGGACAAACTTCTCGTCCTTAAGGATTCCTACGCCCATAGCTTTATTCCGTTCCTCGCTCCGCACGCGGCGGAAATCCATGTCATCGACGTCCGTTATTATAACGGCAACATCGGCGATTACATGAGCGAGAACGGAATCGAAGACGTATTGTTGCTCTTTAATACGGCTACGTTCGTCGAGAACGGCGAAATCCTGAAAATCGACAATTAATCGTTCCGGTCGTTCCCACGGCTGCAACATTACGCGGACAAGCTCCGTCAGTAGACTTGTAATCGCAACAGACGATCAGACATCAAGGAGAATACGAACATGAAAAAAAGCGCCATTGCCTTTCTGTTAGTGACTACGTTATTAGGCGGTCTGCTGAGCGCATGCGGTAGCAATTCGAATAACAACGCCAACGCTCCTACTTCGACGAGCGAGGCGTCCCCAAGCAGTGAAGCTAACTCGAGCCCGGAAGCGAGCCCAAGCGAGGAAGCAAGCACCAGTCCCGAGGCAAGCGCCAGCCCGGAAGCGAGTCCGGGCGCGGAACCTAGCCCTAGCGAAGAAGCAAGCCCAAGCAAATCCCCGGAACCGAGCAAAGAGCCTGCGCCTAGCAAAAAACCGTCGACGCCTAGCAAAACTCCGGAACCGAGCAAGAAGCCTGAACCAAGCAAGAAGCCTACTCCTCCGAAGGAGCCTGAAGCAGGCAAAGAACCGACTGCGAAGGACATCGTCGATGAGATGTTGAAGCAGGTCGAGCAACCGAAGCTTATGGATATGGGAGAAGACCAAGTCGAGGAATCCTACGGAATCGATATGAAGCTGCTGGCGGATTATACGGTCAGAATGCCGCTGATGAATGTCAAAACGAACGAAATTGCCGTATTCAAAGTTAAGAACGCAAAAGATATCGACGCCGTGAAAAAAGGAATCGAGAAACGCGCGGAGGCTGTCCAGAAGCAATTCGAAACCTACCTGCAAGACCAATATGAGCTCGCGAAAAACTACAAAATCGTTACGAATGGCAATTACGTGCTGTTTCTAATTTCCGAAAGCGCCGATGAATTGGAGAAAGTCTTTAACGCTACCTTCGACAAGAAGTAAGTAAACCATATAAAACAGCGAAAAAGCGGGATCCGGTTAGGATCCCGCTTTTGATTTACGATCTTAGAGCACTCTGCGCGCGGTTACGTAGCTTTTCGTCCAATAGTTCGAATTCATGTTCGATACGGTAACGCCCTGGCTGCTGCTCGCGTGAAGGATTTTGCCGCTGCCCGCGTAGATCGCCACGTGGCTGATTCCGCCTCCGCCGGTTCTGAAGAATACGAGGTCTCCCATGCTTAAATCTCCTTTCTCGACCTTAGTTCCCGAATAAGCTTGAGAAACCGAAGTTCGAGGCAAGTTCACTCCGAATTGTTTGAATATATATTGTACATACGACGAGCAGTCGAAAGCATATGTAATTCCCGCTGCCGCTCCGTATTGATAAGGCGTTCCCAGATGTTCTTTGCCATATGCGATAAGTTCCAGCGATTCCGGCGTGGCCGCGCTCGCTTGCGTAGACGAAGCGATCATCGATCCGAATAATCCCGTTACGACCAAGCTGCAAGCCAATAATACTTTTATCGTTAATTTCTTGCTCATTTCGTTTTCCTCCCGGCTTCTCTGGTTGTCGGTAAACCATTGTTGTCGGAAATCAATATAACACATCTGTTTTTACCGATATTTTTCCAAGGAGAGCGCAAACGCGGCCGTCAAAGCGCTTTTCAGCTTTTCTTAGAAAAGAGTTAGAAAACGTTAATGTTTCGAAAAAAGCTAGAATCGAAAAAAATCGGAACTTTGTATTGTAAAACCGTAAATTCCGAGTATAATACTAGGTATATAGATCATAAGCGTCAGGAGATGCCAACATGACCCAATCGAACAACCGAATCGCCAGCCAATGGATCGATGATCAGCTTGATATATACAGCCTTGCCGTTCGCCTTGGAGATCGGGGTTGGCAGGATCAAATCCTGGAGCGCTTACGCAACAAAGACGAGCACATTCAACGCGAAACCCGGTATCAGGCTTGGGAAGCTTTATGGGCCCGGTTCGACGAGATCAACCGTAAAATTCTGGGGATATACGAGCAGCTTCATACGAGCGAGAACGAGAGTCATAAAGAAAGCTTACGGGAACAAGCGTGGGAACTTCGGAACTTGCGCGTTCAGATCGGCATGAAGCTGAGAGAGAGCCAATCCGGCATCTCCAACGTTCTGCAAAGAGGATAATCGGCTTTTAAAATAAAAAAAGGCATGCAGCGGTCTGCTCTGCCATGAAACTTATGGGTCTGAGGAATGGTCAAGATTCCTTCAGCCGTCGCTGCAATCTTACATCGAAGTTTGTTTCATATCGCGCATCATGCCCATCATCATGGTGGTCATTTCGTCGCACTCTTGCATTTTGCTCATCATCATGTCCATATCCATGCCGTCCATCATTTTCATTTCCATCATGTTGTCCATCATCATTTTCATGCATTTCATCTTGCACATCATTTCTTCCATGCACATGTTCATCATCATGTTCATCGCCATTTTCTCCATGTCTTCTCACCTCCGCTACTTATTGGCATTGCTTTCCCTTGTCTAAGTTACACTATTTCTTGCCCAAGATCAACAACTTTTTATTGATTTGATAAAAAAAATATGATATAAATAAAGATTGCCGTTTTTATTTCGAGTAATCCGGTTGGATTTATTCCCTTGGTCGGAATGAATCGAAAAAGCCCGAGACCCCTTGTAATTCTAGGGTTTCGGGCTTTTTTCGGGTTTTGCGGGTGTTATACGTTGCACATACGTTATACCTTTAACTCAGAATGTTGGATGGATGAGGTTTCTATTTGAATGGTCGTGTGCTGGATTTTGAAACGCTCCTCAATCAATCGAATCGCTTGTTGTAAAATAGCTTGATTATCCGACTCGTCAGAGACGAGCAGATGGCAGCTGAGCGAATCCATCCCGGACGTAATCGTCCAAATATGCAGGTCGTGAACGTCTAGCACGCCTTGGATTTCGGTTAACGTCGATTTGACCTGCTCTTGGTTAACCGTAATCGGCGTACCTTCCATCAGAATATGGACGGTATGCTTAACGACTCCCCATGCTCCCTTCAGGATCAACAAGGAGACTAGTACGCTAATAATGGGGTCGGCTAAATACCAATCGAAAACAAGCATGATCAATCCAGCCGCTATCGCCCCTACGGATCCGAGAGCATCCCCAAGCACATGAAGGTATGCGCTTCGAAGATTGAGATTGTTCTTCACGTCTCCTTTTCTTAGCAATGCCCAGGCGCTCATCAAATTGGCGATCAATCCGACGGATGCGATAAGGATCATCGACAGGCTGGAGACTTCGGGCGGATGACCAAACCGATTGAATGCTTCCCACATAATAAATCCCGCGATTACAAACAGCGTAACGCCATTGAACAAAGCCGCTAATATTTCGAAGCGGTAGAAGCCGTAGGTTTTGTTAGGGGATGCCGGTTTCGTCGCGAACCAGAAAGCGACCAGGCTTAAGGCCAACGAGCTCGCGTCGCTCAGCATGTGGCCGGAATCGGACAGCAAAGCAAGGCTATTCGTCAGAAGCCCGCCCGCGAACTCCAGGATCATGATTGCCGCAGTGATAACAAGAGCGATCGCAAGTCCCCGTTTGTTGCCTTCGCGTCCGGCGTCATGATGATGATGCCCTAACCCATGATGGTGATGGTGGTGCCCGTGCCCATGATCGTGGCCGTGCGCATGATCGTGGTTGTGATTATGGTTGTGATTGTCTTGCTCGTTATCATCGTGTGAATGGCCTTCGCAACGGGCGTGGTTATCCTCGTGGCGAGAATGATCATCCTTCGGCAAACTTTGTCTGTCATGCTCTCGTTCGTTTTGACCATGCTTATGTTTGTCGTTCATAACCTTATCCCTACTTTACATATGAATATATGCTCATATATAGTATGAATCATCGCCGATGTTTCTGTCAATAACATTCCCATATTATTCATAACAAGCATAAGTCGCTCTCGGCATCCTAAGTTTCCGCCAAACCGTCGAACCTTTTCCGACCTTTTTTCGTCCAATGCCAAAAGTGCCCATCTTTTGATATAATAGTTCGGGAAACCGGTTTCTCGTTACGCGTACGAGCGAGATTACCCAATTATTATTGGAGGCTGCAATCATGGCGAAATCTGCGGAGAACAGAGTCATCTTAACGAAAGATCAACTAATCGAACAATTCAGAAACTGCGGGGTAGCCGAGGGACAGACGATATTCGTGCACACTTCTCTAAGCAGCATTGGGTTTATCGTCGGAGGAGCGGAAACGCTTATCCGTTCGTTGCTCGAAATCGTCGGCGTGGAAGGAACGTTGATGATGCCTTCCCAAACGTGGAAAAACCTTGACCCTTCCACCGGAGTTCACTGGGAAGAACCCGTAGAATGGTGGCCGATCATTCGCGAGCACTGGCCCGCGTACGACAAAGAGGTAACGCCGGCCATCGGTATGGGCGTAGTCGCCGAGATGTTCAGGAAATGGCCGGGAGCGAAGCGGACGGACCACCCCGCAAGGTCTGTAGCGGCCGTAGGCAAATATGCCGAATATCTGACCAAGGAGCACGATCTTAGCAATATTTTCGGTAAAGGCTCCCCGGTAGACAAGCTGTACGAATTAGATGGGTATGTCTTGTTGATCGGGGTCGGCTACGATAAAAACACGTCCCTGCACTTAGCCGAAGTCAGAGCCGACTTCCCGACGAAGAAGTTTGCCGATGAGAGCAGCGCCGTGCTCGTAGACGGACAAAGAGTATGGGTGACGTACAACACGCAAGCGGTCGACGACGTGGACTTCGTCAGGCTGGGGAACGAATACGACCAAGAGGCCAACATCCGCATTCATAAGGTCGGCAATGCCGACGTCCGGTTCATGAAGCAAAGGCCGCTAGTCGATTGGACCGTTAAATGGATGGAGAAACATAGAGTATAACGGTACCGCGTGCCGCTATTGCAGCGGAATTTCCGGCCGGGGCTCGATTAGCGGCACCGCGTGCCGTTATTGCAGGTGAATTGCCGGCCGGGGCTCGATTAACGGCACCGCGTGCCGTTATTGCAGGTGAATTGCCAGCGTAGGCTCGATTAACGGCACCGCGTGCCGTTATTGCAGCGAAATAGCCGGCCGGGGCTCGATTAGCGGCACCGCGTGCCGTTATTGCAGGTGAATTGCCGGCCGGGGCTCGATTAGCGGCACCTCGTGCCGTTATTGCGAGCCCATCGGGCCATTTATCGCATTTAAAACGCAAATAGCGGCACTGCGTGCCGCTATTTGCTTCGTCGTTATATTAAGCTCGCGCTTCCTCGTACGCCCTCAACCCGAGCGCGATCGAGCCGGTTAAGCCCGCGTTATCGCCGAGTCCCGGAGGTACTATATAGCCGTCGATGCCCCCCGCTTCAAGCGCCTCGGCGACTACGTAGCCTTTCAGATTGGACCGGACTTGTTCGCGGATAAGCGGGAACAATTGCATCTGATGCATGACGCCGCCGCCTAGAATAATCTTCTTCGGCGAGAGGAGCAGAATCGCGCTCGCTAACGCTTGCCCGATGTAGAAAGCTTCCATCTCCCACGCCGGATGATCGGCTGGCAGCTCGCTGCCTTTTACGCGCCACCTGGCTTCGATGGCAGGTCCCGCGGCCATCCCTTCCAAGCAATCCCCGTGATACGGGCATTTGCCCTCGTAAGTGTCTTGCGGATGACGGCGGGTCAGCACGTGGCCGCCTTCCGGATGCACCAAACCGTGTACCATTTTGCCTTCGGTGAAGACGCCGACGCCTACTCCCGTACCGATCGTATAGTAGAGGCAGCTATCCAGCCCTCGGGCCGCGCCCCAAGTCGCTTCCCCCAGCGCCGCCGCGTTTACGTCCGTATCCCATTCCATCGGAACGTCAAAAACTTTCTTCAGCTCCGGGAGCACGGGATAGTTCGTCCAACCCGGCTTCGGAGTCGTCGTGACGTATCCATACCGCGGGCTGTTCCGATCAATATCGATCGGACCGAACGAACCGATTCCGATCGCATCGACTTGCTTATCCTTGAAATAAGCGATTACTTGGGCGAGCGTCTTCTCGGGCTGCTCCGTCGGAAAGCTGATCCGCTCCAACACTTCGCCCTTCTCGTTCCCGATTCCGCATACGAACTTCGTTCCGCCCGCTTCAATCGCACCTATGATCAACCTGTTCTCCCCCTGTCCACTGCCGTAAAAGTTAAATCCGATAGAAGCCTTCCAACTGCGCCGCGATCTCTGCCTTGGCGTTATCGACGACCACTTGTCGTTGCGGTTTGTCGAACAGCGCTTGAATCCGCTCGGGGAACGTCTGCTCGATGCCGATCAAACGAATCGCCTCGTCGAATTTGGCCGGATGAGCCGTTGCCAGCGAGACGAATGCGCCGTCGCCTTTGTTACCCGCGCTTTCGTAAGCCGCGATCCCGCATGCGGAATGCGGGTCAAGCAAATAGCCATATCGCTCCTGATAAGCCTGTATCGTATCGAGGCATTCCGCGTTCCCAACGCTGTAAGCCGTCATATCCTGCTGGATGCGCGCGACTTCTTCTGCCGTGAAGGTAAGCTGCCCCTCCGCCTTGAATTTCTCCATGCGCGCGGATACTTCGCCCGCATTCTCTCCTAGGAAGTAATACAAGTAACGCTCGAAGTTGCTTGCGATCTGAATGTCCATGGACGGACTGTGCGTCATGCGGAACCCTTCCGGCTTGTATACGCCCTCGCGAATAAACCGCTCAAGAATGTTGTTCTCGTTCGTGGCCAATACTAGCTGCTTGATCGGCACTCCCATTTTCTTGGCCAAATAACCGGAGAAAATATTGCCGAAGTTGCCCGTAGGGATGCTGAAGTTAACGCCGTCCGCTCTCGTCTTTTCGGGCAGCTGCAAGTAAGCGTAGAAATAATAAACCGATTGCGCCAAAATGCGCACGAAGTTAATGGAGTTAATCGCGCGTAAATGATATTTCGTCTTGAATGAAATGTCCGCGAACAGCTCCTTGATAATCTGCTGGCAATCGTCGAAGTTCCCGTTAACCGCCAGATTCAACACGTTGTCGTCCTGCACGGTCGTCATTTGCAGTTCTTGAACGCGGCTGACCTTGCCGTTCGGGTGGAGAATGCAAATCTGGATGCCTTCCTTGCCGCTAACGCTGCTGATGGCGGATGCCCCGGTGTCCCCGGAAGTCGCGCCGAGGATGTTGATGACTTTGTTCTGCTTCTTCGCCACGTAGGCGTACAGATTGCCCATGAACTGCAAGGCGACGTCCTTGAACGCGAAAGTCGGACCGTGGAATAGCTCAAGAACGTGCAGGGAGTCGTTTAAGGTCGTTAAAGGCAACACGGCCGGGCTCGTGAAGCCGGCATAGCTGTCTTGAATGAGCGTCCGCAAATCTTGCTCGGGAATCTCGTCGTTCGTGAATAACGAAAATACTTCCAGCATGAGATCCTGATAAGACAGCTTGGACCATGCTTTCAATTGCCCTGCCGTAACGGTAGGAATCGTCTCCGGAACGATCAGCCCTCCGTCTTCTCCCAGTCCCATTAGGAACATATCGATAAAGCCGATCGGCGCTACTTTTCCTCTCGTGCTTATGTACTTCATCGCGTATTTCTCTCCTCGTTATGAATTATTCTTCATCCATTGTGGACGAAAGCGAACATAATTTCAACAATTGCGTATCCGCTATTCGCAGACGAGCACCTGACGGGTAAATTTCCCTTTGTTCACCGTGCAGCGGTCCTGGATCTTAAAGCCGGCTTCCAAGATGATCGAGTCCATCTCTTCCACCGTAACGACGACAAGTCTCGCCGCGAATTTCCTTGCGCTGGCCAGCATTTCCCGTTTCTCCCCAAGGGATAGCACGGAACACAGATTGTACGGCATATCCAATATCGCGACGTCGTAACTCTCGGTAATCTCCCTCATATCGCCTAGCGTAACTGTAGCCGAACCGTACTCGAAAAACGCCACGTTCTCCCTTGCCCCAATGGCCGCCAGCGGATTTATTTCCCTTCCCGCGATATCGATGCCCATCGACAATGCTTCCACGAGTACCGTCCCGATTCCGCAGCAAGGGTCGATCGCCCGCACTCCTTCTATACGAGGGACGGCTATGTTGACGACCGCCCTCGCGACTCGGGTGCTTAGCGCCGTAGAATATTTACGCGGTTTATCGTTGTGCTTTAACCATGCCGCCTCCCCGTGAACCAACTCCCCTAGCCGCCAACGTCCGTCTATTCGGGCAAAGCCGAATTCCCGATCGGGCTTGCGCATTTCCGCTCTTCCGCGGAACCGCGAGCCGATCTCCCGTTCCATCGCCCGTTTCTCGTCGTATTCGAACTTCGCCTTTTCTCCGGGATCGTAATTGTCTATAGCCAGCACCTTGAAAGTCGATTGCCCCAGCTCGATATCGCCTGCTCGCTCGGCGAGTTCCCGCAAACTATCGGCCTCGAACAGTATTTTTATTCTCATCTTTATAAAAGGGCTTCGCCCCGGTTCCACTTCAATCGGACTCCGCAGCAAATTGTATCGGCTCTCGTCCCCGAACAACGCGCGCATCTCCAGCATGCTTAATGGGCGTTCCTCTTCATTGGAGGCGAAAGCGTATAGGTAATCGTTCATGCGAATCCATCCTTTGTCGGCAACGCTCTATCCTATAGTAAGATACCATTCCCGAAGAGCAAAAAACACCACAAATTAACCACATTAGAGGTTAGAAAACCGAGAAAAATTGAACTACTATAAATGAATAATAGATTGGAAAAGAGAGGGATGCCGCGTGTCTTATTTATCCGTAAGCACTTGGAGCCTGCACCGGTTGCTTGGCCCCTTACGTTGGACGTTCTGGGACGCCGAAACCGGGACGCATCGGACGCATGTGCAGGATCAGCCCCAAATTCATGCGTTGCTTGAATTGCCGGAGCAAGCCGCCAAACGAGGATATCGGGCTGTCGAGATTTGCCACTTCCATTTCCCGGCGACGGACGAGAGTTATTTAATGCAGCTTCGGAAATCTTTCGCCGATGCCGGCGTTTCCTTCGACACGCTCCTCCTTGATTACGGGGGTCTCACGACGACGGACGAAACCCGTAGTTCGGCCGACCAGCAACTGTTCCGCGATTGGATCGACGTTGCTTCCCTATGCGGCGCCAAGCAAATCCGCTTGATCGCGGGGGAAGCCGCTCCTGCCGATGCCTCGGCGATTCGGCAATCGGCCATGGCTCTCTCTAAGCTGAACGAATATGCGGCTACCCGCAACGTGCGAGTCGTTACGGAGAACTTCAAGGAGCTGACTTCAACGGGAGAGAGCTGTCTGAAATTATTGGGCGAGACGGGGAACGCGGTACGAATGATTACGGATTTCGGCAATTTCCACGGGGAAAATAAGTACGGCGAGATTGCCTCGACTACTCCTTACAGCGTGTCCATTCACGCCAAAGCCGCATACGACGAATCCGGCAATCCCGACGAGACCGAATTCAAGCGATGCCTTGATGCCGTTAAGCGTACCGGTTACGACGGCGCATTCGTCCTCATCTATGACGGTCCGGGCGATATGTGGCAAGGTCTTGAGCGGATAAAGCAAATTGTTCAACTTTACTTATGAAAAACAGAGAGCCTTCAACCTCCGCATCCCAGGCGGAACGAAGGCTCCTCTCTCATTAACGGATCAGCGTCCCGAAAATATTTCACTTCAAGAGACTCAACATTTGGACGACCGGTCTTCCGTCGCCGCTTAGCTTCGCTTCCCGGCTGCGCAATTGGGAGGAACCGTCCCCGTCCAGAAAAATTCCGTTCACGAGCTTGCCGTCTCCGACGCGCTCCGCGATCGCTTCGCGGAACGCCGCCAGCGTCCCTTTCGTCGAGCTTACTACCAAGTAGAGATTTCCCTCGTCGTCGTATACGGCTGCCGAGCGCAAACAATAATCATCCGGCAGCGGCGCGGCCTCGGCAGCGATTTGCTCCATCCAGCCCTCATCGTTCCCTAAGCTCATACTGATGCCGCCTTGAGCCCAGAATCGAGAACGATCCGTTACCGACAGCTCCGAGGCTTGACTTGCCACCTGCACGCTCAGCTTATCCAAGGATCCGTCCCAGACAAGCGTTCCTCTCGCATATTTCGCGTTTTTCGCGCCAACCCCATACGATCCGTGCGTATCATTAACGGGCACGTCGTTCACGACGGCAATGCTGAGCAAAGCATCCTGATAGAAGAACCCTCCGTTTATCCCATAGAAGGGTGCCGCGGTTACGTTATTGTGCACGGGTTCCAGCCCGATATTGGATGGCCGCGTGCGCAAATAATGCAGCTCCATTCCGTTGCTGGCCACGGAAGTCCCATATATATAGTCATGCGGCATGTTAAGCTCGTCATCGCTATTCGCATTATCGCCTTCGTTTAACGATAGGATTAGGATCGTCGCGATTAACGCGACTACCGCCAAAAACAAAATCCCCGCTATGGCTAGCTTTATCTTCGTTTTCTTTTCCATCTTTGCGCGACCTCGTTCTTTTCCTTCTGCTAGTCTCTCATTATATCAATGAACGGCGTTAGCAATCTATTTTTTTCATTTTGTAGCGGCGGTTACAGTTTTATCGGAAAAAGGAAGAGTAAAATGATCCTCGGCACTGAATGGTGTACGTCTATCCTATTCAAGAAGAGGAGATTCATAATGTTGAAGAAACGAAATTCGAAGTGGCGGTTAGCCAAGCTGCTGATCGCCTTCGGGCTCTTAGCCGGGCAATTACTGGCCTTTTATCCCGCGGAGCAAGCAAGCGCGTCATCCGAATTCAGCACGAGCGTAAACGTAAGCTCGTCTACGGCGCAACCGGGCGATGCGGTTACCCTTACGACCGCGATAACTTCCAACCTGACGCGTTCCATCCACGCCCAGGTGAAAGTAACGAACTCGAATGGAACGACGGCTTACGAGCAATGGCTGTACAACGTGCCGACGACGGCCGGCCAAACGACGGAGCATCCCGTGGAATGGATCGTTCCCGAAGGGATTCCGGCAGGGAAATACAGCGTAAGCGTCGGAATCTTCGGAGCCGATTGGGACACGATGTACAATTGGGATTCCGGATTGGCTAACGTTACGATCCAATCGGACAGTACGTTGCCTTCCTTTACATCGACCTTGAACGCGCCCGCTTCCGCGGAAGCCGGAAGCAGCGCCCGCATTGCCGCCAACCTCGTCAGCAGCTTGGCGAGTACTGCCAATGTGAACCTGTCTGTCTTCAGTCCTACCAACGTTATAGTGCATGAGGAATCGCTTGCGAATCTGACGTTCGCCGCTAACCAGATCAAACCGATCGCTACCGAATGGGAAGTTCCGGCGGATGCCGCTAACGGAACGTACCGGATTCAATTGACGGTATCCGACCCGAACGGCGCGGCGATCTATTATCAGAACGCGAATTTTGGAAGCATTCGAGTAGCCACAGTCGACCCTGCGGCTTCCGCGTCTTACGTCACTAAGGCGACGACAAGCACCCCTCGCGTGAAAGCGGGCGATATCGCCCAATATTCGGCGAAAGTGACATCGGACCGCAACGTGTCCGTCCTGATCGATATCATTGTCAAGAATCCTTTTACGAACGAAGCCGTTGAACAAACCGTATTGCAGCACCAAGTCCTGACAGCCGGTACGGCTCTCGAAGTTCCGTTGACGTGGTACGTGCCTGCCGACGCCGCTACCGGTAATTATTCGATCGAGATCGGAATTTTCGGCGAGCAATGGGAAGGCCCTTATCATTGGAACTCCGCTGCCGGAGCCATTCAAGTCACCGACGGCACGACGCAGTCCATTGCGTTTACTTCTTCGGCGGAAGTCGAGCGTTCTCCGATTAAAACGGGCGCCGTTCAAAGCTTTACGATCGAAGCCGCAAGCGATGCGAATACGAAAGCGAACGTGAAATTGAAGGTCATCGATCCGAAAGGCGCGGTCGTTCATTTCAAAGATTTTGCCAACGAGACCTTCACCGCGCAACTGCCGAAAAGGCTGCAAACGGATTGGATCGTGCCGGGCAACGCGGAACCCGGAACGTATCTTGTCGATACGGCGATTACGAGCATCGACGGAACGATCGTCTACGACAGCCGATCGTCCGCGGCGCAATTCGTCGTCGAACAAGACGATACTCCGACCCAACCGGATAACGGAGCGAACGCCAACTGGAAAAGTCACGCTACGGTCGCCGAATCCGTCGAAGCCGGCTATCCGATTACCGTTACCGCCAACGTCGTCAGCGAGGATTACGCTCATGCGCTGGTCGACGTAGAAATTTACGGAGAGCAAGGCCAAGTGTATCAGGTTGTCGTCGACGACCTTTACTTCCAACCGAACGCGCCTAAGCAAATCCCCGTTACGTGGAACATTCCCGCCGCTCAATCGCGAGGCGATTATACGGTGAAGATCGGGGTATTCCCTGCAGGCTGGAAATCGGTATGGGAACACGACTGGAACGATAACGCGGGCACGTTCGAAGTCAATTGGGGCGTTATTCCCGAAATGACGCAGAGCAGCGCCGTATCGTCGGATACGATTCAGCCCGGCCAGACCCAGACGATTCAAACGCAATTGACCAGCAGCGAGACGGTTCCCGCTTCCGTTCGCTTGGAAATTCTGGATTCCGCGGGCAACCGGGTTGCCCAACGGGATTACGCGGAAGAGCAGTTCGTTCAAGGCGTAGCCAACGGATACGAGTTGGAATGGACGCCTCCGGCCACTGCCGTTAATGGCACATACAAGCATAAAATATCGGTCATGAAGCCGGATGGCGTTCGGGTATTCTACGCGAATGCGGATGCGGCGCAATTCGAACTGACCGGCGGCATCGACTTGGAATACACCCTTTCCGCGGCTACGATTCAAAGCGAGGTAAGCGCGGGCCAAACGTTAAACGTAAATATGCGGGCCGGAAGCACGGTTCCTTCGATTGTGTCCTTGAAGGCGAATTTTATCGATATTCTGACAGGGGAAACGGTTCATAGCGAGTGGCTGGACAATCAAGTTCTCCCCGAAGGCGAAGAAGCGGCATTGGCGCTCGATTGGACGCTTCCGAAATGGATCCGCATGAATGAGCAAAAGGTACGTTCCGGCGCCGAGCCGTTGATCAAATACGTTCTTGACGGCGACTATCGGATCGATCTGGAGCTATACAACTCAGATAAGACTTATTTAATCTTGGCGCAGGAAGGCGCCGCCGCTTTTAAGGTCACGTCTCCAGCCGACGCGCCTGCTCCTCAGCCGGCCCAAGAGCCGACTCTTCCGGAAATCATGAAGCTCGGCGTGTTCGCGACGAATAACGACGCTTACGGGTTAACGGGCTGGATGCCGGAAACGGGGCTTCCTTGGAATTTCGCTTATCGTTACTTGAACGGCGGCGTCAACAACGCCGAAGGTTGGACGGGTTGGGATCAATACAACGTAGGAGACTGGCAGGGCGCATACGCCTACGATTACGCCAAAGAAGCGACGGATCGCGGTTATACCCCGGTCTTGACCTTCTATCAAATGCTGCAAAGCATTTCCGGAGATTGCTTGGATTGCGATGAAACGAAGGACGATATCATCACGCTCAGCGATCCTTATGCGATGCGCGCCTATTTGGAAGAATTCAAGCTTCTGATGCAGTTATTGGGCACGGGTAACTACAATGACAGACAGGGAATCGGCAAAACGGCTATCGTCCACGTCGATCCCGACTTGGCGGGTTACGCCCAGCAAGCCGTACTCGACAACAACCGCTGTTATGGAAAATGTACCGGGCAAGGCAATGATCCTTCGTACTTGAAAGCGGCCGTAGCGAGCACGCGCATGCCGGAGCTTGCCGACTTGCCGAATACGTATCAAGGCTTTAACTGGGCGCTGCTTCGCCTTCGCGACTTATACGCCCCGAACGTGTTAATGGCGCCTCATGTCAACAGCTGGGGAACGCTAGTCGACGTCGGCAGAGATACGAATCCGAATTTGGACGTTACCGCGCTAGGCAAGCTCGCGGGCGAGTTCGCCAACTTAACCGGAGTGAAGACCGTGCCGGCCGGCATTAAGCCTTATGATTACATCTTTAACGACATCGACGATGACGATGCCGGCGGACCGAGAGGGTATTGGCTCGACCGCACCAACCTAACGCTTCCTAACTTCGCTAGATGGGAGCAATTCGTCAAAGCGGCTTCCGAGCAAACCGGCAAAAAAGTCATGGTCTGGCAAATTCCAGTCGGCAACCAGGTGTACCGCGCCATGGATAACACGCCGGGACACTACCAGGACAACAAAGTAGAATACTTCTTCAGCCATCTGCAACAGCTGGCGGACGCGGGCATCGTCGGACTCATGTTCGGCCATGGGCAGCCCGGATCGACTTCGCACTATAATCGGATGGACGATAATCAGAATTCGCCGGCCGAAGAAGATTACTACAATCCCGATCCGTTAACGAACTCCGACGGATGGGGTGACGGAAGCGTGCACACGAACGATAAGCTTGCCGATTACACCGACGACGACGGCGGCTATCTTCGCTTGCAAGCTAAGCAATACTACGAGAACCCGCTGCCGGTATCCAACCACTAAAATCGAAACTCCCGCCAACAAAGCGTTGGCGGGAGTTTTCATATTCTGCATAAAAGTTAAGGAAGCAAAGTTTCTCCCATTAAATACCGGTCGCACTCCCGAGCGGCTTCGCGGCCTTCGTTGATGGCCCAGACGACCAAGCTTTGGCCGCGCCTCATATCGCCCGCCGCGAATACCCCCTTCACGTTCGTCTCATACCGGCCGTACTCTGCCTTAGCGTTGGACCGTTCATCCTTTTCCACGCCGAGCTGGTCGAGCATCGTACTTTCCGGGCCTAAGAACCCCATCGCCAGCATAACCAGTTGAGCGGGCCACACTTGCTCGGTGCCCGGTACTTCCACCGGCCCGTATCGGCCCTTCGCGTCCGTTTTCCATTCCATGCCGACGGTGTGCAGTTCCTTGACGTTGCCGTCCTCGTCGCCGACGAAACGCTTCGTCGAAATCAAATATTGCCGCGGATCGTTGCCGTACAGAGCCTTGGCTTCCTCTTGCCCGTAATCGAGCTTGTATACGCGCGGAAACTGCGGCCATGGGTTGTTGTCGGCGCGGGTTTCCGGCGGCTTCGCCATGATCTCGAATTGCGTAACGCTCCTGCAGCCATGGCGCAAGGAAGTTCCAACGCAATCCGTTCCGGTATCTCCCCCGCCGATGACGATGATGTCTTTGCCTTCCGCGGAGACGTACTGTCCGTCCGCGTGCTCGGAATCCAGCAGGCTCTTCGTATTCTTATGCAGAAACTCCATTGCCAGATGAATGCCCTTCAGTTCGCGGCCTTCTATCGGGAGATCCCGGCCTTTCGTCGCGCCTCCGCACAGAACGACGGCATCGAACTGTTCGATCAGCCGCGAAGCCGGAATATCCTTGCCGATCTCCGTTCCCGTCACGAAAACAATGCCTTCTTGCCGCAGCAGATCGATCCGTCGCTCGACGGTTTTCTTGTCCAGCTTCATATTCGGTATCCCGTACATGAGCAGGCCGCCGATGCGATCCGCTCTCTCGTATACGGTCACCGAATGCCCCGCCTTGTTCAATTGAGCCGCGCACGCCAATCCGGAAGGACCGGAGCCGACGACGGCAACCTTCTTGCCCGTGCGAACCGCGGGTGGCTCGGGGACGATCCACCCTTCGGCGAAGCCTTTGTCGACGATCGTTTTCTCGATGTTCTTGATCGTGACCGGAGGGTCGTGCAAGCCGACGGTGCATGAGCCTTCGCAGGGTGCCGGACATACCCGTCCGGTAAACTCCGGGAAATTGTTCGTCTGATGCAGCCGATCCAACGCTTGACGCCACAATCCCCGGTAAACGAGATCGTTCCATTCCGGAATCAGATTATTGACCGGACAGCCGGCCGCCATCCCGTTAATGATCTGCCCGGTATGGCAGAACGGAATTCCGCAATCCATGCAGCGGGCGCCCTGCTCCCTAAGCAACTCTTCCGATGCTTTGCTCTGAAACTCCCGCCAATGATGGATGCGGTCCAGGGGGTTAATCTCGGGAGGCAGTTCCCTTCTAAATTCCATGAATCCGGTAGACTTCCCCATATCGTTTCTCCTCCATCGCCCTAGTTGCCGCTTACTCGCGACAAGTCCCTCATGTTCGCTTCGAACGCGGCCATGGCAACCTCTTCGCCGCTTAAGCCGGATACCGCCAACCGATCCATCGCGTCCAACATCCGCTTGTAATCCTTCGGAATGACTTTGACGAACTTCGCCAGGCTATCTTCCCAATGCTCCAACACCGATTGCGCCCATCCGCTCTTCGTATGGAACACGTGGCGTTCGACCATGGTTTTCATTTGCTGCGCTTCTTCCGGCGATTCCACGCGTTCGAGATGGACCATCTCCAAGTTGCAACGGTTAATGAAATCCCCTTCCTCGTCTAGCACGTAAGCGATCCCGCCGGACATTCCCGCCGCGAAATTGCGCCCCGTCTTCCCGAGAACGACGACGCGTCCGCCGGTCATATACTCGCAGCCATGGTCGCCCACGCCTTCGACGACGGCGCTCGCTCCGCTGTTCCTAACGCAGAAACGTTCTCCCGCTATGCCGCGAATATAGGCTTCTCCCGAGGTGGCGCCGTAGAATCCGACGTTCCCGATGATGATATTTTCTTCCGTCTTGAAGATCGCTTTCTCCGAGGGAGTGACGATGATTTTACCGCCCGACAGCCCTTTGCCGACGTAATCGTTCGAATCCCCTTCCAGCTTAAGGGTCACCCCTTTCGGCACGAACGCGCCGAAGCTCTGGCCGGCGGAGCCGATAAAATGGAACCGTATCGTATCCTCCGGGAGTCCCTTCGCTCCGTAACGGCGGGTAATCTCGCTTCCGAGAATCGTTCCGACGACCCGGTTCGTGTTGCGGATCGGCACGATGGCCGCCACAGGCTCGCCGGAAATCAAGGCAGGCTCGGCGATCTTGAGCAATACTTGCCGATCCAGCGATTGGTCAAGGCCGTGGTCTTGCGAAGTGTTGCAATAACGCCCTACCTCCGAACCGATCTCCGGCTGGTGGAGCAACGGAGAGAGATCCACGCCCTTCGCCTTCCAATGCGCGATCGCTTTACGCCCGTTCAGCTTGTCGGTCCTGCCGACCATTTCGTTCACCGTACGGAAACCCATCAATGCCATTAGCTCCCGCAACTCTTGGGCGACGAAACGCATAAAATGAACGACATGCTGCGGATCGCCTTTATACTTCTTGCGCAGCTCCGGGTTCTGCGTCGCGACTCCGACCGGACAAGTGTCCAAGTGGCAGACGCGCATCATCACGCACCCTAGCACGATCAGCGGCGAGGTGGCGAAGCCGAACTCCTCCGCTCCGAGCAACGCCGCGATGGCTAGATCGCGCCCGGTCATCAGTTTTCCGTCGGTTTCCACCACGATCCGGTCGCGAAGCTTGTTCAGGACGAGCGTCTGATGCGTCTCCGCCAAGCCTAACTCCCAAGGTAAACCCGCATGGCGAATGCTCGTCTGAGGGGAAGCGCCGGTTCCGCCGTCATAGCCGCTGATCAGCACGACGTCGGCACGGCCTTTGGCGACGCCCGCGGCTATCGTTCCGACGCCAACCTCCGACACGAGCTTCACGTTGATTCTCGCCCGCGGGTTCGCGTTCTTCAAATCATGGATAAGCTCCGCCAAATCCTCGATCGAGTAAATGTCATGATGCGGGGGCGGGGAGATGAGCCCGACTCCCGGAGTCGAACCGCGCACCTCGGCGATCCAAGGATATACTTTGCGCCCGGGGAGCTGGCCGCCTTCTCCCGGTTTCGCTCCCTGCGCCATCTTGATCTGAATTTCATCCGCGTTAACGAGATAGTGGCTCGTCACGCCGAACCGGCCCGAAGCGACCTGCTTGATCGCGCTGCGCCGGGAATCGCCTTTAGAATCCGGCGTAAACCGGTTCGGGTCTTCCCCGCCTTCCCCGGTATTGCTCTTCGCTCCGATGCGGTTCATCGCGATCGCCATGCTCTCGTGCGCTTCCTTGCTGATCGAGCCGTACGACATCGCCCCCGACTTGAACCGCTTAACGATCTCGTCTACCGGCTCCACATCTTCGATCGGAATGCCGCCCGTCTCGTCCAGCTTCAGTTCCAGCAATCCGCGGAGCGTAAACAGCTTCTCCTGTTGCCCGTTGACCGCCTCGGCAAATTTCTTGAACAGCGAATAATCGTTCGTGCGGCAAGCTTGCTGCAGCGCGTGAATCGTTTGCGCCTGGTAAATATGCTCTTCTCCGTCGTGTCGCCATTGGTACTCTCCGCCCGCCGGAAGCACGAGCTCGCCCCGCTCTTGCCGCGCGTACGCCAGCCGATGGGGAATGAGCGCTTCTTCCGCGATAACTTCCAATCCGACGCCGGCTATTCTTGAAGGCGTCCATGTGAAATACTTGTCGACAAGCGATTGCTCAAGCCCGAGCGCTTCGAAGATTTGCGCCCCCCGGTAACTCTGGATCGTCGAGATCCCCATTTTGGACAACACTTTGACGACGCCTTTCGTTGCCGCCTTCAAATAGTTCTGGACCGCCTTCTCGTGAGAAATGCCGACGAGCAGCCCTTGACGGATCATATCGTCCAGCGACTCTAACGCAAGATAAGGGTTAATCGCGCTTGCCCCGTATCCGAGCAGCAATGCGAAGTGATGAATTTCCCGCGGATCGCCGGACTCGACCAGAAGGCTCACTTTCGTTCGCGTGCCGAGCCGAATCAAATGATGGTGCAAGCAAGACACGGCGAGCAGAGCCGGAATGGCCGCATTCTCGCGATCTATGCCCCGGTCGGATAAGATCAAGATGTTATGCCCGCGCGAGATGACCCTATCCGCCGCTTCGCACAGCTCCGTAAGCGCGGCTTCCAACCCTTGCGCCCCTCCCGCGACCGGAAAAAATATCGGCAGCGTAATCGCCTTGAAGCCCGGTCTGCGAATATGGCGCAGCTTCGCGAACTCTTCATTCGAGAGAATCGGCGACTTCACCTTAATCTGTCGGCAGCTTTCGGGTTCAGGCTTCAGCAGGTTGCGTTCCGGACCGATGGTCGTTCCCGTGGCGGTTATGATTTCCTCGCGAATGGCGTCGATCGGCGGGTTGGTCACCTGCGCGAATAATTGTTTGAAGTAACTGTACAACCGCTGCGGCCGCTTCGATAGAATCGCTAACGGAGCGTCGTATCCCATCGACCCGATCGGTTCGACTCCGCTTTGGGCCATCGGCTCGAATACTTTGCGCAGCTCCTCGAACGTATACCCGAAAGCCCTCTGCCGTTGAAATACGGTCGAATGGTCGGGCTGAGGAACTTCGGGCGCGTCCGGCAGCTCCTCCAAACCGATCAGATGCTCCTTCAGCCAATCCTCGTAAGGATGTTCCTTCGCTATGGACGTCTTGACTTCCTCATCCGAGATAATCCGGCCTTCCTTCGTATCCACGAGCAGAATTCGGCCTGGACGCAGCCTTTCTTTGCAAAGAACGTTTTCCGGCGGGACGTCCAACACGCCCACTTCCGAGGACAGTATGATCCGGTCGTCCGTCGTCACGTAATACCTAGCGGGACGCAGCCCGTTCCGATCCAAAAACGCGCCGATCCGGGTCCCGTCGGTGAAAGCCATCGCCGCAGGTCCGTCCCAGGGTTCCATCAGCGTGCTATGATATTCATAAAACGCTTTCATCCGATCCGTCATGCTTTCGTGATTCGCCCAAGGCTCGGGAACCATCATCATGGCCGCGTGCGGAAGCGACCTTCCGGATAAATAAAGAAATTCCAGCGAGTTATCGAACATGGCGGTATCGCTGCCATCATTGTCGATGACGGGCTTCACCTTGTCCATATCCTTACCGTACAGCTCGGTCTCGGCTATCGCTTGTCGGGCATGCATCCAGTTCACGTTGCCCCGCAGCGTGTTGATCTCGCCGTTATGAATCACGTACCGGTAAGGATGAGCCCGCTCCCAGCTAGGAAACGTATTCGTGCTGAACCGGGAGTGAACGAGCGCGAGCGCCGTTTCGACGATCGGATCCTGAAGCTCCATGTAATAAGAATCAACCTGCTCCGGAATGAGCATTCCTTTGTAAACGATCGTTTTGCTAGACAGACTGGAAAAGTAGAAAGACTCCCCGCCCTCCAAGCCGGAATAGCGAATCTCCTGTTCGGCGCGTTTGCGGATCACGTAAAGCTTGCGTTCGAAGCCCAGCTCATCGACGAAGCTCCCCTGTTGTCCGATGAACGCTTGGCGAACAAAGGGCTGCACGGATTTGGCGGTCTCGCCGAGCTTCGAATCGTTCGTCGGAACCGTTCTCCATCCGATTAGGGCCTGGCCCTCCTCGCGTACGATGCTCTCAAGCCTTTTCTCGAAAGAAGCGCGCAGCGCCGCATCCTGCGGCAAGAACAGCATCCCGACCCCGTACTCTCCGTCCGGGGGAAGCGTTATGCCTTCTTCTTTTAGTTCCCGCCGGAAAAAAGCGTCCGGGATCTGCAGCAAGATTCCCGCTCCGTCCCCCGTGTTCGTCTCGCATCCTTGCCCGCCGCGGTGATCCAGGTTCCCCAGTACCGTCAGCGCCTGGCGGACGATATCATGCGACTTGCGACCTTTGATATTCGCTACGAATCCCATCCCGCAAGCGTCGTGCTCGAATTGCGGATCGTACATTCCTTGCTTGACCGGCAGCCCTTTACGCTTCATAGTTCGCAACCTTTCTATACCATAATTTTTATGTATATATTCGAGTTGTCTGACTATGTATGGATTATTCAATTTTTCTCCTAGCGGCTGAGTTTGAAACGGCGGGTTAGTTGACCTATTGGCGGTTCGGTTAGTAGTGTGTGGGAGGTTTACATTGCAGAGGGCGGATAGATCGATTGGTGGTTGGGCGTAAATATAAAATACAGTTATTTTCGAATAGACCGTGTCCTATTAGCCAATTCACTGTATTTCCCGTAACTAATTAGAATTAGTCGGTTTTGCCGACTAACTTGCTTCCGAGAAGAATCACCGAGGTGGAATTAGTCGGTTTTGCCCGACTAACTTGCTTCCGAGAAGAATCACCGAGGTGGAATTAGTCGGTTTTGCCGACTAACTTGCTTCCGAGAAGAATCACCGAGGCGGAATTAGTCGGTTTTGCCGACTAAACTCGCTCCAAGACGCGCCTTAGAGACGCAAGTAGTAACGATTTCGCCCGTTATTCCGGTCAATTCCCCTCCTAATAAATCCTAATTCGATAGCTCTTCGATTCGTTTAACCTTATTTTCGTTTTATCGGCCTGCATCCGACCGAATGCAAAGAAGCACCCCGACAAAGCAACACTATTGTGTTTAGCTCTGCGAGACGCTTCCTCGATGCTGTTAAATTCATTATGTTCAAGAATATTATTCCTGTCAAACGTTGATTCTATCGCCAGCCCCTGGAATCTCTATCTGTTCCGCGAACATAATCGGGTTTAACCGATCGGCTCCATTAAGTTTGTTTCTTCCTATACTGCCCGGGAGATATGCCGTAGGCTTCGCGGAACACCCTATGAAAATAAGTATAGCTGCTCAGCCCCGTCTCCATGGCGATCTGCTCAAGGGACATCAAGCTGTGATCAAGCAGTTCCAGCGCATGCGTGAGTCTGAGCTGCTGGGCGTATTGCATGGCGGACACTCCGAAATGTTCCTTGAACAGGTGGACGGCCCGGGATACGCTGAGACCCGCATGCCCCGCAATATCTTGAAGCCTCAGAGCTTTAGCTGCGTTCTCCTCGATGTAATTCCTCATCTTCAAAGCATGGAACGCCGATACCGACTGGGCGGGAGGCGCTTCTTCGAGAGCGCGGTCGAGCAGCAGGAGCAAAGCACGAACAAGAAGCGCGATCAGCTCCGAATGCCCGCCGTCCAGACGCCGTTTCTCGGAGATCAATTGCTGCCAAATTCCTTTGATCCTCTCATCCTCCACGATTTTTTTGCGAGTCGGCCTTATTTTATCCTCCCACCACTCATCCATTCCCTTGCCCGTGCACATGACGAAATAATCCCCGTTGGGCTTCATCGGCTCCCCCGGTCTTCCGATTTTTAGCTCGTAAATATCTCCAGGCTTAAACAGCAGTAGATCCCCAGGCAAAATATCCGTATATTGACCGTTAATCAGCGCCTCGCTAATCCCTTCCAGCTGCAATCGGATAATATAGGTATCAAGACCATTGCTGTAATTATGCCAGAAGGGGTCCTTATGTCTGGAATGTCCGCACAATTGTACGTTTATCTCACACGAAGACAAATCGCTCACCTCTGTTCAGTCGCTCACGATGACCAGATCGTATAGGTTTTCAGTCATTTTGATTCTACATCTATTGCGGTCTTTCCTCCTATAATAAATCATATAAATGATTATGGAGGCTAACTATCATGAACCAACGAAAAATCAGATTGATTCAGACCGAACAGAAATCGCAGGACAGATTGACGGAAAAGCCCTCGCTATCGTTCCATGCCGACGAGAACGGCGCGGAAAATCAGTTGATTAACGTCTACGACGATCTCGCCTACCAAGAAATCATCGGTTTCGGGGGCGCGATTACGGAAGCCTCCGCGGTGACCGCCGCCAAGCTTGGAAAAGCCAACCGGGACGAGATCATTAAAGCTTATTTCGACGCGGAGGAAGGTATCGGATATACGCTATGCCGTACGCACATCAATAGCTGCGACTTCTCTCTTGGCAACTACTCGTACGTCGAGAAAGAAGACCCCACTCTTGAGAGCTTCGATATTAGCCGGGATAAGCTAACGCTCATTCCTTATATCCAACAAGCGGCATCGACAGCCGGAGACGACTTCCTCTTATACGCCTCGCCATGGAGCCCGCCGGCTTGGATGAAGACGAACGGGGAAATGAACAACGGCGGCAAGCTTAAACCGGAATATCGCGAAGCTTGGGCGCGTTATTACGTCAAATTCATCGAAGCCTACGAAGCGGAAGGCTTGCCGATCTGGGGGTTAACGGTTCAGAACGAAGCCAAGGCCGTGCAACGTTGGGATTCTTGCATCTACACCGCTGAAGAAGAGCGCGATTTCGTCCGCGATCACTTGGGACCGGCGCTTGAAGCCGCGGACCTTGCCCGCGTCCGTCTCATGGTCTGGGATCATAACAAGGAACGGGTATACGACCGCGCGAAAGTCGCGTTCGAGGATGCCGAAGCGTCGAAATACGTCTGGGGCATCGGCTTCCATTGGTATTCCGGAGATCACTTCGAGGCGCTATCCGCCGTTCACGACCGCTTCCCGAACAAAGGCTTGGTTTTCACGGAAGGCTGCCACGAAGGCGGCGTACAGATCGGGTCGTGGAAGAGCGGCGAACGCTACGCGCACGATATCATCGGCAACTTGAACAACTGGATGTCCGCATGGACGGATTGGAACATCGTTCTGGACGAGCAAGGCGGACCGAACCATGTCGGCAACTATTGCGACGCGCCGATTATCGCCGATACGAAATCGGATTCCCTGACTTTCCAAAGCTCTTATTATTACATCGGACATTTCAGCAAGTATATCCGTCCGGGAGCCGTGCGGGTAGCCAGCACTAAATATACCGATAAGCTTGAGACGATCGCGTTCAAGAACGTAGACGGATCGATCGCCGTCGTCGTGCTGAACCGTACGGACGAGGACGTTCCTTATATCCTTCGGAACCGAGACGAGCTCGCCGAATCGGTTAGTCCGGCGCACTCGATTCAAACTCTGTTATTCTAATGCCAATAGAAGGAGAACACATACAGCAAATGGCACAGTATAAGTGGACGACTACAGAAATTCGCGCCAAAGCCGAGAAGCTGCTTGCCCGAATGACGCTCGAGGAAAAAGCAGGGCAAATGACGCAATACGATTGGGGCTCTAACCCGATTAATCCCGATACCGGATTGTCGCAACGCGACCACATTTCGAAACAGATCGCAGAGGGCAAGGTCGGATCGGTGTTTAACTTGTCCGGCGCCGCGGAAGCGAATTCCTTGCAGCAGCTAATCCTGGATAAAACAGCGAACGGAATTCCGTTGCTGATCGGGCGCGACGTCATTCACGGATACCGTACGATATTCCCGATTCCTCTTGCCCAAGCCTCCGCTTGGAATCCGGAACTTGCGGGCAGAACCGCCGCAGCCTCGTCTAGAGAAGCGCAAGCGGACGGCGTCGCTTGGGTGTTCGCCCCGATGATCGACGTAGCCCGCGATCCTCGTTGGGGTAGAATCGCCGAGAGCATCGGCGAAGATCCTTATCTGGCTTCCGCCTATGCGAAAGCATGGGTGGAAGGCGCGCAGACGGACGATGGCCCGGGCCTGGCGACGGCCAGCTGTCCGAAGCATTTCGCGGCATACGGATTGGCGGAAGCCGGAAGAGATTACAACACGGTGGACCTATCGGACCGCGTGCTTCGGGAAGTCATATTGCCGCCTTTCCGTGAAGCGGTCGAATCCGGGGCGCTCAGCATCATGGCCTCCTTTAACGAAATTAACGGCATCCCCGCCTGCGCCAACCGATACTTGTTGACGACGATCCTGCGCGAGGAATGGGGCTTCGAGGGCATCGTCGTCAGCGATTACAACGCCGTCCGGGAGCTCATTACGCATGGCGTTGCCGCCGATGAAGAAGAAGCCTGCTTGCTTAGCATCAACGCCGGGCTGGACATGGATATGTCCTCCGGCATCTACGTTCGTTATTTGCCGAAGCTTGTCCGCGAGGGCAAAGTAGACGAACGGCTAGTAGACGAAGCGGTCCTTCGCATCTTGGCCGTCAAGCTGAAGCTTGGCTTGTTCGAGAAACCGTTCGTTACGGTAAGCGAATATGCGACCGATCGCTCCTTGCCGGCGGATCATCTTACCTTGGCGCGGCAATCCGCTCGCGAATCGATCGTATTGCTTCGCAATGAACGGGAGACGCTTCCTCTGAGCAAGATGGCCTCGTCGATTGCCGTCATCGGTCCTCTCGCCGACAGCGTGCAAGATCCGCTTGGCTGTTGGTCATTCGACGGAAGGCCGGACGACGTCGTTTCGTTGCTCGAAGGCATACGACTGTCGGTAGAATCTCATAGGAAGATACATTATGCGCGAGGATGCGACGTAGAATCCGACTCCGACGCCGGATTAGCCGAAGCACTGGAAATCGCGAGCCAAGCGGACGTCGTCGTCCTGGCGCTCGGCGAAACGTACTTGATGAGCGGCGAAGCCGCTGTCGTACGAGTCTGGATCTGCCCGGCGGCCAAAGAAGGCTAGCGGAGGCCGTTGCCGCTCTGGGCAAACCGGTCGTTACGGTATTGATTACCGGTCGGCCCCTTGCTATCCCATGGCTTCAGGATTATTCCGACTCCATCGTTCAAGCTTGGCATCTCGGCGTGCAAAGCGGCCATGCCATCGCCGACGTCCTCTTCGGCGATTACAATCCGAGCGGACGTCTCACCGCCACGTTCCCGTTGAACGTCGGTCAGGTTCCGATCTATTATTACCGCAAGAATACGGGGCGTCCGCCCGGAGGCGCCTATACGTCTTATTACATTGATTCCTCTACCGAGCCTTTGTATCCGTTCGGTTACGGTCTCGGCTATACTTCTTTCCGTTACGGGGCGATCCAATACGCCAAGCAACGTATCGGCAAGGGAGAATCATTCGAACTCTCTATCGAGGTTACTAATACCGGAACGATCGAGGGCGAAGAAGTCGTCCAATGCTATATCCGGGACGAGGCCGCTAGCGTCACGCAACCTCTTAAGAAATTGGTCGGCTTCCGCAAGCTTAAGCTCGCGCCGGGCGAGACGGCTACCGTTCCGTTCACCGTCACGCAATCGGCGCTCGCGATTATCGACGCCGGCATGAACCTCACCGTCGAACCCGGACACTTCACGCTCTGGATCGGCGCGAACTCCTCCGCGGGCGAATCCGTTCGACTGACGGTCGAAGCTTGATCCGGCCAAAAACATTAAACGTACGATAGACATCCTCAGCGAGAATCAACCGCTTTTATTCATTTTTTCCCATATAAATACAAATGAGAGATTATAGTAAATATTTTATGGCTTATGAAAAATAATATCCTGCGGGAGAATAACCGAACCATGAAATAGGGTATAGTTGGGGAAAAAGGAGGATTCAATCATGCAAATCATTTACCACGGTCACTCATGCGTTCAGCTCGTCACGAATGGCAAGTCGCTGGTCATCGATCCGTTCTTGAGAGGCAATCCGATAGCGGTGACGAAACCCGAAGACATCCAAGCGGAATACATCCTGCTTACCCACGCGCATACCGATCATATCCTCGACGCGGAGCCGATCGCGCGAGCGAACGATGCCACGGTCGTTGCCACCTTCGAGCTCGCGATGTATATGTCCTCCCGCAAAAACCTCAAGACGATCGACATGAACCTGGGCGGAACGGTCGATCTGGGATTCGCCCAAGCGAAGATGATCCAAGCGTTCCATAGCTCCGGCATCTTTCTGGAAGAAGGCCAGATTATATACGGCGGCATGCCCGGCGGATTTATCATTCAAGCCGAAGGCTTGACGCTGCTGCATGCCGGAGATACCGCGCTGTTCTCGGATATGAAAATGATCGGCGACCGCCATTCGATCGATATCGCTTTCTTGCCGATCGGCGACCATTACACGATGGGACCGGACGACGCTCTGCAAGCAGCGGAATGGTTCGGCGCGAAAATGGTCATTCCGATCCATTACAACTCGTTCTCGTTAATTCGCCAGGACGCCCACGATTTCGTGCAGCGATTGGAAGCCCAAGGCCAACAAGGGCGCGTTCTCGCTCCGGGCGAGAAGTTCGATTTTACGAAGGGGAAGTAAATAACTTCGCTGCGCTAAAGAGGCTTAGTTCCGATAAGCGAATTCGCCTGTCGGACTAAACCTTCTTCCTGCTTTAGAACTGAACCATTTCGCCATACCTAAGAGAGAGCCGCTTATCCGCTCTTGAAATAACCGGATTTCTACAGTTAATCCGATAAAATCATCAGACTACTCTGCCTCGTATGCAATAATAAATGTAAACAAGACTACATCCCTTCACGAAAAAACCGCCAACGCCCGAGAATTCGGGCATTGATGGTCGATTCCATTATTTTTTCGCTCCATTGTCGTCCTCTTTGCGGTTCAGGATGGCGCGGGCGACGTAGAACATCAAACCCAAGAACAACCCGGTACCGACCACGATGTAGATCATCGTGAATATTTTGCCCAGCGTCGTTTGCGGTTCGAAGTCAGGATGCCCTACAGTGCTCAGCGTCGTAATACAAAAGTATAGCGCATCGACGACGCCCAGCCCCTCCTCGCCCGTATAAAACAACGTGCCGGACACCAGCATGAGGAGGATAAGAATAAACAAGACTTGAAAGTTCTTGTCTTTGAAAGATCTTCTTATGCCTTTCAACAAGCGTATGAGAGTAATGAGAAACGAAACCATGCTAGAGAGATATCCTTTCCTAAGGCATCCTATCTACCTTAGTTCAAAGTTCCCTCGCTTATACGGATTTATACGCGGCGGAACCCAGCCCCTACTTAGAACAACATATCAGATAGCCGCATCATACGTTCCGTATCGATATCACGCTCTAATCCGCGAAGCTGAGCGTGAACGTTGCCAGTATCGGCAGCAGCACAAGGACCGTAACGCCGATCAACATCGGGCTAACGAACAGCACCCCCGCCAGCGTCTCGCTGTTCCTCAAGCTCAGCCGTTTGCCGAGGGCAGGTTTTGCGTCGATTGCGGGCGTCGCAGCCGAGTTCTTCATAGGGTACACCTCTAATCGGTTCGTAATCGTAAACTTGTTTACATTATAAAAGAAAAATACCGCCAGCCTTTGACGGTATTTTGATCTCCTACGCTATTAATTTTACTTTCTGCTTAGGGCAATATTGCCGTTGCCCCCCTACAAGATGGGAGATACCAACCTGGACACCGATTCCTTGAAACGAATCCATCTGGAGCGTTGTTTGTATTGCTCCATCGTGAGCAAGGTGGACACTTCGATATCTTTCTTGAACGCTGCGGTCAATTGCCGCGAAATCCCGGTGTCGTAAAGGAAAGCTCCCACTTCAAAATTCAGCTTAAAGCTTCTCACATCCATATTCGCGGTACCAACGAAGGCAATCTCCTCGTCTACGACAATCGTTTTGGCATGAACAAAGCCTTTGTTGTAGAGGTACATGGAAACTTCGGCCTTGAGCAATTCCCCAATAAAGGAGAGCGTCGCCCAATAGACGAACGGATGATCCGGCTTGTTCGGAATCAAAATGTTCACTTCTACGCCCGATAACGCTGCGATTCTTAAAGAATCCAGTAAACTGGCATCCGGGATAAAATAAGGGGTTTGAATATAAATGGATTTCTTTGCGGAAGCGACCATTTTCACATAACCGTTTTTAATATGCTCGAATTTGGATTCAGGTCCGCTGGCAACGATCTGCATCCCTACGGTTCCTTCCGTGGCCGGACTCGGGAAAAACCGAGGCTCGTAACGAATGTCCCGACGCGATGCCTGATTCCAATCCAGGATAAAGCGGGTCTGCATCGAATGGACGGCGCTGCCTTGAACCCGGAGATGCGTATCTCGCCAATAGCCGAACTTCGGATCTAGCCCAAGGTATTCGTCGCCTACGTTAAATCCGCCGGTATATCCGATACTCCCGTCAATGATGACCAGCTTACGATGATTCCGGTAGTTTAGCCGGAAGTTAATGAGCCGAAACTTCGATGGGAAGAACGCCTCCGCTACTCCGCCCGCTTCGCGAAACGATTTGAAAAATCGTTTGTTCACTTTCCTCGAGCCTAATTCGTCGTATAATAATCGAATGCTAACCCCCTCTCGCGCTTTCTCCGTTAACGCGTGAATGAGCTTAGTTCCCAGTTTATCATTCTGAATGATGTAGTACTGAATATGAATATGGTCTCTCGCGGACTCGATATCCCGGAAGAGCCGAATAAATTTCTCTTCGCCGTCCGTCAATAATTCCACTTCGTTATCTTCGGTAAGAACGGCCCGGTTCGTGCTTAAATGCAACCGAATAAGATCCATGTTCAGCTTCGCTACCGGGTTGCGGAATCGGGCTTCGCCCGATTTCATCCAGGACAATTGATCCCGTGCCGCCTCTTTCATTCCGATCTGTTCGATGTCCTTCCATTCGAAGAGACGAATGCGCCGGTAATTTTGCGCGAAGAGCAAATACATGATAAATCCCAGAACGGGGATGAAATAGAGAACGAGCAGCCAAGCCCAGGTGGAGCCTATGTCCCTTCTCTCTCGAAAAACGATGGCGGATGCAAGAATCATATTCAATAAGAAGACTAAACCAAGGAAATAGGATGCCATGTTCAATTCGCTAACCTCCCGCGTTGTCAAAGATGATGCGACTATTATATCCCATTGGAAAAGGTTGAAATATATCATCGAAGATAATGAATCGGATTTTCGGATGACGGCTTGGGTTATCGATTTTGACATCGCAGCGTCCGACTATGACTAAATACCCATTTTTTAACTTGTAGAATGATCGTATTTATCTATACTAAAATAGTATATTTTCCCTAAATCGTCCTTTAACGGCCCTTTTCCGGGATGATCAGGAATGCAGAAACATATTAAAAAGCGGAGGGACAAAAACGATGTCGCGTTTCAACACGGCAAAGAAAGCGATAAGCTTAATCGTTTTACTAGCAATGATGTTAAGCTTAGCTTCGACAGCATGGGCGGCTCCAAGCTCATCGGACGATCTTAAAGGCCACTGGGCGGAAACCGCCTTACGCAAATGGGTCGCGGAAGGTACTCTGAAAGGCTATAACAATCGGTATAATCCCAATCAACCGATAACAAGAGCGGAATTCATGACGTTGATCAACCGCTCCTTCAAGCTTACCGAATCAACCGATATTAAGTTCTCGGACCTTGAAACCTCCCATTGGGCTTACGGCCAAGCGGCCATTGCATCGAAAGCGGGATACGTCAAGGGTTACGCGGACCAAACGATTCGCCCGAATCGCCCGGTTTCGCGCGAGGAAGCCGCAAGCATGCTTGCAGCGCTTCTCAAGTTGAATTCCGCCGACCTTGAAGGCCTGAAGCCGATTAAAGACGCTGCCACGCTCTCCTCTTGGAGCAAAAAAGCGGTCGCCGCTCTTGTGAAGGAAGGCATTCTTACCGGCAATTCCAAAGGGAACTTCGAACCGCAACGCGAGCTGTCACGGGCAGAAGCAGTGTCCCTTCTGGACAAAGCGAGAGATTACGCTCCACCGGCAACCGTATACGATAAGGTCGGCACTTATGGCCCGACCACGGGCCTAACGACTATTTCAGGCGACGTCATTGTCTCCGCCGGGGGCATTACTCTGCAAAATACCGTTATCGAGGGCGATCTGAAAATATCTGAAGCCGTAGGAGAGGGCGATGCCTTTTTCAAAAACGTAACGGTAAAAGGTACGACTACAATTAGCGGCGGAGGTCCGAACTCCGTCCATTTCGAAGATTCCGTATTGGTAAGAATTTCAATAGATAAGCGCGATGGCACAGTGCGAGTGCTCGTTATTGGCGACACTACCGTTCAACACGTTGTCGTTCACTCGCCGGTAAAGCTTGAAGAATCAAGCACATCGGACAGCGGGTTTAAGAACGTCGAAATCGCGGACAATCTACCCTCCGGCTCCAACGTACAACTAATCGGACAATTCGAGAACGTTTCGGTTTTGTCCTCCGATATTAAAATCAGCATACCTAGCGGATCCGTGAAAACGCTCAACATCGGCGAAGGAGCCGGGAATACGACAATAGACGTAAGCGCAAGCGCTACGATCTCGGATCTCGTATTAAACGCGGTTGCCAAATTGCTGGGCCAAGGAACTGTAGCCAACGCGACCGTCAACAGCGGCGCTACGGGTTCCTCTTTCGAGAAACGTCCCGCAAACGTAGGAGGAGAAGCCTCAGGCAGCATTACTGCTCCGAACGCTGGTACCGGCGGTAATACTGGCAACGGTAGTACTGGTGGCGGTAACACTGGTGGCGGTAACACTGGTGGCGGTAACACTGGCGGTGGCAATACTGGAGGCGGCAATACTGGAGGCGGCAGCACGCCATCGTGTACGGAAGCTCCCGATGTTTGCCGGAATGCCAAATTATCGAATCTGACTGTCTCCGGATTTACGTTGAATCAATTGGATTCGAATTTTGCCGCGACGGGATCTACCGGCTTCAACCCGGACGCATTCGCATATAGCGTCGTTACCGCTCGGACGATGGAGCCTGTAACAGCTGCCCTATCCGTTACGAAGTCCACCTATTCAACAGCCTCTTATACGATCTGGGGCAACTTGTCGAACCATTTGGAATCCGGCTCATTGACGGACGCGAACTCTTCCCTTCAATTGGCAGTGAAACCGATGCAAGACAGCCGAGTGGTCATCAACGTGAAAAGCGGCGACGGAATAGCTACCAAATCCTATCAAATCTTCTTCCAGTATCCTAGAACCATTCAAGAAGGATTGAAAATAGGAAGCACTACGTGGTCGACTTTCGAGAATGGGCAATGGATCGCGCAGAATTCTTATCACATCCAGAAAGGTTCGGTCAACGGAGAGAAGCTTATCGATACGGATACCCTGCTTCTTTTCAGTCCAGGCGAAACGGTTCCGTTCCTAACCTGTACCTACTATAGCTGCAGAATTCCCGATGATTCGATTACCGGCACGACTGGAACATGGGATGTCAAAATTATGAGAAACGGTACGATTCTAGCTCAAGGAGAATATCGCTACGATCTCAGTATCGTTCCTGTATTAACAGGCGACATCGGCTTAGAAGCTATTCCTCTTACTACGCAAGAGCTCATCGACGCTCTTCGGAATGAGCCTAGCCTGACAACGCCTCTAAGTTTCGGATACAAAACATTCGTTGATTCGGCAAAGCTTCAAGCACTCGTTCCCGGCGCGAAATATTATAATATCGGCGCCCAAGACATGATAGGAACCGTAAACGCGTTGCCGGTAGGACTATCGAAGGAAGAATATAAAATCGGCATTCAACCCAACGGCTATCACGGCTACTCTATGTCCCAAGCTTATTCGTTCAGCTTCGGCAACCCGAATGCCAAACAACAAATTTATGGCGCATATTATCATCGATCCGACTCCCCGGATGAAGACAAATCGATCAATGATATGTTCGTATATGTTGGCATTTACGATGAGAACCTTCAGCTTCTCGGCCAGTTTATTACAACCCTGACATTCGATCAAGCTCACGTCGCCGATGGATATACTCCTACCGGAAACTGGGTTCCTTCGCAACCTTAACAGCAATCGCCCTTTACTTGGCTTTTCTTGCCAGGTGAAGGGCGAGTTATTTAATAGGGGTACAAACCGGCATCATTGTCGTCATGAAAGGAGTTCCCGCGAGAAAATTCTCTCCGGTCAGCCGAACCCCGATTCGCACGAGACAGAATCGTAAGCCGGATAGACGTCCGGGTGCAGGAATGCCGCAAGCTTCCGCAAACCGACGACGAGGCGCGGGGACGGCCTGCAATAGAGAGCCTCTTCCATGATATGGATTCGATTATCTCGGACTGCCGCGAGTTCCGGCCAATTCGGACGTTGCTTCACCGTCTCCGGCTTCACCTGCTGCGCTTTAACGCCCACCCACGCTAATAAAATATAGTCGGGAGCTCGGCCCAGCACATCGTCCAAATCCGTCTTCACGCTAGCCCGGGCATCGTCCGCGAATACGTTCCTCGCTCCGGCAAGCTCGCTGATCTCCGTCAGCCAATTCCCTCCTCCCGGCGAATAGACCGGCTTCGGCCACCATTCCCAGTAAAGGGCCGGCCTATTCTCGACTCGTCGGCTCAACTCCGCGTAATGCTCCAGCATTTGCTCGTACTTTCGCTTGGCGGTCTGCGCTTGTTCAACCGTATTCGCGGCTTCTCCGACAGTCAGCATGTTGCGGCCGATATCTTCCAAGCTTTTCGGGTTCAGGATGAGATAAGGCAGATTCCTCGCCTTCAAGCCCTCGATATTCTTCTCCATCCCCGGTACGGTAAGCGATGCGACAACCAGATCGGGTTCGAGCGCTTCGACGGCATCGATATCGATGTCCATATCCGAGCCCAGTCTAGGCAACCCGGCAATCTCGGCCGGCCAGTCGGAATAATTGTCTACTCCTACGATTGAGGAAGTTAACCCCATAAAAGCCAACAATTCCGTATTGCTCGGACAGAGCGAGACGATCCTCATAGTCGCCGTTCCCCTCTCACATCTCGATTCCCATGACGGCCGATATGCCTTCCTCGTAATAATGCTTAACCGGCTTCATTTCCGTAACCAGATCCGCCAATTCCACGACTTCCGGCTGCGCGTTGCGGCCCGTCAACACGAGATGCATGCCTTGCGGACGGTTGCGAATAACCTCCAACACCTCTTCCAGCGGCAGAACGTCGTTGACCGGGAACGTATTGATCGCCAGAGCGTTATTGATCTCGTCTAGAATGACCAGCTGATGCTCTCCCTTAGAGATGCGTTCCTTCGCATAAGCCCAAGCTTTGCTAAGCGCCTCCCGGTGCTCTGCCGGCGTCTTCAGCCAAGTAAAACCGATACCGAGCTGATGAATTTCGATTCCCAGCTTGTCGAACACGAGCTTCTCTCCGTATGTGCGTTGAGGAGATTTAATGAACTGTAGAACGAGCACCTTGAAGCCCCGGCCCGCGCCGCGAACCGCCAGTCCCATGGCCGCAGTCGTCTTTCCTTTGCCGTCGCCCGTATACACTAACGTCAGTCCGCGCTCTTTGCTCGGCTTTTCCATCTTCGATCAGCTCCTTTATTCTAGAAACGCCCCGCCTTGTAGCATAATTTGCGGCAGCTTATGTACCGGATGCTCGACTACGATAGGCGTAGTCCCGTATACGAGTTCGATCAACTCGCTGCGCATAATCTCCTCCGGAGTCCCGATACAGACCGCTTCGCCCTGGTTGATCATCAGCATCCGATCGCAATAGATCGAAGCGAGATTCAGATCGTGAAGCACGGCGACGACCGTCAGCTTCTCTTCCCGTTGCCAAGCCTTCACTAAATCCATCATCTGAACCTGGTATCCGATGTCCAAATAAGTCGTCGGTTCATCCAAAAGAAGCAGACTCGGCTGTTGGGCCATGACTTTGCCGAGCGCGACCCGTTGACGCTCGCCTCCGCTCAGATTTTGCAACGATCTATCCTGCATATCGACTAGCCGAAGCTTCTCCAGTATGGAATCCACGATGTTCGATTGATCGTCCTTCTCTTCTCCGAGCCAATTCTGATACGGATATCGTCCCATCTCGACGATTTCTCTCACCGTGAAATTGACCGGAGGAAGCGACTCCTGCTGCAGCACCGCCATAAACCGGGACAATTGCTTGCGCGAGTATTGCTCTATCGGGCTGCCGTCGATCCGAATGCGACCCGAGCTCATTTTCTCGACGCCGGATAAGAGCTTGAGCAACGTCGATTTGCCGCTGCCGTTGGGACCTAGAATGCCGAAGAACTCCCCTTCGCCGACGGCAAACTCGATCTCCTTCAGGACATTAGCCTCATTATAGGATTTGGAGAGATGTTGGACTTGCAGCATGCCTCTACGCCCCCAGCCTTTTCTTGTTTTTGCGAAGCAGATACGCGAAGAACGGCGCTCCGAGGAAAGCCGTGACCACGCCTAACGGAATTTCCGTCGGGCTAAGCAGCATTCGGGCCAGCGTATCCGCCCACAGCAGATAGATTCCGCCGAAAATAGCGGTGACGGGAAGCAAAATCCGATAATCCGGTCCGACCATTAACCGCACCAAATGAGGTACGACTAATCCGACGAAACCTATCGTGCCGGCTACGGAAACGGCTGCCGCGGTAATTAACGTAGATACGCACAAGACGATCATGCGCGTTCTTACGACGTTAACGCCTAGATGCTCGGCTTGACGCTCGCCGAGAGCGAATAAATTCAGCGTTCGTCCGTAGGACAACAGAACCGCAAGGCCGATTAGGAAATACGGTACGAGCATTAAGGTAAAGGACCACCCTCGCAACGATAGGCTCCCCATCAACCAGAAGATGATTTCGTTGATGACCTTGTCGGATAGGGATACCATGAACGAAACCATCGATCCGAGGAACGCCTGCACGACGACGCCCGACAGAATCAACGTTTCCAACTGGAACTTGCCGTTAATGATCGCGAGCCGAAGCACGATGAACAAACTAAGCATCCCCGTGACGAAAGCAACGGCAGGAATCATCCATTGCCCCAGCAAGACAACCTGCAAGCCGAACAAAATAACGAGAGCCGCGCCTACCGCGGATCCCGATGCTACGCCGAGCGTATACGGATCGGCTAAAGGGTTGCGCAGCACGCCCTGGAATCCTGCGCCGGCAAGGGATAAGCACGCTCCGATCAGAATAGCGAGCAGGACGCGGGGCAAGCGCACCTTCAGAATGATTTGCTCCGAGGAAACCGGCCAGTCCGGCGTCACCCAGTCCCCGACGTAAGGCAGCTGATGCCATAATATGCTCCATACTTGGGAAACAGGCAAACTCGCCGTCCCCATCGACAAGCTCACGACAACGGAAAGAAGGAGGAGCGCGAAGCCTGCTCCTCCCCAGATCAAGATTTTCCTACTCACTCTTCACCAATCCCGGATAGATGCCTTCCGAAAGCTGTTTCAACGCTTCCGTAATGCGAGGTCCGGGTCTGGATAAAATATCTCCGTCCATGCCGATCAATTGCTTATCCGCGATCGCTTTGATTTTATCCCAGCCGCTGCGGCCTTGGATAAGATCTTCCAGCTTCTTGCCGCTCTTCTCGTCGGTGATGTTCAACGTATAGATGATAACGTCCGGATTGTCCGCGATCACCTTCTCTTCGTTGATCGGGTTCCAGCCTTGCATATCGGATGCGATGTTCACGCCGCCGGCCAGCGTAATCAACTCGTCCATGAACTCGCCTTTGCCGACCGTCCAGCCGGGGGAGAACTCGATATAAACTTTTTTCTTGCCTTCGGGTTTAATCGTTGCCGCCGCTTCCGTTACTTTGCGAACGTCCTCTCTCATCTGCGCGACGAGAGCTTCCGCTTCCGTTTGCTTGTCGGTAATTTGGCCGATCAGCAGAATATTGCCCAGAACGTCCTCGATACTCTTCGGCTCCGTCTTCACGAGCTTAAGATCAAGCGAACGGAACTTCTCTACCGCCGTGTCTTTGATGGAAATTCCCGTGATGACCAGGTCGGGTTCCAATGCGATGATCGCTTCCACGTTCGGTTCGGATACGCCGCCTACCTTCTGCTTCTCGAGCGCTTCCGGCGGATAGTTGTCGTAATCGGATACGCCTACCACCTTATCGCCAAGGCCGAGCGCGAACAGAATCTCAGTCTCGGATACGGAAGTCGAGACGATCTTCTCAGGCGCCTTATCGAAGGTAAACTCCGTTCCCGTCGCATCCTTAACCGTAAGCGGGTACTCCGTCTTCTTAGCCGCTGCTTCGGAAGCCGGCGCGCTTTCCGATGCCGCCTGGCTAGCGCTTGCGATTGGGCTGGCACTTGCGCTCTGGCTTGAGCTCGGGCTCGCCTCCGAATCGTTATTGTCCTTTCCGCAGCCCGCTAATGCGACTGCCAGTGCTAACGTTAACGCTATTAACCATAATTTCTTCATAGCTTAATCTTCCCCTCGTCAAGTTTGTAGAGCAGAGCTTGAACGATCAAATCATTTTACCGGCAGGGCCATTCAACGAGAAAACCCCCGGTCTCCAGCAGGAAACCAAGGGTTAGCAGATCAGGTAACATCGGATGATTGGCATACAATCTATATCCTGATTCGGCCATTCCTTTTCCGCGAAGGATGTTCGTTGGCGAAGCCGAGTAGGCAGGTTTCCTGGCTTACGGGTTAGATGACTCCCTCTCCTTCCCATTCCTTGGAGGAACAGTGGACTTGCGAGGCAATCCCCGATATACAGTGGCGGGACCGCGCCGGGTTTGCACCGGCTTCCCTTTTAACCTCCGAAGCTTATCGCATCAAAGGCACCTACAGGCTGTAAATTATTTAATTGGTCAAGCGATAATCTCTTCTAGAATTATAGTTGAACGGACTGCAAAAGAGAAGTGAAGATTGTATGATCATCCGGTTTGGCAACCGTTTGACTCACGAAAAGAAAGGCGAACCGGGATTCTTAGCACCCGGTTCGCCTTCGTTATTAAAACGGCTCCATCCCTAGCGTATCCACTTTCTCGCCGGTGATATCAACGCCCATTTTGCTCGTAAGATCCCGATAATGTCCCGCGCGCGCTTAACCGGGCTGCCTTCCGTCTCGCCCATATTCGCTTCCAGGCCATTCAGAACCATGACGGTCATGCCGAATCCCGGCTTGCTCAATCCTTTGGACAGATGGGCTTTCGTCGGCTTCCATTTGTTAATGATAACATCGTGAGCCGAAGGCTTCGGCGCTTGCGGCGTCATCCAGAACAGGATGGCCGTCATGAAGCCTACCTTCCCATCCGCCGCCAATATTTCCGGATTGCCGAGCAGCACGTTCTTGTCCCCGTAGATGATCGAACTGAAGAGGCCGTAATTGAAGTTCCAGCTCATCATGATCGGTCCGCGTCCGTAGTAACGTTTGCCCGGAGCGCCCGGATAGAGCTCGCTGCTCGCAGGATCGACGAAAGGATCCAGGTTGACTCCGGTTCTCCCCGCGATATTCTCGTTCCAGAACAAGCCCCATTTCAATTCTCCCCCCGGCGCTGTCGCCCAACCTCCGCCGGTCTCGTGGGATAGATTCGCTAAGAATGCCGCTAGCTCGCGTTTGCGATCCTTTTTGAAGCCTTCTTTGAGGAAAGCGCCGAAATCGATGATAACGGTTTCAATTTCTTTCGTCTTATTCTCTTCGGAAGTAAAATCGGAGGACCGGGAAACTAGCGTCTCGATTCTGGCTTCCTTGTCCAGTCGATGAACTTCCTGCGCTCCGGGGCTTCCTTTGCGCGAACTGATTTTAAGCTTAATGTTCGCCGCCTCCGTGACCGCCGCGATCAAATTGTCGTAGGAGAAAAAATCCTTCTGGTTTTCTTTGTAATATTCTTTGCCTTTCGCCACCTTAAACCATTCCGGGGAGCCTAATCTGTAAGGGAACAATTCCTCGTAATCCTGCTGAGGAAGCAGCGCTTTGACCGCATCTACGGCCTTATCCGGCGTATAATCGGGGTCGATGCCGTCCCATTGAAGCTCGATCTCTTGGCGGGTTAGAAAATGATTTTCTCCAACCGCAAGCTTGCTTCCGGCATAATCGATTGCGTTCTTCCCGGTTGCCGGCTGCTCGTCGGCGGCTTTGCTTTTGCCTGCGGCCGCAACGGAGAACGGCGCTGCCAGAAGCGCGGCGGCAAGCGTTAAACTAAGGGTGCGATGAATCCACTTACTGGAAAACGAGTGCTTCCAATTCGATTCGCCCATAAATCCACACCTTTCAAGTAGTAGTAACATTTGGAATTCTATACGACCCTCCGATTGCGAGTCTATAGGGATGGAAGAAGTCCGTTTCAAAGTGACACAAATCATTTATTAGTATCAAACGATGGAATAACAAAAAGCCCCGTAGAGGATTTCCTCGCCGGGACTTTTTGCGATTATATTTTCTTAACGAATTCCGATTTCAGCTTCATTTCGCCGAAACCGTCGATCTTGCAATCAATGTCATGATCTCCGTCAACCAAGCGGATGTTTTTCACTTTCGTTCCGATTTTTACGACCAACGAGCTTCCTTTGACTTTAAGGTCTTTGATCACGGATACCGAATCTCCATCGTTTAAGACGTTTCCGTTGGCATCTCTGACGACTTTTTTGTCGTCCCCATCCGCGGCATCGGATTCCAATGACCACTCATGAGCGCATTCCGGGCAAATGAGAAGATTTCCGTCTTCGTAAGTATATTCCGAATTACATTTCGGGCAATTGGGCAGTACTGTCATGTTTCTATTTCCTCGCATTCGTGTCAGCGGTGAGCCGATGGATTTCCAATCTATTATTCAGAGACCGAAAACAACCGGATTAGCTTGAGCCGATCCTACGGAAACTCCTTTAATGATAATACGATATAGAGCTATAAAGTTCCAATTAAGAATTGCATTGTCTAACGCTTTACTTTCTTTTTACATCAACAGGGTTTGAAGCGCTAAAGCTCCTTCATGCTCAGGCTCCATCGCTATCGTTCTACGCGCGTATTCCAAGGCGGCAGCCTCATTGCCGGTCTCATAGCAGCAAACGGATAAAGGATAGAGCACCTCGGAGTCAGCCTCGCCATGCCGAAGAGACCTTTCCAAGAATACCAAAGCATCTTCGAACAATTCCATTTCGTACAGCAGCATTCCGCAGTCTAACGCCAGGTTGTGTTTATCCTCCACGGAGTAATAGGTTTTCCACATCGAATGTATTCCGCTGCGGATATCTTCTATTTCGGCCTCATTGCCGGCTGGAAGAAGATTGGAGATGCGCTTGGCGCTTTGCAGGAGCCATTGCGAATCGTAGCCGCTCAATCGCCAGAGGGCTAGGATTTGCCGTAATTCCATATGATCCAACTGCCCGTCAAACCATTGTTTCATGCTGAAAAAGTCATCCGGGCCAAAGCGTTCTACAAAACGCCGATAAGCCAGACGGGTATGCGCATAGCCCATCGGTTCTTGCAGCATTAAAATACAGCCTACGTTTAAGTTGCTATGATGATGCGCGGTGAAGAGAGACAGCGCGCCCTTCTGCTCGAAAAAGGTTTGAATCGCATGATAGTTTGCCGTCAGAGAGAAGCTTCCGTGATGAATAAGCTTGGGGGGCTCCGCAAATTCCCAGTTCTCTAACCTGTGGTCGCCTTTATCCGCCGTAATCAGAAGGAAACCCCTTTGCGACAGCCGGCCAAGTCGTTCCAAACAATTTAAACCGATAGCTGGAAAGAGAATGTGGGAATCCTCTGCCTTCTCTCGATAAAGTTCAATAACATCGCGGTACGGATACGTTTCCCGTTCAGAATCGGTCTCCTGGCGATAATGATACCCGAGTGTCGTTTTCTCCAGTATTTCGGATGCGCTCAGACCTTCCGTTCCTTCCGGAAACTGCAGGGAGACCTTGCACTCATAGATTTTACTTCCTTCCACGTAAATCAGTTCTTGCGGGATGCTGTCGAAAAAGTAATTCGCGATGACCAGCAACGGTTGCTGCAGGTCCCCCGGTCGTATAGCGATTCCCGATTGGATCAAGATTAGTTCCGTATCGGTAACGGCATCGAATTTCGCGAAATCTAAAATCCCCTTTTCAACAAAGGGAATCAAGCAGGGGTGCCGTTGCCAGTATGCTATATTTTTGACGGCGATATCGCTCATGATATAGCGAAAAGGCGGGATCGCAATGCCCGCAAAAGCCGCTAGCTCGCATAATTCGTTAAGCACATGAAAGGCTAATCGGCCCGAACCCGCTCCAAGCTCGACAATCGTGACAGGTTCGGAGGCATAGCCTACCCCCGCTCTGTCCTGAAGAAACCCGAATATCATTTCCGCATAGGCCTCGGCTATAATCGGGTTGCTCGTTATGTACTCCGGGACCTCCTCGTTTTGCCATGCCTTGATTCCTTGCTCTTCATAGTAGGAACGCTGCAGTTCCCAGATCGGGGCTTCACTGAAGCGATAGATGGGTTGTTCTGTTTGCGCCATTTTACTTATACCCCTTTAGCTCGATTCCTTTCATCATAAACCGTCCCCTTCACTATCTCCAAATCCCTGCGCTTAATCGCTAAATCGGAATAGCGACAACCGCAAAATAAAACTCCCGCAAAATAAAAACTCCCGCCCCTATGGAGGGACGAGAGTTCTCTTTCGTATTGCGATAACGGCTATTTCGCGAATCTATGGCTGCCGATCGTCGCGATCGTATCGAGACCTGACCAGAACGCTCCTTTGGACACGTCGGGATCGTAAAAATACACCGCATTCCGAACGTTGTTCTTTCCGTTCAAAGCATCCTTGGCCGCGCGAAGCACGCTTGCGTTCGGTACGCTCTTATCCAGCATGCCGTTATGCGCGACGGGGAACTGCTTGCCGGAATAGATGACATCGCGGATCGAATTCGGGAACCGCGAATCCTTGACTCTATTAAGCACGACATTGGCTACGGCCAACTGCCCCTCATAACCTTCATATCCCGATTCGACCTGAACGAGTCTAGCCAGCAGCATATAGTCCTGCTTCGTAAACGGTTCCGCCTCGTTCTCGAGTACGGAAGGGATGACGACCCGCAACGTCGTTCCGACTTTAATCTCGTCGGCTTTGTCCAGCTTATTCCGCTTTAGCAGCGCCGATTGGCTAACGCCATGCTGCTTGCTTATTTCCGATACTCCGAAATCTTCGGTCACGACGGCGGGTTCAACCGCGTCCAACTCGGCTACCTGGGCATCCGCATCCCAATTAAAACTTGTATGTAGCAGTTCGGCGACATGGCGAAGCGGAATATAGATTCTGCCTTCCGCGACGAACGGCGCCACGTCCATTAAATAGCGGCCCTCGTTGAAGTACACTACCGGCACGCCATTGCTTAGCACGATTTTGTCTTTGTTAACGGTATGAATCGTCACCGCTTCATTGTCTTGGTCCCATTCGGTCTTCGCGCCTAGCTTATCCGCCAGCCCCCCGATTGGAAGGAACAGCCTTCCGTCAAGCGTGCGCACCGAATCGGTTAGTTTCGCTTTAACGCCGTTAATCTTAATGGTTACGTTATTTACCGTCGAAGCTTCCGTTTTCTCCGCGGCAGCTGCCGGCAATGCGATGCAAAGCAGGAGAAGCGTAAAGAGGGGGATAAGCATGAACCCGCGAGTTTGCTTACTTCTACAAAGCATGATAACCTCCCAAAAATGTATAGCATGATAAATCCGTTTTTAAGCTACCGTAAAAATATATCATAATATTAAGCGCTTGCAGGATTAACATTTTCACACAATTGGGATATTCATGGAAAAATCGGGTTAGCGAGCGAGGGGTTGGGGCGGAAAAGTACCGCCTCACGGTACTATTGAGCTCGCGAGCGAGGGGCTGGCAAAATACAAGAAGCCGCCTCAAGTTTCGCTTTCGAGACAGCTTCTTTCGTCCGTATTCAATTATAACGACGCCTCATTTTAGCGAGCCGTAATACTCGGCGAAAACGTCCGCGAAAGCCTCCGCCGTGAGCAGGTTTTCTTCCAGCGTATTGTTCACGCCGCCGAACTCCATAAGCAAGCTGCCCGGGGATATCGACTGGTTATACTCCCCGTTTCCTTGATGGGCGCTCTTGGCCAACACGCCGCGCGACAAACCCGGATACTTCTTGTTAAGCCGCGCATTCAACGCTTCGGCCAATTTCTTGTTGGCCGCGAAGTTCGGATGAGCGGTTCCGATGACGAACAAGATACGCGCATAGGATTTGCCTTTGATCGTCGCCGTCGTGCTTTTGCGGGGGACGTCGGCGTCGCGATGAATATCAAAAAAGTAAGCCAACGATGGGTTTGCTTCCATCGCTTTTTTGACGTCTTTACGAGACTCCGCGTAAGAGAAGGAGAAGCCCAAATTTTGTTGTTTGAGTTTCTCGGTATAGTCATCCTTGCTTACTAACGATTGGATTCCTTTTTTTCGCAAAACCTCTCCCATTTGCTGGCCGACTAACGTAATATTCACTTTCGGATCGTCGAAGGACGTCCCTTTTTTATTGCCGACAACGTTTTTCCAGGATTCGCGATTATGAGTATGATAGATATAGACTTTCGGTTGCGAGACTTGATCGCCAAGACCGGTCTTGACGACCCATCCGGCAACGTAAGCGGTATCGCCGCCGGGAAGCGAAACTTGATACCAATCTCCTTCCGTGCCGACGATCTGAAACGAATCTCCCAGTCTAGCCTTGCCTACGATTTTATAATCAAGCCCAGGCCCGTTACGCAAATTGGTGACTTCTACGATGTTAACGAAGCGTATTGGTTTATCGATTTTCACGACCCAAGCGGCCACGTACGCGGTATCGCCGCTCGAAAGCTCTACTTGATGCCAATCCCCTTCCAATCCGACGACGGGAAATGTATCTCCCGGCATGGCTTTGCCTACAATCTCGTAATCTAGCCCCGGTCCGCTTCGCAGATTCGTAACGTCAACGATATTCACGACGGCTTCCGGAACAACCGATGTTTTCCGCTCCGCCTGCTCATTTTCTACGCTAATATTTTGATTACTAGATTCGGATGGCGAGGACGGAGATCCATAAGCAGGATCCAACGCAACGAATAAAAGCAGAGCCGTAGCGCATCCGATTAGTATCGATTTACGTAAGAACAAGGCTTACTCTCTCCCATGTCGATAGTGTCACTTAACAGTCTTCGACACTATTCAAGGAAAAGCCTTCTATTTACCCGAAATTCGTCAGAGGTCGGAGAACCTATTCCATAAAATCCTTTAACTGTTTGCTGCGACTCGGATGCCTTAATTTGCGCAAAGCTTTGGCCTCGATCTGCCGGATTCGCTCGCGAGTAACTCCGAATTCCTTGCCTACTTCTTCGAGCGTACGGGCACGGCCGTCATCTAGCCCAAAACGCAGGCGAAGCACGCTCTCTTCCCGATCCGTCAGCGTATCGAGCACATCCGCCAACTGTTCCTTCAACAGCTCGAACGCCGCGGCATCGGCTGGCGCCAAAGCATCCTGATCCTCGATGAATTCGCCCAGCTTTGAGTCGTTTTCTTCCCCGACGGGCGTCTCTAGCGAGATCGGTTCCTGAGAAATCTTCATAATCTCCCTTACTTTATCTAAGGTAAGATCCATTTCCCTTGCTATTTCTTCCGGCTCGGGCTCGCGACCAAGCACTTGCACCATTTGTCTGGAAATACGGATATACTTATTGATCGTCTCCACCATATGAACCGGAATGCGAATGGTTCTGCTTTGATCCGCAATGCTTCGGGTGATCGCTTGGCGGATCCACCAAGTCGCGTACGTGCTGAACTTAAATCCCTTCCTATAGTCGAATTTATCTACGGCTTTGATCAAACCCATATTTCCTTCTTGAATGAGGTCAAGGAACAACATGCCGCGTCCGACATACCTTCTGGCAATGCTGACGACAAGGCGAAGATTCGCCTTCGTTAATCTTTGCTTGGCCTGCTCGTCCCCTTGTTCGATTCTTTGGGCTAAATCGACTTCCTCCTCCGTGGAAAGCAATTGAACGCGTCCGATTTCCTTCAAATACATGCGAACCGGGTCATCCACCTTCACGCCTGGCGGTAAAATCAAATGTTCGTCGTTATTGAGCTCCGTCTGTTGATAGTCCGTCATCGCTAATTCTCCTTCCACGTCCTGGGGTTAACTTCAATCTAAATTAATATTGACAAAAACTTTTCATTGTGGTATGATATTTTCATCTATGGATATTTCCGAAAAATATCGTACTCGTCATTCTAACAAATGAGTGAACAAAGAGCAAGATTTATTTTTTAGGGACAAAGTCATGCTACGCATGTTCAATAACGGCACAATGTGCCGTTATTTTTTATTGCCTGGAAAAGAACGATCATCAAATAAGATAAAGACTAGTCGTTTAAAGAACGGGACATACTGTTCTATGGCAGCTGTCAGTTGAGTACGCTTGGAACATACAGAAGGGAGCATGCTGCATGTCTCGCCATACGACGAAAAACAACAAGGGAAAGAAATCGAATCCCGGAAACAATCACGATTCTGCCGTCCCGGGTTCGACAAACAAACAATAGGCCGGAAAGAAACCCCAAAATGCGGACGGAGGCGATCATATGCCATCAAGCCGGAATCACCAAGGAGCGCACGGGATCGGTCAGGTTGAAGAGCAGCTGAATCAACAGGCGCGTGCCGCGGATAACATCCAAGGCGGAAGCGAAACGGATCGCGAGATTGCCATGGAGGCGAACCGCGATGCGCACACCTCTCTGGACGAGATCATCGAAAGTAACTAACAGGGCTTAATTAGACGAAGGCTGCCGAAAGATCGGCAGCCTTCTTTCTATATAGCTTTAGTTCACCAGAATAGGATCCTCGGGGTCCGACAAATCGTAAGTGACCGGTCTTGCGTAAACGTATTGCCTCGTCTTCGGATCGTATGCGTAGACAGTAAGAGTAAGTTCAGTCTCCGGCAGCCCGCCCGGCACGACGAGGTATCGCTTGCCCGTTGTCAAATCCGTGTAATCGAAAGTCTCTTCCCCTTCGTCCTCATAGGTCCAATAGACGCTATACTGCAGCCGTCCGGCAACGGCCGGCGCGGCGGAACCCGCTTCGAAGGTAAGTTTATGGTCGATTCCTTCTTCCTCTTCCCCGGACTCGACGGCCTGAATCTTCGTTAGCTTAGGTTCCTTGAAGACTAAGGGCAACGGATCTTTAATACCGCTCAGTTTCAGCCAGTAGCTCCTAACGGACGCAAGCGTAGTTGCCGGAGGAAGGGATTCATTCTCAATTTCTCCATAGAAACCTCTTCCCTCTTGCGATTGATGAGATTTAACCATGCTCAACTTGGCCGTCGGAGAACCGAACATGGCCATGTAGTCGTCCGCCATAATCTCTCCGGGATCCCAATAATGGGTATACTCGGGGTCGGATGTATCCTCCGTGAATAAGACCGGATAATTTTGAATTCCCCTTATGGCCGCCCATTTCGTGGTTGAGTCGCTAGGAAGCTTATGTTCTTTTTTAATAAGCCAATAGTATGTAAAATGGTGTCCGTATTCGTGGCTTAAAGTCGTGGACAGACTCTCCACGGTCGACAAATTGTCGGCATCGTAAAGAATGATTTCCGTCGGCTCGTCCATCTCGATGTCGGATAGGTCGTCCTCCGTCCAAGAATAGCCCATATTCGCGACGCCCAATTCGTCTTCTTTCTCTTCCGGCGACAGAACGACCTTACCCAGGTAACGAAGTTCCTCGCCGTGCGTGTTTTTCATCAATTCGACATACAGCGCCTTCAACTTCTTTTGGTTCCATTTCTTGCTGTAGCTGACAAACTCGATCTTCTCCGGAGACAGGTACGTAGCCACCGGATTCCCCGAAGCCGCCCATGCCGAAGAGCTCGAAAATCCGCTGACTAACCCCATGATCATAGCGATTAACGCCAACATAACGGCCGATCTTCTAATCATCCGTTTCAATAACTCCGCCTCACTATCCGTTAATAATGTTGTTCCTAAATATATCGGCAACTAGATTTCGTACGATGATATCCAGGGATTCACGTTCGGGCGAATAACGGAGACGAGCCGTCGGCTCGTCTCCGCATTCCTGTTCATTCGTTGATTAATCCAGCCTTGATCAGCAACCGGTACAGAAGCACGGTCGTCTCCGCGCGGGTTAACGACTTCCGCGGACGCAACTCGTCTCCGTTACCCTTCATTAAACCTTCGGAAATGGCCGTCCGGATCGAATCGCTCGCCCAGTTGCCGATTTGATCGCGGTCGGAGTAGGCTTCTAAGTCTACTTGCGCCCCTGCATTTCTTGTTGCCGATGAGATGTCGGCCAGTCGCAGCGCCCGAACGATCATGACGATCGCTTCTTGTCGCGACACTTCCCGATTCGGGCCGAACGTTCCGTCCTTGAACCCATCCATCAATCCGTACGCTTTAACCGCCGCGGCGCGCCGCTGTACCAGTTCGACCGGCCGACGTCCAGGAAGCTTGCCTGACCTCCGCCTTCCGGCAATCCCAGAGCTCTTGCTAGCAGCGCAGCGAATTCGGCCCGAGTAACCTCGGCATCGGGATCGAACCGCCCTCCGTCTACGCCTTGTACGATCAATCGGCTATTCATTTCGCTGATTTCGTTAGCGGCCCAGTGTCCTTGAACGTCCGCGAATAGAGACTGCTTGGAAACAACCGCAAAGACGCCGTTCGTGAGACTCCGAATCACCGCGGCCCGACGACCGTCCACTAAGGCAAACTCCGTCGGCACCGGACGCGCTCCAAGCTTCTCGTCCCATACGACGACCGTCGATGTCGTATGATCGTCAGCTTCCGTCGGTAAATAAATGACCCTTTCCACATAATGGCCAAAGCTAGCAATCTCTCTTTTCTCGCCATGATCGATGATATGCACGTTAAAATGAACCGGATTCCCGACTAGCCGGAAACCGCCTTTATTCGCCGCATCCCGCAGACCGGCAATTCCCCCGGCTTCGCCGAACGCGATCGTTACTTGAGCTTCCGCGGCTGTCGTCCAATCCGTCTTCCGGCTTATGACCTCGTCTAGAGGCAAGCGATACTGGCCTTGCCGAGTTTTTAATAGAATCGTAGCTCCCTCTTCCGGAAGGAGCGAAATGGCGTCGCCGGGAAGGCGAAGCGCGATTAAGCCCGCTTCATCCTCGATCGAGATCGAGAGATTCGCTTTGGCCGTTGCGGAAGATGAGAGCACCTTCTTAAGAACTTCGCTATCCAACAGTACGTCGATGGATTTGACTCCGTCCGCGCCAGTTCGCAAAGCGGCAACTCCGGACACTTCTGTATCGTTGATCCGAATCGCAATCGTATTGGATGGCGATGGGTTTGATGGGCTTGATGGACTTGTGCCGTTTGAAGGGCTAGACGGCCCGGGATTCGTGCTTGCCGCGGAACGGTTTACGTTAAGCGTGTACTTTTTCACGGTACCATCCTGCGCTTTGACATTGACCTCGAACGCGTTATTGCCCGTTGCCAGCGGATACTCGCCGGTAATCGAATTCGCGGTCGCCCGCATTCCGTTCACGGAGACGATAGAATAGCTATCCGAGGTTGCCAACAACATTTTCAATCCGGTTACCGAATGGGTTACCTGAATGTTATAGTCCGTTGTCCCCGAATCAAAGGCGAAATTTACCGTCCCGCCCGTTCCCATGAGCTGCCAGTCGGCCAAGTTCGCATTGTTGCTCATGGGAACGATATTCCGGACTTCGATCAAGCTCACGTTCGCGTTGCCCGCCGTATCTACCGCATAGACGGAATAAATCCCGTTCTCCTGAACGGTAAAACGATCGGCGATCGCCACTCCTTGTGTATCGAAATACGAAACGGCACGGCTTCCCGGCGCCCACTTAATAGAAGAAAGGCTATTGAAGTGCCCGTATACCGACGCGGTTACGGTAACCGTCACGTTGCCGAAGGTAGGGGCGATAGGATTTGCTTGCAGTACGATTCTAGGAGGCTGATCGTACGTAAACGCTACATTCACGGTCTGGATTAAAGTTAGACCGGTTGTTGCTTCCTTCGCGGAATAGGTCACGTTCTCCGCCGCCGTATTGCTCACCGTAAATAACGCTAAGCCGTCCGCATCTGTCACGTCGTATACGGCTTGTATGACCGAGCTTCCTCCATTGGCTTGAAGCAGCACCCGCTTGCCTGCGATCGGGTGGTCGTAATCGTCCTTGAGCTTAACGAAGATCGATGCTTTGCCGGCTCCGTCCGCACGAACGACAAGGTCGCTTGCGGTAACCGTGGAGCGCTGCGCGCTTACGTCGCCAAGGAGAAATTCCACGCTGGCCGTCGGCGCAATCGGATTGCCATCGACGCTGGCGCTGATCGTCGCGATACCTAACGTTGTAGGGGCCGTCAGCGTTGCCGTATACGTGCCGTTACCGTTGTCCGTTACGCCGCTAACCGTTCCAAGCGTTGACGTAATGCCAACCATCGCTCCCCCGGCCGTCTGCGCATTACCCAGAGCGTCGATCAACTTCACCGAGATCGTCGTCTGGCTTGTCCCATCGGCGGTCAGCGTTGCATCGCCCGCTTGGATCGTGCTGTTCGCCGTCGACGCGCGCCCACTACGAACTGCATGCTGACCGTCCCCGCTATCGCGCTTCCGCCGATAGTTGCGCCGATCGTCGCCGTCCCTGTCGTCGTCGGAGACGTAAGCGTCGCCGCGTACGTACCGTTGTTGTTATCCGTTACGGCGCTAACCGTGCCGAGCGTAGACGTAATGCCTACCGTCGCTCCTCCGGTTGAGATCGCATTGCCCTGGGCGTCGATCAACTTCACGCCGATCGTCGTCTGGCTTGTCCCATCTGCGGTCAAAGTCGCGGAGCCAGCCTGAATCGTACTGTTCGCCGTCGACGGAGTTCCCGGCACGAACTGCACGGTGGCCGTCCCCGTTATCGCGCTGCCTCCAACGCTGGCGTTGATCGTCGCCGTCCCTGTCGTCGTCGGAGACATTAGCGTCGCCGCGTACGTACCGTTGTTGTTATCCGTTACGGCGCTAACCGTGCCGAGCGTAGACGTAATGCCTACCGTCGCTCCTCCGGTTGAGATCGCATTGCCCTGGGCGTCGATCAACTTCACGCCGATCGTCGTCTGGCTTGTCCCATCTGCGGTCAAAGTCGCGGAGCCAGCCTGAATCGTACTGTTCGCCGTCGACGGAGTTCCCGGCACGAACTGCACGCTGGCCGTCCCCGTTATCGCGCTGCCTCCAACGCTGGCGTTGACCGTCGCCGTCCCTGTCGTCGTCGAAGACATTAGCGTCGCCGTATACGTGCCGTTGTTGTTGTCCGTTACGGCGCTGACCGTGCCGAGCGTCGATGTAATGACTACCGTCGCTCCTCCGGTCATTATCGTATTCCCATTCGCGTCCTTCAATCGTACGGTTACCGTTTGGCTTGTCCCATCGCGTCAGCGTCGCGTTGCCCGCTTGAATCGTGCTGTTCGCCGTCGACGGCGCTCCCGGTACGAACTGCACGCTAGCCGTCGACCGATCGCGCTACCGCCTACGGTTGCACTGATCGTCGCCGTACCTGTCGTCATCGGAGCCGTGAGCGTCGCCGTATACGTACCGTTGTTATTGTCCGTTACTGCGCTGACCGTGCCCAGCGTCGAAGCGATGCCTACCGTCGCTCCTCCGGTGCGATCGCATTGCCCTGGGCGTCGATCAACTTCACGCCGATCGTCGTCTGGCTTGTCCCATCGGCGATTAGCGTCGCGGCGCCAGCCTGTATCGTACTGTTCGCCGTCGACGCGCTCCAGGCACGAACTGCACGCTAGCCGTCCCCGTTATCGCGCTACCGCCTACGGTTGCACTGATCGTCGCCGTACCTGTCGTCGTCGGAGCCGTGAGCGTCGCCGTATACGTACCGTTGTTATTGTCCGTTACTGCGCTGACCGTGCCCAGCGTCGAAGCGATCGCTACCGTAGCTCCTCCGGTCGTAATCGCATTCCCATACGCGTCTTTCAATCGTACGGTTACCGTCGTCTGGCTTGTTCCGTTCGCGGTCAACGTCGCGTTGCCCGATTGGACCGTGCTGTGCGCCGTCGACGGCGCACCTGCTACAAACTGCACGCTAGCTGTCGACGTAATTGGGCTGCCGCCAACGCTGGCGCCGATCGTCGCCGTGCCTGTCGTCGTCGGAGCCGTGAGCGTCGCCGTATACGTGCCGTTATTGTTGTCCGTAACGGCGCTGACTGTGCCTAAAGTCGAGGTAATGACCACCGACGATCCTCCGGTCGCCCAATCCGTTCCTTGCGCGTCTTTCATTTGTACGGTTACCGTCGTCTGGCTGACGCCATCCGCTACCAGACTGGATTGCGCGCTTGAAACCCGACTCTCGGCCGGGGATAAGGAGTAATCCGGGATCGTATATGTCTTGAAGGCGAAATCTCTCCCGGCAGCCGACGAGGATCCTCTTGGATACGTATCGGCAGAACTCAAATACCAACCGAATCCGGCAGGACTCCCAGACTCCGTGGAAGCTACCATTCGATACACGGTATTCTTCTTCAAGTAAGGTGATGTCCCGGAAAAATCGATCGATACCCAGCCTGCGCCGAACGTCGCCAACTGCGCGGTCGCAAGAGGCGTCGAAAGATTGCTTTCCTGATAGATACTCACCTTAAGGGCGCCGGTTGTGCCGAAGGAATCGAAGATATTCAGATCAATCCCGCTGAGATTACCGGCAAACGCCGGGGTAAAGGTTTGAAATCTCGGGTAATCGGCATTCACGAATACATTGCCGGTGCCACTCGCGTTCTCTTGATCCAAAACCGCCGAACCCGCAGCGTAAACGGATCGACCGGGCAACCACCCTAAAACAATCACGATGCTAAGAACAATTGCGATCCATAGGTTCAAAGCTTTCATCATTTCCTCCATTCTTGGCTTCGCTTCCGCATGAACGAAACTTAGCGCTCTAAATTTTAATAACCCCCGCATAAGTAATCCCTGCGACAACTATCCCCGCCAGGACGAAAATACCGAAAAACCATTTCGTAAATTTAAGGCCTACTCCCGGACCGTCCCACCATAACTTACCGTAGATAATAGCCCCGAGAAGCATGACGCTTAGAAAAGCAATGCCGGCATTATACATCGTTATCCACCTATCCCTCTCAAAATTTAGCTTTTTTCACACTTTTAATCTATTTAATTATTAGTAAGATAAAATAACTCTTTATCCTGCGCCATACCCATAAAGGGATATCTTTGTTCGAAATGAGGCATTAAACGCCTAAAAAATAACTGCTCCATACCTCCTTGGAGGTATGGAATCTTTAGCGAATCGGTTTTATGATAAGCGATAGATTTCGCGCGAAGCTGCAAGGTTGGCAAATAACCTCTTTAATAGGGATGCCTCTTTCCGTTAAAATAATTGACATAAAATGTAGTCAGAGGTGTTCGGAAATGAAAGAAGCCGGAATAACGCTCAGAGAATTTATGAACGGACAAGCGTACATGAAGCCGGATGCTTTCCTTATCCTTGCTAGAGCGATTGCGGCCAGCGTCGGGAAACTTCATCAGCAACAATTCATACACCTCGATTTGCGGCCTGAGCGGATATTCGTTTCAGCGAATGGGACGGACGCTAGCTTGATAGATTCCGGCCACGCGGCGCGTCGATCGGACGACGGCTACGTCCGATCGTCCGTCTACGGCATTCCCGACGCAGGCCTGCCTTATTGCTCGCCCGAAAATACGGGCAGGATGCTCCGTACCGCGGACGAGCGCAGCGATCTATATTCTTTAGGCGTACTTTTCTATGAAATGCTCTCCGGACGCCTTCCTTTTCTAGCCGACAATCCTCTCGAATGGGTGTACCTGCATCTGACGCAATCCCCGGCACCGCTAACGAACGAAGGAACGCGATTACCCGACGGTCTGGAATCCATCGTCATGAAGCTTTTGGAGAAAAATCCGGATAGCCGTTATCAGAACGCCGGTTTTCTAATCGCCGATTTAGATAAAATCGGACGCGCCCACGATACTTTTTTCATGGAACCCGGATTTCACGGCAGAGAGCTTGAAATTTCAATGCTCACTCAAGCCTTTTATTCCGCTTGCTTCGGATCTACGGAAATGGTCTACGTTTCGGGAGATGCCGGAATCGGCAAAACGAGCTTAATAGAAGAGATCTTTCGAAAACAAAGGCATTCGCGGGATTTTTACTATATCGCCGGCAAGTTCGAGCAAATCTCGAACGAAAGCCCCTATCACCCTATTATTCAGGCCTTTCGCGGGTTAATGCGCCATTTGCTCGGCGAGCGGAAGGATCAAACCGAGCAATGGAGACTCAAACTGCAAGAAGCTCTCGGCGCCAATGCCGACCTCATTACGACGATCATCCCCGAAGCCGGGCATATATTGGGCAACACGCCGGCTGCGGAGGAACTGCCGGCCAATGAATCGAAGAAACGGTTCTTTTACGTTTTCCGCAAATTCGTGCAGGCGCTGGCTTCCAAAGAGTATCCCATCGTCCTCTTCATCGATGATTTGCAATGGGCGAACTCTTCGTCCCTGCAATTGATTCAAGCCTTGTTATCCGATCCGGAATGCCAATATCTCATGTTCGTCTGCGCCTATCGCCATACGGAAACGGATCGGAGCAAGCTTCCGGGGTACGAAACGGACGGAAGCGTCACGGATCAAGCGGTTGTCCGTCACATTCATCTGTCGCCGCTCGGCATGGAGCAAATGAACCTGATCGTGATGGAGACGCTGAATAGCGATGCCGACTCTACGCTTATCTTGACGGAGCTGTTATACCGCAGATCCGGCGGCAATCCGTTTCATTTCAAACAGATCCTGCTCCGCTTACAGGATGACAACATTCTGCTATACAATCATGAAAAACGATGCTGGCAATGGAACTTGGGACAGATCATCGAGCAGGAACCTAGTTATGCCATCCATGATTTAATGGAACGCAGATTGCAACGTTTCTCGAATCAAGCGCAGGAACTGCTCAAAGCGGCCGCCTGCGTGGGGAGCACGTTTCACCTCGATCTCATCTCTTCCGTCGCGAGCCTCGATAGAGACGAACTCGTCTCCGAGTGGTTCCTTATTGAAGCCGAAGGGATGGTTGTGCCTCATGATACCGGGATTTATCGTTTTGCTCACGATAACATCCAGAAGCTGATCTATAATCAAATAGATGATCAATCGAAACAAGACATCCATATCCGAATAGGCAGATGCCTGCTCGGATCGGATATCGGGATCGGAGAAAGCTCGTTCGACGCCGTTAACCATCTTAATAAAGGCTCGAAGACGATTAAAGACGAACGCGAGCTAAGACAGCTGGTCAATTTGAATTCGGAAGCCGGAAAACGCGCCAAGGCCTCCTCCGCATACGATATTGCTCTGGGATATTTCGCAAAAGGCGCGGAGCTGCTGTCAGACAAAGACTGGGACACGGAGTTCGAGTTTTGTTTCGAGCTGCATGCCCAGAAAGCAGAATGCGAATATTTGTGCGGCAATTCCGATCCGTATGAACGGGAAATCGAATTATTGCTTGACCGTGCCCGCAATCCTGTCGAACGCAGCCGGGTGCAAATGATCCGAATTATGCAGCACATTAATCAAGGCAGATATTTAGAGGGGACGGCACTAGGCATTGAAAGCCTGAGAGAGCATCACGTTATCATTTCGCCCAATCCGGGAAACTTAACGCTCTGGATAGAGGTCAAGCGAATCGAGATCTTGCTTCGCAATAAGCATGACAAACTCGCCCATTTGGAGGAAATGTCGGACAAAGATCGCATTGCCGCGATGAACCTGATTTTCTCGATTACACCCTCCACCTTTTTTACCGATAAGAAGGTCTTCATCCTGCTGATGTGCAGAGCCATTCAACTGTCGCTTAAACATGGGAACACCCCCGCTTCCGCGACCGTCTATTCCGCATTCGGCATGCTTCTGGGGACCGGGTTCGGCAAATTCGATCAAGGTTATGCCATGGGCAAGATCGGCGTGGAGCTATCCGAGCGCTATAATAGCGCCTCGATTAAAAGCAGAACCTATACGATATTCGGCGCGGTTCTCTGCCAATTTGCCGGGAATAACCGCGATGTGGACGATTATCTAAGTAAAGCGCTCCGTTGCGGCATGGATTCGGGAGATTATGTTTTTGCCAGTTACGCCATGGGAGCGCACGTCAATTCCTTGTACGCAAGAGCGTCTTTAAGCGAATTGTCCAAAAAAATCGCGGACTACATGGCGGTGCTGGATACGACGAAAGATGAATTCGTAAGGCAGAACTTTTACCTGTATCAGCAAGTTATTCTCGCCTTGAAAGGCGGAACGGCCGCTCCCGGCTCGTTCAGCAGCCCCGGCTTCGACGAAGATGAATTTATACAACGGATTCGCGAAGAGGAAACCTCGGCCACCACTCTATTTCAATATTGCACCTACAAGACTCAGCTTTACTATTTGCTGGGCAACTATGAGGAGGCCGTCCGATGGGCCGAGCAAGCCAAGCCCTATGAGGCATACGCTACTCATTTGCCTCATTTGCCGGAATGCCTGTTTTATGAATCGCTTGCCTCATTGGCCGCACGCCAAACGTCCGGGGAAAGTTCATCCGTAAGCAAAAGCTTGCAACGAGGCATTCGGCGATTCATTAAATGGACGCAGTGGAGCCCGGACAAATATCGGGCAAAGCAATACCTGCTTGAAGCCGAATTTGCGCGCGCGATCGGCGAATTCGGGGCCGCCGAGGAGGGGTACGATAAAGCGATCCGCGAGGCCAGGGAGCACGGCGATATCCATGTCATTAGCCTAGCCGGCGAACTAGCCGCTAGCCACTATACGGGAAGCAACAGGAGAAAGACGGCTTTGCATTATTTGCATCTTGCCGTTGAAGGATTCAGACAATGGGATGTTTACTTGAAAACCTCTCAATTGGAGAGGCTGGTGTTGGATGTACAATTTCAAGAGAATACCGCGCTAACGTCTGTAAGAACGCAATCGCCGGCAAGCCGAACGGCTGCCGAGCTGGAGATCGCGGCCGCGGGCTTTCAGGGCGAACCCCGTTCCGCGGACAGCATGGATCTCGCCGCGATTCTCAGAACGACCCAAGCGATCACGAATCAGATGGACATGGATACCGTGCTGGCGGAAATCATGAACACCATTATGAAGCATGCGGGCGCAAGCAAGGGAGCTCTGCTCACGAACACGAACGATGACGCGCTCACTATACAGGCGTACGCGGATTCGGAGGAGCAGGCCGCCGTCCGGTTCCCCATGGAATTGTACGAAAGCCTTCTTTTGCCGGAAGGAATCATTCGATACGTCTTTCGCACGCACGAGGCCGTCCATTATGCCGGAGGAGAAGAAAGCTGGCTGATTCATAACCCCTATATGGCCAAACACCGCCCGCAATCGGCCCTGTGCATCCCCGTAACCGTTCACGGCATGATGCTGGGCGTTCTGTATCTTGAGAATAAAAGGACAAGCGGCGTGTTCGCGAATGATCGCATGGAAGTTCTGCTCGCGATGGCTTCGCAAGGAATCATGATGTGCGTGCTGCAGAGCTCGTCCGAACCGATAGATACGGAACCGGGAATGGAGGAACATACGCAAGATGCTCCTTCCAGCGCGATGGAGGAGCCGCTAACGGACCGCGAACTGGAAGTCCTCGCATTATTGGCTGCCGGATTGTCCAACAAAGAAATTGCCGATCGCCTGATTATTGCCATAGGTACGGTGAAGGTACACGTCAAAAATATTTTCGCCAAGCTGAAGGTCAATCGGCGCTTCAAAGCGATCGAGCAAGCCAAGGAACTGAAACTGATTGGTCGGAATTCTTGAATAATAAAAGGAAACAGCGGCAGACCGGGACAGAAAATAAAGTCCTGGATCTACCGCTGTTTTATTTACTTATTCAGTTCAAGATGCAGTAGAGGATACGGGCGTCCCGAAGGGTCTAGTTCCGATCGTCCCGTCCGAATAAATCCATAACGTTGGTAGAACGCGTACGCTCCCTCATTTTGCTCGTTCACGTCAACTTTGAGCTTAGAGCCTTTTATAGTTTCGGCATGTCCGATTAATCGGCTGCCTATCCCTTTCCCATGGTAATCCGGGTCGACGAATAACATCTCTATTGTCGTTCCATCAAGTCCAATAAACCCTAACGGTTGTTTGCTTTCATTCAGTTCCATCCAAATCTCAACTTCTCTTAGCGCGCCGTTTCGAACCATCCGATGATAAAACTGCATATCCTGTTCCGTCAAAAAGGTATGGGTATGACGTACGGCCCGGTACCAGATATCCACTAATTGTTCGTGATTTTCATCCTGATAGGAGATAATTTCATTTAGCACAGTTATCCTCCGTCCTTCTTCTTTACTTTGCTTACCGACTTGTTCAGGCGCTCTAAAGCGATTCCGAAGCTTGGCTGACCCATGACGCCAGTTGCTTGGAATCAAACGTATCCCCTTTTCGCAGCTTCAGCGTTTTTCTTTCCGGGGGGCCGTCGAACATGCTTTCCGGCAATTCCAAAGCGGCTGCGTTAAAGATCGTAAAGCTGACCGCGTCTTTCGATGTCGAGACGACCGCGGCGTATTTGCCGTTTTTCAAAAAATGGGGTTTCTTATACTGAATACGTTCATGAACATCCGGAACGGCCTGATGGACAACCTCGCGCAGACGGGTTGCCAGTTCTCCCTGCCATGGTTCTTTTAACGCTTCGATAAAATCGGTTACTTCTTGGTTCATTCTCATACTCTCCTTTATGTACGTTGAGTTTTATTTTTTAACATGTAGAGTTGGTCTCGCAAATCGGCTTCCAATGCCCGCGTTCTAGGCTCCCGCAAGGAATCCGAATTCTCTTCGAGTCTCCGCAGTTCGATCTCGCACTCTCCGCGGCCCGCCGGAACCGGCATTCGAAGCGCCCAACCCACGGCTTCGTCCTCCGTCTTCGCATCGATCAGAATATATTCCGCCATGAGCTCATGATCTGCCGGAAAAGGGCCTGCTTGTATGTCCGGCTCTCCGCCGTGCGTTGGATACGTTATCCTTATCCCGGTCGAGCTTGGCTGAAGCTCCTCCGCGGCAAGAAGCGCGCCGGCCTTGGCCAAAGACTTTTTGTACGCTGCCTTTGCATCGTTGTGCTCCCGGCTTTGATGGATTCCGGACTCCGAATACCCTGTCGCTTTGACAATCAGCATATAACGCATTCTTGGTTCCCTCCTAGAATATTCCGGACTGGCATTCGGCCGCCCGGTTTAATAAAAGCGTTCGTTCACGCTCATTAAGGGTCATGGATGCGGCGCGTTCAAATTCCATTCGTGCTTCATCGTATCGTCCCAGCTTGGCCAGAAGATCGCCGCGAACGCTCGGCAGCAGATGGTATCCTTGCAAGGAGCGTTCGGCAATCAGACCGTCGACGATCTCCAGCCCGAAAGCCGGACCGAACGCCATGGCTATGGCGACCGCTCGGTTTAATTCGACGATCGGCGAAGGCGTTACTCTCGATAATGCTTCGTATAGAGCCGCAATTCGGATCCAATCCGTCTCCGCCGCGGTCGGTGCCTGCGCGTGGCAAGCCGAAATCGCGGCCTGCAACGCGTACGGCCCAAGGGGACGGCCGAGCTTCCGGCTGCGCTCCAGCGCGGCCAAGCCGCGGCGGATCAGCAGCCGATCCCACTGCGCCCGGTTTTGATCCATGAGAAGGACGGGTTCCCCCTTGGAATTAACCCGGGTTTTAAACCGCGAAGATTGAATCTCCATAAGAGCAACCAACCCGTGAACTTCCGGTTCATGAGGAGCGATCTCGGCGAGAACGCGGCCCAGCCTCAGGGCCTCCTGACAGAGCAGCGGACGGATCCAGTGCTCCCCGGAGGTCGCCGAATATCCTTCGTTGAACATGAGGTAGATCACCTCAAGCACCGCGGACAATCGATCTTTGAGTTCCTTCCCCGCAGGCACCTCAAAAGGAACCTTCTCGGCGCTCAGAGTTCTCTTGGCCCGGACGATTCGCTGGGCAATCGTTGATTCCGCGGCTAGGAAAGAACGCGCGATTTCCTCCGTCGTTAGCCCGCACAACAGGCGAAGCGTCAGGGCGACTCTGGCGTCCTGCGATAACACCGGATGGCAAGTCATGAAGATCAGGCGAAGGAGATCGTCGCCGATTTCCCCGTCCAAAGCCTGATCTACGTCATCCTCCGTATATAAGTCCATGCCGTGGGCGATTTCTACGTACTTCTGATCCCTTAGCTTGTTCCGGCGTATGAGGTCGATCGCGCGCCGCTTCGCGGCCGTCATGAGCCAGGCGCCCGGATTGTCCGGAATGCCGGTCTCCGGCCAACGTTCAAGGGCAATGACCAAAGCATCCTGGGCAAGATCCTCCGCGACGCCGACATCCCGTACCATTCGCGTTAACCCCGCGATAAGCTTGGCGGACTCCATTCGCCAGATCGCATCGACGGTTCGGTGAGCATGGGGCAGACTCACGCCTTTTTCTGCTCCTCAAGCCGTTTGCGAAGATCGGCTTCTTTCGCTAACGATTCCGGATTATCCATTAAGTCTTCCGCCTCGAACACTTGTCTGAGCTCGATCTCGCCCTGTCCGAATCCATGGGGATCGGGCATGCGCATAGCCCATTCAATGGCTTCTTCCCTGGATTTGACTTCAATGAGCGTATATCCCGCGATCATTTCTTTGGCCTCCGTAAACGGACCGTCAATAACCTTCGGTTTGCCGCCGGGTTCCGGATAGGATATCCGGATTCCGTTCGAGCTGGGCTGTAATCCATCGGCAGCGAGCAACACTCCGGCTTTCACTAATTCCTCGTTGTATTTCTGCATGGCTTCTATAAGCTCCTGGCTGGGCATAACTCCTGCCTCTGAGTCTGTAGTCGCTTTAACGATCATCATAAATCTCATATTGTGAACCCTCCTATTTTATGGCGAAGCTTCTTCAGATTAGAGATTACCCGCGAAGAATGCCGTAAGCTCCGATGAAATGATTTTCGTATCGAGTTTCTTCGTATGGCCAAGTCCCTTTTTGCTCAATAATCGCGCATTCGGCAGTACGTTTGCCAGTGCCTGGGCACCATGACGCAGTCCAATCGGACTTTCCGTTCCTTCGAGCACCAGCGTTGGCATCTTTACCGCGCTCCACGATTCGGCGGGCAACGGCTTTCCGTCCATGTAGCCGTCCAACAAAGCCGCATCGTAGGGGAGCGTGTGAGCAACGGCCATGAGCTTAGGCCACACGCCCGGCATAATCCGCATCAAGCCGACTACGAATGAAGGAGCACCCATGCCCTTGGTCATAAAGTACTTGACGGCATCCGCCCGATTATTCGCGGCGATGAGCGCCGTAACTTCCCGAACGAAATTTTGCGGAGGCTTGTGACCCTCGGTATTGACGACGAACGGAGGCTCGTGCAAGGCCAATTTCGTAATATTTAAGCCTCTTGCCGCCGCTTGCAGAGCAAGCACCGCCCCTGAAGATAGACCCCAAACATAGGCTGATCCGCCTGCTTCATCCATCATTGCCTGAAGATCCTCTATCTCGCGCTCTATGGCATAGGGCTGCGCGTCTCCGCTATCGCCGCGGCCTCGACGGTCGTAGTTGTAGACCGTGAAGCGCTCCGACAAACGTTTCGCCAGCTGCACCTGCCCGGGAAATTTCCGGTAGCTGAACGCACCCGCTACGAGGATGAGCGGCGGTCCTTGGCCCGTTTTGTCGTAAGCAATCTTTGTACCGTCTTTTGAAGTGGCTAACTGCATCGTATCTCTCCTTTGCCGTTATAGTAAATCGTTAAGCTATTGTTTCAAGCTTCTATTATGACGACGAACCGTCTACCGCAAAATCGACGCATCCGCGAAAAAATATTTTTGATTCTTTCTCATTATTATCACGTAACAATTAAATATAGTAAACCGAGTCCCACGGCTCCATGGGTTAGACTAGCCCGGCACTAGAAACAGCGCAACCCAGGACGAGAAAAATAAGGTCCTAGACTGCCGCTGTTTTATTGAACTATCGTTTTCCGTCAGCTAACCGATCAATAAATCTATCTATTTGCAGCGAATTGCGTTACTTGACTTCGTTCAGGCGCTCTTCCAGACGATCCCAAGTTTCGGTGATCCCCTGCATCATGCCCATGTCGATGACGGTTTTAAGCGCATCTGCAGACACGTATTCACCGCGGTTAACCAGCTTCGTCTTCCCATCCAGATCGATGAATTCTAAAGACACCACGGTCGAAGGCATAGTCTCGTTCGTATTGCCTTCGGCATCCGAGAAGTAATCGGTGTAGACGATCTTCTCCGGCTCGGCAATTTCCTTATATACGGCTTTGCCCCAAGATTCCATGCCGTAAAATTGACCTTGGTTCCGATCGACGCATTTCATGCAGTAGTGCCAAACGCCGTCCGGCTGAAAATCGACGGTGCAAACGGTGAGCTCCCAGCCTCTAGGTCCCCACCAATGCTTAAGATGCTCAGGTTCTTTGAACATCTGGAACACGAGATCGCGCGGCGCGTCGAACACGCGCTCCAATACCAGTACCCGCTCGTTCTCTACTCTCGAAACCATTTTGTTGTTAGACATTGTAATTCCTCCTATATATGATGTTATGATTTTTCCTTGTTTTGCAGCTCTCGCAAGTAGCCATCCAATCTGTCGAATCTCTCTTCCGTAATGCGCCGAAAGGACTGCACCCACGAATCCAGCGCTTCGAACGGTTCGGGCCGGAGCTTGTAAATTCTGCGGTTAGCTTCGGCTTGTACTTCCACGATCCTGCTCTCGCTGAGCACCTTCAAATGCTTCGAGGCTTGCGGCTGGCGAAGCCCCAGCCGGTCGGCGATTTCCCCCACGGTCAGAGGCCCGTCGCGCAACAGTTCGACAATGTCCATACGATTCGGTTCGGCCAATGCGCTCAGCGTCGTCATGTCCATGCCCGGAATCTTCTTCGACATGTCGCTCACCTCGTTAAGTAATGGTTTCTGTGTATTATCTCATCCCCTTCATCGCCATGATCATCTTCTTGATGATTTGAATATACCTTATAAGGAATATTCCTGTCAAGGAATATTTTAATCAAACCATCCGACAGGCATAGGAAAAGAAAATGGAGACGACGATAGATTATCGTAACTATTCCGTAAAAGAGCCGTCTATAGAGAAAGGGGTGATTATCATTGCGAAAGCTTCTCGCGATCATTGCGCTCGGATTTGTTTTGTTAGGATGCGAAAGTAAATCAAGCCCGCATCCGGAGAGCGCGCCGCCTGTAATCATTGATACGGCTGTCGCTCGTTTTACTGATTTCGTCGGCAATCCGGATAAGGTAAATGTTTCTGCCAAGCTCTCTCGGGAACAGGCATTATCCGCCGCTACCGATTACCGCCCCATGACGGGAAAATGGTTTGAAGGGGAGAACGGATTTAATCTTATTGCTTCCTACACTTCCGAAGAAACCGAAGCAGGAAGTAAGGTAGGAGCGGCTCTAGGTCAAATTCCCGAAGGGCGGTCTGCTCGTTTTCAAATCACAAGCCGGGACAAAGACGGAAAACGGCTTCAACTGATAACAGAGTACGTGGCCGACATCAAAAATACGCTCGATGGACGTCTTGACTTTTCATACAACATCCCGGAACAGCCGAACGCAAACTATCTCCTCAGCATAGAAATCGTCTCTCCCGAGGGCGTTGTCGAAGACACGATGATCGCGCCCATTTTCGTCCCCCCGAACGAACTCAACGCTCGCCTAACCGTAAAACAACCGATTGACGGATCCGACCAAACGGAACTAATTCTTTATAATGCCGGTCCAACCGATCTGTATTTTGGATATGGCTATGGGATTTATCAAAAAGTTTCCGAAGGGTGGAAGCTTTTACCCGACGATAGTGCCGTTCCGGCAATCGGGTTCCGTTTACAACCCGGCCAATCGCACCGCGAAGAGGTTAGGTTTCCCCGGAAGCTTGAACCCGGAAATTATCGGATCGTAAAGCAGATCGAAGGATACATGACCGACTTATCAGTAAAACTAGCTGCGGAAATTAAGGTATAAGTATTCCTCCAGCTTCTATTTTCCGCATCGTTCGCCCTTCAAGGAACTGCCCCCAATAAAAGAAACAGCGGCAGCCATGGACGGAAAAAAGTCCTAGACTGCCGCTGTTTTATTGTACTAACGTTCTCCGTTAGCTTAATAAACGATGCAACAAAGTGAATCGAACTTCAACCTTTCCATTCTGGCGCACGCAGGATCCCTCTATAGAAAAATTCATATCTTAATCAACAAGCTTTTGTTTTACTTTTCTCCAAAATCCTTCATTCCTCCGATTGATATGCTTCTCATTGTAAATCAGCAGACTGTAGGAGGACCACAGCGTAGATGTTCGAATGATTGCATAGGTGCCGAGGGCGATCAGAACGACGAAAACCGGATAATATGGGACCAAGACGCCCTCAGAGATCCCTTTTCTCTCTAGTGCAAATGCCATTCCTCCTACAGCAACCATACTAGCCCCGACGACGATGATCGCTGTATACTTACCCTTCAACCGATTCATACGTTCCGTCAATTGCTTTACGTAACCCTGATCCAACAGAAGAGCTTCTTTCGCCAGCACATGGTACCGCTCCTCATCCTTCAGTATAGCTGCCACGAGTGAAACGATGCCTCCTGCTGCCAACAAAATGATAAGGAAGGAATAACCGACGGGCTCCTGTCTAAGCATCAGATATGGCAAGCTAGCCAGAATGAGCAAGCACACGCCTAACGCAATACGGTTGGACGACTTATGCTGGTGGCTCAAATATCCTTCCGCCATTTCTTGGCTGACATAATAACCACGCTCTTCACGGCTTCCCTTCTCCTCGGTCTCCTTCAACAAATAATCGATGGATACCTCGAATAAGTTTCCGATCATAAGCAGCTTTTCCGTTTCAGGAAATCCTTGTCCGTTCTCCCATTTGCTTACTGCCTGTCTGGTTGTGCTAAGTCTCTCAGCTAAAGCTTCCTGGGAATACCCTTTTTCTTTTCGTAGTTGCAACAATTTTTCGCTAAATGACATAGGCTTGCTCTCCTTTGCTCGATACTAATTGAATTATAGAAAAACAAAGGATTCGATACTATATTTTTAAGGTTGCGTTTGCGCCGCTTGGAGTTGCATATGGGTTTTTATTGTAGAAAAAACGTAGGTCATTGGGTTCTAGACTGCCCCACTGCTTCATTAGACTAATCTGCCCTATAGCTTAATGAGGCCACGACATTCTACCCTTTATTTTCTCCGTCTACAACTTTATTTTCTTTGGACAGCAGCCAATCTATACTCTGCTTTCAATTGATCCAATTTCTCATTAAATTTATTTCTAGCCTCACTGCCTATAGACGAAACCAAAGATTGAAGCTTTCCATCTCCGTAAACAGATTCTTCAGTTACATCCAATACGTTCAGCCAGTCCTTTATCTCTTCAAAACAGGAATAGGGAATAAAAATCTTATGCAGCAGTACTTGAACATCACTGTAATAATCCAAAGGTGCAACTTGGCTCCCATGGATAGTAAAATTGCCGGACTGTCTACAGATGCGGCGATCAATTGGGCTGCCTAAAACACAGAATGGCATCATGAAACGAGATTCAACGTCTTCATCAAGATATCGCTTAAAATGATCATATACATTATCCTTCGCAATATTAATTACTTCAGTAAAAGGTTTCTCTGAATTGTTCCAGATGTGCTCCCCAACATGTGCATTTACCTTTTTGGGATCCATTACAAAAACAGAAGCTCCGTATCGACTAAACGAGTTTCTATTAAAGTCATTAATCGCCTCGTCTACCGGTATTATCATTTTGGGATCAATGTTGCTTTGGGTTGCAAAGAATAAAGCAATTAGCGGATCGGTAGACCAATCCAAAAGCGTAGTAGGCACGCCATAATGCTGGGCTAAGAAATACCACTCAAGATCGTTCTTAGGCTCTGCTCTTAAATATTCCCCTAAGTAAGTTATTGCTAGTTCCTTAAACTTTTGCAACATAGTCGGAAATGGTAATATAGCCACAGCTTCCCCTCTAGCGGCTCCTCCATGTGGGTCCATGGGTCTGCCAAACTGATCAGCTATCGCATAGTTATCCCTTATGGCTGACGGAACCAACCGTTGCCATGCCTTTGATTGTCCACGGAACCATACTGTTTCTTCCTCGGATTTAATTTTTTTAACTACATCCAGATATCCCTGAAAGCTTTTTATTTTATGCTTTTTAAAGCCAACATTAGGGTTCTCGGACATTCAAAGCACCTCCTTATTATTACTTGCTTTTAATGCCATAACTAGACAACAAAGTCGGAGCCCCGAGGATTTCGGGCTCCGACTTTGTTATGGGTTGCTATAAGTCCCAGCGGCTTAAGGTTCAATCCCCCATACGAGAGTTCCGTTCTGGAAGAGAGTTACATGATCCCAATTGGCATAGGCGGTTTTCGTCGGGTCGAACGAGTAGTCGTTCGATTCGTTGAAGTTCGACCAGTCCGACTTGGACATGCGCAACTGAATGTCGCCGGTCTGCCCGCCCGCCGCGATCGAGCCCGCGCCGGAGGAGAAGCTGAGCTCCACGTACGTGTCCGTCACCGTCCGTTGGACGTTCTCCCCGCCGATTTGCGCCCAATCTATCCAGGTGTTGACGGATGCGCTGCCGTCTCTGGAGAAGTAGTAACGGAGCTTCAGCGTGCTCAGGTCAACGGCGCTCGTATCGTTGTTTTTGATATTGAAATGCGGCTTGATTTGGTTGTCGGCCGCGTTCGTGTCAGCCGCTCTGTACTGTACGGCCAAGCTCGTGCCGCCGTTCGCCGAATCGGTCGCGACCGTTATCGCGTTGCTTGCCGCCGACACGTTGCCGGCCCCGTCTCTCGCCTTCACCGTAAAGGTATAGCTGGTTGCCGCTGTTAAGCCCGTCACCGTAAATACTGTTCCGCTCGTTGAACCGGCTTGCGTCGCACCGTTATAGATCATGTATTCCGTTACGCCGATATTGTCGGTCGACGCCCCCCACTGCAGCGATACCGTTTGGCTAGTGCGACCTGTCGAGCTCAGGTTGGCTGGAGCCGAAGGTGCTACGGTATCGTTGCTTGTCGAATCGCTCACTGCAATGGCTAGCGAGGCAGAGGCTCCGGCGCTGAACAGGAACGTCAAGTTCGTCGTGCCTACGGGTTGCTGGGCAAGATAACTCTTCTTCAGCGTGATCGCGTTGCCGAAAACGGTGTAGTCCGTTCCGGCGGCAAGGGAAACCGTGCCGTTCTTGATCCCGGAAAACGTGTTTCCGTTCAGCGTCAGGGTCACCGGAACGTCCGCCTGCATGGCGGTATTTTTGTCAAAGGCGGCTGTATTCGGACTTATCGTCGAGTTGTTGTTAGCGTTGCCGCTCCCGGTCGCAAATGCTGCCACGAACACCAATCCGGAATTCCAATAAACGGTATGCTCGTTCGTAGTCCATTCTTGGAAATTATCCGTATAGTTTTTCGCTGCGAATCTTGAGATCTGGTTGCCGGTATTCACATCGTTGGAGAATCTATTCGGTCCTCCTACCAGGTACCCCTTGGGTACCCCCTGCAAGCCATCCGTTCTGAACATGACGCTGAACGGATACTTTACGCTATTGTCGCCATACCCCGACACAAAAGATATGCCTACGGGATTTGCGCCGAGTATCCAGTCTAATTGACTATATGTGATGTCATTAATAATCTCGAGGTTATTTGCATAGGTCCCTAGCAATTTTGTACCAATAATCATTTCCATCGGTACATCTGCAAACTGCATGGTTATCCCCCAAATATAGTGACCGTTTCTCACAATGCTATTCCATGCGCTTTCATTGTATCTGTTCACTTTGTCATTGAACCATTGCTCGTATTTAGTAGTATACCAGCTTACAACCGCAGGATTCTTATTGGCAGCCTTTAGATAACTGAAGAAGCCGGTATTAAAGGTATCCCCCCAACTGCTTGCAAATTCATTTGCATCCTCGAAAAATTTCCCCATTTTCGTGTAATTTGCAACGAAATAGTTATTATATTTTGCATCGCCAGTCGTTCGGTAAAGGGAACCTGCGGCCCAAAGCCGGTTGGAAGCGTCATCCGTCACATCATAGGGCCACCTGCCCGTGTTGGGAGTACCGATAAGCTCCGGATGTGCCTCCAGATAACCCCATGCGTCTATTGCCGCGTCTAAACAACTCTGAGCGAAAGCCGGATCGATAGTTTGATAAATCAAGTAGGCATGGGCCAATACGGCGGCTGCGGTAGCCGTATCGGCGGTAGTTTTGATGTTTGTTCTTGGACTTACCGTATCTGCGTCGATAACCTCTCTATCGACTAAATTATCGTCATCCTGAAAAGTTACTCGCGCATAGAATCCGCCGCTTGCAGCATCCTGCATTTTGAGCATCCATTCCAGTTCCCACCTTGCTTCATCCAGGATATCAGGAATTCCATTCCCGCTCTCAGGAATATTAAACTGATTGTCCGTGAATTTCTCAGGCATAATTTCATATGCCCAGAAAAGATCTGACAAAGCTTTGGCGCCGGCGTTTACGTACTTGCCTTTATCGCCCGCATCATACCAGCCTTTCGATACGTCTTTTATGATCGAAGGATTGGACATTAAAGGCACCGCGGTATCGGGCGTGAAATCGGTTCTCTGATAATTTTGAGTATACGGACTGGTAATATTTATTCCTGTCCTTTGGTAATAAAAATACCTCGCAACGTCGACCAAGAATGGTTCGTATATCGCATTGGCATTGCCGATCGTGAATTTCGGCGAATTCTGAAGTCCTTGCACTGCAATATAATAGGTTCCCGGAACTTGTAAACTAGTAAAATCGGCCGTAAAGATTCTCTCGCCGCTGTCGACGGCATCGTAATTCTTTTTCAACACAAGCGTTCCCGTAAAAGCCGTAGAGTGATTTTCCGCATTAATCACGTTAAACGAAGTATTCTCATCGACCATGAGAACATCCTCAAAACCTGTAACAAGCGCCTGTTTTTCAACGTGAATCGGATACCCGGCCTGATTTACCTTGATGGGGTGATACTCCCTCTCCTTATCCGGCGATGTAACCTTAATATCGTTAAACCAGACTGTTAATGGGTTCATACCGTCATTTTTGATGGATAACGCATCGACCGAAGAAGGATAAATTCCTTGGGAAACTTGCATGACATCTTTCAACGGTATTTTCACATGGGTCCAACCGGTCGTAACATGGATATAGTTTTTGATATTTACGGTTGTGGTAATTTCATTGCCGGCAGCCCTTTCGAACACCCTGTCTTTAAAACCGAGCAGAAAGGATTCTCCGCCTGCTTGCCCTTAATGTTAAACTCAAGAAAACCGTTGGCATAATAAGGCGTGAAGTCGTATGCTTTCCACCCGGCTACGGTGATCAAAGCGTTATACCAGGACGGATTGGAAACAGTCATCGTATTTAATTTTAATGAAGGCAATCCATTTAACGTAACGGAATTATCGACTGGGAGTTTCCCATTTTGCGTCTCCAATCCAAACCCGCTGTCGCCGGCCCAGCCATCCGATGTCGTACTGAATATACGGTAATCCAGCAAGTTTCTCCACCCTGCAGGCGCTTCGGGAGTAGAAGCGTTAGCGTTGAGCGGAAAAGATAAAAATGTTGTAACCAACACGGTAAAAGCAAGAATCAAACTTATTTTCTTTCTCATTATCGTTCACTCCTTTAATAAAATATTCCTTTTCCCGCGGACCAGAGAAGCAAGATCATCGCTATGGACGGCTCAAACAAAGATTAGAAAGATAATCACCTCCTTAATTGCCAGGCCGTTGTCATAAAAAAAGGGCTGTCCCTCAAGTCATTTAATGACCATCTGAACAGCCCTCTTTTCGCTGAATCCCTATCTTTTAATCATTACTTGCCGGCCAAGAACGCATCGAATTGTTTCTGTTTTTCCGCTACGACCTTATCGGCGCCGGCAGCCTTCAGCGCGTCGATATACTCCGGCAGCATCTTTTCGTAATCTATCGAACCCGATTCTATCGCTTTCTGATACTGCTTGATCACGTTAGCAATCGCACCGACTTCGCCCTTGACGGGTTCGCTGTTAAATACGAATCCAAGTCCCGGCGACGATTTGGCTCCGGAGTTGAAATCTTTGAATTGCTCCCATTTGCTAGGATCTTCCGAATCCCAGACGTAGTTAAGGAATTGGTTGCCAAGCTCCCATGCGGCCGCGGGAGAATATTGCGCGGTCTGCGCGGTAGGCGTCATGACTTCGCCGTTCAGAGTATAATGAATGCCTTCGATTCCGAAGTTCAGCATGTTGTTGATTTGTTTGTCCGTATGCAGCAGATTAATAAGCATCATGGCACGAGCGGGATCCTCCGAAGTCGAAGAGATCGCAAGCATAGCTCCTGCCGTTTCCCCGGTGGAAACGGTCTTGCCTGTCATCATGATCTGACCCAGCTTGCCGGGCATACCCGCGGCATTGGCGATTTCTTCCGCTTTGCCCGGTTTCATCGGGTCGATAGTGGAGAACACATTGCCCGCTTTGTAAGCATCTTGGGTGGATAATTGAGTCGTCGCGGCGTCTTTGTTAATATAGCCTTTCGTAAAGTAGTCGCGCGCAATGCGCAAGTATCTCTTGTAAATATCCGTTTCTTCCGCCAACACGACTTTCGTGTCGTCGCCATTCTTCATAATGATGCCGGGAATCGTTCCGTCGCCCAGGTAATCAAACTCCGCGAAGGAGTGCACGGTGAACAAGCTGCCCGTCGTATACAGCGGAATCATATCCGGTTTTTTTTCCTTTACGACCTTGTAGATAGCGTCCAGATCTTCCGGAGTTTTGACCGCGTTCATATCAAGACCGAGCTCTTCGGCGATATCCTTCCGGTAGACGATGCCGCCGGCCGAAGCCAGTTCTTTGTTCGTGGGTATGCCGTAACTTTTGCCGTCGATCTTGGAGCCCTCAAGGAAAGCGGGATCCAAGCTTTCGAGAATTCCTTGTCCGTATTGTTGCAACAATTCTCCGACTTCCTTGTAAGCGCCCTTGGATACGTTTTTGGCATATCCGTTCCATTGCGCCGTGAACAACACGTCGACGGCTTCGCGGGAGGCGATCATCAGGTTCATTTTATCGTCCCATGCGCCCCAATCGATCCCAACGATGTCGATCGTGGCATTGATTTTTTCCGTCAGGATCTTATTAAGGGCTTCTTCAACCTTCTTCTCGTCCGCTTGCGGGGCTCCTTCATATACGAGCTTTAACTTGTACGGCTTTAATTCGCTTGCGCTTGCATGGGAAGACGTTGCCGAAGAAGACGGCGAAGCGGCAGCGGGTTCTGAAGAACTGCTCTCTTTTGCGTTCTCTGCGTTCTTGTTGCCGTTACTATTGCCGCAAGCGGCAAGTACCAGAAACACGGCAATCATAAGCGCTAACCAGGATACCTTTGCCTTGTTTGCTTGTTTCATGAATCTTTCGACCTCCATCGTATTTTTATCTATGCTAGCCGGTTACCCGGAAATAGCCGTAATAATCATCCTTAGCCTTTGACGGCCCCGACGGTCAACCCTTTAATGAAGTATTTCTGGAAGAACGGATAAGCGAAAATGATAGGTCCGACCCCCACGATGACAAGAGCCATCCTGACCGTTTCGCTCGGGAAGTTGAACATGCCGCCTGCCCTCGCTATTTCCGCTGCCGCAGTGGGATTGTTCGAGAGATACTGGATATTGGCCAGCATTTTATACATGAGATATTGAACCGAGATGTTATGGTTGTCCGTGATGAACACGAGACTGTGGAACCAATCGTTCCAGTAAGTCAGCGTCTGGAATAGCCCGACCGTAGCGAGTACCGGCAGAGATAGCGGAATGACCATCTTGAAAAAAATTCGAAGTTCGCCAGCTCCGTCGATTTTGGCCGATTCCAACACCTCGGGGGGAACCGATTCCTTGAAGAAGGTTCGAACGACGAGCACCCAGAAGGCCGACATCAAGAGCGGGATGATCAATGAGGCCAAGGTGTCTTTTAGATCGAGCATTTGCACGTAGACGAGATACCAAGGCACAAGGCCTCCGGAGAACAACATCGTGAAGAATACGAAGAACGTGAAGAATTTGGCATGCGGGAAATGACTTCTGGATATCGGGTAAGCATATAGCGCGATAATAATGACGCTTAACAACGTGCCGATCAGCGTAACCAGAATGGAGATCTTGTAGGAATAAGCGATCTGCCCGATATCTCTCCACAGAAATTCGTATGCCGCCAGGTTGAACTTTTCCGGGATAAATCGATATCCGTTGTTTACTACCGATTTCTCGTCGGATAACGATACCGAGACAATGAGCAGGATGGGAATGATGCATAGCAGAGAGTACGCGATGAAAACCGCGTGGAAACCGAGCGATACTGCCCTAGTAAGTCGATTTTTCGGACTGGTTCCGGACGATGCTGTTTTCTGCCCGGCGATAACGGCCATCTGTCGTCCCTCCTAAAATAACGCGTTCTCGCGATTGAAGCGGCGAACGACCCAGTTTGATAGAAATACAAGAACAAATCCCACCACGGACTGCAACAGACCTGCGGCCGACGATAATCCAATATCGCCTACGGTCAAAAAGGTGCGGTATACGTAAGTATCGATAACGTTCGTGACCGGAAAGAGCACGCCCGATTCTCGGGGGACTTGGAAGAATAACCCGAAGTCGGCGTTAAATATTCTGCCGATCTGCAATAAAGTCATGATCGTCAGAATCGGCTTGAGCAATGGGATCGTAATGCGGGTAATCTGTTGCCATTTGCTGGCTCCGTCAATCGTCGCCGCTTCGTAATACTCGTCATCGATACCGATAATGGCGGCTAAATAGATGACCGTGAAATATCCCATGCCCTTCCATGTATTGATAAGGGGCAGAATGAAGGGCCAAACCTCTTGCGTAAAGTACCATCGCACCGGCTCGAGCCCGAGCGCCGGCAGCAGCGTCTCGTTGAAGTATCCATGTTCGTCGCTCATGAAGGCGTAGACCAAGTAGCTAATGACGATATAGGACAAAAAGTAGGGCAAAAACATGATCGTTTGATACGTTTTCGATAAAAACCGGTTTTTAAGCTCGTTCAATATAATTGCAAAAGCAAGCGGAACCGTCATGTTAAGCAATATAAACAACGAGTTGTACAGCAGCGTATTTCGTATGATGATGTAAGAATCCGGCGACTTGAACAGAAAGTCGAAATTGTTGAACCCCACCCACGGACTACGCAATATGCCGATTTCGTAGTTCACCGTCTTGAAAGCGATGATGATTCCCGCCATCGGAACGTAATTGTTGAAGAGCAGCAAAATAACGCCCGGAAGCATCATCGCGTAGAACATCCAGTAATGACGCAGAATTAATTTCCAAGTTAATTTTCGGGGCTTTACGATAGCATCTGTAACCGTTTGCGCGGATGCCTTGGCCATTCTTTGTTTGTCCTCCTTCTTCTAAGTTCGTGATACCAGTGTAAACGACAAACGACGCCTCACTCTATCGGCGTCGTTACCCACTTATTGCTCTAGTGACCTATTCAGCGCAGTCCTGATATTTCTTCCTATATTCCTGAGGCGTCATTCCCGTCAGCTTCCTGAAGAGCTGCGAGAAGTGCGAAAAGTTTGAATACCCGACGGAAACCGCGATGTCGCTGATTTTATGATTGCTATTCTCCAATTGCCGCTTGGCCTTCTCCACTCTATGTTCCGATATGAATTCCGTCAACGATTTGCCGGTTTCCTTCCGAAATAGACGCGATAAGTATGCGGGATTCAAGTAAACCTGCTCCGCGATTTCGTCCCTGTTCAGATCCAGGTTTACGTTATTCTCGATGAATTGCTGCACCTTAACGATCACGTTGGAAACATCTTTGATTTCGGTCGCCATATATTCGACCAAACGCTCCACGAACCGAATCGTCCAATCTTTCATCGCGGCGAACGACTTCAGCGCTTGCTCCCCCGTCCGCCACTCCTCATCTACGAAGACGTCCGAAGGAACCAAAGATCTCCGTTGAAGAAGCTGGAACACGCAATTGACTAACCCGTAATAAAAGTTGACTCTAATCATAGAGTTCGCTTGCTCGGCATGCCACTGATCGAAGAGCTCGTTCACGTTTTTCAGCAACTGCGATTTCTTCCCCCGTTCCGCCAAAACGATCCATTCCTGCAGATTGGGCATAGCGTAGATCCGCTTGTTCCTCGTAAAGGAGGTCATCCGGAAAACGCCTGTGGTTTGGCTTATGTTGCTTCTTTCCATGTCCGCAAGGTTGCGGGTACATATTCGAAGCCCCGAGACCGGGACGGCTTCGCCAATGTAGCAGGATACTTCCGCATGCAAGTAATCGCCGCAACTCCGGATATACTCTTCGCTTCGTTCTTGCAGCGTTTCCTGATCTACCGGATGTTCCGTTCCGTATATCAGCGCGAAAATCATCCCGTTTTGCTCTTGCACGACATGCCCTTCCCAATCTTTAAGCAATATTTCCTCCGCCGCATTCTTAAGAGCGTAAGACATGATCTCTTCGTCCCGGGCGCTCCATTCTTGCCTCCACCGCTCGACGCTGATGAGAATCGGCAGCACGGATGAATCGGTATCCAGCTTCATCTCGTACAGCTTGAATAATGGCTCTAGCCGCTCGGCCGTCGCCGGTATGCGCAAGCTCAACACGTCCTGCCACAATCGCTCGATCATTATCGGCAGCTGACGGTTCCATTGATCATAATAATGCGCATACGTTTTTTGAAACATTTCCTCCTGCTCTCTCGTTTCGATCAGTTCCAGCGCCCTAACGACGCTTGCCTTCAACAAGTTGTGATCGATCGGCTTGAGCAAGTATTCGAAGCAATTTAATTGAACGGCTTGCTGCGCATAGACGAAATCGGCGTGCCCGGTCAGGAAAATCGTTACCGTCCGAGGCGAATGCTCATTGACCCAATTCAATAGCTTAATCCCGTTTTCTTTAGGCATATCGATGTCGGAGACGACGACATGTATCCGATTGTTCGTTAGAATATCGCGCGCTTCTTCCGCATCGAGGGCAGTAAACATATTTGCGATAGGTAACGAGGACCAGTCTATTCCTTTAACGATTCCCCGAATAGCTACAATTTCGTCGTCGACGACCAAAACGTTGTACATGGCTTAATCCCCCTAATTCGGTTCCAGTTTAGAATCCAGCGGCAGCTTCAACCGAACGATCGCCCCGCCTTCCGGGGATGCGTTCGCAAATTCGACGGACGACCTATCGTAGCGCAGCTTCAATCTTTGCACGACGTTCAGAATGCCGAGACGGCTCGATTCCGCTTGAGGCAAGCTGTCTCCATTCCGCAGACTAGACAATACGTCATCGGGAAACCCCGCTCCGTCGTCTTCTATCGTGATATTCAAAAATTTCCCATGGTGGTCGAGCGATAACGATCCTGTGATGGAAATCGAGAATGGACGCTTATGGTTGACAAAGCCGTGGATAATCGAATTTTCTACAAAAGGCTGAAGCGACAGAGCTGGTATCATGACCCCTTTCATCCAATCCTCGATCCGATCGTTGCAATGCAACAAATCGGGGTAACGAAACTTCTGGATTTCGATATAATTGCGAATGTGCTTCAATTCCTCTTCAAGCGAGATCAGATCACGGTTGCCTTTCATAATAAATCGAAAATAATCGCCTAAATGAAGCGCCATTTGTTTCACTGAACCCGTATCGTCCAACGCAGCGAAATTATAAATAATATTGAGACTGTTCATGTAGAAGTGCGGGTTGATCTGGGCTTGCAGCTGCTTTAATTCGATCCTCTGCGCCCGAAGCTGTTCTTCGTACATCCCGATCCGCAGACTCTTGATTTGCTCGGCCATATTATTGAACGTATTGGCTAGGAATTCAAGCTCCACCGTCTTCGTCGTCTGCAAGCGAATATCAAGAATGCCCAGCGAGATCTTTTTCATGCCCGAGATTAGCAATTGGAGAGGGTTGAACAGAGTGTGTCGGATGAAGAACATATACAACGTAAAGAGGAGCAGAATCCCGAACATAATGAAGTAAGTTGCCTTTTGAAAATAAGGAAGTCCTTGCAGCATATAGCCTTCCGGTACGAGAATACTCGTCGTCATATTCGCGGTTTCGCTAGATCGGTTCAAGATCATATATCGTTTGCCCGAAATTTTATCATTGACGAACTTGTAAGGCGCGTCGTCGGTTTGAATATCTTCATGGGACAAGCTCGCTTGCGCTTCGTCTTTTTGCGGTCCAAGTCTCCTGCCATCCGGTCCGTAAATAGCGCCTTCCCCGATATCTCCATCGTCCCACTGAATAGACAGCAATTCGAGTAGGTCCGTCACTTTAATCATTGCCCCGACATACAACTCCTCCGTCGGCACTTTTACGAAATTGATTAAGAAGTCCCCCCCTGCCACTCTAGAATCGTTCCAAGCGATCCATTTCCCTTGGCCCGCAGCTTTACCCTCGCCGATCATGCGGTCGATATTCTCGGTGAACATATTTTTGATATTCGTATACTGTCCGATCGAATCGGTGCTGAGCATCATATCATTCTTGCTGTAAATCACGATTGTATCGATCAGATTGTAAAAGTCGACATCCCGATTAAGCGCGTTCTGGATCCGGACTTTCGTAAGGATGTAATTATCGCTCCCGTAGGGGTATGACATTAACAGCCCGACATTATCGTCGAGTACGGTCAGCTTGTTGAGATATTCGCTAATAATGTTCATCGACTCGTCGGTTTGGTGAACGAAGATATCCAGCGTATTCCGATACGTCTCTGAAACTTTGTCGCGGACGACTTGTTTAGCGTAGAGGTTATTGCCGTATAAAAATAACACGATCGGCAGCATGACGACGAAAAAACTGATCGTTAACTGAGTCTTAATGGATCGCAGCATGGAAAATCCTCCATCGATTCGGATATCGATAGTCTATCAATTGTAAACGGTTACCTCAATATACATTTCTTTATTAATTGTAATTGCCAACCGACACCTCCGTGACTGAGGCACAACAGATATATAGCATTAAAAACAATTATTCCGTGTGGATTTAAGCTGTTGATCGTTAACAACGTAAATGACTATCAAGAGGCGAGACGCGAAAACTGGGGAATTCCCATATCGGGTCTGTTTATGTGTCTGCGTGGGAGAACCGGAGGAGGATCCAACTTTGCATGGGACCAGTTTATGAGCGGATTTGCTTTGGAATCCGGCAACGGTCGTTCTTTAGGTTAAAAAAATAAGCAGCCACCACAGAAAGTCTTCCGTGATAGCTGCTCGCCGATTACTGAACTTGATATTTCCGCACCGCCGATACCGTCCACTCGGACAGCTCGGTGATCTTCATTTTCTTCATCTCGCGCAAATACGTGTCGAGCACGTCTCCGATCGGATCGGTCCATTTGCGGTCAATGGAGGAAAGTCCGTTCATAATGCCAAGCGCCGTAACGATTTGCGCAGCATTACAGTCGACGTCTTGGCCCACCATCGCAATGATGTGCAGCGTCTCGTCGAAATCGCCGTTGCCATACCATAGCGCCACCACTTCCGCCATTGCATTCGGATATGCGTGGATCCAGTTGTATTCTTTGAACATTTCCTCGCACAACTTCCAAGTTTCGCGCCAATCGCTATGCTGGCGGCACCACTGAAGGGCTTTCGAAACGAACGCATAGTATTCGCTGTCTGACGGAATCGCGTCTACGGACACTTCAACGATCTTCCGAATATCCTTCTCGACGAAAGCGAGCGATACGAATACCGCATTGAAGATTTCTCCCAGCACCCCGTTGTTCGCATGCGAGACGACCGCGTCCTTCCAGGCTAGCTTTGCCGCTTCTTTCGGGTTGCCCGGGGCAACCATGCCGCAAATCGCGCCGCGCATCTGGGCGCCGATCCATTCCCGGAACGGGTTGTTCAAATACCCGCTCTCCGGCGGATAGATCCCGTTCCGTATGTTCTTCAAGGCGATTTCTTCCGCCGACCAGCCGCTCGGCACGAGCGCCACCCATTCCTCGGCGATCGTCCCTGACGATACCTTATAACCGAATTTATCGAAAGCGCTCAAGAAGGCGATTTCGAACGTAATATCATCGTTATACGTATTCGGCTTACGTACATAACCCCGGATGTCTCCGAACTTCTCTTGCAGCTTCTGGGACGTATACCCTTCGATCGCGGTTCCGAGAGCACCGCCAACGATCTGGGCTACCCATCCTGCTTTGATGCGGGATGCGAAATCGTCCGTATGCACATTGTATGATTCATATGCTTGGAATTTCGCCTTCCGTTCGTATGCTTCCCATTTCTCGTAAGACTGATAACGCCAATACTCGGCCTCTTCGTCCTTAGGCAGACGAGATAACTCGTTCATCAGCCGTGCAGTAATCCGCTGAAGCTCCATCATGTCATTCTTGTCGAACGCCGCTTCTCCGGCTTCAAGCAGAGGAAGAAGATGATCGGTCTTATAGCCCATATTATGCATCGATTGCACGGCCGCGACGGCCAACATCTCCGGTGCTCCGGATCCCGGAACATTGCTATGCCAGAATAGCTTCAAGGTCATATCATAGAATTGCTCCACTTGAGTCATGGCCAACCAAGTTTGTTCTTCCTCGTCCAGTACGACCGGATTCGCGTTTTGCATTAATCGGTATGCTTTTTCCCATGCTTTCATATCGTAAATTCCTCCCCGTTAGTGTAATCCGTGTCTATAGCTTTATTCTCGGGAAAAGTTTACTTCGCCATTGGTAGCACCCCATATTCTGCTGGCATTCTAGCGCGTCTTGCGCGCTCAAATCACAGCCCAATCATGAAACTCCCTCATCTTGGGAAGCATCACACTACCCGGCTCATAAAATGAGCAAGGAACCGGTCCGCGTCCACCTCAAGACAAACGTCTATACTCGGACGTCCGTCCGGGACGACGTTACGATCGGCATAGGTTTGACCGGCAGTATGCTCACCCTCCGTGTCAACCTTCACCGGCATCGATTCCGTCCGGCAGAACGTGGGATCAATGACCATGCCTACGGCTAGCGGATCATGCAGGGCACAGCCTCCGATACCGGGGCTGAATCTTTCGTATGCATCGATATAAAAATCCGTCGCGTCCGCCAGGAAGCGCGACATCTTGGTCCCCTTGTCGCGCCACTCCCGTAACCGAGTACGCGGCAGCAGCGTCTTCATCGTTACGTCTAGCCCGACCAGCTTAATCGGCAGCCCCGAGCCGAACACGAACTCGGCGGCCTCCGGGTCGCTATGGATATTGGCTTCCGCATGCGGAGTAACGTTGCCGGACACAGTGACGGCCCCGCCCATGATGACCACTTGACCGACCAACCGCACGAATTCCGGATCTAAACGAATAGCCTCGGCCAGATTGGTCATTGGACCCACGGAAACGATGCTTAATTGACCGGGCATGCGCCTCGCCTGCTCCACCATAAATTGAGGGGCGGTAAGCGATTCGGCTTGACCTTTAGGAAGAGCGTCGAGCAACGCGCCGCCTAAGCCGTCATCGCCATGCACGTGCTTGGCGTAAGCATCCTTATTCCGGGACAACGGCTTGTCCGCGCCAGCGTACACCGGCACATCCTCGCATCCCAGCAGTTCAAGCACATAGAGGGAGTTACGGGTCGCTTCCTCCACGGTTACGTTCCCGAACAGCGTCGTCACTCCGATCAGCTTCACCTCGGGAGAATGAGTCGCATAAGCGATCGCCATCATATCGTCAATACCCGTATCCACGTCCAGAATCATCGGTTTCATCCCGTTCACCTCGCTGTCATAATCAACTAGTTGGACTTGGAATACTTAGACAAAGTATCGACCATCAATTTCCAGAACTTATCCTGATCGAGATCCAGCGCCACTTTCACGTTCGGTTCCTTGCCCGTTACGCCGAGCATATCGACCACCGTCATCCCGTAGCTGAACTCGCCTTTTGTCTCGATGTCTACGCGGAGGTTTCGGTAGGTAAATATGGACGGATCGATACAATAAACGACGCAGCATGCGTCATGGATCGGCGCGCCTTCGAAGCCGAACACTTCCTTGTACGTGTGCATGAAAAATTGCAATAGCTCCACCACGAAATCCGATATCGGATTGCCGATCTGCTTGATCCGCTCTTGAATTTCGGGAGTCGCTTGCGCTTTATGCGTCAAATCGAGCCCGAACATCGTCAGAGGCACGCCGCTCTCGAAAACAACCTTGGCCGCCTCGGCATCTACGAAAATGTTGAATTCCGCCGCAGGCGTCCAATTCCCGAATGTGCCTCCGCCCATTAGGACGATTTCGCGGATCTTAGGAATAATCGCGGGTTCTTTGCGCATCGCCATCGCAATGTTCGTCAGCGGAGCAGTTGGAACGAGCGTAATGTCTCCGTCCGAGTCTAGAAGTTGTCTGATGATGAAGTCGACCGCATGCTCGTCCGACATTATCTTCGTTGGAGCAGGAAGTATTGGTCCGTCCATTCCGCTATCCCCATGGATATCCGCCGCAGTCTCCCGCTTGCGTACAAGCGGCTGCGGCGCTCCCTTAGCAACCGGCGTATCCGCCAGCCCTGCGATTTCGCAAACCTTTAACGCATTAATGGTCGTTTTGTCGACTTCCGCATTGCCTGCTACCGTTGTAATGCCTATCAATTCCACTCCCGGATTCGCCCCGGCGAGCAGTATCGCAATAGCGTCGTCATGTCCCGGATCGCAATCGATAATAATCTTTCTAGCCTCAGTCTTAACCATCGTGTCTTGTCCCCTTTAGGCTGTAGTAGCGAGCTTTCTCTTCTGCCGCATAGCGAAAAATACGAGCGCGGCAATGGTTACAACATACGGAATCATCTGAATGAATTGGCTTGGAATCGGCGCATCCGGAACGGTCTGCACAATCGTCGCCAGCGCGCTAGCGAGGCCGAAGATCAGCGAGCCGAACAAAATGCCGATCGGGTTGCGATTACCAAGCAGCACAACGGCTAGAGCGAGGAACCCGGTTCCTCCGGTCATGTCCTTAACGAACATGTTGGTAAGCCCATTGGACATGAAGGCACCCGCTAGCCCAGCGAAAACGCCGCTCCATGCCAGCGCGGAATATTGAATCCGCGTAACTGGAATGCCTAGCGATTGTGCGGCTTGAGGCGCTTCGCCAACAGCACGGAGATGTACGCCGTACGGTGTCCGGTAGATCAGAACCATACAGAACACGACGGCTAAGATGGCGATCCAGACCATCAGATTGTGCCCGCTCAGCAACTTGCCCAGCAGGGGTACATCTTCAATGAAAGGGAAATTCACCGTCGGGATCGGCGCAGCCTTGCTCGGGGAATAGTTCCCGGTCACGCCGAAAATCTTGCTCATCAGGAAGATGGTAAAGCCCGAGCCGAAGATGTTGACCGCGAATCCGGTTATGATGATATCCACCTTCATCTTAAGCGAGAAAAATCCCATCCCGTAGCTGATGAGTACGGACACCCCAACACCCGCTAGCACTCCGAGCGCCCAGTTTCCCGTGCTGGAGCCTACCGCGATCGAGGTAAACGCCGACATCAGCATTAATCCTTCCAGTCCGATATTGATGGCACCGCCGATATCCGAAATGAGACCGCCCAAAGCAGCCAGTAGGATCGGCGTCATTACGCGCAACAGCACCGCGAACAGCGAAAGGTCTATAATCTGGCTCCAAATGGTTTGCCACACCATCTTACTTCACCGCCTTTTGCTCGGTTTTGGCATACCTTTGTTTAATAAAGGTAAAGATCGCCTGCGCCGTTACGAGCAGCACGAGCATGACTTGAATAATAACCGCAACCTCTCGGGGCATATCGCTCCCGTATTGCATCGTCTGGGCGCCTACCTGGATATACGCATAGAATAATCCGGCGACGAGCACGCCCACGGGATGGTTGCGGGCGAGCAATGCAATGATGATGCCGTCAAAACCGAGACCCGCGGAGAAGTTTTGTTTGAACGTCTGTTGAATCCCGAGTATTTCCACGATTCCGGCTAATCCGGCCAGCGCACCGCTAATCATAACGCTGATAACAATGATTTTGCGCGTTGCGATACCGCCATAGCGGGCAAAATGTCCGTTCTTCCCAACCATCCGAAGTTCGTAACCGATCGAAGTTTTATAGAGAAGCAAGTATACGACCGCAACGGCCGCCAGCGCGATCAGAATTCCGGCATGGGCGCTCGTGCCGGGAATAATCTTGGCCAGCAAAATGTTCTTATCGATATTTTCCATTTTGGCGTAGCCGCCGCCTTGCGACTTAAATTGATTATTAACGAAATAGGACGTGAGCAGAATCGCCACAAAGTTAAGCATTAGCGTCGTGACGATCTCATTTGCGTTCAAGTAAGCTTTCAACAGCCCCGGAATCGCCCCGAAAAGAGCTCCCCCGATGAGCGCGGCTATCACTACGAGCGGCAGATGAATCCATGGACTTAAGCCTGGCAAGTACACCGCGGTAAGCGCCCCAAGGAAGCTGCCGATGTACAATTGGCCTTCGGCCCCCATGCTGAATACGCCCGTTTGAAATACGACCGAAAGAGCGAGGCCTGTCAAAATCAAGGGAACCGCTTTGTTTAGTATCGTGCCGATATTGAACCAACTGGATAACGGGTCAAGGAACAAGGCGCTAACGGCCGCAAACGGTTCGCTGCTCGTCAGAAAAATAACGACAAATCCGCACAGCAGCGCAGTTATGACCGCCATCAGAATACCGCTAACTTCCAGCACAACCATTCTGGACGACTTCATCGTATCGCCTCCTGTTCCTGTTTCTTGATGCCTAGCATGTAATAGCCGATTTCTTGTTCCGTCAGATCGGGAGTATTATCCAGAATTGCCACGATTTCACCATTATAGAGGACAGCGATCCGATCGCTCAGCGCCATAACCTCCGACAGCTCGGCAGAAACGACCATGACCGCCGCTCCGCCGTCACGCCGCTTAATAATCTCCCGATGGATGAACTCGATTGCCCCGATATCGACCCCGCGGGTCGGCTGCGAGGCAATAAGCAACTTCGGGTTTTTCGACAGCTCTCTAGCCACGACGACTTTCTGAAGGTTGCCGCCAGACAGCGCGCCCGCCAAAATCTCCTCGTTCTGAGCACGTACGTCATACGCCTGCATCATCGTTTGGGCGAACTGCTTGATTTTATTATGATTAAGGAAAATCCCCCGTTTGAACTCGGGATTCCGATAATGGTCAAGAATCAGGTTTTCCGCAATCGTAGAGGTCAAGCTGGCTCCGGAGGTTTGCCGATCTTCCGGGATATGTCCGACTTTCATTCGGCGAATGTCGGCGACGCTTGCACCGAGTAACTCCTTGCCCTGATAAAGGATAGTGCCCGCAACCGCCTTGCGAAGACCGGTAATCGTCTCCACCAGCTCGGTTTGGCCATTGCCTTCCACGCCTGCAATACCGAGAACTTCACCGCTGCGAATATCGAAAGAAATTCCCTGCAGCGCCTTAGTTCCCTTGTCATCCAGCGCCTCAAGATCACGGACGGACAGCACCACGTCTTTGGGTTCGGCAGTTTCTTTGCTCACGCGGAACAGCACTTCACGTCCGACCATCAGACGGGAAATCTCTTCTTGGTTCGTGTCCTTCGTCTGCAATGTCGCAATCGATTTGCCAGCCCTCAGTACGGTAATTCGATTAGAAATGCGCATGACCTCGCGCAGTTTGTGCGTAATGAAGATGATCGTATGGCCTTCACTAACCAGCGCCTGAATGGAGTCGAACAACTCGTCCGTCTCTTGCGGCGTCAGTACGGCCGTCGGTTCGTCCAAAATGATCAGCTTCGCGCCCCGATACAGCACTTTCAAAATCTCCACCCGTTGCTTCTGCCCTACCGGAATCGTCTCGACCTTTGCCTGCAAGTTTACCTTCAGGCCATACGTCGCAACCAAATGCTCGACTTCCCGGTATTCCTTCGCTCGATCGCGAAACATCGAAAACGGGCCTTTCTTCGGCTCGCCGCCAAGTACGATATTTTCCGACACCGTCAGAGACGGCGACAGCATAAAATGCTGATGCACCATGCCCATGCCTTGCTGTATAGCGTCTTTCGGTCCGCTAAAGCTAACCGGTTGTCCCTTATATTCAATCGTTCCATTCGTCGGAGCTTCCAATCCGAACAGAATTTTCATCAAGGTCGACTTGCCGGCTCCATTCTCTCCTACAAGCGCGTGAATTTCTCCTTCGTGAACGGTCAAATCAACGCCCTTATTAGCGGCTGTTCCGTTAGGATACACCTTATGAATGTCCTTCATTTCTAGTAAAATCGGCATGTCTATCCCCCTAGCCAGAAAATGACTTCACTCGTATACGGGGCCCCGTGAAAAGAAAGAGAGATGAGGCTACCTCACCTCTCCTATGTTACTTATAACGAAGATTTTACGGTGATCTCGCCTTTTGCAAGCTTATCTTCGATCTCTTTCATCTTATCTCTGATCGATTGCGGTACGTTTTTCTCATACAAGTCGTCTTTTGCGATACCGACGCCGCCTTCTTTGATTCCCAGCACTTCTCCTTTACCGAGAGGCAATTCGCCTTTGACCAACATTTCCAAAGCACGGAAGACCGATTGGTCAACGTTCTTCATCATTGAAGTCAGTACGCTTCCCGGATAAAGCGGGTTTTGGTTGGCGTCTACGCCGATGGAGTACACGCCTCTTTCGTTGGCGCCTTCCAACGTACCGAGACCTGCTGCGGAAGCTACGCCGAATACGATATCTGCTTTTTGCGAATCGATTTGCGCTAATCCCAATTCTTTGCCCTTTGGAGCGTTAACGAAATCTCCCACATAAGAAGTAACGACCTTCACATCTTTGTCCACATATGCAGCGCCTTGCTCATATCCCGATTTGAAGTCGTTAATGATCGGAATATCCATACCGCCGACGAATCCAACGACTTTATCCGGGTTAGCGCCTTTCAGCTCCGTGTTGGTGGTTACCAATGCCGCGAACGCTCCTGCAAGGAATGAGCCTTCGCTTTGAGAGTACAGCATCGAGTAGACGTTAGGAACGCCTTCAATTAAATCATCGAAGAAGATGAACTTAATATCCGGGTAGCGCGCTGCCAAATCCTTCGTCACATCAATCATCTGGCTCGTCCCGACGATAACTACGTTATATTTTTTGCTAGCTACTACCGCTTCCAGACCTGACGCCCAGTCTGCGGAGTTGGCGCCGCCTTCAACCGTTTTAGACTTAATTCCGAGTTCTTTGACCGCTCTATCCATACCCGCTTGCGCAGAATCGAAGAAGCTCTTGTCTCCAAGCGTGCTGTTTACATAGTAAAGGGCGTTGATCTCTGCACCAGATGCCGCTCCCGACCCGTTCGATGCAGTCGATGAAGCTGCCGGAGATTGGCTGGATTTACCGGACTCATTATTCTTCGTGCCGCATCCCGCCAAAATTAACGCAATTGAAAGAAACATAACGCCGAGCGTGCTGAGTTTTTTCATGTTCATGATGTTTGGCTCCCCTTTGATCACTGGTTGTGTGCTGCTTCTTTAATGAATTGTTCAGCTTCCTGAAGCATCGGCATGGAAGCTTGCGCTCCCTTGCGCGTCGCTGTAATTGCACCTATGGCAGAGGCGAATTTCGCAGCCGCCCAAATGTCTTTGCCATTGACAAGCGCTGTCCCTACCGCGCCGGCGAACGCATCGCCTGCCGCCGTGGAATCGACGGAATCGACTTTGTAAGGCTCCACGAAGAAGGTTCGATTCGCTCCTACGACAACGACTCCTTTTTCCCCTAACTTCGCAAATACGGTCGACACGCCCTTGTTGATCAATTCGACAGCCGCGAGTTTTGCCGACAACTGGTCGGTAACTTCAACGCCGGTCAACTGGGCAATTTCCTTCTCGTTAGGAAGAATGTAATCCACCATTGCGAGCAAATCTTGTGGCAGCTCCCGCGCTGGCGCAGGATCAAGTAAAACGGGTACCTGATGCCGCTTCGCGATCGTAATCGCTTCCTTTACCGTCTCTAACGGAATTTCAAGTTGTACCATAAGCAGCTTCGCCTGCTTGATCAGGCCCTCCTGCTTGCGCACATCCTCCGGTGTTAGTCGAAGATTGGCGCCGGCAGCGACGACGATACTATTATCGCCCTGCGGGTCCAATGTGATGAACGCTACACCCGTCGCTTCCTCGGTTGTCTTCTCGACTGCAATGCAATCGACCCCGACCTGCTCCAGATTGGCGAGCAATTGATCGGCGAACAGGTCATTACCCACTTTCCCAATCATAGCCACTTCAGCCCCGAGCTTGCGGGCCGCGACCGCCTGATTGGCACCCTTGCCTCCGGCATTCATAAAGAAATCTTTGCCTAACACGGTTTCTCCCCGATCTGGACGATGGTTCAGGCTGACCACCATGTCCATATTTAGGCTCCCTACGACTACAATACTAGCACTCATTTCCGGTCCACCCCGTTACATGATTCTCTGTGTATAAGCTTGTGCTCCAAAATCACGTTTTTCGAGCCCGACCTCACCCCCTTCATCTTGTCATCTAATAGCTGCACGGCAGTGACTCCGATCTGATAGGCAGGTATCGAAATCGTGCTCATCATCGGTCGCGACATGGCACAAAAGGCAATGTCATCGCAGCCGAAGATCGAAATATCCTCCGGCACGCGCATTCCACGGCGATAGATTTCGTGCATGGCTCCAAGCGCCATCAGATCGTTAGCAGCGAATATGGCCGTCGGTCCGTATTCGTCAATCAAATCTCCCATCTGGTGCACCCCCGATTCATAGCTGAAAGTGCCGACGCTGACGAACGGTTCAAGATTTGCTGCAAGCATGGTATCTACGTAACCTGCTCTTCGACTTACCGCCGATTGAATATTTTTAGGACCCGCTAGATGGGCAATTCGAGTATGTCCCTGTCCGATCAAATAACGGACTGCCTCTTGTGCCGCTCGATAGTTGTCGATCGACACGGCATCGAACGGCCTGTTCTCGATTAGTCGGTCACAAAGTACGATTGGCGTTCGCAGGCTCGTCAGATCGTTAACCGTCTTCTCGTCGAGCGTCGATGAAATAAGCACGATTCCTCCGACTTGTTGTTCCACCATTTTGTAAATAATATCCTGCTCCAGCTTCGGGTCATTATCCGTATTGCTAATAAAAAGCGTATATCCGAGCCTGTGCGCAGCATCCTCGATCCCCCGGGCCAATACCGGAAAGTACGGGTTCGTTATATCCGGCAGGATCAGTCCAATCGTATTGGTACGATTCGTCGCCAAGTTTCTCGCGATCGAGCTTGGACGATAATTGAGCTCTTCGATCGCGCGAAGAACGCGCTCCTTGATCTCCCCTTTTACTTGAGGATTGTCGTTAAGCACTCTCGATACTGTCGCCTTGGACACTTGCGCTAGTTCCGCAACATGTTGAATATTGGGTTTCATTCGCTGTTCACCGTCGTTTCTTCCAATCCCATTCTCGTTTCAGAAACCGGTTACTGAATTTTTAATATTCCAGAAAGCGGTTTCTGATTCATACTATATCATGTCGAAATTTGTTTTGCAACCGTTTTCATTTGTAAACAACACTATAGAAAGCCAAAATTCAATTTGGTTCATCTTATACTTCTTTCGAATCCCTTCACTCTAACACCGATTGTCTCCACCCAATACGCCTCACTAATAAAAATGGTCGTCCTGAAAATGAATTTTCAGAACGACCCAGGATGTACCTGCTTTTTCAATTGAAACAAAACTTTATTGTAATGAATCAATTTCTGTTGGCTGACAAAAAAGTCAGGAACCAATTTTGTTGATTTTACTGGGTTTGTAACGTCACTTGATAAACTTCAAAAATAAAGAGTCTGGAACCACTAAAAAATACCATGAAAAGAAAGTTAGATACCTACCGGTTACCGACTACTTCATATCCTCAAACATTGAAGCGTTGAATGCAGCACTGTGCAGCTGACTGGACGGCTATTACCATGTCCACGAGAACGGCAGCACGAAGCAGTCGCCGAAGGCGCGATTCTAAGCCAGCGATAGGCCGCGCAAGCGTCTTTCGCTCACGGAGCTGAACGAACTGTTTCTATGGTAGGAGTAGCGGACGGTGGACAAGACCGGCTGCATCCAGCTGTGCAGCAACACCTACGAGACAGACAGTAAGCTTGCCAGGCAGAAAGTTGCCGTGCGCTATGATCCGTTTAATCTGAGCGAGATCCAGGTGTGGCAGGACGAGAAGCGCTATGCCGACGCCGTGCCGGTGGAACTGAATCGAAAGCGACGAGGTCAAGAGGAGGTGTTCGACTTGACCTCTCGCCAACTTATTAAATTTCCAACAGACGAAACCGTCACTCGGCGCTCCAGCATACCTGGCGGCTTCACCGCTTCTCTTTGCCGTAAGCTCTTTTGCGAGATATTCTGCAGTCATTGCTCTTCGTGCGAACGCATCGGGTTTCCTATCTCCTTTCGGTTCGGCCCTTCCGCTAGCCGTTGCAACAGCTTGCGCACTATGACCTCTGCTGGCTCCTGCGGATTCAGCAAAGCCTCTCGATTCTGGTTACGAAGTCACTTCGCGTCCTCCGCAGGTCTCCCGAGACAAGAACGTCATCGTTCTGCCCGCAACCAGTGAAGTTTACAGGAACAGCCTTTGGCGACTTAGGGTTTCGTCATGTGCGGGTGACTCATCCGACTATCCCTGCCTCAAATTCAGTTCCTGCAAAATGCGGCCCACGTCCAATGGACGAAGGCCGCTTTGGGTCTACCGTTTTACAACAAGTCCGATTCGCTCAACAATCGCTGGATGATCGCGGCGACTTCGGCGCGCGTCATGTACGCCTTCGGCGCCAACTTCCCGCCGTCTCTGCCCGAGACGATTCCCGCTTGAACGCTGCTTGCGATACCGCTCAGAGCCCATGGCGCGATCTCCGAAGCGTCGCCGTACGCCTGCAGGACGTCCTCCGCCGGCCGTTCCGTCAGACGCGCCGCGAGGCCCGTGAGCTTCATCGCGTCGGAGATTATCCGCATCGCTTGCTCGCGGGTTAGCATTTCGTTCGGATGGAAACTGCCGTCCTCGAACCCGCTGATAAGACCGTATTCGTACGCGGTCTGTACGACTCCGCTGTACCATTCCTTTCCTGCCACATCCGTAAAGCCGCCGTCATACTCGCTTGCACCGAGGCCCAAGCCCCGTACGAGAAGGGCCGCGAATTCCGCGCGGGAGATATTCCGATCCGGATCGAACTTGCCGTCGCCTGAGCCTTGGACGATCATCCGCGCGCCCATGTCGATCACGGTCGCTTCCGCCCAGTGGCCTTCCATATCCTCGAATCGGACTGCATTCGAGATTAGCGCGTATACGCTGTTGGTCAAGCTGTTCATCTTCGCGACGTATCGTCCGTTCTCTTCAACGATCTTCGTCGGTATTGGGCGGACTCCGCCCTTCTCGTCAACGACGACCCCTGTCGTCACCGTCGCCGGATCGACGCCTTCCGGAATCGCGATGAATCGCTCCACATAGGTATCGAATTTCGAAATTTCAATGCTCGTATCGCCGTACGTCGCGCGGACCTTGAAGCTTACCGGCGGCGCGACGAACAAGAGTCGGCCTCCCGCCGCCGCGATTTCCACGATGCTCATCATCTCAGTCGTCGGGGCTGCGATTTCGATCTCGATGTTCACGTCTTCGAGGGCCACGTCTTGACCGAATATATTCGCAAGCGCCTGCACTTTCAACAGTTTCGCCGGTAGTGAATACCCGGCATCGGCGGTTTGAAGCGACAACGCCGCCTCGGCCTGTTCCATGCTCCGGAGCATCGAGCCGCTGAGCGCTCCCACGACGACGTCGGCCTCGGCCGATACCCGCAAGGCAATGACCGCCCCGCGCCCTTCCGCCGCGAGCCGTTCTTCGAGCTTCCGCGCGTCGAGCGTTACCGTCGCTACGGAGCGGCCGTTCACGACTTCGGTTGCGACCGTTCCGACGCCGGAGACGTCAGAGTTCGCCGATCCCGGCGCCGCAGGTACGTTCGGCGTACTAGGCGTAACGACCGGCCCGCCGCCGTTGCCGTTGCCCGGATTCCCTGGGGCTGCAGCCTCCCGAGTAACGATGACGGTATACGTCTTCTTCGCGCCGTTCTCCGCCGTAACGACGATCTCGATCGCGTTCTCCCCGGTTCTCAGGGCGATCGCACTGCTGGCTTGGCCGCTCGCGACGGCGATCGCCGCGCCGCCGTTCGCGCCGACCGTAATCTCTGTCGCATTCGCGTCCGCAGATGTCGGTATAACGGCGACGCTATCGATGGTGCTGCCCACCGTCGCGCGATAGCTCGTCAAGCCGGCTTCGAACGCCGGAGCCAACGTCCCCTGCGTCAGCGACAAACTGCTCAAGTCCGCATTGCCGTTGCCTTCCCGAACGATTGTCACGCCGTACGTATTCGTCGTTCCGTCCGCCGCCGCGACCGTAACGCCAATCGGGTTGTTCCCGACCGCGAGACCCGACGCACGGTAGCCGTAGACGTCGCCGGTTACGCTTTGATACACCGCTCCCGTTACCGAGAACGACTGATTCGGTTCGCCCTTCGTCAGGAACAGATCGACGGTCGTCACCGACCCAGGCACGGTCACCGTATACGTAAAGCGCTCCGGAGAGAACGTCGGAGCCCAAGCCCCTTGATCCGTCGACATCCCGCCCAGGTTCGCGTTCGCGCTCGGCGCACGCGCGACGCGAATCGAATATTCGTTCGCGACGCCGTGCTGCGACGTCACTTCGACGACGATCGGATTCTCGCCCGTATTCAACGGGATATCTCCGCTATCCCCGCCGCTCGGCACCGGCGCGCCGTTCACCTTCACCACGGCCCTGTCGCCCGCCGCCGCCGTCGGCGCAACCGAGAGCGAAGAGACCTCGCTCGGCACGTCGACCGTATAGCTCTTCGTCGCCGGATCGAAGGCCGGGCTCAACGTGCCAGCCGACAAGCCGAGACCGCTCAATCGGTTGTCCGTGCTCAGCGCTGCCGTTACGACGCCTCTATCGTCGTATGACGCATCCGCATAGGAGAGATATGGCGTTCCGCCGCTCACCTCGAATGAGAACAATCTGTCGTTCAGATTGGCGTGATGGGCGGCGTCGCCGACGATCGTCCAGCGATCGCCGTCGAACCGCTTGACCAGAACCCTATCATGATAGCTTTCGTCCGTGAATGCCGCATAAGGGACTCCGCCATCGATCCTTAACAACATCATGTTGGATCTACCCGCCGATATTCCCAATTCGCCGACTGACTCCCATTGCCGGCCGCTCCAATTCTTCACAGCCGCTCTTCCCTCATTCTCCGTATCCGCGTAAGCCAGATAAGGCGTGCCTTCGGACACGAATAGGGAGAAGCCTGCATCAGGGTAGGAGCCTTCCATGGGATCGCCCACCATCTCCCACGCGCGGTTCTGCTCGTTCCAGCGCTTGACGACCACGGCGTTAGATTCCGACTCCGATTCCGATTCCGCTTGCTCGTAGTAAGCGACATACGGGATGTTGTCACCGTCGACGAACAAATTCGTGAATTCCGAATATGCCACGCCCACCTCGCCCATATCCTCCCAGTCGTTGTCGTTCATCCGCATCACGTGAACACGATCGTCGCCTCGTTCTACGTACGACACATAGGGAATGCCGTTCTTCACCTGGAAGGCGAAGTGGAATATACTTCCCTCGGACTGTGCAACGTCTTCCCGACCGACGCTTGTCCATTGTTCGCCTACATACTTTCTCACGGTTATTTTCCGGTCCAGATAAGCGACGTACGGAACTCCGCCGTCGATCGCCAGCGAGACCAACGTCGCTCCGCCTTCCGACGCGGCGGAGCCGACGTTCGACCAACCGCCCTGCTCCAGCTTCTTCACGGCTACCTTCCGGCCGTCGGCATAATCGACGTATGCCACGTAAGGGACGCCGCCCGATACGTAGACGGAGGAAGAACCGACCTCCCCGTCGGAGACGGTCGGGCTCCCGACCGGACGCCAGGAAGAAGTCGAATCCGACGCTTCCAGCACCGGCTGATCGATGTGCGCGCTCCAATAGTTCTCTGCGTCCACTTCAATACCGGTCACCCCGGCAGGAAGCACCCCGGCGGCGATTGTCAGTTTGCCTGGGCTAAGCGTATAGTCCACACCCGCTTCGAGCCGTTTGTCGGTGTACACCCCCCATACCGCCGCGCGCCATTGCTCGTCATCCTCGAACGTAATAACGACCGGCTGTCCTAGCGACGGATTCGGCATGCCCGACCTTAATCGAGGAGGCTCCTTCCCGATGATCCACTGCTTCACCGTGGCCTTCGCGTACCCGGTCGCGGTCACCACAACGGTATTATCGCCTAGCGGCAGCGTCCCCGGGTCAATCGTAAGTTTCCCGTCTTCCACCTCATAGTACTCTTTGGCCAGCGCGGTTCCCTCGACCGTCACCCCTGTTATCGCATCAAGCCAATCGGTGTCGTTGTCGAACGTAATTACGATATCGTGAAGACTATCGTTATCCGTACCATCCGCCGTCAGTGTAGGCGGCGCGTAAAGCAACGTCTTGAGGACGACGCCGCTATTTTCCGTGACGACCAGATAGGGATCCCCGTTCTGGAAATACAAAGAAGAGGAACTCACGACCCCGCTGGTGTAGCTTCCCATCTGAACCCACTCTTCATCTTTGTACGCCATGACTTTCAAGCCCTGGGATTCGAAGGCGGCGGCGATATACAATACGCCGCCTTCGGCGTACATCGTCGCCTTCTCGTCGCTGGTCGTGAATTCTCCGATCTCCTTCCATTGCCCGCTCTTGTACTCGATCACCTTGGAGTAGAGCGTACCGGTGTCCATCATGTAGGTTAAATAGGATAAATAGATGACATCCTGATCAACGGCAAAGTTAATCGGCATAATGAAATCATCGCTCGACAGAGCTGCTGCACTATTCCAAGTCTGTGCAACTTCGTCGTACCACTCTACGGCGAGGTTGCCGGATTTATAATACGCCCTGTAGATTGTCCCGTCCTCGACATACAGCCCCGCCGGTTTCGCATCGCTGATCGAGGCCGAGGCGTCCGTGCCGAGCGTCGCCCAACTGTCTGCGTCGGCATCGAAGCGCAACACAGAAATATCGGACGAGTAGACGGTTTGGTACAGCAATAGCGGCGCGCCGTCGGCATCCAACGCTACGATTAGGCCGTTAGGAGTCTCGGAAGGTAGCTCGGAAGGCATGCCGTCTGTGCTAAGCTGCTCCCAGTCTTTACTCTCTTGATTGTAATGCATGACGTTTGCATTTAAACTATACCCGTCCTGGAGAGCAATATACGGGCTGTCGTTGTCTTGAACAGCGAGGGATAGATTATAGGCGGAAGTGAACCCTTCCTTCCCCACGAGTTCCCAAGCGCCGTCGACCTGCTTTTTGACGCTGATTTTTCCTCGGTTGCTTACATCTTGATAGACTGTATAGATCGCACCGTTCGCGTCGACAGCCGTTGCCGTCTCGCCCGTAGACCCTCCATAGATGACGTTAATCGGCTCCCACACCTTCGCGGGAGCCGCCTTCGCCTCCCGGACGCCGAAGCCCGGCGGGACCACCAAACTACCTATCAGCATGACCGTCAGCAAAGCGGCAAGCAGCCTACTGTATTTCACTCTCATCAAGATGCCAATCTCCTCTCCATCGTATGAGCTGTGACGCCCAAGTTTGCAATACTTAATAGTGTAAAAGGTTAAGGGCAAAAAAAATATTCCCCGAACGGGGAATACAAGGGGAAGGCTATATTAATCGCCGCTGCTTCGCGATCGTAACGGCTTGCACGCGGCTGTTCGCCTCGAGCTTCGTATACACATTTTTCAGATGCTTCTTCACCGTCTCTTCGCTGACGTTCAGCCGCTCGGCGATCTCCCTGTTCTTCTGTCCTTGCTCGACGAGACGCAAGATCCGGCTCTCCTGGCCTGTCAGCAAGACGGGGACGTCGACCTCGTCCTCCAATCGCACATGCAGCTTGCTGATCAGCCTCTTCACATACGCGAGCGACACGTTCCCCGTCAGTCCCGGCGTACCGCTCTGTCTCCGTCGAACATACCTGGCGAGCAGACTGCCCATCGCCTTGCCTTCATCGAGGAAAGTCCGGGCGTAGCCGTGAGGCTCCCCGAGGGACAGCGCCGCCTCCAGCTGCCGCAGCGCCTCCTCTTCGTTCCCCTGCTTGTCCAGCGCCAGGCACAGCAGCGTCAGCGCCTTCACGCGATCCCACCGCCAATTCTTCTGTACCGTCATGCGGACGATGCTCTCCGACAGAACGACGGCTTCCGAAGCGCGTCCGAGCTCGATCAGCCCTCGGGCGAGGATGTAATGATCCCGGTACATAGACGGGACGGGGTCCGTGGGCTTTAACCCGCAAGAGAGCACCCACGCCTCTACCCGATCGAGATGCCCGGCGAAGAGGTCAAAGTACGCCGTCTCCGCCGTCAGCCTGCGGAGAAACTTCTCCTTGTCCGACGTATTCAGACGCTCCTCGGCGTCCTCCAGCATCGCGAACGCAAGCGAAGCTTCCTCTCGAATCAGATGAATCCAAGCGAGACTCTCGATCCCGAATACCCAAATTCGCGTATAAGGCTGCCACGGGCCGTCGTACACGATGCGCCGCAGCATCGCTTCCGATTCCTCGACGCGATCCCATTCGAATAACAGCGAGCTGTAGAAGCAGTAGAAATAGCCGAGGAACGGGTAGTTCTCCTTCTCTTCCCATATCCGCATGCATTCCGCCAGAAACCGCTCGGCCTCGCGCAAATCGTCGAAGAACGAGAGGATATTCGTATAATAGGGAGCGCCTAGCGTATTCGATGCGATCATCTGCAGCGGATTGTCCTTGCCCTTCTGCTCATGGGTTTCGTAGAGCTTTAGATTCTCGAACACATCCGCCATGTTTCGGAGGTAGATCGCATTTTCCGTTGCGAGGAAATAATAAGCCCCGAGCCACGCCTTCCAATCCGGGTCATCCAGTTCATGCCTCAGAGCGCGAAGCTGCTGCTCCACCCAGGCATTGTCGCCCATCTCGGCCTTCACCTTCAAGTAGAGCAGCTGGATGAACGGGCGCTTGCGCATCGAAGCGAACGGGATCGCTTCCAACCAGCCGAGGAGCGCGGCGCGGTGGTTATGCAGCGCGGCGATGTTCGCTTCGATCGACGCGGCCGCTTCCTCATATCGACCACCGGCGAGCCAATGCTCTACGGCCGCGGCCGCATCGCCGCGGTCTTCGAGCCAGCGGGCCGCCGCCTCATGCGCATCCTTCCAGCGATCCGGCTGCAAAGTTCGGAATTGCTGTTGCAGGAAATCCCCGAACAGATGATGGTACCGATACCATTCGCTTCGCTCGTCCAACGGGGTCAGGAACAGATGCAGTTGTTCCAAGCGCTCCAGCATCGCTTGGGCTCCCGGCTCTCCGGTCACGGCCTCGCAGAGGGAAGCGTTCATGCGGGATAAGATCGAGGTACGCAGCAAGAAGCCGCGCACCGCCTCGTCTTGTCCGCTCAGCACCTCCTCCAGCAAATATTGCGCGATGCCGCGCTGCCGGCCGCCGAATTCGCGGACGAAAGCGGTCGGTTCGCCGCTGTTCCTCAAGGAGATCGCCGCCAAATGCAAGCCGCTGACCCAGCCCTCCGTTCGCCGAACGAACAAAGCCGTGTCCTCGTCGGTCAGCTCAAGCCGCATGCAGTCCCGGAAGAAGAGAGCGCCCTCCTCGGACGCGAAGCGCAGATCGTTCTCCGTCACAAGGCGCATCTCGCCTTGGCCTGCAGTCGCGCCGTCGGGAACGGCAGTCGGGTTCGGCTGGCGATATAGAGATGAATGCGGGAAGGAAGATATTCGAGCACATACGCGATCGACTGGTGAATGTCCGGCCGGTCGATGACATGGTAATCGTCGTAAATAAGCGCCATTTCCTCTTTCACGGCTTGAAGCTCGCCGAGGAATGAATCGAGGAACGTCGTATAAGCCCCCTCCTCGACGGAGGCGAGCTGCGCTTGTTCGCCGAAGTTCGGCGGTTCGCCGCGTACGGCAGCGATCGTATAACTCCAAAACCGCACCATATCGTTGTCGTGCTGATCCAACGAAACCCAGCCGACTCGGATGTTGCTCCGCCGAGCCCATTCGCTTAACGATGTCGTCTTCCCGTAGCCCGCAGGCGCCGTCATCGCGGTCAGCTTGACGGACAAGCCCTCGTCCAGCGCCGCCGACAGCCCCGGTCGAGGCACGAGCGTTCGATGGCTGGACTGCGGAATGCGAAGCTTCGTATGATGTAGAATCGTTATCACTCCGTTTACGGCAACCCCTATACTGGAGTCGTTCCCTACTATTCTATCATTGGCGGAAATCGTTCGACATCCGAGCCATCGTTGAAAAAAACCAGCCCCCTGGGACCGCTCCGCTTGAGTTCGACGAACGCGGCAGTGCTCCTTATGCGCTCCTGTCGTCTACCGTCACATTAGCATCATTAATCTCGGAATAGCTCGATCTTGTGCCGGTCGTTGAGCGTACCGTCGCCGGCATACAGCCGTTCCGTCACCTACGCATGCCCGGCTGGCTAATTTCATAAATTCGTTCGTCTCTCGAATGGTTTACGACTTTAACCATCCGCCTAGTAAACTTTCTATACTGTAAACTATTCATCCGCATTCTGGCAATAACGAACGCCTTACGATTCTCAGGCTCTACGATTTTAACGCTTTTGCATGTTGGCATTTTTGGGCCTCTAGCCATCTATCTTTTATTGCAGCATCTAAATCCGGCATTATAGAAGTAAGTTTGGATATGTCCGGGGCTCTAATTAATATTTTCTTCTCCTGTATTGCACCTGTATCTAAGAACTTAATAGCAGTCCGGCAATAATGAGCCAAAGCTTCGAGCCTTACTCTTCTGCTAGTAGCAAAGAAATCAGCATCATTTTCAAACTGTTACTGCCAACGCATAATGTCCGCCAGTTGACGGCGTAAGTTGTCCTGCTGGTGACGGTCATTCTGTCCGCTTGAGTGGAAGAAAAAGGGGAACCACGCTAATTCCCCTTGGATGACACGCTTGATCATATGATCGTCGATGATCCGATCTTTGTTCTGTGAACCGTAGTTGAGCGCGTGGGTACATACTTTGTTGATTAGCCTTGCAGCGCCGCTCGAGTATCGGTAGATGTCATCATTCGCACCGTCGGTAAAAATGTCATGCTCCGCGCCGGCGAACGCCATGTGGCGCCGGCTGTAATCACCGGTTTGCGCCCGATCGAAGTGCGGCAGCTTGCACTGAAGGTCGATCCGCTGACGGATCGCCGCATATGCCTGCAAATTCAGGCGATCCCCACTTTTTTAAATTAACAAACAGGCCCATTTGGTTTCTTGGTTTTATTTCAACAAATACAGTTCTGCCATCTGAGAACAATACACAGTAATCAGGATAGTACGTCCTATTTACGCCTTCAGTTGTAATTACTGAAGAATGAGCCGGCTTTGCCTTCCCCTTCTTGATTAACAGTTCTCTTCGGATGCAGCTTAACCCATTCAGTTTGACTTGTCTTTTTAAGATCCTTAGGCCATATAGTATGCGAAAACATCCGTTCAAAGGTTTTTCTCTGCCTCTTTTGATCACCTGAAAATGATATATAAACTTGTTCAATAATCCGAGTTGACGGAAAGGATGACAATCTCATCAAAAAACATGCAAAGTAAAAAGTGTCTTGACTACTTCCTGGCATTATCCACGATTGAAGTGTTTGGAATAATATCACACTCGGATGTCTATAATCTTTTCTATCATATCGAAAGTGACATGAATATCTAATTCTCCGACAGGAGGAATTGATAACTTGCCGAACTCTTTCACGTGAAATACCATGTTGATCTCCGATGTCCTGCAAGGCCAATTCGTGAGATATTTATTTAGCAGTAAACCTGGTCAGCATTCGTTGACCAGGTTTTTTCGTCGCAAATAATGTAAAGAGAAAATAAAGCAGTTTGAGCTATAGTTACCCGTTAACGGAATGACCTGTATGTAACTATGATACGGTTCACCGCAATGTATCTAAGCACAAAGTGAAGTTTGACCACAAAGTATACATTTGTATATAAAGACAAGACGGGAAGGTACTCTTTCCCTTCGTTACCTTGCCGAGCAGGCGGTGGTAACTCTCGATCATATTGGTCGTGTAGATCAGCTTTCGGATCTCGAGAGCGTACTTACATCGCGTCTAATAGATAGATTGGAGAGATTACACAGTAAATTTTACAGTCCTTTTCGTCTAACTCCATGTATTAACTTTCGTATATGGTAGCTATATCATGTATTCTACGCTTCATTTCTGTGCGAATATGTAACGGCTCTAAACACTCGCATTTATCCCCAAAACTGAAAAGAATATTGTAGTAGTATTCGTTCTCTATGAAAGGAAAACTAACAATGCAATGCTCATCACCGTCTGGTGAAAAGTGTTCATAAGTGCAATAATCAAGTACCCTATCCATGATAGATTTATGAATACGAATTTTGATTTTTGTTTGCATAGTTGCCAAAATATCAGTAAATTCTAACTGCGTTTTTTGATAATCTCGTGGCGTAAAAATTTCCTCTTGTATTTGTAGGTTTGATATGCGGGATAGTTTAAATAAGCGAAAATCATTTCTTTTATGGCAATACCCTTGCCAATACCAATGACTACTTTTCAATACAAGCTGATACGGCTCGGCTATTCGTGTGGTTTTACTTCCGTAGCGGTCTGCATATTCAAACGAAAGTAGCTTGCTTTCCTGTAAAGCTGTTTTGATAATTTCTAAATATGGTTGTATGTTTCTGTTACCCATCCACGAACTTAAATCTATATATATTTGATTTGCTTTGAATTCAATATCTTTCGCTCTGTCGGCGGGGATAAAACTCTTGACTTTTGCAAGGGCGTTTACCAGTTCATCACCTCGTATCATGTTGGAAAGACTGGAAAGCCCTATCAAGATAGCGGAAAGGTCGGCAGTCGAAAAAACCTTACTATCAATCTTGAATTTCTGCATGATTTCAAAGCCGCCGCCCACTCCCGATGTTGAGCGAACAGGAATACCCGCCATGTTGATAGTGTCTATGTCACGGTAGATTGTGCGGGGTGAAACTTCAAACATACCGGCTAACTCCTGTGCGCCTATACGCTTTTTATCAAGGAGTATCATAATAATGCTAACAAGCCTGTCAACTTTCATCTGATAGCCGCCTTCCAAAATTTCTTGTTATCATTATTGATTGTTGCCATACTGTCGTCAACAATTACAAGGTATATTCAAAAAGCAAACAAATCAATCTACCTATCAGGAGGAAACACTATGCAGAAAAAAGCCTTAGTAATAATCGATATTCAAAATGACATAACAAAGAATTACAAGGATATTATTGGCAATATCAATAAAGCTATTGATTGGGCAGTCAATAATAATTTCCATGTTATTTATATAAGGCATGAAAATTTATCAGCCGGCACGAGGACTCTTAAACCCAATACATATGGGTCTGAATTAGCTTCAGACTTGAAAATAGTATCAAAAAATATTTTTACAAAATACAAAGGAAACGCATTAAGTTGTGAAGAATTTACAGACTTTATTAGTAAAAATGAAATATGTGATTTCTACATCGCAGGAGCAGATGCTGTTGCTTGTGTTAAATCAACCTGTTACAACTTACGCAAAGCAAATTATGGCGTTAATGTCCTATCAGATTGCGTTACCAGTTATGACAAAAGGAAAATTGATGAAATGCTTCGTTATTATGAAAGTAAAGGTAGTAAAATTATTTGTTTGAATGACCTATTAATTTAAGCTCTCTTCCATACACACAGCGCGGCGGGCGTTTTTCCGCCCGCCGCTGAAAGACCAAAGAAGCTCTAAGCTTATTCGGTCTCTCATTCTTACTTGTGATATGGTTCAGCGCGAATAATCTTCAACTAACCTGCCCGTAAGTTTAATGAAAAAAACAGCCTATTTTCAGTCGGCTGCCAAATTGATTATCTTTGGTTAGATACACATAGAGTATACCGGCTGTATCCAATATAAAATAGAGAAGTCATTCTAATTATTCACTCTTCATCCAAGCTCAGAAGCTCATTCAGATCTACCTTGAATCGTCTATGCAAAGCTATTAATGTATCAGCGGATGGTTTAGTTATATCTTTTTCTATCTCGCTTAGTCTCCCCTGAGATATTCCTAATGCGTTTGAAAACTCAACCTGCGTCATTTCGTTTAACTTACGTACTCTTTTCACTCTTTTTCCGATAGTATCGGCCATACAGCCTCCAACCCAGTGAAAGAATAAAATGTCCCGATGACTGCAATGCATCATCGGGACATTTCTTATACGCTCGACTAAAACTTACTCCACAGTAACGCTCTTAGCCAAGTTCCGAGGCTTATCAACATCATGCCCCAGAGCCAGCGAAGCGTAGTAAGACAGCAACTGCAGCGGGATGACGGACAACGCCGGAGTCAGCAACGGTAACGTGCGAGGAATCGCGAATTGGCGATCGACGGACTTCGCTACTTCTTCCTCGTGACCTTCGTTCACGATACCGAGAACGTCGGCGCCGCGCGCTTTCGTTTCTTTAATGTTGCTAAGCATTTTCTCGTATAGATCCTCTTGCGTGAGGAGCGCGATAACCGGAGTGCCGTCTTCGATCAGCGCCAGCGTTCCGTGCTTGAGCTCGCCTGCGGCGTAAGCTTCGGAGTGAATGTACGAGATCTCTTTCAGCTTCAACGAGCCTTCCATCGCGACCGCATAGTCGACGCCGCGGCCGATGAAGAACAGGCTGCTGTGATGGGAGATCGATTCGGCGACTTCCTTGATCACTTCCGCTTGGGCGAGAATTTTCTCGACCTGCTCCGGCAAAGCTTGCATCGCGGCCAGCACATGAGCAACCGCGGCTTCGTCCTGCTTGCCGACCGTTTGAGCCCAGTACAACCCGAACAGGAAGAAAGCAATCAGTTGAGACGAGTAAGCTTTCGTAGAAGCTACCGCGATCTCGGGACCAGCCAAAGTAATAATGACATCGTCGGCTTCGCGAGCGACGGAGCTGCCCACTACGTTCGTGATCGCGAGAACCCGGGCTCCGCAACGTTGCGCTTCGCGAAGCGCCGCTAACGTATCCGCCGTTTCGCCGGATTGGCTCACGACGATGACCAGTGTATCCGGAGTGATAATCGGAGAACGGTAGCGATATTCGGACGCGACATCCGTCTCGACCGGAATGCGCACCAAGCTTTCGATGACGTTTTTCCCGACAAGCCCAGCATGAAGGGCAGTTCCGCAAGCCACGATGTGGACGCGATTGATGCCTTTCAGCTGTTCCGCCGTCATCTTCAGCTCCGGCAATTCAACCGAACGTCCATCATCGCTGATGCGACCGAGCATCGTGTCGCGATAAGCTTTTGGTTGTTCGTGGATTTCCTTAAGCATGAAGTGGTCGAAGCCCGCTTTCTCGGCGGTCATCAGATCCCAATCGACATGGAAAATCTCTTTGGAGATAAAGTTGCCCTCGATCGTCAGCAGTTCCACGCCATCGCGCGTCAGAACAGCCATTTCTCCATCATTGAGGATGTAAATATCGCGCGTATGCTCCAGAATCGCCGGAATGTCCGAAGCGATATATTTCTCCCCTTCGCCCACGCCGATGATGAGCGGACTTGCATAACGCACCGCTACCAGACGATCCGGCTCGTGCTCCGTCAGTACGCCAAGCGCGAACGCTCCGCGCATTTTCTTGACCGCGCGCTGTACCGCCTTCACGATATCGCCTTCGTACTCGACGGAGATCAGATGAGAGATGACCTCCGTATCCGTCTCGGATAGAAATCTATGGCCCGCTTGCACCAGTTCTTCTTTAAGCTCCAAGTAATTCTCGATGATCCCATTGTGCACGACGGAAAATTTCAACGTATTATCCGTATGCGGATGGGAGTTCACGTCCGAAGGTTTACCGTGCGTAGCCCAGCGGGTATGTCCAATTCCGACCGTGCCGCGCAGCGGGTCTTCGCTTAAACGGTTTTCCAAGTTGACCAACCGGCCAACCGTCTTCGTTACTTCCAAACCTTGTTCCGTCTGAACGGCGATTCCCGCGGAGTCGTAACCCCGGTACTCCAACTTCTTAAGACCTTCGATCAAGATCGGTTGCGACTCTCTAAATCCAATATATCCAACGATTCCGCACATATTTATATAAGCCTCCGTTTTGGTTTCTCAGTTATTCGTCCGAGAAGACCGCAACCAAGCCGTATGAGCGGCATAAGCCGTAATCTAATAAGGGGGGTTCCGTTCTCCCCCAAACCTCCCACGTCATGCCCCTCGCGCGACCGGTTACTGGCCGCCGGACATTTCTCGATGGTTCAACTGTTACTCGCGTTCATCGTATCGGATTTTTGTTCGCCCGGTTGCCCTAAGCGTTTTGTACTCCGATTATCGGCTTCGATGATAAGCCGGAAGGTCCCCGCCGAATGTTCCGAACACCTTCACCTCGTCAACTTGTCGCTTTCATGGGTTCCACGTTAAAGTTTGCCGCTCGGATCAGCTTTCCCGTCCCTGATCTTTGCCCTTCCGCGTTTCGCCAAGATTCAACAAGTTCTGGCGCTAATCTTGCTATTTCTCCTCTACCCTGCCCTTCTATTCCAGAATCTATTCCTTATCTTATTCGTTTTGAAAATGTCTTGCAACCATTACGTGATTATTTCCTCGGAAATGACATTATTCTACAAAGGACAATCGAGTATATCAGCCATAAAATTGAATGCTCTTTGAATCGGGTGTTATAGTGAAGAGGGGTGGTCCCCAATGAAGAGGAGAGGTGTAAGAATGACAGCTAACGATCACGTTGAACATATATTGGATTTAGCTCGGCAAAATGGTCTGAATATCGATCCGGCTAGCATGGAGTTGAATGTATCGGGGCTCGATTTTCTCACGGCGTTCGGCCGTACGGCGGATGGAGAGGCATGGGTCATCCGTAAACCGAGACGCCCGGACGTCGTCGTATCGGCTATTTATGAGCGGGACGTGTTGAAGCTTGTTAAGGAACACCTTCCCGTCGACGTCCCCGATTGGAAGATCTGTACGCCGGAAGTTATCGCCTATCCGCGTTTGAACGGCACGCCTGCTGCTACCATTAACCCGGAAGCAAAAAACTACGATTGGGCCATAGACCCGCAATCGCCGCCTTCCGTCTTCGTTAAGTCTTTGGCCGAAGCAATGGCGGCATTGCACGGAGTCGATCACGAAGCCGCGGAAGAGGCCGGCATTCGGGTAAAGTATCCTAGGGAAGTTCGGCGTTCGCTAACGGATAAAATGGACGAAATCCGACGGATCTTCGGCGTTGCTGAGGCTTTATGGCAGCGCTGGCAAGCTTGGTTAGCCGATGACAGCTACTGGCCGCCGCATTCCGCTCTCATTCACGGCGATCTGCATCCTGGACATATCGTATTGGATCCGGAAGGACGAGTAACGGGATTACTCGATTGGACCGAGGCGGAAGTCGCCGATCCCGCAACCGACTTCGCGATCTATTACGCGGCGTTCGGAGAGTCCGGTTTGACGGCATTACTGGAGCAATACAAGCAAGCCGGGGGCAAGACCTGGCCGCGGATGAAGGATCACATCATCGAGCTAATGGCCGCTTACCCCGTACTCATCGCCAGCTTCGCCATGAAGTCGGGATTGGAGGAATACCTCGTCATGGCGCGCCACGCGCTCGGAGTGAACGAATTCGGTGAGGAGCTTCCGTTATAAGAATCACGCCTCGCACAACGAACAAGCTCCCGGTCGCAAGATCGGGAGCTTGTTTAATGCTATTAAAGGTGGTTTTAGCGCGATGTCATAACGTTATGTGCACTCCGATGATCGCATCGGTCCCGAATAGAGCGATGTCATAACGTTATTCTCGCTAACCATCGCCGCCGCACCGCACGTCACCGTACCGGCCAGCATCACTCGCATCCACGCATTGATTAAGCCAATTCCGCTTTCACGACATCGACGATAGCCGCTACGTGACGCTCGATGTCTTCCCGCTCCGGCCCTTCGGCCATGACGCGGATTAAAGCTTCCGTCCCGGACGGACGCACCAGCACGCGGCCGTTATCGCCCAGCGCCGATTCCGCAGTCGCAACGGCGTCGGCGATCGCGGTATTTCCAGGATAGCGGGATTTATCCGCAACGCGCACGTTCACAAGCACTTGGGGATACTTCCTCATCATTTTCTTTAGCTCGCCAAGCTTCCGTCCGGAGCCGACGACCGTATCGAGCAGTTGAAGCCCGGTAAGAATGCCGTCTCCCGTCGTGCTGTAATCGAGGAAAATAACGTGGCCTGATTGTTCTCCGCCGAGGTTGTAGCCCCCGTTAACCATCTCTTCCATAACGTAACGGTCGCCAACTGCCGTCTTCGCCGTACGCAAGCCTAGCTTCTCTGCCGCTTTGAAGAAGCCGATGTTAGCCATAACCGTCGTCACGACCGTATCATGCTTCAGCCGACCGGATTTGCGCAGAGCGTCGCCGCAAATACAGAGGATATAGTCGCCGTCCACTTCTTCGCCGTTCTCGTCGATCGCGATCAAGCGATCCGCGTCCCCGTCGAAGGCAAGCCCGATATCCGCGCCATGTTCCTTCACTTTCGCCGCGAGCATCTCAGGATGCGTAGAACCGACGCCTTCGTTAATATTCAGCCCGTTAGGCTCAGCCCCGTATGCGATCACTTCCGCGCCTAACGCCCGGAATACTTCCGGCGCGATCTCGTAAGCCGATCCGTTTGCGCAATCGAGCACAAGCTTCACTCCGGCGAAGGAATTGCCGACCGTCTTTTTCAAATAGTCCATGTATAGGGACTTCGCTTCCAGATTAGTCGTTACCGATCCGATGCCTCCGCCTACAGGGCGCGGCAGGTTGTCTACTTCCTCGTCCATCAAGCGCTCGATTTCGGCTTCCGTTTCGTCCAATAGCTTGAATCCGTCTCCGCCGAAAAATTTAATGCCGTTATCCGCAACCGGATTGTGCGATGCCGAAATCATGACTCCCGCATCCGCTCCAAGCGTTCGGGTTAAGTAAGCTACTGCCGGAGTGCTAACGACGCCTAATCTTACGACATCTGCTCCGATAGACAATAATCCCGCCGTTAGCGCGCTTTCCAGCATCGCCCCGGAGATCCGGGTGTCGCATCCGATTATGACTTTGGGACGTTCTGCTTTCCCTGCCAATACGACTCCGCCGCATCTGCCGATTTTATAAGCTAATTCCGGTGTTAATTCTTTATTCGCGACTCCTCTTACCCCATCAGTTCCGAAATATTTCCCCATAGCTGCTTTTCTACCCCTTCATTCTGATCTTACTGAGGAAACGACGATCCCTGCTCCGGTTCCTCATCCTCTTGGTCGACGATGATGCCGCCTACGGCTTCCTCTCCGTCCGTAACGGTCTCGGTTGCCGCCGCTTCATCCTTGATTTCCACCGTAATGCTTTTCGTGCCGCCCGCCTGCTCCATGAACCGTTCGAGGCTGACGATCAGAGGAATGTCGTAAACCCCCGGTCCACGGCCGCTCAGATCGGCAATTACATCGACGTCTCCCGGACTCAATCTATCCAAGATTGCGGGAGCCGCTTGAATCGTAATATCCGCTTTGCCCGACGAAGGATTCGTAATCGTTGCGACCAACCCTTCGCCTAATCCGCTTAACGAGATGTTTAGTCCTTCAAGCGTTCTCGTCGCCGATAACAACACCTCGATATTAATGCTGATCTCCGCGGGCGATATTTCGATGATCGGCGCCACGACCTTGAGCGGAACGGTCACTTTCCCGGATTTGTTCACTTCGTCTAATTGAACTTCGACTTCAAGGAATTCAATTTTATCCAATTCTTCTTGCGGTCCATATACCGTCACCTGCTCCACGTCCGGCTTGAAGGAAGCGATGCTTATTCCGGCCGGCGTATGTCCGACGAGCTTGAATTGCAGCGGAACCGTCTTGAACGGATTGGTGATAGCACTTCCACCTCAAGCACGGCAGGATCGATAATCGCTCCTTCGATCGCTTTGCCGTCTTTGTCGAAGGCTGCCAGCTTCACGCTTTTGTTTTTGATCGATTCCTTCTCGCCATCGATGGCGATTGTCGCCCCGACGCGATCAACGCTCGACAACTGACTCTTAGGCAACGTAACATGAACCCGATTGCTCGGTTTAATAATCGGCGTTCCTACTTTATAACCCTTAGCAGGATTGCCCTTCGTCTGAATATCGACTTCGAATTCCTTAATTTGCAATGCTTCGATGCTAACCATCACGGTGGAGGGAGACATCGAAACCAATGTAATGCCTCTAGGCAAATTCTCTTCCAACTGCAGTGTATGCTGGCCTTCGCCCACGGTTCTTAAATCGACCTTCAGCTGGTAATCTTTCGTCTGCGCCGCCTTAAGATCGCTTCGCGTTCCTTTGACGGTAAGGTTAACCTTGAGCGGTTCCATGCCTATTAGTACGTAGTTCCTCTCGTCCAAGCCGTAAGGCTGAACGATGACATCGTTGATTACTTTCGTATCGTACAAGGATGCCACATTGTTCGGCGTCGTGTCATTCGGATCGAAATGAACGACGGCCCACATGAGAATTCCGAGCCCAAGAGCTACTAACTTCGCTATGGTCGGGTGGTTTAACCATCTATCCACGGTCTCCACCGCCCTTCCGCTTCCAGAAAGCCCACTCCGTGGTCTTGGATTTGAATTGCGGACGCAATTCCTCGAACAGCTTGGAGATGAGCGACTCTTCCTTAATGTCTCGTACGATCTGACCGTTAATCGCAAGGGATACTTGTCCCGTCTCCTCCGATACGGTAACGCTAATCGCGTCGCACACTTCGGTTACGCCAATAGCCGCGCGATGGCGGGTGCCCAATTCCTTGCTGATGAACGGATTCTCGGATAACGGCAAATAGCAGCCCGCAGCCATGATCTGGCTGCCTCGTATAATTACCGCTCCATCGTGAAGCGGCGTATTGGGAATAAATACGTTGCTGAGAAGCTCCGAGCTAAGCTTCGACTCCATCTTGATGCCCGATTCGATATAATCGTTCAGCCCCGTATTCCGCTCGAACACGATTAACGCCCCGATTTTACGCTGCGCCAAATAATTAACGGACCTAATGACCTCGTTAATTCGCTGGCTAACATCCTGCTCCTCCGAAGACGAACGGGTAAACAACTTGCCGCGGCCAAGCTGCTCTAACGCTCTTCTAAGTTCGGGCTGGAAAATAATCAGAACCGTCACTACGCCGAACGTAAACATCTGGTTCATGAGCCATTTCAGCGTATACAAATTCAGCCAAGTACTCAATGCCCAAGTTATGACAAGTAAAAATATACCCTTCAGCAACTGAACCGCCCGGGTGCCTCTTACCATCTTAATAAGCACGTAAATAATGTAACTCACGATTAAGACATCGACGATGTCTTTTATCGAATTCTTAAATGTCAGCCCGGCAAAATAGTCCAAGACGCGACCCCCCCGTCCCGGCGCTGGAATAGTTTCGACGAATATTGTCGGAAATCCGCATTGCTTCTATACTTATATCTTTCTCTACTGTGCCCCAGAAATCCTGTTATTTACACAAAAAAAACCTCTCCATGGTTCAGAGAGGTTCATTTGCTTGATCCGGATACCTTCACGCATCGTGTCGGCTGTTGTCGAACGAATCAAGATCCGTAAGCCAATGTTCCGAAGAAAGAACTCACCTTATACCAGAACCAGTCCACCGCGCGATCGATCGTCTTGATTTCTCCCGCAATGTGCGCCGTGGAAGCAAGCGCAGTGACATGTCCATCGATGACGGTCAAATTCCCGTCCAGATCCCCTAACACTTGCACGTCCCCATTGACGACCGTGAGATCACCGGATACTTTCTGGCCCTCCGGTACGATGACTTTCTTGCCCTCGATGACGACATGTTCCAAATCCGGCCCCGAAACGGACAGTTCCTGACTTTGGTTCCACATCGACACGAAGCTAGACAACATTACGACCATGAATATCGCGGCCGCCGATACCGCCGGGTGGCGACGTACCCAAGACGTCCAAGCTGCCGGCCGGCGCGGGCTGGGAAGCGACTTCATGATTCGATCGCCCAGTTCGACCGGCGCCTTCTCTATAGGTAAAGCCTTTACGAGCGAATCGGTTCGCTCTAACGATTCATAACGGGTATAGCACGATGGACATTCGCTCAGATGCTGTTGCAGCTGCTTCATTTCCTCGCGTGCCAAGTCCCCATCCAAATGATCATGCATGTACATGACGGCGACGTTGCACTTCATATCAGCCATCCCTTTCCTCAGCGGTGATACAATCCGCATTCGATGCTTCTATACTGTACGTGCGATAATGATGAGCGGTTTCACTTATTTTATATGAAATCCTCACAGCTTGTGCTCCAGTTTTTTCCTGAGGAATTCGCGCCCTCGGTGCACCCGGGTTTTCACCGTCGTAACGGGCATTTCCAGTACGTCCGAGATCTCCTGCAACGATAGGTCCTGCAGATACCGTAAAATCATTACGGATTTATACTTCACGGGCAACGTCGCGATGGCCTCATGAATGAGTCTCTGCGTCTCGGAGAGAAGCAATTCGCTCTCGGGCGTTCGATCTTCGCTCGGGAGCATCGCATACCCGTCCAGTCCCTCGTGATCCGACGATTCCGCATCGAGCGAGTAGATTGCTTTTCTTTTTCTAAGTCGGTCTATGCACAGGTTCGTGGCGATCCTATAGATCCACGTAGAAAATTTCTGATTCTCGTCGTAGCGGTCAAGATTCTTATACACCCTCAAGAAGGTTTCTTGTACGACATCCTCGGCTTCTTGGCGATTGCTCGTCATCCGGTAGGCGAGGTGAAACAACTTATCTTTATATAGATCCACGATCTCCGCGAAAGCGCGCTGATCCCCTTTGCGGGCTAGACGCGCCAGACGCGTTTCTACTGGCTTCAAAGTTACGGCTCACCTTCCTTTCCGGCTGCGACAGGCCCCGAAGACTTGCGTTGGGCAGACATAATGCCAGCTATGATCAGTATTATTCCTATTCCTTGCCCTAACGATAGCGGCTCGTCCAGCAGGAGGAACGCCGCCATAACCGCAGCGGGAAGCTCCATCGAACCGAGCAGCGCGGCTAATCCGCTTCCTATCTTGGGAATCCCGTAATTAAAGCAGAAAAAGGGAAAGGCGGTCCCCAGAAGGCCGAGCAGCATCCCCCAGCCGATCATTGGCCCGCTAAAGCTCTCGAATATGCCGTCGAAACCATCGAAGGATAAGAGCAGTACGACAAACGCCAGAGAAGCTGTAGACATAACCGCTGACTTGGCGATGGGATCCAACTGCTGCGGAAGAAATCCGCTTAGGAAAAAAAACAGACTGTATGTAAGAGCGGATAGAAGCCCGAATAGTATCCCCCATCCGTCGATGCTGCTGTAATCCTTCTCCAAAATTCCGACAGCCAGCGCCGTTCCAAGAGCTATGCACAGAACCGCGACCCATTCCTGTCGGTTCGGCCATTTGCGCTTGCGAATGCTTTCTAGCAAAATCGTAATCCACGTAAACTGAAAAAGCAAGACAATCCCCAAAGAAGCATCCAAACGCGACAAAGCCTCATTATAAAATACGGTGGTAAGCGACAAGCCGATTATCCCGATCAAGGTAAGCTTAAGCCACTCTTTCCTTGTACGGGCAAGAGATCGCGAGCGTTTGTTTAACCGCGTTACTCCAAGCGCAAGCCATAGCAACGCCGCTCCCGAAAACACCTGTTGAAGCGTAAGAGGCTTAGCGCCCCATCCGTCGGCAATAGCCAGTTTGAATACTACAGACACGAGACCGTAGCTTGTCGCGCCGACAAGGACGAGAGCAATGGCCGTCAAGGGCTTCTTCGTTCCGTTCATGTTAGACCCGCTTTCTTGCGCAAAAGGGCCCGGTTAGCAACCCGGGCCCTCATTCATTCAATTAGATCAGCCCGTATTGCGGAGACCTGCCGCGATTCCGTTGATCGTTAGGAGCACTTCGCGAAGAAGTACCGCGTCATCCTCGTTCTGAGCCCGCAAGCTGCGCAGCTCCGTCAACAATTGAACTTGCATGTAGCTTAACGGATCAACGTACGGGTTACGAAGGCGGATCGATTCTTGAATAACAGGGACGTTATCCAATATATCTTCTTGCCCCGTAATGGTCAGGATCATTTCCTTCGTCTTAGCATGCTCTTCTTCGATCTGCGAGAAGATCCGGTCCTTGATCGTCTCGTCCTCGATCATCCCGGCATACTGGCGGGCAATGATAAGATCCGCTTTGCCAAGCGCCATCTGAAGGTTATCCACGAGGGTTTGGAAGAACGAATACTCGCGATACATCGTGCGAAGAGTCTCCAGACGTTCCGCATCGCCGTTCACGTAAGTCTGGAACGCCGTACCGGCAGCATACCATGCAGGCAGCAAGTACCGGCTTTGCGTCCAAGCGAATACCCACGGAATCGCGCGTAAGTCTTCGAAGCGATCGCTGCCTTTGCGTTTGGAAGGACGGGAACCGATGTTCAGCTCGCCGACTTCCGGAAGCGGCGTCGACTCTTTGAAGAAAGTCATGAAATCCGGATCGCGGAAAATGAGATCCTGGTATTTGGTCTGAGCGTCGACCGAAATGCCGCGCATGATGTCTTCCCATTGCGTCTCGATCGATCCTTCTTGCGAAGGGTAACGGGACAGGTATGCTCCCGTAATTAAAGCCCCGGTAGCCTGCTCTAAGCTTCTGTAGGCGATTCCCTTCATGGAGTAACGGGAGGATAACACCTCTCCTTGCTCCGTAATCTTGATTCCCCCGCCGATCGTGTGCGGCGGCTGTGCAAGAATGCTGCGGTTAAGCGGCATTCCGCCGCGGCCAAGAGCACCGCCGCGGCCGTGGAAGAACTTCAGCCGAACGTTGTGCGCTTTAGCCGTTTTGGTCAAGTCGTTCAACGCCACCCGAAGCTCCCAGTTAGCCGTAACCATACCGCCGTCTTTATTGCTATCGGAATATCCGAGCATGATCTCGTGCAGATCGCCCATCGCTTTCAGGCATTCGCGATAGACCGGAAGATTAAACAAGGTTTCCATAATCGCCGGTGCTTCGTGCAGATCGTCGATCGTTTCGAATAGAGGAGCCGCTTGAAGCGTGCAAACGATCGTTCCGTCCTCATTGCGACGGAACAATCCCGCCGCCTTGGCGAACACCATAACCTCGAGAATATCGCTTGCGGCTTCCGACATGCTGATCAGATAGCTGGTGATACAGCCGGTGCCGAATTCCTGTTGAGCGTTGTAGATCGTGTGATAAACGTTCAGACACTCCTTGCTGGAGTCGCTTAAATCAACCGCATCGTTCAACAATGGGTTTGCGCTCTCGAGCAAATCGTTCAGAATGGTTATTTTCTCCTGCTCGGACAACTGAGAATAGTTTTCCGTTACTCCCGTTTTCGCCAATAGCTCCGTCATCGCGTTCTCGTGCTCTTTGCTATGCTGGCGCACATCCAGAGCCGCAAGATGGAAACCGAATAGCTCCACTTGGCGAATGAATTTCTTCAAGTACGAATTCGCCACGTAATCGGCGAAGTGATGACGAAGACTCCGGTCGATGATCGCGATATCGGCCGTAAGATCGGCAACCGTGTGATAACGTTGCTTCGTCCCCTTGTACTCGTCTTCTCTCATGTTTTGCAGCTTCTGCAGCATATATCTCAACTTCACGCGGTAAGGCTCTTTGTCGTTCGTCCAAGCCTCTACCGTGCGAAGCTCTATATTGGCGCTATCTTCGCGGATCGAAGCGAGCAACTCATCCGTCACGTTGACGATCGTCGTGCTGAAGCTCAAATGGCGACCGAGCGCGCGGATAATGTTCTCATATTTATAGATAACGAGATTACGCTGCATATGCAACGTCTTCCAAGTAATATCCGCTGTAACCGAAGGGTTGCCGTCGCGGTCTCCGCCAATCCACGAACCGAAGCGCAAGTAAGTCGGAACATGCCAAGACTCTTCCGGATAATACTTCTCTAGGCAACGCTCCAACTCTTCGTATACGTCGGGAAGCACTTCGAACAAAGTTTCATGGAAGAAATACATCCCGTTGCGAACTTCGTCGAGTACCGTAGGCTTACGGTCGCGAAGCTCATCGGATTGCCATAAGGTCAACACTTCGTTCTGCAGTTTCTCGCGCAGCTTCTCGCGTTCACGGTAAGTCAGGGTTGGATTATCCAATTCCATAACATCGTCCGCGATCCGCTTATGAATATCGAGTACGTCACGGCGAGTCGCTTCCGTCGGATGCGCCGTCATTACAAGCTCTAGCGAGATGTCCGTAAGCATATCCCGCACTTCTTCTACGGAAAGCTTCTTCTCCTTCAAGTCTTGAACGACGCTCTCGATCGAACCCGGTTGCACCGCTTCTCCCGCGGAACGCTCATAATCGCGTTTGCGACGAATCCGATGGTTCTGTTCCGCGATGTTGACCAGTTGAAAATAGATTGCGAATGCCCGAATAACCTGATGCCTAATATCAGGCTCCAAAGTTTTAACGGTGTTAATGAATCCTTCGTACAATTCAGGCAAATATTCGGCTCTGAGAGCCTTGCTCATTTCCCGAATTTTCTCAACATGTTCTAATAGTTCCCGACCACCCTGATGCACGAGCACTTCACCAAGAATATTACCTAGAAAGCGCACATCTCTACGCAGCAGATGATTGGAAGGAGAACGTTGTCCACTTGCCATTTCCGTCATCTCTTTCACCCCAAACAATGCATTTCAACAAAAAGCCCTTCTTTCTATGATACTACAACGAACGTTGAAAATCTTCTTTTTCTTCATCATTTAGTCATAAATCTTAGGTTTCATTATGCTGGCAGTTTGTGTAAGTCATTAATAAATCCGTTATTTCCATTGTTCACGGTCCATAAACTTATTAAAGGAGTGAAACGAAATGAACAGCAAATCGTTCCCCCTTAAAGAGTATCTGGTTATTCTTTCGTTAGCCGCGATCGTAAAAAAAGAACGTGAAAACAACAAAAAAAGCCTTCATGATAAAGGCTTTTACCGTTTGTCTAGTGGAGCGGGTGATGGGAATCGAACCCACGCTATCAGCTTGGAAGGCTGAAGTTCTACCATTGAACTACACCCGCGTGCGGTGCAATAGTGGTCGGGACGACACGATTCGAACATGCGACCCCCTGGTCCCAAACCAGGTGCTCTACCAAGCTGAGCTACGTCCCGACAGTATTGAAGTTAATCCCTTAAAAAAAAGCCCTAAGGCTTAAGAGATTCATTATGGAGCGGGTGATGGGAATCGAACCCACGCTATCAGCTTGGAAGGCTGAAGTTCTACCATTGAACTACACCCGCACGGTGTAAATAGGTGGTCGGGACGACACGATTCGAACATGCGACCCCCTGGTCCCAAACCAGGTGCTCTACCAAGCTGAGCTACGTCCCGACAGTGAATATGAAGTTGAAGATGGCGCGCCCTGAGAGATTCGAACTCCCGGCCTTTTGATTCGTAGTCAAACGCTCTATCCAGCTGAGCTAAGGGCGCAAATCATGGAGCGGAAAACGGGGCTCGAACCCGCGACCTTCTCGTTGGCAACGAGATGCTCTACCACTGAGCTATTTCCGCAACCTGTGGTAATAATGGTGCGCGTAGAGGGACTTGAACCCCCACGGTCGCCCGCCAGATCCTAAGTCTGGTGCGTCTGCCAATTCCGCCATACGCGCATAATAACAAGTGTACCATTCGTGAAAATGGTGAGCCATGAAGGACTCGAACCTTCGACACCCTGATTAAAAGTCAGGTGCTCTACCAACTGAGCTAATGGCTCAGAAATGGCTGGGGATCTAGGATTCGAACCTAGGAGTGACGGAGTCAAAGTCCGTTGCCTTACCGCTTGGCTAATCCCCAACGGTAAGCCAATCTTAAAGATTATGGTGGAGGCTGACGGGATCGAACCGCCGACCCTCTGCTTGTAAGGCAGATGCTCTCCCAGCTGAGCTAAGCCTCCATATGATGGTGACCCCTAGGGGATTCGAACCCCTGTTACCTCCGTGAAAGGGAGGTGTCTTAACCGCTTGACCAAGGGGCCGTGAATGGTATTGGATCTGGAGCTCTCAACCGGGATCGAACCGGTGACCTCATCCTTACCATGGATGCACTCTACCTACTGAGCTATGAGAGCATGGTCCCTATACCTATACACAGCGATAGAGATTAAAGCTTCCGGCCTGGCAACGTCCTACTCTCCCAGGACCCTGCGGTCCAAGTACCATTGGCGCTGGAGGGCTTAACGGTCGTGTTCGGGATGGGTACGCGTGGAACCCCTCCGCCATTATTACCAGACCGGATCTTAAACTCAAGGCTTACACCTTGAAAACTGGATGCGAACCCGTGCGACGAAGTCGTCACGGCCCCGTATACTTGCAGGCAGCAATGCTGTGCATTGCGGTGCAGGTATACGAAACAAAGCATGTAGGAAGAAGGTGAGTGTATCATTTGCCTTACTATGTCAATTCGTTTAGGATAAGCCCTCGACCGATTAGTACTCGTCAGCTCCACACGTTGCCGCGCTTCCACCCCGAGCCTATCAACCTGGTGTTCTTCCAGGGGTCTTACGAATTGGGAAATCTCATCTTGAGGCAGGCTTCGCGCTTAGATGCTTTCAGCGCTTATCCCTTCCGCACTTGGCTACCCAGCGGTGCTCCTGGCGGAACAACTGGTACACCAGCGGTGCGTCCATCCCGGTCCTCTCGTACTAAGGACAGCCCCTCTCAAATTTCCTACGCCCGCGACAGATAGGGACCGAACTGTCTCACGACGTTCTGAACCCAGCTCGCGTACCGCTTTAATGGGCGAACAGCCCAACCCTTGGGACCTACTTCAGCCCCAGGATGCGATGAGCCGACATCGAGGTGCCAAACCTCCCCGTCGATGTGGACTCTTGGGGGAGATAAGCCTGTTATCCCCAGGGTAGCTTTTATCCGTTGAGCGATGGCCCTTCCATTCGGTACCACCGGATCACTAAGTCCGACTTTCGTCCCTGCTCGACTTGTAGGTCTCGCAGTCAAGCTCCCTTATGCCTTTGCACTCTGCGCGCGATTTCCAACCGCGCTGAGGGAACCTTAGAGCGCCTCCGTTACTTTTTAGGAGGCGACCGCCCCAGTCAAACTGTCCGCCTGACACGGTCCTCCTACCCGGTAAGGGTAGTGAGTTAGAACTCCGATACGATCAGGGTGGTATCCCAACGGCGCCTCCACAGAAGCTTGCGCTCCTGCTTCATAGGCTCCCACCTATCCTGTACAGACCGTACCAAAGTTCAATATCAAGCTACAGTAAAGCTCCATGGGGTCTTTCCGTCACGTCGCGGGTAACCTGCATCTTCACAGGTACTAAAATTTCACCGGATCTCTCGTTGAGACAGCGCCCAAGTCGTTACGCCATTCGTGCGGGTCAGAATTTACCTGACAAGGAATTTCGCTACCTTAGGACCGTTATAGTTACGGCCGCCGTTTACTGGGGCTTCAATTCATAGCTTCGGGTTGCCCCTAACCACTCCTCTTAACCTTCCAGCACCGGGCAGGCGTCAGCCCGTATACTTCGCCTTGCGGCTTCGCACAGACCTGTGTTTTTGCTAAACAGTCGCTTGGGCCTCTTCACTGCGGCCCCCTCGTGCTATTCACACTACCGGGGCACCCCTTCTCCCGAAGTTACGGGGTCATTTTGCCGAGTTCCTTAACGAGAGTTCTTCCGCGCGCCTTAGAATTCTCATCTCGCCCACCTGTGTCGGTTTACGGTACGGGCACCTTCTCCTGGCTAGAGGCTTTTCTTGGCAGCGTGGGTACATGACCTTCGGTACTATGATTTTCCCTCCCCATCACAGCTTGAGGTTACAGTGTGCGGATTTGCCTACACACACCTCTCACTGCTTGGACGAGCATATCCATCAGCTCGCGTCGTTCCCCTCCTGCGTCCCCCCATCGCTCATAACGGATTACGGTGGTACAGGAATTTCAACCTGTTGTCCATCGACTACGCCTTTCGGCCTCGCCTTAGGTCCCGACTTACCCTGGGCGGACGAACCTACCCCAGGAACCCTTAGGCTTTCGGCGGACAGGATTCTCACCTGTCTTTTCGTTACTCATACCGGCATTCTCACTTGAATGCAGTCCACCAGTCCTTCCGGTCTGACTTCAACCCGCATTCAACGCTCCCCTACCCAAGTACCCTAAGGTACATGCCATAGCTTCGGTGGTGTGTTTAGCCCCGTTACATTTTCGGCGCAGAGTCACTCGACCAGTGAGCTATTACGCACTCTTTAAATGGTGGCTGCTTCTAAGCCAACATCCTGGTTGTCTTCGCAACTCCACATCCTTTCCCACTTAACACACACTTGGGGACCTTAGCTGATGATCTGGGCTCTTTCCCTCTTGACGACGGATCTTAGCACTCGCCGTCTGACTCCCGAGTATACATGCATGGCATTCGGAGTTTGACTGGACTTGGTAACCCTTGGCGGGCCCCGCACCCAATCAGTGCTCTACCTCCATGATGCTTCACCTCGAGGCTAGCCCTAAAGCTATTTCGGGGAGAACCAGCTATCTCCGAGTTCGATTGGAATTTCTCCCCTACCCCCACGTCATCCCAGAGCTTTTCAACGCTCACGAGTTCGGGCCTCCAGTGAGTGTTACCTCACCTTCACCCTGCACAGGGGTAGATCACACGGTTTCGGGTCTACGACCACGTACTTATTCGCCCTATTCAGACTCGGTTTCCCTTCGGCTCCGCCTCATCAGCTTAACCTTGCACGTGAACGTAACTCGCCGGTTCATTCTACAAAAGGCACGCCATCACCCCTAGATCGGGCTCTGACTTCTTGTAAGCGCACGGTTTCAGGTTCTTTTTCACTCCGCTCCCGCGGTGCTTTTCACCTTTCCCTCACGGTACTGCTTCACTATCGGTCGCCAGGTAGTATTTAGCCTTGGCAGATGGTCCTGCCGGATTCCCACGGGGTTTCTCGTGTCCCGCGGTACTCGGGATCCGTCTCGGAGAGAGAAGACTTTCGGCTACAGGGTTGTTACCTTCTGTGACGGGCCTTTCCAGACCTCTTCGCCTAACCTTCTCTTTTTTTACTCCATGTGAGACGTCCCACAACCCCAAGGAGCAAGCTCCTTGGTTTGGGCTTCTCCGCTTTCGCTCGCCGCTACTGACGGAATCACTATTGTTTTCTGTTCCTCAGGGTACTTAGATGTTTCAGTTCCCCTGGTGTGCCTCCAACGAGCTATGTATTCACTCGAGGGTAACTATCCATTACGATAGCTGGGTTTCCCCATTCGGAAATCTCCGGATCAAAGCTCACTTACAGCTCCCCGAAGCATATCGCTGTTCGTCGCGTCCTTCATCGGCTCCTGGCGCCTAGGCATCCTCCGTGCGCACTTATTAGCTTAACCAATGCTACGATGTATTACTTCTGATTCTCCGATGCGCGTTCGTTACCAGGCTCCCATCAGAGATGGGCGACAGTATCGCTCGTGCATGAGTCGAACATAAGCAACACATCTCCGCAGCATACAATTGATGACACTAGTAAGGCAGAGATGATACTCTTCTTCTTTCGCGCTTTGTTTCGCTATCCAGTTTTCAAGGTACAAGATATTACATATGAAAGGCTTAACCGCAAAGCGGTAATTGCTCTTTCAAAACTGAACCCGAGCGTAAGAAACGGTTTGCCACTTCGCTTGCGCGACCGTGGTCTTTTATAGCTCCGAAGAGCTCCTTAGAAAGGAGGTGATCCAGCCGCACCTTCCGATACGGCTACCTTGTTACGACTTCACCCCAATCATCTACCCCACCTTCGGCGGCTGGCTCCCTTGCGGGTTACCCCACCGACTTCGGGTGTTGTAAACTCTCGTGGTGTGACGGGCGGTGTGTACAAGACCCGGGAACGTATTCACCGCGGCATGCTGATCCGCGATTACTAGCAATTCCGACTTCATGCAGGCGAGTTGCAGCCTGCAATCCGAACTGAGACCGGCTTTGTTGGGATTGGCTCCACCTCGCGGTTTCGCAGCCCGTTGTACCGGCCATTGTAGTACGTGTGTAGCCCAGGTCATAAGGGGCATGATGATTTGACGTCATCCCCGCCTTCCTCCGGTTTGTCACCGGCAGTCAACCTAGAGTGCCCACCTTAACGTGCTGGCAACTAAGTTTAGGGGTTGCGCTCGTTGCGGGACTTAACCCAACATCTCACGACACGAGCTGACGACAACCATGCACCACCTGTCTCCTCTGTCCCGAAGGCCGCCTCTATCTCTAGAGGATTCAGAGGGATGTCAAGACCTGGTAAGGTTCTTCGCGTTGCTTCGAATTAAACCACATACTCCACTGCTTGTGCGGGTCCCCGTCAATTCCTTTGAGTTTCAGTCTTGCGACCGTACTCCCCAGGCGGAGTGCTTAATGTGTTAACTTCGGCACCGAGGGCATGATACCCCCAACACCTAGCACTCATCGTTTACAGCGTGGACTACCAGGGTATCTAATCCTGTTTGCTCCCCACGCTTTCGCGCCTCAGCGTCAGTTACAGTCCAGAGAGCCGCCTTCGCCACTGGTGTTCCTCCACATCTCTACGCATTTCACCGCTACACGTGGAATTCCGCTCTCCTCTTCTGCACTCAAGTTCCCCAGTTTCCAGTGCATCACGGGGTTGAGCCCCGCACTTAGACACCAGACTTAAAGAACCGCCTGCGCGCGCTTTACGCCCAATAATTCCGGACAACGCTTGCCCCCTACGTATTACCGCGGCTGCTGGCACGTAGTTAGCCGGGGCTTTCTTCTCAGGTACCGTCATCGGGCTAGCAGTTAACTAGCCCTTATTCTTCCCTGGCAACAGAGCTTTACGACCCGAAAGCCTTCCTCACTCACGCGGCGTTGCTCCATCAGGCTTTCGCCCATTGTGGAAGATTCCCTACTGCTGCCTCCCGTAGGAGTCTGGGCCGTGTCTCAGTCCCAGTGTGGCCGTTCACCCTCTCAGGTCGGCTACGCATCGTCGCCTTGGTGAGCCGTTACCCCACCAACTAGCTAATGCGCCGCAGGCCCATCCGCAAGCCACAGATTGCTCCGTGTTTCCCAAGCTCGCCATGCGGCTAGCTTGCGTATCCGGTCTTAGCATCCGTTTCCGAATGTTATCCCGATCTTGCAGGCAGGTTGCCTACGTGTTACTCACCCGTCCGCCACTAACCTCTTCGGGAGCAAGCTCCCTCAGAGATTCGTTCGACTTGCATGTATTAGGCACGCCGCCAGCGTTCGTCCTGAGCCAGGATCAAACTCTCCATAATAGTGAAGCCGAAGCTTCTTATTAAAGAGCCTTTGAGGCTCAATCTGTATTGCTGGTTTGCCTTCCGACGACCGAAGCCGTCTTCCGACGTTTGTTTGTTTCTTACGCTCGATGTTCAGTTTTCAAAGAACAATTGATGTTTCGTTTGTTGTCGTCCGCGCTAACGGCGACTTTTATAATATACCACAGCTGACTAGTACTTGGCAACAGGTATTTTTTGGTTACCGTTGTTGTTCCTTATTTCCTTCGTCCGCTCGTCCCCTCTAAAAGTGGGGCGAAAAATAATTTACCACAAAGATAGGCTATAGGTCAAGCATTTATTTAAACTTTTATCTCTGCGATTTTAAACCCATCGCATAACGGGACAATTCCCGGGGCGGCGCAATACGCGCATACATGCGAAAGATGATCTTGTACCGCTTGGAGATCGCTTCTTTGACCGGACCATCCAACCTGCGATCGCTCATATCCAGCAACATCTCGTCCATCTCTTTGCGCAATAAATAGTCGAATTCCTTGCATTCCTTTTCCGTAAACATCATACCGAGCATAGAGTGCGGATCCTCCTATGGACAAGCAGCGTTTACCGTCAGCTCCGCGTCAGGCAGGAACTCATCCGGTATGTTCTACTGTTATGCTCTTTTTTGATCCCGTTTATGACAGATCCGCCCTCTTGCGCGCAACTTTAACTCATCAACCAGAATGTAACCGTGCTTTCGACAACGCCTGCTACTAATAGCAGCACCAAAACAAGAATAACGGCGGGAACCGCTCCGATCGCCGTTCTTACGAACGGCTGCCACGCCTGCGATTTGCCGAAGGCAGAGCCGAATACCCCTTTAATCAAGGTCATCCCGAAACGCATTCCGAATGCGGCCGCCAAGAACACGGCGGACAGCTCGAAGATTCCATGCGGCAAAATTCCTTTTATTACGGAAGCCCATAAGTTATGGCCTTGCTCTGCCGCCTCTCCCAGCACGTAACCGATAACCATGCCGTTGGACACCAAGCTTATTACCGGCATAATGCCGGCTACGATCCCGAATGCCATGATCATTACCGCGGCGAAGACATTATTCAACGTGATTCGAACAAACGCGGTAAGTTCGGGATTATTCGACTGATTGATATCGTTCATGATCGATTCCAAGCCTTTAATCTGTTGTTCCAAGTATTGTTGAGGCGCGTTCGGAGATCCTCCGATAACGACTCCCGCAAAAAACAATATAATCGAAAAAATGAAATACGGACGAATCTCTTTCCACGATAACAGTAGCCCTGCGCGCGAAAACATATGCCTGCTCCCCTCATAACCATCCGAATAATATCATCTTTTTGTTTGCAGCCAGACCATATGAATAACTCTATGGGCCAAGCATACATTGATAGTATCCAAGCAACGTCCTGTCCATCCTTAGGAAGGGATAGGCGTAAAATCCCTACTCTGGAAGGAGCAGATTAATCCAATGAACCATTTTTTCGTATTTAACGGGCGGCGCATTAAGAAAATCTTTTTCCTCTCGGTAGCGGCAATTCTGTCTGTAGCCGTTATCTGGGTCGAGAAGAACAATCTCAGCGTGTTCGCCCCGCACCCGCCGGCTGCCGTTTACAGCGTGCCCACCGAGCGCAAAGTCGTCGCTCTCACCTTCGATATTAGCTGGGGAGAGAAGCGAGCCGAGCCTATACTCGAAATACTTAAAGCCAAGAACGTGAACAACGTCACTTTCTTCTTGTCCTCGCCGTGGAGCAAGACTCATCCGGATATCGTCAAGAAAATCACGGATTCCGGGTATGAAGTCGGCAGCCATGGCCACAAACACGATAACTATAGCCAATACAGCGACGAGGAGATTCGTAAGCAAATTACGGTAGCGGACGGCATCTTAAGAGATATGACCGGCAAATCGCCGAATCTGATACGGATGCCGAACGGAGACTTCGACAAAAGAGTGCTCAGAATCGCGGAAGATCTCAATTACAAGGTGATTCAGTGGGATACGGATTCGTTGGATTGGAAAAATCCAGGGGTCGACACCATCGTTAATCGCGTAGTAAACAAAGCCCATCCGGGAGATATTATTCTTCTGCACGCCAGCGATTCCTGCAAACAAACCCATGAAGCTCTGCCCGCTATCATCGATCAGTTGAGAGCCAAAGGATATGAGTTCGTGACGGTATCCCAAATGATCAACCAAACCGAAACGAACGGCAAAACCGTCGAGGACCGTTCCGCATGGAACGAATTGGCCTCTCCCTATTTTATTTAGCAGCCGCGACCGTAGGCGAGGCTTCCGCTGGCTTTCCTAGAATTTTATGCAATTGCATGATCTGATAAGCATTACAGATAAATAACGGGATCAATTGGTACAGAAGCGATGAAATATCCCCGGTCTTGAATACCGGCACGGATTCCATCGTCGTAATGGCTACCAGGAAGAAAATCGTCGGGATCCATGCTCCTGAGTTCGTTTGACTGACTTTCATCCACGCTACGGCTACGGAACCGATAACAAGCGCCGCCGGAACTCCCCAAAAGGTATGAGCAGGGAAATTCGTGTCGTAAGTCCAATATGCGATTTCCGCTAGGACGAACAACGCGATGAACCCTTGAATGGCCACCCAGGAATAAGGTCTTTTGAATATGCTTCGGGCGATATAATTCAACATCATATAGGCGAAGAAGCCCATATGGGAAAAAGCGCCGAACGTCATGCCGATCAGAGCCATCATCAGTATGTACGACAGCCATCCGCTTGCTTCGACGTTTCTGAAATCCGGGTTGAACAATTGGATCGTAACGCTGCCGATTACGGTAACGATGGCCCCGATTAATATGGTCGTGCCGAATAATTTCATCCATTTGCGTAAATTCAATTCCAGTAACCTCCTCATCTTGATCACCATTCATTTTACCATGATCCAGCTAAAAAGCCATGAACAAGCCCTTATATTCACAAGGTTGTCGAAGCATACTACAGCCATAACCCTACAGAAAGGGAGCTGATCGGTATGCTTCGTCGATTGCGGTGGTATGGGGGCTTATTGAGTATGTCATTGTTGCTCGCATCATGCGGACAAGAATCCGGGAGCAGCAGCGGCGGAGGGCAAATGAGCTATAAAGAAGTCAAATCGATGGTTATCGACATTCTTGGTTCGGAAGAAGCCCAAAAAGCAATGGAAAAAGCCTCTACTGCCCAATATGGAGAGAGTACCTTGCAAATGAAGAGCATGACGCCTTCAGACCAAGCTCAAGTCAGAATTGCCGTCAAAGACGTTCTTACGGCACCGGAATATTCAACCGTGCTGGAGAAAATCATGAAAGACCCGAAGTTCGCCGGAGAATTCGCCAAAGCTGTCAGCAAGGATAATAAGCAAATTCACAAGGACTTGATGAAAGATCCCGGATACCAAAAAGAACTTGTGGACATGTTCAAAACCCCGGAAATGGCCAAAATTATGTCGGACTCCATGAAGACTGCGGACGTTCGCAAAGTAATCATGAGCTCGGTGACGGAATCGATGCAAAATCCTCTCTTCAAGCTGGAGATCATGAAATTGCTTCAATCCGTCGTTAAAGACGAACTAACGCCGGAGCCGGAGAAGAAAAAAGAAGAGAAAAAAGAAGGCGGCGAGGATAAAGGCGGAGCGAAAGAAAGCGGACAGAGCAGTCCGGAGAGCAGTCCGACAAGCAGCGGCGAAAGCTCCGGTTAACAACAAAGCGGTTGAACGCGTGAGTCGCCTCACGTTCGTTCAACCGCTTTTATTTACCGATCACAATTAACAAACCTATTTCCCGCAACGATCGATTACCGCTTGCGCCAGCGCCAAATATTCTTTGCCTATTTCGGAATCGGCTTTGTACACCGAGGGAGAGTAATCCGGCTCGGACGGATGGTTGTCCGGTGCGCCTAGAGGGAACTGCGCCAGCAGCTCGGTGTTTAGCGTCTCGGCAAGCTTGCCTCCGCCTCCGCGTCCGAATACATACTCGCGAGCGCCTGTTTCCTTGCTCTCGAAATAGGACATATTCTCGACGACGCCGAGAATCTCATGGTTCGTCTTGATCGCCATCGCTCCGGCTCGCGCCGCAACGAACGCAGCCGTCGCATGAGGAGTAGTGACGATAATTTCTTTGCTTTGGGGAATCATCTGATGGACGTCAAGCGCCACGTCGCCCGTTCCCGGCGGAAGATCCAGCAGTAAATAATCCAACTCTCCCCACTCGATCTCGGCGAAGAAATTGCGAAGCATTTTGCCAAGCATCGGTCCGCGCCATACGATCGGACTATTATCTTCAACAAAGAAGCCCATGGAGATCACTTTAACGCCGAAACGTTCGACCGGTTTGATTTTGTTCCCGACTTGCTCCGGGCGCTCTTCGATGCCCATCATATCGGGCACGCTGAAGCCGTAGATGTCGCTGTCGATCAATCCGACCCGTTTGCCTTGGCGAGCCAACGCCGCGGCCAGATTAACGGTAACGGTAGACTTTCCTACTCCGCCTTTGCCGCTGGCGATCGCAATAAACTCTACGCCGCTCTCCGGATGAAGAATCGTATGCGACTCCAGCCCTTCTCCATGGCCTTTGATCGGAGCCGCTTTCTCGTCGCCTTGCGACGCAGGCCGCAATTTCGATATCGCATCCGCCTTCTCCGAATCCGTCATCGCGCGGAAACGGAAATGAGGATTAACCGCTTCAATGCCGCTCAACGCTTGAGATAAAACTCGTTCCAATAGCCCTGTTTGCTCCATGCTTTCCGGGTGAAGAACAATCGACATAGATACCGCGTTTTCCTTAACGACAACATCCCGGACCAATCCGAGGTCGGTCAGGCTATGCTTGAGCGTAGGCTCGTGTACAGATTGTAGCGTGTTTAGAACAGATTCCCTGGTGACCATAAATTCGACCCCCATCATCAGATTTACATTTTATCTATTATAGCACAGGCTTTTCCGATTCACCGGACGTATATCTCAATACTCCCCTGTAGATAGAGGCGGCAACCTTGCGTTGGTACTCTTCGTCCGCAAGCAGACTGGCTTCCTCCGGATGTGACAGAAATCCGACTTCTACAAGAGCGGTCGGCATATTCAATGTTTTGAGCAAATATATGGTATCGGCTTTCTTTGCTATCCGCTGCGTATTGCCCAGCATATCCCTCAATTCGGCTTGAATAATCGAGGCTAGCCGCTTGCCCTCTTCATTCTTCGTCGAGTAAAAAGTTTGCGCTCCCGACCATCTTGGCGATGGAATACTGTTCATATGGATGCTGATTGCAAGATCCGCTTGTTGCTTCCGAGCGCGGTCCGCCCTTTGCAGAAGATCCTCCGTTTTGCGCCGCGAGTTTCCTTTGGTTTCAGGCAAAGCGAGATCGTAATCGCCTTCCCGCGTAAGATGCACCAGCGCTCCTGCCTGTTGTAAGTAATCACGCAAATATAAGACGATCGCTAAGTTCAAATCTTTCTCGATTATGCCATCTCTGCTGACAGCTCCTCCGTCGGCGCCGCCATGACCGGCATCCAGCACGATAACTTTACCCGACAATGGCAATGACCAATGGCTCCAAGTTCTAGAAGACGGAATTTCGCTTAAAAACACAACCGCGGTTAACATCATTAAACAGACGACGATACCGAGCCTTAACAGCGCCCTCCGCGTCATCCATACGACCAAATGCTTGCGTCTTAAGATCGTCCAAAGCCGTCTACCATATCCATTAAACAATAAAATCCACCTCGCCCCGGGAAAACTCCCTACATTTTATGGGACAAGGTGGATATTTATGATTTAGATCGCGTAAGTTTTGCTCGCTTCGGCCATACCTTCGATCAGAATCTTAGCCACTTCCGGTCTGGAGAACTCAGGCGGCGGACAAACTCCGTCACGCAGCAAAGCGCGTACCTTCGTTCCGGACAAAGTCAAGTGGTGCTCCTTCTCGTGCGGGCAAGTTTTGCTTGATGCCATATTTCCGCATTTCGTGCAGAAGAAGCTGTGCTCGAAATACAATGGCGTAATGCCGAGTTCTTCCGCAGGTAAGGATTTCAACAAATCCTGTGCTTCGTAAGTGCCGTAATAGTCGCCTACGCCCGCGTGGTCTCTTCCGACGATGAAGTGGGAACAGCCGTAGTTTTTACGTACTAACGCATGGAAAATCGCTTCGCGAGGTCCCGCATACCGCATCGCTGCCGGGAACACGCCCAGGAAAACGCGATCCGTCGGATAATAATTTTCGAGAAGAGCGAGATAGCTCTTCATCCGCACGTTGGCAGGAACGTCATCCGATTTGGTCTCTCCCACCAAAGGGTTGAGGAACAAACCGTCGACGATCTCCATTGCGGCTTTCTGAATATATTCATGCGCTCTGTGCACCGGATTGCGGGTTTGGAAACCGACTACGGTTTTCCAACCTTTCTCCGCGAAGATACGCCGAGTTTCCGTTGGGTCAAAGTAAAATTCATTGAACTTCTCAGGCACGGGACGGTTCAACACTTGAATCGATCCGCCTACGTAATTGTCGGGACGGTCGAATAGCTTAACGACTCCCGGGTGCTCCATGTCGTCCGTCTTAAATACTTGAACGGCTTCATGACGCTTGTTAACTTTGTAAATGCTTTCGATGTTCATAACCGCGTATACTACGCCATCGTTCTCTCCAACAAGCGCTGCTTGTCGTCCGATTGCGAGATTGGCTGCTTGATCGTCCGTAACGGCGAGCGTAATCGGAATACTCCAGATTGCGCCGTTAGCAAGACGCATATTATTTACGACGGATAAATAGTCGTCTTCGTTCATGAAACCGGTCAGCGGGCTGAATGCGCCAACGCCGATAAGATCAAGATCCGATATCGTCCACGTGTTCACAGGGATAGATACCAGTTTAGCGGCTTGAGCAAGCAATTCGTCCCTTTGCTGCCCTTCTACTACTCTGTTAATCAATTGTCCGCCGTGCGGTTGAATTGCGCTCATGTTCTGAGTAGCTCCTTCTTGGCTTTTCTAGACTTAACGTAACGTTAGTCTGCTTATTTGTGAAGACCGCATTCCGTTTTTTCATTGCCGGCCCAACGTCCTGCGCGCGGATCCTCACCCGGCATTACAGGCTTCGTGCAATGTTCGCATCCGATACTTGGAAAGTTCTGGTCATGTAACGGATTGTAAATAATATCGTTAGCTCTAATGTACGCCCATACGTCTTCCGATGTCCAAGCCGCAAGCGGATTGAACTTCACTAGGCCGAATTTAGTATCATATTCAACCTTTTTCGCATTGGCGCGAGTAGGCGCTTGATCGCGGCGAATTCCTGTGATCCAAGCTTCGTATTGCGAAAGAATCCGCGTCAACGGCTCGACTTTGCGAAGGTTACAGCATGCCGTCGGATCGCTTTTCCATAGCTCTTCCCCATGCTCTGCCGCTTGTTGCTCAGGAGTAATCTTGGATTTCACTTCAACGAATTTCAAGTTGTACTTCTCAGCCATCCGATCGCGCGTTTCGTAAGTTTCTTTGAAGTGAAAGTCCGTGTCGAGATAGAAAATATCCGTGGACGGGCTGATTTTTTGAATCATATCCACAAGCACTACATCTTCCGCGCCGAAACTGCAGGCGAATGTGATATTAGGAAACGTTTCAATTGCCCATGCGATAACCGTTTCCGCCGACGCATTCTCGAACTCCTCCGCTTTTTGGCGAATGAGGTTTTCCTTTTCGATTAAATTCATCAAAATGACCTCCCGTGAAATCCTACTATTTAAGTATGAATAGATAATATTATACGCTTTGGGGCGTAATTGTTCAATCTTTTACATAAGAAAATGCCTTTCCCACCATCATATGTAATGGGAGAAAGGCATTTCGTATCGTGTGATAAATATTAACGTTTGGAGAATTGAGGAGCGCGACGAGCGGCTTTCAATCCGTATTTTTTACGTTCTTTCATACGCGGATCACGAGTCAGGAATCCTGCTTTTTTGAGAGCTGGACGAAGCTCAGGATCAGCTTTCAGAAGCGCACGGGAAATACCGTGACGAATTGCGCCAGCTTGACCGGAAGTACCGCCGCCGTGAGCCAAGATGAGAATATCATATTTGGTTACAGTGTCGGTCAGGTTCAACGGTTGCTTAACGATCAATTTCAAAGTTTCCAAATCGAAGTAATCATTGATTTCACGTTTGTTGATAACGATGCGGCCTTCACCCGGCACGAGTCGAACCCGCGCAACGGAGTGCTTGCGGCGACCCGTTCCTAAATATTGCACTTGAGCCATTCGAAAGTCCTCCTTTTTTTATCCGCGAAGTTCGTAAACTTCAGGCTTTTGGGCTTGGTGTGGATGATTTGGACCAGCGTAAACGTTCAGTTTACCTTGAAGCTGATGTCCGAGTTTGTTCTTAGGAAGCATACCGTAAACAGCCAGTTCGATAATGCGAGCAGGTTTTTTGTTGATCATTTCCTGCGCAGTAGTCGTTTTCAGACCGCCTGGGTAGTGAGAGTGAGTGTAGTATTTCTTTTGTTGCAATTTCTTGCCTGTAAGAACGATCTTCTCAGCATTGATGACGATAACGAAATCGCCAGTATCAATATGAGGTGTGAATTCAGGCTTGTGCTTGCCGCGGATAAGAGCTGCAGCTTCACTTGCCAGACGACCAAGGGTTTTGCCTTCGGCGTCGATAATATGCCATTTGCGCTCTACTTCAAGAGGCTTAGCCATATAGGTTGTACGCATGAAACATCCTCCTTCGGGTTAATTCCCTGCTTTTTATGTGGTACGGCTATAACGATCATTAACTTGATTTTATCTTAGTTGGTTGGGTAAATCTAAATGAGATCGAGTACTCGGATGAGAAGTCCTTTCCGTCAAACTCACCGCCAAACGTGACGTTCCTGCGCTGGGGCCGTGGGTAGCCACGCAGAAAGCACAAAATTTATTGTACATGAAATCGGGAGATTATGCAAGTCATTTAAAATCTATAAACGGCTTGCTCTTGCCTAACGGGATCCAGTTCTTCATAGCGTACTTCCCACAATGACAACCCATGCGGAACCGCTGTCGGTCCGGCTTTCGCTCTATCGCGGGCAGCCAGTATGGGCGCCATCTGCGCAGCCGTTTTCTTGCCTTCCCCTATATGAATCAATGTTCCGGCAATAATCCGTACCATATTGTACAGGAAACCCGTTCCCGTAACGTACAAATGGATCACTCCGCGCTGTTTGCCCGGATAGTATCGCTCGTCCCATGATTTGCCGCTTTCATTCAAGTGATTCGCCGGCGAAAAAGGATCCGTCTCGATCTCCAATCGTACATCAAGAATAGTGCGAACGTGACTTGGTTTGGTTGATTGGGGCGAAGTAAACGATGAAAAGTCATGCTCGCCCAGCAGATGCTCAAGACTTGCTCTCATCTCGGCGAAATCCAGCGGCGTCGGGTGATGAAATTCATACCGTCTGCGAAAGAGATCCGGAATTCGGTTGCAGTTGATCGTATATCGATAAGTCTTGCTAATCGCATGCCTTCTAGCATGAAATTCATCCGATACGTTTAACGCGCATTGAACGACTATATCTTGAGGCAGTCTCGTATTCAAGGCGATTGCCCAACGTTCGATCGGTATCGACGAAGAAGTCGTAAAGTTAACGATCTGGCACCTTGCGTGCACGCCTGCATCCGTTCGACCGGAGCCCGTCAGCTTAACGCGCTCTCGGGATAGCATGAAGATCGCGTGCTCCAGCTTATCCTGAATCGTATTGCCGCATGGCTGGCTTTGAAATCCGGAATAATCCGTACCATCGTAACTGACGATGAGAGCGATATTTCGCATCATTTCATTCCCCCGAATACGGAATCGTACCTAAAGGCTGCTAGCTGCGCAACGCCACAAAAAAAGGATGATCCGAATGCGTGATTCGGTCCATCCTTCTTTGCTCCGTTCTTACGCGCGATCAACGAGCTCAAGATACACCATTGGAGCTGAATCTCCACGGCGAGGTCCCAGCTTCAGGATGCGTGTATATCCACCCGGACGTTCCGCGTAACGCGGAGCCAATTCGGAGAACAGTTTTTGGATGGCGTCTTGTTCGCCGTTAAGGCTTTCGCGACGCACGAATGCAGATACCTGACGACGAGCGTGCAGGTCGCCGCGTTTAGCGAGCGTAATCAACTTTTCCGCGATGGAGCGCACTTCTTTAGCTTTCGCTTCAGTCGTTTGGATACGCTCGTACAGGAACAGGTCGGTGCACAGATCACGGAAAAGAGCTTTCCGCGAACTGGAGTCGCGACTCAGTTTTTGATATGCCATTTGTTTTCCCTCCCTCTTGTGCGAGTGATGAAGCAGCGCCTTAGCGTCTGCGTTCATTCGTCACGTGTTGCTAATAACGATGCTATTCCTCGAAACGGAGACCTAATCCCAGTTCTTCAAGCTTTTCTTGAACTTCTTCCAAAGACTTGCGGCCCAAGTTGCGAACCTTCATCATGTCTTCTTCCGTTTTCGTGATCAGCTCTTGAACGGTGTTAATTCCAGCGCGTTTCAAGCAGTTGTAGGAACGGACCGAAAGGTCGAGCTCTTCGATAGTCATCTCGAGCACTTTTTCCTTCTTGTCCTCTTCCTTCTCTTTCATCGTTTCGGTATCTTTGGCCTCATCCGTAAGACCCACGAACAAGGATAAGTGATCCGTCAGGATTTTCGCGCCCAGGCTAACCGCTTCTTCAGGTCGGATACTGCCATCGGTCCAAACTTCAAGCGTAAGCTTGTCATAGTTCGTTACTTGACCGACGCGAGTGTTCTCGACTTGATAGTTCACGCGGGTAATCGGCGTATAGATCGAATCGATCGGAATAACGCCAATCGGTTGATCTTCCTTCTTGTTACGATCCGAAGGGACGTAACCGCGTCCTACTCTGGCAAATATACGCATGTGAAGACGTGCGCCAGAAGCCAGTGTAGCGATGTGCAGGTCCGGGTTCAAGATTTCCACGTCGCTATCCGCGCGAATATCTCCAGCCGTAACTACGCCATCGCCTTCCGCATCGATCTCAAGCACTTTTTCCTCATCGGAATGAATCTTCAGCGAAAGACGCTTCAGATTGAGGATGATTTGCGTTACATCCTCAATAACACCCGGAATCGTGGAGAATTCATGAAGAACTCCGTCGATCTGAACCGATACAACGGCCGCGCCCGGTAAGGACGACAACAGAATACGACGAAGAGAGTTACCAAGAGTCATCCCATAACCGCGTTCCAGCGGTTCTACGACGAACCGGCCATACCTCTTGTCATCCTGAATTTCCACGGAATCGATTTTCGGTTTCTCGATCACTATCATAACCAAAACCTCCTTCAAAACGTCGCTGACGTTGCCATTGTTCACCCATGCTAAATGGTTCAGCCTTTAATAAGGAGAAATGTTTATGGGGTAAACCATGTAGTATGCCTAACCGTTACAACCATTATTCTCAAGTTGTTCTTGTTTGATACCACATTGCAACGAGACTATACGCGGCGGCGCTTCGGAGGACGGCATCCGTTATGCGGGATTGGTGTTACGTCTCTGATCATGCTGACTTCAAGACCAGCGGCTTGCAACGAACGAATCGCAGCTTCGCGGCCGGCGCCAGGACCTTTAACAGAAACTTCTACCAGACGCATTCCGTGTTCCATCGCAGCGCGGGCTGCAGATTCGGCTGCCATTTGAGCAGCGAACGGCGTGCTTTTACGGGAGCCTTTGAAACCAAGGTTACCGGAGCTCGCCCAGGAAACCGCGTTACCGTGCGGATCCGTAATCGTCACGATTGTATTGTTAAACGTGGAACGGATATGTGCCACTCCGCTGTCGATATTCTTCCGATCACGACGCTTGGTACGTACGACTTTCTTGCCTTTTTGTGCCATGTTTGTTATCCCCCCTTATTACTTCTTCTTGTTCGCTACTGTACGACGTGGACCTTTGCGTGTACGTGCGTTCGTTTTCGAACGTTGTCCGCGAACCGGCAGACCGCGGCGGTGACGGATGCCTCGATAGCAGCCGATTTCAATCAGCCGTTTGATGTTTAGTGCAATTTCGCGACGCAGGTCGCCCTCGACCTTTTGTTCTTTGTCGATCGTTTCACGAAGACGAGCCAGCTCATCCTCTGTCAGATCGCGAACGCGAGTGTCGGGATTGACGCCCGTAGTTGCTAGAATCCTCTGGGAAGTTGGTTTACCAATTCCGAAGATATACGTAAGGGCGATTTCCACGCGCTTGTCGCGCGGGAGGTCAACACCAGATATACGTGCCATAGTTAGGGGCACCTCCTTCTATATTAGCCTTGTTTTTGTTTATGCTTCGGATTCTCACAGATAACCATCACGTTGCCTTTGCGGCGAATGACTTTGCATTTTTCGCAAATCGGTTTGACCGAAGGTCTCACCTTCATGATAATACCCTCCTTAGTGTGTGACTGAAATAGCGTGCCTAGACGTCGCATGTCAGTCTCACGAATGCATCCAACGAAGCGGCGCCTTGCGATCGCGTGTTGGTTGACACGGTCCGATCGAACTTGCATGATGACGTTGTGTCAAAGCCGTTCGATCTTTTCGTGCATAGGTAGACCGAACGAACTTATTTACGGTAGGTGATACGGCCCCGCGTTAGATCGTAGGGTGACAACTGGATAACCACTTTATCCCCCGTTAGAATCCGTATGAAATGCATCCGAAGTTTTCCGGAAACATGCGCAAGGATTTGATGTCCGTTCTCGAGTTCGACCTTGAACATGGCATTCGGTAGCGGTTCAATAACCGTTCCTTCCACCTCGATGACGTCCTCTTTGGCCACCGTCATTCTCCTTTCTCTTCAGCATGCGTTTCGAGCCGTTGTTCGATTTGTCCGATAGCGTGCCGGAGCTTCGCGTTGGTGACGCGGCCGGTTTCGCGAAGGCTATTCGCTACTTCCTCGCTTCGGATCCCGATCGGTTCGAGATGCAGCACGTTTTTGCGTTTGGGCCGATCGAAGCGGCGTTTATCACCGTCGGCCACGAGCGCGAATCGCTCATCGACGAGGGCAATCACGATAATGAGCTGCCCTTCGTCTCTACCACGCCGGCTTCTCACGATATCTCCGGGCTCCAACTTAACGTTTACCGTCATTTCATTCACCTAGCTTTACGCACGGGTTAGTATTTCGTACCCGTCTTCGGTTACGGCAATCGTATGCTCGAAATGCGCGCACAGCGATCCGTCCACCGTGACGACCGTCCAATTATCGGACAATGTCTTCACGTAACGTTCTCCCACGATGACCATCGGCTCGATCGCGAGTGTCATTCCAGGTTTGAGCCGCGGACCGCGGTCAGGAACGCCATAATTCGGAATCTGCGGTTCCTCGTGCAGATCAGCTCCTACGCCGTGTCCGACGTATTCCCTGACTACCGAGAAGCCCGCCTCTTCGATCACTTTCTGTATTCCGTGGGAAACGGTAAACAGCCTCACGTCTGGACGAACCAGCTCCAATCCCGCGAAGAGCGACGCTTCCGTAACATCCAGAAGCCGTTGCGCTTCGTCGGAAATTCGACCGACACCGTACGTCCAAGCGGAATCTCCGTGATAGCCGTGGTACTGTGCGCCGATATCGATGCTGATGATATCGCCTTCTACTAGCTTCCGCGGACCGGGAAACCCGTGTACGAGCTCCTCGTTCGTTGAAGCGCATATGCTGGCCGGAAAACCGTTATAACCTTTGAAAGAAGGAACGGCACCTTGACTGCGGATGAAAGTATCGGCTATCCGATCTAGTTCGGCGGTTGTTACACCAGGCATGACCGCCTGTTTCATCAGGCGATGCGTCTCTGCTACAATCCGTCCCGCCTCACGCATCAAGTTTAATTCTTTTTCGGACTTGATAACGATCATGGCCGATTACCCTCTGAGAAGGGAAGCGATGTCGGCCGTAACCGCATCGATGTCCTTCTCCCCGTCTACTTCACGGAGCGAACCTTTGTCGCCGTAATACGTCAGAAGCGGAGCCGTCTTGCTCGTATACTCGTCAAGACGCGTGCCCACTTTTTCTTCCGTATCGTCGGAACGCTGATACAGCTCTCCCCCGTCTTTATCGCAGATGCCTTCCTGCTTAGGAGGGTTGAACATGACATGATACGTCGCACCGCAAGTTTTACAAATCCTTCTGCCTGTCAAGCGGGCGAGCAAGAAGCCGCGATCCACTTTGAGGTTGATGACATGATCAATCTTGCGACCCATTTCGGCAAGCATCCCGTCAAGCGCTTCGGCTTGAGCGAGCGTCCGTGGAAACCCGTCCAGCAAAAATCCTTTGGCGCAATCTTCGGCAGCCAAACGATCGCGAACGATTCCGTTCGTCACTTCATCGGGAACAAGCAAACCTTGGTCTACGTACTCCTTAGCTTTTTGTCCGAGTGGAGTGCCCTGCTTCATGGCTAAACGAAACGCATCACCGGTAGAGATGTGCGGAATGCCGAATTGCTCGACGATCCGCTCTGCCTGCGTTCCTTTACCGGCGCCAGGAGGCCCCATAAACAAAATGTTCATTGTCGTTCCTCCTGTCCGTCTCGATGGTTATTTATTGATAAACCCTTTGTAGTGACGTTTGATCAATTGGCTCTCGATTTGTTTCATCGTTTCGAGTGCGACCCCGATAACGATCAACAACGATGTACCGCCCAATTGTACGGATTTCGGCAAACCTGCCAATGAACCGAAGAACACGGGGATTACCGATATAAGCGCCAAGAACACCGCGCCTGCAAGCGTAATGCGAGTAATAACCCGCATCAGGAAACCCTGAGTCGGCTTGCCAGGACGAATGCCCGGGATATAACCGCCGTTCTTCTTCATATTATCCGCCAATTGCTGCGGATTGAATTGAACGAATGTGTAGAAGAAGGTGAATCCGATAATCAGCAACACGTACAACACCATGCCAAGCGGCTTGTCGTAGTACATGTTCTGGATAATCCATTGTGCCCAAGCTTGGTTAGCCCAGAACTGAGCGATCGTAATCGGGAACATCAGAAGGGAGACTGCGAAGATAACCGGAATTACGCCCGCGCCATTCACTTTAAGAGGAATGTGCGTCGATTGGCCGCCGTACATTTTTTGACCGACAACCCGTTTAGCGTACTGTACGGGAATTTTGCGCACGCCTTGCTGGATGAAGATTACGCCTGCAATAATCAGAACGATTACAAGCAGGATGATGACCATCTTAACGATATTAAGGAACAGTTGACTGGAATCCGTGAATTGATCCGCATAGATATCGCGAATATGTTTAGGGATTGCCGCAACGATTGCCGCGAAGATCAAGATCGAGATACCGTTGCCGATACCCTTCTCGTTGATTTGCTCACCCAACCACATAAGGAACGCTGTACCAGCCGTCAATACGATCGCAATCATAAGATACGTCGCCGTATTCGCGTCAATGACCATATCGTAGTTGTACATCCGGTTAAAACCGATTGCCGTCGCAAAAGCTTGGATAAGCCCCAGAATAATCGTTCCGTAACGAGTAATCTGTGCGAGCTTGCGTTTACCGTTCTCGCCTTCCTTCTGCCATTCCGAGAACTTCGGAATGACATCCATGGAAAGCAATTGAACGATAATCGAAGCCGTAATGTACGGCGTGATCCCCAGAGCGAAAATGGAGAAATTAAACAACGCACCGCCAGAGAACGTGTTCAGAAGGCCGAACAGGTCGGTACCTGTTTGGTCGGCCATCGTAAGAACGTCCTTGTTAATGTTCGGAACCGGAATAAAGGAACCGATTCTGTATACAAACAGGATGAAAAGGGTAAACAGGATCCTCTTGCGAAGGTCCTCGACTTTCCAAATGTTAGTGACGGTCGCGAACATTAGATCACCTCGGTTTTACCGCCGGCGGCTTGAATTTTTTCTGCTGCAGACTGAGAGAACTTATGAGCTTTAACAGTCAGCTGCACGTTCAAATCGCCATTGCCCAGAATTTTAATTCCATCTTTTGGATTTTTGAGAATCCCTTCGTTGAGAAGCAATTCTGGAGTCACTTCCGTACCAGCAGCAAAACGGTTCAGCTGGTCAAGGTTGACAATCGCAAAGACCGTAGCGAAACGGTCATTGTTGAATCCGCGTTTTGGTACCCGACGGTACAAAGGGTTTTGTCCACCCTCGAAACCGGGACGAACTCCGCCACCGGAACGAGCGTTTTGCCCTTTGTGACCGCGACCTGACGTTTTGCCGAGTCCGCTACCGGCACCGCGTCCTACCCGTTTACGGGTGAACTTCGAGCCTTCGTTCGGAGATAGCTCATGCAATTTCATCGTAAGTCGCACCTCCTTGAGAGTTTTGCTTATTATCTTAAACTTCTTTAACTTCGATCAAATGGTTAACTGTGTTGATCATGCCGCGAGTAGCGACATTATCTTCTCTTACTACGGACGAATGCAACTTGCCGAGTCCTAGAGATTTCACCGTTTGACGTTGATTCTCAGGACGGCCGATCAAGCTACGAACGAGGGTAATTTGAAGCTGTGCCATCTGTTTCCCCTCCTTAACGGAATAGCTCTGCTACGGTTTTGCCGCGCAGTTTCGCTACGTCTTCGGCGCGTTTGAGGCGGGATAAACCTTCCAACGTCGCATTGACCATGTTAATGGAGTTGGAGGAACCCAGCGATTTCGTCAAAATATCGCCGACTCCAGCTAATTCGAGCACCGCACGGACAGGACCGCCCGCGATAACTCCAGTACCTTCGGATGCTGGTTTCAGCAACACTTTGCCGGCGCCGAAACTTCCCGTAACGGCGTGTGGAATTGTTGTTCCAACGAGTGGTACGAATACTAGATTTTTCTTTGCGTCATCGACGCCCTTACGGATTGCGTCTGGAACTTCGGAAGCTTTACCGATTCCCGCGCCAACCCATCCTTTGCCGTCTCCGACAACGACGAGTGCGCTGAAACTAAAGCGACGTCCGCCTTTGACGACTTTGGAGACACGATTGATTTGAACCATTTTTTCGGTCAGTTCCAATGTATTCGGATCTACACGCAAGTCGTTTACCTCCTTGTGTCAAAAATGAATTAAAACTGTAATCCGGCTTCGCGAGCTGCGTCAGCCAGTGCTTGAATACGTCCGTGATACAGATAACCGCCACGATCGAACACGACGTTCTCGTATCCTTTTTCTTTTGCGCGTTTAGCGATCAATTCGCCAACTTTACGTGCAGACTCAACGTTACCGCCGTTGCCTACATCAGCAAGTTCTTTCTCAACCGTAGAAGCGCTAGCGATAGTAACGCCTTTAACGTCGTCGATCAGTTGAGCGTAGATATGCTTGGATGAACGGAACACGGACAGACGTGGACGTTCATTCGTCCCGCTGATTTTCTTACGTACCCGAAGGTGTCTTTTCAGACGCGCTTTGTTCTTATCGGCTTTAGTAATCATCCGCATGGTTCACTCCCTTCTTATTGAGTGCTTAAGCGGCATCACGCCGCTTTAAGCTTATTTCTTTTTACCTGCTTTACCTTCTTTACGAAGGATACGTTCGCCTTCGTACTTGATTCCTTTACCTTTATACGGTTCAGGCTCGCGTACGGAGCGGATTTTCGCTGCAGTTGCGCCGACAAGTTCTTTGTCGATGCCTTTAACGACGATTTTGTTTTGAGCCGGCACTTCGAATTCAATGCCGCTTTCCGGTACGATTTCAACCGGGTGAGAGTAACCCACGTTCAATACCAGCTTATCGCCGGATTTACTTGCACGGTAACCTACACCTACCAGATCAAGGTTTCTGATGTAACCTTCGGTTACGCCGCTTACCATGTTGGCAACTACGCTGCGAGTTGTTCCGTGCAGCGAGCGGTGAAGCTTGTTATCGGAAGGACGTTCAACAGTAATGACATCGGACTCGTAGGAAACCTTCATATCGCTGTGCAGAACGCGGGACAAAGTTCCTTTAGGTCCTTTGATCGTAATTACGTTGTTGTCCAGGTTCACGTTCACGCCGTTAGGCACCTGAATCGGTTTGCGTCCAATACGGGACATAGGTACACCTCCAATCGTGTGACAGTTAAATTACCAAACGTAGCAGAGCACTTCGCCGCCGGCTTTCCCTTGACGGGCTTCCTTGTCGGTGATGATGCCTTTAGATGTGGAAATGATCGCGATGCCGAGGCCACCCAGCACACGCGGAACTTCATTAGACTTCGTGTAAACGCGCAAGCCTGGCTTGCTAATGCGTTTAAGACCCGTGATAACGCGCTCGTTGTTCGGTCCGTATTTCAAGAAAATGCGGATCAAACCTTGCTTGTTATCTTCTACATATTCAGCGTCGCGGATAAAGCCTTCGCGTTTAAGGATTTCAGCAATTTGCTTCTTCACCGTAGACGCAGGCAACTCCACCGACTCATGACGCACGAGATTCGCGTTGCGAATCCGAGTCAACATATCTGCAATAGGATCAGACATAACCATGGGGTAAACCTCCTTCCCGAACTAGGCTGATTACCAGCTCGCTTTTTTGACGCCAGGAATCTGGCCTTTATATGCCAATTCACGGAAACAGATCCGGCAGATCTTGAATTTTTGCAAAACGGAATGCGGACGACCGCAACGCTCGCAACGCGTGTAAGCCTGGACTTTAAACTTCGGCGCGCGTTGTTGCTTGATTTTCATCGACGTTTTTGCCACTTGCTTTCACACCTCCATTAGGTACCTTTTGCTCATTGACCGGGCTATCGTCACTTCGCAAACGGCATACCCAATTGGGTGAGCAGCTCACGCGCTTCTTCGTCCGATTTTGCAGTCGTGACGATGACGATATCCATCCCGCGAACTTTATCAATCTTGTCATACTCGATTTCCGGGAAAATCAATTGCTCTTTCAATCCAAGCGTGTAGTTACCGCGGCCATCGAACGATTTCGTCGATACGCCGTGAAAGTCACGAACGCGAGGAAGAGAAATGTTGAACAATTTATCCAAGAAGTAGTACATACGCTCGCCGCGAAGAGTTACTTTAACTCCGATCGGCAAGTTCTCACGCAAGCGGAAGCCCGCGATCGATTTTTTCGAACGAGTGATTACTGGTTTTTGACCGGCAATCTTCTGCATGTCCTCAACTGCAAAATCCATGATTTTGGAGTTAGAAACCGCTTCGCCGACACCCATGTTGATGACGACTTTCTCGATTTTAGGCACTTGCATGACGGATTTGTAGCTAAACTTCTGCATAAGAGCAGGAGTAATTTCATTCAGGAAACGTTCCTTCATTCTTGCTGCCATGAGTCACAGTGACCTCCTTTCCGTTCTTACTGCGATTAGTCGATCATTTCTCCGGAGCGTTTAGCTACCCGGACTTTTTTGCCGTTATCAAGCGTTTTGTAACCAACGCGAGTTGGTTTGCCGCTCTTAGGATCGATATGCATAACGTTGGAAGCGTGAATTGGCGCTTCGCGTTCGATGATACCGCCTTGTTGGTTCGTCGGGTTAGGGCGAGTATGACGTTTGATCATATTGACGCCTTCGACAAGAACGCGATTTTCGCGCGGGTAAGCAGCGATAATGCGGCCTTTTTTGCCTTTGTCTTTGCCCGAGATGACGATGATGTTATCGTCTTTTTTCACGTGCAGTTTATGGTTGTGCGATTCAAGCACTTTTTTCAGACGGGGCATGGGTACACCTCCTTGAGTGTTTCTCCATCGGTGCGTTCCGGATAATTAAAGAACTTCCGGTGCCAGGGAAATGATTTTCATAAAGTCGTGTTCGCGAAGTTCACGAGCTACAGGTCCGAAAATACGGGTACCGCGCGGGCTCTTGTCTTCTTTTACGATTACAGCAGCATTCTCGTCGAATGCGATGTAAGATCCATCTTTACGGCGTACCGAACGTTTCGTACGAACGATAACACATTTGACTACGTCGCCTTTTTTGACAACGCCGCCTGGTGTTGCTTGTTTTACGGAACATACGATCATATCACCGATATGTCCTACGCGGCGTCCTGTACCGCCAAGCACGCGGATACACATCAATTCTTTAGCGCCGGAGTTGTCGGCAACAGCCAGACGCGTAAACGGTTGAATCATCGCAAGGTCCTCCTTTCAGTAAGAAAACTTCTTTCGAAGAGTCGCTTAGGCCAATACGGCTTTCTCGACGATTTCGACCAGGCGCCAAGTTTTGTCTTTCGACAACGGGCGGGTCTCCATGATTCTCACGGTGTCGCCGATTTGTGCTTCGTTGTTTTCGTCATGCGCTTTGAATTTCTTCGTGTATTTAATCCGTTTGTGGTAGAGGCTGTGCTTTTTGTAAGTTTCAACAGCTACCACAATCGTTTTATCCATTTTGTCGCTGACGACTTTACCAATCTGCACTTTACGATTGTTGTTGCGTTCGCTCATGGTAATCCTCCTTTTCCCGGGTATTAGCCGATGCCGAGTTCACGCTCGCGCAAAATGGTTTTAGCCCGAGCAATTTCTTTCCGCAGATCGCCAAGGCGGTGCGGGTTATCCAGTTGGCCAGTAGCCAGTTGGAAGCGGAGGTTGAACAGCTCATCCTTGAAGCCGGCGATCTTCTGTTCGAGTTCCGCCGATGTCAGGTTGCGAAATTCACTGGCTTTCATTTGCTTCACCACCCAGTTCTTCACGTTTCACAAACTTCGTCTTGATCGGCAACTTGTGTGCTGCAAGACGCATTGCTTCACGTGCGATCTCCTCGGATACCCCTGCGAGTTCGAACAATACTTTGCCCGGTTTCACAACGGCAACCCATGCTTCTACGTTACCTTTACCGCTACCCATCCGAACCTCAAGAGGTTTTTGGGTAATTGGTTTCGAAGGGAAAATTTTGATCCAAACTTTACCGCCCCGTTTAATATAACGAGTCATCGCGATACGCGCAGCCTCGATTTGACGGTTAGTTACCCAAGAAGGCTCCATAGCTTGCAGGCCGTATTCACCGAAATGAACCTCAGCGCCGCCTTTAGCTTGGCCTCTCATTTTACCGCGGTGTACTTTGCGGTGTTTTACGCGTTTAGGGACCAACATGATCAGTTGCCTCCTTCCTCAGCAGCTCTTTTCTTCGTCGGAAGGACTTCGCCACGGTAGATCCATACTTTTACGCCGATGCGGCCGTAAGTCGTATGTGCTTCTGCCGTTCCGTAATCGATATCAGCGCGGAGCGTGTGCAATGGCACTGTTCCTTCGCTGTATCCTTCTTGACGAGCAATTTCCGCTCCGCCCAGACGACCACTAACGGATGTTTTGATTCCTTTCGCGCCAGCGCGTTGAGTACGTTGCATAGCTTGTTTCATCGCGCGGCGGAATGAAACGCGGCGTTCCAATTGTTGCGCGATGCTCTCGGCAACCAGGATAGCGTCCAATTCCGGGTTTTTGATCTCGGAGATGTTAATGTGCACTTTTTTGCCGTTCGTGATTTTCGTAAGTTGGCCGCGAAGCACTTCTACTTCAGCGCCGCCTTTACCGATTACGATACCCGGCTTAGCAGTGTGAATCGTAACGTTAACGCGATTAGCCGCACGTTCGATTTCGATTTTGGATACTGCTGCTTCCTTCAACTTCGTCTTAAGGAATTCGCGGATTTTGACATCTTCGATAAGAAGGGAGCCGAAATCTTTGTCAGCATACCATTTGGATTCCCAATCACGGATGATGCCGATGCGAAGACCGACGGGATTTACTTTTTGACCCACACGTTGTCCCTCCTTATTTCTCAGATACGACCAGCGTAATGTGGCTGGAGCGCTTGAAAATACTGAATGCGCGACCTTGGGAACGAGGTTGGAATCGTTTCATCGTTGGACCTTCGTTAACGAAGGCTTCGGACACGACCAATTTGTTCACGTCGAGCTGGTAGTTGTGTTCAGCGTTCGCAATGGCAGAGTTCAACAATTTCTCCAAAACAGGAGATGCCGAACGCGGAGTGTGACGCAGAATAGCAACAGCATCGCCGACTTTCTTACCGCGGATCAGATCAACGACCAGGCGGACTTTACGAGCCGGAATGCGAATGTTATTCACAACAGCTTTCGCTTGCTGAGACATCGATGTACCTCCTCCCTTACGTTACGTTCGTTGCGATTAATCAGCGTCACCTCGGTCACGCTTTAATCAATCGCACTTCGTAGGGTTAAAATTAACGCTTGCCCGTTTTTTTATCGTCGTCCGTATGACCTTTGAACGTGCGCGTTGGCGCGAATTCACCAAGCTTATGACCAACCATATCTTCCGATACGTATACTGGCACGTGCTTGCGTCCATCATATACCGCGAACGTTTGACCCACGAATTGTGGGAAAATCGTCGAGCGGCGAGACCACGTTTTGATAACGACTTTCTTATTCGAACCGGATAGTTCTTCCACTTTTTTCAGTAGATATCCATCCACGAAAGGTCCTTTTTTCAAACTGCGACCCATGGAATGCTCCTCCCTTCAACGCGGTTTTCACCCCAAAAAGTGAAGCCGATGCTTCGAACCGTATTCCGATTACTTTCCGGGGACCCCATATCAGATCTCATTCGTTCATGCCGCCAAGCAATTACTTGCTGCGACGACGAACAATATATTTGCTCGAAGCTTTTTTCTTCTTGCGTGTTTTGTAACCGAGCGTTGGTTGACCCCATGGAGAAAGCGGGGATTTGCGACCGATTGGAGCGCGGCCTTCGCCACCACCGTGCGGGTGATCGTTCGGGTTCATAACAACCCCACGAACTGTCGGGCGTTTGCCTAACCAACGGTTGCGTCCAGCTTTACCAACGTTCAGCAACTCATGGTCTTGGTTACCAACCGTACCGATTGTTGCACGGCAAGTTTTGAGAATGCGGCGAATCTCGCCGGATGTCAAACGAATGGTAACGTAAGTTTCTTCTTTACCGAGCAATTGAGCGCTAGTACCCGCAGCGCGAACCATTTGGCCGCCTTTGCCTGGTTTCAGCTCAATGTTGTGGATAACTGTACCGACTGGAATGTTCTCCAACGGAAGCGCATTACCCACTTTGATGTCGGCAGTAGGACCGGACATGATCACATCGTCGACTTTAAGGCCTTTCGGTGCGATAATGTACGTTTTCTCGCCGTCTGCATAGTTGATCAGAGCGATGTAAGAAGTACGGTTCGGATCGTATTCGATCGAAGCCACGCGGCCGGGAATGCCGTCCTTAGTGCGCTTGAAGTCGATGATCCGGTACTTACGCTTATGACCACCGCCGTGATGGCGAACGGTAATTTTACCTTGGTTGTTACGGCCTGCACGTTTGAATAACGGCGCGAGCAAGGATTTTTCCGGCTCATTCGTCGTAATCTCTTCGAACGTTGCGATCGTCATTTGACGACGGCTGGCCGTTGTCGGATTAAACTTTTTGACTGGCAATTGGATTCCCTCCTTACTTTAGAGACTTATTATACAGAGGATTCGAAGAACTCAAGCGGCTTGCTGTCTGCGGAAAGCTGCACGATTGCTTTTTTCCATTCAGAAGTATAACCGCTATGTCTGCCGTAGCGTTTAGGCTTAGCAGGCATTCTGAGAGTATTAACGCCAACGACTTTTACTTTGAAGATCTGTTCGATGGCTTGTTTGATTTCGGTTTTGTTCGCTTTCAAATCGACTTCAAAAACGTATTTGTTCTGTTCCAAGAAGTCGCTTGTGCGTTCGGTAACAACCGGCCGTTTGATTAGATCGCGGGGGTTCTTCATTACGCGAACACCTCCTCAACTTTAGCGACTGCATCCTTCGTGATGATCAATTGATCATGTTTCATCACGTCAAGCACGTTGATTCCTTCAGCGGAAACGAATTTAACGCCTGGGATATTACGCGCGGACAGAGCCACGTTATTATCAAAGTCAGCCGTCACTACTAGAGCTTTACGGGATACTTTGAGGTTGTTCAGGATCTTAGCGATGTCCTTCGTTTTCGGTTGGGACAAGCTCAGCTGATCAAGAACGATGATTTGGTTATCCACAACTTTGCTGGACAACGCGGATTTGATTGCCAAACGACGTACTTTACGCGGCAATTTGAAACCGTAGCTGCGTGGCGTTGGTCCGAATACGATACCGCCGCCTTTCCATTGCGGCGAACGAATACTACCTTGACGAGCGCGGCCAGTTCCTTTTTGTTTCCAAGGCTTGCGTCCGCCTCCGCGAACTTCCGAACGACCTTTCGTATCGTGCGTTCCGGAGCGAAGCGAAGCTTGTTGAAGCAATACAGCGCTGTGCAGAACGTGTACGTTCGGCTCTAAACCGAATACTCCTTCTGCCAGATCCAATTGTCCAACTTCTTTGCCGTCTACGTTAAATACGGATACTTTCGGCATGAGTGGTCCTCCTTTCCTCATACATTACGTATTATTTCTTCACCGCTGAGCGGATTTTGAGAAAGCTGTTACGAGCGCCCGGTACGGAACCTTTAATCAACAATACATTACGCTCTAAATCGACTTTAACGATTTCAAGGTTTTGTACGGTGATCGTTTCGCTACCCATGCGGCCGTGCATTTTCTTACCTTTTGGTACGCGGTTTGCGTCACGGATTGTCGCGAGCGAACCGTTACCGCGGTGATACTTGGAACCGTGCGTCATTTTACCGCGTTGGAAGCCCCAACGTTTGATTGCGCCTGTCGTTCCTTTACCTTTGGAAATACCCGTTACGTCAACGATATCGCCTTCGGAGAATTGGTCAACCTTAAGTTCCTGGCCAACTTCCAAGTCAGCTGGCGTAAGTCCGCTAACTTCGCGAATGAAGCGCTTGGGTGCCGCGCCCGCTTTTTTAGCGTGGCCGATGGCTGGTTTAGTTGCTAGCTTTTCGCGTTTGTCCGCGAAGCCGAGCTGTACTGCTTCGTATCCGTCGTTATCCGCGGATTTCTTTTGCAATACGACGTTCGGAGTTGCCTCTACCACAGTAACCGGCACTACGTTGCCGTCAGCTGCGAATATTTGAGTCATTCCGAGTTTACGTCCCAAGATTCCTGACATGTTGACACCTCTTTTCTGATGGATCTAATTTACTTGTTGTTGCAATTAAAGCTTGATTTCGATATCAACGCCGGATGGCAGGTCAAGGCGCATAAGCGCGTCGACTGTTTGCGGCGTAGGATTGACGATATCAATCAAACGCTTGTGCGTACGCATTTCGAATTGCTCACGCGAATCCTTGTATTTGTGCACCGCACGCAGGATCGTGATGATCTGCTTCTCGGTCGGCAACGGGATCGGACCGGATACACCTGCACCAGTACGTTTCGCCGTTTCTACGATTTTCTCCGCGGATTGATCCAGGATACGGTGGTCGTAGGCTTTCAAACGGATACGGATTTTTTGCTTAGCCATAGAATTCCCTCCTTCATTCGCCCAATTTTGGAATCGGACATACTCCGTGAGAATAACCCGACAATCACCTATTGGCATCCTTTATGGCAAAGGGGCCGGGTGTGTCGGCAACCTCTCACATCAACGCACAGTCACAGACCAACATTCACTATTATAGCGATCTGCCCAATTGAATGCAACATTTTTTTTCGAAAGAGTGCATAATGCCTTTTCGGTGCGTATTTTTGCGTTTCATGGGTTTTAATCGGATAAGAAACAATGAAACGGACGGGTTTTACCGCTATGCTCCCAAGCGTGTATTACGGAGATACACACTATGCCGGATTGGCTTGAACAAGCTTTATTTAGATCACTATGACGAAGATGCTACAGCGCATTAACCATAAATATTCCAGTTCCTCGTCATGGACCTTCCATGTCTTCCATATAGATAAGACAGGCCACGGTGAAGGGACTGATTTGCTTGTTTTCGCTCCAAAAAGTCATAGTCATCATTGTCGGTAGCATGCTAATAGCTATGGGCATCGACTTTTTCCTGATGCCTATCAAAGTGCTTGATGGCGGTTTGATAGGCATCGCTCTTATCGGTAATTATCTATTCGGTCTGAAAGTCGGCCTTCTCCTCATTCTCTGCAGCTCGCCTGTATTCATTTATACATGGTTCAAAGATAAGACCTTCTTTTTTCACAGCTTGTTCGGGATGATCTTCTTGTCTTACTTTATAGATCTGTTCGATCCTTATAACCCGCTTGGATCTTTAGTCAGCCAATACCCCTTTATCGCTTCCATCGTTGGCGGTCTCTTCATAGGAATCGGTTTCGGTATTTTACTCCGATTCGATACGAGCACCGGCGGAATTGACTTGCTCGCCAAATTGCTCGCGGGCAAGCTTAGAATCAATGTCGGAATTCTGATTCTTCTTATGGATGCTATCGTCGTAAGCATGGGCGGACTTTTATTCTCCGTAGATACTTTCTTCCTCTCCGTTGCCACGATCAGTTCCGGCGGTTTGGCCACCAGCTTATGTACGACAAAGTACTTCTCATACTGACGCGACAGAACGCCATTATAATAGAAGAAAGAAAAAAAGAGCTATCTTGGCTTAAACGCCATGATAGCTCTTTCTTTATTGGAAAGTCGCTTATTTTTGGATCGAAGCAACCGCGCCAGCGCCTACAGTACGTCCGCCTTCGCGAATAGCGAAGCGAGTACCTTCTTCGATAGCGATTGGGGAGATCAGTTGAACGGTTACAGTGATGTTATCACCAGGCATAACCATTTCTGTTCCTTCTGGCAGGTTGATGATGCCAGTTACGTCTGTTGTCCGGAAGTAGAATTGCGGACGGTATCCTGTGAAGAAAGGCTTGTGACGGCCACCCTCAGCGGAAGTCAGAACGTAGATTTGAGCAGTGAACTCAGTGTGCGGTTTAACGGAACCTGGTTTCGCGATTACTTGGCCGCGCTCGATGTCTTTACGGTCTACACCACGAAGCAATGCTCCGATGTTGTCGCCGGCTTGAGCTTGATCAAGCAATTTGCGGAACATTTCTACGCCCGTTACAACGGATTTGCGAGTTTCTTCTTGCAAACCGATGATTTCAGCCTCGTCACCAACTTTGATGATACCACGCTCAACGCGGCCTGTAGCAACCGTACCACGACCAGTGATCGTGAACACGTCCTCAACTGGCATCAAGAAAGGCTTGTCAGTTGCGCGCTCAGGAGTTGGGATGTAGCTGTCGATAGCTTCGAACAACTCGACGATTTTGTCAGCCCAAGGGCCGTCTGGGTTTTGCAGAGCTTCACGAGCAGCGCCGCGGATGATTGGAGTGTCATCGCCTGGGAATTCATATTCGCTAAGAAGATCGCGAACTTCCATCTCAACAAGCTCAAGCAACTCTTCGTCTTCAACCATGTCGCATTTGTTCAAGAATACGACGATGTAAGGAACGCCTACTTGACGGGAGAGAAGGATGTGCTCGCGCGTTTGCGGCATAGGGCCGTCAGCAGCGGATACAACCAGGATAGCTCCGTCCATTTGAGCAGCGCCAGTGATCATGTTTTTAACATAGTCAGCATGTCCTGGGCAGTCAACGTGCGCATAGTGACGGTTAGGAGTTTCGTACTCAACGTGTGCAGTGGAAATTGTAATTCCACGCTCGCGCTCTTCTGGAGCTTTGTCGATTTGGTCAAACGCTACAGCAGCACCGCTACCGTATTTTTTGTTCAATACCGACGTGATTGCAGCAGTAGTAGTTGTTTTACCGTGGTCAACGTGACCGATCGTACCGATGTTAACGTGTGGTTTATTACGTTCGAATTTAGCCTTAGCCATGGATACTGTTCCTCCTTAATGTTTAAAAGGATTATATTTGGTGGAGGGCCGGGGGTGCATGATGCAATCCCACGTCCCTTCCGCTTTCTAAATCATTACGCGCCTTTGTGTTTCGAAATGATCTCTTCCGAAATCGACTTAGGCACTTCTTCGTAGTGGGACAGTTCCATCGAGAACACCCCACGGCCTTGCGTACCGGAACGAAGCGTTGTGGAGTATCCGAACATCTCAGCCAACGGCACCTTCGCACGAACGATTTGTGCGCCGAAACGCATATCCGATCCTTCGATGCGGCGCGACGGGAGCTCAACATGCCCATAACATCTCCGAAGTACTCTTCGGGAACCGTTACTTCAACCTTCATGATTGGCTCGAGCAACACAGGATTACATTTGTCCTTCGCTGCTTTAAGCGCCATCGATCCGGCGATTTTGAACGCCATCTCCGAGGAGTCGACGTCATGGTAAGATCCGTCGAAGATTGTAGCTTTGATATCTACGAGCGGGAAGCCGGCGAGTACGCCGTTTTTCATCGACTCTTCGATACCAGCTTGTACCGGCGCGATAAACTCGCGTGGTACTACGCCGCCGACGACTTTGTTCTCGAACAAGAAGCCTTCGCCTGGCTCGCGCGGTTCGAACTCGATCCAGCAATGGCCGTATTGACCGCGTCCACCGGATTGGCGAACGAATTTACCTTCGACTTTCGCAGCTGTACGGAACGTTTCACGGTAAGCAACTTGCGGTTTACCGACATTCGTCTCCACTTTGAATTCGCGAAGCATACGGTCAACAAGGATTTCCAAGTGAAGCTCGCCCATACCGGAGATGATCGTTTGGCCGGTTTCTTCGTCCGTGTGAGCACGGAACGTAGGATCTTCCTCGGCCAGCTTCTGCAGAGCGATACCCATTTTATCTTGGTCGGCTTTAGTTTTCGGCTCAACCGCGAGTTGGATAACCGGCTCTGGGAAGTTCATCGATTCCAGGATTACAGGGTTTTTCTCGTCACAAAGCGTGTCGCCTGTTGTCGTGTCTTTCAGACCGACGGCAGCAGCGATGTCACCGGAATAAACTTCGCTGATTTCTTGACGGCTGTTCGCATGCATTTGCAGAATACGACCAACGCGTTCGCGTTTGCCTTTAGTCGCGTTAACAACATAAGAGCCTGCGCTCAGTACGCCGGAGTAAACGCGGAAGAAGGTCAAACGACCAACGTAAGGGTCAGTCATGATTTTGAATGCAAGAGCAGCGAACGGCTCGTTGTCAGCGGATTTGCGAGTTGTTTCCGTGCCATCGTCCAAGATTCCTTTGATATCAGGAACATCGACTGGGGAAGGCAGGAAGTCAACTACGGCATCCAGCATCGGTTGAACACCTTTGTTACGGTAAGAGGAACCGCATACGACTGGGAAGATTTTAACTTCGCAGACGCCTTTACGAAGAGCCGCTTTGATTTCAGCAACGGAAAGCTCTTCGCCTTCCAGGTACTTCATCGTCAATTCTTCGTCAAGCTCGGCAACTTTCTCTACCAAGATGTTGCGCAGTTCTTCCGCTTGATCCGCGTATTCTGCAGGAATTTCAATTTTCTCTGGGTCTTTGCCTTGATCGTCTTTGTATTTATAAGCAACCCGTTCAATCAGGTCGATCATACCTACGAAAGTATCTTCGGCGCCCATCGGCAATTGAATTGCTACAGCGTTAGCGTTCAAGCGCTCTCTCATGTCTTTAACAACATTGAGATAGTCCGCACCGATAATATCCATCTTATTAACATAAGCGATACGCGGTACGCCGTAACGGTCGGCTTGACGCCATACCGTCTCGGATTGTGGTTCTACACCTTCTTTGGCGCTAAATACGCCAACGGCCCCATCCAATACGCGCAAGGAGCGCTCAACCTCTACCGTAAAGTCAACGTGACCCGGAGTGTCGATAATATTGATACGGAGACCCTTCCACTGAGCGGTTGTCGCGGCAGACGTAATCGTGATACCGCGCTCTTGCTCTTGCTCCATCCAGTCCATCGTAGCGGCGCCTTCATGCACTTCGCCGATTTTGTGAACGCGTCCGGTGTAGAACAAAATCCGTTCAGTAGTCGTGGTTTTACCCGCATCAATATGCGCCATAATCCCGATATTACGCGTATTTTGCAAGGAGAACTCTCTAGCCATCGATACAGTCTCCCTTCATTTGTCTTGCTTAAGCGAATCCTACCAACGGTAGTGAGCAAACGCTTTGTTCGCTTCCGCCATTTTGTGAGTATCCTCACGTTTCTTAACGGCTGCTCCAGTGTTATTGGAAGCATCCAGAATTTCAGCTGCTAAACGCTCTTCCATCGTTTTCTCGCCGCGGTTGCGGGAGTAGTTAACGAGCCAGCGCAGTCCAAGGGACGTGCGGCGTTCAGGCTTAACTTCAATCGGAACTTGATAGTTGGCTCCACCTACGCGGCGAGCTTTAACTTCAAGCACCGGCATGATGTTCTTGATTGCTGCTTCAAAAACCTCCATTGGATCTTTACCGGAGCGCTCTTGAATCAATTTGAATGCATCATAGAGAAGTTGTTGGGCAACGCCCTTCTTCCCGTCGATCATGATGCGGTTTACTAGACGAGTAACAAGTTTGCTGTTGTACAGCGGATCCGGGAGTACATCCCGTTTCGGAACTGGTCCTTTACGTGGCATCGAAGTTCCTCCTTTCTCATTCATGTTGTTCTGCGTCAGGCGACGATGTCGCCTATCCGCTTATTAGGATTTCTTGACTTTCGGTCTTTTCGTACCGTATTTGGAACGAGCTTGCTTACGGTTGTTAACGCCCGCGGTATCCAAAGCTCCGCGTACGATATGATAACGAACCCCCGGCAAGTCTTTAACCCGGCCTCCGCGAACAAGAACAACGCTGTGCTCTTGCAAGTTATGGCCGATACCCCCGATGTAGGCGGTCACCTCAACGCGGTTGGTCAAACGGACCCTCGCGTATTTACGAAGTGCGGAGTTCGGTTTTTTCGGAGTCATCGTTCCTACACGAGTGCACACACCGCGCTTTTGAGGAGCGCTGATGTCCGTTTCAACGCGTTTCAACGCGTTAAAACCTCTTTGAAGAGCAGGAGATTTCGATTTAACGACCTTCGATTGACGGCCTTTACGAACTAGCTGGTTAATTGTTGGCATGCTGCCACCCCCTTCCCATAATCGTTAAGAAAATAATTAGTAAACGACTCAATCGATACCTTATTGCGAAGCCCACAGATCCAGGTGGTTCATTTTAAGAGACGAGAAAGGGCCCGACCGGTCACCTTCGCACATGAAAATCGCTTTTCCGCGTTCGTTGACCGAATCAAACCCATCAATCTTATTCTCTAACGGTCATAGCATTGAGCTATGCCGATACAATGTCGCACTCTTTGCCTAGGTCCGCACCGTATCGATGTACGTCAGTTTGACGCACGTCTGGCACACACTAGAACATATTATCACTTGGAATTGGGTGTGTCAAGAAGTTTAGATTCACGTTTGCCTATTGCTTATAACAGCTTTTTTTCATTTTCACGAGAAAAACCCAGAACAACAAAAGACTATAAATCAACGGCGCAAGCAGAGAAATCGTTATCTCGCCGTAGGTTGCCTCCTCGTAATGATTAAGCATTTCCATCGTATGAGATATCGGAGGTATTACCCATGCCATCGGGCGCACGGCTTCCGGCAACGCGCTCTCAATCCCTGCGCCGGCCAGCGAAAGAGCAATTACCATGAACAATCCTAGAATGGCGTACCCCAGCTTCTGTACCAGTTTGTTCGTAAATAGCAGGGATACCGACATTCCCAATAATGACAACGAGACATGACTGATTATTGATACTACGATTTCCGCAGCGTTTGGTTGTCTTACGAACTTATCGAAAGCAATCGGGTACAACACGCACATAATCGACAAAGCACTAACGATAATGACCATAACCAGTAGCTTGCTTATGTAGTATTTGGATAAGTTCCCTATGTGCATAACGGTTATTTGCTGCTGCGTCTCGTCCTCGACATCGATATAGCTGAATGATAGCCAAGCGGAAACAACGAACAACAGAGTAGCCGTGAACGAATAGCTCGGCATTACCGGATTAGGAACAACGCTATATATGAAATACAAACTCAAACCGAAAATCAAAAGCGGTGCGACATACCTGTAGGAACGTGTATAGTACCGCAATGAGAATCCCATCGTTGCCCTCATATTGCGCCCCCCTGATCCGGCTTGATGAACGAACTCGACTTTTCGGGGATCGAAGTTACGGACACGATAGACGCCCCGGCAAGGAGAATGTCGCGCAGGAATACATCGCTCTTCTCCGCCGCCACTTCGACTCTCCAGTTACGATTCTCTCTTGTCCAAGACGTGATCCCGTCTCCGTTGTCGATGTAATGCCTTGCTTCCTTTTCTCCGAGATCGAAAATAATCGATTTACCTTGAGGTGCCCCTGATGATATCCGGTTATCGGTTGCGATTCCCCCGCCTGCGAGAACGACGACGCGATCGGCTACTCGTTGGATGATTTCCTTCTCGTGCGTGGTCAGGACGATGGCGATGCCTTGCCTTTTCAACTGAAGGAGCACGTTCATCAGTTCCTCCTGAGTTCCGATATCCAATCCGGACAACGGCTCGTCCATCAGGAGAAGATCCGGCTTCTCGAGCAAAGCTTGAGCAAGGTTTACCTTCTGGAGCATGCCTTTGGAGAAGTGTCGAAGCTGTTGCGCGGTCGAACGATCCAGTCCGAGCTGGTTCAATAACCCGGATATTGTTGCGTCTAATCCGCTTCCGTCCATTCCTCTTATTCTTCCCATGCTCCGCAAATATTCCATTGCCGTAAACCTCAATTTAGGAAGCCTATCCGGAGCAAAACCGATCGACAATTTTTTACCCGTCAATGTTTCTATTCTGCTTCCGCCCGTAAAGGCTCCTAATCCGCTAATTATCTTTAGTAAAGTACTCTTACCTGTACCATTACTCCCGACGATAGCCATGACTTCTCCTTCGTAAACGGTTAACGAAAGCTTATTCAGAACTTCCTTATGAGCGAAATTGCACGAGATGTTGTCTAACGAAATTACGGATCGACTCATTGATGCAACTCCCAACTAAAAATGGTTCTAAAAAAAAGGCGAATACCGTTGCCGGTATCCGCCCTTTGTCGATGCTTGTTTTAATGCTTTCGTTAAATCGGTTTACTCAACGCCAACCGGCTCGAGCTCTGCCGCTTCGTCCGTCGGTTCGTCAAAAGGCGACACGACGCGAATGTTGCGGTAACGAGCCATACCCGTACCAGCCGGAATGAGCTTCCCGATAATGACGTTCTCCTTGAGTCCGAGCAATCTGTCGACTTTGCCTTTGATAGCAGCATCGGTCAGAACGCGAGTCGTCTCTTGGAAAGACGCCGCCGATAAGAAGGAATCGGTTTCGAGCGAAGCCTTCGTGATCCCGAGGAGCACTGGACGCGCTACTGCGGGCTCTTTATCGGCAAGGATTGCGTCGCGGTTAGCCGCTTCGTATTCGTGCAGATCCACGAATGCGCCAGGGAGCAGAACCGTGTCGCCCGGATCAACGATGCGAATTTTGCGAAGCATCTGCTTGATCATAACTTCGATGTGCTTATCGTTGATTTCAACGCCTTGGTTACGGTAAACGCGTTGAACCTCTTGCAGAATGTAGTTCTGCACCCCGCGAATTCCTTTAATCCTCAGCATTTCTTTCGGATCGATCGAACCGTCGGTCAATTCGTCGCCTGCTTCGACCTGTTGGCCTTGAACGACGCGAATACGGGAACCGTAGCTGACCGGGTAGATTTTGGATTCCGCTCCGCCCTGCAACTCGATTTCGCGGCGATCCTTCGTTTCGCGAATTTCTTTAACTACGCCGTCAAGCTCGGAGATAATGGCTTGACCTTTCGGATTCCGAGCTTCGAACAGCTCTTGGATCCTCGGCAAACCTTGCGTAATATCGTCTCCGGCAACACCGCCGGTATGGAACGTACGCATCGTGAGCTGAGTTCCCGGTTCCCCGATCGATTGCGCGGCGATAATACCGACCGCTTCCCCGATTTCGACTTTCTTGCCCGTTGCCAGATTGCGTCCGTAACACAGCTTACATACGCCATGACGGGCACGGCAGCTAAGCACGGAACGAATCTGTACTTTCTTAATGTCGGCACGAATGATCTCTTCCGCGATAGGCGTGTCGATCAGATCGTTGCGATTGGCGATAATTTCTTTCGTCTCCGGATGGCGGATCGTTTCGAACGCGTAACGGCCTTCGATACGGTCGAACAAGTCCTCGATAACCTCTTTGCCATCCTCGATACGGGATACCGTAATCCCTTTATCCGTTCCGCAATCGTCCTCGCGAACGATTACGTCTTGGGCTACGTCTACGAGACGACGAGTCAAGTAACCGGAGTCGGCTGTCCTTAGCGCCGTATCGGCAAGACCTTTCCGCGCTCCATGCGTGGAAATGAAGTATTCCAATACGGTGAGGCCTTCGCGGAAGTTCGATTTGATCGGTAACTCGATGATACGTCCGGACGGGTTGGCCATCAGACCGCGCATACCGCCCAATTGGGTGATTTGCGATTTGTTACCCCGCGCTTTGGAGTCGACCATCAACATGATGCTGTTGTAGCGATCCATGGACTTCATCAGAATGTCGGTCAATTCGTCCTTCGTTTTGCTCCAGATCTCGATAACGCGATCGCGGCGCTCTTCGTTCGTGATCAAACCGCGACGGTATTGCGTAGCTACGACGTTAACGCGCTCTTCGGACTTCGCGAGAATTTGTTGCTTCTCTTGAGGAACGATAACGTCGGATACGCCGATCGTAATTCCGGCGCGCGTCGAGTACGTGAATCCGAGCTGCTTGATTTTATCCAAAATAACCGATGTTTCCGTCGTGTGGTAGATACGGAAGCATTCGCCGATGATGTTACCCAAGTATTCTTTACCTACGGCTCCCGGAATTTGCGGATCCTCGATATATTTGCTCAGGTCGGCGCCTTTTTCGTAGATGAAATATTTATCCGGCGTACCTTTAACGAGGTTTTCTTTCGTCGCCTCGTTAATGTATGGGAACGTATCCGGGAAGATTTCATTGAAAATAATTTTTCCGATCGTCGTAACGATCAGAGCTTCTTGTTGCTCCGGAGTAAAGGTCTTTTTCTTCAACTCTTTAACCGGAATGATAACCCGAGCGTGCAGGGAAATGCCTGCAGTGCTGCGTTGGTATGCGGAGACAGCCTCGTTCACGTTCGCGAAGCGAAGACCCGTTCCGTAGGATTTGTTGTTGTCCATCGTGAGATAGAAGCATCCAAGAACCATATCCTGGGACGGAGTAACTACCGGCTTACCGTCTTTAGGGTTCAAGATGTTACCCGCCGCAAGCATGAGCAAGCGTGCTTCGGCTTGCGCTTCCGCGGACAACGGTACGTGAACCGCCATTTGGTCGCCGTCGAAGTCGGCATTATAAGCCGTACAAACGAGCGGGTGAAGCTTGATAGCGCGGCCTTCGACCAAGATCGGTTCGAACGCTTGGATACCCAGTCTGTGAAGCGTTGGCGCACGGTTGAGCAGTACCGGATGTTCCTTGATTACTTCTTCGAGTACATCCCATACTTCAGGGCTCACGCGTTCGACTTTGCGCTTCGCGCTCTTAATGTTATGAGCAAGGCCTTTAAGCACAAGCTCTTTCATAACGAACGGCTTGAACAGCTCCAACGCCATCTCTTTAGGAAGACCGCATTGGTACATTCTCAGGCTTGGTCCGACAACGATAACCGAACGTCCGGAGTAATCGACGCGTTTACCGAGCAAGTTCTGACGGAAACGTCCTTGTTTCCCTTTCAGCATGTGGCTGAGGGATTTCAACGGACGATTACCTGGGCCGGTAACCGGACGGCCGCGACGGCCGTTGTCGATCAGGGCATCGACGGCTTCTTGAAGCATCCGCTTCTCGTTCTGCACGATGATATCCGGCGCTCCCAGATCGAGCAAACGTTTCAACCGGTTGTTCCGGTTGATAACGCGACGGTACAGATCGTTCAAATCGCTTGTCGCGAAACGTCCGCCGTCCAATTGAACCATTGGGCGCAATTCCGGAGGAATAACCGGCAGAACGTCGAGAATCATCCAATCCGGCAAGTTGCCGGAGTTACGGAACGATTCCACCACTTCAAGGCGTTTGATCGCGCGATTGCGACGTTGGCCTTGAGCGGTGCGCAAGTCTTCTTTCAGCATTTCGAGCTCGCGGTCCAGGTCGATGTCCTGAAGCAGTCTCTTGACCGCTTCGGCACCCATCCCGGCATGGAACGCGTATCCGTATTTATCACGGTAGCTGCGGTATTCCTTCTCGGAGAGAAGCTGTTTCTTCTCCAGCGGCGTGTCGCCCGGATCCGTAACGACGTAGGAAGCGAAGTAGATGATCTCTTCGAGCGAACGAGGAGACATATCCAGCGCAAGACCCATGCGGCTTGGAATCCCTTTGAAATACCAGATGTGCGATACGGGCGCCGCTAATTCGATGTGGCCCATCCGTTCGCGGCGAACTTTCGCGCGCGTAACTTCGACTCCGCAACGATCGCAGACAACGCCTTTGTAACGAACTCTTTTGTATTTGCCGCAATGACATTCCCAGTCCTTGGTCGGCCCGAAAATCTTCTCGCAGAACAGGCCTTCTTTTTCCGGCTTCAAGGTCCGGTAGTTTATCGTTTCCGGCTTCTTGACTTCGCCTCTTGACCAAGACCGGATTTTGTCCGGGGAAGCCAAACCGATTTTCATAAACTCAAAGTTATTGACGTCTAACAAGGAGCAAGCCCTCCTTCATCGTTGCTAAGATTTCAGATCTTAACGACGGCCCCGAAGGCCCGGCGTCATGCGACTGCGGAACGCAGCCAAAGCTGCGTATCCGTTTATTCGACGCCGACCTCAGAACCCTCAAGGTTAAGGTTTAGCTTATCTCCAGCGGCATCGTCTTCGTCGTCCATTTCCTTCATTTCGATCTCTTGTTCGTCTCCGGACAAGATCTTCACGTCCATACCCAAGCTTTGAAGTTCCTTGATCAATACCTTGAAAGATTCCGGAACGCCTGGTTCTGGCACGTTCTCGCCTTTGACGATCGACTCGTAGGTTTTGACGCGACCGACGACATCATCGGATTTCACGGTCAGAATTTCTTGAAGCGTATAGGCGGCGCCATAAGCCTCGAGCGCCCAAACCTCCATCTCCCCGAAACGTTGTCCGCCGAACTGGGCTTTACCGCCCAACGGCTGTTGCGTAACGAGAGAGTAAGGTCCAGTGGAACGAGCATGGATTTTGTCGTCGACCATGTGAGCGAGCTTGATCATATACATAACGCCGACGGTAACTTCGCGTTCGAACAGTTCTCCGGAACGCCCGTCGCGCAATTGCCATTTACCGTTACGTTTCATGCCTGCTTCTTCCATGGCGTCGAAGACGTCCGTTTCACGAGCTCCGTCGAATACCGGCGTGGCGGAGTGAATTCCGAGCAGCTTACAAGCCATGCCCAAGTGAACTTCGAGCACTTGACCGATGTTCATCCGGGAAGGTACCCCCAGCGGATTCAGAACGACCTGTACAGGCGTGCCATCCGGCAGGAACGGCATATCTTCTTCCGGCAAGATGCGGGCGATAACCCCTTTGTTACCATGGCGTCCGGCCATTTTATCGCCTTCGGAAATTTTCCGTTTTTGCGCGATATAAGCACGTACCAATTGGTTAACGCCCGGAGGAAGCTCGTCGCCGTTCTCGCGGGTGAATACTTTAACGTCAACGACGATTCCGTCCGTACCATGCGGCACGCGCAGGGAAGTATCGCGGACTTCGCGAGCCTTCTCTCCGAAGATCGCATGGAGCAGGCGTTCTTCCGCCGTAAGCTCCGTTACGCCTTTCGGAGTAACTTTACCTACCAAGATATCTCCGGCGCTAATCTCGGCGCCCACGCGGATGATTCCGCGCTCGTCGAGGTTGCGAAGCGCGTCTTCGCCCACGTTCGGAATATCGCGGGTAATTTCTTCAGGTCCAAGCTTCGTATCGCGCGCTTCGGATTCGTATTCTTCGATGTGAATCGAAGTGTATACGTCTTCGCGCACCAATTTCTCGGAGAGCAGGATGGCATCCTCGTAGTTGTAACCTTCCCAAGTCATGAAGGCAACGACGACGTTGCGTCCGAGAGCGAGTTCGCCCGTATCCGTGGATGGACCGTCGGCCATGATGTCGCCTTTCTTGATGACATCGCCGCGGCGAACTAGCGGTCTTTGGTTGATACATGTTCCTTGGTTAGAACGCATAAACTTTTGCAGCTTATGTTTTACGATATCGCCTTTGACTTCTTTGCCGTCAATGATCTCGACGCGGCGCAGTTGGATTTCATTAGCAGAAACTCGCTCGATGAATCCGTCATATTTGGATACAATACATACCCCGGAGTCTTTAGCGGACTTGTGCTCCATGCCGGTTCCTACGAAAGGAGCTTCCGGAATAAGCAAAGGCACGGCTTGACGTTGCATGTTCGATCCCATGAGCGCGCGGTTGGAGTCATCGTTCTCGAGGAACGGAATCATCGCGGTAGCGACGGACACGACTTGCTTAGGAGATACATCCATGAAGTCAACGCGATCGCTAGGAAGCGTCAGGATATTATCCGTTTGCTTGTTATAACGAACGATCGTTTCCTTCTCCGCGAAAGATCCGTCCGGATTCAACTTCGCGTTCGCTTGCGCGATGATATAGTTGTCCTCTTCATCCGCGGTCATGTAGATGATTTCGTCCGTGACGCGGTTAGTATGAGGATCTACTTTACGATAAGGCGCCTCGATAAAGCCGTACTCGTTAATCCGCGCGAAGGAGGACAAAGAGTTGATCAACCCGATGTTCGGCCCCTCAGGAGTCTCGATCGGGCACATCCGGCCATAGTGCGAGTGATGGACGTCGCGAACTTCGAAGCCTGCGCGTTCGCGCGTCAAACCGCCCGGTCCGAGCGCGGACAGACGACGTTTGTGCGTCAGTTCCGCGAGCGGATTCGTTTGATCCATAAATTGCGACAACTGGGAAGATCCGAAGAACTCCTTGATCGCCGCGATAACGGGACGAATGTTGATCAGAGCCTGAGGCGTGATCGCGTTCTGATCCTGAATGGACATCCGTTCGCGTACGACGCGTTCCATACGGGATAGACCGATACGGAATTGGTTTTGCAGCAATTCGCCGACGGAACGCAGACGACGGTTGCCGAGATGGTCGATATCGTCCGTGTTGCCGACGGATTGCAGCAGGTTCATGAAGTAGTTAATGGACGCGATAATATCCGCAGGCGTAATGTTCTTCACCGACTTGTCGATGATGCCGTTGGAAATAACCTTGACCACTTTGCCATCTTCGACAGGCGAGAATATGCTAACGGATTGCAATGGAATATCTTCGGACTCATATACCGCTCCCGTTACGCGATAATTTTTGAATCCGACGTTCTTCTCCAGCGCAGGGAGAATTTGATCCAGCAATCTACGGTCGATCATTTGACCGGCTTCGGCGATAATTTCGCCCGTGGACGGATCCACGAGGGTTTCCGCCAACCGTTGGTTAAACAACCGGTTCTTAATATGCAGCTTTTTGTTTACTTTGTAACGACCGACATTCGCCAAGTCATAACGCTTAGGATCGAAGAAACGTGCGATCAGCAAGCTGCGCGCGTTCTCCAGAGTCGGAGGTTCGCCGGCGAAGACGCTCGTAGATCTCGATGAGCGCTTTTTCGGTAGAATCCGTGTTATCCTTCTCCAGCGTATTGCGAATGTACTCGTCTTGTCCGAGCAAGTCCAGAATCTCCGCATCGGTTCCGAATCCAAGCGAACGCAGAAGTACCGTTACGGGGATTTTGCGCGTACGGTCGATACGCACGTAAATGATATCTTTAGCATCCGTCTCAAGCTCAAGCCAAGCTCCGCGGTTAGGAATGACGGTTGCCGTGTAATTTTTCTTGCCGTTCTTATCTACCTTCGTACTGAAGTAGACGCTCGGGGAGCGCACCAATTGGCTGACGATTACGCGTTCCGCACCATTGATAATGAACGTACCCGTTTCGGTCATGAGCGGGAAATCTCCCATAAATACTTCCTGCTCTTTCACTTCTCCGGTCTCTTTATTAAGCAACCGAACTTTAACGCGAAGTGGAGCCGCATAGGTAACGTCGCGTTCTTTCGATTCGTCAACGGAATACTTCGGTTCACCCAAGCTATAGTCGATAAACTCCAACACTAGATTGCCGGTAAAATCCGAGATTGGCGAAATGTCCTGAAAAATCTCACGCAAACCCTCGTCCAAAAACTTTTGGTACGACTGCTGCTGGATTTCGATCAGGTTCGGAACGTCCAACACTTCATTAATGCGGGCGTAGCTGCGCCGTGTACGGCGGCCATACTGAACAAGATGTCCTGCCAACTTAACCTCACCCCTTAAGTCTGCTCCAACACATAAATAAAGAAAAGCCCTTATGCGCCGGTTGGCGGCACAATGGCAACTCATCCTGCCTTTACCCCAAAACAAACCCATTATACGTCAAGACGCGTTCATTTATTCCTGGGAAAGGATCAGAGTTTACAGATCTATTGTGTTGAAGACAATTAGCCCATCCTAATACTGACATTTTTTAATAATACCACAGCCAAAATGTCAAGTCAAATATTTTTCATATTCACTTGCGCGTACAGCAATAAAGCCTGAATCCCTTATCCTTACCGACTTCTTCCACTTGGTCTTCGCCATAAATTTCTTCAAGCTTCGCTCTTGCGGAAGGCGCGCCTTGTTTGTTCTGGATCACGACCCAAGTCGTTCCGCCCGGATTCAGATGTTGCCTGGATTCCGAGAATAGCCGATGCACGACGGCTTTCCCCGCCCGTATTGGCGGATTGGAGAGAATCACATCGAAGGTTTCGGCAGCAACGGCAGCGAACAAATCGCTCTGCGCGAAGGAGACATTACGAATCCCGTTCGCTTGCGCATTGTGGCTGGCCAGTTCAACCGCCCGCTCGTTAATATCGATCAGCTTGACATGTCCTTGCGGCGCAAGGCGGGCAGCAATTAATCCAATCGGACCATACCCGCAACCGATATCCAGCACTTGGGCATTTGCCGGAATCTCCATGTGTTCGATAAGCACCCGACTGCCAAAGTCCACCCCGTCCCGCGAAAACACGCCAGCATCCGACGTCAATCGGAGTTTCATCCCTCGAAGCACCGTTTCGAATTCCCGCCGGTTGCTCGCCGACTTAGGTTTATCCGTGTAGTAATGATCGTTCACCCAATTTCCTCCATCATTACGGCATAGGACGCCTTCAATAAAGGGGAGTTTCAAAAAGCCGGTTTTTGAACTTCCACTTTCAGCATGATCAAGTTTCGACATGAACAAACCCCTCGAAGAAAATCTTCAAGGGGTTTGATGATCTGCTTCTTACTTAACTTCTACTTTAGCGCCAGCTTCTTCAAGCTTAGCTTTAACTGCGTCTGCTTCTTCTTTAGCAACTTTTTCTTTGATCGGTTTAGGAGCGCCGTCAACAAGCTCTTTCGCTTCTTTCAAGCCAAGGCCCGTGATTTCGCGAACAGCTTTGATAACGTTGATTTTGGAAGCGCCAGCGTCAGTCAGAATAACGTCGAACTCGGATTGCTCAGCAGCAGCTTCAACAGCTCCGCCGCCTGCAACTACAGCAACCGGTGCTGCAGCAGTTACGCCGAATTCTTCTTCGATTGCTTTAACCAGATCGTTCAGTTCGAGAACAGTCATCGCTTTGATGGCTTCTAAGATTTGCTCTTTACTCATTTGAATATCCTCCATTATTTGAGATCATATGATCTTCTTATTTTGATAATCGATTGTCTTACGCGCTTGCTTCGTTCTTGTCCGATACCGCTTTGACAGCGAGCGCGAAGTTGCGAACCGGTGCTTGAAGCACGCTAAGCAACATCGACAGCAAGCCTTCGCGGGACGGAAGGTCCGCAAGTGCTTTTACTTGAGCCGCGTCGTAGAAACGTCCGTCTACGATACCGCCTTTGATTTTCAATGCGTCGTTCTTCTTCGCGAAATCGCTCAGAATTTTAGCCGGAGCTACCGCATCGGCGCCGAACGCAACAGCAGTCGGTCCCGTCAGAACGGAATCAAGTTCGCTAAGCTCAGCGTTTGCAGCAGCACGGCTTACCAAAGAGTTTTTCAACACTTGGAATTCAATGCCGGCTTCACGCAATTGCTTACGAAGCAATGTTACTTGAGCCACGTTCAAACCGCGGTAATCCGCTACGACCGTGCTAGAGCTTTCACGCAGTTTCGCTGCGATCGCATCAACTTCTTGCTGTTTGGCTTGAATGATTTTTGCATTTGCCATTGTGTACACCTCCTAAGTCTTGGCATTACCGTATTATCCTCTTCCAACGAGCCGGAGGCATAAGAAATGCCCCCGCAGACATCGCGGAGGCATGACGTGATCTTGCTCTTATGATCAAAATGCGCAGCACTTTGCATAAAAGAAAAACTCTATCCACACACCTCGGTAGGAAATTAAGCTCGCACGACAGAATTCTGCGCGCTGCACCTACGGTCTACGGTATCCATATTCATTTATCAGCTTCATCAGCTTATCATTAAGACGAGCTAATGTCAAAGTAAGTTTTTACCGTCCGATTCGCTCAAGAGCTCATTCGGATTAGCGATATACAGCAGCATTTACGCGCGCGCCTGGTCCCATCGTCGAAGAGATCGAGATGTTTTTCAGGTATACGCCTTTGGAAGATGCCGGTTTCGCGCGGCTCAACGCATCGATCAAGGCTTTCAAGTTTTCGTCGAGCTTTTGGGCATCGAACGATACTTTACCGATCGGAGCGTGAATTTGTCCGGCTTTGTCCAGACGGTATTCGATTTTACCGGCTTTAATCTCGGCGATGGCTTTTGCAACGTCATTCGTTACGGTGCCCGCTTTAGGGTTCGGCATCAAACCTTTACCCCCGAGAATACGGCCCAGTTTACCGACTTCGCTCATCATGTCCGGAGTAGCGACGCAGACGTCGAACTCGAACCATCCTTGTTGGATTTTTTGGATGAGGTCGGCATCCCCTACGTAATCCGCGCCAGCTGCTTCGGCTTCTTTCAGCTTGTCACCTTTCGCGAATACGAGGACGCGTTGCGTTTTGCCGGTGCCGTGAGGCAGGACGACTACGCCGCGCACTGCTTGATCTTGTTTTCTCGGATCAACGCCGAGGCGGACAGCTGCTTCAACCGTTTCGTCGAATTTAGCTGTAGCTGCTTTCTTCACGAGCTCGATCGCTTCCAACGATTCGTAGGTAGCGTCGCGGTCGATCAGCTTAGCGGATGCTGCATATTTCTTACCGTGTTTAGCCAAGTTGTTTTCCTCCTTTTGTGGTTTTAACGGAAGTTTCCTCCCACAAGCGGTTCTAGGAACCGCAGTACGATTGTCCTCCTAATGAGACGCAATCGATTAGTCTTCGATAACTACGCCCATGCTGCGGGCAGTTCCTTCGACCATACGCATAGCCGCTTCAACGGACGCCGCGTTCAGATCTTGCATTTTTTGCTCTGCAATGTCACGAACTTTAGCGCGTTTAACTGTAGCTACTTTTTTCTTGTTCGGCTCGCCGGAACCTTTTTGGATTCCTGCTGCTACGCGAAGCAATACCGCTGCTGGCGGAGTCTTCGTCTCGAACGTAAAGGAGCGATCCTCGTACACGGAAATAACGACCGGAATTACCAATCCAGCTTGGTCCGCAGTGCGAGCATTGAACTCTTTACAGAATTGCATGATGTTAACGCCAGCTTGACCTAGTGCAGGACCGATTGGCGGCGCAGGGTTAGCTTTACCCGCGTTAACTTGCAACTTTACCAACTTGATGACTTTCTTTGCCATGTTGCACACCTCCCTAACCCATAATGCGGTTTAACGGAACATCCGTCCCTCCCGCTCATTCAAGAAACCCAAACGCACAAAGATACTTATATCTTTTCCACTTGAGTGAAATCCAACTCAACCGGGGTTTCCCTGCCAAACATGTTGACGTGCACCTTAAGCTTGCTCTTGTCGGGCAGAATCTCTTCTACGGAACCGACGAAGTTAGCGAAAGGACCGACCTTAACGCGGACATTCTCTTTAAGCTCGAAATCGATAACAGGCTTAGGCTCATCCATGCCCATATGACGCAGAATTCCTTCTACTTCATCTGGCAGAAGCGCCGTCGGCTTAGATCCCGATCCGGTAGAGCCTACAAACCCGGTAACGCCCGGAGTATTGCGGACCACGTACCAAGAATCATCCGTTTGGACCATCTCTACAAGGACGTAGCCAGGATATACTTTACGCATAACCGTCTTTTTCTTGCCGTCCTTATTGACGATCTCTTCTTCCATCGGAACAAGCACGCGGAAGATCTTATCCTGCATACCCATAGATTCCACGCGTTTCTCCAAGTTAGCCTTAACCTTGTTCTCGTAACCGGAGTACGTGTGCACTACATACCATCTTTTCTCCATGGAAAAGCCACCTTTGGTTCCTGCGTCAGATGATGAGATCGACGAGGGATGAAATACCGATGTCCAGACCCCAGAAGTAGATCGTTACCAACACCACAGTCACGATAACAATGATTGTGTAGCTGACGAGCTCTTTCCGGCTGGGCCAACGGACTTTCTTTAATTCGCTCCAGCTATCTGCGAAAAACGAAAAAAAGGACCCAAAGTTTTGTTTCATCTTGGCCAGGAAAGTCACGTTCATACCTCCTAGGAGTTAGCGCGTTTCGCGATGAGGAGTATGTTCATTGCAAAATTTGCAGAACTTCTTCAACTCGATGCGATCGGCGTGCGTCCGTTTGTTCTTGCTCGACGTGTAGTTCCGTTGCTTGCAGTTCGTACAAGCTAGAGTGATGATCACCCGCATCCCTTCCACCTCCCGGGACCTAACTTCATAAAAATACAACCATACGGCGGAAACCCCAGCTTGGCGAACCAAGGCTGCGTCGGAACCGCGGCCCGATGACAAGTCATCAAGACAACAATTCCTGGTGTTTCGCCGATGATTCAGACCAGCGCATAAGAAACCACGTTAAGGTTACTAAAATAATTTATCACAGGGGGAAATCGATGTCAACGAAAAGTGTCGTTAGCCTACGATCGAAGATCGGTAACCGACACCTGGATTCCGCGAAAGATCTAGCCCACTCTAGCATCCTTGTAACCATTCTTCCATATTTTCGCCATTCTTAACCCCACGGAACGAAGAATATTCCAAGTTAAACAAACGAAATGGCCCCGAAAAAAATAAAAAGCAGCTCCGATGAGGCTGCTCGTGTCTTTAACTATGAATAGGAGTGCGATGAGTGCTAGGTTCCGATATCCCTGACTTCCAAGTATCGTTCCAACTTGCGCTTAACGCGCTGCAAGGCGTTGTCGATCGATTTCACGTGCCTGTCGAGATCGACGGCGATCTCTTGATAAGAGCGTCCGTCCAAGTAAAGCATGAGCACTTTGCGCTCGAGATCGCTTAAGATTTCCGACATCTTGTCCTCAAGGCCGTAAAACTCCTCTTGGTTGATGATCATCTCTTCCGGGTCGCATACCCTGGAGCCGCAGATGACGTCCAGCAGCGTTCGGTCGGAATCTTCATCGTATATCGGTTTGTCCAAAGAGACATAGGAATTAAGAGGAATATGCTTCTGACGGGTAGCGGTCTTGATCGCGGTAATAATCTGCCGGGTAATGCACAACTCCGCAAAAGCCTTGAACGAAGCTAACTTATCTCCTTTGAAGTCACGGATCGCCTTGTAAAGGCCGATCATTCCTTCCTGAACGATATCTTCCCGTTCCGCGCCTATCAGAAAGTAAGAGCGCGCCTTAGCCCGCACGAAATTTCGATATTTATGAATAAGGTACTCCAACGCTTCGCTGTCGCCCGTACGAACGAATTCCACGATGTCCTCGTCGGCCTTGAAGTCATACTCACGCGTTGCCAGTCTCTCCAAGTCGACACTCACGAACATCCCCCCGGTCTGCGTTGGCGTACTGGAACCTCGAACTCTACCAAACTATAAACAATATACTTGATCTGACGCATAGCGTCAATGGATTTACCGTTTTTAGGGGCTTATCCACAGTGGTAAAATTGGCAATTATAGCCACATTTCATCGACTTTCTTCTAACTTTCATCTAAACCTCTTCTCATTCGCTCCAACCGACGCTGCACATCTTCCGGCAAAATTCCGTCCAGAGGATTTTTTTTAAGCTGTGATTCGCTCTTAATAGCGGTTTGGATATCCATCCGGCTTTGCCGTACTTCCAACCTCAATTCGCGCGCCGACACCCGCAACGCGCCGCGTCCGAACGCGACATGCTGTTCAACCTGATCGGAGGTAGCGACGTAAATATTGCGCTTTACGGACGTCCACTCCCCGACTAGACGCTCGATGCATTCGTCGGCGGTCTCGCGCTCGCGCGTATAGACGACCCGCAATTTCTTGCGATGGCGGTATTCCGCTCCGGCGCCCTGGACGCGGAAAGCATCGAACACGACGATCACGATTAACCCCGCATAGCTTTGGTAATCCGACAGCAAGTCCAACAACCGGTCCCTGGCATCCTCCAGCTTCTCGTTCTTGAGAATCTCCAGCTCCGGCCAAGCCCCGATCATGTTGTAACCGTCTACTAGCAGAACGTCCTCGCGTTGGAACATGCGTTTCTCACGCATGTTCCGGCGTCGTAACGCTTGTCGACGCGCCTCTTTTCTTCAGAGCTTCGCCGCGTTGGCGAACGACTTCGTACAAAATGACTCCCGCGGCCACGGATGCGTTAAGCGAGTTGATCTGCCCTACCATAGGAAGCGATAGGATGAAATCGCATCTCTCCCTGACCAACCGGGATAGCCCCTGGCCCTCGTTGCCGATTACGATCGCTAACGGACCGGTCAAATTCGTCTCGTAGAAGCCTTCTTTAGCACCTGCATCCGCACCGGCGATCCACAAGCCGGCCTCTTTGAGCTTCTCCATCGTTTGTACCAGATTAGCGACCCTTGCGACCGGGACGTATTCTACCGCGCCTGCGGAAGTTTTAGCGACGACCGCGGTCAAACCCGCGCTTCTGCGCTTCGGAACGATTACGCCGTGCACGCCCGTACAATCGGCCGTCCGCAGCACGGAGCCTAAATTATGAGGGTCTTCTACTTCGTCTAGCAAGACGATAAGCGGCGCTTCCCCGCTCGCCTTGGCGCGTGCCAACAGCTCGTCCACTTCTACGTAAGCGACGGCCGCCGCTTGAGCGACGACGCCTTGATGCTGCATATCCGGAACAAGCCGATCGAGCTTGCTCTTATCCACTTGCTGAACGACGATTCCCCGGGCTTTGGCTTCCTCCATGATCGGTTGGATGAGATGCCGTTGAGCTTGATTGGACAAGAATATTTTATTAATCGAACGTCCGGCCTTCATGGCTTCCAGCACGGGATGTTTGCCCGCCAAGTACTCGTCGTCGCCTTTCAAGGCGCTATCTTCGGCCCATAGCTCGTTGTCCGCCGCCGACTCCTTACTCGCAGTCGCCGCGTGATGACGTTTGTCTCTATCTTTGTGCCCGTTGCCCGAAGAATTCCATCCGCCTTTGCGCTCGCCTTGCGCGAACGGTTTTGCGCCTCCGGCGGAACGGTTACCCGGCGTTCTCGGATTGTGATTGCCCATTTTTGCATCTTCCTTTGTGTGTTATTGCGACCCGTCTATTGCGGTTTATCTTCGAATGCGTAATCCATTAGTTGTTCGAGGCGATCTTTCGCCCCTTGATAGTAGAGGTACCCAACGAGACACTCCAGCGCGGTTGCATGACGGTAGTCCGCGGGATCCGCGTTCTTCGGCGGTTGCCCCGATTTGGTATTGCGTCCGCGCCGTACGATATCCGCTTCTTCTTCCGTGAGTATCGGCATCCACTTCTGCAGCAGCCTCGCCTGGGCGGCAGCGCACACATACGACGTCGCGACGCGGTGCAACTCGTGCGGCTTACGGCTTGAACCGGCGATTAACCGCTGGCGGATGTAAATCTCGAACACGGCATCCCCGATGTAGGCCAGCACGACCGGCGACAGCAGATGAACCGGAACATCTGTCGGGATAACCGGAGAAATGACCGGAGGTAACGGCTGACTCGACCGCTCCGTCATTTGCGCCGCCACCGAATGCCTTGCGGAGTATCCTCCAGTAGAATTCCCCGGTTCGCCAATAAATCGCGAATCTCGTCCGCACGGGCAAAGTGACGGTTAGCGCGCGCCGCCGTCCGCTCGGCGATCAGCGCATCAACCTCTTCATCCAGCAACTCGGCCTCATCGTTCGCAGGCAGAAGTCCCATGATTCCGTTCATCTCGTCGATCTGAGCCAAGATGAGCAGCAAATCGGTTTCGCTTACGATTTCCCGCTGCAAATAAGCGTTCGCTTCGGACACGAGGCCAAACCAAGCGGTAATCGCATCCGGCGTGCTGAAGTCGTCTTCCATTCGCGAATGGAATTCGGTATTCAACTGCTTTAATCGTGCCTGAAGTTCCGAGTCCCCCGCTAAAGATAGATTTCCCTTGGCGACGGAGGTCAACCGGTGTTTCACGTTGTCCCGGCAATTCGTCAGCCGCTCGACGCTGTTGGTCGCTTGACGGATCGTCTCGTCGCTGAAGTTAAGAGGGCTGCGATAATGCGTCGCCAGCATCAAGTACCTGATCGCATATTTGCTAGTCCCTTTGAGCAGTTGCCTGACATTGACTCCGTTGCCTAGAGACTTCGACATTTTCTCGTTATTGATATTGACGAAGCCGTTATGCATCCAATAGCGGGACAACGGCTGACCCGTCAAAGATTCGGATTGGGCAATCTCGCACTCGTGGTGCGGGAACTGCAGATCGTGCCCGCCGCCGTGGATATCCAGCGTATCTCCCGCGTATTTGCGAACCATCGCGGAGCATTCGATATGCCAGCCGGGACGGCCGTCGCCCCACGGGCTCGGCCAGCGGATTTCGCCCGGCTTCGCCGCTTTCCAGAGCACGAAATCCTGCGGATTTTCTTTTCTCTCGTCCACGTCGATCCGGATTCCGTATTGCAGCTCGTCGAGATTTTTGTGCGACAGCTTGCCGTATTCGGCAAAAGTCCCCGTACGGAAATAGACGTCTCCGGCGCTTTCGTACGCCGCGCCCTTATCGACCAATTCTCGGATGAATTCCACGATTTCGTCGATCGTCTCCGTCACTCGAGGCGCTATCGTCGGCGGGAACGCGCCGAGCGCTTCCCGGTCTTCTTTGAACGCGGCAATAAACTTCTCCGCCAATTCCGGCACCGTTATGCCAAGCTCGGCCGCTTTACGGATCATTTTGTCGTCGACGTCCGTATAGTTCACAATGTAATTCACTTGCAAACCGATCGCTTCCAAATACCGGCGAACGACATCGAAGAAGATTACCGGACGCGCATTGCCGATATGGATATAGTCGTACACGGTAGGTCCGCACACGTACATGTTGACCTTGCCCGGTTCGCGCGGAACGAACGTTTGGGGTTGCCGGGTCAAGCTATCGTATATTTTGAGGTTCACGTTGCGTTAGCTCCTTTAAGTTCCTTGGTTTCGCTTGGATCCATCGTTTCCTCTGGTTCTTTGAATTCACTACGTTCCAAGTTACCGTTCGTTTCATTAGCTTTAAGACGTTCGATTTCCGACTTCAATTCGTTGATTTCCTTCTGCATGAAACGGAAGGTTTCAATTAACGGGTCAGGTAAGTTCGTATGGTCGAGCCGATCGCCGATTTTTTTCCCGTTGCGTTTGACGATTCTTCCCGGAATGCCGACGACCGTGCTATTGGGCGGGACTTCGCGAAGTACGACGGAATTCGCCCCTATATTAGAGTTATCTCCAACCGTGAACGATCCAAGCACTTTCACCCCGGACGCGATAACGACCCTGTTGCCGATAGTCGGATGGCGTTTGCCTTTCTCCTTGCCGGTACCTCCTAACGTCACTCCCTGGTAAATAACGACGTCGTCCCCGATCTCGCAAGTCTCTCCGATAACGACGCCCATGCCGTGGTCTATGAATAGTTTATTGCCGATGCGCGCTCCCGGGTGAATCTCGATTCCCGTAAAGAACCGGCTGATCTGGGAAATAATGCGGGCGACGGTAAACCAACGATGACGATAAAAGAAATGGGCGAAACGATGAGACCAAATTGCGTGCAACCCCGCATAAGTAAACACTACTTCAAACCAGCTTCGAGCAGCAGGGTCATTCTCGAAAACCGCCTCGATATCGGATTGGACTTTCCGCCATATTCCCATATCCCGTCCCCCCTTAGCATCTGACTATAATCTGCAATCTTTGCGGCAACGCTAACTGTCCACGGAAATAAAAAAAGCCCCTGCAGCTATAAGCTGCAGAGACGTCATGACGTGGTCCCACTCTGCTTGAGCGTACGTCCCTTAGACAGGCCTCGCTCCTCTTCGGATGAATAACGGGATCCCCCCGGCACCGCTCGCCCGTTCCAAGCCGATGATAAGCAGCGATTAGATCATCGCGAACTTTCGGTTGTCCGATCAGCGGCACAGCTCCCAGGCGCAATTCGGTTTCGCGTGAATGTGGCGGCTCTCAGCCATGACCGCCTTCTCTGGACATTCGTTAAGCGAAACTTACTTTCCTGTTCGTCGCACGTTTTCGATATAGAACAAGTATATCCCAACGCTACGCAGGTGACAAGAGATGTCCCTCTATCCTTACGTTTGGATCGATCCGGGGGATATTAACGGCATTCAGTTCCGTTATTTCACTCCGCGAGGCGGTTTCCGGCCAAACAACGGTCTTCAGTTCCGTTATTTCACTCCGCGAGTCGGTTTCCGGCCAAATAACGGTCCTCAGTTCCGTTATTTCACTCCGCGAGTCGGTTTCCGGCCAAATAACGGTCCTCAGTTCCGTTATTTCACTCCGCGAGTCGGTTTCCGGCCAAATAACGGTCCTCAGTTCCGTTATTTCACTCCGCGAGTCGGTTTCCGGCCAAATAACGGTCCTCAGCTCCGTTATTTCACTCCGCGAATCGGTTTCCGGCCAAATAACGGTCCTCAGTTCCGTTATTTCACTCCGCGAATCGGTTTCCGGCCAAATAACGGTCCTCAGTTCCGTTACCGGCAGTTAAACCTTACCCCTTCTTAGCCAACTGCTCCTTAAGACGCTTCAACACTCGCGCGCGGCCTAGCAGCCAGATGGTACCGTTCAGATCCGGTCCGTGCGTCTGGCCGGTGAGCGCCACGCGGATCGGCATGAACAAGCCTTTGCCTTTTACTCCGGTAGCCGTCTGAACGCCTTTGATCAGGCTCTTCATATTGTCGATCGTAAATCCTTCTTCGCCCGCTTCCTCCAGTCCTGCCAGGAACGCCGCCAGTACGGCAGGAACGGTTTCTTCGGCCAACACGGCCTCCGACTCGTCATTAAATTCAAGCGACTCTTGGAAAAACAAATCGGACAAAGAAACGATTTCCGCTCCGAACCGCAGATGATCCCGGAACAGGGCGACTAATGCGGATGCCCACTCCAGCTCTTGCCCGTTCGGCTCCGCGGGCAATCTGCCCGAAGCTTTCAGATGCGGCAAGCAGAGCTCGATAACCCGCTCCTGCGAAGCTTGTTTCAAGTAATGCTGATTCAGCCAGCTTAGCTTTGCCGTGTCGAATACGGCCGGACTCTTGGACAGTCGGTTCGCGTTGAATATTTCGATCAGCTGCTCGCGGCCGTAGATCTCCTCTTCGCCCTCCGGGGACCACCCCAGCAAGGTGATAAAGTTGAACAACGCCTCCGGCAAATAACCTAATTCGTCGTATTGCTGGATGAATTGAACGATGGACTCGTCGCGTTTGGAGAGCTTTTTACGTTGATCGTTCACGATTAACGTCATATGGCCGAATTCAGGCGGCGTCCAATCGAAAGCTTCGTAGATCATCAGCTGGCGCGGCGTGTTCGTGATATGGTCTTCTCCGCGCAGGACGTGCGAGATCGCCATCAAATGGTCATCGACCGCAACGGCGTAATTATAAGTCGGAATCCCGTCTTTCTTCACGATAACGAAATCTCCGAAATCTTCGGAACGGAAGGAGATCTCTCCTTTGACCGTATCGTTGAACGTATATACGCGATCCGCCGGAACGGTAAACCGAATGCTGGGAACGCGCCCTTCGGCCGCAAGCTTGGCCCGTTCCTCGGCGCCGAGATGACGGCATTTGCCCGAATATTTCGGCGTCTCGCCTCGCGCGGATTGCTCCTCGCGTTCCCGCTCCAGCTCTTCTTCATTGCAGTAACAAGGATAAGCCAGTTGGCGGTCCAGCAACTGCTGAGTATGGGTATTGTAGATATCAAGACGTTCGGTTTGACGATAAGGACCGCAATCGCCCGGACGATCGATGCTCTCGTCCCAATCTACGCCAAGCCATTTCAAATAGGTAAGCTGGCTCTCTTCTCCGCCGGCTACGTTGCGCTTAACGTCCGTATCCTCGATGCGAATAATAAAATCGCCGCCGTGGTGACGAGCGAATAAATAGTTGAAAATGGCTGTACGTGCATTACCGATATGCAAATGGCCCGTTGGGCTCGGCGCATACCGTACGCGGACTTTCGTGGACATTGTAGTTCCTCCTTATGAAAAGGGTTCGAGACCCTGAGCATGAACTATACTGCTTAACCTTTAACGAGCAACACTACAGCCTGCGAAGCGATTCCCTCTCCGCGGCCGGGAAAGCCCAGACGTTCCGTCGTTGTCGCTTTTACGTTGACTTGGGATTCCTCGCACTCCAATGCGCGAGCGATGACCGTAACCATCGCCGGGATATACGAAGCCATCTTCGGCGCTTGAGCGATGATCGTAGCATCCGCGTTGCCGAGCTTATAGCCGCGTTCTTTGGCTAACGCCCATACATGTTCCAGCAATTTGACGCTGTCGGCATCCTTGAATGCCGGATCGGTATCGGGAAAATGTTTGCCGATATCCCCTAATGCAAGCGCACCGAGTATCGCATCGCTAATCGTATGTAGAAGCACATCCGCGTCAGAATGGCCTAAGAGGCCTTTCTCATACGGGATGGTGACGCCGCCGATGATGCACGGGCGCCCCTCAACCAACTGGTGTACGTCGAATCCTTGTCCAACTCTAATCATTCCCGAACCCCTTCCCCTTGACGCCTGGCCAATAGCAGCTCCGCAATCGGCAAGTCTTCCGGCGTCGTGATTTTTATATTCGCATAGTTCCCCTCAACGATAGCGACTTTGCGCCCTAACCGCTCGAGCAGCATCGCGTCGTCCGTCGCGGACGCGCCTTCTTCCTGCGCTTGCCGATGGGCCTGCATCAGCTCCAGACGCAAAAAAGCCTGCGGAGTCTGCACGCTCCACAGCGTCCGGCGTTCGGGAGTCGCAACGATAAACCCGTTGCCGTCCGAAACTTTGATCGTATCTTTAACCTGAACCGCCAGCGCGGACGAGCCATGTGCTTCGGCGGCCATGCAACATGCTTCGATCTGCGCGGAAGTCACGAGAGGCCTTGCCGCGTCATGTACGAGCACGCCTTCCGTATCCAGAACGGCCAATCCCGCATATACGCTGTCCTGACGCTCCGCGCCCCCTGGGACGATCATCTTTACCTTGCCGAATCCTTCGTTCTCCACGATCTCGGACGCTCTCTTCCGTTCGCCCGAAGTCACGACCAAGACGATGGAAGAAACGGAAGAACACCGCTCGAAAGCTTCCAGCGTATGGGCCAGCACCGCCCGCCCGGCCAGCTTCAAGTAGGGCTTGTTATCCGCGGCGCCCATTCGAGTGCCCCGCCCCGCCGCAACCACGACAGCTCCCCAATCCATTAGCGATAATCCCCTTATAATTGCATCTCGCGCAACCTTGTTTACAAACAAAAGACGGGACAGAAGAGCGCGTCCCGCCCGTAATTCTATTATCATACCTCGTTACAGAGCTTTTTCCAATAGCTTCGGCTTAGCGAATATCATTCTGCCCGCGGACGTCTGAAGCACGCTCGTCACGAGAACCTCCATCGTCGTTCCGATGAAATCCCTGCCGCCCTCTACTACGATCATCGTTCCGTCGTCCAAATAGGCTACGCCTTGCCCGTGTTCCTTGCCGTCCTTGATCACTTGCACGACGATTTCCTCTCCGGGCAGCACGACCGGTTTAACCGCATTGGCCAGATCGTTAATGTTCAGCACGGATACGCCCTGCAGCTCGCATACTTTGTTGAGGTTGAAGTCGTTGGTGACCACCTTCCCCTGCATCGCTTTGGCGAGCTTGACGAGCTTGCTGTCCACTTCCCCGGGTTCTTCGTTCGCATCTTCGTAAATGAGTACCCTAACGTCCAATTCCTTCTGGATTTTATTAAGGATATCCAATCCCCTCCGCCCCCGATTACGCTTAAGCAAATCGGAAGAATCGGCGATATGCTGGAGTTCCTCCAACACGAACTCGGGTATGACCAACGTTCCTTCGATGAATCCCGTTTTGCAAATATCCGCGATCCGTCCGTCGATAATGACGCTGGTATCCAAAATTTTGTGTTCTTCGAACCTCGGTCCTTCCTTCTGAGGAACCTCTACCGTTCTGCGCGTTCGGAACCATTCGCCAAGCTCGTCCTTTTTCCGCGTTCCGATCTTAAGCCCCGCATATCCGAGAGTAAGCGCGGCCCCCGCCGCCAATACTTGTCCCACATACGGAATGTCCGTCGCATAAGGATACAGGAATGAGGAAAGCGCAAGTCCGAAGGTCAATCCGATCAAGCCGGATAGAAGATCCGACGCGGGATAGCCGGACAGCCTATCGATTCCTCGATACAAGGAACGGGATAAAGGCGTAGCGATAGAAGTCGCGAGCAGAAATCCGGCAAATGCCCCGATCGCCGTGCCGAACGTTCCTCCGCCGTTTGCCGCTCCCCCTAGCAACGTTCCCATCCACGGCCCTTCCGCGGGTAAGGAAGAAGCCGACATTTGATGACCCAGCAATGCGCCGATAAGTAGACCGATACACTGGATTACTCTTTTCATCATCATAATAAAATCACTCCCTTTCTAGTCCTGATTCAGAAATATCTTTACTAGTATGTTCCAATTTTTCGAATGCTAACCTCACTTCCGTAAGCTTCTTGCAAAGGTTGTTCAAGTTTCACGAAAACGACAACTTCTTTTGAATTCTCTTAGCCCTTGATCTATAATGGAGTAGGAAAAGTAAATTAAAGGTAACCGAGGTGGAACGGATGAGCGCGCCTACGCTCCATGAATTTCAGAGTCAGGTGTCGGAATTGTTACTCCGTCATCGCAGTCTGCTCGATGTCGTCACGAAGTTCAGTCAATCCAATGCATCCGTCAACCGGGCCATATCCAAATCGATCACGGAATGCGGTTGTATTGCCTTAAACGCCAGAAACCAAGGGTTCTCCGAGGAAATGCCGCTCGACCAAGCGCATCGTCAATCGAAGTCCCACATGGAAGGCGCTCTGTGCGAGCAATGCCGTGAAATCATCCGCAGCGAGATGGGCAAGAACCTGTTCTACATGTCCGCCATGTGCAATCTGCTAGAGATTAGCTTAGAGGACGTCGTCGCCAAGGAAGCCGAAAAGTGCTCTACGTTAGGCTGGTTTAATTTAACGTAATCGTATACACAATGAATCCTACGCTTGAAGAGGCAGCCCCTGACAAGGAGGCTGCTTTTTCGTTGACGCAAAAAAAAGCATCGACGGCTCCCATGAGGGAAATAATCGATGCTTTCGATATTCTTATAGTTGGTTATGCGCTATGCTTGGAACGCTCTTGTTCCTCTTCTTCCGCTTTTTTCATGCGCTTAGCGCGTCTGCCCGAAGGGAACAATCCATCAACGTTTTTTTTAGGCCCCATAATGCATAGAGAAGCAATAAAGCCAGAATGACTTTCGGGATCGCCTCCTGGAACATATAGGCGAGCACCGCGGCACCCAGAACAACGACCGGAATGGCCCACATTGCCTTCCTCGGCAAGCCGAGCTTCTTGAAGTTCGGATATTTCATGTTGCTAACCATCAGGAAGGACAAGGCAACGGTGCTGATGAGCAACAAGGAATAGTGCAGCTCGTCGTGGAAAAGCGCCAGCGTCGCCAACACGCCTCCGGCCGCTGGAATCGGCAACCCGATAAAATACCCCGGGATTCCGTCAATGACGTTAAAGCGCGCTAATCTTAAAGCTCCGCAAATCGGGAATATCGCCGTGACGATCCAAGCCATCGCGGGATTAACGCCCTGAAATGCAGCTTGATACATAATGAAAGCAGGAGCCACCCCGAACGAAATGACGTCGGAGAGAGAATCCAATTCTTTGCCGAATTCGCTTTGCGCGTTTAACGCGCGAGCTACCCGTCCATCCAATCCGTCCAACAACATCGCTATAATGACCAATAAAGCAGCCGTATTCGAGCTGTTCGTTTCATTGTTAAACGCCAATATGATGGCTATCACGCCTAAAGACAGGTTACCTATTGTAAAGATATTCGGTATCGACTTCGTAATCATGTTTGCCACCTCGACTTTACTATACCCTATTGTCCGGAATGTTAAGCGCTACACTGCCAGCGCCTTCATTCTAGAGAATAGCGGAAATTAAGACTCCGCTTAAAACGCATTTACTTGATCTGCGCGAATTGAAGAACATTTCCAATTGTATTCCCCTTATATCTGTCTGTCAATAAACACCTGCTCTTGAATCCGTTTCAAGCCCTCTTTAATCGCTCTTGCCCGAACCTCGCCGATCCCGTCCACTTCGTCCAATTCCTCGATGGAAGCCATGACGATATGAGGCAGGGCGCAGAACCGTTCGACCAAATTATGAATGATAACGCTCGGCAATCGGGATATTTTACTCAGCATCCGGTAGCCTCTGGGCAACAAGCCTTCTTCGACGACGGAACTCAAGGACGGATAGCCCAGCATGCGTATGATCAAAGCGGAATCCAGAAGCTCCTCGGACGACAGCTTGCGGATGGCCGCCTGAATTTCGCGCACTTTACTCTCCCCGTCATCCTTCGCGTAATCCCTGAGCAGCAGCCATGCCTCTTCCTCCGCCGCTCCGACCAATTCTTCCTTCTGCATGCTGATGAGTCTGCCTTCATTGCCAAGCTCAAGCACATAGCGGTTAATCTCGTTATTGATCCGCAATACCATTTCGGCGCGCTGAATGACGTGCGCCACCTCGTGCATAGTAACGAGTTCCTCGAATTCCAGAGCCGATAAGTTCGTCAATGCTTGGGTGAACACCGCCCGGTATTTCTCCAGCGTCTGGATCGCTTGGTTTGCTTTAGTCAATATGACTCCCATTTCTTTAAGCGCATATCGAAGCTGTCCTTGGTATAAGGTAATGACGTTGCGGCGTTGAGAGATGGAGACGACGAGCTTGCCCGTCTGCTTGGCGACCCGCTCCGCCGTCCGGTGGCGGATTCCGGTTTCCGACGAGGTAATCGAGGAATCCGGAATCAATTGGGTATTGGCATACAATATCCGTTTGACATCCTCGTTGAGGATGATGGCTCCGTCCATTTTGGCCAGTTCATACAAGTAGTTGGGGCTGAAATCGCAATTAATGGAGAAGCCTCCGTCCACGACTTCCATGACTTCCGGGCTATATCCCACTACGATTAACGCTCCCGTTTTGGCGCGGAGCACGTTTTCCAACCCATCGCGGAACGGGGTACCGGGCGCGACCATCTGGAGCAGCAAATTCATCGTTTTTTCCTGTTGACTGCGTTCTTTGTCTTTCGGATCTCTATCTTTATCTTTCATTTTGTCATCGATACCCCCTATTCCAATGCGGCTTTAAGAGCCTCGGCAACCGTCCTCACGCCGATCAGCGCAATGTCTTTTGGCGCTTGCCACCCCTTCATGCTTGCTTCCGGTAAAATAACGCGCTTGAAGCCTAGCTTGTGCGCTTCCTTCACCCTCTGCTCCGCTCTAGATACCGCTCTTACTTCTCCCGTCAAACCTACTTCTCCGAAGATCGCATCGTACGGTTTCGTCGGCGAATCCTTAAAGCTCGATGCCAGACTTACCGCGGCCGCCAAATCCGTTGCCGGTTCATCTAGCTTAACCCCGCCGGCTACATTTAAATAAGCATCCTGATTTTGCAGGAACATTCCCATCCGTTTTTCGAGAACCGCGATGACCAGCGACATCCGGTGATGATCGAAGCCCGATGCCATACGGCGCGGAGACGGAAAATGAGTTGGAGACACTAGCGCTTGCAATTCCACCAATACCGGTCTCGTCCCCTCCATGCTGGCGACGACGGTTGAGCCGGATACGCCGAGCGGCCTTTCCGATAAGAACAATTCGGAAGGGTTGGCGACTTCGCGCAATCCATCCTCCGTCATGTCGAAAATACCGATCTCGTTCGTAGATCCGAAGCGGTTCTTCACCGCCCGTAATATGCGATAAGTATGATGCCTTTCTCCTTCGAAGTAGAGCACGCAATCGACCATATGCTCCAGCAGCCGCGGTCCGGCGATCGCCCCTTCCTTGGTAACATGCCCGACCAACACGGTGGCGACTCCGTTAATCTTCGATATTCTCATAAAATGCGCCGTGCATTCCCGGACTTGGGCTACGCTTCCCGGCGCGGACGCGACTTCCGGACGGTACACGGTTTGGATCGAATCGATAACGAGAAAATCCGGCCCCACTTCGGTAATCGCTTCTTCGATTACTTCAAGATTCGTTTCGCATAATACGTACAGCTTATCGTTCAACGCGCCGAGACGATCTGCCCTTAGCTTCGTTTGGCGTACCGATTCCTCTCCGGACACGTAAAGCACCTTCAAGCCTTGCGTAGACAAAGAATATGAGGCTTGCAGCAACAACGTCGATTTGCCGATCCCGGGGTCCCCGCCTACGAGCAGCAAAGAACCCGGTACGAGCCCTCCTCCAAGAACCCGGTTAAGCTCGGACAAGCCGGTGGATATCCGCGGCTCGCGTCCACTTTCTATATCTATGATGGCACGCGCTTTTTCTTTCGTCCGGAGTAGTTCGCCCCGTCCTACGGGCGCTTTTATTTCCGTTTCGGTCTCCTCGACCATCGTATTCCATTCATGGCATCCTGGGCATTTGCCATCCACTTCGGAGATTCGGTACCGCATTGCGTGCAGGCGAACTTAGTTTTGACTTTAGCCATCGGGATAAACGGCTCCTTTTATGATCCTATAAAGGAATTTTACCATGAAAAAGAACTCTCCGCACTGACGCCGGTAAAGGCGAGGCGGAGAGTTCTATGCAGATTTATGCTTTATTAAGCTTTCGTTAACTCGATTCCGTCTTTTTGTTTAACGACAAGAGCGCCGTTCTCCTCATCGATGAGAAGCGCGTTGCCTTTGGAAATCTTGCCTAACAGCAAGTCTTCGGACAAGCGGTCTTCGATGTGCTTCTGGATGGCTCTGCGCAACGGACGAGCTCCGTATTGCGGATCGTATCCTTCTTTCGCAAGGAATGCTTTCGCGGATTCCGTCAACTCGAAGCTGACGTCGTGCTCGACAAGGCGCTTGCGAAGATCGTCTGCCATAAGCGTTACGATCTCGGCGATATTCTCCTCCGTAAGCGGGTGGAACACGATCGATTCGTCGATCCGGTTCAGGAACTCCGGACGGAACGACTTCTTCAGTTCGCCCAACACTTTGTCCTTCATATTCTGATAATCGCGGCCCGCGTCTTGAGCGGCCGTGAAGCCGAGCGTCGAATTTTTCTTGATTTGCTCCGCTCCGACGTTGGACGTCATGATGATCAGCGTATTGCGGAAATCCACCGAGCGGCCTTTGGAATCGGTCAAGCGGCCGTCTTCGAGCACTTGCAGCAAGACGTTGAATACTTCCGGATGGGCTTTCTCGATTTCGTCCAGCAGCACGACGGAGTATGGCTTGCGCCGTACTTTCTCCGTCAATTGGCCGCCTTCCTCGTACCCGACGTACCCCGGAGGCGCTCCGACCAAGCGGGAAGTCGAATGTTTCTCCATATACTCCGACATATCGATACGGATAACCGCGTTCTCGTCGCCGAACATCGCTTCCGCGATCGCTCTGGCAAGCTCCGTTTTTCCGACTCCCGTAGGTCCGAGGAAGATGAAGGAGCCCATCGGGCGCTTCGGATCCTTCAGGCCCGCACGGGCGCGGCGAATCGCGCGAGACACGGACTTAACGGCTTCGTCTTGGCCGATAACGCGATCGTGAAGAATGCTTTCCATCTTCAGCAAGCGTTCGGTTTCTTCCTCCGCCAGTTTGCTGACCGGTATGCCGGTCCAGCTGGCGACCACTTGGGCGATATCCTCGGGCGTAACCTCCGAATCGGTTCTGCCTTGTTTTTCTTTCCACAAGTTTTTCGTGTGGTCAAGCTCTTCGCGGATTTTCTGTTCCGTGTCGCGAAGGGCGGCCGCTTTCTCGAACTCTTGGCTCTGAACGGCTGCATCCTTCTCTTTGCGGATATCCTCGAGCCGCGTTTCCAACTGCTTCAGGTTCGGCGGTACCGTATACGAATTCAGTCTCACCTTGGAGCCGGCTTCGTCGATCAGGTCGATCGCTTTGTCCGGCAGGAACCGGTCGGGAATGTAACGATCGGACAGCTTAACCGCGGCTTCGATCGCTTCGTCCGTGATTTTAACCCGATGATGCGCTTCATAGCGATCGCGCAAACCGTGCAGGATTTGGATGGCTTCTTCCGGCGTAGGCTGATCTACCGTGATCGGTTGGAACCGGCGTTCCAACGCCGCATCCTTCTCGATGTATTTGCGGTACTCATCGAGCGTCGTCGCCCCGATACATTGCAGCTCACCGCGAGCGAGAGCAGGCTTAAGAATATTGGAAGCATCGATTGCGCCTTCGGCGCGCCCGCTCCGATCAACGTATGAAGCTCGTCGATGAACAGGATCACGTTGCCCGCTTGGCGGATTTCGTCCATGATTTTTTTCAGGCGGTCTTCGAATTCCCCGCGGTATTTCGTACCCGCGACGACGGAGCCCATATCGAGCGTCATGACGCGTTTGTCGCGAAGGGTTTCCGGAATTTCGTTATTCACGATTTTCTGGGCCAGTCCTTCGGCGATCGCCGTCTTCCCTACCCCGGGCTCCCCGATCAGAACCGGGTTGTTCTTCGTCCGGCGGGACAACACTTGAATGACGCGCTCGATTTCCTTCTGACGGCCGATGACCGGATCGATATTGCCTTCGCGCGCGCTGGCGGTCAAGTCGCGAGCCAAGCCATCCAAAGTCGGAGTGCTTACGTTTGCGGACGGGCCGTGATTTTGCGATACGCTCTCGTTGCTGCCTAACAATTGCAGCACTTGTTGGCGGGCTTTATTCAAGCTGATGCCGAGATTGTTCAAGACGCGCGCCGCTACGCCTTCGCCTTCGCGAATAAGACCGAGCAAGATATGCTCCGTTCCTACGTAGGTGTGGCCAAGCTTGCGCGCTTCGTCCATGGAGAGCTCAATGACTTTCTTAGCTCTCGGAGTATAGGCGATATTAGTGGGCTGTTCTTGCCCGCGGCCGATTAGGGATTCTACCTCGTCTTGGATTTTCTCCAACCCAAGGCCGAGGGCGATCAGCGCTTTCGCGGCGATGCTCTCCCCTTCCCGGATCAATCCGAGCAGGATATGTTCTGTACCGATATTGTTGTGTCCCAAACGCACTGCTTCTTCTTGAGCCAAGGCCAATACTTTCTGTGCACGTTCCGTGAATCTACCAAACATCATGAGACACACCTCCTATAATGTTAAGAATAAAACATTTATGAATTAGTTGCCAGTCGGGAGCGGATTAATTCCGCTCTTGACCTATCTCTGTCCTCCGGACTCATCGCTTCCCCGAACGTCATTTGGAGAAATCCGGGTTGAGTCGATACGAGAAGTTCGTTCAAGGCGATCTGATTGACTTCCGGCAGCAGCCCTAGATGCGCGCCAAGCCGAATATCCGATAACCGCTGCGAGGCTTCTTTGGAATCGATGATCATCGCATGGGACAAGATCCCGAACGATCTTCGGACGCGATCCTCCACCCGCAACCGGGATTCGGATATTAGCTTACTCCTAGCCGACTTCTCGTGTTCGATCATTTGGCGAGCGACCTGAAATAAATTTTCTATGATCTCCTGTTCGGATTGGCCCAGCGTAATCTGATTGGACACTTGAAATAAATTGCCCGTCGCTTCGCTGCCTTCTCCGTACAGTCCTCTAACGGCAAGCCCGACCTGCGTGACGGCCGATAAGATCCTATTGATCTGTCCTGTCATGACCAGAGCCGGCAAATGCATCATGACCGAAACCCGTATTCCGGTACCGACGTTAGTCGGGCAGCTCGTTAAGTAGCCATGCTTCTCGTCGAAGGCGTAATCGACTTGCTCCTCGAATATATCGTCGATTTTGCTTGCCGAGTCCCAAGCCTCATGAATTTGAAAACCGGAGCTTAAGCATTGAATGCGCAAATGATCCTCTTCGTTTATCATTACGCTAATATCCTCGTTGGGACTTAGAATAAGCGCTCCATTACGGGATTCGTTCGCCAGGTTCGGACTGATCAAGTGCTTCTCGACCAGAACGAGCTTCTCCAGCTCGGTTAGCTCGGAAAGCCGAATTTGTTCGATCTTGCCCAAGCCGTTCAGCCTGCCGCTCTCCGCGACCCCGAGCAGCTGTTCCATTACCGATTGAGAGCGGGAAGGGTCAGCCATCAGAGGAAAAGGCATATTGCGAATATTACGCGCGATGCGGACGCGGCTGCTGATCACGACTTCGGAATCCGGTCCTTCTCCATTCATCCACTGGCTGAGCGCTTGTTTGACGAATTTACGTTTAGCCATAATGTCCTCCTCCCCTTCAACCGCTCATTTCGTTTTCTAGCTCGCGTATCCGGTCCCGCAATTGCGCCGCGGTCTCGAAGTCTTCCCGTTCGATGCGCCCTTGCATTTCTTTCTTAAGCCGATCGATCTCCCGTTTCGTCTTGAGCCTTCCTCCTGCCCGTTTAGGCACTTTGCCGACATGCACCGTATTACCATGTACCCGTTTGAGCAAAGGGTCTAAACGTTCCGAGAACTGCTTATAACAATGGCTGCAGCCAAAACGTCCGATCTTGCTGAACTGCGTGTAGGTCATCCCGCAAGTTTCGCATTTGGCAGCGGGAGGTTTGGCCATGGGATTCGGGTTCTCGAAGTCAAGCAGCCCCGAGAGCAGGTTGTGTATGGAAAATCCGCTTGAGGTTCCTGGAATAAGCTCCCCCTTCTCCCTGGCGCACGATTCGCAAATGTGCAATTCCGCCTTCTCTCCGTTCACGATTTTCGTGAAGTGCAGAGTTGCCGGACGTTTGCCGCATTCCTGACACTGCATTCGGACAGGCCTCCTTTCCTCATTTCGCAAGCAGGGCGATTAACATAGCCTTCATCAGCTTGGCTCGAATCTCATCTCGAACCGGCAGCTTTAAGGCCAATACATCCCGAGAAACGGCCGTCTTGAGTAACCGGGCTTCCCGCATCGTGATGAACCGGGCTTCCTCCAATTGTAGATAAGTCCTTCCGCAGCCGTCTGGTCGATCTGTTCGCCGACGGTCTGCTGAATGTGGCGCTGAACGGCCTCCAATGAAGGCAAGTTGACGCGCTGGATCCGAATATATCCCCCGCCGCCGCGTTTGCTCTCCACGAAGTAGCCCTTCTCCAACGTAAACCTTGTGCTAATAACGTAATTGATTTGCGACGGTACGCAAGAGAACTTGTCGGCCAAATCGCTTCTTTGGATTTCAACCGAACCTTCCGAGCTGGTTTGTAGTATTTGTTTCAAGTATTGCTCGATTAAATCCGTAATGTTAGCCAACGTCCAACCTCCTTTCAGGAATGAAAGCCAACGACAGAGCGCTCAGGGCATCTCTATGCGGTTCGGCCTTTAGGGGCTGATCTGACTTTGACTTTCTTTGACTATAGTTTTATTATACGCCCCTTTTCAGAAAATGCAACGCGCTTCGAATTCCGTTGTCCAATCCGCTTAATCTTTAGTATGGAGGTGGCACATTGGCTTTATTCAGTTCGCGACCCTTGAGACATGAAGACAGACAAGAAAAAAAGTTATCCCGACCGCAGTTCGTTCGAACCGTTATCGGGATAACTTTATTTAAGGTTAGATTAGATTGGATTTCTGCAGCAGTCTTTGAATCATCGTCGCGACTTCCGCTCTCGTGATAAAGGCTTGCGGAGCGAGCTCGTTACCTTTTCGGCCGGAGACGATATCCGCCTGCAAGCAATCGGCCATGCCGGTTACGGCCCAGCTCGATACGTTCTCCGCGTCCGCGAAAGGACGCATCGTTTCTGCCGCGCTGACGACCGGCAGCTTATCTTTTAAGGATGTCATCGCTATCGCTTTAGACATGATCACCGCGGCTTGTTCACGGGTAATCTGGTCATTCGGCCGGAAAGTGCCATCCTCGTATCCGTTGATCAATCCGTACGCGTACGCGGTATGAATCGCTCCGTTATACCAATCCGTTGTACTTACATCCTTGAATGGCGTTGCCCCTTGCTCAAGCTTTAATCCTAATCCTCTAACGACGATCGCGGCAAACTCGGCTCTCGTGATGTTGTGGTCCGGACTAAACAGGCCATTGCCTTTGCCGTCGATGACCATACGCGATCCCATGTCGTTAATGGCTTGTTTCGCCCAGTTGTTCTCGACATCCTTGAACTCGACCGGATGCCATACGAGCGCATACGTACTGTTTGTCAAACTATTCACTTTTGCATAGTATTTGCCGTTCAGAAGGACAACCTTCGTCGGCACATGACGCACCGTTTCGTCCGGTTCGACAACGATAGCCGTCGTAATTTTGTTCCGATCCGTGCCTTCCGGAATGGCGATCGCTCGTTCAACGTATTCACTGTACTTAGTAATTTCGACGGTTTTATCCCCATAAGCAGCGGTTACCGTGAAATGAACGGGCGGAACGACAAGCGCAAACCCTTTTGAAGTCGACAAGCTCTCGGTTAGGCTACGACTGTTCGCCGAGGATTCGGCAACCTCGATGCGGATAGTGATGTCTTGATTCGACGCAGCGCCAAGCTGTTTCGCTAAATTGTCCAAATGAATTTGGCTAGCAGGCAACCAGTAGCTTCCTGTAGAGGACCTCAGCTCAACAATAGCTTGCTTTCGTTCCAGGCTCTCGATCATTTGACCATCCAGTTCGGCAACGATCACATTGGTCTCGCCCTGAGACGGGACCATGATTACCGTCCCTTGTCCTTGGGAAGCCAATTTTTCCAATAACTTCGCCCTGTCTACGGAAATGATCGTCACTTTTCGGTCGTTTGCTTCAACCGTTTTAGATTTTCCAACGCTCTCCGCTTTGCCGTTAACGTACACTTCTATAAAGTCGTCTTCATTTGTTGGTGCCGGTGCTGATCCTCCTCCGCCTCCGCCCGATGGCGTGGACGGTGTCGTTACCGTTATTGCGCGGTAGTAAGCCGTGTACGTCACGTTACCCTTTACCGTCGTGTCTTCGATATCCGCTTTGCTGAGCAGCGTCGTGCCTCCGTCTTTGCTCCAGCCCGTAAACGCGTAACCGCTGTTTGCCGTTACCGTTGGAACACTGGACGGATAACCGTTTTCCGCTACCGATTCGCTAGTCGCGCTAATGGTGCCATTTGCTCCAGCCGCGTAGGTAACCGTAAACGTGTTTTGGCTATAGTACGCCGTGTACGTCACGTTACCCGTTACCGTCGTGGCTTCGATATCCGCTTTGCTCAGCAGCGTCGTGCCTCCGTCTTTGCTCCAACCCGTAAACGCGTAACCGCTGTTTGCCGTTACGGTTGGAACATTTGCCGGATGGCCGTTTTCCGCTACCGATTCGCTAGTCGCGCTAATGGTGCCGTTTGTTCCCGGAGCGTAGGTAACCGTAAACGTGTTTTGGCTATAGTACGCCGTGTACGTCACGTTACCCGTTACCGTTGCTGCTTTAATATCCGCTACTCAGCAGCGTCGTGCCTCCGTCTTTGCTCCAACCCGTAAACGCGTAACCGCTGTTTGCCGTTACGGTTGGAACATTTGCCGGATGGCCGTTTTCCGCTACGACTTCGCTAGTTGCGCTTATGGTGCCGTTTGTTCCCGGAGCGTAGGTAACCGTAAACGTGTTTTGGCTATAGTACGCCGTGTACGTCACGTTACCCGTTACCGTCGTGGCTTCGATATCCGCTTTGCTGAGCAGCGTCGTGCCTCCGTCTTTGCTCCAACCCGTAAACGCGTAACCGCTGTTTGCCGTTACGGTTGGAACATTTGCCGGATGGCCGTTTTCCGCTACCGATTCGCTAGTCGCGCTAATGGTTCCGTTTGTTCCCGGAGCGTAGGTAACCGTAAACGTGTTTTGGCTATAGTACGCCGTGTACGTCACGTTACCCGTTACCGTCGTGGCTTCGATATCCGCTTTGCTCAGCAGCGTCGTGCCTCCGTCTTTGCTCCAGCCCGTAAACGTATATCCGTCATTCGCCGTTACGGTTGGAACATTTGCCGGATGGCCATTCTCCGCTACGACTTCGCTAGTTGCGCTTATGGTGCCGTTTGTTCCCGGAGCGTAGGTAACCGTAAACGTGTTTTGGCTATAGTACGCCGTGTACGTCACGTTACCCGTTACCGTCGTGGCTTCGATATCCGCTTTGCTGAGCAGCGTCGTGCCTCCGTCTTTGCTCCAGCCCGTAACGTATATCCACCATTCGCCGTTACGGTTGGAACATTTGCCGGATGGCTATTCCGCTACGACTTCGCTAGTTGCGCTTATGGTGCCGTTTGTTCCCGGAGCGTAGGTAACCGTAAACGTGTTTTGGCTATAGTACGCCGTGTACGTCACGTTACCCGTTACCGTCGTGGCTTCGATATCCGCTTTGCGAGCAGCGTCGTGCCTCCGTCTTTGCTCCACGCCGTAAACGTATATCCGTCATTCGCCGTTACGGTTGGAACATTTGCCGGATGGCCATTCTCCGCTACGACTTCGCTAGTTGCGCTTATGGTGCCGTTTGTTCCCGGAGCGTAGGTAACCGTAAACGTGTTTTGGCTATAGTACGCCGTGTACGTCACGTTACCCGTTACCGTCGTGGCTTCGATATCCGCTTTGCTGAGCAGCGTCGTGCCTCCGTCTTTGCTCCAGCCCGTAAACGTATATCCATCATTCGCCGTTACGGTTGGAACATTTGCCGGATGGCCATTTTCCGCTACGACTTCACTTGTCGCGCTAATGGTCCCATTTGTTCCAGGGGCATAAGTGACCGTAAACGTGTTTTGAGAATAGTAAGCCGTGTATGTTACGTTACCCGTTACCGTTGCTGCTTTAATATCTGCTTCACTCAGCAGCGTCGTGCCTCCGTCTTTGCTCCAGCCCGTGAACGTATATCCGCCATTCGCCGTCACGGTTGGAACATTTGCCGGATGGCCGTTTTCCGTTACGGTTTCGCTTGTTGCGCTAATCGTACCGTTTGCTCCCGCGTTGTACGTAACTGTATACGTAGTTGCCGAGCCTTCTTCGACATATTTACTATAACTGTAATTAACCGTGGCTCCGCCATTTGCAAAAGCCGCTGCTCGAATTTCCAAATTCACTTTCGTGATTCCCGTAATCGTTATCGTCTCTATGCCGGGATTACCACCGGTACCATCGAACCCGCTGTAAGCGATCTGCATATCACCATATGACGTGCTCACCGCCTTCCCCCCATTTGGAGCAGGTGACTGTCCCATCGCTCTACCCTGATCGTCATATGCAAGCACATATACGTTTGCATCCGTATCATACAGACGAATATCCAGATCTACGCTTCCTATAGGCACTAGAGTAATACTTAAATCATAGACGCCTTTTGGAATATCGGTAATAACGGTTTCCTCATTATTCACCAAGTTTATCGTTTCACTACCCGATGCGCCGTTTGGATTATAGTCAATCCCCGCATAAACAGTTAATGACATTGAAAATGTAAGTATTAACGCCATAAAAAACGCAAAAGTACGACGTAACAAATAAACCCCTCCGGTCTGATCGTTTTTGAGAGAAAAGATCATTTTAAAACCCTTTCAACCATATCAAACTCCACTCAACTAATTCTGAATGTAAAATTTGGCAATAATTATTTTCCCGTCTGTGTCGTGAAACACAAAAAAACGAAGCTCCTCTGTGAAAAGGAACTTCGTCTTTGGTCTTACACCTTGAAAACTGGATGCGAACCCGTGCGACGAAGTCGTCACGGCCCCGTATACTTGCAGGCAGCAATGCTGTGCATTGCGGTGCAGGTATACGAAACAAAGCATGTAGGAAGAAGGTGAGTGTATCATTTGCCTTACTATGTCAATTCGTTTAGGATAAGCCCTCGACCGATTAGTACTCGTCAGCTCCACACGTTGCCGCGCTTCCACCCCGAGCCTATCAACCTGGTGTTCTTCCAGGGGTCTTACGAATTGGGAAATCTCATCTTGAGGCAGGCTTCGCGCTTAGATGCTTTCAGCGCTTATCCCTTCCGCACTTGGCTACCCAGCGGTGCTCCTGGCGGAACAACTGGTACACCAGCGGTGCGTCCATCCCGGTCCTCTCGTACTAAGGACAGCCCCTCTCAAATTTCCTACGCCCGCGACAGATAGGGACCGAACTGTCTCACGACGTTCTGAACCCAGCTCGCGTACCGCTTTAATGGGCGAACAGCCCAACCCTTGGGACCTACTTCAGCCCCAGGATGCGATGAGCCGACATCGAGGTGCCAAACCTCCC
>NZ_CP041969.1:2257500-2995000 GCF_014107495.1 Cohnella cholangitidis
GGCCGCCGGCGCCGCGCTGCTCGGTTTCTGCATCGGATGCACGGTCTACTTCTGGATTAAACAAATCCGCGCCGGAAGAAGGATCGGAAGAACCTAATCCTGTACAGCATACGGAAGGAGCGGATTCCCTCGCGGATCCGCTCCTTCTATTATTTGACCTTCCCGAAAAATCCGTTCGAAGAGCCTACATATAGTTCGCTATCCAGTACGGTCAATACACCGTAGATCTGGTCGGTAGGCGTAACTTCATGATAACCGATTCTGACGTCGTGAAGACGATTCTCCAACCGTCCGCTGACGGCATCGACGACAAATACGTCCGGAATCCCCTCAACGAGCAACCGATCTCGATCTAACTCCATCATTCCTCTTGCCGTAAAACCGGCTTCCCAAATCATTTTACCGTCCGACAAGTTCACCGCCCTAGGCTTCCCGTCCAGACAATAGAACAACCGCCCACCCCTGATCAGACCTCGATCCGCCTTGCCCTTAACCGACCAAAGGGTCTTACCCGTCCTAAGATCGATCAACGAACTGGAAACGTCCTGGCTGTCATACAGTTTTTCTCCGTCAAGCGCCCGTTGGCTGAACATATACCGTTCGTTAATCCCATCATAATGAATGCCGTACTCGTACGTAATCGGCAAAGCGAGCTTGGACTTGCCCGACCCGGCATCGACCAAGATGAGCTGATCGTAGGATCTCGTCCAGTAGCCGTTAAGCTCACCTTGCGGGAAGCGGTTATCGACTGTAAGGAGATTATCCGCGGACAGATAAGCGGTTCGCTCTTTCAACTCCCACTTCACCTTGCCGTTCCGAGGATCTAATGCCGTAATTAAGGAATTCGCTAACGGTTGGGAAACCGATTCAACCGCGATTACAGGCAACTGGCTATTCTGCTCGATCAACCGGGCGGACCCGGCGATGCTTTTGTTCCATAGCACGCGTCCGCTCCGAATATCGCGCGCTTCGAGACTGGTCGTCGTCTCCTCCCCGGTCGTCTGCGTGTATGACAGAACGGCGACGTTGCCCGATGCGGAATAGCTCTGATCGTCTATCGCCGCGTCTAGCTTGAAGTTTTTTTGCCAGAGCTTATTTCCCTTCGTTACATCTATAGCCTGCAATTCATAGGAGGAGCCTTCAACCCCGTTTTCGTTTATGCGATAAAATACGATGGCTTCGCTCTGAGCGGAAAAAGCATATAAATGCAGTCCGTGCCCGAAATCGTACTTCCATAATCTTGTCCCCGTATCGCGATTCAAACCGTAAAGATGAGACGCTTCGTGAAATCCGCTAAAGCCGTTGTCTTCCCCTGCTACCAATAGCGTCTTTCCCGCTTCGCCTACTAAATAGTTATAGGGCAATTCGGTTTGCGTTCTCCAATCGTACAATACCTTCGCCGACGCGGCCACAGGCGTATCTTCGTCCGCAACCGCCGGGATTCGCGCGGGCTGGTCTAAGCTGATCTGGTTCCAGTTGCCGAAATCATATTCACCGCTCCGGTCCCGATAACGATAATTCAGCAACGTACGCCGATCGGACCAGGTCAGGATAAGCTCGGAAAAAGCGTTCTCGTATCGCCACACCTTCAAGGTTTTCAGCTTGCCGGGTTGTTCGATATTGTCCGACGCTTCTTGAAACTGCGGATGACCGAATATTCGCTTGATCCGCCCGTCCGCGACGCCCAATCCCAACTCCGATCGAACCGCGGAGGCTATGGAATCGGATGTAACAGCGCCATTATCATATAGCGGAAGCCAAGCTTTCCCCGAAGATGTCGCCTGATTTTTCCTGATCCACATTAATCCGGCACCTGGATGATCGTTATCGGTCGTAGCCGCAACGGTTACGCCGTACCAATCTCCATAGCTTCGAAAAGCATACATAGTCTCGTTCTGCTTGATCGCCGACGCGACCGTTTGGGAACCCGGGTACCAGTAGGCGAATCCGTCTTGGTTCATTTTGAGCTCTATGGGATCGATCGTTTGAATATCCGCTGCTTCTTTCGTGAAATACCAAATCGGAATCCAAGACCGTACCCCGTCGTCATCTACTTCCGCGAACGATTCGTTTATCGCGGTTACGGTAACCGGCCTGCTCGGAACGGCCAAATAGGACAATTGCGGCAACGGAGAACTAAGCATATCGTAACCTGCCGTCCCCTCTGCAACGGTAACGCTCTGACCCAATCGAATACCGGATTGCTCGGCGACGGGGTTATCCTCTGATGAAGAACCTTTTAGTGCACCTATAGTTGGAATATAACTTCTTCTGTTCCCTTGGGCATCTTGATCATAAAAAATCGCGTATAACAATCGTTGATCTTGAGACCAATTCAATTGCAAGGAAGCCGAAGCGCCATCCGAGTATTTCCACAGCTCGACCGGAATCCAATCCGAACGCAAATAGAGAGACGGCGATTCGATCTCATAGGAAGAACCGAAAATGTCCCTCGCCTCTTCCATTGTCATATCTATAGATAACATTTTTTTGACTTCTTCATACTTCAACCTCTCATGCGATGAAGGAGGAGACGGCATTGGAGAAGGCGAACTCGCCGGAGATGCCGATACGCTCTCTATGATTGGCTTGGAGGATTCCGTTTGATCGTTATTAGAGCACCCATTCAGTATGGCAATCGAAAAGAGCACGGCCAGCCCTCGCCTAATCATTGCCCTGCATCTATCCATCAAGTAACCCCCCCTATCAAAAGCCATATGACTCATTAGACGCGCGCCGTTTTTATTTGTTTCAATATTTATCCATTTCCGTTCGCGGAGCGATAAATTTAGATTTACATTCGATTATAATCATATAAAAATATACAAATATATTAGGATATAAAACTGTGATGCGGCGCGGGTTTGCGGTATGGTGTGGAGTGGTGATAAGTGTGGAAGACGGCGCTATTTCCGTTATCTTTGCAAGTGCAGAGGGGGATGGCGAGTTAACGGTGCTCAGAGCCGTTATTCCGACGTGGGACGGAGTTTTTTCCACTTTAACGGTGCTCAGAACCGTTATTCCGACGTGGGACGGAGCTTTCGTCAATTTAACGGCGCTCAGAACCGTTATTCCGACGTGGGACGGAGCTTTCGCCAATTTAACGGTGCTCAGAACCGTTATTCCGGTGTGGGACGGAGTTTTTCCCGGTTAGCGGTGCTCAACACCGCAAAAAAAGGGCCGTCCCGCATACCATTGTCATGGCTGAGAGACGGCCTCCAATTATTTAGTCATTCGTTCCGCCAAGCAATCGCAGCAGTTCCGACTCGTCTTCCAGTACCGGAACTCCGAGATCGCGGGCTTTGGTCAGTTTGCTTCCCGCGCTTTCGCCGGCGATAACGAGATCCGTTTTCTTGGACACGCTTCCCGACACTTTGGCTCCCAACGCTTCTAACTTTTTAGCGGCTTCATCGCGCGTCATAACGGATAGCGTACCGGTTAACACTACGGTTTTGCCGAACAACGGATGGCTCGCATCCGCCGCGACCGCGGCCGGCGCCGCCGCTTCCGCTTTAACTCCATAAGCGCGCATGCGGGCGATGCTCTCTTGCGCGAGCGGATCTCGGAAGAAGCTGTAGATGCTCTCGGCCACGATACCGCCGACATCCGGCAACCCGACTAATTCGTCGGCTTCCGCAGCCATTAACCGATCCAAGTCCCCGAAATGGTCCGCGAGCATTTTCGTCGTCGCTTTGCCTGTATTCGGGATGCCTAGCGCATTGAGGAAGGATGCAAGTCCGCGGGATTTGGATTTCTCCAAGGCGGCCAACAAATTCGTCGCTTTCTTCTCCCCGAACCGCTGAAGCTTAACCAGATCATCAAAGCTAAGACCGTATAGATCGGCCGGCTCGCGAACGTTCAACTCGTCGTATAGTTGCTCGGCCGTTTTCCCGCTGAACGTCTCGATATCCATGCAATCGCGAGACGCGAAGTGAGTGATCCGTCCTATGATTTGCGGCTTGCAACCTAATCGGTTGTTGCAGAATAGATGCGCTCCCCTCATCTCCAGCGGAGAACCGCAACCCGGGCAAACGACCGGAACCTCGATCGTACCGCCTTCCTCGTCATCGGCCTTGCCTAGAATCTCGGGAATGACGTCGTTGGAACGGCGAATGAACACACGGGTTCCCAGCGCATGAGACAGGTTCTTGCGCTCAATATCTCCGATATTGTTCAGCGTACAATTCTGAACCGTAACCCCGGCAAGCTCAACCGCCTCTACGCGGGCTAACGGAGTCACTTTCCCCGTTCGGCCAAGCTCCCACGATACCGATTCAAGAACCGTCGTCGTCTCTTCCGCCTCGAATTTGAACGCTACGGCCCAACGAGGGAATTTGTCCGTATAGCCAAGAGCTTCTCGCGTCCTCATGTCGGTCAGCTTAATGACCGCACCATCAATGAGATAATCCAGTTGTCCGCGTCTCTCCACGATATGATCAAGCTCCGCGATCAGGTCTTCAATAGTGGAGAAGTAAGCGATATAAGGATTGACGGGAAACCGGTTGTCCCGCAAGAACGCCATCATCTCGCGGTGATTGCCGAACGAAATCCCTTCGGCATACCCCACGTTATAGAAGAAGGCATCCAGCCTGCGCGACGCCGTTACTTTAGGATCAAGGTTGCGAAGGGCTCCCGCTGCACCGTTGCGCGCATTCTTCAGCGGTTCCGCCGCGGTTTTGTTATATTCTTCGAGCACGGACAAGCGCATGAAGCCTTCTCCCTGAACCTCGATCGTACCTTCTTCGAAACCGATCGTCAGCGGAACGGTGCGAATCGTCCGAACTTGGGCAAGTATCCCTTCCCCGACCTCGCCGTTCCCCCTGGTCGCCGCTTGCGTCAGTCCGCCATCGCCATAAGTCAAATTCAAGGACAACCCATCGAACTTGAGTTCCAGCACGTACTCCGCGGGAGGCAGTGGCCGATCCGGGTTCTTGGCATTATAGTCGGCAATCAGGCGATTGGCCCGAGCCGCCCAAGCGGTTAAGTCTTCAACGTTCTGCGCTTTGTCCAAGCTCCATAGCCGGGACAGATGCCGGTGAGGCTCGAATCCCTTAAGAATATCCCCGCCGACTCTGCGAGTCGGAGAATCGGGCAATACCGTTCCGCTCTCCGCCTCCAATCGATTCAGTTCATCATAGAGCACATCATATTCTTTATCGCTAATCGTCGGATTATCTTCGGTGTAGTAACGATGGCTATGCGCGTTAAGTTCAGCTACGAGCTTCCGCATCCGCTCCAGCAATTCCGTTTGAGCCATTGTGGCTTACCTCGCTTTGATCATTGGATTTTGGTCACCGGGGCAAATGCGGCGAGCAGTCTCTTGACGCCCGTTGGCGCTGGAAAAGCGATTTGCAATTCGGCGTCGTTGCCCGTCCCTTTAACGGAGACGACCGTGCCGACTCCCCATTTGGCATGCTGAACCTTGTCTCCCGCCACGATTGCCATCCCGTCTCCGACAGGCTTGGCCGCGGAAGGAGTCTGCGGTCTAACGACCGGCGCGGAGCCGCCGTTCGCAGGAGCGATAGTCGGACGAGCTCCGAAGCTTGAAGGCGGATAACCTCCCGAGCTCGGAGATGAAGATCGTGCTCCATATCCGGCAGACCCGCCCCCGCCCAATCGGGAGCCGTATCCGCCGTAAGATCCGGAACGACCTCCTCCGGCAGGTTCGACCGCTTCCTTAAGCTCGCTTGGAATTTCCTCCAAGAATCGCGAAGGCGCGTTCGTACTGGTTCGGCCATAGAGCAATCTCATACGGGCGCAGGTCAGATAAAGCTTTTTCTCCGCTCTCGTGATTCCGACGTAAGCAAGCCTGCGTTCCTCTTCCATTTCCTCGTTGTCCATGAACGAACGGCTGCTCGGAAACAGGCCTTCCTCCATGCCTACGATAAATACGACCGGAAACTCGAGTCCCTTGGCGCTATGCATCGTCATGAGAATAACGGCGTCCCCGCTGTCCTCTTCGTCATCCATCGAGTCGATATCCGCAACCAAAGCCAATTCCGTCAAAAAGGAGATCAACGACTTGTCTTCGTTGCGTTTCTCGAATTCTTGCGTAACCGACAAGAACTCTTCGATATTTTCCAGCCGGGATTTCGATTCAAGCGTGTTCTCGCGTTGCAGCTCTAGCCGATATTCGGTCAATTCGAGCAGCTTCTCCGTCAATTCGGTTACGGACAAATACTCGACCATGGAACTTAAGTTACGTATGAGATCGCGGAATTCGGACAACGCCGCCTTGGCGCGAGTCTGAATGTCCAGGTGGTACAGGCCATCGCCGAGCAAGCCGTCTCCTTCGTTCAGGAGCCGGAGCATGGAGACGCCCTTGCGGGAAGCTTCCTCCTGAACTTTCGCCATCGTCGTGTCGCCTAAACCCCGCTTAGGCACGTTAACGATTCGATTAAGACTGTTATCGTCATCCGGATTGGAAATTAATCTTAAATAAGAAAGAATGTCTTTAATCTCTTTGCGGTCGTAGAACTTGATGCCGCCGACGATCTGGTAAGGGATCTCCGACTTGATTAGAACTTCCTCCACGACCCGGGATTGCGCGTTCGTGCGGTATAGGATGGCATGATCGCTGTAGCGTCGGGCGTTCTGACGGTTCTTGCGAATTTCTCCGGCAATGAAGTAGCCTTCTTCATGCTCCGAATCGCCTTGGTAAACCGTGATTTTGTCTCCGCCGTTCTGATCGGTCCATAGATTTTTCGCTTTGCGGCCCATGTTGTTCTTAATGACCGCGTTAGCGGCATCCAGAATGTTCGACGTGGAGCGGTAGTTCTGCTCTAGCAAAATACTATGCGCTTCCGGGTAATCCGCTTCGAAGTTGAGGATATTAGTAATATCCGCGCCGCGCCACCGGTAGATCGATTGATCGCTATCCCCTACCACGCAGATGTTATGATGCTTCTCCGCCAACATTTTGCACAACGTATATTGCGCTCTGTTCGTATCCTGATACTCATCCACATGAATGTATTTGAATTTGTTCTGGTAAAATTCCAACACTTCCGGAACGTCCTTGAACAATTGGATCGTCAGCAGAAGCAGATCGTCGAAGTCAAGCGAGTTGTTGGCCTTGAGCCTCTTTTGGTATTGCGTATAAACCTTGGCCACGATCGATTCGAAATAATCGCCTTGCCTTTGCTCGTACTGCGCGGGAGAAAGCAATTCGTTCTTCGCCCCGCTGATCGATGCTTGCACCGCTTTGGGCTCGATTTTCTTGGTGTCGATGTTATTGTCCTTCATGACGTTGCGTATGACGGACAACTGATCGGTGGAATCCAAAATACTAAAATTGGAGCCGAATCCGATCCGTTCGATGTCCTTGCGTAATATACGGACGCACATCGAGTGGAAGGTGCTTACCCAAATATCCCTGCCGGACGGACCGATCAGCTTCGATACCCGCTCCTGCATTTCGCGGGCCGCCTTATTCGTAAAAGTAATCGCGAGAATGCTCCATGGCGCGGCTAACCGCTTGGAGATCAAATACGCAATACGATGCGTGAGCACCCGCGTCTTGCCGCTCCCCGCGCCGGCCATGATCAAAAGAGGGCCCTTCGTCGAGATCGCCGCTTCCTTCTGCTTCGGATTCAGCCTGTTAATGGAAGCATCGATATCTATTTCATTCGTATTATCCCGTTCAAAAAACATGCTCTTGCTCCTTTATCGAATGGTTAACCGCGCTAACCGTCGCCAACGCCGCGTCCAAATTTTCATATATGATGTTGCCTACCACGACAGTGTCCGCGTGAGCCGCGGCCTGCGCGGCCCGTTCGGCGCTATTGATTCCTCCGCCGTAGAACAAATGGGCGCGCTTCAGGTTGGATTTAATCCCCTTAAGCAATCCCATGTCCCCGAAAGTTCCGCTGTACTCCACGTATAATACCGGAACGTTCCATAGCCTGTCCGCTACTTGGCTGTACGCGATCGCTTCACTCTCCGAGAGATTCGCTTCCGCGCCTGTTAATCTAGCTACGGCAGAATCCGGATTAAGGACTAAGTACGCCTCTCCCACGATCGAATCCCATGGAAGCAAGTGCCCGAAATCGCGCAGGGCCTCGACATGGCGGCCGATCAGCCACTCCGATCGTTTCGTGTTCAGCACGCTCGGGATAAAGTATCCATCGAAACCAGGCACTCCGCACGACGCATCGGATAGCTCGAATGCGCATGGCACCTCGTATCTGCGAATTCGCGACATGAGATCCACCGTATTATCGAAAGTAACTCCGCTGGAGCCTCCGACCAGAATCGCATCCGTTCCCGAAGTACAGATTGCGTCCAAAGCTTCGTCGTCGATGTCCCTGTCCGGGTCCAGCTTAAACACGTGTTTCCAACCGCTATAAAATGAGGGGAGCATATAGCCTCCATAAGACTTCTAAAGTTTATTTTACTCTCTAGTCTACAGGAATTCGGTGGTTCTTCCAAGAAGGAATGAAAGGGAGCGGACGGAAGAGAATCTCGCCGGTCAAAGTTTTAAGCAAATCTCTAACCCCCTACTGCCAGCCATGCGTTTCTGCTCATTGAAATACTCTGCATACCGCTTTTTCAAACAATAAAAACGCCGCCTGCTCCAGTAAGGAACAAACGGCGAGCGCTTCACGCTTTTAATAGAACTTTCGTTTTGCAGGATTATTAAGCCGTTCTTGTTTCCCTTATTTAACGCCCTAACTTCCCCTCCAAATACGCGCGAACCTCGTCCTTCAGGTCCGGACGCTCCAAGGCGAAATCGATGATCGTCTTGAGGTAACCGAGCTTCTCCCCGGTGTCGTATCGCGTTCCTTCGAATTGGTAGGCAAAGACGGACTCATCCCGCATCAAGCGGAAGATCGCGTCGGTCAGCTGGATTTCTCCCCCGGCGCCGATGTCCTGCGTTTCCAGTATATCGAAGATCGCAGGCGTCAATATATATCGTCCGATGATAGCAACGTTAGAGGGAGCGCGACCGATTGCCGGCTTTTCCACGACTCCGCGCACTTTAAGAATACGATTGCTTATGCTGCCTTCAGGATCGGGATCAACGATTCCATATCGGGATACCTCTTCATCCTGCACTTGTTTCACCGCGAGCACCGAGCCCTGAACCTCGTCGTACACGTCCATCATTTGCTTGAGGCAAGGAACGTCGGACTGGACGATATCGTCTCCGAGCAATACGGCGAACGGCTCATTGCCAATGAACTTGCGCGCGCACCAGATCGCATGGCCAAGCCCGCGCGGCTCCTTCTGCCGAATATAATGAATATCGATTAGATCCGATGGCTTCTGCACTTCCGATAAGAGATCGAGCTTTCCCTTGTTCAGCAAGCTCTGTTCCAGTTCGTACGAACTGTCGAAATGATCTTCGATGGCCCGCTTGCCTTTACCCGTTACGATCAAAATATCCTCGATGCCGGCCGCGACCGCTTCCTCGACGATATATTGAATTCCCGGCTTATCGATAATCGGCAGCATTTCCTTAGGCATAGCTTTCGTAGCCGGAAGGAACCGGGTTCCCATTCCCGCTGCAGGAATGATCGCTTTGCGAATTCTCATGACCTGGCATCCTCTCTACTCTTACGGTACAAGCTCGCCACCCTTCCGAGCGTACTCCTTCGGAACGGCGGGCAAACGTCCGACCCCGATGCAGACGACGCCTTGCGCATTGAGCGCTACCGCATCAAGGGCATTTCTTCCATCCATAATTATAGGTCGATTCATCCAACTTTTAAAGTCATCGGCCTTAATCTGGCGAAATTCGCGCCATTCGGTAACGAGAATCGCTGCGTCCGAGCCTTTCAGAGCCTCTTCCGCCGATTCGCATATCGTTACCGAAGCCGGCAGTACTTTGCGGGCCGAGCGATTGGCCTCCGGATCATACGCCGTTATCGTAATTCCGGGATGACGCCGGTTCAGCTCGGCGATAAGCCGCAAAGAAGGCGCTTCGCGGACATCGTCCGTGCCCGGCTTGAAGGCAAGCCCGAGCAGCGCCACCTTGCGACGCCCGGGATCCGATAACGCGGCTTCGAGCTTCCGCACCATGCGCAACGGAAGCATCGCGTTCGCGCGAACGGCCGCTTCGACAAGCGTCTGCGGCGCTCCCGCCTCATCCGCCATTCTGACAAGCGCGCGGGTGTCCTTCGGCAGGCAGGAGCCGCCGAATCCCATGCCGGCCGCAAGAAAGTGCGGACCGATCCGGGGGTCCAACCCTAACGAGTGGGCTACGGACGGATAGTCGGCTCCGATTTGTTCCGCAAGAGCGGCTATCTCGTTCGCGAACGAAATTTTGACGGCAAGGCATGCGTTCGCCGCAAGCTTGGCCAGCTCCGCGCTGCGGCGGTCGGTAGACATGATCGGCCCCGGCAATCGCTGATGCAGCTGGGTTAACCTGTCCGCCACTTCAGCGCTAGCGCTTCCGATGACGATTCGCGAAGGTTCGAAGAAATCCCTTATCGCGCTGCCCTCTCTCATAAATTCCGGAATGGAAACGACCTCGACCGGACAACGATCCGGCAATCGGCCGCGAATGCGAGCTTCGGCCCGCTCCGCCGTACCGACCGGGACGGTGCTCTTGATCGCGATAATCCGTTTGACGTCGGAGTCGGACCATTCTTCCAACCGATCGATAACGGACCATAGCGCGGCCAATGACATTTCGCCGGTCTCATCGGACGGAGTGCCGACCGTCAAGAACACAAGCTCCGCTTCCTGCAGCAGCTTGGAAGAGTCATGGCCGAAGGCAAGCCTCCCGGCCGATGTATTGCGCTTAATCAAATCTTCCAATCCGGGCTCGTGATAAGGAATAATTCCGCGGGATAACTGGGCGATCTTCCCCGTGTCATTGTCAACGCAAACGACAGAATGCCCTAAATCCGCGAATCCCGCGCCCGTTGCCAGACCGACGACCCCCGCCCCGATGACCGCCATTTTCATAGACCGCGCCCTCCTCTATATTGATCGCTTTTAACCGCGATTTAGCTTCGTTCCGATTGTAGCATCGGAATGAAAACAAACTTCCTTGTTTGTGTTAGAGGGGTGTAAATTATGGAGGTAGAAAATGGATGCTTTCGGGGAGGCCGCGCCTCAACGCAAAAAGCCCTGTTCCCTAACAACTCAGGAAACAGGGCGCTTCATTTATTTACTTCACCAATTGCCCGCGAGTGACGCCAAGCTGGTTGGTCGCCTTGAGCTTGCGCCATACTTCGGTTCCGCCGACTTTGCCGTCGATCGCCGCTCGATAGAGCGCGAGCACTTCCCGCACTTTGTCTGCATTTTCCTCCAGAAACTCGACCCGGTAGGAGCGGACGCCGAGCTCCATGAACAAGCTCAAATACTCCGCGCCGGATTGCTCGATCGCATTGTACACCGTGTTCCGGCAACCCTCGTCTACGCGGACGGGATGCGACATGCCGATCCGATCTTGCAGCGATGCCCGCTTCTCCTCGCAAGGGCGACCGCAATTCGTGTAATTCGTACCTTCGCTCATGAAGGTGCAATACACGCAATGCTCGGTATGGAACATCGGCATGTGCTGGTGAATGACCATCTCCAACCGGGAAGTATCGGCGCGGCGCAGCATATCGACCATCTGCTGTATGTTCAGGTCGTAAGAAGGAGTGACCCAATCGCAGCCCGCTTCGCGGAAAAGGTTAACGGTCTTATGATTAGCCACGTTAAGCGAGAAGTCCCCGATAAGCAACGGATGCTGTTCCCCCGGCTTCTCCATCCGTTCCTTCAAATAATAGTAGAGAGCTCCGGTGTTGCGCACGAGCACGGCATCCGGCTTCAAATTCAGGATGTTGCGATGATAACCGTTCTCCCCCGGCATATGAATGCGCGGAGTAGCGAGAGCGATCCGTTTGCCCGCTTCCCGGCACGCTTGAACGGCATCCGGAAACTGCTTAATGAATTCGAAGTCGGCGTAGATGAAGGAGACGTCCGTCTTCACGGCGGCCTTAACCTGCTCTAACGTCCTGCAGAGAGCGGTCAAAGCCACTTCCTCGGGCTGTACGGAGATCTCCTCCTCCGCAACGAAGGAATCCGCAAATTCGTCGATTTGCCGTTTCATATATTTAGGCGGTTGCTCGCGCAAAATTTCCAATTGCTCGGCCGCTTCCCGGCGCATCCGGTTCAGCTCGCGCATCGGAACGATAACTTCGCCCTTCAGGGCAACCTCCAATTGATCCAAGAAATACAGCGTGCCGCCCAACCGGCCAAGCTGCTCTTGCAACACTTCGTGACCTAACGGACGTTTTTCCGCACGCTCTAGCGGCATCTCCGATTCCACGGCCACAGTCGTGCCCTTCCCGATATCCGTCCAAATCGTGCGCATCGGCATTCCTTCTTGACCGAATACCGATACCGCGAGCGGGAACGTCCGGTAGGGCTTCTCGGTTTCGAAGCTGCTGCGAAGCCGCTTGTCCAACGCGGGATCGCTTGTTTTCCAAATCCGGTCCCCCTCATGGATACGGTTCAAATCGACGTCGTTGCGTCCAGGAACGATTTCGATTCTGAGACCTTCGGCCGCTTCGCCTTCCAGCTTCGCTCCCGAGCTGCGGACGTCATAGACGCGCCCGCCCTCTTCCTTCTTCGTCGGGTCTCCGGCGTCGAAGACGATCCCGTCCCCGCGTTTAAGAGGAGCTTCCAACCGGCAGACGACCGCATCGCGCAAAATCTTCTCTACCGTACCCAAGTAAACGCCGCGGCTCTTCGGAAAGGTTCCTTCCACGAGCTGCTTGTTGTTCGTACCGTCGAGGAACCCGTGCGTAAATCCGCGGGAGAAGCTTTGTTGAAGCTCCCTTACTTCTTCCTTCGAAGGCTCCGATTCGTCTCCCGCGAAATACTTGTCGATCTCTTTGTTATATTTGCTAACTACGTTCGCAACATACTCCGGGCTTTTCAATCGCCCTTCGATCTTAAAGGAAGTTACTCCCGCTTCAATCAGCTCCGGAACGATATCGATCGCCGCCAGATCCTTGGGAGAAAGCAAGTACGCGATATCCCCCATCGGCTGATGCACGCCGTCTACCATTAGATCGTACGGCAAGCGGCAAGCTTGAGCGCATTCTCCGCGGTTGGCGGACCGCCCTCCCCACACCTCGGAAGTCAGGCATTGCCCGGAATAAGAGACACAAAGCGCTCCGTGAACGAACACTTCCATCGGGAGCTTCGCTTGTTCGCCGATTTTTTGAATTTGCTTCAAATTGTTTTCCCGGCCGAGAACGACCCGTTCTATATTAAACGGTTTTGTGAATTCGACCGCCTCGGGAGAAGTAATCGTCATCTGCGTCGACCCATGAATCGGGAAGTCCGGGGATATTTCCCGAATCATCTTCACCAACCCTAGATCCTGCACGATTACCGCGTCTACGCCTGCATCAATACAAGCTTCGGTAAGCTTACGGGCTTCCGTCAGCTCGTCCTCGAATACGAGGATGTTAAAAGTAAGGAAACCTTTGACCCCGTATTTGTGCAAAAAAGCCATGATCTCCGGAAGCTCGTTCGTCTGGAAATTGTGCGCGCGAGCACGAGCGTTAAACTTCTCTACTCCGAAAAAGACCGCATTGGCACCGTTCGCCACCGCCGCCCGCAGACATTCCCAATCGCCCGCCGGCGCCAACAATTCAATATCTTCGCGCCGCAAGGCGTTCTTGTCTATCATCTATGCGTAACCCTCCAGACCGCGAATACCCGCGGCATTCATCTCCCGTTAGTATACCAAAGTCCGCGCGAAGGAGGAAAGAAAAGCGCGAAATGCCCGCTAGGGACTTTCATCCATAGCGGGCATGCATAAAGTTCTACTAATTATATTATATTCGCTTCCGTTCTTTACCATCCTTAAGGACATAGTAAGTAATCATTCTGTGCGGTCCTATCTCGTCGTTCGCCGTATTCTCGGTCACGACTTTTTTCGTCGTTTGACCCGCGAGCTGTACGACCGTGTTCTCGACGATGCGTAACTTGGCATTATCCGATTGTTCCTTCCGGTAATATTCGTCTACTGCCGACGATAGCTCATTGAAGCTAAAGGTGTCTTCCCACACGAAGATGCCGAAGAATCCAGTATATTTCCCTTATTAAAAACAAAAAACGAGCTTCGGAACCGAAGTCCCAAAGCCCGTTTATCGGCGAGTATTGAAAATTTTTATTACCAACCGCTAACCATCTTCCAATCCGCTGCCAGGAAAATCAGAAGCGCAACTACCGAAAATCCGATCGCCAGCACATTTTTCCGAGGCCGTTGCATTAAAAGACGCACTAGCCCAATCGCAATAAGGACCGTGAACACGATCATAAAGATATCGAAGTGTGAGTATGTACTCTTAACTGCCTCCGTAGCTAGAAACATAAAAAGGGGACCTCCTTTATCTGACCTAATAAACCCATCTTTACCTATGTTAGCTTCTGAGCGGCTAGCTTGCAAGTCCGAAGTTAATGCCGTAACAAGTTTGTCACACTTTCCCTCGTCTTATTATAAGAAAGGATTACAGGTAGTATCAGTAACTTTTATGATTCGTATTCCCTCGCTCTCATTGTCGCTTAGGATAAACTATGGTACGATTTAAACACTATTCAAACAAAGGGTATCGGAATGGATTGATATTCCGATGAAGGGAGTCGCAACAGGAAGATGGCTTACAAAGCGGTATGGATGGATCGCGATCCGTCCAAGTTGAATAAATTCGAGTTCTACAAGATGGAGAAGGACGGTCTCGACATCATTCGCGACATCGTCGAGAAGTATTCCAAAGAGGGCTTCGCTTCGATTCCGCAAGAGGATTTCAACTTATTCAAATGGGCCGGCGTATATCAGCAAAAGCCGAACAACGGCCACTTCATGATGCGGATCCGGATTCCAGGCGGCGTATTGACAAGCGCTCAAGCACGAGAGCTAGCCGCTATCGGACGCGATTACGGACGGAATCTGATCGACGTAACGACGCGTCAAGCGATTCAGTATCACTGGCTAGAGATCGAGCATATGCCCGACATCTTCAATCGTTTGGAAGCCGTAGGCATGTCCGCTTTCGAAGCTTGCGGAGACTGCCCTCGTACGATCGTTGGCAACCCGCTCGCAGGCATCGATCCTAACGAGCTGTTCGACACGACTCCTGTCGTCGACGAGTTCGAGAAGTTCTTCCTTGGCAATCGCGATTTCTCCAACTTGCCTCGGAAATATAAAATGTCCATTTCGACTAATATCTATAACAGCACGAACGCCGAGATTCAATGCTTGGCTTTCACGCCGGCTTCCAAAGTCATCGACGGACAAGAAGTGCTTGGCTTCCACGTCATGGTCGGCGGCGGTCTGTCCGCCAAACCTCACTTGGCTCGTCAAATGGATATGTTCGTTAGACCCGAAGAGGCGCTTAAAGTCGCTATCGGCGTCACGACATTGTTCCGCGATCACGGGTATAGGGAGAAACGTCACTACGCCCGCTTGAAGTACCTCGTAGCGGAGTGGGGAGTCGAGAAGTTCCAGGAAGAGCTCATTAAGCTAATCGGCGAAATGCCTTCCCTCGGAGACGATCGCACGATTGGTTGGAACGCTGCATACTTCGACGGCGTACATCCGCAAAATACCGCCGGGTATAACTATGTCGGCCTTAACATTCCGGTCGGCCGGACTAACAGCGACGAGTTCGATACTCTTGCCGATCTGGCGGACAAATACGGCGACGGCACGATTCGCACGACTATCGCGCAGAACATCATGCTTACCGGCGTTTCGGACGACAATGTGCAGGCGCTTCTAGGCGAGCCGCTGCTGCAGCGTTTGAACCCGAATCCTAATCGCTTCATGAGCCGTACCGTTTCTTGCACGGGTAACGAGTTCTGCAACCTCGCGATCGTGGAAACGAAAGAATTCGCGCGTCGGGTCGCTCTTTACCTAGACGAGCACGTTCAATTGGATGAACCGGTTCGCATTCACTTCATCGGTTGCCCTAATGGCTGCGGACAGAAACACGTTGCCGATATCGGCCTTCAAGGTTCTCTCGTGAAAACGCCGGAGGGAATGGTCGATGCCTACGATATCGCGGTTGGCGGAACGCTTGGACCCGGAGCTAAGTACAACACGGCCTTGAAAGGCCGCGTTAAAGCGGACAACGTCAACAACGTATTGGAGCAACTGATTAACTTCTACAAGGAAGCTCGCCAAAACGGCGAATCCTTCCACCAATTCGTAGAACGCGTCGGTATTGAAACGATGCAAAATAAACTGACGGAAATCTTGTCCGTCGCCTCATAATCGTCTTATTACGAAGACCTTCCGTTTCCGGAAGGTCAGGCTGTCGAGAAAGTCTCGACAGCTTTTATTATGTCTAAATAGTTTAATACGACACCGCGTTAATTTGGTATAATAGATTTAACTATACCGAACGGATGGTGTTTCCATGCTTCGTTCTAATCGCGATAAACAACAGAACTATGAATTTGTTTCCATCGAAGATCTTGTTCCCGCCGATCACATGCTTCGAAAGATCGATAAATATATCGACTTCTCTTTCATCGATGATAAGGTACGCCCACTTTATTGCGAAGACAATGGTCGTCCCGCTGTTGATCCGGTCGTACTCTTTAAGATGATTTTTCTGGGCTACTTCTATGGCATTCGGTCCGAACGGCAGTTGGAGCGAGAAATCCAGACTAATCTTGCTTATCGCTGGTTCCTCGGCCTCGGATTGACTGACCGCGTGCCGGATCATACGACGATTAGCTGGAATAGAAGAACACGGTTTAAGGATACAACTGTATTTCAAGATATCTTTGATGAAATCGTCTTACAAGCGATCTCACACCGGATGGTCGGCGGAAGAGTCCTTATTTCCGACTCGACTCACATCAAGTCCAGCGCCAATAAACATAAGTACACCAAAGAACAAGTGCAGCAAAATACGAAGGCGTATGTGGACGAGCTGAACGCCGCTGTTGAAGCTGATCGGAAGGCGCATGGAAAAAAGCCCTGAAACCTAGAGAGGAGGTGAACGAAGACAAGGAAGTGAAGGTTAGTACCACCGATCCCGATAGCGGGTATATGGTTCGCGACGGCAAGCCGGAAGGCTTCTTTTATCTGGACCACCGCACGGTTGATATGAAGTACAATCTCATTACCGATGTCTTTGTCACGCCAGGTAACGTACATGATTCGATGCCCTATCTCGAACGATTGGACCGTCAACGCGAAAGATTCGGTTTTCAGGTAGAAGCAGTAGCATTGGATTCAGGTTACCTCACAGCACCGATCTGTAAGGGGTTGGACACGCGGAAAATCTTTGGCGTTATTGCTCACCGCAGATTCCATCCTACACAAGGCCTGTACCACAAACATGAATTTAAGTATGATGCCGAGCGAGATCTTTATATTTGTCCGCAAAAGCAGGAGTTACCGTACAAAACGACAGACCGACATGGTTACCGACACTATGCTTCTGATCCGCAGCAATGCGCGTCATGTCCGATGTTAAACAAGTGTACCCGGTCACAGAACCGCCGAAAAGTCGTGACTCGGCACGTGTGGGAAGAGAGCAAAGAGCGCGTGCGACTTAACCGACTGAGCAAGTCGGGCAAGAAGCTATACCGCAAACGAAAAGAAACGATTGAGCGAAGCTTTGCGGACGCCAAAGAGCTCCACGGGTTTCGCTATTGCCGTTTGCGAGGACTGCGAAATGTGACCGAGCAAGCGCTTATGACTGCTGCTGTACAGAATATGAAGAAGATTGCCCTCCATCTGGACAGGAGGGAAATGGGGTAATAATCTCCCCAGATCCCCCCTCTTCCAGGCACCTAAATAAAAAAAGAAACCCAATGTCTAAAAAGACGTGGGTTTCTCGACGATCTGACCTTCCGTTTCCGGAAGGTCTTTTTTTATGGTGTTAATCCGAAAGCATTGTTCCATACTACAACGGATACCATTATCGGGAGGAATCCATCATGATGCACGAAGAACTGTATTCGCTCGCGACGCTTAAACCGGAAGAAGTAGAGGAAATCAGGAATCTGGAAGCTCGCATGTCGGAACGAACAGGGCAACGCATCAGCTTGATCGCTTATCAGGCGGACGTAGCTGGCGGTCAACCGTATTAAAGTTGGCATCCAAAGAATGGAAGGCGAATTTTCGTCCATACTATGGGGGAATCCACACTTCGGGAGGAACCTACAATGAAGAACAAACTGTTAACATTAGCAGCGCTCGCCATGCTAACGATCTCTGTGCCTGCTCTTGCCGCCGCCGCTCCTAACGAGCATCACCACCACTCCGACAAGCCTCCGATGATTGACTGGAGCTCTTATCCGGCAGACATTCAAGCGCTTAAGACCCAACTGGATCAGATCAGAACCGAGCAGAAGGGCTTATTCGTGCAGATGAGATCGCAAAACGACCAAATCAAGGATGCCCGCAAAACGCTTACTTCGGAGCAGCGCAAGACGCTCAAGAAACCCGCGAGACAACTTATCGAACAGATGAAGTCTTCGCGCGATTCCATTCACGATTTGCGCAAGCAGAAACACGAGGCATGGGACAATTTCCACAAGCACGCCTCCGGCCAACAATGGAGCTCGGCCAAGAGCGATCTTCAAACGATCATTAAACAGAAACGGCAAATACTCGAAAAACAGCAAAACATCGTTAAGCTGCAGAAGCAGTTGATTTTGTTGATCAACCCTTCGCATGAATCGCATATCCATACCCTGGAGTAAAGAGAAAGACGAATCGTTCCCCTACGGGCGATTCGTCTTTCTCTTTCGTAGAATGGATTTCCCAGCCTACGCGATATCCCAATTGAACCCATCCGGTTTCGTGTCGTATATAGCCCGTTCCGACGGGTACACCTTCACTATCTTATCTTCTTCCGCGTTATATATGGCCCAACCATAATCGTACTTATCCAAACCTTCGCTAAAGGAATAAGACACGAGTAGCCGAGTGCTGTCCGGACTCCACTCGATGAATTGCAAATACGGATCGAATCGATCGACCTTCCGGGGATCGACATCGTAACCGTTGGCAGGGTCCGCGATTATCTCTCCGATGATGTCCGGCAACGCGCGATTACCGGAAACAGAGTCAACGATCGCAAGGGAGCTCCAAATCCGCCCTCCATATTCGGCGCTAATCTTTTTCCCGTCCGGGGAATAGGCAAGCTTAGTAATGCTGCCTTCCAGCTTCGTTAATCTTTCCAACTTCCCGTCTAGCGCTACCCATAACTCCCCATCATTGTACCTCGACTCGTGATAGAGATGGAACGCTACTTGATGGCTTGCAGGCGAACGTTTAAAGCGATCGCCGTCGAACGTTTCCTGAAGCACCGACTCCACGAAAGTCGCGGCTTGCCGAACGGCTTCTGCATCATCCCTAGTCAATTGATTTAGAATGTCGCGGTCCTGCCGATCTAGTTGCGGAGCATGTTTTAAGATTTTGTAAGCGCAGAACCATCTGACGTCCGGGTTAGCATGCTTTAATCCTATGCGTATATATTCCATTGGCGGCTCGGGATCCACGAAAGGAGACATCATCAAGCCCTGCTTGGCGATATCCTCCCAATAATCGTTTACGTTTCCGACTTCGCTTGACGACGTTAGAGGTTCCGCTTGTTCGGAATTCGAGCTCGTACAGGATGCAAGCAACGCTATCCCGAGAATAAATGCGCATATCACCCCGCTTCGAACCATGACTAACCTCCTAAAATTTTGCGAGCCAGCTGCGTCCTATTTCTAAAGCCGTATTTGGATAGCATCGTGTTGATGTGTTTTTTGACGGAGGCTTCGCTTATATATAACGCCGAGGCGATTTCCGCGTTCGTCATTCCTTTGATCAGTTGATCGGCGACCTCCCTTTCCCTGGGAGTCAACTCCGGAAGCTTTTCTCTAGCAACAGGAGATGGCAGAAGCTCCTCATGGCCGATTGTCAGCTCGGGAATCATATTACCTAGATAGAACATGAGCCCGTGCCTTCTCGTATCGATGACGAAAGTCGAGGCGGACTCCTCTTCGCCGTAAGCGAAATGATCGCCCCCTTCCGCTCTCTCGAACCCTAGCCCTTCGCACGCATGAAGGTAATAATCGAGCGGCGGCGGGGATTGGACGACTAAACCTCCCGTCACGATCTTCTCGAACAAGGCATGAACGATGTTAGCGCGAAGCTGCTCGTCCTCCAGATCCGCGACATCGATTCCGTATACGTACCAGCCGGCAGGGCTCGATTCCGGCACTTGAAGAGCTTGAGAACGTGCCGCATCCAAGCTTTGAAAATAGGCCCGAGACAAAGGAGCTTCCTTGAGAAAAGGCAAGGTTTTCTCGTGTATAGGCACGATGGCGAATAACCCTACGACTTCACCGGCTCTCGATCGGAGAAGCTGCAAACCATCCTCGCCGGCCCCCATGAGTGCTTCTACTTCCATCATCTTCAATCTACGCAAGCTTTGGTCGGCTGTCATATCGAACCTGAAAATCGAATTCGATTCGGAATCCGAGCAACGAATTTTCTGCGGTTTGGCGTTGAGCAGCCTTTGCCTTATATAGGCATCGACTTCATGCAAATTCCTTGCATCGACCGGTTCCCAATAATGGCTCGATTCCCTTGAATGGCGCAGATGCGCCCTTAATACAGGACGGGATGAGAACCTCATCAATTGCGCGAATTCCCAATCCCTTACGCGATGCTCCGACAATCCCTCTTCTATTTTACCCGCGTAATGATGGATAGCTCTACGGCAGTAAGCCGCGAACGTTTCCGGCATTCTGGTCTTAAACGATCTGCGCAAGGCTTCCCATACGATTTCGGTAAGCTGCCAGCCTCTTGCTCGCTTAACCACGAACGAGAGTCCGATCAGCTTCTCGAAAGTCGTCGCCTGCACTTCCCGTTCGGTAATTTCTCTTAACAAATCCTGATGAAACGTACGGGAGACGGAGCTGGCGTACAGAAGTTGGCGAAGCTCCTCGTCAGGCGCTTCCGAGAGCCAGTGTTGGATTCGTTCGTCTATCGACTCTTCGCTCGTAGGCGGAGAAAGGCTCAAAGCCTCTATTGGCATCAACAAAGATAACGATAACGGATGGCCTAGAGTCTTTAACCAGATCGTATCGATCAGGATTTCATCTTGAATTCCGGAGCCCCGTAAGTACGCATGGATTTCCTCATAGGTAAGCTCAGCCAGAGCTAATCTTACGATTAGGCTTTTCCATGCGGGGGAGTACCTCCAAGGACCTTCCAACGGAAACCTGCCGGCGATGACGACAAGTATGCCCGTATCGAGCAAAGGCAGGAAACGTTGCCTGAACCAGTGATCCAGACTCCCGATTTCCTCGTAGCCGTCTATTAGCAGCACAACGGACGATTTAGACGATGAATCGTTAATCGCGTTAACGCATGACAACAAACAATCTCCGTCACGAGTCGGCTCTTCCGCATGCTTCATGGCAGACAAGACCAACCGACAAAAGGCATCGCTGCTCCCCAAAGCCTCGCGAACGTCTATAGCAACCGTAACAGCTCCAAAGCTGCGGCTGATTTGCCCATATCGATCCAATAGATAGGTTTTTCCTATTCCAGCCGTTCCGTAAACATTAATGATCCGTTCGGGCCGCTCCGACGTTCGATCCATGAAACGTTCGAACAAACGAAGCTCGAATTCGCGCCCGATGAAATGATCATTCATGAGTTTAGTCATTCGATGACCGATCGTTTCGCTCATGATCGCACCTGACCGTTTCCATTTTTATCAAAAAGTATACTATCAATGTATCCGAAAGGATAGCCTCAGTTCAGCGGCTCCCATGGTACCTTAACCCTATCGCGACTGAAGAAAGGGTTGAACCGAGAATGAACTCGATATACAAGAACAAAACCCGCGAACAATTGAAACAAGAAGAGCGGATCAGCGGATCGGAAATTTTGCTGCGCATGCTGTTGCTGGAAGGCGTGGAATGCGTCTTCGGGTATCCGGGAGGATCGGTCCTCTATATTTACGACACCATGCACGACAATCCGGACTTCCGCCATATCCTTACCCGGCACGAGCAAGGCGCGATCCATGCCGCCGACGGGTATGCTAGATCCACCGGAAAGGTCGGAGTCGTAATCGCGACCTCCGGTCCCGGAGCCACGAACCTCGTAACGGGAATCGCTACGGCGCATATGGACTCCGTGCCGTTGGTCGTCATTACCGGAAACGTGCCGACGGATTTGATCGGCACGGATAGTTTTCAAGAAGCGGATATCGTCGGAATCACCCAACCGATTACGAAACATAATTTCTTCGTTCGGTGCGTCGACGATCTGGCCGGTACGATTCGCGAAGCTTTCCATATTGCGCGATCCGGTCGCAAAGGCCCCGTACTGATCGATATTCCCAAAGACGTATCCGCCGCGTTTACGACCTTTAGATATCCCTTACATCTGAGCATTCGCGAGCTTGCTCCGCCCGAACATCGGGATACGGATTCCCGGATTCACGAGCTCCTTACCGCCATTCGGACTTCTAAGCAACCTTTAATCCTTGCCGGCGGCGGGATTGTGTACTCCGACGCATCGACCGAGCTGATCGATTACGTAAAACGGACGGGAATGCCGATCGTCACCACTCTTCTCGGGTTGGGCGGATATCCTAGCGATGAAACAATGTGGTTGGGAATGCCGGGTATGCACGGCACGTACGCCGCCAATCAAGCGCTTATCCAGTGCGACCTGCTCCTCTCGATCGGCGCGAGGTTCGATGACCGGGTCACGATGAAGCTTGAGCACTTCGCTCCGAATGCCCGCATTGCCCACATAGACATCGACGCAGCGGAGATCGGAAAACTCGTACCGACTTTGATCGCGATATGCGGAGATGCGAAACATATCCTTTCCAGAATGAACGACCTGTTGGGCGAACCTCTACCGGTCAAAAAAGAATGGGTCGAACGCTTATTGCAAATGAAAAGCGAATACCCTCTTGCTTACGAAGATTCAGACGAAGTGTTGAAGCCGCAATATGTCGTGGAGATGATTTCCCGTACGACCGAAGGCGAAGCGATCATTACGACGGACGTCGGCCAACACCAGATGTGGGCTGCCCAGTTCTACCGTTATAAACATCCCCGATCCATCATTACTTCGGGAGGGTTAGGGACGATGGGCTTTGGTTTCCCTTCCGCCATCGGAGCCCAAATCGGCAATCCGGGTAAAATCGTCGTATCGATCAACGGCGACGGAGGCATCCAGATGTGCGCCCAAGAGCTGGCCATATGCGCCATTCATCGTATCCCCGTTAAAGTCGTTATTCTGAACAATGAAACGTTAGGCATGATTAAGCAGTGGCAAGAGCTTATCTATGATAAACGATATAGCCATATCGACTTGTCCGGGAGCCCGGATTTCGTCAAGCTGGCCAATGCCTACGGGGTTCCGGCGGGAAGAGCCGATAACAAGGCGGACGCCGAACGCTTATGGCAAGAAGCTTTGGCAACGCCCGGTCCGTTCTTGATCGATTTCGTCATCTCCAAGGATGAACTCGTCTTTCCGATGGTTCCGCAAGGTTCGGGTTTGCATGAAATGATTCTAGGAGGCAACTCGCGATGAACGCAACCAAGCAGCGTATTTCCGTACTCGTTCGCAACGATCCAGGGGTTCTCCAGCGGGTGTCCGGTCTATTCTCCAGACGCAGTTATAACATCGACAGTATTACGGTCGGAGTATCGGAAAAGGAAAACCTGTCCCGAATGACCGTTGTGGCGACCGGAGACGACGACCGGATCCGCCAACTGTGCAATCAGCTACGCAAGCTTATCGACGTCATTCAGGTGGAGCATTTGGAAAGCAAGCCATCCGTGGCCAGAGAACTCTTGCTGGTCAAGTTAATTTCCGATCCGGCGACCAAAATGGAAATGAACAGTCTCGTGCAAACTTTTCGATGTTCCATTATCGACGTAGGGATGCATACGGTTATCGTTCAGGTCATCGGAGACCGGGAGAAAAACGATGCCTTCCTCCAGCTCATTCGACCATATGGCATCGTGGAAATCACAAGAACCGGCGAGACGGCGATGGCTAGAGGATGATCCCGCTCGCAATCAAAAAAAAACGGAAGACCAGATGAAGCGTTCATCGGTCTTCCGTTTATTTTATGCTTTCGATAGCGCGGCTTCCGTCCGCGCACGGTCTCTCTCCAGCACCGGTCCAAGATATTTGCCCGTATATGAGTTTTTGACTTTGGACACGTCCTCCGGCGTACCGGTGGCCACGATCGTTCCGCCGCCGCTTCCGCCTTCAGGGCCCAAGTCGACCAAATAATCCGCTGTCTTGATCACGTCCAGGTTATGCTCGATAACAAGCACGCTTTCTCCCGAGTCCACTAGACGGTGCAACACTTGCAGCAGACGATCGATGTCGTCCACATGAAGTCCGGTCGTCGGCTCGTCGAGAATATAGAGCGTCTTGCCCGTACTGCGGCGATGGAGCTCCGCGGCAAGTTTCACCCGCTGCGCTTCCCCGCCGGAGAGCGTAGTCGCAGGCTGGCCCAGATTCATATAGCCAAGGCGACGTCCATCAGCGTCTGCATCTTCCGGTGGATTTTCGGAATGTTGACGAAGAACTCGGTCGCATCCTCGATCGTCATCTCCAGTACTTCGGCAATGCTCTTGCCCTTGTACTTCACTTCCAGCGTCTCGCGATTATATCGTTTGCCTTTGCAAACTTCGCACGGAACGTACACGTCCGGCAAGAAGTGCATCTCGATCTTAATGATGCCGTCTCCTTTGCAGGCCTCGCAACGGCCGCCCTTAACGTTAAAGCTGAAGCGGCCCTTCTTATACCCGCGAACTTTGGATTCGTTCGTGATCGCGTATACGTCGCGAATATCGTCGAACACTCCGGTATACGTTGCCGGATTCGAGCGCGGCGTCCGTCCGATCGGCGATTGGTCGATGTCGATGACCTTCTCCAAATGTTCGAGTCCGATAAACTCTTTGTAGACGCCCGGACGTGTTTTCGCTTTATTAAGATCCCGCGCTAGCGTCTTATATAGGATTTCGTTGACGAGAGTGGATTTACCCGAACCGGAAACGCCCGTTACCGCCGTAAAGACGCCTAGCGGGAACTTAGCGTTTAAGTTCTTCAGGTTGTTTTCCTTAGCGCCTTTGATTTCGATCCAGTTGCCGTTCGGCTTGCGGCGCTCCTGCGGGACGGGAATAAACTTGCGTCCGCTAAGATAGGCGCCCGTCAACGAATTCGGATCCGCCATGACTTGCTTCGGCGTTCCTTCCGAGATGACCTGTCCTCCGTGGATGCCCGCGCCCGGACCGATATCGATAATCCAATCCGCCGCCATCATCGTATCCTCGTCATGCTCGACGACGATCAGCGTGTTGCCTAGGTCGCGCATATGGCTCAACGTCTGGATCAACCGGTCGTTGTCGCGTTGGTGAAGGCCGATGCTCGGCTCATCCAAGATATACAGAACGCCCATTAGGCTTGAGCCGATCTGCGTCGCCAGCCTGATCCGCTGAGCCTCTCCTCCGGAAAGCGTGCCTGCCGCGCGGGATAAGGTCAAGTACTCCAATCCTACGTTGACGAGGAAGCCAAGACGATTGTTGATCTCTTTCAGAATCAGGTTGGCAATGGTTTGCTCCTTCTCGGTAAGCTCCAGCTCAGAGAAAAATCTTTGGGCTTCGCCGATCGACAGCGAGGTCACGTAGGCAATATTTTCCTTGCCGACCGTGACGGCCAACGTCTCCTTCTTCAGCCGTTGTCCTTTGCATTTGCCGCATGGCTTCGCGCCCATATAGACTTCGATGAACTCGCGAATGCCTTCCGATCCGGTTTCCCGGTAACGCCGCTCCAGGTTGTGTACGACACCTTCGAACGGCACTTGCGCGTCGCGCGTATGGCCGAACTCGTTCTCGTAACGGAAACGGATCTTCTCTCCGCCGGTGCCGTTCAATATGACTTGCATTTGCTTATCGTTTAATTGGTCGACCGGCACGTCCGTCGGAATTCCGAAGTGGGCGCACACAGCCGCAAGAAATTGAGGATAATAATTGGAAGTGCTGCCCGCCCAAGCTTCGAACGCGCCTTCTTCAATGCTCTTGGAGCGATCGGGAATAAGCAGATCGGGATCGATGACCATCTTCACGCCGAGCCCGTCGCATTCGGGACAAGCGCCGAACGGGGAGTTAAACGAGAACATCCGCGGAGCAAGCTCATCCATAGAGAAGCCGCACTCCGGACATGCCAAGTTGGAGTTGAACATGATCTCTTCTTTGTCGATAATATCGACGAGCACTTGGCCGCCCGACAGCTTAAGCGCCGTCTCCAACGAATCGGCAAGCCTGGAAGCCACGTCATCCTTCACGACGATGCGGTCCACGACGACTTCGATGGAGTGTTTCTTGTTCTTCTCCAGTTCGATGCTTTCGGAGAGGTCCCGGATTTCGCCGTTCACGCGAACGCGCACGAAGCCCTGCTTCTGAATATCGGCAAGCAGCTTGGCATGTTCTCCTTTGCGTCCGGTGACGACCGGCGCAAGAATTTGCAGCCGGGTACGTTCCGGATATTCCATGATCCGGTCCACCATCTGCTCTACCGTCTGGGACGTGATCTCGATCCCATGCTCCGGACAATGAGGTTTACCTACGCGGGCAAACATCAACCGCAAATAATCATAGATTTCCGTAACGGTTCCGACCGTAGAACGAGGATTGCGGCTCGTCGTCTTCTGGTCGATGGAAATCGCCGGCGACAGCCCTTCGATAGAATCCACGTCGGGTTTGTCCATCTGCCCGAGAAATTGACGCGCGTACGCGGACAACGATTCCACGTAACGCCGTTGTCCCTCAGCGTAAATCGTATCGAAAGCAAGCGAAGATTTACCCGAACCGGACAGCCCCGTCAGGACGACGAACTTGTCCCGCGGGATCGTGACGTCGATATTTTTCAAATTATGGGCGCGAGCGCCCTTGATTACGATCTTCTCGTTAGCCAAAACGAAAAAGCCCCTTTCGCGACAAAGCGGGGGCCTTTATGTTCATGCCAGCCGCAGTCGCACACAAAATAAGAATGTGTGTTCCCGTTCATTATACAGAACTGCGGCTGGTCATGCAAATGATTTGTAATTAATTGTCTGTCGGAGCTCGGAGCTTAAATTACAGAAGCTCTTTGCGCAATTGCTCCGGCGATTTCGGCGACAGCAAGCCGTAAGGAACGTCGAATACGGTTTTCGCGCCCTTCTGCCCGGATTGTGCCAAACGATAAGCGGCACGGGCATAAGCGACAAGCACGCTCGCCGTGAATTCCGGATTGCTATCCAGCTTCAGGCTGAATTCGATCAGTTGAGTACTGCCGTTGTTTTGTCCGGTTTGCCCGCTGCGAATAACGTTTCCGCCGTGAGGCATCGCGGAATGTTCGGCCCGCAGAACTTCCTCGCTTACGAAATGAACGACGGTCTCGTAATCCGCGAAATAGTTAGGCATATTTTTGATTTCGTTCGCTACGGCTTCGGCGTTCGCGCCTTCTTTCAATACGACGTAGCATTCCCGAAGATGTTTCTCGCGAGTCGTCAACACCGGATTGCTTCCGCTGCGAACGCGCTCAACGGCAGCTTCGCGAGGAATGGTGTATTGAATTCCGTTGCTTACGCCTTGCACGCGGCGAATGGCATCGGAGTGGCCTTGGCTGACGCCTTTGCCCCAGAACGTATACTCTTTGCCTTCCGGCAATACGGCTTCCGCCAGCAAACGGTTCAAGGAAAACAACCCCGGGTCCCAGCCGGTCGAAATGACGCTTACGTTCCCGTAGGTTTGCGCCGCGTCGTCGACTTTATTGAAATATTCCGGGATGAGGGCATGAGTGTCGAAGCTGTCGACGGTGTTGAAGTGTTTCGCCAACGCCGGTCCTTGCTCCGGCAAATCCTTGGCGGAACCGCCGCACAGGATCATGACGTCGATCTTGCCTTTGTATTGCTCGATATCCGAGATGGATACCATAGGAGTAGCTCCCGATTCTACCGCTTCCGGATTGCGGCGGGTGAAGATCGCTTCAAGCTTCATGTCCGGGTTTTGGCGAATCGCATGCTCTACGCCCCGACCCAAATTACCGTAACCAACAATGCCTACCGAGATTGTTTTGCTCACTTTATTTCCTCCTAGATAATATGCGGAATGATCGCCCTCATTAATAAGTGCCACCTATTGCCGTCAATAATCGGATAACTCGTATAATTCCCCATGAATCGACACCTCCATTATTTTACCTCAATCGAAGGGCACGCAACAGCTTATTTTGTGAAAAAATTACAAAACTATCGCATGTAAATTCATGCATTGCATACAAGAAAGAACTGATTCAATCCCCATGCGTAAATTGCCAAAAAAAAGGAATAGGGCGGATATCCATTCCGCTCTATTCCTTTTACAAAATTGGCCATTATAAGCTGGCCTTTAGCTCCATCAATGCGTCGCGAAGCTCCGCGGCCCGCTCGAACTGCAAGCTCTTCGCCGCTTCCTTCATCTCGAACTCGAGCCGTTCGACCATCGACGCGCGATCCTTCTTCGACAGCTTGCCGAGATCCTCGACTCCGGCCAAATAGCCGCTCTTGCTCTCGGCGGCTTTCGTCGCTTCGATAAGATCGCGAACCTTCTTCACGATCGTCTGCGGCGTAATTCCGTGTTTCTCGTTATACGCGAGCTGAATGGTCCGGCGACGCTCGGTTTCTCCTATCGCTTTAGACATAGAATCCGTCATATTGTCACCGTACATAATAACCCGCCCGCCCGCATTCCGCGCCGCCCGTCCGATCGTCTGGATGAGCGAGCGTTCCGATCGCAAGAACCCTTCCTTATCCGCATCCAGGATGGCGACCAACGAGACTTCCGGCAAATCCAAGCCTTCCCTGAGCAGATTGATCCCGATGAGCACGTCGAAAGTCCCTAAGCGAAGATCCCGCAGGATCGCCATCCGTTCCAACGTCTTAATATCCGAATGGAGATATCGCACCTTAATGCCGACTTCCTTCATATAGTCGGTTAAGTCCTCGGACATTTTTTTCGTTAAGGTCGTTACGAGCACCCTCTCGTCTTTGGCGATGCGATCGCGAATCTCGCCGAGCAGGTCGTCGATCTGCCCTTCGTCGGACGAAGCTCGATGATCGGATCCACCAGTCCGGTCGGGCGGATGATTTGTTCGACTACAGTCGGACAGTGCTCCAATTCGTAAGGTCCCGGCGTAGCGGATACGAATACGAGCTGCGTCGCCTTCTCCTCGAACTCCTCGAACTTAAGCGGTCGGTTATCCTTCGCGGAGGGCAATCTGAAGCCGTGGTCGACGAGGACCGATTTACGGGCTTGGTCTCCGTTGTACATGGCCCGCAATTGCGGCAGCGTAACGTGCGATTCGTCGATCACGATCATATAATCGTCCGGGAAGAAGTCCATCAGCGTATATGGAGTCGCTCCGCGTTCGCGGAACGTCATCGGCCCCGAATAATTCTCGATCCCGGAGCAGAACCCCATCTCGGACATCATCTCGAGATCGTACCGGGTACGTTGCTCTAACCTCTGGGCCTCGAGCAGTTTGCCCGCTTCCCTTAGCTCGACCAATCTCTCTTCCAATTCCCGCTCGATGTTCACGAGCGCCCGCTTCATCTTCTCCTCGCCGGTCACGAAGTGAGACCCCGGGAAAATAATGACATGGTCGCGCACGCCGGTAATCTCGCCGGTGAGAACGTCGATTTCCGTAATCCGCTCGATCTCGTCCCCGAACATCTCCACGCGAATAGCCGAATCGCCGCGGGAAACCGGGAAAATCTCGATGACGTCCCCGCGCACGCGGAAAGTTCCCCGGACGAAGTTCAAGTCGTTGCGTTCGTACTGTATGTCGATCAGCTTATGCAGAATCGCGTTTCTCGACTTCTCCATCCCGACCCGCAAGCTCAGCCGCAAATCGCGATACTCCTCCGGAGAACCGAGACCGTAGATGCAGGATACGCTGGCCACGATAATAACGTCTCTTCTCTCGAAGAGAGAAGCCGTCGAGGAATGCCGCATCTTATCGATCTCGTCATTGATGCTGGAATCCTTCTCGATGTAGGTGTCCGTAGACGGGATATAAGCTTCCGGTTGGTAATAGTCATAATAACTGACGAAGTACTCTACGGCGTTCTCGGGAAAGAACTCCTTGAATTCGCTGCACAATTGCATCGCCAGCGTCTTGTTATGAGCGATAATCAGCGTAGGTTTGTTCACCTTCGCTATCGTCTGGGCGATCGTATACGTCTTCCCCGTTCCCGTCGCCCCTAGCAGCGTCTGATGCTTCTTGCCTGCGGCAATTCCTTCGGCCAACTGCCGAATGGCTTCCGGCTGGTCGCCGGAAGGCGAATATTCAGATACCAGCTTAAAAGGTTTATGTTCTACGTCCGATGCATCCATCTCCGGTATCCCCTCGATATCAGAATGTGTGTTCCCATGTATTATAACTTTATCCGGGTTGCCCGTCAAAAATTCATCCGCTCGAAAATATTCCTTTATCCGACAGAGATATTCCGATTTGTGATAGGATATGGAAAAAGGCTCCTCCGTTCCATGGAGGCGGCAGATTGGAGATCAGGAATGGGATTGTTCGATTTTCTCAAAGGGCAATTTATCGAAGTCATAGAATGGTTGGACGATAAGGGGGTTCTCGTCTATCGCTTCCCCGCGTACGATAACGCGATCAAGATGGGCGCAAAGCTTATCGTGCGCGAATCGCAAACCGCGATCTTCGTTAACGAAGGCCAGATCGCCGACGTGTTCGGACCCGGAACCCATACGCTAAGCACGCAGAATTTGCCCGTGCTGACCGCGCTGAATTCCTGGAAATACGGGTTTAACTCGCCTTTCAAAGCGGATGTCTATTTCCTCAACATGACGAACTTCACGGATCTGAAGTGGGGAACGACGAACCCCGTCATTATGCGGGATCCCGAATTCGGCATTATCCGCATGCGGGGCTTCGGCAACTATTCGTTCCGAATCAGCGACCCCGTCGTTTTCCTGAAAGATATATTCGGGACGAAACAAGAGCTCACTACGGCGGGGATTACCGGCTTTCTCAAATCCGCGGTCGTATCCGGAATCAGCGACATGATCGGCGAAGCCAAAATCCCGGTAGCGGACCTCTCCAGCTCCTACGACGAATTGAGCGCCCTCTCCGTCACGCGGTTGCAGCCCCAGTTCGCCGCGATCGGTTTAAGCTTGACGAACGTAACGATCGAGAATATATCGCTTCCGGAAGAAGTCGAGAAGATGATCGATCGAAGATCGTCCATGAACATTGCGGGCAACCTCGACCAATACATGAAATTCCAGACCGCGGAAGCCATCCGCGAAGCCGCCAACCAGCCGGACGGAGCGGCCGGGACTGGCGCAGGTCTAGGCGCGGGCATGGCTATGGGGCAAATGATGGGCCAGATGATGAACCAAATGAACGGACGGAACTCCGAACCGCGGCAAGCCCCGCCTTCCGAGCAGCAATCGGCACCGCAGCAAGCTCCGGCACAGCAGCAAGCTCCGGCACAGCAGCAGCCGGGAAGCAAGAAATTTTGTTCCGAATGCGGCGGCAAGCTGGCCGAGAACGCCAAATTCTGCTCCGAATGCGGAAGCAAAACCTAATCGGAGGAAGCGATGAACAGCCAACCTTCAGCCATTCGATTTCCCTGCGGGAGCTGCGCGGGTCCTATGGTTTTCGATACGGAAAGCCAGAACTTGAAATGCCGATATTGCGGATCGGAGCAAGCGATAGACGCCATCATCGAGCAACCGCAAGAGTACTCCTTCTACAGCGACGACGAGGATATGGAAAGCCTGCAGGATTGGGGAACGGAACAGCAAGCGATCCATTGCGAATCATGCGGAGGGGAAACGTTGATCCCCGCCGGACAGACCACTTCCCAATGCGTGTTCTGCGGTTCGCCGAAGGTGCTTGTTCAGGATGATTCCCGAACCATTCGGCCGGAATCCATTATTCCTTTCCAGATCTCGCGCGACGAAGCTCTAAGCTCCTTCGCCGCTTGGAAGAAGAAACGTTGGTTTCTGCCCAACGCCTTCAAGAAGCAGAACGTAAGCTCGCAGCTTAACAGCATCTATATCCCGTACTGGACCTACGATACCGAAACCTATTCCGTCTATTCCGCGGAAGTCGGCATCTATCATTATCGCACCGTGACCCGCACGAGAGTGGTGAACGGTAAAACGGAAACCTATACGGACACGGAGCGGTATACGGTATGGCACTCTACCCGAGGAGATTATGACCGCAGCTTCGACGATATTCTGATCCCGGCTTCCGGTCATTACGATTCGAACCTGCTGGAGAAACTCGGGGATTTCAATCTCGGGGAGCTTCACGTTTACCGCCCCGAGTATTTGAGCGGATATATTTCCGAACGATACTCCGTCTCCCGCGAACAAGGCTGGACTGAAGCGCAGCAAGTAGCGGACGGCCATATCGAATCGGAAGTCAAAAACATTATCGGCGGCGACGAAATCCGCAATCTGAACATTCGAACCTCTTACGACGACGTGACTTACAAGCACTTATTGCTGCCGGTGTGGAACGCGAACTATAAGTACAAATCCAAACCGTATTACTATATGGTGAACGGGCAGACGGGCACGGTTTCCGGCCACGTCCCCCGCAGCGCGATCAAGATCACGCTATTCGTGCTAGCGTGCCTTGGAATCGCGGGCGCAATTATCCTTTTCGTTATGAACCAGCAGGTTGATTCAACGGGGTTTTAAATGGAGTCGAAACCGTCCCAAAGACCGGCTACCGCGTAAAACATTACGATTTCATTCTCCAGATTGAATGGTTCTTGTCGATCACGAAAGTGCGCAAGCAAGAGAAAAGCGGCACGCGGTGCCGTTATTTCGAAACTAAACGCCCATTTTTCCGCGTTAGCGGCACGCGGTGCCGTTATTTCGAAACTAAACGCCCATTTTTCCGCGTTAGCGGCACGCGGTGCCGTTATTTCGGTTCAACCCCCTAAGTTTGGACACTCTCGTCCAATTTCAGGTTCTATCGTATTAAAGCGCGATTTCTCGCGGTTTAATGAGTCCATTTAGATGCTTGCTAAGGTACTCCGCTGGGGACAGATCTTGGAGACTTCCATGGATCCGCCTTTCGTTGTAAAAACGAATATATCGATCCACAACGGCAAAAGCTTGCTCGTATGTTTCAAAGACATTTCTCTGGTAACATTCTCGTTCTAAGACACTGTGAAACGATTCGATATATGCATTTTTGTTGGGTGTGCGATTAGGCGTGCGTTCGTGCTCAAAGCCCATTTCGTTCGAAAATGCATGGAAAGCATGGCTACAAAACTGCGGACCATTGTCCGTGCGTATTACGAGCCGATGCTCGTTTACATGCACGTTTCGTTTCAGAAGTGCTTTCTGGACCATCTGCAGGATCGCCTTGGTATCGCATGATTTGCCTCTGAAATGTGTGACGATGCCGCGGTCATACACGTCTATAATGCTGGCTAAGTAGAAATGTCGACGAAGGCCGGTGACATACCCATACTTAATGTCCATTTGCCATAGCTGATTGGGTCCAGTCACCACGCGGTTGTTCGCTACCTTGCGAGGCACACTGTTCTTCACCTCTCTTTGAGGCTGCAGGACGCCTAGCAACTTGCAAAGACGGTAAACCTTCTTCTTGTTGATACGCAGCTTGTACTGCCTTCTAAGACACAACGTAAGCTTGCGGTAGCCATAACAAGACTCTTCTTCTTGGGAGAGCAGATGGCGAATGTAGCTTTTGATTCGCGCATCCGAAATCTTCTCTCCACGGTGGTTCCAAGAGTATCCCGGAACGGGCCGGCCGCCACGAGTTGCTGGCGTAATTGTAGGATGTTGTAGGCGATAGTAATACGTAGAGCGCGGTACCTTGCAAATACGGAGCACCGTTTTCACGGGGTAACCGGCAGCAATCCAGGGTAGCGCTACTTCGAGTCGGGTGTCGACTGTGGATTCGTTTTTTTTACCAGGTCTCGGAGAATGGCGATCTCCAAATCCTTCTCTCCAAGCAACTTCATGGCTTGGTCATATCTCTTTTGCAAGTCTTGAGAATCTTTAGTGATCTGATCTACTTGCTGTTTCTTTTTGACCATCTCAGCCTGCACCTCATCCCAATATTGGCGTACCCATCTCTGAAGAGTTGATGGAGACATCCCGTGTTCCCTAGCTACATGCTCCGTTCGATATCCGGAGACCACCAACGCCACATACTCCTTCTTCAACTCTTCCGTACAATGAAAACGTCTCTTCACGAACATTTCCCCCACTCATTTAAGTTTACTTTGAGTTGGAGAAAGTGTCCAAAGGGATTAGGGGGCTAAATAGTTTTCCGCGTTAGCGGCACGCGCTGCCGTTATTCCGAAACTAAGCGCCCATTTTTCCGCGTTAGCGGCACGCGGTGCCGTTATTCCAAAACTAAACGCCCATTTTCCCGCGTTAGCGGCACGCGGTGCCGTTATTTGAAATTATGGTAGAAGAGAGACCCCGCCCCTAATACCGGAAATCGATATGAACCCTTAAAAGAACAGGTTGTCTCTAAATAAACCATATGGGATAGCCTGTTTTTTTGCGCTGCTCGCGTTGACACGATTTAATATTTAGCTTATCATCTAAATATAAGATTTAGATGATTATCTAATTGTCAAATCACGAGCTTGAATGACAGAGGTGATCCTATCCATGAACGATGCATTCAAGGCGCTGTCCGACCCCACCCGAAGGAAAATTCTCCAACTGCTGAAAGAGAAGGATTTGTCCGCGGGGGACATCGCCGATCAATTCAACATTTCCAAACCGAGCATCTCGCATCACCTGAACATTCTCAAGCAAGCCCAGCTCGTCCAAGACGAACGCCAGGGGCAAAATATCATTTACTCCATCAATCTTACCGTCATGCAGGAAGCCATGGGCTGGTTTCTCGGCATGATCGGCACAAAAGGAGAGTCTACCGATGACAAATGAAAATCAAACCGCTCGAAAATTAGGGTCGAGGAAAGATTGGATTCTACTCGGAACGAACGTGCTGCTGTTCCTTATCCTCTATTTTATCTTTAATGATCGTTTGCCGGATCAAGTCGCTTCGCACTATAACATCCGCGGCGAGCAAGACGACACGATGGCCAAATGGAGCTTCTGGCTTATGTATGCCGGTATCGGCGTAGCCTTGCCTACCGTTCTGTCGTTCATGCGCCATATCGATCCGCGCAAAAAAAACTACGCCCGCTTCGAAAGCTATTTCGATCTTATGCGCTGGGCGATCAGCCTTTTCATTCACGCCTTGTTTATGGCGATCATCATTGATCAAGCCGGATATCGCTTGCCTATCGTTAATCTTATCGTTGGCGGGTTAGGCCTATTGTGGATCGTCATCGGCAACCGAATGGGGCAAGTGCGTAGCAACTTCTTCATCGGAATCCGCACGCCGTGGGCGCTGCTCGACGAAAACAACTGGCGCCTCACTCATCGCATGGGAGCCCGGTTATGGGTGGTCTCGGGAATTTTGATGTTCGCGAGCGCATGGTTCGTTCCTTCTCCATGGATAGCGGCGATCGTGCTGACATGCGCTTTAGGGAGCTCGCTGATTCCCGCCGTCTATTCTTACATGCTGCACAGACGGATCTCCAAAGCCTAAACATTTTATTTAAGATACGGAGGATTTAATCCATGAAAAAGCTCACTATGTTCGCGCTAGCATCTTCGCTGCTCTTATCGTCGTTTCCTCTTCAAGCATCGGCTTCGGCATTTAAGCTTACGATCGATAACAAACCCGTGATCCTCCCTGACGCCCAGCCATACGCAAAGGGCAACGACATCATGATCCCCGTTCGCCATGCCGCTCAAGCGCTGGGTTTAGAGACCAAACTGGACAACAATACCCGAATGGTTCAGCTTACCAAACCGTCTATTAAGATTACGTTTAAGCTTGAAGAGAACAAAGCTACTATTTCCGAAGGTACAATCGTGCCATTCGGGACGGCGGCAGTCGTAAAAAATAACCGAGTATATGTGCCTCTATCCTTCTTCGAGAAAGTGCTTGGCATGCAAACGAGCTATAACAAACAACGTTCGGAAGCCGCCATCGCTTCGCCGCAAGGCGTTGAGGCCACTATTCAAGCCATCGTGAAACAGCTCGCTGCCGGCGATTATCAATCGCTCTCGGACGACTACTTCGACGATTCGGTTAAACAAGCGCTGCCGGTCGAAGCTCTGAAAGCCGGCTGGGAGCAGACGGTTTCGGCGGCAGGCTCATTCGTTGGCATTCAATCCATCCAGTCGAATCCTAACGTGACTAAGCACAAGGAAATCGGCGTCCTGCTCGGGTTCTCTAAAAACAATGTCGTTCTATCCCTGAATCTTAACGATAACAACAAAATTATCGGTTTGTGGTTAAAGCCCGTACAAACCGTCGTTCCTCTTCCCTCCAACCTAACGGAAGACGAGGTTATCATCGGCGAAGGAACGGCTTACCCGCTGCCTGGAACGTTAACGCTTCCGAAGGACGCTAAAGGTCCCGTGCCTGCCGTTGTCCTCGTTCACGGATCCGGACCGAACGACCGGGACGAGACGGTAGGAACTTATAAACCGTTCCGCGATATCGCATGGGGTCTCGCCCAGCAAGGCATTGCCGTGCTTCGCTACGACAAAAGAACTTTTACTCACGGCAAGAGCTTTACTCCCGACATGCTTGCCAAGTTCACCGTAAAAGACGAAACGGTCGACGACGCCATCGCCGCGTCCAACCTGCTTAAAAGCGATAAACGAATCGACGCATCGCATGTGTATATTGCCGGCCATAGCTTAGGCGGCCTGCTGGCTCCGAGAATCGACGCCGAAGGAGGAGACTTCGCCGGACTGATCATCCTTGCGGGTTCAACGCGGCCGCTGTGGGAAATTAGCGCCGATCAGAACGCCGACTATATCCAAGCGATGGACGACAAAGATCCGGCGAAGAAAACGAACGAAGCGTGGCTTGCCGCGGAGCTGGAGAAGGCCCGGAACATTCGCAACCTGTCGGACTCGGAAGCGATGGCTCAAGTCGTATTCGGAATGCCTGCCTATTACTTAAAGGAAATGGACGCTCACGGTGCCGCCGATCTCGTAAGCAAGCTGGTCAAACCGATCTTCGTGCTGCAAGGCGAGGAAGATGTCCAGGTCTACGCGGATAAAGATTATTCCCTCTTGAAGGAGCAGCTTAAAGGAAACGCTAACGCTACTTTCAAGTTATATCCCGGACTGAATCATTTCTTCATGAACGTTTCCGGCTCCTCGGGCAACGTCGATAAGCAAGTCGTTCAAGACATTGCCGAGTGGATCAACAAGAATTAATGACCAAGAACCTTAAGCCCGATAACGGCGCCGATGACTAGACAAAGGAAGAAAATGCGGCGGATTTGGCGGGACTCTCCGTAGAACAACATGCCTACGAGGGTTCCTCCAACCGTTCCTATCGCCGTCCATATCGCATAAGCGGTTCCCATGGAGATCGATTGCATCGCTATAGAGAGCAGAAGAAAACTGGCGACGAAGCCGCCGGCAAGCAAGAGCACGCTCAGCTTGTCTTTTTTGTCTTTCAGCCTATTCATTCCGAGTACGCCCACGACCTCGAACAATCCCGCGAATACGAGCACGATCCATGCCATTATTCCTCCACCTCCTTCGATTTAGCATCCGTAGTCATTTTCAATCCGGCTATTCCTATAATTAAAACAATGACGAGAGCCAGCTTAGCGGCATCCAATTCCACGTTGAAAAAAACGGATTCCGCGAGCACCGTGCCCGCGGCGCCTATCCCCGTGAACACCGCATAGGCCGTACCGACCGGCAGAGCGCGCGTACAATAAATTAAACCGACAAAGCTTATTAAAATTCCTAATGCGGTTAAAGCCCATTCCCACGCATTGGAAGCGTGCTTCAATCCGGATACCCAACCTACCTCGCATATCCCCGCCGCCAATAACAACAACCAATTCCGATTCATACTGCACCTCCAAGTTGTATTTTACCCCTGCGAGTCGCAGCGGACTCCGGTTTAATGGCACAAAAAAACCGAGAGCATCGCCGACTCCAAGCAACGTTAAACGTCGCTTACGTGCCGTCATCGATACTCCCGGGTTTTTATCCCGCCGTGTTCATCTTCGCTTAGGAAGACGCGCTCTCTCTCGGACCGATCCGATACGCATTCGCATCGTGGAACCCTAGAAAGCCTATTTACTGATGATGTCATTCAAAAATACTTCAGGTTGCGCGAAGAGTCAACTATTTTTTCTCGGTTGGGCACCGCGCGGAGGCAACCCTGTTTCTTCTTCAGGCTCGCTGGGCTCCGCAGCCGCGATTGCCGCCGCTTCTGCAGCCGCTGCTTGCTCCGCGGCCGCTCGCATCGCTTCCCTGCGGGCTTTCGAAGTCGGAGAATTCCACAGCCTGCGGGCACCCGCTTCCCTAAGGCCTTGCCAGATGGAAGAAGAACGCGGCGCCGCCACGAATTCCACGTCATCGTCGGGCGCAAGAATTAACCCTAATTGATAATGCTCTCCCGCGTACCGCGCGCGTTGAACAAACTTGAGATGTCCCTCGCGATTAGCGACTTCAAGCTTGCAAAAGGCGGACTGCCGTTGCAGCGCCGCATGGAGCTCTTCTTTATTGCGCACGGCCAAGCCGTTTACTTTCTTGATCGTTTCGCCGGACTGAAGTCCCAACTCGTCTGCCGGAGTGTTCGGCAATACCGCCAGCACCTTAACGCCCGTGCCGTCTTGAGAATATTGCGGATCCTTTCCGGCTTCCCGCATTCGGCTGAATACCAGCAAACCTTCATGCAAGGCGAACGCGGCGATAGCCGCAATTACGCCCAACGGGGACCAGAACTCCGCTCCGGCGGCGAGAGCGGCAATAGCGACTCCATATAGGATAAGCATATTGCCCGAAGTCCGAGCTTTATGCTCCGGCCAGTAAGCCGTCGTGCGATCGCTGAAGCCAATGAGCACGGGAAAAGCCAACAAGCTCCATGTCGCCGCATCCCCGCCGAAGAGAGGCGTCCAAGGCAGCGTGAACCCCCCATCGGACGTTGGGATCATCCACAGGAGAGGGATCGGCCATACGCCCGACAAAGCGTATGCTCCCATCGGCTTGCCGCGCTTACCTTGCAAGAACAACGGGATCGCAAGCTTCGACCCTTGCAGCCGAACGAGGAATCCTTCCGCAACGTGCAATAAGCCGGCAATGAAAAGCAACCCGGGCACGTCAATCGCCGCGAGAGTCTGCAACGCGTCGGCCCAAGCTCCTTGAGTCTGATCGATACCCGTCCACTCCGACAAAGCCTGCAACAAACCGAGAGCTCCAGCCGCATACGCCAAACAAACGTAACGCAATTGGAATAAAGCCAAAACGGCCATGACGACCCATAAGAACAGCAAAGTCTCCGACGTAAGATCCGCTCCCGCTCCCAGTCCGGCTACGGATAGCGCAAGCCCGACGACTACGCCCGCGACGACTCTCGTTAGCGTCAAGTACAGACTGCCGTACAGCCTGACATGGAACAGCTTGCGCTGAAGAGTCACCCCCAGTCGCGCATGCCACCATACGAGCAAAATCGCGATATAGAAATACGGTTGCGTAAACAGCCCAACAGCGGCTTGTCCCGCTTCCCGCAACACGTTCAACAAAGAATCCGCTTGCCAGTCCACATGCCTCTCCCCTTCCTAAGAGGTTGTTCAAAAAGTCATCTTTTGATCACGAAGCATTACCGAGAGCAAAACTCGGCTTCGAATCTTGGATTCAGCCGGGCCTTCCGGTGCTCACGTAGGTTTCGCCTACGCTCCGCGCCTCACTCCCTAAGCTTCTTCCAACCTTCTCGGTGCTGAAAACCTGACTTTTTGAACTTCAATTCCAGAGGTTGTTCAAAAAGTCATCTATAGGTCACGAAGGAACGCGTCGATTCCGTTCCGATATCAAAAAAGGAAGTTGACCTAAGTCAACCTCCTAAGTATTCGACAATAGCAAGAAAATTCCTTCACCGTCCGCCCGTCTTATTATTTACGGAGCAACGCCGATCAATTCCTTTGCTTTGCTTAACGCCGCCTGCCATTGCTTGTCGTAAGCGGGATTCTGCAAATTCACGTACAGGACCTCTTCGAGCCTCTGAGCCGTCTCCTCGTTAACCTCGCCCGTAACCGCCAGCGATTCCTTCGCCTGGAAGCTCTCCACGGCGTGTTTGGTCTCCTCGCTGAAGTAACCGTCCGAACGATCCGCGGGGAACCCGACGCCGAATAAAATATTCTGAAGATTCGCTACGGCCGCGCTTGTCATGTCGTACTTTAGAACGATGTCCCGCGGCAATCTCGAGGCGAGAAAAAATTCCGGCTGCGATACGACGACGTCCGGCACGATTCCCTTCTCGTTAATCCAGGTTCCGTCAGGCAGCAGCCATTTGTATACGGTTAACTTGATCAAGCTGCTATCGCCTAATTCGTCGGGAAAGGGAACCTGTACCGTTCCTTTTCCATAAGTCGTTTCGCCCATCACCATCGCATTAGCCGATTGCTTCAAAGCCCCGGCCAGTATTTCGGCCGCGCTCGCGCTGCCCTCGTTTACCAGCACGACTAATGGATACACTTTGTTATTTTTCGCGCCGTTCGGAGCAGCATCGACTTTAAGCTGTCCGTCCCTATACTCGGACTGTACGATCGGCTTGCCTTTCGCCATAAATTGATCCGCTACCTCGATAACGGATTGAAGCAGCCCGCCCGGATTGTCGCGCACGTCGATCACGAGCGCTTTCAGCCCTGCGGATTCCATCATCTGCAATTGTTCGGCGACTTGGACGGCGGTATCTTCGTTGAATTGACTAATGATCAGGTGCCCGACACCGTCGGTCCCGATTACCGCATGCACGGTTACCAGATCGATACGGTCCCTGACGAGCTCTAGATCGAGCGGTTCGGCAGTTCCCTTCCGCTGCACCTTCAGCTTCGCCTTCGTTCCTTTAGGCCCCCGGATCTTGCTAACCGCTTCGCTCAAGGTTAGCCCATGCAGATTTTCTCCGTTAATAGAGAGCAGGATGTCTCTCGGCTGCAAGCCTGCTTTCTCGGCCGGAGACCCGCGAATGGGCGCCTCTACCACTATCGCTCCGTTTTCTACTCTCAATTCGGCACCGATACCGGTAAAAGCCCCTTGCAGGTCGTTGCTGAATTTCTCCGCCTCCTCCGCGGACTTGTACACGGAGTAGGGATCGCTCAACGATTGGAGCATCCCTTGGATGGCGCCGTCCATCAGCTTATCCCGATCCGTCGGAGCAATGAATCTTCGTTCTATGAGACCGATCGCTTTATTCAGTTTATCCAGCTCCGTCTGCCGAAGCCCCTCCGTAACCTCAGAGGAAGCCACGCCCGCTTTCCCGCCGGTCGACTTGAAACCCCAGTCGGGAAGCTCGAAAAAGGCGTACGTCGCCATACTGGCAGCGATAGCCGTCAGCACCATCATGGCTACGACGGTGCGACCTCGAAACCACACGTAAACCCCACTCCTCGAATTACGTCATATTGTTACATTATGACAAGCCTAACTCAATTATCCTAGAAAAAAACAGCCGTCGCCCGACTAACCTGTCGGAGGATCGGCTGTCCCTCTTGCTGCTACTTCAAATAAGGCGCGGGATTAACCGGTTCGGCGTTTTTGCGTACTTCGAAATGCAAATGGTTACCGGTCGATTGGCCGGTTGAACCTACTAACCCGATTTTCTCTCCCCGTTTGACCGTCTCGCCTTTCTTGACGAGAATCGCGCTCATATGCCCGTACAGCGTCCATAATCCGCCGCCGTGATCAATAATGACGCAGTTGCCGTATCCGCTCCAAGACTGGGCGACGGTTACGACGCCCGTCTCTGCCGCGTAGATCGGCGTTCCCTTCGGAGCGGCCATATCCATCCCGGCATGCAGCTTCTTCTTGCCCGTTATCGGATGAATCCGGTAACCGAACGGCGATGACAGCCGGTAATCGGATTTCAACGGCATACCCAGCTTGCCGCCCTTGTAATAGTTTTTGATCCGGTTTTTCTTCGCTTCCAGAGCGGATGCTTGTTTTGCGAGCTCCGTGAGCTGTTTCTCGGATTCCTCGCTGATCTCTTCCATTTCCTCGATTTCCTTGGACAGCTTGGAGATAAGTACTTCTTTGTCCTTCTCATCCTGCTCGAGCTGCTGCATGTGCACTTCCATTTCTTCGTAGAGCTTCTTGATTTCCTTAAGCTCCTCTTCCCGTTGAACCTTCATCTCGGCAACTTCGTCCGTGTACTTCTTTTTCTCGTCCACGATATTGCGATCTTGCGAGGCGATCGATTCGACGGCGTCGAACCGATCCAAGAAGTCCGAGAAGCTCGTCGAGCTTAGCAATACATCCAAGTAAGACACCGGACCCGCCGTATAGGCCATGCGCACGCGGGAATCCATCAACTCCGTGCGGTTATCCCTCTGCTTAATGGCTTCTTGCAGCTCTTCTCCGGTCAAATATAGTTTTTCTTCCGCTTCCGCGATTTTCTTTTGCGTATTTTCCAACCGCTTCTGAACCGTATCGATCCGCGACAACAACTTCTCGATATCTCCCTTTGTCGCTTCTTGTTTGCCCGTAAGGTCTTTTACCGTATTCTCGGCATACCTCTGATTATGCGCCGCGCGTTCCATATCCTGTTTCAATTTCTTCAGGTCTTGATCGATTTTCTCGACTTCGGATAAGGCTTGTCCATGATAAGGTTGCATGATCAGTCCGGCTACCATAAGCATAGCCAACAGCAACATAAACTTCTTATTCACAATAGTCCTCCTCCGGAAACGGATCCCCCGCCCCCAAATATCGGTTTGAATACAACTAAACCTTCAAATATTTCCGTACCGAGATCGTGCTTCCCCAGACTCCCAGTAACGTTCCTAATCCGATGATCGTTCCGCCGACCAATACTCTGACTTCGTCTAAAGAAGAGAACTGAATCATGTACAAGCCTACGGTCGCGCTAGTTGTATGAACGAGTTGAGAGTAACCGTATAAAAGGATGAGCGTGCTGATCAACGACCCGAAAAAGCCGATAATCGCGCCTTCGATAAAAAACGGCCAACGGATAAAACTGTTCGTGGCGCCGACGAGCTTCATAATCGAAATTTCGCGGCGACGGGCAATGATGGTCATCTTAATCGTCGTCGAGATGAGGAACATCGCCATAACCGCTAATCCCAGCACGATAAAAATTCCGATGTTGCGGACGGCGTTCGTGATGCTGAACAGCTTCTCGATCGTGTCTTTGCCGTATTTCACCTTGGCGATCGATTTGTTAGGATCGGTTAAGTTGATGGCTTCGATCTGCTTGGCTATGTATGCGATTTTCTGAGGTTCGAACGCTTCGACTTCGAAGGCGTCGGGCAACGGATTGTTTTCTTTCTCGTAGCCGTCCAACGCTTCCTTGCCTTCTTCGCCCATGCTCTCCCGGAACCGCTTCAAGCCTTCTTCCTTCGGAACGAAGGTGACCGATTTGACCTCGGGAATGCGCTTGATCGTTCGTTCGATCTCTTCTGCTTTCGTCTTCTCCGCGTCCACCTGGAGATAGACATTGATTTGAACTTGACTGTCTAACTGATCGGCAAGCTTGTTAACGTTAAGCGCAAGAAGCATAAAGATGCCTAGAATAAACAAGGATACCGCGATAGAGCTCATGGAGGCGAATGTCATCCACCCGTTGCGGCCTACGTTCTTAAAGCCTTCGCGCAGATGCCGGGTTACGGTACTAAATTTCATAGCCGTAGTCCCCTCTCTGCTGATCGCGAACGATGGTACCGCGTTCGATGGCGATGACGCGTTTGCGCAGCGTGTTCACGATCTCTTTGTTGTGGGTGGCCATGACGATCGTCGTGCCGCGGAAATTAATTTCCTCCAGCAAGTTCATAATGCCCCACGACGTCTCGGGATCCAGATTGCCGGTCGGCTCATCGGCTACGATAACCGCCGGGCTATTGACGATAGCGCGGGCGATGGCGACGCGTTGCTGTTCTCCCCCGGAGAGCTGGGCAGGCAAGCTGCTCGCCTTATGCTTCAGGCCGACAAGCTCCAATACTTCCATCGTCCGGCGGCGGATCATCCGGCGAGGCGTCTCGATGACTTCCATCGCGAAAGCGACGTTCTCGAAAGCCGATAGTTTGGGTAACAGCTTGTAGTCTTGGAAGATGACGCCGATGTTGCGGCGGACGAAAGGAATTTTACGATGCTTAAGCTTGCCTATATTAAACCCGTTAACGGAAATTTGCCCCTTGGTCGGCACTTCTTCCCGGTAAATCAACTTCATGAAGGTGGATTTCCCCGCACCCGAAGGTCCTACTATGTATACGAACTCGTTACGGTCAATGACGACGTTCACGCCTTGCAACGCGGTAGTACCGTCGGCGTACGTCTTCCAAATGTCCTGCATTTCAATCACGGTATCACTTCCTGTTAAGATTCAGACCTTAGTTACTTCGACATCATGCCTGATATTCCTCTCTTTGTCGATGTTCTTCTGGGGAATTCTGTCGAGATTACAGCCGTAATCCTTTGTCAGTTCTAGTTTTTAGGTAAATTTTTAAAATTTTTTAATGTTAGAGGAAAACGAATGGCCGGATGGATCGTCTAACCTTTTAGTAACATTTGTAAAATGAACGCATGCGAACTGGAGAGGGATTCCATTATGAAAAAAGGTTGGGTAATTACAGGTTTTTTAGCAATCGTGCTTGCAGGGGCGGGAATCGGCGGAGCGATTAGCTACGGCAGCGACGACACGCTGCCCGAAGGGTTCAGCATAGGCGGTTTGCAGCTAGGAGGCGAGGTGCCGGACGCGCATTGCGGCAAGTTCAGGAGCGCATTGCCCGACTGGAAGCCGCCACGGTCAATATCGAGCCTGACAGCGTTAGCGATACCGCCGTCACGGAAGGAACGATTACGTCCTTATCCCTAAAGCAGCTAGGTTTAAAGATCGAAGCGGACGAAGCCCTCGCCGCAATCGAAAAATATCGCGGCTACGGTTGGTACGATCGGGCAAAACTCCGCTATCAAGATGACTTCGACGCTTCCTCGTACGGAATCGAGGTTAGCTGGGATGAGGCTGCGCTTGAGCGGAACGTCGCGCAAACATGGGGCAACCTCGTTACGGGCAAACCGGAAAACGCCACCCGCACGATCAACGACCAGGATCTTGTCGTCTACACCGAGGATAAACCCGGACGTACGCTCGATATTCAAAATTTGATCGATCAAGTAAGGGAGCTTAAGCCTTCTTCTTTGAGCGCGGCTCCCGATCAACCGTACCTCCTGAAAGCTTCGGTCATCGAAACCGCCCCCGAAGTTACGCTCGCCGAGTTAAAGGAGGAAGGCATAGATCGCAAGATCGTCGAATTCTCGACCTCCTTCGAGACGAGCGGAGAAGGACGCTCCCATAACGTGACCGTTGCCGCCAAAGCGTTAAACGATACGCTGCTCATGCCGGATGAAATATTCGAATACGGCAAAATCGTCGCCAAAGCGGAGCAAGAGTACGGCTACAAGGAGGCCCCCGTCATCCTCAAGGGTAAATTAACCCCCGGGGTCGGCGGCGGCATTTGCCAAGTCTCGAGCACTCTTTACAATGCCGCTTTGCTAACGGGCCTAGACATCGTCGAGCGACGCAATCATTCGCTTGTCGTCCACTATTTGCCGAAGGGTCTCGATGCTACGTTCGCCAGCGGTTACGTGAATTTCAAGTTCCGCAATTCGACGGGCAAGCAGTTGCTGATCCGTACGGTCGTTAAGGACAAAACCGTCACGGTAAAACTATTCGGCACGATGCCGGGCAATGTCAGCTATAAGACGGAAACCGCGCAGTTAAAAGTCAATCCTCCCAAAACCGTCTACGTCGCCGATAACAAAGTCGCGCTCGGGAAACAAAAGGTCGTGCAGAAGGGCGACTCCGGCTACGTTGTAGAAGCCTTCTTGGTGAAAATGGTGGACGGGGAATTCGCGGAACGGAAGAAGCTGTCGAAGGATACCTACCGTACCCAGGACACGTTAATCGCCGTCCACCCGGACGATCCGCGTTTGCAGCCCGGGGGCGGCAGTTCGTCCCCTGCGCCGAACGCCAATCCGCCGCTAGACGGCGGGTCTCCGGCTCCCGGAGAGGACGAGGGAATTCTCGAACCGATTTGAGCACGTAAAAAAAGCTCAGCTACCTCTGTAGCTGAGCTTTTTCGCGAATTTACACCGTATCGTTAAGCCTGCACCAACCCGGACTTCGTAACGTATTCCGTCACCCAATCGGACGTATGCGCGAGTTCGCCTTCTGCGCGGGCGATAGCTGCTTCTACTTGCGGCGTTGCCGTACCGCCGTACACGTTGCGGGCGTTTACGACCGCTTCCGGCTGAAGCACCGCGTAGATCCGGTCGTCGAACAGCTCGGAGAACTGCTTGAACTCGTCCAAAGTCAAGTCGAGCAAGAACTTGTTCTGCTGAATGCAGTACAACACCGTCTTGCCGATGACTTCATGCGCTTGGCGGAAAGGCAGACCTTTGTTCACGAGGAAGTCGGCAATATCCGTCGCGTTGGAGAAGTCTTGGTCGACCGCGCGGCGCATCTTGTCCTTGCGCACCTTCATCGTCTCGATCATCGAAGCGAATAGCTGTAGCGCTCCTTGCAGCGTTTTGACCGTATCGAACATGCCTTCTTTGTCTTCCTGCATATCTTTGTTGTAAGCAAGCGGAAGCGACTTGAGGACGGTCAAGAGGCCTACCAGGTTTCCGTACACCCGTCCCGTCTTGCCGCGGACAAGCTCGGGCACGTCCGGATTTTTCTTCTGCGGCATGATGCTGGAGCCCGTGCAGAAAGCGTCATCCAGCTCGACGAACTGGAACTCCGTGCTGGACCAGAGGATCAACTCCTCGCTCAAGCGCGACAAGTGCGTCATGATGAGCGAAGCCCCGCTCAGGAATTCCACGATAAAATCGCGGTCGCTGACCGCATCCAGACTGTTCTCGTATACGCGTCCGAAGTTCAACTGCTGCGCCGTGAAATGGCGATCGATCGCGAAGGTCGTGCCCGCAAGCGCGCCTGCTCCGAGCGGCAGGGAATCAATCCGTTTGTAGCTGTCCTGCAGACGTTCGATGTCTCTGCCGAACATGGACACGTAAGCCATCAGATGATGCGCGAACAGAATCGGCTGAGCGCGTTGAAGGTGAGTGTAACCCGGCACGATCGTATCTAGGTTCTGCTTGGCTTGGCCGACGAGAGCGGCTTGGAGCTTCTGAAGCTGTTCCACGAATTCGACGACCCGCTTGCGCAGGTACAGATGCATATCCGTCGCCACTTGATCGTTGCGGCTGCGCCCGGTGTGCAGCTTGCCGCCGACAGGTCCGATCTCCTCGATCAGCGCCTTCTCGATGTTCATATGGATATCTTCGTCTGCGATGAGGAATTGTTGTTCTCCGTTCACGATACGTTCGCGTACTTTAAGCAATCCCGCTTTGATTTTCTCTACGTCTTCGGCTGGCAAAATACCGCAATGCCCGAGCATCGTAACGTGTGCCAAGCTGCCTTGGATATCCTCCATCGCCAATTCTTTGTCAAACGTAATCGATGCCGTATATTCTTCAACCAGCTGGTCCGTCTTCTTCGTGAAACGGCCGCCCCATAACTTACTCATGTACGGTATACCCCTCTCTTCTATATCGCGCTAATAACGGCAAAAGGGGAGCGCCGGTCGGCGAAGGTGCCTCCCGCATTGCCCCGCCAGGCGGGGGATGGTTCGGCAGGCTTCGCGCCCGGATCTCCCTTTTGTCTTTTATCAATTAATGCCGGAGGCGCCGGTAACGCCCGAAGATACCTTCAGGCGAAGCGCGTTCAGGCGGATAAAACCGGTAGCGTCGCCTTGATCGTACGCTTGCGTAGGGTCCGCTTCCATCGTTGCGATGTGCGGGTTGTAGAGGCTGACCGGACTCTTAAGTCCCGCCGCCATGATGTTTCCTTTGTACAGCTTCAGACGGACGGTGCCCGTCACGTTCTTCTGGCTTTCGTTAACGAGCGCTTGAATCGCGATACGCTCGGGCGCGAACCAGAAGCCGTTATAAACCAAAGAACTATATTTGGAGATCAGGGAGTCGCGGAGGTGCATCACGTCGCGGTCCATGGTCAACGATTCCATCTTGCGATGAGCGGTGAACAGGATGCTTCCGCCCGGAGTTTCGTATACGCCGCGGCTCTTCATGCCGACGAAGCGATTCTCAACCATGTCTACGCGGCCTACGCCGTGTTTGCCGCCGATTTCGTTCAGCTTCTCCATGACCGCGAGCGGGCTGAGCTTCTCGCCGTTAACCGCTACGCAGTTGCCGCCTTCGAAATCAAGCTCGATGTATTCCGCTTGGTCGGGAGCCTTCTCCGGAGATACGCTGAGAACGTACATGTCTTCGACTTCAGCCGCGCTGGAATCGAACCAAGGGTCCTCGAGCATCCCGCTCTCGAAGCTGATGTGAAGCAGGTTGCGGTCCGTGGAGTAGGGCTTGGAAGCGGACGCCGTAACCGGAATGCCATGCTTCTCCGCATACGCGATCATCTCCGCGCGTCCCGGGAACGCTTCGCGGAACGCCTCGAGGCGCCAAGGCGCGATCACTTCGATGTTCGGAGTCAGCGCAGCGGCCGTGAGCTCGAAACGAACTTGGTCGTTTCCTTTGCCCGTCGCGCCGTGAGCGATCGCCGTCGCTCCTTCGGCGATAGCGATTTCGACCATGCGCTTAGCGATCAACGGACGAGCGATGCTGGTACCGAGCAGGTATTGACCCTCATACAACGCGCCCGCTTGAAACATAGGATAGATGAAATCTTTCGCGAATTCGTCGCGAAGATCGTCGATATACACTTTGGAGGCGCCGGTCTTCAGCGCTTTTTCTTCCAACCCGTCAAGTTCGTCCTTCTGACCGATATCGGCGGTAAAGGTGATGATCTCGGCGTCGTAAGTTTCTTTAAGCCAAGTAAGGATAACCGATGTGTCGAGGCCTCCGGAGTAGGCCAGCACGATTTTGTTTTTTGCCATGGGAATGAAAGCTCCTTTAGGGTAGTGATGTTGCTGAGATGCTCGTATTGCCGCTATCCCGTTCATTCAGGAAGATGGGTCTAGTCCACCAACTTAGCTAAATAGATGGATAAATCCAGTTAAAAGTTATGATGAATGCCGCTCGCAGATCAGTAACAGTATAAACCATGCCGCTGATTGCGGGTTGATACCGCCGTGAACGGATTCATTACATAATGGCCGCCATGATCGCTTTCTGCGCGTGCAGGCGATTCTCGGCTTCGTCGAAAATAACGGAGTTTTTGCCGTCTATTACGCCTTCGCTCACTTCTTCCCCGCGATGCGCGGGCAAACAGTGCATGAATAGGTAATCCGATTTGGCATGCTTCACGAGCGCTTCGTTCACTTGATAGTTCTTGAACGCTTTCTCGCGCTCTTTCTGTTCTTCCTCGAAGCCCATGCTCGCCCATACGTCCGTATAGACGACATCCGCGCCTTCGATCGCTTCCCGCGGGTCTCTCAGGATGTCGACGCGCCCGCCGGTTTCGGCAGCCGCTTCCTTGGAGGACTTGACGGATCTCTCGTCAGGGTCGTAGCCTTCGGGAGAAGCGCTGGCGAAGTGCATGCCCAGCTTAGCCGCGCCCATCATGAGCGAGTGAAGCACGTTGTTGCCGTCGCCTATGTAGGCAACCTTCAGTCCTTCCAGCTTTCCTTTATGTTCTAGCACCGTCTGGTAATCGGCAAGCGCTTGGCAAGGATGCGATTGGTCGGACAAGGCGTTAATGACCGGAATCGTCGCGCCGCGCGCCAATTCGACGACGTTGCGGTGTCCGAACGTGCGGAGAATCATGCCGTCAAGGTAACGGGACATCACTTGAGCCGTATCAAGAATCGTCTCTCCTCGTCCCATCTGGATATCGTTGCGGCTCAAGAACAGCGCTTGGCCGCCCAACTGATACATCCCGACTTCGAACGATACGCGCGTGCGCGTGGACGACTTTTCGAAAATCATGCCCAGAGACTTGCCTTTAAGCGGCTGATACACCTCTCCGGCTTTCTGCTTGCGCTTAATCTCTATCGCCAAATCCAGCAGGTATCGGATTTCTTCGGGAGCGTAATCGACAAGACCGAGAAAATCTCTGCCTTTCAGTCGCGCCGCTATTTCTTCAACGTTTGTTGCAGTAGTCATGGAAACCCTCCTCTATTGTAAAGCACGTGTTCAAACAGTCAGGTTATCCTCTTAAAGGCTGACGGACTTCGCCGCCGCCTGTTCCGTAAGCACGGATGCGATCAAACCGACCGCGGTATCGATCTCTTCGTGGGTAACGAGCAAGTTCGGAAGCAACCGGATAACGTTCGGGCCGGCAGGCACGACGAGCAATCCGCGATTATGCAATTCCGCTATCGCTTCCCCTGCGGGACCGTTGCACAGAATTCCGATCAGAAGCCCTTTGCCGCGCACTTGGTCGACATTCGGCAATCCGGCTAACTTCTCTTGCAGTTGTCCGATCAAATATTCGGATGCTTCCGCCGCGCGTTCGACCGCTTTTTCCTTGAGCATCGTCTCGATCGTGGCCGCAACGACCGCCATCGCGATCGGCGTGCCGCCGAATGTCGTCGCATGGGCTCCGGCTACGAATGCAGGTTTCAGGTGCTCTTTCGCCAACATCGCGCCGACCGGGAAACCGCTGCCGATCCCTTTCGCCAACGTGAATACGTCCGGCTCGACATCGTAATGCTGATAAGCGAAAAGCTTGCCCGTGCGTCCCATGCCCGTCTGAACTTCATCCACGATCAGCAGGAGGCCATGGCGATCGCACAGCGCGCGCACTTCCCTGAGGTAGTCCCGATCGACGGGGATAACGCCGCCCTCGGCTTGAACAAGCTCGAGCATGATCGCGGCCGTCTTATCGTTAATCGCCGCTTCCAAAGCCGCGATATCGTGCAAAGGCACATGACGGAAGCCTTCCGGCAACGGCAGGAAGCCTTCTTTTACTTTATCTTGGCCCGTAGCGGTCAATGTCGCCAGAGTCCGGCCATGGAAGGATTGGAATAAAGTAATGATCTCGTAACGATCGTTTCCTTTGACCTTCTGGTGGTAACGGCGGGCGATCTTGATCGCCGCCTCGTTCGCTTCCGCGCCGCTGTTGCAGAAGAACACCGCATCGGCGCAGCTGTTATCGACTAGCAATCTCGCCGCTTTCTCCTGGTTCGGATTGCTGAACAGGTTAGACATATGCCACAGCCGATCAAGCTGGTCTATAAGGGCTTCCTTGACGGCATCCGGAACGTGCCCGAGATTCGTTACGGCAAGGCCGCTCATGAAATCAAGGTATTCTTTCCCTTGATCGTCCCACAGGCGGCTTCCTTTGCCCTTCACCAATGTAATGGGAAACCTCGCATAAGTCTGGAATAACGCGCTGTCACTCATTTCGATCTCTCCTTTTTACACCCGATTCGCTTTACGATCTTACGATCCGCGTTCCGATATTGCCTTCCTTTACCGCCTTGCTGAGCACTCGCTCCGCCGAGCCGTCCACGATCAGCACTTCTTTGACTTTGCCGTGCAGGCAGCTCATGGCCGCCCTGACTTTCGGAATCATGCCGCCGTATATTTCTTCCGTTCGAATCATTTCTTCTATGTCCGCAAAAGTCGCCTGAGGCAGCACGACCTTCTCTCCGTTCACCGTGCGCATGATACCCGGAACATCCGTGACGACGATCATCGTATCCACGCCCAGCTCGGAAGCGACCGCGCCCGCGGCCGTGTCCGCGTTAATGTTGTATCGTTGGCCCGCCGCGTCGATCCCGATCGGAGCGATAACCGGTAAGTATCCTAGCTCGATGATGCCTTCCACCAAAGAAGCGTTCACTCCGGTAACGTCGCCGACCAAGCCGACTTCGTTAGCGTTCGCGACCGGTTTGACTTCGATGAGTTTGCCGTCCGTGCCGGAAAGCCCGATCGACTTGGCGCCGTTCTGCTGCAGCTTGCGTACGATCTCCTTGTTGATGCGACCGGCCAGCACCATCTCGACGACGTCGAGCGTCGCTTCGTCCGTTACGCGCAATCCGCTGACGAATCGGCTTTCGATGCCTAGCTTTCCTAGCGTCTCGTTAATGGCCGGACCGCCTCCATGGACGATGACGGGCTGGGTTCCGCTAGCTTGCAAATCGCGCAAATCCTCGAAAAACGCATCCGGGAGAGCAGCCAACGTGCTGCCTCCGCATTTCATTACAAAACGATGATCGCTCATGAATATCCGCTCTCCTTACGTCCGATAGGCGGCATTGATTCGCACGTAATCGTACGTTAGATCACAGCCCCACGCCGTCGCTTGCCCGCTGCCCATGTTGAGGTTCACGTTGATGCCGACGGTATCGCCTTTTAAATATTCCAATGCTATATCTTCGTCGAAAGGAACCGGGCGGGATTGCTCCAACACGAGAATGTCCCCCAGACGGATGTCTACCGTTCCCACGTTAACCGGCTGTCCCGCCCGACCGACGGCGGCGATAATGCGTCCCCAGTTCGCGTCTGCGCCGAACACGGCCGACTTCACCAAGCTGGAGCCGATGATCGTCTTCGCGATCGCTTGCGCCGCTTCGTCGCTAGCCGCTCCGATGACGGTCGTCTCGATCAGCTTCGTCGCGCCTTCGCCGTCGCGAGCGATCGCTTTGGCCAGCTCGGCGCACACATGCCGCAAACCGTCCACGAAAGCAGCGAAATCGGGGTGGTTGCGGGTTAATTCGGTATTGTCCGCCAATCCGCTAGCCATCGCCACCAGCATATCGTTCGTGCTCGTATCGCCATCTACGGTAATCATGTTAAAGCTTAGATTCGTCACTTCGCGCAAAACCTCTTGCAAGAGCGGCGCGCCGATACGCGCATCCGTCGTGACGAAACCGAGCATCGTCGCCATGTTCGGATGGATCATTCCCGAGCCTTTGGCAGCTCCCGCGATCGTCACTTGCCGCCCGTCCGCATTCAAAGTTACGCAGCTGACTTTTTTAACGAGGTCAGTCGTCAGAATCGCTTGGCAGAAATCGTCGGACCCTTGAACGTCGCCTCTCAGTTTCGCCGGCAGCTTCTCGATCCCCGAATTCACTCGATCCATCTTAAGCAGCTCGCCGATAACGCCGGTAGATGCTACCGCTACCTGATCTTTGCTTACGCCGAGAGCTTCCGCCGCGTTCGCCTGCATCGCCCGCGCGTCCGCTTCCCCTTGCGCGCCCGTACAGGCATTGGCGTTGCCGCTATTGACGATAACCGCGCGAAGAATGCCGCCCTGGCCCAAAGCTTCTCTCGTCACTAGAAGAGGCGCCGCTTGAAATAAATTCGTCGTATACACGGCTGCCGCCGCAGCCGGAACCTCGCATAAGATGACGCCCAGGTCGTGCCGATCCGTTTTTTTCAGCCCGCAATGCAGGCCTCCGGCCTTAAAGCCTTTAGGCGTCGTAACGCCGCCGCCCTCTACGATCGAATAAAGCTGATTTCCCATGATAGTCCGTCCGTTCCTCTCGTCCGTGAATTAAGGATATACCGGCGTGAACTGCAGTCCGAGCGTCTCGTCCCAGTTCATCAACAGGTTCAAGTTTTGAATGGCTTGGCCGGCAGCGCCTTTGACCAAGTTGTCGATGACGGAGATAAACGTGATACGTCCCGTTCTCTCGTCTATGGAGAAGCCGATGTCGCAATAGTTCGTGCCGAATACTTCCTTCGTCGCCGGCCATGTGCCGTCCGGACGTACGCGAACGAATTTGCGGCCTTCGTAGAACTGACGGTACAATTCTACGAAATCCGCGGTTGCGCGTTTCTCCGTAAGAGTCGCGTACATCGTGCACATAATGCCTCTCGTCATCGGTACGAGATGCGTCGTAAACGTCGTGATGACCGGACGTCCCGCCGCTTCGGACAACACTTGCTCGATTTCCGGCGTGTGCTGATGTTTATTGATTTTATAAGCTTTGAAGTTTTCGTTAATCTCCGAATAATGAGCGCTTAAGTTCAATCCCCTGCCCGCTCCGGACACGCCGGACTTCGCATCGATAATAATGCTGTCCGGATTGATCCACCCGGCTTTCACCGCCGGATACAGCCCGAGCAGAGCGGACGTCGTAAAGCATCCAGGGTTGGATATAAAGTCGGAGGTCGCCACTTGCTCGCCATATACTTCGGCTAGACCGTATACCGCACGATCTACGAGCGCCTGATCGGCCGGCTCGTGTTTGTACCACTGTTTATAAACATCGCCCGATTTCAAACGGAAATCACCGGATAGATCGATGACTTTAAGACCCGCTTCCAGAAACTGCGGCGCGAGCTTCATGCTAATGCCATGCGGGGTCGCCAAGAACACGACGTCCGCCTTGGAACGGATCAAATCCATATCGATTCCGTCCAGAAGGTCCGTACGGATTTCCGTCAAATGCGGGAAACCTTCGGCGATCGGCGTCCCCGCGGCAGATGAGGAGATGACCGACGTAACGGTTACTTTCGGATGAGATTGCAGTAAACGAATGAGTTCGACGCCGCCATAGCCGGTAGACCCGACGATCGCCGCGCGGATTAGTGTAGATTCCATATTAACTCCCCCATGCATAACATTCCTATTGCCAACATCGCGCACTTGGCAAAACCATCCTCATTGTACCTAATAACGACCTCGATGGAAAGAATGGATTGTAGTCAAGCCGTTCTCTTGAGAGGATAAATCGCTTCAGTTGCGTCCGAAATTCGAATTATGTATTATTATACATCCAATGTATTATTTATTCAATGACCGTATTCATTTGCTTGTTCGTTTTATTGGATTTGCCTCTCGTCGTGGAACCCTTCCCCCAGCACCTCGGCCGCGTTCGTAATGATCACGAAAGCATCCGGGTCCACGTCGCGGACAAGCAGCTTCAGCCTTACCACTTCGTTCTGCCCCACTACGGCGAGCAAGACGGGACGCTCGTCTCCGGTATACCCGCCTACCCCTTGCAGCTTGGTCAATCCCCGATCCAATTCATGTAAAATCGCATTCGATACTTGCTCGGGGTGTTTGGAAATAATAAACGCGGCCTTGGAGTTCTCGAAACCGGTCTGGATGAGATCGATCGTTTTGCTGGTCGCGAACAAACCGATGAGCGCGTACAAGGCATTCTCTAACGAAATGAATAACCCGGCGCAGAGGATAACGAGCCCATCCAATATGGCTACCGCAAGCCCCAGACGGATCCCGATTACGCGATGAATGATTTGCGCCGCAGCGGCCAACCCTCCGGTCGACCCCCTTCCCCGGAACACGAGTCCAAGCCCTAACCCGACGCCCAATCCGCCATACAGCGAACCGAGGAGCGGATCGTGAGTCGGCGGCGTCCAATGCGATGTTAACAGCACGAATAAAGGCAAGACAACTGAACCTACCGCGGTCTTAACCGCAAAAGGCTTACCTAAGACGACGACTCCCGCAATGAAAAAAGGAATGTTGAGCGCCCATTGCGAAAGCGCAGGCGGGATATCCGCTAACGTATCGAGAATAACGGATATTCCCGATACTCCTCCGGATGCGATCTGGTTAGGCAACAGGAATAGATTAAAGCTGGCTGCGACGAAAAACGATCCGACCAGCATAAGAATATAACTAAATACCGTTCTCGTGCGAGACGAGAACCGGGATTTCGTTCTGCGATTGTTGGATATCGTAGGGATAGACCGAGTTTGATTATCGTTAGTAGTCATGGATGTTCCTCTTTTCCCGTAATATTCCGTATAAATCAGGGACAACTATGCTCTACATCTGTCGCACCCTGCAAATACTTTGATTGAGCCTATTTCTCTGGAAAATTCTCTTCCCAGCAATGCTCCTTCGAAGGAAATTTGCTTTTGATCTCCCGGTCTGATCCTTTCGGGCTTGAAGGTAATATGCGTTTCGTTATCTCCACCTATCAACTTGCCGTTACGATCGTAGAAGAAGACGACAAACTGGAGCTCGGATGTGTCTACGTTAATTGAAGAAGGATTCTCGAAAGTGGCATCTATCGCTAAAACGGTATTCCCGGGATCCGCATCCTCGAATCGATAACTCAAACTTAGTGTATCCAGATTTGTATAGGGCACAAATACTCCTTCGTCTTTGTACACTTCGAAAGTAGTCTCGCTAGAACCATAATCTTCGCGGAAGGAAATCTCGCTGAGGTAATCCGTGCCGGCGATGTGAACGACTTCTCCTGGCGCAACCGTGCGACGTGGTACGAGTCCAAACATTTCATTCGAAGAGATTGAGGAGTTGGATGTATCATAAGCGTCGTTTTTTACCTCGCCGATAATCACCGGAAAATCGTGCGGATTGGTTATTGTTATGGCTTTTGTTAAATAAACGGTTTCGCTTTCGCCCGGAGGCGTTTCCCCGACGCTAGTATATCCATAAATGCTCTCGGCTTGCTCCAATATTTCCACCGTAGGTTTAACTTCGACTACGGGAACCGTTTTCGGCTTCACTTCGCCGTTCTTCGTATTCCACACGTAAATAATCGCTATCACGATAACCGCAACCAGAAATAAATTAAATCTCCAAACCTTAGCCATGTAAAATCCCTCGATTTCTCTTGATGTAATTTCTCCTATTCATTTATAGACGCTAATGATGATCAAGTAAAGAATCTCCAGCTCCAACGTGCCAAATCATGAAAAAAACTTCCTACACCTATTCGATGTAAGAAGTCTTTTCGGACTACCATGCGATTATTGCACTTCTTGCTTGATTTGGTTGCGTAAATATCCGTCGATAAAGGAATCCAAATCTCCGTCCATAACGGCGCCTATGTTGCCTGTCTCCACAGAAGTACGGTGATCTTTGACCATGCTGTAAGGGTGGAATACGTAAGAGCGGATCTGGCTGCCCCACGCAATGTCCATCTGTTCCCCGCGCACCTCGGCCAATTCCTTTTGTTGCTCTTGGATTTTCAGTTCATAGAGCTTGGACTGGAGCATCTTCATCGCTTTCTCGCGGTTCTGAATCTGGGAGCGCTGCGTCTGGCAAGCTACGACGATCCCCGTCGGCAAGTGCGTAATCCGAATGGCCGAATCCGTCTTGTTGACGTGTTGTCCGCCCGCTCCGCTAGAGCGGTACGTGTCGACTCGCAAATCCTCAGGGCGAATGTCGATTTCGATTTCATCGTTGATCTCCGGAACGACGTCGCAAGATACGAACGAAGTGTGTCTTCTGCCCGAAGCATCGAACGGAGAGATCCGCACGAGCCGGTGAACGCCCTTCTCCGCCTTAAGATAGCCGTAAGCGTTATGTCCTTTGACAAGGATCGTAACGCTCTTGATACCCGCTTCGTCGCCTGGCAGGTAGTCGAGCAGTTCAACCTTGAAGCCGCGCTTCTCAGCCCATCTCGTATACATCCGGTACAGCATTTGAGCCCAATCCTGCGATTCGGTTCCGCCGGCGCCGGGATGAAGCTCCAGAATGGCGTCCAGCTTGTCGTACGGCTGGTTCAACAGCAGTTGAAGCTCGAAGGAGTCGACCTTGCCGGATAAGCCTTTGACGTTCTCCGTCCATTCTTCAACCATTGCTTCGTCCGGCTCTTCTTCGAGAATCTCAAGCATATCCGTCAAGTCCCGGCATTCGCTCTCCAGGCCCTCGAATTGATCGACGACCGCCTTGATCGCGTTCATCTCGCCGATGATAGCTTGAGCTTTCTCGTTATCGTCCCAGAAGTTCGGGTCGCTCATCTTGACCTCGTAGTTCTCGATCTGTTCTTTCTTCAGATCTAAGTCAAAGAGACCCCCTGAGTTGCTGAAGTCGCTTCGCGTTCCCGCGAAGATCTTGCTTAACGGATATATCTAGTTCGAACATGTTGAAATCACCTCATAAAATCTTGTGCAAGCGCTATGAACGTCGCCTTGCGTTAGTCTATGCGACCGTGGCACGATTTGTATTTCTTGCCGCTGCCGCATGGGCATGGATCGTTGCGTCCTACGGCGTTCGCGTCGCGGGTTCTCGGTTTTTTCGGGCCTGCCTCCGCTTTCGCGTCGACGGCTTGCCCTTCGGCAACGGCTTCCCGCTTAGGAGGCGATTGTACTTGCGCCTTCATGACGTACATCGTAATCTCTTCTTCGATCCGCTCGATCATGGCGAGGAACATGTTGTGCCCCTCGAATTGATACTCGCGAAGAGGGTCGTTACCGCCGTACGCGCGCAAGTGAATTCCTTGGCGCAAGTGATCCATCGAGTCGATATGATCCATCCATTTGCTATCGACGGCGCGGAGTACGACCACTTTCTCGAACTCGCGCATCGTATCGATGCCGATGGACTCTTCGCGTTCGTCGTATAGCTTCTCGACTGCATCGACGAGATATTCGACGAGTTCTTCCTTCTCTTTGCCCCACAGATCGTCTTTGCTGACGCGATCTTCCGGCAGGAAATGCTGGTGGGCGTAAGCGACAAGAGCGTCCATATCCCAATCTTCCGGCACGTCGCTATCCGAGCAGTAGCTGTCCACGGCGCGATTGATGACGGATTTGATCATTCCGGTGACGATCTCGCGGATGTTATCGGAGTTCAGAATCGCGCGACGGTCGCCGTAAATTCTTTCCCGCTGCAGATTGATGACGTCATCGTATTGAAGAACGATACGGCGAGTGTCGAAGTTGCTGCCTTCGACGCGTTTTTGAGCGGACTCGATCGCGCGGGAGATCAAGCGGCTCTCGATCGGAGAGTCCTCGTCAAACCCTAAGCGCTCCATCATCCCCATAATATTATCCGCACCGAAGCGGCGCATGAGCTCGTCTTCCATGGACAAGTAAAATTGCGACGAACCCGGATCGCCTTGGCGACCCGCGCGACCGCGCAATTGATTATCGATACGGCGGGATTCATGACGCTCCGTACCCATAATATGAAGGCCGCCGATTTCCGAGACGCCGGATCCGAGCAGGATGTCCGTTCCGCGTCCCGCCATGTTGGTAGCGATCGTAACGGTGCCGTGTTGTCCGGCGTTGGAAATAATCGCCGCTTCTTCGGCATGATACTTGGCGTTCAACACTTGGTGAGATACGCCTTTCTTCTTGAGCATCTCCGAGATCCGTTCGGAATTCTCGATGGAGACGGTACCGACAAGCACGGGTTGTCCGGTGGCGTGACGACGAACGATCTCTTCTACGACCGCGCGGTACTTGCCGTTCTCGGATTTGTATACGACGTCCGGGATATCATGACGAATGTTCGGGCGGTTCGTCGGTACTTGAACGACTTCCAAGCCGTAAATACGTTTGAATTCTTCTTCCTCAGTCTTAGCCGTACCGGTCATCCCGGCCAGCTTCTGGTACATCCGGAAGTAGTTCTGGAACGTGATCGTAGCGAGAGTCATGCTCTCGTTCTGAACCTCGAGCTGCTCTTTCGCTTCGATAGCTTGGTGAAGGCCTTCGCTATAACGACGGCCGGCCATCAAACGTCCGGTGAATTCGTCGACGATGACGACTTCGCCTTCCTGAACGACGTAATCGACGTCGCGTTTCATAATAAAACGGGCGCGCAACGCTTGGTTAACATGATGATTCAGCGTTACGTTCTCGTGGGAGTACAAGTTGTCGATATTAAATGCCCGCTCTACCTTCGTAACCCCGGCTTCCGTCAGGGCGATGCTGCGCATTTTGATATCCACGGTAAAATCTTCGGTATCGGTCAAACGGCTAACTAAGCGATCGGCGGCATAATACAGCTCGGTAGATTTCTGAGCTTGACCGGATATAATCAACGGAGTCCGCGCTTCGTCGACAAGAATGGAGTCCACTTCATCGATGATGGAGTAGTGAAGCGGACGCTGCACCATCTGTTCTTTGTACAGAACCATGTTGTCGCGCAAATAATCGAACCCGAATTCATTGTTCGTTCCATAAGTGATATCGCAAGCATAAGCCGCACGCTTCTCCTCATGGGTAAGGCCATGAAGGTTACAGCCGACTGTCATGCCCAGGAAGGAATAAATTTGCCCCATAAGTGCACTATCGCGCTGCGCCAAATAGTCATTGACCGTAACGACGTGTACGCCTTCGCCTTGCAAGGCGTTCAAATATACGGCCAAGGTACCGACAAGCGTCTTCCCTTCGCCGGTTCTCATCTCGGCGATCTTGCCTTGATGAAGCACCATACCTCCGATTAACTGCACGTCGAAGTGGCGCATGTTCAGCACTCGCTTGGACGCTTCTCTTACGACTGCGAATGCCTCTGGAAGAATGTCATCCAGGGACTCGCCTTTGGCGATGCGGGCACGGAACTCTTCCGTCTTCGCGCGAAGTTGATCGTCGCTTAGTTGGGCGATGGATGACTCCAGGCCGTTAATTTGGTCAACGGTTTTAAGGAGCCGTTTCACCTCACGTTCATTAGCATCTCCGAATATCTTTTTGACAAGTCCCAACATATAGGATGTACCCCTCTCTCTCACGGGTCTAACAACATCTTCTCATTTTATCAGTTTGGAGTATAGGGAGCAAGGAAGGGTATCTGGAAATCGCAAAAAGACCCCGGCTGCTAACAGCCGAGGCTACTTATTATTGTTTATTCAGCGGCTTCGATTAATCCGTATTTCCCATCGTTCCGACGATACACGACACTTACTTCTTTGGTGTCCGTGTTCGCGAATACATAGAAATTGTGCCCTACTAGATTCATCTGAAGAATCGCTTCCTCGACATCCATCGGCTTCAAGTTGAAGCGTTTCGTCCGAACGAGCTCCAGATCGTCTTCTTCATCTCTAGTGAGTGTCGTTACGCCATTCCCGTTGCCGAAGTCTTCCTTAAAGAGCGCTCTAGCCGATCCGGCTTCGCGGAAATTGCGGTTGATTTTCGTTTTGTGTTTGCGGATTTGCCTTTCCAGTTTGTCCACTACAAAGTCAATCGACGCATACATGTCATCTCTCTTCTCTTCGGCGCGCAGCAGCGCTCCTGGAAGAGGGATCGTAACCTCGATAGCCTGGTGGCCTTTCGTGACGCTTAGGGTTACGTTTACATCGGATTGGGGAGGTGCTTCAAAATACCGCTCCAGGCGACTCAGCTTCTTCTCAACGTACTCACGCAAAGCATCTGTTACTTCCATACGTTGACCACGAATGTTGTATTTCATGGGGCACTCCTCCTTTGCATGAATCTATGATAACACACTCTGGGCAGCTGTTTCAAAACATTCCGCAAATAATTTTGAATTTTTAGATAATTTGGCTTATTTGATATAAATTAAGATTCGAGAAATAAAAAACCCCGGATTTCTCCAGGGTAGCGTGGCAATTTCATTACTACATGTAACCCACATCTTGTATGATTGTTCGACGCAGACGCGCCGGTATGATTACACTCTTGTAACGTTAGCTGCTTGAGGACCTCTTGCGCCTTGAACGATGTCAAATTCAACCGTTTGGCCTTCTTCAAGAGCTTTGTAGCCGTCCATTTGAATAGCGGAGAAGTGAACGAACACGTCGCCACCTTGCTCTGTTTCAATGAAACCGTAACCTTTTTCCGCGTTGAACCATTTTACTTTACCTTGCATGTGTTAAACATTCCCTTCATATTCAAATGACGTTAGACGTAAGCATTTGTGCCTAGCCCACATTTCGAATATAACATCAGGTAAAGATTGGTGTCAACGATTTTTTGTAAGCGGTGTCATGGTGCATTCCTTCGAAGACTGCTAGCACTTTTCAATCCAAATGCTTCCGCCGCCGAGCAGACTACCCGGAGGAATCAACTCGCTATAAAACTTTGCGTGGTGCAGACTAAGGTAATGGTTCCACAACTTAATCTTGTACGATTCATTAAACTGCAAAAATGCCCGCAAAATGTATGATTCATTCCACGCTCTTCCTTCATAAATCCATGTCGCCGGCAACTCGAAAGGATAGAATATGTCATGAAAGTGAATGAAAACTCCCGCTTTCAAGCGTGGCAATATGTCGAAAATCAATCTATTTACATCGCTACCGATTTTGGACACATGGGAGCTATCGATAAACAATATATCTCCCGCCTCAAGCTCATCGAACAAGGCTATGTCCACATCTTGAAGTTTCTCTGCTACGATTCGCTGACGTTCTTCTTCCGAGCTCAACAAGGAAAGCAGTCGATCGGGGTACGGCTCGATAAAAGTACAATTCACGTTGCCGTTGCAAAACATAGAATTGGTATCTAGCATAACAGCAGATGAATATCCAGAACCTACCTCTATAATTCTGCGTGGCTTCACGTGCCTAATTATTCCGTATAAACAGAAAGCATCTGCCAATCCAAAATAAAGGTTATCGCCGACGTATCGCAGCCCATTGTTACCGTTCCCACCTACATACGGGAATTCTCTGATATAAACGCTAATCGCTCGCAAAAACGATAATTGATCGGCCACATTCAAGTCTATGCCAGGCAACTCCGATCGGGTACGATCGAACAATTCGCTCTCCCTGGCTCTAATCTCTTGATTCGAAGGATATGGAGAATAATAATGCCCATCCTCATACAAACGAAAATAACCGGCGAGAAAGCTTAAATCTTTAATAAAGAAATATTGTCGCCCTTCTTGAAAACCTAGATTATTCAATTGCGAAGAAATCTGGTTTGCATATGAACTAGCAATCAGTACGGCCAGATGATCCGGGTTTTCCTTAAGCAGAGTTTCGGGGCTCTCTATTTTCTTTCCATTAAACTCCGAGCCCCACTTGTTCGAATCGTTATCTACAAAATACTCTACGTTTAACTCTGGAAACGAATCACACAGCTTGTCGGCGTAACTGCCAGTACCAAAAATTATGATTTTTTTGCTAGTCGTCTCGTTCATCATCTCACATTCCACTCCTCAATTGCTGCGCCACCTGAAGAACAGACTGTATCACGTCTTCCACGTCCTGATCGGACATCTGGGGAAATAGCGGCAACGTCATGGCAGTACGATAGAAGTGTTCTGCATTGGGATATTCTTCACGATCATAGCCCAGTTTCCGGTAATAAGGTTGACGATAGATCGGAATATAATGGACATGTACTCCGATGTTCATCGAACGCAATAGCTCGAACGCGCGGTCTCTCCCTCCCATAACGAGCCCTTCATCCCATCTCACAACGTATAAATGCCAGCTGGAATCCGCCTGCGGAAGTTGATAAGGAATCGTGAGACCGGGAATATTCGAAAAGGCTCGGTCGTACGCTTCTGCGATTTCCCTTCTTCGTTGGATCAAACGGTCAAGCTTATGGACTTGGGAAGCCCCTAGAGCGGCCTGAATATCGGTCATCCGGTAATTGTAACCCAACTCATGCATCTCGTAGTACCACGGACCGTCGTTCCGCTCTAGTAACTCGGGATCTCTAGTCATTCCATGACTTCTAAACATAAGAAGACGATCGCGGTATTGTTCGTTATCCGTAACGATCACACCGCCTTCGCCAGTTGTAATATGCTTCACTGGATGAAAGCTGAACATCGTCATGTCGGCCAGCGATCCTACTCTTCTGTCCGCGTAAGTAGCACCTAGAGAATGAGCCGCGTCCTGGATCAACACAAGGCCGTGATCATGAGCAAGCGTCGACAGACGGTCGGTTTCGGTCGGTTGACCCGAAAAATCAACCGCGATGATCGCCTTCGTTCTCTGCGTAATCTTCTTGGCGGCTCCGTCGGGATCGATGTTATAAGTATCGGAGCGAATATCCGCAAAAACAGGAGCGCCTCCGCAATATAACACACAATTGCTGCTAGCAAGGAAAGTGATCGGAGTCGTGATAACTTCATCACCAGGGCCAATTCCAGCAGCATAACATGCTCCATGCAATGCCGCGGTGCCGTTGCTAAAGGCGACCGCATACTTCGCGCCCGAGTATTCGGCGATCGCTCGCTCGAACTTGTCGATAGCGGGTCCTTGGGTTATGTAAGGACTTCTTAGCACCTGTATGACAGCCTCGATATCGTCTTCGTCAATCATTTGTTTGCCGTAGGGAAGAAAAGTGTCTCTAATCGGATGCTTTGGTTCAGTCATGTCCGGTAAATAGCCTCCATCCGGCTTAAATTAAATTTGTCAATCGTATCCACTGCTCCGTACGACGAATACCTTCCTCCAAGGATACTTCCGGTTTCCAGCCAAGAAGACTATTCGCTTTTTCATAATTACAAAGCAACTTTTGGATCTCGCTCTGCGGATGAATATGCTCAACGTGAGCAATGCGAGATTTATCCCCGACGATAAGCTCCGCAAGATCGTTAATGGTGATATCGCTTCCTAAGCCAGCATTAACGATCTCGCCGTCGACCTTATTGGAATATCCAGCTTCGACGACGAAACGGGCGCAATCTTCAACATACAGCAAGTCACGGGTCTGTGTACCTTCTCCGTAAATATTGAGGGTTTTCCCGGCGAGCTTGTTTTTGATGAAAATAGCGACAACCCCGCCCTCTCCGCCCGTTTTCTGGAAGGGACCGTATGTATTGAATGGACGGATAACGACTGTCGGAAGCCCATAAGCATAGTAGTAAGACAGCACCATATTCTCTGCCGCGATCTTGGCGCCGGCGTAAGGCGACGCCGGTTTAATGGGGTGGATTTCCTTAATGCCTTCTATATCGTTGCAACGATCGTACACCATGCAAGTGCTCATGAAGACGACCTTAACTTGATGCTTCCGACACTGCTCAAGAATATAGAACGTACCAAGGGTATCATTATTGAAAGTGGTTCTTGGATCATCAATAGAATCTTGAACGTTAATAGACGCGCCCAAATGATAACAAACATCGAAAGAATGAGCGGCAAATAAATCAGCCAATAAAGCTTCATTCATCAAGGAACCATGTATAAAGTCTATCAGACCCGGATGGGCTCTGAACTCTTCGATATTCACTTCGCGTCCATTAGATAGATCATCCAATATCCATACGGCATGTCCGTCGTCCAGCAGCCTCTTGGCCACCCATCTTCCAATAAATCCGGCTCCGCCGGTGAGTAGGATATTCATTGGCAGCCTAACCTCTCAATCTTTTATTTAGAATGTATTAAATGAATAGCTACACTTTGTTCTAGATCGTTCCGTTATCTACGCGAATTACCGTCCCCGTTATGGAACGCGACTTCTTCGAGAGCAAGAACAATACCGTACCTGCCACGCTTTCCACGTCCGTTTCTTTCTTTAACGAAGTTCTTTTGTAAATACGTTCCTTCTGTTCCGGCGTTAGAGAAGCGCTCATAGCCGTCTCCATAAATCCCGGAAGACGCAATTGGAGCGTATCCCCTTGCTGCCCCATTCCCTGGCAACGTTAAGAGAAAATGCTTCCATGGCGCCTTTGCTTGCCGCATACATGCTTAATCCTTTGTATCCCGTATGCGTGCTTACGGAAGAAATATGGACGATAGACCCTTCAATGTGGTTAAGCAACATATCCCGTATCGCATACTTCGTTAAGTTCATCGCGGAGAATACGTTAACATGAAACATCTGCTCCAGATTCTCCATGTTTAGGTTGGATACGATGTCGTCATAAGCCGCCGCAGAATTATTCACTAAACCGTATATCGGTCCTATTTTGCGAATTTGTTGCAAATAAAGTTGCTTGATTCCGCTTGAATTCGACAAATCAAAAGAAAGATGCTTGAATCTATCGGGATATTCCGCTATTAGCTGATGGATCGGCTCTTCCGATGAACGGCTTATTCCGATTACTCCATAGTCGGTGTCCGACAGGATTTGGGTAACGATTTCTTTCCCCAGCCCCTTAGAGTCCCCCGTGACGATAATCCACTTCATTTTCTAGCCTTCTTTCCCGTTCTGGTAGTTAGAACTTCTTCTACGAACGTGATGATCCGAGGCACTTTCCATTCCTGCAATTGGAGCGACGCTGCCTGTTTGATCGTTTTTTTGAGCTCTTTCTCTTCAATGCCATGTTCTTTCACGATATCCGCGACAAGAATCATGCCGGTTACGCTATTTTCCTTGCCTTTTACTAACGCATCAACAACGCCTGGAACCTTCATCAATATATTTTCTACTTCTATCGGATTTACTTTGTATCCGCCGACGTTAATGAGATCCGATTGCCGCGATAGGAACTTGAAACTAAATCGATCGAGTTGTTCCACCAGGTCGCCCGTATTAAACCATTCCCCATCCAGCGCCAAAGACTCCGAGGCTCCCAACAACGCTCGATGAATGAATAATCGGTTCTCCTTGATGGTTGCATAAGGCTGTATCGATTCCGGAATGTGGAATATATCGCCTCTCGCGACAAACAAACTCCCCGCTTCCGTAGACGCATATATATTTCTTATAATCGCCTGAGGAAAGATTGGCTTGAATACATTCTCTAAAGCCGAATCGTACTTCTCCCCGCCGAAAGCGATACTTCTCACGCCGGTAAAGACTAGGTTATTAAGATAATGGACAGTATTTCTATAGAACGTCGCCGTGGCCGAAATATGGGTGATTGAATATTTCTCGAAAAGCTGGGGAAAATTCTTAGGTTGCTCGTCAAAAAAATAAACCATCATGTTTCCGTTCAGCAGGGCTTGAAAAAACACTTGTAATCCAGCCATATGAGTCGGGTTATAGGCAAACGCCCAGTTGGCCCCATGGAACTTATCGCTTACTTTAATATTCCTAGTTAAAGTATGAAAAGAATGGCTTACCTTTTTGGGTCGTCCAGTCGTACCGGACGTATATAAGGTCAAAGTCCATTTTTGATTTTGTTTAATTCGAAGGAACAGATCGTCCGTATCCTTAACGCAAATCCGCATATCCGCTTCAGCTGTGACTGATAACGCATGCTTCTCAATCCCGAGGTTTTCGAGCTCTTGCTCGGAAAAATCGCCGTCGAGCAGTTCAAGGGAATAATCGTATACCAAGCTATGAATGATCGATAAGAATATTTCATAGGGCCTGTTATGTTCGACGTATAAGTAGGGGCTGTAACGCCTTTTACTATTCAGATCCTCGATTAACTTGCCATACGTATATTGACGCTCCCCATGAACTAGAAAGATAGGCTCCATTGGTTATTTCCCTTCAATCCGCGAAATGATCTCTCCGATCGTCTGAACGATGCCGTTCTCGAAAATGTCGACTTCATATTCAGCTTCGATCCGAACCGTTAATTCGGCTAACATTAGAGAATCCATGTTTAAGTCGTCTCTTAAGTGCATGGAATTTTCCAGACTGTCGATCGGCTGTCTTCCGGACTCCTCGAACATATCGTTTACTATCTCTAATAATCGCTCCATTGAACCCGCCTCCTGATGATATACTTAGTCCTCGAACCGTCCAATATATTTCTTGAATTTAGCAGACTTCAATTCCCACTGATCTTTGGCTAGCTCCAGAAGATAAACATCATGAAATTTATCATACTTATAAACGTGTTCTTTATAAACGCCTACGTCTCTATATCCATGAAGTTTATGAATTTTCATGACGTTGTCGTTGCCTTCCATCACTTCGGCCGTAATCTTCCGTAAGTTCCGCTCGCTAAACACATAATTATATAAGTAAGGAGGAATAATTCCCCCATAAATTCTATATCTCTCTTCACCGATATAATATCCCCAGCTAGTCCTTTTGTTCGTCTCGTCGATTCCGTTCAACGAAATAACGCCTACTAAAACGCCTTTTATGGATATGACCCAGTACTTATCCGAGGAAGATTGCGAGATTCTCGCATGCCACTTTCTCTGATTGTCCAAATTATGCTCTATATCGTTGTACATATACCGAGTGACGTCGGGATCCGTTCTCCAGCCTAAGACTTGTTCGAGGTGGCACTCTTGCAACTTGACGAATTCGAACATGACACCCTCCAACTAATGGTTTTGAATCGGATTTAGAAAGCTTTAACCAGTTTCGGAGCTTCCGATACGATCTCTCCGTCTAAATATCGATCCACAATATCGTTGTCGAAAGTATTGTAAATTAACCTGAGATGCTGCGGCATCCAGTCCGCGGACATGAATAACTTTCCGCTGCTCTTCTGCGGTACCGCAACGATCGTCTGATTATTGCGAACAAGCTTCAAAATGCGGATCAAATCCTCCGCGACTTGCTTTACGGCATTGCAAGCCACGTCATGGATACCTTCTCCCCGACTAAGCATCGGTACGGAATGATGAATAATATCTCCTCCGTCCAGCTTCGAAGTTAGATGATGGACCGTCATTCCCGCCCAGTTCGGCTTCAGGAAATAAAATGGCCAGAACAGAGTCGTATTGCCTCTATACCATGGGGAAAGGCCTCCGTGGATGTTCCAGGCCCGTTCAGGCAAAACGGCCAGCATGTCGTCATTCAGTTTATGAATGCCATAACTAAGAACGGTATCCGGATTCATAGAGCTTACCCATTGAGCCGTCTCTTGGCTATTCAATTGATCTAACGTTACTTGTTTAATAGGAATTTTATTAAAATAATCGAGCTTAATAGCGCCAAATGAACGCTGCTCCGCATGATCACGATCTTGGAAATGCCGAATGAAATTATTTCCATCTATTTCCGGCCAGCTAGAAGAAGGACTCGGCACGAATTCCTCGCGCTTCTCGATCAACAATCCGTCGAGCAGTCCTTCGTCGTATAATCGCTTAGCGACATGCAAATGCCTAGGGTGTGAGCCGGTCATGAAAATCGTAGTCATATAGAAGCTCCCTTCTCAAAATACGGCCCATCTATTATCCCTTTTTCAGTTAATAGCTTAACGTAAGGGAGAAGCTTATCAATTCCGCAACGACACAGGTCGGCGATCTCGCTTAATGAATGCTCTCCGTCCGCATAGTTAAGAAAAGTCAAAGTTCGATTTAACTGAACACGATTATCTTCGATATGATTATTCGACCGTACAAACGTGGAAGAGGAGTTCATATCCGGGTATAAGCCGTGTTTATCGAGCTTAACCTCCCCGTAAGGAAAACGGTTAACATAATATCCTTCCGCTTCGTTGGCAAGGAGTATCTTTTCCAAGTCGTCCACGCTTTGCTGCAGCGCTTCAATCGTCATCGATTCCTTAGTATCCAAGGAATTGTGATAACCGGGGTATACCCCGTAAACCATACGCGACATCTGACCCACGGGTAAATTAAACCCTGGAGAACAATATTGGCGCTCGTCCGAACCGTGTTCAGGCGTAAAAATTCGCGAATTGCCTTCCAGAGAATCTTTGGCGATCATTTGTTTCCATATCCGATCAATTGGGTTGCGTCCAGAACGGGAGAACTTGTAGCTCAATATTTCATTTCCGCCTATACACGTCAGAACAAGTCCCGCATGCAAATTTCGCTTTAAGTGATCGCCGAAACGATGCAAGTACGCAATGCTTCCAATCGTTTCGGGTACAAAAACGAATCGATAAGTAAACCTGCGATGCTGCCATTGTGCTATCCGCTTGTATAAAAATGCCGCAACAAGCGGACCGCTCAGTTCATTATTGGCCAAGGAAGGATGGCAAATATAACTGCTGATAAGCACTTCGCGCTCGGACTTACCCGGCAAAACAACATGTCCATAGTTCATCTCGCCCTGAATAAACGAACTATCGATAAACGCTTCGTACTCCCCTTCCGGTAATGCTTCCAATACCTTATGAGGAATGCAGAACCCCCATCTTCGTTTGTAATAGGAAGTGACGTAGGGGATCGCTTCCGGAAGATGCGGAACCGTGTACAAGTGCTTCTTCAATTCTGCAAGGGACAACTTGGCGTGAACGGGTTCGCTATAATTAACGATGTGCAAATTCGAAATCTTAAAATCGGCGATCACGTTGCCTTGAGGATCTTTTAACCAAGCATCGCGGATAACCCACTCTTGCGGGACCTCCCAATCGAATACTTGAGTACCCGTCGGCACGGCAAGTTTCTCAAGCGGGAGATGTTCGGATAGCAGTGAAAGAGTTTCGCGGAGCCCTTCCCCTGTAATGCTTCGGCAGATCGGAAATAGTCGGTCGAATAATTGATTTATTTGCATGAATTCTTCATGTTTGTCCATATTCGTTCTAGAGCAGCTCCCAAGAAAGCGGAGTCCCTTTCTTAATATCTTCTTTCGCTGTTTTGCCTAGAATCCGCTCTAAGTACTTAGTCGGCAGACCAAGTCCCGGACGAATCGCCCGAACGTTCTGTTCGCTAAATATTTCCCCGGCCTTCATATTTTCAGCCACGTATAGCGAACGTCGATATTTCAAGGAATTTTTTTCGGCATCCGTTGCGCCATAAGAAATACGTCCGAGCGATTGCCATGCCCTTTCGGTTTCAACCGAGAGTGATTTAAATTCCTGCGGCTCCAATGAAAAGGTGGAATCGACTCCGCCGTCTGCCCTAGAGAGCGTAAAGTGCTTCTCGATTATTCTTGCGCCCAAGACTACGCTAGCAACGGCCGTTCCGACACCCATCGTATGATCGGACAGGCCTATCTGGCATTGAAAGAGCTGCTCCATATGAGGGATGGTCGCCAGATTCGAATTGACGGGGCTAGACGGATACGTGCTCGTGCATTTCAACAAGATAAGGCTTGTACAGCCCGCTTCTCGGGCAGTATTCACGGTTTCATGCAACTCCGCGACGGAAGCCATTCCCGTAGAAATAATAAGCGGCTTCCCTGTTGCCGCGGCTTTACGAATTAACGGTAAATCCGTATTCTCGAAAGATGCGATTTTATAGGCGGGAACCTCAAGCGATTCCAGAAACTCGACCGCGCTCGCGTCGAAGGGAGTACTGAAAGCCAGTATCCCTCTTTCCTTGCAGCGGTCGAAAATCGGCTTATGCCATTCCCAAGGGGTATAAGCTTCCTCGTACAGCTTATACAACGATGTTCCTTCCCATATATTATTCGAGTCGGAAATAAAGAAATCTCCTTCGTGCACATCCAATGTCATCGTACTTGCGGTATACGTCTGAAGCTTGAGCGCATCGGCTCCGGCATCGGCCGCAGCATCGACGATGGCCAATGCCCGCTCCAAGGATTGGTTATGATTGCCTGACATTTCGGCAATGAGAAAGGGCTTATGGCCTTTACCTATTAAACGGCCTGCAATCGCAATGTCTTGAATCAAATTAGATTTCCCCCAATAGAGCTTCTAAAACCCTGTTATATGCGGTTTCCGGCCGACTATCCATTAATGCGAGCCCGTTCATTCCCAACTTTATCAGATCTTGCGGTCTAGTAAGGGCTTTAAGTAATATATCGGCATAATGATCCGAATTTATTTGTTCATGCCACCCCATATTCCAAACGGATTCTGACAACTCGGCTAACCTCACACCCTCTATCTGGTTATCCGCCACGATGGTTACGGCGGAAGGCAATCCAAGGTAACAACGCTCCCACATGGCGACTCCGCCAGATCCTAACGCGAAATCCGCCCGAACGATAAATTCGTCCATATTTTCCACTTGAACGTGCAGTTCGATATTGGGTATCATTCCGCACCTCTGCTCTAACACGGCGCGGTTATTGTTAATTTGCCCTATAACGATATCAACTTTAATAAAAGCAAGGTCCATGCTTTGAAGCGCGTCCAAAGCTTTAGCCGTCTCGTTCGTCGGATCGCTCCCGCCAAAAAATACAAGAAGCCTGTTCATCTTGCCGTTTCTCGTCCTGAGCGTGCGTCTAGCTTCGTAAAAAGAAGGCTTTAGCAATAAATAGCGAGGCCCTAGAAGCTGGATGCACTTCTCCGGTACTAGCTCCCCATAACGATTCTTGGCGGGATCGCTGATATTCTGATCCAATAACATATCCCCTATATGAGGTCGGTTGGCTAAATCGTCGATGATCAGCATGCGGCCGACAAACGGTTTAACAACGCTTTCCCATTTCTTGTCTATGCCATAATGATCCACAATCAACCAATCCGGCGTCTCCGGGAAGTTAGCGATGATTTGTATGGTAAACTCGGCATCCCGCAACGTATCGCTTTGATCTGGCGAATTCTCCATCGGTAGTCGAAAAACGGCAAATCCTCTGGATTCGATATACCCGTCCATATTGCCTTCCGTCTCCCGACAGATAAATGAGACTTCGAAACCCTCGCGTTTCAAGCCATCGGCAATAACGAGACATCTCATTACGTGTCCCGTTCCAATGGCCAAAGAAGCATCTGCTCGAATGAAAGCTTTTCTAGCGATCATCATACCACCGGTTTCTGTTCGATATGTTTGTTTAACGCGGACACTTCCGGACTTCTAAGCAAGTAATCTACGACGTCGCTGGACAACGTATCTTTCCGGCCCGAAAATGCTTGGGCGACAGCTTGGCACAGAGCATAGTCCTCCTCGGTATCCAGAGTAATTCTAAGCTCGGAATGCTGCAAATTTTGCGGAACCTGAACAATCGTTCGGGTAAATTGATCCGAGAACTCATACGCATAATAAGTAACATGCTCGCGATGCCGCGGCTCGGATCCAATCTCGTATATTTTCTTCAATGCAGTGAACGCGACCATCTCGACAGCTAGTCCGCGAGGAAGACTACCTTCTAACACGACAATATCCGCCGGGCTGTCAGCCATCGCTTCAACAATGTGGCCGGCAAGACGATAATCGACGAAAGGACAGTCCGATGTTACGCGAATTACGTAATCCGGGGAATACAATAAAGAACACTCGTAGAAGCGCGAAAGAACATCCTCTTCGGAGCCTCTGAAGCAAGAAACCCTATGTTTGTCGCACCAGTTTTTTATTGGATCATCTGACGGCAACGTGGAGGTTGCAACGATCACTTCCGATACGCCCGTGATTAGCTTGCACCGATTTACGACGTAGTCCAACGCGCAACTATCTCCAAGAGGAAGCAATACTTTACCGGGAAGACGAGACGATCCCATTCTTGCTTGAATGATAACGATAGTTTTCACGAATAATTCTCCCTCGCCTCAACGGGTTTCGACGTCAACCTTATCCAAATTATCCAGTCTTGCACGTTTTAATATTTCCGTCCAATCCATAGCTTCGCGATAAATATCTTCCTCTATTAATTCTTGACCAATCTGCACTTCGATTAATTCCATGTCAGAATGCGCTTTAAGGGCATGCCGCGTGCCCGGTGTAATGTTAATAGTCGTGCCAGGGCTGACGGCTTGGAGTTTCCCCTCAATAACACATTCTCCATGTCCGGATATGACCGTCCAAATCTCCGCTCGATCATAGTGGATCTGATAACTCAGATTTTTATTCGCATGGATTCCAATGCGTTTAGTTAACACTTCGAAGCCGTTATCATTTTTCGTATAATCCAGTATTCGATACCATCCCCATAACCTTTCTTCATACATCGGTCTATGTTGAGTATCGCCTAACATCAATTTCAGCTTCGAACTAGCGGATTTATCCGCCACTAGTATTCCGTCAGGACTTACAGCTATTATCGCATTGGTTATTCCCATGATCGTAACGGGGATATCCAGCTCATTGATTAAGTGGGTATTGGTACTGTCGACACTTAGCTGTCCCTTTCCCATTATAGGCTTTTGAATTTCTTCCGTTAACGTATTCCACGTCCCCAGATCCTTCCACGAGCCCTCGTGTGGGATGACGACAACCTTGGAAGTTTGCTCTACTACTTCATAGTCGAAGCTGATCTTGGATAGCTCCCGATAATGCTCGGACATCCAATGATAATCAAGTTTATATTGTTTCTGTTCTAATATATTAAGTAAAAATCGTAAACGAAAGGCAAATACTCCGCAATTCCATAAGGCTTGCTTAGCGATTAGTTCCGTTGCCTTCGATTCGACCGGTTTTTCCACGAAACAATTAACTCTCTTATATCCATAGCTTAACTCATCCTCACACGGCACAATATATCCATATTTTTCCGAGGGGTAAGTAGGTGTTACGCCCATTAGCGCCAAATCCGCCTTTGATTTATTAAGGGCTTCTTCGAGTTGAATTATCTTTTGAAAATACGAGAGATCGACATAGGGATCCACGGGCAAGACGCAAACCGTCTCGTCAGGATCGACATTTTCGATATCGCTCAAGTAAACGGCAGCCAATGCAATGGCAGGAAAAGTATCGCGGCGTTCCGGTTCCAAAATGATTGGAATTTCGTCGCCTAGTTGGCTTTTCAACATATCCGTTTGCGATCTATTAGCCGTAATATAAGAAAACTTATCTAATCCTAATGTACTCAGTTGTCTCCACACGCGCTGAACCATGGATTCCATTTCGCCTAGACCATTATCCAGCACTTTGAGAAACTGTTTTGATCTGGCATCGTTAGATAACGGCCAAAGGCGTTTACCCGATCCACCAGACAACAGAATAAGCTTCATATATTTCCCATCCCGTTTCTTAATACCCAATCATAGGTTTGGCGGATACCTATCTCTAACTTCGTTGTAGCGTGCCAACCCAATCGATTAATGGATGAAACGTCCAGCAGCTTCCGTGGCGTTCCGTCGGGCTTGTCTGCATTAAATTTAATATCGCCCAAGTAACCTACAACCTTCTTAATTGTATTGGCGAGTTCTTCGATAGACAGATCTTCGCCCGTTCCCACGTTCACGAAATTCCCGATATCTTTCCATTCGTATTTCTCCATCAAAAACACGCATGCGTCAGCTAAATCGTCTACATAGAGGAATTCCCTGCGAGGTTTACCCGTGCCCCATACTTCAACGAATGGCAAATTATCTCTCTTTGCTTCATGAAATTTCCTGAGCAGCGCCGGGAGAACATGAGAGTTGTTCAAATCGAAATTATCGTTAATCCCGTAAAGATTAGTCGGCATGACGGCAATAAAATTTGTTCCATACTGTCGATTATATGCTTCGCACATTTGCAGGCCAGCTATCTTGGCTATCGCGTATGGGGCATTAGTAGGTTCCAATTCGCCGGTCAGCAAGTATTGTTCCTTAATCGGCTGTTGCGCCAACTTGGGATAGATACAAGAACTCCCTAGAAACATCAGCTTCGAGACTCCCGATAAATAGGCCGAATGAATAACATGATTCTGTATCGCCAAGTTCTCATAAATAAATTCCGCTGGGAACGCGTTATTGGCATGGATTCCTCCAACTTTAGCGCCCGCCATAAATACGTATTCCGGCCGTTCGGTCTCAAAAAAAAGTTGCACGGCTACTTGATCAAGTAAATTTAATTGCTGTCTATTTCTCGTAATAATCCGTTCATATCCTGCGGATTCCAACTTTCTGCAGATTGCAGATCCTACCAAGCCTCTATGGCCGGCTACATAAATCGTTGATTGCTTATTCATACTCGTTGATCACCCTCACTCATAGAAGTTCCTAACGGGAAATCCTTCTCGTTGAATAATCAAATCTCTTTCCGCAATATGCAAGTCGGAAGACACCATCATTCGAACTAGCTCATGAAATCCTACTTTCGGTTTCCAACCGAGCTTGGCCTCTGCTTTCCTCGGGTCCCCTAGCAGTATATCTACTTCCGTCGGACGGAAATATTGCGGATCGATCTCGATGAGAACTTGCCCGGTGCGACTATGTATTCCTTTTTCGTTTACTCCGGTACCTTCCCACACGATAGGAATATCCAGCTCCATGAATGCGGAATTTACAAATTCGCGTACAGTACGGGTTTCACCCGTTGCAATAACAAAATCTTCCGGTTGGTCCTGTTGCAGCATTAGCCACATGGCCTCCGCGTAATCTCCGGCAAATCCCCAATCCCGCTTTGAGTCGATATTTCCTAGATATAGTTTCTGTTGAAGCCCTAACTTGATTCTTGCTGCGGCTCTTGTAATTTTACGGGTTACGAAAGTTTCGCCGCGAAGCGGCGACTCGTGATTAAACAATATTCCGTTGCATGCGTATAACCCGTACGCTTCCCGATAATTTACCGTTATCCAGTATCCGTAAATTTTAGCGGCCGCATAAGGGCTCCGAGGATAAAAAGGCGTTGTCTCGCTTTGGGGCGTTTCCAGTACCTTGCCGTAAAGCTCGCTTGTCGAAGCCTGATAGAACTTTACGCTGTCTGTTAACCCTAGAATTCGTATTGCTTCTAATAAACGAAGCGTACCCATTGCATCGGAATTAGCAGTATACTCCGGAGTCTCGAAGGATACTTTGACGTGGCTTTGCGCTGCAAGATTATAGATTTCGTCCGGCTGAACTTCTTGGATAATTCTAATTAGGTTCGTTGAATCCGTCATATCTCCGTAATGAAGAAAGAAATTCACGTTCTCTTCATGACGATCCTGGTAAAGATGGTCGATTCGCTCTGTATTAAACGAGGATGCCCTTCTCTTAATTCCGTGTACCTCGTACCCCTTTTTTAAAAGAAATTCAGACAAATACGCTCCATCTTGACCCGTAACACCAGTAATCAGAGCTTTCTTTTTCATAAACAGCCTCCATTTCTCCCTGAGAGATCATACGCTAGATTAATTGCTTCCAAGATAAGACAATCAAATGTTTGCCGTATTTGTTCTCTAGATCTTTAATGACAAATTGATCATTGTTACTCTCCAACGAAACGATTACCGCATCTATCGAGCTATGATTATCGCTAAGCCAATCGGTTGGAACGACGCGTATCCCGTTAATTTCTTTGTCGTGCATGTACTTATTGTTATCGATAAAGGCTTTAACTTCAATGCCTTCTATTTTCGCATCTTTAAGAAGGTAATGTGCCGTATTCATCGTTCCGAAGATAGCAATTCTTTGAATCTTGCGATCCTTTAACCCCGCCGTTATTCCTTTATTCTCCTGAAGGATCGATTCGAGCCAATGCCTGAACAACGCGTTGTTTCTTATTTCCGTTGCCGAGAGATCCACGTTACGGTCAAAATGCTTGAAAATTAATTGCTCCGTCTCACGCATTCCGATAATTCTCGTTTTGTAATGGGTGGATAACCCCCCTAATCGAAACACGGCAATGGTCTCGTCTATATAAATCATTCTTTCTTTCTCATTTAAATACAGCTTTGAAATAAAATCGAAATCGCTTGAACTTCTATAATTCAGATCGAAATGTCCGTATCTATTAAACATTTCCCGCTTGACGAATAGCGCTTGATGCGGCGGCATATATCCTTGGATAAAATCGTTTGCATTGAATTCTCTACCATAAACTTGTTCAATTCCAAATACAGGTTCTACGCGAAGGATATTGCCGTAGATCGCATTGATTTCGGGACTCTCGTTTATTGTAGCCGCTATTCTTTCTATAGTTGTTTCATTATATAAATAATCATCGGCATTTAAGAAGTAGACAAAATCACCGGTAGCGGCACGTACCCCTTTGTTAAAAGCGTCATAGACGCCCGAATCCTTCTCGGAAATCATCTTAGCGATAGAAGATTCGTAACGCTCTACGATCTCCATTGTCCGATCGGTGGATCCTCCATCGACTATAATATATTCAATATTAGGATAAGTCTGTCGAGCAACGCTCTTCAACGTAGATTCAATAGTTTGCTCACCGTTGAACACGGCTGTGATAATGGTAATGACAGGACTACTCATCAAATCCTCCCGGTTCATAAAATTAAAGCCCCGTGCTCGATACGAACCGGGACGCTCTAATCTATTGTATTTTCAATGAACTGCATGTATAGCGTTGCGTTATTCGTTTTTAAGTGCCGATTCTATGAAAGGAATATCTTGATCTTGCTCATATTTCACTTGATTATTTCGTTGCCAGTGCCAGGCATCGGCGCACATCTCTTCAATCCCTTTCGCCGCAACCCAATTTAATTGTTCTCTTGCCTTGGATGTATCAGCATAGCATATCGCGATGTCGCCCGGTCTTCTGCTTACGATTTTGTACGGGATTTTTAATCCCGATACCTTTTCAAAAGCACTCACGACCTCCAAGACGCTGTAACCTCTACCCGTTCCGAGATTAAAAACGTCTACTCCGGTTTTGGTCATTACTCGTTCAATCGCCTTCAAATGTCCGTTCGCTAAATCTACAATATGGATGTAATCTCTAACTCCGGTACCGTCGGGCGTGGGATAATCTCCGCCGTAGATTAGTAGTTCCTCTAATGCCCCTGAAGCGACTCCGGTAATGTAGGGCATTAGATTCGCCGGAGTTTGACTTGGGTTGTCGCCAATTCGTCCGCTAGGGTGAGCGCCGATCGGATTGAAATATCTTAATAGTGAAATACTCCATTCCGGATCAGATACGTAGAGATCCTGCAATATCTCTTCCATCATCCATTTCGTACGACCATAAGGGTTCGAGGGGCCTAACTGGCATTCCTCGGATATGGGTTTGCCTTCGCTCGCGCTGTAAACGGCAGCCGAAGAACTGAAGACCAGATTCTTCACGTTGTATTTCCGCATCAACTGACATAACAGCAACGTTCCGTTTATATTATTATAGTAATACTCCAGCGGGAACCCAACGGATTCTCCCACCGATTTATATCCGGCAAAATGAATCACGGCATCGATTTTTTCTTTCTTAAAAACGAGCTCCAAAGAATAATCGTCCAAAAGATCTATTTCGTAAAAAGGAAATTCCCTCCCTGTAATTTCCCTTATCCGATGTATGGAGTCGATCTTGCTATTCTTCAAATTATCTACCACGACAATCTCTATTCCATGATTCAATAAGGCCACGCATGTATGACTACCTATGTATCCAGCGCCACCGGTTATGAGGATCTTCATCGAACAAGCCTCCTTTAATAAGGACGATACAATCTAAGCACCTCTGTCGTACAAATTTTTTTCAAGTTCGCGTATATTTCGTCCTCGAAGCTTGCCGAAGATATAAGGATGCTATCTATTTCTAGATGAGTAAGGTCGCCGATATGGTATATCGGAATTCCCCTGACAGTTTTTCCTTTTAGTTTACGGTCTTGATCGATTATCCCCTTAAACTCAATACGGCCTTCCAGCTCATCAAGCAACTCCTGCGTATGTCCGCCTGCGCCATATATATATGTAAGCCGTTGGGAATGACCTCGTAACAGCCATTCCGCATAACTAACTAAAGATCTGCTTGCCAATTCGACGTTATACCTGCTCTGTTTGTCGATGGCCGTTTGAATCGATTGCCCTTTGGCGATCCTATCCTTATTTCGATTAAAGAACTGCCCTTGAAATACGATAGAGCCTAAATGTTCTGTGGATACGCGTACCAAGTTCCGTTCAACAACCGTATCAATATGAAATGACCTATGAAAACCGGCTCCATTGTTGCGCTTCAAGCCAAGGTTTGTCCATATGAAATCCTGATTGCTTAAGTTATATAATATAGACGGAAGTAGATCAGGGTTAATCTGTACCTCAGGACTGATTGGCCAAATAAGATCGGTATCCTCAATCTTAACGTTCATCATTTGATTCTCTGTTAGGAATTCCACCGCGAACCGATCTTCAAAGTTCAGAGGAAGCTTCATTAGCGGATTTCCTATGCGGTCGCATGAATCAACCTGAGAATAATAAATCAACAATCTACGCTTCTTTGTTGTTTCCGTGAGGGAAGCGCTACTTCTTGAAGGCTTTGCAATCTTTAAGGGGGTGAAAGGGAACTCGAGCGTAGCGTCATCGTATACTTTCTCATAGGCTTCGGCCATTTTCCTTAACGAGAATAAATCGCTAGCCCTATTCCTCGAATTTCTTGAAAACAGAACTTGTCTCTCCCGGTCTTCAATTAGTGAAGATACCAAATCTATCATTTGCGAGACGTCATGGGTAGCTGCAATGTAACCATCAACGCCGTCTCTTACTAATTCGGGAATTCCCCCCGTGCCGAAGGAAACGATAGGGATCCCCATCGACATCGCTTCCAAGATGACTAGCGGACAATTATCCGCAACAGAGGTATATAAAAAGAGATCCAATATGGAATAAAGATCCCTTAACTCCTGCGCTGAAGAAATGTATCCCGTGTTAATCATTTTACCGCGCTTACTCTCCCCGGTGGCACCAATATTAAGGAAGTAGAATTCGTCATACTTCTCTTCGCAATATTGTATGACCCTCTCCGCATAAGCCCCGCCCTTATATGGATTAGATAAGCCGCCATGAGCGCTGAGTCCGATAACGATAGCCTGTTCCCCGATGCCGTACCGATCGCGTATTTCTTTTCTCAGGGATTTGGTTAGTTCCGGATTGAAGAACTCTGTATCAATACCGTTGTAAATCAAATGAGTCTTATATTGCGAAAGAATGCTGGATTCTACTTTCGCTTTTAACCATTGGGAAGGAACCACGATTTGCAAGGGAGTTTGTTCGTACATCCGCTTTTTCTCTTTCCATAGCAAATGGGCCGAGTCAACCTGTATTTTCGGATACGTATTTAAATCCGGGCAACCGTCGCAGCCTGATTTCCATTTCTCGCATAGAAAGGAGTGCGCGCAATGCCCCGTTAAGGCATGCATATCATGCAGCGTCCAGACCGTAGGCTTGCTGCTTGCCAACTTCCGCAACGACAGGGGGTGAAAATAGTAACTGTGCAGGTTGTGCAAGTGCAGGACGTCCGCTTCCTCCACTAACTGGTTATGGATGAGCTCGTAGCTGCCCTCAAACTCATAATCCAATAACCCTTGTTGTTGCAAATTCGTCGCTTCGAGTTCGTTTCTTCGGATATCGAAAGGAAATGAGTACGGATATGAGCTTTGTTTGAACCCGACAAGCATGGATGCCCTAATAGAGTCGGAATTTTGGCGAAACATGAGTGACTGGGCGACTTTAGCCGCTCCGCCAAGACTATCGTTTGTGTTAATATGGACAATTTTTCTCACAAGCTCTTTTTCCATCTCGCGCCAATCTGCCTCCTATTCAAACTGACTCTTCCAGATAAGTATATTATCCTCAAGCAGTTGAATGGACGTATTGAACGGGTTAATTATACGCTCCGTTAACTGTTCTATCTGACTACGCGACAACACATTCAAATGGCTATCTTTTCCGATTTCCGCAGCTCTGTTATCGACGGAAATAATAAGGCTTCTGCGTTTATGCTGTAATGCTCGGATACCGGCGTGAAGCCTTGTCCCTACATAATCCAAAGATAAATCGCTCGCCAGCAAGGAATTAAACTTCTCTACCTGAGGCGGAATAATCGTAAACTCATTTAATGAATCGCCTAGAACCTTTTCTAAATACGGTAAATCTCTTTTAGATTGCAACCATATGAATACTTTTTTATAGTTTTCTAATAGGTTAAGCAACATTTCTTTATCTCTTGCTTTGTCCGCATGATAATCCGTAACGGTAGTAACCACATGGTCCGCTTGGGCTGTAGGAATCTGCTCGCAATGCGCGTTGGTTAAGGACCACATTGTCGGGCATCCTGTATTTACAACATTCTGGATCCCGATTTCATTGAGCTTTGTCCGGGTATAGCTATCTCTTACAGAATGGATCTTATCTTTCGAGAGAACCGACTTAAATAAATTGCTAGTGTATTCATTCGGAGCGTCTTGATACTGCCACCATCCTACTCCGAACAAGACGATATCATTCACGTTATTCGCATAGTCCTGATTGATCTTCCACTGATTATACTGATCCATATTAGAAGATAGCAGATTTGTTCCGCAAACGAGGGACACTTGGGAATCGCGCATTTGTCGGTAACTTACTTCCGTTACGTATTCATGCGTTGGAATCGGGATAAAGTAAGCATTTGGAAAAATAGACGCAGCCACCTGCTGACACGCATCCATAATAATCCGGTCACCGCAGTTCAATGACAAGATTGAAGTATCCAATAACGCGACCTGTTGCATAATGCTTCCTCCTGAACTCAATTAGGTTGCTTTGGTCTTAGTTTTTAGTAATACCCAAGAACCGGTCGATCGTCCTCTTAAGACCCGCATTCTCATTTAAGTCGAAGTAATTGCCCTTGAATCTTTCCGTACTCTCTTCCTCTAACACGGACACAAACGGAAATTCGTATGTTTCATAAAACAAATACCAATACAAATATTTTCGGATGCTCTCGTTGGGAATCTTCGAATGGCTTGAGACGATTAACTCGTAATTATCGATCAATCGGTAATAATCTTCTTTGGAATTCGCAACGATATTAATGGCTTCATTGCGAAATAGTCCTCTTCCGCTTAAAATCGTCGGGACATCGAGATACGGAAGCTCAAGGCCTAAAAACCCGTTATACACTAGCGCGACGTCGACATGCTTCTTTACGAACTCATATGTGTTAAGGCGTTCTTTGGCCGATATTAACAGGACGTTATCGATCGAATCGATATCTTCGATTGCATTCCGAAGCACATCCTCTACCTTACGAACTCCTTTATACAGGGTATCCTCGGCAGGATGCATCCGAACAATGAGCTTCTCCGATTTATTTCTGAAATATTCTATCGTTTGAATAAGCCAATCGGTCACGCTCTCAAATACGACATCTCGTTCCTCTTCCGCTCCATCCCAGACAATATTCGGAAATGCGCAGAAAACCTTCTCCCCTGAAGCAAACGACTGTATTCTATCATCGAATTCAGCCTGGACCTTGCCTACTTCGCGGTAGTAGTAGGAAGTATCATGAATCTTAAACTGCAGGCGATCGCTCATATACTTATCCACCATCTCCGATTGAGCTGGCTCAAATACAAGTTTGGAGAAATTGTTCCAAGATTGCCCTTCATCGGCAAACTGAAGCGCCCTATCGCTTATGCAGTATAGATTGTTCTGATGCGCGCTAACACCATATACAACTGATTCAACGTTTTTTTCTGCCATTAAATCATAACAAGGGCCCCATGTCGTATAGATAGCATGTGTTGTCAGGAAGATATCGGGTTGAGCTACCCGATATAGATGTAAACCGACGCGTCTACTTAATGCAGCCTCTTCGAATGCCAGTTCCATAAAACGTTTCGTGATCGAATCGTTGTAATCCAGTTTGTCCGTTTGCATATATCTTTTAGTAAAGCTAAATACATGTTTACTCGTTATTTCGGATACCGTCGCTTCACCTCTAACATCGTCATATCGATCTTCTATGCTTGAATAAGGTATCCATACTATGTTTTCGTGACGGAACATTTCCATAACCGTAAACTGATCAATTTCATTCAATAGTCTATGTAGAACGCTCTCTCTAGAATCGGAACGATAGTTCTCGTAGGTTAACATTTCTTTGGAAAAGTCCCAAAACTTCGAAAAAAACTTGGTTGGTTTCATAAAATCGTCATAAGCGAAATAAATCTTCGCTCCTAATGAGGCCATGATGTACGCTGCAATGGTTTCGGGCTTGTAGAACAAGTCATAGGAGTTCAATGCGATACTCTTTCCTGAATATTGTGTGTCGAAAGATTGTCCCCACAATTCACACAATAGATTGAACTGGGACGTTATTCTACCATGAATAGTATTTCCATATAATAGAATCCACTTCTTCTCGAGATCGTAAACGGAAAAACCGATTTCACGCAACCTATAATCCAATTTTTCGAATGAAAGTCTTTTTATCGCTTCGAATCGATTCGACAAGTTCTCATTATGATCGATTTGACACATTTTGAAGAAATACAACAATTGGCTATAGGAGATAACCTCTGCGCCTTTTATGTTCAACCGATCGATTTGTTCGCTTATTTCGGCTATGTAACTGCTCAATATCACAATGCATACATTGGATTCTTCGGTTAGTTTTTCTGGGATATACACTTTTTTATCTATGAAAGTAGTTCCAGCCATCTCTCGATTTCCGGATATATAGTAGCATACTTGCTTATCGTAAAACTCACCGCCATCGATCTGTCCGATCTCCTCAACGGTTCTTTTCGCCAGCGAGCCAGTGCCCCAAAACACGAATCGTTTCCCAAAAATTCCGAAGTCCGACACCCTATCTCCCCCGCCAACTCTAACTGTATGTAAGCAACACCGGTCTTAATTCTCTCCAAGTAAAATGCGGTGTTTCACCCGTATTTGCATTAATGATCAATAAATTTTTATTCGCATCCATATAATTAGGAAGCAGCTCTGAAGCACGAAATAGATATTTTTTCGCTTCGGCGGAATTCTTCAAGGATAAGTAGCAAGCCCCAAGGTTATTAAGTATTTCACAACGCTTGGAATCAATGGCCAATGCTTTTTGGAACGTTAGGATAGCTTTCTTAAACTCTCTCTGATGTACTTCGTACATCCCTTTAAATAAATAACCGGATATGGAATCAGGTTGAATATTCAGAAGTTTCGAGATCATATCATATCCGAGTTCCCATCTCTCAAGTCGATACATGACAGAAACATAATCGACGATATTTTTCTCCTCTGGTAGTTTTCTTTTACTAATAGCCTCTTGTAAAAACGAAGCGTCGTATTTTTCGAGTACTCTTCTCTCACCGGCCGTAACACTCTCGATTGTACTGGAAGCATTATTATTATGCCTTCTAATTAAAACTAGAGGATCATCATGATATAAGAATCCCCCTCTAACCGCCAATCGAAGCCATAGATCCCAGTCTTCACAATGAGTTAGTTTCTCGTCAAAGCCGCCAACGGCTAGTATCGCTTCCTTATCCACGATAGTTCCAGATAAATACACATAATTCCGCACAATCTCATAACCTAATATTTCCTCAGGCGAGACTTGTTTGAATCGAAATACACCCTCTAAAACTTCTCCTTGCTCATTCATCTGCTGAAATGCGCTATGAGATAGAACCCAGCGTTGTCTGAATTGTACGTTTTCCCATAATTCAACATGAGATTGCGTCAGTCGATTATGGGCAAGATCGTCCGCATCCATAAATAATATAGCCTCGCCGCTGGACTCCCTGATGCCCCTATTTCTAGAATAGGACACCCCACTATTGCGGTCGTTGATAATATGGCTCGTTTTTATCCTGCTATTAGCAATAAACGTATCCACGATCTCGGCGGAACGATCCGTACTGCAATCATTAACCACAATGATCTCATGCAGCGGATAGATTTGGCGTTCCAAGTGCTTAAGCGTGTCTAATATATATTTCTCGCCGTTATAGAGGGGGACAATAGCCGATATTTTCATTCGTTGTCTCCTATTCTAAATGCCTCTAGCTCAATTCGACTCATATTAAGTTCTCGTATTTTAACCATTCCAAAAGCTTTGCTTTACTGATGAGTTCATTCGAGGAATACTTCATTTTATCTGACAACCAACTTTCGGTAACATAACTGTTTTTGCTAATAGAGTGACCATAAATAGGAGGAATAATGTACATAAAATCCGTCTCGATTACATTGTTCTGTTCATCCATGGTCATCAACTCTTCATCCAGCTTCTCGCCTGGACGAAGTCCGATTTCTTTAACCTCCACATCTCCATGATAAGAGGTATCCTTTGATAATTGTTCGATCATCACTGCGGTAAGATCAGCCAATCTGACTACCGGCATCTTTAATACAAACACTTCTCCGCCCTTGGATATTCCGTTCGCTTCCATAAGCAAGCTGATCGCCTGTTGCGGAGTCATCATATATCGCGTCATTCTCATATCCGTTATCGTAACTTTTCGTTGCTCTAGAATTTGTTTTTTGAACAAAGGAATGACGGATCCTCTTGAGCCCATAACATTCCCAAACCTAACGGATGCAAAGGAAGTAACTTTAGAGCCCTTCTGATAACCTGCCGCAGAGATAAGCCGTTCGGCCGTCAGCTTGGTGGCTCCATATGTATTGGAAGGTGAGACTGCTTTATCCGTGCTAGTGAAAAGCACTTTTTTGACTCCTGCTTGAATCGCGGATTGTATCACGTTCTGGGTACCGATTACATTAGTCTGCACAGCCTCAAATGGGTTATATTCACAGAAAGGCACGTGCTTCATAGCCGCGAGATGAAATACATAATCGATATCTTCCATCGCTCTGGCTAATCTCTGTTGATCACGAACGTCGCCAATGAGGAATCTAAGTTTATCAGCATGTTCCTGGAATTCCAGTCCCATTTCGTATTGCTTATATTCATCCCTGCTAAATATTCGAATGACCTTTGGGTTCTCTTGCAACAATCGCTTTGTCAAATGATATCCAATTGTTCCCGTTCCGCCAACGATCAGTACCTTCTTGTCTGTATAGATTCCCATGGCTTATCTATCCTCTTCCATTCAGTTTCTCAGATAGATCTGTTATACAGGTATCCATAAGAGGAACAAGTTTTTGAAGCCCCTCTACCAGCGGACTAATGCACGCCATTAACTTCGCCTTTTTACGCTCCAAATTAGCTTCATTAAACATATCGCCCCAGTACCGTTCCGTATGCGTTCTCTCTGCCGTTAACAAAAAAGAAAAAATCTTCGCGTAGATCGGATGCTCGATCACTTCCGTCCAGAGCGGCTCGAACTGTTGCAGCCAAGCTTGGACATCGCTCGGATTCCGCTTAATGTGCTCGTCGAGCGCTTTTAATTGCTTCTTCAAATGCAACAGCTCTAGTTGAGTCTGCTTAATTTTCTCTGTAACTTTTATAATTCTTCCTTCTGGATACGCGGACAATGAATGTACGACTTTATCCTTGAACCATCCTTCTTGGAACGTCAAATGTTGGTATTCTTCTCTTAAACGTTCAAGGGACTTATTAGATGTATGTTCGATTACGGCTCCAACCGGTGATGCATTATAAAATGAGATGGAGGGGAAGGCTTCAACTACGGCTTCGACATCTCTTTTTAGATTTAACATGGAGTGATTCGTTCTGTTCTGTCCACCTGATATATTTGTAACCGTAAGACTTGCGCTTTCGACTTCTTTTGTTTCCCATCTGTTGACTTGATGGCCGATGCCGTCCGCATACATGCGATCTCCAGGATAAGAGAAATCTTGACCGATAAATGAAATGTCAGAAAAGCCAAGAAGCGCAGCTACTTGAATGCACGTCCCTGTAACGGACGAAGTCGAAGCAAGAACGCCGTCTTCCCGCGTTAAATCCATAAAGTAATGCGAGATGACATCCATATCGAAAAATCCATGCATCAAATACGGCGAACGGTCATCTCGAATGGCCGAATATTTGATACTCGGAATATAGATGAAAGGGATATGCCCGACTTCGAGGTTAGCAAAAACACGTTGGTTAGGCTCCCCGCCATCCATCGAAACAATTAAGTGCGGCTCTATCCCGTGATGCAACAGTCCTTGAACACTAGAACCGGCCGCGATGATAAAGGCGTGTTTCCTGACTTCCCGTAATTTTTCCGCTTCCAAGCCCAAGGAAGGGCCGGAACCTACAATGATAGCCGGCAATCCTTTGCACGAATCCTTCAAAGGGAAAAAGCTGGGAGTTCTTAGATTTCTCTCCATATTCAGAATTAAGTTTTCTAACCATTCCGCTTTGTAATGGGAGATAGTTCTCATGTCCGTACCGTAACTCAGCGCCAGCTTCGGAATTAAATCCGCCAGCAGCCCAGGTAAATTCGGTACCAGCTTCTTGCAATACGGTAGAACAAAAAATCCGAATTGGCCTTTCAAAGTCTTATACATCCCTATTAATAATTCTACAAGAATAGCTTCTTCATCGCCTAGGGCAAACATGGCAATCTGCCGGTTCCCGAGAATCGGCCTTAAATCAACGGTTTCAATAGCCGCTAGGAAAACATCTATATCGGGCTCGTAGATATATAACCGGCTATCCGGAAACCGATTCATGAAAGCAGCCGCATGATAACCCATTCCAAATCCGGCCATTAATATGTCATTCGAACGCGGAGCGCTATCATCTACCGACTCCACCCAACGATTGGCCTCGAGTTCAGGATCATACTTGCTATATATATGATAGCCTGCGCCATTCTCTACCTGGACGTGCAAGTTTGGTTGACCGTTCTTAGCCGGATCTACGGAGAAGCGGCCGTTGTTGTACGTTCGGTTTCTTACCAGCTTATAAATTTCCGGGTACTGCTCTCTGAGGAACATCAAATTATCCGCTGCGTACTTCTTCATGAATGTACCCCTGACTCTAGTTGATCCAACAACAACTTGAACACATCTGGAAGCTCGTATTTAATGAGATCTCCTGCCGCCGTATGGTCGCCCTGCTGTAAACTAGCATCCAATGCCGCAATCTGTTTTTCCAGTTCGGCAACAAAGCTTATAATCGTCGATTGAATGGGCGACATACCCTTCAAACGTTCTTCATGCGTAAGTAGAACATGCGCCGACTGACCAACCCATTGAATCCCTTCCGTTAATTGCCCGAAGTGGTTCCAATCTTCATCTTTCATCTCTCCGTAGAATAACTCGGAGATCGAATCGCAAGCTCGAATCAACTTAGGAAGATAATTGTTCAATTCGCTTGTTAAATCGCTCACCAAAATCGTCTCATGAACGGTTTTTATTTCTATTGACTTGATTTTCATCAAGTTCTCGAGCAAGTGATTATTATAGTCCTCTCTATAGACGACCCCGTCGATCCAAAGCTCCTGAACAATCTCTTGCTGATCATATAATGTCTTAAATAAAGAGTTTAGCGACTCTAGTCTACTCTCTCTCTCGTGATTGCTTAAATCTATCGTGCCGCATACGGATACTATGTTCAATGGATTCAACACCTTATCGACTTATTTACACTATATATCGGCATTAATCGACAATTTCTAAATAGAAAAACTCCCCAGTCATAAGACTGGGGAGTTTCCAATTCAAGGGTATTAGCCGAGCAAACGCAGTACGTTTTGCGGTACGGAGTTAGCTTGAGCCAACATAGCAGTACCAGCTTGTACCAAAATTTGTCTGCGAGTGAAGTCCGTCATTTCTTTAGCCATATCAGCATTGCGGATACGGGATTCGGAAGCGGACAAGTTCTCGGAGTTAACGCCAACGTTGTTGATCGTGTGCTCCAAGCGGTTTTGTACAGCACCGAACTCAGCGCGACGTTGGGAAACGACGCTGATTGCGGATTGGATAGCTGTGATAGCTGCTTGAGCGCCGCTTGCAGTGCTTACATCAAGGCTGCCAACGCCGATTTTAGCTGCTTGCACACCGCTTCCCAGGGATACGGAAATCGTCGTGTTAGCTTCGAAACCAACTTGGAAAGATACGCTTGATTGCGATCCGTTCAAGAGGCTGATGCCGTTGAACTTCAAGCTAGTAGCGATGTTGTTGATTTCGGCAACAAGAGCAGTTACTTCCAGACCGATTTTCTCGCGGTCAGATTCAGCCAAAGTTCCGTTGGACGCTTGGTTAGCCAATACGTTCAAACGTTGCAACATGGAGTGAACTTCAGTAAGAGCACCCTCTGCTGTTTGGATCAAAGAGATACCGTCTTGAGCATTTGCGATAGCTTGGTTGTAGCCACCGATTTGGTAACGCATTTTTTCCGAAATCGCCAAACCTGCTGCATCGTCGGCAGCGCGGTTGATACGGTAACCGGAAGAAAGTTTTTCCATTGTTTTGCCCATTTGGGTGTTGTTGGAACCCAAGTTGCGGTGAGCATTGATTGCACTAACGTTTGTGTTAATGTACATCGTGATCATCCTCCATGATAATAGATATTGGTCACATCCTTGCGACCTAAATAATATATCGGATAGCCAAAACCTAAACTTTATACTTAAAAACTATTTTTAAGGAAAAAATTTCAGAATTTTTCCGTAGACGCTTTCCAAGCTGACGATCTATTTTTTCTCATCAAAGTAATAAGAAATTTGATCGTCGGAATTCATTCCGCTGTAAGCATTGAACACTTTGCGATGGGTTTTCGTGGAGCCCAGCTCGGTACCCGTAGAAACCATCATCGTCTCGATCTTATGAGCGGCCTCGAACGTCAATACTCTTGCCGTCTCTGCTGCAGTCTGAATTTCCCGCTGAAACAACCGCTTCATCTCTTCGATGCCCAGATCGCTCTTCAACGAATTCTGAATCGATTCCATTTGACCCTGGGTTACGCTTTTCTCTTCCGTTAGCAGCTGAATTCGATTCCAAAGTTCGTCGCCCGGATCCATCGATTTAATAAGCGTAAGCTGCTCCAAACTGATCTTCGCCAGCTGTTCGTAGCCCATCTTCCATTTGCTCACTCTAGAAGCCAGATCAGAAGCTTCCATTGCCGACCTCTTTCCCCAGCTGATCCCACGTCTGACGAAGATCGCCAAGTATCGTTTCGACTTCTAGCAGCTGGTCTTTCTTCTTATGAATGTTTGCCTGCGTCAGTTGGTTGACTAGATAAAAATAAATTTCTTTGAGATTCTTGGCAATAACATCGCCCTGCTCTTCGTTCAAGCATGCCATCAATTCCAACACGATTGCCTGAGCTTTCTGGATGAACTTATGTGCTTCCGCACGCTGATCCGAGTCGAGCGCGTTTTTGGCTCTATTGATATTTGTTAATGCTCCGTCATATAACATCAGAATCAGACGATGAGGCGAGGCTGTCTCGTATTTATTCTTCTGATAGGCTTGATATCCAGGCTTGTGCTGTACAGTCACCGCAATCCCATCTCCTTGTCGCTTCTTGCTACGTTAACGGATATCAGCCCCACGAATTGATTTGGCTAGTGATCCACGACTGCTCGTTCTTGAGCGATGACAAAGCCGTCTCCATTGCGGAGAATTGGGACTGTAATTGCTTCTCTTTCATCGTTAAACGCAAATTCATATCTTCCATTTGTTGGGTGATGGTTTTGATATCCGCATCGTAACCGGATACTTTGTAAGCCAACAGGCCCGTTCCCGTCTTGGTCCAGTTAAACAACCCTGTATAAAGGCGAGTAGCTACCCCTTTATTTTTGTTCTCCTTGGCTGCGTTAGAACCGAATAAGTCGGCAACGGCTTGCGGGTCTTTAGTATAAGCAGCAACGAACTTGCTCTTATCAAAGCTGAGTTTGCCGGTCATCTCCGCTCCGCTCGTAATGCCTTTGTCGATCTCAAGACCGACCTCGAACAAGAACTTATAAGCACCGGCACCCTTTACTTCGCCGTTAACTAAATCGTTTAATTCGGATTGAAGGGTACGCAGCGTTGAATCGCCTTGCATCTTAGCCTCTTTGGCGCTATTCGAACGAACCGCGGTGATCGCATCGTTGTAAGCATCGACGAAAGTTTGAATTTTAGCGGCTATTTTGTCCGTATCGCTAGTAACCGTGATCGTGCTGGAAGCATTATCTTTCAGAAGATTAATCGTTACTCCGGGAATAACGTCTTTAAGTTCGTTGCTTGAGGACGTAATCGTAATCCCGTTCACTTCCGCTACGGCGTCCTGAGAGGATTGTCTTGTATTTAAGCTGTTATCGGCTTTTTTGATGCCTAGCGTCTTAAGCAATGCGTCTGGGCCGTCGATATAAACGTGACCGTCCGGCGTTGCAGGCATCGTACCTAGCTGAATGTCCGAATCCGTTCCAAACTTATCCGTCGTTAAAACTAACGTTTGATTCCCTGGCGTTGTCTCCACAATACTTGCGGTTACGCCTTTCTTCGCTATATTAATATCGTTTTTAAGATTATTCAGGATTTCCTGATTGTTGGCACCCTTTAACGTGATTTCGGTACCTGTGGCACTGCCGTTGCCGAATAACTGAAATTTATCCCCTGCAGTCAGATCCGACCCCGTTTTCAAAAACTCGCCCGAGCTAACTACATGCTTCTTAGCTAATTTAGTAACATTAACATTATAACTGCCCGTAGTCGCCTGATCGGTTGAAGAAACGCTAAATACCGTGCTGTCACTTGCCTTGGCGGATGTCAAATTGTAAGAGGTACTGTACATCAAATCGGATACGGCGCTCCGCAGAGTGACCAGTTTCGTATTGATGCTTCTAATTAGTCCTTGCTCCTCGGATAAGGTACTCTTCTTCGTAGTGAGTTTATCGTAAGGAATGCGTTCTAGCTTCATTAAAGCTTCGATCATTTCTCCCGTGTTAAGACCGGAAGCCAATCCGTTAAGACTTATTCCGCTCATCGTTTAATCCCCCCCAATTGATGTAAGCATGGAAATCATCATCCTATCATAAACGCTCATCAAGAAACATTCCGATAAGTTCCTTCATTCTGACAGAGAGATCGATTAGAAATTCAGGCGGCAGACTTGCCAGCACCTTTTGCGATTCCGCATCGATGACCTCCACGTAAGTCGCTTTCGCTTTCTCGTCGTACTTAAATTTCAGCACTTTGCCAGAAGATGCTAAAGTATCGTTCATCTTCTTGAGTTCTTCGTCCAGCTTCTTCTTTTCTTCCTCTTTCAAATTGCCGAGATCGAATGCGGACAATTCTTCCTTCTGTGTCAAGGACGCGGAGGCCGCTCTAACCTCGACTGTACTGTCTCCTACGTACTTATCCTTCGCAGTGCTCCGTTGATCGCCAAATTCGTACTTTGGCAGATCCACCTTTTGGACGCCGTTTATTCCGCCTAAACTAGTCATGTCAATCACTCCTCATCCTTATCAGATCTACGTTTATTAAAGCTCTTAAGCAAGCCAATCACTTGCGAACTTTGAACGGGATCAGGCTTGCCGGCCTGAAGGTTCTCCAAAAGCAAACCTTCATATAGCTCCTTGCGCAAGATCTGGATGTGACGCGGAGCGACGAATCCTAATTTTACAGTTTCCCCTTCAACAGCAAGCACTTGTATTTCTATGGAATCTCCCAGCATGACTCGTTCTCCGACTTTTCTCTTCAGTACAAGCATCAGTTTTCCTCCTTGCCGGTCAATGGATGCCGGATCGGATAATCACTCTGATGAATGATGAATTGACAGCCGGTACGTTGATTAGGAGCGATTAAAATAGGAGCTTTCAGATTGACATGCAGGACGTCATCGATAATATTAACGATCAGAAAGATAACGACTTCTTCGATTTTCTGGATCCTCAGCAGCTCGATCGTCTCGTCGTCTATGTGGAATCCATAGTCTTGAACTGCCTTTTCGGCAGGAATAACGATAAAACTAAGCTGTTCCTGCAACGCGTGCAGGATGAAGAACGGGGTGTCCTCTATAGCCACAAGCCCATAGGTATCGAATTCCTGTATGCCGATAATCCCTTTGCCGAACCGAATGATCTGGTTTTCTGATAGGCGAAGCTCGCCGTAACGTTCACTATGAATGATTGTTTCTTGTTGCGCCACGACGCCACTCACCTTTCAAAATCCATTCTCATGTTTTCGTTCCGATCGGGCGGGTTTGAACGTCAATTTCCGGAGGATGAACGCGAACGTCGAATTTCACGGGCGACCTAGGAGCCACGTCGATCGCGACTTCCACTTTGCTTTTCCTCATATAATCCTCATACGCTTGCCTACCGAAAATGTTAGGCTTTGAAGGGTTTCTTAAATCCCCCGACTCATCGCCTTGATGAACGTTCGTCGCAAGATCTTCAGCGTATTCGGCGCTCAACTTGCTTGAGATCTCTCGTTGGAACGAAGATTGCGCGCGCAGCCCCAAATCGTCCCACACTTGTCTCCAATCCGCATTGATCTCGGCTTGATGGTTACGGATTTCAAGTTTGGCGGGGATATGTTCCGCCTTTACATCGGCCGGGGGCGTTATTGTCCGGACAGGTTGGGCTTTAGGAATCCCCAGTGGGGGGCCCGATCTTATTTCATTGATACCCAACACCCCCTTGCGATTAGTAAAGGTTTAAATTATCGAATGAAATCAATCAACGACAATTGGCTAATTCTTGCACCGGTGGAGAGAGCCGCTTGAAGAACGTTCTCTTGAATCTTAAGTTGCATGATCGCGTCGGGCATATCGACGTCGGCGACCTTTCCTCTTAACTCCTTCAAGGAAACCTGCTGATCCAGTATCCGATTCTCGACAAGCTCGAAGCGATTGGTCCGCGCCCCGATCTCCGCCCACATCTTGGAAATTCTGTCCGCTCCTATATCGAAGCGATCCATGTCCGCAAGCAATGCCGTTTGATCGTTGGCTTCAAGATGCGCGATCGTATCTTCTAATATTTGAAAGGTATTGTCAGGATCTCCCGCTGCTCCGAAAATCTCTTCGCCGGTTAAGCTTACCGGCACGGAAACCGACGGACTTACGTTTAGGAAATATACCCCTGTATCGGTCGTATCATTCGCGGCATTAGCCGCTGTATACGGAGCTTGATCGGTCTTCTGTCCGTTGAACAAGTATCGCCCATTATAACTACTGTTGCCGATAAGGACTAATTGCTCTTTGAGTTGTTTCATCTCAGCCGCAATAGTCGCTCTCGCATCCGCAGGGACCGTACCCGTCGATGCTTGCTGCGTAATGATCTTAGCCCGTTTCAGCACATCGTTCGTTTGTTGCATCAATGAATCCATAGTCTTCAGAATCCCGCCGCCGGTTCTGGAGTTCTCGAGGAACTCCTCGCTGCGGCTTAGTTCCGTATCATATCTCATCTGGTAGCCGATTCCGACCGGGTCGTCTCCCGGACGATGAATTTTCTGACCGGTCGCCAGCTTGTTCTGCCAATCGTTGATTTCGGAGTTCATATTTCGCAAATTGCCTAATAGTTGCGTCGTCTTCATCATGCTTGTTACGCGCATCGCTTTAACCCTCCTTATCTACCGACAAGTCCCATTTGATTGATTACACGATCTAACATTTCATCTACCGTCGTCATATTCCGCGCGGCTGCATTATAAGCATGCTGGAACTTGATCATATCCGCCATTTCCTCATCCAGAGAAACACCGCTTACGGATTGCCTGCGAATCATTACGGAATCGACCAATTCTTGCTGGTTATTCATCGAGCGTTCCGCATTCGCGGATCTCGTACCCAAATCGCTCGTAACGGCGCGGAAATAATCGTCCGTCGATCCGGATGTTAGATTGGTCAATGCCGAAGGGAAACTGAATTCGAAATCGCGCAAGCTTGCCAAAGCGTGAGCGATATCGCTATTTCCCTTGATCGTTGTATTGACGGTTCCGATCGTTTCATACTTTCCGGATGCGGCGATAAGGTTCGTATCTTGCTGAATAGCAGGATTAACCCGAATATTCATAATATCGAAAGTCGCAGAGCCGTCCGAAGTTACGAAAAAGGGAATTCCCGAAGTGGCCGGATCGGAATGACTGTAACCAAGCTCATGGAGTCCGTTAAAGCCTTTAACGGTGAATTGTGCTTCCGATGTGATTTGCGATCCCGCTGGTATCGTGTTCCCGGCAACTATGACGCTTCCATCCGAAAGCGTTACATCGTTATCCGCGACCATATTGGTGCTGGTCACATATCCATTAGGAAGAGTTACTTTTGCGTCGCCTTGAACGAGAGTATTGATCATCGCGTTCAGCTGATCGGTAATATGAGCAACTTCGTCTTTGGATTGTATGTATCCGTGCAGTTGCCCCGCCGTTGCCGTTAATGCATTGGCGTCCGTCAATAAGGTGAATGCGTCGCCGTTCACGACTTCAACGCCTGCGGAGATTATCGAAACTTCACCTTCCGGCGATTCCGTAGCTTGAACGTCAACGATAGCCGAGAGCTTATCGATCAGCACATCCCGCTGATCCCGATAATCGTTAGCGTTATCTCCATATGCCTCCGTGCGTCTAATAAACGCATTCAGTTGCGAGATCTCTTGAACAATTATATTAGCCTCGTTAACCTTCGAGGAAATATTGCTATCTATGTCGGTGTTTACGTTGACAAGAGACTTTCCTACGTGTTGGAGAGTATCAGCGAAGTTAACCGCGGATCCGACAACGTCAATTCGAGCGCTTAATAGCGTCGGGTCTCTGTTCAATACTTCCCATGAGTTCCAGAACTTGTTCATGACCGAACTCAATCCTGTGCTGGAAGGTTCGTTAACGATCCCCTCAATCGAACGGATCGTGCTGTTACGAACTTCCCAAGAGGAGAACGATTGGTTTTCTCTACGATATTGCAGATCAAGGAAGCTATCTCTTACGCGGGTAATCGAATCATACTGCACGCCAGTTCCTATCTGTCCGGGATTAACGCTGCGGCTCATTCCCGTCGCTTCCAGAGGCCGCGTTGCGGAAAGGTTAACTCGTTGCCTTGTGTAACCTTCGGTTGACGCGTTCGCGATATTATGCCCTAATGTAGTCAAAGCCGTCGTTTGGGTAAGTATTGCGCGTTTGCTTGTCTCCAGGCCATGAAAGGTGGATCTCATTTGGTTATTCCCTCCGTTAGTAAATCGGGTGTTATATGGTCAATATCCCCCGATTATGCTCGGGTATCGAAATAAGAATTCCGTTTGGCGTACGGGTTCGCTTGATTCGGATTCGTATAAACCATCTCGTCTTCCGGACTGCCTACCAATAAATCCAAAGTATGGTTAACGATATCAAGCGCATGATGGACAAGAAGCTGATTCGTCTCGTTCAACGCCCTTAAGGCTTTGATTTGCTGCGACAATTCGATCGAAATGTTCTCGATCGATTGTTTGCTTGCTAGATCCGAACAATATACGGCAACGTCTTCCAACCGCATATTCGAATCTTCCTTTAACCCGGTAGCCCGTTGAAACGCGGTCAAAGCGCTAAGTCGCGCTTGATCCACGGCCGCGAGAGACTTCAGCACTTTGGATTCTTGCGTCAAAGTCAGCGTAAGCTCGTTTAATTGATTGCGAATGATACGGTCCTTTTTCTCAGTACCAAGTTCTAATAACTTCTCGTATAAGGAATGCATCTGGTGCAGTGAGTCCATAAGAGGTTGAAAAGTCACCTGTCATCCCCCATTCCGTTATTTCAAAAACGGCAGCAGTTTCTCAATAATGAGGTGATCTTCTACATAATAATTCCCTGTAGCCACTTCATTCTTCAATTGTTCTATACGCTTCGCCCTATCCGGATCCGCTACGGGTTGCCTGGAATTGAGGAGTTCCATAGCCTCGGCCGAAAACTGAACCTCGTCCTTGCGGCGTTTGCCCGCTGTTTGGTTCGTACGCGCATCCGATTGTTGTTGATAAGTACGATAGGCGCCAATACGCTGTGTATCGTTAATCTTCACGTTCATCACCTCTATAAATAAAAAAACCGATAATGTCTACCCCTATTATCGGTCAATGCTTATGAAATGTTTAGAGTTACAATTATTTACCACGTTCATGCAGACGATCGCCTATCCGATAAGCGCCTCTGTTCCTATCGTCGTCCGGATTATGCTGAAGCATTCCCGATGAATTGGCGTTCTTCACGTCCCGCTGCAGACGCTTCTTGCAGGAATCGCACAGATGAGCCTCGCGAATGAGGACGCCGCAGGATTCGCATGGATAAGACATATTCGGAGCATCGAGCAACGAAATGCGGCCTTCGCGAATCCACTTCGTGATTTGCTTAATGCTGATCTCCAGCTCATCGGAAAGCTGCTGAATATCCATCCCTTTATTTTTACGCAGATGCTCGGCGCATCTCTCATAATCTTTTTCCAATTCGGCATGGCAACTATTGCAGACTTCGCGGAAATTTTTGGAGAACAATTTCCCGCATTTAGGACAATAGGATAAATTCACTCAATCATCTCCCGATTTCCGACATTAGTCGACCTTAATATACATGTATTGTACTAAATTTTTCAAGTTGTCGCTATCGAATTGTTTGAACTCGTATTTACGCGGAAGCAGACGGCGACGTAATGGTAGATTCGGTAGTCTTTTTGGGCTCCGCGTAAGCGGCCTTCAACTGCGCGGGAACGCTGCCGAACAGCACCCAGGACCAGCTCGTCAATCTGCACACGAGCGTTACGACAACCCAAGAGATAAGCAACGCGCAAAGGAAGCCCCCGGCGTACCATGCATGATGAATCATCGTTCCGCCGCCGGTCAACGGGTACTTTCGATATACCAATAACACTAGCGGATGGAATAAATATACGCCGAACGAGACGATGCCCAAATGGCGAAGCTTGCCGACCCAGAAGGAGCTTGTCATCCGGCCCCCGATCAAGAAGGCGACTTGCATGAGAACTAGCGGAGTAAGCATCGTGTAGATGTCCCACAATCCGTCGTACAACGCATTATGATAAGGTGTCTTATACAACCGGGCGTTATAGAAAATCGTCACGTAGGAGATACCGGCAGTTAACCAAGCAGCCCATAAGCAGATCCATGAAGCAACCTTGGCCTTCGTGATATTGCCCTTAGCGATAATAAGCCAGCCTTTAATCCGATCGAAGTAAATCCCAAGCCATGCCCCGAGAAAATACTGCCCGAAGTACGTCGGAGACCAGCTGCCACGGTTGGTGACCTGCCAGTACTCCCTGTTATACAGGAAAAAGGCCCATTGCAACGCTACCCCGACGAAAATAGCCGATGCGGCCAGCCACTTGAACCGTTTCATCAAATACAACAGAATCGGGAACAGCAAGTATAGTTGAATGCTAATAAACACAAAATACAAGTGCGTATACGCTTGGCCTTTGGAGACCTTGTCCCAGAAACTCGGCCACATCTGCGCGATATCCCACGCGAATCCGTTCTGGTACCAACGCAGCACGAAATAAACGATCGAAAAAATCAAATATGGCACTACGATGTATAATAGCCGATTACGATAAAATTTCTTAAAGCGTTGAGCCGTAAGCGGTTGAGGATAATAATTGTAAAAAAGAACGAAGCTGCTTAGAAGAATAAAGGACGTCGTTCCGATCTTGGAGAATATGTTCAAGAAATTGTATACGCCGTACAGGCTCGCCCCCTTCATCGCCTCCGTTGCGAACGAGGTGGAATGAACCATCAACACTCCCAGAATCGCGATGCCGCGTACGATATCAATTTCCGTTAATTTTGCCCGGCGTTCCATAGCGCCTCCCTCTGGTGTATCACCGAATCTATGTTGGTCTTTCAAAACAGAATTACTTTATCATAGCACAGGAAGAAATGCGCCGAAAAGCATATTCCTCTGTCACCTATTACTGAAATTGCTATGAACGCGCCCATAGAACCCCATAAACTTCCCTCGACATTCCCGATTGGACGGCTTGCGTCAATACCCGCGCACACTCGTCCAGAGTGCTTCCCGTCGTATAAATATCGTCTACGAGAATGATTCTTTCGGAAATGGAATCGCTTGGGACGGCCGAGAAAATGCCTCTCATATCGGTTACTCGGCTACGGCGGTTCTTGAGGCTTTGTTTCTCTGTATGACGCAACCGAAGCAATAGGGGACGATAGTTCAGCCCATACCATTCCGCCAGCCTCGTCGCTAACCGCTCCGCTTGATTATACCCTCGATCCCGTAACCTCTCGGGCGCTAATGGCACCGCCGTAACCGCATCGAATCCGTACTGCGATACTTCGCTGAGACGTTCGTAGGCAAAAGATAGCATAGCCGCCAACACGCCTTCCAAGCCCTCGTTCCCTCTGTATTTATAAAGCGCGAGCCATTCCTTCATCCGTTGATCGTAACGAACGGCGCTGCGGCTGAACGCGTAATGCCGATTCTGTCTTCGCACGCAATCCTCGCACCGTTCGGCCCTGCCGCATATCCGGCAAACCGGATAGGCGATCCAAGGAATACACTGCCGGCACGCTCCGCACAATGACGTTAATATACGGCGCGGTTCCGGGTGCTTAACCGGAACCGATACCGGGTTGATCCCGCGCGAAGCGGTTCTCCCGCATACCGGACAATTCCGCGCGGCGGGCGCAAACCACGAGCTTAGGTTTAACGGCATGATTGAATCTCTCCTATCAGACGATTGATATGAGCCGAAAGTTACAGAGCGTGGCAAATAGTGTCTCTAATCCTGCGCAATTTTCAGATTAGGTTAGTTAATCTATGTAGCCCTCGCGCTTGGCTATTTTGTTCATTTCGCGAATTTGCCGAATCGAGCTTCGTTGCGGCAAGGTCCATGCTGGCGCTCCGAAGGTTACGAATCCGCAGGGATCGGCTGCCGACCGCCCCGCCCTGCCGGACATTTGCACCAGCGAAGCGGAATCGAACAATCTATTGTGAGCATCGAGAATAAACACGTCGCTCTTAGGAATCGTCACTCCCCGCTCCAGTATCGTAGTGGTAACTAATAATTGAATGGCTTGTCCACGGAAAGAAATCACTTTATTCGTTCGCTCCAAATCCTTGGAAGAGGTGCCTGCTATCGATTCCTCATCCATGTTAAGCTGCGAGGCATGACGCTTAAGAAGATTAACTAACGGTTCGACTTGTTTGACATAAGGGACGAACACGAAGATTTGGGCTCCGCGACGGATGGAGTTCCGAAGGGGGTTAAGCAGCTTCTCCGGCAATCGCTGCTTGCCGCACATTTGGTCAACGGCGGGGATGACTAGACGCCGCGGAACGGGCAGCGGATGTCTGTGATATCTAACCGGAACGCGCGCGCAAGGCAGCTTGCCTTTGATGACCGCCCGTTGCAAGGGCAAAGGCGGAGTCGCGCTAAGGTATACGGTGCACCCCGAACGGTTCCGGCATTTGTCAGCCGCGTATTGCAGCATCGGATCGTTGTGATAAGGGAACGCGTCCAGCTCGTCAATCAGCACGAGATTAAAGGCGTCTTGAAACCGAAGCAATTGGTGAGTCGTGGCGAGCGTAAGCTGTCCGGTCTCCCAGCGATTCGCGCTCCCTCCATATAGGACAACCCGGTCATAGCAAGGAAATGCTTTGGCCAATCTGGGCTCAAGCTCGAGTACGACATCCTTCCGAGGGGTAGCGACAAGCGCTCGTCCGCCGCGGGCAAGCACGGCGTCCAGCAACGGGAAGATCATCTCCGTCTTGCCCGCTCCCGTGACCGCCCACAACAGAAAAGCATGGTTGTCACGCAGGGCGCGCGGAGTATTCAAGAATAGCAGCGCTTGAGCAGCCGCATCGCTCTGGGCAAGGCTAAGCCCCCAGCGTCTGGTAAGCTCATTCTCTTGGGGAGCAGGTCCGCCGTAAGACGGCAAAGTTGCGGCAACCGCGGGCGACTCGCCTATGACCAGCAGCTCGCATTCGCGGCTGCGACCCATCGTCAGGCAGGCCTCGCAATAAGCGCAGGCCTGTCCGCAAGCGGCGCAAGCCGTGCGCCGCAGCTTGTCCGGGCCGCTGCCGCATCGCCGGCAGGCCAGATCTTCGGCGCGGCGGGGCGCAGCCGCCGCAGGCCCGAATAGTCGAGCGGGGCGCAGCCGCTCGACCAGGCGCGGAAGCCGCGTTGCGGCGGAGCGGCCGGTTTGGGGGCCACGGCAGCGGTTAGCTGCAGGGCCCCGCCCAGCGCCGCGTATTGCAGCGCGGCGAGCGGATCGATGGCGGCGAGTCGCGGGGCTGCCGCGCCGGCCAACAATTGCGTCGCTTCATCCCTCAGAAGCGACCGGCCCGCGAGATGCCGAGCAGCCAGCCGCGCTGCCGCCGCGAGTTCGGTTCCATTCCGCGATGTCGGACCAAGCCGCACTCTCTCGACTTCCAGACCGCTATCGCAAGTCCTCTCCGCACCCCAAGTTGTTCGGACGGCTTCCCGGAATAGCTCTGCCCAGTCACGGCCCGCTGCCGCCGAATTTGCTCCTCTCCCCTTCTCCGGCTCTAACCCGCTGCCGGTCGACTCCTCCTTTTTCCACCGTTCATTCAACGTACTGCATGCAACATCCGCCGCTCCCAGAGGGACCAACTCGCGCAGACGAATCATCTCATCGGCTCTGTCGTTCCAATACTTTTCGTCAACACCCCAAGCGATCGAAAAGTAAGCCCGGCATTTCATACCACTGCGAACCGCGTAGATAACGACCTTCATAACCCATCCCCTCCGCGAGAAATATTCCAACAACAAAAAACACACCCCCAAATCGCCGTAGCAGCGATTCAAGAGTGTGCTTCACCCGAATTTCCATTTAGAACTGATTACTTGAATTGTATGACAAAAACGGTTCCTTCGCAATGGTTTTCCAGCACTCCTTATTCGACATTCGTATCACAGCGGCAGCCGATCGACATCGTCCTTACGCGCCAGTTCCACCCAAACGACCTTTTGATCGGAAGCGCGACGATTGTCTAGCTGGCCGCCCTCGCTTCTCACCCATTCGATCCCGTTGCCGCCGCGGGCAAACCGCTCCATAATTTTCCCCGTATCATCCGTGGACTGATCCAGCACGACGGTTATGCCGATCTCCGTGCCCGTTCGTCTTGAAAATTGTTGCAACGCTCGAATATACCATTCAATTTGCATTTGGTGGTTGCCTGCGACAAGCACGTAATGATGACGGTCTAGGGCGGACCCGCGGCGGATCACCCAATGAACGAGCGCCACAGCCGCAGCGTAGAAGCCAACTATCCACAATAATTCGGGAAACATTGCGGCCACCTCCTTTGATTTGAAGGTGAGTGACGAGAACGGGTTTGTCTATTCCAACCCAGCAATTCGTCTACTCGTTCCACAATATATGCCGCAGACGGATAGGGAGTTCCGGCTGAAGATCGGACAATGTCGATTACGTCGATTCAAGTTCGGCCCTTAATGCAAAATTCGCGGCAGACCGGGATCAGACCAGGTCGCCGCGAACAGCGTGAAGCGCGATTATGTATGCAGATTATTTGAGATTATAGCGTTACCCAACCGTATTTGATCGAATTGATGACGGCTTGCGTGCGGTCGTCCACTTCCATCTTCTGCAGAATGCTGCTGACGTGGTTTTTGACCGTTTTCTCGCTGATGAAGAGGTTTTCGCCGATCGTCTTGTTGCTCTTGCCTTCCGCCATCAAACGCAGGACTTCGGCTTCGCGACGGGTAAGCGGGTTGTTGCCGCGCGGGATGAACTTCGTGATCGTCTCCCGGCTGGCCGCCGCGCCCGATGTCGCTCCGATCTCATCCAGATAGGTCATCCGGCGAAGCTGGTTAATCAGCTTGCCCGTTACTTTAGGGTGTATGTATGCATGACCTTCCGCCACCGTGCGAATGGCATTGATGAGCGATTCCGCTTCCATATCCTTGAGCAGATAACCCGTCGCTCCCTTGCGAAGGGTTTCGAACACATAGCTCTCGTCGTCATGGATAGACAAGATGATCACTTTAATCTCCGGAAAAATATCCCGCAACCTCTCCGTGGCGATCACGCCGTTCTCCGTCGGCATATTAATGTCGAGCAACACGACGTCCGGCTTTTCCTTGTTGCAGAATTCGAGCACTTGGATGCCATCGCCGCATTCACCTATGACTTCAAGGTCGCTCTCCATGTTCAGAATTCGCTTTAACCCTTCCCGAAAAAGCTGATGGTCATCGGCAAGAAGTACTTTAATAGTACGAGCCGCCGTTTTATTCTCCATGTGCGATTAACTCCTTTCCTGACTCTGCTTTTATGGGGACATTGATTCTGATTCGAGTGCCTTGACCTACGCTAGAATCAATATCGATTTTTCCTTGAAGAAGCTCGATACGTTCCTTCATCCCGATCAAGCCGAAATGCGTATGGGTTTTGACGCGGGACTCTATTGCATCCAAGTTGAATCCAACGCCATTGTCTTCTATAAGCAACTGAACGTTTTCTTCCTGAAACACCATCTCGAGAGACACGAACGTGGATTGGGCATGCTTATGGGCATTGCTGAAGCCTTCCTGCACGAGTCTGAACATCGCCGCTTCCATAGCACTAGGCAATCGCTTCTCCTTGCCCGATGTGTCGAACACGGCCCTGATCCTTGTCTTCTCCTCGAAATCCTGAACGAATTTGCGAAGAGTCGGTACTAATCCCAGATCATCCAAAGCCATCGGCCGGAGATTGAAAATGATTTTGCGGATTTCTTCCAGCCCGATGCGGATTTGCGATTTCAAATCGATGAGCTCGCTCCGAACGACTTCCAGATCCTTCGTCTCGAGCAAACGCTCTGCGATCTCCGTTCTTAATACCAAGTTGGCCAAGGATTGTGCCGGTCCGTCGTGAATCTCTCGGGCAACCCGTTTGCGTTCGTCTTCTTGAGCCAGAATGATCTTAAGTCCGATCATCTGCCTATTCTTCGCCGATTCTAGTATGCGCGTCACTTGGTTCAGATCTCCGGAGAGATAATCTAACACGACGCTCATCTGCAAGTTGATCGTATCGGCTCGTTCGATAGAAACTTCTACGTTCTTAACGCGCTGCTGCAGCTCGTCTCGACGGGTTTTCAGGTAGTTTTCCTTTTCCCTGTATACCATGAGATCGAGCTGCAACTGCGTCGCTTTCTCGTAAGCGGACTTAATGTCCCGCTCGCTGAATCTTACGAAATCCCGGCTTACTTCCGTAAGACGGATTCTGGCAAGGCGATAATCTCTCTCCAACCCGTCAACTCTGTCTATCGTTTCCGTCGTTTCTCTTATTACTTTATCCAACTCTTGAGTCAGGGATAGAAGCTCGCGTCGGGCAACTTCGCAAATTTCAAACACCTGGACTTTGCTATCTTCCATTACGGAGATGGCATTCTGGATCACACGATCTATTTGGCCCACATGAAAATCCATGAATCCGACTCCCCTATACTCATCGACGCCCGATTAAGGTTATGACTTCCTATCAACTATAGGTCTCAAGGCTTTTTGCTAGCAATGTTTACATCATACCATATTTCTTGCGATCATCGAGAGAAGGATTGAGACTTCGAATGAAAATTAATGAATTGTAATCGTTTTGGTTTTGCCTGCCCAATCCACCTTTTGTCCTAATTGTTCGGAAATAATGCGGACAGGTACGTACACGCTATTCTTAATAACGATTGGCGTAGCGGATACCGATTGACGAACGCCGTTTACCGTCATTGTATCTTTGCCAACCCACAATTCCAGCATTTTATCTCCACGCAAAACCGTCACTCTCTTAGACTTATTATCCCAAATGATCTGAGCTCCAAGGTTGTCGGCTACGAATCTTAACGGCAAATAGTTGGTATTGGTGCCTTTCTGTACGAAAGGCGCTCCCGGCAACGTCGCCTTCTTGCCGTCGACCGTCGCTTGCTTCTTCCCGACCGTCATCACGATCGTCGGTTGAACGGTAGCGATTTTATCCGGGGGATACTGCAAGACTAGATTATCGAATGCCAGTTGCCTTGCAGGGCGCGTTCGTCTTGGTCTTCCTCTTTGTTAACAATGTAGAGCTTGGTGAGTTTCGAAGGCCCTTTAAGCCCTGCGCCCGCCAGATCTATTTTGAGATTCTTCCATCCGCTCCAATCGATTTGGTCTACGATAGTCGCGTATACGGTTTTGCCGTTAACGTCGGTAAATTCGGCTCTCAGCCAGTGCATGCTCTGATCGCCTAATACATCTAGAGTTAACGTGCTTGGCGTGCCGTCGATCGTAATTCCTTTGCCGTTATTGAGCACGGCATTGGCGAATCTCTTGCCCGAACCTAACGTGAAATCATAATCCATTACCAGCACTTTGGAGTTCTCGCGTCCTGGAATGCCGGTAGTAATGGAGGAGGATCCGACCGTTTCGACGGGAGTGCCGCTAAATCCTACGTTATAGGAGGATTTCTCGAAATCCTCTAACCCTTTCTCCGAGCCTGAAGCCAGTACCGCAACCGCTCCGTAACCGTCATACCTGGCAATGGCATAACCGGCGGCGATATTATTCTCGACGCTGCCCACGGTAAGCTTGCCGTCCGCCATATTCGCCTTGAACCCGCGGAACTCCCACGTTACCGCGGAAGCCGGCACGGACAACTGCCTTCCATCCGTCAATTGGGCTTTAACCGGCAAGCTAATTACGGCTCCGGGTTTGAGTGCCGTCGTATTTGGCTCGACGATCAGCTTAGAAATCTGGGCTTCCCCGATGATCTCGAGCGATAGCGAATCCGTAGCGTTACCGGCTTTGACCTGAAGATCGGCCGAACCCGTTTTCGTGGCCGTGAACGTCCCGTCGACGAGCGTGCCTATTTGTTTATTGAGGCTCCAAGTCGGTTTCAAGCCGTTCGGATCGATCGGATTGTAGTACGTGTCATAAGCTTTCAACGAATATGCCGCCTGTTGGCCCATGAACAAAGTTTGGGCGCCGCTCGCTACTATGCCTTTTATCGCGCCTTGCGGCGCCGTCGTGTACACGCCGATTCCATTCGTTACGAGACGTTGCGTCGTTCCATAAGAAGTCGGATGGGTTAGCTGGGTTTGGAACTCGCCAAGCGGACGGGAGATCATCGTCGTCGAACCGCCGCCGTCCAGGTTAACCGCTTTCCACACGCCTAGCTCCGAGAGTATCTGTTGCAGCTCCTTAAGCGTTACCCCTTTGCGCCCGCCATTCTCTTCGACGGTTAACAAATAGGCCGTATTGCCGTCTTTGGAATACCCAACCGCGGTACGGGCGCGATCGGCGCCTCCGCTGACACCGCTAATATCCCTCGTGAATGCTGTAGCGGCGCCTTTGTCCAACAATAGCGTATGGCCGCTTACCATCATCTGGAACTCGGAGGGATCGTAGGTTCTGCCATCGGCGCTCTTGAGCGATGTCGTCGTATTGATCTTATCCCCGACGTTTAGATGAGTCGTAATAAAGTTCGCCGCAGTCTTGTCCCCATGACCGCGCAAAATATAGCCATTCTCAGGAATCGCCGTCACAATCGGAGTTCCAACGGAAATCTCGGTTACGATACCATCGACAACCAACGCTTCCGTAGGCGTGGCGCCGCTGTTCGCCGGACGTTCGGGAGCTGTCCAAGCGCTAGTATACATGTACAAGGCATTGGCATGGCTGTAAGCTTTGTCCGGTTCCGTGCGGTATGCCGCTTTATTCAGTCCCGTCAGACTAAACGGCGTTCCGTCGGCTGCGATAACTTCGCCCGTAAACACGAAATTATCGATGATCGGCTGTCGGTCCTTCGTCACTCCGAAAGCATACATTCCTTGCAATTGTTCCGTACTGACGAGGAGTTGCCCGGAATTAATTTGCGCCCCCATCGGCACGCCCTCGCTTGTGCTTCCCGTGCGGAATACGTCTCCGTTAATCCCGGCTATTGCTCCCGTTTCCTTGACCATCGCGCCAACGGACTGCCTTGCCGTAACGCTCCCTTTCGGGCCGCCCATTGCATTAAGCTGAACGTACGGATTTCGGAGATCCACTTGGAGTACGTGAATGACTTCGGTCGGCTTAGTCTTGTCAGAGGGTACCCATGCGTAGGTTAGCTGGCGGACGCCGGACGTTACGATGGATTCGCCTTGCTGAACGAGCTTATAAGTGACCGCAGCTTGCGAGGAAGCTGCTTGAGCCGCGGGAATGCTACCCGCGTTAAGCGGACCTGTGAATACCAAGACCCCGGCTAGGAACGGCAGTAACAATCGAGTACGTTTATGTCGAGCTTGTGCAGGTTGATGTTGCAGTTCATTCATGAAATCTAGTTCTCCCGTAAATCTATTAGAATTTGGCCGAAGTGCGAAGACTCCTAATATGCCCTACTCTATTAGACTCTTTAAGAGGAGAAAAGTTACACTTAAGAGTGCAATGTCACCAAATTTTAATAGAATCACAACCGAATGAGTGCACAGCACAAAAAAAGGCGGCCAACTTCGCCGCCTTTCCCGAAAATAAATCTATTTCAGTTGTTCTCTCTCCCGCTTGGTCAGCTTGCTCAACGCAAGTTGATAGGATTGCTCCATCATGGCGAGAAGCTCCCCCTCCGGCACGGCGCCATCCAGAACGACCGTATTCCAGTGTTTCTTGTTCATATGATAGCCCGGAAGGACGGAACCCGAGTATTGCTGCCGAAGCAGCCACGCTTCCTCTGGATCCGCCTTCAAGTTTACGCTCTCGTATCCGCCCGTCTTGCCGAACAACGCAAACATCTTGCTGCCTACGAACAACACCGGCAGATCCGGGTCGAAGGGATATTTAAGCGTCGTGCCAATCCACTCTAATCCTTGTTCGATCAATTGCGCGTGGTTCATAGCACCCCTCCGTTCCAGGACCGGAATCCAAAACTCTGTCTATTCCAGACCTATCTACGTTAACGATAAAAAATTGCTGATGATTTTGAGCCCGGTCTGCGCGCTTTTTTCAGGATGGAATTGACATCCGTACACGTTATCGGATTGGATCGCAGCGGATATTCTCCGACCATTGTATTGCGAATCCGCCAAACGGTGAGATTCGTTCAAGGGAACGCAGGTAAACGAATGAACAAAGTACGCGGTGTTATCTTCATTAATTCCTTCTAGGATGCTCCCATCCCACGAAAGGGCTGCAGTCTTCTTTAATTCGTTCCAGCCGATATGAGGGATTTTATGCCTTCCCCCATCTTCGGCGGTGTTTGGGATCGCAACTACGTTACCCGGTATAAGGCCAAGACCTTCATGTTCGCCGAACTCTTCGCTCCGTTCCATCAACATTTGCATTCCAAGGCAAATCCCGAGCAAAGGCCTGCCCGTGCGCGCATAATCCCCGATGGGACCGACAAGACCCCGTGACCTTAGTTCCTCCATGCCGTCCTTGAATGCGCCTACTCCCGGCAATACGAGCAATTGCGCAGACACAATATCTTCCGGAGAATCCGTCAGTTTCACTGTTGCTCCGCAGGCTTCCAAAGCGCGCGTGACACTGTATATATTCCCCATCCCATAATCAATTACCGTGACTTCAGGATTGGCCATCGCTAGTTGCTCCTAACATCGATATGATTCATTAATGCATGTTTTCGAATCCCATCCAAACTAAGACGATTGTAATGCAATACATCGGCCATTGCGACAGCGTCCGCTCTGCCGATTTTCACCGCGTCAACCAAGTGTTCGGCAGATCCCATGCCGCCGCTGGCAATGACGGGCACGGATACGGTCTCGCTAACGGATCGGATAAGAGACAAATCGAAACCTTTGCGCGTCCCCTCCTGGTCCACCGAGGTCAACAGAATTTCTCCCGCTCCGAGTTCGGCGCCTTTAACCGCCCACTCCACGACGCTTAATCCCGTTCGTTCGCGACCATTATCCGTATACACTTCCCACTGCCCCAGGCCATTTCGCTTTGCTTCAATCGAGAGTACCATGCATTGCGATCCAAATCTTCTCGACATTTGGCTTATAAGCTCGGGGTTTCGAACGGCCGCCGTATTAATGGCGATCTTGTCGGCACCGGCGCGCAATAGGTTTTTGGCGTCCTCTACCGAACGAACGCCTCCTCCTACCGTGAGGGGAATAAAGATATTCTTGGCCGTGTGTTTTACAATGTCGGTCAAATTGTTCCGCTCGTATAAGCTGGCCACAGCATCCATGTATATTAGCTCGTCAATCCCTTGCTCGTAATACTGGGTTGCGAACGTTTCGGGATCGCCTAGAACTCTCAGACCTTCAAGATGAATCCCTTTTATCAAGTTCGGACCTTTGATATCCAACCGCGCAATGAGCCTAGTGTTTGCCATGTTATATTCCTTTCATCAAGAGAAGACAGTTTTCCTAAGCTTCCACGTTCCGTTTTCTTTTTTCCAAAGATGCGGAGAACGGAATTGGTCGGCCAGATTCATAAAATAGTCCCGATCCATGATAGGTTGTTCGAACATCTTCGAAGCTTTCGGAAATTCCTTTTCGTTAATGCTTAAATACTGGAATATTTCATCAGCGAATCTTTCCGGGAACTCTCCATCGTATCTTTTCACGAGCGCGACGCCTTCATCGCGGGTTATGTCTTTGGACCGAATTTCTTGGGCTGCGTCGTACGAAGCCCGACCGATTCCGAATTTGACGTTCGTCGTATAGTAGTGGAAATCGTCGATTTTGTCGTCGATGCTATTGTATTTGCTGTAAGTTCCGGGCGTTCTTTCCGGCGAAGCTTGGAAACCGCCATGCTCTACCGAGTAGTAGTAGCAGCTCTGCGGGTGCCATTTCAAGTAATATCCAAGGTAATGGACTTCTACTTTTTGCTTCTCTATCGCTTCGGGATTGGCCGGAAGATAGGGATTCAGATCGCTCTGATCAAACTCGTAATTTTCTTTTAATTCCTGGATAGACGTGCCGCCGAGATAAATGTTGCTTTGGTCATCGGATGTGAAGTATGACCAATCCCTCTTAGCGCTTTCCGTATCAGCGATCGGATTTCCGTATTCCGCTTCGTTCTCGCCGTAGAATACCAACGGAATATTAAATAATAGGGACATCTTAGGCGCAAGAGCTTTTTGCCCGATAATGAACGGTTGAAACGGATGAAATAAGTTTTCTACCGCAAGACGGGTCAACAAACGGTGCGCCTTTCCGTTCGGAGTGCACAGGTAATTATCGAATCCCGCATGTATCCAGGATTGAAAGTTTTTAAATCCCCAGTCCGTATAGACGTGCGGCGCCCATGTTACCGTCAGCGGGTGCATGCCGTATTTATATTTCAGAACATGAGCCGCATAGAAACTGTCTTTCCCGCCGGAACCGGGAACGATACAATCATATGAGCCGTCTTTGCTGCGATATTGATCGCAGAGCTCGATAAGTTTTCTCTCTCGTTCCACCCAATCGATCGTATTATGTTTCTGTATGCTAAGACGGCATGCATCGCAAATTCCGTCCTCGTTAAAATGAATCGTTTTTTTCTTGCTGTCTTTCGTATGTTCGTACTCGACCGCCGAGTTTGGTCTCTGGTTGGAAATAACGCACATTTTGCAAAATTTTACTCGCGAGGCAACCCGTACTTCGCTTCTAATTCATTTTCCGCATTATTGAAATTGGCTTCTTGAATAGGTTCTCTCACACGGATCATGTTCTTTCCTCCAAAAGTAGATTAGTAATAGGGTTACCAGGCGTGTAATCCACCGTCAACAAATAGATTCTGGCCCGTAACGTAACTTGATGCATCCGAAGCGAGGTATACTAACGCCCCTGTCATCTCGTGCGGCATACCCATTCTGCCAAGCGGAATTCGATTCGAATAATTCTTAATGAACTCCTCGTTTTGCCCGCTTTCATTACCGCCAGGGGTTAAGGTATTAACCCTGATCCCTTGATCTGCCCAGTAAGTCGCTAAATACTTCGTAAGTCCAATTACGGCCGCCTTTGAAGCGGAGTAGACAGCCGGGGTATTGATCGTCACTCCTAGGTAGCGGGAGCCTTTATAAATTCGTTGGTCCGGCGCCATTGCGCCGTATATGGACGCCGTTTGGATTATGGATCCTCCGGTGCCCTGTTTAATCATTTGCTTGCCCACGGCTTGCGCCATTAAGAACATCCCGTCGATATTAACGGACATCACTTCTCGCCACTGCTCTAACGAATATTCTTCGAAGGGCGCGAAAAATTGGCTTAAATCCTTCGACTTGCTTGCGGCGTTGTTATGTAAAATATCAATTCGACCGAAGGTACCTACGACTTCATTTACGAGACTGTCCACAGATGCGGGAGAGGAGACATCGCAATAATATCCGCGCGCTTTGACACCGTAACGTTCTTCAAGCTCCGACGCGATTTGACTTGCCGCATCCGCGTTGAGATCCGCAACCGCTACATTTGCGCCGAAGTCGCTCAAAGCAGAGCAGAAATGTTTGCCTAGGATCCCGGCTCCCCCTGTTACGATCGCCGTTTTACCTTGCAATGAGAAAAAATCGCGATAATTCATGGTTTTGTCGTTATCGTTCATGATCCAACTCTTCTCCTCATCAGAAAATCGACAATTTCGAAGTCAAGCTCCGAATCTATATCGACGGATCGTTCTTCGGGCATTTCGTAGAGCCGCGTATCCAATTGAAACAAGCCCTCTTTCTCCATCAAAGACTCTCTTCTCCAAATATAAATCGAAGCATTCATATCATAACATTTGGGAGCGTCCTGCCGTCGAATTACAGGTTTTTCCAGTTTTTTGCACAATTGCACTGTTCCGCTATCGTTTAATTCTACTAAATTAAAATATGGAGATCGTCTAGCGGGCGCGCCCGTGATTACGTTACTCGCTTTGCTAGATTCCAATAGTTGATAGGCTTGAATAATGTCATCGGAAATTCTTAAGGGAGAAGTCGCATCCAGATCAACGATCGTATCAAAAATAACCCCCGTTATCTGTTCAACCATACTGACGCAATGTCGGATTACCGGAAGTTTAGCTGCTGTATCAGTGGCTAATTCATTAGGTCTACGGATGGTTAGGTCTGCACCATATTGCCTTGCAATGTCCAGTATCTCTTGCGAATCGCTGCTAACGGCAACATAGTCGAATAACCCCGTTTGTTTAGCTTGTTGAATACTGTAAGCAATTAACGGCTGACCAGCCAAATGGCGCACATTTTTGTTTTTGACTCCCTTAGAACCGCCTCTAGCGCATATTGTGCATAGCTTCATTTTTCATCCACACTTTCTGACTAGCGGAGGTTTCCGCTGCATCAATTAGCCTCATGACTTCGATACCTTCGCGAAATGTGCAGATTTGCTCGTACTCGCCATTAACTATTCGTTCGTGTTGGGCTACGTAAGTTGTATTTCTGGTCGTTTCCATTCGTTCTTCCGTGCCATCGACACTTATTGTACTGTTGATCAAATCGATTGCGAATGTATGACGTTCGGTATTGATAATAATCTTTCGTTGTGCGATTCGATCAATGTAATTAAGCTGGACGTTAACGACCGGACAATGTTCCGTCTGAACTAACAAGGCGAATACGTCGTCGCTATCCAATTCAAGTTGGCTATAGGTTCCGCCGATCGCCGTTACCCAATTCCACTTTCCGAGCAACCAAAGGACGAGATCCAACTCATGACTCAAATCCCGTAACACTCCGCCCCCCATCGCTTTTGAAGCCGAATAAGTTTGCCGGTAGTCCTGTCCGGGTCTCCACCCTGGCAAGTACTGACCGACATAGAATTGCGCCGATAATAGTGTCTCCCCTTGCAATAAATAACGCAATTTCTGAATGCATGGATGAAACCTTAAATTATACGATACAAAAATTTTCTCTAACGGAAGATGCGCGAACTCTTTAGGCGACTCAAAAATGGGTTTTTCGACAAGTATAGACCCAGTATAATTCAAGCGAATAAGTTCATTCAATGTCAAATAATGTTCCACAGTCCGATTAGATATGACCACCCAATCCCAATCCGACTTCATCATTGCCGACTTGGTCGTCCTGAAATATTGATATTTCTCAATTGGATCTCGGCTACTCACTACACCAACCTTACATCCGAGCTTCTCGAACAGTTCTGCGTGTCGCTCTCCAATTGACCCATAACCGATAATGAGGACATTCATCCGAAAACCTTGGAGAACTCTCCATTCGCCCTTTCATAGTCTTCCATTTTTCCGATATCCAACCAATACTCACGAATAGGGAAAATAGAAGTTCGCTCGTTGTTTTTTATCAAATCCTCAAAAAAAGTAGTCATATCATAGAACTCGTTCTTCGGAATAATGCTCAACGTCTGCGGATTCAAAACATAAATTCCCGCATTAACGAAATGTCGATAAACGGGTTTCTCTTCAATGCTTACCAATCTCTCGTTCATTACATTAATAACTCCGTAAGGAACTTGTATCTCGTAGTCTCGGACGCACATTGTGGCGACCGAATCTTGGCTTTCGTGATAATCAAGAAGTCCCGCAATATTTACCTTGGTTAATAAATCGCCGTTCATTACAATAAAAGACTGCTCCGGATTTCGTTTCAACAAACTTAAAGCCCCGGCCGTTCCCATACGTTTTTCTTCGAAAATGTAATCGATGTCGACGCCCCATTTAGAACCGTCGCCGAAGTGTTCGACTAACATTTCAGCCTTGTAATTCACGGTTAACGTAAACTTGTTCAGCCCATAGGAGATCAAATTCTCGATTGTCGTTTCCAGTACCGGTTTTCCTCCGACCTTCAGCAGCGGTTTAGGACAATCATCCGTCAAGGGCCTTAGCCGACTGCCTAATCCCCCTGCCATCAATACGACTCTATTATCGCGCAGTTCAGGGCTAACAATGCTATGAATCGTTTCCAGCCCTACTACGTAGCCATCATTATTGACAATGGGAATATGGTTAATTTGTCTTTTTCTCATGATGGCCAGTACTTCTCGCCTATCTTGAGCAGGGTTAGCAATAATAGGCGATCTATTCATAATATCGGTGATCGCATTTTCTAGGGAATGCCCCCGCAAAATAGCTCTTCGAATATCCCCATCCGTTACGGTGCCCAATAAATAATCCGATTCGTCCACAATTAGTGCAATTTGCATCGAATTGTTATCGATTGCGTGAATGACGTTAAGTATACTTTCGCTTCTCAGAACGAGAGACGCTCTCCAATTATTCATCTCGACACCTCCCTGGCAGGAATCCCCACTACGGTTGTACCTGGTCGAATGTTATTCACGACTACTGCACCTGCACCAACGATGCTTCCCATGCCGACGCGGATTCCTTGCTTAATAATCGCCCCGGCACCGATATGCGCTTCGTCCTCAACGCATACGTCGCCGCAAAGCACTGCTCCCGGCGATATATGGACATGATTCCCGACGAAGCAATCGTGGTCAACACTTGATTTCGTGTTAATAATGCTGTTTTCCCCCACCGATGAGGAGGGTTGTACAATCGCCCCCACCATGACCTGGGCTCCATCGGCAAGTCTAACATCGTCGGCCACAAACGCAAGGGGATGAACAATCGCCGGAAAAGGATAACCTTTTCGGGTCCATTGCTCAAAAACCTCTTTCCTCTTTTTAGGATTGCCGGTCGATCCTATTCCATTAAATAAAGCTATCGTAGAAAATTCTTTGCTATCTAGATCTATCTCCGCATTCAGATAAGCTAGCTCTCGAAACACTTCCTGATTACTCGGCGATAATGCGGAATATCCCACAATGTTATATCCATTGCGGTTCAACATATCGATTAACACCTTGGCATGTCCGCCCCCGCCGATAACAATACATGATTTGGTCTTCATTCAATCACTTCGTCCTTCAAATAGGTTCTCGTCGCGGATTTGCCTAAGGTAGACCAATATTGGATCGGCTTCAACCCGTTTCCTGGTCTTTTTACGGTTAGATTAGAAACCGTGAATAAGCTGCCTTGCTGGATAGTCTCTGTGGCCACTAAACTTTTTCTAGCAATAACAGTATTTTTGGACTCCGATTTGGAGGGCGCTTTCAAGCCTGTTCCTATCGCCTGTTCGACTTGTCTAATTCCTTGTACCATCCTTATTAACTCGTCAGGGTCTAAGGATGCTTTATGATCCGGTCCAGGCAGGGACTTATCTAACGTAAAATGCTTTTCTATTAATATTGCTCCCCTTGCCGTGGCTGCTAGTGGTATGACAATGCCTTCCGTATGATCCGAGTAACCTACCGGCAATCCAAAACTTAGCGACATGACTTCCATCGCTTTAAGGTTAACCTCGTTTAGCGGAGCAGGATACTCCGTAGTACAGTGCAGCAACACGACATGCTTCTTAAGGAGGGATTGTCCTTCGTCATTACGATAGGCTTCCAAGAAATCATTCTCTGATTCCGGTTCCTTATCCGGATTCAAATACCCATAGGCTAATACGCCCAACGCTTCTTCAATATCGCCTAACGAGCTCATGCCCGTTGACAAAATGACGTTAACTCGTCTCCTAGCGGTTGCAAGCAGCAACAACGAATTCGTCAAGTCCCCTGACGAAATCTTAATGGATTCCACATTTAGTTCATCGCAAAGCCAGTTAAGACTGTCGACATCGAACGGAGTAGATAGGAATTCTATACCCGCATTGCGGCTATATTCAAATAAGATGCGGTGGTCATCTTCGGATAATTCCAACTTCTTCAGCATCTCGTACTGAGTTTCCGCGGAATCCGTAGTAGCCAATTGATAGTCTGCTTTAGGCGCTTGCCTGCTCACAAGCTTGTCCGCTTTAAACGACTGAAACTTAACCGCATTTGCTCCGGAAGCACTCGCAACGTCGATTAATCGCTTAGCCATCTCGATTGACCCATTATGGTTAACTCCGGCCTCGGCGATAATATATACCTGCTGCTTAGACTGATTCATGATCATCTACCTCATAGAATGACTTTTGTATTAAGCCTCGTAGATTATCAAAATCCTTGAGGATTCCGGCAACACGTTCCGAAGCGCGACCTTCGCCATAGGGATTTACCGTATTCGTACAATCCATTGCAAACGCGACGGTCATCGCCTTGCTAATTTCGCTTCTATTCGGTTCGCAATCGATTACGGAGCTAGCTTGCATCCTCCCCCTCTGACGACTGCCTATATTAACCGTAGGGATTTTAAATGTCGGCGCTTCGTACAGACCGCTGGACGAGTTTCCTATTACGGCGTCGACATGAGACAGTAAACTCAAATAAGGGAGTTGACCAAGCGACGTGTAAGCTTTGGCGTTAGAGTGGCTTTTTACGAATTCATCGGTCATTTCAATTAGTTTCCTGCCGTAAGTATCCGAATTCGGCTTCGTGATAATGATCCCTGTTTCCTGTCCCAGAGATTCCAGCGCATGAAGCAACTCGCTAAATTGTTCCTCCGGCCTTTGGGCATCAAGAGTGGCGGGGTGAAAAGTAACGGCTACATTCCGCTTCCTGAACTCGAATTCCAATCGCTCGGAAAGTTGATCTTTAGTCAGAAGAGTCGCTTTTCTAACGAAATCCAAGCCGGTGCTGCCCACGTTGAAGATATGCTTCGGATTCTCGCCTAATTGACGGACCCTTTTAGCCGCATGCCCGTTGGACACGAAATGCAAATGAGACATTTTCGTTATGGAATGGCGAATCGCCTCATCAAAAGCTCCCTCGGTCGTATCGCCGCCGAACAAATGGGCAATTGGTATTTGGGCAATTAATGCGGCTTGTGCCGCCGCCAATATCTCGTAGCGGTCGCCTGCCAAGACCAGAATATCCGGTTTTAACCGATCCAAACATTCAGCAAAACTCAGTACAGCCAAACCAATCGATTTCGTGATGCCCACCGGCGTATCGCTGGACAATAACATTTCGATTTTCTCGTTGATGATAAATCCGTCTTGCTCTATGAATTTATATGTCGATCCGAACTCAGGAGAGAGATGCATTCCGGATACGATCAATTGAAGCTCTACCGTCGGTTCGGCTTCAAGCTCTTTCAACAGCCAATACAGCAGTCCGTATTCCGCTCTCGTTCCCGTAACTACGCAAATTTTTCTTTTACTCATATATGCCTCCAAGGAAAGAACTGCTTGGAATGTTAATCATGCGCAGACTTAAGTTCTCGGCGTTGACCAAATCCATTCTGGGGCATGTGGAGTAGATCTGGAGTTGATGCAATAACGTCCATGCGGGTCTTGACATCAAGCCATTATCATTCAATTGTTGTAACACGCTGTCTCGTTGACCCTTATCCTCAAGCAGTATCGTGTTTAACCAATAATTGCTGTTGCTATCGAGCGGTTCCTCGAAAAATCGAACGCCATTCAGATCTCTTAGCTGTTCGCGATATCGGTTCGCCAATTTCCGTTTTCTACTTAAAAAGATCGGTAGTTGTTCCAATTGAGCGCATCCCAGCGCGGCGTTGAGATTAGGTAATCGATAATTATAACCGATATGATCGTGATTAAAATCCCAACGGTGCGGAACCTTAGCGGTAGTCGTAATATGCTTCACGAGTTTACCTAGTTCCTCATCCTGCGCGAGAATCGCTCCGCCCCCGCCGGTTGTCATGATTTTGTTGCCGTTAAAGCTAACGGCGCTAAGCTTGCTGAATGTTCCTGTATGTTTGCCCTTGTAAAAGGAACCTAATGATTCGGCGGCGTCCTCCACAAGCTCTAGAGAGTATTTGGTACAGACTTCGATTAATCGATCAAGGTTTACGGGATGTCCAAACGTGTGCATCGCTATAACGGCCTTAATCGCACGTCCCGTAAATTTGTTATAACACCGCTCCCCATCTACTCGAGTAATTTCGCCCAAGTACGTATCTAGCTTTTCAGGATCGATTCCAAGCGTTCGTTCATCGATATCCACGAAATGGGGAATCGCTCCGCAATAAGCGATGGCATTCGCGGTAGCTACGAACGATAACGTCGGACATAATACTTCATCATTCTGCGTGACTCCACTCATCAGTAAACTGATGTGCAAAGCAGCCGTGCCGTTAACAACCGCAACCGCCCGCGCAGAACCTGTGTATTCGGCAAGCATTTGTTCAAAACGATCTACGTATTGACCTACCGATGACACCCAACCCGTCTCTATGCAATCCAGGACGTATTCTTTCTCTCGCCCTTGGAACACAGGCTCATGCAAACCGACGAACGATTTCTCTGAATCAATTGCCCATCTAATAGCTTCTATTAATCTCGAAACATTCAAATGCTCGCTCATATATTGTAGAAATCAGCCTTGTAGTTCTTAAGATTATCCGGATTCGTAAACCACTCGACCGTTTTCTCTAGCCCCCTCCGCAACCCGTCTCTGCCAGCGAATTTCGGCTCCCAGTCCAGAAGGCGCTTAGCCTTTTGATTATCGGCCCACAGCCTCTCCACTTCGCTCTTCTCCGGTCTGATACGGGAAGAATCCGTTTGGATTTCAATCTCGCGCCCCATGATCTCGGCAATGAGCTTCACCGTATCTCCAATAGAGATTTCATAGTTGCTTCCGATATTAATGACTTCGCCGATCGATCTGTCAGACTCCATGACTTCGATAAAACCTCTCACCGTGTCTTCAACATAGTTAAAATCCCTAGTCGGGTGAAGAGCTCCCAGTTGAATCTCTTTTTTTCCGTTAGCGATTTGCGTGATGACGGTGGGTATTACCGCTCTCGCCGATTGTCTTGGTCCATATGTATTAAATGGCCGAATGATAGCCACTGGCGTCTGAAAAGAATCATAGAAAGACATCGCCATCTGATCAGCCCCAATCTTACTCGCCGAATACGGGGATTGACCTTGTAAGGGATGCTCCTCTGTGATCGGTACGAATCGTGCTGTACCGTACACTTCGCTCGTGGAAGTGTGGACGAACTTGGACACGCCGGTCTCCCTTGCAGCTTGCAATAAATTTAGTGTTCCTTTGATATTGGTATCTACATAAGTGTCCGGAGAGTGGTAGGAGTAGGGGATGGCAATCAACGCAGCCAGATGAAGGACTGCATCGCAACCGCGCATTGCCTGCTTAACGCCATGAGGATCCCTAATATCGCCGGTAAAGACATCAAGAGAAGATTTAATCTCTTTGGGAGATTGATCCAACCAGCCCCAGGAATTAAAAGAGTTATAAACGGCAAACGCCCTAACGTCGTAACCTCTGCGTACCATTTCTTCCGTTAGATGCGATCCGATAAATCCATCGGCGCCCGTTATGAGTACTTTGCCTTTGAATTGCTTTTCCATGCAAGCCCTCCGTTGTTAGAAAATCTTTCAACTTTGTATGTATCTACAAATCAGTCTAACACCAGATTGCCATAAAATCGACACGAGTCGCCAACGTTCTACAATTCCAATAATTGGCCATCGGGATTCAATCAAGATCGAACAACCTCTAGCTTCCCAGTAGCTAGAAAGGCGGATCCAGTTCGCGCTTTCGCTTCTGGATCCGCTTTGTTTAAATAAGCAAATTAGAATGGTTATAGGAAATCCACGTATTCCAAGAATCGTTTAATCATAATCGCGGCTTCCGCGCGAGTCGCTTTGCTTTGCGGATTAATCGTCTTCGTCGTGGAGCCCTTGATGAATCCGACGGTAACGCTGATCGACATTCCTTCTTTTGCCCAGCCGCTTACTTTGGCTTTGTCCTTAAAGCCGTTAAGCGCGGTACTGGATGAGGAAGATTGTACTCCAACATAGTTCATAGCCCGGATTAGCATCGTTGCCATTTCTTCCCGGGTCACGTTCGCGTTTGGACGGAATTTGCCATCCGTTCCGCCTTCTACGATACCCGCTTTGCTCACCGCTCCAATATAAGATGCAGACGGGTTTGTGAGAGAGACGTCCGTGTATCTGGAGGCAGAGGATTTATCCCCGTTCAACCCGATACCTCTGGCAAGAAACTCCGCAAAATCGGCTCTGGTAATATTCTTGCCGGGCGCAAATGTTTTGTTCGTGTCGCCCGTTACGATAAATTTGGAAGCTAATACCGTAACATCGCCATTCGCCCAATGCTTGGCCATATCCGTAAACGACGCGTTCCTGCGCACTACGGCGTATTCGCTGTTGCCCTTGCGCTTAAAGTTAACTTTGGTCGAACCGTTGACATTCTCGAATAGCGTTGGAACGTAAGACGGTTGGTTGGAGTCGGAGTCCAGACGAATGACGGCCAAATTGTCCGTGGAACCGGAGAAGCCCGGAAGCGCGAATGATCTCGTAACGTACTGCTCGTAGTTCTCTACCGCTTTGTAATTCGTTCCCGTTAATATTCCCGCGGAGAAATCGGCAGGCGTCGTCATCGACTGAGCTCCGAGAATATTAAGAGTAGACAGCACCGGGGAGTTCTGAGCCTTATCGATGCTGATCTGCAGAGAAGATGTCGTCGTGCTGCCGCCCGCCAAGTAAATCTCTTTGCTGTAATTGATAGCCGACAACGGGATTTCGAATTGCATATCTCCGTATTCAAGACGGAAGGATGCGTTAGACGCCCTGGATGACGCATCCATTAGGGAATTGATCGGAATCGTTACTAGCGCCCCAACCTCGGTCGACGGCACTTTGAATGTGAGACGCGGGATCGCGATACCGCTGTTCTGTCTAATCGCGTCGTAAGCAGCCAACAGCTTCGTACCGTCCAACGTATATCGATTCATGGATTTGCCGGACGGAGCCGTACCTGAATAAATCGACGAGGATTTAGCGACGATTAATTGCACTCCGCCGGAGCCGTCCGCTTCCACGTAATCAGGCAATCCTACGATCGTGCCGCCACCGCCTCCGCCGCCGGGTAACGTCGATTGATTCGTAATGGTCATTTCGTTAATCCCGCTGACCGCTTGGTTCTGCAAATCCTTCACCGAATTACCCGTAGCCATGTAACTAAGTACAACGGTCGAACCTGTTGCTACAGGCGACGTTAGCAAAACCCTCACTTGGGTTCCGACGATATTCACGGAACTAACGTTCGCGAAAGTACCGTTGACTTTCACATAATATTGCGATGCATACGGCACGGATGAGTTATTGAGCGCCGCGCTGTAAGTCAATGTGATTTCATTATTGTAAACAGAGCTAGCCACCAACTGCGTAGTCGTCGCCGCCACGCCTGTAACAGGGTAGCTATTGAATGTTGCAGCTAGATTACCCGCCAAGTCTTTAATTCCTTGACTGGTCTGAATGTAAGAAACATATAATACGGCATTCGTCGCGACAGCCTGAGTCATCGTTAATTCGACCGTGTTATTCACGATCGCGACGGATGAGATCGCCGCGGTCGTTCCGTTTTTGATTACGGAGAAGTTGGATTTCAAAGGAACCGAAGCCGCGCTTAACCCTTCGTTATACGACAAAATAACTTTCGTTCCCGAAGCGGTCGCCGAAGTAAGCGTAGGCGCAACCGTATCGTTCACGTTCTGAACGTAGAAGTCCGTGAACGCGGGAACCGCGTTGCCGCTCAAATCCCTAAGAGGCGTCGATCCGGGCGCGTAAGAGACGGATACGGATTGCGTTTCCGTAACGCTCGACGGCAAAGTGAGAGTCACTACCGACCCGTTAACCGAGATTGCGCTAATGCTTTGCGAATATCCATTATATTTAACGGAGAATTGATAGGAAGCTCCGCTAGCGGGCGCCGCCAACGACTTATTAAAGTTCAAGGTCAGCGTCGAGCCGTTCAGTACGCCGCTCAACGGCTTAGCCAATGTCGTATCGGAACTATTCGTTACCTCTTTGGAGGACAGGGCAACTGCTTTATTGCCCGATAAATCCTGAAGCTGATGATCCGTATCGGAATCTTTGGTATAGGATACTTTAACGGTTTGGCCAACGGCTACTCCCGATTGAAGAATTAACCGGACCGTTTTACCGTTGATCGTAATTCCATTTACTTGTCTCGGGACATCATTAACCGTTACGTAATAGTTCGCCGGATATGGAACGACCGTGCTATCCAATTCCTCGTTGTACGTCAAGACGATTGCGCTGCCATCCATCGCCGCGCTCGAGAACGTCGGGGCCGTCCTATCCGAACCGATCGTCTGGAAAGTCCAACGATAATCGTTCAGTATGCCGGGGTAAGCATTAAGCGCCAAATCGGTAATCGCATTGTCCGGTATGCTCACAACGTAGGTTGCGGATCGGGTCAAGTTTCTCGTCGGCGTTAAGATGACCTTACGGGAATTCGTGCTGTCTACGCTTAACGTTGCGGGTATAGAATCTCTAATCGTACCGGATACGACTTGATTCAGGGTCGCGGCGACGCCATGTACGGTAACCGACTTATCGAATAGCATCGTTAATACCGCGTCCTCTTTGACGCTATTCGTGCCCGATACCGGAATCGTGCTAATCAATTCAGGTCTTACCGTATCGGAATTGACTTTAAACCACCATGTAGAGTAATTGGTTGATGGGATGCCTGCGTATGGATTTCCTGCCAGATCGGTAATGGCAAGGCTTCCGATCTGTACCGCATACGAAGTGTTCTTCACGAAGCTGCCGCACGCGGAGTAAACCGACGGCGTGATCTTGATCGTATCCGTTCCGCCGCCCGTGACCGCGCTATGCGTAACGGGGATCGAACAAACAACCGCTTGGGAAGAAGCATTGCGAATGACGATCATTCCGCTTCCCGGCTTAACAAGCTCGTTGAACTTAATGCTCAGCATACCGTTAACTGCCGTTACGGCTCCTCCGGCTGCCGGCGTAAACGCCGAGACAAGAGGAGGCGTATTATCTACCCCGGAAGCCGTAGTGAAGTTCCATGTCACGGCGTCAACGATTCCTTCATAGAGATTGCCGCTGGCATCCTTCAGAACGCCGGGGTCCATCATAATGTAATATTCCGTATTGGCAACCAGAGGTTGATAGAACGCAATGTTTATCGCAGTAGTACCGCTACCCGTTACTCGGGAGGCGCCAGTCGCCATGCTGATCGTTTCGACCGTTTCATTCGTCAGTACTTTTTTCAAATAAATATTTCCGGAAGTGCCCGTCAATACCGCGGATGCGAAAGTCATCTTCGCGGTCAAGGCGCCTAAGCTTACATTCGCGCTATTATCGGCAGGTACTTTGCTAATCAACGTAATAGGAGAAGCCGTTGTCGAGAAGTTCCAGGTCGTACCGTAGTAAGCGTTGCCTACAACGTCTACGAATGCTCCCTGCTCTACCATGACTTGATAGTTCTTACCGGAAACCAACCGAATCGACGGTTGGATTACGATCGTCGTTTTACCTGTTCCGTCCACGATTCCGCTTCCCGTTACTTCCGGAGAAAGCACGGAAATGACTTGCGTATCGCTTGTATCCAACCGGGTAATGCGGATATTGCCGGACGCAGCCCATACTTTCTCGTTAAAGGCAAGCTTGATCGCTCCCGTCGCCGGCATCGTCCCGCCGCTAACCGGCGTTGTCGTGGCGGAAGGGGGCGTTACGTCGCTAGCGATCACGCGGAAGTTCCAGGTCGTGGCATCGTTAATTCCCGCGAATCCCGCTCCCGCTACGTTCAGGAACGCATTCGGGCTTATTTCCACGTAATAGTTCTGTCCCGCCACGAGCTTTCCGTTAGGATTGATCTGAATCGTGCTCGCGCTTGTCGGATCGATCGTAACGTATGCGCTTTGGGTTGGGTTTCCAAGGTCGTAGCTAGCTACCGCCACGTTCGTATTCGAGTTCTTGATAGATACGACGCCGCCGCTGGCTTTAACGACGTTCTCGTCGAATTTAATCTTTAACATCGCATTGGCAGGCACGGTCACCTCATTGTTAGCCGGAGAAGTCGATATCATGACCGGTCCGCCGGCTGCTGCAAAAGAAGCGCCTGCTACCCATAGCTGAATCAATAACGCCATGATCAATGTGAGTGATAGAGTTCGTTTAAGCTGCAAAACAATGACCTCCTGATGAACACAGTAATACCTTTTATTTCGGCATTTAGTGCCAAAAAAATTAGGGACAAAGGACTTATTTACCAGTTTGCGCATGAAAAAAAGACCTCCGCTCGCGCGGAAGCCTTTGACTTCGTTCGTTGAAATTATGCTAAAGCGCCTTGTTTCAACGCTTCTACCCGGTCCAAACGCTCCCACGGAAGATCGACGTCCGTACGGCCGAAGTGGCCGTATGCAGCAGTCTGGCGGTAGATCGGACGGCGCAGGTCCAGCATCTTGATAATGCCCGCCGGACGCAAGTCGAAGTTGTTCACGATCAACTCGACGAGCTTCTCTTCGGCGACTCTACCCGTGCCGTACGTATCCACGTTGATGGAAACTGGACTTGCAACGCCGATCGCGTAAGCGAGTTGGATTTCGCACTTGTCGGCCAACCCCGCAGCAACGATGTTCTTCGCTACGTAACGCGCCGCATAAGCCGCGGAACGGTCAACCTTCGTCGGATCTTTGCCGGAGAATGCTCCGCCGCCGTGGCGAGCGTAACCGCCGTAAGTATCAACGATGATTTTGCGTCCCGTTAACCCTGCATCTCCTTGAGGACCGCCGATAACGAACCTGCCCGTTGGATTAATGAAGAATTTCGTGTCGGCATCCAGCCACTCGGAAGGAACTTCCGGATAGATAACATGCTCGCGGATATCTTTCTGGATTTGCTCCAAAGAGATGTCTTCGGAGTGCTGCGTGGATACGACGATCGCATCGACGCGAACCGGTTTGCCGTCTTCGTATTGTACCGTAACTTGAGTTTTGCCGTCCGGGCGCAGGTAAGCAAGCTTGCCGTTCTTGCGCACTTCGGACAAACGCCGGGACAAACGATGCGCTAACGCGATCGGAAGCGGCATCAATTCAGGCGTTTCGTTCGTCGCGAAACCGAACATGAGACCTTGGTCTCCTGCTCCGATATCTTCGTTCTCTTGTTGGATGTCTTTACCGTCGCGAGTCTCCAAAGCGGCGTTAACGCCTTGCGCGATGTCGGCGGACTGTTCGTTCAAAGAAGTCAGAACGGCGCAAGTGCTGGAATCGAAACCGTATTTAGCCCTAGTATAACCGATCTCCTTGATCGTACGACGAGCGATAGCGGAAATATCTACGAAGTCGGCTTTGCTGCTGATTTCGCCAATGACTAATACAAGCCCAGTAGCAACGGACACTTCGCAGGCTACACGAGCGTAAGGGTCCACTTCCAGGAACGCGTCCAATACCGCGTCTGAAATCTGATCGCATATTTTATCCGGATGGCCTTCGGTGACCGATTCGGATGTGAAGAGATGCCGGCCTTTTATCGACAAAGTCTCCAACCCCCACATATAAAATCAACCTTTTCCCATGGGAAAAGGCTGTAAAGAATAAACCTTCGATTAATAATGATACCGGAACTGTCGAGGAGTGTCAATGTAATGCAGCCTTTTCCGCGCTATGAATAACAAGGTTACAGGAGCGTTTGCTGAGCTTGTTGAACGAGTCTTTTCGTAATGCCTCCGCCCAGAGATCCTGCTTCCCGCGAAGTAAGATCTCCTAGATATTGTTGCCCAAAGCCGGCCGAACTTATGCTTCCCAGCTCGCCGGCGAATTCCGTATCCAGCCCGCCCGTATGTGCAGCTATCGGAACACCTAGTTCCGCGGCAATTTCGTATTTCATCTGATTAATCGCATTAGCGCACTCCGGTACGACAAGTCTGTTGCTTCTGTTGTTTCTCGCCATAATTATAGTCCTCCTTGTATTGTGATGAACCTAGTATGTACCGGCTCATCGCGATCAAGGCGTATTACATTATGGGTCTCGGGGGAAAATATAGGATGTATCTTCGAACGCCCCGCCCGAATTCGTCAAAAAATCGCGCAGTGCCTCCCGCCAGTGACGCAGAGGCTGAAAGCCCGCTTCGATCATCGCGGCCGAGCTTAGCACGGAGTAGGCGGGGCGCGGGGCCGGACGAGGGAATTGGCTCGTCGAACACGGGGTTACCTTGATGTCCGACATTCCGGCTTCCTCGAATATCGCCTTCGCGAAATCGTACCATGTACATCCTCCCGCGTTGGAAGCATGGTACGTGCCATACTTATCGCTAGTTACAAGCATCGCAAGGAATCGAGCAAGATCATAAGTATAAGTCGGCGCCCCTACCTGATCGTTCACGACCGCTAACTCTTGTCGATCCGATGCCAACTGGAGCATCGTTCTGGCAAAGTTTTTCCCGTATTTCCCGTAAAGCCATGACGTTCTGACGACAAACAGTTTAGAGGAAGCAGATGCAGCCGCTTGTTCTCCTTCCAGCTTCGTCCTGCCGTATACGGAAAGCGGGCCTGTAGGATGGAACGCCTCGTACGGCTTGGTTCCCATTCCATCGAATACGTAATCCGTACTGATATAACAAAATTTAGCCCCGACCGCTTCAGCAGCTTCGGCCACGTTATGCGTACCCATTACATTGATCGCATGAGCCCTATCCGGTTCCGTCTCCGCTCGATCTACCGCGGTATAGGCTGCAGCATGTATAACGACATCCGGTTTCCATTCGGCGATCAGTAAATGGCATTGTTTCGCATCGGCAATATCAAGCTCCGCTCGGCTCTTGCCGATAATTCGGAGCTGGTCGTCCTCCAATCGCGCGAGCTCTTGACCCAACTGGCCGCTAGCGCCCGTTACCAAAACCGTAGGCTGAATCGAAACGCGATCTAACCCGCTCATTGTTGGTACTCTCCCGAGGCGATTCGCCTCAACCAATTCTGATGTTCCTTATACCACTTAATGGTCGCTTGAATTCCATCCTCATAACGATATTGAGGCTTCCAACCCAATTCGTCGCTGATTTTCTTCGCGTCGATCGCATACCTACGATCATGGCCAAGCCGATCCTCCACGAATCGAATCAAACTTTCCGGTTTGCCGAGCTCCTTGAGGATGGTATGAACGACCTGCAGGTTCGTTCGCTCGTTATTGCCCCCGATATTGTAAACCTCCCCCTTACGCCCATTATGAAGGACGAGAGCAATCGCATTGCAATGGTCCTCCACGTACAGCCAATCCCTCACGTTCAACCCGTCCCCATAAACCGTTAAGGGTTGGTTTGCCATCGCGTTCCGAATCATAAGCGGGATAAGCTTCTCCGGAAATTGGTAGGGACCGTAGTTGTTCGAACAACGGGTAATGTTAACGTGCAAACCATAGGTTTCGTAATAGGCGCGAACCAACAGATCTGCCCCCGCTTTACTGGCGGAATAAGGACTGTTGGGGGCTAGCGGGGTCTTCTCGGAAAACAAACCTTCTTCTCCAAGCGTACCGTACACTTCGTCCGTGGATATTTGCACATACTTGGGTACCTTGTACTTGATTGCTAGATCCAAGAGCACTTGCGTGCCGATAATGTTCGTCCTTACGAAAATTCCAGGGTCCGTAATGCTGCGATCGACATGGGATTCCGCCGCGAAATTCACGACGGCGTCGATACCTTCTTCGAATAAAGGTTCCATGGAAGCCGCATCCGAAATGTTCGCACGAACGAATCGGTAGGTTTCGGGATCTTCGATGCCCGATAAATTATCGGGATTGCCCGCATAGGTTAGGTAATCTACGTTCATAAGCTCATAGGACGGATATTCGCGCCTCATGTAATGAATAAAGTTGCTGCCGATAAATCCGGCACCGCCTGTAACAAGCAATCTCATGCTGCTCATCCTTTAGTAAACAAAATTGTATTGCGCGTTTGCCAATCGCGGGTGCAACCCGTCTTTGTCCGAGAGAATGGGCCTATCCGTCGGCCACGCTATTCCGATATCCGGATCGTTCCATAAGATTCCTCTGTCAAGCTCGGAAGAGTAGTAATTATCGACCTTGTACTGGACTTCCGTATACTGCGTCAACGTGCAGAAACCGTGTGCGAATCCTCTGGGAACGAAGAGCTGGCGCATATTGATCGCGGACAGCTCAAAACCTTCCCATTGACCGAAAGTAGGCGAACCTGATCTTATGTCCACGACTACATCGAAAATCGATCCCGCGGTCGCCCTGACAAGCTTGCTCTGGGCTTGCGGATTCAGTTGGTAATGAAGACCCCGTATGACGCCGGCTTGAACGGACAGGGAATGGTTATCTTGGACGAATACCGTAGGGATCCCAAGCTCCGAATAGCGCTCGGCATGATAGCTTTCCGTAAAAAAACCCCGATGGTCTACGAACGAAGCCGGCTCAATTAACTTAACGCCTTGCAACTTGCTCTCTATGACCTTCAATTGATCACCTTATATCGGAAAAATTACCGTTCTATACTCTTCTCGGCATCGTATATGTTATTCACGGGATCGTTTCGTTGCCTTAGGTAACTGCGGCTTCTTCGGCACGCAAAAAAAACCGCCAAGCTTAAGGCTTGACGGTTCATGGTATAAGTATCATTCATAATGGCTATTGCAGCAGCTTGTATTCGCCTCGAACGAGAACGATGATATCCTTAGCCTGCTTAGGATCGGACTCAACGCCTCTATCCCCTCTAGGGTTCAGAATAAGATGGTTGTTCTTGACCGCTTTGCCCGGAGTGATATCCAATCCGTCGGTTAAGTCGGACAATCCGTTCTTGTCCGCACTGTAAGCGATCGCTTTGCCCGTTCGTACGATCAGCTCGCCGCCGTCGGCGACGACCAGCTTCGTCCCCCATGGTACCGTTACGACTTCCAGCTTCGTTGAACCTCCGCCACCGCCGCCGGTAGAGCCGATTTTCTCCAACTCTTGCTTCACAAGCTTGGCAACCGCGGCATCGACGTATCCCTTTGTTACGATTGGATCATCTACGGATCCGGGATTCGTAGGACCGTCGGCTTCTGCCGTCGAGGACATGATTCCGATCGTGCCTAGAGCTACAGCCAGCACGGCCGTCGCTCCCCATACCGCCCATTTCTTCGGTGTCTGCAAGTTTCATCTCTCCCGTTTCGACAAGTTCTATCATTTTGTACGCATTCTGATGCGGGAAAGTTGCGAGATTTGAATATAACTAAATTATATTAACTTGAGCTTACGTATCCGCTCTACTTCTAGTTTTATCCCCTCAGCAAATGAAATAGGAGAAAAACCAAAATCTTTTTTTGCTGCAGCATGATCAAATGACTTATTTTCATTCAATCTTAGTACTTGTTCTATCTTTATTTTGGGATTCTTCGCCACGCGATTATACAACCCAACCACTGGTAGAATGAGCCGAAGAGGAACATGAAGCTTCTTAACCTTTTTATTGAGTGCGTTGGCCGTTATATCGATAACTTGATCGAATGTCAAAGGTTCTTTGCCCGAGAGATTATATGCTTTACCTGAGCATTCCGGATTACTCATACATCCCATGATCGCATCAGCGAGATCATCAACATAAATCGGCTGCTGAAGAGATTGTCCATCTCCGGCAATCGGCATTACCGGATATCGATGCAAAACCCTTATCAACTTAGACATATTTCGATCTCTTTCAGTTCCATATATCATTGTTGGTCGTAAAATAGTGTAGTCGAGCGAGCTGCCCGTCACTTTCGATTCCGCTGCCAACCTTATCGCTTTGGTTTGCGCAGCCAAAGTCGTAAATATTGCCGTTGTACTTACAAATATAGCTCTTCGCACGCCAGCATTTACCGCTTCATTAACGATTGTATCCGCATGCCCAAATCCCAAAGAAGCTATATTAATTAATGTATCAACACCTTGAAGTGCTTTACGATAAGAATCCTTATCCTCAAGTGTGCCAGACACCGTTTCTATTCTATTTCGATCCAATCGATTCGTGTCGCTTGTAGGGCGGACAAAGCATCGAATTTCCTTGTCCGTTTCCATCAGTTTTTTCATAAAATGGCTACCTGTAAAACCTGTAGCGCCGGTGACCAAGATCATTTTAGATTCTCCTTCTCAATTCCCGTAAGTACGTCCAAATACTTATTGGCCAGAGCAGCTCTAGAAAAGTTTCTTTTAACGAATTCGTACCCTTCTTTACTTAATTGTTCTCTTAAGACTGAGTCATTGGTTAATTTCTTAACCGCTTGCTCGATTTGATCAACATTTTCCGGTTCGGCTAGAATAGCACCTCGAGAGCTACGAAGGATCTCCTCTGCCTCACCTGAGATTGAGCCTACAATCGGACACCCACTGCCTAGAATTTCAAACATTTTCGAAGGAATGTACGCGTCAAATAATGGCAAATTTCTTAAGGGCACGAAGCTTAAGTATGCTTCTGAGTAGAACAATGGTATTCTGTCTTTACTCTGTGAAGATATGAATTGAATATTGGTTAACTGATACTTACTCGCTAAATCTAGAACTTTTGGTTTCTCGGCCCCTTCACCTACAAAAACGAATAACAGATCATTATTATCTCGCATTCGTAGCGCTACTTCAACGAGAGTAGACAGCCCTTGAGATATACCATGGGCCCCTGCATATAATAAAATTTTCCTATCTCCCCATCCGTATTCACTCCTAAGCTCATTACTAGCTGGCAGACTCTCTTTATTAAAGATATCTGTATCTACTCCATTAGTAATAACCTCAATTTTTGCTTCTTGGACTCCCCTTTCACAAAGTTGCTTCTTAAATGATTGCGTAACGACGACTACCTTCTTACTTCTTCGATAAAGAAACATTTCCAACGATTCAAGAGCTTTAATAATCCATTTATTTTTTAGTACGCCTAATTTGATGATTGCATCCGGCCATAAATCACGGACTTCAAATACAAAAGGTGATCTTCTGAATATGCTAAATACATATCCAGATATAACCGAAAAGAGAGTTGGTGAACTTACGATAATAACATTCGGCTTCGGGATGTGTACCATGCTTTGAAAAATTGAAGACAGCATAAAAGAAACATGTCCCATTGTTTTCTTGACGAATCCTTCATTCGGTGTTGCATACACATAGTTTCGATATACTCTTATTCCCTCAATTTCTTCCACCATGTATTTCTTCCCGCGATAATGTTCCGGTATTATCCCTGTAGGATGGTTCGGAAAACATGTCACTACAGATACCTGATGCCCTTCGCCGACCCAACGCTTCGCCATCTCAAACAATCTTGCGGATGGAGCACCGATTTCCGGATAGAAATAATGACAAATTACAGTGATTTTCATATCTTGCTCCCTGTATTTTCTCTAGTCAAAATTTTGTATTCCAGATGAGTTCCCAATTTAATCTCAAGTTTAATCTGACCTATCTGTATCGTATAAAATTCTAACCTATCATTAAAATGATATTCTATTGCTTCCTTTTTTATAGATAGCACATATCCAATTACATTTGTCCCTGCAAATAGCTGATCGGAAATATGAAATACCGGGTTATCGTATTTAATGCCAAACTCTGGTGAGTACATGCCTGTAGTTTGTTGCAGACACGTATTTGCCGTCCCGAAGTATTCCATATACAAAGTTAGAGCTTCATGTTTAGACTCATATTTGTTCCCATCAACTGTCCATTCAACTTCGGGGTGTGCATGAATGAAGCTGTCGGCTTTTATTAATTGTTTGCTTTTGCTTGTTATTTCATCTATTACAATAACGATCTCATCCGCTATAACAAAAACTTTCTGACCGGATTAACCCCAATATCATGATAACCATCATGACTCGCGGATAATGCCCACACTCCATCGATATCGCTATAATAAACAGCCGTTGGTCGTGCTCTCTTAGCTAATCGAAAATTACCCCAAACATCTGATTGATTTCTGCCATTAATCATTAAACAATTGTGTGCGGCTGTACTTCTGAACGTATTTCGCAAATCACCTTGATATTGGTAGACGCCTGAATCAACAATCCAACGTTTCCCTCCAAAAGAGAGCTCGTAGTTGCCGAAGTCAGCATGAGCATGAGCAGGTAGGAAGTCCGGACAAGACTGGCCGGCATCCGCAATCAAGAATAGCTTCTCACCTTTATAAACATAATAGCCCGATTCGTCGCCGAAGAATGAAACGGTCTCTTTATTATCCAACTCATCTACGTTCCCTATTAATCGATTATGCCCAATCAATAGCCAATCCAACAATGAATCCGGTCGATCTGAAGTCTCTGCAGATCCTACCCCCATACCGTAAGAAAGCAATCTAATACTGGCAGATGACGATGCAATATGGAAAGCCGAATCATTCAACAATGGAATTTTCCCGTCCGGATGCAAAGTTTGATTCTGGAAATGAACCATAGCTTCCAGCTTGCGATATACCCATTCTGGGATAGGTCTTTCATATATCCTCAATAATCGGATAACTTCCAGATAATCCTTCAACACAATTTGATGATACATTGGCGAACGTTCATAATGCCCTCCATCCGCAAGGATCTGATCATTCAACTGCCCCCACAAAATGGTTAATCCTTTATTGAGAATTGAGTCTGAGAATGGGCCTTCTAAGAAGAGACCCGCATATACCAATGCCTTGCCATTCTCGATCAAGTGATTACCTAATACATCCCATTCTATGTTTTTAGACAGGAAGTAGCTCTGCACCCAGTAACTCTCTAGCAACGCTTGTTTAAAAGCGACATCATCTTCAATAGCGGTTCTGAATAGATCATAAGCATACGTCCAATTCACTAAACGCAAAGAGAGGGTGTAGGGATGCCAACCATCGCCTATACCCACTTGTTGATTGTTCTCGATCCAGCTTAATACTAATGACTTAAATGTATTGTAATAGGATGTAATGGCTGTATCTTGAGTCCATGCCAAGCCTAAAGAAATTCCATATTCAAAATAATGTAAATTGTAACGCCATAAGTGCGATGCTCTTGTAGTGTGCCATTCAATAGTATCATCAAATTGAAGTTCATAGTTCAAAAAAACAAACTTATTACTTTGAATGTTCTTTATCTCGAGCTGAAAATCATTCATTCGAGTTGGATTCCAATATTCATTCAGATTACCGTGAGACAATAATATATTTCGCTTAGTTAACCTGACTCCGAGATGGAGTTTCTTTATTTTTCGTTTGTAGTGATTCATCGTTATAATACGAAATGGATAAGCGAATCTCCGCTTACCCATAAATAATAATCGATGACCTATTTGATTCCACTTGAGGTAACTGGTCGTAATTAGCATTCTCTTTATTCGATCAACCCGAATCATATTATGCACCCCAAAACCATCGTTAAGCTTTAATTCCTTTAGAACTGGCAACAGAGCTTACAGTTCTGAAAATAATTTTTATATCCATCCATAAATTATGATTCTGCAAATAATACAAGTCATACTGTGCTTTCATTTCATCCGATATATCATCCCTGCCATTAATCTGAGCCCAGCCTGTCAATCCCGGCGGAATACGATGAACATTGAACTGTTCTCTCATACTGATTAGCTCCAGTTGATTATGAAGGGCTGGCCTTGGACCAACGATACTCATATCTCCCTTTAAGATATTGAACAATTGAGGAAGTTCATCTAAGCTCGTCTTTCTCAGTATCCGACCGACTCTTGAAATATAGACTTCCGGATTATTTAGCAAATGTGTAGGGATGTCCGGCGTATCCACCTTCATTGTGCGGAACTTATAGATCGTGAACAACGTATGATTCCTTCCGGATCTCTTCTGCTTAAATATTACCGGTCCTTTAGAATCTAATTTAATCACTACCGCTAAGAAAAGAAGAACTGGTAGGAGAACAATAAGTGTTGGGATGGAAATAACTAAATCAAACACTCTTTTCATAATATCCTCCATAATAATAATAATAATAATATCTATTTTAATCGATTAATGATATCAAGTGTAGTTTTAGTTACTTCGAATATTTCGTTTAGCGGGATTGGCGGGCGTAGTCCACCCTCGACTGCTTGAATAAATGCTTTTATTTCATTTGAATGTCCCTTATCTTGATTCCATAACTTCATTTTCTTAAATTTGGGCCACCCATACCCCGTTAGTGTCTTGAAATTATCCAGAGACAATATTTTCCCACCACAGAACACTTCTACGCGTTCCTTCGGAAAAGATGCATGGCCATTCGCAAAATAGTGAACCGTTCCCATTGATCCATCGCTAAATGTTAATGTTATGGTTACTTTATCATCACGGATGGTAACACCAGGAACCATTCCAATGACTGAAGCTTGAATATCTACAATTTCATGTCCAATTAGATATCTCAATAAATCAACAAAATGACATGCTTCACCAATTATTCGACCACCGCCAATAGCGCTATCCTGTGTCCAATGATCGGAAGGAATCATTCCTGCATTTACGGTTATGATTACTGTTTTAGGCTCATTACTTGTCGCGATCATTTGCTTCATCAATGCGGAATGCGGCGCGAATCTTCTGTTGAACCCTACCATCAGAATCTGGCCATCGTTGATTTTGAGGCCTTTAAGTTCATTATATTCATCTTGTGTAATACACAGAGGCTTCTCTACAAACACATGTTTTCCAGACATTATTGCTTTTTTAACATAACTCGCATGAGTATTGTGGCGAGTAGTTATAAATACGGTATTAATATCCGCATCAGCAAAAATTTCTTCGGTATCCGTGGTCGTAAGCTCGAACCCGTATCGTTTCCCAACATGAACACCCGTTACTCCGCTGTTACTTGCAATATTGCGTAACTGTACTCCTGTTTTCTTAATGGCTGGCATTAGGATTTGATTCGTAAAATTCCCAGCGCCAATAAACCCAACGACGGCCTTGTTATTAGACTCTACCTGTGTAGGTACTATTAACTGATTAAGTTGAACAGTGTGACTATTTGTACCGCGATCATCCTTATCATTGTACTTCAGCACGATACCTAATGATGATTTGCCGTCCTTAAGTATCTCATATGCTTCACCCGCTTGATCCAACGAGAACCTATGAGTGATTAATGAACTTACATTGACTTTGTCGGCAGCCATTAGATCTAATACTGCCTCAAAATTCCTTTGTTCCGTCCATCTTACAAAACCGATTGGATAATCCTGCCCTTTTTCTTCGTAAGATGAATCATAACGACCTGGACCGTATGAACAAGACACTTGAAAAGAAATTTCCTTTTCATAAAAATCCGCACGGGATAGTTCTAAACCAACAACACCCACTAAGACGATACGCCCTCTTTTTCTACACATTTGAGCAGCTTGATGTACTGGATCGTTGCTTTTTGTGGATGCGGTGATGATAACGCCATCTACACCTCTACCATTAGAAAATTTCGTTGCAGCGCTTATCGGATCTTCCCCTTTAGAAAGATCTACAACATTTGCGCCAAACTGTTTTGCTAACTCGCAACGCTTCGAGTCAAAATCAATGCCGAGAACACGACATCCGTTTGAGATCAAAAGTTGAACCGTAATTAGGCCGATTAATCCAAGTCCCGTGACAACAAATGCTTCTCCTATTGTAGGTGTTGCCAAACGAATTCCTTGCAAGCCTATCGCTGCTATAACAGTAAATGCCGCATCCTCAAAGGCTACCGCATCCGGTATCTTTGCACATAAATGTTGGGGAACGGAAACGAATTCAGCATGATGTCCATTAGAAATGACTCTGTCACCGACCTCATAGCCCTTGATCCCCTGGCCTACCGCTATAACCACACCAGCACTGCTATAACCCAATGGAAGCGGTTGGTTCAACTTCGTTTTTACAGCTTGAATTGTGGGTAAAATTCCATCTGTTTTTATTTTATTAAAAACCTGACGAACTTTATCGGGTTGTTGGCGAGCTTTATCTAGATAACTTGCATTTCCGAAGTCTACTAGCATTTTCTCTGTTCCCGCGGAAACAACAGAGGAATTCGTTTGAATAAGTAAATTCCCTGGTCTTACTAGCGGTTGAGGAATTTCAACAACATCAGTCTCGCCCGATTTTAAATTTTGCAGTATTTGTTTCATATCAACTCTATCTCCTTACTAGATATACGTTGATTTTCGTTTGAATAATTGCCCAGTTTATATAAGTCAATGTTGCTAATCTTAGATATGCAATTTTTAGTATCCAAGATAATAGGAGATCGCATCTTCGATTGATATTTACTAAAGTCTAATTGTTTAAATTCATTGTGGTCAGCAAGTATAATAGCACAATCTACATCAGTTAAAGCTTCCTCCAGATTGCTGCATAAAGGTTCTCTATACTCTTTAACGAACGGATCATATATGGATATCTCCACGTTTCTATGTTTCAATAAATCTATAACTTCTGAAGCTGGGCTCTCACGAGTATCGTCAATATTTCCTTTATAAGTTATTCCTAAAATAGCTACTTTATTTGGTTTGAGTCGGCACAGTTTAAATACTTGATCTACAACAAAATGTGGCATACCAGAGTTAATCTGACGGGCTAAAGAAATTAATCTAGCTTCTTCAGGAGCTTTCTCAACAATGAAATAGGGGTCTACAGCCAAACAATGCCCTCCAACTCCAGGTCCTGGTTGATGGATATTGACGCGAGGGTGCTTGTTTGCCATCTCAATCACTTCAAGGGCATTAATCCCTAGTCTCTCCGATACAAGAGCCAACTCATTTGCCAATGCAATGTTCACATCACGAAACGTGTTTTCCATTAGTTTAGCCATTTCCGCCGATGTTGCATCTGTTAAATAAATTTCGCCTTTAACAAATGATTTATAAATTTCGCTTGTGACTTCTGCAGACACCCTATTGTAACCACCAATGATTCGGTTATTCTCAACCAATTCAATAAAAATTTTTCCCGGCAAAACCCTTTCAGGACAATGACTTAAATAAATATCTTCGCCAACGGACCACCCATATGCTTGTATAATTGGAGTAACGATGTCTGTTGTTGTTCTTGGTGGGATCGTCGATTCTACAATAACAATATTTCCTTTTGCCAGATAAGGCGCAATAGCTTCCGTTGCAGATATAACATAGTCTAATTTAGCCGTAAAATCTTTATTTATTGGTGTTGGAACTGCAATAATAAATACATCTGCTTGTTCCGGTTGTGTCTGTGCCTTAAATGTGAACTTATTCCTAACCTCACTGAATACATCTCTTAACCCTATTTCCTCAATATGGATTTCCCCATCATTTAATGCGCTTACTACCTTTGAACTAACATCCACACCAACAACTTCATAACCTGATTTAGCAAACATTAAAGCTGTGGGGAATCCAATATATCCAAGCCCGATTACACATATCTTTTTCATGATGTTCTCCTATTTCCAAATTTATATTGTCCCGATTATATGTCGAATAAATATATCGTGGTCGCGTGTCCCCACTAGATCTTTTTGGTCCACATTTTTACAATTGTTCATTTTCTCTAGAACCTCGTCTCGCGTTAACGATTCAATTTGTCGTATTGCAGACTCTTCATCGTCGAAATCTACTGTCCAACCACATTTGTTTTGTTCAATTCTCGGTGCAACGCCGCTTTTAGCGTGTGCAATGATTGGTGTGTGATAATAAATGGATTCATAATATCTGTTTGGCAGTGCCCAGTTTCCGTTAATATCATTATTGCTCATATTAGCAATCCAGCAAATATCAACTTTTGCGTACATATCAGCTAAATCATCAGGAGAGACATATTCCCCTTCAAATCTCATATTCGGATATTGATTCAATTTTTCCTGAAAATCACTAATATTTAACAAGAATCCTCGTATATAGATCTGGATATTTTGCCTATTGTGCTCAGCCAGTCGAGATATAATATTCCAGGATCTCTGACATCTCAAAAGCCCGAAGAGTCCAATAACTAGTGGTCTCCCGTCCATATTTTGCTTTAACTGTACATCTGGAATAGGAGGGTATAGTTTATTCTCGATCACCTCAATTTTTTCCATGGGCAATTTTTGAAGTTTAATTAAATATTCATCTCTATACGCCGGTGCAGTCACTACAATGCAGTCCACTTTACGTAAGACTAATCGCTCCAACTTTCGCAAACATTTGCTGAAAAGCGAGTTTCCTACCATTTTAGAACGAATATCTCCTATTTCACAAACCACTTTTATTCTCTTTCGAATAATTAAATATCTGACAATCAACGCCATAACTGCGTTATCAAGACCGAATGAGTATAGACACAGAGATTCGGAAATCTTATCCTTGTTCCGTGCAAGTATCCTTAGTGCGATGTACATTTTTTTTATTCTAGATAAATAATTGCCATGTGCTACATAGCCAAGAGATGTATATTCAATGTCCTTCTTTTTTCCTTCAAAGTAGTTTCTCTCAAAACTAAATATTAGACTTGAATGATTTTGATCTTCGAAGCTTTGTATCCTCTTATGAAACCGAGGCTGTGAAGAAACAGGCAAAATATATGTAATTAGATTCTTCAATATTTCACCCCTCTTCCATTCCTATTGATTATACGAATAGTTAATAACAACCACGATCCAACAAAGAAGACTCCACCATATCCCATAATAGATCTTGCAATACTAGCTTGAGAAAAATAGAATACGGTAAGGAATACAAATATAATTAGCAACACACTTTCACCTGATCGTGGCAATCGCTTCAGATAGGCATCTAATCTATTTAGAGTAACACCTAGTAGAATGCTTCCGATTAACCATCCATAAATTCCAAATGCCCCATAAAAATCGAAGATGGCTGAACTGGCTACAGAGCCCTCATACCCATAGAAATATTCAAAAACTATTGGAGTATCAGAATATAAATCAAAATCGAACATTGAAGAAAACAACCCTATATTAGTAATCCCATAGTGCGGTTCAACATATGGGAAATAGTGAGTATACATTATGGAAGGTAAAGATAATCTTCCTAATAATCTCGAAATAGTGATTAGTGTCAACGTCCATATGGTATTAAAAAAACCTTCCCCATTCTTCCCTACTGTTGTCATAAAAAAATAAAGGCCAATCATTATAGCAAATAAAATGAGCCCATATAATATTAGTGCTTTATTCGATGTTACTTTATTCAGAATTTGTTCCCTATTAAGTCTTGTTCTTAGCAATAATTCTTTTGCTTTGTAACTATTTCTAATCCAATATGTCATTATAAATAAACAAAGCAAAAACAAAATTAATGGCCTTTTTTGAAAAGTCATCAATAGCAAGAAAATTGAGTAAAAACAATACACGTAAGACATATATTTCATCCAACGCTTATTGTGGATAAGCGATACCATCCAATGTCCTACAACTAGGAACGGTATAATATTATAAATTAAGATTACCAGCATGTAATTACTCGTAACTGCACTTCTTGCAAGAATAATTCCTGCAGGATCAGATTGCAGCACACTTGAAAATCCCTTTAGAATATCAGGAACCTGAGGAAGTAATAGAAGCAATGAAACGAATACAGCACTCGCAGTGAATAATTGAATTTTTTTAACCGATATCTTGGATTTTACTTCAAATTCAAATCGTAAAAGGTTTGAATTTTTGAGTAAAAAATTCCCACGGGAAAAGATAAATTGTGTAAATTGATATGAGATCAGAACAAGTACTATCCCGCCACTCGACAATATCATCGTTTTCATTATCTCATTATCACTGATTTTATCAAAAGCTAATCCAGAAAAAAATATACCTGTACCCAAATAATCAACAAACCAAGGAACCATAAGAATACCACATAAAACTAAAAACAAATTGCTGATCATAAATACACCAATTGTGCTTATCGAGAATATTACTTTTCTTTGCAAGGCAATTGTAATAATAAATATTAACGATATAAGTAACGATAATTGTTGTGGATCAGTCATGTTCTACCTCGTTTTTTAAGCGCTTAGGTATTAAATAATTCATTACCTCAACCACAAATGGAGGTCTAAGTAAATATAATATATAGAGTCCGGAGAGTAGGGTGACCATAATGAACAATAAGCCTATTATAATCGAATTAAATAAATAGCCCCCTAGTAGATTAACTCCGAAAATAGCAATTGAGATTTTCAAAAGCAATGATGCACCAAAATATCTTAGTGAACTGAGATGAGAATAAATCGTAATTATAGTTATCAATGCTAATGAACAGCACGCCATCAGAAGTGATATTTTAACTGCATCAATAGATGAAATAAATTGTTCTAAAATATAATAAGTAACGATATGTACCAGTATAGCACATACCAATGAATACAAATTGTATGGCTTATCCCATAATATTTCAATTAACCCTTTCATCCCCCGATATAAGGTGAAAGGTAAAATACAGAGAAGAATTAACAACAGATATGGGTATGTTCCTTCTACCAGTTGCTCTTCACCTAACCATACCATTAATATTTCTTTACACCATGGCAATATTAAAACAATTAATATAGTTGACGTATAGAGTAATGAACCGAACATCCAATTAATTTTCTTCACATTTATACTTGGATCCTGATTGAGAATTCTAGCTGCGGATAAAGAGACAATCTGTGATATAGGCATAATGATGGTTAGTATCATATTAAACATTGTTAATGCAATAAGAAGGTATCCAGACTGTTCCAAGCTATATCGTAATAACCAAGGGCTTATCATTAAGAATAGCATATCCAAGAATGTAATAACTCCTCTTGTTGCGCCGTAATAAAGAAAATTCCTAGCAACTTCCTTTATTACCCCCCTGTGTATTCTCACAAAAGATACTTTAAACAAAGCAGTAATGGCATAACATAATAAAATCATTAACATGAATATCGCTTGCCATTTTATCACTTCATCCACTTCTGGATTATTCGAGAGTATAAATATAAGCAGAAGAATTCCACTTGAATTTAATAGTTCCAATATATTAGCTTGGAAGATTTTTCTCTCCGCTAACAATGTCGAATAGATGATGTAATGCAAACTAAATATTACTATTATACTAAGAGTCCATAACGCGAGGTCTTCCCCATTACTTAAATTTGGGAATAACCATATTGAGAATAAATCAGAATAAAAATAAATAATGGGAAAAGTTAGTGCTGCAGTTATTATCCATATAATTAATGCAAATAGGATATAAATATATTTTAATTTGTTATGCAAATTTAACGAGACATATCTCTGTAAAGTTTGTGACATACCAAATTGAAAAAGATTCGCTCCTGTGTTACTAGCTCTTCTTGATAGTAAAAATATACCTAACATAAAGGGGGTGAATTCCATACCCGCGATTCTAACTACCATAAGCATAGCTATTGATTTAATTAGAGCAAATATTAAATTAATAGCTATCTCGCTTTTCACATTCTTTGGGCTCACAATGTTCATTTCCTTGTATCATTATTTGATAAACCGATTTCTCCAATTTAGGAAATTAAATATAATCCATAATTGAAAAGCTTGGTTAACAGTATCCGGTCCTTTTTTTAGTCTAGAGGCTATTTCATCCACATCGAAGAACTCCGCAAGTTCATTCTTCCCATCTTGCAGCAACTCTTGGAAATATGATCCCAGCTTTGTAGTAAACCAATCTTGAATCGGAACTGCAAATCCCGATTTGGGTCTATAAACGTCTTCTTTCCCAATATACGATGCACAGTAACGCTTTACCGGTTCCTTTAGTATTCCACCTCGCATCTTAAAATCTAATGGAACTGACAAGGCGAAATCAATCAGATCTCGATCAAGAAATGGAACACGAACTTCAACGCCATGTGCCATTGACATTTTATCTACTCGCATTAACAAAAGCTCCGGCAATCTTAATTGAAGTTCCATGAATAACATCGTTTGATGCAAGTCTGCTTCTGGGTGAATTTCCATTAATCTCCTATACAATGGCTCGACAATATCATGAGAATCATATTTCATCTGCAGAAATTCAGTTGACAAGATACCTCTCTTTTCCTGTTCAAAAAAACCAATCGAAGATGACATAAAGAAATTTTGTCCTTTTGTCATACGTAATAATACATCTGCAATTTTATCGCTAGTCGGAGAATTTGACAGACCAATTAGCGAGGCCATACTTTTATTTATGAAGTTTGGCATCTTGTTCATTGGATTCCATAGTTGACTATACTGTTTAAGATATTTCCTATATTTGTTATATCCGAAAAATAATTCGTCGGCGCCTTCGCCAGCATGCAACACTGTCGTACCAGTTCTCTTGGCATATTCGGTCACAAAATACAAAGGTACGCTAACAGGGTCGGATATTGGCTCGTCTTGATAACCGATTAGAGATAGAGATGTATTAATCAAATCTTCTTCACTTATTTTTATACTATAATGCTCTGAACCTAACTTTTTGGCCATGTATTCCGCATGTTCACTTTCATCTTTAAATAGCTTTGTTCCAGTCATCCCGACGTTATATGTTCTAACCCTCTGATTTTTCATATATTCCTGAAAAACAGAGACATTTAATGTTGAATCTACTCCACCTGAAAAGAGCACCCCTACCGGCACATCACTCATTAATCTTTTTTCTACAGATTTCTTAAATAGGTGTTGAAATTGATCGTCTAGTTCATCTGGATATACTTCCATTTTATTGGGGAGTGGCTCCCAGAACTTTCCTTGCTTTATCGCTAATTGATTATTTCGAATATTAACTGTTAAAAATCCTGCGGCAGGCAGTTTATATATTCCTTTAAACATCGTATTAGGGGCGGGTACCACCAAATAGGTCAAATAATGATAAAGGGATTGTTGATCAAGACTCGCTTCTACGAAAGGATCCTGTAGAATGGATTTAATTTCTGAAGCAAATAAAAATCGGCTTCCTATCTGCGTATAATAAATAGGTTTTACTCCAGCCCTATCTCTTGCCATGAGTAGCTGTTGTTTTCTATCATCCCATATCGCAAAAGCAAAATCCCCATCTAATAATTCAACTATCTTTTCTCCCACTTCTTCATACAAACAAACAAGAACTTCAGTATCGGATTGGGATCTAAAGCGGTAGCCTTTAGACTCAAGTTGTTCTCTTAATGTCTTATAATTATAAATCTCACCATTAAAAGTAACTTGAATATCGCCAAATTGGTTGCCCATTGGTTGTCTTCCTGCTTCAGACAAATCAATAATCGATAATCTGCTATGCCCTAATCCGACTTTGCCGCTTGATGCGATCCAAGTTCCTTTCCCATCTGGTCCTCTATGCCCAATCGCGCTAACCATAGCGTTCAAAGCGTGCTCGTCAATATTATGATCGGAACTAATTACACCAGCTATTCCACACAATCTGATCATCACCTTTATAATTATCTACTTAAGTGTTCAAGAATATTTCCTTGCCAGATCGGGCACTTTCATATGCTGCCGTTGCCATCCAAGTGGAAATCAGCCCCGCTCGGGCATCTGCCCCCTGGGTAATCCACTCCTTGCCTCTTAGTGCATGCGCAAACTCAAGTAATGCATCCAACTGTCCTTTGTTCCCCTTCTTGCAGTTCTTTTTATTGATATTCATTCCATATCCGTCTATTTTTCTAAAATCATCGACAATAACAGTTCTTCCATTGCCAAAAGCTTCGTAATACTCTTTTCCAGCCTTAGGGTTACCTAAAGCTGTATATAACACTTGAGCAACGGAACCATCCGGATATTTAATTTGAGTAAGCACGTTGGGATTCGTAATCTCATCCCTGCCACATACGACAGAGGAGATCGAAGTCGGCTCCTGACCCATGAACCAGTTACATAGATCAAAGAAATGAACTCCTTCTCCCAACAATCTCCCACCCTCGTCAACCGTATTACTCCAATCTTCATTCAATTGTCCAATATTAACACGACATTGTAGAATTCTGTTTCCTTGCGCCCCTATCCCTCTACGTGTTTCCAACATATATGGTGAGAACCTTCGATTGAATCCAACTCTAACAACCAATCGTTTTTCTGCCGCTACTTGACATATTTTCAGCGCATCTTCCGTTTTCGTAGTCATTGGTTTCTCGACGAACACATGCTTTCCGGCTTCTAAAGCGTCTAATATGATTTTGGCATGACTTGAATGTCTTGTAGATATGATAACCGCATGAATATTGGGATCATCAAGAAGAAGGGCATAATCACTCGTTGCAACTTGAGCGTTCACTTTTTTAGCCGCAATCGTAGCTGTTGCACCCGAACGGCTTGCGACGCCATATATATTGAAGTGTTCCTTTAATTGCAGGAGGTTAGGAATGTGGACCGCTTTGGCATACCCACCTACACCGATTAATCCTACATTTATGACATTATCCATTATCGGTGATATCGTATTACTTTTAATCATTCTATCTAAGCGATCAGGTTCTTTAGTATTTAATCCAACGTCACCATAATTGATTACTACACCGAACGTTTGGGGATTTGCTTGTTTGATATAAGAATATGCCGATGCTGCTTCGTCAACAGAATAATCTCCGGATATTAACGATTTGAAACTTACTTTTTTTTCTTGGAGCAAATGAATAATATATTCTAAGTTTCTTCTTTCCGTCCAACGAGCATGTTCTACTGGATAGTCTTTCCCGTTTAATTCGTAGTCTTCATCATATCTGCCCGGTCCATAAGAACAAGACATTTTTACTTCAATTTCTTTCTTGTACATCTTGGATCTTGTAAGGTTTAATCCAACATCGCCTACAATGGATACTCTGCCTCTTTTTCTTAACAGATCGAACGCTAAATTTATCGGCGAACTACTCTCTGTTGCCGCGCATATTATAACGCCATCCAATCCAGTACCATGAGTTACATCCATAATTTTCTCAACTGAGTTTAAGTCGTTTAATGCCCATGTTTTATGACTTCCAATGGTTTCTGCCGCTTTATTAGCACGATCTCTTGATAAATCCATACCATATGCATCGTAACCCATTGCATTTAGTAATCTTACGCATATTTGACCAATTAACCCTAAACCTATAACTCCCACTCTTTCACCCGGACTTAAATCCAGTTTGCGAATGCCTTGAAGTGCAATACAGGCTACGCTACCAAAAGAGGCTTCTTCTAGGGGGACGTCTTCAGGAACCACAACTGCCAAATTTTTTGGTACGACAACATACTCTGCATGGTTCGCAAAACCTACGCCCATGCACGCAACATATTGGCCTTTTTTGTAAGGCATTAGTGGATTATCAACATCAACGATAACCCCTGCAGAACTATAGCCAATCATTCCATAATCATTTAGTTTGTTTCTAACCAATTCATAAGTATTCATTATGCCTTGTTTCTTCGCAAGCTCCCATACTTGTTCAATGCGGTCTTTCGATTTCCATACTTTCTCGTAGACACCAAGCATCCCTTTACGGCTTGCAACGGCACTCGACTCTGTTCCAGTACTTATGAGCGAATATGCGTTTCTAACCAAAATCGAATCTTTCAATCTTCCGGGAACTGGCACGTCTAGCACTTCAATTTGGCTTTTTCCAGACAGGAACACTTGCTTCATTCTTCCATCCCTCTTTTAACTGATATCAGATCAAAGCTTAATTCGGTTTCACCTTCGATACGGTTAATGATTCTTATTATTTTTGTCTTTACCTTTGATCCATAACCAGGACTATACCAACCATCTTCGATACGAATTTCGGATGTACTCTCTGTTGTCAACCTGCATACGATTTTCGTTTCGAGCATCAAATTGACGGTATTTCTATATGCATTAACGATGATTTCCGGCGCTAAATGTAATGACCTCGTCGTAATATGCATACTTTGACAATTAATGATGTCAGTACAACGTAGCGACTTCTCTTTCGGATTATACTCAAACTTCCTAGATACACTTACTGGATCAGTTAAACGAGTATATCCTGAATGAGAACCTTTGATAATTTTAATCTCTTTTTCTATATTAATATCTACTTCCGGTAATGGAGAGTTAGCATATCCCCACATTCCTACCAAGGGTGCTATCTCTTCATTATCTATCATAAGGTTATTGTGAGAAGAAGTCCCCCTAAAATAGTTTTTCTGCATAGGGTCACCTGTGTATACAGGACATCCGGGATCCAGTATTAATAATTGCCGATCAAACATCAACTCGAAGGAAAATAGATCATTGTGACCATGTCCGCCTCTATTGTTCATGCCCACTTCGCCCACGTCAATCCACAAAAAATTGGAACTATCTTTAATAATTACAACCCCGCCACCTGCAAAATAGTGACTTACGTCCACCTGCTGTCTCTCTGCATTTAATACATTCCATCGCTTTAATCCTTGCGTTCCAAATAAAATAGGTACTGTAATGTCCATATCATTATGATCTGGCAATAATTCCTGTTTATTAAACAATACAGAGGCAATCGATAATAAAGTAGAATGATCATAACTCTCTGCTAGGTCAAAGTTAAACGCTCTCGCACTGTCATTGTCGCCGACAATTGGAACCTTACCATCAGGTCTTGAATATTTCTTAGTATAGTTACAAGCTTGAATGATGCGATCTTTAGCAACCGGATCAATCGAATATCCATGCCTCTCACTTGCGATTAATGCTATAACGAATAATTCCGTGACCAATCTATGATAAGGAATGGATTTTTCATGATTCACTCCATCATCGGTGTACTGAAGAAGTATTTCTCTGTCAATTTTATCTCTTGCGTACTTCAACCAAACCTGGGATCGAGGATAGTGGTGTTCTAAAACAAACCCTGTAAGTAACAAGGCAACAATATTTGCAGTATAATGATTTCCCCGAATATCTGTGTATTCAATTGTTCTGTATAGAAATTCACCATGTGAACACAACAGTTTTATGATAATCATAAGGTCTGATGAATCATACTTATTCGATACCAACATCATTTCTAATAGGATAATCAAGTTTATCATTCTCATCGAACATTCCATCGGATACCAGTTCACGGAATAAGCTAGCGGATTTTCCTCTTGCCAGTTCGCAATCACATCTACTACCCACTTTTTTTGATCATCTCGATCATATAGAATAGCAGATACTAGAGCAGGAATTAGATGATTCATCCTTGATGCTTCCCACGGATATTTCACATCGTATGGTACTTTTTTATTTTTTTCATAGAAATTATACAATTTAAAATATTTATTGGGCCAACAGTATTGATATCTCCAGTCTTCATTCCAATTGATTCCTTTAGTTGGAGTTGTTGATCCCAAAATTTCAAAGTTATTTGCGAACACTTTCGATGCATAACTTTCAACACTTTCCCCAATATTTGGTTTAGCTTTAATAGCTGCTTCTAACCCTTCTTCAAAGTCGGCAGCAATAATAGACGGTTTAAATTGTGATACCCATTTATCTATATTCTCTGTATTCCAATAGCCGTCTACAGTAGCTTGTACCTTTTCCCATCTTGAGAATTTATCCATCATAGATAATTGAAGTTCCTGCTTAACTCTATACCACACGACTCCAATTGGTTTACTGAAAATTTTTTTGACTTTTTGGATCATCACTTTAATGTTCTCCTGTTAGCTTGTCTATCTCGATTTTTTCCTCGGGGAATATATCGGTAAACGATTTATAGAGCTTTTCGTTTTTGGACTCCTCTTTGATTGTGGCCGCTAGCAGTAATCTAAATGCCGGTCGATACTCTTGCAATGACATCCGGCTTGATATCATATGTTTTCCCAATAACGTGATCAACTCGGGATACGAGCCTTTGTTATAATAAATTTGTGCTATTTTCAGATCCATATTCAATAACAAACCGCTGTCGTATTTATCCTTTTGCGACTCGAAGAGTTCCTTATATTTGAGATAGTGCTCGATTGCCTTATCCCACCACGCTTGGTTAGACACTCCAAGTTCATATAGTTGATTTACAAGGAGTTCATGATGTTGCATGTCCCACGGTCTACTCTGAAGCCATCCCTCGTACAATTGATTTGCTTTTCTAGGCTCTCTTTTCGCAATCCATGCTTGGGCTTCAAGTTGCATCAAAATCGGATTATATTGTTCTATTTTTCTTTGTTTTTGAATCATATCAAATGCACTATTCAGTAATCCCTCATCATTCGTGTTCTTATAATTTTGAAGCATTGAACCAATTGCAACACTAACGAAATCAGGATGATTAGGCTTGATATCTATTGCCTTTGTCAGTTCCTCATAACTTCCCTGTTTCAACGCTTTCTTATAGTAATTGGCAGCTTCAATATTGCGTCCCATAGCAATAATAATAACTATGGAGATAACTGCCAAAAGAATTCCGGGAATATACATCGGTACTATTTGTGACTTAGAGCCCTGCTTAGTTGGAAGTTCAACTTTAGCTACCATGCCCCCCAAACAAAAGAAAACTATAGCGGCAATGTACACAAAGCTCATATGAAAATCGATCACGCTATGAATCAAGATCGGAGTTGCAATCAACATATAGACTTGACTATAATCTTTTTCATTCGTTCCAAAATAACCCTTGATATGGATAAAATAAACGTAGATCAGAAGTAATCCTAAAATTATTATCCCTATAATGCCTGTCTCGTCGAGTAATTGCATGTAGAAACTATGAGCCTGATTACCGATATAAGGGTATGATTGGTACTGGCTATATAGCTTAGCCCACCCTCCTCCACCCGTGCCTATAATCGGATAATCTTTAACAAGATTCAATGAATCGTGGTAGTATGTCAATCGCTGCGATGAACTAGAATCGCTTATTTCAATTGACAGTACTCTCTTTTCTAAAGTGTCCGGAAGAATCTTTAAAATCGGAGATTGGAACATGACTAATGCCCCAATAATCCCTACAATAATTATTGTAAATGAAGGGATTATCCATCGATGATTTATAAAATGAATAAGTTTAGTTAAATAGGAATCTTCTTTTGCTTCTTTTTTCTCAACCAATCTTATCAATAGTCCAACTAGTATAGATATCAATAATATACTTATCCATCCGTAAAACGCACTTACCTCATGATCGCTAAATCTCATCAACAATGACATCACAAAAATCGATCCTACAACTCCAATAGAGATATGAAGCAACGATTTTATTTGTTTGTTTACAGAACTAAAAATCAGGTGAATGATCAGCATAAACATGAATATAATCATTGCGCCTCTGGACAATGTTAATAACAATGATGTAAATACTGGAACGAACATGAATGCATGTACTCTCCACCAACGCGAACCATAATCATCGTTAGTTACTATAAATATTTGCCCGAATAATAGGCCCATCAAATACACGGCATACGTATTTGGATACTGAAATACATTGGATAGTCTTCCTTGCAGTATTGCTTCTTTCATCTCTATATGACCAAACCAATTCAAAAACCCTACAAAGACAATAATATACCCCGCAAACATTAATACATTTACAACTACTTTTGTATTTACCTTCAAGAACTGTTTGAGGATGATGGATAGCGTAAAAAAGACCGCCCAGAGCCATGCTATAGTAGTGGCATCGGTGGCGGAATGAGGAGAAATCGCATTTATTGAAGCTACATAGTAGATCAATGGCAATAAAAGTACGAGCCCCAACGGTATTACAATTTTTAAATCCATTTTCTCTTTTTTAAATAATGTAATAGAACCGATTAGAATAATTGCACTTCCAAAAAGTATCCCGATATAGACCGGCTTTTCAAAAGTAAACTGCCCTCCAAAAAAGAGACCTCGATTATAAGGCATAAACAAAAAGAAAGCAGCGATCAATGCTAGTACGATATATTGTAACCATTGCAGTCTATTATTAGTAGAAGTCTTTCTAGACATCTATCGAACCCCCTCATTATGACTCCTTCATTTTTGGCTTTTGCTCCAAAGCTGCAACCATTTCTAAAGAAGCGTGAAGTAATTCTTTACCCCTAAGATTTTCAGTACGATTCTCGCCATTATCCCATTTGAATGAAGGAACAATCTTATTTAGTTCTATCCTCACATCGTCTGTTTCATCCATTCTCTCAAAAACGGCAATAAGCCGCTTTAATCGCTCCCCTGATACTTTCTGAGGGATACCCACGTAGATTCGATCGTGTTTTGTCGCAGACGCTCCTTCATCTTTGCTGAGAATCTCCTCGAATAACTTCTCTCCCGGTCGAATACCTGTATAAACAACGTTTATATCTTTATTCGGTTCCAAGCCGGATAACCTAATTAAATCAAATGCAAGATCCGAGATCTTGACTGGCTTACCCATATCAAGAATGAAAGTTTCTCCGCCATTTGTTATCGCACCAGCCTGAATGACCAATTGTACTGCTTCCGGAATTGTCATGAAATAGCGAACCATATCTGGATGAGTTACAGTGACAGGACCACCATGCTCGATCTGTTTCTTAAATAAAGGGATAACACTACCTCTACTGCCTAATACATTACCGAATCTAACGGCAGAGAAAAGTGTTGTACTTCTTGCATCTAACTCCTGTATCAGCATCTCTGCAACACGCTTCGTAGCCCCATGACATTCGTTGGGTTGACTGCTTTATCGGTGGATATCAGCACGAACTTCCCAGTACCGAATTCGTGTGCGCATTCAGCCACATTTTTCGTTCCGAACACGTTATTCTTCACTGCTTCTAATGGATTGCTTTCCATTAGAGGAACATGTTTATGCGCAGCAGCATGAAATACAACCTGTGGGCGATATTGACGAAAGACCTGCTCTATTCGAACTCTATCCTTAATATCTGCGATGATTGCATCCATAGAAATCCTTGGATACGTAGCTCTTAATTCTAGCTCGATATCATATATACTATTCTCACCATGATCCAATACAATCAATTTACGGGGATCCATAGCAGCAACTTGACGGGAAATCTCTGACCCAATAGACCCTCCCGCCCCTGTAATCAAGACTATCTGATCTTTAAGGTACCCAGCAATTTCATCCAGATCAACTTTTACAGGTTCCCTACCTAATAGATCTTCAACACTAACATCACGAATCATATTAATGGATATCTTACCATTAATTAAATCATTCATTCTTGGCACAATCTTAATTTGGCATCCCGTGCTCTTACTGCGATTAATAATATCAGAGATATCTGCCCTAGATGCCGTTGGAATAGCGACAATAATATCATCTATCTCATACTGTCTTACCACTTCCTGAATATCTTCACGGGTACCAACAACCGGAATACCCAACACTTCATATTTTTGCTTCTGAGTATCATCATCAATAAAGGCAACAGGGTATATTTCTGAGCGATGGCTGTGCTTCAGTTCGCGCACAACCACAATACCTGCCTCTCCAGCTCCTACTATCAACGCTCTGCGATGATGGGGCTGTATCTTAATGTAGCTATCCCTGAACAATCTCCAGAAGAATCTGGATCCACTAATGAATAGGAAACTGATCATTGTCGTTAACAAATAAATGCTCCGAGGAACAACCAAATTCGTATATACATAGTCATGCAAGAAATAATGAAGACTGTAAAATGCAATAGAGCCCACTGCTGTCCCTTTAAGAATTGCAATGAGATCCCCAACACTTGCATATTGCCAAATACGTTTGTATATCTTAAAGCTATATAAACCTACAACAATTAGAACTATGTATAGAGACATCACATATGGTAACGTACCAATAAATTCAGGTTTAATCGTAAAATCAAACCGCAGCAAGTAAGATAAATATACGGAAGCCGCTACTAATAAGGCATCGCTAATAAGCAATACCACCAACCGTATATATTTTTGCATGAGTCCTCCCTCTATTCACCGATACTGGTCAATGATTTTAATGTGTTACGCATATAATGTCTGAAGAAGACAATCAGAACGCTGATTATTCCGCCAACAAAAGCAGCAATGATCATATTCATAAGTTTATTAGGCCCTATAGGAACAGTTGAATGTATCGCTGGAGAAATAAATGTTGCTTGGTATCCGTCCAACAATCGATCTGAGCTTTTCACGCTTAGTTTATCTTGCTGAATTTGATTTTCTAGCAATACAATTCTCTCCGAATATTCTTTTAATCTTTTTTTCATATTTGACTCATCTGCATTCAGTCCAGTCAAAGTAATGGAAAGGGTAGCTATTTGACCTTGAAGAGTTGTATATGCTGGGTTTATCGTTTCGCCATTCATCTCAATTTCCGATAGCTCTGAGATTGATGCTTTTGTTGAATCCTTAATAATCGACGACAGCAAAGGATTATCGAGAATGAATTGTTTTGTTGATTGTTTCTCGGGAATCAATTTTAATTGGTTCTGAGCTTCAGTAAGCTGACTCTTTGTACTAATAATTTCATCAGTGAGTTCCTTTAGTTTACTCTGAAACTCTACAATACTTTTCGAGCGATCCGTGATCTCAATACGATTCGCAAGTTCATATGCCAGTAAGTTTGCTATGTTCGTAATTAATAACGAATCTTTTCCTTTGACTTTAATTTTCATGACATTAATGTCTTTCAGCGCCTCTAAGTGAATTAGACTTCTAATCGAACCTATTGTGTATTTACTTTGATCCAATTGGAGCTTCTCTATTAATCTGTTGATTGCGGTATCACTTTTCACCGACTCAATAAATGTGCTTATATCTAACTGCTCAGCGCCCTCTTCATTAGCAGTAGCAATTCTTACTAACGAGTTCGATTCATATGTTGGCGGTAGTACAAAGAAACTAAATATACCGGATAATAGTATCGCTACTAGAGTCACGCTAATTACAATCCATTTGCCTTTTAATATGATCTCGATAATCTCACGCAAACTAATTTCTTGATCCATTAAACTTCGCACCTCAGTTTCATCATCGTTCAGTATCTTTATACGTTTGTCCGAATATGTATTCCTACGATATACCTATTTAAGTATACATGTGTACTGGGAGTATAACAAGCAATTGAAAAATGGAAAACGAGCGACTAAGCGCCGCTCGTTAACCTTGTGTTTATTCGGTTTCCGGAGGTAGCTTTCTGTTTACCAACCAAGGTATTGTTTGCGTAGCGACTAACTTCTTATAGCCCGGTTGTAGCTCATGGTATACGTTAAATGTCATATCTTTCAACGTTTGAATGTTAATTACCCATCTGTCATCCGTCCAGGATAGTTCAATTGTATTTACACCGTTCTTGAGTGCTGTTCCGGTATCATCTTTACCTGTCGTATCGACAGTTGGGAACGTTAATTCCTTGCTGAAAGTTGCTTTGTTATCTGCATCCACAAGCTCAATAATCACTTTCTGATCCTTAGCGTTAACCTTGGTCAACAAGTTTTGCTCCAAAGTGTAATCAAGCTTCAACTTAAGCAGATCTTGATCAAACCTAATAGTTGTACCCACTTGATTTATCGAAAATTTATATGGATCAAGATCGATATTTTGAAGATTTTTCTTTACTTCACGGTCATTAGGTAATTTAATTTCAACCGGATCGACGTAACCGACTAATTGGCTCTGTTGCTCGCCTGTCTGCCCGGTGGTCGTTGAATCTTTTGTTTCCGTGACTGCTTTACCGACAACCATCTTCATATTATCGGTCTTCATTCCCTTAGGAATCGATGCCCACGCGTATACTAGAGCTTTACCGCCATAATTGATTTTGTCGCTTACATTTTGGAACGTTGCAGGATACACTGTTCCATCTACGGTTTCGAAATAACCCGCTAACTGTTGAACCCCGCTTAGACGTTTTTCTAAGCTGTTCATCGTAATAAGAGCAACTGCCATATCTGCGTTCGCACCAGTATAGCCCATCAGATATTTGACTTTTACATCTGCTTTATAGCCCGAATCTTCAATTTTAAAGCCTGTTTTCCAATCAGTCGTACTAATTGGACTAAACACGCCAGTATTCGAGAACTCGACTAAATCGACCAATTCCCCTTCAGTTCCTCCGCCTGATTCTTTTTGTTGCAAAGTGAACTTCATGTTTTTGACATCAAATGAATACGGAACTTTACCAAACGCTTGTAGCTTTATCGATGCGCCCGGCTCGATATCGATTTGTTTATTCCCATTATTTACGGTTGCCGTATTTTCAATTGAATTATTAAAGACATATTTGCCTATAAGCTTCGGTATAACCAAAGAATCTGTACCTTTATTTATCAGGGTTAGGTTCGTAATTATGAGATCGTTATCTTCGATAGGAAGACGGTTAATTGAGTCTACTTTGATGTAGTATATTCCATCGGAATTCGCAAAAGAGTATGTCTTTCCAATGCCTTCTCCAGTGCTAACACTTGCTTTAGGCAGGGTGAATAGAGCCATTGGGATTCTGTCTTTGCCTTCATTCGCAGTCAATGCTACGACCAGTTTCCAGCCGGTTTGTTTGGCTGCAATCGGTACAGAAGCAGTTAATTGAAAGGTTTCCTCGGATAATGGGCTAAGCACTTTTCCCTTTAAGTTCTTCGCGGTTAGGGGATACATGAGACCATTTGCCGTTTGAATCATAATTTCGTACTCGGGTAAAGTAACAGATCTTTTCCCTTCATTCTTGATTACTAGATCGATATCGGGTCTATAGTACTTCTCGCTTTTCCCGATTGTCGCTTTTTTAATATAGAAAGAGACTCTTGTATCGTCGGCGCTAACAATGCGCTTGTAACCGGCCGGAGTAATTTGTATGTACTTCTGAGTGGCCGAAAATGAACCTAACACTTTGGTGTAAGATGGGCTTGAGAAGTCCCACTTAATCACTTTAACTACTAGATCCGTAAGTTTCACATTCGATCCAACTTGACCATAAAAGATGATATCTTTTGTGGACTTCGCAGCTATTTTAGCGATGTCCTTGTTGGCAATTGTCAGAGAGTATTTAGAGCCAGACTTCGTAGTTAGATTAATCCAATAATCAATGAAATTTACTTCCGTATTACTATTATTCTTGACCGTTAATGTCAGCCCTACTAGCTGTCCATTATTCGAAGGAATCAAGACAACATTATTCACTTCTGCAACAACATTAGCCTTTAACGACACAGAGCCTATTTTCTGTGGTTGTAGTGTCTTCTGCTTCTGCTCTTCCGCGTTTACGGGACTATATGCCGAGATCAGTAAAATCAAACAGATCATGCTTAATAGCGTCTTGCGCAATCGTGACTTCTCCATAATGACATCCTCCAGTTTTAACCTTTACTATATAGACGTCTAATGTCTCTAAGAAGTTTCACGTGATTGTTAATTAATCTGAAGACATAAAAAGAGAGGCCCCTTAGGGCCTCTCTCCATTAGAACCACTTATTATGGTGCTAGTGGTGTTGTTACGAATGTGCTAGCGGAGAATCCAGCAGCCGAAGTAGCTGTAAGCTCGAAGCTATACACACCTGCTGCACTGATGTTTCCGTATTGGTCAATGGTTACACTGCCACCATCTTGCAATTCTGGATTAGAAGCAGTACCGCCTGTTTGAACCTTCACATTAGAAGCTGTGAATGTAACACCGAACAGATAGTTGTACTTCTGAGCGTCTACACCCTCATAAGTAATACCATAGTTATCAGTTACTTTCAGATTCATCAATGCGAATGCATTAGGTGTTGCAACATAATCAGCATAAGTTCTGCTTCCGTTACCACGGTCAAGTTTTGTCGAAGTAATAACTGTGTCTTTAGTGTTCACAGTGATTGTTTTCAACTCTTGAAGACCTTTGCTAGTTGTGTAAGTTACGTTAAGGGTAGCAGTTCCTGGTTTGTTACCAATTACATAACCTTTGTTGCTAGCAATACCTGTTTGAGCAACAAGAACATTGGAAGATGTAATTTGTTTCACAGTATCAGGGATTGCAACCGTGTTACCAGCTGCGTCAGTTGCTTCGATCGAAATCGATCTTGCAAACTTACTAGCAGTTGGAGATTCTTGTGTAGCAACAGGCAGTTTAACGCTACCGTTGTTATAAACTGCTTCAGTTACCGAACCAGAATCGATTGCGTTGAAGAGATCAGCTACAGCACCAACTGTGTAGTTAAGAGTATCTGTAGTTGCCTCAATTGTTCTGGAAATTTTTGCAACTGGAGTGGCTGCAGTGCCTGTTCCGTTCGATTTGATAATTTCAGCTGTGAATGTTGCTTTGGCAGTAGAATTAAGTACACCATGGTTAAGAGCATCGAAAGCAAAACCATCATTGTAGTTGGACAGGCTTCCAGCGTACGTAGCTGAACCAGTGCTTCTCTCGTACGTAGCTACACCAGTGATAGCAGTAGCTGTTTTCTTTGTTAATTGAAGACCGGAACCAGTCGTGGTGCCCGGAGTTACTTGAACGTAATAAACTGTGTCAGATGCCGTAGGAGTAGTTGTAATTACATTACCAGCAGCATCAAGTACATGAAGAGTATCCAACTTAGAACCATATTGGTCAATAACAATCAGTTTGAACTCATCGTTTGCATTAGCAACGATTTTTTGTTTAGGAGCATCGTCTACTTTGAATCCAGAAGGGATACGAGCAGGAGCGATCGTTACTTGTTTCGTTGCATTGCTGCTTACGTTAGGCTCAGCGATAATCGCTGTTACAGTTACTACTGTTCTTGGAGTTTTAGGGATATTAGTCAGTTGGACTTTACCTTTATGCTCACCAACAGTAATAAGTTTCGCATTAATACTCGAACTGATTTTGATTCTTTGCTCGTTTTGAGCATTTACTAGTTCATCAACAGTGAGTTGAGTTCCGTTTGCATCATATGCGATTACTGGCAAGTAAGCATCAGCATCACCTGCAGCTACATCGCTGGAGAAATCACCGAATTCAATTTTGTTGGCCGTCTTGCCGGATTGCAGGGAGATTTCACCCGTTGCGCTACCCGCTTGATTGAACACGTTGAACGTATACTTGGCAGACTTATCAACGTTTTTAGACAATGCAACTTTGATATCTGCAATGTCATCGTTATTGGAATCGCCAGCATAGATTTGGTTAGGAATTGCAGGCTCATATCCATTAAGAACAAAACGAAGATTTTGTGGATCTTTAACTGGATCGTATGCAACGATGTTGCCATATTGATCGAATTGGTTGACGCTAATTACTGCAGTTTCACCTTTGTTACCAAGGAAATCCTTGCCGTTGCTGTACTTCACAGGGCTGATATCCATCTTGCTGACGAATGGAGCAGTACCCATTTTGAAGTTTTTCGTAACAGACACATGGTTTTCATTGTTAAAGATGTTTACAGAGATGATCCCGGAACCCGGCTGATATCTGTCAGCTAGACCATTATTAGAGCCTGGCGCAGTTGGTGTCTCATCATCTTTTTTGCCGTCTGTTTTGATAGTAGTATCCAAAGTCAACAGCAGTTCGCCTGTGATAGCGTCTTTACCAAGTTTTACGAATACATCATTACCCTGACCTGCATATACCGTGTAAGATCCCGGGTTAGCAGAAGCGAGTTCACCATATTGGTTCACAGGCTTAAGCTTAACGATGTTATTGTGGGAACGAGCCAAAGTATCGCTTGTATTTACGAACTCAATGCTTTTAAGAACTTCTTTTTCGCCAGTAAATTTAGCAGTCGCCGTAGCGATCTCAGCTGCATCAAGACCAGCAAGAGTTACAGTGTACTCGCCTTCGCCGATTACGACGTCAGTAAGTTCCAAAGTAGCGGATTTCTTGTCGTCAGCCCATACTGTTTTTGTAGCAACGGAGATTGTTCCTTTTTTCAGGGACAACGTTGCTTTCGCAGTATCAACAGCTTTGTCCAAAGTTACGGATACTTTCTTAACGCCAGTTGCTTTAGCGGAAGCTACGGAAGCTTTCTCAGGAGCAACAGGGTTAGCAGTTACGTAAGCTTGGTATCCAACTTCGATAGCTTGACCGCGAGTAGCCGCTTTAGTGTAGTCAGTGCGAGCAGCGATCAGACCGGAGTCAATAGCAGCTTGGATGTAACCAGCAGCCCACGCAGAAGCGCCTTCTACTTTAGCGTCTTTAACTTCTTCAAGCTTCAGGATTCTAGCAGCGATAACGATGACTTGCTCAACCGTTACATCGCCTTTAGGATCGAACTTGCCGTTGCTGCCTTCAACCAAACCTGCTTTAGCAGCAGCTTCGATTGCACCGTACCACCATTGCTTTTCTGTTACGTCGGAGAAAGTGCTGCCTGTTTTCTCTTCGGACAGGCCAGCAAGAGCGATAGCGATTGTAGCGAATTGAGCGCGGTTCAGTTTGTCTTCCAAACCGTCGGAGCCCGTTGTAGTACCTTTCAAGATGCCTTTGTCTTTCAAGGCTTGATATTTTTGCGCAACTGTAAGATCTGCGTCAGCTGCATATGCCAGGGATCCGAACGAACCGAATACCAAGGCAGCGGAAAGTAAAAGGGATAAACTTTTCTTCATAACCTTTTTTTCTCCTCCTCGAGAAAGTATCTGTTTTGTTTGTGTGTGAAAATTATAGCTCGAATCTCTCATCGGTGTTTCACCCCCTTCCTTGAGTAGAGCATTGTCTATAATTGATGTCTGTCGGCATGTCTATTAAGTAGATACATGTCGCAGAAACTTGTAATCCGTAAAATAATGCAAGAAAAAGACAGAAATCAGGCAGGGTAAAATATGCCACTTTCCTCATTATACATGAGACGAACACCTAGCGTAAAGAAGATTTTCATAGAGAGAGTTGAAGATTAGTTCTAGAGTCCCTCTCAAAAGTCTCATCATGTTAAACGCGCGGCGCGGATAAAAGTTGCGGTTTAAATCAAATTGTTCAAACTTTTTTTATCCCTGCTGCTCAATTCCGACTCTTTGGCATTATGTAAGGGTTTATCGCTTCTCTAGTATAGCTTGGACTAGTGAGTTCGTCATTGGTAAATCATTTCCTATAGAACCAAGAAAGAGAAACACAGAGGGGAGACCCCATGGCCTCCCACTCTGCAGATCAGTCGAGATTAGCTTAAGTTTTTAGGGAATAGGCTGTTGTATTTCTTCAATAATTCCACGGCGATCTTGCCCGCCTCGGCGCGAGTCATATTGCCTCTTGGGTTGAAGGCAAATGATTGTTTGTCCTGACCCGGTACCGTAACAGGCGTTCCGGACATGATTTTCGCCTTGCTAACCGCTTCGATGGCCGGTCTTGAGTAATAGTGAATGAGCCCGGAATCGCTGAACGATTTGGCCAGCTTCGCCTCTAGCTTAGAGTCGTTGACGGACATTTTCAGTTTCATGGCTCTTGCGATCATTACCGCAGCCTCTTGGCGCGTGATCCTGATCTCAGGACCGAAGAAACCTTCGTCTAAGCCCGTAACGATACCCGCTCTTGCTGCGGTTTCAATGTATTCGTAACTCCAAGTGTCCGTCTTCGTTCCCGGAGAAATATCGAAGAAAGTCTGGCTGCCGGCAGAATTTAATGGAAGGTTTAGACCCTTCACCAATAGTGTTGCGAATTCACCGCGCGTAGTCAGATCGTTCGCTCCGAATTCATCCGTACGCATGTTCTTCATGATGCCCTTGGAATAAAGAGCGTTCAGAATGTTGCGAGCCCATGAATGATTTGTGATGTCCGTGAAGCCTTTTCTCAATTTAACGACGTTGTAATAGCCGAAATCGTCAAACGGAACCGTGATCGTATGTTTCTTGGTATCTACTTTTCCGCCGATGTTCTCCCAGCTGCCATTATCCGTGTATCGCATAACCGAAACCGTATATCCGACTTCGTCTACCACGTTGGTGTCGTATTTAAGGGTTAATTCGCCTCGTTTGGACGGAATAACTTTACGTTCCAACGGATATTGAGTGAACAGTCCTTCTGTCGAATATGGCGCAAGTCCATTCGTAGCCGGCTTGTAGTCAATGTCCCCTTTGTTTCCGTACTCCCCGACTCCACCGCTAATCCAGTAAATCGGCGATATTGAAGAGAAGTTTAGCGTATTGCTGTTGTTCTTGAACCGGATTGCAAGCAATTCAGGAATTTGAATCTGGCTTTTATCTGCGAAGCGCTCGTCAAAATCGATGTTGATAATGTTTCCATAATCATTCCTTCTCTCAACGACACCATCAAGAGGATCGGCGATTCCGAACAAAAACATCGTATTGTTATAAAGTTTCGTAATATTTGATGCATTAGGTTTAGCCGATTGCAACACGGTTCCTTTAGGGAACGTAAGCTGTACACTTTTTTCAAACACATCGAATTTCTTATCCATCTTCTGCATATACTGACTATCTATTTGTACCGAGCTTGAGTAGTATACTTGAACCGTATTATTGAGAGTCGTGTCGGCACGTTTGATCTGAACCTTGATTGAAGTCAATTTGTCGGGCTTAAGACCAACAAAATCATAAGTAAAGCGATTATCGCGATCCGTACGTTTCGTCGCTTTCTGTCCGTCGATAAGAACCTCTGTTGCACCCTCGGCTTCAATATCGAAATGCACGAAATTCTTGTTCACGAGAATCTGATTACCCACGGTCGGTTGCGGTGATAGAACCCTGTAAGGAGAAACTTCGCGGGTAACATCCAACAATTGATTCGTGCGCGCTCCCGTTTCGTTGATCAACTCAAGGTTGTAAATGTGCGAACCTGGAGCCGTGAAGGGAATATCGCGAATCCTGAGAATGAAATCTTTCTCGTCTCCGGCGAAATCATAGTAGAACTTCTCGTTATTAGGCGTGACATAGAGTACGTTTTGCTTTAGTCCGACAGCCGCACTCCCCACATCGGGAATCGTTGTATTAAACATTAAAGAAGTGCCAAGCTTCAAATTCAGAATCGAAGCGCCAGTACCGCGAATAACCAGATCGTATTTCGTTTCACTCGTTGTATATTTCCCGTTTACCAATAAGAACTCCGGTGTAACGGCGAAAATTTTTGCCATTTTCTCAGGTGTATACGGCGGATCCGTCAATTCACCTTGAGTAAATTCTTCACGTCCCGTCACGCTAAGTGTGGGCATTAAGCTTTTAATTGTAGATAAGTTCGTATCAATGAGATAGATACGCACTTCCTTGACGATCTCTTGAGAGATTCCTGCGCCATTCTTGTTAACAGCCTTGAATACAATTCTGTTTTCACCGAAGACCAGAGGACCGGTTCCTCCGATATTAACTGTTAGAGCAAAACTCGGCGTTGTTAATTCAGGAATTGTAGGATCCGTTGGTGGTGTAGCATCAGCGCTATCCATTAAAACACCGTTAATGAAATATTGAGCGGCTTCAATATTCTCGAAGCCCATAAATTTACCCGAAATCGTTAAATCATTCGTTTGACGGGAATCAAATTCATAGGTTTGACCATCATACAAGTTTTCAATATAGATATAGCTCTTATTTACGTAAGAGATATCTGCGTTATACGTCGATGTTGAGTTGTCGTATTTAAATTGTACTTTTTGTTGGCCATTCGTAAAATTCTTAACTTGATATACCATCGAAGTCGCAGTTTGACCAGCAGCACCCGGAACTGAAACGAGCGTCAACGTGGTCGTGCTTAGCGGCAAATAAACTGCTTTTAATGTGCCTGATGGCGCAATATTAGTGTCAACCAAGATATAAAAGTCCGGAGAATTAACTTGCGCTCCCCTCAACGGTTCCTTATCCGCAAGGGTAACATCCGCTGTACCGTCATAATTGGGTAGGTACTGAATATTCTCAATCAGCGTATCCCCGGGTACGAATTTAAATGTGCCTTCGAAAGATGTCGTAAACGTACCGTAAGTTACGGTAATTCTTACCGTTTGCGTATTCGCGTATGCTCCGCCGCTAACAGCAAAAGGAAACGTAGTTGGCGTCGTAAAAGTTACGAGTCTATACTCCGGAGTAATACCGTCAGCTCCCGGAATTATGATTTCCGGACCATCCACATCCGTGGCAGCTATCGTCGTAACTGGGCTACCATTCATGATATAAGTTGCGGAACCACCAAAATCAGTAGCCCCATACGGGACTAGCATTGTTACTTTCAAACCGGCTTCCTCGCCTGGAACTGGCGTAGCCGCCCCCGTCGTTACATTAGGTATTTTATTCAAAATCGGGTATTCTGCCGTATGGTGCACCAGTTGCACATCGGTGTATGGCTTCGTCGCATCGAAAAAGTACAGTTCACGCGTCGTGTTGATCGTATTACTACCGTTGGAAATCGACATTTTCAATGTGTTCAGGCCCGGCTTTAGGTTCATCGCAGGCGTAAACAATGTACCATCATCATAGATGTAAGCCAGAATAGAAGATGCGCCGTTCATGCTGACCGTAGCCGTGGTAGCGTTCTTGACGATCCCTTGCAAAGTGATCATTTGCGCCGGAACTACCGCTTGAGTTCCTTCGTTCAGATTCACCGTAGTAGAGCCGCTAATAACTTTGAGGCTTTCGATATAGGGTATTTGATCATAAAGAACATAGAACACATCGGAACGTTGGATCGTACCTTGCATCCCTGTAAACGTAATTCTGTTCATCCCGCTAAAAAGGGTCAAATTGCTGGCCGTGAATCTATTCGTTTGCCCCGTAACTTCTTGAACGGAGCCCGTCGTATAATGCGTGCTATCGGTTTTCCAAGTTTTATCCGCTTGGAGATTCAGTTGCTCGATTTTGACCCCCATGCTTGCCGAAGCTACATAGGAGAACGTACCGCTGATCGTCAATCTCCCGTTACTGGTAACATAAGCGTCATCTCGCGTAAGCAGCGTCGGAGCGCCCGCCACGTCGATCGTGTGCAGCGCGGTATCGCGAAGCGCAGTAACATCCGGAATAAAATAAGTCGCCGAACTAGCCGCGTTAACCTGTTTGATCAAATTCGCGGGAACTAATGTTACGACGAGAACAAGTGCCAGGAATGCTGATAAAAGTTTTCTCACGAAAAATCCTCCTTATGTATGGCTAGAGCCTTGCGACTCCCACTTATGACAATAAACGAGACCCAACCTTCGATATAAGCTGATCTTGTCCGATTGCGCCCCTCCTCTTGGCGGTATTCGTCTAATTCGGCAGGTTCTACCATTAGACGTCACGATTCCGCAAAAGTTCCGTACATTTGTTATCGGGCATTGACCGCCAATTCTTTAGATGAAATAACGAAAAAAAGACTCGACTGCCTGTCCTTAATCTCTTAAGGATCAACAATCGAGCCTATGTTAGGTTATGAAAGCCTGATTATTTGCCCCTAGTTTCCGTGTGCGGCTTCATGCGAAGCCTAGCCAGGAAGTCGAGCACGGGCCGACGAGTCTGATCGACGATTCCGATAAGCTCCGCGCCGATCTGCAGCAAGAAGACGAGAGCGCAGATGACGATAAAAGTAATCCAGTTCCCTAAACCCGTATTCGATACGGAGGACTGAATAACCGCGCACGTACCGAAGAAAGCCGCGATTCCGTAGATAATCAACACCGTCTTGCGGTGACTGAAACCGAGCTGCTGCAGGCAGTGATGCAGGTGACCTTTGTCCGGAGCGAAAATCGGCTTCTTATGAATCCAACGGCGAACGATCGCGAAGAAAGTATCGGACAACGGAACGCCGATGATCAGCAATGGCGTCACGAAGGAAACGATCGTAATTTGTTTGAAGCCCAGCATGGAGAGCGTCGCCAATGCAAAACCAAGGAATAGCGAGCCCGAGTCTCCCATGAATATTTTCGCGGGATGGAAGTTAAAGAACAGAAATCCGACGATTGCACCGAGCAGAACCGCCGACAGCAAAATAACGGTCGAATTGCCCATGATGATACCCATGACGAGAATGGTGGTAACGGCGATGCCCGATACTCCCGCGGCAAGCCCGTCCAATCCGTCGATTAGGTTAATAGCGTTCGTTACGCCGACGATCCAGAAGATCGTAAGCGGAATGCTTAACCATTCCCCGAGCGGCTGCATAGCCGAGCCGAAAGGAATATTCAATAAATCGATCTTGACATCAAACCCGAAAACTACGATGCAAGCCGCGCCGATCTGAACGAGCAACTTGAGCTTCGCGGATAAGTCGAACTTATCGTCGAGCGCCCCGAGCAGGACAATCAACGTGCCCCCCACCAAGAGTGCGCTGATTAGATTACGATCGTGCGCGCTCAGAGTCCCTTCGGGTACCCAAGGCAATATAAGTAACAATCCCACCGTAAAAGCGGCATAAATCGCTACGCCGCCCAAACGAGGCATGATTCTTGTATGAACTTTACGTTGGTTAGGCACGTCGATCGCGCCTATGCGGACCGCCAACTTCTTAACGAGCGGCGTTAATACGAGCGCAAGCGCTAAAGCCCCAATGAATGAAATGAGTCCAATACCTAGCATCCAACCAGACACCATCCACAACTCCCCTTTTTTCTGTACCGGAATGAATTATACTCCCGCCACAAGGAATTCAACAAGGTGAACATTCAGTCGTTTTCAGCCGTTTTTCATGATTTTTATCATTTTCATGAAAGTTTTCATGACGGATTGCTATGTTTCAGGACTTTATCTCCGTCTTTAATCACTTTGAGCGCAAATTTAGGAAGAACGAGCATCCGCTTGAACCGGGTAGGTTCCTGCAATAACCTGTAGAACCATTCCAATCGTAACTTGCGAAACGCGACGGGCGCGCGCTTAAGCTTGCCGGATACGACGTCAAAACTGCCTCCGACGCCCATTACGACGGGAACGCCGAGAACGGATTGGTACTTCTCGATCCATGGCTCCTGGTTCATCGTGGCTCGCGCCACGAATAACAAATCCGGATTCGCCGCCCTTACCGCGGCTACGACTTCTCCATCTTCCTTATCCGTAAAATAACCGTCTCTGCGGCCGACGAAACGGATTCCCGGGAACTCCCGTTTCAGTTTTTCGTAGGCGGTTTCTATAATATCCGACGATGCGCCTAGCAAATACGCGCTCCATTGATGCTTTTCACCCTCGCGCAGCAACTCGTGCATGAGATCGAAGCCTGTCACGCGCTCTTGAACGGGCTCCTTTAATCGGCTGGCCGCCCACACCACTCCGGCTCCGTCCGGTACGACTAGATCCGCGGTAGCCAACGTGTGATGAAAGGACGGATTTTCCAACCCGACCATAAGCATAATCGGATTCCCGGTTATAACGCGATGCGGACGCCGCGTCTCGATTGCATGCGCCAGGTAAGCAACGGTTTCTTTCATATTCATTTTCGAAAACGGTACGCCATACAAGGAAACCGTAGGATACGGCTTCGTTTTGGGATTCAATTTGGGTCACTCTCCAGCTGGTGTTAGTTTGCTTTCTTTTGACGCTATCCCTTCCGCTCAGAAAAAGACGCTACGTTATCCCAATCGCTCAGAAACTCATAGCACATCCCAAAACAACTGAATTAGTTGCCATTATACCGCCATCTGCGATGGGTTAACACTTAAAAAATTCTTTTATTGACTATGCAAGATGTCAAACGTTGTAATTAAACGCCTACACTAATTACGTATAAAATCCATAATTTGTTGCGCGGGCTTGGAAGCCTCCTGTTTAAGACGCTGAATCGCGGCGTCGCAAGATTGGTGCCAACGCTCGGGATTCAGCAAAATTTCTGCAGCCTGCCGAGCAAAATATTCCGGATCCAGCGATTCGGTCGAACCGACGGCCCGTTGTCCGAGCCGCTGCACGAACTGATCGATCTTAGGGTCGTACGACAGCCCCAGGAGAGGTACGTTCCGATTCGCCGCATAGATCAGCGAATGCAAACGCATCCCGATGAGCAACGCGCATCGGCCGACCTCCCGCAGCATCCGCTGCGGGTCATCGTGCGCGGGCGAGCTCCGCCAACGCCCCGGCCCCCGCCAGCCGTTCCATCACGTAGCGCGACGCATCCTCGTCCGCGCCGCGATGGAACGGCAGGAAGCGCAGCCGGACGCGATGCCGTCCGGCCAGCGCTTCAAGCGCGGCAGCCACGCGGTCCAAGTCCGCGCGTCGCCGCGCCAGAACCTGACGGACACGCCCACCACGGGGGGCATGTCCGCATCTTGCGAGCCGACGGTTCCTTGGCTCGCTTCTTCGCCGGCGCCGTCGCCCGCCGGCAAGCCCATTACCGGATCCGGCACCACGTCAATGCTTGCCGGCGGTACGCCGTAGCTCCGAAGCAGCATAGCGGACTCCTCGTCCCTCACGGAAACGTAAGCCGCCTTCTTGAAGGCTCGCGCAATGAATGGCCGAGGCAGCTTTCCGTTGACCGGGCCGATTCCCTGCGCATATACGAAAGTCGGTTTGCCGCTCCATCGAGCAATCGCCATAATCCCTAAATAATACGGAATAGAGCCGCGGCCGGTCGCGTCCTGAAGCAAACTTCCGCCGCCGCTAATTAAACCGTCGCTATTTTTAATAGCACGTCTGACTTCGCTCAACTTCATCCGGTGCACGGATTCTACTCCGTAATGCTTTGCCGTCCAATCCGGATCCCCCGATAACACGACCGGCTCGACTTTCACTCCGGCTTGGCTCGCAGCATCGTCTAAAGCCGTCAAAATGCTCTTGAGCACCGCCTCGTCCCCGCTATTGCGAAATCCGTAATATCCCGACAAAACCAAACGGTAAGCCGTACGGTCGTTCTTTTTTAGATCTGCACGCTGTCCGATTGTCTCCCGCCCCTATCGCCTTTTTCTCCATTTTATAGAATGCTCCAATATTCCCGTTTTTACGAGTAATGCCTGACATTCTAAAAAAAGCTTCATAATCCTCTAATCTGCCTCTTAATTAACTTCCTGAACGAACGGGATAGCGTAAAAAGAGGAACAATCCCTGACATCAACGCCCCGCCTGAGCCATCCCTTTACCTGAGTTGACGGGATAACGCGGAAAGAAGTTGCTACTTCATCCGATTCCATCGCCTCTAGAACTAATCCCCCACGCTAACATGAGCGAAGGGGATAAATTGTAAATCTGAAGCTTATTAGCTTATCAAGCTACCGTACTCGAATTTTTCTTCAGCCATCTCTCCCAGAACTTCTCGACGATCTGCCAAGCGGCAATGATCACCAATCCGATCAAGACGCCGATGCCTAAACCCAAGAAAACTCTAATGAGCGATAATAACAACGGCGTGTGGATGTGCGCGAAAGTATCGACCATGGACAGTTGCGCGATCGTCCCGGCAACGAGCAGCACCATTCCCCAACGATAACGCAAAGCCAGGAAGATACCCGCAAAGAACAGCGGATGACCGAGCATAAACTCTTTGATCCTAGGGCGAACGCCGAACGTGTTCTCCATGAGAGAACGGAACGTCAACTCGATACCCGTAACTTGACCGCTGTTTCCTGTTCTCGACAAATAATAGTAACCTACGGCTCCAAGAACGACCGCGCCCGCGATCCACATGACCGTAAGCGGCATCGCCAGAATTTTTCTGGCATTTCCGAATACCGTGTCGCCCGAGCCATACAAAAACACATAAAGCGCGACAAGGCCGATAGGCAGCAAGTGCAACAAGCCCACGCCGCGGAATTGCTGCAATACTAAACTATAAGAAATGTGGTTCAACAACGCCACGACGAACGGCACAGCTGCGAGCGATAGAATCGTCGTCCGTGCGAGGAGCAATACGGCCCCGCCCAGTCGGCGCACGCCGGATATCGGTTGCGTCGCCGCGCTCTCCCTCAGCACTCGAATGCGCTTGACGAGCAAGACGACGGAAGCCGTAGGCGCTGCAATAGCCGCGAGCAAAGCAAGAGCCTGCACCATCAAAGTTGAACTCAGCACGTACAGTCCCGCTCCGCCGATCGACCCGGCCACGAGGATCGGCAATAATAATGAAGGAACGAACAGCCCGAACGTCAACGCAATGAGCGCGATTGCTCCTGGCGCGGCGATTCCCCGCAATATCGTTTCGGATGGAGCCTTCTCCACCTCGAAAGCTTTCGGCTCTCCGACTTCGAATCCGAAGTCATTCAATTGTTTCACGACGCCCACGGTATCTTCATCGCCTTGCAGGACGTCGACGATATTTTCGAGAGGATGCGATATCTGTCCTTTGACGGAGTCCCTTGACGCTGCCGCGTTCAGATAGAGCAAACGGATGTTGCGATCTTTTACGGCCAGGATCAAGCGATCCTCCAAGACCGGATTTTTAATCACGGTCATTTCGCCTTCGGAGACGGAGTGAGCCCTAATCGCATTGTAACCCATAAGGTTGGCCAGCTTAGCCATTCCCTTCTGAGGTACTTTTAAATTCTCAAAAATACCTACTCCGATATTATGTTTTTTCAGCTCGCTTGCGAACCTTTGAACTCCGCCGAATTTGATTCCTTTGCCGAATCCGGTTACCGCTTCTCCATCGAATAGAACTCTTGTAACCCCGAGTTCCTGGAACGATTGAAGCCACTTGTCGACTTCCTCGGCATCGAACGGAACAAATCTGTCCGACAAGCGAGGAACGACCATGAATCCGGCATCCTTCAGCATTTTCATAGCGATCGGATTCGGTTGCATCGCATGGATGTAAGCATCGTCGTACCCCATGTTAATCCGCAAGCCGGAGTGGTCTTTAATCGACCAATTCGTTACCTCGGCCCCATGATGACGGAACGCCCATTCGATTATCGGGCGAAGCACCTGCTCGTTCTCCGGTCTGTTAAAAATCACATAAGTGCCGTTATCCTCAGAAGGTGAAACGAGATTTTCCAACAACGCTGCTTGAGTGGCATTATAAACGTTGATTTCTCCCGCCCAAGACAACTCCTCCAACGTACTTTCGAATACCGCCATTCCGTTCACGCCCGCGTCTTTCAGAAGCTTTAATTGCTCCTGCACGAACTCCCGCGGATTCGCTTGCGTATTCCCTACCTGCAATAAATCGCGATAATCCATTACGATTGCAACATTATTCGCAGAGGTCTCCGTCTGCACTCTGGCGTACATGACCGGCAATGCCGCCACGACCCCAAGCAATACGACCCACCAAAGCCACTTCGCCATTCTTGCATTCCATGTGTTCAGCCACTGGGGCACAACGGTCACTCCTTCGTTTCGTCTATGCCAGCGAATCTACCCGAGCCATAACAGCTTCTGCGAGCCGTTTCAAGGAAGAAGTCGCGCCATCTAGTCCCGTACCGCATACTGCAAAATAAACCTTAATCTTCGGTTCCGTCCCCGATGGACGCAAGCAGAACCATGAACCGTCCGCGAGCAGAAACTTCAGTACGTTCTCTACCGGCAAACCATCAAGGCCTTTTCCGTAGTCCAATACCTTTGAGACGGTTACGCCCGCGATCTCTTCAGGCGGGTTAGTACGCCAGTCGGTCATTATCGCGCCGATCTGCTCAACGCCGTTCTTTCCTTTCAGCGTGCGCGATTCCAGCTTCTCCAAATAGGTACCATGCTTAGCGTACAGCTCAAGCAATACTTCATATAGCGTTTTTCCTTGCGCCTTGTAATAAGCTGCCGCTTCGCAGATCAACAACGCGGCAACGACCGCGTCCTTATCGCGAGCGTAAGTACCCGTTAAGTAACCATAGCTTTCCTCGTAGCCGAAAAGGAACGTATGGGATCCGGTAACTTCGAATCGAGACATCAGCTCGCCGATATATTTGAATCCCGTGAGCGTGCTCATGACATCGCAACCATAAGATGCGGCGATATCTGCTCCCATCTCGCTAGTAACGATCGTCTTAATAACAGCTCCGTTAACTGGTAGTTTACCCTGGGATTGCAGATTCGATAGCAAATAGTTGACCATTAATGCGCCGGACTGGTTACCCGTTAGAACGACGAACTCTCCTTTGTCATTCTTGACGACCGCGCCCATGCGATCGCAATCCGGGTCCGTGCCGACGATAATATCCGCGCCGACTTCGTTTGCCAGCTTAATGGCTAAAGCAAAAGCTTCCTGCTCTTCAGGGTTCGGAGATTTGACGGTCGGAAACTGTCCGTTCGGCTGCTCCTGCTCTCCGACTACGCTCACGCTTGAGAAGCCGGCTTGCTTAAGAACCCGCTGAATCGGAACGTTACCTGCTCCGTGCAACGGCGTGAACACGACCTTCAACGCTTTTCCTGCGCCATTCTTAATGACCTCAGGCCGCACGGTCTGGGATACGACGATATCAACGTATCGTTGATCATCCTCATCCCCCAGCCATACGAGAAGACCCTGCGCTTCCGCTTCCGCCGGCGTGAGTCGTTTCACTTGATCGAAGGAATCGATGAGTCGGATCTGGCCAATGACTTGTTCGGCTTGATGCGGGACAAGCTGCCCTCCATCCGCTCCATATACTTTATAACCGTTATATTCCGGAGGATTATGGCTGGCCGTTACGACGATCCCGCCCGTAGCTTTCAAATCGCGAACCGCGAACGATAGCTGAGGCGTAGGACGAAGGGAGCGAAACAAGTATGTACGAATCCCGTTAGCCGCAAGCACGCACGCGGCTTCCAACGAATAAACGTCGGAATTGCTGCGCGAATCGTGCGCGATGACGACGGAGGGAGAAGAGGATTCGCCTAGCAGGAAGTTCGCAAAGCCTTGAGTGGCTTTACCGATGACATAACGGTTCATCCGATTCGTTCCCGCGCCCATTACTCCGCGCAGCCCGCCGGTACCGAACTCAAGGTCGCGATAAAAGCGGTCCTCGATCTCTCCTGCTTGCCCGTCGATAGCACGCAATTCTTCTTTCGTCTGATCGTCTATGTTGGGATCCTTTAGCCAAGCCTCGTAAACAACCTGTGGATTAGCAGCCATGGTTTTTCTCTCCCTTATCTTTTTTCTTATCCCTTGTTAGGATCCGACAACGCAAACATAAGCTCGCCTTCGGCTACGATAGCGTCGCCTACGCGTGCTGTACCTCTGCCTTTGCCGATTGGCCCCTTCAAACGGGTTACTTCTAGCTCCAAAATCAGCGTATCTCCCGGTTTTACCTGGCCGCGAAATCTGAATTCGTCGATGCCGGCGAAGAAACCCAGCTTTCCTCTGTTTTCTTCCAACGCCAACATAGCGACCGTCCCGACCTGAGCCAACGCTTCAACGATGAGCACGCCGGGCATGACCGGGTAGCCCGGAAAGTGCCCCACGAAGTAAGGCTCGTTCATCGTAACGTTTTTAAGCCCTACCGCCCGTTTGCCGGGCTCAAGCTCCAAAATACGATCGACTAGCAAAAAAGGCGGGCGATGCGGGATCAATTCCTGAATTTGTACGATATCCAACATTATTAATTCCTCCTGATCTTGTTCCGATTACGCGCATAAGTCCCCTCGGGGCGGCAAATAATACAACCATCCCTGAGGCGAGCTGCAGTCGCAAAGGTTGATATAAGAGAGCTTGCCGCCGCCCGCCGTTCCTCCAGCCGGCGGCTGGCTCTTTTGTGTAGCATCCCGATTAGGATGCCCTATTCAAGCTCTTGAATTTCATAAAGTAAATAAACGAAGTTGCGAAAGACAACGCAATGCCGCACCATAACACGGCCACTCCGCCCGGCAGTTCAACGAACATCAAGGTAATCGCGGCATAATAGATGACCGTTGTCGCTTTGCCGAACACGTTCGCGGGAACGGTCTTTAGGCCGCGGAAATGGAAGACAGCCGAACCGATGATCATCACCAATTCGCGAAATGCCATGACGACGAACGCCGCTAGCGGAATGACGTTCTTGATTAGCAACGCCAATATGACGGAAAGCATCATAAGCTTATCCGCAAGCGGATCCAGCATACTGCCCGTAACCGTGACTTGTCCGCTTCGGCGCGCGATGTACCCGTCCAAAAAATCGGTGAATCCGGCTACTAATAAAACGCATAGAGCCGCGATCGATTGATCGTTAAAATATAGTAACAAAAACAGGGGGATCAAAACAAACCGGGACATCGTCAGCATATTGGGTACATTCATTCCCGCGCTTCCCCCATTTCTCTAAAGTTCCCCATCATTATAACGCCTCATCTCTACAAATGAAAACTCCCCGAGCCAGAAGCCGGGGAGTTGCCGTCCCGGTTGCAAGGCGCAGGCCAGGCTTCAGCCGCCCTCCGCGAACACGAGATCATACATATGCTTCCATGTGTTGAAATCGAACACATCCGATAGGGGCTTGTCCCCCAGAACGGTGTATCCTATCGCCAAGCCGACGATTAAAGCCATTATGCAAAGAACCGGAATTATCAACATTTTAATGCTCAACCAAATAATACGGGCAACTATCCTTCCCGAGGATCGCTTGCCTTGCTCATTCGAACGGGAGGGTGCTGTCATGAAGCTTTCGTCTCCTTCAAAGCACAACGTCGCGGACTTGTTTTGCACCATTGTCCGCTTGGATACTCAACCGCGCAGGTTATTCGTCATTCCCATCATCTGTTCGCTGGAGGAAAGAGCCCTTGCGCTCAGCTGATATGCACGTTGTACAATCATCAAATCGGTCATTTCGTCCGCCATGTTTACGTTAGACTGCTCTACGAAACCTTGTCGGACTGCGATGCCTGACTCTCCGTTAGGAAGCAATGCAATATCGCGCACTACGTTCGCCGGATCGACATTTTCCGGCACTCCGTAGAGATTGTCAGCAACCGCCTGCAGCAACTCGGAGTTTGTGACTTCCACTAACTTCAGTCTGCCCAGATCAATCGGAGCCGTACCTTCCGCTCCTACTCCCGTTAAGGTGCCGTCTAGCGCAATAGTAAGATTGTAACCGGCCGGAACGCGAATGAAATCTTCGCCGGCACCCGTTTCCCCTACGACTTGCTGTCCGGAGTTCGTAACGAGAATACGGTCTCCGTTCGCATCGGGCATTAATTGAAACGGACCGTGCCGCGTAAACGCGCGCGCCCCGTTAATGTCTCCATTCGTACGAACCTCGAACAGTCCATTGCCCTCGATGGCTACGTCCGTCATATTGCCCGTTTGCTGCAGCACGCCTTGGGACATATCCGTCTGGATAGATGTCAGTCTTGCCCCCCAGCCCTGCGTGAAACCAAGCGGAGTTCGTCTGCCTGGCTGGTTGAATTCTTCCAAGTGAGGATTAAGACTCGTCAATATATCTTCGAATACCGCGGTTTTACGTTTGTAACCTACAGTATTGGAATTGGAAAAGTTATCAGCAAGCATATCCAGCTTTTGCTGAAGGGCGCCCATCGACACGGACGCGGTTATCATCGAGTTGTTCACTTAGGAGTTCCTCCTTTGGGCGTCTGTTATACTCTGCCGATTTCGTTAACCGCTTTATCCAAGCTGCGATCATAGGTTTGAATGACCTTTTGATTCGCTTCGTATGCCCGGAGAGCGGCCATCAGATCAACTGAAGATTGGGCAGGATCAACGTTTGAGCGTTCCAAGAACCCTTGACGGACTTCGACTCTTTCGCCTGCCGCGATTTGTCGAATGCCTGCGTTATCTCCCGCATAGCGGAAACGGCCGTCTCCTTCTCTGATAAGGAGATTAGGATTATCGACGCGCATGATGCGCAGTTGCGGATTCCCATCCAGCGGCAAACCCGTCGTGCGATCCAGCAATCTGCCATCGGCGCTAACGTTAACTTGCTCCCAAGGAACGGTCACGACGATAGGCTGCCCGTTCGCGCCTACGACCTCTAATCCGTCCGAAGTCAAAAGAGTTCCGTCCGGCGCGGTCTTGAAGCTTCCATCCCTCGTATATCGCTCTTCTCCTTGCGCGTTAGCGACCGCGAAGAAAGCTTGAGGTTTATAAGTCACTTCGCCGTCCTCGTCCACGTATTTACCGGATTGATCAAACGTCGCTCCGTCTACAAGGATGTCAGAGATGAGGGCCAAATCTTGAAAACGATAGGTTTCCTTCAGATCGCCTTGGCTCATGCTCAGGAGATTTTCTTCGGCGAATACCCCTGTGCTTAGCTTGCCTACATTGCCTTCAGGCGGATTGGCACCGCCCATAACCGAAATGAGCATTTCCGGGAACGTGCGATTAACGGAATTGTTGCTTTTGAACCCGGGCGTATTAATATTCGCGATATTGTTCGTGATCGTGTCATGTCGCCGTTGCTGAGCCAGCATCCCCGATGCAGCCGTGTATAAACCTCTTAACATGAAGCCATCCTCCTAGTACGCAATTATCAACCTAGTTTACGGGTCATTTTGTCGAGATGGTCAAGCATGATTCCGGTTCCTTTAACGACGCAATGCATCGGATCCTCGGCTATGAGGACCGGCACCTTGATTTCGTCGGCCAAGAGCGCGTCCAGTCCGTCGAGAAGCGCCCCGCCCCCGGTAAGAATGACGCCGCGGTCGATAATATCCGCGGACAATTCCGGAGGCGTGCGCTCTAATACGGATTTCGCGGAAGCTACGATGGACATGACGGGCTCCCATAACGCCTCGCGCACTTCGTCGGAATGAATCGTCACCGTGAGCGGAAGTCCGGTTACCATATCGCGGCCCCGAATATCCATTTCCTCTCTGCGCCCGTTAAGGTAAACGGTTCCGATTTTGATCTTGATGTCCTCGCTCGTGCGTTCGCCGATTAGAAGTTTATATTTGTTCTTTATGTATCTCATGATCGCGGCGTCGAACTTGTCCCCTGCGATTTTAAGAGAAGAGGCGGTTACGACGTCGCCCATGGATAGAACGGCAACATCCGTCGTACCTCCGCCTATATCGACAACCATGTTTCCGCTCGGCTGGAAAATGTCCATGCCCGCTCCGATCGCCGCCGCCTTCGCTTCTTCCTCCAGGAAGACTTCCTTGGCGCCGCTTCTCTCGGCCGCTTCGCGGATTGCTTTTTGTTCCACTGATGTAATGTTCGTAGGTGCACAGATCAGAATACGCGGGCGGCTATACCAATTCCGGCCTCCGACACGTTGGATGAATGCTTTCAGCATCATATCCGTCACTTCAAAGTCGGCAATAACGCCGTCCCTCAGGGGACGAATCGCGATAATATTGCCAGGTGTACGCCCCACCATCCGATGGGCTTCCTCACCAACCGCCAGCACCTTGCGAGTGTCGCTTTCGATAGCGACAACGGAGGGCTCGTCGAGTACGACTCCCTTGCCTTTTACGTGAATAGATACGTTGGCCGTACCCAGATCGATTCCGATGTCTTTGCTAAACATGCGCCTATTATCCCTCACCAAATATGAAGTGTCTGATATTGTAATAGTATAATATTCGCTGCTTATACGGCAAATCCTTCTTTTCTTGTCGACATTAACGGTAAAAATTATGCTTTACCCGCTGTCATAACCTCCCGCTTTTTGATTGTCGTCTTCTTGTATTTGATTTTGGTCGCTTCTCCTCCCCTTAGGTGCCGGATCGACTTATGATACTCGAGTATGTGCTTTACCTGATCCGCCAAGTCCGGATTGATCTCCGGCAGCCGTTCAGTTAGGTCTTTATGCACCGTGCTTTTGGAGACGCCGAATTCTTTGGCAATCGTACGCACCGTATTGCGCGTCTCCACTATGCTTCGGCCAATCTTAATCGTACGTTCCTTGATGTAATCGTGCACGCTCCCGCCTCCCTGCTGAAATAGATTGGTACAGTATATGAGGGGCGCGGTCACTTATTCTATGTAGCCAAGCCTGACAGGCTAGGAAAGTCCCTTTTTTGACTCCGTGACTAGGTCCAAAAGGCTTCGGAGTGCATCTTAAGCCCTAAGAAAAAAGACGGAAGGGGATTCCCCCTCCGTCTTGTGGACGTTTCGATTTGGTTTAATTATCGGCTTTCCCGATGATTACAACGTTCGTATGCCGCTGCAATTCAAGCGAATACGGAATTTTTACGACCGTTCCGTCAGGTTCGGATAAAACCTGTACAAGCGGTCGCTGGATCGGACGACTCTCCGTCTCCATCACCGCCGCCGTTTGACCGCTGCTGAGCTTGACCAGCGTTGAAACCGGGTAAATGATGACGTGATTCAGGAAAGCTTTGATCAGTCCCCAATCAAAATCGTAATTTCCCGATGCCAATAAATACTCGATCGCTTCCGCCGGACGGTAAGCGTTCCGATGATGGCGGGGAGACCCCAAAGCGTTATACACATCGGCGATTCCTACGATTTGCGCGAACTCCGGAATGTTATCGTTCGTCATTCCGAGAGGGTAGCCGGATCCTCTGTAGCGCTCGTGGTGCAGCAAAGCGCATTGCGCCGATACGAGGGGAATTTCCTTGATCCCCTTCAGCACGCGATACCCTTCGTTCGTATGTTGCCTGAGAAGGGTAAGCTCCGACTCGTTCAACTCGCGGTTGACTTTGGTAAGATCCAGCGGCAGCCGGGTCATGCCGATATCGCAGAACAGAGCCCCTAGCGCTAGTTCATAGAGCTTGGAGCTGTCGAAATTTTGCGCGGTTCCTATAACGCTGGAGCACAAGGTCACGTTCAGCGCATGTTCGAATAAAATACGATCCGTCTGCATCATGACGCTAAGCTCATCCGCCAATGCCGGTTGAGAGGTAATCTCCATAAGCATGTCCCGGAATTGCTGGCGGAAGTTCCCTGCCGGGAACGGCAGCACGATCTGTTCGAGCATCAAGCTTCTGTCCACGAACTCCGTGACCAGCTTGATCGCATCCTTGCGTCCGTTCTCGTTGTCTTTCATCTGATCTATATCCGGTCGAATCCAAGAATCGGAAGCGGAACGCTTCGACTTGGAAGATGAATCCGTTCCGAACTCCGGGGAGTCGCTTAAATGAACGAATTTAATCCTGAGCGTTTTGAGCCTATTAATATACTTCTCCGTTAGTACCGTGCCCGCTTCTAGCATAACCACGCCGTTGTTGCCTTGCACCGATTTTTCTAGCACATCCCCGACCTCTAATTCCGACACCGCAACAATCCTCATGGCTATCTACCTTTCCATCGGAATCTGATGAGCAATACCAGTTGTTGGTAAGAATTATGACACATGGGTCGTTCCGTTGTCGAGATTTGTCTAGCAAAAAATAGAAATAGGGCGACTATATCGCACTATATGCGATATAGTCGCCCCGCATCCTCTAACTCTTTTACTTCGCCGCTTTGATCAGACTATTCGGATTCACCGAAAGACCGTTGTTGCGAACCTCGAAGTGTACGTGCGCGCCTTCGGCAGACTCCAGTTCGCTTTGTCCCGCAGATGCGATGACATCGCCTTGCTCCACTTCGTCGCCGACTTGAACTTTCAGATCCGTCAAGCTTTGGTAGACGGTGACCAAACCGTCCGGGTGCTCGATTTGCACTTCGTAACCGTTAGTCGGAGATTGACTTGCGACTGTCACTTTACCGCTTAATGCTGCCAATACTTCGAACGGCTGTGCATCCTTGCGCGCTAAGTCGGTAGCCATGTGGGGCGAGAACGTGTTGTTGTACTCGACCGTAGCCGCTTCGCGCTCTTCCACGGACGCCGTCGCATCATAGAACGGCACGATCGTGTCCATGTCTTCGATCTTGTCTACCGGCCAACGAAGGGTTTCTCCGTTGGAGATTACCGCGGTTGCTTCCGGGCTGGATTGCCCGTTGGCATTCGCTTCGTTCTCGACACCTGTCAGACTGGGAACGGAATTCTGCGGATCTTTAGGATCCGTTCCCGAGTTCAGCCAGAGAATCGTAACGATGATTGCTGCCGCGGCCATGTAAGCTGCAGGGAATACCCAGCGCTTGGAAAGGAACTTTTTCCATCCGGTAGGCCTGACAGCGGGAGACGAACCCGCAACTGACTTGTGAGACTCTTCGATTTTTCTTGGAGTTTTGTTGTTTCCTTCATTCATGATTATCATCACCTCAGTAAGCCATTGTTACCAGGTGACGGGGTTTTATACCTGTTTGCTTTGAAAGATTGCAATTTTTATAGTGACAACCTACTTACGAACCATAATTCAGCCCATTCGCAAGCTTCGAAACTTCCTCGACGGCAGCTCCCGAATAATAGTATTCGACAATCTCGCGAGCCGTTTTACCCGCCTTCGCCATACCTTGCGCCCCCCATTGGCTCATGCCGACTCCGTGGCCGCTCCCGTAAGTCGTTAAAATAATCTTATCGTTATCGATTATCCAATCGAAGGCGGCGGAGCGTAACCCAAGCCGGTGGCGCACTTCCTCTCCGGTCCATTTCCTCTCTCCCGCCAGCATTTCCTTAACCCTTTTCCCCGCCGTCCATTCCAGTATGCGCAGAGCCTTACTATCTTTCCGGCTAACATTAGCCGTAATCGACCCTGCATCCAATTTACGATAGAAATCGGCCAACTCCATCTCTATCGTTTCACGCGCTCTGGGCGACCCCTCTTTGTCCCAGGGACTTGCTACGGAACGTAGATAGGGAAGCTTATTAGCGAACACCTCTTCGGAATTTTCCGTATAGCCGTTACTAGTGGAAAAAAACAGCGCTTCGATCGGTTCGCCGCGATAGACGATAATTTCCCCCGCGGTCCTCGCAACCGCGCTTTTTACTTTACCCCAGCCTTCCGCGTCATCCTTCCGAAGCCGTTTCATCTCGGCGAGCGAACGATACACCTGATGGGTTTGCGTGTTCGTCACGTCCGCTTCGGACGTGTTCATGCCGGTCCGGTCTTTTAACAAGAGCCTCCGCACAATATAAGTACGGGCAGCAAGCGCCTGGGCTTCCAGCGCAGCCGGTTCAAAGTTTATAGGCATCTCCGCCGCCACTACCCCTTGTACGTAGGTTTCTAACGGAACCGCCTCGACGCTATTTGATTCCGACAACAACACTCGTACCTCCGGCTGTTTCTCCCATTCCTCTTTTTCCCCAACACTCTTAGGCTCGTTTTTGGTAACTAACCTATCTGCAACCTTCTTTTGAACGAAGGTCGACTTCTCGCTCCCTATCTCGATTGAACTAGAGTTTCCGCCCCCATGCAAAGCAACCCATATCATGGTGGACGCGATCAGTCCGCTAACGAAAGCAAACCATAGATGAAGGCTTGCCCGTTGCCTCTTGCCTACTCTCGAACTCACGTGTCCACCTCGTCTATTGAATTTCGGCGGCAGTTCATTCGCGTCGCGGACAAAGCTGGACAACCGATGCTTTCAAAATATGCGAGATTCGGATTAGGTAGAACTATCTTCGCTAGACTCTTTCCGTTCGGTTCCCGCCTATGCGCTCATACGTTGTCTTTCGTTCCTTTTTCACGCTATCCCCTTCGATCAGGAATCCGTTTTCCCGATCGCTTCTCACCCCGTACCATTCAATCTTCTATCCCCTTTGACGCTATCCCTCTCGCTCAGGAGCTCCGAAAATCTACTCCGCGGATCTTTGCGTTATCCCGATAAATCAGGAAAATAATAGAATTTTTATCTTTAAATCAGAACGCATGTTTGGTAAAATGAAATGAGAACAAGTGTTCCAGGAAGCCGGCGAGGGGAGGCGCGGAAATGAGTTCGAGACTTGACGCAGCCGCATTCGATGCATTTTGTAGGCAATACGATAACGAATCAGATTGCATTAGTGCCTTATTTAAAGCCAAATGGCCGAATGGATTTCGCTGTCCTGGCTGCCAGAGCCCTCACGCCTATTTAATTTCGACGCGCAGGCTCCCCCTCTATGAATGCTATTCTTGCAAAAAACAGACCTCTTTAATAACAGGAACAGTCATGGAAGGTAGCCGCACGCCATTGCGCTTATGGTTCCAAGCTATTCATCTCCATGCCCGAGCCAAGAGCGTAAACGCACTTCAACTCTCGCATCTCCTTAAAGTTACTTACAAAACCGCCTGGCTGATCTGCCATAAAATTCGCTTTGCCATGCGCCAAGCGGATTCTGCGATTTTACTGAAGGGGATTGTACGGGTTACCGACGCTATATGTTATAAGAGATTGACGAGTACATTCGAACTACACAAGCAAGAGCAGCCTATACTCATTGGCGCATCCGACGCTGAAGACGGAAACATAGGTTACTTGAAAATAGAACATCAATCCAAGTCATCGCTTCGCGACAAGTACGATCGTCCCGATCCCCAACCATTCATTTCTAAGCATGTTGACCCTAGATCTCTGGAAAATGTCATCATCACCCGACGATACGGCAGAACGATGAACAAAACTTTAGTATGGGAAAGCCTCTACCTTTCCTCATGGTTGGGAAAATTGTTTCGCGGCATTGGTCCGAAGCATTTGCAAGCGTATATCCATCAATATTGTTACTACTCTAACAACCTTCTGGAGGGCAGATTCACCAAACTCCTCTTGGATTGCTCCGTCTCTCATGCGATAACTTATCCGGCGCTAATCGGTCGTTCCGCCACTCTCCGATCTTTAAAACGCACGCGGTTCGTTCGAAAATCACAAGAAGCGATGTGATCGCGGTCTGGTTACTGAGCCATGGGGATAGCGTGAAATAGAGAGGGAAGGAAGTGGTATACGAGGTCAAAAAAATAGGGGGGGCCGAGATTTTAAAAATAAAAAAATCCCCGGCCTAATAGGCGAGGGGATCGATTATAAGCATTATTAGCTAAGTATAAGAACATGCCAATCAGCGAGATTAGTTGCTACTTATGTGTGTATGTGTCTAGCTCATATGCTTCATTAGTCGGCTGTCTGTTGTTAACGAATACGACGATTATGCAAGCGTCGGCTGAATGTTGCGGATAACGACTTCAGACGTTACCGCAGCACGCTGCTCTATCTGCTGCATAAGTTTCTCCGGCTGCAAAGAGGCTTGCTCGGATTCCTGAATAATGTCTTCCGGCGATGGAGCACGATAAATATCCGCCCCCAGTTCAGCCAGTTTATTGACGATGTTCATGTAGCCGCGTTCAATGTGATGAATCCCGCTTACTTCCGTGCTTCCGTCCGCGACAAGCGCAGCGCAAATCAGTGCCGCACCCGCTCTTAGATCGGTTGCACACACATTTGCTCCGGATAGCTTGGTGCCGCCCGTAACAATTGCCGTACGTCCATCGACTTTAATTTCAGCGCCCATCTTAATCAGCTCATCGACGTGCATGAACCGATTCTCGAATACGGTTTCCGTTACGATGCTCGTGCCATCGGCAACCAGCAGAAGCGTCATCATCTGAGCTTGCATGTCGGTAGGGAAACCTGGATATGGCAATGTTTTGACATCGACGGCACGAAGCGGATTCGTGGCTTTAACCCGAATGCCATTCTCATCGCAAACGACGACGGCGCCCATCTCCTCAAGCTTGGCAACGATTGGACCTAGATGGTCGCGAATCGCGCCTTCAACATAAACGTCGCCGCCCGTAATCGCTGCAGCGATCATATACGTTCCCGCTTCAACACGATCGGGAATAACATGATGTTCTGCCGCATGAAGCCTTTCGACGCCTTCAATACGAATGACACCCGTTCCAGCTCCGCGGACCTTGGCCCCCATTGCATTAAGGAAGTTGGCTAAATCAACGATTTCCGGCTCTTTAGCCGCATTTTCAATAATTGTCGTTCCAATTGCAGTCGTGGCAGCCATCATAATATTCTCCGTAGCCCCAACGCTTGCAATGTCCAAATAAATTCTCGCCCCGCGTAATTTGCCATCCACGCTGGCTTCAATGGAGCCTTGACCGAAACCGATCTCCGCACCCATTGCTTCAAACCCTTTCAAATGCTGGTCAATGGGACGCGTACCGATCGCGCAACCGCCCGGAAGAGAAATTCTTACTTTTCCAAGACGAGCCAATAGCGGCCCCATAACCAAGAACGACGCTCGCATTTTTCTAACCAATTCATAAGGTGCTTCAAACGAAGTTAACGATTCAGCATGTAGCCGGACAGTTCCGTCTTCTTGCTGCGCGTAAACCCCCAAAGCCGCGAGCACTTGAAGAATGTTCTTAACATCGTCCAGGGCGGGAACGTCATGAATGACGCTGGACCCTTCTTCCGCTAATAAAGCAGCGGCAAGGATCGGAAGGACGGAATTTTTAGCGCCGTGCACGCGGACTGTTCCTGTTAAGGTACGTCCGCCGCGGACGATGATTTTGCTCATGGGTGGTTCCCTCCGCGCGTTATAGATTCATTCCGAAGCCTTAATGGCCAGAAGCCCGACCCCGAAAAACCCAAATTTTATCATACCACTAGCCCTACCAATGACACAAGCGGCATTTTCTGGGGTAAAACTGTTCATTTCGACCGAATTCGACCAACTATCGACCGATATTCAACCGAATACGATGGTTTAAATATTATTACCCAATCTTGATTTTCCGTCCCATCGATTTGTAAAATTCGATCATCCCGAACGGAAAAGCCACTTCAACGTCCCTACCCACGACCAATAGTCGAGAACAAAACGCGCGACTAAATGGCCAAGTCCTACCGCTAGCAGCAGTTGCAGTACTCTGGCCCGGGGACTTCGAGGCTGGCGCAAGATTTTATCGAAATTTATTTCTTGCAAAACGATCCAAGCGACAACCACGCAACCTAAAGTAACGAAGATCGAGAAGAGACCATTCCATCCTGCTAAAGCGAATAACCCTGCTTCGTTATCCATTTGACGAACCTCCCTCCCACGACCGGCTTCGCTGTGCTTCAGGCATATTCGGATCTAATCGTTAGCAAGACGTAATTGAAGTCCATAATATTGATTGCGGTTATACTTGTCTGCCGTAACTTTGACATAATAAGTTCCAGGCAGCAGTTCCTTCTCGCCAAGCAATGATTTCTGTCCTTCGCCATTGCTCCATTTCTCTAGGCTTTGCAGCTTTTTATTCCGTAATTCAACGCGAATTGCCATTGTATCAGGGATATTGCCGATCGACAGTTTTACTTTCTGCTTTTTAGTAAGAGTAAAACGATACCAATCTTGATCTTTAGTCGTATGGATCAACCCATTGTAAACTTTATCGGGCGAGAGCGGTGTGGAAGTTAGAGGATTTTCATTCGGTTCATACAAATCCTCTTTCTCGGTAATATATTCCAATGATGCGGTATACGTCCCGATTACTGCCATCGGGTTCGAAGAAACCGCATTGGAAATTCGTATGTAATAGGTTCCGGCCTTCGCATCGCTCATTGTCCATTGCTCGTTGCCGCCGTCTCCACGTTCATCGACGATGATTTCCGTTCCGCGCGACGACTGGATTTTGATTTGAGGATCAATCCGTGTCGTGTCTGGCGTAATCGATAACTTAATCATCCCCGGCTTGGGCAGTTTCACGACAAACCAATCTACATCTCCGCGGGTATGAAAAGTTCCCGTCCATTTCTGGCTTCGCGAAGGGAGAGTGCTCGCTGCTGCCGCGCTATTGTTAGGCTCTCTGGCATCAGGATTCATGCTGAACGCGGATTCCAGCCTATAACCGTTCGTAGACTGAAAAGCAGACGCCGAACTGCTTACTTGAAGCCAATAACGTCCTTTATTCAACGTCCAACTCATCGTTTCATCCGCAACGGCGCGTCGAGGCTCGACAGTCCCTTGTTCATCATAAAGAGACAAGCGAACCCCATCTCCCTCAACGTCGTATAAGCCGCTATAAGGCGCTTCAAACGTATACCAATCGGTATCCGAGCCGTTTTTCCAGTTTCCGGTCACTTCTTTCCCTAGCGGGAACTCGCTTGCCTGTGCCTTCGTATTGTTAGGCTCCCGCCAATCGATCGTCGAATCCGCCTGAAGAGCTCTTATGGCGGAGACAAGTCCATACCCCATGCTAGGATTCCAAATTTCGGTGCCGCTATGTTGCGCTGTTCTTCTCAATGTCTCGCGCAAACGAAGCGGTGTCCACTCCGGATGAACCGCTTTTAGCATGGCCGCCGTTGCCGCAACCTGCGGAGCACCCATCGAAGTCCCTTCCATCTCGATGCCGCCGCCGTTGATCGTTAAGGTTTGCACCCTCCACATCGCGCTAACGTCATTCTCAGGACCGGAAGTCGACTGGTCGGTCGGTTCTGTCCCTTCCGACCCCGCAACCGCCAGAACGGTGGAATAAGCCGCAGGATACTGCACGGCTGCTTTGGCACCGAATACCGCCGCGTCGTTTCCGCTTGCAGCGACGAGTAGAACTCCCTTTTCTTCAGCATAAGCTACCGCTTCCCGCAAACCCGGCGCATCTCTTCTAAGCCCAAGTGAGAGCACGATTATGTCCGCTCCTTGGTCCACCGCATATCGGATTCCCTCGGTCAGCTTCTCCTCGTTGCCCGAGCCGAACTGATCCAGTGCTTTAATCGGCAATAGACTCCCTTTCCACCTGCCGAGCCCGGGCGACAATTCGCCGGCTTTAGCAACCGCCGCAATGATTCCGGCTACCGCCGTACCGTGACCGTTATCGTCCTGAGCCGTTTTCCGCCCATTAACCAAGTTCTTACCCTCTAGGAGATAAGGCTTTAGGTCAGGATGATTAAAATCGACCCCCGTATCCACGATAGCTATAGTCGACGTAACATCTCTGCTTAAATAAGCCCATGCTTCCGGAATCCCGATCGCCTTCAAGAAAGCGGGAGTAGGAGGGGCCGCCAGAGGAACCACAAGCTTAGACGGGGACGGTTGTATAGCCTGGGCAATAACCGGAGATTTCTTCTCAATGGCGACAACAGAAATTCGTATCACCGACCGGTTATCTGTCGATAGTAACATCACGGAACAACAAACAAGAGTTGTAGACGCCAGCGCAATAAAAAACCGCAAGTTGAATTTACGTGAAATTGAACTTAATCCCGAACGGTTACGCAGCTTAACCAACACCTTTGTTCCTTTCGTGTAAAACGGTTTCGTCGTTGTCTATTATTCATTTCGATTTTCGACAGCGATTCCCTTCTTTCCCTTTGAAAATCGGGTCTAAGGTCGCAATTTGTCGCAATAAAAGGGCAATCTCCAAGCCTCGCGACTTGAAGACTGCCCTTTTTATCCTTATTCTGTTAACCTCGCAGTATGAGTAAATCCGTTGGAATGGAAAACACTTCGCCTATCCATTCCAGAATAGGTACGGGTAAAAATCCTAGAACCAACGTCACTATCACACATATCCATATCGTAATGACGGCTGGGAACGACAAGGTCAATCCGTTATCCACCGTACCGCTTCTCATGTACATTTGACGAATGAACGAAAAATATACAGCGTAAGAAACGACAGTAGTCACTAGTAAAATGGCGCCAAGCCAGTACGTATGCGTCTGTGCAGTTCCGAACAGGATGAACAGCTTACCCATAAAACCGCCCGTAACCGGAAGACCGGCCAACGAACAGAGCAGGATCGTCATCGCGGCAGCCGTCCATGGCGCACGGTGGTACAGACCCGCGAACCCCGATATCGTCTCATTGCCGGTATCTCTGGCCACGATCGTCAGCACGGAGAACGCGCCGATGTTCATGAAAGCGTAAGCTACGAAGAAATAAATAAACTCGGAAAATAAGGAAGCGTGCATCTCCGTTAAACTAATGGCTAAAGGGACAAGCAAAATCCCCGCATTCGCTACTCCCGAGAGAGCAAGCAACCGTTTCACGTTTTTTTGTCTCAATGCCCCTACCGTACCGACGATCATCGCCGCAGCGGCTAGAACGGATAAACCCAAGAAAACATCCTTCTTAAGCAAGGTGTCTGCCGCCGGAGCCATAAAAGCCGTATTCATGAAAATGCGGTATAACATGGCGAATGCCGCACCCTTGGCGACAACCGCCAAGAATGCCGTTACCGGCGTCGGAGCGCCTTGGTATACGTCTGCCGCCCAAGCATGAAACGGCGCCAGCGCTAATTTGACGGCGAAGCCAGCGATCATCAGGAAGAAACTGATGTACAGCAAAGCTTCGAAGTTTTCGACCGCCGAGCCTAGACCCTGCATGATTACAGCAAAGTTCGTTCCGCCCGTAAGGCCGTAAAGGAATGACATCCCGTATAAAATAAACGCGGAAGCTACACCGCCAGTCACGACATACTTAAACGCGGCTTCGCTGGACAGCCTGCTTCTCTTACGAGTCGCTACGAGCACATAAGTCGTGATGCTTAAAAGCTCCAATCCTACGAACAACGTAATCAGATCACCGGACGAGGACATGACCATCGCGCCTAGAGCCGCCGGGAGTATAAGATAATAAAGTTCTCCTTTGACGGGGACATCCTCATCCCGAACCGTACCGAGCGACGAGAAAACGATGAATGCCGAAGCGCCCAAAAACACTAGCTTCAACAAGTTGCCGAAATCGTCTATCCGGTAGCTGCCGTTCAGCAGGGAATAGTATCCCGGAGCGCTGTCCGACGGATCGACGCCCTTTCCCAATGAGAGCATTAGGACTACTACGAATCCAGCGGATACGACGATTCCCGCAAGCGTCAGCCAACCAATGACATCCCGACTGACCCTCTTAGGAAGCACGAGATCGAGGATGACGAGCAAGATAGCAAAACCCGACAACACGAGCTCGGGGGCTAAGTACCACGTATCGCTCCACGACAAAGTCTGCAAAGCTTCCATGTTATCCCCCCACCCTCGTCTGAATTTGTTCCAGTAGTCCCGTAAATCCGTGTTGCATGAGGTCCGTTAATATGGATGGGTAGACGCCTAGCAAGACAATAAGCGCCGCGAGCGTAATCATCGGCAACGCTTCAATGAACCGCGCATCCTTCATGCCTGCGAATCGTTCGGGCATCGGACCGTACGTGATGCTAAGAATGCTGCGCAGCACGTAGATAGCCGCGAACAATATCCCCAGCACGCCAATGGCGGTTATGATTTTCATCGATCCGAACAATCCGAGGAACGATAAAAATTCGCCCACGAAGCCGGATAGTCCGGGCAATCCCAACGAAGCCAGACCGGCGATCAGCAATATTCCCGACATGAACGGAACGGCTTTGGCCAGTCCGCCCAAATCGCTCAGTTGCGTAGAATTCGTCCGTTCGTAAATACTGCCTACGATGAGGAACAGCAACGCGGAGATGAGTCCGTGCGACACCGATTGATAGATCGCGCCTTGCAAGCCGACTTCCTCAAGAGATGCGATCCCCAGCAGCACGATGCCCATGTGGCTTATGCTTGAATACGCGAGTACCAGCTTGAACTCTTTCTGCACGCATGCCAGTACTGCGCCGTACAAAATATTGATGACCCCGAGAACGGCCAACGTCGTCGTCCACGACTGCAACTGCTCGGGAAATAAGAATACCGCGAAGCGGATCAATCCGTATACGCCCATCTTCAGCAAGATGCCGGAGTGGATCATTACGATCGCCGGAGGCGCCTCCGTATGCACCTTTAACATCCATGTGTGGAACGGGAAGATCGGAACCTTGATGCCGATCGCGATCAGCAGCAGCACGAATGCTCCCCATCTCGCGCCGTCGGTCAGGAATATTCCGAAATATCTCGAATTTTCCACATCCATGTTCGCTACGGCATTCGGATCGGCGACGTTGGCAAGCAGTACGTCATAATTTCCGCTATACAGGAAATTCGTCTCTCCGGTTACGCTAAATCCTAACGTAACGATCAGAATGAGAAAGGATAGCAGCATCGCCGCAGATCCAAGCCCATTATAGATGAGAAACCGCGTAGCCGCCTTCTCTCGCCCGTAATAACCCCAGATCCCGATTAGGAAGAACATCGGAATAAGCGTCACTTCAAAGAAAATAAAGAACAAAATTAAATCGCGCGCCAGGAACACGCCATAAATTCCGGTAAGCAAGAGAAGAAACAATACATAATAGGTTTTCCATCGTTTGCGAATATGTACCGAAGCGAGAACGGACATCGTAGACACGACACCCGTCAGCAGCAGCAACGGCATCGATATTCCGTCGACCGCCATATGGTAGTCGAAAGCCACTTTTAACGAAGCTACTCCGCCCTGCAACGTCATATTCAGAACTTCGTTGTTCAGCGGGATGGACAACCAGGTCGAATGTTCCGTGTACGCTCCGCCACCCATGGCTGGCTCATAAGCGGCGAACAACCATAGAGTCAATGCTAGAGGAATTAACGTAAAAATAATTGCCGTGGTTCTAAGCCAATTGCTTCTGGCGCTCGGAAGCATCAGAACGATCAGCGCGCCGACTAACGGCGCAAATGCGATAAACGAAAGTACCGGCAAGTCATCCAGCATTACCAGAACCTCCTTCCGGCGATCGCGACAATCAGAATAACGATTCCGATGACTGCCGTAAGGGCATAGGCTTGAACTTGGCCGCTCTGCAGCCTAGTATTTAACCGGCCTAGAGCGGACACGGAATACCCCGACAAGCGGACGATTCCGTCCACCACGTATTCATCGAACAGCTCTAGCGCTTTACCGATCCCTTGCAAAGGCTTGACGAACAACCATTGATAGAGCTCATCGATATAATACTTGCGTTCGAGCACGGTAACCAGCCAAGGGACTTGCGAAGTCACCGCATCGCGCCGGATTGTTCCTTTGACGTAAGTCAGCCATCCGATATAGAGCCCTAACAACCCTACGGCCGCGGACACGACCATGACCAAACCGCTGACATGGTGCTCTGCTTCATCGCCCATTAACCAATGGCCGAACCAACCGTTGAACGGCGTCTCGACAAAACCGGCTACCGTAGCCAGGACGGCGAGCACGATGAGCGGAATCGTCATAACCGATGGGGATTCCTTGGCATGTTGGCCTTCCCGCGGTTTGCCGACGAACACTAAGAAAAATAATCTTGCCATGTATAACGCCGTAAAGAACGCAGCTATGACGGCTACGACGAACAAGATCGGCTGTTTATCCAGCGCCACGGTCAAGATCGCGTCTTTGGACCAGAATCCCGAAAACGGCGGTATCCCGGACAGGGCAAGCGCGCCGATACCGAACGTCCAGGCCGTTACCTTCATTTTGCTTCCAAGACCGCCCATTTCGCGTATGTCTTGTGTATGCACGCTGTGGATGACGCTGCCAGCTCCCAGGAACAGCAACGCTTTGAAGAAAGCATGCGTGAACAGATGGAACATCGCTCCCGTTACGGAGCCGACCCCAAGGGCCAACATCATGTAGCCTAGTTGGCTGACGGTCGAATAAGCTAGAATTCGCTTGATATCGTTCTGAGCGAGACCGATCGTCGCGGCGAAAATCGCCGTAAACGCGCCGATAATGGCGACCGTCGTCATCGCAACCTGCGAAGCATCGAAAATATCGAACGTCCGGGCGACGAGGAACACGCCGGCCGCAACCATCGTTGCCGCATGAATCAATGCGCTAATTGGCGTCGGGCCTTCCATGGCATCCGGTAACCAGACATGCAACGGGAATTGGCCCGACTTCCCAACCGCTCCGAGGAAAATGAGCAAAGCGATGAGCGTCGTAATTCCCGTGGAGATGGCGCCTCCGCCTTGCGAGTCGAATACGTTGTGGATAGTCGTGAAATCCAGCGCATGGCCCGGCATGTACCAGAACAGCAGGAGCAGCGCGATCAGCAAGCCCAAATCCCCGATCCGGGTGACGATGAACGCTTTCTTCGCCGCTGCCTTCGCCTCCGGCTTCTGATACCAGAAGCCGACGAGCAAGAACGAGCAGACGCCGACAAGCTCCCAGAAAATATAAAAGGTGAGCAAATTGTCTGCCAACACTAATGCAAGCATGGAGCTTGTAAACAAAGCAACGTAAGCGTAGAAGGTAGAGATTCTCTCGTCTTTCTTCATGTATCCTTGAGAATACAGATTCACGAGAAAACCGACCAACGTTACGACGACCAGCATTAACGTCGAGAGATTCGTTACCTCGAAGCCCGCGTTAAGCTTTAATGTTCCGATTTCAATCCAAGTAAATTGATTGCTGTAATCTTCGGCATTCCCGGAAAGGCGCTCGGTCGCGATACAGATCGACAGAACTAGAGAAGCGAAGGTGGCGACCGTCCCGATCCATGCTCCGGATTTTTTCAACCCTTTGCCCATCGCCGTCAGAATCGCGAATGCGGCGAACGGAAACACCGGGACGAGCCAGGCGTATTGTGCAAAGAAGGTGCTCATGAAAGTTACCTCCTCAACTCGTCGAATTCGTCCACGTTCACCGTTGCGCGGCTGCGGTAGAACACGATCAATACCGCAATGCCTACCGCAGCTTCGGCAGCTGCGACCGTAATGGTAAACAAGGAGAAGATATGACCCGCTAACGATGGGTTGACCCCGTACTTGGAAAAGGCGATCAGGTTGAGGTTAACCGCATTGAGCATCAGTTCGATCGACAAGAGTACGATAATGGCGTTTCTTTTCGTAAGCACGCCGTATAACCCAATACAAAACAATACGGCGGCAAGCGTTAAGTAGGAGGACAGCATGCTCATTGCGAGCTCTCCTCCTCTCTCTTGGCAAGCGCGATCGCGCCGATGAAAGCAACGGTTAGCAGCACGGATACAAGTTCAAACGGGATCGCGTATTGCGTGAATAGCAACTTCCCGATTTCGCGAGTATTGTCCTCTACGAAAGGAGCCGAATCCGTAGGGAAGTCGGCGTTGCGTATACCGTAAAAGATAATTCCGAACAGGCAAAGGCAACCGATCGCGGCCAGCGTCTCTAACAGCGGCCGTCCCGGTTCCTTGCCTTCTCCGTCGTGCTTGGTCATCATAATTCCGAAGATCATAAGAATGGTTATGGCTCCGACGTACAATAACACTTGCACGAAGGCAATAAATTCGGCTTCAAGAAGGACGTACAATCCCGCTATGGATACGAACGTAAAAGCAATCGAGAGCGCCGTATGAACGACCTTCGTGAAGTTGATCGCCAATACCGCTCCGACGATCGCGCATACCGACAATAAGAAGAAAGCGACGAATTCGCCCGTAAACTCGATATCGAAGTTAAACACCGTTTATTTGGCGCCTCCTTTCGGAGACCCGATATTGTTGTTGTCCTCGCGAATGTTCCGATTGTTCTCGTACAGCCATTGTTTATCTTTGTATAAATCATCGCGGCTGTATGCGGCGAGCTCGAAATTGTTCGTCATGACGATCGCTTCCGTCGGACAAACCTCCGTGCACAGATCGCATAGAATGCAAATTTCGAAGTTCACGTCGAAAGTGTCGATGACCTTGCCCTTTTTCTCCGGATCCGGATTGGCTTTGCCCGTCAGCGTAATACAGTCCGTCGGACAGATGCGCGCGCATTGATTGCATACGATACATTTATCCGGCTCGAAGTACTGGATACCGCGAAACCGGTCCGGCATCTGGATCGGAACGTCAGGATACGCTAACGTCACCTTCTTGGTACCCATCGTTTTCAGTGTAACGCCGAGACCTTTGAGCATTCCCTTCATGACTTCAGCCTCCTTATCCTAACAATTCTATTCCGAGCGCCGTTAAGAAAATATTGAGTATCGCGAGCGGGAGCAGCACCTTCCACGCCATTCCCATCAACTGATCGACCCGAAGCCTCGGGAAAGTCGCGCGAATCCAGAACAAGGAGAACACGATTACCGCAAACTTAAGGAAAAACCATAGGATCCCCGGCACGAAATCGAGCTGCGGGATCGGCGGATTCCATCCTCCAAGGAACAGAATCGTCGTTAAGCTGGCAATCGCGTATACGTAGATGTACTCCGTCAGCATGAAGAAAGCGAATCGGAATCCGCTATATTCGACGTGATAACCCGCGACCAATTCCGATTCCGCTTCCGGCAAATCGAACGGCGTCCGGTTCAACTCCGATACCGCCGCGATCAGGAATATCCCGAACCCGAGTATTTGCGGCAGGAAGTTCCACTCCCAGAAGTAACCGCTTTGGGCAATGACGATATCCCTCAGGTTCAAGCTTCCGGTCATCATCACGACGCCGACTACGGACATGACCAGCGGCACTTCGTAGCTAATCATCTGAGCAGCGGAACGCATGCCGCCTAGCAGCGAGTATTTGTTGTTGGAAGCCCATCCCGCCACGACGATAGCAATCGTCGTAATCCCGGAGAGCGCGATGTAATATAAGAAACCAACGTTCAAATCCGCGAATTGCAAATCCATTGTATAAGGGATGAATGCCAATACGGCGAAAGAAGGCACAAAAGCTAGCGCTGGCGCAAGGATGAACAACCCTTTGTCGGCTTTCTTAGGAATCGTGTCTTCCTTGAGCAGCAGCTTGGATACGTCCGCGACGGTTTGCAGCAAACCTAACGGTCCCGTACGGTTCGGACCTTTACGATATTGCATCCACCCGATGAATTTGCGTTCGAAATAAATAGCGTATGTAACGAAAATTATGACGACGGCCAACACCCCGATTGCAGCTGCAACGAATATCCCGGCAATACCCCAACTTAACGGTTCATCCCAGAAACGCTGCATTAGCAGTCAACCTCCCCGAGCACGATATCGATGCCCCCGAGAATCGTAACCAAATTCGTCATGCTTTCCCCGACGAGCAGCTTGGGCAAAATCTGAAGGTTAACAAAGGACGGTCGACGGAATTTCAGACGATAGGGTTCGGCTTTGCCGTTGGATACGATGTGGCAACCGATCTCTCCGCGCGGCGATTCTATCCGCACGTATATTTCTCCGGCCGGCGGCCGAATGACGCGCGGGACCTTGCCCATCGTCTCGCCTTCTCCCGGAAATTGTTCGAGCGCTTGCTCAAGTATGCGCAAGCTTTGGGTAATTTCCGCCATCCTGATTTCATACCGGTCGAAGCAATCCCCGTTTTTGCCAACAGGCACGTCGAATTCGAAACGGTCGTATAGGCTGTAGGGCTCTGCTTTGCGCAGATCCCATTGGACGCCCGTGCAGCGCAGGTTCGCTCCGGACAAGCCGTATTCGATCGCCGTTTGGGCATCGTACTTGCCGATGCCTTTAATCCGGTACAGAAAGATTTCATTGCCGCTTACCAAGTTATGATATTCGTCCAGGCGGTTGTACATATCTTTGACCAATGTTTTGACCTTGTCGATCCAGCCCTCCGGCGCATCCCACTTCACTCCGCCGACGCGCATGTAGTTGTACGTGAGCCTCGCGCCGCAAAGCTCGTTGAACAGGCCGAGTATTCGCTCGCGATCGCTAAAAGCGTACAAGAACGGGCTTAGCGCGCCGATATCGAGCAAGTAAGTTCCCCACCATACCAAATGGCTCGCAATCCGTTGCATTTCCATGACAATAAGGCGCATGAATTCCGCTCTCTCCGGAATTTCCAGCCCCATCATTTTCTCCACCGCGTGGCAGAGAACATAGTTATTCGTCATGGCGGACACGTAGTCCATTCGATCGGTATAAGGAACGATTTGCGTAAAATTCAAATTTTCCGCGAGCTTCTCCGTGCCTCTGTGCAGATAACCCATTACGGGCGTCGCTTCCGTTATTACTTCTCCGTCTAATTTGACGATGATCCGAAACACGCCGTGCGTGCTCGGATGCTGCGGACCAACGTTGAGCAGCAGTTCTTCTGTACGAATCACGCGTGCTTACACCTCCGGGTCAAGCGGAACGTAGTCTTTGCGGAGCGGATGTCCGACCCAATCATCGGGCATCATGATGCGTCTCAGGTCTGGATGGCCTGGAAAATCTATGCCTAACAGATCGTAGATTTCCCTCTCGTTCCAGTTGGCGGTTTCCCAGATCGGAGTCACGGACTGTACCGTCGGATTGTCCCGGTCCGTGCGTACCTTAACGCAGTAGCCTTCGCGATTATTCAGGTTGAGCGGATAGTAGACGACCTCCATATAGGTCTCGTAATCTACTCCGGAAACATTACGCAAATAATTGCAGTTCAAGACTTCGTGATTACGAAATAATGGCGCGGCTTTCGACCAATGCTCATTCTTTAGCACTAATGTAGGAAGATGATCATTGGCTTCGTTAATATAGGACTCGTCAACGGCATCGTCCGCTACTAACTCTCTTAGTAACGCGACAACCCGATCGAGACGCGGCTGGTTAGGCGACGGTTGTTTAACCGGCTGCTCCTCTTCCGCTCCGGCCCCTCGCCATCAGCCGAGGATTTCGCCGCGGCGCGACCTTCGGTGCCGGCTTGCGCGGCTTTGGCTGCCGCTTGCGCCGCCGCGGCCTTCGCCGCTTCGCGGGCTTCTAAAGCGGCTTTACGCCGGGCTGCCTTCTCTTCGTCCGTCTCTTTGCGGCGTTCAGGGGGCGCAGCCGCTGCTTCCTCCGAAGCCGGTTTAGCGTCCGCTGCAGGCTCCGTCGATGCCGGGGTTTCTTTCGGTTCTTGTTTATTATCCTCGCTCATCGGCTAGTCACCTGCTTTCCGGTTTTCGCCTCGTATCTGATTTTCTCTTGCAGCTTGTTAATGCCATAGATAAGCGCTGCGGGATTGGGAGGGCAGCCCGGTATATATACGTCTACCGGCACGATCTGATCGACGCCCTTAATAACGGAATAAGATTTGACGTACGGGCCTCCCGCGGTCGCGCAGGATCCCATCGCGATAACCCACTTCGGTTCCGGCATTTGATCGTATAACCGCTTCAACAAAGGCCCCATCTTCTTGGTCACGGTTCCCGAGACGATCATGACGTCCGCCTGCCGCGGCGACGTTCGGAACAAAACTCCGAAACGGTCCAGATCGTAGTGCGCCCCGCCTGCCGCCATCATCTCGATCGCGCAGCAAGCCAAGCCGAAGGTAAGCGGCCACAATGAATTGCTTCGGGCCCAACCTTTCAGTTGTTCGACGGTGCCAAAGAATACGTTGCGTTCTACTTCTTTCCGGTCCTCCGGCGATACGTTCGCTAAATCGAATTCCATTTCAGCACCTTCTTCCTCCAAGCGTACACTAACCCCACTAGCAACAGACCGGCAAAGATGATCATCTCGACCAAAGCAAATAGACCAAGCTGTTTGTAAGCTACGGCCCAAGGGTAAAGAAACACGGTTTCCACGTCAAAAATAACGAACATCAATGCGTACAAGTAGTACCTTACGTTAAAGCGGATCTGGCTGTCCCCTACCGGTTCGTTCCCGCTCTCGTAAGTGGTTTGCTTCTCGTCCGTCGGTTTTTTGGGCCGCAGCACGGATCCTAGCCACAATACGAAAATCGGAAATGCGATACCTAGGATTAGGAAGACGGTAACAATGACGTATGAATTGATGTATTTCTCCACTTCAACGCCTCCGCAAACAGGTAAATTTACCCCATAAGTATAACAAATGCTCCCATTCAAGTCCACGAAAATAGCGTTTTCATTGGAAGCTCATTAGTTTTGCTTATAAGTACTAAAAAGTCGCGGACACGCATAAGAACCGCCGCGTATATTCCCCGCGACGGTTCTTCCAACCGCTAATCCTTGCGCTACTCTATCCAAGCGTCGATTTCAGCATCCACACTTGCTTCTGCAACTCTTCCACCTGTCCGACAACCAAATCGGACGTCGCCGGGTCTTTGGCTTCTTCCGCCAGCTCCGCCGCTTTTTCCAACCCTTGAATAAGCTCCTGCAGATCGGCGATCGTCGCGGACAACATGTCGTTCTCTGTTTTCGACTTATCCGCTTCTTTGATCGTGGCCAGGGACAAAAATTCCTTCATCGTGGACACCGGCTTGCCTTCGATAGCAAGTATCCTTTCCGCCAGCTCGTCCAGCTTGAGAGCCGCCAGTTCGTACAACTCCTCGAACTTGGCATGCAACACCGGGAAATGGGGTCCTTTTACGTACCAATGAAAGTGATGCAGCTTAATGTAAAGTACCGACCAATTCGACACTTGGATATTCAGTTCGTCGTTCAATTTACTCATGCAAATCCCTCCTGTACGAATCGACTTCTCCTTTACTGATTACCCTTCCGAGCTTTATAAGAAACAAAAAAAATCGCCTTCTATCGGATCATAAGATCCGGTAGAAGGCGATCGTTGCAATATTTACTACTCTCCGCCAGCGGTTTCAATCCGGCTGATGGCACGCGCAAGCGCGAGTTCCGCGCGTTGTGCGTTAATATCGGCTTGCTTCTGCGCAAGACGGCGTTCCGCGCGTTCCTTAGCCAAACGGGCACGGGACACATCGATGTCCGTTCCCAGCTCGGCAGCTTCCGCGAGGATAACCACTTTGTCTTTGCGCACTTCCATGAATCCGCCGTGAACAGCAATAAACTCGTTCGTATTGCCGATCTTGGCTTTAACCGGAGCAACCTTCAATGGAGTCACCAAAGGAATGTGATGCGGCAGGATACCCAGCTCACCGCCCACTCCTTTGACGACGACCATGTTCACGTCTTTCTCGTAAACCTTTCGCTCCGGAGTTACGATCTCTAACCGTAAGGTACTCATATCGTTCCCTCCAAACCGGCGGCTGTATTAAACCGCAGCAGCGAGTTTCTTCGCTTTCTCGATCGCTTCCTCGATAATGCCGACATTATGGAAAGCCGGTTCCGGAAGATCGTCATGTTTACCTTCGAGGATCTCCTTAAAGCTACGGATCGTTTCTTTAATCGGAGCATATACGCCCGGAATTCCGTTGAACGCCTCGGCTACGTGAAGCGGCTGAGACAGGAACAATTGCAGGCGACGCGCGCGGTGAACGACTTGTTTGTCTTCCTCCGACAGCTCATCCATACCTAGAATCGCGATGATATCTTGAAGTTCTTTATATTTTTGAAGAACTTTTTTCACGCCTTGAGCAACAGTATAATGCTCATCGCCTACTACTTCCGGAGCCAAAATCCGGGAAGAGGAAGCTAGAGGATCAACCGCCGGGAAAATCCCCATCGCAGCGATATTCCGGTCCAAGTTCGTCGTCGCGTCAAGATGCGCGAACGCCGTAGCAGGAGCTGGATCCGTGTAGTCATCCGCAGGAACGTAGATCGCTTGGATCGACGTTACGGAACCTTTTTTCGTAGAAGTGATACGCTCTTGAAGCTGACCCATCTCGGTAGCCAACGTAGGTTGGTAACCTACCGCGGAAGGCATCCGTCCGAGCAATGCGGAAACCTCGGAGCCCGCTTGCGTGAAGCGGAAGATGTTGTCGACGAACAGAAGAACGTCTTTACCTTCTTGATCGCGGAAGTATTCCGCCATCGTAAGGCCCGTCAAGGCAACGCGCATACGCGCGCCCGGAGGCTCGTTCATTTGACCGAATACCATCGCCAGCTTGGCGATAACGCCGGATTCCGTCATCTCATGGTACAAGTCGTTCCCTTCACGAGTACGCTCGCCTACGCCGGCGAATACGGAAATACCGCCATGCTCGGAAGCGATGTTGTGAATAAGCTCTTGCATCAGTACCGTTTTACCTACGCCGGCACCGCCGAACAGACCGATTTTACCGCCCTTGGTGTAAGGAGCCAGCAAGTCAACGACTTTGATTCCCGTCTCCAGCATTTCCGTCTGGGTTGTCAGTTCTTCGAAAGTTGGAGCCGCACGGTGAATCGGGTTCACGTGAGTACGGTCTACTTCGCCTTTACCGTCGATCGAATCGCCCAATACGTTAAACACGCGGCCTAGAGTCGCAGGTCCAACCGGGATCGTGATCGGGATACCAAGGTCAACCGCTTCCGTGCCTCTAACGAGACCGTCAGTGGAGGACATTGCTACCGCGCGTACCAGGTTATCGCCAAGATGCTGCGCGACTTCTACCGTAAGGTCGATATCGCGTGCGCCGGCGTTTTCCGCTTTTGCTACAATTTTGATCGCATTGAGTATGTCAGGCAGATGGCCATGGTCGAATTCGATATCGACAACCGGTCCCAGTACCTGAACAACGCGCCCTTTGCTCATGGTTTTACCTCCTATTGTACGATCGACGAGTAGCGCCTATGGCGTCTACGGTTGATCGTTACGATACAATTAAACTCTCTCCCCGTCGGGGCTTGAGATCAACCGTCACTAATTTTATTGCTGTGCATTCGCTCCGCCGACGATTTCCGCGATTTCTTGGGTGATTGCCGCTTGCCGCGCACGGTTGTACGTGAGCGTCAAATCCGCGATCATCTTCGTCGCGTTTTTCGTCGCATTGCCCATTGCCGTCATCCGTGCTCCGAATTCGCTCGCTTTACCCTCGAGTAACGCGCTGAACACAAGCGTTTCCGCGTATTTCGGCAACAGCACGTTGAGCACCTCTTCGGCAGAAGGCTCATATTCGTAATCCGCTTTGTCGCTTCCGGCTTGGATCTCGCCCAGAGGAAGTACCCGCTTGAGCGTTGGCTCTTGCGATATCGCGTTATTGAATTTGTTATATGCCAAGTAAAGCTCGTCGTACTTACCGGATTCGAAGCCCTGTACCGCTTGAGCCGCGATATCTTTGATATCCGAGAACTTAGGAGAGTCGGATAACCCCGTCACTTCACCCACAAGAGGAATGTCGCGGCGTGCGAAGAAGTCGCGTCCTTTGCGTCCGATAACGAAAACGGCGTACTCATCCTGCGATTGGTGATTTTCTTTGATCGTCAGCAGCACTTTACGGAGGATATTTGCGTTATAACCCCCGGCAAGACCGCGATCCGAAGTAATGACCAAATACGCCGTTCTTTTGATCGGACGGGTGAGCAGCATTGGATGCTTGCTGCTTCCAGCCGCGGAAGCGATGCTGGATACGACCTCTTTCAGCTTATCCGTATAAGGGCGAGCGGCGACAGCCGCTTCCTGGGCTCTTCTAAGCTTAGAAGCCGCGACCATTTCCATCGCCTTCGTGATTTGTTTCGTACTTTGCTTGCTTCGAATCGAGCGCTTAATTTCGCGCATCCCTTTAGCCAATCGTTTCACCACCTTATTGCCAGGCTTGCCCGAGGCAAACCCGGCTCAAGCTTATGTTACGTTCAAAGCCAAGTATTCGGGCTTAAGCCGTTACGGCAAAGCCCTTCTTGAACGCCGCGATCGCATCTACCAGAGCTTTATCCGTTTCAGGAGTCAGATCTTTCGTTTCGCGGATCGAGCTGAAGATTTCAGGACGGTTTGCATCAACGTAAGCCAAGAACTCCGCTTCGAAACGGCGAACGTCCTGAACAGGAATCGTATCGACGTGTCCTTTGGTTACGATGTACAAGGAAACTACTTGGCGTTCAACAGCAAGCGGCTGGTTAACGCCTTGTTTAAGAATTTCAAGCGTACGGATACCGCGATCCAAACGCGATTTCGTTACTTTATCGAGATCAGAGCCGAATTGCGCGAACGCAGCCAACTCGCGATATTGAGCAAGGTCGGTTTTCAGAGTACCCGCAACCTTCTTCATCGCTTTGATCTGAGCGGAGCTACCTACACGGGATACGGAAATACCGACGTTAACCGCCGGACGTTGTCCAGAGTAGAACAGATCCGATTCCAGGAAGATTTGACCATCGGTAATCGAGATAACGTTGGTCGGGATATATGCGGAGACGTCACCCGCTTGAGTTTCGATGAATGGCAACGCGGTCATGGAACCTGCGCCTTTTTCGTCGCTCAGCTTCGCGGAGCGCTCAAGTAGACGGGAGTGTAGATAGAATACGTCACCAGGATATGCTTCGCGGCCCGGAGGACGACGGAGCAACAAGGAAAGCTCACGGTATGCGGCAGCTTGTTTGGTCAGATCATCGTAGATGATCAGAACGTGCTTGCCGTTGTACATGAAGTGCTCGCCCATCGAGCAGCCCGTATAAGGCGCAAGATACAAGAGAGGAGCTGGTTCGGATGCGCTAGCCGTTACGACGATCGTGTATTCGAGAGCGCCGTGTTTACGTAGTGTCTCGACAACGCCACGCACGGTCGATTGCTTTTGTCCGATTGCAACGTAGATACAAATAACTCCGTTGCCTTTTTGGTTAACGATCGTATCGATCGCGATCGTCGTTTTACCGGTTTGGCGGTCGCCGATGATCAATTCCCGTTGGCCGCGGCTACCGGAATCATGGCATCGATTGCTTTAATACCGGTTTGCATCGGCTCATGAACCGATTTACGATCCATAACGCCCGGTGCCGGAGATTCAACAGGACGAGTTTCCGTCGTGTTGATCGGACCATTGCCGTCTACTGGTTGTCCGAGCGCGTTAACTACGCGTCCGAGCAACTGTTCGCCGACCGGAACTTCCATGATGCGGCCGGTTCTTTTCACTTGGTCTCCTTCACGGATTCCTTTGAAAGGTCCCATGATGACGACGCCGACATTGTCTTCTTCGAGGTTGAGGGCCATGCCCACTACGCCGTTGGAGAATTCGAGCAATTCCCCTGCCATACATTTTTCCAAGCCATGTACGAGTGCAATTCCGTCACCAACCTGGATGACGGTGCCTACGTCAACGACTTGAATATCGGATTGATATTGCTCAATCTGTTGCTTAATCAGCGTGCTGATTTCTTCGGGCTTAATACTCAATTCGTTCACCCCTGTCTCCATTGCTTACTAATGGTATTGTTAAAATTAAATCGCTGCCGAGTGCAGCGCCTTATCCAATCGTTCCAACTTGCCTTTGAGGCTTCCGTCGTACAGCGTATCGCCGATACGGACAGTCAGTCCTCCAAGCAATTCAGGGTTAACGGTGTTCGTTACCCGAATCGTTTTGCCGATCAAAGCTCCGAATTTCTCTGCCAACTTCGTTTTCTCTTCCTCGCTAAGCGGTCTAGAAGAGGTAACATAGGCATCCGCGCGGCCAAGAACGTCGCCCGCGACTTGCTTGTAAGCAGCCAACACGGCTGCCAACTCGCCCTCGCGTCCGCGCTCGATCAGGAGGCTGACGAGATTAAGGATAATCGGCGAAGCTTCCGCTCCGAAAGCTTGAACAAGCGTTTGTCTTTTTGCTTCAAGCGTGATGTTAGGAGCCGTAAGGAACGCGCGAACTTCGGCGTTGCTCTCCACGACTGTAACGATCAGGCCCAATTGCGCTTCGGTCTCGGCTACGAGCCCTTTTTGCTGCGCCAATTGAAACAACGCTTTAGCATACCGTTTGGCCACTACCGTACCGCGGCTCATGACTTATTCCCTACGTCTTGCAGGTATTGATCAACGAGTTGCTTCTGGGATTGCTCGTCAACTTGTTTCTCAATGATTTTGGAAGCGATCAGGACGGACAGTCCGCTGACCTGAGCTTTCAATGCTGCAACCGCTTTGTTCTTCTCGGCTTCGATCTCGCGTACCGCTTCTTCTTTGATACGGTTAGATTCATTGCGCGCAGCCTGAACGATTTCGTCCGCTTGTCTGGAACCCGTCGTTCTAGCTTGCTCGATAATATCGTGAGCTTCTTTGCGAGCTTGTTGTAGCGCTTGTTTTTGCTCTTCGATCAACCGCTCCGCTTCGGTGCGGTTAGTCTGAGCGTTCTCCATTTGTTCTTGAACGAGCTGACGGCGCTTCTCCATAACCCCGAACAATGGTTTGAACGCGAAGCGTGACAAGAGCCAGAACAAGATGGCGAAGGATACTAATTGGATAAAAAAGTTGGACCAAGTAATTGTCACCGATCTACACTCCTTTCACACGGCTTAATTCAAGCTTCGTGCATTAACTGCAAAAGGAAGGCGTGGAGGCAAATCCGACTCCGCGCCTTACGTTTCCTTAAAGTTGATTCTTACGCAGACCACATGAATGCAAGTACGAGGGAGATGATAGGCATAGCCTCAACGAGACTACCCCGATAAATGCAGTCGCTGTAAGCGTACCGCGAAGTTCTGGTTGACGGGAAATTCCTTCTACCGTTTTGCTGAAGATCAAACCGTTACCGATACCTGCGCCGAGTGCACCAAGACCAAATACAAGACCTGCTCCAATCAATCCATAAAGTTCCATTGTGTAAATCCTCCTCAAAATAATTGGGTTTGTTTTATTTAGTGATCTTCTTCATGAACGATGGACTGCGAGATGTAAACCATAGTCAGCATCGTGAATACAAACGCTTGAATCGCACCTACGAAAATACTGAATCCTTGCCACACGAGCATCGCCGGAATACCGATCCAGCCCATTCCAAGAATAACTCCGATCATAACCTCGCCGGCAAAAATATTACCGAAGAGACGCAAACCGAGCGTTAAAGGTTTGGATACGATCTCGATCAAGTGAATCGGCAAGAACACGAGATTCGGATTGTGCGTGTAGTGCTTCAGGTAGTGTTTCGTGTTGTGGCGCAAACCTTGTACGTGGGATAGTACGATGACGATCAACGCCAGCGCCATTGTCATGGCCGCGTCGGCTGTCGGCGACTTCCACCAAGCCCAAGCCAAGTGCTCGTGTTCGCCCTCTACGATTAACTCCTTCCCGAACACGGTCGGGATATGGTTGCCATGCGCTTCCGTGATGATGCTGAACGGAAGGCCTAGCATGTTGGAGACGAAGATGTACAGAATAAGCGTCAAGCCAAGCGCGAGATACGGCTTGCCTTTCTTCCAATCCATGTTCTGTCCGATAATCCCTTGAACGAACTCAACGACCCATTCCATGAAGTTCTGCAGCTTGCCGGGATTCTCGACCGACAAGTTACGCACGGCTAATCGAGCAAGAATGAACACGACAAGACACGAAATTACGACCATCATAATTGCGGCTAAGTCGAACTTTATTCCGCCGATCTCAATAAGAGGTACTAAATGTTCCATTTTGTCATTTTTCACCCCTTTCGTCAGTGGACTGTCCGTCCTGAAGACGGCGAATGGCGAACAAACCCAGTAACAGTGTCACCAACGGTAAGGCTAATATTCCTGCCGCCGTCGCCGGGAGATTAAAACCCATCACCCTGACGGAAACAATGGCAGCAGCCACCCCGATGGCTGCGCGGGATACGAATCCGAATCCCATTCTGCTTTTGTAGCCGGCGGCAGCTTGATGGCCGATGCGCGTCGCTTTCCAAGCCAAGTGATAAGAGCTTAGCAAACCGCCGATCACACCGAGCATGAATCCGCCGAAGATTGGCTTGTAATCCGGCCAGATTGCCCAACCGATACAACCAATAGACAAAAAAAAGAAAGCAATGCGCGTAGTACGTCTCAGTAAAGCAGGCAAATCGTCCATCACGGTCTTCCAGCCCCCGTATATTTCCGGATCAGCGCCACGGCCGACCCAATACCGGCTACCAGTCCGATCACCACTCCGGTCAAATACCCATAGCTAGTGCCATTCCGGTCATCATACAACGTTCCCAGCCACCAGCCGAGACCGATGCATACCGCAAGCTCCACTCCCAAACCCGTTACAAGGCCAGCGGCCTTCCAAGGATTCTCGTCTTGAGGCAAATCAGGTTTACGTGGAGTTTCCGTCATGGATTTGTCGCTCCTTTGACGCTGCATGGGCAGTAAAAAAAGGAATAAGTAAGCCCTTTCTTCCCATGTTCCCGTTATATTGTATCGTTCGACGATAACCTTTGTCAATTGATCGAAAATCAAACATTATGTGAACAACGCAGTCACGAATCCTTATTTATCAAGTGTTCCCGGACTTTCAAACCATACAGTTCCGCTGTATGCTGTACGTTCAACCGTTATGGTTTGAACATGCCCCCAAAACCACTGGCAACCTGTACCATTTCTTCCATTACTTACGCCGGCATTTTTACCGCGCGAACGGTTCCGGCCGAGCCGCGCGGCCGAAATGATGGAGGATCGCCGCGGCGATTCGTTTCGAAGCTTGTCCGTCGCCGTACGGATTGGCCGCTTGGCTCATCCGGGCATACAGATCTTGGTCGCCGAGCAATGCCCGCGCACGGTCGTAAACGTCGTCTTCCTCCGTGCCGACAAGCTCTAACGTTCCCGCTTCGATCCCTTCCGGACGCTCCGTCGTATCGCGAAGCACGAGAACCGGGACGCCGTAGGAAGGCGCTTCTTCCTGCAAACCGCCGGAATCGGTCAGAATCAAATGAGTATGAGGATAGAAATTATGCAACTCGACCACGTCAAGCGGATCAATGAGCTTAATGCGCGGGTGGTTGCCGAGTATTTCCTGAGCCGGCTCCCTTACGGCCGGACTAGGATGAACGGGATAGACGATCGCGATATCCTCGAACTCGTCGGCGATCCGTTTCACCGCCCGGAAAATCTGACGGTGGGGTTCGCCTTGAGACTCGCGGCGGTGAGCCGTCATGAGAACCAATCGCTTGCCCTCCGCCCAATCCAGTACAGGATGGGTGAAGTCCGGCTTCACCGTATATTGGAACACATCCGTGACCGTATTGCCGGTAATGTAGATTTGCTCCTCGCTTTTGTTCTCCTTGCGAAGATTGCCCGCCGACCAGTCGGTCGGCGCGAAATGCAGATCCGCGATTACTCCCGTCAATTGGCGGTTCATCTCCTCGGGATAAGGAGACAGCTTGTTCCACGTCCGCAAGCCGGCTTCCACGTGCCCGACTTTGATTTGTTGCATAAAGGAAGCATAGCTTGCGAGGAACGTCGTCAACGTATCCCCGTGAACGAGCACGAGATCCGGCTTCGCTTCTTTTAATACCGGCTCCAGCCCTTGAAGGACGCGAATGGAGATGTCGTTCAACGTTTGGCTAGCCTGCATGATGTCCAGATCGTAATCCGGCTTGATGTCGAATACCTCCAGCACTTGATCAAGCATCTGACGATGCTGGGCGGTTACGCATACGATCGGCTGGATCTGATCGGGGTACTTTTGCAATTCCAATATTAACGGCGCCATCTTGATCGCCTCGGGTCGCACCCCGAATATGGTCATGACTTTGATTTTATCGCTCACTTCGGTCTTCTCTCCTTATAGAGGCAGTTCAAAAAGTCATCTGAAACCCGACTTTTTGAACCTTATCTCATTTCGTTCCGTAAAGTCGGTCGCCGGCATCGCCGAGGCCCGGAACGATATAGCCATGGTCGTTTAACTTTTCATCTAAAGCAGCCAAGTAAATATCGATATCGGGATGTTGCTCCTGAACCGCTTTAACGCCTTCCGGCGCTGCAATCAGACACATTAGTTTCGTCGGTTTGCAACCTTTGTTCTTCAACATGGAGATCGCCGCGTTCGCCGATCCGCCCGTCGCGAGCATCGGATCGATGACGATCAATTCCCTCTCGGCGACGTCGGAAGGCAAGCTGCAGTAATATTCGACAGGCTGCAGCGTCTCGTGGTCGCGGTATAATCCGATATGTCCGACCTTGGCCGAAGGAATGATTTTCAATACGCCGTCCACCATGCCGAGCCCCGCGCGCAAGATCGGTATCAATCCCATCATTCTGCCCGCGATCACTTTTCCTTCCGCCACTTGGACCGGCGTCTCTACTTTGACCGTAGAAAGCGGAACATCCCTCGTTATTTCGTAAGCCATAAGCATAGCCACTTCATCGACTAGCTCGCGGAATTGCTTCGTATTTGTCATTTTGTCGCGAATGAACGTGACTTTGTGCTGGATCAACGGATGATCGCATATGACGAGACGTCCCATTAGTTTCTACCCTTTCTTCTACGAGCCGACAAGGCGCAAGTTGCGGGTTGCCGGCCGCTATCCTATGTAGCTTGCCCGTACATTATATCATTGTCTCCGAACAGGTGCATAACATCCGTTGAAGGTCCTCGATTTTCGTCGAAAGCGAGCTAGTTCCGTTTCGCCAAGTAGGCACCCATTGCTGGGCTAACGCATAGCATGTAACAGATATCCTTAGGAGGAATGCCTATGCAAGCCCGTACCGTCGATAACCCTAACCAGATCTATAAAGCAGACAGCCAATGGTCCGAACAAGTTCGCAAAACGCGCCAGAAACTAGCCGGCGCGTGCGGTCAATGCATGAACCGCCCGGTCCGCGTCCAAACGCTGGACGGCCATACGTACGAAGGAGTCGTGGTCGGCTCGGACCACTCTTATTTGCATCTCATGACCGGGGACGCGCGCTTTTTCGGCCCCTACGCTTCCAATGCGATTCTAACGTTGGTATTGTATGAGCTGCTTGTCATCACGCTATTGATCTAGCTCGGCGTCTATTCGACGATCATAACCAAACAAACCGGAAACCCAGTTAAGGGGTTCCGGTTTGTTCGGTTTCTATCTTAGTACTCCAACGTTGGGTACAAAGGGTATTGAGCGGTCAATTCGGCAACCAATCCGCGAGCTTTGTCGAGAGTCGCTTCGTCTTTCGGGTTTTTCAACGTCAGAGCGATCACTTTGGCGATCGTCTTCATCGCTTCAGGTCCCATGCCGCGAGTCGTTACGGCAGGAGTACCTACGCGGATTCCGCTTGTTACGAACGGGCTTGTAGGGTCGAATGGAATCGCGTTCTTGTTAACGGTAATAGCTACGGAATCCAACACGTGCTCCGCTTCTTTACCCGTAATGTTCAAGTTGCGCGTGTCGATCAGCATCAGATGGTTGTCCGTGCCGCCGGATACAAGGTTCAATCCTTCGGCAACTAGAGCTTCGGCCAGCGCTTTGGCATTCACGACGACATTGCGGGCATATTCCTTGAACGAAGGCTGAAGAGCTTCTCCAAGCGCTACCGCTTTAGCCGCGATAATATGCATCAGCGGACCGCCTTGCGTTCCGGGGAACACCGCTTTGTCTATTGCCGCAGCCCATGGTTGACGGCACAGGATCATACCGCCGCGAGGACCGCGAAGCGTTTTGTGCGTAGTCGTCGTTACGAAGTGGGCATGCGGTACCGGGCTTGGATGTTCTCCTCCGGCCACAAGACCCGCGATGTGAGCCATGTCGACCATGAAGAGCGCGCCAACGTCGTTAGCGATTTTAGCCATTTTTTCGAAATCGATCGTGCGCGGGTAAGCGGAAGCGCCCGCAACGATCAAGCGAGGACGATGTTTGAACGCCGCTTTGCGAACTTCGTCGTAATCGATCGTGAACGTTTGATCGTCTACGCCGTATGCCACGAAGTTGTACAGCAAGCCGGACGCGTTCGCCGGATTGCCGTGCGTGAGATGTCCGCCGTGCGCAAGGTTCATGCCCAGAACGGTATCGCCCGGTTTCAATACGGCCAAGTAAACGGCCAAGTTCGCTTGCGCGCCGGAGTGAGGTTGAACGTTGGCATGCTCGGCTCCGAACAATTCCTTAGCGCGGTCGCGCGCGATTTGTTCAGGGATATCCACGTACTCGCATCCGCCGTAGTAACGTTTGCCCGGATAGCCTTCGGCGTATTTGTTGGTCAGTACGGTACCCATCGTTTCCAGAACCGCTTCGCTAACGATATTCTCTGAAGCGATCAACTCGATATTATCGCGTTGGCGTTTCAATTCCAAGTTAAGGGATTTGACGATTTCCGGATCTTGCTTACGTAAATTTTCTAACATAGTCGTGAATCCTCCCGATTGTATATGATGGTTGGTTCTTTAATCACAGGACTTCGGTGGAACTTCAAGCAAATCGGCGGCCGAACGCTCTTCTACCGCCGAGTATACGGCACGCGCGCTCCGATCAATTTCGGACGGGTCATCGCCATATTTACTCTGGCTTGCCCGATCGAACGAATCGTCGGTCTTAAAGGGACGGCTACGGGACGAAGGTGCATCCCGATCATCGTCTCTCCGATGTCGATTCCGGCATGTACTTGCACGGCTTCGACCAAGACCGGTTCCTTCAACTGACGATAAGCGTATGAGGCCATTGAACCCCCCGCTTTCGGAACGGGAACCGCGGACACTTCGGTCCAGCCTTGCGCTTCCGCGACCGCTCTTTCGACGACCAGCGAGCGATTCAGATGCTCGCAGCATTGCCAGACGACATGGAACCCGAGCGGCTCCCGAACTCTTCGGACGCCCTCGTAAATCTGTTCCGCCACCGTCTCCGCTCCCGACGTGCCGATCCGGCGACCTTGCACTTCGCTCGTGCTTACGCCCAGAACGATCAGATGGCCGGCGCGAATTCCGCCGGTAACAACGAGTTCATTCAGCAACAACTCGACTTGATCGGCTATGGATTGCGAATCCTGAGCCATGACAAGACCTCCTTACGGCTAGCTCGCATGCTCTTCCTAAACGAGTACAACGCTCTAGGACAATACAGGTATTTATTATACCTGAATCGGTCAAGCTCAAACAGTTCAGCTTACTCGCGGCAGGCGGAGTACGCCGGTTTATCGCCTCCCATGAACGAATAAAGACAAAAAAGAGCAGACGTGCTTACGCACGTTGCTCTTTGCCCAGGCGACCGGCCGTCATTCCGATGCTCCACCGTGGTATGCTCCACTTGTCGTCGCCAGTTACATCGGAACCTTGAAGTTGTAGCTTAATCATACCTAAGGAAACGACAAAAATCAATTATCTTCTTTCGCTCGCGAATTTGGAAATATCAGCTATCCCTATCCAGCTTTTCGACCAGCGCCATAAGGGTATCCTCTATCTCGTCGGCGCACTGCTCGTACAAGGATAGCGGGCCTCCGAACGGATCGGCGATATCGAAGTCGGGAATTCTGCGCTGCAGTTCGATCAATCGCTCTCGCTCCTCGGCAGTCAAGTTTTGGCCTAGCGCCTGTCTGACTTGCCACTCCGTATACAGCCTTTCCGCTTCCGCCACGTCATCCATCACGGGATCTCCGCGCAAGGCATATTCTTTAAGCGTATAGGTTTTGGACAAGGCTTCGGGAAACCTTTCCAGGATGGCCCGTTTGTGCCCCGCCGTCATCGTCAGAATTAAATTCGCCCAGAGCACCTCATCCGCGGACAATACGCTGGACGATCCGGGAAGCGCCAAATTCCGTTTGCGCAGCGTTGCCGCCGCATGGGGGGAAATGGGCATTCCTTCGGCGGTAGCCACTCCCGCCGAACGAATCTCTATCGGCTTCCCGTTCCGTGCGGCTAGATCCTTAAGTATCGCTTCGGCCATCGGGCTTCGGCAAGTATTCCCTGTACAAACGATCAAAACCCGGTTCATTTTCTCCCCCCCATAAAACCTAACTTTTTGAACTCGCATATAGGAACATTAACACTTTCACCTATATTAGAAATAATAGACCAAACGCGAATAAAATAACACCGCCAAGCGCCTCTCCGTATTCTCCTAATGATCGGCTTGCCCGTCGTCCCAGCATTAATCCCATCACGCTCATCAATCCCCCGAAGAAACCGAACATTAGAACGGTCAGCCAAACATGGGCGGAGAACATGCCCAGGGATACCCCGACGGAAAAAGAATCTATGCTCACGCTGAAAGAAAATACGAGCATCCCCCAAACGGTGCGATGGTCGAACGAATCGACCGATTCCCCTCGGAGCGAACTATACACCATGTGACCGCCCAACAGCAGAAGCAGAGCCCCCGCTACGGAAGTCGCGATTCCGCCCAGCAGTCCGCTTACGTACTGTCCCGTCACCATCCCGCCAAGAGGCATTAGCACGTGAAATATGGCAATAATCGTGCTTAATTTCAAAATATCGTAAAGCCGAACCCCTTTCAAGCCGATCCCGACTCCCAAAGAGAATGCATCCATGCCCAAGGCGACCGCCATGACGAGTATGGTTAACAGTTGCCCGGTTGATGCGGACACGTCGAACATTGCCAATCCCCCTTGCGATCCCTTGTCCTCTTCCCAACATATGCGGACAAGATAGGGAACATGCAAAAGGGGGAAACTTTAGGGTTAACCGTTATGAGACGGTTAATTCGCGTCCGCCGGCCGCTTTGCGCATCCGATTCATCAGCGCGGCTCCGATGCCTTCTTCCGGATAGCCTTCGGCCACGATGAAATCAATGCTTCTCTCATCGCATTCGCGCAAGAGGGCGTACAAGGAATGCGCCGCCCGTTCAGGGTTGCGATACGGTCCGCAGTCCAGCACCGTTTCCGCCCGATAAACCGAAGCATGCTCCGTGCAGCTAATAACCGCTACTCTGAGCCCCTTCCGAACGGCTTCGTCGATTTTCTCCTGCACGGCGGGGACTATTTTATCTAATGGACCGGCGATAAGCAGCATTTCTCCTTTAGGGGCGTAATGCGTATATTTGACCCCCGGAGAACGCGGAGCTCGCTCGGTATGATTCACCGATTCGGCTTCCGCTTGGGAGTTCGAATCCTTAGGCGAGAGGACGTCCGCCGTCGACCCGACCGCCGATTGCAACTGCTCTCTGGTCACTCCTCCCGGACGTAGAATATGAACTTTCCCTTCCACAACCCGAACAACCGTCGATTCCAATCCAACCCCGGTTGCGCCGCCGTCGAGCACCCCGTCAATCCGCCCGTTCAGATCCTCCATGACATGGCGCGCTTGCGTCGGACTAGGCCGACCTGAACGATTCGCGCTCGGCGCCGCGAGGGGACAACCCGATCGCTGGATTAGCGACCTAGCAAGCTCATGCGCGGGAACCCTCACGGCTACCGTGTCCAGGCCTGCCGTAACTAAAGGCGATACGGCGCCGGCTCTCAAGGGAAGCACCAACGTTAACGGCCCCGGCCAGAAAGTTGCCATTAGAACCCGTTCCACTTCGTTGACTCGCTCCGCCAAGCTATAGACTTCCTCGCCGTGCGCGAGATGCACGATGAGCGGGTTGTCCGAAGGCCGCCCTTTGGCGGAGAATATCCGTTCAACCGCCGCCGTGCTTCGAGCGTCCCCGCCAAGCCCGTACACCGTCTCCGTCGGGAATGCAACAACGCCGCCAGCGGCGAGTGCCGCGGCGGCTTCCGTAACCCCCGTCTGCGTTTGCTGCGCAGCCCAATATTTCGTCGTAACCGTCATGTCCTGTTCCATCCTCGCATTCCTCTATGCGTGCAGGCAGCACGTCTGCCTCGTTTCCGTTATTATAGCACACCCTTAAGAGAACAAAGCGGCGATGAACGCGAACAACTTCTGAAGAACTTCCCATAAAAAAAACTTCGCCTTCGGTTCTTCCTCCGGGGAACCGTTGATCGCTTTGCCGGCGGAGGCTAGCGTCGAGACTTCTCCGGAAGAAGCTTGATCATCCTTAGCCGTAGCGGCCGTTAAGCAAAGCGGCGGAAACAGGACGCACCACCAGTTGTTCCCGCCTCCTTCGCCGAGTGTAATACGTAACGCTTCGTAGTCGCCCGCCGCATACTCGTTCCCGTCGAAAACTTTTTCCGGGAACGGAACTTTCGCAAGCTCGACTTCGGCGCCGTAAGATACCCCGGCTTCGACCAACATCGCATCTACGCGCTTCTGAATTTGCGGCACGCGCTTCCGGATCAGACGATGCGCTTCATCGTAAGTCGAGGGCATGCCGCCCCACGATTCGATATAGACGGCGACCTTGTCCCGCACTTTGTTTTTGAGAGCTTGATCCGATTGATTATTGGAGTTGGCGATAATGCGAATACGAATGGCGTCTTCGGGAATCAACTTGTCCGAATCGCCCGTATTAGCGGAAGCAATCCGCCCGATAAGCGTGGATATTCCTATGATAAATACGAAAGCCGCTAGAATGATTTTGCTTGCCCAATAGTAAAAAGATGACAGGGAATGATGGCTATTACGCATAGATTCTCGCTCCTTGAGGCACCCGTCGGTGCAGCGCTATGCGTTCCGGAACGTCTTAGCCATCATTATGTCCGGATTTCTATTCTATAAACCTATCAAACCAAACTCTTCAAAGATTCAAGAGCGAGAGGGGAGGATACGATGCCATGGTCGTATTTCCGCAGAACGTCGGTATCCTTCAGTAGATTTCCCGTGAGGATGCAGACCGCCGACTCCTCCCGCCCTATTTTCCGCTCCGCCATAAGCTTGCGCAATCCCGCGACCGTCGCCGCCGATGCCGGTTCGCATCCGATTCCGCTTCGATCGACGAGCGCTTTCGCTTCCATGATTTCCTCGTCCGTTACGGAACAGGTGATCCCGTCGCAGCTCTTCAGAAACTCTCGGGCCTTTCTCCAGCTTGGAGGATGACCGATATTCATCGCGGACGCGATCGTTGAGGGCTGCATTACCGGAACAAGCTCTTGCTCCCCGCTCGACATTAACTTGTGAAAAGGACTTGCCCCTTCCGCTTGAACTAACGCTACTCGAGGAAGCTTCTCGATGAATCCAAGCTCCAGAAGATCTCGCAAGCCTTTACCTAATGCGGTAACGTTACTAAGCGCCCCTCCGGGTATGACGATCCAATCGGGCAATTCCCATCTCAAGTTTTGCGCCATTTCATATACGATGCTCTTCTGCCCCTCGATCCGCAATGGATTAATCGAATTGCAAATATATAAACCTAGTTCTTTGCCATGTTGCTTGTAAAATCGGATCCCGTCATCGTAAGTTCCGTCGAATTGAACGACCTTTGCCCCGTAGGCCAGCGTTTGCAGCACTTTGTTGAGCGAAATTTGATCGCTCGGAACTAGCACGACCGATTCGCAACCCGCCCATGCCGCGTACATCGCTAACGAGGAGGAAGTGTTGCCCGTCGACGTGCAGGTGAAACGGTTATACCCGAGCATTCTCCCATGGGAAACCGCGACCGCCATCCCGTTGTCTTTGAACGAGCCGCTCGGATTCTCGCTTTGCGCTTTCAGCCACAGTTTACGGATCCCAAGCGATTGGCGGATCAACTCGGACTCGTAAAGTCCGGTGTTCCCTTCGTACTTCGTTACGATAGCCTCCTCCGGCAGCTCCGGATAGATCAGCTCCTTATAGCGCCAAACCCCGCTCGCATAGGGACTCATCCGTTCCGCGAGCCTCTGGCGAAACGCTTGCTTCAACTCTTCCGCATCCACATTAGCGAAGTCATGAACCACCTCTAACAACCCGCCGCATTGGCATTGATAATCGAAAGCGGATTCGACTTGCGCTTTGCCGCAGTCGTAACATACGATTTTCATCTTCCATCCCGTCCCTTCCGTAAATTCGTTGCTTATCATTTCGATGTAAGCTTAGAATAGGGGAGAACGTTTAATAGATCTAATATATTAAGATTTGATTATCATAAGCATTATTTATCAATCGAGAGAAGGCGGAAGCCATGTTAAACCTGCATGCATTACGTTTATTCCACCGCGTCGCGGAGCTAGGCAGCGTAACGAAGGCTGCAGAGCAGTTGAACATTAGCCAACCGGCCGTCACTTCGCAGATCAAGAAATTGGAACGCGATCTTGGGTTGCAGCTGGTGACCGCTCATGGCAGAGGAGTTGTACTGACGGATGTTGGAACCAAGCTGGCCGAAGAAGCGGTAAGGCTATTTGCGCTGGAACGAAGTATCGAGAGAACTCTAGAAGATTATAAGCAAGGGCGTACGGGGAAGCTCCAAATCGCGGCGACCTATCTTCCGGCCAACTACCTGCTGCCACGCTGGATCGCAAGCTACAAACGCAAATATCCGGGCGTTGATGTTCAATTCACCACGACCAGCTCGATAAACGCGATCCAACTGCTGCTGCGCTACGAAGCCGATATCGCTCTGATCGGGGGAAGCCAGCAGCCCCGCCACGATCTGGCGAGCACGTTATGGCGGGAAGACGAAATGTGGTTTGTCGCGCATAAGGATCACCGGTTGGCGTCCAGAGAAACCGTGCTGGCCGAAGTGGTGAAGGAGTCGTTCGTCTATCGGGAACAAGGCAGTTATTCGAGGGAACAACTGCTTGCCGTATGCCGACTCCATCAATTGGAATCGCCTGCTATCGGATTGCAAATGAACGGTTTTAGCGAACTCATTCGCGTCGTAACGAACGGGTATGGCATCGCCTTTTTATCCGCTTTGGAAGCTCGGGATGAAGTTGAACGAGGGACATTATGCAGAATTTACGTCAGTGACGTTAAACTGACAAACCCGGTTTGTCTCTACCAACGCAAAGAACCGTTGCAACCTTGCGCCCGACGTTTCCTTGAACTGCAAGATATGGAGATAGACGTCTAATTCCGCCTTGTGCTAACATACAATTAAGATCCGGAAGCACCGGTCAATCCTATTATTGATACGGGCGAGGAGGCCAGAACGTGGAACAAACGATCCTGCACCGAATTCTGGATGTTGTGAACGGACTGCAGACCGGCATGACGGAAATGAAACAGGACATTCGCGGGCTTAAAGAAGATGTAGGAAGTTTAAAACTCAGCATGAACAGGCTGGAAATCAAAGTCGACCAGATCGATGCCCGGACCGAACGGTTAGAACAACGAATGGACATGACATTCGATACCGTCGGAACGATCAAGGAAGAGGTCACTGAAATCAAAGGCGAAGTTGCGGGAATCAAGGAAGAAGTCGCCGGTTCGAAGCAAAAACAAGAACGACACGAAATTCTCTTAGGCGAAATCGCCATGTCTCTTCTGGAACAAACCGCAAGGAGTCGGCTTCCCAAGCCAATCTAACTCATATAATAAGAAGACCGCAAAGCTCCGGTTTGGAGGCTGCGGTCTTCGTTTTATTTGACGGCTATTACATGACGGTCAATCCCCGCGTAGTCTTTGACGTAACGGATCTCGTCCCAGTCCGACACGGAGCGAAGCAGCTCCGCTACGTCCGCGGCTTGTCCGGCACCGACTTCCCATGCGACAAGTCGCGGCAAACGCTTCAGTTCCGATAGCTGGCCAGCCATAAGCCGGTAAGGATTCAACCCATCCTCCCCGCCGTCCAGAGCAAGATGCGGCTCATGCTCCCGGACCTCTCGTTGCAGACCCGGAATATCCGAGGACGGGATATACGGCGGATTGGAAACGAGCACATCCACTTCAGCGTATCCGTTATCGCCAATGAATGGAGATAACAAGTCCCCTAGAACAAAGTCGATGCGTGATCCAACGCCATGCTTCTCGGCATTGCGCCTTGCCATTCCTAGCGCATCTCCCGATAGGTCGGACGCGATCATCCGCCACTTCGGACGCTCCGCGGCCAAAGTCACCGCAAGGATGCCGCTCCCCGTTCCAACGTCTAATGCCACGGGAGCTTCCGATAGCTGCGGCGCCCATAACCGATCGGCTATCTCAAGCACGGCTTCAGCCAACAATTCCGTCTCCGGGCGCGGGATAAGCACCGCCTCCGACACATCGAAGGCTCTGCCGTAAAAGTATTGCTCCCCGATTACATATTGAACGGGCACTCCCGTTGCTCTACGAGCCAACAGTTCTCCCCAAGCCTCCCTCTTCCCATCGGGAAAAGGGTCGCGCCAATCCCTTAACAACGTCGCCTTGCCGATCCCCAGCAAATAAAGAAGAAGAAGCTCCGCATCAGCGTCCGCTTCTTCGACTCCCGCTTGCCGTAATTGTTCCGCGCCCTGCCGCCAAGCATCGCTTAACGTCACAGGCTCGGGCTTGCGTTCCAACGCCACGCCAAGCGCCTCCTTGCTTACTTCATCTGTTCGCGTTCAAGAATTTCCGCTTGCTCGGCAAGCGTCAACGCCTGAACGATCTCTTCCATATCGCCGTTCAGAACGTATTCCAGGCGGTGTAGGGTCAAGCCTATCCGATGGTCCGTTACCCGGCTTTGCGGGAAGTTATAAGTGCGAATCCGTTCGCTCCGGTCTCCCGTTCCGATCTTCTCGCGACGCTCGCCGGAATATTTAGCTTCTTCCTCTTGGCGTTTAACATCCATGATGCGCGTACGCAATACTTGCAGCGCCTTGTCTTTGTTGTCGTTTTGCGATTTGCCGTCTTGGCACGTCGCTACGATTCCCGTAGGCACATGAGTAACGCGAACGGCCGATTTCGTCGTATTAACGGACTGTCCGCCGGCTCCGCTAGAACAGAACGTATCCACGCGGATATCTTTATCATGAATGACGATGTCCAGCTCTTCCGCTTCGGGCATGACGACGACCGTAGAAGTCGAAGTATGGATCCGTCCGCCGGACTCTGTCTCCGGAACCCGTTGAACGCGGTGGGCACCGCTTTCGTACTTCATTTTGCGATAAGCGTCCGAACCGCTAACCGTGAAAATAACTTCTTTGAACCCGCCCAAATCGCTCACGCTGGATTCGAGCATTTCCGTGCGCCAGCCCTGGCTATCCGCGAATTTGGCATACATGCGATATAGCTCCGCAGCGAAGAGATTCGCTTCTTCCCCGCCGGCGGCTCCGCGGATCTCCACGATAATGTCTTTGCCGTCGTTCGGATCTTTAGGCAACAGTAGAAAACGTACTCTCTCTTCGAGCTCGATACGGCGGCTATCGAGCTCTTCGATCTCCATTTTCACCATCTCGCGCATTTCGTCGTCCAGTTTTTCTTCCTGCATGGCTTTGGCATCCTGCAATTGCGTTAACACTTGCTTGTATTCTTCATAAGCGCGGTATGCTTCCTCAAGTCCGGACTGCTCTTTGGCATAAGTCCGTAACCGAGCCGAGTCGCTTACCACGTCGGGATCGCTTAATAATTCGTTAAGCTTCTCATATCGATCCGCAAGGATTTGCAGACGGTCTAACACTGTTCCTCATCCTCCGTTGCTTGTAATTGTGAACATTATACCACACTCGAGTCGTTCCGTGCGGGACTGGAATAAACAACAAAGAGACGAGCCCCTCCATGCGGGAATCGTCTCTTGCCGTACTGCCTAATTATTGATTAAATCCCTTACTTCCGGATGAAAAAACCGAGGAACGCTTTCGACTCCGGGTCCAATACGAGCTTCAGCGGCCCTAGCAACGCATCTTGATCCGTGTTATACGTTACCTCGACCAATTTGCCGTTCGCCGCCTGGATTTCTTCCAGCTTCTTCGCTTGCCCTTCCGGAGTACCCAATAATCGGATATCTTTGGATTCGATCACCGAGACCTGCGCCTCGTCCTTCTTCGTCGTCAGATGCGACTTATCGCTTTCCGGCACGCTCTTCCAGGCGATCTCGCGGTACTCTTGGATTTCCGCGGGCGCAAGCTTCTCCGGAGCGTTCAACACGACAAGGTAATGCAGAGGACTCTGAGGCGGAAGGCTCTTAGTCATAATCGGGCCATAATAGGCACGAACTTTGTCCCCCGCTTTCAGGTCGCCGAACGCGACCGATTCGCCTTGGGCCGTCAACACGCTAGTTTCCTTGCCGCAGTCAGCTTAAGAGTCGGAACCGCAGCGCCGTCTTTCGTCTCTCCGAAAGTAACCTGCCAACCGTCGTCCGTCTTCTCGACCGTCTGAATGACATCTTCCTTCACGAGCGTTTCGCTTCCTACGATGATACTATGCGCGTGCGATTGCCCCGGATAACTCATGGCCACGACCGGACCGAACTCGGCGGTGATGCGCGTGCCCGCTTTCAGATCCGCGGCAGCCGCAGGTTTGCCGCTCTCATCCGTCAACACCGTATCCTTATCCGCGTAGAGAATCATCCACCTGTCGTCGCCTTTCCCGAGCAGCTCGATCCGATAGCTCCCATCGTCCGTTTGTTTCACGTCGACGACGACGCCCAACATCCGCATATACTCCACGGCCTGCTCATCCTTCGAATTGATTTCGATTTCTTTGCCTTTCGAGTTCCAGCTCAAGTTATAGCCTAACGCACCCGCGAGGTCGCGAGCCGGCAAATAAGCCTTCCCATCGATGTAGACCGGATGCAGAGCCGTGTCCGCTCCGTCCACGGATACGACGACCTCTTTATTCAACACTCCCGCTACTTTGCTGACTAACCCGTTTGCGCCTACGACGGCGCTCGTTCCAAGCAGCCCCACTGCGGTGGCTAGGACCAATAATTTTTTCCTTTGCATGTGAATTACCCCTTTCCGAATTGTGCCTGTTCTAGGCTGGGAAATATTGATGCTTGCGCAGTCAGTGTCACAGACGACATGAATCTCGGAAAGGTTTCACCAGAGGCTCGCCGCGCGAAAAAAAGAAGCAACCGAGCAGGAACCCCCTGCTAAGTTGCTTCTTCGATTGCCTTTTATACGTTGAAAAGGAAATGCATAACGTCGCCGTCCGCAACTACGTACTCTTTGCCTTCCAGACGCGTAAGCCCTTTTTCTTTGGCCGCCTTCATCGAACCGCTGGTCGTCAAATCCTCGTAAGATACAACCTCCGCGCGAATGAAACCCCGTTCGAAGTCCGTATGAATGACTGCCGCCGCTTGCGGAGCTTTCGTTCCTTTGCGAATCGTCCAGGCGCGAACCTCTTGCACGCCTGCCGTAAAATAGGTATACAAGCCAAGCAGCTTATAAGAAGCGCGAATAAGACGATCCAGACCCGACTCGGTCAAACCCAGCTCTTCGAAAAATAACGCTTTGTCTTCGCCCTCAAGCTCGGCGATCTCCGACTCTACCTTCGCGCTGATATATACGACTTCGGAACCTTCCGCCGCCGCGAATTCGCGGACCTTCTGGACGTAAGGATTGCCGTCCGCGTTTGCCGCTTCGCTCTCGCTTACGTTCGCTGCGTAAAGCACCGGTTTCATCGTAAGAAGGTGCAAATCGCGGATAAGCAGCTTTTCTTCGTTCGTCAATTCCACGCTTCTAGCCGGTTTCTCGGCGGTTAACGCCTCGTGCATGCGTTGCAGAACCTCAAGCTCTTCGGCCACTTTCTTGTCGCCGCCCTTAAGGCCTTTGCGCGTGCGCTCCATTCGTTTCTCGATCGAATCGATGTCCGTAAGGATCAATTCCAGATTGATCACTTCGATGTCGTTGATCGGATCGATTTTGCCCGATACATGGGTAATATTCTCATCCTGGAAGCAACGAACGACGTGAACGATCGCATCGACTTCGCGGATGTTAGCGAGAAATTTATTGCCGAGTCCTTCTCCGCGGCTTGCGCCCTTAACCAGTCCGGCAATGTCCACGAATTCGAACGCGGTAGGAACGATTCTGTTCGGATTCACGATATCCGCTAGCTTCTGAAGACGCTCATCCGGCACTTCGACGACGCCGACGTTCGGATCGATGGTGCAGAACGGATAGTTAGCCATCTCCGCTCCCGCTTGAGTTATTGCATTAAACAAGGTCGACTTGCCCACGTTGGGCAGTCCGACGATTCCGCACGATAATGCCATGATCCAACACACACTCCTGACTTCTTGCGATCGCGGCCTCAAGCCTCTTAAGCCCGATCGTCAAGCTGTTCAATTCTCACGCCATTATAACGGATGTACAGGGGAACGTCCACAGCTAGTCGCCGAAACGCTCTTTTTAGCGCTATCCCCTTCGTTCAGGAAAAGTCGTGCCCGATTCCTGAGCGGAAGGGATAACGTAAAATGGACTTGCGCCTGGGAATGGGACCGCAAGCCGCTAGCGTTCTCCCAGCCAGCGGCCCGCCCATATTTATTCTAGCCCAAGCTCCTTGCCCAGCTCATCCGGATCCAATGCCTCTTGGGCTTCTTTAGGCACCGTAATCGCCGCGGAAACATTATGTTCGCTATACGTACCGGCCAATGTCTGGTTAACGGTCGTTTTTTGCCCGGGCTCCAACTCGATGTTAAAATCCGATTCGATCCGATAGGTCAACGGCCAATGCCGATCGGCATCGAGCGTCAAGATCACTTTAAGTTTCTGTACTTCAAGACTATTCACGATATCCTTCTGTTCGCCCGTAATGCCCAATGTGCTTTCCAGTAAACCAGCCATAAATACGGACGCCTCCGGGCCCGTTCCTTCGTAGCGCACGGTCACTACGTTTCCCTTTCGCGCGGCTTGCAAGGAACTGCCCAGCTTCCGAATGCTTTCGATTGCCCGATCCGGATTCACCTGGTAATCGGAAAGCGTGGCTATGTTCTCCGCGGCAACGTCCTTGGACAGCTTGCTCCATTCTTCGTATTCGGGGATATACATATAATAAGCTTCCGGCACGACGATGGACCGTAAAGTCGAAGCTTCTCCGTCAATATTGCTTTTGATCGTCTGATCCAGCTTCAACGGATTTCTTTCCGCACGGCCTTGCATATCGATTTCCACTTGGGCAGGTTCCCCCGCATTTCCCTCGCCGATCTTCTGGCTCATCCGCAGCTCGAAGCCGTATTTGTTCATTTTTTGCGCGGCGGCGGTCTTCGCTTTCGTTAGCCATTCTGTTGCCTCGTCTTCCGAAGTCGCGGCTTCCGAGCTTGCCGGCGGCGATGAGGCGGTGTCGTTCCGCGAGCATGCCGGGACAACGAACAGGCAAACCATTAAGCAAAACGTCAACCAACCTCGCATGTACGAGAGACCGCGTCCTTGACCATTTTCCCCTGTATTCATAATGACAGAACCTCCTTGCGGATAACGTTAAAGGGGATTGCGCACAATGACGACGAAGAGAGGAGGGACATCCCCATGGAGAACAAATCGCACAAAGGCAATTACAAAGGCACAACCAAAATGAAAGCGGAAAATCAGGACATGGCGTTCGTCAACGATACGCTGGAAAACACCAAATCCATCGCTCCCGTGCCTTCCGCCAAGAAGGAAACCGATTAATCGCTCCGAATCGCCCTTTAAAATCCAAGCAGCCCGGATTCGCAAGCAGCCATCCCATCGAGGGCGGCCTGCCATTCCGGGCTGCGGCTTCCGTTCAACCGTCCTCCCCATTAACATACCCATTACTTCAGGCTAGAACCCGTTAAACCTTCACCCATGCGTCGGTATCGTAGCCTCTTTTTTCCCAATACCCGACGTGCTCCCGCTCGATTAACTCGATTCCGTCCAGCCATTTGACCGATTTGTAGGCATACATCTTCGGTACGATCAGACGGACGGGCCCGCCGTAATCCCGGTGGATCGGCTTCCCGTCGTGCAGCAGCGCCACGATGACGTCATCCATGTTCGCTTGCTCCAACGTTAACGTGTCCGTGTACTCCCCGTCTCCGGAATAAAATTTAACGAACTTGGCGGCGCTTTGAACGCCCGCTTGTTTCAACAGGGAGGACAGCGGTATCCCTTCCCAAGTATTCTGATAGACCGACCACCCGGTCACGCAATGGAAATCGCTAACCTGAACGATTCGCGCCAACTCAAGAAATTGCGTCCAGTTCCATTTCAGCGGCTTATCCACGAGTCCATGAACGGAGAAGCTCCAGGTTCGGGCATCGAACGTAGGCAGAGGAGTTACCGTATATACGCGAAAATAACCTCGGGCCCCGCCGCCGACTACGTTAACGGAATCCGGTAGCGGCTTCGGGTTGGGAAGCATCAAATTCTCGGAAGCGGACACCTCCTTCATTCCGTCAGATTCGCCGCCGGATAGACTGCCTCCTGGCGAGGTCGTTAACCAACGGAAAAACGAGGGGGCGATCGCAACCGCCAACGCCGCTCCGAGCGACCCCTTCAAAAACTGGCGACGATTCATCCATGGCGTAGGCTCCGCAGGCTCGGAAAGGGCGATCGAACGCCGTTGCGGTTGCTTCATCCATCTTAGCCGAACAACGGAATGATAGAGAATATAGGGGACTCCGAACCAGGTAAGCAGATCATGGACGGCCAGCGCTCCGTTCGCCCATTCCGGAGGAAACCTGCGAATTTGCCACAACACGATACCGGAGAGCAGCCAACCGATTAAGAGCGCCATCACGAAGATAAGATTTCCCTTCTGCTTCGGCCGCTGTTTGATTTGTTTAATGTGGCGTTTCATAAGGGGGAAATAGAGCGCGATCACGACTCCGGAAAGAACGCCGAGAATAATATGCAGTTGTTTGACGGGGTTGCGAAAATATCCATCCAACCAACCTCGTACGACATCCCAGGCGAGCAACAGCCCGGTAATCGCTAAAACAAGGACGATCAATCCGTTCCAACGGTGCAATTCCGCTAGCTGCTTGCCGAATCCGGGCTTCCGACCGCTCAAGTCTATCCCCTCGATTCATAGGATGAATTTCGATCGATATCGTTAACCCGATTATAACATAGCGGCATCCGGCTATTCTCCTGCGGTTACGGGAGAATAAAAGTCAAATCTCAGCATTTTCCACCGTAACATCTTCGCGACTTTTGCGTCTAACCTATTACATCACTGCAAGGAGGAATCCACATGCGTAGAATGACCCCGCTATTAAGTGCGGCTATTCTCGCTCTCCTATTGTCTGGCTGCGGATCCGCTTCCAATAGTAACGGAGCAACCGATGCTCCTAAAGCTTTTCCATCCGCCGGATCATCCCTCGGGATTGAAGCTACAGTCAATACGGGCAGCGAAACACCCGCGCCAACCGAACTCATCCCGTCCGAAACCGGACCTTCCGATTCCTCCAACGTCCCGGATGCCCGATTAGAAGAGGCAGCCCGAGAAGTTGTAGAATATTTGCGGGAAAGAGATTTAACCTCTCTTACGCCCTTGATCGATTCGGAGCTGGGGTTGCGGTTCTCTCCGTATTCCCACATCAATGCCGAAACGGATCTTGTCTTCCAAGCGGACGCTCTTCCCGACTTCAAAGACGCGAAGAAGATGGTCTGGGGAACGGCTGACGGCAGCGGCGAGCCGATCGAACTCTCATTCCGGGATTATTACGAAAAATTCGTATACAACAAAGATTTCGGCAACGCGCCCAACATCAGCTTTAACAAAATCCTCGGAACCGGCAATTCCGCGTTCAACGGAAAAGAGGTCTATCCCGACGCCTCGTACGTGGAGTTTCATTATCCCGGCTTCGACAAGACCTTGGACGGAATGGATTGGCAGAGCTTGGTTCTCGTATTCGTTCCTAAGAACGACGAGTGGAAGCTGGCCGCGATCGTGCACGGACAATGGACGATTTAATGGGTTATAAAAATAAGGTTGAGCTAGGAACCGTTCTCCTAGGCTCAACCTTATTTTGTTGCGTTGCTGCTAAATTACGCGGGCAATACTTGATCTTGTTCGCGCGAACTCGCATATTCCTTGCGGTATGCGATCACGAAGTAGACTAGAGTCAATGCCATGAACAACCCGGCGAAGCCTAGCAAGATCCATGCATTATCCCACATGAAGGAGTAATCTCCGCTGGAGATGACAGCCTTAAGGCCGGATACGGAATAAGTCATAGGCAGCCATAGGCCGGCTTGCTGCAACCAGCTTGGAATCAATTCCATCGGGAACGTTCCCGCGGAGCTGGTTAGCTGGAAGATCAAAATCACGATAGCGACGAATCTGCCCGGATGCTGAAGCACCGTAACCAGGAACTGAATAAGCGCCATGAACGTGATGCTCGTAACGATCGTAAATAAGAAGAACAATGGCAAACTCCTAACTTCCATTCCCAGTCCGTATAGCAATACGAGGTCGGCAATAACGGCTTGCACCGTCCCGATGGTCACCATCGTAAGGAGCTTCCCGACGAACCAGCTCCAACCGCTGGCCGGTTTAACGGCAGGTTCCCTCACCGTGTAGACAATCGTAAGCAGCAGCGCTCCGACGAACAGTCCCAAGGAGATAAAATAAGGAGCAAAACCCGTTCCGTAATTCGGCACTTCATTCTGCTTCACGACATCCAGATCTACCGGGCTGGCGAACATGTCGACGACCGCGTCCCCGGAGTTCAGACCGGAAGTTTTTTGAGCCGCATCGCTTAACTTGCCGGACAGCTCGCCCGTTCCGTCGGTCAGCTTCACGAGTCCCTGCTTCAATTCCGTTGCGCCTTCATCCAACTTGCCGGAGCCGTCCACAAGCACGCCAACGCCTTCCGACAAGCTACCCAGACCTTGTTTCAATTCCGTTGCGCCCGCATGCAATTGCTTAGCGCCCGCCGCCGCTTTGGCTCCGCCTGCGCTGGCCTTCTCCAGTTGATCTCCGAACTGTACCCATCCATCGGCAAGCTGCTCCATACCGCCGCTTAGCTTAGTCGCTCCCGCCAATAGCTGATCTTGGCCTTTCTTGGCTTCCCCGACTCCGCCGGCAACCTGTTTACTAGCCGCGAGCAACTGTTGGATCGCGGCGTCGTCTTTCAGCTCGGGATGAGCCTGCACGTATTGTTCAAGCCCCTCCGCCACGCCTTTGGCGCCTGCTTCCAGCTTCATTGCCCCGTTAGCCGACTGCGATAGTCCAGCCGCTAATTGCGATGCCCCTTGCTTAGCTTGCATAGCGCCTTGCTCAAGCTTTCCGCCCGCATCCGATAGCTGCGACAGCCCGGTCGCAAGCGAACCGCTGCCCTGCTCCAAATCGGCAATTCCGTTCTCCAGCTTAGAGCTGCCGGCTAGAAGCTTATCCACGCCGCCTTGCATCGACAGCGTGCCGGATGCCAGCTTGTTCAAATTCTCTTTGATAAGATCCACGCCATCCTTGGCTTTATCCGTACCCGAGGCAATCTCGGTTGCGCCGTCGCTCGCTTGGCTTAGACCGTCGGCAAGCGTTTGGACCTGATCGAATACGGTATGGGTATACGCCTTGGTCACTTCTTTGCTTAATTCGGATTTCATCTTCTCGACCGCCGTATTTCCGATTTGAGCCGCCAGGAAGTTATAGCTCTCGTTCGGCATGAACACGATCCGAGCCGGCGTCGGCTGCTCTGAAGTGAGCGTCGTCGTCTTCTCCGAGAAATCCTCCGGAATTTCGATAGCCATATAATACGTATTGTCTTTCAGCCCGGCCTGAGCTTCCTCCTTGCTCACGAAGCTATAGTTGAAGTTTTTGCTTTCTTGTAACTTCCCGATGAAATCGTCCCCGATATGCATCGACTCGCCTTCGTAGACCGTACCTTGATCCGAATTGACGACGGCAACCGGCAAATCGTCCATTTTCCCGTAAGGATCCCAGAACGCTCCGAGAAACATGCCGCAGTACATGACCGGTACCGTCAATATCGCAACCACTTGAATAAGCGCCTTTTTATTGCGGCCGATGCCCGCCATTTCTTTTACGAATTGCTTGATTCCCTTCATCTTCAACACCCCATGGTCAATATGACTATTTTGTTCATTTGGTCATTTTGCTGTAAAAAAAAGCAGACTGTCCGATGTTAAGCCCCACTTACTCCTTGGCCAGTCCACGCATTAAGTACAATTGAAACAGCTCCGCGATCTTCTCCTTTTCCAACGGAGCGTGGGAATGCTGCCATTCCGAAGCCAACGCCAAGTATAATTTCAGCATCACGAATGCCGTTACTTCAGGATCGCAAGGCTTGAGTTCACTCTTATCGATCGCGGCTTGGATCTTCACCTGGATGTAAGACAGAATCGCGCCTTCCAGCCTATTTAGCCCCTCGAGCGCTTTAGGCGTCCCCATATCCCGCACTTCATGCGCCATCTTCATCGCAAGCTGATGCTTCTCGCGGAAGTCGAGGATTCGGAATAAAATCCTGTTCAGATTATCGAAGAAGGAACGATCCGCGTTATACTCGCCCTCAGCCACCTGCTTCATCTCTTGAATGAGGCGGTTCATGATTTCATCGAACAGTTCTTCTTTGTTGGAGAAAAAAGTATAGATCGTACCTTTGCCTACATTCGCCAGTTTGGCAACCTGGTCCATCGTCGTCGCTTTGTATCCGAACAGAGCAAACGATTGGGATGCCGCGTCTACGATAAGTTTTCTCCGATCAACGCTCATCTTCTCATCTCCTTCCCGGAAACTGACCTTCTGACTAAAATCCGTTTCTGGTCAATCGGTCATTTCGTACTTTATCACTTTCCGTTTCGATTTGCAACAGCTCACACAAAAAAAATTAAAAAGAACACCGTCAACCTTCACTTTAGAAGGCTTACGGTGCTCTTAACATTCTCTTACAGGTGGTTCTGAATTTTCGCTTTCAAGGAATCTTTGCTTTGCAAGCCGACAAGTTTGTCGACCGGTTGGCCATCCTTGAACAGGATCAACGTCGGAATGCTCATGACTCCGAATTGGCTGGCAAGCTCGGGCTCTTCGTCAACGTTTACTTTCGCGATCGTCGCCGTGCCTTTCAATTCCTCGGAAAGCTCTTCCACGATCGGAAGCTGCATTTTGCAAGGTCCGCACCATGGTGCCCAGAAATCAAGCAAGGAAACTCCTTGCGCCACGTTCTCAGTGAAGTTGTCTTTAGTAATCGCAACTGCCATAACAACATCTCTCCTATCTTAAGTGGAATAATGGATTAAACCTATGATGATCGGGCACGTCTATGCCCGCTCCACCCATGCCTTACGCGGCTCCTTACGACCTGGCCTTAGCCGTTAGCCTGGATAGCATCGATCCGATCGTAATCGACTCGAAATACGTCTCCAAATGCTGATCCGCTCCGCAGAACACGGCATTCATGACTTCCGCCATATTCGAGCCTACCAAGCAGTCCGACTGTGGATCTCCGCTGCACCAGCTTGGCGCCAACGAACCCGAAGCCAGCGCGCGATAGACGTCGGCCAAAGTCACATCGCCCGGTTCTCTAGATAACCGGTAACCGCCTCCGGAACCTTCCCTCGTATCCACGAACCCGTGCTTGCGCAGGCAACTCATCACCTTGCGGACACGAACCGGATTAGTGCATACGTTGGATGCGATCTCCTCGCTAGAAGCCATCCCATCGGGACGATGCGCCAGAAGCACAAGGCTGTGGACAGCTATGACGAATTCACTGTTCATGAGCTTAGCCTCCCTGATGATTACTGTAATAATATCAATTACAGTTACGGTTGTCAAGGGGCATCGCTTCATGTATGTTTTCATATTCTCCGCGTATTTATGCCTGCAAAAACAGTATCGTAAGATCGGGTTTTCCTAGAAATTAATGTGGTCCGGATCCGCGCCGAAGCGATGATTCTCGTTGAGCGCGTCGATTCGAACGATATCCTCGGGCTCCAGCTCGAAGTCGTATAATTGGGAGTTCTCGATAATCCGCGTCTCCCGGACGGACTTCGGAATCGCGACCAACCCAAGCTGCAGATGCCACCTGAGAACGATTTGCGCGGGAGTTTTGCCGTATTTGGCCGCCAGCTCGACGATCAAAGGCAAGCGGAGTTCCCCCTTCATGAGCGGGCTCCACGATTCTAACTGGATGCCTTCCTTGCGGCAAAAAGCGAACAGCTTCTTCTGCGATAGAAGCGGATGCAATTCCACTTGGTTAACCATCGGCTTAATCCGGCACGCTCCCATCAAATCCTCGAGATGATGGATATGGAAGTTGCTGACCCCGATCGCCCGGACGAGCCCTTGCTCGTACAGTTCCTCCAACGCCCGGTATGTTTCTATGTATTTGCCCGCGACTGGCCAATGGACCAAATACAGATCGACGTAATCCAAGCCCAATCGGTCGAGACTGCTCCGAAACGCATTAAGCGTACTATCGTATCCTTGCTCGCTATTCCAAACCTTAGTCGTTACGAAAATTTGTTCGCGCGGAGTGCCGGAAGCGCGAATCGCGCGGCCTACGCTGTGCTCGTTCTTGTATATCGAAGCCGTATCGATGCTTCTGTAGCCCGCTTTCAAGGCGGCAAGCACCGCATTCTCGGCTTCCTGTCCGTCTTCCGCTCGCCAGACTCCAAGACCAAGGCGCGGCATCTCCACTCCGTTCAACAGTTCGGCGGTCGAATCCATTCTCAAAGACACGAATATAGCCTCCTCTTCAGCTCATCTTCAATCTATTTTCACATTTTACCATTATCGTGAAAATGCCGCACATTGAATGCGGCCGCGGAGTCTGCCATACTAGGAGAACGGATGTTTAACGAACACGCAGAGGTGATTCCGATGAAAATCGATGTCTATTCCGATATGGTGTGCCCTTGGTGCCGAATCGGCAAAAAAACATGAGCGACGCAATTGAAACTTGGCTCGACCAAACCGGTCAAACGGTGGAAGTAAGCTATCACGCTTATCAGTTGGATCCGACGTTGCCGCCCGAAGGCATGCCCTTCAACAGCGCGATGGAGAAAAAGATGGGAGGAGCCGAACGGCTCAGACCGATGCTGCAGCGGGTTACCGATGCGGGCGCCGCGGTCGGCGTGACCTTCAACTTCGACAAGGTCGAACGGATGCCGAATACCGTGCTGGCCCATCGGATCACGGCATTGCTTCCCGAGGAAGACGAAGTTTACTGGTTGGATGCCGTCATGAAGGCTTATTTCGAGGATGGAAGGGATATCGCCAAGCTTGAAGTTCTGCTGGAGATCGCCTCGGAACTGGGACTCGACGCCGAAGAAGCCAAACGCCTGCTGGATGACGGCGAGGGTCTCGCCGCGGTCGAGCAGGATATGGAGTCCGCCAAAGCTATCGGCATTACCGGCGTTCCGTTCTTCATCATCAACAATAAATACGCGCTATCCGGCGCATACCCGTCCACTCAATTTCTCGAGGCGTTCAAGAAGATCTCACAGGAAAACTAATCAACGGACAAATCGACAATAGTCTTTAGGCGAATCAAGATTAGGAAGCCGCGCTTCTTGATTATGGAATCGCCTAGAGACTATTGCGCGTTAAACTACCTTTCTCGTTCCCGGGATGAGCGTCGGGAAGGCGCCTGATTCCAGCGATTGCGAAACCAAACCAGCAGCGTATATGAAAGTCCGATCCCCAGAACGGGATCTACAGCCGAATAAAATGCGGACTGCCATGTCAACCCTCCCTCGAATGCTGAAGTGTCCCCATCTACTGCCCCGCCTAATATAAAGCCGATCGGAATGCTAACGATCAGGATTATCGCAACGACTCTCCAACTATACCACCCTCCGTCTCCTCATCCATCCCGCTGCGACGACAGCATCGTTCCCGTAGCGGTGCGCAGCGTCTGCAGAAACACGTCCATCGTGCGGGTTCTCAAATCGCCGTGACGCATGAGAACGTGAAAGCCGCGTCTGAACGGAAGCCCTTCGATATCTAGTAATTTCAAGGAGCCGAGCCCGAGTTCTTTGCGAAGCGCCCAGCGCGATTGCAGAGTAACGCCGAGCCCGGCTTCTACCGTTTCCTTGATCGATTGCGTGCTGCTCATTTCCATTAAGCGGGACGGATGCAGTCCTAGCTCCGAGAACATTTTATCGGCTGCGGCTCTTGTCCCCGAGCCCTGCTCCCTCACGAGCCATGTTTGTCCCTCCAGTTCCGCCATGGAAACCGGAGATCGATCGGCAAGAGTATGCCGCGCTCCGGATGCGACGAACATCTCGTCTTCGGCAAGCTTCTCTACGGCGAGCCCCGTACCGATCTCTTCGCCTTCCACGATGCCTACATCCAACTCGCGGTTGCGGACCTTCTCCGCGATATCGGATGTATTCCCGATCATGACCGTCGGACGGATATCCGGATATTCCGTATTCAATGACGCCAAAGTTAGCGGAAGGACGTATTCCCCGAACGTATAGCTTGCTCCAATGGAAAGAGGGCCGCCCGTATAATGCATCAATTCGTCGACCATTTCCTCCATTCTGCGGTATAAGCCCCCGATTTCCTTCGCATGGTGAAGCACGATCTCTCCCGCTTTCGTCAGGGCTACCGATTTATTGTTACGTTCCAGCAGCCTTACCTTAAGGCGCTCCTCCAGAACTTTGATATGTTGGCTAACGGCCGGCTGGGTCATATGAAGTCGTTCCGCGGCCCGGGAAAAGTTGCGCGTATCCGCGACTTCGGAAAACACGACAAGCGATTGATCCATTCGATCCCATCCGTTCATTAGTTTTTGCTTACTATAAATATAATTATAATTAATTTTTCTTATTATTCAATCCGCATTATGATGAGGTTATCAAATGAACGGCGGATATCGCGGCCGGCTCCCGTTCGACAATGGAGGAATCAGACATCATGTTTGCCAAAATAACCTCGCAGTCAACCGCCGGTCTGCCATTCGCATCGCCTAGGCTTTACGGCATCCTTTTCACGCTTGCGTTCGCCTTGGCCGGTTGGGGCGTATCCTTGCTGCCCGGTCTCGACCGGCTCGGCCCGCTTGCCTGCACCTTGTTGCTCGCGGCTGCCTATCGCCACCGTTTCGGTTACCCTTATGCGTTCGGCGCAGGCATTCGTTTCTCGTCCGGCACTTTACTACGTCTTGCCATCGTCCTATTCGGATTGAAACTAAATATCGCCGAGCTATGGCAACAAGGACTCCCGTTGCTAACCCGAGGCGGCAGTACGGTTGTTTTCTCCCTGATCGCGGTGCTGGCAATCGGCCACTGGCTTCGGGCGGACCGCCAATTAACCCTGCTGCTAGCAATCGGAACCGCGATCTGCGGCGCCGCGGCCATCGCCGCCGTATCCCCGTTGCTAAAGTCCAAAGAGGAGGATACCGCCGTCAGCGCCGGGCTGATCGCCTTGATCGGAACTGCGTTCGCTGCGGTCTATACGCTTGTTCAACCTTGGCTGCCGTTAAGCGCCGATGCTTACGGAATATGGGCGGGACTTACCTTGCACGAGATCGCCCACGTCGCCATGGCCGCCGCTCCCGCCGGAGACACGGCTCTTGCCGATGGATTGCTCGCCAAGTTATGTCGGGTAGCCTTACTGGTTCCCGTATGCCTCGGAATTGCAGGTTACTCCATGTTCAAGGATCGATCTAACGCGAATACGACCGAGACAACACCCCGGACGACAACCGGAACCCTGCGTTTCCGTTTCCATGGTTCTTATTAGGCTTTATCGCTATGAGCATAATCGGAACCTACTTCCTTCCGATTATCGTGCCCGCTCCCGACAACTTATTGCATGACCTATCGTTAGCCACTACATTGCTGCTCGGGATGGCCATGGCGGGTCTCGGCCTTAACGTGGATCTGCGCGACTTCCGCTCCCGCGCCCTGCGTCCGTTCATCGCCATGCTGATCGCCTCGTCGCTGCTAGCGGGACTGACATTTGTATCGCTATAAAAGTACCGCGAAGCGCAATCAAAAAAGCTGTCCCGACTCGCAAGTTGGGACAGCCTTCTATCACCGTAGCTACTTAAACACTCTTCTTCTCCGCGATCGCACGGGCGATCCATACGCCCGCCGCGCCGGCTTGCGCCAACCCGCGGGTGACTCCCGCTCCGTCCCCGCCGCAGTATAGGCCGGAAATTTCCGTTTCCAACGTCTCGCTCAGCTTAGGGCGGGCCGAATAGAACTTGGCCTCTACGCCGTAGAACAAAGTATGCTCCGAAGCGATGCCCGGCGTGACCCTATCAAGCGCTTCTACCATCTCGATCAAGCTCTTCATCGTGTTGTAAGGAAGCACCAACCCCAGATCGCCCGGAACCGCTTCATGCAAAGTCGGCTCGATAAACCCTTCCTTGATCCTGCTCGTCGTAGAGCGGCGTCCTCTTAGGATATCCCCGAACTTCTGGACGATCACGCCGCCGCTAGAGAGATCGTTGGCCCGTTTGCAGATTTCGCGGGCGTACTCGTTCGGCTTATCGAATGGATCCGTGAATTTGTGAGACACAAGCAAGGCGAAGTTCGTATTGCTCGAACCTAGAGCCGGATCCTTGAAAGCATGCCCGTTCGCCGCCATGACCCCGCTGTGGTTTTCCACGACGACGTGTCCGGAGGGATTGCTGCAGAACGTCCTGACCCGCGTCCCTACGGACGTATTGTAAATGAATTTCCCCTCGTACAGGTGCTCGTTGATTTCCCGCATGACGACATCGGACGTTTCCACCCGAACGCCCACGTCAACTTGATTGTTGACCATTGCCAGCCGGCGCTTTTTCAGAACGGCGGTTAACCAGCCCGAACCGTCCCGCCCCGGCGACACGACGACCGTATCCGCCATGATCTCTTCGCCGTTCTTGAGCGTAATCCCGCATACCCGGTGCGCGCCGTTCTCCTTAACGCTCAAGAGGTCGACGACCTCCGTCTTGAAACGCATATCGATGCGGCTTTCCAAATAGGCATGGATAGACTTTAGAATCTCCAAATTTTGCTCCGTGCCGAGATGGCGGACTTGCGCCCTCAGCAGCTTCAATCCGGCCGCATACCCTCTGTGCTCGATCCCCTTAACGAACTCGGTCGTCGGATCGGTCAAGTTATCCGTCGCCCCATGCTCAAGGTTGATCTCGTCTACGTAGCGGATAAGATTCAGCACCTGCGAAGGAGCCAAGTAATCCGTCAGCCATCCGCCGAATTCCGTCGTAATGTTGAATTTACCGTCGCTGTAAGCTCCCGCTCCGCCGAACCCCGCCGTAATCGAACATGCCGGCATGCATCCGGCGAAGTCTTTTTTCCCCGCGGGAGGGGGACATAGCTCGATTTTATTTTCCAGGATCGGACAGTGCCGATGTTTAATGTCGTGCCCTTTATCCACTAGCAGCACTTTCAAGCGCGGAGAAGTTCTTGTCAACTCGTAACAAGTGAAAATACCGGCCGGACCGGCGCCAACCACGATAACGTCATAAGAACGGTTCATTCGCAAATCTCCTCCTGGTATCCCCGATAGCCGGAACAAACAAAAAAATCCCCGACTGCCGAAGGTGTGGGTGTCCCACATCCTTCGTAGTCAGGAATTTAAGGTTCCCGGTAGAGACCCCCAGCCCATATTGCCGAGGATATACGAATGGATGAATAGATTGAACAATGTCGTTTCCAATACGTAGAGTAACCGATTTTTACGTACTGGTCAAGGGACATTCGTCTCAAACATTCGTAATTAAACGCCAATATTGCACCATCCACTATATAAACCCTAGAATTCGTCCCGAATTCCCGAACAATATCTTTTTTCACCTTTATCCCGTCTCCGCCAACCGTACGTCTACCGTCACCTGAAGCTCCTGCCCCGACGTCCCCCTGTAAATCCCCTTGACCGGGACGATATCCGCATAGTCTCGTCCATGCCCCAGCTTCACGTAACGCCAATCGATCAGGTTGTTGTTCGTCGGATCGATCCCTTGCCAGCCCACGCCGGGAATGTACACCTCGACCCATGCATGCGACGCTTGCTCGAAGTCCGCATCCCGGCCCTGAAGATCGCCGACGAAATGATATCCGCTTACGTACCGCGAAGGCACCCCTCTCAGCCGGCATACCGCGATGAGCAGATGCGCGAAGTCTTGGCACACTCCGCTGCCGATGCCGATCAATTCGTCCGCCGTCGTCTGCACGCCGGTAGACAGCGGTTTATATTCGAAGTCGCCATAGATCGCGCTGCCCGCGTTCCGAATAAAACCGAATACTCCGTCCTCTTCTCCCCGAATACCCGAAGCGTAAGCTTCCACGCGGGGATGAAACGAGACGTAGGAGGAAGGAAGCAAATATTCCGCGTATCCGTCTATGAAATCTTCGCTTTTCAAGCGGTTCCAAGATTCCTCCGGTCCCCATGCCGCGCTCCACAGGACGTCCTTATCCCGCGTAACGACCGTCGAGTACGAGGTTATGACTAATTCCCGGTGCGGCGCGTGGGCGGTGAAGGAATGCACCCTGTTGCCGAAATAATCTTCATAGGACAACAATTGTACGTTAGGGTCTATGACAAGCCGATGCTGATAACAGGCTTGCCGTTCGTCCGTACGCGGAGTCAGCCGGATTTCATTGACACTGTCCGTCACCGAGGCGTCGTAACGGTATTTGGTAACGTGGCAAATCTCTAGCTTCAAGCGATAACCTCCCGTCCAGGGGAAAAAAAATACTTGGCAACCGCTTCGCCAAGCTGTTTATTCGTGTTAAGCAATTGCTGAAGCACCGACGCCAACGTATCCATCGTAATGTCGTTGCGATCGAGCCAGCCCAGCTCCGAACGCGCTTTGCCGGCTAATCGGATCATCCGTTCCAATGCCGAACTGGATTTATCCGATTGATCGCGCATCGCTTTCAAATGCCGGTCGAAGGTAGTCAACGCGAAGTGTACGGAGCGCGGAAACGATTCCTGCAGCACGAGGAAACGCGCCACCTCCTCCAAAGTAATCTCCTCCAAGTCGAGTCTTCTGAAGGCCTCATACCCTCCGACCGACTTCAATACCGCTATCGTATAGGCGTATGACCCCTTACGCTGCTCCGGAGAGACGTCCCCTACCGATTGCAGCAGTCTGACGACGTTCTCCGATCGCTCCAAATATCTGCCGCTCTCCAGCAGATTCCACGATTGATCCCTCATCGCCAAGGACGTCGCGGTACCTTGGAATGCCGCCAACCCTTCCTTCACCCGTTGGAAAAAACGATGAGGAGATGGCTGAATGACCTCTTCAGGCCGAACGCCCTTCAGCCACAAGTAAAAGCCGTTCAGCAGATTCCACAGCTCGGAGGGTAGCTGCTCGCGGATTTTCTTGAGATTGTCCCGGGCTTGCGCGACGCACGATAGAATCGAGTTAGCCTGCGTAGGGTCAAGGGTAAGGAAGAACAAAACATCGTACTCCCGATAGACTTCGTACCTCTCTTCGTACAACGCGCAATCTCCTATCGCTTCGGCTATCCGTTTCCAGATCGCCTCCGTCTCCTCGCCGCCTCCCTCGCGAAGATGATAATACACGTCCAGCAGCCGGGCATGATTCTCCGCACGTTCGGTGTACCGCCCGATCCAGAACAACGACTCCGCTATCCTATCCAACATAGGGCTCACTCCTTAAGGGCACGCACCCCGTTAATAAGCGTTATTTCGCCAATACCCAAGTATCTTTAACGCCGCCGCCCTGAGACGAATTGACGACGAGCGAACCTTCCTTCATCGCCACCCTGGTCAATCCGCCCGGAAGAACGCGTACATTCCTTCCGTCGGCCATCGCGAATACCCGCAAATCGATATGGCGATGAGCCATTTGGCCCTCCAGATTAATCGGCGACGTCGATAGCTTAATGGTCGGCTGGGCAATATAGTTAGCGGGATTCTCGCGGATTTTGGCCGCGAATCTTTCCCGTTCCCATTCGGTAGACGAAGGGCCGACGAGCATGCCGTAACCGCCGGACAAGGACGTCTCTTTCACGACCATCTCCTCGAGCCTTCCGAGAACGTGCTCCCGTTCGTCCGGGCGACTCATCAGATAGGTGGGCACATTGTTCAGAATCGGGCGTTCGTTCAAGTAATAACGGATCATCTCGGGAACGAAAGTATAGATAGCCTTATCGTCCGCGACGCCGGTCCCCGGCGCGTTAGCGATCGCAATGTTGCCGAAGCGATAGGCGTTCATCAATCCTGCGACGCCCAGCATGGAATCCGGGCGAAAAGCCAGAGGATCAAGGAAATCGTCGTCTATTCTCCGATACAGGACGTCAACCTTCCTCAAGCCGGTTAATTTGCGAATATAGATTTTGTTGTCCCTGCACACCAGATCGCGACCCTCGACGAGCTCCATCCCCATTTGTTGAGCGAGAAAAGCATGCTCGAAGTACGCGGAGTTGAAGCTTCCCGGCGTCAGGAGCACGATAACCGGCTCTGCGATGTCCGTAGGGGCTAGGTTGCGCAAGGAAGCACGGAAATCGTGAAGCGACCGCTCGATGCCTTTGACGGAATGCGAAAAGATGAGCTCCGGAAAATCATGGGTCATGATCGAACGGCTCTTATAGACGTAAGAAAATCCGGAGGGAGATCGCAAATTGTCTTCGAGGACGAAATAATCCCCTTTCTCGTCCCGGATAAGATCGATTCCGGAAGCCGTCACGTACGTGCCTCCGGGAACGGGCAGACGCATCATTCCGTACGGAAATACCGATTGCCCATCACCATGCGGCGGGGAACGAGTCCGTCCTTCAGGATGCATTGCTCATGATAAATATCGGTCAGGAACGCGTTCAAGGCGCGCACCCGCTGCCGCGTACCTTGCTCGATCGTTTCCCATTCCTCGGCAGGGATGACCCTAGGAATGAGATCGAACGGAATCGTCCGTTCCAATCCGTCGGTTTGATCTCCGCCCGATAAAGTGAACGTGATTCCTTCCTCCAGCAAACGCCCGTTCATCCGAGCCTGTCTGGCGATTCGGTCTTCCGTCGACATTCGCGATAGCACATGATGCACCTTGCGATAGTGCTCTCGAACTTGATCTCCGTCATACATTTCGTTGTAAAAACGGGAGGAAGGCGAAGTTACCGATACTTCGTTCATCATTTCCATGCAGAACGGCTCCCTCTTCCCACTGGGTTTTATTGTAATCATATTCCCGCGCTTCGTTTATGTCAATAATACTTACATAAATTTGCCGTAATTATTATATATTTAACACATATATACCATGAAAAGTCATGCATTGGTTAGAATCCGATTTATCGATATCCATAGCTTGATACGTCAGGATATGATAATATATATAAGTTGAGTTAGATCGCATTACTGGAGAGGGTGGTTGTCACCCATGAAATCGCATCGCGCATTAACCATTATATGGACTTTAACAGGCATTCAACCCCAAGGTTGAATGCCTGCTTTATTTTTTGCGCGGGGCAAACTTTCTTAGAAGGGGTAATCATTGTGGCGGATAGGCATCATTCGGGAATTGTGGCGATCTGGATTAGTCTGATAAGCAACATCGTTCTTACCATCATGAAAATCGGAGCCGGCCTTGTTCTGGCAAGCCCCGTCCTCCTCGCGGACGGAGTCCACAACGCCGGGGATATTATCGCGACCGTAGCCGCGCTCACTTCCTCCATGGTTTCCAAGAAGCCGGCCGACGAGGATCATCCCTATGGCCACGGCAAAGCGGAAGTCGTGGCGTCCGCTTTCGTGGCGATCGTCCTCGTGCTCGCCGCCTTCTGGATCGGCTTCCAGTCGATCGGAGCGTTGTTCGAGCCGCCTGGAGAAGAAAGTTGGTTAGCATTATGCGCAGCGGCGATCTCCCTGGTCTGGAAGCAAATCCTCTATCTCTATACGATCAAAATCGGCAAAGCGACGAATAGCAAAAGCGTGCTGGCCACCGCATACGATCACCTTGCCGACGTGTATGCCTCCCTTGCCGCCGTCATCGGAATCGGGCTCGGATTGCTTGGCGACTACCTTCATTGGGAGTGGGCCGCCTACGGCGATCCGATCGCCGGAATCATCGTTTCCTTGCTCGTGCTCAAACTTGCCTTCGAGATGGGCCGCGAAGCCATCGACATCTTGATGGAACACAACGTCGACGCGGAGAAGATCGCCCACTACGAAGATTTGCTCCGCACGGACGACAACGTCAAGAGAATCGATCGGGTACGCGCCCGCGAGCACGGCCACTACATCATCGTCGATATTCGCATAGGCATTCGCAACGATTTCACCATCCAACAAGGGCACGACATCAGCAAACAACTCAAAAAGCTCATCATGGACTTCGACCCCGACGTCGTCGAGGTCATGATCCATCTTAACCCTTGGGAGCCCGGCGAACACGAACTAGCCGCTAGGTAAACGACGCTCCCTTCGGCCGCGCCGAACCCTTCCGCGCCAACAAATAGAAAAAAGAGCAAGGGGTCCGGTCGGGCGGCCCCCTGCTCTTTTTTTCTATTGCAATAGACTATGCGACTTTATTATAAGTCATGATCCAAATCGAACCGGCCACGATCGTCAGCACGATAATCAACCCGAGAATTAGCACCATCAAGTTGTACCGCGGCTTGCCCTCTTCCTTCAAATGCATGAAGTAAAACAACTGCACGACGAACTGCAAGATTGCCGATCCCAGCAGGACGACGGTTGCCGCCGTCCCCTCCAGCATGTCGTTCAGAACGATGATCAGCGGAATCGCGGTCAAGACGAGCGAGAAGACGAATCCAATGACATAAGACTTAAGCGAACCATGCGATTCATGAGCCTCATGCGTGTCGTGCCCCGAATGCTGCGCCATCTTACATCACCTCCATCAGGTATACGATCGTAAAGACGAAGATCCATACGACATCGAGAAAATGCCAGTAAAGGCTAACGACATTCACTTTGCGCCGTGTGACGGAGTTAATGCCGTGACGGCTTAACTGTATCATGATAGCGATCATCCAGACGAGACCGATCGATACGTGAAGTCCATGCGTACCTACAAGCGTATAGAATGCCGACCAGAACGCGCTCGTGGAAATCGCCGCGCCTTCATGTACCAGCGTTACGAATTCCGTAATTTCAAGAGTAATAAAAGAAGCCCCGAGCAGCACGGTTACGATCAACCATCCGATCAATCCTTTGCGATCGCCTCTGTTCATCGACAGAACGGCCAATCCGCTCGTGAAGCTGCTTGTCAGCAAGATGAAAGTCTCGGCGATTACGCCGGGCATCTCGAACAAATCCGCCCCCGTAAGCCCGCCGGCCGTACTATCGCTTAGCACGACGAAAGTCGCGAACAAGGTACCGAACAGAATACAGTCCGTAATCAGGAATATCCAGAAGCCCATCATACGGAGCCCTTCAAGATCGTGATGCTCCTCATGCCCATGCTGGGCGTCATGAGACGGAGCGGAAATAATAGGTTTTCCCGAACTCGCCATTAGATAACCCTCCTTGCCGCCGCTTCCGTGCGTTTGATTTCATCGACCGGGATATAATAATCGGTCTTATAGTTGAACGAGTGAGCGAGCATGCATACGACTACGCCGATAAGTCCCGGAATGGCCATCCACAGCCAATCGAACACGAACCCGAATCCCGCGACGAAGAAGAAAGCCGACATAATGAACGGAATTCCCGAGTTTTTCGGCATATGAATCGGTTCGATCTTAGGCTGCGGTTTAGGCGCGCCCCCTTGCGCGATGCGCTGCTTCTCTTCCCAGAACGAGTCTTTCTCGTCCGCTCTAGGCAACGTAGCGAAGTTATACATCGGAGCCGGCGACGGAATGGACCATTCGAGCGTCCTGCCATCCCAAGGATCTCCCGTCGTGTCGCGTTCCATGAATTTGATGCTGTGCAAGATTTGCCATACTTGGAACAGGAAGCCGATCCCCATCAAGAAACCGCCGATCGTCGAGGTCAGGTTGAGCTCGTACCAGCCTTTGTCCCACCCATAGGTGCTTACGCGGCGAGTCATCCCCATCAAACCAAGGACGTATTGCGGCATGAAGCAAACGTAGAATCCGATGTTCCAGAACCAGAAAGCCCATTTGCCGATTTTTTCGTTCAGTTTGAATCCGAACACTTTAGGCCACCAGTAGTACAATCCGGCGAAATACCCGAACGCGACTCCGCCAATAAGTACTTGATGGAAGTGGGCGATAAGGAAGTAGCTGTTATGGAACTGGAAGTCCGCCGGCGCGACCGATAGCAATACGCCGGTCATCCCCCCGACTACGAAACAAGGAATGAATCCGATCATCCAGAGCATCGGAGTCGGGAAAGATAATCGGCCGCGATACATCGTGAACAGCCAGTTAAACACCTTGACCCCGGTCGGTATGGCGATAATCATCGTCGTGACCGCGAAGAACGCATTGACGTTCGCTCCGGATCCCATCGTGAAGAAGTGATGGGCCCAGGTAAAGAACGAAGCGATGCTTATGCTCATGAGAGCGAACACCATCGACTTATATCCGAACAGCCTTTTCTTCGAGAAAGTGGCCACGACTTCCGAGAAAATCCCGAACGCCGGCAAAATAACGATATAAACCTCCGGATGACCCCACATCCAGATCAAGTTGATGTACATCATCGGATTTCCGCCGGCATCCAACGTAAAGAAGTGAGCGCCTAGATAACGGTCGATAAATAAAAGCGCCAATGTGATGGTCAAAATCGGGAAAGCTAGAATAATCGTCAAACAGCTCGAAAGCACCGACCAAGTGAACATCGGCATTTTCATCAGCTTCATGCCGGGAGCGCGCATTTTGAGAATCGTAACGATAAAGTTGATCCCCGTCATCAAGCTCCCGATCCCCGAAATTTGAATCCCCCAAATGTAGAAATCCTGTCCTACGCCGGGGCTATGGGATAACTCGGAGAGCGGAGGATAAGCGAGCCAACCCGCGTCCGGAGAGCCTCCGATGACGAACGATACGTTGAACAGCATCGCCCCGAAGAAGAACAACCAAAAGCTAAGCGAGTTCAGGAACGGGAACGCGACGTCCCTCGCCCCGATTTGCAGCGGAATAACCAAGTTGAACAACCCGAACATAAGCGGCATCGCCATGAACAAGATCATGATGACCCCGTGCGTCGTAAAGATTTGGTTATAGTGTTCCGGAGACAGGAATTCCATATCCGGTACCGCTAGCTGCGTACGCATGAGGAGAGCATCGACTCCGCCGCGGAAAAGCATCAGCAACGAAGCGATTACGTACATGATCCCGATTTTCTTATGATCGACGGTCGTCAACCAATCTTTCCACAGCCACGTCCATTTTTTGAAATAGGTTAATGCGGCAACGACCGCAATGAGAGTGAGCGCGATGGAAACGTCGGCTCCATAGATGAGCGGATCGCCCGTTACGAAAAACTCCGAGGCGAAATCCTTAATATTGTCCCACATGCCGGCACCATCCTTTCTGCTTATTCATGGCCCATATGGCCTTCGTGATTCGACGACGCTTCGGCATTCTCGTGTTCATGCCCGGCCGCGCCCTCGTCTTTCTTGTCGCCCGCGCTATCGGAAGGTTCGGCATGACCCGAACCATGATTGTTGTGCGCACCGTATTTATTGACGATCTTCTCGAACAGCCCCTCCGGTATCGACGAGAACGTCTCTACTTCAGACACGCCCGGAATGGCCAACTGCTCATATCCCTCCGTCGTAAGCGCAGGAGACGAATCTTTGACCTGCTGCACCCACGCATCGAATTCCTCTTGCGATGTCGCCTTCGCCGTGAATTCCATCTTGCCGAAATCGCGTCCGCTGAAGTTGGCGCCCATGCCCATGTACGAACCAGGCTCTTCGGCGATAAGATGAAGCTTCATCGCCATGCCGGACATGGTATAGATCTGTCCGCCGAGCTGCGGAATCCAGAAGGAGTTCATCGGAGCATCCGAAGTAAGCTGGAATTGCACCGGCACGTCTTCGGGGAATTGAATGTAATTGACCGTTGCGATCCCCTGCTCCGGATATTGGAACAACCATTTCCAGTCGAGCGAGGTGACTTGGATGACGATCGGTTTAGCCTCATGCTCCAACGGTTTGGACGGCTCAAGCATATGCGTATATTTAATCGTTATTGCTCCAAGAATCACGATGATAATAATAGGAACGCCCCACCAGATCGTTTCCAGCTTCGTGCTATGCTCCCATTCAGGCTCGTACTTGGTCGCTTTCTTGGAATTGTGACGATATTTCCATACAATATAGAAGGTAAGAATCAATACCGGCACGATTACGACCAAACAAAGTACCGTAGAGATAATAATCAGATCCAATTGATGTTTGCCGATTTCGCCTTTCGGATTCAGCACGAGAATCTTATCCGCGCAGCCCGTCATGAGTATTGTCATCGCGATCAGCGATAGAGCTGCCGTTAGGCGCCGAAGCCCTTTCTTCATTTCCATCTCCCCCATCTTCTTGCTACTCGACATTACCCGCGAATCATGTCGGATTACCAGCCGCCCATGAATAACGAATTGCAGTATTCCTTTGATGCATTCAACATATCAGAAATCGAAGTGATGTTCCGCACAGTTAACAAAGGAGACAAATAAACGTTGAAAATTCGCAATACATTGTTCACCGTTTAGACGAATTGTGAATTTTATTACATACTGACCGGCAAAAACGACACAAAAAAAGGGAAGCCCGCCCAAGCCCCCCCCTTTTTTTTCTCTTCGCTTACTTTTCCGCACGAAAAAACCGCCTCGACAGAACAACGCGTTCTGCAAGGCGGTTATTTCATCGCAATATATGACTTAGGCCATTTCTTCCGTAGCGGTTGCCTGGGAATTCTCTTGATTCTTCTGCATCAGCGGAGCGATGACGCCGAACAGCATGATTTGGCTGCCGCCGATCAGAAATCCGATACCGACCATCAAACCGAGGTTGCGGTCGTTAAACTGCGCGATGTTCAAAAGACAGCACAGAATGCCAACTCCAAGAACGATCATAGCTACCCATTTCAACATGCGAGACATTTCTTTATTTTTCATGAGGCAAAACCCCTTCCGTGAAAGCGCTATATGTGAACATTTTATCACAGACTTGTGACAAATCAAAGACTAAATTCACATGTTCGACAAAATTAGGCACGACTTCGCTTAAAGTCGCCTGCGCTCCACGGAAAGGAGTCACTTATCCGAAGCGGCGGCCGCTGACGCCCCGGCCTCGGTTTGCTCCGCAGCTGGAGACGAGGACGGCGACGGGGATGCTTCCCCGGCAGTCGCTTTGGCTTTGGCCTCTTTCTCGCTTTCTTCCGTCAGCATCTGTTGACCTTTCGTCTGCAAACGATCAAGCGCCTCCGAGATGGTCGTCTTCCCGTCCTTAACACTCTGAAACTCTTGCTGTGTCAGCCCATCGAATTTCATGTAGAACTGTTGCGGAATCTTATCGAAATCCTTGTACATATTGTTCTGAGCCGGCTTCAAGCTATAGAAAGCTTCCATATGCAGCCCGTCTCCGTTGTCGAGATACTTCGTCCTCGTCGGGAAGCTGCCGTTCTGAAGTTTCGATGTCACCCGCGCGTAGTCGTCGCCGTTAATATAGCTTACGAATTTCCATGCCGCATCGGCGTTGGCGGTATTCGCGTCGATCGCGAAAATCTGGTTAAGCGACATATACGTGCTTTCGTCCGGAGTCTGCGGGTTAACCGGAACCGTAACGAGATCCCAATTTTGCACGCCTTTGCCTTTGTCTTTAAGTACGTTCTTCGCTTCTTTGATCTGGTTCATTAAATAACTGCCTTCCATGACCATAGCAACCTTGCCGCCGATGAACGGATCTCTCAAGAGATAGTCTTCATAGGAAGACGATCCTCCGTTCATCTGATTCGGATCTTCAACGTATAACGACCCGGATTTAAGCGCCGTGTTCGCCGTCTCGAAAGCCGTTTTCCAAGAATCGGAATTGATCATTAATTGCATGGACGACGGTTTAATGTAAGTTAACCCTTGCGACGATCCGATCATCATTCCGAGCTGGTAGAGGTCCGACTGGTAACCTACTTTCAAGCCGTAGACCCGATCGTCCTTCGAGCCGGTCGTCGGGAACCTCGCCGCGAGCTGCAACAGTTTCTCCCAACTCATTCGATCCTCGGGTAGCGTGACGCCATGCTTGGCAAACAAATCCTTGTTGTAGTAGATCGCCTGGCTGTAAAATTCCGGAACCAATCCGTACAGGATTCCATCGCTTTGCTGCTTGATGTACTCGATAACTCCCGGAGCGAAGCCCTCCAAATCATACTTATCTTTCTTGATAAAGGATTCCAGGTTGTACAGCTTGCCTTCGCTCGACATCCGGGAGTATTCGTCCGTACTGAGCATAAGAACGTCCGGCTTCTCCTGGGCAATAAACTCCTGTATCGCTTTCTGCATGTCTTTGCCTTCTTCGTAAGGAACGCTCTGCGTGGAGACCACTTCAATCTCGATATTCGGATATAGCGTGGAGAACAACATACCGTATTGTTGATAGAAACTTCTTTCATCGTAATGCATGACTTTAAGAGAGGTTTTGACGTTTTCCTTCGATTCGTTCCCGCCCGCGCTGCAACCGGCGAGCAAACCCACTAACATTACCGACACTATCATCATGTAAACAAACCTATTGGAACGCATATGTACACATCCTTAATCATTTGTTGTTGATCGATCCTGAAAAATAAGTCTCGCAAACCTCCTTTTCCCTAAAATCAGCCAAAAGGTTTACATATTGTACCATGAAAGGGAACGGAAGTTTCTTAAGATAACCTTAACAATCCATTAAGCGGAACAATTTAGGCGCCGCGCTAAGGATTAATATTTTTCAAACAGTACCTTGCATTATTCAGTACCGTGTGTTAAATTATAGCAGAAGCAGCTATTATCCATTATTCAGTACTGAGTAAACCATACAAAAACAGTTACAGATCGGAGGAAGTACCGTGGACATTAACACCCAATTCAAAAAAGGCGTGCTTGAACTGTGCGTGCTCGTGCTCATTCAAAAAAACGACCGTTACGGGTATGAGCTTGCAGAAGCGGTTTCGCAGCACATCGAAGTCGCGGAAGGCGCCCTGTACCCCCTTCTCCGCAAACTCGTCAAAGACGGCTATTGCACCACCTACCTGCAGGAGTCGAGCGAAGGCCCTCCTCGGAAGTATTACAAACTGACCCCCGAAGGGGCGTTATACTCGCAAAAATTAATCGTAGCCTGGAACGACTTCGTGCGGAACGTAGCCAACTTGATCGAACAGGCGAGTTCCAGAGCCAATCTTGACCGTTTCATGTTTGCCCCCGCCTTAAGTCGGGGTTAAACATCAACTCCCGTCGGTTATCGCGCGGATAGCACTTAAGCTAAAATGAACGAAAGGAAAGGGAGATTATTCCATGAATAAACAGGAATTTATCGCAACGCTTCAACATTACCTCTCAGCGTTGCCAGCGGAAGAACGAAACGAATTGTTGCGCGATTACGAAGCGCATTTCATTTACGGCCAGCAGCACGGCAAATCGGAAGACGAGATCGCTAGAGAGCTAGGAGATCCGCTGGCGCTGGCGAGAGAAGTCGTCGGCCCCGATTTTCTGCCGCCTCCGCCTTGGACCCCTTCACGCCGGGACACTCCACGGACTATCGCAGTGACGATTATGCTCTTCTTTACGAATCTCATATTCGCGGTTCCGGTCTTCGCCTTGCTGTGGTCCGTTTTCGCCGCTTTCTGCGCGGCCGCGATCGCGGGACTGATCTCGCCGATCGCCTTGGCGTTGGAACAAATCCTGTACAACGAATACACGAATCTTAAATTGTTTCTCGCGATCGGAATGCTCGGAATCGGCATGCTCATGGCCGCTTGGACGCGCACGATCGGCAAGTGGCTTATCCTAATCACCGCGAAATACGACCAATGGAACGTCAATACATGGAAAGGAAGATCGTAATCATGAAAAAACTGTGGTACATCGCCGCATTTTGCCTCATCCTAATAGGAGCCGCGGGAGCGCTCAGCTACGATTGGAATTCGCATGACAAAAACCTCCACGCGTTCGAGAAGACATGGACCTTCTCTCCGACGGAGCTGCGTAACCTGGACATCGAAAGCGACTATGACGTCGTTGTTACGTTCACGAAAAGCAGCGACGGCCAAAACTCCATTCAACTTAACGGCCGAGGCACGGAGAAGATGATCGAGAAAGCGAAATCAACCGAGATTACGAACCAGAGTCTTGAGCTGGATCTGACCCGCACGCCCAAAAAATACATTAACTTCTTCGACTTTAGCTTCGCCGAAGCCAAAGAGGAGCTCGTCATCTCCGTAACGGACGATACCCTTCTAGAGTCGCTGAAGATCGAGCTCGATTCCGGAAATATCGACATCACCGATGCGGCATTAGCCCGCATATCGGAAGCGGATTTGTCGGCGGACTCCGGCAACGTTTATCTTAACCGGTTCAAGAGCGACAAGCTGAATATCGACGTCGATTCCGGGAATATCAACGGCAGCGAAGTGACGGCGAGCGTATCGGCTTCCGCGGACTCCGGCAACATCAAGCTCGAGAAAATGACGGGGCCTAGCAATCTATCCGTCGATTCGGGTTCGATTAAATTGTATAAGCTGGACACGGCCAATACGGACATTACCGCGGACTCCGGCAACGTCTACGTTCAGGTTCCATCCCATTTTGCGGGATTCTACGATTTGAAGGTCGACTCCGGGAACATTAAAGCTCCGGAATCGACAAGACAAACGACGGATTACGTAAAAGTCAGGGCGGACAGCGGGAATATTAAAATCGAGCAGCAACAGTAAACGACAGAATACCATTCACGCCGTATTTTCTCTTAACCGATGAGAGATACGGCGTGTTTCGTTATGGACGAAATTCGCTATCGCGCTGCAAGGCGGGGATCGTCCTCCTACTTTAGTCGAGGCTGCATTCCAAACTTCGGACGGTTACCCGGATCTCCCTTCCGGGGTTAGGATGATAACAAGTGATTCATATCGAGAGCCGCGGACACTATCAAGGAGGTTACCCCTTTGTTCTCTATCGTTACCGGCATCATCTACGCTAGCGTATTTTTTACGATCGTTTTGTCCTGGATTGCGGGCAGCAAAGCTTCCCGTTTGCTTTACGGCGGCTCCGTCGAGAGGTTAAGCCGCAAAACCCGCAAGCAGATGGTCTGGAGCGCATACGTCACCCTGCCCGCGGCCACGGTTATTATTGCCACGCTTAGAATGACGGCATCTATGGATCCCGTATTCTGGGAAGACCGGGTCTTGCTTCATTTGCCTCTAGCTATCGTACCTTTATTAGGCTTGTGGTTGCTAACTATGCCAAGACTTTGGAAGCTGCGAAAGGTAACGCGCGGAACGACCGGCGCGCCCCTTCCCGCAGAAATCCGACGACAAGCCGCGCATCCGCTGATCATCGTTCCATTTCAGAGTTCCGCGCTCGGGGCCGCCACGATTCTCTACTACCTGCTCGTAACGCCCGTGCCGCTACAAGCGTCGAATTCGATTATCCCGATTCTCGTTTGGTTAGCCGCTTCCGCAGCCCTGTGGTACGCGCATGAGCGCCGTTTACGGAAAATCGGTCTTCCGGATGCCGTCTTTCCCTTCAATCCGCGCAGAAGATTCCTTAAAGGATTAGGTATTTTCTTCGTCGCGGCCGGAATAGCTTCCCTCGCGCTCATGGTCGAGTATCATAACAGCAAATTGCCCGGCCGACTTAACATGGCGGAAGGACCGATGGATTTCGGCGGTGGCCCGGAGCTTCGGCACGATGCTCAGGCAGATTTGTCCGTCGCCATGCTCACAGGCCCGAGGGATGGAACGCCGGATCGGAAGTTCACGTTAACCGCGGAGAAAAAAACCGTTACTTTAGGCTCCGGCGAGAAGGTCGACGCCTGGACCTTCAACGAACAAATTCCCGGTCCGGAACTCAGGATGAGGCAAGGAGAATTGGTTGAAGTCACGTTGATTAACGGCGATATCGAGGAAGGAGTTACGATTCATTGGCATGGGCTTGATGTCCCTAATGCCGAAGACGGAGTAGCCGGCGCTACGCAAGATGCGATATATCCGGGAGAACGTCACGTCTATCGGTTCGTTGCCGAGCAAACGGGAACATTCTGGTACCATTCGCACCAAGAGTCTCAAGAAGCCGTGAAGAGGGGATTGTTCGGAACGTTGATCGTGGATCCCGCAACGCCGGCTCAATCACCCGAGGAAGACATAACCGTCATTACGCACGTATGGGATGGAGCAGGAATGTCGGTCGGAGACCATAGCGGCGTGCAGCGCAAGAAAGTAACGCCCGGAACGCCGGTACGCCTTAGACTGATTAATACCCAGGATTGGATTCGGCAAAAATACGTGCTGGTCAACACGCCGTTCCAAGTTGCCGCCATCGACGGAACGAACCTGAACGAGCCGGAGGAGTTGCAGGACGCGCATATTACGCTAACGACCGGCGGAAGGGCCGATCTTACGTTCCTCATGCCCGACCGCCCCGTCTTCCTAAGCGTAGGCGGCAACAAGAACCACGGCATCCTTCTCAGTCGAGACGGATCGGGGGATATTCCCGATATTCCGGTTACCGCCCCCTTCGATCCCCTCGCGTACGGAACGCCAACCGGGACTCTTATCGATGCGAATAGCGACTTCGATCGCGAATTCGAGCTCATTTTAGACAACAAGCTCAGCTTCTACAACGGCCAGTTCAGCTCCCTGTACACGATAAACGGCGAAGTTTTTCCGAATACGCCTATGTTCATGGTTCAAGAGGGCGATCTCGTGAAAACGACCATCTACAACCGCGGAGCCGTCGATCATCCGATGCACTTGCACGGCCACCATATGCTCGTATTGTCTCGCGATGGCGAACCGTCGACGGGCAGTCCCTGGTATTCCGATACGCTGGACGTCCAACCCGGAGAAACTTACGAGGTCGCCTTCATAGCCGATAACCCCGGACTTTGGATGGACCATTGCCACAATCTGACGCATGCCGCCGCGGGCATGTCCATGCATCTCATGTACGAAGGAATCTCCACCCCTTACACGGTAGGATCGGAATCTCGCAATCATCCCGAGTAAACGATCAGCAGGAGCAAGTCAAGAAATTTACTTCATTTTAGAACCCCTGCTCCGCCGCATACCGTCCCCAGTGCGGACGGCTTCCGTCCATGTCGGAGATGCCGTATTCATCGGATAACCCCCATGAAGTGAAGGCTTTGCCGGATTTGCCCAACAAGTCCGGGTCCGCCGCCAACGCGGCCACTCCGCGCCCGAGAAAGTATGGAGTTTCCGATTGCAGGAAGTGAGGATCCTGTTTCGCGGCATCGCGCCAATTCTCCTCCGTCACGCCGAAGTGATCCAACATTTCCTCCGACCGAAGAAACCCCGGCGTTACGGATACCGCCGCAACGCCGTGCGGCCGAAGCTCCGCCGCTAGCGCCTCGGCCATATGGATGGCCGAAACTTTAGCAAGGCTATAAGGAAGGTTTCCGCGATATCGATAATCGTAGCCGTCCGTTACTTCCACGACGAGCCCCTTACCTTTAGCTACGAGAAGCGGCGCGCCATAATAACTCGTAATCATGTGGGAATGCACCGCCCGCCGCTGCATGAGCAGCGCCTTGTCCAGCGAACCTTCCCAGAACGGAGTTCCCCATTCGGATAACTTCTCCCCTCCCCACACATCGTTAACGAGGATATCCAATCCCCCTTCCCTGTCTTGCTTCACCTTATCAAAAAGCGCTTTAACCTGCGACTCCTCGGTATGATCGACCCGAACGGCGATCCCCCGGCCCCCTTGTTCGGTCACTAGCTCGGCCGTCTCTTCGATCGTTTCCGCGCGACCGATATCCGAGGGCCCCCCTCGCACGCTGCGCCCCGTTACATACACGGTTGCGCCGGCTGCGCCTAACATCATCGAGATCGCACGCCCCGCCCCTCTTGTCGCTCCTGCCACAACCGCTGCTTTTCCCTCTAACGGTTTCATGCCAACACTCCTTCTCTTTTTTTTAATAATGCCATCGGCGTTGCCAACTGCCCCTTAATCGTACATCGGATAGATGACAACCTCTGTCATATATAAATGGTATACTGGAACATGTAATCAACCATTCAAGGAGGCAACTTTATGAGAGCGGATCGGTTGCTTGCGATCTTATCCCTGCTGCAGACTCACGGCCGATTATCCTCCAAGGAGCTCGCCCTGAAACTCGAAGTTTCGGAACGGACCGTCCATCGCGACATGGAGTCCTTGGGCATGGCCGGCATTCCCGTATACGCGGAACGGGCCCCAAGGGCGGCTGGACGTTATCCGAAGGCTACCGCAGCCAAATTACGGGAATGACGATCGACGAAATCCGCTCGCTCATGCTCTTGCATTCTTCGAGCGTCGTGAGGGACTTAGGGTTGAACGACCAGGCGCAAACGGCGTTCCGCAAGCTGCTATCGGCGCTGCCGACAACCGTAAGGAACGACGCGGAATACGTCCGGGAACGCATCCACGTAGACGGAGCAGGCTGGCACTCCGCAACCCCCTCGCGCAGCTCGCATTTGCAAACGGTGCAGGAGTCCCTATGGGCGCAGCGCAAATTACGAATAACCTACCTCGGTTGGGATTCCGCGACGGCCACCGAGCGAATCGTCTGCCCGCTAGGTTTGGTAGCGAAGATGAGCGTATGGTATATGGTCGCCCAAACGGAAGAAGAAATCCGAACATTCCGGATTTCCCGCTTGCAGCACGCCGATAGGCTTGACGAGACATTCGACCGCCCCGTCCCCTTCGATCTCGCGGACTACTGGGAGCGTTCGACCGCTAGCTTCAAAGCCAACCTTCCCCGCTATCCCGCGCAAGTACGAATACGTTCCGGAAGCTGGAGCAAATTCAATCAAGCCAAATACGCGAAAGTCATAAGCCATCGCGATTTAGATCAAGACGGATGGATCGAAGCGGAAGTAAACTTCCAGACGTTGGAGTCCGCCTGCGAGATCATGCTCGGGTTAGGCAGTTCCGCCCAAGCCATCGCCCCCGAACGACTGCGGGAAGCGATATGCGAGGAGAGCAAAGCGATTGCCTCGCTATATGAGGACGGATAAGGAGGATATACTAAAAAAAGAGAAGCCTTACGGCTCCTCTCCCCTTTCAACGATTTCGCTATTCGTCCATCCAGCTGGAGATCTCCAGGAAATAGGCGATGAATTGATCCGATGTCATCGGACGGCCCGTGAAGAAACCTTGAATTCGGTCGCACTGCAGCTGCTGCAGCCTTTGCAGTTGTCCTTCCGTCTCTACTCCTTCCGCCGTAACCGACAAGCCCAAGCTGTGGGACATTTCGATGACGGCCTTGGCGATCGCATCGTCGTCGGAATCCTCTATCATATTAAGAATGAAAGATGGATCGATCTTGACGATATGGACAGGCAGCTTCTTAAGCCACAGAAGCGAGGATTGTCCGATGCCGAAATCGTCAATCGCGATTTTGACCCCGATCTTCACCAACTCGCCCAGCATTCGTATGCTGTGCTCCATGTTCTGCACGGCCGTATGCTCGGTGATCTCCAGACAGAGGTTATACGGCTCGATCCCCGTATCTTTGAGCACCCGGCGAACCAATTCGGGGAAATCGTCTTGCTGGAACTGCAGCGCTGAAATATTGACCGAAATAACCAACGACGGCATGCCCGCGTGAATCCAACGCTTGCATTCCAAACAAGCCCGCTCCAGCACCCACTGCCCGATCGGGATAATGAGCCCCGTCTCCTCCGCTAACGGAATGAATTCGCCCGGCTGTATCGTTTGGCCATCCGGGGAATTCCACCTGAGCAGCGTTTCCGCGCCGTAGACCTTCCCCGTCGCCAGCGACACCTGCGGTTGAAAATTGAGCATAAGCTCCTTGCGTTCCAACGCGTACCTTAAGCCATTTTCCATATTAAACCTTTCCGCCTGCTTCGAACTGAGAGCAGGAGTGTAGATTTCGAGGCGATTGCCGCCGCTTTCCTTCGTATGGTACATAGCCAAATCCGCGAATCGAATAAGAGAATCGACGTCGGTTCCGTCATAGGGGTACATGCAAGCCCCGATACTTGCCGACAAGTAAAACTCCCGCCCCTCCAAGAGAAACGGCTTCGTCAACAGCCGAAGCATCCGGTCGGACACTCTCTTAACGTCGTCTACCCCTTCGATCGGAGACAACAATACGATGAATTCGTCTCCGCCCAGCCGCGCGATAATGCCCATGTCCCCAACGCACTCTTTCAACGAAACAGCCGCATGCTGCAGCAGCAAATCTCCCGTCTGGTGGCCCAGCGTATCGTTGACGATCTTAAAGCGGTCAAGATCGATCATCATGACGGCAAGCTTTTTCCCGTCGCGCAACCGATCGTCCATCGCAGCTTGAAGCTGATCCTTGAACAACAGCCGGTTAGGCAATCCCGTCAAAGCGTCCTGATAAGCAAGTTGAGTGATTCTGGCTTCGTTCGCTTTTTTCTCCGTAATATCGGTTAACGATCCGATGATCCGCATCGCCTGACCGTCCGCGCTCCATACGACGTCCCCCGCCAGGAATACCCATAAGAATTGCTCTTCCAAGCCGCGAATCCGAAATTCCAGTTGAAGCGGTTGATCCTTCTTATAAGGAGGCGCGAATGCGGCGCTGACGAGCTGCTGGTCGTCCGGATGAACAAGATCCACGAACGATTTAGGATCTGCCGTTAACTTCGCCGTTGATCCGCTTAATATTTTGTGCGCGCGAATGTTCCAATCGATCTTATTCGTCGTCAGATCCCAATCCCATATGCCGTCGTTCGTCGTCCTTGACACGATTTCCAATTTCTCGGCGATCGATCTGACTTGCTGAAAGAGCAGCTCCCGTTCAAGAGCAACGGCAAGAATCGTGAAGCTATGACGGGACAGATCGTTGGCGACGAAGTTGTTCAGCGGATCGAGCGGCCCTACGAGCGCGATATATCCCCAATTCTGAAGCTCCGACTTGACGGGATGCAAGATGATGACATCCTCTCCCCCGGGTCGGGTACCCGGAGGAAGGTAATCCACTGGAGGAAAGCTGTGGAGTTGGTACTTCTCCCCTTCCGGCGGCACGGGATCTCCGTGCTTGCTGAATACTTGCCGCACGACCAGATGCCTTTGACCGTCCTCGGCCTCTTCCCACAAGGCTAAGCAGCCCCAGTGCAATAAATTCCAGAACAGATCGGAAATATGTATTTTCTCTTCTTTGGTCGCGATTATCAAACCGCGGGTCATCTTGTAATTGTTGACGGTAACATTATGCAGCGAGGCTCTCAGCTCGGATAAACTGCGCAAATAGTGGTCGAAATCGTCTGCCGTCTTGAATTGCAGCCTCTCATGGCATGCGCAAGAAGACCTGACGACGAATTCGGCCGGAATGAACTCCTCGCCCCCCGCCGTCCGCCCGTCCAACGCATCGAACACTCTGCGCACAGCATCCCGCGCCATGCCCTCGAAAGGCTGCCGTACCGTCGTCAACGACGGGTAACTCACCGCCGCTTGATGAATATCGTCAAATCCGATCACGGCGCAATCCCCCGGGACGGAATAACCCTTGGATTGCAGGTGATCGATGGCTCCGAGCGCGTTCAAGTCCGTGCCCGCGACGATAGCCGTGAAGGGAACTCCGTCATGCAGCAGATTCTCCACGGCATGAACGCGCCCTCCACCAGATTGTCGTACGATTTCACGACTCTCCGCTCATCGAACGGCAATCCCCGACGTTCCAAAGCATCGCGATACCCAAGATATCGTTCATGCAAATCATATTGATCCAAGTTACCGATGAAGGCGATTTCCCGATGGCCATGATCGATGAGATGGTCGACCGCAGCCTCCATGCTCACGCGGTTATCGACGAGAACGGATTGCCCGTGCGCGTAAGGAGATTGGAAGCCCACGCAGACGAAGGGCTTGTCGCTTTTGCCAAGCAACTCAAGAAAAGAAGCGCTTGCGGAGGGCAGTATTAATATCCACGCATCGACAAGCTCGAACGCAATCGGCTCTTCCAGCGAAGTAATCCCCAAATATTCATCCGCGACCTGCACGGCGAACAGCTGCGATTGCCTCTCCCGAACCGCCTCGTGAATGTAAGGCAAGAGCCTTCCGTAATACTCTCCGTCCAAGTGAGGTGCGATCACACCTATCCTCTTACCCTGAACCATGATGCTCCCTGCCTTCTGTATGTAGGTAACAAGCAAACCTGTGTAAAGACAATTTTCAACATTTTTCCTTGAATTCCTCTTATCGACCTTCCATAATCCGAAAAAAACATGAAACCCTCGCTAGGAGGGCTTCATGTCTCAAGAGAACACGTCATATGATATGCGTTCCGGATATTTATTTCGAGACGAAGTCGATCTTCTTCTCCCCGTCTAAATACAACTTGCGAAACTTAAGATAGGATACCGTCCTCCACGGAACGACATACCCGACCAAGACCGTCATGAATAAGGCCGCCATCGTCTCTTGATCCAACGAGCTCAAGTAATCCCGAAGCAGGAAACGGATCACCAATACCCCAAGGAACGAAACGAAAAAACCTATATTTTTCACCGCGTAAATTTGTTGGTCGTCCCGACGCTCGAAATTGGTCGTAATAATAAGAGGCACGGAGAGCAGACATCCGATCGCGAGCGCCGCACCCCATTCCCACGCAGGGGCATGCGCTTTCGAACCGAAGATAAGCAACAGGCTGGGGATCAGGAACAGCATAGGCCAGATTAAACGGGATCCGTTCCCTCGAATAGGCCGATACATTCCGCGGGCTCTGCGCCAGATAACCAGTGCCGCAACCAATATCGCAATCATATATACAGAGTAATCCATGTGGTTCACCTCTTGTTTGGAATACATTCAGCATATAGGAAATCATGTATCCCCGTTAGTGACTATCGTCATTTTCCGGCGTTAACGAAAGTCACGGAATAGCGACAAGCTTCTTCCTTTAACCGAAGAACCGGATATGCTTGATTTGCGTAATCCAGCGATCCAACGCCTTTCTCGCCATGCTTCTATTATCCGGCAACAACTCTAGGTTCGAGAGAGAGGCAATAAGCTCGGCATTGTCCGAAATCGACCGATCGTCCGTATCGATATGATGTTGAAACGCTTCGTCGGACAGCCCCTCGATGCACCTGTCCATTTGTTCGGCAGCCCACGACTTGCCCCCTTCCCCGCGGCTTCTCAACCGTTTCTTCAGCGTTTCCCTAGAAGCGCATAGAGTAAAATGATGAACGACAACCCCGCCCTTCCGCAATCTCCCCACGATTTCATCGAAATATTGCAGGCTCACTACCGTCATAGGAGCAATAATGACTCCGCCAAACTCCAGGTCAAGATGTTTCAGCATGGAATAGTTGAATTCGCGCCACATCGAATAGTCTTGAAAGTCGTTTTGGCAGATCGATTTAGGGACGTTCTTTCCGATAAAATAACCCGCATTCTCCGGATCGTATACGTAAGAACGCTCGAGTCTTCTATGTAATTCGTACGCGGTTTGCGTCTTGCCGGCACCGAACGCGCCATTAATCCAAATGATCACTGCATAGTCACCTCGGTAACGAAATAGAAAGGACGGCTCACCCAAATAACGAATTCCGACCGCAAAAGGTTTAACCCTCCAACTTGCGGGCCGGCTTTCGATTTCGTTATGATGAAGGCAAAGAATCAGTCAAGAGAACAGGAGCGAGCCGACATATGAAGGCAGTTATCGTTGGGGCGGGAGCAATCGGAGGATTTATAGCCGCGCGAATGTTAGAAGCAGGGCTGGATGTCACTTTGCTAGTGCGCGAGGGCAGAAAACGAAAGCTCGAAGAGACGGGACTTGTCGTGAGAAGCCCTGCAGGCGATTATCGCGGTCATCCTCCGCTATTAACGAGCGGTCAGCCCGGCGGACCTTTCGATCTGGCGATTATCGCCTCCAAATCGTACGGACTTCCCGAAGTCCTTATTCAACTACGTCCATATTTGCATTCGCGTACGTTTATATTGCCTTTCCTGAACGGAATGAAGCACATGGAGCAAATCATGGACGCTTACCCCGGACAACCCCTGTTAGGCGGCGTCGCGCGGATCGAAGCTACGTTAGGAGAAGACGGGGCGATCCATCACATGACTCCTCATCACTTATTTACATATGGCCGATTCCGCAACTTCGCGGATCACGAATACGAGAACGCGAGAGCCGTCTTGTCCTCCGTCCCGCTGTTCGCCGAGAAATCGGACATCGAGCGCGATCTATGGGAAAAATACGCGTTCATTAACGTCTTGTCGGGATTAACGACTTTATTCCAAGCGCCCGTCGGCGACATTCGCGAGGCGCCGCGAGGGATGGACACGTTTAAACGCGCATTCACGGAAACAGTTAACGTCATCAGGAAGGCAGGAGGAACGTTGAGCGACGATTTCATCGACAAACAGCTGCTGACGGTAAGTAAAATGTCCGCACGGAGCACATCCTCTATGTTAAGGGACCTCACCCAAGGACTTCCGACGGAAGCCGACCATATTCAAGGGTATCTCGTGGAGCTGGCTCAGCGGCATGATTGCGAGATCCCTTTAATAGAGGTCATCTATCAACGCCTTGCAATCTACGCGAAGTCCCGTTCGACGGCTTCGAGTTAAATTCGTTTAGCGTATTCGTCGCCCCACACTTTCATGCTCTGGATAATCGGGGATAGCGTCATTCCGAATTCCGTCAGCGAATACTCGACCTTGGGCGGAACCTCGCTATACACTTTCCGATGGATGATCCCGTCTGCCTCCAGCTCTCTGAGCTGGAGCGTTAGCATCCGTTGGGTAACGCCCGGCATCAGCTTGCGAAACTGATTAAACCGCTTCTTTTCTTCCAGTAAATGAAATAAAATGATTCCCTTCCACTTGCCGCCGATGACATCTAACGTCGCTCCGACGGAGCACGTATATTTCTTCCCCCTTTTCCCCTCCACAGCTTCGTAGCTACACTGATTATCGTCCATATCCGAACGCCTCCTTAAGTATAAAAACAGATACTATATCACATAAATGTGCGTACTATTCAATCCTACCCCTTAGTTATACAATGAAATCCACGAAGGAGGAATACCGAACATGGCCAAAACGAAAGAAGAAATATTAAACGCGTATTTATTCCGCCACGCCTGCAAGGAATTCGATCCGGAACGTAAAATAGCGGACGAAGACTTCGCCTTCATTCTCGAAACGGCAAGACTTTCGCCTAGCTCGTACGGCTTCGAGCCATGGAAATTCGTCGTCTTGCAAAATCCGGACATCCGCGAGAAGCTCCGCGCGCACACTTGGGGAGCGCAGCGCACGCTTCCGACAGCCAGCCATTTCATCCTTATTCTCGCAAGGAAGAAGTCGGAGCTATTAGAAGATTCGGATTACATTCAATCGATAATGAAGAACGTTCAGCAGCTGCCGCCCGATGCCGCCGCCAACAAAAGCCGCGTATTCCGTAAATTTCTGGAATCCGACTTCAAGCTGCTCGAACGCGAAGGCGCGGTGGAGGATTGGGCCGGCAAACAGACCTATATCGCGCTCGGTAACATGATGACCGCAGCCGCGTTAATCGGCATCGACTCATGCCCGATCGAAGGCTTCGAGCGAGATCCGGTAGACCGGATCTTGCGCGAAGAAGGAATCAACGACGGCGAGCGATTCCATCTCGTGTCCATGGTCGCTTTCGGCTACCGGGTTCGGGAGCCTCGCCCTAAGACGAGACGGGAGCTCGGCGAAATCGTGGAATGGAAATAAAGAAGAAGGGCGGTTATCCGCCCTTCTTCTTTATTTGACACCATGTTCGGAACTATCAACGGTGAATCCGATACGCTCGGACACTTCGATCGTAAGCTTATTCGCACCCGATTCGTACGCGATAACCGGGCAGTCCGGATCGCTTAACCACCATTTGAAGTGATGCTGCCGCTCTTCGTCATCTTCGTAATAGAAACAATGGATTTCTTGCGCCAAACCTTCTATTTGTTCGGCCAGCTCCTTCCCGACGTTCCCTATCTTCATAGTCCAACCGCGTTCCGACGGCTCCAACGCGAGTTGACAACCTTGCTTCGACGTATCTAGCAACGCCCTGCCGACTCCGCTCTTCACGACCAGTTTCTTATTTAACCCCATCTGCGCTAACCCCTTTTCTTACAACCTGAATGTTCGACCCCATTCCCCTATTCCATAACCAGATCTTAACACATTCAACTCTCCTCTTCGAAACCATTCAACAACACCGACATCATTAATCCATCATTCTATTATATGTAATAATTCATCACATAAAATCATTTTTTGATTTAAAATATGTATCATCTTTATTGGAATTTACGATAATTTGTGTTAGTTTATATTACACAAACATCGAATGGCGAAGGAGGAATGTAACATGATTAAAATCAGACGTTATTCAACAGCGGACCACGATCACGTATGGAGAATCCACCTACTAGTCATCTCCGAGGCAGGAGTGGAACCTACCCATAAACACTACCACGATATTTTTCATATCGAGGAGCAGTACATTCAGGATGGCGGGGACTTCGTCGTCGGTACGGACATTAAAGGAAACATCCTCGCCATGGGCGGGCTTAAGAGACTAAATGACAACACGGCCGAAATCAAACGCCTGCGCGTCCATCCAAGCCACCAGAAGAAAGGTTACGGCCAGTTGCTATTAAACAAGCTCGAGCTGCGCGCCAAGGATCTCGGATTCGCCCAAATCTATTTAGACGCGCTGCACAATCAGTACGGAGCGCACAAATTGTTCGAGAAGAACGGATATATCGAGAAAGGGCCGACCGTCATCGACGGATTCGACGTGGTCGTGTTCGAGAAGACTTTAGCTTAAACGCAAAGAGACTGCCTTGGCAGTCTCTTTTTACTCTATTATAAACGATTGGTTAGGACCCCCTCTTCCGTAGCTCCTCCCTCCAACGGGCCCGGTAAGGATTCTCCTCCACTAACTCTTCTAACATACTCAACGACTGCCCTCTCGAACCTTGCTCCCATAAAATATCGCTTTGAAACTTACGATACCAAATATTCGTGGGGTTGGTTTGTAACGCAAGGCGATTCTCCTCTTCAGCCACGGCAAGGTACCGTTGATCATTCCCTTGCAAGTAGCCTTTAAAATATATTTTCCCCTTCTGATCATGAGCTTGATCCGCGAACAATGCCGTTTTTATGCTTTTATCAAATAACGTCACGGCATCCGCAGGCCGGTTCTCCTGAAAGGCCTTAGAAGCAGCTTTAAAATAATAGGACGACAAAAACAATGTCCCGATGATCGCCGCTATGAGTACCGACAATATGCCCAACGGTACTTTGAACCTTTTAATCACCTGCCCGGATACAGTCGCTTCCGATTCGTTTGCCGATCTCTTTACCCCCAACACCAGGAATAAGCCCAATAGATAGGGATATGAGAACGTAAAGTCCACCAAACTATGAACGACGAGCGCAAAGCAGATGCACACCCTGCCCCACTGGAAAACTCGCTTATCTCCTTTGCCGCTTACTAGTTCATAAACGCTCCGATATAACAACAGAACAACGACGCCTACGTAAACAGCCGCCCCAATCAAACCTACGTCCGTAACGACCTGAAGGAAATGATTATGAATATAACGTACGAAATAGTCCGAGGTTTGATATCGGTACTGTAGCTGCGACCACCCTCCGCCTCCATACCCGAACCATAACGAATCCTTGGACATGGACAGCGCGTCGCTATAATACACAAGCCGAGACTGCCAATTCGGACACCGATATTCCGACCATAAGCCATCTAGACAAAAATCCGGTAGAAAGGAGCGCGCTAACGGCCGCAACCGCGGCGACTCCAATCGCACAAATGACGATTGTCAACGTTCTGCCCGATGCTCTAACGCCGATCCACAAGTATAGTCCGCTCAGTACCCAAGCCACTAGAAATAACCATACCGATTGCTCGTAGGCGATCGCACCAATCAATCCCAAGCAAGAGCAAGATAATGCGCGAATCCATGCTTCATGACGCTTCCTGCCGACAAAGACATAAAGCACGATTTGACTTCCAATCCATAGTAAAAAGGCAGTCCGAGATTGGGTCAAACACAAGGCCGTTACCGAAGCCAAGTGGTATACGAGGTAAATCCGATTAGGTTTGATGACGTACTGAACTTGACTAATGATTATCGAGACTAAGAGTAAAATAGCAAAAGCGTTCGCGTAATCAACTAGCCCCGTTAATCGCCCTTCATAGAACTGACCGGCAAAAATTCCGATAATGACCGCCACGAACACGGAACCTAGCAGTAAATGATCTATCCACCCGAAATGTTTCTCTATCAACTGCTTAAGGGCTAAATATAGCGGGATCATTAGCAATGCTTTAACGGCTTCTAGTACAGCATCATGCATGTTGACCGCATAAACGATGCTGCACAAATAAACCCCAGAGTAAGCCAAGAGCAAATAGAGCATGGGATCTCTCGAGGGAAATTCCTTGTACGCAAATAAACCTAACGCCGCAAAAGCGACGATTCCCGCAAGCAAATACTCCGTTTCAAAAAACAATCCATGCATGAGGGGACCAGATACGATAAATAAGCCTACCAGATAGAAACATAGTTGCCGATTCCATGGAAGCTTAATCCCATTGTTCATTGTACCGTCAAGTCCTATCCATATGTGTTGTGAACGAGAGACCCGATTTCTCGGGTCTCTCGTTTCTTCGTTTATTTCGATACTTCGTTTAACAAATTAGAGATGACTTGTACGGCTTCCGCACGAGTTGCTTTCGTTTTCGGAGAGAAAAGCGCTCCTTTGTGCCCTTTCATAAGACCGATCTCCGTAGCCTCCGTAACCGCGGATTGCGCCCATTTGCTAATTTGCCCGAAATCCTTGTAGTTCGACTTCTCGCCCGAGGCGTCCGGTTGTTGCACAACCTTGAATGCATTCATGACCATGATAGCCATTTCTTCTCGGGTAATTTGCTGCAAAGGAGCAAACCGATTATCGCTCACGCCTTTAATGATACCCTTCTCATAAGCTGCGGCGACCGCGCTCGCATACCAAGCGCTAGAAGATACATCCTTGAAAGTAACCGCATCATTTGACTTCAGACTTAGCGCTTTCGTTATTAGAGCTGCAAATTCGGCGCGCGTTATGTTCTTTTCAGGAGCAAATGCGGTATCCGTCACCCCGCTCACGATTTGCTTGGCCGCCATTTCCTGAACAACGTCGTACGCCCAGTGCTTCGAGCTCACGTCCGAGAAGTTCCTCCGAACTTCCAATACCCCGTATCTACTGAAATGGTTGACTTCGGCGGTTAGAAGGTTACCGTTCCACTTCCCGCCGATATATTCCAATCGTCCGTTATCGGCAATGTAGTATATTCCGGTTAGCCGACGGTTCGCATCGGCATTGACCGTAAAGCTTAACGTGATCGGAGCCTCGAATTGAGTAAGCTCTTTTGTCACTCCGTCCTTAGTCGTGATGAGCAATTTAACCTCGTAGATCGCGCCCGATGCTTCAACGCTGAGAACCGAAGACTTTGAAACGTCAAGATCGGATACCGCAACCGGTACGACCGACAGCGCAATATCGGCATCGGCTAGTTGATTAGAGCTAACCAATTTCGATAGTTGAGACAGCACCCGGGAAGGAATGGAGAAGACCGCGCTTCCGAGTTTGACTTCCAAACGATTCGTTCCGATCGATCCGACGATAGTGGCAGGCAACACTATCCTTTGCTTCCCTGCTGCCGCTTCTAGAGCTACCTTGCCGTCTATCGCGGCAGGAATATCCTTGCTCGTTAGACGTTGCGTATTCTCGTCATCGGCTTCGGCAGTTTGTACACCGCCGCCTCCGCCTCCGCCACCACCGCCTCCGCCGCCTGCACCCGGCACCAAGATCGATTGGGTCAGCACTACCTCTTTGTTCGGACCTAACGGCAGACTGAAGATTAGGGTATATGTTCCGCTCACTAGTTGTTTCTGTACCGTAAAACCTTCATTCCAATCGTTGGTTTGACCGGCGTACACCGTCTGGTTATCCCGGTTCTTAATAACCACCTTGCCTGGCGTTGAATATGCGTAGTTTCCGTCGGCGGCAACGGAAACAGAACTTAACTTCATATCCCCGCTAACGATTTCCGGTCGGATGAAGAGGACGGTTTGTCCGTTTTGCGTTGTTCGTTCCACGTTTAGCGAAGAAGTATTCCTATTCACTTCTCCATCGAAATCAAGGACCACATCGCTTTGAATGTTGATTTGTCCTCTAGTCTCCCAATAATACGACCAAGGCACTTCTTTATTCGGAACCTCGTACGTGTTAAACGCGAGCTTCTGATTCCCTGCGGATACATAAGCTTTGTTGAGCATGCGCTTGTCAAAATTGGAATATCCCGCATTCAGGGTTACCGCGTTCTCACCGTAAAGGCTGTAGAAGCTAAGAAACGGAATCGCGTTCTTGAATTGAACTTTATGCGGCTCAACATCAATATCCGTGACTACGCGCCCTGCAGAATCGACAGCCATTTTTTTATATAATTATATCCCGTTGTCGAACTGTTCGTCCCCGTAACGTTAACCATGAATTCTCCGGGAGATGTCAGCAACTCGCCGGCAACCAATTTGAGACCTTCATAACTAGGATAAGCACTGAAAATATTGAAGTCCTTACCGTAACCCCCTACCGGCATCATATACTGCGCCAAGGCTTGAGTCACGTCGCGCGGAACATTCGTGAAAGCAGGCCGAACCTTGACAAGATCCGACGGCACGCTTATCCGAGCAAGATTCAATAGCTCGCTGCCTTTAAGGCGAAGCTGATTGTAATACATGGTACGATCTGAATTCGTTCCGATTTTCTTTAATACGACCGCCATAAGAATGACGTATTCTTTGTCCGGAACGATCTCGCTTTTGCTGTATATGCTCAAATTACCCGATGAATCTATACTGATATGCTGAACTTCGATGTCCGCGCCCGTTCGCGTACGCATTTCCGCGCTCGAAGTCAATTCGCTAAGCGCGTAACCTGACGGTATCTCTAATGGAATCTTTAACACATTCGTTATCCTGTCCGGGGAGACATGAATGTTGATGTCGCTGGAAAGCTTAGCGACATTCTCAGGGAAATTTTGTTTTACAAGCTTCATGACGTAGTCTCCCGGTACATTCGGGGCGTTCCAATTATTTCGACTCCCGATATCCGTAAGCCATCTATTGCCTACCGGTTGATTACGCGTATCGTATAGCTGATATTCTAATAGAGGGGTTTGCGCACCGGCTCCACCCCCTGCACCTGTTCCGGGCGTGAAAGCAGCCCCGTTTGCAGAAATCTCGCGGTAAACGATGCCTTGGCCAGTATTTTGAACGGACATGCTTACCGTTCCTTCAGGACCGTGCACTTGAAAGGCAGGTTGTTCGGACAAACGCCGCTCATTTAAATTTTGTACGTCTCTTTCCACTTCATAAAGCATATTGTCCTGTTCGTCGTAGAAATTACTGTAAATGCTCTGATTCACATGACCTGCCCAAACATGAAAATCGTCGCTTTTGGAGGTTAGATTCTTTTGAAACGATAATTGGGTATTCTGGTTTGCCTTCAATACTTTCTCGAATGCATAGCGATACCCGTCTTTGGAAACAGAGTAATCCAACGATACGTTTGTTCCTCTCGGAACAAACCAAGATGCTCTGGCCGAGCTCCAATGAACTTTAATCGCCGGGTTATCATACCCTCCCGGAGGAGTAATTTCAACCAAATCAGCGGTTAGATCAGCCGACTGGTTTCCGGCCGCGACCATGGAACGTTCGTTTTCCAAATAATATCCTGCAGCTGTGTTGGAAGGATACAGATATCCGTAAGCAAATACGTTATCATTGGTTTGAACGTAAACAACGGCTTGATGCTGGTTATTAAAAGGTACCGCTATCGGCCAAGTCAAATATTGTTTTCCGACTTCTTTAATCGCTACATTCAAATAGTCTCCGACCTGCGCCGGCCCCGCCGCGTAAGTGATCTTCTTCAAGTTGCTGCCCGCGAAGTCCAAGCTCGTCTGCCCGGAAGTCACCGACTGATGGTAATACACCCCTCCCCCCTGCCCGTTTGAACTACTGCCCGTAACGACGACCTCGTATTCCGTACCCGGCAACAGTTGAGCGCTAGGGATGAATAACTTGCCAGGCTCCGTCGCATTCGCGTCGTATTTCTGAACCGTGTAATAATCCGTCACGCCGTTATTGGCCTCATAAAGCTGGGGAAGTTGCTTTTCATAGAGAAAGACTTGTCCATTCTGTAAAGGTTGGCCAGTCTCGTCTTGAGCTCGGATGACCAATCCATTCGTATTAGGCTCGTCCATATATCGGATTATGAAATCTCGGGAAGTTGCTAACGGAGTTGTCCGCCCTGGATAGGTCGCGGAAACCTCCAGCGAGTATTTGCCCGACTTCAAAACGGGATTCAAATTCGCGAAAACGTGAGCCCACTCATGTCCTGTTCCAGCAAACTCATGAACTTTCGTTCCCGCTTCGTTTTTAATGATAAATTTCGAAGTCATTTGAGGTTGTAATACACCGTTAACCAAATCATATACGTTGCCCAGATAGAAGTCTCCGCTCTTCGCCATTACCGAAGAACTCAGTTGCTTATCCGTGGCATACAGATTGTTGAATTCCAATTCGATCGCATCGGATAAATTCAGTCGTTTTGGCGCTGAAACATCCATGCTCGCGTTCCATTCCATGATCCTTGACGCGCTTTGTCTCGTTGAAAGATAAATTTTATAGTTCGACTTGGATAAGACCAGTTTATTAATCCCGTCGAAAGCAGGAGGATTCGAGTTCGAATACACTCGAACGTTTTCGCTACCGGAAGGCAGCGTAAGCTCGACAGCCGCGCTTAGATCCGATGCGGCAACGGCTAACCGGGCAGGACCTTGAACATCCGCCGATTTCTGGATCACGTAACCCGTATCGTTTTTCTTCCCGAAAAAGCTATAACGCAATGTACCCGGTTTCATTAAAATTTTCACGTTCGGTTGGATGGAGGGGTTATACACCACTCCAATCAGGTTAGTTTGCGGGTCTTCAAACTGAACGTTCATCGATTTATTCGTTAGATCACCAGGAGTGGATACGTCCGGCGTCACTTCAACGGAATCCGCGGCAATTGGCCAATTCCGCATGTTTAATAACTGCTCGCCGGTTAATTCCAGTTTATCGAGATAAACGATTTCATCGTTCAACAAGCTTCCTACAAAGCTTGCTTTCAAATAGATAGAGTACTGACTTGCAGGGAGGATCGATTCCGGACGCAGGGGTAGCTTACCGTTAGACAGGTAAAGATAAGTATGACCTATAGCATATGGGTCACCCTTATCTATTATCATTGCTTCTCCTCGCGATAATTGATATCCATCGATACTCCCTATCGTTATTTCGCCATATGTTGCCGCGGTTACGCTTGTCCTTTGTTGCGGCAAAGGCAATTGTTGATCATCCGCCGGCGGGACCACTAGATTTCCCGATAAATCGACCGCTCCCGGAGCTAAGATTGCTTCCGCACCCGCTTGCGGAGACACCACGCCAATCAATAAGCTAATAAGCATGATGATGGCTAACAGCTTCTTCCTCATCGATACATCCCCCAAGTCCTTGTCCATGATTAGCATAATATCAAATCCCATAATTACCCAATAGAACCAGTCCACATTGTACCATAATTGTTTCCAGTTAAAACACTAAATTTATCGAATTTGCGTACATTTTGAAAAAACCATTATTTTGACCAGTAAAAAGACAGCCGATTTCGGCTGCCCTTTAAACCCATTTCTACAACTTTAAATTACCCCGCCATCAAGCCCAGATCGTCCAACATAATCTTCCCCGGGCCTTCGTTGAAGTAAAAAGTAATTTGCGCCCATTCCTCCGGATCAAAGTCCGGATTCGCCTTGAGGAAAGCCTCGATCGGAAGCTCGTAGGTTTGGTATACCGGCTCCTCGGCATCCTTGAACTTCCCTTCGCTTAGCACGGACTCCATTCCCGGCAACCAAGTGAACTCGGTCGCTACTTGAGGCTCCGTTTCCATGAAATCGTCCAAGGACAGCCTCACGGCTTCGCCGGAACGATCCTCTAATTCAACTTCTATCGATAACCTGGAATCTATCGCTTCCTCCAATGCCTCCCATTGCGCAGGCTCCTCGGCTTCCTCTTTCGTTTCTTCTTCCAAATCCAGCCCCATATTGGCTAGAGAGAACATTAAGATGTCTTCGTTGTCCATTTCGCTAGCTGCAACGGAGCTCAGACGGATCGTATAAGAGCCTTCTTCCTCCCACGCAAGCTCGACTCCGCGATCCCCTTTGCCCTTCCCTTGCCGGTTCATGGCATTCGCGTGCCGCCAATCGGTCAGATCGGCCGCTTCCGCGCTTAAACCGGGCGACAGATTCGTCCGGTCATCCCCCGCGAAATCGGCGATGCGCCGAAAACTTCCGCTCTCGTACTGGTTGAAATACCGCGTATCCGGCAGGAAGCTTAACCCGTTGCGATAATCGCGAAACAAAGCCTCATAACGTTCGTCATCGTTCAGAACCGTCTCCAGAAAGGCCGATACGTAGGCTTTAGCAATCCGACGTTGTTCATCCGGCTCGATCAATTCCTTCGGACGAATGAATAAACCGGCCGGCCATGCGTTATCCGATTCTCCCCACTCCGTATTAAATTGGCTGTGGTTGGCATCCTCTATATAGAGCGAGGCTTTGAAAGCCTCCGATTCCGCATCTTCGGCAAAGGTAATTCGCCCATATTGACGATCGCCGTAGAAATTGACCAGATCGGCATCCTTCGCTCCTTGAAGAGTTAGATAAGAAACGTCTCTCAACTCCGTCCACTTGTCCTCCACGGCAGTATCCGTAGGCGCAAGCGCGACGACCGCCCGAATGGAATAACTGCCCGTTTCCGGCAAGCCGCGGTCATCATCGGCAAACCACTGGTTTCTTCCCGCAGCCATTGCCGCCGCCTGGCCGCCGCGGGAGTGCCCAAGCAGAGCAATCCGTTCGAAATCAACCCGACCGAAAAACGGAGATTCGGACTGCTCGCTGAACCGTTGAATTTGATCGATATGCTTCAGCAGCATCCACGCGCGCAGCTTCATGTCTTGCTTGGGAATGCCCGACCATACGGAATAGTTAAGGAAATTCTCGTCGACCGAAATCGCGATAATCCCTCTGCTGGCAAGCAGCTCGCCCAAGTATTCGTAACCGCCGTCCGAAAATTTCTCCATCAGATGGTTGCCATGGACCATGAGAACGAGAGGAAACGGCCCTTTTCCATCAGGCATCCACACTCTTCCGTTGAGCGGCAGCCGCGTCTCGTCGAATCCCCAGAATCGACTCCTTAGCCATGGCCAATTTTCTATATAAGCCGATGCATCGACAGATGACGATAATTCGTCCGTTTTCCGTCCGAACTCGGAGCGATGACGATCTTCCCCGCTGGCATATGTGAAAAACCGATAAGGATAATCGCCGGCAAGCGATGGGTCTTGGAGAATCACGCCCGACGCGCGCACCTCGTTGCTTTTCGCATAGTCTGCTCCGTCGGCCCTGTCCTCATCCGCTTGAGAATTCGACATCGATGGCAGCAGTCGCGGAAAACCCGCCAATGCATATCCCGCGACGACAATAAGCGCCGCAAGCGAGACGAGCGCCGCTTTTCTATTTGTTGGCCTCAGTCGCCCAATCGCTCCCGTCAGCGCACCTAGAGCAGCCACCACAAACGTACAGGCTGTCGAGTAAATAAGCGCGCCTTTCCAACCAAACTCGGAAAAGTATAGAACGAAATAGACAAGCACGCCCGTATAGATGAAGCTTCCTGCCGTGAACCGAGGGATTCCGAGCCCGAGAAGGGCCAAGACGCCTCCTATTCCTGCAGAAGCTATGGCAAGCGCGACCGTGTTCAAAGCCATTCCCGTTACGACGTCGAACGTTACGCCGAAGCCGGTAGGCATCCCGACTGCGGCAACGGCGACCGCCAAACAGCTGAACAACCACATGGAAACGACGATAAATCTGCTTACCCCCGTATCCAACGCATACGTCCCCGTCAGTCTTTGCCTCAGCCATGACGCTATTCTCTTGCTCTTGCTTATTTCGATATATTCAAGGTTCATAGCTTTCGCCTCAAATGAATTCTGTATTTCCGTTCATGTAGATTATAAACCTTTTCGCGGATGCCCACGAACTCCAAAGTCTAGCAATCACTTCGGCAGCAGATGACGATATTGTTTGCGCAGTTCGTACAGATCGTTTAACCGACGGACGGATGCCGGCTCGTCCTTCATGGACAGCGCTACGAACAAGGCGTCTACCAAAGCGGCAGGCGCCGAGACCGAATGGAACTGCTTCGTCTCGCCCCGACAAGCGTACAGGACGCAGCTCGCCCGATCGATCATCTCCGAAACGGTCAAGTCCGTGAACAGAATGACCGGGTTCCCCCGATCGCTTGCGAACCGTTGAATGACCTCGATCTCGGGGGAAGATTGGAAAAATCCGAATACGATAAAAGGCTCGCCCGCTTGGACGTGCACCAAGCTTTCGAACAACTCCGAACCGCTTCTCGGCAGCACGGCCGCTTGTTTGCCGTGCCGATTCAGCCGGAATCTCAACAACTCGACCAGGCTCGCCGACGGTCCGGCCCCGTGAATATGCACCCGCGGCGCATCATCTATCCATTGAACCGCGCGATCGAACTGTCCGCGATCCAATAGCTGAAAAGTCGTCCGGATATATTCGATTTCACGAGACAGGATCATTCCCGCGATATCTTGTTCCCCGACCTGCGTAAGCAGGTTTTTCATTTTATCGGCAGGCGTGACCTCTCTTAAATCCGCAAGCTCCATTTTATAGCTTTTAAAATTTTTGTACCCGATTTTACGCCAGAACCGCGATACCGTCGCAACGCTTACCTGCAACTGATCTCCGATCTCCGTTTCGGTCAGAAAAGACAGCTTCTCTTCGTTCTTCACGATGAAGTCCGCGATTTTCCTGTCGCTCTGCGTAAAATGATCTTTCTGGTTCAACCACTCTCTCATCGTTGCGGCTCCGTTTCCCCGAATGCAGGCTGATCTCTCCCCATCATAACACCTCGTAATTTCGGCGCACAACTGATCTGTAAATAAATTTACATCGTAAAATAAAATGAAATATTTTTTACAATTTTGTTTTTTCCATTAATCCTCCGCTAACATTCGCCCCGTATAACTGAAATCAGGAAGGCCAAATTCAAAGGAGGCAATCGTCTTGAAGCAAACCCACAATATTATGGTGTTCGTCCTGTCTATGGCCGTATTCGGCTTATCGGATCTGGTAACGGAGCTTATCCCGGACGTCTCGGTCGGGTCGGTCGAGATCGGCATCCCGTACTTCGGATTCGTCGGGCTTATCCTCGTCATGTTATTCAATCCTTTGTATGCGGCGCTTGGGGCTTCGTTCGGCGAACTAGTGTTCGGCGACCTGCTAATGGGCGATTTCGGAGGAATCGGCGAGCTTGACGGCTTCCTCGTCTTGTTCGTTGGACTATGGGTTGCCGGGCTGCTCGTGAAGGATCCATCCAATCGGAAAATGGTCGCCATAGCCGGCATGATCGGCATCGGAATCGATCAGTTCATGAGCGGCGCGTTAGACGTCATGAAGGTCTGGTTCGGAGTCGCGGAGCTGGAGGCGATCGAGGGCTTGCCGCAGAGCATCGTCGTACTCGAACTGATCGAGAACGGCGTGGAATGGCTCGTCGCAGGCATTCTGTTCGGCATTATTCCCGCTCTTTACATGGTCCCCCGAATGTTCGGCAAGATCGAACCGCTTATGGGCATTCGTCCTCGCGAGCCTCGCGACGTTACAGTCGGAGCCGCGGCCGGACGATTAGCGTTAGTCTCGGTCATCGTCCTCGGTATTTCCGCGGCTTTCGCCATGTTGAGCGAGATGACGGACGGCACGGGCGAGTGGAAGCCGGACTTCGTCGACCGATTCGGCACAAGCTTCATCTGGCTTGGAATCGGAATTGCCGCATTCGTCGCTCTCGTCGTGTTCCTGCTCTCCCGCAGAAATAGAACGGCGGGCGGCGCAAGAACCCCTTCCCGCCATGCTTAATCGTCAGTTGCGAACTGCCGAGTTAGCCGTAGAGATCCAAGGGGCGAGCTTCCGCTATCCCGGCGCTAACCGCCCATCCTTGAACGGGCTTGATCTTCAAGTAGGCAAGGGGCAGTTCACGGCCGTCATCGGGAGCAACGGAAGCGGCAAGTCCTCCCTCTGCAAAGCGCTGACCGGCCTGATTCCCCATTATTACTCCGGAGAGCTGGAGGGTATCGTTAAGGTTGAAGGGTCGACACCCAACAGACGTCGGTAGCCGAGCTCGCTTACCGGATCGGATACGTGTGCCAGGATTTCGAGAACCAGCTCGTGCGGCCGACCGTATGGGAAGAGACGATATTCGCGCCGATGAATTTCGGACATGCCGATTACGAGCAACGCGCGACCCGCATTTTGGAACGGCTAGGCATCTCCCACCTGAAGGATCGCTTTATTTGGCAGCTTAGCGGCGGGCAGAAACACATTACGGCGATCGCCGCGGCCTGTCTTTGGATCCCGACATCATTATCGTCGACGAACCCGCCGCGGAGCTGGATCCGTTTCATGCGGAGAGTATCTATGCTTTATTGAAACAACTCAATGAGCGCGAGGGCAAAACCGTCATCGTCATCGAGCATCACACGGAATGGATCGCCAAATACTGCAGCGACGTCGTGCTTTTATCCGAAGGCAGGGTCGTCTGGCATAAGCCGGTCGAAGATGCATTATCCAGCGTAGAAGAATTGCGGGCGCATCAGATTTTCCCGCCGCAGATTACGCAAATCGCCTATTCTCTAGATGTTAGACGCGAACAATCCCGTTATCCGATTACTCTGGAAGAAGGGGCGGCTTCCTTTGCCGCCTTGGGCATTCAAGAGCGTAGGCCTTCTCCCGTACCTAAACCGGACTCGCCGTCTTTTAGAGAGCCCATCATTCGTTACGACAACGTGACGTACGTCTATCCGACTTTGGATAAAAAGGGCCATACCGTATTCGAGAAGCTTAGCTTGTCCATCCGCCCGGGCGAACGGGTGGCGATCGTCGGAGGCAACGGAGCGGGCAAAACGACGCTGCTGCGAATGATGACCGGGCTCGTGAAACCTCAGCAAGGAGAACTGTATCTCTATGAACAATCCTTGCGCAAGCTCTCTCCGGAACAGACGGCAGGACAAGTCGCTTATATTTATCAGAAGCCGGAGAACATGTTCATCTGCGACAACATTCGCGACGATATCGCCTACTTCCCGAAGGCGCGCAAGCGCGATTTCACCGAGCGGCTTACCGAACAGCTCCTGTCGCAGTTGCATTTGAATGAGCTTCAAAAGCGCGACGGAAGGCTTCTCAGCGGAGGACAGCAACGTAGGGCTTCCCTTGCGATCGGACTATCGATGCAGCCCAAGCTGCTCTTGCTGGACGAACCGACCGCCAGCCTGGACGTCGTTAGCCGCAAAGAGACGATCGGAACGCTCGAAAGGATAGGGGATACGATTCAAGCGGTCGTTATCGCAACCCACGACATGCAGTTGGTAGCCGAATGGGCCAATCGAGTGCTCGTCATGCATCACGGCAAACTCGTCGCCGACTTTTCACCCGAACAGCTATTCTCCCAAGAAGCTTATTGGAGCAAGTGGGGGCTGATGGCGCCTCAAGTCGTCGAGCTATCCGCTCGGCTTGGATGGACGCAGCCCGCGCTTAGCCCGGAACAATTCCTTGAACGCGCCGCTTGGCCTATTAAAGATGAGGATGCGGAGGTGAGACAAGTTGTCTCTTATTGAAAGGTGGATGTCGCGGTTTACGCTGGAGCAATTGAAGATGACGTTGTTGCGCACCGCATACGGGAATAAGAACACTTTTTTAAGCCGAATCGATCCAAGGGTGCTCCTAATCTGGTACGCCTTCTTTACGATCAGCCCTTGGTTCTTCTATGACAGGACCGTCTTAGTCGCCTTATTCGCCGTTTCCCTGACGCTTGCCCTAACCTCTAGAGTCAGCGGCTTGATTCTATTCCTCATGGCGTTCAGCACTTTTATGAACTTGGTGTATATAGGCGTACTGGCATTGTTTCTGGGAGGGAACGGAGAGGCCTTCCTAGCTTTGATCACTTTAACCTTGAAGCTGCTAATCATGGGCTTGGCGAGCGTGGCCGTGTTCACGAGCATCGATCCCGAGAAACTAAGCGACGCGTTGCTTGCCATGAAGGTCCCGGCCCCGTTCAGCTTCGGAATTTCGTACGGTTACCGCATGATCCCGATTCTAGTCGAACAGTACCAGGACGTATTCGCCTCCTATCGCATGCGAGGCGCTCCCCCGACCCGAAAGGGCTGGCTGTCTTGGAGAATCGGTTACTACTTCTGTAAAATATGCGTCCTCGCCTTCTATCCTACGTTGCTCAATACGGCCAAACGGGTCCGAACTACGGTCGAAGCGCTGGAAATGCGAGGATTCACGTATACGCTGGTCAGCGGAGACGCCCGCAGGCTGAAGCTGTCCCGGATGTCGGTGCGTCCCATCGACGGTCTCTTCTGCCTGTTGACGATCTTCTACATCGCAGCCGCCGTTTGGGCCAGTAAGATCTATTCCCTATAAATAACTCTTCACGCGAAAGGATGCTCCTACATGTATATCGATTTTCATACCCATACGAAATTGAGCAAAAAAACCGATTTCTCCCTCAGCTACTTCTACCGAATGATCGGCGCGGCACGAAAAGCGGGGTTGCACGCAACGGCGTTAACCGAGCATTTCAACACCCGCAACTTTCACGAAATATACGACACCTTGGATCGCGAGCTTCCTTATCGGGATCACTATTACGACGTGGACGGCTTCCGCGTATTCTGCGGCATCGAGATGGACATTCGGGAGAAAGGCCACATCCTGCTCATCGGAGAACGGTCGGAAATACGCGCCATCCAGCAGAAGTTCGCCCATAACAAAGACAAGGATACGTTCCCGCACGGCCAAGACTTGTTCGACTTTGCGGATCGATATAACGTATTGAAGATCGGAGCGCACCCTACCCGCCGCTCTACGCCTTTGACGCATCTGGACCCTTCCCTCTTGAACCGCCTCGAGTTTCTGGATCTGAACGGAAGGGAAACGCGCACTCGCGCGGAACTCGAAGCATTCGCGCAGCAGCTGGGCAAGCCGATCGTAGCCGGCAGCGATTCCCACCACCCGATTCAATTCGGCTCCGTCCGCAACAACTTCCATCGCGATTGCAGGACGATCGACGACATTCGCTGCTGCGTGCACGAAGGTCTTTATAGTATCGAGGTTTCGCCGATCATCGGATTGAAGGTATCCGCCGCGAAGATGATCAAGAGAACGATCAAGCTGATGGGTCGAGCTTAAACAGCAGCTTATTCATTTCATGGCGGCTCAACGTTGCGGGATCGATGCCCGCTTCCTTGCTGCCGCCAAGCTTCTCTAACCGCTCCAACTGCGTCTTGGTCGGGCGCTGGGCGTCAATGATTCGCTGGAAGTTGTCGCTCGCGACCTTCTTCCTCGTTTCGGGCTTCAACAGATCGATCGTCTCGTACATCGCCGGAATCGCTTCGTCGTAGGTCATGTCGAATGCTCCGTCGGTGCTCAGGAAGAAGCGGTCCGGGTACTGCTCGATAAGATCGATATAAGATTCCGTTTTGTACGGACTGCTAGCATTATAGGACGTAAAACCCGCAAAAAAATCGATATAGAGGTTCGGATGAGCTTTCAGCAGTTTCCCGATCGAATCAGCGTCCTGATAAACGTTGGCATGCCCGAATATAAACAGAGTGTCCGGATATTGCTCCAACGCCTCTTCCAGCTTCTGAACCGGCAACCCGTTGGGCGGATCGATATGGAGCAGGATCGGAGCGTCGTATTCGGCGCACAGCTCGTAAACCTTAGGCAGATTGCCGTCCATTGGGTCGTTCGCTTTCCAAATCACCTTAGAAACTACGGGCGAGTGAGTCGAAGCCGCGACCGTTTCGCCCACTCCCAAATAGCCGTTCTCCAATTGATTGCGTACGGTTTCCAGCCCTTCGGGCTCGTTCATGTCAAACCCGGAGAAGAACGGATAAATCCGATCCGGATAAGCGCGATATGCTCCCCAAGCAAGCGCATCGGTGATCTTCGCCGATGGCTCCGATACATTTCCGAAAAGAACGATTTTGTTCACGTGATAACGGTCCCATGCAGAGAAACTCAGCAAGTATTTGTTGGCATCGTGATTATGTACGTCGATCACCCCAAGATCGGCATATTTGTCGGCCAGGGCTTGTTTCTCTAATCTCGCTTGTTTCTTCGGATCTTTCGACTCGACCGGCTCCGATACGTCCGCGGATGCCGTCTGCGACTCGGTCGGGCGCTCGCTCTCCATCGCCTGAGTCGCCGCAGGACCCGGATCCTTACTTTGATCGTACAATCGAATGCCGTATACCAATAACCTCACTGTTATAAGCAGGATCACAACCGCTAGCACCTTTCCCCGCCAGTTCGAATGTTCCGCCATCGCGTCGATTCCCCGTTTCTTCCTTGGATATATACATGCCAATTATACCTTTTAGTGGAAAAGTAGGCGATGGTTATCTACGTACCGTTCTCATGCCGCTATTCCACGTTCTCTCACCCAAATACCGGAAATAACGGCACCGCGTGGTTACTACTTAGGTAGTCCTAAACCGAAACTGTCCACGAAGAACGGATATGAGTGAATCATGCAAAGGAAGAGATTGTTTCAGAAGTGTGGAAATAAACCCGCGAATACTGGCAAACTGCTTTCCGCCAAGAGCCGTCCGAAAGCATCCGGATATTTTCTGTTTCACTTTGGACATGCGAATATCGCGTTCTGCCTGGTTGTTATCGAAAGGAATACGCACATCATAAAGAAAGCGAAGAATCGCCCCTTTGTGTTTTATGAACCGATGTCCAAGATTTGCCGCTTTGCTCTTGCATTTTCGTCCGCGAGGCCCTGTTTTCTCAGGCACCAGATCTTTGGCCCATTCCGTTTTCCCTAACGCCAAAATGTCGTCGTATTGCTGGTCGATCTCGGCGAGGACTTTATCCGACAAAGGGATACCAGCAATTCGTGCCTCTTTGGCCAACCCCCAGCTTCGACGAAGCAGCTCTTTCATGTCGACGGGCCACTGGTGCTTATCGTGATCAGCAATCCCCTGGCATTCCCGCATGAGATGCGCGTTACACAAAGCGTGGGAATACTTGAAGTCTGATTTGAAATAGGCCGTGCAACAGTCATGAACCACAATTCCGGTGTAAGTGGGCAATACACCCATTTCTACGATTGCTGGCCCGCATCGCTTCTCGTTCATATGCAGCAACGTCCATTTGGCGCTCGAATGCGTATGAAGATGCTGCTGTTTCCCATTCAAACGCATGGGCGTTTCATCGCAATGGATGAAAGGCTCGTTGCGAAGATGCGCTTGAATCAACGGCTCCTGTTCTGCTATACAGTTTGCCATGCTCTTCAGTTGTTCAAGCAAGGTCTTTTGGCTAGGGCGATACCCGGTCAGATCGAAAAAGAATTGTGTAATGCGTTGCAAGGGCAGCAATTGATAGCCGCTCAAATAAGCCGTCCATGCTGCGAAGCTATCCCCATACTGTACAGGTGCCTTCACCGCAGCAGGAAACTCGGCCCGTTGCAACGTGTGGCAGCACGGGCAGCGCTTTTCTTCTACGCGATGTTCGGTGGTAACAAGCGGAGTGAGAGGTAAGTCAAGTACTTGTCTTTTGATCCAGCCTTGCACAGGCACATCCGCTAAGGAGAGCTTGCAGTTCTTGCAAGCAGGCAAAGCATGAACGATGACTTCGTCAGGCACCAGGCTAAAACGAAGCGTGTGGCCTTCGTGCCCCTTGGGCGCTCCTTTGTTACCCCCAGGCTGACGCAGATTGTTCTTTTTTCGCAGTCCGTCACTCGATGGCGGTTTGCTGCTGTTATTGCTATTTTGACCAAGCTGTCGTTCTAACTCGTGCACACGCTTCTCTAATTTATTAATTTGAACAGCTTGTGTTTCTACCATTTCGGTCAGTTTCTCATTTTGTGCCAGAAGCGCAGAGATGAAGCCTGCAATCTCGGTATCCCCTTTACTCACATGTAATACCTGTTGCGGAGTTAGCTTCATTGTTCTTGCTCCCTTCACAGATTCTATATAAGAAATACTTCTACATGCAGCACCAAAAATCCTTTAAAACAGAAAAAAAGTCTCCTTTGGATTAAGGAGACCTAAGTAGTAACCACCGCGTGCCGCTATTCCACGTTCATCCACCCAAAACCCTGAAATAACGGCACCGCGTGCCGCTATTCCACGTTCCCCCACCCAAAACCCTGAAATAACGGCACCGCGTGCCTCTATTCCTCGATGCTGGCTTCCTCAGTTCGCAACAAAAAAAGACCATCCCAAGAGCCGCCGCGGCTCCATGAGACAGTCTCTATCCTTTTAATCCAGTGCCGGCGCTTCGCCGCTCGCCCGTCTGCGAACTCCGTTGCCTAACCGGCGCATCACTTCCTGCATCTCTTCCGGATGCAGCAGCTCGATCGGCGACACTCCCTTATCGAACTGAAAGTTATCCCCTTCGATCAGGACGATATATCGCCCGTTCATTCGCGCGATATGAATGTTGTTGCCGTAATCGTCCATATGCCCCTTGATCAGCACGTCGTCCAACTTGAATTTGAGCTCAAGATCGGGCTGCAGCTCCACGATTTGCTTCGTGGCCTCCACGACGTGCTCATGGGTCCACTTTTCCTGCAGCTCGCGTTTCTCCCCTGCCGCCCACACGTCGAACTGCTGCTTCTCTTGCCTCATCGCGACGACTTCTTCCGTCTCCGCGACTTCTTCCGCATCTTCGGTGTGATAATACGGAATATCCGCGCCCTGCCATTTGGTCTCCATATACTGATTGACCATCTCCATCACCTGATCGGCGACGATTTCCGGCTTCGACTTCTCGTAACTGACGTATTTCAAAAAATCCTCGAAATACCTGGCATGGGAGGCTTGATGGATTTTCAGTTCCCACTCCTCCAGCATCCCCTCTTCCGGCATGTGCGGGTACTGGATCGATTTGATGTTTTTCGCGTTAATCGCCATCTCCACTTGAGAGATCAAGCTTTTCTCGTCGGATACCCGCGCGATCTTCGTTTCGAAATCGCATTTGAACAAGAAGAGAAACGGATCATCGTACAACTCGTTCAGCTTGGCCGTCGCCAAGACGAACGCCCCTCCCCTTACCGAGTTCGTATCCATGTAGATCCGCAAAAGATCATCGCCGCAGTTATGAAACTCCGCCTTATCCGCCGCGGTCCTCAACCGTTGGAACAAATTATAGTTGGGATTGCTCGTCAAATCGTGGCCGGGCTCGACGATGAATCGCCCGATCTTCGTCGGCACCTGTTCGGATACGGCGTTGATCTCGGCTTTTCTTTTGGCGATTCGCTTGAACTCTCCGTCCAAGAAAACCTTCAATTCGCTATCTTGGTACTCCTCATGCGTAAGCGTCTGATAATGCTTGTATTTCTTAGGGCCATCCGGATCGGAGCCCTCATTCTGAATAACGAAGAACGATAAATATTGAACGGCAAATTTCATAATAAGCTCCCATTCGACGAGTAGGTTATCGTAGATCTATCGTAAATCCTAACCGAATATTATCAGGTTAATTCCGGCGCGACAACCCTTGAAAAAGTGTTCCCTATTCTATCGAAAGCCCCCTAAGCAGATATGATATACTCTTTCTGAAAATATTCGTGGGAGTTGAGCCCGTGCCCGATTGGTCCTACCAAACGTTATTCCGCCCTCTATTATTTCGGTTGCCCTCAAGGGCAGCGCGAAGCCTGACCCTCCATGCGATGAGAAGGGTTAGCCGAGTTCCCGGCGGAACGTTGTTGATTAAAACATTAGGCCATATGGAGCCATCGCCGTTGCTTGAAGGACGAGTTGCGGGAATTCCCGTGCCTACGCCCGTCGGATTGTCCGGAAACGCGGATCCGCAAGGAATCGCCCCCAAAGCCCTTTCCCAGTTCGGCTTCGGTTTCATCGAGATCGGACCGGTTACCCTGCAACCCGTTCGCAATTCGGATCCCATAGACAATCAATGGCGACGGGAAACGATCGTTTATCCCTGCGAGTACGAGAACGACGGATTGGAGAACATGCAATCGCGCATCGATAATCCCGACCACCGGTTGCCCCAATTCGTACGAATTGCGCCGATGCCGGGCAGCACTGTCGAACAAGCGGTCAATCAAATTCAACGCCTTCTGACGTCCTTATCCTCGTCGCAAGTCGCGGGTTTCTATATCGACGTCTTAACGAATTCCAGAACGCTTGAACATAATCTCTACTTGCTTCAACAAATTTCCGAAGCGGCCCGAACCTATTGCGAGCTCAAGCGGAAGCCATTATTTCTTTACGTTCCTCTGGATTATCCGGAACCTTGGCTCGAACAAGCGCTAACCGGGACGGATTTGTCTCCATGGTCAGGTTACTTGATCGGGAATGCCCTGCATGATAATAACGATGACAACTGTGGTGTTAGGGTAGGACGAACTAGTTCCGCCACCGCCTGCGCGTTATCCAAAATCGGGCTGCTGAAAGCCCATGCGCCCAAGGAAAGCTTCATTAAAGCATCCGCCGCCATCCATGAACCGCAAGACGCGTTGGATATGCTTCATGCCGGGGCCGACAATATACTTTTGAACAGCGGTCTTGTATATGCCGGACCAGGACTGCCCAAGCGGGTCAACGAAGCGATTATTTATGACCGAATTAAAGAAGCCACGTTACCGGAACCCCCTTCGTTCTGGAAACACTGGGGTTGGATGACGTTGCTCGGAATCGGCATGATCATCGGCGGAATCATCGCTTGGCTAATCGCGGAATCGTCGGTCGTGCTGCCCTACGATGAAGCTTATTTAGGTATGTCGCGCCTTGAGCTGCAACGGATTAACGAGCATCTTCTGCACTTTATGTCCCATGACAGGATCACTTTGGCGGGGACGATGATCTCGATCGGCATCCTGTATTATCATCTGGCCAAGAACGGGCTGAAATTCGGCCTGCACTGGGCGCGAACCGCTCTAATGGTTTCCGGCATCGTCGGTTTCCCCAGCTTTTTTCTCTATTTAGGGTACGGATTTTTCGATCCGATCCACGCCGCGGCCGCAGCCATCCTATTCCCGATGTTCCTGCTCGCGATGCGCGGAAATCCGGATCGACCGTCCCGCGCCCCCGTTAATTTGCGCAATAGCCGCGAGTGGCGGCTGGCCATGTGGGGACAGCTATGTTTCGTTTCCTTAGGCATCGCTCTTAGCATAGGCGGAATCGTCATAGCTACCGTCGGGGTAACTAACGTATTCGTCCCGCAGGATCTGGCTTTCATGAACGTCACTCGGGAGCAACTAGACGCAGCCAACCCGAAGCTGATTTCGCTCATCGCCCATGATCGCGCAGGATTCGGAGGAGCCTTGTTCTCCAATGCCGTCATGCTGCTCGTACTTGCGTTATGGGGACTGCAACAATATCAACGTTGGCTTTGGTGGACGTTGCTCGCAGGCGGTTCCCCCGCATTCATAGCCGGCTTGAGCGTTCATTATCATATCCGTTATACGGATTTCCTCCACTTGTTGCCCGCCTATTTCGCGTTCGCCCTCTATATTGCGGGCTTGATCTTGCTCTACCCTTATTTGATGAAAAATGACAAACCAATTACAAACGTAGCATGACTGTAATATGACCAAAACGATGACGACGGTAACTTACTGGGGTTACTAAGATTGCCATATAATAACTCTCGACGGATCTGATAGAAGCCTTCGCAGTGCACGGCAGGGCTTCCCCAAATCGAACGTATAAAAAAAGGAGTTATTCCCCATTATGAAAAAGCCAGCTCGTTTACTTACCGCTACTGCCTTAATATGCGCCCTAATGGTTCCTTCCCTTGCTTCCGCTGCGGAAGCAAGCAAAGAAGCCGCCCCGCCGGAAGTTAAACCTATCCAAGCATCGTTGACCAAAGAAGGCGGCTTTGCCGCTCTTCAAGTCGGCAAACAAGTATTCGTGTACAACAACGACGGGCAATTGTTCCAAACGAAAGGCAAAGAACGCGTCGGCGATCTGCAGGACCTGTTCGTCATTCCTTATGGCCCTATGCAAATCCCGATGATCCTGATCAAGAACGACAAGAACGGATACATGGTATTCAGCGATCTATGGCCTAAAATTGTACCGGGCAAGGAACAGGACACGACCGATGCCTACTACAGCGGCCGCATCCATACTTCCGCGCGCGATAAAGTCGTTACGAGAACCGGCCATCACTACGCCGAGAAAATCGGGGATGAAGTCGCCGTATTTACCGCGAACGATTTCGACGATCTGAAAAAAGGGTTCCACGAATCCTTCCGCGTGAAAGGCGAGCTTAGAGGCCTGATCCTGTACGATTGCTGCCCTTACTTGGTCGTAGACGACGGCAAAGAAACGCTCTCCGTCTATCACGCCGGCGAGAACGGCGCGGAACTGGCTAGCTCCATCGAATTCAAGTAATGGTATTTCGTCCATTCGGGAATAGTATGCAGGTGAACTCAACTTAGGAGGGACCTACACCTGCATGGACGATACGCACGAATTTGTCGAGAAGCTTCACGATACGCAGAACAAAGCTAAACGGAACAAAAAACGGCAAAACGAGGAAGACCCCGGCAACAAGCTGCCGGGCAAGCAACATAGCACCAATAAGTAGGCCAGGGAGGTGAAGGTATGCGCAAACTGATCTTAGCAGCGGTTATGGCGGCAAGTCTGTTCGTGGCTGTGCAGGGTGCTTCTGCCAAAAGCGCTGCGGATGATGCGAGTATTGCGAACGGAGGACACAACGAGCCTCCGGTCGGAATTAGTAACGGCGGGCATAACGAACCTCCTACTGGCGGCATTGTAAATGGAGGACATAACGAACCTCCCGTTGGCGGATTACGCTAGACGTAAGCTAAAGCATTCTCGCAACAAGAACAGAAGAACCTTCAAACCCGCCGTTACGGTGGGGCTGAAGGTTCTTTTTCTACGCCATCGACAAGCTTCTCCGGTAAGCCCAATGATTCGTAGGCCCCCGGCCGTTGCCGATGTTTATTCCGTCTTCGATCGCGGCTTGAATGAACGCTTTGGCTTGACGCGCCGCCGCTTCCATTTCCATCCCCCGGGCGAGCCGGCCGCCAAAGCCGCGGAGAAAGTGCAGCCGGTGCCATGCGTATGCGCCGTATCTACTCTCCTACCCGCGATCTCGGTAAAACTATGGCCATCGAACAGCAAGTCCACGGCTTCCGCTCCGGAATCGTGGCCGCCTTTGACGATGACATATTTAACGCCGTAGCCGGCGAGTCTCTTCGCCGCCTCTCGCTTATCCAATGGAGTGACGATGGCCATCCCCGTCAACTTCTCCGCTTCGGGAATGTTCGGCGTAACGACTTCGGTTAACGGCAATAGCGATCCGGTAAGGGCTTGTATCGCCTCTTCCTGCAGAAGCACGGAGCCCCCTTTGGCGACCATCACCGGATCTACGACTACCTTCTTCCAACCGAACTCTTGAATCGCTCCCGCCACCGCACGGATGATCTCCCCGCTAAACAGCATCCCCGTCTTGAGCGCGTCGACCCTGATATCGCTGCCTACCGAACGGATTTGCTGGATCACCGCCTCCGGGCTCAGCGGATATACGGCCTGCACTCCGTTCGTATTCTGCGCGGTTACTGCCGTGAGCGCGGACATTCCGTACACGTCAAGCTCTTGGAAGGTTTTTAAGTCCGCTTGGATGCCCGCCCCTCCGCCGCTGTCTGAACCCGCTATGGTTAACGCCCGGCTCACTTTGCAATCAAGCTTTATGTCCACGGCTACCCTCAACTCCTCTCTCTTATGATTTATCATGCAACTATGTATGGAAGGAGTCGGCAGCTTCAATCGCTTCTTCCGAATCGATCCGGATCGAAAGCCCGATGATAATCCGGGACCCGTTTTCCCTCGACATAGTCGGCTACAAGCTTGGCCGTTGCCGGACTCAGAAGAATGCCGTTGCGATAATGGCCGACCGCCATTACGACTCGGTTCGAAGCGCTCAAAGGTCCGATCAACGGCAAACCGTCCTGCGTCGATGGACGCAACCCGGCCCAACGATGGAAAGGCACCCGGTTCGCAAGAAAAGGAAAAGCCTGTTTGTTCCATCTCCTCAATCGCTCGATGCCTTTGTCCGTTACGGACGTGTCGAAGCCCGCGACATCCTCGGACGCCCCGCACACCAACGTCGAGTTTTCTTTCCCTACCAGATAGCCCTGATTGCCGAAAACCATATGTCGAACGGGTTTCGTTTCCGTCTCGTACGCGCATATCTGTCCGCGAATCGGGTACACGGGAATGGCGATGCCGAACGTATCCGCAAGCTCCCGGGCCCACGCCCCGGAACAGACAACGAGCCGGTCTCCGCCGAACGTGCGTTGATCCGCAGTTTGGACAACGATTTCGCTATGCCACTCGGCTATCGTCAGCTTTTCCAAGTTCTCGTAGATCCGCACGCCCAATAACCGGCAGGCTTGCTCAAGCGCGCGTACGTAATCCGGGGAATAGAGATGGCTTTCTTCCGGCGTGCGCAACGCCGCTCGTACGTTCCGGGACAGCATAGGTTCGATCTGGAACAATTCTTCTCCCTCCAGGATGGTACCCGAGGAACCGTGTTCCCTCTGCCATAGAATCCTTCCTTCGAGCGCCAGCCTATCCGCTTCATGGTAAGCGATATAGAGGCTTCCCGAATGGGTGTATTCGAAGGCCATACCCGAAACCCGTTTGACATGCGACTGCCACTCGGGATAGACGCGCAGGCTTTCCAAGCCTAATCGAAAAAATTCGTCCGGCCCCTCCGCGTTTTCGGAGTATGGCGCCAGCATGCCGGCGGCGGCGCCGGAAGCTTGTCCTCCGCAGCGGTTGATTTCCAATACGGCGACCTCGTGCCCCCGATTCCGCAGCTCGAACGCGCAGGATAGTCCGATTACCCCTCCGCCCATTACCAGAATCGTTTCTGTCATGCCGAAACCTTCTCTCCACTATGGCCTTATTTCAATTTAAACTCGTCGAAACCGCTGCTCGCGGATGCATATTTCTTCTTCGAGATTCGTCCGGACAAATAGGCAAGCCTGCCCGCTTCGATCCCCAATCTCATCGCGCGCGCCATCCCGATGGGGTCCCTCGCCTTGGCTACCGGCGTATTCATCAGCACGCCGGATACGCCGAGCTCCATCGCCTGGGTCACGTCGCTTACGGAGCCAAGTCCGGCATCTATGATAACGGGAACTTTCGCTTCTTCGACGATCAGGCCGATATTATAGGGATTGAGGATCCCCAATCCCGTTCCGATAGGAGCTCCTCCCGGCATGACCGCCGCCGCGCCCGCTTCTTCGAGACGTTTGCACATGACGGGATCATCCGGCAAGTAAGGCAAAACCGTGAAGCCTTCCTTAACGAGAATTTCCGTCGCTTTTAATGTCTCGAGCGGATCCGGCAGCAGCGTACGCTCGTTCGCGCTAATCTCGACCTTGATCCAATCGCTCAAGCCGGATGCGCGCGCCAGCCTGGCGATCCTAACGGCTTCCTCGGCCGTGCTCGCGCCGGAAGTGTTCGGCAGATACCGATATTGCCCCTCCTGCAGATGTTGCAGGATGGAATCGTCCTCGGTCGCTTCCAGGTTGATTCGCCGGATGGCGAAGGTCAGCACCTCCGCTCCCGATGCTTTGATCGCTTCCATCTGAACATAAGGATTCGGAAACAAGCCCGTCCCGATAAAAAAACGGGAAGTTAATTCATGGCTGCCAATGCGCCAAACATCGTTCTTCACTTGTCTCATCCCCCTCCCACAAAATGAACCAGCTCAAGCCGCATGCCGGGGCGAACCTCCGCGGTCGCCCATTGCTCCTTGGTCAGAACCGCTCCGTCCGCTTCCACGACGACCGGCTTGCCCTCCAATCCGAAGTGCGCGATCACCTCTTGGACCGTATGAACGTTCAACTCTTGCCGCAATCCGTTGATTACGAGCTCCACGCTATCACCTCGTCTTATTCAGCTTGCTTAGAAAAGCTTCGCAAGTTCCCTTCACGTCCGTACTGCCTACGATTTCGCTAACCGCGCAAATCCGTGTCGCTCCCGCTTCGATTACCTCGTCGACATTACGCAATTTAATGCCCCCAATGGCCACGAACGGGATTTTGATCGTTCGGGCCACTTCCCGCACGTACGATACGGTCACCGGATCGACAACGTCCGCTTTCGTTGCGGTGCGGTAAACGGGACCGACTCCGATATAATCCGCGCCCTGACGCTCCGCTAGCAGCGCCTCTCCGATTGCATGGGTTGAGATCCCGATGATTTTGCCGCCGACGATTTTCCGCGCTTCCGCCAGCGGCAGATCCTCTTGGCCGAGGTGAATGCCGTCCGCGTCGACTTCCATCGCGATATCGATGTGATCGTTGACGATAAAGGTCACGCCATGCTTGAGTGTCAACTCCCGCAGCTCTTTCGCTTTTCGTAGCAGCTCCGGCTTTTCGCTTGTTTTATCCCTGAGCTGGATGATATCCACTCCCCCGAGAATGGCCTCTTCCATCACCTCGATAATGTCACGTCCCGGATGAAATTGTTCGCCTGTTATCGCATATAAACGAAAATCCCTCATATCCCACGGCTCCTCCAATCAATTCCCGATATAACGGGCATATAAAATTTTGGCCCTAATCAAATCATCCGTGCCCTGCACCAATACGCGCCCGTCCGGAAACAACACAAGCCGTTCGCCCTCGGGAAGCTCCGCCCTTAGCAAGTAGGCGTTCGCGGCAACCTTCGCGGCCGCGGGCTCTAGCCTTAGGCGCCACGACGCCAGATCCAACGGCCCGTTGCCAGCGATTTGCACCGTCCCCCGGCCGCACAAGGTAACCATCTCCTCGCGCTCGGCATAATCAAGAGCGGGATATTGCTTCAACTGACAGCAAGGGCAATCGTTCAGAGGTTCCCCGAGCTTCATCTCGTAGTAGCGGTTTTCCCACACATCGAACGTAAGCAAGCTGTTTCTCCTTTTCTCTCCGGCTTCGACCAGAAACTTCAAAGCCTCGACCGCTTGATAGGAAGCGACGATATCGACGACCGGAGCGATTACGCCGATCGTATCGCAAGTTTGCCCGCCGGCATCCGCCGACTGAATGAAGCAGCGCAAGCACGGAGTCGCGCCCGGCACGAGTATCGCGCTCATTCCCCTCGAGCTGACGGCTCCGCCATAGGTAAAGGGAATTCCCTTGCGGAAACAAGCGTCATTGAGCAGGAACCTCGTTTGAAAATTATCCGTGCCGTCCAACACAAGATCTATGTCCTCAATCAGCGACTCGATATTATGAACGGTAACGTCGGCCACGATCGGCTCCAGCCGGACGTCGGAATTGAATTTACGGAGCTTCTTCTCGGCCGCGATCGCCTTCGGATAGCCGTTCTCCACATCCTCTTCGTCGTATAGCATTTGCCGCTGCAAATTGCTCGTCTCCACGTAATCCCGATCGACGATACGCACCAAACCCACTCCGGCTCTCACCATGTGGTTGGCCAGCACGGTGCCAAGAGCTCCCATTCCTATAATGCACACCGCGCTATCCTTCAGTTTTCGCTGCCCCTCTTCGCCGATCGGCGCAAACAGCATCTGCCTGGAATATCGTTCATTCATACGCCGGTCTTCCTTCCCGTCACAAATTGACGAATGCCTGCTCCGCCTTGATCTCCTTCTTCAGTTGACCGTGCTCCGTCAGCCATCCGATAACCGAGTTCCATGACTGCTCCGATTGGATGCCGAACGGCTCCGAACCCGCGTCCATCAGCGGGAGCAAAATTGCCAAGCTCATTTTCTCTATATCCGCATCCAACGGGAAGTCCGCGCTTTGCTTGTCGAGCAACAGCTGCAAGGCTTGTTCGGGGTGGCTTGCGGTATATTCCTGTCCTTTGGCAGCGGCGGCCATGAATTTCTTATACGCCTCGCCATTGTTCTTGACGCCGTCCTCGCTGGCCGTCAGCACGAGCTCGTAATAATCCGGAACCCCGTACTTGGAAGGGTCGAACGTCGCAAGCTTCTCTCCTTCCTTCTCCAGCAACAGCTTCTCGTGATTTACGTAACCCCCGATAATGGCGTCTACTTTTTCAGTCGTCATCGCGGGAATGAGATCCCATCCGATATCTACGTAATTCAGCTTGGACGGATCTCCGCCGTCCGATTTCACCATCGTATTCACGACGGCTTCATCGAGAGGAAGGGAAGGATAGCCGATTTTCTTGCCTTCCAAATCCTTAGGGCTTTGCACCCCCGCCGATTCCAGCACGAACAATTGGTTAAGCGGATGCCGGACGATCGCGGCTACGGATACGATCGGAATATCCTCGGAGCGCGATACCGCCACCTGCATTTGATAACTAAGCGCAAGATCCGCTTTTCCCGTCGCTACCAGCTTGAGGGCATCGTTCGTGTCCGCCGGCGTCTGAAGCTTGACCTTCAATCCCGCGTCCTTGAAATATCCTTGTTCTTCGGCGGCATATAGAAAGGTATGCACCGCGTTCGGATACCAGTCCAGCAGCACGGTGAGCTCAGTCAGCCCGGACTCGGCTTGCTTATTCGAGGCGCATCCCGCTACCCCGACCATTGCTAGCGAAAGCGCGATAGACCACCAACTTCTTTTAATCCAATGACGATACTTCACTGTAAAACTCCCCTCTTCAACTTAAAATCTTTTATTTTTTTGCGATCGACGATGGGCCAGAACCGCCCTTTCCGCCCACTGAACGGCTAAGAACAAGGCGATTCCCATGACCGACAGCAGCAGAACTCCCGAGAAAACCGCTTCGCCGCGCAACATATTCGATGATCTCTTCGTGTACATGCCAAGGCCCGATTCCCCTCCCAACCATTCTCCGAGCGTCGCCCCTCCGACGCTGATCGCGGCGGCCATCTTCAAACCGGTAAAAAAACCGGGCAGAGCCGATGGAATTTTCCATTTGAGGAACAATTGGCGTTTGTTAGCCCCCACCGTTCTCATCCATTCCCCGATATCCGGGTCGGCGGAGCGGAACCCGTCCGCCGTATTCACGGCTATGGGAAAGAAAGTGAACAGGATGACAACGGCCACCTTGCTACCTAATTCATAACCGAACCACATGACCATGATGGGCGACAAGGCGATGATCGGTATGGTCTGGGACGCGACGATCAACGGATAAATCGTCTTTTTGGCCAAACCGGAGCTCTCGATCCACACCGCGGCCAACGTACCGACTACGGCGGAAATTCCGAGCCCGAGCAGCGCCTCCCCCAAGGTGATGGCAAAGTGCTTGCCGAGCAGCCGTCCGTTGTCCCCTATGGAAACCATGACGTCGGAGAGCTTAGGGATGATGTAATGCGGGATATCGAAAATCGTCGTTCCGATTTCCCATCCGGCAGCCGATAAGAACAGAAAGACTAGCACCGGCAAACTATCCGCGAAGCTGCGTCTCATAACCTTCTTCCTTTCGATTCGCCGGAATCCCGTTCATACAGCCCGAGCAGCCGGCGCTTCAAACCGATGAATTCCTCGTCCATCACGGTTTCATAAGTTCGGGGCCGGGGCAAATGAACCTCAAGCTCTTTAAAAACCCTAACGGGCGATTCCGCCGCAACGAGCACCCGGTCGGACAGGAGCAGCGCCTCATCCGCATCATGGGTTATGAACAAGATCGTCTTGCGGCGCTGCTCCCAAACCCGCATGAGCCATTCCTGCATGCTAACGCGCGTCATGGCGTCCAAAGCGCTGAAAGGCTCGTCCAGGAGGAGCAGTTCGCCCCCTCCCAGAAGGGAGCGCAGAAACGAGACCCTCTGACGCATCCCGCCCGACAGTTCGTCGGGGTATTTGTTTTCCGTTCCTTCCAGTCCCATCTCCGGGAGCAACTCCAACACCCGGCGACGGGCCTCCCGCTTCGCCGTTCCTCCAAGCTCCAGTCCCAACGCGGCATTATCGAGCACGGTTTTCCATGGCATCAGGGCATCCTTCTGGGGCATATACCCGATTTTCCCCAGCTTGGAGGCCTCGGCGGCGGAGGCTTTCGCCTCTCCGATGGCAATCGTACCGGATTGGGGGAGCAGCAGACCCGCGAGCAGCCGGAATAAAGTCGTCTTTCCCATGCCGCTTGCCGCAAGAATGCTAACGAATTCCCCTTGTTTAATCTCGAAGTCCAACCCCCGGAATAAAGCAGGCTCTCCGGGGAAGGAATAGGCAAGTCCTTGAACCGACAGCGCTACCTGCCGACCATTCCGATTCTTTTCGCTCAAATCGGCCACTCCTCTTGCCGATAAGCCATATCCCAGAACAGATATTCCAGCTTCGAGGTCGTCGCGAAGTGCTCCTCCAATCGGATGAGCTCACGTTCGGGCAACCCTTCCGCCAACCGGTCCATCAGGCCGATGCACCAATCGGTTAGCGCGCCGAATTCCTCGGAACTGTACATCAGGATCCACTCTTTGAACAACGGATGGTCCAGCGCGCCGGGAAACTTCGCGAACGCGGTGCCGATCTCCCGGTAACTCCACATGCAAGGGAGCAAGGAGGCAACCACCTCGGCGAGCGAGCCTTGCGCAGCGTCCAGCATGTACTTCGTATAAGCGACGGTTGTCGGAGATGGCCGGGTCTTCTCCAGCTCTTCCCGCGTCACGCCGAATCGCTCGGCATATTGCCGGTGAAGCTCCATCTCCACGTTTAACGTGGAATGGAACAGCTCCGCGAACTTGACCATCGTCTCCAGATCCGGCGACTTCAAGCCGCCGATGGCGAACATCTTGGCATAATCTATCAGATACACGTAGTCCTGCTTGAGGTAATAAATGAACCTACCCGGATCCAGCGTCCCTTCCCTCATCTCGATCAAGAACGGATGCCGATGGCTTCTCTCCCATACTTCATGGGTCGAACGATACAGCCTGTCGCTAAATCGGCCCTCTGAATGAATCATTGCTTCTGTTCCTCCTTCTCTCAGGAAGCAGGCGCGGACAATACAAAAAAACCATTCGAGAATACACGAATGGTTACGATTCGATATGTTCTCTACGCCAGCATTACCTGGTTCAGATTAACGGTCAGGAAAACGAGTTTCCTATCTCAGCCGGACTTCATCCAGCACCCGTACTTGAATATTCAATTAAACCAACTATAGCTTACAGGATTTTCATAGGCAAGAATAACTTTTCATTTCAATGCTGCAGCGAAGACAAAAGAAGCCCCTTCAAGTACTGAAGGAGGCTTCTCGTAACAAACGGCTTAATGCTTGATTTCCGACTGAGCCAGCCGCACGAGCATGTGCGCGAGGTTGTGTTGTTCGTCTTTCGTGCCGACTTTCCACAATTCTTGAAGCAGATGCTCCTCGCTATTGCGGGGTTCTTCATGGCTAGCCAAGTAGTCGGCCACTTTCTGAGCGATCTTAGCGATCTGTTCCTCGCCCATGCCCATGTTCTCGGCCATTTTAATACGCTTGCCTAAGTACCCTTTGAACTCTTCGAAGTTCTTAAGAATACGTTCCTTCTCCGAGGAGTCGATTCGGGAAATCGCGCCCGCTACCTGGCTCGGATTAACATCGCCGTCTTTGCCGACGACATGGTTGTGCTCTGTCATCTGATTGCCTCCCAGCGTGGATTGATCGTGCCTATTTCATTTTGTCCAATCCGCCGCCGTTTAAATCCCCTACAACCCTTTGTTCGTTAGTTTGACAATCTCTAGAAGGCTTGTTCTGCGCTGCGTCTGATCCTCGTACAACCACGGGCCCTCCACGCGGTCGACGAACAATACGCCGTTGAGATGATCGATTTCGTGCTGGATGCAACGGGCCAAAAATCCTTCGCCCTCTATCTCGACGCGCTCTCCTTGCCGATTAAGCGTCGTAATCTTCACGTAATTGGCGCGTTTGACGAATCCATGATATCCGGGAAACGACAAACATGCTTCTGCGCCCTCTTGCTCCCCGCTCAATTCCACGATTTCCGGATTTATTAGCTCTATCAATCCAGTGCCGCAATCCATCACGATTACCCGGCGCAAGATGCCTACTTGAGGCGAGGCCAGACCGGCACGACCTTCGGACGCGTAGAGCGTCTCCGCCATATCGTCCAACAGCTTAACGATTTTCGGCGTAATCTCCTCGACGGGTTTAGCTTTCTTACGCAAGATGGATTCTCCGAAAGGTACGATATTCAATACGGACATTTGGCGTATATGCCCCTTTCCCCTGTAGCATGCCCCGAAATTGCAATTCCGCGCCTACTATAACATATTTTCGAATCCTGCCTCAATGACTTTTCCTGAATAAAAGCGGACTTGGAGAGCAACTCTAATAGATCATGTCCCTCGACCAATCTCCCTGCAAGGGCGTATCGGGAAGGATAGGAAGCTTCAGTTCTTCGACCGCGGTCTGCAAATATTGTTTGCCAAAAGCAAACCCATCCCCTTGCCGCTCCGGCTTAGCCGCCGCGGGCAATTGCCCGGATTGCTGTTCGCTCAAGCGATTTAACGTCTGAAGGTCCCTTTGGTACAATGAAGCATCCCACCGAATTTGCGACAATACGCCCGCCACGATCGCTACCGGGAAACCGCTCGCTTCGGAGACGACGGCGGCCGCCCTGTCAGGCTGATTGCGGATGAATTCATGCGCTCTTAAGTGGGCTTTCAAATAAGCAATCACGACCTCCTCATTGCCTTGAACCCAATTTCCGTCGGCCAACAATCCGGTCAGATAGTCTCCGCCCACCCCTTCGGAGAGAACAGGTACGCCTGCCCCTATGGACTGCACCCAGCTTAGGTAAGGCTCCCACAGTACGCTTGCCGCTACATCCCCTTCTATGATTCCGTTCAAGCAATCTCCCATCGTCCGATGGACGACCGGAGCCGATTCCAGCCCGAAAGTGCTCGACCAATCCTGCAGCCGGTACGAAGCGCTCGAATTGCCGACGGTCGAGATCGCGGCGCCGTTCAAATCCTCCGGTCGATGGATAACGCTGCCGGTCGGAACGACCAGCGAGATGCCGCCCCCATTGCGCGTCTTGCCGTCGAAAGCCAGAAACAACGGTTTGAACCGCGGCAAAACGTGGCTGAGCGCCCGGCTGGCCATGATCGGATAATCCCCGATGGACGCGATATGCAGGTTGCCGCCGATCAGTTCCTCCACGAGCTCCATCCCGTTGGGAGCATTGACCCACTTTACCTTGTAGTCCGCCGAAGGAGCTATTCCGCGAAGCTCCTCTTCGAATAAGCCTAGCCTCTTGATCACTAGGGTGCTCCACAATAACGCCGCTCCGCTCTGGTAACCGACCGTAATGACCCGCGAGGAGGAGGAGATTTTAACCGTTCCTTCTTGTTCTTGAGCGCGGGCGTGCAGATGGACCCAAGCTTGCAATTTATTTTTATCGATCCAGATTTCTTTCCCGATCTTAATATGAGGCAGCTTCTTGTCTTTGCGCCAACGGTCGATGGTCGCCCGGCTAACGCCCAATATATCCATCGCTTCCTGCAAGTTTAACAAATCGAAACGTTCGTTGGGCATTCTCATCACACCTCCGCGGCAAACGTTTAATTCAAACTATTATTATAGGAATTATAAGTTATTCTTATCTTAATCGAATCGCGCGCAAACTTCAACGAAAATGGAAGTTTATGGGTTGCTTCCTCATTCCTCCTCATTGCTCCTCATATCTCCGCTATGTATTGACACTTATTAAGCAGGGTGATAATTTCTTGTTAATAAATTCATAGTAAGTTTATTGGAATTATTAGTTTTTCTAAAAAATATTATTAGTCGAGGGGTAGTGAAGAGAATGAAAAACACGATTCAGAAAAACAACAAACTGGTTAGCGGGGTTATCGTCCTAGCATTGGTATTCGCATTGACGCTGCTGTCGGCGTGCGGTTCCAAAAACAACGAAGCTGGTTCTCCGAGCGCGAAAGCAAGCTCAGCCAGTCCGAGCGCGGCATCAAGCCCGAGCGAAGAAGCGGCTAGTCCTTCCGTAGAAGCGAATAAAACGATTCGCATCGGATATCAGAAGTACGCTTCCATCAATATTTTGAAGGAAAAAGGCGGCTTGGAAGACAAGCTGAAAGAAATCGGCTACAAAGTGGAATGGACGCAGTTCCCGGGCGGTCCGCAGTTGCTGGAAGCCGTGAACGTAGGTAGCATCGACTTCGGCAACGTCGGCGAAGCGCCTCCGATCTTCGCGCAAGCAGCCGGTACGCCTCTCGTCTACCTGGGCCACTCGCCTGCCAGCCCGAAGGCGGAAGCCATTCTCGTTCCGGAGAACTCCCCGATCAAGACGGGAGCCGATCTGAAAGGTAAAAAAGTCGCCTTAAACAAAGGCTCCAACGTCCACTATCTGCTCGTGAAGTATTTGGAAAAGGAAGGCTTGAAATATTCCGACATCGAAGTCGTGTTCCTTCCTCCGGCGGACGCAAGAGCCGCATTCGAGAGCGGCAACGTCGATGCTTGGGTCATCTGGGAGCCGTTCTACTCCGCCGCCCAATTGGCAACGAAAGCGCGCGTGCTGGCCGACGGCGAAGGGCTTGTCGACAACTATGAATATTATTTGAGCACTCGGAAGTTCGCGGAGAACGATAAAGCAGCCGTCGACGTGCTGCTCGAACAATTAAACGAATCCGACAAGTGGGCCAAGGAAAATCAATCCGAGGTGGCCAAACTGCTCGCACCCGCGCTCGGGCTCGACATCCCGTCCTTGGAGCAAGCTCTGTCCCACCGCGGTTTCGGCGTAGAGCCGATTACCGACGACATCATTGCGGCGCAACAGAAAATCGCCGACGTCTTCTTCGAGCTCAAATTGATCCCGACCGCTATCGATATCAATGACGCCATTCTGAAATAAAAGATCCAAACCATACCCTGCACGGGATTGAGGAGACAAACATATGGAATTATTCTGGTTCATCCCACTGCACGGCGATGGCAGATATTTAGGAACCTCGGAGGGAGCAAGGGCAGTCGATTTCGACTACACCCGGCAAATCGCCCAAGCGGCGGATCGGCTAGGCTATCACGGCGTACTCGTGCCGACGGGCAAAGCCTGCGAGGACGCGTGGATCGCGGCCTCCTCCCTGATCTCCGCGACTAGCAAGCTTAAATTTCTGGTCGCCGTTCGGCCGGGGCTTATGTCTCCATCCACCGCGGCGCGAATGGCTTCGACGCTCGATCGTTTCTCTAACGGCAGACTGCTGGTCAACATCGTTACGGGAGGGGATCCCCATGAGCTAGCCGGGGACGGAATTTTCCTCTCTCACAAGGAAAGATACGAACAGACCGACGAGTTCATGACGATCTGGCGACGCCTCATGCAAGGGGAGCAGGTCACTTACAACGGCAAATACTTGCGGACGGAGGAAGGGCAACTGCTCTTCCCTCCTCTGCAGAAGCCGTATCCTCCGGTTTATTTCGGAGGCTCGTCTCCGGCGGCGCAACGGATCGCTGCGGATCATGTCGATTTCTACTTGACTTGGGGCGAGCCTCCGGAAGAAGTCGCCAAGAAAATCGCCGAAGTACGCAAGCTTGCGGAAGCAAGCGGCAGAACGGTTCGATTCGGCATTCGGCTTCACGTGATCGTCCGGGAGACGAACGAAGAGGCTTGGGCGGCGGCCGACCAACTGATCCGTTATGTGGATGAGGATACTATCGCCGAGGCGCAGAGCATTCTTGCGCGATACGATTCCGTCGGACAGAAACGGATGGCCGACCTGCACAAGGGCGACAGATCCTCGCTCGTCATCGGGCCTAATCTATGGGCGGGAATCGGGCTCGTCCGCGGCGGCGCGGGAACCGCGCTGGTCGGCGATCCGCAATCGGTGGCGGCCCGGATTAAGGAGTACTACGAGCTTGGCATCGAGACGTTCGTTTTCTCCGGGTATCCGCACCTGGAGGAAGCCTATCGGGCAGCGGAATTGCTATTCCCGCTGCTTCCGTTGAAAGCCCGGAGCGCGCTGGATCAATCATCGGCCATCGAAGCTTACGGAGAACTTGTAGCCTACAACAAACGCCCGGGTAAAGTGACGGGCCCGCAAGGTGGAGGAACGACGCATGAACTTGTTCAACAAACTCGTCAATAACCGGTTCGCGCCGGCCTACGTGCCTATTCTCGTCATTGCCGTATGGCAGCTGCTGGGCCAGCTCGGATATATTTCCACCCGTACATTGCCGACTCCGCTCAAAGTAGCGGAAGCCGGCGTTTCTCTCGTGAAGTCGGGGGAGATTTTCAACTATACGCTCGACAGTACCCGGAGAGCTTTTATCGGTCTTGGCATCGGCGGAGGAATCGGCTTCTTGCTAGGGCTGCTTAACGGGATGTCCCATTCCGCCAATCGGCTGTTAGACAGTACGTTGCAGATGGTTAGGAACGTCCCCCATCTGGCCTTGATCCCTCTAGTCATCATTTGGTTCGGGATCGACGAGAAAGCGAAAATTTTCCTGGTCGTTCTCGGCGTCTTCTTCCCGATCTACATGAACACGCTGCACGGCATCCGTTCGATCGACCCCGGTCTGATCGAGATGGCAAAGGTATACGGCCTTAGAGGTTTCGCGCTGTATCGCGAGGTCGTCTTGCCGGGAGCTTTATCCTCCATCCTTGTCGGCCTGCGGTATGCTTTGGGCTTCATGTGGCTGACGCTCATCGTCGCCGAGACGATCTCCGCCAACTCCGGCATCGGCTACATGGCCATGAACGCCCGGGAGTTCATGCGAATAGATATCGTCGTCTTCGCCATTATTATCTATGCCGTTCTTGGAAAGTTGTCGGACTCCGCGGCCAAATGGATGGAGCACAAGCTGCTTCAGTGGAATCCGAATTATGCCAAACGCTAGCGAGAAGAGAGGAACCTGTTCATGAGTAAAATAGTAGATAAAGGGGCCCGCCTTCTCGTTCGCGGCGCATCCAAGGGGTTCGGGGACAAGTCGGTATTGAAAGGCGTAGAACTCGATATCCCCGCCGGCCAATTCGTTGCCATCGTCGGTCGAAGCGGCTGCGGCAAAAGCACCTTGCTGAGGTTGATAGCCGGGCTCGATCGCCCGACGGAAGGCACGCTATCCGTTGACGGAGCGGAGATTCAAGGGATTCGCGAGGATACGAGAATGCTATTCCAAGACGCGCGGTTATTGCCGTGGAAGAGAGCCGTTTCGAACGTGCAGGTAGGCATCAAATCGAGGGACAAGGAGCAAGCGCTGGAGGCGCTCGCGCAAGTCGGACTAGCCGATCGCGCCAACGAATGGCCCGGCGTATTATCCGGCGGACAGCGCCAACGCGTCGCTTTGGCCCGGGCGCTCGCCGGTTCTCCGAGGCTTCTGCTGCTCGACGAACCGCTGGGCGCGCTGGACGCCCTTACCCGCATCGATATGCAGGAGCTGATCGAGAGTTTGTGGGCGGAGCAGCAATTCACCGCCGTGCTCGTCACCCACGACGTCAGCGAAGCGGTTGCGCTCGCCGATCGCGTTATCCTGATCGAGAAAGGGCGCATCGCCTTGGACGTGAACATCACCCTCGATCGGCCGCGCGAACGGGACAGCGGCTTCGCCCATTTCGAGAAGCTGATCCTCGATCGGATTCTAGAGCGCAACGAAAGCGACTATACTCGGAATAAGAAGTTGTCCTATTCGATATAGGCCGGGGCTCGCCATAGTCGCTTTTTGCGACGATGAGAGCGAGTTTCGCGGACCGCGGCTCGCCATAGTCGCTTTTTGCGACGATGAGAGCGAGTTTCGCGGGGTGGGGCTCGCCATAGTCGCTTTTTGCGACGATGGGAGCGAGTTTCCGGGACCGGGGCTCGCCATAGTCGCTTTTTGCGACGATGGGAGCGAGTTTCCGGGACCGGGGCTCGCCATAGTCGCTTTTTGCGACGATGGGAGCGAGTTTCCGGGACCGGGGCTCGCCATAGTCGCTTTTTGCGACGATGGGAGCGAGTTTCCGGGACCGGGGCTCGCCATAGTCGCTTTTTGCGACGATGGGAGCGAGTTTCCGCGGACCGCGGCGCTCGCCATAGTCGCTTTTTGCGACGATGGGAGCGAGTTTCCGGGACCGGGGCTCGCCATAGTCGCTTTTTGCGACGATGGGAGCGAGTTTCCGCGGACCGCGGCTCGCCATAGTCGCTTTTTGCGACGATGGGAGCGCGTTTCGCGGGGTGGGGCTCGCCATAGTCGCTTTTTGCGACGATGAGAGCGGATCAGCCCAGCCACTCCTCCGGCAGCAAGCGCGCATACTGAGGCTGTAAGTAGCGGTCGTCAACGAGCATAAGCGCTCCCCGGTCCCGTTCCGAACGGATCAACCTTCCGCCCGCCTGCAGCACTTTGTTCATGCCGGGGTAAACGTACGCGTAGTCGAAACCGTTGCGCCCTTCGTCGTCAAAATAGCTCTTGATCAGATTTCTTTCCAACCCGATCTGCGGCATGCCTACTCCGATGACCGCGACTCCGCTCAGGCGGTCGCCCGCCAGGTCGATGCCCTCGGAGAATATGCCGCCCATGACCGCGAATCCGACCAGCGTCCGAGTATTTCCCGCGTCGAATGCGGCCAAGAAGCTTTCCCGCTCTTCCTCCGGCATATCGGACGTCTGCAGTAAGGTGCGAATATCCCCCTCGGCCGCGACGAAATCCCCATATACTCCGTTCATGTATTCGTAGGATGGGAAAAAAAACAGATAATTGCCCGGACGTCCTCGCACCAACTCCAATAGCGTACTGACGAGCCGGGGCTTCGTCCGTTCCCGGTCCGCGTACCTCGTAGAAAGCGGAACGATAGAGACCTCCCATTGCTCCCTCGCAAAAGGAGAGCCAAGCGTAACCGAATAGTCCTCCTCGTCCGCGCCCAGCATGTCCATAAAGTAATTAAGGGGAGACAGCGTAGCCGAGAAAAACACATGCGCGCGATACCCTTTCCCCATCTGCCTAAGCAAATGCGACGGATTCAAGCAGAACATTTTCAACCGCACGTCGTTCCGAACGACTTCCGAATAGGTAATGTATCTCTCATCGTACAGCTTCCCGATTCGAATGAAGCTGACCGCTCGGAAGTAAACCTCCAGCAGCTTCGCGCTGCCCGATCCCGAACCGCCTCCGGCAAGCACTCTCTCTGCCTCGGAGACGAAAGCTTCCACCATTTCCATTAGATCGGCCGGTCGGTCCTTCGTCATCGTTGCTTGTCCGTCCGATCGCTTCTTCCGCTCGATGAACCACTTATTCACCGCTTTGGCAGCGGAATGAATATCCGCCTGAACTCCCTTGAACTCCCGCTCCAGTTCGAGAAAATCCCTTTTCTCCAATTCGGCCGAATACATCTCTCGGGCCCGATCGATCAAATTATGCGCCTCGTCCGCCAACAATACGGTTTGATGCTTCTGTTCCCCCGTCATCCTTTTCAAGGAAACGCGCGGATCGAAAATATAATTGTAATCGCAAACGACCGCGTCCGCTCCGTATGCCGCATCGAGGGACATTTCGAAGGGACAAACCCTATGTTTCCGGGCATACCTCTCGACGACCTCGCGATTCATCAACGTTTCGTTGCCCAGCATATCCAGAATCGCGCCGTTTATCCGATCATAGTATCCATCCGCGTACGGACATTTGTCTCCCCGGCAATCGACTTCCTCTTGAAAACAAATCTTGTCCTTAGCCGTTACCGTAACCGAACGAAGGTTTAGCCCGTGGGCTTTCATAAGGGACAACGTATCCTCGGCCGCCGTCCGCGTGATCGTTCGGGCCGTCAAGTAGAACAGATGCTGGATCTTCCCGAGGCCGATCGCCTTGATTGCGGGATACAACGTCGAGATCGTTTTGCCTATGCCGGTCGGAGCTTTGGCGAACAATTTCCGCCCTTCGTCGATCGACTTATAGACGGCGCCTACGAGCTTCCGCTGCCCTTCCCGATAATCCGCGAACGGAAATGCCAAACCCGCGATGCTCTCGTCCCGGGCGCGTTTGTTGCGATGAAGCAGACGCGCATAAGGAGCATAACGTTCCACGACTTCCCGCACGAACGCCTCTAGCTCCTCCAAGGAGACTTCCTGCTCGAAACGCTTCTGTTCCTCCGTGTCCACTTGAACATAGGTTAAGCGAACGCGCATTTGCCGCATGCCGTTGTCCACGGCGTACATGTACGCATAGAACTTCGCTTGCGCCCAATGGACGGGCTGCGAGTCCTCCTCCGTCATCGCCCCGATGTCCCTCGACGTCGATTTGATTTCGTCTACCGTAACGCCGCCATCCTCGGCAAGAAGAAGACCGTCGCAACGTCCGTCCACGGAGAAAAGGAGATCCTCATGGAGAACCTCCGCGCTTACGTACACTTCCTTCTTGTCTTGCTCGCCGTATTGCTTCTGGATTTTCTGATGGGCTTTCGTCCCTTCGGACAGCGCGCTTACCGCCCGGAAACCGGAATCGATGCTCCCGCTTAGGTAAACATATTCGACTAGCGCTCTCACCGACAGGGCAATCTTATCCGGCAACGGCAACATGAACAACCCTCCGACCACAGAACGTTTGTTCTATTGTAGCACATACTACCGGATAAAGCCTGCTGAAGGTCGGTATCGAGGTTGCTTCTCAATTCAGATCATAGAGAGAAGAAGCGGCTTTCTTCGCAATTTGTCGCTCGACTCCCCGGCATTTGCATTCATATCAGCAACGTATCACGAAGAAGCTAGCCTTTACGCTTACCATATCGCCCGATAGCGGTACCGACGCCCCGTTCCCGACCGCCAACCCCCGTTAACCCCCACATTCGGCTCTATAAGCGACTGCCGTCCCGAATACTTTCTTGCTTATATATTAAAATTTGTTTTATGATCTAGGTAAATTATGAAGTTATTGGATATAACCAAGAATGCGGGGATGTAGATTGAAAATTATAATTAAGCAGATGAATAGCGTAAAGCCTTACGAGAAATACCTATTAGTTGGTATAATCCTCTTCTATACGATTGCACGATTATTTATTGGTTATCTGAATGGTTATAGAAATGAACATATCTTTATTTATACTTTATCAGATCATTTTTTCATCTCATTCATGCATGTTTTCTTAATTGGTATTACGATCCTGATTCTAATCAACATTATGACCTCTCAAAGATTTGGGGGGCTGTTTATGCTGATTGTCATTTCTCCCTTTTTGTTGATTGCCTCCATTTTTCTTGCATGGAAGATCCATTTGTCCGACGGAGATTTCAACTATTATCTTCTGAAACGTCAGACCCAATTACAGTTTGTTGCAACTCTTCACAATAATCAAAAGGAAGCAATACCTCGATCCATCACATTTTTTGAACAAAGATATCCATTCATTTACCGCAAGTTAAATACCGTTTCAATCAATGACCAAGATAAATATATAGCGAGCAATTTATCAAACGGTGCATATAGATTGGAGCCATCAGCTGATAATAAAGAAGTGCTTTTAACCTTAAATGAGGGAGGAGCTTATAAGATTCTAAGGGAGTAATGTGAGATCTTTTTTATTACTTAAAGTCTCGACAGCTTTTATTATATCTAAATAGTTTAATACGACACCGCGTTAATTTGGTATAATAGATTTAACTATACCGAACGGATGGTGTTTCCATGCTTCGTTCTAATCGCGATAAACAACAGAACTATGAATTTGTTTCCATCGAAGATCTTGTTCCCGCCGATCACATGCTTCGAAAGATCGATAAATATATCGACTTCTCTTTCATCGATGATAAGGTACGCCCACTTTATTGCGAAGACAATGGTCGTCCCGCTGTTGATCCGGTCGTACTCTTTAAGATGATTTTTCTGGGCTACTTCTATGGCATTCGGTCCGAACGGCAGTTGGAGCGAGAAATCCAGACTAATCTTGCTTATCGCTGGTTCCTCGGCCTCGGATTGACTGACCGCGTGCCGGATCATACGACGATTAGCTGGAATAGAAGAACACGGTTTAAGGATACAACTGTATTTCAAGATATCTTTGATGAAATCGTCTTACAAGCGATCTCACACCGGATGGTCGGCGGAAGAGTCCTTATTTCCGACTCGACTCACATCAAGTCCAGCGCCAATAAACATAAGTACACCAAAGAACAAGTACAGCAAAATACGAAGGCGTATGTGGACGAGCTGAACGCCGCTGTTGAAGCTGATCGGAAGGCGCATGGAAAAAAGCCCTGAAACCTAGAGAGGAGGTGAACGAAGACAAGGAAGTGAAGGTTAGTACCACCGATCCCGATAGCGGGTATATGGTTCGGGACGGCAAGCCGGAAGGCTTCTTTTATCTGGACCACCGCACGGTTGATATGAAGTACAATCTCATTACCGATGTCTTTGTCACGCCAGGTAACGTACATGATTCGATGCCCTATCTCGAACGATTGGACCGTCAACGCGAAAGATTCGGTTTTCAGGTAGAAGCAGTAGCATTGGATTCAGGTTACCTCACAGCACCGATCTGTAAGGGGTTGGACACGCGGAAAATCTTTGGCGTTATTGCTCACCGCAGATTCCATCCTACACAAGGCCTGTACCACAAACATGAATTTAAGTATGATGACGAGCGAGATCTTTATATTTGTCCGCAAAAGCAGGAGTTACCGTACAAAACGACAGACCGACATGGTTACCGACACTATGCTTCTGATCCGCAGCAATGCGCGTCATGTCCGATGTTAAACAAGTGTACCCGGTCACAGAACCGCCGAAAAGTCGTGACTCGGCACGTGTGGGAAGAGAGCAAAGAGCGCGTGCGACTTAACCGGCTGAGCAAGTCGGGCAAGAAGCTATACCGCAAACGAAAAGAAACGATTGAGCGAAGCTTTGCGGACGCCAAAGAGCTCCACGGGTTTCGCTATTGCCGTTTGCGAGGACTGCGAAATGTGACCGAGCAAGCGCTTATGACTGCTGCTGTACAGAATATGAAGAAGATTGCCCTCCATCTGGACAGGAGGGAAATGGGGTAATAATCTCCCCAGATCCCCCCTCTTCCAGGCACCTAAATAAAAAAAGAAACCCAATGTCTAAAAAGACGTGGGTTTCTCGACGATCTGAGAGGGGTATCCCCCTCTATTTTTATTTTTTTAGATCTTCGATTCGATGATCTCGCGGTATGCTTGTGCAATTTCTGCTGCCTGACTGTTACTATAATTTACAACGTTGAAGGCTGGTTTGAAAATCAAGTCTCTTACATTAGCATATGCTAAAGGGATTTCGGTTGTAAGAAGATAGTAGGCGTTCTCCTCAAGCTGATTAAGATGCCCGTAGCGGAGCGTAAAGTTAGCGAATCTGTTTTTGTAATGATTTATGTCAGTATAATAGGTCTTGAAAATTTCTGGTAATTTGCGGCTGTAATTACTGTTCATCATAACAGATACAAGGTACGCATCAATGTCTGAAAGTAAATCGGAATTACTGAAGGTGCTTATACCTACTTCAGAATTAATGAGAGCCTTCGCTGCTAGATAAACTGAGGGATATAGACCATTATTATAGGCTTTCACTGAATCTCCGGCACAAGTGATTAAATCTCCAATCGCCCCGGATAGTTCAGCCCATACAACATCATCAAGGAGGTAAGTATAACTATTTGCTGTAGCTGCCCAATGCGGAATATCGATTTCAATTCCGGTTTCAGGATCATAAAACGTTTCCAATGGAGGGTTATTCATAGTTGTTTTGACATGATTGATAAAATTATCATCAGTATTACCCGCAACAGTATCCCAAAGAAGTCCATCATAGTTAACATGGCGCAAATAGTGCAAGGTCTTCTGATTAGCCATGTAAATGTCGTTATTTGTATAATCCATTGCTAACTGATGGATATCTTGAAGATGAGATATAAATACTTCGTTTTGCATTTCTTTGCTCAAAGGCGGCTCATATCCTGTATCAACCTCATTTACAGCTGGATCTCGTCCGGAAGCAATATTTTTGTCAATTTCAATTAATCCATCCCCTGACCCAACTGAAATTGTGGTGATTTGATCGAAAGCCCAGTTACTAGGAAGAGGATAGCCCATATTTCCGCTAAATCCTGACGACATATCGCTCACAAAGCTTGTAACTGCCAGTCCCTCGTTCGATACGCGAGTACATACGTTTCTTGGCCCGTATATTCCGATTTTATACTTTGCGCCTCCACTTACCATAGTGTTAGATAAGGCTCGGAAGTAAGGTAGAATATTCGATGTAACTTGCCCATCTGAACAATCAAAATCGACAGCAAAGTAGATAATGGCATTTGTCTTAAATCCATATGACGAGGCAGCATTTTTAGCCGCTACCGCATCTCTTGCACCTTGGTAGGCTGTGAAGTAATTAACACTGCTTCCTGACGATTGATAGATCGGAAATACTTTCAGCCCAGCATTGAATATCGTTTCCAGCTCACCTGGCTTGATTTTTTTCCAATCACCAACGATATATCGGCCAATAATTCTATACCCGCTCGAAAATAAGGTTTGCGCTCTCGCCGGTGTAATGGTGGTTACGCAGTCACATGCAGTCCCCGCTCTATTTTTATCACCATAACTGATAAATAAGGAGGCTAATGTTTGTTTTCCCGCTATTCCATCAGCTGTTAACTTAACGAAACTTTGAAAGTTTTTAACTATGCCTTTCAATGCAGCATCAAAGACTCCAGTAAAATAGTACGGATAGAAGTTGTTAAGGAATAGCCCATATCGAAGTAGCTTAATAAAGTCTGCCTTCGTGCTACCCTCAGATAGCGTAGGTAAAAGGGATAAGGTTTGAGGTCCAAACGTACCATTGGGAACCGGAATCCCTTCTTCGACCTGTACGCCATATATAAGAGCTTTAGCTAAAGTTCTTGAGCGCAATCCATCACAAGGAACAAGCCCAATATCCGGACCAAATACGATGCCATATTTGCGATTAAGATTTTGTTGAATTGTCCGAAGTTCGGAATCTCCGAGATTCACAAATGCATCCATCGTAAGTAGAGCTTTCATAAATAAAGGAGTAGTAACGCCATCAGGATTTTCGAAACCGGCATCGGACTGAAATGACTCTATTGCCGCCTTTGTTCCATTTCCATAAGTGCCAGTAAAACCTGTCGGATTGTAGCCTTTACAGAAGAGTGCCCCTTGGACAATCTTCACAAGATTAATATTCGTGGATAACTCGGATATTGTAGGACATAAACTAAAAGTTTGCGGTCCGAAGGACCCGTTGGGTGCAGAAACTCCGATCTCGATCTGTAATGCAGTAATAAGGCCTCTAATTGTTCCCCAACCTGTAATTCCATCTTCAGCGACCGGGGTGAAATTTGAGTTGTTTTCATATGTGTCATTCAACCAACCTTGAACGGCATGTACCATTTGATCCATCGTAATTCCTTCTTTCTTTTTATTTTTTCAAAAATAGAGCTTCATGTATATCGACCAGGCGATCCTCCCTTAAATGGAAAGTATCTATGTTAAAACTGTGGCCAACTTATTAAGCACAGTTATTACCCCGTTCCGATTGCATAAAATTCGAATCTATTTGTTTTTTTCGTCGATATAGTTAAGGAAATACGCTTTAGAGCGTTGTACTAATTTGCGAACCTTGTTATTGTAATTTCCCTCACCGAGAGCATGAGCAAGTTCATTATTACTTGTTCCACGATCAAGTAACGAAACCACATTTGCGTATCGCGAGTTAACTTTCCTGAACTCAGCTAATAAATTCTGAACTTCAATTTTTTCGAAATATTCTTGTTCTGCTGATGGTGAATGAGGAAGAACTGCCTCTCCAAGGGTTATTCCCTCATCATCAAATGCAATTTTTCGATCAAGAGAATCAAGTTGTGCCTTGTAGTATCGAATACCTCCCCGATCTTGATCATTACATTTTGTTTGATATGAACGCCAAACATCAGCTTCTCGGAGTTTAAGATAACTTTGAAAGCGAGGCATGAAATCACCAATCGCGAGATCATAACCAATCGTAGATTGATATAATGCTTGTCCAAAATGGGATTCAAAGTCCTCTTGTGGTATATAAATCCCCCATTGCAGAGCTTTTGCACTTGATCGAACAGCCCAAAAATGCAGAAATGGATATATTTCAAAAAAAAGATCTCTAAAAGTTGTCTGATTTCTTGTTAGTGAGAATTCGTAAGCTAAATCATTAATTTTTTTCCATTTATTTTGATCGCCATGTTTATATTCTCCTCTCTCCGTTCTGTTTATCTTTATGTCGAATAGGAACATATGTTCGTGACATAGTAAAAAAATATCATTACCAAGGTTAATTATCAATGAATTATTTATAATTTTTGGATTAAAACCCAGATCATAACATGTTTATCGCATCTAGCACCTCATACTTCGCACAAAAAACGTATCCAAATTTTGGATTATTAGGAATCCCGCTACGATCAATCAGACCACTCATTAATAAGAACATGGACAAGTCACGGATAAATGACCTCTTACGACATAATAGTTTGAGTCTAATTAAAGGAGGGGATTGTATTCATGGAACAATCGATGATTGAAAGTGCAACCCAACAGGGTATTTGGGCGGTCTTATTTATCTCTTTATATCTCTATCAACTGCGTGAGGGTAAGCGAAGAGAGTCAGAAAGCAAAACGCGTGAAGAAAAACTTACCGACTTTATTAGTGAAATGTTGAAGCAATTCGAGGGGTTATCGAGACAATATGAAAACATATCTGACGATGTGCAAGAAATAAAAAGTGAACTCATAGGAAAAAGTAAGAAAGCGGTGGTACATCGGTCCTGAGTTCTGACGGATTTATCTCTTTTATTTATTCAGAACAAGAATCCCCCGACTTAAAACACTATCCAAAAAAAGAAAGAGAAACCCACGTCAAAAAAACGACGTGGGTTTCTCGATCAAAAACCTTCTCTTCATGTATTATTTTATTCCCACCAAAGGTCGAAGGCAGTAGTAGTCATGAGCCTAATAGAAGTCATAGTACGTAAGGTGTAGCAACACCCCCTGAAGAGCCGAAACAAGGGATTCGGGATGAGCGATCTCTTCTTATAGTAGAAAGTAAATTCAGCAAAAGCTTTATAAATCTGGAGGCGTTAGCGGTAGTTCCCGGAAATGCGCGATAACTTGGATTAGAACGTCGTAGGCTTCTTGAAGTGTTTTTACCCCCGCTCCGTCGTTGAATTTCGTGATGAGTTCGGCGGCATATCGCAGGTCGTTCGCGGTACCGTAATCGGGCGCGTCTGCGGCTGCGTCTGTGTAAATTTGCGGATTAAAATCGGTGGTAATTACTTGGAGTGGCGATAATGAAGTGTAATTATCTAAAAACGTGCCTAAGCGTTCGGTGGAATCGACTATATTCATATAGGACTTAACCGGTCCAACCTTAACCGTCGCATTTACCCAATTTGCGCTGAAGACAATTCCCAAAACAATTACTATTAGAACCAGCGCGGTGACATCACGTTTTAAGTTGTTGGTCATTGGAAGAACCTCCCAAAAAAATCTAATTATATATCATGATAATACTTTGCATCACGAGTCACAACCTAAAAATAAAAACGACATACCTAAGCGTAAGGTAATGGCGGATGAGGCGTCAACCTTAACAAAACTACTAGGAGGAATTTGAATGCCAGTTATTGGGTATATCGGTCCAGGCGACGCTTTTATTATGGAGGTTATGAACCAAGATACGGCACCATTGGCTTATTGGGTAAGTACCTATCCTTTAGGAGACGTTCCCGTTTATAGCACACTTGGTGGAGACCCTAGCGGATTCGCAGTGGACTTTGTTAGATTTCGTCAGGATAACGGTACTTGGGGTACTGGTTATATCGACTATGAGTCAAACGACAATAATCTGTGGAGACTAGAAGAAAAATCTGATTTAGGTAGTCTTACTATTGGAGGTAATTCTTGTCGGATTGCAGGGGTTAGGCGTGCTGCGAAAGTCGTTAATGAATTAGGTACAACAGTATTTGCTTCGTTGACTACGTCTAAAGTAGCTTTTGCCACTGAAGCATTCAGACATGATACGCTTTACAATTACGTACAAATTGCGTACTACTACGACGATACGAATAGCACTTGGAAAAGCATTTCGGGTCACGATATGTACATTGATACGCAGATTCTAGCGAGCGGCGACGGGAAAAGCGTATTTAACATCAAGCACAATTAAGGAACCTTTTTCTTGGGGCGTAGGTTTTTTCCTGCCCCCAAGTTTTTACTAAAACAAATAGGGGGAATCTAAATGGCAGGATCATGGGTTTATGTATATGGTGGGGAAACTGGATATATTAAAGATACTGCGGGCGGTTTTAATATATGGATGGTAAAGGGGCAACTAATTTTTGTCGAAGGTATTACAATGCGTACGTATACAACGGCGGGACAATGGCTTTACCCTGCGAATACCTCTCTCGGTACGGATTACATGTACGAGGTTGTACGTCAAGGTTCGGGCGGTACAAATGAATACGTAAACATTTACCGGTTGAACTATTTCAACTGCAAAAAATACGGTTCTAGCTTTTGTCACTTGCCCGGAAACGGCTCTGTATACTCGTTAAGAAATTCCGTAAATATTTATAACTCTACCCAAACAAGTATTATTTACACGATCCCAACTACGGAAAAAATCGTTTTCGACCCTGGAGTTTCCGAACCAAATGTGTATGGATTCACCAGAGGTTCTAACGTTTTCCAAACTTATGATTTCCGTTTTATTCGTGTATGGGGCGTTAAGAAAGCAGATGGAACATATACGCAATTTTCACAACCTGCCTATGTTGATTTCGATATTATTAAAAATCCTTCTAACTACGATATTAACACGATCTAAATATAATCGCCCTCCCCTTCGGGGTCGGGCGTTTTCCATAGCAAAAATTTATCTTAGAATGGTTACTTTACAAAAAATTAAAGAGCATCCCTTTCAGTTCGTACAATGTATACTTCACGATACCTTCAACGAGGGATGGCATAGTCCCGTTCTCCGCACAGTGCCGGAGGAATTCGAAGGGGCAGGGTAGATCAACACAGTGGAACTCATCCAATTGGTGTTGTTGATCTCCAAACCGCAACAAAGCACCAACTTACCAGAATCAAATGACCGACGATCGGACCGATCATCCTGCTGTATCCGATGCTCCGGCGTTATTTCGTCAAAGGGCTAACTATCGGTTCGGTTAAGGGGAAAGGACAAAAAAAGCAGAGCCTCTCGGCTCTGCTTTTTCGATGACTGCGACTTATTTGAAGAAAGCGGGAAGGTACGGCTTATTCTGCTCCAGCATCTCGTCCAGCAGCGCTTTGGCTACTTTCACCGAAGGCACGAGCGGATGGCTCGCCATCGCTTGCAAGGCAATCGCCCTATCGCCCGTAATCGCCGCTTCGATCGTTAATCTTTCGTACGTTTTGACCGCGTGGATCAAACCTTTCGCTTGCTCCGGCACGTTAGTGACCGGGAGCGGGATCGGACCCTTGCCGGTAACGACGCAATTGACCTCGATAGCGGCATCCTCCGGAAGAAAGTCGAGAATTTTGCCGTTCGTCACGTTCAGCGTCTGGATATCGCGCTTGTCGTTATACAACGATACCATAAGGTTAACCGCAGCTTCGGAATAGTAGGCGCCGCCGCGTTGCTCCAATTGTTTCGGCTTTTCTTGCAAATCCGGGTCCCGATACAGTTCGAACAATTCGTCTTCTACCCGTTTCACGACTTCCGCTCGCGTTCCGTTCGCTTTCAACGATTCCAACTGCTCTTCCAGCATAACGTCGGTTAAATAGAAATATTTCAAATAGTAGGACGGGAACCCTCCGAGACCGCGCAGGAAATCAAGATCCCACTCCGTCGCCGGTACGTTCTTGCCGGAATACTCTTCCCGTTTATCGAGCAGTTCCGTCAATTTGTCCTCGCCTTCTACTTCGATCCGCGTTACCCAGTGCAAATGGTTAAGCCCGACGAACTCGGTGTAAATATGGTCGGACGTCGTATCGTATTTCTTGCTCAGCCATTTATGCAGACCGATCGGGGCATTGCACAGACCGATGCTCTTCACCTTGGAATGGCGCGCGATCGCCTCGGTGACCATCCCCGCCGGATTCGTGAAGTTAAGCAGCCAAGCATTCGGAGCCAGCTCTTCGATATCCTTGCAAATATCGAGCAGGACCGGAATCGTGCGAAGAGCCTTCATCATGCCTCCGGGACCCGTCGTCTCTTGGCCGATGACGCCGTATTTGTTCGGAATGTGCTCATCGTATTTGCGCGCTTCAAGCAAACCGACCCGCATTTGCGTCGACACGAAATCCGCTCCCGCGATCGCCTTCCGACGGTCTAAAGTGAGATGCACGTCGATCGGCAGCCCGGATTTGGCGACCATCCTCTTGGCAAGCTCCCCTACGATCTCTAGCTTATGCTTGCCCGCCTCGATATCGACGAGCCATAGTTCCCTGATCGGCAATTGCTCATAACTTTTAATGAAGCCTTCCACGATTTCCGGAGTGTACGACGAACCTCCGCCAATGACCGCGATTTTCAAACCTTGTGCCTTTGTCATCCCTTGTCCATCTCCTTGGTAAGTCATGTATGTTTAAGATAGCATCCAAATTAAACCGAGCTATATTCGGAAACCGTGCGTAATCGATCATAAATGAGTTCCGGGAGCGGGATCCCGCTCGCTTCCACGGCGAGCCATACCGCGCCGACTACCGGCTCCACCTGCAGCTTGACGACCTTCGCTCCGGGAGCGGCTTCTTTCACGGCTTGCCTGATAGAGGCATGCACGAAATCTCCCTCGCCGCGGGTAACGATGCTTCCCGCCAGGACGACGTCGAAACTATCGTTCTCCATGCACAGACGTCTGATGACGGCTTTGGCGGAGCGGCCAAGCTCCTCGCCCTGGTGACGAAGAATGGCTTGGGCAACCTCGTCTCCCTCGCCCGCGGCTTGGAACAATAGCTTCGCGACGCGAATCGGCGGCACCTTGTTGTGATCCAGGTAATCGTCGAACATCGCCTGCACGTTGTCGTAACCGAGATCGTCCAGCAGCAGCCGCGTTAACATCGTCGGCCGCTCGCGGCCATCCCAAGCCCGGATGACCGAGCGGAATACCTCCACGCACAACGAGCCTCCTCCGCCGAAGTCACCGTACAAATAAGTGAATCCTCCGCATTGAAAGAACTGCCCCTTCGCGTTAACTCCCGCGCTATTGGAGCCCGTGCCGCAGATCAGCACGACGCCGTACGGGCGGTCGGTCCCCGCTCTTAGCGCGATCATCGTATCGCAATTGATCTCATGCCTTGGAAAACCGAGCTCCGCGATCATAGGACGCAAGATCCTGTAGTCGATCTCCCTGTCCGCGCCCGCAAGTCCGAAATAGGCGAACTCGATATCTTCGCGCTTCAACCCCGCTTCCGCCAAAGCCATCTCCACGGATTCGCGGATGTTCCGCTTGGCCGTTTCGTATCCGGTTTGATGATTCCCGTTGCCGCTATTTCCTTTGCCGACTATCGTTCCAAGTTCATCGACGATTAGCGTATAAGTCTTGCTGCCGCCTCCGTCTACGCCCAAATAGTACTTCATTTGACTCACCTCGTAGTTATGCCGAATCTTATGTTTTACGAGCGGTGGACTCCCTGATAATCAATTCGGGTTCAACCTGCATCGTTACGTTCCGTTTGGCCGAATCGTTAATCGCGGCTAACATGAGCTCGACGCCCGCCGCTCCGATTTTATCCGCAGGCTGCCTAACCGTTGTAAGCATCGGACGAAACTCCGTCGCGAATATTTGATCGTCGAAGCCGACGATCGACAGGTCGCGAGGGATGCTTATCCCTTCCTGCAAACAGGCATTAATAACGCCAAGCGCAATATAGTCATCCGCCGCGAATATCGCCGACGGCAGTTTTCCGGTACGGATCCACTGCATAGCAATGTCATACCCCGAGGCGATATCGAAAAAACCCCGTTCTATGCAGTAAGGCTTCAATCCGGCTTCCTCCAACGCGGCCGCGAATCCCCGCTCCCTCTCCCTGCTGCTCAGATAGGCGAGCGGGCCGGCAATATGCGCGATTTCCGTATGTCCGAGTTCGATCAGATGCTTAGCCGCTTCGTATCCTCCCTTAAAATTGTCCACGATGATGGACGTGACGGAAGGGTTCTTCTTCGAATTATCGATCAAAATAAACGGAATTTTCTTCTTCTTGAGCTCCATGACGTATTCATCCTCGTCCACCGGCGACAGCAGGATGACGCCGTCGACGCGGTCTTCTTGGAACAAGGAACGATGGAAGGCATCCTCATAGCTCTTGGAGATCGATAACGCCAAGAAATAACCATGCTCCGCGAGCCGATCGTTAATCTCCTTTACGACCGTGTCGAAGAAAGAGTCATGCAACGTCGTAATCGTTAAGCCGATAATTCCTGTTTTGCCGCGTGCCAGGCTCCGAGCGGAGGCATTCGGATGATAGTCCAGCTCCTTCATGGCCTGCAGCACTTTTTCTCTATTCTTATGACGCACGGAAGAGGAATTGTTCAACACCCTCGACACCGTAACCACGGACAAGCCCGATTTTCTCGCTACATCAAAGATACTAACCTTCATCGCCTAACGCCCCTGTACGATAAAATGATATGTCATTAACGTACCATAGTTGGCGCAATATTCATTGCCGGAGGGGCAGTGGAGTTCCGCCTCCCCACTGCCCCGGCGACTCTTTACTTGTTCACCCGTTCGAGCAGGCTCTTCAGCTTCTCCTCGATGCCGGGAAGCGCTTCTTCTACCTTCTTGTCGCCGTTCTCGACGCTTGCGAGCTCATTGATGAACAATTCGTTAATCTGCGAATAGTTGGAGATCAGATGGTTGTAAGATTCGAAGCCGTATTTGTACGCTCCCTCGAACACTTGCTTGATTTGCTCGGGATCGATGCCCTCGAAGTTGCTGTAATATTTCTCAGCGGCCTTCTGGTTTACCGGCGGATTGCCCCCGCTCAGCTCGATCGATTTCTCTTGCACCTCGGTCGTGATCAAATACTTAATCCATTCCAAAGCTTCTTTGGGATGCTTGGAGTCCTTCAGCACGAAGAGCGGATCGACGTACAGAACGCTTCTGACCTTCTCGTTCGGGCCTTGCGGAACCGCGGCTACGCCGACGTTAAAGCTGAAGTCGCTCGATGCGGCCAAGCTCCATGAACCGACGACGGACATGGCGATCTTGCCGGAAAGGAACGGATCCCCGAACTGTCCCGATACGGACTTGGAGAACGCCGGCGTAGGAGAAACCTTCTGATCGTAGATGAGTCCATAGATTTTCTTGTACGCCTCTACGACTTCCGGCTTGTTCAGATTGATCTCGGAAGGCTTGCCGCCATTGGTCCACGTGTCATCGGAATAGACGTCGGCGCCGAAATATTGCGGACGTTGATCCCGTTCGCCGAAACCGAAGTCGACGCCATACTGCGCTTCCGCCAGGTCCGTGGAATCTACCGTCATTTTTTTCGCGTAATCCACCATCTTATCGAACGTCCAGCTCTTGTCTTCGTAGTCCGTCGGAGGATACTCGAGTTCGGCTTTATCGAAAAGATCTTTGTTATAGAGCATAACCGTAACGTAGCTGTTCAGCGGGATGCCGTAAGTTTTGCCATCTACCTTATAGATGTTCATGACATCTTCGGGGATGTTGTAATCGGCACCGCTGAAGCCGTCAAGATAAGGAGTCAAGTCCGCCAGCATGCCCTTGTTGTAGTACTCCATAAATCCGCCGTATCCCCAATGGGACGTGACATCCGGCGCGTTCTTGGCGGCGATGGAGGACTGGAGCTTGGAATCGAATTGCTCGTAAGGCGCCTTTGTAACCTTGATCTTGATGTTCGGATGCTTAGCTTCGAAATCCGGGATGAGCTTCTCGACGAACGTGCGATCCGGCGAATCGATGGTATAATGCGTGATCGTGACCGTTTCCCCTTCTTTCCCTTCCTTGCCTCCTCCGCTTGAACATGCCGTCGCGACCAATCCGAATGCCACCGTTAAGGCGAAAGCCAACTTACCCTTCTTCATCCTCATGTTTATCCCCCTTAATATTGTTGGTACGGAATATGTGAGCGATTACTTGATGCCGGTAAGAACGATGCCTTGGACGAATCGCTTTTGCGCGATCGCGAAAAGGACGACGATCGGAAGGACGGACAGCAGAGAAGCCGCCATCATTAAGTTCCAAGGAGCGATCCGAAACTTGGAGCTCAGCATCGCCGCCATCCCGATCGGAAGGGTAAAGTTTTCTTGCGAATCCAGATAGAGAACGGGCGCAAGCAGATCATTCCAGCTCCAGATGAAGGAGAAGATCGCCACGGTCGCGAGCACCGGACCGGACAGGGGCAAGGTCAAGCTCCAATACAAACGCACTTCCCTGCAACCGTCCATCCTTCCGGCATCGTATAACTCGTTCGGTATCGTGGCGAAAAACTGCTTTAGCAAAAAGATCATGTAAGCCGACGCGAAAAAGGAAGGCAGAATGAGCGGCAGCAAAGAATCATGAAGGCCTAGCTTCGTGAAGAGAAGAAACTGCGGAATCATGATTGCCGGATAAGGCAGCATCAGCGTACTGAGCACGAGCACGAACAATAACTGGCTCCCTCTCGCCCGATACCGGGCGAAGCCGAACGCGACGAACGAGGAGGAGAACACCGTTCCGATGACCGTCGCGATCGCGACGATCAAGCTGTTCATGTATTGCCGGCCGAATTTGATCTCCGAGTTGACGAACAATTCCTTGAAATTCTCCCAAGCGAAATGCTCCGGTATGACCGTTGGCGGGAATACGAGCATCTCCTTGGTCGTCTTGAGTGATGTCGATAACATAAAACCTAGAGGCATAATCATAGCTACCGTTACGATCAACAAAACGAGAAACCCGATGATCCGAGCAAGCTCTATCTTCGCCTTTTTCCGTTTGACGGGTTGTTGCTTCGCAAGCGCGACTTGACTCATCTCTCACGCCCTCCTTCGTAGTACACGTAACGATTGGACATCTTCATAATGATGAAGGTGATGATCGTGACCGCGATCAGGAGGATCCAAGACATAGCCGAGGCATACCCGTACCGGAAATTCTTGAACGCATTAATGTAAATGTTGTACACGTAGAACCATGTCGAGTAATTGGGCCCGCCCTGAGTAATCGTGTAGGCCTGCGTGAAGACTTGGAACGATTCGATCAATCCGATGATCAACTGAAAAAGGAACACCGGGGAGATGAGCGGAAACGTAACGTTCCAGAAGGTACGAAGCCGTCCGGCGCCGTCCAGCTTAGCGGCCTCCAGCAAATGAGCCGGAACGCCCTGCAATCCCGCCAGGAAAATCAACATCCCTCCGCCCAGCCCCCAGAACGACATAACGATGAGCGCCCACATCGCGTATTTCTCGTCCAGGAACCAGTGGATCGGATCGATTCCGAATAGCGAAAGCCCGTAATTGAACAGCCCCGCCTGAGGGTTGAATACCCAGAACCATAACAACGCCATCGACACGCCCGAGATCATGCTCGGAAAATACATCGCCGTCCGGAAGAATCCCCTGAGCGGAATTTTCTGATTGATCAGGATCGCGAAGACCAAAGACAGGAACAGCGTCAACGGAACGCTAATGAACGTGTACTTCAGCGTGACTTGAATGGAATTCCAGAACTGCTCATCGCGGAATAGCTCGTTGTAGTTGCCGAATCCGATAAATTCGGGCGCATGGATGATGTCGTACTCCGTGAAGCTGTAATACAAGGAAGCCATTACCGGAAATAATGCGAATACGATAAATCCTATTAGCCACGGAGACACGAAAAAATAGAACAATCTCCCTTCGCGGCGGCTTTCCCTTGTCGACTTCAATCCATGGTCCCCCTTCGTTGACGGGTAGGCTATGATTCCACTTCCAAAAGTTAAACCGCTTAAACTTTTTAGATAAAAAATTTAGCATAATAGCATTGCGAGCATAATTATGCCAGGTCCTGATTGCTATTCAATTTTCAAAAGTTAAAGCGATTAAACTTTATACAATGATTATAGTATGGGATGAAAGCGATGACAAGATTATTTTTTTCGGGATGATCCCTTCATCGTTAAGCTCCAATAATTCCATCGATAATTGTTGTTTGTCATCGTTTTGTATAAAATGACGATAAACGAAGGGGGAGATCGCAGACCATGTTCGCTTCTCATAGGAGAGACCAGATATTAGAGTTGCTGCATCGCGACAAGCAAGTATTGGTGAAGGACTTGGCGCGATTATTTAACGTTTCCGAAGGGACGCTGCGCATCGACTTGAGAATACTCGAAGACGAGGGATTGCTGGAGAGAACTCACGGGGGCGCCGTGCCCGTGAGGAACCCGGCCTCCGTGCGCGATTCGCGCGATCCGTCCCGCAGCGGGGTGAATTACGAAGAGAAGCGCATGATTGGACGGAAAGCAGCCCATCTAGTGACGGCGGGACAGTGCATCATCTTGGATGCAAGCTCTACCGCGCTGGAGCTGGCCAAAACTTTAACCGAGCATAACTATTTAACGGTCGTCACGAACGGCTTGGAGGCCGCAATGACTCTGAATCAGAATCCGCGCAACAACGTCATTCTGATCGGGGGCGTGCTGCGGGTAGGTTCGAAAACCGTCGAAGGCGTGCTGGGCAAAGACATCCTGGCGGGAATCCACGCGGATCTGTTTTTCACTTCCGCGGAAGGAGTCAGCTTTCAAGAAGGGATGACGGACTTCAGTTTGTACGAGGCGGAATTGAAGAAGCTGATGGCGGGCAATGCCCGCAGAACGGTCGCATTGGCCGATCACACCAAGCTCGGACGCAGATCGATCGCGACTTCCGTTCCTTTCGACGAAATCCATACTCTGATTACCGACAAACAAGCGGATAAAGATTTCCTGAAGCAGATCAAAGGTACGGAACTGCTCATTGCCGATTGAATAACGCAACAAACGAACGTTCATCTGCAAATGAATACGAACGCCGACATACGCATTCAATTGTTGACAAACAAACGCAAACGAACGGACAATTAAAGAGAGGATAGATGCGGCAGGAGGATAGCGACAACATGTTATTAGACACAATAGACGGCTTCATTATCGATTTGGACGGTACCGTATACCGAGGAGCGACGGCTATCGAAGGTGCCCGCGAGACGCTTAGCTATATCCGTTCACGCGGCAAAAAAGTCGTATTCCTCACCAATCGGGGAAACTACTCCAGGAGGATGTGCCGGGAGAAGCTTAACGCAATGGGGATTCAAGCCGCGGAGGATGAGATTATTCTGACTTCCACTGTCACGGCTGATTACCTAAGGAACGCAGCGCCCGCCAGTAAATGTTGGCTGCTCGGGGACGAGGGCTTGCGCGAGGAGTTGTCCGCTCACGGCATCGGGCTTGCGACGACGCCTGAAGAAGCAGAGTGGCTAGTCATCACGCTTCACGAGAAACTTACCTATGCGGAACTCAATTCGGCATTCCGCGCCGTTCGCAACGGCGCCCGAATCATCGCCACGAACGAAGATAAAACATTCCCCGGCGACGATGGGGAATCCATCGACGTAGGAGGTTTGATCAGCGCCATCGTGAGCACGACGGGGCAAGAAGTGTCCGTGGTCATCGGCAAACCTTCCGCGTATATGTCGAACGCGGCATTACGTTCATTGGACCTCCCTCCCGAGCGCTGCCTCGTGATAGGAGATAGCCTTAACTCGGACATTCGGCTGGGCAAGCAAGCCGGCATTCGTTCCGCGCTCGTGCTAAGCGGTTCGACAACTCGGGCAATCGGGGAAGCCTCGGAGATCAAGCCGGATTATATATGGGAATCGATCGCCGATCTACAACATTTTTAGGACAACAGGGAGGAATAGCAGATGTCATTCAACGGTCCAGTTCGGATTGAACCGGGAGCGATTCAAGGCGTCGTTCCGTATTTGAAGGAAAACGGTTATCGCAAAGCGGCCATCGTCGCGGATGACCGCACCTACGAAGTCGCAGGCAAACGTATCGGCGATGCCGCCAATTCTGCCGGGATTAGCGTTACAACAACGCTAATCTTACCGGATCGGCAAGGCGACGTGATCGCCGACGAGGCTTCCCTCATTCAACTGATTCTCGAGCTGCGCCAAGAAGCCTCCGAGATCGTGATCGCCGTTGGTTCAGGCACGCTGCACGACATCGCCAGATTCTCGGCCTACGCGGTCGGAATCCCGTTCGTATCCGTTCCTACCGCGCCATCGGTGGACGGGTTCAACTCCGTGGGCGCCCCGCTGATCCTCCGCGGAGAGAAGAAAACGATTGGCGCGATAGGGCCTTCCGCCATCTTCGCGGATCTCGATATTCTCACCAAAGCTCCAAGCGAGATGATCGCGGCCGGATTCGGCGACATGCTCGGCAAATACACTTCCTTGTTCGATTGGAAGTTCGGCAGCCTCGCGGGCGGCGAGCCTTACTCGGAGGAAGTAGCCGACCGCACGAGACGCGCCTTGCAGCAATGCGTCGATCACTGCGACGAGATCGGCAGCAGAAGCTTGCAAGGCATTGAAATCCTGACTCGCGCGCTGATCGAATCCGGGTTCGCCATGCTGCAATTCGGACAATCGCATCCCGCTTCCGGCGCCGAGCATCACCTCTCCCATTATTGGGAGATGGAGCTGTTGCGCTCCGGACGAAGGCAAGTGTTGCACGGAGCCAAAGTCGGCATCTCTTGCGGGGTCATCTCGGACCTCTATCATAGGTTGGCCGAGGAAGAGCCTTCTTTGTTTCCGGTCGAGCATCGCGAAACGATTTTGAAAGCCATCCGGGACATTCCCGACGGCAATCGGCTTCGCGAGCTGTTAGCGAAAGTCGGGGGACCGACAGAGCCCGATCGGTTAGGCATCGAACCGGAACTGTTGGAGAGAAGCCTTCGGGAAGCTCACCATATTCGCCCGAACCGTTTCACTTTGCTTAGAGCTTATAACGAACGCCGTTAGCACTGAATGCCCCGCCACAGAATTATGGACGGTCTTCATACGAAAGCACCCCGCCATAGTCCCTGTTTCCGACCTTGGCGAGGTGTTTTTGCGTTTTTTCGCCATACCCGATCAAATAACGTTACGCCATCACCTTATAGCCCTATTTACGCACGTCCCCCCTCGCTTAGCGCTATGCCATCACCTTATTCCCTTCTCACACCGCAAAATCCAAGCAATTCGGAACAAATAGCGTTATCCCGTCACCTTATCCGCCTCGCCCTGCTCGCTCCCCCATCATTTAACACTTCGCCGTCACCTTATTCGCAAAACAGACCCGTCGACCGATGAATAAAAAAGCCGTCCCTTAAGCCAGCAAATCGTCGGCTTTAGGGACGGCTTTTTATTCGAATTAGCTGGCTTGCAAACGACGAATTCTCTCTTCCAAATCCGGGTGGGTCGAGAATAGCCCGCTGCGTTTTTTGCCGCTGATCTGCAACGTAGAGATAGCGGTTTGCTCGCTGCCTCTCATTCTGTCTTGGTAAGCCTGCAGCCCGCGCAAAGCATGAATCATCTTGTCTTTACCTGCCAAGTGCGCTCCGCCCGCGTCGGCGTGGAACTCGCGATATCTCGAATACGCGAGGACGACCATGCTGCCGAGAATGGAGAATACGATTTGAAAGACGATAACCGCGATAAAATGAACGATCGGCGCAATCTCTTCTTTCACGAAACGGGATACCGCCCAAGCCGCGATACGGGAAAGGAATACGACGAACGTATTCACAACGCCTTGGAGCAACGTCATCGTCACCATATCGCCGTTGACGATATGAGCCACCTCATGGCCGATAATGGCTTCTACCGCGTCTTCGTCCAACTCGTTCAGCAAGCCGGTGGATACCGCGACGAGCGAACGTTTCTTCGAAGGTCCCGTAGCGAAAGCGTTGACCTCGTGGGAATCATAGATCCCGACTTCCGGCATGTGCATGAGACCTGCCGCGCGGGACAGCCGATGAACCATCTCGACGATTTGACGCTCGCCTTGCGAGAGGTGATCGTTCGGCTTCAAGACGCGAACGCCCATCATCCACTTGGCCATCATGCGGGACATCGCCAGCGAGATGAACGCTCCCGTGAAACCGACGATCGCGCTGAAGATCAACAGCGACATCATATCGATTCCGCCGGATTCGTTAATGTAAGAGCCCACTCCGAACACGGTGAGGATAATGCCGATGGTCAGCATGACCAATAAGTTGGTTAAGATAAACAACAAAATACGTTTCATTGTTTTCCTCCTAAATTTCAATAGAGTAGGATACCTTTATCTTCCTACGCCTATTTTAGCTTGATCTTACTCTAGAATCTACGGAAGGAATAAACAATTCGTTTCAGTAAATTTACGGAAATCGAAAAAAAGGCCAAGCCTGCGACGGCTCGCCCCTCTTATCGACGGTTTGACGCTCTGATTTTTACAGCCGATTGAAACCCTCTTCGCTTAGGTAGTCCCTTGCTTCGTCATAGGTTTCGAAAGCCATCTCGAGATTGAGACCGGAGAAAATGTACCACATCTCGTCCTCGAACTTGAGAACAAGAATGTTGCGATCGGAGTCGAACCACTTCTCCTCCTGCCCTTCCTCCCAGGAAGAATCCCCCGTCAACGATTGAATCGACCGCTCGACGAGAGAACGAAGCTCCTCCGCGCCGTAATCCCGCACGTTAACGAAGCCTTTTTCATCCGTCTCGACGCCTTCAATTTCCCCTGCGAAAATATAGCCGTTGCCGTTCGGGTGAAAATGAAAGCCGACGTTCTTCTTCTCGATAACGCTTCGGTCATAATGAAAATTTACGCGCCCCAGGGATACGTCTCTCCGCTCTAGTTGGGGAAAAGACTCCATAATCGCGATCTTCTCAGTGAAACTTAACATAGGTTTATCCGCCTCTCGTTTTATCCGTTTATTCCGCTTTGCGTCCGGTTGTCGTACTGCTATCCAAGCTTAACTGGTCACCTCGGTCAGGCTGCGCAAGCGATTGCGGTTGCGGCACGCCCTTCGCGTCGCGCGTAAAGCGAGACTCGATTTTTTTGCTCACCCACAACGACGCGCCTACGAAGAGGACGACGTAAATCAACTCGAGCGGGCGCTCGATGAACCGGCCGAAATCGTGACCGATGATCGATACCGACATGACCATGATCGCCTTGCCGAATACGATCGCGATGAAAAAAGAACGCAGCCGCATCTGCGCGATGGCCGCGGCCATGTTAATGACCACGAACGGCCCGACCGGAAAAATGCTGAGCAGGAACACATAACTGAACGCGTTGCGCCGTACCCATACTAAGCTCTTCTGCACCTTCGGCTTCTTCGCCCAGCGCAGGAAGTACGGATGCCCGGCGACTTTCCGCACGACCATGAACGTCACGAGGCATCCGCTCACGATTCCTAACCAGGAATAGAGGAACCCGAGCCATAAGCCGTAGACCGCGGCGTTCACTCCGACGATCAGGATCGTCGGCAACGGCGGCACGAACGACTTCATGAACGTCAACGCAATGCCGGGAAAAGGACCGAAAGCCCGGTATTGCTCCAACAAACTTTTCAAATTTTCCTCTGTCACGTTGGACAGAATATCCGATATGCTCATCGTTTACTCCTGCACCTGTTCCCGCATGGTCTGCTATTTACATCATTATAGCATTAGTTCGAGTCCTCTTCCCGTTTAGGCCAAATTGCGAACAAACTAAAGAAGCGACGAATCAGAGACCTCATCTCTGCCCGTCGCTTTAACTCCGTACCGTTACTGCCCGAATTCAGCGTCCCGCTTCCAACGAACCCAAATCATTGATCGCCACGCATGCCATGACGAAGGCTCCGACCCCGTGCAGGTCATTGCTGCTCGTCGGCCGAGTCACGTAATTCTCGTAATCGCCCGCGGACGTTCCGATGCAAATGTCCGGAAGCACGATTCCCCCGGCGGCGTCGAATTCGAGCCTTCCGATCAAGCCCTCGTATCCTTTAACCGCCGCTCCAACGCAGTCCCGCTCCACGACTCCTTGTTTGACCGCCTTCGCGATCGCATAGACGAACAAGCTCGTGCAAGACGTCTCCAGCCAATTATCCGCGAGATGCCCCTTGTCGACCACTTGATACCACAGTCCGCTTTCCCGGTCCTGATAACGGATAAGCGCATGGATGAACTCCTTCTGTACTTCCGCCAGTTCCGAACGCTCCGGACTTCCTTGAGGCAACAAGTCCAGGAATTCCGCCAACGCTAGTCCGTACCAGCCAAGCGATCTGCCCCACAACTCCGGCGAGCAGCCCGTCTCGGCATCCGCCCACGGCATCTTCCGCAACTCGTCCCATGCATGGAACAATAGCCCCGTGCGGTCGTCCTTCATATATTTACGCATCAATCGCTCCTGATGCAGCGCCAACCCGATTAAGCCGTCGTCCCCGTAGGCGGCCGCATATTTCAGAGCGAAGACGCCTCCCATATACAGCCCGTCTAGCCACATTTGACCGGGATACTTGTCCTTGTGCCAGAAGCCGCCCTCGGAAGTCCTGTTCAAGGTGTCGAACAACGACCGCAATTTATCGGCCGCTATCCGGTATTTGCGCTTCCCGGTAAGCTTGTCGAGCCGAAACAGCAACAGCCCAGCCTGTATCGCATCGAGCTCATCCCTGGCGAAATAAAAGTTGCCGTGCCCGTCGACCAAGCCATCAACGTAATCCTGAATATAGCGCTCGTATCTTCGGTTCTTGCCCGCTTCCAGCAGCAGCTCCATTCCGCATAGGAATACGCCCTGATGATAGTGCCAGCGATGAGCCGGAGGAAGCTCTCCCGCGGCGTAGGCATCCATCAAAGTATCGCAAGCAGCCGCGGCCCACTCCAAAGGCGCGCGGGAGATCGTGTTCGATATCAGCATGTAATCCCCTCTCCTCTCTTTCTTTTACCCTTTGATCGAGCCTAGCAAAGCGCCTTTGGCAAAATGCTTCTGCAAGAACGGGTAGACGATCATGATCGGAAGCGTCGCCACGACGATAACGGCCATCTTCACCGTCTGATCCGGCGGAGGCACTTCGCCGTCCAGGCTGGAGCCGTACTCGATTCCGCTGGCCAGCACGACGATCTGTCTTAGCAGCACTTGAATAGGCCACTTATCGCTGCTGTCCAGATACAGAATGGCGTTCAAATAAGTGTTCCAGTACGTTACGGCGTAGAACAGGGAAATCGTCGCCAGCACGGGCATGGAGAGCGGAAGCACGATCCGGAAAAAGATCCCGAAATCCGTGCACCCGTCGATCTTCGCCGATTCCTCCAGCCCTTCCGGGATGTTCTGAAAGAAGTTCTTGAGAATGATCAGATTAAACGCGCTGATCGCGATCGGCAATATAAGCGCGGCGTAGCTGTCGATTAAATTCAGTTCTTTCACGACGAGGAAAGTCGGAATAAGCCCTCCGTTGAATAGCATCGTAAAGACGACGCTGAACATAATCGCCTTCCTGCCGTCCAAGTCTTTCCGCGACAAGCCGTAGGCCATCATCGAAGAGATGAGCATGCTGAATAACGTTCCGATCAGCGTCACGAGAACGGATACCGACATCGCCTTAAATATCGTATTGGTTGAAAAAATAAACCGATAAGCGTCCAAGCTCCAGATCTTCGGAACGATCACGAACTTGTTGACGGCCAGTTCCGCGCTCGTCGTGAACGAGCCTGCAAGCACATGAATGAAAGGCAGGAACGATACCAGGGCAAAAGCGAACAGTATCGAATAATTGAAAACCGAGAATATTCTTCCGCCTAACGTACGATCCTCTACCATCTGTTGTCCTCCTCCCGCCGATTAATAAACGCCGTCTTCCCCCATTTTACGAGCGAGCCTATTGGCAGCCATAACCAGCACGATTCCGATGAACGATTTGAAAAATCCGATCGCGGCGCTATAGCTGAACTGGCCTTGTCTTAACCCGGCCGTAAACACGTAAGTATCGATAATTTCGGCTACGTCGCGGTTCATCGAATTGAGTAGCAAGTATACATGCTCGAATCCTAACTCCAGCACGTCGCCGATCTTCAGGATCAACAGCACGATAATAACGCTTCGGATAGCCGGCAGCGTAATATTCCAAATTTGTCTAAGCCGATTCGCCCCGTCCATTCGGGCGGCTTCGTACTGTTCAACGTCTATCGAGGCAATCGCCGCCAAATAAATAATCGTTCCCCAGCCCGCTTCGCGCCAGATGACCTGAATGATGTAAGTCGGTCTGAACCACTCCACGTTGAGCAGAAAATTAATTTTCTCGAACCCCAAATAAGCGATTAACTCGTTGATAATGCCGCCATCCTCCGTCAACATTACGAAGCTGATGGAAGCGATAATGACCCACGACATGAAATGCGGAATGTAGATCAGGGTCTGCACCGTTTTCTTGAACGCGGAAATCCGAACTTCATTGAGCAGCAACGCCAGAATGATCGGAACAGGGAAGAAAAACAACAAGTTCATGCCGAACAAAATAAGCGTATTGCTTAGGATTTGAAGGAAATCCGGTTCGTTGAACAACCTCTCGAAGTGTTTAAAGCCCACCCATTCGCTGCCGGCGATGCCTTTGAACGGTTTAAAGTCCTGGAACGAGATGACAAGCCCGTACATGGGCGCATACTTGAAAATCAAGAAATACAAGAGACCGGGGAAAATCATCACATAAAGCCACTTATTCCTCTTTAGGCGCCTGCTTAATTCGCTGCTTCGCTGCTTGCGTATCGGCGACGGCAAAGCTGCCTTGCCTTGTTGAACGCCCGCTTCCTGCATAACATGCATCCTTTCCCGCGAAAGTCGAAGTTGGAACATTGGAAGGGCTCCCCCGCCCATGCGGGCGAGGGTAAGCCGCTATTAAAACCTGATTCGGGTATCGGGCCGGTCCGTTATTTCTTAGCCGCCGCGTTGATTTCCTCGATGATTTTATCCCCGCCGCGCGACTTCCAGTCGTCCACCATCTTCTTGAACCCTGCCAAATCGATGCTGCCGTACATGTACTTGTAAGTCGCGTCTTTAATGATCTCTTGCAACTGCACGCCTTGCGCCGTGTTGGTAGCGGAATCCAATGCGGCCGCCGGATCGGCGATCGCGATCTTCGCGTTCTCGATCGTGAATTGCTCCGCGCGAATTCTAGCTTCCAAAGTGTGGTAAGCTTCCAACTGGCCGTTCGTTTCCGGTTCTCCGATGAGGCTGTCTTTGAAGCCCTTGACTTCGCGTTCGATTTTTTCCTTGTCGTCGAGCTCCTTCGCTTTGCCGTCGACTACCTCGTAGTGGGTGCCCTCGATTCCCCAGAACAGCGTGTTGGCCACTTCGGGAGTCATCATTTTGTCGTAGAAAGCGAGAATTTTCTTCAGCTCGGCTTCGTCTTTGACAGCGGTTTTCGGGAACAGCAAGACGTTGTTATAACCCGGGATCGACCATGAGGTCGCTTGCCCGCTCGGTCCTTTGATAAGGGCTTGCGTATCGACTACGGCTTCCGGTACGTTTTTGACCAAGTCGCGCTGCAGTTGATTCACATCCGACATCGCGCCGATATAGATACCCGCTTCGCCGCTCGTGAACAGGCTGACTTGGTCGGTTTTGCTAGTGGCCGCGAAGTCTTTGTTCATATATCCGCCGTCGCGGAACTTCTTGATGTAGTCCATCGTGTCGATGTACTGCTGGAACATGAACTCAGGTTGCAGCTGGCCGTCTTGCTCGCCCCAGTTATTCGGAGTGCCGAACCAGGAAGCGACCGTTTTGAAGGCTCCGTAGATCAGATCGTTCCGATCCGCGAGCCCGATCGTGTCGTCCTTTTTGTCGCCGTCCGGGTCTTTCTCCGTGAATTGCTTAGCCATCTCGAGCAGATCGTCCACGGTTTCCGGCGCTTTCAGCCCCAGCTTATCCGCCCAGTCTTTCCGGTATATAATCCCTTGGCGGGCGAGCGGCCTACCGATGTACAGCGTATACAGCTTGCCGTCGACTTTCGTATTGTTAAGGGTAAACTCTTTTAACTTGCTTAAGTTCGGGAACTCGCCGAGATAAGGTCCGATCTCCCAGAACTGTCCGTCTCTGATCGCATCCTTCATCAGCAGGAACGTCGCTTGGTTCTTCAAATAAGTGACCTGAGGCAACGAGCCCGTCGCGAACGAAGCGTTTAATTTCTCTTCATACGTGTCTGCCGGGAAAAACTGATACGTCAGTTCGGTGTTCGTCAATCTTTCGATTTCCTTCTCTACCGTATCCGGCGGGGTTTCGGCAATGTTAAGAGGCAGCATGATCGTAATCTTCGTCGGTCCCTCCGCCTCCGGCGCTTTCGACTCCGCGGCCTTAGACGCGCTAGGGCTGCTATTCGAGGATGATGCCGCAGGCTCTTCCTTGTTTTTGCTTGCGCATGCCGCAAGCGCTAAGCTAAATACCAACACCAGGCTAAGCAGGACCGATACGCTTTTTCTCTTCATACCGCTATGACCTCCAAAAGGGATTTGTGTGCTACAACTCCGACTTTAGAGGCAGCCCGAAATTACGTATACAATCATTTGCTCACTTCGCCGCGCTCCCGGGCGGCATCTAACATAATGATTATTTTTCGGCCGGATGACACGACAACCGGGAATACGAAAGGCCCATGCGAATGCGCACGGGCCTCGAAGATAATCCTTTGCAAAACTATTTTGCCGGAAATCCGCCCTCTACTCCGAAACCGTTATCCGCAATTCCTCTTCCACGTCCGTCTTATAGTCGTGTTTCGCGTAGACGAGTTCGGAATCGTTGTTCCATTGTACGGGAGAATAGTCCGTATGATCGTCGGCTTGAATCAACTTACGTTCGGTGAAATCGGACAAATCCATTACCCATAGCTCTAGCGTTTCGCCGACTTCGTAGTCGTTCTTCTGTTCCGAGCTTATTCCGCTCGTTCGCGCGTACGCGACCCGCTTGGAATTCGGAGAAATCAACGCCTCGTTCGCGTAGCCGAAATACTCGCTTAGCTTTCCCGAAGCTACCTGATACAGTTGTCCGCCCCTTAAGACGCTTGTACCCGAATCGAGCAGCAAAACCTTCGAATCGGAAGCCCATTGAAAGTAGTAGGTGTCCGGTTCCACGGGAATCTCGACCGCGGATTCGTCGCTTGCTTTCCAAGCGTAAACTTTAGATTCATACTCGATTCCTTGGCAGTACGCAATGGTTTGATAGTCCGGCGACCACTCGATATTATAAACATTCTCTAGAGCATACAGCTTTCGCTCCAACCCATTCATTTGCTTCAGTCGCGCCGGATCGACGGGATCGCCGGGCGGCGCCTCAGTAGCCGCAGGATAGGTCGCGGAGTCAAACACGTTATAATAGAGGACCTGACCGTCCTCTCCGTTCACGTATACGTCCCCGGTTTCGTAATCGTAATAACGATAGTCGCGGGCATAATCGTCCGAAGGCAACGGAGTATAATAAATGATCCGCTTGCTATCCGCCAATTCCCCGTCGTACGCCCCTCCTTGAAACCCTTCGATCTCGCGAATAAGCGCCAGAACCGGATAAGGCGTCGGCTTGTCGCCTTTTTTCAATTCATCCAACGGATTCTCCCCGCCCGGAGCCGCTTCGCCTGACGGTCGTACCGTCTCCGATGGCGATGCGGCCTCGCTCGTCTCGACCGCGGTTGCGACGGCGAGGCCGCCGGAGTCGACGATGGCGTCTCCGTTGACGCGGTCGCCGCATCCGATCAATGCAATAAGCAAGACCACTATCACGGTTAAAGCAATCCAGTGTTTCAACTTCGTCCCCCCCATTGCCAAAAATATCCTATATGCAAACCATAATACCACACGGCGCGAATAGAGCTCCCCCTCTCCATAAAAAAACAGCAACGCAGGAGTTACCCCGCGTCGCCGTTGCCGAAATAATCTTGCGTATACTCTTGAATGACCTTGCTGCCTCCGCTTCTTTTCCACCGTTCGATTTCTTGCCGGTAACCGGCTTCGTCCAGATGACCGAGCATGTAATTGTATGTCGCGTCCGATATGATTTTATACAACTCTACGTTTTTCTCGTCATAGGTTTTCGATTTCAAACCCTCAGTCGGATCGCGCACGATAAACTTCTCGTTATCCTCGCTCAATCGTTCGGCCGTCTCGGTTAGGCTGTCTTGCTTAGCTACTTTCATGATGTTCGGGTTACTCAAATCGGCGATCATCAGAGTATAGAGGACGCTCAACTCGTTCGCCCTCAGCTCTTGGCTATCTTCCGGCAACACGACCTGATTACCTTCGAGCTTATAGTGGCGTCCCTCGAAACCATACTTCATCAGATTGGCAACGTCCTTCTCCATCGACCGATCGAAAAATTCCAAAGTTTGCAACAGTTCCTCTTCGGTCTTAATCGCTTTCTTGGAAAAGAGATATAACCCGTTGAAATTGGGGATCGACCATATTCGATAGCCGAGCGGACCCTCTATTCGGTTGACCAGCGCAAAGCGCGCCTCCGGATTCACGAGCTCTGCCGCATCCGCTAGCCGCTGGACATCCAGCATGCTTCCGATATAGACGCCCACTTGCCCGCGAATGAACAGATTTCTCTGAACCTCCTTGCTGGTGACGGCGAAGTCCTGATTGATGATACGCTGCTCATACAATTTCCGCATGAAGTTCATCGTATCCATGTATTGCGGAGTCGCGAATTCCGGAATAAGTTCATGTCCGGAAACGAGCCAGTTGTTCGGAGTCCCGAAATAAGAGCTTAGCGTCTTGAATACCCCGAAAATCAGATCGTTGCGGTCCGCCAATCCGAACGTATCCGCCTTGCCGTTGCCGTCGGGATCCTCGTAAGTAAACGCCTTCATCACCTCGTACAGCTCGTCGATCGTCCGCGGCTTGCCCAGCTTCAACCGTTCGAGCCAATCCTCCCGGATAATAATCCCTTGCCTGGAGGAAAGCCTCTCCGTATATAATCCGTAAATCTTGCCATCCAACGCGGATTGATTAAGAATATCCTCGTCCAGTTGCCTTAGGTTCGGGAATCGGTCCAAATACGGCCCGATCTCCCAGAAGGCGCCCGAGCGTACCGAATTTTTCACCAAATTGTAATCCGTATATTTAACGAACGTCGCTTTCTTCAATGAGTTGGTCATCAAGGACGTATTCATTTTGTCCGAGTAGATGCCGTCAGGCACCCATTCGATGTCCAATCTCGTATTCGTCAGCTTCTCTATTTCGTCGATAATGGCAGGATCTGGAGCATGAGGAAAATGCAATGGAGCCATGATGCTGACGACGGGACGGTCATCGAGGTCCCCTGCGGCCTCCTTCCGACCCATGCACGAAGATAACAACAGAGTCGCTAACAACAAACCGAGCAACGAGCGAGTTTTTCTGGAGAAGCCTTTCGGATCGCCGGATATCATCGTAAACCCCCTTCAGCTAGCCTGATTACGCGTAATTCTAAGAAGATGATTATAGACGAGCGAGATGATTATTGTCCCGATCGGATCGGAAGATTACAATTAAGCTATCTTCGAAGATAAGGTGTTGGCTCTTATGCGCTCATTCAGTTTCCTGACCAAAATGACTATCTTCGGATTTTTGTTAAGTACGCTTCCGGTTCTTTTCATCGGTATTTTTTCCTATGCGACTTCTTCCAGCGAAATTCAAAATCATGTAAACAAAGGAAAATTGCAACTCCTCTATCAAATCAATGCCAATGTAGAACAAATTCTAACGACTGTCAACCATACGTTAAACCAGACGATCAACTCCACCGTGCTCAAAAAAGCGATGGGCAACCCGTTAACCGTAAACGATTTCATGATCTACGACAACATTCGGACCGAGCTTCGTCACATGCAATCGTTCGATACGAAGGTCGAGGACGTGATTCTCGTCAACGAGCGTCAAAATTGGATGATTAAAAACTCCGGACTATACGCGTTCGACCAATACGAGCATTACGACGCTTTGAGCGAGCTAGCGCAAATAAACGACATGAGCAATTGGACGCTTAACCCGACTCGCTGGTTCTACAGCGAGGAGAACTCGGCCAACGTCATCTGCGAGTATAGCATCAGCTTGATCAAGAAGCTTCCGTTGACCGGCTTAGAGAAACATGGGTTAGCGATCGCCAACATTCCGACTTGCGGCCTTCAGGATTTGTTGAACAACGACCCGGAGCAAGAAGACCGGATCATGATCGCGGACGAGAATTATCGCGTTCTCATCCATCCCGACCAATCCTTAATCGGCAAACCGCTCACGGCGACAGGCTTCCAATCCGCGGATGAACTGAAGAACCCTTCCGGGCAGTTCACGACGAAGATCGATCAAAGCTCTTATTCCGTCGCCTATTACCGCTCCCCGTTTAACGGTTGGATCTACCTATCGTTCACTTCGATCGCCAGCCTGACGCAGGAGTCCAACAAAATCGGCATGTATACGCTGATCGTCTGCGTATTCATGCTGCTTGTGACGATGTTGCTTGCCTGGCTCGGCTCCCGTCGCATGTATTCTCCGATCCAAGTTCTGCTCCAGCAGATCGATAACGGACTTCCGGGCATCCGCAAGCGCAAATCGAATGAATTCCAAGTGATCGGGGAACAAATGCAGCATTTATTCCAATCCAAGTCCCGACTCGAGAAGGAAGTCCATCAACATATCGACCAAGTTCGAACCTTCTTTCTCATCAAAGCGTTCCAAGACAACGTTAAGCGCGGCGACTTGCCGGAGCAATTGCAGCGGTTCGGATACGGCAACCAGCTTCGGGAATGGAGAACGATGGTCGCGCTCGCGCTGCAGATGACACGTTGGAGGGCACCCGATACGAGAAAAGGGACATGGACCTTCTGCTCTTCGCCATTCACAACATCATCGAGGAGATGATTCCTGCCGCCCGAAGATTATCGCCCGTCACGATCGATTACACGGTCGTTACCTTGCTAGGCAGCTCGTCCGACGATTCCGGGGAGTTCAACGACTGGTTGTATTCGATCACCGAGCGGTTGCAGCAAAATATCCAGAGCTATCTCGGCCTGCAAGTCAGCATCGGGATGAGCCTTACGTTCCATTCCTTCTCCAGCCTTGCCATCGCTTACCGGGAAGGCTTGGAAGCCTTGAAACACCGGCTTAAGCTGGGCAAAGGCATCATCATCCAGTACGAGAACATCAATTCCGGCAATCATTACTTGAACATGAACTACCCTAACCATCTCGAGAACGAATTAATAGACGCGATCAAACTGGCGGAAAAGGATAAAGCCAAGGAGCTGCTCGGGCAATTCCTGCTGCCCGTGTTTTCGGCGGAAATGTCGCCGCAGGAATACCAGCTCCCGTTGGCGCGGCTGCTGAATAACCTGCTGATCGTCATGCAGGAATCCGGCATCAGCCTTAATCAAATCCATCCGGCCAAAGGCTCTTTGTACGAAGAATTGTTGGATCTGAACACGGTACCCGAAATTCAGGACTGGTTCTGGACGAATGTCATCTATCCGATGGTCCGGGTATTCCGGGACAGGCAGGAAGCGCAGTATCATAATATTTCCGAGAAGGTCATCGACCTTGTCCAACATTATTACGATACCGATCTGACGCTGGAGGATTGCGCGTCGCGGCTGCACTACAACGCCAATTATTTAAGCAGCGTATTCCGTAAGGAAACCCAGATTTCCTTTACCGAATACTTAACCTCCTACCGGTTCAACATGGCTAAGAAATGGCTGGCCGAAACCGACATGCCGATCAAGGACATCGCTTCCCGGCTCCGGTACAACAACCCGCAGAACTTCATTCGCTCCTTCCGCAAGCAAGAAGGAATGACTCCCGGCCAGTATCGGGATCGGAAGCTGAACGGCTAGAAGCTTCGTCGCCAATCGACCGCACACTCACTTTATAACGGCACGACGTGCCGTTATTTCCATCAATCTACCGCCCGCTCGCCCAATAACGGCACCCCGTGCCGTTAATTCCATCAATCTACCGCCCGCTCGCCCAATAACGGCACCCCGTGGTTACTACTTAGGTAGTCCTAAACCGAAACTGTCCACGAAGAACGGATATGAGTGAATCATGCAAAGGAAGAGATTGTTTCAGAAGTGTGGAAATAAACCCGCGAATACTGGCAAACTGCTTTCCGCCAAGAGCCGTCCGAAAGCATCCGGATATTTTCTGTTTCACTTTGGACATGCGAATATCGCGTTCTGCCTGGTTGTTATCGAAAGGAATACGCACATCATAAAGAAAGCGAAGAATCGCCCCTTTGTGTTTTATGAACCGATGTCCAAGATTTGCCGCTTTGCTCTTGCATTTTCGTCCGCGAGGCCCTGTTTTCTCAGGCACCAGATCTTTGGCCCATTCCGTTTTCCCTAACGCCAAAATGTCGTCGTATTGCTGGTCGATCTCGGCGAGGACTTTATCCGACAAAGGGATACCAGCAATTCGTGCCTCTTTGGCCAACCCCCAGCTTCGACGAAGCAGCTCTTTCATGTCGACGGGCCACTGGTGCTTATCGTGATCAGCAATCCCCTGGCATTCCCGCATGAGATGCGCGTTACACAAAGCGTGGGAATACTTGAAGTCTGATTTGAAATAGGCCGTGCAACAGTCATGAACCACAATTCCGGTGTAAGTGGGCAATACACCCATTTCTACGATTGCTGGCCCGCATCGCTTCTCGTTCATATGCAGCAACGTCCATTTGGCGCTCGAATGCGTATGAAGATGCTGCTGTTTCCCATTCAAACGCATGGGCGTTTCATCGCAATGGATGAAAGGCTCGTTGCGAAGATGCGCTTGAATCAACGGCTCCTGTTCTGCTATACAGTTTGCCATGCTCTTCAGTTGTTCAAGCAAGGTCTTTTGGCTAGGGCGATACCCGGTCAGATCGAAAAAGAATTGTGTAATGCGTTGCAAGGGCAGCAATTGATAGCCGCTCAAATAAGCCGTCCATGCTGCGAAGCTATCCCCATACTGTACAGGTGCCTTCACCGCAGCAGGAAACTCGGCCCGTTGCAACGTGTGGCAGCACGGGCAGCGCTTTTCTTCTACGCGATGTTCGGTGGTAACAAGCGGAGTGAGAGGTAAGTCAAGTACTTGTCTTTTGATCCAGCCTTGCACAGGCACATCCGCTAAGGAGAGCTTGCAGTTCTTGCAAGCAGGCAAAGCATGAACGATGACTTCGTCAGGCACCAGGCTAAAACGAAGCGTGTGGCCTTCGTGCCCCTTGGGCGCTCCTTTGTTACCCCCAGGCTGACGCAGATTGTTCTTTTTTCGCAGTCCGTCACTCGATGGCGGTTTGCTGCTGTTATTGCTATTTTGACCAAGCTGTCGTTCTAACTCGTGCACACGCTTCTCTAATTTATTAATTTGAACAGCTTGTGTTTCTACCATTTCGGTCAGTTTCTCATTTTGTGCCAGAAGCGCAGAGATGAAGCCTGCAATCTCGGTATCCCCTTTACTCACATGTAATACCTGTTGCGGAGTTAGCTTCATTGTTCTTGCTCCCTTCACAGATTCTATATAAGAAATACTTCTACATGCAGCACCAAAAATCCTTTAAAACAGAAAAAAAGTCTCCTTTGGATTAAGGAGACCTAAGTAGTAACCACCGCGTGCCGCTATTCCACGTTCATCCACCCAAAACCCTGAAATAACGGCACCGCGTGCCGCTATTCCACGTAATCTACCGCCCGCTCGCCTAATAACGGCACCCCGTGCCGTTATTTCCGCCAATCTACTGCCCGCTCGCCGCTGAACTTCTCCCTATGTTCTGCCAACCCGCTCCACAAATAAAAAAGCTACCCACCGGTCGCATAGACCGAATGGGTAGTCCCTAGTAACTGCGCTATGGTTATTGTTTATCCTTATCCGGAAGCTGCTTAACGTAACTGTCGGATAGATTAAGCAGTTTTAGCGCATGATCATACTGCTCCTGCGTTGCCCCGCCCGGCGCGTCCGCTTGAGGATCAAACGGGTAATTCGTTCCATCGTCGTACGCGATTCCCGGAACGAATACTTCGCGATCCGTCACGATCGATCCCGACGGAAGGAAGTGCCTCATCGGCAATACGTTCGCGGTTTGATTCAACAGGTCTTGCCCGAAATGAATCTGGTTCGCGATCGACACGCCCGTCAAGTTGGCCACCGTCGGCAAAATATCGATCTGCCCGCCCGTCTTCTCGATCACCGCAGGAAAAGTGACTCCCGGCGCGTGCATGACCAGAGGGATATTGAACATATCGGCATAGCCATAGTCGTGGCCGAGAAGCTTCTTCATCGCTTCATGCTCGTTGTCATCCAACGAGTACACGGGAAGACCTTGATGGTCCCCGTATAGCAGGACGATGCTGTCCTCCCATAGCCCGCTCTGTTTCAAGTTGTCGATGAATACTCCCAACGCCTTATCAGAGTAATTCTGAGCTTGGATATACCGTCCGACCAAAGTGTCCTCCAGATTGTCGGGAAGCTTGAAGCTTACTTTATCTGCCGGAATGTTATACGGATGGTGCGAGCTCATGCTAATAACCTGGGCGTAGAACGGGCGACCGCTCGCGCTGATGTTTTTCAGCTCCTCGAACGTTTTCGCGTATAGAATCTCGTCCGACGCTCCGAATGCGACATGGTCTCCGTCGCCGAAGAAGCTTTTGTCGTAGTACCGTTCCCAGCCGACCGCATCGTACAGCTCGCGGCGGTTCCAGAACTCGACCTCGTTCGTGTGGAACGTAGCCGTCGTATACCCCGCTTCGCCCAGCAGCTTAGGCAAGCTAGGCAAATCTTTTTTCACGTTGTCCTTAGTCGCAGGTTCATGTTTAGGTACGTATAACGACGTATTCACCACGTATTCCGCATCGGACGTCGTGCCTTGGCCGACCATGGTGTAGAAATGATTATAATGGAAGTTTTCGTTAGCCAGCTTGTTCATGTTCGGAGTCACTTCTTGACCGTCAACCTTCAGGCCGATCAGGAAATTCTGGAACGACTCCATCTGAATGATGATGACGTTTTTCCCTTTGTTCGCTCCGAAAAACTGCGGATTAGACACGCCGTTAACGCCTTTGAGTTCATCGATGGCAGGCTGCGTAATATCCTCCATCTCCACCATTTCCGCATCATCCGTGCTGTCGGCGAATATGGTGTACACCTCGTAATTCAGTATACCCATTTCCTCCGCTTGCTTGATCTCGTTCATGCTCGCCCGATTCGGCCAAATGCTGAAGAAGCACAGCGCGACCGATACGATGAAGAGCACGGACAGCGCGGTTCTGCTGATCGGCTTCAAGCTCATTTGGATTTTTTTGGATTTCTTGTTCATCCACAAAGGAATGGCTATGAGGACGATAACGTCCACGAAAATCAGCAAGTAATAGGGGTCCATGAGCGAATAAGTACTGTTGCCGACCTTGGTCACTTTATCGGCTTGGCTGAGCGCATGGTAAGTGACGATTACGCCATAATATTTGTAATACATAAGTACCGTAAAATAGAGAAGCGTGAATAGTAGATTAGCAATCGTATAATAAAGAAGCTTCCTCTTCTTGGCGAACCATTCGATCATGCAGAATACGAGCCAGAAAAACGGGATCTCCGTCAGCATCGTCTCCCAGGACGGTCCGTCTTCGAATACGACGAACCACGCTAAACTACACTTAAATAGTAGAAGCAAAGTAAAAAGCATAAACCGCCGATTACCTAGCTTGATCAATAAGCCCATTGTTTCATCCCTTTCCGTGAACCGTCACCTTACTCTATAATCTACTAAAAATATACGCCGGAGTTCCTAAAGATTTTCTTAAAAACGACAAACAATCCGCGATTTATTCGCGGAAGCGGGCCGTAAACGATTCGTATTCGCATATTAGTTATATAATCATAACAATTATATGTCAATATCTATTCTCGAACGACCCATGTTATACTTAACCTAACCACTACACCAAGGTAACAGAGGGTGAGCGTATGAGAACGGAATTGCTGGACACGGTATCCGAATGTTTTATGACCGCAGTTCCTTTGATCAAGAAGAAACTGTTTCGATCTTTTTCCCTGGATAACATCCCCTTTCAATTATCCCGTTCGAATTTGGAAGTATTGTTATCCTTATATGAATTGCGCAGCGCAAGCGTAACCGAGCTATGTAACCAATTGCGCATTTCGCGTCCGAACATGACTCCCTTGATCGATAAGCTGGTGTATCACGAACTCGCCGAGCGAACGACGAGCACGGAAGACCGCAGAGTCGTGAAGATCGCGATCACGTCCGGCGGGGATCAATTATGCAAGGACTTGCAAAAGAGGCTTACCGAACAAATCAGATTAAAGTTGGATTCATTGAATGACGACGACCTGCTTGAATTGAGGAAGTGCATGGCCTCTCTGCAGTCCATCGCTTCCAAAATACAATGGTGACCGTCCCCGACGACAAAGAAGCGAAGAGCCTGTGAACCTTGGCCCTTCGCTCCTTGTCATTCCCGCTTGGCCAGCTTCTCCTGCGCCAGCCTGATCATCTCGCGCACCATCGCGCCCCCGATCGTTCCGCCCACCTGCCCGGCTTCTTCGGTCGTCAATTGGCCGTTGCGGCCTCGTTGCAACGGGACGCCCAGCTCCTCGGCGACTTCGTATTTCACGTCGTCCGGTCTTGCCGGATTAACGGAGTAGCCTTCCTTGCTCATCACTTCCGCCTTGAAAGCACTCACTCCTTCTTCGGCGCCCGGCACTACTAGCTTCCGTCTTCTTGCCATCATCCAGCCTCCTCATCCGTTCGGATCATCGTCGGGATTACTTCGCGTTTCGATCCTATCGTACCCGGATATGCCGGAAATATTCGATTTTGCTCGTACGCCCTAATCTCCGTATTCCGTTACCCACTTCTCGTACATCAGGTCGAGCTCGGCTAGGATAACTTCGCGCTCCGCCCATTTTCTCTCAAGCTCCATCGAATCTTGTTGTTCCGCCAACTCGCTCAACCGGACTTCCAAATGAATCAAGCGCTGTTCCAAAGCGGCGATCTCTTTTTCCAGCATCGGTTGTCCCGGCTCGGAGTTTTTCTCGTTGTCGCGTGACGATTTCTTCCGGAAGGAAGTTTTCTTCGAGGGCGAACTCGTTTCCCTCGACAGTTTCCCTTCCGTTGCGTCCTTCCGCCTGCTCTTGGCTTTATAATCATCGAAATTGCCCAAATACAGGTTGATGCGCCCTTGATCGAGCTCCCAGATTGTCCGGGACAACCGGTTAACCAAGTAACGGTCGTGGGTAATCGCCACTATCGTTCCCGGAAATTCCTCCAGCGCTTCTTCCAAAGCTTCCCTGGACGCGATATCCATATGATTCGTCGGTTCGTCCAAGATCAAGAGGTTCGGCTTGCGAATGACGATAAGCGCTAGCCTAAGCCGCGTCCACTCTCCCCCGGACAATAAGCTCAGCGGTTTAAAGACTTCAGCGCCGTAGAAAAGGTAGGCTGCAAGCCGCGATCTCGCTTCCCCCTCTTCCATGCCGGCCTCCTGACGGAAAAATTCCAGCACGGACAGTTTCGGATCGTCCGGGTATTGCTGCTGGGCAAGATAACCGATTTGGACCCGCGCTCCTAACTCCACTTGCCCCTCATCCGCTTTTTCTTGGCCTAGAATAATTTTAAGCAGCGTCGACTTGCCCGAGCCGTTGCGCCCGATCAGCATCACTCTTTCTCCATATTCCACGCTGCCGGATACCTGATCCAGCACCGTGGAATTCCCGAACCTTTTGCTGACCGACTCGAACTCGATCACGCGCTTCCCCGACCGATCTAGCGGCTGCAGCCCGAACTCGGCTTCCTTGCGGTCGATAGCCGGGCGCTTCAATTTCTCTATCCGATCCAACGCTTTCTGCATGGAAGCCGCCCTGCGGAAAAATTTCTCGTTGCCGCCGACCTTCCCCCATTCCATCAACTGCTTAATCGTTTCCCTCATCTTCTTAAGCTTCTTTTGCTGTTCTTGATAATCGGCGAATTCCTGCAGCAATCGGACTTCCTTTTCCTTTACGTATTTCGTATAGTTCGCATGGTAGACGGAGGATACCCCGTCCTCCAGCTCGAGGATCTTCGTAACGACCCGATCCAGGAAATAACGATCGTGCGATACGATCAAGCAAGCTCCTTCGTATTTGGCCAGAAACTCCTCCAGCCATTCGACTCCGTCCAGATCCAAATGGTTCGTCGGCTCGTCGAGAAGCAGCAAGTCGGGTTTGCCGATCAACTGCGAAGCTAAGCCGACCTTCGTCTTCTCTCCTCCGGACAAGGAGCGATACTCTCGCGCATACCAATCCCGCTCGATTCCCAAGCCGTTAGCTACTTGCTCGATACGCGCGTCCAACTCATAGCCGCCCTCACGCTCGAACAATTCCTGAAGCGCCGAGTATTGTACCAGCAACGCCTCCAACCTTTCCGGTTGGGTCGCGGCTTCCGGTTCCGACATTTTCCCCTCTATTACGGTCATCTCGGAGCGGCAATCAAGAAGCTCCCGATAGCTTAGCGCCAATACGTCATAGACGGTCCTGTCGGCCGCTTCCGCAGGGATCTGCTCCAGATAGCCGATTCGGGCGTCTTTCCGGACGGTCAGCATCCCGGCATCGGGAGTATCCAACTTAGACACCATGCGCAGCAGAGTCGATTTACCGCTTCCGTTGCGGCCGACGAGCCCTATCTTCTCTCCATAGCGAAGCTCGAAAGTCACGTTCTCCAAAATAAGCTGCGCGCCGTTGTATTTTTTTACGTTTTGACAATTTATCGTTAACATGATGGAACCTCCAATATTGGAAAGGACCCACCTACCTGCAAGCACAACAAAAAGGACGCAGGGAAAATTCCCTACGCCCGTTCGGATTATCCGCTCTGGTTAAGGTAGGAGCCTTTTCTCGAGTTGTGAAATCGTATGGTTGGCAGCGGACAGACTTCTCCCGTCTTTGAGCAAACCATGAACGATGCCAGCCATCGCGATGGGCAGCCGGCTAACTTGGTTATTCACGAACTCTCGATTCATCCTACCTTCACCTCCTTAAAAGTCATTACCCCGAGGATACCATTTAACGCTTATATATCGCAAGTCCGCAGCTCTAATATCATTAAATCTTTATATGATTATGTTACGATTTACATCCTTATAAATGAAGCTGTCCGGTGTGGGAAGAGCCGGTCCAGAGCGGACGTACTCGCGCATTTATGAGGGAGAGGAGAGAGGATGTTAAGGCGTCGGATCATCGGACTCCACGTAACGTTTAAGAGCATCCAGCTTATTCTCCCAATACCGCTCGTAGAAAGCGAGCCAGCGCTTCAGTTCGAGAAGAGGGTCCGCATCCAACCGGTATCTCGTTTCCCTGCCGACCTTCCTTTCCTTCACGAGCCCCGCGTCGGCCAGAATACGCAGATGCTTGGATACCGCGGTACGGGTCATCGGAAAATGGCCGCTGATGGCGGTCACCGGCATCTCCTGATCGACGAGCAAACGGAGCAGCCCCCGACGAGTAGGATCGGCGATCGCTTGGAAAACGTCATGCTTCTGCGGAGATACCGCCGCGTTATTGTTGGACATATGCTCCCAGCTTTTGCACCAAGCCGACCCAGCCCTGATTCATCCGATCGCGAACGACGTCGTGCGGTTCTCCGAATTCCGTTGCCCCTTCCGCGGACCAACCGCCATGGATCAACGTGAATTCCGTTTGTCCTCCCCGTTCGATCAATTCGAACGTAAGCGTCCAATCTTTGCCCCAGTTAAAAGAAAGACGGTTAGGCGGATCGATTAAAGTCACTTTGCAAGGCGATTTGCCGAACGGACCTGCGTTGATATGAAATTCATGGCCCAGGACAGGCTCGAAGTCGTTCGGCATGAACCAGGCCGCAATTCCTTCCGCGGTGGCGACGGCTGCCCATACCTTCTGAATAGGAGCATTGAACAATTGGGTTTGATGGATATCGGGTAATGGATTCTGCGTGGTATCGGACATTTTGTTTACCTCCCATTATAGGAAACCTTTTGGTTTCGTATTGATTATATGACACCGTTTGGTTTCACGTCAACCTTCGCCTATTCCCGACTCGCGCGAACACATGACGCATGAACAACCAACTCAACAACGGCGAACTGCCTACGAAGAGCAACAGCACGTTCATGACTAACGGCTCTCGGCTTATATAGATCGTACACATAAAGATCGCCATTCCCGTCATTCTGCCCAAGTTCAGCGCCAACTCCCTGACAACGACGTACTCGACCCGCTGCCGGACGCTGTCGTCGTCTTGTCCGATGAGATCGAATGCCGTAGAGGTCATCGGAAGCATATAGAGCGGCAAGAACAGCGCGGCGCCCACTCCGAATATAAGCAGCGTCGTAAAACTGATACCGAAGAAAAGAGGGAAAATAGCGGCAATCAGAGCTATCGCGCCTATCCTCATTCCTTGATTGCGCCAAGCGGGCTTCAACCATTTCCCTACCGCGAAGAAACTAACGAACGACACGACGGACGTGATCAACGCGAAATTCCCTAGCTGCATTTCGCTTCCCGTTTGAACGTAGACGAGAATTCCGATCATGATCCCGAAGACGCTCTCCCGTATTCCCTGGCTGGCAAGCGCTCCTAAAGCAGGTCGCCATACCGTATTCAGATTACGCAGGAGACGATACGGCCATTCCCAGTCGTATTGTCCTTCCGTCTTCCGATTGCGGAGAAAGAAGCTTACCGCGATCCCTACCACGAAGATGCAGAACGAGAGGATGAATATTGCTCTATAACCGCTTTCTCCCCCCATGCGCGAGATCAAGTAACCGGAGCTCCAGGGAACGATCATGCCGACGAGTGCTCCAATTACGCCCGACAGTCCGTTAAACCTGTCCCTGTTGCCGGCATCCGTGATTTCGAAATAAACGACGTTAAAAGCGAGCCAGAACATCCCGTTCGCTACCCCCTGAAGCATTCCGAGCAGCCATACGTAGTGGATGGCCTGACTTCCGAGCAGCAGCACCGAAGCATAGAACACGGCCGAAAACCCGATTCCCAGCCTCAACACGATCATTTTGTTGCCTTCTTTCACGCTGTTGCCGGCGATCCAGAACGTCAATCCCATGAAGAGATGGCTGAACAGCGAAAACCAACCGATCCTTAGAAAATCATTAGCCGCTTTCCATATGTATACTCCGAAGTAAGTGCCGGATAATGCGCTAGCCGTAATGAAGAGACCGTTGACCGCAAGCAGCAGCAGCGTCTGTCGATCTAATTTTCCGGAACGGCTAGCCGAACGTCGTGCTTTAACCATATGCGCCTCCTCTGTCCCAACGGCTTCGTGCCACCGTAATAACCTACCCAAAAAAGCCGCAAAAAAACAACCAAGGAGGATGCCGTATCAAAAGGCATAACCTTGGTTGTTCTCGATTAATCGCGATTTCATTCGGGACGTTCGATGGCGAAAACATCGCCTAGCTTGGCGTAGGAGCTGCCGGCAAGCCGGCTGACCGGCGCTAGCTTACCGGGGTCGATATGCCCTCTATCGTATAATGTGTCATCTACGTGAAAACATACGATCCGACCGATCAGCAGGTCGCATGCCGGAGATCGTCCGTCGCCGCCGAGCGGAATAGCTTGCTCCAGTATGCATTCCATGCGGATTCTGGCTTCCGCAACTCCCGGAACGGTTATTTTCTCGCTGGCAACCGGCGTCAGTCCGGCTAGCGAAACCTCGCTCTCTTCCGGGGGAAGATTGGCTGCCGTAACATTGATCTGACTAACATAAGACTCATCCGAGATATGAACGACAAATTCGCCAGTCTCGATTGCATTTCTCGAAGTATCCTTGCGTTCCCCGTTTTTCCTCTGTACGGATATGGATACCATGGGCGGATTAGCCGTCACGATATTGAAATAGCTGTAAGGAGCCGCGTTCAATACGCCATCGGACGACAAGGTGGTAACGAAGGCGATCGGCCTAGGGATGATGCTTCCGATCATAAGCTTGTAATTGTCCCGTTCGCTCTGGTCGGCGGGATCGATCGTTATCATGACTGCTCCTCCTCGAACCGCGTTCGGAACCAAGCAGCGGCTGCATCTACTTCGGTAGAGGTTAACCGGTGACCGAACTTCTCCCAATGAACGGTGACGTCCGCTCCGGCACCGTTCAGTAACGCTTTGAGCTCGCGCGTCTCTTGAGGCGAGCAGATCGGGTCGTTGTCTCCCGCGCCGATGAAGATAGGAACCCCCGTAAGATCCGGCAGCTTCATGCCCCTGATAGGGACCATAGGGTGATGAAGAATCGCGCCTTGCAACGCCCCTTTGTAATGGAACAGAAGACTTCCAGCAATATTAGCTCCGTTGGAATAACCGACGGCCACTAGGCGATGACGGTCGAACCCGTATTCAGCCGCGGCTTGATCCAGGAAGTCGTTAAGCTCCTTCGTTCGGAAGACGAGATCCTCGATATCGAACACTCCCTCGGCCAATCTCCGGAAATAACGCGGCATGCCGTTCTCCAGCACGTTGCCTCTCACGCTCAGAACCGAAGACTCCGGCGATATCGCATCTCCTAATTGGAGCAGGTCATGCTCCGTACCGCCCGTTCCGTGCAATAGAACGAGCGTCGGCGCATTCGGGTTAACGCCTTGCTTGAAGATGTGCTTCACCGTTGATCAGCCTCCAATACGCGTACTTGAATAGGGGGCAGCCCTTGCTCGATCTGTTCGCGATGGGCCTCGAACCATTCGGGCAGCATCAACTTCTCGCCCATCGTCTCTGCCGGCTCATCCCGCGCGAATCCCGGAGGATCGGTTGCGATCTCGAACAATATTCCGCCTTCTTCGCGGAAATAGATCGCGTTGAAGTACTGCCTGTCAATGAACGGCGTCGGATGGAACCCGCCCTCTTCTACGACGCTTCTCCAGCGCGCGTGATCCTCGTCGTCTTTCGCCCGCCAAGCGATATGGTGAACCGTACCCGCCCCTCCGATTCCCTGCGCCATCGGGGACACGTTAACGTCGATGATATTGCCTAAATCTCCGGTCGCTTGGAATCTTGCAAAGTCGCCTTCCTCGGCGATTTTCTCCAATCCCATAACCTGTTCCAGCACCGCTGCCGTCCGCGCCGGAGCCGTACTGAACAATACCGCTCCGCCGAAGCCTTTAATCGCTTTGTCGGCAGGCACCCCTCCGAATGCCCATTTGCTTGCCGGACCTTGATCCCGCTCAACGATCTCGATCCGCAATCCGTCCGGGTCGCTCAATTGAACAAGCTGTTCGCCGAATCTCGTCGTTAACGTTACCGGAATATTCAACTTCTCGAAACGCGCTTTCCAGAAATCCAAGCTTCCCGCGGGTACGACGTAAGAAGTGATCCCTACCTGCCCGCCTCCTATGCGTCCTTGGCGCGACGTCGGCCACGGGAAGAACGTAATAACCGTCCCAGGGCTCCCCGCATCATTGCCAAAATACAGGTGGTACACTTCCGGCGCATCGAAATTGATCGTTTTTTTCACGAGCCGCAGTCCGAGTACGCCCGAATAGAAATCTACTGTCTCCTGAGCATTCCTTACGAATGCCGTTACATGGTGAATTCCTGATGTTTGTTGTCTCATTTTTATCGTCTCCTTTAATGATATCGGTTCAAAACGCGTTATAGCTTACGAATTCGCCAACGGGCTTGCGATAGCCGCGCGGTCTTTGATTCGTCGTGTCTTCCTTGCCTATCGTAATCATCATAGCCGGCACGTAAGCGTCGGGAATATTCAACTCCGCGCTAACGGCGGCAGGGTCGAAGCCGATCATCGGGCAAGTATCCCAACCCTTCTCTTTGGCGACCAGCATGAACAGCATCGCCGACAGGCTGGCATTGCGAACGGCTTCGTCCCGCTTGAACGTATCGCCTCTCGATTCGTAAAAGCCGAGCACCGATTCGACGGTCATGTCGTACTCCTGCTTGCTCATTACGCCTAAGTTCAACAAACCTTCATTAATCGGGCCAACGTCCAGATAGGCGTTAGTATTGCCCAGTACAAGGATGACCGCGGATGCCGTCTGCACTTTATATTGCTTATTAGCCGCTTCATACAGCTTGCTTTTCTTTTCGGGATCTGTGACCACGACATAATGGGCGTGCTGCAAGTTAAACGCCGAGGGAGCGTATTTGGTCAGATTGAACATTTCGTTCAGCTCTTGTTCCGGGATTTCTATGTTCGGCACGAACTTCATCGCCGATCTGCGTGACTTCAGAAGGGGTATAAAATCGCTCATGGTTGTGTCTCCTCTTTCTATATTTTACATTAAATTAAAGAATCTCAAAATTAAGATATATGGGATGAGATTAGCGGTTGCGTATGACCGAACCAGCTTGCTTGCCACCGCAACTCGCTATCTGAAACCTTCTTGCGCGTATTTACCCAGCTTCTTGAGCAACAGATTGGCGACTTCCTTCTCCTCGTCCGACAATCCGTTTACGGCTTGATGAATGACTTCGGCATGTTGAGGGAATACGTCGTCGATCAGCTTTTGGCCGTCTTCGGTTAAGTCGGCGTAGATGAGTCGCCGATCTTCCGAGCATGACCTGCGTTGCACGAAACCCTTCTGCTCCAGCTTATCCACGACGTAGGTGATATTGCCGCTGCTCATAAGCACCTTGCCGCCGATCTGCTGCAGAGGCTGGGATCCCTTATGGTAAAGCAACTCGAGAACGCCGAATTCGGTCCGGTTCAGTCCATAGCGCTTAATGTCCCGATCCGCGTGAGCGTTCACCCATTGGCTCGCCCGGCTTAAGGCAATATAGAGATCGAGCGAAACATCGCGTTTGCTTTCCATCCCGTTCGCCTCCTTTCTAAGTTAGCCGTTCTCTCAATTTCATTTATCTTAAATTTAAGATAATACAATTTAAAGGGAATGTCAATACCTTAATAAAAAAAGAAAAGGAGTCCTCGAGAATTCCAGGCTCCTTATCTTCGACGCGTGATACGGGATTATTGTCCAACAAAGGCGTTAAGCATCCAGATATGTTTCTCCAATCCCGTCTTAATGCCGAGCAATAGATCCGCGGTATCCTCGTCGTCCAGCGATTCCGCGATCTTGATGCCTTGCCGAAGTTCTCCAACCAGATGCGAGAAGTCTTCCGCAACCGCGGAAGCCATCCGTTCCGCCGATTCCTCGCCCGTCGCTTCCTTAACGGTCGACAAGCGAAGGCTGTCCGCGTGAGTCGCTACCGGATGGCCGCCAACGGCAAGCAACCTTTCGGCTAACACATCTATATGCCCGGCAGCCTCGGTGTACAGTTCCTCGAATTTCGCATGAAGCGTAAAAAATTGCGGCCCTTTCACGTACCAATGGAAATTATGAAGCTTCATATGAAGAACGTTCCAGTTGGCAATCTGTTGGTTCAAGACGGCGCTTATCGTGATCGTGTTTGTGTTGGTGGTCATGTGAATTGTGAATCCCTCCGCTTAATTTATACTTAATTTATACTTAATCTAAATATAAATTAATGATAACATGGGAACGGAATCCCTTCATGAACTTACCATGAAGGTTCGATGAAGATTCGATGAAGGTCCGGACAAGCCGTAAAGCGCCTTATAGGCACCTCTGTAGGTTTCCCGGGTTTTCGCCGCCCCATACAGATGCGCGATCTGAATCAGTATCGCAAGCGCGAAGGGAGCCTGTCTATTAGTTGAAGTAGCCGACCTCGCATCGATAACCGAGCGGTATGATCTCGGACACGTATCTGCGGATAAGCTCTCTCTCGATTTCCGTAAGGACGGTTCTCGTATGAACGTTGAAATGCAATATCCCCGTATTTAAGTCGTACCTGCTGAAAGCCATCCCGCCGCTCGCGAGCATCGTGTTAATGATCGCCACGATTCCGTATTGATCCAACTCCCGCGTCATTGCCGTCTGCACGATGCTCTCCGGCAGTTCATACGCTTGCGGAACCCGATCCTCTTGAATCTTGGAATATTCCTTGACCTGGTAGCAAACGTATGATGACAAGTAACCCGACGCAAACGACTTCAGCGAGGCGGACTCCTGCTCGGACAGCTTCAAATCATCGTTCCATGCATATATCGTGGCCATGTTTTTCCCGCTTGTATGGGCTCTTACGTATCTCAGCTGCGGATTATGCTTTTTAATCAAGTACTCGGACATCAAACGCGTTCCCATCGCCATCTCTCCTTATTGATCGGGATTAGGAATCTTTCCTCGCGGCATGTTTGCGCTTTCATTTTAAGTGTCGCCTTATATATGTATTCGCCTATTCGAACTTTCAGACAATACTCCGCAGGATTTCAGGTTCCTCTTTTACAATGACCTCGCGGGCTTGCAGAAGCACGTTACCCTATGCGAGACGGCGAAGCCGATACTCGGCTAACGGCGGCGGATCGGAATAAAGCTTGCCCACATCCTCAGCCGCCACCTATCACTTCTTTTTCCAAGGAGGATCCCCTTGTCGATGCAGTGCCTGATTAATACTATAGATGCCCCATGGAACTATAGCGGACAAAACCGCAAGGAGCAAGAGCGATAAGGAAGGCATCCTGCCCGCCAACATTTCCCACAACTATGGTCACCTCTTTGGCTGCGAGTTCTCGATAGAACCGATGATTCTGAGCTTCGTTTTGACGTGAATATTGACCCGCGCACGCGAGAAGAGATTCTCCCCGTGATCCCAATTGTCGTGGATTTTCATCCACGCGCGGTGATGGTTTTCGTTGAGATGCTCTCCCAGCCCAAGAATATCGGACCGGTACTCCTTCTGCGCCTTGTTCAGAACGTCATCCATCGCTTCGGCGATTTTCGCGCTCACTTTGGCCTCGATATCGGCCATGATCTTCGGTTTGAGCAAATCCGCCTGCGTATAGGATTCTCCTACATTGCCGCTGACGGCGACATGGATATCGAATACCGGATGTTCGGGATCGGATACGCTCGCCTTCATTTTGCGACTGGCGCTCTTCAATTCGAACGCGACAAGCTGATTCTCGACGACGATTTCCACGGTCGCCGTCTTGACCGTACCTCTGAAAAAATTTCTCCCCGAAGTCAGATCCGCGCTCAGAAATCCCCTCAGCCTATTGTCGTATCCGTTAAATACGGCAGCGCCGCTAACCTTTATTTTAGTGCCTTCGGCAGAAATCTTGGGCAAGGCATAGCTGTATTCCTCCAGCAAAAACCTGTGCACTTCTCCGATCTTTGTCGGCGGAGTAATCGATTCGCTCTTCTTGGGGTTCTCCGCGGTGGCGTTAATATAGAGGACGGGCAATTTCTCGATTCTGGGCTTTAACTCCAGCAGTTTTCTCGCTTCGCCTTCCGCGATCATAACCTTAGCCGCCCTTCTCATCTCATGATCCCTCAAGAACAGATCCAGCACTTCCTCCAATTTCCCTTCTTTAGCCAATCTTTCCGACACGAGGATGATCTTATTATGCTCCAGATAGGGGGAACGGCTCGATTCGTTGGACATCTTTCTTGCTGCCCGGAACAGCGTGCGGCCTTGTTCCATAACGTTAAGAAATGCCTCCCCCTTCTTCCCGTCCATGTCCGACCCCCCGGTGAAAGCGCTAGGAACCGCATATTGAAAAGTAAGAACGAATTGATTGTTGGCCGCGGCATCGATGGCCGTTCCGATCACGAAGCCCCTCTCCTCGATCTCCACTCTATCCCAGCATCCCGTCAGGATCGCTAAACCGAACAGCCAGCTTATTCCCTTACACGTTCTGCCCATCGCCCTTAACCCCCCGTAGTTTGGCCAGCAACAGCAAGAGGATCGGGAAGCCCCATCCGATCACGATTCCCGCATAACTAATCCACTGCCCGAAAATTTCGAGTTCCTTTACGTTCCGCGGCTGCATAGACAAGAGATAAATAACCGGGCAGAGAAAGACAATCCAGGTTATCCGCTGCGTCTTGGGGAAGACGGAACGCGCGGCCACGATCGTCACGTCGAAGGCCATCGCCGCCGTATTGAATAGGGTCATGACCCATATCGTGAAAAAAATCGATTCGAATCGTTCGAAAAACCCGCCCGGAATTTCCACCTGCTTGGCCAATTCCGCCGTAGGATACAACGTATTCTGCGTAACCGAAGACCCGAAAATGCCAATGACGCTAATAAACACGACGATGTATAAGACAAGCGGGAGCAGCAAACCGGACATAACCGCCCTCACCGTTCGATTCGGCTTGTTGATCCAGATGTTATAGAACAATACGATTTCAAAGCCCAGAAAAGAGAACACGGTACCTTGAGTCGCGAATAAGATATCCTTCCAATCCGTTATGAACATAGGCTTCAGATTATGAAAATTGAAAGCGCCGATATTCATGCCGAATACGACGAGCACCATCAACAGCACGGCCGGCAGGAACAGAAGATTCAAGCGCAGCAAAGAAGCGCTCGAACCTATGACGCCGTAAGCAAGAACCCATAAAAAAACAAACTTATCGCTTCCACGGGCGTTCTGTCGAACAAATACAGCTTCGAGATACTGGCGACGCCTCTCGCCTCGTAGCTGACGAAGAGCATCATATATATCGCGAAAAGCAACGTCGTCATATTCGCGACGGTCTTGTTCGTTACGGCCGCGGCCATATCCCGAAAGCCCTGTTTGGGAAACCGGGTGGTCAGCTTAGCGATCGCCCACCCCATGAACAGCGCGACCGCACCGCCCAGAACGATAGACATCCAGCCGTCCGAGGATTGCGTCATATTGGCCATCGTACGCGGAAGAGTCAGTACGCCGAAGCCGATAACCATGTTGCTTACCCCGAAGGAAACCTCCCTCGTTCCGATCTCGCCATCCCCGTATTCAAAGGATTTCATGATCCGTTCCCTCTTTTGTTAGCGCGGTTAACGTTCTTGGTTTGCATATATTCGGGTCGTTTGGTTAAGAAGGTAATCGGCGCCCGGATGAGCAAGTCTCTCCAGTCATGGGCAAACAACGGAGCGAACGGCGCGGAATAGGGAATGCCGAAGCTCGTCAACCTCACGAGATGAAGGCTGATCATGATAAAAGCGAGAATGATCCCGAAGAGACCCAGAACGCTCGCCGCCAGAATGATCCCGAAACGCAGAATACGAAAAGCAATGCCGGCGCTGTATGAAGGAATTGCAAACGACGCGATAGCCGTAACGGCAACGACGATGACCATGATCGGGCTGACTACCCCCGCTTTTACGGCCGCTTCTCCTATAACCAATCCCCCGACGATACCGATCGTTTGGCCGATCGGCTTAGGCAAGCGTACCCCGGCTTCGCGAAGCAGCTCCAGGGTACCTTCCATGAGCAAGGCTTCGATTAACGCCGGAAAAGGAACCCCCTCCCGCGCGGCGGCGATGGAAAATGCAAGTTTAAATGGGATCATCCCTTGATGAAAAGAAACCAACGCCACATACAACGCCGGGAAAAACAAAGAGATGAACACGGCCAAATATCTAAGCAAACGGATGAGCGAGCCGATGATCCAGCGCTCGTAATAGTCTTCCGGAGACTGAATGAGCGACACGAACGTCGTAGGCAAGAGGAGCACGAAGGGAGTGCCGTCCAGAAGGATCGCCGCTTTGCCTTGTAACAACGCGGCCCGTACTTTATCCGGCCGCTCCGTATGCAGAATTTGCGGGAACGGGGACAGAAAACTGTCCTCGATCCACTGCTCGACCGTCCCGGACTCGGGCGCATCGTCTATGTCCAATGACGCTAATCTTCTCTTCACTTCCTCGACCAAATCGGGATGCATTACCCCTTGAATATAGGCGAGGACAAGGGATTTGCGAGAACGCCTTCCGATCGTGTAGGTATCGAAGAGAAGGTTAATATCCCGAATCCCTTTGCGGACGAGCGCGATATTCGTAGCGATCTCCTCCGTGAAGCCTTCGCGAGGTCCGCGGACCAACGCCTCGGTCGGCGGTTCTTCGACGGACCGTCCCGCCCACATCTGCGTTCCGATAAGCAGCGCGCGATCCTCGCCTTCTATAAATAGAACGGTGTTGCCGGACAGCACGCCATCGATAATCTCATGCCACTTCTCGGTCCGGCTGATTTGATGCGCCGCCAGAATCCCCTTCGACAACTCGGTAAGAATATCTGACTTCTCTCCCGAATCCGTAGTCTGTTCCCGAATCGTCTCCCTATCATGCTGGAGGTTATAGATAATCTGTTCGTGAATGAATTGTTTGTCCGATAATCCGTCGATGCAGATGACCGCGCACATGCGCGGCCCGCCTCCGACCGTCAACACTCTCGTAACGAGATCGCTAGGCGTATGCAGCATGCGTTGCAGGTATCCGATGTTTTCTTGTAAATTGTCGAAAACAAAAGGTTGTGGCCCCGATTTGATCTCGTTCTCGCCGCTCGTCCTGTCGCTCATGCCGAACCCTCTTCCTTACTCTAGGATGCATCTCCTTATCTATGTCCAAAAGCTTTCGCAATAAACGCTAACATCCTGACATATCCATACCGAATCCGTGCTTTTTTTGTTATGATCGAGTAAGCGTTTCCAGATTGCCAACCAGATTCAAACATCAAGGAGTGTTTAGCATGCCAAGAGAAGGCCGAGGAAGCATCAAGGTCTGGATCCACTTTTTCATCCCCTATGCGATATTGCTGGCGGGTTTTCTAACCGTCGGCTTATACGCTTACGATAAAACTTCTTCCTTGGTAGAGAACCATACTAAAGAAACGGCTTATGCCGTAATGGAACAAACTAAGGAGATCATGGACCGGCGCTTCGAGGAGCTGGAGACGATCGCGGAGCAGGTCGCCAACGGCACGAAGGTTCAGTCTTTTCAATTCGTGGACAAACCCTTCTTCGGGACGAATCCGATTCGAATTCTCGAGTTGAAGAAGGATCTGTTCGACTATTCGCTGTTCAACCACTTTATTCTGGACTACTACGTCGTGTACCCTCGGAGCGAAGTAGTCATTTCCCCCCGCAGTTCTTACTCGCTGCGCCAATTTTACGATCTGGAGTTCCGTTACGACGGGCAATCCTACGAGGAATGGCTCGACGAGCTGACGAATCGGCCAAGCGCGAAGACGTTCTCGCCCGGTCAACCCGCCGTCTATAAAGGCAAAAACCATTCCGTCATCTCCTATATGCAATCTTTCGGTAAACAAGGTCGCTCCGGAATGGTTCTCATGCTTATCGACAATACCCAGATTCACAGCTTGCTTCGCAAGCTGGATTCGAGCAACGGCGGCTTCGCATTCGTTACGGACGACAAGGGTCAGATCATCAGCCGTACCGGAACCAAAACCGATATCGCATGGGCGGCCGACCTGAAAGACGGATTCACTCCGCTCGATATCGACGGCAATCGCATGCTCGTTACGAAAACGACTTCCCACTTCAACGGATGGACTTATTTGTCCGCCCAACCGGAAGCGTACGTGCTGGAGAAGGTACAATACTTCAAGCAACTCATTCTCACGATTATTCTGCTCAGCCTCGCTATCGGTCTGCTGGCAGCCTTGCTATTCTCTTATCGCAACAGCCGTCCGCTGTGGATGCTGCTTCGCGTACTGCCTTCCCAACGCGCGAACGCGGAAGCGGCTCCGAACCGCAAGGTGTGGGATTACGTGCGCTCGTCCGTTACGAACCTGATTCATAGCCATGATTTTCTGTCGGAGAAAATGGAGCAGCAAGTTCCGCTCATTCGGAGCGGATTCTACGATCGCCTGCTTAGAGGTCACTACTTGTCCAATAAAGATATCGCGGTCGCCATGGAGCATTCCCGCCAAGCGTGGGAAGGCGACTATTTCGCCGTCGGCATTCTAGTCATTGCGGGTTATGACGGCACCTACAACGAGGAGATGCTGACCGAACTCGATTTCCGCAAAATCGCCATTCGGGACGTCATCTCCAAAGCTTACGGCAGAACGATCTCGACGCATGATCTCGGAGAGAACCAGATCGGCCTGCTCATTAACGGAGATTCGGAATCGACGTCTACGTTCTTGGAGGATATTCGCCATACGCTCAAGGAGCTTCACGGCCGGCTTGCCCACTCGCTGAACGTGCTCACGTACATGCCTGTCGGCGGCTGCTACCTGCAAATGACGGAAATCAGCCGCTCCTATGAAGAAGCTCGTTTGCTGTTGCATAGAGAAAGCTGGTCCGAAGACCGTCCTATTATTTTTCACGACGACGAGAGCTCCGCTCTCCCCGCGTACTATTATCCGCCGGACGTCGAGCTTCGGTTGATCAATCTGGTGAAATCGGGAAGCTTGCCGGAAACCGAGGCGTTGTTGGAGCAAATCCGGGACAATAACCTGCATCAGAATAACCTGCCGACCGCCGTGTACAAAATTCTCGTTAACGAAATCACCGGAACGCTCCTGAAATGCTGCGAGCAATCCGGCGGCGATTCCGACAGGCAGAGCGAGGAGGTCGAAGCGGCGCTGCTCGCTTCCGAATCCGGACGCTCTCCGAAAGCGGCGTTCGAGCAATTAACCGCCGCCTTCCTGCAACTGTGCCGCAAGCAGCATGACCGGAAGAAAAGCCATAACAAACAATTAAAGGACGATCTCATTCGTCATTTGGAAGAACAATATATGCAAACCGACTTAAGCCTAACGACGCTTGCCGACCGGTTCAACACTTCGGAAGCGTATATTTCCTATTTTTTCAAGGAACAGACCGGGGTCAATTTCTCGGAGTACCTGGAGAACGTCCGAATGACTCACGCCAAACGCATGCTGACCGAGAGCGACATGCCTGTCAACGAAATTTCCGCATGGGTCGGATATTATTCCTTAAACTCGTTCAGCCGCGCTTTCAAAAGAGCCAACGGCCTTAGTGCCACGGAGTTTCGCAGAAATTCGCGCAGCGGAATCTAAACAAATGAATAGCATCTGAATACGGAATAAAAGCGCTTACATGTCATTCTAAAATTGTGAATAGTCCTTGAATCTGTCTGATTTACGAAAACGCTTACACCCCCTATACTTCGAATCACCGGCCGGATACACCAAGTCATACGCCGAGGGGGGATCGCAGCTGAAAACTTTAAACGATGTACGGAAAGGTTGGCAGTTATATGCGCTGTTCGCGTTGCCGCTTCTGTATATCATCTTATTCAAGTACGTGCCGATGTTCGGAAGCGTAATCGCGTTCAAGCAATTCACTGTCACGAAAGGCATGTTCGGAAGCCCGTGGGTAGGATTCGCGCACTTCGAGCGCTTCTTCAATTCCTATGAGTTCTGGCGGTTGCTGAAGAACACGTTGTCCATCAGCTTCTACACGTTGGCCGCCAGCTTCCCGTTTCCGATCCTGCTTGCTCTAGGATTGAATTACGTGAAGAACGAGCGATTCAAGAAAACGGTACAGATGGTCACTTACGCGCCTTATTTCATCTCTCTAGTCGTCGTGGTCGGGTTGCTGTTCCAGTTCCTTGACCCTCGGACAGGCATCGTGAACACGGTGCTCGGATGGTTCGGAGTAGACGCGATCAATTTCATGGGAGAAGCGTCGATGTTTCAATCCATCTACGTCTGGTCCCACGTCTGGCAGAATGTCGGCTTCGCCTGCATTATCTATTTGGCCGCGCTTGCCGGCATAGACCCGTCGCTTCACGAAGCGGCCGTCATGGACGGCGCGAACAAGATCCAACGGATGCGGCACATCGATATTCCGGGCATCATGCCTATCGCCGTTATTCTATTGATCCTCAATACGGGTCAAATCATGGAGACGGGATTCGAGAAAATCCTGATCATGCAGAACGCCCTGAACCTGCGGGCATCCGAGGTTATAGACACTTACGTCTATAAAGTCGGACTGGTTTCCCAAGCCCTTAACTTCTCTTATGCGACTGCCATCGGCCTGTTCAAAGCCGCCATCGGATTCATCCTGCTCATCATCGTGAACCAGACGGCCAAGAAAGTCGGGCAGGAAAGCCTATGGTAAGGGGGACGAAAACCATGAACAAGTCCGTTATTCGGGAGTCGGGCAGCGACCGCGCGTTCAACATCGCGAACTACATCCTGCTCTCGATCACGCTGATCGTCGTTCTGTATCCGCTCATCTATGTCGTCAGCGCTTCGTTCAGCTCAAGCTACGCGGTGCTATCGGGCAAAGTATGGCTATGGCCGGTAGATCCGTCGTTAGACGGCTACAAGGCCGTGTTCAAAAACAAAAACATTCTTACCGGATTTCAGAACACGATCTTCTATACGCTGGCGGGTACGCTGATTAACGTCATCATGACGATCATGGCCGCTTATCCGATGTCGCGGGGAGATTTCCGGGGACGCAACGCGTTCATGCTGCTCTTCGTCTTCACGATGATGTTCAGCGGCGGCCTCATCCCGACGTACTTCGTCGTGAAAGACCTGCATTTGATCGACACCGTCTGGGCGATGCTCATTCCGACCGCGCTCTCCGTATGGAACGTCATCATTATGAGGACCTATTTCCAAACGACCATCCCTCACGAGCTATTGGAAGCTTCGCAGCTGGACGGCTGCAACGATTTCCGCTTCCTGCTCCGGATCGTCATCCCGTTATCGGGACCGATTATCGCCGTCATCGCGCTATTCTACGCGGTCGGCCACTGGAATCAATATTTTAACGCGATGATCTACTTGAAGGACCCGCACTTATATCCATTGCAGTTGATTCTAAGGGACATTCTTGTCCAGAACGAAGTGAAGATCGACATGCTGGGCGACGTCAAATCGGCCGCTGCCCGCCAAGGGCTTCGCGAGCTGTTGAAGTATTCCCTTATCGTCGTATCGTCCGTGCCTTTGCTTCTGATCTATCCGTTCGTTCAGAAGTTTTTCGTGAAAGGCGTCATGATTGGATCCATTAAAGGTTAACCCACTTCGCAACCACTATTGGAGGGTCTATATGAAAAAATCATGGTTCACCCTAATCGCGGCAATCCTCATGCTTTCGGCGGTATTATCCGCTTGCTCCAGCTCGGACAACGGGAATAACGCCGCTTCCAGCGCTCCGGCGGGAAGCGCCAGCGCCGAGAACGGCCTGCTGACCGAGCCGGGAACTTATCCGATTACCAAGGAAAAAGTAACGCTTAAAGTCATGGTCCGCGGCAACCCGCTCGTAGAGGATTTCTCCACCAACGAATTCACCAAATGGTATGAAGAGAAAACGAACGTCCATATCGAATGGGAAGTCGTTCCCGAGCAAAGCATGCAGGAGAAGCTGAATCTCGTGCTGGCGAGCGAAGATTATCCGGACGTGATTTTCGGAATGAACGTGTCTCCGGCTCAAGAGATGATCTACGGTTCCCAAGGCGTATTCCTGCCGCTCAACGATCTGATCGAGAAGCAAGGCACGCAGACGAAGAAGCTGTTCGCCGATCGTCCGGACATCCAAGACGCGATTACGGCGCCGGGCGGCAACATTTACTCCCTGCCTGAAGTCAACGAATGTTACCACTGTTCCCAGAGCCAGAAGATGTGGATCTACAAGCCATGGCTCGATAAGCTGAACCTGAAAATGCCTACGACGACCGAGGAACTGTACAACGTGCTGAAAGCCTTCAAGACGCAAGATCCTAACGGCAACGGCAAAGCGGACGAAATTCCGCTGTCCATCTCTCCGAAATCGTGGAGATCTTCCATCGACGCTTTCTTAATGAACTCCTTCGTCTACAACCCGGTATACGGCACGACCAAGCATCTGTACGTTCAAGACGGCAAGCTTGACGTTTCCTTCACGAAGCCGGAGTGGAAAGAAGGCTTGAAATACTTGAATAAAATGTACGCCGAAGGCCTTATTTCTCCGGAATCGTTCACGCAAGACGACAACCAGCTCATTCAAGTCGGGGAAAATCCGGACACCGTTCTTCTCGGCGCATCCACCGGAGGACATCAAGGCGTATTCACTCAATTGCTCGGAGAAAGCGGACGTTGGAGCGAATACGTAACCGTTCCCGCATTGAAAGGCCCTTCCGGCGTTCAATACGCGCCGACCGACGCGACGAGCTTGACGACCGGTTCCTTTCTCATCACGAACAAAGCCAAAAATCCGGAAGTCGCGCTTCGTTGGGCGGACGGATTGTACGAATACGAACATACGCTTCGCAGCAACTACGGCCGTCCCGACCAAGAATGGCGCAACGCGACCGACGGCGAAGTCGGCATTAACGGACAACCGGCGAAATGGTCGGAGCTCAAATCGTTCGGAGAAGTCCAGAACGTGAACTGGGCGCAAACGGGTCCCGCCCTTCGATCCAACGACTTCCGCCTGAGCGCGGTCAGCAAAGGCGCAGACGATCTCGAAGTCATTCTGTACAACGAAACGAAAAACAACTACGAGCCTTACAAAGCGACGAACATCGCTACCGTTCCTCCGCTTTTCATGACGAACGAGCAAGCGACCGAAGTCGCCGATCTTTCCAAAACCGTTAACGACTACGTAGACGAGATGCTTGCCCGTTTCGTCATCGGAGACGCGGACGTCGAGAAAGAATGGGATACGTACGTGAAGACGCTTGATAGCATGAACCTCAAGCATCTGCTAGAGATTTACCAAGAAGCTTACGACGCGCAAACCAAATAAATAGGTCGAGGGGGACTCGTGACATGGGCGACATGGACGGGTCCCTCCGATTCATCACGAGCTTAATCACTTGGGAGGCTGCTAGTTATGAGTACAAGAGAAGAGAGAACGCGGTTATTCTTGCAAGATCGGTTCGGCATGTTCATCCATTGGGGATTATACTCGATTCCGGCCCGGGGAGAATGGATTCGGGGCAACGAGAAAATGACGTTCGAGCAATATAAAGTGTATTTCGACGAATTCGACGCGGCCCGGTACGATCCTCGGGCTTGGGCGCGGGCGGCGAAGGCAGCCGGGCAGAAATACGCGGTGTTGACGACGAAGCACCACGACGGCTTCTGCTTGTTCGATAGCCAGCTTACCGATTTCAAGGCGACGAACACGCCGGCGAGCCGCGACCTCATTCGCGAATACGTGGACGCGTTCCGCGAGGAAGGCATTAGCGTGGGACTCTACTATTCGATCATCGACTGGAACCATCCCGATTATCCGGGGTACGGCGACCGGATTCACCCGGATCGCGACAACGAAGCGGCCAAAGACAAGCCGATCGACTTCGATCGTTATTTGGAATACATGCACGGACAAGTCCGCGAGTTGCTGACGAACTACGGCAAGATCGACATTATGTGGTTCGACTTCTCCTACGACAACATGACCGGGGAGAAATGGAAGGCGACCGAGCTCATTCGCATGATCCGCTCCATTCAGCCGGACATCATCATCGACAACCGTCTGGGCGGCGACATCCGCGCGGCGGAGCCGGAAGTATACGCCGGAGACTTCTATTCGCCGGAACAGATTATCCCGCCGGGCGGCATCGTGGACGTGAACGGCGTTTCCATACCATGGGAAGCCTGCATTACGTTGAACGACAACTGGGGCTACCACTCGGGCGACCGCGAATATAAATCGGCGGCGCAAGTCATTCGCACGCTCGTCGAATGCGTCAGCAAGAACGGCAACCTGTTGCTTAACGTCGGACCGGACGCCAAAGGCGAGATTACCCGCGAGTCCTTGGACGTATTGGCCGAGGTCGGCGAATGGCTGCGGTTGAACGGCGACAGCATCTATGGATGCGGAGCTTCCGGGCTGGCGAAGCCGGAATGGGGACGTTACACGCAAAGAGGCAACAAGCTGTACGCGCACGTATTCGACCGCGGCATCGGACCGATCTATTTCGCGGGCTTGAAAGGCAAGATCAAGCGGGCGCGCTTGTTGAAAGACGGCACGGAGCTTAAAGTGGAGCTGCCATGGATGGCCGAGCAATACTCGGACATCGACAGCGGCGCTTTCATTACCCTCAAAGGCGCGAAGCTGGCCGACGAACGCGACACGGTAATCGAATTGGAGCTGCTCCCATGACGAGGGGAGGCACTATGCGCGGGAACGAGTCGACGGGCGGCGCTGAGCCTCTCGTTCTAGAATATCGAGGCGGCTATCTAGAGAACGTGCATTATGGACATGTATGCGGCGTCGACGAAACGGGCGGTATCGCTTATCGCTCCGGCGATCCGGAATGGGTCACGTTCATGCGGTCCGCGGCCAAACCGATCCAAGCAATCCCCTTCTTCTTGGAAGGGTTCGACGATCGGTTCGGCTTCACTCCCGAGGAGCAAGCGATTATGATGGCCTCGCACCGGGCGCTCCCCTATCACGTGGAGGCGCTCGAAGGGATGCTGAGCAAGCTGGGCTTGGACGAGCGATCGCTCGTCTGCAAGCCTACTTATCCTCTGGACGCGGATGCAAGAGACGCCCTGGTCGCGGAGCATAAGCCGCAACGGCGGATCTACCACAATTGCTCGGGCAAACACCTCGGCGTCCTCTCCTACTGCATCGGAATGGGGTATTCGCTGGAAGATTACTATTCCGCGGACCATCCCGCGCAGAAGCGAATCGCCGCGATCGCGGCCGAGCTCTCGGAATGTCCCGTGGAGGATATCCGTATCGGAACGGACGGCTGCGGCTTCCCGGTATTCGGCATGCCGCTTCGGAACATGGCGATCGCCTTCCTGAAGCTCGCCTGTCCCGATCTCATTCCGGACGAGCGGCTGCGGCAAGCCGTCGTGAAGATCACGTCGCTCATGAATGCTTATCCGAAGATGATTTCCGCGGATTATTTAATCTGCCCGAACCTATTGATGGACGACAATATCGTCGCCAAGGGCGGCGCCAAAGGCATCTACTGCTTCGCGCTCAAGAAGGAACGGTTGGCGTTCGCTCTGAAGGTAACGGACGGTTCCGAGGACGAATGGCCGATCGCCGTCGCCTCCATCCTTGAGCAGATCGGTTACGGCAATCAACAAACGATCGACCGGATGTACCGAATCGGTTCCCCGAATATTCGCAACGATAACGGTCTCGTGATCGGCGAGAATCGCAGCATATTTACGTTGCGTCAGGAGAAGATGGGATGAACGACATCGACTGGAACTACGAAGTCCGGCGACGGCAAGAAGCGCTTCTGCGCGACTTGTCGTCGCTTCTTGCCATTCCGAGCGTGAAGGATGCCGGAACGGCGGCCCCCGGAATGCCGCTCGGAATCGAATCGGCCAAAGCGCTCGCCTATGTACTGGATATCGCCGGTCGGGAAGGGCTGCGGACCGTGAGTCTCGACGGGATTGTCGGTTACGCCGAGTACGACGGCTATGGGCGGGCGGCGAAGGTGAACGACAATGAGGATACGAACGATTACATTGCGATTCTGTGCCATGCGGACGTCGTTCCCGCCAGCGGAAGCTGGACGACTCCGCCCTTCGAGCCGACTATAAGGGACGGACGTCTTTACGCCCGCGGCGCGCTCGACGACAAAGGGCCGGCGATCGCGGCGTTATACGGGTTGCTTATCGTCAAGGAGCTGGGCTTGCCGCTCCGCCACAGGGTTCGTTTCATCGTCGGGACGGACGAGGAAACCGGAATGAACTGCATGGACGCCTATAATCGCCATGAAAGGCCGCCTATAGCGGGCTTTACGCCGGACGCGGATTTCCCGATCGTCCATGCGGAGAAGGGACAAGTCAATTCCCGGATGACCCTCCGTTGGACCGAAAAGATGGAAGCCCGCGAGGAAGTCGGGCCGGAACCGTTCAAACTGCGGAGCTTCATCTCCGGAACCGCCGCGAACATGGTTCCCGATTCCGCGGAAGCGATCGTCCAAGGGAGCCCGGACCGGCTTGGGGCGCTCATCTCCGGTTTTTGGTCTTACTGCGCTAAAAAAGCTCTGGCGGGCGAGATCGCCTCCGATTTGACCGCGGACAACGGCGTCGCGGTATTCCGGTTAACGGGCCGATCCGCTCACGGCATGGCGCCGGAAACCGGAAACAACGCGGGCTTGCGCCTTTTGGAGTTTCTATATACCCATCCTTTCGCGGGAAACGATGAGCGATTTATTAAGGGAGCGGTCGAGTGCCTCGCGGGAGACACCGCCGGAGAGGCGCTTGGCATCGCCTGCCGCGACGAGATAACGGGTCCATTAACGGTCAACGTAGGCTTGCTCCGATACGAACCGCATTTAGCCGAAGCATATTTCCATCTGAACATTCGCTTTCCGGCATGCACGAGCGGAGATGCCATCGTGTCGAAGCTCGAATCGAAGATCGGAAAGTACGGCTTCGAGCTGACTCCGCCGATCGTCAAAGCGCCGCATCAAGTACCAGCGGATCATCCGATGATTACGAAGCTCCAAGCGCTATATATGGAGCAGACCGGACAAGAAGCGACTCTCCTCTCCACCGGCGGAGGGACTTATGCCTGCAAGCTGGCCAACTGCGTTGCCTTCGGGCCGCTGTTTCCCGGAGAAGCCGATACCGCCCATCAACCGGACGAGTCGATTTCTATCGATAGCCTGCTTAAGGCAACCGCTCTGTACGCACAAGCCATATACGAGCTTGCTAATTTGGATTACTCGGATCGGAAGGCAAGGTGAGCTGACATGGAAGTTAAGATTATAGGTCGCAAGGATAACGCCGCCGAAGAGGCCGATTTGCTGCTCTATCTCGCGTTCGCGGGAGATGAGGCAGCGACCGGGCTGGAGATTGACCTAATGCCAACTATGACTGCGGGGGGAAAAGTTACGTTTTTGTACGGCGCCCGCGGCAGCAGGCACCGGGCGCTCGTCGGCCTGGGATCCCAGGATCGTCTCGATACGGAACAATTGCGACGGGCTGCCGGCTGCGCTTCGCGCGCCATTGGCCGAGAAGGCTATCGCTCCGTCGCCGTAGCGTTAGATGCTTCGGCGTCGCGGCTGACGGCCTTGGGCTTAAACGCGAAGTCTATCGCGGAATCTTGGGTGGAAGGTTGGCTGCTCGGGGCGTATACTTTCGATAAGTACAAACAAAATCGACGGCCATCCTCGATCGAGAAGTTGTCTCTCGTTCTCGGAACCGAAGAAGCTACGGATTGGCCGCATGTGATTGGACGGGCGCGCCTCCGCGCGGAATGCGCGTCGCTGGCAAGGGACTGGTGCAACGAGCCGGCCAACGTCATGACTCCGGAACGGCTGGTCGCGCAAGTTGAAACGTTGTTTGCCGGGCGGACGAGCGTCGGTATCAAGATCTACCGGGGGGCTGAGCTGGAGAGGCACGGAATGAACGGCCTTCTGGCCGTCGGTCAAGGCAGCCGGCATAGTCCTTCGCTGGTCGAGCTGACTTACGCGCCGGATCCATCGCGTCCCCTGCTCGCATTGGTCGGCAAAGGGATGACCTTCGATATGGGCGGCATGAACGTGAAGACCGGACGCGACTTAAGCGAAGCCCGATACGATATGGGCGGCGCTTGCGCGGTCATTGGCGCGTTCGACTACCTTGTCCGCAGCGAGGCTGACGTCAATGTCGCGGCGCTAATCGCCGTTGCCGATAACGTTCCCGGAGCCGGAGCTCTTCTGCCCTCTTCCATCATACGATATCCGAACGGATTAACCGTTCAAGTCGGCAACACCGATGCGGAAGGCAGGCTGATTCTCGCCGATGCGTTGCTCCACGCTCAGCGCTTGGGCGCGGAAGAAATCATCGATATCGCAACTTTAACCGGGAGCGTCGGCCATGCGCTAGGGCTGCGGGTAGCGGGCGTATGGGGAGATAAGGATAGCGCGGAGCTTCTGCGAAGTCTTGGGCAACAATGCGGCGAGCGGATATGGCCGATGCCCTTGGTCGACGATGACGAGGAACTGTTGCATAGCGAGTATGCCGATCTTAACAACATCAGCTCCAGCCCCTATGGCGGAGCTAATGCCGCCGCGTTGTTCTTGCGGCGTTTTGTCGGAAGGGACATTCGCTGGTCGCACATCGACATGGCCAATACCGTCCAAGCGCCTGCCGACCGCGGATATGAAGCGGCGGGCGCTACGGGATTCGGAGTCCGCTTGTTAGCCGATTACGCCATGCAACAAAGCCACAACCTGCACAAGGGAGGGTCTAGTCATGATTCTTGAAGTCATCGCGATTAATGCGGCCGATGTCAAAGCAGCGGCACGGCTCGGGGCCGACAGGATCGAGCTGGTGACGGGCATCGCCGAAGGAGGGTTGACCCCGAGCGTCGGCTTGATCGAAGCGGCGGTAGCTGCCGCGAATATTCCCGTGAACGTCATGGTACGTCCGCACAGCCAGTCGTTCTGCTATAGCGACGAAGATCTTGGCGTTATGCTGCGGGACATCGAAGCGATCCGGCGCGCCGGTGCCGCGGGTATCGTGCTTGGCGCGCTTACTTCCGCCGGGGGCATCCATTTCCCCGCGCTGGAGAAGCTTCTCGCCGCCGCGGAAGGTTTGGACGTCACGTTCCATCGCGCGTTCGACGAAGTGCGGGACCAGTTAGGGGCTTTGCAAGCGCTCACCGCCTATTCGCCTATCAGCCGAATCCTCACCTCCGGCGGACGAGCTCCCGCTCCGCGGGCGATCGCTCGCCTTCGCGAGTTGAACGAGTCGGCGCGGCATACGAACCTGCGCATTCTAGCCGGCCATGGTCTGACCCCGGATACGCTGGATGAAGTGCTTAGGGAAACCGGCGTCCCGGAAGTTCACTTCGGTTCCGCCATCCGCGAGGACAATACGTTCGCTAGTCCGATCTCCGCTGTTAAAATGCAGGTTGTCCGGAAGATCATCGATTCTCACACCAGCGCTTGAGTCGATTTTTGCCGCTATCCCGCTCGCTCAGGCGGGCTTGTCCGAAGAATTCTGAGCAAACGGGATAACGCGGGCGGCCGAAGTTTCATACTCGCTCAGAACTTTGGTAAAATAGGTTCAAGGAGTTGAGCGAAACGTGAAAAACGAAATCATAGCGAGATTTAAAACCTACGTGCAAGTGGATACGCAGTCCGACGAGAGCAGCCAATCATGCCCCACGACGGAAGGCCAGTTAACACTTGGGCGGATGCTGGTGAAGGAATTGAAGGGGATCGGCATGCAGGATGCGACGATCGACGGCAACGGCTACGTCATGGCGACTTTGCCCGCGAACACGGACAAGGAAGTGCCGACGATCGGCTTCCTCGCTCACATCGATACGGCGACCGATTTTACCGGCAAAGGCGTTAACCCCCGGATCGTCGAGAACTACGACGGTAACGACATCGTACTGAACGAAGCGCAGCGAATCGTCTTATCTCCTCGGGATTTCCCCGAGCTTGCGGGCTACAAGGGCCAAACCTTGATCACGACCGACGGGACGACATTGCTGGGCGCCGACGACAAAGCCGGCATGACGGAGATTATGACCGCGATGGCTTACTTGATTCAGCACCCGGAAATTAAACATGGACGCATCAGAGTCGCTTTCACGCCGGACGAGGAAATCGGAAGAGGACCTCACCGTTTCGACGTCGCCGCATTCGACGCGAGTTACGCCTATACGATGGACGGCGGACCGTTAGGCGAGCTGCAGTACGAGAGCTTTAACGCCGCCGTGGCACGGATTACTTGCACGGGGAAAATCGTTCATCCCGGCACGGCCAAAGGGAAGATGGTCAACTCCGCGAAGATCGCGATGGAGATTAACCGCCGGCTGCCCGCGGAAGAAGCGCCGGAGCATACCGAAGGCTACGAAGGCTTCTTTCACCTGATCTCCATCCAAGGCGACGTAGAAGAAACCAAGCTGCACTACATCCTTAGAGACTTCGATAGGGAACGGTTCATCGGGAGAAAAGAGCAGTTAACTAGCATCGTGGAGGATCTGAAGGCGATTTACGGGGAAGAGCGAATCGTGCTGGAAATCAAAGATCAATATTTCAACATGCGCGAGAAGATCGAACCGGTAAAAGAAATCGTCGATATCGCCCACCAAGCGATGGTCAATCTTGGCATCGAGCCGATCGTGCGACCGATTCGCGGCGGGACCGACGGCTCCCAGCTCTCTTATATGGGCTTGCCTACCCCTAATATTTTCACGGGCGGCGAGAATTACCATGGGCGGTACGAATACGTTTCGGTGGATACGATGATCAAGGCCACTAACGTGATTATTGAGATCGCTAAGCTCTTCGAGCAGAGGGCATAGCAGCCTACGGGTTATAGCGATAGACTTCGAGGTCGATGACATCGTTCAAGCCGAACTCGACTCCTTCGTTAGCCAGATAGTGCTTCTGCATATACTTAGACTCGCCCTCCTGAATCGCGATTTCACCTTTCGCGTTCACGACTCTATGCCAAGGCAGGTCATGCTTCGCGGTAAGCGAATGCAGAATCCTAACGACCTGTCTGGCCCCTCTCGGGCTTCCCGCGTTAGCCGCGATTTGTCCGTAAGTCATGACATATCCTTCCGGAATTCCTCTAATAATCTCGATTACCCTTGCGGTAAAAGGCTGCATGCTTCCCCATCCTTCCCTATATACGTAAGCCAATTGTAGCACATTATTTTGCCGGGAAACTCGTTCCTACGCCCCGTCTTCTTTAGCATCGCTCAAGCATTCTCATGGCTTCTTCCCGTATTTGGCTCCGAAGGCTCTCGGGCTCGAGCACCTTGGCTTCCGCTCCCCAGCCCAGCACCCAATGAAGTACGTCCTCGGGATCCCTTACGCGCAGAGTAACGAGCACCCCCTCGGGCACCTCCTCCATCGACGCAACGAAATAAAATTTCGATTCCTTCACCCGATCCGCGATCGCCGGACTCGCCAGAACGCGCACCTCAATCGAGCGATCGTTCGCGGGAACATATTTGCTCATGCTAAAATCCGGAGGCAACGAGAACGTTACCTCCAGATCCTGTAATTCCGTCATCCGGGAAAGCCGAAAATGCCGAATCTCTTGGCGAAGCTCGCAGTACCCTACCAACAACCATGAACCGAGGATGAACGATAACCCGTACGGCCGAACGGTACGAACGCTTCGCCGATCGTCCACCGTTCCCGCTGCCGCTTTAAGATAACCGAAGGCGACTTTGCGTCGTTCCAATATCGCCCGTCGAAGCCGCGCTACGCTCGCTCTCTCCGCCTCATCGACGATTTTTTCCCTGGCCATAACGAGAAGCTTCATCGTTTCCCTAACCAGCTCCGCTTCCTTGCGGACATCCGAGGGAAGGACGCCTTCGATCTTCTCGCGGGCGGTTCGCGCCCGCTCCCCGTATTCCCGATCGAATCGCTGTTCGATGAAATCCGCGCCGATCATCAGCGCCACGGCTTCGTCGGCCGAGAAGCTTACGGGAGGCAGAAAGTACCCTTCCATCAGCGAATATCCCGTGCCCGGGGCGCCGAAAATCGGGACGCCCGCTTCGCTAAGCGCTTGAACGTCCCGGTAGATCGTCCTCACGCTCGTCTCGAAAGTGGTCGCCAAGTCCTCGGCGCGTTGAATGCCCTTGCGCTGGATTTCCAGAATAATGGCTAGCATTCGGTCTGTTTTGTTCATGAAGCTCCTATTCCCGCAAACTGCTGCAATCTATGCAGTTGCTTCAGATGATGGCGGAAATGCATTTCGACGAGCTGAAACCATTCCTTGGCGGTAAGCGCTCCGAGACGGGGATGGTTCGCCGCATTCTCGGGCGATATTTCTCGCAACGTCGGCTCGATGTCTCGCATCTGCCGGACGATGCCAAGCAACCCTTCGGACAACTCTTCTTTGCCGTTCGGTTGCCGAGGCGTGTACTGCGGCGACGGAGGTACGGAGATCTTCGCATCGGGAAAACCGCCGTTCCGAAAAACCGCCTCCCCCGCTTCCGATTTGGCGCCGCCGACGACAATCGTTTCCTTATCCCCTTCCCGGCAAAGTCCGATATTGCGCAAGCTCATATACTGAGTCGCGCCGATCAGATGGTTGTACAATTGGCCAAGCGACCATTCTTCTTCGCTTGGCCGGAGGCTCAACTGCTCCTCGCCGATCCGTTGTAATTGCTCCAAATAATAAGAGACCGTTTCTTCCAATGCGCTCAAGCTTGCCTGCGTGTTCATTGACCGTTCACCTAACCTTCCGTTGAATTATTTTAACTATAAACGAACGCTACTGACAACAGTATGTCAGTAGCGTTCGGGCTTTTTTTATTTCTCCTGACGATAGTAAGGATAATCCATCTTCTTCTGCACTTCCCTGGCAACGTCCGCGTTCGTAAGAGACTCGATCAGGAACAGACCCAAATCGATAGAGGCCGATACCCCGCCGCCGGTAAATACGTTGCCGTCGCGTACGTAACGCTCTTTTACTACCTCCGAGCAGTAGGGCGCCAAGAGATCATAAGCCGATGGGTTCGTCGTAGCTTTTTTTCCGTCTAGAAATCCGGCCGCGCCAAGGATCAACGCCCCTGTGCACACGGATACCTTAATCTCAACCTCCAGGGAAGTTCGAATCCATGAAATAAACCCGGTATCGTATCTAAGCTGTCTCGTGGAGAAACCTCCGGGGATAAAAACCAAGTCGTAAACCGATAAATCCGGATTCACGCGATCGATATGAATCGACAACCCCCGATCGTCCGTAATCCTGTCTTTGTTGGAGCAGAAGTCCCAAGAAACATTTTCCTTTACGCCGAGGATCCCCATCCATGTCACCGCTTCGTAAAACCCGGTAAAATCCAAAATCGTCATCCCGTCAAACAGAATAAATGCCATTTTCATCGCGCGACACCTAACCTCTCTTGGGTTATTCGGATAAACAAAAAAGCGCTCGATCCAATGATCAAGCACTTTGCCCAGGCGTACGGCCGATATCTGCCCGCTCCCTCATGGTTATCCATGTTTACGCCAGTAACGCGCAGTTTAGTTATTGCTAAAATATTACATCCGTTGCCGCGCACGGTCAAGATTGATTTATCGCATTCCTCCACCAAGCATCGGAAGGGCGATCCGGCGCGCCAATGGAGACGACCTCGCCGATTCTGGGCGTCGCTAGAGCGACATCGCGTTCTTTCGCCGCTTTCGACGCGCGCTCGATGGGGTCGGTCCAATCGTGAAGAGCAAGCGTGAACGCTCCCCAATGGATCGGGATCAGGACGTTCCCCTTTACGTCGATATGCGCTTGGACGGTCTCTTCCGGCAGCATGTGGATCGCGGACCATCTCTTGTCGTATTGGCCGCACTCCATGAAGGTAAGATCGAATGGTCCGTACTTCTCGCCGATTTGCGCGAAATGCGGCCCGTAGCCGCTGTCGCCGCTGAAAAAGATTTTAGCTTGCTTGCCCATAATGACCCATGAGCACCACAACGAGAAGTTTCGGTCGCCTATGCTCCTGCCGGAGAAATGGCGCGCCGGAGCGGTAGCTAGCTTAAGCCCTTCGAACTCGAATTCCTCCCACCAACCATGCTCGGTAATTTTCCCCGGTTCTACTCCCCATCTCTTCAGATGCCCCGCGACGCCGAGCGGTACGACAAATCGCTTCACCTTGTGCTTCAATTTGCGTATCGTGCCGTAATCCAGATGGTCGTAATGGTCATGCGAGAGAATGACCGCGTCGATAGCAGGCAGGTCGTCTATTTCTATCGGCAATTGCCGGCTGTATCTTTTACCTCCGAATATGGGAACGGGTGAAGGCGTCCTCCCCAGCATCGGGTCGATGAAAATGGTTTTGCCGTCTAATCGCACAAGTACCGCCGAGTGGCCAAACCAAGTAACCTTGGCATGCCGCCCATCGGATTGAAGCTGCTCGGCAGTTAGCCGAACGATTGGAATCGGAGTCCGGGGCTTCCCTTTCGGGTTTCCTTTCACGAAATCGATCAGTACTTTGCCCGACTCTCTCATGCTCATGCCCATATCCGTCGGAATTTCATTAAGAAACTTCCCTTTGGAACGATTCTGAGACTCCTCCATCCGCCGTATGCTCTCCGGCGAAGCTTTCCCCCCAAGCGGAGGATAATAATTCAAAGCCAGATAAGCTATTGCGATGATAACGATAATAACCCCTATTGTAATCCACATGCGCTCTCCCTCATCTCCCGGCGATAAACGTTCTCTTGGATTACTGCGTAATCCTATACGGCTTATCGTATACCGTTTTTGGGAAGAAATCCAATTCAAGCCGGTTCAGCGGGCGATGCGCGGGGGCATTCTCATTATCACCTTGTCGTTCTGTCGTAGAAGCTAAGCACCTCGCTCCATTTCCACTGCTCGTAGAAGTTAGCGCCGGCATCGATGTTCTTAATCCAGACGAGAGGGTGCTTGCCGCCTCTACCAGCCACCAGCACATCGGAACGGGTTCGGTCCGACCTCACCCAGCCCAGTTGGTTCGCGTACGCTAGAAACTGAGGATTGAAATCGCCATACTTCGCGGGAGGCTGAGTTAACGGCTTGAAGCGCGGTCCCTGCAGCTTGATCTCCACGAGATTCGGAAGCGGTTTATTGGCTGTACCCGATCCGCCGGCAGAACCTTTCCATTCCTTCGTTCTCGATACTACGACGCGCTGTTCGCCTTCCCACGTGAAGCTTTGGTCAACGTAACCAGCAGGGGTATAGGATGCCGCTTTGCCGTCGGGAGCTTCTAACACTTTAAGCTGTTTGTTGCTCGTAGCCTCCCGCCCGACGCCTCCGATATACGCGAGCTTATCGCCCCGGTCCGCCCAATTAAACCACTCGTTATTGTTCGCCATTTGATCGACCTTCTTGAATACGGAGCCGTCCGATGATAATAAACATAATGTGTTGCCGTCAGCAGACAGCGACGCGGTAGGCGTCGCTAAGAACGCGATCCATTTCCCGGAAGACGAGAATTTGAAAATGCTCGTTCCAACGGCAAAAAAATCGTTCGATTGCTTCGGCAACACGAACAGGGTTTTGACTTTGCTCGGATCTCCCTGCCCTGCCAACGGAATTTCTACGATCTTAACAGGAGTCCACCCGTCAGGCAGAAGCTCGGCCGCGGACGACGCGATAAATCCTTTTCCGTCGGGGAGCCAAGAGTAATTGCCGATTCCGTCCGATACCTCCGTCTGCCGGTCTGGCTTATTAACGGAGACCCATACCAGCTTCTGCCCTTGCAGGAAGGCTAAGCGATTATGATCGGGAGACCATTGAAAGTTGTTTCCTCCCGTGCTGGCTACTAGCTGACTTTTACCGGTCGAAACCTCCAATAGCTTAAGCTCCTGTTGGCCTTCGCCGGACGAATAGGCGATCCACTCTCCGTCGAATGACCATTTCGGATTCCGGACGGCTTCTCCTTTGGTCAATTGCCGTTCGTCTTTGCCTGCTTTCGCCCATAGATCGCCGCCTCGGACGAACGCCGCTTTCAAGGAATCTTTCGGCTTCGCCTCCGCGATCGCCGGATAGCCAAGCCCCGCCAACAGGGCAACCGCCACCATTATCCAACCTAGTTTACGAATCAAACGCATCATCCGTCACCTCTGGGATTTGATGTGAACAACCATTTCCAACCGTTCTACTTTGTCCCTTAGCTGGGGAAATATACTGCCGAAACGCAAAAAAAATCCCCCAATATGCCAACGGTCGGCATTCCCTTGGAGGATTTTTCTCCTACAATAGTGGATTGTTCGGATTTCGTCCTTATATGACGATTTCTTGAATATGGATATGACGCTCTTGGCTCAGATCGAGGAACGTTTCCTCTACTCGAATCAAAGGATTCGTATCGTCGTGAGGGTTAATGTATACGACTTCTCCCCAGCGCCCGTCGGTCAGCTTCACCCGGCTTCCTACGAGATGCCTGATCATCATTGTCAGAAACACGGACACGACCTCGGGATCAAGCTCGCCGAAAGAGCCTTTTCGCATCTCGTTAACGACCTCGTGGAAAGGCAACGGTTCATGGTATGGACGTTTCGACGACATCGCATGGAACACATCGGCGACGGCAACGATTCTGCTTAGAGGGTCAACCTGGTCCTCTCGAAGCCCGTGAGGATAACCCCTTGCATCCGCCCTCTCGTGGTGCTGCAACGCAACGAGGGCCACGCGCGGATGCAGCTCCGGCGTGTTCTTAAGAATGTCGTAGCCATAGGTCGTATGCCGTTTGATCTCCTCGAATTCCTCCGCGGTCAGCTTGCCGGGCTTCAACAGAATGTCGTCCGTAATGTGTACTTTGCCGATATCATGCAGCGTAGCCGCCATAGTCAGAATAGATAGGTCCTCTTCGTTCAGCCCCATCCACCTGCCGATCAACGTGGACAATACGCCAACGCCGATATTGTGCTGGTGGGTGTACTCGTCCTTGGCCTTCACGGACTCGAAAAGCTGGAACACGTCGGGGTGCGAGGATACCTGATCCACAAGGGGAAGCAGTTCGTTGTTGATGTCGTCCAGCGGGAGCTTCTTCGTTGTTCGGACTTCGTCGAATAAGTCTTTAGAGAATCGGGATGCTTCCTTCACTAATTCCCTCGGGTTAGGCGCGGAGCGGATGGCCTCTTCGTCAAGGAGCATAATCTCGTATGGATGGATATGGTGCTGTTCGAGCAGACGAATATAACCTTCGTCTATCGTTACCCGGGCAGGTACAAGCAGCAACCCTACCGAGTTCAAGACGTCGTGTTTGGATTTTTTGCCTAACAACTCATCTAAGTTCACTTGTATCGTCATCCCCGCTCAGTCAGACTTTCGAAATCAACCTTCTTTTACAAAATATACCTGAACATTCGATTTTTTTCTACATATTATTCCATTGTACGCGCTATGTCTCATCATTTTCTGAACAATGCCCTAGCCAACGTCAGAGCGGAACCTGCCCTCGATGCTTTGCCGTGCTTGCGGATATATTCGTAATCGGTCAATACGACTCCCGCATCTCGAATCGCATAGGCGAAATCGGCATCCAGCATGAGCTTGTATTCCCACACTCGCTTCTCCCAGTCCGGAACTTCGGCCAGCATGCGCGAATCTTCCACCGCCGGATGGATATAAGTTTCGCTAATCCCTTCCGGCAGATCGTACATCTTTGCGATCATGGATTGCTTGAAGCTGTCGTAAGTCTCGCCTTCTAGGATATGAAAAGGGTGGGACAGCAAGTAGTCGGGTATCGCCACCCCCAGCACGCCCGCAAGCGCAGAAGCTTTAACCGCCGCCTGTTCAACGCCGGGTATCGAAGCCAGCAACGAATCCGACGGATGGACTTTCCGGAATAGGCGGAACGGCAATTTCCATTTGGCGCATTGTTTCAGAACATGGGGGATATGCTTCGGCCCGTAGCCGTGCCGTACAAGCTGCCCATATGATTATCGGCATGCGTCGGGTGGATGCCGAATGTTCGGAGGGCCTCATACTGAGCGGTCAGCTCCTTCATTACCGCGCCGGTATCGGCATGGCGTTCGAACGCTTCCACCGTCTTATGCATATAGCCGCTCTCGTCATGAAGCGAAGTATGCCCCGTCAGGCTCTTCCATCGGATCGCGTCGAACTCGCTTGTGAGCGTGAGGTGCAGCCCGACGTTCTTCTGCCCTTTGCGCCTGCACCAATCCGCCGCCTTATCGAATCCGGGAGCCGTGGCCATCAACGTCGCCGATGAGACTTTGCGTTCCTCGAGCAAATGCATGATGGCTTCGTTCATCGGCGGACTTTGGCCGAAATCGTCGCAATTGATAATGAGATGTTTAAGACTCATCTGCAGCTTTCCTCTCGATTCTCACGAATAGCGATATGATAATAGAAATGATAAGCAGGCCAAGAGGAACTGCGCTAATGAGATAGCGGAACGTCGCTTCCGGATCCGGCCCCGGATTGTCCCCGCTCTCGTAGCCGAAGATCGCGCCGACGATGAGAAAAGCAACCGCGGAGATCAGTCCGCTGGAACGAACGATAAAACCGCTAACCGCGGTATAGATCCCTTCTCGTCTGCTGCCCGTCTTGGCAAAATCCTGATCGATAATAGAACTATTGACCATCGCCGGCGATACGAGGAAACCCGCCAACCCGAACCCGACGAGAACGCCGGCGATAATCCCGGTGACGAGGTTCGAACCGAACCATAACGGGATCACCGATAACGCGTAGGCGACGAACGACAACCTCCAGCCCCTGACCGGATCCATCTTGCGAAGCAGCCAATACCACACCCCTACGAGAGGAATAACGGAGACGAAGACGGACGCGAGTAAAACAGTATGCTGATCGTCCGGTATCCCGAGCACGTATTTCGCGTAAAACGGCAACGTCGCGCTTAGTAAACCGTTCACGGTCTGGGCGAACGAATTCGCGATGTTGACCAGCCAGAACGTCTTATTTTTCAACGTTTCCTTGAATGCCTTCTTGAACCCGAGCTGAGGCAATTTCCTGGCTTCTTCGTCTTCCTTGATGAAACGCAAACACAGGAGCATAAGCAGGGCGAACACGATAGCATAAATGATCGACATGTTGCTGAACCCCAAGGCATCGTATATCAACGGCGTTAATGCCGTACCGATGAGCAGGGCGACGATCTGAAAGCCTTGTTGTACGGCCGACGCCTTGGTGCGAAGGCGATCCCCCTTGAATAACTCGGGGAATAACGCGCCGTAGTTGACCCAGATGACGGTGGCTACCGCTTCGTACAACACGAGAGCAATGAGAAACCACGTGAACAGCCCCATCTCCGACAGATCGCTCGGAGGAGAGAATACCATGATGAACGTTAGCATGAAGAGCGGTATCGCGCCGAATAGCCATGGACGCCTGCGGCCGTATTTGGTCTGCGTCCTATCCGACCAATAGCCGAATAAAGGTTGATTGACCGCGTCCCAGACGAGGAATATCGTGCGGGCAAGAGTAGCCAAACCGAGCCCTAGTCCCAATTTATCCACGTAATAATAGCTGTAAAAAGTGCTGAACGCTTGGCTCGGAATCATCATGGCCAGCATCCCGAAGGCATACATCATTGGAGAATTCATATACCTTTGTCTCATGGAACACCCTCCGCCGCTCTATGGATTGTAAACGCCTTCATAAAAGGTTTGCTCTAAACAATTCTCTTCCGAATTCAGCTTTCCTTCCCTATATATTCATCCCTTGCCGTAATATCCGTCATTTTTCGAAGCGACGGCTAAAATCCGCGGCGGCGGGGCTGATTTCCCCTTAACAAATACAAGTTTTTTTCTTGTTTCCGACCCGGCCCATGCGAACGATTTTATCGATATAGTCCGAAGCTAGCGGTACTTTGCAAGCCGTCTCTCCCACGTTCACGTGCACCTTGCCGATCTTGCTCGCGATCCTGACCGCTTCTTCATGAAGCTGCGCTACGTAAGCCCCCGCGACGATAACGAAATTATTCATGTTATAGCGGACTCTGTTCCTCTCCTCGTGAATCCCTGTCTCGATCCGCCGCAACAACGATCCGATCTCATCCATATCCAGCCGTTCGTCCGGGGTAATCGAGATATAGTTCGCGTACGTGCTCCATCCGCAGGTCGCGATTTGTTCGTCGGGCGATTCGATCCATTCTCTGGCTAGCTCTACCGCATAAGGGCTTTCGGCCGCGACGCCCGCGACCGTGTACTCGGCGATCATATACCAGTAGGCTTGCTTAACCCATTCCTGCAGCAGCTCTTTCGTAGCCGTTTTCGGATTGACGGTCAAGCCTGCCAAATACATGGCATCGCTGTTCCCCGTAGCATATAAGGCGCGGGCGACGTCTTGATTCTTCTTGACGTCCTTTACCAGCTTCTTCAAATCTCCGACGCGCACCCCGAAGAAAGGCTCCTTCGCTCCGTGGCGAATGAGCGTGCCCTTCGTCTGTTCCGTACCCATCCGCTCCAGCTTGTTCATCACATCGTCTACAGTTAGGGTCATATCCGCTCTGCTCCATTCTTAGTTCGTCTAAGTCGGCTGTAATCGTTTCCTTGTATTCTATCATGAATAGTATCGGACAATCTCTATAGACTAGCAACTTTCCACGGTGAAGCCGGGTTATATCCCATTAGCGGCACGCCGTGCCGTTATTCGGCTCTCGGAGCCCGGGGGCTCCTTGATAGCGGCACGCCGTGCCGTTACTTTGGCTCTCGGAGCCCGGGGGCTCCTTGATAGCGGCACGCCGTGCCGTTATTTGGCTCTCGGAGCCCGGGGGCTCCTTGATAGCGGCACGCCGTGCCGTTATTTGGCTCTCGGAGCCCGGGGGCTCCTTGATAGCGGCACGCCGTGCCGTTATTCGGCTCTCGGAGCCCGGGGGCTCCTTGATAGCGGCACGCCGTGCCGTTATTCGGCTCTCGGAGCCCGGGGCTCCTTGATAGCGGCACGCCGTGCCGTTATTCGGCTCTCGGAGCCCGGGGGCTCCTTGATAGCGGCACGCCGTGCCGTTATTCGGCTCTCGGAGCCCGGGGGCTCCTTGATAGCGGCACGCCGTGCCGTTATTTCAACATGCGCTCCCCGATGGCATGAAATACTCTATTTCGGCGGAACAGCGCAGAAAAAAACCGTCACCTAAGTGACGGTTAGAACGCGTTTTTTTCGTACATTTCCCGGGAGCTTACAGACTAGCCGCCAGAATACTGACTACGTCGTCCTTCGTCAGCTGCTTGAACGAACCGATCGGGCCGAATTGCGTCGCTTCCTCGGCCATCCGTTCCAGATGCTCGTCGTTAATGCCGAGCTCTCCAAGCGTCGCGGGAGCCCCGATCCGCGTAAAATACGCACGGGTCGCCTCGATGCCGGCAAGCGCGATCTCGTCGTCGCTCTTCCCGTTCGGATCGACGTTCCATACCCGCACCGCGTATTGCACGAACTTGCCTATCCGCTCCTTGTAAACGTACTTCATCCAATTCGGGAAAATAATCGCCAATCCCGCGCCATGGGCAATGTCGTAGATCGCGCTGACTTCATGCTCGATCCCGTGCGTCGCCCAATCGGTCGTAACGCCGTTAGGCAAAGTTCCGTTCAAGGCATAGGTGCCCGCGAGAAGAAGATTGGCCCGGGCATCGTAGTCGGAGCCGTTCGCGATCGCTTTTTCCCCGTTCTCGATAACGGTGAGCAAGATCGATTCCGCGAATCTCTCTTGCAGCGGAATGTCCGTCGTCAGGCTGAAGTACTGCTCGAATACGTGCGACATAATATCGACGATGCCGTTCACCGTTTGATTCGACGGCACGGTGTATGTCAGCTTAGGATCAAGAATCGAGAATTTCGGATAGACGAATTTGCTGCCCAAACCCCGCTTCTGCTTGGTCTCCCAATTGGAGATGACGGCATTGCCGTTCATTTCCGATCCGGTCGCCGCGAGCGTCAGCACGGTGCCGAGCGGCAACGCCTCTTTGATAACCGCCTTATGTATCGTGAAGTCCCAGACGTCCCCGTCGTACAGGGCACCGGCCGCGATCGCTTTAGCCGCGTCTAGCACGCTGCCGCCCCCGACCGCGAGAACGAATTCGATTTTCTCCTTGCGGCAAATTTCTATCCCTTTATTCACCGTTGATAAACGAGGGTTCGGTTCAATGCCTGACAACTCGTGTACGACCGCGTTGATCCCATTCAATTGGAATAACACGTCGTCGTAAAGTCCCGATGCCTTGATGCTTCCGCCGCCGTATACGAGCAAGATCCGCTTGCCGTATGGTTCAACTAATTCGCCCAACCGGTTAACCTTATCCGCGCCGAAGACCAGCTTCGTCGGATTGTATAACTCGAATGCGTTCATGCTCTGTATTCCCTCCCAGGCTAATTAGTTAAAGGTACCTACACCCTAGTGTACCATTATCGCGGGCAACAAGCACACATGCCTGAGCGAGTCTGCCGACTTTTCGCTTCGCTCGTCCATGTCCCGACAAACGACCCGGCCTCTTGACTCCTTCCACGAAAATGTACCATCTACAATAAAACCCGGCCAACCTCCATTCAAGGAGAGCCGACCGGGTCCATGGGAATGTATTTTCGTTAGTGGGCAGAGCCCGCATTGTCGATATGCTTCAGATGCCTACGGTTAATAAGGATAAAACCGACCGATACGAGGACAAATGCGCCGCCTACGTAGAAAGGAACGTGCGGATTGTACCATTCCGCCAGCTTGCCCGCGAAGAACGGCGCCGCCGCTCCTCCGAGGAACCGCAAGAAGCTGTAGGACGCGGAAGCGGTCGCCCTCTCGATCGGCGCGGCCTGCATGACCGCCGTCGTGATCAACGTGTTGTTATTGCCCAAGAACGCGCCGGCGAGAATGACGGATACGATAATCACTTCCTTCGTCGACGTCCAGATTCCCATCGCGATCAAAGTCATCGCGAACAAAACGAGCATCAGGCACATGGACTTGATCGTTCCCATCCTTCTCTGCAGACGCGGAGCCATATAGACCGAAGTGATTGCCAATAGAATACCCCAACCTAAGAAAACGTAACCTAACCCGCGTTCTTCCAGGTGCATCACGAACGGCGAGTAAGCAAGCAAAGTGAAAAACCCGAAATTGTATAACAGCGCCGTAATTCCGAGAACCAGAATCGCCGGGTACTTCATCGCGCGGAACGGATCCAAGATGGATGCTTTCGGTTTCTTGGCAGCCAATGACGGGGCAGCCGCCGTAGACAACCCGTTGTTCTTCGTGCTAGGCATCATTATGAGCAGCATGAAGAATGCGAATACCATGAGGCCGGCGACGCCGTAGAAAGGACCTCTCCAAGAGATGGAGCCCAATTCGCCGCCCAGCAGCGGTCCGACCGATATCCCGAGTCCGATGGCCGCTTCATATAGAATGATGGCTTGAGCCACGCCGGATCTGGAGAAAGACACGATAGCCGATAACGCGGTGGCGACGAACAACGCATTGCCTAACCCCCATCCTCCGCGCAGCCAGACAAGCTCCCAGATTCCTCCGGAGTTTCCTCCGAGCGCTGCGAATAGAGCGATAATGATAATTCCGCACAGCAACGTCCATTTGATCCCTAACCTAGACGATACGACTCCAGTGATTAACATGGCGACCGCCATGACCAAGTTATAGCTGGTGAATAGCAACGTAACGTCGCTTGCCGAAGCTTGCAGCTTATGCGCGATCGCCGGAAGGATGGGATCGACTAAACCCAAGCCCATGAAGGCGATAATACATGCAAATCCGACAGCCCAGACCGCTTTAGGCTGATCGAGTAACCTGCCTTGTCCTCTGCTCTTATCCATGATGACTGCTTCTCTCCTCTATTTCGATGCCTTTTTTGTTGCTGGAATATCGCACATTAGCCTTCGTGACTTTCCATCCCTTATTATAAAAACCCCGTTAGATAATGTATAATACATAAATCATTATAAAATCATGTATTCAAAGCTATCATAAATCCGCAAGGAGGAAATCCCCGGTGGAAATGCTTCAGCTCAAATACTTTCAAACCGTCGCTCGCTTGGAGCACATGACCAAAGCGGCGGAACAGCTTCAGATCGCGCAGCCCTCTTTAAGCAAGACGATAGCCCGGCTGGAGGAAACCGTCGGCGTGCCTCTGTTCGACCGCCAAGGACGGCAAATTCGGCTGAATCAGTTCGGCAGAACGTTCCTTGAACGCGTCGACCGAGCGTTCCGGGAGCTTGAGGAAGGCGGACGGGAAATCCGGGACATGGCGGGCTTGCACCGGGGAAGCGTGAAGCTCGGGGTGTCGATCACGAGCGTGCTTCCCGAATTGATCGGAGCGTTCGTGAAACAATATCCGCAAGTCCATTTTCGCCAGACGTTGGGCACGACGTCCGCGATGAAACGGCAGCTCGAAGAAGGCGAGATCGACCTATGCATCTCGTCGATCCCGATCATTAGTCCCGAGCTCGAGTGGAAAGAGCTGATGACGGAGGAAATCTTCATCGCCGTTTCGCCGGAGCATGCCCTGGCAGATCGCGAAAGCATCCATTTGCATGAGCTCGGACAAGAGTCCTTCATCAGCATGAACGTCGGATTTGCCTTCCGGGATTTGACGGACCAGCTTTGTTCGCAAACCGGCTTTAAGCCCGCCATCACCTTCGAGGTCGACGAACCTGAAGGTATCGTACGCCTCGTCGGACAGGGGCTTGGCATCGCGTTCCTGCCCGCGCTCGGATTGAAAGCGCGAGCCCGCCACCATCTGAAGAGAATCCGAATCCTGAATCCGAATTTCTACCGGACTACAGGGCTTGCCTGGTCCAAGAAGCATTACTTGTCGCTCGCCGCGCAAAAATTCAGCGAGTATCTGATCTCCGGCTACGAGCGAATGCAGGATGAGCTGAGTAACGGTTAACAACGATAAACGGCCGCCCCCGGAACGTCATCAAGACGTTGCCGGAATGCAGCCGTTTATTCGCGTTTTCCCTATCGCTTCATTTCGTCTTTACACGGGCAGGGAAGCTTTTTCTCCCTTTTGCAACTGATACATTTTATAATAACGCCCCTCTAGCGCCATAAGTTGGTCGTGGGTTCCGCGTTCGACGATCTCGCCCCGATGGAGCACGAGAATCTGATTGGCGTCACGGATCGTAGACAGCCGATGCGCGATCACCAACGTTGTCCTGCCTTCGCTGACGACTTTGAGCGCGCGTTGGATCAAGCCCTCCGTCTCGCTATCGATGCTAGCCGTCGCTTCATCCAGGATGAGAATCGACGGATCGAACGCTAGGGCTCTGGCGAAGGAGATGAGCTGCCGTTGGCCGGACGAAAGCGTGCTGCCCCGTTCCACCACCTGCTCGTCGTAACCATTCGGAAGCTGCTCCACGAATGCCGCGGCCCCAACGTCCGCAATCGCTTTTTTGACCCGTTCCAGCGATATTCCTTCATTATACAAGCTCACGTTGAACTTGATATCCCCGGCGAACAGGTAAGGGTCTTGAAGCACGATCCCCATATGCTTGCGCAGAGCTTGCTTGGATAAAGTAGAGATATCCGCGCCGTCAATGGTGATCTTGCCCTTGCCTGGCTCGTAGAAACCTAGCAGCAGATTGATGATCGAGCTCTTGCCAGAGCCCGTATGCCCGACTAACGCAACCGTCTCGCCCTTGCGCGCCTCGAAGGTGATCCCCTTCAACACATTATCTTCGCCGTTATAAGCGAACGTAACATCCTCGAACTTCACTACGCCTTCCGGCCGTTCGGCATGCTCGGCATCCTCGATTTCCTTGCCTTCCATGTCCATGATAGCGAACACTTTATCGGCGGACACGAACGCTCTCTGGGCATTGGTAAGCTGGTCGAAGATTCCGATGATCGGATTAAATATGCGCCCCAAATAGTCTATGAAGGCGTAGAATACTCCGAACGAAAGAGCCGCGTTCTCGATAGAGGCCCGCCCGAAATACCAAATGACGAATGCCGTGACAAGACTGCCGATGGTGCCGACGATGTTCCGCGACGATAGCGAGAATACGCGGAATTGTTTCACCTGGTTCACGTAGCGATCCTCGTTCAGCTCCGTGAACTCTTCGATCGTCGCTTTCTCCCGGCGGAAAGCCTGTATGATCGGCATAACGATGATCGACTCGTTAAGCATCGCGTTCATATCGCTGAGCCGCGCGCGCATGATCGCGATGTACTTCTGCGAATATTTCAGGTGAACGTACATGATAAGCGCGAACAGAGGAGGCAGCAGCAAGGTAAACAGGGCAAGCCGCGCATCCAAAATAAAGAGGGCGACGAAAATACCCGCCAGTTGAATGAAGCTAACGACGAAGGTCGCCATGAAGCTCATGAACAGATCCCGAATAGCTTCCGTGTCGTTCGCTACGCGCGACACGACCTGCCCGACCGGCGTATTGTCGAAGTAACGGAGCGGAATGCGTTGGATATGGCGCATCACGTCCATTCGCATGTTCTTGATAATTCGCAGAGCGGTAGATTGCAAAATGTAGGATTGCGTAAAATTGCTGATTCCGGCAAGCAAGAGAAGTCCGATATAGAAAGCCAGCAGCGCGAGTACGGGACCTAACTCATCCGTCCGCACGGACAAATGCTTGTCGATGATCGTCTTGATAATATAGGGGCCGCCCAGTTCTGCCCCTACCGCGAAGCATAGGATGACTATCGCCGCGAATATCCGGTACTTATAGACGAGAGCGTAGGCAAAAAGCCTTCTCGCCGTAGAACGTTTGGGGTTCATTAGGGCCTCCTTCTATAGGGTGGGCATCTATTTCATCAGTTATCGCATTACTCTTCTAAGCTAGCTTCCATTTGCTGACGATCCCACTGCTCCTTGTACCACCCTCCGTGCAGCATGAGCTGCTCATGGGTGCCTTCTTCCCGAATCCGTCCTTCGTCGAGCACGACGATCCAGTTCGCATGGCTGACCGCGGACAATCGATGCGTCGTGATGAGCGTCGTTTTGCCGGCGCGTTCTTTGCGGATTTGTCCGACGATCCGGCTTTCCGTTCGGGCATCCACCGCCGACAGCGAGTCGTCCAGCAGCAAAATTTCCGAATCGATCAACAGAGCCCGCGCGATGGCGAGCCGTTGCTTCTGTCCGCCGGACAGCATAACGCCGTTCTCTCCGACGATCGTGCCCAATCCTTCCGGCATCTGGGCGATATCCTGCGTGAAGGATGCCATCTCGATCGCGCGGGCGATTTCTTCCTCCGTTGCATCCGGTTTGCCGAGGGCGATGTTGTCGCGGATCGATTTCGATAAGAGCAGGTGCTCTTGCGGGACGTAAGCAATCCATCGCTTCATCTGCTCCAGCGAGATCTGTTCGACCGGAATATGGGATACGAAGAGCATCTCCCGACTTAGAGGATACTGCCTTAGCAATTGCTTGAGCAGCGTGCTTTTCCCGCTTCCGGTTTTGCCGACGATGCCCAACGTCTCCCCCCGCTCCAGCCGGAATGAAATGTTGTCCAAGCTTGGGGACGAGGCGGACGGGTATTTGAAGGTAAGATCTTTCATCTCGATAACCGTCGGAGCTTCTAACTCGATCGGGTCTTCCGCTTCTTGGATGTCCGCTTGTTCGGCCAATACCGTTTCGAGCCGGTCAGCCGAAGCGCTCCCCCGCTGCAGCACGTTAATGAACTCGCCGAAAGCGATCATAGGCCATATGAGCATCCCTAAATAAATGTTGAAGGATACAAGCTGCCCGAGCGTAATTTCATCGTGAAAAACCAAATAAGAGCCATAACCGATTCCGATGCAATAGCTTGCGCCGACGATAAGCGAGATCGATGGCTGGAATAACGCGTTCAAGATCGACACCCGTCTGTTCTTGTCCATGACCTCCGTCGTAATTCGATCGAAAGCTCCCAGATCGCGCTCCTCTTGGACGTAGGAACGAATGACCCTGATGCCGGATACCGATTCCAGCACGTGTTCGTTCATTCGGCCGAACGATTCCTGCGCGGCAAGGAACCGGACGCGTACCTTGGCTCCCAGCTTGCTAATGACCAGCACGAGCAGCGGCAGCGGGATAAGCGCGGCGATCATGAGCTTGACGCTGATAAAAGAAAACATCATCACGATTACGACCGACGCGCCGACAAGCGTATTCACGAGCGTCATGACGCCGTATCCGGCAGTCTGTCCGATCGCCAAAATATCGTTCGTCGCAAGCGCCATCAGTTGCCCCGTGCTGTTCCGTTGGAAGAAGGACGGCGCCATTCTAGTCAGATGCTTGAGCAGCCGCGCCCTGAGCAGCTTTTCTATCAGGATGGAATTGCCGAACAAGGTCGTAATCCATATGTATACCATTACGTATACGAGCAAGGAGAGTCCGACAAGCCATGCGACGGTTTGATTCAACTCGCCGGACGTCAGCGTCCCTTGCTTGATGACGTCGATCATGTTTCCGATCAGCTTGGGCGGGATCATGGATAGTAGGCTAACCGCCGTCATTAACCCGATCGCAATAGCGTAAGTCCCCCATCTTGCCTTAAAAAACCACTTGAGACGACTAACGAAAGACATCATTTTCCCCCTCCCGTCATTTCCATTTTTTACACATGCTTCGATCTTAACGTTTCGTACGGATGAAGTCTACGCGAACGCTTCATTTTTCTTTATACGATTTAACGGTCTTCCCAAGTCGCCATTTCCGCGGCCCATACATACTTTATACTTACGATCCGCCTAGAGAGAAGCCTTCCGAGAGTCGGCTTAGACGAAAGAAGGGATTACGCCTATGAACGATCAACGAGCAGCCCTGTCCATTCCGAAAGACGCTGCGCCCCATCCCGAGTCCAATCTGGAATGGTGGTATTGTTACGCTTATATCGACGGAAGCGGAGGAAGGCGTTACGCGCTCATGATCTCGTTCTTCCGCGTCGGAGAGCTGCCTCGGCTTAAAGGGCATTATTTGATCTATTCTCTTATCCGGTTAGACCAACCGGGGTTCATTGCCCGATCTTGCTTGGACCGTGCGCTAGTCTACCAAATGGCCGGACTGTATCTTCCTTCATATTTTCTGATCAAGCCGAACGATAAGCATACTTGGGAGCAGTACGGCACGCTGCTCAAAGGCAAGCTTCCTTCTCCGCACTCGTGGATGAAGGACGTATCCGTTCGCTCGCGCCCGACCAGACTGGATTACGGCGAGGCTTCGATAATATTTAAGGACGAAGAGAGCCAACGGTTTACGCTGCATATCCAAGACCGGGAAGCACGAATTGAACTGGAATTCGAGCCTTGCAAACGGTTGACCGCCATCGACGAGCAAGGTACGTTAAACGGCTTCTACTATTATTCGTCTACCCGTAATTCCGTTAAAGGACGTATCTACGATGAGGAAGGCTCGGAGCAAGTGTCCGGGGAAGGCTGGTTCGACCATCAGTGGGGGAGAAACTACGAACTGCTTAAAGGCGAAGGCTGGAACTGGTTTGGGCTTCAGCTCGACGACGGCCGGGAACTGCTCATCAGCCAGCTTCACGCGGCGGACCCCGCAAGCCCTCCCGCTTCCCCTACCGCCATCTTCATCCTAAACGATCGTGCTTCCATGTCGGTCAACAACATCAAGCTCCAACCGCTTCGGTTCTGGAAAAGCTTCCGATCGGGAATGACCTATCCGATCGAGTGGCGCATCCTCCTTCCCGATTACCGGCTCGAGCTGCGCGTCGCTCCCCTGATCGATAATCAGGAGATGCCGATTATCGGTCCGATTCGAGCCATATGGGAAGGAGTCTGCCTCGTAACCGGCGTCGACCACGAGTGCCGCAAGCCGATCAGGGGAAAAGGATTCGTCGAGTTGGCCGGGTACGCCAAATACGCTAAACTTTAAGCGATAACAAAACCCTCCGCAATCGGTGCTCGTTGCCGCTCGGAGGGTCTTGTTCGCTGCTTATTCTTCGCCTTCCCGGTAATGCTCCTTGCAGAAATCGGACAGAGCCGCTTCCTCTTCGTCTTCAAGCTCGGCATCGACGAAACGGTCCGTCGTTTTCTCGTACAGCTTGTAGCTCACGACGCGCCCCTGCTCCCCGTCGATCTTATACACGGCTTTAACATATATTCCGTTCGCGGAGTAAAGTTCGTCGTCTTCGTCCAGCTCAAGATCGATCAGAAACTCGTAGCGTTTCCCCGCTAAAATTTGAAAAGGATCCTTGACCAGCTCCACGCTGTATTCCGTTACTGTAAGCATTCTCTCATCCTTCCATTGGCTATGATCCCATTATACACCTTCGGCATGCCGAAACGGGAAGTGTAGCGCAACGACGAATTTGCGAGAAAATCGTTCGTCGTTCTTTCGCTCTCCGCAGCGTGTTTTTTTGAGTCCGTTATTCTATTTAAAAACATTCACGCAGCCTTCTCAGGCTGCGTGAATTGTTTTTTTGGGGGGCGGTATCACTCCCCCATTTAATCAATCGAACCAAGCGCTTGCAGCGTACGTATTAACACGGCCGCCGCTTGAGCGCGCGTCGTTTCTCCCTTCGGGCCGAACGTATTCGCGGATGTTCCCGTCATGATCTTAAGCTTGATCATCAGGCGTACGTCGTCCAAATGCGCCGCATTCGCGTTTCCGATATCTTTGAAGCCGTCCAAGCTCGCGGCGCTCCGCTCGGTCGTCGGTTTCTCAAGCTTGATCGCTGCCGCCAGCATGCTCGCCATTTCCTCTCGGGTCAGCGGTTGATCGGGCAAGAAGCGCTCTCCGCTCCCGAAGTCGATCAGGCCAAGCTCTTTCGCCGTGGCTACAGCGCCGAAGTACCAAGCACCGGGCTTCACGTCGTCATAAGGCGCTGAACCGCCGGATATCGTGCCTCTACCCAATGACCGAATCAGCACGGCCGCGAATTCCGCTCTCGTCACGGATTGGTTCGGCGCGTATTTCCCGCCGCCGACGCCTTCGACGAGTCCTTTCGCCGCGGCGAGCTCCACGAACGGCCGGCTCCACTGCTTGACCGTATCGTTAAAGCTAACCTTGTTGTCCGCAACGACGTACACGCTGTTGGAAGCCGAAGCGATCGTCGCGTACAGGATGCCGTCGATCTTCACTGCCTTAGCGGGAACGAACTCGAACTTCTTGGCCGCTGCGTTATAGCGGAACGCGCCCCATTGCTCAGGCATGCCGGTTATGCTCTTCGGCATCGGGATCAGCCTTGCGATCGCTTGGCTGAATCGATCCGCCGATCCGATCGCCAAGCCCGTTTTCGTATTCACGATATCCATATGGAAATCCACGATTGCTCCCAGCGCGATTCCGTTCGGCAGGCCGCCGGCGAACGCGGATCGAATCTCTTTATCCCCCGATTTGTCGGTCAGGGAAATTTTGAAGCTGATCTCGTCGGCTTTAAGGCCGTTCTTGGCAAGCAGATCCTTCAGCCCCGGGATAAGCGACGCCAGATTGACCGGCACCCGATAACTGCCGTAAGGCGTTTTGATTTCGATGAAAAACGCCGCGTTCTCGCCGGCAAGGCTGGTTAAGGCTCCGGCCGGAAAGCTGACGTAAGCCGTACCGTTCTTCGGCGTCGTTTCAACGACGAAGAACGGCTTCGAGGCGTCGATCGCGTCCGGGTTCAGCTTCGTGCCGTTCACGTCGATGAACGGAACTTCAACCGTTGGCGTCGAGCTGCCGCTGCCGCCTCCGCCCGTCGAAGGCAGAGACGCACGCGTTACCGTTACGGTGTACGTCTTCGTTGCGCCGTTCTGGGCGGTCACGACGATCGTAATCGGGTTGCTCCCTACGTTCAGGCCGACCGACGCCGCTCCGGCCGTCAATGTTTGGCCGTTCACCGTCACCGTCGCCGTAACGTTGGCCATCGTCGGCATAATCGCGATGCTGTACACGCTATTGGTCACGCTGGCCGTGTAACTCGTCGTACCTGGCGCGAACGCCGGACTCAGCGTACCGCTCGACAGCGTTAACCCGCTCAAGTTCGCGTCTCCGCTCGCCTCTCTCGCCACCGTCACCGTATACGTATTCGTCGTGCCGTTCTGGGCGGTCACGACGATCGTAATCGGGTTACTCCCTACATTCAGGTCGACCGACACCGCTCCGGCCATCAACGATTGGCCGTTCACCGTCACCGTCGCCGTAACGTCAGCCACTATCGGCGTCACCGATACGCTGCTCACGCTAATGGTCACGCTGCCGTGTAACTCGTCGTACCTGGCGCGAACACCGGCTCAGCGTGCCGCTCGACAGCGTCAACCCGCTCAAATTCGCATCGTCGCTCGCCGCTCGCGTCACCGTCACCGTATACGTCTTCGTCGTGCCGTTCTGGGCGGTCACGACTATCGTAATCGTGTTGCTCCCTACATTCAGATCGACCGACACCGCTCCGGCCGTCAATGTTTGGCCGTTCACCGTCACCGTCGCCGTAACGTTGGCCATCGTCGGCATAATCGCGATGCTGTACACGCTATTGGTCACGCTGGCCGTGTAACTCGTCGTACCTGGCGCGAACGCCGGACTCAGCGTACCGCTCGACAGCGTTAACCCGCTCAAGTTCGCGTCTCCGCTCGCCTCTCTCGCCACCGTCACCGTATACGTATTCGTCGTGCCGTTCTGGGCGGTCACGACGATCGTAATCGGGTTACTCCCTACATTCAGGTCGACCGACACCGCTCCGGCCATCAACGATTGGCCGTTCACCGTCACCGTCGCCGTAACGTCAGCCACTATCGGCGTCACCGATACGCTGCTCACGCTAATGGTCACGCTGGCCGTGTAACCCGTCCTGCCGCCGCGAAAGTCGGGCTCAACGTGCCGCTCGACAGCGTCAAGCCGCTCAAGTTGGCGTTCGCCGACGCCGCCCGCGTGACGGCGACCGTGTACTCCTTGCTCGTGACGCCGTCTTCGGCCGTAACGAGTATCGTGATCGTCTTCGTTCCGACCGGAAGCGAGATCGGATTGGAGAAATTACCGCTAAGCGTCGGCGTTCCGTCTACAGTGATCGTTGCCCGGTTGTTATTGACCGGCTTTAAGTAAATCTCCGTGAGGCCGTTTCCCACGTTAACGGTGTAAGCGGTCGTTCCGGGCGCGAACGGTTCGTTAAAATAATCGGAGCTTAGCGCGAGCCCGCTAAGCGTCGCATCCGTAAAGGGAGCCCGCGTGATCGTGATCGTATAAGTCCTCGTCATGCCGTTAAAAGCCGTAACCACGACCGGTATAATATTGTCGCCTTTTAGTAACGGAATCGGTAAAGATGGGCTGCCGCCGGCCGCGCCGACGCCGCCGACGGTGACGCTGGCATTGTTGCTGCTGGCGCTGAGCACCGGCGTAACCGTCGTCGAGGTCACGTTGTTTGGTACGCTAAGCGAATAATTCAGAACGCCCGGCAAGAACGGCATCATTGCGCCCGCGCTGACCGTTAGATCGGATAACTGATTATCGCCGGTAATCTTCCGCACCGCGTTATCCGAAGCATTCACTTGCGACACAAGAGAGAGATACATCGAGCCGGCATCGTCGAACGTAATATCGGTTGCGAGTTGACCATACGGGCTGTCCCCGGCCAAAGCGGTAACGACGTCCAAGTTCGCGTCAAGCCTTAAAACGGTGGACGAACCGTTTCTAATGGCCACGAAGAGGTTGCCGCCATAGCCGACTTCGATTCCCTTGGGGGAATTGAACGTTTTGCTCGCCAATACCGTCGGCGTGCTTCCGCTAACGGTTGCTTTTATGATTTTGCCGCCATTCAAATAATCGCTTTGATCGCCGATATAGAGCGTCGAGCCATCGAAAGCAAGTCCAAAGGGACTCCTGATAGTCGCGTCTAGCGGCCCGGGATCGAGATCCCCGGACCAAACGTCCGGGCTGCTCGCCGGACCGAAAGAGGAAACGTCGAACCTCAGAACGCGGCCGTTATTGGTATCCGCGACGATCAGATCGTTGCCGTTCACGGCGATGCCTTGCGGGTATCTTAGCGTTCCGACCGAAGGCGTAACGCCGCTGCCGTCCCATTTGATCATATCGCTAAGGCTATAGGCAGAACCCGAGTAGCTGACATTAAACCGATAGAGAGCCCTTCTGTCGGTCACATATACTCGTCCGTTTCCATCGAAACGTATGGCCATCGGCTCCGAGAAAGTGACAGGCAACGGCGCCACTAGCTCTTGCGTCACTTGACCGTCCGGATTCATCACGAGGATTTTGCCATTCCCTGAATCCGTTGCGAACAGATATCCGTTGACCGGTTCGATATCCGCTCCGTACAACGCTATACCTGTACCGGAAAGAGCGGGAGGATGGCCGGGTCCGCCTCCCGTCGTCCAATCTCCGGCCGCGGCCGCAGGCTTAACGTACACGAGCATGGCTATCAGCAACGCGGCGGCGATCGCCGCGACTAGCCATGCTTGTCGCCATTTCGTCGGCTGACGCATGGCGGGGTTGAGGGGATTAGCTCCTGAGTTCATTAGGTTCATCGGCTCGATATTCAATCCTTTCATAATAAAATAGGGACTTTCCGCAGCGAAAAACGGTTTGTCCATAAGCCGCGCCATTTAAGTCATCAGCTTAACCAAACCTTGTATAAGCGCTTTCGTATCCGTTTCTCCGAACAGCTTGGAGAACACGGTAAATCCTTCGTTGAACGCGATCACTTGCTTAGCCGTCAGAATCGGATCCTTGTCCTTCGAAATCCATCCATGCGTCTGCAAGACCCGGATAAACTGCTCGATTCCAAATACCCAATCCTGGTATTTCTCTCTGAGCAAGCCTTGGATTTCCGGTTTTTCTTTCGTATATTGGTAGAAATCGGCCAGTACGACAATCCAGTTATCGACGCCTTGAAGCATTTCGGCGAGCCGCGTCAGCGTAATCGTAACGACTTCCTCCAGCGTCGTATCCGTCGGGCTGTATGCCTTCGGAACGTCGGTCCAGCCGCTCGTAATTTGCATCTGATACTCCAGTACCTGCAGGAATAACTGTTCTTTCGTCTTAAAATGAACATAGAACGCGCCGTTCGTATGGCCGGTCTGCGCTACGATATCTCCAATCGTCGTTGAGGCGAACCCCTTAGCCGAGAAGCATTTCATTCCGGCTTCCAAGAGCTGTCGATAGGTCGCTTCTCTCTTTAATTGAAACTTGTTTTTGATCATTTGCATCGCTCCAAGTCCTCTTTCGACAACCGTCACCGAAACTATTAATTACATTCATGAATGTATCTATTTTATTAGTAGAAATTACCATCCGTCAATCGAGAATTTTCGACTTTAAAAAATAAAAAAGCACCGGGATTTCCCGGTGCCCTCTCGCGTCGGCCGATCGAACGGTTACCCTTTGCTAGAGATATCCCGTTTTCCTCAAGACCAGCTCCGTAAAAGGATTCAATTCCGGCGGCGGTTCGCGAAGCGAAAAGTAACGAAGCTCCAGCCCCTCGTCGTCGTTGACTTTGGGTACGCCTCCGACGTTAATCGCTTCGTACACGGCCATCACGTTATAGACTTCATCCCCGTTCGGATACTTGTAATACATGTCTTTCCCCGACAGCAAAGCAATGAATCGATAATCCTCGGCCGTTAACCCCGCTTCTTCATAGAGCTCTCTCCCGGCCGCCTCCTCCAACGATTCTCCCAGCTCCAGCGCGCCTCCGATCGTTCCCCAATCGTAACTATCGGAGCGCCGTTGCAGCAACAGACGGCCTCTCTCGTCAAAGACGAGCACGCACGCCCCGGGCATGAGCAGCGGCCGCGCGCCCACCGTTTTTCTCAGATCCGATATGTACCCCATAACTCTCTTCTCCCCCTAATCTTGCAGCTCGTTCAGCACCTTCTCGGCGCGGTAGATCGATAAATTGAACGAAGGCCACGCGCGATCCTCGTCCGCGATCGCTATCCTCTTATTTTCCAAATACCGCTTCATGTCCGGGAACTCCCGTTCAGCGAACTTGGCAAGCGTCGGAACGGCATCCGCCGACAAGCCGCCCAAGTAAACAAAATCGATCTCCCCGCTGGTCTTGAACCTCTCGATGTTTTTCTCGGCGATAATCCTATCCATGCCTACGTAATTAACGAATACATATGCGGCCAGGCCGATAACGATGTAAATCTTCGTCAGAGGAATCATCGGAGTTCTAATCCGGAGCGCCGCTATAATCAGCAGAATCGCCAAAAAGATCATGAACGCGTGCACCAGGAAACGAATATACGTGTAACCGTATGCTTCTTCATACAGGACAAGCCTCATATAAGCGGAATACAGCATCACTCCCGAGCAGGCCACCAGCACGTAGAGCAGTAACGCGTTCATTTTTTTGGCTGCCTGTCCGGCCTCGCCGCCTTCAAAGACGAGAGTGGCCATTAGGATGGCAAAATTAATGACCGAGACGGCGACGAGCTCGACGAACCCGCTTCTTGCGTACTCTGCGTAAGTTTTGCCGTCCGGCACGACACCGTCCCATGCCCCGAACAAATACGAGAACTGAACGGCCACGAACAGCACGTAAACGATATTTACCGAGATAAGCAGCGTAGCGAGAATAACGGGGTCGATCCGGAAGCCGGCCGCTTGAGACGATCTCTCTTCGTCCATGCTCGCCTTCCCTTTCTGCCGAGGAGCTCGCTTCGGTCTCACGAATCCCCAGAAGTAACAGAAGAACAGGACGCCGAATACGAATATCCATATCCCCCGCGCGAAGCTTTCTCCGAGCGAAAGGCTGTTCCACCATCCGGGAAGTCCCGTCAGCACCCGATTGAAAACTCCATCCGCGGAAGCGAGCAGTTGAACGACGACGATCAACACCGGCAAAGCGATAGCAAGACCGATAAGCACTTTGCCGAGCGCGCTCTTCTGCTTCGAGCCCATTTTTCGTCCGGCAGAGATCTTCGCTATGCGAAATAGGGTACCGATATGGCGCAAGCTCTGCGGAACGAGGTGGTCGAGCGCTTCCCAAACGATTCGAATATCCCACCAAGCGATTTGCTTAGCGCCCCTTATGTAAGCAAGATGAACGAAGATGAGCGGCGGGACGATAAGCAAGTTCAAACTGCGCAGTATCGGATTATCGAACAGCGCGAACGTCGAAGAGAGCAGCAGGATCACCACGAACAGAAACCAAGCGAACCCCGTAATTTCCCGCAGCCGGTCTTTCCAATCGTGGAAAAGGTACAGGTATAACAGAATGACAAACAGCGGGTAGGATATTCCAGGCACGTTGCCATAGAACAAATATTGATGGACAATAGCGAGCAGGAACGCTCCGATCAGACCGGCCAGCGCTCTTCCCGTAACGGCTTTACGATTCGAATTCACGACAGAACCCTCCGCTTCCTGACTTTCTAATGCCTATTGTAGATGGTAAAATAGGAAAATAAATAGAAATAACTGAACTGGAAATTTCCTATTTTAAGAGGCGGAGTATCGTATGAAAATCCATCAACAATTCCTGCAGCTTCATTCGCGTTTCGGGGGCGTGGACTCCGTCGAGACCACTTTGGACGAGATAGGAAAGCTGCTCGACTGTACCCCTCGCAACGCGACGAATATCCTTCGCGCCATGTGCGCTAACGGCTGGGCCGCGTGGGATTCCTCCCGCGGACGGGGTCGCCGTTCGTCGTTGCGGTTCCTCGTTCAACCCGAAGAAATCGCGGTTCAGTCCATGCTGCAAGCGATAAACCGCAAGGATATCGCACGCGCGATCGATCAGATTAGAGCCCATCGAAGCTCGTCCACGCTGCAGGAGCATTTGCAAGGCTGGCTGCTTACCTACTTCGGCCATCATACCGAGATGAGGAGCGACAGGCAGATCGACACGCTGCGCATTCCGATTCGTCAACCGCTTCACACGGTCGACCCTTTGTATATGAATTTGTTGGCGGAATCCTTCGTATCCAGCCACGTTTTCGACGGTCTCGTGCGCAGAAACGACGATCGCCGCGACGAAATCGCACCGAGCATCGCCCATGCCTGGGAAGCGGATTCCAGCCGTACGGAATGGACCTTCTACCTGCACAAGGAAGTCCTCTTCCACCACGGCAAAGTGATGACCGCCGAGGATGTCGTCTACTCGTTCGAACGATTGATCCGCTCGTCGCGCAGGACGTTGTATAGTTTTATTTTCAAGCAAATCAAAGCCGTGCGCGCCCTCAATCCGACGACCGTAAGATTCGAGCTGGAAGAGCCTAACGAGCTGTTCCTCCCTTTCTTGTGCACGAGCCGCGCGGCTATCGTTCCGAAGGACCTCCATCAGCTGGGCAGCCTGCGATTCGGCACGGCTCCGCTCGGCACCGGTCCGTTCAAGGTAAACGAGATGAACGAAGGGATTTGCGTATTGGAAGCGTTCGCTCCTTATTTTCAAGGCAGGGCCCATCTCGATCGGGTGGAGATCGTTCACGTCCCGTGGGCGACGGAAGAGACGGGAAGCGGAGGACAATCGGACAACCTCTCGCCCTTCCACGTCATCCCTAACGCCGCGGCCGCCGAACAAAACTGGAGCCACATCCACTCGGATACGACCGTCAGAAAATTCGTCACCTGCAACACGCAAAAGGCCGGACCGTTAACCGATCCGACCGCTCGCGCTTATTTATTCGATTGTCTCGGGGAGTTGCCGCCGGCTTCCGGCGGGGATAGTCCTGTGCCCATCCCAATTCAAATCGCGACGATTCCGCCCTACAGACCGGATGCCTACGCGCTGGCGGACCGTCTCGGAAGGCGCGGCTTCGCGTGCAACGTCGTCTCCGTATCCCCGGAAGAATTCAAGGGATCGGTCCGGCTGGAATCGGATTTGATCCTGTTCTCCTTGTTCCGCGACCAAGACGAGCAGCTCCGGCTGTTCGATCTCTATCTGACGATGGCCGAGCACGTCGATTCCCACACCCGGATCGATATCGAGACGACGCTGAACCGCGTTATCCGGCAATCCGATCCTATGCTTCGCGCAAGCGAGCTAGGCAAAATCGAGCAACTGCTCATGAAGGAGCATCAGCTGTTCATTCTATCGGAGAAACCTTTGCCGACGACCTATCTGCCTTCCGTACGGGGAGTCACTTTCAACTCGCAAGGCTGGGTCAACCTTCGCACCATCTGGTTTCCTCCCACGCTAACTTAACGGACACGGATCTCGCTCCCGCAGCTATAGAAATAACGGCACCGCGTGCCGCTAATTCACTCATTTCCGTACCCGAACACCAAATAACGGCACCGCGTGCCGCTATTTCACTTACTTCTGTACCCGAACACCAAATAACGGCACCACGTGCCTCTATTTCACTCAATTCCGTACCCGAACGCCGAATAGCGGCACCGCGTGGTTACTACTTAGGTCTCCTTAATCCAAAGGAGACTTTTTTTCTGTTTTAAAGGATTTTTGGTGCTGCATGTAGAAGTATTTCCTATACAGAATCTGTGAAGGGAGCAAGAACAATGAAGCTAACTCCGCAACAGGTATTACATGTGAGTAAAGGGGATACCGAGATTGCAGGCTTCATCTCTGCGCTTCTGGCACAAAATGAGAAACTGACCGAAATGGTAGAAACACAAGCTGTTCAAATTAATAAATTAGAGAAGCGTGTGCACGAGTTAGAACGACAGCTTGGTCAAAATAGCAATAACAGCAGCAAACCGCCATCGAGTGACGGACTGCGAAAAAAGAACAATCTGCGTCAGCCTGGGGGTAACAAAGGAGCGCCCAAGGGGCACGAAGGCCACACGCTTCGTTTTAGCCTGGTGCCTGACGAAGTCATCGTTCATGCTTTGCCTGCTTGCAAGAACTGCAAGCTCTCCTTAGCGGATGTGCCTGTGCAAGGCTGGATCAAAAGACAAGTACTTGACTTACCTCTCACTCCGCTTGTTACCACCGAACATCGCGTAGAAGAAAAGCGCTGCCCGTGCTGCCACACGTTGCAACGGGCCGAGTTTCCTGCTGCGGTGAAGGCACCTGTACAGTATGGGGATAGCTTCGCAGCATGGACGGCTTATTTGAGCGGCTATCAATTGCTGCCCTTGCAACGCATTACACAATTCTTTTTCGATCTGACCGGGTATCGCCCTAGCCAAAAGACCTTGCTTGAACAACTGAAGAGCATGGCAAACTGTATAGCAGAACAGGAGCCGTTGATTCAAGCGCATCTTCGCAACGAGCCTTTCATCCATTGCGATGAAACGCCCATGCGTTTGAATGGGAAACAGCAGCATCTTCATACGCATTCGAGCGCCAAATGGACGTTGCTGCATATGAACGAGAAGCGATGCGGGCCAGCAATCGTAGAAATGGGTGTATTGCCCACTTACACCGGAATTGTGGTTCATGACTGTTGCACGGCCTATTTCAAATCAGACTTCAAGTATTCCCACGCTTTGTGTAACGCGCATCTCATGCGGGAATGCCAGGGGATTGCTGATCACGATAAGCACCAGTGGCCCGTCGACATGAAAGAGCTGCTTCGTCGAAGCTGGGGGTTGGCCAAAGAGGCACGAATTGCTGGTATCCCTTTGTCGGATAAAGTCCTCGCCGAGATCGACCAGCAATACGACGACATTTTGGCGTTAGGGAAAACGGAATGGGCCAAAGATCTGGTGCCTGAGAAAACAGGGCCTCGCGGACGAAAATGCAAGAGCAAAGCGGCAAATCTTGGACATCGGTTCATAAAACACAAAGGGGCGATTCTTCGCTTTCTTTATGATGTGCGTATTCCTTTCGATAACAACCAGGCAGAACGCGATATTCGCATGTCCAAAGTGAAACAGAAAATATCCGGATGCTTTCGGACGGCTCTTGGCGGAAAGCAGTTTGCCAGTATTCGCGGGTTTATTTCCACACTTCTGAAACAATCTCTTCCTTTGCATGATTCACTCATATCCGTTCTTCGTGGACAGTTTCGGTTTAGGACTACCTAAGTAGTAACCACCGCGTGCCGCTATTTCACTTGCTTCCGTACCCGAACACCAAATAACGGCACCGCGTGCCGCTATTTCACTTACTTCCACACCCGAACACCAAATAGCGGCACCGCGTGCCGCTATGGGCATAGCCTACAAAACCTTACGCAAGGTGGAGAACGCAACTTTAGTGCTCCGTCTTCCGGTGCTCGTTCTCGTACAGATCCGGCCGGCGGTCGAAGAACGGCGCCACCGCGCCGTGCGCGCGATTCTCGCGAAGGTCGCGGAAATCAACCTCCGCCAGCACGGTCATGTCGAGATTCGTCTCGCCGATCTGAAGGATGCCGTCCGGCTCGAACGGCAAGTCGCACGGCGTGAACACGCCGGCTTGGCTAAAGCCCGTGTCTACCTGCGGACGTTCTTCGGACAAAGCTCCCACCAGTCCGCTTAGCACGACGTACAGCTGGTTCTCCACCGCTCTCGCCTGGCAGCAAAACCGTACGCGATGGTAACCGAACGAGCTATCGGTATAGGAAGGACAAAGGATCATCTCAACGCCGCGTAGAGCCGCGGCCCGCGCCAGCTCCGGGAACTCGATGTCGTAGCAGGTCAGGATCGCCATCTTGCCCCATTCCGTCTCGAACACGTTCAAGTCGTCCCCCGCGACTAGAGGCCAACGGATCTGCTCCTCCGGCGTCAGATGGACTTTGCTTTGCGTCTCGATCCGGCCGTCCGGGAAGAAGAGGAACGCCTTGTTCACGTATTCTTCCGCCTCAACGCCTGTTCCCGCCGGCCTTTCCTCCGCCTTGCAGATATGAGTTCCCGCGAGAATCGCGATCCCCTCGGCCTGGCTCAACCGCCGGAAAAACCCCATGTACTCCTCCGTCTTCCGATCCAGAAAGTAGCAGGCTTCATCGTGCAGCATCGACGGCTGAAGGCTCAGCAAATGCGCGGTTAAATATTCGGGAAATACGATCATCGCCGCGCCCTGTTCGGCCGCGTCGCGTACTTTCTCTTCGATTCCGTTCCAAAATTGTTTTTCCGTAAGGATGTCCGTAAGTCCGTATTGTGTCGTTGCGATCGTTAGCTTCTTCATGGCCACCTCGATAATGTTAAGTGCGAAATTGCAAGGAATACATATCCGTCCGGCGATCCCGGAACGACAAGGCATCCTTGGATTTACGATACCTCTCCAGCGTTTCCATGTCTACCTCGGCCATAATGACCGTCTCGGTATTTTCGCTGCATTCTCCCGCGATGCCGTCGCGGGGGAACGAGAAATCCGCCGGCGTGTAAATGCCGGATTGCGCATACTGCACGTCCACGTTGTCGACGTGGGTTAAGTTCCCTACCGTCCCCGAAGTGACGATGAACACTTGGTTCTCGATCGCCCGGGCTTGCGCGCAATATTTGACCCGAAGGAACGTCTGCCGGTCTTCCGCGCAAAAAGGCACGAAAATAATCTGGGCCCCTTCCTCCGCCACGATCCGCGACACTTCCGGGTACTCGATGTCGCTGCTGAGCTGGATCGATATTTTGCCGCAGTCCGTATCGAATACTTCCAGGCGGGAGCCTCCGTTGATCCCCCACCACTTGCGCTCGTTCGGAGATATATGAAGCTTGTATTGCTGCTCGATCGTACCGTCCCTGCGGAACAAATGGGCCACGTTGTAGATTCGGTTGTTGTTCTCTATGAAATGGGAGCCGCCCACGATATTGACGTTGTATTTGACCGCGAGCTCGGAGAACAGCTCCACGTACTGGCTCGTGTAGGTGCTCAGCTTCCTCACTGCAAGGCTGGGAGAGCGCTCATCCAAGAAAGACAGCAGCTGCATCGTGAAATTTTCCGGAAACACGGCGAAATCCGACTTGTAGTCCGAGGCAACGTCGACATAGTGCTCGCATTGGGTGGCGAACTCGTCGAAGGAATCGATTTTCTTCATCATATACTGAATGACGCAGATTCGGACGGGGAAAGACACTTTGTAATGAAGCTTGTTGATGCTCGGCTTGTATTCGATGTTATTCCATTCTAGCAATGCCGCGTAATTCTTGGAATCGGCGTCGTCGGACAAATAGTTCGTAATGATCCGCTTCAAAGTAAAGCCGTTCATCATCTGGAAGGTAAGTACGGGGTCGTAAATATTTTGCTGCAACACTTCCTCCGCGTACTCTCTCGGCGACATTTTGTCGCTATAGTGGTGATACCCCGGAATGCGTCCGCCTACGATGATACTCTTCAGATTCAATTGCTCCGCCAACCGCTTGCGCGCTTCATAGAGCCTTCTGCCGATTTTCATTCGCCGGAATTCCGGATGCACCATCACTTCCATCCCGTACAGATTGCCGCCTCTTGGATTATGGTTGCGGATATAGCCTTTGTCCGTAATTTCCGAATACGTGTGCTGCTCCAAATAATCGTCGAAGTTCACGATCAAGCTGGAACAGGAACCGATGATCTCGCCGTCCAGCTCGACGCAGATTTGCCCCTCGGGGAATATCCGGACGTGGCTTTCCAACTGATCGATTTTCCAGGGATCCATATTCGGGAAACAAATATTTTGCAGTTCGATGATTTTACCGAAATCCTCGCGTTCGATGTTACGGATGATGACCTTCTTCTCAAATTGGGAGATTTGATCGGCTGACATAGAGAACAGACTCCTTTAACTCTTTTTGAACTTCCGTTAAATGCGCATATATCTTTATTGTACCCTAAAGTTTCATCCCCCTATTATCTCGTTGTAGCGATTATGTAATTTTTTCACTTTGTTTAGCGAATCGGCACTACCTTTGTCACCCGTACAGGGAGTCGTCCATTCATCTCGAATTAACTAAGCAAAGCTTGCGAATGGAGGGATTACCTTGAGTACGATGAAAACGAAGGATGCGGCGGTGCTGCTGGACGTCAGCCAAACGACGGTTAAACGGTGGGCTTCCCAGTTTCCTGCGGATTTTCAGAAAGACCATCTCGGTCACTACGTGTTCACCGGACCGCAAATCAACCTGCTGCTCTATATCAAAGACCGGATCGAACAGGGGACGACCCTGGATCAAATAAAGCTGCCCGTCAGTCCGAAAGCCGATTCCGATTCCGCGAACAAAGCCGTTGCCGTCCCATTCCCCAAGGATGAAAAAGAATTAATGGCCAGAGTGCGGGAAGTCGAGCGCTCGCTGCAACAGAAGGCCGACGAAGTCGTGTCCGCGCAGGTGCTTCAGCATCGCGCGGAGCTGGACGAGCTTCGGCAAATGGTCGCTCAACTGGCCGCCGCCGTGGAGAACTTGCAAGACAAAAGCGCCAAGCCCGTTGCCCGGCAGGAGGAGCCTTGGGCTCCCGTCCCCACCGTCGCCGCCATTCCTCCTTCGAAGAAACGGGGATTTTTCCGGACCTTCTTTTAAATATGATAATTTAACAAGAAATATTAATATTCGACCCTATTTTCCCCTAACTTTTCTTCCCTTCGCTGCGTCTAATTAGATAACCAAAAAGAACAGAAAGCGAAATCGGTTCGCGCAGGCGGGGATGGGGATCCCTCTTGCTCGGGCTATCCCCAAGCGCCTCTCGTTACTGGCTGGAAAGAGAACAGTGGAGGAACGGGCAATGCGGGGACAACATTCATACAGCGGGCGTACTCTATCGAGGATGCTTATTTTCGTGACGCTAGCGATAGCGTTAAGCGGGTGCTCCTTCCTGCAATGGGAGAACACCGAAATCATGGGACAAGGAATAGCCATCGCCGCCACTCCGACGGAGTCGGCCGCGACGGAGACGACTGTCCCTGCGGAAACGACGACGCCGGCCGAAACGGCGACGTTGCCTCCGGCTAAGAATCAACCTTCCCCCGCAGAGAAGGAAAGCGAAATCCATAAAAACCGCAAGCTCGTGGCCTTAACGTTCGATGACGGACCCGACGGCAAATATACGGCTCGGATTCTCGATATTTTGCGGGAACGCGATGTGAAAGCGACCTTCTTCCTCGTCGGCTTGCAGGTCGACAAGTACCCCGGCGTCGCTAAACGCATCGTCGATGAGGGCCATTCGATCGGCAACCACTCCTGGTCGCATGCCGACTTGACTAAGTTATCCGCTAAATCCCGGGACAAGGAAATCGAGAAAACCCAGCAGGCCATCCTAGACGCCACGGGCGTCGCTCCGAAGCTCATGCGGGCTCCCTACGGAGCGATCTCCGATTCCGTGTTGAAATCGATTCGCGGGCGCGATATGAAGCATGTATACTGGACCGTCGATACGAAAGACTGGGCGGGTACGCCCATCGCGGATATGCATAAGAACGTAATGGCCAACACCGGCAAAGGCGGAATCGTGCTCATGCACAGCTTCGGCGGACGCAAGCACGCGATCGAGCATACGATCAAGCTTCTGCCCGTCATCATCGAAGATTTGCAAGCAAAAGGGTACGAGTTCGTAACGGTCGACGAATTGATCGCGTCGGGGCAGTATCGCGCTTCCGTTATTAAATAAACAACAGCTAGTCATTCCCATGCAACGGCAAGGGAGGTGACTAGCTGTTTGTTTTATACACGTAGACTTTGGTCCGATAAAGGTCGTTGCACGTAATGACGCGGACCGGCTGCCAATCGGGTATCGCGAAGCAGACGCTGATCACGCTCGCTCCCGGCGCCAGTTGATCGCGGAAAATCGAGCTCAAACGCTTCATTGCTCCGGGATACAGATAACAGATGACGAGATCCGCTGCCGCGTAAGGGACCTTATAGATGTTGCCTCTACGGAAGGAAACCGAAGGACCGGATAATGACGACCGCGCCGCTCGCGGCTTCGGCCGAACGCCGAAGGCGAGCCACGCCGCCACTTGGGATACCCGTAAAGGAATCGGGGAATTCTCGATTCCGACTACCCGGCTTTCCTTGCAGCTCTTCGCCACTTCGATCCCCAGCGTGCCCCACCCCGATCCGGCCTCCACGATCAGACCGGGCGCGGCGAGCCGCTGCGCCTCGGCGGCCACGACTCGCCTAACTTGCCGCGAAGAAGGCATTGGCGAAATCCCGTTCCTCCAGCTTACTCCTACGATAGAAAGGAGCGCGGACAGAACGATCACGACGATCAACAACGTCAATGTTTCCCGAAAGCCTAAATCCATGCCTGCCCCCTGCCCGGTACCGGTCCTGCTCGCTATGCCTTACCAGGCTAATTTCCCGTTATCGTTATAGAACCCTCCCGTGCTCTCGTCATCCGGCAAGGTGGCCAGACGAACCGCCGTCTGCGCCCCTTCCTGCGGAGATCGGGACCCGGAGAAGTTCGTCATGCTTGTCGAACAATAGCCGGGATCCGCCGAGCTGACTTTTATGGAAGTGTCCTTTAACTCGTTCGCGAAAAAAACCGTAAGCGCGTTAACCGCCGTTTTGGAGGAATTATAGCCTAATAGCAGAAAGGATGCCAGCTCGAAATTCGGATCGCTGTTCAAGCTGAGCGAGCCGAGCGAGCTGGACATATTGACGATTCTGCCGCTCGCGGATCTGCGAAGCAACGGCAGCATCGCCTTCGTCACCCTGAACACGCCGAAGACGTTCGTCTCGTAAACCTCTTTCATCGTCTCTATGTCCAAGTCGCTCGGAGCGCCTTCCGGCAAAAAGATACCCGCGTTATTAACCAAAATATCCAACCGGCCGTAAGTAGTCAGAATATGAGAGAACGCTTGGTCTATCGTCGGCTGATCGGTAACGTCCAGCTTAACGAAATGAGCATCGATGCCTTGCGCGACGAGCTTGTCCGCGGCCTCCTTCCCCTTTCGGTCATCCCTCGCCCCTACCAGTACCGTAATTCCTCTTTCCCCTAGCTGACGGCAAATCTCGAAACCGATTCCTTTGTTCGCTCCCGTGACGAGCGCGATTTTAACGTTTGTGTCCATCCGAATTTCATTCCTCCATTTTTTACATTTTATTCTACTCTTTCATTATATTTTTGGGTTATTCCGACTCAAAGTGAGCCGCGTCACTTGTTTGGTAACGGGAAAAATGACAAAAAAGCATGACTTGTTGCCTTGCGTCTTCTCCCGTTCGCACAGCAAATCTTCCATTCCCCCCTTTACATTGACGCAACGACACAGTTTACAATGGGTCTACGGGGGTGCACGACGTGCAAATCAAAGAAGTCGCGGACAAGCTGGGAATTACGCCTAGGGCGGTACGTTTTTACGAGCTGAAGGGTCTCCTCTCTCCTTCCAAGCAACCGGGCAATCGCTATCGTATCTTCACGGAACAAGATGTGTGGAGATTGCAGACTATCGTTTCTCTTAGAGAAGCCGGAATGTCATTGGCGGATATCGGGCAGGCGTTGGTGAAATGGGAAGAGAACGATAAGGAAGAGCTTCAATATTACCTTGAGCTTCAGCGGTCGGTCATGATGTCCGAATGGTTGCAGATCAAACAAGTGGTCGAAACGACCGACCATATGATCGGTTTGCTGAAATCCGAGCAAACCTTGCCTCTCGGCCATATTTTCCAGCTAGCGAAAGCATCCAGGCAATTGAGGGAACAGCGGACGAACTGGAAGGACACATGGGATTTCAATCGGCTGGCGCCGACCCACGACGAGCGGGTGGCCGCCAATGCGGGCCAATATGCGGATTACGATCAAGCATTGGACTTCATCGTGCAACGCGTCGCTCCTGAGCAAGAAGAGCGGGGATTGGATATCGGAACGGGGACGGGCAATCTCGCCTCGCGATTGATGGAACGGGGAGCCTCCATGTCGGGCGTCGACCAGTCGAAGGAAATGCTTCGCCTGTGCCAAAGAAAGTACCCCGGTCTGGACACAAGAATCGGCAACTTCCTCGCGCTTCCTTTTCTGGAAGAACAGTTTGACTTTGTCGTTACTAGCTTTGCGTTCCACCATCTCGCCGACGAACAGCAGTTGCTAGCTTTGGAAGAAATGTGCCGAGTGCTCAAGCCCGGAGGACGCATCTGTATCGCCGATCTTATGGACTCGGACACCATTAAGGTTAGCCGCGCGAACGCTAAATCCGAACGATATCCATCCGTTCTAACGCTGAGCGACTGGTTCGACAAACGCGGTTACCGTACGACGATCCACCCCATGAACGATTGGCTTCATATCATATATGCCTTTAAGGAGGACGGTCCTCATGCCTGATCACGACAGTATCTACAAGCAAGAAGCTTCGCAATATCATGAATTAATCGCCAGCCAACCGAGTTTATTAGACGTCATCGAACGGATTAAGCCCGTGGAGGGCCTAGACATCGTGGACATGGGCGCCGGGACGGGAAGGCTGACGGCGGAACTCGCGCCATCGGCCAAGTCCATCGTGGCGCTCGATGCCGCCGAGGCTATGCTCCATGTAACGGCCGACCGCCTGCGAGAAGCAGGGTTGACCAATTGGACGACGCAAGTGGCCGACCATCGCCGGCTGCCGCTCGCCGACCGAAGCGCGGACCTCATAGTCTCGGGCTGGAGTATCTGTTATCTAACCAACGCGGACGCGGAGCGCTGGGACGACAATTTGGACGAGATCATCGCGGAAATGAAACGCGTTCTCCGCCCGGGCGGCACGATCATTCTTTTCGAAACTTTAGGCACAGGCCACGAGACTCCTTCCGCCCCGGACTTTTTGCAGCCTTACTATGCCAAATTAGTAGATACTTACGGCTTCTCCCATCGCTGGATCAGAACCGACTATACCTTCGCCGATCTGCGGCAGGCCGAGCGTTTGACCCGTTTCTTCTTCGGGGACGAATTGGCCGACAGGGTCGTCGAACGGCAGCTTGTCCGCCTGCCCGAATGCGCCGGCGTCTGGTGGCTTCAACTGTAATCTCAGGCGAACGCGAGAAGGAGCCTCCCGCTGACAATTAACGGGAAGCTCCTTGTACATCTTGATAGCCTTTCAAGTGCTTTGGCTCAACCAAGGCACTTTTTTGGCCTTCGTGCTTCAAGTACGGCTGCTTTGGCTTTGGCTTAAGCATTGAAAAGAAAAAAACTATATTTATCCCTTTATTTCGCACCGATCGCCCATCCAGCAAGCTTGTCCTGCCCTGCCGGTTGTTTGCCGACTGCCCAGGCTAGCCCGTTGCCGGTTGCCGGTTGCCGGTTGCCGGTCGCGACCGCCACTCCCGCTTACTTCGCGACAAACTCGAACAACCGCGCAGTCTTCGCCGCGGGAAGACGGACCGTCAGCTCCCCGCGCTCGTCGTCCCAACTCCACTCGGTATCCACGGCTTGCGGATACGCGCACTGAATCTCCACGCCTCGTTCCTTCAGTTCCGCGAGCGGCAGCCTAACCTCGTCTCCGTCCCCGCCGACTCTCCACACGGCCAAGTAAACGCGCTTATCGCGGCGAAGTCCGAAGCTGACCCAGTCATCCTGTTGCGTAGGCAACCCGAGCGGCCAGAATGGCAACGCCTCGCGGATATCCCGGCGAATCGTCTTGTAATAATCGAGCGCTTCCTTGACGAGCTCTCTTCTCCTCGGGCTTAGTTCCGCCAAGTGACCGCTTTGGTGCACGCGAAGGAGCAGCGCGTTCACCATATTGAAGACGACTTCTTCGTCATCTCCCTCCCGCAGCGGATAAGACCAAATGGCCGATTGCTCCGGCGTCAGCGCGGCCGGCGAGCTCGCGGCGATAGCCGCATAGTTCGCGTAATTTTCTTGGTCGCTGGTCGACTGTATGCTATGCCGGCTCAGCATGGCGTAGTCCATGCGCATGCCTCCGCTCGAACAGTTCTCGATGACGAGCTCGGGATAACGCGCGAAGATTTCGTCGAGCCAAGCCAAGTAAGCGCGATTGTGCTGCAACAACCCGTCTCCGTAGCTATCGGACGCAGTCTCGGTTCCGATGCCGGCATTGATGTTGTAATCCATCTTGATATAGCCGACTCCGTAATCCTCGACCAACCTCCGAATGACCTCGTTCGAATGGGCAATAACCGCCGGGTTACGATAATCCAGCTGGTAGCGGCTGCGATCCTTAACCCTCGCTCCATGCCGCATGAAGAACCAGCTATCATCGGCATCCGCGAGCTTCGGACTGTTAATGCCCATCACTTCAAGCTCCAGCCATAAGCCCGGAATCATTCCTTTGCCGCGAATATAATCGAGGACGTATTTGATTCCTTCCGGGAATCTTTCCGACGACGGCATCCATTCGCCTACGCCGTCCCACCATTCTCCCGCCGCGTACCAGCCCGCATCGATACAGAAATATTCGCAGCCTACCTCTGCCGCCGCATCGATCAAGGGCAGCAGCTTAGCCGTAGTCGGAGATCCCCATAAGCAATTCATGTAATCGTTGAAAATAACCCGAAGCTCGCGATTATCGGCATTTTCTCTGCGAATTCGGCGCCTGTATGTCGTCAACTGCGCAATGGCTTGTTCGAATCCTCCGCTTACCGCGCCGACCGCTGCCGGAACGGAGACGAACTCCTCTCCCGGCTGCAGCTTTTTCCACCAGTGGTTGTCATGCTCGGTTGGCCCGCTGATCAGCAAGGTGAGCAAATCGACTTGATCGATGATTTCCCAATGCCACGAGCCGTTGTGCTCGATTTGCCAGAATAGGCTCGTGCCCGCTTCCTTGTTCTCCAGCACGGCCATCGGAATATGTTCCGAAGCGGACCATGAGCCGGTATTACTGCAGCTTACTCGTTTGGATCCTCTGTCGATGACATGGGATAGCCCCAACTCGGGAAGCTTGTATGTTCTCCATTGCAGCTCGCTTTGCCAACCGTTGTGGGCAATGGAAAGCTCCATTTTCTCATCGCGATCCATTGTCCCCTCCTTGTCCAAGCCGGTCAAGGCAAAGGAGGAAACATATTCTACGCCCACCGTCTCCGCGCCCGTATTCTTGAGCACGGTCCAACAACGAACCGTCTGTACCCCGTCATAGAACTGATAATGCTGCGCCGCTTGCAGCCCGGTTACCGGATCTTTCAGGAACAGCTCGAACTTGCGCCCTGTCTCGTTGCGCGTATCGATATGCCATTCATAAACCATGCGCAAGCCCGGGTAAGTAGCCCGGTGCGTCCGCCCATGATACTCCGCGCGATCTTCCCCGGTTAACTGCAGCTCCATGAGGCGGAACCCCGCTTTCCGGCTCTCCTCGATTCCTCCCGTTCCCATTGGCCGAGCCCCGAAGTGCAGCAGCCTGACATCCCCCGAATCCGTGATCTCGAAGTTCAAGTGCAGCCCGTTCTCCGTCACGTCTATTCGTTTACTCATCGATCCTACACGCCCTTTCCCTTTATGGAACGCCATAATTATAAATAAAGCCTCCAACCCCACGGTTAGGTGGCATTGGAGGCTGGGTCGTACTGCTTATTGCGCGGAACCGAATTGAATCCATGCTTTTTGAATTTCGTCGACGGTTTGATCCTTCGATTTGCTTCCGCCGATATAAGCTTGCATCAATTCGCCGAACTTCTGGTGGAACGTATCGAGCGAGTAGTTAACCGACAGGTCTCCGGATTTTTCCGTTTTCAGGATTTCTTCCATTTGCTTAGGCATATCCAGATTCGGCATCGGAGCATCCTTGATCGGAGGAATAACTTTCGCTACGTTGGAGAACCACGATTTGCCGTAGTCCGAAGTGTACAGCCAGTTGAAAAATTCGATCGTTTCTTTCGCGACTTTGGAATCCTTGTTGATGCGCAGCGCCTGATCGGCACCCGTGATGATCTGGGATTGCTCGGCTTTGTCGCTGACCGGGTAGCCCATGATTCCCAATTGGAAGTCGGGAGTGATTTTCTTGATCGCTTCTTCGTCCCATGCGCCTTTACCTGTCATGAACGCCGCTTTGCCGGAAGCGAAGTCGCTTACTTCTGCGTTGCTGTCGCGCTCAAGCGGCTTGTCCGTACCGTGTTTCACCGTTTGATCGATGAAATTGAAGAAGTTGTTGTACAGAACAGGGTGGTCTTTGAACGTCGTGTCGCCCGCGATGAATTGATCGACAAGCTCTTTCGGGCTGATGTTGGCGTCTTGGGCGGCCGCGTCTACGAAATGCTGCGCGATATGCTTCCATACCCACCATTCTTTGTACGCGTTCGCGAACGGCGTGATGCCTTTGGCTTCGAGCTTCGTGATCGCGTCGGCAAGCTCGGCCGTCGTTTTCGGAGGGTTTGCGATGCCTGCGTCGGCAAGCAATTTCTTGTTGTACATCAAGACGAACAGGTTGCCTTTGACCGGAAGGCCGAGGACTTTGCCGTCGGAAGAGCTCATGTTCGAGCGAACCGCATCGGTCATGGCCGCCGCGAGAGGCTCGTTCGTCAAGTCGGCGCTGTATTCCGCGAACGTGTCGATATCTCCGCCTGCCGTCGTTTGGAATACGTCCGGCGTAGTGCCGGCAGCGATTCTCGATTTGAGAACCGTGTTGTAATCGGCTTGCATGATTTCGAGATTGATGGTTACGTTAGGCTTTACTTTTTTGTACTCCGCGATATAAGCGTTGAAAGCATCTGTATATTCCGGAGAGGCAGTGAACATGTTGATCGTAACCGGTTCGTTCGAAGTACCGCCCTCAGCCGTGCCGGTAGCGGTCGGGCTTGCCGTGCCGTTGTTGGCCTCGTTGTTGCCGCCGCATGCAGCGAGTATTCCGGCCATCAGCACTAAGCTCATGGACAGTGAGCCAAATCTTTTTAACATTGTGTTGCCCCCGTTTCGTTAGTTGAATAATCGACTACGATGCCTATTCTAAAGAATAAGCGGAAGGATAAGAATGTACATAAGTGATGTGTTAAGGGTAAAAAAGTGGTGGGATGCGTCCTGTTCACTTTTTAACCGTTCGTGTGTCCTTCCCGGTACTCCGTCGGCGATACGGAGTAATAATTGCGGAAAGCTTTGCTGAAATAATTCTTATCCTTGTAGCCGAGCATGGCCGAGATGTCTTGGATTTTCAGGGTGGGATCGTCCAACAGCTGCTTGGCCTTATCCATTCTCACCTTCTGTACGTATTCGTGAATGCCGACTCCGAATTGCTGCTTGAAGAGCTTCATCAAGTATTCCCTGCTTAGATAATATTTCTCCGTAAATAGCGAAATTTTAATGTCCTCGAAGTAATGATTGTCGATATAAGCCTTGATATCCCCTACCTCGAAAGGCCGGTTGGCCGTCAAAGAGCCTCGTATCTCGTTCCCGTAATATTCAAGCAAGCGCATCAGTAACTGCTCGTACTGATCGAATGTCGCGAAGTCCGCTCCGATTCCGATTCCCCTTAGCGCGTTCTGTCCGTTGATCGGCAATCGTTCGGGAGCTACTTTCAGCTCAATGGCCGCGTCATTCATCAGAATGACGAATTCCTGCAGGGCCCGGTCCGCTTCGCCGATGCCGAACTTCTCCCCCGTCCGCCATTTCCCGACGTAATCGAACAGGATGCTCTTCGCATGGGACAGGCTCCCGCTCTCCAAAGCGCTCCGAATGAGCGGGATACGACCGACAAGCGAGTGACTATCCGAGCCCGAGGGCAGCTCCGTAACGGAATTCACGACGACCGCCTTATTCAGCGTTAACAAATCGATCCCGTTGATGAACGATTTGGCGGACTCGTACGATGCCCAAAGCCTCATCACGTCGTCGCATATTTCGCCGATCCCCACGGCGACGAGCGTGCCGAACAACTCGGCCAATTTCGCCGCGACTTTCTTCATCTGGTGAACGGACCGGTAAACCATATCTTCCCGATACCCGCCATTCATCGTAACGATGGTGATGATCTCCCGCTCCCGCTTCGGGTTGGCGAAGCTAAAGCATTGAAATTGATCGCCCGCGATCTCGTTGATGACGTTGGCGATGGCGAAATGCAGCAAGTCCACGTCCTTATGGAACCGGCTGTCGCTGATCTCTTCCAGATTCAGCACCCGGATGACGACCGAGGAGAAACGATTGGCCGGATTATCGGCTCCGATCAGAGGAAGCATGGCTTCGCTTAGCGGATTGTTGTTGCTTCGTTCGATAATCGAGACATAGATCTTTTCCTTCAGTTTCGGCAATGACATATTCAGCGTGATGTTCTTGCTAATGGACTCGTTCTCCATCTTCCGCTTCGCTTCGAGCACATTGACCGCTTTCACGAGCGCCTGGTTCAAATCGCCCCTATTGACCGGCTTCAGCAAGTAGTCGACGACCTTGGAGCGTATCGCCTGCCTCGTATATTCGAAGTCGTTGTAACCGCTAATGACGATCGTCAATAGATCGGGATAGTCCCTCTCGATGATTTGCAGCAGTTCCGTTCCGTTCATGACGGGCATCTTCATATCGACGATAGCGAGATCGATCTTGTGCTCCGCCAGCATCTTCAGACCCATCTGCCCGTCCGTAGCCTCCAACACCTGTTCGACGCCCAATCCTTCCCAATCTCCCAATATGCGAATGGCTTCGCGCAAAGGTTCTTCGTCATCGATAATCAGTACGTTAACCATTATGTCCACTCCCCCGCGGTAACCGCATTTCCATTTCCGTCCCCGATCCATCGGTGCGAATGCGCAACTCCGCGCTTTCCCCGTAAAGCAGCTTCAAACGGGTGTTCAAATTGACCAGTCCGATGCTCTCGTTATGCTGATCGCGCTCGCCCCAGCCTCCTTGGAACGATTGCAGCACTTCTTCGAGCTTGCCGTCCGCGAATCCCGGCCCGTCGTCCTGCACGCTGATGACGAAATGGTTGGGTTCCATCCTGGCCCTTATCGTAATGGTTACCGTGCTCGCCACCTTCTCCAAGGCATGCTTGATGGCGTTCTCGACGAGCGTCTGGATGGACAGCTTCGGAAGCTGCAGCTCCATCAGCGTTTCGTCCCAATCGTACGCGACCTGAAGCCGGTTGCCGAAGCGAGCCTTCTGCAGCCCCAAATAACGTTCGATATGCTTCAGCTCTTCCCTCGCGTACACGATGTCTTTGCCGCTGATGCAATATCGGAGCGTCATCGCCAACGCATCGACCATATCCGCGATATCGTAACGATCGTTTTTCAGCGCTTTGGTGGATATCGCCTGAAGCGCATTGTAGAGAAAATGAGGATTAATCTCGGCTTCCAGCGCTTTGAGAATCGCGTTTTTCTCCACCAGCTTCATTTTGTACCGCTCGTTGATCAAATCGTTCGTTCTTTTCACCATTTGGTTGAAGTGACGGGAAAGATAGGCAATTTCGTCCCGCCCCTGCACCTTCGCTTCCGCGTCGAAGTCCCCGGAGCTGAAGCGGCTCATCTGGTGGGACAGCTTTTTAAGCGGCCTGGTAATCGCATTCGAAGTGAAGGTGACGAGAACGACCGACAGCAGCAGGAACAGCAGCCCGATCATGAAACTTAAATTCCGCGTTGTCGTCGCCGCTTCGTATATTTGCTTATAGGGGACCGGTTTGATCAGCTTCCACCCCATCGCCTCGCCTACGTTGTAGACGACGAGATCTTTACGATCCCCTTGCTCCCATGTCACGCGGCCGGTCGGCGCGGGCGGCAATCGTTCGATGTATCCGGCGTTCTTAACTTTGGAGTAATAATCGAGATCGTCCGTGTAGTACACCTCGTCGTCCGGACTTAAGAACAACAAATGCTGTCCCTCGTTGAACGGAACATCTTTCAGGATATCGTTTACGGCGGATTTATTGAAATAGAAGGAAAGGATCGCTTGCGGTTGCCGGGTCACGATCGTCCGCAGAACCCGATGATACGCCATGAAGCTCTTGCTCGTATCGATCGCGTAGCCGGTCGCCGATGCCGGGCCGACGAACGATTGAAAGATGCTGTTGGAGGGGCTGTCCAATGACTGCTTATACCACGGCATGTCGGCGATGACCGGAATCGAGCCTGTACGTACCGTAATGTTATAATTCTCCTTCGTAATGGAATAATACTTCTGCCGATCGACCAGATAGAGCGAGATCGTTTCGAGATCCTTCCGGGAATAATAAAGCTCGCGCAAATAGTCCTCCAAATAAATTCTCGAAGCATAGTCCGTATCCTCATGCACCAAGGCGGAGGTCAGTTCGTCATACCGGATTTGCGGCAATGACAGCTGTTCGATCCCGTTCAGGTAACCCTCCAGGTTCCGATTTACCAAGAGCAAATTGTTCGTCGTGCTGGAGATGCTATTGTCGACGGACTCCTTTTGCAGAATCTGATACGAGATGATCGTTAAGGACGCAACAACAAGGATGATGATCGAGGTAAACAACAGGATTAGCTTGTTTACCAGTCTCCGCGAGATCCGCTCGATCAGGGAGGACCCCGTTCTGAAAAGCCGTTTAATCACATTGCCCATATGTAAATCGCCACCTCATTCCGTTCACCTTTTTACCCTTAAATGATTTCTTAAATCCATTTTTGCGGCAAAAGGGCTGTTTTATAATACACAGTATAGTTGAGATCATACCGTCATGTCCTATTCGGACGATATAGCTATTTTGTGACATAGGACAAAGAGAGGTGCTTATATGTTCAAATCGTTGGGAAGAAAATGGAGCGAAAAGCTGGAATTCGGGATATTCACGTTGCCGGTACTTATCTGTATTGCCGTTGCCTTCTATATTCCGTTTGCCATGACGATTCGATACTCCTTGTTGAAATGGAACGGGATATCCAAGAATCCGAAATTCATCGGACTGGATAACTTCAAGCAAATTTTCATGGGCGATGCCAACTTTACGAGTTCGGCTTGGTTCACGGTCAAATACGCGATTCTCTACATCGTGCTCGTTAACGTGCTGGCGATCCTGCTGGCCGTCATACTGGACATGAAGCTCAAGAGCTCCACTTGGTTGAGAACGGCTTTCTTCATTCCGTACATCCTTAGTCTCGTTATCGTCGGATTCATCTGGAAGTTCATTTTCATGCAAGGCTTCGAGTCTCTGGGGGCCAGCACGGGGTGGGGAATCTTCAAGCTCAGCTGGCTAGGGGAACCGGGGCTCGCCTTCATCTCCATCGTGCTCGTCTCCATCTGGCAATCGATCGGATTCTACATGGTCATCTACATCGCCGGCTTGCAGTCGATCCCGGAAGACCTGAAGGAAGCCGCAACCGTAGACGGTGCCGGTCCGTTCCGCAGATTCATCAGCATCACGCTGCCGTTGCTTGCGCCATCGATTACGATATCCGTGTTCATGGCTTTGACCAACTCCATCAAAGTATTCGACGTCATCCTTTCCCTTACGGGCGGAGGCCCCGGCGGAACCACTTACAGTATCGCGTTCGATATCTATAGAGATACTTTCCAGAACAATATGTTCGGATACGGTACGGCCAAAGCGCTTATCCTGTTCGTAGCCGTTCTGATCGTAACCTTGATTCAACTGACTCTGTTCAAGAGACGGGAGGTTGAAGCCTGATGAAAACCAACAAAGCGGGACGCATCGTGCTGGAAATCGTTATGGTGCTCCTCTCCCTTGTATTCCTGTATCCGTTGTTCTTGGCGATCAACAACTCGCTCAAGAGCTTCAGCGAAGTCATGAGCGACGTGGTCGCTCTTCCGAAACAACTCGCGTTCGACAACTATTCCTACGTGTGGTCGTTCATTAACTACCCGCGGTTGTTCCTGAACAATACGATCATTACGGTCGTCGGGCTTGTCGGCATTATCTTGGTATCGTCTATCGCCGCTTACAAGCTGTCCAGGACGAAAAGCCGCTTTAGCGCGGTTCTATACATCATCTGCATCATGCCGATGTTGATTCCGTTCCAATCGATCATGTTGACGGTGCTGCGTCTGTCGCAAGATATCCATCTCAACAACAGCACATGGGGACTCGGCGTGCTCTACTGGGGCTTCGGCGCTCCTCTGGCGGTATTCATCTACCACGGCTTCGTGAAGGGGATTCCGAAAGAGATCGACGAGAGCGCGACGATCGACGGAGCATCGGGCTTCCGCTTGTTCTTCAGCGTGATCTTCCCGTTGCTGAAGTCCGTTACGACGACGATCATTATCATCGACGTCATGTGGATCTGGAACGACTTCCTGCTCCCGCTCTTGATGGTCAACGGCTCGCCGTCCACCAAGACGCTGACGCTTGCGGCTTACACGTTCGTCGGCCAATATACGTCCGACTGGCAATACGCGATGACCGCCATGGTCATGGCCGTGCTGCCGTCCATCATCGTGTTCATCTTCCTGCAGAAGTTCATCGTTAAAGGCGTCGTCGCCGGCGCCGTAAAAGGCTAAAACAAAACCAGGCCGCATCCAAGGGAAACCCTCCCCCGATGCGGCCTGGTTTTTGCATATGCGCTCGAGCTACTCGGAAACGATTTTGTCCAGCTTAATATCCCGGCGCTTGCTCAGATCGATGTATTCGCCTTCGACCTCCACGATCGGCCGAACGGGATCCTGAGCGCTCACCATGAGGATTTTCCCCTCTCTGCCATCCGACAACACCACCTCGTTGCCGATCAACATATCCATGATTCTCTTGAGAAAGCTTAGCGTAATGGCCGGTTCCAGCGTTCCGTAGACATTGTCCGACAACTCCTTCAGAACTTGATAGAGCGGCAGCGAACTTTTATATACCCTATTGGACACCATCGCGTGAAACACGTCGGCTACGGCGACAATCTTGCTATATACGTCGATCTGATCCGCCTTCAGGCCGAACGGATAGCCGCTCCCGTCTTCCCGCTCATGGTGCTGAAGCGCTACGTAAGCATGGCGCTCGGGCAAGCCCTCCGAGTTTTTCAATATCTCGAAGCCGTGCAGCGTATGCTCCTTCACGATGGCGAACTCTTCGTCCGTCAACTTGCCCGGCTTGTTCAGAATGGCGCTAGGAACGCGGGATTTCCCGATATCGTGGAGGAAACCCGCGGTCATTAGCTCCAGCGTCTGCTGATCGCCGAAGCCTCGCGCCTTGCCGATCAGCTTAGACAGCAGGGCCACGGCAATGCTATGCCGATAGACATACTCGTCATGAACTTCAAGGTAGAATAAAATCTGATTCAGATTCGGGTGAGTGCTCATGGACAAGATGATGGGCATGATCTTGCTCTGCACGTCTTCATAGGGAATCCGATCCGTCTGCTTGGCGAAAGCGAACAATTCGCGAACTTCCCGAATCGTGGATTCAATGAGATAGGCCAGCCGAACCGGCTCGACATCCTGATCGGACAACGTCACTCCCTGCCGAGTAAGCAATTGAACTTCCTTATGCGTAAGCACCCGCATGTTCGGGACGATTAGAGTGCCTTGGTCGTTATAAATATTTTTGTTAACCCGCATTCCTATGTATACTTTCTGTCGCGAAAGCGGCATATTCACCCCACCAAGCATTTTTCTTTATATGAAATTTGTTCTCGACATGAGCCTTTATCCATTTCTTTTCAGCATCTGAATGTCGAAGGTAACCTGATCAATGGGCTCGAAATAATCCTTGCAGTATTTCCCGATGCACACTCTGCCTGAATACATTTTCCGCACTTGCACTTTACGTTTCGCTTTCAGGACGGAGATGGCTCCCGTCTGCCCGCCGATGATCTTCGCCAGAATACTGTCGCCGGCTTCGAGCCGAGAGCCTCTGCAGATCGAATGGCTGGAATGAAAAACGATATTTCTCGCCGAGAATAGCTCGCATAGCAACACGCCATCGCGATGGACCACGATATCCCCGTTCGACTTCAATTCGCTGTTCTGGCTCTGGCTAATGCTGATCTCCACGTTCTCTTCCTGCATCCTGGCCACTTCTTTGTGGGTATCCTGCAGCAAAGCGAGGAAGCTCCGTACGTATTCGTAAGTCGCCGACTCGATTAGTTTGGTAGGCTGCGAGAAAATATCCGACAGTTCCTTCAGCTTCTCGTATTCCGACTGCTTAATGTGCTGAATATTGGAGATGACTGCGTGAAGCTCTTTAATAGTCGGTATGATCTCTTTCATCTTCGTTTCCAAGAGAAGCTGGACGATCTGCCCGTAGCGCACGCTTTGCCTCTTGGCCTCCAAAGCTTGCTCTAGCATTCTGGAAGCCGATAGCAGCTTCTCGATATAGTCGCAAAGCAGCTTCGAAGTATGGTAGAGACGGTTGAACAACACGCCGAAATAACCCGAATACAGTTTGCTGGCAACAACGTTGCCCCTCGCGTTGATGCTTCCCGTGGCCGTAATCGTCGAATTAAACACGTTGCCGTATATGTAAACGTTGCCTAACGACTCGATGATCATATTGTCCGTCACGTCGCCGTAGACGACGACATCGCCCGAGAAAACGATATTCCCGGTCGCGATATCCACGTTGCCGGAAACGACGTACGCGGTCGACACGTCGAACGTTTTGATTTTGCCGCCGGTCACTCTCGGTCTTCCTTGCGCTTTGGCGATGACGAATCCGTCGGACGTCAATTCCACGTTCGGCTTTCCCATGATGAAGATATCTTTCGGCGGAGTGGGCAGCGTTAGATTCCCGAGCACGTCGTAGCCGGCCACGCCCTCCTGCATCGGGATTTTCCGCGCCATGACCTCGCCCTTCTGCACGGTGGGAATCCGCAGGTGGTTCCGATAATCGATCAAACCGTCTACTTCGAAAAACTCGCTCGTTACCTGCTGAGGGAAATAGATTTCGAGCATGGCATCCTGTCCCTCTACCGGCTCCTTGCCGCTGGCTACGACAATCGGTTTATACGTTGGATCCAGCAGTTCTCGCTGGATGGCGGCGAATTCGATTCTGGCTTTAATCGACTTCGCCTCAAGCTCGGTAACAACGTCTGCGAGTTGCACCGTCTTCAGCACGAGTTTCTCGTCGTCCTGCGCCCTTACGATAACGCGCTGAGCGGGACCCGCATCGACGAGCGTGGTCGCATAGCGCTCTTTCGCATGTACGAGCAAGTAAGCGAACATCTTGTCTTCGCTTATCGTTATCTCGAACAAAGGCAGCTCTTCGACCTTCCATGTCACCCGATCGGCGGCTTTGACCGGAGACTCCCAGACGACCTCCTCGTCGTTGACGTACAGCTTGACCGGACTCATCGGATAGATGACGGCGCGCTCGCCGCCTCCAGTCGGGTCCTGGACGGAAATCTGTTGATTGCGAATGCGGATCGTGCCGTCCTGCTTAGTCGGCGGGTCAGGCAGTTCCCCCTCCGGGAACTCGTTGTCGCGATCGATGTTCAATTGATGGATCAGCGTTCTTAACTCTGACTCGGTGATCTGTTTCTTCAAAATCTACACCTCTCGAAAGCATACTCCTGCAACCAAATAAAAAAGACACCTTCCGAATGGAAGATGCCTAACGCCCATTCGGCAGCTTGGCGACCATAGAACTTCAGTTCCTTAGGCCCATAGCTTTGCGTCCCTCTCTTTCAAAAGGTTTGCCTTTTCGTGTATGCGTGTCGTCGATGTATGAATCATGTTGTTATTTATGTGAAAAACTGTGTCTTTATACACAAACGATTCAATTCAATTATAAGACTATAGTCTCACTTTTATCAAGGAGTTTATCGATAACTTTCATTTTCTCTACCCTATGTCCGATTAATGGATGCTACAGCTTCACGATCCAACCAAACGGATCTTCGACCGTTCCGCGTTGCACGCCGGTCATGAAATCGTACACTCGCGAGGACAGCGGCCCGGTGTTCCCGCCGTTCAGCGTCAGTTTGTCGCCTTGCCAATTCAGTTCCCCGATCGGCGAAATGACGGCAGCCGTACCCGTGCCGAACGCTTCCTCCAACGTTCCCTTCTGGTAAGCTTCGACGAGCTCGTCGATGGAGATCGTCTTCTCCTCAACTTCAATGTTCCAGTGCTTGAGCACCCGGATGACCGAATCCCGGGTTACGCCGTCCAAAATGCTTCCGTTAAGCGCCGGCGTGATCACTTTGCCCCCGACCTTGAAGAACACGTTCATGCTCCCGACTTCCTCGATGTACTTCCGATGAACGCCGTCCAGCCATAGCACTTGCGAGTACCCTTTTTCGGTAGCTTCTTGCTGCGCTTTAAGCCCCGCCGCGTAATTCCCTCCGGTCTTGGCATTGCCGACGCCGCCGGTAACGGCCCGGACATATTCGGATTCCACGTATATGCTAACCGGATTGATTCCTTCTTCGTAATAGGAACCGACCGGCGACAAAATAATCATGAAGTAATATTTCTCCGACGGAGCCACGCCCAACGTCGCTTGCGTGGAGATCACGAACGGACGGATGTACAGCGAAGTTCCTTGCTCGGAAGGAATCCAATCCTCATCCGCCTTGATCAGCTGCTTCAGCGCCTCCATGACCAGATCCTCGTCGAGGGACGGGATGCTTAGACGGGCATTGGAGCGATTAAGACGCTGCAGGTTTTTGAAAGGACGGAACATCAGAACCGGTCCTTCCGGCGTTTTATACGCTTTCATTCCTTCGAACACGGTTTGTCCATAATGAAACACTTTAGCCGCCGGATCGAGCGAGATCGGCTGATAAGGGACGATACGAGGATCATGCCAGCCTATGCCGGCATCGTATTCCATGATGAACATATGATCCGTGAAATACTTTCCGAAGCCGAGTTTTGAAGTTTCAGGCTTTTGCTTGGGAGCGGAAGTACGCTCTACCGTTATCTTGAGGCCCATTCGAACATCTTCTCCTTAACTTTGTGTCTTATAGTAGAATGATATCAGAGCAATAGGTATATTGATAATATCTGTTTTATCGGTTATCCATACCTTTAAGGTATGGAAGCGAAAGGAGCATCATCCCATGGATATGCGGCAGCTGCGTTATTTCCTGGCTATCGCCAACGAGGGACAAATTACTCGCGCGGCTAAGCAACTGAATATGGAGCAGCCTCCGTTGAGCCGCCAGCTTAAGCTGATGGAGCAAGAGCTCGGCGTGGTGCTGTTCGATCGCAACGGGAAGCAACTACAGCTTACCCAGGCAGGAGAGCTTCTGCGCCAGAGAGCGATCGCTCTTCTGAATCAATTCGACGAGACCCTCACCTACGTGCAAGAGCTCGGCGAAGGCGTGCAAGGCGTGCTCTCGATCGGAGCGGTCGTGTCCTGCATCTCCTTATTGCCCCCCGCCATCCGGCAATTCACGGAAAAATATCCGCAAGTAACCTTCAAAATCCAAGAAGGAGACCATTTCCTGCTGGGAGAACTGCTAGAGAACCGCGACCTTGAGCTTATCGTCACCCGCCTGCCCTTTCAATCGGATTTCCAATCGCAGCATTATTCCGTATTGCCGCTCCCTTCGGATCCGTTCGTCGCCTTGCTTCCGAGCGAGTGGTCCGGGCAGGAAGACCGAGACCGGCAAACGATGACTCTTCAGGAACTGGCCCGCTTTCCGTTCCTGACGCTCAAGACCGAACGGACGACGGGAATGCACAACCGGGTGTTCGATGAATTCAAGCGGCATGGCTTGGAGCCGCGAATCATTAGCGAATGCTCCAGCGTTGCGATTACGGCTTCGCTTGTCGCCTCGGGGATCGGCGTGGCGATTTTGCCGAAATCGGTCATGAGCTCCTTTGCTTCCCCGCGCATTAAGCAGGTGGCGATCTCGAACGCCGATTTCCAAAGCGACGTCGGCATCATCTGGCTGCGGGATCGTCATCTATCGAAGACCGCCCGTCATTTTATGGACATGTTCATTGGATAGGGCTTAAGGGATTTCCCCTTCCGAAGTCAGGAACAGGTTCCGATACTTGGCGGGCGTAACTCCTTCTTTCTTCCGGAAGGTCGCGACAAAGTGGCTTACGTCGTTGAAGCCCGTCCGCGCGGCAACTTCCTTCAGGGGGACGTTCGGATGCGAGATGAGAAAATGTTTGGCTTCCCGGATTCTTAATTGAATCAAGAAGGAATAAGGGCTCATTCCGAACGCTTGCTGGAATAGCTCGCTTAAATAAGAAATGCTCATCCCCGCATGCTCTGCCGTCTCCGTCAAACCGATGTTATTCGAATAGTTTCTTTTTAACCATTGGACGACCGGACGTACCTTATCGAAGGTTTGGGACAACGACGGCTGATCGTTGCGCATGCCGAATTTCTTGAGCAAAATAAGGAAATGGTACAGGTCTTTGGACGACTCGAGCCTGGAAAACTCGGAATCCGCGTCGACTTTCTGCAGCATAAGCCCTATTAAGTTGGAAATCGAAAGCTGCGCATCGGTATATACGCCGGACACGTTCATGTCCAAGGAATCCACGATCGCGTCGACCGCCGCGCCGCCGAACGTAATATAGACCGTCGACCACTGATCCGATACTGGAAAATAAGAATGCGGCGTGAACGGCGTGAGCAACACCCCTTTGCCCGGAGTCAACGCGATACGCTCTCCCGAATGCAGGAACATCCCTTCTCCTCTTACCGTCTGAAGCCAATGAAAGTAAGGATACCCCTCCGGCCTTGTAAATATTAATTCCCATGCGCTGTAGCCGATGCTTTCTATGTACAGGGGAAGAGAACGCTCCAGAGAGGTAAACACGAATCTCTTATTCTCGTTGTCCCAGTTCATCCCGTCCCTCTTTCCGTCGATCGGATTGTCCTGCTCACCTCATTATAATGATCTTGACGACGGTTGAACATTCGCCAGGCGCCTACATTACGGAAAGAAGCCTCCGTATAGGAAGCTTCCGAACGAACCCTATTCTATTAGTCCTTGAAAACGCGAAGCGAATCTAATTTGTTCCCCTTATAATCAAACATCGTCAGATTGGACCAGTTGTTCTCGTGTTCCACCGACCATTGCGGCTTGGACGGTATCCAGCACGACTCCCAGTAATAGATGCCGATACCCCGATTGTCTGGCGTAGATTTAATCGTATCCATAAGCGTTCGAAGGAACGCCTCCTGCCCTTCCGGCGTAGCCGGATAACCCGGGTACAGCCAGTCCTCCGTATTGAAGATCAGAGGTTGATCGTCGGGAGGAGTCATTGTCCAAGGATATGCCGCTTCCACGACTACGATGTCCTTGCCGTATCGGTTAGCCAGATCATCAAGGTTGGCCTTCAATTGATCTAGCGTACCGTGCCACCAAGAATAGTAAGAAAGTCCGATGATATCGAAGCCGACGCCTTGCCGGATTAGACGATCATAGAAGTACCGGCTACCTTCATTGTCCGCGCCCCGGTCGACATGGATCATGACCGGAACCTTCTCCCCCTCGTCCAACGCTTCGTTCAGCCCGTCGATTCCGGCTTGAACCAAGTCCGCGAGATTCCGCCATTGCCGTTCCGTGTTCCATTCTCCGTCCACGCGTCCATCGGTCCAGATCATTCCGTTCGTGATTTCATTGCCGATCTGCACCATGTCCGGCAGCGTCCCCTGCTCCTTCAATTCCGCGATCGCGTTCCGCGTGAACTGTCTGACGGCTTGCGCGAGCTCCGGGAAAGACAGCCCCTCCCAAGCCTTCGGCTTGAATTGCTTGCTTGGATCCGCCCAATAGTCGGAATAGTGGAAATCGAGCAGGAAGTGCATTCCCTTCTCCTTGATCCGCTTCGCCATCTCTTTCGTCTTCTTCAAATTCACGTAATCATGCTTCGGTTCATTCCATAGACGCAATCTTGCCGAGTTCACGCCGTTATCCTTCAGAATGTCGAGCACGTCCCGCTTCCGCCCGTTATCGTAATAAGCTCCGCCCTCGGTCTCGATCTCGTCCACGAACGAGATGTCCATGCCTTTAAGAAAAGTCGTGTCTACCGTCATGTTTCTCTCTCCCACTCTTGTTGTGAATAGTTATTTATCCTTTGGTACCGCCAGCCGTCAGACCGGAAATGAAAAAGCGTTGCAGGAATAAATAGATCAGCGCTACCGGAACGGCAACGAGGATCGCCCCCGCCGTGAATCGCGTGAAATTGTTCGAATACTTCTCGGATACGAAATGATAAAGCCCTACCGCGATCGTATAGTTATCCGGATTATGCAGGATAATGGACGGAAGCACGAAGTCGAAGATCGGCATCATGAAGTTGGTCAGCGCCACGATCGCTAGAATCGGCGTGATCAAAGGCAGCAGGATACGCATGAAAATTCTCAGCGGTCCGGCCCCGTCGATCTTGGCGGCATCGTCCAGTTCGCGCGGAACCGTATCCAGATACCCTTTCACTAACCAGACGTTAAACGGGATTTGCCCGCCCAAGTAGATCAGAATCAAACCCGCCAGCGTATCCAATAACCCGATCAGATTCAGGAAAATGTAGATCGCGACCATCGCCATCAAGACGGGGAACATCTGAAGAAGCAGGAAAGTATACAAGCCGCTTTTACGCCCCACGAAATCGAACCTTGAGAAGGCATACGCCATTAACGAGGTCAGGACGACCGCGCACGCGCTCGTGCACGCAGAAACGATGAGCGTATTCTTATACCAAGTTACGTATTGGCTGTCCGCTCCCGTGAACAACCATTTGTAATGCTCCAGAGAAGGATGGGTCGGGATTAAAGTCGCCGAATAGATGCTCGTCCCCGAATTAAAGGAGATTCCTAACGCCCATACGAGCGGGTAAAAAATAGCGGCGGCCACGACCGCCAGAATCAAGTAGATCCCGGCGACTTCCATCATCGATTTTACTTTTCCGTGCATTAGGTATTCCGCTCCTCTCTGAAGGAACTGGACCGACGGAACTGCAGGAATGCGAACACGATGACGATGAGGCCGATGATAAGCGAGATCGCCGCGGCCATGCTGTAGTTGTTGTTCGTGAACGTCAGCTTGTACACCCAGGAAATCAGGATGTCCGTGCCGCCGGCCGTCTGCCCTCTAACCGCGGGACCCCCGCCGTTAAACAAATAAATAACGTTGAAGTTATTGAAGTTCGAGGTATATTGAATAATCAATAACGGACCCGTGGCGAACAAGACATGAGGAAGCGTGATGTTCCTGAACTTCTGCCAACGGGTCGCTCCGTCCACCTCGGCGGCCTCGTACCATTCTTTCGATATGCTGGTCAGCACGCCGGTGAAGAGAGCGAACAAGAACGGGAACCCTAACCACGCTTGAATCGCCAGCAGCGCCAGCTTCGTGTAGACAGGGTCGGTCATCCACGGCAGCCCCGCGCTTCCGAAGAATCCGGCAATGCTCCGGTTGATCGCCCCGAATTGATCGTTGAACAGTGCCGCGAAGATCAGGATCGACACGAAATTCGGAACCGCCCAAGGCAAGATCAGAATCGTACGAATCAGCTTCTTCGCGCGAATCCGCTTATCGTTCACGATCAAGGCCAACAACAAGCCGAGACCGATCTGCAGCGTCGTGGATACGATCGTCCACACCACCGTCCAAGAAAACACGCTGACGAACGAATTGTTCCAGATGGGAACGGTAGCTAACTGTACGAAGTTTTCGAACCCTACCCAATCCACCAGATTTTTCGGCGGCGAATGGTACAGATTATAGTTAGTGAACGCTAGGGAAATCGCGAATAGCAACGGGAAAACGACGATAAAGATCAGCATCAGAAATCCCGGAACCGTGATCAGGTACGGAAACGTGCGCTGGTACCCTTCTTTGATCGATTCGCTTAACGAAGGCCTTTTCCAACCGTCCCTGATCTTGATCGCTTGCTTGCGCGCATCCTTTACGTTGATGACGTAGAGAGTGAGCGCGATCGCAAGCAACAGAATAGAGATAATCCCGTATACGAGCAGGAAAATGGAATGATCCACCTTCGGAATCGTGCCGAGCGTGGCGATCCCCCACAAACCCAAATTGATGAAATCCAAGAACGTAATCAGGAACGCCGCCTCGACGACGATAAAGACGATCCCTTTGATGAAGCTTCTGTTATACAACTGCCCCAAACCGGCGAATACGATCGACAGGACAAGCGCTACCGTAGGATTATGTCCGGACCGGCTTCGCTGCTCCTCGCGGGGAGGCTGTTCATTCGTTAGTAGCATGGTGATCCTCCTAAAATCAAAGAGCAGGGGAACGTCCCCCCGCACTTGATTTATTTACCGGAAGCGGCGATTTGCTGATTAATCTTATCGACGGATTCGTCCAGTATCGATTTCACTTCTCCGCCTTTAATGATGAAGTCGAGAGCGTTATCCATCTCCCAGACCGCCGACATCTCCGGAATATTCGGCATCGGAATGCCGCTATTGATCTGTTCGATGAAACCTTGATATAGCGGATCGTTCACTTGATCCATTACCGCCGTGCGCGCCGGAATCTCGCCTGTTTTCTCATAGTAGAGTTTCGCGCCGTCGTCGTTCGTCAGGTAGCCGGCCAAGTCCGCAGCCCAATCGAAGCTTTCCGAGTACGAGGAAATAAACCACGATTTCACGCCGACGAAGGAGGGAGATGCTTTGCCGTTAACGGTAGGAAGCGGAGCCGTGCCGAGCTTGTCCCCGTATTGATCTCCGTATTTCTTCATGGCCCATAGGCCGTTAACGACCATACCCGCTTTACCCTCCATGAAGAGCGAATCCATGATGTCGATCGTCAACGTTTCGGGTATGGCGTTTTGTTGGTAGGATTGCTGGAACCGGGTTAATCCCTCTACTGCTCCGTCGTTGTTCAGCCCGATATCGGATGCGGTATAGTTGCCCGGTTCTCCTCCGAAAATATAACCGCCGTAATTCGAGATGAACGGAATGGAATAATAGAAGTCCGGTACGACCAAGAAGCCGTACTTGTCGCCCTTCGGATCCAATATCGCTTGTCCGGCCTTCGTTGCGTCTTCCATCGTCGCCGGCTGATTCGGCACCAAGTTTTTGTTGTAGTATAACGCGTAAGTCTCGATGGAGATCGGCGCGCCGTAAACCTTGCCCTCATAACGAACCGCGTCGATCGCGGCTTTGCTATAGCCCGCCAACGCCGCGTCGTCCCATGCCAGCGGTTGACCAAACCTTGCGTCACTAGATCCCCAAGCCTGTCTTGCGGCTGGTAGAACAGATCCGGGCCTTTGCCGGAAGGAGCCGCAAGCGCCAGCTTCTGGACTTGCTCGGCGCCGCTTACGCGTTCGATCACGACTTCGATGCCTTTCTCTTCCGTATATTTTTTGGCGATCTGCTCCACGGCCGCCAGTTGGTTAGCATCGTCGTTAGCCCACACGACCAATTGCTTCGGCTTCTTCGCCTCTTGGCTGGATGCAGTGGCGGACGCGACCGATTCCGCAGGCGAGCTTGCTTCTTCCCTATTGGGTGCGCATGCCGAGACAACGATCATCAGAGCTGCCAACATCGTAAGCGTCCACGGCTTTCTTTTTCCGGTAAACATTTGTATTTCCTCCCCGATTGATTATGTAGCCATAGTAGCGATACTTTGAAGTATAGAGCAGCCGAAAAAGATTTTATATATAACAAAACCCTAGCGGAGATATAAGAATATTATGCCGCCATAAAATGGAGCCACCCCTTATGGGATGGCTCTCGAGTTTTGCCGCTATTTGCCGATAAACTGCTGAGTCCAGTAAGGTTTGCCGTTCTGCACGACGTACCCGACGCCCAAGTGCGTGAAGGAGCCGTTCAGAATGTTCTTGCGATGGCCCGGCGAATTCATCCAAGCTTGAACGACCTCTGCCGGGGTCGGCTGGCCCATGGCGATATTCTCGCCCGCGGATTGATACTGCACGCCGAAATTCCGCATCATCGCGAAGGGGTCTCCGTAAGTAGGAGATTGGTGCGAGAAGTAGTTGTTGTTCGCCATGTCTTGGGATTTGGCTCTGGCCGATCGATTCAGGTTGGCATCCGTTCCCGCGCATGCGGATAGTCCTGCCTTCTGCCTTTCCTGATTCGTCAGCGCCAGCACCTGCTCCTCGTAACCGGCCATATTGTCATTAGCCGGAAGCGTGACCGTCTGGTTATTAGGAATCGGTTCTTTCAGCGAATCGTTCGGAACTTGGACCTGGCCGTTATTCGAATTCGGATTGCCGCCGATCTGCCGCGCCAATCCCGGATTCAGACGCAGGAATTCGTTAATATCCACATGATAACGTTCCGCGATGTCCGATATGGACTCGTTATTCTGTACATTATGCTTATTGACCGGAAGATTGGTCTCTACGGAGCTTACGTGCAATTGCGGCTGGGTTTTCATCTGCGCGTTCATTTGCGGCTTTATGTGCTGGGTTTGCTCTCTAACAGGGGCTGCCTGTCTGTTCTGAGTTCCACAGGCTGCCAGGAGCACGACCAAAACCAAACTGAATACCATAACTATTCGTTTCATGGAATGCCCTCCTTTTCTTCGTTTAATAATTTCCCCCTTTCGCTCGAAAACATCCCAGCAACAAAAAAACGGGCGGGCAAAAGAAAGAAGCCTCGTCCGCTCGGCAAGAGCATCGGAGGCTTCTCGTATTTCTCGTATGCGATTATGCTTTGACTTTCTCGATTTCCGCGATTTTACCTGCGATAGCTTCGGACAGCTCCTGCGCGGTTTTCGGAACGAACGACTTCAGAATCGTGTTGATCATCGGACCCATCGCGCCTTTCGCCGTGATGTCCAAGTAACCCGTCATCTTCGTTGCGTTATCTCCGAGCGATTCCGCTTCGAAATATCCATTGCCGACGAAATTATCCGAAACGCCCTTCAGATCGAAAGTGACCTTGCTCGGTTCGGTCCAATTCGTGATGTCGATCTTCAGCTTCACCGTTTTCTTCATAAATCCGAGATCGCCTTTGAAGGACCAAGTCGATTGACGATCGTTCAAAATTTCGTGCTCGATATATCCGGGAACAAGGGGAGCCCATTTGTTCATGTCGCTCACGAAGTTCCAAATTTTATTGATGGATACGGGAAGATCAATCGTATGAGATCCATTAGGCATAAGTCTTCCACTTCCTTTTCATTTTCAATATCTTAAATCGTGCGGCCGTTGGACTTGCCTGCCGCGATACCTGCCAAATAACCCATCGTCATGCCCGGCCCTAACGTGCCGCCAGCGCTCACGTAAGCTTGGCCCATGATTCCCATGGACGCGTTGCCCGCCGCATAGAGACCCGAGATCGGCTTGCCGCGCAAGCTGATAACCTGCCCGTCCGCATTGATTCTCGGACCGCCGTTCGTGCCGAGCGTTCCGGCGTAGATCGGCAGCGCATAGAACGGAGCTTGCTCGATCGTACCCAGGTTCGCTTCCGCGCTTCCGCCGCCGCCAGTCAGGTTCTCGAACCAAGTCGTCCCTCTTCCGAAGTCCGGATCGACGCCTTTTCCAACGTTCTCGTTCCACCGCGCCACCGTCTGCTCCAATCCGTCCGGATCGACGCCGATCTTAAGCGCCAGATCGCGAAGATTGTCCGCCTGGTCGACCCAATCCGGCGTGTCTTCACCCGGCATCATCGTTATGATCATCGTACGGTCCTTGAGCTGTTGGTCGAAAATCATCCAAACCGGAGCCTCGTTAGGCCATTCCTGCGCAACCGGATCGAACTCATAGAAAGACTTCGGCATATCGTTGTAGGTCACGCCTTCGTGCACGAAACGCTTGCCGTGACGGTTCACGACAATGCTGTTCGGTCCCTGGCGTCCGCCGCCCAGCTGGTTCATCACGCGATCCTCGTATTCGAAAGTCGGATCCTGCATCGTCGGATACCACCAAGCTTCGCTCATGTTGCCGAGCGCCGCCCCGGCTTCCATCGCCATGATCAGTCCATCTCCGTCGTTACCAGCCGGAGAGAGAGGATGGGTCACTTCCGCTTTCAGGAACGTTTTCACGAGCTCCTTATTCCATTCGAAGCCGCCGGAAGCCAGAATGACGCCTTTGCGAGCGCCGATATATAATGGCTTGTCGCCTTGTTCGGCGACGAGCCCGATAACCTCGCCCTCGTCATTCAGGACGAGCTCCTTGCCCGGTGTCCCCGTGAGCGTCTCGATTCCGCGGTCAAGTATCCCTTTGAAGAGAGAGGCGATCAGCGAGCGGCCCATCGTGACGATATTGTTCTCCATCCGTTCCGCAATCTTCGTGAAGTCGATTCCGCCTACCGCTCCGCCTTCTTCCAAAGTAAGCGGCGGAAATACGGGATTGTTGCGAACCTTGAAGCCCCATTCTCCGATCTGGTTCATGTCGAACGGCATCGGGTCGAGGGAACGTCCCCCAGTCTTCTTACCGCCCGGAAGCGTTGCGTAATATTCCGAATACCCCTTCGGAACCAAGAATCGTAATGGAGTATTCTCGTGAAGGTAATCGATCATTTTATAACCGTTATCGATGAACACTTCGACAAGCGCCGGATCCGGCTCCTTGCCTCCCGTCAGACGCTTGGCGTAAGTCAGCGCTTCTTCTCTCGAATCGGCGATGCCCGCTTCCTTCATATAACGATTCATCGGAATCCACGGCACGCCTCCGGAAAACGCGGTCGTTCCGCCGATCTGTTCCGCTTTCTCGATGATCAGTACTTTCGCTCCCTGGTCATGGGCCATGATGGCCGACACGAGCGCCGCTCCGCCTGTCCCCATAACGACTACGTCTACTTCGCGATCCCATTGCGCCGGTTTCTTTGCTGGCATATCGACCTCTCCGTTTCTCCGTATAAGTGATTTGATTCGAACTTACTTCGCGGTAACGCCGCCATCGACCGGCAATTCAATACCGGTGAGGTACGATGAAGCATCGGACGCCAGGAACAATACCGCTTCCGCCACTTCGGACGCGCGTCCGACTCTAGGCAGCGCGGTTTGGGAGAGGAACCATTGAAGCATCTGTTCGTTATTGACGAATTCCGCGCTCATCGGCGTTTCGATGAACCCCGGGTGTACCGAGTTAACCCGAATGTTGTCTTTGCCAAAATCGACCGCGGCCGCTTTGGACAGCATGCGGACGCCTCCTTTGGATGCCGTATAAGCACCGGCTCCGCTGCCTCCCGTCAAACCCGCGATGGACGAGATGTTCACGATCGAACCGCCCTTGTTGTCGCGCATATGCGGGATGACATGCTTCATTCCGAGGAATACGCTGGTCAGGTTAATGTTCATCACTTTATTCCATTGCTCGACGGTCGTTTCGAGCAAACCGGCCGCGTGCGAAATGCCCGCATTGTTGACCAGGATATCTAATTTGCCGTACTTCCCGATCGTACCGTCAACGACCTTGACCCACTCGTCCTCGGAAGCGACGTTGTGCGCGATGGCGATTGCCTCTCCGCCTGCTGACTCGATTTCCTTCACGATAGCTTGAACGGCAGCTTCGTTGATGTCTGTAGCGACGACCTTTGCTCCTTCTTTAGCGAACAATAGCGCCTCCTCGCGTCCCATTCCGCTTCCCGCTCCAGTAACGATCGCGACTTTGCCCGTTAACATTGCCATGTGATAGCCTCCTTGGATAAAACGCATTTTGTACAGTCTTATAGAATGAACTAACGAATCGAAAATCATGAATAATACGTTGCGTTCCTAAGCCGTCGTTCTACAATCGCCTCCCTGTAGATAATTCGACTTATTGCTTGTGATAGCGTTACTATCATTACGATATTTATTATATCACCATTAATTTCGATTTCAAATCCAACTTGTGGACGGTGGACGGCGAAGGCTATAATACTCCTAACTTAGTCGTGCAGGAAAGGTTCGAACGCCATGGATCCGAAAGAAAGATATCAACAGGAGCGCAACGATAGCAAGCAACAACGTTTATTGCATATTCTTGCCTCCGCCGAAACCGTCTTTATTATAAAAGGCATAGAAAAAACAACGATGCAGGATGTCGCGAAGGAAGCGAACATCGGCATCGCGACGCTGTTCCGGTACTTCCCGAAGAAGGAGAAGTTGATCGTTACCGTCGCCACCAGACGAATCGAACCGATCCACGAGACGTTCCGAACCATTGCCGGAATGCCCGGCACCTGCCTGGAGAAGATCGAACGATTGTTAGACCACTTCATCTCCCAACTCAAGCAGCCTGACAACGCGAGCATCAAGTTCATGGAGGATTTCGAGAGCTATGCCGCCCACTCTCCCGAGCCGTTGGAAGACATCGAGAGCTTCAACGCGTTGTACCGAACCATATCTCGCGAGTTTCATAAGATCATAGAGCAAGGAATCGCGGACGGATCGGTTAGATCCGATCTGTCGATTCCCGAGACGTTAACGACCGTCATCAACGTATTCGGGATATTCTCCAGGAAGCTTTCGCTGCACAATAACATCCTAACGTTCGTATCCGATCTCGAATCCGATCAACAGCTTGCTATCTTGAAGAAGATTGTGCTGGAGTATTTAAAGGCAAAATAAAAATAAGCCCCTTATCTACAGGAAATGTAGAATAAGGGGCTTGCTTTATGCGAACCGCTACTTCAATACCGAATAAACCTCTTCCAACGTCGAAGCTTGAAATAATCGCTCGCCCGCAATCGCTAGCTCTCTCAAACTTACCGAAGCTAGTGCATTCCATGCCTCGTCCATGGAAACCCTGAAACGAATCACAAGGAAATCGCATAACATTTCCCGCCGTGTATCCAGTTCAACCCGATAGGCGAGAAACTCTTGCTCTATTTCAGCCGAAGTTAGCGCATCCGTATAAAATCCATCCGCTTCTTCGCGTATATACTCCCGTACGACGTCTAGATCATTAATCGTATGGATAAAAACCGATGAGCCTAGACTTTTGAGCCGTTTGCCTAACTCCTTGCTGTAGCGTTCCTGAGAAGCCGTTACGAACCTGATTTTCTTATCTTTGACGAAACGGATAACCTCTTCATCCGTTGCCTTGGTTTGGTATAGCTTGAACGCGTAACGGGGAAAGGGAAATACCTTCTCGATCGAGTCGTACATCTCTTCGTTATATACCTGCGGTATGATTCGATGCATAAAATTGCAATTAAAAGAGGTTGTTAACTCTACGAGCTTAGTGAATTGTTGCTCTATACGCTTAGAATCCGTAGATTGGGTATGGGTTATCACTTGCACGTCAGGATAGGTTATTAAGAACTGAAACAAATCGACAACCGTCATTGGAGTATACTGTTGCTTGATTTTCAGGTCCAGGAATTGTTCTAGGGCGAGCGGTTCGGCTTCATGAATCCCTTCCGGTTGTTGCTGTTGAAGATGACGGTATAAGTACGCGTTCCAACCGTCCCTAAGCACTAATTCCCCGTCCGAAGTCATTTCCAAATCAGCCTCGAATACCCGATGGCCCCTGTGCGTATAACTATGCTCGAATGCCTCCTTGCAATTGGAGCCGTTTATTCCGTCGATTCGTCCCCCCGCGTGGCCGATCGTTGTATGCAAACGAACCTTGGGCCTTGGAGAGCTAGCACGAAATAAACTTCCCTCAGCGTGCAGCGTCGCAAAAGTATCAAAGGAGATGGAATCCAATCGTAAATTCGGACCGCAGGTGACAATATTAAATCCCCGTTGTTTCAAACTCCACTCTACGCCGTTTACTTGAATGCTGCTTTGATTCGTAGCGAGAGCCCCTCCGCTCGCAACGATGACCGGTACCTCCCCTATATTCCCTTCCCAGCGCAATTCCTCGGCCGAGCATGCTTCATAGAGAACCTCGTATCCCGCACCTTCTTGTTTATGGGCGATCCAGATAAAGCTATGACGGAGCTTGGACTTATCTATCTGCGTAATTCCAAACTGTTGTAATTGCTCAACGATCTCGGGCGTAATCTTCTGACTGCCCTCATCCTTTACGGAGATCATGACAAAGGAACCCTCAGCAACCGTACTAAGATAGTCGACCAAATAACATCCCTCTACGACTTCGACTTTATAGCCCTGATTGGTAAGGTAAGGGATATATTTACTCGTATGAAAATAGATTGGCTTGTCGTTCTTATCCAGGACAATATCTGCGAACGGCTGAATCCATACCCCATAACGCCGATACAGAGTCGCGCAATAAGCAGCATAGACCTTACGTTCCTGGCCGTTCTTTTTCTCTATTGAGATACTTGAAGAAGGGATGTAGATACTCTCTTCCTCCAGCAAACCCAGATCATGCATCTTAGGAAGCATAGTTCTCCCCCTCGATCGGACGAGCGCGGTAAATCGTTGTATCTTCATACATCGTCATAAACGTATCCACTCTGTGAACCCCTTCAACCTTCGAGTCGATAACATCATACACCGCGATATTCATCCCTCGCAGATTCGGAGAATATTCCCGCCCATTAATTTTGATGCTTGAGCGATTGCCTGAGTTTAATCCGCCGCTTGCAACTTCCAAATGTACCGGAAATTTAAATTCATTTACGAAATCCCCTTCCGAATACTGCTTAGACAAAGGCCCTTCCGAACATTCTTCATATAAACTTACATATAAGCTCTCATACTTTTTCCAGATAATATTGATGTAACTATATCTCAGATATTCTCTAGTCAAGGAACGAATACCGCAATCAGCCAATTTCTCTTGCCAATCATGACTCAAAGCCTGGGAGCCGTCATCTTTTACGGAAATGATAATCATGGAGAAGGGACTCGCTTCTTTCAACAGATTCAGCAGGCTCTTCCCTTCCACCAGATGAATACTGTAATTCTGTTCCCATAGGTATGGCATGAGAGTGCAATCGTCAAAGTGAACGACGGACTGTCCGTCAAGCCAACTTGAATCGTTTCTGTTCACGATAGATATGTTCTTTTGTGCGCATTGCTCTTTAAAGTTCCCGTACGCTTCCGAAGCTTGGTCCCATAACGGATTTTCGATCACGACTCTGCACGATTCTTCCTCTTTCGCCCACAAACCCTCCCATCCTGCAAAGGTGTATTCCGGCACGCCAGTTAATTGTACCGTTTGTTCAGGCTGATCATGGATTACCGTATCCGTTTTCGCTTCCGCAAGCGGAGAATTCGACCGTACCGGCTTCAGTTTCCCCATCGCAAGAAGAATCATCACCCAGCAGACAAGCAAAGAGACCGCGGAAACCTGCAACCAAATTACGCTCACAGCTTCATCACCTCCTGCGGCTCCGCTTCTCTAATTGCCCGATACATACCGTTTGCGATAGTAGTGGTTACGCAAGTATCTGCCACGAACATATCGATGACCTTGCCTGAGTTCATGTCCACCACGGCGAAATTCAAGCCTCTTTGGTTTTTGCTGCACGAGAAGCCGTTTACCTTGATCTCGGACATATTGCCTACACGTGCGCCTTTGCTGGCGGCTTGCAGATGGAAAGGCAAAGCTATTCCGTTCAATATCGTTCCGCATTCCCAATCCATCTCGATCGGAAGCTCCGATACTTCCTCGAACAAGGAAACATACCCTTTATTTTTGTAAATCAGATTCATATAGCTATGGCGATATTTCTTTTTGTTCAATCTATGAATCCCGTACTCTACCATTTCCTCGGCAAATTGGGGATCGAATTTATTCGCTCCATCGTCTTTTACCACAGAAACAATCAGCGAGTGATCCGGTAAGCCGGCCATATATTGCGGCAATGCAACGGGTTGAACGAGTTCCACTTTGTATCCGTTATTGATGAAAATCTTAGAATATTGAGGGTCTCCGAAGTAAACCGTTGTATCGTTTGCCTCTAAATCGAGTGTAGAAAAAAAACGGATGTTCTTTTTCCTCGTTTCCTTATAGTAAGCCTCTAATCGTTTCATTTTATCGGCATCGTTTTTTTGGCCTTTCAGATAGACCTGATCCAATGCTAGCGTAAGAGGGAGGATAATGGACTCTTCTTCCGCTATCGATAGAATCCTTTCAATATTCGGCATGAAGGTCGCCGCCTCAACCGTGGAGGGGCCGACTTTATTCGATTGATCCTCGGTTACCAACAAATCGTTAACGATCAAATATTCCGAACGGCTGATCTGCTGTCTGCTGTAATCGAACTGATCCTTGTTGGTTCCCGAAACAGGCAGAATCAATTTTTCCTTTTTACGGTCATAGATCACGCTTTTCACATAGTCGCCGGAGGCGGGAGCATAACAAATCAAATCATGAGTAGCATAGGAGCCCAAAGGGTATTGGGACAACGGGACGACTCTTTCATCCGGGGCGGTAAATAAGTTCATACCCGACCCATAGCCGATTTTGGGAATGCCCAATAAATGCAGCAGAGTCTGTCCAACGTCCAATGTGCTGCCGACTTTGTCCGACATTAACGTCAGTTTTCGTTCCGGGTCTCCGCTCGCAATGATAAACGGGACCTGCGCCATGCTCATCCGATTGCTGATCTTAAGGTGATTCGATAGGTTCATCCCCAATTCTTCGCACAAACTTGGGAAGTGCTCGGTGGTTACTCCTTCATGATCTCCATAACAAGCTAACACCGTATTGTCCAGCAACCCTTCCCTCTCCATGCATTCATAGAAATGTTGCAGCGCGCGGTCGGTATAATTGACGCATTGGTAATAGTGGGCGAGAAATTCAGGAACTTCTTTGCTAAGGTTGAGCTTCCAGTGCCTTTCTTCCAATTTAAAAGGAAAATGAGAGGTTAGACTTATCATAAAGGCAAAAAAGGGCTGCCTCATCCCTTTGATCTTCTCGACCGATTGCTCGAAGAACGAAAAGTCGGACATCCAACCGCAAGCCCGATCCGTAGTCATGTAATCCTCTTCAGAGACAAACGACTCGAATCCATGCGTCTTCATCATCATTCGGCGATTATAGAAATCGCCCTTGTATCCGTGATAGGCCATCGCTTGATAACCGTGATTTCGCATAATACTCGGCAATCCATAATATTTCTTATCATAGTGGTTGTAGTTCACGACTTCCTGCTTCAAAGGATATAACGAATGCAGAACCGCCAGTTCGGCATCGGAGGTGTGACCTTGCCCGTATTGGCTGAAAATATCCGTAAACGCGATATGTTCGTTCGCCATCCGATTCAAGAAGGGCGTAACTTCCTGTCCCTCGACCTTGTGATTCAGCAAGTACCTCTGAAAGGATTCCAATTGGATGAGAACGACGTTCATCCCTTTGAACTTGCCGAACCATTCGTCGTCCGGCGTATGTTCGCTCTCCGTTTCATCCTGCGCCTCTATAAGCTGCGCCGCCAATTCATCGTGAAGATTTGCCTGCTCCGATCGCCTTCTTCTCTCCAACAACCATGAAAAATAATAGGAGATGAACATGCCGAAATCTCGGCTGGAAACCGCGCCCCGCCTCAGGCTCCGGTATTGCCTGATTGTCGCAGCAATTAACAGAAGCAGCAGTCCGTTCAAAGCCCACCACTTCCACAAAGGCTCATCCGGATGATGGGTTCCGATAAATAAGCTTACGATCGCCTCCGACAACAGGATGACAAAATAAGCATCCCCCCACTTGACGAGCCGGCCCGCAGCCTGGAATAACATTTCGCCCGACGCGGAAGCCGTATTCTTGGAGATTAGAAACTGCTTGATTTGGGAAATCGCGATAAGCTCTCCGAAAAATCGAATATGGATTAAATTAATATAGTAGGCTAGACTCCCAATCACCGCGAGGGTAATCGCCAGCCAGGGGCTCCAACCGGCGAGGGATTGGAGGATCATTCCCGTAATCAGGGATACCAGAACTTGTTCGGCGGAGACCCACTGTAGCCCTCGGGATTTATTGAGTATCATGTTCCACGTCAGATGCCATACAAAAAAGCTAAGGATAATCAATGCGGCAGAGCTATGCATATACGATCTTCCTTTCAGTCAAAACATATCTTCTCCGGTTGAAAGTACAGTTCCGCCTCTTTGGAAACCCACTGCAGCCTGCCGAAGCTGGATTCGGGCTTCTGGCTATCGTCTCCGCGAATAAACACGGCCATTCCTTTCTTAAGGCAGCTAACCGCTACCGGCATCCAATCCTCTTGTCTCGCGTTAGAACCCAAGCAGAATTCAATGTCTCTCCTTAGGGAACCCGCATTCCTCTGCCCCATCGAGCGGCTTGAAAGCACATCCCGGATAACGCCTTTCCAACGTTCCTTCCAATAGGTTTTATTGAACGACTTGGATACTTCATATGCATTCTTTCCTAACCTTTGACTTAATTCCGGGTTGTCCAAGCATTCTATAATCGCTTCCTTCAGCGACTTGCTGTTCGGGCTGATCAGAAGTCCGTTGAACCGATCGATGATAATATCCGTTAAGCCGCCCACTCTCGTTGCGATAACGGTATTGCCGGTCGCGCACGCCTCCAAGCAAGACAGGCTGGTGCCTTCGCTATACAGGGTCGGAATCAGAACGATATCCGCTTCTTTGTACACCAAATGCATGTCATCAGGCTCTCGGTGATAGCAGAAGATGCGGTCCGGCCAACGTTTCATCGCCTTTTTGACCTGATTGACGTCTTCCTCGAACCCTTTGCCGACAAAATGGAATTCGACTTGACTGTAATTAGCCAAAATCGAATCCGCTACGGCCAACGTAATGTATAAGCCTCTTGCTTCATAGAGCCTTCGGGGATAGACGATTCTGATTTTCCCGTCGTTGCGCTTAGGTATCGGAAAAAACTCGTTCGGATCGACGTAATTCGGAATCGTCTCCATGCGCTGGCTGGCATGATAAGAGACCGTCTGAAACCAATTAGCCGTATTGGTATCCACGGAAACCATCTTCTGAACTTGTTCCGCGCCTTGGATGAATCGTTCGTTATGATTCCAAAATTGTTCCCCGTTCGCATGCGAGCATGCCGAATTGTCCCAAGCTACCCCATGACTGATCCCGATGCTAGGATGCGCCGCGCTCGGATAAGCTTGGAAAAACGCCGAGTAAAAATTCAGAGCGGACTTGCCCTCCGCGGCATACAAATACCTCCGATTAAACGCAACAACGTTATCCATGCTGAACTCCCGCATGTTCAACTCTTCATGTCCCAGACTATAGACGTCGATGTCTTTGTACTTGCGATACCAGGAATAATTGCCGTATTGGTAAATATCCAGTCTTAACCCAAGATCGCGGCATATTTCGTGGAGGTCCACAAGATATCTTTCGGCCCCTCCCGTATAATAGTTCGTTCCATCAAAGTCAAAGAAGGTAGCCGTAAATACGCTGACGTGAGGATCAATAGACCGATTGGCCAATACCTTAAGATAAAAAGGTCTTGATTCAAGCTCCTTCTCGATTTCGTCGGCTCTATTCGACCATTGATGGTTTCGGGCAATGGATTGCAAGTGTGTTTTCGCTTGTGTGGTTACCTCCCAGAACGAAGCGGTTGGTCGGAAGGAATCGCCTGGATCGACGAATGTAATTCCCGGTCCGGCAAAGGGGACTACCTCGGCGCTCGGAGCCGCTAGAATCGGTTTGCCGATCGCGCAATATTCGAACAATTTCACTATCGAATCCGCGTTCGTTACCGGATTCGTGATGAAGGGGATCAGTAGCGCATCGAAGTAAGCAATATATTCTTTTAGTCGGGAATTCGATTCGGGTTCTAGAAGATACACATTGTCTAAGAAAGACTCCCGCGAGATGCTGCAATGTCCAACCAGTACGATTTCGACCTCGGATCCGCTAGCTAGGCCGCTAACCAGTTTGATATCGAACCCTTCGTCAATCGCTCCGAAATAACCGATAATCTTTTTATTTTTTTTGAGAATGGGTTCGAGATCCCGAGGCACCGTGGGGATTGAGTTGGATTCATAACGGAATTCGTCCGACCTTGCCGCGCAAGGCAAATAGATCGCGTCATTCCTGTCCTCGACGTATTCCATTAGTTGCTTGGCTGAATAAGTCACGATATCCGCTTCGTGCAGAACCTGATAATGCTTGGCCAGCATATGCCTGTCGTATTGATCGAAATTGTCGACTCGGTCAAGAACGTCATACCATAACGATTTGTGAGGAAGGTTGTCTATCCATGCGTTCTGAATTAGATACGAGTTCAACACCAGCACGTGAGAGGTTTGTAAAGCTTGAAGAAGATGCTCCTGCTTCGAAACGACGAATAACCCTTTTTCGATTTTCTTCAATTCGAATTGATCGCCGGAATCGCAGAAAAAACATAAATAATCTTTCCGCGCGAATTCTATCATGAGCTGCTGCGGACGCTGAAGCGACTCCCAATGCAAGGCATCCGGATACACGATGATTCCCCGAAAATCTCCTACTCGCATAAGCTCAACGATCTGTTTCGCTTCTTCGGTTAAAGGCCCTTCCACGAACTGTTTGTAATACTGCAGTAGATTTTCGTAATTGGGATAAAAAAGAAGATCCGCTTCAGCCAATTTCGACTCTTGCTTCGCGATCTCCTCGCGAAGCCGAAGCATCGTCGCCTCATGGGCGTTTTCTTCTATTCTTAACTCCTCGATCCTCTGCTTATAACCCTCTGCTGCGCCTAATTGATCCTCGATCAGATGATCGATTTGACGCAATGCGTTTTCCAACGCTTCCGACTCTCGCCGGACTGCCGTTTTGGCATGGGGGACAGTCAATCTGTTTAACAAGCGTTCACACCTCCAAACATGCGCTAACGCGGGAGACCGCAGCTATATCGGATCCCGATTCAAGTTCTATCGCGTCTTGCCTTGCCGCAACGTATTTTTTCCAGTTCCTATTCGAGAAAGTCACTATGCTGGCATCCTTCAGCAAACCGTAATGTTTAAGCCTCGAAGTGGCATCCATTCCCCATAGAACGTCCTCATGGTCGCACAAGTCGTACCAGATCGTTTTATTCGGCAATAAATCAAACCAGGCCGACTGCAGCACCCAAGTGCATAGAATCGTTGGCGCGATTTTTTGTTTCGTCAGCCAGCTAAGCAGCAAAGCCTCATCCTTGTATTCATAGAAACCGTCAGCGCCGCGTTCGATAACTTCGTTAAGGTCGACATTGAAGGAAAAGCAAAGATACCCGTCGTCCGCCAACCCCTTCAACAAACCCGATATGCGATCGCTCTGAAACCGGAGTCCGTCGGGTGCGACGATCACTCCTTTGCAAGAGTTCCGCTTCGCGCGAGCAACGTCCGGAAACAGCTTAGCGTCTGCTCGTTCCGACTCTTGAATATAGTAGCGCTGCCTCTGCTCGTATTCGGATTCGTAGGAAGCCAGTTGCTTCTTGTGCTCCAGCAATTGAGACATGCGTTGCATGTGCTGCTCCAACGCAACGGCCTGCAGTTCCTTCGCCTTCACGGCGTCGGACAATTCTTTGACGGATTGCCCGAGAGTTCTCGCGTCTCTCCTGCGTTCGTTCAGTTCAATCAGCTTTGCGCCATGTACCCTTCTCAGAGCATCTAATTGGACTTCTTGATGGCCCTGCTCGAGAAGAGCCAGGCTATCCGCGTAAAGTCGTTGCCGATTCATATCCCCACTCCTAGTCCTTTATACAAAGCTTAAATACAGCCACTTTCGTTTTAACTTTGCGTGCAATTCGGACCAACCTCCCATGGAGCCCGCATCGATTCGGGAGGATAAACTCTCATCGTGGATGCGGTAATAGTAGAGAGGTTCTTGCAGTTGAACGATACGGCCGACCAGAGCAAGCCGAACGGTAAAGTCCCGGTCTTCTATGCCGAATAACGATTCGTCGAACCCTCCGGATTTGCGAAGGGAAGATGCCCTCCATAGGAGAGAAGGTCCCCCGTTCTGCAGTCCGTTTAAGTTATACGCCGGCATTCGTTTGGTTTCGATTACGAGCCCGTTCGGGTCGATGTGATAATAATCGGAGTAAACAGCGCTTGCTTCGGGTCGGGCGGAGATCGTCTCGACCATCCGTTCCAACCAACGCGGATGAACCATGTTATCGGCCGACGTCCAACCCATCAGGGAGCCGCTCGCTTTGGAAATGCCGGTATTCAGCGCATTCGGAAGGCCGCGATTGGTTTCCGTTCTGTAATATTTAAGTCTGCTATCGTGCTCGAAACGCCGAACGATCGCACCCACGCCCCCATCCGACCCGTCGTCCACTACGATTAATTCTAAGCCCAGATAGGTTTGGGACAGAATGCTGCGAATACTTTCGAATAAATAGTCCGTATCGTTGTAGATCGGCATAATTATGCTGACTAACGGCGATTCCGCCCCCTTGGCTTCGCTTGATTCGCGGGGCTGCATAAAAAGAACGGCCCATTCCTGCATGTTCAAGTAACAATAGATCGGATACAGAAGGGATTGCGCTTGGGGCGATTGAACGTTAAAAACTTCCAGAATGGCGCGGGATACTTTGTCCAGCCCTTCCGGCTTGTACTCCTCGTATATCGCTTCGGCCAGCCGATAAGCGCATCCTTCGTTCGTATACGCGGAGCTCTCCAATCCATGTCGCCAGGATACGAGGGCCGACTTGCGCTCTCCCAGCCTCCATTGAAGCTCCGCTATCAATGCCAACCAATCGGATTCGGTCGTCAATACGTGTTTTGTCTCGATCAGAGGGTTGGAATCCAACGTATTTCCCAATAAGGCAATCGCTTCCCGCTTCATTTCGTCGATATCGGCGTTTAGGGCTAACTTCCCGTAGAGATAGATGAAATGCAGCATTTCTTGCTCGCTAATATCCGCTTCCATCGCGTTATATATTTTTTCCGAAGCTTCTTCCATCAAGCCCAAATTAATAGAGGCAAGAATCTTATAAAATTGAAAAATCGCCCAATCCGCGGATCCATCCGGGGGTTGACGCATGGCCAGAACTTCGTTGTATTGGTGGCACGAGAAGGCAACCAACAATCTCTGAAGCGGCTCCTCATTCTTATACATAGTCATGTAGGCATCCTTTTTATCTGCGGGTATAAGGAAAGGCCTCTCTACGACTAGACCTTCGTAAGCGAAGAGCGACGGATCGAGCTCCTTATCGGAATCGACGGCTAGCCTTTGCACGAAACGGTTACCCTTCTCGCCTCCCGACCGACAAAGCCGGATTCGCCGCTCGGCCCACTGACCGCCTAATCGTTCCGAATAAGCTTTAACCGACACCATCCCATTCCGGGCTAATGCTTCCAGTACGATGTCTTCGTTCCATTCCGACCGCAGACGTTCGTTCGCGTGCCATACCAACAGAATATCCGCGTTGCAGGATGCGGCAAAGCTGGATCCTGCCTGCTCGAGCTCCTTTCCTTCAACCAATCTCACGTTGCTTTGTTTCAGCCAGAGCTTAACGTCCTGCTCGTCCTTGTCGAGGGGCTGCTTGGACCACAAGCCGATTTCATAGGCCATTCCTGCAAATTTGGCCGATACATGTTCAAGCAACTCCTCGCGATCGGTTTCTAACTGCGGATGGACAATTAATATAGCTGCTTTCATCTCTTGAACCTCTTTTCTAAGTACGTCCTTGATTTCGATGCTCTTGCTCGCCGCAATCCATTTATGTCGCCGGAATGCATCACCTAGGGAAATACAATGGTTCGGCATTAAACCGGTTTGTTGCTCGGTCTTACGCTCCCATTCGTTATACCGGGCAAAAGCCTCTTCCCAGCGTCGATCGCGATAATCGATTTCAGCCGCGATTCCATAAGGATCCGCGTAATGCGGAAATTCTTGAAGGCATGACTTAACGGCCAGTTCGGCCTCCGTCTCGTTCTTCAAGCGCAATAAAGACATCATCATATAATAATGCGCTTGCGCCCTGCTGTACGTTTCCGTCTTGGAGAGCAAGCTAAGCGCAGATTGTGCGTATCGAATACTATCTCTATATTGACCCGCGTTATAAAATTCAGTAGATAAATAGCGGTGTGTTAATCCGTCGGAAGGATTCCGTTTCAATTCTTTCAACAAAAGCTTCCTGTTCCTGGAGCTCTTCCGTTCATGGAATTCGGAGGAATATCCGAAGTGGCGGAACGAGGCGCGCGGGCATAACTCCACCCGTTTGGTATTATTGTCGTTAGTTGGGATCAAGCGTTCGTGAATGCTTCCTTCATAATTAAAAAGCGAGGGATCGAAAAAGCGTTCGGCATGGGTAACGGACAATAACCGGGAATCGGACGTTTCATAATGGAGGCATTCAAAAGCATATACCGTTTGCCTTGTCCGGAGCGCGGCCGCCCATTCCCGCAGGCTTGGTCTTCCCTCCCACATAAACTGTTCGTCCGAGTCGATAACCAGCACCCAGTCGGATTCTCGCGCGCGTTTCAGCGCAAAGTTTCTTGCTTCCGAGAAATCGTCGCTCCACGGATAAAAATAAACTTGGGCGCCGAGCTCATTAGCCAGTTGAACGCTTGAGTCCGTGGAACCCGTGTCGATTACGACAATCTCATCCACATGAGGCCGCACGCTTCGTATGCAGCGGGCCAACGTAGATTCGTTATTTCTCATCAGAATGCAGCACGTTATTCGCATATTCATGTTTTCCTTCTGCTTCCGCCTCATAATGAAGGGTCGTTATCCGGCTCGGTTAAAAGCGAGATAACGACCCTCTGAAAATAATTGAAAAGATTACGCAGCCGGATCGCTATTGGAGATTTTCTTGCCTTCCTCAAGCAGTTTATTGATCTCGTCTTTGTACTGGTCGAACTTCTCGCTCTTCATAAAAGCAGCCGTCAATACGGCGACTTCTTTGCGATTCACCTGGCTCTTCGGAGCGAAGTTTCCGTTCTGAACCGGAATGAATCCCGCTTCGATCGCGGCTTGCACGTAGCCTTTCGCCCAGTCGCTGACTTCATGGGCATCGTTAATCTGCAGGTTTTTCCCTTTGCCTACAATATTGGTCTGAGTAATACGGACCAAGATGACGGCTAACTCTTCCTTGGTTAGAATAGCATTCGGACGGAAGCTGCCGTTCGCGCCGGTCATTACCCCGAGATTGTCCATAATGCTGATGTATTTCAATCCCCAGTGATCGCTGCTCACGTCCTTGAAGATCGAACTCGGCAATTTGGACGTGTCCAAGTTTAAAGATCTAGCCAAAATACCGGCAACTTGAGCACGGGTCAATTTCCCCTCTAAGTTAAGGTCCCCGTTCTCATCGCCCGACATAATGGCTTTGTCGATTAATTCCTTTATCGCCGCTTGCGCCATATCGGGGCTTTGCGATTCGTTCGCCGCGAACACCGCTACCGGCGCGGCTAACGCATTGACTAACATCGCCGACGAAACCGCGTATCTCGTTATTTTTACCTTTTTGTTATTCAAATTTCCGTCCTCCGTTTTATTTGAAATAGAGAATAGCTGTAAATGAGCGATCGCCCTTCATCGCATTCCTAGGAAGTGCAACTTCAGGATAGCAGAATATGGGTTTATAGGTAGTTACAGCCGTCACCCATTTTGTCATGAATTGTCGAGTCTTCGACAAAACTCAACACATTACATGTCATGTGATATTAAGGACGTTATCCCTACTCAATTAGCCCTATACGCTTAGCCATTCCGCGCCCTCGCCCTTGGACAACAAAAAGCACATACTCCTCGATATCCTCATCGGAGTACGTGCTGATGGCATGATTTCAGAATAATTCGGCAACATCGACAACATGACTAGTCACGTGACCATGCCCCGCTCAACTGCCGGATCGGACGGCATGGAGGCCGCCATCGAAGCTCGTGTAGTAGATGACCCCGTCGGCTACGACGGGCGTCGTCTGTATTTTATCCGTGTCGATCTGCCAAGCCAATTGTCCCGTGCGGGCATCGACGACATACAAATGCTCGTCTTTGCCGCCGTTCGAATACGCATAGCCGGATCCGAACACTAGCTGTCCGTTCTCGTACGCCGGAGCGGCCAATACGTTGCTGCTCGTCTCGAATCGCCACTTCTCCATGCCTGTCTTCGGGTCTACCGCGGCGACGAAATACCCGTTGGAATTGCCTACGTATAACGTGTCGTCTTCATCATGATCTTGATAGATCGGCGAGGCGACCCAAGCTGGGGCCGCTTGTTCCCACAACGTCTTGCCGCTATCCGAATCGATCGCATAGAGCTTAAAGTTGCGCGAACCCACGTAAAGGACGCCGTCATGGAGCACGGGAGTGGACTGAATCGCTTTGTGCCGATCGTACGGGTCCGCTCTGAACGACCAGCGAAGCTTGCCGTTGCTCTTGTCCAAAGCATAAATATAACCATCCCAGTCGCCGAAGTAGACGGAAGCTTCATCATGAACCGGGGAGCTCTTGACGGGAGCGTTGGCTTGGTACTCCCACAGCCGCTCTCCCGTATCCGCATTCAAAGCTAGCAGCTCGGCATTCGCGCTTCCGACATATAAGGCGTCTTCGTCGATGGAAGCGGAAGAGTCGTAATAATCCCATTCATCTTGTTCCCCGCCTACGATCGGCTTGGAGGCTGGCACGCTCCATTGCGGTTTCCCCGTGTCGGCATCAAGACGATAGACCGTGCCCGAATGGCTCTGGAATATAATCGACTCCCCATCCAGCTTCGGGTTCGAGCGAATCGGGCTGTCCGCCGCGAAGCTCCATTCCTGCTTCCCGGAATCGATATCGACCGCATATAGATTATGATCGTCGCTGCCGAAATAAACCTTTCCTGCGGCTAATAGCGGCGAAGAGGTGATTCTGTCTCCGGTTTGGAACTTCCACAGCTCCCGATGAGGAGTTTCGGAAGGTGCCGCGCCGCCCGCCGGTATCCCCGCGTAGAACAACAGATAATTTTCCAACTGCCCCGTCCAATAGGAGGAATCGTGCCCGCCGGGATTCGGAACCCACTGAACATCGACGCCTTTGGCTTCCAGAAGCTTGTATAGGCTATGGTCCTTCTCCGCCAATCCATCCCCGGTGCCGGCATCCAAATACACTTGGACATCGCCCAAACCGATCGTCTCCGCCAGCTTGAACGGATCTCTCGCCATCCGAAGCTCTTCGTTCGGGTAGAGCCAATCCCGTTGGCTAATGAACTGGTCCGTCGACGTGTAGGTCCAGAGAGCCGCGCTATGCGCGCCGATCTTGCCGAACAGATCCTGCGTAAATCCGAGAACTAGCGCCGCATAGCCGCCCATGGATGCTCCGCCGACGAATCTGCTTTCCCGGTCGGTTCGGGTATTGTAATGCTTATCGACATAGGATACGACATCCCGTGCGAGATAGTCCCCATAATTCCCCTCGTCCACTCCCCCGGGATCGACTCCTTCCCCCGGTTTCGTGTTGACTCCGAAGCTATTCCCGTAATTCGGGCAGACGATGATCAAAGGCTCGATCTTGTTTTGCTCGATCAACCGATCGGCAACTTCGTGAATACGAAGGTAATTAAACCAGGCGTCCCGGTCTCCTCCATACCCGTATAACAAATACAGCACGGGATACTTACGCTCCGCGTCGTCCGGGTCGTAACCCGGGGGAACGTAAATGGACAATCCCATCTCCCTGTCGAGGGCATCGCTATGCAAATCGGCGTGAACGACTTGCGACCCGGCGGACTTCACGAGCTTGGCATTCTGAGAAGGTACGGTTTGAACGCTTAAGCTTGCGTTGTCGGAAGTGCATCCCGCAATAATAAAAAAGCTCAAACAAGCGATAATCGTAACGAGAAAAGAGACTCTCACTAAACCCCCGCCTTATTCTGAAAATGGTGCGAACGTCTTGCCCTGCTCGATTGCACATAAATAACCGTCGTCAGACCCGACGAACAGCACTCCCTCGTTCGACCGCGTAAACATGATCATCGTTGCTTCCAAAACATACGATATGGTCGACGATAACCGGAGAAGACCGGACCGCGTCTTCGATCTTGAAGTGAGTATAGCAAGGATTAATCCGAGTCGGATCAGGACAGGACAACATTGTCCTCGACAATATGCTAGAATGAACAAGGGGTGGTAAAATGATCCAGAAGGAGACGTTCGGGGTTCAATTAAAGGAACTGCTGACGATTCGGGGATGGTCTGCCGCACAGCTAGCCAAAGCCTTAAACATAGACGCCTCTTACGTACGAAGATGGATCAGAGGCAATCGAACGCCGGCGCTCAATTCGAACTACGTCGAACAGATCGCGGACGCCCTCTGCAACGGCTTGGACAATGAATACCGCAAGGCTGCGGTCTCGGCCTTAAAGACTGCCATCGAGGAGAAACTGGCTCTAAACGAAGAAGAGAATTCCATTCGAGCGGGGGTGACCCGGCTTCTTCGGGAGGCGCAGATTCATACTCTATCGCTGGATGGCGAATCTCGGATTAACCGCAGGCAGGCAGGATCCCAGAGCGAAGTATCGGAATTACTGATGCTATCCCATCGCGACGCTGACCCGGCATCCGCCATTTCCGTTTCATCCAACCCGTCGGATACCATGAACTTCCTGAAGCGCATTCCGAGAGTCATTTCCGGCAGGCGAACGATCCTTGCGGCGGCGATATCGATGCTGCAATCGGCTCTGGATGACGGGCGCTTCGCGCGGGGCGGGGAAATCACGCTTACCTTTCAGAGCGAGAGGGAAATCTTCGAAGGTTATCCCGAGCTTCATCACGAGTGGCAGCACACGATCGTTCGAGCGTTGAGCCGTGGCTGGTCCGTACGCCATCTGTGCAGATTAAACAAAAACGTGCAACGGTCGCTCCGGCTCGTCAATCAGATTCTCGATTGGACGAATTACTCCGGCGCGTATTCGTTGTACTACTTCGATAAATACGGCATCGACTCCCCTCCTTACGAGATCATTCTCGTTAACGGGATGGGAGCTATTCTGGGCTTTGCCGCCGATAATCACAAGGAGATCGATGCAGGCCTCTACCTGGACGAGATCGACGCGGTTAGCATGATAGAGAGATACGTGGGGCAAATGTTCCTGAATATCGAGCCCCTGATCAAGATCCTTAGTCAGGAAGAGTACTTCGAGCTGAACCCGGCCAAAGACAGGAAGTCGGGAAACCACTTGTTGAGCATGCAGGACCTTTCTTTCCTAACCGTCCCTTATCCGTTGATGGAGAAGTATTTGCGGATTTCCATCCCGGACGAGGCGGAACGCCGTATCCACCTTAGACGCATAGCGGACACCGTTCAGTCGTTCCACAGAGACATTAAGCATTATAAGATGAGACACATCTACCCCATTAGAGCTTTCGAGGAGCTTGTCACGAACGGTCGCTACTACAGCAATTTTTACTACCGCCCCGCCGGCGAAGACGTACGGGAACATCTGTTGCACGTGCTTGAACTGTTGGAGACGTATGAGAAGTTCGAGATCGCCCTCGTCGACGAGAACAAATACAAGCCTCTGAGCAAGGCTCAATTCGATATTAAAGGCGACCACACGATCCTCATCGGGGTCATGCCCAAGCGCGAAACGGACCATAAGGTCGAGCTGATCTCCATCACGGAGGGAACGATCGTCAACGCGTTCCAGCAGTACTTCGACGATTGGTGGGAACGGATTAACCCCGTGCATCGGGATAAGGCGTTCGTCATTTCCTGGATCAAGGACAAGCTCGATTCCCTAGGGTCGGCTTAGAGCCCGGGCCCGCGAAGATTTGCGATAGCTCAACAGCAATACGATCGAGCAGAGACAGATCGCGAGCAATAGCTCGTATACATGCCGGAATGCCTCGGATAACGGTATCGATGACTGGTATTCGAGCAGAAGCCCGCATACCGCCACCGAAATCGAACCTCCGAAAAACTGGACGAGCTGCATAAGCCCCATTCCGGAGCCGATCTTATTATTCGATAGGCGATGGGAGGTTTCATTGTTCAAAGAAGACAGCGTTGCCGAGAGCGCGGGCGAGAACAACAGGTATCCGCACAGAATAACCAACGGGGAGACGACGGCTTCCATAGAATAGAGCGCCAGTACGGCGGCAAGCGCGGCGTGCCCGATAAGCAAGAAACGGACGTTGCCGTAACGATCGATCCATCGCCCTACGAATCGGGTCATGAATGCCGATAGGATCGCCCCCGGAGCAATCATTAATCCGATGCTCATCGCGGATTTATCGAACAACTGCGCCAGCACGAGAGGCATGAGGAACAGATTTCCCAGATTAACGATCAAGACGCAGAAGCCGATAGCCAGAAGCTTCCTGTATCCGTGCACCTTCAACAGTCCCGGGTCGATAAAAGGTTCTTTGGCTTTCCGCAAATACCAGAAATGCACCGCAAAAGAGACGACGCTGACCGCAAACCACGCCATCGACTGTTGGGTAACCGCAACGAGCAGCGAAGCCGCGTTGACGACCGTGAAGAGCGCCCCCATCATATCGAATCGTCCGCGGGTCGGCTTCTCCCGGGGAAGCAACCGAAGAAGCACGGGGAGAACGACGAGAACCAGGCAAGTAACCGCGAACAATCCGTTCCATCCCAAGTATTCGCTGATGACTCCTCCGACTATCGGCCCGAGCCCGAATGCCATCGCGCTGCCCGCCGAGATCATGGCGATCGCCTGCCGCGCCTTTCCGCCGGTACGTAACGGCTAGCGAGCACGAGCCCCAGACCCGCCATCGCACCCGCTCCGGCCGACTGCAAAATCCTTGCCGCGAGCAAAGCACGGAATTCATGCGCGAAAATTCCTATAATCGAGGACAGCCCCAATATAATCAATCCCGCGGCCAATAGCCTGCGAATCGGAACGATGTCCGAAAGCCTGCTATAGATAACCGTCGACAAAGCGTAACCGATGGAATAGCTGGAAATAATCCATGATCCAAGATCCGCGGTAATATGAAGATCCGTAATAATGCTCGGAATCGATACGTTAAACATCGTCGTATTCATTACGACGATAAACAAACCGATCGACCAGATCGGCAAAACGATTTTGTCATTCATAGTTGTCTCAACCTCAACTTCCGCTCATTTCGAAATTTTGCCCTTTTTTATGCGCAAAAATCCATTTCTTGTTCGACACGTTCAACCTTTAACTGCACTCCCGATCTGCTAGAGTTCTATGTAACTACGATTAAGGGAGAGAAATGGAATGAGAAACGGGATACGATTAGCCCTGTCCATGAAGCTCTGCGTATTGTTGATTATCGCCCCCTTGTCCTCTAGCGCCATAGCCGCCCCTTACCTCGATCAAGCTGCCTCCGTCGCCGTTCAGAATGAACCGGAAGAGGAGGCAGCGTATCCGACCTTCGAGTTCGAAGAAGGCAACGTCGCCATCGAATGGGTTCCCGAACTCAAAGCGACGGCATGGAAAGTCTACCGTTCCGAAAACAACGTGGATTACCTCTTGCTTCATGATTCATTCATCGAAGAGCCCGACTATATCGATCAAACCGCCCGCGCAGGCAAAGTGTACTATTACGTCGTGGAAGGCTTTAACGACGAGGAACAGCTTCTCTATTACACGCCCCCGATGAAAGCCATCATAAAAGCCGCTCAACCCCTGCCCGCTTCCGAAGTGAACATGACCATTACATTGACAATCGGCAGCAAATCCGCCAAGGTAAACGGCAAAGCGATTTCTCTGTCGACTCCCCCAACCGTTATCGACAATACGACGATGGTTCCCCTTCGTTTCATAGCCGAGGCGCTAGACGCGGACATTCAGTGGGAGAACAAGGAACGGAAGATCACCATCCTCTTGCACGGTAACCGGATCGAGCTCTGGTTAGACGAAGAGATCGCCAAAGTAAACGGCAGCCCGGTAGCCCTAAGCGTGCCCGCTAAACATATCAACGGTTCTACCTTAGTGCCCGTCCGCTTCGTCAGCCAGAATCTGAAGCTTAAGGTCGCCTTTAATAACCAATCTCGCACCCTAACGATCAGCGGAGCCGGAGCCTCCGACTCTCCCTCATCCCCCGCCGAGGCGGACAAGTTGATTGCCTTGTTTAAATCGGGTAAAACGAACTCCGGCCGCTCTCTCCGGAAGGGACACTTATACGGCGACCAGTTCCACATCTCTTTCCAAGACTATAATGAACAAACGGGCGAATTCGGAGGAAAGCTGGAGTGGATGGGAACCGGCGAGATCGATACCCTAACGGGCAAAGCGGACGGCAACAAACTCGTTATGCGTCAAGTGAGCAGACATAACCCCCTCCGCGAGAGTACGAAGAAAATCGACGGCCTAATTACCGTCAGCGTAACGGACGTCAATCGCCTAAGCGGGACATGGAGCATTCCCGGCAGTTCCCTTGACGGCACGATCCGATTTACCATCGATCCCGATGACGTGTCCGCGTTCTTTCATACTTACCAAGTCTATGTCCCTAGCTCATCCGCCACTCTAGAGACGGAAGAGCATTACCAAACCCTCACGGGCGTCGGCTCGCTTAACGGAGGACTGCTGATCCGAAACGACGGCACCTATGAATGGAACAGCTCGGTTGACGGCAAAGTCATTAAAGGCAAATGGGCGAAAACGGGAGATGCCGATTGGCCGCTTAAGCTGTTAATAGGCGAGCTAGGCCATGACTGGAGCGTTGCCGAAGCGATTCATGAAACGGGTGCCTCCATCTATCTATGGGACGGTACCAGCACGCAATATGCTAGGCTGGTCAAGAAATAGACGACAAACAAGGTGAGCGCCGCCAACGGGTGCTCACCTTATTTCAATCGGCTACGGGCACTTGATTAAAGCGCCCACTGGCCGGTATTAGATTCTACGTCGTCAGAATTTCAACGTTGTAGTTAATGAACAATCCGGATTCGATAACTCCCGGAATGGATTTGATTTCCTTCTCGTAGTCGGAAGTGATTTTGTTAAACCGAACATCGAGGATTAAATTGCCCGCTTCCGTAATGACGGGACCATCCTTCGACACGGCCAATCTAAGGTTGATCTCGTTCGCGCCAAGCTTCAGCAATTCGTCTTCGACCAAGTTCACCGCTCTAGGATCCACTTCGATCGGCGCCGCGAACTTCTCCCCTAAGTAAGTAACGAATTTAGAGGAATCCACGAGAATATAGTTCTCCGGCGAGCTCTTCATGACCAGCTTCTCCGCGAACATTGCGCCGCCTCTTCCTTTGATCAGGCTCTTCTGCGGATCCACCTCGTCCGCTCCGTCGAACGACCAATCCGGTCTGGCGTTAAGCAAAGTCGATGTATTCAAACCAAGAATCGAACAGGTTAGCGACACTTCATGCGACGTCGGAATGGCGAGAACGCTCAGATTCTGCTCTTTGACCTTCTTGCTGATCGCCAGCAACGCCAAGAAAGACGTCGAGCCCGAGCCCACGCCGATGACGTCGCCGTTCTTCACGCGCTCGGCGATTTTGTCGGCCACCTTTTCCTTTTGCTCTTTATTTGAAATTTCTCTCGACCATTGCAGTGTGGTCGCAATTTTATTCTCCCAAATCATGAACAAACCTCGCTTCGATTAGTGTGTACGTTCCCGTAACCTGTCATTTATTATAGCATGTTTGCCCGTTCCCGTTGCAATCCCGACCTGTCCGATCGAACCGAGTTTTTTGCAACGCCGCAAGGCTAAAATAGCCGATAAAAGGAAGACGAGGTACGGGTAAGGTCATCTTAATCTACGAAGCGCAATATGGTCGAAATAGCGGAAGCAGAATATGAAGCCGACAGCCTTCCCCCGTTGACGTTAGGGTCATCGTTCCGCCGAGTGACGCGATACGGCCTTGCATCGTCGTTAGCCCGAACCCCGGAGCGCATTGGACGTAAGGTTTGCCCTTATTGCTCAGGACGAGCTCGAGATTGCCGCTATTACAGAGCATAGATAGAGTAAACCGGGTGCTGTTACCGTGGCGGATCCCGTTCGTTAACCCTTCTTGGACCGTATAGTAAATCACTTTCTTCTGGTACGCGTTAAGGCACTCCGTAGGCGCGGACAGCTCGAGTCGCACGTTCGCTCCCGTCGCAGCCTTAGTCGTCTCCGCTAACCGGGACAACTCTGCCGCCAGATCGAAATCGACGTTGCCTTCCTTTAAGGACCTCACCGATTTCCTGATCTCCTCCAGTCCGGTACGCACAGCCTCCTGCAGCAGATTCAGCTTCTGAACGCCCGCGTCCGGGTTCTGCTCCAGCAACCGGCGAATCGCATCGATCTGGACGATCGCCGTTGTCAGGGTATACCCTACTATATCATGAAGATCTCCGGCCAGACGTTGCCTCTCTTCCATTAGCAGCAATTCGATGAGCGCAGCATGCTCTGGAGCCGGATAACCGCTTTCCGTGCCCGCGTGCGCAGCGTTCGGGTAGTTCAACACAGTAACCAGCTCCTTTCCCTCCGATATGTTCATATTAAACGCCGCAGTCCGTACCCGGTATCGGTAACATTACGTATTCCCTTTCGAGCCTTCCGCTTTCTCCCCGATCAAGATTAATTTCTCGTGGCCAGAGATATCACCCTCTCCAATGGAAGCGTACTATCCGTAAAGCGAAATCGCTATTATACTCCGGTATAAATTTCCGCAGCCGTATTCCGATCGTTCTGCTGACTGCGAGAGAGATGGAGAAAGATGGAGGCAGCGTAAAGAGAATAGCGGCACGCGGTGCCGTTATTGGGCGCTCCGGCGCTGTTTGGGGCAGAATTGCGGCACGCCGTGCCGTTATTGAGTGCTCCGCCGCTGTTTTGGGCGGAATAGCGGCACGCCGTGCCGTTATTGGGCGCCGGCGCTGTTTGCGGAATAGCGGCACGCCGTGCCGTTATTGAGTGCTCCGCCGCTGTTTTGGGCGGAATAGCGGCACGCGGTGCAGTTATTGAGCGCTCCGGCGCTGTTTTGGGCGGAATAGCGGCACGCGGTGCCGTTATTGGGCGCTCCGGCGCTGGCATCGCAGGGAGCTTTCCGTACATTCTGATAAGTTAAAAAGACACCCCGACGGGTGTCTTAATTGTAAATGCGGCTATGCGGCTTTCTCGGACTCCACTTGAGCGGCGGTTCCCTTAACCAGGAACGGCAGCGAAGACCATCTGCTCTCGATTTGATGGACGACATACAGCGTAATCAGCAATCCTAGCAGCGCTCCGCAAACCGACAGCGGAATCGCCCATATGAACGTCGGCTGCACGAAGAACGGAACGAAGGAAACCGCCAGAATCGGAGGCGCGTTCCATTTCAGCTTCGTAATAAGCGTTATGACGATAATCGTATTAATGAACAAAGAGATCACGCCCGGATGCACGGATACGATAACCGTTCCGATCACCGAGCTTACGATGGCTCCGAACGCGATTTTGCTCAACTCCGTCTTGCTGAACGGCTTCGAGATAAACAGCAGGCTGAACGCCCCTATCGTCGGAAAAAATAGCGAATGCAACGAAGGAATGTGCGTGGAAATCCAGTAAACGACTACGATATATAAACAGATTGCGATCGTTTTTAAGTTCATCATAAACTCAACTCACCCAATGAGCTATTTTATTCCCCTTTTCCGATCAAGTCAATGGGTTATTGTGAGATTTGTCACAAAAAAGGAAATCAAGAACTGTCGTTTTCTTATCTAAAACCTCCATATCGTTATTTGTTACTTGAACAAAGCGTTTTCCACGTATGGCGCCAAAGCGTCCAACGGGTTGCCTATCGCAACGCCCGTCTCTTCCGATACCGATCTTGCCGCTTCCGTCATCGACAATTGGGCGACGGAAATCGCCTTCCCTTGGTCCGCGGCCAGAAGCTCGCGAATAGATGCGGCCAGAACGTTCTTGTACTGTTCTCTATTCCCCTGCATGAACAGCTCGAACGTATCGGGAATGACCCTAACCTCAATGTCCGGCCGCCTGCCTATCGCCGAAGCGTATTCCTGCAACCGTCCCATGGTCCCTTCGACGGTAGCCGGATTCGTAAAGAGCAGAATCTGATTTCCTTCCCGATGGCTTACAAGGTCGAAGAAGGGCTCATCAATTTTGATGACGGGGACGGTGACCGCGAGCTGATCATCTTGAAGGAGCGCCACGTAATTCGTGCACGTAATCAGGATAGCGTCGACGCGGGCTTGAGCGATCCACTCTATCTGCTCCTTCACCTTGCGCTCGGCATCGGGCAAGCTGAACGAATCGTCCGACGACACCCGGTACACCAAGGCGGGATCGACGAAATGCAGAAGCTCCGCCTCAACCTTGGAGAAAGCCTGCTCTATGTACTCAATGTTGGCGTAATGGGCATGCAAGCAACCGATCCTTCTTTTCAAGACGACCACCGCTTTCGTTTTACCTGCTATTCTAACATAACTCCTAATCGTTCGATGATGATGCTACAATGGTAAACGAAAGAGCGAACGCCGACAGGTCGGCATTCGCTCCAGCTAGGAGGTCTATCTATGTTGCTGCATAAAGGCGAAGTTCTCTTTCGCCAAGGAGAATCGGGTTCCCTGTATCATCTTAAGAGCGGTCTCCTGAAGATCGTGCGCATTCACGAAGACGGCACCCCCGTCATGGTGAATGTTATCGTTCCGAACGAAATCATTCCCCACCATTCGTTAATCAGCCCCAATCCGAATTACGGAACGGCTATCGCGCTAGTAACCTGCGAAGTCGACGTCCTGCCTGCCAAGGAATGGTACCAGGATCTCGAACGCAACCCGGACAAATGCCGCGATATCGCGCTGCTCCTTCAAGATAAGCTGCGAATGATGCAGAAGCGGATCGACCAACTGACGGAGGTGGCGCCCGCGGACAAGCTACGTAAACTCCAAGCTTGGTTTCAGTCCTTTTTCAAGGATATCGACTTAACGGAACTGCTCACTCAAGACGAAATCGCCCAATTCATCGGCGTCCGCCGGGAAACGGTGAACCGGCTGCTTCGTTCTCAAACCAGTTCCAAGTTGCCCGCAGGACCGAAGAACTCGTAATGAACGTCCGTCGCGGGGACTCCCCATTCCTTCAATGCACGATAGATGGTCTTCATGAACGGCACGGGGCCGCAGAAATAGAAGCTGGCGTCTCGAGTCGGAACTACGGCTTGCAGCCAAGGCAGGTCCACATAACCTTCCTTGTGGTAAGAATGCTCGTCTCGGTCTTGTTCCGTCGGCTTCTCGTAGCACCAATAAGCTTGAAGCTGGGAATGCTTGCCGACAAGCTCTTCAACTTGCCCCTTCATAGCGTGCAACTTCCCGTTCTGAGCGGCATGGATAAACGTCACTTGACGCTTAGGCTGAGAGTCGGCCAACGTCTTGAGCATGCTGAACATCGGGGTTAAGCCTACACCTCCGCTAACGAGCACGACCGGACGTTGGTCTTGCGCGTTCAGCGTGAAGTCTCCAGCCGGAGCGGAAAGGAACAGCACATCGTTCTCGCCGACCTGCTCATGCAAGTAGTTAGACACTTTGCCCGCCGGGCGATCCTCCACCGCGTCTTCCCGCTTAACGGTAATCCGGTAGTAAGGCTTTCCGGACGCGTCCGAAAGGCTGTACTGGCGGATATGCGTATTTTTCTCTCCCGGAATCTCGACCTTAACGCTTATATATTGTCCCGCTTCATATGCGGCAATGCCCTTGCCGTCCTGCGGAACGAGATAGAACGAAGTGATGACGTCGCTTTCCTTCGCTTTCCTAGCCACCTTGAACGCTCTGAAGTCCGCCCAGCCGCCCTCCTGCTCCTCGGATTGTTTGTACATTTCCGCCTCTACGCTAATGAAGGCATCCGCAATGATTCCGTATGCTTCCGCCCACGCCTGCAAAATCTCCTCCGTTGCCGCATCCCCTAGCACGTCTTTGATGGCCGCCAGCAAATTCTGTCCCACGATCGGATAATGTTCGGCTTTGATTCCTAAGCTCCTATGCTTGTGTCCGATCTGCTTCACTACCGGAAGGATCGCTTCCAGCTTATCGATATTCGCGGCCGCGGCGTACACCGCGTTCGCAAGCGCGGTTTGCTGTCTGCCCTGCTTCTGATTGGCGTGATTGAATATATTCAACAATTCGGGGTGTTTGGTGAACAACATTTCATAGAACCGCTTCGTAATCGCCGTCCCATGCACCTCCAGAACCGGTACCGTCGACTTGATCACTTCAATGCTTTTTACGCTTAACATGCCGTTTCTCGCCCCTTCTCAAATCGGAATGTCCTAAGTATAGGTTAGGGTAACTCGCGTACCTGTGATTTCAGTCACACCAAAATAGGACAAAGTATGGCGATAGGTTACCCGGGCGAGCGCAAAATAAAAGCACTAAAGCAGTTGGCTTTAGCGCTCATCCATTAAATATCTACCGCGAGATGGGGTTTGCTGTAATGGCTCGTGCCTCCGCCGCCGACCAGTACTCTTCCCCCTTTATTGAACGTTAGCAATTTAGAAGTGCCGTTATTCAGCAACACCCTGACCTCCGCGCGACTAGCCGTTGCGACATAGATGACATACCCGCTTCTGGACACGATCGTTCTCCACTTTCCATCGAATTCGGAACGGAGCACCCGATTGGAATACACCTGGTTTTCGATGGCTTTGACATTGGCTTTCCTCATGGCTCGCCTCCCTCCAACCGGCAAACTTAACGACGGTTCATAATCATTTTATTCGGGAAACCCGCAATGGAGTGGACAGCTTGGCCAGTATATTTTGCTGCTTGGTCCCTTGCCAAGAGGTTGACTAAATCCGATTTTTATATTATCTTAAATTTAAGATTTATAGTTTTAAGATATACGAATTGAAAGGGGAACGTTAAAATGACTACATTTCGCCCAATAGAGGGAACGTATGCGGGAGCGCCATTCCATATGGTCGGGGACGGTTTTCGAGTGTCCAACTACTTTCCGTCGGGAAATGACTTCGGCGAGCGTTTTAGCCCTTTTATCTTGATGGACTATAATGCTCCGTTTACTTTCCCGCCATCTGCCTCCGTGAAGGGAGTCGGAGCGCATCCGCATAGAGGTTTCGAGACGGTGACGATTGCTTACGAGGGTTATATCGAACACCATGACAACCATGGCAACCACGGGATCATCGGCCCGGGCGACGTGCAATGGATGACGGCCGGCTCCGGCTTATTGCACAAGGAATATCATGAACCCGAATTTTCCAAGCGCGGCGGCCTCTTTCAAATGATCCAATTGTGGGTGAACCTGCCTCGCGAGCATAAAATGCATCCGCCTAAGTATCAAGAGCTGCTAAAGAACGACATGGGTAAAATCGACCTTCCCGACGAGGGCGGAACCGTTAGGGTGATCGCCGGCGACTACAACGGAGTGAAGGGTCCGGCCCAAACCTTCACCCCGATCCACCTGTTCGATCTTGCTCTTAAAGCGGGCGGTAAATCCCGGTTCGAGCTGCCTTCCTCCTACAATACGGCGGCTCTGGTGCTGCGGGGGACCGCAACGATTAACGGCGCCGAAGCTGCGAACGAAGGGGATTTCATTTTGTTCGCGAACGCTCCCGGGGAAATTCTCGTCGAAGGGCAAACCGATGATACGCTTGTTATCGTGTTGAGCGGCGAACCGCTGAACGAGCCGGTCTTCCAGCACGGCCCGTTCGTCATGAACAGCCGCGAGGAATTAATCGAAGCCTTCAAGGACTTCCAAGCGGGGAAAATGGGCAACGCCGATTTCTGATCTATGGCAGCATCATGGCGTGACCTAATGAAAGAGCTGTTCCCGTAGGCCAATCGCCTATTGGAACAGCTCTCTTCGGTTATATGCCCTTAATCTGTAGTACCTCGTATTTAACGACTCCCACAGGCGCTTCGACGCTAACGACATCTCCGACCTTTTTGCCGACCAGCGCTTTGCCCAGCGGGCTTTCGTAAGAGATTTTGTTCTCCATGACGTCCGCCTCCGCAGGGCCGACAATCTGGTACTCCATCTCCTCGGCGAATTCGATGTCGTTCAAGACGACGACCGCGCCCACCTGAATGGTCGAATGATCCAAATCGTCGGAATCGACGACTTTGGCTTTATTCAACATTTTCTCCAGCACGATAATTCTCGTTTCCATGAACGATTGGTCGTTCTTGGCCGAATGGTATTCGCTATTTTCTTTAAGATCGCCATAGCTGATCGCCAACTTAATCCGGGCGGCGAGTTCCTTGCGCTTTACGTATTTAAGATCATCAAGCTCCGCTTGCAGCTTGGCTAAGCCTTCTTTGGTCAATATGACTTCATCGTTCGCATTAGACATGATGCGCAGCTCCCATTCGCTTTCTTCTGTACTCCATTCTAACCTATATTCCCGGCAAGTACACTTTAATCAACGACATCGCGAATGATTCCGTCTCAATCGCCGATCGCTTCCCCGATAGGAGTCGGCAATCCATCGATGCTCGTCGTATTTTTGTCCTTCCAATACTGCTTAAGCCCATCTTCGCCCTTCTGATCGGCCCACCGGCTCAGCGTCTCCCGCTCTCCCGAATAGTCCATGAAGGGAATGGAGTAGCCGCAAGACGTCTGAACGATGTCGAAATCAAGGATAATGATCTGTCTTGCTCCGGGAATCGGCGAAAACTTCGGATATAATTCATTCCATTCCGGCGATCCCGGCAGGACGACCGTCCCCGTTCCGTACAGCCTCAGAATATTCGGCGGGCCTTCGAAGGCGCAGAACATCACCGTAACTCTTCCGTTCTCTCGGATGTGGGCGCTGGTTTCGTTTCCGCTCCCGGTCATGTCCAAGTAAGCTACTCTATTGGCGGACAGAACCCGCAAAGTGTCGTAGCCTTTAGGAGAAATATTCACGTGGCCGTCTTCGGACAGCGGCGCTGATCCCACGAAAAAGATGCGTTGTTTCGCAATGAATTCCTCATGTACGGGCAGCAATGCGGTAAATTGTTTTCCCATCTCGTTTCCCCCTCTGCTTAAGGCAGCTCTATGAATTGCCAAACCAAGCTTGCTTCATTCGGATAATCCCTTCTTCGATTTGGCTTTCGCTCAAACCTCCGAATCCTAGCATCAAGTAGGAAGGCGGACATTGCGCCGGATCCGTCCAATGGCTGCTTGGCGCGTATACCTTGACGCCATGCTCCGATGCAAGTTTGATTAATTCCCTATTATTACGATTATAAACGTCGAGCAGCAGATGCAGTCCCGCTTTTTGCCCGATGACCTCGACCCGTTCCCCGAAGTGCCGATGGATCGCTTTCAGCAACGTACGATGCTTGCCCTGGTACAGCTTCCTCATTTTGCGAACGTGTCTCTCGTAGTGTCCTCCCCGCATGAAAATCAGCATCGCTCTCTGAAGCAAAGGCGATACCGATTGGCTATACGGAGCGATTCCTTGACGGAAACCGGCCGCCAGCCTGTCGGGCAACACGATATAACTAATACGCACGGCGGGGAGGAAAGATTTCGAGAACGTCCCCATGTACGCCACCCGATCCCCGACGTCCATCGCCTTCAAAGCCGGGATAGGCTGACCCTGGTAACGGAATTCGCTATCGTAATCGTCCTCGATAATCAATCCGTCGCTCTCGTACGCCCATTGCAGCAGCTTGCTTCGCTTCTGGACGGGGAGCACGCTTCCTAGCGGGAATTGATGCGACGGCGTCACGTATATGGCGCGAACGGCTTGTTGTCCCAACTCGTCCAAGCTCAAACCATCGGACTCCAATCGAATCGGCACGATCTCTCGGCCGTGATTGGCGAGCACCGTTCGGACGCCATCGTATCCCGGATCTTCCATCGCCACCCGGTCCGGTAACGGCAGCACCTGGCATAGCAAACTAATGGACGTCTGCGTGCCCGAGCAGAGAAATACTTGCTCCGGCGAACAGGAGACTCCGCGGGCTTGATAGAGGTATTGCGCGATTTCCGCGCGGAGGCCGAAGTCGCCCTGCGGATCGCCGTAACCGAGAACCCCGTAACCCTCGGAATCCAGCGCTTCCAGCAAGCACTTTCTCCATGTTTTTATCGGGAACTTCCCTAGCTCGACGTCGCCATAGTGAAAATCGCACAAAATCTTCCGCTCACACGAACTCCCGGCATACCTGACTTTTTCGTCGCTTGTAGGGACGGCGCCGTTCATCGGCTTGATGCGCTCCAGCGGAAGGACGTGAAGCCCGCTTCGGGGTTTGCTATGGACGTAACCTTCGGCAAGCAGTTGCTGGTATGCCGTTTCCACCGTATTTTTGCTTAGCATTAAGTGCGCGGATAATTGCCGAATGGAGGGCAATCGGTTATTTTCCGGCAACGCGCCGCTTTCGATCTCCTGCTTAATATAATCATATAGCTGCTTATAGATCGGTATTTCGCTATGTTTATCTAGAATCGGGGATAATCCTATCATTACGCTTGCCAGCCTCCGACTGTCCCTCTGATTTAGATAGAATCTGTCACTTTTAACTAGGACAGACTACGTCTAAAATGATTTTACCACAGGAACGAGAGAGGATGGAATAATAATGAATCCCCTTCGAATGTACAAAAGAGAATGTACCGATCCCTACAAAATCAACGGTTTTCTCGAACAAGCCAGAACGGGTTTCCTCGGATTAAGTTCGGAAGATGCCCCTTACGTTATTCCGTTGAACTACGTATGGAGGAACGGGACTATCTATTTCCACGGCGCTTCCGAGGGAAGAAAAATCACGATGTTGCAGAGCAACTCCCGGGCCTGCTTCACCGTATGCGAAGATCAAGGCACGATTACCGACGTCGTACCGGCCAATACGGATACCGCTTTTATGAGCGTCATGCTATTCGGTACCGTGGCTTTAGTCGCAGAGCTCGAGGAAGCGACCGCGGCCATGCAAAGCATGCTGGACAAATACGTTCCGGGCTATTACGACCATCCATTGGCCAAGAGCCACGTCGAGAAATACGTTTCCTCGCTCGGAAGCAAAACCGCCGTATACAAGCTCGTCCCTGCCGAGATTACCGCCAAAGAAAGCGGTGCCCAAGAGGGCCGTATGTTCTACGCGGGCAAAACTCAGCGCGACGAGCCGAGTCATGCCTGACGTAGCTGATGAAGTTGTTGGGGCATGGCAATTGGCGGGGTTTCCGCGCGTGGACGAACTTCCCGCTTCACGGAAAAGCCCCCTCGGACATTACCGCGCGGAAGGCGGAGTCCAAGAGGGCCATAGGTTAAATTAATAAGTAAATTTATTGATCAGTTGCTTAAGCTCCTCCGACAAGGAAGACAGCGATTGCGCCGACGATGAGATCTCTTGCATCGAAGCCAACTGTTCCTCGGTTGAGGCGGCGACTTCCTCGGACGTCGCCGCGTTTCCTTTGGCAATCATCGCGAGCTCGTTCGCCACGGCAACGATTTCTTGAACGCCGGCGGAAATTTGTTGCGTAATCGCCGATACTTCATCGATATGCGGCGTGGTTTCTCTCATGCTGGTCAAGATTTGTTCGAACTTGAAGATCGTATCGTTAGAAACTTCCAATCCGTTACCGACGTCATGAGTGACTTTTTCCATCGTTTCCACGGATTGTTTGGTTTCTTTTTGGATCTCGATAATGAGTTCGGATATTTGCTGCGCGGACGCCTGGGATTGCTCGGCCAGCTTGCGAACCTCGGCAGCGACTACCGCGAATCCTTTTCCGTGCTCGCCCGCTCTTGCCGCTTCAATGGCGGCATTCAAAGCAAGCAGGTTCGTCTGCTGCGCAATCCCGCCGATGACGTCGGAGATCGTGCCGATTTCCTTGGAACGCTCGTATAACGATTTAATCATTTGGTCCGATTGCCCGACCGATTCATGAATGGAGTTCATTTGATTGACGACCTGGATAACGGACTCCCCGCCCTCTTCCGCTTGCACGATCGTATGTCTCGACAGATCGGACAGGACGGTCACGCTATCGACGATTCGGCCTACGCCCGTCGAGATATCATTCATGGCATGCAGGTTGAGGTCGATTCCGTTAGTCTGCTTCTCCGCATTGCTCGCTACCTCTTGTACGGCCAATGCGACCTGTTCCGTCGCGGCGCTTGTCTGCTGCGCGCTCGCCGTCAACTGCTCGGCGGAGGAGGAGACTTGCCCGGCTCTGCCTTCTACGTCTTGGATCAACGAACGGAGATTATGTTGCATTTCGGCGAACGCGCGGCCCAATTCGCCGATCTCATCGTTCGATCGCAAATGCAAGCTTTCCGTTAAGTTGCCTTTGCTTACTTGAATAGCGTGCGCTTTAAGGCCAACAATCGGCTTAAGTATCGATCTCAGGATGAAATAGATTACGACTCCGCCAATCGCTAGGCAAATCAGAACGGTAATAAACGTATTGTAGAAAATCGATTTCGTCGCATCCTCGACTTCCCAGAGATGCATGGCTCCGGCTACCTTCCACCCTGTCACGGCGTTGGTCGTAAAATACATTCGTTTATCTTTTTCTTGATAATAATATTCGAATTGTCCCGAGTCCTCTTGATACAGGTTATCGAAGAAGGCTTCCTTGGCCTCCGTCCCGGGCTTGTTGGTCGGGTGAACGACGAATTTCCTGGCGCCGTCCAGTATGAGAACGTATCCTTCCTGACCGATCTTGACCGATTCGGCCAGCTTCTTGATCTCTTCGATCCCGAGCGTAACCGCTATGACGCCGCTTTGGTCTGCCGTCGCCTGGGCGACCGTCATGACGATCTCCCCGGTTACGGAAGAAATATAGGGCGCGGTAATAATCGCGTTCCCTCTGCTCGCCATTGCGCTTATATACCAATCTCTTGTTCTGGGGTCGAAGTCCGCCTTCACTTCTTGCTTAGGCGATCTTACGTAAAGCCCCTCTTCGGTTCCAAGGCTTATGCTGGCTACTTCCGGGTGCATATCCATATACATATCGAACATTTTTCTAACCGCGGGGCTCTCTTCCCCTTCATACATGCTCGCATTAATGTTTTTGCCGAAATAATCCGCATCCGTCTTCTTCGATTCCATCGAGCTGCTAATGATGGAGTCGACTAGTTTGACGTTCTCTTCCGCGCTGCTCATGATCTGGTTTTCAATCTCGCTCTTCGAAGTTCCGTAAGCAAATACCCCCACGGATATGGAAGGAATGATTAGAATCAACACGAATGCGGAAATCAGCTTCGTTTTAAAATTGTGCCTGAACCATCTGTACAGCTTTGCCTTCAACGTCATTCAGCCCCTCGTCTTATGTAATGTAAATTTCGATTCAGCCAGAACAATCGGCAACCCCGAAAGGGTTGCCGATGCAGGGAATGCCGATCATTTAATCTTGAACATCTCCACCGACTCGTATAATCGTTCGGCCAGCTTGGACAGCTCCTGCGAGGCTGCCGCCGTCTCTTCCGCCGCGGCGGCGGCTTCTTCGCTGATCGAGGCTACCGACTCTATCGTTAACAGCACTTCGGACGCCTTGGTCGTCTGATCGATGCTGGACTCGGCGATATCGCCGACCTTATGCGAGGTTTCGTTGACTTTGCGCACGATCCCTTCGAACGAATCTCTCGTCAACGCGAATTGGGACACCCCTTCGCTAACCGCCGCCACGCACTTGGACGTACTGCTCTGCATGCCGTTAATGATCGCGGTAATCCGCTTCGTCGCGTCGCCGCTGCGCTCCGCCAGCTTGCGGACTTCATCGGCCACGACCGCGAAGCCGCGCCCTTGTTCCCCTGCCCGCGCCGCTTCGATGGCCGCGTTCAGAGCGAGCAGGTTCGTCTGCTCGGCGATTCCGTCGATCACTTCGATAATGTCGCCGATCTGTTTGGAGTCCTTCTCGAGCAGTTCCATCCGCTCGTTGACCTGTCCCATCTTGCCGATGGAACGATTGATAATATCGGTCCCTTCTTCCGCGATATTCACGGCTTCTTGGGAATAATCCTTAGCTAGATTAGCGTTGGAAGCCACGAACTGAATCGAGGACTCCAAGCTTTCGAACAGCTCGGCCATCGCGCGGGCGCGATCGGCTTGGTCTACGCTTCCTCTTGCGACTTCGTCCGTGCTTGCCGATATTTGCTCGGCCGACGAAGCCACGCTGCCGGATGCGGAGTTTACTTGCTCGATGGTACTGGACAGCGACTCCAGCATTTCGTTCATATTGTCCGCCAGATCCCCGAGCTCGTCATTGGACTTCACTTGCAGGCGCGGCCTTAAGTCGCCTTGCGCCAATACCTTCACTATGTTCGTTATGTATACGATAGGCTTGACGATATTCTTCGCGAACAAGTATGTGACCGCTAGCGTAACCAACGTAACGATCAAAGCCGTAAAGATAGTCGTCCACATCAACCTTGTAATGGGCGCCATCAGCTCTTTTTCCGGAACGGACAGTTGAATGACGTATCCGGATTCGGTCCCGCTGGAATAGCCGATTTTCTTGATGCCGTTATAGGTGTATGCGAAGTTGGAGTTCTCGCCCTTCTTCGACGATTCGAACGCGTTCTCCACTTCGGGAATCTTCATGTCGTATACCGTCTTCTTCATGACCAGCGAAGGGTCGGGGTGGCTGGCGACGTTCCCCGTGCTGTCCATCAGAATCGCATATCCCGTATCGCCGATCTTCGCTTGCGCGACGCTCTTGGTCGCCTCTTCTATCGAATAACTCGTCGCGTAGAAGCCGTAAGGCTGGCCGTCCTTCATCAACGGAGCCGCGAACACCACGACTAACTTGGAAGGATCAAGCGCGGACATCACGGGATCGGAGATAGCGGACTTCCCTTGCGCGACGATCTTGACGTAAGCCCGGCTGGACAAGTCTATCTTGTCTCCGGTATCGGAAGTTCCCTCTTTGCCGGTGAGATCGAACGAGAACACCAAACCTCCGAAGCCGGGATTATCCGCTATGAACGCGGAGGCTAACGCCAAATGCTTCTCTTCGTCCATGCCGTAACTGTTGCCGATTCCCGCTACCGTCTCAAGCTTCGTAAGCTTGTCCTGCAGCACCTCGTCCATCAACGCGGCGACCGCGTTCGTCCTCAGCTCCAGCTCGCCGTTAATCTGCTTCTTGAAGAGCGCCGAGTTCGGGATGAAGAGCGCGAGAGACATCGATGCGATAATGACGAGCGCAATAATCAGGGTCGATATCAGCAGCCGGGTCGATAACTTGCGAATGGTAAATTTCCGTAACCTTTTGTGTCTGGTCGTCGTTGGCGAGTGCATCGAATATAGCTCCTTTAGTTCTTAATTACCATTAAGTCTAAAGGATAGGTATTAGCAACTATATTCATTAACATTTAAGAACCGATTAGCTTCACTCATACTTCCTTAATACTTTGCTTTATAGAGCAATGGCCACGGTTTCTTCTTCGAACTTCAAATGATGCATAATAGATTGGGAGACAACCATGGACAGCAATTCTCTCGTGGAGCAGGTTTTCGTTTTTTCCTGGATTTTGGCGATATGGTTTTTGACCGTTTTCTCCGTTATGAACAGTTCGTTCGCCAACAGCCTGTTGCTATACCCGTATCTCGAAAGGCAGTAGACGATTTCTCTTTCTCTTTCGGTTAAACCAAAACTCTTGGCAAAGTTAGCAACGACGTCCGATAAATAGGATGATTCGTGCTGCATTCAATCAGACACCTCAATTTATACTTTATTTCCTCCGGATGAACTCCCCGCAATTCACAATGATAATATAAAAATGTTAACTAACTATTTGTTCAATATGGATATTGTTTGTCGCAAAGGGGGATTTCACCAGAAAGAAACGGATCTCCATTCAACGGGCGCGTTAGGGCTGTTTTGCCGGCCAACCCGTGACTTCCAAGATTTTCGGCGCGATTAGGTGCAACGGGATCCTATAGTCCACGCAATCTAGCTCAACCGCCGCTCTTGGCATGCCGTACACGATGCACGTTTCTTGCGATTCCGCGATCGTCGTCCGGGCTCCCGTTTGTTTGGCGTTCAGCATCCCTCTTGCCCCGTCGCTCCCCATTCCGGTCATGAGCACGAAGTGTTTCTTTAGGTTTTTTAATTGCGATACCGAGTCGAACAGCTCATCGACGGAAGGCCTGTGACCGTTACGGACCGGCTGCTGATGAAGCTGTATCCTGAACTCTCGGTTCGCTTGCACGACATTCATATGATAATCGCCGGGAGCGATGTAGACCGTACCTCCCAACACCGGTTGGTTGTTCTCGGCTTCTACTACCCGTACGTTCGATAAGCGATTCAGCCTTTCGGCCAATGATTTGGTAAACTTAGGCGGCATGTGTTGAACGATTAGCACCGGGAAGGGGAAGCTTGCGGGCAACGCCGTTATCACGGTTTCAAGCGCCTTAGGCCCTCCCGTGGAAGTACCCAAAGCTACGATCTGGTCGAATTCCTTCGTCAGTCCGAGCTTATCTCGGACCGGCTGCCCCGCGCCATTCCGGGAAACGGCCTTCCTAGTGGAAACCAAAGATCTAAGCGGCATCTGCGAGGCTTGTTTGATCTTGGAGATCAGCTCGTCTTTCACTTTGAAGAGATCCGTCGAGACCGAACCCGACGGCTTGAACACGAAATCCACGGCCCCGCCTTGCAGCGCCGCGATCGTGGCGTCCGCGCCTTCTTGCGTAAGCGAGCTTAGCATAAGAATAGGCGTCGGGCGCCTCTCCATGATTTTATCCAGAGCTTCCAGCCCGTCCATCTCCGGCATCTCGATATCCAATGTCACGACATCGGGCTTATGCTCCATGACCATGCCGATCGCTTCCAATCCGTTGCGCGCCGTTCCGATAACCTGTATGGCCTCGTCCTCTTCGATCAAGCGCGGAATCAGCTTGCGCATAAACGTCGAATCGTCTACAACAAGCACTTTTATTTTCGGCAATGAATCTCTTCCCTTATTGTTTTCTATAAAAAAAGGTATCCATTGGCTCAAGACCGTACCTTTGCGGGTGAACGATTTGTTCGCTGCCCCCGATGAAGAGATAACCGCCCTTCTTCAGGGATTTGCCGAACTTCTCGAACAAAGTTTCCTTTGCTTCGTCCGTAAAATAGATAAGGACGTTGCGGCATAGGATCAGATCGAAGTTGCTCTCGTACGGATCGGCCAGCAAGTTATGCTGTTTGAACCGGACGCAGCGTTTGATCTCTTCGGATACCGCATAACGGCGGTCCCGCAAGGTGAAATATTGGTCGAGATACGGCTTGGGCACCTCTTTCACGGAATCCGCTTGGTATACTCCCTCTCTTGCCTTCTCCAGCACGCTTTTGTCGATGTCCGTCGCCAACACTTGAATATCCTTCACGCTTAGGAAAGCCGTAAGCATAAGCGCCAGACTGTAGGGCTCTTCTCCCGTGGAACACGCGGCGCTCCAGCATTTGATTCGTCCGTTGTTCTGAAGCACGCTGGGAATAACCCGTTTCTCCATGATGCTCCAACGCTGGGCGTTGCGATAAAATTCCGACACGTTTATCGTCATATGTTCCAGCATCTCGTCGAGCAGCTCGGCGCTTCTCTCCATCGCATAATAGAAATCGACGAACGTGCCGAAGCCTCTTTTATCCTTGAGGTTGGCGAGCCGGCGCTTCATTTGATTTTCTTTGTACAACGCAAGATCGATGCCCGTTCGTTTCTTGAAGAGCCCCATGAACTGGACGAAATCCTGATCCATTGCCGGGGAAGGCCTCATACGATCGTCCTCCGGGCCGCATGATTGATAATTCCCGGCACCTCTAGGATAAGCGCTACTTTCCCGTCGCCCAATATCGTCGAACCGGCGATGCAGTCCACTTTGCCCACGTAGGAACCGAGCGATTTAATGACGACCTCCTGGTTGCCGATAAGCTCGTCTACGGCAAGCGCCATTCTTTTCTCCGCGGAGCCCACGATCACAAGCTGAATATGGCTCTTCGCCCGTTCCACTCTCGGAATCTGGAAATGAACGTGAAGCCAGACGATTGGAATGACCTGGTTGCGCAGCAAGACCACTTGCTGTCCTCGTACCGTTCGTATGTCTTCATAGGGAATTCTAACGATCTCGGCGATATTGCTCATCGGAATGATAAAGGTTTGCTGGTGCAGCTTTACGAGCAGCCCGACGATAATCGCCAACGTTAACGGGAGCTTGATCTTAAAGCAAGTGCCCTTGCCCAATGCCGTCTCGATATCGATCATGCCGTTCAGCTTCTCGATATGGCTTCTGACGATATCCATTCCGACGCCGCGTCCGGAAACGTCGCTTACGATGCTGGCCGTAGAGAACCCCGGACGGAAAATCAGGTCGATCGCCTCCCGGTCGCTTAACGCTTCCGCCTCCTCCGAGGTAATGATCCCCTTGTTCCGCGCGGACTCTCTCATCTTGGCCGGATTGATGCCGGAACCGTCGTCTTCTACGTAAATGACGACCTGATTGTCTTCGTGCGCCGCTCTGATCCGCAGAGTGCCCTTACGATTCTTGCCGGCCGATTCTCTTGCCTCCGGCTTCTCGATTCCGTGATCTATGGCGTTGCGAATTAAATGAATTAGCGGGTCCGCGATTTCCTCGATCAGCGTTCGATCCAATTCCGTCTCTTTGCCCTCCATCGCAAGATCGATTTCCTTGCCCAAATCCCGTGACAAGTCGCGAATCATGCGGGGAAACCGGTTGAAGAGCTGTTCGATCGGCAGCATTCTGGCTTTCATGACGCTTTCCTGCAAATCCCCGATGATTCGGGAAAGATGGTCGGAAATTTGCCCGAGCTCGTTCACGGTATCATCGGAGAATCTCCGTCTCTGCGTACGCTCCACTTGATGGATGCGCGTGTGGTCGATCACAAGCTCGCCGACGAGATTCATGAGATGATCCAGCCGCTCCACGTTTACGCGGACCGATTGGGATCTGGACTTGCCCGTTGGCGGTTCTCCGGCGCTTGCGTTGCTTGCTTGCGTCTCTGCCTCGTTGCTGACGTATAGAACCTCGTTCGCGACGGACTCCACGTTCACGCCGGCAACATCCGATAAGGAGGCGACAAGCTGTTCCAGCTCTTGAAGCTCTTGACTCCCCGCATAGAGAAATTGGAACTCGAAGGGAACCTCGCTATGCTCGCCGATTCCCTCTATTTCCGGATCGGAATGAAGAATCTCTCCCCAGTTGCTTAGGTTGGAGTGAATGACATAGAACCTCGCGCCTCGAATCACGCACTCAGGGGAAATTTGCAAGCCGATCCAATAAACCTTCAGCCCGAGATCTTGGGCCTCCTGCATTCTTAGCGCGACGTCCATGCTTAATGCCGGCCGCTTCGATTCCGCGCCTCTTGGCGGGCCCGAAGAACGGCAGGAATCCTTCACGAAGGAATGAAGCGCCCTAACGCATTCGGAAATGTCGGTAACCGATCCATCGTTGCGCAGGATATCTTTTCTCAACTCTTTCAGACAGTCCAACGATTGGAAGAGCCGGTCGATTAGCGAACCGGACACCTCAAGCTGCTTGCTTCTTACCAAATCCAGTAAATGCTCCATTTCGTGGGTTAGCTGCTTCATTTCCTCGTAACCCATTGCCGCGGATGAGCCTTTCAACGTATGGGCGGCCCGGAACAGGCTTTGCACGTCCCGTTCGGTCCCGCCCCTCTGCTCTAGTTGCAAAATAACATCGTCCATGAGTTGCAGTTGCTCGTCCAGCTCTTCGAGAAAAACCTCTCTATATTCGGCTAGCATCTACTCGTTCACTCCTGTTCGCGAAGCAAGACTTCGTCCAGCTTCAAGATCCCGACGAGACCGTTATTCGTTATGCCGATCCCTACGAAGTAGTTACCGTCTACGCCTCCTACCCGCTCGGGCGGAAGTTGAACGTCCGAGAACGTCGTGACTTGATTTACGCGATCAACGATAATTCCTACGGTATCCTCCATATGATGGACAACGATGATCCGCGTCGTTCGGGAATATTCCTTCTCTTGAAACCCGAACATATTCCGCAGGCTGATGACCGGCACGATCTTGCCTCTGAGGTTAATAACCCCTTTGACGTAGGGCGTGACGTTAGGAATCGGCGTGATGTCCTGAATTTTGATGATCTCATGAATATCTCTGATTCGAATGGCGTACTGCTCTTTCTCTATATCGAATTCGATATATTGCTCATATTGTGCCGCCTGCATGATCTCACCCTTGTTCTCGTGATGAATTGACTTTGAAAATGGAGATCGACTTGTTCAAACCTTCTGCCAGCAAGGCAAGCGATTGCGAGGTCGCGGCCGTTTCTTCCGATGCCGCCGCGGCCTCTTGACTCGCGGAGGAGATGCTTTCGATCGATTGCATCACTTCGTCCGCCTGCGCCGCTTGTTGTTCGCTGGCGGCGGCGATTTCATTCACTTTATGTTCCGTCTCGTTAATCATCCCGACGATTTCCTCAAAGGCTTGTCCGGTCTGCCTGGACTGGCTAACGCCGTTGGAAACCGCGGTTACGCTCTTGTGGGTGTTCGCCTGCATCTCCTTAATGATCGAAGTGATCTGCGTAGTGGCCTCTCCGCTGCGCTCGGCCAGCTTCCGCACCTCGTCCGCGACGACCGCGAAGCCTCTCCCCTGCTCGCCGGCACGCGCGGCTTCAATGGCCGCGTTCAAGGCCAGCAGATTCGTTTGTTCCGAAATGTCGTCGATGACCTCGATAATTTCCCCGATCTTAACGGAGTCTTTCTCCAACTGCTCCATCCGCGAGCTTACTTGACCCATGCTTTCTACGGAGAGCCTAACGATTTCGCCGCCTTTGCGAGCAATTACGGTCGTATTGGCCGCTAATTGCGACGCTTCCTCCGCGCTGACCGCAACGGCATTAATAGCGTGCGAGAGCTGGCTGAACTGCTCGTGCATGTATTGAGAAGCTTGGGCTTGCACGGAGCTGCCTTTCGCGATTTCCTCCGTCGTCGCCGAGATTTGCTCGGAGGCTGCCGCGACATTGTGCGACGCGCTTAACACTCCGCCGATTAAATCGCGCAGCTTATGGCTCATGTCGTTCACGGAGACCGATAACCGGCCGATCTCGTCCTTGGAACGCACGGCGATTTCCTGGGTCAAATCCCCGTCCGCGATTGTCGCGGTCGCGCCTATCAAGCGCTGAAGAGGCGAGGTAATCGAACGGATAATCGCGATCACGAGCAACGCGCCCAGCAATACGGCAACAACGATGACCGCTACCGTCGTATATAGGATACTTCTCGTGGCACTAGTAATCTCGGACTTTTCCAAGGCGCCGACAATCTTCCAACCGGTCAATTCGTTCGTCATGAATACCGCTCTTTTGCTTTTTCCGTTAAATTCGTAATCGATTGTTCCGGCGTCCGATTCGTAGAATCGGGAAACGAAAGCCTCCTTGGCCTCTGTGCCCGGTTCAATTGTCGGATGAATCAAATAGCTCGGAGTTTCCCCCAGAATCGTGACATAACCCTTTTCCCCGACTCTGATTTGATTCACGGTTTCGGCTATCTTCGAAATATCCAGATTGCCCCCGACAACGCCGCGCCCATCGCTAATCGCCTTGGAGGGAACCACGACGATCTGCCCGGACGTGGCGGATACGTGAGGATCGTTAATGATCGCTTTCCCTTTGTTGTCCATTGCGCTCGTATACCAGGGTCTCTCTCTTGGATCGTACCCCTCGACGTACTGCTCGGGAGAGCGGATAATAAGCCCGTCTTCGTTGCCGTAGAACACCGTTTGAAATTGAGGGTGAACGGCTTTATACGGATCCAGAACCGCCCGGATTTGCCCGCTCTCTTCGCCGTCGGCCATCTCGTCGCGAAGCTGTCCGGCCAGATAATCCATATCCGAGGTTACGGAGGCAAAGAAATCCGTAATCTGGCTATCCGTGATTTGCACGCCCTGCCTCGCATTCGCAAGAATCTCGTTTTCCACTTGCGTTGCCGCTTTCTGATAGGAGAACCAACCGATCGCGACGCATGGCAAGATAAGGATCGCGAGGAAAGCGACGATCAACCGGGACTTAATCGAAAGATTAACTTTTACTCTCCGCACGTAGGTTCCTCCAGCCTATATCTTGAAGATGGATACCGAGCTATTTAATTCTTCCGCTAGTTGCGCAAGGGATTGGGCGGTCGAAGCGGTTTCCTCGCTGCTGGCCGCCGCTTCTTCCGTGGCCGCCGATATGCTCTCGATGGAACCGAGCACTTCCGAGGATTGAGCGGCCTGCTGCTCGCTCGCCGCGGCGATCTCGGTCACTTTGTGGGCCGTCTCGTTCACCATGGCCATAATATGCTCGAAAGCTTCGCCGGTTTTTTGCGAGGCAACGACTCCGTCTTCCACCGCTTTGACGCTTTGGGCGGTGTTGTCCTGCATACCCTTAATGATTTTCGTAATCTGCTTGGTCGCCTCGCCGCTGCGTTCGGCTAATTTTCTTACTTCGTCGGCGACTACCGCGAATCCGCGTCCTTGATCTCCCGCACGGGCCGCTTCAATAGCGGCATTCAGCGCAAGAAGATTGGTCTGTTCCGCGATATCGTCGATCACTTCGATGATTTCCCCGATTTTGTTCGAATCCTCTTCGAGCTTGGACATCTGTTCGTTCACGCGGGTCATCCCGTTAATGGACGTTTGAACGACCTTGCCCCCCTCTTGAGCGATACTCATCGTTTGGTTGGACAGATCCGATGCTTGTTCCGCGCTCCGGGCGACGGAATTGATGGCCATCGAGAGCTCCCGGAATAGCTCGTTCATCGTTTGCGCGGCGTTCGCTTGGCTCATGCTTCCGCTGGCGATTTCCTCCGTGCTCGCCGAGATCTGCTGGGAAGCCGCGGAGACGCTTTCCGCCGATACCAGAATCCCGCCCACGGTTCCCCTTAAATTCAGAACCATATCGTTAACGGACGTCGCCAGTATTCCGATTTCGTCCTTCGTATGGATATCCGAAGTTTCGCTTAGATCTCCTTTGGCTACTTGGCCGACAAGCTTGACCATACGGTTTAGCGGACTGGCGACCATTCGGGAAATGACGTATCCGAATCCGATGCTAATGAGCACCGCCGCAATCATAATTCCGAAAGTTACGGATCTGGAGGACTTATAAATCTTGTCGGATTCCGCTCGCGCTTCATCCGCTACGTCAAGGTTGAAAAGAACCAGCCTTGTGACGATCTCGCCCAGCTTATCGTTTGTTTCTTTCAGGCCGTCCGTCAGCAAATGTTTCGTGAATTCCTCGGAGCTTATATTTTCGCTATTCAGTTCAATAGCCTTGTCCAATAGTTCGTTATATTGCTTCCATACTGGGGCAAGCAGCTTCAAGTCGTCTTTCTCCGTTTGGCTCAACGTGGCCAACTGGCTGAATTTATTGATTCTAGTTTCGATTTCTTTCGCGCTCGCCAATATTTTTTCCTTGTACTCGTTGTTCTCCGCTTCGGTTCTGGCAAAGATGTTCATGTCCCGAAGATCGACGTTGATCGTCTGGTAGAGAGTCTGAATATAACTCAGATCGTTGACGGGCACTAAGTTGGTCTCGTACATATCCACGACCTGTTTATCCATCTTCCCCAGATTGGTTAACCCGGAATATCCGATAAACACCAATAAAATCGTAGTAACCGTAAACGCGGTCGCAAGCTTCACGGCCGTCCGTAAATTACTGAACCATCTCACGAGCCAACACTCCATTCATCGCCAAAGTTGGTTGTCCGATCTGCGCTTGCAAATAATCCACGATTTCTTTCGCTTGCTCGGGCTCGAGCAGCGGCTTCATGGAGAGGGCCGTCAGATAATACCTGATAAACAGCATTTCCTTGTAGAGATGTATGAGCTCCGGTCGATCCATCGTCTGCAAATATAATTTAAAATCCTCGAGCAGTCCCTCGAATTCCGTTTCGACGCCTTTATTCATTCGCATCGTTACCCACTCCCCCAGGATGGACTAATTGGCTATCGCTCTCTCAATCGATTCCAGTACGCGATCCGGTTGGAACGGTTTGACGATAAAATCTTTGGCCCCCGCTTGTATCGCTTGTACGACCATCCCTTGCTGTCCCATTGCCGAGCACATGATGATTCTGGCTTTCGGATCCGCTTCCTTGATCAGTTTGACGGCCTCTATTCCTTCCATCACCGGCATCGTAATGTCCATCGTGACCAAGTCCGGTCCCAGTTCCTTATATCTCGCGATTGCTTCGCTGCCGTTCGCGGCCTCTCCAACGACCGTATGTCCGTTCTTCTGCAAAATGTCTTTGAGCATCATCCGCATGAAAGCGGCATCATCCACGACCAGAATGTTTGCCATATTAAAGCCACTCCTTATTTCTGTAAAAGTAAAATCATATTCACTTCGCCAACGTTGGCGATATGTATAGGGACCGAAATTCCCTGCTCGAATCCGAACATCTGAAATGTCCCGACCACGACGGTCGGAGGCGTAATATCGATTTTTCGTCCTTTTTGAGACAGAATAGATGATGTTGTTCCCGCGATCATATTCGCGATTTCGCCTACGAAGCTGTGAAGCATTTCGCCTTGCAGGGGCATCCCGAACATCGATTCGCCTAAACTGCTGAAGGTAGGACCTTCTCCCTCAAGCACCACGCGCCCAGATACGTCTCCGGTAATGCCGACCAGCACGCTCATGTGGCTCTGAAGAGTCGTTTGCTGAAAGGCTTTAGGCGGATAAACCTCCGTTGCCGCCGGAATAACCTGGCTCACGGATTCAATCGCGCTGTTTAACAAATCCTTAACGCCTGCTTGATTATCCATCTGTACCCTCCTTACTAGCTAAGAATCGACCCCTGATTCTAAAGGACTAGATTGATCATAAGCGGGCTAAAGTTATTGGTAACCGAAAATGTATGGCGCGACCGCGCAAATCTTTTTCGGAATCTCGCATGGGCGCGCAATAAAAAAAAATCCCATCACGCGACGGCGTGAATGGGACCGTTATGGCTAACGATGTATTCCGTTATACAAGTTCATTGGATAAAGTCCGCGTCCGTCAAAAAACCCATTTGTTTCGCCTTGATCGCCGCTTCGACCCGCGATTTGACGTTGAGCTTGCTGAAGAGATTCGTTAAACAATATTCCAGCGAACGCTGGCTCATCAGCACGATCTCGGAAATGTCTTTGTTGCTTCTTCCTTTGGCGATTTCTTTCAGGATTTCATATTCCTTATTGCTGATCGCAAGAGCCGATTGCTTCCAATCCTTCGTCTCCAACGCTTGCAACGTCGTTCTGCGCAATTGCCTAACCAAGGAGATCGGCAAGACCGCTTCTCCGCGCAACGCGCACCGTACGGCCGTTACGAGCTGTTCCCGATTCGAGGTCTTGAGGATAAAGCCGCTTATCCCCGCTTCGATCATTAAGTTGAAATGGTTATTAAATTCAAAGCCGGTATAGATTAAAATAATCGCGTCGGGTTTCATCGTTAATACTTGCTTGGCTAGATCGATTCCGTTAATCTCCGCGATATGAAGATCGAATAGCATAATATCGTAGTGCCGCGCGTTGACTTGCTCTAGCGCGGCATTCGCGCTATTCGCTATCGCAACCTTCATGTCTCCTTCCTGCTCCAGAATCATTCTGGTCCCTTCCATGACCGATGGGTGGTCGTCCACTAATAGAATATGTATCATGCTGTCGCACCTCGGAAGTTAATCATTCTACGTTATCCATTCGCGGGAATCGTAATGGAGACCGCGAGCCCGTTACTCTTCGACGAGCCGAATTCGATAAGTCCGTTCATGCTGCGTACCCGTTCCTTCATGCCGTGGATGCCCATTCGATTATACGAATCCTTCATCGTTCCAAAGTCCATTCCGACTCCGTTGTCTTCATACGTCAAGCGAATATGATCGGATCCGCTGGACAACGCGATCCGCACCACCGTTGCCCGCGAATGCTTCGTGGCATTAGCCAACAGCTCCTGCACGATACGATAGAGGCCGATTAATAGGACATCGCTTATCGTATGATCGTAGTCGGCCGCATCGAACTGGATGCAATAGTTCGTACGCAATTGGGTAAAGTCGAACAGCGCCTCCAGGGAAGTCGTCAATCCTTCCTCCGTTAACAGAGGTGGCCTTAATTCGTTGCAAGTGATCCGGATCTGGTGGATAACGTCCAACAGTCCCTCCGCGATTTGTCCCAATTGTTCCCGGACATCCCCGGTAATCGACTCGTCCATCATGAGAAGATCAAGCTTGCGATACCAGATGATCTGTTCTTGAAGCGCCGCGTCGTGCAGATCCTGCGATAAGCGCTTCCTCTCGTTCTCGGAGATGTTGAACAACAGCCGGAGGAGCCAAGTCGGACCGACTTGCTGGGCCGCGCTCTGTTCCAGTTCCCTGCTTAAGTCTTCTATTAACAAGAAGTTATCGAATAGAACGCTGACGTATCGGGCAATCGTCTGAAGCCATACCCTCTGGGTCGTAATCTGCAAGGAGGCGGGCTTCTCATCGATGCAGAGCAAATAGCTTCTGCCTCTGATCTCGCCGATCTTAAGATGATACCCCTCGTCCGTCTCGATGATCTCGCATAATCGATCCTCGTTGTGTTCGACCTCTTGCAAGCTCACCCGGTTGGATTTAATAACCTCCCGTACTTCTCTCACCAGGCGCCTCTCCAACTGGCTCACTTTCATGACGCCGAAGAGGTCGCGGGAAAATCGGTCCAAGCTGGTCAACAGGCGATAATGCCGAAATTCGCTCTCGATCAGTTTCCGTTGCGATTGTTTCCTGACCGTAATATCCTCGAACATCAATTGGATGGAGGAAGATTTAGAGTCGTAGATAGAGAGCATAGAGATGTCGATGACTTGGCCGTCCGTGCGGATAATCTGGAATTCGCCCGGAGCGGTGAACCCGGTAAGCAACGTATTCTCCATCCGCTCGGTCGCGTACTTCTGGTAAGCGGGATGAACCCAGTCTTTGATAATATCCGTTTCGATCTTATCGCCGTGGAATTCCTTTCCGACCATCTTCATCCCGGACGGATTGATATAAGTGATCTTACCATCCTTATAGGTGGCGATCGCTACAGGGGACAACTCCACCAATCTTCGGTAACGTTCCTCGCTTTGCCGATAGCGTTCTTCGCTTTCGATAAGCGCCTTCTCGATTTTTACTTTTTCCGTAATGTCCCTTCCCAGTGCTATGATACTTCGAACGTTTCCGCCATCGCAGAATACCGGGGTACCCATGCATTCGAGATGGAGCACGGCACCGTCCGCGTGAAGAATCCGGTATCGCATCAGTCTGTCTCTTTTCGTCTCGATCAACATAGCTATTTCGCGTCGCAACGTGTCTTTATCTTCCGGATGCAAGTAATCGATCAGTTTTTTGCCGCGAAAAGACTCTTCCGCCAATCCTAGCACCTTGCCGCAGGAAGGAGTGGCGAACAGGATGTTGCCCTCCAGGTCAAGCATGCCCAACATGTCCGTCATATTGTCGGCGATCATCCGATATTGCGTCTCGCGATCCTTTAGCGCCTTCTCGATGCTCTTCTTGGCGGTAATGTCTTTGCAGATGACGAAAGCGCCCGTGATCTGGTGATTCACGTAGATCGGAACCGGTTTCATTTCCCAATGGAACACGTTGCCGCTCTTGTGCCGCGACGTCATCTCGAACGTTAGGGACACTCCCTGCAAAGCTAACTGGAAATACTCCGTCATGAGTTGGATATTGTCCTTCCCGAATACGTCGTCCATCGAGAAGTTCGCGTCCGCCCCCAGCAACCGCTCGCCCGTTATTTTCTCCGCGGTCGGATTAATATCCATGACGTTCCCGTTCAGATCCAGCTCGCATATGACGTCCGAATTGTATTCGAACAGCGATTTGTAGCGTTGCTCGCTCTTGTGCAGCTCGTCTTCCATCTTTTTTCTATCCGTAATATCGATGATGACTCCATCGAATTGAGTCACTTCTCCATCCGCGTTAAGACTGGGCATAATCCCGACTTGAAGCCAGCGAATCTCTCCGTTCGCATGCCATATCCGGTATTCGCGCTGATCGGGAATGCCTTGCCTGATGTTGGCCGATAATTTCTTGAATATCGGGATATCCTCCGGATACACCGTCGTTATCCAATCGTTGACGTCCATGAATTTCTTCAGCGGATATCCGGTAATTCTAGTCAACGCCTCCGAAGCGAAGTTGATCTTATTCGCAAGCAAATCATACGACCAGATCGCCGCGTCTATCATGCTTATCATTTGTTCAAGCAGTCGGTTTTTATTGGCTAGTTGCTCCCGAGTGGCGGTATCTAAGCTGTTGAATGAACTCATCCTGCGGCCATCTTCTCCTTATGTCCGAACCTTGATGTAAGTCTTCATGCTCTCGTAATCGCTGTTTACATAGTTCGACTAAATCTTCTAATTTCCTTCACTGAAAGAACAGTGCTAATAGAGCCTTGAACCCCATATCTTTAGATTAGGTTCAACATAGATCAAATAGATTACAAATAGTAGAGGTTATCTGTTAGAATAAGCTTTAGTAAAAATCATATGTTATCGATGAGGTGCCCTTGTCTTATCAAGGGGTAACAGGGAATCGGGTGCAAATCCCGAGCGGTCCCGCCACTGTAATCGGGGAGTTCCCTCCACTATGTCACTCGGCGTTTAAGCCGGGGAAGACGGAGGCAATGCCGATCCGAGAGCCAGGAGACCTACCTAATCGATTACACCCTATTCCTTCGCGGAGAGGAGAGGTGTGCGTATATCCAACTGACAACGGCATGGCTGTGTTGTCTTTTGCTACGTACTCCTAGACCTATCCTGACGGATCGGTCTTTTTTTGTTGCGCATTTATTATTAAGGAGGAAATTCGTATGAGAGTAAGTCGTAGCGTTCGATTATTGCTTGCCGTTCTGGGGCTCGTTGGGTATTTTCTAATCAATGAACCTCAATCGGCCTATGCCATGCACATTATGGAGGGTTTCCTCCCCGTCGGCTGGGCCGTGTTCTGGTGGGCGGCATTCATCCCGTTCTTCGTATTCGGTTTAAGAGCGCTCAGGAAGATCACCAAAGAAACTCCCGAGCTTAAGCTGATGCTGGGATTGGCCGCGGCTTTTACCTTCGTGCTATCCGCGTTGAAGATCCCTTCCGTTACCGGCAGCAGCTCCCACCCGACCGGGACGGGCCTCGGATCGGTCATGTTCGGTCCGCTTCCGATGAGCGTGCTGGGCTCCATCGTCCTTCTGTTCCAAGCCGTTCTGCTTGCCCATGGCGGAATTACGACGCTCGGCGCCAACGCCTTCTCCATGGCCGTCTGCGGTCCGATCATCGGCTACTTCGCGTACAAATGGCTGATGAAAGCTTCCGGCAAGCAGAATCTCGCGATCTTCTGCGCCGCGGCGCTGGCTAACCTATCCACCTATGTCGTGACCTCCGCGCAGCTTGCGCTTGCTTTCCCTTCCGAGAGCGGCGGTTTCATCGCCTCGTTCTTGAAGTTCGGCGGAATCTTCGCCGTGACGCAAGTTCCTCTCGCCATTAGCGAAGGATTGCTCACCGTTCTGATCTGGGGCTGGCTCAAATCGCACAGCACGGACGAGTTATCGATTCTCCAACGCAAAATGAAAGGGGTAAAACACGCATGAGACTAGCTACAAGAAACATTCTCCTATTGACCGCCGTCATTCTGCTTGCCGTTCTGCCCTTGCTTCTGATCAACGGCGAATTCGGGGGAGCCGACGATGCCGCCGAAGCCTTGATCCAAGAAATCCACCCTGCTTACGAACCATGGTTCTCCTCGTTCTTCGAGCTTCCTTCCGAGACCGAGAGCATGCTGTTCGCCCTGCAAGCCGCGATAGGCGCGGGAGTGATCGGCTATGTAATCGGTTATTTCAAAGGGAAATCCAAGGACAAATCCAAGGACAAATCCAAGCACGATGCTTAAGCTTATCGACTCGCTTTCCTACGGGAACGCGCTGCGTGCCGCATCTCCCTTGTGGAAATGCGGCTTCGCGGCGATTTTGTTCCTGCTCGCTTACGTATCGCAACCTCCCGTACAACTGTTGATCGTCGCCTGGATGCTCTTTTGGATTATCGGACACGCGAAAATACCCGCCGTGCATGGATTGTTGCTGCTCGGAGGCTCCTGTCTGTTCTTCCTCGCCAGTCTCCCGGCGCTCGTCTTGGATTTACAAATGGGGAGCATTGCCTTGTCCGAGAAGGGCATAGCCTCAGCGGGCTTCTTATTCTGCCGGATGCTTGCCTGCCTATCCGTGATGTTCTTCCTTATCCTAACGACGCCCTTTCAGCAATTGTTACAGGTGATGGCTAAGCTGAGGATCCCTTCTCTCGTGCTGGAGCTGATGCTGATTACGTATCGGTTTCTGTTTCTCTTCATGGACACCGCGCACGATATGTATGTGGCCCAGAAGGCGCGAGGGGGGCACTACGGATTCAAAAACAAGCTTAACGACATGGCGATCTTAATCGTTAGATTGTTTGTCAAGACGATGCACCGCTACAAGGGTTTATCGAACGGTTTGATCTCTAGAGGCTTTACCGACGAGATCCGCATGGCTCCCTACGAGGCCGAGCCGGTAACCTATCGTTATCGGCTCGAAACCGGAATCGGGCTTACTATTTTATTGCTGGCGGAATGTTGGCTGCGATGGAGGGAATATCAATAAATCCCATACTGGAAGTAGATCAGGTACGCTATAGCTACCCCGGCACGAAAAAAGAAGCGCTGAGGGGTTTGAGCTTAGTCGTGCCCGAAGGCAGAAGAACCGCGATTTGCGGTCATAACGGCTCAGGCAAATCGACTCTATTCCTGCACGCCATCGGAATTCATCGTCCGGCCATCGGCAAGGTCAGTTGGAAAGGCCAACCGCTAGAGTATTCCTCAGGCCGGCTTCGCGAGCTGCGAAGGAAGATCGGGCTTGTGTTCCAGGACCCCGAGCAGCAATTGATTCTGAACACGCCGTATGAGGACATCTCCTACGGATTGCGCAATGCGGGGATTGCGGAGCCGGACATTCGGCGTCGTACCGAGCATATGCTATCCGCGATGGGTCTTGAGCAATGGGCGCAAACCCCCATGCATCAGCTGAGCCTCGGCATGAAGAAACGGATCGCCCTTGCCGGCGTGTTGGTACTGGAGCCCGAATTGCTCTTGCTAGACGAGCCGACCGCGTATTTGGATCGTCAATCCGAGCTTCAGCTCGTCGAAGAATTAAATCGGATCCATGCGCAAGGGATTACCGTCGCGATGGCTACCCACGACATGAACTTAGCCTATTCTTGGGCAGATTGGATACTCGTCCTCGACGGAGGCCGCTGCGTCATGGAAGGGACGCCTAACGAAGTGTTCGCGCAAGAACGAAGAATTCGATCGCTTGGGTTGGATTTGCCCATACTCTACGAGGTTTGGCATTCCCTGCCGGCATCTATCCGCCGGGATGCGACGCCTCCGCGGACGATTGATTCGCTTAAACGGCATTTGAGCTCCTTCTCGTAAGAGGCTGTCTCTCGAGGTCTTGCCTTGCCAGGACCCGAGGGGCAGCTTCTTTCAATTGCCCCTTGAGGAACGAAGGCACTTTTTTGGCCTTCGTTCTTCATGCGAGGCTGTTGCGGCTAGTAGCAACTACTAATCCAGTTATATTAATCCCATTCGCTTCTTCCTTGTCTAAAATTGCTTCCCTACGCTATGATCATAGTACAACGCTTACGGATAAAGACCAAGAGTGCTGCCGCAACGAATGGAGGCTTGTCTTTGTTCCGCATTATGATCGTCGAAGACGATGAGAGAATACGTTCGATCGTAGCCGATACGCTCCGCAAATGGCAGTTCAACGTCGCCGAAGTGACGGCATTCGATCAAGTGCTTGCCGAGTTCGAGCAAGCTCAGCCCCACTTGGTGCTGCTAGACATTAATCTGCCGGTATTCGACGGATATCATTGGTGCCAGCGAATCCGCGCCGTGTCCAAGGTACCGATTATTTTCCTATCCTCCCGAAATCAGAACATGGACGTCATCATGGCCATCAACATGGGCGGCGACGATTTCGTGCAGAAGCCGTTCGACTTGGACGTTCTCGTCGCCAAGGTCAACGCGCTCTTGCGCCGCAATTACACATACCAAGACGAGAATTTGCAGCTTGCTCACCGCGAGCTCGTCTTTAACTTGTCTAACTCCTCCGTGCAATACGGTTCTCGGACAACCGAGCTATCCCGCAATGAGTTTATCCTGCTGCAAGTCATGATGCGCAATATCGGCAAGATCATCTCCCGCGACGATCTCATGCAAGCCCTCTGGAACGATGAGCAATTCGTCGACGACAACACGTTAACCGTGAACGTCAATCGCCTGCGCCGCAAAATCGCCGCGCTCGGATACGAAGACTTTATCGCGACGCGCAAAGGAATGGGGTACTTAATCGAATGAGATGGTGGCGCTTCCTAAAGTACGAGAAACCCTACCTCCTTCTGTTCCTGGCGGGTTTCCTTATCGTCATGGCCACGTTCTATACGGATCCCGCGATCGCATGGCAATGGGAAACCTTTTTCTATGCTCTAGTCCTAGTTCTAATCCTGCTGGCCGGATTCGTCATTCTCCGTTATTGGCGGAATCTCCAGGCCATTCGCCACATGCACCGCGAGGACGCCGAGAACCTTTCTCTCGAAGCCCATCATTATCACCGTATCTTGGAAGAGATGAGACAAGAGCATATTCGCGCCCTTAACGAGGTTCAAGCCAAGCAGAACGAGTATTACAACTTCATCGTAACGTGGTTTCACGAGATCAAAACTCCGATAGCCGTGCTGCGATTAATGCAGCAAACGGAAATGGATCGCAAAAGCCTGGACGAAGAAGTGTCCCGGATCGAACACTACGTGGATCAAGCGCTCTATTACGCCAAGCTGGATAGCTTCAATCAAGATTATGAAATCCGAAACTGCGATTTGGAGCCGCTCGTCAAAAATCTCGTAAAGAGCCATTCCAAGACGTTCATCTCCCGTAAAATCCGCATCCAGTTGGACTTGAAGTCCACGATCGTGCAAAGCGATTCCAAATGGCTGAATTATATCGTGAACCAGATTCTAACGAATAGCTTGAAATATACGGGAGACGACGGAGAAGTATCTATCGCGACCCGCGTCACTCCGCAAGAGAAATCGCTCGTCATACGGGACAACGGAATCGGAATCGATCCGAAGGATTTGCCGAGGATCTTCAATCGCGGATTCACGGGAACGAACGGGCGGTCCCATACGAAATCTACGGGAATGGGGTTGTATCTCGCGCAGGAACTATCGAACAAATTGGGACATTACATCACGTGCGAATCGGAAGTCGGGCAGTATACGGAGATGACCGTGCATTTTCCGAAAAACCACGATCCGTATATGAGCACGGTGAAGCCTTTTAAGGAACTTTGACAAAGAACCCCCTTGTCATAGTCGCTTTTTGCGGCCATGACAAGGGGGTTTCGTAAACTGACGGGCGGTCCGACGCGTTATTGCCTTTGGTTAACGATCTTATAGTAAAGGTTCGCCGAGGACAGATAAAACAAGAAGTAAATTAAGAAATACACGATCATGATTCCCCATACCAGATCGTCTAAGCCGGGGAAATCCTGAACGGAATCCAATATGTAATACTTGATGATAAACCAACTATGCAGAATTCCGAGCAATAGAGGCGGAGAGAACACGAACAAAAGCTTCTTGCGAATGACTCGTTTCATTAACCGGCCATCCACGCCTATTTTCCCTAAGATAGCGTATTGCTGTTGTTCATCCGTCGCTTCCCGCAATTGCTTGAAGTAGATGACGCTAGCTAATGCGAAGACGGCGATCAGGGCAAGAAATCCGCTGGCGAACAGCAACAAGGAAGAACTTTCGATTTGAACCGAGTACACGTCCGCGAATGAAGAATAATAAGCGTCCGGCGTCTGGGCGACCAATCCATGAATTTCCTTGGATAACGATTCGGCGTTCTTGGCGTCGTCGATCTGATAGAGCTCGTAGGATCTCGTTGCGGCTTGCTCGTTTAATCTTTGATACGTTTCGTCCGAGATGATCAGGATGGCAGGCTTAATGATCATCGAATTAACGGGGTCGGTTCTCCAGCCCAACAGCGCGTAATCTTTTTTCTCCACCAATTGGAACGTCGTCGTTTCCGTAACCGTCTTCACCGTTATGTTAGGTTGAGCTCCGGACTCATACGGCTTAGCAAGGTCCGATCCTTGCGCCAGGGAAACGGCCTCCGTCCCTTGCAGATCGACCTGCTGATCGGCGCCGCGGTAGATGACCATATCGTTATACGCTTTTTCCGCGACCAAGAGAAGCTCGGGACTATAATAGGCCGGGTTTTCGAAAGCTTCGGCCAGCTCCGTCCGGGTATTTCCAACCAACGCTTCCAATGTACGATGATCGTCTACCTTATGCCCGGAGCCCCGGATTAAACCATCGATCTTCTCGTTCATCGCGGGATCAAGAGATTCATAGGCAATATCATTAGGTAAATTCCGCCCTACGGCCTCGAACTGAACCTTGTAGTTAATGGCGACAAAACACGTTAATAAAATAATGACGGCGCTGAATAGCGAGATAAAAGTGAGATTGAGAGTATTTCCTCTTACTTGAAACCGCAGCGAGGACGTCCATAACACCATGTTTCCTTCGTGATACTTTTTGCGCCGACTCATCATCTGCAGCAGCCAGCCCGTAAATTGACGGAAGAACAAATACGTTCCGCCTATAATCCCTATTGTGACCGCAATCATGCTCGAAGTGGCGTAATCCTGCCATAATACGGACTCTCTTCCGCGACTGATCACGACAAAGGCTGCGCTAAGCAACAGGATCGCCAAGATGGCCAACGCGCTAGACGGTTTGAACGCCTTCTCCGCCTTCATCTTCGCATGAAACAATTCAACGAGCTGCACGCGCCGAATCATGAAATGGCTATGGACGCTAATAATGACTGCGAGCAGCAAGAATAAGCCAATGGTAGAACCGATCGCTTCTATCGGGAAAGAGAGCGAGATCGGCTGTTCATACTGCATCAGATTAATGAGTAACATGCCGAATAGCTTCGATAACAGTCCCCCGAGCAGAATGCCCGCAACAAGCGAGATTGCGCCGATAAACAACGTTTCATAAAAAACCATCAACGTAATTTGCCGTTCTTTCAACCCGAGCAGCAAGTACATTCCGAACTCTTTTTTCCTTTGCCTCATGAAGAACGAATTCGCGTAAAGAATGAAAAAGATAATGAACAGAAAGACGACGATAGACGCGATAATTACGCCATTCTGGAAATTCTGGCGGTTCTTGAGCGCATCCAGCAGATCCTCGTTGTACATAAGGGACGAGAACGTAAAGTGAATGATAACGCCCGTAATCATGGAGAACAAATAAATCGTATAGAGCCGGAAGTTACGCTGGACATTCCTTACCGTGAGATCGAGCAGGCTCATCGCGATTGGCCTCCCATGATGCTCTGGGTTTCCAAGATGCGGTCGTAGAACGCCTTCTGGCTCTGCTCTCCGGCATAGAGCTCGTTCACGATTCCTCCGTCGCGAAGGAAAATAACCCGCTTGCAGTAGCTAGCCGCGTAAATATCGTGAGTCACCATCAAGATCGTCGTCCGGAAAAGTTCGTTCAACTGAACCAATTGCTCCAACAACTGCGTCGCCGATCGCGAATCCAACGCGCCCGTCGGCTCGTCCGCGAAGACGATCGCCGGCTTGGTGACGATCGCGCGCGCCGACGCGGTCCGTTGCTTCTGACCGCCCGATATTTCGCTCGGGTATTTATCGAGCAGCTCTTCGATATTGAGCGACTGCACGATCGGCAGCAACCGCCGCTCCATCTCTTCCGTCGCGAACTTGCGCAACGAGAGCGGCAGCAGAATGTTCTCCTTCACGGTTAACGTGTCCAGCAGGTTGTAGTCTTGGAAAATGAAGCCCATACGCTCTTGGCGAAATTGCCTTAGCGAACTTTTCTTCAAGTCCAGCAACGACTTCCCGTCCAGCCATACTTCTCCGCCAGACAACTGATCGATCGTGGACAACACGTTCATCAGCGTGGATTTACCGGAGCCCGAAGGCCCCATGATCGCCGTAAATTCGCCCTCTGCAACCGTTAGATCGATATTTTTCAATATTAGCGTTTTCCCGTAGTTTTTGGATAAATTTTTCGTTTGAATGACCGTTTGCATCGAATGACCTCCTCTTCATGTTACCTACTATAGAACGGTTATCCATATCTAACCATCGAAGTAACGCGAAGTTGGGTGACGGTTTTGTCACATACGCCGTACATAAAATAACAAAAAACGTGTTAACTCTCCAGTTAACACGTTTGTATTCTCATTGCCGCAAAGCCTTCTTCATACTCTCGTAGCTAATAGCCCCTAGATAACGTTCTTGAATGTTGCCCGAGGGATCGATGATGTAGGTGGTCGGATAAGCGGTGACCTTGTATTGCTTCAACACGTCGCCGGCTTCGTCCAATACGATAGGGAAGCTGTAATCCATCTCGTCCGCGTACTGTTTCACGCGCTGACTGTTCCTCTCTTGGCTGGTCGCGTTAACGGATAGAATGACGACGTCTTGGTCTTTATATTTCTGATAGAGCTTCTCCACGTGCGGCATCTCCGTCCGGCATACCCGGCACCAAGTCGCCCAGAAGTTCATCAGCACGGTTTTGCCCCGGTAATCGGACAAGCTTACCGCGTTTCCGTTAAGATCGGTTAGGCGGAAATCCGGAGCAGCCTGATTGTCGCGGATACTCTTATTGTCGGCAGGATCGAGCACGGTATACGCGATCATCGTCACGACAAGAGCGAGACCGAGTACCTGCCCGGCCCGCTTCAGCGAAGGACTCAGCAGCACGATCAATGCGGCAAGCGAAACGAAAAGACCTAACAGGAGAAGTCCACCAGCGGAATCGGCAAAAAAGACATTCGCCGCGAGGATTCCCGTCGCCATGGCCGCCATCCAAGTAGCCGTAACCTCGACGCTCTGACGTATGCCTAGCCTTCTGTATTGGCGCAACCCGATATAAGCGCACGCGGCCACGGAAGCCAGATACATCCCTTTCGTCTCCCCGCTGAAGAACAGAAGGGACAGAGGGTGATCGATTACGCTTGCCGGATCAAAGAGAAAAAGACTGCCTTTCCAGACGGCCAACCAGACGAACACCGCGCTCCATGCGTCGGAAACGGTAGATTCCCGCTCCGGATGCCGCCTCTGACGGTACCTTACCGCAATAACGCCGATCATGCCTGCGACGATGAACTCCAGCAACTCCATGTTCAGCACGAAAGTGCCTACCTGAAGATTCGGCATAGCCATCGGAACCCTCTCCTTTACTTACGCGATAGGCGTCCCGTTGTCCACCGGCGATTCCGGCTGCAGCAGCACGACATCTCCCTCTTCCGGAACGGCGCCGAGAACCAGCACTTCGGATTTGAATCCCGCGATGCGCCTCGGAGGAAAATTGACCACGGCCGCCACTTGCTTGCCAATCAAGGACTCGGGCGAGTATCTATTCGTAATCTGCGCGGATGAAGCGAGAATCCCGAGCGGCCCGAAATCGATCGAGAGCTTTATCGCGGGTTTCCTGGCTTCCGGGAACGGTTCGGCTTCCACGATCGTACCGATACGAATATCCAAAGCGGAAAAATCGTCTATCGTTGCCATACTAATCTCCTTAATTTGCGGTATCGCATGTATAATATAGAAAAGCCTCTATCGGGCAACAGTGAAGAATGGAGATCCTTCTCATGAAAAAATACGTCTTGCCGTCGCTCATCCTGTTCACGGGCTTATTGTATATTTTCGTCATTCCCGCAGAGCCTCATGGCGTTAAGCTGCTGTTCAAGCTTATTCCCATGGCCTTGATTATCGCTTACGCCTATCTTCGGATTCCGGCTTCTAGTAAGCGCTATCATTGGGTCGTTCTGGCCGGATTGTTCTTCTGCATGATGGGAGACGGATTGCTGGGCTGGTTTATTATCGGTTTATCCGCCTTCCTCGTCGGACATCTGTTCTATATGACCGCCTTTTTCGGCAGGTGGCGGTTCTCGCTCTTGCGGTTCGCAACAATCCTGCCGATCGCCGCGTATGCCGTATTCATGAGCAATCGGCTTGTGGAAGCCTTAACGAACGATGACCAAACCCATTTCATTATCCCCGTTCTGGTGTATGTCACCGTCATCTCGTTAATGGCATGGTCCGCCATCATGTCCGGGAATAGGCTGGCGATCGCCGGAAGCCTGCTGTTCGTCGTCTCGGATTCGGTCTTGTCTTGGAACATGTTCGTATCCGACGTGACCTACGCCGGACCGATCATCATGCTGACTTATTATTCCGCCCAATATTTAATCGCGCGCAGCCTTCAGACGGCTCCTAAGCCAACGGCTGCTCCCGCGACTATAGCGCAATAGCCTCTGTTCGATTAGGGCAATCGGTATATGGCGAACGGCTTGCCGTAACGGAACGGTTCGCTTATCCCGTTCAACGCACCGGCGGTTTGCGAATCCAGTTCAAGATCTACGCTGCGTAAATTCTCGTCCAACTGCTCGGTGCGCGTAGCGCCCACGATAACGGTCGATACCGCCGGTCTGTCCATGAGCCAAGCCAACGAGAGAGCGCTAGGGGTAACGTTCCGCTCCGCCGCAAGCTTGCCGACTTGCTCGGATAGCTCCAGATACCGATCTTCCAGAAATCTGCCGAAGCTCGGGTCCGTGTTCGCTCTCGAACCTATCGGCTCCTTGTTCGACGCGCTATATTTGCCGCTTAAGATCCCGCCCGCAAGCGGAAAGTAAGGGATGATTCCCACCCCTTGATCCAGGCAAAGCGGGACAAGCTCGGCCTCCGGCGTGCGATCGGCCAGGGAATAGCTCGCTTGGGTAGCCGCATAACGGGCGAAACCTCTAAGCTCGCTGATCCCAAGCGCCTTCATTAACTCCCACGCGGCATAGTTGGATGCCCCGATGTAGCGGACCTTCCCCGAGCTGACCATATCATCCAAAGCTCGCAAAGTCTCCTCAAGCGGAGTATAGGGATCGAAGGTATGAATTTGATACAAGTCGACGTGATCCGTATTCAACCGTTTAAGGCTCGCTTCCAGTTCCTGCTGCAGATGGTAGCGGGATGAGCCCCGCTCGTTGGGTCCTTTGCCCCGAGGCAGCCCCGCCTTGGTCGCCAATACCGCTTCGTGCCGCCTGCCGGCCAGAGCCAGTCCGATGATCCTCTCCGACTCGGTCCCCGCGTAAATATTAGCCGTATCTATAAAGTTAATCCCGTTATCCAAGGCATGATGAACGATTCGAATGGACACGTCTTGATCTGCCCTTTTCCCGAATGCGTTGGTGCCCAAGCCTAATGCCGAGACTTCCAGCCCGCTGTTGCCGAGACGGCGATATCTCATGCTTATCCGCTCCTCTGCGCTTCAAGCTTGATTTGCTTGCTTCTGAGCTGTCCGCAAGCGGCATCGATGTCTACCCCATGCTCCAGGCGAACGCTGCAGCTTACCGATTGCTTCTTAAGCGTGTCATAGAACGCGCTCACCGTCGAACGTTCCGGTCTTTGATATTGGCTGTGCTCGTCAACGGGATTATAAGGAATCAAGTTGACGTTCACTAACGGCCGTCTATCTCCGATCAATTCGGCAAGCTCCAATGCATGCTCCCGCTGATCGTTGACATCCTTCAGCATAATGTATTCGAACGTGATTCTCCGATTCGTTTTGTCCAAATAGTAGTCGATCGCCTTCAATAGCTTCTCGATCGGGATCGCCTTGTTAATCTTCATGATCTGCGTCCGCAGCTCATTGTTCGGCGCATGAAGGGAAATCGCCAGATTGACCCTGAGGTCGGCATCTGTGAAATCGTAGATTTTGTCGGCAAGCCCGCTTGTCGATACGGTAATATGCCGAGCGGCAATCGCCAGCCCCTTCTGGTCTTTGACGGTCAATATGAAATCCACCAAGTTCTCGAAATTATCGAACGGCTCGCCGATTCCCATGACGACGATGTGGCTGACGAGCTCGCCCTTGACCGCCGAATCGAGATGATGTTGAACCTTCATCAACTGTTCCACGATCTCGCCGCTGGATAGATCGCGGCTCTTCTTGATCAGGCCGCTCGCGCAGAAGCTGCAGCCGATATTGCAGCCGACCTGCGTCGTCACGCAGACGGACAAGCCGAACTTATGCCTCATGAGCACCGTTTCGATCAAGTTGCCGTCCTTAAGCTTGAACAGAAACTTAATCGTTCCGTCCACCGATTCTTGCTTCAAATGCTCGCTAAGCGTATGGATGACGAAATGGTCCGCCAACAATTGAACGCAATCCTTGTTCACGTCGGTCATCTCGGCGAACTCTTTGACCCGTTTCCGATACAGCCAATCCCACACTTGCGAGGCGCGGGACTTCTTATGCCCTCTCTCCGCCAGCCATGAGACCAGCTGGTCGAACGTTAGTCCGTATATAGATTCAAGATTCATTCGTAACCCTCATTTCGATAAGTAGCCGGAGCTTGCATATGCTTGATAACATTGTCCCAGAAATGTTTCGGATAAACAAGCTTGCGGCGCCTTGCCGCTTATCGAATGGCGGCTAATTCCCTCGTTGAGGGAGTTTTTTTATTTGATAAAAACTGAATTAATGCTGAAAGCCGCAAAAACTATTGACAGCTCCTCTCGCAAGGCTATAGAATGTGCAATGTAGTGATTATGATAATCATTCTCATTAGGTGAATGAGACTACCCCAACCTCAATGAGAAATCACCTACATATTCCATACAAAGACAGCATTCATTTGCTGAAGGAGAGAATCATTCCATGAAAAAAGCGTTAATCCCGTTTGTTCTTATTCTCGTGCTAATCCTTAGCGCGTGCGGCGGCAAAGCCGTCAATAACGACAGCAGCCCGGCTCAGTCCGAGCAAGCCAGCCCTTCCGCTTCCGCTCCGGCCGCCACGGCCTCGGAATCGGCGTCGGCCGAAACCGCCTCGGGCACGATCGTCTATCAATCCCAGACCGGTCCGATCGACGTACCGGCCAATCCGCAGCGCGTCATCGTGCTCTCGTCCTTCTCGGGTAACGTGATGGCGCTCGGAGTACCGCTTGTCGGCGTAGACGACTGGTCCAAGATGAATCCGAAATTCGAGGAGAAGCTGAAGGACGTTCAATCCGTAACGGACGAAAGCTTGGAAAAGATCATTGAGCTGGAGCCCGACCTGATCATCGGTTTAGACAATATCAAGAACGTCGATAAATTAAAACAAATCGCCCCTACGGTCACGTTCACTTACGGCAAAGTCGATTACCTGACCCAGCACTTGGAAATCGGCAAGCTGCTCAACAAAGAAAAAGAAGCCCAAGCTTGGATCGACGATTTCAAAGCCCGCGCTCAGAAAGCCGGCGAGGACATTAAAGCGAAGATCGGCGCGGACAAAACGTTCTCCGTCATCGAGAGCTTCGATAAGCAGTTGTACGTCTTCGGCGACAACTGGGGCCGCGGCACGGAAATCCTGTACCAAGAAATGAAGCTGGCCATGCCCGAGAAAGTCAAAGAGATGGCACTGAAAGACGGTTACTACGCCTTATCCGCGGAAGTTCTTCCCGAGTACGCCGGCGACTACGTCATCTTCAGCAAAAATCCGGACGCGGACAACTCGTTCCAAAATACGGATACGTACAAGAACATCCCGGCGGTTAAAGATAACCATGTGTTCGAAGTCAATGCCAGAGAGTTCTATTTCAACGATCCGCTGACGCTGGACTATCAGCTAGACTTCTTCATTAAGAGCCTGCTTGGCTAAGATTGCCCCGAGGAGGAATTCTTGCTTCAAGAATTCCTCCCTTATTCTATGAAGAGAAGATGAGAGACCGATGACGAATAAAAAAAGCGCCATTCCCTTCACGTATAAGCTCATTGCGGGGCTTGTTGTATTTATTGGCATGTTTATCGTATCCATGGTGTTCGGCGCGAAGGACACCTCGATTCATGACTTATGGCTGGCGATAGCCTCTAACAAGACTAGCGATAAAATACTGGTACTCCGGGAGCTTCGGATTCCGCGCGAGATCGCGGCCATTCTCGTCGGGGCCGCTTTTGCCGTATCCGGCTCGATCATGCAAGGCGTAACCCGCAACCCGCTGGCCGATCCCGGATTGCTCGGTCTAACTTCAGGCGCCAATATGGCGCTTGCGCTCGCGTTGGTATTGATCCCCGGGCTAGATTACTTCGGCATCATGATTGCTTGCTTTATCGGATCCGCCTTGGGAGCAAGCCTCGTTCTTCTCTTAAGCGCAGTGCGCAAAGGCAGCCTGTCTCCTATTCGCATCGTACTTGCCGGAGCCGCCGTGTCCGCGTTCCTCTACGCGATCTCGGACGGCGTCAGCATTGTTTTCAAAATTTCCAAGGACGTCAACATGTGGACCGCGGGCGGGCTTATCGGAACGACGTGGGGCCAGCTCCAAACGATCGGTCCGGTCATTATCATCGGCGTGCTGATCGCCATCTTCCTAGCGAACCAGGTCACGATCCTTAGCCTAAGCGATGAAGTCGCCGTCGGTTTGGGTCAGAAGCTGGTACAGATCAAAGCAGCGCTATTCGTCCTTATCGTCGTGTTGACGGGCGCTTCGGTCGCGCTAGTCGGGAATTTGGCTTTCGTGGGCTTGATGATTCCCCACATCGTACGCCCTATCGTAGGAACCGACTATCGTTATATTATCCCGTTCTCCGCCGTTATCGGAGGTTCGTTCATGCTGCTCGCGGATACGATCGGGCGTACCATTAACTTGCCTTACGAAACGCCGGTCGCAGCCGTCGTGGCGATGCTGGGCTTGCCGTTCTTCCTATTAGTCGTTCGTAAAGGAGGCAAAGCTCTGTCATGATCTTATCTCATCTTATCCGCAAACAAAGGTTGATCGTTCTGGCCTGTTTAGGTTTGATAGCGGCGACCGCCGTGATCGGCATGGGGTTGGGCTACTCCTCCTTGTCGTATGACAGGCTGCTCCCGGTCCTATTCGGGCACGGAACGTTCAAAGAAGACTTCGTCTTATATTCCGTCCGGTTACCGCGAATCATGATCACGGTGCTGTCCGGCATGGCTCTCGCCTTATCCGGTTCGATACTGCAAAGCGTCACGCGCAACGATCTCGCCGATCCGGGCATTATCGGCATTAACTCGGGCGCGGGCGTGGCGATCGCCGTATTTTTCCTGTACTTTCCGATCGATGTCGGTTCATTTGCTTACACGCTTCCGCTCGTCGCTTTCGTCGGCGCGTTAATTACGGCTTGTCTGATCTATATCTTCTCGTATAGCCGAACCAAAGGCCTGAATCCGATTCGGCTAGTGCTGATCGGGGTTGGTTTCTCGATGGCGCTGTCCGGCATGATGATCGTCATCATCTCCTCGACCGAACGGCAGAAAGTCGATTTTATCGCCAAATGGATAGCCGGCAACATCTGGGGCACGGACTGGCCCTTCGTATGGGCTCTTGCTCCTTGGCTGATCCTGCTCATTCCGTTTGCGTTATTCAAGGCTACCCGATTGAACATCCTCGGATTAAGCGAAGCCACCGCCGTCGGCGTCGGATTGAAGGTGGAACGGGAGCGCGTCGTATTGCTGCTGGCTGCCGTCGCCGCTGCCGCTGCCGCCGTGTCCGTCACCGGGGGAATCGCGTTCATCGGACTGATGGCACCGCATATTGCCAAAGCTTTGGTGGGACCCCGCAACCAGCTGTTCATTCCCGTCGCGGTTCTATTGGGCGGATGGCTGCTGTTGGTCGCGGATACGATCGGGCGCAATATCGTCGGTCCCGATGGAATCCCCGCGGGGATCATGGTTTCGTTAATCGGCGTTCCTTATTTCGCGTACCTGTTGTTGAAAAAATAAAGATAAGCCGGCAGGCGGGTCCTGTCGGCTTTTTTGCTATGGGAATCGTTTCAGCAGCCTTAACCGCCCCTGCCGCCGTTCAATCCGAACAGCCGGAAAGACGCATAAGGATAAGTTCCGTAGCGGATTGCCAGTTCCCGTTCGAACAACGTCATCCGTTCGATGATCCGGTTATTGCCCAAGGCGCCTCCATCCAACACGCGAAAAGGAATGCCCCCGAGCAGCTGCAACACCGCCGCCTTAGCCGCAACGTCATCGGAAGTGACGTATACGTCGCTCCATTGACCGTCGTGTACGGGGTTCTCCAGCACTTTGAAAAAGGTGTTCTTGAACGCTCCGACTACTTTCGTCCCGGGAATCCGATTTTGCAATTGCTCGGCAGCCGAAGTACCCCATTCCGTCGTAAAATCCTTGAAATCCTCCGTGAACGGATTGGCGATGTCGACGAGAATTTTGCCTCTAAGTTCCTCCTTAAGGTCTTCCGCCCAAGGCAACAAATCCCGGAACCAGAGAGCGGCGAAAATGACGTCCGCTTGCAAAGCCTCGTTCATGCCGACCGGAACAACGGAATCGAGCTTCGCTTCCCGCAGCAGTTCCCTTGTCTTGTCCGGCGAACGGGAAGCCCACGTCAACTCGGCGTTATTCAAAGCCGAAGCCAGCATGCCGATTAGCCCTCTACCCATTCGTCCCGTTCCTATGACGCTTACTCTCATTTTGCATCCCCTCCCTAAGTGGCTAGGGACATCATACACGGCTCGCGCGAGGCCGGGAATTTCCATTTCCTTTCATGGCTAACGCCAAAAGTTGCACCCTATTCACGCAATATCCGTTTTGGTATTCTAAGCTATAATTACATACAGACATAGCGGGTGAACAACGTGAATATCGCATACCTCGAAAGTTTTCTGGAGACGGCCAAGCAGAGAAGCATATCCAAAGCTAGCGAAAGACTGCAGATGACGCATCCTGCCTTAAGCAAGCAGCTTCGCAGCGTAGAAACCTATTTCGGCGCCACTTTGTTCAAGCGTTCCCCCGCCGGCGTGGAATTAACGGAAGCCGGTAAAGCCTTGTACGCGCGTATCGGTCCCTTATTTAAAGAAATATCGGCTTTGCGGGCGGAGCTGTCCGCCATGCGGCATTCCCGCAAAATCCGCTTAGGCGCGCTTCCGAGTCTCGCAGCTTACTACCTGCCAGAGAAAGTATTCGAGCTGAACTCTCGGAATATCGAAGCCGAGCTTGTCGTGGCGAATACGTCGGCCGAGCTGCATGACATGCTCCAATCGGGCGCAATCGACGCCGCCGTATGCGGACATATTCCGATTCATCCATCGTTATGGAGCACGGTCCTGTTCGAAGAACCGTTCTATGCCGTCGTCTATTCCTCTCACCCTCTAGCAAGCCGAACCGAAGCGTCCCTAAAGGAGTTATCCGAGGAACCGTTTATTCTCCATCCTCCGGTTTGCCAAATCAGACAATTGCTGACTACCCTGATGGAGCAGCATGGCCATCGGCCCGTTCTTAAGGCGGAAGTAGGCTTCGGGGAGTTCATTCTCGGTTACGTGGCGACGGGGGCAGGCATCGGCTTCGTTCCCCGGATCGTGGCAGTCAACGCTTCCAACCCTAAATTGCGTTCCTTTCCCATAACCAACGATGGAGCTAGACGCACGGTCAGTCTCTTCACTCTGGAGGAAGACCTGGGCAAACAACTTTTCCCTTTGTTAAAAGAAGGCCGCGCTGCGCCTTAGAGTCGGTTACAGCGTTTGTCCCCCGTCCACCGTAATGATTTGACCGGTCATCGCTTCTAGCTCCAGGGTTGCGCATATCGATTGGGCAATGTCCTCCGGAGCTGCGAGATGCTGCAATAGCAGCTTAGGAGCCAACTTCTTCATTTGTTCTTCCCTCCCGGCCCACCATCTCGTCGGGACCGCTCCCGGCACGATGCAGTTGACCCTAATATGCGGGGCTAGCGCCCTCGCCAACGACTTGGTCAATCCGTGGACCGCCGCTTTGGATACGGCATAGGGAAGCGACGAGCCGGATCCCGTGGAGCCTGCGATGCTTCCTAAATTAACGATGGCTCCTCGTCCGTTCTTCCTCATAATCGGGGCAACCGCTCTAGCGCAGTAAAACATGCCTTTAACGTTTACGCCGAACAGTTCGTCCCAAACTTCCTCGGTCGCGGCCTCCAAATCCTCCAGAGGGAGATGACGGGTAATGCTTGCGTTATTCACAAGCCAATCGACGGTTCCGAATTGCTCCTCCAGTCGATTGACCATTCCTCTAACTTCATTGTCCCTAGAAACATCGGCTTGTATGGCAATCGCCCGTCCGCCGCTCCGACGAATGAGCTGCGCCACTTCTTCCGCTTCGGCTCTAGAGCGAGAATAGTTCACCGCGACGGTAACCCCCCGCTCGGCAAGCGCTAAGCATGTCGCCCTGCCGATTCCGGTGCCTCCTCCGGTAACGATAGCGATTGTATGTGGCATCCCCAATCCAGATCCCCTCCCTTATGTTCGTAACCCAATTGTATTCCCCAAGTATTGTTTTGTATAATTGAACTTATTGAACCAATAATTCAAAATTACTGAATGTAGAAGCAATTAGGAGCGCTCTCATGGATCTCAAAACTTTAAGAACGTTTCACTTGATCGTGAAGCACGGGAGTTTTATTCAAGCAGCGGAGGAATTGAATTACGCCCAATCGACGGTAACGATGCAAATTCAAAAGCTCGAAGCCGATTTAGGGGTTCAACTCATGGAACGAGGAAAAAAAATCCGATTAACGGAAGCAGGAAGGCTATTTTACGAGCAAAGCCTGGATATCGTACAGCGCATGGAACAGGTACAAAAGAATATATCGGATCTGTCTATCGGAGAAACGGGAACGGTCCGGATCGGCGTAACGGAACCGACCGCCAGTTGCAGATTGCCTCGGCTATTGCAACGGTTCATGGCTCAATACCCGAGAATCCGCATAGCGTTGGAAATCTCCAGCACGCCTGCCTTAACGGAATCCTTAATGCAAGGAAACATCGATTTTGCCCTATGCTCCACGCCGGATGTTGGCAGCGAGCTCTATTTTCAACCGCTGTTTCAGGAGCGGTTCGTGGTTTTACTGCCGGATGAACACCCGCTTTCCCGGAAAGAGATCATTGAGCCAAGCGATTTACAAGATTACCGCCTATTGATAACGTCAGCAAACTGTCCTTATCGCAAGAAGCTCGAAACGGTTCTTCAACAATCGGGCCATATCTCGCTAGAAACAATGGAGATCGGCAGTATGACCGCTTTGAAAAATTATGTCGAATACGGCTTCGGGATCGCGCTGGTACCCGAAATCGTCTTAAACCCCCTGCCGGCAAAGACAACGGTACGTTCAATAAGCGGCTCATCCATCGATATGCTTACCGGACTGGTCCGCAAAACCTCTTCGTTACAGTCTGCCAGCGCGAAGTTATACCAGTATATTTTGCAAGAAATTAACCTAGGTTAAGGAACTCCCCCTTTTCCTGCTTTATATTGAGCATAAGAACAGGGGGAATCAAACATGAAGCAATCCGGTCATACCGTACTCATCACGGGCGGCGCTTCGGGCATCGGGCTCGCTTTGGCGGAACGGTTTATCCAGAACGGCAATAAGGTCATCGTTATCGGCCGTAATGAGATTAAGCTAGATCAAAAGAAAGATAAGCATCCCGGCATCTCGACCTATTGTTGCGATCTGGCGAGCGGAGAGCAATTGGACGCGCTTGTTCAACTGCTCTCCGCCGAACGGCTTGTTACGGAGTTTTGGGCTTCTTATCGGAACAATCGGCTCGAAATCCGCGTCGGCAAAGTTAAGCTGCTCAAGCTTGTTCAACGTTGGTTTCCTTCGCTCGCGGACAAAATATTGAAAAATAGCTAATCTTGAAGTTTAGCCGCCAACCGCCGAATCTCGTCGCTTAACCTGCGATTGACGGGATACGCCTCTTCCAAGAAGCTTAAGATGCGAAGCGCCGATTGCGGAACGCGATCGTACCCCTGGACCATCTCTCCAACGGCCTTCGCGAAAAGAGGAAATCTCGCTTCAAGCCTGCGCTCGTTGCCGAAAGGGTCGGGAAAATAGCTCACTTCCGGCTCTAACAAATGCAATACGGACAGAATGCTGTCCACCGCATAGTTTTGAACAAACCGTTGCGCGGACAGCTTCTCCCCTCTGGCATAGCGCCCCAGCCCCACGTACAGATTCGTTAGCGCCTCGTTCAAGGGGAAGTCGAGGGAATCCTTTCTCAGGCTGGCTACTTTTCCGGATACGCTGAAGTTTTCTCCATTCGCATACGAGGGAGATTTCCATACGATTCTCCCTCCGGTAAAGAAGGCGCTCTTCATTTCCTCTTCTTCGAAAATGGCATACTCGCCGTAAATCCCGTCTTCGAATAGAATTTTGCAGCCGACATCCGAATTTTTAAATTGGTAGGCCAAGGGGTGAACATCCTCCAGCCAATCCAGATGATCGATAAATCTTGTCTTAAAGCCCTGCTTCACGATGACGAAAAAATCCAAATCCGAGTATTCGTCCAACCGATCCAGTTCGCTGCCGACGGAACCAAGTCCTAATAATAACAAGGCTCCTTCTTTGGTTTCCAGATTGCTGCCGATTCCGTCGAGCCGTTGCAGCAGCCGTTGTTTAAATGCCGTTTTGTCCATGTGAATCCTCCTTTTGATAGGTCAACGCAAAAAGGGCCCAACCCCCTTCTCAGCGAGGTTGAACCCATAGGTTACATTGCCTTTATGTTATTAAGTTGAACTTAACACCGCTTGCCTTTGCTGTCAATAGGTTTGCTATCCTCTGCGCTGCGGCTTAATGAGCTGCGGCATAAGACTCCATCTCCGCCTTCGGGTCATGCTTCTCGCTGCTCATCATGCAAGCGGCGAACACGGCCAGAATCGCCGGGATCAGTCCCCATACGAAAGTATCGGATATCGAGGAAGACAGCCCCCTGGCAACGGAATCCAAGGTCGGCTCCGGGATGATGGCGCGGGCAGCCGGATTCATAAGAACGTACGGGTCTTTGAAATCGATATTAGGAGCCGGAGCGCCTCCCGCAAAGATATCGGTCAACTTACGCGTCATGGCATGGCTCTGAAGAATACCGAAGATCGTAATACCGAGCATCATTCCGAGCGAGCGCAGGAAATTCAACGTTGCGGTTGCCGATCCGCGCTGATTAATCGGTAAAGAATGCATGGCGGCGTTCGTCAAGATCGAGAACGAAGCCCCGATTCCAAGCCCGACCAGGATCATATACAAAGTAATGACAAGACGGGAAGTGTCTGCCGATATCGTCGTCAATAAGCCGATTCCCACCGCGAGCAAGATCAAAGTCGAAGCCAAGATCGATCGGTAAGACAGTTTGTTCATTACGAACCCGGCCCCGGTTGCGGTTACGACCGTGCCCAGCATCATCGGCAGCAGCACGTAGCCGGAGTTCGTGGCGGACCCCCCTAGGACGCCTTGAACGAAGATCGGAATATATACCGAAGCCACGATGAATGCCGCTCCGCTTAAGATGGCGATCATATTGCTCGTCGCGTACAACCGGTCCTTGAACATCCGGAACGAAATGATCGGTTCTTCGGCGCGCGTCTCCGCCCATAGGAACGAGATTGCCAGAACCGCGAATCCCGCGAATAAGCCGATAATCTGCATCGAGTTCCAAGCAAACATTTTACCGCCCAGCTCCAATGCGAAAATGAGACAGACGATCGCGCCGACGAGCGTAGCCGCTCCTAGCCAATCGATACGCTGCTTCGCGTGCTCGAGCGATTCTTTGTAATATCTGGCGATAAGGTATAACGAGACTAATCCGATCGGCAGGTTGATGTAGAAAATCCATTCCCAGCTAATGTAGTCCGTAATATAAGCTCCGAGCAACGGTCCGAAAATACTCGACATGCCGAACACGGCGCCGAACAATCCCATGAGCTTGCCGCGCTTATCCGGCGAAACCGAGTCGAACATGATCGTAAAAGCGATCGGAATCAAAGCTCCTCCGCCAATTCCCTGAACGGCGCGATAAATGCTGAGTTCGACGATGGAGCCTGCCGTTCCGCATAGGACGGAACCGAGCATGAACATGACGATTCCGAATAGGAAAAATCTTTTGCGCCCATACATATCCGACAGTTTGCCGAAGATCGGCATTCCCGCCATCTCCGCCACCATGTAGGCGGAAGTAACCCAGACGAACTTGTCGAGCCCTCCCAGCTCGCCTACGATCGTTCCCATAGCCGTAGCCACGATCGTATTATCCATTGAAGCCATGAGAATCGACAGCAGCAGCCCGGCTACGATCATCCCCATTTTGTTTTGACGCATTGTCATTTCTTATCTTCCTTTCGAGGTCATTTGCGATTTCTAACCCCATCATAAGCAAAGAACACTGACAACTTAGTGTCAGTGTTCCGGAGTGCTTGAAAAAAATCTATAAAGTTTGGCATAGCAACGTCTCGGAAGGCCGCCGTACATCGGTCGGGTAAATTGAAGAGCGAATCCCGCAGCCTCTTTATGCCTTACTCCGATTCCGACACGACCGTGAAACGGGAATTGATGTGCTTAGCGTTCTCGATTTCGTCCACGACCGCAATCGCGTAATCCGCGTAGCTGACATGGCTTTCTCCCTTGGAATTGACGATTAAGTTATCCTGACCCGTCACGTAGGATCCCGTACGTTTGCCTTCCGGATTGAAGAACGCCGCCGGGCTGAGGAACGTCCACTTGATACCGGTCGAATTGCGCAAGTCTTCTAGATTCTTACCTTGATTAGACGCGGTCGGTTTATAGATATCCGGGAATTCCGGCGTATCGATCAGGCGGACCGTCTTCGCTTCGTCCACGAAGAGGCTTCCCGCCCCTCCCACTACGATGACCCGCGTATCGGGAGCGCCTTGCAATGCGGCGATTAAAGCTCTGCCGGCTTCGACATGCAGATGTTCTTGGCCGAACGGAGCGCCGAACGCGTTGACGACTGCTTCGAATGCCCCGACATCCTGCGCGGTTAACTCAAAAACGTCTTTCTGAACAACCTTCGCTTTAGGTTCGTTGATCTTCGAAGCATCACGAACGATAGCCGTCACTTCGTGCCCTCTTGCCACGGCTTCCTTCAAGATTTCCGCACCCGCCTTGCCGCTTGCTCCAATAATTCCGATTTTCATCTTTAAACGCCTCCTATAGTAGTATTGAATATTATATTCTTTCGTTGTAACTATTATAGTTACAACAAGGGCAAAAAAGTAGCGTAACCTTCCTTACGAACAGTTTAAGCTTTGGACTTGATTTGTTCGGCAAGAACGGTAACCAATTCTTCCATCGTAATACCCGCTAGGATGTTCTCCATCGCTTCCTGCGCACGGGCGAGCAACAGTTGCAAGACGGCTTGAATATTGGCTCCGACCTGGCATTGCGGATTCGGCTCCTCATGAATGTGGAACAGTTTCCCCTCTTCCACGACATCGACAGCGCGATAAACTTCCAGCAAATCGATCCCGTCCAAGCTTTTGGCTAGGAACGCTCCGCCGCTGCCCGCGCGAACCGTTACCAACCCAGCTTTCTTAAGTTGCCCCAAGATCCTGCGAATAATTACGGGATTCGTTCCGACGCTGCCGGCGATCCATTCGGAGGTACAGTGGGTGCTGGGCGAAATCGCAAGCAACGATAAGATGTGTACGGCTATAGAGAATCGGCTGCTGATTTTCATGCTTAACGCCCTCCGTTGTAATCATTATAGTTACATCATTCCGCATTGTCAACCGAACGTAATATTTTCATCCTATTGCATTTCTATTTCCAAAGTAGGAGGAAATGGTAGAATATTGTCGAATTTCATCTTTTATTGCACTTAAATCCATCTCTTCCAACCGAGAAGAACGAGTAACAGTGAGGGATTCGATGAAGCTGGCGAATTGGCCGACGGTTCTGCGACTTTTTACCCTGCTCATTTCGCTTTTTATATTACTTCCTCAGCTTGCCCTGGCAGAGAGCCAGAGCCGTCCGATCGTTATCCGCGATTGGCAAATCCAGTGGATTCCCGCTCCTGCCTCATCCGACGCCCTCCCTTCCGCCCCTTCGGCTTCGGGACCATGGGAGCAAACAAGCGTCGACAACCCTTTAACGGTTATTCCTAACGGAATGCAAGGGATGTGGGCGCGTATTTCCGTACCTCCGACGGACGAATGGCAACGGCCGGGCTTGCTAGTCGACCGGTTGTACGGTCTTGAGTTATCCGTATATCAGGACGGTCAACTCGTATTTGAATCCAAACGAGATTTCAAATTCGACAGGAACAAGCTTCTGCTTCCCATTCGCAGTGCTTCCGTGCCGACGGTTTACGATATCCGCATCGATACGACGAGCGACCGCATAGGATTAGCCAGCGATATTCGCATCGACGATTTCGATAAGCTATCCCATCGCTTCGTTCTCAAGGACTTGCCCGATCTATTGCTCGGATCGTCGATCGCCGCACTGGCGCTGATCATGCTGATATGCTCGGGATACTTGCGTCGCCAACAGCGAAGTTCATGGATTTCTCTGTGCCTAATCGCCTTAACGACCGGAACTTTAATCATAGTCTACTCCCCGCTGCCCTACATTTATCTCAACGAATATGGGGACTTGCTGTTGATCTTATTCGATGTGTCCTTGTTTGTGCTTGTTCCTTCGTTAAATTATTATATTGACCAAGTTTTCGAAGGGCAATTCTCCTTCTTCACCAAACTCCGGCATTTGCAGACGGGATACTCCATCATCTGCTTGCTCGCCCTGCTTATCTACACGGCTACGGGAGAACAACATTATGAAATTTCTTATTTGATTCTAAATGTCATTATGGGCGTTCTCATTCTGGTGCAGCTTCCTCTCATTATCGTCTTGTCTATTCTGAACGCCAAGAAAGGCAACAAGAATGCCATCATCTTATCGATCGGTTTTATCCTATTCGCTTTGTTATGCACGGTCGATATGTTGTTGTATTACTGGAGCAACAAAATCTACGTATTGTTCCTATGGAAATTCGGAGTCGCGATCATGATCCTTTCTTTGGTTATCATTCTCGCCAGGCGCATCTCCGCCGATTACGACAAACTTTTCGCCTACTCCAAAGAACTGGAATTATTCAATCATAGCCTGCAACGTACGGAGAAAATGAAGATCATTAGCGATCTCGCCGCCTCCGTAGCGCATGAAGTCCGCAACCCGCTGCAGGTCACGCGAGGATTTCTGCAGCTGCTTGCCGTGAAAACCGACGATAAAAGCAAATCGTATTTTGATCTGGCCGTTAACGAATTGGACAGGGCTTCCGATATCATTACCGACTTTCTAACCTTTGCCAAGCCTGACATCGAGAAGATTACGATCCTTAATTTATCGCAAGAGATTAAGAGCCTTGGAGCGATCATGATGCCTCTGGCGGCGATGAACGGCGGAGTTCTTAACTGCAATGTGCAGGATAACCAGTATATTTACGGCAATTCCTCGAAATTAAAGCAGGCTCTCATCAACATCGTCAAGAATAGCATCGAAGCGATCGGAAGCGAAGGAGTCATTACGATCGGGGTGGCCGCCGAGGAGGGCGAGGCCGTTGTCCGGCTCGCCGACAATGGAGAAGGAATGGAGGAAGAAGAAGTCGCCAAGCTGGGAGAACCGTTCTTCTCAACGAAAACCAAAGGTACCGGCCTTGGCTTAATGGTAACCTTCCGAATCATCGAGGTTATGAAAGGTACCATTACGATTCGCAGCACCAAAGGAAAAGGAACCGAATTTATCATCCGGTTCCCTCTAGTCGCTAACGATAACCTTTTACCAGGGAAATCTCACGTTTGATTCCCCATCCGCAACGTCCTCCGGATTGGGAGGAAGGACGAGATAGGCCAAGGAAGGGCTCTCTTCAACCACTTTCACTTCGATCTCCGCTGGAACTTCTACGCCGAATGCTTCTTTAACGGCTTTCTTAGGATCGCTTAGCAGGCTTTTCTTGAAAGCCGGATCTGCCCAAGCCTTTTTGATAATCTGCACCTTCAAGGATTCCAATGACATGCGGACACGACCTTTCCAATATGTGGTTGAATTCCCTCTCATCATATCACGAGGCCGGGACAAAATCTCTCATTTTTTTGATATTTTCGACAAAAAGTAGGACAAAGATCCTCCCGATGCCAGTTCAAAAGTCATCTCTTCCGCCAGTCGGGCATCCCGTCTTATTTCTTCGGTTAAAGTTTGTTGAAAATCTACCAGACTTAAGGGAACGTCCGATATCTCTACTAGACGTCTCCCATATCCCTCAGAAATCTCCAATAGATGATCGAGCGCATTAGCCCGATAAATCCCTTGCTTCACCTTCCGCTCATCGAGAGGCTGATCGGGAGGCAAGGAAATTCGTTGCCTAACAAGCGTAAGAAACGCATTGCAGCTCTCCTCCGCAAGATCGTCCCGCCAATCCTTCCAATCGTCGGCCAACTGCAACGTTGCCAGCACGAGATCGATTGCCGCTTCCAGCTCCGGCAAGCTCTCCCTTCTCCCGGCCGATAGAAGCATGGCCGCTGCGCATAGCTTAACCGGGGCCGACTTAGCCGCAAGCCTTCCGGGATCGTACGGGTTCGTCGACTGCTTGTTTTCCTGGGACACGGCTACTCCCCAGACTTCCATATAACGCCTGTAATCCTGCCACACAGGGGATTCCGCCGCAAAATGCCGCCCGTAGCGTTGCTGAAATAAGACTTGATAGAGCTGACCGAGCACAAGGGCTTCCCGAACCCCTACCTTGTTGTTCGACTCGGCTCCCAAATCCATGACGTCGTCCATTAAGAAGTAATGAAGCATGGCAAAGATGTTGCCGATGGCGAGATCCCTGCACAGGATATCCGATGACTCGGCAATCCGTTCTTTAAGCCAATAAGGCAAGAGAAAGGTAATGTAGTTCGTGCCTGCGCTGTTATCCTGCGGATTGGCCTTGGCGAGCAATGCAAGCCCGATCTCGTTAAAGGGCTCGGGAAACCGCGCGGTCTCCGCAGCCGCTTCGGCGAATAGGAATGCCAACTCTTTCTCGTAGCGATCGCGCCATTTCATAGACTCGGCTCCTATCCCATTCCTTGTATTTATCCATTTTTCTTATTTTCTACCATTATACCAGCGAGTCCGCTTCTCCGGTTCCCTAAATAGTTCGAAAGCTTCTTGCTTTTTCTTAATTTTTACAATGCAAACGTTTGCACCAAACGAAAAACTGAGTTAAAATTGTGAACATAGTTCATATATCGCTATCCGAAAAACAGAAAGGGCGGCTACTATGAAACAGATAAACGCAAACGGGGTCAAAGTTAAATCCAGCGTTATGTCTAAATTCGGCTTCAGATTGTCGCAACTGAAAGTCACTCACCGCATGATCCTGCTCTTGGTGATGTTGACCGTCGTTAACATCGGGGCCGGCGGTTTCGTACTCTATCAGAATAACATCGTCCAGACGGAAATGGACAAATCGGACAAGCTTCAGAAGGTTCAAGAACAATACAGCTTGATTTCCAAGAAACTAGAAATGACTACGATAACGTTCGTCGAAATTCTGGAAACCTATACCGCATCGAAAAAAGATACCGTACGAACCAACTTGGAAGAGGTATCCGTCTCGCTCCCGCAATTAGACAGCGATCTGAAAGAACTGGACGTCGAGTTCCCGGCGAAAGATTTCCGCGATTCGTTCGCCTCGTTGGCAGCCAGATTAACGCTGGGATATAACGCTTTGAAAAAACAACACGACGCCTACGAGATGATCATGGAGAAAGCAGTCAAAGATAAAATGCGCCTGGATGTCCTTACTTCTTACTCGGATGTTCTAAGCAAAACCGACATTGATGCCCAGGCGAGATTCGCCAAGGCGTCGGAATCGCGGGACCAAGCGCTCTCCGAGGCCATCTCCTCATCGAATACAACCGTGCTGGTCAACATCATCGTCCTTGCGCTGTTGCCCGCTCTAGCGATGACGGGATTAATCTATCAGATCAGAAGAAGCCTAAGCGCCATTACAAAGCACATCGAAGCCTACAAGAACAGCGATTTTACATACGACCGCGTTCTAACGTCGAAAGACGAATTCGGCATGATCGACCGTTCGCTAACGGATATGGGGCAGGAATTGCGCGGCACCCTTGCTTCTACGGTGTCGGTCAGCGAACAGGTTCTCGCCGTAGCCGAGCTGATGTCCTCCAGTCTCGCCGATAATAAACAAGCTTCTCAAGCGGCCAGACAAGAGGTCGCCGTCAGTCAGACGCTCGTCTCTTCGCAGAGCCAATCGAATGCTTCCATATCGGCCGTCACGGAAGAAGTATCCGCCAGCTCCGAGCAAATATCCGCATCCAGCGAATCGATCAATAACGATATGAAGAGAATGCGCCAATCTTCCTACGACGGCAAAGAGAAAATGAACGAGATCGCCCATCTCGTTACCGAAACGTCTAAAGAATTCGATCAGTTGTCCTCCATCCTTCATCTCATGACCGAACGTTACGGCAAAGTTACGCAATTGCTCTCCGGAATTAGCAATATTACTTATCAGACGAACTTGTTGTCGCTTAACGCCTCCATCGAGGCATCCAGGGCAGGCGCGCACGGCAGCGGATTCGCCGTCGTAGCGGGCGAGATCCGCAAGCTCTCCGGACAGACGGACGGATTATCCAAAGCCATCGCCGTGGACCTTAAACAGATTCATGCCGATCTGAAGCAATGCGAGAGCAGCCTGGATTCGTTCGCCGCTTTGATCGAGAAGACGAAATCGATTTCCGAGGCCTCCAATACTACGTTCGATCGGTTGGAAAATCAAAGCGGCGAATTAGCCATAAGAATGGACGAGATCACCCTCGCGATCCAGGAGATCGCATTGGGCATGACAACGATCGTCGAGTCGGTAGAAACGCTGAACGAATCGTCCATCGACATTGACGGCAGAATGGATCAGGTAGCAACTCTATCGGAGGAGCAACTTCGAATTTCCGATAAACTTCTCGAAATGGCCGGCAGCCTGAAAGACGCTTCCCGGTCGCTTCGCGAGAAGACATCCTCCTTCAAGCTCTAGCCGTGGCAACAAATAAACGCCCTTCCGCGAGCCTTGGCTGCTCATGGAAGGGCGTTCTTTTTTCCCTGCTTCGTCTTCTAATTCCCCGTGCTCGAGAACGCCCGCAGACCTCTGTTCCAGAATAAGTAGGCGATCGTCAGGCTTAACGCGGCGACCAGTGGAGTTAGCAACGCGAATTGGCGGAATCCGGACGGATCGATAAAGACGGCCGCCGGATAGAACGCGGTGAACCCGTACGGAATGATCCAAGTGAGCACGAATTGAATTCCTTTGCCGTAGATTCCCATCGGGTATCTGGCGAAGTCGCTTGTTCCTTGCACCGCCACCATGACGGGCAAGCTGTCTAGCATCCAGAACGAGAAGGTGGCGAAGAACAAGTTAACGGCCAAGAAAATAGCCGCGCTGGATACAATCATAAGAATCAGCAACAGGACATCGGTTATCGCCCAGTCCACTCCTAAGTGAGGCACTGCAGTGAATAGGACGATCAGGCCGATAAGAAAGCTGCCAACCCCATCCTGCTGCACCCGGTCCGCGATCAAGTGAAACAATACGTTCACCGGACGAATCATCAGTCTATCGAAATTCCCGGGGCGAATATATTGCCAACCTACCGTCCATAAGTTATCGAAAAAGATATGCTCGATCGATCTGCCCAGAAGCGCGATCGCATAGATAAACAGAATTTGATGGAACGTCCAGCCGTGCAACGAATCGATCTGCTGGAACACGATGCTGACGAACAGAATCGCGGTTCCCTGAATTAGAAACACGGAGAGAACGCCGATGAAGAAGTCGGCCCGATATTCCATCATGACCTTCAAACGCGCCTTGAAAAACTGCCAATAGAGCTTGCTGTAATGCCTCACGACGAGTTCCTCCTCTCTGTAATTAACCCCCGAATATCGTCACCTTGCGGATAGCGACAGACCATGCCAAACGAATGGCCGCGAAAATTCCGCACAGCCACAGCAATTGAATGAGAATCGCGTAAAAAATATCCGATCCCGCTATCTGCCCCGTGTAGATGGATACGGGAACGTAAACCATGGACTGGAACGGCAGGAACCGGCTTAGCGTTTGGAGCCATTGCGGGAACATCGTAATAGGCAGCAGCCCGCCGGAGAAGAACAGAAAGATCGCATTGCGAAGGACGCGCATCCCCCAAATATTAATAAGCCAGAAAGCCATAATTCCGACGACCAGATCAAGCTGAGCTCCGATAAGAATTCCGAGAAGGGCGCTGAGTAAGAAGATGGGGAAATCAATCCATTGGCTCGGTGCGTTGATTCCAATGAAGAAGTACGCGATAAGCATCAAGGGAAGCGCCTCCCGAACCGTCCCCGTGATTTTGTTGCCTAGATCAAGAGCCACTAATTTATCAAGCAGATTATAGGGGCGCATGAGCTCTATCGCCACGCTGCCGTCGCGAACGTTATTCGCCAATTGCGTGCCCACCCCCGCAGTGTAATTGCTAAGCGCGGCGGCCAGAATCACGTATGTGATCATCATATCCAGCGGCATCCCGTCGAGCGTAGTCCGATTCTCGTACACCGCATGCCAAAAGGCATAGATAATCAGCATCCGCAGGATCATCGATGCCGTCCCCGCCCAATACCAAGCCGTATACGCGGTATCGATCTTAATCTGAGACTTCGTCATTTCCCAGTATTTTCTCATCGTCTATATACCCCGCTCGTATATTTCCTGCACGATCGTTTCGATCTTCGGATCGGCGATCGTCAGATCGCGGATCCGGTAATTTTTCATCATCTCGGTAATGACGTCGGCCGCCGTTATCTCGGTATTGTTAAAGGAAACGCTAATGATGCCTTGTTCATCGCTGCTGGAATCCGCTATGCTCGAGAGCGAGCCGGGAAGTTCGAATTGCCCCTCCAAGTCCAGCTCGAAGTGAATGACCCGCTTATGCCCGAATTGATCCTTAATCGACTGCAAGCTTCCGTCATAGAGAACTTTGCCCTCGTCGATGATAATAATCCGATTGCAGATTTCCTCGATGTCCTGCATGTCGTGGGTCGTCAGAATGACCGTCGTTCCCTTGGCCTGATTCATCTTTCTGATAAACTCACGTATTTTCGCTTTGACCGCAACGTCCAATCCGATCGTCGGTTCGTCGAGGAACACGACGGCGGGATTGTGCAGGAACGCCGCGGCCAACTCGCAACGCATCTTCTGCCCCAGCGATAGCTGCCTAACCGGCACGCCCAGCAGCGGCTCTAGCTGGAGAACCTCCGTGAACGTCTTGATCGTCTCTTGATATTCATCCTCCGGAATCTGATAGATATGCTTCAGCAGGTCGTAGGATTCACGCACGGCAATGTCCCAGAAGAGCTGCGAACGCTGCCCGAATACGGCTCCGATATTTTGGGCGTTTCGCTTCCGCTCCTTGTAAGGGATTACGCCGTTCACCATTACGTCGCCGCCGCTCGGGGTGAGAATTCCGCATAACATTTTGATCGTAGTCGACTTACCCGCTCCGTTGGCGCCGATATAACCGACCATTTCCCCTGGACGAATTCGCAAGTCGATCCCGTCCACCGCCTTCTTAACCTCATACTCCCGCCGGAAAAGCCCCTGGATTGCCCCCGTTAAACCAGGCTTTTTCTTGGCAATCCGATAATGCTTCGTCAATCCGCTAACTTCGATCATGGCGTTGGTAATCCCCCTCTGTAGGTAAAAAAATAAAAAAACCCCCGACTTCTCTATACAGAGAAATCGGGGTTGATAACAAACCGACAAATCGGTTCGCCATACATTGCCCTTAATTTGTATAAACGGATTGTAAATGGTAACGGTTACCACGTCAATCCTTAATCTTATATCTGTTATTTTACGATTACGTTCCTCTCGGCTCCCGATTTGATCTTTATATAAGTAACGTCCCCATACTGGTCCGTGCCGCGCGACCACTCTTCGCCCGACTGGCTTACGAGCGTATCGAGGTTCTTGGTTTCGGCTGATGCCTTTCCATTGACGGTGACGCTCCGTCCTGCGCGACCGTGAAGCTTAACCAAGTAATCTCTCACGTCCGGCACGAAATTTCCCTCGACGGAAGAAGCCGCGAACACGGATTCCCCGTCCTTATCTTGCAAGGATAAGCGTTGCTTGAAATATTGCCCGTTCTCGTAGCCGTAAGATGACCCATCGTCATCATAATAATTAAACGATGTCTCCGTAACATCCGGGAAGACGTCGAGGGTTACGAGCTCGACCTTCTTCTCCCCGACATAGTTCATAACCGGCTGCGTGGGAATGATCGCTCCCTTCTTGATAAACAAGGGAATATCGGACCAATTGTCCAAATCGACCTTATGGGGTACGGATTGCCCGCCCTCATGCACGCTGCCGTCCGCGTAATCTATCCATGTGCCTTGCGGCAAATAAATCGACTTGGTCGCTTCCTCCCCGTTCACCACCGGAGATACGAGCAGCCAATCCCCGAACATCCAGGAGTCGACGTTGTTCTCGACTTGCGGATCTTGCGGATAATCGAACACCAGCGGCCGGACAAGTCCGATTCCCGTCTCGTACGCATTCCTTTCATAAGAGTAAATGTACGGAAGAAGCCGATAGCGCAGTTCGATCGCCGCTTTCGCCGCAGCCTCGGCTTTGTCTCCGAATACCCATGGCTGGCGCTGTTCATCCATTTTGGCGTGTACCCGGAAGATCGGAGTAAAAGCGCTGAATTGCATCCACCGCGCGTAGTTGTCGGGCTCCGGGTTGCCGTGGAAACCGCCCGTATCCATCCCCCACTTGAACTGCCCTACGTTAATCGAGGACAGCATGCGTTCCCGCTGGCTTGCCATCGTATCGAATCCGGAGTTGATATCCCCCGACCATAATCCGTAAGCGTATTTCTGCGCGCCAAGATAATAATTCCGGTTAATCGACCAGACTCTCTGCTCGGTGTTGCTGCGCTGACCCTCATAGAGTCCCTTCTGCATGTTAATGAACTGCATGGTCGTATAACCTTCATCCGCTTCATCATTCCAATACCCGACGATTCCCGTGTCGAAGGCTTGCTTCGTATGTTCATAGTACCATTTGCGAACTTCCTCGCTGCCGAAGTCGAGATCGTTAACGGGAAGTCCCGAAAAATAATCCAAATAAACCTTTTTACCCGGCCACCAGAAACCGTGCTCCGTCGCATAGCGCCCTTGCTCCGTATCGACATGGAGGCGCGGCTTAAAAATGCCCGTTAACTTGATCCCCGCCTGATCCATCTTTCGTTTCAACTGTCCGGAAGCTCCGCTCGGGAACTTCTCCTCATTCCACCGGAACTCGCCGTAGTTGTCTTGGCTCCACGCCTTCCAATCGAAATCGAGCGTGAAGCGTCGATCGGAATTTGTTTCTCCCGGTAGGTGCTGACATGCTGCAGCAGTTCCTTCTCGTCGATTCCCCACTCGCTGTTCATGAAGCCCATCGACCATTTGGGAAACAGAGGCGGTTTGCCGCTTATATCGGCCACGGTTGCCATCATGTCCGCCGGACTGCCGACCAAGATAAAATACTGGGGACTCTTCTTCGATGTATTCGTAAAGGAAACGATTCCTTTGCTATTGTAGAACCTTGCGTTAATCGTATCCACCAACAAGCCGTATCCCGTGCTGCTCCATGCTAACGGCGCTCCCGGATGGCCTTGCTTCCCGCCCTGAACGAATTCCGCCGTGCCCAAGAGAATGCCATCCGCCGAATTTTCCGACGCCTCGTACCCTCCGATGCCGTAGAACCGATCATCCTCGTCATGTTTAAATTCAATCTCGTCTTGTAACGTATTGAGCAGATCAGGCTGTTCCAGCAAAAGCTTCTTCTTTGCATCATAGACCGTGAGGCTGCGCTTGTTTAGATCAATCGCCGCTTCCATCCGGTCCGTAGTGATTCGAACAAGGTTTCCCGTCGCATCGATTGTCGCTCCCGCCGGATCGAACTCCGTGAACGCAATAACCTCCGTATCCGGCTCTGCCGCTCCGTTCGGGTTCACTCGTACTCTAATCGCATCCGATTGAATAACGTCGAGTATAATGGCCGTCGTACCCGACTTCAGCTCCAGATGATCCCCTTCGGATTTTACGACGACGAACGGCTCCCCATCGGATACTCGCTTAGCCGCCGCCTCGGAAGTTTGCCGAGCCGTCGAGGAGGGGGCGGCGGCTTCGGTATCCTCGGCAGAGTCCTTGCTGAGAAGCGCGTTCCCACCCAGTATGATTAAGGCGACAATGACTAAAGTTATTCCGTACAACGCCCAGCTTTTCTTCTTCGATTGCGGCAATTCCATTCCCCCATTGAATAGGTTCGAGCGATCCTTTCCTGCTCTTCTATTTTTTGCCACCTATTTTATCAAGCGGGGGCGGCAACCGAACACCTAAATCATTAACCTGTTTGGTGTTAAATATTGTTGTTCAGGTTTCGCTTAGATTTCCTATTGTACCGGGAAACAGGGCACTTTTTTGGCCTTCATTCTTCATGTGCCGCTGTTTCCGCTCAACGAAGCCGCTGCTTGATCCGTTCGGAACAACAAACAACCCCGCTAGCGATTAGCGGGGTTGACTTCGTTCTCGTAAATATGCAGAACGCCGTTTTTCGGAATTTTGAACTTGGGGCCTCGAAATCCCCTTCGCACCAGTTCTTTGCGCATATAGATCATCATTGCCGCATGGCTGACGATCAGTACGTTGTCCCCATCCGAAGATTGGGCATCATCCAGCACTTTCTTAATTCGTTCCTTCGCTTCGGCAATATCTTGTCGGGCTTGTCGGTTGAATAGCCATGAGGTGCGAATCAGAATAGCCCACGCTAGGAACGGGAGCTTAAGGCCGGTAGTGAACGTAGGGGCCGGAATTTCCCTTAACTCCGATTTGGCGTGAACGGTTCCTTCGTAGATCAGCTCGGCGGTTCGTCTCGCTCTGGCCATATCGCTGGCAAGGCAACGATTCCACTCCGTGTCCCCTAGTTCGGTCGTTCCCGGTTCGATATCGGCGAGATCGTATTCCCGAAACCATTGAGCTACCTCTGCCGCGCTGTAGCGACTTCCCTTGGGATACTCCTTCTTCACCTTAAAGTGTCTAACCAATCCGATTTTCAAAACCTTCACCCTTTACGTAACGTTAAGCAGTTCCGCCACCCGGCGGAATCGTCCGTCCCAAATTTGATATTTGCAATCGACCTTATCCGCTTCGGGCGAGCTATTGGAGTGGATATAACAACCGTCGATCCCGGCACGGCGTGCGCCCTCGATATCGGTGGTCGAATCGTTGCCGATCATGATGGCCGAGGAAAGATCAGCCCCATACTCCTGGGCGAGGTACTCGTAAAACAACTTGTCCGGCTTGCAGATGCCCGCTTCCGAGGAAATCGCGATCCCATCGAAATAATCGTATATGCCTAATAACCGAAGCTCCCCTTCTATGAAGGTTTTCTGTCCGTTGGAGAGCAAATACACTTTTTTGCGGTTAGCTTTCAACCTCTTCAGCAAATCTTCTACGCCGTCATACAATGCCAATCTTCTGATAGATAATAACCGGAACCACTTTACCGTTTCTTCCGCCCAGGCTGGCGTTGCCTTAATCCCTCTTCTGCGTGCCATCTCCGCGAAGGTCTCGTGCATGTCGAAGTCGGGATGCTCGCATTCGATTCGAGGAGCAGCCATCTGACGCTTAATCTCCTCCCCGAAATCTTTCGCCAGCTCCTCGGGCTCGGCCGGCATTCCGCTATATCGGAAATGCAAGCTAAGCCGATTCCAGAGCTCTGGCGAATCCTCATCCGTATGGATATCGATCAATGTTCCGTATAAATCGAATATGTAAGTATCGTACATCTCCTGCTTCTCTCCTTCGTGATTAAGTCGTTCATCGAGCGCAAAGCTATCTTCTCACGACAAAGGAAACGAGAGTTCCTTGGCCGGGAGAGCTGACCACCCGAAGTCCTTGACCGTATAACTGTCTTAAGCGGCGATCCGTGTTAGCGAGGCCGATTCCCGATCCGCGTCCGGCCTCCGGTTGTTTCCGGAGCACTTGATTCAACGTATCTCCGTCCATGCCTACGCCGTCATCTTGAACGGAAATCTCCGCATACTCATCGAATTCGCCAACTCGTATTTGAATTTTACCCCCGCGTGCGCGCTTTAACAAGCCGTGTCTAACGGCATTCTCCACAAGCGGCTGAATAGATAGCGGAGGGATATTCAACTGCAGGCCTTCCTCTATGTCCCAAACGACTTGAATCCGATCTTCGAAACGTTCCTGTTCGATGAAGAGATAAGCGCGAACGAGCTCCAGCTCTCTATGCAACGGAACAATCCGATCCGAATTGTCGAAATCGAAGCTCGCTCTTAAATAATCTCCGAATACCCGCAGCAAATTTCTCATTCTTACGATATCGATTTCACTGAGCGCGGCCAAGGAATTCAGCGTGTTAAATAGAAAATGCGGCTGGATCTGCGCCTGAAGCCATGCGGATTCCATTCTCGTCTGCTCGCGAACGGCACGGGTCACTTGCGTTAATGCCCCTACGCGCGACCTTAGTTCTAACGCATCTACCGGTTTGGTCACATAATCGTTAGCCCCGGACTTAAATCCGGCTTCGATATCTTCCGCGCGGCTGCGTGCCGTAAGGAGCAGAATAGGCAGTTCCGAATGAGAGAATCGGGCCCTCACGGCTTGGGCGACTTCATAACCGGACATGCGGGGCATCATGACGTCGACGATGAGTAAATCCCACATTCTGGAGTCTAACAAGGATAAGGCTTCCGCCCCGCTCGTGGCCGTCACGATATCATAGTTGTTCGGAGAGAGCACGCTTGCCAATACGCTCAGATTTACCGGATCGTCATCAATGGCCAGAATGCTTGGCCTATCTACGGTAACATGATCGGCAATCGCGATCGTCGCTGCAGCCGCTTCGTCGGCGGCGGTCGTCTCTGGAAGGAAGAGGGGAACGACCGGCTCTGCCGCAGCTCCGTCCGCGAGCGATTCGCCCAAAGCGGATATCGGCATGGAAAAGGCGAACACGGATCCTTGGTCTGGGATGGAGCGAACCGTAAGCGTGCCGTCATGGAGCTCCACCAGACGTTTGGTAATGGTTAATCCGAGCCCGAGGCCCGAAGCGGACGAATAAACGTCGCCTTGTTCGTAGGGCTCGAATATTCGGCTCTGCGTTTCTTCGTCCATTCCGATTCCCGTATCCGAGATTTGAATAATGGCTTTGCCGTCCTTGACGTACGCATCGATCTTGATCTGACCTTCATCCGTGAATTTCGCCGCGTTATGAAGAAGATTGAATAGGATTTGAATAAGCCGATTCTCGTCCGCTCGGATCGGTGGAAACGAACTGGGGATATTCACGATAAGCCGGATCGGCTTCCCTTCCGTCATGAACCGGATCATATCCAACACTCCGGATACCACCGTCTGGATGCGGAGGTTCACCGGGTGCAATCTTATGCGATTATCCTTAAACCGGGCGAGATCCAGCAGGTCGTCCAGTAAATGCGACATTCTCTTGCCGACGGATACGAGCAGCTTCATGCGGGTTTCGTTTCGGTCTTGGTCATACGGGCCATCGCTGTCTATTACGGTTTGCGCGATATTCAGAATGCCGTGCAGCGGATTTCTCAATTCATGGGACGTATTCACCAAGAACTCGTCTTTAAGCTTGTCCGCCGCTTGCAATTTCTCCGCGAGCCTAGCCGATTCGGCAGAGGCCCGGAAGTAACGTTTAAACCAATACAAGGCAAATGCAATGAAAGCCGCGAGCATATCAAAGGGGTAATAACCGCCCGTGATCGTACCCGAGTTCTTGATGATCCCCCAGATTACGTTCATGATAATGGCTGTCGTCCCGAGCAGTAAATAAATGACGTCATGGCTTCCTCTTCGGACAGCCAGAACGGACAGCACGGGAACGATTACAAACGGAATTACCGTCAAAAGCGTATGAAAGAGGTCGGAATAACTCAATATTTTAATCGGCAAGATCAAGACGAATAGGGCGTAGAGACCGCATACGGCCAAGTACCAACGAGATTTACGCAAGATGGAGAACGGAGGAAGCAGGCCCTTAAAATATTGCAAGTTAAATGCCGCGATACCCAAAAAAGAAAGATAATACAGTTTATAGGTCCATTCGTAGTTAACCGGAAACCATGCCGGCAAAATACGGTCGTCATCGATAATAATCGTGACCGTCCCGCAGACGAACATGAGCGAGAAGTAAAGAAGCGACTTATGGCGGGCTCCGATAACATACAGAATAATCGTGTAAACGGCATGCATCAGCAAGAGGAGACAAACTCCCAGCTGGTTACCTATCGAGAACCAAGTCGCACGCGTAACGGCAGCCTCCGTACCGAATTTGATCGGCTGCATCATTCCGCCCATCACCCGATCATCGTAATTCGCGACGTGAACGACAATGTCGATGACGCTCCGGTCGGTCGTGAACGAAGCGGAATACGGTACGTTCGAAGCCGTATACTCCTCCGCGTTCTCGGCCGGTTGACCCGATTGGGCAAGCAGTTGCCCATTCACGAATACCGCGGAGGAAGACGAGATACCCGGTATGCGAATGCTATAAGATTGCGTGCTATTAGGTTCGATTAAGATCCGCAAACGATAGGAGCCATAGCCGAAGGTCGAATCCCGTTCCGAGGACAAATCCCGTTTCCAGTCGCTCGGGAGCGACACGATCTTGGCGTCGCCGTCCCACGCGTCCCCGTTTTTCGGGCTTTGCATGATCAGCTTGTACGGGAAAAACTCCCACTCGCCATTGAGTGAGAGAACGGAATCGGAGGATGAATCCCAACTTCGCAAATCCAGTTGGCCATTGTCGGCTTTGACGTCACTCGGAGAGTTTTGATTTTGAATCCATACTAGCCGAATTCCTGTCAGAACCAGCATGAACAAAATGATAATCGCGGCGATTTTTCTTTTCTGCATAATGAGCTATAAATTCGACAAAAAAAGCGGGAATCCTTTATCTTCCTTTTTCGTCCTGGTAGATATCCATCCGGTTTCTCGTCCGGTTAGCTGGCGGATTCCTAAATGATCAATTATCGCCGTTTCTTGCGCAATCGCCTATGAACGGAGAAAAAAACCACACTCCGGTAAGAGTGTGGTTCGCCTTGCAAGGATTATATCGTAATCACGAGCTTGCCGCCTTCGGCCCGATCGGCGACTTGAATCAGAAGCTCGTCCGTAGACGGATTATGCAACCAGCCTTCCGCACCGGCGGCTAACTCTTCAGCCGTAAGGCGTTGCAAGCCCTCAACTTGGCTCGCCGCGAAGCTGGCGCGACGGAACGAGAACCGAAGCTGCTTGCGCGCCTGCTTAAACCCGTTCGCCGCATCATAACTCCAATTCAACTCGACGGTTTTCAGGCCTCCAACCACATTCAGGGATAATTCGGAATACGAACCCTGGCGATAGTCGAAGCTGACGCCGTCATCTTCATATAACGTATAAGCGGACTCGAAACCGGTCGACGCCGCGGCTCCGTATACGTGGAACGTTACCGGCTCCTCGGATACGTCGTCCGCGCTTTGCGCAAGCGGACCTTCGGCGAGAATCGCCCCTGCCCGAACGTACATCGGCATAATTTCCAAAGGCGCATGCGCAAGAATCGTGCGGCCTCCCTCGCGAACTTCCCCCGTCCAATAATCGATCCATGTTCCCGCAGGCAAATAGACGGAGCGGTGATCGGTATCCGGGCGGTACACGGGAGCGATCAAGAGATCTTTCCCCAGCAGGAACTGATCGCATAGGTTCGTGACTTTCGGGTCGGACGGATACTCGAGCAGCAGCGGACGCATGATCGGCAGGCCGGTCGTTGCGGCTTCCCGGAACAAATTATAGAGATAAGGCATAAAGCGATAGCGCAATCCGATGTAGTCGCGCACGATTTCCTCCGCCTTGTCGCCGAACGACCACGGCTCCTGGCGAACGGTTCCGATCGCGGAGTGGTTGCGGCAATACGGGAAGAACGCGCCCATCTGCGTCCAACGCACAAGCAATTCACCGGAAGCGTGATGCGCGAATCCGCCGATATCCGGCCCGGCGAACGGTATGCCGGACAAGCCCATGTTCAGCACCATCGGCATGGCCATCGCCATATGCTCCCAGAAGCTGCGGTTATCGCCCGTCCACACCGCGGCATAACGTTGAATTCCGGAATAGCCGGCACGCGTAAGCACGAACGGACGCTGTCCGTCCAAATGACGGCTAAGACCCTCATAGGTAGCCTTGGACATTAGCATCCCGTAAAGATTATGCAATTCTTCGTGGGTTCTCGGCTTGCCGTTGTTCCCATGCATCGCGTCGAGATCCATCGTCTTGCTCTCGTTGAACAGAGCCGGCTCGTTCATATCGTTCCAGATGCCTTGAATACCGAGTTCCGTGTAGTAACGATGTAAATCTCCCCACCATTCCGAAGTCCGGTCTTCCGTGAAATCCGGGAACGCGCTTATGCCCGGCCATACTTCGCCCAAGACGATATCGCCTTCCAGCTTCTTAACGAAGTGGTTGTCCCGAACGCCCTCTTGATACGCTTTATATTTCGGATCCTTCTTCACGCCCGGATCGACGATAGGGATAATTCGCATGCCGAGCGACTTCAGCTCCGCCATCATTCCCTCGGGATCGGGGAAACGCACCGGATCGAAAGTAAACACGCGGTATTCGTCCATATAATGAATGTCCAAGTAGATGACGTCGCAAGGGATTTTTTTCGCGCGGAATGACCGAGCCAATTCAAGAACCTCTTGCTGATTCATATAGCTGTAACGGGACTGATGGTACCCGATAGCCCATTTCGGAGGAAGATCGATCCGTCCGGTCAGTACCGTATACCGGGAAACGACGTCCTTTAATCGAGGACCGTTAATAAAGTAGATGTCGTAGGCTCCCGTTGCGCAAGAAATCGAGAAAGTCGTTTCCGACGACCTCATATCGAAATCGGAGCGTCCCGGGTTATCCAAGAACAACCCGTAGCTGTGCTCCCCGTGCATATGAATCAATAGAGGGATCGATTGATAGAGAGCTTCGATCTCCGGCACGTGAGGCGCGTATACGTCTGTATTCCAGTTCGTGTACCGCTCGCCGCGCTTGTCCAAGAACCCGGTCTTCTCGCCCAAGCCGTAGAAATGGGATTCCTTAGGCATCTCGTACGTGGCGCTTAATTGTCCGCGCGCATCCCAACTAACCGGATTTTGCTGCGCAATCGTTTGCGCTTTGAGATCTTCGATCAAGAAGCCGCAATTGCTCTTGTCTATGATCAAGCGAATCGTGGACGTAACGAAGATGAATTGCGCGTCGTTCTCTTGCGTTTTAACTTCCGCTTCGCTTACTTGCGGCAATACCCCTGGCGTCGTGGAGAGATCCGCATGCGTACCTTGAAAAATTTTAATCCGAAACACATCGTCCGTCAGGAACACGATGGCCGCGTTGCCTTTGTTGCCTCGGCAAATATACGCGTCGCCTTCCTTCTCGAGCGACTTGAAGAACCCAATGCTTTTGCGTAACGCTTGCTCGCCTTCGATCCCGTATTGCTCGGGACGAATCGCCGCGCTTCCCTCCATACTCTTTCCCTCCATCATTTCATGGAAAGAGGCGTCTACCGATAACCCGGCGCGCGCCCCTTTCCATAGTTTGCTATATTTGATTATACTTCTTTATTTTGTTTTTAGGCTATCCCAAGCTTTTTGCAATCCGTCGAACAGTGCCGTTTTATCGGATTTTCCCGCAATATAGGCTTGAATTTGATTCCCGAACTCGTTCATTCCGCCATCCGGGAATTTATTGAAGTTCCAGCTGAGCGCTTTGCCCTCTTGGCTGTATTTCACGACCTCGGCGCCCAGATCTCCCAGATCCTCGCTAGTCGCTTCGATGCTCTTGAACGCCGGGATGAATTTGAATTCCTTCGCGATATATTTTTTGCCGATATCGGAAGTCACGAGCCAGTTCAAAAATTCCTTCGCTTCGGGCTTCACCTTGGAGTTCTTGTTCACGACCCAGTTGTTCGGTACGCCGACGTACAGTTTATCGTTCTCTTCCGCATTGTCGTTGATCGGCATTGGCAAGATTCCAATATTCAGGTTCGGGTTAATGCCGTCGATTTGAACTTGCGTCCAGTTGCCTTGTTGCGTCATGGCCGCTTCGCCGTTGGCGAACAACGTCATTTCGGTATTGTAGTCCGTCGTCAAAGGATTTTTGTTGCCGTATTTCAGCGTCAGGTCAACGAGCTTAGTCCATTCTTCGAAAACAGCGTTGCCCGGGATTTTCTCGGTGCCCTCGTTCAATCCTTTAACGAAAGCATCGGGGTCCTTCTGATGAGCGAAAGCCACGTTCAGCGTGTGGTTCCCCAGAACCCACAGCTCTTGGTATCCGTTCGCGAACGGCGTAACGCCGATGGCCTGCAATTTCTTAGCCGCTTCTTCAAGCTGAGCCAGCGTCTTCGGAGTTTCCGTAATGCCGGCTTTGGCGAACAGATCTTTGTTATAGACGAAACCGTACCCTTCGAGGTTCATCGGTTGGCCGTAAATTTTACCGTCCTTCGTCATCGGCTCTTTCGCAACGTCGACCGTATCCGCTACCCAAGGCTGATCGGACAGATCCTCGAGCTTGTCGAACCAGGTTCCGAGGTCTCTGTAACCGCCGTTGTTGAAAATATCCGGTTCTTCGCCGGAAGCGAATTTCGCTTTCAACGCCGCGCCGTAGTCCGCGCCGCCTCCGACCGTTTGAATATCGAGCTTGATGCCCGGGTGAGTGCTTTCATACTCTGCTTTAAGCCTGTTAAGCGCTTCGGCGATCTCGACTTTGAATTGGAAAATCTTGATCGTTTTCGTTGCCGCCGCGCCGCCGGATTCGGCATTATTGCCTTTGTTGTTGTCGGCTTCCTTCGATCCGCAAGCGGATAAAATCATCGAGAACGCGAGCATCATCACTAGTGTAAGCTTGGTGTATCTTTTCATGGTGGAGCCTCCCTATTCATCTGTATATTTGCTTTTCTGAAATCGTTTACTTCTTCATTGTAGAGAGTCTCAATCCGCAATTGTAGGCAGGATATTGATCAAACAGGTAGACGGAAGTGACCTCCTCTTAACCCTTCACCGCGCCAGCCGTAATGCCTTCGATGATATATCTTTGCATGAACAAGAAGAAGACGATGATCGGCAGAATCCCCATGACGAGCGCCGGCAGAGCCAGATCCCATTGCTTCGTATATTGTCCGAAGAAAGCGAAAGTAGCGATCGGAATCGTGCGTAGCTCTCCGGATTGCAGAATAAGCGACGGCAACAAATAATCGTTCCAGATCCATAGCGTGTTCAGAATGAACACCGTAACGAGCATCGGCTTCATGAGCGGGAACACGACCCGGTAGAAGACGCCGTAGGCATTCGAGCCATCTACCGTCGCCGCTTCCTCGATCTCGAGCGGAATCGATTTGACGAATCCGTGGAACAGGAAGACGGACATCGGCACGCCGAATCCCAGATAACAGACGATCAACCCGGGGATGCTGTCCATGAGCCCAAGAGTGCTAGTAACCTTAACCAGCGGAATCATGATCGATTGGAAAGGAACGACCATCGCGGCTACGAATACGACGAACAGAAATCGATTGAATCGGCTGTTATTCCGCACCATGTAATACGCGGCCATCGCGCAAATGACGACTAACAAGACGTTGCTGACCACCGTAATCAGAACGGAATTCCATAGCGCGGTCGGAAAATTCGTAATATCGAAAGCGCGGGAATAGTTGCCCCATTCCAAGGATTTCGGCAAGGCGGCCGCGCTGGTGAGCAATTCCCCGAACGACTTCACCGAGTTCACGAACAGAAAGTAAAACGGAACCAAGAAGAGGATTCCCAGCACGACCATGATGATTTCCGTCACGATCGTTCCCCCGCGATAGCGTTTCGTGATGTCCATTAAGCTTCAACCTCCTTGCTTTTCGTAAACTTCACTTGAAGGCTCGTAATAACGGCGACGATGACGAAGAAAATAATCGCTTTCGCCGTTCCCAGACCGTATCTGTTTCTCGAGAAAGCTTCATTGTAGATGTTCATCGCCACCGATTCGGTGGAACCGAAAGGTCCGCCTTTGGTTAAGGACAAGTTCAGATCGAACATCTTGAACGACCAAGAGATCGCCAGGAACAAGCAGACCGTGGCAGCCGGCATGATGAGAGGAACAATGATCGAACGCAATACCTGCAACCGGCTGGCGCCGTCGATCTCGGCCGCTTCCAGTACGTCTTGGGGCACATTGTTAAGCGACGAAATATAGATGACCATCAGATAACCGGCCGTCTGCCAGACGAAGACGATGACAAGCGCCCAGAAAGCCGTGTTCTCCGTTCCGAGCCAAGGGAGATTAAAAAAAGAAATTCCCGTCGCGCTCCCGATGGCGGAGAAACCTTTAACGAAAATAAACTGCCAGATAAAACCGAGCAATAACCCCCCGATTACGTTCGGCATGAAGAAAACCGTCCGCAGGAAATTCCGGGTCTTGAGCGGTTTCGTTAGAAAATACGCCAAGAAGAAGCCCGCTACGTTCGTAATCACGACGCCGAGGATCGTAAACTTGGCCGTAAACCAGAACGAGTCGCGGAACGCGCTGTCATGCATGAAAATTTGTTTATAGTTATCGAATCCGACTCCGGATGCCTTGCCCGATATTCCGTCCCAATCCGTGAAGGAATAATACAATCCCAATACGAACGGAATGGCGATGATCAGGATGAAGAATAGGATAGCCGGACCCACGAACACGATCTGCTGCGTCAGACGCGAAGTTTTTTTGCGATTCATCCCGTTTTTCCCCTTTGCTCATTTCGTTTTTTGCTTATAATAAGTATGCTTGAAAGGATTACCCCAAAAAACGGACGATCGTGAACCAATAGGAGTACGATATTGATCTATCACGAGCGAGATACGAGTTGATAACCGATGAAATCCCATAGCATACGTCAAAGACTGATCAAATTCATGCTTATTATTACGGTGGTCCCGTTAGTGCTCTCCTTGGTCATCACGCTGATCCATACCCGTGAATCCGTCAAAGAGCAATCCGTAAACGAGAATGCCCGCCTTATCTTTCAAGGGAAAACGAATCTCGTCAACTATTTGGGCAACATTAACCGCGCGTCAATCGTTGTTTACTCCGATCCGCATTTCCTAAATAATTTGTCCAAAAGCTTGGACGATTACCAAGCCGTCGCCGAAATCTATACGACGTTGCAGAATCTTCAAGGTTCGCTGCCGGATATCCAGCAGGTGTATTTGCATTCCCGTCAGACAAACCAATCCACGTTGATAACGAACAGCATTCCAAGACGTGGATATCGCGACGCGCCTTATGCCAGCACGCTCCGATACGACACCGCGACGGCAAGCATCGAACCGCCGCATCCGGTTCACAGCTATGGATTCCCGCCCTCTCCGAACGATTATAAGGACAGGCAGGTGTTCACGTTCTACCGTCCGATCGTCCGCATTCCGTCCACGGCTCAGCTTGCGATTATGGCCATCGACGTGAATCTGGACGGCATTGCGGCGATCTGTAACCAGCTCTACGAGGCTGACGACGAACAGTTGTACCTGGTGGACAAGAATGGCACGGTCATCTACAGCGGGAACCCCGAAGAGATCGGCCGACCGCTTGCCAGCGGGGATATCGCAGCTAGCGCAACGAATAACCAGTCGGGTTATATTGACGGCAAGAACGCCATCCAAGTCTACGAGCAGCTTGAAGTTCCTTTCGCGGAATGGACCTTGGTCAAACGGATTCCCCATAGCGTCCTCTACCGCGCGTCGACCGAACTGATCACGATTAACGCCATCATCGCCGCGCTTGCGCTTCTTGCGGTTATCTTAGGCACGCTCTTTATTTCCTTCCGAATCACGAAACCGATCAAGCAGCTCGCCGCTTACATGAACCAAATTCAGACCGGACGCTTGAATGTCGATATCGAGGTGGACAGTCAAGACGAGATCGGTACGCTGTCGCGAAGATTCCGGCAAATGATGGATACGATCAACAATCTGATCCTACGCAAGTACCGGCTTGAATTAGCGAATAAGAACAATCAGCTTCGGGCCTTGCAAGCGCAAATCGACCCCCATTTTCTATATAACGCTCTTCAATCGATAGGTACGGTAGCTCTGCAGAATGACGGGCGTCGAGTCTATAATCTTCTCGCTTCGCTGTCCGATATGATGCGTTACAAAATGCGCAGCGGCGAAGCGATGGTAACCCTGCAGGAGGAAATAGACCATCTTAAGCTCTACCTGGATTTACAGAAAGAACGGTTCGACGAGCAGTTCGATTTCGCATTGGACCTGGATCCGAACAGTTTGTCCGCGGCGATTCCCAAGATGACGCTTCAGCCCCTTATCGAGAACTATTTCAAACATGGACTGGAACCTAAGCTCGGCAAGGGGCAACTGTCCGTTCGCAGCCGGGTCCTTCCTTTCAATCGTCTCGTCATCGAGGTTGAAAACAACGGGACATCTATTCCGGAAACGGAGCTTCGGCAATTGCAAGAGGAGTTATCGACGTTGAAAGACGAGCTCGAGGAAAACGGCATCCGGGAGCACTCTTCGATCGGCTTGTACAACGTGCTTATGAGACTACAGCTATACTCCGCGGACACGGCCCGTCTCTTCATTGAGAACGTAGAACCGCACGGCGTGAGAATCACCTTAGAATACGCATGGGAATGGAGCGATCCAACATGAAGGTCTTAATCGTGGACGATGAGAAGCACGTACGGAACGCCATTCATATGCTTGCGGATTGGGATCGGCATGGCATCACCGAAATTTTGCAGGCGGCGGACGGGGAAGACGCGGTCGCCCTCGTTCGGGAACAGGCGCCTCAGATCGTCCTTACCGATATGCGGATGCCCCGCAAAGACGGAGCCGAGCTGTTATCTTGGCTGCATACCCATGCTCCGCACATTAAAGTGATCGTAATCAGCGGGTACGACGACTTTGAATTGGTCCGGCATGCGGTCCGTCACGGCGGAATGGACTATATTCTGAAGCCGGTCAAGGCCGATGCCTTAAACGAAGCGTTGGGCAAAGCAGCGGAATACTGGCGCAGGGAGGAAGAAAGCCGGCGGAAATTCACGCGGAAGAGCATCGAAGTGAACGAAATGAAGCCGCACTATGCGGACAAGCTGCTGACCGAGTTTATTTCGGGACAAGGCCGAAGCGAGCTTCTCCATCAACTGCGCGAAGAGTTTCATTTTCCGTTATCCCTCTCTTCCTGCTCGATAGCCGTACTCTCGGTATCGCATCTGGACCGCCAACTGCTAGCCAAATTCAACAATCAGCTTCAGCTGGTCTTCTTCTCGCTGTGCAATATTTGCAACGAAGTGCTTAACTCGAAGGGAATCTCTTTCCGACACCTGAACAGCGCCGGGGAAATCGTCATCCTCTGCTGGGACGAGCGCAGTCCGTTCGCTGCCCTGCTAGAGGAAATCAATAAGGGAATTTACATGACGCTTCATCGTCATGTTCATTTTGGCCTAGCCGCCAACCGGGATTTTCCGATTGACATGCCGCGCGCCTATCTCGAGGCGTCTAAGGCGCTGTGGAAACGGAATTTGCTCGACTCCCGGCGATTGCATCCTTATCTTGAAGAGGGAAACCCATCGACTCGCCAGCTTCGTCTTGCCGCCATAGAAGAACGGCTTCGCCTTACCGCCCTCAGCGGCAAGCGCGAGCAGATCGAGTCTATCGCCAAGCAGTGGCTCGAAGACGTCAGACGGTCGGGATCGGTAACCCCGGAACAGCTCGTTCAATGGGATAAAGAGTGGGATTGGATGCAAACGCGATGGATCGAAGGCGATGCGGATTCGGGGGGAACTGCCGAAGAGAAAGAACAATCCTATATGGAGATGCCCATGCGCATGCCATTGAACGAGGAGGGGCTGCTGGCTTGGGAAGAGCTTGGGACGGAGATGGTGCAACGGTTGGAAGCCGTCTCCAAAGTTCTGATCCAGCAGCATTCCAAAGATCATTTCTTCATTCATGACATCGCCAAGTACATAGAGGCTCATTATCAAGACGAGATATCGCTGCAAGATATCGCGGCCCGCTTCTTCCTAAGCCGGGAATACATCGCGCGCAAGTTCAAGCAGGAGTACGGCGTCACCTTGCTCGACTATTTAAGCCGCATACGGATCGACAAAGCCAAGCTGTTGCTCCATAATCCCCATCTGCGGATTGCGCAAGTATCGGAGATGGTCGGATACCAGGACGAGAAATATTTCAGCCGTGTGTTCAAGAAGCTGGAAGGGATCAATCCCGGCGAATATCGCAAAGAGCAGACGCTTGGTTAATCGGCTTAGCGTCCGCTCTTTGTATTCGTATTTACCGGAACAATACTTTATCTACGTTATACTTAGCCTTGAATTCGTTAATGATGTAGGTCTCATAGATCTCTCTATGCACGGGATCCTCGACAACGCACACCTCGATTTTCGCGACTTCGTCCCGGTGCGCTTTGATCGGGGATACCGAATCCTCGAAATGCTTCTTGATCCTAGGTCTCAACTTTCTTGCTTTGCCTACGAACAACAGCTCGTCCTTGACGTTGTAGAACATGAAGATGCCGCCTAGTTCCCTGGTTATCAGGTGAAACTCCGTAAACCCGTAAATATTGCTTTCCTTAGGGTCGATTTTCTTAGTAATGCTCACGTCCGGCGCGGGGATCGTGATATTGATCATGACTACTCACTTCCTCTTCGTGTAAACGTTAATACGTGTATATGCGTATGCTACCACATTACTCTAATCATTTCGAAATATCCACGAAGCCTTCCCCGAACACGTCCCTAACGTCGTGAATCGTAATGAACGCGTCCTTGTCGATCGCTCTTACGATTTTCTTGAGCATGCTTACTTCCTGTTTGCTAATGACGATGTAGAGCAGCTCTTTGGGTTCGTTCGTATAATAACCCCGTCCATAGATGACGGTAACGCCCCTCTCCATGATCATCGTCACTTGTTCGGCGATTCGGTTCTGCTCCTTGGACACGATCGTAACCGCCTTCTTCGGGTTGACGCCTTCGATAATGAAGTCCATCACCTTCGTTGCGATATACAGCATCACGATCGTGAGCATGACGCTCTGCGCTCCGATAATGAAATACGAAGCGAATACGACGATCAAATCGAAAAACAAAAGGGCGTAGCTAACGTTCCAGTCCAAGTATTTATTCATGATTCTAGCCAGAATGGTCGAACCCGCGGTCGTTCCGCCGACCCGGATGATCATTCCGATGCCGACTCCGGCGAACACGCCGCCGAATATCGCATTAATGACCACCTCGTCGGATTGGATGTGCCAGCTCTCGGTAAGATGCAGGAACAGGGAGTTAAACAGCACGGCTATGATCGTATACGCCGTCGTGGTCTTGTCCAGAAATCGATAACCTACGACCAGCAATATGGAGTTGAGAATCAGGCTTACGAGTCCGGGAGACCATTCGTACAAGTAATATAGAATGATCGTTATTCCCGTTACTCCCCCTTCTCCGAATTCGTTCGGAATGGCGTACAAGTTGACGGCCAGAGCGAATAATAGCGCCCCTGCTAGGATGATTAGAATATCTATTATGCGTTTTTTCATAGCTGCCCTTCCTTACTTCGAATTATCTCTTCCCGCATACTCCGTAGAAGAACATGTTAATTATGCCGTCCAGGAACTTGGCTTCGTCGCCGCTATTTTGCGCCATCTCCAGTATCGTTTCGTATTGGTTCATGTAGATTTGCATAAACGCCATGACGCTCTCGATCGTGACATCCTCCGATATCTCCCCGCTCGCTTTCCCTTCCTCGATTATTCGAACGGTCAGGGGAATCGCCTTCTCCTTGTACTGCCCTTCGATATAACGGGTCAGCTCGTCGTCATCGGCCAGCAGTTCCTTAATTATTGTCGGCGGAAGCTCTTGATAAGCTTCTTTCTCCCGAAAAAGAATATACTCGATTTTCTCCTTTAGCGAATGGCCCGCGTTCATATACTCCTCGAAATCGTTAATGGCCTTGTCGGAGTAGCTTATAAAGGCTTCGCGAAGCAGAACCTCTTTGCTTCCGAAATAATTGTATATCGTCACCTGCGACACTTTAGCCGTAGCGGCGATGTCGGCAATCCGAATTTTACTCGTGCTCGAAGTTCTCAGCATTTCCAAAGTCGTTTTTATGATTTTTTCTTTAATTCGGTTGGCTCTTTTCTCAAACCCGTTCATTACGTTCACCCTAGCTTCATAGATTATGATGAAATTTATGAAATAAAAAGATAAATATATTTCACGAATCGTTGACGAGTGCAACTTCCGAGCATAGTATAACATATATGAAATATAACTCTTAATATATTTCATTTCTTTACGATCGGAGGTAACCGTATGTTGACCGTTGATCACTTAACGAAGACATTTACTAACGGGAAAGGGATTTTCGACGTATCGTTCTCGGTGAATAGAGGCGAGGTTTTCGGTTTTCTGGGTCCGAACGGAGCCGGGAAGTCCACGACAGTCCGTCATATAATGGGCTTCATGAAGCCGGACAAGGGATCCGTTAAGGTGAACGGGCTGGATAGTTGGAAGGACCAAGGCAAGGTGCAAGCTTGCATCGGCTACTTGCCGGGCGAAATTTCTTTTATCGAAGGGATGAGCGGTAAGACGTTCCTGGATTTCATGGCGGATATGAAAGGAGCTTCGGATCCGTCCAAGCGCATCCGCTTGATCGAACGACTACAATTCGACGTCAACACCCCCATCCGGAAAATGTCCAAAGGCATGAAGCAAAAGGTAGCCATCGTAGCCGCGTTCATGCATGACCCCGAAGTGATTATTCTCGATGAACCGACATCCGGCCTAGACCCGCTTATGCAGAAGGTTTTTATCGAGATCGTGCTGGAAGAGAAAGCTCGGGGGAAGACGTTCCTGATGTCGTCGCACAGCTTTCCGGAAATCGAGAGAACGTGCGACCGGGCTGCCATTATCAAGGACGGCGTCCTTATAGCGGTGAAGGATATTCATGAACTGCAATCTATGCAGCGCAAACTGTTCGAAGTCACTTTCGAAGAGTTAACCGCGGTCCAATCTTTCCTGAACTCCGGGCTGCCGATCGAATCGCGCGAAGGGAATCGGGTAAGAGTCGCCGTACAGGGCAATTATGCGAAATTCCTGGAAGAGACGGCCAAACACAAGGTTCGCAACATCGATATTTTCACCCAGAACCTGGAGGACGTATTCATGAATTACTATGATCGGAAGGGGTCAACGCCATGAATCCCGCTTTATATAAGCAAATGATGAAAGTGAATATGAAGGGCTTCCTGAATTACGCTTTCGGGTCCGCGTTCTATATCCTGCTCATGTTCTGGTTATATCCCGGCATCGCGGAAAACTCGCAAGCTATCGACGCGTTGGTCCAATCCATGCCGGAAGGCGTCGGAAGAGCGTTCGGGCTGAATGGCTTCAATAGCGCCGAAGCCTTTATCTCCGGGGAGTATTACGGATTGATTCTGGTACTCATCCTGGCGATCGTATGCGTCCAGTTATCGACCCAGCTTATGGCCAAACTTGTGGATCGCGGGTCTATGGCCTATTTGCTGTCTACCCCGACAACAAGAGGCAAAGTCGCTTTCACGCAAGCGACGGTCCTAGTGACAGGTCTATTCCTGATCATAGCCGTCACGACTTTAGCCGGGATTGTCGGAGACGCCTGGTTTCTGGGATCCGACTATGCATTCGATACGTTGAGATTCTTGTTAATGAACGCATCGGCGTTCTTGCTCTTCTTTGCGGTCGGCGGCATTTCCTTCCTCGTGTCCTCTCTGTCCAACGACGAGAAAAAGGCGATCGGCATATCCGGTTTGATTACGTTCGGATTTTTCAGCCTCGATCTTGTAGGTAAATTCAGCGAGAAGATCGACTGGATGCGAGCTGTATCCCTCTTCTCCTTATATAAGCCCGGTGAGATCGTAAACGGGAACGTCAATCTAGGCATGACCTTCGCCGTTCTCTTCGTCATCGGATTGGTTTCCTTTGCCCTTGCCATAGTCCTGTTTCGAAAGCGCGACCTTCCTTTATAGCTCTTAACCCTACCGCAAAAAGCTAGTGCTATAACCTAAGATATACAAATAAAAATATATCTTGTAACTATAGTCTCGATTTATTATGATAGCTTTGTCGTAATATTCATATATTTGTCGCATTTGGGAATAATCCCCCAAGCGGCGAATAGAAAAATTTATTCAGGACGGTGCGCGATGATTATTCAAAGAAGTGTTGGCTTGGCAATCGTTTTATCGATTATCACATGTGGGATTTACGGGATTTACTGGTTCATTGTGATGACCAATGACGTTGGCAAGCTGAGCGGCGACTCCTCGTTCACGGGAGGCAAGCACTTCCTATTAACCTTAGTAACATGCGGAATTTGGAGTTTCGTCTGGGCTTATCAAGTAGGCAAGCAAATCGCGGAAGCGCAAAGACAACGCGGATTGACTATCACGGACAACTCTACGCTTTATATTATTTTCAACCTGTTCGGTTTGTCTATCGTAACTTACGCTTTGGTACAATCCGATATTAACAAGCTTGGCAATGTCCGCATTCACGCTTAAGAACCGGCCTGCAATATTATGGGGCTCCTTGCTTGGCGTTGGAGGCGCGCTATACTTAACCGTATGGTTGCCTGCGACGGGGATCGGAATTCCTTGCGTGTTTCATGAGCTAACCGGCCTTTATTGTCCGGGGTGCGGAATCACGAGGGCAGCCCTTTCCTTGCTACGATTGGATTTTACTCAAGCTTATCGCTATAACGCTTTGGTTTTTGGTCTAGCTCCTATCTATCTGATGTACGTCATGACCCGGAAAAAGCGGATGCCCCGAACAAGCAACGTTCTTATGGCGGCCATGTTAGTCCTCACCGTTGGATTCGGACTTGCGAGAAACTTGCCTATGTTTGATTGGCTGGCTCCAACCCTTATTCGTTAATTGCAAAGGACATCCTCAAAGGAGGGTGTCCTTTGCTTTATACTGAAGTCTTCTATCGTACTTTCAGAAAACTCTCAGCCCGCTTTAACCTTCTATTCACTTTGATCCTTCATGATAGGGATAACGCTGGCAACGATGACAACAAGCTGTCGTTATCCTGCACTCATCCCGGAGGGTCGTTTATGAAAAAAACGCGTACTTTGCACTTATGGATCGGATTGATCTGCTCGGTCTTCATCTTGCTTCAATCCATCACCGGATTGCTATTATTGAATGAGAGTTGGTTTACCGGCGGTCGCGACGGAGGCGGGCCTCCCGGCTTCGCTCGGATGGAGCAATCGCAATCCTATAACTCGGGCGATGCCGGCGCGGAGTCCATTGGCGAACCTAACGACCCTCAAGGCAGAATGCCTATGGGTCAGGGCGGTGAAGGGAGCAATAGCGGCATAGCCTTCATTAAAAATCTGCACAAGGGTCAAATCGGCGGTACCGACATTACGATACTTCTCGATATAACGGCTATCGGCATGATCGTTCTGACGCTGACCGGCATCGCACTGTCTATCAAAACGCTCAGGGCGCAAAGCAAAAGCCGACAAAAGCGGCGACAGGCGGAAAATGCGGCTTAACGTGTTCCATCAACGAATATCATGGCAAACTTGAAGGGCACCCGATGATCCCAGGTGCCCTTCTACGTGAAAATTAGTGACCGCGATGCTTGTCTTTCGCTTTCCGCAACTTCAATTCCCATCTGCGCGGGCCGAAAAAGCTTAACCGGTTGCCTTGCGGCCCGACGAAAAACTGACGATGGCGGATGCTAGCCCTAGCAGAACGACGACGCAAGCCAACCATGGATTGTACTGTGGGGTGGCAGCGGCATTGATCATCGCTCCGCCCGCTCCGGCCCCTGCCGCCAATCCCAAATGAATAATGGATGTATTTATACTGAGCACGAGATTAGCCGATCGAGGCGCCTGTTGAATAAAGTAAGTTTGGATAGCCGGACCGGCCACGAACATAGAAAAAATCATGAGAGCGATTAACGCTAATCCGACCCCTAGAAATTCAGAGAACAAGGGCAGTAAGGCAAGCGTTGCGGCGTGGACGATGATGCTGAAAGCGATCAAGCGGGAAGCCCCCCATCTATCGACGCCATAACCGCCCAATCGCGCGCCAACCGCGCCGAAAATCCCGAAAACCAGCATAACGACACTAATGTTCGAGGCTTTCATTTGCAGGATGTCCGTTATATAGGGGGTTAAATACGTAAATAAGACCGAGTTGCCCGATTCCCTAAAGAAAGTCAGCAGCAGTCCGCTTACGATAACCGCGCTGCCAAGCACTTTGAACTGTTGTCGGTAAGTGACCGGTTCGTCCCCCTCGATCTCCGGAAGACGGCGCATGACCACAAGCGTAATCAATAGGCTGAGTAGACCTAGTATCATGAATATGGCATGCCAATTTAACCATTTGGTAATCACGATCCCGATCGGTACCCCCAAGATCATCGCGCTGCTGAATCCAAGAACGATCGTTCCGATCGCGCCGCCCAACTTCTCGGCGGGTACGATTTTGGCGGCCGTACCGAACGCTACGACAAGATAGACGCCCGAGCTCACCCCTAGCAGCATTCGCGAAATCATCAAGACCGTGATGTCCGAGCTAACCGAACAAGCTAAGCAACCTAGGATGAAAGCAACCAATGATCCTACCAACACTTTTCTGCGTTCCATGCGAGACGTCAGCGACACGATAATAGGAGTCCCAACCGCAAAAGCAAGTGAGTATGCCGTTACCAATTGCCCCGCCAAGGCGATGGAGACGTTTAAGTCCTCGGCAATCATTCGAAGAATCCCGGATACGACCAACTCGGCGGTCGCCGTCACAAATACCCCTAGGGCAAGAACGTATATAGACAGTCTATTCATGGCATTCCTTCCTTTCATGATCTATGCGAAAGCTCTTGCCTGAATTATAATTACGTTACGATATTTATGTAAGAAGGCAAACGATTTGGATATTATCCAATTGTTTTGACTTTCTAACTAAAAGTAAGTAGGTGAAGACAAATGGAACCTAAGCAGGAAGAAACCCAGGATTTCTCCAACATCTGTTCGGTGTTGCAGATCCTTGGCGCGAAGTGGGCGTTCTTGGTGATCGCCGAGCTATCTAAAGGACCGAAGCGATTTAAACAACTCCATAGAGACTTAGCCATCATTAAAACGCAATCTTTAACGGATGCGCTTCGCCACTTAGAGCAGAACGGGATTGTTCTGCGCAAAGTATTTCCTACCGTGCCGGTGTCGGTCGAATATTCACTAACGGAAAAAGGGATGGATTTTCGGATTGCCCTTAAGGAAATGGATAAATGGGCGGCGCGTTGGGCAAACGCGACCCCGTGAAGATATACAAACCAAGCCGATTCTATGCTTTTACGCGGGGGAATAAAGGGATTACCGCAAACTCTATCGAATTCCACAGGTATGATGAAGCCAATATTAAACAAAATCCCTCTCAAAAATATAGTCGCGATACTATTATTCCTTAGCGTCCTCCAAGGGCTGCGGTTGAGCTGGTCCGAGGTTTTCCCTACCGCGAAGCACCCAGGTCCTGTCGCCGGCGTACTCGACATGCGCGGTTGGGACTTAAACCTGTCTCCTTCCGTCGCGCTAAACGGCGAATGGCAATTTGCTCCCGGAAAATTAGTATCCCAAAGGGATATGCAGTCGGAGGATCGCGCTTTCCGTAATATTCAAGTGCCGGGAGACTGGCGCGACGCGATGACGAACGAATCCGGTTCTTCGTACGGGTTCGGAACGTATCGGCTGCGCATTCTCGTCGATCCTTTGACCGCGCTATCTCTTTCTGGCTTAAAGACATTCAAGCCTCCTCTTCCGTGGAAATCAATGGGCGGGTTTCGGGCCGGCTCGGCAAACCTGCCGCGAACGCCGAAGAGTACGTTCCCCAGAATGTCTCCTACACGGCATCCTATACGGTAGAAGGCGCGACGGAAATTGAAGTGCTTATTCAAGTGGCCAACTACGATAACTATTTTGAAGGCGGGATCGTTCGCTCCATCCATTTCGGCTCACTGGCCGCGATCGACTACGTGCGCTGGTACTCTATCGGATCCCAACTGGTTACGTTCGTTATTTTGCTGTTGCACGGGTTATATGCTTCTATCCTCTATATGTTTAATCCTAAAGAACGGGCATTGCTCACGACGGGTCTGCTAACGCTATCGGTCGGAATCGCGATTCTGATCGGTCACGATAACGTGCTTTTATTGTGGTTGCCGATCAACTATTCATGGGCGATCAAGATCAGACTGATTTCGCTCCTGTGGCAAAATCTTTTTATTCTGCTTCTGTTTAGAAGATTCACTTCGGCACTCCCGTGGAACGCTTGGCTGAAGGCTTATACCGCCGCGCTCGTCGCTTTTTCGGGAATCTTGGCGTTCGCGCCCGCTTCCTGGGCGAACGGAATAATCGACTTGAAAATTTTTATCACCTTCTATTTAATTCCGTTCTCCTGGTTCATCTATATCGTAGGAACGATGATCTTCAAGAAACAAACCGACAAAGACTTCACCTTCTTGCTGCTGACCGCGGCGGGGATCATATCCAACGTGTTATGGAGTATCGTGGAATCCGCTATAGACGTTACTACCGTTTACTATCCGATCGATATAACCGCCGCGATCGTCGGCTTCTCTGCTTATTGGTTTAAGAAATACTTCCGCCATTCCAGGGAAAACTCTCAACTTAACGAACAGTTGAGACAAGCCGACAAGCTGAAGGACCAATTTCTCGCCAATACTTCGCATGAACTAAGAACGCCGTTGCACGGGATTATGAATATCGCCCAGACCGTCGTAACCAAAGAAAGAGCGAAGTTGAACGAGAACAGCCTTAAGGATATGGAGCTATTGATTACGATAAGCCGCCGAATGTCCCATATGCTTGGAGATCTGCTCGACGTGGCGCGCCTCCGGGAGCATCGCATTGCGCTGCAGCAAGAGCCTTTGCTTATCCAATCGATCGTCCCGGGTGTTATCGGCATGCTTAAGTTCATGATCGAGGGCAAGCCTATTCGGCTAAATATGGATATCAAGGAATCGATGCCGCCGGTCATGGCCGACGAGAAAAGGCTCGTGCAAATTTTGTATAACTTATTGCATAATGCCCTCAAATTCACGGAAGAAGGGACGATTACCGTGTCCGCCGACACTCGGAACGGACAAGCCCTCATTCGCGTTTCCGACACCGGGGTCGGCATGAACGAAGAGACGCTGGCGCGCGTATTTCTCCCTTACGAGCAAGGCTCATACGGAATGAGCGATGGAAGAGGAGTCGGGCTCGGGCTCAGCATTTGCAAACAGTTAGTAGAATTGCACGGCGGCGAGTTGACCGCTCGCTCCGATCCCGGTAAAGGCTCGGTATTCCGCTTTAACTTGCCGTTAGCAGACTCGTCGGTCGTTCCCTTACCGCAACGCCCGCTTCATCATGGCCAACCGACGGTAAGCATGGAAGCCGGGACTGCCGGGTTGATTTTCCCGGATACGGCAATCAGCCAAATCGCAGTCTCCGAGCTTGCCCCGCCGCTATTAAATGCCGGGAAAGCGAATATTCTCGCCGTCGATGACGACCCCGTCAACTTGAACGTGCTTGTCGGAATTCTGTCGACTGAGCAATATAACATTACGACTGCCCAATCGGGCCGAGAGGCGCTGGAACTGCTAAGCACCGGGCAATGGGATTTGCTCATCGCCGATGTCATGATGCCGCATATGTCCGGCTACGAGTTAACGCAGAGAGTACGGGAGCATTACTCCGTCTCCGAACTTCCGGTGTTGCTGCTGACCGCGCGCAGTCAACCCGCCGACATCTACACCGGATTCATGTCCGGAGCGAGCGATTACGTGACCAAGCCCGTAGACGCTCTGGAGCTGCAGTACCGAATTCGCGCTTTAACGACGCTGAAGCAATCCATTAATGAGCGTTTGCGCATGGAAGCCGCCTATTTGCAGGCGCAAATCCATCCTCATTTTCTATTCAACACGCTGACTTCCATCATGGCGCTTAGCGACATAGACACGGATAAAATGCGCAAGCTGGGAGATGCCTTTGCGTCCTATTTACGGATTAGCTTCGACTTTCTCAATTCGGGGCAACTGGTCGAGCTTTCCCATGAACTACAGCTTGTCGAAGCCTATTTGTATATTGAGCAGGAACGGTTCGAAGACAGGTTGTCCGTCGTATGGGAAGTTGAGCCGGACATCGAGTTGCTTCTTCCTCCGCTTTCGATACAGCCGCTGATCGAAAATGCGGTTAAGCACGGTCTTCTCAGCCGGAACAAGGGCGGAACGGTGTATATTCGAATTATGCGCCAAGGCGGCTCTACGCTTATCGAAGTAGAAGACAACGGAAAGGGCATGGAACAAGAGAAGGTTAATCAACTGTTGCATCCGACAGTGACGGGGAGACGCGGAATCGGGCTTTCCAATACGAACCGCCGATTAACTCAGTTGTATGGTCAAGGCTTGTCTATTCGCAGCAAGCCCAATGAAGGAACAACCGTTTCATTTGCTATTCCGGATAACGCTACTTAACAAAGGGTGGGACGAAGCTCACCGTTGCACGGAGCGCGTTCGATGCCCCGGTTGCCCGCATTCCGAGAGCATGCGCCCAATCAACTCGTACTCCTCCGCTTGCAATTTCCGAAGACGCTCCTGAACGTCTTCCGCATAACGGGCTTCCATACTCATTAAATACTTAAACATCTGATTACGCATCGTGAACGCCGCTTTCTCGATCCGTTCGTATTCGGAACGAATATCGGCGTCAAAGCGAAAGAAATTATGCTCTTCCATGTAATTCATGCGCCGATTCATCATCTTTTTGTGTTCCCAGAGCAGGTAGAACGGCCGGTGGTCGACAATCGCCTCGCGGCGCATGAACATGTTTAGCTTCTCCCTCAGCACGTCCATGATGCCGATCCCCCAGATCCACTCTTCCGTACCCGCTCCCTCCAATGCGATCCATCGGTCGGCGGTATTGCGCGAATTCGCGTAATCCGCCAACTGCTCGGCAAACCACGTCATGGAAAATTCGTTGCGGATGCCCTCGTTAATTCGGAACAAATGGATATAATCCGTATAGGAAAGCGGCTCGCTATTGCAATTGTTGTAAGCGTCCTTGAGCGCGGCATACGGAATTTCGACCGTTCCGTAGCTCTGGTTGTGGAAATAACCCGCGGCGTTGAGCGTTTCCGCCCCGTCGTCGTACCCGTACAGCATAATGCTATGCGGGTTCGAGATATTGCGGTAGGCCCGCGTGCCCGGAATGTCGTATTCGTCCACGAACGTCCAGACGTAATAGCCCTGATCGATCTGGAACCGGACGAAATCAATGAAATCGGGCGCGAACCGCGTTACCGTTGCCCGATCCATCCTAACGGTAGGGCTGATGGACGGAATACGGTTTACTTCGATGCTCGGAGAATAGTATTGAACGAATACCTTGGGTCCTTCGTCGACCAGGAAAATCTGAACGTAATTATTGTATACCCAGCGGGTAGCCTCAGGAGATGTTTGAAGAACGGATAACACGAATGCGTTGTTCGGAAGCGAGTCAAGCTCCGGTACGACCAGTGGTAGCTTGCATGCCGAATTCACGAATACCCCTCCAATTCATAATGGATTATTATAAAATTTTCCTTATTTGCATTATTCGTCTTTCTTTCGCGTAATCCTCCTTCAGGGCTCCCGGTAGCGAACCAACATCTTGGAGAGCCTCCTCCGTATTGAATCCTTTAACTCCGCTGGCTCCTCCAGCTCGGCTTCGTTTCCTAATCCGATGAAGAACTCCGTATAAAAAGGAATGTCCCCGCGGGACACGTCGTTATCGATCGCGCCGCTTCCGTCTTCGCGCACGTGCAGCATCGGAGCAAGCCATAACTCGGATTCGCAGCGCTGAACGCCGGCCCGGCTTAGCAGCGCGCGAAGGCGGACAGGCTCCCTCGGTCCGGCAACCTCCCTCCGGCTAAGGCGAATGTCGCCTAGATCAAGCGGCTCCATGCCGGAAGCATCGTATGCAGCCTCGCGGATGCGGTCGCAGCGAAACACGCGAAAGCCCTCGCGCAGGAAGCAGTAAGCGGTGCAATACCAGAAACCGTTGTTCGCGTAAATGCAGACCGGCTGAATTCGGCGGTTGCTCGCCCCCTCCTCCTTAGACTCATACTCGACGGCGAGCACCTTCTGATGCACGGCCGCATCGAGCAGAATAGCCAAGCAGGGCGCTTCGCCCCGCCTTGTCGGCGTAATGAAGTCTACGCGGTTTTTCATTCCGTCGATTCGGTCCCGGACGTCTCCGGGCATATGAAGGTAGAACTTGCTCAGCGCCGATGCGGATTCAGCTGCGAACGGCAGCGAGGAGTAATGGCGCAGGGCGTGCACCGCAAAGAACATCGCCGCGGCTTCTTCCTCCGTGAATGCGATCGGAGGCAGAACCCTCTCCCTAACCACCTGATAACCGCCATGCGGCCCTACTTCCGAATACAGCGGCACCCCCAGCTCGCTCAGCTCCTGCAAATCCCTAAGAATCGTGCGCTTGGAGACGCCGAATTCGTCGGCAAGCTCCTGAACCTTGAACCGCCGCTTCCGGTTGACGGTCATCATCAGCTCCATCAAGCGTTTGGACTTGGGCATCCCGATCCCTCTTTTCAACAATCTATAAGTTCATGACAAGTTTTGTCACCATTATGCCTTAAGATAAGCGCAGCAAGCAATACTATACCTTTAGGAGTGATTTGCCAGTGCGTAAATATACCTCGCTGTTCTTCCTCATTATGTTCATGATCGGAACCGATACGTTCCTTATCTCGCCCTTGCTCCCGACGCTGCAAACGGAATTCGGCGTCTCGACGGACAACGCCGGATGGATGCTTGGCGCCTATACGCTCGGCTCGGCCGTCTTCGCCTTGATCGCCGGACCTCTATCCGACGGATGGAATCGAAGGATCGTCTTGCTCGGCGGCCTGCTCGGGTTCTCGGTCTCGACGATACTATGCGGCTTCGCGGACGGATTCTGGACGATGTGTTTGTTTCGTTTCCTTGCCGGCGTCAGCGCGGCGTTCACGGCTCCTCAAGTATGGGCGTCCATTCCCGCCGTCATGCCTGCATCGAGAAATTCGAAGACGATGGGCATCGCCTTCGCGGGACTCGCCGCTTCCCAAGCGCTTGGCGTGCCGATCGGAAGCTGGCTCGCCGCGGCCCATTGGTCCGTTCCGTTCTGGACGATCGGCGGCGCTTCGTTACTACTCGCCGCAATCGCCTTTTGCTTGCTGCCGGACATGAAACCTAGCTTGCGCAAGACCGAGCGGACATCGATCTTTCGCCGTTATGTTCCGCTGATCGCGAGCAGTAAAGCAAGGAGCGGCTTCCTCGCCTACTTGCTCCTTCACTTAGGGAGCGGTACCGCATTCGCCTTCGTGGGCAAGTGGATGGCCGACGGCTTCGGGCTTCCCATCGGCCGGATCGGCATCGTGATGATGTTCCTCGGATTCGGCACTCTGCTGGGAAGCATGGTCAGCTCTTATGCGACTCGCAAAGTCGGCCCTGCGATCGCGGTCGCGGCGGGAATGACGTTGCTCGTCATCTTGTACCCGGTTATGCCTTTCCTGACCTACCTCCCTATCGTGACAATAGTTTATTTGATCATTTTCACGACGCTAGGAGTAATCTTCCCGGTTGTTATGGAGGCGCTCACGTCGCTCAACTCCTCCATCCGGGGAACGATCTCCAGTCTGGCCAACTCTACGATGAACGGCGCGAACACGCTCGGCGCATGGGCGGCCGGCCTGCTCTATGTCCAGTTCGGCGGTTATTCGTCGATCGGCATCTTCGCGGCGGCCAGCTTGGCGCTCTCGCTGGGGACGTTCCTGCTCGGCGGCGTATTAGGGAGGAATGAGGAACGAGCAGGGCAGGAATCGGCATCCGCTTCCTGACTCGACGTAACAAGCTCCTCGCGGTGACCGCGAGGAGCTTGTTTGTCGTCGTATTCATACGGTTAATCTAACGTCCATTAGCTTTGCGACAACTCATTCCCTATTAGATTTTCCGAAATAACAGATATGTAAAAATGCAGTTATTAGCTATACTGTTATGGGAATAGATTAGGTTTGAAGGGAGAGTCGCGAATGCGCACTAAAATATTATTGACGTCGAGCGCCATATTTATGGCCGTTCTCGGGATGTTATCTACCTTTATGCCCCAAGAAATATTGGAGTATTACGGGTCTTACCGCGAAGGCGAGAAGTTCGTGGTTCCGGCAGTTCAGATCGCCGGGGCTCTCTATTTGGGTTTCGCGATTCTCAACTGGACGGCTCGTGCAAGTCTTATCGGGGGGATCTATAACCGTCCGATCGCGCTTGGAAACTTCCTTCATTTTGCTATGATCGCACTCGTGCTATTGAAAGAACTAAAGAGTAACCATGGCGTCGAGATCGTTGCGGGAGCGCTCATTTACTCTGCATTTGCCGTTTGGTTCGGGCTGGTTCTGTTTGCCCGCGCGAGACAGACCGGAAAGTGACGGCGTTATTTATTTCCTTCCTTGTCTCTCGCCTGTCCCCGATGTACCGCGTCGCATACGGCCAACGAATTGCCGTCGGGGTCGAAAAATCCGCTTTGTCCGTTCATCGGTATTTTACGGTTGCGCAATCCCGTTAGAAACGTATCCACATCCGCGGAGTAAAAGTCGATTACGCTATGGGTTACGTTAGTGTATGTGTTCTTGAACGTTAACCTTTGTTCGTCCTTCGTCTCCACCAAATAAAAATTCGGTACGCCAAGCCGCTCTCCTCCGTCCAAATAAAGCATGGCCGCCTCCCATTCCCCCACCGGCTCGCCGAGTACCTTCATGCCGAAGACGGCCGTATACCACTCAACCGCTTGTTTCAAGCGGTTCACCGGAATTTCGACGCCTGCAACTCTCCATACGAACGAGTGAGCATCGGGAATTTCTTGATTTCCTAAGCCGCCTTGACCGGTCAGCTCGATATTGCAAACCCCGAACGAATTACCGTCGCAATCCCGGAACCCGAAACCCGGACGATGGGGTTCTCTCTCCCAATCCATCTCGTTTACGTCAACCCCGCGTTCCCTTAGGAAATCATAGTATCCCCTGAGATCGTGAGTGTATAGATCGATGACGCTTTGAACGTAGCCATGCCGCGTGTTCTTGAACGTTAACCGTTGGGTATCCTCCGTTTTAACCAGATAGATCGAGGGTACGCCGATAGCGCCTGATCCGCCCTGGAAGTGCAACATCGCCGTTGTCCCTTCGCCGCTCCAATCCCCTTGCGGCTTCGCTCCCAGCATTTTGCCGTACCATTCGACCGCTCTGCACAAATCGGATACGGGAATCTCGATCGTTGCAATGCGCGGCACGATCGACCGCAACACCTCTCGTTCGACATCCTGTCCGAAGCCGATCTGCTTGCCGATATCCTCCATGAGGACGAACAACTCCTTTTTGAGCAATTCTCTTGACCTTCTAATTCGGCTTTCTGCCGCATCGACGGAAATCTCCAACATCTCGGCCGTTTCTTTAATCGTAAATCCCCCAAAATAAAATAGCGTAGCCGCCAGGCGTTGCGGTTCATTCAGAGAGTTTAGAGCATCCAGCACCTGCCTTCTCACGTCGCTCCGCATCACCGTTTCCTCGACTGACTGATCGTGCGGAAGATCGGAAGTTTCTTCGAGCGAAGTATGTCTCCCCGCCGTTCTCCGCGCATTTAGACTTAAGCGTCTTGCAATCGAATATAGCCAGCTCCCGAGTTTCTCCGGCTTTTGTAACGTATGCAGGTTCATGTAGGCTTTAAGAAACGTTTCCTGGGCGATATCCTGCGCTTGGTGATAGTCCCGGACGACTTCGTAGGCGACGGCATGCAAGACGTTCGCATACTTGCGGACGATGGCGCCGAAAGCTTCCCAATCCCCGGCCAGCGCCGCTCGTACCCATTCCTTCTCAGTGCTCACCTATTTTCCTCCTTTCCATAAGCAGACACGCTGCGCGGTTCATTTCCGTCGGCCTCGCGCAAATAATTTGCATACGAAAAAACTTCGACGCAAAGGGTCGAAGTCCTTATCTAATCCTTAAATTTCGCCGGCTCGGCGGATAATCGGATTGCCTATCCGGTTAAATCTGTCATGTCCCGATTGCCGCGTTCGTAAAATAAACGGATGACGCTCGTACGATGACCATTTGCCCTGGGGGGATGAACATGAAAATTACGTCCGGAGGGTTCGAAGCCGTCTACCACGGCAGGGTTTTCGCATATGGAATGAACCCGATTGAAATTACGCTGTCCGAAGAGAACGATCCTTTAACGTTCGTGTTTTGCATCGAGCAGGAAGCGGAGCGCGACGACTTCATGACGGATATTCGGCTTGTTCGATACAACGAGGTCCGGATCGCGTGCATCAACTTTCCCAGGGGCAAGCCTATCGGCAACGAGGACATGATCCACCTCGGCGTGCTGAACAATCGCAAGCTGTCTCTCCGTTATGAAGTGACCATCAGCTTCGATTTGGCGGCATGGGTGCTAACCTTTACTTTCTATGCGGGGGAAGGGGTTGCCGACCATGAATAAAATCGAGATCCAAGATCCCAAAGTCGCCAGCAAGATCATCGCCGCCAACGCGGAGAGCGAGAAGCGCAAAGCCGAGCTCGGCTTCCTTGGCAAATTCTTCGGCTCGGGGGACAACGTCCGTCTGTACATCGTGGGCACGATCGCGCTCGGCGTTCTCTTTATCGCATTGGCCTATACCTTAACGCCCGATAAGTACCGTTCGGCCGATTTCGGGTTAAAGGAGCTATGGACGCTCGTGGTGCTTCCGGTCGAATCGACGATTATCGGCTACTTGATCGGGTCGCGGTCCAAGGATACGGACGGCTGAAGGGGCAAGGGGCAAGAGGAAGTCAACAACAAAGGCCGCCGACTCGTTATCGGCAACCTTGTCGCGTTATTCCACTTCCTTCAGCAGCTGGCCCAGCCGGTCGAAGTTCTGTTCATTCCCCTCGACGCAATACGCCTTGGCTTCTTCGAATTCCTCCGCGATCTTAAATCGCTGGCGGAAGACCACCTTCGTGCGGCCTCCAAGGTCCTCGAAGGCTGCCGTTACCCGAAATTCGTGACCGGATAAATGATCGAACACGATCCGCTCGTTAGGTACAATCTCGACAAAGACGCTGTAATTGGGGTAATCCACGCCGTTCGGCCCGTGCATGGTGAACCGCCAAGAACCTCCCGGTCTCATATCGAATTCGTGAAACGTATTCGTGAAGGCCTTCGGTCCCCACCACCGGGCTAACCATTCCGGGTTTGTCCAAGCCCGAAACACGAGCTCCCGCGGGAAATCGAACTCGCGCGACGAAATAATTTCATTTTCCCCTATTACCATGATCCTACCTCCCTTTAATGCCTGGTACGTTCTTAATGTCGTCTACTTCGCTGCGCTAGTCCGTACCGGTAGCCTCATTGTAGAACCTGACGTTACGTAAGGTGCAAGAGAAATATTCGCAATTTTACTCATTAAAGCTCCTTGTCGCGTAGGCACATCCCTTTCAAGTACGAAGACAGGCTTTCGATATTCATACGGACATGCCGGTTGTCGCCCTCTAGCTTGCTGAGCATAATGCCGCCTTCCATGACGGATAAAGTGAAGGTCGCTAATGCATCGATGTCAAGGTTCGCCTTGAACTCGCCGGATTGAACGCCTTCCGAGATAATCCTTTTCATCGTGTCCAACGTGTTGTCCATCCCCTGGCGGGCTTTCCCGCGCAGAACGGGATGGCCGTCGTCGCTCTCGGTAGCGAGGTTAAGCAAGGGGCACCCGCCTACAAAAGGAGGATCTTCGACTACGTTCCCATACACCTTCAGGTAGACGAGCAGCTTGCCCATCGCGGTCGACTCCCGATCGAGCGCCTCTTTGATTTTGCCACCCACGATACTGCCCGCATATTGGTAAGCCTCGATGGCGATTTCGTCCTTGCTGGCGAAATAGCGGTAAATACCGCCTTTTTTAATGCCCGTTAACTCCGTAATGTCCGACAAGGACGAGCCTGCATAGCCTTTTTGGTTAAACAGCTCGGCGGACTTCGCGATTATATTTTTGCGGGTGTTTTCTCCCTTTTGCATGTCGATTCCCCCTTGCGAGCGCGTGGAATGATTCCTTTCATTATACCAAACGAAATTTTGCTTTCGATAAGGGATTTCATGTGCTATATTAAAAATACCGATCGGTATCTTTTTTTGCAAACTGTTTTTCGGGAGGACGAATAAAGGAGATGACATGGTTTAAGGAACCGAAGCACGCGTGGATTGGATTGGGTTCTCTGTGGATCGTTGGATTTATAGGCGCGTTAATGCGGTTTATTATGGCTTTTTTTCAAGCTCAAATTTCGGAGGATTTAGGAATCAGCAGGGGCTTTATCTCGATGGCTTGGTCTACGAACCTGCTGATCGCCGCCTTATGCGCGCCGCTGGGAGGATGGCTCGCGGATCGATACGGCCCTAAGAAAATCTTGCTGGCCAGCATGGCCATGGGGACTGTCGGTACGGGTATCGTCGTGTTCGGAGGGCATCAAGACATCGTCTTTTTCGTCGGATACGGGATTATATCCGGCTTCGCCGGCATTGGAACAACTACGACCTACATGTTGATCTTTGAATGGTTTAAGCATCACCGGGCCAAAGCGACCGGACTGCTCGCGAGCGCGTCCTCCTTGGGGCTGGCGATAAGCACGCCGATCTTCGTCTCCGCAAGCTCGCTGACTTGGAAAGACGCTTTCCTCGCTTCCTTCGTTCTTAGCATCATCGTGGCGTTCCCTGTTCTTTTCTTTGGCATCAAAGCAACTAAGCAGCGAAGCAATCAAGCAACGGAAATTCCGAAGGAAGAGCAAGAAGAGCGGCCGATAGCGCAAGCCCCGCTCCGCCGGAAAGCCGTCCATCTGCCGATCTTCATCGTAGTCGCAATCGCTTTGTTCACCTGCGGCTTTAATATGGGGACGGTGGAAATGAATTTGGTCGCGATTCACCAGTTGGCGAACGTCTCGCCTCGTATGATAGCGATATCCATGAGCGTACTTGGCATTATGGAAATTACCGGGTCGCTTATTATCGGTTATGGGTTGGACAGAATCAACAAGCTGGTCGTGATGACACTCTTGTACGGCATTCGGATTATCGGGTTCTGCCTGCTATTCCTGCATCTCGGGCCGTCTCCTATCGTCTTCGCCGTAGCATTCGGCATTACTTACTTAAGCGCGATACCGGGCGGGTTGCTGGTCGTCAACGACTATATGAAAGGAAAAGGCAAACAAACGGGCTGGCTGTTGCTGTTCCATCAAGGAGGAGGCATACTTGGAACGCTGTTCGGCGGCATCTCCTACGACTATTTTCAAGATTATCAAGTGTTGATCGGCGCCGACGTTCTGATATGTACGCTCGCGGCGCTCGGATATTTCTTCTTATACGCAACCCGCAAACGAGCTTTACGACCGGGTTTAACGCGCGGTCTGAATGTGTCCCAATAGAAGGAGGAGAATGGCTTATGTTATTGAATGAGATCTTGGACGAAGCGAAGAAGCAATTTGTTGCCAAAGTACCGGAGGAAGTCCATACCGCAATATTCCGATTGATTCGCGAGCAGGAGCAATCGGAAATCGTATACGGTTTGCAGGAAGGGCAGCCAGCGCCGGACTTTACCCTGAATAATTCGGCAGGCGTTCCCGTGAATCTGTTTGAACAGCTATCCAAAGGCCCTGTCGTGTTAACCTTTTATCGCGGCGGGTGGTGCCCCTTCTGCAATATGCAGCTGCGGGCTTACCAGAGCATCTTGCCGGAAATCGAAGCGCTGGGCGGTCAGTTGATTGCCTTAAGCCCGCAAAACCCGGACAATGCGCTCTCCCAACAAGAGAAAGAAAACCTTCGCTACCATGTCCTTAGCGACACTCATGGCGCGGCGGCCGCCTTATATGAGGTGCTGTTCGATGTCCCGTCTTATATCCAAGAGGTCATGACGAACAAACTGAAAATCAACCTTGCCGAATACAATGCCGCCGACCGCTGGATTCTTCCCGTTCCTTCGACCTTCATCATCGACAAGTCCGGCGTAATCCGTTCAGCTTACGTTAACCCCGATTTTATGGTTCGGTTGGAGCCTCTGGACATTGTTGATCGATTGAAAAAGCTGTAAGCAAGCAAAAATGAATTTCATCTGTCTGAATGCAGTTTAAACAAGGGTAAGCCCGGTCACATGACAAGCGTGACCGGGCTTTGCCCTTTGCGGCGGTTCGAGTCAGCTATCTTGATTCTTCGACGGCGCCTGGTACTGCTTCTGAAATACTGACGGTTTGGTTAGACTGAGTCTCTCCGATTGGCCGTACGTACCGGAGCCGCGTTACGACAAGGATGATGATACCTAGCATAATAGCTCCGCTGGCTGCCGCAACGGTGTGCATCCCTCCGGTAAAAGCTTCGCGGGCGCCGGCGAGAAGTGACGTCCCGATCTGCTCGGGGAGGCCTTCCGCTACGGTTACGGCGCCGGCCAAGCTGTCGCGGGAAGCTTGTACCGCGGTCGCCGGCAAATCGGCAGGAATGGAGACCGCGACTTGATCGCGGTAAATGACCGTGCCGATGCTGCCCATGACCGCGATGCCCAGCGCGAAGGCGAATTCGCCGCTGGTCTGCAACATGGAGGCCGCCGATCCCGCCTTCTCGGGCGGGGCTGAGCCGATGACTAAGTCGCTTGACAGACTCGGAAGCGGAGCTGATCCTACGTTGAAGAAGATGTACCCGACCACCAGAATCGCGAGACCGGACTCCACCCCCACTTGGGTCAGCAGCAGACAGCCAATTGCCGAGATCAAGAGACCCGTTCCGATAAGGCGGGCCGGGCGGATTCGGCGCGCGATGAGCGGCGATAGGAACATCCCGGCCATCGACGCAATGACTCCGGGGAGCATGTACAACCCTGCCTCAAACGGCGACATTCCTTGCACGAATTGGAGGTACTGCGCGACGAAGAGCATAGTCGCGCCTGTCAGCGTAATCCCGAACATGCCCCCCAATGCGGCGCTGAATCCAGGGCTCGCAAACAAGCGCAGGTCCAGCAAAGGGGTAGTCAGACTGCGCTGCCGCATCACGAACACCACGCCGAGGACTGCACCTGCCAAAATGAACAGCAATGGCGCTATTTGCAGACCGTACTTGGCGATTTCCTTAAGTCCGTATATGACCGGTAGAATGGTGCCCAGCGATAATAAGACGCTCGTCAAATCTAACCGACCGGATTCGGGGTGACGGTATTCTGGCAGTAGCAGCGGCCCGGTTATGATCAGAAGCAACATGACCGGGACGCCCAATAGGAATACCGCCCCCCACCGGAAGTGATCCAACATGATCCCTCCAACTACCGGACCAAGCGCCATGCCGCCCATGGAACACATTAACCAAATGCCAACGGCTAGGGATCGCTGCTTGTGGTCGCGAAACATGTTGCTTATCAAGGCTAGCGTAGAGGGCGATACAGTCGCCCCGGCGATACCAAGCAATGCGCGGGCCAGAATAAGCATTTCAGCGCTTCGGGAGAATGCTGCCAATATCGAGGCGATTACAAAGGCCGCCCCGCCGAACAGCAGCAGCTTGCGGCGGCCGATCCGGTCTCCCAGCGTGCCCATAGTGATTAAAAATCCTGCGAGCATAAAGCCGTAGATGTCGATAATCCACAACTGCTGGGCGCTGTCGGCGCCGAGGTCGGCGCCAATATGCGGCAGCGCGAGAATCATAACGGAGAGGTCGATCGAGACAAGAAGCGCGGGCAGGGCTAGTACCGCGAGCCCTGTCCATTCCCGAATGCCGGCTTGCAGCTCATTCCCGTTCACGGCGCTCATCGTTCGTTCTTCAATTGCTTGCCCAGTCTGTCCGGCATCAAATTTGCCACCTGTTCGCGCCATTCTAAGATAGCGCACTTTAAGGATCGTTCGTTCATCATCTTTTGTCCTCCTTGGATCGTCTCCTCATAGCTCAGATCAACCCCTTTTCTACGCGAGGTATTTACCGGCGTGTTTGATTATAGGACATTACGCTGCGTAAGCTTCAAGCGTTAAAATACGATTTTTCCTCGTTTGGTCGGGAGATGGGCGAAATGACCGATAGAATCACAGCTGAAAGCAAAACGGCCCCCGTCCCATGGGTAGAGAACGAAGGCCGATTAAACAACTTTTTATTATCTGCTTGCGACGAGCTCCCGTTCACGGTTCAGTCCGAGCGTCCGCGCCGTTGAAGTATGAACTTCTTGGATAAGCTCCGGGTTTTTCAACAGCGACACGCCATAAGAAGGAATCATTTCTTTGATTTTCGGCTCCCACGCTTTAATATGCTGCGGGAAGCATTTATTTATTACCTCGAGCATGACGGAAACGGCGGTAGAAGCACCCGGAGAAGCGCCGAGCAATGCGGCGATCGAACCATCGGCGGCATTAATGACTTCCGTACCGAATTGAAGCGTTCCTTTGCCGCCGGCAACGGTATCCTTGATCACTTGCACTCGTTGGCCCGCTACCACGATATCCCAATCCTCGCTTTTGGCGTTAGGGATAAACTCCCGCAACTCTTCCATGCGCTTTTCTTTCGATAACATGACTTGCTCGATCAAATATTTGGTCAATGGAACGTTTTTAGCGCCTGCCGCCAACAAGGTCAAGACGTTATTCGGTTTCACGGAACCTAACAAATCGAACATCGAACCGGTTTTCAGAAACTTCGGCGAGAAGCCCGCGAACGGTCCGAAGAGCAACGATTTTTTGTTGTCGATAAATCTTGTGTCAAGATGCGGTACGGACATCGGGGGAGCTCCGACCTTCGCCTTGCCGTATACTTTGGCATGATGCTGGGCTACAACGTTCGGATTGTTGCACACCATGAATAGTCCGCTTACCGGGAATCCTCCGATCCGTTTTCCTTCGGGAATACCGGATTTTTGCAGCAAATGCAGGCTTCCGCCGCCGCCGCCGATAAAGACGAACGGTGCAGTATGGCGTTCGACGGTGCCGCTATCGATATTCCGTACTTTCAATTCCCACGATCCGTCGTTAGTACGTTTAATACCGTCTACCTGGTGTTTGTATTTCAATTCGACGTTTTTACTCTTCAAGTGGTCAAATAATATGCGCGTTAAAGCGCCAAAATTGACGTCCGTTCCGGAGTCGATTTTGGTTGCCGCTACCGGTTCCTTCGATCCGCGGTCTTTCATCATAAGCGGAATCCATTCCATTAGTTTGGCCGGATCGTCGGAAAATTCCATCCCTTCGAACAGAGGATTGTCCGCCATCGCTTCGAAACGTTTCTTTAAGAACGTTACGTTTTTCTCCCCTTCTACATAACTCATATGGGGAAGCGGCATAATAAAGTCCTGCGGATTGCGTATCAGTTTGCTCTCTACAAGATAAGACCAAAACTGTCTTGAAACCTGAAACTCTTCGTTCACTTTAATAGCTTTGCTGATATCTACGGATCCGTCCGGTTTTTCGACGGTGTAGTTAAGCTCGCACAGCGCCGCATGCCCAGTTCCCGCGTTATTCCATTCGTTAGAGCTTTCCTCTCCCGCATTCGAGAGCTTCTCGAACACCGTAATTTTCCAATCCGGCGCTAATTCTTTCAACAGTGACCCCAAGGTCGCGCTCATGATTCCGGCACCAATTAAGATAACGTCTGTATTCGTTTGTTTATAGCTCATTTCTACCGTCCTTACATGCTATTATTTGAAGGAAAGATTCGGGCGCTCCCGCTTAAAGTCCATAGCAAGACAGGCCACGACCTAGTCACGCATCGTTTCCGAAACATTTATAACCTGTTTATAGTTTATCATTAATATAAATAGATTATAATATGAATTTGCTATCTGTATGATAGATATAAGTTATTAAAAAACTGGTAAATCCCCTTACTGACATGCAATCGTGGTCATGGGCATGCGAATCGGCGGCAGCCCCTAACCGAAACTCCGGCATTTTTCCTCGTCTTTTTTTCTTCCTGCTATTATGATATTGGAAAAAGGCAGAACTTGGCGGAGAGTGGTTAAGATGCAACGAATTTTAGTAGTCGACGACGAGCACGATATTCGCGCGTTAATCCGTATTCATTTGGAGCGTGCGGGCCTGCAGATCATCGAAGCCGAGTCGGGGCGTCAAGCGATCGAAAGGTTGCAAGAGCATCCCATCGAATTAATGATTTTGGACTTAATGATGGACGATGGAAACGGCTTCGAGGTGCTGCAATATTTGCGCGGAGACCATTCCGAAACGCTAGTGATCGCGCTTAGTGCCAGAAGAGAAGTGCAGGACAAAGTAGACACGCTCGGCTTGGGCGCGGACGATTATGTGACAAAGCCGTTCAGTCCGATAGAACTGCTCGCCCGGGTACAAGCCCTATTAAGAAGACATCGCTCCCCTTCGCCGCATCAGTCCGAGATTATACGGTTGAATAAAATAATTCTCGATATAGACAATTTAGAGCTGGACAATGACGGGCAACGGCACTTTTTAACCCAATTCGAATGCGATTTGCTGCAATTTTTTATGCAAAACCCGGACCGCGTGTTGACCAAGAGAGACATCTACCAACAGGTGTGGAAGCACGAAAATTATGACGGCAACAACTTAAGCGTGTTTATTAACCGGCTCCGCGCCATACTCGAAAATACGCCCGAAGCCCCGCGCCATATTCACACCGTGCGAGGCGTCGGATATCGATTTTCGGGAGACGGATTATGAAAAATCGTACGAAGTTGTGGCTTATTATGCTGATCGGCGCCGTGGGCAGCGTGTTCTTGTTTGTTTTTCTTTCCTCGTTCGTAGGCAGCTTTTGGATCAAGGGCTACAATTTGAAAACGTTGAATTCGATTTCGCGCGAGACGCTGCGTTCCATCGAGCGGCAAAGCGCATTCGGCAAGGAATACGTTGCGCCGTTGCTGGATTCGGTTCATGCCCGGAATCCGGATCTGCGCCTGGAATGGATCGCATCGGATGGTTCGGTCATCTATGATACTTCAGGCGAACAACAACGCTACGGCTTCCAACAATTAGCGGATCGCGTCGTGAATATGCCCGACAACCTTTGGAGCGAGGACGAATCTGTAACGCTTACTTATTCCCTTAACCGCAACGAACAGTCTTATTATTTAATGTTAAGCCTGCCGAGCGAAGCGATGAAAGCTGGTCAGTTCCTATTCTATGCACGCACGTTCGAGGTTCTGTATTCTTTAGTTTTGCCCCTGCTGGCGGCCGCTCTGGTACCCTACTTTCTGTCCTTATGGTTCTTCTCCTCGATCAATCGACGCATTGGCAAACTGAACAAGGCCCTCAATGAAGTCAGTTTCGGAAGCGATTTAATCGTGCTGGCCGTCAAATCGAAGGATGAAATCGGCCAGCTTACCCGGCATTATAATGAGATGGCGCATCGAATTCAAAGCCAATCGCTTCAAATCGAACAACTGGAAGACCGGCGCAAGATTCTGCTGTCCAATCTTTCCCACGATTTGCGAACTCCTCTGACCATGATTCTGGGCTACGCCGAAACGATCCGTACAGGCACGTATCAAGACGAGAACGAACTGCAAGCCGGAGCGAGAATCATTCTGCAGCGATCCCGCTACATGGACAAGTTGCTGGATCAACTGCTGGACATCTCGCGGCAGGAAGCCGGTGCGTTCGAGCTTCATCCCGCTCCGACTAACTTGTCCGAATTGCTGCGGAAAATCGTGTCCGAGTACCTGCTGTTTTTGGATGGGCAAAACTTCGCCGTCGACGTAGACATACCCGAGAAAGATATCGAAGCTTCGATCGATGCCTCTCTCGTTGAGCGCGCCTTAAGTAATTTGCTAGACAACGCAATTCGTTATGGAAGCGAAGGACAATTTATTGGGATTCGGCTCTTTGAAGAAGAAAACGAGGTATGCATAACAATCATGGATCGGGGCAAAGGCGTCTCCCCTGAGGATCGCGAACGCATCTTTGAACGCTTCTATCGCGCCGACGAAGGAAGAAAAGGCGCCGGGCTCGGCATCGGGCTTGCGATCGTTAAGGAAATCGTTGAATCCCATCATGGCCGTATTCAGGTCATGAGTACTCCTTACGTGGAAACCTTGTTCCTGGTAAGGCTCCCGAAGCGTTACGCAGCAAAGGGACCCTGAGGATCCCTTTTTGCCCGAGTCAGACATTCCCTGACGACTTAGAAGGTTTGTTGCCGGGCGCAAACCATCCAAGAAGAGCTATCGCAACCAAGACGCTATAGAAAGTAAGGGTCCAGCCTGTGCTATGCGGGAAATGATGATCTAACACGCCAATATCTTCATGGGCAAGGGTAATTACAGCGAGCTTCACGCCGACCCATGCCACGATCGCATAAGCCGTGGTTTCGAGTGCCGGCCGTTGAACAAGCAGCTTTACGAACCATGCGGCCGCAAATTTGATCAGAACGAGCCCGGCGATTCCGCCAAGCACGACAATCAAGAACTTTCCTCCGTCCATACCGCCGAAAGTACCAAGCGGTGAATCCGGTAGACCGAGCGCTAAAGCTACTGCGGCAAGAATGGAATCGATCGCGAAGGCGAGATCCGCAAGAGCGATTTTTCCAACGGTTGGCCAGAAGCCTTTTCCTGAAGCATCTTTCTTTATGTCCTCGCGAACGTCCTCGTTTTTCTTACCGAAACGCGCTTTGATGATGTGCTTTAACCCGAGGTACAGAAGGTACGCGGCTCCGATAGCCTGTATTTGCCAGACATTCGCAATAAACGATATCCCAAACAAAGCGGCGAAGCGGAAAACAAAAGCCATAATGATCCCATAGTTGATGGCTTTCTTCTTCTGGTCCTCCGGTAAGTGCTTCGCGATGACCGCCAATACGAGCGCATTATCCGCCGACAGCAATCCTTCCAAACCGATAAGAATCAGAAGTGCCCACGCATACTCCAACCATATTGACTCCAACCTGGATTCTCCTTTCTAACCTGGTAAGTACCCAGTCGAGACATATTTAGATAATATTGACTTTCCCGGCAATAGGTATACGAATGAGGTCGCCGATGGATTTCAACTTTTCCCGGATTTTTTTGCCTTATCTCGGCTTGGCCGACTATCCGTAACGAAAAAAAGAGCTATCGGATCAATTCCGGCAGCTCTCTTCTTTTGGCAGCAAGACGACCATGAATAGCGAAGCTATTGTGAAACAAAGAATGTATACGAATATTTGGCTAATACTCGCACTTAATACACTGCCCCGTAAAGGATGGCCCTTCTTTGAAATTAACTTGGAAGAATACCGGAAGCAAGAAGGAAAATACCTACAATAATAGCTAAGATACCGCCTATTCGTGCCGATATAAGGGCCGCCGTGCTGGGCTCGGCATTCTTGAATTGCCAACCGACGCCCATGTACCAAGAAACTCTGGGAAAAAATACTCCAATAGCTCCCAAAATAATAAAAAGAATTGGGATCAACGTGAACAGGATCATCGCTTTCACCGCCCCATCATACTTTCATACAAAATGTTCCAATATTTAAACGTAAAAAGATAAGCAATAGTTTCAATATATAAAGTAAAGGCACCTGCGATTTGCAGGTGCCTCCAGCCGAAGATTAAATGTCAATGTTCTTAATGACTTTCGCAGGATTTCCTCCTACGACAACATTGTCCGGAACGTCTTTGGTTACTACTGCTCCGGAAGCTATTACTACATTATCCCCGATAGTAACGCCTGGATTGATTACCGCTCTTCCTCCTATCCAAACATTGTTTCCAATCGTTACGGGTTTTCCGAATTCCGCCCCGGAGACTCGTTCGAACGGATTTAATGGATGAGTGGCCGTATAGATATGTACGCCAGGCGCAACAAAACAATTATCCCCGATGCGGACTTCGCATACATCCAAAATCACGCAGTCGAAGTTAGCATAAAAATGGTTGCCTACATGGATGTTGTAGCCGTAATCACAACGAAACGTCGGTTCGATATATACGTTTTCTTCCGTCGAACCGAAAAGTTGTTTGAGGAGTTCCACCCGTTTGTCGTAATCCGTCTCTATGGTTTGATTGAACAATCGGGTCAATTTCCTGGCATTTTCTCTGTCTTTGGTCAATTGAGGGTCGGAAGCAAGGTACAATTCTCCAGCCAACATTTTATCTTTCTCTGTTTTAACAATCACATTCAAACATCCTTTCATATGGCATTCGCTTATTTGATCACCATCGGCGGCTGTGAAAGCCGGCAATGCCGACGGTTTCTCTATTTCACAATTCCTTTGTCATAAACGCGCTATAAGGATCCTCTATGTAATCCGAAAATGGCTCGCAATATTGGAAACCAAGTCTTTCATAAAGTTTCCTTGCAGGTTCGAAAGCTTCCATCGACCCCGTCTCCAGACTGAGCCTTCGATAACCGCGCTCCTTGGAAATGGCAATGATATGCTCAAGAATTCTTCTGGCGACGCCTCTTCTAAGATGAGATGAAACCGTCCGCATGGATTTAACTTCGCCGTGCGTAACATCGAGCTCCTTCAGCGCCCCGATACCAAGCAACTCATCTTGTTCCCATGCGCTCCAAAATGTAATATCGGCTTTCTTTAATTTTTCAAGTCCTAGAGCATGCACGCTTTCGGGCGGGGAGTTTTCGAACATCCCTTGCAAATGCTCATTAATCAAGGTTATTACTTTAGCATCCGTTAATTCATCGGTTCTGATTTCCACAACGACGCCTCCCGCACAACTATTTTTTTCTAACTGTATTGTACCTCAAATTCCCAATAGTTCGCGCGTTTCCTCTCCTATTCCTTCTGCGGGATATGCGAAATCAAAAGGCAGGAACCTTCGCTTTCGACCATCGAGTTTTCGGACACCAGCGGGGATAGTTGTTATCTTCGGGAATGCAAAATTCCATCCAACGAACGGCAAGTTAAAAGGCACCCCGTCGGGGTGCCTTCGAATCGGCATTAGATAACCTGTTTCACAAAATGCATTTGCAGCGTGGATTCATCAAGAAGCCCCATTGCTTCGGCCATAAAAGGCTCTTGCATGATTTTAGATTCGCACTGTTTGGCTGCCTCGGCACTTTCCCATTCCGCTATCTCTACCCAAACGCCGCTCTCCGCATTATAGAAAACCTCCCGTTTGATAAAGCCGGTTGACTTGCTTAGTGCTTCTTGCAGGTAGTTGGCATGCTTACGATACGTTTCTTCGCTCACACACTCCTTTAACTTGTACGATACAACTTCCAGACATGGCTTCATGATTCATGCATCTCCCTTTAGGCAGTAGATTCTTAGTCTTGCTTTTCAAATGTATCGCTTAATATAGTCAATTAATGTCACCTTTAAATGCTATACTTTTTTGCAGGTGATGCTAATGAACAAAACGCAAAGACTCGTCGAGTTGCTGCTTACGATGAATACCAGACAGAGGTTCACTTTAAGGGAGCTTGCCGAACGGTTCGGCGTCTCCAGAAGAACCGTTCTCCGCGACATAAACGAACTCAGCGCCTTGGGAGTCCCTCTATACGCAGAAATGGGAGCCCATGGAGGATATCGGATTTTGAAGGAGAGAACTTTGCCTCCCATTACGTTCTTGGAACAAGAGGCGGTTGCGCTCTTTTTTGTCAGCCAGTCGCTGAAGTTTTACCGTTCCTTACCGATGGAATCCGATTGGCATTCCGCGCTGGCCAAGTTCTATCATGTGCTGCCGGAAGACGTCAAAGAACGCATCGACCAACTTCAGCGCCGTTTGCTATTCTGGGTGCCGGTACAGGGGCGGGAAGCGGCGCATCTGTCTGCCTTGCTTGAAGGAGCCGTGGAGCAACAAATCCTCCATATCTCTTATGAATCGGAGAGGACCATAACTGAAAGAGATATTCAATTGGTGGGGCTCTACTCGATGAGTGGCAAATGGTACTGTCCCGCTTACGACTTTCACAGCGCCGAGTACCGTCTGTTTCGTGCAGACCGCATCCAGACGGCATCCGTCAGTCCCGACCAGACTAGGAAAAAAAACCACGACAAGCTGCTTATCACGGATTGGTTCGATCGAGAGCGGCAACGCGAGGAAAATCAAGAGGAGTATAAATTTCGAGTTCGATTGACAAGGCGCGGTGTCCTCCTATGCAGAAACGACGCTTGGTTGGGAAGCGCATTAACTGTTTTGGAGGACGGCACCGGTTACATATCCAGAAAAATTTCTCCCAATTATATGACTTGGGCAGCTTCCTTTTTTATCGGTTGCCAATCGGATGCGGTCGTCGAAGAGCCGAAGGAACTACGGGAAATGATTGTAGAGCAGCTCCGCGAGACGCTTTCTGTATATGAAGAGGGGGGATCGTATATCAGATGAAAAAAACAATGAAGCTGAAAAATATTGGAGCGAAAACGGAACCTTGGCTACGACAAATTGGCGTGAATGGTTATGAAGATCTCCACCGCATCGGATCGGTTGAAGCTTACAGAAGGCTTAAATCGATGTATCCGAATAAGATTAACTTGCTAGCTCTCTACGCCCTTGAAGCCGCTCTATGGAACATTCATTGGCTGGAGCTTGCTCCTGAAATCAAAGACGAATTGAAACGCAAAGCCCATCGAAAATAGTAGCCGTTATGAAACGCATCCCTCTAAGCCTGCGCCTCCAGGCCCGTTTCCGAAGACGAAACCGGCTTCACGAGCGCTTTGTTCTCCCACGCCCGGCTTCTCCAGCGAAGCAGCATGATTAACCCGCGCAACCATTCATCCACCGTGAACGCGATCCATACGCCGAGCAGCCCGAACCCGAAATGAACGCCGAGCGCATAAGCGAGCGGCACCGAAACTCCCCACATCGAGAGCACGCCCATTAAGACGGGAAACCTCGCATCCCCGGCCGCGCGCAACGAATTGATGATGACGATATTGAAAGTCCGGCCGGGCTCAAGCACGATGGAAAGCAAAAAAATACTCGCGCCGACGGCAATAATGTCCGCGTCTTGCGTGAACATGCCGATCAACTCATGCCGGAATATCGATGCCGCGGCGACGATGGCCAACGTCAATACGAAGCTGATCTTCACGCTTCTCATCAGCCTCCGATAAGCCGCGTTCATCTCCCCCGCGCCGACCATTTGCCCGACGATAATTTCCGTACCCGTGCCGATCGCCAGCGCAAGCGCCATAAAATAGTTCGACACGTTCATGACGTATACATGGGTGCTTAGCGCCGTGACGCCGATCATATTGACGAAGCTTACGACCATGAGGTACTGCGACTGCCAGGACAGGTGCTCGCCCGCCGCAGGCAAGCCGACGCTCATGATCTTCTTCACATAGGAACCGTTCCAGGTCACGTAATCCTTAAGCCTAATCGGGGAGGGAACGTAGCGGTACAAAATCACGATAAGAACGACGATTCCTAGCAAGCGGCTGACGACCGTCGATACGGCCGCGCCCGTAACGCCCCATTCCGGAAAGCCGTAATTACCGAAGATAAGCAAATAATTTCCCGCTATGTGGATCACATTCACGCCTAAGGTGACAAACATAACGCTCTTCGTATGTCCGTTGGCCCGGATAATCGACGAAATCGCGTACGAGAGCGCTTCGATCCAAATAAAACCGCCAATGATCTCTAAATAGCGGCTAGCGATCCCGATCTGCTCGGGACTTAAGTTCATTAGCCGCATGAGAGGTTCTCCGAACCCGAGGAGCACGATGCTGACGATAATCCCGAAAATCAGATTAATCGTAATGGCGAGCGCCGAGATGCGGCTCGCTTCCTGCTCTCGTCCGGCGCCGATATATTGGGAGACCGCGACGCTCGTTCCGATTCCGACGAAACCGAACATCAGAATGCAGAAGAAAATAATTTCGTTGGCTAATCCGACTGCCCCCGTTGCCGTATCCGAAATGCGGCTTAACATAAACACGTCCACCGTGCCCAGCAGCATCCGTAGCACGGAATCTACGAAAATGGGCCACGTAACGGCAAAGAGACTGAGTTTCTTCCATGATGGAATGCGATTTGATGTCGTCACTTCAATAATGCTCCTACTATGCCAATGCACTTCGTTTTCCTTAGTGTAGTGCCTGTTAGCGAAATCGTCTATGGGGTATCGGAATCGAAGAAATTGTAGTCCTCCTAAAGATATATGCCGCAAAAAGCGAAAGGAAGCGACCGTTAAGGCTCGCTTCCTTGTTCGTTATTCGATCAAACGCAGCTCTCTGGCCCGGACGACGGCTTGCCCTCGACGCTTCACGCCCAGCTTGCCGATGATTCTGGACGCATGCGTCTTGACCGTCGTCTCGGCAATGCCGAACCGTTCGGCAATATCCCTATTGGATAAGCCTTCCGCGATCGCCGTTAAAATTTCGATTTCCCGTTCGGTGAGCGGCTCGGTCACTCCCGGTTGAACGGAGCTTGGAGCGGATGACGTGCGACCTCCCGCGGCATTGATCATCTCCGAGGCCGCGGCTTCGTCTTCCAGCAGCTTATAATAAATCATTCGCGTCGCCAACAGCTCCAGTACTTTCACGTCCCGATCCGTAAACACGCCCGGCATCTGCCGATTTTCCAAGTAGAGCACGAAGGAATCCCGCTCTCCCGGAACCGCGATCGGCATGCACAGGATCGATCGGGGTCGCCATGCCTCAATATAAGCATCCTTCACCCAATAACTCCGGATCGCGTCATGGAGGACAAGCGGTTCATTCGTCATCGACGCATGGCGCAAGACGCTCTCCGCGTACAGCTCGGACGCCGATTCCTTCTCGGCCATGCCCGAACCGCCTGCTTCGATGGCGTAGCCCTCGTCTCGGCAGCTCAACACAAGGCCCCGATCGGCGCCCGCTTGTCGAAGCGCCGCCTCCAGGAGACTGGCAGTCCAGCCGCTCTTCATCGGCTTGCCTGATTCATCGACGATCCGTCGAACAAGCTCGTATTCGTCTTCGCTCGCCGAAGACCCGCCTTCCGCCGGACCGTTCTGCCGTGGCAAGTCGATGCGGGTACGATCGCTATCGATCTCCCCCTCCAAGACCGGACCGCCGTACCTCTTGGAAGCCGGACTTAACAGCTCGGCATATCGGCTTCTGATCCGATTCGCTTTGGAGGTGACGCCCCATTCGGAATAAGCGGCGCAGGCATCCATCATGGCGATCGCCGCCCCCGACTGGCTGATCATATCGTTCCGATAGCAGATCGCAAGCCGTTCGCAAGCGATTCCTTCCATTAAACCGTATTTTTCGGTTCTCGCCTGCCCAATCGCGGCCATATATTCGCGCAGCGCGCCCATCGGGTTTCCGGCAATTCGTTCCCATTCCGCTTTCATCAGCAGATACGCGGAAGACCGGTAGCCGAGAAATCCCCGCCAGCTCTTCATCCTTCGCAATAGCGCGCGTATCGCTTTCCGGATCCTCTTGCGTTCCTCCGCGTTCGTCCCGGCATATATAGCCGCTAACGACAAGGTTTCATACAAGCGTTGTTTCCGGATTCGCGTCCAATCCAATGGCAGTTCGTTGGCCCTTCCCCGCATCGCCCAGTACAACGCCTCCCGGTACTTGCCCGACAAGTAAGCCGCTTCTAGCCTGCAACCGCAGCTGTAGTTGTCCTCGTCCCGTTGTTCAGAGTCCCCGTTCGACGAAGCCTGCGGGATGGCAACGAAACCTTCCGTTAGAGACTCGTCTTGCAACGCCGCTGCATAACTGCCGGCTATCCGCACCATTTCGAGCATCTTGCCGTCGGCGCTTTGCCGCATATGATCCGCAAAGTAATCGAGCAGCTCCCGTAAAGCATACAGGTCTCCGTTGTGCGTAACGAGACAAGTGACCATGGTCAGATGGGCAAAGTCTTTATCCCCGGATTCCAACCCTTGGCGCATCGCCTTGTACAGCGCCGCGGAGGCTTCCGAAGGCTTGTCCAATTGCTTCGCCATCCCGCTCACGAAAGTAAACAGATGCCGATTCCCGGACTTGGAGGCGTCCGCGATTTGCAGGAACGCCCGTTCGGCGGCCGGAGGCGCTTGAGCATAACTCGGAAGCACCCTTTGCAAGATCAACTCGTATGCGCCGATCATGACGGCCAGCGATTCGTTCACCCCTTTCCGAAGCCCATAACGAATAAAGCGGGCATACAGTTCAAGCAATGCCCCCGTATCGTGCATAAGCAGCGGAAAAAAAAGCTTCGCCATCAGCCCGCATAATGACGCATACTCTTCATCGAGAGGGTCGGGCAACGGATAGGGCATCTCGCGCTTCCGGTACAATAGAAGCTGAGTCTGCATCACTTCCTTGGCGATGGACAACAGGGAACTTTTCTCTCGAAGCTTCCAACCGTAAGCCGCCAGTGCCTCTCTTCCATATTGGATCGCCGTCTCGTTTTCCACGATCACGTGAAATTGAATCAATGGCGCCCAGATGCGCGAACGCTCCGCCAGGCTCAGGTTTCCGTCGCTTTTTTTCAAGTCCAGCAATAGCTCTCTCGCCCGTTCGAGACGGCCGCCCATGTACTCCGTCCATGCCAGTACCAACCGAAGCCGAACGTCGAGCGAGCCCGATTCCTTTTCTTCCGCCGTCAGGCGCAGCCCGTTCTCTGCGTATTGTTTCCCTTTCGCGAAGCGCCCTTCGGCCAAAGCCTTCTGTCCCGCTTCAAGATTATGCTCTGCCAGTTGCCGCGTTTCTTGCGCCGTCAGGACCGACGCGCCCAGATTCAAATGATCGACCGCCGCCAGCATCGTATCGTCGCTCCAATCCGGAGAACGCCGTTGCAGCAATTGCCCGATCATCCGGTGCCGCTGCGCGTTGCGTCCCGAATCGAAGGCATACGCCATTCTATGCATGGAAGCATGCACGAACAGGTAGATTCTCTCCTGTCCGTTCCCGTGCTCCGCTTCATCTTCCCGATAGACCATCCCTTCTAACTCCGCCTCTTGAAGCCTGCGGAACGCGGCGTCCGGCGCCAGGTCGCACGCTTCTGCCAGGATCGACAGGCGAAAAGCCGGACCGATGGCGGCGGCCATGGCCAGAAGCTCCTTCCTGTCGTCCGGGAGCTTGGCGAAGCTCATCTCCATCAGGCGGAGATTGGCTTCCGAGTCGCTTAATTGCCGGATAACCTCCGGGTCCCACGTCCACTGGCGCCTTTTCTCGTCGAAGCCGAGCCTTTTCTCCTTTAGCCAGCTATCCAACAATAGACGTATCGCCCGGGGATAGCCCCCGGTCTGATCATAAACGGATCGGGCCAGCAGACGAATGCGAGCCGAGTCTTCGTGCAAGGCATTGGAGACATATTGCCTTACGTCTTCATAAGCCAGAGGCGGAAGGGCTACGCGTTCCTCAGGATTCGCGCGCCATCTCTCGGCCAGCCAGGGGATTTCCGCCCTTCCGTCCGGCAAGCTCCGATCAGGAGCAACCCGGGCACCGTTTCCTCCCGCGCCAAAGAACGAATTACCGCATGAGTGCCATCGTCGGCCCATTCCAGGTTATCGATAGTCAAGACGAGCGGAGGTTTGCTTTCGGCCATGCAACGAATCAAGCCCGGCAGCAGCTCCCCGAAACGATCCCAACCCTTCACATCGTCCGAGACGGACGTCCCCTCAGCCTCGCTTCCGAACAGCCGCTTAGCCTCGGGCCATAAAGAGACGATCGTCCGCGCTTCTTGTCCGAACTCGGCTTGCAGATTTGCCTTCAGCCGCGTAATGACGTCCGCCGGCTCGCTCCATAGCTGATAAACCCACTGCCTCATAGCTTGAAGAAGAGGCTCGTATCGCTCGGCTTGTCGGAAAGGTTCGCATTTCCCTGCCACAAACCGGCCTCCTTGCCGAACGACGCTCGATTGGAGCTTATGAACGAGCGACGTTTTGCCGACTCCCTCCGGCCCCGTCACCCATCGGAACGCGTTCGAGCCTTGAACGGCCTGCTCCAGCCCGGCCTCTAATTGCTCTACTGCGGAGATGCGCCCGTACCACGAATCGGATAGCGCAGCGAACGGATTTTGTCCAAGCGGCCAACTTCGAAAGCCGTTAGCGACCCGCTGCTATCCAGCATTTCCCGGCACTGCTTCAGATCGTCAAGCAACCCGTAAGCGCTCTGGTAGCGGTCCTCCGGACATTTGGCCAGCAGCTTCATCAGGATGGCTTGCGGCGATCCGTCCCCTTCCGGCCGGATATCGAACAGAGGGCGCGGCGTCCTATGGATATGCGCGGCATCCCAGTCCTCTTCGCTTTCAGGAAAAAAAGGCAATCGGCCGGTTAACAATTCATAGAGAATGACGCCTAATACGTAAAGATCGCTCCGTCCATCCGGCACGCGATTGATTCGCCCCGATTGCTCGGGAGACCGGTAAGCCGTGCGTCCTTCCCCGCTCTCGGTCAGTCGCGCCGTTTTTTCCTCCCACCGAACGCTAATGTTCAAGGGGCTCAAGCATCCGATCACCGCATTCTGTTGATGCTCGCGGCACACCATTTCCGTCAGTATAATGGAGAGTTCAAAGAAAACCGCAAGCTCTAAAGGGGGGTCCGTAACATAATCTTCCAATTTCTTATCATTGCCGATAATCATGCACACCTATCTGAGTTGTATTTATCGTTTCGGGATATGAATTGTTCGGAATATAATATTAATTTCGGTTAACTGAGATCAGTTTTTGAACCTATTTAAATCTTAATCCCTGTTGTTTCCCGAGTCCACATGCCGAGAGCTTATATAATCTAGCAAAGGCGAGGTTCAGATAGGCCGTCAAGTATGTTCCTTTGGAAGCCGTACTGTCATATTCGCAGAGAGGCTCTTCATACCTTTTAATATATCTTAACGACTGGCATCCGGCATGGGAGGTAGAGAAATGAACGAGAACAATGGAAATCGCCCCAACCAACGGTCGGGAGATGCTCCTGCTGCTTTTCATTCGCAGACGGTTGGAGAACGAGGCCCCGTATTGGAACAGGACAACGTTCTGCATGAAACGCTGGAGACGTTCATCCATGCGAAATTGATGGAAAGGCCCGTGCATGTCAAAGGCTATGGCGCATTCGGCTACTTTCAGACCGTTAATGCCATGACGCCTTACACGCAGCTCTGTTTCTTGCAAAATCCGGGCCAGCAAGTCCCCGTCGCGGTAAGATTCTCCTTGGCCGTCAGCAACAAAGGCACGCCGGATACTTCCCGCAACGTGCGCGGATTCGCCACCAAGTTCTATACGGATCATGGAGTATTCGATCTTGTCTGCAACCATATCCCCGTTTTCTCCGTCCGGGACGCCATCCGCTTTCCGGAGTCTATCAAGGCCTTCCTGCCGTCGCCCGTCAACAACCTCATCGATCCCGAACGATTCTGGAGCTTCGTCGCCCGAGCGCCGGAATCCACTCACTTTCTCGTCTGGCTATACTCCGACGCGGGTACCGTCAACAGTTTTCGCCGCATTCCGGGCCACGGCGTCAATACATACGTCTGGAAAAACGCGCAAGGCGTCCGCACTTACGTAAAGTACCATTGGATGCCTCTTGCGGGCGTGCAGTACATTGACCGTCAGGAAGCTGCCCGGCTCGCCTGCGAGAATCCGGATTATGCCGGCAAGGACTTATTCGATACGTTAGCCGCGGGCAAGACCGTCGAATACGGGCTTTACGTGCAGCTGATGAACCCCCAAGACGAGTCCTCTCTCCCGTACGATCCGTTGGACGATACCAAGATATGGGATGAGCGCCAATATCCCTTGATCCCGGTCGGGAGGTTGGTATTAACCCGCAATCCGGATAATTATATGGAGCAAGTAGAGAAGTTGGCTTTCTCCCCTTCCAACCTGCTGGAAGGCGCGGAGTTGTCGGACGACAAGATGCTGCAGGGGCGCGCTAATATTTACTGGGATTCGCAGCGCCGGCGGCTCGGTCCGGACTTCCGCAAGATTCCGATCAATCATCAGCAGAATTGGACGCCCGAATCCCTTGTGACCAGCGGCAACGGGAGATTCGTGGAAGGACGCCTCGTTCGGTCAGACTTGCCCAAGCAAGACGACTTCGCGCAAGCCGGTCAGTATTATCGCGCTCTTCCGCCGTTGCAGCAAGATCGCTTGGCAGATAACTTGGCCGCCGATCTTGCCGGCATATCCCCCGAGACGCAAACGATCGTGCTCGGCTACCTGTATCAGGCATCCGCCGAGCTTGGGGAACGGGTGGCTCGAATGATCCGCACGCAAGCCAAGGAATAAGACAACCGCTTTTTCCAAGCATCCCCTCATTCGCCTACAACAGCGGACGGGGGATTTGCTTTGTCTATAAAGGTAAGTTTCTCACCGCACGAAAAAAGACCGCCAAAATGGCGGTCTAACCTAATCATTATTTCCCATTGCGGGCAGCCGACCGGCGCTCCGATAGCAAGCTGCCTACTCCAACCGTTAGAGCCAGGCCTACTAGAATTGCCCCTACCCAAGGAAGCGAAGAAAGCGACAGATGGGTAATGACCCACCCGCCGACAAAAGCGCCGACGGCATTGCCGAGATTGCCCGCGGAATGGCTGGATGTGGACGCTAAAGCGGGAGCGCCCTTGGCGATGCTCATGATGCGAACCTGCAAACCCGGCATGACGGCAAAAGAACCCGCTCCCCAGATGAATATCGTAACGATGGCGGCGAACTCGCTGCGAATCGTAAACGTTAGCGCCGTTAGAGCCACGACGATGACGACGTAAGTGCCAAGAATCGAAGGCATCAGCTTCCAATCCGCCAATTTGCCGCCGATGATATTGCCGACGGTAACGCCTATGCCGAATAGAATCAGGATCCAGGTAACGCTGTGCTCAGCAAAGCCCGTAATATCGACAAGCAGCGGCGTAATGTACGTAAAGACAGCGAACAACCCCGCGTTGCCTAGCGCGCATATGAGCAGGAACACCATCAATTTAGGATTAACCAGCGCCGCGACCTGCTGCCGGATGCCGGTCGCCTTCTCCTGCGTTAAGCGCGGAATCAAGAGGACAATGCCGATCAAGGCGATAACGCCCATCAGCGCGATGGCTCCGAAGGAAGCGCGCCATCCCATATTCTGCCCGATGTAGGTGCCGAGCGGCACGCCTAGAATATTAGCGATGGTGAGTCCGGCCATCATAACGGATACGGCGCCCGCCCGTTTGTCGGGACGTACTAAGTTGGCCGCGATCACCGCTCCGACCCCGAAGAAGGTGCCGTGAGTTAGGGCGGTGAGCACCCGCGCGCCCATAAGAACGGCGTAGTTCGGAGCGATCACGGATACGCCGTTGCCCGCAATAAACAGCAGCATGAGTAAGATCAGCAGCTTCTTCTGCGGAATCCGATGCGTCAGCACGGTTAGAATAGGCGCTCCCACGGCTACGCCAAGCGCATACATCGTGATTAGCTGTCCGGCCGCGGAAATGGTTACGTTCAAATCTTCAGCTACATTAGGTAGAATGCCCATAATAACGAATTCGGTCATGCCGATGGCGAAGGCACCGACCGTTAACGAGAGCAGCGAGACGGGGAAGCTTGTCTTAGCCGTTCCCGGACGACGATTGGCATGTTGCGTAAATTCCATGATGCTAAGCTTCAATCCTTTCAATCTGACGAGTCATGTAAAGGCGCAGGTTAATCTTGCAGCAATTCCACTAAGTGCATTCTACTAGAAGAACCGCAAATCGTCTCAAAGAAATATCATCATCCTAGCCTCAAAAAATAAATTGGGATTTCCTATTGCAATATGTGAACATTGTGCTAATATAGGTACGTGGTAAGTGAGAAAGCCGATATTCAATATATCTGGATCTTTGAAGCAGATAATTTTTGACCACATCTCATCCGGGATGTTAAGGCCATACGGACAGCCGGGTCAAATGCCGATTGGCAACTTTAGTTGCCTTATTGATTGAGTTAAAAGCTCAAATTTTATAAGTTGGTTACTTTACAACCGGTGCATCCGCACACAACTTGTGAAACGGTCAATAAGAGTGGTAAAAGTGATTATTTGCTATATAGACTCTGATCCTTCAATGGTATATTCCGAATATTAAAGAGCTTTCTTGCAGAAGTATGTCCACTACTTTTGTAACAGGGTCTGCCTGTGCTTTTTAATATGTGATTATATCTAAAGCAAGTGTGATGCGCGAACAAGCGTATTTGCATTTGCTTTTTTGCGTATAGGACGTTTCCTGCAAATAATTGCGAGTGATGGATACTTAGCGCGTCAGGTTGTTACGGAATTCTTCTTACTCTTCAAAAAACCACTAGGTTAGGGGCTAAAAACAATGAGCAAAGCACTAATTATCGGTTGCGGCGGCGTAGCATCGGTAACCATCCACAAATGCGTTCAAAACAGCGACGTATTCGAAGAAATTTGTATCGCAAGTCGTACGAAGTCTAAATGCGACGAATTGAAAGCCAAACTCGATGGCGGTAAAACGAAAATTACCACGGCACAAGTCGATGCCAACAATGTGGACGAGCTCATCGCGTTGATTGAAGAAGTAAAACCGGATATCGTCATGAACCTCGCGCTGCCCTACCAGGATCTCACCATCATGGATGCCTGCCTGGCAACGAAAACCCATTACATGGATACGGCTAACTATGAGCCGGAAGACACGGCGAAATTCGAATACAAATGGCAGTGGGACTACCGCGAGCGCTTCGAAAAAGCGGGAATCACGGCTCTTCTGGGCAGCGGATTCGACCCTGGCGTAACAGGCGTATTCTCCGCCTACGCTCTCAAGCACTACTTCGATGAAATCGAATATATCGACATTCTGGACTGCAATGGCGGCGACCATGGTTATCCGTTCGCAACGAACTTCAACCCTGAAATCAACATCCGCGAGGTTTCGGCTAACGGAAGATATTGGGAGAACGGCGAATGGATCGAAACCAAGCCAATGGAAATCAAGCGCGTGTATAACTTCGCCGAAGTCGGCGAGAAGGACATGTACCTGCTCTACCATGAAGAACTTGAATCCCTTGCGGTAAACATGCCGGGACTGAAGCGCATTCGCTTCTTCATGACCTTCGGCCAAAGCTATCTGACACACCTCAAGGCGTTGGAGAACGTAGGAATGACTTCGATCGAACCGATCGAATTCGAAGGAAAGAAAATCATTCCACTCCAGTTCTTGAAGGCCGTATTGCCGGATCCGGCGTCGCTCGGACCGCGCACGGTGGGCAAAACGAACATCGGCTGCATTTTCCAAGGCAAAAAAGACGGTCAAGCTAAAACGTACTATGTCTACAACGTTTGCGACCACCAAGAGTGCTATAAAGAAGTGGGCTCCCAAGCGATCTCCTATACGACAGGCGTTCCTGCCATGATCGGAGCTGCTATGGTTCTGACCGGAAAATGGAATAAGCCAGGCGTATACAATGTTGAAGAGTTCGATCCGGATCCGTTCATGGAAGAGTTGAACAAATGGGGCCTTCCATGGGTAGAAGACTTTAACCCGGTGCTTGTCGACGAAGAGCACGCACACACTAAACAGCCGGCGTTGGTTCGATAAGATGCGCTTTGACGAATTACCCACGCCTTGTTTCGTCGTCGATGAAGCACTCATCGAGAACAATCTGAAAATCCTCGGCGGCGTCATGCAGCGTACAGGGGCAAAGATTGTATTAGCCCAAAAGGCATTCTCTATGACAGCGATGTATCCCCTTATTGGAAAATATCTTAACGGCACGACGGCCAGCGGCTTATTCGAAGCTCGCTTGGGTTACGAGGAAATGGGCAAAGAAACTCATGTCTTTGCCCCTGCCTATCGTGAAGACGAAATCGACGAAATTATTTCGATCTGCGATCACATTATCTTTAACTCGTTTTCCCAATTGGAAAAGTTCAAAGATAAAGCCCTTCTAGCCGGCAGGAAAGTCGGCCTCCGCATCAACCCGGAGTGCTCCACCCAGGTCGGGCATGAAATTTATGATCCATGCTCGCCAGGTTCACGTTTCGGCGCAAAACGCGACCAAGTGCGTCCGGAGCTGCTGGAAGGCGTGACCGGCCTGCACTTCCATACGCTTTGCCAGCAAAACTCGGACGACTTAGAAACTACGCTGAATGCCGTGGAAGAAAAGTTCGGCGAGTGGCTGCCGCGGATGGAGTGGATTAACTTTGGCGGCGGGCACCACATCACAAGAGAAGATTACGATTTAGCAACACTCGAGGCATGCATCAACAGAATGCAGGATAAGTACGGTCTCGAAGTGTATCTAGAGCCGGGCGAAGCCATTGCGCTCAACGCAGGCTATCTGATCACCTCTGTCCTTGATATTCATCAGAACGGAATGGAGATTGCCATACTCGACACGTCGGCTACCTGCCATATGCCGGATGTGCTCGAAATGCCTTATCGTCCGCCGCTTCTTGGTTCAGGCGAGCCTGGCGAGAAGCCCTTCACGTACCGCCTTGGCGGGCAAACCTGCCTGACAGGCGACGTGATCGGCGATTATTCGTTCGATCAACCGTTAAAGAGCGGCGATAGACTCGTTTTTGGCGATATGGCGATTTACTCCATGGTCAAAACCAACACCTTCAACGGCATGCCGTTGCCGGCTATTGCCGTCAAAGACAAAGATGGCGACTGCAAGGTCGTGCGTAAGTTCGGCTACGACGATTTTAAGGTAAGACTTGCGTAAACAGAACCCTTAATCCATTTTTACTAAAAAACCTCCATGCCAATGGAGGTTTTTTGTTTTAGGGTATATCCTTCTATGGTGTCTGTCGCTTGTTCATTTCGAAAGCATACAGCATTCCGTTCTTCGCATGTCTAAAACTAGGTCCCTTAACCGGCACGTTATCATAATCCCCAAATCTCGTCTCGTCAAGAGATAATGCGCATATGAGCGACATAGCGGGGGATCCCCCTTATTCTTTCGAAATAGGAATCCATTTCCGAGTATGAAGCGCGATATCGCTTTTTCCAATTCATCCGGTTTCACGTAAAATTTGCTTCAGGTCGATGAGGAGATAAGGGATGTACACGCAAAGGAAAAGGAGGATCTGCATGAACAGAGTGGACAAAATCAGATATATGCTCCTTTACGGTGAAGCGCCTGTAGCAGAATGTTACGGGTACATGGAGTTGAACCGGGATGGCAATATGATCGCGCTCTACAATAGGCATGGCGAGGAAATAGACATGTATGGCGGACATGAATTTGTCAGGGTACGGACGATTGGCAAATTCGATGACGAAGACCGCGATAACTTTTATTCCTTGCTAGAAAGCGATGGCGTAGGGTAATCTGCACGACGGGCTGGACGGAACGCAATGAATATTCGGGAGCCGCTGCGATGCACGAGAAGACGCAAAGCATGGTTGCCGCTCTGCAAACGGTTTTTTGGATTGAAAGAGGGAGCTTATCGATTAACGTTGATGTTCGAAGGCTGCGGCTCCTAATTTCTCAATCGCCTTATGCAGCTGATCCGCTCGATTCTTAGGCGTCGTTGCCTTCAGCAGCGGCAGGAGGACCGCATATCGAGCCGTCTTATCCAGCGCGAAGAACGCCTGCTTAGCCTGTTCATGCCGTTCAAGCTCGGCTGCCAGATCCGGAGGAGTCGCCGCGGTCCTTTGCGATTCGTACGCCGCATCCCATCTTCCATCCGCCTGCGCCAGACGAATTTCCGCATAACCCGGAGCTTTCATTCTTCCTGTTCCTATTAGTTCCTCTGCCTTCTGAACGTTAACCAAGGACCAGGGGCTTTTCTTCCGCCTCGGCGAATACCGTTGCAAGTAATACGATTGGTCGAATGACTTACGGTGACTATCGATCCAGCCATAACACAGGGCGATGTCCAACGCTTCCGAAATGACGATCGAGCTGACGCCGGAACCTTTTTTGGCGATTCTCAACCAGGCGTCTTGCTGCCGGTCATGATGATTCGAGAGCCAAGTCTCCCATGCGGCAGAGTCGGCGAAATCGATAAACGAACGTTCGACGGAATTTTCCATTAACGATTGCTCCTTTCTATCTCCCCTATTGAATGGTAAAATTTGATGCATCCTTATATTAAGAATGACGAAGGGAATTCCATACTTCTTTATAATGAGGACTATGAATCAACCCGATGACGTTGCCGAATGGATCGGCGACCGACGCCGTGAACCAATCCTCGCCGCGTTGCGTCAGGGGCTCGTATTCCGTGGCTCCGTATTCCGTCAGCTTTTTCAACATGGCGTCGACATCGTCCACGTGCCAGTAAAGGGTCGCTCCTCCCGGTCCCGTTACGCAAGCTGCCCGCGGCGCGTATTTCTTATCGATAATGCCCAGCTCGTTCTGAAAATCTCCGATCCGATACTCGATATACGCAGGGTTCTCGGAATCGGGGGCTTGAAAATACGGCTCTATCCCCAACAGCTTCGAATACCATTTTTTTGCGGATACGAGATCCCCCGCCCAAAAACTTACGTTGGCCATTCCTCTTAATTTCGGCGCGTTTGCCATGCCTGCCCATCTCCTTTTTATTGTTGCTCGTTTAATTAACTCTTACACGTATTGTAGGTGATGATCATCGGAACCGTATTACAGAAATCCGCAGCCATTTACAAACCGGGCGGGCATTTGGATCCGTCGGGTTTTCAGCGGCATATTCGCTTTCATACGTATTTGCCTCCCGACGACTTAAGGCCGTTCGTAAACCACTTTTGGACGATTTGCTGGGATAGAGGAATGGAGCAAACCTATGTATCGGAGCAGGTTATGCATCGGCCTTATGTCGACGTGTTCATGTCCATGGAGGAATCGGGCATCCAATGCACGTTCCGGGACAGAAAGGACTACAAGGCAGCCGACGCAGGCAGAATTATCGGCGCAAGGTTTCGACCGGGCGCGTTCCGCGCGATATGGCAAGAGTCGATGGCAGGCTTGCACAATGAAACGATCGCTCTGCAACGCATATTCGCCGAGGCCGATCAAGCCGTCATCGAACATGCGCTTTCCTTGCCGGATGACGCCGCGGTCGGCGTTATCGCCGAACTTATTCAAGCCCGGCATCCGCAAATCGACCCGAACATCGAACGGATTAACCGAATCATCGACGCGATCGAAACCGAAAACTTGCAGACGGTCAGCGCTGTCGCGCAATGGATCGGCAAGAGCGAACGCTGGCTTCAACAGCTTTTTCAGGAGTATGTCGGAATCGGCATCAAGTGGCAGCTTCAAAGGAATAAACTGTTAGGAGCGGCGCAACGCATTCGGGAAACCGACAATCCCGATTGGGCGGATATCGCCTATGAGCTGGGGTACAGCAGTCAGCAGCATTTCATTACGGATTTCGGACGCGTGCTCGGCAAGACGCCGGTGCAATATAAGAAAGAACTGGGCGATCCAACTTAGAAATTTATTCTCCTGACTCCATATTTCGCCTTGCTTACGATAGTGTTCTTCGCACTGTCTGTAACGGCAAGTTCAAGGGCCATCCTTTTGCGGGATGGCCCTTGCTAGTTATAAAAACGGCAAACAGACCGATTACTAATTTCCACCAACTTTTTACGATTTATGATAATCTAAGTAGCACAATAGAAATATAATTTACTAAATGGGGAGACAACAAATGATGTCGTGGAAGGGATTAATTGCAGGTATACTCATTCTCGCGCTTCTTATCAGCGAAGACACCGTTTCTGCACAACAAACAAGGTTTACTGCGGAGCAGAAGGATGTTATGGCACAAACGTTGGCGGATGCTGACGAGAATAAATTAATAGGAGTTTCAGACACCGGATGGGTTTATTACTGGGATAACGATTTCTGGACCATGCGTAAACGTTATTTCGATGGATCGCAGGATCAATTGGCTACTTCAGAGAAGCTGCTATATTTTATGCCTCCGACTGGTTATGTGACTCGTGACAATCGAAATATGAATGTCTTATCGATTCATGACGATCAGCCCTTTTTGAATAAGCTGCACGATCTAGAGCAATATCGATTTTTCTTTAAATCGGGTAATTCTATTGTTTATTGGGAAGGAACGGAGAAAGATGAAGTTGAATGGGCTGGTGAAGTTGTCACTGAGTATACGAAAGGGAATGTCAACGTCGCTGATCTTGACGGCAGCGGAGTAAAAACGCTTTTCAAAGATAATGGAAATCTAGATTATTACTCGATGGCTATTTATAACGGATATTTGTATTATGTACTTCTTAACGAGGATCGCTACGGAGGCGAATTGTTCCGTGTCGGTCTTAACGGTAAAGGACGAGTTAAAATTGCCGATGACTATCATAGCGGTATTGCGTCGAATGCCGGGAACGTTCCTGGAGGTTTGCGTTTCGTCGCGATGTTTGGAGAACGTTATGACCCTGGTCTTGTAATGAATAGCACAATTTTCTATCAATCGACTGACCACTCATTCTACCGGATCAATATTGATGGTACGAAGAAGATTAAGCTTTCCGGCAATACGGGGGGGAATATAATCGACGGGAACTGGATGTATTACTGTATAGTGCTAGATAGTGAACCAGGCACATTAACCTTCAACGGTCCGATTTATAAAGTAAACCTTAGTGGTGGAAAGCCTATCCAGCTAACAGGGAATATGACTAACTTCTTAACAGCTAAAGACGGCTGGATTTATTACACTTATGAGACGAATGGCGGGAAAACTGTACTGGAGCGGAAGAAAGCAGATAGCTCTGGACTCAAGCAACGGATCATGTCGGGCCAGTTCGACCCATTGTTAGAATATAAGCTTGTCGGTGACTGGTTCGTATACTCCGGCGAGAATGGCCTGTTTCGGGTCAAGCTTGATGGCAGCCAGAAAGTTGTTGTTGAGCTTTTTCCGAAGGATGAGCGCTAGAGATAATGTTTTCAAGGGACTATCGGAGAATCGTTATGGCCTCATTAGTTTACTTTTGAGAATCAAGAACAAACATAGACGCATCCTGTCCCATGAATATTTTACTTCCGGTATAAAAAGTTTTGGATTGAATATTCTTATACCCTATTTTCGTCATCTTGTCGGTTAGTTCATCTTGATGGAATCCGTTATGAACGATATCCGAAACGATATTTTCATTTTTATCAAAATCTACGATGAGCAAATGTCCTCCTTCATTCAGAACATCGAATAACCTTGATAAAACGAATTCAACATCATTAATATGAAGTAGAACCTGAGCCATAAAAATATAGTCGGCACGTAAATCCGATAGATCTTCCTTCTCAAAATCAAAGCATAATGTATCCGCGTTCCGAATATTTAAATCCGAAATTTTTTGCTTGATTTGATCAATCATGCTTGGCGATGTATCCAGAAAAAGCATGGAATTAAACTCGTTCAGCAAGTTCATGCCGACAAGACCGGTCCCGCAACCAAAATCGATAGCCTTCTTACTTTTAGCGTCAATTAAGTATTCACGAATGGCATCTGATGATACCTTGGCGATTTGGATTCTTTCGGGAGTGTCGTATATGTTCGCTATCATTTCAAACTTTTCCGTATTTCCCATGTTCACCTCTCCAATCATCGGATAAATTTTAACACAAGCGACGGTGAAAAAGACATCTGCCGGGCTTATTATTACCCTTTAGCGCAGCGCTGCATCGCAACAAAACAGCGACGGATCGGATCCGCCGCTGTGCATGCACTTATGCTTACTTCCCCCTTAGGGAATTGGATAACCCCGGATCCTTCCGATGCCGGTACCGAAGAGGAAATCAATCTTGACCGTCAATAAGTCGTAGATTGTACGGATCGTCCCCATGATTATCGTCTATTCAAAACATACAAAAAAAGCATAAACTAAGGTACCTATAAGGAAGGAGACAATCGCCAGATGAAAACATATACCGCGCTCGGAGACTCCATCACCGCCGGTATCGGCGCAAGCTCCCCGACATCGGCGTACCCCTGCGTTGTGGCAAAATGGTTGCGAGAGAAGTCATGTCCGACGGCAGTCGGCACATTCGCGTATCCCAGCTGGACAAGTACGGATTTACGGCTCGCTTTATCGGAACATGATTACTCCCCTGTGCGCAAATCCTCCGTCACGAGCATTTGGATCGGCGGCGATAATTTAATTGCGGCAGGGTTGCTTATCCTGAAGGGTGCAGGGACTCAAGCGATTCCGAAGCTTTTGTCGCAGTACGAACACGATGTAATCGCGATTGTTAAGGATACTCGTCGGCTTAGTAAAACTTCAATTATATTATGTACGCAGTATAACCCTTTTCCGAACGCTCCCATAGCTGTTCAATCCATTCAAGCTCTGAACGGAATTACGCAACGAATTGCTTTCCGTTACCGCACGAAGCTCGCATCCGTTCATCAATGGTTCGCCAACAACCAAGCCGAACTCATTGCGGGTTATCGAAACGGACGTTTGGAAGATGGCGCCGCAGGATCGTTACCGGTTCACCCGAACGACAAGGGGCACATGCGGATTGCCCGAGGCTTGATTCCTCTGATCGCGGGCAATTAAAAGTTTTGCTCGGCTTCTACTTCTTAATATCAATAATAATCTTGCCTACATCAGATGCGCCGCTTGCCGCGAGCGTGAACGCCTCTGCGATCTGTTCCAGATCAAAGCGATGAGTGACCATTTCATCCACTTTGATCTTCCGCTCTTGGATCAATTGAATGGCAATGTCGTAATCCTGCTTGACATACATTTGAGTCCCTAGCAATGTTTTTTCGGCTCTTTGCAGCAGTTTGATTGGAAAAACAGGATCTTTGCTGACCAATGCCGTGATTACGATTTCACCGCCATTTTTAGTAATGGCCAAAGCTTGCCGTAACGTTAATTCTATTCCCGCAACATCAAAAGCACCATCTAGTCCTAGTCTGCCAACCTCCGCTTGGATACGTTCTTCTACATTCTCATTGGCCGGATCTATCACGATATCCGCGCCTAATCTGCTTGCAATATCCCTTCTGCTCTCAATGGGGTCTGATGCGACAACCAATGCAGCTCCGAACGCTTTGAGCACCTGAATGATCAAGAGTCCGATCGGACCCGCTCCAAGAACTGCTATTTTCTTTCCTTCGACAGCCTTCATTCTTCTAACTGCATGCACCGCTACAGCAGCACTTTCAACCATTGCACCCGCTGTCGCGCTGAATTGCTCCGGAATTTTTACGATATTGTACTCCGGTACGGCTGTATATTCCGCAAATCCCCCAGGATAGAAACCGCCAATGACCTTCAGGTCACGGCAAAGATTGAAATTCCCCGCACGGCATGGCTCGCATTCCCCGCAGCCCACTCCCGGAATCGCGCAGACGTAGTCGCCCGGCTGGATCGCTTTTACGTCTGCCCCTACTTCCACAACTCTGCCTGCAAATTCATGCCCCATTCTGACAGGAGGCTTCAATACGGGATGGTTTCCTCCATAGATATGAAGATCCGAACCACAAATCCCGCATGCATCATTCTCCACTAATACTTCATTTGGCTTTACTACCGGTCTTGCTGCATCTTCCATTTGCATGAGCTTTTCACCGACTAGAACCGCTCTTTTCATTGGGCACCCCTGTATAAGTTATTCTTGATTGTTGTTAACCTATTCATTCGCTAACGGATTCAACGTAGGGTCTCCACCCAATATGCCGCCATCGACTGCAATGACCTGTCCTGTCACAAAGGATGCTTCCTCCGAGAGTAGAAAGACAATCATATTCGCTACATCGTCAGGAGTTCCCAATCGTTTCAAAGGTGTACGTTTAATCAGTCTGTCACGGTAATTTCGGTTTTCCGGAAGCGAGAGATCCACGAACGGAGTTGCAATATAGCCGGGGCTTACTTGGTTTACGCGAATGCCGTAGTCGGCAAACTCGGTCGCATGCGTTCTCGTAATCTGCGACACGCCGCCCTTAGCTGCGCCATAGATAGCCACATTGTGTACCCCATAGTGGGAGAGCATAGACCCGATATTAACAATGCGCCCCCCATTGTTCTGCTTCATTACTTTCGCGGCTGCGGTGGAGGCGAAGAATGTGCCTGCCAGGTTTGTATCGATGATCTGTTTCCACTCTTCGTAAGTGTAATCTACGGCTGCCTTGCGGAAATTCATCCCTGCACAATTGACCAGCATATGAATATGGCCGAAATCATGCCCGATCTGCTCAACGACTTGTCCAATTTGCTCCGCATTGGATACATCCGCTTGATAGAAATGCAATTTGCCAGTATATACGGGCTTGCTCCGGATGAATTCATTCGCGCGATCGGCGCTGCGTCCAAGTACAATGCAAATCGCCCCATTATCCAACAACTTCTTCACGGCGGCTGCGCCAATCCCCGAATAGCCGCCCGTAACGACTGCAATTTCTCCGTTGAATTTCATACTTCCGATTCATCCTCTCAATGCTGTCAAATGAAGTCCCGATTCACGATTTCACGGAGCCCGCGGTTAGTCCGGAAATCAACATCTTGCCCAGGAACGTGAAGACGATAATCGATGGAATAATTGCGGTAGCCGCCGCGGCGGTGAGCGGCCCCCACTCTTGGCCAAAGAAGCCTAAATATTGATAGATCGCAAGCTGCACGGGTCTTAGATTAGGACTGTTAATCATAATGGACGAAAGAATAAATTCATTCCACGCGCCCAAGAAGATGAATAACGCCGCTGCCGCCAATGCGGGCCTGCACAATACCGAAACCATTCCGAATACGATGTAGAACCGGGATGCGCCGTCAATCGTTGCCGCTTCGTCTACTTCGACGGGAATCGTTTCCACGCCCGATTTAATGATCCAAATCGCCATAGGGAGATTATAAGCCGTATAGAGTATCGGTAATGTGTACCACTCATTCAAAAAACCCAATTGACTCATATACAAATAGTTAGGGATGATAAGCGCCGAACTGCCGATAGATAAAGGGATACAGAATACGATCAAGTAAAACATCGGTTTCTTAAACCTGAACGAGAATCTATCGAATCCATACGCGGCTAACAATCCGAGAATCAATCCAAAAGCAATGGAGGCAACGCAGTACAAAATACTGTTGACGAAGGTGCTTAAATAGCCCCCTTCGAAAATCCTTATATAGTGTTCAAAAGAAGCTTCAAAGTTAAATATTTTGGGCGGAAATGCAAAGATATCAGAGGGAGACATAATTGAAGTTTTAACTCCCCAGAGGATGGGGACGATATTGATAACGATAACGAACCCAAATATGAGAAACAGCGCAACCGACTTTAATGATCCCAAGAAAGCAACGTTTAGTCCTTTAGATCTCATATTTCACCATCCTGATGTAAAGCGAGATTAACAAAATATTAATCATGAGCACGATAAAAGATAGCGCGCTGGCAACTCCGAAATTATAGTAGACAAATCCCTGGTGATATAATTCCATTGTGATCACGTTTGTCGCATCGCCCGGACCGCCGCCCGTTAATACCATAGGTACGTCCACATTGTTAAAATTACTAAGCATAAGAATAATCGATGTAACCATAATCGGCGTTTTCAACAGCGGCATTTTAATGAGCCAGAACGTTTGCCACTTGTTTGTGCCATCCACTTGTCCGGCCTCTATAAGCTCCTTCGGAATACTCTTCAATCCCGCTAGAATCAAGACCATTGCAAATCCGATCGTGCGCCATGCTATTACGAATATCAATGCGATAGGTGCCGTTGTGGGATTACCTAATAGATCCGCCTCTTGAAGGCCGATTCCATCCAGAATGTAATTCAACAACCCCAAGTTATTGAAGATCCATTTCCACAACAGGGCCCCGACAACCATTGAGATTACCCAAGGGATTAACACAATGATCTGGATAATATAGGCGGTAAAGCCCTTCTTCGAATTGATCCATAACGCAAGCAATGTGCCCGATACGATCGATATGAATAATCCCACAAAAGTCGCAACGAACGTGATCGACAGCGAGGACAAGACATCTTCGCTCGTAAATACCTTTATATAATTTTTAAGTCCCACAAAGTTTCCAAGTTGCAAATACTTCATGTCATAAAGGCTAATATAAATTGTAAAAAACAGCGGGATGATCAGGATTACAGATAAAAACAAGATGCTCGGCGCGACCAGTATAGCTCCCAATTTATTCGCTCTCACAAGTTTGTCCCTCCAGTGCTGCACGAATTGCCTTATCCTCTTAACTGCCGCGGACCGACTTGCCTGCTCGCAGCAGTTAAGAAGGATTATTGCTATTCAATCATCGGACTTCATTAATCTGCTCCGACTCTATCATTGAATACCTTCTCGGCAGCTTCCAAAGCCGCTTTGACATCTTTGCCTTTCACCAATACATCCTGAGCGACGTTATTCAGATCGGCCTGCCATCCGCTAATCGGGAATTGCCAAGGCTGCGCATAACCGTGCGAAGCAAACCCTTCCGCCATGACAGACAAGTATTTCTTGTCCGGCTTATTCAAGAAATCGGAATTGCTTTGAACGGTGGATTTGCGAACCGGCACTTGGCCGCCCGTCTTCATCCAGATCTCATCGGACTCTTTATTGATCAAATGCTGTATTAACTTACCGGCCTCTTGTTTATGCTTGCTTCCGGACCATATGCTCACATTCCATCCGTTGATAACGCCTGGAGAGAACGATGTCCCATCTTCACCCGGGAAGTAAGTCATTTGAACCGTGCTTCCATCAAAGGTAGATTCCGCTTGCAGCGTAGGAACCCTCACGCCTGCGCCGATCATCATGGCATATCTTCCCGCCTTGAAGTCGTTGTAGACATCCTCTACGGTAGACGACACTGCGTTATCCGGCGTAACTTTATGCTTTCTAACCATATCCAATTGGAGCTCCATCGATGCGACTCCCGCATCCGTACTCCAATTCGCTTTGCCGTCTTCCGCGAACAGATCCCCTTGCTTGCTAATGGCGGATGGCGCGAACACTTGCGGATCGGTAGACTCTGCGCTAAATGCTTGCCCTAAGCCATATCTTTGGAGGCCGGTTGCCGAATCCTTCTCCGTCAGCTTCGTAGCCGCATCGATGAGATCATCCCAAGACTTGAACGGAAGCTCGATACCTTTCTCCTTCAACAAATCTTCTCGGTACAGGAGAGCGATATAGTTTCTTGATAACGTAACTTGATAATGCTTGCCGTCTTTATTTCCGAATTTCCAGTAAGCATCATCGATATCTTCAAGGTCTTCCTTAGACCATTCGTTCAAGAAAAGGCTTTCAAAATCGGCCACGGCATTTTGTTGCAGAACGGTTCCAAAATCGCCCATGTTGGTCCAGATTACATCCGGCGCATTGCCCGTTTGATGCGCAGCAAGAAACTTGGTGCCAAGCGTGTCCCATGTCTGCGGTTCTACCACGACTTTAATATTTGAATTGTCTCTTTCGAAGTTTTGAATAATTTGCTTTAGCGCGGCTTCTCTCGGGCTCGTCCCATTGGGGTCTAGAAAGGTCCACATCTTAATCGTTGTTGTTCCAGAGGATGTTCCTTCTCCGTCTTCCGTTTTCGATTGACAAGCAGCGGCAAATATCATTACGCAACAGAGCATGAGCATTAACAGAGTTTTTCGTATTTTCTGATTTCCCATTTTGTAATTTCCCCCTAAATTGTGGTCAATCATCGTCCGGTGCCTCATATCCTAAGCTCCTTTCTATTGTTCTCTTCGAGATTTGTTAACAAGTAAAAACTAACATACGGAGAAAGGGCTTACCATGAACTAATCACCTTGATATGCATTATTAAATTGTGATAACATCGTCAACATAAAAACAATAATGTATGCGCTTACGATATCAGATTCGAAATATTGCAGGTGATTCCTATGAACGATGCTCTAGGCGACTTACACAACATGGTTCCGCATTTTACTCAGGTCATACACAGGATGGTCAATGGTTCATGGGTCAATCATCGAAAGATCTGGGACACTCACTCCTTTATCCTTGTCTATGATGGTGAAGCAGTCATAGGATGTAACGAAGAAAAACGGGTTGCCAAGGGAGATTTGATCTATTTCAAACCCGGCGATGTTAGATGGGGATACACCTTCGAAGAAAATCCAATGAAATGCTACGGTATGGATTTTCAATATTCCTGCCTTTTGTACGAGGATAACGACTGGGTCAAGAGAGATATCCCCTTGCCGTTACCTTCTTTTCTCCACATCGACGACTCGCATCTGTTCTCTAGAGTGCTCAGCTTGTTTCAGAATTTAACGAAGGAATGGATATCGCCCGCAACATTCAATAAAGTGTCTAAAGAACGCTCCTATTTCATGGAGATGCTTAACCTTCTATTGCTATGGAATTCCTCCAAGCAATCTTTCAATTACGATAAAATCAGGAAAGTAGAGAAAATAACTCGATACATTCTTGATAACTATGCGAAAAAGGTGAAGCTTCAGGATTTGGCCGACTATGTCCAACTCAGTCAGTCTTATCTTCAGGTCATCTTTAAAGAAATTACCGGAAGCTCTCCGATTGAATTTTTGCTTACCGTACGCATCAATATGTCCAAAGAATTGATGAAGGAAGGCTATCATAATATCGGAGAAATTTCGGAGTTAGTCGGCTTTAACGATGCCTTCTATTTCAGCAGGTGCTTCAAAAAAATGGAAGGCGTTACGCCTACGGAATACCGAAGCATCGCTTCTTCGCAACGCCAATTTGTATAACGGAAGCAAGACAAGAGGATGTCTCGGAAGCCGAAGCTTCTGGGACATCCTCTTGTTTCCTTATTTTAATCTAGCGCACGCGGATCTCTACGACTTCGGCATAAGCGGTCCCATTCGTTTGTTCTACGACAAGTCTTAGCTGCTGCGTTCGAACCGCGTTCTCCGGCGCGTGAACCCTTTTGCGTTGACGATTGCTCTTGACTTCAAATAGAACTCGCCAATGGCCATTCTCCAGCGTCTCCAGACGGTAGTCCTTGACCAATTCCGGTACCACGTCGAATTCAGTCCGATGGTGATGCAGATTAATCAGATCCTCATTGACGTCATCGTTGAAAGTGACGTGGATTTCGTTGACGCTTATCGCTTTGTCCCAACTCAATTGAACCCAAGCTTCATGCTCCCGATGCTCTGCGAGCCACATATGCGGTCCGCCGAATGGGCGCATGAATCCGTCAATGACTTTATTGGGTTCAAATGCTTTCGTTTCATTAACCAAACGGAAGCAGAAAGGCTTGCGAACCACGCGCTTCATGTTCCATTTTACGACTAACTGATCTTGATTCAGCGACTCCATGCCGCGGGCAACATTCAAGGCTTTCTCTTTCACGAACGAAAGAACGCCGCTCATCGGTTTATGCGATAGATAAACAGATACGTCCGGGTTTTCTTTAATGATGACGAAAGCATTTTGTAAGCGCTCAGGCGCCCAAGGCAGATTAAATTCAACCCATTGTTTACTACCTTTCTCTACAGCTTGAGAATCGCTTGCTTGAAGAGTATGCGGAATATAGTTTTCCGATCTTCCCGTATCCCAAATTTCAACTACAACTGTCGTGTCCTTGGCCGCATCAAGCAAAATTTGGATCTTGTCGATCTTAGGATCGACCGGCAGCAACAAGGCAACATCCGTACAAAGCTCGAATTCCTCATCAGCCTGCTCTACCGCAAGATGATTCAAATAACCTGATGCCGTTACCGTCGCTTGGAGCGCAAGATCCGCCGCATCCTCATTCTTTATTCCTATAACGGAAGCATCTTCCCACAGGAGAGTCTGCTGTAATTGTTTCAAGTGATTTCGGTAAATTTCCCTAGGCGAAACACCATGTTCAACGCATAGCGCTGCCGCAATTCCCGCTGCTTGTCCGACTGACGCGCAAGTACCCATCACTCGCGACGATCCGAATGCAATATGGGTTGCGCTAATATTTCTTCCCGCGAAAAGAAGATTGTTTACATTGACCGAGTATAGCGAACGATAGGGAATTTGATAGATTCCATCCGAGTGAAAATGCTTGGATGTGTAGTCGGAGGCATACATCCCCTCAGGCGGATGCAGGTCGATCGACCAACCTCCGAACGTCACGTAATCCTCGAATTGCGTCTGACGCTCCAAATCGTTCTGATTTAATACGTAATCTCCTTTAAATCGACGAAATTCCCTTTTGCCGGGGACGCTGCCGACCCATTCCAACGTCATATTATCCGCATTGAATTTTCCCGAGTTTTTAATATAATCCCAGATTCCATAGATGACAGACCATAACTCGTCGCGAATTCGTTCATTGTCATGGAGCGTATCTATTTCCTCCGCTCCCCCCCACTCGATCCACCAATAGTGACAACCCGAATCTCCGCTGTTCAGAACTCTTTTGATTGGAATCGCCGTTTGCGTAATATCCTTCGTAAAGCTCGGCGGAACGAACTTCACGGGACGTCCCGCGTCCTTCGTATAGAATAGCAACGTGCTTCCCAGAGTAATATGATCGGATACCTCAGGCGCCCAAGCTTCATGGAACTCGTGCTTCGCCTCGCGCCCGATTTGATATTTGGCACCCGCTAGAAAACCGACGAGGCCGTCTCCCGTGCAGTCCAGGAATACGGGGCTTTCAAAGCGTATTTTACGTTCCGAACCCATCATCCAGCCCGTTACGGTACGAATTTGACGAGAATTTTCATCTCCATCCGCTTCGACCTCATGCACATCCGTATTTAAAAACAATTGAATATTCGGTTCGCTGCGCACCTTCTCTAAGACAATAAGATCCCAGTAGTAAGGATTGCCTTCCGGGTTCGCGTATTGATTCTCTACAAACATTTCGCCTAGAATCCCCGTCTCCCTGGCGTACCTGTTCACGCCATGACCCGTTGCCCCTACGACCCAAACGCGAACTTCGCTGCTTGAGTTGCCGCCCAATACGGGACGGTTCTGAACGAGCGACACCGTCTTGCCCAAGCGCGCGGCAGCAACTGCCGCGCATACTCCCGAAAGGCCTCCGCCGATGACGGTTACATCTGACTGAACGTGTTCGAACCTCATGATAGATCACTCCGTTTTCTTCTCTAAAGTTGTATTTGCGTCTTGAGGAAATCTCGACTCTTCGGACCATTAAAAAAGTCGACCGCTTGCTCTAAAGTTAATGTCTGCGATACCAAATGGTCGACCTGGATGCGTCCTTCATGGATCCACCTCATCGCGGGAATCGTTGTATAATGGACCGCCATCGAGCCTAAAATCGTCCAATCTTTATTGAACAACTTAAATGGATTCAGCGGGACAGTGACATCCTGTTCGGCTACTCCGAATTGCAAGTATTTCGCGGCAGGCCCCATATAGGTAAACGCCTTTTCAATGACGGACGGAATACCTGTCGCCTCTACAACGATATCGAAGGTTTGTCCGCATAAAAGCGCGTCCTGATCCTTGCTTAATACCGTCCTGGTCGCGCCGAATTTCATCGCCATTTCCAGCTTAGGCGAAGAAACATCCACGACAACCAACTCGGCGGCTCCCGAGCTCGAGATCGCTTGTAAGAGCTGTTGCCCCATCGCGCCCGCTCCAAACAGAATGACTCTGTTCCCCGCCTGAATTTGCAAACGATTCATGGCGTATACGACGCAGGCCATCGGCTCAATAAAAGCACCTTGTTGAAACGTCATTTGAGCCGGCAGCTTAACAAGCGTATGTGCGGGTACACGGACAAACTCTGCCATGCTTCCATTTCTCGTCACGCCCGTAGCTGCGAAATTTACGCATTGATTCGATCGGCGGGTCTGACAATATTCGCAATGTCCGCAAAAAATATTCGGATCAGAGCTCACTCTGTCCCCTACCGCGTATCCGGCGACATTGGATCCAAGCTCATGAACCGTTCCGGAAAACTCATGACCGGGAATCAGCGGATAGGATGATAAATAAGTGCCTTCATAAATATGAATATCCGTCCCGCAAATCCCTGTGCGTTCCACTTTTATCGTGACTTCATTGTCTCGCGGTTTCGGATACGCAACCTCCAGAACTTTAGCTTGAAAAGGCTTTTCGATAACAAGCGCCTTCATGTCGTTCCCACCTCTTATTCCAGTATCAGAATGAAAGCATGATGCTCTTCGGTCAGTACTCCCCCCCCCCCCCATTAAATTCAATTATGACCGTCACTTCTAACCTTTCCTGCAACCTTGTGGTCAAACATAACATTCCAATCCCTGCACTAACATGGATTAATCGGGCTTAACTGTACTATCTGATGCTTAAATTAAAAAAGAAGAGGATGCACCCAAGGTTATAACCTTAGTGCATCCCCTATCCTATTGGGTGCCCTCCAAAATCCTTTTATCGATGCCGCATTCCGATCTCGGAAGCTTGGCGGCTTAAAAATTGTCGAACGGGAGCGTCCGAACTTAGTCCAATGGCACGGCTATAAGCAGAGCGGGCGTCTTCTTGTCGATTCGTCCGCTTGTACAAATGACCGGCAAGCGCCCAATAGGGCTGATAATTCACCACTTCTTCAGGCGGAATAGCTTCCAGCAAGGCAATGCCGCGTTCCGATCCATAAGCCTCCGCAACCGCGGCGGCTCGGCCGACTAATGCGCCCAGAGTCGGGTGCATACGAATGAGGCCCTCGTATAACTGAGCAATCGCCTCCCACTCGATACGCCCGGAGCTTGAACGTTGCGCATGCACCGACTGAATGGCAGCCATGAGTTGAAAGCGGCCGATTCTGCCTGCCTGCGAAGCAGCATGCAGATAACGCTCCGCCTCCATGGTCAAACCCAAATCCCATCGCGTGCAATCTTGCTCGGAGAGGGGAATATAGTTCCCCTCGTCGTCATGCCGCGCCTCACGGCGCGCTTCACAGTGCAGCATAAGCGCCAGAAGACCGTAAACCTCCGGTTCCCGGGGGGCAAATTGGAGAAGCAGCTTTCCCAGATAAACGGCTTCCTCCGCCAATCCCCTGCGAGGCGAATTTGCAATAGTTGCCTCATCCCACCCGCTCCCGTAAGCAGCGTAAATGGCCTCCAGAACGGGTTCGAGACGATCCGGGATCTCTTCTGCATCGGGCATTTCAAAAGTGAGGCGTTCGGCACGAATTTTTGCTTTTGCCCGAGTAAGCCGCTGACTCATCGTGGCGGGTTTGGTGATGAATGCAGACGCGATTCGAGCCGCGTCGATTCCAAGCACCGTCTGCAACATAAGAGGCGTTCGCATCACAGCATCAATTGTCGGATGCGTACAAAGAAACATCATCCTTAGTCGTTCGTCCGGAAAGGCGGCACTTGAAGAAGTCAGTCGCTGTGCATCCTCGGACATGGCAAAAAGCGTCGGCAGCGCGCTTTCGGAAATACGGGTGCGTCGTGCTCGGTCGATAAGCCTCCTGCGGGCGGCAGTAACCAGCCATGCTTCGGGCTTGTCCGGAACGCCGACCTTAGGCCAAGTTTCTAGCGCGGCGAGAAAAGCATCTCCCAGCGCATCCTCGACAGCCTGAAGGTCCCGCCAATTTACGGCCAAATAGGAGAGCAATCGGCCATAAGCATCGCGTGCCGTTTTTTCAATGACCTGATTAATTTCCATAGAATACTTACAAAGCGGGAATGTTCTGTCTGACCTCAACCACATCGACGGGCGCTCGGGCAGCCCACTCCAATGCGGCGTCTACGTCCGGAACATCGATCACCATGATCCCGCCGAGCTGCTCTTTCGTTTCGGCAAACGGCCCGTCCTGAACCGCCGTCTCGCCGCCATGCCGCTTGATCGTTGCAGCTGTCTCCGGAGCATAGAGACCCGAACCGAATACCGCGATTCCAGCCTCCTGCAAAGCACGCACATAGTGCGTCCAGCTTGCCAAGTAATCTTGTTGCCGGGCAGGATCCGTTCTAGCCGCAAAGTCCTCCTGACTCTCGTAAAACATTAACGTGTAACTCATACAAAAGCTCCTCCCCATAAATCGTATTGGAATTTGGTTTCACTATAAAGTCGTATCAGCTGTTCCGATTTCTACATCTCGATAAAAATTTTTATTGCTTTTCGTTACTTGTGGTATGGCTCTCCTTAACGTATCTATCGGCAAAAAAGGCACCTTAATAACAGGTACCTGAGCGGATTAGTCCATCATGTCAAGAGCTTGCAAAGTTCGGATAATCCCGCCATGAGCGTTTTTTTGCCTCTTACTTCTCCTGCTCCTTTATCACCTGTTCAATTCCCAACAGAATCAGCCTCAATCCGAACTCGAACGCCCCGTCGGTCCCCATCAGTTCGAACAGCCCGTTCGTGAACATCCTCCGGAACAGTCCCGCTTCCGTCTCGCTCATGGAGTCCAGAAGGCGGATCATCTCCTCGCCCGGAGCGCTCCCTGGTCCTTAAAGATAGCGGAGACATTACGCTCATGCTGATAACCGTCCAGAACGAAGTAGAAGACATAGTTGACAAGCGTAGTAACCACTTGCATTTTCTGATCTTGCTCAAGCGGCGTCGACTCCACGCAGAGCAGCATACGGTTGGTGAAGCGGATGATGTCCGGTTCGTGGGGCAGCGTCATCATCATGAGCTGCGTGGAGCAGGGATACCGGCTGAGCACGCTCCGTACCGTTATCGCAAGCCCCGTCAGTTGCTCCTTCCAGTCCCCCTCGGAGTGGAATTCCTCCAGAATCGTTTTCGATACCTGGTTGGCCAGACGCTGGTAGAGATCTTGCTTGCTCTTGAAATACCAGTACAGAGAGGGAGCCTGAATTCCCAGCCGGTCGGCCAATCGTCTTATGCTGAATTTCTCGATTCCTTCCTCCCCCAGAAGTTCCCACGAGGTTTCCAAAATCTTATCCTCCGAAATCTGAGGCTGCTGCTTTTTCATCGGTATCCGCCCTTTTATCTAACAGTGTAAGTTTGTTCTTTACAAGTGTATAGCATCATGATATCATCTAACACTGTAAGGTTCAATCTAACACTGTTAGATAAACAAAACGTAGAAAGAAGTGACCCGCATGGATGCACTAAACCTTCATTACTTTGAAAAGGCACCGATCGCAAAATCCGTAGCTCATTTCGCTGTACCGATGATGCTAGGCACGTCAATGAGCGTCGTCTATTCCATCTTGAATGCCTATTTTCTCGGCACGCTGGGCAATACGGCCATGTTAACCGCGCTCGCGCTCACCTTGCCGTTATTCGCGGTCATTATGGCGCTAGGCAACTTGATCGGCATGGGTAGCGGTACATTCATCTCCCGTTTGCTGGGAGAGAAAAAATACGATGACGTAAAGCATGTGTCCTCATTCGCCGTTTACGGCAGTTTAGTTCTCGGTCTTATCGTGATGGCCGTCGGCCTCCCGCTGATCGATTCCATCGTCCATGGCCTGGGGGCAACGCCCGACTCCTTCGGATTCACGAAGGACTATGTCACGGTTATGCTGATCGGTTCGCCATTCGTCGTATTATTCTTCACGCTGGAGAATATCGTGCGCTCGGAGGGGGCGGCAATGACGTCGATGATCGGCATGATTCTCAGCGTTGTCGTGAATATTATTCTCGATGCGCTAGTTGTCTTCGTTTTCCATTGGGGCGTGATCGGCGTTGCGTCCGCTACGGTCATTTCCAACTTGGTTGCGAGTGTATTCTACGCTTTCCATATGGGATATAAGAGCAAATTCTTAACCGTCTCCGCAAAATGGTTCAAGGCTGATAAAGACATTTTGAGCAATGTGTTCAAAATCGGAATTCCAGTCTTTGTTATGAGTATCTTCTTAGGTGCTATGTCGCTCGTCTTGAACCATTTTCTTGTCGAATACGGGGATCAGGCTACAGCGGCTTACGGAGTTACATCGCGTTTATTGCAATTTCCCGAGTTTATTCTGATGGGCTTATGCGAGGGAGTCGTGCCGCTCATTGCCTTCTCTTATACAGCGAATAAATTGCGCATGAAGCAAACCATCGGATTCACGATCAAAACGATTCTGGCGTTGGCAGTCGTGTTCGGCGTCATCGTCTATCTCATTGCCGACCATCTAATTGGTTTATTTACGAATGACCCGCAATTAATCGAAATGGGCAGCTACATTCTGCATGTGACGTTCCTATCCTTGTTCATTACGGGAATGACCACGTTGTTCACGGGGATCTTCCAAGCAACGGCGCAAGGAACCGCCGCGTTTATTATGTCGGTTATTCAAGGAATTACTCTGATTCCCGTGCTCTATATCGCCAATCGAATGAACGGCTTCCACGGGGTGGTCTGGTCGCTCGTCATTGCGGATGCCGTCGCGTTCCTTGTAGGAGCAATCATGTTGTATGTTCTACGGAACAAATTGCAGCCGGATTTGGATCATTTAGCCCAATAGAACACGCATAAAACGCGCAAGAAGGCAGGATAAGGGCAATCCCCGATCCTGCCTTCGTTTTAGCCATATCAGACGAATGCAGCAGGATTTTCCCGATTCCTTGCGTCTTCAAATCGTCTATCTCTTCACTAATAAGTTTGGATACTACATTAACTATTAACCTTGAGGGTACTTTTGGCCGGATCGCTTCTTACCTCAAAAAAGACGGCGTATTTATTTTCAGTTGGTCTCACCCTATACACAAATGCGTGGTTGCGGAAAACAATACGCTTGCTTTTAAGAAATGTTATTTCGATGAATCTTGGTATTCGGTCTCTCTTGACGAAGGCACGCTAACCTTATCGGACCGTAAACTATCAACCTATGTGAACGCGTTGGCAAAAGCGGGATTCGTAATTGAGCAAATGATCGAGCAAACCGATGATGAAATTATGCAATCGCGGGACGACAACAGCGATTTTGCTAAAAAAGCGAAGATGCTTCCTGTTACTTTTGTAATCAAAGCAAGAAAACTGTAGTATCCGATAGCTTTACATGCCGAGAGAGAGAACGGTCGCTGGCCGATACGGAAAAATAACTCATCTGAACCGTCGAGACCGACTTGGGTTCGGGTTTTCCCCTCCTATTTTCGGACAGCCGTCCTGAATTTCATCCGAGCTGTCCCGCCGATACCTTCCCTGCTCTAATTTCATGTCGATAAAATCGACGACCTGCTGCAGAGATGCGATTTGGCTGACGATATTTTCCCGGTGGCTCTTTAAGAGTTCTACCAGTTCGGGATATTCCGCGGGATCGGCATCAACGGAGACCGCCAAAAAAGGCCGCATTTCTTCCAGCGGCATCCCCGTTTTTTCAGACAAGTTATCAGCAGGATCGTATCGATGTCCTCCTGCCGGTAGATGCGATGCCCGTTATCCTTCCGTTCGGCCCGGGGGAGTAGCGCGATCTTTTCGTAATAACGAATCGTATCTTCAGAAATCCCGGTCTGCTTGGCGGTTTGCTTTATCGTGAAAGTTTGCTCTTCCTTCATCCTGTTCCCTCCCAGAGAGTATTTTTTGTGCATTATACATCTTGGAGCCGGCTCCAAGTCAAGTTCCTTATCCTTTGGACAAAACTTGGTTTTTCAGTCTTGACTTGGAGTCGACTCCAAGTTATAGAGTGAGCATTATCAAGAGAGATATCTTGGTAATTAGGAGGAGACATGCAATGAATAAGGGACAACGTGAAAATATCGCCGCGATTACGGGCGCAAACGCAGGAATCGGGTTGGCATTAACCCGGAAATTGCTGTCGGAAAACTGGCAAGTGGTTGCTTTGAACCGTTCCGACTTTCCGCCGGACGATAGGAGGATTCAAGAAGCGGTTCAGGGGGGTTGGCTTCGCATTTATAAGACGGATGATCTTGCCGATTATGCCTCCTTGAGACGGGCTTTGGAAGAAATCAAAAGCAAGGAGCAGCGGATCGATATTTTGTTCAACAACGCCGGAGGGTCCTTTTCCGAGCTGAGCTATTCGAAACAAGGACGCGAGTATCATTATGAGCTGTTGACAGTCGTTCCGTATATCATTCTGATGGAATTGAAGGAACTCTTAAAAAGCGGTAGCTTAAAAACGGTGATCAACACCTCATCTTCGGCTCTAAAATTTACGAAAGAGTTTAATATCGAAAGCCTGGAGCGCCCTAAAGTCTTTCGCAAGCTGATCGGTCCTTATGCCGCCTCCAAGTTAGCGCTCTCGCTGTGGACTCGGGCCATCGCGCCGCAGCTTGCCAAGGATGAGATCAAGATCCGCAGCGTTGACCCGGGCGGCAACAACACGCTAAGAAAAGGGAAAAAATCCGGACTGCCCCTATTGGTTACCTTGTTGATGAAACTGTTTTTCTCTCCGCCGACCCACGGCGCCGACAGGCTGTATGAAGGTGCCCTCGGGCAACACCGGAATGAAACCGGCGTGTTTTTGCTGAAAGATCAGGTTGCGGAATTAAAATTTAAAGATCAAGCCCGGAACGTTTTGGAAGGGATTCATGCGATTTACGAGCACGAATTTTGTTTTTTACCTAAAGCTCTTTAACAGCCGTTAAAGAGATGGAGATGATGGAAGCCAAGCATGCGGAAACTTTGCGGGAGGTTCGCAGGCTAGAGCAGATCGCGGCGGCTATCGAATCCCGATCCATTGTTCAAATTGCTTGTCTTCTCTTCTCATCTACAAGTCCCTATACGCAAATCGAATAGTACTCCATTTACAGATACCGTCCGGCGGGCCACGCGCATAAGGAGATAAGACTTTCTACAATATTCGTGGCCTAGAGCCAAGATCGTTAGTTGTAAAATAGAATTCCCCTAGAAATTCCTTCACTTGATAACGATCTGGTGAAAGCTCTTTTTCAATAAAGTTGTTAATATCCGATTTTTCGACGTCATACATCACTTCGATTTCTTTTGAAAACAGAAGTTTTTCTTTTTCAAGTAAGCTAGTAAGGGATGGTTGCTGTTTGGGTTGTAGTTCTTTCCTATTTAGAACTTGTTTTAATCCGTCAACATAGTAATCTAACGAACGGCCGCCAGCGATTTTTACGACTTTATTTTCCTCATTGATCATGACAATGCTAGGAAAACCTCTGACGCCTAAGCTTCTAGCTAGACCAAAATCTTCATTCAATAATTGTTGTCCGGTTGGTTGCTCAGCTTCGTTTACAATAGCTTCTCCATCAAGACCAAGTTCGTTTACGATTTCAATCATAACCGATTTATCCGAAATATTTAGATTAAATACATAAAGCGCTTCTCTTGCACGGCGCAAATATTCATATGCGATTGCATCGTTATGATTTTTTTGAATTACCTTAAATACGCGGGAGGGCGGGTAGGATGATTGAACCGGATTATCAATCATTAAAGTCCCGTCAATCGGCATCCTTGAGAATTCTCCAACTTCTCTCCAGTGACCGGCGACATCCGCCGGTTTATAAATTCCGTTTGCGGGGTCGATGGGTCCGTCATGCCATTTTTCCAGCAAACCTCCCATAACCGTACGAAAGTTAAAATAATGTCCATACTGCTCTACAAAACGTCGTAGAACAGGTTCAATTGCCCAGCAGTGAGAACAAATAGGATCAGTCACATAATAAAGATTAATCATTTTTGGGGATTGATTAAAATCAATAACCTCCATTTCGTCCTCTCCAGCGACTCCGCATACGCCTGTTTCTACATCGCAAATCATATTACTATTGTTCTTCAATTTATTATTAAGCATATTTATTCCTCCTGAAATGGTTTTAACAAAACGTCTTATTTCGCTTTACTTTTCAAAGACGTTATTTGCTTTACAATTGAATTTTAGATCATAATGAAAATCATCAATACCAATAGTTCTGTCGATTTGTCGTTTACACAACACATTTAAGAAATTGTTTAAAAAGTGGGAGTGGGAATACAATGACCTCGAAGACAGACCCCCGAGTTCTACGTACTCGCAAATTAATTATGGATTCTTTCATTGAACTTTCAGGGAAAAAGGAATTTAAGGATATTACCATAAAAGATATAACTACAGAAGCCATGATTAACCGCGCAACTTTTTATTACCATTTTGAAGATATATATGACTTATTAGAGAAGGTCCTATCAGAAGTATTGCTAGTCAATTTGAATTACGATATCTACCAGAATGACGAACTAAATGAAGAAGCTTTCGTTAGTATCTTTAGAGCAATAACAAATTTTCAAAAGTCATTATCCAGTCGTTGTCATAGAGGATACGAAGACACAATTGCCCGCATTATTAGGGAACAGCTCGAAATTATTTTTCACAAAATGTTGTTAAAACAAAATAAGACGGAAGAGAATGAAGCTCTAAAACTTACTGCTGTCCTATTAAGCTGGGGAATTTACGGGGCTTCTGTGGAATGGAGAAGAAATAATAAGAATATACCGCCGGAACAATTTATCAAGTCGACAATTCCTTATATCATTTCTGGGATTGATTTCGGTTCTAAAAACTAACAGGCAAGTGCCACCTTACCGGTAACCAGACCTCCGTTTATTTTCAACTTGAATAAGCTCAAGAATCATCGGCTGCTTTTCAGGTCGTTTGAAGAAGGCGAACGACTGATAATCAAAAGAAAGGCACCCATTTAGGGTGCCTTGATTTGTATGTATAGACGAATATGGGAACGATGTCATGGGGACACGATTAGCGGAGTGACGATTTGAAATCACGCTTACCTGGTGGCTCTTTCCGCATCCGAATCTTGCTCCGTGATCATCCGGCGAATCTTGCTTGCCGTGTCGTAATCAGCCAAAGGCGTACTCACTTTAATTTGCAGATCCGGATTCTCGCTCGCTTGAAATGACACATTCTCAAAGGCCAGATTGCCCGCCGCCGGGTGGTAGATAAGCTTCTTCCCCTCTGGCGAGTAAAGTACGTCCCGATCCGGCCACCACTGCCGAAACTCCGGACTGATCCGGGTCAATTCTTCAATCCGCTCCGTCCACCACGGATCGCCTATGAACCGGCCGTACCCGGCACGGAAACGGGCCAGCTGCCGTTTGGCATGCTCCTCCCAGCCTTCCCTAAGCAACTCGCGCATGTATGGAGACATAAACGTGCGCCATACCGAGTTCCGCTCCAACTCCGACATCGCGGCGTAATTGCCGTAAATGGCGGATGCAGCCTTGTTCCAGGCAATCACCGTAATTGTGGGATCGACGACAAACGCGGGAGCTGCCTCCTGCATGTCGAGAAAACGCTGCAACGCCAGAGACACGGCAGGCCGCGGCAACTGTGACTCAAGCGGCTCTTGCTTAAGTGCCAGATGAAATAAATGTCTACGGTCATTGACGCTCAGCCGCAACGCGCGCGCTATGCTGTCCAGCACCTGTGTTGACACCTGGATATCTCTTCCTTGTTCTAATCTCGTATACCAATCGACACTGACGCCGGCCAAAGAGGCGACCTCTTCACGCCGCAACCCGGGCGTGCGCCGTCGTCCGCCTTCCGGCAAGCCGGCGTGCTCCGGAGTAAGGCGTTCACGGCGACTACGCAAAAACCGGGCTAGCTCCAGATGGCGATCGTACTTCGTTTGTTCCATTTATAGCGCCCCCCCTCCTATCCTATGAGTTTCTGTCCCAGGATAAACTCTCTTCTCGTTAGCTGCTTTTTCCCATTGTACACTATGGAACGTTTAGAATATTCATATTTTGGAAAATGGGGTGCCCTCACATGAATCAATCTTCCCTTTCACAAGCTTATGCGCCGATGCCTACAACGCATTCTCTCCTGTTGTTTGGACTTTCCCTTGGCTATTTTATCGTTCTGCTCGACATGACCGTGTTGAACGTGGCCCTCCCGGCAATTAGACACGATTTGGGCGGTGGATTCGCAGGCATGCAATGGGCTTCCAACGCTTACACAATCGTATACGCCTGCTTGCTGCTGGCGGCGGGTTCGCTGGCCGACCGCTTCGGTGCCAAACGGCTGTTCATCGTGGGTCTTTCCGTCTTTCTCGCCGCTTCCGTTCTATCTGCTGCCGCCTCTTCGCTTGCCGTGCTGATCGCCGCGCGGGCATTGCTCGGAGTGGGCGGTGCAGCGTTACTGCCAGCTTCAATGGCCTTGCTCACTCATGCATACCCGAACCCAGCCGCCCGAGCTCGCGCACTCGGCGTCTGGGCTTCAATATCCGGTATCGCGATGGCGGCCGGACCCGTCATCGGAGGCGTGCTCGTAGATTCGTTTGGCTGGCGCAGTATTTTCCTGCTGAATATACCCATTGCACTCGTAAGCATCGCCGTTACCGCAGCGGGAACGCATGAGACGTCTCACCGCCCTGAAAGGAGCTTCGACGCAGGCGGACAACTAACCTCCACCGTCGCCGTTGGCGCGCTCACTTTCGGCTTGGTACAGGGCGGTGTGGTCGGCTGGTCTGCTCCGCAGGTCACGGTCGCTTTTATCGTTGCGGTGGTCTGTGCGGTGCTGTTCGTGCTGTTCGAAGCACTCGGCAAGTCACCGATGCTGCCGCTCGGCCTGTTCCGCATCTCCAATTTCTCTACGGGGCTAGCAGCGGGGGCAGCCGTTAATTTCGCCTTTTCCGGCCTGCTGTTTCTCCTGTCGCTTTACTTCCAGCAAACACTCGGCTACTCCGCGTTCGCCACTGGTCTTGCGTTCCTGCCGTTCATGCTTCCGCCGACCTTCAACCCGATGCTGACTGGGAGGCTCGTAGGCCGGATTGGCCCCAAAGCGCCGACTGTGATCGGCTTTGCGCTTCTGACCGCAGGCTCGTTGGTCCTGCTTTGGGCGAAAGAGAACAGCTCGTATGCCGTTGCCTTGATCGCGCAGCTTCTGGCCGGCTTCGGCGTTTCCTTCACCATTCCGTCGCTGACCGCAGCTGTCGTCTCTTCCGTACCCAAAGAGCATGCCGGCACCGCTTCAGGCGCGCTTAACTCCAGTCGACAACTCGGAGCCCTGCTCGGCGTTGCTCTACTAGGCACGATTGCCAACTCGAGCGACTCGTTCGTCAACGGCCTTCATACCGCATTGATCGTCGCCTCGACCGCATTGCTCGCCGGCGGCGTGCTAGCGCTGGTGCATCTTGGCCGCCACGATAGCTGAATTACTTACTTGGTTCCATTAACGGTTTCGCTTGTCAGCCAAACCTTCTATTATTTCTGCCCTTTTTTTGCTGCGTACTACTTTAGTAGGACTATTATTTGCTGAAATTCCCTTAAGATGCTCAGATAGAGGCGAAGTTCCGTCCACAGGCGAAATGAACGGATTAGAATTGAAAGGATGACATAAGCACGATGATGAAAAACAGGAGTCGTCACGGGAGAACTTTATTTCATTTCATATTAGTCCTGGCGCTGCTGCTGAACGCAGTCCCGGTTGTCGCCGCAAGCGGAGAGAGCGATTTTATTCCATGGCTTCCTAACAAACACTACACTTTTGATCGTCCGGTCGATTCAACGATAGACAACGAAGGAAATGTATACATTGCAGATTCAATAAACAATCGAATCGTTAAGGTAGATCGTAATGGAATGTACCTTAACGATTGGGGGGGCTACGGCAGTGGAGAAGGCATGTTTAATTTTCCTAGCGGAATTGCAATGGATAGCAATGGCAATGTTTACGTAGCGGATCGCGGTAATAATCGGATTCAAAAATTTGATTCGAATGGAAATTATCTCGCCGAGTGGGGAGCGTATGGCACCGGTAATGGACAGTTCCGCGCTCCGGTTAATTTAGCGATTGACTACAACGGCAATATTTATGTAGCGGATAGGGATAACTACCGAATCCAAATATTGGATTCCAATGGGAACTTTCTCACCCAATGGGGAAGCTTTGGCACCGGAAATGGGCAGTTCAATTTGATTTACGGCATTGCGGTCAACCAGACCGGTAATGTATATACAACAGAGAGCGAAAACCATCGCGTACAAAAATTCGCTTCGGACGGTACCTATATTACGCAATGGGGAAGCTTTGGCACCGGAAACGGGCAGTTTAAATATCCCTTTTCAATCGAAGCGGACAGTAGCGGCCATGTTTTCGTAACGGATGCCCAAAATAATCGGATTCAGAAGTTTGATTCGAATGGCGTCTATGTGGATCAATGGGGGAGCGTTGGCACCGGCAGCGGACAATTCAATTTCCCCAATAGCGTAACAATAGATCCCAATGGCAACATCTATGTAACAGAGGCTGGGAACAACCGCTTGCAAACCTTTGATCCGAATGGAGAGTCCCTCGCCGTCCTGAACGGTGCCAGCGGGATTGTCCGGTTTAACGATCCGAATGGAATTGCGTTCGATAGCAACGGTAGTGTCTATGTAATCGAGAGGGGAAGCCATCGGATCCAAAAATTCGATTCTAGCGGAGCCTTTCTCGGCGGCTGGGGCAGCAGAGGAAATGGGAATGGGCAGTTTGATCACCCAACCCGTGCAGCGATTAACGGCGCGGGCCATGTCTACGTAACGGATATCGGCAACCATCGCATTCAGAAATTTAATGCGGATGGAACCTACACTGGTCAATGGGGAGGACAGGGTTCCGGAGATGGTCTGTTCGTTGCCCCTAAAGGCATTGCGGTTAATACGAATGGAGATGTCTATGTGGTGGATAGCGGCAACCACCGCATTCAAAGATTTGATGCCGACGGAAACTATGTCAGTCAATGGGGAAACCAAGGTGGAGGTAATGGCCAGTTCGAGTCTCCGTCCGGAATAGCGATCGATAGCAACGGTCATATCTATGTCACGGATAGCGGCAATCATCGCATTCAGAAATTTGATCGAGATGGCAGCTTTCTTGGTCAATGGGGAAACCTTGGCCATGATAACGGTCAATTGGATCATCCTCAAGGCATTGCAATCGACAGCCGGGGTCAAGTCTACGTAGCTGATAGCAATAATGACCGAATTCAGAGCTTCACCGTTGATGGAGCTTATGTTGACCAGTGGGGCAGATCAGGTAATGGAGAAGGTCAGTTTAACAATCCGACGGATATAGCCATTGATCCAAGCGGCAAAGTTAGTGCTGTAGATACAGGCAACCAACGAATTCAATGGAAAGTTGCAATAGTGGATACGCCGACTGCTTATCCGGCCAGCGGGACCAGCATTGCGAATAATAGCGTAGTGTCGTTGAGTACGGCTACCGCAGGCGCAACGATTTATTATACGACCGACGGTACCGTGCCAACGCGAAACAGTGCACGCGGAACAGAAGTTACGATCGCCGGGGCGCCAGGCGATTCGGTGCATGTTCGGGCTTTTGCCGTGAGGGCGGATATGGCGGACAGTCCGCTGTCGAGCGCGACTTACACATTAGCAGCGCCAGCGATTACGCCTCCGATTGGATTTTATGATAAAAATGCGGATAGTGCGCAAAATCGAAATATAGAGTTCATGCTGAATTCGAACGGTAATATGTTGTCGGATATTCGGAATGACACAGTGTCCTTAATCAAAGGATTGGATTACGAGCTTACGGGCAGCACGATAATTCTGTATTCGAACTATTTGACGACATTGCCTATCGGGCAGACAGTGCTCACATTGGATTTTGGTTCCTTATCCTCACTGTCGTTAACCATTCACGTTAGCGATTCAACGCCAGTGCCCGGAGCGCCGCAGCTACAACCGGCGGTTCCTGGCGATAGGCAAGCGAGTCTGACATGGAAACCTGTAGCGGGTGCTGCAAACTATCATATCTATCAAAGCTCGACGCCCTCCGTAAGTGGAACCAAGGTTGCGACGGTGGTCGGTTCTGTATATGGCTATACAGCAACAGGGCTGACAAACGGGACAACCTATACTTTCACGGTTCAAGGAGAAAATCATCAAGGTACAAGTCCTTTCTCCAATATCATAAGTGCGACGCCGTTCACGTTGCCGAATGCGCCTGCTAATGTCCTGGCGGTGGCGGGCGATAGCCAAGCGACGATTACCTTCAACGCCCCGGCGTTTGACGGAGGCAGTCCCATTACCGGGTACGAGGTGATTGCCAATCCTGGCGGATTGACCGCTGCCGCAACGACAAGCCCGTTCACATTCCCGGGCTTAACCAACGGGATCGCTTACACATTCACCGTGAAAGCGATCAATGCTGGAGGCAGCGGCACAGATTCGGCACCTTCGAATGCGGTAACGCCAATGTCGACGTCAACGTCAACACCAACACCGACGTCATCGCCGCCATCGCCGCTGACGCCGACGTCGCCAGAACCAACTCCGGAGACCTACAAACCGGATATTTTCAAATCAGATATAATCGATCTGGAGAAGCTGACTCAAGCAATTAAAGAGAAGCTTCAATCGGCGGCCTCTGTTCATTCGTTTACGGATATTACGAACAACTGGGCGATCGCTTCGATTAATAAGCTAGTCAAGCTTGGTGTAATACAAGGGTACTCCGATAGAAGATTTAAACCGAATCAAGCGATTACGAGAGCGGAGTTTGCATCCATGCTGGCCAGATTGCTAGACGTTGACGTTAAGCATGCTGGCGAGGCCAAGTTTCCTGATGTACGGCAGCACTGGGCCAAGAATGCGATAGAAGCGTTAGCGTATTATAGAATTGTGACAGGCGATGGAGACGGCAGCTTCAACCCGGATGAGGCGATTACACGGGAAGACCTTGTTGTCATGATTGTCAGGTTGTTGAACGTAGAAGCTCTTCCACAATCAGGCAGCGTGAATTATATCGATTTGACGAGCGCGGGTAGCTATGCGACGGATTCGATTGAAGCCGCGGCGAAAACGGGAATTGTAACAGGTTATACAGACGGAACCTTTAAGCCTAAAGGGTTGACGACCCGCGCAGAGACGGCGACGATTCTGATCCGTTTACTGGCGCTGGATGCCACTTTGAAGGAAATGTTGGATCATGAATAGGCGGATGCCGCAATGGAAGGGATAGTTGTACGCGCTAGGCGATCGCACTTATCCCGCCCTGACTTATGATACGGTTCTCCGTATCCTCTATAGAGCGAAATCGAAAGGCACCCAACTCGGGTGCCTTTCACTGCCTTATGATAAAAACTGGACTTGCCTGTTTGAACACATTGTTCATACCCATTTTCACGTTCTCTACGTTCCGTTACCGCTCACCTTTCGGCCGGTCCATCAAATAAAATAAATAATCGGTCGGAACCCCGGCATAGCCCTGCTGCCTCAGCATCGCGGTCACATTGCCCCGGTGATACGTCCCGTGGTTGACCACATGCCGCAGAATATCGGAGAAGTACGTATCGAAACGGCCGTAACTCGGATGCTCGATTGTCATCGCCTTATCCGTGTCTGGCGTCCGCCTCAGCAAATCGCGAAACTGTTCGGTACCGCCGGCGAACAGCCCCCGCATTTGGTCAACCGTTAGGCCTAGCGACTCCTCCCTCCAACCCGGGATCTTTGAAAAAATGTCTTCATTAGGAACTTCCGCGAGCACGGACATATAGAGCTGTTCGAACACGTACATATGCCCAAACGTCTGCGATACGGACGGGAACACACTTGTCACTTCCGCATGAAACGCCTCCTTCGGAAGCTGTTCCAGATGGGCGAACAATTGGTCATTCGCCCAAACATGATATTCGTACAATTGATGAGGTTTTTGAAGCATGGATGAATCACCTGTTCCTTTTGTGTTCTATATCTTAATAATAAACAACTTCACTGACAGTTACCGTCAGTGAAGTTTAATCGGTTCAGATCTCATAGTGTTGCGCGATAGCCGATGCCATCTCCTGGACCCGACGCTTCAGCGCCAGCGGCTCGCGAATGCGAATGGATGTGCCAAACGTTATCAGATACTTCGGAAGATGCTTGTTCATCGTCGGGACGTCGAGCAGAAACCGCGCCTCCCGATCGGTTCGTTCCGTCAAATAGTGACGCATATGCCAGTGGTTGCAAACCGCATTCAGCGTATCGGGATCCCCCTCGATGCGGATGACCGTCAGCGGTCCCTCCGCCTCCCGTTCCCGTTCGGACTGGTCTCGGAAATAGACCGACGTGGAGAAGCTTTCCGGCTTTTCGAACCACTCTTCGGTCGGGTCCAGCCGTGCGATGCGATCCACGCGGAACGTCCGCAAAGCCTGCGACCGATGACAGAACGCGACAACGTACCATTCGTTTTGATCGTAAGCGAGTCCGTACGGATCGACTTCACGTTCATCGGCCTGCTCCGCATTCGCTTTGAGATAAACGATACGCACCCTTCGTCCGTCATTAACCGCCTGCTCCAGGTCCCGCAACAACGGAACAACGGTAGGCGAACGCGCAGGAGAAATCACATCCAAACCTCCCGTCTGGCGGGACAGATCATCGCGCTGCTCATTGTGCAGCCCGTTCTCCACCTTCTTCAACGCGCTTTCCAGTTCCTCCGTATACGGATAACCAGCGCCTTGCGCAAACTTATACGCGTCCACAAGCGCCTTCAGCTCTACAGAGTTGAAGAATAATGGTGTCTCCTGGAAGCTTTCTAGAATGCGAATGCCGCCGTCATGGCCCGATTCCGCGACGATCGGCACGCCGCTGGCGCATAATGCGTCGATATACCGGTACACGGTGCGGACGCTAATCTCCAAACTGTCTGCGATCTGCGCAGCAGTGAGCTTCCTTCCGGATCGCAGCATCCAGATCATGGATAGCATGTTATCCCATTTTGCCACCGGGAACACCTTCTTTTACTAATGAAATGAGACTGATTTTAGTGGTTGCACAACGATGTACTGGAGTCAGAACCTAAGTAAACGGTTCCCCGCACTTTCTGTAACGGCAAGTTTTTGAAATAAAACAAGGGTACTCATTAGAGTGCCCCCTGGCTAAAACCCGCTGTTTTCAGCTTGTTGACCGATCGTTTCAAGACCGATATCGATACTTTTCCTTATGCACCTATTTTCATGGCTTAAAAACGTAGGAATTGCGTCGCGTTTTTTTATGATGTAATATCGTCGAAATTCCGTAAAAGGCGCAGCTCCAGCCCTTTTTCGTTGGTTGTTAGTTCTTGCATAATCGGAATAGTCATATCGGTATTTGGGTTGTATTTCAGGCCCCAATGCATAATGGCAAAAACGACCGGAAACAGGTCAAGCGCCTTTTGTGTTGGTCGGTACATGGTTTGTGCGCGATTTGTATCTCCTTCTATCTTAACGAGCAGGCCTGCTTCGACGAGTGATTGGAGCCGTGCGCTCAAAATATTAGTTGAGATGCGCTCGCGTGAAGCAAGAAACTCGCGGTAATACCGCTTGTTATGGATAAGGACGTCACGAAGTATGACTAGGCTCCAGGGATCACCCCATATGTCGAGCGCATATACGATTGGACAAACTGTGGAAGGTCGCTTTTTCATAAGCACGATTATACGCTCTGTGCTTGCATTTTGCAATTAAATGTACTTGCATATTGCAAGTACGTGGTCTATACTCACTAGTGAAGTTAACAAATATTAGGAAGGTGTTTCCTGAATGAATCAGAACTACAATACTTCTTTTACCGTAGACCAAAGTCCAGAAGAAGTCTTCGCCGCCATCAATAACGCCCGCGGATGGTGGTCGGAAGATCTTGAAGGCAGAACCGACGAACTTGGCGAATTTAAGCACCACTACCGAGACATTCACCGCTGCACCATCCAAATCACCGAGCTTATTCCCGGTGAGAAGGTTCGTTGGCACGTTACAGACAACTACTTTAACTTCGTAATGGACAAGAACGAGTGGAAAGATACCGACATTGTCTTTGAAATCGCCAAGAATGGCGACCAAACGGAGGTTCGCTTTACGCACGTTGGTCTAGTCCCCTCGTACGAATGCTACAGCGTCTGCTCGGACTCCTGGGGCACCTATATCAACGGCAGCCTGCGCCGCTTGATTACGGAGGGTAAGGGCCAGCCCAACCAGAGCGAGCGAATTGCAAACAAACACGGCTTAGAAAACTCTTAGAACCCCCTTGCCATAGACCGAAGCTCGGCGCTCAGCAACCGAGGCTTTGCCAAGAAATTGCGCTGCCTCTTCTGAAATCGTCGAGCAAAGTTTTAGCAATAGTCAACGCAGACTCCGCCGGTTTCTCCCCAAAAAACTTGCCGCTATTTGCGGTACGGTTCAGCGTATCACTCAGCATATCCCTGCCATGCAACCATTCCGGTAAACCCCAGTTGAAGCTTCGTATTTAATGTATAATAAAGGAAAACCGTTAGTAGGCTTGAGTAAGGAAGGAAACCTATGAAAAAAGTTTTTCATATCATGGACTGGGGGATATTTGGGCTCCGGTCCTATAATTATGTTTTGCTGTTATTACATATTTTAATGGAAAATGAATATTCGCCTCGATTGCTCGCGAACATCGTTTGGCTCTTAGCGGCCTTCTTTATTCCTATTTTATTCTGGCTTCCGCAGCTAAGGATGAGGAAGGAATGGTTCATCCTATTTGAACTATTGCTAGGAGGATCCTATTATCTTAAATCGTTCATGCAGGCGGATCAGTTGGGCAGTGTCGATTATCTTATTCCGAGTCTTACAATCGGTTACTTATTAACCAGAAAGACGGCCTGGACGATGCCGGTTCTATTATTACTCCCCTTTACCAGCATGTTATTCGGAAAAGTGACCTGGGATCTGGCGCTCGGTTCAAGCTCAGATAACATTCTTTTCACTTTTATCGGGATTTGGGTCAACTTCATTGCCAAAGCCTATCATGAGAAAAATAAATTAGCTAAAGAAATCGATGAACAAAATAAATTGTTAACCCAATATGCTGCCGAGATCGAAAGGATGACACTACTGGAGGAACGAAGTCGTATGTCCAAGGAGATGCACGACACGTTAGGACACTCTTTTATTTCCCTTATTATGAGTCTCGATGCCGCTATTGCGCTTCTAGACAAAAAACCAAATCTAGCCAAAGAGAAATTGATTAGTATAAGAGGACTGACGGAACAAAACTTGGATGAAATGAGAGACATTGTGCACAAGATGGGGGAGGAAGAGAATATAAGTTTAGTGAACCACGCCGAGAGACTCGTCAGCAACTTTCGAGAATATACCGGAACGGTCATTCGTCTCACGCTGAAGGGAACAGAACGGATCCTTCCTTTCGATATGCGGCAATCGATAATTCGGGTGATACAAGAGTCTTTTACGAATGCGCTAAAGCATGGAAAGGCAACGGAAATGGAGTTGGATATCCGCTTTTCCCCATCGACTTTGCGAGTTTCCATTCGAAATGATGGAAAACCCTTGGGTAAGATAGAGTATGGGTTCGGCCTGACAACAATGAAGAATCGGATTGAGATGCTGGGAGGTACCTTTTCAATCTCCGCCTTGGCGGTCACTGGCGTTGAAGTCAGATGCGAAATTCCACTGAAAGGAGATAAGTTGGATGCCGAAAATTAAAGTACTCATCGTTGATGATCAGGAATTGATCCTTGAAAGTCTAAATATAGTACTAGAGATGGAAGACGATATCGAGGTTGTGGGATTGGCTAAGAATGGTGAAGAGGCTATCAGCTATTGTGAAAAATCCCGACCGGATATCATCCTTATGGATATAAATATGCCTATTATGAATGGCGTTGTTGCTACAGAGAAGATCAAACCTCGATTCCCATTAACGAAAATTATTATTCTAACTTCGTACAAAGAAGTTGAATATGTTCTGGCAGCGTTAAGCCATGGGGCAGAAGGCTTCCTGCTCAAAGCCATCCATCCCAAAAACCTTATAGCCGGCATACGGGTGGTTCACACGGGAGGCACGCTCATTTCGCCGGAAATGGCAGACAAAATGATTAAAAGCATGCTGAACAGCGGTATGTCATCAACTATCGATACAAGGGCCTTTGAACCCGAATTGCTTGAGAAAAATAACGAATTCGGACTTAGCGCCCGCGAAGTCGAAGTTCTTCACAAGCTGGCGTTAGGCCTGCGCAATCAGGATATCGCTAAGGCATTATATCTTAGTGAAGGTACGGTTAAAAACTACATCTCGAATATTTATTCGAAATTGAATGTAAAAGGAAGAAGAGAAGCTGCCTATAAGGCTAGGGAAACAGGGATTTTAGATCCTTAAAATAGATCTGCTCGAAGCCGACATCGTAACGGATGTCGGCTTTTATTTTACTAAAGTCATATGACCCTGATATGACTAAACGGCACTACTTACGTATGACTTTTCTAAAGTATAGTACGGTTTGTAACCTGCAATATCGGAACATAAATAGATATCCCGCCAGGGAAGAGGAGCGATTAATACTAATGAGAAAGACGAATGCGCCCGACAATGAGACGCTTAGCGGTAAGAGAATGTCTAAGTTTGTTACGTTCTTTCAATCCCCCCTCATCTGGATGCTAGTAGGAATACTTGGGATCATCCTCGCCAATGTGACATTCAACTTGTTATCCAAAGATTTAAAAGCACCAGGGTCCATCCTACTGACACTTGTCGGAAGCGCCGTTGCCATCGTTATCTACCTGCTTGTGATGAAATTCCTGGCGCGGCGTCCGGTTCCTGAACTTCCGTTCCAACGGCGTGCGGTATCGGAAGCTATTTTGGGCGCTGTCGTCGGCCTTCTCTTTATCATCGTTTCAACAGCTCTCATCGTCTTATTTGACGGGTATTCATTCAAGTGGTCAACCGAAAACGCCAGCTCTGTCGTTTGGCCTATCATCACCACATCCCTCGGCGCTGCCTTCGTAGAAGAATTGATCTTTCGGGGGCTTGCCTTTCAAGCCATTGAAAAAATGGGGGGAAGCTTCCTTGCGCTGATCCTAACATCCCTCTTCTTTGGGATCGCTCATCTAGGCAACCCCGGAGCTACGATTTGGGGAGCCCTCTCTATTGCCATTGAAGCTGGTATATTGCTAGGTGCAGCCTTCCTTTGGCGGCGCAATGTTTGGTTTATTATTGGCCTCCATTTCTCTTGGAATACAATAGAGGGACTCTTAGGTATTCCCGTCTCGGGTCATCCCTCCCCAGGTCTTTTCACGGTCGAGGTTACGGGCCCAACCCTTCTCACTGGAGGCAATTTCGGCCTTGAAGCTTCGATAATTCCCGTAATAATCAGTCTGTTAATCGCCATCCCTATGCTGATTGTTGCTCGCCGCAAAGGGCATCTCGTTTCTCTCCGTAAAGATCCAAAATAACATTCCGTTGAGGATATGACGGGCCTGAATACTAGTCCATTTCTGTCTGTTCACTTTTCGCCTCTTTGAGCCGCTTTCGCTCGACATGGGCCACTCCCCACTGATGTAAGGCTTCCAAAACCGGAGACAAGCTCATGCCGTATTCCGTGATGGAGTATTCCACCTTCGGCGGAATTTGCGGGTAAACGACTCGCTTAACGATCTCTTCCTCCTCCAATTCACGCAGATAAAGTGTAAGCATCCTTTGAGTAATATCGGGTAGCAATCTTCGCAGCTCATTAAACCGCAAAGGTTTACCTTGAAGCAAATGATAAAGGATCGTCGGCTTCCATTTGCCGACGATCGAATCCATCGCCACAACGAACTGACATTGGCCAGGGTTCTTCTGCATATCGCAATCTCCCTTAAAGTACCTTTTTCAATACTATAGCACATTATTGTGCCTACTTAACAAAAGTAAGTGTCTATCTTATGATCTCCCTAGGAAGTGTAATTAATCCGATTACAGAAGGGAAGATTGATTAATGGCAACTGTATTGTACATCACCGCGCATCCCCTTGATCATCAGGCATCTTATAGCCTCGCGGTAGGCAAAGCATTTATTGAAGCGTACCGCGAAGCAAATCCGACAGACGAAGTTGTTCATTTGGATCTTTACAAAGAGAATGTTCCGCCATTCGATGCTGATGTTTTACGCGGTTGGGAAAAGCTTCGGTCTGGTTCGTCGTTCGATCAATTATCCGATGCTGAGAAATCGAAAGTAGATCGTCTTGGGGTAATTGTTGATCAATTCGTAACCGCCGATAAGTATGTATATGTATCTCCGATGTGGAATTTCTCGATCCCGCCGGTGTTGAAAGCATACACGGATGCTACATCCATTCCGGGAAAGACGTTCAAATATACCAAAGAAGGCCCTGTGGGCCTATTACCTGGCAAGAAAGCCTTGCACATTCAAGCTAGCGGTTCCGTTTATTCGGAGGGTCCTCTTGCCCGGCTTGAGATGGGTTACAGCTATTTGAATAAGGTTTTACGGTTCTATGGGGTTGAATCGATAGAAGCGATTCTCGTGGAAGGAACAGCATTGTCGGATCAGGCTCTATCCGTAAAAGAAAAAGCGATTGCACAAGCTAAAGAAGTTGCCAACCGCTTCTAATAGGGGCCATCCCACTTAAGGGATGACCCTTCTAACTTGGCTTTACGGAATGCCGCAATAAACTTGCCGTTACTTATGATACGGTTCAGCTTAACGGGTCTATCGGCGAAAACAAATGGCGGCCCTGTGGCCGCCAAGCGTTATTATTAAATTTGCTTGCTGCAAGGTAATTCTTTGTCTCGATGGCTTGATTGCTTCAATATTCTCCTTTAATAACGAAGAACGAACCTCGAATGGTCCCTGCCAGTTTGGACTTCTGTCTTGCAAATTTGAATTTTTTCTCTTCCAGCTCCTTAGGTACTTCCATCCCTTCGGATAGCTTAAACCCTACGGCCCGCTTCTTAGGATCATCCACCGTATACAGGACGTTAACCGCTAGACCGTCCTCATAAAAGACGAAGGCCCATTTGATATTTTCTACTTGAAAACGAGACGTTTCCAGCGGTTGGGCTGCAAACTCAATACCGCGTTCTTCTTTCAAAACCCGGTTCACATAATCAAGCGTCTCCTGGCTTTCGCCGGCTGGTACGGTCGTAAATTCGTGCTTGTATTTGTTCATGAAGTAACGGGCTTCATTCGCACGCAGACCCGCTAGCGCTTCTGCTACCGGCGAAGACTCAAGACCAACCGTAGACACGTTTTTAAAATCAACGATAGTCGACATTCCTTATTCCTCCTACTGAGCTCGTTTACTTATTCACGACCGGAATCCACATTTCGCCATACACGAAGCCGTCCCGCTGTCCCATCTCGACCGTTGCATTGGGCCCGCCGACATAGGCGTAATTATCGGCTGACGGCAAGACTTGACCAAAGGCAATGCCAGTAAGCATACTGCTCAACTCATCTGCCGACTTCCCTTCGCCTTTAACGACGAGGTATTGTCCCTTAGGGAATTGGATCACTCTGTGTTCTTCCGGTACCGACGAATCCGTCATCACGCCAGCATAATACATCATCTTGTGATTTACCGCTTCGTTTACGGCAAAAATATAGTCGTTCGCGGCAATCGCCTTTAACGTGTCAAGCCTTCCATCCTGCTCCACTGACCGCCAAAAGTTTTCCTTCTCCTTGTTCATGCCGGCATAATCCGTGTAATCGCTCTTCAGCTCCGTTCCAATACCAAGCACGATAAAGCTGTCTTTTTCCTCAAAGGTATACGTTGCCATGAACCCAGCTCCTTTTTTTGAATGGATCGATTGATCTGTTTATTCACTTGATAGGTTTATCATAACCATAAATCATGTCAAAACATGATACTGTTTAGAGGATAACCGATTGTTCTCCCCCACAGCGCCTCTACTTAATATTAGTGCCTTAAGTAGTAGAAGTCTATCGGAGTCGCGTAAGGGCTGCGTTAATGCCACGACCCGTTAGAGTCTGCGGCTTTTCGGACGCAGCGCCCAGGAGGCGATGCCCAGCGCGGCATAGAAAAGCGGAAGAATAACATGGAATCCGCCATCGCCGTAATCATGAGCGAACGCATGGGATAAGGCCGCACCCGTCATTAGAAAAAAGATACCGCTATAAGCCCATTCCTTAAGCCGAGGGAAACCCGGTATTACGATCGCAATGATTCCAAGCAATTTCCAAGTCCCGAGAATGTTCGTGATATATAACGGGAAACCAATATCGGTCACTAAATCGACATTGCCGCCATATCGCATCAATTGCCCAATCCCGCTTAATGCAATAGAGAATGCGAGAATGATGGTGACGGTCCAATAAGCGGCCGTTCTTGCGATAGGACGGGATTCAACCTTTGCGATCTTTTCATTACCGGTAATCGTACTCATTCCAATTCCTCCTTTGAGTGATCAAGTCATTTCTTTTTTTCACTTGATGGGTTTATAATAGCGATAAATCATGTCAAAATATGATACTGTTTAGAGGGCCCGATGAAAAAAGTAGAACGGATTAATATCATCATGCGGTACATCAACAACCGTGCCCATTTTACCATTTCGGAAATCATGCATGAGTTTAACATCTCCCGTTCGACGGCGATTCGAGATATCAGGGAAATCGAAGCAATGGGAATGCCTCTAGTCGCCGAAGTCGGGAGGGACGGGGGTTATTTTGTGATGAACAACTCCGTCCTGCCCACTGTCCGTTTTACCGATAATGAGATTAAAGCTCTTTTTATCGCCTTCATGGCCACACGAAATCTACAACTCCCTTATCTGAAGAGTCGCCACTCTTTAGCGGAGAAGCTGCTCGGCCTCATCTCTCAAAACCAGCAAGATGATCTTGTTCTGTTAAATCAAATCTTGCTCTTCGAAGGTACCAACCCCCACAATCCTGACCTGCTTGATCTATCGGATCTGCCCCATCCTATGTTAGAACAACTCATCCAAATCCTTCTTAAAGACTGCTACTTAGTGGTTTCCGTCGAAGAAGGAAGGGAAATAAAGTCTTATCCCATCTATCTCATGCGCCTATATCGTGAAAAAAGCTCTTGGCAAATTGAAGGCTTCGACCTAGAGGAAGAGAAGAGAAGGATTATTCCTGTCGACAATCTCACCGATGTCAAACCATACCCCGAGAAAAAAAGAATAAGCAAGAAGAAAATTGCGGAACAACTAAGAAAGCAGGAAGAAGCCATGAACCTAGTCCTCGAACTTGGTCCCAAGGCGATTGCCCAGTTCAAAAAGTACCATCCCTTAAAAATTACAATTTCATATACGAATCCTTATCAAACTACGGCTATTTTAAAAACGTTCATCAATGTTCATCATCCGGATGAATTGACCGAAATAACAAATTGGCTGCTTTTCTTAGGCGGAGATATCAAGGTCAGGGAAATACCGAAGGAAGTTGTAGAAGGATTGCAAGTGAGAGTGGATGTGCTGGGGAACAAGTAATTGATCATAATTGCCGCCTGTAAAGGCATTATTCGAGCCTAAAGTTTTGAATCTCCTTCCACTTCTCCTCCAAGGCTTTCAAATCTTCAACGAAGGACCTTAGTAAATTGGGTCGCCTTCTTACTGCAAGCGGGTGATAGTGAAGCCGATGGGCGTACCTTGAAACTCATACCAGCTGCCTCGTAATTCCTTGACACCGGCACTCTCCTTATCTGGGAATAAGGCTTCCACTACGACATTACCAAATCCAAATAACACAAGCGGCCGTTTCTGAAAGAGCTGCAACTGTAGATGAGGAAGACATGCCGCTCTAGCTTCAGGCTTATTGTAAGCACGAACCGGTCGGCATTTAAGCAAATAGCTGACATAAACATCGTTTGCTTCTATACCCGCCTCCCTCATGCCGAGTTGGAGCGTTTCTCGGGTACCGCACAGAAACGAATTTCCATGCCGGTCCTCCCGGGCTCCGGGATTATCCAAAATCATCATCAACGAGGCTCCTAGATTTCCTTCACCCCAGATGACACGAGTCCGCTGCTTGGATAATTCGCAAAGCTCACAATGCTCCGCACCTTCGGGCGCTTGTTCTTCAGGCAAGATTACAAAGGGATGATTCATTTCCATATTACGAAGCTCCTTATTTTCGCACGTATTATGTTCATTATTCCCATCCAATGCAAAAACTTGCCGTTACGTAATAACGATACTTTAGTAGCTTCGCGTCAAGCGAGGTTGTCGGTACACTATTTTTAAAAGGCGCAAGCGGCCGCGAAACCGTCGCCTGGAACCTCTGAGTCGTCGCGCGTGTTTTCGGAAAGTCCGTCGAAGAGGTCATTCAAAATGAGGATAAACCATAAACCGTGTCCCGTGAACACCCGCCAAGGACAGGTAGGATAGGGAGGTTCATGATGCTGGGGAAAAGTATAAATTCAAGCAGAAGGTCTGCAGTCATTATCGGGGTGTTACTATTAGCCGGGTTGGTTACGGGCCTATTTAGCGTTGTTCCTGCGATTGACGGAGCGGACTACCTTGTCAAGGCTTCTACCAATGAAAACCAGGTACTTATAGGAGCGTTTTTCCAGTTGTTGATGGTTGTTGCCTATGTTGGTATTCCTATTTGTTTGTATCCGATATTAAGTAAGGATAATAAAGGTTTAGCTATTGGATCTGTTGCTTTCGGCATCATTGCCGGCGTGTTCATTATTATGGGTGTAATCATTCTTCTGTTGCTATTGACATTAAGTCACGAATTTGAAAAAGTCGGGGCTCTGAATGGTTCTTATTTTCAGACCCTGGGCGGATTGTTACGGGAAGGACGTGATTTGGTAAACCATGTGGCAACGACACTGGCATTTGTTTTGGCTATGTTTTTGTTTAACTGCATATTTTTCCAAACGAAAATCGTTCCGCGTTGGTTGTCCGTTTCGGGTCTTCTTGGGTCTATATTGTCCATATTGGCAAGCCTGTTATTTATGATTCGATTCATTGGTCTGGATGCAACCTACATGATGTTGAACGTTCCAATCGCCGTTCAACAATTGGTTTTGGCTATATGGCTAATCATTAAAGGATTCAACCGGGTGGGACAGGATAATGAATAAATCAGAACGTTTTTGGGACAAAACCGCAAGTCAATGGTCTAGTGCCGAATATAAGATCAACGGCAAGTTTTATCTATCTGGCCTGAGGCCTAGCGTGTATTTTGTTAAAGTGTCAGCACTTCCCCTTAACCGCTCTTCCAAGATCAAGCGCAGCTCATCGGGAATCCGTTCAAACTCGACCCCTTTCCCCAAAAACAAAAGCCAATCCGCGTAATACTCTAACGCCTCAACATCGGTCACATCCAGCTGAACATTGAAAATCCCACTCGACTGGAACATCCCTGTAAAGGACAAAATAATCCCCGGCGGGTGCAAGCGCTTAAAGCGCTGAATCCCAGTCGAATCAAGCTTTACAACCAGATTGGACTCACGTGCACCAAGTCGTTTTTTGCTTAAAATCTCTTGCTCGGACCGCCTCATCTTCTGTTCAGAAATGGCCGAATCCCGTAGCATCACAACAGGCAAATAACGAAACTCATCGGTATCAAGATCATAAACCTCGACCAACCAACGAGCGTTCGAGTTTAAAATATGAATTAAAAAAACGTCCATCAACTGCGGCCAGCCGGGACTCGGCTCATACGTCAAGCGCAAGTGCTTATCCCGCGCGGCTAGCGAGATCAACTGGTTCAATTCCGCAGGCGCCGCATCATCGAGTTCCAATAGATTCGGATTCGCAGGATTCGTATTTTCAAAAAGCAAGATATTATTCAGCTCGATCAGCTCGTCGTGCTGGGTTTGCGACGCGATGCCGATGAGTTTTTCAGTGATGGAGCGGCGATTCTGCAAATAAGGCAGTTGCGAATTTTTCGAGGCGATAAAGCTGATAAATATCGCTTTCAGCTCTTCCGGCGTGAAACGGACGGCGGACAGATACTGATTTTGCAGGACATTGTAGCCGCCCCCGCGCCCAAGCTCGGTCGTCAACGGAAAACCCATCGCCTGAATCTCGTTTATGTCGCGGATCGCCGTCGCGCGGGAAATCTTGAACTCCCGCTGAATCTCTGCAATCGTAAAATGCGCGCGGTTATTGATGAAGCGCATGATCAGGTTCACTCGTTCTGTCTTTTTCATGATTTTATTGTATCAGAAATGTAGCATCAGTACTTTTTGATATTCGATAAAAGGTATCGTTTTTTGATACATTTAGCGAATAGTATCAACCTTGTAAAAATAAATCCACTAAGGAGAGATCAGAATGTCTAACTACTCGATCCAAGCAATCTCAGAAAACTACAAAATGACTGCTTTCGGTGTTACACTTGAAGACTATAACGACTGGGCAGGCAATGCAGCAAAAACCGCAGCGAAAAAAACCGAAATCACTGAAAACGGCAAGCTTGCCGAACTTCTCGCGCTCGCTGACGGGCAAGAATATCAAATCAACTACGTTCTCGACGGCAAGGCATGGCGCGGCTTCGGCGTGATGGGTGCATACGACGTGGAAGGCGCGGTCGTCCTCGACTTCCTCGCTGGGGACTACCTCGTGGTGCCTGGCACGGGCGTTGACAAAGACCGCCTTGCCGACGAAATAACAGGCAAAGTTTTCAGTGGCCTGCTACAAGAAATCACAGACTACAAATACGTTGGGCCTGGTAACGCAACATTCGTCAAAGCAGCTGAAGACGGTACATTCTACGGCGAAATGCGGCTTCGTGCAAAAAAAGTAGCAGGCTAATCTCGGTCGAAGGAGCACTCCCATGGCAAATTACACAGTTGAACATAAGAAGTCATTTACATTGACCGCTTATGGTTTTTCAATTCAATCCAATTTCCAAGACGCGCCAGCTTTGCAAAAGGAAAAAGCAGAGTTTTGGGGAGGACTCAAGGCTGACGGGCGTTTCGATAAGCTCAAAGCGGCGGCAAAAGATGACCGCGAATGGTCAGTCAACGAGGTTTATCAAGGCAGACCGTGGAATTATTTCGCGGTAGAAGCCAGCAAATCGGTGGCTGACGCAACACGCATCATCGAGTTTCCAGAGAGCGAGTACATAGTGCTCGCAGGAACCGGCGACAAGGAAACTTTGTTTGATCTGTTGACTTACCGTGCCTTTGGCGAAGTTTTGGCGCAAGTCACCGACTATGCTTATATCGGCGGTCCGAATGCGACTTATCGCAAAGATAACGGCGACGGCACTTTCTACGGCGAATTTTGGGTTCCTGTGGTTAAAAAATAGTAGGGTAAGTAGTGAACTCCCCCAAATCCATGGGCTATCCTTAGCGGGATGGCTCTTTTAAGCCTACTATAAGTGCCTTTTTGGTTTTGACATGCGTTCCATGATCAAAGCCACCCTGCGCCTGCTAAAAAATCGGATCATTTGAGCCATAAGGAAATTGTTGCGGCCATCGATGATATAGCTGCGTCCCTGGTCGATTCCGCGAAATCCAGCCAATACAACCTTCTCCGGGGTCGAGAGCTTTTGACCTGCTCCCATCTCCTCGCTGCCGACCGCTTCGAAAAACCCCGTCTCTGTTGCACCCGGGCACAGTGCGAGAACGCGAACGCCTCGCCCACGCGTTTCCGCCCATAGCGCCTCAGAGAAGGACAATACAAATGCTTTGGTAGCCCCGTAAACTGTAGAATAAGCACAAGGCATGAACGCGGCCATCGAAGCCACGTTAACGATGACTCCATCCTCTCGCCTCAGCATATCGGGTAGCAACCGATGCGTAAGATCGACTAACGCAGCCGTGTTCAGCATAATCTCTTCCTGCTCGCGCTCCGGGTCTATTTCCTCGAAACGGCCATACGTGCCAACGCCTGCATTGTTGATGAGAATATCGACCGATAAGCCCAGTTGGGATATTTGTTCGGCCAGTTGACGCGGAGCATTCGCTTTGGACAAGTCGCAAGCCAACGCATATGCCTCCACGCCGTACTGGCGGTTGATTTCCTTAGCCATTGCATCCAGTTTGTCCTTGGAGCGCGCTGCCAGAACGACATGACAGCCTCGTGCCGCCAGTTCTTTGGCATACGCTTTCCCGATCCCGGATGAAGCACCGGTGACTACTGCTAGCTTGTTTCGATATGTATACTTGTTCAAGAAGCAAACCTCCTATTTAGCACATCTCCAGCCGTTGCCCGGACGAAGACGCACTCCGGGACTTCGAAGAGAGGAAGTCTCTTTTCTTGCCCATATAAGCGTGACTTACTATACCTGGCTGGAACAAGGCAAGGAGGTTAATCCTTCGCCGGAAGTGCTGTTAAGTATCAGCAACGCGCTTCAGCTTGACGAAGATGAGCAGAAGCATCTGTTCGATCTGGCCAATATAGATGCGGCGAGCGTTGTCGCAGTGCCGAATAACGGAGGACCGGATACGGGAGTTTTGCAGAAAATCGTAGAGCAACTGCATTATCCTTCTTTTATCACGGACGAAGGTACGGATGTTATCGCCTGGAATCGGGCGGCAGAGCTGATCATAGCCGATTTCGGCAGTCTGCCGGCCAACGAACGGAATATGATGAACATTATGTTTTTAAGACCGGATTACCGCAACAGACTGGTGAATTGGGAAGGCTTTGCCCGTTACTCTGTAGCCGTTCTGCGGGCAAGCTTCGACCTGTACAAGGACAACCCGCTTTATATGGAACGGTTCGAACGTTTGAGACGGGAAAGCGAAGAATTCGTGCATTTCTGGGGGCTATATGAAATTAAACAAAAACGCGTAGCCACCGCTTTATTTCGTTTTCCTGACGCGCAGGAGATGGAGTTCGTGCTCCATTCCTCGGCTGTAATCGATAATGACCCGGGACTGCACTGGTGTTTCTTTGTTCCGGTTCCAGGTTCAGGCACGGAGGAGAACCTATTGCGTTTACTTGAACAGGACAGGCAACTCCCATAGACGGTTACTCCCGTTAATAGAATAGACGTGCTGTGGCTAGATCCCTCCAGTTGTTTGTATGGTTCAGTGGAAGACAACGATTGGAGGGCGTTTTGCATGCAAACATGGTTTATTACAGGAGCGTCAGGAGGCTTGGCATCACGTATAACCCGCCGGTTGCTTGATAGCAGGCGGCGGCCACATTGTACAGATATCGAGTATGGCGGGTCATTATTCTATTCCGGGTATGGGGCTGTATTGTTCTTCGAAATGGGCGGTCGAAGGAGCCTTTGAAGCGCTGGCTAAGGAAGTGGCTCCGTTCAATATTAAGACCATTATGGTGGAGCCCGGCGGCATCCGAACGAATTTCATTACAAGCAACGCCGTATTCGGTGAGCGGATGGACGAATACCGGGATACGGAGGCGGGCCAATTCGTTAGCCTGATGATGGGAGAACTGCCTGTAGATATGAGCATGTTTAATCAAATGGTTGTCGGCGATCCGGATAAAATGGCGCAGCAGATTATCCGCCGCGTCGATCAGGGAGAGGGCCCGCTGCGTATAGCGTTGGGCAGTGACGCCTATGAGCAAATCCGGGCAGCCCTGCTGGACCGACTGGCCGCTCTGGAAGCACAGAAAGAACTGGCTTACTCCACTGATTCAGATGATGTAGTAAAGCCATTTTAAAGGACACCAAAGGAATTCGACATCCACGGCAACTGATATGCTCCTCTACCTGTTTACTTAAAGGGAGTATATATAAAAACTTGCCGTTATTTATGATACGGTTCACCTTAACAATTATTGAGCGAAAATAAGCGCAAAGCGTGAAGCGATTGTGGCAACTATTCTTAATGCTTAGAGCTACATCGGGTCTGAAAATTCGCCTGGCCCTCTAACACATCCTTTAAGAATGTTTTGGATGCTTCCATTTTTGCTTCTAGCTCTTGAATATAGATAATTTTGTCCATTACCAATGCCTTTTTCTCTATATGGGAACTATCATTTATAAGTAAAAGTAATTCCTCAATTGTAAAACCTAACGTGAGCAGCATTCTTAGATCCTGCAAATACCCAACCACTTCTTCATCATAAACGCGATAATTATTTTCATCCCTTGAAATAAACTGCTCCGGAATCAACTTTTTGCGTTCATAGAATCGCAAGGTGGAAATGGGTAGCTTTGTCCGCTTAGAAACCTCATTCGCTTTCATATTCTATTCCCTTCTGAACTTACCAACATTAATGCTTGCTATAAACCAAGGTTCATAGTTCATACTAACCATGATAGCCAGAGACATCACTATTGTCAAAATAACTGGTCAAATCAAGGAGAGATTACATGCTGGAACATATCAAAAATAACGATTTTACCAACATTATTACCGGGCGGCGTTCCGTAAAACTTTACGATGAGAACGTCAAAATTGCAAAGGAAGAATTGCAAGCTATCATACAAGAAGCAAGCTTAGCGCCTTCTTCTGCGAATATGCAGCCATGGCGTGTGATCGTCGTTCATTCTCCTGAAGGGAAGAATAAGCTTCGGCCTCTCGTGCAGTTTAACACGCGACAAAATGATACTTCTGCGGCGATGCTCATTATTTTGGGCGATACTCAAAGTGAATTATATCTAGAAAAAATTTATAATACTGCTGTGGAATTAGGGAAAATGCCTAAAGATGTACGCGACAAGCAGGTCACACAAATTATGAGCATGTTTCCTCAAATACCGAGGGAATTAAAGATCGAAATTGCCAAAATTGATGCCAGTTTATTCGCCATGCAGCTAATGCTGGTAGCCCGTGCGCATGGATATGACACCAATCCTATGGGTGGCTTTGAACGTGATAAGGTTGTTAGCACATTTGATCTGGACGACGAACGGTATGTACCGGTCATGATCCTCTCCATTGGGAAAGCAAAAGAGGCTGGCCATGAATCCGTGCGCTTGCCTAGTGAGGAAATTACCTTTTGGCGCTAATTTAAATACACATTCCCCATTACAGGAACAGTCGGGCCGATAACCGGTCCGACTGTTTCTTCTTTGCCTTAATCTAATCAATATACTCAGGCAATAGATATACATATTTATGCCCCGCAAAGGAAATCGGCAAAAAGTTTGCGTTTTGTGATACGGTTCTACCGAGTTGTCTGTAACGGCAAGTTTGAAGGCCATCCTTTACTGCCCGTCAATGTCTACCTCTAAATCGTTTAATCGCATCCTCGGTCACCGGCTCGAAGAAGTTAAGAAGGTTGCCATCGGGATCGCGGAACAGCATAGAACGGTTCCCCCACGGCATCGTGGTCGGTTCCTTTACCCAATTATCGACAAATGGCTTCAAGCGCACATATTCGGCTTCGACATCGTCGACGCGGAACTCAATAATGACAGTGCGATTATTGGCCCCCACTACGGAATCGGCGCCGAATAGCTGCGTCGTCTGGGAGTGCCCGATGGCAAGCGTGCATGATGGCACAACGAGTTCGGCAAATACGGGCGCGGGTCGCTCCGCCGAAACCCCCAAGACTTTCTCATAGAACTCGACGAGACGATCCACGTCGTCAGTAATGATGCGTACAGAAGCGAAATTCATAAGGTATCATCTCCTTTACATTTACATGCCCAATTATAAAGAAGCGCTACTGACAGCGTTATGTCAGTAGCGCTTTAGAATTTTTTGGGCTTCCTCACGAATTCGATTTCGGAAAGATTCGGGCTCCAACACTACTACGCCCGCTCCCCAGCCAAGCACCCACTGCAACAATTCATCCAGCTGGCGAACGCGTAAGACCACATCCAATCCATCTTGATGCTCTTTCATATCCTCTATGTAATGATAGTTCGATTCCTTCACCTTATCTGCGATGTCGTGGTTAAATCGAAGGCAGACTCGCAAGCGGCGATCATCTAAAGGGGTATATTCCCTTAAGTCAAAATGCTCCGGGAGTTCGAATCGTTCGTCCAGTTCGATAAGTTCAGCCATTCGGGACAACCGGAAATGGCGGATGTCTTGGCGAAGATCACACCGGGCCACAAGCATCCAAGCCCCTTCAACGAGTACAAGACCATAGGGAGCGGCGGTACGTTCGCTATGGCGGCTCCCCGTGGAATCCGTAAATCTTTTCGAATAATGAAAACTGATCTTTCGCCCATCTAATAGAGCTCGGCGGATCTTATCGAGATTTTCCCTTTCGTTTGACGGAGCTGCCTGTTTGCCAGGATCGAGCAATCGCAGCGACTTGCGTATACGGGAGGTCTCGCTATGGACACTGTCTGATAGAGTGACCTCGATTTTCCTCCTAGCCACATTAGCTCTATCACGATAATCATCATCAAATCGTTGCTCGATAAATTCTGTTCCTATAAGCAAGGTCACGGCTTCCTCTATTGTAAAACTGATCGGAGGTAGAAAATAACCCTCCATTAAGGAATACCCTGCGCCTGTAGTGCCTGTAATCGGAACGCCTGCTTCGCTGAGCGCCTGAATGTCGCGATAGATGGTCCTCACACTGGTTTCAAATCGTGCCGCCAAATCTTCGGCACGTACCACTTGCCTGCCTTGCAGCTCCAGCACGATGGCCAACAAACGATCTGTTTTGTTCATTTTCTGCTCCCTTGAAACGTAATACTGTACAACAGAAACTTGCAGTTACTTTTGATACGGTTCAGCTTAACGTTAACTTATACTTCGTAGTGTACTCCAGTTAACTTTTCGGATAATAGCCAAAGCTTCTCCGCAAGCTGCGTGTCCAATGCCTTCTTGGGGAAATTTATAAACTTCGGTTTCTTAGCCTTTAGTGGATTCATTCCTAGCCCTACGTAATGATCTCCGATGACTGTCGAATCTGTCGCCGCAATAAGTGATGGCCAAGCTGATTGATCAGGAGAAGTTCCGAATATTTTCATTAATAGCAGGCCGAATGCCTTGGTTCCCTTTGGTGAGTGTCTCCCGATCCCTGTAGGACTTGTACCGGGATGTACTGCTATAGAAGTGATACCTTTCTTCTTTACACGTCGATTTAGTTCTCGAGCAAACAGTATGTTTGAAAGTTTCGAGCGATTGTATCCTGCCATTGGTCCGTAATTCTTGTCCATTTTCAAATCAGAAAAATCTATATCACCCATTTGAGCTGACTGCGCGCTTACTGTAACGATTCGACCGTGGTTCATTTCAATTAACGGCAATAACAGACCTGTCAACGCGAAGTGTCCAAGATGATTGGTTCCGAAGTGCATTTCAAAACCATCTGCCGTCAGTTCACGAGTGGGAACTGCCATTACCCCAGCATTGTTGATGAGAATATCTATCCCTTTCACTTTTGCGAGGATCGTATCGGCAAAGCTTCGAACTGACTTCAAATCGGCCAAGTTTAATGGCACAACCGATACTTGAACGTCTGATGCCGTTTGTTTCATCTTTATGATTGCTTCTTCCCCGCGCCTATGATCACGGCTTCCAATGATTACTTTAGCACCGTGCTTCGCCAGTTCTAATGCCGTGTAATAACCTACCCCGCCATTACCTCCCGTCACGATAGCAGTTTTTCCCTTTAAGCTTGGAAGATCGTTCGGAGTCCAGTTCGATACCATGATTTATTCCTCCAATAGGTTATTTTTTATATGTAAGGGGCCATTATTTCATGCAAGGCTGTTTCAGTCAGTCGTGAATAAACGAGGATTGCTTAATATAACGTGCATGTTCGACCGAATCGATCATGAAATTAGCCACGTCGGCACGAGAGATTTTGGCTAGCATGGAAGGAGAAAAAACACCGTGCTTATATCGCCCTTTGCCCGGCTCATTGGTGAGCCTCGGTGGCTGAACGATGGTCCAATCCAATTCGCTTTGCCGCACTATACCATCCTGTCTTTCTTTGTCGCGAAACTCTCGGAACGTTATTAACGAAGCCAGTTTTACAATCATCCTCATCCCAATTCCGAGTTGCTTCCTGCTTTCTCTGCTGGTGCCAAACCCCGTAAGAACGACCAGCCTCTTTACTTGATGCCTTCTCATCGCGTTCACAATTGAACGAGTCCCACGTAAGCAAATATCCGAAGGACTTCCTGCTGTAGCTCCTAAAGCTACAAACACCGCATCTTGACCCTCAACAGCCGAATCTACATCCTCTTCATTAAGCACATCGCCTTCTACGACTGTTAGTCCCTCCCTGGTAAACGGGACTCGATCTGCGGCACGTACAAAAGCTTTAACGGAATGTCCTTTGTTGATTGTTTGGTCGATTAGCTGTAAGCCAGTACCCCCGCTAGCTCCAAAGACGGTAAATTTCATAGTTATTTGCCTCTCTTTTATCTATATTTCACCTATAATAAGTGAACGATCATTTATTATTGGTGGAAAGAACAGCGATGCTACAGCATCGCTTAAAATACTTTGTTATGCTCGGAATTATGGATTTATGCCTTAATTGCGTCCCAGCTCATCTTGATGGCAGAATCTAATTGATTATTATCCAGTATGGTTCCGTTCTTTAAATGTGATTTCAACAATTCGGCTATTGGCAAGATGGAGTAAACTACGAGCATGTTAATCTCCTCCTTCTTCAAAAGCCCATGTCGAATGCCGTCATCAAACATCGCGAAGATCGGTTGAAACTGACTTGCCGTATCCTCTAAGCACCATTTCTGGGGTAAAGGTGAATTCATTATTTGCTCCAGAAACAAAAAATATGGTTTGAAGGATTGAATAAAATCAACATAGTTGCGGATGATAGCTTCGAATCGTTCGTGTAATGTTCGAGTATGATCCACTCCCTGAAACATTCTCTCGCTCATCATATCTTTAATCTTCAAGTAGGTCTTGTAGAGCAGATCCTCTTTGTTCTCATGGTAAATATAAATCGTCGCTGCCGATACACTCGCTCTTTTGGCAATTTTGGATATCGACGTTTCTGAGAAACCAACCTCGTTAATTAGCTGTACTGTCGCGTCGAATATGGCTTCGACTTTGTTATCATCTCTGTATCGCATGAAACAATAATAAATGTTCATTTATTTATTGTCAACGATAAGAAATTGCTTGATTGGTTTGGGCTTTTCCTTTTTCCGAAAAAGCCCCAAAACTCATGTAACAATTGTATGTCTTCCTCCAGCAACACCCGCCCCCGGATACGTTAGGTAAGATAACGTTGTATATTTTGCTTCGTGTCGGCATGAATCGGAACCAACTCCTATTATTAATTTACTTGCCTGTGCTCGGTTCGTTCAATTGCCCTGAATACCGGAGCCGCACACTCATCAATACCAATACCAATGCGATTACCGTGAGGAAAACCCCAAGCAGTCGAAATCCTGCGAAGTTGAACGCATCTCCCATAATGATGCCTGTCAATAACGAAGATAAAATCGTACCGAAGTACCTCGATGTATTAAATAGTCCGGATGCCACACCGGCCATCTCTTTTGAAGAGCTCTTAAATAAAGCTGCCTGCATACCAACGGCGTTCAGCCCGTTGCTAAAACCGAATACAGCTAACGCCAGGCTCACAACGATAACTGGAGAAGTTTCCGTCCATGTCACGATCCATACCGAACCCAATGCCATCAGTAATGCCGATACGATCAATGACGGTCTAGGTCCCGATTTATCGACCCATTTTCCCGCTATGGGAGATGCCGCGATCGAGCTCAAGCCCAAGGTGAGCATCAGAATCCCTGTCTGGAATTCACTGACATGGCGTACCATTTGCAAGTAAGATGGAATCCCGAAAAAGAGCGCATAATGAAGCAAGTTAACGAGCATGTATTGAATATTGACCCAAGTCATCGCCGGATATTTGGCGAAAGTGCGCAAAGGAATAAAGGGCGCCGTCGTTTTTAACTCATGTCGAACGAATGTCCCCAGCGCCACAAGGCCAATCAATCCGACTATCATATTCCACATGGAGGCATGTCCGGATGATTTAACCGACAGCAAGCTGACAAGCAAGGCAACCAAACCAACTGCGAAGAGCAAAATACCTGACACATCAATCACATCCAGCCATTTGCGAAATGACATATCGCGTGAGACCGACGCTGTCAGTCCGTCCTTGGGAATCATCTTCCAGGCCAGCAGATAGCTTGCCACCACGAACGGAATATTGACGATGAAGATCGCAGGCCAGTCCCACCATTGAATCAATACCCCTCCGGCAAAGGGGCCTATTGCCGCCGCACCGGATAGGAAAATCGACAAGCCGGCCAGCGCAGCCGCTTGCTTTTCTGTAATATGGACGCGTACAATCGCCATTCCAACCGCAATCAGCATACTCGTTCCGATCGATTGCACAATTCGGGACACGATAATCCATCCAAAATTCGGCGAAAATGGGGACATTATGGAAGAGATCAAAGAAACAACTAGACCAGCAAGAAATATCTTCCTTCGGCCGAATAAATCACTAACCTTGCCCATGACAGGCTGGGCAATCGCACTGGCAATGTAAAAAGAAAAAACAATCCAGGAAACAGCCGTAAAATCAATGCTATACACATGTTGCAGTCTGGTGATAGCAACAGAAATCATTGAGGAATTTAACGGGTTTAGTAATATTCCCAATCCAACAGATATCATTAGCCACCTGCTGCGAGTGTTCATTTTTTGTCCCCCCTTATGTTTGTTACATGAATATCATACTTGAAATCAATCATTTACTCTAACGCATTATATGTTATATAATCATTGATCAGAAGGAATGATAGGAGGTTGGAAAGTGGAGCTGCTACAATTGCAATATTTTCTGGCGGTAGCTCGATTGGAACATGTGACCGAAGCTGCGCGAAGTCTACACGTAACCCAATCGTCGCTAAGCAAAACGATTCAACGCCTCGAAGAAGATTTGGGAGTCCCTCTATTTGATCGATCAGGAAGGAAACTGCGATTGAATGAGTTTGGAAACAGATTCCTTCGCCGAGCGGAAAGAGCTTTGTTTGAATTGAAACAGGGGAAACAGGAGATTAACGATTTGTCCAATGCAGAATTTGGCACGCTTGAGCTGGCGGTAACTGCTGCAAGCAAATTGCCCCAGATTCTACGAGAATTTCTAAATAACCGGCCTAATATTCAATTTCATGTGCAAATGCTGACCACGCAGGAAATGATCACACTCTTACATCGAGGTGAAGTCGATTTTTGTTTGTCCTCCCCTCCGATCCAAGGAGAGGACATCGAATGTCAAGTTGTCTTCATAGATCCTATCCTTGTAGCTGTCCCTCTTGGGCATCGTTTGGCGGACCGAAGCAGCGTAGCCTTGACAGAACTTAAGGACGAATGCTTTGTCGGTGTAAAAAGAGGCTACGGCACACGCGATTTAGTGGACTCTATATGCAAATCGGCTGGATTTTATCTTAAATATGTGTATGAGGGGGATGAACCTACAAGGTTAGTCAGTCTTGTAGAAGCCGAAATCGGCCTTGCCTTCATACCAAGCACAGCCAAGATGTCATGGGAAAAGATCAAATATATACCGGTTGAAAATCACGAACTGGTACGCGAAATCGCTTTGCTATGGCATAAGAGTCGGTACATGTCACAAGCTGCTCTGGATTTTCGCAAGGTCGTTCTGGATTATTTCGAGGTGCTATCCAAGCAGTCCATTTAATCTTACAGCAAAGATGCATACTTATTAGATTGGCCAGTAAGAGGGTTGAATAGCCTTAATCAAATAGAAACAAAAACTCCATGCGCTGAGGGATTGGAACTGCTACGCCCGGTAAATCAGAGCGTTCAACACGTCGTCAATTTTACGCTCATGGGCGATCATGCCGAAGATCATCCATATGTCAATACTCACTTCATGGATAATTAGAATATTTAAGACATTTAGAACAAAATAAACGCCCGAAGGTATGATCTACTCAACAGCTGAAGTCACGAAAATTTCGCCCTACTTGTGATAAGGTTCACCGTATCATCTATAGAACGAAATCGAAAGGCACCCTATAGTGGGGTGCCCTTCGTAGATCTTATTTTTATCGTGGAAGCTTGGCGGCTTAGAAATCATCTATAATATTCTGCCGAACGCTCAAAACCACGTTGCCTTTTTTATGACCCTGCTCCACGTAGCGGTGAGCTTCCGCCGCTTGCTCCAGCGAATAACGGCGGTCAACGACCGAACGCAACGTGCCGGCCTCGATCAGTTCCTTCAAGTAAATCAAGTCTTTGGCGCTTTCCTTCATTGTTTCGCCAATCACCTTCTTGCCGCTCGTCAAGTTGATCCATAAACCTCGAACGATTAGCAATGGGCTTACTTGGACCGCTTGCAAGTAGTACCCTCCAGGTGTCAGAAGCTTGATGCAAACCTTGAATGGACTCTTCCCAACCGTATCGAAAATAATATCGTAAGCCGGACCGCCATCCGAGAACCGTTCTTTCGTATAATCGATAATACGGTCGGCACCGAGCGATCTTACTAACTCCACATTCGATGTGCTGCATACTCCGGTCACTTCCGCGCCGAAATGCTTGGCCAACTGCACCGCATATGTCCCGACGCTGCCTGAAGCGCCATAGACGAGCACTCTGCTGCCACGCCGGATGTTGCCCTTCCGGAGAAAATGCAAGGCCGTACAGGCGCCGACCGGAACCGCGGCCGCCTCCTCGAACGTCATGTTCACCGGCATCGGCGCGACACTTCCCGTCTCCGGCAGGCATTTGTATTCGGCATACGCACCGAAACTGGCACCACAGGCGGCATACACGGCATCTCCTGGCTTGAATCGAGTAACGCTTTGGCCCGTCGATTCGACTACGCCGGCTAATTCGAATCCAAGAATCTTGATTCGTTTCGGTCTCCATAAACCGTTGAATAGCCGTGCCAGGAAAGGATCTGCCTTACGTAATCGCCAATCCCCCGCTGCGGCAGTTGCCGCATAAACCTTAATCAGGATCTCGTCGTCTTGCGTTACCGGCTTGGCGACCTCCCGCAGCTGCAAGACATCCGGTGGCCCATACCGCTCGTATACGATTGCTTTCATTTCTCCCCCTCCATTTCTGTGGTCCCAGTTCCGCGCGGGTGTAATGCATTTTCCTTTTTTCTTGTTGTTTCTTCGAGTTGTTACGGGGGCGACCTCTTTTATTCTCATATCAGGCTTTCTCACGCCGTTTGGACCAGACCGAGTACCCCAACCAAGCCAGACCCAACCCTACCGGCACCGCCAGTATCCGATCGTACGGGTGATGGATCAGCGAAGACAGCGGGAGGGGCAGAAGGGTCCCGATGGTAAGCAGACCGGCAGCCCAGCGCGACAGAATGCCTGCGCGGAGCGTAGCGATACCGAACAGCAGCCCGCCGAGCAAATACAAGCCCCCTGTTACCGAATAGATCGTTTCGAGGTATCCGACATTGTTATCGCCAACATTGCCGCTTGGAATTCCCAACATGCCCTCGACAAAGGTTGGCGATTCGGCAGCGAGCGGTGGCGAGACAAAGGCTTCGATGAATTGAAAAGCCATTGTGAGCGCATAGAAGTTGCTCAACAGGAGATAACCGGCCAAACCGAGCCAACCGGCCTTCTCCACTTGCCTTGCGTAGATCCCCGTTACGCCGAATATGCCCAGAAAGCACATGGCGACGCCCAAGTAGTGAACAATGGCCCATCGACCGGTGTTGACTGACGAAAGAATATCGGCAGGATGGATCGTCTGAACGACAATAAACAGGATCCCTGCCAGCATAGCGGCTATACCTGCGAAACGGATAAGATTCGGGGTTGTAATAGCGGCTCGCCGATTGGTTTGCATATGCTCGCTCCCCTTTAGAACTGCGGAAGGTTGATTCGTTGTCATATGTTTGTCTCCTTTTTTTCGAATGATTAGGATCTTTGTTCTCGTTGCTATTCGGACCATTCGCCTGATTGGGATCAAGCTGGAGGACCGAGACCAAAGGCAAGCCGAGATCGCGAACTTTCCTGAGCACGCCGTGCAATGCGGGCTGATCGACCACCTGAACAGTGAGGATGGTTGTTCCGTCGCTTTCGTGGGTGAGGCTTAGCCCCTCGAACCTATAAATCCACCGGTCATCAAGGTGACCCTTGAGTCGAATTTCATACAGATCGGAGTTGTAATGTTCCTCTCTGGAACCGTGTGTTTCACTCATCTTTTACCTCCTTCATGTTCCTCCCGCGGAAGCATCTCCAAGTCATTTCTTAACTACCGTCACCGACTTCCTTGCTTCTTCACGTAGTTGCAACCACATAACGCAAAGGAATAATGAAAGAAAAATAAAGACCAATAAGGTGGATGTATTCCTTGCATAATCAAAAATACACGTACATAGGGTGAGACTGCATCACCACATGTGGTGAGTGACGTGGTGATTTTTTCAACAAGGGACTTGCTGAAAATAAAAAAACGCCCGGCAATTGTGCCAGAGCGTGGGGGGATGAACTATTCAAGCTCACTTTAATAGATCGAGTTCCTCAGCGCGGCGGACGGCTGCCCGACGGTTATTTACCTCAAGCTTCTCGTAAATGTTCTTGGTATGGGTCCGTAAGGTGTTCAGGGACACCCTGAGTTCGCGGGCCATATCCGGGCCGCTCAAGTCGGTTCCGAGCAGTCGAAGCACGTCGCGCTCACGTTCGCTTAGCGGTTCGCTCAGAGGTTCGCGAATACCCGGTTTGGCAAGTATTCTGCCCTCTTCTTTCCCAAATGCCGTCAGGAGGCGTCGGACATAGTTCGGGGCTATCCCCTCTTTCTCAGCCGCTTCCAGCAGGACCTTCATTGGCCGGCCTTCGTCTGCAAAGATTCGGACGTAGTCTTCCCGCTCGGCAAGCGTTAAGGCTCGTTCCAGAAACAAAAGCGCTGCAGGAATGTCGCCTTGCATATGGCGAGCAATTGCCTGCAACACCAGGATTTCGATCGCGCTTCCCGGCCTTCCTCCTTCTTCGGCTGCTTGAAGGAGACGCTCCAGGAGACCGTTCGCCTCAAGTACGGTTCGATCCGCACGGTCACTTCTATATTGGGCCAGAATCACCCTAGCCAAGATGATGTGCTCGAATTCGCGCTGGTAGCTAAGATCGTCCTTGGCGGACAAGCCCTGCTCCCGTGCCCAATCGAGGGCTTCATCTAACCTCCCCTGCTTAACCCGCACCCGCGCCTTCAACGCCGCTATAGGACGTACATTTAGGAAGAAGTCGTCCACATACAGGGACTCCGCCTCGCAGAGAAGATCGTGCGCGTCGTTCAAATCCCCTTCGGCCTCCCGTATTCGAGCCATTGCGACTCGCCAGCGATACCGGTATTGCGGGAACCCAGTGTGCTCACCCTGCTCCTTGCTTCTTAACAGGTTCCGTGTGGCGGCTTCCAGATCGTCATGCTCTCGGCAGAGTTCGCTCATACCTACGTAAATGTCTGCCGTCCCCCGCAGAGCAGGCTCGCCATGTTCCGCCGCAAGCTGCAATCCCCGCTCATAGATGTGCATCGCCTCGCGGAGTCGGCCTTGTGCGATCCGTATTTCGGCCAAAGCGATGGAGCCATTGATCGCGTCGGAGATAGCCCCAGCCTGCTGCACGCTGGCTATGCCACCGGCAAATATCCGGCGCGCCTCCTCGAGATCCCCGTTCCTCCATAATGCGAGTCCCAGGAGCGAAGTCGCCGCTCCGCGCGGAAGATGGTCATCCTCGGGCACGAGATCGAGCGTTCGCCGCGCGTAGTTCATGGCGGTGGGCACATCACCGAGAACCAAGGCTAGTCCGGCCCGATACACGGTGATCAAACCCGGGAGACGGCGAAATTCCTCTTCGTCCACAACGACCATCTTGACCGGGCGGCCTTGCTGTCGTTTACCCGGATCTGCCACTGTCTCAAGCCATTGCTCGGCGTCTCGCAGTCGGACCTCAACGGCATCTAATTTGCCTCCGGCCAGCAACGCCCCGGCATACCAGACGCTGAGCACAGGTCTGCAACAGATCAGTTCGTCGGGGAGCTCCTTCAGCCATTTCAACATCACATCCTCTTGTCTGCTCCTGCGCAAGGCTGGTATCGCCAGCTCGATCAAGTCTGCCGCCCGCCCGAAATCATTGCCGGCCAGCGCGTGTCGGATCGCATCGTCCGGCAAGCCATTCCGCTCAAACCATATGCTTGCGCGCTGATGTAATGCAGCCACCTGATCGGGCTGATCCGACCTCAAATGGACAGAAAGAACCTCGGCGAAGAGGTGATGATAACGATACCATTGGCGCCTGTCATCCAGCGCAACGACAAAGAAGTTGCCTCGCTCCAAGGATTGGAGCCGCGCTATGCCATCCACCTGGCCGGTGATGGCATCACATAACGGTCCATGCAACCGGTCGAGAATGGAGGTCTGAAGCAAAAAGTTCCGGGTCGGGTCGGACTGGCGCTGAAGGACCTCTTCGACCAAATAGTCCATAATGTACCGATTGTCTCCGGCAAATTCCTGAATGAACGTAGGGATATCCTCGCGCCCCTGCATCGAGAGCGCCGCCAGCTGAAGCCCCGCGATCCAGCCTTCGGTACGGGTTTCTATCGCCATAATTTCGTCGTCCGTAAGACTCAGACCCATGACCTGATCGAGGAAGGCGGCCGCTTCGCCGGGAGTAAAACGAAGGTCGGTGTCGCGCAGCTCAGTCAAGTGGCTCCGGGCGCGTAATCGGCTCAGAGGAAGCTGCGGATTTTCGCGTGTGGCGATGACAAGGTGCATTTGTGGAGGGAGATGCTCGAGTAAGAAGTTGAGAGCATCGTCGATCCATTCGGCATAAATAACATGGTAGTCGTCCAGGACGAGGACGAATTTGAATGGAAGAGCAGAGATTTCATTCAGCAAGATCATTAGAATCGATTCGATTGACAGTGGATTCGGGGATTTGAGCGCAGTAACCGTGCCACCTCCAATATTGTCCTCAATCGTCTGCAGAGCAGCGACAAGGTGAGACAGGAAGCGCGCATAGTCGATATCCCCTTCGTCCAGCGACAACCAAGCGACAGGTCGATCGCAACCAGCGACCCACTCGCTGACCAGCGTAGTTTTGCCAAAGCCGGCAGAGGCAGAGATGAGGGTCAGCTTGCGGTCCAGACCCTCGTTTAGCCGATCGATCAGGCGCGGTCTTTGGACAACGTTTGTCCGTGGCACGGGGATAAACAGTTTTGTGGCTAAAATGGTCATGTTCATCGATTTATACTCACATTCAAATGAGTTCCGCCCGTATTTTTTAAAATAAGGATCACCCGCTCCATCCTACTACTTCATATGATTCATTTTATCGTCAATTTTAGCTTTTCACCACTTCATATTTACTTTGAACGAACTTGGTACCCGTTAGTTTAACGTTCGGGCCACATCTGTTGCCTAGAAACAACATTCAAACTCTCTATTCTATATCCAATATGACAATAGGTGACATATATGAGGTCTATAATGGGTGGTAGATTAACGAAAGGAGTAACAAGTCATGAAACGAAAAATAATTTTGGATTTAGCTGTTACTTTAGATGGGTTTATCGAAGGAAAACAGGGTGAAGTTGATTGGTGCATTATGGACTCTGAGATGGGGTTTAATCATTTTTAGATCAAATTGATACCATTTTATATGGAAGAAAAAGCTACGATTTATGGGGACGATTTACTCCGGAACTTGAACATGCGAATTCTGAAAGAGAATTTTGGGAATTGGTTCATAGCAAAGAGAAGTATGTGTTTTCCAGGAATCAGAAGGGGACGGATAATAAAGCAATATTCATAAATGAAAGTATTCTTGAAAAAGTAAATGAATTAAAGAATAGACCTGGTAAAGACATCTGGCTATATGGCGGAGCAAGTCTTATTACGACTTTTATCAATTTAGGACTTGTTGATGAATTTAGATTATCTGTTCACCCTGTTGTTTTGGGAGAAGGAAAACCGCTGTTTGCGGATATAAAACAGAGATTGAATTTAAAAATCGTTAGTACAAGAACGTTTTCCTCAGGTGTGGTACAACTCATTTATCATTTGGACGAGGACTAATCATTTTGCACTTTCCTATGATAAAATCGTTAGTCTCAGACGAACAGCGGCGGCAAGTCTAAGGCTTTTTTCGGTCTTGGATCGCCGCTCTTTCATTACACCGAAAGCTTACAAAATAGAACTCCGAGGTGGAGAGGCTATGAAAGTCAATGATATCGTAATTGAAGGAGCACGCGAGAATAACCTTAAAAACGTGAATATCCGTATCCCGAAGCACAAAATCACGATCTTTACCGGCGTCTCGGGCTCAGGCAAATCTTCCCTGGTTTTCGACACCATCAGCGCCGAAGCTCAGCGTCAGCTTAACGAGACGTTTTCCGCATTCATCCGCAATCGGCTGCCCCGGTTTAGCCAGCCGGATACCGATCGCATCGAGAACTTGTCTACGGCGGTTGTGATCGATCAGAAAAAGCTCGGCGGCAACTCCCGTTCGACTGTCGGCACGATCACGGATATTTATGCGATGCTCCGGTTGCTCTTCTCCAGAATCGGTAAACCTTTTGCCGGCAATTCGCATGTTTTCTCGTTTAACGACCCGGCCGGCATGTGCCAGGAATGCTCTGGGGTCGGACAAGTGGTGCAGTTCGATGTGAACAAGCTGCTTGACAGGTCCAAGTCGCTGAATGAAGGCGCAATCCTGTTCCCCGTATTTAAGGTAGGAAGCTGGTACTTGAATACGTATACCCATTCCGGCTTGTTCGACAACGACAGGCGGCTCGCCGATTTTGCGCCGGCAGAATGGGATACCCTCCTCCACGGCAAAGAAAGCAAGATCGTCTACCGAACCAAAGGCGGCGATATCGAATCGGATTATGAAGGTCTGCTGCCCAAGCTTACCCGTCTATATTTGAAGAGGGACAGCAGCGAGATGTCAGATGCCAAACGCGAAACCCTTAACCGCTTTCTAACCTATAGCGAGTGTGACCTTTGTGGGGGAAGCCGGCTTAATCAAGCGGCCTTGGGCTGCCGGATTAACGGATACAATATCGCCCAATGCGCGGCGATGGAGATTGGCGAGCTAATACGTATGATTGAAGCCATTCGGGATCCCGTTGCCGGCCCGATGATTGACGGGATTCTGACACGGCTGAATCATCTGGTTTCCATCGGGCTGGAGTATTTGAGTCTGGACCGGCAGACTGCAACCTTGTCGGGCGGTGAGTCGCAGCGCATCAAGATGGTCCGTCATCTGAGCAGCAGTCTTACCGACATGATCTACATTTTCGACGAACCGAGTGTCGGACTGCATCCGCGGGATGTCCATCGTCTGAACGGCATGCTGTACCAGCTCCGGGACAAAGGGAATACCGTGCTCGTCGTCGAACACGACCGCGAAGTCATGGAGATCGCCGATTACATCATCGATGTCGGACCTCATGCGGGAACCCGCGGCGGAGAAATCGTCTACGAAGGCGACTTTGCAGGCTTGCTGCACGCGGATACCTTGACTGGACGATACTTGAAGCAAAGTCTACCTTTGAAAACTTCAACCAGGGTGCCCAAGGGTTGGATGACCGTAGCCGGCGCCAGCCTGCACAATCTGAAGAATGTGACAGTCGATATACCCGTCGGTGTGCTGACCGTGGTAACGGGGGTAGCCGGCTCAGGCAAAAGTACGTTGATTAACGGAGCATTCCTGCCGTCGCATCCGGAAGCAATTGTCATCGACCAGTCGACCGTGGGCACATCCATCCGCTCCAATCCGGCAACTTATACGGGGATGATGGACGAGATCCGGCGGTTGTTCGCAACCGCCAACAAGGTAAGCCCATCGTTGTTCAGCTTTAACTCCAAAGGAGCATGTTCCAACTGTCAGGGTCTCGGTATGATATACACGGATTTGGCCTTTCTCGAGCCAATAAGGACGACTTGTGAAATTTGCGCGGGCAGGCGGTTCAGCGATGAAGTGCTAGAGTATAAGCTGAACGGAAAATCCATCAGCGACGTCCTCGCCATGACGGTACGGGAAGCTTCAGAGTTCTTCAGCGGGAAGGATCTGCTCCATCAATTGCAGACGCTGAGGGATGTGGGACTCGGATACGTGACGCTGGGTCAGCCTCTGAGCACCTTGTCGGGCGGAGAATGCCAACGCATCAAATTGGCCGGGGAGCTTCACAAGGATGGCAGTCTCTATGTAATGGACGAGCCGACAACTGGACTGCATATGTCTGATATCACACGTCTGATGGACATTATGAACCGCTTGGTCGACGGGGGCAACACGGTGGTGGTCATTGAACACAACCTGGATGTGATCAAGAGCGCAGACTGGATCATTGACATGGGTCCCGAAGGCGGCCATCTGGGTGGTCGAATTGTATTCGAAGGCACCCCTGTCCAACTCGCCGCTGCCGAGCATTCGATAACAGGAGTGTATTTACGCAAGGCAGAAATCCGGCCAAGGTAGCGTCTTTCTGACGGGGCACGTTGTAACGGACCCAATCGAGGATCGATTTAGCTTTGAAAGTCATCCACCAGACGAGACGGATCGGTCCATTCCCAAAATTTCTCGACGATCCGTGCCAGTTGCCCGACCGAGGAGTCGGTGAGTGCATTTGGTATAATGGAACCGAAGAAACAATGAGACAGAAAGGACTGAACAGCAATGCCGTTTCAGACCTATACCCCCCAGCCTCCTTTCTCTTCTTTAATCGCATACTTCTGGTACTATACCGGAACGAATCCGCCGCACTCGAGAAGACTCACCCTACCGGACGGCTCGATCGATCTAGTCATTGATCTGTGTGATCGTAAAACCCGTATACATAATCGATATGACAGCGAGACGACACTAGCATCTTCCGTGATTAGCGGGCCTCATACCGGTTATTATATAACGGATTCTTCAAGCGAGCGGTCCATGATTGGCGTACATATCAAGCCCGGCAGCGCTGGTCCGCTTCTAAAGCTTCCTTCTATTGCGTTAAAAGATACGCATGTCTCTTTAGATGATTTATGGGGGATAGCGGCTACGGATCTGCGCGATGAGCTGCTTTATTCCAACACGGTAGAAGATCGATTCCGTATCCTTGAAAAATACTTTCTGTTACGAAGCGATTGGTCAAGGCCATCGCATTCGGCCATTCAGTTTGCGATTGCCTCTTTTCAGCAGCCACAACACCCCGAATCCATTACGAACATCGTTGAACAGGTTAACATGAGCGCCAAACGATTCATTCAAATTTTCAAGGATGAAGTGGGGCTAACACCCAAAAGGTTTAGTCGTTTAATGCGTTTTCAAAAGGCGGTACGTCTAATCAGAAAGAGCAATGATATCGATTGGGTTGATCTTGCCATGTCTTGCGATTATTATGATCAGTCCCATTTCATTAAAGAATTTCAGTCCTTTTCCGGCCTTACTCCGACCGAGTACCGCGCTATAGAAAGCCTGCACCCCAATCACATCCCTCTCACTAGCTAGATCTCCGGAAAAATATACAATACAACGTCTCGTTCGTCCCCTTACAATGCAGAAAGCAACTATTACATTCTGTAGATTGAAAGGGGGAGATCAACTATCATTACTCCATTCAAAATCAAAGTTCCGCAATCGGATCTTGAAGACTTAAGAGCGCGGTTGCATCATACGCGGTGGCCAGACGAAGCGGCTGGCGAAGGCTGGTCAATGGGTGCGGATCTCGATTATATGAGAGAATTGATCGATTATTGGCGAACGCAGTATGACTGGCGTATTCATGAAGCCAGGTTAAATGCCTTACCGCAATACAAGACTGCTATTGAGGGAACGACCCTCCATTTCGTGCATGTTAAAAGCGAAAATCCAAATGCGGTGCCGCTATTGCTCGTTCATGGTTGGCCCGATTGCTTCTACCGATTTCATAAGATGATCCCCCTGCTATCCGACTCCTTCGATCTTGTCATACCTTCAATACCCGGTTTTGGATTTTCGGATCGAAGAACCAAAACACCGAAGCAAGTCGCCCACCTGTTTGCCAAGCTGATGACAGAAACACTCGGATACGAGGGTTTCACGGCTTGCGGCGGGGATATCGGCACTGGAATCGTGACAATGCTATCCACACATCACTCCGACGTTGTGAAAGCAATCTTGTTGACGGATGCTGGTTATCCAACCGGAAGAGAGGATACTACCGAGATGTCCTCTGCCGATCGGCAGTTCATGCTAGACACGCAGGCCTGGATTCAGTCGGAAGGCGCCTATCTGAAGCTGCAAGCTACGAAACCGCAAACGCTTGCCTATTCCCTTAATGATTCGCCGGTTGGCTTGGCGTCTTGGATCGTCAGCATGATCCGTTCAGGGGCGGGGGACGAGACCGTAGATGATGCATTCGGCGGCAGGGACGAACTTCTCACGAATATCATGATCTATTGGCTGACCGAGACGGCCGGATCTGCCGCACGCATGTATCGGCTAATTGTCATGGCCAATCAAGCGGATGAAGATCGCGAACCAACGATCGCAGCGACACGTAAAGTACCGGCAAGTATCGCGCTCTTCCCATACGAAATCCAGTTCCCCGCAAGTTGGGCCGAGCGTTCGGTACATGTGCGAAGCTATAACAAGATGCCCCGTGGCGGTCATTTTGCAGCGTTGGAGGAACCCGAACTTCTGGCCAATGAACTGATACGATTTATCCCTAACTGGTGGAATCATAAATAACCAAGGAGGAACTTATGAAATACGCTTATGTTTATGTACTGGATACGATGGCAGATTGGGAGCTTGGCTTTGTGACTGCGGAGCTCAACTCCGGTCAATATTTCAAAAATCGAGGAAGTCGTATTCCCGTACGAACCGTCGGGGCTTCCAACCTTCCTATCACGACGAAGGGCGGATTGACAATCGTACCCGATCTGACAGTAGATGAGATCACGCATAAAACATCGGCGATTTTGCTTTTGCCGGGTGCCGATAATTGGAAAGATCCCGTGAATGGGCCAATCATCGAAAAAGCAAAACAACTGCTGAACGCCGACGGCAATGTTGCAGCCATATGCGGAGCCACACTTGCGCTTGCGGATGCAGGGTTGCTGGATGATCGTCAGCATACGAGCAATAGTCTAGAGTATTTGAACTTATTTAGTTCCTCGTACAAAGGCGCTGCTCGATATAAAGACGAGAAAATCGTGGCCGATGGCAATCTGATCACAACCGGTTCAGCCGGCGCACTAGAATTAGCGCGCGAGGTTATTGCGCTACTGGACCTGTTTGCGGAAAAGACATTAGAGTCTTGGTATAACTACTTCGCTTCAGGCGACCCTAAATATTTTTATGCGATGATGGAGACGCTGCAAGAAAGCAATTCATAACTTGCGAGGGTGACTAAGACGTTGGTCTTGGGTCACCCTGTTGGGGGACAGCTCGATCGATTTGTGCTTTACGGCGGCCTCTTTCGATAAACGGAGTTGATCATTCTCGATCTTCAGATTTCCTGCGGATCATGATGTACTTTCTCTAATGTTAAAAAGGCAGCCGATCAAAAAAACGGCTGCCTTCAAATCTTTTTATTGAGCTCGTATCCTCGTTTGCTCGTTGACGTTATACAGTCTTCGGTATTCGCCGTCACTTATGATAAGGTTCTCCGTATCACTTATAGAGCGAAATCAAAAGGCACCCGCTTGGGTGCCTTGATTCATGTCTAAAAAAGTTCTGATTGCCTCCATACTAAACTCTTTGAGAAGATTCAAGCGGCTCTGAATGCAGGCTCCGATATTCGATCAACAGCCGCTGCATCTTCTCATCTGTGCCGTCTTGTTGGGGAACATGGATGGAAATGGTCAGATTCGAATCGTTCGAATACTGAAACGACACAAGGTCAAAATTCAATATCCCGAGATTCGGACAATGCAGCGTCTTGGGAGCATCAATGGCATCGAGAACCTCATGGGAGTCCCAAAATTCCCGAAACTTTCCGCTAGCCTGAGACAGCGCCTCGAACTGCTCGGACCACCAAGGGTCGTCGCCCTGACGCGCATACCCGGCATGGAAATGAGCGGCGATCCGTCGCGCATGCAATTCCCATTGATCTCCCTTAACATAGCGGAAACGGGGAGAAGTAAACGTCATCCAGACAAAATTTCGTTCCCTATCCGACATCACCGCGAGGTCCCCATTCAATGCGCAGTAGGCTTCATTCCAGGCAATGATGTTCATACGCGCATCCATGACATTTGAAGGGGACAAATTTTGGCTATCCAAAAAACGTTGAAGTTCCGGAGTTACCTTAGAGGGTTGCTTCGTATCGATCAAGGGAAATTGCTTACGGGCAAGATGGTATAAATGCCTGCGTTCCGATTCATCTAACCGAAGCACTTCTGCTATTCGATCAAGAACCTCGGCGGATACGTTGATATGCCGCCCTTGTTCCAAGTAGGTGTACCAATCCAATCCTACATCTGCCAGCAGAGCCACCTCACTACGACGAAGTCCGGGTGTGCGTCTGCGTCCGGATTCCGGCAATCCTGCTTGGCTTGGGGTTATTCGTTCTCGACGTGAACGCAAAAAACGGGACAATTCCTCATAACGGTCCAATCCCATGATCTCCATGCCTCCTGCCCATTCATGAACGTAGGATTCCCAATCCTACGATAACCAGATCTCTTCCTAGCCTCTTTAGGCCCATATACACTAGTCTATGTCCTCCTTAGGGAGAATAGCAAATACTCATTGAGGTGATGAAAATGAAAGTAGCTGCAATTGTCGGGAGCATTCGTAAAGATTCGTACAACTTGAAGTTAGCCCGTTATATTCAGAACCGTTATCAGCATCTTTTTCAGTTGGATGTGTTGAACATTCGGGATCTTCCTTTTTACGATCAGGATATCGAGGCGACTCCGCCGCAGCCGGTTATCAATTTTAAGGCGAGGGTCGCTGCTGCCGACGCGGTGTTATGGGTCACTCCGGAGTATAATTCAACCATTCCCGGCGTCATGGCGAATGCAATTGACTGGTTATCCCGCGTCGACCGAGTGATGATCGGGAAGCCCTCGTGGATCGTGGGATCTTCCATGGGATTGTTGGGATCTGTCAAAGCGCAGGGTCATCTGCGAGACATTCTGTTCTCTTCCGGTATCTCCTCGCCGCTTTTGCCTGGAAATGAAGCGTACATCGGCCTGGTTCATGAAAAGATCAATGAAAAGGGCGAACTGACGGACGAACCTACGATACAGTACCTTGATCTCGTAGCCGACAATTTTGTGAAATGGATGAAGGAACAATCCCGATTGAAGCAACTGCAGAGCTCACTATAATCAGGAACCTTGGAGGGAAAACAGATGTTCGAGCATATTGTACTGTTGAAGCTCAATTCCAATTTTTCTACTGACCAACAAGAAGATGTAGTGAGGAGTGTGCTTGCCTTTAAAGATGAGATTCCGGGTAGTATCGATATAAGCGCCGGAATTAACATTACGGAAGAAGTAGAGCATAAGCAGGGTTATACGTTGGGCATTCGAGTTACATTTGAGAATCAGCAGGCTTGCCGGGATTATAATCAGCACTCCCTGCATCAAAATTTATTGCAATCCATTGGCCCATTTGTTGAAGGGATCGTCGTTATGGATTACCCGATTGCTTAACGCCTCAGAAAAGGAGATCGCAGCAATGGATAAGAAGATTGCCGGTAAAGTGGCCTTAATCACCGGAGCGTCCAGAGGAATCGGTAAGACGATAGCCGAAAATTTAGCACGTCATGGCGCGAAGGTGGTCATCAATTATGCCAACCGTTCGGAGCAGGCGGTAGAGGTCGTACAAGACATCAAAAGAAACGGCGGAGAAGCGACGGCGATTCAGGCTGATATCAGTCGCTTAAGCGAGCTAGAGAGACTCTATCAAGAAACCCTTAAAACGTTCGGAAAGCTTGATATTGTTGTCAATAACGCAGGAATTGTCATTACCAAACCTATTGGCGATGTTACGGAAGCGGATTACGACCAGCTATTCGCGATAAATGTCAAAGGAACCTACTTTTCATGCCAGCTTGCCGCCAAGCATCTAAATCCCAACGGCCGCATCATCAACTTCTCCACTTCGGTGACGGGTCAGATGTTCCCGGCCTATAGTCTGTACGCTGGCTCTAAGGGAGCCGTCGAACAATTCACGCGTCAATTGGCTAAGGAGCTTGGAAAGAGCAACATCACGATTAATGCCGTAGCACCTGGCCCTATTAATACCGAACTTTTTACGGTAGGCAAAACACCAGAACAAATCCAAGGGCTTGCCAACATGAACGCATTCGGACGACTCGGGGAAACCGAGGACATTGCAGGCGTGATCCTCTTTCTTGCGAGCGAAGAATCGCAGTGGATGACGGGACAAACAATCCGTGTTAATGGCGGTTTTATTTAACTTACAGGAAGAACTTCATCAGCCCCAATCGCGGTTAAACCGCTGTAGGGGCTATTTGTTCTTCTGCCATGTTTTACGTTTAGGTCGATTTCGTCCTGACATGCGCAGGCGACTCACTTATGAGATGGTTTGCAAAATATGAACGATTTTCCCCTCCATATTGGAGTCATCGATCATCTTCAGGTATTCGGGTTTTAGCAATTCATACTGCTTCATGCGGTAGTAATCCATAATGGCTTGTTTCAAGGTGATATCATACTGAATCGAAAATGATGGCTCGATAAAGCGCCGCAGCACAGCGTCATCTTGAACCATAAACAATACGGCATTCAATCTATTGAAAATCCGTTGCTCCATTCCGGATTCAAAAAAGGTTTGTAAGTTTTTATTCCGATTTTGCAGGGCAACTGACAGATTCTCAAAATGGTGCGGATAAAATTCCTTCAGATCCTGCAAGAACAAATCAGAGATATACACGGCACACATCAAAGATTGTAAAAACGTAATTTGAAACCGATCCAAAAAAGAGACGGAATCATCATTGGCCGCGGCATCAGCTTTCTTCGAGTAATCCATGTAATATTCTACAACCTGTTCGATGATGTCATCTTTGGAGGCAAAATACTTATATAGCGTCACTTTGCTGATATCCATATATTTTGCGAGATCGTCGACTTTCAGTTGGCTGAATTTTGTTCTTCTAATAACGGGTTTTATTTTTTCTATATATTTCTCCACACTCACGGCTTTTCTCACGAATAAATGCCCCTCTCAGTGATACGTATCAAATGCATTATAACAAATTTACCGCCTTTTTATTTACACTAATAATTAAATGAATTAGATTAACTAATTTAGTTAATCTAGTTTACTTGGTAAAGTCCATGTTGTATAATCGTTCCTGTACCTAATCATCCGATTGCGGATTATACAAAGGGAGGACGATTCAAATGGAACTATCCAGCAAGGGCAAATTCTCCGGTAAGAAAGTCGTAATCACGGGAGGCAGCAGTGGAATCGGCCTCGCGACAGCGAAGCTGCTAGTGGATGAAGGAGCACACGTGCTGATTACCGGACGTACTCAGGCGACGCTTGACGCGGCTCGTGAACAACTCGGCAGCAACTCAACCTCGTTCCTAAGCGATGCCTCTTCATTGAAGGATATCGCCGCGTTGGCCGATCGAGTGAAGGTTGAATTTGGAACGATAGATGCCCTGTTCGTTAACGCAGGTGTCACCGGCTTTGTCCCTTTCGAGTCAACGACTGAAGAAACGTACGACGAGATTTTTACAATCAACGCCAAAGGGTCGTACTTCACCGTACAAAAACTCGCTCCACTCCTGAGCACAGGAAGCGGGGTAGTCCTTACCACTTCAATCGTGAACGTAGTGGGTCTCCCCATGCTCAGTGCGTATGCAGCTAGTAAAGCGGCGCTACGCTCCATGACTCGAAGTCTGGCACGCGAGTTATTGCCTCGAAATATTCGCGTCAACGCAGTCAGTCCTGGCGTCATTGATACAGGAATCATAGAGAAGGCCATGCCGAAAGAAGCTGCCGAACAGACAAAGGCGCAGATGACACAGCAGATCCCGATGTTGCGTTTGGGCGATCCAGTCGAGGTCGCCAAAGTCGTAGCATTCTTAGCATTCGACGCCACCTATACCACAGGGGCTGAGTTCCCTGTCGACGGAGGCGGCTCCCAGATCTGAACCCCCTTTTTCTTGGAAGTAATATGAGGGAGGACATCCATTGAATACGAATCCACGAGAACATATCGCACTGATTACAGGCGCAAGCCAGGGGATCGGGTTGGCATTAGCCCGGAAGTTGCTATCGCAAAACTGGCAGGTCGTTACTTTGAACCGTTCCGATTTTCCGGCGGACGATATGCTCATTCGCAATGCCCTCAAGAACGGATGGCTTCGAGCCTATAAAGTGTCGGATCTCACCGATTATGGCAGCTTGAAACGCTCTTTGGAAGAAATCAAAGTCAAGGAACAGCAGATCGATATTTTGTTCAACAACGCCGGAGGCGGCTTAAGTGAACTGAGCTATTCGAAACAAGGTCGCGAAAAGCATTATGAATTGTTGACGGTAGTTCCTTATATTATTCTGATGGAATTGAAGGAGCTGTTGACAAACGGCAGCTTAAAAACGGTGATTAACACTTCATCGCAGGTGTTTAGATTTACGAAGGAATTTTCGATCGAAAACTTAGAGCATCCCAAAACCTTCCGCAAAATGTATGGCCCTTATGCGACTTCAAAGCTGGCTCTTTCGTTGTGGACCCAAGCCGTCGCACCACAACTTGCCAAGGAAGGCATCAAGATCCGCAGCGTCGACCCGGGAATTAACAACACGCTAAGAAAAGGAAAAGACTCCGGACTGACCGCATGGTTTGAACTCTTTATGAAGTTGTTTTCCTCTCCGCCTACCCATGGCGCCAACCTATTATTTGAGGGAGCCCTCGGCAAAAACCGCAAGGAGACCGGCGTGTTTTTGTTGAAAGATCGGGTTGCGGACTTGAAATTTACAGAACATGCGCAGCATGTGCTGGACAGAATTTCCGACATCTATAGCCGTGAGTTTCTTGACGGGAGTGTTCTTCACGGCTGAGTTTCAGAAGAACGTGGCTTAGAAGGCGAGCTTCTATTCGAAATGCCGGATGCCGTTGCCGCGAGCATAATCCGTGACATCATTGAGGGGGCTTCTGCCGGGAATATCGCTTTAAGGGACACCTTTATGGGTGCCCCTTTCATCGGTTATGAGTAAGCCGGGGTTATTGAGCGGTCCACCTTCTAGACAACTCCCCCTATTTAAAATTTCGCCCTACTTATGGTACGGTTCCCCCCGATTAATCTTAAAAGCCCGATAAACCTGCTCCAGCAAAAGAACCCGCATCAATTGGTGAGGGTAGGTCATCCGCCCGAAGCTCAGCTTCTTGTCGGCGCGAGACATGACCGCCGGCGACAGCCCGAGCGAGCCGCCGATGACGAAGGACACTGCTCCGCCGCCGTAGACGGCTTGCTTGTCCAAGTGCGAGGCGAGCTGCTCGCTCGTCCAAGTCTCGCCGTCGATGGCGAGCGCGACGATATGAGCGTCCGGCTTCAACGCCGCTAAGATGCGCTCCCCTTCGCGGACGCGCACTTGCTCTTCCTCCGCCGGACTCATTGAGTCCGGCGTTTTCTCGTCCGGTAATTCGCGTATGTCGAGACGCGCATACGCGCCTAACCGTTTGGCGTATTCCTCGATAGCGCCCGTCCAATATTTCTCCTTCAGCTTCCCTACGCATACGACCTGAATCTGCACTCTTCTCCATCCCCGCTCTCTTGTTCGTTGACCCTATCGTATCACAAGCGCAAGACTCCCCCAAGCCTCCCAAACGCTTCGCAAAATATGTCTATGCTTTTCCACGCAAAAGTCCATTGAACGCCGAACCCGGGAATAGTAAGATGAATATCGACCTAATTGAGAATCATTATCATATAGAGGAGAGATTTATATGTTTACCCCATTATTGAAAAAATCAGCCTCAGCGTCCCTAACGATTGCGCTGTCCATCTTCCTGCTCTCCGCCTGCGGAGCCAACAACGACGACTCGCAAGCTTCACCTGTCGCGACTCAATCGGCCTCGCCTACGGAATCCGCTTCCGCTTCGGCCGCAACGTCCGAGACGCCTGCCGAGTCCACCTCCGTTCGCTCCTATACGGATGCCTTAGGAAGAACGGTGGACATCCCGTCCCAGCCGCAGCGAATGATCGCTCACTATTACGCCGCCGAAGTAACCGCTCTTGACGTACCTATGGTCGGAACCAATTACTTGAACGCCAAGCTGGCTCTCGCGGAGTCGCAGCTGCAAGGCGTGGAAGATATCGGCGGCGAAGGTCTCGCGCCTAACTTAGAGAAGACGTTGTCTCTTAGCCCGGACTTGATCGTCATTCCCGACTTCATCGAAGAGAAGGATATCGAGGCGTTGTCCAAGATCGCTCCGACCATCGCGGTCAGCTACAGCGCGGACGTCTTTACTCGTCTTCGCGCGCTAGCGGACATTGCGGGCCAACCGGAAAAAGCCGAACAGTGGATCCAAGCCTACGAGACCAAGGCGACCGAGAAACGCGCCCTCGTACAGTCGCGCATAGAGGAAGGCGAGACGGCATCCGCGTTCATCATGTACGCGACGGACAAACAGCTGTACGTCTATAACAAGCAACGCCTTGGACCGACCATGTACGATGCTTTCGGTTTCGCCATACCGCCGAAAGTAGCGGAATTGTTCTCTAGCGAACCGAATTCCTTATGGAAGACGATCTCGATGGAGATGCTTGCCGATTACGCCGGAGATCGCCTCTTCTTAGTCTCATCCGACGACACCGATGAATCCAAGAAAGCCGTTGAAGAGATCATTAACGGACCGGTATGGAAAACCCTCCCTGCCGTTAAGAACGGCAAAGCCTACGTCGTCGACAAGAGATGGGCAATGAACGATCCTCTGACGCTGGATTGGCTGCTCGACGAAATGGCTAATTTGCTTAACGAATAACGTAATATCAAGAAGCCTCAACGACGGATTGCCCGTTGCAGGCTTCTTTTTTCGCCGCCGTTGTCCTATAATGGGAGTATATTGATAATGATTCTCAATGGAGGCCGTTCAAATGCCGCAGCTAGAAAATGAGAATAGCACGCTCTTGCTCTCTCCTCCACTCGTCCGATTGATGGGGATCGAGCAAATCAGCATCGGAGATCCCGCCGGCGGGAACTCTCTCGCTATGGATGCCCATACGCTGCTGATCTTCACGGAAGGCTGCGGAGCTATGGACATGGACGGCAGCCGTTATCTCGCCTCTCGGGGCAAGTGCTTCCTTCTAGAGCCGAACAAGACATTGAATATCCATAAGGATACCCCTGCGCCATTGCGATACTACCGCATTTCCTATTCCGTCATCCAAGACGAAGCCGGAGTATTCAATACGAATAGAGAGCTCGCCTATGAACCGTTCCCCCAACTTGAAGATCGGGTTCACGAGATTTTGCGCGACAGCGGAGAGAACGACCCTCTCGGCTCGTTCCACAACCATATTCGTTTTCAAACGTTGCTATACGAGGTGCTGAGACGGTTGCCCCTCCAGCGGGAAGGACCTGAAGATCCGAGACAAGCCGTCGAGAGAACGATCGCTTACCTTCATCGCTCGTTCCACGAAGACATCGAGGTAGGACGGTTGGCGCAGGAAGCGAACATGAGCCGTTGGCAATACGGGAGCCTGTTCAAAACCTTAACGGGCCAAACCCCGAACCACTACCTGAACTCGCTCCGCATTGAACAAGCCAAAAACCTGCTAACTTCCTCCTCCGCGAAGGTGAACGAAATTGCCGGCAGGGTCGGTTTTCGCGACGAATATTACTTCAGCCGCCGGTTCAAGCAAACGACGGGGATGTCTCCCACGCAGTTCGCCCATGGCCGCGGCCTCTCGCCTCGGATATTCTCGATTCAATATTTAGGCGAGCTGCTTGCTTTGGGCATTCGTCCGGTAGGGACGAACCAAGCCATGCTGCACGCTTTCCCGGAGGCATTGAGCGACATTAGGGGAATCGACGAGCCGTTGGACGTGCAGCAACTGTTCGAGTTGAAGCCGGACCTGATCCTGTATCCTAGCTTCATTCCGTCCCGATTAGTCCAAGAGCTCTCCCGAATTGCTACCGCCGTAGAGGTCGACTGGGATTCGGACGTCTACACCCGGCTTCAAGAGCTGGGGGTCATGCTTGGCAGAACGAAAGAAGCTTCCGAGTGGATTGAGCGATACAAAAATAAAGCGGAGCAAACAAGAAATAAACTTCGGGACAGCATTGGACATGGAGAGACCGCATCCGCATTTATCTACCACGCGGACGGGCTTTACGTATACGGGGGACATCATTTCGGTCACACGTTGTACCAAGGGATCGGCTTCGAGCCGCCGGCAAACATCCAGGCGCTGATCGACGGGAACAAAAACGCCAAATGGAAACCGATTCAGCTGGAAGCCATATCCGAATACGCTGGAGATCGCGTCTTTATCGCGCTGGCCGATTCAGGATCCGATGCTCTGAAAGGACGGCAAGTGCTGGAGCACCCGGCGTGGAAAAGCCTCCCGGCGGTTCGCAAGGGAAGGAGCTACGTCGTTAAAGATCGGTGGGCGAGCTACAACCCGGTGACTCTGGAAAAACACTTGGACGAGATGGTCAGTTGCCTTCTTCCGGGGCGGTAGCCTAACCATTGCCGCCGCCGACGATATTCTGAACGCGCCCGACTTGGCCGTCCTGCAATCTAACCTTGATCCCATGCGGATGCTGAGCGGAATTGGTTAACAAATCTTTCACGATGCCGCGGGTCAATTTACCCGTCCGCTGGTCTTGCTTCAATACGATGTCGACTTCAAGTCCCGGCTTGACGTCGCTGCGTATTTTACCGTTGCCTGCCATACGATCTATCCTCTCTGAGCTATGTATCAGGTTAACCTTATCGTACCATATGCGTCCCGTAATCAAAAACCCGGGCCACCCTCCGAAGAGAATGACCCGGGTACTTATCTAGTTCCTATGCCGCTAGCGCTTGCGCCGTCGGTTTCGCTTTGGCTTTCTTTACGCTTGAAGCGAGCAGAACGACTAGGAAAGCTCCCCCGATAATCCATAATACGGTCGCATTCGTGCTGACCGAGTCAAGCCCGCCGAAATACATGACCTCGCGCAATCCCCCCGCGACGAAACGAAGAGGCGTCCAGGAATAGATCCAGTCCTGCGTCGTCTGCGACAAGAATTCGGGAGCCATATTCAGTACCGGCATCGAGAAGAACATCAACAGCACCAAGATCGCCATGGCCGGAAATCCGATCCAGTTCAGCAACGCCGACTGCAGCAGGAAAAATACCGCTCCCCCTAACCACAGGTACAACCACGTTTCACCAGCCTGCGCAAGCTCCATTCCATACCACGAGGAAGCCATCCACACTAAGAATCCCGATGCAACGCCTACGATCGCCAGCCCGGCTACGGTCTGAGTCGAAATAACCGTCCATCTGCGAGCGCCTGCCGCTAACGTCTTCTGGTTCGTCAAGAACAAGATCATGGCGGTCACTAAGCTTCCTATCCACATGATCTGGGTAAGCAGTCCCGGCGCATTGCCGCTCGCATTGTTCTCGCCTACCGTATGAAGGCTCTCTTCGTGAACCGCGATCGGCGAGAGCAACGCTTCCACCGTAGCCACGGGAATTTGCCCGCCTGTCTGCTGTCCGATCTGCCCCATTAATTGCTTAGACAGCTCCAAGCTGACCCCCTTCATCGCCTGCCCCAGCACTTGCTTCACGACCGTAGCCGCTTGCGCGTTCATCCCGTCGTTCGCGATGATCCGCACGGTGGCCGGCTTCGGCGCCGGCGTCGCAAGCGACAGCAGTCCGCTGCTTAGATCCGCAGGGATAACTAAGGCGCCATAGTATTCATGCTTATCCAGCCCTGCCCGTGCTTCCTCCTCGGATTCGACGATGTCCCAAGCGAACGGAAGCTGCGTGTTCGCCGTCAGCTTCTCCCGAACCATCTCTCCGACCGCCAGAGCTCCGCCCGTCGGCAATTCCGCCGGCTGGTCGAGCACGACAAGCGCCACGGGCAGCTCCTTCGGCTTCGTGCCCAGCACGGACCCCATCATCGCCGCACCGAACACGATTAATACGACCATTACGATGACAATCCCGATCCACAACAATTTTTGTTTAAATATAGCCACTCTCTCCACCTTCTCTTTATCTTTTAATAAACGAAATGTTGATTAATGATCACAGTGTTCATTATAATTAGAGAACAAGCGGGAATTCAATACTCAGATTAGGCCGTTTCTGTTCAGTAATCGTCAGTTTAACCACCTATTGTTTATTATTTACTCATTTGCATCTTAGGAGATGACCCCGTGTCGGACAAAATAGATCGCCGCAAAGCCCGGACGAAACAGCTGCTATACGACGCGCTAATGGAACTCGTTAAGGAAAAAGGCGCGGAAAGCGTTACGGTTACGGATATTACGAACCGGGCAGATATTAACCGTGGAACGTTCTACCTGCATTATCGGGATGTCGCGGATATGCTTGAGCAATTAAAAGAAGAGGCATTTGAAATGATCGGAAGCCGAGTCCGCCAATTGGACATTATGGAATATGCCGAATGTGCCCGCAGAGACGAACCTTATCCGAAAATGATTGAAATATTCGAAGAGTTCACGCGTAACGCCCATTTTTTCCAAGTCATGTTCGGTCCCAAAGGGGACCCTGCCTACATGAACCAGTATAAGGAATTGATGACTAACCACATATTCAGCAGAATGAGTTATCATAGGCCCAACAGCGAAGGGCTTCTTGTGCCAATGGATTATTTGATCGCCTATATCTCTTCCGCCAATCTTGGGATCGTGCTGCATTGGATGCAGACGGGCATGAATCAAACTCCCGCGGAACTCGGAATCATCTTGACGCGAATCTTCAATCACGGCCCGTCTGCTGCCGCGGGGTTCAAGAGCATCCCTCCGCATTCCTAATCCGGTACTCGCATAGAAAAGACTCCCTCGAAGGGGAGTCTTTTTCGTATACTATTCGTTTATCCTTGCGGTGTTGCGGCTTTAATAGCTTGGCTTAACGCAGTCAGCGCATCAATATAATCTTGATTGGTCGCCCCCGGGTTATTAAGTACGGTTCTCGCGGCCTGGATCTGGCCGGATAGAGCCGTACCCGGAACGGGATGGAGATATCCCTCGGCATAATAAACCGCATCTTGAAGAGCTGCTTCTACCGTAGGAACCGTGATCGTAACGATTTTCGTTTGAGGGTTGTGTCCCCCTACCGTAACTTCGATCGTTGCTTCGTACTCCAGGGATGATCCCGACGTATTGTAAGCGACGAGCTTCAGCCATTGGTTATTGGACGCGCCGTCGATTTCCAAATACGTGGCACCCGTCACCGTGACGGATTGCAGGTTAGTGATCCGGAAATCCGTCATCGATCCTAATACTCCGTCATCCGTATTCAGATACACGGAATCGCTAACCGATGTTTCTCCCGGGATCGTGAAGTCAACGAATTTATTTGCTTGGGCGGCCGCATACGCCGCCTCGGACACGATCGGAACGGACAGCCGCGAGCTTAGTGCTTTGCCGACGCTCTTAACCGCTACCTTAATCGTGCTTCCGTTGACGCCGAAATCCTCTTCGGAGATGATGATTCCGTCGCTGCCCGGAGTAACGGGAACCGTGAAATAGGAAGTCCCGTCAGCTTTGTAGTAATACACGACATCGGTTACGGAAAGGTTTGTAACCGTCAATACGTCGTTCGCGCCGTAATTGTTCTCGTACGTTACTTCATCAGCCAATGGCTGTCTGCTGATATTGGTATTCGTAATCGTCGGAGCGGTATTCGTCATGACGTTCCGATCGGTGAACGTAACGTTCGCGCCGTCGATGTTCATTTGGAACACGTCCCAATAGATCTCGGCGCCTTCGCCTGTCGGAATGACGTAGGACTTCGTTGGCGTCGTAGCCGATCCAACGTATACCTCGACTTTGGCGCCTGATTTACGGAGAGTGCTGATTCCCGAAAAATGGTGAACGTAGAACTGATAATCCCCGTTAACGCGTTGGCGGATCGTTGTCGTTTCGGGACCGTAGCTTTCAACGTCGTCAATGTCCAAATCGGCATACTTCACGCCGTCTACGGTGTGCTCTTTATCGCTGTACCACGTGTGGAAAGTGCTTCCGTCCACGCTTGGTCCCAACAAATGCGAATCTTCATCCCGAGGATTCTCTCCCCAGCTCAGCACGATACGAATCTCTTCCGCTTGAGGAATCGTTACGATCGTTGCGTTCTGTCCGGTATTGTAGCCGCCTGCGGATAAGGAAACGCCTACGACGTAAGTTTTCAGATAGCCGGCTTTAACGACTTCGCCATAATAGACTCCAGGGCTGACCGCAACCGAATACTTACCTTGCGCATTCGTTTCTGCCGTTGCCACAACCTCGCCCGTTACGTTTCCAAGTCCTCTGCGGAACTTGATTACCACGCCTGCGACTGGTCTGTCATCCGCATCGATGATCGTACCGGAGAAGCCATATACGGTCGTTCCTGGGTTGGTCGTGCCTGGGTCGGTCGTGCCTGGGGAACCGCTATTGCTTCCGCTGCTTGTGCTTGTGTTCGTCGCCGTCTGGCCGTTAACGGTTGCGTTAACTCCGCTGCCAACGACAACGTTACCCGGTCTTTGAGCGATCGTCGAACCGTTGGCATTAATCGTAGCCGTACCGATCGACCCTTGTCCGGAAACGTTTGTCAGAGCGTTGAGGATCAAAGCGACGATGTTAGCGCCTGAACCGACATTCAAGTTCGTGTTAGCGGCGGATTGACCGACTAACAACTCGGCGATCGCGCCTTCCTCAAGGTTGATTTGCAGCGACGTCGCGATAACGTCAACCGTCTCGAAGCGACCGGACAGACTGACTTCCGCATTTGCGGGAATCGCCTGAGACAACACGAGATCCCCGAAACCGCTGCCGGTCAATTGGGATTCTTCCAAGCGCGCGCCGGATTGCAGAGTGATCTGCTCGACGGTCGTCGAGCCTTCCGCAACGATACGGATGCTGCCGTCTTTCTTATCTACGATTACCGTTAAAAGCACGGAATCCGTAATGTGAATGCTGTTCTTACCGCCGCCGTTAATGATCGTCTTGCCTTTAACGGTTACGTTCTTAAGGAAAACATCGCCTTCGCCGATACCGGCCGCAAGAACCAAATCGCCTTCGATCACGATATTGTTCAAGGTTACGCCGGGAACCGTAATGGTTGCCGAACCTTTGATCGTTTCCGATGCGTCTTTGGAGCCGTATTCGCCGGCTTTGTCGTAAGTCTTGGCGAATTGCGGCTTCGCGACCGCGCGATCGATGACCGTCACCGCTTCCGCCCTCGTCAAGCTGTCTTGCGGACGGAATTTCCCGTTGCCGGCGCTCATGTATCCCGCGTCGATAACCGATCCGATCGCGGATCTGCTCTGAGCCGATAGATCCGCCGTATCCGACAGCTTGTCCGCTTTGTTCGAAGAGCCTAGTTTCTGCAGCTTAGCTATGATGATTGCCGTTTCAAGACGAGTAATCGTCTTCTTGGGCTTGAAAGTTTGGTCTTGATAACCGCTTATGTATCCGGCTGCTTTCGCCTTTGCTACATCTGCGTAAAACCAATCCATCGCAGATACGTCTTTAAAGTTAATTTCCGCTTGTTCGGTGAAAGAGTTCGCCCTGTTAACGAAGCTGGCGAATTCCGCTCTTGTTGTTTTGTTATCCGGTTTAAGAGAACCATCCTTAGAACCTTTAATGTACCCTTTTTCGGCCCACGATTTCAGGACCGTCTCGGCCCAATGGCCTTTAATATCGCTTGCTATGGACTTCTGCGTTGTATCCGTTGCGTTCGTTGCCGCAACAGCGGTTCCGAACGACGACAGCACGATACACAGAGAGAGAAATCCTGCAAAAGCTTTTTTACCGAATACTTGACTGAATTTCAATGTGCAGTCCCTCCGCTAGGAATAGTAACTTTGGTTCGGATGCAGCTCCTCGCTGGTAGGCGCATGGAACTACAAATAGTAACAAAGTTCGACATCGAATAATATACCATGGGAATAGAGGGAATTGTTAGGAGATTTATATCTTTAGATAAATTTAAGCTGGCAAGATAAGAGCTACGTAAAAAAGGCCTCGAGCTTCTATAAAAAGAAGTCGAGACCGCTGATCTTATTCCTATCGTCTTATCTGCCCCGGGACGAGCCCCGACCGCCGCGGCCGCCTCCGCCACCGCCGGAAGGTCCTTTCGGACCTTTGAAACCGCCTTTGGCGCCGCCGCTCTTCGGTCCGGACGACGCCCGCCTCCGAAGCCGCTTCCTCCGCGTACTTCGGTCTTGCGACCGCCTTTGGCTCCGCCGGCATTGAAGCCGCCTGCGCCGGATCGCCCGCCTCGGCTCTCGCCGTTGCGATCGAACCTCGCGTTCTCGGCTGCACGCTCCGCCAATCGCTCCGACGAATTCCGTCTGCTCGATCCGCCTCCAGCGCTCGGGCGACCCGAACCGCGTTCATCCGCGGAACGTCCGAACCCGCTCGAGCGATCCGAACCGCCTGCGCGTCCCGGTCCCGCCGAACGCCCGAACCCCGCGCCTGCCGGCTTCCGTCCCGCTCCGCCGGATCTTCCTCTGCCGGCGGATGAGCCGCCGCTTTCGCCGAACGTAAACCCGATCGCCTCGTCCGATGCCGGAGCTGCCGCGCTCGCCGTAGATCTGCCGCTGCGCCCAGCCTTCACCGCATCGCGGCTCTGTCCGCGGTCAACCCACTCTCCCGTGCTCGAGCGGTTGCCCATGCCCGGCTTCGCGACCGAAGCGCCGCGCCGCTTGTCGCCGCCGCGAGCCTTGCTGCCGCTAATGCTCCGGCCTTTCGCCGCGCCCGCGCTGCTTCCTCCGCGCGGTCGTCCGCCGCCGTCGCGTCCAAGCCCGCCGCTGCTGCGCGGACCTTCGAGACCGCCGCCGCCCAGAGCGGCTCCCTCATCGCTTCTGCGCTCCATCGTCATCTGGATCCCGTTCTCGATATCCGCAAGCTCACGGCGATCTTTCGGCGCGATCAACGTGATCGCCAAACCTTTTTCGCCCGCGCGTCCCGTCCGGCCGATCCGATGAATATAACTCTCCACGTCAAGCGGAACGTCGTAGTTGAACACATGGGTTACGCCTTCTACGTCCAATCCGCGCGCCGCGACGTCCGTCGCGACCAGCAACTGCAATTTCGCGTCGCGGAATCGTTTCATGACCTGCTCCCGTTTCGCTTGGGATAGATCTCCATGCAGCTCGTCCGACGAATATCCCATTTCCTGCAAGGCGACGTTCAGCGTATTCGCTCGTCTTTTGGTCCGGCAGAAAATGATGCTCAAATAAGGCTGGGTCTCCTCCAGCAAGTTCACGAGCGTCGCTTGCTTATTCCGATCGGACGTCTCGACGACCCATTGGCGAATATCCTTCACGGTTATGCGTTCGCTCTTAACCGTAACATGCTGCGGGTTCCGCAGAATTCTGCCCGCCATTTCCCGAATGGACGCAGGCATCGTAGCCGAGAACAACATCGATTGTTTCTTGTAAGGAGTCTGGCGCAGAATTTCCTCGACTTCTTTCAAGAATCCCATGTGCAGCATTTGATCCGCTTCGTCCAGCACGAGCATTTTGACGCCGTCCAGCGCAATCGTCTCCCGACGCAAATGATCGAGCAGCCTTCCCGGCGTCGCCACGATCACATGCATGTCGCCTTTCAGCTTATAGAGCTGAGCCTCGACGTCCTGTCCCCCGTACACGGCCAGAACCTTGATTCCGTCTTCCTTCGTCAGCAGCTTCTTGATCTCCGCCGTTATCTGTATCGCCAGCTCCCGCGTAGGCGTTACGATCAACCCTTGCACTTGCGGTACGTCCGTTCTGATCTTATCGAGCATCGGCAACACGAACGCCAATGTCTTCCCCGTACCCGTCTGCGCTTGGCTGATGACGTCATGTCCGGCCTTCACGATCGGAATCGTCTCCTCCTGCACCGGCGTCGGAGTCACGATTCCATTCGCTCTCAATATCGCAACCCGGCCTTCTGACACGCCCAATTCCGCAAAATCCGTCACTTGATCCACTCCATCCTATAATCCCTAACTCCATTGGCTTCCCAAACCCAAACCTAACGCTGCCGATCCGATTTATTGGCCATTACCCTCTATCCTACCACATCCGGGCATTCGACATGTACTGTTACCCGAATCGGTCAAACACAAAACCCGCAATAGCGTCTATTCTATCGCGCTACGCGGGTTACAAATGTTGCCTTCTTAATCCATGTCCTATGCCGGAATAAACAACACATTGCCGCAGAACTCGCATTCCTTGGACTCGCCTGGGACGACGCCGGAACTTGAACCGCATCCGGTACATATTATCGGTTGCGTTGCAACCGAGCTTGCCGGGCCCGCTGGTCCATTCACGATGATCTGGTTTCTCGTCGCAATGGACGGACTTCCTGATGAGGAATGGCCTGCCCCCGAGCGGCCGCTCAGCTTAACTAGCCTGTTCGCAACATCCAACGTGGCATCGGACATTTTACCGGAAGCGATCATATAGCTGATATCCTGGGTTACGTTGCGAACGCTCTGACCCGTTAACTCGGAGATACGGTCGAGCGATTCGACTCCCTGGGCCGTCGTTATATTATAGTACAGATGATACAAGTTGTTCATGTTCTTCTTCCTGCTTGCTCCCAGCACATAGAATACAATAGCCGGAATCCCGAGAACAACGGCGAAGATAATGATAACCGCCGTCAAATCGGATGAATTCATCGTAGGAGAATCCGCCGTTACAAGAATCATGAGACATGTAAACGCGGTGAAAAGAGTCGAGAAGGAGTGTCCCACCAACATGTAATCCTTCGCCCTCAAATGATTGTACTTAGCGTGTAACGCAAACCGAATAATCAACAACACGATCCCGACTGGGAAAAATATAAACATTGCTGCCAGAACGAAAACGCTATGAATCCTAGGACTGTCTATAGTCAAGGTGCTACCCCTTCCTTATCCTTTCAATTGAATGAGCCGTTGATTCCTTACCGTTACTTGATTCGTAAGCTCATGAATTTGCTTGTTCAGCCTCTCGGCTTCTCCGTCCGTTTCCGAAGCGGCCGCCAGCTCGCTTATCTCGTTCGCCAATAGGCGAATCCGGTTCAGAACGTTCTTCTCCGTGCCGGAGAGCGATGGATGAGACACAGGGTCGCTATATCGGACCTTCTCGTCCAACTCCGCGATTCCTTTTCTCAGTGCTCCGCTTGCCTCGTCGTTCCAGCCATCCAACTCTGCTTTAATTAGCAATAAAGTATCGCGCACTTCAGGTACCCAATCGTGCGAGGAAGCGGAAGGATCGCCGTCCCGTTGTTCCGCATGCCGGACATAAAGAGTGATCAAGCTCGCCATAATCGCCGCCAGTGCTAAAGCGATGAAGTGCAGGAGACCATAGGAGAACGTCGAAATATCCGCTGCGAGCGAGAACACGATGATGAATACGATAACGACGGCCAGGTATAGTCCGGCAATCGCGCTATAAGCCAGATAACCCGGAATCAACGCGCTTGCTCTCTTCCCGCCCGAAATATAGTGAAGCGCCAAACCGTATATCGCGGTCTCCGCCAAGAGCAACGCGCCTAACGAGATCCACGTATGGCTTGTCCGGGAGAACGGCAATCCGATCAGAAACACGACCGCTAGGGTAATCAATATGACGAGTACGTATATCAAGGTCACAATCCGCGAATAATCCCTCTGTTTATCCATGCCAAGCCTCCTACTCGATCAATTTATTCCCGCATTCCAGGCAGAATTTCTGGCCCGGCTTGATTTCATGCTGGCATTGGCCGCACTTCAGGCTCATGCTCGTCCCGCAATTCATGCAGAACTTGCCCGCAGGATCGACCGACTCTCCGCAGTTATGGCAAGGGTTGCCTCCGATCGTATGACCGCACTTCGCGCAGCTTACGGCATCTTGGGCATTGTCCGCTCCGCATTTCGAGCAAGCGTTATTGGGGTCCCCGCAATGCAAGCAGAACTTAGCGCCTTTGGGGAACGTTTGGCCGCACGAATTGCATTGCACTTCCGTTGCTTGCGGCGCCGTCGCCGCTGCTACGTAAGAGTATCCGCAGGAAGCGCAGAATTGCGCGTCTTGGCGATTCGTCGACTGGCATTTCGGACAAGCTTTGTTGTCGGCCGGAGCGACCGGAGCTATATTCATCTGGTTCGTCAGGCCCGACATCTGGTTGCCGACGGCTCCGCCGATTCCGAATCCCATCCCTAGGCCGATTCCCGCTCCCATCACGTTTGCGCTGCCGCTGCCTTCGTTCCTCGCGGCGCCTTCAAGCGTGTCGAAGGTCCGTTCTTGCTGATAGGTATAACCGAGAATGTCCATCTCCGCCTTTTTGGATAGAGCTTCCTTCAGCCTGACGGTTGCCGGATCGTCGTCGGGAATGTTGATGGAATCGATGAAGAAGTTCAGGATGCGGATACCGTATTCTAGGAATACGGGCGCGATCCGTTCTTCGATATGTTTGGAAATTTCCGAAATATAGGCGTTGATCTCCAGAATGCTGATTTTCTTGAATATTAAGTAGGAGGAAATCAGTTCGTGGATGTTCATCATGAGCACGCCGCGGAAATGCCTCGTCATCGCATCCTTATCGAATACCGGGATCGTTCCGATCAGCTTCAGCAGAAACTTCCGCGTATCTTCGATCTGCAGACCGAATTGCCCGAAGGAACGAACGGATGCGATAATTTGATATTTCGGATCCTGCAGCTGCAACGGAGTCGCCGTGCCCCACTTGACGTCGAGCGAGCTGATTTTGTTGACGTACCAGACCTCTGCCGTGAACGGGGACCTTCCTCCGAACGGAAGATTGACGATCGCCTGCAGCCCCGGTATATTTTGCGTGCTTAACGTGTGCCTGCCCGCTCCGAACAGATCCAGCGCTTTGCCGCCTTTGAACAGGATTGCCTCCTGCGTCTCGTTCACGATCAATTGCGTCCAAGTTCCCAATTCCTGATTGGGATATTTCCATGCGAACACGTCCGCAGGTCCATCGAATTTGACGACTTCTACGATTGCCATTGCGCCCTTGCCCCCTATTGAATGTTAAACCGCGATCTAGCGTTGCCGTTGACGAGTTTAGGCACGATTCAACAAATTTCGCTTCTTTTTTCTATTCTACGTATAATAAAATTTTCCTTTGAAACATTTACCATTCCTATAAAAAGAATTCAAATGACGCCAAAAAACCCGCAAACTTCCCTTTTCGAGAAGGTTGCGGGCTACCGCACGTATAAACGAACCGCCTTCGACCATCCTATTGAGAGGTAAAAGTTCAACAAAGCCAAACGCACCCCGGCTTATTGAACTACCTAAAAGTAAGAGTTCAACAAGTCGGTTTCGTGGATCAAAAGATGACTTTTTGAACTTCCGCTCAAAGGAGGTGAGATGAATAATGGCTAAAGACGTGCTGTGCGAAGTGAACTCCTGCAAGTATTGGGCGCCAGGCAATGCCTGCAACGCCTCCTCCATCTACGTTGTGAACAACCGCAACAAGCAAGCTTCCCATTCGGAAGAAACAGACTGCAAGACGTTCGAACCGAAAATCTAGGACGTGCCCTCACACATCCTGCAAGGCAAGGCATCCGTCCGGATGCCTTTTGCTTCGTTCCCTTGTATTGTAACCAACATTGAGAATTATTATCACTCAAAGTTCTCTTTTCCTAAATAAATCGCTTAGATCAAGCAAACAACCGTCAGACGGTCACCTGTTCCTCCACGATTGCCGCTTGCTTCTTCTCGAAGGCCAGCGCCGCCCCGAACGCAACGAACACCAGATGCACGATCGGGAACGTATTCACGTTCTTCGGCGCGAACATCCCCCCGATGAGAATCGCTATAGCCGCGAGCACGAATAAGCCGACCGATTTGTGGAACACTTTCGCCTTGACTGTCGATATTCCGAGCAATAGCATCCCGCCAAGAATGCCCGGGAGCAAAGGGATTAGGACGAGAAGCGTGATCGGATAATCATCGATCATAAGATTGTTCACGTAGTTGTTGACCGTATTCAGCACCTCGTCGGACGACACCAGGTTGTAGATGATCGGATAGGCCAGAATTTGAAACGGACCGTGGAAAATCTCCAGAATCATCCCCACGAACAGCAGCGGAAATCCGATCCATCCCCATAGCTTTAACTTTTCCGCTTGCCGCAAATAGATAGCAGGCATTCCCAGCAGCAACAGGATCGATGCCCAAGCCAGCCACACGTGCGTATTGACGGCCGTTTCTATGAAATCCGGAATGTCTTTCAACGTTTCGGGCGTATCTCCGATATGCAGCAACTGTCCGCTAACCCCCATCAATCCGCCGATCAATAGCGCCCATCCGCTGAATTTCAAATACCCCTTAGGGATTTGCATTTGATTCATTTGCGTTTCTCCTCCTTATTCGCATGCGTCATTCGGTTACATCATAGTGCCCCGCTTTTCCCGCCGGGAAGAGGCCGCGTTTCCCGAAAGCCGGGAAAGTCGTCCGGGAATATTTCGCGACTTTGGGAATTATGGTTTACGCGTGAAAATAGTCCCTGCTATACTCTCCAAGAAGCCAATCCATTGCGATTTGCGCGGAGGAGAGTAGAACGGTTTGAGATTAACCCGAATCCTATCCGGAATCATCTGCCTGATCGGCATTGCTTTATTCGTATACGCGATTCCCGTCTTTTACGTTGAACTGCGCGACCAATGCGTCGATCAAGCTTGCAACGCCTTTTACGACACTCCTCCCAGCTCGGCATGGCTTGAATCCCATGGCTTGAACAACCGTATTTTCGCGGGCGCCTATACCGGTCTATACGCTCTGTTCGGGCTTGCTTATATTGGCGTCGGAATCATCGTCTTTCGCAAAAAATCGAAAGAACTGATCGGCCAAGTGTCTTCCGTCGCGCTTGTTCTTCAGGGCTTCACTTTTAATTCCCTCTCCCACGGCATTCAAGGCGTTCATCCGATACTGGATTATCTCTTGTTCGTTGTCGAAGGCTTTTCTTTTATCGCGCTTATGACTTTGTTTTTCATTTTTCCCAATGGCAAATTCAACCCCGGCTGGACCCGATATTTGCTTCTTGCCATTGTCGTGCCCGGGCTGCTTAAAGCCTATTTCCCAATAGTAATATAGACATCCAGCAGTCTTCCCCAACCCTATTCCTAATATGGGTGCTCTTCTGGATGGGCAGTCTCATCGTCGTTCAAATCTACCGCTACCGCAAAGTTCTTGACCCGCTCGAACGGCAGCAGACCAAGTGGGCCGTGGCCGGCATGTCCGCCGCCATCGCCGGGCTGCTTATCATTACGATCCTCCATATCGTGAGGAACGACTTTCTGCAATCCAACCCGCAATACTTGTTCTTGTCCGAGATCGTCCTTTCCGCGTCGATGATGCTCCTTCCGTTTACTTTGCTCTTCGCTATCCTGCGGAGAAGATTATGGGATATCGACCCCATCGTGAACCGTACGTTAGTGTTCGGGATGCTCAGCTTGTTGGTCGCGACTATCTATATCGGCGTCGTGTGGTACATCGGACAGATCTTCCGATCCGCTTCCCCGTGGCTGAACTCCTTGATCGCCACCGGCCTCGTCGCCATCGTGTTCGCCCCTCTGAAAGAAAAGCTTCAAAAAATCGTCAATCGGTTGATGTACGGGGAAAATGACGACCCGCTCGCGGTATTGGCGCGGCTAGGCAGAAATCTCGAAAATCCGCTCTCTCCTCATGACGCTTTGAACGTCGTAGTTCGCACGGTGCGCGAGGCGCTGCGGCTGCCTTATTCCGGCCTGGAGCTGCATCAGAACGGGGAAACGTTCATCGTAGCCGAGGACGGGGAATCGCAAGTGACCCCGACTCTATTCCCTCTGATTCATCGCGGACAACGGTTAGGAAACTTGCTAGTCTCGCCTCGTTCTCCCGGCGAAGCCTTCTCTCTCTCCGACCAACGCTTCTTGGACATGCTTGTCCGCCAAGCCGGCGCCGTCGTGCAAAGCGCCAAAGCCTCCATCGATCTCCACCTGGCGGCGGAGGATCTCAAGGAATCCCGCGAACGGCTCGTCTTGGCGCGGGAAGAGGAGCGCAGACGGCTTAGACGCAATCTGCACGACGACTTGGCGCCAAGGCTGGCCGCGCTCGCACTCACCGCATCTGCCGCCGAGAGCTTGCTGCAAACCGATCCTGCCACCACCAGAACGATACTCGTCGAGCTGCAGACGGTTATTCGGTCCACTGTCGCGGACATTCGCAGGCTCGTTCACGATCTGCGCCCGCCGGCTCTCGACGAATTGGGTCTGATCGGAGCTATTCAAGAGAGGATTCACGACTTGTCCAGACCGATGAAGCCCGCCGAAGCCGGCCATGATTCGACACCCGTTCCCGCCGCGTCCCGGCTGCAATTCCGTTTGAACGCTCCCGAGCGGTTGCCTGCTCTGCCGGCCGCGGTCGAGGTTGCCGCCTTCCGTATCGTAACCGAAGCAATAGTGAACGTGGTCAGGCATGCCCAAGCCACGTTGTGCGAAGTGAACATCCGCCTAGGAAGAGCGCTGGAAATCGAAATACGGGACAACGGGCGCGGGGTAAAAGATAAGCGCGAGGCCAATCCGAGCGGAGGGATCGGACTGCATTCGATGCGCGAGCGCGCGGAAGAGCTTGGGGGCTATTGCCTGATCGAAGCTTTGCAGCCGAATGGAACGAAGGTACTGGCGTTATTGCCGATTACCGAAGACGATAAGGGGAGCGAGAGCGCATGAAGCCATTACGGATCGTTATCGTAGACGATCATCCTTTGTTCCGACATGGCGTCCGGACGCTATTCTTGACGACGCCCGAGCTTGAAGTCGTAGGCGAAGCCTCCAACGGAGAAGAAGCGATCGAATTGGCGCGGTCGCTGCAGCCCGATGTGATGCTGATGGACATCCGAATGCCGGGAATTAGCGGCATCGAGGTTACGCGTAAAATCACGACCCTATTTCCGTCGATCCGAATCTTGATCCTAACGATGTTCGAGGACGACTCCTCCGTATTCACCGCCATGCGCAACGGAGCCAAAGGTTACGTATTGAAGGATGCGGAGAAAGACGAACTGCTGCGCGCCATCCACGCGGTAGGAAACGGGGAAGCCATCTTCAGTCCCGGAATCGCCTCCCGGATGATCGAATATTTCGCGATTACGCGACCGGCCGCCCGGGAAGAAGTTTTCCCCGAGCTCAGCGCCAGGGAACGCGAGGTCCTGTATCTCATGACCGAGGGCATGCACAATGCGGATATGGCCAGAAAGCTCGATATAAGCGGTAAAACGATTGCGAATTACATCGCGAATATTCTGGGCAAGCTGCAAGTATCCGACCGCCAAGAGGCAATGCGGCTCGCCCGCGAGTCCCGCCGGGAATAGCGGCCTTCTAAGTTAAGTAAACCACCTGCCGACGGTACTGAACACCCATGTATGCATCTGCGGGATCGATCCGATCGGAAAATCGAAGATCTCCGCCAGGCTCATGTAGATGCACCATGCCATCAATACGGAGTACCAGACGAGCTCCGATTTCTTGCCTTTCTTAGTAATCGATCGAATTCCGGTTATGAAGAGGACGGCATAAGCCGCCAAGCAAAGCATCGCGTTCTCCACTTGCCGCCCCCCTAATCCTTCTCCGTCAAATTTTTGAACGATTTATTGGTGAGTCCCGTCCGTTTGATCGTAAAGTTCACATGCGGTTCGATCTCTATTTGCGCGAATGTGGCGGGCCAATCTTTCTTCAGTTGCTTCCACTGCTTCGGATATTGGCGATGGATTTCATCCGCGAAACCGACGATATCGGCCTTCATTTTCCTGGTCGCATTCCACGAGAACCCGATGATCTCCTTCACCTTCGACTCCAATTGCGTCTCCAACTGCTTGATGACCTTCGGATCGTTCAATTCCAACGGACAATTGGTTTCGAGAAGCTCCCCCTCGGCCTTGACCTCGACTTTCATGACGTAACGGCCGCCGATTTTTGTCGGTTTCAGCTTGGTCGTAGAACGCTTAATCCGGAAGGACGTGTTCTCATTGCGTTCGGCCGGGCCGCAAGCAGTGCTCAGAGTCGTTGCTTTGATCTTATTCCGCATAAAAGCGACGCCAAGCGACTCGCTCCTCGACAGCCATCCGATCATCCGGTCGCCAGAAAGCACCGCCAAGCGCCCCAGCCGGAGCTTCGACGTAAGCGAGGTATGATTCAGAGCGTCCGCGGACGTGACTCCCGGCGAGCCGGATACGAGAATTTCGGGGATTACGGCGCTCTTCGCGGAGCTGACGATGTCCATAGCAAGATCATAGACCCGGACATTCGGCAACGCGGAGTATTCCGCGGCTTCCCGGCGCATCGTCTCCTCGATTCCGTCCCCGGGGATAATCTGGATCTGCATCAGTTGTTCGATGATGTTGCGGGCGTTGCCTTCGGCGAGCAAGACGCTTACCGTTTCCCGCGAATCGGAATTTCGGAAATAGACGTCGATTAACGGTGCCAAGCCGTGACGGGCGGCCGCATCGCTGACCACGAGGACGCGCGTATGGGAGAAAAACAGATGGCGCGGACTTTCCAGCGTGCTGCGCCATACCGCGTCCCTTATCGTTTTGCTCTTGGTGGAATAGACGACGACCGGCAGCTTGGCCGCGCCTCCTCCTACCGCGGTCATGGCTGCCGAGATCGCCGACGGAATAACGACTTGATAGGAGACTACCCATTCTCCGTTCTCCCAATCGATCGCCGTTGCCGAAGTGATTGCCAGCTCGTTCAGCTCCGTGCGGTCCCAGCAGCCCGTCGTTACGAAGGCCAACCCGAGGCACAACGCCGCGATCAACCCTTTCCTCCTCATCATGATCCCTCCGATCCCACTGCCTTCCTTCCCTTCCACATCAAAGCCAGCATCAGAACGACGGGAAAGACGATGTTGAACATCTGCAGGATAGGTCCCGATACGAATTGCTGGTAGTGGTTAAATGCCGAGTTGTTAGGCCATGAGTAAAGCGCCGTTAATAGAATAAGTATGCCTAAGACGATCTGGAACGGCTTCTCGTCGCGAATCCGGAACGCATGGGAGAAGCAATGCACCGTACCATAGAAGAAAACGCAAATCTTAATAAAGGCCGTCGGGATCCAAACGCTGATAAAGATCAAATCGACCCGTTCCACGAATCTGCCGTATTTAATGATCTCCGCCGTCGCGAATGTCGGATAAGCCAGCAATTTGGGCAGTTCGGGGCCGAAAACGAACAAGACCATCAAAACCACGACAAGCATTTGTACCGCTGCGATCGATATGCCCACGATACCGATCTTGCTCGCCAGAGCCGGCTTGCTAATATAGGGGACAAGCAGCAGCAAGAAAGCCGATTCCGAGATCCAACCGATCGCCGGAATCCCGCCTTGAAGAATCTGCGGCAACGTCGCTTCCCCGATCGGAAACAAATACTTCAATTTCATTTGATTGAACTGCATGCCCATGCCCAGGGTAAGGAAAACCAATGTTCCCACGTATACGATGGCGCTGATTCGGGCGATCACTTCGATGCCTTCCGCGACCGCATACCATATGACGAGCAAAATGACCGTCGCGATAACGATAAGCGGCGTTTCGTGCAGCAATTCATCGGAAAGGAAATTCAAACACTCCCTCAGCACGACCGCCGTAGTCGACAAATAATACTGTACGATCACGACGCCGAAGATGACGCTGACCGCCCGCCCGAATCGTTTTTCAATAAGCGCCATAAGGGGGAGGCCCGGATTTCTGCGGCAAACGGATCCATAAATCAGCGCAATTACGATTCCGATAACCCAGGCCGCTATGACCGAGATCCAAGCATCCTGGGAAGCCGCTCCGACGGCGATCGTGGGAATGACGAGCACCGCGGTAGGGGTTATCGCGTTGTTCACTAAGAAAATCGCTTGAACGGTCGATATCTTCTCCTTGTTCGGCTGCATGGCTGTGCTCCTAAGATTTCGAGTTTCGTCCGGGAGGCTTCGGCATTTGATCCTGGCCTTGTCTCACCGGATTGTTCTTACCAACCATTGTCGGCGGGCGTTTCTTCATGGCCCACATGGGGGCGCGAACGAACGTATCCTTCCAATTCGTCCAGACGAAAGGCGACAACGGAGCGAGATACGGGACGCCGAACGAGCGCAGCCCCGCCAGATGAATCAGAATGACCATCATGCCCGACATGATTCCGAACAAGCCGAGCGTCCCCGCCAGAATCATCATTCCGAATCGAATGAGTCTGGCGGCAATCGCCATATTGATCGCGGGAATAACGAAATTCGCGATTGCCGTGAAGGACACGACGATTACCATCGCCGCCGATACGAGTCCGGCTTGAACCGCTGCTTGCCCTAGAACGAGCGCGCCGACGATGGAGATCGCGGGTCCGATGACCCGCGGCATGCGTACCCCCGCTTCCCGGAGTACCTCGAACGTAATTTCCATGAGCAGTCCTTCGACGATTGCCGGAAAGGGAACGCCTTCCCGCTGCGCGGCCAAACTGATAAGAAGCGGCGTCGGGAGCATCTCTTGATGATAGGTCGTGATCGCGATGAATAGCGACGGCAGCAGCGTGGACACGAAGAACGCAACGTAACGGATTAGCCGCAAGAACGTTGCGATATCATAGCGTTGGTAGAAATCTTCGCTCGACTGGAAGAATCGGACGAACGAGACCGGCGCCAGCAGCACGAACGGAGTGCCGTCCACGATAACCGCGATTTGCCCTTCGAGAATTCCCGCTGCGGCGGCGTCCGGCCGCTCGGTGTTCTCGATCGTCGGGAAGGGAGAAACCGCGGCATCTTGGATGAACTCCTCGATATAGCCGCTTTCCAGGATGCTGTCGGTATCGATCCTATCCAGCCGCGCGTGCATCTCTTGCACGATAGAATCTTTCGCGATCCCTTTCAGGTATACGAGCACGATCTGCGTCTTCGTTTGCTTGCCTAGCTGCTTCTTCTCCACCCTTAAGTCGGGCGATTTAATGCGTCGCCGGAGCAAGGATACGTTCGTCTTGATCGTCTCCGTGAAGCTTTCTTTAGGTCCCCGAATAACCGTCTGCGAACTCGGTTCCTCGACGGAGCGCTTGTCTCCGCCCGAGGTGCCGGCCGACATGGCGACCGGGCAACCTTGAAGGAATATGAGCGTGCTGCCCTCAAGCATGCTCGTCAGCGCTTCGTCCAGCGTTTGGATTTCATCGACTTGCCCGACCGCCAGCACCCGGTTTTTCAAGATGCGGAACCATTCATTTGGAGACGTCGGGGAGGATTGCCCTCCCATCTCGGCCATTATCGGATGCAGGAGCATCTGATTGACCGTTAGCTGATCGACCAAGTCATCGATATAGACGAACGCAATGCCTTCCATACCCGGCGCCGCGTCGTCGATTGTGCGAACGACGACATCCCCGCTCTCTCCGAGGGCGGATTGGATCCAGCGAACGTTGCTTGCGATGTCCGCGGAAAGGCGTGCCGAAGCGTTCCGCGAACCGCTATTCCGGTGGGTGTCGCCCTGAGCTCCGGCTCCGCCCCCGCTGTTTTTTCTTCTTTTGCCGAAGAAGGGAAGTTTCCATAGTTTCATGTGGGTTCCTCATCTTTGCTTATTGGTCAGTGCGGCGCGGCGCTACTCCCTTTGAAACGGGATTTGATCAGCATGACCAACAAGACAACCACTGGGATCGCGATTTGAAAAATCGGAAAGTGGTATTTCAAATTTTTCTCGAAACCGAACCAGATATGCTGCATGTAGCTCCTGAACATCAAGGAACCGATGAAGATCAATACTCCCGCGGGAATGACCGCGCTGCTCCGTCTCGTCTTGAACACTTGGGCAATCGTCAACGCCGTTCCGAAGAAGTACGCGGTCATCTTCATGAATACGCCTCCGAACAGCAGCAGCGCGACCGCGGGATCGAGTCTTTCAATGAAATCCGCGACCTGCACCAGATTCACGACTTGGATGAGCGGAACGACGCTGAACGACGACAACGATCCAAGACTGGCGATAATGAAAATGTTGGTTACCGTAATGAACGTCCCGGCGAACAGAAAACTTCTCAAAGTCACTTTCGTCGTTTTATCGCCTGGCGCGGCATATTTCCAGAACATCAGGAACAGCACCATCTCTCCGAACGGAAAGGAGATCAATCCCGGAATCGCCGCGTATAACACCTTCTTGAACCCGTTGTCGAGCATCGGCAGCATGCGATGGAGATCGAATAGCCCCGTAGAATAGATCACGATGAATAATAGGATATAAATGATTATGAGGACGGGCAGGAGAATTTCGGCGATTCGCGCGAACACTTCGACTCCCTGATAGACCGCATAACCGGCCACCGCCAAAAATACGAACATAATGAACCATAGCGGCGTCGCGGGCAGCAAATACATAATCATCAAATCCCCGAATTCTCGAACGTTCCTGACCGCCTTGTAACAGAAGTAGACGATGTACGATGCCCCGAATACGGTTCCCGCCGCCTTACCGAACGTTCGGATGAATATCTCGATCAGATTTTTGTCCGGTTCCATGCGATGGATCGGCAACGTCACCAAGAGCATTAACGTAATGCCGCCCAGCATTCCGATGACGACCGCGAGCCACGCATCCGCTCCCGCATCGCTGGCTAGCAGGAACAACGGCGAACTGCCGATCTGGAACAGAATGATCAGGGCGGCCAACTGGGACTGGCTGATTCTTTCCATTAGCAACCTCTTGGAAGTAAGGATCACAACGCGTAGTTAATATTTCCAATTAGGTGAAAATCATGCGCGCCTTGCAAGACTAATATAACGCGAAGAGGCTGCTCCTCCGTCCGGCGACAGGGAACAGCCTCTCTTATGCGTTCATTACTTTCGATGCATCTTAAACTCCAGGAACAGCTCGTTATAGTGGGATAGCATTTTTTTGCCGAGGTTCTCGTACACTTCCAGCTTCTCCGTCATTTCGGGATTCGGATAGAATCGCTCGTCCTGCGAAATCTCCTCCGGCAGCAACTTAAGCGCCTCGGAATTGGGGGTGGAGTATCCGACGTATTCCGTATTCCTCGCCGCGATCTCGGGGTCCAGCATGAAGTTGATGAACTTGTGCGCCCCTTCGATATTCCGGGCGGTCTTGGGAATGACCATATTGTCGAACCACAGATTCGAGCCTTCGCTCGGAATGACATAGTCCAGTTTCTCGTTCTCTCCCATGATCTCGGATGCATCCCCGGACCAGACGACTCCGACAGCCGCTTCCTCCCCGGCGAGCAGCATCTTGATCTCGTCTCCGACGATCGCCTTGATGTTCGGAGTCAGGGTTCCCAGCTTCCGCTTGGCTTCCTGCAGATGCTCTTCATCGGTATCGTTAAGCGAATAATTCAAGCTATTCAGCCCGAAACCCATCACTTCCCGAGCTCCGTCCACCAATAGAATTTGATTGCGAAGGTCTTCGCTCCACAGATCGTTCCAGCTATTGAACGTTCGTCCTCCCAACAGCTCCGAATTGAAGATGATCCCTACCGTCCCCCAGAAATACGGGATGGAATACTCGTTGTCCGGGTCGAAGCTTAAATTCATGAACCGGGGATCGACGTTGCCGAGGTTCGGGATCTTCGAATGATCGATCGGCAACAGCAAACCTTCCTCTTTCATCTTGCTGATCGCGTATTCGGACGGAATGCTGATGTCGAACGTCGTCCCTCCTTGCTCGATTTTCGTCATCATCGCTTCGTTGGAGTCGAAAGTCTGGTAGATGACTTTTATCCCCGTTTCCTCCTCGAACTCGGCGATCAGATCGGGATCGATATAATCGCCCCAATTGTATATCGTTAGCGTATTTGCCCCCGAGTACCCTTGCGAAGAGTTCAAGTAGGAAGTGAGGTACATAAGCCCGATGGCGATGACGAACACGGCCGCGAACAGGCGAACAAGCTGCTTCATGGCTGCACGACCCCCCAATCCGGTTTGCGGCTGCCGCGTCGATTCAGGAAGTAATAACCGACGACAAGAGTAATCGTGAACAAGAAGATCAGCGTCGACAGAGCATTAATGGACGGCGAAATCCCTTGGCGCGCGCGCGAGTAAATTTCGACCGACAAGGTCGAATAGCCATTCCCCGTCACGAAGAACGTGACCGCGAAGTCATCGAGCGAATAGGTGAGCGCCATGAAGAATCCCGCGAAAATACCCGGGCGAAGGAACGGAAGCACGACTTTGGTGAGCACTCCCCATCCGCTCGCTCCTAGATCCTTGGCCGCGTCGATTAACGTCGGGCTCATCTCCTGCAGCTTAGGCAGCACCATGAGGACCACGATCGGAACGCTGAACGCGATATGCGACAACAAAACCGAAGTGAAGCCGAGCTTAATGCCGAGCATCGTAAAAAAGATCAGGAACGACGCGCCGATAATGACGTCCGGACTGACGATAAGCACGTTGTTCATCGCCAGCAGCGAATTGCGCGGCTTGATCCTGCGCACTCGTTGGATAGCCAGCGCGCCGACTACGCCTAGAATCGTCGAGATAGCCGACGACAATAACGCGATGACGACCGTATTCAGCACGATAATGAGCAGGCGGGTATCCTGAAACACTTCTTTGTACCATTCGAGCGTAAACCCGTCGAAGCCGTGCATCGTGCCCGCGCTATTGAACGAGTAGTACATTAAGTACAGAATCGGCGCGTACAGGATAATAAACACGATAACAAGGTACAATTGGGCGAGCTTGCCGTTTTTTCTCATCGGATCGAATTCCTCGCTCCCCGGTTACCCGTCATCATCATGATGACGGCCATTACGATGATTAGCAGAACAGCGATCGCGGAGCCCATCCCCCAGTCCTGAGTAACCAGAAAATGCTGCTCGATCGCCGTACCTAACGTGACGACGCGATTGCCGGCGATCAACCGCGTTATCATGAACAGGGACAATGCCGGAATGAATACCGCCTGACAGCCCGCCTTCACGCCGCCTAGCGTAAGAGGAAACACGACGCGCCTGAACGTTTTCCACGGAGACGCTCCCAGATCCCTCGCCGCATAGATAAGCGAAGGGTTCAGTTCCTCTAACGCGTTGTAGATCGGCAAGATCATAAACGGAATGAAGATGTAGACGGAGACGAACACGAAGCTGAAATCGGTGAACAGGATTTGCCGCGTGCCGATTCCTACCCATTCGAATACCGCGTTCACGAAACCGTACGTGCCGAATAAGCCAATGAAGGCGTATGTTTTGAGCAGCAGGTTAATCCAGCTTGGCACGATAATGAGCAGTAGCCAGAGCTGCTTGTGCTTCGTGCGGGTCAGCCAGTAAGCCGTCGGATAGGCGACCAGCAGCGAGAACGCCGTAATGAGCAGCGCGTACCAGAACGAATTGAACGTCATTCGCAGATACACGGGCGTCAAGAACTTCTGAAAGTTGTCTAACGTAAAATTTCCTTCCACGTCGAAGAAGGAGTTGTAAACGATCAGTACGATCGGAGTCGCCACGAAGAGCAGCATCCAAGCCGCGTAAGGGATCAAATACAGGTTGCGGGATTTGGTCATCGCGCGTTCCCACCGCCCTTGCCGCCGCCGTCGGATTCATGATCATGATCGCTATAGGCTTCCAAGCGCCGGTCGAATTCCTCTTCCGTCTCGCCGAAGCGCATGACGTGAATCGCTTCGGGATCGAACCTCAAACCTACGCTGTCGCCGACTACCGCTTTCTTCGTCGAATGAACCAACCATTCGTTGCCCGCTTCGTCATACCCGCTAATCTCGTAATGAACGCCGCGGAAGAGCTGGCTATCGACCTTGATCAGCAGATTGCCTTGCTCGGGCGTCGTAATCTCCAAGTCTTCCGGTCGAATCATGATTTCTACAGGCTCGTTGGAAGAGAAGCCCTGATCGACGCACTCGAACGTCCGGTCGGCGAATTCGGCGAGGAAGTCGCGAATCATCCGTCCCGGGACGATATTGGATTCTCCGATAAAATCGGCGACGAACCGGTTGATCGGCTCGTCGTAGATATCCGTCGGAGTTCCGCTTTGCTGGATTTCCCCTTTGTTCAGTACGAAGATCTCGTCCGACATGGCAAGAGCTTCTTCCTGATCGTGCGTGACGAAAATAAACGTAATCCCCAGCCTGCGTTGAAGCTCCCGCAGCTCGTATTGCATCTCGGTACGAAGCTTCAAGTCGAGCGCCGACAACGGCTCGTCGAGCAGCAAAATTTCCGGCTCGTTCACGATCGCCCGGGCAATCGCCACGCGCTGCCGCTGGCCCCCGGACATCTCGGAAATTTCCCGGTCCTCGTACCCGTTAAGATTGACGAATCGGAGAGCTTCTTTGACCTTCTCGGTAATGACGGCATTTTTCAGCTTCTTGATCCGCAGGCCGAACGCCACGTTCTCGAACACGTTCAGATGCGGGAACAACGCGTAATCTTGGAACACCGTGTTCACTTGCCGCTTATCCGCCGGAACGTCGTTGATAACCTTGCCTTGGAAGTAAATGTTGCCCTCCGTCGGTTCGATGAATCCCGCGATCAGCCGCAAAATCGTCGTCTTGCCGCAACCGGACGGACCGAGCAACGTGTAGAATTTCCCCCGTTCGATCTCAAAGCTCACCTTGTCCAGCACCGTGTCCCGGTCATACTTCTGCGTTACGTTATCGAACCGAATAATCGTCTTATCAGTCATCGGCGTGGCATCCTTTTCCGCGGGGCCATCCCCGCCTAGTCTACTTTGTCTCCATTATACAAAATGTTCCGAGGTCAACCAATGCACAATAAACAAGGGGGAGTCTCGCGACATCGACGCGAGATTCCCCCCTCCTTAACAAGTTAAGCTACGCCCTCGGCAGCGCCGAGCTGCAACTGATACATCGCGTAGTATTTGCCGCCTTGCTGCATCAACTCTTCGTGATTGCCCCGCTCCGTGATCTGTCCCCGATCGAGCACGAGGATCTGGTCGGCCGCCCGAATCGTCGACAGCCTGTGGGCGATGACGAACGTCGTCCGCCCGCGCTTCAGAACGTCCAGCGCTCCTTGAATGATCGCTTCCGTCTCCGTATCGATGCTCGCCGTCGCTTCGTCCAGAATGAGAATCGCCGGATCGAACGCAAGCGCCCGCGCGAACGAGATGAGCTGACGCTGTCCGGCGGATAGCGTGCTGCCCTTCTCGATGACCGGTTCGTCCAATCCGCCCGGCAGCTGCATGAACATATCGTACGCTCCGACATCGCGAAGCGCCTGCTCTACCTTTTCCCGGGAAATAGACGGATCGTCCAGACTGACGTTCGAAGCAATCGTCCCCGTGAACAAGAACGGATCCTGCAACACGATGCCCATATGCTGGCGAAGCTGCTGCTTCGACAGCTCTCTGACATCGACGCCGTCTACCGTAATCGCGCCCCGCTCCACGTCGTAGAACCGGAACAGCAAGTTCAGAATCGAGCTTTTGCCTGAGCCCGTATGCCCGACCAGCGCTACCGTTTCCCCTTGCTTCGCTTTGAAAGTAATGTTCTTCAGCACATCCTCGCCGGGCTTGTAACCGAACGAGACGTTCTCGAAGCTCACGTTTCCTTGATAACGCTCCATGCGCTCATGAGATACCTCGACGCCCGGCTCATCCAACAGCGTGAACACCCGTTCAGCCGATACGCGGGCAACCTCCAAGTTGGACAACTGATTGACGATCCCGACGATCGGATTCATCATCCGGTTCATATAGTCGATGAAGGCATACAGAACGCCGACCGTGACGGCTGCGCCAAGCCAATCTCCCGCGAACATCCAGACGACGGCTATGAACAATACGTTACGGAACACGTTGACTAGATTGTGCGTCGTAATGGAGTTCAAGGTGAGCAGCTTATTCTGGTATTTGTAATATTCGTCGTTCATCTCGTTGAACTCGGCCATCGTTTCCTTCTCTTTGCGGAACACTTGGATGATCGGCATCCCTTGGATGGACTCGTTGATCATCCCGTTAATATCGCTAAGACGCGAACGGATGACGTGGTTATATTTCGCGGCGAACTTGCGGTATACAACGATCCATACGTACAGGATCGGAACGAACGGAAGCGCGATAAGCGCCAGCCTCGTATCCAGCAGGAACACCGCACCTAGGATAGCGGCAATATAGATAATTCCGGAGAAAAAGTTCGCCAGTACCGATACGTACAATTCGCGAATCGCTTCCGTATCGTTAGTAACCCTAGCCACGACCTTACCCGCCGGCAAATTATCGAAGTACTGCACCGGTAGACGCTGAATATGCCGGAACACGTCGTTGCGCATTTTGCGAACGATCCTGTTCGCGGATACCTGCAACAACAATCTCTGCCAATAGGCCAGCACCGCTCCGATCAATAGCAATCCTACGTAGCTGATCGCGAGCAGGAAAATGCTGCGGAATTCCGGTTTGTAAAACTCATAAGTTTCGCCTGCGGTGAGTTTGAGCGCAGGAAACCGTTGTTTGCTCCCATCCTCCCGCGCGATCGTAAGCAGGCCGTCTCCGAACGTCCGCTTACCGGTATTCGGTACCCCTGCCGCATCAACGAAATAATAGCTGCGTCCCGATTGCAGAACGCGCACCTCGCGGCCTTTCGTCTCATCCTCCGCGAAGTGGTCCTCCCTCTTGTACCAGCCTCCGTCGTAGGATACCGCGTACTTCTCATCTTGCTTCGTTTCATACCAAGGTTTCTCGATCCCCATTATATTCGTGTCGATCATCCTCTTCGCGAGAAAAGGACCGATGAGCTCAACGCCTACCGCGAGCAACAATAACGCTAGCGCCAATAATATCGGTTTCTTGTAATTCAAAGCATATTGAAACAATCGTTTGCCGTTGTTCCCCATGGTTAATGTCACCTACATTCTTCTTAACTGTATACCCGTATATCTCTATCTATGAGTTCCTCAAAGCGATGTTATTCTTCCACGACGGAAGCTAGCTGCTGCCGGTCGTATTGCTCCTTATACCAGCCGCCCAGCTGAAGAAGCTGCTCGTGCGTGCCCTCTTCCGATATTCGGCCTTCGTCCAGCACGAGAATCCAATCGGCATGCTGCACGGCCGATAATCTGTGAGTCGTAATAATCGTTGTTTTGCCCGCCCGCTCATTGCGGATGCCTTCCAGAATCTCGGTTTCCGTCTTCGCGTCTACCGCGGACAAGGCATCGTCGAGCATCAGAATCTGAGGATCGGCGATCACCGCCCTCGCGATGCTGACCCGCTGCTTCTGTCCGCCGGACAAGGCGACGCCCTTCTCGCCGACAAGCGTCTCTAAGCCGTCGGGCAGGAACGCGACGTCCTTGCGGAACGAGGCCAGCTCAAGCGCGCGATTCAACCGCTCTTCGTCGCCCGCTTCCTCCTCCGTTCCGAACCAGATATTCTCGCGGATCGTCTTGCTGAACAGAATCGGTTGCTGAGGCACATAACCGATCCAGCTCCGAAGACGATTCAGTTCAAGCTCGGCCAGGGAAACTCCCCCGACCGTCAGATCGCCTGCTCCCATCGGGTACTCGCGAAGCAATTGCTTAAGTAAAGTGGTCTTACCGCTTCCCGTTCTTCCCACGATGCCCAAGGTCTGGCCTCTGCGAAGCGAGAACGAGATATCGACGAGGTTGTCTATGGACGATGACGGATATCGGAACGTTAGGCCGTCGAACGCGATCGTTTCCGGTACTTCCAGCGCAATCGGAGCTTCGGCTTCTACGACGTCCGACTTCACGCCGAGCGTTTCGTTGATGCGGTCGAGCGAAGCATTGCCGCGCTGCATGATATTAATCAATTCGCCGATGGCGAACATCGGCCAAATCAGCATTCCGAGGAACATGTTGAACGACACCATTTCGCCGAGGGTAATTTCCCCCTGGAATACGAGCACCGCGCCGTAACACAATCCGATCAAGTAACTCATGCCTACCAGGATTTTGACCGTCGGTTCGAACAGGGCATCGATCTTGGCGACCCGGATATTGTTATTGAACACGTTATCCGTCGAGTCGCTGAACCGTTTCCGGTCCGCTTCCTCCTGCACGAACGCCCGGATTACCCGGACGCCTGACACCGATTCGAGCACCTGATCGTTTAAGCTCCCGAAGGCATCCTGCGATTTCATGAACCGATCGTGGATTTTCTTGCCGAAATGCTGCATGAGAAGCGCCATGATCGGCAGAGGCAGCATTGCGGCTAGCGTAAGCTTCCAGCTGATTAAGCCCGCCATCACGACGAGAATCGTTAACATGAACAAGGTCGAGTCAATAAGCGTCAGAATCCCGAAACCCGCCGTTACCGACACGGCGCCTAGATCGTTCGTTGCTCGGGCCATGAGGTCGCCCGTACGGTTACGTTCGTAGAAAGTCGGGTTCATTTTCAGCAAATGCCGCATGAGACGGGAACGCAATAGCCGTTCCAGTACGAACGCGCCGCCGAATAATTGGTACAGCCATACATAACTGATCGCGTAGCTGGCAACGGTTAACCCGCCCCAGAACAGCAGCAGTTCGGTTAGCTTTGCCGAAGTTAACGTCTCCTGATGGATCCCGTCGATCGCTACGCCGATGAGCTTCGGAGGAATAACGTCTATTATGCCTACGATAATCAACAGCACGATAGCGATCGTATACCTCTTCCAGTGCATTCGGAAAAACCAGCTTAATTTCTTCAGTACGATAAACATAATCTATGTGTTCACACCCTTCTAAATGAAGAACAAAAAAGGCATACCGCCGTAAGCGATACGCCCCAAAGGATGGCTATCCATCCCTCGCCGCCATCGGAGCAGAAACCGGCCACAAGACCGTTTCAGCCGCCGAAAGCGATAAAAAAGGCGCACGATTACGTCAACGTAACCATGCGCCTCACCCTGTCATCTTGAGAAAATCAACATTCTCCGGATTATCAGTGGTTATTCGCTAGAGGGCTACGTCCATTCCGAACTTCTACTCCGCCAAATAGCAGATTAATCAAGTTATGATCTCCGTTCCTCATCTCGTAACCCTCCTTTCCGTTCATCAAAGTATATGAGTCACTTTACCATCGCCCCCCAAATGCTGTCAACGGGGATTTGGAAAATATTTTTTCCCAAAATGGGTAATAGACCATTAAAACCTATCATGGGTTGAAATGGAACGAGGTGGCTGACCATGATCTTTGACCGGAGCAAGGACGATAGGGTTAACAAAGCGGTATTTCAGCTAGTGTTTCCGTTCGCATTGGAGCAAGACTGCCAGAATCGGCTTCGGAATAGCTTGCTAGACGATCGTTTTATTGCGTTCGAGCTCGGGGATTTGACCCTTGAAAATCAATTTTACGGACCGGACAACCGGGTTTCCCATCGGGACATGGAAAGATACTTTTTGCCGCTCGCTACCCGGATCTTGTTCCCTAACGGCAATGATCCTGAAGCGTTCCGGCGTTTAACCAAAGTATCCGGAACCCAAGCCGATCTGGTGACTCCGCATAGCCGGATCCGGTTCACGGTTCACTCCGTAGACGTCGTTCTATGTCCATTCGATACCGGATTTCTTACGGTGCGCGCGGAAATCGACTCCGCCGATCGGGAAGTCTACTACAGCCGCGCGTTAGAATTCGGAGATCGAATGCGCCATCTTCAAGATTCGAACAAGTTGGACCTCAATACCCGTATCGAACATGACGGCAACCGGTACGATGAAGTGGAGGATTTCGTCTTTCGGATTCTCGCTCCCCATTTGCTGTCGTTCATGGATAACTCTCCGATGAAGGATGCGCATTTCGAGAAGCTCCCCTTCTTCATGGACGAGAGAATGTTCGTCATCGGTTTCTGCGCTTTGCCGGAGGATGCCGATATCTCCCTCCTGCATCGTTACCGCGCCGGACGCCTTGACGGTCTGGACGCTCATGGGCACGTTAGAGTAAGCGCTAGCCATATTCCCTATATGGAGCAATATTGCAAGCAATTCGAGTATGATCGCTGGGCGCCTAACACGTATTATTTAACCGACGAGACCCATTTCATCTGCCTTACCCGCGAGAAGCCCGATATCTTCAACAGGCTAGCCAACCAAATGTACGGGGAATATTACTATGGACTATTGTTAAACTTATTTCATCGGATCGTCCTGCTGAAGTTATCGATCGCTTACTCTCGTGCGCAGCTTGATCGCAAACAGGAGCATACCAAAGACTTAATTCGCGATATTACGTGTTTTTCGGCAAAATATTATTTCGTGGAGCTCGTCGCCCATACCCAGGGCCGGGAAATCTTCCATCGGCTACGCTCCGTCTACGGCAACGACGAACTGTTCGACGACGTCAAGCAGACGCTTAACGATCTGTACAAGTATCAGGAAACCCGTACGTCCAAGCAGTTCAGCTACTTGCTAACGATTCTAACCATCTATACGGTCATTAGCGGAATTTACGGGATGAACCAGGTTATCGACGACTTGGAGGGTAACTTTAACTGGTCTTTTCTATCCGGTTATTCCGCTTTCCAGTGGATCGCTTTTGCCGTCACCTGCACGGGTCTGACCGTCGCTTTCCTGCTCATTCTCAGCGTCTTGTGGAGTTGGGGGCGGGACTTTGTCCGGAGATGGAGGTCATGACGGTAGACCTCGAATGGAATGTTAAATCGTGTAACCAACACAAAAAACCGCAATCCCTTAAAGGATTGCGGTCTCAATTCACTCTTATAACACCAATACTTCCGCCTTATTTCCGCACCATTCGCAATGATCGGGGGCAGTCCAGGCCGAGAACTCCGTCGATGCTAGATTAACCAGATCCGGCGCGTCCTCGTATTCGTCTACGAATTTGTCGATCGCGAGCTCGACATGCTCACGGCATACACAGTACATGGTTCAGATCCCTTCTACCCTCGTTAACAATCGGCTTAGCGTTCATCCGGTTCTTCTATTTTTTCCTCTAATTCGACTTCAACCGTGTGTTTCTTCCCGTCGCGGTAATACGTTACTGTCAACGATTCCCCGATTTTTTTGGAGTTATACAAATATTTGCGAAGATCCATCGTGCTTTCGATAGCCTTGTTGTCCAGCGAGACGATAATATCATTGAACTCTAGTCCCGCATCAAGCGCCGGCCCGACGGATTCGAGCACGATAACGCCTTCCGTGACGCCATCCGGGATGACGGGCGTTGCCACTTCAAGCTCTTCGCCCTCGCCTTGCGCCGGCTCCTCGCCATCTTCTCCGTCGGAATCATCCTGGGCTTGCGGGCTATCCAGGTATAAGCCCAAATCTACAGTGTATACCCCCATATATGGGCGAACAACCTTGCCTTTATCCAAGAGGGAATTCACAATCGGCATCGCATGATCGATCGGAATAGCAAACCCGATACCTTCAACTCCCGTATCGGCCACTTTCATGCTATTAATGCCTACCAGTTTACCGTTTAAGTCGACCAAGGCGCCGCCGCTATTCCCTTGATTGATCGCGGCATCCGTCTGGATGACTTCCTGCTCCCAATCGTAGTTGCCGTCTTGGTTAATCGATACCGGAATGATCCTTTTCGTCGATGAAACGATACCTTGAGTCAGCGAATCGCCGAAACCGAGCGGGTTACCGATGGCAATAACCATTTCGCCTACGCGCAATTTCTCGGAATTGCCGATTTCCACGACGGTATCGATTCCCTCGGCATCCACTTGCAGTACCGCGAGATCGGTGATGATGTCTTTGCCGATGATGGTTGCGTCTTTCTTATCCCCGTTAACCAGAACCGCTTGCACTTCCCCGGCATCCTGGATCACATGCGCATTCGTAATAATGTAAGCTTTACCGTCTTTCTTCTGGAAAATAACGCCCGAGCCCATGCTCGCGTTATAAGGAAGCTCATCCTCGTCCAGGTCCATGTCTCCCTGCATTTCCAAGGCTTGATTCGTCATGTTGATGATGCTGACAACCGCGGGCCGTACTTTCTCCGATGCGGAAATAATCCGTTCCGAAGTTTCCACTAGAGACTGTCCGCCGGCCAGCGCCGGCTTAGCTTCAGGCTTTTCGTCGCCTCCGCTGTTCAAGAGAACGAACAACAATGCAACCAACAGTGAACTGGCAATAGAAGAAATGAAGGCAACTCGGAACATTGACCCTTGGCGGTACCCTCTTACCGGCCGGGAATCCATCCCGTACCCGGCATTGCGGGAGCGCCTCTTTACCCGCGTGGAGTAGAAATCATCATCGAACAAGCTCATGGTCATGCACCATCCTTCTATTAGGGGACTATCCGTTGCCCCATGCCGCTGCTGGAAAACCCGACTTTTTAAACTCCTAATATATCATCATTTCTAATTATCGATCTTCTATACTAATCGTCCAAAAGAATAGGAATGTTTATAAAGGTTTTGACTAGAATAGTAATAGAATAAGAACGGACAAGCAAGTTAATTTCTCTCATATTTCTCATGTAAAGAAAGGAAGGATTTCCAATGAAAACTTCGGAGATTAGCTGGCATTTCCTTGATCTTGCATCCCAGATGTCCGATATGAAGAACGACCATTACAGGCAGCTCCTTGCTATCAGTACCTTAATCGAGCTGCTTGTCGAGAAGGGCCTCCTAACTCCGGACGAAATCAGGGAAAAGGCGGCGCAGATGGAAGCCGATCTCGATCGTCAGCTTCTGTTATAAAATTCTCATCTGCTTTTAACGAAATCCCATTCGGTCGGCCGGTCGTAATAAGTATCGCATAGAGCGAATTCATCCTTATGGTAGAAGTAACCGTTGTCTTCTAATACTGTATTCACGGTTAGTTTGGCTAAATCCATCAGGTTATGCTCTTGGCTTAAGTGCGCCAAATAAACTCTTCTCAAGCTGCCCGTGAGCAACCTGCATAACGCTTCTCCGGCAGCTTCGTTGGAAAGATGGCCGGTATCGCCCAAGATACGCCGCTTAATGTTCCATGGATAACGGCCCATTCTCAACATATCGATATCGTGGTTGGATTCCAGCACCATCACGTCGGAGTTTTGCAGCTGGCGCATGACCTTATCGCTCACGTAGCCAAGATCCGTCGCCAGACTCAGCTTCGCCCCATCCGACTGAAAACAGTAACCGACCGGCTCAACCGCATCATGCGATATCGCATACGATTCGATTCGCAGATCGGCGATCTCCAACACGCTGTCGGTAGGCATGATTTTGCGTTGTTCATCGGGAATTTCGCCGATCGTCCGCACCATCGCGCCCCAAGTTTTCTCGTTCGCATAGATGGGAAGCTGATGTTTGCGAGCGAAAGCGCCCAATCCCTTAATATGATCGGAATGCTCGTGAGTCACGAAGATCGCGTCGAGTTCCTGGCCGGTAATCTCTCTTTCTCTCATTAACTCTTCTATTTTCTTGCCGCTTAGACCGGCATCAATAAGCACGCTGGCCGAATCCGTAGATACGACGGTCGCGTTGCCGGTCGATCCGCTGGACAATACCGTGAATCGAAGTCCCATGATTGCTTCCTATTCCTCTCCCAAGCGTGTTCCCCCTAAGGGTTTGCGAGAACATCGCCTTTCTCTGTCGTCACCTCGGCGCTGATCGCATTCACGTAGTACACTTCTTCGCCATTTTCTAGCAAAACCCTCCACGAGGGCGTCGAAACTTGGGCTTCCGCGTCGTCGAAAATTTCCCCATGGTACCCTAAACGAATTTCCTTGATCACCGAACCGACAGGCAAGTTTCTCTCTATGACCTTAGCTAACGCCTTCGAGGCGGACAGCACTTGCTGTTCCTTCGCTCCGGCGGAAGGTTTGATCTCGATGAGATCTTGGGAATACGCTCTTATTTTCTGCTCGCTATGAAACAAATTCAGATGGATATCGAACATAGGCCACCCGCTCTCCATCCGATTAAAGACGAAGTATACTCCTTCGCGACTGGCCGGCTGGTCCAACGTATAACTGCCCAGCTCCGGGATTTTCCCCCCAAGCGCGCTAACAAGCTCGTCTTCGGAAAAGACGAATCTCGTTTCCGGGGACGGGGTAATCTCGGTACGATCGCTTATTCCTTCCCCCGCTCGTTGCTTAAACGTATACGTCAGTTCCCTCATGGTCGGCGTTTCGGTCGGAATTTTCGCATTGTCATCCACCTGAATATTCTTCTCGCGCATGGCCTGCAATGTTTCCGGAGGGAGGGATGTCCAGTCTACGGCCGTGTTCAACCTCTCCCGCCACTCTGTCCACAGTTGATAACCGAGCACGATGTTCAACATGAGAAAAGAAACGATCAGCACGCTTTTCGCTCGTCTCCAGTCCATCCCGCGCCTCCTTCCTAACTTGTTATGCTGCAGCCTTGACTATTTGGCGATGACCGGGCCTGAATCCGACACGATGATAACCTCGCCGTTGAACAGCCTCGCCGCCCAGACCGGGCTTAGCGACACCGTGTCCTTCTTAAATACAGGTCGGTATGCCGGGAACAGAGCCTCGATATTTCGCCCGTTCGAACCTATATTATTAAGGATCACCCGCAACGAATTGCCTCCGGGAAGCTGCCTGCTGCTCTTATTCGTCACTTCTTTGCCCAGAATGACCATAGACCTGTTATAGGAGGATATCCCCCCCTGCTGCAACGTTAGCTGCATGAACCCGAAGTTAATGGCGTTGCTTGATACGACGGGCACATCCCTGTAATATTGCCGGAACCGGATGACCCCGCTGCCCGCCTCCGAATCCGTTTCCTTAACGAATTGATGTTTCCCGTTCCAGCCGCCGTGCTGGTTCACGAAGCTGATCGCAGCCATGACGTTGTCGACCAGCTCGCTCTCTCCGTCCGTTGGCGCTACGGTATTCGTATAAGAGAGCCACGTCCCGTCTTGCTCTACTTTAAGCCCGATTTTGCCGTCCGTATAGAACTGCGGTCCCGTCTTGCTGTCTTGAATCGTCTTCGTGCTTCCCGGATCGAAGAATAGATTGTCCACCATCTGCTCTGTCGTGTACCGGTCGAACGCGACATCCATCTCGAGCAGCCTTGTAATCGGTTTGTCGGGAAGATAGAGATTACCGTCCTCGGTCGAATAAGGATCCCAATACTGTCCGAAGCCCACATAGCCTTCAACGTCCCCGATCGTCAGATCCGCGCGTTGAGCTTCATAGACGTAACGGCCGTCCGAGCTGAAGAAGAACGTTCGCACTTCTTCGCGGGCTTTGTTCGTATAGATCCAGATCCGATCGATGGAATCGCCGAAGAATAGGAAGTCGCTGTCTATCTTGAAAACCTTCTCCTTCTGCAGCAGCTCGAACGGCATCGGACGACCGAACCGCAGCTCCACCCCTTGGTACTCTTGCCTGATCTGCTCCCAGTCGACGGAAGTCACGGAAGCTCGTTGCATCCCTTTGAATTCGCGGCTTTTCAACTTGGTCAGTATTAATTCGTAATAGGGACGCGTGCTCGGATAGAACACCGTATGTTTATCGTTCCCCAGATGGAGCACCATCATTTCCGGGAAGATCAGGTTCTCCACCTTCTCTTCCTCGCCAAGCGGCTCTGTCTTGACGTAGTCTAGCTCGGTCTTCACTTTCGCTTCCATATACGGCTTGCTATAGGCAAGAAAGTAGCTTTGAAGAAGGCTTAGGGCGACTAGCAAGAACAAGAGCACCGATTTGCCTTTCTCGATCATGCGGGATCACTTCCTTCCGGCATAATCGGCAGCAGTACCGTTACGACGGTACCGACGTTCGATTCCGATTCTATCGTAATCGAACCGCCATGAGCCCTTACGATTTCCCGGGCAATCGATAATCCGAGCCCCGTGCCGCCCATGTTCCGGGAACGCGCCTTATCTACCCTGTAGAACCGTTCGAAAATACGGTTCAAATCCTTCTTCGGAATGCCGATTCCGGTATCTTTAATGGCGATCGCCAATTGCCCCGCTTCGTTGTTCTTCGCGGAAATATCGATCGAGCCTCCATCGAGCGTATACTTGATCGCGTTCGATACGAGGTTATCCAGCACCTGGTCGATTCCGTCCCGATCCAACCAAGCCGTCTTCTGCTTGTTCTCTACTTTAACCGATACGGTAATGGCTTTCTGGCGCAGCTGGAAGGAAAAGCGGTCCACGACCTCCTCGAGCATCTCCGCCAAGTCCGTCTTCTGCCGGCGCAGTTGATTGCGCCTCGAATCGAACCGGGACAGGTGCAGAAGATCGGTAACGAGCCTGATCATCCTTTCCGTCTCGCTGCGAATAACGCCAACGAAACGATCGGCAAGAGGAGGTTCTTCGAGAGCCCCGTCATCCAGAGCTTCCGCGTAACTCTTAATAGTCGTGAGCGGCGTCCTTAATTCGTGGGAGACGTTAGCGACGAACTCCCTCCTCGATTGCTCCAGCTTCTCCATCTCCGTAACGTCTTGGAGAACCGCGATCGCTCCGGCTACTCCTTTGTCTCTCCGGCGGATCGGAGTCAACGTGACCCGGAACACCAGATCTTCATCCTGATCGTCAACCCGGTTAAGCAGCAGAGCGGATTCTTTGCCCTCGAGGGTTTCCGCGATAGGAGCTTTCTCGATGCCTAACGCTTCCGACAGCGTGATTCCGTCCTCCAGCTCCTTGAATCCTAACATCCCTCTGGCTCTCCGGTTCGTTACGATAACCCGCCCCAGCTCGTCGGTTGCCAAGACGCCATCGCTCATGTTGGAGAGAATCGAAGCCAGCTTCTCTTTCTCTTCTTCGTTAATGGACAGCGCATCGCTCAGACGGTCGGTCATATCGTTGAAGGCAACGCTAAGCTGGCCTATCTCATCCTTCCCGAATACGGGAACCCGTTCGTCGAATCTGCCCTCCGCCACGGCGGCGGCCTGGCGGGTTAGCGCCTTGATCGGAGACGTTATCGTGCCCGCAAGCAAGACGCCGAGAACGGCCGTTAACCCCAGAGCGATTAATGTCGCCGATACGAATATTCGGTTAATGCCCTCCATCGTCTGGTACAGTTCTTTCATGGAGGCGACGATATAGATGGCTCCTACGATCTTGCCGTTGCTGAACACCGGTTTGGCAATGACCTTGCTGCGAGAGTTGTCCTCGTCTATGATTTCCTCTTCGTTGTCCCGAACGCCCTGAAGCGCCCGGCTGACGAGCAAGGACGTATTCTTGCGGCCCACATAAGACTGTTGCGAAGTCTTAGAGGTAGCAAGCACCTTGCCTCCAGCATCGAGCACTTGAATCTGAGCGCCGCTGATCGTATCGAAGCTGCGGATAAGAGAGCTTATCGTCGTCTCGGTTCCCGCTTGGGCGTTCGTGTCCTTATTGTCCGAGAACAAGTTCGTCTCGGACAGGAAATTGGTCAAGAGATTCGCTTGCCCGTTCAAGTTGGTCGAGAAGGAGTTGATTAGCGAGTTCTTCATCGTACTGATGAAGTATACTCCGATCAATTGAACCGCGATCAGGATGAGCAACAGCACCATCATAATCAACTTAATCTGAATGCTGCGGAACAAGCGGACGCCTCTCATCCGTAGTGACCGCCAGTCATCTTCGGATTGCGCACCAAATAACCGAGGCCGCGTCTCGTCATGATGATCTCCGGTCGGCTAGGATCATCCTCCAGCTTCTCCCTAAGCCGGCGAATCGTCACGTCGACCGTTCTCACGTCTCCGAAATATTCGAATCCCCATACCGCTTGCAGCAAATGCTCGCGGGTCATGACTTTGCCGCTATTCTTGGCCAAGTAATGGACAAGCTCGAATTCCCGGTGGGTGAGATCGAGCGGTTGGTTGTTCTTATAGACGACATACATGTCGGTATCGATGAAGAGATTGAATAGTTTTAAGCCTTGGCGTTCCGCTTCCGGCTGCGGTTCATCGTCCGCGCGAGCAGGCTCTACTTTGCGTTGACGGCGCAGATGGGCCTTAACCCGGGCCAACAGCTCCCGCGTGCCGAACGGCTTGGTCACGTAATCGTCCGCGCCGAGCTCTAGCCCTAGCACCTTATCGATTTCGTTATCTTTGGCCGTTAACATAATAATAGGCGTGGACAACCGCGTCCGCACTTCGCGGCACACATCCATGCCATCTTTGATTGGGAGCATCAGATCAAGCAGGATCAGATCCGGCTCTTCCTCGAAAGCAAGCCGAACGGCCGCCTCGCCATCGAATGCGCACACGACCTCATAGCCTTCTTTTTCTAAATTAAACTTCAAAATATCCGCTATCGGCCGCTCATCGTCGACGACCAGTATCTTGCCTAACATATGCGTCTCCGCCTCCCTTTTCTCGGAAGCTAATCTATAGCTATCTTACCATAATGCGGACGAGACCCCAATGGCGTTTCATGGGATTTACCCAGCAATATCGCGGCCATCCTTTCAGTTAACGGCACGCCATGCCGCTATTCCTATCCAAACGAGCCTTCCTGCCAAAATGCTTTACTCTTTCGGTACATATAAAAAAGCTTTCCCGGGTCCGTTAGGTCCCGCGGGAAAGCTTGCATATTAGCGCTATAAATAGCTAGTCGGATTCTTAAGCTTGCCGTTCAAATGCACTTCGAAGTGGAGATGGGTGCCGGTCGACCGTCCCGTGCTGCCCATAATGCCGATGACATCGCCCTTCTCGACGATCTGGCCTTTCTTAACTCCAACGCTCTTCATATGACCGTAAATGGTTTTGAATCCATTATTATGGTTAATAATAACTGCGTTCCCTAATCCGCCCGACTTATAGCCGGCAAATTCGATAACGCCTTCGTCCGCGGCTAAAATATTTTTCTTGCCGATGATGTCGATGCCGTTGTGCATCCGGCCCCATCTCGAACCTTGGTAGCTCGTAATGCGAGCCCCTAGAACCGGCCAAGCGAACTTCCCGGAGCCTTCGCCGCGAATGACCTTGGTTCCTTTAAGAATGATGGTAGTGACGGGAGCCACTAACACCTTCTTGGCGATCTGCTCTTCCTCGATCAGCGAACCGTTGCGCTTAATCAAACGGTACGTGACCTGCTGCTTGCCTTCCGAACCCTCGCGCAGCACCTTCTGTTGGCCTAGCTTCATAGAATCGTTCTTCTGGTATTGGATCGGCGGTTCGATGACTTCGATCTCCGTCACTTGCTCCTCGGAGTTCACGTTCAGGATCGGCGGCTCTTCCTCGGACAAGTCCAAGACGTCACCGATGCGTATGCTGTCGTTCTTGATCCACTTGTTATTCTGGTAGATCAATTCTTCGCTAATATCGAGCTTCGAGGCAATGCATCCTATGCAATCGCCTTCCTTCACCGTATACTTCCTCGGGATCGGTTCTCCCTCCGTTAGCGAGGCGAACAGCTCATCCGGATCCGACAGCTTCGCTTCGCCGATATCCGTCGTCTCCATCTCGACTTTCTCCACGAAGCTGACCGATGTAATCGTACGTTGCGGCTTATCTTCGTTAGCGGCGGCAGTCGTCGCGGTCGCAGTCGTCTTAAAGGACAAGGACTGCACTTCGGTCGCGGCTTTGTTGGCGACCAATCTTGCCGGCGCGTACTTATTCTTCACCCGCTGCAGCAGCTTCTTGGCCGTTAATTCATCCCTGACGATGCCCACTTCCTCGCCATCGATAATCAGTTTGACGCCGATCGGGTGAGTTTGGAGCATGCCTTCGAGACGAGTCAGCGTCGCTTCGTCGTCGGTTTTCTTCTTGTAAGCCCTTTCAGCCGTAAAGGTGACCTGACCGTCGTTCAACACCTGGCGTACGGGGGTGTCCGCGTTCTCGAGTTCGGCAGCTTTGGCCGCAAGAAATTGCTCGACTTTCTCCTCGCTGCTGATCTCTCCTACCGGTTGTCCGGCTATCATCACGTTATAGTATTCAACGCTATGGGCTTGCACATATTTATGTCCGCCGATTCCTACTGCGACTACTGCGGCGATTCCGCACGCGGTTATGACGAGAGGCTGGCGATAATTTTGAAATAGATTGCTAAGAATAGGCTGCGTCGGATTATCGGATTGAGTCTTCCCTTTCAATTGCTTGAACCGAACTTGCCGGAAGGTTTGCCGCGTTGCGGTAATCATTTTCCGGATCCGATCCATTCCCCTGAAAACGGCCATGATCTTCTCCTTTTCCCTTGCTCTCGGTATTCTATTTCCCGGTTTTGGCAGAAGCGTGTACCTCACTTTAGCATAGGTCCGTCAAGACTATCAACCTTTTGGGCTCATTAGAATTATGAAAAATGGAAAGAGCCACCGGTTTACTTGCCCGGCGGCTTATGTTAATGTAAACGTTTTATTCGCTTTGGGAAGCTCCTTTTTCCGGGTTTTCGGTCCCTTGAAGCAATTCCATCATTTGAGAATATTCTTGTTCGGATAAGGAGGCTTTAAGCATACCCTCGACTGCCGTCAACTCTTCCGGCGATAGCCCCCCTTGCAAGGAGTCCGATAACTGCTTTAACTGTTCCTGGCTCAGCTTGGACACGACCATCGCATACAATTCCCGTCTTTCCGAGTCGGTCAATTGTCCGATGGCGGCTTCACCGTTAAACGCGGGAACGGTACCTTCCTCTCCCCCGTTGCTGTCCGGCTCCGGTCCCGGGCTTGGGCTCGCATCGACCTCCGGCGCGACGGCTTGGTCGTCGTCCGGGTGAATGTCCTGCCCCCCCTCCTCGGATATCTCGTTAGAGGGCGACTCGCTGTTCTGCACGCCGTTCGATTGAGATTGCGAGGGATCCGGCGTATGCTGCTCTATTGGCGGTTTACTAGCTTCGGCTTGTTCTTCCTTCTTCGGCGTCTTATCCGCTCCCCATAATGTCCCCCACACGCCCGATAACGCTATCGGTTGAATATCTAGCGGCAAATCTAGCTGCTTAATAACCGATTCCATGTAGCTGTTAACGATATAACCCGTCGTCCATATGCACAAGAAGCTGAGCAGCAACGCTGTCGCTCCCATCCGGATGACCCAGCTTACCCACTTAAACATCCCGGTACCTCCTGTTAAAAGGTTTCATAGGTTTAGTATGGGCAAACCTCTCAGTAATCATTCCTGTCTATTAAAAACACCCCTGCGCGCGACCAAAGGAAGCTCCAAATCCGACTGGAACTGCCTATGATCTCGAATAGGGGTGTGTTTTATCTATTACTACGCAGGTCTCCTCGACTTAGTACAACCGTGTCGGTCGGCTTGGTCGACTAACTCGCTTTCGAGAAGGTCCTTCGGGGTGGATTTAGTCGGTTTTATCGACCAACTCGCTCCAAGACGCGCCTTAGAGACCTAAGCAGTAACATTTTTTTCCGTTTAAGCCGCAGCTTCCGCCCGAACTTGAACCTGAGCTTTCCGTTCCTTGCGGGAGCGCCTGAAGTATAGCAATTCATACATGACCGGTACAACGACCAGCGTTAACAGCGTAGAGCTCGTGAGCCCGCCGATGACGACGACAGCCAGCCCGCTCGAGATGATGCTTCCTCCGCCTAAGCCGATAGCAAGCGGAATCAAGGCGCAGATCGTGGCGATCGCGGTCATCAGAATCGGCCGCAGCCTTGTTCCGCCCGCTTCGATGAGCGCATCGCGGATCGTGAGCCCGTGCTCGATCTGCTGCTGTACGCGCTCGATCAATACGATCGCGTTCGTGACGACGATTCCGATCAACATCAGGAACCCGATCATGCTGGAGACGGATATCGGTTCGCCCGCAGCCATAGTACCGGTTAATCCGCCGATCAATGCAAACGGCAAGGAGAACAACACGGCGAGAGGAGCCCTTCCTTCTCGGAATGCGACAACCATGACGATGTACACCACTCCGACGGCGACCAGCATCGCCATCATCATGTCGCTCATCATCTGTTGGATATCTTCGTTGCTTCCTCCGAGCGAGTATTCCACGCCTGTCGGCAAGGTTAAGCCTTCTAATGCCTTTTCCAGTTCCTGATTCACTTTGCCCACGTTCTTATCCGTAATCGTCGCCGATACCGTGGCGAATTCCGATCCGTTCTTGTACTGCAACGTGCTGGGAAGCTGCTTCATTTGGACATCGGCAATGTCCTTCACCTGAACATCCGTGCCTAGCGGCGTATGCAGCTTCAATCGGGCGATATCCTCTACGGAGGCGACGGATACGCCATTCAACGACAGATATAGATCGCTCGCGACAGATCCGTCCCCGATACGTCCCGCATTGGCTTCCGTCAGGAACGGCCGCAGGATCATCCCGGCTTGAGCGGCGGAAAGTCCGTATTTCGAAGCATCGTTCTTGCGGACTTGAATCGCGATTCCTTTCGTGCCGTCCTGCAGATTGTTGTTGACGTTATCGATTCCTTGCAGACCGCTAACCGTCGCGGTGATTTGCTCGGTCGCAGCGCGAATGTCGCTTGCCGTGGAGCCGGTCACCGTAATCGCGACGCTTCCTCCGCCGGTCATGTCGTCTTTCATCAAGCTGAACTTCGTGCCGTCCGGAACTTGAACCTGCGGACTGATCTCATCGACGAACTGATCCAGATCCGCTTCAGAGCGAAGCCCGATAAACCACTGCGCTCCGTTAGACGAGCCTTCGCCGCCGAAACCTCCGCCTACGGTGACATTCGTATTCTCGACGTCCTTGTGCCCGCGAATAATGGCGTCCAGCCGCTCCGATTCTTTTTTCACCACGTCGATGGCAGTTCCCTTAGGCATAGTCAGATCCGCGAACATATACTTGTAATCCGTTTGCGGAAGCAAGACGACCCCGACTTTGCCGGCGAAGATCGGAACAAGGCTTCCGACGAACAACAGCACTGCGACAATAATGACGATCGTCTTATGTCCAAGCGACCAGCCAAGCACGCGTTTGTACCCGCGGCTCATGGCGGATTCCTTGTCTTCTTTCAACTTGGCATTCCTCATCAACACCCAAGCCATCAGAGGAACTACGGTTAGCGCCACTAATAAGGAAGACAACAAGGCGAAGCCGACAGTCAGGGCGAACGGGCGGAAATACCCGCCGATCATTCCCTGCAGCAATCCTAACGGGGCGAACACAGCGACGGTCGTGAGCGTCGAAGACGTAATCGCGCGGGCAACTTCCATCGTTCCCGATAAGATCAAATCTTTATTTATTTTCTCGCCTCTCATGCGCCTTACGATATTCTCGATGACGACGATGCTGTCGTCTACTACACGCCCGGTCGCTACCGCCAACCCGCCGAGCGTCATGATGTTCAGCGTGACGTCAGTAAAAGTCTTCAAGCAGATCATCGCGATGAGCATGGACAAAGGAATGGATACGATCGCGATCAACGTCGCCCTGAAGTTCCGCAGGAAGAACAGAATCAAGATCGAAGCGAACAGCGCGCCAAGCGCCCCTTCGCGAGCGAGCGTATTTACGGATTCTTTAACGTCCGTAGCGCGGTTGTACATAACCAAAGCGTCGATCTTGCCTGCCTTTTCCGCTTCTTCATATACTTCAAGAACTTTATTGGATACTTCCACCGTGTTGGCCGTACCGGACTTCACGATGTTGAGGGTGATGCTCGGCAAGCCGTTCGTCAAGCTGATCACGCTAAGGTCTTTCCCTTGCTCGATTTGCGCGATATCCGTCAGCTTAACGTCGCCGCGGCGTTAGGCTCCATTCCTTCAGCTGTTCGATCGACCTCAGATCGCCTTCCACGAATACGGGAAGCGTGCTGCCGTCCAACGTCGTCTCTCCAAGCGGAACGCTCAGATTATTAGCTTGCAGGGCGCCCATCACTTGATCATAGGAAATTCCCTTTTCGGCCATCATCGAAGCATCGAGCCTAATGTATACCCCGTTGTCTTTCATCCCGATATCCTGCACTTCGTTGACACCCTCGATCGCTTGCAGCTCCGGGATTATCGAGGTTTTGACGATCTCGTTGAACTCATCCGGCGATACTCCCTCTCTGGCGGTCGTAGTCGTATACATGATCGGCTGGTTAGTCGTCGAGAAGTACATAACCTTCGGCTTCTCTACTTCAGCGGGAAGCCGTACGTCGTCGATAGCTTGCTTGACGACCTCTTGTTTCTTCTTCATATCGTCGTTGAAGTTAAACTCCAATTGCATCATCGACACGCTATTCGCGGACTGCGATGTGACGTTCTTCACGCCTTCCACGTTCCTTAGCGCTTTCTCCAGCGGCAACGTCACGTCGTTCATGACTTCGTTCGGCGCCGCGCCCGGATATACCGCCGATACCATGATGCCCGGGAACGCGATTTCCGGCTGCTGCTCTTGCTTGAACTGCATGGTGGAATATACTCCGCCAACCGCGATCAGGATGACCAGCAGAACGATCGCCACCGGATTCCTCAACGAAAAATTCGTAAAAAACTTCATTCGCACTCTCTCCGCTTCTCTATTTTTTCTCCGCTATCCTTGTCAGTTTGAAGGCTACGGGTATGATTGTAATTTGTTCCCATGCCTGAAAAAATGGTCTTGAGAACGTTTTTGATCCTAGACCGGAGACGGAGCGTCATTAAGCCTTGCGGTCGTGTTGCGGCGTTCTGCCGCAAATCGCAAATCGCCCTTCGGCTTAGATGGAAACTCCACCTTAGCCGAAGAGCGATTTCAATTCCTTCGCGGTTCTATTGCAGCAATGACACCTCGGGCAATAAGAGCAAATACATGATCGCGGCCATCTCTTGCTTCGTCAGCTCCCGCTCCGACCCGTAATCCGTACGCCCTATCCGCGACGACTTGTCCGTTCTTTACGACGGTTACGGCCACTGCTCCCGCCTGCTTCTTAACTTCTTCCCTTGCGAAAAACCCATTCAAGAAGCTCACCGTTTCTTGAGAGTCCGTCTGCGTAGCCGCTTCAGCAGGTTTGACCAATGCTACGCTCATCATTGGGGCGCTTAATGCCAGAGTCATCGCCAGCAAATAAGCCGCCGTACGTTTCCTTGCCATCCGGTTCTCTCCTCCGCCTTATTAATCGATTTTCTTTGTTAATGTCGATGATTATATCAATCTCTTATTTTCCATAAAATGGTCTTAGGTCCAGTCTGTAAATATACTTAGGGCTAAATCCACCATAGAAAAGGAAAAAGGCATTACCAGGGGCACGTCCCGCTAAGGAACGCCCGATGATAATGCCCTTTTCGAATTTCCGCAATCAACTGACGATCACTCGTACGCCGAATGGCGAGTAACAGCATGATAAATCATGTAGACGACCATGCAGATCGCCGTCGTCAGAAACCCCCAGCCCAGCGTAATCTGCTCGATTAATAAATAGTTGTTGCACAGTTGCACGGGAGCGATCGTATACAACAACCCCATTCCGATAAAAATCAACGTGAAGCCTGCGAATAAGGCGCATTTGACCGCGTAAGAGACTTTGCCCCAACTATCTCTTAACGGCACTCCCGCGAGCAAGGACAAGCTGATAAACTTGAACAGCTCTACATCGAACGACTCCAAAGAATCGTCCATCGCCCGAGGCAGCATCCAATAGATGCCGATGATCGCGAATAGTAGCATGCCGGGTATTCCGTTGCCGTTCCATTTCTCGAAAAACCGGGGAAAACGGATCTGAAAATAGCGCGCCATCATGAATCCGGAAATCGCCAGCAGAGGCATCTGCATATGCATATGCACGATCATGATCGATTCCATTACGCGGGCAACGGGAGGAAGCGCCATAAAAATAAACAGCACGAGGCCATACGCCGATTGTTTCATCCTAGCTCCCCCCTGCTCCCTGTCCCAGTAATCGCATAACTTTTTCCGAGGCTTCAACCGTCGCCTCATAGTCCATCACATCGATTAATTTTCCGCGCGGATCGACCAAATAAAAGGCGGAATTGTGGGCGAACCCTCCGTTCCCGTCGGGAATGACCGTAACGCCGAATTCGTTCAATAATCGGTCTAGTTCGAGCCGGTTATTGATCCTCGCCATTCGCCAGGTTTCGCCGTCGCTATCGAAGAACGTCCTATACTCTTCCAACCTCGCCGGATCGTCTCTTGCAGGGTCGAAGCTGATGCTTAAAAAAACAATATCCCTGCCCCGACGGGAATCGGGAATTCGATCGTACACTTCGGCCATATTCTGTTCCAATTCGACGCATACCGTAGGGCAGGACGAGTAAAAGAACGTGATAAACGTATATTTGCCCGCGAACTCCGAGATGGAATAGCTGCGCCCCTTGCTGTCTTCGAGCGTCGCCTCTGGAAATGAAGGCTGGCTCTTGACCAATCGATTCACCCTTGCGGATTCAGCCGTATAGGCGGTAAACCCGTCGGTGCCCGTATAGAACAGGACGATGCCGAAAAGAACAACGACGACTGCCGCGAGCGTATGCGGACGTATTGCTCTCATGACGAGCCTTTACCAGGTCACGAAAGGCGGCGACCCGGGCGGCGCGTTCACGATGAACTCGACCAATGGAACTACGTAGGCCATAGCAACCAATAAGAGCATGATCACGATCGTACGGCCCCAGCGCTCGGTCCAATATGGCGTCGCGGAACCGTCCTCTTCAGGCTCTGCCAGAGGAAACTCCGTTTGGCCCTTGGGAGCGCGGAACATCAGATGATAGACGGCATACAGCTGAAGGATACCCCCGATCATCAAGAACGCGCCGCCAACGGCATATAGAATCGTATAGGGATCCCAGCTTAATGCGGTCGCATTGTCTCCATAAGTGGTAAAGGAAGTTCTGCGAGGCGCGCCGAGCAATCCGGAGACATGCATCGAGACCGTCATGATCAGCATGCCGATCGTCCAGAAGATCGTTTGAATAACCCCTAGTTTATTCATTCTCGGCGTCAGCACGCGATGCGAGATATACGGGATTAACCAGTAACTGATTCCGAAGAAAGTAAGAATAACGGATGTTCCGATCGTGAGGTGAAAGTGTCCGACGATCCACATCGTATTATGAACGACTTGATCGAGTTGGTTGACCGTCTGCACGACCCCACCGGCTCCGCCGGGGATGAACGCGACCATCGCGATAAAGGGAGCCAAGAAACGGACGTCTCCCCACGGCATCTTCTTAAACCATCCCAGCAAGCCTTTGCCGCCGAGCTCTCTGCCCCTCCGTTCGAAAACGGAGAACATGGCGAACGCCGTCATCATGGAAGGAACCGCGATAATCAAACTCATGAATACGTGCATGAATTTCAACGCCTGCGACATTCCGGGGTCGATGATCTGGTGATGAAATCCTCCGGGAATATTGGTGACGACCAGAGCGATCACGACGAACCGGGTCAATACGTCGCTGAATCTTCTTCCTCCGATAATCTTCGGCACGATCGTATACCAAGCGGATACGGCCGTCAGGAACCATATATTCACCAACGTATGCCCGAAAGACCAGAACAGCGTGCGGCTAACCATGACGTTGATCGTCTTGGTCCAGCCGAATGCCCAAGGGATAATCGTTAACACTTCTACGGTCACGCCGATGCTGCCGAAGAACAACAGGACGAACACGCCCGTCGCGAAGAACGAAAGAATGGGAACGTGCTTGCCGCGGTTATTTTTTCTCCAGACGGCCACTTGGACGAACGCCCCGAAAGCGCACATCCAAACGCCCAATACTATAAACACTAAACCGATATAAAAATACGGCGATGCCTTCATCGGAGGATAGAAAGTATACAGAACCGTAGCTTTATTCATCAGAATAGGGATAACGACGAACACGAATCCAACGATCTTCAACGCAAAACCGGTCCAAGCCATTTTCCTGACTTTGGGAAGCAACCCGCCCAACGTATGCGACATCCCCGCGTAGAAATATCCGATCGTAAAAAAGGCGGTCAGCACGACAACGAGCAAGATCCCATGAGTCGTCAACACTTGATAATACGTAAACCAGTCAGGGAGCTCGATCAACCCCGAGCGTTCCGATGCTTGCACCAACCCCATGATACCTCCGAGCAGCAGTGCCGCGAAGGCGACGAACAAATAGGTTTTAGATAGGACGGCGTCACGCGGATTGGCTCCCAGCCATTTATTCACTTTTCCTTTTAGACTTTTTGACGTATCCAATTACGCTCACCTCCTCTAGACGACTTTAATCGTTGTGCTCATAACTTGATGTCCCGCTCCGCAGTATTCATTGCACACGACGAGATACTCGCCGGCTTCGCTGAACTTTTGCGTTATTTTCTGGATGTATCCCGGCATGACCATCGCATTGGCATTGGTACCCGCCACTTCGAATCCGTGCGTCACGTCTTTGGAAGTCAAAATAAAATGAACCGTGGACCCCGCGGGAATTTCAATATCCGCAGGCGCGAAAGCGAATACCTCTAACGTCATTACGACTTCGTATTCGTTCTCCCCGATCTTCGTAATTCCAGGTTTGTCGAACGGCGACGTTTGATCGACTTTCTGCGGATCGATCGTCTCCTTATGGCTCGGCGGGCCCATGTCCAAGGCAAAGGTTTGGTAACCGGTAATCAGCATGAAAATAACCAATAAGGAAATCCCGCTTATCAACCATATCTCTTCGTAACGATGCATCTTCAGCTTCATCTTGGCTTTTCCCCTCCTACACTCTTGACATGTACAAGCCAAATACCGCGACAAACAAGAGAGCGATAAAAGCTCCTACCATGAACACGGATAATAAAGTTCCTTTTTGCGAGTGCGCTTCGCTTCGATTCCGATCATCATCACGATTCGGTTTTACGGATTCCATTGTTGAACGCCCCCTTTGATTAGAATCATCCCCTTTCTATCGTAGAGGATTTAAAATCATAGTTCGTGACGGGAATCACAAACAGCGCAAAAAAAACCGCCAAGGAATATTCCCTGACGGTTTGCGCTTTAAATATTCGATTATGGTGTTCCTTATTCTCCGTAAATCTTAGCGACCTGGTTCGTCTGCTCGCGATTGCGTCCAACAGAGAAAATCGCGATCGGAATTCCGGTAAGCTCCGAAATCCGGTTAACGAAGTTGCGAGTCGTCTCCGGCAAGTCGCTAAGCGTCTTGGCACCCGAAATATCCTCGCTCCAGCCTGGCAGTTCCTCGTAGACCGCTTCGCATTCTTCAAGCAGCTTAAGGTTGGCTGGATAGTGCTCCATTAACTCGCCGCGGAATTTGTACGCGGTACAAATCTTGACCGTCTCTAGACCGGTCAACACGTCCAAGGAATTCAGCGACAATCCCGTAATTCCGCTAACGCGGCGGGCATGGCGAACGACAACCGTATCGAACCAGCCTACGCGGCGCGGACGGCCGGTAACCGTACCGTATTCATGTCCTTTGTCGCGAATCCATTGGCCGAGATCATTGTTAAGCTCGGTCGGGAACGGACCGTCCCCTACGCGGGTCGTATACGCTTTGGCAACGCCGATGACTTCTTTGATCTTCGACGGGCCTACGCCGGATCCGATACATACGCCGCCGGCGGAAGGGTTAGAGCTCGTTACGTACGGATACGTTCCTTGGTCGATATCGAGCATGACGCCTTGCGCGCCTTCGAACAGTACTTTCTTGCCCGCATCGATGGCATCGTTCAGAATGACCGACGTATCGGTAACGAACGGACGAAGCTGCTCCGCAAGCGCCAAGTAGTCCTTGATGATGCTGTCCGCATCCAACGGCTCTCCGTTGTACATCTGCGTGATCACTTGGTTCTTATCCGCGATAATGCTGCGGGCTTTCTCTTCGAAAGCATCCGCAACCATCAAATCGGCGATGCGAATCCCGTTCCGCGCGGCTTTGTCCATGTAGCACGGACCGATCCCTTTGCGGGTCGTGCCGATTTTGTTGTCCGCTTTGCGGTCTTCCTCCAAAGCGTCAAGCACCAGGTGATAAGGCATAATAACGTGAGCGCGATCGCTGATTTTCAAATTATCGGTCGAAAATCCGTTGTCGCGAATATATTGAATTTCTTCCACCAATGCTCCGGGATTAATAACCATCCCGTTGCCGATGACGCACAATTTGTTTTGATTGAAAATTCCCGATGGAACCATCGTCAGCTTGTACTTTTTGTTCTCTATAAGGATAGTATGTCCGGCGTTATTTCCACCTTGATAACGAGCGACGACATCGGCTTTCTCGGCGAGAAAATCGGTGATTTTCCCTTTGCCTTCGTCTCCCCATTGCGTACCTACAACAACGACTGTTGACACTGCAATCCCTCCACCCGGAGTGTTCCTCACGCCGGCATGATAATGCCACCCGAAATCGCATAGGTCGCGATCAGGCAGCATGAATAGTTTAGCAACTGTGACTTGGGAAGTCAACGGAAAAACGAACAATACCGCAACCACCTATATAATCGTTCGGAATTCAGCCTAACTTTGTCGGTTTATGCGCTCCCCGCATAGGCTTCTCCATGCGAACGGTCAAGACTGACGAATTTATTGAAGTTCTTCAAGAACACGAGCTCGACCGTGCCGACGGGGCCGTTCCGCTGTTTGGCGATAATGATCTCGATGATGTTTTTCTTCTCCGACTCTTTATCGTAGTAATCGTCCCGGTAGAGGAACGCTACGATATCGGCATCCTGCTCGATCGAACCGGATTCCCGAAGATCCGACATCATCGGGCGTTTGTCTTGCCGTTGTTCGACGCCCCGGGAGAGCTGGGACAACGCGATGACCGGAACTTCGAGCTCGCGGGCGATCTGCTTCAGCGTACGGGAAATTTCCGAAACTTCCTGTTGCCGGTTCTCGCCGGCTTTGCCCGGCCTTGGATAAGCTGAAGGTAATCGATAAGGATCATCCCCAGCCCTTTCTCCTTCTTGAGACGACGGCATTTCGCGCGAATATCGGATACGGTAATGCCCGGCGTATCGTCGATATAAATCTGAGCCTCGGAGAGCGCCCCAATGGCCATCGACAGCTTCTCCCAATCGTCTCCTTCGAGATGTCCCGTCCGCATCCGCGTGGCATCCACGTTGGACTCCGCGCACACGATACGTTGGACGAGCTGGGGAGCCGACATCTCCAGACTGAAGATCGCGACCGTCTCCGAAGCTCGAACGGCCACGTTCTGGGCTACGTTGAGGGCGAACGCCGTCTTCCCTACGGAAGGACGCGCCGCGACGATAATCAGATCGCTTCGTTGAAATCCGTTCGTCATCTTATCCAGATCGATGAAGCCCGAGGGAATTCCCGATACTCCGCCCTTGTGGTTGTAGAGGAATTCGACCTTCTCGAATACCTCCATAAGCACGTCGCGGATGCTGATGAACCCGGTCGCCGATCGTCGGCTGGAAATTTCCATAATCCGCGCTTCGGCATCGTTAAGCAATACGCCGACATCGTCTTCCGTCGCATACCCGTTGGAGACGATCTGCGTCGCGGTACGAATTAATCGCCTGAGAATCGACTTCTCTTCCACGATCTGAGCATAGTATTCCACGTTCGCGGCCGTAGGAACCGCATTCGCGAGCTTGGTCAGATACATGATCCCGCCGACTTCATCCATCTGCCCGAGATCTTGCAGTCGGGCGGTCAACGTGATGAGATCGATCGGTTGATTGTCGTCGTTAAGGGCAACCATCGCGTCGAAGATGCGCTGATGGGAGACGCTATAGAAATCCTCCGCTTTCAGACGCTCCATGGAAGCAATAAGCGCCTCCGATTCAAGCAGGATAGCGCCTAGAACAGCTTGCTCCGCCTCGAGGTTCTGAGGAGGTACGCGATCGTATAAGAGCTGCTGATCTCCGCTACCGTTCATCGGTTCATTCCTCCACGACCTGTACGTTTAGCGTGCCCTTTACGTCCGGATACAATTTCACGGTCACTTTCGTAACGCCAAGAACGCGAATCGGTTCTTCGAGCTCGATCTTCCGTTTGTCGATCGAGATCTTCTGCAATTCCAATGCTTCCGCGATTTGTTTGCTCGTAATCGCGCCGAACAAGCGTCCGCCTTCGCCGGCTTTCGCTTTAATGACCACCGTCATCTCGGACAGGCGCTCAGCCAGCGCCTTGAACTCGTTCTTCTCGTTTTCCTTCTTCTTCTGGGCGGATGCCACCTGTTGCGTCAAAGTTTTCTTTGCGCCTTCCGTAGCGATCTGTACGACGCCTTTAGGCAACAAGAAATTGCGCGCATAGCCTTCCGATACCTCTTTGATTTCTCCCTTTTTACCCTGACCCTTAACATCCTGCAAGAAGATTACTTTCATTCGAATAACCCCTCTTCCTTCTCGAGTTCTTGTAAGACTTGCTTTAACTTGCCGGCCACTTCCGTCACCGTGCCTTGAAGCTGGGCGGCCGCGTTCGTGAAGTGTCCTCCGCCTCCGAGCCGCTCCATGACGATCTGGACATTGATCTGTCCAAGCGATCTAGCGCTGACTCCCACAAGGCCGTCTTGCCTTAAACCGACTACGAACGAAGCTTTGATTCCCGTCATATTCAGCAGCGTATCCGCCGCTTGCGCAATGAGCAGCTGCGGCACTTGCTTGCCTGAATCGGCCACCGCGATCGCTATGCAGTGATGATAAGTTTCCGCGTTGCGAATGATCTCGGCCTTACGAATGTATTCCTCTAAGTCCTCTTTCAGCATCCGTTGGATGAGTACCGAATCGGCGCCGTTGCGGCGCAGGAACGAAGCGGCCTCGAAAGTACGCGATCCCGTGCGGAATGCGAAGCTTTTCGTATCGACGGTAATGCCCGCAAGCAACGCCGTCGCTTCCCTGACATCGAGCACCACGCGTTCATGGATGTATTGCAGCAGCTCCGTCACCAATTCGCAGGTAGAGGACGCGTACGGCTCCATGTAGACGAGCACCGCTTCGTCGATGAACTCCTCGCTTCGGCGATGGTGATCGACGATGACGATCCGTTCCGTCCCTTGCAGCAACCGCGGCTCCGCAACCATCGTGGCGCGGTGCGTATCGACGACGACCGCGAGCGACCGTTTGCCGATCAAGCCAAGCGCTTGCTCCGGGGATACGAACCGTTTGGCCAGCTTCTCGTCTTCCTTCAACATTTCCATCATCCGCTGAATGGCGGGATTAATGCCTTCCAGTACGATATAGGCTTCTTTGCCGTAGAGCTGCGCCGCTTTCAGCACTCCGATAGCCGCCCCGATGGCATCCATGTCCGGCATCTTGTGCCCCATGATAACGATATTGTCGCTTTCCTTCATCAAATCGCGCAAAGCGTGGGCAATGACCCTCGCGCGAACCCGCGTCCTCTTCTCGACGGCGTTGCTCTTGCCTCCGTAGAAGCTTTGACGCTGGCCGAACTTGACGACCGCCTGGTCTCCGCCTCGTCCAAGCGCGATATCCAAGCTTCCCTGCACCAGGTGCCCCAGCTCGATCACGTTGGCTGCGCCCGACGCGAAGCCGATGCTTAACGTCATTGGCAATTTCTGTTCGATCGTGATTTCGCGCACGTCGTCCAGCAGCTCGAACCGGGATTGCTCCAAGCTCTTGAGCGTAATTTGGTTCGTAATGACCATATAGCGGTCGGAGGATAACCGGCGTAGGAACAAGCCGTATTTCAAAGCCCACTCGTTAATCTCGCCGGTCACTTTGGATAGCATCAGAGCCCGCTGCTGTTCATCCATCCCTTGGGCAACCTCTTCCAGATTGTCCATGGTTACGATCCCTAGAGCCAGCTTCTCTTCATCGTACCGCTTCTTAAGCGTCCAGCGATCCGTGATATCCACGACATAGATAATCCGTTCGTTGGCGCGGGTCAGCAATTCGAATACGCGCGAGCCTATCGTTATCTCGAGAACGGCTTCCTTATCCTTATCCTTATCCTTATCCTTGGCAGACAGCTGCTGAAGAACGGGAAAATGCGCCGCCAGCGTCTCCCCGACGATCGATGCCCGGCCGACTACGGTTCCGATGAACGCGTTGTGCCATTGTATTTCTTTGTCCTCGTTATAAATCAGAATACCGAACGGCAGCTGGCCGATCACGTCGTTGCCGACGCTCTTGATCCGATGGGACAACGTTAGCACGTAATCGTTCAGATCGTTGCGGAACGCTTTCTCCGCGAATATGCCGTATACGGCCACTACTCCGCCCAGCGCCAAACCCAACAAACCGAGCAACCATTGGTACCAAGCCAACGCAATGGTTAAAATAAAAATGAGCACTAGTGCCCAGACGATATGCATGCCGTGCCAACGCTGCACGAGAAACTTAGGCATATCCGCTTTCGCTCCCGTCTACCGGTGAATCGTACGACGCGCCGTTCGCGCGCCGTCCAATATCGCACCTTATTTCACGAAGTATTTACGCAACGGTAAAGCTGCGTCGATCAAACCAATGATGTGAAGCGGGGGAAACAGCAGAAGCGGTATGCATAGCAATAAAGGAACCACTTTCGGCCATTTCTTGGCGTCTGCCACGAAGAAGAAAAACCCGATCGCTTGCACCACGAAAACAATCTGCAGAATCGGGAATAAGTTCGAGATGACGATCGACCAATATCCGCTCGACTCTTCCGGCATGACGAGCAACGCGATGAAAGCAATGAGATAATAGAACACTAAGCTTCTAGGCACTTTCCATGTTTTCGCTTGCGGCAAGGCGGGCGCTTGGATGTTCACCGTGCGCAACGCCAATCGGGATAACCCGTGAGTGACGATCGTAATGAAGAGCGCCGATATCAACAGAAGCATGGGCATCATCTGAATAATCGCATCCCCATATGCCCTCGCCGTTTCTACGGCCCAGCCTTGGTTGACTATTTGCGCGGCTTCGAACTGCTTGAAGTTTTCCGTTAGCATGGAAGTCAGTTCGGCTTGCAGATCGATATCGAACATCACGGAGAATAGAACCAGCTCCAGCAGCAGTTGCGCCAGCACGATGACGAATCCGGCCGTGACCGCTAGCCTGGCCGTCTTTCCCTTTCGATAGAGATGCCCCATCGCCACCGACGGAACAAGGAAGAAGAATGCGAGCGTCACTACGATCGGTCCCATTCCTCCGGATAGGAGAAAAGCTGCAAGCGCTATAGGGATCAGATGTAAAATAAACGATTTAGGCTGTAACAAAGTGTACAACACAACGAACGGAGTCATTACCAAAAATAACGTGATAAAATTCAAAGGCGTCGCTAGCGTGAGCAGCAACAGTACAGCCGCCGCACTCCAGGCCAGCGACTTCCAGCTCATGTTCAACCCATTCACCTCTTGCGGATATGTTCGGACATTTCGATTAAATCTGGCCAGCTTGTCCGCAATTGCCTGCTCAGAACCCTAGAAAGCTGCAAACTTCATTATATCACAAAATGCTCGTTCGTCAGCAACATACGAAAACCCGGAAGCGCGCGCGCCCCGGGTTTTCTCGTCTCTGTCATAATCTACTATGCTGCAGACAGCTTATAGTTGCTGCCTTCCTTCGTCAGATTCCAGCCATGTGATTTCAGCGCCGACAACGGCACGTAATTGCGGTTTCCGACGGACAGCAGCTTCGTGCTGCTGCCGTCCTCCCAAGCCAGCTTGTACCCCCGCTCCAGCATTAATTCCCCTTGCTGAGGCTTCGGCACGTCGACCTTGCCGCCGTTCGCTCCGCTCGTCGCCGTCGCTTGGCGGGTAACCTTGTCCCAATTCACCGCGTAACCATGCGCTTTAAGCGCCTCAAGATCTACATAATTCGCGTTGCGGTATTCCAGTAACGGCACTTCGCTATCTTCCCAAGTCAGGGAGGAACCTCCGGCTTTCACGCGAAGGAATTCGCTCTTAATCGGCTGGCCGACTCGGATATCCTTATGGATGCCCTCCTCGTCCAACGCGACTTGCCCGTTCACCAGCACGTACTCGATTCCCGCCGATACGATTTCCGGTTTCTCGACCGTTGACTTGTCGCTGATCTTGTCATAATCGAAGACGACGATATCCGCGTCCATGCCTTTTGCGATTCGCCCCTTCTTCTGCAAAGCGGGGGCTTGCTTCTCCAGCCGCTGAGCGGGCATGAGCGACATCTTCGCGATCGCGTCGGAGAGCGAGATGACCTGCTGCTCGCGGACGTAAAGCCCGACCGTCCGGGCGAAAGTTCCGGAAGCCCTCGGATGGTTGTTGAAGCCCGGTTCCAGAATCGCGTCGCTGCCGATCATGACATAAGGAGCTTTAAGCGAATCGATGACGTCTTGTTTCGGTATCGCGTAAGCGACCGCGAGCTTGCCTTGCTGCTGGTATTTTCTGAACGACTCCGCCGTCAGCCGTTCCGTCGTTCCCGCGATCTGCAAGTCCTTGTATGTAATGCGGAACCGTTCTTGCCAGCCTTCGTCGAACCGCGCCGAGTTCAAATAGGTTCCCCAGTAATCGTATGGATAGATGCAGGACGTAATGTCCAGTCCTTCCGCGATCGCATCCGATACCATCTTAAGCGACTGCGTCATGGAGAACGTACCGCCGGTGCTGTTAATGTGGTCGATATGCACCGCCGCGCCCGAGGCCCTGGCGTATCCGAGCAGCTCGTTAATGGCGTCGATGTTCGTTCCCGGCTCTTCCATGTCGGAATACCTGGCGTGAAAATAAACCGGAACGTTATACTCGTTAGCCAGCTTCATAAGCGGCAAGATTTCCTTGTCGTTAACGCCCGGAACGTATTCCAAGCTGAACGATATGCCGAGCGCGCCGTTATTGAGCGCCTTCTCCGCTTGATCGACCAACGTCTGCGTCTGCGCGGGCTTGGCCGTATCGTATCTGCTCAGCTTGAACTGGTTGCGAGCCTGGGTGTAGAAGAACGATGCCCCGAAGTGTACGGGCGGCATGTTGCGTTCGTAATACGGATACCACTTCTCGGGGCTGGCCGTGCCGCCATGCATGGCAATGTTCGACGTCACGCCGTCGGCAATCTTGTTCCAGACGCCGATCGGATTGGGATCGTAGCTCAGGTTATCGATGAACCCCGGCGCTACGACCAATCCCGTGGCGTCGATTACGCGTTTGCCCTTCAGTTGCTGGTCCGTGACCAGAACGATTTGGCCGCCTTGGACGGCAACGTTGAGCCCCTCTTGGTCCAACTTCGTCTCCGGATTAATAACCCGCCCGTTAGAGATGACCACGTCATACGTCTTCCCGAGTTCGGAAGCGGTAGGCCGATCGATCCCGTTCTCTTCCGCCGGCGTTGCCGGATTCGGGGACTGCGGGTCATTGCCCGGCGACTGCGAACCCTCTACGGTTGCCGTGCTCTCGGCGCTTGGGCTGGAGGAGGACTCCCGATCGGAGCTTCCTTCTCCGAACAACGTCGTTGCGGCCCAAATCCCTCCCGCTATTAGTACTATTGCAATAACGATTACTAAGGGGAAAATCTTGCGATTGCGCGAATTATGCCGGCTGTAGGTCATCGTTCCTCCGTTATTTGTACATTATTTTCCTACGCTTCCCTCTTCAACGTTGGCTCGCCCGACTTGGAAGGGAGAAGCAATTTCTCGCAATAATCGATAATATCGCTCCGCCGCACGATCCCAATAAACCGGTTCATGTCATCTACGACGGGTACGAAGTTCTGCGTCTTCGCCAGCGAGATCAGATCCTCCATGTTGGCGTCGATTCTAACGGCGAGAATGTTCATTCTCAGCGGCACGTCGCATAGAGACGCGCGGTGCAGCTGATCGAAGCTAAGATCCGGGTTTGCTTTCAAATACCATAGCAAATCGCCTTCCGTAACCGTCGACTTGTACTCGCCCGTCTCGCTGATAACGGGTACGGCCGTATAACGATGGCGCTCCATCCGTTCCAGCGTCTGGCGCAAAGTAGCGTCTTCGCTTACGCATACGACCTCTTGCTTAGGCAAGAGGAAAAAAGCAATGTTCATTCCTGAGTTCCTCCTCCGTCGAATTAAAACGGCAGTGAACCTATTATATCATGCCGAGCTAACGATTCACCATTTTTGATGGCACATCTTGTCAATTTACGCGGCGTGGTTGCCGGATTGCGTTGTTTCCTTCGTCTGATCGGGATCGCTTGGAACCGTTAATTGCCCTTCTGGAGTTTCCGGGTTTAACCACGTTGCGATCGTAGCCCGAACTTGATTCAGGTCTTCCTCGTCCGATACGAAATACCACAGGTTCTGCGAACCCATCCGTTTGCCCGTGCCTTTCAACGTGTAGCTTTGAATTTCATGGCCGGTTTGCAGGAACTGCTTGGCCAGCTCGTTCATCGATACCGGCGGCAAATCCGTGGAGAAATTATCGCCGACGATGTCGAGAACCTCGGGGATTTTGTTCCACTGCTGCAAGGAAGAAGCTCTGCTCATCAGTTCCTCCAGAAATACGCGGTTGCGTTCCGTACGGGACATATCTCCGCCGGCGTCCTCGCGATAACGCACGTAATTCAGCGCTTCGACGCCCGTATAGCTGTCTTTGTTCGCTTTTACCGTAAACTTCTCATGGTCGGCGTCTTTGTTCACGATATCTTTGCCGATCGGCAGATGGATGCCTCCGAGCGTGTCCACGACTTTAATGAAGCCTTGGAAGTTAATCGTCGCGTAGTGGTCGATCTCCGCGTCCAGAAGCTTCTCCACGCTGTTAACGGCCATTTCGGCACCGCCGAAAGCGTAAGCGTGCGTGATTTTATCCATTCTGTCCTTGCCTACGATATCCGCATACGTATCGCGCGGAATAGAAACCATCAGCACGTTGCCGTCCTTCGGCCTTACGACGGTATAGATCAGCGTATCCGAACGGCCTCGTTCCTTCGCCCTCGCGTCTACTCCCATGAGCAGCATGCTGAACGGCTCTTCCACTTGGGGCGGCTCTTCGGTTACCGGACGATCCGTTAACGGCTGATACGAATCTTGGAAGCTTGCCTCTACTTTGTCTGACAAAAAGATATCGTATCCCCAAGCCGATATGGCTCCCCGGTTGGCATAAGCCGCGCCTCCCAATACGACCAATACGACGAAAAACGATAAAATGGCAACCTTAAAACGACGATAATTACGCATGATTCCTCTCTCCTTCTCCTATCTCCGTTTATCTATCTCTCTATTTCTCATCTTTGACTCGACGCCTAATATACGATTCACAATATATGATTGTTACATATTAACCTTAAACTTTCATTAATCTTTCATTAAACAAATTGAAAAGCTTCCTAACGATCCAAGTTAAACCAAGCAAAACCCGACTAAAGTATAGGTTCCAAACTCTCCTCTAGACCATGATGAAATACACCTCGCGATCGGTATACTTTAGCAAGCAACATACTCTAGGAGGTTGAATGAACATGCAGGAAGCCGTCTTGCAGCTTCGTAACGTGACGAAGACGATCGGCAGACGAACTATCGTAGACAATTTATCTTTTGACGTTCCGGCGGGAGAAGTATTCGGATTCTTAGGACCGAACGGCGCCGGCAAAACGACAACGATCCGCATGATCGTCGGGTTAATCTCGATGAACAAAGGCGAGGTTCTCATAAAAGGCGTTTCCGTTCGCAAACATTTCGAACTAGCGATGACCCACATCGGAGCGATCGTCGAAAATCCGGAAATGTATAAGTTTCTTACGGGATATCAGAACTTGGTCCATTACGCCCGCCGTCATAGCGGGGTTACGAAGGAACGCATCGAGGAAGTCGTCAAGCTCGTGGGCCTTCAGAATCGGATTCATGAGAAGGTCAAACGTTACTCTCTGGGGATGAGGCAACGACTCGGGGTCGCGCAAGCGATTCTGCACCGCCCTTCCGTCCTCATTCTGGACGAACCGACCAACGGACTCGATCCGGCGGGCATTCGCGAATTGCGAGACTACTTGCGCAAGCTGACGCAGGAAGAGGGAATCGCCGTCATCGTCTCGTCCCACTTGTTGTCCGAGATGGAATTGATGTGCGACCGCGTAGCGATTATCCAAGGCGGCAAGCTCATCGACGTCCGCTCCATTCAAGAAGCCAAGGAAGACTCGTCGCAGTTAAAGCTTCTTATCGAAGTAAACAACCCCGAGCTCGCCTATCGCCTATTATCCGAGTCTTTCTCGGATATGAGCATCACGATGAACGGCAGCCAGCTCGAAGCGATGACGGACAAATCGCGCATTCCCGAAATCACGAGAAGGCTCGTCCAAGCGGATCTAGATGTTTACGGCATCTCCGCTTCCCAGAAATCATTGGAAGATCGATTCTTGGAAATCACCGGAGGTGAGATGGTTGTCTAGCTTAAGAAATCTGATTCGGAACGAAAACATGAAAATCTACCGCCGTCCCCGTACTTGGGTCATGATCTGCTTTCTCTTGCTGTCGATCGCGTTAATGAGCGGCATTATGAAATGGGACGAGAGTCGCAGCGACCATTCTAATTGGCAGCAAAACATAACTCACCAAAATGAGCAATGGCAGAAGCAGCTTCAGGAAAATACGGAGATGGATTCCGATTACAAGGAGTTTATTTCCGAGGAAATCAAGATTAACGAGTATTATTTAGCCGAAGATATTAACCCCAACGAACTATCGCTATGGGATTACGTCAATAACTCGGCAAATCTTATCATGCTGATCACGATTTTGACGGTCATCGTCGCGGCGGATATGATCGCGGCGGAGTTCTCGTGGGGGACGATCAAACTGCTGCTGGTCGGACCTGCCTCGCGTACTAAGATCATGCTCAGCAAATACATCGCCACGATGGGCTTCGCACTGCTGCTTCTGTTGGTAGCCTTTGCAGCCGCATTCGCCGCCGGCGCCGGGCTGCAAGGCATCGACGGGTTAACGCAACCTTTCTTGTCGGTCGGACCGGACGGCCTCGTGCACGAAAGCTCCATGATCGCGAATTCTCTTCAGAAATACGGCTATGCGATCGTCTCGCTGCTCATGTACGTAACGTTGTCCTTCATGATCTCCGCCGCGTTCCGCAGTTCGACGATGGCGATCGCTTTCTCGCTTTTGTTCATGCTTGTCGGCACTTCGATCACGATGCTCCTAAGCAGTTACAGTTGGGTTAAGTACCTGCTCTTCGCAAACATCGACCTGACGCAGTATATAGCAGGATCAAGTCCTATTCGGCCGGAGATGACGCTCTCCTTCTCGATCACGATGCTCGTCGCTTACTATGTTGTGTTTCAGTTCGTTTCGTGGTTGCTGTTCACGCGGCGCGACGTTGCGGCATAGGCCTCAACAAGCACAAAGACCGTCAGACGCTCTGACGGTCTTTGTGCTGCCACCGGCTATTCTAATGCCCCCACAAGTATAAGGGCACGGCATATATGGACGTTAATATTCCCGCTACTCCCATAGAGAAGCCGCTAACGCCGCCGACCAATTCCGATTCGCGCAGCACTCGGGCAGTACCGATTCCATGCGAGGAAGTTCCAATCGCCGCGCCAAGAGACAACGGTTCGCCCAATCCGGCCATTCGCAGCAGCCTCGGCCCGATCATGCTGCCCAGCAAGCCGGTCAGTACCGTCAATACGGCTCCCAGCTCCGGCTGTCCGCCGAGCTGGCGCACGACTTCGATCGAGATCGGGGCGGTCGCCGACTTCGGCATCATCGTGAGCATCAGCTCCTTCGTCCCTCCCAATAGCCAGACGAGCGCAGCGGCGCTGGCCATTGCGCTCATCGTCCCGACCGCGATCCCGCCTAGAATCGCGGGCAATTGCTTACGAATATAAGCCGCGTGTTTGTATAACGGGACGCCTAAAGCTACCGTAGCCGGGCCGAGCCAGAACTCGATCCAGCTTCCGCCGACTGCGTAGGATTCGTAAGGAACATCCAGCAAGGCTAACACAACCATTACGCCAACGCTCGCCGCCAGCAGCGGATGAAGCCATCGCCATCTGGCATGCAACGCCTGAGCGCCTAAATAAATCAACACCGTTACCGCTATTGCGAATAACGGCTCCCCGAACAAAGTCTGTTTCCAATCACTCATGGGCTTCCTTCTTTCCCGTTGTCCACGCCTTGGTCGCCCAACCGGTCACGAATAGCGCCACCATCGTACTCCCAAGCCAGCTAAGCCCGATCGTCAGCCATTGTTCCTTTATTAAGGGAAAGAACAGTTGGCTAGCGACGATAATCGGGATGAAGAACAACATCATATGACGCAGCAAGAAATTCGCCGAGTTCTCTACCCACTCCAGCCGAATCCAACCGGCGAACAAGGAGATGACAAAGAGCAAAAGCCCCAACACGTTGGAGGGCAACGGAAGGGACAATGCTTGCTGCAAAATCATACCGAGGAGGTGGAAGCCAAGCAAAATGCCGATTCCTAGCATGATGATCCCCTTCTCTGTTTTCCTAATACCACTTTAATAGTGTGTGGGATCATCTAAGCATCGTCAATAGCGTTTAACTCTATTTATTTCAAGTAAAAAATCCCATTCGGTAACTCACTCGGCGCGATGTTGCTGCCTAGATAGTACTGTGCATTCGCGGAACGCATAATGACGGCAGCCTAAGCACTTGTCGTAATCCAACCGGGTTAATGCTTCATTGATCGCGTCACCGGTATGCTCGAATTGGTAATTTGCTCCTATGAGATCATACAAACCCGTCCGCTTCAACACTTCCAATGGCTGAGGTTGGAGTCCGGACAGGAGCACAATTCCGCCGAGTTTCCGAAGGTGTTTCACAATGCCGGTTAGAGTAGATTCTCCCGTCGTATCCATGAAAGGCACTTTCCCCATACGCAACAGCCATATTCCGGGTTTATGATGAATCGTATCCATCATGGACTTTTCGAACATATTCGCGGCACCGAAGAACAGAGGACCTTGGATCGTGTAGATGCTAATCTGCGGACAATCATGCCCTTCATACACCATATGCGCTTGTACTTTTTCGTGCTTATCGTTCGGATCGGGCAACACTTTAGCTACCGTCAGCAACTCGCCCATTCTCTTCACGAACAAAATCACGGCCAAAATAAGTCCGATTTCCACCGCAGTGGTTAAATTCGTGAGGACAGTGAGCAAGAAGGTAGTCAGCAGTACAAGCGAATCGCTTGTTTTTGTCTTCAGAACTTGCATGAATTGTTTTCGTTCACTCATGTTCCATGCCACAAGCATCAGAATCGGAGCCATACTGGCTAACGGGATGTGGGAAGCGTAAGGCGCGAATAAGATTAGAACCAATAATACGACAATGCCATGGATAACTCCGGAAAAAGGGGATACAGCCCCATTCTTAATACTTGTTGCCGTCCTTGCAATGGCTCCGGTTGCCGGAATACCCCCGAATAAAGGAGTTACCATATTTGCAACGCCTTGCCCGATCAACTCCCGATTGCTGTTGTGCCGGCTGCCGGTCATTCCATCCGCGACAACAGCCGATAATAGGGATTCTATGCCGCCCAACATAGCGATTATAAAAGCCGGCTGAATAAGGATTTGAATTCTATCCCAGGAGAGGTCCGGAAATCGAAAATGCGGCAAGGCGCTCGGAATAGCCCCGAAAGACGATCCAATCGTTGCAATATGGTCCCGGAAGAACAAAGCAGCGACAACGCTCGATACGACAAGTCCAATTAATGAAGCTGGAACCTTCGGCAGAAACCTCGGCAAGAGAACGATTACGGCCAAACAGATCCCTGCCGTTATGACGCTATAGCTATTAATCGTCGAAATATGCTCCGCTATTTCCTTCATATTAGGCAAGAATCCTTCATGCTTCTCGACGCCGCTTAGACCCAAGAAGTTGACGATTTGTCCGCTGAAAATAATAACGGCAATACCTGCGGTAAATCCGATCGTAACCGGTCGAGGAATATATTTAATAAGAATGCCAAGCCTAAAAATCCCCATAAGAACGAGGATCATCCCTGCCAGGAAACCCGCGATCAACAGATTTTCGTAGCCATATTGCATAACGATTGCGAACAGGATCGGAATAAAAGCGCCTGTCGGTCCGCCGATTTGAAACTTAGAACCCCCAAAGAGAGAAATCAAAATGCCGGCAATTATCGTCGTATATATCCCGTATTCAGGCTTAACTCCGGACGCAATAGCAAACGCCATCCCGAGGGGGATGGCGATAATCCCGACAATTAAGCCCGATATGAGATCCTTGCGAACCGCAGAAGCATTATAGCCTTGAAATCTTCCCTTTCCATTCATCGAATCAAACCTTCTTTTATTTAAATATTTGATTATTTGAATATAGTATTAATGCTAATCCCCTGATTCATCAAAGTCAATCGCGAAAATGCCGCATATTTATTAGAAGAATGTTAGATTATATGAAAAAACAAGGATCATCTTGAGCTCGCTCAAAAATCCCCTTGTTCTTGTGTTCTTAGTTCAACGTTCATTTCGAATCACTTCCAGAAGAGAGATCGCATTGACAAGATGGTTATCGAATATCTGCTTCGTTACGGACAATAAATCTTTAATAAGCGGATCCCGTAACGAATAAATCACGGAAGTTCCGTCCTTTTTGCCGAATACGACATTTTTATTTCGCAATACCGCCAACTGCTGTGACATGGCGGAACCTTCGGAGCCTAGTATGCTTTGCAGCTCATTCACAGTCTTATCCCCTTCGCATAAGACTTCGAGAATTCGAATTCTCATCGGGTGGGCCAAAGCTTTATAGAAATCCGCTTTAAACTGTTGAATATTCTGATTCATGGCGCTTGCCCCTTAGTCTTAAACTTTTGAATATAAGAATACAATAGCATATTTTATAACGGGCATAAAAACATCCCTTCTTCGGCAATGCTTACAGCAATAAAGAGCCCCTCTAGATCTACATGGTTACTGTAGTCCGAAGGGGCTCTAATAAACGTGCTATAAATCCTACTCGGTCGTGTAAGGAAGCAAAGCCATTTGACGCGCGCGTTTGATCGCTACAGTCAACATGCGTTGGTATTTCGCTTTCGTTCCAGTCACGCGACGTGGCAAGATTTTGCCGCGCTCGCTGATGAACTTACGAAGCAAGTCCAACTCTTTGTAATCCACGTGAGTGATTTTATTTACAGTGAAGTAGCAAACTTTCTTACGCTTGTTACGACCGCCGCGGCGGAATTTACGAGGCTCGCGATCTCCGCCCTCGCGTGGTCCGCGTGGTCCGCGCTCTTCACGTGCTGCTGGTGCAGATGTTTGTTGTTCGCTCATTTGTTATCCGTCCTTTCCAGTTAAAATGGCAAATCATCGTCCGATATGTCTATCGGTCGCCCGTCATCGGCAAAGGGATCATTGCTGCTGCCGCTGTTGCGAGAGCCAGAGCTGCGGTTGCCGCCTCCGTACCCGCCTCCGCTTGCGCCCGGGTTGCCGCCGAAACCTTCTTCTCTTCCTTGTCCGCCGCCCTCGCGGTTGGCTGATTCCAGGAATCGAACGTTATCGGCTATCACTTCCGTCACATATACGCGTCGGCCTTCGTTGTTCTCGTAGTTGCGCACCTGAATGCGGCCTTCCACGGCGGCCAAACGGCCTTTACGAAGATAATTGGCACACGTCTCGGCTAACTGTCTCCAAGTTACGATCGGGATAAAATCCGCCTCTCGCTCTTCCTTGTTACCGGAGAACGCACGGTCTACCGCCAAAGTAAATTGAGTAACAGCAACGCCGGCAGGCGTGTAACGCAATTCGGGATCCTTGGTCAGGCGCCCTATGAGAATGACTCGATTCAACATCGCGGCTTCCCTCCACTAGACATGACATTAGGCTTGCGGCGGTTATCCGCCTGGTACTGTGCGGCTATTAAGCGGTTTGTTCTCTGACGACGATATGACGGATAACTTCATCCGTAATCTTCAGAACGCGCTCCAACTCCGTCACTACTGCCGACGTAGCTGTGAAATGAACCAACACATACGTCCCATCGCGGTGTTTGTTGATCTCGTAAGCCAAACGACGTTTACCCATAATGTCGTGTTTTACGATCTCTCCGCCGTTCCCGATGATGCCCTGGAATTTTTCCACGACAGCTTGAACGGTTTCTTGTTCCACGTCCGGACGGATGATGTACATCAACTCATAGTTGCGCATCTTCCGTTCACCTCCTTAAGGTCTTTGGCCCTCCACTTGGTATACCGATGAGCTTGTCTTCGGCTGGAGAGCAAGGAGCATGCATTTAAATCGCATGCCTGAATACTTTATCACAACGACTCGAATATCGCAAGGAATTTCGCGCTACACTATCCACAGAGGAGGGGGTGATGACAATGGGCGAGCAAACGCAATTCGAGCCCGGACAACGCGCTCCGAATGACGGGGAGTACATGGAGGTAGGAGAGGACGCTTTCCATATGGGAATTAACAACCCGCAGCACGTCGTTTTACGCAAAGGCGAGAAGTTCCCTGAAACATCGAACCACAATCGCAAATGGAAAAAAATGAAGCAGTTTCGGTAATTTTTAATCGCCATGTATATAGCGGGATCATTCGGGACATTCTATATTTCGGCGACGGTAAATGAGAGGTGTGGTTCCCTTGAACGACTTGGGCGCAACAACGCAAGAGGATACGTTCCAATCGGAGTAGGCTACGGAAGTGAGGCGTTGTGCTAAAGACGACCGTCTGTAACACACTGAGTTCAGATTCCGGACAACCGAAGCGCTGAGTTAAATCAGCAACGTCATGGTTACGAATTTCCAATGCAACTCACCAAACGTCGCCCGAAGAACCCTGCGAAGGGTTCTTCGTTAGTTTAAACCCTCTGCACTGTTTGCAAAACCTGAATAAATAACGCTCTGCCATCACCTTATCTCACTATGCCCGCTTCTATTTCTCCACTTAGCGCCTTGGCATCACCTTATTCCCAATGCAACTACTCAAATACCGCCATTACAGAAAAAAATAACGTTATACCATCGTCTTATCTCACCACGAACGCTCCATTTATCTTCACATTACGCCTTGGCATCACCTTATTTGCAACTTGTACCATTTAAAACCCCGTCGTCGAACAAATCTGGTTCCCGGAGTACTCCCATCCTTCCTATTCGATGTCGTTCGACCGGATCGCCAGCTGAAGCAGCAGCTTCGTTTCCGGGTCGTCCAGCCTCAGACCGAGCTCGTTCTTGATCCGATCGAGCCTGTAGTTGATCGTATTGTAGTGAAGGAACATCCGCTCCGCGGTTTCCTTGGCGTTGCAATTGCAATCGAAGTACGTCCGCAGCGTATTTAACAGCGATCCCTGCTGCTTGCCGTCGAGTTCGAGCAGAGGATGTAGATAAAGCCGCTTGTACTCTTCCATCTCCTCGGTCCCCTGCAGCCGATACAACAGCAAGTATACGCCCAGCTCGTTATAGCTCAGCGTCTCCTCCTTCAGCTGGCAGACCCGCCTGATTTCCGCCGCCCGCTTCGCTTCGCGGTAACTCCCCGCAACCTCGCCGTGCCCGTTAGCCTCCCTGCCCATACATAGGGATACCGGCTTCTCCTGAAGCATCTGCTTCATGTAGGACACGATTCCCCCGATCAATTGCTGGCGCGCATTCGCCCCCGCTCCGGACTGCTCCCCCCGCAACGTAAACAAACCGACCAATTCTCCTTCGAGAACGGTCCATTTCGCTTCGTTCTTGCGGGAATCGCTCTCCCAGTTAAGCCGCTTCGCCAGCTCTTGTAACGCTCTGACTTCCGGCTTCTTCTCCCGGAAAGACACGACTCCTGCCACGTAAGTCGCATAATCCGCAAGCGGCCATCCGCAGGCTTCCGCTCTCATCCGCAAATCGACGACGGACACCATTCGTCCGGCCAGCCAATCCTGCAAGAACTGATCGAAATACTTCGTTTCGATATTTTTCCTCGCCTGCATGTTGCTGATCTCGAATCCGAGCAACCGTCCCGCCCAGTTGACCGTAAGCATATCTACGGTTCCGTATTCCGATGCGTATTCGAGTATCAACAACAAATAGGAACGCGCCTGCCCGTCGGGAACGGCCGCCACATGAATACGTACGCTTCGGTCGCCGATCTGCATGACGCTCGTCTCCAGCGTCTGATCCGTGCGGAATTTGCCCCACTCCGACTCCTCGACAAGCCGGCATAACGGTTCCGCTTCGGGAGATGCCGTCGTCCGATTATGCGGATCAAGAAGAATGACCGGATTGCGAATCATAGCCTGCAAATGGCTCAAATACGCGGGAAGCCCGTCTCCGTGCAGCAGCACGTGAGACAGGCGTTGAACGCGTCCTTGCAGGATCGTCAGATCCTTGGACTCCGAGACGAGAACCCGTTCCATGACTTCGCGCACGACGTCGGAGAACGTCGTGCCCGGAGGAAGCTCGATAAGAGGAATGCCATGCTTGTCGGCGGCTTCGATGGCTACGTTCGGCACGGCATCGAAAAAGCGCTTCGTCTTGACGCCTAGCGCCGCGACCCCTTTTTGCGCCAATTGTTCGATAAGCGGCACGAGCAATTCCGGGTCGTGCTTGAACGGATAACCCGTCGTCATGAGCAGCTCTCCGGGCCGTACCCAGTCGACGACGTCGGGTACCTCCATTACGTTGATTCGGCTGATCGGCCTCTCCAAGCCCGAACCGCCTCCAAGCAGAACGGCATCCTTGAAATGCGGGACATCGAACAAGGATTTTACCGTAAAGCCTTCTCTGACCGGGTCGTCCATTGCTGCACTTCCTCTCTCTATGGCGCAATACGCATCTTGCTTTTTACCGTCGGATTGCTTCAAGAAGCGGCTCCGTAAAAGACGTCCATCCGAAAATCCCGCCCTGCTGCCGTACCATATGAAGAGCCGCTTGTTGATCGGCCGGATCGAATGCCGCCGTCGCATCCTCCAGCACCAGGCAACGGTAGCCGCGGTCATTCGCCTCGCGCAAAGTCGTATGCACGCATACGTGAGTCGTAACTCCGCAGAGGACTAACGACTCTATCCCGCTGCTTTCCAACAACTGCTCCAGATCCGTCTTGTAGAAAGCGCCTTTGCCCGGCTTATCGATAATAGGCTCTCCGTCGAACGGAGTAAGCTCGGGCACGATCGCATGCCCCAGCTCTCCTCGAATAAGGATTCTTCCCATCGGCCCGACATCGCCGATGCCGGCTCCTTGCTTCCTGCTTCGTTCCAACTTGGCCGGAGGACAGTCGGACAGATCGGGGAGATGACCTTCCCGGGTATGGATGATGAGCATGCCGGCTTCCCGAGCCGTTTCAAGCAACCCCCGGATAACCGGAATGATCGCGCGCGTCGGCGTTACGTCGTTACCGAGCAGCTCTCCGAATCCGCCCGCGGAACAGAAGTCATTCTGCATATCGATCACGACTATCGCCGTACGGGCCGCGTTAAATTCGAACGCGTACGGTAGAGCCTGCCGAACTGTTTTCATCCGCAAACATTCCCCCTCTTCCTCTTATTGGCCTTGCAGCGGCCGCTCCGTAGGAATCGGAACCTTCGTCGTTTCGAAGAAACGGTTCGGGGGCACTTGCTCTTCCACCGGGAGGAAAATGCTGATTTGCTCGGTCGGCGCCGTATCGTCGTTCGCGACGGAATGGACGACTCCCGCTGGAACGTGGAACGTATCTCCTGCGTTGAACGATTTCCATTCCCCGTTGCAGAGCAATCGCACTTTGCCGACCGTAATATGAATGATCTCCGCGACGTTATGGTAGTGGGGAAGAACGGCGCCGCCGACGCCGATCTTCTCCCATAGGACCGAGCTTGTTCTTACCCCCATCGCGTCGGCATCGGCTGCCGAAACAATCTCTCGGTGATAGAGGGCGACGTGATCGGGCATAAGCGACCACTCCATCGCATCGGCCGTAATCACCTTTGTCTGCACGTCTTTCATGATCCGGTTACCCTCCCTGCGTATTTGCGCGTAGGTTTTGGAAATCCCTCCGAGGTTCCGTCCTTCACGGCAATCTCGTTCTCCCACGGCAAGCGGTATTGCTCGTTCACGAGATCCTTCATATACGTATAGGGGCAATCTCCCGCTCCGCCGTCCACCGCTACATAACCTCTATGCGCAAGCTGATAGATGTTGTTTTCCACGCCCCATAGACGACGCGCTTCCCGCACGAGCGACGGACGAACCTCGCCCGCGACGATCTCGTCAGGACGACCACCGCCGGTGACGAGAGGTACGCCGTCGAATCCGACGATCATCGCTTCGCCCATCGAATCGAAGGTTCCGTCGCTTCCGCTCATGCATACCGATGCAGTATACATGAGATTGCAGAATGCGTTCGCTTGGTTCGTAATTTGCCAGGAATGGCGAATCGGAGCCGTGTATCCGGCCGTGCGGATCATGATGTCCGCGCCGATATAGGCGCATTCCCTTGCCATCTCCGGGAACATCCCGTCATGACAGATGATCAAGGCAAGCTTGCTGCCGTTCGGCCCGTCGCAGACGGGAATGCCAAGATCCCCCGGCTCCCAAGGTTCTACCGGTACCCAAGGATGAAGCTTACGGTAATTCAATCGAATTTCGCCTTCGTCGTCGATAATGAGCCCCGTATTGTATGGATTGCCATTCGGATTTGCCTCCATGATGGAGAAACAGCCCCATATGCGGGTTTCCCGGCAGGCTTGTCGGAACGCCTCCACCTCTGGACCGTCGACCCGGCACATCAGTGCCGGATCCGTATTCATCGACAGTCCGTGGAGCGAGTATTCCGGGAATACGACGAGATCCATGTTGCTTAATCCGCGCTTGGCTTTCGCCGTCATCTCGACAATACGCTTGGCCTGCTCCGCAAGATGCTCCGGCGTCTCCACGACGGGAAGCTTCATTTGCGCCAAACCGATCACGACGCCGTCCGGGCTCTTATTCAGTCCTCCCAGTCCGCTCATAGCCTCAGTCTCCTATTCTTGGATGTTTGGTCACTTATCATTTAGGAATGCTGCCGATAACGCCCTCGACCAAATAATCCGAGCCTTCCAACTGTTCAACGGTAGGCGTCTCGCCTTCCTTAATTCGCACCGCTCCCGATTGGTCTTTCACCGGACCGGCGAACGGAAGCAACGATCCGTTAAGCAGATCCGCTTTCTTGCCTTCCACGAATTGAACGACGTCCGCGGGAACGTTCGCTCCGAACGAGCTCATTTGCACGACGTTGTCGGCGAGGGTTCCGCGATATTTGCCGTCGTATTTGCTTCCTTTGAACTTGCCTTCTTGCGCCGTCTTGACCATATCGACGAACAGATCCGGCCAGTTCCATACGGAACCGGTAATCCAGCCTTTAGGCGCCAGAGAAGAAGCATCGGCATGGTAACCTACCGTCATCACGTCGCGGCGTTCCGCCGTTTCGATAACCGTCTTCATGCAGTCTTGGTGCAAGCTAAGCACGTCTACGCCGCTATCGATAAGAGAATTCGTCGCATTCGCTTGTTGTCCGGGGTCGCACCAGCTTCCCGTGAAGACGACGGATGTCGTTGCTTCCGGATTGACCGATCTTGCGCCGAGCGTAAAGGCGTTAACGTTAAGTAGTACTTGCGGAATCGGAACGGATACGATGTAACCGAGCTTGCCGGTTTTGGACATTTTGCCTGCGGCAATGCCCGCTAGGTAGACCGGCTCCCAGATCGTGCCGAAGTACGTGCCTACGTTATTGGCCGTTTTCAGTCCTCCTTGATGGAAAAACACGACTTCCGGATGACGTTTCGCTACGTTAAGCGCGGGCTCCAAATGACCGTACGAAGTCGGGAAAATGATTTTGGCGCCATCTTTGATCATTTGCTCCATGACGCGTTCCGCTTCCGCCGTCTCCGGCACGTTCTCCGCGCGAAGCACCTTCAAATCCGGGTAAGCCTTCTCTACCGCTACGCTTCCGAGATAAGCCGCTTGGTTATACCCGTAGTCGTCTTTCGTTCCGACGAAGATGAAGCCGACCGCGCTTCCCCCCGTCCCCATAGCGCTGTCTTGCTCCGCGCTGGCCGGAGTCGAGCCGTTCGCCGAGCCGCTAGCCGGACTGCTCGAGTTGTTGCCTGGCTGACTGCAACCGGTAATGAGCATAATAAGGGCCAAGATGCCGAGAATGAGGCTGTTTGCTTTTCTTTTCACTCTTTTGTTCATGATGGTTTCCCTCCACATTGTTTTTTCTATATGGTTTGTTGCATTCAAACCGTCGTGTTAATCCTCTGATGATCAATCTTCATTTCGTCGCTTGCCGGGCAGTCATCCGCTTGCTTCCCCCGCGAACACCCTGCCCAGAGCCTCCGGCGTCTGGCTCTTCTTCCTCCGCTCGACGATGAGCAAAGCCAGCAACGTTAGCAGATACGGCACCATGAACAGGAAAAACGGAGAAATCGCGAGTCCTTGCTGCTGGACGGTTAGTTGAAGAGCTTGAGCCGCTCCGAATAAGTAAGCTCCCAGCATCGCCCTTGCCGGTTTCCACGAAGCGAAGATGACGAGAGCTACGGCGACGACGCCGCGGCCGGCTGTCATATTCTCTACCCAGCTGTGCGTATAAGCGACCGACAGCTGCGCGCCGCCGATTCCCGCCAGGAACCCCCCGGCCAACACCGCCAAGTACCGGACAAGCTTCGGGTTGATCCCGCTTGCGAACAGCACCTCCTCCCGCTCCCCCGCCGTCCGCAGCATGATACCGATCCGCGTTCGAAAGATGACATACCATAGAAGAGGGACTAGCAAGATCGACAAGTAGGTTAACGGATCATGATTAAACAAGATCGGACCTAGAAAAGGAATATCGGATAGTACGGGAATCGCGACGGGATTAAACCCGACGATCTGCTGGCTGACGAAATCCCGGCCGAAGAAAGCCGTCACGCCCATTCCGAAGAACATAATCGTTAAGCCGGTTGCCAATTGATTGGCCCCGCGGCTAAGTACGAGAAAGGCGTGGATCGATGCGATCAGCAAGCCGCACAGGCCCCCGGCCAATGCTCCAAGCCAAGGGTTTCCGGTCCATACCGTGACCGCGAAGCCGCCTAGAGCTCCGCCCAGCATCGAGCCCTCCGTCCCAAGATTGATAACCCCCGCCCGCTCCGACACAAGCTCGCCTTGGCTTGCGAGCATAACAGACGTTCCGGAACGGATCGCTCCGGTGAGAATATCCGCTATCATCGTTTAGCCCACCTTCCGCTGCCTAGAATGAAGAACAGGACTAACGCCATCAGAATGTTAACGGACGAAGACGGCAATCCCGAGCTGATCTCGAGAGTGTTACCCGCTACGCTGATCATTCCCAGCAAGAAGGCCGTAAAGATCAACCGCAAAGGACGATTCCATGCCATCATCGCGGCCAGAAACCCGAGGTAACCGAAATTATCGCCCGTCGATGCCCGAAGCCGTCCTTCAATTCCGGCGATTTCGATCATTCCGGCAATGCCTGCCAGCATTCCCGCGGCAATGAGTACCCAAAAGTACATTTTGTTGATATTCAATCCCGCGCGCTCCGCGGCTAACCTGTTGCTTCCGAGCATGCGAATCCGGAAACCTAGACGCGTTTTCGTTAAAACGAACCAGACGACTACCGCGAGTACCAGAGCAACGACGAATCCGATATGCAACCGGGTACCGTTCACGATCGGCAGCCGCAGCGACGAGGAGATTTCCGGCGAGAATGGCCAGTTAAACGATTCCGGGTCCTTCAACAGCCCATGCACGAAAAATCCGACCGTAAACGTTGCGACATAATTAAGCAGCACGCTAGTAATCGTCTCGTTCAGTCGGCCTTTGACTTTCAAGACGGCGACTAACCCTGCCCAAACTGCACCCCCTAGTGCACCCGCGATCATCATGAGGGGAATGCCTAGCCATGCGGGAAACTCGTTCAGGTAAAATACGGCGAACCACGTGGCGAACAATGCGCCTATTGCTAACTGGCCTTCGCCTCCGACGTTGACCAAACCCGCTTTGGCCGGAAGTGCCGCCGCTAGACCGGTTAAGATGAACGGAGTCGCCTTCAGCAGCACTTCTCCGAGACCATACAGATCGCCGAAAGTAGACTTGACCATCGATACGTACAACTCGATCGGATTAACGTCATAACACAGCAAGAACAATCCATACGCGACGAACGGCATAATCATGATGAGAGCTTGAATGGCCCAGGGTTTGATGCGGCCCAGAAAGGAATAGTTTCCGGCGGACAACGCGATCGCGTTCGTGCTCGCTTGTTGTTTCACGCAGATTCTCCTTTCAACATGCGATAACCGATTTGAGTAACGTCGGTTTCCGACGGGAGGTATGGCCCCATGAGCCTCTTCCCGGATAGAACGACCAGCTGGTCGGATAGCTTGAACAGTTCATCGAGATCCTCCGAGAAAAGCAAGATCGCCGTTCCTTGCTCGGCCAGCTCGATCAAGTGCTGTTGAATGGTACGCGTCGTCCCGATATCTAGCCCTCTGCTCGGATAACTGATGATCAGTACCTCCGGCTTACGGATAAGCGCCCTGGATAGGACCATTCTCTGTACGTTCCCCCCGGACAACGTATCCGCTCTTCGGCTCCATTCCGCAAGGGCAAGGGCTTTCGCTTCTTCGCTGCTATCCAGCTGACCGCGAATGTGCTTCCAATCGATATCTAATCCTTTGTACTTAAGCGGAATGCCGTCCAATATCATGTGCTCCAAAATGGTAAAACCGGGGATGACCGATTCTTTAATCGGGTCTTCCGAGACGAAGCTGACGCCCGCTTCCATGAAAGATTTGGCGTCGGCCCTCATCTCCTTGCCATCAATGGATATCGTTCCGGTCGCGAGCTTCCTTAATCCGAACAATACCTCCGCAAGCTCCCGTTGCCCGCTTCCCGATATACCCGCCACGCCTACGATCCGGCCCTTAGGCAACGCCAACTCCAACTCGCTCAGCACCGGCTCGCCGTGATCGCCGTTGATCGTCCCTCTCGTAATCCGAAGAGCGATCTCCTCCTTGCCCCGTGAAGAATTCGGCTTCACGACAGGCTTCAGCGTCTTATTCCCCATCATCGCGGCGATTAACGTATCGCCCGTTAGGCCATCTTCGCGGCTGGCCGTGTACGTGATCTGCCCGCTTCGCAGAACGCTTACTTGGTCGGCGCAAGCAAGCACCTCGTTAATCTTGTGCGTAATGAGCAGAATGCCATATCCGTCTTGGCGAAGCAGATCGAGCATTTGCAGGAACGATTCTACTTCTTGCGGGACGAGCACGCTGGTCGGTTCATCGAAAATAACGATTCGCGTTCCCGGTGCCAGCAGTACCTTTACAATTTCCAGCCTTTGGCGCTGCCCAAGATCCAACTGCCACACATAGGCGTCGGGATCTACCGCCAATCCGTATTTGCCCGACGTTTCCACGATTTGTTGCCGAAGCTTCTTGCGATTGAACTTCCAACCGGTCTCAACCGCCAATGCGATGTTGTCGAGCACGGTCAGCGCAGGAACAACGCGAAAATCCTGGAACACCATTCCGATTCCTCTTGCCCGGGCTTTCGTCGGCGGATGCAGGGCAACCTGCTCGCCGTCCATGTAGATCTCGCCTTCATCCGGCTCGTATACGCCGTACAGCATTTTCATGAGCGTACTTTTCCCGGCCCCGTTTTCTCCTAGAATCGCATGTATTTTACCTGGATTGACTTCCAGATGAATGCTTCTGTTGGCTACCAGTGATCCAAATCTTTTCGTGAGTCCTTCCGCTCTTAAGAGATAGGGAACTTGATCGTTGTCCAATGCCATCATGCTCCACCCCTTTCGAAGTTATATAACATAACATTAAACCGTGTTTTCTTTTCTATTTATTGATTATATCTCACTTTCATGTCATTTTCTTTATACGATACGAACAAAACCTTGGACGAATTTTTGTTTTACGTTCATAAATATAACATGTATGTAACACAAATTACTGAGATTAAGCTTACATTAGACATAAAAAGAGAGGCCATCCTAAAGGACGACCTCATGATTGGGTCATATTACCGCTCGCCAGCCTCCAAACGAAGTAATATCCTCCGCCACTTCCGTCACGTAAGCTTCGCATAGAAACCCAGGCACTTCCGTTCCATCCTGGAGCTCGACTTTGCCGATGCCGAGAGGTGCCGGAATGGTCGCCGCGAAAGCTCCGAACGTCTCAAGGGGCATCTCCCATATTTCCAGATGGATTGAGCTTCCTCCAACCTCTTGTTTCACTAAACCGGGTTTAGGGGGTAGCGTAGGCAGCCTATACAACTCATACTTTGCGGCAGTCTTATCCTCACGCACGAACTTTGCCCTGCATTGCTGCATTTGTTTCTCTAACGGCAACCCCCTCATATGCAACCCGCATACCGCTACTAGAGTATGTCGTGGACTTGGAGCTAACGCCTGCCGGGCTGGTGCTAACGCCCCGCCGAATCTCTCCGCTGCTCCGATCGCATATCCTTCATTTTCCGCAAGAGCGAAAATCGTAATCCCGAATGGAACATTGTCCTCAATTATCCCCGACGGCACCGCCACTCCGCACAGATCAAGCAAGTTGCAATGGTTCGTATACATTCCCATATCGGAATTGGTTGCAACCGGATCGTTCCGCACCTGATCTCGCGTCCACGTCCCTCCAGCCGTTGGCATAACAAGCACCGCGTCTTTCAGCAGTTTGCTCGCCTCGAGCTTATACGCCTGAAGCGCATGAATCGCTTTAAATACCGATGCGCCATCATACCGCTCCGCCGATCCCGTACGCAAGATTTGATCGGTCACCGGCAATACGCTGTCCGGGTGTGCTTCAATGAAGCTCCCGAGACCTGCCCACCTCTCTCCTACGAACGGTCCTCCGTACAGCAAATTTGCCGCTTGATGGAATACCTTCGTCGAGACAGGCTGTATCGGAATGTCCAGCTTCTTCAACTTATCGAGGGTCCGTTGCCACGCTTGTTCATATTGCTGCGCATAGGGGCCAAAGAAACGCAGCGGTTCCTCCGGCAAAAGCATCCTATTAGGATTAGCCGAAACCGGCAAAGGTACATTTCTAGACCACGGATCGCTTTCATCCAGCCCTCGAACGACTTTATCCACGATTAAGGCTTCATCCAACGTTAAGGCGAATACCGATACGCAATCAAGGCTGGCGCAAGCAGGCACGACTCCTTTGGTAGGCCATGCCCCAAGACTCGGTTTATATCCTACGATTCCGTTCAACGCAGCAGGTACGCGTCCAGATCCCGCCGTATCGGTTCCAAGCGAGAATGCCGCATGGCCCCGGGCAACCGCCACGGCCGAGCCCGAACTCGAACCTCCGCTTATCAATTCGCTCTTCAGCGCATTATGCGTTTCTCCGTATGGACTTCTGATTCCTACAAGACCCGTGGCGAACTGATCCAAGTTTGTTTTGCCTAAGGGAATCGCTCCAGCCGCTATCAACCTCGCCACAACGGTTGCATGCTCGTTCGGCACGTACTGGTAATCCGGACAAGCCGCCGTCGTCGGCACTCCCGCCCAATCGATATTATCCTTAATCGCAAACGGGATTCCCCATAGAGGCGCATCGTCCATTTTGAGATCCGCTAACCGATCCAAGTAGGGACGTATCCGTTCCATTCGCGGAGGGGTAATCCATGTGTTCATGGAAGCATCCTCTTCCGCTCGCCTGATAATGTCTTTAACGACTTCTTCCGGAGTCGCATCGCCATTCAGATACGCTTGTCGCAGCTGCTTGATCGACATTCCGGCAGCATATTTGCTCAATGTCATCGTTTATCCTCCGCCTTTCTGTTCCCGCTCGCAATCGATGACGCGTTAGATCGGTATTCGCAGTCAACTTAAATCAGGCTAATTGACTTAACATTCGTATAACTTTATCCGAATCCGATACGCTTCCGAAGACGCCGCCTTGCATCGTCACCATCTTGAGCGCCGCCAAATGATTGTCCGGATCCGTCGCTCCCGTGCAATCTTCCAAGATCAAGCATTCGTAACCGCGATCGTTCGCTTCCCGCATCGTCGTATGCACGCAGACGTCCGTCGTGATTCCCGTTAGGATCAAGTTCCGAATTCCTTTCGTTCGAAGAACGAGATCCAGATCCGTCGCGTAGAAGCTTCCTTTACCCGGTTTATCGATAATGATTTCCCCAGGCAACGGCGCCAGCTCTTCGATAATTTGCCACCCCGGCTCGCCCCTTACGAGAATCTTGCCCGCCGGTCCTTCCGATCCGATCTCCGCGCCGATTTGTTTGCTTCTCCATCTTTTGTTCGCCGGAAGATCGGATAAATCCGGACGATGGCCTTCTCTCGTATGAATAATCGTGAATCCGGGAATAGATCTTGTCGTATCCAGAAGCCGTTTAATAGGTTCGATGGCACGGCGAGTCAGCGATAAATCATAACCCATCCGATCCACGTAACCGCCTTTGCCGCAAAAGTCGATCTGCATATCGATTACGATTAGAGCGGTATTGTCGGCTCTCAGCTCGCCATTGTAAGGGTACGCGTAAGGATTCGCATCAATAAACATCATGTCCACTCCTTTATGTTAACTATGTGTCACATAATACTGTTACTTTGTTATATTATATAACGCAACCAACCAGGAGTCATTGTAATTGAATCATAATCGATTTGAGAAAGTATTGTTTGCGGGTGACAAGGAGGGCTTAATATTGGGGAATTGGGGGAAGTTTCGGAAACACAAAAAAATCCTCTTACTGGTTTCTTGTAAGAGGATTCGTATTCTAATTTATTAGATTATGTGATTAGTGGCGGAGAGAGTGGGATTCGAACCCACGCACGCCTCGCGACGCCTAGTTGATTTCGAGTCAACCCCCTTGGGCCTCTTGGGTACCTCTCCGCAGCAAGAAAAATAATATCACATTTACTGCGGACTTGCAACTGGATTTCATATCCAGTTTTTAATCTTCTTTTTCTTCTTCTGCTCCGGGTTGGCCATCGCTCGCCGATCTCAATACTTTCTTTAAGCTCTTCTCGAATTTAGCCCGCGGCAACAGAATGCTGTGCTTGCATTTGACGCATTTGATACGGATATCCATCCCCATGCGAATGATCTCCATCTCGTTGGCACCGCAAGGATGCTGCTTCTTCATGAGAACAACGTCCCCGAGCTCGAACTGTTTTTTCTCCATTAGGATCCCTCCCCGTTCACCGCTTTTCAATCTGCTCGTTTACTCTAAGTGGTCGCTTCCGTCTTGGCTGCTTCGAAAGCTTTTTTCAGCTCCGTATTGATCAATCGAGTAACTTCTCCCGTTGTATTCGGCTTACAACGCGCCGTAATTCTGATTGTCATCTGATTAAAAGCAAGCGTCTGAATACCGAGTACTTCCGGGGTTGCCGTAATGTTAGGGTTGTTGAGTTGATTGAGCACGTTACGAATCGTTGTCATCATCTCTTCGATCGTATTCTCGTATGCGATCGTGATGTCGACAACCGCCAATAAGGGATTAACGGAGAAGTTCGTCACTTCATTAATGAGTCCGTTCGGGATAATATGGACTTCGCCGGTCCAATTTCGGATCCTGGTCGCACGTAGTCCGATCATCTCGACCGTGCCTTTGAAATCCTTCGTCTGAATGACGTCGCCTACCGCGAATTGATCCTCCAAGATGATGAAAAAGCCGGTAATGACGTCTTTAACCAAGCTCTGGGCTCCGAAACCGATCGCTAACCCTATTACACCCGCTCCAGCTAGCAATGGTGCTAGCTGGATGTGGAACTCTCCTAGTATCAGTAGAATCGCTATAAAGTTAAAAACGTAGGAAGCTGCGTTTTTTAATAGCCTTCCCATCGTTTGAACGCGTCTTGTTCTCAGCTTTAAGCGCTTCGATTTTTTCTCGTTGGTCACATGATCGATAAATCGATTAACGATTACGAGCACTATTCGGCTTATGAGGATAATCAATATTACGCGCAGAAGCACCATAGCCGCGTTCGTCCACATCTCCGTGTCCTGGAGCATCTCCGTTATTCGATCAATGAATTTGTTCCACAAGTTCCCGCTAATGATTACTTGTTCCGTAGCCAATAAAGCTCGCATAAGCCATTTTCTCCTTTTAACTCATTAAATCTGGTTATAGCCGTCGAATGTCTTCTCGAACATCCCTCGAATCTCTACTTTCTCCGAGACGATGATCTGTTTGACTTGAACCAAATCGGAGCTTGGAAATGCTATCGACAACGCACACCCTGCCGTAATTTCCTTAGGGGTCGGACAAATATCAATCTCGATATATGCGTACTCCAACAGCATTTCTGCTCTTAGCGCTTGTTGGGTGGAATCGAATGCGATCAAATGAGTGTCCATTGTACACCCCTCCTGCTTACATTGACACTAACTATACCCCGATACTTGTAATTCTAACCTACAAATCTTCGCCTTTCCGACTGTCCAAGTATAAATGAGTCCTTTCGTCCATATACTAGTAACATACTAGGGTAGGAGGCGATTCGGACGAATGAACGGCGCTTGGGAGAAACGTCCGGGCTCCGCACCGGAATCGGCGGCGCTCTCTTTAAAGATTCCTTTTAACGAACCAACGGTCTTGCAACGATTATCCCAGAAACTCGAGTACTATTTGGAAGGGTTATCGCCAGAGCGTCGGATCGTCATCGTCTGCGTTGGCACGGACCGTTCTACGGGGGATTCGCTCGGTCCTTTGGTCGGAACGGCTTTAGCCCGAGAATACAGTTCTTTATTCGACCTGTATGGAACATTAGAAGAGCCTGTGCATGCCATGAACTTAGGAGATACTTTGCTCAAGGTAATGAGGAGCTCGCGTCAGCCCTTCGTCATCGCCGTTGATGCGTGCCTCGGACAAGTTTCCAGCGTAGGCTGCATTCAACTCGGTTCAGGTCCTGTACGTCCCGGAGCCGGCGTGAACAAGGAACTCCCTCCCGTCGGCGACATCCATATGACAGGCATTGTTAACGTCGGCGGATTCATGGAGTACTTCGTACTGCAGAATACGCGGTTAAATCTCGTCGTTAAAATGTCGGAAATCATTGCGCAGAGTCTCTTAACCGCAGTACATAAGACACGCAGTAATCAGGTTATCCCTTTTGCTTTGCCTGATTAATCGCGATTTTTTCTTCCGGCGTTAGCATGTACGCGGATTGGCCTTTATCGATCGGTTTAGCGTACAAGAACGTTTGTTCCCTGCCATGAATTCCCGTGATGACCACTCCATCTTGCTCCTCGTTCACGAACGCGACCGAGAAGCTAAGATCGCTTCCGGAATCCGAGAATGCATTAAACCGATGAACGCTGATTCTTCCTTTCAGGGACGATAAGCGTTTTTCTTGTTCGTCTAGCTTCTCGCTTTGGTTAGCCTGTCTATTATCTAAGGAAGAGAGTCTTTCATGAACGACATTCATAACCTCTTCCATGTTGTGTACTCCCGTTTCCCCAATCATCTTACGGTGCGATTCTTTAACTTTACGCAGCTTGCTTGTAACCACTATGAGCCATATGAACAAGATTAAGAGAAGCAAGCCTTCTCCCGCAGCAACCGCCATTGCGAGTTGATCATTCCAACCATCCATTGTTTCTACATCCCCCAATATTACTTCCTCTGTAGTTACTTAGAATTTTTCAGAGTACGGTTAATTTCTTTAACCGCTTCGATCATTGATACGATTTCCGATTTTTCCGTAAAATATCCGGGACTCGCCCGAACCGCACCCGTCTCGAACGAACCCGCGGTCTCATGTCCTAACGGGGTACAATGGAATCCGGCCCTCACCGCGATCCCGAATTGCTGATCGAGCAGGAAAGCCATTTCCGAAGGATCGACTCCCTCTAACAAGAAAGAAACAATAGCCGTTCTCTCTACTCCGACTTCAGGTCCGAGGATGGAAATCCCCTCAATCCCTTGAAGGCCTTCCATCAACTCGAAAGTCAATTGTTGTTCCTTGACATGGATGACGTCCGTCGTTTCTTTCATAACGAAGCTAACGCCTTCCGACAACCCTGCAAGCCCAACGGTATTCTGCGTGCCTGCTTCGTATCGATCCGGTCGCACTTGCGGCTGCTCCGGAGCTTCCGATTTACTGCCGGTTCCCCCATGCATCAGAGGCTCTAATTCTAAATTCGGATGTATGTATAATCCACCCGTCCCTTGAGGTCCCATCAAACCTTTATGCCCCGGAAAGGCAAGCAAATCGATTCCCATGCCCTCTACATCTATCGGCAACACCCCGGCGCTTTGAGCAGCATCGACGAGCAACTTCACCTTTTTCCGGCGAGCAATCTCTCCTATATCCGATACGGGAGTAATCGTACCGAGTAGATTGGAGCTATGCGTAACGGCAATCATCTTCGTATTCGGCTTGATTGCGGCTTCGACTTCTTTCCTGTCCAATGTCCCCTTGGCATCGGTCGGAATATAAGTAACCTCGATCCCTAACTTCCTCTTCAGCGCTTCTAAAGGCCTTCTCACCGAATTATGTTCGAGGGATGTCGCGATCACATGATCCCCTTGCCGCAACAACCCTTGAATCGCAAGGTTTAATGCGTGGGTCGTATTCAACGCAAAAGCAATGTCGTTTGGATTGCTTATACGAAACAACCTGGCCAACTTCTTGCGGGCTTCAAACAACACTCTACTAGCCTTTACAGCCATCTCATGACCGCCTCGGCCTGGGTTAGCCGCGCTCTCATTCATATGTCGTTGCATCGCCTCTAACACGGCTGGGGGCTTAGGCCAACTCGTCGCGGCATTGTCCAAATAGACGATCGGTTTCGTGTCCGACACTTCTCTTCACCATCCTAACGCAACAATAGCATACCTTAGTTTAATGCTTCCTTAGGAAGATTACAACTTAGGTATGCTATCGAAATATCTTTATTATGCCATCGCTTTAAGAAGCTCCAACAACCGTTCTAAATCGTTTTTGCCGAAGTACGACAATTCGATTCGACCTTTGTCTTTGTTGGATTTAATCCGCACTGTCGTTTGGAATTTCTCGCGAAGGGTTTCTTCGATTTCCTCAATGAACGGGTCGCGCTTTTTAGCTTTTGGTTTCGTTTTAACGGCGACCTTCGTTTCGGTCTGTTGAACTGCTTCCTCTAGTTCACGGACGCTCCACTCGCCTGCAACCGACTGCTTCGCCAGTTGACGTTTTAACGATTCATCTTTTATTCCCGCCAACGCACGCGCATGTCCCATGGACAATGTTCCACGTGAAACATAATCTTTTATCTCATCCGGCAGCGAAAGCAACCGCAGGAAGTTCGCAATATGCGAACGAGATTTTCCGACTTTTAGACTTAACTCTTCTTGAGTTAGTTTGAACTGATTCATAATCGCTTGGTAAGCTATCGCGACTTCAAGCGAGTTGAGATCTTCCCGTTGCACGTTCTCGATCAATGCGATTTCCATCACTTGTTGATCGTTATAAGTCCTTACTACTGCCGGGATCGTAGCGTTTCCTAGAAGTTGAGACGCTCTGAACCTTCTTTCTCCAGCGATAATCTCGAATCCTTTTAACGCCTGACGAACGACGATCGGCTGAATAACCCCATGTTCGCGAATCGACTCCGCCAACTCTTTAATTGCTTCTTCTTCGAACGTTTTTCGAGGTTGATAAGGATTCGGCCTTAGTTGCGACAACGGAATTTCTACGACTTTATCATCCTCTTTAATCGATAGAGAGGTAATTAAAGCATCTAATCCTTTACCTAGCCGCTTGCTCATACGAGATCACTTCCTTCGCCAACTCGAGATACACTTCTGCACCTTTGGACTTCGGATCATAAGTAATAATCGATTGTCCATGAGACGGAGCTTCGCTTAACCGCACATTACGCGGAATAACGGTTTGGTACACCTTCTGTTGGAAATACTTCTTAACCTCTTCAATGACTTGGATACCCAGATTGGTTCGAGCATCGAACATCGTTAGCAGCACGCCTTCGATCTGAAGCGATGTGTTCAAATGTTTCTGAACCAGTCTAATAGAGTTAAGCAACTGACTCAAACCCTCCAACGCGTAGTACTCGCATTGAATCGGAATCAGAACCGAGTCCGCTGCCGTTAAGGAGTTGATCGTCAGTATCCCTAATGAAGGAGGACAATCGATCAGTATATAATCATAATCGCTCTTAACTAGAGCCAACGCCTTCTTAAGACGAATCTCGCGAGACATCGTTGGGACCAATTCAATTTCGGCGCCTGCCAATTGAATCGTTGCCGGAATGATCTTAAGATTAGGGATATCCGTATCGGCAACAGCCTGCTTGGGATGTACTTCGTTAATAAGCACATCATAGATGCAATAATTAACGTCTGCCTTATTAATTCCGATTCCGCTTGTCGTATTGCCTTGGGGATCGATATCGACGATTAACACTCTCTTGCCTAGGGAAGCCAGACAAGCGCCAAGATTAACCGAAGTCGTGGTTTTACCTACTCCACCCTTTTGATTGGCAATCGCAATAATTTTAGACAACCTTATTCACCTCAATATGAATTACACATGTAAACCGGCACTACCAACCATAAGTACGCTTAACTGCTCGCGGTAACGTTTGCTTTTTTACTCGAGAAACAAAAAGCGGCCCCATGTCCAACGCCTACCATACATCCGCTCAATGGCAGCGTCTCTCTATCGATCATGGGTACCCGCACTATACTAGCGTTTAGGAATTCGAATTATTATTTCGTAATGATCATCGCAATCTTTTTCGCTTGCCTTGATAGGTATTCCGGAGCCGTTAACCATATCAACCGATTGACGAATCGTATTGAGCGCTAAACGAACATCTTTAGTAAAGGAAATACGCTTTTTCTTAGGTTTTGCAACTTCTAAGTAGAACGCGATCCGGATCTCAGTTTGTTTAACATTCAGATCCTTTTCGATAATCTCCGCAAGCACTTTATTTTGAGCCTCTTCATCCGGCAATGACAACAACGCCCTGCCATGCCGTTCGGTAATTTTTCTCTCAAGCAGAGCAAGCTTTACCGTTTCTCCCAGCTGCAGCAAACGAATCTTGTTAGCAATCGTGGATTGGCTTTTCCCCAACCTCTGAGCAAGACTCTCCTGAGTTAATTGATGTAAATCAATCAACTTTTGATAAGCCATCGCTTCCTCTAATGCCGTCAAGCCTTCACGTTGCAGATTCTCAATCAAGGCAACGGAAGCAGCCTGAGAGTCATTGATTTCTCTAACAATGGCAGGAATGTGGTCCATTCCCAGTTTTGAAACCGCGCGCCAACGGCGTTCTCCGGCAATAATTTCGAACTTGCCGTTGCGGATTCTTACCACGATAGGCTGAATAATCCCGTGCGTTTTGATCGTTTGGCATAGTTCGTCAATGCGATCGTCGTCAAAAATCGATCTTGGCTGATAAGGGCTCGGAACGATTTCGTGGACGGATATTTGTTTGACTTCTTCCTGATTGCTACGGTCCGATAAACCGAGCAGTCTTGAGAATTGCTCTTTCATTTCTCTCGGATCACCACATTAAGTAAGATAGGGCGGAAATTTGTGTCCATAGCGACGAAAAAGCGCCGCCAATGAGCGCCGTGAGGCACATAAGCGACACGCTAATCTGTTAATCTATATATTCGCTATCCATACCCCATTCTCCTGCTTTTCATAAAACTTTCACATGGAGAAAACGCAATACTATCAACGGCAGAGAAACTCCGAGCGTCAAACTATCTTGTATAAGAATATCATGTTTGAAGAGCTCTCGTAAACGTAAAAATGTTCCACGTGAAACATTTCTCATTTTTGAGGTGAGATGTTTCACGTGGAACATTTAAGTGAACGAATTGTATTTATTTCGATCCTAATGATAATGATGGTTTGACTAGCGGAGTTTTGAGCGGAATACCTGCTTTGCGAGGATAAGCCGCCGGTGTTGGTTCTTTCTTCGCGCAAATGACAAGATGTCTATCTGCGCCCTCTGTAGGTAGCTTCAATCGTTTTACGTCTTGAATTTTGCCGTTTAACTTAGCGAGGCTATACCGCCCCTCATCTAATTCGGTTGAAACGTCCGTCCCCTTCATGGCGACGAACAATCCGCCCGGACGGGTAAACGGTAAACAAAATTCGTTAAGCACCGCTAATCGAGCTACGGCTCTTGCCGTTACTACATCGTAATGATCTCTGTGTTCCCTCTTCCTTGCTGCGTCTTCCGCACGGCTGTGCAAGCATAACACTTTAGATAACCCTAGTTGAGAGGTGACTTCCTCCAAAAACTTGATTCTCTTCGCCAGTGCATCGATGATCGTAACTTGCAAATGAGGGAAGGCAATCGCAAGGGGAACGGAAGGAAATCCTGCGCCCGAACCGATATCCGCCAATGAAGTGGTTTTGTCGAACTGCACCACTCCGGCAACCGTCAACGAATCATAGAAATGCTTCTCGTAAACCGCATCCCTCTCCGTTATCCCTGTCAGATTCATCTTCTCATTCCACTCTACCAGCAAGGAATAATAAGTTTCGAACTGAGACATTTGATGATCCGTCAACGTAATGCCTAAATTTTGTGCTTGCTCTTTAAAATGTTGCTGAATAACATCCGTCATGATCCGTGCGCCGCCGCGGTTACCCGATTATAATGCTCCAGGTGGACGAGCAGGATCGACAAGTCCGCTGGAGTCACCCCGGCTATTCTAGAAGCCTGACCGATGGACAAAGGTCGAATTTTACCGAGCTTCTGCTTTGCTTCCATCGCCAAACCATGAATGATGTCGTAATCGATATTATCGGGAATGCGCTTTTTCTCCATTTTCTCCATTCGATCGACTTGGAGTTGTTGCTTCTCGATATACCCTGTGTACTTCACCTGAATTTCGACCTGTTCCTTCACGTCTTCGGATAGTTCGACCGCCGAAGGGTGCAAACTTTCAAGATGCGCGTAAGTGATCTCGGGACGGCGAAGCAAAGTTAAACCATCCACCGTGTTGTTAAGCGGAGCCGATCCTGCCTCTGCAAGCATCGCTTGAACGGCTTCATCCGGACGGAACTTGGTTTCTTTAAGTCGGGCAATTTCCGCTTCTACGTGATCTTTCTTTTCAATAAATTTCGCGTAACGCTCTTTCGTAATCAAACCGATCTCATAACCGGTTGGCGTTAATCGCAAGTCCGCATTATCGTGGCGGAGCAACAAACGATATTCCGCACGGGAAGTGAGCAAACGGTAAGGCTCGTTAGTCCCTTTCGTCACAAGATCATCGATCATAACTCCGATGTAGCCTTTAGAGCGATCGATAATGACCGGTTCGGCACCCTGTACTTTACGCGCAGCGTTAATGCCGGCTATAATGCCCTGTCCTGCCGCTTCCTCGTAACCCGACGTTCCGTTGATCTGGCCCGCAGTGAATAAATTATTAACTAATTTGGTTTCGAGGGAAGGCCATAGTTGGGTAGGAACAACCGCATCATATTCGATGGCATAACCCGGACGCATCATCTCGACTTTCTCCAAGCCGGGAATCGATCTTAGAATATCGACCTGGACCTCTTCCGGCATACTCGTGGAAAGCCCCTGCACATAATATTCCTTCGTGTTTCTGCCTTCCGGTTCCAAAAATATTTGATGCTTCGGTTTGTCCGCGAATCGCACGATTTTGTCTTCGATCGAAGGACAATATCTTGGACCCGTTCCTTCAATCAAGCCGGAGAACATCGGAGCGCGATACAAGTTATCGTTAATGATCTGATGCGTTTCCTCGGAAGTATACGTCAACCAACAAGGGATCTGGTCATCCGCGTGCGCCATATATTCCGTTTCGTAAGAAAAATACTTCGGTTTACTGTCGCCCGGCTGAATTTCCGTTTTGCTAAAATCAATGGAATCCTCGTGCACCCGCGGTGGAGTTCCCGTCTTAAATCGCGCCAATTGAAAACCGCAACGTTTTAACGATTCCGACAGCTTAACCGCCGGCTGTTGATTGTTCGGTCCGCTCTCATACATCAATTCGCCAAGAATGACTTTTCCGCGCAAATAGGTACCCGTCGTTATAACAACCGACTTCGCGCCGTATTCCGCTCCCGTTTTGGTCACGACGCCCACGCATGCTCCGTCTTCTATGATTAGATCCTCAACCAAACCTTGACGTAACGTCAATCTTTCCTGCAATTCGATCGTTTGCTTCATCGTATGCTGATAGAGAAATTTATCCGCTTGAGCTCTCAAGGCATGAACGGCCGGGCCTTTACCCGTATTAAGCATGCGCATTTGAATAAACGTTTTATCGATATTGCGTCCCATTTCCCCGCCTAGAGCGTCGATCTCGCGAACGACGTGTCCTTTGGCCGGACCTCCTACGGACGGATTACAGGGCATAAAAGCAACCATATCCAGATTGATCGTCAACAACAGCGTTTCACAGCCCATGCGGGCCGCGGCTAATGCCGCTTCGCAGCCCGCGTGTCCGGCACCGATGACGATGACGTCGAAATCACCTGCACGATAGGTCATAACGCTTTCCCTCCTTATATTAATTATCAATTATTTACCTAGACAGAACTGTGAGAAAATCTGATCAAGCAACGAATCGCCCGCGGCATCGCCAAGAATTTGACCTAAAGCTTCCCAAGAGGCGGCAAGATCGATCTGAATAAGATCAATCGGCACTCCCTCGTGCGTTGCTTGAATAGCGTCCTCTAGGGATTGCTTCGTCTGATGCAACAACGCGATGTGTCGGGCATTACTCACGTATGTGATATCTCCGGATTCAACGGCTCCGCTAAAGAACAAACCGGAGACGGCTTTTTCCAAATCCTCGATTCCTTGGCCTTCCTTGGCTGACAAATACACAATCCGTTCCTTAGAATAGTCGCGTTCAACCTCTTCGATATTCAGTTGCCCCGGCAAATCGATCTTATTGACCACCACGATCGTCGAACGATCCTTCAACTGCTCAAGCAGCTTTCTTTCGTCCTCATGCAGCTCTTCATGATGATTCAATACAAGCAAGGTTAGATCCGCATCGCTTAGCGCGCCGCGGGAACGTTCAACCCCGATCTGTTCGACTTTGTCGCTCGTTTCGCGAATGCCTGCCGTATCTAGAAGCCTTAACGGAATTCCGGATAAAGATACCGACTCCTCTACAATATCACGAGTCGTGCCCGGGATGTCAGTAACAATCGCTTTGTTATCGCGTGCTAACGCATTTAACAATGAAGATTTCCCTGCGTTAGGTCGCCCAACGATTACAGTAACGATTCCTTCTCTTAATATTTTGCCTTCGTTCGACTGAATTAACAACTGGTTAACTTGCGTGAGTACGGAGCTGCAATTTTCACGGATAAAATCGGCCGTCACGCTCTCCACATCATGCTCTGGATAGTCGATATTGACTTCGACGTGCGCAAGCAATTCAATTAGCTGTTGGCGCATCGGGACGATCTTCTTGGACAAAGCTCCTTCAGCTTGTTTTCTGGCTACTTGGAAGGCTCGATCGGATTTCGACCGAATCAAATCGATAACGGCCTCCGCTTGAGCAAGATCGATTCTCCCGTTCAGGAACGCGCGTTTCGTAAATTCCCCCGGTTCAGCCAATCTGGCTCCATTACGCAGCACCAACTCCAAAACCGATTTAACGGCGACGATTCCCCCGTGCGTGCTGATCTCTACAACGTCTTCAGCCGTAAAAGAACGCGGACCTTTCATAACCGTTACTAACACTTCATCTAATACGGCATCCTGCTTAGGATCCACTATCCAACCATATTGAACGGTATGGGTTGGAACCTCGCGCAAATCAAGCTTGGATTTGAATATTTTAGCCACCGTATCGACCGCATTCTGTCCGCTTACCCGGACGACGGCAATGCTGCCCTCCCCTAACGCGGTCGCAATCGCGGCAATCGTATCTTCGTTCATCTATTCACCTCTAACGGACATTATACAAAAACGCAATGACCCCCAACGTTGCGGAAGCCATTGCGCGGTCACCCTATTTTACTTCAAAGCGATTACGATTCTCCGATTCGGTTCGTCCCCTTGGCTGAAAGTTCTCACGCTCGGATTCGATTGCAGTCTGGCGTGAATGATCTTTCTTTCCGAAGAGGTCATCGGTTCAAGCACGATTTCCTTGCGCGTTCGAATAACCCTCATGGCCATTCGTTCCGATAAAGCTTCTAAAGTCTGGCGACGGCGTTCGCGAAATTGCTCGGCATCGAGAACGATACGAAGATGTCGGTCGGAGTGGCGATTCGCCACGATGTTCACCAAATATTGAAGAGAATCCAAAGTCTGTCCACGTCGACCGATTAGAATGCCCAAGTCGGAACCCGTAATGTTAATCCGCACTGCATCATTCTCATCCACCCGCTCAACAGAAACGGTAAGTTCCATTGCTCCCGATACTTCCCGAAGAAACTTCATCGCCTCTTCTACGCCATCGGGCAACAATTCCAACTCCACTTTCGCCTCTCTGGCTCCAATGAGCCCGAACAACCCTTTATTGGCTTGTTCCAATACTTTAATGTTCACCCGGTCTTCTTGCACGCCCAATTGGGCAAGACCGTTACGAACCGCATCTTCTACCGTTTTCCCCGATGCCAGGAGCTTTTTCATTTTGACCGTGCCTCCTTACCTTTACCCTTTTTTGGTTTTGGTTGAGGAGCTTCTTCAACTGGTTGTTTAGGCGATTTGCGATACATGAAATAGTTTTGGACAATCGTATAGATGTTGCTGAAAATCCAGTACAAAGGCAAAGCTGACGGGAAATTAATCGCCATCACGAAGATCATGACCGGGAAAATATACATGAGCCCTTTCATCGGTCCGACCATCTGTTGCTGGGAAGACATCATCTTCGATTGAACGAAGGTGGTTATTGCAGCGATGATTGGCAGTATATAAGTAGGATCCTTCTCCCCCAGATGAAGCCAGAGGAAGCTGCTCTCTTCGATTCCCAAAGACTCATTCCCGCGAATGTGGGCATTGGTGTAAATCGAGTTGTACAATGCGATGAAGATCGGCATCTGAACGATAAGCGGCAAGCAACCCGCCAGAGGATTAACTTGATTCGTTTGGTACAGCTTCATCATTTCTTCTTGTTGCTTCTTCGGGTCGTCCTTGAACTTCTCCCGAATTTTCTTCATTTCCGGTTGCAAGGCTTGCATCGCTTTAGTGTTCTTATATTGCTTAATCATTAGCGGAAGGATAATTGTCCTTACAATAATGGTCAGGATCAATATCGCTAAACCATACTGTCCCCCGAACCAGTCCGCAAACGTATCCAACATTTTAGAGAACCAATAAACGACGTTCCGAGTCCACCATGAACCGCTATTTGCCATGTCTTCCGTCAGTATTGCAGTAGCTGCTGGCGTACAGCCTGCGAGCAATGTCATCAGCGACAAAGCGCCGATAACGGTCCACCATTTGCGATTTCGCAACAAAACTAAAAACTCCCCTCTTCAACGCCCGGCATGCCGCAATGTTAACTTAATTTTTCAAGCCAAGTGCAATCAGTCCACAGCAATAACTATTCATGTCCACTATACCATATTAAAGAAGGCAAAGAAAAGCTACGGCTTGTCCACATGCCGATAGCTTATTTGCCTTGTTTTCCATTTTGGTTATTTGGACGATTCCCCCGCGGATGCGATAAAGATTTACCTTTTAAGTTAGGGTTCGACCCCTTCAATAACCCCGCCTTCCGCAGCACGTGCAGAATGCTCCCCTCCATCTCCTTATATGGAAGAGATAGCGCGGGCTTACGAACGATCAATATCAAATCCGTGTCCTCGATCAGTTTAGGCGCATTTAATCTTACGATTTCCTTCACCATTCGCCTTAATCGATTCCGTACGACGGCACCGCCTAATTTACTGCTGGCGGATACCCCCATGCGGAAGGTTCCCTGTTGCGGCCTTCTGCGCCAATAAACGACGAATTGCGAATTCGCGAACGAACGCCCGTAACGGTAAACCACGTTGAAGTCTTCTCTTTTCCGAAGGCGCAGCTTTCTATGCATTATCACCGCTCCATCCAATCCGGAACTAATCAGCTTTTGATCACGAAGTTAAAGCCAGGAAGTCATTTTCGACATTTCCTATCTTTAATGAAAAAAAGACCACGCGATGTGGTCTTTCATTAAACTATGCAGTCAATACTTTGCGACCCTTTTGACGACGAGCAGCGAGAACTTTACGACCGTTCTTCGAGCTCATGCGGCTACGGAAACCGTGAACCTTCTTACGCTTACTTACATTCGGCTTAAATGTAGGACCCATGATTCCAACCCCCTTACTTAAAAACTCACGTCCATTTATTAAACCATGATCGGGCCCAAAAGTCAATGAAAAGCCGTTTTCACACATATAACTTATTCACATGTGCATAAGATTTAACCTTGTTAACGAAACCGGTTGAACATTGTCGAAGCCTCGCACATCTTATCAACAATATGTAGTACTGTGCACAGTTTTCATCCACAAGTTATTGAAATTGTGGATAACACGGTGAAATTCGTTGAATTTATAGGGTTTGTCTGCTATGATTAGGCAAGACTTTCTCGGTGGATACCTACTTTTTACCCTCGTTTTATCAACACCCTGTGAATAACTTTGTGAACAAACCCCCATACACGTGGATATCCCTGAAAATAATAAAGGGGAAACTGTGGATAACTGGTCGTGACAACACTTCGGCCTTTCGTTCTCCGCTTATTTTTTGTCCTTATGATGGGTTAAAGGAGAGAAATTGTCGTGGACAACCGCAACAATGAGGTCTGGCAACAAGTGTTGTCGGTCATCCAAACGAAGCTCAGCAAACCAAGCTTCGATACCTGGTTCAAAGCAACGAAGGCTTCCTTCTTAAACGATAACGTTGTCGTGGTCACGGCCCCTACGACCTTTGCCGTGGAATGGCTCGAAACTCGCTACACCAAGTTGGTATCCTCAACGCTATCCGACTATATTGGCAGAACCGTCGACGTCAAATTTTCAATAGAAGAAGTGCGTCCGCCAGAAACCGCCGAACCTGCGCCGCAAATCGAGATTGCGCGCCAGCCTGTCAACGAAGAGCCTATGATGCACATGTTGAATCCGAAATATACGTTCGACACGTTCGTCATCGGTTCAGCCAATCGATTTGCTCATGCCGCGTCCCTTGCCGTAGCGGAATTGCCGGCCAAATCGTATAACCCGTTTTTCATGTATGGCGGCGTAGGATTGGGCAAAACCCATCTCATGCATGCCATCGGGCATTATATTCTCGAACATAATCCTCATATGAAGGTTCTGTATCTTTCCTCCGAGAAATTCACCAATGAATTCATTAACGCGATCCGCGATAACCGAGGAGAGAGCTTCCGCAACAAATATCGCAATATCGACGTTCTGCTCATCGACGATATTCAGTTTTTGGCCGGTAAAGAGGGAACCCAAGAGGAATTTTTCCATACCTTCAACGCTCTGCACGAAGAACACAAACAGATCGTTATATCCAGTGACCGCCCGCCAAAGGAGATCCCGACGCTCGAAGAGCGGCTGCGTTCCCGGTTCGAATGGGGTCTAATCACCGACATCCAACCGCCGGATTTAGAGACGAGGATCGCCATTCTTCGCAAGAAAGCGAAAGCGGAAAACTTGGACATCCCGAACGAAGCGATGATGTATATCGCCAACATGATCGATTCCAACATTCGCGAGCTGGAAGGCGCGCTTATTCGCATCGTTGCCTATTCCTCGTTGACGAATCAGGATATTTCCGCTCATCTGGCGGCTGAGGCGTTGAAGGATATATTACCGACAGGAAGAACCCGACTCGTCACGATGCAAGATATTCAACAGCGGGTCGGCGATTACTACGGTTTGAAGCTGGAGGATTTCAAAGCTCGCAAGCGGACGAAAGCCGTTGCATTTCCTAGGCAAATCGCAATGTATTTGTCTCGCGAGCTAACGGATTATTCCCTTCCTAAGATCGGTGACGCTTTCGGCGGGCGCGATCATACGACAGTCATCCATGCTCACGAGAAAATATCGCAGCTGCTAAAAGTCGATCAAGATTTGTACAAAATTATCAACAGCCTGACCGAAAAAATCAAAAATTTAACGTAATGCGACACCAAACGCCTATGCACAAAGCGTCCACATGTGGATAGGCGTTATTTTCGAGTTTTTTCGCTGTTATCCACATATTCACGGTGCCTACTACGACTTAAAGATTTAAACATGCTACAATACATGCATAAACGGCTATCGCCGACTTAAATGGCGCATAGGTTTATGTCGGAGACGATTCGGAGAAAAATAGAACCTTTATTCCATTCGAGTCGTTACAAAATTAACGAGGTGAACCCATGAAGTTGACGATTTTACGGGGCGAGTTAAACGACGCCATTCAACATGTATCCAAAGCCGTTGCGTCAAGAACGACCATTCCTATTCTTAGCGGAATTAAATTAGATGCCGGTTTTACGGGAATTACGCTAACTGCGAGCGATACCGACATTTCCATACAAAGCTTCATTCCGCTCGAAACGCCTAACAAGACGATTGCAACGGTCACTCGTCCGGGCAGCGTCGTATTGACGGCCAAATTTTTCGTGGAAATCATTAAGAAGCTTCCTCACGAGGAAGTTCATATCGAGGTTGGAGAACGATTCCAAACGCTGATTACGTCCGGAGCTACGGAGATCCAATTGGTAGGGCTCGATCCGGAGGAATTCCCGGTACTGCCTACCGTCCAAGAAGATCAAGTCGTCTCTATTCCGGGAGATCTGCTAAGAGACATGATCAGACAAACGGTATTCGCCGTAACGACGAATGAATCGACACCGATTCTGACCGGCGTATTATGGAATTTGAACGACGGAGTGTACAAATTCGTAGCCACCGACAGACACCGCCTAGCCAGCCGCTCTGCTCCGGTAGAGATGTACGACGTACGCTTCTCTAATATTGTCATTTCCGGTAAAACGTTGAACGAGTTGGCGAAAATCGTGCCCGACCAAAATGTTATGGTCGATATTGTCGTTGCCGAGAACCAAGTGTTGTTTAAACTGGGGAATGTTCTCTTCTATTCGAGAATGTTGGACGGGACCTATCCCGATACTTCCAAGATTATTCCGCAAAGCTTCAAAACAGAACTTGTCCTTAATACGAAATTGCTAAGCGATTCGATCGATCGTGCCTACTTGCTCTCAAGGGAAGAAAAAACGAACATCGTGCGCCTGGTGACGACGGATAGCGGAGGAATCGAAATTTCATCGAGTTCTTCCGAGTTAGGGAAAGTAACGGAGCAATTGAACGTGACGGAAATGCGCGGCGAACCGTTGAAAATCGCTTTTAACTCCAAATACATGCTCGACGTTCTGAAAGTCATCGACAGCGAAGAGTTATTTATCGGCTTTAACGGAGCAATGAGCCCCATCATCATTAAACCGAACGATCACGAGAACAGCTTGCATTTGATACTTCCGTATAGAACGACGAATTGAGGCGCTATAGATGAAAAACATCGGAATATCTACGGAGTACATTACTTTGGGTCAATTTCTTAAGCTTGCCGATTGCATAGGAACGGGCGGAGAAGTAAAGCACTTCCTTCAGGAAAAAAGCGTTCGTGTGAACGGGGAACCTGACAATCGCAGAGGACGCAAGCTTAGAGTCGGAGATCTCGTTGAAGTCGAGGGGTGCGGATCTTATACGGTCACTGCCCGATAATCCAAGCCCGGCGGCTCCGAAGCCGGGTGGAGAGGGAATAGCCCATGCAGTTAAACACGTTGGAGCTTCAAGGGTATCGCAACTACGAGTCGTTAAAGCTTTCGACTGAGGGCGGAGTCAATATCTTCATCGGGCCTAACGCTCAAGGGAAAACCAATCTGCTGGAAGCGATTCATGTGCTGAGCATAACGAAGTCCCATCGAACTTCGAAGGATAAAGAATTGATTGGATGGAATCAAACCGCGGCGATAATCAGAGCCCAGATGACTCGGAAATTGGGCGATGTCAGCCTGGAACTGCAGCTATCGGCGCAAGGCAAAAAAGCCAAAGTAAACGGCTTGGAGCAACGAAAACTTAGCGGTTTCGTGGGGACGCTAAACGTGGTGCTGTTCGCTCCGGAAGATCTGGATATCGTCAAAGGAGCACCGGGCGTGCGCCGCCGATTCATGGATATGGAAATCGGCCAGGTGCATCCCGGTTATTTGTACGATATGCAGCAGTATCAGAAAATTTTGCAGCAACGGAACAATTACTTGAAGTCGACGGACATCCATCGCGCTTCTCCGGAAATGTTGGACGTATGGAATGAGCAATTGGCGACGACGGGTGTTAAAATGATGCAAAAAAGGAAAAACTTTATTATACAATTGCAAAAGTGGGCGGAGAAAATACATGCCGGAATTACCGGCGGTACCGAACATTTTACAGTCGAGTATAAGCCCTCGTTCGGAACCTCTATTGGAATGGATAACCAAGATCAATCTTCTTTATTCGGACAATTTATGTTAAAGTTAACTCAAGGCAAGGAACAGGAATTCAGACGGGGCATGACGATGACCGGACCGCATCGCGACGATTTGAGCTTCGCCATTAACGGCAAAGACGTGCAATCGTTCGGATCTCAAGGCCAGCAACGCACGGCAGCGCTGTCGTTAAAGCTGGCGGAATTGGAATTGATGCATGAAGAAATCGGGGAATACCCGTTGCTGCTCCTTGACGATGTACTCTCCGAACTGGATCAAACCCGTCAGACTCAGCTCATCGAAACTTTTCAGAGCAGGGTTCAGACTTTTATAACGACAACAGGTTTGGAAAGCGTCAACATGAGTCGCTTGAGGGATGCTTCTATTTTTCACGTACGAGACGGCCAATTGCTGCGCTAACGTAGGGAGGAACTCCGTGTATATTCATCTAGGCGGGGAAAAAATAATTCGAACTTCGCAGCTTGTAGCAATCTTTGATATTTCCATCGAGCAATCTTCCAAGCTATCGAGACAATTCGTCGTACATGCTCAGAAGAACAAAGAAGTGGAAATGATCGGGGAAGAGGATCCTAAATCGATAGTCGTAACGGAGCATAAAGTTTATTACTCCCCGATATCGACGTCCACTCTTAAGAAGCGGGCGCACTATTTGGAAGGGTAAGTATAGACGGCAATCGCCTTCCGCAGGAAGGCTATACGTTTATATAAGGACTTATAGGTGAGAATCATTCATGTATACTTCCTGAAACGATAATCAGTAACGGCTACGTAAAGAAGGCGGTGGAAGGTTTGTCCGTTAATCAGCAAAACACTTACGACGAGAGTCAGATTCAAGTCCTGGAAGGTTTGGAAGCGGTTCGCAAACGTCCTGGTATGTACATCGGTTCTACCAGCGGGAAAGGATTGCACCATCTTGTCTGGGAAGTCGTCGACAATAGCATTGACGAAGCGTTGGCCGGCTTTTGCAATCGGATCGACGTTATCATACAAGAAGACAACAGCATTACCGTAATCGATAATGGCCGGGGAATACCGGTCGGGATGAATACGAAGCTGCAGAAATCGACGCTTGAAGTCGTATTGACCGTGCTTCACGCAGGCGGAAAGTTCGGCGGAGAAGGCTATAAAGTATCCGGCGGTTTGCACGGCGTCGGCGTCTCCGTCGTTAATGCTCTGTCCGAGCAGGTGGTCGTTACCGTCAAGCGCGATGGCCACATTCATCAACAGGAATATCGGCGGGGCGTTCCGCAGTACGACATTAAGATCATCGGCGACACGGAAGAGACCGGCACGGTGGTTAGATTTAAGCCCGATCCGGAAATTTTCACGGAGACGACCGTTTACGATTACGACGTGTTGGTCGGCCGGATCCGCGAGCTCGCATTCCTGAACAAAGGAATCGAGATCAACCTCACGGACGAGCGCACGGGCATGAGCGATTCGTTCCATTACGACGGGGGAATCGTGGAGTTCGTCAAATATTTGAACCGCACGAGAGAGCCGTTGCACGAGCAACCGATCTATGTTGAAGGATCCAAGGATTATATCCAATGCGAGATCGCGATGCAGTATAACGACGGTTATTCCGAGAATTTATACTCTTTCGCGAACAATATTAATACACACGAGGGCGGAACCCACGAATCCGGATTCAAGAGCGCTCTTACGCGTATCATCAACGATTACGCTCGCAAGTCGGGCTTCTTGAAGGAAAGCGAGTCCAACCTGTCCGGCGATGACGTGAGGGAAGGCTTAACGGCGATTATATCCGTCAAAATTCCCGAGCCTCAGTTCGAAGGCCAAACGAAGACGAAGCTAGGAAACAGCGAAGTGCGCGGAATCGTGGAATCGTTGTTCAGCGAGAAGCTGCTGCAATTCTTGGACGAGAACCCGGCTGTCGCGCGGAAGGTGATGGAGAAAGGCCTCCAGGCCGCAAGAGCCAGGGAAGCCGCTCGCAAGGCGCGCGAGCTCACGCGCCGCAAGAGCGCGCTCGAGGTTAGCTCGCTTCCGGGCAAGTTGGCGGATTGCTCGTCCAAAGACGCTTCGATCTCCGAGCTTTATATCGTGGAAGGGGATTCCGCGGGCGGATCGGCTAAGCTGGGGCGCGATCGCCACTTCCAGGCCATCTTGCCTCTGAGAGGCAAGATCCTCAACGTCGAGAAAGCCCGTTTGGACAAGATTCTGTCCAACCTTGAAATTCGCGCCATGATAACGGCTCTTGGAACCGGGATCAGCGAGGATTTCGACATTTCCAAAGCGAGATATCACAAAATCATTATAATGACCGATGCCGACGTCGACGGCGCCCATATCCGGACTCTGATTCTAACGTTCTTCTATCGTTACATGCGCAAGCTGATCGAAGAAGGATACGTCTATATCGCACAGCCTCCGCTCTTCAAGATCGAACGCAACAAGACGGTACGCTACGCGATGACCGAGAGGCAGCGGGACGAAATTATCGCCGAATTCGGAGAAGGCGCGAAGCTGAACATCCAACGCTACAAGGGCTTGGGAGAAATGAACGGAACCCAGCTGTGGGAAACGACGATGGATCCGGACAGCCGAACGATGCTGCAAGTCAGAATCGAAGACGCGATGAAGGCCGACCTCATGTTCGATACCCTGATGGGAGACAACGTAGAGCCGCGTCGGGAATTCATCCAACAATACGCTAAGTTCGTTAAGAACCTCGACGTATAGGTCGCAGATAGGTTAATGCAGGGGGTATCTCTAGGCGGAGATACCCCCTGCGAACTACACTTTGCGTTTGCGGACTCCGAATCGGCCATATGCGACCGCATAGGAATAGATCGTCCGAAAGACGGCCCGGTTCGGTAGTTTCTTGAAAAGATAAGGATCCGGCAGCGTATTGACCTCCAATATCCAAGGCTTCATGTCTTGGTCAATCGCGATATCTATTCCGATTTCCTTAAGGCGAGGGAAACGTTTCTCCAATGCGCGGGCGATGTTTACTCCCTGTTTGCGCAGACGGGTTTCGTAACGTTTCCATTCCTCCGCGGACAAGTAGTTTTTCAGCAGAAGATCGACCGGCATAGGCGTGCCGCCGGCATGATAGTTGGTCACGATTTTGCGGGGATGGGCCACGCGTCCGATCATTCCGGTCGTTTCCCACTGCAAGCGGGGATTTTTCTGAACCATAATCCGTAGATCGAATCTTCGACCGGAGTGCTTCAGCAAATGAATGCCTTGCTGCGCTAGGTAAGGTTTGTTTTTTTTCGCGAGTTGAAGCTCGTTGTACATCTCGTCGAAGGAAACGAAAGAATGCTTGGTTTCGCCGGATTGGAAGAAGAAGGGTTGAGCGGCTTCGGTCTGCTTCTCGACGCGGATGACTCCGTTGCCGAATGTGCCGTTCACCGGCTTCACGTAAATCATCCCGTACTGTTCCAGCATCTGAGCGACGGTCGCCCGCTCGAAGATTCTGGTGTCCGGAACGTCGTTCCTAAGATCGGGATCGGCGAGAAGAGCGTCTGTCTTGGCTTTCTTGCTGCGGACGCGTTGAATGGACATGCGGGTTTCATCCAACCTTTCCCTTCGGCAATATGGTATAATGGAATTATTGTATATTTTCTAATCTATGACGGAAATTGCCTTGCGGTGTAGCATTTGCAAGCGCAAGATTATCCGTTTGTATATTGGTTAAGGAGGATCTTCATGTCGGAAGAACAACGCTCCCAAGTCCGAGACCGCGATATCGGGGTCGAGATGCGGGAATCGTTCATGGATTACGCAATGAGCATTATCGTCAGCCGGGCTTTGCCGGATGTTCGAGACGGCTTGAAGCCGGTTCATAGACGTATTCTGTATGCGATGTCGGAACTAGGAATGTCTCCGGACAAGCCTTACAAGAAGTCGGCGAGAATCGTCGGCGAAGTTATCGGTAAGTATCACCCGCATGGTGATTCCCCTATTTACGAGGCTATGGTTCGGATGGCGCAAGACTTCTCGCTTCGGTACATGCTCGTCGACGGCCACGGAAACTTCGGTTCCGTCGATGGCGATTTCGCGGCGGCGATGCGTTATACGGAAGCACGTTTGTCCAAGATCGCCATGGAGATGCTCCGCGACATCAACAAGGAAACGATCGATTACAGGCCTAACTACGACGGTGAGGAAGTAGAACCGGTCGTATTGCCCGCAAGATATCCCAATTTGCTCGTTAACGGCAATACGGGGATCGCGGTCGGTATGGCGACGAATATTCCTCCGCACAATTTGCGGGAGGTCATCGAAGGAACGCAGGCGTTGCTTCGCGATCCTGAATTAACGCCTTACGATCTGATGGAATACGTCAAGGGACCCGACTTCCCGACGGCTGGCCTCATTCTTGGTCGCGTTGGCATACGTCAAGCTTATGCAACGGGCCGCGGTTCGGTTACAATGCGCGCGCGGGCTACGATCGAGGAGAACAACGGCAAAGCGCGTATTCTCGTTCATGAAATTCCGTACCAGGTCAATAAAGCGAGACTCGTCGAGAAAATCGCAGAGCTCGTGCGCGAGAAGAAGATTGACGGAATTACGGATCTTCGCGATGAATCCGACCGTAACGGAATGCGTATCGTCATCGAATTGAGAAGAGACGTGACGCCGACGGTCGTGCTGAATAATCTGTATAAGCAAACCCAGATGCAGACAAGCTTCGGGGTAAATATGCTTGCGTTAGTGAATAACGAGCCTAAGGTTCTTAACCTTAAGGATGTCCTTCACCACTATATCAAGCATCAGGTCGAAGTCATCAGACGCCGCACGGAGTACGATCTGAAGAAAGCCGAAGCTCGCGCTCATATCCTGGAAGGTTTGCGAATCGCGCTGGATCACCTGGATGAAGTTATCGCGCTCATTCGCGCTTCCCGGACGACGGAAGAAGCCCGCGAAGGCTTGATAGCGCGTTTCGGACTCTCGGGCGACCAAGCTCAGGCGATTCTCGACATGCGTCTGCAACGCCTCACAGGGTTGGAACGCGAGAAGATCGAGCAGGAATATAACGAATTGCAAGTCAAAATCGCCGAGTATAAAGCCATTCTAGCGGACGAACAACTAGTGAACGAGATCATTCACGAGGAGCTCGAGGAGATTAAGCTGAAATATGGCGACGATCGTCGTACGGAAATCACGGTCAGCGACGACGAGATCTTGGATGAAGATCTTATACCGCGCGATGACGTAGTCGTTACGATGACGCATACCGGATACATTAAGCGTCTTCCCGTATCCACTTACCGCAGCCAGAAGCGGGGGGGAAGAGGCATTATGGGAATGGGGACGAAAGACGACGATTTCATCGAAAATCTGTTCATCTCCAACACCCACCACTACCTCTTGTTCTTTACGAACAAAGGCCGCGTATTCCGGATGAAAGCCTACGAAATTCCGGATCTAAGCCGGACCGCTCGAGGCACGCCGATCATTAATTTGATCCAGATCGAACAAGGAGAGACGATTAACGCCGTCATCCCGGTTGAATCGTTCGAGCCTAACCAGTACCTCTTCTTCGCGACGCGCAACGGTATCGTGAAGAAGACGCCTCTCGACGATTACGCGAACATTCGTAAGGTCGGTTTGATCGCCATCTCGTTGCGCGAAGACGATGACTTGATCGGCGTAAAGCTGACGGACGGAGAGCGCGAAATCGTCATGGGTACGAGCCAAGGGATGTCTATCCGCTTCTCGGAGCAGGACGTTAGAGCAATGGGGCGTTCCGCAACGGGCGTTAAAGGAATCCAATTGGACGACAACGACAAAGTCATCGATATGGACGTCGTAGCTCCTGAACAAGAAGTACTGATCGTAACGGCCAAAGGTTACGGTAAACGGACGCCAATGACCGAGTACCGGATCCAGACCCGCGGCGGTAAAGGAATCAAAACCTTGAACGTTACGGAGAAGAACGGAGCGATCGTCGGCTTGAAGGTTGTTCATGACGATGAAGACTTAATGATCATGACGTCTTCCGGAACGTTGATCCGTACCAGCATGTCGGGCATCAATACTATGGGACGGATTACTCAAGGCGTTAAACTGATAAATATTCGCGATGACGATTCCGTGGCTACGGTTGCGCGGGCTCCTCGAAGCGAAGATTCCGATTCCGAGGAAACGGAAGGCGAAGGGGAAGCGGAAGACAACTAATCGTTGTCTTCCCGTAATGCCTAAGGGGGGATGCAGCATGCCGATTATTCCGATTACACAAGTGCAGGTTGGCGATCGACTGGGCAGCGATGTTCAGACCGCTCTCGGAAGCGTGCTGCTTCAGCAAGGTCGGACGCTGTCGGAAAGAGATACGGAAATCTTGCAGGCGTTTCTGATCGCAAGCATTGATGTTGTCCGTAACGGATTAGAGGATCAGAAGCAGGACAACGCCGCTGATGAGATGGCTGCTGCCGTTGAAGCCGTTAGACTGACCTCCTTGCAACAAGAGTTTCTTAATATGGAGAAGCTGCTCAAACGTATTATGTCCATGATTACGTCCGGGCAGAAGCTTCCGGTGCTCGACTTGCGCAACGGTTTGGTCGCTCTCATTGAGCATATGGACGAATACAACGTATTGACATTCCAATTGCCGGCATCGATAGGAACAGTCGATGTCATGGTTCGGAATAGCGTTCTTTGCGCGATGACCTCCTATCAATTGGGCAAATGGAACAAGTTTCCGGAGAAAGATTGGCTTCCGATCGCAATGGCGGGGTTGCTGCACGATATCGGTAACGTGAAGGTTGATCCAGCGATATTTAACAAGCCTACGCGCTTGACGGCAGAAGAAGTGCAAGAGATGAGGCAGCATACGATGTATGGCTTCCGATTACTCGAGGGAAGTACTTCGATGAACCAGGGCGTGTGGCTGACGGCGCTTCAACATCATGAGCGGATTGACGGCAGCGGATATCCGATGAAGGTCAAA
>NZ_CP041969.1:2997500-3082500 GCF_014107495.1 Cohnella cholangitidis
AACTCTTTCACAAGAAATGCCGGTTTGGTGGCAACGGCGGAGGGGTTCCACGCGTACCCATCCCGAACACGACCGTTAAGCCCTCCAGCGCCAATGGTACTTGGACCGCAGGGTCCTGGGAGAGTAGGACGTCGCCAAGCCGGGCTTTTCTTATCCTTGTCTACAGGGTAGGAAAGGCGATAAGGCCCAGCAGCATCGGGCGCACATATTGGCCTTTAGCTCAGCTGGTTAGAGCGCACCCCTGATAAGGGTGAGGTCGGTGGTTCGAGTCCACTAAGGCCAACCATCTTGTTCTTAATTAAATACTACCCATGGGGACTTAGCTCAGCTGGGAGAGCACCTGCCTTGCACGCAGGGGGTCAGCGGTTCGATCCCGCTAGTCTCCACCATGAGACTTTCCGATGACTAACCATCATCGACAACTTGTACCTTGAAAACTGGATAGCGAAACAAAGCGCGAAAGAAGAAGAGTATCATCTCTGCCTTACTAGTGTCAAAAACGTCATTGACGACCGAACATTAGCCTTTGGCTAACGTTAACGGATCGCAATGTGGTTAAGCTAATAAGTGCGCACGGAGGATGCCTAGGCGCCAGGAGCCGATGAAGGACGCGACGAACAGCGATATGCTTCGGGGAGCTGTAAGTGAGCTTTGATCCGGAGATTTCCGAATGGGGAAACCCAGCTATCGTAATGGATAGTTACCCTCGAGTGAATACATAGCTCGTTGGAGGCACACCAGGGGAACTGAAACATCTAAGTACCCTGAGGAACAGAAAACAATAGTGATTCCGTCAGTAGCGGCGAGCGAAAGCGGAGAAGCCCAAACCAAGGAGCTTGCTCCTTGGGGTTGTGGGACGTCTCACATGGAGTAAAAAAAGAGAAGGTTAGGCGAAGAGGTCTGGAAAGGCCCGTCACAGAAGGTAACAACCCTGTAGCCGAAAGTCTTCTCTCTCCGAGACGGATCCCGAGTACCGCGGGACACGAGAAACCCCGTGGGAATCCGGCAGGACCATCTGCCAAGGCTAAATACTACCTGGCGACCGATAGTGAAGCAGTACCGTGAGGGAAAGGTGAAAAGCACCGCGGGAGCGGAGTGAAAAAGAACCTGAAACCGTGCGCTTACAAGAAGTCAGAGCCCGATCTAGGGGTGATGGCGTGCCTTTTGTAGAATGAACCGGCGAGTTACGTTCACGTGCAAGGTTAAGCTGATGAGGCGGAGCCGAAGGGAAACCGAGTCTGAATAGGGCGAATAAGTACGTGGTCGTAGACCCGAAACCGTGTGATCTACCCCTGTGCAGGGTGAAGGTGAGGTAACACTCACTGGAGGCCCGAACTCGTGAGCGTTGAAAAGCTCTGGGATGACGTGGGGGTAGGGGAGAAATTCCAATCGAACTCGGAGATAGCTGGTTCTCCCCGAAATAGCTTTAGGGCTAGCCTCGAGGTGAAGCATCATGGAGGTAGAGCACTGATTGGGTGCGGGGCCCGCCAAGGGTTACCAAGTCCAGTCAAACTCCGAATGCCATGTATGTATACTCGGGAGTCAGACGGCGAGTGCTAAGATCCGTCGTCAAGAGGGAAAGAGCCCAGATCATCAGCTAAGGTCCCCAAGTGTGTGTTAAGTGGGAAAGGATGTGGAGTTGCGAAGACAACCAGGATGTTGGCTTAGAAGCAGCCACCATTTAAAGAGTGCGTAATAGCTCACTGGTCGAGTGACTCTGCGCCGAAAATGTAACGGGGCTAAACACACCACCGAAGCTATGGCATGTACCTTAGGGTACTTGGGTAGGGGAGCGTTGAATGCGGGTTGAAGTCAGACCGGAAGGACTGGTGGACTGCATTCAAGTGAGAATGCCGGTATGAGTAACGAAAAGACAGGTGAGAATCCTGTCCGCCGAAAGCCTAAGGGTTCCTGGGGTAGGTTCGTCCGCCCAGGGTAAGTCGGGACCTAAGGCGAGGCCGAAAGGCGTAGTCGATGGACAACAGGTTGAAATTCCTGTACCACCGTAATCCGTTATGAGCGATGGGGGGACGCAGGAGGGGAACGACGCGAGCTGATGGATATGCTCGTCCAAGCAGTGAGAGGTGTGTGTAGGCAAATCCGCACACTGTAACCTCAAGCTGTGATGGGGAGGGAAAATCATAGTACCGAAGGTCATGTACCCACGCTGCCAAGAAAAGCCTCTAGCCAGGAGAAGGTGCCCGTACCGTAAACCGACACAGGTGGGCGAGATGAGAATTCTAAGGCGCGCGGAAGAACTCTCGTTAAGGAACTCGGCAAAATGACCCCGTAACTTCGGGAGAAGGGGTGCCCCGGTAGTGTGAATAGCACGAGGGGGCCGCAGTGAAGAGGCCCAAGCGACTGTTTAGCAAAAACACAGGTCTGTGCGAAGCCGCAAGGCGAAGTATACGGGCTGACGCCTGCCCGGTGCTGGAAGGTTAAGAGGAGTGGTTAGGGGCAACCCGAAGCTATGAATTGAAGCCCCAGTAAACGGCGGCCGTAACTATAACGGTCCTAAGGTAGCGAAATTCCTTGTCAGGTAAATTCTGACCCGCACGAATGGCGTAACGACTTGGGCGCTGTCTCAACGAGAGATCCGGTGAAATTTTAGTACCTGTGAAGATGCAGGTTACCCGCGACGTGACGGAAAGACCCCATGGAGCTTTACTGTAGCTTGATATTGAACTTTGGTACGGTCTGTACAGGATAGGTGGGAGCCTATGAAGCAGGAGCGCAAGCTTCTGTGGAGGCGCCGTTGGGATACCACCCTGATCGTATCGGAGTTCTAACTCACTACCCTTACCGGGTAGGAGGACCGTGTCAGGCGGACAGTTTGACTGGGGCGGTCGCCTCCTAAAAAGTAACGGAGGCGCTCTAAGGTTCCCTCAGCGCGGTTGGAAATCGCGCGCAGAGTGCAAAGGCATAAGGGAGCTTGACTGCGAGACCTACAAGTCGAGCAGGGACGAAAGTCGGACTTAGTGATCCGGTGGTACCGAATGGAAGGGCCATCGCTCAACGGATAAAAGCTACCCTGGGGATAACAGGCTTATCTCCCCCAAGAGTCCACATCGACGGGGAGGTTTGGCACCTCGATGTCGGCTCATCGCATCCTGGGGCTGAAGTAGGTCCCAAGGGTTGGGCTGTTCGCCCATTAAAGCGGTACGCGAGCTGGGTTCAGAACGTCGTGAGACAGTTCGGTCCCTATCTGTCGCGGGCGTAGGAAATTTGAGAGGGGCTGTCCTTAGTACGAGAGGACCGGGATGGACGCACCGCTGGTGTACCAGTTGTTCCGCCAGGAGCACCGCTGGGTAGCCAAGTGCGGAAGGGATAAGCGCTGAAAGCATCTAAGCGCGAAGCCTGCCTCAAGATGAGATTTCCCAATTCGTAAGACCCCTGGAAGAACACCAGGTTGATAGGCTCGGGGTGGAAGCGCGGCAACGTGTGGAGCTGACGAGTACTAATCGGTCGAGGGCTTATCCTAAACGAATGACATAGTAAGGCAATGATACACTCACCTTCTTCCTACATGCTTTGTTTCGCATCCAGTTTTCAAGGTGTAAGCCTTGAGTTTAAGATCCGGTCTGGTAACAATGGCGGAGGGGTTCCACGCGTACCCATCCCGAACACGACCGTTAAGCCCTCCAGCGCCAATGGTACTTGGACCGCAGGGTCCTGGGAGAGTAGGACGTTGCCAGGCCGGAGAATGAAGAAAGCACCCTAACAGGTGCTTTTTCTCGTTTCATATGGAAATTGCATTACTCATTGTTACTTGAAAATAGCGTTATTCCTCAAGCAGGAACCTGCTCATCGAATAACGCTATGACATCCAAGTTACTGGTGGTAATAAGAAACTTCTTTCGATTCCAATCGAACGACTCCGTCTCCGCGTTCGCGACGCAACGATAAAAGCAGTTTGAGACGCGGCGTCAGCAACCAGAGGTGCCAATAGACCATCGCGATAACAAGCGAGGAATGCGCCCACGGATAGAAGAGTCCCGCAACGCAGCATCCGACGAGAAACAGGTGGAAGTGCAGTCGGCGGAACAACGAAAGCTGGGTATCCATGATGGGCAGCGGGCCAATCCAAGGCCAATCCTTTCTGAAGGTCCATCTTTTCTCGGACAGCTTGTCTACGCGGCGAATGGTTATCCGCAACACTAGGGCATGAACGATGAGCATGAGAATCGCCCCGACGGCCGAATAGACCAAACCGGGCCAATCGTAAATAAAATAAAGCGCGGTTAACACGAGCAGCGCGGTAGACATGTAACTATACTTGCTTTCGGGACGTAGTCCTATTTTACGAATGAGCTTATAATTATAAAAGGTTGCATCGCGCATCGTTGATGGTTCTCCCAACCTTACCGATCCTCCTTGAACAAAAAACGTATTCTGTTCATTACTATCGGATGATAATGATCTTATTGTTATGTTTAGTATAGATTTCTTACTATGAATGCGTATATTTTCATAGAATACGGACATAATAGATGCAACAATAGGGAAGGGCAGGGAGGTTCATGGAAGAGAACGAACGAAAAACCTGCATCGTTTGCGGCGAGTCCAAAGAGGAAGGCATCACTGTTGTTACGGAATTCATCTGTACGTCATGCGAAACAGAGATGGTAAATACGAACGCGGATGACGAGAAATATCCCTTTTTCGTCAAACAGTTGAAACAGCTTACGGTGAGGTTTCACGCTTAATTGAACAAATATGTCTTTTAGGACTAAAGAGGATCAGCGACTCGATCGTTGTTCCTTTTTTTGTATTTGTCTATAATGAGGGGATATGGGTACAAGGGGAGGAATTCGGTTGTTGCAAGGAAAAGACAGGGCGCCGCTGTACGAAGCGTTAGTTGCTCACGACCAGCTGCGGGCGCATGCGTTTCATGTGCCGGGTCACAAACAACGCGCGGAATGGGGAGATACGTTGTCCGCTTCCTATTACAGCGCGCTCTTAGCCCTAGACGTAACAGAGCTGTCGGATACGGATGACTTGCACCATCCGGAAGGACCTATAGTGGAAGCCCAAAAGCTAGCGGCTGAATGTTACGGAGCGGAAGAAACGAGGTTCCTTGTCGGAGGGAGCACGGCGGGTAATCTTGCGATGATCATTGGCGTTTGCCATCCGGGAGATTTAGTGCTCGTACAAAGGAACGTACATAAATCGATTATTCATGGTTTAATGCTCGCAGGAGCTAAAGCGTTATTGTTGCCCCCTGATATTGACGAAACTTCCGGATTGGCGACCGTTCCGGGCAAGCGGCTATTGCAAGCAGCGCTTGAACAGCACCGCGATGCAAAAGCCGTCATCTTATCCGCGCCTAATTATTATGGGATGAGTCCTGATCTGAAGCCCCTTGTCGACGTAGTTCATCAATATGGCGTTCCCGTTCTTATTGACGAAGCGCATGGGGCGCATTTCGGATTTCACCCAAGCTTTCCGGATTCGGCATTGCGGGCCGGAGCGGATCTCGTCGTTCAATCGACGCATAAGATGCTTTCTTCGATGACGATGGGAGCAATGCTTCATATGCAAGGAGAGCGTATCCAAAGAGCGGCGATAAGACATACTTTAACGATGGTACAGAGCTCCAGCCCGTCTTTTCCGATCATGGCGTCATTGGATTTAGCCCGCAGACAGCTTCAAATGCAAGGTGAACAAGCTTTTCTTGCGGCAATGGAAGCCGTATCGCTTGCGGTTGACGGAATAGAGACAACGCCGTTTAGAGCGCTGGGCTATGGAGAATATGCGAACGAGCGCATCAAGTACGATCCGTTAAAGCTCGTTCTATTCGATGAAACCGCAAGACTAAGCGGATTTGAGCTAAGAGACGAGTTGCTGAAGAGGAATTGCGTAGCGGAGATGGCGGATGCACGTTATGCCGTGATGGCATTCGGGACGGGATCCGCGATCGAAGACGGCATTAGCTTGAACAAAGCACTGTCGGATATTGCTGATCATTTGGCGAAAGCAGAGATGGCCGCTGAACCTCTTACGAAGATTACCCCAACCAAGATGGACGAAACATTGCCTAAGCCTGTTTTATTCGGACGAGAACTTGTTCCCTCGAAATCCGCGGCAATCGATCATTGCGTCGGATTAACCGCAGCAGAATGGGTTATTCCTTATCCGCCGGGCATCCCCGTACTCTATCCCGGTGAAACGATAACGGAAGAAATCATCAAACAATTGAAGCTGTGGAAACACGAAGGGGCGCAAATTCAAGGCGTGCGCGATCCTGAACTGAATTGGATTCAAGTTCGGGCGGATGCCGATGATAGAGCAGAGGTGAAAGATGATTAAAACGAATTCCAATCGCGAGATTCGAAAAATCGTCGCGTGGGTAATGGGAATCACGACGAGCGTTCTAATTATCGGACTCCTCATGGTCCCCCCCGTGATCGGATTAGCGGATAGCGGTGATTTTGGCCGAGTGTTAGGGGTAACGGGGTTATCCGTGCTGAACCCGCAACAGACGTACGAACAGTTGTATTTTAATTATGCGCATCAGCAATACGGTTATGGCGGTTATACATTGGGCGGCTACGTCTCGACTCATGTTATTCTAGTCGCGATCGCGGGATTGATCGGGAGAGTGGTGAATGGCGAAGTTTTCGACATCCGCATACTCGGTCTGACCTATTCGGTCTTTTTCGTAGGGGCTGTTGCTTTGCTCGTGAGGAATGCGCCGGAAGCCGCGAACAGAAGAAATACCTTGATTGTGTCGGTCGTATTATCGCTGAGCTTGCTGTTCGTTTTTGCCGATATCGGATACCTAGCTTATTTTCAGTCGTTCTTCGGAGAACCGTATGCTCTTATCGCCACTTTGCTAATGGTCGCGTCAGCGATCGCCTTAGCATCTTCTCCAAAACCTACGGGAAAGCTTCTGGCCTTATTCATAGTAGCTGCGTTAGCGGTCGCCACTTCGAAAATTCAAAACGCGCCGTTGGGACTTGTTTTTGCGCTGCTTGCTTGGAGAATGATCGGTCTACGGTCGGATTCGATGTGGCGTAAACAAGTATGGACGGGTGTTGCCGTGCTCGTATTGGGGTCTGCGGTAATGATCCTCGTCGCGCCGGACAGACTGAAGAACACGAACTTATATCAGTCCATCTTCTTCGGAGTGCTGAAGGATTCGCCTAACGTGGCAAGGGATATGGAGGAACTCGGCATCCCCGAGAAATACGCGGTGCTGGCGGGAACGAATTATTTTCAGAAGGATACGGCCATCCCGCAGAAAGACCCCGTCTTGCGGCAAGAGGTGTTGGAGAAACTGAGCCATAAGGATATTGCCATGTATTATTTGCGCCATCCGTCGAGGCTCATGCAGAAACTGGATAGGGCCGCGGAGAACGCCATGTATATTCGGCCTTATTACCTGGGCAATTACGATCAATCCGCGGGCAAAGCTCCAAAGGAGATCACTTATTCGTTCAGCGCATGGAGCCAGTGGAAGGATCATCAAATGCCTCGCAGCGCGGGATGGTACATCGGCCTGATCTCCGCGTATTACGCAGCGTTAGGCATCGTATGGTGGCGCAACCGATCAAGAAAACTTCGGCTAGCGCTTGAAACGTTGGCGGTCGTGGCTTTGGCGGGCGTTTTTTCATGTATCGTGCCGTTAATCGGCGACGGCGAAGCGGATTTGGGCAAGCATTTGTTTATGTTTAATGTCTGCTTTGATATGATGGTAATAAGCGTGCTTGTAGGCGCGGTCTATGGGCTCATTAGGCTCGTTGAACGGAGAAATCGGATATAGGGGATAGTTGAAAGGGGAAAGTCGGGTGTCGGGCGGACTGTTCATTACGATAGAAGGCGGAGAGGGAGCAGGGAAGACGACGCTCATCTCCAGATTGTCCGAAAAAATCTATACGGAAACGAAACGGAAAACGCATAGTACCCGGGAACCGGGCGGCGTTCCGATCGCGGAGTCGGTCCGCAAGGTGATATTAGATACGAAGAACACGAAGATGGAAGCCAGGACCGAAGCTCTGTTGTACGCTGCGGCCCGACGCCAACATCTCGTTGAAATCGTAATGCCGGCATTGAACAACGATAAAATCATTATCTGCGACCGTTTCGTCGACAGCAGCCTTGCTTATCAAGGCTATGCGAGAGGACTCGGGATCGACAAAGTATGGGAGATTAACCGGTTTGCCACGGAAGATTGCATGCCGCACCTGACGTTGTATCTCGATCTTGATCCCGAGTTAGGCCTATCTCGCATCGAAGCGAATGCTCATCGCGAGGTGAACCGGCTCGATCTGGAGAACTTGTCTTTTCATAAGAAGGTACGGGAAGGGTATCTGGAAGTGTTGAAAAGGTTCCCTGACAGGATCCGAAAGCTGGATGCTTCGGGCAATCCGAATGAAATCGTCGATCAGGCATGGGTGCACGTAAGAAAGTTGCTTAGCGTACAATAACCCAAAAAAGAGGATTTCCGCGCACGCATGTCCAATTTATATAATAAAGTATAAATGTAGCTACAGACCCCTATTCAAGAACTTAGAGGAGGCCTGAACGATGAAATTACTGATAGCCGTCATTCAAGATAAGGATAGCAACCGGTTATCCAACGCTCTGATCAAGGAAGGATTCCGGGCGACCAAGCTGGCCAGTACCGGCGGATTCCTGCGCGCGGGCAATACGACTTTCCTGATCGGGATCGAGGACGACCGGATTCAAAGCGCGTTGGATGTCATTCGGGCGAATTGCAAAGTACGGGATCAGCTTGTCACGCCGGTATCGCCGGTAAGCGGAGCCGCGGATTCCTATATCCCGTTCCCGGTCGAAGTACAAGTGGGCGGAGCGGCCGTATTCGTGCTTCCGGTTGAGAGGTTTGAACATTTCTAATGTAGCCGGGCGGTGATTAAGGATGAAAATCCAGACAGGCTTCTATCCCGTTAACAAAACGGTACAGCGCGGTGAGATGACGGCAAGGCCGACGCAGGCTCAGAACTTCGGCGATATGATGCAGCAACAAGAAGAGCAGCGCACGCACGAGGAGCTTCAGCGGAAGCTGGAAGACATTCGCATGCAAGGCGAGCGCTTAACCCGATCGATGACCGTCCGGGAGCTCGTACTGTACCGACAAATGGTAAAGGCATTCCTGGAAGACACGGTTCGCCGCGGAATTGCGTTGAAGGAAACGAAAGGCTGGGACCGCAGAGGTCGCGGCAAACGATATAAGTTGTTGGAAGAAGTCGACGCGATGCTCGTTGCGATGGGTGAAGAGCTGCTGCAAAGCGAAGAAGGCAGAATCGATCTTCTTCATAAGGTCGGCGAAATCCGCGGGATTCTGATTAACATCGTATTCTAAGCATGACGTAAGGAGTACCATCATGGGGTTTCAACACATATCGGGACAAGAAAGGGCGAAGGCTCTTCTGCAGAACGCGCTGGCTTCCAGTAGAATCGCGCACGCATATTTGTTCGCTGGACCGGCCGGATCGGGCCGCAGGGAGATGGCGAACGTATTCGCTCAAGCCCTGTTCTGCGTACAAGGCGGAAATGATCCTTGCGGAGAATGCCTGGAATGCCGCAAAGTACTGCACGGCAATCATCCCGATCTTCATGTCATTAGCCCGGATGGGGCGACGGTGAAGATCGAGCAGATCCGGACGTTGCAGCGGGAGTTGTCTTATCGCAGCGTTGGAGCGGGATACAAGGTTTATATTATCGAAGGCGCGGAGACGATGACCGTTCAGGCCGGCAATAGCTTGCTTAAGTTTCTGGAGGAACCTCCTTCTCCCGTCGTTGCGATCTTGTTAACGCCTAGTGCCCAAGCGGTATTGCCGACGATATTATCGCGTACGCAGCTGGTATCCTTCGTGCCCGGCGACCGGGAAGCGTTGGAAAAGGCTCTTGTGCAAGAAGGCAAATCTCCGCTTCTGGCACGCGCTGCGGTGAATCTTGCATCCGGGTTGAATGCCAGCAGAAAATTGCTAGAAGAGAATTGGTTTGCAGATATCCGAAACGTAGTGATACAATTAGGCAAGGAGAATCCGGCCCGGTTCACTGCGAGCCTGCTGCAAGCGCAGACGCAGGTTTTTAAAACGGATCTCTCGGAACATGTTGAAACTTTGCTACAGTTGTTAGCTTTGTGGTATAGAGATATGATTTACGCAATGACCGACCGTCAGAACCAGATGGTGTTTCCGGACCAGGTGGAATGGATCTCTAAGACGGCCTGGAGCCGATCTATCCAATCTTGGGTTACGGTGATGGAATCCGCATTGACGGCGGCAAGAAGAATAAAGGCTCACGTAGCGCCTCAATTGGCGCTGGAGCAATTTCTGGTGAACGTGCGGGAGGGGTAGATTTGTACGATGTGGTGGGAGTCCGCTTCAAGAAAGCGGGCAAAATCTATTATTTCGATCCCGCCGAGCATCCGGTGTCCAAAGATCAGCATGTCATCGTGGAGACGGCACGTGGAGTCGAGTACGGTAAAGTCGTCGTCGGCCCGAAGACGGTAGGAGAAGCGGATGTCGTTCTTCCCTTGAAGAAAGTCATTCGAGTAGCGGGCGATCCCGATGCGAAGGCGGTCGAGGAAAACCGCAGTGCAGCTAAGAACGCGTTTACCGTTGGACTGCAGAAAATCAAGGATCACGCGCTTAAGATGAAGCTCGTGGACGTGGAATACACGTTTGACCGGAATAAGATCATCTTCTATTTTACGGCCGAAGGGCGCGTCGACTTCCGGGAACTGGTCAAAGATTTGGCCGGCGTATTCCGGACCCGCATTGAATTGCGGCAGATCGGCGTGCGCGATGAAGCTAAGATGCTCGGTGGTATTGGACCTTGCGGGCGCGTGCTCTGTTGTTCTTCATGGCTAGGCGATTTCGAACCGGTCTCCATCAAGATGGCGAAGGATCAGAACTTATCGCTTAATCCAACGAAGATATCGGGCTTGTGCGGCCGCTTAATGTGTTGCTTGAAATACGAGCACGACAATTATGAAAGCGCCAAGGAAGAATTGCCTGCGGTAGGACGGACGGTAATCACCTCCATGGGCGAAGGTAAAGTCGTCGGAATTAATCTTGGTAGTCGTAGCGTGCACGTTCAGTTGTTCGACCTAGGTAAAGTGAAAGAGTTGCCATTTGACGATGTCGTCTTGAAATAACAGCCGCGTGCGTGATGACTGAACGTGATGAAGCATCATTGCAACAGTCGTTCTGCATCGACATAATCGTGCCTTGAGGTGGATCGTTGTTCATGAAAGACATTTTCCTTCGCGTGGAAGAACTCGAATCGCATTTAGGAAACGTACATGCCGACTTCGGGAATCTCAAGCTGAAGATTAAAGAGCTGCTGGAGGAAAACCAACGGCTTAGAATCGAAAATCAGCAGTTAAGAAAAGTACTCAAGCGGGAAACAGAACCCGTCGCCGTGACCCAAGAAGTGGCGGAAGAACCGGCTGCCGTCAAGGGAGACAAACCGCCAGCGGTTATGGGCGTCGGCGAAGGCTATGATAACCTAGCCCGTCTGTATCATGAAGGCTTTCATATTTGCAATGTGTACTACGGCCATTTGCGAATGGAAGGCGATTGCTTGTTCTGTTTATCTTTTTTAAGTAAATAACCTTACGAATAGAGCAACGTACCGAGAGGTACGTTGTTTTTTTCATTTTCAGTCCGTTATAACAGACCATCCTATCGAGGTCCAAAACGCGAAACATTGCGATAGGCCAAGGAATCAAGTAAGCTAAGGGGCGTGAGCCATTTTTTTTGCTGGAAGGTGCCTGTGGAATGGAATCGAATCCGATGAGAGAGATCGAACCGTCTTTGCAAGCCGGGGAACGGCTTGACGATCTTCTTACCCATAACTTGAAAATTATCCAAAGCCCGGAAGTATTCAGTTTCTCGCTGGACGCCGTGTTACTGGCAAGGTTTGCCGGAGTGCCTCCGAGAGGACGCATTCTCGATCTATGCACGGGTAACGGCGTGATCCCGATGTTGCTCGCGACGCGAACCGACGCCAAGATCGACGGAGTGGAAATTCAGCCGCGGTTGGCCGATATGGCGCGAAGAAGCGTAGCTCTTAACGGGTTATCCGATAAAATAAGTATCGTGGAAGGCGACTTGCGCGAATGGAAACCGGACGGAGAGCTATACGATGCCGTTACGGTCAATCCGCCATACCTTCCGCTTCAAAGCGGCGATTATAAAGAGAATATTCACCAAGCGATGGCGCGCCACGAGATCGGCTGCAAGCTGGAAGACGTAATCGCGGCATGCGCCAAGTCGGTTCGAATCGGGGGACGCGTCGCTATGGTGCATCGCCCAAGCCGAATGGTCGACATTATTGACCTAATGCGTCGATATCGGCTTGAGCCGAAACGGATTCGTTTCGTTCATCCCCGTAAGGAAGCGGAAGCGAACATGATCTTAATAGAAGCAACGCGAGATGGCCGACCGGAAGCGCGTCTCCTGCCGCCGCTGATCGTATATGAAGAGGATGGGGAGTATACCCCTGAATTGCTCGCCGTATTTTACGGACAAGCTGCGGAGTTACCGGATTTCAAAAGACAGAACGGAAGAACGCCATTGTCCAGATCTAAGAATGATGGGGAGGGGGTAGGGGAATGAGCGATGACAACAAAGAAAAGGGGATCAGCTCCGAGAAAGCAATCGTTCAACGCAGCTTCGCCGGGCGCGAGATTCCCGGAACGTTATATTTGGTCGCGACTCCGATCGGTAACCTGGAGGATATGACGTTTCGGGCCATCCGTACGCTGAAGGAAGTACGGCTTATCGCGGCGGAAGATACCAGGCAGACCCGTAAGCTGCTGACGCATTACGAAATCCAGAACAGGCTGGTCAGTTATCATGAACATAATCGCGAGGCAAGCGGCCCGGAGCTCATCCGCCTGTTGCAGGAAGGACAGAGCATCGCATTGGTAAGCGATGCCGGCATTCCCGCAATATCCGATCCCGGCGCCGATCTCGTACGGGACGCGGTAGCGGAAGGCATCCCGGTCGTACCGATTCCCGGAGCGAATGCCGCGTTATCGGGTCTCATCATATCCGGACTCCCTACGGATCGTTTTCTGTTCGTCGGATTTCCGCCGCGAGACCGCAAGGGCCTAAACAAGATCCTCGACGGCTTGTCGGGAGAGACCGGAACATTGCTGTTTTATGAATCCCCGCACAGATTGAAAAAAACGTTGGCCGTGATCGGGGAACGGTGGAGCGGGCGCAGAATGGCTATCGTGAGGGAGTTAACGAAGCGGCACGAGGAAGTGGTCCGCGGAACGGTGGCTGCTTGCTTGGAGCATGTCGAGCAGGTTCCTCCGCTTGGAGAGTGCTGCCTTATAATAGAAGGAACAAAATCGGACGAAGAGGGAAGAGCCGGTTCGCGAGAAGCCAACCAAGGACAATGGTGGGAATCGTTAACTCTGGCAGAGCATGTCGCGCATTACGAGTCCCAGCAGCTTAAACGCAAGGAAGCTATGAAATCGGCGGCTGCGGATCGCGGATTATCGAGGCGTGACGTCTATCAGGCGTTGCTGGAAGCAAGCGACGAATAAGAGGATGACCGCAGGCAAAAAAAAGCCTCCCGAGAGCGAGCTCGGGAGGGGTGCAAGGAGTATTAAAAAGGTTGGAATTAACAATTATTAGAATACAGTTTTTATTATAAACTATTTTCTCTAATTTGTCACAGGTGAAGGTAAATCCTTCAAACATTCTCTGCAAACAATTTTTCCTTTGAAGTAGGTCACGTTCTCCGCATTGCCGCAGAAGATGCAAGCAGGTTCGTATTTCTTAAGCATGATGCGCTCTCCGTCTACGTAGATCTCAAGGGCGTCTTTCTCTCCGATGCCTAGCGTACGGCGCAATTCGATCGGAATAACCACCCGGCCCAATTCATCAACTTTCCGCACGATACCTGTAGATTTCATCATTTGGTAATACCCCTCTCATAAGGTTAAAATAAAAACAAACGGACTTACAAGGATAATCCTGTCCGTGTTCGCCAACATTCGACAAAGTTCTCTATTTTCCGTTTTCTATCGTACCAACCATTCCCAAAAAAGTCAACCTGTATTGCTAGGTTTGAAGTCCTGATATTCCTGAGAATTTCCTGAGAATCCTATTAAATAAGGCAATTTCAAGAACAATGAGTGCGCTTGCAAAACAACGACAAATAGGAAGACGATATTCGACAACATTCGACAAAATACGATATATATTTAGGGGTTATGTCGAAAACTGACAAATTATGAGGTGATGATTATGCTCACGAAGTTGCTAGAGGAGAAGGTTTTTAAGGATCCCGTCCATCATTCCATCTACGTTCAGGATCTAACAATCTGGAAGCTCATTAACACGCCGGAATTTCAGCGACTTAGAAGAATACGCCAACTAGGCACCTCCTATCTCACTTTTCATGGAGCAGAGCATAGCCGTTTTTCCCATTCCTTGGGTGTATATGAAATTACAAGGAAAATTATCTCTCAATTTGAGCGTAATGGATACTCGGACTGGCCGCAAGAGGAAAAATTGGTCAGTCTGTGCGCTTCTTTGTTGCATGATGTCGGACATGGTCCTTTTTCGCATGCGATAGAACAAATTTTCGATACGGACCATGAGCAATGGACCTGCGAGATCATTCTCGGGGATACCGGAATCAATCGGGTTCTGCGCGAAGTCGATCCGCAATTCCCTGCCCAGGTAGCTTCGGTCATTCGCAAGAAATACGAGAAACCGATCGTCGTCAGCCTGGTTTCGAGCCAGCTTGATGCGGATCGGATGGATTATTTGCTTCGGGATGCCTATTTTACGGGAGTTAACTACGGCACCTTCGATCTGGACCGTATTCTACGCGTGTTGCGTCCTTATCAAGGGAAGATCGTGGTGAAAGAGAGCGGAATGCATGCGGTTGAAGATTACCTCATGTCCCGTTACCAAATGTATTGGCAAATTTATTTCCACCCGGTTACCCGAAGCTCGGATATCGTATTACGGCAAATTTTCCGCAGGGCAAGCGAGCTATACCGGACAGGTTACGAATTCGCTTTTATGTTGCCTCCGATCAGTGCGCTTCTTGAAGGTACGATTTCTCTCGAGCAGTACATAAAGCTGGATGAAGCAATGGCGCAGACTACCTTCGGACAATGGTCGGAGGAGCGGGACGGGCTGCTGTCGGATTTGTGTCGACGGTTCCTGAACAGGCAGCTCTATAAATACGCTCCATTAAGCTCTGAGGATAACGCTTGGTTGGATGAAGTCCGACAAGAATGGCTGCAAATCGGACTTCATCCGGAGTATCATATGGAAGTCGATACGACGATGGACTCGCCGTACGATGTGTATAAACCGGGGGTATTGCCGGATGCTAAGGAGAAGCCTCCCATTCTGCTGCTGGACGAACAAGAGCGATTGACGGAGATTTCCGTTAAATCGGATATTATTCAGTCTATAGCCGGTTTGCATCGCGGGAAATACTACATTTATTATCCGGAAGACATGGTGCTTCCTCACGCTCATCGGCTCAGTGCCGAGACCCGCAAAAAGCTATCTATATAATAGAAGAATGTTAAAGCGAACTTCGTGATTAAAAGATGATTTTTGAACTACATTTAAGAAGGGGACATGATCCGACATGCTTATCGACACCCATGCGCACCTGGATTCTCCTAAGTTCGACAACGACCGCGAAGAGGTCATATCTCGCGCGCTTGAGGCGGGAATCGACACGATCGTGAATATCGGCTTTAACCGGGAGACGATTCCGACAACGATGGCGCTGGCCGAAAAATATCCCTTTATCTACGCTGCCGTCGGCTGGCATCCGACCGATGCGATAGATATGAGATTGGAAGAGGATCTGGCTTGGATCGAACGGTTATGCAACCATCCTAAAGTCGTTGCTATCGGAGAGATCGGCCTGGATTACTATTGGGATACTTCCCCGAAGGATATTCAACATACCGTATTTCGCGAGCAGATCCGTTTGGCTAGACGTCTGAACAAGCCGATCGTAATTCATAATCGCGATGCTCATGAGGATATTGTTAAAATTCTGAAAGAAGAGAAGGCGGAAGAAGTCGGCGGCATTATGCACTGCTTCTCCGGAAGTCCCGAAACGGCCAAAAAATGCTTGGATATGAACTTCTATATCAGTTTCGGAGGCCCGGTTACGTTCAAGAACGCAAGGGTACCGAAAGAGGTCATGGCACAGGTTCCGTTGGATCGAATTTTGCTCGAAACCGATGCTCCGTATTTAGCTCCGCACCCCCATCGAGGGCAACGGAACGAGTCGGCTTATGTTCGTCTAGTCGCCGAGACGGCAGCGGAAATAAAAGGAATTTCACTTGAAGAATTGTCAGATATTACAAGCAAAAATGGGCGTCGCTGTTTGAGCTTAACGAGATAAACGGATAATAAGGGAGTAAAACGCCTTCGTTTGAAGAAAAAACTGGCTTTTGATCGGAATAATCCTTAAGTAATGGTTAATTTCCGTGAAAATGAGGAAATTCGTCCGATGCATCATCTTTACACCTTTGGCGAGTAGAGGTTATTATCATCAACAGAAGTTCGAATATGACATTCCTTTTCCAGTGCGCTTAATCTCCCGAGTGGGAGAGTGGGGGACCCAACGCAGTGACGTTTATGCATGACGAACGTGCCACGCGGTCCGAGCAATCTTGGGGTGAATTTTGCAAGCGTTAGGGACGAGGCTCTATCTGAGTAACTCGACCTGACAGGAGCAAATAGGGCAACTCTCTTTCGCCCGAATCCGACAGCTAACCCCGCAAGCGTGATAGAGAGAGGTCAACCTCGTGCCGCGATTAATTCCTTACATTCTACTACATGCGGAAGCCACGAACAGGTCCTCTGTCTCGATGGCTTTTTGTGTTGAAAAAAAGAGCTGTGAGAGCTTGTACACCTTGCGAAAGGGTACACGAACTGGACAAGGCGGCGTTTGAAAATGACAGCCGAAATACAGATACGGGCTGGCAATAAAGCGTCGTTAACCATTTTGGATTAGTCGCGTCTGACAAGTATCATGCATCACAGTCGACGGCGGGGCTATGAAGGAGGAGCGAGATATGGGCATTATTCCTACTGAGGAAACCCATGTTCCACGACCGACCGGCAAGCTTTTCGCACTGCGATGGAAGCATGAGCATTTGCGCGCAGCTCTACTAGGCGCAATTCTCGTTTTTGCCATCACCATCATGTTCGTGTCGTTGTTGCAAAAAGCAGCCACAAAGAACATCACGATTATCGATAACGGAGTCGCTTCCGTTCTCGAAACCCAATCTTCGAACGTACTCGGTTTTCTCGAAGAACAGGGCATTCACGTAGGGCCGCACGATCGTCTTTCGCTACAGCCTACCGATTCTCTTGAAGAGGGCAGCCAGCTCGTCATTGATCGGGCGGTAGGAGTAACGGTTAAGGCGGACGGCCAAAAGGAAGTTACGTATACGACCGAAGATACGGTTGGGGGAGTCATAAGTTCGTTAGACATCAAACTGTCCGAGCATGACCGGATTACTCCGGCAATCGACAGTCCCTTGAAAGAGGGAATGACAGTAGCGGTCGTCAGGGTGCGTAAAGAAGTCACAGAGACCAAGTACCCGATCGCCTATAAGGTCGTGAAGCAAGACAACGATAAGCTGGAAACCGGCAAGCAAAAAGTCGTCACCGCGGGCAAGGAAGGTCTGGTCGTATTCAAAACCGAGCGTGTGTACGAGGATGGCAAGCTAGTCAGCCAGGAAATGATCGAGAAAACCGTTGCTCGGCCTGCCGTACAGCAAGTCGTGGCGATCGGCACGAAGAAGAAGGCCGAAGTGGCTATACTCACGTATAGCGGACCGCCATCTGCCGCCGAAGCGAAAGTCGTGAAACTGAACGGACAATCCGTTAAAGTTAAACGAATGCTCAACAATGTGACGCTGACCGCTTATTCCGCGGGATTTGCTTCTACGGGTAAATCCAAGGGAGATTCCGGTTACGGGATAACGGCATCGGGTACTACCGTTCAAGAAGGACGTACGATTGCGGTTGATCCCAAAGTGATCCCGATCGGCTGGTGGGTCTATATCGACGGCATCGGATTCAGAAGAGCCGAAGATACGGGCAGCGCGGTCAAAGGCAAGAAAATCGACGTTTATTACGATAGCGAATCGCATGCCAATAAGTTCGGGTTGAAACGCGGTTACACGGTATACGTAATCGGACCGAAAAAGCCGTCGTTGGATTAATCGAAACAGTTGCATCGCGTTTGAATAGAGTTTGGAATCGGGAAGAGGCTTACGGGCTTCTTCCCGTTCGTTGTTTTAAATCCGGAAGGGATAATAAGAGCGATGTACTTGCTGTCTTCCGTAAACTCGTATACGCTTGTAGGAATGGCTGCGTAAAGGCGGAATGAAATGTTATGATTCGAGAAATGATTGTCGTTGAAGGGAAAGACGATACAACGGCTGTCCATAGAGCCGTAGGAGCCGATACGATCGAGACGGGCGGATCCGCGATCGGCGAAGACGTGCTTAGACGCATAGAGCTTGCGCAGGAGCGTCGCGGGGTTATCGTGCTAACGGATCCCGATGCTCCGGGTGAACGGATTCGCAAGATCGTGACGGAGCGGGTGCCAGGCTGCAAGCATGCTTTCCTGACGAAGAACGAGGCTAGAGGCCGCAGGGGAATCGGGGTTGAGCACGCGTCGGACGAGGCTATCCGCAGAGCGTTGGAGGCCGTTCGAAGCCCGGAGACCGATTCCGGGGAGCTTGGGGAGATCGATTGGAGCGATCTGCTCGAGGCGGGCCTCATCGTGCACGCGTCTTCAGCGAGCCGCAGAGAGCGAATGGGAGAGCTGTTAGGAATCGGATACGCGAACGGCAAGCAATTTTACAAAAGGTGCCTCATGTTCCGGATTACGCGCGCAGAGTTTCTAGCCGCGCTGGAGCAGTTGAAGCGGGAAGGGTTATAGACGAATATGAAGAAAACGACGGATAAAAACGGCGGAGCAAAGAAATACGGTCCCCATACTAAGCCATATCAGTATTACAAGTCGTCCAAGCCTGAGGGTGCGGCGGCCAAACCTGCATCGGGTATAGGTTCCAACGAGATCCTTAAGGAAATCGCTACCTCCAGCCGTACTCGCGATATCATTCGCAAGCACGGGTTTACCTTCAAGAAGAGCTTGGGGCAGAACTTTCTGATCAACTCGGACGTGTTGGATCAGATTATTGCCGCAGCAGGCCTCGACGAGACGCGGGGAGCGTTGGAAGTCGGACCGGGGATCGGATCGCTTACGGAACGGTTAGCCAAGGCTGCGGGCAAAGTAGCGTCCGTGGAAATCGACAAGCGCCTCCTCCCTATTCTGGAGGATGTATTATCTCCCTATGAGAACGTGAATGTCGTCCATAGCGATATTCTCAAAACCGATCTTCAGCAACTATGGAAAGAACAGTTCTCGGGGCTCGCCGGCGTTAGCGTGGTGGCGAATCTTCCGTACTACGTGACGACTCCGATCATCATGAAGCTCCTGGAGGAACGTCTGCCTCTGGAGAATATCGTCGTCATGGTACAGAAGGAAGTAGCCCTTAGAATGGCGGCAAAACCCGGAGGGAAGGATTTCGGCAGCTTGAGCATTGCCGTTCAATACTATTGCGAGCCCGAGCTCGTCTGCATCGTGCCCGGCAAAGCTTTCATTCCCGCGCCTAACGTGGAATCGGCCGTTATCAAGCTGAAACGTCGCCTGGAGCCTGCCGTGAGCGTGCCGGACGAAGCGAAGTTTTTCCAAGTCGTACAGACCGCATTCGCGCAGCGCCGCAAAACGCTTGCCAATAACCTTGCGGCATTGTCCGGCAAAGACCGCAAGGGAGAGTTGGCGGATTTGCTGTTAGCGTGCGACATTAAGCCGGAACGCCGCGCGGAGACGCTATCGCTGCAAGAATTCGCACGGGTATGCGATGCGTTAACCCGAAGCGGTATGCTGGTTTAAGGCTTCGCGATCAAAAGCCGGCTTCCGGACGCGCACCCGAAGTCTCTTCGTTCCATAGGATAGACGAAGAGGTGATTTGCCCATGAAGCAGGGGGATCTAGTCGTTCGCAAATCCTATGGTGGAGACGTATTGTTCCGGGTAGCCGCATTCGCCGCGAATCAAGCCGTACTCAGAGGGATGGATTATCGTTTGCTTGCCGACGCGCCGATCAATGATCTCTATACGGTGCGAAATCCGGACGAGCTCGGCGGGACCCGCCAAGCTCGCGTACATGCGAATGAATCTTTACGTCGAATGAATGAGGAACGGAATCGGCAAGCCGCCCGCGTAGGGTACACAACGGCCTTGGACGATCGGCGCCAGCCTTTCTTCGAGATGCCTGGCCGCGTTCTCCATCTAGACGGAGATGCCAACTATTTGAGGAAGAGCATGCAGGTTTATAACCAACTGAAGGTTCCCGCGGAAGGCGTACACTGTCACGAGTCGCAAATGCCGCAAGTGTTAATGCGCTTGCTTCCCCAATTTCACCCGGACATCGTCGTCATTACCGGCCATGACGGGGTGCTCAAGCAACGCGAGGATCTGGAGCAGCTCAGCAGCTACAAAAATTCGTTGAACTTCGTACAGGCGGTAAACGTGGCGAGAGACTATGAGCGCAATCGCGATTCGCTTGTGGTTGTGGCGGGCGCTTGCCAATCCCATTTCGAAGCGCTGCTTCAGGCGGGGGCGAATTTCGCAAGCTCTCCCGGCCGCATTATGATTCATGCGCTCGACCCCGTGTACGTGGCCGTGCGCGCTTCCTTCACTCCTTTCAGGGATACGATCAACATTACCGACGTAATCGCCCATACGATCAGCGGAAGGCAAGGCGTTGGAGGAATCGAAACGATGGGACGATATCGGATCGGAGTTCCGAATTTAAAAGCGGTGAATTCAGAACAAAATGTGAACATTGTGTGACGAAAACGGCGAGAACTTTGGAAAAACCCAAGATCCATAAGGAAAATGACCGTTGACATGAAATCAGCATCGTTGATATAATATTCTGCTCATTTGACACCTCCCCTGGTTTTAGATATAATTTACAGGGAAAGAGGTGGTAGTGGATCATGGCTAAAAACGCTCTTCTAGAGATCAAACGAAGCCTGGAACCGCATGTCGGCTCCAAAATCATGCTCCGCGCCAACGGTGGACGACGCAAGACCATCGAACGCACGGGGGTATTGGAAGAAATCTACCCATCGGTTTTCATTGTTAAACTGGATCAGGAACAGCACGCGTTTAAGCGGGTTTCGTACAGTTACGCTGATATTTTGACTGAATCCGTGGAAGTTATGCTGTGCAATGACGATGGCCAGGTTCGCATCAATTATTTATCGCACTGACACGGTTTAATAGTACGGGCAGCATCGCGCTTGGGTTAAAGCGCCGTGCTGCCCGTTTTGCATGCATTGGCTTCCTTAAAGGCATCCTAAAGAAGGACTCAACTAGATGATGTCACTTACGCGTAGGAGGCGAAAGGATGAGTCGAAGAAGAGGCGTTATGTCCGAACAGTTCAAAGCCGAGCTGGCCAAGGATTTAGGGTTTTACGGCACGGTACAGCAAGAAGGCTGGGGCGGCATACGAACCAAGGATGCCGGAAACATGGTGAAGCGGGCAATTCAGATCGCCGAACAGGCGGTGTCGAAGCCTCCGCAATCTTAGCTGCGTGAAGGTATCGAGGAAGGAGGCGAAGTCCCGATCGGCGGGAATTCGACCTTCTTTTTCGCATTTATAGACGCTGTTTGTTATAATATGTAAAGGTTTTTTGGGGACTTGCGTCCTGTTATAATAACGATTTAAGGAATCAACAGAATCAGCCCTTTAATATGGGAAGTGGTGATGAACTTGTCGAAGATCTATGAGAAAGCGCCCGCTAAAATCAATTTGCTGCTGGATGTGCTGCGCAAGCGGGAGGACGGCTTTCATGAAGTTGAAATGATAATGACGATGGTCGACTTGGCCGATCGCTTGGAGATGGAAGAGCTTCCTCGGGATCAGATCGTGTTGACGAGCCAAGTGGGCTTTATTCCGCTAGATGAGAAGAACCTCGCTTTCCAAGCGGCCAGATTAATGAAAGAGCGCTACGGGGTGAAACGGGGCGTCTACATTCATTTGGATAAGCAAATACCGGTGGCTGCCGGACTTGCGGGCGGCAGCAGCGATGCCGCGGCGACTCTGAGAGGGCTTAACCGCCTATGGAATCTGGAGCTGTCGACGGATGAGCTGGAGTCGTTAGGGGCGGAGCTAGGCTCCGACGTTCCCTTCTGCGTGCGAGGAGGGACCGCATTGGCTCGCGGACGCGGAGAGAAGCTGCAAACGATCTCCCCGCCGCCGCAATGTTGGGTTATTCTGGCGAAGCCTCCGATTAACGTATCGACGGCAGACGTATACGGGAAATTCCGGGTTAACGAGCTTAAGGAGCATCCGTCCATTCCGGATATGCTGGACGCCTTGTCCCGGCAATCTTTTCCGGATATGTGCGCCTCGCTTGGCAACGTATTGGAGAGCGTAACGCTTAACCGTTATCCCGAAGTTAAACAAATCAAAGATTGTATGATCAAGGCGGGAGCGGACGGAGTGCTCATGTCCGGAAGCGGGCCAACCGTATTCGGGCTCGTATCCAAAGAAATCAAGGTTGCCCGGGTATACAATGGCCTAAGAGGCTTCTGTAAAGAAGTATATGTGGTAAGAATGCTAACATAATTGTTGAATCAGGCTGCAGCAAGCCAATCTTCTTGAACAAAACCGTATAAAAATGTTATGATACTCCTAAAATATTCGGATTTTGGACGGGAGAGGGGAACGTGAAGAAATTGAAACGAAGCGCTAGGCTCGTGGAAATGACGCAATACTTATTGGCCCGTCCTCATACGTTAATTTCTCTGACAGCATTTGCCGAGCGTTATCAGTCGGCCAAGTCGTCTATTAGCGAGGATTTGGCGATTATTAAAGAGGTATTCGAGGACGACGGAATCGGGGAACTGAATACGTTAGCCGGGGCGGCAGGGGGCGTGCGTTTCGTTCCGAAGTGCCGCAAGGATCAAGCCCTGGAGAAAATGGGTTCGATCTGCCGCGAATTAGAGCAGCCGGACCGGTTGCTTCCGGGCGGTTATTTATATATGACGGACCTGTTGGGACAGCCTGCGATGATGCAAGAGGTTGGCCGGATGTTCGCCACGGCGTTCGCGGATCGGAATATCGACGTCATCATGACGGTAGAGACGAAAGGTATACCGCTGGCTCATGCCACCGCGCAATACTTGAATCTGCCGGTCGTGATCGTTCGCCGCGACCATAAGGTTACCGAAGGCTCTGCCGTAAGCATTAACTATGTCTCGGGCTCGACCAAACGAATTCAGACGATGTCTCTGGCACGCCGAGCGCTTAAGGAAGAGTCGCGCGTACTTATTATCGACGACTTCATGAAAGCCGGAGGAACGATACAAGGAATGGTCGATTTGCTGTATGAATTCCGTGCAGTCGTTGCCGGGGTAGGGGTATTCGTGGAATCGGGCGAGATCGATAGCGAAGAGCGGTTGCTTCATGACTACGTATCGCTTGCCCGCTTAACGGAAGTGGATCTGAAAACCCGTCAAATTAACGTGCAGCCAGGCAACTTTTTTCTGAAATAAGGTTACGTACAATTGGAGGAAAAGATTATGGCGCTCAAAATCGTCTCAACATCCGAAGCACCTGCGGCTATCGGGCCGTACGCGCAGGCCGTACGCGCGGGCAATTTATTGTATACCTCCGGGCAGATTCCGCTCACTCCCGCCGGCGAGCTCGTAGTCGGAACGATTCAGGAACAAACGCATCAAGTATTAACCAATTTGAAGGCGGTATTGGCGGCTGAAGGAGCAGGGTTCCGGGACGTCATCAAAACGACCGTTTTCTTGAAGGACATGAATCAATTTACGGAGTTCAATTCGGTGTATGCATCGTACTTCGGAGACCATACTCCAGCCCGTTCAACCGTAGAAGTGGCAAGGCTTCCGAAGGATGTTCTTGTCGAAATAGAATTGATCGCGGCGATATCTGTCGAAACTGTCAGGAATTAAAAAATTATTTCAAATTTAGCAGTTGTTTTTCCATATTTAAGAAGGAATTTGCCCTGATTTGTGGAATATTACACCAAGTCTTTCTGATGGACAAAGGTGGTGAACACAGGTGCAAATTACAGACGTGAGACTCCGCCGCGTCAATTCGGAGGGGCGCATGAAAGCCATTGCTTCAATCACGATCGATAACGAATTCGTCGTACACGACATTCGCGTTATCGACGGAAACAATGGAATGTTCGTCGCTATGCCGAGTAAACGGACTCCGGATGGAGAATTTCGGGATATCGCTCATCCGATTTCTTCTGGTACACGCGAGAAGATTCAAGCTGCAGTATTGGCTGAATACGAGCGAGCCGCGCAAGAAGAAGAAGTTATGGTCGAAGGGGCATAATAGTGAAAATCGAAAAGAGGGCCCACGAGGCTCTCTTTTCATTTACCCGAGAATGAGCTATGATTCTGGTGATGTTTAAATGATCTGGAGTCGCAAAGGAAAGGGGCTTATTTACCCGATGAAGAAGATGGCGATCGTGCTTGCGGCGGGACAGGGCAAGCGCATGAAATCGAAACTATATAAGGTGTTGCATTCCGTATGCGGGAAGCCGATGGTCGGTCACGTATTGGATGCGGTTCGCGGAGCTTCCTGCGAGCGTTCCGTCGTAATCGTGGGCCATGGGGCAGAGGTCGTTAAAAGCACGTTAGGAGACACGGTGGAGTATGCTTTGCAGTCGGAGCAGCTCGGCACCGGGCATGCCGTTCTGCAAGCGGCGCCGCTGCTTGAGAATGAAGAAGGCGTAACGGTCGTGATCTGCGGGGACACTCCTCTTGTGCGCCAGGAAACGATAGAAGCGATGATCGACCTTCATACCAAGCAGGGGGCAGCCGCTACGATCCTGACGGCCGATTTAAGCGACCCTGCGGGTTACGGCCGTATCGTACGAGGTGCGGATAACAGCGTTCTTCGTATCGTAGAGCATAAAGACTGTACGCCGGAAGAAGCCGCCATTAAGGAAATTAATACCGGCACGTATTGTTTCGATAACCGGAAGTTATTCCAAGCGTTGGCGCAAGTGACGAACGATAATGCCCAAGGCGAATATTACTTGCCGGACGTAATCGGAATCTTGCAACGGGACGGCGATGCCATCGTTGCTTGTTTGGTGGAGGATCCGGCGGAAGCGATCGGAGTTAACGACCGGATAGCGCTTGGAGAGGCGGAACGCCTCATGAGATTGCGGATTAATAAGGGCCACCAGGTGAATGGCGTGACCTTCATCGATGCCGAGCATACGTATATCGAAGCGAACGTGAAGATCGGTTCGGATACGATTCTTTACCCTGGCACGGTGCTTCGCGGCCAAACGACGATCGGCGCCGACTGCGTGATCGGGCCTTCGACCGAATTGACGGATACGGTAGTCGGAGATAGCGCCATGATCCGCCAGACGGTCGCCGAAGGGGCGGAAATCGGGGACGAATGCAACGTAGGGCCGTTCGCATACTTGCGCCCGGGAACTAAGCTGGGACATCATGTGAAAATCGGAGATTTCGTGGAGATTAAGAATACGGTTATCGGAGAACATAGCAAAGTACCTCATTTAAGCTATGTAGGTGATGCTATCGTCGGATCTAACGTAAATATCGGTTGCGGAGCGATTACGGCTAATTACGACGGGTATAATAAATCGAAGACCGAAATCGGCGACAACGTCTTCGTCGGCAGCAATGTTAATCTCATTGCTCCGCTCAAGATCGGCGCCGGAGCTTATATCGTAGCAGGATCTACCATTACGCAAAACATTGCGGACAACGATCTGGCTATCGCTCGCGAGCGACAAGTGAATAAGCCGGGGTACGCGGAGAAAATTCGCGCGCGCGCTAAGTCCAAGAAGGAAAGAGAAACCGAATAAACAAAGGCGGTTATGCGATGGCCTATTCGGATCCAACATTAAAACTGTTTTCCTGCAGCTCGAATCCCGAGCTGGCGAAGGCGATCGCCGGCCATATCGGTCTCGAGCTCGGGAATGCTGAAATGAGCCGGTTTAGCGATGGGGAAATTCACATTCGGCTCGATGACAGCGTCAGAGGCAGTGACGTATATGTTATCCAGTCGACGTCCGCCCCCGTTAACGACCATCTGATCGAGCTTCTGGTCATGGTGGATGCGCTTAAACGGGCATCGGCCAAGACGATTAATGTCGTGATGCCCTATTACGGTTACGCGCGCCAGGATCGCAAGGCGCGTTCTCGCGATCCGATCACGGCGAAGCTCGTCGCCAATCTGATCGAAACCGCCGGGGCGCATCGCGTAATCGCAATGGACTTGCATGCGATGCAAATTCAAGGCTTTTTCGATATTCCCGTGGATCACTTGCTGGGCGTTCCCATTTTGGGGGATTATTTTCAAAGCAAAAAGCTGAACTCTCCCGTTGTCGTATCGCCGGACCATGGAGGGGTTGTTCGGGCGCGCAGATTAGCGGATACGCTGCAAGCGCCGCTGGCGATTATCGATAAGCGCAGACCCGAGCCCAACGTCGTAGAAGTGATGAACATCATCGGGGATGTGTCCGGTCGAACGGCCATTCTGATCGATGATATTATCGATACGGCGGGCACGATCGCGTTAGCGGCCAATGCGCTTAAGAAAGCCGGGGCGGCGGATATTTACGCTTGTTGTACGCATCCGGTGCTCTCCGGTCCCGCTATCGAGCGTCTCGCGGCCTCTCCGATCCTCGAGATTGTCGTAACGGACACGATTCCTCTTCGGCAGCCTTGCAACACGGACAAGGTCAAGGTACTTTCCGTGGCGCCGTTAATTGCGGAAGCGATTGTTCGAATTCACGAGCAACAGTCGATCAGCAAACTGTTCGAGCCTCATATTTAATGTTTAATGACCTCCTTCAAAGGGTAAAACAAGGTTAGACGTACTTGAGGAGGTATTCAGGAATGAGCGCAACGTTACAGGTACAAGCACGAGAGACATCGACCAAAGGCGATTTAAAACGCATTCGCAACTCCGGTCATATTCCGGGCGTTGTTTACGGTAAAGGTTTAGAAGGTTCTTCGAGGATAACGATAGATGCCAAGGATTTGGCGGCTCTGCTGAGAAGCCAATCCAACGCCGTCATAGATATGGACATCCCTTCGTTGGGCAAGCAACCGGTCATGCTGTCGGAGCTGCAACGGGATCCGATATCCCGCCAAATCCTGCATATCGATTTTCATCGCATCGATCTCAACCAGAAGGTCTCGACTACGGCGCGTTTGGACATTACGGGGGTATCCCCTGGGGAAAAAGAAGGCGGAATGCTCCAACTCATCGTTCATGAAATCGAGATCGAGTGTTATCCGAAGGATATTCCCGATTCCATAGCCGCCGATGTGAGCCGATTAGAGATGGGCGATCATCTGACGATAGGGGAATTGAATCTGCCTAACGGGGTAGAAACGACTCAAGACCCGGAAATGGTCATAGTAGCCGTTCTCGCTCCGCAGAAAGAACGTACGGAAGAGGAATTGGAAGCTCTTGACGACAAAGCCGAGGAAGACCGCAAGCATTCGGAAGCGGCGACGGCAGTCGAAAAAGGTTAAACCGAATTGAAAGGGGCCGCGCTGCGGAAGCGCGGCCCCTTTCAGGTTATGCGGCGTTAGTATCCGGGACGGGACACGAAGGTAAATTGCTTGCGATTGTAGAAAATATTGTTGACCTGAACGAATTCTTTGCCATAATATTCGATGAACCCGATATCGCTGTGTCGCTGCCCGCAGTAGATTTGCACTGGAACCTCCGAGGACATATGATCTAGGAAATGCCGATCATCATAGAGCATTTGGCCGTTCATGTACACCTCAATTACCCCCTCTTTCTTTATGGACTATGTATTGATTAGGACACATGAAGGGCAAAATTCGTTGCATCAATTAAAAATTTTTTTATCTGTATCGCTACAAGATGGAGGATGAATAACGTTATGCGTTGGATTGTCGGACTAGGAAATCCAGGCTCCAATTATGCTCAGACGCGTCACAATGCCGGATTCATGGTCATTGACGAGATGGCCCGCCGGCTGAACGTCGAGGTCGGCACGCAGAAGTGCAAGGCTCTGGTCGGGGAAGCGCGCGTGGGGGACATGAAAGTGGCATTGCTGAAGCCCATGACTTATATGAACTTGTCGGGCGAGTCGCTGCGCGCATTTATGGATTACTATAAAGTAAAGCTTGAGGACTTGATCGTCGTGTATGACGATCTCGATACCGAGGTTGGCCGCATTCGCCTAAGGTACCAGGGAAGCCCGGGGGGCCACAACGGCATCAAATCGATTATTCAGCATATGGGCACCCAGAACTTTAACCGGGTTCGGGTAGGCATTTCGCGGCCACAGCCGGGGATGGTTATTTCCGATTACGTGCTATCGAATTTCGCCAAATCGGAGCAAGCCGACCTGCGCAAATCCGTGGAGGACGCTTGCGACGCGATCGAGTTCGCCTTAAGCCATTCCTTCGAGCAAACGATGGCCAAGTACAATGCCAAAGGCTGATACGCTTAAAAAAGGCACTTTGCGGGAATACTGGAGAAGGAAGCGGGAAGCCGCATAACCTTACTTCAGGAGGCATACATATGGCTGTAAACTATATTTGCCGACATTGCAGCATGTCGCTTGGACGGTTCGAGAACGCGGATGTCCCGGAGTATAAGTTGGGCCTGCATTTCTTGACCCCCGAAGAGCGAAAGCGTATAATAGCGTATAATTCCAACGGGGACGTGACCGTACGGGTAATATGCGATTATTGCAGCCAGACTTTGGATGCCCACCCGGAATTGGCTTTGTTGAGCAATCCATTGCAATGAACGCTGAAGCATCACGTTCCGACATCCTCAAGGAGTCCTTGGCATGTGCCGGGGCTTTTTTTGAACGTTACAGAAAGTTTGACTACGCTAAAGCATGAAAGCGGAAGAAAATTTTCTGTACCTGGGAAAACTTCCGTTAAATCGCGGTCGCTCATCCTTGGGGAACATCGATAGAAGTTTTTCTTACGATACTGCAGAGCGAATTTACGTAAGGAACATCGGTTTGGCCGTCCTCTCTACAACAACCCTGCGATCCGCGTTACGTCGCATGTTGTTCGTTGGAGTCAGGGGAGGCTGACCCGTGTGTATCGGAGAGGGGAAATGCCATGAAGCCGCTAATCCAATCGTTGGTGACCGATCCCGATTTAATTAGCGTCATACAAGGGCTTAAAGGCGGAATGCGGGAGCAGCTTGTCGCTGGCTTGTCCGGTTCCGCGCGCCAAGCGGCTATCGCGGGGTTGTATCGGGAATTGCAACGGCCTATTCTCGTCATTACCCATAATATGTTCTCGGCACAGAAAATGGCGGACGATCTGCAGGAATGTCTCTCGGCCGAAGAGGTGCTGCTGTATCCCGCTAACGAGCTTATTGCGGCAGAGACGGCGATTTCAAGCCCGGAAACGTCGGCACGACGACTAGAAGCGATACTCAAGCTTGCGGAAGGCTTCCGCGGCATTATTGTCGTGCCGTTCGCAGGGGTTCGGAGATTCCAGCCGGACCTGAAGACGATGGCGGAAGCCCATTTGGATCTCAAGGTCGGTCATACGCTGCCGATGGAACAATTCCTTCGCGGAATGATCGAACTCGGGTATGAGCGCGTCGATCGGGTCGAGCAGAAGGGGCATTTGAGCGTGCGCGGGGGGATCGTCGATTTCTTCCCTTTAGCGTCCGCGGCCGCTTATCGCGTGGAGTGGTTCGACGACGAGATCGATTCCATCCGTACGTTCGATCCCGCCGACCAACGGTCGATCGACAAGCTGGAGACGTATACGGTGCAGCCAAGCCGCGAATGGATCGCGGGAGAAAGAAGATTCCAGAATGCGGCCCAGCATGCCCATGATTTGCTGGAAAAGCAGTTGGAGAAAATGTCCGACCGGCAAGCGAAAGAGCGGTTAAGCTCCGAAATTTCCCGGGAAATTGAGCTATTGCGACAAAATGTTTATTTTTCCGAAATTTACAAATATATTTCTTTGCTGTATCCGGAGAGACAGACGCTGCTAGATTACGTTCCTAAGGATGCCATTCTGCTCATGGATGAGCCGAACAGGCTGGGAGAAACCGCGCGTCAGCTGGAACGCGACGAGTCGGAGTGGACGACCCATCTGTTGCAGCAAGGGAAGTCGCTGCCGGGCTTCGTGCTGGCCGTCTCCGCGGAGCAGGCGCTTTATCCGAAAGGCTTCCAGACGGTGTACATGAGCTTGTTCGTAAGGCAAATTCCGCATACGCAGCCGCAGAACATTATTAACTTCGTCTGTCGCTCGATGCAAAATTTTCACGGACAGATGAACGTGCTCAAGGCGGAGATGGAGCGTTGGCGCAAGAGCGGGATCCGCATCCTCATGCTCGCGGGCAACGCGGAGCGCGCGGATAGAATGAGACGGGTGCTCGAGGACTATCAGATCGAACCGCCGGAAATTCTGCAAGGGAACCTGCAGAGCGGTTTTGAGCTGCCTTCTATTAAGCTTGTCGTCATCACGGAAGGCGAGATGTTCACCCAGAAGCAACGGAAGGCCAGACGCGTCGACCGCCATCTGGACAACGCGGAGAGGATCAAGAGCTACACCGAGCTTAAGGTTGGGGACTACGTCGTTCACCAGAATCATGGCGTCGGCAAATATCTCGGCATCGGAACGTTGGAAGTCGGCGGTATTCACAAGGATTACCTTCATATCGTATATGCGGGCGGAGACCGCCTATCCGTCCCTGTCGAACAATTCGACCTGATTCAGAAATATATCGGCAACGAGGACAAGGAGCCTAAGGTTAGCAAGCTGGGCGGCGCCGATTGGAATCGGGTAAAATCGAAGGTCCGCAGCTCGGTTCAGGACATCGCGGACGATCTGATCAAGCTTTACGCGGAACGGCAAGCGACGACGGGCTTCGGCTTCGGGGACGATACGCCGTATCAGCAAGAATTCGAAGAGATGTTCCCTTATGATGAAACGGCAGACCAGCTTCGCGCCATTCAGGAGATCAAGCAGGATATGCAAACTCCTCGCCCGATGGATCGGCTGCTCTGCGGAGACGTCGGTTACGGAAAGACGGAAGTCGCGATCCGAGCTGCGTTCAAAGCGGCCATCGAGGGCAAACAAGTCGCGGTGTTGGTACCGACTACGATTCTAGCGCAGCAGCACTATGAGACGTTCCGGGAGAGGTTCTCCGGGTATCCATTCAATATCAAAGTGTTAAGCAGATTCCGGTCCCGCAAGGAGCAGACGGATACGATCAAGGGCTTGAAGGCCGGTACGGTAGACGTCGTAATCGGTACGCATCGCTTGCTCTCGCAGGATATCGTGTTCAAAGAGCTTGGATTGCTTATCGTGGACGAAGAGCAGCGTTTCGGGGTTACCCATAAGGAAAAGCTGAAGAAGATCAAGACGAACGTGGACGTGTTGACCCTTACGGCAACGCCTATTCCGCGTACCCTTCATATGTCCATGTTAGGGGTAAGAGATCTGTCCGTTATAGAGACGCCGCCCGAGAACAGGTTCCCGGTTCAAACTTACGTCGTGGAATATAGCCCGACGCTTGTTCGGGAGGCCGTGGAGCGGGAGCTCGCGAGGGATGGACAGGTCTATTATTTGTATAACCGGGTACAAGGGATTTATCAGATTGCCGAACAGATCAGCGGACTCGTTCCGGATGCCCGCGTCGCTGTGGCGCATGGCCAAATGTCCGAGCAAGAACTGGAGAGGACGATCTTGGACTTCCTCGACGGGGAATACGATGTTCTGGTCAGTACGAGCATCATTGAGACCGGGGTGGATATCCCTAACGTGAATACACTGCTCGTGCATGACGCCGATCGAATGGGGCTATCCCAGTTGTATCAGCTTCGCGGACGCGTCGGACGGTCTAACCGGATCGCTTATGCGTACTTCACTTACCAGAGAGACAAGGTGCTAACGGAAGTCGCGGAGAAACGTCTGCAATCGATCAAGGAATTCACGGAGCTCGGTTCGGGCTTCAAGATCGCCATGCGCGACTTGTCCATTCGCGGAGCGGGTAATTTGCTCGGCGCCGAGCAGCACGGCTTTATCGCTTCGGTCGGCTTCGACCTGTATTCCCAGATGCTCGCGGAAGAGATCCAAAGCCGCAAGCTGGAGATGGGGGGAGTCGTTCTGCCTCCGCAACCGGTTAATACCCAGCTCGATCTGGGCGTGGATGCTTACTTGCCGCCGGAATACATTTACGACAGCATCCAAAAAATCGAGATCTACAAGAAGGTCGCGACGGCAACCTCGCTCGAGGACGTCGAAGATCTGTTCGAAGAGCTGATCGACCGGTTCGGAGAACCGCCTAAAGCGGTGCTTAATCTCATGACGGTTGCCAGATTAAAGGTGTACGGACGGAAATACGGAATCGAATCCATAGTCCGCCGCGGAGACGAGCTAACGTTGAAGCTGGAGGAACGCCGCCGCGCGGATGTAGACGTGAACAAGCTCAAGTCGCTGGAGGCGAAATTCCAAGGCCGCATGGTTACGGCGTTCACGGATCAACAGCTGCTTATCCGCTTTAAGGTAAGGGGAATGGATGAGAACGCTTTATTGGCGCTCGTGGAGGACTTTCTGGTACAATACAAAGAAGCGACAAAATCAAAGGGGGAACTACAAGATGTTGCACCATAAAAGCATGCCGTACCGCCGGCTCGCTATGTTGACGCTGGCATTGGTCATGCTGGTCGCATTAATTTCCGCATGCGGCAAGAAAGACGGAGGTACCGTTCTCGCCACGTATAAAGGCGGAGAAGTTACAGACAAAGAGTTCGACAAATATATCGCGTTCCAAACGATTATGGGTAATCAAATGGCGATGTACGTGTCGATTCCTCAATTCAAAGAGCAGATCGTTAAGCAGTACATCATCAGCAAAGAACTTATCAAAGGCGTTTCCGAAGAGGATAAGAAAAAAGCGAAAACCGCTGCCGATACCTTTAAGAAGCAGCTTGAAACGGCACGAAACACGCAGGCGGATTTGAAGCAACATATGGAAGATAGCGACTTATCCGTGAAAGAGGCGGTTGCCCTTTTCCAAGAAGCGAGCGAGTTCCAGTCCTATTACGCCGCTAAAGGAGAAGAGTTCAAACCTAAGGTAACCGAAGACGAGATCAAAGCGGAATACGCGAAAGATCCTTCTGATTTCAACGAAGTTACCGTGCGCCACATCCTGATCAAGGTTAACGATCCGCAAACCGGGCCGGTACGGACGGACGAGGAAGCTTTGAAAATCGCCAAAGAAGTTAAAGCCAAGCTGGACGCGGGCGGCGATTGGAAAGAGCTTGCGAAGCAATACTCCGAAGATGATGGATCGAAAGAAAACGGCGGTCTATATGAGAAGCAGAAAGCCGGCGGATGGGTGGCCGGGTTTAAGGAAGCCGCCAATACGCAAGAAATCGGCAAAATCGGCGAACCGGTCCAATCGGAATTCGGTTACCACGTCATGAAAGTCGAGAGCCGCGTAGCGACTCCGTACGAAAAGCTGTCCGATACGGATAAGGACGGAATCAGAATCGCCATCGCATCCGTCAAAGTGAATGAGTTTTTGACAGCGGAGCAGGACAAGCTGGAGATCAAGGTAACGTTGCCGGAAGAACCGTCGCCTAGCGCATCGGGTACTCCTAGCGCTTCCCCTTCGGCATCGCCATCCGCTTCCCCAAGCGCGTCGCCGTCCGCATCTCCGTCGGCTGCCGCTAAGTAATCGCAATAACGATAACCGAAGACGTGACTTGGAATTCCGAACGAGCAATCGAGGGGTTCCGGGCACGTCTTTTTTATGCTATACTCCTGCGCGAGAAGATATGATGGAGGGTAAACCGTGAAACGATGGCCTGCTGATCTCGCCCGATTGTTGGATAGACAGGTGCCTATCTTTATCCATGTGGCAGCCGCGCACGATGAAATGCCGCCTATGAGCTGTCGCGGGTATTTCGCGCGAACGGATGAACGGAGCGGCCAGGTGTGGATCGGAATATTGAAGAGCCAGTGGGCAAGGCTGCAACCCTATATACAGCGCAAGAGCAAGCTTGCGGCGTTGCTTACTTGCGGATTAGATAATGAGTCTTACCAGGTTAAGGGCACGTTCGTGGAACGCCGATCTTGCTCGGATGAGGACAACGCAACTCTCGAGGATCAGATAAAAATCACGTTCCGCCACTATCCCAACCTTGTCCCGTTAGTCTCGGTTCATCCGTCCGATTGCCTGTGCATCGGTATTGAAGTTCAGTCGATCTATCAGCAAACCCCCGGCAAGGATGCAGGGGCTTTGATATACGAAAGGGGAGTGTAACGATGCTGCCTTCCCAGATGAAGTCCGCATTCGATGGGGCCATGCCGTCGATTATCGTTACGAGCTCGGAAGACGGAACTCCTAACATTACGAATTTGTCGAGAATATGGCTAGTCGATGACGAGCACGTCGCGATCGCGAACCAGATGCTTAACAAGACGGCAAACAATCTCATGGCGAATTCCCATGCCTTGATCAAGACGGCAACTCCGAGCGATCTGATGCATTGGGAGCTTGACGTCGTTTGCGTTCGGGAGGAACTGGAAGGCGCTTTATTCGAGACGGTTCGCCGGCATATCGAGACGATCTCCTGGATGGCCGGAATTCCCGATTCGGTCCCGCTGCGGTCGATTCTCGTCTTTCGGGTACTGAACGTCCGCAAATGCGTTGAAGAATCGCAGCATCTCGTTCCGGTTCCGGAAACGTACGGGGACCTGTTAAAAGTACTTTCGGCGGCGTTGGGGTTGAGCCGATCTTCCTATTGGACGCTGGAGAAGGATGCAGGGCCCACTCTCCTCGCTCGCGAGGCGTTCCGGGGGCGGGCACGGACGAATCCGCGCTTGAGGCTATGGGACGGTTTGCGGCATTAGCCGCTACGGGGGATAAACCGATACGCCTAAATAACATCAGCTCTCAGATCAGATATGCGAGCTCCAGCCGATCGGAACGGGGCGGACCAAGCAAGCCGTCGCTTCCCAATCATCTGTTGGCGTTTCCGATTATCGCTTTCGGCGAGAGGGTGGGGGTCGTTTGCTGCGAGGAGGCGGAATCCGGCGGGGAAGCTTTCGGCCGTCTGGACGATCGTTATCTCGCTAAGCTCTCCATTAGGCTGGGAGAAGCTCTTGCCGCTATGCCCGGAGCCGATCCGCGACAGCGAGAAGATAGGCTAAGGCAGGTCGTCGAACGAACGGGATTGGAATGGGAGAAGAGCACGGAACCGTTTCATTCGCTGCTAAGCGCCAGGGAGCGTCAAGTCGCGATGCAGGTCGCAACCGGGCTTACGAACGGCGATATCGCCAAGCAGCTCTATATTAGCGTTCGAACGGTCACGACGCACCTGGAGCGGATTTTTCTGAAGCTGAACGTGACCTCTCGGGCGGCGCTTACTAGGTATGTCGTAGAAAAAGGCCTTCTAACCGACGATGCCGATCGCTTGCAGCCCTAAATACGTAATGCTACCGATACCGGAGAGCGGACTTCGCCGTTTATCATGAGAAGCGTCAACCAAATCTCATGAAAGCGGTGTTTAGTATGGAATGGTTAGTGTTGCTTCATGTCGTTTCGGCAGTTCTAGGGTTAGGTCCGGCGTATGCCTTTCCGTTGCTGCTTAACAATGCTCCTACTGTACACGAAATGCAGAGGAATCTTAGCGTCGTAACCCGAATGGAAATTTTCCCGAAAATATTCGGTACGTTGGCTTTGCTCTCGGGGCTGGCGTTGTTTTGGCTAGGGTCGTACGGTCCATTCATGCAAATCTGGATCGCGGGTACTCTGCTGGTGTACGCGCTCATAGAAATCGTGGTCATCGGGTTGCTTAATCCGACCGCGACGAAGCTGCTTGCCGCGATCGGCAAGCTTGATTCCGGCGAAAAGGAAGCTCAGCCTGCTTCCGAGCTCCAAATGAGCTATTCTCGGGTACGAAATTACCATATTTGGAGCTGTGCGCTAGGGTTGATTATTTTCGCCTTCATGGTTATTAAACCTTAGCGAGCGTAGGAGGCGCGATGATGAGCATAGACTTCGCGACGAAGGAGAAATATTTGAAGCTGCTAGGTTTGAATCCCCTGCATGGGGCAGCCTCTTACGAATATTTGCGCGAATTGGTGAACGTCCACCTGCATCGCATTCCATTCGAGAACGTGAGCAAGCTTTACTATTACCGCCACAGGAGCAAGTCCGGACTTGAATGGATGCCGGATATGGCAACCTACTTGGACAATTTGTCCGCAAGAGGGTGGGGAGGCAATTGTTATATCTTAAATACGCATTTCGGCCAACTGCTTAGATCCTTAGGGTTTCATGTCGAGCTAGTGCGGGCAATCGGAGGAAACACGCATTTGGCTTTAAAAGTTACGGTCGAAGGTCACCCGTTCTATGTCGACGTTGGCTACGGCGCGCCGTTGTTCGAACCTCTTTCCCTGGCTGAACAGCTTCATTTCGTTCGATGCGGGGAAGAGGTTGAAATCGTGCGGGAGGGCGATGGCCGTTATCGGATCGACAGGCGCGCGAATGGACAAAGCTTCGTCACGAAAGTCATCGAGTGGAATCCGGTAAGCTTGGATAGCTTCGACGATCGGATTACGGACTCCTTGAGAGACGAAGACGACAACCCGTTCATGCGCAGGATCGTAGCGACGTTGTTTAAGCGAGACGCCGCCTATTCCGCCATTAACAACAAACTGTTCATCAAGTCGAATAAAACGACGGAAGTCCATGAATATACGGATCGGATCGAGTGGCAAGAGATGATGAAGCGTACCTTCGGCTTTGCTTCGGGCGATTTGGATCAAGCGGTTGATTTTCTGGGCGCGCGCGGTATTCGATTGTTCCCGTGACCATCCGCCGAAATCGGAAATACAAATAAACCTTGACATTAGGTCATACATGAACTAAATTAAATAAAAACCAATATGTTTACTTGGAATTAAATCGGTTGACCAGTTAACTGGAAACCAAGCCCCGCGACTTTTAAGCCGAAGCGCGGATGCTTGGTTTTTTGTGTTGGGACGGAGTGAGATTATGATCGTCATAAGGGATTTAAGCAAAACTTACAAAACGGCGAACGATACGCTCACCGCATTGAATGGGCTCAACTTAACGATCGGACGGGGCGATATCTTCGGCATTATCGGGTTCAGCGGCGCGGGCAAGTCGACGTTGGTTCGATGCATGAACCGGTTGGAAGAACCGGACGCGGGAAGCATCCTCATCGGAGATACGGTCATAACGGATCTGAACGACAAGGAGCTGCGATTGGCCCGAAGGAAAATCGGCATGATCTTCCAACAGTTTAACTTGTTCGAGGGCAAAACGGTGTTTCAGAACGTGGCGTTTCCGCTGAAAGTTGCGGGCCATAACAAAGCAACCGTCAATAGACGCGTCAGAGAAGTATTGGAGATGGTTCAGCTAAGCGATAAAGAAAACGCCTATCCCTCGCAACTAAGCGGAGGACAAAAGCAACGCGTAGGAATCGCGAGAGCCCTCGTCAACGAGCCGGACGTTCTGCTATGCGACGAAGCCACCTCCGCCCTTGATCCGCAAACGACTTACTCGATCTTGGAACTGCTTCAAGAGATCAACAAGAAGCTCGGTTTGACGGTGGTATTGATTACCCACGAGCTCGATGTGCTGCAGCATATTTGCAACCAAGTAGCCGTGATAGAGAAAGGTACGATCGTTGAAACCGGAACGGTCGACAAGTTCTTCCTCGCGCCCGAGAGCGATACGGCACGGAGGTTCGTCAACATCGTGGAGCATTATCGGCAGAAGCGCTACGTGTTGGAAGGGGCGGGGTCGGGCATATGAGGGATGATCTGTTAGAACTGCTATGGGAAGGATTGCGACAGACGCTCTACATGCTCGTATGGGCATCGTTTTTCGCCATTATTCTGGGTTTGATTCTTGGGATCACGCTAGTCGTGACGGAGAAAGGCAACGTGCTCGAAGCGCGGCTTATCCATAAAGTCGTTAGCTTCGTCATTAACGGCGTTCGCTCCCTTCCGTTTATCATCTTGATCGTACTGCTCCTGCCTGTAGCCAGGTGGGTCGTCGGAACTTCGCTCGGCCCTACGGCCGCGATAGTATCGTTGTCCATCGGAGCGGCTCCTTTCCTAGGTCGCATCGTCGAGAGCGCTTTGAAGGAAGTGGCTATCGGCAAGATCGAGGCCGCCAAGTCGTTCGGGGCTTCTCCCTTCGACATTATTTTCCGAGTGCTGATTCCGGAAGCTCTTCCCGCTCTTGTTCGGAGCTTGACGATAGCGGTGATCGCCATTACCGAGTTGACCGCGGTTGCGGGCGCAATCGGTGCCGGCGGACTCGGCAGTCTGGCTATTCGGTTCGGCTACCAGAGATTCCGCGAGGATATTCTGTTCGCCACGGTTATCGTCATCATTTTGCTCGTCCAGGCGATCCAGTGGACGGGAGATTACATAGCCAGATCGATCAATAAAAGACGGTATAAGCTGGAATAGACCGTAGGAGCGTCATAAAGGTTTCACTGTTCTACCAAATAGATAGCAAAAAAAGCGGGAGTGAGAGAGAATGTCCAAAAAAAGTTTGTTTGTCCTCGTATCGTTATTCGTCATCTTTAGCGCGGTAATCGCGGGGTGCGGCTCGAAAAACAACAATAACGCGTCGCCTGCAGCCGCATCGCCATCCTCGTCAAGCTCGCCGGAAGCTTCGGCAACGGCTACCGCATCCAGCAGCCCTTCGGCCTCCGAATCCCCAACGGCAGCTGCAACGCCGGAAGTCACTCTTAAAGTAGGTGCGGCAGCCGTACCGCACGCGGTTATCCTTGAATTCGTTAAGCCGGCTCTGAAGGAGCAAGGAGTGAACCTGGAGGTCGTCGTATTCGACGACGAAGGCCAATTGAACCCGGCTCTGAACGAAAAACAAATCGACGCCAACTATTTCCAACACGTTCCTTATTTAGATTCCGTTAAAGGAGAGAAGGGGTACGATTTCGCCGTGACGACGAAGGTGCACGTCGAGCCTATCGGTTTCTACTCCGATAAGCTGAAATCCAAGGACGAGATCAAAGAAGGCGCGACGATCGGCATCCCGAACAATCCGTCGAATGAATATCGGGCTTTGGTCCTGTTGCAACAGCAAGGGTTCATCAAGCTTAAGGAAGGAATTACGACATATGAAGCAACGCCTAAGGATATCGTAGAGAACCCTAAGAAGCTTAAATTCGTCGAAGCGGATTCCGCGACGCTGCCTCGCGCGCTGCCTGATCTGGATGGCGCGATCATTAACACCAACCTGGTGCTCGAAGCGAAGATCGACCCGAATTCCGCCCTGTTCCGCGAAGACGCGAACTCACCTTACGCGAACATTATCGTAGTCCGCACAGGCGACGAGAACAACGAGGCGATTAAGAAACTGGATGTCGCTCTCACTTCGCCCGAAGTGAAGAAGTTCATCGAGGATACCTACGGAGTGGCTGTCGTACCGGCATTCTGATCCGTATCGCAACCTTATTCAATAAATCTTAAGAAAGAACCCTCACCGGGGAGCGGAGAGACGCGAGTCTCGAAACATTCCGTAGTGAGGGTTTTTTTGATGATTTTTAATCCTCGCGACCACATTTATGTTATATAATATTACATAATTACCGCGAATAATTAGAGTTAATGAATCATAACAACACTTTGTGTAAGGTATATTGACACAAAACCTAACATAGCCATATAATGTAATTGCGAACGGTTGGGCTGTGGAGAGAACCAAACGTTCGGATTTAGAGAGAAACCATACTAAAGATCGGGGAGTGGAAGGATGAAGAAGGGCAATGGTTTAAAAGGATTGGTTCTGGCGTTGACGGCAAGCTTGGTGTTGGCGGGTTGCGGCAGCAATAATAACAACGAGGCGGGTAGTTCGTCGTCGGCTCCTGCGTCGTCGTCGGCATCTTCGGCGGCTGCGTCGCCGGCTGCGGCCGGCGGAGATACGGTTAAGGTAGGGATTCTGCACTCCTTAAGCGGAACGATGTCCATCTCGGAAGTAACGGTTAAAAACTCCGAATTGATGGCCATTAAAGAAATCAACGCTAAGGGCGGCGTGCTGGGCAAACAGATCGAAGCGGTAGTAGAGGACGGCGCGTCCGACTGGCCGACATTCGCGGAGAAAGCCCGCAAGCTCTTGTCCGAAGATAAAGTCGCGACGGTATTCGGGGGATGGACTTCCTCCAGCCGGAAAGCGATGTTGCCCGTATTCGAAGAATTGAACGGACTGCTATGGTATCCCGTTCAATACGAAGGATTGGAATCATCCCCTAACATTTTCTACACAGGCGCTACAACGAATCAACAGATCATTCCTTCCGTTGACTTCTTGTTGGAGAAAGGGAAGAAGAAAGTGTTCTTGCTAGGCTCCGACTACGTATTCCCGCGCACCGCGAACAAAATCATCAAGGCGCAACTGGCGGCCAAAGGCGGAGAAACGGTAGCGGAAGAGTATACTCCTCTCGGACATACGGATTACACCACGATCATTGCGAAAATCAAAGAAGCGAAGCCTGACGTCGTCTATAACACGCTTAACGGCGACAGCAACGTAGCCTTCTTCAAACAATTGAAAGACGCGGGCATTTCCTCCGCCGACCTCATGACGATCTCCGTATCCGTTGCGGAAGAAGAAGTGAAAGGGATCGGGCCCGAATACTTAACGGGGCACCTCGTGGCTTGGGATTACTACCAAACGACCGATACGCCGGAAAACAAAGTTTTCGTCGAGAACTTCAAGAAAGAATACGGCGCCGACAGCGTAACGAGCGATCCGATGGAAGCGGGTTACGTGGCGGTATACCTTTGGGCGGCCGCGGCGAAAAAGCGGGATCCTTCGAGGTGGATAAAGTGAAGGAAGCGGCTAAAGGCATCGAATTCAATGCTCCGGAAGGTAAAGTCACCATCGATGGAGATAACCAGCACATTTATAAAACGGTTCGGATCGGCGAGATCAAAGCCGACGGTCAAATCGTGGAATTATGGAACTCCGGCGGTCCCGTTAAACCGGATCCGTATCTCGCGACGTATGACTGGGCGAAAGGTCTAAGCGATCAATAATGGATTATTCGCCGTTGAAGCTGGGGAAGTGTTCGGTGCAAGCCGGGGCTTCCCCTCGCTTATCGGTAGGCGCGTAAGGGTGGAACGCATCGACGGGAGTTATGTGAGTTGATGTATTTGGAGCAGGGGGTTACGTCATGGAAATATGGATTTCGCAAATTTTCAACGGTTTGAGCGTGAGTTCGATTCTGTTGTTGATCGCTCTTGGTCTCGCCATTACTTTCGGCTTGATGAGAGTCATCAATATGGCGCACGGAGAGTTCATCATGATCGGTGCCTATGGGGCGTACATGACCCAGCAAATATTTAAATCAACCCTTCCCAAGAGCCTATTCGACGCTTATTTTCCCGTTGCTATACTTGTCAGCTTCGTCATCGCTTTCGCGATCGGTTACTTGCTTGAAGTGACGCTTATCCGATTTCTCTACGGCAGGCCTCTGGATAGCTTGCTCGCTACGTGGGGAGTCGGATTAATGCTCCAGCAGCTTGCTCGTTCCATTTTCGGGGCGCCTAACGTTGCGGTTGCGAGTCCTTCCTGGCTCGATGGCGGACTGACTCTATTCACGGGAGTGGTGCTTCCTTATAAACGGTTGTTCATCATTGCGCTTGTGGCGCTTTGCCTATTCGCGATGTATCTGTATATCTATCGCAGCAACGCCGGACGTCGAATGAGAGCGGTCATGCAAAATCGGGAAATGGCCGCCTGTCTCGGAATCTCGACAAGGCGCGTCGATGCGTTCACGTTCGCCATCGGTTCCGGAATCGCCGGTATAGCGGGTTGCGCGTTAACGTTGATCGGTCCGATCGGGCCGTCTATCGGCACTTATTATATCGTGGATGCTTTTATGGTCGTCGTCCTCGGCGGCGTCGGCAAGCTGGTCGGTACCGTAGCCGGCGCGCTCGGCATCGGGGTGTTCAATACTCTGTTCGAATGGTGGTCGGACGCCTCGCTCGGCAAAGTGTTGGTATTCCTCTGCATCGTCGCCTTCCTGCAATGGAAGCCGATGGGGATGTTTGCGGTTAGAACGCGGTCCTTGGATTAGTAACAGATTAACGTATGGAAGAAGGTGATCGCGGTGCTATCCTCCTCTATTCTGCCGCGCCGGGTCTGGTTGCTGCTCGGCTACGCCGTCGCTGCGGCCGCATTGTTCTCCGCGCCGCTTTATTTGAACGATTTTCGGTTGAACTTGCTGGCTAAATGTTTGGCGTTCGCTATCGTCGCTCTTGGATTGGATCTGCTATGGGGTTACACGGGCATCTTGAGCTTAGGGCACGGAGTATTTTTCGGGCTGGGGGCATACGCGATGGCGATGCATCTGAAGCTTGTATCGAGCGGTTCGCGGGTGCCCGATTTTATGGATTGGATGGGGTTAACGAAGCTTCCATGGTTCTGGGAGCCGTTCAAGAGCTTTGCCTTCGCGGCGTTCATGGGCATCCTCATACCGGCGTGTTTGGCGCTTGTGCTCGGATTTTTCACCTTTCGTAATCGAATTCGCGGCGTTTATTTTACGATTCTTACCCAAGCGCTGGTCATTATTACGGTGACTTTGTTCGTCGGACAACAGGCCTATACGGGCGGAACGAACGGACTTACCGGCTTTACGAAGATGTTCGGATACAGTTTGAAATCGGACACAGCCAAAACCATGGTCTACTTGGCTACGGTGGTCGTCTTGATCGTGGCTTTCCTGCTTTGCAGATATTTGGTCAAAAGCCGCTTCGGCAAGGTATTGCGGGCAATTCGGGACGGCGAGAACCGTACTCGCTTCCTGGGCTATGATCCGGCTAGTTACCAGATGACGGCTTTTGCCGTATCGGCGGGTTTGGCGGGAATCGCGGGAATGCTGTTCGTGCTTCACGTAGGGATTATTTCTCCGACGATGATGGCGATCGTGCCTTCCATCGAGATGGTGCTACTAGTCGCGATCGGCGGACGCGGAACGTTGGTCGGCGCCGTAATCGGCGCGGTTATTATGACGCAAGCGAAGAGCGAGCTTAGCGCTTCTTATCCGGACTTCTGGCTGTTCTTGCTCGGCGCGTTGTTTATCGTGGTCACGGTGTTCTTGCCGGGCGGGATCGTCGGTTTGGTCCGTCAATTGCGCCAAACGATTATTAGGAGGCGGAGTGCGAATGAAATCAACCTCAATACTGTCGTGCCAGAAAGTAACGGTGTCGTTTGACGGATTCAAGGCGGTCCAAGAGATGAGCTTGGAGCTGGCGGCGGGCGAGCTTAGGTTTCTAATCGGGCCGAATGGCGCAGGCAAAACGACGATGCTGGACGCCATATGCGGCAAGGTTAAGCCGGCTTCCGGCGGCGTCGTATTCCATGGGCGCAAGGGGACGGTAGACGTTACCCGGCGCAAGGAGCATGAGATCGCGCAGCTCGGTATCGGGCGAAAGTTTCAGACGCCGTCGATCTTCACGGGATTGACGGTCGAGGAGAACTTGGAGATCGCAATGGCGCAGAATCGCGGAGTTTGGGCGACCTTGCGGGCGAAGATGAACGCACACGACCAAGAACGCATCGATGCGGAGCTTGAGCTGATCGGTCTGGGCGATAAGAAGCGGCTTCGCGCGGGGCTTCTGTCTCACGGGGAAAAGCAGTGGCTGGAGATCGGGATGATGCTGCTGCAGGAACCGGAAATCCTCCTGCTGGACGAACCGGTAGCGGGGATGACGGATAAGGAAACGGACAAAACGGGCGAGCTGTTGCAGGAAATCGTGCGTAAACGCACGGTTGTCGTCGTGGAGCACGATATGGAGTTCGTGCGTAATTTCGCGAGCAAAGTGACGGTCATGCATGAAGGGAAGCTTCTGAAGGAAGGGTCCATGGACGAGGTGCAAAGAGACGACCGGGTGGCGGAAGTGTACCTGGGCAGGAAAAGGCGGGATTACGATGTTGTCAGTTCAACGGCTTGAAGCGGGATATGGCGAGAGCGTGATTTTGCGGGACGTCTCGCTTACGGTTGAACCCGGCCAGGTCGTCTGCCTCATGGGCCGAAACGGAGTGGGGAAGTCGACGCTGGTGAAGAGCATCATGGGGCTGCTCAAGGCCAGAAAAGGATCCGTATCGTTCAAGGGAGTAGACGTGACGAAGCGTGCGCCGGGCGAAAGGGCGAAGAAGGGGATCGGATACGTCCCGCAAGGGCGCGAGATCTTCTCGCAGTTGTCCGTCTACGAGAATCTGCGAATCGGACTCGAGGCGCACCCGGATTCCGCCAAGCGCAGGAGCAAGGCGATTCCGCAGGAGGCGATCGAGAAATTCCCGATCCTTCCGACCTTCTACAAGCGTCGCGGAGGCGACTTGAGCGGAGGCCAGCAGCAACAGCTGGCTTTCGCGCGGGCGTTGATATCGGAGCCGGACCTTCTCGTGCTAGATGAGCCCACGGAGGGTATTCAGCCTTCTATCGTGGATGATATCCAAGACGTCATCCGATCCATTCGCGACGAGGGGAAAACGGCTATTCTTCTGGTCGAGCAAAGCTTGGATTTCGTTCGCAGCGTAGGCGATCGCTTCTACATCATGGAGAAGGGCTCCATCGTATGGCAGGGCGGACGAGAGGATCTTGACGACCCCGCGGTGATGAAGCACCTGACGATATGAGGCAAACACCGATTGCGGTGTCGCGAAAAATGGAGACGGGGTGAAGAGGGTGTCATGCCTGGTCTTCGCTCCTTTTTTCGTTCTGGAGCTGGTTCAGACCCTGCTATGATGTTATTGTGATGACCTAGTTGTAAAAACTACACCTAGATCTCTTGCAGAAGCGTTACCTTTAAGTTTAGTTGTAGAATATACATTTATTTTTTGTAAGTAAGGCCATTTTTGCGTTGTTTGACCAAACTAACTGTAATAAATCCACTTAGATTCTAAATATCAAAAGAAGAGTCGGAACTAGTTGCAATAAATCCACTTAGATCACAATAAACCTATATCGTTTGATATTGATGGTTAAAAATTGCGACCCGAGCAGTAAGATAAAACATTAATGTAATATTAGATAACATAAACATTGACGTTGAAAAAGCGATATTGGTAGAATAATAACAAATTAAAAGAAATTTTTCATTGATTTGTGAATAAACCTCACAAATGAAACTCGGTGAATGGATAAGGAGGGTACTCGCATTGCATATTCCAGACGGCTTCTTGGACGTGAAGTCATGCCTAACGACAGGCGCGCTCGGAATCGGAGCCGTGGCGTATAGCCTGCGGCAAACGCGCATGTCGCTTGCCCGGCCGGAAGTGCCGAAGATCGCGTTGATCGGAGCCTTCGTCTTCGCTGCCCAAATGTTGAATTTCCCGATTGCCGGCGCGACTTCCGGACATTTTCTCGGAGGGGCGATGGCGTCGATTTTATTCGGTCCGGCCGTCGGCGTAGTCATCATGTCCGCGGTGCTGATCATTCAAGCTTTAATCTTCCAGGACGGGGGCTTGACCGTGCTTGGGGCCAATATCGTTTGCACGGGGGTAATAGGTTCTTATGCAGGTTACGGAGTGTACCGCCTAGGAACCAAGTGGCTGCAAGGCCGCGCCACGAAAGCGGTCAGCTTCATTGCCGCTTGGTGCTCGATCGTATCCGCTTCGTGCGGGGTAGCGCTATTGCTTGCTTGGTCGGGCACTTTCCCTCTGAACGTGGCGCTTCAAGCAATGGCAGGTTGGCATAGCTTGATCGGAATCGGAGAAGGGCTGATCACGGCGCTGGTTGTTGCTTACCTGATGGAACGTAACGTAGCCTTCGAAGGAATCCCGGCCAAGAAGGAGGTAAAACTGACATGAATAAGCAACCGATCGTCACGGCCAAGAAAACAAAATGGATCGTCATGGCGGTCGTTACCTTGATCGCGGCAGGGTCGATTTCCTACTTTGCTTCCCCTCATCCCGACGGATTGGAGCGCGTCGCGGAAGACCATGGGTTCATCGATCAGGCTAAAGAGCCTTCCTGGACGGCATGGATACCGGATTACGAGGTTCCCGGCATTCCATCGCCTTATCTGAAAGTCGGTTTGGCCGGAGTTATAGGAGCTCTGCTGCTGTTCGGGGCATTATATGCATTGACGAAGCCGCTCGCGCGCCGCAAGGAGGCAGATGGCCATGGGGAAGGCAATCATCACCCTTCATGAGAACGAAGAGTTGAATCCTCTAATCGCTAAGCCATCGCATCGCCTGTGGACCGTGTTGGTTCTTCTAGGCGCTACGGTTGCCGTGGAGCGGTCTTCCATTCTTATCGCGGGGGCCGGGGCGTTCCTCTTGCTGTCGTTATGGTGCGGCATATCGATTAGAACGATACTTGGACGTTTGCTGCTCTTGCTGCCTTTCGGCGCGGGGGCGGCAATTTTTATTCCGTTTCACACGGAAGGGACGCCCGTTATCGAATGGTGGGGTTACGCGGCCACCGAAGAAGGCATCCAACGGGCGGCCGTTATTCTGCTTAAGCTGGTTAACGCTAACTTGCTGCTTACTTATTTGCTGACGGTCACTCCGTTATTCGTACTCCTTCGGAGCTTGCGGTCAGTCGGCATCCCGGCTGTGCTGCTCGAGTTGATCCTGCTCATGATGAGATACTTTTTCTTGTTAAAGGATGAAGCTCTTAGCATGGTAAAGGCGCAGCGGGCCAGGGGGATGAGCTTTAAGGGGTGGTTATGGAATTCCCGGGCATATAAACGCTTCGGAGAGTTGGCGGGCGTGTTATTCCTGCGGGCTTATGAAAGAAGCAAGCGAATCTATATCGCGATGTCGGCGAGGGGCGGATTGGAAGGGGAGAAGGTTATGGGAAAAAAGAAGAGACGAAAATCGCGGCGGAGCCCTTTTCCGCTCCAAGTTCGCCGCCGTTATTTGCCGCCGAGGTTAGAGGGGTCGGTTTTGCCTACGGGAAAATCAAGGCGCTGAACGGGGTCAGCTTCGATATACCGGTTGGTTCGAAGGTGGCGTTAATGGGACCTAACGGGGCGGGAAAATCGACGCTTATTTCTCTTCTTAACGGTTTGGAGCTCTCCCAATCCGGGGAAGTACGGTTATTCGGCGAAACGGTGAAACGGGACAATGGAGATCGCCTGCGCAGAAGGGTCGGCGTCGTCTATCAAGATCCCGACGACCAAATTTTCTCCACTTCCGTCGAGGAGGATGTGGCTTTCGGTCCGAGAAATCTGGGATTACCCGCGGAGGAGGTGGAGGAACGGGTGGATTCGGCGCTTGCCAGCGTAGGCATGCTAGAGATGAAGCGAAGATCGCCGTTCGAGCTGAGCTACGGCCAGAAACGCAGAGTCGCCATCGCCGGCGTGCTGGCCATGCGGCCGGATTTCATCATTCTCGACGAGCCGATGTCGTTCCTTGATCCGAAAGGGCGCGACGAGCTGCAGGCATTGCTGGATTCCATGCGAATGAAGGGCATGACGATTCTGATCGCGACGCACGACGTCGATTTTGCCGCGGAATGGGCGGACCAAGTGCTGCTGCTTAAGGATGGCAAGCTGCTCGCTTCCGGAACGACAGATCTGCTGTTCGACGACGAGTTGATCGAGCAAGCCTCGCTACACCTGCCGAGGTTGGCCCGTCCTTTTCGCTTGCTGCAAGGGGCAGAGGAGCATCGTCCGCGCTCGGTTAAACAGGCGGCACAGATGATCTGGAGGCTAATCATGAAAGGAATGCCGGATCTGGACAATCGGGGCGACGATTACGAAGCGATGCAGCATCCGGCCGGGATAAAACGGTTTCCTCCTTCCTGAGACGAAATGGATGATTCCTCCAAGCGAGGGTGAACGCATAAGAAAATGGGAGCGGTTAAATACTACATTCACGATTCGATGACACCTTTTTCCGATTGTTCAAGCGTTCGTCATAAAGGCCGGCATGTCATTGGCGCCGGCAACCGCAGAGCGAATACACCAATGAAAGTGGGGCAACACGAGCATGAAAGCAACCGGGATTGTACGCCGCATTGATGACCTCGGTCGGGTCGTCATTCCGAAAGAAATTCGTCGCACGCTCCGAATCCGTGAAGGAGATCCTCTGGAAATATTCGTGGATCGCGACGGTGAAGTTATTCTCAAAAAATATTCCCCGATCGGCGAGCTGGGCGACTTCGCCAAAGAATACGCGGAGTCACTGTCCGAGAGTACGGGGCATATCGCTATGATTTCCGACCGCGATACCTTTATAGCCGTTGCGGGCGCTTCCAAGAAGGAATATTTGGACAAGCCGATCGGAAGCCTGTTGGAAAGCTGTATGGAAAATCGCAAAATCATCTTGGAATCGAACACGGGCAGCCATGAGGTTCTGCGCGACGTAAGCGAAACGATCAGCTCTTTCGTCGCGGCACCTATCGTTGCCGGCGGAGACCCGATCGGAACCGTAGTGCTGTTAAGCAAAGACGAGCAAGTGAGCATGGGAGACATGGAGAGCAAGATGGTGGAGACGGCGGCAGGGTTTCTGGCGAAGCAAATGGAGCAGTAATTCCGATAGATAAGCCAAAAAAGTTTCCCGTACAGATGGTCGATCTGTTCTCCGGGAAGCTTTTTTGCTGTGCGGCTTTCGATTATAATCGAAACACGGGCCATGCAACGGGAGAAAGGAAAAGCCGGTTTTACGTGTCTTGAAGAGCGCGGGAATGGGGAATAGACGGAAATGGGAATTGAATATGATCCCCGGATGGCGGGGAAAAAGGCGATCTGGCAAGGAGCGGCTTTACTGGGCGGAGCGGCATTGTTATCCAAGCTGATCGGCACGCTGCAGAAAATACCGCTGCAAAATATGGCCGGAGACGAAGTGTTCGGCTTGTACAGCGCGGTGTATGCGTTGGCCGTGATGTGGATGACGCTGGCTTCGGCGGGCATCCCCGTGGCGGTAAGCGTGCTCGTGGCCGAGAGAACGGCGAACGGCGACGAGTACGGAGCGCAGCGGGTGCTTAGGTGGGCGTTAGGGTTGCACGGCGTAAGCGGGATGGTGATGTTCGGGATATTATGGCTGGGCGCGAACGGGTTCGCAAGCTTGCTAGGGCTGCCCGACGCCGCTTCGGCCATTCGGATGTCGTCGCTCGCTCTGCTGGTCGCTCCCGCGACGGCGGTTCTTCGAGGTTACCGGCAAGGCAGAATGGAAATGCTTCGGCCCGCGGTGTCCCAGCTTGTCGAGCAAATCGCGCGCGTCGCGTTCATGCTGGTCGCTCTCATGGTGGCGATTAACGCGTCCTGGTCGCCTTCGGCAACGGCCGCTTCCGTACATGGCGGACTAGCCGCAGGAGCCGCGGCAGGTCTGATTGCCATGTTAGGGTTTACGGGTCGTGGCCGCAACAAGCCGATCATCATCCGCGCGACCGGGGCGAGGAAAATTTACGGCAAAGACGGAACCGTCGGTTCGACCATTCGTCGGATACGGATCACCGAGACCCGAACAGCCTTGTTGAAACGGATTTTCGCGGTAGCTGTCCCGGTGGCGATCGCATCGGTAATAGCACCTCTGTTCGGGTTAATCGACGCTTTCTCGATTCCGCGGTTTCTGCAGCAAGACGATGGTGAGGCCGCGTGGTCTATCGCCCAGTACGGCGTCTACAATCGCGGGGTCGCGCTGCTGCAGCTCGTAGTCATGGGGTCTGCCGCAGCGGCCTCGGCGCTTGTTCCTGCGTTAACGGCTGCCAGGGCTCGCGGCGACGATAAGGAGTTCGCGACGCGCGACCAGTTCGTCATGCGCATGTCCTGGTGGCTCGGTTGCGCGGCTGCACTTGGATTGGCGTTGCTCGCGTCGCCGATCAATCGGGCTCTGTTCGCCGACGGCAGCTGCAACGCCGCGATGGCGATCATCGCCTTGGCCGCCGTGGGCGGCACGCTGCAGGCGGCAAGCGCCGCGCTGCTGCAAGGCATGGGCGACCTGCGGTCGCCCGCCGTTAACTTGGCCGCAGCCGCGCTGCTCAAGTTAACGCTCAACGCCGTGCTCGTACCCGCGCACGGCATCCGCGGCGCCGCCGCGGCGATGGCGCTCGCGTTCGCCATCGCGGCAGTGCTGAACGCGCTATCCTTGCGTCAGCGCGTTCAATTGCCCGCCCCGCGCTTAAGCATCGCGTGGCGCTCCGCCGCTGCGCTGGCCGCGATGGCGGCCGCGGTCGCGTTGCTCGCGCTAGGGCTAGGCGCGCTAACCGCCGCGCTGCCCGCGCGCTTGGCGGCACTGCTCGTAGCCCTGCCGGGCGTCGCGGTCGGCGCCGCCGTCTTCGCCGCGGCGCTCGTCGCCTTGGGCGCCGTCTCTCCGCAGCAGTGGCGCGAGCTGCCGGGATTGTCCGGCAGCCGCCTGGACACTTATATGCTTCGCATTCGATCTCTGTTTACCAGATTGCATAAGGAAGGATGATCTACATATGCCACCCTCCATTACGGTCGTCGGGCTCGGTTCCGGCGGGGAAGATCAATTAACGTTAGGCACGCTGAAGGTGCTGGAGCAATCCAAGCGTCGATACTTGCGCACGGCGGACCATCCCGCGGCCGCCGATCTTAAGCTGCGCGAGATCACCTTCGAGTCGTTCGACCGCGTGTACGAACGGCATGATTCGTTCGACGAAGTGTACGACGCGATCGCGCGGGAGCTACTCGATACTGCACAAAACCATAGCGACGAGAATATCGTCTATGCGGTTCCCGGTCACCCGATGGTCGCCGAGCGGACGGTACAACTGCTCCGGCAAAGAGCGCCCGGAGCGGGGGTAGAGCTAACGTTGTTAGGGGGCGAGAGCTTCCTTGATCAGGCTTTCACTCGGTTGGGCTTCGATCCTATCGAAGGGTTCCAATTGTTGGACGCCTCCGAATTGACCCGCGAGCATCTTCGGCCTCGATTGCATACGGTTATCGGACAAGTGTACGACTCTTTCACCGCATCCGAAGTCAAGTTAACGCTCATGAACGTGTACCCGGACGATCATCCGGTAATCGTGGGTCAAGCGCTTGGCGTAGAAGGACAAGAGAACATTTTGCAAGTGCCGCTTCACGAGCTCGATCGTCTAGAGTCTTACGGGAATCTCATGCTCGTCTACATTCCGGCCAGCGCGGATGATCGGCTGCGCAGGCGTTCGTTCGAACGGCTGCACGAGATCGTCTCCATCCTTCGCAGTCCGGAAGGATGTCCATGGGATCGCGAGCAGACGCACCAATCGATTCGCCGCAATTTCATCGAGGAAACGTTCGAGGCGATCGAAGCGCTCGATCTCGATGATCCGGACGGCATGAAGGAGGAGTTCGGCGACGTCATCCTTCAGGTGCTGTTGCACAGCCAGATGGAAGAAGAGACGGGGGCGTTCGATGTCTACGACGTACTGGCCGAACTGAACGACAAGCTCATTTTCAGGCACCCTCACGTCTTCGGCGGGGAGAATGCCCAAGATGCGGAAGAAGCGCTGAAAAATTGGGAACAAATGAAGGCCGAGGAGAAGAAACGCAAGGGCATTCCGGAGCGGAGTTCGATTCTCGACGGCATTCCTAAAGATTTGCCCGCGCTTCCCCGCGCGCACAAGCAGCAGAAGAAAGCGGCCGGAGTCGGCTTCGATTGGCCCGATCTGGACGGCGTGTTCGACAAAATCGAGGAAGAGCTTCAGGAGCTTCGCCAAGCCGCCAAACAAGAATCCCCGGAGCGCCAGAAGGACGAGTTAGGCGATCTGTTGTTCGCGGTCGTCAATGCTTCGCGGTTCATTAAGGCCGATCCCGAGGAAGCGCTGGCGGGCACCAATCGCAAGTTCGCGGCAAGATTTAAATACATCGAAGAGCAACTGCGTATAAGCGGTCGTACTTTTGAGCAGACTGACTTGTTAGAGATGGAAGCATGGTGGCAGGAGGCTAAATCGCACCTTTTACCTTAAAAAAACTTAAATTTCGCCGAAATCCCCGTACTTTCTACCTATTTCGAGAAATTTTTTTCAAGTTTGGCAGGATTTTTTTAACATCGGGCAGAATAGTATCCTTCGTGCATTAAACAATCAAACGTTTCAAGCGGCTATCGGCTTGCGGGAACGTAATAAGGTAACAATCATAGGAGGAATTCCGTACCATGAACAAAACAGATCTGATCAACAACATCGCAGAAAAAAGCGGCTTGACTAAGAAAGACGTAGAATCCGTATTGAATGGCTTCCTGGGTGAAGTTACTGACGCTCTTGCAAGCGGAGACAAAGTTCAACTGATCGGTTTCGGCACGTTCGAAACTCGCAGCCGTTCCGGTCGCGTAGGACGCAACCCGCAAACAGGTAACTCCATCACGATTCCAGCTTCCAAAGTACCTGCTTTCAAAGCGGGCAACAAATTGAAAGACGCCGTTAAGTAAATTAATGCGTCTGGATAAGTATTTGAAGGTGTCGCGGCTCATCAAGCGCCGCACCGTCGCGAAGGACGTGTCCGATCAAGGACGCGTCCTTCTCAACGGTAAAGAGGCTAAGCCAAGCGCGGTCGTCAAAATCGGGGATGTGCTGGACATTCAATTCGGTCAGCGTACGTTAACCGTAAGGATAGAACGTCTGACGGAATCTAGCCGTAAAGAGGACGCCTTGGGGCTCTACACCATCCTGAAGGAAGAAGCCCGCAAGCGGGAAGAAGATCCTTTTGGGCTTTAATGGACTTTCGGGTTTGCGAAAATTGGAATAGAGATCGAACAAAGTCAGCCAATGGGCTGGCTTTTTTTATTGGCACCGCCCCCCTTGGGAAGGAAATATATAACAATATGTCGAATTATGTAAATACATTATTGAACTTAGGTAGGAGACACAGCATGTTACTCAAAAACTTGGAATACTTAAGGGCAAATCGTACCGACCTCTATCAACGGCTAGTCCATATCGATAGGTTGGCACAAAACGATCGGCTACAAATTCAATCCATTGAGAAATCCTCTCCGAATCCAAACTGCCTACTGATATTTAACCAGTACAGCTTTCATTTGCATGAACCCTCCGATCCCTGGGGAGAAGCGGATAGAATGCTTCGGACAATAGCGAAGAAGATCGCCGAAAAAGATCATCATTTGCTATTTTTCGGAGCGGGTTTAGCTTATCATATCCGAAATTTTGTTGCTAAACATCCCGATGTTCCTTATTCCATCTATGAGCCTTCGCCGAAAGTCTTAAAGGCGCTTTTATGTGAAATATCTTTGGAAGATTTGAATATGCCAATGCTGCGAGATATCTATTTAGGCTTTGATCGGGTGAGAACCGTTCAAGAAATAAAATCTTTCATAAACCGAACTCCCGCTGGCTTTACGATAGTGACTTTACCGTCGTACAAAAAAGTGTTTGGCGACTTAAATAAACAATTTATACAAACAACTCAACAACTGGTCAAAAGAAAGCAACAGCAAATGGGAATCAATCGCCATTTCGAGAAGAAGTGGGTCTATAACGCTTTGAGGAATTTCCGTTATACGTTGGATGCGCCGAGTGTTTTCGATTTTCGGGAGCATTTTGAGAATAAGCCCGTTCTGCTTGTGTCAGCCGGACCGTCTTTAGAAGAAGAGATCGAGAATATCAGGAAAATCAAGGAACAGGGGTTAGCCTACATATTTACTGCCGGTTCGGCGATTAACGTTTTTATCGAACACCAAATCGTTCCCGATGCTGCTTTTACCTATGACCCCGGGCCATTTAATAGGAATGCTTTTACTCGCGCTATTCAAGAAAATAAGGTGCCGTTTCCAATGGTTTACGGCAGTACGGTCGGAGAAGGGACATTGGAGCAATTTCCATGGTCCAAAGTCTATATTCCGATTACCCAAGATCCCATGTTGGCCTATTACGGTATGCATGATCTTGAATCGCCGGTCATTCACGATGCGCCTTCCATTGCGATTGTTACTCTTCAGGTTCTGATTGCTTTAAAGTGCTCATCGATCATTTTAGTCGGTCAGAATTTTGCTTTTCGAGACAATCAATATTACGCGGAGGGAGTTCCTTATTCTTCTAGGAATACTACGGAGAGAATTCCGGTCGCAAGCGTGGAGGGAGATACGATATTCACGAATTCTCCGCTGAACCTAATGCGGTACGAGATGGAACATTATATTAATAAAAATCCTTCGTTCAAGATCATTAATGCCACTAAAGGCGGGGCAGCTATCAAAGGCGCACAGTATATCCCATTATCGGAAACCATTTCGAAGTGGGAAGGAAACCGTTCGGTGGTCGACAACTGGTTGTTGAAGCCTAGAGCGCGCGAAATGAACCTATCCCTCCTATTAGCGCAAAGCGAGCGCATGTTGGAGCAACGCAACGAGCTGGGGAAATTGTTTGCGGAGTTAGATCGAACTTTAACACTTCTTAAGTCTACGTATTCTCCGCCAATTTTTCATCAATTTGATAACTTGTTTAAATCATTGCAACAGAATCTATTTTTCCGGTATTTTCTGCAACCTATGAATAGAGTCGGTTACGAAGTGCTCTTTAGCAAAACCGTCAGCATAAAGCTCAAGACCGATTTGCGGAAGAAAGCGGAACTGGTTACCTCCTTATTCGCTTCTTTTTTAGAGGGATGCAATAAGGATTATAACGATGTTCAGCCTTATTTCGAAGAGCTTACCCGAACTATCGAACAATATGCCGAATTGAAAAAGGGGGCTATCGCAAAATGAATAAAAAATTGAAAGTATTAACCTACGCGGCGGCGACGTCGCAAGTTATCAGCTTGTTGTCCCCTTATGTCTCGCATGCAACGAATCCATTTGTAAATTCCGCATCCAATGTCGCAAGTTCGAATAAATCAGATAAGCCGGTAAACGTATTATCTTATTCCCTTTTGTCCAATCCCTATCCCAAGATTCTGCAATATCTGCCTCTTTACAGCGGGATACCCGTAAATGCGAATTTAGTTCTGGCTTTTGATACGCCTATGCAACTTGGCAATGGCAGCATTTCTATAGTGAATCAAGAGGATAATTCGATTGCACAATCTTTTAATATTTATAGCGGAATGGTCCGCGGCGCGAATATTTTATTAAGCGGAAATAATATGATCATTGATCCGGGCGTCGATTTGTTCGAAGGATCCAACTACTATGTTTTGGTATCAAGCGGGGCATTGGTAAGCACCGGCAACATACCGTTCTCCGGAATAACTTCTCCTTATGCTTGGACATTCCGGACTCAGGACACTCAGGCACCTAAGTTAATGGCCTCTCCGATAAACAACAATCCGCCGATGTTGGCAAGTGTTTCTCCGGAAGGCAATAACGCGGCAATCTTCGGTTTCTTGAGGCTTACGCTTGATAAGTGGGTCGAATTAGGCAATGGCTATATCTATCTGTATAAGCAAGGGGAAGCAGCGCCAGTATTGAGCGTGGAGATTATTAACGGGGTAGTGACGGCTGGTCCTTATGATGTATGGACAGAAGTTAGCAGTAGCACCACTGTGTCGGTAGTGGTCTTTCCGTTTATAAGATTGGAAGAGGAAACCTCGTACTACGTGCAGGTAACGTCCGGTGCGATCGTGGACACTGATGGGCGCGCGTATGCGGGTATCAGTGACACGACGACGTGGGATTTTACGACGATGAACGCGAAGCCCTCCATCGATTATGCAGAACCCACAAGTTACGGTACAAGTATTGATACTGACCTCTTTATTTGGTTTAGCGAGGCAGTGCAATTGGGCAACGGTCTTATCGAAATCAGGCGTCAATCCAATGGATCGGTCGCCCAAACCATCGAGGTTGCAAACGGAACGGTTACGGGAGCTACAGCCTATATTAGCGGCAATGTTGTTACGATTGACCCGGATATGGATTTAGAAGAGCAGACAGACTACTACGTGACGTTGGAGAGCGGTACGTTCGTAGACCTGGACGGTGTAAATTTTTCAGGAGTAACTTCTCCATATGGTTGGACATTCAGGACAAAAGATAATCAAGCCCCGAGTTTAGTGAGCGTCTCTCCGGAAGGCAGCGACGCGTCAATTTCCGGCAACTTGGCGATTACGTTCGATGAGAATGTCACCTTCATGAGTGGCTACATCCATCTGTACAAACAAGGTGAAGCAACACCGGTACTTAGCGTAGAGGCCAGCAGCGGCTTTTTGAAAGCCGGCCCGTATAAGATATGGATGTTTTCCGGCACGTCGATCTTCATTGATCCTAATTTGGATTTGGAAAAGAACGCCTCGTACTACGTACAGATCACGTCCGGTGCAATCGCGGACTATGACGGGAACGCCTATGCAGGCTTCAGCGACACGACGACATGGGATTTCACGACGATGGACGAGCGGCCTGTAATCAACTATCTAGGACCCACATATAGCGGGGTAAGCGCGAATGCGGATCTCTATATTGAATTCAACGAACCCGTGCAGTTAGGCAACGGGCGCATCGTAATCTGGCGGTCATCCGATGATTCGATAGCGCAGACCATTGAGATTGCAAACGGAACGATAACGGGTGCAACAGCCCAAATCTTCAGCGGTTCGGTAACGATAGACCCGGATCTGGATTTGGCAGAGCAGTCAGAATACTACGTGACGATGACGAGCGGCACGTTCACGGATCTGAACGGGTCAATCTCTTACGGCATAGCCACTACCTATGATTGGAGATTCACCACCGGAGATTTTACGGCACCGGGATTAGTGAGGGTCTCTCCGGAGGGCAGCGACGCGTCAATTTCCGGCAATTTGGCGATTACGTTCGATGAGAATGTCCAATTAATAAACGGCTACATCCATCTGTACAAACAAGGGAAGCAGCGCCGGTACTTAGCGTGGGGATCGTCGACGGAGCTGCGGTGAGCAGGCCCGTATACGGTATGGACGTCCGGCACGTCGATTGTCATTGATCCATATGTGGATTTGGAAGAGAACGCCACGTATTATGTACAAGTGACGCCGGGCACGATTTACGATTTTTCGGGGAACGCCTATGCAGGCTTCAGCGACACGACGACATGGGATTTCACGACGATGGACGAGCGGCCTGTAATCAACTATCTAGGACCCACATATAGCGGGGTAAGCGCGAATGCGGATCTCTATATTGAATTCAACGAACCCGTGCAGTTAGGCAACGGGCGCATCGTAATCTGGCGGTCATCCGATGATTCGATAGCGCAGACCATTGAGATTGCAAACGGAACGATAACGGGTGCAACAGCCCAAATCTTCAGCGGTTCGGTAACGATAGACCCGGATCTGGATTTGGCAGAGCAGTCAGAATACTACGTGACGATGACGAGCGGCACGTTCACGGATCTGAACGGGTCAATCTCTTACGGCATAGCCACTACCTATGATTGGAGATTCACCACCGGAGATTTTACGGCACCGGGATTAGTGAGGGTCTCTCCGGAGGGCAGCGACGCGTCAATTTCCGGCAATTTGGCGATTACGTTCGATGAGAATGTCCAATTAATAAACGGCTATATCCATCTGTATAAGCAAGGGAAAGCATCGCCGGTACTTAGCGTGGGGATCGTCGACGGAGCTGCGGTGAGCGGGCAGTATGATGTATGGACGTCCGGCACGTCGATCGTCATTGATCCATATGTGGATTTGGAAGAGAACGCCACGTATTATGTACAGGTGACGCCGGGCACGATTTACGATTTTTCGGGGAACGCCTATGCAGGCTTCAGCGACATGACGACATGGGATTTCACGACGATGAAATCTTCGCAGAATAATCAACCATCGTCAGGCAATTCAACAACCAGTACTTTAATCCCGGAAGATGACCAATCAAAACCAAAACCAACAATACCAACATTCGAATTTGGAAATAGTGCAATTATTGTCGCACCTTACGTGAATAGCGGGGATACAAAGACTTCGATAGAGGTCGGAGATCAGATTACTGCAAACTCGCTTATATATTATTACGATGAGCACTATCAAACATGGATCGCTGTTCCAACGAAGCGCAGCGGCAATCTGTTAACCGGTGAAGCTCCTAAGGGCAAATGGATAGCCGTCTTGGATAACAAGGGTATTTACCAACCGGGTGATACACTTCTTAGCTGGGCGAATCCCGAGATTCTAAAATTAATAAGTTTAGGCGTAATTCAAGGAGACGAAGCTCGCTTATTTAATCCGAAGGATGCGACTAACCGATATCAGATTGCCGTCGTTATTGCCAAAGCGCTTAATTTGGATATAACTGGCGTTGATACAAGCGTTATGAATCAATCAGAGATGTACAAAGACGTTCCGGCTTGGGCAAAACCATACGTGGCCGCAGTTATTCAGAATAATCTTATGACTGGCAGCAATCTAGGATTTGAAGGAACGGACAATCTCAGCAGGGCCCAAATGGCAACCGTTATCGGGCGAATACTCGATCTCTATGATCACAAACAAGGCCAAGCCAAAGCCTATCGGGATCAAAACGATATTCCGAAATGGGCTGTGGATGGTGTACAAAAGTCATTTGATGCCGGAATCATTCAAGGTTATCCGGATGGGAAGTTTAAACCTGACGAAAAAGTTACCCGCGATCAAATGGCTGCGATAATCTCTAGGTTAATGGACTATCTGATTAAGCAGATTTAGAGGAGTTTCAATACCGAGTTTCTCGGAAACAGTATAATATTATAAAAGCAATTGCTAAATGTTGTATGATATTAGAGTTCCCGTTCGTTTGCGGCGGGGGCTCTAATTCGTATATAAGAGGAGCAGAATTAATGGCAAAGGCTCACGAAATATGGATAGGCGCATACGGCGCCAAGAACGAAGTCGGAATTACCCGGGTCGAACTGCTGACGGATACGGGGGAGCTTGTCAAAATCGCCGAGTATGGCGGAATCGAAAACCCGTCTTTCCTGCGCATGAACAAAGCGGGCACTCGCTTATACGCGGTTAGCGAGACGGACGAACATATCGACGCGGACGGCGATAAGGCGGAAGGCGGGCAGCTTGCCTCTTTCCCGGTAGACGCGGACACGCGCAAGCTGGGACCGGGACAATACCATCCGACCCACGGGAATCACCCTTGTCATTTAACGTTAACGCCGTCCGAGGATTGGCTCGCGGTATCGAACTATAGCGGAGCGTCCGTCATGATGTATCCGATAGGGCCGGACTCCCGTCCGTTGGCTCCGGTCATCCGGTTCCGCCATACGGGTTCCGGACCGAATGCGGAGCGCCAAGAAGGACCGCATCCGCATTCCGTCTTCTTCAGCCCGGATGGCCAATACTTGTTCGTAGTCGATCTAGGAATGGATAAGGTAATGGTTTATACGCGGGGACCCGAAGCGAATGAATGGTCTGCTTACGATGCCGTTTCTCTGGAGCCGGGAGCAGGTCCTCGCCATCTTGCGTTCCATCCTTCGGGCAAAGCCGTATACGTTGTTAACGAGCTGAATAGCACCATTACGAGGTTTGCTCACGAGGAGTCTGGCAAGCTTGTGTTGCTTGACTCCCTATCGACCCTTCCTCCGACATTTGATGGAGAGAGCTGGTGCGCGGAAATATTGGTTTCTCCGGACGGGCGGTTCGTCTACGCTTCTAACCGCGGTCACGATAGCATTGCCGTCTTCCGGATCGATGAACGGACAGGCGAGCTCCAAGCTTCGGGATACGTATCGACCAGAGGCAAGTTTCCGAGGAATTTCGCTCTCGCCCCGGACGGGCAATGGATGGTCGCGGCGAACCAGAACTCGGACTCCGTTGTCGCATTCCGCATCGAACCGCAATCCGGACTGCCGATCTACTCCGGATCGGAACTGCAAGTGAATAAGCCGGTGTGCGTCCTGATTCGTTAATACGAGCCCAGTTCTAATTCGCCCCCTTCGCCCATAGGCTAGTCTTAAAGAGCTTGTTCAAAAAGTCGTCAAACGCGACTTTTTGAACTCTCGCTTAACGGCAAGGGGGACGTGCCATGGAACACGCCAAAGGCGCCAAGCATCAGGAGGTTCGTATGCTTAACCGGAAATCTCTAGATATTTCCGGTGTCAGCAAGGTAGAAAGCTTCGATAACGAAGAATTTCTGCTAGAAACCGAATGCGGATTTCTTACCGTTCGGGGGCATAACCTGCACATGAAAAACTTGAGCCTCGACCAAGGGCTCGTCTCGATCGAAGGGGCTATTCACTCCCTTGTCTATTTGGACGGCAGCACCGCGAATAAGTCGAAGGGCTTGTTCGGGAAGTTGTTCAAGTGAGCGCAGCGGCTCAGGGGATGACGATTGCCTTCATGATGCTATGCGGCGTGGTCATGGGGCTCGTCTTTGACGTTTACCGAGTAGCTTCGCACCGTTTTCATATCGCTCGCTGGCTGCTCCCCGCCCTGGACGTGGTATATTGGGCGGCAGCAACTCTGGGAGTGTTCAGCATTTTGCTCGGGAGCAACGAGGGCGAGGTACGGATGTACGTCTTCCTAGGTCTCGGGATCGGAGTAACGGGCTATTTCGGCTTGTTCAGCCAATGGGTGGTCAAGCTATCCGGCAAGCTTATCGATATAATAAAAGCGATCTTTCGATTCGCGTGGAAGCTGGTTAACGGGCTTGTGCTCACGCCGATTATCTGGATAGTCCGCCTGTTGGCAAAGGTGCTGGATATCGCGTTCATCGTGACGGCAGCTATATTGCTATGGGTTGGCAAGCTGCTTCTCAAGCCTTTAGCAGGATTAGCCAAGCGAATATGGCCTAAACTGCTGCCCGTTCGAAGAAGATTTGATCCGGTCGCGCGTGCCTATCGTCGCATGCACGAACGGGCAAGGCAAATTCGGGATTTGTTCAGGAACAAACAATAAGGACGTTCGACATTTATTTTTACCGGAATGCGTCGTAAGAAGGATATTTCTAGTTATCTATCTTATGCTATAATAATCGCGTCCCACTGTTTTTTGGGACTGTTTCGAAGCTTAGGAAAGGAGGCATCGGATTGTCTTCACGCACAGCGACCGCGACGCCTGTCCTGACAGGAGCCCGCAGAAGATTGAAATTACTGCTGTTTGTTCTGATTCTATTCATGAGTTGGGCAACATACGTTCTTATCGTTCAATATGGACAGATTAGTGATCGCAAGAGTCAGCTGTATGAAGCCGATCAGAAGCTAACCGATGCCCAGGCGAAGAACGAAGAATTGAAGCAGCAGATCGTACGTTTGAACGATTATGAATATATCGGCCAAATCGCTCGCAAGGAGCATGGCTTAGGACTTCCCGGGGAAGTTCCTATCACGACCAAGTAGGCGAATGGTCGGGTTAAGATAGACCAGCGTCTGTTGACCTTGCTTTGAATTGTCGGTTATAATTGGCATAGCCGGACTTATGCAGTTCGGGCACATTTAGGTTCAGGGAGGAACATCGGTTTTTATGGCCATCGAAGTGGGAACCAAATTGGAGGGCAAAGTTACCGGCATCACGCATTTCGGAGCTTTCGTGGATTTAACGGGCGGAGTTACCGGACTCGTACACATTTCCGAAATTGCCGACAGCTATGTGAAGGACGTTCATGAGCATTTGAAGATTAATGACATGGTTACGGTCAAGGTCATTAATGTGGACAAAGACGGCAAGATCGGTCTATCCATTCGTCAAGCTGTGGACAAACCGCCGGAGCAACAACAACAGCAGCAACCGCAACAACGTGGACCTCGCGATCGCGGTGGTCGTCCCTCCAAACCGGGTGGTTTCGGAAGATCCCCCTCTTTTGATGACAAATTGTCTCGCTTCCTTAAGGACAGCGAAGAGCGCATTTCTAATCTTAAGAAAAGTACCGAATCCAAACGTGGCGGACGAGGCGGACGTCGTTCGTAAGATATAAGATTTAATAATGTATTCAGAGCCGGGCCATATGGCCCGGCTTTGTTGTGTGTTTTCTACCGTTTATTTTTCCGCCGATTAGAAAATTTTAAACGCCCGCATTCATTCGCGTCCATCCGGCATTTCCGCGCGGTCCGCGTCCGTAAGTTGCGGCAAGGAGCGCCATCGCCAGTCGGATGAGGGCGTTTTTTTGTTGTCGGAATTGGCGATATCGCCAGCGCCTCGCCAGGCATCGAAGAGAATATCCTATGAGCCCCATGGGTTTGCCATGACCGCGCGATCCGGTACGAACATCCGCCCGATCCTGTCGGAAAAAACTTTTTTGCCGCCAACCGTTTCTGACAAACTTCATGAAATGCCCCGCCTATAATAAAAAACACAATTCAATCTGGTGAATGGGGTGTGCATCATGGACAAGCCGTCCGTCGTTCCCTTCGTACCTCGTACGGGGACCGGGCCCTCTCTTATCCCCGATACGGGGCGCAAGAGTTGGTTTCAGAAAAAGGGAAAAGCCAAGCAAATGCAAGGAGGCTCCCGACCGCCTTCGCTATTCTTGCGATGGGGCGAAGCCTTACGAGCGCAGCAGTGGATGTTAGCGGTCATCGGAATCGGTTTCTTGTTGGGCAGAGCGGTTATGCTGGAAGGGATTGCACCATTTGCGGCAGCGTTTTTCGGGGTCATACTGTATTTGCGCAAAGACTTGGCGTTCTGGGCGATGCTCTCGCTCGCGGCCGGCAGTTTCTGGGCCCTCGATCCGATGCCCGCCGTAATTTGCGCGGAAATCGGCATTATCTATTTGATCTACCGTGGATTAGCGCTCTATGAAAGAGCGGATTTGTCTCATGCGCCGGTCGTCGTGTTCTCCGCTACGTTAATCGTTCGATTATTCGATACGCTGCTTGCGGACAATACCGCTTGGTTGCCTTATGTATTAACGATTGTGGAGGCCGGACTGGCTTTCGTGCTTACTTTGTTGTTCGTGCATGCGCTTCCGGTGCTAACGCGAACGAGGAAAGCATCCGAACTTCGTCACGAGGAATGGGTAGGAGTCGCCATTCTTTTAGCTTGTCTCCTTACGGGCATGACGGGGTGGACGATCTATGGCGTCGCGGTAGCAAGCGTATTGTCCCGTTATTTCGTCGTATTGACGGCATACGTGGGAGGTCCGGCGCTTGGAACCTCGGTCGGCGTGGTCGCGGGGATGATTCTTAGCTTGTCCAATCTCGGAGCGGCATCCGAGATCGGCCTGCTTGCTTTTGGCGGACTCATGGCAGGTCTGGTGAGGGAAGGCGGTAAGGCGGCGTCAATATTCGGTCTGTTGCTAGGGACTTCGGTATTGGCGCTATATGGAGGAACGGCAACCGAAACGATGGCCTCTACATGGGCGACCGTTGCTGCATCGTCGTTACTGCTGTTTACTCGCCGTTCGTTGCTGGAGTCAATATCAAGATATGTTCCCGGTACTACAAACTATGCTCAGAACCAATATGATTATGCGCAAAAAGTAAGAGATTTAACGGCCGAGAGGGTGGAAAAGTTCTCCGAGGTGTTCCGGCAGCTATCGCGGAGTTTCCGGCAAATCACCCAACAAGGAGAAACCGCCAGGCAAAACCGGGACTTCGATCACTTCGTCAACGAGGTTCACGAAAGGGCCTGCGCCAATTGTCACCGTCGGGGTTTATGCTGGGACGGGCAATTCATCCAGACCTATAAGCTGATGACGGACATGATGACGGCGATCGAAGAGCGGCCGGATCTTATGCCGGCGCAAATGCCTAAGTCTTGGAGCAGGGTTTGCGTGAAGACGCCGCTCGTGCTGGACGTGCTCAAACGGGAATACGAGGTCTATCGGAACGACTTGCATTGGCGCCAGCAGCTGCAAGATAGCCGTTTTCTCGTCGCGGACCAGCTGTCGGGGGTTTCCCAGGTCATGGACGACCTAGTCAAAGAAATCCGTCGCGAAGCCAAACAGATGGACGCACAGGAGAGGCAAATCCGCGATGCCCTCGACCGTCTGGGGCTGGCGATTCAGAATATAGATATTATTAGCCTGGAGGAGGGACATATCGACATTGAGATGGTTCACGCTTTCCGCACCGGGTACGACGAATGCCGTAAAATGATCGCCCCTTTGCTATCCGAGATCTTAGGGGAAACGGTGACGGTCAGCAACGAGCGAGGCGGAGTGCCTTCCGCGCATCTAAGCACGGTGACGTTCGCATCGGCGAAAATTTACGAAGTGGAGACGGGGGTGGCCGGAGCGGCAAAGGATGGCGATTTGCTGTCGGGAGACAGCTTCAGCATGGTGGAGCTAGGCAACGGCAAGTTCGCGGTAGCGTTGAGCGACGGAATGGGTAACGGAGTGAGAGCGCGAATGGAGAGCAGCGCCGCGCTGTCCATGCTAGAGCAACTATTGCAGTCGGGGATCGATGAGCGGCTTGCAGTGAAGTCGGTTAATTCCATATTGCTGCTGCGCTCCCCGGAGGAGATGTTCGCAACGGTGGATTTGGCGTTAATCGACCTTTACACCGCGCATGCGACGATGCTTAAGATCGGATCGACGCCAAGTTTTATTAAGAGAGGGAGGGAAATTATTCCGATTGCCGCAAACAACTTGCCGATCGGCATCTTGCACGACATAGAGATCGATTTGCTTCGCGTGCAGCTGCAGCCCGGAGATACGCTTATCATGATGACGGATGGCATTCTCGATGCGCCCGGCCATGCGATCAACAAGGAGCAATGGATGAAGAGGGTGCTTCAGGAGCTGGATGCCGATGAGCCTCAGGACATCGCCGACGAGCTGCTGGATACGGCGCTGCGCCAATATCCGGGAGGCGTGAAAGACGACATGACCGTCGTCGTGACCCGGTTAACGCGCCATCAGCCGGAATGGGCCGCTTTTCGCTGGCCGGGCCTCAATCGACTGGAGCGGCCTAGGACGGTGAGTTAATTTTGCGGGGGTAAGTGCGTTTATAGATGAGCGGCGAGGAAAGCCTCCTTTATCGGGAGGCTTTTTTGCTGTGCGCGGTAACTCTTCGTCCCGTAGTTGCTTACAAAGGTTAAATCTCCCAAACCTTGGCGACACTCTTAATAGATTCTAGACCAATAGAGGAGTGTGGGACGATGAAACAAATTTTGCTTATTACAGACGGAGGATCGAATGTGGGAGAGAGCCCGGTCATTGCTGCCGCGCAGGCTTATGCCGAGGGCATAACCGTGAACGTTGCCGGGGTAATCGATGAAGGAACCATCGGAGAATACGGAGCTGCCGAGATTGCCGAGATTGCGCGCGCAGGCGGCGGGATTAGTCAAATCGTGACTAGCCGGCAATTGTCTCGAACGGTGCAGATGATGACGAGGCAGACGGTAGCCGGGAGCATCCGGCAAGCCGTCAATCAAGAACTTCGCCAGCTGTTCGGGGTGGATAACGTCGGCGCATTGCCTCCGCCCAAACGTGCGGAAGTCGTGAAGGTAATGGAGGACATGGAAGAAACGATGTCGCTTTCCGTGGCTCTCCTCATCGATGCCAGCGCCAGCATGAAGCCGAAGCTTCACGCCGTGGAGGACGCCATTCGCGAGCTCATCCTGAGCTTGCAGGCCAGAACGGGGAAAAGCCAAGTGTCCGTTTTCCATTTTCCGGGAGGCTCTCAGCATGATTATTGCGTCATGGATGCCGGTTGGACCTCGAATGCCGCCAAGGTCGGGTCCTTATTCGGCCGAATTCGCATGCGAGGTACGACGCCGACAGGCCCCGCTCTTCTGCAAGTCGTTGATTTTATTCGCGAGACTTGTGGTAAAATAAGCAAAACAGAGCTGGTAGAGACGCCATCCCAAGTTACGCGTGGCGATTCGAACGAGGTGCGGAGTGACTACGTCGTCTGATAACCATCCTCTTCCGAAAGGCACGGAGCTGAGGGGCAAATGGAACGGGAAGCTCTATCGACTAGAGCGGTTGCTTGGATTAGGCTCGAACGGACAAGTGTACTTGGCGACTTCGGGCAATCGGACCGGTTATGCGGTGAAGATTGGACACGAAGCCGCGGAATTGCAAGGGGAGGCTAATATATTAGCCTCCTTAGATCATTCCCAAAAAGATCGTTCCCCCTTTCTAATAGATGTAGATGATGCATTGGTAAATGGGAAGAAAGTTCCTTTTTACGTCATGAGATATATACCGGGAGTTCCGGCTAAAACCTACTTGAAGCAACATGGTTCCCATTGGCTCGGAGTCATCGGGTACCGGCTGTTGGATAGGCTGTCCCTGCTGCACGAAGCCGGATGGGTGTTCGGGGATATTAAGAGCGACAACGTATTGGTAGGGGAATACGGCAGGGTAGAATTGGTCGATTTCGGCGGCGCTTCGGCGATCGGACGCAGCGTTCGCCAGTTTACCGAGATTTACGACCGGGGATATTGGTCCGCAGGGAGTCGTACGGCTGATCCGGGGTATGATCTTTTTGCCGTAGCCCTGCTATGGTTGCATGCTCTCGATGGCAAGCGGCTCATTCAATTAACCCGTACGCTTCTTCCGCAAAATCGCCATCCAAGGGAATTAATGAAGCTCGTAAGAAGCCATTCCGCTCTAAAGCCCCTTGAGGGTTGGATGGAGATGGCTCTCAACGGGAAATTCGAGAGCACCAAGGAAGCTAGCCGGGAGTGGAGAGAGCAAGTGCGGATATCCAAAACCCCTAAATCGCCAAGCGACCGGATACCCGGTTGGATGGCGGGATTGCTTGGCGCCGCGATCGTACTCAGCATGACGGTTACCGCGATCTGGTTATATCAATAAGAGTAGAGTGGACTGCCTCTAAAGGAGTAATGACGGTGCAAGCGCAAGATGATTGGAGATTAAGCATCATGGAGCAAGCGCGCGCGGATGGCTGGTGGCATGAAGGGAGCTCGGTCGTCGCCGCGGTTTCCGGCGGTCCGGATTCCATGGCTTTGCTGCATATTCTAAGCACCATGGCGCGAGATCTGCCTTTCCAAATTGTGGTTGCCCATGTAAACCATCAGTTCCGCGGCAAGGAGTCCGATGCCGAAGCGGAGCTGGTTAGCCGATATGCCGATGAACTTGGATTAAGGTTCGAAACCGCTGAGCTAGGATTGCCCGCTTACATAGCGGAGACGGGGATCAATGCGCAAACCGCGGCCAGGGAGAAACGTTATGCGTTTCTTAAGCAAGTGGCAAGCCAGTATCAAGCTGCTTATCTGCTTACGGGACATCATGCCGACGATCAAGCGGAAACGGTGCTCATGAGAGTGATACGGGGAACCGGGGTTAGCGGGCTAGCCGGGATCCCTTATCGACGTAAAGAAGATCAATTGGAACTGATTCGCCCTCTCTTGCGTATAACCAAATGTGAGCTTCTGGAGTATTGTAAGCGAAACGGGGTGCCTTACGCGGTTGATAGCAGCAATATCGATCGACATTACTTTCGCAATGCCGTCCGACTAGATCTGATGCCGATGCTGGAGCAGCACAATCCCAAGCTGAAGGCATCGCTGATTAGGCTAGCCGATATGGCGGCAGCGGATGACGATTATATGGAAAGCCAGACGCATCTTGCTTTTCAAGAGGGGGTTACTCCTTCGGGAGAAGGCTTCCGGCTAGAGCGACGACGGTTCCGCGGCCTTCACGTCGCTTTACAACGCAGATTGATTAAATTAATATTAAACTGTTCTGCAAACCCGCGCCAAATGTTGGATTACGGGCAAGTGGAGGAAATTGTTGCAACGCTTCTACAGGATCGTCCCACGGTCACTCAACTGGACATTGGGGATGGTTGGGTATTGATCAGGGAATATGAACAGGCTTATATCGGACCAAATCTTCCAGAACCGGTAAACTTCACGTATATCGTCACGGAGACGACGAGTGAAGTGGCGATCGAGGAGACGGGGGAGAAAATTCGGTTGGAGCGTCTGGAAGGATCTTGTTCCGGCTTGCCGGGTAATCGGCAAGAAGCTTGCTTTGACGCGGATGAACTCCAATTCCCCCTTCGGATTCGCAGCCGTTTGCCTGGCGACCTCATGCATCCTTACGGACTAAACGGCACCAAAAAAGTGCAAGATATGTTCGTCGATGCCAAAGTGCCGCGTTCCCGCCGCGATAAGCTTCCGCTGTTGGTCGATGCGGACGGGCGAGTGCTCTGGATACCGGGAATGAGGCGTTCAAGCCACGCCTTGGTTACCGCGGATACCCGGGCAACATGGCGTTTTACGTTCGCAGGGGACGAAAACTAGTGCATGATCGGAGTCATGCAATCATACCGTGTAATAATCTCACTGGGAGGTACCTTCTTTGCAAAACGACATTCAAGAAGTTCTCTACTCGCAAGAAGTAATACAGCAGAAGGTACAGGAGCTGGGAGCGGCGATCAGCCGCGACTACGAGGGGCGCAACCCGCTCGTTATTTGCGTACTGAAAGGCGCTTTTATTTTTATGGCGGACTTGTCCAAGAATATCACGATCCCGATCGAGCTTGATTTCATGGCGGTATCGAGTTACGGCAATTCCACGAGATCTTCCGGAGAAGTCAAAATCATTAAAGATTTGGACGTATCCGTTGAAGGGCGCGACGTACTCATCGTAGAAGATATTATCGACAGCGGATTGACCTTGAGCTATCTCATCGACGTGCTGGAACGACGCAATGCGCTATCCGTCAACGTCGTGGCGTTGTTCGACAAGCCCGGTCGCCGCACGTCCGATCTGAACGCGGACTACACCGGTTTTACGATTCCGGATGCGTTCGTCGTCGGCTATGGCTTGGATTACGCGGAGAAATACCGCAACCTGCCTTATGTCGGCGTGTTGAAACCAGAAATATATTCGAGTTAAATCTCTCCGCCTTTGCGGCGGTGCATGATGATTGTGATGCCAAGACAGGCTATGGTAAAATGATGTAAGCGTGTCGAGAGGAGGTCAGGGATGAATCGGTTCATCCGTAACACAGGGTTTTACTTACTTATCTTTTTGGTGACTGTTGGTATCGTTCAGTTTTTCATTGGGAAGAACGAGACGACCAAGGAACTTAGCTACAGCGAAATCATTAAAGTGGTTCAAGAAGGCAATGTTAATAAATTGACCTTGCAAATGCAAAGCGGTACTTACCTGGTAACCGGTGAGATGAAACCGAAATCCTCGACCGAGAAGGGCGAGACTTTCACGGGCCGCGCGCCGGTGGCGGACTACGCCACGGAGCAGTTCGAGAAGCTGAGTAAGGAAAAGGGATTCGCGTACGAGTTCAAAAAAATGCCGGGACAAAGCTTCTGGCTTACCTTTTTGACTTCCATCATTCCGTTCATTATCATGTTCGTCCTGTTCTTCTTCCTGATTAATCAGGCGCAAGGCGGCGGCGGCAAAGTGATGAACTTCGGCAAGAGCCGCGCCCGTCTTTATAATGAAGAGAAAAAGCGGGTTACGTTCGAAGACGTTGCCGGAGCGGATGAAGAGAAGCAGGAACTGGTAGAAGTCGTGGAATTCTTGAAGGACCCTCGCAAGTTCGCGGCGGTTGGCGCTCGCATTCCTAAAGGCGTTCTTCTCGTAGGTCCTCCGGGTACCGGTAAAACCTTGCTGGCTCGTGCAGTTGCGGGAGAAGCAGGCGTTCCTTTCTTTACGATCTCCGGTTCGGATTTCGTGGAAATGTTCGTCGGCGTCGGGGCTTCCCGCGTTCGCGATTTGTTCGAAAACGCGAAGAAAAACTCGCCTTGTATTATCTTTATCGATGAGATCGACGCGGTCGGTCGTCAACGGGGCGCAGGCCTCGGCGGCGGACATGACGAGCGCGAGCAAACGCTGAACCAACTCCTCGTAGAGATGGATGGTTTCGGAGCTAACGAAGGAATTATTATCGTCGCCGCGACTAACCGTCCTGACATTCTCGATCCAGCCTTGCTTCGTCCGGGCCGGTTCGACCGTCAAATCACGGTGGATCGTCCAGACGTAAAAGGCCGCGAAGCGGTGCTGAAGGTTCACGCGCGCAACAAGCCTCTTAACAAAGACGTACGTCTTGGCACGATTGCGAAGCGCACGACCGGATTTACCGGAGCGGATCTGGAGAACTTATTGAACGAAGCGGCGTTGCTTGCCGCTCGCCGGAATAAGAAAGACATCGCGATGCAGGAAGTCGACGAAGCGATCGACCGCGTCATCGTCGGAACCGAGAAGAAGAGCCGAGTGATCAGCGATCGTGAGAAGCGCATTGTAGCTTATCATGAAGCGGGTCATACGATTGCCGGATTCTTCCTTAAGCATGCCGATACGGTGCACAAAGTTACGATCATTCCACGCGGAAAAGCTGGCGGATACGTCATCATGCTTCCGAAGGAAGATCGCATGCTCGTAACCAAGCAAGAGCTCCTCGACAAAGTAACCGGCTTGCTAGCGGGCCGAGCTGCAGAGGAAATTTTCATTGGAGAAATCGGCACGGGCGCTTATAGCGACTTTAAGTCCGCAACAAGCATCGTACGCGCGATGATCATGGAATACGGGATGAGCGAAAAGCTCGGAACGATGCAATTCGGCAACTCTCAAGGCCAAGTGTTCTTAGGACGCGATATCGGACATGAGCAAAACTACTCCGATGCGATCGCCTACGAGATCGACCAAGAGATGCAAAGCATTACGCGCGCTTGTTACGATCGCGCTAAGCAGCTTCTTACCGAGAAGAGCGAAGAGATGCACTTGATCGCTAAGACGCTGCTCGAAGAGGAGACGCTTGATCTGGATCAGATCAAATCCCTTATCGAGAAGGCGTTATCGCTACTAGCGAAGACGGCGATTCGTCCGCGGAGGAAGAATCCAAAGCCGAACCGATCGTGGATACGCTTGGCAACGTCAAAGTACGGATTCAAACCCGTGAAGACGAGCCGCTCACGCCTACGCCGGATACGCGCAAGGATGAAGGTTCCGAAGGCTCTGAGGATCCGAAATAACCAATTACACGCAGACGGGATGTTCCGGCGCTCAAAGGCGCTTGGAGCGTCCCGTTTTTTTTGCGCTTGGTGCAGAAAAGGGCTTTTAATCGATGCAAGATGAATTGACAGCCTTACCCGGCAAGTGTAAATTAAGTGTTAATGAACGAAGACCTTTTCGTCCACACTAAAGACAGCATTCCCGCCATGTTTGTGCATTCATTCACAAACTACCGGTTCACCTTAGGGAGGAGATATTGCATGGAGGCTTTAGCGTTAGAGCGTAAAGCAGAACAGAATCGCGAACTTCGCGAAAGGCTGATGCAGCTCAAGAAAGAACGTAACGCCATTATTCTCGCTCATTATTATCAGCGCGATGAAATACAGGAGGTCGCGGATTTCCGCGGCGACTCGTTCCTTCTGGCACAGAAAGCGGCTTCCACGGATGCGGAAGTTATCGTATTCTGCGGCGTGCATTTCATGGGAGAGAGCGCTAAGATCTTGGCTCCCCATAAGACCGTACTCGTTCCGGATGAACGAGCGGGCTGTCCGATGGCGGATATGGTCAATCCAATCGGCTTACGCGAGTTGAAGGCGAAGCATCCGAACGCCAAGGTCGTCACCTACATCAACTCTTCGGCGGACGTGAAAGCGGAGACGGACATTTGCTGTACTTCCGCCAATGCGGTGAAGGTCGTTAACTCGGTCGATTCGGACGAGGTGATCTGGTGTCCGGACAAGAACCTCGGACATTACGTGTCTCAGCATACCGACAAGAAAATGATTATTTGGGAAGGTTATTGCAACACCCACGACATGCTGACGATCAAAGACGTCGAGGAGATGCGCGCGAAATATCCGAACGCGGAATTCGTCGTTCACCCGGAATGCCGTCCGGAGGTCGTGGCCATGGCCGACTTCGTCGGAAGCACGACCGGAATTCTGAAGTATTGCCGTGAATCGAGCCATCAAGAGTTTATCGTCGGCACGGAAGACGGTACAGGTTATCAATTACGGTTAGACAGCCCTAATAAAACTTTTCATTTCGCATCCAAATTCCTCGTATGCCCGAATATGAAGGTCAACAACCTGAAGAAGGTCGTCAAAGCGTTGGAAACGATGCAACCGCAAATTTACGTGCCGCAAGACGTTGCGGACAAAGCCCGTTTATCGCTGGAGCGCATGCTGCTGGTCAAGTAGCCTGCGCTACTCTCATGTTAGAGTGGAGACGAACTAATCATGATTCCACGTTACGTTGTCGATTTTGATCTAGACAAGCTTCCGCGCGTAGAGACTGACGTTATCGTGATCGGAGCCGGCATCGCCGGCCTATATACCGCGCTCAAATCGAGCGAGACGAAACGCGTGCTAATGATAACCAAGAAGTCAGTATTCGATAGCAATACCCGTTATGCGCAAGGCGGAATAGCCGCTGTCATATCGGATGAAGATTCTCCAGATTTTCTTGCACAGGATACGTTGATCGCCGGGGCAGGCCTTTGTGATGCCGCGGCGGTCGACGTTCTTGTTCATGAAGGCCCTCAAGGCGTTCATGAATTGATTCGTTATGGCACGAACTTCGACGAAGAAGACGGCCAATTCGCCCTGACTAAAGAAGGAGCCCATAGCCAGCGTCGCATTCTTCACGCGAATGGGGACGCAACGGGGTATGAGATCGTTCGCGCATTGGCGGAGAAGATGAAGTCCGATACGACCATCGAGTTATGGGACGATCATTTCGTGCTCGATCTGCTTACGGAAGACGGGGAGTGCCGCGGCGCGTTAGTTCAGAAACCGGACGGCTCGCGCGTTGCCGTATTCGGACAGGCTACGATTCTCTGTACGGGAGGAACCGGCCAGTTATACCGATATACGACGAATCCGGAAGTCGCGACAGGAGATGGCGTCGCGATGGCGTATCGGGCGGGTGCCGACATTCGGGATATGGAGTTCAACCAGTTCCATCCGACATCGCTCTGTTATCCAGGCGCGCCGAGATTCTTGATCTCGGAAGCCGTTCGGGGCGAAGGGGCTTATTTGCGCAACATTCGCGGCGATCGATTCATGGAAAACTATCATCCTCAGCTGGAGCTTGCTCCAAGGGATGTCGTTGCCCGCGCGATCGTAAGCGAGATGGAGGCAACGAAATCCACTTACGTTTACATCGATATTACACACGAAACGCCGGAATTGATTCAGCACCGTTTTCCGACGATTTATGAATACTGCTTGAAATACGGGCTCGACATGACGACCGATTGGATTCCGGTTGCTCCGGCTGCCCATTACATGATGGGCGGAGTGAAAACGGATCTTCACGGAGAGACGAGCATTAAGCGTTTATTCGCTTGCGGAGAGGCATCGTCTACGGGAGTTCACGGAGCGAATCGGCTTGCCAGCAATTCGTTATCGGAAGCCATCGTATTCGGACAGCGTATCGTGGATGTCATTAACAAGCTGCCTCCGAATAAATTGACCGCGGACAACGGCCCTGCTCCCGAGAGACATGCCGCTCTGACCGGGGCACTAATCGAAAGGCGGCTGAAGCTTCAGAAGGGCATGGTTCGTTATACGGGACTAAGAAGAGACCGCGCCGGGTTACTGAAGGGTTTAGAGGATCTGAAGAAGCAATTGCCATTATTCCAGTTATGTCTATCGAAACGCGAAGAATTGGAATTCGCGAACTTACTGACATGCGCATTGCTCGTGACGGAAGCGGCACTGAATCGGGAAGAGAGCCGCGGGGGGCATTATCGGGAAGATTATCCGCAGAGGGATGATCTGAATTGGCGCGTGCATACGATATTGAATAGGGAAAAAGGGATTACCACAGAAAGGGTCGACGGCGATGTTTGAACGAGAAAGCGACTGGGAAATCGGCGGTCCGGCGGTTGAATCGATTAAAGACCAGCTTCGGGCTTGGTTATCGGAAGATATCGGTTCCGGCGATGTTACGACGATGGCAACCGTGCCGCAAGGTCATCAATCGAGCGGGATCATCCATGCGAAGCAATCGGGCATCGTCGCGGGCGTTCCATTAGCTCGCCTTGTATTCGAGGTGGTCGATAAAAACCTGAAATTTAACGCGCAGGCGACGGACGGAATCCGCGTTGAACGGGGAACCGTGCTTGCGGTTGTCGAAGGCTCGACGCATAGCATTCTGACGGGGGAAAGATTGGCGCTTAACCTTCTGCAGCGGTTATCCGGAATCGCGACGAAAACGAATGAATACGTTTCTGCGGCTCAAGGGCAACCGGTTAGAATCGCGGATACGCGCAAAACGACCCCGGGACATAGGACGTTGGAGAAATATGCGGTCAGAATCGGCGGCGGAGCGAATCATCGCTTCGGCTTGTACGATGCCGTCATGATTAAGGATAATCATATTAAGGCAGCCGGGGGCATTGCGGCCGCCGTTCGCGCGGCAAAGTCCCGCATTCCCCACACGATGATGATCGAGGTGGAGGCCGAATCTCTGGTTCAAGCGGAGGAGGCCGTACAAGCAGGCGCGCATATCGTTATGCTCGACAATATGAATTCGGCCGATATGGCCGAAGCCGTAGCGATGATTCGCGGCAGAGCGCCGAACATCGTGATCGAGGCATCCGGCGGAATTACTCCGGAGCGCGTGGCGGAAGTAGCCAAAAGCGGCGTCGATATCATATCCGTGGGCAGCTTGACCCACTCCTTCCAAGCGCTCGATATTAGCCTCGATCTGAACGCTAAGAAAAAGGGGGCGCTGTCGTGATTCTTGTCGTCGATGTCGGCAATACGAATATTGTACTCGGGCTTTATCAAGGCAGCACTTTAACGCATCATTGGCGCCTTAGCACGAATCGTTCCTCAACCGTGGACGAGTATGGCGTTATGATTACGAATTTGTTTCAATTGGCCGGCGTTCGGGCAGAACAAATCGAGGGAGTTATTTTGTCCTGCGTCGTACCTCCGATCATGAATACGTTGGAGCAGTTATTTAAAAAGTACGTCGGCAAAGAAGCGTTGATTGTCGGGCCGGGCATTAAAACCGGCTTGAATATCCGTTACGAGAATCCGCGCGAGGTCGGCGCCGACCGGATCGTGAACGCGGTTGCCGGAATCGAGCAGTATGGCGCTCCGCTGGTCGTGGTTGATTTCGGCACGGCGACGACCTTCGATTATATCGATCAATCGGGAGCTTATCTTGGCGGATCAATCGTACCGGGCATCGGCATTTCCGCCGAAGCTCTGTATCAGAGGGCGGCCAAGCTGCCTCGGATCGAATTGTCCAAACCGAAAACCGTGATCGGACGCAATACCGTGGCGGCTATGCAGTCGGGAATTATTTTCGGCTACGCCGGCCAGGTCGATGGAATCGTACGGAGAATTTGCAAAGAGTTCAACGTGCAGCCTAGAGTGATCGCGACGGGGGGATTATCCGAGCTGATCGCCGGAGAATCGGAAACGATCGAGCTGGTGGACCCGTTGCTGACTTTAGAAGGTTTAAGGATTGTATACGAGCGAAATAGGTAATCCTATATCGTCCGTCTAAATAGTAAGATTATGGTACCGTAGGAGGTCAGGCAGGATGAAAGACGAGTTAATTAGAGGTACGGCTTGGGATGGCGGCTTGCGCGTATTCGCCGCGCGAACGACGGCGCTTGTGTCGGAGCTGCAACGGCGTCAAGATACGCATCCGACCGCGACTGCGGCGCTTGGCCGCACGGCGACCGTTTCGGCGATGATGGGCGTTATGCTCAAAGGCAATGAAAGGCTAACCGTTCAAGTTAAAGGGGATGGCCCGTTAGGCCAAATCGTAGTCGACGCTAACGCGGCTGGAGAAGTGAGAGGGTACGTCGATCACCCCCATACCCACCTTCCGAGCAACAGCCAAGGCAAATTGGATGTAGCGGGAGTCGTTGGCACCTCGGGATATCTCCATGTTACGAAAGATTTGGGCTTGAAGGAGCCTTATCGAGGAAGCGTTCCGATCATTTCGGGAGAGCTTGCCGAAGACTTTACATATTATTTCGCGGAATCCGAACAGAGTCCTTCCGCTGTAGGGCTAGGGGTGCTGGTAGATACGGATAACTCCGTGCTGCATGCCGGAGGTTTCATCGTTCAGGTGCTGCCGGGCCTATCCGAAGACAAGCTGGTGCGCTTAGAACATGCTATCTCGGCAATGCCTCATGTGACCGCGTTGCTTGATCAAGGGGAAACGCCGGAAGGGATTTTGCGTTTTCTTCTGGGGGACGAGATCACGATTCATCAGACGATCGAGCCTGTATTTAAATGCAAATGCTCCCGGGAAAGATTCGAGAAGGTATTGATCACCTTGGGAAGACAAGAGCTTAGAAGCATCATCGACGAAGACGGTCAAGCCGAGCTGCATTGCCATTATTGCAATGAGAAATATATGTTCGAAGCGGAAGAACTGGAATCGTTGCATCGTCTTTCGGATCGGGATTAGGGAAGGGATGATTGATCATGAGGGAGACGATACGGCGCAAGCCGCTCGTACTGCTGGCCCTCTTAGCAACATCGGTTATGACATCAAGTTGCAATTCGGAATCGTCGCCGACGCCGGTTCCAAGCGGGACTATCCCCAAGGAGACGGGCGTGGGAGACGAGATCGTAGCCACGATCGGGCAGTCGTCCATCACCCGTCAGCAGTTGCTGAATCAGCTTCTAACCTCTTACGGTTCTCAGACGCTTAGGGGCATGATGCTTCAGGTGGCCGTTAGCGAAGAGGCGAGATCTTCGGGGATCGATGTGACGGATGAAGAACTAGAGCAAGAGTTAAGGCTCATGAAACAAGGCTACGAGGATGACGAACAATTCTACGAATCCATGAATGAACAGCTAGGCATGAATCGGGAGGAAGTCCGGGCGGATGCACGTTACCGGTTGTTGCTAGAGAAACTGTCCATTCGCGATATTACGGTTACGCAATCGGAAGTCGATGAATACTTGGAACAGCATCGGGAGCAATTCCAGCCGCGCGCCGAATATCAATGGGCCCAGATTGTCGTACAAACCTCGGAACAGGCGGACGGGTTGCTCGCCCGGCTTGCCGAAGGCGAGGATTTCGCGGAATTGGCCCGCGGTTATTCCATGGACGAATTCACCGCCGAAGACGGAGGCAACGTCGGATGGGTGGAGGCAGAAGATCCGTTCGAGCCCCCGACGGTGATGGACGCCGTTTCTAGGATGCAAATAGGCGCTATCACAGGACCGATTCCGATCGATCAGGGATATGTCATCGTAAGATTGGATGGCAGGAAGGAAATCCAGACCAAGACGGAAGAGGAAGTCCAGCGGGAAGTGAGACGGCAATTGGCCCTTGGGAAAGCCGTTTCCACTAGAGAGCTGGAACAAGAACTGTTGCTTAAGTATCGCGCCGATGTGAAGGACGATTCATTGCGCTAACGGGTTATCGGAAAAGCGAAATCGAAGAGCCAGCTATTGACAATCCTCTCCGTGTTTTGATAAGATGAAGACAAACAAAAAGCCGACTGTTTTAGTCGGATTAACGCAATGAGGCGGCAAAGCCGCATAATTTTGGGAGGGAACATGTCCAATGGCTAAGATTGTACAGAATGTTACTCAGCTTATCGGCGATACGCCACTCGTTCGTTTGAACCGCATCGTACCTGAAGGCAGCGCGGAAATCTACGTAAAATTGGAATATCAAAATCCGGGTTCCAGCGTTAAAGACCGTATCGCGATCAGCATGATCGAAGAAGCGGAAAAACAAGGCCTAATTAAACCGGGCGTGAGCACGATCGTTGAACCTACCAGCGGTAACACGGGTATCGGTTTGGCGATGGTTGCAGCCGCTAAAGGATATCGCGCGATTCTAGTAATGCCTGAAACGATGAGCTTGGAGCGTCGCAACCTGCTTCGCGCTTACGGCGCAGAGCTTGTTCTAACTCCGGGTTCCGAAGGCATGAACGGTTCCGTTAAGAAAGCGGAAGAAATCGCGAAAGAAAACGCGGACTACTTCTTGCCGCAACAATTCAAGAACCAAGCGAACGTTAAAATCCACCGCGAAACGACGGGTCCTGAAATCGTGGAAGCTATTAATTCCTACGACGGCAAGATCGATGCTTTCGTAAGCGGAATCGGTACGGGCGGAACGATCTCCGGTGCCGGCGAAGTATTGAAACAGAACTTCCCGAACATCAAGGTGTACGCGGTAGAACCCGCTGCTTCCCCGTTGCTGTCCGGCGGCGGCCCCGGCCCTCATAAAATTCAAGGTATCGGCGCTAACTTCATTCCGGAAATTCTGAACCGCGAAGTCTACGATGCGGTTCTGACGGTCGAGAACGAAGAAGCATTCGAAACGGCTCGCGCGGTTGCTAAAAAAGAAGGCTTGCTCGTAGGGATCTCCTCCGGAGCGGCTATCTTCGCAGCGCTCAAAGTAGCCAAAGAACTCGGCGCAGGCAAACGCGTTGTCGCGGTTGTTCCTTCCAACGGCGAACGTTACCTGAGCACGCCGCTCTTTAACTTCGACAACTAATCGGCGAATAACGCAGCTCCCGTCTTTGGCGGGAGCTGTTTTTTGCGTGGCAGGCGGCATGCTTGATGGGGAATCGGGTCGGCATGAGGACCGGAGCAGCGGCATCGGGCAGCTCGCGAAAGTAGCTCATGTTATCCGCCTTGTGGTATTCTGCTTAATATGAGTAGCGGTCGAGGGAGCAGTAAGCGTGGAAGTAATCGCATGGGAGCAATGGAAAAGATGGAGCAAGGAAGGCGATTTTACTTTGCTTCCGTATATACGCAAGATCGGGGCGGAACCGGGAGCTTTGTTGCCTGCTTTCTGGGATAAGGCTTGGGAGGACGCGTCGGCGCACGCCTGTTTGCTGGAAAGCGGCAAAGGCGGTCGATACTCGTTCGTCGGCTTGAAGCCGGTGTCGGTTATCGAGGGAAAAGGCGGTCGCGCGCGCGTGCTGGAGCCGAACGCAGCCGAAGGCGGTTGGACGGAGACTCGGGCAGAAGAAGGCGCTCCGCTCAAGCTGCTGAGAGAATGGCTGCGGCCATGGACGGGGCCAAGGCCTGCGGGTGTGCCGGATTGTATCGGGGGCGTGCTGGGATTCTGGAGCTATGACATCGTTCGCAGTCTGGAGAAGCTGCCCGTATTGGCTGAGGACGACTTGGGTTTGCCGGATTACGTGTTCCAGAGGTTCGAGGAGCTATGGATCGCGGATCACGTCGAGAATGTTATTTACTGCGCGGTTCATGCGCAAGTTAAAGATGCGCGCGGCGAATTATTGGAACGGCAATTCGATCTGGCGCGCCAACGTACGCTAGAGATGGAACGGCAGTGGACGAGCTGGGTTTCGGCAAGCCGTTCGGTTATGCAGACGGAGCGGCATACGCGAATGCTGGAACGGATGGAGCGGGATCAGCTTCAAATCGACGTGGAAAGCTTGCCGGGATTGTCGACGTCGATGAGCAGAGCGGCTTATGAGACGGCGGTAAGGAGAATTCAGCATTACATCGGACAAGGGGACGTCTTTCAGGTCAATCTTGCGATGCGCCAGAGCAAATCGACCAACGCAAAGCCTGAAACGCTCTATGAGTGGCTTCGGTTGGTGAACCCTTCTCCGTATATGGGAATGCTTAGGACGCCTTCTTTTGCGCTTGTCAGCGCCTCTCCGGAACTGTTGGTGAAGTTGGACGAAGGACGGTTGTCCACTCGGCCGATCGCGGGAACTCGGCGTCGCGGCAGGTCGGCGGAGGAAGACCGGGCGATGGAGGAAGAGCTGCTCTTGAGCGAGAAGGAACGGGCGGAGCACGTGATGCTCGTAGACCTTGAGCGCAATGATCTTGGGCGGGTGGCGGCGTACGGTACGGTCAAGGTGCCGGAGCTGATGACGGTAGAACGCTATTCGCACGTGATGCATCTCGTGTCGCAGGTGGAAGCCAAGCTTGCCGCCGGGAAAGACGCGCTCGACGTACTGGCGGCGGTATTCCCGGGAGGGACGATTACGGGAGCGCCGAAAGTCCGCACGATGGAAATTATCGAAGAGCTTGAGCCAACCCGCAGAGGGCCGTATACGGGCTCTATGGGATGGATTGACTACAGCGGGAATATGGAATTTAATATAATTATTCGTACGATCGCGGTTCAAGATGGGATTTGCCATATTCAAGCGGGAGCCGGCATCGTTATCGATTCCGAGCCGGAGCGGGAATTCCACGAGTCCTTGAACAAAGCCAAAGCGCTTTGGAAAGCGGTACAGTACAGCGAAGGGCAGGGAGAATCGATATGATTCTGGTCATCGACAATTACGACTCGTTTACGTATAACCTCGTGCAATATTTAGGGGAGCTCGGGGAAGAGATCGTCGTCCATCGCAACGACGAGATCGACCTGGACGGAATCGCCAAGCTGGCGCCGGATCATATTCTCATTTCTCCGGGACCTTGCACGCCGAACGAAGCAGGCATTAGCTTAGCGTTGTTGGAACGCTTCAAGGGAGAGATCCCGATCTTCGGAGTATGCTTAGGGCATCAGGCGATCGGACAAGCTTTCGGCGGCGACGTTATCCGGGCCGACCAACTCATGCATGGCAAAACATCCGAGATCAAGCATGACGGGCGCACGGTTTTCGAAGGGCTTCCTTCTCCGTTCACGGCTACCAGGTACCATTCGTTGATCGTCAAACGCGACACTCTGCCGGACTGTCTAGAGATCAGCGCGGAGACGGAAGACGGCTTGATTATGGGTTTGCGGCACAAGGAATACGCCGTGGAAGGCGTGCAATTCCATCCGGAGTCGATCATGACGGATAACGGGTTGAAGATTCTGCGCAATTTCTTGAGCCAGAAATCGGGCGTTAGAGCATGAAGTACCTTTACAACGGACAATTAACCGACAGCAACGCAGCCGTGATCTCCGCATTCGATCACGGCTTTTTGTACGGCATGGGCGTGTTCGAGACTTTCCGGACCTACGGCGGACGCTTGGCTGCTGGAAAAGCATGCGGAGCGCCTGGCGAAAGGCTGCGAGATGCTAGGCATCCGTTACGTTCCGGAAGCGCACCGGATGAGAGAAGCGGTGGCGAAGCTGCTGGAAGCGAACGATCTGGCGGACGGGTATATCCGTTGGTCGGTATCCGCCGGCGAGGGAGCGATCGGGTTGCCTAGCGACGATTACGGGCAGCCGAACGAAATCGTGTACGCCAAGGAGCTGGCGGCGGACGAGCCGTCTACCCGGAAAGGCAAAACCGTGCGCCTGCTCAAGCTTCCTCGCAGCACTCCGGAAGGCGACGTTCGGTTAAAATCGTTTCATTATATGAATAATATCAACGCCAAAAGGGAACTAAATAGTGCGGGAGCAAGACCGGGGACGGAAGGGTTGTTCTTGAACGGGGAAGGCCATGTCGTCGAGGGAATGGTCAGCAACGTGTTCTGGATCTCGGACGGCGCGTTGTATACGCCCGCGGCTTCGACGGGTCTGCTCGAAGGCATTACGCGGGAGTACGTGATCGCGTTAGCGGCGGAAATGGGCATACGGACGGAACAAGGCCTCTATGATTGGGATAAGCTGCTGTATGCCGACGAAGTGTTCCTTACGAATTCCATACAAGAAATCGTTCCTGTCACGAAGGTCGAGAATATAGGCGGGCGAGGACTGAGTCCGGGCGGGTGTAACTCCGTCGGGGCCCTTACCTATAACTTAATGCATCGGTATCGGGCTGCAGCGGAAAGGAACGACAGTTAATGAAACCGACGATATATACCCGCGATTATATGCTGAACGGCGGATTAAAGCTGGAGTTGGGGCAACGCACGCTTATTATGGGCATCTTGAACGCGACGCCGGACTCCTTCTCCGACGGAGGACGGTTTAATGCGGTGGAAGCCGCAGTCGAAAGAGCCAAGCAAATGGCCGCGGAAGGAGCCGATATCATCGATATCGGCGGAGAATCGACCAGGCCGGGCCATGATCCGGTGCCGTTGGAAGAGGAATTGCGCCGGGTTATTCCGGTGATTCAAGCCGTGCGGGAGCACGTCCGGCTTCCAATCAGCGTAGATACGTACAAGGCGGAAGTCGCGAGACAAGCGCTGGAAGCGGGCGCTCATATCGTTAACGACGTATGGGGGTTCAAACGCGAGCCGGAAATCGCGGCCGTCTCCGCGAAATCCGGATGCCCGGTTATTCTGACGCACAACAGGGATAATCGCGATTATTCGGACTACGTTGCGGACGTGCTTGAAGATTTAAAAGAGAGCGTCCGGCTTGCGCTAGCGGCAGGCGTTGGAGAGGACCTGATCTGGCTCGATCCGGGCATCGGTTTCGCGAAGGATTACGACGAGAATCTGGAGCTGATGGGTCGCTTGGGAAAGGTAGTATCGCTCGGTTATCCGGTACTCTTGGGAACGTCCCGCAAAAGATTTATTCAGACGGCGCTGGGCGTTACCCCGAATGAAGCGGTGGAAGGCACGGGCGCCACGACCGCTCTCGGCATCGCTCAAGGCTGCCAGATCGTGCGGGTTCATGACGTGCTTCAAATGAAAAGAGTAGCGGCGATGTCCGATGCGATCGTCTATCGGCAAGCCGAGAAGCCAGGAGGTTGACCATGGATAGAATGCAGCTTAAACGAATGGTGTTTTATGGTTATCACGGGGTATATCCCGAGGAGAATAGATTGGGACAGAAGTATTTCATCGATCTGGATATGAGGATGGATCTTAGCCGCGCGGCACGGAGCGACGATGTGAACGACACGGTTAACTACGCCGATATCCACGCGCTAGTCAAAGGAATCGTGGAGGGACCGCCGGTCAAGCTCATCGAGACGCTGACCGAAAACATTGCGTCCGCCGTACTGGGTACGTATACTAGTATCATTAAAGCAACGGTGTCGGTGACCAAGCCGAATCCGCCGTTCGATATTACTTTTGACGGAGTGACCGTTGAGTTGCGAAGACAAAGGGATGGGAACGGGAACATCGTACCTGTAGAGGATTGAGAACCGCGTGCAAGAAGCATACGTGGCGCTAGGCGCTAATCTGGGCGATCGGGAATCGTCGCTGGCGGAAGCGGTGAGCAGGCTGCAAGCCGATCGCGAGCTTGAAGTCCGTCGCATTTCGGCGATATACGAGACTGCCCAGTCGGATATACGGATCAGCCTTCTTTTCTCAATATGGCGGTGTGCTTAAGTACGGAACTTGATCCGCTGGCCCTGCTTCGCCGTTTGCTGGCGATTGAACAGGAAATGGGTCGCGTCAGAGACGTGCGATGGGGACCGCGCAACATAGATTTGGACTTATTGGTTCATGGAGAAGCGAAGGCGGATACGCCGGAATTAACGCTCCCGCATCCCCGCATGGGGGAGCGGGCATTTGTATTAGTTCCGCTTAGAGACGTTTGGCCGAACGATATTCTTTTCCCATGGGAAGCGGAACTGTCGTCATTCTCCCTGCAAGAAGAAGGAATCGCTCGATACGCTGAATGGGACGGCCAGGGGCTACGAAAGGAGTAATGAGTTATGCTTAAGATCGGTAACGTTCCGATGAACAATAACGTCGTGCTTGCACCGATGGCCGGCGTCTGCAATCCGGCTTTCCGGCTTATCGCCAAGGAATTCGGATGCGGGCTCGTCTGCGCGGAGATGGTGAGCGACAAGGCGATCCTGCACGGCAATCAGCGGACGCTGGAAATGCTGTTCGTGGACGAGCGCGAGAAACCGCTAAGCTTGCAGATCTTCGGAGGAGACAAGGAATCTCTTGTCGAGGCGGTGAAGTTCGTCGACCAGAACACCAATGCGGATATCATCGATATCAACATGGGTTGTCCGGTGCCGAAGGTAACGAAGTGCGATGCGGGAGCAAGATGGCTTCTGGATCCGAAGAAAATCTATGAAATGGTATCATACGCCGCGGATGCCGCGAAAAAACCGGTAACGGTGAAAATGCGCATAGGCTGGGACGACCAGCATATCTACGCGGTCGAGAACGCGCAAGCGGTCGAGCGCGCGGGCGGAGCGGCAGTCAGCGTGCATGGGCGTACCCGGGAGCAGCTCTATACGGGCAAGGCCAACTGGGATATTTTACGGGACGTGAAGCAAGCGGTTAATATTCCGGTTATCGGCAACGGCGACGTGTTCTCTCCGGAGGACGCCAAGCGTCTTCTCGAACATACGAATTGCGACGGAGTCATGATCGGCCGCGGCGCCCTTGGGAACCCGTGGATGTTGTATCGTACCGTACATTACTTGACGACGGGGGAACTTCTGCCCGACCCGTCTCCGGCGGAGAAAATCCGCATTGCCGTTCTGCACTTGGATCGCCTGGCCGATCTCAAGGGAGAGAACGTGGCCGTAAGGGAAATGCGCAAGCATCTTGCATGGTACCTGAAGGGGATGCCGGATTCCGCGATCGTCAAAAATTCCGTCATGGATCTGACGAGCCGTTCGGAAGTCGTCTCCGTCTTGGAGAATTACGTAACGACGGTTGAAGAAATGTTGCAACGGGAAGCAGGGGAAGCTTCTGAACAGGGCGAAATCCTCGTACACTGAGAGGAAGCGGTTTCATCAAGTGCTTTCCGCGAATTGACATTTTTCAGGGGTTGAAATATAATCAGTACCAATATTCGCCCAAGCATCAGGAAAATCGTAGGCTAGCATCCATTAAGATGTCATGTCAGCGGTGACCGACATATATTGGATTAGCAACCCTGAAAATTTTTCCCATGACAGGAGATCGGTGAGATGAGCGATAAGGAAGTGCTTCTAACCCAGGATGGGCTTAAGAGGCTTGAAGATGAACTCGAAAACCTTAAATCCGTCAAACGCCGCGAAGTGGCAGAGCGCATTAAGGTTGCAATCGGCTATGGAGATATCAGCGAGAACTCGGAATACGAGGACGCGAAGAACGAACAAGCATTCATCGAAGGCCGCATCATTACCCTTGAGAAAATGCTTCGTAACGCCCGGATCATCAACAACGAAGAGATCGACCTGGAAACGGTCAGCATCGGTTCAACTGTCGTTGTCGAGGATCTCGAATACGGCGACACGATGGAATACACGATTGTAGGTACGGCGGAGTCTGACCCGTTGAACAATAAGATTTCCAACGAAAGCCCGGTCGGTAAAGCGATTATTGGCAAGAAAAAAGGTACGACGGTTGAAGTGAACGTTCCCGCGGGCATCATTCAATACAAAATTGTCGATATCAAAATGTAATCAAACGACCCTT
>NZ_CP041969.1:3087500-6365000 GCF_014107495.1 Cohnella cholangitidis
ATCCGGCAGGACCATCTGCCAAGGCTAAATACTACCTGGCGACCGATAGTGAAGCAGTACCGTGAGGGAAAGGTGAAAAGCACCGCGGGAGCGGAGTGAAAAAGAACCTGAAACCGTGCGCTTACAAGAAGTCAGAGCCCGATCTAGGGGTGATGGCGTGCCTTTTGTAGAATGAACCGGCGAGTTACGTTCACGTGCAAGGTTAAGCTGATGAGGCGGAGCCGAAGGGAAACCGAGTCTGAATAGGGCGAATAAGTACGTGGTCGTAGACCCGAAACCGTGTGATCTACCCCTGTGCAGGGTGAAGGTGAGGTAACACTCACTGGAGGCCCGAACTCGTGAGCGTTGAAAAGCTCTGGGATGACGTGGGGGTAGGGGAGAAATTCCAATCGAACTCGGAGATAGCTGGTTCTCCCCGAAATAGCTTTAGGGCTAGCCTCGAGGTGAAGCATCATGGAGGTAGAGCACTGATTGGGTGCGGGGCCCGCCAAGGGTTACCAAGTCCAGTCAAACTCCGAATGCCATGCATGTATACTCGGGAGTCAGACGGCGAGTGCTAAGATCCGTCGTCAAGAGGGAAAGAGCCCAGATCATCAGCTAAGGTCCCCAAGTGTGTGTTAAGTGGGAAAGGATGTGGAGTTGCGAAGACAACCAGGATGTTGGCTTAGAAGCAGCCACCATTTAAAGAGTGCGTAATAGCTCACTGGTCGAGTGACTCTGCGCCGAAAATGTAACGGGGCTAAACACACCACCGAAGCTATGGCATGTACCTTAGGGTACTTGGGTAGGGGAGCGTTGAATGCGGGTTGAAGTCAGACCGGAAGGACTGGTGGACTGCATTCAAGTGAGAATGCCGGTATGAGTAACGAAAAGACAGGTGAGAATCCTGTCCGCCGAAAGCCTAAGGGTTCCTGGGGTAGGTTCGTCCGCCCAGGGTAAGTCGGGACCTAAGGCGAGGCCGAAAGGCGTAGTCGATGGACAACAGGTTGAAATTCCTGTACCACCGTAATCCGTTATGAGCGATGGGGGGACGCAGGAGGGGAACGACGCGAGCTGATGGATATGCTCGTCCAAGCAGTGAGAGGTGTGTGTAGGCAAATCCGCACACTATAACCTCAAGCTGTGATGGGGAGGGAAAATCATAGTACCGAAGGTCATGTACCCACGCTGCCAAGAAAAGCCTCTAGCCAGGAGAAGGTGCCCGTACCGTAAACCGACACAGGTGGGCGAGATGAGAATTCTAAGGCGCGCGGAAGAACTCTCGTTAAGGAACTCGGCAAAATGACCCCGTAACTTCGGGAGAAGGGGTGCCCCGGTAGTGTGAATAGCACGAGGGGGCCGCAGTGAAGAGGCCCAAGCGACTGTTTAGCAAAAACACAGGTCTGTGCGAAGCCGCAAGGCGAAGTATACGGGCTGACGCCTGCCCGGTGCTGGAAGGTTAAGAGGAGTGGTTAGGGGCAACCCGAAGCTATGAATTGAAGCCCCAGTAAACGGCGGCCGTAACTATAACGGTCCTAAGGTAGCGAAATTCCTTGTCAGGTAAATTCTGACCCGCACGAATGGCGTAACGACTTGGGCGCTGTCTCAACGAGAGATCCGGTGAAATTTTAGTACCTGTGAAGATGCAGGTTACCCGCGACGTGACGGAAAGACCCCATGGAGCTTTACTGTAGCTTGATATTGAACTTTGGTACGGTCTGTACAGGATAGGTGGGAGCCTATGAAGCAGGAGCGCAAGCTTCTGTGGAGGCGCCGTTGGGATACCACCCTGATCGTATCGGAGTTCTAACTCACTACCCTTACCGGGTAGGAGGACCGTGTCAGGCGGACAGTTTGACTGGGGCGGTCGCCTCCTAAAAAGTAACGGAGGCGCTCTAAGGTTCCCTCAGCGCGGTTGGAAATCGCGCGCAGAGTGCAAAGGCATAAGGGAGCTTGACTGCGAGACCTACAAGTCGAGCAGGGACGAAAGTCGGACTTAGTGATCCGGTGGTACCGAATGGAAGGGCCATCGCTCAACGGATAAAAGCTACCCTGGGGATAACAGGCTTATCTCCCCCAAGAGTCCACATCGACGGGGAGGTTTGGCACCTCGATGTCGGCTCATCGCATCCTGGGGCTGAAGTAGGTCCCAAGGGTTGGGCTGTTCGCCCATTAAAGCGGTACGCGAGCTGGGTTCAGAACGTCGTGAGACAGTTCGGTCCCTATCTGTCGCGGGCGTAGGAAATTTGAGAGGGGCTGTCCTTAGTACGAGAGGACCGGGATGGACGCACCGCTGGTGTACCAGTTGTTCCGCCAGGAGCACCGCTGGGTAGCCAAGTGCGGAAGGGATAAGCGCTGAAAGCATCTAAGCGCGAAGCCTGCCTCAAGATGAGATTTCCCAATTCGTAAGACCCCTGGAAGAACACCAGGTTGATAGGCTCGGGGTGGAAGCGCGGCAACGTGTGGAGCTGACGAGTACTAATCGGTCGAGGGCTTATCCTAAACGAATTGACATAGTAAGGCAAATGATACACTCACCTTCTTCCTACATGCTTTGTTTCGTATACCTGCACCGCAATGCACAGCATTGCTGCCTGCAAGTATACGGGGCCGTGACGACTTCGTCGCACGGGTTCGCATCCAGTTTTCAAGGTGTAAGACCAAAGACGAAGTTCCTTTTCACAGAGGAGCTTCTTTTTTTTGTTTTACTGCCATATGTCTGCCTAACCATGAAAAATCCCCCTGAGCTCCCATAAACTCAGACGCTGTAAAATCCCTTTCGATGCAAACAATACCGATACTTTTCATGCGGGAGGTGTCTGCATCGAATGAAAAAGGATAACATCGGCAAGCAGTTCCGCTTAATTTGTTGGACCCTAATTGTTGTACTCTCGGTCGCCGGGTGCGCATCGGATACGAAACGCCACATTAATGGCGCATCACAATCCAAGACTCTTGACGATCGGTTGAGCCAAGCGATAAAAAACACGAAAACGTCTAAATTCCCGAAATTTCAAATCCAAAGACATATAGACGATAGCCAAACGGTGACGCTCATGAAGGCGACGAAACCAGTTCGTGCAATCTATGTCTCTTCCCACGTCGCCAACAGCAGCAGCCGCATGAAACAACTAATCGATCTTGTTAATCAAACGGAGCTCAACGCGATGGTGCTTGACGTGAACAGCGGGATCTCGTTATCTAATCCAGTAAGGTCCGGTACAAAGAACGACCACGTACGACCGGCGTTATCGAACAAGAAATCCGCTCTTCATTTTCGCCAAGTCATCAAGCAACTCAAACAGCAAAATATTTACTTAATCGCCCGGGTGGTGACGTTCAAGAATCCGACGTTGGCGAACGCGGTCCCCGCATGGACCATTAAGCGCAAGGATGGCAAGGTGTGGAGGGACCGCAACGGGGTTGCCTGGATTGATCCCTATCGCGAGGAAGCCTGGGAGTATCCGATTGCGATCGCCGAACTCGCCGCTCGGATTGGTTTTGACGAAATCCAATTCGATTACGTAAGATTTCCGGAAAATGCGTCGAAGGTGGATCGGGAGGTTGACTATGCCAACGATCAGGGTTGGACGAAGAGCGAGGCAATCGGTAAATTCCTGCATAGGGCAAATTTGAGAGCGCATAAACACGGGGCCAAAGTATCCGCGGACGTATTCGGGATGGTCGGATCTTCGGATGACGACATGGGTATCGGACAAAGCTGGGATTCCATAGCACGGGAAGTGGACGTAATCTCTCCCATGATCTATCCATCCCATTACTCCGAAGGGATGTGGGGGATCGAGCACCCCGATTTAAGTCCAGGTCCTATAGTCACGAAGGCATTGAAGGATGCGCTTAAGCACAATCGAAGGCTGAATCAGAAGGGCATCGCCACGGCGAAGGTTCGTCCATGGCTGCAAGGCTTCACCGCCGGTTGGGTTCATCCTCACCAGAGATACGGGGAAAATCAAATTCGCGAACAAATCGCGCCGCGCGCAATGCCGGTTTATATTCTTACATGATCTGGAATTCAGCCAATCGCTATCCTAAGTTTACTGCCTGAGTTGGATACTATTGGATTAAGAAAACGCTTATTTGATGCGGTTTTCGCCGATTTGGAATGTGCTTGACAGCCTATGATGCCTCTGCTAAGATTGACGATAATCAATCGGAGACATTAGCTGGTAAGCAACCGGCAAAGGGGGTAATTAGCAGTGTGGCAAACGAAATTCGCCAAAGAGGGACTTACTTTTGATGATGTACTACTCGTCCCCCGTAAATCTGAAACTCTACCACGGGACGTAGATGTCTCAACAGTGCTTAGTCCTTCGGTCAAGCTCAACATACCGTTGATCAGTGCGGGGATGGATACGGTCACGGAATCGGCTTTGGCGATCGCAATCGCCCGTGAAGGCGGAATCGGAATCATTCACAAGAACATGTCCGTGGCTCAACAGGCGGAAGAGGTGGATCGAGTTAAGCGTTCCGAGAGCGGAGTCATCACTAACCCGTTCTCGCTTACGCCCGAGCATCACGTTTACGACGCGGAAGAGTTGATGGGCAAATATCGGATTTCGGGTGTTCCTATCGTGGATAACGAAGGTAAACTCGTAGGGATTTTGACTAACCGCGATTTACGTTTCGTACATGATTACTCCATCAAGATTAAAGACGTTATGACGCACGAGCAGCTCGTTACGGCACCGGTCGGAACGACTTTGCAACAAGCGGAAGGCATTCTGCAACGTCACAAGATCGAGAAGTTGCCGCTCGTGGATGAGACGAACACGCTTAAAGGTCTCATTACGATTAAGGATATCGAAAAAGCGATACAGTTCCCTAACGCAGCTAAGGACACTCATGGAAGGTTGCTTGTCGGCGCGGCGGTAGGCGTATCTAAAGATACCTTCGAACGGGCTGAAGCGCTTGTACAAGCAAGCATAGACGTACTTGTAGTCGATTCGGCGCACGGCCATCATATCGACATCGTGTCGATGGTTCGCAAGTTGCGCGAAAAATATCCGGATCTGACGATCGTTGCCGGCAACGTAGCAACGGGCGAAGCGACTCGCGACCTCATCGAGGCAGGCGCATCGGTCGTTAAAGTCGGAATCGGACCCGGTTCGATTTGTACGACGCGGATCATCGCCGGTATCGGCGTGCCGCAAATCACGGCAATTTACGATTGCGCGACGGTAGCTCGCGAATACAATATTCCGATTATCGCCGACGGCGGTATCAAGTACTCCGGCGAGGTTACGAAAGCCATTGCGGCCGGCGCTAGCTGCGTCATGCTGGGAAGCTTATTCGCCGGTACGGAAGAAAGCCCGGGCGAATCGGAGATTTACCAAGGACGCCGCTACAAGTCATACCGCGGTATGGGCTCCATCGGGGCTATGAAGGAAGGGAGCAAGGATCGTTACTTCCAAGAGAACGAGAGCAAGCTCGTACCTGAAGGCATTGAGGGACGGGTTGCTTACAAAGGGCCTCTGAAAGATACGATTCATCAATTGCTCGGCGGACTTCGTTCCGGTATGGGCTATTGCGGTACCAAATCGATCGAAGAATTGAAGAATGATACGCAATTCGTTCGGATTACGGGAGCCGGTTTGCGCGAGAGCCATCCGCATGACGTGCAAATCACGAAAGAAGCACCTAACTATTCCTTTTAAATCCTGTTTGGGTTAGAGCGTATAGTGGAGAGCCGAGGGACTGGAATTCATTCCGACCTCGGCTTTTTCCTTTGAGTAGCCTATGTTACAATAGGACGGAAGTATTTTATCGGAAAAGGGGAGAATGTGTTGAATCGCAATCATCTATTGTTGTTGCCCAAATCATTGTTAACGAAGCGGTTCGTTGCCGTCCTCGTTCTTATTAGTCTTTTGTTTATGTTCGGAATGTCTTCTATGGCTTCAGCAGCGGACGAAGTTCCAGGAGCTCCCCAATTGGATGCCCAGTCTGCCATTCTTATGGATGCGGAAACCGGCCAAGTCTTGTATCAACTAAACGCCGACGTTGCGGCTCCTCCGGCGAGCATGTCGAAAATGATGACGGAATATTTGGTTTCTAAAGCCGTCAAACAAGGCAAACTATCTTGGGATGAGAAAGTTACGGTCGGAGAGAACGCGGCGAAGCAAATCGGCAGCCGGATACTCTTAGCCGAAGGCGACCAACATACGATTAAAGATTTATACATTGCGATGGCCGTGTACTCGGCGAATGACGCGACCGTTCAACTCGCGGAAGAAGTCGCCGGCTCGGAGGAAGCGTTCGTCAAGATGATGAACGATATCGCAGTCGAGCTTGGGATGACAAAGTCCCACTTCATCAACGCAACCGGTCTTGACCGCGCGGATATGCCCGAGAAGTTCCGCCCGACTTCCGTCGACGGCGAGACGGTGATGTCGGCGAAGGACGCCGCTACTCTGGCGTACTATATTATTAAAGAAGATCCGGAGTTCCTGGAGACGGCCAAAATCCAGGAGCACAAATTCCGTGAACGCGATAAAACGCCGATGAAGAACTGGAACTGGATGCTGGGTTCCAACAAAGATAATCCTACCCTTCGCAAATTCGCTTATGAGGGCGTAGACGGTTTGAAAACCGGACATACGAGCAGTGCCGGCAACTGTTTTACCGGTACGGCATTGCGGAACGGAACTCGTCTCATCGCGGTCGTGATGGGCGTACCAGGCGGCGTAAACGACGGCAAACGGTTCTTGGAGACGGCTAAGCTGTTCGATTATGGCTTCAAAGGTTTCGAGAAGAAGACCGTTCTGGAAGCTAAAACGACTGTTCCCGAATATGAAACCCTGAAAGTTAAGAAGGGTAAAGCAACGAAGGTGCCGGTCGTGACGGCGACGGATATTACGGTGCTCATTCCTAAAGGTCAATCCGTGGTGCCTGTAGTCCAAGAAGTGAAGAGTAATCAGGACCCGCTTGTAGCGCCAATCAAGCTCGGCGATAAGGTGGGAACGGTCACTTACAAATACAAGGATCCGTCTACGCTTGAGGACAAGCAAGTTCAGATCGATCTCATTGCTTCTGAAGAAGTGAATAAGGCTAGCTGGTGGAGATTGTTGTTCCGCGCGATCGGCAATTTCTTCTCCGGACTGTTTCAAGGAATCGTAGATCTTTTCTAAATTCCGACTTAACTGGTTGCCTATTACACCATCTTCATGTAAAATTTATTTTTAGAATCTTCGGGAGGCATAAAATAATGGAAACAGGTACTTCGATAGTTAAACGCGGCATGGCCGAAATGCAAAAAGGCGGCGTCATCATGGACGTTATGAGCGCCGAGCAAGCGAAAATCGCCGAAGCGGCCGGAGCAACGGCAGTCATGGCATTGGAAAGAGTACCATCTGATATTCGTGCCGCAGGCGGCGTAGCCCGTATGGCTAACCCTGAGCTTGTAGAAGAAGTAATGAAAGTTGTAAGCATTCCTGTAATGGCTAAAGCACGGATCGGCCACTACGTGGAAGCTAAAGTATTGGAATCCCTCGGCGTCGACTACATCGACGAGAGCGAAGTGCTCACTCCGGCGGACGAGGTGTACCACATCGACAAATCGCTGTTCACGGTTCCGTTCGTATGCGGAGCTAAAGACTTGGGCGAAGCTCTTCGCCGGATTCAAGAGGGAGCTTCGATGCTTCGCACGAAAGGCGAGCCAGGAACGGGTAATATCGTAGAAGCTGTTCGTCATATGCGGATCATCACGGGTCAAGTTCGCAGAATCCAGAACTTGTCCAAGGACGAATTGTTCCATGAAGCTAAAGTTCTCGGCGTAAACTACGACTTGCTGCTCAACGTGCACAATACTGGACGTCTTCCGGTCGTTAACTTCGCTGCAGGCGGAGTTGCAACGCCTTCCGATGCCGCATTAATGATGCATCTTGGCGCGGATGGCGTATTCGTCGGATCCGGAATTTTCAAATCCGACAGTCCTGAGAAATTCGCGCGCGCGATTGTCGAAGCGACTACGCATTATGAGGACTATGCATTGATCGCTCGCGTATCCAAAGATTTGGGCGAAGCGATGAAGGGGATCGACATCTCCAAGCTGCACTCCTCCGAACGGATGCAAGATCGCGGCCTCTAAGCCATAAACAGAGATTAAGCGCAACCCATCGAGCGGCTTCCAATCGGCATCAGATAGCGCCGAAGGAAGCCGCTTAAGATATTTATACTTGCACGGGGAAGAAGGAACTAACGATGATCATCGGAGTATTGGCGTTGCAAGGCGCGGTAGCCGAACACATTCGCTCCATCGAGCTTGCCGGCGGACAAGGCGTTGCCGTGAAGAAGGTCGAGCAGCTGGCGGAAATCGACGGTCTGATTATTCCGGGCGGAGAGAGTACGACGATCGGCAAACTGATGCGCAAATACGGATTTATCGATGCGATCCGGGAATACGCGGGCCAAGGGAATCCCGTGTTTGGAACCTGCGCGGGATTGATCGTATTGGCTGATCGCTTAGAAGGAGCGGAAGAACCGCACTTACGCTTAATGGATATGACAGTGGCGCGCAATGCGTTCGGTCGTCAACGCGAGAGCTTCGAGACGGACCTGAACGTGAAAGGGATAGATACTCCGCTAAGAGCGGTGTTCATTCGCGCGCCGTTGATCAAAGAGGTTGGCGATAGCGTTGAAGTGCTGTCGGAGTATCAAGGGGAAATCGTAACGGCAAGGCAAGGGAACCTGCTGGCTTCTTCGTATCATCCCGAATTAACCGACGACTACAGACTGCACGAGCTGTTCATTCGTATGGCCCAAGAAAGGGGACAAACCCATGTTGGACGTTAGACTGCTCCGCAACGATTATGATAAGGTGGCGCAAGCTCTTAAGAATCGCAACGCATCGTTGGATTTAATCGCTGCGTTTCCTCAGTTGGACGTTAGCCGTCGCGAGAAGCTGACGGAGAGCGAGCAACTCAAAAACCGCCGTAACGTCGTATCGCAAGACGTCGCCAAGCTCAAGAAAAGCGGCGAGAACGCGGACGACCTCATCGCCGAGATGCGGAACGTGAACGATCGAATCAAATTGCTGGACGACGAAGTTCGCGAGATCGAAGCGGAGATGGACACGCTGTTGCTGTCTATTCCTAACGTGCCGCATGAGAGCGTTCCGGTAGGGGCATCCGAGGAGGACAATGTCGAGCTTCGCAAGATCGGAGAGCCTACGAAATTCGAATTCGATGCTAAACCGCATTGGGAAATAGGCACGGAGCTGGGCATCTTGGATTTCGAAGCGGCCGCTAAAGTGACGGGATCGCGATTTGTTTTCTACAAAGGACTGGGTGCGCGTCTCGAGCGGGCTCTGATCAACTTTATGATGGATCTCCACTCGGACAAGCATGGATACGAAGAAGTTTTGCCTCCGTATATTGTCAATCGGGACAGCTTGGTCGGTACGTCGCAGCTTCCTAAGTTCGCGGAAGACCTATTCAAGCTCGAAGGAACGGATTATTTCCTGATTCCGACGGCCGAGGTTCCGGTTACCAACTTCCACCGCGAAGAAATCCTGTCGGCGGACGCGCTGCCGAAAGCATTCGTCGCGTTCAGCGCTTGTTTCCGCTCCGAAGCCGGAGCTTCCGGACGGGATACGCGCGGTTTGATCCGCCAACATCAGTTCAATAAGGTCGAGCTAGTGCAGCTAGTCGCTCCGGACAAGTCCTATGAGGTGTTGGAGCAATTGACGGGCCATGCGGAACGCGTGTTGCAATTGTTGGAGTTGCCTTATCGCGTGCTTGCTTTGTGCACGGGAGACATGGGCTTCGGTTCGGCGAAAACCTATGATCTGGAAGTATGGCTTCCAAGCGCGGGTACTTACCGGGAAATATCCTCTTGTACGAACTTCGAGGATTTCCAAGCTCGCAGAGCTGGCATCCGGTATCGTCCCGAGAACGGCGCGAAGCCGGAATTCGTGCATACGCTTAATGGTTCCGGTCTGGCGCTCGGCCGTACCGTCGCCGCGATCATCGAGAATTACCAACAAGCGGACGGTACGATTAAAGTGCCGGAAGTGTTAAAACCTTACATGGGCGGAATCGAGTTTATAGCTCCTCGCAAGGGTTGATGTCTCCATATCAAATGTGATATGATAACTGGGCAGTATCGGTCGAACCTTCACGGGTGAGTCGTCTGCCAGTCGTGGAGAGGTACCGAAGCGGTCATAACGGGGCGGTCTTGAAAACCGTTAGGGTGCAAGCCCACGTGGGTTCGAATCCCACCCTCTCCGCCATACATAAAAAACAGGCCGATTCCTGAAAAGGAATCGGTTTTTTGCGCGTGGCGAAGTGGGATGAGAACGGGCCGTTAAGCGACCATGCCCTAAGGCATGGTCGTAGGCCCCGGCGTGATAGTCGCAAAGAAGTGGCCGAGTTTGTGAGGCTGCGTGCGACGGAGCGAATCCCACCCTCTCCGCCATACATAAAAAACAGGCCGATTCCTGAAAAGGAATCGGTTTTTTAGTTGTTCGCCTCGCGTGCGGTACCGAAGTTCCGAATAAGAAAATGACATTGGGTCAACCTAACGAGGTGGAGGTGATCATGATGTCAAGCAACGACGAACTGACCGTTCCGCAGGAGGATCTGGCCGAAGCTTGGCAGCAAACGCTGCCGGAACGATTAAACGGCGGGGATCAAGCCGAGGTTATTGCCGACGCCGTCGATTCCAGCAAGCTGCACGTTCATATTAAAACCGCGGGGCGCCAGATGTTCGAGTTTGATTTCGCGGTCAAGTACGTGGATAGCCGGGAGATCGATATTCAATTAACGGATGTGGAGAAAGACGGACAGACCGTGGATGAACGAAACGATGTCATACAAGGGTTGATCGGGGATTATCGTCGCCACCTGCACGAAACGGCGCAAGCGTTGCATCATTTTACCCATTAAGGGGGCAGTCAAAGTGTCGGATTCTAACGGCTTAGCGGACAAAAATCTTAGCAACGTGGCAGAGGATTTGGCAGAGAATCCTGTTAATTCGCATCAAGCCCAACAAAATCAACAGAAGACAAACGATCGCCGCCATCAAGATGCGCTAAATCATGACGCTACGACGGACCTTAATCATTTCAAATCGTAAGGAGGATTTCACGGCATGAGCAAGCCTAAGTCAGAGCAGGTTCCGCGGCCCGAAGAGCATAGCTCCCGCCATTCGACGGTTGACCAACAGCCGGTTGAACCTCTGTCGGGGTCCAAGAAAGTGAAGAATCGCAACCATACGAGACATAATAATGGCGAAGGTTAAGGAGGTCCCGGCGATAAGCCGGGGCTTTTTATTTTACAATTCGATCGAATGCGGTTAACCCCCTTCGGTTTACCCCAAGTATGTACATTGGTATAATGAAAGAATACTCATAAAGGAGGACTTGTTCATGACCGATGCAAAAACATTAGCGCCACCCGGCAAACCGACTCCGATCCGCCATCACAAGCAAACCCCCTTGGAAATCGTAAGACGAATCTTTCTCATCATCGTAGGAGCCATCCTCGTTGGCGTGGCTCTGGAAATTTTCCTCGTAAACAACTCCATTATTGATGGCGGCATTACAGGGATCTCCATTATGTCCTCATACTTATCGGGCTGGCCGATCGGTATCTTCCTATTTATCCTCAACCTTCCCTTTCTCATTCTAGGCTATCGAACGATAGGCAAGACTTTCGCGTTATCCACCCTTCTCGGAGTTATCACTTTATCTATCGCAACGACTTTATTGCATCCGGTAGAGCCCTTTACGGATGATATTTTTCTGGCTGCCGTATTCGGAGGGATATTTCTTGGCGCGGGAACGGGGATTGTCATCCGTGCGGGAGGCTCTTTGGACGGCACCGAGATCGTGGCGATTATCTTAAACCGCAAATCTCCGTTCTCCGTCGGTCAGACGGTTATGTTCATCAACTTGTTCATCCTCGGAAGCGCGGGTTTCGTCTATTCTTGGGATCGCGCGATGTTTTCCATGATTGCTTATTATATTGCTTTTAAGGTGATCGATCTGACGATCGAAGGCTTCGACGAATCGAAATCCTGTTGGATCATTAGCGACCATCACAAGGATATCGGAGATGCGATTACGGCGCGTCTAGGCCGCGGAGTTACGTTGCTTCATGGTGAAGGCGGCTATACGGGGGATCAGAAAAAAGTGATTTTCTGCGTCATTACTCGTTTGGAAGAAGCAAAGCTCAAATCGATAGTCAACGAATTGGATCCCGGAGCGTTCTTGGCGGTAGGCAACATTCACGATGTCAAGGGTGGAAGATTCAAGAAAAAAGACATTCATTAACAGCTTTTACGGGCTTTTACGGAATTTAACAAAACTTTAACACGGAAAGTCTTTTCGCGAATGCGGAATTGAGATACAATGTAATTTGTTTGATTTACGTTTTACAGATAAATTGGAAGGGGTTTTTCCATCTTGTTCAAGAGTAAATTAGGATATGCTATCCTAGCCGTCATGCTTACTTTTGTATTAGTGCTCAGCGGCTGTACGAAAGACAAATCACCTAAAGACGCGCTGCAATCGTCCATGTCGAAATCATCGGATATTAAATCTTACAATTTCAAAGGCAGCATGAAGTTCGAGGACTTCAATTTCCCGGATGACACGATGAGCGCTAGCGAAGCTGCCGCAATGGTCAACATGTTGAAGAGCGCCGAGCTTTCCTGGACCGGCGGCTACCGCGCCGATCCAATGCTGATGGAAATGAATCTGCAGTTGGCGCTGAAAGGCGATCTGGCGGTTACTTTCAACGTTCCTATGGTCATCACGGAGAAAAAAGTTTGGGTCAAAATCCCGAACATTCCGATGCTGCCTATTCCTGAAGACGTTGTAGGAAAATTCGTCGAGCTTGACTTGGAAGAGCTTGCGAAACAAACCGGCGAACCAATGCCTAACATGGATATCGCTAAATCCCAGAAGTTCTATAACGAAGCTTCGGAAATCGTGTTCAAGCACATTGAAGAAGAGAAATATCTGTCTGACGTTAAAGTGAAAGACGCTGGATTGCCTGCCGATGTGGAAGTGAAACAAGTCGTTCAATTCCACATGGATCAATCTCAAATCGAGCCGCTTATCAATACGATTATCGAGAAAATCGCTCCTGAAATCATTGACTTGTTGTCCAAAAACCAAGAATACCGCGACATGCTTCAATTGAAACAGGAAGATCTGGATACGGCTAAGAAAGAACTGAGCGAAGTGAAAGCGGGAGATCTCTCCGAAGGCTTGGCAGAGATGAAGAAAGAACTGAAATCCCTCGATATTAAAGCGAACATCGGTATCGATAAGAAAGAATATCCGGTTTACACGGATGCAACGATCAAAGCTTCTATCGAATCCGAGGAATTGACGGGCAGCCTGGGTATCAAAGTGGTTTCCCAGACTACGGGAATCAACGAAGAGCCGAAGTTCGAAGTCGGCGAGCCGAAAGGCGACGACGTTATCACCATGGAACAGCTTCAAGAGAAAATGGGCGGCCTGTTCGGCGACATGGGAGCGGACGGCCTGGAGGATATGGATTTCGAAGCATTGGAAGAAACGGATTCCGGCCTATAATAGATTAATCATTGAACCCTCGTCTTCGGCGGGGGTTTTTTGATAGTTATTTTTTCCCTAAAGATTACCTAAATTGTATAACCATCCGAAGGGTTCGTGCGTATCTACTAGGAGTTTGATATCTGAAAGGACAGGTGGAGAAAAGAATGAAGCTTAATCGATTTAAGAAGCCGCTTGAGTTAGCGTTGGTTGCGGCTCTCGGACTGACGCTGTTGCTGCCGACAGTTCAAGCCGGGACAGTCGCGGCCGCGGGAACTTCGACTCAGGTTATTCAGGACAAGTACATCGCTAAGCTACAAGAGTTAGGATTCGTGAACGGCACGACCGACGGTATGGATCAGCGGACAACTCCGATTACGCGGGGAGAAGCCGCGATTATTCTTCAGAAGGTACTCGAGCTTCCTACTCCGGATTCCGTAACGGGATTCAAGGATCTGAAGCCGGGTCTGCCGGAGACGATCGCGGTTAACGCTTTGAAAGAAAAGGGCGTAGTCGGAGGCGCCGGCGGGAATTTCCTGCCGAACGCTCCGTTAACGCAAGAGCAAATGGCCTCGCTCATCGTTAGGGCGTTCCAGCTTCAGAACAATGACATCCAAGCTACATATTCGGATGCAGGCAAGATCGCGAAGTACCATCGCGCGGATGCGGAACGATTGAAGCAGCATTTTATCCTGGAAGGCAATCAATTCAATCCGAAAAATGCGGTTACCCACGCGGAGTTCGCTCAAGCCTTGTATCGGGCGCTTAATCTCGACGTGGCGGAGCAGGGAAACATTCCGTTGGAGGACTTCTTCCGTCTTCCGGAGCAATTCGGCTTCCAAGCGTCGCCGGACGGGAAGTACTTAGCGTTCCTTAAGCCGTGGAATAATCGGATTAATATTTACGTGCAGAAGGTCGGAGAGAAGGAAGCTACTCGGGTCACTAGCGCAACGGAAAGGGACATTTACTATTTCAGCTGGGCTAGCGATACAAAGCTGATCTACCCGCAAGATACGGGGGGCGACGAGAACTACCATCTCTATAGCGTAGACGTCGACGGTACCGACAACAAGGATCTGACTCCGTATCCGAAGGTCACGGTTATGCTGATCGACGATCTGAAGGACCGTCCGGATGAGATTCTGATCGGCTTGAACAAGAGAGATCCGCGAATCTTCGATGCCTACCGGCTGAATCTGAATAGCGGCGAACTAACGCTTGCCGCGGAGAATCCGGGGAATATCACGGGGTGGATGACGGACAATGACAGCAAAATCCGAATCGCCATTTCAAGCGATGGAATCGTATCGAGCTTGCTCTATCGGGAAACGGAGGATCAGCCTTTCAAGCCTTTGTTGACGACCAAGCTGGATGAGTCGTTCTCTCCGCTGATGTTCACGGAAGATAACAAACAGTTGTACGCGTTATCGAATATCGGCCGCGATACGTCCGCGCTCGTGCGTTATGATCTGGCTTCGAATAAGATCGTCGAGACGATCTACGAGCGTACGGATTCCGACGTGCTCGGATTCATCCCGAACAAGAAGAACAAAACGATCGCTGCCGCGATCTATGAAACCGATAAGCAAGGGCTATATTTCTTCGACAAGGAGCTTGAACAGGAATACCGGAAGCTGGAGGGCAAGCTTCCGGGCATGCAGATCAGCGTGCTAGGCGGGAGTCTGCTGGAGGATCAGTCGATGATCTTCGCAGGCAGCGACCGAAGCTACGGAACGTACTATAATTACGATCGCAAGAGCGGCGAGTTGAAGGTGCTGGCTAAGATCGCTCCATGGCTGGATGAAGAGAGGATGGCGGAGAAGAAGCCCATCTCCTATCAGAGTCGGGACGGATTAACGATTCACGGGTATTTGACGTTGCCTAAAGGCGTTGACCCGACGAATCTTCCGGTCATTATCAACCCTCACGGCGGGCCGTGGTCCCGGGATTCGTGGGGATTCAGCCCGGAGGTGCAATTCTTGGCAAGCCGCGGATATGCGGTACTCCAAGTTAACTTCCGCGGTTCTACGGGCTATGGCAAGAAGTTCTTGGAGGCCGGCAACAAAGAGTGGGGCAAGGCGATGCAAAACGACTTGTCCGACGGCGTGCAATGGCTGATTAAAGAAGGCATAGCCGATCCGAAGCGCGTAGGGATCTACGGCGGTTCTTACGGCGGTTACGCAACGTTGGCCGGTCTAGCCTTTACGCCGGAGCTATATGCGGCAGGGGTGGATTATGTGGGCGTATCGAACCTGCTTACGTTCATGGAGACGATTCCTCCTTACTGGGAATCGGAGCGAGCGATGTTCTACGCGCGAGTAGGGGATCCCGTAAAGGATAAAGAGATGCTCATGGCTAGCTCGCCCATCTTCCATGTAGATCAAATCCGAGCTCCTCTGTTCGTCGTGCAGGGGGCTAATGATCCGCGCGTTAACCAGGCGGAATCGGATCAGATCGTCAAGGCGCTGCAAGCTCGCGGCGTCGAAGTGCCGTACATGCTCAAGGCGAACGAAGGACACGGATTCGCCAACGTGGAGAATCAGCTTGATTTCTACCGGGCGATGGAGAAATTCCTTAATCGCCATTTGAAGCAGCAGCAAGAATAGAAGTCGGCAGGAACGAGTAGCAGAACGGCTGTGGCTGTATGCCGGCCAAGTTTCCTTTCAAGGGGAGCTTGGCTGGCTTTTTGTTGTGACGTCGGCAATCAATTTCGACAAATCAGCAGGGGGATCCCCCTTTAATGTCGAATAGGTGTGGTCGGGAGGAAGAGGAAATGTTATACATTATAGTCGGAATTGTACTGTTGATCTTCGTAATCGGGGCGTTTAAGTCGGACAACGCGGGGTGCGGATGCCTCATCCTGCTGCTGATTCTGCTATTCATCCTCTGGAGGACGGGGCAGCTGGCCAATGCTTGGAATCTGGTCAGAGTGGCGTTCTACTACTTCAAGGACTGGGTTTCCGATACCGTGTTCGGTTAACGCCTTCGGGCGTTTTTTTTATGTTCAGAAGTTGTACATGTTCTGGTGCCATAATGATGAACGGTGTCGAACCATGTTTTTTACTTATATCAAAAGACGGTGATCGATTAATGAAAAAACAGTTCAGAAGATGGGCTATTGCGGCATTGTCTATGCTCATAGTTCTATCCGGCTTTCCTTTTGCCTCTCCGCAGAAAGCGGCTGCGGCAAGCGTGGCTACAGATCCGGACAAGAGTTACGTCTCGTTCAAGTACGATACGTTCGATCCTAACCATTCTTTGAAGGATCTGCTTCAGTACACGAGCAACGTAAATTCAGTACCGCTAGGTTGGATTACGGATACGATCGACAACAAGCCTAAACTGCGGTTGGCTGGAGAAGTAGGAACTTCGGGGGGCTCCGCCTTCAACAAGCGGAGGGTCTCTCTTGCCGAGGATCGCTCTTTCAGCACCTACTTCAGCCTGCAGATGAGAAACCAAGTGCCGGCCGGCGGTTGTTGCGGCAAGCGGGCCGACGGAATCGTATTCGTCGTGCAGACCGCTTCGAACGAAGCCGGATCAACCGGGGGAGGACTAGGGTATGATGGCGTTGGCAGAAGTATCGGCGTAGAATACGATACGCACATGAACGGTTCCGGGGACAAGGAAGATCCCGTGGCAATCGGAGGCAATGCAGGCGGAAGCGAATCCAGTCATGTCGCATTCGATTTGAATGGATCGGTTACCCACCTCGCTCCCAATTCGCAAGCCAACAAGGATAGACGAAATATCGTCTTGGCGAATTTCATGAAGAGCGACATGGATTTGGCTAACGGCGTATTCCATTCTTGGATCGACTACGACGGCATTACCGACACGCTTCGCGTATATATGATCAAAGAGGGTACAGGGGCGGCTCTCGGGAAATATCTCGTTCCCGCCATGTCTTCGGGAGCGAACGAGAAAGTACAGAGCAGTACGGTAACGATTGATGCTTTCCCTGCAGTTAACGCTGCAGGTAAGCTGCAAAGCACGAAGACGAGCGATTCGAGTACGTTTATCCTCGATCCGATTCTGGAAATTCCGAACGTGGACTTGTCTTCGGTCCTGACTCAGGACGAGGCTTTCGTCGGCTTTACGGCGTCGACCGGGGGAGCCTGGCAGAACCATGATATATGGAAGTGGTATTTCAACAATGACAGCGGTCTGATTTCTCCGGACAACGGGGGCTCCAATATCGAGCAGGCTCCAACGAAAATCGAGATCCTGAACAAACAGAGCTTCACCTACGCAACCGATTATCAAGGGAACACTCATAACGGCATTAAGGTGAACGAGGCCAAGGCTTCGGTAACCGCGCAGGTGTCTACGGAGAGCAATGACCCGGTCTCCGGTTATCCGGTGACGTTCTCCCTTTATCTGGTCAAAGGAATCGAGCAAGTTTCCATCGGACAAGGGCGTACGGTCGCAACGGAAGTAAGAAAAGACGACCCTGATATTCTGATGCAGAACAGCATCTATTCCAGGGTGAAGAAGACTTACCAGCATGGTAACGGCGAGACCCAAGAAATATGGGAAATTACCGTACCTACGGACGCGAATGGGCAAGCTTCGATCGATTTGTTCAATCTTGGGCTTCCGCACCTCACGAACGTGAAGGCTCGAATCGGCGGGGAACTGGATAACTATAACGCGCCTCATGGCGGCGGATGGTTCGACGAAGCTCCGGTGCTATTCGGCACGCAAGCTCCCGTCGTTACGCGCTCGGAGGTGAGCGACGACCGCCGCAAGGTAACGGCGGAGTTCGATATTCCGGTCAAATACGATCCGGCTAATCCCGGAGGCTTCTGGTTGGAAATCCCGGGTCAGGATCCGCTGCCATTAGTCATCGATGATTACGTAAAAGCGGGTGGCGTGGATGATCCGTTCCGGCTCCTCCTGAAGCTTGACCCGACCAAAGTTCCGCCGAATACGATCATCCCGCCGAACGTCGTTCCGATCTTGCATTACGACGGCGATCCGGATGATCCGGACAGTACGCTAACGGGTTCTGTCACGGACCGTTCCGGCGAGGCGACGCTTAAGAATTTTCCGGTCGAGAACGGAGCTCCGGTGGAGGTCATTAACCGATTCGCGCCGAAAAGCCAAGTTGTCGTGAACGACGAGAACAGGGATACGGTACGGGTGAAGTTCCCGAACCCGCTCGTCACGCCTGATCCCGATGCTAAAGCGGCTTTCAAGGTTAAGATCGAGCATGGGGGAGTCGCCGAAATCGTAGACGTAAGCGCGCTGAGCTTAAACGGCAGTGATACGCTGGATCTGGCGATCGATCCAAGCGGACTGGATCCGGCATGGGGCGGTAAAATTCCGGCAGGCGCCGTCGTTTCGTTACTCTACGATGCTACACAATTGCCAAGCGGCGTAGATGGCATCCAACGCGTATCGACAGGCAGCGGCGACGAACTGGATAACTTCACTCATCCTGTCGTTAATCTGATCGAACCTACGCATGCTTACGTCGTTAACGACGAAACGCGGAACAAAGTCGTCGTGAAGCTGCCTATGGCCGTGAAAGAGCCCGCGGCGGATGCGGCGAACGCATTCACGGTCGTGTTGAACGGAACGGCGGTAAACGTTAACGAGTTGATCTGGAACGCTCAACAACCGGATATGTTCGTGCTCGTGCTGAAAGCCGCGGATCTCCCGGACGGTAAGGTTCCGTTCGAGAACGGCGGCAATCCGGTTCTAACGTTGGCGTATAATCCGGGCCAAACTTCTTCCCCGTTGGTCGATCTATATGACGAGCAATTACGCTTGCTTGGAACGACCGTAGCCACGGGCGATTATCCGATCACGAATCAAGTCGTGTTCGAGCCGATATCCGCGAAAGTACACGATGATATCCGCAATGAGGTAATCGTGACGTTCCCGGGCTCGGTAAGCGTTCTTGGCGATCCGCAGTTGCAGATCGTCGTGAACGGCGATACGAGCAACCCGATTAACGTTACCGGCATCAGCGGCAGCGGTACGAATACGTTAAAGCTGACATTGGAGGATAAAGTCGGTTATAACGATACGATTCAGCTTATTTATGTGCCTGCGAACGGAGACAGCATCGTGGATACGGGCAATCCGATCGGCAGCGTGCTTCGCCCGCTCGGTCCGACGACAGGCCACGGTAATTTGGATTATCCCGTCGAGAATCAACTTGGTCCGAATCGGGCGGTTGTGATCGAGGATGGCAGCGGGCGCAATAAGGTAGAGCTATCGTTCCCAGCGTCTCTGCTCGATCCGCAGTCGGCTATTCCTAGCAACTTTAACGTTGTCATTACGCCTGATCTTGGGAACCCGGCGACAAGCGTTACGGCAGCGGTCTATCAGTTGGGCTGGGATGCGGTAACTCCGGGCAAGCTGATGCTGAACTTGGATCCGGGAGTTCTGGCGGGACTCGGGTTCCCGAACGGCATTCCGCCGGAAGCCGACGTACGGCTTAATTACACGCCAACAATACCGGGTGCTGTGAGCGACGGGACCAAGGATCTTGGAAAACTGACCCTCTTCCCGGTAGAGAACGGCGATTACGAGAGGGCCAATCTCCAGTTGTCGGCAACCCCTGATGCGATTGTAGGAGACGGTTTATCTTCATCCTTGCTCAAGGCAACGATTACTAAGCAGGATGGATCGCCCGTATCCAACACGAAAGTCGTATTCAGCATTCCGTCAGGCAAGCCGGGTTACTTCATCGATCCTGACACGAATTTACACGTAACAACGATTGAAGTGACAACGGATAATGCCGGTAAAGCCCAAATTCCGTATTATTCGGAGAAGATTATCGGAACCGATTCCGTAGACATCACGATTACGGCGAAAGTTCGGGATCACGTCCTGAAGCTGCAAGCCGAAGACGATGTTAAGGTCACGTTCAGGCCGGCTACCGTAAGCGGAGTTGTCGTATTCGACGGAAATAAAATAACGGGAGCGACGGTCAAGATTACGGATCCGGATACGCTATGGACGGAGACCGTAACGACGGGCGGCGACGGCAGCTATCTGTTCACGGTGCCGGAGGGCGGTAAACAGTATCGGATCGAAGTTACGATCCCGCCGCAGGCTGGCGGATCTACTGTTCCCGTTACGTTCACGCAAACCGTTAACGTAGGCGCCGTAAGCGGAGCGGGCAGCCAGAATTTCCCGTCGACGCAAACCGTCAGCGGCCTGATCGGCTTGCAATTGCCGGGAGGCGCGCCGACCAAGTGGTTCGGGAATAGCACGGTGAGCAACCTCGTCGTTAAGCTAAAAGATTCCTCCGGCCATTATTTGCCGAATCCTTCGGCCGGCAACGACGAGTTCCTGTTGCAGGGAACCGGAACGGGCGTATTCACGGCTAATAATGTTCTGCCTAACGAGAATTATCAGCTCGAAGTTTGGTACAAGATGGAAGTGTACGATAAGAATGGTCCGACAGGCGTGTTTAAAGAGATATTGATCAACGGCAAACCGGATCCGTCCGATGCGACGAAGGTCAAATATCCGGTGATCCGAATCACGGAGTCGGGAGAACTGAATATCGTTCAGGATTTGGTCGATCCGTACGGAACCGTCATGAACGGCTCGAACGGCAACGCTCCGATTCCGGGTTCCAAAGTCACGTTGTATTATTGGGATACGGGTTTGCCGGTATATTTGCCGCCGATAGCCGGATTCGCTCCCAACGACAACGCCAGCCCGACGCAATACACGGATGCATCAGGGAATTACGCCTATATGGTCTACCCGAATACGGATTATAAAATCGTAGTCGAGTCTAACGGCTTCCCTGTATACACAAGCAACAAAATTTCCGTAGGAACGGCTATCGTAAGGCATGACGTTATCCTCTATGCCGCATCGAGCAGCGGAAGCGGGGGCGGCATCGCTCCAGGCACGCCTACGGCGCCTATCAAGGAGCAGCCGACTACGGGTAAACCGAATCTGGCGGTCAATCTGACAACGAGCAGCAACGTCGTCGAAGAGAAGAGCATAGCCACGATCACCGTGGATTACCTCAACGACGGCACCGCTATTCTGGAATCCGGAGAAATCAAAGTGACGATTCCGGATGGCGCGGAAGTCGTAGACGCCGGCGGAGGCAAAGTATCCGGCAATACGATTACGTGGCAGGTCAAAGATCTCGCGATCGGCCAGAAGGGCTCCTATCCGGTCAAGCTGAAGTTCCCGGCGGCCGGCAGCGCGGAGAAAATCGTCGACGTCAAGGTCCAAGGCTATAACAAGGATGGCGAGCTGGCTAATCCAGATAGCGCGAAAGCTTCCATGAAGCTGATGATGTTCTCCAACCGTTACGGGGTCGTCGAGCATATCCGTTATATTTTGGGCCATCCGGACGGCGAATTTAAAACGAAAAATACATTGTCCCGTGCCGAGCTCGCAGCGATTATCGCTCGATTGACCAATGGCGGACATACGACCGAGAAGGCTCAATACTCGGACGTTCCTTCCAAGCATTGGGCTAGCGGATATATTCGCATCGTAACCGACAACGGCATTTTCACGGGCTTCAATGACGGAACTTTCCGTCCGAACGCGCCGATTACGCGGGAAGAGCTTGCGGTCGTCATGGCCCGATTCCTTAAGCTGGACGGCTCGAACCCGATAAATGCCCATTTCGCCGATGTTAAAGGGCGTTGGTCGGCGGCCGCGATCGAAGCCTTGTACCGCAACGGCATGGTCAAAGGATATCAAGACGGCAGCTTTAAGCCGGGCAACTCGATTATTCGTTCCGAAGCCGTTACTTTAATTAACAAAATGCTGTTTAGAGGACCTCTCGTTAACGTCGAGCCGACCTTCCCTGACGTATCGAAGAGCCATTGGGCTTTCGGGCAAGTCGAAGAGGCTTCCCACTCCCATAAGGCGATCCGCAATCGGGATGGCAGCGAATCGTTCGTTAAGACCGTAGAGGATACCGTGAAGTAAGCATTAGAGATAGAAGCTAGAACTTGGAATGGGCAGAGGCCCGGGAGACGAACGCTATCGCGCGTTCCCCCGGGTTTTTGTTGTTCATGTTCCTTTTTCATAAAAGGGAAACTTTGGGTCGATGTCGAACTAAGTGGAATAGGCTCGAAAGGGAAACCGACCAGTGAAGGGAATACAGCGCATTATAGGCATATTTAACTCTGATCGATATGAGTCTTTCATGGACGATTACAGACTAAAGGCTGGAGGGTATTATGCAAACGATTTGGGAATATTTATTTCCGGCTACGATAATGGCCATTTTCTGCGCGGTGATGGCTAGCAACCGAGGAAAAAATCCTTTGTTGTGGTTCGTATGCGGGATTATTGGAAACTTTATAGCCGTGATCATCATTGGAGGATATGCGCCGAACGAGACAAAGAAAAGAGAGTTAGCGGAAATAAAGCTTACGGGAACGCTCATTGCCGCATCGGTCTGCATGTTGGTTTGGGGCAGCGTCGTTGGTCTTAGCAGCATCATCCTGCTGTTTAACTCGATTACTTTTACGATCATGAGCAGCCTTGTATTATCCTCGTTTGCGATCATTCTGGGAATCAATCTGTTAAGAGTGGAAACTTGGGCGTTGAAATGGTCCTTGGGGTTCATGGTGGTAATCTTCTTTCAAACCCTGTTGCAGTTAGTGGTAACGCAGAGCGCGTTCCTTATGATATTTGTTGCACTGACTTTAGCGGGTATTCTCTTGCTCCTGTTCAATAAGAAGATGGTCTTTGCTAGCGACGCTTAACCGATGGCCGAAGCTTGCTATATTTTGTTATTACCCCTTGAATAAGAACGCTTGTTCCTGTTAAAATAAGAACAAACGTTCCTATATCGGAGGGGTTTTTGTATGCATGGTGGAACTCAGAGGCTTGGTATTGAGCGGTGCATCGGTCATAAAGTCGATCTTATTTACGTGGACACGAGCGGCAAATTCTCGCAGCGCCGCGTGAACTTGTTTGCCGTCCGGGACGGCAAAGCACGCGTATACGACGTACAGAAGCGCGGATTCCGTACGCTCGTCGTCGATCGTATTTTGGCGGTTCAGGCGGTGAAACCAGCGAGGAAAGCATTGTAGGGAATACCGATCTGGAACATATCGTCCAGGTGGACGATTGAGATGAGGAAACAACTAGAACGGCTGTCGCTATGATCGCAGCCGATCTATCAGGCACGAAATCATAAGAACCGCGCATCCGCGCGGTTCTTTGCCATTTTAGTAGAACCGCCGGCCCCGAGAGGGCTCGAACCTCCGACCAGCGGTTTAGGAAACCATGTCATCAAGCCTATTTAGAGAAAATCGGAAAAAAAGGGCTTACATTAATTTTTTGTGTGTGGTAGTATGGACATGTTGATATATCAACATGTCTAATCGGGAGGTGGCAAAGTTGTCGAAGATCAATCATTCCAGTTATATGCCTTTGTATGCGCAAATCATTGACTATTTAACGGAAATGATTGAGTCGGGTCGTTATAAGACGGGGGAGCAGATTCCTTCCGAGATGATTCTGGCCAAAGATCTCGGGGTCAGTCGAATAACGATTACGAATGCCATTCAACGAATGGTGCAGGAAGGTACTCTATACCGGATTCAAGGTAAAGGAACATTCGTAGCCGAGAAGAAGAGCGTAGAGCATCGATTAACGACTTTAATCAGCTTTACGGAAGACATGGTCAGCCGAGGGTATCAAACCCGCACCGAACTGGTCAGCATCGAGCTTGTCGTTCCTAGCGAGAAAATCATGCAGAACCTTGAACTTTCCGAGGGGGATCAGACTTGGAAAATCAAAAGAATTCGTTATGCGGACGAGGAACCGATGGCTATACAGAATGCGTATTTGCCGGAAAAGATATTTCCCGACCTGGATAAAAAGGGATTGGGCAACAATTCCCTGTACGATCTGTTACGAGACGTTTATAAGGTAGAAATGTCCGAGGCGGAAGAGCATTATCGGGTCATGGTGCTTCGCAAGGAAGAAGAGGCGCGAATGCTGAACGTTACTCCGGAATTTCCGGCTCTGTTCAGCGTAAGGGTTTCAACCTTGAAGAACAAACGGAAGTTCGAGTACACCGAGTCGGTCCTTCGCGGAGACAGGTACGTGCTCTCGGTAAAATTAAGCATTTGAGTTCGCAACTATGAGAGATTAACAGAACAAAAACCAACATCAGGAGGAATACAATCATGTCATCCTTAACTTACTTTAACGAAATTCAAAGCTTGCTCGGACGTTTGAACGGTCAACAGGAAACGATTAAAAAAGCGGCGGAGAAATGCGCGGAAGCGATTAAAAGCGGGAACTGGGTGCGGATGTTCGGAAGCGGCCACTCCGTAATTCCGACTATGGATTGTTTCCCTCGTTACGGCGGATATGTGGGTTGGTATCCGATTATGGATCCTCGTTTAATGTGGACGACGGTCAGCGGATTCGGCGGTGCCGAGGAACTCATCTGGCTCGAGCGTCAAGAAGGCTACGCCGATATGTTCCTTCGTCATAACCAATGGAACGCCCAAGACGTATGCATCGTGTTTTCGCATGGCGGTCAGAATGCGGCTCCGGTTGAAGTCGCGCAAGCGGCTAAACGCGATGGTCTGTTCGTTATTGCGGTAACGAGCATGGAGAATCATAACAATCGTGCCGCAACGCATTCTACGGGTCAGAAAATCGGAGACGTTGCCGATCTCGTTATCGATAACTGCGTATCTCCCGAAGACGCCGTCGTTCCGATCGAAGGAGTTGTCGGCAATGTAGGCGGAACCTCCACCGTGTCGGTTATCTTGCTTATCCAATCGTTGGTTGCGGAAACGGCTGCGATTCTATCCAGTCAGGGCTATTACGTTAAGCCGTTCGCATCCCCGAATGTACAAGGGATTTCTAAAACGCACAATGACGAGGTCAATCTTGAATTCCGTGCCAGAGTCAAGGAAACGAATTCCAGAACTTAGTTCTAATCCGCGGAAGGGGAGTCTCCATTGAAGAAATCATTATTATCGATACTTGCGTTCGCTGTGGTTCTAACGGGTTGCTCATCTGCTTCGAATAACAATAACGCTTCGCCAACGAGTAGCGATTCATCTTCACCATCCAATGCTTCCGGAAAAACGACTACCTTAAAGATACTTACCCACTGGGATGCGGCTAACTCCCAAGCCTATTTAGATAAGGTTAAGGCGTATGAGAATGTGAATCCGAACGTCAAAATCGAGTTGCAGAACGTTCCGTTCGGAGAACTGCTCAAAAAGATTACCGTATCTAATATCTCCGGAGAAGGCGCGGACATCTATCATATTTATAGCGCTTGGTTGCCCGAATTGACTAACAGCAAATCCATCGCGCCTGCTGCCGGCGCTTTCCTTGCCGATATTCAAGCGGGTTATGGGAAAAACATCCAAGATTCGGTTAGCAGCGGCGGATCGATCTACGGCTACCCTACGGAATTGACGACTTATGCGTTGAACTACAACAAACGCCTGTTCGCCGAAGCTGGCATTACGGCCCCGCCGAAAACGTGGGACGAGCTGCTTGATTATGCCAAACGGTTGACGAAAACCGAGAACGGCCAAGTCGTGCAGCAAGGATTCGGCGTCATTACGGGCTGGGATTCGGGAACGGTTCATCCGTTCCTGACGTTGCTTAATTCCAACGGAGGCAATTTTATCGCGGCCGACGGCAAAGCAACCGAACTGGATAACCCGCAAGCTTTGCAAACTTTCGAATTGTACAAGAAGCTGATCGACGACAAGTCGACGAACCGGGAAATGAGCCCTGCTAACGCAAGCACAACCGGCGCTTATATGAACAACTTCGAACTTGAAAAAACGGCAATGATCATCATGGCGAACTGGTGGAAGAGCAGCCTTCAATCGACTATGGGAGATAAGTACCAGAATGTAGGGACGGCTCCGATTCCTGTCGGTCCGTCGGGTTCCGATTCGGTATCCGTGTTCTACTCCTGGCTATATTCCGTGAGCTCCCACAGCAAAAACCAAGAAGAAGCTTGGAAGTTCCTGCAATGGGTGAACTCCCCGGCAGCGGAAGGCCAGTCCTCCATTCAAGGCGATTGGTTGCTCACCCAAGGCATTATCCCTAGCCGGACTAGCGATCAAGAGGCGCATAAAGCGGAGCTTGGGGACGATTTCATGAAGACGTACGTCGAGCTTCTGCAGAAAGCGAAACCTTTCCCGATCGTGAAAGGGGCATCCGAAATCACGACCGCGCTGCAAAAGAAAATCGAAGGCGTCGTATTCGGAGCTTCAAGCCCTTCCGATGCGGCCAAAGGCGCTGTCTCGGAAATCAACGATATTCTGGGAAGATAAGGTGACCAAGCGTACGGATGGAGTCAAATACATTCCGTACGCTTGATCTTTTAATGCACGGAGGGGATAAAGTGGAACTGACGATAGACAAACCTAGAAAACCCCGGAAGAAGCTCAAGGAAACGAGCGGAACGGCCGTGTTCCTGTTTCTCGGTCCGACCTTGCTGTTCTTAGCTATTTTCTTTCTCTTCCCGTTAATCGCAACGATCTATTTGAGCTTTCATCAATGGGACTTGCTCGGCCCTGCACTAGACGCGCCATTCTCGGGATGGGACAACTACAAGATTCTGATGAGCGATGGGCGGTTTCTTAAAGCTCTGACCAATACGTTTTTGTTCGTTCTGGCCAATTTGATTTTTATGCCTTTACTAGCGCTCGGAATTGCTTACTTATTGAACGAGGTCAAAGTCATGGCCTGGTTTTGGCGATTGCTCTTCTTTCTTCCCGTCATTACCTCGGCGGTGGCGATGTCGCTCGTATGGCAATATATTTTCGATCCGACGTACGGTCCGCTGAACGAACTGCTTAAAGCATTCGGTCTGGCGCCTCAAGGCTGGATCATGAGTACGAAGCTGTCGCTTGTTTCGGTCGTCATCGTATCCTTGTGGCAAGGGATCGGATACCATGCCATTATTTATTTGGCCGGCTTGCAAGGGATCTCCGAGGACTATTACGAGGCGGCGAAGATCGACGGAGCGGGTGCATGGAGAAGATTGCTCTCTATTACGATTCCGCTGCTTAAACCGACTTCGGTTTTCGTATTAGTCATGGTGGCGATTAACGCTTTCCAGGCTTTTACCCAGTTTTACGTTATGACCAACGGGGGCCCGATGGATTCAAGCAACGTGCTCGGGCTGTATATTTACCAGACGGCATTCGACTTCTTGAACATGGGTAAAGCAGCTTCGATGTCCGTTATTATGTTCGTTCTCGTTATCGCCTTCTCGTTCGTTCAGTTCAAAATGATGCGGCAGCAGGAAGAATAGGAGGGAATCGCATGAAACCGGCGCTTAAGCAAACCCTGATCTGTATTCCCTTAGCCATTTTCGGCAGTTTTATGGCATTTCCGTTTGTTTGGATGCTTCTTTCCTCCATTAAATCGGCGGAGGAGATCATTACCGTACCGATCACATGGTTTCCTAGTCATCCCCAATGGCACAACTACAAAGATATCTGGTCGGTTATTCCGCTTGGGAATATGTATGCCAATAGCTTAATTGTAACCGTTCTCATCGTCATAGGCGTGCTTCTTACGAGCTCGATGGCGGGTTTCGCTCTTGCGAAATACCGGTTTAAGGGCAGAGAAGTCATGTTCATGCTTATCCTGTCTACGATGATGATTCCGTTCTTCGTTCTATTCATTCCGCTATTTTTTATTATCAAAGAATTCGGATGGATTAATTCCTACGCGGGCTTAATCGTGCCGAATATCGTGACGGCTTTCGGTATTTTCCTAATGCGGCAATTTACTTCCGGCATACCGGATGAAATGATACAGGCTGCTCGAATCGACGGGGCTTCCGAGTGGAGAGTGTATTGGAAAATGATCCTCCCTTTGCAGAAGCAGGCGCTTGCGGCACTGGCCATTTTCTCTTTCGTCTACCAATGGGACAGTTTCTTGTGGCCGTTGGTCGTCGTCAGCGACGAAGGAATGAATACTCTGCCGCTTGGAATCAACATGTTGCGGAACGCATATAGCTCGCAAGCTAACATGAACATGATGATGACCGGATCGACGATTATCGTCGTACCTTCGCTGCTCGTGTTCGTTCTGCTGCAACGTTATTTCATCAAAGGAATTACGATGACGGGAATGAAGGGATAATCATGGAACTGTGCAGATCGGGTATTGGGATCGATATCGGCGGAACGAAAATATTGGCCGCGCTCGCGACGGAGCGGGGCGACATCGTAGAAGTGATTAAATTCGATACGGCAAAAACGCGCAGCGGCTTGCTCAGTCAGTTGGATGACGTAGTCGGAAGATTTACGGAGTTGGCTTTTAAGAGAGGATTAGGTACTCCTTGCGGAATCGGGATCGGGTTTCCCGGGAAGGTATCGGAGCAAATCGTAAATTGGGTACCCAATCTTCCCGAGTTAAACGGTTTGGATTTGGGAGCGTATGCCGACGAGCGATGGGCAATCCCTGCCCGCTTGCAAAACGATGGACAATTGGCGCTTTACGGCGAACAGTGGCTGGGAGCGGCTCAAAGATGCCAACACGTGCTTATGTTTACGCTTGGCACCGGGATCGGCGGCGGTATCATGGTGGATGGCAAAGTTCTGAGGGGTTTGCACGGAACGGCGGGTTCCATGGGCTGGCTTACGATGGACATGAACGATGCGGGAGATCCGGAGCAAGGGTGGATGGAGAGAATGGTTTCCGGTACGGGGATTAACCGGCGCGCTTCCATGCTGTCCACGCCCATGAGCAGCAGGGAATTGTTCGACAAGGCCTCCGCCGGAGACGCGGAAGCGATGGAACTGGTTCATCAAATCGGATATTGCATCGGCGGAGCGGTTGCCAATCTGGCGAGCGTATTCGACCCGGAGCTTGTGTTAATCGGGGGCGGGGTTTCGTCGCAGCTTGACCGGATGATGCCTTCCATACGCAACGCGATTCAACGATACGGATCTCCCTCGACCCGGGATGTCCCTATAGCGGCAGCAAAGTTGTTGGAGAAAGCGGGCTTATTAGGTGCCGTAAAATTGGCCTTTCTTTAAGGCTTGCAACGAAGAGGAATCTTCACCGAAAGGATCGAACAAGATGAAGAGCGAAGTGAAAGGACATTTCTTGACTCCGGATGGTCAGGTGAAGAAAGGAATCTTGTCCATCGCGGAAGGCAAGATCGTCGGCTGCGAATTCAATATCGTTTCGGAACAGGCAGAATGGGAAGCCGAAGGCGTTATCGTTCCCGGATTTATCGACGTTCATGTCCATGGAGGCGGCGGGGCCGATGTCATGGATGCCACTCCCGAGGCTTTGGATCAAATATCGGCTACGCATGGAGCCAAAGGTACGACGGCGTGGTTAGCTACTACAGTTACGCAATCGACGAGGAATACGGATCGCGCAATCGACGCGGTTGTGGAATATATGAAATCCGATCGAAATGGCAAATCCGGCGCGCAAGTCGTCGGCATACATCTAGAGGGTCCGTTCCTTAATCCTAAGCTTCGGGGGGCGCATCGCGAAGATTTCGTTCGTTTGCCGGATAAGGCTCAATTCATCCAATGGTGCGAACGAGCGGAAGGCGCTATTCGAATGATTACTCTCGCTCCGGAATTGGAAGGTGCGGAAGAGCTGATCCGGGAAGCCGTGAATCGGGGAATCGTCGTATCCGCCGGCCATAGCGACGCCACTTGGGCGGACATGGAGACGGCGACCGCACGGGGAGTATCGCACGTTACGCATTTATTTAACGCAATGCGTCCGCTCCATCATCGGGAGCCCGGATTAATTGCCTATACGTTGCAGCATCCTGCCTTAACTGCGGATTTAATCGTAGACGGCATTCACCTCCATCCTGGAATCGTGGATTTGGCATTGGCTAACAAAGGAGCCGATAAGCTTCTCTTGATAACCGACGCGATGCGCGCGGCTTGTATCGGTGACGGAGAATACGGATTCGATGGATTCCAAGTCACGGTCCTGAACGGAGAAGCGAGAATTCATGACGGCACGTTGGCGGGCAGCTTGTTGACCCTGGATGAAGCCTTCCGACGGATGGTCGACAAGCACGATGTATCCATGGCGGATGCATCTCGAATGGCATCGGTTAATCCGGCCAAGCTTCTACGGCTCGATTCGATAAGAGGATCGATAGCCGAGGGGATGAAAGCCGACTTGGTGCAATTGCAAGGGAACGGATCGGTAAGGTGGACGATGGTAGACGGGCAATACGTTTATGGACAAAAAGCATAAAAAGAACCGCGCATCGGCGCGGTTCTTTATCATTTTAATAAAACTGGCGGCCCCGAGAGGACTCGAACCTCCGACCTGCGGTTTAGGAAACCGTCGCTCTATCCACTGAGCTACGGAGCCACAATGGTTACCATTATAACATAAAGCTTAGAGCAAACAATAGAACTCGGAGAAACATTATGGTAACATCAAAGTGTGTTTTTGTCGAGGACAAGCGGGGTGGATATGTCGTGGCAACTAATATTAGGGATGTAGCCAAAGCGGCGGGGGTATCGGTTGCGACCGTATCCAAAGTGTTGAACGGCTATACGACGGTTAATGAGAAGACCAAAGAAAAAGTGCTGCAATTCGTGAAGGAGATGCAGTTTCGTCCGAATTCCGCTGCTCGCTCGCTAGTCGGACGCCGCTCGATGACGATCGGGATCTTCTTGACGGCGGGGCTGGCGCATCCGTTCTTCACGCAAATCTTAACCGGGATGGAGCAAGCGCTTAAGTCCAAAGGGTACGATCTCATCTATCTGGCGCAGTTATCGTGGAACAAAGAGTATAGCTTCGTCCGGCACTGCCAGAGCCGTAACGTCGAAGGGTCGTCGTGTTCGGCTTTCAGCATGAGGATATGAATTTCGACGAGTTAGTGGAGTCGGGCATTCCTACGTTATTCATAGATCTTGATGTAAGGGAAAATCGCGCCGGGTTCATCAGCTCGGATAACGAAGAAGCGGTGCAGCGCGTCATGCAATATTTGGTCGGACTGCAGCATCGTCGTATTTCTTTTATATCCGGCAATAAGGAGTCTTATGCGAATCGATTCCGTCTGGAAGGCTATCGTGCCGGCTTGGCGGAAGCGGGTCTTCCTTATCGCGGCGATTATGTCGCGGAAGGGGATTATACGCGAGAAGCGGGATACCGCGGGATGAAGGAGCTTCTTGCGCTGTCCGATCCGCCGACCGCGGTCGTCTGTTGCTCGGATATGAGCGCGATTGGCGCAATGGAGGCGATAACCGAAGCGGGGTTATCGGTGCCGGGGGATATTTCCGTCGTCGGCTTCGATGACATCGAATTGGCGAGTTACGTAAGACCGGCCCTAACGACGGTCCGTCAGGATCGGATTACGATCGGCAGGAAATCGATCGAGATGCTGGACGAGCTCATTAACGACGCCGAGCTCGCGCCGCCGGAAACGATCGTGCCGACCGAGCTTATCGTTCGCGATTCTTGCGGTCCGGCTAAATCCAAGCAGTAACCATAATAAAGGGTGATCCCGGACCAAGCCGCAGCAGGCTCCCGGGATCACCCTATTTGTTTAAGTATAGCTAAGCTTCCTCGCGTAACTCCTCCAGCAAATTCGCCTTTTCCATTCTCCGAAGCGGACCTTGAACGGACAGCAATCCGACTAGCAACGCGACACCGCTCGCGATTAAGGCGCCTCCCCACGGGAATTCGAACGGGAATCCTTGAACGCTGGACATCTGTTTGAAGAGCAGATAGCATAACCCGACGCCGAGCAGGATGCCCCAGAAGCTGCCGATGACCCCGAACCACATGCCTTCGGCGGAAGCCATCTTGCGGATTTGCCCCATCGTCATGCCCACCGCTTGCAGCAGTCCGATTTCCTTGCGCCTTAGCAGCAGGTTCGTCTGAACGGTGTTGATAATATTCAAGCTGCCGATCACTCCGATAATGAGTATGAAGCCGTAGACGAAGATTTGCATCTGAACGTTGAAATTGCGGGTCATGCTTTGCTGCTCCGCAATATCGACCAGACTCGAATCGGGAATATCGCGCTTCATTTGCTGGAGCTTCATGCGAACCGGCTCCGGATCGGCCCGGTCCTTAAGCGCGATTTCGATTCCGAATCTCGATGCCTGATATTTGGATGGAGGATATTGTCCGGGAGCGGCTTCGAGCAAGCTCGCGAAAGCCGGTTTGCCGACGATGACCGTCAACATATTGCCTTGATAAGGCGAATCGAATGGCGACTGATTCAAGACCCCCGCCACCGTAACCTCGCGGACGATCTTCTCTTCCGACCCTTGTTTGGAATTGAGCCACAGCTTCATCTTATCCCCGATCTTGTAACGGGTGAGCGGCATGATCGCCTTTTTGCCGCTGCGGTTATAGGGCTTGATCGTCTGAATGAGAAGAACGCCGTCTCCGTTTGCAAGCTTAGCGGGATCGATCGTCCCCGACTCCAAATAACTCTTCGCTTCTTCCAGTCTTGCGCCGTCATACAACTCAATGCGAGTCGAGACGGTTTTGTTCGTTTCCCCTTTCCATTCTGTTAGCTCGTAATTCATATCCGTTCGCTTAGAAATATCGGGGTTAAACTCCCGGTCGCTAACCAAAGTTTGCGCGATCAGCTCGTGGTACTTTCCGTATACGCCTTCCACTCCGGGGACTTGCGCGAGCTCCCGAAGTTCGTCGTCCGACAGAAAATCGCCGGTCTGCGGGACAACGGATCCCTGGATCCGATTGAACTGGAAAGCAATCCGGTCATCCTCGTTCGTCGTAGTCGTCATATTCAGCGCTTGCTGGGTAAAATAGTGAAAAACGATAAACAACACGATACTAATGATGATAGAGAAGGTCGTAATCCGGAATTTCGTGCGGTTCCGCCGGATATTGTTGGAGGCCATTCGGCCTTCGACTCCCATTAGACTTAGCAGAGACGGGATTTTGGCGCGTCTGTACGATTCCCGCACGATGCTGCCGGCTCCCTTCGCCGCTTCAACCGGGGAGACGCTTGAGGCTTTGCGGGCAGGCAGCCAGGCCGCTAAATATACGGCTAAAAATCCGACGATCAAGCTTCCGCCCATGATCCACCAATGGAACGTAATATGGAATTGTTCCATCGTCAAAATTTTCAGGCCGCCTTGAGTCATGAGCCATAGCACCAACGCAAGCCCGAACCAACCGACGATCAAACCTATCGGTACGCCAACCGCGGCGATTACCGTCGCTTCGCGAAAGACGAGATTGCGAATTTGTCCGGGGGACGCGCCCAACGTGCGCAGAAGCCCGAACTGCCGGATCCTCTCCAGCACGGCGATATGGAAGGCATTATAAATAACGGCGACGGTAGACAGCACGACTAGGCCGATCAAGGTGCCGAAGATGATCGCCAACGACTGGTTCAGATTGTTGTCGGGCGCTTCGCCCATAAGCGACAAGAGCTCCGTATTCGTAAACAAGCTATCGTTAAGCTTAGTGAAATCATCGAGCTGATCGGTCACGTCTACGCCGTTCCTTAGCGTGAGAACCAATAATGCATTGGAATCGATAGCGATGTTCGAAGCCGACTCGAGCGTATAGGCTCGGGATTGTCCGCTGAGTTGGCTGCTCTTCTCATTGTTCAGCAAGCCGACAATCCGATAGGTGCGGGGCTTCCCGTCCGGTCCGTTGAGCTCCGTCGTTCCGTTAAGCTTAGGCGCGCCCGGAAGATTTTCCAGAATCCAGGTTTCCACGACGGCTTCATCGGCCGCTGCGGGCAATCGCCCTTGATGGAGATGGACGGGAAGCAGCTCGAAGCCGTTCTTGTCCAAGCTTCCGACCTCTACAGTAGAAGAACTCTTCAGAGGGGTAGCTGTTCCTTTCCTGTAGACGCCTAATTGATCGATAAGCACGTTGTTCCTGAGCGTATCGTATAACTCCGGAGTCGGCTTGCTATAACCGAAATAAAAGGAACCGTCGGTATATTTGGTGTTCAGGATCAGGTTGTCCTTGACCGCTTGCGCCATTGTCCCGAGCGAACTGATCAGCGCGACGGACAAAATAATGCCGATAACGGTCAGAATGGATTTCCGGCGTTGATGCTTCAAATACCGTCCGGCTAATGCGACGTAGCTTCTCATACGCCCCTCCCGTGGCTGCTCGTATCGCTGATGAGCTTGCCGTCTTGCAGGTTGAGGACGCGATCGGCTTCCGCAGCCACGTTCATATCATGGGTAATCACGACAACCGTCTGATGATATTGCTGGACGGCCAGCTTAAGCAAATCGATGACTTCCCGCCCGTTCACGCTATCCAGATTGCCGGTCGGCTCGTCTGCGAGCACGATCGCGGGGCGGTAAGCAAGGGCGCGTCCGATCGCCACCCTTTGCTGTTGTCCTCCGGATAGTTCGGAGGGGAGATGTTTGCGTCGTTCGTGCAGCCCAAGCGTGTGAATCAGGTTGTTGATATAGGCTTTGTCGGGCTGCCGGTGATCAAGCAGCAGAGGGAGCTGAATATTCTCCTCCACGTTCAGGACGGGAATAAGGTTGTACGATTGAAAAATAAAGCCGATCTTCCGCCGCCGGAAAACCGCGCGCTCCTTCTCCTTGAGGCCGTACAGATTTTCTCCGTCGATGTGGACATAGCCTCCGCTAGGTTTATCAAGTCCGCCGAGCATATGAAGCAGGGTGCTCTTCCCCGAACCGCTGGCTCCGACGACCGCGACGAATTGTCCCTGCGGGATCTCAAAGGAAACGTCGTTCAATGCCTTAACCTGGTTCGTGCCCGTTCCGTAAGATTTGCTTAATCCGTCAACGCTTATGACGTTCATATGGCATACTACCTCCGATTGTGGGTATCTTGAGCGGCCTTGCGCTCCGGCCGTTCTCTGTCTCAACGAACCCAGTATATCGCGGCAACCTTACAGGCGAGAGGGGCGTACGATTACAGTTCTGTAAGCTCGCCCGGTTGGTCCGAAAACGGATGGTGAGGCAGCGATAGACGGAATATCGTACCCCCATCCGGATTGGCGGCGGCCGATAAGACGCCTCCGTGCTTCTCGACGATGGATTTGGCTAAAGGCAATCCCAGTCCGACGCCGCTGCCCTCGGAAGAGCTGCGATAAAATTTCTTGAAAATATGAGGCAAGTGCCGAGGCTCGATCCCGCGGCCTTGATCCTTCACTTGCACGCGAACGAATACGGGCGTATTCTCCCATCCGATCGCGACCGTACTGCCGACGGGGCTATGTTCCACGGCATTCTTCAGCAAGTTCGCAAGAGCTTCCGCCAACCAATGGGAATCGTGGGGGACTACGGGTTCGCTCCCGGATTGCTCCACATCGATCGTAACCCGTTTATTCGCCGCCAATGTCGCAACCGATCGTACGGCATTTTGGACGGTATTCGCAAGAGAAGAATCCTTAAGCTCCAGCTTCAGGGCATCCGCCTCCAAGCGGGCCAGCTTGAGCAACGTAAGGGTTAGCCACTCCATTCGATCGAGCTCGCGTTTGCACGTTCGCAAGAACTCGGCGGCATGATCGGAATCCACTTGTCCCGTCTGCAATAAATCTATGTAGATCATTAAGGAAGCGAGTGGAGTCTTGAGCTGATGAGAAATGTCCGCAACCGTGTCCTTGAGGAACGTTTTGTCCCGGTGGAGTTGTTCGATCGTTTCCCTTAGACGGGTCGTCATCTCTTGGGCGCTGGAAGCGAGCAGCCCCAACTCTCCTTCGTCGTATACGCGATACGCCATGGGGCGATTGTGCTTTACTGTGTCCTCCATAGAGATCGCGAGATTGCGGATTTCCTTTAACTGTCGACGGAGTTCCCGAAGCGCTAGCCAGGCGAGCAGGGCGATAAGCGCAACGGAGAAGCTGATGAGGAATCCTAAAGTTCGGTTGCGGTAATCTCCGATAATATCCAGCCAGTCCGACTCAAGGGCGGCGACGGTCATGCCGTGCCGTTCCATGACGCGCATGCCTTCCGCTATGTCATCCGGTTCGGGAGCAGTACTCCGGGATAGTTGCTCCAGCCATTCCGCGGCCAACTCGGGATGTTCTTGGGCGAGACTTCCGAGCATAGCGGCTTCCTTGTCCAGCCACTCCCTCTTAAGCTTATCGGCGGAGTAAGAGCTGTAGAGCGAGATAATAATGACCACCGCGAACGTGAGAAGAGCAAGATAGACGGTTAGTCTGCGAACGGATGGATTGCGCCAAAACCTGGCGATCTCCCGTTTATTCTCTTCTACCCGTTCCATCGATATCCGGCTCCTCGTACGGTCACTATGAATTGCGGATTTTGCGGTTCTTCTTCGATCTTCTCCCTTAATCTGCGAATATTGACCGCAACGGTGTTATCATCGAGGACTTCGGCTCCGTCCGGCCATACTTGAAGAATGATTTGATCCTTGGATAATACCGAACGCGGATGAGTCATGAACAAGGCGAGCAACCTAAATTCAGTGATGCTTAACGGAATCTCTTGCCCTCTTTTCTCCAGACGCATCTCTTCTACGTTGAGGCTCAGTTCTCCGGCAACAAGCAGATTCTTGCTAGGTTCCGTAGGATTGGCGGGGACGCGCCGTCTTAGCACGGCATGAACCCTCGATAAGAACTCCCGCAGCCGAAACGGTTTCGTAATATAATCGTCGCCTCCGAGGTCGAGCCCGCGGACAATGTCGAATTCTTGGTCGCTAGCCGTCAGGAAGATAATCGGGGTATCCCGTTGCTCGCGAATCTCCGTGCAGAAGTCGAATCCGTTCCCGTCGGGGAGCTGTACGTCAAGCAGGATAAGGTGGACGTCGTTATCGCGTAAAATAGCCTTCGCCCCAGTCAGGTCATGGGCGCTATAGACTTGGAAGCCTTCTTGTTGAAGCGTAAATTGAATTCCCCGATGCAACGATTCGTCATCTTCGACCAATAATATACTTGTACTCAAGATTCGGATTCCCTCCTGCAAACCAAGATGAAATGATCAAAAGTAAGCCTTTAGAACCGATTCTTAAGACCTAGATTTGTCGGAAAAAAAATTAAAAATGAAAGCTATCCATCGACACGGTTCTACATAAAACTGGATAATTTTGTCCTATAATGTGAGTAGTTCGATTTTCCTAGCGTTGTATGACGAAATTTAAGAAAAAGAAGGAGCGGTCAGATGACTCACTTGGAGACTTCACAATTGATAAGACGCCTCCAATTGCTACAACGTCGTCTGTGTGAAATGGCTAACGACCTGGGCAATCTGACCGATCCCGAAATCGTGGCGGTTAGTGAGGAAGCGGATCGTCTTATCGTTCAATTACAACGTCTGCGCAAGGAGGAAGCCGAGAATCGGAAAACGGCGAACCTGTGCGACATTTCCGTCTTAACGGCTTCGCAATCTCCGGAAGAAATCGGTAAGCAAGGCGGAGCATTCTTGGTGAAGCACTCCTGACGTCCATGGCGACACATGGTTGAAGCGGGAATCCTGCAACAGATCCATCAAAGTACCGACGCAGCCCGCCTTCGGATCCGAAGCGCCATAGACTACGCGTTCTACACGCGATTGCAGGATCGCGCCCGCGCACATTGGACAAGGCTCAAGCGTTACGTATAACGTACAGCCTAGCAACCGCCAAGCTTGCAGAGCTTCGCTGGCTTGCCGGATAGCGATCATCTCGGCATGTGCGGTCGGATCGCGGTCCCTTTCCCGCAGGTTATATCCAGCTCCAACGATCTGGTCGTCGCGAACGATTACTGCGCCGATAGGCACTTCGCCTAATGATTCAGCTATACGTGCTTGACGGATGGCTTCTTGCATCCACCGTTCGTCTTGTTGAATTGTCATAATTGCTACTCCTTACCAGCGAACGTGTATTCGTTGTTAACATGCTGTGCATGAATTTGTGGATAACTACCTGGTTGTCCACAGAGTTATGCACATTTTTTGTTTTGTCGTGGGTACAACTCCATTTAATTGTATCAGGTTGGTAAATAAGGTCAATCCGAAGGAAAAGTTGAATAGAGTAGAGAGAAGAGATGGGACAGACTTGGTAACCACTGCAAGGAAAAGGGGCTGTTTAAATGGAAACGGTCGGGTCGGCGTTTCGCAAGCACCCGGAGCTGGAGCCCTCCGGCAAACTTTCTCTACTCGGAAGGGCATGCTGCTCCGCCGAGCTTATGAATGCTTACTTAAGACGGCGCAATCCGCAAGCACCCGAGCTTGCCGATATGTACTTACGCACAGGCGAACGGTACGGGGTGAGGGGAGACGTCGCCTTCTGCCAGATGGTGCATGAAACAAGGGGGTGGACGGAAGAGATTTCGGGACCCTCCTGGTCGCCCCGACTACTAGCGCAGTGGATGGAAGAGGAGTCCATTGAAGCGCATATGCAGATTCTCTATTCGTTTGCGATGGGACTTCCTGTTCCTCAACAATCGGATGCCGCCAGGCGCCAGATCGAACGGATCGAACGAGCGGGCTGGCGAGGAACGGTGGCTTGCTGGGAAGACTTGAACGGCAAATGGTCGGCCTCGGGCAATCATCGTTACGGACAAGATATCGTAGCCATATGGCGTAATATGCTGGAGTGTAGAGGAAGCGGTGCGGCGATGAACGATCATCCGCAGGAGCAGGACGATCCGAGACGCATGACCCAGAGGGAGAAGATGACGGGGAACGTGGACTGGTCCTCCTTGAGCAACGAAAGTATGAAGTGGCTCCACAGTCGTCGGTTGTTGCCCGTTCCAGCTCCCCATCCCGATCGGAAGGTGACTTGGGCGGAGCTTGCCGACTTGCTTCATCGTTGGGAAAAGCGTGCGCCAGCTGATACAATAGAGAACGAAGCATCAATATATTGAACAGAAAGAGGGATGGGATGAAGCATGGCTGCTCCATCTAAAACCGCAATCGTTGCCGGCTCTACCGGACTCATTGGATCATGTTTGCTACGCCGCTTGCTAGAGGACTCGAGGTACGAGAGAGTGATTGCGTTAACCAGGAAAGCTTTGCCGGTTAGCCATCCCAAACTGGATGCCGTAGCGATATCGCTGGATTCGCTGCCCACCGTGGCTCCGTCTTTACAGGCGGACGATTGGTTCTGCGCTCTGGGCACGACCATTAGGAAAGCGGGCTCGCAAGAGGCGTTCCGCCGCGTGGATTACGATTATCCGTTAGCGCTTGGCAAGCAGGCCGCTGCTTCCCGCGCCAAGCAGTGCTTATTGGTATCCGCGATCGGCGCTTCCGCCGCTTCTTCGATTTTCTATAGCCGGGTCAAAGGAGAGGTTGAACGGGACTTAAGTGCGCTAGGCATTCCTAAGCTCCACCTGTTCCGTCCATCGTTGCTTCTGGGAGACCGAGCGGAGTATGGAAGGGGAGAAAAGTTCATGGGCGTTCTCATGAAAGGATTGAATCCGTTCCTGCTAGGCTCGTTGCGCAAGTATCGGTCGATACAGGCGGATCAAGTCGCCGCTGCGATGATTCGCGCGGCTAATCTTTCAAGCGATCCGGGTGTACATATTTACGAGGGCAAGCAATTGAGAGGGTAAGAAAAAAAGGAACGTCGGAGAGAAGCAAGTTCTCTAGACGTTCCTTTATTTTGTAAAGCGATAGGGGTTACTCTGCTTTCTTGCCTTCGCCCGCGATCGCATTGAGGGTGATCTCATTGCTGCTATCGGCAGGCTCTAAGTAGTTACGCAGAATGGATACTTCTACCCGGCGGTTCTTGGCTCTTCCCGCATCCGAGGCATTGCTCTCCAGAGGGCGGAATTCGCCGTATCCGATCGCGCTGAAGCGGCTAGGGTCGAATGCCGTGTTCTCCAGCAGGATCTTCATGAAGTTAATCGCCCTTTTGGAGCTCAGCTCCCAGTTGGACGGGAACTCGGACGTATTGATCGGTTGGTTATCCGTATGGCCGGTGACCAGGATTTCATAGTCCGGATACTGCTGCAGCATCTGTCCGATCGCGGAAGCCAGCTTCTGCGAGTCCGTCTTAATGCTGGCGCTTCCGGAAGGGAACAACGCGTTATCCCGGATAGTGATGAGAAGCTGAGACTGATTCAGTTGAGTCTCAAGCTGCGAGGATAACCCGTTCTTATCGATGTATTTGTTCAGTTCCTTCTGGAGTTGCTCGAGATTTTGCTGTTCCTGCTGCTTCAGCTCTTCTCTGGACTTGTCTTTCTTTCCATCGTTGGCCCGAGGGAGATCTTGATTTGTATTTCTCTTATTTTCATAGTCCTGCGTAATGGCGCCCTTATCCATAATGCCAAGCCCGGAGCTGAACGCCGTCTTGAAAGCCCGGCTCATCTCTTCGAACTTGGATGTGTTGACCGCGCTGGCCGCGTATAGAACGATAAATAAGGCCAGCAGCAGCGTCATGAGATCGGAATAGGGAAGGAGCCAGGATTCGTCCGCGTGCTCCTCATGCGGTTCATGCCGTTTTCTGCTCACGTTGCTCCTCCTCTTTCTCCGCGAAAGCCAACCGCTCCGTAGGAGTAAGGAATACTAGAAGTTTCTGTTGGATGGCGATGGTAGATACGCCCGATTGGATCGAGAGCAAGCCTTCGACCATCATCAGCTTCAGATCGATCTCGCGCTTGGAGAGGCGTTTTAATTTGTTGGCGATCGGATGCCAGAGCACGTAACCGGTAAAGATACCGAGCAACGTCGCGATAAAGGCCGCCGCAACCGCATGAGCGAGCTTCTCCATCTCCGACAGGTTGCCGAGCGCCGCGACGAGCCCGATAACGGCCCCGAGTACCCCGAGAGTCGGCGCGTACATCCCCGCTTGGGAGAAAATTTGCGCGCCGCCGCGATGGCGCTCTTCCGTTGCGGAGATATCTTCGAGAAGAACGTCCCGCACGAAGTCTTGATCGTTTCCGTCGATGATCATCCGCATTCCCGTCTTAAGGAAGGTGTCTTCGATTTCATCTACGCGCGCTTCGAGAGCTAGCAAGCCCTCGCGACGAGTAATCGTAGCCCACTCCATGAACATGCCGATGAGCTGTTGGCGCGGGAGCAGCTTAGGCTCGGCGAATAGAATTTTAAATAGCTTAGGTACTTTGGCGAGCTCCGACATGGGGAAAGCCATGAACACGGACGCGCAAGTTCCGACGAGAATAATGACGTAAGCAGCCGGATTGTTAACCAAACTGATAAGCGGAGCGCCTTTCAGGACCATCCCTACAAGAAGCGCTACAAAACCTAAAGCCAAACCAATAATCGTTGAATTTTTCATCGTACACCCCGGCATATAGAAGAATGATATGTACGCGACAGGAGATTACCCTCACAACCGACACGATAATAGGTTTATCGACAGAAACTCCCCAAAGCTTTAGAGGATATCGGGCTTTTTCATAAATTCATCTGAGTAAATGTCGCATGACGGGCTCATAGGAGGCAAAACGGCAAGACGATATCGGAAAATTAACGGCGGGGATATGGTACACTCGGAAGACAAGAGTCATCGAAGGAGGAGAAGAAAAATGGGCAAACATCCACTGTTAACGGAGCAGGAACTGGAAGCCGGCCTGCTGGGGCTAGCGGATTGGAAGGTGGAGGATGACGGCAAGTGGCTCGCGCGCAAGCGCCTGTTTCCTTCTTTCATGGAGGCTATCTCTTTCGTCAACCAAATCGCGGCGATAGCGGAGGAACGGAATCACCATCCTTTTATCGGAATCGACTATAGGCGCGTGACGGTTCGGCTGACGACGTGGAATTCCGGCGGATTAACCTCGCTCGATATCGACTCCGCGAAAGCTTACGATCGGTTATAAAGGTAAAGGGGTAACGGCACGGAAAAAACGGGACTTCATCCGGCCGGTCGGCCAGGTAAAGTCCCGTACTCTGCTGCGGATGATTAGCTGTCTCTGGATACTTTCGGAAATAGCGCGAGCGCATAGAGAGCGGCGATACCGACGACGGTATAGACGATCCTAGAGCCTACCTCATCCGCGCCTCCGAACAGCTCGCTGACCACATCGTACTCGAATAAGCCGACGGATAGCCAGTTCAAGCCACCTAGGATAACGAGAATCAGACTGATGACGTTAAGCGCCTTCATTCAGAAACAGCCTCCTTAATGGGGTTGTGACGCCCTTTTCTGGTGAAACTGCCTGACGGATGCATCCTGATTCTTGGTTGTTCACTATAGTTGTATGTGGGGGGGTCACCGGTTATGCCACACCATGCAGAACACGCTGACGGTTCCGTGCGAGGCCTTGCGGTCGTACTCGTCGGTAACGATGAACCCTGCTTTCTCATACACTCTAATGGCGCGTTTGTTCCATTTTTCCACCTCAAGGTCGATTTCCGCGCCGGGTTGACGGCGTATCGCTTCTTGCACGACTAGCTTCGCAAGCGTAGTTCCCCAACCCCGATCGCAGCAGTCGGGCCGCAAGCCCATTCCGATCCGCAGCGTACGATCCATTGGAAACAGCTGAACGTAGCCGACCAACTGCCCATTGTCGGTATTTCTCACGGCCATATATTGCTCTTCGCGAATCCGAGGATCGCCGAATTCCCGGCCATCCTTGACCATCGTCTCCCACGGCATCCATCGGAACAGGTCATAAGGCGCAGGATAGCGCCAATCGCAGATCGCTCGCCCGTCTTCTTCGGTCATGGGCACTAATTGCAAGGTAGGCTTATGTTGAATAGGATCACTCCGTTCCGTGCATAAATTTCTTGTTCTTCTATTATAATGGACAAGGCGGAAATAGGGATGGGGGACAAATGTTGAACGGTGTCAAAAAATGGTTTGATAATTTTGGAAGCCGTATATAAAATTACAATGTATCAAGCAAATAAATTATAGGTAAAGGTGGATTCGGATTTTGCCGACAAGTGCCGAGATTCGCGCCAGGGCAAGAGAAAGTCTCGCGGGCAATTGGAAATACCCGGTGCTTCACTTTCTAGTGTATTACTTAATCGTTTCAGGAGCCGGAGTCGTTTCGTACATCCCGTTTATTGGTTGGATTGTGCCGATGCTGCTCGCGGGTACTTTGACTTTCGGGCTTTATAGCTATTACTTGATTTTTTCGCGTAGAGGCACGCCGACGATTAACGATTTGTTTAGCGGGTTCGAAAGATTCGGCACTACGCTCGCCCTCTATCTCTTAATGGGTCTTTTTGTTTTTCTCTGGACGTTGCTGCTTATTATTCCGGGAATTATTGCAGGGTTTCGTTATTCGCAAGCCTACTTCATCTTAAAGGATAATCCGCAGATCGGCGCTCTTGAAGCGATCCGCAGAAGCAAGGCGCTGATGGCCGGTCACAAAGGCAGGCTATTCGTGCTAATGTTATCTTTCATTGGGTGGTATATCGTAGGGATGCTTACGTGCGCAATCGGGTTTTTATGGATTGCCCCTTACTACTACACGGCGCTCGCCCACTTCTATAACGACCTGACCGGACGATCCGTGATCATGCCGCCGCCACCTCCGCCTCCAAGTCCATATGATGGCATCCTAGCTAAACAATAGAGTAGCAAGCAAGCCGGGCCCATGGGGCTCGGCTTTTGTTATTTCGCTAGAACGAATGAAGCCGTAATCGATCTTACGTGGTATGATAAGGGAGTTGAATGTTGGGAACAGCAAAGGGGAAATTACAAGTTATGGCTCGGTTAGTCTTCTTGGGATGTATAGCATACTTGGTCGTCGGAATCGGGCAATTGGTAGTGGGTACCGTCATGGAGCCGATGGTCGCGGGTTACGGCATACAATACGGCGACGGCGGGCAGTTGGTCATGAACCAGTTTCTAGGCGGATTGGTCGGCATTACGCTGGCGCCTTGGTTGATGGGACGAATCGGAAAAAAGAGGCTGCTCCTGTCCGCCCTCGCCATCATGGCAGTGGTCGAAGTCATCTATTCCTTTCAGCCCGAGTGGGGAGTCATGCTGGCGATCGGACCGTTCGCGGGCTTCGGCTTCGGTACGACGGAAGCGGTCGTAGGGTCATTCATCATAGGCGCGGCGCAAGGGAATGCCAACGTGGCGATGAGCCGGGTCGAAGTGTTCTTCGGCGTAGGCGCGCTGCTCATGCCTTTCGCCGGAGCGGCGTTGATTGCTTCCGGGCTGTGGGTGTATGCGTTCTTGGTTGTCGGCATCATGGCGGCTATAGCGGTGTTGCTGTGGTTCCTATTCTGGCCTAAAATATTGGATCGCAAGCCGGAAAGCGAGACGGCGACGGAAACGCGGTTAACGAAGTTGCCGAATCGCAGGCTAGCCATAACGGTATTGGCAGCGGGCTCAATGTTCTTCGCCGTCTATGTCGGGTTCGAGATGAGTTTCGTTCACTATCTGCCTTCGTTGCTCGTCCATAATAACGGCTTATCGGATTCGACGGCTTCGTTGTCGTTAAGCCTCTTCTGGGGGGCAATGGTGCTCGGGCGGATGGTATCGGGACATGCCGCGGATCGTTGGGGCGGAGGAGTATACATGCTGGCGACTTGTCTATCCACGGCGGTAATCTTCGTCGTTATGGGCGGGCTTGAGAGCACGTGGGCGACGTTCGTGCTGACGTTCTTGGCGGGTCTGGCGATGTCCGGGATGTTCGCCGTCGCGCTCGTCTTCTTGAATCGGGCGGTGCCCGGCATGACGGAACGGACGACGAGCTTGCTCATGGCGTTCGGAGGAATCGGCGGAGCGTTGATGCCGCGGTTGACGGGATGGTTCCTGGACGAGAACGGGACGGACGCTACGCGCTGGCTGTTCGCCGCGTTCGCGGTAGTCATGCTGGCGGTTATCGTATGGGCGCTGCTATCGGCTAAGTCGTTGGAGCGGGCGTCGGTCTCGGCAAGTTGATATTCCAAGTGCGAAGAAAACCGGGAGCCTCGCTAAGAGGATTCCCGGTTTTCTAGTTTCTACTGGTCTTTACGGCTTCTTATGGTACTTAAAAGCAAAATGTGAAACGATCTTCTTGCATAAACTAATGTCATTAGTTATTATGCTATTATAAATAGCTTATTGGGGGTTGTTCCTAATGAAAATTTCTCCGCTTGCCATGATTGCGCTGGTATACATGTTTCTTCTGGAACTCGGTTCGCTTGCCATTTTCGCCTATTGGGGTTCCCAACTGAACCTTCCGCCGCCATAGGCATTCCGCTGGCCGTTTGGGTTCTGTGGTCGTTATTCCTCGCTCCCAAAGCGTCGATGCCCCACATTCCGTATCAGCTCCGTACGGTCTTCAAATTCACCGTCTTTGCTCTGGCTTCGGTCGCCTTGTACGACGGCGGGCACAACACGCTGGCCATGTTCGTACTCGTGACGTCGTTTATCGATGTGGTCATTATCATGATGATGAAGCTGGATATTAGGGTGCCAAAGTACGGCTTGACCGTCTCGACGAATTCTCGATAATTCATCGAGTCATTTACGATCGGTTGATTCGATCCGGGCTTTGTTCGCTTGGTGGCGGCGTAAGGATGAAATTCAGTATAATGAAAATATATCCCGATGAAACGGAAGGCGTTGATCTCATGAAAAATATCGTTCCTGTGAAATGGTTGCTCGCACGTCTATTCGAATCCGATCTGGTAATCGTAGATTGCAGGTTCCAGCTCGGTCAGCCGGACGCCGGGCGGAAGGCATACGAGGAAGGGCATATCCCGGGTGCCGTCTACTTGGATTTGGAGAAGGACTTGTCGGCGCCCGTCGGCGAGCATGGAGGACGCCATCCGCTGCCGGACGCGGCGGAGTTGGCCGCACGGTTCGGCAAAGCGGGCATTGGCAACGAATCTCGGGTCGTCGCCTACGACGATCAAGGCGGAGCGATGGCTTCTCGTCTGTGGTGGCTCTTGCGGTATTTGGGCCACACGAACGTATTCGTTATGGATGGCGGATTCTCGGCTTGGCAGAAGGCCGGATGCCCGGTTACGGCCGATCAGAAGATCATCATTCCTTCGAGTTTCGTCGCGACCGTGCAGCACAATATGCTAATCGAAGTGGACGAAGTCCGTGAATCGCTCGGCACCGAAGGCATCGTGCTGATCGATTCGCGCGAAGCTCCGCGCTATCGCGGCGAGGCGGAGCCGATCGATCGCGTGGCCGGACATATCCCGGGCGCGAAGAATTTGTTCTGGGCGGACGGCCGCCGCGCCGACGGCACTTGGAAAGACGCGGACGAGCAGCGCGAGCGGTTCGCCGGGCTATCGCCCGACGACGAGATCGTCGTCTACTGCGGCTCGGGCGTTACTGCCACGCCTAATGTATTGGCGTTGCAGGAAGCGGGATTTACTCGCGTGAAGCTTTATGCGGGCAGCTGGAGCGATTGGATTTCCTACGCGGACAATCCAGTAGCGACGGAGGAAGAGTAAGAGCCGAGAGGCTGCGTCGGACGCGGGTTTGAGGGCTGAGACAGGTTGCCGTGAGGCGGACTGTTGCGGCCCTCTTTGGGCTTTTCGTTCAACAGTTTGCAAGCAAAAACTCACTGAAAACAGTTGCAGTAACCCGTAATCAAACTCAGATGGTCGGTCAGGTCAGGATAGATCTGGGCGCAACATAAAATCGCTTTTGTGCGGGGCAAGAGTTCAATCAGAATCCGGGTCATTTGGATACGGATAGTTGAAACACAGATTTTTGTTGAGCTATCAAGATATAAAAACTACTTCAAAAACCACATGAGGCCCTCAAGTACTCTCTTACCATAAAAGAATACTCTTTGTCCTCATCTGCTTCTGTTAGTAACTCATTGGTTAGCAGATCTTTTAGTTTTGGGTCCGTTTCATTGGCCCAAGTATCAATTAGAGACTGTATAGCTTTAAGTCTCTCGGACCTTCTTTCTATTAAGGAGGTTCGATTAAGCTTTAAAACCTTTTGACTAGTAAATCCTTTTCGATCACCGGCTTTTTGAAAAACCATTGGACCAGCTGCCATAAAATGATTCCTTGGATCATCTTTGTATGGGTTTACTAATGGTGACAATGGATTGTAATAAGTTTTTTTTCCACTTCTATTACACTCTTCACATGCTAAGGTTAAGTTGTCCCAGGTGAATACCAATTCAGGTCGCTCACCTTTTGGCAAAATATGCTCGATATCTCCGGGACATATATGATTAACTTTACTTTCGCAATATGCACATTTTCCATGGGTTTCCTTAACGATCTTTTCTTTTATCTCTTTTAATCTATATTTTGATTTTAGTGTATCTGGAATCTTATTGCCCGAGCTATGAAACTGCAAGTATTCTTGTGTCCAAGTATCACCGTTTATTCTAAGTATCTCAGGAATATCTAGTTTTGCAAGCATAATCATTAGAAGCTATTTCCTCCCATCTACAATTCTCCCTAAAGTTTCGGGTAGCAATTTATCCATTCCGATTTCCTTCATTTCTTGGCGTAAGTTTGATATGGCTTCTGAATTTAATTCGTTATTTGAATATCTTTCGACGATAGAATTAATTTTATCCTCTACCCAATAAGGCAATGTAACTGATACACCAAGAACTTCTCTTAAAATATCATTTGAACTTCCAGCTTTATTAACAAGATCTAAATACGTACTAATTACTCGGTTGTTTTCGTTGTAATCCAGTATGTAAACATTTGAATCTGGTGAAGAACTAATAATAAATGGGTTATGGGTTGCAACTATAAATTGAGCCATGGGAAACGCTTTGATCAAATTAGGCAACAACATTTTTTGCATTTCAGGGTGCAAATGATTTTCTGGTTCGTCAAGGGTAACAACAAAAGGTTGATTGTTATTAGGATACATAAAAATTTGCCAAGCTAAGTCAATTAGCGAGGCTACCCCACCAGAAACTGCGTCCAACGAGAACTCACCTGATTTGGTTACTAGATTTACTTCTGGCATCTCAATGGAGATATTCTGGAATCCTAACTTCGGTGGTAGTATAACTCTTAGAATCTGCTGGAAATCCTCGAATGTTTGGCGAGCAGTAGGATTAGGCGTTACAACTTGATTGCCATAGCCAAACATCGCTAATGCAATAAGGTTTTCTTTAATTATATAATTAGTCTTTTCGTGTGATGTTGAGAAATATGAATTGTATAGGATACTTCGATGACTGTTATATATATCATCTCTAGTTCGTGGTTGCGTTGGAATATTTGAGACTTGTCTGTAAGAGTAAATAGGTCTATGAGACGGTATATATAATCCATTTATAGATTGCTGATTCATTACACTAATGTTATAGCTAGTTCCAACTTCATCTGGAACAGTTAGATCAGCGGATACATTATTTGAATAATGTAGATTCCCGATTACAATGTTATTTCCATACTTAGAGGTGTTACTTTCAAATAACTTAAAAATTCCTGATACAAACTTAAGGAGCCCTTGCTTGTCTTTTTTAGGTGTACTTAAAAAGATAGAGTTCCAACCAAAGTGATTATTTAATAAATTCAATATCGTTGTTTTTCCGGCGCCATTTGCTCCGGTTAGGATTGTGAGACGGGGGTGAAAGGATAATTCAACATTTTCAAATTGTCGCCAACTATTTATTTTCAGTCCTTTAAACACGATAAACTCCTCCAAAATACGAATGGCATTATGAACCATTCGACATAATTTTTCCAAATCCTTTTGATCAGATTTATTCAGCGAGATAATTGGAATTAATTATTATTAATAACCAACCGCCAACTGCATGAAAACAATAAGGTTACGATAATCCTCTGCCACCCACCCTTTTGGTGCTACCTTGTTTCACTTGGCCGTTTGTTGACGTTCTGTTCGGCTTGACCCATCCACAGGGTATACTTCGCTTGGCTCAACCGATACTGTTTCGCCAGCCCCGTTTTCCATGGGCTTCTTGCTTCCCAAGTTCCCCCAAGTGTAGCCAAGGGAGGTCGTTGCACACGGGAGTTGGGATATCCTCCGAGGTATTCCCGCCGCGATGTTCCGAAACCCTTTTTTTGTTCGGAACCTTCCGAGCATGGGGTTTGTGGGGGGATATGAAGCTGGAGCGATTGGATTTCTTATAGCGAGAATCCGGTGGCAACGGGAGGAAGAAAGGGCGTAAGGCCGCGCGGGATGCGGGTTTGGGGGCTGCGACAGGTTATGAACAAGTGACCTGTTGCAGCCCTTTTTGGGCCGTTCTGCAAACAGCTTGCAAACAAGAAATCGGAGAAACAGTTCCATGATCTAATCGTTGGGTCTATTCGGGCGCGGTTGAATGATCCTCGGCTTTTGTAGACTGAATTAATTCGTATAAATAGGATATCCCCCGCATCTGGGATTCGATGATCTTATCTAGATAAATCCTGATATTCTCAGCCACATTCACGATCCCCTGCAGATCCGCATGTTCGGATGCGGCGATGGATTGCTTAAAATTCACGGTATCTTCTGAATACACGGAGCTTTGCAGCGCTTGAATCAACCTGATTTTTAGCAAGTGAGATCCATTGTATCGACGATATCCGTTGTCAGGGTTCCGATCCGCCGTTACATATCCCGCTTGCTCCCAGTAGCGGATCGCCGATTTGGGAACCTGCGTTAGTTCGGAAACTTCGTTGATGGTGAGCGGCTCCTCGGCATACGGAGATTTATATTCGTTAGCGTATATCCGGATATCCTGGATTAACCTCTCTAATTTCTTTTTTTCCTCGTACAAAGCGACTTCTTTTTCCCTGATGATCCACATTGCATCTTGCGGCTTGTCCCGATGGAGACAATGAAGCACCTCGGCCGTCACTTCCATTCCGAATGCCGGGGCCATGGCTTGGATGCACGACAGATAGGCGGCGTGCCGGTCCGTATAAACACGGTAGCCATTTGATGATCGTTCAGCTGGAGGAATCAGGCCTTTAGCTTCGTAATTCCTTATCGTACTGGCGCTAATCATGAATTTCGCCGCCATTTTTTTGGGGCTCGTCAACTCGTCATCTCTCTCCTCATTACAATAGATCAAAATTAAACATGCTTATAAGGTTTTCTATAAAAATAGGTGATACTCCTCTCTTTTATTGCCTAACCTTCGAATTGGCTTGCAAGTTGTACAATGGAACTGAAAAGAAGAGAAGGAGGCGTTTGCTTGTGAAGAAAGGATTCCCGATTTTCCGGCAAGACATGGTGATCGAAGAAATAAGCGAGGCAGCCAACAGTTATATCGAGTCCGAGTGGAGGTCACTGTATGAATCCATGCATGAACAATTGACGGCTGCTTTTGTTGAAATCGAAGATGCGGCCTACGGTCTTTATTTGGATCAGCTTATGCCGTTCATATTCGAACAGCTGGAAGATGCCGGTTTCAGCGCTATGGAGAAGCTCGAAGAGAATGATTTCGTTATCGCCAAGCGCCTGATTTTCCGAAACTCCCTTGAAAAATGGGGTGCGGAAGACAACAGATCGAGAATATTTTGGAACGTAATCCATGACAAGCAAGGCAACCCGATCGGCACCATACTCACGGAAATTCCCCACTCCCATCTGAAATTCGACATCCCTTCGGCTCCTGTCATTTACTCTCTGCGGGAGAGTCTCAAGGAGCGGATCGTGCAGGGAATCAGGCGAATTAAGGAATCGGGCTGAGTTCAATAATCCAAATTGATTATGAAGCCATATTGTCGGCGGATTTGCCGAAGGACGGGTAAACCAGATTGCCGCTCAAGCCCCGTTCTCCCCGGGAGTAAGACCAGAGGGTCGCATACAATGCGACTCTTTTTTACTTGTCGTTACAGATCGCGCGCTGAACCATATGCAGTTAGGTTAACTATCGCAATTACATTGAAAATGAATTTTTGTAAGATCTTCGCAATATCCCCCGAATTCCTCCGCAAAAACTCGATAAATCTTTCCTATAATGAGGCATCGAATCATGGAGGGATGATCTGAATGAAGAAAACGGTGTTAAAAAAGTTTTTTGCAACCATATTAGCTGTTTGTCTGACGCTGTCCGCATTCGGCCAAGCAGCGGCGGCTGCTTCCAGTCCGTCAGATATTAAAGGCTCGTGGGCCGAAGAGATTTTGAACAACTGGGTTCAGAAAGGATGGCTTAAGGGTTATTCAGACGGCTCGGTTCATCCGAATCAAAATGTAACGAGAGCCGAGTTTTTTACGCTTATCAATAATGCATTGGGGCTGACTGCTCAAACCGATATCGCTTTTAGCGATGTGAAGCCGGATGATTGGTTCTACAAGCAAGTAGCCATAGCCGTTAAATCCGGTTACATAAAAGGTTATAAGGACGGCACGGTTAAACCAAACGCGAATGTGAGCCGTCAAGAAGTTGCGGTTATCGCTGCGGCACTTTTGAAATTGCCGGGAGCGCCCCAAGCTGCGGATAAATTTAAGGATGCCGCTTCAATTGGAAACTGGAGCAAACCGGCAGTCGGCGCCTTGACGGCGATTGGCGTTATGAAAGGTCACCCGGACGGTACTTTCATGCCGACAAAATCAGTGACGCGGGCTGAGGCTGTTGTTGTCATCCATAACGCGCTTGATAAGCTGAACAATAAAACTTTTGATAAAGCAGGGTTTACGGCCCTGAAACAGGCGCTGAAGTTGTGGAAGGAAATGTTACTATTGCGGCTGCGGATGTGACGCTTCGCAACATGACCATCATGGGCGACTTGATCATTGATAAATCAGTCGGCGACGGCGACGTTACGATCAACAAAGTCAACGTTAAGGGCGATGCGATCGTTCAAGGTGGCGGCGAAGATTCGGTTCATTTTGTTGATTCCATTTTGGCGACTATTATTGCTGATAAAGAATCGGGAACTGTACGTATTGTTGTCGAAGGCAAGAGCTCCGTTGAAACAGTAACTGTTCTATCAAATGCCATTATTGAAATTTTGGATACGGCTGGAATTTCCCTGGTTGAATTAGCAAGCCATTTGCCTCCGGGAGCTAATGTCGAGCTACACGGTAAATTCAATAAAGTGGACGTGAATGCGGCAAGCATAAAAGTTGAAATTCCTCAGGGTTCAATTGAGCACATGCATGTGGGTAGCGCTGCAGGTGGTACAAGCATCAATGTAGGCAAGGATGCGGCTATTATCAAGCTGGTGCTTGACGCTGTTGTCAAGCTGCTTGGCCAAGGCAAGATCAAGAGTGCGACGGTCAATGCGGGCGCGAAGGGCACAACGTTTGAGAAGCAACCGGAGAAAATGGAAGGCGCTGGCGCAAGCGCAATGCCGCTTTCGGCAGGTGGAGGAAGCGGTGGCGGTGGAAGCGGGGGTGGACCAGCACCAACAACACCAACAGCTTTTACAGTAACATTTGATCTGAACGGAGCCGCAGGAACCAATCCAACAGCGCAAGGCGGAGCAAGCGGCACAACGTTACCGGTAAATCCAACAAGAGCGGGATATGCATTTATTGGCTGGGCAACGGCAAGCAGTGCAACAACGGCAGATTTTACATCCACAACAGCCGTAACAAGAGCGATAACGGTATATGCCGTATGGCAAGAAGTAACTTTAGCGCATAATGTAACGGGCGATGCGAAAACATTCATTCCATTAATTGAAGGATATGAGCCAGGCACTCAAAAGACGGCGACTGTCACGGTAACGGCGACAGGGGCAAATACTAACGTAACAGCAACTCTAAGCGGAACAAACGCCAATTCATTTGTTTTGACGGAGAATATGACTGACTTGGCAAATGACGCAACAGGTACGTTTACAGTGAAGGCGATGGATGGCTTGACAGCAGGCACATACACTGCGACTGTAACCATTACATCTATTGAGTTTACGGCAGGTCGTACCTTTACGGTGATTCAAGAAGTACTTGACGCAACGGCAACTCCACTGGAAGCAGCAACGGCAGCAGTTGTGGTTGCAGAAGAAAGCTTAGCGCAAGAAGATGTAGAGGCAGCGCAGGTATTGGTAACGGCGCTGGCAGACGGACAAGACAAAGATGCCTTACAAAACCGCTTAGATGCGGTGCAAGATGAAATTGACGCAACGGCAGCGGTTGCGACTGCAGAATCAACCAAAGAACAAGCGGATGTAGATGCAGCGTTAGTGTTGGTAACGGCGTTGGCAGACAGTCAGGCCAAGACCAACTTACTAGCTCGCTTAGCTGCCGTGCAAGTAGTAATCGATAAAGCGGCAGCGCAGGTTGTCATCGCCTTGATCGCTAATTTGAACGTCGAATCGGAAACCCTTAATTTAGAAGTAGGAGCAGCAAAATTAGCATACATTGCATTAACTCCATCGCAAAAAGCGCTGGTGACAAACCTTAGCATTCTTGAAGCTGCCGAAGAAATAGTGAATTTTCGAGTCGCAGCGGCGTATGTCGAGAACACTATCGATATTCTGACTGGTTTGGACAATCAAACGCCGGAATTTGTTCAATATGCAGTATGGGCACGCGAAGGATACGAGGCATTACTTCAAGAGCAACAAGCGCTGGTGAGGAACTACAACACATTGCTAGCTGCGGAAGCTGCAATAACGGAGCAAATGGAAGATGCGAAGACGGATTTGGATGATGCGGATCTGCTTAACGGTAACAGCGCATTGAATAACATAACCGCCAACTTAACACTGCCGACGTCAGGCAGCAATGGCACGACTATTAGCTGGACATCCAATAATGGGGTAATTGCAGTAGATGGTACAGTCATACGTCCGGTGAACGGATCTGGCGATTATGATGTAGAGCTGACAGCCACCATTAGCAAGGGTACAGTGAAGGCTAAAGTGTCGGTTACGAAGATATTCAACGTCACGGTAAAAGAGCTGCCAGACACAACTGCACTGACGCTTCTGTCTTTTACTCCAGCAGATAGTGCATTAGACGTAGCGATTGATGCCAACCTGGTCTTGACGTTCAGCAAGAACGTCACCGCTGTAGCAGGTAAGAACATCGTGATCTTCAACACAGATAACGATACGGTCGTCGCTACGATCGCAGCGAACGATACTACACAGGTGACGGTAAACAACAAAATCGTGACCATTAACCCGGCGTCAGATCTAGCAAACAGAACGCGCTATTACGTTTTTGTCGCCGAAGGCGCGTTCAAGGATGCGGCGAACAATACTTATACAGGTATTGACGATGTTGAGACATGGAACTTTAGAACCGTTGCAGTAGCCGCAACAGGACTGACAGTTACAGCGACTGACGATGATGCGAACAGTGACCATACAAGAATCACTATTGCAGAAACAGCAGGGTCAGGAAACAGCTTCATGTATAAAATAAGGAATACAGATCCTGATTCGCCATATGTAGGGGATGAAATCGCAACGGATGATTTTGACTGGATGTCGATCACATCGGGAGCGAGTATCCAAGTAAGTAATGGCTTCTACGTACTAGTAGTTGAAGTTAATGTCGATCGACTAATTGTGAGGTATGGCAAAACGCAAGCGATTGTAGAAGCGGATTAATACCTATGTTATAGATTGTGAATACATCGCCATTCGGCTTATATGCTGTGGCGATGTATTTTTCATGCTCCGAAGTCAACAATCGCCATGTCTTTGATCGACAAGCACCCTTCCGAGGGTGCTTTATACATTGTTAGAGCTGCACGAAACATGCGATTGACTCTCCCGTTATGTCAGACAGTATCTTTGGTACTGAGAACGATCTTGAAGGGAGTAGTCATGATGCAAAACCATACTCATGTGATTTTCGGTACGGGACCATTGGGCATGGCCCTCATGCGCGAGCTTAGAAGCAGGGGCGTCAAAGACATTCGGATGGTGAACCGAAGCGGGCGCATTCAGGGTGAGGAACAGGTATGCGTAATCAAGGGGGATGCATCCAATGTTGCCGAAACCATCGTGATCTGCGAGAATGCCTCCGTCGTCTATCATTGCGCGCAGCCCGGATACTTGAATTGGCCGAAGCAATTCCCCGCGATTACGAACGGTATTCTGGAAGGGGCCGCCTCGGCCGATGCGAAGCTGGTTTACGCGGACAATATGTATATGTACGGTCGCGTACATGCGCCTCTGAGGGAAAGTCTTCCCTATCGGGCGGAGGGGCATAAGGGAACAACGCGGGCATGGATGGCGCAGAAATTGTTAGATGCACATAACGCCGGAAGAGCGCGCGTTGCGATCGGGAGAGCTTCCGACTTTTATGGTCCCGGAGTTACGCAATCTTTCATGGGCGAGAGAGTGTTCGGACGCGCGCTTAGCGGGAAGCCGATAGATGTGTTCGGCAATTTCAATATGCCGCACACTTATACGTATATAGACGACTTTGCAAGAGGATTGGCGATCCTGGGGAACGAAGAGCGTTCATTAGGAGAAAGTTGGCATATTCCGAGCGCGGAAACGATCACGACCGGTCAACTGCTGCAGATTATTTTCGATGAATTGGGATTGAAGTCTAAAGTACGGGCTTCTACGCGCGGAATGGTGTCGATGTTGTCGTTGTTCATTCCGATGATGAAAGAGATCAAAGAGATCATGTACGAGTTCGAGCAGCCATTCATCGTGGATCACGGCAAGTTCGTCGAAGCGTTCGGCGAACTTGCGACAACTCCCCATCAAGAGGCCGTAAGACGAACGCTGGACTGGTATAGAAGTATGGTAAGCTAAATCTAAATGGATAATTGTGGTCAATCTAGCCGCGGGAGGGCAACGATGTCGAACTACATTAAGATCGGCCTATTCTCGAAAATCGCGCAAGTGACGATCCGGACGCTGCGTCATTATGACGAGCTTGGGTTATTGAAGCCGGCTCGCATCGAATGGAGCACGAATTATCGATACTACACCTTTGACCAGCTCATCCGGCTTAATCAAATATTAGTGCTTAAGGACGCCGGATTCTCACTCGAGCAGATAGCTTCGATGATCGATAAGGCCATGTCCATTGAGGACATGAAACGAATGATGCTGCGCAAAAAGGAAGAGCTAACCGCGCAAATCAGCGAAGCCGCTTATCGCATACAGAGCATCGAGTCGCGATTGAGCCGGCTCGAGAAGCTTGGCGAGGAACCGAAATACGAGATCGTATTGAAGCAAGTCCCCGAGCTGTACTTCGCTACGCTGCGCGCGATCGTGCCTAAGCCTCAGGACATGCCCGACTATCGTTGCCGTATGTTCGACGAGCTTAGCGAATGTTTGTCCGGGACGAAGCTTGTCTTGCGGGAGGAGTATGTGTTCTATCATATGACCGAATTCATCGAAGAAAATTTCGATATCGAGGTTGCTTATTGCCTTGAAGTCGCAGCCGAGCCGATTCCGCAGGGCAACGTTGCGCTCTTCGGCGTACCCGCGGAGCCCGTGGTCGCCAGTCTGATCTACAAAGGCCCTTTCATGGGGTTAGGCGATGCCTTGCTGGAGCTCTTCTCGTGGATCGGCATGAACGGATACTCGCAGTCGGGACCTGTCAGGGAGCTTCATCTGTTCGGTCGGGAGAATGATTGCCATGACATGAACAATGTTCTGGTGGAGTTGCAGGTGCCGGTGATGAAATAGTGCCTTGACTCTACCGCTGCGGAAGACATTACGATCTCCTTATCCCGTCAATCGACGAATGGAGGAGATCAAAATGGTTTATAAGAAAGTATTCATTACCGCCGCATTGCTTCTTGTTCTAGAAGTCATTCTGAGGGATTAAACATGGGAAACAAGTTTATCTTCGGAACATTAATTTTTGGCATATGCCTACTCTTCGTTACCGGTTGTCAAATAAATAATGGTAAAACCGATTCAACGATTCTAAGTACCAAGCAAATTGAAAACATTGCAAAAAGTAAACTCGAAAAAGACAGCAGCTTTGGTGAAATAAGTATTGTTGAAATAAAGCTACTTAGTAACGGACAATACCAAGTCAAATGGAAGAGGCTCCAAAATTGCGAGTTCGGAACGGAGTTTTTCGACCAGAGAACAGGGGAGAACGTAGGAACATCTGAATATAACGTTTGCTAATTGTCGATGAGACGGACAACAACGCTAGAGAAGCGCGCTTCTGAGGCAGTTTCGGATTTCTTTCATACCCAAAGAACCGTCAAGGAGAGTTTCCTGACGGTTTATTGTTTTTTATATACGAAAGATAAAGCAGAAGTTTTTCGGTTCCGTCAGCAGCCCCATTTTAGAACACTTTTGCCCTTCCGCGAAAAGTAGTACTGGCTTCCACAACAGAACAAATTATATAATTCAGCTATAATTTACCTAAAAAAGGGCCGTTGAACTGAACCTTTTCGGAAGAAGGCAGGTATATACGATGTATGATGGCAAGGCGAAGATGGGAAGTCATGAGGAACGTATTGCTGTCCGGATTGACCAGCTGGAACGGCATTATTTGGTGGGTCGGGACCTCGAAATTCAGTATTTCATGCAGCAACTGACAGGCGGCGGGCAACAGAGACGGATCTTGAATCTCTATGGTACCGGCGGCGTAGGAAAAAGCTATTTAATCGACGAGTTCCGCAGGCTGGCGGTGAATGCAAATGCCATCCTTCTATTGATGGACAGCCGCGGGTTCTCCCATACACCGCAGGACTTCTGCACGCAATTGTTGCGTATGCTCGGCTATCCGATGGAGAAGCTGAAGCAGATCGCAGAGCCGCAGGCGCTATTAGAGTTATGCCATGGTATCCTCAGGGAAAGGGCAACGAAACAGAAGCTTGTTCTCGCATTGGACACATTCGAGGACATGGGGGATATGGAGCATTGGCTAAGAGAGGCATTTCTCCCGCAATTGGATCCCGAAATCCTGATTATCGTTTCGGGAAGATTCCCTTTGCAGGGCATATGGCTTAGTTCTCCGGCATGGCGCCATTGGATAAACCGGATGCCCGTCGGGGATCTGGATTATCTATCCGTTAAGCAATATCTGGAGCGCTCGGGCATTACTCACGAGCCGATGATCAAACAGATTTGGATGAAGACTAGAGGACATCCGCTCACGTTGTCCTTGATCGTCTCGACCACGATGGTTCAGAACATTCAGGGTTTGGAATCGGTGGATGGAACCGAAGTATTCGAACATATCGTGAGCATTTGGTTAAAAGAAGTTCCGGACGACAATCTTAGGGAGCTCGTAGAGACCGTAGCCGTCCTTCGGCACTTTAACCAGGAGTTGCTCTCCTATGTATTGGATCGGCAGGTAAAGACGGATTTATTCCAATCGCTGGTCGGGCTTTCTTTCATTCGGAGAGTGGACCGGGGTTGGATCCTTCATGATTTGATGCGGGAGGCCATCGGGTTAGAGCTGCGTTTGCGCCAGCCTGAACATCACGATTGGTTATGGAAACGCTGTATCATGTATTACTACAGCATGATGACCAACCAGTCCAAGAGAAAGGCGATCGCTTGGGAAGGTGTCGAATGGTACTATTATATCGGCGATCATATCGTCCGTAATTTCTGTTATCAGAAATTAACTCCGTATCATATGGAGACGTTGAGTCCGTCCAATTGGGCGGAGGCAGAGCAGTATTTGAGCCTTCGCCGCGCTAATCCGAGGGAAATTTGCCTTCCTCTCCAGCATCCGGACACGGGCGAGAGGTTTGAATATACGATTTCTAAAGAAGAAGGTCTATACCCGATTAAGCATATTCATCTTCAAGAGCTTTACGAACTCGATCCCGGCATTGTTAAGTTAATGAGGGACCAGCAAGGGGCAATATGCGGTCTGACGGCCATTATTCCGATTCACGCGGGAACGCTCGGTTACTTGCAAACCCATCCGTTGTCGTCCGCTTATTTCCAAAGCCTGCGGGAGTATAAGCTGAAGGAACTCCGGGTACCGAAAGAACAAATTGCGGGTTATTTTGTAAAGTCGATTGACGTGGCGGATTTTGAGGACGTGGCGATGCGTACTACTGCCGGGCTAACGTTTATCTCCCTGCTGATTTCTTCCGATTATGTTGTGGCTGCTCCTCCGGATCTCCCCTTCTTACGGGACTTCCATCTTAGCTTGGGGTGCGAGCAGGCGAGGAACGTTGCCCATTGCGATTATGACATTAACGCTCCTGCACCCTATTACGTCCTCGATACGAGAAGCGGCAAACTACAGGATTATTTGAACAAAATGATAGCGTCCTTCGGCCTGTTAGATCATTCCAAGCAGCAGGATAATGGTTTGCCCATGCTTACCGATCGGGAGAATGAAGTGGTGGGGCTTCTAGTGAAAGGCTATACGAATCAAGAAATCGCGGCTGAACTATTTATTACGGAAATAACGGTCAAGAAGCATCTGACAGGGGTATTCCAGAAGTTGAATGTCAGGAATCGGACGGAACTGGTTAACAGCTACTTAAAAAAACATATTGATCAATAAACGCATAAACAGAGCCAACCGTTAAGGTTGGCTCTGTTTAATTGCTAGCTTGGTCAATGATTCGGGGTGTAAAGTTTTTGAGCGCGAACATAGTCGACCGGTTTATCCGCAGGGATTTCCAGGAAGTAATCTAACTGCCATTGCTGCGTTTTTTGAGCCTGTCGACTCGTAGGGTTGTCCCAAGGAGGGTAAACGCGGATTGCCCTTTTGCCGCCTTTACCTTCATTGGATACGATATCCCGATCGCATAGAACGGCTTTGGGAAATACAAACTGACCCAAGGCATTGCCTTTGCGTGCGCTAATAACGAAGAAATCGACTGGATCGGACATGTCATAGGGTTGGATCGGCCCATTCCCGATTCTCTCCCATAAAGTCACAAATTGACCGATCTTTGTTGGAGTGATTTTTGCGACTCGGAATCGAATGGAGAGTGCATTTAAGTTAAATACATACGCTCCATATTCCGTGTTTTGCGCTTCCGGAATGGGTAGAGAGCAATGGAACCCGCAGGGGGTATAAAGAAGATCCTTATTCGCAAGCAAGTCGCTATGAAAAACGTCCGAGGAAGTCCAACGTTGCGGATCGCTAGGACAAACTTCTGCATAATCTTGATTTTTCTTATCCATCGTTCGAATCCCCTTGTGCGTCCTATGTGCTGAATCATTGCTGCGGAGCTTGATCGTTGAACGGCAACCCTCCTGGGCGGCAATCAGCACTTGGGTACAAATATACAGCAAAACGATGCATTGAAAAAGAATTCTCGTACAGCGGGAATCCGATCGCAACGGGAACCGTAAAAGCTAAAATGACCTCCATGACCACATTTCGTGACCTGGTCATTCCCATATTGGGCAATAGGCACCTGATATCCCTCCGACTTCCCGTGAGAAGATCAATTAGATACTGGGATACGTGTCGGTATCGAGAGATAAGGAGGGATTGAAGTTGAAATTAGGGAGAAAAATGCGAAATCGCGCGGCGGCCGTCAGTTTGGCGCTTGCGCTATTGCTGAATGGAGGCGTAGGCTCGCTGTCGGCGGCGCCGAATCCGCAACCGACGGTTACCGAACTGTACGATTCAACAGTTGATCCGAACGCAGACCTATCGAATCAATCCATTAAAGTCGCCGATTTTCAAGCCGCGGCTTTGACCGACAGGGACATCAATCTGCGATGGGTGCTGGCCGGATATAATGAGATCGCGATTCGCTGGGATGCGATCGCGGTCCAAGACCCCGATCATCCCGGCCAGACGATGCCGGACCCGAACATCGACCATTATACGCTGGAGTGGAAGAACGGGGATGCGTGGTTACCGCTTAAAGAGACGAAAGACGATTTCTACTATCTGCATACCGGCTTGCCGGAGACGACCTTCGTGGATTACAGAGTGATCGCTTACGATGCGGACGGCAAACAAACCGATGTTTATTCGATCAAGGCGGCGACCGATCATCTCTATCAAAAGCGGATCGTCGGATTAGCCGACAGCGGGGTCTCGGCCTTGCAAATCAGCGAGGATGGCCTGACGGTCGTATTCCTTACGGACGCCGCGAACTTGCCCGATGCCGCCGCTTCCAACCAACTCGGACTCTATATGTACCGGGTATCGGACGGCAGCTTGAAGCGCATCGATAATGCAGCCGACGTTGATTACGACAAACGGGGCGACAAGCTCGCCGTCAGCGGCAACGGGCGATATGCGGCCTATTCTCGAATGAACGGGAACCAATACGAGCTGTGCCGATACGACAGCGAAACAGGTCTAATCGAATCGGTTGCCATTCAGGGCAAGCGCTTCGATCAGATCGCGATAAGCCGCGACGGAACGAAGCTCGTCTTTGATTCAATCTCGTCAACTTATGTTCCGAATCAAGGGGATCAGAACGGAACCATAGATGTCTTTCTTATCGACTTCTCCAAGCCGATGGAGGAGCGGGTGCAACGAATTAGCGTCGCGCCGGACGGACAAGAAGGCAGCACGGAAAGCAAGAACGCCGCGATTAGCGCAGACGGCCGTTATGCGGCATTCGTTACGAAGTCGGACTTGCTTCCGGAAGAAGTCGAATACGACGGTCAAAATAAGCTCTACCTATACGATACAACGACCGGCCTTTTACAGCATGTACCGGTTGGGTACGTCGAGGACGGAGAGAGGAAAGAGCTGGATGCGACATGGCCGAGCCTATCCGAGGACGGGAAGTTGATCGCTTATCGCAACTATGTAAATGCGCGCGGGCTTAGAATCGGCGTCATTGACCGCAGTTCCGGCCAACCTGTCGAGGTATGGCATACGAACGGAAGCTCCAAAATCGATTTGCTCATTCCAAAGCTCACCAGCAATGGACGATATGTGACGCTTAATTATTTCGACTACAATCCGTATGAAAAATACGCGCCTTACGATACGAAAGGTTACTTGCGGTTTGATACGCAGTCAACAGCCAATGAGTACCGTTATTTGGGGAAAATGGCGTATTCCAGCGTCGCTTACTTAAGCGGAGACGGCAGCAAAGGAGTTTATGCCTACTGGAACGATTGGAACGAAGCGTCCGGCGGGGACACGAGCCTTGAAGAGGGCGTGCAGCTTTATTACTTCTGCCTGGAAAATTGCGAGGATACCGGGCCCTCTCAGGACATGGTGACGAAGGCGGATGTCGAGCTTCCGTCTCACGTCAACGGGTCCGTTCCGATGGGCGGTAAAATCGTCATTCGAGCGCTCGCGCAGCCGAACCTGTCGTTAAAAGCGGATATTGTGTACGAAAGCGCGGATCAAGGAAACAGTCATACCGTCAGCGCGAACTTGGCCGCATCTGCGGAAGAAGCGCGCGTATATCGCGCGGACTGGACGTTGCCTGCCGGAACGAAGCGGATCGTCTCGGTGAAAGTCGCGCCGATCGGAAAGCCCGACGAAAGCAAGGAGGCTCTGAATAGTCCGCTTGAAGTCGCCGGATTGCTGCAGGTGAAGCTGTCCACGGCGGACGCCTCCGCGTTAGCCGACGTGAAGATGAACCTCTGGAGCAATTCCGCGAAGGCGGGCGGCAGCGCTAAGTTCCCCGCTTCGCTGGAAGCGGAGACGGCCTTGAAGCCGGCTTCGGATTATACGCTCTCCCTTGTCGACGCATCCGGACGACTGCTGCTCGAGGAGCCGGGCGTCGAGGTGAAGCCCGGCGAATCGAATGCCGTCGCTCTATCCGTAATCCCCGCCGCGCAGCTCGCTGTTCATGTGATCGGGGAACGAGGCATGGCGGTTCAGAACGCCCAGGTGGAAATACGCCGGCCCGAAGGCGAATTGCTGTATCGCGGCAAAACGGTCGGAAACGGAATATTGACGGTCCCGAACGTGTTCTTTGCCGGGGATGAAGTTGAAATCCGGGTCGCGGCTCCGTCCCCCTATCAGTCTCCTGCACCGGAAATCCACAAGCTTCAAGCGGGCAATCAGCAGCCGGTCATCCAGCTTGCCAATTTGGACTTTGGTACGCTCGCGGGCATCACGATGTTCAAGGGTAAACCGGTGCCTGGCGTAACGGTAAAGCTATTAGGAGAAACCGGTACTCTCGTCGACCAGACGGTATCCGACGCGCAAGGCCGTTATCGTTTGCGAGCGCCGGCAGGCATTGTCCGTATCGCCGCCGAACGGAAGGAAGCGCCGTTGTACGCGAGCAAGCAGATTGAAACGCTTACGCTGAGGACGGCGGAAACGTTGACGCGTGATATTCCATTGGATAACCATGGTCTGGGAACGATCAAGGTCGAAGCCAAAATTCTTCATGTCGATGGAAGCTCAATCCCGATCTCCCTTGCCGACAAGGTGAACGCCCAAGATTACCAGCTCATGTTTCGTGCTTTGAATGTCGCTCAAGTCTATCGGATCTCTCCTGTCTATTACGATCGATTTCAATTTTACGGGACGCCCGGGGATCAATTCGAGGTTTGTATAAAGTCAACGGCAGTCGAGCTGGGCTCCGCCTGTGAAACCGTGCAATTAAACAGCAATCGGGAAGCTACGGCGACTCTGACGCTTAAAGAGACTGCAAGAATTACGGGAACCGTCTCGGGTTCTGATTTTGAAAGATCGGTCTATTACCAATACCGCTCAAGCAACGCGGACAATTGGACCTATCTCGGCTATCGAAATATTGAACCTAACGGAGCTTTTGCGCTTTCGCTCCCGAAACCCGGGATATATCAAATCCAATTTCGGAATAACTCCCAATCCTACACGTGGGAAGGCGAAGTCCATCAAGGGGAACTTCTTACCCTTCCCCCGATTCACCTGGCCAGCCAACCGACCCTATTCGCAGGAAAGTCCGGCAACGGCTTCAATCAAAGCGAGCTGCGTGCTTCGTCCGGGGAGACAGTGACCTTACGGGCAAGCTATCACAACAGCAGCCAAGCAGACATGCTGTTCGAAGCGAAGTTGATTTTGAACGTACCGACGGGCGCAACCTTATTGCCTGACAGCGTGATGCTGAACAATATCCCCGTTGCGGCTGCGGATGAGGGGAGCGGCAAATACGCCGTTACGGTAGGGCACTTGAATCCGTTAGCAAGCGGATCGATATCGTATCGCGTTCGAATCGACAATAATCCGCCTAGCGAGATGCTTCAGCAGATGGACATCCGCTTTAAGAAGACTTCCAACAGCGCGGTCGCCGTGGAAACGCTCGGCGCGGCTTTCATTCGCACTTCAATACTGACCTTAGAAGCGCCTGAGACGATTGCGCAACAATCCTTCACGGTCAGCGGACGCGCGCCAGCAGGCAAGCAAGTGTTCATCTATTCCGACGATGCGCTCGTCGGCAGCGCGGAATCGACTGCCGGCGGCTTATGGCACGCTGAAATCGCATTGCCGGATAAGCCAGACAGCTTCGTCTGGAAGAAGCCATCCAACAATCGCTTGATCGCGAAGGTAGAAACGGATTCCGGATTTGTAGAATCCAATATCGCGCTTGTTAAGGTTGATCCGACAGCGCCATCGATAACGGAAATGACGATAGGGCAGCAAACCGGCCGTAAAACCGTTTTTCATCCTAATAGGGGAGTTGAGCGGTTTCCTTTTACTATCGCGCCGAACACGTCCATTTTTGTGACGGCGAGCATCTCCAATCCCGAACGGATGATCAACCCGACGGTGACGATCGGCGATCAAACGGTTCCTTTGTACGAAGGCGATTCCGGCAAATTCAGCGCGATCGTCCCGGCCAGTCGCAACATGGGAACAGGGATATATGTAAACTACGACTTGCTGCCCGAAACGGCGAAACCAAGAACGAAAGAGCCGACCGAAGACGACTGGCTTGCGGAGCAAGCCGCTCAGGAAGCCGATTGGGGCAAGGTGGATGTCACCGTTTTCGATTCAAGCGAGTCGGGACCTGATCCCGAGGCGGCCTACTCCCCGACGTACAAGGTCAACTTCCCGGACAAAGACCATACGGAAGCCCTGTTCCGGATGAGCGTAAAGGCGGAGAAGCTGACGGGAGAACCCGTGCCTTACCGCGGATTCGTACCGACCTGGGATTACGAAACCGGCGCTCTGGTCATCAAAGGCAGCATTTCAAGAAGCATGTTCTCCGCTGCGCAGATGAAAGAGCTGGCGGCTATCGTGCCCGGCGTGCAATCTCTTCAATTCGGTCCAGAACCGACTTTGTCGACGGACTACCTGGGCATCACGCTCTCTCTCCTCAATCCGAAAGCGGAGAAGTTCAATACGGCGTACGGTATCGCCAATAGCTTAAAAGGCTACGTGAGCGACACGATCGATTTTATGGATTACGCCGATCAAATCCTGCAGTTCCAGGATTACGTCATCAACAACGAATGCGATGCGACGAGCGTCCGCTACTTCGTGAATGTGTCGAATATCCTATATGATCAAGCCGCGGGCGGGCTCGTCATGAAAAACATCATCACCGGGGCCGGTTTGGTGGCGGGCGTGGGGCTAAGCAAGCTCCCTCCTTGGGCGACGGCTTCCATATCGGGACTTCTGACCGCCGCGAATGACGCTATTTTGAGCTCCTGGGGCGATCGGCTGAATGACCTGAAAAAGGAATTCGAGGAAAACAAAAAATGGCGCGATCAAATGGCGGAAGCGGGAGCGATCAGCCGATGCAACACGAAGGACTTTAAGGAAGATAAAAAGGTGGCCGACCCCGTATGGATTTGGGACCCTAGCGGATATGCCTACGAAGCCGTACCCGGCAATCGGCTGGAAGGCGTAAAGGCTGTTTTGCTGCAAGAGGATCCCCGGCATCCGGGAGATTGGGGCGAGTGGGATGCGGACTGGTACGGCCAGCAAAATCCGCTCTACACGGATTCCGAAGGCCGATACGGATGGGATGTGCCGGAGGGCAAGTGGCGCGTTCTCTATTCGAAAGATGGATATCTGCCTGCGCAAAGCGCCGATTTGACCGTATTGCCGCCTCACTTCGACGTGAATGTCGCGATGGTATCGCTGCAGCCCCCTGAACCGATCGCCGGTCAAGCGGTCGCCGGCAAGTCGATTCGGGTGTCGTTCAGCAAATATATGGTTGCCGACACGGTGACCGCCGGAGGTATTATTCTTGAGAACGCAAGCGGATACCAAGTATCCGGCCGGGTCGAAGCCGTCGATAGCGAAGCGGACGAATCCGGACAGACGCTTGCGCGAAGCTTTAAGTTTGTACCTGAAGCGCCGCTTAAAGCCGGAGATCAATATCGCTTGCGCGTACTCGCGCATGTACAAAGCTACGCGTATGTCGGCATGACGTCGGAGCGCTCGTTCAATGTGAGCGTACTGCCTGCGGACGCGCGAATTCTTGAAGCGGCGGCAGATCTTACGGCTATCGCAGGGCAAACCGAATTGTTCGTTGAATGGACGAAGCTGGACAATGCCGACGCAAGCGGCTATAGATTGACCGCGACGCCGCAAGGCACATCGGCTTGCGAACCGGTCGTAAACGATTTGGGCCTAGCCCGAAACAACGCCTCGATGCAAGATTTGTGCGCCGGAACGACGTATGATTTGAGGTTGGCAACGTTGGATGCCGATGGCGGCGTATCCGCGGGTACCGCTATCACTGTGAAGACGAAGAATGCGCCGACATTGCTGCAGGACACGACGTCTCCCGGCGAGGCGACCGCAGCGTCGGCAGTCTGGAAAGACGAGCAGCTTTTCGTCGCATGGACGGACCCGAACGATCCGGATTTGCACCATGTAGAAGTATCGTACAGGGTCAAGGGAACAACGGCTTACAGCGTTCCGCAAGTCGTGGCGAAGGGCTTGCAGCAAGTCCGGTTGCTGCAGCTGGACAAGAGCAAATCGTATGACATTCTCATTCGCTCGTTTGACAACCGGCTGAACGGCTCGACCGGCCTAGCCCTTACCGACAAAGCCGACAATCCTGGAAGCGGGGGCGCTGGCGGTGGTGGTGGTGGCGGAGGCACTGGCGGTGGTAACGAAACCGGCGACCCGCTGCAGACGGAGATCGAACTTACCGGCGACGCGGGCGAATGGACGCTGTTCGACGGCGCTTTGCGGCTTAAGCAGCCCGCCGGAGCCTTCAAAGAGACGGTCAAGCTCGCGATTCGACAGCTTCCGATCCGCTCGAACGAGCAGCCGGCAGGCATGCTGCAGGTCAGCCCTGCGATCTCTCTCGTGGCAGATACGCAATCGCTCAAGCGAATGTCCGTCGAACTTCAAGCCGACAAGAGCCTGATCGTTGGCAAAGATATTCGCAAGCTAGGTATTTACCGGCAGGATCCGGCGAAGCCGCAAGCTTGGATCTACGTTGGAGGCGTCGTCGGAACGGACGGTTCCTCTGTCCGGACGGACATTTCCGAATGGGGCGTCTATGCGGCGTTCTATCATGAGGTTACGTTTGCGGATATTCAAAGCCATTGGAGCCGGCAAGAGGTGGAGGTGCTGGCGAGTCGGAACATTGTGTCCGGCGTATCCGCGGGCAAGTTCGAGCCGAATCGCTTGCTGACGCGCGCGGAAGCGGTTAAGCTCCTCTTGTCCCTGATGCGGCAATCCGGCAATTTGCCTGACCAGCCCGGTACCGGAGCGAATTTTAAAGACGTTCGGGGCAGCGCGTGGTATGCTGCGGATGTTGCTGCGGCAAGCGCGATTGGCATTATCCAGGGAGCGAATGGCCGCTTCCGCCCTCACGACGAGATTACGCGCGAAGAGCTTGTCTCCATGATTGCTAGAACCGGGGTTATCCCGGCAACGATGGATTCGGACGAATCTTCCGCTTGGCTGGCTCCTTACCGGGATGCCCGGAGCATATCCATTTGGGCGTTGCCGGCCATGCGGTTCGCCGTAGAACAAGGCTGGCTGAAAGGCCGTACCGCAAGCACGCTTTCCCCGCAAGGAAAGCTGTCTCGCGCAGAAGCGGCGGTCATCCTCTACCGGCTGTTGGATCAATTGCAGTTGATCCGGCAAGCTTAACAAAACGGAGACCCGAGAGAAGGACACTTTATCGCAAGTGGCCCCTCTCGGGTCTCCGTTTATCTAAGGCTGCAGCGGCAAGTCGATCCGCAGCACGCAGCCCCTATCATGGTCCGGCGAAAGCGTCAGCGTTCCCCCGAGCAGCATCACTCTTTCGTTCATGGATTGCATCCCGAAGCCGTATTCACCGGGCTCATACCGAATGCCGTCGTTGCGGAGGCGGAATCGAACAAGATGATCCTTCTGCTCCAGATGAAATCGGAAATGCTTGCTCTTGCCGTGTTTAATCCCGTTCGTCAATCCTTCCTTCAACGCTTGCAATATCGTACGCTGATGCGCCGCTGTCATGGGGGGCAGATCCCCTATCGCATAGTCGATTAGGACGTCCATCGTCTCGGACGTGTTTTCGATCAGCTCGGCAAGGATAGTCTGCAAAGTCAACTCGAACGCGTTGTCCTCCTTCATTCGATGGACCGCTTCCCGAATTTCGTCCAAGCCTTTGCGTACAAGCGCCTGAGACTGGCGAGCGTTCTCGAGGCCGCGTTCGTCTCCCCGCTCCAGCAGCATCATAGCCGCTTCAAGCTGAACGATCGACGCGGTCAGCGTATGCCCCACATGGTCGTGAATATCCTCGGAAATCCGATTCCGCTCCTTCATCATCGCAATGTCCGACATGGCTTTCGCCTTTTCGCGAATCGATGCCTGAAGCTGAAGGGATGTCCGTTCCAGGTCGGAAGTTCGTTCCCGCACCTTGCGCTCAAGCCTTCCCTTCATCCCTCTAAGCTGATCCCTTGCGCGTACGACGAGGACGAATCCCATCCCGAAAATCAAATAAAACAAGCTGAGCAGCACCAGGTTATCCACTACGATCTCGATCAAGAGCGACCACTGGTTCGAAGATCTGCTCCCCCGCGGATACATGAAGTTGTAAAGCTCTTCAGCCCCAATGCCGAGCAGCAGCACAATAACTAACGAGGCGATTTTTCCGGTTTCGCCGATGCGATCGCGGTACGACCGATAGATGCCCAAGATGGCAATAGGAGACGACAGCAGAATCAGCAGCAACATCAAGGTAATCGTCGTGTGATGGACCGAAGGGCTTAGCAAGCTGAAAATGATCGCTAAAGGAATCAGAATGGAATAATAGATTCGCAATCGCGCGAAAATTCGAGACGGATCCCCTCCGGACAATCGCTCCAGCAGCCCGGCAATCGCCCAAGCCGCCGCCGGGTTGCCGATTTGAACATAGGAAGCGAAAGCCCCCATGTCCAAGTAATACTGCAACAGCCCCGTGCCGAATAGCGCGGAATAGCCTGCCGATAATGTCAAACAGCCGAAGTATAGGTATGCAGCGTTCCGTTCGTAGAACAGCCATGCGCAAACCGTTAGGATGAAGATGAAAAGATAGCAGACCGACAGCACGAGCCGAATCGCGTCTTGCCGTAAAATCGAAACGAGCAATTCCTCTTGCGGTCCGCCGATGATTTGTCCGGCGGTAGGCACAAGCGAGGAGGGCTCCCCCCAGATGCGAAGATAGAGCATGCTGCCCGCCGACGATTCCGGCAAGGGAATTCGATTCCAACGGAATAATGACGGCTTTTCGCCCTCCGGCAGTTGACCGCTGTACACGATTCGGCCGTTCAAATAGGCTTCGAAATGACCCAATCTTCGAATATGAAGCGCCGTGCCTTCCCCGGTATCGACATTGGAAGGAAGGGCTCTTCGAACCCAATACACTTCCGAAGGCGTCTTGCGATCGTCGATTGCCCGCTTAGAGACGACCAGCCTTCCGACTCCGCGAATGCTTCGGCTTCCACGGACATATCGCCGTTGTAAAATTCCCATTTCTCGGGGGAATCAATGGAGAAGAAAGCCGGAAGTCCATATTGGACGGACTTTAGCGCGCTAAGATTGAAAATAGCCGTCACGATCAAGATCGCGACGGGGATCCCCAGTCCAAAGATAACCCAGCTTTTTCGCGTTTGCCGGCTAAGGCTATTTCCCATACGGCGTCTCCCCGATCAGCTCCTGCAGCATCATGGATGCGATCGTTCTGTCGTTCGTTTTCAGCTTGGCATAAATTCCGCTGACGTAATTTTTGACTGTCCCGATGCTCATGAAGAGCGTCTCTGCAATCTCCGGGTTCGATCTTCCCTGAATCAATGCGCGCGCGACTTCGTATTCTTTTCCCGACAGTTGGATTCCTTTCAGCTTCGTATCCAAAGCGCCAACAAGAACCTTGGCGGAAACATCGACCGATTTGATGCGTTTAGCCAGTTTCTCGGCAATGGCCGTCGGAAGCAGAAATTCCCCCTGGGTCGCATCCCGAATGGCTTGCGCCAGCTTCTTTCCGGGAATATCCTTCAGTAGAAAGCCGGTCGCGCCGCTTGCCAGCGCTTCAACAATGTACTCGTCCTCCGCGAACGTCGTCAAAATGATCAGCACCGTGTCCGGAAGCAGCCGCTTGAGCCGGCGCGTACATTTCAGGCCGTCCATGCGCGGCATTCGGATATCCATCAGCACGACCTGCGGCTTCAGCTCCGCAGCCAATCGCAGCGCTTCCTCGCCGTCTTTCGCTTCGCCTACGACTTCCATATCGTCTTGAATGCTGAGTATCGTTTGCAGTCCTTCCCGCATCAACGTTTGATCGTCTGCTATCAATATGCGAATCATATCCGTTCCTCCGGTCGTCCTGTTTGTTCCAAGTATATGACAGGCTCAAAGGAGCGACAATCGTTTACGGGCATTCCGTGACGGCAGTCACCCTTTTCCATGACAGTCAGGTATGTTCATTTTCGACAGATGGAGAACAAGGTTAGTCCACCATAGTGGAGTTGGGCGGGAAATCTTTCTTAAACACGGGAATTATAACAACAAAAATACATCTAATTTCATAATAAAATTATTGTAAAACGATAAATATATGTTAAAATAAAGCTAATTCATTATAAGTGAGGGGCTTTCTTATGAAACGAGGAACAACATTCTTTTTAAGATTAACTATTGTTCTGATTGGAATGGCAGTTCTTGCTTTGTGCGTTTTTTTGGTGCCTGAGATCGCGAACTACGCAGTGGAACTGTATCCGGATAGGACGTATTTGAAATCTCTCGTGTACATCGATTTGTATGCATCGGCGATTCCTTTTTACATCGCTCTGTATCAAGCGCTTCAACTTTTAAGCTACATCGACAAGAACAAAGCGTTCTCGGAATTATCCGTGCGGGCTTTAAAGAATATCAAAAACTGCGCGATCGCAATCAGCGGTTTGTATGCGTTAGGCATGCCGCTCTTCTATCTCGTGGCGGACAAAGACGATGCCCCGGGGATCATCGTAATCGGGATGATTATTATTTTTGCCTCCATGGTCATTGCCGTTTTTGCCGCCGTTCTTCAGAAGCTTCTAAAAGAGGCTATCGATATCAAATCAGAAAACGACTTGACGGTCTGAGGTGAATATTATGGCGATCATAATCAATATCGATGTGATGTTGGCTAAACGAAAAATGAGCGTAACGGAGCTTTCGGAGAGGGTTGGAATTACGATGGCTAATCTCTCCATATTGAAGAACGGGAAGGCAAAAGCGATTCGATTATCTACTTTGGAGGCAATTTGTAAGCATCTAGAATGTCAGCCGGGAGATCTATTAGAATACAAAAGCGACGATACCCAAGCGTAGGGGGGCATATCGATGGACAATAACAATCTAATTATCGAGAACATGGATAATCCCCGCGAGCTGGAGAGAATGTTTAGACAAGAGCCCGAAGTCTTTAAGAAGTCATTCTCCTACGCATGGGAACAAAACCCCGATTCGCGGGTTCTTGCCGTTTGGCAGGAAAGGCTGCATTTCAAGGAGACGGAAAATACGGAAAAGAGTTCTTTGTTTCGGAGAAACTTCCTATTTATAGGCATTTTAGCGATCCTAGCCGGGATTAGCACGAGGCTCCTTTTTCATTTTACCGAACAGCAAGCAATTGCCCCTATTAACCTTTTTTTCGGCATACTTCCCTTTATGGCTATTTATTTTGTTTACAATAACCATTCCAATAGAAAAGTGATCTACACCCTTTCATCGTTATTCCTGATCTCCGGAGTTTATCTGAACGTGCTGCCGCTAGAGAATAAAGACAGCATTATCATGGCCTATCTTCACCTTCCCGTTTTCTTATGGGTAATCATGGGGATAGCCTTTACCGGAAATGAACACGGTAGAGGCAGCGCAAGATTAGCTTATCTGAAATTTAACGGGGAATTTGGCATTCTATACGCCTGCATGGCCATAAGCGGAATGGTGTTAACCGCAATAACCCTGCAATTATTTAGATTCATCGGCACGGACATATCGGAATTCTATTTTAGCAACGTCGTATTATTCGGTACTGCCGCTCTGGCGATCGTAGCTGCCTATTTGGTAACAAGGGACATTAAGCTTGCAAAAAATATAGCGCCGTATCTCGCCAAAATTTTTAGTCCGCTTGTACTGGCGACATTGTTGGTTTACTTTATAGCGATTCTTTGGATCGGCAAAAACCCATTCTTGGACCGCGATTTCTTATTGGTGTTTAACGGAGTGCTCCTTAGCGTATTGGTCGTCACCATCTTCTCCATTACCGAACGCGGCACGGACGAGAAAATGAACGTTTCCGATTATATCAATTTAGCTCTAATCGCCCTTGCTCTTATCATTGACGCTGTAGCTTTATCGGCCATCGTGTTCAGGCTTTCTTCTTATGGGATTACGCCCAACAGACTTGCTGTCTTAGGCGTAAACCTACTGATCTTTGCCAATCTCATTTGGATTATCCTTTCCTATGTGCGTCTTCTAGGAAACAAAACCGGACCGTTAGCCATTCAAGATGCCGTTACGAAGTATTTGCCGGTCTACGGACTGTGGGCTGCTTTCGTTACCTTTACTTTTCCTTTGATTTTTTAACGAAGAGAGCCTTAAGCGAAACCATACACCGCGCCTATCGCCAACGATGCGTTCTAAAAAGCCAGTCGAGGAAAGGTTTGAGGGCAGGTTTAAGGACAAGCGTTATAGCGCCGATAAAGTCGGGACCAATGGCGACGGGGGATAGAAGGGCTTTTTGCGAATACTGATCGTTTATGATATACGTCCAAGTCGAAGATGGGCTTTTCAAGCCTAACCGTTCCCACTCGGAAGGATCGTTCGAATTGCCGAGCTTTGCCAGCATTCTCGAAGTTTCTTTTTCTATTTTCGCCTGAAGTTGCTCGAACGCCTGGATAATTCGCGTATGAAACTCGTCGATCGGGTTGAGGCTTGCAAGGCCTTCCAAATGGATGCCTTCGCGAATATACGAAACGTAAGCGAGATGCTCGGCCCAAAACTTGTCGATATAGAACAATCTGACGCGTTGTTCCGAGGGGCTCATTGGCGTTTCGCCGGTCAAAATGGCGAGGCGATCTTTATACAGGATGCGCCTTTGCTCCTCAACCATATCCGAATAATGGTTGAGCTCTTGGCGAATATGGAAGTTTTGGCCCATGATCACGTGCTGAATGTGGCCGATTTTGTTACGCAGCAACGCTTCATCGAGCGGCTCGTCCTGTTTGAGTTTCTTATAAGAGGAGGGGATCGCTTTGTCGATGCCGAAACGCAAAATCAAATCGTCCTCCAAGTTTACGAAAAATCTGGACGACCCCGGATCTCCTTGCCGGCCCGCGCGACCGCGCAGTTGGTCGTCGATTCGAATGCTTTCGTTCGCGAGCGTACCGATGACATACAGCCCCCCAAGCTTCGCGACAACATCCGCCTGCTTCGCGTCTCCGCCGCCAAGCCGTATATCCACGCCGCGCCCGGCCATGTTCGTGGACACCGTTACGGCGCCGATCTCTCCCGCCTTGGCAATGATTTCGGCTTCTTCCGAATCGTTCTTCGCGTTAAGCACATGGCAATTCACGCCGATTTGCCGTAGGCACTCCGCCAACAGGCCCGACTCTTCGACGCTCGAAGTGCCGATCAAAATCGGCCTTCCCGTCGCATGGACGGACGCGATTTCGGCGACCAGCGCTTTCAGCTTCGCTTCCTTGTGGGTAAAGATTTTGTGTGGGTGATCGATTCGGATACAAGGACGATTGGGCGGAATTTGTACCACCTGCAGCGAATAAATATTCTCGAATTCAATCGCCGATACTTGGGCGGTAGCCGTCATTCCGCTGATTTTCGGATATAAGCTCAGCAGATGCTGCAGCGTGATCGTGCCGAGGATTTGGCCGCCGGCTCTGGAACTAAGTCCTTCCTTCGCTTCCAGCGCTGCTTGCAGCCCGTCCGGTAAATGCCGGTTTTCCGCCACGCGTCCGGTATATTCGTCGATTAGCTCGATTTTACCGTCCCGGACGATGTAATCGATATCCCGCTTTAATAGAGCATCCGCATGAAGGGCGCAATTGAGAGACGTTAACAAATGACTGTTATGGCTTTCGTACAAATTACCGCAGTTCAATAGCGATTCTACCTTTTCGGAGCCAGCCTCGGTTAAGTAGACGTTACGCTTAAACTCATCGAAAACGAAATGCTCTTCGTGATGCAACTGCTTAGCCGCATCCGCGAACCTTGTGCCGTCGTTGTCAGTAGGTGCAGCTTCGCCTGCAATGACGAGCGGAACGCGCGCCTCGTCGAGCAGCAGCGAATCCGCTTCGTCGACGATCACGTAATGAAAAGCCCGGTGGACGGTGTCGCCCGCGGTCATCGCAATCGAGTCGCGCAGAAAATCAAAGCCCGCCTCTTTGGCCGTCACGTACGTAATGTCCGCCGAATAAGCCCGCTTTTTCTCGGCCAAGCCCATGCCCGCCTGAACCGCGACTACCGACAGACCGAGAAACCGATAAACCGGTCCCATCCACTCCGCATCCCTGTTCGCCAAGTAATCGTTAAACGTCAGGACATGCACGCCGTTGCCCGTTATCGCGTTTAAATACGCCGGCATAACGGCCGCAAGCGTCTTCCCTTCGCCTGTCCGCATTTCGACCAAATTCCCCTCGTGAAGGGCAATAGCCGCCATAATTTGAACCTCGTACGGCCGTATGCCAAGCGTTCGCCGCGCCGCCTCGCAAACTAATGCGTAAGCATCGATCAGCAGCTTGTCGAGCGGCGCGCCAGACTTGACTTCGCTTTGAAGCCGCAGGGATTCGGCCCTTAGCCGATCGTCGTTCCACTCTCGCAAATCCCGTTTCATTATCGTTTCGGCTTTGTCCCGATAGCCTTTGAGCTTGCGAAGCGCGTCGCGTTCTTTTACCTTTTGTACCAGTTTGCCGGCCATGTTCATGCGCTTGGTCCTCCCTCGCTACCGATAAATGTTGATAGGTATACGTTTGTTGCGAAAGGAGGTTGCGTGATATTGGGATACCAGGAAAAAATGTGCGAAAATGAGGAAGTAAAAGTCTGCGCAGATAGAATAAAACGGCAAAAAAACTATCATAGAATATAATTAATCGGGGAGGGAGAAGAATGAATAAAAATAGCGTGATTGCTGCTTGTCTCATCCTTTCGCTTGTAGGAAATGCATTTTTGCTGAAAATGTATTTTGACGCAAAGCATAACCAGGTTACGCTTGAAAAGGGAATTGTTATGAATGAATTTATTGAAAGGGAAAAGGAGTTAAGAAACTTCAGAGCATTTGTCAGCGAATTGGCAGCAGATGATGATGAACGCGTCCCTATTAGCGAAGAACAATCTAGCCTTTATTGGTTATTGGCATTTCCTTTAGAATCGATAATTATGAAAGGCACATATGAGATACAAGCAGACTATGAACATTACGATGACTATATAGGATTTATTCGAGAATTTGATCAAGAGTACAAGGCGATTGGAAATCACTTTAAATCCAAGTTGCCGTTAATGACTAAGGAGCAATTGGCGGATTTTGCTTTTCGTTTAGATGGAACTTATGAGTTGCTTATGAATCAAGCGTTAAGAGATTGGAAAATTAGTAGAAAGGATAAAAAGGTAGATATTCGATTCGAACCTCGCAAAGAAATACTTGATCAGGTTATACAAGAGCTAATGTCGATTCGCGAAGAACTTGAAGCTGGTGGATGACTCGCCTTTGTTCAAACGATCGTTGCGCATGAGGTCTAAAATGAGGAGGGGTAATTCAATGAAAAGGATCGAAACAGCAAGGCTATATATTAGAGAGTATAATATAGAGGATCTCTCAGCATTACATGAAATCCTTTCGGATGAATTAACAATGAGTTTTTGGCCAAAGCCTTTCAATTATTATCAGAGCGAAGAGTGGATCAAAAATAGGGGCATTGGGAAATACCAAGAAGGATATGGAAGATTTGCGATTGAACTCAAGGAAACAGGTAAAATTATCGGGGATGCGGGACTTTTAAGACTAGAGGTGGCCGGGGAAGTCGAGAACGATTTAGGTTATATTATTAAATCCGACTATTGGGGCCAAGGTTTTGGGTTTGAGGCTGCAAATGCGTTGATGATACGCGGCTTTAAAGAATTAAATCTACAACGGATATGCGCGAATATGCCGACAACCCACAACGCATCAAGAAAAGTGGCGGAAAAACTGGGAATGAAGCTTGATAAACAATTTTTGAATAGTAGAAATCGTGATATATTGACGTGTTTATATGTTGGAAACCCTCGAACATAATCCATTAATATTTCATTAATATTTGAAGAATTAAATGATGTTAGGATATTAAAAGTCATATGGTAAGCAACATAAAATATTGCTAGAGGGTAGGTTGAGAAGTGATCATGAAGAAGAAATCGCTAATCTGGTCTACGGTATTGGCGCTTGGTTTGACCTCCGCCGCGTCGTTCGGCGTCGGCATGGGTTCAGCGAAGACCTCGGCTGATTTTACCGATCTAAAGGACTTGGACGCAGCGACGAAGGCCAAGTTCGATGCGATGATGTCGGCAGGCGTTTTCGATGGGATATCCGAGAACACTTTCGGACTGAAAGACGAGATGAATCGCGCCCAATTCGCGAAGGTGGCGGCTCTTATTTTCGGCCTAAAGGTCGACACGAGTCTCAAGACATCTTCCTTCACGGACGTACAGTCCGACAGTCCCGGGTTCGGCTATGCGTTACCCTACATAGAAGCGATTAAGAAAGCAGGAATAACAGAAGGCATGGGTGACGGTACCTTCAACCCGGCGGGCGAGGTGACCAAGGAGCAGTTGGCCGCATTTCTGGTTCGAGGATTGGGCAAAGAAAAAGACGTAGAGGCGACTCCGGACGTTGCCGATCAGACCGTTTCTGGTTGGGCGCAAGGTTACGTTAATTTGGCTCTCGAGCTTAAATTACTAAATAATGCTCCGGAAGGTACGTTCGGGGGAAATGCACCAGCAGCCCGGGAATTGCTCGTTACCGGAGCCTTCGAGTCTGCCAGAACGTTCGAAGAGACCAAACCCCTTGAGGTATCAGGAGCCGACTTCGCGGCAGGGAACAAGTTGAAGCTGATGCTGACGGTGGGGGTCGACACAGGCTCCATCGACCTGTCCAAGATTACGATCAACGGAGTACCGCTCGATCCGAAGTTAGACAGCTTCGCGCTGTCCGAGGACAAGAAGACGATCATTATCACGCTGCATGAAGGTTTCCAACTCGATACGTCCAAGCAGCCGGTCATCAATGCGAACGGCCTGAAGACGATATTCGGCAATGAGATGAAGAACGAGGAGAGTAAGCCGATCCCGGTTACGGTAACCGAATCTCCGGTCACGAAACCGGAGACCCCTAGTACGCCATCGACGCCGGAACCTGCAACGAACCCTAACTCAAACACGGACTCCAACTCGAGTACGGGCCCGAACTCAAACCCGAATCCGAATCCGAATCCAAACTCGAACACGGACCCGAACTCAAACCCGAATCCGAATCCGAATCCAAACTCGAACACGGAACCGAACCCGAACACGGACCCGAATTCGAACCCGAATCCGAATCCGAATCCAAACCCGAACTCGGATCTACAGTGAAGATTCTGAATACATCCCCTGCGAATCGTATATCCCGGGCGGTGTATTTTTTTATGCTCCGAGCCGATATGACATCCGCGGATCGCTCGAAGCCGCGCTTGGTTCACCTTCAAAGACCCGGATGGCAACGAGTTGATGGTCACATCGCCAAGTTAGCAAGTCCATATGTTAAAATAGTAAAAAAACGAAAGTGAATGAGGATATGGTTAAAGCAGTCGATGTTCCCTCCTAAAAATATAAAATTTTAGGAGGGTAAAAAAATGATTTTCAATCCGATCGATAGGGATAGTTGGACTAGAAAACCTTATTTTGAACATTATTTAAACCGTGTCAGATGTACCTACAGTATGACCGCTGATATTGACATCACCCTTTTGCATGCAGAACTAAAAAGCATAGGGGTTAAGTTATATCCCGCCCTGATTTATATGATTACGACGGTGGTTAATCGTTACCGTGAATTCCGAACTTGCTTTGATCCGGAGGGAAGGCTGGGTTTTTGGGACCGTATGTCTCCCAGCTTCACCATATTTCATGAGGAGGATAAGACCTTCTCAAGCATTTGGACTCCGTTCAGCGAGGAGTTTCAAACGTTTTACGAGCGTTACCTTCAAGAGACGGAAACGTACATGAATGCGAAGCAATTATTCCCGGACGCGAACGAACCGCCGAACACGTTCCCGATTTCCAGTATCCCTTGGGTTAGCTTTACGGGTTTTAATCTGAATATCTATACTGAGGGAACGTATCTCCTGCCCATCTTTACAATGGGAAAATTCTATAGACAAGACGAAAAAATACTGTTGCCTGTATCGGCACAATTCCACCATGCGGTATGCGACGGCTATCATGCAGGTGTGTTCTTTAATGATCTGCAACGGTTGGTTGATGGTTGCAAAAGTTGGCTGGCAGGTAAATAATCGTACAAAAAAGCGAAACGGTTGCGTGTCTGCAACCAACCGTCAACAGGCTGCAAACGGAAATGCTGCAGCCTGTTGTTAGACCACAAAAAAGTCGCCTTAACCTTCAATTTTGACCGCTTGGAATAAATGCGTTTCTAAAATTTAAGCCACCGATTAGATTGCATACGGAGGGTGAAAGCCCTCCTTTTTTCGTGCCTTCGTTAGTCGCTGCGAGAACGCTTGTTCCCCACTCGATTTAGTGCTAAAATTTGTAATTATACGAAAAAGGAGAACGATGCATGAAAGTTAGACTAGAGGGCGTTACCATGCTGGCAAACGACGTGTCCGCGTTGGCCAACTTCTATCGCGATGCAATTGGATTTCATGTAGCTGTCGAAGAGGAGCATTATGTGGAACTCGAGAATAGCGGGGTTCGTCTTGCGATATGCTCCAGGCCCTTGATGGCAGAAAATACGAGCGGACATTATTCCTTCATCGAGAATCGTAGGGGGCAGGCATTCGAACTCAACTTCGAATGCGATTCCCCTGAGGCCGTCTATCATTCGTTTGCGGAATTCGTCGCTAAAGGAGCTACGGCGATTGCCGAGCCTACAATCAAACCGTGGGGACATGTTACCGGATTTTTTGCCGATCCCGAGGGCAATATCCATTCGCTATTTGCCGTTAACCCCAATAGTTAGTTGGCATCCCTTTCACTCAGATCTTCAAACAATCTTGATTTAACCACCACCAGATCTTCAAACGCCTCCTGTAAGATTCAGATATGAATCATTCTGGGGGGTTATTTTTATGAAAAGTTGGGGTTCAGGATGGGCTGGAATATGCGGAGGATTGCTTTATCTTTTCTTCGGGGCTGCATTCGTTATCACGCACGGAAGCACGACATTTAACCGTAATGACACTTGGCTAGGTTTCGATAATTTCGACTATGGTGAACTCAGCTTTGTGAACCCTATTCTTTTCTTGTTGTTGACGCTAGGGTTCGAGCGAAACGCCGATTATATGGGGAAAAGGGGCAAGTTTGGTATAAAATTGACTCAAGTCAGTCTGGTGTTGCAAGCAATCTCGCATTTCATAACGAATAATACGATTGATTTGGAGCATGACTGGAGAGGTCCTATTGCAACCAACGGCTGGATTCTCTATTTATTTTCCGTCTTGCTCTTGCTGATCGGAATGTTGTTGTGGGGATTATCGCTCGTGAAAAAGGAAGATTACCGTTTTCTTGCATGCCTCTTGATTACGACTGTTGTATTTTCGATCGCTATGTTTGTTGTTGGTGCATGGATTTCGAATAATTCGGACGGCAGCCAAATGTGGGAAGTTGCCTTCGGCCTTACTTATTTGCCAGTCGGTTTATGCTGGATAAGTTTAGGCGTGTTGCGACTTAGCAAATCAAGAGCTCTAGCTAGAGGTTGCTCCGTTCCTTAAGCCGGCTTGAACGCTCGGTAGATCTGCTGAGAGATCAGCAAAAGAATGCCCGCGAAGACCCAGATATCCGCGAAGTTCATAGTTGCAGCATCGGAGAAGTGAAGAAAGTCCGTCACATGGTTGAAGAGGATCCGATCGATGGCATTGCCAATCGCTCCGCCAATGATGAGAGCCACGCACGACTGCAGGTACGCGCCGCGAATATTGCCTTTCCGATGCCAATAGAGCGCGGCGATCGTCATGAGAATGACCAACAGCGCGAGAACTCTTCCCCATCCGTGGAACATGTTTCCGGTAGATCCCGTATTCACGAGATGCACAATCCGGAACGATCCGCCCAGAATCTCCGTCCTTTCGCCAAGCTCCAAGTTCATGCGAACCGCAACCTTCGTCGCGGCGTCGATCACGACCGCCGCGACGATGATCAAGTAGAAGTACATAGAGGTTCCCCCTTCACGACGATGCGCTATTTACTAAAGCTCTCCGGCGCATTCATTGACAGCTTTACTCCCAGACCGCTCCTGAAATCCTTCAGCGGCACGTACGGCTGATTCCGGAACGAAATGACCGTCTCCGGCTTGACCGCCCACGTCTTATCGTTCCGACGAATGCTCTTCCCCATATAGCTCGTTCAAATGAGCGATATGAGCTACTCCCCAGTCATTCATGACCTGCAATAAAGGGGCCATTCGTTGACCGTATGCCGTAATGGAATATTCGACCTTGGGAGGAATTTGGTTATAAATCTCGCGATGGATAATATCGTGATACTCTAGTTCCCTTAATTGTTGAGTGAGCATCTTTTTGGTGATGTCCGGGATCGTTTTTTGAAGCTCGCTAAATCTCATTGTGCCATTTGCAAAAAGGCGAAGCAGAATAACGGGCTTCCACTTCCCGATAAGGATATCTAACGCCGTTTCAAACTTGCAATAAGCAGTCACTAAATTTCCCTCCGATTCTTTACCATCCTAAGGTTTAGTTTTGTATACTACGTTTATTTTAAGTGCCTACTTCCTAATAGTTGCCCCGGAAATTATTATATGTTCAGGCGTTGAAGATACACAAGCAGAGGAGCTAACGACCATGAATATCGCGTTATGGATCGTGCAAGGAATTTTAGGATTAGGATTTATTTTTTCCGGTTGGATGAAGGCGGTTCAGTATGAAAAGGCAAAAGCGTCCTGGCTTTGGGTGAAAGACGTTTCGAGAGGATTCGTTTTCTTCATCGGGATCGTGGAGTTGGTTGGGGTACTTGGGGTAATTCTGCCCCAAGCGACGAATATCTCGCCTGTTCTGACGCCGATCGCCGCTACCGGGCTTGCCGCAATTGTTCTACTCGGAGCCGTATTCCATATTAAGCGCAAAGAATATAAACAAATCGGCGTGAACATCGTGTTCTTGGCGTTAGCCGTATTTGTAGCAGTAGGACGCATGTGAGCGGATAGAATGTGATAAAATGATGATATCTTTTTTTTGGAGGTGTTTGCTTTGTTAATGGGTATCCATTCCATGCGATTGAGATAATGTGAGAGTAGGCAAAAGCAACTCGGCCATTTTTTTCGTATGATGGCAAGGGTTTATTTGTTTATGCTTTTTACATTGTCTGTAGACGAAGGAATGGTTATCTAGTATTCCATATAAGGGGAATGAACAATGCAAACTCACTGGAAAAAAGCGTTCGCGATCATATTTAGCGGACAAATCTTCTCGATTTTAACGAGCTCTATGGTTCAGTTTTCAATCATATGGCATTTGACGGAAACGACGGAGTCGGCTGTCGTGTTAACGATGGCGGGGCTTGTCGCGTTTATGCCGCAGGCTATCTTAGGTCCGTTTATCGGCGTATGGCTCGATCGATGGGACCGAAAGTTAACCATGATTATATCCGATAGCACGATTGCGTTATTCAGTCTCGCATTAGGCTTATATTTCTATTTGGGCGAACCGAGCTTGGCATTCGTTTATCTGATATTGATGGTGCGCTCTACCGCTGCGGCTTTCCATGCGCCGTCATTCCAAGCCGCAATTCCGCTCATCGCTCCCGAAGAGCAGTTAACGCGGGTGGCAGGCTGGCAGCAGATGGTTTTTTCGGTTTCTACCGTTATCGGCCCGGCCCTGGGCATTGCCGTCTATACGGCTACTTCTCTTGGCGTCGTGTTGTTCTTAGACGTATTAGGCGCATTAATTGCAAGCACCATGCTTCTGTTCGTCAAGATTAATCAACCGAAGCCGGAAGCGAAACAGTCGTCTGGTTTTAAAAGCGAATTCATGTTGGGCTGGAAAGCTTTCGTTAAGGTAAAAGCAATTGTCTCGATTACGATAGCTACGGCGATATTCAGCTTGGCGTTCATGCCTCTGGCAACGCTGTTTCCTTTGATGACGTTGTCTCATTTCGAACGCGGAGGATATAGCGCAAGCCTCATCGAGGCGGTGTTCAGTATCGGAATGATACTGGGCGGGTTATTGTTATCCGTCGCTGCTTCGAAGTGGAAGGATATAACTTATATTTGTTGGAGTTTAATTGTGATAGGCTTAACTTGTTTATTTAGCGGAGTAATTAGCAATGAGGCCTTTATTGTCTTCGTGGTTCTGTCGTTCTTAATGGGAGCGGCTTCTCCGTTCTTCAATGGGCCGTATATGGCGATGATCCAGAGAGCATACGAGCCGGAGATGCTGGGGCGCGTTATCTCGCTGGTTACGAGCGTGATGCTGCTCGCTTCGCCGATCGGACTATTGCTCGCCGGACCGATCGTAGACAAGTATGGCGTTCAATGGTGGTTTTTCTGGTCTGGGGTCGTAACGGTCATGACCGGAATGGTTTTGGCTGCTCAATTCAAGCGATTGCAAGTAAGCGAAGCCGCTGCATAAAATAACAGAGAGTACGTGAATTTAGAATACATCGCCACTGAGGCAAGTGCCTTGGGCGATGTATTTTTTATGCCTCGAGGTCGTCAGGAATAAGTGGAGCAAATAGATTGAACGTTCTCGTGCTCGTGTTCGTGCTCGGCATACTAATGCCATGTAACAAACGAATTACAAACGCACAGTCACGATTTCAAGGGTTCGCAGAAATGCGATTCCTATTTTTTTTGGGCGAACAAGCACATGCGATTTGGGAAAGCAATACTCTACATTAGTTTATTGGAGGTGTTTCATTGGGCAATAAATTGACTTTCGACTACATCATTATAGGAACAGGGCCGGCTGGTGCGGTAATTGCCAAGACGTTAACGGATGATAACAAAACTTCGGCTCTTCTTATAGAAGCAGGCGAGAATAACGATAAAGACGAGTTTATCAGGGATTCCGCATTTGCTCTGGAATTAGAAGAGCAGTTTTTTCCGAAATATTTTTGGCAGGGGGAAGGGGTGCCGCAAGAAGGGTTGGACGACCGGGTATTCGAATGGACCACGGGTCGTCTATTGGGCGGAGGATCGTCGATAAACGGAGAACAATACGTACGACCTACATCGGCAGTATTTAGGCAGTGGGAAAAGCTGCTCGGTCCAATATGGTCGCCTAGACGCGCATTGCTTCGCTTCAAACGATTGGAGAAATATAACGGCCTATCGGACAATCCGCGGTCTCGTGGTTTCGGAGGCAGAATCGACATCAGGCAGGCACCGAAAAATCCGACAACGATGGCAGAGAAATTCGTCTCGGCGGTTGAACAGGGTACCGGGCATCAAGAAATTCTCGACTATAATGATCCCCGAACCCCGCTAGGTCCGTTTACGCGTTGGCAGCTCTACCAAAATCCTAACGGGGCAAGAGAAAATTCGTCCAGAGCTTTTTTATCATCGGATATTATGACTCCAAATGGGCGAGGCGTGAAAGGGCGGAAACTACGGGTCTTCTTTAACACAACCGCGCTTCGCGTTCTCTTTTCCGATAAAAGCGCGAATGGAGTGGAGCTCTTAAAGGAAGGCAGGCATCTTAAAGTTTTCGCTCGGAAAAAGGTAATCCTTTCGGCCGGAATAAATAGCGCGCAGCTTCTCATGCTCTCGGGAATCGGACCTGCCAAAATGCTTCGACAAGCGGGTATACCCGTCGTCTTCGATAATCCCAATGTAGGGAATAACTTAAGAAATCATACGCTTAATTTTGCATCCTTCACGACAAACCCCGAAGATAACGGATTGCCGTCCAACGATCCGAATGCCCTGTATACGGGAGGGGCATTCTTGCCTGACCCTACCGGTATAAATCCTAACAGACGAGCGGTTCAACTTGTCGGGATAGCTGCCGATGGAATGTTAAATTTGGCGATCTTATTCTTACGGCCCAAAAGCCGTGGAAGCATAACTATCCAGAATAACGACCCCTTAAAAATAGTGCTGGCGGATGAAGGATTTCTAGACAACGAGGATGATCTGGAGTCGGTTAAAAATATTTACAAAATTTATATCAAGGAAATCGCGGCGCGGCTTGAGGCAATTGATCCTTCCTATCGGCTTGTTTCGCCGACTTTGGATACGATAAACGATGATTTCCGGCTGGAGGAGTTTATTAAGCAAAATTTCGAACATAACCATCACCAACAAGGATCCTTGCGTATGGCTCCATTGAGCCGCGGGGGAGTTGTCGACAGACGAGGCGGGGTTCACGGGGTAAGGGATTTAATCGTTGCCGATGCGTCTATAATCCCGTTTACCGTCGACGGTAATACGTCAGCGGCAGCTTTTCTTATCGGTTATACGATTGCCAGGCAGATCCAGAGGCAAGCTAGAAGAACCCACAATCAGGATACTAAAAATAAACGCCTCGAAGACAGTGTGGAATAATCGCTAGATTGAACAAATACCAAAGAGGAGGGCTCCTCGGGATTGGAGCCCTTCTCTTTGGTATTTTAGGCTGGACTTAGAGGAAAGTTTTTCATAACGGTAGTGATCCGTCCATTCCCTTTTGAACATAGATCATAGGTTATTCAGAAAGTGAATAAAGGAGGATTCATATGGCAGAAAACGTGAAGGTAAGCCCGCAATTTCAAAGGCTGTGCACCCAATTCGCCAGAATTCTGGGAGGCGAATCGGAAATCGAAGCAGGACCGGTTTGTTTCGTCACGCGGATGACGAATTTAACGGAGACGATCTTGGGAAGAAGAACGCGCTCGCCTTTGGTTCAAATGCAAATGTTCTCGTTTGAATCGCTTGACAAGACGGGTCGCGCGCTTTGTTTGGGCGAGACTGCCGTACATCAAAATCAGGTTAATCGATTGTTGACGAACCTCCGTAGACGCGGGATTAAAGTCACCGCGCTTCACAATCACTGGTTAAAAGAGAATCCACGCTTAATGTATATGCACTGGGAAGCGATTATGAATCCTGTCGTGTTTGCCAGAAGAACCAAAGATTCGATTAGATTCCTGGGTTAAGGATCGAGAAATGAAGTTGTATTGCAAGAAATAATGAAAGGATGATTTCCTATGGCGGGGCAAGTGAAAGCAAGTCCTCAATTTATAAGGCTATGCAACCAATTTTCGCGTATTTTAGGCGGAACAGAGCATGAAATTACAAAAGGCCCGGTGTGTTTCGTCACTAGAAATAGGGTAGTAAACGCCTCTATTCTAGGAAGACGCACCACATCCCCTTTGGTTCGCTATCAATTGTTCTCGTTCGAATCGCTGAATAGTTCGGGACGCGCGCTTTGTCTGGGGGAGACGGCCCTCTTCCAAAACCAAGCCAATCGATTGCTGTCCAATCTTCGCAGAAACGGGATTAAAGTAACGGCGCTCCATAATCACTGGCTGTTCGAGAACCCGCGCCTTATGTATATTCACTGGGAGTCGATTGATAATCCCATTGCATTTGCAAGGAAAGTCAAACGTTCTATCGCTTTCTTGGGATAACGATAGGTACCAAGCATGAAACGGCGGACTTATCCATAGTGGATATGTCCGCCGTTTCTCATTTCTTCAGGCCAGCATCCCGTCACTCTACGGAGCGTTTATTGAGAAGTTTATATCTTACCGTTACTCTAGACTTATTGGAGGTGAATAAAATGGATTGCAAAAAAGTAGGTAGTCTGATTCTCGGTCTTCGTAAAGAGAAAAACATGGCGCAGAAGGATTTGGCCCTTCTCATGAATATTAGCGACAAGACGATTTCTAAATGGGAACGCGGGTTAGGGTGTCCTGACGTGTCGTTGCTTAGCGAGCTCTCCAAGATATTGGGCGTAAATATCGAGAAGATTTTATCGGGGGAGATAAATGCCAATGACCAGGACAGCGGGAGTATGAAGCGCATTCGATTTTATTCGTGTCCAAGCTGCGGCAATGTCATGACCAGTACGGGGGCAATCAATCTTTCTTGCTGCGGCAGGATTGTGGAGCCATTGGTTTCGAAGACAGGGGATGAAGAACATAAAATAACGGTTGAAGAGATAGAAAATGATTACTTCGTAACCTTTCAGCATGAGATGACCAGAGACCATTATATATCGTTTGTTGCCTATATTTCGTATGACAGGTTGCTGTTGATCAAACTTTATCCGGAACAAAATGCAGAATTGCGTTTCCCTAAAATGTACGGCGGAACCCTCTACTCGCATTGCACGCGACATGGACTATGGAGACATGACATAAACCGCGATAAAAGGAGGTTGGTCAGAAGTGAGACTCATTGGTGATGTGCGGAGTTCAAACAGAGTATTGCGTGGATACTACCGTGAAGAGCGGCTATTCACACGGCTATAAAGTGGAATTAGCGAGAGATTGCCATAGCACCTATGATTCCGATGAATTAACCGCGGAACAAATCGTGCGTCACCATAATAGCGTTCTTGCTCAATTTGCTACTATAGTTGATTCAAGAGACATTCAGTTTTAGGATGCAACTCTGGCTTAAGGCTGTGAGAGGTCACCGGAAGGCGACCTGTTGCAGTCTTTTTTTGGATCCTCGACCCTGGCTGCCGAGTCATGGGATTGTGTTTGTTAATGGTAAGTTTTATACTCACGAAAGTAGATTCCGGCATCCTATTTTTCTTCATTAGGAGGAGATATGCAAATGCTAAACGTTCTTGTTTTGGGCGGTACAACGTTCGATTCCGTCATTCGTCTTAAAAAATTGCCCGAACCTACATCGCAAACGATTCATTCCGCGCCGTTTCATGAAACGGTAGGTTCTACGGGCGCAGGGAAAGCTTTAAATTTAAGAAAACTAAACGTCCCCTCGGTCTTGCATTCCATTATCGGGAACGATCTTCACGGGGAGCGCATTATTCGGTTTATGCAGCAAGAAAAAGTCGACTTTGTGTATGATATAGATCCAAAAGGAACGGAAAGGCACATCAATTTAATGGATGAGGAAGGCAACCGTATCTCTATTTTCGTTACCCAATCCTCCGACAAGCCGGAACTGGATTTATCGCGCTTGGAAAAGTTGATCCAGGGGTGCGATGTTGTAGTGTTGAATATCATCGCTTATACGAAACAACTTATTTTGCTATGCCAAAAACATAAAAAGCCGATTTGGACGGATCTTCATGACTATGATGGAAGTAACGCGTATCACGAGGATTTCATAGAGGTTGCCGATTATATTTTTATGAGTTCCGATAATTTGAAGGATTATAAGTCCGTTATGAGGAGATTCATAGAGGCTGGCAAACAACTGGTTGTTTGTACGCATGGCAAAGGCGGTTCGACGGCTTTGACCAAAGACGGACATTGGATACACACGGGCATTATCCCGGGGTATCCATTTCGGGATGCAAACGGAGCGGGGGACAGCTTTTTCTCCGGGTTTTTATATGGCTATTTGCAGAATAGGACTACGGAAGATTGTTTAAGATTCGGGACGATCTGCGCAGGTCTTTGCATTACCTCAGCCGAGCTTGTCCATGACGAACTATCGGAACGGGTATTGCAAAGCGAATACGAGAAACATTATAGCAAGCAGTAATGAGGCCTCGGATAACCAAAAAAGAAGTCGGCGTTTGCCGGCTTCTTTGTTATATAAACGATTTACATGCAAGTAGTCATATGTTATGCTTAGGAAATCCGTATGCCTAAATAAAAAAATAGGCATAGTTATTACATTTTATCTACACCTTTATCTTATCATGCGGATCAGTGGTTTGTCAAATGCGTTTTTAATTTTGTCCAAGACCGAAAAGGAGCGTGTTCGGAACGATGATCAGCGCGAACGATTGGAAGCAAGAGCAAGAGCGGTTGGATCTGGTGACAACGCAACTGCAATCGAGGATCGCCGAGCTGGAGCCTGAGGTGGCAGGACTTCGCAATCAAGTGACGGACTTTCGCAAACGTTTCTGGGAGGAGGTTACGGTCAACGCCAGCACGCATGAAGATTTCGAAGAAACCTTCTACAGCATCAAGCAGCAAGAAGCGCTTTTATCCGAGCGGGAGAGAAGTCACCGTCTTCGCGTGCAGCAATGGAATAACATGAAGCGGCTGCTGCCGTCTCCCTTCTTCGGACGCATCGATTTTGAAGAGGAAGGGATGGGCTCTAGCGAGCCCATTTACATCGGAGTGTCGTCCTTGGTCGATGAAGAGGGCATGAATTTTCTCGTTTACGATTGGAGGACGCCCATCGCAAGCATGTATTACGACTATTCCCCGGGGGAGGTCGCTTATCGAACGCCTGGCGGGCTCGTCAAAGGGAAGATGCTGTTAAAGCGGCAATACCAAATTCGCGATGGCCGTCTCCGGAATGTATTCGACACTAGCGTAACGATCGGCGACGAGCTGCTTCAACAGGTGCTCGGCAAAGGTGCGGATGCGCAAATGAAGAGCATCGTGGCGACGATCCAGAAGGAACAGAACGCGATCATACGCGACGATAAGAGCCGCATGCTTATCGTGCAGGGCGCGGCCGGCAGCGGGAAGACGTCCGCCGCGCTGCAGCGGGCGGCGTATCTGCTGTATAAGTACCGCGATAGGCTCACGGCCGATCAAATCGTTTTATTTTCGCCGAATCCGATGTTCAACAGTTACGTATCCACAGTCCTTCCCGAGCTTGGCGAGGAAAACATGCAGCAGACGACCTTCCAGGAATACCTGGGATTTTGGCTTGAATCCGCTATGCGGCTGGAGGACCCGTTCGATCAACTCGAATACGTATTGGCTGCGCAACCGACGAAAGCGTACGAAGCGCGGCTGCAAGGGATTCGATATAAAGCGTCGGAAGCTTTCCTTCAAGCGCTCCAAAGCTACGCAAATTGGCTTTGTCGGGAAGGGATGAAATTTAGCGGCATCGAATTCATGGGTCGCGAGTTGATTACGGCGAAGCAAATGGAATCGCAATTTTACAGCTACGACAGTTCGATCCGATTGGAGAATCGCGTCGCTCTGCTGCGGGAGTGGCTGCTCCGGGAACTGACGGATTTGGAACGCAAGGAGCGGGACGCGACTTGGGTTCAAGACGAGCTCGATTACCTCGATAACGAGCAATATGACGAGGCCTACAAAACGCTGCTGAAAAAGTACCGGCGGGAAGAAGCGGTTTTCGATTTTACCCAGCAGTACGTCGATGCCTATGGCGATTTCCCTAATCGGGAGCAAGGGGAGGAGAACGTCTTCGATTTTGCCGGCCAGGAAGAAGAGCTTCTTCGCCGGATGGTCGTGAAGGAACGCTTCCAGCCGTTGCGGCGGGACGTCAAACGGTTCAAGTTCGTGGACGTGATCGGGCTGTACGGCCAGTTGTTTGGGGATGAAGCCGATTATCGCCGGATGACCGGCGGTTCTGAAGTACCCGAACATTGGTCGGAAATGGGCAGGCAAACGAAAGAGAAGCTGGACCGGTTCGAGTTGTTCTATGAGGATGCCACCCCGTTCCTGTATGTCAAAGAACTCGTGGAAGGCTTGCGAAGCAATACCGATGTGCGGTATGTGTTCGTAGATGAAGGCCAAGATTATTCACCCTTCCAGTATGCATTCCTCAAACGGCTGTTTCCGCGTGCCCGCATGACGGTGCTTGGCGATTTCGGCCAGGCGATATTCGCTCAAGCTACGAATTTGCACGAGGAGGATTCGCCGTTAGTCCGCCTGTACGGCAAAGAAGAAACGAGGCTTATTCGCCTCGTTCGCAGTTATCGTTCTACTCAAGAAATCGTGGCGTTTACGAAGTCGTTGTTGCCCGGGGGAGGGGAAATCGTACCTTTCGAAAGAAGCGGGGGAAAGCCCCGTTTATTGAAGCTAGGTAGCAGTGAGGAGCGGGCGGCGCGTATCATGGAAGACCTCGCGAGCCTGAAAGCCGAAGGCTTTGATTCGATTGCCGTCATAACGAAGACCTCGGCGGAAAGCCGCGAAGCCTACGAAGCATTGACGGCCAAGGGAGGCGAGGCGCTGCGGCTCATCACGAAAGATACGCTCACCTTCGAGAAGGGGATAGCAATTATTCCCTCCTATCTGGCCAAAGGCGTCGAGTTCGACGCGGTGCTGGTCTACGACGCTTCATCCCGAACATACAGCCGTGAGAGCGAACGCAAGCTTTTCTATACCGTTTGTACTCGTGCCATGCATCGGCTTAGACTGTACACGACAGGGGAAATGACGCCGTATATGCAGGGACTCGATACGGATTTATATGAAGTAGGGCTATAACCTTCCATTGATCTCGGTTCTTTTCCTCGCTCCAACGTGACTCGCCGAATATCAAGCAACTTGATCGAAACCCTGATCCTGTCGTAAGGCACTTTAAAGTGGTCACCCCACTTTAAAGTGCCTTCTTATGTTATCTGAACGCATCGATTATGGTTGATGTACGGCAATCACAATCTTATACAAGGGAAGGTAATGAACCCAGCTCATAGAAAACGAGAACCGTCCATTTCGTAGAGACGAGTTCCAATGCGCGCCGATAATGACAGGGCGATTCGTTATCGTCGGGAAGGATCGGATGATCGTGCATTCCGTTAATCTCCTTCGGGTTGATAGCAGACTAAATTAAGTTCATCTAATCGCGCGGTGGCCTCCGGCACTTCTTCGAGCTCTTGATCGGATAGAGATAGATTATTCGCTGCTATTATATAAGTTCTCGCAAGATCGATCTCGTCCATGGAGACGGCGATGTCGGCTCGCAATACATAAGCTTTGAAACGGAGGGCCGCCGATGCTTCTTCGGCTTTCGAGAAAACCGGATCCAATACTTTGGCAGCCTCCGCGGGTTCGTCTTTGGCATACGCCAATCGGTACGCGGTTTCGAACGCATTCGCCAACCTTGACGGGCGCGCCGGCCGATCATTTCGGATCGGCTCGGGAGAATCGCGTTTCTGCCCGATCAATAAGCGATTTCCGGCGGGATCGATAAGGTTAAATCTTCGGTCTTCCGCAAGATTGTTCAGTTTCGAGATTCTTGGGAACCCCTTGGAAGGGATCTTGCGGTAGGCTTCTTTTAGTTTATCGCAAAATTGAGCGTATACGGCATCCACATCAGGAACGCTCACATAACACATGCTGTAAGAGTTGGTCGGTTCTAATTGTTTTAGTACGAAAAAATGCAATTCCGCAACCCGGTGACGGACGCAGGCGTATAGGTTGGGTTTGGCTTGCCTATAAGTTACCTCGAAGCCTAATGCTTGGTAGAAATCCAACTGTTCGTCTATGGACCTGCAAGGGAAAATGGGGATTGCTATTCCATTCCGTTCTGTTGACAAGGGACCAACCTCCGCGCTCGGTTAAATTCGCTTACCCCCTTATCGTACAACATTCATGCAAATGCTAATGTTCATCCGGTTTTGGCTTGGTATTAGAGTGGTTTGTATTCATAATCCGTCAATTGCTTTAATCATTTATTTGAAGGTTTATGGCTGCGTCAGGTATTCGTCGCTTGACCCGACAGCTTGCTTCTGATCCGGCTTAACGACACCGTTCCCAGCAGATATGGCGCTCGTACAAACGCTCCACCGTCTGTTTGGTGAACAGGGCGCAGCTCGTGTCTTCCAAGGCTTGAATGGATAAGAAGGAAGGCGTATCGGTCAGGAAAGACCGGTAGTCGGTGAAAAACTGCCCTTCCGTTATGAAGCTTTTGATGTGCTCGGTTCCGTATTCGTTCTCGTAATACATGCGAACCAGCCCCTGGGCGCAATAATAGACTTGTTCGCAGAATTAGCCGCCGTGCAGGAGATAGCGCCCTTTCTTCACGGTTTTCCAATGGATTTGTTCCCGAAAATAGAGCCATTACTCACACTAACAATAGCACGAATTGGCATGTCGTTGCGATAAAGGATGGAAAACGAAGAGGTGGATATGAAGCCCTGAGATTGACATTCCTCGGGGAAACATACTACACTGTGTAGTATGTAAGGATGTGATGGCATGAAAATTAAAAAACTGAACGTGAGCGGAGAAGGACTGAATCGCTTTTTCGGTCCGCTCGAAGCTAAGATCATGGATATTCTCTGGTCTTCCGACGGGTTGAGCATCAAGGATGTGCAGTCGATCCTTAACCAGGGCAATCCGATTTCGGTTAATGCCGTAATGACGGTGATGAACCGGCTGCTGGACAAAGGCCATCTGTCGAAAGTTCAGACCGGGACAGGCAGAACCCAAGCCGCGCGGTTCAGCACCGTGCAAACGAGGGAACAGTTTCTCTCGGAACAGACGAAAGAAGTGTCGCAAGGACTTATTCAAGAGTATGGAAGCTTGGTCGTGAGCCACATGATCGATGCGCTCGACGATGTCGATCAGGAGACGATCGCGAAGCTGGAACGCAAATTAAGCGAAATCAAAAGAGGAAAAAAAGGATGAACCCTCCGGTTAAGCTGAAGTGGATCTATGCGTTGACGGTCGCGTTTATTGCTTTTGTCAGCGTGCAGATGGGGCTGTTCGTCGCTCATCAACTGGGAGACGGCGGGCTGCGCGGCACAGTCGCGACTTATATCGTCATCGATGTAATTATCGGGTTCACGCTCGCAAAAGCGGTCTGGCGGATCATTGCGCAGACGTATTTATCGCGAAAATGGCATAGGCGGTTTTGCGCCGGCGAGCACGACAAACTGACGAAGCGTCTTAACTTCAAGTACCGCGGTTTGGGAACGGAAATCATCGTCGTGAAAGACGATGCGTTCGTTGCGCTGGCGATAGGTATGCGGAAGCCGAAAATCGTTGTCTCGACCGCGGTTATCGATTATTTCAGCGAAAATGAAGTAAAGGCGATTCTGCTGCACGAGTGGCATCATTGCCGCAATCGGGATAATGCGAAGATGTTCCTGATGACGCTGCTGACGGATGCATTCGGGTATTGGCCGATAATGAAGCCGATCTTCCGCTACTATCAGACATGGACGGAACTGCTTGCCGATCGTTTCGCGATCCGTCGGATGGGGACGGAGTTGCATCTGGCCAACGTTCTCTTAAAGTTGTCGAAGTGGGGGAAAGTGCGGCAACCCGCGGCTGCCGTTCACTTCGCGACGACGATGCATTATCGAATCATGCAGGTTCTGGAGCCTGACAAGACGGTGAAGGTAAAAGTAGCGGTACTTAGACCGTTGCTTGCATCCTTTTCGCTGTTGCTGCTCTTAATGTTGGGCGGGGATTCTTAATCCCCCTTTTTTTAAGCAATCATACTACAGCGTGTAGTATGATGATGGCGGCTAAAAATGAAGACAAACCATCTAGGAGGGTAAGAGAATGAGAGTTATTTTATTTACGATTGGAGATTTTCATGTCCATTCTTACGGAGTCGTCGTGGCTATAGCCGTGCTACTGGCGCTTGGGGTAGCCCGTTACTTGGCTGCGGGAACTCCGTACCGGGAGCATATCGCGAACATGGTGCCCTATCTGTTCGTCGGCGCGATCGTGTCGGCGCGTATCTGGCACGTTTTCTTTTTTCAATGGGACTATTATTCGAAGCATCTAACGGAAATCGTATATATCTGGAATGGCGGGATCGCGATCCAAGGAGCGTTGATCGGCGGATTCGTCGCTATGGTTATTTACGCGAAGAAGCACCGTTTGTCATTCTGGCAGTTGGCCGATATCCTGGCTCCGGCAATCGTATTGGGGCAGTCGGTCGGAAGAATTGCCTGTTTTCTGAACGGAGACGCGTACGGCTCGCCGACCGGCTCGGGCTTCGGAATCGTCTACCCGGAAGGCACGATGGCTTACGACGTTTACGGCTCGCAGCCGCTGTGGCCGGCGGAAATATGGGAGGGTCAGTGGGATTTGATCGTATTCGTGTCGCTGCTCCTGTTGAGGAGCAGGAAGTGGTCACCCGGAGTGCTCTTCCTGGTCTATAATATCCTATACTCGTTCGGGCGATTTCATCTGGAATGGCTGCGGGGAGATTCGCCGCGCTACGCGTTTCATTGGACGGCCGGACAGTGGACCAGCTTCGGCGTGTTCGTGGTTAGCGCATGCCTGATAGCGTTCCTTGTCATTCGCGATCGAAGTAAAGTACCGGTGCTTCAGTGACGGTCCGTTAAACCCTACTTAAGTATCTATGCGATCAAATCGTACTGAAGATATAATGCGTGTGAATCGACGCGAATCGTTCGGTTCAACCATTTGCAGATCGCAAAATACCAAGGAGGGGAACAAATGGAAACTCATAGAAAGTCCGCAACCCTTGCGGGCGTACTTTTTTTACTTGCGACGGTTACGTATCTTTCAGGAAGTGCAATGATTGAATCGATCATGAGCGCTCCGGATTATCTCGCCGATGTTTATTCTAAGAAAAACCAAGTCGTCGCGGGGGCATTGCTTGAATTCGTGAATTCCGCCGCTGTCGTCGGAATCGCGATCGTACTATTCCCGATCTTGAAGCGGCATAACGAAAAAATCGCCGTAGGCTACGTTGGTTTTCGGGTGATCGAGGCTGTACTCCTCATCGTCGGGTCCATCGGTCCATTATTAGCAGTTAAATTAAGTCAAGAGTATATCGCGGCGGGATCCCCGTCCGACTCTTATTTTCACGTACTAGGAACGTTATCGGCGGAAGGGAGCTTTCTGGCTTTTCAGCTGGCCATGATAGTGCTTGGTTCGTACAGTCTTTTGTTTTGTTATTTGTTGTATCGGTCCCAACTCATTCCGCGATTCTTATCCGTCTTAGGACTCATTGGATATGCATCGTTGTCGGCCAGCGCTATAGTGGAACTTATGGGCCATAATGGAATGTTTCTATATATACCGGGAGCTCTTTTCGAGATCGGAATGCCGATTTGGTTGATCGTCAAAGGGTTCAATAGACACGGCATGGTGGAACGATAGCCGGAACGAACCGCCGGGAAGTTCCGCGGTCCCTTCAACGCAGTCGGCGGGCGGGGATTCCTCATCCTCGGATCAAGTGAAGATTACGAAAGAACAATACGGTAAAATCAATAATGGCATGACCTATCAAGAAGGGTAACGGAAATCTAATCTCGCTTCCGAGGAGTACGGCGCGATTGCTCCACCAGCTTCCTAGCCTCGTGCCGGTCCGTGACCTGAAGCTTGTTGAGGATGGTGGAGACGTGGTTGGCGACGGTCTTGGCGCTGATGAATAGGCTAGCGGCGATTTGCGCATTGGTGTCCCCGCTGGCGATGCGCGCCAAGATTTCCGATTCGCGCCGCGTCAGCTCGGAGAAAGCCGGATTCGATGCCAGCATCGGCTTGCCCAGCCCGGATTCGGTATCCTCTGCGGAATCGTCCAAGACCGGCGAAGACTTCGAGGCAAAATAATGCATCATCCGCTCCGCGATTCCCGTGCTGAATACGGCTCTGCCGCTTCCCACCATGCGAATCGCCTGAAGCAGCTCATCCTCGTCCGCATCCTTCAGGACGTAACCTTTGGCTCCGACCCGCATCGCGGTGAAGACCGATTGATCGTCCCGATACATCGTGAGGATGAGGACTTCGGTGGACGGATAACGTTCCCTAATGACTTGGGTCGCTTCGATTCCGTTAATGCCGGGCATGCGTATATCCATCAGCACAAGGTCGGGCAGCAACTCGCCCGCCAGCTTGATCGCCTCTTCTCCGCTTGCCGCTTCCCCGACGACCTTCAAATCTTCCGTCGTCGCCAGCAAGCTGCGAACCCCGTTCCGAAACATCGGATGATCCTCGGCTATGACGATTCTCATTGGCGCCATCCTCTCGATTTACAATAACGGCAAGGAAGCCCACACTCGCGTGCCGCCGCCCTCCAGCCGCTCGACCCCGCATTCCCCGCCAATCTCGGCAGCCCGCTCTCGCATAGAGATAAGGCCGATCCCGTCGGACGAACCCGACCATGCCGGTCGTTTCACTGCACCGACTCCAATGCCGTCGTCCGTCACTTCGACGAATAGCCGACCGGCCGTCATAACTTCAAGTTTCACCTTGCAGACGTCCGCTTCGGCATGCTTGACGACGTTTACTATCGACTCCGTCACGATCCGGTAAGCGGCTACTTCCACGGCAGCCCCCATTACCGCAACGTCGGCGGGACGTCGAATTGGAAGGAGAGCCGGTTTAATCCCGTTTCTGTCTCACCTAGCCTCGCCGGATTAGCCATCTCGTCTATCCGCGCGCGAATCGCGCCGATCAAACCGAACTCGTCGAGCGCAGGCGGACGCAGGTCGTTCACGAGCGAACGAATGTCCCGGACCGACGTTCGAATGACATGGCTCAATTCATCGAGCATGGTAACCGCGATGACCGGATCTTTATCCACGTATTTCCGGGCCGCGCCCGCTTTAAGCGCCAGAGCCGCCAATCTCGGCGCTAGATCGTCGTGCAGATTGTTGCGGATTCGCCGGCGCTCCTCTTCCCGGGCCAGCACGAGCTTCTCGCGCGATTCCTGCAAATCCTCGGCCAGCCGCCTCATTCCCAGCAGCATATCCGCGTTGTTCACGAGCGGCCCTGCGTGGCGAAGCAGCACCTCCAGGAAAATATTGTCCTCCGCGGAGAAAGCCTCTCCTGCCGACCGACTGGCGGCATACAACATGCCCAGCGTCTTGCCTTGATAAATAATCGGGTAAGCGTGGAAATCTTGGCCGTCCCTTCGCTCCCCGGCCTCGGCGATAATCGTCTCTTGGCCTTCCATATCGATCGCTATTCCGACATATGGCAGGCGAAGCGCCCCTTGTACCTGAAGAGCGACCGCCCTTAACATCGCGTCCGGAGCAAGCGGCTGCATCAATTGGCTGCCGAGCTCGAGCAGAACGGCGTACGGATCGTCGTGCCGTCCTTTCATCAGCCGATTGACTTGCCGTTGAAGCCACTCCTTGATCGGGGCGAATACCGCCGCGACTAGACCCGTTGCGATCAGGGAGACAACGAAATGGTTCCAAGAGCGAAATAGATTGCCGAGATAAAGCACGACCGCGGTGTACAGCAACGCGACGCAAATGGTCAACGCCCCGTAGACGAGCGTTCGGTTAACGAGGGGGTTAATGTCCCACAACCGTCTTCTAAGCACGGCAAGCGTTAGCGTAACCGGTAGAGCCGATAGGCATAGGTGCAGCACCGCGTTCAGATAGATGAAGCTGTTGGCCTTGCCGTTATAGAACGAGGGGTCGAACAGAATGCTGATCAGGGCAAACCCGAAGAAGCACACCGTCACTCCGTAGACGACCCACTTGGTCTGCTGACGTTGTTCGGGTGACGAGAACCGCTTGAACCGGCGCAATTGCGCATAGATGAGCAGAAGCGTCGTCGATAAATACCAGACGAATTGAACGGCAACAGGGAGATGGAGCTTCTCCCATAGGCTTCCTTGGTAAAAGAAATTCACGACTCCCACTGCCGCGATAAGCATCATCGGATATTTCGACCATGAGGGAACGAACGATCCGTTCGGAAACAACAAGCAGAACAACGAAATGGTGACCCAGCCTATCGCCGATACGCCATGAAACCAATGTTGCGCGAATGTCCCGTCTGCCGAACCGACCATGACGAGAGAGGGGAAAGAGGTGCCGAACGCGATCATCGCAACGGCGGCCAATAGCCCCAGAGGTTCGCGGGAGCTTTTCCACAACAAGATAAGCGCAGACAAATAGAACGCTATCGTGAAGGCGACGTCGATGGCTACAAGCAGCAGGGTAACCTCGTGCTTCGAGAGCCCGTCGGCATCCAGCGTCAATGCAGGAACGGATAAGCCGCAGCCGTTCGAAATGCATTGCGTCAGAAGCGTTTCATAGTAGGCGGGTATGCAATTGAAATACAGTGCCGCCGTAACGGCGAAAAAGAGACCGACGAGCCATTGTAAAGCTCTCATTTTGTTCATTCTTTCATTATATCGGCGCAAGAGAGAATTGAATATATAGGTGCTCCATATTCCCGATTTCGCTCCCGAATTTCCCGATTTCGGGAATCGCGGGGTTCCCGGAAAATCGGGTGTTCTCTACCCTGTTGCCCGTGATGCGGCAGCCTGTAAGATGAAGGCAAGCAAGAAAATCAATCCAAAGGACGGGATAAAGAATGAATATTGAGGCAAGAGTGGTACGATGGCTGGGCATGATTTGTTTGCTGGCGGGAATCGCGCGGATCGGAATGACGCCTTCGGCGATCATCTGGGGAACGGACAGCGCGCAGGAATTGGCTTTCGGCTATACCGCTTGCATCTTGATGTCGGTTTGCTCCATCGCGTTCTATCTGGTGCAATCGCGGGAAACCGGAGTTCTCGGGTTCATCGGCACGCTTGGCATTATTATCGGCAACATCTTAACGACGGCACTGGTTTTTACCGCTTTTTTGCTGAGTCCGACGGATCCTAAGCCAGAGGGCTTGGCGGTAGCGATTACCGGTATGGGAGGCATGATCGGATTGACGGGGGGCACGTTATTGATGGCCATCCTCATGTTCCGTGCCAAAGTGTTCCCGCGCTGGGTGGCAGGCTTGTTCGTGGTCATGATTCTTAGCATGTTCCTCCCGATCGAAGATAATAAATACTTCGCCTTATTCTGGGGAATCGCTTATGTCGGCGCGGGCTTCTGCATCTGGACGGGAAGGCTGCAGCCTCGTGTGCAGCAGGAACAGAAGATTGCGGCCTAACATTCATGCAGGAATGAAGGATTAAAGGCTAAACGCTCATTCGTAGAATGGCAGATTACTTCGCCGTTACACGAATGGGCGTTTTTTTTGTTTTTTTGCTTGATCCTTACGTAACGTCATGTTTTATAATCAAGTTACCGGTAAGAAGCTAGCGGCAACGAAGGGATGGAGCATGCAAAAACTGTGGAAAGTCGGAGACCTCGCCCAACTGACGGGTCTCACTGTAAGAACTTTGCGATTTTACGATCAGATCGGCTTGTTCACGCCGTCCGGCCAGACGGAATCCGGCCACAGGCTATACGATGAATCCGACCTGTCCCGTCTTCACCGGATCTTAACGCTTAAGGAATTGGGCTTGTCGCTTGAAGAGATCAAGCTCGCCTTGGCCGGGGATCGCATCAGCCCGCTCGAGATCGTCTCCTTGCAGAAGGCTCGGGTCAAGGAGCAGATCAAGCTGCAGCAGAAGCTTCTGGAGCAGCTTGAACATGTGTCCAAGCTCATGCTGGGCAAAGCTTCCTTAACCGTCGATGATTTTACCAATCTTCTGCAAGCGATGAAAATGGAATTCGAGAAGCCGGTTATCGAACGGCGGACGATTTGGGAGCGCAGACTGGACAAGCTGGACGACTTATTTACCGGAGAGAGCGACACGCCGAAATCCAAGGAGGAAAATCCATGAAAGAACGATTCGTCAAGCACGCGACCTTTGTTGTCGAGAAGACTTATGCTGCCCCGCCTGAGCGGGTATTTCAAGCATGGGCCGACCCGGAGGCCAAAGCCAAGTGGTTCTCGAAAGCGGACGTCTTCGATTTTCAGGTCGGAGGACGAGAGTACAGCAGCGGCGGACCGCCCGAAGGTCCGGTTTTCGTCTTCGACGCCGTATACCAGGAGATCGTACCGGGGCAGCGTATTGTCTATACCTATACACTGGATTCGGACGGCGTGCGTATCTCCGTCTCGATCGCCACGATCGAGCTTATTCCGGTAGAAGGCGGCACGACATTGGTCTTCACCGAGCAAGGAGCGTTCTTCGACGGCTTGGATACCCCGGAAGTGCGCGAGCACGGTACGAACGAGATGCTGGATGCGTTGGGCAAGACGTTGGCTTAGTTAATTGTGCGGCGGTTCGATATCAATTAAAAGGCATACGCGGCCCCATACTGGGTGCAACCGCGTATGCCTTTTTATGCGGTACTATTACGCGGATACGAATACGCGGGATGAACGTTCTGGATTTTACGTCGTTCGCTATATGCTAGACATTATCGCTACGCTCGTTATCTTGGGCGAAATACAACGTTTCTAATATTTTCCGCAACGTCTGCCTGTCCTCTTCGGAAACCGGCAAAGCAAAATATTTCTTTATGCCTTTCGCGTATACAGGCCAAGCCCTCCGCAGCTCGGATTCGCCGGCTGCCGTAAGTATGGCGTAGGCTCCCCGGCGGTCTTCCGCGCTCTTTTCCCGTTGCAGCAATCCTTCTTTCTCTAACCTGTCCAACATCCTTGTCAGTCCGCTCTTGCTCAGAATGACTTTCTTGTTCAGGTCTCCCAGCCGCAGCTTGCGTTCCGGCGATTCGAACAAGGCAATCAAGACATCGTAGGTCGTAAGCGGGACTCGCTTCTGCTCGGCTAAATCCTGCTCGATGCTTTCTATGATTTTGGCATGAGATTTAATGAAATAACGCCAGGCGGAAAGTTCGTCTTCGCTAACCCTGTCCACGATAATCACTCCGAACGATGTAATACTCTAACTATAGGCTGTTTTAGTTGTCGGTGCAACAATATCCGGTGTCCGCAATAGATTTATCGAAATAAAGAAATGACGGTATAGGAGGAGTCCCCATCATACCGCCATCTCTTTATTTTCTCGAGATCGTTAACTCCATGTTCGATACTTACCGGGGCTGCTCCACGACGGGCAGTCCGGCCTCATGCCAGTCTTGTTTGCCTTCGCGATATTCTTTGACGTTAGAGTAGCCGAGCGTCATAAGGCGTTTTGCCGCGATTTCGGAGTTCGGGCACGGCAAGCTGGCGCAATAGACGATGATCTCCGCCGACCGATCGGGAAGCAGCTGCGGTGCGAGTCGATCCACTTCGTCATGCGGGATGTTGATGGCTCCCGGCAAATGCATATCGTCGTAATATTTCTTCGGAAGGGCTTCTACGAGAATGATTTTCTCGCCTTTGTTAAGCTTGCTATTGATTTCATCCCGGCTAATGCTTGTTACGACCATTTTTTATTCCTCCAAACGATTATTTTAGTTGCGCGCACAACTAATATATCGCCATTTAGTTGCGTAGTCAACTACATTTTAGAAAAGTTTGGGAAAAAGTTTTTCGAGAGTTGTCCCGCCGGCAACAAAAAAACCTTCCAATACCGCATTTCGGCGGTTTTGGAAGGTTTTTTCGTTATTGCGGAAAGGCCACCCTGATCGCTACCCGTTTTTTCGTCCCAGAGACAGACTCGAAGTTTGCGGTAACGAAAGAGTCGGCATATTTGTCCGACCCGTAGTCGGCAACAACCATCGGAACGGGGTCTATTCCGTCAGGCACCCATCTGGCCGTGATCTCGTATTTGGCGATCGGTACCGACTTCAGACCTGGGGAGGTCCCGTCCGTAAAGAGCGAACTAATCTCCGTAATCGCTTTCCCTTTCGTGCCGTCGATCAAAGGCGTGAGCGGGGTTAGCGTCAACTCGACGTCATCGAGAGAGAAATCGGGCCAATCCGGGTTTTCGGGATAATCGAATATACCGATAGCGACACTGCCTGTAATATCGTCCCAGAGAAAGTCCCTTACGGCTCCTTTTTTAGCTCCGAACGACTGGTCAATAACGGAAGTCAGATTAAACTCGTAGATCTGGCCTTCAAATTTGTGTTCATAATAACTGACCATGTACCAAGTCGTATTGATTTCCGGCAAATCGATCTGATAGTAGCCATCCTCGTCGGTAATCGTCGTAAGCTTGCTTTTGCGCTCTAGTTGGTTTTCCGCAATAATCTCTACGCCTGCGAGCGGTTTGCCTTGTCTGTCCGTAGCGCGCCCTTTCACGACGAAAGGTTCGGCTTTAGCGCTTGGCTTAGGATTGGAAGTCGAATTGGAATTAGTGTTGGAATTGGAATTTGAGTTGGAGTTGGCATTCCCGTTGGCAGTCGTTTGAATCGCAACGATTTGCCGTTTGGAGTCATAGGCGACCTGAGCGCCAAGAGCTTCTGAAACGAACCGCAGCGGGACAAACGTAGACGATTTGATATCCATTGGCGGAACTTCCAACGTCACGGATTTGTCATTCACTTGCGCGGAGGTGTCGTTGAGACGAAGTTTAACGGTTGTTGAACCTTTCTTGGCCGTAATGGATTGGGAAGACTGCTCCCATTTGACCTCGGCTTGCAGTTTTTCGAAGATGGCCCGCAGCGGCACCATCGTGCTGCCGTCTACCGAGTAAGCTTCGACATCAAGCTTCTTGCCATCGATTTCAATGCCGATCTTCTTATAATCACTTTTTGCCATCGCATGAACGCCTATGCCGGACAACAAGATCACGATTACAAATGCCAATATTTTTTTCAAAGTCATTCTCCCTTTCGATCATCCTTTCCGAACGTCGATTTGATTTTAGCAGATCCGACTTTCGCGCAAGACTAACTAAAGATATAGATCCTGGTTATATCTTTGGGAGTTTCTCTTCCAACCGCCTTCTATTACTGACCGATTCTGTCAGTGATACCGGGTTATACTCCTTCGTGTAAGAGACAATTAAGCCGGGAGGAAAAGAAATGTATACGACGATTAACGATTTTGCGGCGGAGTGGGAGAGCGAGGCTCGGTTGACGCAGAAGCTGCTCGACGGGTTAACGGACGAATCGTTGCCGCAGCCGATCGGACCCGGACGCCGTACGCTGGGACAGCTCGCTTGGCATCTGGTTACGTCCGTCCGTTATATGTCTTCGTTGGGTCTGAATATCGAAGGTTCGGACGAGGCTGACGACGGGAGCACGCCCGAATCCGCTGCGCGAATTGCCGAGCAATACCGCAAGCTCAGCCTCTCCCTATCTCAGGCCGTTCGGGCGAAGTGGAACGATGACAGCCTTCGGGAAAAGCAAACGATAATGGGGCAGGAATGGGGGAACGGCGACTCTTTAAGGTTTACGGTCATGCACCAGGCTCATCATCGCGGACAATTAACCGTGTTGGTTATACAGGCCGGCCTTCGACCGCCGGAGATTTACGGGCCGATTTACGACGATTGGATCGATAAAGGACTAGCACCGCTTGCCTGAATGGAATACAATGGAGGCGATTTCCAGACGCGATCCATGAAGGAAGGTTCGGAGTATGACCAAGGCGGACAATATGTTGTCGATTCTATGGATGCTGCGTTCCGGCAGGAGAATGACGGCGGGGCAGTTGGCCGAAGAGCTTGAAATCCACGTTCGAACCGTGTACCGGTGCATAGACTCCTTGTGTGCCAGCGGGGTTCCCATCATCGCGGATTCGGGGCCCAACGGGGGATACCGGATACTCGGCCGATTCGCGGAATCGCCGTTGCTATTCGGCTTGGAGGAACAGAAGGCGCTTATACACGCGTCCATCTTCGCCAAGGAAGCGGGTTATCCGCATACGGATGCGCTTGATCGGGCCGTCGACAAATTGAAAAGATACACCAACGAGAAGCAATTGGATCAACTGGAGCGGCACGGAGGCGGCTTATCGGTCATTTCGCCTCCAATCGACGGCAAGTACAAGGATTATCTTCAAGTGCTGGAGGATGCGACAGGGCAAGGCGTGACGATCGAGATGGAGTATGACCGGGGCAAGGGGGAACCTTCCCCGCCGCGCCTATTCGATCCTTACGGCATCGTCTTCTGGAAGGGCAATTGGTATACCGTCGGCTATTGCCATTTACGCCGGGATCGGCGCAGCTTCCGCGTCGACCGCATCGAGAGGCTGCTCGCGACCGATCGCAGGTTTGAACGGCCGGAGTTCTTTTCCGCCAAAGATTTCCTCATGGGAAATCTGCTTCCCGGGGCGCTGAACGACCAGTCGCTCGTAACCGTCCGGATTAGGGGACAGGAGCAGGTTCTGAACGAATTGTGCAGACATTGGTTATTCGGTCACGCTCTCTCGGAACGGGAGGCGGGGATGGCGGTTTTCCGGCTGGGAGAGGAATCTTTGCGCACGTTCGTGCCCTATTTTCTTCTCCCTTACGGGGCGTCGCTGGACGTCGAGTCGACCGTTCTTGTCGATAGATTAGCGGAAGTAAGCAGACGGGTCTCCGAACATTACGAGGCAATGGCATCGAAAATCAACGAGGGAACGAAAGGATGAGAGAGATGAATAAATTCGTCATGTACGGCAAACTAATCGCTCACCCCGGCAAGAGGGACGAGCTCGCGCGTATAATGCTGGAGTCTGATACGATGAAGGGAATGGATGGCTGTCTGCTATATATTCTCAACGAGTCGGAAGACGAGCCGGATGCGATCTGGATCTTCGAGGTATGGACGGATGCCGAAGCCCACGCCGATTCGCTCAAGAACGAGAACGTTCAGGCGCTCATTCAGCGTTGCAGGTCCTTGATCGCGAATGTAAGCCCCGTTCCGCTGCGCCGCTGGGAGGAATAGGCGTGTAAAAGGGTTGCGACAGGGTTGCCGATGGATGGAATATGTTGACAGCGCTCTATGCCAAATCTATAATACTTATAATACCAATTGGATAAGTGTGAATTATTGTAGAGGCTGTAAATACATTTAATCGGCAAAGGAGATTGCGATATGGCTGCTGTTCAAACCTTCAAAGCGACCGCGCATTTGCAAGACGGGGTTAAAGTGAAAACAAAGGCTAGAAATTTCGAACTCATTATCGATGAACCGAAGAGTCTGGGAGGAACGGATACCGGCATGAATCCGGTCGAAGCTCTGTTAGCGTCGCTGGGCGCATGCCAATCCATCGTGGCCAGGGTCTACGCCCCTAAGTTCGGCGTGAAGCTCGATGATTTTGTCGTCGAAGTCGAAGGGGATCTGGATCTCGATGGATTCTTCGACAGATCCGCGGTTCGTCCGGGTTATTCGGATATCCGATACACGTTCCGGATTAAAACCGATTCGCCGAAGGAAAAGGTGGACGAGTTCGTCCGATTTTTGGAGAGCAAATGTCCGGTCGGAGATACGCTAGCGAATCCGGTTAATCTAACGCTGCAAAGCATCATTATTGAAAACGAAACCTCGAACGTATAACATCAAACCATTGAAATGCAGAGCATGGCGGGTTGAACGCCGCAGCTCTGCATTTTTGTTTCCGAGCGAAGCAGGGGAGCACGGCCTCTGCGTCGAACATTTTTCCGCATGCTACATTAAGGAGATATCCGGCAAAATTTCACGGCATAAGGATGTGTAGGAAAAAGTGGATCGTATATTAGACGGACAGGCAGAAATCGTAAGCGCGGCGGAACGATTCTGCAAGGCGGAGTTAGAAAACGATCCGACCGGCCACGACTGGTGGCATATTCATCGCGTTGTGCAGTTGGCGGATCGGCTGGCTCGCGAAGAAGGCGCGGATTGTTTCATTTGCGCGATGGCTGCGCTTCTGCACGACATTGCGGACGAGAAGCTTAATGATTCGAAGGAGAGCGGACTTCGCAAAGTGAAGGATTGGCTTGAGGAACAGCCGATGGCAGAAGAGGACCGCCTGCACATTATGGAAATTATCTCGACCATGTCCTACAATGCCGGAGCCAATCCGCCAATGCGCACATTGGAAGGGAAAGCGGTACAGGATGCGGATCGGCTCGACGCGATCGGCGCGATAGCGATTGCGAGAACGTTCCTCTATGCCGGATGGAAAGGCGATCCGATTCATGACCCGCAGGTGCCGCCTCGCGATTCCATGACTCCCGCGGAATATCGGCAGGGTAAGAGCACGGCCATAAATCATTTTCATGAGAAGCTTCTCAGGCTGAAGGATCGGATTAATACGCCGTCGGCTAGACGAATAGCCGAGGAGAGACATCGTTACATGGAGCAATACGTAGAACGGTTTTATCAAGAATGGGATGGCAAAGCGTAGTATGCAAAAAAAAGCAGGGGGTTAGGTAAAGATTCCCCCTGCAATAACTGCTTATTGTACCCCTTCCGGTTCAACGGGAGGGGTCGTTTGTTGTGGTTGTTCATCTTCGGGTAGAGAAGGTTCTTCCGGAGCTTTCGTAAGCTCATCGACCTCCTCGGGAGTCATTTTGCGGCTATTAAGCCCCGATATCCACCGCAGACTCTCGTCCTCGGATTCGATCTCCAACCAACTGCCCTTCGAGCGCGTGACCTCATAATTGCCGATAGGCAGACTGCCGAATGTTTCGGATTTCAATAGCGGCCATTGGTAGGCGGTAGTTTTCTTGGTCAACTCAACCCACCCTGGCGCTGCCGCCGCTTCGTGTTTGTCCGTCTCGATCTGGACGGCCGTCGTGCCTAGCAACCAGGCGACATCCTCGTGCAATCTCCAGATTCGGTCCCAATTCGATAACGGTACGCTTCGTTCTCCGATGGACGGACTAAGCTCGGGTGTCAGTCCGGGATGTCCGAATTGCTGGATGAACCAGTCCGTAAATCCGCCGCCCGACGGCCGGGCCGCGGGTTTGACCACCCGATAGCCGGTCATGCGGGAATAGGCGGTCGCGAGCGTAAGGTCGCGTTGCAGGTTTTCCTTCGGTGTTTTGTAATTCCAATATAGGATTTCCCCGGAAGAATGATAGGACACGGCTATCGCGGGCTTCATGTTATTCGCCAACTTGAACATCGTTTGCGCTTCTTTGGCCTCGAGCGGCTTTTTCCCTTTGTAATTCATGTAATGGGGAGCAGGCGCCGGGTCGTTGATACGCTCCCAATCGGCAGGGTACTGCCGGTTCAAATCCACGCCTTTGGCGTTGCCTTTCCAGCGTTTGAAGTCGCGGCTTCCCTTGTTCATCTTCAACAATGCGGCATGGTCTTTTTGCGGAAAGGCATCGAGTCCTTTCTGCTGCAGCGTTACGCCGTCGGGGTTGACCATGGGCACGATCTGAAAAGTGACGTGGTCCAGCAAATCGCGAATCCGGTATTTTCCCCATTGCGCGTCCTTGCGATCGCTAACGGCGATGTGTTCCGCCATCCTCATAAGCAGAATAGTAGATATCCACTCCCTCGCATGATGAGAGCCGTTAAGCAATACGTTTATCGGTCCGCGGCCAACCTCCATCACCCATATCTCGCGATTGTACTCGCTTTTGCCCGCCGAACTGTATCGGATAAGATCGGGATATCGTTTCGATAGCGTTTGTATGTTTCTCGTCATGATTTCATATGTGTAGACTTGCTTCGGATTTACGATAGTCGCCGAAGAGGAAGCCGCGGAAGCGTCGTCGACAGCTACCGGGAACGATGCCGCAACGAGAAGGATTAACGCTAGCAGAATGTAAAAAATGCGAGTTCGAAGAATAGAGCGAAGAGTAGTAGGATGAAGCATGGGAAATCTCCTGTCTCTTTAGTAGAAGTTGGAATAAATAGATTATTCGACTTCGTTCGACAGGAACCCTGCTCTTTTATTTAAAAAACGATTATCTCTTAACTTCCGCCCGCGACCATCAGCATATGTCCGATTTCCATGAATCCTTGCCGCTTGGCATGCTGAAGCGGAGTAACCCCGTCGTTATCGGCGATGTTCACGTCGGCGCCGTGTTCGATGAGCAATCGGACGATCTGCTGGTGCTTCTCTCCGCCGTCGCTTAAGATTACCGCTTCAAGCAACGCCGTCCAGCCTAGATTGTTGACATGGTTTACGTTAACGTCCGTTGCCTCGAGCAGCGTCCTTACATTTTCTACATGGCCTTTCTCCGCGGCGGGAATGAGCGCATTGCCGCCGTAGCGGTTGGTCAGCTTCGTGTCCGCTTTGGCTTCGATCAGCAGCTTCAGGATGTCCAGAAGTCCTTCGGCTCCCGAATAGAGGAAAGGATTGTTCTTCAGTTGATCTTGTTTATCGATATCCGCTCCGGCTTCGATCAACAGTCTGACCGCATCCGGTTTATCGGCATAAGTCGCCGCCATGATAGCGGTTCTCCCCCGCATATCCTGCACGTTCAAGTCGGCGCCTTCTTCCAGCAACTTCCGGAGGGTTGCCGTGTCCCCGCGTTCCGCCGCCGCAATCAGTTGATGATCCATGACGTTCACAACCTTTTCCGTTGGATTCGATTCTTGCAATGGAGCTGAACATCCCGTAAATAAGAGAACGCCAGCGAGCAGGGCCGAATTCCATTTATTCATAGGAGCAACTCCCTTCCAAAGCGTTGTCTACATTATACCGGAGAGTTGTTAAAGCGGAAGAAACGAAATCTTAAATCTATCTTAACGCGCCACAAGAAAAAGCACGTCGTTTCCGATAGAAACGACGTGCCCAAGGCTTAAGAATTCCGATTGCGATACAGCAGATAAATGAAGAAAGGAGCGCCGACGCCGGCGGTAAACACCCCGACCGGAATATCGTACGGCAAGAACGCCGTTCGCGCGACCGTGTCCGAGAGGACGACGAGGAGTCCGCCGATCAAGGCCGATACCGGCAGCACTCCGCCGAACGAAGGACCAACCAGCTTGCGGGTCATATGGGGCGCGATAAGTCCGACGAACGAGATGGCCCCGCCGACCGCTACGGCCGCCCCGGCTAATGCCACGCTTACCATAAGCAGCGTGAATCGTTGCCGTTGAACGGCGCTTCCCGCACCCGCCGCGATGTCGTCTCCTAACTGAAGCACGTTGACATTGCGGGCGAGGATGAACGCGATGGGGATAAAGACGATTACCCACGGTACGATCATCCACACGATGCTCCAATCGGTGCCGTACACCGTGCCGGTAAGCCATACATAAGCTTGCGACGATGTGTACATCGGATTCATGACAAGCATTACTTTGGTCATCGATGCCAACAGGAAGTTAATCCCGATCCCGATCAGCACGAGACGAATCGCCGTCACGCCTTTTTTCCACGAAAGCAAGTAGATGAGGATAGACGTAACGCCTGCCCCGACCATCGCCGCGACCGGCAGCCAAACGATGCTGACCGTCCCCGCTAGATAGGTGATGAAAGCAACCGCCGCAAGGGAAGCGCCGCTCGTAATGCCGATAATGTCGGGGGAAGCCAGAGGATTGCGAATGATTCCCTGCAAGATGGCTCCGGCAACCGCCAGCGCGGCACCGACGAGGAACGCGGCGATGATTCTCGGAAGGCGGAGTCTTTGAACGACCAGTCTGTGTTCTTCGGTGCCGTTCCCGAACATCGCTCTGATAACGTCCAAGGGATGAATGCGCATGTCTCCGTCTCCGAGGGAGAGGCTTACCAGAAACGCAACAACGCTGGCGGCGGCAAGCGCGATCGTGAGCACCGCTGTTTTCTTATGGAGAAAAAAAGAAACGGGAATTTTCTCGAAGCGGATGTGCGTATAGTGTTTCACTTTTTGACGATCCCCTTTCTGGCGATCGCAATGAAGGCCGGAATGCCGATGATCGCGGTCATGACGCCGACCGGAAGCTCTTCCGGCTGGATGACGAAACGCGCCGCGATATCGGCGGCGAGAAGAAGGATCGCGCCGATCACCGCGCTATAAGGAATGATCCAACGGTAATCGTTGCCGGAGAACAGGCGGGCGATCGTCGGCACGACCAATCCGATAAAGCCGACCGGACCGGCTACCGCGACGGAGCTGCCGGCGAGCGCCACGATAATCAAGCCGGCGGCCAGCTTCACGAACAGCGTTCGCTGGCCGAGTCCTTGCGCCGTATCTTCGCCCATCGTCAGCACGTTCATGTGGCTGGCGATCCAGAGCGCGGCGAGCAAGCCGAAGCCATTAGCGGCAATACGCTTGCAGCATCTCGAGCGATCGTCCCGCGACGGAGCCGGTCAGCCAGAAGATCACCTCGCTCAAGCTTTTCTCGTCAAGGACGAGCAGCCCTTGCGTGAACGAAGAGAATAGCGCGCTGAGCGCGGCTCCCGCCAGAATGATTTTAAGAGGCGTCAGCCCGTCGCGTCCGAGCGAGCCGAGCAAGTACACCGCGATGGCGGCAACCGCCGCGCCGGCGAACGATAGGGCCGTCAACGCGGGCAACGAAGAAACCGATAGCACGGTCACGCTGAATACGATCATGAACGACGCGCCGAAATTGATCCCGAGCACGCTAGGATCGGCAAGCGGGTTTCTCGTCAGCCCTTGGATCAGAGATCCGGCAACGGCTAGGCAGGCTCCGATGGCGGCGGCGGTGAACGCTCTTGGCATGCGCGAAGTTTGCACGATGATATGAGCGTTGGAAGTGCCGTCGTATTGCGTGAAAGAATGATACGCCTCGGACCAAGTAATCGGCGTCGCCCCGTATACCATGCTGGCGAATATGAATACGATCAATATGATGAATCCGATGGCGAGGCCGGAACCTTTAGCCAGGTTTCCGGAGAACAGCCTTTCCATGATTGCCACTCCAGTCCCGCGACGCACGAAAGAATGAGCCGGATAGCCCATTCTTTCATGCGATGCGTTCTTTTACGATTTTTACAAGTCGAAGTAGAAGTACAAGTCGTCGAGCATCATTTTCGCGGCTGTCGCGCCGCCGGACATGTTCCAAGTGATATCGTTCACCTTGTAGTACTTGCCGTTCTTGACGCCTTTGAGGTTGTTCCACAACGGATTTTTCTGCCATTCTTCTTGGGATTTGAACTCTTCTCCGCCGCCGTTGCTGGAAGTAATGTCGAAGATGATATCTCCGTCCATCAACGGGATTTGCTCTTGGGAAGTAAGGTTGACGAGAACCTTGTCTTTCACTTGCTGGGCTTTAGGCCGTTTCAAACCAAGCTCCTGAAGAATCGTACCCGCGAAGCCCGTCACGTAGAACCGCGCGGAGCTGTCTTCCTGGAAGCGGACGATCGACACTTCGGCGCTGGCGAGGCTGCTGTTTTTGCTGACTTTGGACTTGAAGTCCGCTACCCGTTTATTCCAATCGTTAATGAAGGTTGTCGATTTGGCTTCCTTATTAAGCGCTTTGGCCGCCATCTCCATATTCCCTTTCCAATCGAACAATTGGTCCATGAACAGGGTAGGAGCGATTTCGGACAGTTGGCCGTAAATTTTCTCGTGGCGGGTTTTCGCTCCGATAATGAGGTCCGGCTTCAAGGCTACGATCGCCTCGATGTTCGGTTGGAGCTCGCTTCCGAGGTTTTTGACGCCGCCCATGTCCGCGCGCAGATAGTGATACCATGGCGCTTGAACCCATGATTCAACCGCGCCTACCGGTTTAACGCCCAATGTCAACGAGATGTCGACCATGCCGTTAAACAGGACGACGACGCGTTTCGGAGCCGATGTGAGCGTCGTATTGCCCATAGCGTGAGTGATCGTACGTTTCGTATCGATGCTTACCGTTTTTGCGCCGGCATTCCAGTTGACCCACAAGCCGAAAGCATCGCCAAGGAACTGGAGCGGAACGAGCGTCTGGCCGTCTTTCGCGACTACTTTGGCGCCCAGCGTTACGGATTTGCCGTTTACGGTTGCTTGGTTGCTGTTAAGCGCGATTTCCGCGGTCGTTTTGCCTCTTGTTACTTTTGTCTTTTTGGTCGCCTTATCGTAAGTAAGCTTGCCGCCGATATTGGATACTACCGGACCGAACGGAACCATCGTGATGCCGTTGATCACTTGCGGTGGGGAAGCCAGGCTGAGCGCCTTGCCGTCTAGTACGACTTTGATCGGCGTTGCGGCCGCTACCGCGACGAACGGAACGGAAGCGATTGCCAATAGCAATGAAAGGCATAAGGCCATTGTACGAAACGATGATTTAATCATGGGGAGCAGAAATCCACCTTTCAAAATGTTGTTATGATAATGATTATCATTATCACGAATCATAAAGCGGCCTTCTCGTTTCTGTCAACAATAATTTTCCAAAAGCTCAAGGCAATCGATTACAAGCCGGCTTTGTCCGCGAGCTGGCGGAACGACTGATATAGCTCGTAATCCAGCTGAAGCATAGCTTGCGAGTCGATCGTTTCCGCGGCTTGCAGCTCGTTCAGCTTAACGATTTTTTCTTGCAGGAAATCGGTCATATCCGGAAAGGAAGCATCAACGTCCGCTTTCATCGCTTCCCAATCTTGAACGATTTGAGAGGATACCTCTTTCATTTTCTCCGCGTCTTCGTTCTCGGCATGCTGCTTCAAGTCTTTGACAAGCCCGCGGATCCCTTCGATCGATTTTTTCAATCGTTCCGCTTCCGGACCGCTTGCGGCAGTCTTATCCTCGCCGTTGTCCATAATCGAGTCGGTAACGGCTTTGGCTACCGATTCGTTATTTTTCTTGGCTTCCTGCACTTTCTCGGCCTTGGTCTGCTTTTTGGCCGGCTCCTTCGGCTGTTCCGTAGGCTGCTCCTCGGTTTTCTCGCCTTGCTGCGTCGGTTCCGCCGGCTGCACGGTCTCCGTTTGCGTCGGCTCCGCCTGAGCCTCCTCCGTCTGAACGGGAGCTTCGCTTGCCGTTTCCGTCGGCTCGATCGCGGGTTCCGCAGCCTCTATATATCGGTTGGATGTCGGCGATGAGCCGCAACCCGTCATCAGCCACAGCGCCGCCGCTACCGAAATTACGCCTAATAATCGTTTCAACGTGATTCCTCCTATGTATTTCTATTTATTGGATTCTGGATGTCGTATGTTATTTTAGATAAAATGAGAACGATTTTCAATAACTTATTGAAAATAATTATCATTCTCGTTGACATGGAGGCTTTGGCTGTTTAGAATCTATGGTAAATAAAGGGGATGAGCCGTTTGAACGCATTGGAAACTCGCGACTTGTCGATAAGCTACGGAGATCAATTCGTTTTTCGGGATTTAAATCTGTCCATCGACAAAGGCAAGGTCACCTCGCTGATCGGAAGCAACGGTTGCGGCAAATCGACGTTGCTTCGCACGATGGCCCGCTTGCTCAAACCGCATAAGGGCAATGTGCTGCTCGAAGGCCACAGTATCGTTTCGATGCCCACGAAGGACGTCGCGAAAAGGATGGCCCTGCTGCCGCAAGGTCCTACGGCGCCGGAAGGACTGACTGTGCTTCAACTCGTCAAGCAGGGAAGGTATCCTTACCAGAGCTGGCTGCAGCAATGGTCGAAGGAAGACGAGCGGCACGTTCGTCAAGCGCTCGAGACGACCGGATTGACGGAGCTCGCGGAGCGCGCGGTAGATTCGTTGTCGGGCGGGCAACGGCAACGCGCTTGGATCGCGATGGTGCTGGCGCAAGGTACGGATATCGTGCTGCTGGACGAACCGACGACTTATTTGGACATGACGCATCAGATTGAAGTGCTCGATTTGCTGTACTCCCTTAACGTGAGCGAAGGGCGCACGATCGTCATGGTACTCCACGATATTAATCTGGCTTGTCGGTACTCGCACCAAATCGTGGCTATCCAAGACCAAAAGGTATTCGCGCAAGGATCGCCCGAGGAAGTCGTGACCGCAGGTATGATCGAGTCCGTGTTCCATATGAAATCGGACGTTATCCGGGACCCGCTGTACGGGACGCCGATGTGCGTGCCTCACGGGAATGGAAGGGTCCTATCGTATACGCGTTAACCCGCAGGGAAAGCGAGAAAAGAAAACGAGGAAAAACGATGGCATTGGCATATAACCCGGAAGAAATCGACGTTTTAGTTAAAGATTATCGATTGGCGATAGAACCGTCGACGGATGGCAAGTTCTCCATGCCGGCGATCGATTTGCTGAACAATGACAAATGTTCGGCCTATTTGGGCGGGGTAAAGGGCATCTTCGAAACCTCCTCCGACGTGGCTACAGTGTCGCTTTTTGCGAAGAGATACAGTTACCTGATAATCGCTTCCAGCCTGTACGCGATGAGCGCGTTTAACAAAGGGTTGGATTATTCCATCGAGAATTGTCATGTCGAATCCAGCTTCCAAGGCCAGGCATGGCTTCCGAAGGTGCGCTTATCGGATTGGCCCGTCTCTCAACCGGCAGAGGGCGGCCGGAAGGAATGGCGGGATCAGGTGATTCGCAACATATTCGCCGAGAATATCGCCAAGGCATGGAACTCCCTTTCGAAGATCGGCCCCATTTCGAAGGCCGTTTTATGGGAAAATACGGCCATCTACGTGTATTGGCTGTATGAGAACAAATTCGGAGAGGGAGCCGACGCCGAGCAGCAATCGCGGATACAAGAAGATTACGAATATTTGCTGAATGAAGCTCCGGCGCACTTATTCGGAGAAACGAAAAATCCGTTAGCCAGATTCAACAGTCCCAAAGTGGCCACCATGGCTTCAGAGGCGCCAATCCGTATTCGGAAAACGTGCTGTTATTATTACTTGGCGGCGGAAGATCCCGAAGATTACTGTCCGACTTGCCCCAAAATCAAGCACGAATTGCGTTGTAATTAAAGGCACTGCTAATAGGCACGTACTAAGCACTTTGTTTCCTAGGGAAACGGGTGCTTTTTTCTTGTTACATAAAAATACAAAAATGATTAATGTTGACAGTCGCAACAACAATCCATATGATGGGTATACATAATGATATTGAGTATCATTATCAATTAGAATCGAATAAGTAACGTTTTACCGTTGTTACCGGGAGGAGATGCAGTGAGCCAACATCAAGTGCGGAACGCGCATAACAAACTAATCCAAAACAAAGCGAGGGAAATGGGGATTGCATGCAAGCCGTTAATTCCGGGGTGCGAAGATTTTCTAGAGTTATCGTATAAGGGCAAGAACATCATTATCAACAAGACCAGAACTCACAAGATGTCGTTGATGGCCGGATTATTGGCGAAAAACAAGGAAGCTTCCAACCTCTTGTTAAGAAGACGCGGATTGCCCGTGCCGGATGATATCGTCGTATCGCGAATGAACGAAGAAGCCGTCGATTTTATGAATAAATACAGGCTAGTGACGGTGAAGCCTCTGGATACGAGCCGCAGCATCGGAGTTACCGTCGGCATCGACAAGGAAGAGGACTTGGATCGGGCCATTCGGACGGCGCGCCTTCATAGCGAGAAAGCGATGATTCAGAAGTATGTAGAAGGCCGTGACTATCGCGTACTGGTGATAGCAGGGCAAACGATAGGCGTATTGGAGTATGAACCGGCGTTCGTCGAAGGCGACGGCCGATCGACGATCGGGGAGCTCATTCATCGGTTGAACGCGGACCAGCTTAGACGCAATGATGCCGGAGACGCCGGATCCTTCCAAGAAATAAACGTCGATTCGAAGCGTTTGTCCGCGCATCTGCGGGAGCAAGGCTTCGCCATTCAAACGATTTTACGCAAAGGTGTTCGGGTGGAGCTGTTCTCAAGCGTTAACGCGATGGCGGACGAAATCAGCGAGATCGTGACCGATCGAACCCATGACATTTGCCCGTATAACGAGAATGTCGCCGTTGAGGCGGCGAAGGCACTGAACGTCGACGTGGCTGGTATCGATATTCGCTGCAAAGATATTAGGCTTCCGCTAAACGACGATAACGGGGGGATTCTTGAGGTCAACGCTTTGCCGGATATGATCGATCCGCACCTTTTTCTGCAAGGGGCTTCTACAGATGTATTCCAGGTTTACCTGCAATATTTATTCGAAGAATAAAAGGAGCGTTTAATGATGCTATCCGTGAATGCCGGGAATGCGTATTTACAGCTGCAGAACGACAAGGAATCCAATGCCCGATCTTATCCGCGCCGTTTTCCCCTCGTCATCCACAAAGCCAAAGGGATAATCATAACCGATACGGAAGGCAAGCCCTATTACGATTGCCTCGCGGGCGCGGGCACGTTGGCGCTGGGCCACAATCATGACGTCGTGGTTGCGGCGATCGGCGATGTTCTGGAGAAACAAATCCCTTTACATACGCTGGACCTGGCAACGCCTTTGAAAATCGAGTTCATGCAAGAAATTTTCTCTATTCTGCCGGAAGAGTTAAGAGACGCCTCCAAAATCCAATTTTGCGGTCCGACCGGCGCGGATGGGGTGGAAGCCGCCATCAAGCTGGTCAAGAACGCGACCAAAGGCAAATCCATTCTGGCTTTCCAAGGCAGCTACCACGGCTCGACGCAAGCCACGATGTCCATGAGCGGCAATTTGAGCAAGAAACAGCATTTGCAAAGCTTGCTGCCGGATGTCCACTTCCTGCCGTTCCCCTATGAATATCGTTGCCCGTTCGGCGTCGGAGGAGGAATGACCGCCCAGATCAGTACGCAGTATATCGAGAATTTGTTGGACGATTGCGAGAGCGGCATCGCTTCTCCTTGCGGCGTCATTATCGAAACCGTGCAAGGCGAGGGGGGATCGATTCCGGCCGATCTCGAATGGCTGAGACAATTGCGGCGCATCACGGCCGAAAGAGGAATTCCGCTCATTATAGACGAGGTTCAGACGGGCATCGGCAGAACCGGTAAAATGTTTTCCTTCGAGCATGCCGGCATCGTCCCGGATGTCATCGTCTGTTCGAAAGCGATTGGCGGAAGCTTGCCGATGTCGGTGGTCATCTACAAGGAAGAATTGGACCAATGGCAGCCGGGAGCGCATACGGGTACGTTCCGCGGCAATCAATTAGGCATGGCGACGGGGCTCGCGACGCTGAAATACATGAAAGAAAACCATGTGCTCGACAATGTTCAAGAACGCAGCGAACAGTTCTTCGAAGCCCTGAATCGGATGCGGGATAAATACGAAGAGATCGGCGACGTTCGCGGAAGAGGCTTGATGATCGGAGTCGAGATCGTAGATCCGAACGGCCGCAGAGACCGCTTAGGGCACTATCCTCCAAGCGGGGAGCTGGCTTCGCGAATTCAAGCGTGCTGCTTCAAGAACGGACTGATTATCGAAGTGGGAGGCCGTCGCTCGGCCGTGCTGCGGTTCTTGCCGCCGCTTACGATTACGGCGCTTGAAACGGCGGAGGTGTTGTCGATTTTCGAGAAATCCGTCGTTCAAGCCATAGAAGCGATGCGGGGCAAATGAACGCGTTCGGATTGAAAAAGCATTCCGTATTATTGGCGATTTTGCTCGGCGCCTTTTCTTTGGTGCTGACGAATAGCGCTTTTAATATTTTGCTGCCGAGCTTCGTTCGAATGTACGGAATATCGACCGCGTTCGGCGGATGGATTATTATTCTCTATATTTTGGCGATGACGATCACGATGCCTTTGACGTCGCTTGTCGTCGATCGTCTCGGCAGGAAGCAAACCTATATTTTAGGCGTCGGACTCTATGGCTTATTCTCCGTGCTGGGCGGCTTATTCTGGCAACACATTGAGATCGTTCTGTTGGTGCGCGTGATGCACGGCGTTGCGGCCGGACTGATGATCCCTTTGTCGCTGGTGCTGTTGTTCGATTATTACGGCAAAGAAGTAAGGGGACGGGTAGTCGGCGCGTGGGGAATCCTGCTCATGATCGCGCCGGCCATCGGCCCGACGTTAGGCGGAGCGATCATGCAGTTCGGACAGTTGCAGCATCTGTTCTGGCTCAATGTGCCGTTCGCGTTTCTATCGTTCGTTATGTGCTGCACGCAGATCAAGCGCTATCCGGCGGCGAATAGAAAAACGATTCATTTTCAAGGCATTGCGTTGATGGTTGTATGTATCGCTTCGCTAAGCCTCGGCATTCAGATGGTTTCAAGTCCGACCGTCCCCAAGTGGATCCCCTGCGTCTTGCTGCTATTAGGCGCGGTGACGTTGATTCGTTTCGTTCAGCGAGAAAACGTCAAAGACGAACCGTTGATTCGTTACCGGCTGTTGCGTCGGCATCCGGTATTTACGGTGTCGCTCGTCATTTCGGCGATTCAAGACTCCGTTATGTTCGGCGTAATCTTCGTTCTGCCGCTGATCTTTCAAGAAGTGTTTCATCTATCGCCTTCCGTGACGGGTGCCATGTTCATTCCGACGGCTATTTTTACGAGTTTGTTCGTGTGGATGGGCGGCAGCATGATCGATTCGGGCAAGTCTTTGAAATTCATCGCTTATGGCATCGGGTTCATCGCGGTTTCGGTATTGGCGTTTGCTTTTGTCCCGCGAGGAGTTCCATTCGTTGTTCTCCTCCTCCTCATGTCCTTGAGAGGGATCGGCAACGGATTATCCGATATGACGGTGACCGCCATCGGACTGAACTCCTTGCCGGAAGAGGATTTGCACGAGGGGTCGGCGTTATCGAACACGATCCAACGGCTAGCCTCTTCGTTCGCCGTGATGCTGCTTAGCGTGTATTACGAGCTTCGTTGGCAGATGATCGCACAATCGGGAGTACTCGCCGAGCAGGCGAAATGGACGGCTTTAAAAGAAGAGTGCGTCGCTTTAGGCGGCTTAATGCTGCTTGCTTTGCCGCTTGTCATCTTTATAAACGGGAGGAAGGTGGAAGTCGTTGCTGGGAACGGGGAAAAAACGGTCGCTTAACGGCCGTGAACAAGCCAACCGCCATACTTGCAAGACGTTGCTGAATTGTTATGCCAGAGAGTTCTGTAATGAACATACGAGCTCTTTTTCCATGAGCCCTCATGATCTTGCCTATGCATTCTATTTTCCGGCGAGCGACGTTATCCTTTCCGGCAAACTATCCTATTATTCCGCAATCGGCGAGCATGAATACGAATCCTATCTCGTGAATAACGGGCGTGAACCGGAATACGCCGACGTGGCGCAATGGATCGTGAAGGAACTGCGGCAACACCAGTTGCTCATCACGGACAAGAGGGCGATCGATTTCTCCACTAAAGTAGCCAACAGTTATCGGAACTTGGCCTTGTATTTGGAGCATTCGGTCGATGTCCGGGCGCAGGACTATCTGTCATCCGAACAATCGTTGCTCTATGGGCATCCGTTTCACCCATTCCCCAAAAATACCTTAGGTTTTACCGAGGATGAAGCGAGAAAGTTCGGTCCGGAGCTGCGGGCTTCTTTTCCGTTGTGCTATCTGGCCGTGAGGAAGGACGTCTATCGGGAAGAATGGGTGCCGGGAAGACAACGAATGGAACTGCATGAAAGCGTGATGGAACATGCGCAACTCATGCTTCAAGAGCAAAGGGACGGTTACGAAGTGTTGCCGATGCATCCGTGGCAGTACGAGCATGTCCAGTCGATAGAGGCGGTTAAGGAGTACATCCAAGAAGGGAAAATCATTCTTCTAGGAAGCTGCGGGCCGTTAAGCTATCCGACCTCATCTGTACGTACGGTATATATTCCGGCGATGAGATGCAATATCAAGCTGCCGTTGAACATTCAAATCACGAATATGACGAGGAACAACAACAGGGAGCAAATGCGAAGAACGTTGGACGCTGCTGGCTATTTGGTACAGAGGAATTGTTTTGCGGAAGAGCCGGGCACCCGAATCGCTTACGAAGAAGGCGTATGCGCTTGCTATTTTGAAGAGGATGACATCACTAAATTATTCGCGGTCGCTTATCGCCCGATCGAGTTCGATGAAACGTCAACCTATGTGCTATCTAGCCTAGTCGAAGCTCCAACGGGGGGAGAGCCGTCTCGCTTATTCTCGTTGATGGATCATCGCGATGCGGATCAGTGGTTCCGGCAGTATCTTGCGATCTCCTTGCTGCCCATCGTTCACATCGCGGAGGAGAAAGGCATTCATTTCGAAGCCCATCTGCAAAATTCATTATTAACGATTAAGAACGGCATGCCCCATACGTTTATCATTCGGGATTTGGAAGGGGTAAGCGTGAATAGGGACAAGGCGGGAGAGCTTGTGGACACCTTCGGTCCTCTTTTCTATGCCCAAGAAGAAGCGTGGGCGCGCACGTCTTATTATTTCGTGGTGAACCATCTTGGTTCTTTGATTCATGCCCTGGCGAGGGACGTTCAGGTAGGAGAAGAGCATTTCTGGGCAATCGTGCGGGACGTTCTCCTGCAGGAGGCGGAAGAGAGCGGGAATGAATACGTGCTTCACTTGCTAACGGCTAATGTCTTCTATGCCAAAAAAATATGATGAGCTGCTTGGCGGGGAACAGCGAGACGCCGTCATACGTTGCGGTGAACAATATCATGAAGCGAATAGGGAGTGAACGGAATGCAACGAACAAGCAGCTTGTCTGAACGACGGCTAACCGCATTCGAAGAAGTGACGGATAGAATCATGCGCCAGACGATGGAGGCTCTTATTTTCGAGGGGATTGTGGAAGTTGCGAAAGAGGGACGAAAGTGGTCGTTCGCCGGGAAAACCGCGGCAGGGGATGTCGCCGATTATTCCTGCGAAGCGGAGGAGAAATGGTCTTTCGGCAGGGTGAAGATAGTTCGGAATTCGATCCGAAGAGAGGGGGAGCCGTATGCAAACCTGTATCTCTTCCTCGAAGAAGTCATCCAGAATCGATTGGAAGGGGCGCATACGGCGTCGTTCATCCATGAATTGCTGGAAACGTTGGCGAAGGATCACCAGTCCAGAGAGTTGCTGCCGGATCGGATTCCGGAGCAAGACCGGCATTACGAAGCCTTGGAAAGCCATATGACCGACGGGCATCCGTATCATCCGAGTTACAAATCGAGGATCGGGTTTTCTTTGGCGGATAACTATGCGTACGGGCCCGAGTTTAACCAAGAAGTTTTGTTGTATTGGGTCGCGGTTAACGAGCAATTGGCGGACTTTGCTCTATCTAGCGAGAATTCGCTTGAAGACATTCACAAGCATCATTTAACGGATAGAGATAGGCGCAAATTCAATCGAATCGTCAAAGAGAAAGGCTGCGGCGATAAGAAGTATGCGATTATCCCCGTTCATCCTTGGCAGTGGGAGCATCTTCTTCCCTCCGTCTTCGTGCAACAGTTGAAGGATCAAGATATCGTGCTTCTGGGCACCTCGGACCGTCCGTATAGGGCACAGCAGTCTATTCGCACGCTGGCTCATCGCGATAATACCGACGCCACCTATATTAAATTGGCGATGAGCATTACGAATACGTCGACCAGTCGTATTTTGGCGCATCACACGACGCAGAATGCGCCGCTGATCAGCGACTGGCTGGACACGATCGTTCGGAACGACAGCCTGCTGCAGAAGGAGCGGTTTCGACTTTTAAGAGAAGTCATGGGGATTTCCTTCCGCTACGATAAGCTGCCGCCGATTCAATACCGTTCGGCTTATGGGACGCTTGGCGCCATCTATCGGGAGAACGTGTCGACCTATTTGGAAGAGGGGGAGGAAGCGTGGCCGTTAAACGCGCTGCTGCTCACGCAGAAGAACGGAGAGTCGTTCATCCAAGCGGCGATTCGGCAGCATGGGGTAGAGAAATGGAGCGATGCGTTGATTCGAACGGTGACTCTTCCAATCATCCATCTGCTGTATGCTCATGGCATTGCGCTTGAATCCCACGCGCAGAACATTATTTTAGTCGTTCAGGATCGGTTGCCTAGCCGGATTATCGTGAAAGATCTGCATGACGGCGTTCGTTACGTGCCCGACAAACTATTGAGGCCGGAGTGGGCGCCGAAGCTGAACCCCGAGCCGGAGACGCATCGGAAATTCAATCGCTACTCGTTTATTCAGACGGAATCGGTGTCCGAGGTTAGGGATTATACGTTCGACGCCTTCTTCTTCATCTGCATGACGGACATTTGCTGGGCGCTTGAGCGATTCGGGTTGAGCGAAAAGGATTTTTGGCGCAAATGCGCGGGGACAATCGTGAGCTATCAGAAGGAACACCCGGAATATGTGGATAGATTTGAAATGTTCGATTTGTTCGCCGAAGACGCCTTGATCGAAGAGATGACGAAGCGGCGGATCTACGGCGATAGCGAGTTGTACTTCCGTTCGGCGAAAAATCCGCTGTTGCTGGCAAGGGCTGAGTTGGAATGAGAAAAAATAAGCTGAAGGGAAAAATCAGCCGCGGCGAGCCGGTGTACGGACTATTCGTCTCTATTCCGCATCCGATCGTCATCGAGTTGATCGGGTATGCGGAGTTCGACTTCGTCATTATCGATTATGAACATGCGTCGATGAATATGGAAACGATCGAAGAGATGATTCGCGCCGCCGAGCTGCTGGATATGACGCCGCTGGTGAGAATATCCAAGGTGGATCGGATAGAAATATTGAAAGTGTTGGATAGCGGCGCCCAAGGGATTGTCATCCCTCACGTGGAGCGTCGAGAACAAGTCGAAGAGGCCGTTCGTTACGCTTATTATCATCCGATCGGCATGAGAAGCCTGAACAGCGGACGGGCGGGAGCTTTTGCGAAATATTCGCTCACCGATTATATTTCCGAAGCGAACGAAGAGTTGATGATCGTTCCGATGATCGAAAGCGTAGAGGGCGTGAGGCAATGCGAAGCGATCTTATCCGTGCCTCAAGTCAGTTTCGTTCTGGAGGGGGCGGCGGATCTGTCGCAGTCGCTGTCCGTTCCTTGGGATACCGATCATCCAGAGGTGCAAAGGAATTTGGACGTTTTGCACGAGGGAGCTGAGAGATGCAATGTGCCTTACGCGATCGTTTCGAGAAGTCTGGACGGTCATCGCAAGTGGGCGGATAAGGGCGTGCATATTTTCGTGCTGGGAGATGATCGCAATACGGCATTCCGGGCATATAGGCAGAAGAGAGACGACTATCGAAACGCGGCAGGGGGAAGACGATGAACCGGCAAATAGAGAGATGGATTCACGAGTGGCATAATCAAAGCGGTGAACCGGTCTGCGCTTATGTATACGACCTGGAAGGCATACAAGGCCATGTGCGGAAGATGCTGGAGACGATGCCGGAAAAGACCCGCTTGTTCTATGCGATTAAAGCCAACCCGGACAAGAGAATCATCGAGGCTTTGCTGCCGTTAGTGCAAGGATTCGAAGTGGCTTCGATCGGCGAGCTGTTGCTCGTAAGAGAGGTTTCAGAGTCCGTGCCGATTCTATTCGGCGGGCCGGGGAAGAAAGACGACGAGCTGGAGACGGCCCTTCTCAAAAACGTCGCTTATCTTCACGTGGAAAGCCTGTTGGAGCTGTGGAAAATAGTGATGTTGGCGAAAGAATGGAGACGGCATACGCAAGTGTTGCTGCGCATTAATCTCAGGACGAATACGTTGCCGCAAACGAAGATTGCGATGGGAGGCCGTCCAAGCCCGTTCGGGCTAGATGAGCATTTTATTGAAGAAGCGATTGCATTGCTAAGAGAGGAAGGCAATACATACGTTCATCTCGCCGGATTTCACTTTCATTCGTTATCCAACAATCTGCAAGCGGAGCTGCACGCGGATATGGTTCATCTGTACCTGCAGAAGGTGGAAGAGTGGAAACGTTCGTATGGATTGGACGTTCAGGTCATCAATGCAGGCGGCGGGTTCGGAGTCTCCTACGACGATACGCCGGGGTTTGATTGGCAACGTTTCACCTCCTTATTGGCGGAGAGCGAGGCCGTGCGGGGGTTGGGGGATACTCGGCTGTTCTTCGAGCCGGGAAGATTCATCGTCGCCGATCACGGATATTACGCGGTCGAAGTCGTCGATATTAAGCAGTCGCACGACCAATGGTTCGCCGTCATTAGAGGGGGCACCCATCACAACCGCTTACCGGCATCGTGGGGACATAATCATCCGTTTAGCGTCGTTCATACGGACAGATGGCCGTATTCTTTTGCGAGACCGTCGATTAACGATGCCAAGGTCACGATTGTCGGGGAATTATGCACGCCTAAGGACCGACTGCATACGGATGCCCAATTGGAAAGCTTGCGCGTGGGGGATGTGCTTGTATTCGAGAAATCGGGCGCCTATTGCTGGACGATCTCGCATCATGATTTCCTGAGTCATCCGCACCCGAAATTTTATTACATAACGGAGGGGGATTAGGATGGACGGAGCTATGACGACATTTCGGAGCCGGACTGCCGAAGGACAAATCATGAAAGATTTAATGGATGCTTTGATCGCGGAGCATTTTTTTCAGATTGATGATCATACGACAAGGAAGCTTGCGTCAGTACCGGAGATCGCTCGCCGACTCTATCCCGAACACGGTAGAGGGTTAGTTTACGTTGGCGACATCTGCTGTCTCCTGGAAGAGAGCTATCGACAAGGCCATCAATGGGTGTCCGATTCGCCTATTTATAAGAAGAGCGATGAGGAATGGGTGGAAGTCCGTTCTCCGAGGGAGCTCTGCCAAGTCGTGTTACGCAGCTCGTTATCCGAAGAAGCTTATGCGCATCCGGGCGTAACGGAATTCCTGGAAGGGCTGGACGTAGCTATCGAACAATTGAGTCTGAGTCTTGAGCGGGCGACCTCCCCTCTCGCTTTTGCGCCGAAATCCGCGTATGAGTGGTATGTGAAAGGCGAAATGATCGCGTCCTTGCGCGACCGGCCTTTTCACCCGTTATCCAAGGCTAAGATCGGTTTTACGACGGACGATTATGAGCAGTACATGGCCGAGTTCGGGGTAAAAACCTCCTTGCACTGGGTAGCGATTCGCAATGACTCCGTCATGAAAGGGTGCGCGGAGGAGGAATGGGAAGCTCTCGACGTGCTGAACGATCAGCAACGGACGATCATCGAGAAGGAGCTGGCGCGGAAGGGAATCTCAAAGCGACAATACACGATCATTCCGGTTCATCCGTGGCAGCTGAAGAATAAGATCTTGCCGGATTTTCACAAGGAAATCGCGGACGGAACCCTCATCATTCTGGCCTCACAGGCGGGCGACTTCCTCGCGACTTCATCGGTGCGTTCTTTCGCGTCTGTCGATGCATCGGCGAAGATGTTAAAGCTGCCGATCAGCGTGAAATCCCTAGGTGCAGCTCGATACTTGCCCGTCGTCAAATTGTTAAACGGGCTCGCCGGAGAGAAAATGTTCCGCCAAGCCGTCGCTTGCGATGAGACGTTAGCCGACAAATTGTTCTTATGCGAAGAGAAACATTGGTGGGGATATATGCCTCCATCGATGGGGCTGTTCGACGATCACCCGCGCCATCTGGCTGCTCAGGTTCGCGTTTACCCGAAAGAGATAATGACGGAGGGATACAAAATCATTCCTATGTCCTCTCTAGGTGTGGTGCGGGATGGAACGCATTTTTTATCGGAAATTTTGGGGGATAAACTGTGTGAAGCTGACGTGCTCCGCTTCTATTCTGAGATGACCTCCATGTTCTATGACATTACAATGAGGTTGTTTAAGGTCGGCATCGTACCCGAAATCCACGGTCAGAACTGTTGCTTAGTGCTGAAGGACAACAAGGTCAGCGGCATGCTGTTCCGCGATCACGATTCCGTGCGTCTTCACCAACCGTATTTAGATAGGCATGGGATTCAGGATCCCGGTTATCATATCAGACCCGGTTATTCGAATAGCTTGTACAACGAGACGTTGGAAAAGTTGATTTTCTACGTTCAGTCGTTGGGTACTCAGGTCAATCTAGCCTCTATTATGGAAGCTTTGTCGGAGGCCTATTCTATTCATTTGAATGTTTTGTGGGGGATTACGGAGTCGAAGTTAAGAGAATCGCTACAGAATATCGATATTCCTGAAGTCGATAGAGACGTTTTGCGCCATGCGTTGTTTGAAAGCGAAAATTGGCCGGTAAAGTTAGTTATTAGACCGCTGCTTGAAGCCGATGGCGTTCCGGGAGCTATGCCTTCTGGGAAGGGTTTGGGAGTTAATCCTTTTTATCTGAAGTCGTGAAGAGCTGTATACGGGGAGTTGGAGTGATTGGATTTCGTATGGGGAGAATCTTGTTGCCACCGAGGTTGTAGAATAACACAATAAAGTATAGCAGTAATTTTGCAATGAATACATCGCCTACGGGTCATAGACCTTGGCGATGTATTTTTTTATGCGGAGAAGTCAACACGGAGTCAACAATCGGTCCCTAATAGACTTTCGCAACGAGCTTAACCGGCCGAGCGTTCATGTCTGTGTTTACAAAATTAGTGCTAGGTATGTCTAACTATAGTATGTCCCTACTGTAACCGGGATTATATTAACTGCAGGGCAGAGGATGTATCGGGTGCACAATTAGACCATTTTTTCAGCAAATCAGACTTCCCTTTATTTGCAATCTGTTTGTATAATCTCGTACCCGTCTGCGGCAATTGCAACAGAATCAAAAGCAATAGCAATAGGAAACTAGCGTTTAGCTCACCTTTCGATAAGAATATTAACTGGGATGAAGATATAACCTTCTCCTACAAGGGTAGCACTGTGAGTGACATAAAGGTTATTGTAGACGCTAAGGGGAATTTGGAAAATAACTTGAAGGGCATGAAAATCCGTGAAGCTTATCAAATTCATGGCACTGAGGTACTAGAATTAATAGAGAAGCAACAAATGTATAATAGCACCCAAAAGCAAGAAATCAAAGCTCTGCTATCTCAAGCGAATTTGACTGATTCAGAAATTAAGAAGATTGTATTCGGCCCTGAAATTACAACAGAAGGTATGAAAACTAAGCCGCTCGGTAAGCTGATGCGTGATTTACACAAAGAATTGAAAATTTATAATATTGACGTGTAATAAAGCCTATTAAGGCGAAATGTTATTTGTTGTTACTAGCAAAGTAGAATTAATGCAAATCCTCCAGTTGGAGCGATTGGATTTGTTATGAGGGAAATCCGGTGGCGACGGGGGAAGAGTAAGAGTGGAAAGGTTAATAGCAGTATGCGAAGTTCAATACAGAGCACGGTGAGAAAGATGCCGATGCTCTGTATTTTTCTATGTTTAAAGTCAATATGGAGTCCGCACGTAACATCTGAAAATATTCTCAAGAGGCTTATTATTGAGCGACTACCTCGCATACTCTAGGATAAACCCCTCTGAATTTCATAGAAGAGGCCTTCCCCTTACTGGTTGTTTTTTAGAGTATAAAAAATCAACAGACACAATTGCAAAAGATTTAGTCAACGATCAGTCAACATTCGGTTATTGGCTTTCGAAAGAAGATACTTGTTAAGCTGTTCTCTTCCAAGAAAGAAACATATAAGCTAAAATAACGCAACGAAAGGAAAATACTGTTGTTTTATGTATAACCATGGAATATTATATCTGTAATAATTCAATAAGAGGTGGCAATATGGTAAGTAAGGAAGATCTTATTTCGTTCTCGGTAGAGTTGGTGCAAAATAATATTGAGCGAACAATTAGGGGAATTAGTCACTTCGGGAGTGATTCATACAAAAAAATAAAAGTTAATTCAGGGGCAGCTTTTAAAAGTTACTTGGAAACTGCAATTAGAAAGTATAGTGATATAAAGACAATCTTGTATAGAGATGCTCCGGTATTTTTATATAAATTTTACGAAGATTCAGAATTGTTATTCGGTGATAATGTTATTGATGCTAGCGATCTCGATAATTTATTACAAGTAAGCGATAAAATAATAATTACTGGATCTGCTGGAACAGGTAAATCGACACTAATGAAACATTTATTTCTAAGTGCTATTGCCAATAAAAACAGGATACCAATATTTGTAGAACTTAAAAATATTAATAACATTCCTGACATCGTAAATTTAATACATTCAGGAGAGTATAGGTTACTAGATTTTATTTATCATAGTGTGAAATCATTAAATTTTTCGTTTGAAGAAGAGTATTTTATAAGGGCTATTGATAATGGAAATTTATTCTTCTATTTTGATGGATTTGATGAGGTAAATCCTGAAATTAGAGAATTATTGTCCTTACAAATTATAGAATTGAGTGATAAATATTATGAAAATGTAATAATTGTTTCATCTAGACCAGATGAAGGATTTGTTGCCTGGAATAGCTTCTGTGAAATTCGAATGTTACCTTTGTCTAAGAAAAAAGCATTGAGTTTAATGAACAAGATTGAATATGAAAGCGAAATGAAAGAGAGATTTATTGATGAACTAGATAAAAATCTATATGAAAGACATAAGTCATTTGCGTCTAATCCTCTACTTCTTACAATAATGCTAATGAGTTTCTCGCAGTACTCAGATATACCAGAAAAAATATATCTTTTTTATCAGCAAGCATTTGAGACATTATTTACTAAGCATGATTCAACAAAAGGTGGGTATAAAAGAAAAATGTATACCAACCTGGCGATGGATGACTTTGTAAAGGTATTATCTGCATTTGCAATTCAAAGCTATTCTAACAATAATATAAGCTTTGACTATACAACAATTTCGAAATATTTAAATGGTGCAAAAAAATAACTAATATTGAATATGAAGTTCTAGATTATCACAGAGATATGTGTGAGTCAGTATCGTTACTTGTTAAAGATGGGTTACTCTTTACTTTTTCACATAGGATTTTTCAAGAGTATTTTACGGCTATCTTTATAATTAGTTCTTCTGATGAACGGCAAAAAAACTCATAGATAAGCTTTCACGGAGATTTAATACGGATAAAGTGTTTGATATGCTATTTGAAGCTGATAGAAATAGGCTGGAAAGAAATTATATTATACCTATGTTAGAGGGTATTAGAGAAGCTACTTACTATGAAATATCTGATATTTACGATTCAACATATAAATTTGTTATTAGCTTGTTCGATCAGATTCGAATACGTAATACGAAAAAAGAAGAGGATAGAAAAGGGTTTAGTTATTCAATAAAAAATAGTGAGTTATTTGGTTTTATACGCGTAACTAAAAGAAAATATGAAGCATTATATAACTTAAACGATGTTAAGATGATTCAAGTAAATTCAACAGAGGATTTTATGCAAAAATATGATACATATTTAGAAGAAGATGTTTTAATAAATATTGAAGATCTCGTATCAGTATCGTCAAAAAGAGAGATTGTAGAAATAATGCCGTATGTTAACGAATATATATTCTTGATGAATATCTTAAAGGTGTTAAAAGTTGAACATCAACAGCAAGATAATTCTATTGAAAATATTCTATTTGAGAGCGTTTAAGGTGAATATCAGGAGTAATGCGACAACTGGAGCGATTGGATTAGCTATGCGGGGAATGCGGTGGCGACGGGTGTATTACAGAGCACGGCGAGAGGGATGCCGTTGCTCTTTATTTTTTATGTATTGGAAGTCAACACAGAGTCAACTATATAAATTTAGAGATTAATCATGCTGAACCAAATCATAAATGATAATAATTGATTTAACAAAATCTTGACTGGTCCTAATTTCCCAGCATTATAATATATAGTAGTAATTTAGAATTAGTAGCAAATTAATGGCCTTCTTATAGAAAAGGGGAATCGTCCAATGAAATGCACTGCTACTGAACTTGAAATCGAAACGCTGGTTAATAGGATAGAAAGTAAAGATATAGAACTGCAACCTGATTTTCAGCGCGGTGAAGTTTGGAGTAATCAAAAGAAAAAAAAGTTAATTGACTCTATATTAAGGGGGTGGCGAATTCCCCCAGTACATGTAATTGAAAATAAAGATAACTACATAGATGAAGTTTTAGATGGTCAACAACGATTAGCAACTATACGGGATTTTATGAAAGATATTATTAAGGTGGACGGAACATTGATGCCGATAGATTTGCAAATTGACTCTTTACATGGAAAGACATTTTCTGAGCTAGATAGGGAAATACAGAGAAGATTCAAGAAATATAGCCTTACTATTATAAGGTTAACAGAATTTACGCCTGAGGAACCAGCTGAGTTATTTTATAGGTTGAATCAACCCGCATCCTTAACATCTGCAGAACAAAGAAATGCTTTTATTGGTGACACTAGAAATCAGGTGAGGGAATTAGTTAGTATATTCGAAACCCATGGCGCGAATAAAGAAAGTATAGGTTTCTCAAATTCAAGAATGGCATATGATGATATTATTTCTAAGTTTTGTTACACACTTGAGACAGGGTCTCTTCGAAAGAAAATAACATCAACAGACATTTCAGAAAAATACAGAACCAATAAACCGTTTTCGCCTTATGTTTTTGAAGATGCTAGCAAGGTGCTTAGGTTCTTTTCGAAGGCTATAACAAATTATGAGTTTAGAAGGTTGTCTTTAAATAAAGCAACTTTATTTAGTTGGTTAATATTTACCAAAAGACACGTTGACGTAATATCTAGTTCAAAATTGTCTCAATTGGTTTTTCAATTTGAATTCGAACGGGAATATGCAAAAGGGAAGGCAAATAATAATTTATTTGAGCGCGGTAGTATTAACTTTGATAAATATCCCTTTTATGAGAATATGTTTTTATTGTTTAATCAAAGAGCTAGTATGGGGAGTACGGATGCGACCTCGATTATGGTAAGGGATATAATTCTAGAGTTATTTGCATGTATGAATATGAGCGAACACATGGATCACGCTATCTTTGAGGTGTTTGAGAGCATTTACTCCAAATATCAAAATCTTCCCTTGAGTATAGAGACTACTATTGATACAACTAGCTGGGGGAATATTTAAATGAGAAGTGCAAAAGCGAAAGATCATTGGAGTACTGTTTATAAAAGGAATTACACATATTCCATAGAGAAAGTACTCCTTAATGGCGCAGGCGGCTTTAACGATATAGAGCTAAATAAAGGGATATTCGCCCTATGTGGGTTAAATGGCGCAGGGAAATCAACTATTATCTCCTGTCTTAAGGATATTTTAGGTATACCATTAAATAGAAGAGATTTAAAAAAGGTAAACGGTGGATCCATTGAGGCCCAAATAAAAACAGGCCAAAGTGTTACAACATATCAAAATACTGATTCTATGAGATTTAGGGATAGCTGTGAAATAGAGAATAATTTGTATTATGTAGATTATGAACAGCCTTTGGATATTCTCGCGTATTTTGAACAGGATAATCTTGAAGAACTTTTGGAACAATATGATTCTAAATACTTTACAAATGACGAAATTGAAGAGATAAACTACCTAACAGGAAAAAAATACAGTAGCATAGAGTTGATTGAAGTTGAAGATAAAGATTCAAGTTTACCATTCTTTAAGGTCACAGATGGCGCATTAAGTTATGATTCTCTGTCAATGGGAATTGGAGAACATTACTTGTTTTACTTATATTGGATGTTGGAAAAAGTTGTTGATAATGGAATAGTCTTAATTGAAGAACCAGAAACATTCATAAGTATTACATCACAATATCACTTAATGAATCATATCGCGGAAAAAACGAGCTCAAAAGGATTAAATGTCGTAATAGCAACACATTCACCTCAAATTTTAAGAAACATAAAGAAGGAAAATATCTGTATTATTAGCCGTTATCAAAACCGAGTGTCAATACAACGGCCGTCCATTGAGCAAGAGTCATTAATTACACTTGGACTTGAGTTGCCTAAAAAAGGTTGTATATTCGTTGAGGACTTTTTAGCGGAAAATTTTCTAAAAACAGTGCTCTCAAAAAATGGGAGTTACTTACTATACGAATATGGGATTGAAAAAGTGAATGGAGAATCTGAGATTACCGAATTGCTACAATTCCCTCCCAAGCAAAACTTTACATACAAACTGGTTGGAATATATGACGGGGACATGAGGTCAAAGGAAAGCCAGATTATACCGGTAGTAAAGTGGGGATATTGTTTTTTACCTGTTGATATAGAAATTGAGAAAGAGCTCAGAGAAGCATTGGATAATAACATAGAAGCGCTATGTGAAACATTGCGCATCGAAGTAGGTAGAGGAATACAGTTGCTTGCCCGTATTAATGGTGAAGAGCACCATGACTGGTTTTTAGAACTTTCTAAAGCATTAGGTAAGGAATATTCAGTGGTTGTTGATGTTTTGTATGATTATTGGGAAGCACAAAATAACAATGCAGAAAAAGTGAATGTTTTTATTAAGGAACTAACACAAATATGCTAGCATCCAATAAATTTTTTCATTAGACCGTTATGGAGAACCGTATCGTAAGGTATTTCTTTAGCAGGAGCGATTGGATTTCATGGCAAGATAACCCTACTGCTACGGGAGATAAGTAAGAGTTGTAAAGCAGTATGTAGATCTATAATACAGAGCATGGTGAGATAATCGCCGTTGCTCTGTATTTTTATACTCGAAGTCAACAGCATGTCAACATTAGGTTGCTGAAGGTATTTATAGAACATGGTACTCTTAGCGTATATCCTACGATTAACGTGTTGTCCCAGTAGCCATATAAAACAATTTGTTTGGGGACGACCGTGACCGAGGATAAACCCTCAGGGAAGATGTAGTATCTTCGAACATAGCTAATAAAATCGTCTGGACCTAGAGGTTCATTGGTTAAATGAGCGGTTTTACCAAGAAACCATTCTAAAAACGGATGGGATTGGAAGCGTGCGTGGAGTTCGAGTATTTTGCCCGATCGGCGATAGTGCACGATTTTTTCGGACATGTTCAAGAAATCTTCGTCGATGTAGGCGTTACCGCCACGGTGGATAAAGTCACGTACGGCGGCTTCGTTAGGCGGTATGATCCGGTGTTTGACTTCTGCGACTAGCAAACTACCGAGGAATGCCCAAATCAACGGGATAAGCAGCAAGCAAGCGACGATCCTCGTCTCGGAGAGCCATTTTTTGCTGAGGTCAAAGAGGATGATCGAGAGAACGGGGAACACGACAAGCAACCCGAAGTGCACGAGAAAAACCGGTGGGAAAGCGATGATGAAAATCTGCGTGCAAACCCAGTATGTGAGCCACCACAAACCTAATAAAAAGTAGGAGAGAATTAAGACAAATCGGGTTGATCGCATGATCGGACCTCGTCAATTTGAATTGGGGTTCTTTTTACAATATCGGGTATATTCTCACGTTAATTAACAGCGATATTTAAATGCACCGTCGGGCCCTGCATCCGCAGGAGCCTCTCACCCGCGCGGAGCTGGCGGTGCTGCTGCACCGGATGCTGAAGCAAGCGGGAGTTATCCACTAAATCGTTAGAATTGCGAAGGCACCCAGCCGTTAGGGTGCCTTCGTCGCTATGCTATGTCAATTTCGCCATCCTAACCACCATTGCTAATTTACGCTTCGGATATCCCGAGATTACCCTTGTTAAGTTCAAAATAATCAAACTGCACCAAACAACCTTCGCCGATAGGGGATTGCGCAACGATACCTACTTTTATCTCGGCAGGGCATTCCATTCCAAAGTACCTTACGAGATTCCACTGTTCACCATCCAAGGAATAATGGAAAGCGAAACAATTCCCCGCACGAGCTATCCTCAAGTAAGGTTTAAGTACATCCACTTTTCCCGAGATACAATCATCGGAAGTTTTTTTCGTAACGACGCTTAGAATGGATGGCTTATTCTCGAAAAACTCATAACACAGCTTAGCCCAATGTTGATCGTCGGCCATGACCATCAGACATCCCGAATCATATTGCTGCTTCATATCCACGCTGACTCTTGTAGTCAGATTGAAATCGCCTTGCACTAACGTGTAGAGGAAAGGCGCTGAAGATTTTACGGCCGCCCCCGAAGGATCGATGAAAAAATCCGCTTCCGCGGGAGCGGAGATAACCAAAGAATGGTTCGCATCTAATCCCCAGCTTTTCGGTTCGTTTATCCAGTTTAATTCGGGATTTAAGAGTTTGTCGGAACCGTTGTCAAATAAATTCAAAGTTAATCGCTCCTTCATTCTAATTCAGGTTGATCGTATGGTCGGACCTCGTCAATTAGACTGCTGGTTTTTATATCGGGTTTATTATGCAAAAATCTAAATCCTAAAAGGAAGGGTTTTTACCCGCCTTTCGGTCCGAGAGAGGCGTTATCAGAAATACAAAAAGGAGCCCGGGAGGGCTCCTCGTACTGTTTTTATTCGACTTTTATTATGGAGCGGTACCTCAAACCAAAGTTCCGTTCTGATACAGCGTGACATGATCCCAGTTGGCGTAAGAGGTTTTCGTCGAATCGAAAGAATAGTCGTTGGCTTCGTTGAAGTTCGACCAGTCGGCTTTGGCCATGCGCAGCTGAATGTCGCCCGTTTGTCCGCCTGCCGCGATCGAACCTGCGCCTGCGGTGAAGCCCAGTTCAACATACGTGTCCGTATTGGTGCCGGATGCGCTTACGAACGTCATAGTTATGTTGCTTCCGCCGATCTGCGCCCAATCGATGAAGGCGTTCAAGGCGGCCGTTCCGTCTTTCGTGAAGTAGTACCGAATTTTGACCGTGCTAAGGCTAACGGCTGATGTGCCTGTGTTCTTGATGTTCAAATGAGGCTTGATTTGGTTGTCCGTGGCATTCGTATCGCCGGCTTTGTATTGGACGACAAGGCTGCCCGTTCCGGTGCTGCCGCCTGCCGGCGTCGCGCTTGCCTGTGCGGAGTTCGCGCTCTCGCCCGCGCTATTGGACGCGCTGACGACATAATAGTAAGCTGTGCCGTTCGTCAGGCCCGTGTTCGTGTAGCTCGTCGCCGTAACGCCGGTCGCTACGATCGTGTAAGGTCCGCCGCTCGTCGTTGCACGCTTCACCGTGTAGCTCGTCGCTCCTGCGGATGCCGTCCAGCTCAATGTAACTTGAGCATTGCCCGCAGTTGCCGTCAGCCCCGCAGGAGCCGCAGGCACGGTCGGTGACGTTACCGGACCGACGCGCTTGCCTGTGCGGAGTTCGGGCTCTCGCCCGCGCTATTGGACGCGCTGATGACATAATAATAAGCCGTGCCGTTCGTCAGCCCCGTATTCGTGTAGCTCGTCGTCGTAACGCCGGTCGCTACGATCGTGTAAGGTCCGCCGCTCGTCGTTGCACGCTTCACCGTGTAGCTCGTCGCTCCTGCGGATGCCGTCCAGCTCAATGTAACTTGAGCATTGCCCGCAGTAGCCGTCAGCCCCGCAGGAGCCGCAGGCACGGTCGGTGACGTTACCGGACCGATGAGCTGCCATACTTCATTCGTTCCGGGCGTCTGGCCTAAGGTATACCATCTGGCTTGCCAGACGTTACCGCTATAGACGACTTGTTCGCCGGTATTATACGGGCGAATCGAGCTCCAGTCGCGGATTGCGCCAAAGCGATTCGGATCGCCGGGGAAACCCGGGGCCGGAGTGGTCGGTTGCGAAAGATCGCGCGTCAGGTTCACGTCCATCGCTTGATAGAAGGCGTTGACCGTATCGAAGATATCCCATACCGCGACAATGACATGGTAGCCTTCCCGATCGTTCGGGATGAAGCAGTCATTGGAGAGATCCACCGGCGGGATGGCGCCGTTATCCTCATAGCGGCAGAACTTCTCAAGATCGGCGCGTGCCAGAGGCTTGTTCGGATCCCAACCCGGCTTCGTAATGTAATAGTCCCAATAGTTGGTGCTGTGATTGGCGACCAAATTCCATTGGAAAGTATGAGGTCCGCCGCTCAGGTTGACTTTGGTCCAGCGGGTCATGGATTGCGCATCCAATGGCGGGTACTTGCCTCCGCCGGCGATCTGGCCGTCCGGAACCCCGATTTCCGGGAAGTCCCCGCGACCTTCTACGCTCCAAGGCTCGTACTGTACCGGACCGCAATCCGTGTTTTGCCCGCTCATGCACAAGTCCGCGCGACTGCCTATCAATCTACCGTGCGCCGAAGCGCGGTCCGCAAACAGCAGCGAACAAATCAAAACGAGCAGCAGAGCGCCTGTCCCCATCAAGAGCATCATGGCTCTAGAGGGTTGTTGCTTCAATGTTTCTTGAACCGACATCACAATCTCCTCCCTCATTCATAGATTTCAAAACGGAAGCAAGCATTTCCCGGAATGAAATCACCTCCTTTAGTGAAACTCTACAAATTTAAAGTGCGTGATCAACTATTAGTATCAGCATTTAGTCTAGAAACTAGCAAAAATACACAATAAAACCGTAAAGCGGATGGAAGAGGGCTAGCAACTGACGTTAATTCAATTTTACACCCGCCTACCCCTATGAAATGCTCTTTTGGTAACCAAAACTATGCCCAAATGTGACCTGTTGCGAGCCCGCCCTGAAATCGCTTTAAGTTCATCCGGTTTAATCAAAGAAAGAGCCGGATCCCCCTCGCTGAAATCGGGAGCTTCCGGCTCTTCGCCATTCCTATTCGCATCAGAAACACGAAAACGATTCGATGCTCTGAAGGTCGAGGCCCGTGTAAATCCAAATGAAACCGTTCCAACGAAATCCCGCGACCGATGTCCGGCCGACGAAGACAGGGTAAAACCAGAAGTTTGTTCCATTGCGCTGCCAAATATACGTATAGCGGAACAAGCAGCGGGATATTGCACCCGGGTCAACGGCAAACGTCGTTGCGAGGGGCTTCGGCGGAATCGTCTGGGGCGGCGGCGATGAAGGGGATTGCTGCCCGCCTTGCGGTCCGAAGGGAGGCGTAAAGGCCATGTTCATCTCTCCTTATTTAGTCGACTTTCATTGCAGCCTTAGAGTAGCGAGATGGTGAGAAGGTTAAACAGAACAAGAGGCAGCACGAGGTCGTTAAAAGCGTTGGGGGGACTTGGACTTGGGAAGAAGGCGCGATCGTAACCCTCATTCGATTGACTTAAGTAAAGAATGCCTCTGTCGCAATGAACGATGCGCCCTTCGAAGACGTCCCCGTGTACGGTCTCGACCTTCACCAGTCTATTGGCGTGGCGAGCGCATAACTGATGAAGATGGTTGCCTACGGATTGCAATGCTTGACGAACCTGGGGTTCGCACTGATAGATTCGCGTCTGTTCAAATGCCGTGTTTTTCGAATTCATCACAAGTCCCTCCGTCATTTTCGAACATGGGTTAGTCTATGCGAAAGCCCAGTTCGACGTTACGCCAATGTGCTCGTTGAGCTTCAAGTTCCTGTTTCCAAATAAGAGGTTAACTGCTATCGTAAGGGGGGAAGCGGAATCGTTATATTATTTTGCGGAGGTGCATCATGAAAGTCCTATTTATCGGAGGAACGGGAACGATTAGCTCTGCGATCACTCGGCAGCTGTTGGACAAAGGGGACGAGCTTTACCTTCTGAATAGGGGTACCCGAAATGATGCTTTGCCGGCGGGCGTAAATATCCTTAAAGCGGATATTAATGATGAAGCCGCCGTATCGAAGTTGATTGAAAACTTGGAGTTTGATGTCGTCGCGGATTTTATAGCATTCGTGCCGGCCCAGTTGGAAAGGGATTATCGACTGTTTAACGGTAAAACGAAGCAATTTATGTTCATTAGCTCGGCTTCCGCATACCAAACGCCGTTGTCCGATTATAGAATTACGGAGGGAACTCCTTTATCCAATCCTTATTGGGAATATTCGAGAAACAAAATCGCCTGCGAAGATTATTTAATGAAGCAGTATCGCGAGAATGGATTTCCGATCACGATCGTTAGGCCAAGTCACACGTATGATGAACGTTCCATTCCGCTCGGGGTACATGGAAGCAAGGGGTCTTGGCAGGTTGCCAAGCGCATGTTGGAGAACAAACCCGTCATTATTCATGGAGACGGGACTTCTCTATGGACGATGACGCACAATAGCGACTTTGCTAAAGGATTTATTGGGCTTATGGGTAACATTCACGCGATCGGGGAATCCGTTCATATCACTTCGGACGAGACCGTGACCTGGAACCAGATTTATGAGATCATTGCCGATGCGCTTGGAGTTAAGCTCAAAGCCGTCCATGTTTCATCGGAATTTCTGGCTGCCTGCAGCAAAGAGGATTATAGGGGCGGATTGCTGGGAGATAAAGCGAATTCCGTCGTTTTCGATAATTCGAAGCTCAAACGGCTCGTTCCCGAATTCGTTGCGACGACTCGGTTAGACCAAGGGATTAAGCAGACGATCAAAAACATTTTAGCCCATCCCGAGCTTCAAAAAGAAGATAAGGATTTCGATATTTGGTGCGACAAGGTTGTTGGTGCATTAGAAGCCGCCTTAAAGACGATAAACGAATAAGCTTTAATCCCAAAGTCCGCTCTTGCAACTGCGCAGGGTGGACTTTTTGATAGCGATCAAGTGATATAATCACGGTAGACTGTTGATCTTAGAAGGGTGATAGCCATGAGCGTAATTCGTTTGGAGAACGTTACTAAGAGGTATGAAGAGACCATGATTTTTAGGGATATTTATTTTCGCTTGAGCCAAGGGGAGCGTATCGGCTTGATCGGACGGAACGGTGCCGGTAAGTCGACGGTTTTCAAGTTGATCTTGGGCAAGGAGGAGCCGACGTCCGGGAAAGTAGAAATAGACCCTCAAGTGAAGATAGGGTACTTCTCGCAATTCTCGGAAATGCGCGGAAGCCTGTCTGTTCAGCAAGAGTTGGAAATGTGCTTCGAGCAGGTTGCTCTTATCGAAAGGGAGCTTCAGGAAGTCGGGGAAAAGCTGGGTTTGGTCGCCGATGACGGAGAGATGGATGCGCTGCTCGCGAGACAGGCGGAGCTATTCGAACAAATGGAGCATTTGGATGGCTGGAACGTATCCGTCGAGATTAACACGGTTCTGACGAAACTGGGGTTCAACGAGAGATCGCGCCATCAACCTATCGATGAATTGTCCGGGGGCTGGAGAAACCGTGCCGCGCTCGCGAAAATGCTAATCGAGTCGCCTGACGTCGTCTTGCTCGACGAACCGACGAATTATTTGGATATGGAAGGGATAGCGTGGCTGGAGCAGTGGTTGTACCGGTTCAAAGGCGCCATGATTCTAGTATCGCATGATCGGCAATTTATCGACAAAGTGGTCACGCGAACGATCGAGATCGAGAACTATCATTTTCAGGAATACGAAGGGAATTACACCGATTATATCCGCAAGAAGAAAATGCGCAAGAAGGAGCTGGACCGTCAGTTCGAGTGGGAGGAAGAGCTTCTCCTCATGGAGTCGGAAGCGATCGACGACCGGGCGAGCAGGAAATCCGGCTCTAAGGACCGGCTCTCCCGCAAACTGGCGGATAACAAGAAGCGGATAGAGCCGCACCCCGTAAACGTTCTGATCACGGATATTTACGAGAGGTTGCGCTTTCCGGACAAGCTATGCGAAGTGAAGAACATCGGACAAACCTACGAAGACCGGCAGATCTTCCGGAACGTCAGCTTCGATATTCAGAAGGAAGATCGCATAGTCATCGCGGGCCCGAACGGAAGCGGGAAGTCCACGCTCATTAAGGCGCTTACGGGACAGGAGAAGCCCGAATCCGGCGAGGTGGTCTGGGAGAAGGGCGTCAGCTATGCCTACTTCAACCGGATGTGGGAGGAACTTAATCCTAAGGATACCGTCAGCCACGCGGTGAATACTTACGGATTAGGACTGGACGCCCCGCGGAAAAAGGTAAACAAATTCCTGTCCATGCTGCAATTCTCGGAGATGGATCTGAGCAAGACCATCGGCAGCCTATCCGGCGGACAGATGGCGCGGGTCGCGCTAGCGAAATGCCTTCTCTCGGGCGCCGCGGTCATCATCTTGGACGAGCCGACCAACCATCTTGATCTCACGAGCATTCAGGTCATGGAGCAGGCGTTGATCCATTTTCCCGGCGCCGTCGTTACGGTAAGCCATGATCGGTTTTTTATCGATAAAATAGGGACCAAAATGTTGACGTTCGATCCGGTAGCGGGAGTAAGCGAGCAGAACCTGTAAAGACGTGGACGGGCGAGAGTTCGGCTTAGTGCAACCCGGCCGCCGCGACCGGTCCGATGACTGACCGATCGTTGGCGATCTTGCGCTTGCTTATCCCTCGTTTAGAACGAGATGACGATTTTCCCGAAAGAGGAGCCCTTCGCCAAGTACCGGAAAGCGTCGATGGATTGCGCAAAAGGAAACGATCTGTCGATGACCGGGCGCAGGGCGTGATGCTCGATCGCGCGATTCATTCTTTCGAACATTTCGCGGCTGCCGACATTGATGGCTTGTAACCTTGCCTTGCGAATGATGGCGGGGACGATCGCGAAATCTTTGACGCTGGCGCCCGATAGGAGGCCGACAATGCTAATCCGGCCGCCGACCTTCAGCGCCGATATCGAATGATTAAGCGTTGCGGCTCCGCCTAGATCGACAATGTGGTCGGCTCCGCGTCCTTCAGTAAAGGCTAGAACGGCTTTATCCCATTCGGGATGGGTCTTATAGTTGATGCCGTAATCGGCGCCGAGCGCCTTCGCTCGTTCCAGCTTCTCGTCGCTGCTCAGCGACGATCACCTGGGCCCCATGGAGCTTGGCGAATTGCAGCGCGAACATGGATACGCCGCCGGTTCCTTGCACGACGACCGTATCGCCGGCTTGAACCCTTCCTTCTTCCGAGACGGCATGCCATGCGGTGACCCCGGCGCAAGGCAATGTCGCCGCTTCTTCGTCGGTCAGATGCTCGGGCACGCGAACAAGTCCTTCTTCCGGCAACGTTACGTATTCGGCGAGCATCCCGTCGAGCGGACTTCCCAGCGTCGTGATCCAGTTCGCTTGCGTGGGCTCGCCCGTCGTCCAGCTTTGGGTGAAAATCCCGCTTACGCGTTCCCCGATTCGGAACTTGGACGCGCGATCTCCTAAGGCAACGACTTCCCCCACTCCGTCGGAGGTTGGGATCAGGGGAGCCGTCCGGTGAGGCTCATAAAATCCATCGATGACCCCGGTATCGCGGGAATTCAAGGAGACGGCCTTCATCCGAATCAATACTTGTCCGGGGCCGGGGGAAGGCGGGGGAAGGTCGATTTCCTTCACGTGATCTAGTCCGAAGCCGCCATGCAGAACGAATGCTTTCATTGAACTCTCTCCTTCTCGTTTAGGGAATAGACATACTATAAGTGATATACTAATCTTTAGTAAGAAGGCACTTTAAGGTGGTATACGAACTTTAGGGTGCGTACGGGGGGAGAGTTAATCGTGAAGACGGGGCCGGATATTTCGCACGAGGCGTGCAGTTACAGTCATGTGCTGGAGATTATATCGAACAAATGGACCGCTCTGGTCATCTACGCCATGGAAGACGGTACGATCCGGTATGGGGAAATAAAAAGGCGCATCGAGGGCGTCTCGCAGAAAATGTTGACTCAAACGTTGAAGCAGCTGGAGCGGGATGGCATTGTCGCGCGCAAGCTCACGCTGTCCGTGCCTCCGATCGCGGAATACTCGCTGTCCCCCCTGGGCGAATCGCTCATTCCCCTGCTGAAGATGCTGCAGGTTTGGGCCGCGGACAATTTTCGCGCCGTTCGGGAAGCAAGAGAACAATACGATCAGTAAAACCAAAAGCCGAGACACCCCTTGAAAGGGCGTACTCGGCTTTTTCTTTGACGGAAGGCTTGTCCATACACGGTTACGCGACTTTGGCCTGCTCCTCTTCTTTGCTCTTGCGTCCGGACAGGAACCAGCCGCATGCGGCGATTAGCAGGAGCACCACGTAGAAGGTTAACTTCCAGCCCGTCGATTCGGCAAAATCGTGCGAGATGACGTGTATCGATGGATGCGCCAACGTATGGACCGCCAGCTTGACGCCGACCCAGCCGACGATAACGAACGCGGCGACTTCAAGCGAGGGTCTGCTATGCAGCAGCTTCACGAACATATTCGCCGCGAAGCGCATGATCACAAGGCCGATGAACCCGCCTAGGAAAATAACGGCAAAGTGACCGCCGTCCATCCCGCCGATCTTCGGCAAGTCCGTTGTCGGCAAGGCGACGGCCAATGCGACGGCCGCCAAGATGGAGTCGATCGCAAACGCGATATCCGCGACCTCGACCTTGAAAACCGTCATCCAAAATCCGCTATGTTTCCGTTGTTTCTCCGAGCTCTTGTCCGCGGATTCCTCGCCTTTCTTTACGATGATTTTACGGACGATGTGATTCAACGCAATAAACAGAAGGTATAACGCCCCGATCGCCTGCACCTGCCACACATCCACCAAAAACGAAATCACGAATAGAGAAGCGAAGCGGAACACGAACGCGCCTGCCAAACCGTAGAACAAAGCTTTTTTCCGCTCTTGCTCGGGCAAGTGTTTCACCATGATCGCCAACACGAGCGCGTTGTCGGCTGCCAGCAATCCCTCAAGAACGATTAGGACAAGCAGTACCCAGCCGTACTCCATCAATATTCCGAAATCCATTAGACACCCCTCTTTATTGATTGAGCTAATGTGCATTACCGCTTATTCTTTCCCCAAAAAACGAAGAGACCTTAGCCTCTTACGGACAAAGGTCTCGCTAACAACGCCTTATCGGCAATGCCAATAAAGCCGGAGAATTGGAGCTCTCGTCATGACGACTTTATTGTTAAGCTACTCCCCTTTGGAGTTCGAGGTTACTATGCGGTTGCTGAAGCGTTAACTGATAAACTAATACGTTAAGCGCAACCCATGGTTTCACTAACGGAAACGCGCGACGGTTTGACAAAGGCGGCCGCCGGGATGTAAACTTGCAAATCTGGGCGTTTTCGGAATCAAAGCGGTTGGTTCCGGGTACTTTAGTTCCGTTGGAGGTGGGAGAACAATTGGATACGACCAAACCCGAACTTTCGGCGGTGCCTATCTGGAGATGCGTAAACAAAGAGTGCAAGGCTTGGGTGAGGGAGGAATTGGCTGCCTCTAATTCGCCTGAATGTCCTATGTGCAAAGGGAATATGATCCGGGGAATTAAACATTTGCCGAAGCTTATCAAGAAACATAAAGCCGAACGCAAGAAAAAAGAAGCCGATCAGTGGCTTCCGTAAACAGACGATGAAATGACGAATGGCTATCTTAGGATAGCCATTTTTATTTGGGACGGACGCTAACCGGAAAATGAATTCGTCGAGACCGCGGTTGCCGGCCTATGTCCGCTGACGCGGTTGCGTCCATGGCGCTTCGATGCGTACAGCGCTTCGTCGGCTTTGCTTAGCAGTGTTTCCAACGTCTCATCTCCGCCGATCGCGGCCTGTGCGACTCCGAAGCTGGAGGTAACGGCAATCGCGCCTTTTTCCGTATGCAGGGGTTCATCTTCAAGCGCCGTGCGCAGACGCTCGGCTATCGATGCCCCATCTTGAAGCGTGCAGGACGGCAGCGCAACGACAAACTCTTCGCCCCCATAGCGGGCGAACAGCGTGTTCTCGGAGAGCAGCCTTTTGCAGATGGAGACGACATGAACGATAACTCTGTCGCCCGTCTCGTGGCCGAAGGTATCGTTCACTCGCTTGAAGTGATCGATATCGAACAAAATGATCGTAAACGGAGCGGCTTGCCTGCGGGAATTCTCAAGCGCTTGCCTGCTGCGAAGAATGAATTGGGTGCGGTTGAACACTTGGGTAAGGCCGTCATAGAAAGCTTGATGCTCAAGTTCCTGCTGAAGCTGCTTAAGCTCGGTCACGTTGATAAGCATGAGCAGGCTCCCGGCTTGTTCGCCGTTTCGATGCCGAAGGGCGGAGAACCGGGCTTGGTAGAACGTTTCTTTACCGTTAGCCATCCAGGCTAGTTCTTCCGTATGGCCGTCGTTCCGATGATTGAAAGGATAGGCTGCGCCGGTCAGTTCGGTCCATGCCTGATTCAAGGTTCTGCCGATCATCGCCTGATGAAGGGCGGGAATCATCCGTCCGGCGGCCCGATTATAGTCGATAAGCCGTTCGGCCGAGTCTAGAACGATTACGCCTTCCCCCATGCTATCGAAAATCGTTTCTTTGGCGATCGGGACGACCGTGAGCATCCTGACAGATAGGATTGCCCAGATGTACAGCCCCGAAGTGACGCACATGATGATCGGAACCGGATCGATTCCGGCAGGCGTCGCGCCGACGAGGTATAGGAACGCGGTGACCATGGGAAGCAGTTGTCCGCAAATCAAGGTGAACAGCTGCGGGCGGTACGCTCTCCGCGTTTGCTTCCATCGGCTGAGCAGCAGCAAGAGAGCGGCGAGCAGACAGCTGAACGTATAGATTCCGTGTACGATATACCATTCTCCGATTTCGATCTCCAAGTAGGGGAGCGGCATGCCTTCCTTGAGCCGGATCACTTTGTAGAAAAGATGATGATAATCGTTGGTCGCGACCATTAGCAGGCTAATGGAGGGGATGACGAATAGAGCGATGGTACCCTTACGGGAAACCTTCCTTCCGAGATAATGAAGAATAATCATTAATCCGAGCGGCGCGGAGAAAGGCATCCCGATATATTCGATCACCGTCCACAGCTTGACCTTCCATAGCGTATCGCCGGCAAGGCCGAAAGCGTAGGCGAAGCTGTAAATGGAGAGGGCTATCGTATAGAGAATAAAAGTGCGGGAGCCCGGTATGTCATTCCTCTTGGAATAGACGTAAAGACTGAGAAATACGTTAAATACGCCCGATACGCTGACAAGCGTAATGTACATCGTGAGCTGCGAATCCATGACTATCCTGCTCCATCCGTCACATGTCTATCTCGTAATGGTAACACATGCATTAAATGGATGCGCAACGTTTCTATAAGGATTACCGAAATCGACGCAATTGATGATCGGGAGATTAACGTTAAGCCCGTTCGTCATGCTGCATTAATAGCTTAAGCTTTGACCTCGTAGACGTTTCCGGAGCCGGCGTGTAGATGCTGCATCTTAAATCGGCGCCTCCGTGAACCTGCAACGAAGTGAGCTGGAACAGCATCTTTCTGGCTTTGGCATGCCTGAATTCAAGCAGCACCTCGGGAGCGGAGCTCACCTTGCTCTGCTCCCATAACCGATTGAAATCAGGGTGGGTTGCTTTCATTTCCCCTAGGAACTCTTCGTACCATTCGTCCTCGACGTACTGCCCGTAATAGGCGCGGAAGATAGCCAGGAATCCGCTGGCGAATTGCTCCCAATTCACGGCAAGCCGCTGGAACTCTTTTCTCGTGAATAACAGGCGAATCATGTTTCGCTCCTCTGGAGGAACGAGCTCGAAGTTTAGGAAGACATGGGCGGCCGCTTCGTTCCAGCCGACGATATGGCATCTGCGATCGGAAATAATCGTGGGGCAGTAGGTCAGCTCTTGAAGAATGATTCTTAGCGAAGGGTTAATCTGAGGAAGCTCTTCTCTAAGGATACTTGCGCCCGAAGTTGTCTCCAAGGCCAAGGAGAACAAGTATTTCCGCTCATCCACGGTGAGTTGCAGCGCCATGGCCACGTTATCCAAGACGGAGGAAGATACCTTGATATCCCGGCCCTGCTCCAACCAGGTGTACCAAGTATGGCTAACCCCGGCCAGCTGCGCGACTTCTTCTCTTCTCAGCCCGGGCGTCCTTCTGCGGCCGCCTTCCGGGAGTCCGACGGACTGGGGGGTAAGCTTGGCTCGCTGGGCTTTCAAAAATTGGGACAACGCTTGAAGCCTTGTTTGCGAATTCATAAGCAACCGTCCTTGCATGAGGGGATAGGGTATTACTATTTATAATAGGATAAACGACAACTTGTAATAGGATAATCGCCGTGACATGATGATTATAGGGTTTTATTCAAGGATGTTCAAGGAGGTTATGGCTATGGAAAGAGTCGTCATTACGGGAATGGGCGCGATAACGCCGCTTGGCAACGATGTGGATACCTTCTGGACAAGACTGGTGCGCGGGGAGTCAGGGGTGTCCGCCATAGAGGCTTTCGACACGGATCGTTTCAAGGTGAAAATAGCGGGAGTCGTACGGGACTTCGATGCCAAGGAGCTATTCGGAGCCAAAGATGCTCGACGCATGGACCGGTTCAGCCAGTTTGCCCTAGCGGCGACGGACCAAGCGGTCCGCGACGCGGGGATCGAACTTGAGCAAATAAACAAAGAACGGATGGGCGTCTATGTCGGCTCCGGAATCGGCGGCATACAGACGTTAATGGAACAGCATGACGTATTAAGCGGACGAGGGCCGGAGAGGGTAAGCCCGACCCTGGTACCGATGATGATATCCAATATGGCCGCGGCGATGATCAGCATTAAATTAGGAGCGCTGGGTTCCACGATGTCGCCGGTAACGGCATGCTCGATCGGCAATACGGCGATAGGAGAAGCCTTCTATCACATTCAATCCGGAAGAGCGGACATCATGATCGCGGGAGGAACGGATGCGGCGGTAACCGAAATATCGCTGGCCAGCTTCTCGAGCGCAACGGCTTTGTCGACGAGGAACGACGAGCCGGCGCGGGCTAGCCGCCCGTTCGATGCCGGCAGAGACGGCTTCGTCATGGCGGAAGGAGCGGGGATCCTCGTTCTGGAATCGTTGTCTCATGCCTTGACCCGTAAGGCGAGAATATATGCCGAGGTCATCGGCTACGGCGCTAGCTCCGATGCGTATCATATGGTAGCCACTCATCCCGAAGGCGATGGGGCATACCGCGCCATGAAATCGGCGCTTCAAGAAGCCCGAATTCTCCCGAGCGAAGTGGACGTCATTAGCGCGCACGCCACGAGCACCGAACTCGGCGACAAGTCGGAAACGGCGGCGATCAAGAGATTGTTCGGCGACGAGGCTTATCGCATTCCCGTTACGGCCAATAAGTCCATGACGGGGCATATGTTCGGAGCCGCGGGCGGCGTAGAAGCGATTGCTCTGGTGAAAAGCTTGAAGAGCGGCACCATCCCTCCGACCATTAACCAGGAGGAGAACGGTGAAGGTTGCGATCTGGACTATGTTCCGAACGTAGCCCGCACGGCCGATCTCAAGATCGGCATGTCGAACTCTTTCGGATTCGGCGGCCATAACGCGGTTATCGTGCTTAAGAGATACGACGAATAGGCAAGCATCGAATACGAAAGGTCGGTTACCTCCTCTTGGAGGTGTTCCCGGCCTTTCCTTTTTTTATCTATGGGGCTATTGCAATATTCAGTTGAACTGTATATAGTGTAACTATACAGTATCACGATATAAAGTTTGACTACATACACGAAGGGGGAACAACATGAGCAGAGATAAGAACCTGCCGCTAACGGAGACGGTTTATTATATTCTTCTTGCGGTTATGGAACCGGCGCATGGGTACTTGATTATGCAGAAGGTGGAAGAGCTGAGCGGCGGTCAGGTCAGAATGGCGGCGGGGACTCTGTATGGAGCCATTGAAAATTTGTTGAAGCAGAAGCTGCTGCAGCCCGTCGCAAGCGAGGATAGCCGGCGCAAGGTCTATGTCATTTCGGAAAAGGGAAAAGAAATCCTGCGACTCGACTATGCAAGGATGATGCACATGATCGAAGCTACGAAAGCCATTCTGAAATAAGAAACGGGGGAGCGAAATGAGGAAGTGGAAATTTTTCATTAACTTCGAGAAGGAAGAGCAGTGGCTGAATGAATTGGCCAGCCAAGGTTACCTGCTAGTCAATAAATCAATCAGGTATGAATTTCAACGCGGCAAACCGGCGAACGTGAATATCAAGATCGATTATCGCGTCTTCAAGCGATGGGACGATTTCGAGGATTATCGCGCACTATTTGAAGATAGCGGTTGGCGGCATATCGCGGGAACCCCGAAATCGGGATATCAATATTTTAAGCAAATAGACGAGAACAGCAGCGACGATATCTTTTCCGACGTCGATTCCAAGGCAGCCCGCTACAGAAGAAAAGCGGAAATGTGGATATCCCTTGCGGCTACCATTATCCCTATTTATATAGCTCTGCTTCTAACCGACGCTATTGACGCCGCTGCCATATTGAATCCGAAAGCCTTGTATTATACTCCGGGTTTATGGGACAAAGCCGGGGCGAATTTTTGGAGTGCTTTTCTCTTCGAGACGCCGTTTGTTTTATTTAGAGGCTTTCTGTGGATGTTGCCTCCCGTGATGGCCGTTCTATATTTCATTTTCGCGGCTAGGGCGAGTAGGCATTATCAGAACGCGAAAAAAGGTTAAACCTCTCCTCTCCCACATTAGCAGTCCATGTCGGACCAGTGAGGCGGGCGAGAGAGCAACGGGGCAGCTTCGTACGGGCATCGCCTTTGGCCGCGTTGAGCTGGGCTTGCGTGAGGAAGAGGACGTCGGTAAGATCGGATCCCCCGAGATCCGCGTCACGGAAATCCGCTCCGATGAGGTCGGCCCCTCGGAGGTCGGCCCCTCTAAGGTCGGCTGCGATCAGATAGGCTCCTCTTAAGTTGGCGAATCTTAGATCGGCGCCTTGGAGTTTGGCGCCGATGAGATCGGCTCCGCGGCCGATCTTCTTCGGTTGCTTCAGCGGTCCTTTGTGCCGTCGACGGGCCTCATCCCTTACGAGTTCGCTAGTCTGCAAGAGAAGCGCGTTGACGTCCGCCCGATGCGACGCCACGTCAAGTTTCAAGAGGGCATCGGGATCAAGAAGCGTCAGCCGTTTCGTCTCGGCGAACGCCGAACCGAGCGAATCATGAATCGCTCGGGCGGCCGGCAACGCTTGCGCTTCGGTTAAGTACCAGAGCAGCTCTTGAAGTTGCCGCATGATCGGCAACGCCTCGAACATCGCTTTCGCCGTCTCCGGGGCTTGCCGCCAGTCGCGCCCGCCGAACGTATATTGGGATAGCAGCTGACCTGCGCCGAAGCAGTCGTAGACCGTGCAGCCTCGAAGGCCATTTTGTCTAAGGTTATTGTGAATGCCGCAACGGAAGTCCGATTGCAAGTTATGGCAGGGTTGTCCGGCATCTTTGTTCATAGCGAAATCTACCGAAGCCGCGAAGGGCAGCGCAACGCAGCATAAGCCGAAGCAGTTCTCGCAGTCGGCTTGCAAGTTAAGGCGGCTTCTATCTTGAGCAGCTCCTGAATCTTCGTGATAGGGGTTCATCTTAATGCGATCTCCTTCGTCTTCCTCGTAAATCCTGATTGTCATAGTTTAACATACCGCGATGGTTTGCGTCGGCTGTTTACACGTGAAAGAGTCTCGCAGATTTAACACTAGCCAGTCGCGCTAATCCTCGGAAAAGCGAGTTTTCGCAGAAAATAGACCGAGTCAGTCGTGTTAATTCTCGGAAAAGCGAGTTTCCGCGGAAATAGCCCGAGCCAGTCGTGCTAAATCCTGAAAATGCGAGCAACCGCAGAAAATAACCCGAGCCAGTCGTGCTAATTCCAGCATGGGCACATAAGAAAGGCTGTCCAACTAGGTCAAGGGAAGATGACTTAGGGGACAGCCTTTGCTTAGCTTTGACCTATAACACCTGCTCCAGAAAACGAGCGGCCCGCTCGCTCTCCGGCTGGCTGAAGAATCGCTCCGGAGTCGCGCGTTCGACGAGTTTCCCGTTGTCGAGGAAATAGATCGTATCCGCGGCTTCCCGCGCGAACTTCATCTCATGGGTGACGATGAGCATCGTCATTCCGCTGTCGGCAAGACCGCGAATAACGTTCAGCACCTCTTTGACCATCTCGGGATCGAGCGCCGAGGTCGGTTCGTCGAAGAGCATAATATCGGGCTCCATCGCCAGGCTGCGGGCGATGGCGACGCGCTGTTTCTGACCGCCGGACAGCCGTGAGGGGAAGCTGTCGGCCTTGTCCGATAGACCGACCCGGGCAAGGAGCTCGTGCGCTTTGGATCGGGCGGCTTCTACGGACAGTCCCTTGACCTCGACGGGCGCGAACGTAATGTTGTCGAGCACGGTCATATGAGGAAACAAGTGAAAGTGCTGGAACACCATGCCGATTCGTTGACGGATGCGGGCAACGTCGGCTTTCGGATTCGTCAGCTCGACTCCGTCAATGGCAATCGTGCCTGAAGTCGGGATTTCGAGCAGGTTCAGGCATCGCAGGAAGGTGGACTTGCCGGAACCGGAAGGTCCGATCAAGGCGACGACCTCTCCTTTGTTCACTTGGGTCGAGATGCCTTTCAGCACCTGTACTTTACCAAAGTCTTTCGTTAGGTTCGATACGTTAATCACTTCGGCGCAGCCTCCTTTCCAGCATGCGGGCAAGAGATGTTAGGACGAGCACGAGCACGTAATAGATCGCGGCCACGAGCAGCAGTGCTTCGAAGGCGCGGAAGGTACTCGCTCTTACGACGTCGGCGCGGCGCATCAGTTCGGTTACCCCGATGACGGAGACGAGAGAGGATTCCTTAAGCAGGGCGACGAACTCGTTCACCAGCGCGGGCAGAATATGGCGAAGGGCCTGCGGGAATATGATGCGCACCATCATTTTCCGATAAGGAACCCCGAGCGCGATCGCGGCTTCGCGTTGTCCTTTGTCGACGGCCATGATCCCGCCGCGAATCGTCTCGGACAAGTAGGCGGCGGAATTCAGCCCGAACGCAAGTCCGGCTGCCAGCAACGCGGGAATATCGAAGTTGAATAGCTGCGGAGTCGCATAATAGATAATCGTCAGCTGCACGAGCAAGGGCGTACCGCGGAATACCGAGGTATAGGCGGTCGCGAACCACTGCAACGGCCGGATGCCCGAGATTTTGAAGAGAGAGAGGATCGTTCCCCAGATTAACCCGAGCAGAGCCGATACGAGAGTGAACAGCAACGTGACGTAAATTCCTTTGAGAATATAAGGCACGTACCCGTTTAACACTCGAAAATCGATATTCAGGAAACCCGCGCCTTTGGCTGTCGCGTCTTCCTTGTCTTCGAACCATTTATCGATGATTTTCTGCAGCTCGCCATTGTCTTTCATCTGGGCGAGCACGCGATTGAAATCGTCGACTAGCTCGGTCTGCTTAGGAAAAGCGATGGCATAACCGTTGTCTTCCTCCGAAGCGGGCACGAAGTTCATCGTGAGGTCCGGATTGGCGCGGACCATCTCGATCGCGACCGCATCTTCGACGATGGCGGCGTCGATTCTTCCGGAGTTCAATTCTTGAATCAGGTCGGCGATTTTGTTGAGCTGTTTCAGCTTGGCTCCCTCGATGGTTGCTGCGTACTGATCTTGGGTCGAACCGAGCTGGGTCCCGACAAGCTTGCCAGAGAGCTGCTCTACGGTCTCGTAAGCTTGCGTCTTCCGAGAGACGATCGTATTGCGCGCAGTATAGTAGCCGTCGGAGAATTCGACGCTTTTCTTGCGCTCTTCGGTAACCGACATCCCGGACATGACGAAATCGACTCGCCCCGTCTGAAGGGCGGCGATCAAGCCGCTAAAGTCCATGCCGGCTATCTCCAGCTCGTAGCCGAGCTCGTTTGCGATGGTTTTGGCGATGTCGATATCCATTCCGACGATTTCCCCGTTGCTTTTCGCATCGACGCTTTCATAGGGAGGATAATCGGGCGAAGTCCCCATCACGAGCTTCTTGGTTGCCGTCGCCGGATCGCCCGCCGCATGTGCGATAGCGGTCTGGGCCAGAGGAGCCGACGATCCGAACGACAGCGACAGGAGCAAGAAGACGATGAGCGGGACGTACAGGAGTCGTAGCTTAGTCGTGTTCATAATTCCCTCTTTCTAATGCGCGTTTTATCATTTTTATTCATCTCAAAGTATAAGCCGTCCGGCGACATTAGCCATGCGCCAAATATTTCCTCCTTATTCTGTCCTGCCGTATCGAGAGTGCATGAGGACTCGGGCCGCGTTTGTTTATCCTCATTTTCCGTTGGTCATAATGGGAGTGACCCGTAAGCGCGATTGTTGGAACTCCTCCCGTTTCGATTTATAATGATATTCTTATTCCTGTCTACTTTTGGTTCGATATTGGCTTTTACTTAGTGATCGAATGAACGGGACGCACAAACAGGTACACCCATAGAGGAGAAAGGAAGAACGATAATGACGGTTTCGGAGAACGAGATGTTAAAAAATATTTTGAAAAACGTAGTATCCATGGAGCTAAGAGTGAAGAAGGCGGAGGTAAAAGATACGATAGATCTGATGGACGGCTTCGGCTTGAAATATAAGAATTCGTGGGCTTCCATGGAGCTGGCGGACCATACGGTAATCGATTTCTGGAGGAAAGACCTGATCAAATCTTCGACTGCCGAAGAGTAGAGGAAGATAGGGTTTTCGCAATTCAAAAGGATGCCGTCGCGAATTGATTTCGTAACGGCATCCTTTTTCTCATGGCTTTATTTCGATGGCTCGGCGGACTCGTTCGGCTCGCTCGCGTTCTGGCGGTATTCGGAAGGCGTGAGTCCGGTTTTTTTGCGGAAAATCTGGGAAAAGTGACGAACGTCGGGGTAACCGACGCGCTCCGAAATATCGGCGATTTTGAGTTCCGAGGCTTTAAGCAGCTCCATGGACCGTTCCAGCCGCAGATGGGTGACGTAATCCTTGAACCCCGTGCCGGTCTTCTGCTTGAACAGTTGGCTGAAGTAAACCGGGTTGAGGTAAACGATCGAAGCTACCTTCTCCAAGGTCAATTCCTCTTGGTAATGGGTCTTGATGTATTGAAGCGCGACGGCAATCGATTGATCGCCGCTGCTCGCGTAGTGGTCATACACTTGAGTAGCGGCTGCGACGCGCATGCTCTGTACCTTAGAGGGCACAACGGAGTAGTCCGTGATTCTATCCGTATGAAGAACCTGGAACGGCACTTTGACATATCGCTTCAAGTGGCTACGCAATTGTTCCACCAGGGCATTCAGCTTGTTCTCGTCGTTAAGCGTCACGAGCCCGATCAGGCTCTTGCCGTCAATGCTGGCCACGAATCCTTTGCCCATCGATTCGATCAACTCGGAAAGCACGTTCTCCACGATAAAATGCTCCAGCCTCACGTCGCGGTCGCTTTCCATTCGGACCATGACGAGATGGAAATGCGGGTGGTTTTCGGTGAACGGCCTCAGATCGATTCCCCTCAAATCCAACCCGGATGCCCAACGGGAGAATACGGCTTCCCTTAGGAAGCGGAGATTGGATCTCATGAGATGCGCTTCTTTGGACCATTCGTTCTCCTTGGCGATTTCTCCTCCGAGCTTGCGGATCATGGCGATCAGAATGTCTTTGCCGATCGGTTTCAACAGATAGTCTTTCGCCCCAAGCCGAACGGCCTCTTGGGCATACTTGAACTCGGAATAAGCGGAGATCACGACCCATTTGACGTGGGCATGGTTTTTGCGGTAAATCTCCATGAGTTCAAGCCCCGTCATTCCGGGCATGAGCACGTCGGTAAGAACGAGGTTGATCGGTTTTTTGCGGAGCAACTGAACGGCGTCCTGCGGATTAGCGGCCAGGTAAACCCGATGCTCCGGGAAGTTTCTGCCGATCGTTCGTTCAATGCCGCTGCGAATGATCTCTTCGTCGTCGACGACGAGAATGTTCACGCTAATTCCTCCTCTCGGGTGGAATAGGAATCGTCACGATGACAGTCGTTCCGAGGTTGGGATTGCTTTCGACCCGTATCCCGTAGCTATCCCCGAACATCAAGCGAATGCGACGGTGAACGTTCTCCAGGCCGATTCCCGCTCTATCCGAAGACATGTCGGCAAGGGTTTCTTGTCCTAGATCGGACAACGGCGAGTCGCTAAGCGATCGGGAGAGCGCGTCAAGCGTATCCTCGTCGATCCCGACCCCGTTATCTTCCACGATGATCGTTAGATTATCGTCCTGCGCCTTGGAACGAATACGCAGCGTGCCCGGTCGATTAAGCGGTTCTAATCCGTATTTGACGGCGTTCTCGATAATAGGCTGCAAAATCATCTTAGGAACCTCGATGTCCAGCCAACGCTCCTCCACTTCGATGAGCGTTTGGGCGCGTCCTCCTAACCGGACTTCGATGATGGACAAGTAGTGCCGCAGTTGTTCGAGCTCCCGGCGAAGCGGCACGCGGGAAGCTTCTTTCCAGTCGCTGCTGTACCTGAAGAGCTGGGATAACGCGAGAATGACTTTGCCTAACCGGTCGTTCTCCCGTTCGTCCAGCATCCAATAAATCATGTCCAACGTATTGAACAGGAAGTGAGGATTGACCTGGGATTGCAGCGCTTTAAGCTGGGCGTTCTTCTCGCTTATTGAGGCAAGCTTAATGCGTTCGATGAGCTCGTCCATCTGATGGACCATGCGATTAAAGGAGCCGACCAGGACGTTAAGCTCTTGGTAAGACTGCACGTGAACTTGACCCTTGAAATTACCGAGTTCGACTTGCTTCATCTGCTGGATAAGCCGTTTGAACGGGGAAGAGAAGGAACGCGAGATAAAAGTCGCCAGCGCGATCGCCGCCGCCACCAGAACGATGATGACGGTCATAATGAACCGTTGCGTCTCTTTAAGCTCGAGCTTCAAATCCTGTTTAGGCGTAATGCCGATAACCGTCCAATCCGCGGTGCTTATCCGGGCGGCCGTAATCAGGGCATCCTCCCGTTCGCGAAGGATGACTTCATCGTCTTTTAATGCGCCGGGCCATTCGGGAGGAACCGTGTCCGTAACATCCTGGGTCGGATTCGTGCGGATGATATCGTTGCCGTCCTGCCCCCGGATGATCACGCTGCTCCCCGGCCCCAAGCTGGCGTTGGAGAGCGCGGTTACGATGGAATCCGCATCCGTCTCGATCAAGACGATGCCGATCCGCTTCAATGCGGTAAATTCGAACAACTGTCGTCCGAATGCGAATACGGGACGGTTAATATTATCGCTCATGAGCGAATCGGGGTAGACGCCTAGCCATTTCATTTCCCCTGTAGACCGCTTTAGCTCCGTGAACCACTGCTCCTGCGGGTACGCGCGGACGGCGGCTCCCACGGAGCGGTCGAAGCTGTATACCTTGCCGCGGTAGGTAACGATATGGATGCCTACGATATCGTTACGGGAATAGAAGATCGCTCCTAATATGTCCGTAATTCTTCGTTCGAGATTCACGCCCTCGACCGTACGGTCGGAGGAAGGGTCCTGCAACAGCTTCATAAGCTCGCCGTTGCTGTTCAAGGATTTCGTTACGGAATCGTAACCTTTAAGCATTAATTCGAACAAGCCGACGGTCTGGGAAATGTTCTTCTCCGCGATAACGCCGACTTTACCGCGGATCTGCTCCGTTGCCCGCTGGTAATAAACCCAGCTTAAGATGAGCAACAAGCCGAGCATGCAGAATAGGAAGATCAGAAAGAGACGGCTGCGAATCGTGCGACTCGTACGGAAGCGGAACATGTCGATGGCAGGTTATCCTTTCACGGCGCCGGCTACCATTCCCTTCGTTATTTTCTCGCTTAGCAAGAAATAAATCAGGATAACCGGCAGAGCTCCGAGCACGAGGAATGCCCCGATCGCTCCATAGTTGACCGAGTATTGGCTGACGAAGCTGTTGACTCCGAACGGAAGCGTCTTGAGCTTCTCGGAGGAAATGAAAGTAGCGGCTAGGATGTACTCGTTCCAGATATTGATGAAGGCCAGAATGCAAACCGTCACGATAGGCGGAACCGAGATCGGAAGAATGATGGACCGGAATATCCGGAATACGCTGGCGCCGTCCATGATTCCGGATTCCTCGATCTCTTGCGGGACCGTCCTCATGAAGCCGCTTAGAATAAAGACGGCGATCGGAGTCTGGAAGGCGATATAAGGCAAAATCAGCGACAAGCGCGTGTTCAAGATATCGATGTTCTTAAAGATAATCATAAGCGGCAGCAACGTTCCTTGCATCGGAATCATCATCCCGAGCAAAAATAAGAGAAGCACGAGCTGGCCGTATTTCCAGCGGAACCGCGTAATCGCGAAAGCTGTTAACGCTGCCAGTATTATAACGCAAATCATCGTGACTCCGGTAACGAAAACGCTATTGGTCAAGTACCGCCAATAATTGCCGCTCTCGACGGCGGCGGAGTAGTTGCTCCATTGCCATACGGCCGGCAAGGAGAAGAAGCTGCCCGACAGGATTTCTTCGTTCGTTTTGAGCGAATAAATGAACAGCCATACTAGAGGGTAGAGCTGCGTGACGAGCAGAATGCCGAAAATAACGAAAACGACGGCTTTCTTGACGGAGAAGCGGTTGCGCCTGGCAGGGGCAGCGGGTTGGATGTCCTTAATGTGTACGGATTGGCTCATCGGAGCGCCTCCTTTTTACGAGAATCGTTTGTCTAGCCGGTTGAAAAGGACGTTGATGATCAGAGTGGCCGCTAGGCAGACGACGACCAAGAAGGATGCGATTGCGCTGCCGTATCCGTATTTCATCGATAGGAACGACATATTGTACATGTGGCTGGAAATCACATCGGTTGCGTGCGCGGGACCGCCGCCCGTCATGACCATGATCAGATCGAAGGACTGAAGGGATCCGATGAAGGAGAGCACGACGGATATTTTGAAAATCGGAACGATCAAGGGCAACGTGATATATCGATCGGCCTTGAAGCCTTCGGCACCGTCGATCTTGGCGGCTTCGTAGATATCGGCCGGAATGTTCTGAATACCGGTAAATTGAATGAGAATATGGTAACCGAGGTATTGCCACAACCCGACCAGGATGATGGCATAGATCGCGACCTTAGGTTCCGTTAACCAAGCATGCGTCCATGAATCCAGTCCAAGCTTGATCAAGACTTGGTTGATCATGCCGCCCATGGAAGCCGGATTGTAGATCGTCTTCCATAATTGGCCGATTACGGCCACGGACAGGATAACGGGAAGAAAATAGCTCGATACGAGGAAGCTGGTTCTGCGAACGTAGCGGCTGATCAGAATAGCCACGAACAAAGCAAGCGGTAACTGAATGAGCATGGAGAATCCGGCTAACAAGAAAGTGCGGCCTACCGCGGGCCAGAATACGGAATCGTTCGTGAACATCTTATGGAAATTGGCGAGTCCTACGAATTTGGAAGTGCCGATGCCGTTCCATTCCAACATCCCGCTATAAACGGAGACGATGATCGGAACGAACACGAGGCAGACGTACAGGAGCAAGCACGGCAGCACGAACGCCGCGATCGTCCAGCTGGATACTTTTAATACCTTCAAGGCTTTCGCCTCCTTCGAGCATTCTCGTTATGATGACGAAAGGGGGCCGCTGGGCGCCCCCTCCGTACCGGAATATCCACGGATGTTATTATTTGTTGTCTTCGAACCCTGCTTGGTGTTCTTTAGCTACATCCGCGGCTGCTTTCTTCGCAACGAACAGGTTCTGGATGCTGGAGAGATGCACCTGAGCCGTTCCCGGGTTCATCGTGTTATCGAATGCCAGGTCTCCGCCTTTAACGTCTTTGAACATGTTCGTCACTTCCATCGCCATATCGGAGTATCCGGCGGCTTTGAAGTCGCCTTCTACTGTTTGGGCAAGACCGATAGCGCCTTTTTGCGTAAACATTTCTTTCGGGTAGTTCAACATGAAGAAGTTCAAGAAGTCGAGCGTTTCTTCCAGGTGTTTGCTGTCTTTGGATACCGCGAACGCGCTGCCTGGAGCAAGCATGAACTGATTAGGATCGCCTTTGCCGCCGACGGTCGGGAATTTGAATACCCCAACGTTGCCGTCTTTGCTGACATCCGATGTTTCGATAGCGCCGGTAGCCCAGCTGCCCATGAAGTACATAGCCGATTTGCCTGTTTTGAACAAGTTTTCGCCCGCGTTGTAATCGAACGATGTTGCGCCTTCTTGGAACGCGCCTGCTTGCACCAAAGCTTGGAATGCATCCGCTGCTTCGGTGAATGCCGGATCTTCGAACGTTTTCTTGCCATCGAGCACTTCTTTCAGGAAGCCAGGGCCGTTGTTCGTACGAAGCAGAATGTTCATGAACAGGAAGGATCCGGTCCAAGAATCTTTCTCCCCGATGGCGATAGGCGTAATGCCTTTGGCTTTAAGCGTTTTGACGGCTTCGACCATTTCCTCGAATGTGGTCGGCACTTGGACGCCGGCTTGATTGAATAACGATTTGTTGTAGTACACGAGCGCGATGTTGTTTCCGTCCGGCAGAGCGTAGAGATTGTTGTTAAACGTGTAGTAATCTAGGATACCTTCTTGGAAGGTGCCTTTCAGGCCGTTCTTCTCAATCATTTCGTTAAGAGGCACGAACAGGTCGGCATCTACGAACGGTTGCATTTGGGCAGCCGGGTTAACGACCGTGATGTCCGGCATTTCCTTGGAAGCGGCTTGCGTTTTGAGCTTCAGCTTTTGTTGGTCGGTGTTGAGGGAGTCGAGCTCGATTTTGACGTTCGGGTGTTCGCTTTCGTATTGCTCTACGAGTTTGCGTACCATTTTGTATTTCGGTTCGGTAGGGTCTGGGTAGATGTTCTGGAACGTGATCGTAACTTTCTCTTTGCTTCCTCCGTTATCGGCGGAAGCCGCCGGGCTGGAAGCTGCAGGGCTTGAAGCCGTTGGGCTTGCGTTGCTGCCGCTGTCGCCGTTGTTCTTGGTGCTTCCGCATGCGGCCAAGCTTACCGCGAGCACGCCGGTCATGACCGTTCCAAGCACTTTTTTGCTTGTACTATTCATCTGTATATCCCCCTTGAGGTTGGAATGTCCTCATTATCCGCCCAAACGGGAATACGAACAATGAAGTTACTTAGGAGAACATGTTTGTTTTTTTAAGGTGGTCGTCAACGGGGCTAGATGTATTATTGTAATTTCCTAGTGAAGGGGGATTATGCGTATAAAAGAGGCTGTCCCCTATAGTCATTAAGGAGACAGCCTCTTGCTCATTGCGGCGAAATGATCGATCGGATGTAGAATAACGGCACGGCGTGCCGCTATTCCGGTGAAATGATCGATCGGATGTGATATAACGGCACGGCGTGCCGCTATTCCGGTGAAATGATCGATCGGATGTAGAATAACGGCACGGCGTGCCGCTATTCCGGTGAAATGATCGATCGGATGTAGAATAACGGCACGGCGTGCCGCTATTCCGGTGAAATGATCGATCGGATGTGATATAACGGCACGGCGTGCCGCTATTGGGTGAAATGATCGATATGTGATATAAGGCGGCGTCCGTATGGTGAAATGATGTCGGATGTGATATAACGGCACGGCGTGCCGCTATTCGGTGAAATGATCGATCGGATGTAGAATAACGGCACGGCGTGCCGCTATTCAGGTGAAATGATCGATCGAATGTAGAATAACGGCACGGCGTGCCGCTATTCCGGTGAAATGATCGATCGGATGTGATATAACGGCACGGCGTGCCGCTATTCCGGTGAAATGATCGATCGGATGTGATATAACGGCACGGCGTGCCGCTATTCCGAAATCGCACATTTACCGGGATAGTCCGCTCCAATTGGACCGATTCGGAGAATGAAATCGTACCCTTAGCTGTTCTTCTTCTCCATGGCCGCTTTAAGCAATTCTCCAAGATTGGAGCCGAGCGATTCCTCGTTATTCTTCTTGGTATATTGGCTGACCAATCTTTGTTGCTCGCGTTTGTTCAGATGTTTGCTATCTTTGTTAACCATCTCCGTAATCCCGCATGGCAAGCACTGCACGTACTTGCCGGCTTTGCCGTCTTTCATTTCCATCTTCTTGTGGCATTGCGGGCAGCGGCGATTGGAGAGCTGCTTCTCGTCGGAACGGCGATAACCGCAATCGTCGCTCGGACAGACAAGCACGGTTCCGCGTTTCGACTTTTTCTCCAGCAGGCGGGTTCCGCAATCCGGGCAATGGCTGTTCGAGACGTTGTGAGGCACGTAAGAAGCGTCGCTGTTCTTTACGCCGGATACCAGATTTTTCGCCATATCCCGGATACCGTTCAGGAATGGCTCCGGTTTCCCTTGGCCCCGGGCGATTCGTTCCAATTCCGCTTCCCAGCGCGCGGTGAGCTCGGGCGTGCGCAAATCCAAGGGAGCGAGCCCGATCAGCTGTTTGCCTTTACCCGTCGGGTGAAGCAGGTTACCTTGGCGCTCGATCGTATCGGAGCTGACCAGCTTCTCTATGATATCGGCGCGCGTCGCCGGCGTACCAAGCCCGTGCTTCTCCATCTGCGTCAACAGGGCGGCTTCCGTATACCGTTTCGGCGGTTGCGTTCGGCCGTTCTGAATCCGGCATTGTTTCACGGATAGGGACTCGCCTTCGTGAAGCTCCGGCAGCACCGCCGCGCTTTCTTCCGGGTCGTCTTCCGACTCTTCGTCGTCCAATGCTTGGTCGTTATAGACGACACGCCAACCGTTTTCCTTGATCGTCGTGCCTTTGGCGGATAACGTCTCTCCCATGATCTCTACGGCTACCGTCACTTGATCGTAACGTGCGGGACCATAGAACAAGCTGATAAAACGCTTAACGATCAAATCGTATAACCTGCGTTCTTCGGTACTCAGCAAGTTCAGATGTACGGCTTGCTCCGTCGGGATGATCGCGTGATGGTCGGTCACTTTGCTATCGTCCACGATCCGCTTGCTAAGCGGCAAAGCTCCCCGCAGCAGAGGTCTAGCGAGCGGCGCGTAGGGACCGATCGCAATGCTGGATAGCCGCTCCTTCAGCGTATCCGTCATATCCGATGTCAAATATCGGGAATCCGTTCGCGGATAAGTGACGAGCTTGTGCTGTTCATAGAGCCGTTGCAGCACATTAGAGGTTTGTTTGGCCGAGAAGCCGAGCAGGCGGTTGGCATCTCTTTGCAATTCGGTCAGATCGTAAGCAAGCGGATGAGGTACGGTTTTCTCGCTTTTCTTGAGCTTGGAAATCCGCCCGGCGCGTCCGGTCAGCTTCTCCTGCAACTCCTTTGCCTTCGCCGCATCGAATATCCGGGAATCCCCGTTAGCTCCTCTCCACAGCGCTTCGAACTTGCCTACGTTGACGCGAAGGAGACTATACTCCTCCGAGCGGAAGGAAATAATTTCGTTCTCCCTCTGCATAATCATGCCTAGCGTCGGTGTCTGTACCCGACCTGCAGATAGCGGGGCGCCGAATTTGCAAGTGAGGGCCCGCGTCACGTTAAGTCCGATCATCCAGTCCGCTTCGGCGCGGCAGCGGGCGGATTGAAACAGCCGGTCGAATTGGCTGCCCGGCTTGAGCGAAGCGAATCCCTCTTTGATCGCCTTGTCGGTCTGCGACGAAATCCAGAGCCGTTGAAACGGCTTCTTCCATTTCACTTTATCGATAATCCATCTTGCGAGCAGCTCTCCTTCGCGGGCCGCGTCGGTCGCCACGATCAATTCCCCGATATCCTGACGCTGCATGAGGGATTGGACGGCTTTGAACTGATGGCTGCTTTCCCGCAATACCTTGAGTTTCATCTGACCGGGCAGAATCGGCAGATCCTCCAGCGCCCAAGTCCCGAGCTTCCCGTCGTAATCCTCGGGTTCCGCCAGTCCGACCAGATGGCCGAGCGCCCAAGTCACGACATACTTAGGTCCTTCTATCCAACTTTTATTTTTATTATGGCACCCCATGACGCGAGCGATTTCCCGCGCTACCGACGGTTTCTCCGCCAACACTAATGTTTTCATAAGATTAATTGTTCACTCCTGATTATATTACCGGATGATTATAGTATATCATCTAGATGAAGGGGGCTGAATCATTTGAGCGAAAGCAATCGGGGTAAGAATAAGGAGTATTACGCTGTTATTTTTACAAGCCAGCGCACGGACGGAGAGAACGGTTATGGCGAAACGGCCGACGAGATGGTTCGACTGGCCGCCGAGCAACCCGGCTTCATTGACGTTGAAAGCGTCAGGAACTCTTCCGGATTCGGCATTACGATTTCTTATTGGGAGAGTTTGGAGGCGATTGGCAATTGGAAGCAGGTTGAAGCGCATAAAGCCGCCCAAGAGCAGGGAAAACAAGCGTGGTATGAGGATTATCACGTAAAAATCTGCAAAGTCGAACGGGAATATTCGATGCGCAAATGAACTGCGTGTTGTTCTATATAAATATAGCTTCAAAAGCCCCCCGGATGAGTATTTTCGGGGGGCTTTTGTTCATCTTCATTTTAAGCAGTCGGTCCCGCGGCGGTGATCATCCACATTACGCCGTATTTGTCTTGGATGTGTCCGAACAAGGCGCCCCAGAATGCCGGTTCCAACGGGTGCTTCACATAGCCGCCTTCAGCTAGCTTACCGAAGGCTTCACGGGCTTCGGATTCCGTTGCGAACTCGAGACACAGATTGATGGCATTCCCGCGAATAATCGGCTCGAATACGGAATCCGACATTAAGAAGTTAATACCTCCGGCAATCATGCTTAAGTTAACGACTTTGTCCTTGAGCTCTTCCTTTGCTTCGGGAAGCTGCCCGTGCGTCATAACGGACAGGACCTCTCCTCCAAGCGCATGAACGTAGAACTCGGCTTGAGCTCTCGCGTCCTCCGACATCAAATAAGTTGTGTGTTTTGCCATCTTATAACATCCTTTCATCCCTTGGTTTGGACTGTTCGAACTCAGCCTCTATCAAGACAACGAATGAAAGATGGCAAAATCGACAGATTCTACACCCTCCGGAAAAAATAATTCGCAGCGGCGAATAACCCTGACATAAGGATGTCAGGGTCGAAGGTTTAAACTAATAAATGTAAGCAAGAGAACAACGACAAGCCCAAATTCAAGGAGGTTATTCTCATGACAGTAAACAACCCAATGACAAATCAAGCAAGCCAAGAAAGCAGCGCCAGCGCCGAAATTCGCGCCTTCCGTATCCAAATTGCCCAAGCTGACTTGGACGATCTGAAGCAACGCCTCTCTCAAACGCGTTGGCTGAATGGCAGTCAAGGCTCGGAATGGAAGTACGGCGTATCCAAGGGCTATCTGCAGGATGTCGTCAGCTATTGGCAGGACGGTTACGACTGGCGGAAATTCGAAGCGCGCCTGAATGAATGCCCGCAATATATTACGACCATTGACGGAGCGGACATTCACTTCATGCATATCCCTTCTCCCGAGCCGGATGCCATTCCGCTGATCCTAACGCATGGATTCCCTAGCTCGATCGTCGAGTTCCTCGATCTGATCGGTCCGTTAACCAATCCGCGCGCCCACGGCGGAGACCCGGCAGATGCGTTCCATCTCGTCATTCCGTCCGTACCCGGCTTCGGATTCTCGGGCTCAAGCCTAGATGCAGGCTGGAATATCTCCCGTATTGCGCAAGCTTGGGATGAACTGATGAATCGTCTTGGATATGACAAGTACTGCTCGCACGGCAGCGATCTCGGAGCGCTCGTCTCCAGGGAACTCGGCATGATGAAGCCGAATGGACTGCTCGCGCTTCACGTGCTCCAACTCTTCTCCTTCCCATCCGGGGACCCTGCAGAGATGGCATATTTAACGGAGGAGGATGGAAAAAGGCTGCAGTTCCTCGCTAACTTCCATGAGCGAGCCGGTTTCAACGCCATTCAATCGACTCGTCCGCAGACGCTCTCTTACGGTCTCGCTGACTCGCCGGTCGGTCAACTAGCTTGGATCGCAGAGCTGTTTAATGGATTCGGCGATCATATCGACTTCATTAGTCGCGATGCATTGCTTACGAATACCATGATTTACTGGTTAACCAATACGGCTGAGTCGGCAACGCGCCTTTATTACGAGAACGCTCATATTCCAAGCCCTTATGCTCAGGAAGTAAACGCCTCGCCGACCGGTATTGCCGTATTCGGCAACGATTTTAAGTCTATCGCGCTCTTCGCAAGACGGGATAATTCGAACATCGTTCAATGGTCGGAATTCGAACGCGGCACTCATTTTGCAGCCTATGATGAGCCCCGGCTGCTAGCATCCGACCTCCAGAGCTTTTTCCGCCGCTTCCGCTAATGGAATGGGCCGCTTCGGCGGCCCTCTATTCATGAAAAGAGGCATTCGCGTTCCGGCGTAGAATCTTGGTAAGTATTGAACCTGGCGAATCCTTATTCGCATGACCGTTACGCCGAGGAGGATTCTGATTTGAAACTGGACCGTTTACTGGCGATTACGATGACCCTGCTCAATCAACCTCGAGTGAGTGCTACCGCCTTGGCCGAGCGTTTCGAAGTTTCTCTGCGAACGATATACCGGGACATGGAAGCCATCAATCAATCGGGCATCCCGATTGTGTCCTACCCCGGTGCGGACGGGGGTTATGAAATTATGTCAAGCTACCGGATCGACAAGCAAGTGTTGACGCTCGATGATTTCTCGTCCATCTATACGGCTCTTCGCGGCATCCGAACCGCGACGGACAGCTCTGACGATCACGAATTGCTAGACAAAATCGGGGCGATGATTCCCGGCATCGCAGAGGCTGCCTCGAGCGAAATTTCGCGGATCGATCTAGACTTTAAGCCGACGCCTAATGACAAGATGAAGTTTGCTCCTCTACATGATGCAATCAAAGATCTGCACGTGGTCCGGTTCGCCTATTTGGACAACAAAGGTCAAGAATCGGAACGTACGGTAGAACCGATGGGCCTCTATCTTAAAGGTTATGTCTGGTATTTCTACGGTTACTGCCTGCTGCGATCCGAGATGCGCAACTTCCGGTTATCCCGTATCCTTAGCCTGCTGGTGCTGCCGGAAACATTCGTTCGTCGGAATTACACCCTTCAAGACGTGGAAAAGCAGTTCATGAACAATGCCGACTTCTCCAAGGTGAAGGTGCAGCTGCATTTTGACCCATCGGCCAGGACGCGAGTGTTGGATGAATTCGGTTTCGATCGGATTCATGACAACGAGGATGGTACATTGTCGGTCAATGCCCATTATTCCTCTACGGATCGTGCCATCCGGACGGTTCTTAGCTACGGCAGTCTGGTTACGGTAACCGAGCCGCAGGATTTCATTGAAGAGTTGAAAAAACAAATTCAAGGCATGGCGGAGAAATACGGAGTTTAGGTGCAAGCGGCTTAAAACGACGAGTCGGCGAGATGGCAGGTCAAGTATTGAACCTAGTAGATTGATCGAATGTTGTAGAATCACGTCGCTTATAGATGGTATGATAGCCCTATTATTACAAAAGGGAAATACTGGAGGAATAGGGATGTCAAAGGTTCGTAATAAAGTACTGTTTCTATTCATAACGCTATGTTTATGTTTAACGGGTGCGGCCGGAGCCGTATATGGCGAGGAAGCGACGGGAGAGTCCGCTATTGCGTCCGTGTTGGAAGACGGAACGCCGTTGTTGAAGGATGGTTCAATATGGCTGACTAGCAAAGGGGTCCCTCTGCAGAAGAATTTGAACCTCGTGAGCGTTACCGGAGATAGCAACGCAGGTTATGGAATCAACAAAGAAGGCAAACTCGTTCAATGGTCCGGGGGGCAAGAGCCTAGCGCGGTTTCGGGCGTTGCTAACGTAAAGCAAGTCAGCGGAGAATCTTGGCTGCTGTCGGACGGAACGTTATGGACGATGGACAACGGAGCGAAGAAGGAACTAGCAAGTTTTAAAGGAACTCGATTATTCGATGAATATGACGGAGCTATCGCGGCGTTATCGGATTCGGGAGAGCTCAAGAGATACGAGAGTACCTACAGGGATCCGGCGTTGGTTGCCAACATTTCGGACGCGTCCTCTATTCGCAAGCTGAAAGTCAGAGATAATCAGGTTGCCCTGCTATATGAGGATGGAAGAGTTATTCTATACGACTTCTACCATTTCGATAACGACATGAAATCCATTCCGGAGACATTGGCTACGGATGGCGTTGATATCGGGTTCGGCAAAGATTCTAAGTTGCTGGTCGTTAAGAAAGACGGAACGGCGTGGAACAACGGAACGGGGTTAAATATAAATAAATTCAATCTCACCCAGATCGCGGGCGTTGAACGGATTGATCAAATCATTGCGGCGAAAAGTGCTGCGGACTTCTACGCCCGGCAATTGAATGGAGCCTGGGTATCCTATAGGGAGGGGAAATCCGTTCCATTGGTCGCGCCTCGAGTAGAGCGGTTGTCATTCGTTGTCTCCAGCCTAAGCCCGACCGTGGGCGGACAGATCAAGGGGGACGTAGAGCTTGCGTATAATACGGGAGCGACGGCCAAGGTCCCTTGGTCATCAGTTAAAGTGAGCATCGACAATCCTTATCTGATACAGTCGCAGGGGAACGGCAGCTTTAAGTCTCTCGGCGTGGGAGAAGCTACGATCACGGTGGAGGCCAGCGGAATTATACAATCGGTCAAGGTTGCTTCCAGCTTAAAGAATCCTCTACAGAACGCGAAGCAATTAAAAGGGATTACGTATTTGCCGGTCAAATCCGTCTTCCAAGCGCTGGGCGGTACGGTCAGCTACAACGCATCGGCCAAATCCTATAGCCTCGATAGAGGGACGGTTTCTATCGTCTTAACCAAGGGAAGCGCGAAAGCCAAAATAAACGGAAAGACCGTTACGATGAAAGGCGCTCCTATCGACAACAACGGGGAGTTGCTGTTTTCTTCGGATCTGCTTAGCCAAGCCTTCGGAGCCAAGCTGCAGTGGGATTCCGCGAAGCAGCAGATGACCGTATCTATCGGAGCGGGGAAACTCATTGTTCTTGCGAAGCAGCAAGCCGCGACGGCTCCTTCAAGTTCCGGTTCCGGCAAGATGTACGAGACGGCGGCTACCGGCAGCATGGCCGGTTGGAAGATTCTGAAAGGGCATCGCTACGAGAAGTCGCTCAAGATTTATTTTACTTATAAGAATGGGTTACTCATGACCAAGACGGAAGATATACGTTCCGTTAACTTGAATAAGAAAGTGACTTGGATAGACGACTCCGGCAAGAAGAGAACGAATACGGTCGGAGAGGTATACGGTATCTTTCAAGCGTTTAGCGGACAATATACCGATGATTGGTTTGCCAAAAAGTTCGGGACGTTATACTCGGATTGGTTGCTCTCCTCCACAGTCGACGCTGCGCAACTTGTAGAAGAATATCTGCAAAGCACCGGTCAGATGAAGAAAAACGAGTACCCCGTGACGCTGACGCCTGACGCGCAATTTGAATAATGGATTCGCTAAGGAGCGGGGATTCTCCGCTCCTTTATTTGTTGGCCATTGATTTGCTCCATCCTATTCCGATCCAGCCGCCCCCGAAAGGAATAGCCAACCAAGCTCTCCAATCCTGATCGTTCAACGCGAATAGGGAAACTGCGGCGATCAAATACAACACTCCGATATAACCGGGTGCAATCCGCTTCGCGAGTAAATAGATTCCGTACGACAGCAATCCCAAGCCAAGTAATATCCAACCGATCCCTACGGTAGGCTGGGGATCCAAGCCTTGAAACTGCATCCACCTTCCCAATGCCATGAGGGAAGCTCCCGCGAGCGTAACGAAGAAGAATAGATTTCCGACTAGCATCTTCGCATGCGACAGCCGCCAATGGAATCCGATATATCCGAGAATAACGAGAGCCATCGCTATCATGATCCAGACGACAAGATCATCCACCCGGCGGTATCCCCCTTGCTCCGCTTCAGGCCTTAGCGCGATGGAAACCCAGACGATCATCCACATTAAGCCGCCCGTCATGGCTAGAATTCCCCACAGTTTCGATCTTTGCATCATTGTCGCGATCCGCCTCTCCAGTCGTTAATACGATCATGCATTAACTTAAGATTAGCTTCCGCACATCGAGAATGGATGGATAAATGATGAAGATCCTGACAGGAAATTATGGAGATCCCCTTCAACTTCCCTCTCAGACCATGAGACCGGCTTCTTTGCATAGCTCGACCAATTGATGCACGCCGATGAACTGTTCGCGATTTCGTTTATGAATGCTTGACAGCGCATGTTCGGTCACCTTTTTCGCGTTTTCAACGTTATGATGCTCCACGGCTCGAACGATGTCCTTCATTTTGTCCAGAAAATAAACGGTTCTGCGCAACGTGCGAATGAGCAAAATTTGCCGGACGTGCACAGGCGTATACATCCGGTAGCCGTTGTCGGGATCGCGTTCGGGCGATAGAAGCTCTTCCTTCTCCCAGTGCCGAATGGCCGAGGTTTGCACATCGGCGAGCTCGGCTGCCTCTCCAATGGTCATGCGGGCCGGAAGTTTCTTGTTCGCGAGAATGGGAAGCTCCGGGTTTTCCAATAAGGCAAGGGTTTGGTCGGCGACGGTTTTCTCCTGGTTAAGTGCGGCTTGTTCCTTGTTAACGAGCCAGAATGCCGCGTCCGGATCGGCGTTCCGAACATGGCGAAGCACCTCGCAAGTCAATCCGATCCCGAATCCGGGGAACATCGCGCGTAGGCAACGAAAATAGGCTAAATGCAGCCGCGTATATAAGCGGTAACCATTCGGGGCGCGCGCCGGGGGCGGAATGACTCCCCAGGATTCATAATGCCGCAAAGCGCTTGTGCTAATACGTAGCTCCCGTGCAATCTCGATAGGCTTGTAATAGGTTTGCATTGGTCTATTCCCCCTCCCGTATACAGGTAATATAACAAGAGCCTTTACCGGAATCAAACGTTGTAGAAAAACCTTAAAGTGCTAAGATAAACCTTGTTACGTTACGCATGGGTGATTTAACGGACGGCGACCGCACGCCTTCTCACTTGCATTAGTGTTGTAAGATGGTTGGTGTAAGTACTTTTTTTATTCTGAAAGGAGATCTCCATGCAAATCTTATACGAAGTTCCGGAAGTCCGGGAATACATTCAACTACGTATCGCCGCCGGCCTTGGCACGAAGAATGAACTTTTAGCCGATAAGGTTTTGAGCCGTTCGCTATTCACGGTTATCGTGAAGGATGAACATTCGGAGCTTATCGGGATGGGCAGAATTATCGGCGACGGGGGGTACTACTATCAAGTGGTCGATCTTGCGGTCGATCCCTCTCGCCAGGGCGAGGGGCTGGAAGAGGTCGTTATGAACGAGATTACGAGCTACTTGAATCGCAACGCTCCTGAAGGAGCCGATGTCGTTCTTATGGCGGATGTGCCCGCTATTCCCATGTATCAGAAATACGGCTTCGAATTCACTTACCCCAAATCCATAAGCTTGTGCAGAAGGATAGCCGGCAAGAGCTCCTAGCCCTTAACTTGCCGCGAATTCTTCGACTGGCGTATAATGGGTTAAGTTTCCAATCCCAAGAGATTCCGAAGGTGATAGAGTGAGAAAAATATGGGGTTTAATCGTCGGTCTTATCGTATTTGTAGGTGCTTTTAATTTCTCGGGTTCTACGGCATTAGCTAAGTCTCCGGCGGCTCCGACAGGTAAATTGACGGAAAGCAAGCTCGCTTTCTCTTACGCGGACGAATCGGGAAAACGGCTGCTTGGATTCAATGGGACGAATCCGAAGCGGTTCGGCAAAGCGATCTATGCCCCCGGTAAAGTCCTTAACGTCAAATTCGCGAAGCACCAGAAGGGTTCGGATAAGAGTACGGGCAGGCAATTGGCCTATAATTTCGATCGGGACGAGGGAGAATTGTTCAACGTCGTCCAAGGGACGATCAAGAGCGACGAAAGCGTCTTGCTCGCGGAGAAGGATGCTTTCCAAGGGCATACTTTTCTGAAATACAAGCCGGTAAGCAAAGGAACGTTCTCCAAGAGCGTCATCGGCAAAATCGAGAAATCCAAAAAACGCAAGGTGATCAGTCAGGGGTTGATAGGCCAAGTTTCCGCGGAAGTGCAGATCGGACTAGTCCAGTTCGAACGGCTCAAGGGGCAAAAGCCGTTGGCCAGTCTCGTTCTGACCTCGAAATCGGGGCTCGTGTTCGAAGATTTCGTCGGCAACGACGACGAAATGTCTACTTGGCGCGTTGCCGACGGGGGAACGATTACGACGGATATGTTCAACGTTCTGTTCGTCACCCATTCGAAAGCGGGTTATTCTCTTGGCTACGAGTGGTGGGGAGACGAAGGGCTTTCGCTAAACGTCGTTCAGCAACAAGGAACGAAAGGATCGAAGTTCCTTTCCGTACTGAATAGTTATCGTTATACCGTACCGCTTTAATTCATGTGAATAAGAGGGGGTCAATGGGATGTGCAGAAACATTAAGACGTTATTCAATTTCGAACCGCCGGCAACGGAAGACGAGGTGAGGGCCGCGGCGCTCCAATTCGTAAGGAAACTGTCGGGCTTTAACGAGCCGTCCAAGGCGAACGAGGAGGCGTTCAATCTGGCGGTCAAGGAAGTAACGGAGGTCGCGGAGAAGCTGCTTGCATCGTTGGTTACCCGCGCCCCGTCGAGGAACCGCGGGGTAGAGATCGAACGGGCCCGCGCCAAATCGGTCAGAAGGTTCGGGGTTAGGGGCGCAGGAGATTGAGCAAGAAGATCGCCTACCTAATCTTGTCCACGGTCGCGGCGCTTATATTAATCGCCATTTGCTATGTGTATACCGAGATGAATGGCTACCCGTGGAAGCATGCCCAAGTTAAACAAGAAGCCGTATTATATATGAAGAATAAGTACAATATGGATGTGAAAGCTTCGGGAAGCTCTTATAATTTCAAGTTCAAGTATTATACTGCCAAGGTCTATGACGCGAACGACGTTGAAAAATCGATCATAAGCGTCGAGAAACAAAGGCATTATGATGACCAAAATTTATACAAGGGCTATAGACTAGAGGATAATTACAGCGAGGTTTATTGGAAAAAGCGGGCGGAGCAAGAGACGAGAGAGGCTTATCCGAACTTATTCGCGTCGAGCCGGATCGAACGGGCTGCTATCGATACGGTCTATTCCACGTTTTCTCTAGAGGAAGGTTTAAGCTCGGAGAGCGATGAGAGCGACATTGTCATTCCGTCGGAACCGGACTACAACTACACCCTGGATATCGATCTCGCCTCCGAAGAGATCACGGACGCCTTTTTGCTGGAATTGCTGCCCGTCATTCAGGATGTAGCGAAGGGCGAACGACGCATCGACTTCTTCATTACGGGCCGGGAGATCCCTAGCGGAACCCCGGATCGAGCGGGAACTACCCGGCTGCTGAGCCTAACGTTCGAGCAATTGGGCACTGTCGGCAGCATTGACGATTTGCGGAAAGAAATCTCCGAAATATAGGCTGCAGGAAGCTGTCGGACGTCACAATCCTTAGCGCCCTTTTGTCATGATTAAGAAAGATCGCAAATCGAATCGATGACCGGAGGACAAACGATGCTCCTTGCTCAAACCTATAAGCAACATCATTCGATGTTGTTCGGGCTGGCTTACCGAATGCTGGGGATCGCCGCCGATGCCGAGGATATCGTACAGGACGTGTTCGCCCAATACTTAGCAATGGATACGGGCGAGATCCTGAACGAGAAAGCCTATCTAACGAGAATGACCGCGAACCGCTGCATTAATCTGCTCAAATCTTCGCGGCGACAACGCGAAACCTATACGGGGGAGTGGCTTCCCGAGCCTTTGCCGGACGGCGGGCCATCGCTCGCGTCCGATTCCGCCGAGCGGCGGGAGAATATCGGATACGCCTATCTCGTGCTTATGCAGAGGCTGTCGCCGCTGGAGCGGGCGATTTATATTTTGAAGGAAACGTTGGGCTTCGAATACCGCGACATTGCCGAGATGCTGGATAAAGCCGAGACGAGCTGCCGCAAAACGTTCAGCAGGGCGAAGCTGAAGATCGGGCAGAGCGAGGAGGTCCCGCCGCAACCGGAAGGAACGTTGGAGGAGGCGCAAGAACGGTTCGTCGAAGCGTTCATTCGCGCGTCCGATACGGGCAACTTCAAGCCGTTGCTGGCTTTTCTGCTCGATGACGTCGTCTTGGTATCGGATGGCGGCGGCAAAGCAAAGGCTGCGCTTAATCCGATATTCGGCGTCGGGCGGGTGCAGGCGTTCTTCGAGGGAGTGTCGGCCAAAGGCAGCTTCCTGGACGGCATGGAACGGATCGTCGTGAACGGAGATCCCGGGTTGGCGCTGCGGAAGGACGGGCGGATTACGAGGATTATCTGCGCGGAATGGGAGCCGGGCGGCTCCCGAGTCCGTCGCATCTACATGGTTTTGAATCCGGACAAATTAACGCGTTTTAATTAAAGCAGCCGGGATATAATCCCGTGGACACGCCGATTCGGTTCCATGCGTTGATCGTATTAATGGCCATGATCAGATCGATGAACTGCTTCTCGCCGAAATGCGTGCGTACGCGGTCGTACACCGCGCGGGGGATGCCGGCCTCCGAAAGCTTCGTCGCATGCTCGGTCAGCTCCAGCACGGCGCGTTCTTCTTCCGAGAAGTGAGGCACCTCGTGCCATACGGTTAGCAACGTAATCTTCTCCATGCTCTCGCCCATTTTCAGCAAGTCCTTGGCATGCATGTCGACGCAGTACGAGCAACCGTTAATCTGCGAAGCCCGCAGCTTGATCCATTCGTACAGCTTGCGGTCGAGGCCGCTATTTTGGATAAACTGTTCCAGGCCCAGCATCGCTTTGACGGCCTCGGGATTGACGTTTGCGTAATTCATTCTTGCTTCCATATCTAATCTCTCCTTATGGGGTTTGTTTTGGTTTACAAAGATAAGACAGACGACGCTTTCGTTTTGTGACATCGCAATCGATCGTAAACGAAAAAAGGAGGTAACGATGTGAATCGCACGCCGATCGGCCAGGTCGCGAGCATCGCGAGATATCCCGTAAAGTCCATGGGAGGGGAAAGCCTTAATCGCACCCATGTCGCCGCTTACGGCTTGTACGGAGACCGGAGCCATGCTTTCGCGGATGAATCCTTGGAAGGGTGGGAGCGGTATTTCACCGCGCGCGGTATTCCTCAGTTGCTTAAATATCAAGCTAAGCTGGTCGAAGGCACCGCTTCCGCGAATGAATTTCCGCCCATCCGGGTGACGTCCCCGGACGGCCATGAATTCACGTGGGATGAAGGCTTGCTAGGAGAAATACAAGGTTATTCCAAACGTAAAATATCGATGATTCGGTACCGACCGGATAGCCGCGATTCGTTGGCGGTGGATGCCGGAGGAATATTGATCATTACGGATCGAACCTTGAACAAGCTGGAGCACTTCCTTGGCAGAGAAGTCGACCAACGCCGCTTTCGGGCGAACCTGGTCGTCACGATCAGCGACGATCGCGTGCAGGACGAAGCGGAGCTGGTGGGCAAGCGCTTGCGTATCGGCGAGGTTCAATTAGAAGTGACGGAAGCCTGCGAACGCTGTTCGATGATTACGTTAGACCCCGATACGCTTGAACGAGACGTCGCCATTCTGAAAAAAGTTAACGAACAGTTCAATCTTAGATTCGGCGTATATGCGTCTGTAGTCGAGGTAGGCGATATTGGCGTTGACGATACGGTATACATGGAAGCGTGAAGAGGCCGCCAGAGCAATCTGGCGACCATAAAAAGGGAACATTTGTTATTCGGAGACGGACGAAATACGCTGGAGGTGTGCGATGGCGGTAGAAGCGGGTCTAACGGAATCGGTCAAACATACGCAGGCCAAATTGCGGCTGCAAACGATAGCCCAAGTGCTCGGGGAATTCGACGGGCGGATTATGGGGCTGGAGCCGGACAAACGACTGCAGAAGTATCGCAAAATGAGAGGGAGTCCTTATCTGTTCTATCGCGGCAGCGCCTATTTATTTTACTTCGATGTAGGGCGGGAGTGGTTTCCGTACCATACGGATCCCGAACGGCCGACATGGATCCAGGGCGATCTGCATTTCGAAAATTTCGGCGCTTTCCGAAGCGAAACGGGACGGATCGTGTTTGACGTGAACGACTTCGACGAAGGATGCACGGGCTCCTATTTGTACGACGTTCTTCGGATGTCCGTCAGTATCTGCTTGGCTATGTCCGAACAAGAGCGGTCAATGGAAGAACAGACGGACGCGGTAAGAGAGTACTTGTCCGCTTACGCGAAACAGATCCGGAAGTTTGCCGTGCACAAAGAAGACCCTCGTTACCTCGTATTCGACGAGCAATCGACGGAAGGGCCGATTCGGAAGCTGCTAAGGAAGACGGAGAAGCTTGCGGCCAGCCATCTGCTGGAAGGAATCACCGCGCTGGAAGACGGCCGTCGGGTGTTCCGATGGTCGGAAGAAATCCAGCAGCCGACGGAGGAAGAAAGGGAGCTCGTTCAGCAGGGGTGGACCGATTACTTAAAGAGTCTGGATGCGCCGCCCGATCAGCCGGCTTCCTATTATCGCATCAAGGATATTGCCGTGAAGCACGGATCGGGTACGGCTTCCATCGGATTGGACAGATTCTACGTCCTGATCGAAGGAGATTCAGGACAGCAGGCGCTCGACGATATCATTATCGAGATCAAGGAAGTGCGGGCGCCGGTACCGGCTTATTTTATGCCTTATAACGAAGCGTTCTGGGAGACCTTCTCGCACCAAGGCAAACGGGTGATTACGACCCAGCAAGCGATGCACCACGAAGCGGATCCGTTTCTCGGCTATCTGACGTTAGGTGGACGCCAGTTCTACGCGAGAGAACGGTCTCCCTATAAGAAGAAGCTCAAGCCTCATAAGCTCGAGGAGCCGAAGGATTGGAGCGACGCGGCCGATTGCATGGGCCGGATTACGGCCAAGATGCACGCCCGCGCGGATGCCGATGTGGAACACGGGATTCTGCCCTATCACAGCGAGGAAGAGATTGTTCGGGCCATCGGCAAGGACACGGATGCCTTCTGCGATTATGTATCGAACAGGGCGTTATCTTACGCACATCAGGTGAAGGAAGACTATGCTCTGTTCAAGGAATGGAGCGAATCGTTAGAAGCGCAATCCAGCAGCTTATAAAAAAAGCAGGCGACCCTTGCAAGGGTTGCTTGCTTTTTTGCTTTACTCGCCTTAAGTCTAGTGAGGATTACTCCGGGGGTCGGAAGACCTCTTCTGGAATTTTAAGTAATATCTAGACAGGCGCGAGAGGAATCATCCTCGCGTCATAAGAGGAGGAATATTCGTGCTTAGGGCGATAAAAGGCAATAAATGGCTATCGACGGTGGCTTTCCTTGCGATCGGATTAAGCTTGTACATGGCGGTACAATATTTCGTTCTGGGCGCGGACCAATCCGGGTTAATCAATGACAAGCTTAACAAGATGAACCTAAACGATCTATGGTACGCGATGTTATATATCCATATCGTGACCGCCATAATCGCGATATGTACGGGATGGCCGCAATTTATCGGCAAGCTTAGAGCCAGATCCATCCGCGCGCACCGGGCAATCGGCAAGATCTATAGTTATTGCGTACTTCTCGGCGGCGTGTCGGGCATCTACCTGTCATTCTATGCCACGGGCGGCTGGGTATCTAGCGCCGGATTTCTTTTACTGGCGCTGTTATGGATCTATACGCTAATTAAAGGGATTCGGGCGATCACCGTTAACAAAGACACGCGAGAGCACCAAAGATGGATGACCAGAAACTATGCGCTGACATTCGCGGCCGTTACCTTGAGAATTTATTTGCCGCTGTCGATGGCGATTTTCGGTTTTGAGTCTTTTGACGATTATTACCGGGCCATCGCTTGGCTCTGCTGGGTTCCTAATCTGATTTTCGCGCAGTGGCTAGTGAATCGATCCAAACGCCAAAAAGTTCATTTTCATAGTTGGAAAACCGGGGGATAGGGAATGAAACGAGGAGTATGGTTGCAGGGAAGTGTCTTGGCATTCTTATTATTATTCAGCAATGGAAAGCCGATTTGCAGAAAACATAAATAAATTCCGATTTCCTGGGAAATTCGTCGTATTGCGGCGTCAGGAATTCAATAAAGAAGCCGAGAACCCTCTATTCGGAGGAGTCCTCGGCTTTCCCGTTCAGATGATTAAGAAATTGTATCGCCCGCGGAGATCGCGGGTTTTTGAGTACCTCTTCAGGCGTTCCTTGCTCAATGATGCGTCCGGCGTCCATGAGAAGAACGTGATCGGCTACGTCCGCGGCGAATTTCATTTCGTGCGTTACGATAGCCATCGTCATTCCTTCGGTAGCCAGCTGTTTCATAACCTTCAGTACTTCGCCGACCAATTCGGGATCAAGCGCGGACGTCGGTTCGTCGAATAACAAGACTTCGGGCTCTACGGCCATTGCCCGAGCAATGGCGACGCGTTGCTGTTGTCCCCCGGATAGTTTGTGCGGGTAGGAGTCGGCTTTGTCCGCGAGACCTACCTTGGCCAGCAGGGCTTCCGCTTTTTTCCGAGCTTCGTCCTTGTTCTTCTTCTGTACGGTAACTTGTCCCTCCATCACATTCTCAAGCGCCGTCATATGAGGGAATAAATTAAACGATTGAAACACCATTCCCGTATTTTGGCGCAGAGCTATTATATCCTTCTGAGGGATTTTAGCGCGTTCGTGGAATTCGAAGCTGTTGTCCCCTAGCCTCAGCGATCCTTGGTCCGGCATCTCCAGCAAGTTAAAACAACGCAGCAGCGTTGTTTTGCCGGACCCGGAGGGACCGATGATGACAAGGACTTTACCCTTCGATAGCGTGAGATCGACGCCCTTCAACACTTCCAGAGAACCGAATGATTTATGCAGTCCGCGAATTTCGATCATGGCACGGTCTCCTTAGCTGGCGGAGAAACGTTCGAGACGCTTTTCCACGTAATTTTGCAAGACGGACAGAACGGTGCTGAACGCTAAATAAATGACGGCTACTTCGCAATAGACGACCATCGGTTCGTAGGTGGCGGCGGCAACCTGCTGCGCTTTCCTGAACATCTCGACATAGGTAATGATGGCTACCAGCGAAGTATCCTTCACGAGACTGATGAAGGCGTTGCCCAGCGGCGGAACGGATACTCGGGCGGCTTGGGGCAGAATAACGCGCCTAAGCGCCTGGGTGCGGGACATCCCAAGGGAATACGCAGCTTCCCATTGTCCCTTCTGCACGGACAAGATCGCCGCGCGCACGATTTCCGAGCAATAAGCTCCCACGCTCAAAGATAGCCCTATGACGGCAGACGTATACACGTTTAGCGTAATTCCTACGCTAGGCAGACCATAGAAGATAATGAACAGCTGCACGAGCAACGGAGTTCCCCTAATGACCCACACGTAGAAGTCCGCGACCCATTTCAGAATCTTGAGCGAGGACAACCGGACGAGCGCGGTAATAATGGCTAGCGTTAATCCTAACGCAAACGTGATTAACGTGAGCGGTATCGTATAAAGAACCCCTGCTTTAAGCAGGGGCCAGAAGGAGTCGAGCAAAATTTCGATTTGACGATCGTTCATCGTTCAGACATCCTTTGAACTTCGTTATTATTTGGAAACGTCGGTACCGAAGTATTTCTCGGAAATCTTCAGATACGTGCCGTCGCTCTTCATCGCGGCTAAAGCTTCATTGATCGCTTTGACCAATTCCTCGTTCCCTTTGCGAATGAGCGCCGCGCTATGGGAGGCTTCGGAAGTTTCGTCTACGACTTTAATTTTCACGTCCGGCTTTTGCTTTTTCAGATCCAGGTAAGATAAACCGTCATTAATAGTAGCATCTACGCGTTTCGTAAGCAACAGATCGATCGCTTGGTTGAAGCCGTCCGTGCCGACGATTTCGGCGCCGTTCTCTTTGGCAATGGCCGTCAGATTGCTCGTTAACGACTGAGCGGACTTCTTGCCCTTGAGATCGGCTAGCTTCGTGATCTCGGTGTTATCTTCGTGAACGAGCAGTACCGCTTTGGAAACGATGTAAGGATCGGAAAAGTCGTATTTTTGCTTACGCTCGTCCGTAATCGAGACTTCATTGAATACGACGTCGAATCTCTTGGCGTCAAGTCCGGCGATAAGTCCGTCCCAAGGCGTCTCCAAAAATTCCGGTTCGACTCCCAGGCGTTTGCTGACCTCTTCCGCGATTTCCACGTCGAACCCGGTCAATTTCCCGTCCGCATCGTGGTAGGTGAACGGAGCGTACGTTCCTTCCGTGCCGATTTTGATTTTGCCGCTGGCTTTGATTTCATCGAGCGAGCTTTGCGCGGCGGGGCTGGAAGATTCCGTATTAGCCGCGGGCGCCGTAGGCGACGCGGAGCTCGAAGGCGAAGCGGAATTCGAATTGTTGCCGCACGCGGCGAGCAACACGACGGTTAGCGTAAGTAACAGTGTCAATAAACTTGTTCTTTTCATACAAGTACCCCTCTTTCTCTCTATCCATTTATAATGTCTGACTTAGGCCAGTAAAATGTATACTACATGCACTTTCGACATTAGTCAACATTTATCCGATTAAATAACTAGGAATTAAATTTTGGATTTGTACAAAAATTCGATTGTTTTTGTCCATTGTGAGAGATAATGCGCCAAGCTACAATTAGTAATTGAGAATGAATCTCAATATCAAACGGAAATCATATAGCATTGGGGGAGTCCGAAGTGGCAGAGCCATTGGAATTGTATGACTTAACGATTATAGGCGGCGGCCCTGCGGGGATGTACGCTTCTTTCTATAGCGGAATGCGCGACCTGAAGACGAAACTGATCGAAGCGAAGGAAGAGTTGGGCGGACGCATGCTCATCTATCCAGAGAAAATGATATGGGACGTAGGAGGGTTTGCTCCGATCGCGTGCGAGAAGCTCATTGCCCAGCTTGCCCATCAGGCAGCGATCTTCGATCCGACCCTCGTCTTCGGGCAGCAAATCACCGGGTTAGAGCGACGGGGAGACGGAACTTACGTGCTCGTGGCCGAATCGGGCGAAAGGCATTGGACGCGAACCGTCATTCTCGCTCTCGGCCGGGGTATTCTGAAGATGGCGAAGCTGGACATCGAAGGCGCCGAGCGCTACGAGATCACGAACCTGCACTATACCGTACAGGAGTTGGAGCCGTTCCGCGGCAAGCGGGTATTGATATCCGGCGGCGGTAATTCGGCGGTGGATTGGGCCAACGAGCTGGAGCCGATAGCGGGCAGCGTAACGGTCGTGCATCGCCGCAATCAATTCGGCGGCCACGAGAAGAACATTGATCGAATGAAGTCGTCTTCCGTTGATGTGCGGACGCCTTACGCTCTTACACAGTTGTATAGCGGGGACGGCGAGGCAATCGATAAAGTTACGGTCAGCAATGTGGATACTGGCGAGACCGAGCAGTTGGAAGTCGACGCCATTGTCGTTAACCACGGCTTGCAGTCCGATTTTACCGGGATCAAAGACTGGGGACTGAATATGAACGAATGGAACGTGTTCGCCAGCGGCAAGCTGGAGACGAACCTTCCGGGCATATTCGCCGCCGGCGACTTCGCGGACTATTCAAGTAAAGTCAACTTGATTGCCGGAGCGTTCTCGGATGCCGTGTTAGCGGTTAACAGCGCGAAATTGTACATGGACCCGGAAGCGCCGCGGGCGGCTTACGTCTCTTCGCACAACGATCGGTTCAAAGAGAAGAACCGGGAGCTTGGCGTGAACGAAGAATAGGGGGCAAGGCATCGAGCAGCCTCTCCCGGGTCATGGCATCGCCGTAGTTCCATTTCTCGGCTTCCACGACGTGAATGCGTCCGTTGCGGACGGCGGGGAGACTGCGCCAGAGAGCGCTGCTCATCATTTCCTCCATGGCTTTTCTCGATTCGTCCTTCTCCGGTATGAGCATAAAGATTCGGTCCCCCGCATAAGCTGGCAATCCTGCCGCGGAGATTTCCTCAAACCCTTTGCCGGCATCCAACACCTCTCGGATCTTATCTACCGGCTGAAAGCCGGAAGGATGATAGAGCACGGAAGAGAGTCCGGACGCCCCCATGACGAATAGGCGTCTGCCGTGATCATAGATGAATACGGATGCCGTCTCGCCGGGTTTAATCGTCGTTCGAAGCTGCTTCCATAGGATGTCCGCTTTGGCATTGTACGTCTTCAGCCATTGTTCGGCTTCCCGTTTTTTGCCGAGCCAATTGCCGAGCGTATGCAAGCGATTGTCGAGCGGCGCGAAGGAGTTGAACGTCACGGTAGGGGCGACCTTCGAAATTTTGTTGTATTGCTTCTCGTCGGAGCTCGCCAGAATAATCAAATCGGGCTTCAGCGACTCCAATTGCTCCGGATGGATGGAATTGCCCACCGCTTCAATGCCAAGCGCAAGCAAGTCTCCGAATGTTTCCCCGTAATAAATGATCCTTTGAGGCTGAGCGGGGATCTCCACCTCGTGGCCTGTCCAATCCCTTACCCGAGTCGTATTGCAGATATAGCGAGAATATTGTTTGGGCGTCATGCCCGTCGTCTGGCGAAAGCGGCGGTTGAAATAGTATTCGTCGGCGAAGCCGACCCGGCGGGCGATCTCCCGCAAGGGGGCATTCGAATGAAGCAGCAATTCCTTGGAACGGTTTATACGCAGCTCGGTTAAGTAGTCGAGCGGTTTCTTGCCGGTTAATTCCTGAAAGATCGGAGTGTACTGCCAATAGGGTACATTGGCTAATTGGGCAAGCTTCTTGACGGTGATATTATGCGTGTAATTGCTCCGCATGTATTGGATGGTGCCTTCGACCGATCGCGTAGAGTTGAATTGGCGATCGGAACGAAGGTTTTGTTCGACCAGAAAGCCGAGCAGCTCCTGAAACCGGATGCGCTGTTTGAAGGATTCGATCTCGTAACTATTGCGGCTTCCTTCATATAGCTCCTCCGCCAGCCGGACGAACCGGGTGAACGGATAAGCCGATAGTTCATGGCGGTCGGTCAGGATGTTGCCGGTATACGTTTCGTGACGGGAGTCGCCAATTCTTATCGCGGCAAACGTAATCCGGTAGAAGCTGACGGCGTTGTCGTATTCGTTGTCGATACGATACGATGTGCCCGGGGACAACAAAAAACATTTATCCGCGGTATATCGGACGGAGCTGTCGTTCAGACTCAAGCTGCCCGTTCCGGTCGTAATAATCAGGAGCGTGTGAAGTTCGGCCGTTAGCCGTTCGGAGCTCCATCCGACGGGACGGACGTTCAGCTCTATGCCCATCATATGAAAAAGCAAGGAACGAAGCGGAGCGAAAGATGACGTCTGGAGAACCATCTGCAAGTATCCCTTCCCTCAATTGAGAATGATTATCAATTAACTCCATTATATTCAATCAAAAGAAGCTTTTCAACGATTGCTTGAAAAGCTTCCTAAGTGTTTAGCCATTAAAGAGCTCTATTATTTGGAGAGCATTTTCGGCAATTCCTGCAACAACCATTCCCTAGTGATGGCGTCGCTGCCGGATTTAATGATATCTATCGTATAGACTTGGTTATTTTTGACCGCGGGCAAGCCGAGCCAGATGTTGCTTTTGAACATTTCCTCGGTTGATTTCTGCGCCTCTTCCGAATCCGGAGTCAGGATGAAGATTCGATCTCCCGCATAGTCCGGCAGCGCCTCCAAGGAAATTTGCTCGAATCCGGTGTTGGCGTCCAATACTTTCTGAATCGGAGCGGTCGCTTTGAAGCCGTTCTGCTCGTATAGCACTTGCGACAGCCCCGTGCGCGCCATGACGAATAATCGGTCGCCGGGATAATACGTGAAGACGGAAGCCGTCTCGCCCGGTTTCATTCCTGCGGCTTGCAGCGTTTGCCACATAGCTTCCGCTTTGGCGTTATACTCTGCAAGCCACGTTTCCGCTTCTTGTTTTTTGCCGATGATATCGCCCAATACCGGCAGACGCTCATTCAACGGGGCGAACGTATCGAAGGTCACCGTAGGCGCGATTTTTGAAAGCTGCTCGTACAGCTTCTCGTCCGTGTTCGCTATTAGAATCAAGTCAGGCTGCAGATTCAACGTTTTCTCAAGATTGATCGGAAAACCGACGTCTTCGATGCTCGCCAATCGGTCGCCGTATACGGATTTCTTGTTCCATTCTTTGTCCGTGCCGACCGCATCGACGCCAAGGGCTAACAAATCGCTGAATGTCTCTCCCGAGAAAACGATGCGTTTAGGAGCAACAGGGATTTCTGCCTCGCGTCCCATATAGTCCGTATATTCGCGCGTAGCCGAAGCGGCTTCCTCGGAGTTTTCAGCCGACTGCTGCGAAGGGAGCGGAGTTTCGATCTGCTGGGTATTGCCGTTGCTCGCTTGCGGCGCGGTCGCTTGCTTTTCGGAATTGTTGCCGCAAGCCAGCAGCAACATCGACATTAAGGTAATTACGCTTAATACATAAGTGGTTTTCTTTGCCTGTCTCATCGTTTCTTCCTCCAACATGATTGCTTAAAATTTAGATAATGATTATCATTATCAATAAATTTCATCATAAAGGGTTTCGAAAGGTTGCTCAATGGAGAAACAAAATGTCCGTATTTGAATTTGTACAAGAAAACAATCACGTTTGTCCATTGTCACTTAATTGACTAGTGACCTACAATTTACGGGTGCAATTGAGAATGAATCTCATATGGCGAAATAAAATTCATCATGGTTTACAAGGATGGTCCGAATGAGTCAGACAGGTACAGGCAACGAAGAAACGGCCTTAAAGGCTGCTAAATTCCATTCCCGTCCATGGACAGCGACATTAATCTTAATCGGCGGGCTCTTTGCTCTGCTGTTCGGAATTGCTCTCTCCATATCGTTCGGGGCCAAGGACATTAAGCTGTATACCGTATGGGAAGCGGTATTCCAGTTCAACCCCGAAATTACGAATCATCAGATCATTCAAGAGCTCAGGCTGCCGCGCGTGCTTGGCGGAGCTATGGTCGGGGCTTGCTTCGCCGTGTCCGGGGCGATCATGCAAGGAATGACGCGCAACCCGTTAGCCGATTCCGGCTTGCTGGGGATCAATGCCGGAGCCGGGTTCGTGCTTGCTCTCTGTTTTGCTTTTTTTCCGGGTCTACCCTTCATGTACCTCATTATGTATTCCTTCGTAGGCGCAGGCGTTGGCGCGGGACTCGTGTACGGGGTCGGTTCGTTGGCCAAAGGCGGATTGACCCCGGTACGGCTGGTGCTGGCAGGGGCGGCGCTAAGCGCGATGCTGTCTGCACTTAGCGAAGGGGTCGCGCTGTATTTCGAAATCGGTCAAGACTTGGCGTTCTGGTATGCGGGAGGGGTAGCGGGCACGAAATGGTACCAGCTTAAAATCATGTTTCCTTGGATTGCGGCAGCGATCGCCGGGGCCATTGCGATATCCCGTTCCATTACTTTGCTTAGCCTAGGCGACGACGTGGCGAGAGGATTAGGGCAACGTACGGCATTCGTGAAACTGGCGGGAACCCTCATCACGTTGGTTCTGGCGGGAGCCGCCGTTTCCATTGTCGGCGCGGTCGGATTCGTCGGACTCATTATTCCTCATTTGACCCGATACTTGGTCGGCGTCGATTATCGCTGGATCATTCCCTGCGCGGCGGTGCTGGGCAGCTTGTTAGTCGTGCTTGCCGACTTGGCGGCCAGAATGATCAATCCGCCGTACGAGACGCCGGTCGGAGCGCTGATTGCGCTCATCGGCGTACCGCTGTTCTTGTATTTGGCGCGTAAGGAAAGGAGGGAGCTCTAATCATGGAAGCTCTATCGTCGCTTGCCGCCGAAAGCCGCAAAAGAAAACGGAATGTCACGGTGTTGGTTGTATTCGGAGTATTGATTCTAATTGCCTTTGTCATCAGCATGAACACCGGCTACATCAAGCTTAGCCCGCTGGACCTCATGAAGACGCTGTTCGGCATGGGAACGCAGAAGCAATCCCTTATTCTGTTCGATTTCCGGTTGCCGCGCATTGTGATCTCGGTCCTCATAGGCGCGGGGCTTGCCGTATCCGGGTGCGTGTTGCAGGGGATCTCGCGCAATTCGCTTGCCGACCCCGGCATTCTGGGAATTAACGCGGGAGCCGGACTGACCGTGATGCTCTTTATTTCGTTCTACCCGTCGACAACCGCAGCCCCTGTATATCTGTTGCCGCTGCTGGCACTCGTCGGCGCGGGATTAACGGCAGCGCTCATCTATACGCTGGCGTATAAGCGGCATCAAGGATTGTTGCCTATCCGATTAATCCTGACCGGAATAGCGGTGGCTGCAGGAATCAGCGCGGCGACGATCGTGCTGACGCTCCGATTGAGCCCGGAGAAATACCAGACCGTCGCCACTTGGATGGCGGGCAGCATCTGGGGGACCAACTGGAAGTTCGTATTGGCGTTGCTGCCATGGATCATAGTGCTGCTGCCTTTCGTGTTCTACAAAGCTCGCGTAATGAACGCGCTGAATTTGGGCGACCAGATCGCGACCGGTCTCGGCGCCCCCGTGGAGAAAGAAAGATTAGTGCTGCTCGCCGCGGCCGTAGGTTTAGCCGGATCATGCGTCGCCGTGAGCGGAGGAATCGGCTTCGTAGGGCTGATCGCGCCCCATCTGGCGCGTCGTCTAGTCGGATCGAAGCATCAGATTCTTCTTCCTGCCTCCGCGCTAGCCGGATCGTTATTGGTGATTACGGCGGACACGATCGGACGCTGGATTTTGCAGCCCTCCGAGGTGCCGACGGGGATCGTAGTCGCGGTTATCGGTGCCCCTTATTTCTTGTACTTGCTTGTCAAAACAAAATCTTAAGGAGTGGGACGGAAAATGATTCGCAGGTTTTTTTCTTATTATCTGCCTTACAAGCAACTGTTCCTGCTCGATTTCGGCTGCGCCGTCCTGGCCGGTCTTATGGAGCTTGCTTTTCCGTTGGTCGTTAACCAATTCGTCGACGACCTGCTGCCGGGCGGCAAGTGGTCGTTGATCGTATGGGCGTCCGTCGGGTTGTTGGCTTTATATGTTCTGAATACGTTTATGCACTATATCGTCAACTATTGGGGGCACATGCTCGGCATCAATATCGAGACGGACATGCGCAAGAAGCTGTTCGATCATATTCAGAAGCTGTCGTTTCGATTTTTCGACAATACGAAAACCGGACACCTCATGTCGAGACTCACGAACGATATGATGCAAATCGGCGAGATGGCCCATCATGGTCCCGAGGATCTGTTCATAGCGGTCATGACGCTGACGGGGTCGTTCGCGCTGATGCTGGCGATCAACTGGAAGCTGGCGGTTCTCACCTTTGTCGTCGTTCCGGCGATTATATGGCTGGTCGTTTACTTTAACGGCAAAATGACTAAAGCGGTGGAGCAGTTATTCACTGATATCGGGGATTTCAATGCTCGGGTGGAAGACAACGTAGGGGGAATCCGCGTCGTGCAGGCTTTCTCCAACGAGGAACATGAGAAGGCTCAGTTTCACGTGAACAATAGCAGGTTCCGCGCGACGAAGTTGTTCTCATATAAGTTGATAGCCAAGAACGGCTCCATTAGCTATATGATGATGCGATTCGTTACTTTGTTCGTGATGGTGTGCGGTACGTGGTTCGTTATTCGCGGCGAATTGTCCTACGGAGAGTTTATCGGTTTTCTGCTGCTGACCAACGTATTCTTCCGTCCGATCGAGAAAATCAATGCGATTATCGAGAGTTATCCGCAGGGCTTTGCCGGTTTCAAGCGATATGTCGAGTTGTTGGAGACGGAGCCGGATGTCGCGGACGCGCCGAACGCGGTCGATCTAGCCGAGCTTAAGCGGGAAATCCGCTTCGAAGGGGTTACCTTCGGCTACGAGAACGACAGACACGTGCTTCGGAACATTGACCTGACTGTCCGCAAAGGAGAGACGATCGCTTTCGTCGGTCCTTCGGGAGCGGGGAAAACGACGTTGTGCAGCTTGTTGCCGCGATTCTACGAGGTGGAATCGGGGGCAATCAAGATCGATGGAGTCGACATTCGCGAAGTCAAGCTGAGCTCGTTGCGGCATCAGATCGGCATCGTTCAGCAAGACGTGTTCCTGTTCTCCGGAACGATTCGGGAGAACATTATGTACGGCAAGCTGAATGCGACGGATGAAGAAATTTGGGAGGCGGCGAGAAGGGCGAGACTCGACGAGTTGATCCGATCGCAGCCGGAAGGTATGGAAACGGTGATCGGGGAAAGGGGCGTGAAGCTGTCGGGCGGACAGAAACAGCGGCTGTCGATTGCCCGGATGTTCCTCAAGAATCCTCCGATTCTTATTCTTGACGAAGCGACATCGGCGCTGGATACGGAGACGGAGGCGATTATTCAACAATCGCTCGCCGAGCTCTCGCAAGGGCGTACAACTTTAGTGATCGCGCATCGATTGGCTACGATCAAGAATGCCGATCGTATTGTCGTCGTAACCGAGAAGGGCATAACCGAGCAAGGACGGCATCAGGAACTGGTCGCGGCAGGGGGCGTCTATAGCCGCCTGCACCACGCTCAATTCGGTACGTAAGCGGAAGACGAAGGATAGCAAAGGCAAGAGCCCTCGATTTCGAGGGCTCTTGTTTGTTCTCAATACGCGTCAAGCCAAACCTCCTGCCTCCTCTCGTCAGTATGCCATCCGTTATTCTATACCCGCAAACGAAATTTCCAAATCCTCCATCTATTGTCGCTCCTATCGAACTAGTGAAAATGATGACAATTTTTACAGCATTCTAAAATTTTCACACAATCTATATCTATAGTCTCAAAATATGAAAAAAATAGCAGAATAAAAAAGGAAAAACGTGTAAAATGTCGAAATAAGGGGAGGGTAAATATTCCTATTGTGTGTACATAAAGAAACCTTAATTATGGCCATTTGAACTGAAAAGGCAAACCTGCTCGAAAGACAGGGACGCAAAGCCACGGACCTTAGGCATCGGTCGAAAGACCGAATGCTATGGCAGCCGGGTTGCCCGCTCTCATGGTCTTTTTTTTTATTTGAACATCCTATTTTATCTATTAAAGGGAGAAATGTGACATGAATAATAAAGTCGTATCAAGGATGTCTAACGTTTTATGTTTCGTCTTGCTTGCGCAAATCATTTTTCCGGCATTATGGAGCACTCCGGCTCAGGCATCGTCCGCATCGCCGGATATCAGCATTCAGTTCAGGTCGCTATTAGCCCCTGCAGCGGATGCGCACATGCCGGATTACGGCGAGACTTACGGAGAACGAAACGGGTATAAGTACGGGTGGAACTTCGATCATACTCCCTATTCGGTCAACGAGGCCGTCTATGGTTCTTCGTTGTTGGATTCGGCTATTCATATGCAGGCGGGGGGGCAATGGGAAATTGCGCTGCCAGCCGGCAGTTACGAGGTCGAAATCAGCGTAGGCCATGCCGTATACGGCAGCATCAACACGCTTCAGGTTGAGAATGTCGTGTTCTGGGATCACTTCGAGCTTCCGGCAGGCGGACACGACAAGGTGAAGAAGCGCATTCAATTGAACGACGGAAGATTAACCCTGAAAGGGGATCCGGTTAGCTCTTCGGCTTTTATCCATACGATAGCGATAACGAAGGTCGTTCCGGCTAACCGTCCGACGTCCTTGCCTTATATCGGGTTGCCTGCGGAGCAAAACATGGTGCCCGGAGACAAGATTATTTTGTCCGGATCGCAGAGCAATGAACACAATGCCATTCCGTCCGTCAGGGTGAAAGAACTGGGTCAGGCTATCGATAAGTATATGAACGAACAAATATCGGTAATGGAACAACGCATCGCTACGATGGAGCAACAGGCCGAATCCTGTGGGGGCTGCAATGGGAGCGATCTGGAATCGGCGATTCTAGGCAGTCCGAACGAATACGTCGTTATGAAGACGGGGCATCTGAATTTGGATGCTTCCGCGACGTTCGGTTCGCCGTCCAAGCCGGTATTTCTTATCTTGGACGGTTTGAATACGAACCGGAATTTAACGCTTACCGTATATGGGACACTGGCGGTTAAGGGGAATTTGAACGCGAATACGAATCTGACGCTGAACGTGAATGCGCCGGATCATTCGGCAGTCGCCGGAAAAGGGGATGTGTGGGTCGGCGGTACGATTCATTTGAATAACGATTCCGCCGTGCGTGCGGCAGGCGATATTGCAGCGGGGAGCCTGATCTATAACAATGGTCTATTGAATGTGCAGGCCGACCGGCTTCTTGTTGCCGACAGTATGCATATTAACACCAAGGTAGTTATGACCATTGCGCAAGAAATGCTCGTCGGCAGATTGGTGTCGAATAACCAAACGGCGAACATCAGCGTTAGCACTGGCGATGTATTTATTCGCGACGATATTCACGTTAATAATCATTTGAGTATTCAATCCGGAGGCGTCGTCGCGATCGGGGGCAGCATCACGGCGAATCAGAAACCGATTATCGCTACAGGCATTGGCGCGAGCGGCCAAACGAAATTACATTACAGGATCAACGGATTGCTCGCGGAGTATTATACCGAAGCGAATTTGACTGGCGATCTGTCCACCGTGGTGGACGAGAACGTAAACGTGAGCAACAAACTGCCGATTGCCAAGGCCGGTCTTAACGACGGCAATATGTCGGTGAGATGGACGGGGCAAATTACGCCTTATTTCAGCGAGATGTACGAGTTCGAAATGGACGTTCGCGGCGGGGTGAGGCTGTGGGTGAACGGCGTACTTCTTATCGACAAATGGGAGGAAACAGGGAATGGCAAGTATTCCGGTTCGCTTGCTCTCGAAGCCGGAATCGATTATGACATCCGTCTCGAATATGCCAATCGCGGGGGGCAGCCTCAAGCCACTTTGAAATGGGCTAGCGAGTCCGGCGCTAAGGAGATCGTGCCGCAAAGCCAATTGTCGCCGTTCGCGACGCCGATTCTTTCGGCGACCGCGACGGAGAACGTCGTGAATGTCGCATGGACGCCAGCCTTCAATGCGAACGGTTACGAGTTAGAAGTAGACGGGGTTATACACTCGTTCGGCAATGAATCCGCCTTTACCCACGCTTCGCTGGAACCGGGCACTCTGCATAAGTATAGAGCCAGAGCGATCTACGGCGATATTAAGGGCGTTTGGTCGGTGCAGCAAGAGGTGTGGACGTTACCGGATGTGCCTGCCAATATACGGCTTCAGTCAACAAGCAATTCCGTAACATTGACATGGGATGAAGTGGTAGGGGCTGCCGGATATGATATTGAAACCTATAACACAATTATAGATAACGGCATCGTTACGACATATACAGAACTAAATCTGAATCCGAACATACAGCGCACATTCAGGATTCGGGCGCATAATGCCAGCGGTCCCGGGAAGTGGAGCGCCATCGTGGCCAAGGCGACTGTGCCCGGGGCGACAGGCGCATTGTATACCGTAGCGACGGATACTTCCATCGCATTAAGTTGGGATGCGGTTTCCGGAGCGGATAGCTACGACGTTGAAGTAGACGGCACAATCGTAGGAGGCCTTGCGGTCACGCAGTATTTCCATGCGAATTTGCAGCCGAACACGATTCATACTTACCGCGTTCGCTCCAATAATAGCGAAGGATCGAGCGGGTGGAGCGAGGCAGTCCAAGCGGTTACGCTTCCATCCGTTCCGCGCCATCTGCGCGCGACGACCGTTGCCGGCGATCATATTAATCTCGAATGGGATGAAGTGACGGGCGCTACCTCCTATGATCTTGAGGTTGACGGAGTAGCGGTCGACGTTGGAACAAGTACGAAATACAATCATTCGGGACTGGAAGCAAACACGGAACATACGTACAGAGTCCGAGCGAGACACAACTCTGTCGTCGGCAATTGGAGCGAGGCGATTACGTATACGACATTGTCCGGCGTGCCATTAAACTTGCATGCAGTATCAACTAGCAACGAGATTACGATCTCTTGGGATCCGGTGGTCGGTTCGATAGGCTATGAGGTTGAAGCAGACGGCAAGGTTATTCCGAACGGCCTAAGCACGACTTACGTTCATGTCGGGTTGAAGCCGTTCACGGAACATACTTACCGGGTACGGGCGATCAGCAAAGCGGGGGCTGGGCCATGGAGCGAGCTCCTGACCGAAATGACCGGGTTGGATGTACCGTTGTTGACTGCCCTAGTCCTATCGAAGACTTCGATTACCCTCTCTTGGACGACCGTACCGGGTGCGACGACCTATGAGCTTATGGTAGACGGCGAGGTCATCGATGTCGGAAACGTTACAACATATTTGCATGACGGACTACTTCCCTCTTCTTGGCATGTTTATCGGGTCAGGGCGAAGAGCGGCTCCATCCCGAGCCCTTGGAGCGCCGTGTTGACGAAGGTTACGCAGTTAGGCACGCCGGTAATAACAGGACTGTATGCGACCAGTTCGGAAATCGTTGTGGAGTGGGAGGCTGTTCCGGGTGCGACCGGATATGAAATCCAGGCTGACACGGTCATCGTGGACGTGGGTACAGCAACGAACTACATCCATCGCAATTTGCTGCCCAACACTGTCCATACGTACCGGGTGCGCGCCAAGAGTGGCCATGATGTCGGCGAATGGAGCACTTGGAGCAAGCTTAGCACTCAAGCGACGTCTCCTGTTACGCCTACGCGCTTTAGAGCGGTTGCAAATACGCATTATATAGAGCTGCAATGGGACGCATCACCGGGAAGCCTTAGTTACGATCTCGAAGTCGATGGGCGGATCATCAAGGGGATAGCCGGGACAAGCTTTATTCATCGGGATCTCGTTCCGAATACGATGCACGTCTACCGGGTTAGAGCATCGAATGCGGGCGGTACAAGCCCATGGTCGAACAAAATCAAACCCCGTACCATTCCCGAGTTGACGGTTGACGTTGGGCAAGGTTCCACGTTTAACTTCGTTATCGTAGCTCCAAGTATACCGGAGCTGAAGGAACGCACCATTACGGTGACCTATAATCCGGACGAGCTTGAAATTCTGGATTTGAGCGTGGCTACGCCCGAGATCGAATTGGCGGTTGGGCCGATCAGAGGCACGAATATGAGCGTTAGCGAAATCGCGAACGGGAAAATCGTCTTCCGGATCTCGAACGCCGTGAAGACTACCGCCAATATCATTCGTTTTACGGCGAAGTCCGATAAATCTTCAAAAATCACATACTACGTCGAATAGAGAGGTTCGAAGCGGTTTACCACTAGGAGGGGATTTTAATTGTCGTACCATAAGGCGCTGCCAGTATTGTTTATATCCTTATTTCTTATTCTCTCATTACCCCATAAATCAAGTTACGCATCCGAACAACCCACAGATATGCCAGCGGCAATAGCCGCCGAATCGACCAAGCTTGATGATATGACAAGCAGAAAGGAACTGGTGGAAAAGCGCACAGCCAACACGAAGCATTATCTGATGGAGAACGGCTCGAAGCAGACGGTTATTACATTAGAGCCGCAACATTATGAAGATCAGAATGGAGATTGGCAGGATATCACTCCTGCTTTAATCGACGAAGCGGATATTCAAGATATGGACGAGCCGATGTCACATGAAGTAGTTGATGAAGTCAATCAAATTAGTAAAAAGAACAAGGAACTAAAGCGGCAAAAAAAGCTTGACCATGGCGATACATCATACAAAGCTCTGCAGGTTCCATTCGATATTTCACTGCCTAAGAATTTTCAGCAAGGCTACCGCATTCAGAAAGGGCAGGACCAACTTTCGTTCAAGCCAATAGGAGCGTCTAACAAGGCAAAGGCGAAATTGACGGATAAACAGACATTGACGTATGCGGATGTTTGGGAATCGACGGATGTGACGTTAAGGGTGTTTGGAGAGGGAGTGAAAGAAACATTTATCCTTAAGGATAAAAACGCGCCATTAGCCTTTTCATTTGAAGTAGAAGGTCAATTCAAATCGGGATTGAGCACCGATCAACTATTTATTTTACCGGCTTCGCTGATAGATGCTAATGGAACGACCAGGCCTGTTGATCAGGTTTTGCGAAAGCAAGGAAACAAACAGTACATCGATATCACTGTAGATGACTCGGGATTAATTTATCCGATCGAAGTGGATCCCACTGTGGCAACATTATCCGCATCGGTAATGGCTTATCGAACAGCTTATTCTTACGGTGGTTCTAGTGACCTCACTTTCTCTTCTTCTGGAATTTATGTTGGTGGAAAAGCGTGGACATACGCTTTTATCGGTTATATGAATTTCGATTTGTCTTCTATTGACGGAGTTGTTCAGAGCGCTGACTTAACATTGTACCGTCAGAACTCAACCCGTGGGGATAACAATACAATAATCATAGACAGCTATATCACCTCATCACCCTGGTCATCAAACAATCCTTCCCAAATACCGGGTCAAGGTCAATTAATTAGTTCCGTTAACACTCCTGGATATAATACACCCGCTGTGTTTACGGGGATGGAAAAGTATGTGAATCATGTGCTTGCAGGAAACCCTAATTATGGGATTGCGTTTGCCCCAAGAATACCGGAAAACGGAACCGAGGCTTTGCGATATTTTTATTTTCCGATACTAACCATAACCTATACACCGATACCGAAAGTCTCGGAAGTGGTCGCACCCGTCGAAAATCAGTTTTTCGGTCCGAATGACAACTCTTTTATTCCGATCATCAAGGTATCTGGACCCAATGCATCTCCATTGACGGCAGCCTATTATCTGGATAATGAAACATCGCCTAGAGAAACGAAGTCCGTCTCTAATCCGCAAACGGCGCAAACGGTAAGCTTCAGCGCGATGAATATCGGAACGTTGGCGGAAGGAAATCATACGTTCAGATTTACCGCGAGCAACGGGCAAGAGACGGGTCAAAAATCAGTTAATGTACATGTGGATAAAACCGTGCCTTTATTAGGTTCAGTAAGTGTCTCGTCTACCAATGGCTCCGTTTCAGTGTCTGGTTCCGCGAGCGATGGCGGTTCAGGTCTAGAAGCGTCCCCGTACCGCTATACCGTCGGACCAGTAACAAGCGGTTGGACAAGCCAAACGTCTTACACAGCTGCAAACTTGATGCCTAATACGGCATATCATGTGAAATTCGAGGCGAGGGACAAGGTCGGTCTTGTTTCTTCACGCGAACAGCAGATCTATACAACTGCACAGAGCCCAACGTTGTCCGTAACCCGTTCCATGGAAACCGGCCTGGATTTATCCATAACCGACAGCAATCCGGCTGGAACTAAATACGTCATTCAGGCGGGAAGCCGTTACGTTAATGCGACTGGGGCATTAACCACCAATCCCGTCTGGTTTGCTCCGGTCAATAAAAAGATAACCGTAACCGGACTTACAGCAAATAATTCATACGCTTTGACAATAAAAGCGAGGAACGAAGCGGGAGTCGAATCCGTATCAAGCGATGCCATAACGGGAACGACACTTGCCGCTCCTCCTGCCACGATTACACCAAAAGCCGAGCAACGCTCTATCACGCTGTCATGGCCTGTGATCAGCGGAGCGACCGGCTATGACGTGGAGGTGGACGGCTCTATCGCCCACAACGGGGTTTCCGCGACATATGTACATAACAATCTGGCACCCAATACTCCGCATAAGTATCGAGTGCGGGTCATCAATGCGGGAGGAACGGGGAACTGGAGTTCGCAGGTTACAGCATATACCCTGCCCAATCCGCCGCCGATTCCGGTCAATATACAGACGAAAGCGACGCAAACGGATGTTACGGTCACTTGGGATGCTTCTACAGGCGCGGACGGATACGATATCGAAGCGGACGGAAGGGTGATCGATAATGGCAACCAACTATCCTATGTGGATAAGGGATTGCAGCCTTTAACCAAGCACATCTATCGAGTCAGAGCAAAGAATGCCGGGGGCACTAGCGAATGGAGTAGCGCCGTTACGCAAATCTCCCTACCGTATCCGCCGATGGCACCCGGACAACTTGCCGCCCAGCCGGCTATTCATCAGATTACGGTGAATTGGGACCCTGTAGATGGCGCCGACCGCTACGAAATCGAGAGGGACGGGGCAATTCTCAATAACGGGACCAAAACGACATACACACATGACGGTTTGGATCCGCTAAGCGGGCATACGTATCGGGTCAGAGCTGTGAATGCAGGAGGGAAAGGCCCATGGAGCCCGCCGCTGGATGTGACCACGCATCCAGAGAAGCCGGATATTCCTACGAATATCATGATGACCGCAGATGAAGCGGCAATCACTTTGATCTGGTACGAGGTGCCGAATGCCGAAAGCTACGACATCGAAATCAACGATACAACGATCATTAATTCGACAGGTGCTCAGTTTACACATACAGGGTTATCACCCGAGAGCAGGCACAAGTATCGGATTCGCGCGGTCAATATCAGCGGCAGGAGCGAATGGAGCAGTCCCGTTGCGATGAAGACGCTTCCGAGCCAGAGCGATGCGAACGATTATCTCACGAATATCGCAGCGGTGGTGACCAACTCTTCCATTACCTTATCTTGGGATACGGTCGCGCCCGACGCGGAGTACGAGATCGAGGTGGACGGCGTCGTTATGGACAACGGAAACAGCACATTATTTCAGCAAACCGGTCTTCCGCCGAACGAATTACACCACTATAAAATCAGGTTGAAGCAGAGCGGGACCTCGGGTGTTTGGGTGGCCGTGCTCTCTCTATCTACACTGCCGAATCCGCCAGACGCTCCAGACCGATTGGAGGGAAGCGCCACACACAACAGCATCGAGCTGAAATGGGGACGGGTCGAGGGCGCGACCGGATACGATATCGAAATCGACGGGAAAACGGTGGACGGCGGCAACAATTTGACCTATTTGGATGAAGGCTTGACGCCGGGAACCACACACTCTTATCGGGTGAGAGCGAAGAACATCGCCGGTGTAACAGCATGGAGTCCCGTTCTTGTAAAAAGCACCACTAATCCCGACTATTCGGTTCAGGTCGTACAAGGGCAAACATTTAATTTCTCCTTGCTGGCGTTCGACGTAAAGGATTTCAGTGAGCGAAAGTTTACGGTGACGTACAACCCGGATGAGTTGGAAGTGATTGACTTATGCAGCTTCACGCCGGAGAAGGATGCTCTGAGTACCGGCACGATTCCCGGCACCCATTTGTCGGTCACGAATACGCCAGGGATTATCGAATTCCAGGTAAATCAAAGCGTTGCGCCGGGTACGGTATGGTCCGGGGAAATAACGTCGATAGTGTTTAAGTCCAAGATCGACGGACAGTCTTTTATTAATTTTAGAGCAGAATAAGAGCTTTGAGGTGAAAATATGAAAACCGGATATAAGAGAATGTACAAATGGATAGCCATTTGCCTCGGTGCAGTTTTAGTGCTGCAACTGACGATGGGAATTGGCTTCAATCCGAAAAGCGAGTCAAATATAACCGCATCTGCAGAAAACGCTGATGATGAGAATCGCATCGCGGTGGAATTATCGAACCTTTCCGGGGCAAGCAAAGATGACATTTTGCAATGGAGGAGTACTGGTAAGTCGTGGAACGATATTATCACCTTGCTCTCCAAACGGGATGACGGTTTGAATGGAACCACAAAAGCCGAGAGAAGCCAGCTTCTTGCCGATAGCGGTTTAGATAAGGAGTTCATTAAGAATCTAACGGATGCAGGCTATGCTCAAGCCGAAATAACGGATGCCAAACTGCTAGCGGAAAGAATCCTATTTCAACTGCAGGAAATCGTTCGATCCGTTGACAATCGGCCGGAGCAACCTGTAGTGGACTTGAAGGACGAAAATCAAGACAGTAAGGATTTGTCCGTATACATCAAGATTAGCGATCAATTCGATTTGAAAACCGCCGTATATGCCATGGTCGTGTTAAAAAAGGAATTCGGAAGCATCGACAACGTCATGAACGAATACCTTTTTGCGCTGCAAATCGGCTTGAATTTTGAGGGATATTTCACGGATAAGGAAAAATATTATCAGGATAAAGAAGATAAAAATATCGGCATCAACCCGGATTCTATAATCACGATCGACAAAATCGAGAATCGAATGCTGGAAACCATTCAACAGGGCAATGCATTGAGCCAGAATGACTTCACTACAAGTGAGGATAGAGCAGCATTGCCTGACGAATCTCAAGTTAATAACCCGCTACCGGATGTGCCGAATCCGAATGCAAAAGATGTAAATCCCGAGAATCCGACCGACGCTGTAATGAAAGAAATTCAGTCGATTGATCCCAATAGGCAGTAGGAGGCTTGTCATATGAGAAAAATTCCGAAATTATTGCTGATCTGTATCATAGCCGCCATGACATTGCCGGCTAGCTATGCTGCGTTAGCAAAGGTAGTGAGCTCGACTTCCGATAAAAGTTCGACCGTAACGCCATCACCCCTTGATTCGTCCGCGCTAGATGTAATCAACGCAAACTCCATTGCCATCTCACAGCAGGTTTTAGACAAAATCAAGCAGTCCGACCCGGACAACTACGAAAAAAATGTGACCAATTATAAAAATCTATTAACCGAGTTGAACGTTCACGACAAATTCAAGCAAGAGATAGATAGATTATTAGCAGCGGACCACAAGCTGCCGGATCTACTAGTCGCCTATTTATTCTTATATCAGAGCTACGGCCAGTTAAGCGATCTTGAACCGATGGTAGCTAATAAGGAATCCGGGAAAAAATGGAGTGCAATTTTTTCCGAATACGCCAATGCTCATCCCGTGTTTGCTCCTAGAGCTTTCGATTCGTCATATCTCGAAGAGTTGATGCAAACCCCTAACTTAAACTCGGACGATATCATGATTGCGGACAGAGTCTCTTTTGCTATCGGCAAGCCATTCGAGGAGATTATCAGCATTAGACTCAAGTCTATTAGTTGGAAAGCAGCGAATGCCGATCTCGGCATACTCTACAGTGCGGACAAGCTTCCCCGTGTGCAAATTACCGCCGAACAGATGAATAAATATACCGCTCCCGGAAAATTGACCGAAGATCAGGTGGCTCAAGCATTTGTCATCGCCAACAAAGCGGGGAAGAGTGCAGACTCGGTTATCGAGCAAATCAAAGCGGGCTACTCCGAAGAAGCGATTTTGGCGCAAGCTTACTCGGAAAAATACGAATGAAAGGGGGACGACTAGCTGAAACAGTATTATAAAATTTTATTTTTCGGCTTCCTGTTTCTGGCCGTCCCCTTGCGGGCTGCCTATGCCGAAACGTTGGAAGATCAATTGAACAACTTAGTTGGACCCAAACAGCAGTATAACACGATGCTGTCGCCCGTATATTTGCAAAACAACAAGTCAGAAGAGTATATCAGCCCTCAGAATGGCGAGTTGACTTTAACGCAGAGCGACTATGTGCTGCCTGGACGCAATGGGCTGGATTTGGAGATTAAGAGAATCTATAAAAACGAAGTTTCCAATGTACAAGAGATGAAAGTCAAATATGTAAATGGTGCATGGGTGGACTATGTCTCTTCCGATATTAAGACCTCTTCCTTCAATGAAGATCGCTATAATCTCGGCATAGGCATGCGCTTTTCCTTCCCCATGATCGAGGTTCGACAAAATTCCGATGGCACGAGCACGGACTATCTACATACACAGAGCGGCGACGTCTATCGTTTGAAAGCCGATACGCTGGCCGGAGCATCCGTACTGCTGCCTGAAGGGCAAACTATCAAGGATGTAGTGGTAAGAACCTCAACAGCCTTCAGTAACGGTCAGAACGACGGCACTTCCAAGTTCGTCATGACGGAAAAGGAGGGGAAAAAGACTTATTTCGCAGCGGACGGCCGGATTCTGGGCATTGTTGACCGATACGGAAACACGATCAAGTTCGAATATACAACTCTTTCTTATACGATCGACGGGCAAACGGTTAATAAGAGATTGATTTCCCAAATCACCGATACGGTCGACAGAGTGACGACAATCGAATACAAAGAAGATCAATCGTTTACCGTCGGTCCGACCGCGAATAATCCTTACAGCGCAAGCGACAGCTATAAAGCATCCCAAAACCCGAACAACACCGATTCCGGCGATCTGCAGGGCAAGTTCCAGGTTATCGTTCATCTGCCCGGAAACAAACAGATCGTATACGACAAATCTGCGGTGCTAGTCAGTTCGTCCAAGCATGTCATGCGCACAAGGCTGCAAAGGGTTTTCGATACAGACAACAATGTGAAATATCACTATTGGTATGAGCAGCCCGACCTTGGCTTTACCTATACGAACGGTAAGAATTATGCCGTGTACAACCGCTACGAGAATCTGGTGCAGATCGATTATGCCAGAACGAACCGGATCAAGCGCTATGTTTATAATACATACACGAAGCGGTTGAACTCGGGCAGCATGCAGTACCGCAAAATTTTTGAAGCCAATGAGCTCGTTAAGAAGAGCTACGACCCGTCCAAGAGCGACTTCATCGATCGTTTCATTACGGATGTCAAAGATAAAGCCGGCTACAGCTATACCAACGAACCGGATGGATTCGGTACTCCGGATTACAATGCATATAACTATGATTATCTAAAGGATACGTATCGCTATTCCTCGCAAATCAAACAACTGAACGGTGCTTCAATTACCTATACGTACGATGGTCTGCAACAATTGATGACAACGGAGAATAAAGGAACAGACCATAGCGAGACCATTACCAACGAGCGCGACGAAATGAAGTTGGTTAAAAAGAAACAAACCGTGTCGGTTCAAATGGTAAACGGACAAGCGCAAGGCACATCTATGAAGAAAATTGAGAATTACCGTTATGACGAATACGGAAATTTGACCAACTATACCGGTCCAGAAGCTGCGCGGGACGCGGGCGGTTATCCGCTCGACAGCATGCATACCGTGGTGTATACGTATGCCTATGACAAGTTTCACATCCTCGCATCGAAGACCTGGAAGAAAGATAAGATCACCACTTCGCAGATTCTTTACGACATCGACAATAAAGGCAATGTGATCAAGGAAACCAAGGTGAACACCGGAGACGCCGCAAACTGGACCACGATCGACTATCAATATGACAACTATGGCAACATGACTCAGAAAAAGCAGAACGCGGGCGGCCAATCTTTCATAACGAATTACGAATACGGCATAGATGCGAACGGTAAGGACACAAAAGGTGCTTACTTGACGAAAAAATACGCCGTTGTCGATGGCATGCCGTTGGCTAACCGCTATGCCTACGATTTCAATATGGGCATTATAATTATGGAAATTGACCCGAACGGCAACCAAACTGTTTACGAGTATGACGCGCTTAGCAGGGTGGTTCAGGCCACCCAGCCGAACGGATCGCTCAAAAAATACGTCTATCAAGAAAATCCATATGTCAATATGAAGATTCAATATACCGATCCGAATGGAACCAATTTCATTTACACCTACGATATCTTGGGAAATCAGCTGCAGGCCGGTTTGCAAGTCAACGGTCAGATGCATCCGTTAACTACTTATGAATACGATGCCAAAGGAAACAAAACCAAAGAAACGGATGCGAATGGCAACAGCATCCTCTACGCGTATGACAGCGCGTATGGACTCGTTCGTAAGACATACATGGCAAAAGACACGGTCGATAAAGGCTCGATTGCCGTTAAATACACGATAGGAAGCGACAGTGACACACCGCTTCTCGTCACGATCACGGATCAGGACGGCTATGCGAAAAAATATTATTACGACATTTTGAACCGATTGGTAAAGCTGGAAAAGACACCGGACAACAGTCATTTCTTCGCTAGCACCTATTCGTACAATTACGTGGGAGACCTGCTGTCCGAAACCGATGCCAGGGGCGGCGTGACTCGATACGAATATGATTATCAGAGCAGACGGATAAAGAAGACCGATGCGCTCGGGAATGAAACCGGATATGTCTACAATGCTCTGGATCAAATCTCGCGGCAAACGGAGCCCGGGGGCAAAATCACCCAGACACTGTACGACGCAGCGGGTCGGAAATCCGAACAGAGAGTGCGTGGAAATGAGTCAGCCGATTATACCTACACAAAATACACCTACGATGCTGCGGGCAACACCATTAATGTTAAGCAGGGGCAGAACTTGGGCGGACAGGATATTGTCGCTTCCGACGTTTCCTACGCGTATGACAAGATGAATCGCGCATCCGATGAATATCACAAAATCGATGCCAACCGTAAGTCGCATATTCATTATAGCTATGACCCGAACGGCAATAAAACGCAGGAACTCCGCTATGCGGATGCGGGAGAGAACGAGTTCCTCGCCTATACGTACGACTATGACTACGCCGGCCGCGTCAAGGAAGAAAGCGGAGCTTTGAAGGCAGCGGGCAACAGCAACGGCGAGGCCGTTCATGGGAGCTACAACAAAAAATACATTTACGATGATGTCGGCAACCTTACAGAACAGCATATAGATAACGGCAACGGGTATGACGTGACCTCGTATGCTTATGATTATTTGAATCACGTTGTTGAAAAGAAAGAACCTTTTACCGACAGCAGTCATTTTAAACTCACTGCTTATAAATATGACAAACGAGGGAATCAAGTCTCGGCCACGATGACGGTTCAGGGGCAGACGCTTACAGAGTCCAAGACGTACGACGGGCTGGGGAGACAAACGAGTATGATCGATCCGCTCGGAAATATGACCCGGATCGTGTATGACGAGAACGGAAATCCAATTAAAAAAATAGATCCGCGATACATGTCCCAATCAGCGGATCAAGCGCCCGGCATCGAATATGCCTACGACGCGCTGAATCGATTGGTGAAGACCTATGTCTTTGATGGCAGCGTACGCACGGTAACGGATTACAAGGAATATGACGGCAGAGGAAATCTGATTCTGGAAGCGGACGGAGAAGGATACAACGAGAGCGATCCGGCACGATCCATCGGCAAAATGTATACGTACAACGTTCTCGACCACAAAACCTCTTATATTTCGGCGCAAACGGCGGCAGGAAACCGTATGAACGGGACCCATACAGTGACGGCTGCGTATACGTATGATGCCATCGGTAAGTTGGTTTCGCAAACGGACGCGCTGGGGAACCAAACAACTAGCACCTACTACTTGAACGGAATGCTGAAAAAAACATCGTATCCGGACGGCAAGACGGACCTATACGATTACGACCTCACGGGTAAAATCCGGGCAGCCAAGACGGACCGGGCGGGTAACACGACGAAGGCTTACAGTACCGTTTTTGGACAGCCTTACCGCATCGAGTACCCCGATGGCACCTCTAAATCTTTAGAATATTCAGTGAAGGGAGAGCTGACGGAAAGCATCGACCAGGCGGGAAACCGCACCCTTTACACCTACGATCCTTCCGGGAACGTAACGGCCAAGCGGGAATTTATCCGCACGGACGGCGCATACGATATCTACAAGCTGACTCAACACGTGTACGATGAGGCAAACCGCCTGATCGAGCAGGAAACCTTTGAAGACCGAAAATCGCTAGGAGGCAGTAGCGGAACTACCGTATCCTCAGGAGATAAGGTTCAGTATGCCTATGACAAGGCGGGACGCTTGATTCAGGTTTCCGGTCCGTTCGGAAGGGAAACGGATTACGAATACGATCGCGCCGGCAACAGGATGACGGAAAAGCAAAAAGTATCCGACAGCTATATGGACGTCAAGCGATACGCTTATGACGTGAAATCCCGGCTCATCAGCGAATCAACGCTGGTCCAAACTTCTGGGCTGGAGCCGCAATATTTGGCGGGGGCCAAGTTCGACAGCGAATATTCTGACCGGGTGCTGTCGACGACATCATACATTTACTATAAAAACGGTCTGGTCAAGAGCAAAACGGACCCTCGCGACAGCAAAACCACGTTTGTTTACGATGCTGATGGAAAGCTGACGAAACAGACCGATCCGCTGCTAGCGGCAACTGAATATCGCTATGATGACAACGGCAATCTGACGGAGCAAATGAATGCAAAAGGCGTTTCCACGCGCTATGAATACGATGGGCTGAACCGCCTGATTCGCCAAATCGCGCCTGCAGCGGACGGATCTGACGCCACAACTCGTTACTTTTATGATGCAATGGGCAATTTGATCAAGCAAATCTCGCCGAACCAGTACGATCCGGCCAAGGATGTAGCTGATCAGGCATTGGCGATGACCGGGATTTCATACACCTACGATTCCATGAACCGCCTTATTTCTACGATTTCACCCGATGAAGAAGGGCTCTCGTATATTCGCTACGATGCCAACGGCCGGGTGCAAAAAACGGTAGACGGTTTGCGCTACACGGGAAATATGGACGCTTCTCAGGGAACCGTATACGAATATGATGGATTGGGCCAGCTCGTCAAGCAAACCGATGCATTAGGCAGCGTCACCTTGTATGCCTACGATGTACTGGGACGTCTGATTAGTCAGATTGACGCGAACGGTAACACGACCGTCTACGATTACAATCCGGATGGCACGCTGAAGTCCGTCAGCTATGCCGATGGAAGTACAATTTCGTTCGGCTACGACAAACTCGGCCGTAAAACTGCCGAAACCGATCAACGCGGCAATACCACAACGTATGCTTACAATGGCTTAGGTAAACAAAGAACGGTTACCGATCCTTATGGAAATGCGCTGGAATCCAAAACCGACCTGGCGGGGAACCTTATTTCCCAAAAGGACAAGCGTGGCAGCGTCACGTTGTTCAAATATGACGCGAATAACCGAATCATCGAAAAACGGATGCCGCTTGAATTCGATGCGAGCGGCAACGTGGTATATGCTGTGGAAATCAGCCTCTTCGACGAGGTTGGTAACGTAGTTAAGCAAGCATTGACGAATTCTAAGGATCCGTCTTTTATCCGTGAAACCAACTATACGTATACGGACAACAACCTCGTCTTAACCGTGTCCGACAACAGCGGTACTTATAAGAAATACGCGTATGACAAAAACGGCAATGTTGTCAAGAAGGAAACGCTGCGGGATAAAGACCGGTACGACGTGGAGGAATATACCTACGATAATCAGAACCGGAAGATTGAAGACATTCGCTTGGCGAATGAACAGGATATTGCGGACGCCGCAAGCCTGGCCGATATCACCAATTTGCGCAATCCGGCATATCCGGGACGGATTCGTCTGATTACCGGTTACGAGTACGATCTTCTCGGCAACAAGATCAAACAAATCGATCCGCGTGCTTACGCATTCGCCACGGGAGATACGGCGAATCGCGGCATGTATGCCGTCACCTATACGTATGACGCCTTGAACCGTCTTGACAAGGCAATACGCAAACAGGATGGCAAAGACGTCTATACTCAGTATACCTACGACAAGCTAGGCAATAAGTCCACCGTGCGCAACGAACGGGGATTTGTCACGACTTACGCTTACGACGGCATGAACCGTCTGATCACCGTTACCGATCCGCTGAACCAATCGGTGACTACTCATTACGATACCGCCGGCAACCGGATCGCGGTGACGAATGCCAAAGGTGACAAGATGAGCTTCGCGTACGACAATTTGAACCGGCTGGTTGCCACGACCGACGCGTACGGCACGATCATCAACGAGAATGTATATGACAATAATGGCAATGTGATCAAAAAAATCGATGCAAAAGGTTACTTGTCCGCCTCCCAAGATGCGGCCCGATACGGATGGCTGTATACGTACGATCTGGCAAACCGGCTGATCCAATCCGTCGATCCGGAGCTTGCGGCACAGAACAATCCGGCTTTCTCTAAGGCTGTTTATCGCTACAATGCGGCGGGGGAGAAAACGCAAGAAACCGATGCGCTCGGCAATAAAACGACATTTATGTACGATGAGGCAGGCCGTCTTGTTCAGGTAACCGATCCGCAGGGTATCGCGATCCGATACGGTTACGACAATGCCGGCAACAAGCTTTATATGACCGATGGCCGCGGCAAAACGACCAAATACGCCTACGGCGCATTTGGTTTGCTGACACAGGTCACCAATGCAGACAATAAAACGATTCAGTATAGGTACGATCTCGGCTTGAATCTCGCTGTCATGACCGATCGCAATGGCAACCATACACGCTACACCTATGATAACAGAGGTCTGCTGTTGACCAAGGCCGTCGACGAAACAGGCGATCGGATTAGCTATACGTTTGACGAGAAAGGCAACCGTGCTTCGATGACCGACGCTAGCGGGACCAGCAGCTATTCTTACGATAGCAACGATAAATTGCTGCAAGTGGTCAAGAATGATTCGGTCCAATTGACCTACACCTACGATGTTGTTGGCAACGTCTCGACCGTCACGGATCAAACCGGGTTTGCCACAACCTACACCTACGATAAATCGAGCCGGATGAGCGCCGTCGTATTTGACGGAAAAACCGTTGTATACGCCTACGATCCGAATGGCAACCGCACCTCGATCTCCTATGAAGGCGGCGTGACGGAAAGCTATACGTACGACAAGAATAACCAGTTGTTAACCCTAACCAACCAAGCGCCGGGTGGCAGCGTCATTTCCCAATACAGCTACACCTACGACAACGCCGGAAAGCAAATTTCCAAGACCGACGGTCTGGGTAAGACGAGTTACCTCTACGATGCGACAGGTCGTATACTGGAAGTAGAAGCGCCGGGCAAGACTACGATTTACACCTATGACGGCGCAGGCAACCGTCAGGCGCTGAACGAAACATATGAGTCCAATCAGCTAAGCGGATACGTTGATCCGAATACGAAACAGGCACTGCCATACAGGCTCATGAAGAGTCAGTATGTCTATTCCAACACGAATGAATTGTTGAAGCTCGTCGAGACGATGTACGATGGCAACAACAAAGAAGTACTGAAGAAGACAACCGACTATCTGTACGACAATAACGGCAATCAATTGCGGACAAAAGTCAGCTACGTTCTGCCGTACAATAGCGGCAAGCGGCAGGTGACCGACGACAGCCTGTTCGGCGACGATGTCACCAGCGATATCAGCACCTTGATCGAAAGCGTCAGCAACACCTTTGACGGTTTTAATCGCTTGGTGAAAGCGGAGAAGATCAAAGGCGGAAACCGCTCGACGGTAACCTTCGTCTACGACGGTAACGATCTGCGCACGCAGAAGGTATCTCGCAGCTCCAAGGACAACTATGCGACCAAGGTGACTAACTACATCTACGACCGTCAGCATGTCATATTGGAGACGGACGACGCGGGTAATACTGCTGTCCGCTATGTACACGGCATTAACTACATTGCCCGGATCGACGCTTCTAATAAGCTGTCCTACTATCTATTCAATGGTCACGGCGACGTCGTGCAAACAGTAAGCGAAGCTGGAATGGTCGAAAACCAGTATGATTATGACATTTTCGGAAACCCGACTTTGACGATCGAGATGTACTCTGCTTCCATCCGCTACGCGGGAGAATTCTTCGACGCCGAAACCGGTTTATACTATCTTCGCGCGCGGTATTATGATCCATATATCGGTCGGTTTATATCGGAGGATACGTATGAGGGGAAAATTAATGATCCATTGTCGTTAAACAGGTATACTTATGCGAATAACGATCCTCTGATGTACATCGACCCGACGGGGCATGCAGCGATGCAGTTGCGCGACCTTGCAGCCCTTACGGGTTCAAGTGTAAATTGGAATCAAAAGACAGGCATAGCGACTGTGACCCTTTCGCCGGGTGTTTCGGTGCAATTCAATACTAAGGATAAAAAGGATCAGCAGAAAAACGGTTACAGCATCCAAAATGGTCGGATTGTCCTCGATAACGAGCGATTCGATACACTGATGAGTCAGAGACATTTTCAATCCGATAGCTCCAAGCAAGGCGTAACAGTAAAAATCGAATCCAAAGTGGATACCGCAGTAGGGGACAACAAGCTGGCTGGTTACGCTAGTGTGACAAAAACCTATTATGCGTCCAAGCAGCAGGGTCAGATGTTTGCCGCGAATTATGACAAGGAGATTCCACTGGGCCAAGAGCGTGTGAAGGAAAGAGTAGCCGTCGTAGACCTGACGACCCACAAGTCAGAAAGCATTGATTTAGTCAGCGGTAAAGGATTGACGAAGAAGAGAGAAACACTAATCAAAAACATTGCGGCCGGATCGGAGGGGACCGTCAACAGGCCGCAAGCCGCGTTGATCGCGTTGCTGTTGGGGCAGGATGACAACGCATTTAGCAGTCATCTGGAAGAGAAGTACAGCGGCAGTTACGTCGGTAAAAGTATTCAGCAATCCAACGAAGCTTATTTAGCAGCGAACCTTGCGAGCAATGACATTATGGACTCAGGTAAGACGGACAAAAATTTTGGGAACGCTTTGAAGAAATACTACAAGCACCTATATCCGGAAGCTACCGATCAAGATTATCAGAACTATGTCAAGGCACTGAGTCAAGCACAAAGTGGCGAAATGGTGGATGTTCTAAACGCCTTTTTCTCCAAGGAAGCGGTTCTGTATTCCGGGTATCTGGTGCAGCAAAAGGTAACGAATCAGGCGCTCGCTATACAAGGTCTGATTGAAGCTGCTCTCCCTCTTGGGTTTGGTATTGCAAAAGGAATTGCCAGATTTGCACCCAAGGGGAATCCTGGAGTTGCGGGTAACTCTGGTTTAAAAATGAATTTGCAGACCTTTGGTGGAAAGAATGCGGGAAATCAGGGGACGGGAACTGTACAGGGTTCTGGGAGATTACCAAACCAGGGGACAGTTGATGCAGGGGTTCCAGGAGCGCCGAAGGTAGATGCTGGAAAGCAAGGAAAGCATGTTTCTGGCCATAATAATTTTGATTCAAATAAGTCCTCATGGGGCAACGGACAGAATGGAGTCGAATTAACTCAAGAAGCTTGGGTGAAAGGCACCCCAACAAGCAATTCTGATAAAGTTAGAGTTTGGGATGCCGGAAAACCAGTTGGGCCAAACGGGGAAACAGGTGTGCGTGTTCATATTGATAGTAAAGGTAATATTCATGGCTATCCAGTAGACCCCAAACAGTATCTTCCATAGATGATTTACTAATAACCTCTGAGCCACTTTTAATAGCTTACATAGCTTTAAACAACGTGGCTCAATCGGTTATTAAGGGATTCAATACCTGTAGAGAGGATGGGCTATGTGGAAGTAAATTCTAAATTGGCAGATGAGCTAAGACGATTTTGGGAATGGTTTGGAACAGATATTCACGAATACGAGGCAATAAAAACGAAAAATGGTCTTGAGGAGTTTATGTATCCACATTGGGATGAATTAGTAAGATTGGCGTATAGAACAATAGAAGATTTAGAAAAAGGAGAAGCGACCGATGTTGCTTTAATACTTGAGGTTATGGCTTTAGATAATGAGGAAGAAAATATACTAACTGAATGCGTGAACAAATTAAGTGAATCCAGACTTGAGATCGTGGTTAAACATGGAACAATATTCCCACTATCTAATACTAGATGGCAAATTGCTGAGTTAATAGGAAGAAAACAACACACAACATGGGAAAAATATTTATTGAAATTAATTGAGGATAGTAATAAGTATGTTCAAAGAAGGGCTTTGTTATCCCTGGTAAAGATTGACTCAAAGTTGGCAAGTGAACTGTCGTTTCAAAAGTTAGACGATGTTGATGAAATGATGCGACTTAACGCAATTAGGATTATAAAAGAAACATCGTCTACATTCTTAAACGAGGCATTAAAAAAACTAGAGGGTGATACTAGCCAGTTAGTCTTAGAGGAAGTGGCCTCCATAAAAAAGGATATAGACGTATGACTAACCCATTATAGAAGGCTTCCAGCCTTCCATCCACCGCTAACAGCATGAGACGAGATGCCGGCAAACAGGTCGTGTTCCCTTGCTTCCATCTTGCCGCAAGCGGCTGGACAGCAAGCGCAGCGGCGTTCTCTGATTACGACGAACCTGAACAATTTTACACTACTTTCATATCGCGCAAGCCAAGTTCTGACTACCGCCATAAACAACCTACCGCTGGCCAACGCGCAGCCGCCAGTGTAACCGCCCTCCGCTCCGCGGCCCCTCCTTTCCTTCTTGGGGATTGCGCTTCTGAAGAAGAAGACGTGCCGGGGCATGAATGCAGAACTCTCAATTTGATTTACCGGAAGCAGTCGCTGAAAGTCACGCCAATAGGGGGACACGAAGAAGAACCTGCGAACGGAAGTTAGGATTTATTTTCGCTATCTCGAATTTTCCTGTTCGCTGCTAAGGTAGCTTGATTGGGAGAAGGGAAGATAGCTGATGATAAGTCCCTTTTTTCGTTCTAGTCGGTGACGGAGGAGAATATCAACGTTGACGTCGAGAAGTCGTTACAGATGTTCGACGGCTTCAATCGGCTTGTTCGTGGCGATCGTATCAAAACGGGAGTACAGTCGATTGTAACCTGTCAATACAATGGTGATAATCTGCGCACGCAGAAAATATCTCGCAGTTCCAAGGACAACTATGCGCCCAAGGTGACCAACTATGTCTACGACCGTCAGCATGTCATATTGGAGACGGACGACGCGGGTAATACTGCTGTACGTTATGTACACGGCATCAACTACATTGCCCGGATCGACGCTTCTAACAAGCTGTCCTACTATTTATTCAATGGTCACGGCGACGTCGTGCAAACAGTAAGCGAAGCTGGAACGGTCGAAAACCAGTATGATTATGACATTTTCGGCAACCCGACCTTGACGATCGAGATGTATGCAGCATCCATTCGCTATGCGGGAGAATTCTACGATGCCGAAACCGGTTTATACTATCTTCGCGCACGGTATTATGATCCTTATATCGGTCGGTTTATATCGGAGGATACGTATGAGGGGAAAATTAATGATCCATTGTCGTTAAACAGGTATACTTATGCGAATAACGATCCGATCATGTATGTGGATCCGACGGGACATGCTGCGAAAAAAAATAATGCAACCGTGCTTTTGAAGGATGTCGTCAAGGATGGATACGGAGGTTCATTATATTGGGACAATAAGAATAAAGCAGTAACCATTAAGATTAACAATCAGAAAGTTACAATAAAAGCTGATGGCAAAGATGCGGCAATGGTTAATGGCAGAGTTGTTATTAAGCCCGAAACCTTAGACAGGTATTACAATAATAATAGCGTAAAAGTTAATAAAGAAGTTCCGGTGAGGTATGAGATTAGCACTACAGCAACTGCAAAGGAAATAACTACAAAAGTTACAACAGTAGTTCCAACAGGTCAGAGATATTCCTCTTCTCCTAAAGTTATACTAAACGAGTATAAGCCAGCTGAGGAGATCAAAAAAGTTGTTAATGAAATCGTTAAAAACAAAGAGGTTTCTCAATCAAACTTTGAATCAGTCGTAAATATTATTAAATTTGAATGTATGGATAATCCTGAATGTCAGGCAACGCCTCTTGTACCTTACGAGAGTAAATCAAAAAGTAGTGGCTCACCCAATTTTTTCTTGGATTCATGGAATCTGATGGAAAATGGTTTTAATGTATTAAAAGACGGTGTAGTATCGGACTTTAATAAGATTGTTGAGACAAACAGCACTGTTCCTGGTGCGATCGATTATTGGGGTTTTGGATCCTACAGTGCAGCAGTTGGGACATTTAATCCTGAAAAACCTCTTTCACTTCAACATTGGTCTGATAGTTTTCAAACGGCAACAACGTTACTTGCTCCGCTTAGAAGTCTGCTAAAATTTTCGGGTCCAACTGTTAAGGGGATGGGTAAATTCTTAGATGCACCTGCCACAAGCAATGGAACGCTTAATATTGGTGCAAGAGGAAAGCCCACAGAGGGCGCATACAATATTGATATTGACCCTAAAGCTTCAGGAGTACATTATGGTGATGCTACAAATCTGTCTAACATTAAATCAGGTAGTCAAAGTAAAATTATTATTGAAAATCCTTATGATTATGATCCATTGAATCCTGAGATATTAAGAGTCTTGTCTCAGGATGGGGAAGTAGTAATCACGGGTTCACGTTCTAACATGAATAAAATAGTGAAAACATTAGATGATAAGGGGCTGAAAATCAAAGGTGATAGACAAGAAGTTCCAAATGATGGAAGTTTTAAAACTACTGACGGTGAGGATATCAAATCCAAAATGCTAGATCAATATACGATTATAAGGAAGTGAGGACGTAGATGAAACTAACTCTTGATATTAGTAAAGAAGAATTTGACGGCATAGTAGGGGCCGATATGAAAGTTACTCCAACCATTTTCTTAAATTTCCCAAGTGATATCAGGGGTGTTTATGAGTTTGAACTGATGAATTCAATCATAAACATTTATGATTTTAAAGATCAGCTAGAAAAGCAGGACCTCAAAATAGAGGATGATTCGCTCTTTGTATTTGGAAAAATGAAAGTTCGAATAGAGGGCGTCAAGGGTGCAGATTTCGAGTTTGTTGAGGGGAATTCCCATACAGGACGCAAACAATATCATACCTGGCCATATACGCTTAATAAAGGTGATGAGGTTTGTATGTGTGGAGGAAATCTATCATTCCTCTCAGGGTACTATGCATCAGTTATTGTAGTAGCCGAAGGTAAACAGAAGATCACTTTGACTTTTAATACAGATGAAGCTATTCCAATTGATATTTTTAATAAGGACAGTACAACACAGGCGCATTCAAAAGTAATCGAATATGAACATACCAGCTCTCCGGGAAAATTATTTGACTTCAACTTTTTTCAAGATTACCTAGCATCAGGTAGAAGAGTAATTAGAAACGAATAGTTTTTAGGCTTATAAACCTTGGTAGGCTTCGAGCCGTTTCCCAAGGTTAGGGGCTACCCGGTGTCAAATGAACCCACTATTCAACCAATAACACATCTAACTCATTTAATGTAAGATGAGGATGGCGGGCAATAGCCTGTACGTTCTAATTGGGAAAGGATTCGGCTTCTTCATGTCCCTTGAACGGCAACAGGACGAATAACCTTTGAACGGAAGTCAGGGCTTATTTTCGCTATCTTTAATTTCCTGTTTACTGCTTCTGCAGCGTGATCGGGACAAGAGAAGATAGCGGCAATAAGTCCTTTTTCGTTCTGTACGGGTAAGGATTCATCCTGTTTCAGTTCAACACAGATCGGCGTTCCTGGCGACAAGGTACTGGTAAACCGGCATTGAAAGCTGAACATTCCATTGCGACACGGGCTTTAGGATCAACAACATCGTCCGACAACTCCCCAAAAGTGCCAATGGTTTTTTCAAACCCTCTCCCCCGTAAGACATGCCTTCCTATTTTCGAATTGGGATACTCATGCCCTGGATGACTTGTTCTTCTTGCTTCTTCTTGGAGCGGTTAAACCTCTTTACACCTATGACGGCGCAGGCAACCGTCAGACGCTGAACGAAACTTACGCGTCCGATCAGCTGAGCGGATACGTTGATCCGAATACGAAACAGGCACTGCCATACAGGCTCATGAAGAGTCAGTATGTCTATTCCAACACGAATGAATTGTTGAAGCTCGTCGAGACGATGTACGATGGCAACAACAAAGAAGTACTGAAGAAGACAACCGACTATCTGTACGACAATAACGGCAATCAATTGCGGACAAAAGTCAGCTACGTTCTGCCGTACAATAGCGGCAAGCGGCAGGTGACCGACGACAGCCTGTTCGGCGACGATGTCACCAGCGATATCAGCACCTTGATCGAAAGCGTCAGCAACACCTTTGACGGTTTTAATCGCTTGGTGAAAGCGGAGAAGATCAAAGGCGGAAACCGCTCGACGGTAACCTTCGTCTACGACGGTGACGATCTGCGCACGCAGAAAATATCTCGCAGTTCCAAGGACAACTATGCGGCCAAGGTGACTAACTACATCTACGACCGTCACCATGTCATATTGGAGACGGACGACGCGGGTAATACTGCTGTACGTTATGTACACGGCATCAACTACCTTGCCCGGATCGACGCTTCTAACAAGCTGTCCTATTATTTATTCAATGGTCACGGCGACGTCGTGCAAACAGTAAGCGAAGATGGAACGGTCGAAAACCAGTATGATTATGACATTTTCGGCAACCCGACCTTGACGATCGAGATGTATGCAGCATCCATTCGCTATGCGGGAGAATTCTACGATGCCGAAACTGGCTTATACTATCTTCGCGCGCGGTATTATGATCCTTATATCGGTCGGTTTATATCGGAGGATACGTATGAGGGGAAAATTAATGATCCATTGTCGTTAAACAGGTATACTTATGCGAATAACGATCCGATCATGTATGTGGATCCGACGGGACATGCTGCGAAAAAAAATAATGCAACCGTGCTTTTGAAGGATGTCGTCAAGGATGGATACGGAGGTTCATTATATTGGGACAATAAGAATAAAGCAGTAACCATTAAGATTAACAATCAGAAAGTTACAATAAAAGCTGATGGCAAAGATGCGGCAATGGTTAATGGCAGAGTTGTTATTAAGCCCGAAACCTTAGACAGGTATTACAATAATAATAGCGTAAAAGTTAATAAAGAAGTTCCGGTGAGGTATGAGATTAGCACTACAGCAACTGCAAAGGAAATAACTACAAAAGTTACAACAGTAGTTCCAACAGGTCAGAGATATTCCTCTACTCCTAACGTTATAACAAACGACTATAAGCCAAATGTAGAGATCAAAAAAGTTGTTAATGAAATCGTTAAAAACAAAGAGGTTTCTCAATCAAACTTTGAATCAGTCGTAAATATTATTAAATTTGAATGTATGGATAATCCTGAATGTCAGGCAGCTCCTCTTGTACCTTACGAGAGTAAATCAAAAAGTAGTGGCTCAACTAATGTTTTCATAGATTCATGGAATATAATGGAAAATGGTTTTAATGTATTAAAAGACAGTGTAGTATCGGACTTTAATAAGATTGTTGAGACAAACAGCACTGTTCCTGGTGCGATCGATTATTGGGGTTTTGGATCCTACAGTGCAGCAGTTGGGACATTTAATCCTGAAAAACCTCTTTCACTTCAACATTGGACTGATAGTTTTCAAACGGCAACAACGTTACTTGCTCCGTTTAGAAGTCTGCTTAAAATTTCGGGACCAACTGTTAAGGGTGCGGGTAAAGTAGTGACCTATTCACCCGCTAATCCAGGGCCTCTAAAGCAAAGCGTAGCAGAAACCTTTAGTGGTGCAACATATAAGCAGGTAGTTTTAACAGAAGATGCAACATTCTATAGAGTATATGGCGGAGAGGCAGGAAAGGTTGGCAGCTATATGACGAGAGTTCCTCAAAATGGTGGAATACAGTCACAAGTAGACCTTGCGTTAAAACCTGAATGGGGAAATACTACTCAATATGTTACTAAAGTTACTGTTCCAAAGGGTACTGTAATATATGAAGGTACAGCAGCACCTCAAACTATAAACGGAGGAGCAGGTCAATTGATTGGCGGTGGCGATCAAGTATATATTCCGGAGGTGAATGCCAATTGGTTTGGAAAATAGAATGTGATTGTAATGAAAGGCATGGTATAGATATTGACTCCTTTAAACTATTTGAAGAATTAAAGGCATATTTTGATGAACAAGTTAAAAAGGGAGTATTTAAAGACACTCCCGTAACAGAACCGTTTTATGTAGGACATAGTGAAGTTCAAGACATTAACTGGTATGCTTCAAAGTGGTATAAGTGTAATGTATGCGGATGCCTATGGGAGTTCGATTATCCTGACTTCCCTGCAAAAGGATTTGTAAGAAAATTTGAAGATGGAGTGTACCATTCAGACTCACACTAAGTATGAGTTTTCAAAAACAACCTTGATTGGCTTCATGCCTTTCAAGGTTTCTTTTTTTTGCGGGGGCTACCTTGCCCGGATCGACGCTTCTAACAAGCTGTCCTATTATTTATTCAATGGTCACGGCGACGTCGTGCAAACAGTAAGCGAAGATGGAACGGTCGAAAACCAGTATGATTATGACATTTTCGGCAACCCGACCTTGACGATCGAGATGTATGCAGCATCCATTCGCTATGCGGGAGAATTCTACGATGCCGAAACTGGCTTATACTATCTTCGCGCGCGGTATTATGATCCTTATATCGGTCGGTTTATATCGGAGGATACGTATGAGGGGAAAATTAATGATCCATTGTCGTTAAACAGGTATACTTATGCGAATAACGATCCGATCATGTATGTGGATCCGACGGGACATGCTGCGAAAAAAAATAATGCAACCGTGCTTTTGAAGGATGTCGTCAAGGATGGATACGGAGGTTCATTATATTGGGACAATAAGAATAAAGCAGTAACCATTAAGATTAACAATCAGAAAGTTACAATAAAAGCTGATGGCAAAGATGCGGCAATGGTTAATGGCAGAGTTGTTATTAAGCCCGAAACCTTAGACAGGTATTACAATAATAATAGCGTAAAAGTTAATAAAGAAGTTCCGGTGAGGTATGAGATTAGCACTACAGCAACTGCAAAGGAAATAACTACAAAAGTTACAACAGTAGTTCCAACAGGTCAGAGATATTCCTCTACTCCTAACGTTATAACAAACGACTATAAGCCAAATGTAGAGATCAAAAAAGTTGTTAATGAAATCGTTAAAAACAAAGAGGTTTCTCAATCAAACTTTGAATCAGTCGTAAATATTATTAAATTTGAATGTATGGATAATCCTGAATGTCAGGCAGCTCCTCTTGTACCTTACGAGAGTAAATCAAAAAGTAGTGACTCAACTAATGTTTTCATAGATTCATGGAATATAATGGAAAATGGTTTTAATGTATTAAAAGACAGTGTAGTATCGGACTTTAATAAGATTGTTGAGACAAACAGCACTGTTCCTGGTGCGATCGATTATTGGGGTTTTGGATCCTACAGTGCAGCAGTTGGGACATTTAATCCTGAAAAACCTCTTTCACTTCAACATTGGACTGATAGTTTTCAAACGGCAACAACGTTACTTGCTCCGTTTAGAAGTCTGCTTAAAATTTCGGGACCAACTGTTAGGGGGATGGGAAATCTTAAATATAAAAAAATCTCCGAAACACCGGCAGAAGATGTGAATAAATGGTGGAAGGAAGAAATGGGTTACAGTAAACCTCCTTATAAACCAGGTACTCTTGCTCAAGAAATCGAGTTAACTGAAAAAAGTACCTTTGTTCGAGTATACGACGGGGAAAACTCCGGTATGTACGGTGGATGGTTTATGAAAGCCGATGATATTAAGGGATTAACTCCGTCGCAAATACAAGATAAATTCGCCTTGCCTACAACTCCCAAGTTTGTAGCAGATGTGGAATTGGATGCAGGAACAAGAATACGGACAGGAACTGCAAATCCACTCTTCGGTTTTGAAGGCGGGGGACAACAATTTGATTTAATGGGACAGCGTGTTGGTAATTTCACAAATCCAAGACCTTTACCGTGAAGGAGCGAATAAAATTGACGATAACGTTTAGCCAATATGATAACGAGATAGTAGTAGGCAAAAATAAAATAGTTTTTGACCACAAAATACGTTACGTTAAAGAAGTGAATGACACTTTAATCGTATTACTTGAGATACCTAACAACGTTACGTATCTAAATAATGTATTTGGAATTAATAAAATTGGGGAAATACAGTGGCGTATTCAGAATGTTAGTGATGTTTTCCCCGTAAAAACCAGTTGCCATTTGAAAATCTAATGGTGAAAGGTACTGATGTTTATGTGTCTGACTTTTACGGCAGAAGGTTCTCATTTAACCCAATTAATGGAGAGATACTTTCAAGTGATGTTGTAAGATAATATCAAGTTTATTTATTAGGAAACCTAGAGAGGCATTGTCCTTTCTAGGTTTCTTTTTTTGGTGGGGGTGGGTGACGAATGAATCCATCATTCAACCAATAACACATATAACCCATGTAATACCCGTATGAAGATTTCGTCATTTCTGTTGTTACGCATATAAAGCTTGAATTTTTACCCTAAAAAACGCTATTCCGTTACACCCGTACAGGTCGATTATGGTCAGGTACCACCATGATTGACTTTTTTTTTGTTATCTTCGTTTTCTTGCGGTTTTTCCAAATTAAACGCAACTTTGCGAATAGATATCCCGATGGATATAGTGTCGAGAGCATCGCAACAAATTCATAGGATACCCCCGACAATTATACTGTCAGGAAGTAACTGAACATTCTACAACGGGAAGGTCATGTGTTAATGGCTAGACACCTGCCCTCTAATAAAGCCCGAAATTCATCAAAAATTCGGGAGGGGGCGGCACGTGAAAGGGGTCAGTCTATCCATTGACTGCATTGTCATCGACTTTACAGGTAGGGGACAGAGGATTCTATACCGCTTTAGAATCAATACGAGAGAACAATTTCCTGCATATCTCCTACAAGTTGATTTATGCTCCGAACACTCAAAAGAACACGCTAAGGATTGAAGCTTACCCGAAATCGCTAGTCTACTTCCGTCAATGGCTCGAACAAATCCGAGGACATACCTTCATCTATCCAGGACGTATTCACGATGTCTAAGCTGGTCGAAAGCTACGATTGTTCAAAGGTACTCATTATTACAATGGCAAGCAATTGGGGTGGTAACTATCCCGTCTGCCGTTAGGGTAAACGGAGGCAAAGATGCGGTCAATAAGCCGTCCATGTGGCGTTAACGAAACGAACGAATTCGATAGCATCACTTCACTTGCGGGGTGTAGCATCTACCGGAAGGACCAAAATATCCGGCCAAAACTAAAATCGATAACGAAATAAGAAAAGGGACTTGCCCTGAGTCATTAAAATGACTATTGGACAGCCCCTATTCTTAGTTGAGGTAGATTCCAGGACATTTATTATTTGTTAATATCCTTCAAATTAGCTACCGCGTACAGGCCGGACAAGTGAACTCCGCCGTCGTTGTCGACTGCCGCCCACACTTTGCCGTTAGGCGTAACCGTAAGGCCTTCGAGTTTCTCGAACGGTGCGATCGTCGAAGTGAGGTCTAGAACTTTCTTTTTCTTAATAACCGAACCGGCAACTACGGATTTCTCTTCCGTAAGGCCGACGAAAGGCTTGAGATCTTTCAGGGAGAAAGTGTAGACCGCTTTAAGCTTGGCGGCGCCGCCGATCAATTTATCCCTTTCGATGACGGCATACTTGTCTTTGCCTAGGTTAACGATTTCGGACAAACCGATCCAATCGCCTTTCGTATCCGTTTGCTCCAGCGGGTACAAGAAGAAGTCCCAAGCGTTCGTTTGCAGGTCATAGCGAGCGATGCGGGCGTAGTTTACTCCGCCGACTTTGGCATCCTTCGCGTATTCGCGCTGGATCGGTGCGATCAGGTAACGACCGTCCGAAGAGAGGGTAACGCCCTCGAAGCCGTTGTTGCGGATGACTCCGCCGTCGGCCGAATCGATTTCCGCAGGCAAGGCGATTTTGCGAAGAACTTTGCCTTGGCTATCTACTTGAATTAATAGATTGGCCATATATTCCTTGTCTTTGAACAGGGCATTGCCTTCGCTTGCCAACCAGAAGCCCGGTTGCTTGCCTTTGGCGATGGAAGTGTCGACGACGATACCTTCCATGTCGATATTAGCGAGTTTTCCGTTTTCCTTAATCGATACGTGATGAGAGAGCTTCGCTTCCCCGCCCTTCAGGTCGAGCTTGTAAATGTACGGCTGCATAGCTACGTCCGGAACTGCATAGAGCACGTTGCTATTCTTGGCATCGGCAGCCAATCCGGACAATGCGGCCCAAGAGACTCCCGGCTTAGCCGAGATCGTCGGGTTGTTGGCAGGCGCTTGGTACAAGCCGGAGACGCCTTCGAAGATCGTAATCGTGCCGGTCGTTTCGTCGGACGTCAGGAACAGGTTTTTTTGCGGCAGAGCGAGCAAGCCTTCGGGGCGAGTGCCCGTCGGAAGCAGTTGAATGAAAGCCGGCGAAGCGGGTTTCGTAATATCGTACAGAGCGACGAACGATCCGCGCTCAGAGCCGACGAACGCGAATTCTTTTTTGCCGAACACGGCCGTTTCCACGCCTTCTACTTCGATCCCTTTCGCTTCCGAACGGGAATCCGCGTAATAGCCGTATTCGGCCGCTTTGCTCTCAAGCGATCCTTTGTCGGACCAGAGCAGCTTACCCGAAGGGCTCCATACGCTCCAGCCTCGTCCGCCCGTGTAATCCAATTCGCCTTCGTCCGCCGTATATAGCGTCGTGCCTGCCGCATTCCATGCGATGGCGTCCGACATTCTCGCGCCGGCGTTCTCTTCTTTGCTTACGTCTTCCGGATACGAACCGGTGAACGAAACTTTGCCGTCTTCGGTCAGATCGGCTTTCTGCTTGACGGGTTTGCCCGACGAGAACAGGCTCGTGATTGTGGAGCTTTTCAGATCGATGACCGCAACTCCATTGTTCTCCTGAAGCGTAACCGCAGCTTTGCCGTTGCGGATGTCGACGAATTCCGGTTGCGGATCTTCGGGATAGAGGAGCCCCTTCGCTTTCAGCTGCGCGGAATCGAATTTAATGTCCGTAACTTTGGATTTGCCGAGATCGGAATTGTTGACGTTGACGATCTGAACGTATCCCGGTCCGCTGATGTCCCCGTCCAGTCCGGGCTTCTCTTCGTCCGTTCTTGCGCCTTTATCGTCAACGTAGAGAGGTTCGTTCTCGATGGCGATGACCGCGACATACTGACCGTTAAGCGTCGTCAGCGCTATGGAATCGGGATGATTGCCGATGGCAAGCTCGCTTTTGATTTTCAATGTTGTCGTATCTATCGCGATCAGCTTGCCCGGCTTGATCTCGGGGACTTCGCCGATGGCGCGCTTGGAAGCGATGACGACCGCCAGAGCCGTCTTGCCGTCCGGGGTTACGGCGATGCTCGTCGGCTCTCCGCCGACTTCGATTGCCTTCAAATGCTTAGGTTTGGCAGGATTGGCGAGATCCAAAACCCCGATGCTGCCGAGCCCCGCGCTCGTATAGAATAACCGGTTGCCGTCCGGAGTCGCGGAAATAATCTCGGCGATTCCTCCCCCAGGCACCGCGAAGGTGCTGAGCGGACGGAAAGAATCGACTTGCTTCGTTTTGGAAGCAGCAAAGCTGCCCGCCGAGAATACTGTTGAAGCAACTAGCGAGATCGATAACGCGGCGACGAGTTGTTTTCTCATGAATCTGCATTCCTCCAGTAATAGAATAACCCTAGTATCCGCTATGAATGTTATGCGCGTGTAAATCAATAGGGTTAGTTTTGTTAATTGGGGGAGTTCGAACCATTAAGTTACCGAAGCAATAGCATTATGCCATCGCTCTATTGATCTCTTCCAAATGGAAAATTCAGAAATAGCGTTACGCCATCACCTTATGGGTGTCATGAAGACGTGAGTTCGGTCGTTTCGGGGAAATAGCGTTATGCCATCGCTCTATTCACTCCAAGCATCGAAAGTCGAGGCGAATAGCGTTATCCGACAACCTAAACATAGGGAATGTATCGAGAATAAGAGTAGTCTTTTCCTGATTATGTAGTATAGTTTGAGTGTTGTTTCCCTTCTCTAGTGGAATCAGCCAACTATAACGGAAGATGGAGTGTCCATGAAAAATAGATTGCAAAAACGTTTGCTTAGCTTAGCGTTCGGAGAACTGACGGCGGCGATCGCGTTCTCGTACCTGTATCTCGTTTTGGATCTTGGTACGTTAAGCATGATTTCATTAGTTTCGCTAAATTTCGTGCTGGTTCAAGGAAGTATTTATTGGTTTATAAAGCATAGCGCTATAGCGAGAAACAACCGTTCGGGTAATTCCGCTCACGCCGTCTTCCGCGTCTTCAAACCTCTCAATCTACTTCTGACCGTTGCGTTCCCCGCGGCCTTATTGTTCCGAATGAACGAGTATCGCACGCCGGATCTAATAGCGGGCTGCTCGTTCTATCTCTTCTTTATCATTGAATACATCAATTACTATGTTTTCAGGCTAAGTTACGGGAGATCGGGGTTTAATCTTAAGCATTTATTCGCAAATGGGTTAAAGCGTTCTAGTTTATATAAATTCAGAAATCGATCGTCAAAATGATTTTGTTTTTCGAGAAACATTTAGTCTCATTGCAGCGTCTTATTATCGAATCCAATAATTTCAAACGCACGGAATTACAGGAACAATCCGGGGAGGTACATTATGCGTAAATTTTTATCCGTATTAGCTGCATTAGCATTACTATTTTCAGTTGTTCAACTGCCTGAAGCGAAAGCTGCTTCCGCAATAAAAATCGTCATCGACGGTCAAGAACTGGTGACCGACCAAGCTCCCGTCATCGTCAACGGGGGCTATACGATGGTGCCTCTGCGGGGGATATTCGAAGCTTTAGGCGCGCGTGTTCAATGGAATCAGAAAGCCCAAACCGTTACCGGGATCAAGGGCGATACGACGATCGTACTGAAATTGGGAGCGAAGACGGCAACGATCAACGACAAAACCGTCACTCTGGATGCTCCCGCTCGATCTATCCATGGCAGAACGATGGTGCCGATTCGTTTCGTCAGCGAATCGCTAGGGGACGATGTCGCCTGGAACAAAAATACTCAAAGCGTATTGATCACGACGAAATCGGTCAAAGAAGTCGGCGCCGCGACTTCGGTAACCGTATCTACCGTTTCGCAATTCGGAGATGGCAGGGATTTGCAGGTGAGCTTCACTCCGCCTTCGGATCAAACGAACGTGGACAGCTATCGGGTGTTGGTCGTTAAAGCGGAGAACGCAGCTTCGTTTAACCTCGCTAAAGCGCAAATCGTAGGATCGGCGAACTATACGTCCTTGTCCAAGTATAACCCGACCCAGAAGACGACCCTTAGCGCTTCGAGCAGAGACGTCGACGGCGCCGTGCTTCGCAAGAATCAGGCATACAAGGTATTCGTTCTGACCGTCGGCAACGGCACGTATGCCCTATCCGCTTCTTCCGTATCGATCAGTCTGAGCAGCAGTCCGACGGTAAACGCCGCGACGAACGTGAAGATCGAAGACGTAGGCGATTACGGCGATGGCCGGGATTTGCAGGTGAATTTCACTAAGGCGGCAAATGAGAGCAACATCACGGGTTACCGGGTCATGATCGTAAAGAGCTCGCTTGCTTCCAATTTCGATCTGGCCGCCGCGAACGGGATGTCCAGCTCTTATTACACTACAGTCTCCAAGAACAGCAGCGTAAGCACGATGAGCGTGACTTTGAATTCCTCATCCAGAGATACTTCGGGAGATTCGATCAGAGCCGGCGTAGCTTATACTGCGTTCGTTCTGTCGCTTAGCAGTAATACCGGAACGTTAGCGCATGGGCTATCCGCGGGTTCGGCGTCGGTTACGCTTGGAACGTCGCCTCAAATTCCGATGATTACTAGCGTGGAAGACGTAGATAACAACAGTGACGGCCGCGATCTGAGAGTCAGCTTTAACAAAGCGACGGATGAAACGCGTATCGGAGCTTATCGCGTATTCGTCGTAAGAGATTACGATTACGGCAGCTTTAACCTGACCGAGGCCAACAAGCTATCCTCGCAATATTATTACGATGTAGGTCGTACGGGAAACAGTAATTATAGCGTGACCCTGCCATCGAGCATGAGAGACGTGAAGGGTCAGTTTATTCAGAACGGGGTTGCCTATCGAATATTCGTAATGGGGGTTTCTGTAAACAGCAATTCTTATCCGAATACATTATCGGGTCCTTCCCAGACCATTAGTCTAATAGACACCGGCGTGACTGCCGTTTCGTACGTGTCGGTTAGCGACGTCGCGGATAGCAACAGCGGCAAGATCTTCAAGTGTTCTTCCCGAAAGTGTACAATGAGGCGAAAATTAGCGAGTATCGGATATTCGTTGTCAGGGAAGCAAGTGCAAGTATATTCACTTTGTCCATGGCGACCGGCATGCCGACTTCCAATTACACGACAGTAAGCAAGACCGGTACCGATATTACGAAGGTACTTTCCAGCAGTACTCGGGATACAAGCGGCATTGTCCTTCAGAACGGAGTTAGCTACAAGGTATTCGTTATGGCGGTTGGCATTAACGGAGGATCTGCCGGCACGAATTCGTTATCCAACGCTTCATCGGCGATCACGCTAGCCAATACCGGAGTCATTCCGATGGCTACGAACGTTAACGTGCTCGATGCGGGAGATTATAACGACAGCCGCGATCTGCGGGTTTCCTTTACGAAAGCCTCCAACGAGAACAATATCGCGAATTACCGGGTGTTCGTTGTAAGGAACGAATACGCGAATAACTTCAATCTTGCCGCGGCAAACGCCATTCAGAATGCTTCGTACTACACGAATATAACGAAGAAGGGAACGGATATTAGCGAGCAGCTTCCGGCGGGAGCACTCGATATCTACGGCCTTCCGATTCAGAACGGCGTAAGTTACAAGGTATTCGTGATGTCGGTCGGCTTCGGAGTGTCGTATGGGTCGAATGCGTTGTCCGCTCCTTCGGCAGCCATCACTTTGTCGTCGGGGAATAGCATTCTGCCGCCAACTATCGTTAGCGTTACCGATGTCGCCGACTATAACGAGGGTCAAGATATCCGCGTTATCTTCAATAAGGCCGCAAACGAAACGAATATCGATTATTACCGGGTTTTTGTAGTCAGAGAAGCGAATGCGGGCGCGTTTACCCTTGCAACCGCAAACGCGATTACGGATCCTAGGTTATACAGGGTCGTGCCCAAAGGCAGCGGTCAAACCGTCGAGGCCCAACTCTACGGCTTGATGGACACTCTTGGGCAACCGATTCAGAATGGAGTCGCTTATCGGGTGTTCGTTATGTCCACTGGCGGCGGAGCTTCATTCGGCACGAATGCATTATCCTATCCATCCGCTTCGATTACGTTGTCGAACGGTAACGTGCCTGCTGCCACGAATGTCGTCATTTCCAACAACGGGCAGAATTTACAAGTCGCATTCAACAAAGCTACGGACGAGAATCTTATTATGTTCTACCGTATCCTCTTAGTTAGGGATTCTCAAGCTGCGGGCTATAATCTGGCTTTGGCCAATACGGCTGCTAATTTTACGGTAGTAAACAAGACCGGAGCCAACATTAACACAACGATAGCGCCAACTGTTGATGCATACGGAGTGCCGATTCAGACTGGGGCGAGCTATAGTGTATTCGTGCTCTCGGTAGGGGTCAACGGTACGAATTCGCTGTCCGGGCAATCCAACTGGCTCTCGCTTTCTTCGCAAGTACCCGAGGCGTACGGCGTGTATGCTTATCAGAACGGATTGACTAATAGCGTGACGGCCGGTTTTGCCAAACCTGCCGATGAGACTAACATTAATTATTATGTGGTATTCGTAGTGCCTGAAGGAACTGCCGTGACGGAAGCTACAGCAAGCTACTATGCCACAACGGGCACAATAGTTGGAAAGGGTCAGAGCTATGCTGCGACCGTTAGTACCAGCTTAGGCACACCATTGGCATACAATGTTCCTTATAAAGCTTATGTTTTAACCTTCGGAATGAATTCAAGCTCTTATAAATTGTCTCAACCTAGCGGGGCATTTACGATTAGATCGCAGTAAATAGCTCGTTCATTCACCGATTATATGAATGCCGAAAGGCCGGGTCCCGCTAAGGGTTCCCGGCCTTTCCTACTTATTGCTTTAGTAACACGTTATCTAAATGATAAGAGATTGTGCTCATTAGCTCGTCTCTCGTCAGGAGATCCCGAAACGTAGTGTGATGGACGACTAGGCCGTCGATTAAGGCGTGAAGCCTTCTCGTCTCCAGATCGGCATCGATGCCGTCCCTCGTCAACCGATGGCGAATCAGTTGCTCGATGGTCCTGCGGAACCCTGTATACAACTCTTGATGAACCTCTAGGCTCAAGGACCGAATAGCGGCGTTGGATACCGCTTTGCCGGCGAATGCCAGCCAGATTTCGGATTCAGCAAGGCGCAACTCGTCGAGAGGCACAAGCTCGGCAATGACGAGCATCATGTCGTGACGGGGATCGCCGGTGAAGGGAAGCTTAACGATACGTTCGTTGACTCTGCTGGACAGAAGCCGCATGGAGAAGGCGATAAGCTCGTCTTGGCTATCGAAATAATGCCGAAGCGATCCGAGGGAGACCCCGGCTTCCTCCGCGACCCGGCGAACGGATACATGATCAAGCCCGTCCCGGCGTATGATTCTCCAAGCGGCTTCTGCTATTTTTTCTTTTCGGTCGTTGTGATCTACGATTTTTGGCATGATTTTATTATATCACGATTGCGTTTTAATACAACTGTGCTATAATAACGGTATCTTAAATAATACAGTTGTTCTAAAAAGGAAGTGAACGTGATTACCGTATTTATTATTGGCTGCGAAATCGCATTCTGGGTATTCGTTCTGGCCGGGTTAGCGTCTCGGTATATTTTGCGCCGGAAGAAGTTGGGGGCCGTATTGCTCTATTGCACGCCGGTTATCGATTTAGTTCTCCTTATCGCCACGGTAATCGATCTGCGGGGCGGCGCGGAAGCGAACGCCGCGCATGGCCTAGCGGCCGTATATATTGGGGCCTCGATAGCCTACGGCCATTCTATGATCAGGTGGGCCGACGTTCGTTTCGCGCATCGGTACGCCGGAGGTCCGGCTCCTCAGAAGAAGGCAAAATTCGGCGTTGAGCACGCAAGGAACGAGCGAAAAGGGTGGTATCTGCATGCGTTAGCGTGGATCATCGGATGCGGCATTTTGTACGGTATGATTGCGATGGTGAACGCGGATGACAGGACGGAAGGGCTGCTCCAAGTCATTCGGATCTGGTCGCTCGTTCTGGCGATCGATTTCCTCATTAGCTTCAGTTATACGCTCTGGCCGAAATCGCAAAAAAATACATCAAGTGAGAAATTTTAACAATAACTTTACCGATTCGACATTCTTTTCTGACGTTAGGCCCGTACAATGAGACCATTAGAACCTAATAGGAGATGGTAGCATGCTGGGTCTGTTGGAAAGACCGACGGAAAGCGTTCAGTTCGATCTTCGTAATCCGCTCGCGATCGTCGAACTGGAGATGTCCATTAGAAACCGCCGCGTATTAGACGAGCGCGTGAGCCCCCTCGAGTCCGGTTGCCGAACCGAGCTTAAGGCGTTACAAGCGGAACTGGACCAACTTCTCGCGGAACTGTCCCAATCGCTTAAGATCGGCAGACCATAACGGGATGTAGTATCGCTAAGATCGAAATACGAACGGCATTTGGCTGATAACTTCCGCGCGCACGGGAAGCCTTTCGGCTTTTTTTGTGCTTTTATTGAACGCTGTGCCGCATAGATGTGATAGCCTAGTCTTAAGGAGCGGCTAGCTAACGCGCAGCGCTCAAAGGAGATGAGTTCCTATAAAGGCCAGAATAATTTATGCCGTCGCTATCGTCATCGCAGTCATCTTAGGGATGGGCTCGCGAGTGTATGCCGAATCGCTGCCGGATTTTATTGCCAGTCATTTCGGCGACGCCTTGTGGGCCGCTATGGTTTATTTTGGGGTTCGCATGCTATTCGTAAACAAGAGCCTTTATTGGGCGATGATTGCCAGCCTGATCTTCTGCTTCGCAATCGAATTCAGCCAGTTGTACCAAGCGAGTTGGATAAACGGGATCAGAAACACGCTAGTTGGCGGTCTAGTATTGGGAAAAGGATTCGTGGCTGCGGATTTAGTAAGATACAGCGTCGGAGTTCTGATTTCATTAGGGATAGACAAAATATTACGGAGGGTTGCTTAGATGCTGGAGAAACGGGAGACCGCTGCATTCGATTCGCTTAAGTCGTACGTAGAACGAATAAACGCGCTCAATGGGGGCACATCGAGTTCATTATTCGTTATTCAGAATCGGGCAATCGTTGCCGAGCACTACAGCGGAACTCATTCGGACGAAGCGGGAGCACGGGCTACGGGCTGCGATTCCCAGTATAACGTAGCATCCGTGCGGAAAAGTTATATCGGGTTCGCTGCGGCGTGGGCGCTGAATGAGGGAGCTATTCGTTCCTTCGACGATCCTATTTTGGAATATATGCCGTTAGTTCAGGAAGATAGAGAACTGTTGATCGGAGTCACGATCCGCCATTTGCTCACGCATACTCATGGTTTGGTCCGAGACGAGAGCGGGCGACTAGTTCGCGCTTTTTCGCCGGGCAACAAGTGGGACTACAATAATGAAGGTATTCAGCTGTTAACCGATATTCTAACGGAAGCATTAAATACGACGGTGGCCGAATTGTTGGCGTCCAAGGTCTTTCGTCCGCTTGGATGGCGGGAGACGGGCTGGCGCAGCGAGTATTCGGAAGAGCTGGTGCTCGTCATGCAGGAAGGTCGTGCTTCGCTGCCGCTTAACCCGCGCGTTGACGGAAGCAGGGAGAATCTGTTCGTATCGGCGCGCGAGCTCGCCTATTGGGGCTATTTGCATTTGAACGGCGGGAAAATAGCGGGACGCACGCATGTGCCGGAACAAGTGATCCGAAATGCGACGACTGTCCAGACGCAGGGACAACTGCCGCCGGATCAACCCGGAACGGTTGCCTGTGGTTGATTAAGGAGGGGAAATCGGCGGAGTGTCTAATAGGAGATCATGTGCCTCAGGGTTCCTATGAAATCGTCGGTTTCTATGGACCGCTTGTATTGGTCGTTCCTCGGCTTGATTTGGTCGTCGTGAGAATGGCGAATACGCACGGGAATTATGAAGACGATAACGGCTCCTATATCCATTACTTGAAAGAGTTTAGCGATTTGGCCTTAGAAGCGGCCTCGTTAAATAAGGGCTGACGGGGCGCTTCGGGACGTTTTCGATTATGCAAGGCGTATGGAGATTTCCACTAATTTGTTTGAGAGTGAGCAAGGAGGAACGCCGAAGGGTGATGCCTCAATCTATTTACGTACAGATCGTCTAAAGCCGCTAGGAAAAAGTAGAAGGGCAAAGGCCGCGAATCTTCTTACGAAGATCTCACGGCCTTTGTGTCATACGCTTACTGTTGGGTCACGTCGTCGAGATACACGGTTGCGGTTCCGGTCGAGTCGGCCGGCGTCAGCACCTGTATGCCGAGGGCCTTCACTTTGTCCTTGTCGGTAACGCCGGACAGATCGAACGTTACCGTATTGAAATCCGTTCCGGCGCAGGCGATCTCGCCGGAGTCGAACCAGCTCCATCCGTCGCCGGATTGCACGAACAGCTTGAGCTTAACTCCGCTTCCCAAGCTCCCCGCAGCTCCGGGAACGATCTTGACCTTTGCGGTCACCGCGGTTGCGGTGCCGAGATCGAGCGCGTTCGCGTGGCGAAGCTGGAATTGGCCTCCGCCGAGATCGAAATCGGCTTTCAAAGAATGCGTACCTTTCGCCGCCTCGGCTGCGGTGGTTTCCAGACCGGCAGCATGAGCCGTGTTATAGGCGCCGTTGCTATCGTTATTGATTGCCCAATTGTCGGCCGAGGTTTCGAAGTCGAAGCTCATTCCGGCAGGTTGCGCCGCCGTAACGTAGACGTCGTCAACGAAGGCGACCGCCGTTCCCGTGCCTCCGGCAACGGGCTCGATCTTCACTCCGATCGATTGGATGGTATCCAGATTGGCGATTCCTCCAAGAGGAATGGATAGGGTCGTAAAACCGTTGGAATCGACCGCAGCCGGGGTTCCGCTATCGTGCCATTCCCATGCCGATCCGACCTTGATGTAAAGACGCGCGTTTGCTTGACCTGAGGATAGCTTGACTTTAACGCTAATCGCGCTTGCCGCGGACAAGTCTAAGGCTGCAACCTTCGTGAATTCGAATCCGGTGCCCGCCAGGGAGAAGGTCGAGGCCATGGAATGCGTACCTTCCGCCGCGGCATCGGTCGTGATGGAAGGCGCCGTTGCGCTCGCTTCGTTCACTTCTACGTTCCAACCCGAAGTATCCGTCTCGAAACCGTATAGAGTGCCAGCGGGAGCCGGATTGCTGCCGGAGCCGCCACCGCCGTTAGGCACGCCGCCCGTACCGTCGTTAATCGCTTTAATGTCATCGAAGTACAAGGAGCTGGATAGCGTTGCGCCTCCTACCGAGTTAACGTAGATGGACATTTCCTGAACGTTCTTAAGGCTGACTTTGTTGATTTTCTTGCCTGCATTGCCCGTATCCCATGGGGCAACCGCGAATTCATTGAAGTGAAGGTTTACCCACCCCGGCGTAGCGGCGGCCAGCGACGGATAAGCCTCGAAGGAAACTCCGTCGACCTTCAGTTGAATGACGAGCTTCTGGTTCGATCCGTCCGGCGCGAGCCAGAACCTCAAGTGGTTGAAGCCGGACCAATCGACGCCGCCAAGCGATTTGGTTACGCCCGCGTATCCCGAACCGGCAAGCGTGTAATCGAGTTTCATCGCATAGTTGCCGCCGCTCTTGTGAGCCCCATCCAGCGTAACGGCGGTCGAATCTCCGCCGGCGTGAATGATTTTGGCTGCAAGGGCCGCATCGCTGCCTTGGTACGATTCGAAGTCGTCGACGAGCGCGGGATCCTGAGGCGCTTCGGCGTATACGCTGAACAATCGGATGTTGTCGACAAATATAGATCCATTATGGTTTAGTTCGCTGCCGACAAGGGAAAGGGCTAGTCCGGTGGCCGCCGACGATTTCGCGGGATCGTTCAGATCGATGACCGGAGAGTACTTGGCGTATGCGATACCGCCGATCGTCTCCGTCGGCAAGTCGGTAAGCTTCGTCACGGTCGTCGTCATGCCGTATTTCGTATCCCAATCTCCCGGCAGCATGGCGATTGCCCGTATGCTCGCATTAGCGCTTTTGCTTCCCGCGGTTAAAGGAATCCATGCGTCCAGCTTGACTCTCTTCACGTCGGCGATCGTCACCGTATCCGACAGATTGGAGAACTCCAGCTTCAGCTCCTGCCAAGTATCGGAATACACGGCATTGCTAACGCTTAGCTCTAGAGCTTTGTTGCCCCCAAGCTCGCCATGGGATAACGTTAATCCGATGGTGTCGGGATACGTTCCGTTGTTCTGAATTCCCGTGATATTCGAATCGAACGGGAAGGATTTCATTAAGATTTCGTCCACCTTCACGAATACGGTAACGGTTTGCTGCAGAACGGTGTTATCCGGTTTGTACACCTTCACCGTAATGTCGGCGGTTTTGCCGTTAAAGCGGGCTGCGGGCGACCAATCCGCCGTATAGAAGAACCGGTCTGCGTCAAGCGTCATCGGGATTTCCGCGCTCGACCCTTCGACCGAATACACGACCTTGACCGGATTGACGTTTAGCGCGCGTGCCCGAATAACCGTCGTCGCATCGCGAACCGTGCCGTTGTCCGTCGGAGAAACAACGTGCATCAGAGGTTGTTCATTGGCTGTCGTGGCCGGTTTGTTGTATACGCCTTTCACTTCGTTAAGGAAGCCGGTATAAGGATCATTGTAGTAATCGATAAAGTCGGGCAGCAGTTCATGATCGCCTAAACCATTCGGCGCATTGCGATAAGGCACGAACAGATTATTGCCCAGCCCGAAGTTCGCCCAAGTCTGCATATAGGCGATCCGTTTCGCGTCCGGATCGGACTTGATCGCTTGCAGCAGGCGAGTGAACCACTCGGTATCTGCGTTCCCTGTCGTCAACATCCCGGCAGGGCTATAGCCGAACTCGGAGAAGGTGGCGATCTTGCCTTTGCGATCCGCCAGCTTGGAGATCATCTTAAGGTCGGCGACAAGACCGGATAGGAAGCCGGCGGTTCCCGGCGTTTGCTGATTGTCGTATTGATCCATTCCTAGAACGTCCACGTAATCGTCGCCGGGGTAAGTGGTCATATAGGAGCTTTCGGATCCCCCGAACGTGCCGTTAGGAGAGAACGCGTACAGGAAATTGTGCACGCCTTTCTTATCCCGCAAATATTCGACCGTATATCGGAATATTTCTACGTACTGGCTAGTAGACGTCGTCTTGGCGCCCCACCAGAACCAGCCGCCGTTCTGTTCGTGGAACGGACGGAACAGGATCGGGATCAGCTTGCCGTTATCATCCTTGGCATTGTTGGCGAACAGGGCGATATTATCGAGATATTCGTTATACTCCGCATTCTTGTCGCCGCCCGGCAAAATATGCTCGACGACCGATCCCGTCGTATCGTTAAAGCTGCCTCCGGTTACGAAGTTCGGCATGTGGGCGCTGAGCGTAACGATCCCGCCGATCTTGTGAACGGCTTTTACCGATTCGATCAAGTTGGCTCGGCTTTGTTCGAGATTGCCCGCCACGCCCGGTTTTTCTTTTCCTTCGAGGCTGAGCGTATCCCAACCGAATACGGCAGGGAAATCTCCGACCGAGTTTTTGACTTCGGATTGGAGTCCGGTCGCCGCAGATGTTAGCGTGAGGCCTTCATCGGTCGCGTGCTGGTGACCGAACAGCAGCTGCTTGCCGCGAGTCTCGTTCAGGTAGAGGAATAACGATCGGGTATCCGCGGTAGCATTCGAGTCTACGAGGTTAATAACGGGAGTCGTTACGCCGCCGCCGCTACCATACCCGCCTCCGTATACGCCTCCGCCACCGGAGGAAGCGCCTCCGCCCAGCGCGGTAACTACGCCGTTCACGACGGAGTACTCGCCTTTCGCGACCGGTTTGCCGTTAACGATCGTATTCTCGTTAGTAACGATTAGTTTCTTGACGGACGCTCCCGCATGAAGAATGAGTTCCGATGTAGAGCTTAGCGTCAGATTTTCGACCGCCGCTCCCTGGCCAAGCTCGACGATCGAAGCGTTCTCGGTGACGATGCTGCCGACGGCCGATTGTCCGCTCAGAATCAGGTGGACTTTGCCGTCCGGGCGATTAACGACGATGACGGGCAACGAGGAATCCTTAACGGTGATCGAATTCTCTCCGCCGCCGTTCACGAAGGTCGTCCCTTTTACCGTGACATGATCCAGTGTCGCATCGCCGTCGCCTATTCCCGATGCAAGATACAAGTTTTTGGAGATTTCAGAATTGCGGAGCGTGACGTCGGATGCGTTAATGACGGCGTGTCCGATTACTTTGCCGTCCGAGTATTCGCCGCTCTTCCAGTAAAAAGCTCCGATAAGCTTGTCGACGAGGCTGACGACTTCTGCCCGTTTAATGAACCCGTTAGGGCCGAACGTGCCGTTAGCGTAGCCGCTAATGACTCCTTCCAGAGCATTGATGGCGTCTTTGGCATAACCGGCGATTTGACCGGCATCCTTGAATCCGCCCGCGAACGAGGCGTTCGCAGAGGCCTTAAGAGAGAAAGCCCTGGAAAGCAAAGTAACCGCATCCTGACGGGTAATCCGCTCCAGAGGTTTGGCTTCGTTGTTCGGGAATCCCGTGTAATATCCGGCTTCCTTGGCGATCAGGAGCGATTCCGCATACCACGCCTTTGCAGGAACGTCGCTAAACGACGTGGGGGACGACTTCTTAAATCCGAACAAACGGTTAACGACAGTGACGAATTCCGCTCGCGTCATCTCGCCGTTCGGTTGGAACGAACCGTCTTTCGTCCCCTTTAACACGCCATAAGAGTTCCATTTTTCGATTGCGGCTTGCGCCCAATGCCCTTGAATGTCAGAGACGTCATTTCCCGGCTTAGAGGAATCCGAACTAGCCCATGCCGCCGAAGTAAACGTGGAAACGACCATCGTTAAGACCAGGGCGAGGACAAGTCCGATTCGTAATTTCTTGTTCATTTCAACTCTCCTTATTATTGAATGCGTTTTCATAATATAGACTAACAAGTAATAACAAAAATCGACAAAACAATCAGGGTAGAACGAGAGTCGGCCCTCCTTCGTTGGATGCTACGGATCGAAAATGCTAATAAACGCCTACATACCACTCGTTTGTAAGCGCTTTTACAAGAGATTATAGCTTAATGGCAGGAAAATTATAGAGGTCTGAATTGGTTTTTATTGTGTTCGTTTGTTGTTGTTTGTTAGGTTTCCTTGAGGGGGCAGAAAAAGTTTTGTTAGGTAGTTCGAAATGGAGGGAGAGGAGTCATGGACAACTCCGGTAGGCCATAGTCGTTGTCCATGATCGTGCTAGATTTGCGATCGGTACTCCGAGGGGGTCATTCCGACTCTCTTCTTGAATATCCGGCTGAAATATTTGTCGTCCTGGTAGCCGACCAGATTGGCAATCTCGTAGGTTTTCCCGTTCGTAGTCGTTAAGAGCGACTTGGCTTGCTCTATGCGTACGTGGGTAATGTAGTCCGTAATGTTCGTGGACTCCACTTGTTTGAACAAGAAGCTCAAATATACCGGGGAGAGGAACACTTCGGCGGCAATCGTTTCGAGCGTAATATTGCTTCCGTAATTGGCGAGGATGTACTCTTTGATTTTCTCGACGACGGCGTTTTTTCCGGATTTCCGCAAGCTTTGCGTCAAAGCCAGCAGCTTGAACAGAAATCCGCGCAGCAATTGGGCCAATTCATCGATCGTGTTGGCCTTGAAGACCAGCTCGATATCCTCGCCGGAGAGCAGTTCGTCCAGTTGGAGCTGGGGGTGCATCTCAACCATGACGTGGGTAGCCGCGATCATTTGCTGCAGGCTTAACGTTTTCGTTTCATGCTGGGTAAGCCCTTGATCCTTCAAAGACGAGAGGAAGGAAGTCAGCCAATCTTCCAAGCCGTTGGCGTTGCATACCCGAATAGACATGACGAGGTTCTCGTCTTGAAGGGGGGAATGATTCTTGCCCGTCAAGACGCCGCCCTGTTCTATCTCTAGATCGTCAACGCATATGACTTGGTTGGCGCCGGTGTAATATTTATATTGCAGCGCGATTTTGGCGTTCTCGTACGCCGTTTTACAGTCGCTGAGCAAGCTTGCGCAATGTCCGGATACTCCGATCGTAGCTCCAAGCCGCAGCGCGGCTTGAAGATTGGCGATTAGTTGCCGAAGAAGCGAACGAAGCTGGGGAAGCTGCTCCTCGGCGTCGATGTTGCACAGGATAATGAACCGCCGGGATTGTTCTTGGAATACAGCCTTGGCCGTCCAAGCTTCGAACGTTTCTTCGATAATGTTGGCGACGGCAAAATGGATCAGATGGTGATCTTCGACGGTGTACCGGTCAAGCTTACCCGTGTCATCCTCGATCTCCAACAGGCATACGCGAAACGGCCCGGATTGGATAGGGAGCCTTAAATACTCCGTTTTCTCCCGGAATATCTCTTGTTTCTGCTTGGTTCCGTCGATGAGGCTGTGAAGGAATCGCTCGACCATGACGGGGAAGTTCTCCTTCATCTGCCGCTTCAACGCGATCTCGGATTCCCATTCTTTCTTAACGCGCAGAATAACCTCCAGAAAGTGTTCCAGATCGGGCGGCTTAAGCAGGTAGTCGGATGCTCCGAGTTGGAGCGCTTGCTGGGCATACATGAATTCGTCATAGCTGCTTAGAATGATCGACTTGAGCTGAATTTGACGCGCGGCGATCTCCCTCAGCAACTGCAAGCCGTCCATTAACGGCATTTGGCAATCCACGATAATCAAATCCGGACGATGGGCCTCTATCATAGCCAACGCCTCTACGCCGTTATCCGCGGTTCCTGCCCATTCGAACCCGTACTCCTCCCATGGAATAAGCTTTCGCAGCCCGATGCATACGATGGGCTCATCATCGATGACTATGACTTTCATATAGGCTCACCCATTCCTCTTCGTTGTGGATCATCGGCAAACGAATCATGACGGTCGTTCCCTCGCCGATCCTGCTAGTTATCCGTAACCGATATTCTTCTCCGAACAGCATCGTCAGCCGTTCGTTCACGTTCTTGATCCCGTATCCGCCGCTGCTTGCGGGAGATACCTCCAAAAGCGCGGCCACTTGCCGCTCTTCCATGCCTTTGCCGTTATCCTCCACGGTGAACACGATTCCTTCGTCCCTAATGGCACCGGAGATCCGAAGGATGCCCTCTCCTCCGCGCTTCGTATCGAAGGAATGAAGGATCGCGTTCTCGACGATGGGCTGCAGAAGCAGCTTGGAGGTCAGATAGGGCTCAACGGCGGGCTCGATATCGTACTCCACCTTGAAACGATGCGGGAACCGCGCTTGTTGTATATTGACGTAGGCTTTGATTTGGTTGATTTCGTTTTCCAGCTTGTAATAATCGTTCCCGCGGTTAAGCGATAAACGAAACAGCTGGCTAAGCGACTTGACGACTTCCGCGGTATCGTTATCTCCATTGATCTTGGAATTGAGAAAAATATAATCGAGCGTGTTATACAGAAAATGGGGTTCGATCTGGGCTTGAAGCGTCTTCAACTCGATCATCTTCTGATTCGTCTGGCTGATATATACTTTCTGGATAAGCTCGTTTAACTCGGCGACCATCTGGTTGTATTTTTGCGTAAGCAGTCCAACTTCGTCTTTGGACTCGACGGGCACCTTCTGGTTGAAGTCCCCTCTCTTGAAATTGTTCATCGACCTCAGCAATTTCTGAATAGGCGAAGTCACGTTGCGGGACAGAAAAACGGACAACAACCCTACGATAAGCAAGAGAGAGGCGGACGCAATCAGAGTAAACCGCAATAGCACTTGGTGCTGAAGCCGTATTTCCTGCAAGGGAGTTAGACTGACTACGCTCCATTCGTAGGGCTCGACCTGAGCCGTGGATACGTAATAGTCTCTGTCGTTCACGCGGATAACCGGATCGGCATCGGGATCGATCAACCTCTTTTTAAATTCGAGATCCCCGTTGCGATAATATTCGATATCCCGGCTCTTCTGGTTGCTGGCCACCAGGTTGAAGTTGTCGTCGATCAACAGCAATTGAGTGGACTGGCTGATCTCGATATCTTGAATGGAATTCAACAGAGCATCGCGGCGGATCCCCATGAAGAGCATCCCCAGCTTCTGGTCGGCATCGTAGATGTTCGTTATGCGTCGTCCGATCATGATTTCGTTGTACTGTTGCAAATACGGGAAAAGAGGATCGCTGGAGAACATCCAGTTCGCTTCCCCCGCTTTGGCCGCGGTTACGATGTAAGTCGGAGTCTCCATTAACTGTTGGTAGGGAATCACTTCCCGATAAAAATCGTTGAAATCGCGGTACAGAAAGCCGTTCTCGCCATACACGATAATGAACGAGATGTAGTTTTTGGCGACCTTCAAGTTGGACAAGTAGGACACCATCGTCTGTTGCGCGCGATTGTATTCGTCGGGTTTAGGTTGGTTCAGCAGATTCTGGAAAGTCTCGTTGTTCATGATATAAGATGAAATATCCTGAACGTCGTCGAGCATCAGCTTAATGTTGCTCTCGATCAGGCCGATCGTCTGGTTCTGCTGGGTGAGCACCTGTTTCTCCAACAGCTTGGTAGAATTGAAATACGAGAAGATTCCCAAGCTTAGCAAGGGGATGAGCACGACGAGGATAAAGTAGAGAAAGATTTTTGTTTGGAGTTTTTGAAACAGCTTCATGGCGGGACCCTCCCGGAAGTACGACAAGGATGCTTATGGTGGCAAGCTTAACAAAAATAAAAAAGGGTTACAATCCTCGCAAACGTTTGCGAACGAGACTTCTAGAATAAGTCCACCAAATCTTGAAGTTGTCTCATTGTGAGGCGATCGCGGGAAAGAATATGATTAAAGCGCAGGAACGAATCCACTTGATACAGGGGGCATAAGCATGAAGACCGGCAAGAAGGGCGCGGCAAGATTAATAGGGTTGATCTTGGTTTTCAGTTTAATATTCGCAGGATGTTCCAACGGGAATAAGAACGAAGCTTCTCCGGAGGCTCAGCCATCCGGCACTCCGGCAAGCTCAAGCGCAAATGCGGGTTCCTCCGGCGAAGAAATCGATTGGAAAACGGTCAAAGCGGATATTCGCTTCGTCTATCCGGGTACGTCGGAGTCGGAGAAGCTGTTCGCCGAGACTTTCAAGAACGCGATGAAAGAAAAATATCCGAACGTCAACATCGAGTTCATGTACTTATCTTGGGCGGATATGGAGAAAAAAATCTCCGTTATGATCAGCACCGGCGACGTTCCGGACATCGCGACGACCCAAGACGTGACGAACTTCGTGCAAATGGACGGCTTGGAAGACTTGGCTCCGTACATGCAACGCGAGAATTCGACCGTGAAGACGGACAACTTCCTTCCCGGCACGCTTGATTATTCGACCATAGACGGCAAAATTTATGCGGCTCCTGCGACCGCGAACGCGTTCAATCTCATGGTCAACGAGAAAATGTTGAACGATGCCGGCATGAAGCTGGAAGATCTTCAAACTTGGGCGGACGTAGAGAAAGCCGCCGAATTGATGACGAAGGACGGCAAATACGGCTTCGGCTATCCGCTCGGCGTCGCTCGCTTCGCGTTCCGCGTGCCGTTCACGGCGGGTTACAGCAACGATCTGCTGATCGCGGACACTTCCGAGCAAAGCAAAGGCAAATATATCGAGCTGCTGAACCATTTCAAGAACCTGGAAGCCTTCCAACCGAAAGCCCATCTGACATGGGGCTATCCGGAAATGTTCAGAGCTTACAGCAACGGCGAAGTCGGCATGATTCCGGCGGGAACGTTCTTCTCGGCCAACGTTTACAGCATCAACCCGGACATCATCAACGTTTCCCGCGCGATTCCGTATCCGAAGGGTCCTTCGGGATCGGCGGCTAAAACTCCGGTTGCCAACTCCGGCTTCGGTATCTATAAAGGCAGCAAGAACAAGGAAGTCGCATGGAGATTAATCGAGGAATTGTTGTCTCCGGAGTTCAACAGCACGCAAGCGGCTATTCTAAACATTTCCGCCGAAAAAGAGACGAGTCTGGACGAAGTTATCAAAAAAGCGGAGAACGTGTATCCGAAAGCGATCGAAGGACATAAGCGCGTCATCGAGGATTTCTTGGGCATCGTCGACAAGACGGGCGTGCCTATGGACAAAATCATCGGACAACCGGAGATGGAAACGGTCGTTCAAGATATTATGGTCAAATTCCTGACGAACAAAGTTGACGCGGAAGAAGCTTACGGCGCAATCAAGAAGGGCATAGATTCAGTCGCAACCAAATACGCGAAATAAAAGGATTAATAGTATGGGGGACTCTCTATGGTTCAATCATTCGGAGTCCCCTTTCCTATCCGCATAAGATTGGACAGGGCGAGGAGAGTGGCATGATGACCCGCAAGTTTTTCAAGGCGCACGCTTTTGGCTATATGCTTCTGGCGCCCGCCGTGCTTTATTTGATCGCTTTTCAGTTCTACCCCCTGTTCGAGACGGTTCGGCTCAGTATGTTCGACTATTCCTTGATCTCGAATAGAGCCATGTCTTTCATTGGCCTCGACAACTACGTTTACTTGCTAACCGAAGACGATAAATTTTGGAAAATTATGTGGAACAGCCTCGTCTGGGTCATCGGATCGACGGTATTCCAATTCGCGGTGGCCATTCCGGCCGCATTGATATTAAATTCGAAGCTTCGATCGCGCGGATTATGGCGGGGGCTGATGATGGTTCCTTGGGTATCCCCGGTCGTCATTATCGGTATCGTGTGGAAATGGATATACGACGGACATAACGGCTTGGCCAATCACTATCTGACGACATGGCACATCATTCAGGACAATATCGTCTGGCTCGGAGACGAGTTCTGGGTATGGCCCGCGCTGCTCCTGACTTCCGTATGGAAAGGGTTCCCGTATATCGCCTTAATGTTGTTATCGGGGTTGACGGGCATATCGAAAGAAATGATGGAAGCCGCCGAAGTGGACGGGGCTACGTCTTGGCAGCGGCTAACCCGCATCGTGCTGCCGTTGCTCAAACCGATCATGTACGTTACGGGGATGGTTTCCATCGTCTCGTCTTGGACGAAGTTCGAAATGATCTGGGCTTTGACGAATGGCGGACCGGGTTTCGAAACGAGCATTTTACCGACTTACGTGTATACGAACGCGTTCGTCTATTACGATCTCGGAAGAGGCTCGGCCATCGCGGCTCTATCGATGGTATTCGTCCTTGTGCTGGTGGGGATCTACGCGAAGCTGTTCGGCAAGGAAAATGATTAGAAGGGTGAGGTTATGAAAGAGACGCTGTCGCTACGCACGATGAAATACGCAAGCTTAACGATTCTGATGGTGTTCACCCTTTTCCCTTTCCTGTGGCTTGTGGATACGACGTTTAAGGGCACGGAAGAGATGTTCGCTTCGTCGCCGACGTGGTGGATATCCGACTTCACTTTCGAACATTACGCCTGGGCAGTCGGGGAGCAAGGAATGAATATCGGCAAGCTGCTGTCCAACTCCATTATCGTGTGTGCTTTAACCGCGCTATGCACCGGGCTCATCGCCTGCGTCAGCGGGTATGGGCTAGCGAGGTTTAAGGTGCCGGGAATCAGCTTGGTCGTCGTATTATTTGTTCTGGCTCAGATGATCCAGGGGCCGTTAATCATGATTCCGTGGTACAAGCTGGCTTCCGCTTTCTCGATCTTGAATACGAAGACCGTGCTTGTCCTGATCTATAACACGATGACCATTCCCGTTGCCGTATGGATCATGAGCGGATTTTTCAAGAGCGTGCCTAAGGAGTTGGAAGAAGCCGCTTATATGGACGGATCGACCAAGCTCAAGACTCTGTTCAGGATCATGGTGCCTATGGCATTGCCGGGTCTCGTCTCCGTCAGCTTGTATTCGTTCATCCTTGGTTGGAACGATTACCAATATTCCTTGATTCTGACCAACTCGCTGGCGGCCAAAACCGTTCAGGTGGGCATCGCGGAAGTGATGGAAAGCATGGGAGCGGCGAACTGGGGCGGCATTCTGGCCAGCGGGGTCATAGTCATTCTCCCGATTATCTTTATTTTTTCGTTCATTCAGAAGCTGTTGATCGAAGGCCTAACGGCCGGCGGAATTAAAGGCTAACTCATCCCAGACACGGATAGGAGATTTCACTCATGACGACAAACCGTACGAAATATGCGAATCTGCAAGGAATCATTCCCGCTCTCATTACGCCATATGGCGCCGATGGCAAGATCAGCGATCCCGTTACCCGGCAACTGGTTAGACATCTCATTGCTCAGGGCGCATCCGGGTTTTACTTAAGCGGAAGTACCGGCGAAGGTTTTATGCAAACGATCGAGGAGCGCCAATATTTGCTGGAAATCGTCATGGACGAGGTGAAGAAGGAAGTTCCCGTCATTGCCCATGTCGGCGCGATGGATACGGATACCGCCGTCAGATTGACTCGCCACGCGCATGACACCGGAGCGACGGCCGTATCGGCGGTGACGCCGTTCTACTACAAGCATGGTTCGGAGCAGATCAAGCGCCATTACATCGACATTGCCGAGGCGGCCGACATTCCGCTTATCGCGTATCATTTTCCGGACATGACGGGCTCGAAGCAGTCGGCGGACTTCTATAGGGAATTGTCTCGGGTCGAAGGGATTATCGGATTGAAATTCACGTCCACGAACGTCTATGAGATGCAGCAAATCATGGATGTCTGCGGCGAAGATTTCCTCGTATTCAACGGTCCGGACGAGATTTGCTTGGCGGGCTTGACCATGGGGGCCGTCGGGGCGATCGGCTCGACCTACAACATCATGCCCGCGAAATTCGCGGAGCTGTACAAGCTGTTCCGGCAGGGCAAGATCGCGGAAGCGAGAGCGATCCAGTACGAGGTCAATCGGGTCATCCATGAGTTGCTCAAGTACGACTTCATTGCGTTCGAACGGGAGATTCTGCGTCTTCAAGGCATCGACACGGGCGTGCCGCGCAAACCGATTCAGCAATTGACCGACGCCCAGCGCGCCGACATTTACGAGACGGCTAAACGTTTCTCTTTCTTGAACGTGCAATAACGCGAGAGCGGAGGAGGCGAAGGCAAGTGGAGGCAAGGGTTAACGTACGGCAGTTGTTCGATCTGACGGGGAAGATCGCGTTGGTTACGGGCGGGAATAATCTAGGTTACGATGCGGCGGAAGCGTTGGCGGAGCTGGGGGCGACCGTCGTGGTCACCCGCCGCCGCCAGGAGGAAGCGGATCGGACGGCGGAGCGGCTCGCGGCGGATACCGGCGCGCTTGTTGTCGGAGCGGAACTGGAAGTAACGGACGAGGCGAGCTGGAGGAAGGTCGTCGGCGATATTGTCGGACGTTTCGGAAAGATCGACATTCTCGTCAACAACGCCGGCGGACGCAAGGTATCGACCGTTCCGGAGACGATCGAGGACGATCCTTCATTCGAGTTCTTGGAGACTCGTCTGCTGGAAGATTGGAAATATACGATGGACGCGAATCTAACGAGCGTGTTCCTAGGATGCCGCACCGTCGCTCCTCATATGAAGCAAGCCCGTTCGGGGAAAATCATTAACATGGCTTCCATCGACGGAATCGTAGGACGCGATCTGAGAATTTATCCCGGTTCGGGGTTGTCCCCGACCGTACCGGATTACTTGGCCAGCAAGGCGGGCGTCATCAATCTTACGAAGGGGATCGGCGTATCCTTGGCTCCGTTCGGGATCTATGTTAACGCGATCTCGCCGGGAGGCTTCTACCGGGCGCAGCCGGACCGATTCGTCGAGAATTACACGAAGCTGGTTCCGCTAGGGCGAATGGGACGGGACCGGATCGACCTGAAAGGATCGATCGCTTATTTGGCTTCGGGAGCCTCCGACTACACGGTAGGACATAACCTCGTCATTGACGGCGGGCTTACCTCGTGGTAAAACAGATGCGTAAAGCGCCAAAGCTAAGGAATCCTAGGGGACGGAGTTGCTACTATGATATTCGGCGATAGCTCCAAGCTCGCGACGCGCGAGTTCGAAATTGTTCATCCGGTGCTGCGGGAAGCCCTCTTGAGGCTGGAACGGACGGATTTGAAGGCGCTGGCTCCGGGGAAATACGAATGGGACGGCGACCGCGTGTTCTTGCTCATTCAAGAGCTGGAGACGGCGCCGAAAACGGACAAGAAGCTGGAATCGCATGAGCGATATGTCGACATTCAATATTTGATCGACGGAGAAGAAGTCATCGGTTACGCTAGAAGATCCTCCGATCATATCGTTTGCCAGGACGAGCTGGAGAGCAAGGACTTTGCCCTCTACGAGGATCCTGCCGTCGAGATGGACTTGCTCTTGAAGCCGGGAATGTTCGCCGTGTTTTTCCCCGCCGATCTGCATCGTCCGGGCGTTAGCGGCATTGTACCCGGCAAGATTAAGAAGGCGGTCGTTAAGATAAGCTGCGATCTGCTTTAGAGAAAGGCCGCGAGCCCTCGCTCTGGGGAGTTCGCGGTTTTTTTGCGATTCGTTGGCTGTTGACAGCCTTCGTCTCATTAGATACATTATAGTTAAATATTTAACTAATTAAGGGCGATGGCATAAATGAATGACATTCAACGGTACGTGACGGAGCTCCCGCTCGAAGCCCGAACGTTCTTCTCGCTGGTGGACGCTACGGCGCGTTTGATCGGTTTCTCCGAGAAGTACTGGTCTTCCAAAGGCTTGAACGGAGCGCGAATACGTTTGCTCGTGGAAATCGCCAAAGCCGGCGGTACGATCCTGCCATCGGATTTGGCTGCTCGAATCGGCGTGACGAGGGCGAACATAAGCGTCTTGCTCGTTCCGTTAGAGGAAGCGGGTTATCTAACGAGTTCGGACCATCCGGAAGACGGACGGAAGAGAATCGTCGTTCTTGCTCCGGAGGGAGAGCGCTTGTTGCGGGACGTGCTGCCGGGGAACAGGTCGGTCATCGCGTCCCGGATGGAAGGCCTTAACGATGAGGAAAAAGTACAATTGTTAACACTGCTTGGCAAGCTCCAAAAGGGGACTGCGACTCCGTAGTTCCTTTCTTTTAAGGAATATAGTTAAATGTTTAACTAATAACGAGAGGGGTTATTTGAACAATGAGAATCGTCATGACGGGCGCGACCGGCAATCTTGGGAGGTTAATTGCAAACGAATTGCTCAATCGCATGCGAGCCGAAGATCTTATCCTTAGCGTAAGGAGACCGGATGCAGTCGAAGTCGAACCCTTCAGGCGGCAAGGGGCGGAGGTTAGATACGGAGATTACGACAACCCGAAATCGCTTAGGGAAGCTTTTAGCGGAGCCTCTCGGCTGCTGCTCGTATCTTCCTCCCATTCCGATGATACCGTTCGTCTGAAACAACACGCGGCCGCGATCGAAGCGGCAGCGGAAACGGGAATCGAACATCTTTTCTATACAAGCTTCGCCTATGCGGAGAAAGGGCGCTTACCACTGCATGCGATGCATCTTCAGACGGAACAAGCGATCCGTGCCTCTGGTCTGTCTTATACGATTCTTCGAAATGCGACCTATACGGATGTTCTTAGATTTCTAGGTTTAAGAGAAGCGGTATCGAGCGGCATTCTGCTCAGCCCGCCCGGGGATTGGACGTTTAATGCGGCGTCCAGAGAGGATCTGGCGGCTGCCGCGGCAACCGTTCTGACGGAGGATGGGCATGAGAACCGAATGTATGAGCTCACGGCTTCGCGAGCATGGAATCTAGGCGATCTAGCGCGCGCGCTGTCGGAGGCGTCGGGACGCCGAGTCGTTCATCGCGCGGACCCCTCCATGAATAATCCCTTGTACGGGATGCTTCCTCTGTCGGATACGAGATCAGTTTCCCCCGATTTGGCGAGGCTGGTCGGCTATCCTTTGCAATCGCTGAAGGATGAAGTCCGCAAACTGCTGGAGTCCAAGATGATCGGCTAGAGGTTAATTCGGACGCTGTTCTCTAAGTTCAGAATGGGTTCAGAATCCCGATTATACTGGAGGAAAACAACCGCCGTGCATGAATGGCAGGCGCTCCTGCGTCTCATGCCGTGGAAGCCTGTCGAAGCGATGCTCTCGACAGGCTTAACTCTCGTTTAAGGCGGAATAATTCTGATATAATTCGAATAACGAATGGAAGGACAGAGAGATGCCGAGGAGCCGAATGATGGACAAGCGTAAGCGAATCATGGGTTTGGTTATGATTGCCATTTTAATATTAACCGTGCTGATGTTCGCTTGGATAGAGTTCGAATCGCGGGATGGCGTGAGAGCCAGCGAAGGCGTCATCGATTTGAGCGAATGGGATTTCAAGGGCGACGGTACGGTTCGGCTGGACGGGGAGTGGGAGTTCTATCGGAATCGGCTTCTTAAGCCGGAGGATTTCGCGTCGGGCGCCCTTGCCCCGGACAAGCTGGCGGGCGATGGTCAGTTCGTCAGCGTTCCCGGCAATTGGAACGGCTATTTGCACGGGGACGGATCCAAGGGAGGAATCGGCTACGGCACTTATCGATTGAAGATCAAGCTGCCCGACTCGTCAAAGGGCTTATACGGAATCAAAACTTCGAATATTCGAATGGCTAACCGGATTTATTTGAACGGACAAGAGGTTGGCTCAAGCGGATCGCCAGCTGCAATTCGATCGGAGGGCGTGCAAAATAACATTCCTTACGCAGGGTACGCCTCCATCGAGGGGGATTCCGCGGAATTGATCGTACAGGTTGCGAATTACAGCTACTCAACGGGAGGGATCATCTATTCGATCTCCTTCGGAGATCAAGCTTCCGTGACGAACAGCAAGCTGTTCAGCGTAATAAAGGATGCCGCATCGGTGACCGGTTTATTGCTTCCGGCCGTATTCGGCATGTTGCTCTACGGCTTGAGGAAGCAGGAGAAGGGCTTGTTATTTTTAGCGCTGTTCTGCTTGGTTTGCCTAGTCTATATGTTGACCCAAGGAGAGAAGCTGATCGCTCTGTTGCTTCCGGGCATTCCTTACTGGGTCGTGTTGAAGATTCAGCCGATCTCTTCGTCGTTAGTCTATTATTTCTTGCTGAGATCCGTAGCTTTGACCAGCCCGGGAGAAGCGCATAAATACGCGATACCCGTAGCGACATGGCTTACGCTTACCTGGATAGGCGTTATCGTATGCGGGTCCTCCTTGTTTATCTCCCAGTGGGAAATTTTGATTTTGTTCAACGGCATGACGGTGGTCGGCTATTCGATGTATTTAATGTTGAAGGGGCGCCAACGGAATTCGCCAATCGACTTCTACTGGTTGCTTAGCGCGCAGAGCGTTCTAATCATGATCGTCCTCTATGTGCTTTATTTGTCAGGGGTATGGGCGGGGTTGCACCTCGTCGCTTACGAGATGGTCATCTTTTTCATTGCCCAGGCCGCGCTATTCGCGAAACGGGTCACTCATTCCGCTAGGGAAGTAGAGAAGCTGTCCGAGAGGCTGCTGACCCTTGACGGGCTAAAGAACGAATTCATGGCCAATACGTCGCACGAGCTGCGAACGCCTTTGCACGGCATGATCAACATTGCCCAGTCCATGCTGGAGGGGGCAACGGGATCGCTGAATAACGAAAAGCAAGCGCAGCACCTGTCCATGATCGTGACGACGGGCAAACAGCTTTCGGTCATCATTAACGAAATCCTCGAATTCGCCGAGCTGCGCAGCGGAGGGCTGAAGCTGGTCAAACGAGCGGTTCATCTCCAGCCGGTCGTTCATGCCGTAGTCGAGGTAATAGAGCACACTCTGGCGGACAGGCAGGTGCGCATAGTCCAACGTCTGTCCGGCAATCTGCCGCTTCTGGATGCCGATGAGGATCGGCTGCGGCAAATTCTCTATAATCTGCTCGGAAATGCGATCAAGGCAACGAGCGCCGGAGAGATATCCGTATCCGCTTATGCGGAAGACGGTTATGTAACGGTCGAAGTCACGGATACGGGCATAGGGATGCCCGCCGAACAGTTAACGGCGATTCTACATCCCCGGCAAGGCAGGGCTTCCAGTCGCAAGTTCCAAGGCTCCGGGCTGGGGCTGAAAATTACGAAGCAGTTGGTCGAGCTGGGGGGAGGAACGATCTGGGCGGAGTCGGCCGAGGGCCAAGGCACGACCTTCTTTTTCACCGTGCCCTGTCTGGAGGAAGAGTCGCAGCTATCCGTTCAGCAGGGGATGGCGGAGGTTGCCGCTGCGGCCGTGCCGAATTGGGACATGCAAGGGGAGGTCGTCCCTTCGGCGGACCGCGGAGAAACGGAGTTCAGGGTTCTGATCGTGGACGACGATCCGGTTAACCTTCAGGTGCTTGTCCATTTGCTGTCCATGGAACGGTGCGAGGTTATCGCGGTCGGCAGCGCGGGAGAAGCGCTTCAGGAAATTATGGCGCCGGGCATGAAATACGATCTGGTGATCACGGACTGGATGATGCCGGGGATGTCGGGAATCGAGCTTTGCCGGGCGATTCGGGGAAGGTTCATGTTATCCGAGCTGCCCGTTCTGCTTCTGACGGCCAAGAGCAATCCCGAAGATATCCGAATCGGATTCGAGGCGGGCGTCAACGATTACATCAGTAAGCCCGTCGATGCGGGCGAGTTAAGGGCGCGCGTTCGAACGTTGCTCGAGCTGAGGGGATCGGTCAAGCTTGCCGTTCAATCGGAGATGGCGTTTCTGCAAGCGCAGATCAAGCCTCATTTTCTATACAACGCGTTAAATACCATTATCGCCGTCTGTCCCGTCGACCCGTACAAAGCCATGGAATTGTTAGTCGAGCTAAGCCAGTTTCTTAGAAGCAGCTTCGACTTCCATAACCGGGACAAGCTGACGACGATCGGCAAGGAGCTGGAACTGGTGAAATCCTATCTGGCGGTAGAGAAGGCGAGATTCGAAGAGCGGTTGAACGTACGGTTGGAAGTGGAGTGCGATTTGCAGGTGCGGATTCCTCCGCTGACCATCCAGCCGATTATCGAGAATGCCGTTAACCACGGGGTAATGAAAAAAGAAGCCGGGGGCACGGTCAAGCTCGGCATTACGGAAGAGAACGGTAATATTATGGTCAGGGTAGAGGACGACGGAGTCGGATTTACGGAGAAGCGGCTAGCCGAGGTGCAATCGGATAAGGGGACCGGGAGAGTCGGGCTCAGCAATATCCACCGGAGGCTCGTGAATTTATACGGCAGCGGATTGGTTATAAGCAACGGGCAGGAGCGGGGCGCGATCGTTAGCTTCCGGTTCCCGAGAGATTCCGTCGCGAGATCCGCCGAAGATGAGAGGGATGGGGGGGAGACAACGGATGAGAGCGATACTGATCGATGACGAGAAACCGGCGCTTGCCCAGATCGAATGGTTGTTGGAGCGCGACGGCCGCTTGGAAGTGGCCGCTAAGTTCACTTCCGCCCGCGAGGGGATCAAGTACCTGGAGAAGAACAGGGCGGAGATCGTCTTTCTGGATATCGAGATGCCCGGGCTGAACGGGCTTGAAGCGGCGGAGCATATTCGGCAGATCGATTCGGAGATCCGAATCGTATACATTACCGCATATTCCGAATACGCGATCGAAGCGTTCGATCTGAACGCTCTGGATTACTTGCTTAAGCCCGTTCACCCGGAGAGGTTCAAGAAGACCGTCACCCGGATTATCGAGGATTTAGGCAGAATTCGGGTCAAGACGGAAGAACCCGTTCAGCCTCAGGTGACGACTTTCAAAAGGCTTGCCCTTCATGACGGGGAAACGTCGAATACGTCTCTCAAGCATTTGCGGGCGTTACGAACGTTGAAAGCCCAGGAGCTGTTCGCTTATTTCATCCATCACAAGGATCAATGGATTTCCAAGGATCAATTGCTGGAAACGTTGTGGCCCGGCGGCGTGTACGAGAAAATCATGGTATTGCTGCATACTTCGGTATATCAAATCCGCAAAATGTTGAAGGAATGGAACGTAAAAGCCGCGATCGAGTTCGCCTTGGATAGCTACAGGTTAACAAGCGACAGCCTGACGGTGGATAAAGAGTTGTTCGAACGGGATACGGCTATAGCGTCCGTCGAAACGGAATCGCAGAGAGAATCGGTTGCTCGCGCGTTGGGATTGTATACGGGAGATTATTTGGAGGAGCACGATTACGATTGGGCCGCGTCGCGCAGAGGAGAGCTGAGGCAGAAATACGTAAGGCTGACGAACAGCCTCGCCCAATATGAATCGGCGACGGGCAGGGAGAAAGACGCCCTCGGGCGACTCATCGCGCTTCATGGGCAAGAGCCATACTCCGACGAGATTTGCCTGGAGATCATCAAGATGTATGCCGCGATGGGGGATTATGAAGCGGTCGGGGCTTATTATGATAAGTTCGCGCGCCTGATACGCGATGAGCTTAATGCCGAGCCGGAAACAAGCCTGACGCAGTACGCGAAAGATTTGGCTGCGGGAAACAAAGGCCGGAAACCCTAGGGTTTCCGGCCTTGTGCATGATAAGGTGATGCCATAACGCTTTTGCGTGCAAACAAGGTCGTTCGGAGCGAAATAGAGTGTTGGCATAGCGTAATGAATCCGAGATGGACGAAATCGGCTCTATCGATCACGAATAAGGTGTTGGCGTAACGCTATTGCGTCCAAACAAGGCTGCTCCCAGCGAAATAGAGTGTTGGCATAACGCTATCCCGTAACCCCGATGTCCAAGATGACCGGACAATGGTCGCTGCCTTTGATTTCCCAATCGATCTGCGCATCGGCGATCGCGGGAGCCAGACGCTCGGAGGCGAGGAAATAGTCGATTCTCCAGCCGACGTTCCGCTCGCGAACGCCCGGCATGTTCGACCACCACGAAAAGACATCTCCCCTATCCGGGTACAGGTGTCGGAACGTATCGATGAAGCCGGCTTCCAGCAACTCGGTCATTTTCCCACGCTCTTCGTCTGTGAAGCCGGAGTTGCCGCGATTGGCTTTGGCGTTCTTGATGTCGATCTCTTGGTGGGCCACGTTCAGGTCGCCGCACACGATGACGGGCTTATGCTTGTCCAATTCCAGCAGGTAGGCGCGGAAGCGATCTTCCCACTCGACCCGGTAATCCAGCCTGGAGAGATCGCGCTTGGCGTTCGGCGTATACACGGTTACCAAATAGAAGTCTCCGAACTCAAGCGTAAGCAGGCGGCCTTCGGGTTCATAATCTTCTTCCATTCCGTATCTTACGGATAGAGGCTTGATCCTCGTGATGACAGCAGTGCCGGAATAACCTTTTTTCTCCGCGTAATTCCAATACTGCGCATATTCTTCCCCGTATTCCAAGCAGATTTGTCCCTCCTGCAGCTTCGTCTCCTGAAGGCAGAAAATATCGGCGCCGACTTGCTTGAAATAATCGTTAAAGCCTTTATTGACGCATGCCCGCAGGCCGTTCACGTTCCATGAAACGAGCTTCATCCCATCTAACCCCTTGTCGCTTTCAGTCTCTTATTTCCCAGTGTATCATAGTTCCTTGTCCTTATAGAAAGACGGATTGTTTTTTATCCGAAAACTGCTATCCTTAAAGAGGGCTAAGAGCCCTCCCTACCGAACGCGCCGGCAACTCGGCGTGGAATACATTTACATTTGCGGCGAGGCTTTGAACGCGATAGGCTAGACATATCTTCTACTACATTTAATAGGAATAGATGACATATGACAATCGGATTTTTCGACTCGGGCATTGGCGGATTAACCGTGTTGGAGGAGTCGTTGCGGAGGCTTCCGGCGCAGGATTATCTCTATATGGCGGATACGCTGCATGTTCCTTACGGAACGAAATCGCAAGACGAGGTCAGATCGTATATATTGGATGCCGTCGAGACGATGATGGCCGAAGGCTTGGAGGCGCTTGTCGTGGCTTGCAACACGGCGACCAGCATCGCCGTTAACGAGCTGAGGGAGCGGTATTCCCTGCCGATCGTCGGGATGGAGCCGGCGGTGAAACCCGCGGTCGAGATGAACCGCGCTACCGGCAAAAGAGTACTGGTCTTCGCAACGCAGTTAACGTTGCAATTGCCGAAATATTACGCGCTCGTCTCCAGGGTGGACGACGGGGGAATCGTGGATTCGCTGCCTTTGCCGGAGCTCGTCCGTTATTGCGAAGCTTTGCAATTCGACAGGCGCATTATAGGCGACTATTTCCGCGAGAAGCTGGCTGCCTACAATCTCGACGATTACGGAATCGTCGTGCTCGGCTGCACGCACTACCCGTTCTACACGAACATCCTTCAGGAAATACTGCCCCCGCACATTCAGATCGTTAACGGGAACGCCGGAACGATCCGCAGGCTGGCGGCTTTGCTTAGCCGTTACGGCGTAGCGTCGGGCAGAGGGAGCGGACAAGTCAAATTCATGTGTACCGGCGGAGAGCAGGCTTATATCGACAAAATGCACACCGCGTTAAATCTCCTGCGCGAGAATAAACTGTAACCGAAAAGGCCGCTGCTCTCTCTATCGGAGAGTTAGCGGCCTTACATGTTGGAGATGCGAGCGCAAGGAAGCCTAACCCGGGCGATTACTTAATCCGTCTTAATCGGACGCGGTAAGCTGCGTAAGTCATAAGGATCGGCAAGCTAGGAACGAGGCCGATCAACCCTGCCGTCTTGAATGCTTGTTCCAGAGCCGTTGTTTCCTCAGTCGACGAGGCGGGCAGGGACGACAGGACGAACAGGATCGCCGTGAGAAGCGGGATAACGAGGAGCGGCCGGAGCATTCGGACGGTCCTTTTGTATTTCTCGACTTTCGTCTCGTTATCGGTATAGATCGGCTTGGTTCCCGGCACCGCGGAGAAAATATGAATGTTGGAGCTGGAGCATACCCGCGACCATCCGCCGGCCTCGAACAGTTCGATATAGTCTTCCATCTCGTTTGGTTTTACATTGTTGTAATCCACGCTATAAATGAGCTGCTGAGGTTCGCTCTTGCGAACTTTGTAACCGAATGGAGCGAACGAGTCCAGCAGCCAGCCTTTCGCCGCAAGCCGGCTTAACTTGTTCATATCCCCTTGCTCCGTAAAGGCGAGTCCCCCCGACGACACGTAACGTTTGTTCCTAGCCATTGTCATGCTCCTCCTTCGCCGATATCCGGGCTTGATCTCCGTGCTCCGCCATTCTCTTTCTCCGTTCGATCTCGTTGGAAACGAGCTGCTTTCCTTTGTCCGTGATGGCGTACGTTTTGCGCCTTTCTTGGCTATCGTCTCCCGTTAAAACGATACTTCCATTGTCCAGCAGCTTCTTGATCAGCGTATACGCCGTCGCGGGACCGATAGCGACTTCGCCGTTCGTTAGCTTCTCGATATAGCTCATGATGCCGTACCCGTGTCTAGGAACGAGCAGGGATAGCAAGATGTAGTAGGCCGCATCGGTTAATTGTTCCATTTCCAATGTATTGTTGCGGGACAAATTCCCCACCTCCGCCCAATCGACAGTTAATGTATCCATATCAGATATATCCATAACGGATATATCTGATATGGATACAGTATCAAAAGAAAGAGGCTGGCGTCAACCAATAATAACCAAAAAAACGAAGACCGGACCCGATGGGGAACCAGCCTCCGTTTCGCTATGAAATTTGGATTAGAAATTTTGCGTTACCGTATTTAGGTCTTCGGCGGAGCTTGCCACTTTAGTCGTCGCCCGGCCGACCTCCTCGATTGCCTTCACTAACGAGTTCAACTCCGATTCTAATTTATTGATTTCGGCGAGGCTGCTCTCGAACGCGATCAGAATACGCTCGAACGCTTTCCCGGTCTGCTCGGATTGCACGCGTCCGGATTGTACCAGCTGCCGGACTTCCAATATCGATTGCACGACTTCTTGCGATTGGGAGTTGGATTGTTGGATGAGCTCGCTGATCTGTTTGACGGCTTTGGTGGTCTCTTCGGATAGCTTCTTGACTTCGCTCGCCACGACGGCGAAACCGGCTCCGTGTTGGCCGGCCCGCGCTGCCTCGATGGAGGCGTTGAACGACAGGATTCGGGTTTGCGCGGAGATTTCCTGTACGATGCGTACGATCGTTCTCATTTGATCCGAAGATTGAATGAGCTCGGAGAGAGAGGACTCCATTTGCAAGGAGCGCTCAAGAATGGATTCCATTTGCGTTTCTAGCTCGTTAAGCTTATCCGAGCCTGTCAGGGCGAGTTGTCGAGAGGTTTGAGCCATGTCGGCGCTGTGGAGGAATAGTTCGTTGACTTGGTTGCTGCTGGCGACGAGCTGCTCGGTCGAGGCGCTCGTCTGTTCCGTTAACGCGGCCAGCTCTTGGCTGACGAGACCGATCTTATGCTTCACCTCTTGCCTGACTTGCTCGTGAACTTTTTCCCTGGCCTCGAGACTCTTCAGGTCGTAGGCTTCGATAACGAGCTGCTGTTCGAAGTTAAGAAGCTTGGTGACGGCTTTGGTATAGGTCAGGCATTGCTTGCTGTTCGGAATGGAGCGGTGAATGATATCCAGGAAAGCGTTCTGCAAGTTCTGAAAGCTTCCTATGTACCACTTGGATTCGAGGCCGATGCGTTGATGGACCTCGGCGATCCGCAACCGTTTCTGAATATACCCGTTGTCGATATGTCCGCTGAAAATTTCGATGATATGCTGCCTAAGCGTCGTCCTAAGCCGCTCGACCGTGCTGTTATCGGTAATGATCTTTTTCAAGTTGGATACTTCCAAAATAGTCGAGTAGAAGGTTTCGATAATTTCGTCGATATGCTCGAGAATGAGCGGCTGGAGAGCATGGACGTTCCGTAAATCCTCTTGCGTCAGATCGATCATTTTCAATTGCGTACTTAGTAGATCGTGATCTACTTCGATGGGCATGCGGGTTACACTCCTATTAGGTAACGGGATTCCAGCCTGTCCGAGGACATAGGCGGGTCGATGATATAGCCTTGCACGATATCGCAGTCCATTGTCCGCAAATATTCCAGCTGTTCGGTCGTCTCGACGCCTTCCGCGATTACTTTCAGGTTCATGCCGTGCGCCATGTCGATAATCGCTTTCGTGATGACCGCGCTCTTCTTGTCGCTCGTCAGCTCTTGGACGAAGCTCTTGTCGATTTTCAGAATATCGATCGGGAACTGCTTCATGTACCCTAGCGCCGAGTAGCCTTTGCCGAAATCGTCTATCGCGATCTGGAATCCGAGCGATTTGAATTCGTGAAGGAGCGGAAGCACCGATTCGATATCGTTCATGCTGCTGCTTTCCGTAATCTCGATGACGATTTGTTGCGGATCGCACGGAGTTCGGCGCACGATATCGCGGACGGAAGAGACCAGATCCGGTGCCATGAACTGCCTTGCGGATAGATTAACGGCAATCGTCGGAACGGTTAGCGATTCCTCCTGCCATGATCTCAACTGAGCGCATACCTCTTTCAATACCCATCTGCCAATATCCATAATGATGCCGGTTTCTTCCGCGATCGGAATGAATTCGCTAGGCGAGACGGGACCTAACGTAGGATGATTCCAACGAAGCAACGCTTCGATGCCTTCCATATGGCCGTTCTCGGCATTCACTTGAGGCTGATAGTAGACCTGCAGCTCGCCTTTGGCGGCCGCCCACCGCAACTCGTTCTCCAAATCAAGCTTGCGCTTGAACGTGTCCATTATGCCTGCGTTGAATAGCTGGTAACCGCCGTTGTGCGTTTTGGCCTCGTACATGGCCAGGTCGGCATGCTTGACTAAGGTGTTGAAATCGTCGCCGTGCGAGGGACACATGCATATCCCGATACTGGCGGTAAGATACAGTTCGTTGTCTTCGACGACAAAGGGCCGCTTCATCGAAGAGATCATCCGCTCAGCCGCCGTAATCGCCTCCGAGGGCTCTTGCAAATCTTGCAGAACGACAATAAACTCGTCGCCGCCCAAGCGGGAAACGATGTCGTTCTTGGTAACGCCCGAGCTTAACCGGTCGGCGACCTGCTGAAGCAGCTTGTCGCCTACGTTGTGCCCCAAGGAATCGTTGACCATCTTGAATCGGTCCAGATCGACGAATAACACGGCCAGATTGCGCTTGCCTCGGGCGGCTCGCGCCGTAGCTTCGTTCATTAGCTCATAGAGCAGAGTGCGGTTGGGCAATCCGGTCAGCGGATCGAAGTGGGCTAAATATTTCAGATGCTCTTCGGATTGCTTGCGCTCCGTAATGTCGGTGAACATGCCTATGTAGTTCGTGATATGTCCTTGTTCGTCTCGAAGCGTCGAGATGGACAGCCACTCGGGATACAATTCTCCGTTTTTGCGACGATTCCAAATCTCCCCCTGCCACAAACCGGAGGAATGGATTCGTTCCCACATCTTGATATAGAAATATTGGTTCTGGATGCCGGAGCTCAGCAATCCCGGCGTATGCCCGATAGCTTCTTGTTCGGTATACCCGGTCATCGTCGTGAAAGCCTGGTTAACGGCAAGGATTCTCAGCCGTTTATCCGTAATCATGATCCCTTCGCTGGCGTTGCTGAATACTTGCGCATGCAACCGGAGCCTGGAGATCGTATTCTTGCGATGGGTAATATCGGTGAACATTCCGACGTAGTGGAGCGGGCACCCCTCGTCGTCCTTGACGGAATGTATCGTAAGCCACTCCGGGTAGATTTCTCCGTTCTTTCTGCGGTTCCAGATTTCCCCTTCCCACTGGCCGTCCTTATGAATAGAAGCCCACATTTTCACGTAAAAATCCGCATCCTGCGTTCCCGATTTCAGCATGCTCGGGGTTTGTCCGATGACATCGGACGCGTCGTACCCGGTTATCGCGATGAAAGCAGGATTGACGCTGACGATTCTGGAGTAGCGATCGGTAACCATAATGGCTTCCTGCGATTCATAAAATATCGTGGCGTATGGCAACGCCAGGTCTTCTTGTGCCTGCATGCCGCAAAGGGAGTGAGGATGTCGATTCATGAGTGTACCCCTTTCTGTTGCTGGCTTCGCGTCGTTTGTCAGAATGTGATGCCAGCCATGGTTAACCGTTCTTGGAGCCGTTCGTGCATACCCGTGAAAGTAACCGTCGCGTGAAAATCAGTACAAATCTTCTGCACGGCCAGCAATAATCCGAGACCTGAGCTGTCCATGTCGGGTACCGCTTCGAGATGAAAGGTGATTCCGGAAAATTCTCGTTGAATCAGCGGGAACAAATGCTGGCGGATGGAAGTCGCTTCTTTAACCCCGATCGTTCCGGTTAACACGACTTCGATTTGCTGATCGATATCTCTGATTTCATAGCACATGAACGGGCCTCCCTAGAATGGAGCTGTATACCTATCTATACCGTGGATGGCAATATTTATCTGTGACTTTCCTCACAACGCCGCGAAGCCGGCAATCCTAGGAGTAGGAGCGCCGGCTTCGCCTAAAGAAAAGGTATTCATTGTTCGGGAGAAGGGTTGCTCTTGGCAAGTTTCCTGAAGAGGATTCTAATCAACGGCGGAACGGCGAAAAAGATAAAGAAAGTCCGGAAAAGCTGGTAACTGGTGACGATGGAGACATTCGCGTTGATCTCGTGCGCGATGATGCCCATTTGATCCATCCCGCCGGGGGATAGACTCAATAGCGAAGTCGCGGCGGAGACGGGGTGCATCATCGTCATCAGGTAGCTTAGCCCGCCCGCGCCTAAGACGAGAATAACGCCGCTGGCTGCGGCAAGCGAGACGATTCGAAGCTTGTTCGGCAGAGTCTCCGGTTTCAGCAGCAACCCCACATAACATCCGATCATTAACTGCGCGGCCGCGATCAATTGCGAAGGCAATACGGGTCCCGGCATTCCGGATAGATGCAGCGCGGCGGCGACGATCATCGGGACTAACAAATATGCGGTAGGAAAACGGATTTTTTGCCTAGTATGGCGCAAATGGTGCAGGCGATGGCATAGGGAATAAGATCGGGCAGAAGTTCGCCCCAGCTCGCGGACGCCGTTGCATGGATCGAATCCGGAAGCGCCGGGTGCGCCGAGCCGATTATCGGGCTGAAAATGATAAGAGGGACGGCTACGACGATCATCATTAACCTGGAAGCTTGCAAGAAAGCGACGACCGTGATGTCGATGCCTTTCGTCTCCTCCGCGAGGGCGATCATCTGCGTAAGTCCGCCTGGAATGCTCCCCGTCAAAGCGGTCGGGAAAGGAATTCCCGTCAGTTTCGATAAGCCGTAAGCGATGAGCGAGCAGAGGAGCAGCAATAGTAAGGTCAGCAAAACCATCGAAGGCAGCTGACGGGAGATTTCCCGAAGCGTCGCGATCGTAAACGAGAGGCCGATGGCGTAGCCGACGACAATGAGTCCCGCGCTCTGGAAGTAGCCCGGCCAATGGAGCTTAACGGACCCTCGGCTAGCTAACCATACTCCGATCATAGGCCCGAGCAGCCAGGGGATCGGGATATGCGCGAGCGTGAAGAGATAGCCGGACGCTAGAGCGATAAGCAAGGTCAGGCCGATTCCTTGGACAGTTCTCATATGAGTTGTAATCCTCCGGATAAATCGAGTCATATTCGGCGAAACAAGAGGGCCGGGTTCCTCCTCGGAGGATACCCGGCCTTAGTCGTTCGTGGCTTAGCTCAAATTCGGAATGCTTACGTTCGGGTCGACGTCCGCTTCGTAATCGACGCCGTCCGTTTCGAATCCGAACAATTGGAAGAACTCGCGTCGGTAGCCTGCGAGATCCGTCAGTCGGTTAATATTATCCGTCGTCAGATCGGCCCAGATTTTCGCGACTTCCTGTTGAACGTCATCCCGCATTTCCCAATCGTCGATACGGATGCGGCCTTCTTCGTCGACCGGGACGCCCGCCTCCGAATAGAGACGGTCGGCGAACAGGCGGTAGGTTTGCTCGATGCACCCTTCGTGGATGCCTTTTTCCTTCATGACCTTATACAAGGCGGAGATATATAGCGGCACGACCGGAATAGCCGAGCTGGATTGAGTGACAAGCGCTTTGCTGACGGTGACGTATGCCCGTCCGCCGTTTGCCCCGAGCTGTTCGTTCAACTGCTTGGCCGTAGCTTCAAGGTGGTCTTTGGCTTGTCCGATCGTTCCGTCGCGGTAGATGTCTTTCGTAATTTTCGAACCGATATAGGAATAAGCGATCGTGGTCGCATCGTCGGCCAATACTCCGCCTTGCCGCAACGCGTCGATCCACAATTGCCAGTCGTCGCCGCCCATGACGTCGACCGTCTCGCGAATTTCTTCTTCCGTTGCCGGCTCGATCGTGATCGTACTCACTTCGCCGTCATGGAAGTTTACGGTTTTGTTCGTATAAGGCTGTCCGATCGGCTTCAGCACCGAATTGGACGTTATTCCCGTCTTAGGATCCGTTCGGCGAGGCGATGCCACGCTGTATACGACCAGATCTACCTGTCCGAGCTCGCGGCGGATGAGATCGACCGCCTTTTGCTTTGTCTCGTCGGTGAAGGCATCACCGGTTACGCTATACGATTTGAGCCCGGCTTGTTGGGCCGCGTTCTCGAATGCCGCCGAATTGTACCAGCCGGCGGAAGCCGGGCGGTCTACGGCGCGTTGGCCTTGGCGGTATATGCCGACGGTATTGGCGCCTGCGCCGAAAGCCGCAACGATTCTGGAGGCTAGCCCGTATCCGGCGGATGCTCCGATAACGAGCACGTTGCGTGGCCCTTTCAGCGCCGGTTGTGCTTTTACGTAGTCTACTTGTTCCTGTACTTGCGCAGCGCAGCCTTGCGGGTGCGCAGTCGTGCAAATAAATCCGCGTGTTCTTGGTTTGATGATCATTGTACGTTGATTTCCCTTCTGAGTTCGATTGCTGTTTTCTATTTTAACGATTTTTCGCCAAAACGGAAACTCCGGTAGTCGTCCCCTCGATTCTCTGCCTATCGCGTTATGCAACATAAGAACTAATTTCGTATAATGGCTTTGGGTGTCAGAGTAGAATGACAGAGGATATGAACCTGAGAGAATGGATACTCTATTAGTAGAGTCGATATTTTAAATTGAAAGGGCAAAGGTTAAAAAATGAATACGAATCAAGAGGTTTCCGCAGTGCGCTCCAGTTCTAAGCCGATGAGCCGTCAACGCCGCAGCTGGCTGTGGTTGGCCGCATTCGCGATGCTGGCTATACTCCTTCTGGCAGACGCGGGAAAGTTGCAACGATGGCTTCCGATCGGATGGTTTCGCGAGGTTCAGGCCGTCACGGGCTTGCATCCGATCGTTGCAGAGCATAAGGATAAACTAATCGCCGAAAGCAAAAAAATAGGAATCCGCGTAGTTATCACCGATGATTTTCGCAGCACGGAAGAGCAGGATGCCTTGTATCGGAAGGGGAGGAGCGATGGCGGAGCGATCGTTACGCAAGTGAAGGGAGGGCAATCTTTCCACAATTACGGTCTTGCGATCGATTTCGCGCTAGGAGTCGCCGGGGGCAAAGTGATATGGGACTTGGAATACGACGGGAACGGCAACGGCAAGTCGGATTGGATGGAAGTGGTGGCCATCGCCAAGAGGCTGGGGTTCAGCTGGGGCGGAGATTGGGCGAGTTTTCCCGATTATCCTCACCTGCAGATGGATTTCGGTTACTCGATAGGCGAGCTTCAACGGGGCTGGCGACCTCCGGAGCAAACGTCATAGCCTGCTAAGCAAGCGAAGATCCTTCTAGTCGTTTATGGTACTCCGACTTCTTCAAATGGAGTATAATGGAAGAATGCATACAGGATTAGGAGGATCTTCCTTGGACTACAACTTGAAAGAACCGCAGTACGGTTTTTCTCCGCATACCGAAACTTACGTTCCGCCGAAGACGAACGGCAAATCTATTGCCGGGCTAGTGTTGGGGATATTATCCATCATTTTGCCTTATATCGGCTTCTTCATCGGGATCGGCGCGATCGTATTCTCGGCTGTATCTCTTAAAGAGATCAAGAATAGGCAAGAGAAAGGCCGAGGAATGGCGATCGCGGGATTAGTGTGCGGGATCGTCGCGACTTCCCTTTATGTGCTCGGCTTTTTGATCGGGTTCGTGATAGGGTTCAGTTCAGGCTTTTGGGACGCCGCTACTAATGGATGAACAACGCGAATAATGTAAAATAATGTCTACCGCGACATGAGGAATAGGGTATAATGGGGATACTCGACATGATTAGGAGGATCTTCCTTGGATCAAAATTTTAAAGAACCGCAATACGGATTTACGCCACCGCCTCCGCAACCTTACATGCCACCGAAAACAAACGGCAAATCGATCGCTGCGCTAGTGCTTGGGATCTTGTCGATTATATTACCTTATATCGGGTTCATCGTCGGGATTATCGCAATCGTTTTTTCTGCTATTTCCCTTAAAGAAATCAAAAAAAATCAAGAGCAAGGGCGCGGAATGGCGATTGCCGGGCTTGTGTGCGGAATCGTGGGGACGGCGCTCTACGCGATTATTATTCTGATTGTCGTTATCGCGTCCATCGCTTTTTGGGATTCGGGTTATTCGAGCTTTAACAATAATTATTCTTTCGGATAAGCCGACCGAAGACCGGAACCTTATTTTAGGGCTTCCGGTTTTTTTCATATCCGGAAAGGAGTCGTTCTATGGGTATTCATAAACTCCGGAAATCGACGTTCTGGTTTGTGCTGATGGCGTTGATCATCGTCATGGCGGACCTGAGCATCGTTCGGCTGATATCTGCTGCAGAAGAAGATCCAACGCTGGCGTATGCCGTTCTTGTCGATTGCGCGCTGGTCGTTCCTTTTTTGTATTGGTTGCTTATTCTGCGTCCCAAAGGAAAGTCCATTGCCGCGATCGCCGTATTGCCTATGATCGGAATATTGGCCGCGTGGCTTATTCTTCCGCCTGCGCAGCGAAGCATGGCGTGGAATGGGAGTTGGCCCGTTGAGTTGTTTCTGATCGCCGCCGAACTCGCCTTTGTCGGATACGAAGCTCGGATCGCTTATCGCGTGATTAGGAACTTCCGAAAGGTTGCGCGCGAGGAGAGAGATACGGCGGAAGCTTTGCGTATCGCGATTCAAGAAGGGATCGGCATGGGGAAACTGGCATCGTTGGTCCTTCACGAAGCGAGCATGATGTACTACTTGCTGTTCTCTTGGCGAAGAAAGCGGGAGGAGGAGTCTGCCGATAAGGCATTGTTCTCCTATCATAAGAATACGAATCAGGTACTCTATGCCGCCATTCTCTCCAAAGTCATTCTCATCGAAGGTGTCGTCGTTCACCTCTTGCTCCAGTCGTGGTCCCACTGGGCGGCATGGATTCTAACGATCGCGGACTTATGGTTGCTGGCTTTGATCTGGGGCGATTGCCGCGCGTCCGTTCTTCAACCGGTCAAGTTAGCGGACGATAAACTTCGCTTGAGGTATGGGTTGCGGATTCGCGCCGATATTCCGCTTGAGGAAGTATCCCACGCCGCCAGCGCGCGGGAATTTCAACCCGATCCCGAAGAGCAGAAGAAAGCCGCGCTGCCGATCGCCGGAACGCCCAATGTTCGAATCGAGCTTAAGCATCCGGTCACGGTAGAGGGATTGTTATTCCTTCCTCGAAAGGTAAGCGTTATTTTTCTTGCTCTTGATGAGCCGGAACGGTTCGCGAATATGGTTAATTTGGGTGTTTCTAGGAATGGGTAATAAATGTTGGGATATTCATTTTGTCGAATACCCCTTATAATAGGATAAAATACCCAAGGGGGAGTTCTTTTTGAGTAATTCCAGAGTACTAAAATGGATTACGGGTTCCATTGAGATTTTCTTAGCTATTCCTCTAATCGGGGCATTAGTCGTTATGGGGTCAGGGTATACGGTATTGGTCATTACGTTGATCCTGCACATTGTAACGCTGGTTCTTTCTTCTTCGAACAAAGAGCCGATCTATGGCTCCGTAATGGGAATTATTACTTCCTTATTAGCGTGGATTCCGTTCGTAGGATGGCTTCTTCATCTTCTAACCGGTATTTTCCTCATGGTGACTGCCGCTAAGAAACCGAACCAACTCCCTCCTCCACCGGCACCGCATTATTAATGGATCATCGATACGATTAAAAAAGGCTGTCCCATAAGAGGGCAGCCTTTTTAGCATTCCGTCGATGACGACGCTAGCTCCCCGATTTAGGTTGCCGCGCTTTCGCGAGCTCGGACGAGTAATACTCCTTCAACTCAGCCGTTTTCCTCTCGTCGGTTAAAGCGATTCTCGCCGCCAGATAGTTTTCCGCGAACGCGTCCCATTCCTGAATCTTCTTCTGGGAGACCATCGAACGAACGGCGTTCTTAATCATCCTGCGCTCCTTGGAGTTGGAGAATTGGTCCTTATATTGCTGCTTGAGCTCGAAATCCAGGTCGCCGAACAGTCGCCGGAACACCTCGGAGGTCATTCGCGCGTCGTCCAATGCCCGGTGAGCCGAACCTTCCGCGGTAATGCCGAGATCGAGAAGGGCGGCTTCGACGCTCACATCGTTCGTAACCTTCTTGTAGCGCAGAAAACCCTTAAGCAAGTCGAAATAATAGGCAGCCATCCAGTTCGTATCGTCGAGCTTGTGCATTCTCGTGTCGAACACGATACGCTTCAAGTCCTCCCCGCCCCAGGTAACCAGTATGAATGATTCGCTGCGGGCGAGCCATTGCTCGAATTCGGCGATTACCTTCGGGAAACCGGGAGCGACGTCGATGTCCTCCTGCGGGATTCCCGTTTTTTTCTTGATAAAGCTATTCAGCTTAGAAAAATACACGGGTTTGATCAACGAGGAAAACTCGTCTACATGCTGCAATGCCGAATTCAACCTCACGGCTCCGATTTCGATGACTTCCATCGGCAAGTCGCTGGCGAACTTTCGGCCGTTGAATTCGATGTCCAGAATAATATAGTCCAACTGGGTTCCTCCGCTCTATGACTCGTAACTTCCATTCTACCAAAAAGCCGGCCGATTCGCTCTGCCCAAAAAATAAGGAAAGAATCAGAAAAAAGCCCGTCTTATAAAGCGCGTCGAAAGCGCTTACGATTAGGAAGAACTCTCAGTCAAGGAGGAAAAAAGATGACTTCCAAAGTTGCACCAAGAACAATGGGCAAGCGTTTGATTCACCTAGCGTTAGCCGCGTGCCTTAGCATCCCTCTAGTTTCCGCTGTATCGCCCGCCGACAGGGCCCGGGCTGAGACGGCAACTTCCGTGACCCCGGTATTCAGCGGTAACCCTAAGGACTTAAAAACCTTTGTGGATGATGTATTGGATCACATGAATATCGATGATCTGGCCTATTATGCGGCACAGAAGACGGCGACGGAACCACGCGTGACTCTGGACGGAACCGGTTACCGGTTGCCTGCCGGCGCGGCGGGAGGTTCGGACAATGTGCACGGCGTAGCGACGGATATGCCGGTGACGATGCATCTGGGTCAATCGTGGGATCAGGATCTGATGAAGCAGGTCGGAACCGTGCTCGGAAACGAAAAAAGAAGCCAGGTCGGATTAGACAATGCGAATCCGCTTATGTTCTCCGCGGTGGCGGACGTTCGCATCAATCCGCTTAGCGGACGTTATGAAGAAGGTTTCGCCGAAGATCCGTTTCTTACGAGCGTATTGGCTGACAAGCTCGCCCGCGGGATCGTAGGGGATGATCCCTTTTACTTGAAAGTCCAGCTCGGAACGAAGCACTATATGACCTACAATTCGGAATGGAACCGTAATACGGGCAACTATTATACGGGAGCGCGCGGATTGTACGAGTATCAATTGCCGGGCTTCTTCAAGGCTATCGAGAGCGGCTCGATCCAAGGGGTCATGAGCTCCTACGCGACGCTGAACGGCGTTCCCGGCGCTATCTCTCCCGAATTGATCAGAGCGGAGAGCAAAGCTCCGTTCTCGTTGTTTAACGTGTCCGACTTTAACGGCGACGGATTGATGGTTACGCAATACGGCAACGGCTACGACAAAACCTACGTGCCTGACAATGACCATCTTGCCGGGCTGATGCTGCTAGCCGGTTCGCATATGAATAACTCCACCGCGACCGGGGAGGCGGGAAGCCCGACGGCGGACAATTACAAGAACGCCGTTAATAAGAAGCTCTACGGCGTGACGATCCAGCATCTTAAAGAACTGGTTCGCCCCCAAGTAGAGCTCTGGGTACGCGTCGGCTATTTCAATGCAAAGACCGCTCAAGGCTTGCCGATAGGGTATCCTTACGCCGGATTGACCGTTGATGTTAATAAGGTGGACTTCAATACGGCGAGCCATCAACAAGTCGCCCTCCAGGCCGCGCGCGAAGGGCTTGTCTTGCTTAAGAACGAGGGTAGCGTGCTGCCTCTAAGCAAAAACGCCAAAGTAGCGGTAATGGGACAGTTGGCGGATGCGCGCTTGAAGGATATCTACGCATCCGAGACGCCGAAGATCGAGGGCTCGGGAACTACGCCTCTTGCCGCCATTCGCCATTTAATCGGCGCGGACCAAGTGGCCTACGACTCCGGTGCGAAGAAAATCGCTTTGAAATCGGAGAAAACCGGTAAATTCGTGACGGCGGCTTCCGGGAACGGACAGCAGCTTACCGCAGGTACAGATTCGGTAGCAGCGGCGGGGACGGGTAAATCGTTCTACCCGCTACCTGGCTCGCAAGGATACGTGAGCGAGAATGAAGCTTTCGAAGTGTTGGATTGGGGCAATCGGGCGTACAGCTTCAAATCGCTCGCCAACAACAGTTGGGTGACGGGGAACGGCGATAAGGACCTAGCCGGCGACAAAGCGATGGTTCAGAATAACGGCAAAGACATGCTGTCCCAATCATGGGAAGGCGGTTTTGCGCTGAATATGTTCGCGACCAATTTCCCATCCTACTTCAGCTATGAGACGAATGCTTACGGTCAGAAAAATATTCGTACCGGAGCTCTGCCGGCTTGGAGCTTCTCGAGCAACGTGCCGTTCCAGAAGTCCATGTTGACGGAAGGTTATTATTTCTCCGTAAACGGCAGCAATGCCGTAGTGGCGGGCACGACGGTAGATCAATTCAAATCGGCGGCGGATGCTAAGGACTATGCGTTCTCCGAATTCGTCTTAGAAGAGCCGGGAGCGCAAGCTTCGGCATTGAAAGCTTCTAACGAATACGCTATTGTCGTCGTAGGCGCAGGTCCCAAAATCGTAGCAGGGGAAGGCGTCGACCGTTCCAGCTTAGAGTTGGGAGCGGATCAGGCGAAGCTCGTACGCAATGCTGCCGCGCAGTTCCCCGGCAAGACGATCGTCGTCATCAATTCGAACTATCCGTTGGCTGTTCAGGACATTCAGGACGATAAGAACGTGGCAGCTATTCTGTATGCTTCGTACGGCGGACAATATGATAACAAGGCGTTGGCCGAGGTTCTGTTCGGCGATTATGCGCCGGCTGGCCGGTTGACCGGCACATGGCTGAAAGACGCAAGCTCCCTTCCCAAGCTGACGGCGGGAGAACAAAGCGAAGTCGATCCTGCATATACCGTAGACATGTCGATCTCGGATCCGATCCAAACCAAATTGACTTACTTGTATTCCGAAGAGAAGCCTACCTACGAGTTCGGTTACGGGCTCACTTACACGGACTTCAAGTACAGCAAAATGGAAAGTTCCTCGACAGTTAAATCCGACCGTACTTTTAACGTTAAGTTCACGGTAACCAACACGGGCGAGACGACGAGCGACGAAGTCGTCCAGCTATACGTGCATGCTCGCAATTCCGCTTACGGCGCTTATGCTCCGAAGAAACAGTTAGCCGCATTTAAACGGATCAAAAATATTAAGCCGGGACAATCCGTAGCGGTGACGTTGACGGTCAATCCGAAGGATTTTGCGGTCTGGGATGTCAACAAACAAGATTATACGGTTGAGGCCGGTACCTATGACGTGATGGTAGGCCGTTCCTCAAGTCATATTCTGCTTAGCCGAACCGTCGAGGTTAAAGGCGATTCCATCTCCGAGCTTAAGCGGAATCAAGAAGCGAACGTGTGGGAGCACGCCTTCGCAAGCAAGGGCGTTATCGGCTCCGAGGTTTCCAAAGCCAGAACGGCTAAATATAAGGGACAATACTATGCCGTTACTTCAACGGCCAAGGGCGATTTCGTAGGCATTCCGAAAGCGAATCTAACCGGTGCCAAATCCGTTACGATGCGCGTGGCGACAACTAATCCGACCGGGAAGATCGAGGTGCGCGCAGGGTCCCCGTCGGGTACGCTGCTTGGCACGGCGAGCTTCGGCTCCACTGCTCCCGTATCTTATGGAATCGGGGGCGGGCAAACCGTTCAAGAGCTCGGCTTCAAGGAAGTTACCGTTCCGATTAAGTCGGCGAATAAGGGCAGCCAGAATCTGTTCTTGGTTTTCCAAGAAGGCAATATTCGCATAGATAGCATCAAAATCAAATAAAAGACCAAACCAAAACAAGGGGCTGATGCAGTCCCTTGTTTTGTCGCGTAGGAACGCTAAGAGGTCCGACCTGAAAAATTCGGATGTCTTCCAAAAAATGCGGCGCTTATGAATGCTTGTCTTTTGGTCTAAAATAGGGATTGATATCCGGAGTATCTGGTGCTACGATTCCCTGATCTGCCTAACAAACGACTTGGCGGTTTAGGGAATTTTATTTTCTGCTTCAAGACCGAATGAATGAAATGAATTAAAAGGGCGAATGATCGTGAACCATTGGCGTGAAATGATTAATTACATGCGTTTGCCGCGAATACGGAGCCGATTCCTCGCAGCCATGATTCTGGTGTCGCTTCCGCCCTTGTTCGTACTGGGTTACGTCTCCTTTAATATAGCCAAGGAAACGCTCGTCCAAAACCATATCCAAACGAATCAGGGCCACTTAAAAACATCGAGCGAAATGGCGGATCTTCTTCTCCGGAATATCATTAATATGAACCGGATCATTTTGTCCAACGAGCCATTGAGGCAGGAGCTCTATCAGAGCGGAGAGGCCAAGGGCAGTAACCAAGAGGTGCTGGATGTAAGAACGGCGAACCGCCTGCAAAATATCGTCGTATCCAATTTGTTCGATACGCAGAATATCGATTCCATATGCCTGTTCGACCGTAATTTCAAATCGGTGTGTTACGGGCGATCGGAGCAGGCCGGCAAGTACGGAACCGATGTTACCCGCGGACAGATCGCGGGTACCGATTGGTATACCCAGAGCTTGTCCGCCAAAGGCAAAGAAGTATTTTTCGGCTATAACGTACTGGAGGAATCGACATCGAGCAACTCCTTTTCCAGCGTCAAATTGTTAAGGGATCCGAACCGCCTAAGCGGAGAGATGATCGGGTTGCTGGTCATCAATATTCGGAAGACGATATTTCGGCAGGCGGTCAACGAAACCGATCAAAGCGGGTTTCTGGTATTGGATCCTGATGGGCAAGAGCCCGTGGTCGTATATGATCATCGTCCGGAGCTGACCAAGAGCGTCGGGGTGGGGTCGAGCCTAGAGGACACGTTGTCTCGTTTCGAGCAAGCCGGCTACCTCTACAGCCAATACCGCAATTCGACGAGCGGCTGGATGTTCGTGCATTTCGTGGAGACCAAAGCGCTCTTGAAACAATCTGACCGTATCGGCACCATCACGATGCTGATCGCGGCACTGATCGCGGGAATCGCTCTGCTCGTGTCCTATTTCGTATCGGGAACCATTACGCGTCCCCTGCTGCAACTGAAGAAAATGATCGTGGATTGGGCTAAAGGCAATCCGGCAAGCGAGCCGAACGAATCCTTCACCGCGGATGAAGTCGGGGCGATCGGCCAGACTTTTCAAAGAATGACCTTGGAGAACAAGCAGTTGAGCGAACGGCTTCTTCAATCGCAGTTGAAGGAGCGAGAGGCGGAGCTTAGATCGCTTCAAGCCCAAATAAAACCTCACTTTCTATACAATACGTTGGACTCTATCTATTGGATGTCTATGCTCGAGGACAAAACGGACATCGCCCAGATGGCGTTATCGCTTTCCGAGAGCTTCAAGCTCAGCCTTAACAAGGGAAGGGAAACGATCCCGGTCTTCAAGGAACTGAAGCATATCGAACACTATATGATTATTCAAAATTTACGATACGACAATCGGTTTGTATATGTCGAAGAAGTAGATGAAGACATTATGCAATTCGAGATGATGAAGCTTCTGCTGCAGCCGCTTGTCGAGAATGCCATCTATCATGGTCTCGAGCCTAAGGTGGGGCCCGGAACGATTACGTTGACCGGTCGCAAAGACGGCGAGTTCCTTGTGTTCACCGTGTCGGACGACGGGGTGGGGATGGCGGATTTGTCCCGAACGGAGCAAGGATACGGCATGCAGAACGTCCGTGAACGGTTGCGCTTATATTATGGTCCGAATAGCTCGTTTAAGGTTCAAAGTTCGCCGGGCGCGGGAACGATGATCGAACTTCGGTTTCCGTACAACGAGAGAAGGGAGGAATGAACAATGCTCAAGGCGGTTGTGTTCGACGACGAGTTCATAGTGCTCAAAGGGCTGCAGAAGCTGATCGATTGGTCGGAATACGGAGTGGAACTAGTCGGAACGGCCGCGGACGGACTCTCCGCGTTGGAAGTATTTCGGCGGCTTAAACCGGATATCGTTATGACGGATATTCGAATGCCCGGGATGGACGGGCTTCAACTGATCGAAATCATTCGCATGGAATGTCCGGATACGATGTGCATCGTGTTCAGCGGCTATAACGAATTCGAATACGTAAAACGGGCAATCAAATTGGGCGTCGTCGATTACCTTGAGAAGCCGGTCACGATTACTAAGATCAGGGAAGGGATTCAAAAAGCGGTTAACAAGATCACCGAATTAAATGAACTATCTTCGTTGAAGCAGAAATGGCAACAGGGCCTTCTCGAGAAGACGACCCTTGATCTATTATTGCAAGGTTCCGATGCAGAAGCGGCTTGGGCGGAACAATTCGGTCCGGATGCCTATCGGTTGACCGGGATTACGGTACTGGCCTGTTCAAATAGAGAGTTCGATCTGGATAACGGAGCTTCTACGGCATATAGGACGGTTTCCATCCGTAACGGCTCCGAAAATCTCGTCGTCGTTTTCCATTTCGATTCGACTTCGCAAGAGTGGACGGAGGATTCGGTAACTTGGTCCGAGTCCGCAATCGGATCCGGGCGTACGTACTCTTCTTTGGCCGACGCTCCCAAGAGCTACAAGGAGGCGTTAAGAGCGCTTCGATACGGCAAATATTTGGAGGGGAAAGGCTGGATTCGTTTCGAGGATCTCGGGGATAGTCACGCGGTGAATCCCAATCTCTCCGAAAGGGAAGAAGAAGTCCTCTTCGACATGAGGGTCGGGGATAAGGAAGGTCTGATGAAGAAGCTGGACGGTTATCTCGAGGAGTTTAGAAACGAGAGACTGGATCCCGAGGTTGCCGAAATCGAATTGCTGAAAATGGTGTTCCACGGTTGGGAAGTCGCAAAAGAGACGGGCGGTAATCCGGGGGAAATCAAACCGGCCGGTTATTTGCCGCAACTTGAGCTGCGTAACATGCAGACGCAGGATGAAATGGCGGCATGGCTTCGCCATGAAATGGAGACGATCATGGATTGGATTATCGGAGTGCGTCAGCGGTCCAAGCATTCGGCCGTGGAAAAGGCAATCCGGTATATTAGCGATCACTTCGGGCGCGATTTAACCCAACAGGAAGTCGCGGACCATGTGGAGATGAACGCCACCTATTTCAGTCTGTTGTTCAAGGAGCAAATGGGCATATCCTACATCAAGTATTTGACGAAGGTCCGCATGGAGAAGGCCAAGGAGCTCTTGAACGAAGGATTGCCTATCCATGAGATCAGCGAGAAAGTCGGATACTACCACGCGCGCCACTTTTCCGAAGTATTCAAGAAGCAGACCGGCATGACTCCGGGACAATACCGTTCGAATGGGGGAGGGTCATGAGCGCTAAGATAAGGGTGTTGGTCCGCGGTTGGGCGCTTGCTTGCCTGGCTCTCTCGATACTTTCTTCATGCGGCGCTTCTTCGAAGGAAGAGCCGAGCCGGCCGGAGGACGAGATCACGACTATCCTGTATCTGACCTCGATCAAGGAGAACGAAGGAAGCTCCAGGATCATCGGCGAACTCGCCAAGGAATATCAAAGCGAGCACCCCCATGTGCAGTTCAAGCTCGAGAACATAGCGGAAGGCGACCTCACGCAGAGAGTGCAATTGCTGGCCGCCAGCAACGATCTGCCGGAATTATTCAATTACCAATCGGGAAAACCGCTGCTCGATATTATTCGAAGCGACTCCGCGCTAGATTTGGAGGAAACCTTCAACGAACTCGGGATGATCGATAATTTAAATCCTGCCGCGGTCGACCTGCTGAAGGCTTATGTGAATGAATCGGGATTGTATGCGCTTCCGCTCGAAATGAATATCGAGGGGTTCTGGTACAACAAAGAGATATTCTCCAAGTATCGTTTGGAGGAGCCGACAACATGGGATGAAATGCTGCAGATCGCCCATATGCTACAGCAGGAGGGGGTCCAGCCTTTTTCCGTCGCGGGCAAGGAGAAGTGGCCCATCACTAGGTTGATTAACGCGTATGCCATTCGCATGTACGGTGCCGACGCGATGGAACGCGTGGACAAAGACGAGTTGAAATTGACCGGTCCCGGTTTTCTGGAGGCCGCCCAGACCGTGCAAAATATGGGCCTCAGCGGTTATTTCGGGCCCTTGGTGAACACGATCGATCTAGGAACGTCCGTCGATCTGTTTTTGCAGGGCAAGGCCGCAATGTTATATACGGGCAGCTGGCAGCTTCGGGATTTTAACGATTCCGTTCGCAATAAGATCGGCGTCGACCAAATCGGTTTTTTCAGCATTCCGTTGGTTCAGGGCGGCTCGGGAACGCTTGACGAGTATCCGGTAAATGCGGGTTTGACCACCTCGTTTTCCAAGTCGGCGTACAATGAAGAAGTGGGCAAGTGGATGAAATACGTGTTCGAACGATACGGGGATCGTGCCATGGGAGAGCTCGGCATGGTTACCGGATTTAATGTGCATACGCTGCCGGCAGACGTTTCCCCATTGACGAAGATGGTTCAAGACAAGATCAATCACGTCAAGAAGGGCGCTCTATGGTTCGAGGCCCGATTCAGCACGAGAGCGCAACTGCTGGCATGGGACAACGTCCAGCTGCTCGTTACCAACCGCAATTATACGCCGGGCCAATATCTGATGGAATTGCAGCAGGAGATCGATAAGGATCGGCGCTGAAGGCTATGGCGGATACCATGACTATTCAAGGACCCTACGGGTCCTTTTTCTATCCCAAAAAATGCGGAGCGGATACAAAAAATGCAGCGCTTATGAAGGGTCGGGTAACGAATTACAATTGATCTTGTAAGCGAGAAGACAAACTGCATTCCTAAATAGGGGGAGTAAAAATGAAGACCTGGAAATCGAAAATCGCAGGCGTTGCTTTGGCTTCGCTGTTCGCGGTTGCATTGAGCGCTTGCGGCAGCTCTAATTCCAATTCCGACGCATCGGCTAGCCCGTCAGCCGGCGCATCGGCAAACCCGTCCGAAAGCGCGGCTAACTCCGATCCGGTAACGTTGACAATGCTCGTATCGGGCGCTAAAGCGGCAGAAGGCGCGGATTTCGAACTCGATACGTTGCCGAAGCTTGTGAAAGAGAAATTTCCTAACGTAACGCTGGAAGTTCAGAAGCTTCCCGACGAGCAATATTACACCTCGGTCAAAGCTAAGCTGGCGGCCGGCGAAGGTCCGGATATCTTCCTAGTCTTCCCGAAACTCGCCAACATGGGAGCTATCGAAGTGGCCAAAGCCGGGTATGCGGCAGATTTGTCCGGAATGAGTTTCTGGAACAATATCAGCAAGGCGGCGGCAAGCGACATGAGCTTCGAAGGCAAGCCTTATGCCGTAGCAAAAGGAATGGACATTCTCGGAACGTACTATAACAAGGAGTTGTTCGCGCAAGCGGGCATCGCCGAGCTTCCTAAGGACTGGCCGAGCTTCCTGGCGGATGCCGAGAAGCTGAAAGCGGCAGGGGTTACGCCGATCGTTATGGGCGATAAAGATCCGTGGGTCGTACAGTTCGGCATGTACCAGCTAGCGGCTAACACCGTCTATCCAACGGACCCTGAATTCGACAACAAGCTGCAAACCGGCGAGACGGCTCTGACCGATGCGAAATGGGTCGAAACCGTAAACCAGTACAAGGAGCTGTACGACAAAGGTTACGTTGCTAAAGGATCTCTGGGCATGGCAAGCGCTCAAGCCGTCCAGCAGTTCGTCGACGGCAAAGCGGCCATGATCTTCACCGGTACTTGGGATCTGCCAGGTCTTGCGGCCAAAGGCGCAGTCGACTTCGAACGCGGATTCTTCTCTTTGCCGGGCAACAAAGCGGGCGAACCGTTGTATGCTTCCGCATCGACCGCGGCGGGATACGCATTGAACGCGAAGTCCAAGCATCTTGACTTGGGCAAACAAATTTTCGAATACCTGTATGACGGTCAATCTCCGCTGTTCCAAGCATGGGTGGACTCCAACCCGTCTATCAGCGTCTTCAACGGCGTTGAATTGAAGAACGAAATTTTCAAAGACGTGTTGAGCGACATCCAGAACACGGGCAACGCGTTTTATTTCTCCAATCAAATGTGGCCTGCGGGCGTTAGCGACGTGATGCAATCGAAATTCGCCGAGATCATCGGCGGCAAGAAAACGACGGCCGAGGACGTTACAAAAGCGATGCAAGACAAATACCAAGAGCTTAACAAAGGTTAATAGTCGAGGGTCATCAAGGGGGATTCTGTAATCCCCCTTGATGTAATTTTTTTCTGGAAAGGAAAGAAGCATCATGAACAGTGCCGTCATGAAAAAAACGATGTATTTCTTTGTGCTGCCGGCTCTTTTATTTTACTGCATGTTCTGGATCCTTCCGATCCTTAAGCTTTTTCAGTACAGCGTGACGGACTATAACGGCTATGTTCAGAAATTTAGCTACGTGGGTTTCGACAATTTCAAAACTTTGTTCGACTCGGAAATTTTGGGGCTTTCCATCAAGAATACTCTGATTTACACCTTTATTACCGTAGTGCTCGGCAATGTTATTGCATTGGCGCTTGCTTTCCTTCTGAATGCGAATATTAGAGCCAAGGGTCTATATCGTTCGGCTTTCTATATCCCGACGCTGTTTAGCGCGATCGTAGTCGGGTTCATCTGGAGCTACGTTTATATGCCGGACGAAGGACTGATTGCCTCTTTCTTGAATAAAATCGGCATCTCCGGAATCGACACCAATTTCTTGGGCAGCTACTCCAAAGCTCTCTATTCGATTATCGCGGTCGATATTTGGAAGAATATCGGAACGAGTACGATCATCTTCTTGGCCGGTTTACAGACCGTTCCTCATGATTTGATCGAAGCGGGGAAAATCGACGGAGCAGGCCGGTGGAAACTGGTACGGTTCATCAAAATTCCGATGCTTGCCACTTCCATCACGATTAACGTCACGCTCAGCGTCATCAACGGACTGAAGGCCTTTGACTACCCGTTCATCATGACCAACGGCGGTCCGGGCACGTCGACGAATACATTGATTTTCGCGATCTACAAAATGGCCTTTACCGATCAACAGTTCGGCAAAGCGTCCGCGCTCGGAATCATCTCGTTCGCGCTCATTATCGCGATCACGGCTGTATTCGTATTCACCTTAAACAGACGGGAGGTTTCGGCATGAATCCCGGCTCGCTTACGAAGAGGTCGCTTACGCATGTCGCGATCATTGCCCTGGTGTTCGTTAACCTTGTGCCGCTCTTGATTATCCTTTCCAGTTCGTTGCGGTCGCCTAAGAACATGACCGACCCTTTGAATTGGTTCAACGAGTTTACGCTTGAGAGCTTCAGATCCGCGTTTTCTCGCATGCACTTTCCTACGGCGTTGTGGAATAGCGCTGTATTAACCGTCGTATCGGTCATTTTCGTCGTTCTCATGGCCGCTATGGCCGCGTATCCAATGGCGCGAATCAGAAGCCGAGCCAGCCGGTTTCTGTATATTTTCTTCCTGTCGGGTCTCGTCGTTCCGGGGCAGATGGTGCTGATTCCGGTCATCCAGATGATCAAGGGATTCGGGATTCCGATGAACCAATATACTCCGATCCTAATGTTCATCACGTGCAGCCTTCCGTTCTCCACTTTTCTGTATACCGGATTTATCCGCAGCAGCGTTCCGGAAGAGATCGAAGAAGCCGCGCACATTGACGGAGCCGGATTGTTCCGTCGATTCTGGCAGATCGTTTTCCCGCTTATTCTCCCGGTTACGGTATCCGTCGTGATTACCCAAGGGGTCTGGATTTGGAATGATTATTTCTTCAACATGGTGTTTATCACTAAGGCGCTCGACGCTCCTCTTCCGGTAGCCATGCTCGGATTTTTGGGCGATCAGCAGAATCCCGCGCAATGGAATGTGCTATTCGCGGCGTGTATCCTGTGCGCGCTTCCGCTCCTGCTGGCATTCCTTGCCCTGCAGAAATATTTCGTGGGCGGATTGACGGTCGGTTCGGTTAAGGGATAATGGCGCCTTCGGGAAGAAGCTAGATAGGAAGAGGAGGCACGGAGGATGAGTTTAAGTTTTGTCGAGATGGCGGAGAGCCTTAAGCCCGAATTGATCGAGAAAAAGGTATATCCGACCCGGTTGGTCGAGATGAAAGCCGATACCGAAGCCTTTCAAGGATGGGCGGTGCAGGAGTCAGGGTCTATCGAGTCTCTGCGGACAGAGGCGTTCAGTAAAGGCGACAGCATGATCCTTGATTTCGGAGACCACCATGTGGGCAGGTTGACCTTGTCGCTGCAATCGGTTGATGCGAGGGCGGACTCGCCCGTTCGGCTGAAATTCATTTTCGGGGAAATGCCTTGCGAGATCGCCGAAAGCTTCGACGATTACGAGGGGTGGCTGGACCGCTCGTGGCTGCAAGACGAAATCGTCAACTTCGACGTGCTGCCCGGGACATATACTCTACCGCGAAGATATACGTTTCGATATTTGAAGATCGAGGTTATCTCTCCCGCCAGGAAATTCAAAGTCGAGTTCCCGGATATTTACGTGACGACGGAGACGTCCGCGGACGTCTCGCAGGTTCCTGCTTTGCCTGACCACGTGCCGGAACAACTGCGGGAAATGGATCGCATCGCGGTGAAAACGCTGCAAGATTGCATGCAGACGGTATTCGAAGACGGCCCTAAGCGGGATCGGCGGTTGTGGATCGGGGATCTGCGTCTTCAAGCGCTTGCCAACTACTATACGTTCAACAATCATGAACTCGTCAGAAGGTGCTTGTATCTGTTCGCCGGGTTGCGTCTGGAGGGAGGACAAGTCGGCGCCTGCGTATACGAGAAACCGGAGCCGGCCGGCGATGACATCTATCTGTACGATTACTCGCTGTTTTTCGTATCGACGCTTTACGATTATTATTCCGTCTCGGAAGATCGGGAGACTCTGGTCAGGCTTTGGCCCGTGGCGCTGGAACAAATCGAAATATCCCTCCGGCGGCTGGATGAACGCGGAATCGTGAAGGATGATCCTTCGTGGTACTGTTTTACGGATTGGCACGAGAAGTTAAACAAACAGGCTTCCGCGCAAGCCATATTGATCTATTGCTTGAAGCGGGGGCTGGCACTGGCGGTAGAATTGGAACTGGAAACGGAAACGGTCGCTATCCGTGATCACATCGAACGCGTATCCGACGCGGCGCTGGCGCATCTCTGGGATCAACGGCAAGGATACTTCGTCAGCGGGACGGAACGCCAGGTTTCCTGGGCGTCTCAAGTATGGATGGCGCTAGCCGAGGTGATGGATACGCAAGCGAACGGGGCATTGATGGATCGTCTCTTCGATGATAATCTCGAAGTCCGGCCGATGACGCCATACATGTATCATCATCTCATCGAAGCTCTTATTTCGTCCGGAAGGAAGGACAAAGCTCTGGAACAAATGAAAGCTTATTGGGGACAAATGGCTAGCGACGGAGCCGATACGTTCTGGGAAGTCTACAATCCGGAGGACAAGAAGAATTCGCCTTACGGCAGCAACCTGATCAATAGCTATTGCCATGCGTGGAGCTGCACGCCGACTTATTTTATTCGAAAATATTTTCTGCAAACGTAATGTATCGGAGACTCCCTCGGGGAGTCTTCTTTATTGAGCCCGAAACAAAGGGTTATACTGATATTCAATAGAAAATCAATCAGAAAACATCTAAGGCATGTGGTGAACGTGAGGAAGAAATTAGCGATGTTTAGGACAATCGGATTTGCAGGTAGCGTGCTGCTTCTGGCGTCATGCGGTAATCCGAGCGGAAGCGGTCAATCTGAAATCGCCAACCCGATTACGATCCTCTACCTGACTGCCAGCAATGAGGATCAGGGAAGCTCCAAAATCATCGGCGAGCTGGCTAGCGAATACCAACGGCAACATCCTCATGTGAATTATCGATTCGAAAGCGTTCGGGACAGCGATCTTTCCGAGAAAATTCAATTGCTGGCCGCCAGCAACGACCTCCCGGCCCTGTTCGGTTACCAATCCGGCAAACCGCTGCTCGATATCATTCAAAGCGGCGCGGCGCTCGACTTGGAACGGACGTTTCAGCAATTGGGCATCTACGACAAGCTGAATCCGGCGGCAGTCGAATTGCTAAAGAAATACGTAGACAATACGGGATTGTACGCCCTGCCTTTGGAAATGAACATCGAAGGCTTCTGGTATAACAAGGAAATTTTCTCTCGGCTGAATCTAACGGAACCGAAGACGTGGGACGAAATGACCGCTGCGGCCGAAGCGATCAAGCAGGCGGGGCTTCAACCTTTTGCCGTCTCGGGAAAAGCCAAATGGCCGATTACCCGATTGATCAACGGCTACGTCATTCGCAAGCTCGGAGCGGACGCGATGGAGCGCGTAGATCGCGGGGAGCTTGATATTACGGACCCGGGGTTCATAGAAGCGGCGGACGCCGTTCAGAAGATGGGGCTTAACGGTTACTTTGGACCGGACGTAAATGCCGTCGATATAGGAGATTCTTTCGATTTATTCGTACAAGGGAAGGCGGCGATGTTCTACTCGGGAAGCTGGTCGATTCGAGACTTTAATGATCCGTCGCTAAATCCGATCGGTCCCGATAATACAGGGTTTTTTAGCATCCCCCTCGTCAAAGGAGGAGTGGGTTCCCTTGATGATTATCCGGTTAATGCGGGCTTAACGACCTCGTTTTCCCAAGAAGCCTACAACGAAGAGGTAGGCCGGTGGATGAAGTTCGTGTTCGAGCGTTACGGAGATCGCGCCATGGGCGAGCTAGGGATGATAACGGGTTTTAAGGTCGAGGAAGTACCGGAAGAGGTTCCGCCGCTTACCCGTATGGTTCAGGGGAAATTGGACCGCGTCAAAAATGGTGCGTTGTGGTTCGAGGCAAGGTTTAATACACGAACGCAACTGTTAGCGTGGGAAAATGCTCAGCTCCTTGTTACTGATCCGTCGTTTACGCCGACGGAGTATATGGGGCAGCTTAAACGGGCGATCTCTAGCCAATAATTCGTTTTTAGTGTACTCGCGCATTCGAAAATGAACTATAATGGATCGTAATAAATGAAATTTGGTTTTGCTGCGTGAAACCAAATCGTATTTCCGGAACGGGAGCGTGAAGCGCGATGAACAACAAAGAACGGTTCTCTAGCAGAGTGGATACTTACCGGAAATATCGGCCCAGCTATCCTTCGGAAGCGATCGATTATTTGTATGGGGTCGTTGGTTTGAATACGGATTCCGAGGTGCTGGACATTGGAGCGGGAACGGGCATATTTTCCCGGCTGCTGCTGGAGAGAGGAACGTCCGTAACGGCGGTCGAGCCGAACGAAGCGATGCGGGAAGCGGCGATGGCCGCCTCGAAGGACGATCCCCGTTTTCGTGCGGTACCGGGTTCCGCGGAGGAAACGGGATTGCCGGATCGCTCGTACGATTATATCGTTTGCGCTCAGGCTTTTCACTGGTTCGATCAAGCAGCGGCGAAGAAGGAGTTCGGAAGGGTGCTCAAACCCGGCGGAAAAGCGATTCTGGTGTGGAATACGCGGTTGACGAGCGGCACGCCTTTTCTCGAAGGATATGAGGAGTTATTGCATTCTCTGGGCACGGATTACGGCAAAGTAAACCATCGGAATATCTCGCGCGACATGTTGCTCTCTTTTTTCAAGCCCGGCGCTCTTAAGGAAGCTCGCTTCTCTATCCGGCAGGTGTTCGATTTTGAAGGGTTGAGCGGGCGATTATTTTCATCGTCTTACAGTCCGCAAGAGGGACACCCTAATTACGAGCCGATGATCGCGGCATTACGGGAGTTGTTCGACCGGAATGAGGTGAACGGGACGGTAAACTTCGATTACGAGACGGAAATTTACTGGGGCGAAGTATAGACGGGACTGACTATTCGGCGGTTCTTAGCCCTTATCCATGCAGGCCGGGTTCTTCGCGTGGAAGAGCCTGGCTTTATTATTTTCAGAAAAGTCGGTAAAATTCTTTGTTGACAGAACGTTATGGCGAGCATAAAATGAGAAATCATAAAGCTGGCAGTTATTTATTGCCAATAAACCGACTAAACCAATAGGTTTAGAAAAGTATCGACCAGTACACTGGAGACCAAACAGGCTATACGTTTGGTCTCTTTCGTTTTCTCGGGGAGGGTGATGGTGCATTAAGGCTTCAAGGGAACGGCAATCGGAAGAAGGCGGGGTTTTCCCGGGCAAAGCCTATGCGGATGTGGTGCTCGAACCGGCCTACAGGCAGGCGCAAGAGGAACTTCTCGAGCCGATGATTGCCGTCAACAAGGCTCATCTTATTATGCTGTCGGAGCAGAGGCTTATTAGCGGGCAGCAGGCGCGGACGATCGCCCAAGCTTTGCTGGGGTTAGATTGCGAGAAGCTGCGCTCCCGTCGTTACACGGGACAATTCGAGGACCTGTTCTTCGAGGTAGAGCATGATTTGCTGGAGTCGGCGGGCGAGCCGGCAGGCAACTTGCATTTGGCTAGAAGCCGCAACGACATGGGAATCGCCATCTATCGAATCGTATTGCGCGGCAAGCTGCTGGGTGCGCTCGAGTCCGCGTTCGATCTACGGCAACGACTGATCGAATTTGCCGGAGAGCACGTTGAGACGCTGATGCTCGGTTATACGCATACGCAGCAAGCCCAACCGACGACGATGGCGCACTATATCGCCGCCGTGTCGGATTCGCTTACCCGGGATATCAGAAGGCTGAAGTCGGCCTATGCGAACTGTAACCGCAGCAGCATGGGAGCAGCGGCCTTGACGACTTCGGGCTTCTCCATTGATAGAGCGAGGGTAGCCGAACTGCTAGCGTTCGACGGATTGATCGAGAATGCCTATGACGCGGTAAGCGGCGCCGATTACGTAGGGGAGATAGCGACGGCAGTATCGCTAGCCGCAGTTAACATGGGCAGATTCGCGCAAGAGTTGCTGTTATGGAGCTCGCAAGAATTCGCGGCGATCCGGGTAGCCGCTCCTTACGTGCAGATTAGCTCGATTATGCCGCAGAAGCGTAATCCCGTTTCCATCGAGCATATCCGTTCGTTGTTGTCTAGCTGTGCAGGGGACGCGGGGACGGTGCTAGCCATGATCCATAACACGCCCTTCGGCGACATCGTCGATACGGAAGACGATCTTCAGCCCTACGCATGGAAGAGCCTGCGAACGTTAGAGTCGGTATACCGATTGTTGGCACGAATCTTCGCTAGCTTGGAAGTGAACAAAGACGAGCTTCGGGCAAGGGCCGAAAGGAGCTTCGCCACGGTCACCGAGCTGGCGGACACGCTCGTGCGCAAGGAAGGGCTAACGTTCCGCTCCGCCCACAAGGTGGTCGCGCGGCTGGTTCGGAAGATCGGCGAAGAAGAGGGCTTAACCGTTCGAGACCTCACCCTTGAGCGACTGAAAGAAGCGGCGAGGAGTACGATCGGGCGTTCGATCGGTCTATCCGGCGAAGAGCTCGCGGAAGCGCTCGATCCCGTATACTTCGTCGCCGTGCGCAAGCTTCTTGGCGGACCGAGTCCGCAAGAAGTCAAACGCGCGTTGGCCGTTCAAACGGAGAGATCGGCCACCGAACAAGCGTGGCTGAGTCAAAAGAAGGAACGCCTTATTCGCGCGAACACGGTACTGGACGACATACTAGGCGATTGGATTCGGTCGACGGATAGTTGAGAGGGAAAAGGATGCACATCGGCCTAAGGCAGGAGGAATGAATGATGTTCAGAGCGGGATTCAAAGTATTCGACATACATGGTCATTTGCCTTACCCCTATCCGGCTATCTATGAGCCCGACGATAGGATAACGGAATATAGCAAGGAACGAGCCGAGCGGATGCGGCTGACCTGGGATTTCACTGCCGAGTCCTCCGATCCCGCGGAGGCCGCAAGGCCGCTTGCCGACCGTTGGTTGGATCAATTGGACAAATACGGCATCGGAGGGCTTAATTTTCTGACCGGGCCGACCAACGACGAGCTGGCTGCTCAGATCGCCAGAGCGCCGGACCGATTCACCGGATTCGCATCCCACCCGATCGAAAGGCCGGATGCTTTGACCGAATTGGTACGCGCGGTAGATGAGCTGGGGCTGAGAGGGTATAAGCAGTTCGGACCGTTGACGCAAGAGTCGTTCGACGATCCTTCTTTCCGGCCGGTATGGCGGTTCTTGGCGGAGCGCAAGCTTCCCGTTCTCATCCATTTCGGCTTGCTAGGGCATGCGGGGGGCATCGTGCAGCACCGAAATATTAGCCCGCTGTCGATCTTTAACGTAGCCCGCGAGTTCACGGATATTCCGTTCATCATCCCGCATTTCGGGTCGGGATACTTCCAAGAATTGCTTCACTTGAGTTGGAGCTGTCCGAACGTGTACGTGGATACCTCGGGCTCGAATCAATGGGTGAGATGGATGCCGTACGAGCTAAATCTGGAAATTCTGTTTCGCAGAACGTATGAGCTGATCGGTCCGGAACGCATTATTTTCGGAACGGATTCGCTTGGTTTCCCAAGAGGGTACAACTACCGCTATCTTCAGGACCAGGTTCGGGTCGTCCGAGATCTGCGTTTCCCGGAAGCGGACATCGAGGCGATATTCGGCAACAACGCGAGAAAGCTGTTAAAGGTTCAACCTATTCCGGCATTAGACAAAGAGGAGAGAAAAGAACATGAGCAAACTGTACCTGCACGCTAAGGCTAATAAGTTATCCCTGATTCTATTGGCATTCCTTCTCGTATTGACGGCTTGCGGAGGCAATGGCAATAACGACTCGAACAATGCCGCGGCTTCTCCGGCAACGGAATCGGGCTCGGCTCAGCCGTCCGAGAAGTCCGCTGCCTCGCCTTCCGCCAGCGAAGAGAAAGTCACGATCGAGTACTGGCAATACGAGTTTCCGGCCAAGGTGGATTTGGTCAACGAATTAATCAAGGAGTTCCAGACGCTGCATCCGAACATCACGGTCAAGCAGACGAACTTCCCTTACGACCAGTATAGCCAGAAGGTCGCGACGCTCGTCCCTGCCGGTAAAGGTCCGGACGTTATCAACCTGTACTACGGCTGGTTGCCGCAATACGTATCCTCGGGGTATTTGCAGCCGTTGCCCGAAGATGCGTTCCCGACGGCGGACATCGAGAGCAACTTCTATCCTCTGGTGAGCGCGGCCAAGATTGACGGTTCTTATTATGCGATACCGACGGCCGTACGCACGCTGGCCCTTTTCTACAACAAGGATCTATTCGCCAAAGCCCAAATTACGGAGCCTCCTGCCACTTGGGAGCAGCTAGCGGAAGCTTCGAAGAAGCTGACGGAGAAGGATTCCAAGGATCAATTCGTCATCGAGGGGTTCGCATGGGAGCCGGGCGCGCAACTTCATCACTGGTATCGCGACGGCTTGTTGCCGCAAGCGGGCGGCCAGGACCTTAGCGACGACCGTCGCAAAGTATTGTGGGATCAATCGCCTGCCGGCTTAGAGGCGTTCCAATATTTGCTCGATTTCGCGATTAAGCACAAGGTGGGAATCAACGGTTTCTACAATGACGATAGCAATGCGTTTAAGACCGGGCACGCGGCCATCAACGTGGACGGCTCCTTCCGGATCGGTTCGCTCAAGAAGGACGTTCCGGATCTGAACTACGGGATCGCTCCTCTTCCGTCCTACAAAGGGAAATCCGCTCCGTCCTCGTTCTGGGCGAACGCGATTCCGAAGAACGTCGAGGGCGCCAAGCTGGAAGCGGCCAAGGAATTCCTCAAATTTCTGACCAGTAAAGAGGTACAAGAGAAATGGGTGGATCGTGTGGGCGAGCTGCCCGCGCAGAAGGCCATCGCTACCCAGGATAAATATTTGAACGACGAGAAGCTGGGACCGTTCATTAAGCAATTGGACGATAGCCGGGCGCATTTCTTCATCGACGAGACGCAGGAGAAGACGTTGTTCGTCGACGCGACGAACGAAGTATTGCTGAATAACGTGCCGGTCGAGACGGCTTTCAAGGATTTGGTAGCCAAAACCCAGAAGCTGTACGACGACTACTGGGCCAAACAGGACAAAAAATAAGCGATAGGCGGGCGGGCGCTCGGCGGGAGTCGTCGCCCGACTCTTAACGAAACGGAGGCGATTACCCGTATGATCGCATACGCCATCCGACTAACCGCGCGCAAAAGCCGCGAGCTGCTAAGCATAAGGCTATCCTACAGGGTGCAACGCTATCTGTTCATTTATTTAACCCTCGCGATCCCTTTGATTTATTTTCTGGCCACGCGGCTGCTGCCCATTCTCTATTCCTTCAATGTGAGCGTGCGGGAGTGGGATTTGTTGTCTTCGGAGAAACCGTTTGTCGGCTTCGCGAATTTCGGCGGGTTGTTCAAGGACGAAGTTTTTCGCAAATCGATCGTAAATACTTTCGTTTTCGTCGCGGTCGGCGTTCCCGGACAGATCGCCGTCGGGCTTGCCATAGCGCTCTTGCTGAATAATGTGCAACGGCTGCGCGGACTGTTCCGAACCGTATACTTCATTCCATACGTGACTAGCGCGGTTGCCGTCAGTTGGGTGTTCCGCTGGATTCTGATGCGCAACGGATGGTTAAACGAAACGTTGCTGAATCTGGGTTTAGAGCCGCAGCTATTCCTGCTGTCGCCGCGCCAAGCCATCTATCTCATTACGCTAACGATTATCTGGCAGAACATCGGCTTTCAAATGTTGATATTCGTTACGGGGTTGGAAGGTATCCCGAAAATGTATTACGATGCGGCCGCCATCGACGGAGCCGGAGCTTGGCGAAGATTCCGGCATGTTACGGTACCGCTCTTGAATCCCGTCATCGTCTTCTCGGCCGTCATCGGGGTCATCTCTTATTTGCAATCGTTCGGACAGGTGCTGAGCATGACGAACGGCGGACCTCTGAATTCCACGACGACGATCGTGCTCAATATCTACAATCTGGCCTTTCAGAAATTTCAAATGGGGAGCGCGGCCGCGGCTACCGTGATTCTATTCCTCATGATTCTGGCGCTGACCTTGCTGCAATTCAAAGTGTTGAACCGCAAAGTCGAATATTGAAAAGGAGGCGGATGGCGTGAGCGCGCCTATTGCTTATAAGAGAAGAACGTACGGTAAGCCGGTCGCGGCCCTATTAATCGCCGGGCTCCGCTATTTGCTGCTAGGACTCGGCACCGTCGTCGTGCTGTTTCCTTTTCTATGGATGATCGGCTCTTCGTTCAAGCTGCCCAAGGATCTGTATAGCTTGCGGATTATCCCGGAGACGTTCACTTGGGATAATTACAATGCTATCTTCGAGAAGGCGCCGTTCGCGAATTGGATCGGCCATACTGTGGCTATTGCCCTGATTACGACGGTAACCGTGTTGATCTTCGATACGGCGGTCGGATACGTGCTGGCCAAATTTTCTTTTGCCGGCAAAGCGGTCATCTTCCTGTTCATTATTAGCACATTAATGGTCCCGACCGAGATGCTCATTATTCCCTGGTATCTGATCGCCACGGAATTAGGATGGTCGGATACGTATTGGGGCGTACTTTTCCCGGGAATAATTACGGCGTTCGGCATTTTCCTCATGCGCCAGTTCATGGATTCCTTGCCTTCCGAATTGCTCGACGCGGCTAGAATCGACGGGCTTAACGAATGGGGCGTTTTGCTGCGGATAGCCATTCCGATAGTCAAGCCGGCCATCGTTACGCTAATGATTCTTACCTTCATCGGTAGTTGGAACCAGTTCATCTGGCCGCTTATCGTGCTGCAGACGGAGACGCGATTCACGTTGCCGGTGGGCATCGTGTACTTCTCCAGCGAGCTCAAGGATTCGAGCAACTGGCTTCTCATCATGACGGGAGCTACCGTCTCGATTGTTCCGCTGATCTTGGTTTTCCTTATCTTCCAGAAGCAGATCATTCGGGGAATCGCCTTGAACGGCATGAAGTGATGAACTTTGATGTACTTCCTTATTAGAGGGAAACGAAGGCACTTTTTTGGTCTTGGTGCTGCAAATGAGGCAGTTGCGGCTCAATGAAGTTAACATAAGAAAACCGTCAGGAAGCCCTGACGGTTTTCTTCGTATGTTACTGCTGGCTAGCCGAGATAGCTTGCTCAAGATCGTACAGAATATCCTCGATCGCTTCCGTTCCGATAGAGAGGCGGATTAGGCCTTCGCTTACTCCGGTGGATAGCTGCTCTTCGGGGGATAGCTGTTGGTGCGTCGTGCTCGCGGGGTGGATGATCAGCGACTTGGAATCGCCGACGTTGGCCAGATGCGAGAATAATTTGACCGCGCCGATGACTTTCTTGCCGGCTTCCGCTCCGCCTTTAATGCCGAAGCTGAGAATCGCGCCTTGGCCCTTCGGCAAATACTTCTTGGCTAGCGAGTAAGACGGATGGCTCTCCAAGCCGGGGTAGTTGACCCATTCTACGGCCTGGTGGCTCTCCAAGTACTTGCGACCGCCAGCGTATTCTGGCTGTGGCGTTCGATGCGCAGGTGGAGCGTCTCCAACCCTTGCAGAAGCAAGAAGGAGTTGAACGGTGAGAGCGCCGCGCCGAAATCGCGCAGGAGCTGAACGCGAGCTTTAATAATGTAAGCCAGCGGCCCGACGGCTTCCGTAAATACGACGCCGTGGTAGCTAGGATCGGGAGTCGTCAGGCCAGGGAACTTGTCGTTCGCCGCCCAATCGAATTTACCCGAATCCACGATTACGCCGCCTATAGTAGTCCCATGTCCGCCGATGAATTTGGTTGCCGAATGAACGACGATGTCTGCTCCGAAGTCGATCGGACGCAGCAACAGCGGACTTGGAAAGGTGTTATCCACGATAAGAGGAATTCCGTTTTCGTGGGCGATGTTGGCGACCGCTTCGATATCGAGAACGTCTCCCTTCGGGTTGCCGATCGTTTCCGCGTAGAGAGCTTTGGTCTTGCTGTTAATCGCTTTGCGGAAATTTTCCGGATCGGACGGATCGACGAACCGAACGGTAATGCCGAGCTTCGCGAAGGAATGCTGGAATAAGTTGTACGTTCCGCCATAGAGGCTTGTCGCGGATACGATTTCGTCGCCGCTGCGGGCGATGTTCAAGATGGAATAGGTAATCGCCGCTTGTCCCGAAGCGGTGGCAAGGGCGCCGACTCCGCCTTCGAGAGCCGCGATCCGTTGCTCGAACACGTCCGAGGTAGGGTTAGTCACGCGGGTATAGATGTTGCCGAGCTCTTGAAGCGCGAACAGGCTGGCCGCATGATCGGTATCGCGGAAGCCGAAGGATGTCGTTTGATAGATCGGTACCGCGCGCGCGTAAGTAGTCGGATCGATTTGCTGCCCTGCGTGAATCGCCAATGTTTCCGGTTGTAGCTGTCTTTCCTCTGCCATATGGATCAGCCTCCTGATTTGGGGTCGACCGACAAAAAAGGCATCTCCCTCTTCGCGCGCAAGCGCAAATGAGTTAGATACCTTCAGCGGTCTGATGGGTAATCTTCATTTTTAAATTCCGATTAAATATATAGGATTTATATGGATAATAACAATTTTTAGCATCTGCGTCAACAAGTTTTCAACGAAAATGCCTGCCGAGGCGTCTAATAGGGTATGATGTAGGAGTGGAAGAAAAACAAGGGAGAGCAACTATGAAATTCGGGTTCGACATCGATGACACTCTGCTTAATCTACGTGAACACGCTTTTCGAATATATAACGTTAAACTGAACAAACAAGTAGGAATGGAAGCTTTTCACGCGTTGACGACGATTCCGATTCACGAAGCTTTCGGGCTGTCGGCGGAAGAGGGCAAGCAGCTATGGAACCTTCACCGGGACGAAATTTATTATTCGGCGCCTCCGTTCGATGATGCCGTAGAAGCTCTGCAAGAGCTCGAAAAGCAAGGGCATGAGGTCTATTACGTGACCGCCCGTTCGGCGGAATATTGCGAGAGAACGAAGGACGCGCTAGTCCGGACGGGCTTCCCGGTTCAGGAGAGCCGATTCTATTGCGGGATGGCCGATTCCGAGAAGATTCATATTATAAGGAAACTAGGCTTGGACTACTATTTCGACGATAAGCCGGCGGTTCTCGACACGCTAACGGAGTTGGATATGGCGGTCTATTGCAAAGACAATCCGTATAACCAACATCTAGACTTTCCTCGAATCGTGAACTGGAGAGAGCTTCTAGAGATCGCACAACAGGCTAGCAAGGGAAAAGCGGAGTAGCCGAACTAATCCTACTTAATGATGAGTTCAAGCCGTCTATCGTAACCTTCCGGGAGTTCGAAGCCTATCGTTGTCCTTTCGCGGGGACAGGAACGCAGCGCGTATCTACAGGAGACGGGGACCGACTCGGATTTCCTTATCTGGTAAGCCGTTGGCTTCGGCTCGATGAGCTTGCCCAGATCCGTGTCGACGACCAAGCTGCCGTCACGGTTTAAACTGATATCGTTGCAGCCCTTGCAAGCCAGTCGAATATCGTCGGGTCGTCCGTTCGAACGAATGATCCAATCGTATTTTAGCGACTGTTGCTGTTCATGGATAAGGACATCGATCCCTTGCCAAATTTCTCGACAAATGACTTTCCTATAGGAAGGGAGGTTCATGTAGCGGAAAGCGGAGCGGGGGCCCGTGAAGTAATGGAAGGAGCCCGTTTCTTGGTCTATTCCTTCTACGATCGTATCTTCGGCAGCTCCGACGAATCGCCATGCAAGATGAAGGACGTTCCGGATTTCATTGGGTTGGCAGATAGTCATACTGACTTCTTGAGATGAGATGCCCACGTAATAGCCTAATTTCTCCGCAATGAAAGAGACGTTAGCGTCAGCTTGTCCTTGATTGGGGATGAATAGCAGGGGCTGATGCCGATAGAGTTCCGGGAAGGCGGGTAATAACTCGTTATCAGCGGGCATTCTGAAAGCCTCCCATCTCGCTTCGCTGCATGCATCGATTGAGGATATGAAGGAAGCGGATTGTCTTATTCCGAAAAAAGTAGGAGGCGGTACCGATGGAATGGAATTACTACAATACATTCATTACGGTTTCGAAAGATTGTCCGGCAGAGAGAGGCATGGTCCCCCCGGAGAAGAAAAACGGCAAGACGAAACCGGGGATCGAATACGAATTAGTCTTTAATCATCCGTATGCCTATACGCAGGAAGATGTGCTGTTCGAGACTCATTTGCGGCACAAGGAAGTTCCCGAGGAGGAGTTATCCGTCCGGCGGGATGACATTCGCAGCGCCTTTTTCTCTAAATCGATGGCATGCATGAGGGCTTCCATGTTGCCAAAGAAATACGGATGGGGACTGCACTTTAACGCGGAAGGCAAGGTTGCTCTTATCGCGAGAGAGTCGGCGGAATACGATCATTACGCGAATGGCGGCGAAGAGGGGATAAAGGTAGTCGCCGCTATGCGGAATAGTAAGGAAAAGTAACGTACATCAGCTGTACGGCGCAAAAATGAAGGGTTGATTCAGCGGACGGCGTAAAGTCTACCGGATCAACCCTTATTTGTTATCCCTTTACGGTAGGTTCGGAGCCTTTCGCAAGGTTATTCGAAACCCAATCGGGAGCGTCCGATTTAGGCGTCTCAGATTCGGGAGCGCTCAGCTCGGGAGCGTCTAACTCCGCTGCGGCCGATTGCCGGCTAAGACTGGCGTTCTTCAATCCCCGAGACACCAGAATGCACAATGACAGGAATACGGAATACAAGGCGACGTCAAAGATGCTGGATACCAGATAGAGCGTTGCGCTAGGGTCTTCCATTCTAGTGATAACTCGAGTAAGCCCGCTGGTGACGAAGAATAAAATAATGAGCGGTGCGGCCAATCCGCTAATGAACCGTCCTTGCTTGAGAGTGGCGGGCAATCTTTGCATATATTGTCCCATCCGGTAATAGGTGGATGGAATTCCGTAGAAGTTGAAGAAAGGGATCATCATGCAAGCGAGCGACATGCCCGGCGTGCGGGAATAGAACGGAAACAAATCCCTCAAATCCACATGAACGCGATAAATCCAAATCAAGTAGATAACGAGCACGATGAAGTAGAGTACGGAGGCGCATATGCCGACAAACCCGTCCAGGGAGTAAGCGTAATCAACGTATAAGTTAACGTCGATAGCCAAAACGACGGTACACAACAGACTGATGGATACTAAGGCAACTAAGGCCCAGAGCAAAATTTTGAGCACGTTCGACAACACTTCGGAATAAAGCTTCATTTATAAATTCTCCTCTTAGGATGGATTCAGGTTTCTTAGAAAATCCAGCGCGTCTTCCATGGTATCCACGGGAACGACCTCAAGCCGCAAGCTCAGTTCCTTAGCCACTAATGCGGCTTCTTCTTCGTTGCTTATACCTTCGTAGTAGAACCGGTCCTTGTCCTTAGGAACGAAAAAATAGTCCGCTCCGGCCTGCTCGGCCGTCCGCAGCTTATCGCGTATCGCGCCGACGGATCCGACCGAATGATCGATCTCTATCGTTCCGGTTCCCGAGATGATATATCGTCCGTTAGCGGAGAAGTCCTCTTCGCGGGCTTCTTCCACAAGCCCGATGGCTAGCATAAGCCCTAATGAATCTCCGTAATAATCGGAGGTTTCTTCGATCAGGCCGTCTAGCCTCTGATCGAATTCATCTTCGGTTACCGGGTTATCCGTTTCCTCATCGGCGGAAGTGATCGCGTTCATTATCGTCTCGTCGCGGGCTTCTTCGCCGATCTCCTCGTAGGAGTCGAAGCTATCCGCCGCGGAAGCGTCCGCGGGCACGAATTCCGCTTCGGGGAATGCCCGTTCGGTGGACCAACGCTCGAATAAATTACGAGTGAAGCCCTCGCGCACATAACAGAAATGAACGCTGCCGTTGACCCCGACATCCTGAACGGAAACAATCTCGCCGGGTGCGGAGAAAACGTAATAGCGAGGGAGGAAGCAGATAATCGCGGCGCTAACGGGGAGAAGGAGAAGCAGACTTACGATGATGATTTCGGGGCGAATCCGTCTTTTCGTTCGGTTAGCAATCAACTGCACACAACCCATTCTTGTAAAAATGTCCCATCGTTATCAATAATTCGACGATAATCTATTAATTCCTTCGAGCTCTGCCTTGCCCGTTCGACAAATTTTACACAAGACGCGCCTATGGATGATTCAGAGTTAAATATTTCCTATTAGAGTTAATCTAAGTACGGTTGACTCTATAGGAGGAATACGCGTGATCGATAGAGAGAAATGGAATTGGAAAGTTTGGTTATCGGGGTTTCGCACGATTCAGAATCAATTTTTGATGATATTCTTGTCCGCTATTCTCGTTATCCTGATCGCGATGACGGCCGTAAGCTATTCTTTCTCCCGTCAACTAGTTAAGGATGGCGCGGAGGAAAAGCTGCAAAGCCAAACGCATCGGTACGTGAACGAGATCGGAAACAAGCTGCTCGCTTCGATCTTTACTCCGCAGACATTAGCCCCGGTCGTGGAGGCTCACGGCACGCTAGGCGGCGGTGTTTCTTACGGGGAGCCTTACATAGACGGGACGACGGGGACGGCGATGGTTAAAGCGTCCGTTCCTTATTATGATGAACAGCAGGCTCTTCTTGGATATGCGACGCAAAACATTAGCTTGGATAGCATACAGCAGTTGGTCGGAGGCATCTCGGTCGGCAGGAACGGTTCGGCTTTCTTGATCGATAAGAACGGTTTGGTGCTGGCGGACAAAGATTACGTCAAAATAATGAAGGATAACCTGACGAAGGATTCTAATGCATCTTTGGCCCGGTTAACCGAGATCATGCTGGAGGGGTCCGCAGTTGAGGCAAACGCGGAGCCGAACTCCGCTGAAGAAAGCGTGCCGAGCGAGAGCGCGGACGACCAGAGCGCAGCGGATTCGGAAGCCGGCGAGACAGCGGAAGATACGGAGAGCGAGCTGAGCGATCTCGGCTTGGAGATCGATCTAGATTCGGAGGACGCGGATAGCGCCGCGGAGCTGGACGATCTTGGGCTGGAGATCGACTTGGGTTCGGGCGAAGAAGGCGAAGATAATCCCATTTCCGAGGATGCTCCTATCATAGATCCCGGTGCTGACGCAATACCGTCAATAGAGCTGACGGAAGGAATGGGCACCTACGAGAAAACCGGCCGAACGATACGCGTCTATTATGTCACGGTTCCGGATACGGGCTGGGTGCTGGCGCTGTCGATTCCCGAGAGCGAGCTGTACGGACCGCTTTTTAAGCTATTCGAACCGATGATTCTTCTTATTGTTGCAGCCTGTGCCCTTGTCGCGCTATGCGCTCACCTCTATAGCCGATACATCCTTAAGAACATCCGGGATATTAACCGGCTGGCCATCGCGATGTCGGAGGGCGATTTTACGAAAAGGACGCAATTGCGTTCGGGCAATGAGCTGCAGAGCCTAGGGAATAGCTTTAACCGGACGTTGGACGGACTGTGCGATACGATGGACGAGATGTCGCGATTCTCGATCGAATTGTCGTCCCATGCGAACCAAATGAAGCTCGGCACGGAGGAGACGACCCGCGCGGCGGAAGAGATCGCGAGCTCCGTGCAGAACATGTCCGCGGGCGCGGAGCACGGGGCAGGCATTATTCTGGGCTTCAAGGAAGTGGCGCAGGAGGTTCTGGGCCAGGTTAAAGAGATTAACGCGAGCACGGAACATATGACGGATGTAGCGGAGAAGGCACGCAAAGCTTCGGAGGGCGGCATTAAATCTTTATCGCACGTCATTCGTCAGATGGACGCCATTTATCAATCCGTACAAGCGTCTTCGGGAGACGTCATGAAGCTGAAGCAGCATTCGAACGCGATCGACGAAATCGTGGCGTTCATTACTTCCATCGCCTCGCAGACTAGCCTTCTCTCGTTGAACGCGGCGATCGAAGCGGCTAGGGCGGGCGAAGCGGGCAAGGGGTTCTCGGTCGTATCGATGGAAATACGCAAGCTGGCGGATCAATCCGGCAATGCGGCCGGAGAGATCGGCGTGCTGCTTGCCGAAGTTCAAACGGCGATTACCCAAGCGGCGCGCACGATGGAAGAAGGAACGGGCGCTGCGGAAGAGGGATTGGAGTTGGCGCGGCAAGCGGAAAAATCTTTCGGCGCTATCGGGAGCAGCATCGAGAAGGTTACGCAGCAAGCAACCCGCGTCTACGGTTCCGTTCGGCGGATCGAGGAGCGCGCCGGCCGCATGAATTCGTCCGTGAAGGAAATGCTGATGATCGCATCCAAGAACGCGAACGATTCCGGTACGATCGCCGCGGCGGCGGAGCAGCAAAACGCTTCCATGCAGCAGGTAGCCGCGTCTGCCGCTCTGTTGGCCGACTTATCCCAGCAACTGAAAGCAAAAGTGCAGCCCTTTAGGAAAAGGGCTGCACGGTAAGTCTTCTATACGTCATAGTTGACGATATATTTTTGAGTTTCCGTATTGTAATAGCCTTCGCTGAATTCGATCAATTCTCCGGTATCGTCATAGGAATATCGGGTTCGCATGAGCAGGGGAGTCTTCTCATCGACGTTCAGCAGGCTCTCCACGGAGGGCGGAGCAACGGCGACGGAGAACTGGTCCCGGAACTTGGCGAGCGAAATTTGCCGTTCGTCCAACATGCCGTATAAGGATTGAGCGTCCAGGTCGACGAGCTCCAGATCGCCTCTCCGCATCGTTAAATAATGCGTGTAATGGATATATGGCGCATCGTTAAGCAGATAGAGTCGTTCGATGCGAAGGCATCGTTCTCCGAATAACGCGTACAGCTCCGTTCCTTCTTCGTGACGAACCGCTTCGGTATGGAGCAATCGCTTCTGGATCCGATGGCCTTCCTCGACCAAAATTTCCGTGAATCGTTTCGAGGTCGACAGCTTGGAGGAGGAAGTATTGCGAACGACCTTCGTGCCTTTGCCGCTGCTCGTTTCCAGATAGCCCTCTTGAACGAGCTCCTTGATCGCGTTGCGAACCGTAATTTTGCTAACCTCGAACTCCGTTTCCAATTGGGGCTCGGAAGGAATGTTGGTCTCAATGGGATACGCACCGTGAAGGATTCGATCCTTTATTATACTTTTGATTTGCAAATATAAAGGTCTCTTATTACGGTTCAAGCCCATTCAGAATTCCCTACCTTTCCACATCGCCTACCGCTTCCGTCATCGCGCGGAGGACCTCGCTCTCGGAGGACATCGGCGTGTCGCCTGCGATCGTATGCGCCAGCATACCCGCGGCGGCAGCGAACTCGACGGTCTTCCCGGGCGAGAACCCGCTAAGCTCCCCATGCACGATTCCGCTCGTATAGGCATCTCCTGCACCTATTCTATCATAGACGGAGAAGGTAAGTTTCTTGGAATACGAGAAGTTTTGATTCTTATAAATAAAGCCTTGCAGGGAATGCGTGTTATCGCCGTTAATCGAGCGGTGAGTACCGGCCGCAACCCGGATACCGTATTGCGCCGCGACCTCCGGTATTAGTTCGGCGAGCTGCTCCGAACGGGTTTCTTTATCGGTGTGCATCCCCAAGATGAAGATGGCATCCTTCTCGTTCATCATGACGATATCCGCCAGGCGAAGCATGTCCTCGTAATGCGGCTTCGCCTTCTCGTAGCCGTCCGCTCCCCAGAGCGACGGACGGTAATTGCAGTCGAACACAACGGTTCCTCCGCGCGCTTTGACCGCTTTCGCCAAGCTTTTCATATGATCGCGGACGGAATCGTTCATGGCGAGCGTAATTCCGCAAAAGTGAACGACATCGGCTTCCTCGGCTATGGCCTCATAATCGTACGTGCCTTCCGGCGCGGTATTGAAGCTGCTCTCTAACCGGTTGGAATAGGTAACCCGGCTAGGCCGCGCGCCAAAGCCGTTTTCCAGGAAATACATCCCGATATATTGTCCGCCCCGCATCATAAACGTAGTCGTCAGGCCTAATTTGCGAAGATAAGCCATAGCGGCATCCCCCACGGAATTCATCGGCAGAGTGGTTACTAGATAACCTGTATGACCGAAACGCGCTAACGCCGATCCTACGTTAACTCCCGTTCCCGAGAAGGAAAAGTTCAGGCTGCCGGCTTGAGAGAGAAGATCGTAGCCGGGCACCTGCAAGCGCATCATGACCTCGCCGAAGACCGCGATCCGTTTAGCCATGATGATCAACCAATCTTTTCACGACGTCAAGCAATTTGCGAACGTCTTCGACCTTCGTTTTGCCCGTTGCTTTGTCGATAATCGACGAATAGACGTGAGGAATGACCTGCGGTACGTTCGCCTCAAGGGCGATACGAAGAATGGCTTCGAAATTGTCCATGTCGATGCCGCCCGTAGGCTCGAGCGCGAAGCCTTCTTCGCCGCACGCTTGCGCGACGGCGCGCAATTCGTCCTCGCGGCTTAATCCGTTCATCGGGAAGTATTTCAACGCTTGGCCGCCCATATCGCGAACGAGCGCGATCGCCGATTTCACGGGTACGATCGCTTGCTCGCCATGCGCCGCGCTTACGGGACCCGTCGAGATATTCACGTAACCGACTTGGCCGGTCGGGGATACTAAGCTGTTAATCCAGCTAGATTGTCCGCCAAGATTCGCGCGGGTTGCTCCGACGGCAGGAAACACTTGATTGATATGGCTTCCCGGGTAGTATTTCGCGATCTCGGCGACGACGGCCGCCTGGCGATTATCGCCCGCGCCCAATCCGATCGACACCGCGTCGTCGATTTCTTTGCCGTAGGCTTTCATGGCGGATACCGCTTCTTCGACCGTCGGGTAATCTTTCGATAGAACGCCGACCAGTACGTAACCTTCCGCCGCTTCGAATACCTCCTTGGCATTCTCGATGCTGTTCGCTAACACGTTTAAGGCGACCCGGTTTTTATAAAAGCGTTTGTTCAAGTCCGTCATCTTAATGTCCTCCCGCTAGTTCACGTATTCTTGTTGCGATGACTTGCATATCGTCGCCTTGCAGCGGACGAGGATCGATATCGAAATATCCTTGTCTGACTCCGTAATCGCGAGTATAGATCGCAATTTCGCCGTTCTGTAATTCGGTAACGACTTGTTTGGCGGTCGTCCCCGATTTGGCGGCATCGATCTGAATGCGCGCCCGGAAGATCGCTCGTCCGGCTTCGTCCTGAACGATGCCGACTTGTACGCCTTCCAGCTCGTTCAACGTCATTAGCGTCTGCAACGATTGCTTCTCTTTCTCGCTGTTGTCCGCTTTTACGATATATTCATCGAGCGCTTGAAGCAGCCCGAACGTCGTTTCCTTGCCCACCTTCATGCTGCGTCCGATTCCGTGCAATTGCACCTTGAGCCATTCGACGTAAGTTCTTTTGCCGCCCACGATGCCGGACGTCGGACCTTCAATCGCCTTGGAACCGCTATAGATCGCGAGATCCGAGCATTTGACATACTTCTGGATGTCTTCTTCGGCAGCCGCGTCGACGATGAGCGGCACTTGATTGCGCTGGGCAATCTCCCATGCCTCCTCGACGGAGATCATGTTTTTCTGTACCGCATGGTGCGACTTGACGTATAGAATGGCTGCCGTCTTGTCCGAGATCGCGTCTTCGATATGCTCGGCTTTACCCTCGTTCGCGTATCCCACTTCGAGGAGCTTCCCGCCCCCTAAGAATACCATCGTTTCCACCGGTGCTCCATATTGGACGTTATGGCCTTTTAGGATAATGATCTCGTTCTTGGCAATGGCCTCTTGGTGCAGGCGCACGCTTTTGCGGCGATCTCCTTGCGTTACGACTGCCGCAACGGAGAGCGCGATGCCGCTGGAAGCCGAATTTACGACTACCGCAGCCTCGGATCCTAGAATTCGCGCGATATAGTCGCCTGCTTTGTCCACTAAGTCCGCGATCTCCACGTAATTTTGCCCGCCGTGCTTCATGGCGTCCATAACCGTGTCGGTAGGAGCGGATACTCCTAATATGCTCATTCGCCCGCTTGCGTTAATGACGCGTTTAAGTCCGTATTTAGCATTCAATGAATTCGCCATTTCGAACGACTCCTTTAGGTTCAATTCTGCTGTCGGCTATGCGCTGTTTTCCTTCGGAGTCCAGCAGCACGATCCGTTCGTTTGTTACGGTAAATAAAGTTAAGTTCGCGGAATCGCCCGCTTGAATGCGGCCCAGCTCGGGTTTGCCCAGCCAATCGGCCGCGCGGGTAGTGACGGCCGCGATGACCTCGTCCAGAGAATAGCCCAAGTAAAGAAACTTGGAGAGGACATGCCCCATGCTATATACGGGGCCGTTCAGCCGATTCCCGCGGTAGATGTCGGTGCTGATCGTACTCGGCCGGATACCGTGCCGTTTCGCGGCTTCGGCAACCTTGAAGGAAAAGCTTGCGGTGCCGTGCCCGACGTCGAGATGCACGCCTCGGGCAATCGCGTCTTGCAGCACTTGGAGAGGGTTGCCTTCGGCATCGAAAAGGTTGTTGCTTTTCCCGTTGAGGTAGTGCGTGATGATGTCCTTCTTCTCGAGAAGGGGGATCACCTCTTCGATGTCCGGAGGTCCGGAACCGATGTGAACCATTAACGGCAACGAAGTTTGATTGGACAGCTCGCGAGCGCGGCGCAACGGCTCGATGCCGCTGTCGCGGACTACGCTTCTGCTTATGCGCGCTTTAAGTCCAACGATGAAATCCCTGTGCTGCCTCGCGGCTTGAACGACTTTGTCGGCATCGATCCAATCCAGGTTGGATAATTCGTCGATTCTGGCTAAGCCTAATCTTGAAATGTTGAGAAAAGCGAACACGTTGGTACGAGCGCGTAGGCGGCTTGCCGCCAAATCGTCGATTCGGTCCGCTCCGCAGCTTCCGGCGTCCACGATCGCGGTTACGCCCTGCTTGACGCCGATTTCGTCGATTTCATCGCCGTAGGGATCGAAATCGGGAAAGGCATGAACATGCATATCTATCCATCCGCTCGATACATAAGCGCCGGAGCAGTCGGTTATTCGGTCTCCCGTCCCGCGGCCGGCTTCGGCTACCTCGATAATTGTGCCCTGTTCGATGATGATATCGATAGCGTCGCCATTGACGCGCTTTAGGTTTCTCAGAACAAATCGATCGTGCATGTCAGTCACCTTCTTCCGCGGCTAGAATGGAAATCATTAAATTGCGAGATTCGTATTGCTTTCCTCTGTAGGATTAGGATAGCATATAAATCACATAATACAATATAACGTTATAATGTTTAATCGTCAAAAGTTGGAACTCATTCTCAGGTTGCAGGAGGAAGCGCGATGAAATTGCATTTTGAAGGAGATTTAGATGCATTACGGCCCGGGATAAGGGCATTGTCGCAAGAGCTTGGCTTGTCCGAAGAGGCGGAAGGATTAATCGTTCAAGTCGGGCGGTCGGGTAACGAGAACGACCTTGAAGTCGGCTTGAAACAAGGCAAGGCTTACATCTATTATGGACAAAAGCATCAGTTTTTTCGCGGATTGGGGCTACTCTTGCAAACGTTATCCGAGGGGGACTCGGATTTCGAGCTTCGGGAGCGGCAGCAGTTCGATACGATCGGCCCGATGTTCGATCTGTCGCGCAACGCGGTATTAACGGTCGATAGCTTCAAACTCATGCTTAATAAAATGGCCTTGATGGGATTAAACACCGTGATGCTGTACATGGAGGATACGTACACCATCGACAGCGAGCCTTATTTCGGCTATATGAGAGGCAGATATACGCATGCGGAGCTTAAGGAGATCGACGACTACGCCGACCAATTCGGAATCGAAGCTTTCCCGAGCATTCAGACGCTGGCGCATCTGGAGGAGTTTTTGAAATGGTTGCCCGTGTGGGAGTATCGGGATACGAAAGGCGCGCTGCTCGTAGGCGAAGAGCGGACGGATCGGTTGATCGAGCAAATGATCGAAGCCGCCAGCGCTCCGTTCCGCAGCCGCAAAATCCATATCGGAATGGACGAGGCGGAGGAGCTGGGCCGGGGCAAATATTTGGATCGCAACGGCTACCGCAGCCGGTTCGATATCATGACGGAGCATCTGGATAAGGTGCTCGACTGCACGCGCCGCCTCGGCCTGAAGTCGATGATGTGGAGCGATATGTTCTTGAAGCTGGCCGTCGGGAACGCCGGAACCGAAAGCAACTATTACGACAAAAATACAACGATCCCGGAGGAGATGGCCCGACGTATTCCTAAGGACGTCGATATGGTGTACTGGGATTACGTCCACTTGGAGCCCGAGCATTACGAGAGCGTGATCGCCAATCATCGGCCGCTCGGGTGCAATCTCGTGTTCGCCGGAGCCGTGTGGATATTCAATACGTTCGGGGTTAATTATGGTTTGAGCTTGAACGCTTCGGATACGGCGCTTCAAGTGTGCAAGAAGGAAGGCATCCGCGAAGCCTACGCGACGATGTGGGGCGATGACGGGAACGAAGGCAATCCGTTCGCGGCATTGCTGGGGTTGCAGCTCTATGCGGAGCACGCTTATTCGGCGGAGAAGCCGGATCGGGCATGGGTAGCTAGCAGAGCCAAGTTCTGTACCGGAATCGAAGCGGACACGTTCCTGCTGATGAAGGATCTGGACGAGACGCCGGGAGCGGAACCCGACAACCGGAAACAGAGCAATCCTTCGAAGTTTCTGCTGTACCAAGACGTTCTCCTCGGCCTATTCGACAGACAGATCCAAGGCTTGGACATGGCGGGGCACTACGCGCGGTTGGAGGAGAACATTCGCAACCGTCGCGACAAGTCCGCCGAATTGGATTACCTGTTCGAGGTTCCGGAGAAGCTATGCGGCGTGCTGAAGCGAAAAAGCGAGATCGGAATCGAGCTGAAGCGGGCTTACGATGCGAAGGACAACGATAAGCTGCGGGAAATCGCGACGGAAGTGCTGCCCGTGATCGCGGAAGCGGTACGCGAGCTGAGGGGGGCTCATCGCGCGCAGTGGCTGCGCATGTTCAAGCCGTTCGGCTGGGAAGTCATCGACATTCGCTACGGCGGAGTCGTGAACCGGCTGGATACGGCTGCGTACCGGTTGCTCGATTATGTCGAAGGCCGGGTCGAACGGATCGTGGAACTGGAGCAAGAACGGCTAGTCTATAGCGCGACAAACCAGTTCAACAACAAGGGAGCCGGCTGGTGCAGCTATTATTACAGAATGGCTTCGCCGAACGTCTTTTTCCACGTCCTTAATCCGTTCTGACGATTGATGATGTAGGCTGCCTGTAAGGTCGTAATTGACCCGAGGGCAGCCTTTTTTCGAGCGAAAATAAATTTGTTATAATAATGACCAGCATTAAGAATGGGATAACGGGCGGGGATACATATGAAATTGGAACGATTGATCTCTATGATCTACAAGCTGTTGAACCACGAAGTTCTTTCTGCCTCCGCGCTGGCCGAAGAGTTTCAAGTTTCCCCAAGAACCATCTATAGGGATATCGACGCGATCTGCGCCGCTGGCTTCCCGGTCATATCGTATCAGGGAAACAAAGGCGGATTCGGCATGATGGACGGATATAAAATGGATAGAACCTTGCTCGGCTCCTATGATGTCGCTTCCCTGATCACCGTGCTCAGCAGCCTTTCCTCCGTGTTTGAAGACGAGCGCGCGAAAGGAACCATCGAACGACTGCAAACGATCGGAACGGAACATCAGAATTCTAGTCTAACGGTGGACTTCGAAACCCGCCGTACCGATCCCGACGCGCTTCCTCATTTACGCACGGCCATTAAAGAACGAATAATCGTCCGTTTTGATTACATCAATGTAAAGAATGAACGTACGACCCGCGAAATGGAACCGGTGAAGCTTCATTTTAAATATAGCAATTGGTACATATACGGTTATTGCCGAACAAGGCGGGATTATCGAGAGTTCCGACTATCCCGGATGATGAATTTGTTCCTGACTCAGATTACCTTTCAGCCGCACCGCGAGCCGAAAGAGGTCGATTCCGCAAATCAAGATCGGGTGGAGGAAGTCGTCATCCGGGTGAGGCCCGAGGCTTTGGCGGAAGCGATGGATCAGTTCCACCAGGTCGATAAGCAATTTCATGCCGATGGAAGCATGACGATGCGAATTCCCGTCAATAAACCGTTGGAAGCACGGTGGCTATGGTCGATTTTGCTGAGTTTCGGCAGCGGTGCGGAGGTCCTCGAGCCTCCTGCATTGCGAGGCATAGTAATAGATCAGCTTCAAAATGCACTCAAACAATATGAGTAGTATGACAGACTGTTGTCATACTACTTTTTTTATACTAACAACGGATGCCGAAACAAAATCCATATCCAGTCAAAAGGAGACGATCCAAATGAATCATCCGGTACGAATGTTCGACTACCATGCGTGGGCTACTCAAACTCTCTTGGAACGAATCAAGGAGCTCCCGTCCACGGTGCTGCAACAAGAAGTAAACACCTCGTTTCCTACTATCGGCGAAGCGTTCGCGCATGTCTATGCGCTCGACAAGTGTTGGCTTCAGATTCTGAACGGTACCAGTATGCCCAAGGCGCTGGAAGCGTGCCTTCCCCTTCAACAAGAAACCCTTCGGTACTCTGTCGATGAATTCGCGATTGCCTTTAGCGAGCTAGCGGAACAATTCGGAGCATGGTTCCGAAGCCAAGACGACTTGGAGCAATTCATTGCGCTCGAGAATCCGTACGCCGGAACGCGCAGCATCCGATTCTCGGAAATCGTGCTGCAAGTGGTCAATCATGGCACCTACCACAGGGGCAATGTTTCTGCGATGTTGCGTCAATTGGGCCACGCCTCCACCATGAACGACTATTCGCTTTTTTGGTATCGGGAATCCCCTAAATTAATGAGCGAAGAGGAGCAAAATGATGTTTAATGTCATAGAGGAGCTTAATTGGATTGCCGTCTTGCTTGCTGCGTTGGCGTCCGCTTTATTGGGAGGCGTTTGGTTTACTGTGATTTTTGGTAAGGCTTATGCCCTTGCGTTAGGAAGAGAAGGTGCACCAAGCGAAAAGCCGGCTCCCATTTTTATCGCGGGACCCTTTGTATGCGGCTTAGTAACTACGGTCGCAACGGCCATTTTGATCTATGCTTTAGGTATCGAAACCATTGACAATGCTATGATCTTTGGCGGCATTGCCGGTATTGGTTTCTTGGCTTCAACGACCGTCAATACGGCAATAAACCCGAACATACCTCGTCCTCTTCTATACGGACTTATTAGCGGGAGCTATTTTTTACTTTCGGGTTTGATTACTAGTGTAATTCTTGTAGCTATGAAATAATTGTCATAAAAGCAGGGGGTGTCCCATAAGTCGCTTATGGGACACCCTTAGTTATTTCTATCGATTAAGTTTTGCGGGGATGTATCTCCTTCCGGTTGCTTAGAAATCGTGAAATCTGATTCATACCAAGCAAAAAAAGGTCCGTCAAGGAGAATTCAACGCTCCCTGACGGACCTTTTCCACTAGATTAACCTTTTACAGCGCCCGCGATCATGCCCTGCATAATGTGCTTCTGGAAGATCAAGTAGACGATGATGGTCGGAACGACCGAGATGGCTAGAGCGGCCATCGTTAATTTGTAGTCGGTCATGTATCCCGTCGAGAACATCGATAAGCTTAGCGGCAATGTCTTCAGCGCCGGCTTGCTGATGAACACGAGGGCGAACGAGAATTCGTTCCAGTAGCGAAGGAAGGCTAGAATCGCAACGGTAGACAGCGCCGGAAGGGATAGCGGAAGCATGATTCTTCTGAAAATACCCCAGTAACCGGTGCCGTCGATCATGGCCGCTTCTTCGATATCTTTCGGGAAAGTGTTCATGTACGCTTGAACGATAAAAATCGCGATAGGCAGCTCGAACGCCACGTAAGGCAAGATTAGCGCCCAATAGCTGTTAAGAAGATGAACCTTGTTCATCAGAATGAAGAGCGGGACAAGCGTACTGTGAATCGGAATCAGCATGCCGAGCAGGAAGATGCCCATTACGGCGAGCTTGAGCTTGAATTGAAAGCGAGACAGGACGTAAGCAGCAAGAGCGCCGGCCACTAGCGTCAATGCGAGCGAAGCGATCGTAACGACGACGGAGTTGAACATGGCGAGCCCCATATCGGATACTTCCCATGCTCTCTTGAAGTTATCCCACTGCCAATTAGCCGGGAACTGGAACGGACGGCTGAAAAACTCGTCGTTCGTCTTGAACGCGCTTATGAAAAGCCAGAACAAAGGATAGAGAGTAACCAAGGCGTAGACGAGCATCGCGACGTTCGTGATTCCGCCCCGCCATTTGCGCAGACCCAAACTCGTCTCCGAGGAGGATGACCTGCCTGAATCGATTGTCGTTTTCTTATTCATTGTCGGATCCTCCTCCTAACGATAGTCTTTTTTCATCAAATATTGACTGCCGGCAATTAAGATAAGGCTCAGAATAATAATCGTCGTCGATACCGCGCTACCGTATCCGAAGCGGTAGATGGAGAACGTGTTGTTATACATGTAGGACGCGAGTACCTCGGTCGAATGCGCCGGACCGCCGCCGGTCATGATATAGATGAGATCGAAGGCTTTCAAGCTTCCGGAAATGCAAAGCACGATAACGACCTTGATCGTATCCCAGATCATGGGCAGCGTGATGGAGAACAGTTTGCGCGAGCCTTGGACGCCGTCGATCTTGGCGGCATCGTCGATCTCGCCCGGGATATTTTGCAGCGCTGCAATAAAAATGATCAAGTAAGGCCCGATGTAGTTCCAGATGATCGGAACCATGATCGAATACATGGAGATGTCCGGGTCGGCCAACCAAAGCTGCTTCCAAGAACCGAGTCCCAGATTGTCGAGCAGGAAGTTCAGAATTCCGATCTCCGGGTGATAGATGTAGCCCCAGATGATCCCGACGACGACCGAGGAAAGCACCATAGGCATGAACACCGAGGAACGGACGAACTTGGTGAACCAATTGTTCTTGAGCAAGAGCAAAGCTAGAATTAGCGCGATGGGCACTTGTCCGAAGACGGAGGCCGCGACGACGAGCATGTTGTTCTTAAAAGAAAGCCAGAATATAGGATCCTGGATCGCCTCCAGGTAATTTCCGAGACCTATGAATTTCGCCGTGCCAATACCTTTCCAATCGAACAGGCCGTAATAAGCCGACCAGAAAATAGGGATCATAACGAATACGATAAACAGAAGCAGCGCAGGTAACAGACCTAATACGATAAAACCTCTCATACGGCTGGATGATGTCATACAAAACTCCTTTCTCCCAAGAGGAAGTTCAAAAAGTTACCCATATAAGGTAGGACGGTTTCAGCCCTCCTGCTAGGAGGAGAACTGAAACCGCGACATGTTGTTGTTCGATTAAGGGCCTCTGCCGTACGTTACTTGCCGAGCGACTTGGCTTGCGCGTCTTGAATTTTCTTCGCGATATCTTCGGCTTTGCCGCCCATGAGCAGCTCTTGAAGTCCGTTGTTCACGGCTTCCGCGCCGGCGGAAGTCATGATGCCGTCATATACCGGAGTCATTTTCACGGTATTCAGAAGCTCGTATACCGCCGAGAAGATCGGAGTAACTTTGCTCTTGTCGAGATCGACTTTGTAGCTGACCAGCTGGTTGCTTTCCAGAACGCGCTTCTGAGCGTCAGGACCGGCCATGGCAAGCATCAGCTCGAATGCGGCTTCTTTCTTGGCGCCGGTAGCGTCTTTGCCAAGGCCTAGGCCTGTTCCGACAACGCCGGACAACGTATTCGGGTCGCCTTTGCCGCCCGGGATGGAAGGAAGAACCGTTGCGCCCATTTGGGCCATAGCTTCCGGGCTCGCATTCGCGGCGAAGTTAGTCAATGCCCAGCCGCCGTCGATCATGAACGCCGATTTGCCTTGCGCGAACATTTGCTCCATTTGCGTATTGTCGATCGCGTTGAAGCCTTCTTGGAACGCGCCCGCGTTGCCTAGATCTTGCAAGTGCTGAAGCGCTTGAACGAATTCCGGATCCGTGAACTTCGCGCCGTCTTGGGCAGCTGCTTTGAGGAACCATTCCGTGCCCGTTACGCGATCGGCCAGCGAGCTGAGGATACTGGATTGCGCGAGCCAAGAAGCTTTGTTGCCAAGCGCGATCGGAGTGATCTTTTTGCCTTTGAGAACTTCGACGGCTTTCATTAAGTCGTCCCATGTTTTCGGAACTTGTAGGCCGTTGGCGTCAAGAATCGATTGGTTGTAGTACAGAATCGACGTAGGGCTCAGAGCGATCGGAGCGCTGTAGATGTTGCCGTCGATCGTAAACCCGTCGAACGAACCGGGCAGGAAGCCGTTTTTCCATTCGGCTTGTTTGTCGAGAAGCTCGTTGATCGGCTGGATCATGCCGCCGGCTTGGAACTCCTTGGTCATAATGCCCGGCCACATGACGAACAAGTCCGGCATTTCGTTGGCTGCGGCGACCGTTTTCAGGCGCGTTCTGTAGCCGTCAGGCGGAATCGCCTGAATATCGAGCTCGATGTTCGTGTGGTCTTTCTGGAATTGCTCGATGATCGAACGCATCGTCTGCGCGCGTTGGTCGTCACCGGTATAGTTATGCCAGAGCGAGAGCTTTACCTTTTCCGTTCCGGCCGACTGGGTGGCTCCGCTGTTGTCGGAGTCCTTGTTGCCGCAACCGGCTAAGAGGAGCGAGATCGCTACCGTAGATGCCATAATAACGGATAATGGTTTTTTCATTTATCTGACCTCCCTGTTTTAACTGCTCCTTCAGTATAGGGGTTGTTTTTGGGATAGGCAGGGGACAGAAATCAGGAGTAGGGTGGGTAAATATCAGTTGTTCGTTCGATATTCCGAAGGCGTCTTCCCCGATACCTTCTTGAATAGCTGGCTGAAATATTTAACGTCCTCGTATCCGACGCGCCGCGCCACGTCGCTGATTTTCATCGGAGATTGGCTCAGAAGTTCCATCGCCCTACGCATGCGTTCCCGCGTTACGAACTCGATATACGTAAGGCCTGTCTCCCGCTTGAACACTTCGCTGAAGTGGTTAGGGTTCAAATGGACATGCTTGGCCACTTGCTGCAGCGTTAGATTATTATCCAGGTGATCGCCTATGTACGCCATGGCTCGTTTGATATAAGACACCCGCTCGCCCGCGGCCAGCTCCTGATACTTGTCCGTTAACGATTGAAGATGCTTGAACAGCGTTTCTTCCGGACGCGCCGTAATGTCGTCGGACGGCTGCAGCAGTCGCGCCGGCAACGGTTCTTCTCCTTCCAACGCTTGCATCGCTCTGACGCGTTCAATCCAACGATGCCCCGAGATCAGAATCGAATTCACGTAAGCGCGGAACGAGCTTGGCGTTGCCGCCGGATCGGAGAGCAGGGTTCTTATCGTTTCGTTGACCCACATCCGAAGCTCGACGACATTGCCCGTCTTCAGAATAGAAATGAGCTGCTCTTCCTCTTCTTGGGTGGATATCGTTCTTCCGCCTACGTTATCTTTAATATCCTCATAAGTGACTAAGCCTTCCCGATCGGCGAACCATTTGAAAGTAAAGACGTAGGAGGCCTCCGAATACGACGCCCGCAAGCCGCCGAGCTTATTTACTCGGGAGCCTGCGGCAATGAACAGCTTGCACTTCAGCTTCCGGCTGATTCGCTCGAATTCCAGCTTGATCTTCTGAAGCTCGATCTCCGTCCTTTCCTGGCTAAGAACGAGTAAGATATAGTCTTTGCGCAGCAAAGTTTCCCCATTCAGCAGCTCGTTAACCATATTTTGAACCGCAAAATGAAGAGAGTTGGCGTAAATCGTATCTTCGCCCCATCCGGCGGCAGCGATGATAAACACTTGGAATGATTGATTATCGGGATTCAGCTTAGGCAACAGTTGAGGAATTTGCGTTAGCGATTGCTTGTCCAGATTGTCCTCCTGCACCAATTGCTCGAGCAGGTTGTCGCGGAACGCCGATTGCTGGATGTGGCCTTGCTTAAGCGTAGCCCAACGGTTTAATAGGCGCTGTTTCGCTTGCATGGCGGCTTTAATAATATCTTGAGGCGGGCTTGTCTTGAGCAGGTAGTCGCTGACGCCTTCCCGGATAGCCTGCTGGGTATAGCTGAAATCGTCATAGCCGGTCAGAATGATGATTTCCGTGTCGGGCAACAGCTTCTTCGCTTCCGCGGCCAACTCCAAACCCGTCTTGCCGGTCATGCGAATGTCCGTCAACACGATATTCGGCCGTTCGACCGGGATGCGGGCGATCGCCTCTTCCGCGGAGACGGCAGGAGCCAACAGCTCGAAGCCGAGCTCTTGCCAATTGATCACCGTGCTAAGCCCGGTGCGGATAATGACTTCGTCGTCGACGATCAGTACTTTCATGCTTGGGGTTCCTCCAATGCGGGTAGAGTAAACGTGACGCGCGTTCCGATGCCTTCCATGCTCTCGATCTTAAGTCCCGCCTCATTGCCGTAATGGAGCAGCAGCCGTTGATGTACGTTGCGCAAGCCGTAGCTGCCTTGCACGATAGGCTCGCGATCGCGATCGTCCGGCGGGTTAAGCCGGTATTGCACCTCGCGAAGCTTTTCGGGCTCCATGCCGATGCCGGTATCGTCGACGACGAAAGTCATCGAGTCTTTGTTCATGACGGCATGGACGTGAATGATGCCTTTTCCGTCTTTTTTCAGGATGCCATGGATCAAGGCATTCTCGATTAGCGGTTGCAACAGCAGCTTAAGCATCATGATGTCGTTCATGGCAGGATCGACGAAAAAGTGGATTTCGAATTTGTCCGGGTATCGGATCGATTGAATGTTCGCATAGTGGCGGGCATGGGAAATTTCCTGCGCGACCGGGCAGTACTGGGCCCCTTTGTTCAAGCTGAAACGCAGGAAATCGCTGAGGTTGCCGACCATATGGGCAGTCTTCGAGTCGTTATTCATCAAAGCCATCCAATGGATGGACGATAACGTATTGTACAAGAAGTGCGGATTGATCTGGGCCTGCAAGGCGAGCATGTCGGCTTCCTTCTTCATCGCTTCGTTATGCTTCACTTGCTCGGTCAGCCGTTCGATTCGGCCCCCCAGCTTGTTGTAGCTGCGCACGAGCTGTCCGATCTCGTCCATCGTCTCCACCGGATACGGTTCGATCGGCTCCTCCGGGTTCGTATCTTTCAAGAAGTGCGTCAGCATCAACAGCGGTCGAGTAACCTGTTTGACGAAGAAGACGACGAGCGAAGCGATCAGCAGGCCGGCAATTCCGACGGACGCGGCCGTCAGCGCGAGGACATATCGGTTCTGCGCCCGGAACTCCGCGTAGGGTATCACCCTGACTAGCGTCCAGTCCACATCCGGCATCGTCAAATACAGGATCGTTTTCTTCGAAGCCGATCCCCCGTAGTTGAACGATCCGGAAGTTTCCGTGAAAGGGTTAAGTCCCGGGAGAAAATCTTGTATGGAGCCGTTCATAGGGTCGGCCGTTCCGCTGGACAGGATCCGTCCTTGCGAGTCGACGAGCATCGTGTAATCATCGCTCTCCGTGCTGGATTGCTTCAGGATTCGTTTGACCGATTTTTCGTCCAAGCTCATGACGAGCATGCCGATCTGTTCGAACGTGAACATGTTGCGAATAGGACGCACGAGGGAGATGACGCGTTTAACGCCGGAGATCGTCTGATTCTCGTACAGGGAAGACCACCATCTGGGATGGGTATCGAAGTAGTCCGGCTCCTGCTCCGTTATATTGACCAAGCCCGAATTCAGAATCGTTGAATTGGACACCGGATGGGTCTGATATTTGGGATAAATGGTAATATCGGATATGTAGGGCTTGGAATAAACAAGATTGGACAAAAATTCGATCATCAGGGTTTGCTTGACCACGTTCTCCCCCTTGTAGCTTAAATATTGCTGAACATCCTTGCTTCCGATCATGAACAAGGACATATTTTCGATATCTTTGACGATGAATTCAAGATTCGTGTCGATTTGCCGAAGACTGTCCATCCCCGATTGCTTCGCCTTTTCCTCGGTTAATTTCGAAGCCGTCGTATAGGAGAAGTAACCTAACGACAAGAGAGGAACGAGTATCGAGACGAGCAAAAAAAACGATAATTTGCGATTAAGCGACCTTCTTAGCCAGCGTGTCATAGATAGCCTCCGTCACGATTGTCAGTCGTATCCATAGCCTCTCTCATCCCGTAGATGTTTATGAGGTCCGCATGGATCCAAATCTTCAAGATCGTAACACAATCCCCATTATGAAAAATAGATGACGATAAAAAAGCCATCCCCGAAGGTCATCGTTGACCTGCGAGGATAGCTTAATTTTGGCCTTGATTGTCGGATCGTTCGTTACCAGCCGTAATTGAGCGGTTTACCCGTTTCCGAATACGTCTTAATGTTGCTGAGGATGTACGGCCAGCTTTCGGAAGTTCTCTCGAAAGAGGGGTGGTTGTCCGACCATTGGTCGTTCACGAGCGTTAGTCTCGTCGTTTCGCCAACCTCCTCTAGCGTAATCGTGACGCGGGTTTGCAGTTGCGCGTGGTTCGGATTATAAGAAGGTCCGGGATGCTCGGTCGTGCTGAATACTTTGTTCGGCTCGAAGGCGAGAATTTCGCCGTAGACATGCACCGTTTCGTCTCCGTCGGCGCCGGGGCCGACATATTCGTAACCGCTGCCTACCTCGAAAGTCGAACGAAGGACGGAACCGAAGAAAATCGCTTTGGTGCCTTCGGGAGAGACGAGCGTCTGCCAGATCGTTTCCGGTTTTGCCCCTATATATAGCACGTATTTCAATTCCATGAACAGATCTCCTTTCGGAACGTTGTGGTTCTTTATGATAGAATATCTCGGTAGGCAAGTATTGTAAAAATACGACAAACCCGATAGCGAAGGGGAGAATCCGATTCATGGACCCTATTGCGGATCAATCCACCAAAGGGATTTTGCGCGCGGATGCGGGCAAACGAAAATTCAAGCTGTCCCGGTACGAGCCCGCGGAAGAGTTGCGGTCGTTCATTCAGCATTATTGGGTCGTGGAATGGGATTTAAGAGGGCAGGAACCGTACCGGCAAACGGTGCTTTCCCATCCCAACGTGAACTTGGTATTCGAGCCGGGGCTTACGCGTATTTACGGGATATGGGAGAAAACTTCTACGCAAATTTTGGAAGGGTTGGGCAGCGTGTTTGCCATTAAGTTTAATCCGGGAGGCTTTTACCCCTTCTGGCGGAAGCCGCTCTCGTCGTTAACCCGCCGTTCGATCGTGTTATCGGACGTGTTCGGGGAGGAGGCGGATCGGCTTGAGAACGAAATCCTTGGCACGTCCAACGTAGAGGAACAGGTTGAACGGATCAACCGGTTTTTCCTTGCGCGCCTGCCGGATAACGAAGGGAACGTAGAGTTGGTCAACCGAATGGTCGCGACTCTCGTTGCCGATCGGGACATCCTCAAAGTCGAACAGCTGGCCGAACGATATGGCGTGAGCGTAAGGACGCTTCAACGGCTATTCGATCGTTATGTCGGCGTCAGCCCGAAAGGGGTCATTCAGCGATTCCGGCTTCACGAGGCGGCCGAGAAAATCGAGAAGGGGGAAGCCGTCGATTGGCCGGCGCTGTCCGCGGAAATGGGCTATTTCGATCAATCGCATTTCATTAAGGATTTCAAGGCGTATATCGGGAAAACGCCGGACGAGTATATGAGAACGATCTCGGGCACCGGTACGGGAGGTTAAGCGGATTATTCGGCGAAACGAATGTCGCTGTCCGTACAGTCTCCCGCCGCAAACCGAAGCAGGCGGTCGCCTTCCTCGGTTAATTCCGCCATGTCCTTCTTGCTAATCGTGCGGAAAGGCTCGATGACGAGAGTAGCGGACTTGCGTTCCCTTGCGATCTTCCAAGTGCCTGCCACGAATCCGTCGATTAGGAAAGTGGAGCGGATGATGCCGTTAATCGTAAATACCCGTTGCCTGTCTTCCTCGGAAATAATGCGAGTCCTGTCGGCATGGGATAGAAGCGCGTTATCGAATTCGGCCATATATCGCGCGGATATCGGCGCGTCCGGATCGGGAAGCGGCGCGTTCGGCAGATCGAAGAGCTCCGTGCCGTTCTCGTCGCGGAATGTCCTTAGGCGAGGCCTCATCCGTCGAACGGCTTCGCCGAGCCGGGTCAGACCGGACCATGTTTGCATGTCTTTCACCGAAGCGGGTCCGAAGGCCGCGAGATAACGTTCGAGCATCGTTTCCAACGAGCCATCGCTAGCTTGGGATAGGGAGCTTCCCAGCCAAGCTTCCGCGGAAGTATGGGCGGATTGTCCGCTTTCGCCCCACAGTCCGCGCGGCGGAACCTGAACGAGCGGGATATACGTGCGGATGGCGGCGGCGATGGCGGAAGGATCGCGGTCCTGCCATCGTTCATCCGCAGCCAATAAGCTGCTGATTTCGCCGAAAGTTCGGGGCTGTTCCTCTATAAGCGACCGACCCGCCGAGGCCAGAGCTGCCATGTCTATACCTGTAAGCCGTTTGCCGTGGTTGCCTTGGAATCCGCGTTCGATAAAGGGTTGAACAAGGGGACGGAGCATCAGGCAATCCCGGGAAGAGACGAGATGAATCGTCGAGCGCATGAGCGCGATTCTTACCGCCTGGCGGGATTGAATAAGCCGCGATAATTCGGCGTGGTCGAAGTTCGCAAGCCGAGCCCAAAGCCCGATATAGGGCGGGTTCGGGGCTTGCGCCTGCAATCCGACGAGATGCTCGAGCGCCTCTAGCGCCGGCATTTGGTTACGGCGGATCAACATTTGCCGTTCGAGCAGCGCCCGGTTGAGCGCGCGCTTGGTAAGAATGGTCGACATGATTCATATCCCTCCCGATACCAACGTCTAAAATAATCCAAAATAGGTTTAGTGATCCCGATAGAGTGATGGCGTAACGCTATTCGCTTCATATTCGACCGGGGGAAGTAAAATAGAGTGATGGAGTCACGCTATCGCTCTCGCAACTCTTGAGATCGGGTGGCGCGGCTCCAATAAGGTGATGGTATAACGTTATTCCCAAGATTATCATCTGACGGAGTCGAATAGAGTGACGGCATAACGTTATCAAAAGCGAGCCTTATCTGCATCGTATATACCCATTATAAACCAACAACCCTGACATCAGTCTGTCAGAGTTGTTGGTTTGTTTGCGATAAATCGGGGCGTTGCCTCGCCAAAGTCGCAAAATGCGACGATGGGAGCGAGGAACGCGAAGATTGCCTCGCCAAAGTCGCAAAATGCGACGATGGGAGCGAGGAACGCGAAGATTGCCTCGCCAAAGTCGCAAAAAGCGACAATGGGAGCGGGGAACGCGAAGAATGCCTCGCCAAAGTCGCAAAATGCGACGATAAGCGGCGAAAGGTAGCGAGCCGTCAACAATGGAGCTACGGCTGCAAATCCTTCAACAGAATTTTCCGCCCCGTTTGCGCGGAAAGATAAAGCGCTTCGAGAGTTGCGGCAAGCGCGATTCCTTCCTCGACGCCCGTCAATATTTCGCTATCGCGGCCTTGGATCGCCTTTAACCATAAGGAAAGTGTAGACTCTCCTGCTTCGGGCAGGGCCGCCGCCTCTTGAAGAGCGTCCATGCGGGCTTCCGGCGCGAAGAAACGCACCATGCTATCCGAAGGCTGTAGCAGCTTGCGGTGCACGCCGGACGCGCCTCCTCCCAAGAAGCTTCCCGCCGTGCCGTAGAGCTCGATGGAGAAGGGCGACTGATCGGCGGCATAGCTGGAATCGCATATAGCGAGCATGCCATTGGCATATTCGAATAAGCTCGCCGCGTTGTCCTCGGCTTTATTGCCGCTATAACTGGAGGTAATGGCGGTGACGGCAACCGGCTGCCCCAATAACCAGTGCATCAAGTATAGGCAATGCGCCCCGAGATCGGTAAATACGCCGTATCTCGAATCGAGGAATCGGGACGCGAGAGGGACCTCCCCAGATGCCCCGTCGTGGGCATTCCGAATGCGTACGCCGGTAATCCCGCCGATCGCGCCGGTAACCGCCACCTTCTTGGCGGCCAGATTGACGGGCCAGCGCATTAACGACATATCGAGCGCGAAATGGATATTCGAACGGCGAATCCAAGCCGCGACCCTGTTCGCTTCTTCAAGCGTGAGCGCCAATACTTGGTCGGCTAGCACGTGCTTGCCGGCTTTCGCCGCGATCTCGATCAACGAAGCGGCTTGTTCCGGCGAGCTGTCGACGATGACGCCGTCGATATCCGGTCTAGCGAGCAACGCTGCGAGATTCGGCTCGAACGCGGCGCCGAATTCCTCGGCGTAGGCTCTTCCCCGTACGAGGTCATCGTCCCACGCCGCGACGATTCTAGCCTCGGGAAATTCGGCCAAATCCCGTACGAAGCTCTTGGCATGATAGTGGTTCCAACAGCTGAGCATAGCAATATTAGGCATTAGAGTACCTCTCATTCATCGACTTTCACAGTCTTTAACAAGCTATAGATTCACGGCGAAGATCGCCGCGATTCCCGTTGCGATACCCAACGCGCCGCCTCTGGTCAGCTTCTCTTTGAAGACGAGCGCGGACGCTAACGTCAGCAGCACGATCATGCTGCCGTTTACGAACGGATACAGATAAGCTCCCGGCAGCCGGCCGGACAGATCGTTCATCAAGGCGTTTCCTGCTCCGGTCGATAACCCCACTCCGAGGATGAGCATAACGGAGCCGCGCGAGAACGGAATCCGGTCAACGGGCTCTTCCGTTTGCCGCGACGACCGACTAGCCCCGATCCAGCCGAGCAGGGAGAACGCCAGCGCGGCCGAGAAGCCCACCAGCGTAAGCTCCGCCGATTCGCGCCCCTCCAGCATCGACTGATGGGCTTTAGCGATCACGGGAATAAGTCCGTTCAGCAGAAAGGCGAGCAGGCAGTATACGAACCAGCGTTTTTCCGTCCGTCGGTTCGCGTTGCCTCGTTGCCTGCCGTATATCTGGATGAAGTAAAAAGAAAGCAAGAACAGGGCCAATCCCGCAAGCTTGGCCGGACTCGCGGCTTCCTGCCACAGCGTCATGCTGGCGACGACGGGGACCATCAGGCTTACGGAGAAATAAAACGACGAATACGATAGAGGGCCGGTATTCATGGCGCGCGTATAAAAGAACATGGTCGAAGTAAATACCGCCCCGTACAAGATTCCGAAAAGCCATGTCTCCGAGCTGATCGGAGTGGCTCCTTCGATCGCCCGCCATAGAAGCAGACCGGCGGCGATCAAGGAGCTATAAGCGGCGATAAGTCCGAACATCGCCCGGTTCGACCGCGGCTCGGGCAGCTTCTTCAGGCATAACGTCTGGATGACGAACATCAGGGCGGCGACAGCGGCTAACAGCACGGTTCCTCCCGGGTTAACGCTCTTCCGATGCCGATCGATCGAGCATCGGGAAGAGGGCTTTCATCTCGTCGTCGCTAGGACGACGTCCGTATCCGGCGATCTCGAAGGGCTCCGCGTACCGAATTCCTTCAGCGTTTTCCGCGCCGTACCACTTACCGAGAGCAGGCTTCATTTCCTTGGAAACGTTCATGAACTCGGCCCAATATTTCAACAGGAATGCCTTCTTATCTTCCCAGCTCTCGGGAACTTGATCGAGAAAACCGGCTTGCCACGGCGCGAACTCGTAAAATTGAGAAGCATGGGCATCGCACGCCAGAAGCTTCTTCTCCAATACCGGTTCGATATCAATGACGATGTCGGCAGAGTAACGGCTTTTCATCGAGTAATCCGGCATGAGCAGCACGACGGGGCCTCGGTTCAGGGCAGGGGCGTCCGGTACCGCATTCGGGGTTTTGGCGACGAAAGGAACCGCATCGCTGACGACTTTGCCGGCATACCTATTGTCGGAATGGGCGCCACCCTCGGGATGGAAGGTAATGACCACGTCGGCTCCCCAATTGCGAATTTGCCGGACGACCTCGTTGCGTACCGCAATCGTCGGCAGAAGCTCTCCGTCGGGCGTATCGAGCACCTCGTACTCGTCGATTCCTAGCTTGCGCGCCGCCTCGGCCGCTTCATTCCTTCTTCGTTCGACGAGCTCCATGCCATTAATCTCGTAATGCCCGCAGCAGCCGTTGGTCAGCGATAGAAATTTAACTCTATGCCCCAACTCCGCGAACAAGGCCGCGGTCCCTCCGGCGTAGATGTCCGGTTCGTCGGGATGGGCGCCGATAACGATGACCCGTACTTCTTTATTCATGTTACATCCCTCCATAAGCTCTAAAATGATCTATCCATCCAAACCCAGGTCTTTCAAAATTTGTTGTAGATGCTTGCGCGAACTGTCCAGTCGTTCGTCCATTTCGTCCCAATAGCTGATCGCCTCGTACTCGTCCGGCTTCATCCACTCTCCCGAAGCCATCCGCTGCTCGCAAAGCGCGGCAAGCCTCACCAGCTCCGCTACTTCCGCCATGCTGAGATCGGGGTGGACGTTCCTCCATTGCTCCACGTAAATATCGACATGCATGAGGCCTTTGTGGTCTTCGACCTGCACGTGCAAATTCGGGTTTACTTTCCCGATTTCCGCGAAGATCGCCTTATAATCGACGATGCCTTGCCCGGAAGCTTTCAATTGACGTACGAGACCGTTCCCGGAGAAATAGAGAATGCCGTCTTTCGCATGCATCTGGTGGATATAAGGAGCGGCCCGCTTGGCGACCGCAACGGGATCCTCGGCCCGGGACAGCACGTTCGCCGTATCGAAGGCCACGCCGAGTACGTCGTCGCCGATCTCTTCGATCATTCGCAGCACCTCGTAGGAGGTGATTTCTTCATGGGTTTCGAGATTGATGCGGGAGCCCGTCTCCCTAAGAACCGGAGCAAGCCGTTGCAAGAACCGGGTCGTTGCCTGTAATTGTTCCTCCCAAGTCACGTCCGTCCGGAATCGATCGTTCACGAAATACCCCTTATGTTCGCCTCTCCAACCAGCGGTAACGCCGATCAGTTCATGGGCGCCCATCTCCGCGGCGGCATAGATTTGCTTCTCCATGGCGAGCTTGTAATCCCCGCCGCCTAGCCGCCAGATTTCCGGCGATTCCGTCGTGTTGTAGGGATTCACTCTGCCGATTCCGAAATCCAGGAACATTCCGAGATCCTTGGCGCATGCGGCAGCCCCCCGCAAAGCGCCGACGTCCAGCTTCTTGGATACGTAGAAGGGGGATTTGTAATATACGCCCTCGTAACCGTCCGCCTTCGCCTTCTCGAGTACTTGTTCCACCGGCATATATTCGTCTTTCAAATAGCCGTGATGCAGCTCTATGCCTACTTTCATTGCGGTGAACCTCCTTGGTCTGTTCCGTTTCCGTTCCGTTATGAAAAACGCCGGGAGAGCCTTGTCTCGCGATGAAGCAAGGCTTTCCCGGCTTATTCCCTTGCTAATGATCTTTTATTGCTTCAACGTGTTGTTATAGATCTCAAGCAGCTTGGCAACGCCTTTGTCGTTGATTTCCTTTACGTAGCTGTCCCAATCCGTCTCTACGGAAGATTTGCCGTAGATGAATTGCTCCTGCGATCTCATGAAGAAGTCGTGCACGGTCGTGCTTCTCATCGTTTCTTCTTCCTTGTCGGCCGGCGTCAGCTTAGGCACCTTGGCGACGGAAGGGAACCAGTTCTTGGCATTGGCTTCCGCGGTCAAGGAGTCGACGAGCGGGTTGTTGAGCACTTTGGAGAACCAATCGTAAGTGAACACGGTCGTGAAGTTGTTATTGGACGCGCCGACGTTCCATAATGCTTTTTGAATCATGCCGCTGCTCTTCACGGCGTCGGTAAAGTCGCGTTTGCCGTCTTTCTCGACGAACGTTTCGTCTTGGATGCCCCAAGTTCCGAGGTTGATCGCTTCATCGCTATATAACCAGTTCACGTATTCGAGCAGTTTGTCGAAGTTAGGCTTCTGAGCCGCGGTCGCCGGAATGACGTACGCGAAGTTGATGCGTTGAGCCGACGGACCTTTGACGCCTCCCGGTCCGGCAATCGGAGGGAGCGGGGCAAGCTCGAAGTCCGGCGATACGTTTTTCTTGCCGTCCGCGTTAATCTGGCCGAGCTCGCTGATCCAAGTGTAGGTAAATACGCTTTGGCCGGTAGCCATCTTCTGCTTCCATTGGTCCGTGCTGGACGTGAAGATTTCGGGATCGGCTAATTTTTCTTTCATCAGACGGTTCAAGAACGCAACGTATTGCCTGTAGTTGTCGCTCGTGTAAGCATATTCGAATTGTTGTTTTTCCGAGTTGAAAATGAATCCGTTATAAGCCGGCCCGATGCCCCACGCGGCTCCCGACAGGTTGATGAGTCCGAACGCGCCGTTCAGGTTCGCCATCGGATAGCTCTTCGGATCGGCTTCTTTCAACTTCTTCAATACGTTGTATAGCTCGTCCATCGTCGTCGGCGCTTGCAGGTTATGCTTTTTGAGCAGATCGACGCGGATGACGGGGGCGGTGTTGTACATCGCCGATTCGAACATGAACGGCAGACCGTACAGTTTGCCGTCCTTCAACGTCCAGTTGTCGATTTCCTCGGAAATATTGTATTGTTCGAGTTTTTTCTTCAAGTTCGGCAGTTTGTCCATATAATCGCTAATCGGCAAGAATACTCCCGTTTGAGCGAATTCCATATAGACGGGATGCTCGACGTAGCTGACGAGATCAGGCGCGGAACCGGAGCTTAGCACGATCTTGAGCTTGTTCTGGTAGTCGGCGTCCGGAGTAGGCTGAATGTCCAGCTTGACGTTAGCCAGCTGCTGGAACTTCTCAAGCACGGGCCACGCCGCGTTGAAAGGGTAGGATGGGTTATCGTCATACATCATGGAGATCGAAATCGGCTCGTTTCCGCCGTTCCCCGCGGATGCCGCCCCGCCGGATTCCTTCGCGTTCGAGCCCGAATCGGAACCCGAGCATGCCGACAAAATCATGGACATGGCCAGCGTTAATGCGAGTCCTCCGGCAAGCCGCTTGTTTTTCTTCGTGCCTTGTACCTCATTCATAGTGCAATTGCCTCCCTTGTGTTGGTATAAATCTATCATAAAAGCTGTTCAAGCTGGGCCTGCGCGAGTAACGGAATCAGCCCTTTACGGAACCGAGCATGACTCCCTTGGCAAAATACTTCTGGGTGAACGGGAAGACGAGCATGATCGGCAACGTGGTCGACATAATCGCCGCCGCTTTGAGCGATGCCGTAGAAACGTTGTTTCCCGTCTCGATTACTTGTCCGGCGTTCCCTGCCAGATCGGATCCTGCAATGATATTGCGCACGATCATCATGACCGGATGTTTGTCCGTGCTGTTCAAATAGATCATGGAGTTAAACCAGTTGTTCCAGTAGTACACGATCAGGAACAATGTAATGGCCGCCAGGATCGGCTTCGACAGCGGAAGGATGATCTGCACGAGAATGCGAAACGGATTCAAGCCGTCCAGCATGGCGGATTCCTCGATTTCTTCCGGAATTCCTTGGAAGTAGGTCATCATAAGAAGCAAATAATAAGGCGTTATGCTGAAAGGGAGGACGATGGCCCAGATACTGTCGACGAGACCCAAGCTTTTGACGAGCATGTAAGTCGGGATGAGTCCTCCGCTGAAGAACATCGTGAACATAATGAACAGAATGAGCAGCTTGCGCCCCTTCAACGCTCTCTTGGACAGCGGATAAGCGCAGATCGTTAGCATGAACAAGCCGATCGCGGTTCCTAGAGCCGTCTGTAGAATGGAATTCTTAAAGCCGGCAAGGATGCTCGGATGCTGGAATACCCGGACGTACGAATCTAAGTTGAAGCCTTGAGGCCATAACCCGACCTTGCCTCCCACGACCGCGCTCGAATCGCTTAGCGATACCGAGAGCAGATGCAAGAAGGGGACGAGTATGGACGCCATAAGAAGGAGCATGACGGCGGAATTGGCGGCCATGAACCATTTGAAGCCGGTCGAACGGCGGTAGAGCATGTTAGTCCTCCTTTTTGAGGTTGTTCAAAAAGTCCTTTTTTGATCACCTAGTACAATGAGAAGCCGGATATTTTCCTCGAAATATAGTTGCCCGCCGATACGAGCATGAGCCCGATCAGTCCGCCGAACAGGCCGACGGCCGTCGCATAGCTGTAATTGTTGTTCTGCAAGCCCATGCGGAATACGAACGTATCGATAATGTCGCTGGTCGTGGAGTTGCTAGGCGTATAGAGCAGTAACACTTTCTCGAAACCAAGCGCGAGCATGGAGCCGAGCGAGATGATGAGCACGACCGATATCGTAGGCAGAATTTGCGGTATGGTGACGCTGAACGTCTGCCTCCATCTACCCGCGCCGTCCATTTCCGCCGCTTCGTACAACTGCGTATCTACCGATGCGAGAGCCGCCGTGTAGATGATGGCGTTCCAGCCCATGAACTGCCAGATGTCCGACGAAATGTAGATCGTGCGAAACCAGCCCGGTTCGTTCACGAAGAAGATCGGTTCGATGCCGAACTGTCCGAGAAAGGAATTGACGATCCCGGTAGTCGGAGACAGAATTTCCTTCAGTATTCCGACGACGACGACAACCGCGACGAAGTTAGGAAAGTAAGAGACCGTCTGGATGATCGTCTTGATCTTCTTATTGAGGACTTCGTTCAGCAGCAGGGCGAACAGAATGGGAAGCGTGAACGTGATCGCCAGGTTAAGAACGCTGAGCAAGATCGTATTCTGGAAAGCCGCCCAGAAGGTCGGGTCGTGCCAGAACATTTTGAAGTACCGAAGCCCAACCCATTCTTCCCCGTACATCGAACCGCCGGGTACGTATTTTCTAAAGGCGAGCACGTTGCCCACGATCGGCCCGTATCTGAAAATAAGGAAATAAGCAATCGGCAACACGAGCATGAGATAGTAGTGATTGTAGCGTTTGAAGTAGGGACTCACCCGCATAACCAACCTCCTTCGTTTTTGTCTTCCCTTATCCAAACACATCCGAAAGCGGCTTCCTACGGCCAATGTCGTCCGGATGTCACACGATTCTACTTCCCCGAAGTCACGAAAACGGACAATGTAACACTTTTAAACCAATCTGCACGTAGGGAGGACGGGGTTATTGACGGCGCGCGGCGTACATAATACCCTTTGTTTCTAGGCTCTTTAATTGAAAGGGGGAAATGCGGATGGGCCGACTGGCGATAAGATGGAGAGTGGGCTTCCGGAGCATTTTCTTCAGGTTCATTATTTTGTTCGTCTCGATTTCCGTGCTGATCCAAATCATTAATTTCGTGACCTATAACGTCTATTTGCAATACGTGCAGGAACGCATAGAGAAAAATTACGATAGCTCCCTTGCCAACGTGGCTTCGTCCCTGAACCATCTGTTCGAAGGAATCTATCAATCCAATTTCCTGCTGTCGCTCGATCCGAGCGTTCTTAGCGTCTTCTCCGGGGAAGGCGACGAGAAGGGTACCTCCAAATACGCGGACATCAGCCAAACCGTTCGTTCCTTGGCCCGGATCAAATACATCGATTCCTCCATCGACAGCGCGTATATTTACAAACGCAAAGACGACTTGATCATTAGCAACGAAGGTACGTACTCTGCTTCGTACTTCTATGACAAGGTGTACCGTTTCGAGGAATATCCCGCGGGTTTCTGGAAATCGCACAGCTCGGGTTACAAGCTGTTCTCTATATTGCCGCCATCGCAGATTAGCGGGTCGGAGCGGAATGAAGGCAAGGTCATTATCCCGATCGTTCAGTCGAAGATCGCCGAATACTGGTCCAACAATCTGTACGTCATCAATCTGAACGCCAAGTACATCGTCCGATTGCTGCAGGATTACAAGCTTACGCCGGGCAGCGTGCTGTTCATTGCCGACAAGAACGGGACGGTGCTCGCTTCTTCGGAGCCGGATTTCGTCGGCGATCCGGAGCTGCGGACGTTCATGGGCGGAATTCTCGAACAATCGGACGACAAGGCGCAGGCAGTCTATAAAAAACAAAAAATGAGGGTCGTCACCCTCAATACGAATTTCTTCTATAACGATGTCGTCATGGTCGCCGCGGTACCGGAGAACGATATCCGCAGCAGCTTAAGCAACATGGAGAAGTTAAGATGGGTTTCGGCGATCTTCACGCTGCTGCTCAGCTTGATTCTGTCCGTCGCCTTCAGCAAAAACTTGTACGCGCCGATTAAATCTCTCGTCGATCGCTTGAGCGGACCTCAGACGAAGGGCAAACGCGCCGTGAACGAGTTCGAGTATTTGAACGACGAGATCGGGCGAATCATGACCAACGTTCAGTCGCTTAACCAGCAGCTTTCCTACGCGCTTCCGCTCGCCAACGAGCAGTTTTTGGTGAAGATGCTGAAGTACAATTACTTATACGACGACGTAAGCGTCGATTACCAGAAAAACAGCAGCTTCTCGTTCGAGAACGGCTATTTCATGATCGCCTTGTTCCAATTCAACTTCCGGAAGCCGTTCTATGATTCGTTCAACGAGTCGTTCCAGAACGATTCTTCGCGAATGCTGATGAAATTGCTGAAATCGTTGCTTCCCATGGACTACCCATGTTATTTGCTGGAGATGGATTCGCATTTGTTCTGTCTGCTGGCCGACGTTCCCGAGGGGACGGACCAGGCGCTATACGAGCGGTATTGCGAAGATATCGTGGAACTGTTCCGTAAGGACGAGGACTTCCTGAGGGTACATGCGGGCATCGGTTCCGTGCGCAAAGGCTATAAGGGCATGCGTCAATCGTACATCGAAGCGATGAAGGCGCTCTGGCGCATCTCGCCGTTCGACGGCAAGCGGGTCTATACGTTCACGGACGCCGATCGCGACCAGGACGTGGCGCGTTATTTGCTCAGCAAAGAGGACGAGAACCGTCTGTTCAACCTTCTGCTGTCCGGCAAAAAAGAACAATTGCGCGGTCTGCTGAAACAGATCATCGATCATAACGTTTCCGCCGGAATGACGGCTCCGCTGCTGCGAGAGTTGTACATGCGGTTCTATATGATCGGCCTGCAGGTTCTGAAGCAGCGGGATAAAGAGCTGGACGAAGAGGTCGGCAAATCGTATACGGGCTTTATTCTGTCCAACGATTCCCCTTCCGTCGACGAGATCACGGAGTCTATTTTCTCCTATTTCGAGAACGTCGCGAACGTTTGCGGCGAGGCGAACGACAAATTCGACGTCGGCTCCTTCAAGGCGTATATCGATCAACACTTCCACGAGGATATTCATCTGGAGCTGTTAGCCCAGAAGTATAATACCTCTTCGCAGTACATGTCCCGGTTGCTGAAGAGAGAGCTGGGAGTAGGGTTTCAGGAATATTTGCTGGATCTCAGAATCCGCAAAGCCAAGGAACTGCTCGCGCAGTCGGATCGCAAAATCGGCGACATCTGGGAAGCCGTCGGCTTCAACAACCGGAATACGTTTATTCGGGCGTTCAAGGGAAAAGAGGGGATTACGCCCAGCGAGTATCGGAGCAATATGAGCAAGAAATAAATGTACTTATCCATTTGATTTCAGCTATACTACCGCTCGCACTCCGCCCGAAGCCGGTTAATGTATCGCGACACGCCGCGGTCGTCCTCGTGCGGATAATCGTAACCGAGCTGTTCGGCGACGGCGACCCCGACCGTTCGGGTCAGCTCGCCTGTTGCGATAAGCGCGTCCCATATGTGCTCAAGATCGCTGTCCGCGTACGTTCGAACATAGGCGGACCATAGTTCCTCCGGCAAAAAGCGCTCAAGCCACCTGCCCGCTTTGCCCGTGTTCGCCGACCAACCGCTATTCATTCCCACGTACCACGTCAGCAGCTTGATCAGCGCATCTCTAACGACGACGTCGAGCATGAACTTGGCATAAGGCAGCTCTTTTCTCCATAATCCCTTGGCGACGTTCGTGGAACACCACCAGATTTCGTTAACGGCTTGATCGTATTGCCGACGGTCGGGTTTGCTTGTTACGTAAGATGCGTCGCTTGGAGGTTCGACGTTGCCCATCCGGTTATCCTTGTCCAACAGAACTTTCGTCAAGCTGTCCGCGGGCTCAACGATATGCTCTACTTTGCGGAACGAGAGATCGATGCGGATCCCGTCGTTGAATTGCATCAAGAAAATATCCCACGGTTCATCGTCTTCCTCGATTCGGTTATGCTGCATGATCATTAACTCGCCGAAGCGGGCGATCCATCGTTGATCCTGCGCGTAAGGGGCGATATCCGTCACGCCGTAGATGACGTCGTAGTCGCAGAGAGCATCCTGCGTAACGTTCGGATTGACGCGGGAGCCGTTTAGGAGAACGACTTTGATTCGCGGGTCTTGCTCGGCGAACGCGAGCAGCTGGCCGAAAACTTCGGCTTCGTTTCTCATCCCGTCACCTGATTCCTATATTAGTTAGTTGCCAATAGTTTACCGACTTTCTGTACCGATTTCCAATTCTCCTTCCGATATAACTAATAGAGATAGAGGGAGTGTGAGAGAATGCTTGGAACCGAACTGGAAAGAGTGAACGGGGAGTCGTTGAACCTTCTCGCCGGAGAAACGATTTTCCGCGAAGGCGATACCGGAAGACAAATGTTTGTCCTTCTAGAGGGTACCGTAGAGGTGTACGTACAGTCGGATGGCGCGCGGATCCCGGTAGCTAAGTTTTCTCCGGGAGATTTTTTCGGCGAGATGTCTTTGCTGGAGGGGCTGCCGCGCAGCGGAACGGCGGTCGCTCGGAGGGCAGTCGGCTTATCGCGTTGGATGAAACGGCTTTTCGCAAGCTGGCGGCCGAGGACAGCTCGTTCTCGTGGCGGATCATGAAAGCTTTGTCGCATCGTATTCGCAATCATAACAGGGAGCTTACGCAGCGCATCGGGAACGACCTTCAAGAGGTATCGGCGCAGTTGGACGATAACGCACGAGGCATACACCGGGGGATCGAAAACATTGCCGCGTCCGCCGGAGAGATCGAATTGAACGAGAAGCGGCTTGCCGAGCAGATCAAAGACGTGCAGCAGCTATCCGGGCAGATCGTGTCCACGCTGAGCTTCCTTCAGCAGGTCGCGCGGCAAACGCAGATTCTCGGCTTGAATGCCGGAATCGAGGCGTCGAGAAGCGGTGAATTCGGTCGCGGGTTCCTCATTATTGCTGAAGAAATACGCAAGCTGTCCGTTCAATCCAAAGAGAACGCGGAGAAAATCGCCGCGCTCACGGAACGGATCGGAGCCAAGATGAGCAGCGTCGCGGAAGCTTCGGAGGACAGCGCCCGCCGAAGCAACGAACAGGCGTCGGCGACCAGGCAGATGGTCGTGTCTACGCAGGAAGTCACGCAACTCGCGCAACGGCTCGGCGAACTATCGGAATCTTTGAAAGCCTGACCCCGGAGGGTCAGGCTTTTTTTGCCTTATTTCATGATCATGACCGGGATGTGCGAATGAAGAATGACGTTATGGCTGACGCTGCCGACCATAAATTCCTTGAACGAGCTTAGGCCTCTGCTGCCCATGACGATCAAATCGCAATCGCTGTTTTCGGCATAATCGATAATAGCTTGGGCCGGCGAACCGGCGAGAATGACTACGTCCGAATTCGGCAGTTCGCCCGTGATCGCCCGTACTTTGTCGATGACCGCGTCGCCTTGCGCCTTTACCTGTTCTTGATAGCTATCGGGCTGGGCGAACGTCATGTCGGCGACGAACACCGGCTGCAGATTAATGACATGCGCTACGGTCAGCTGCGCGGACGGGTCTTTTTTGACGATTTGAATGGCTTTATCCAAAGCCTTGGCGGAAGGTTCGGAGCCATCGTACGGGACTAGAATGTGGGTGAAGATCATGATGAATTCCTCCATTTTATCGTTGTGCCGCGCGGGAAGACCCTATTTGCTCGGCATCGCTTGGTTAGTTTCCCTCTTTTTACAGAAATTCACTCATGGCGTAACCTTTCGGACAGGAAAAACGATATAGTTAGAGTGAGGTTGCGAACATTTCATAGGAGGGCGATAGGTGCTTATGGTACAACTTAAACAAAATCAACCGCGAATTAAACACGATATTCCCGTTACGGGGCAAGAAAGGGTGCTGCAAGCGCTAACGCTCATTGCTTTTTTGTGGGGGATCGGTTATTTGATTGCGCAATGGTCCGATCTGCCCGCCACGGTTCCCGCCCATTATAACGGCAAAGGAGAAATCGACCGCTGGGGCAGCAAGTGGGAGCTGGCGATCCTGCCGGGGATCGGATTGATTTTATATGTCGGGTTAACGATTCTCTCCCGCTTTCCCCATCTGTATAACTATCCGGTTACGATCACCGAGGAGAACGCGGTTAGGCAATATTTACTGGCGAGAAAAATGATCGGTTGGACAAACCTCGAAATTCTCGTTTTATTCAGCTATATCGAATGGACTTCCATCCAATCGGCCCTCGGCAAGGGCGACGGAATGTCGATGTGGTCGATTCCGATATTGCTGATCGCGATCTTCGGCACGATGGCGATCTATTTCGTCCGCGCGTTCAGATCGAAATAATCGCGGAGGCTTTTTGTGATATGATACGGAGTGTTATTGCATTCCTAAGACAAAGTAGGTTGATGTTCCATGCATTTGCTATCCGTTGAAAATATATCGAAAAGCTACAGCGACAAAATACTGTTCGAGGACGTCACCTTCGGTATCGAAACGGGGGATAAAGTCGGGATCATCGGCGTTAACGGGACGGGCAAATCGACGTTCCTCAAAGTGATCGCCGGATTGGAGCCCGCCGATTCGGGCAAAGTGTCGATCGGCCGATCGGTCGTCCTTCGAATGCTCGCGCAGGATCCCGTGTTCGCTCCCGAGGAGACGGCTCTTGAGCATGTGCTGGGTGGAAATTCTCCGCAATTGGCCGCCGTTCGCGACTATGCCGAGGTGATGGAGGCGTTAGCTCTGAATCCGGACGATGCCCGGTTGCAGGAACGTTTGATTGCCGCCAACGCTCGAATGGACGAACTAGGCGCATGGCAGCTCGAGAGCGAGGCGAAAACCGCGCTGACGAAGCTGGGCATCTTAAATTATAACGACAAAGTATCTACGTTCTCCGGCGGGCAGCGCAAAAGGGTGGCGATGGCGGCGGCGCTGCTTCAACCATCCGACGTGCTTATCCTCGACGAGCCGACGAACCACATCGACAACGACTCGGTCGCTTGGCTCGAAGGCATGCTGCAGAAACGCAGGGGCGCGCTGCTTATGATTACGCACGATCGTTACTTTTTGGATCGGGTCAGCAATCGCGTCATCGAACTGGATCAAGGCAGGGCTTTCTTCTATGAAGCGAATTACAGCCGGTTTCTGGAGCTGAAGCTGGAGAGGGAAGAGCGGGAGGCCGCATCGGAGGCGAAACGCCAGAATTTGCTGCGCAACGAGCTGGCTTGGATACGCCGGGGAGCGCAAGCGCGTTCCACGAAGCAGAAGGCGCGGATCGACCGCTTCGAAGCGCTGAAGAATCAGGGACCGAAGGCGGCCGCGGGCAAAATGGACGTGTCCATCGCGTCTTCGAGGCTCGGCAAGAAAATCATCGAGATCGAGCATCTAGTTAAGCGGTTCGGAGATCGGACGCTGATTAACGATCTGAGCTATATCGCGGTGCCCGAAGATAGAGTCGGCATCGTGGGGCGCAACGGAAGCGGGAAGTCGACGCTGCTGAAGCTGATCGCCGGCAAGCTTGAGCCCGACGGTGGGCGCGTGGAGCTCGGTCCGACGGTGAAGCTCGGCTGGTTCAGCCAAGAGCACGAAGAGATGGACGAATCGCTTAGGGTCATGGAGTATATCCGCGAAGGGGCCGACCAGGTCAAGACATCGGACGGTTCCACGATATCCGCGGGGCAGATGCTTGAGCGGTTCCTATTCGCGCCTGCGATGCAGTGGACCGTCATCTCCAAGCTGTCCGGAGGAGAAAAGCGCCGGTTGCAGCTGCTGCGCGTGTTGATGAACGCGCCTAACGTGCTGTTGTTGGACGAGCCGACCAACGACTTGGATATCGCCACGCTGACGGTGCTGGAAGATTACTTGGACGATTTTCCGGGCGTCGTCATCACGGTGTCTCACGATCGTTATTTCCTCGACCGGACCGCGGAACGCATTCTTGCCTTCGAGGGAGAAGGAGTCGTCACGCACCATGTCGGCAACTACTCGGAATATCAAGCGTTCGCCGAGCGGCAGGAAGCGTTGAAGCAAGCGGATTCTGCTCCGGCTAAGTCTGCGTCCGCGCCTGTTAAATCCGAGGGCAAGGACCGTCCCATCGTTAAGATGTCTTACAAGGATCAGAAGGATTTCGAGCAAATCGACGGTTGGATCGAGGAAGCGGAAGAAGAAATCGCCGCCGTCGCAAGACAGATGGAAGAAGCGAGCAGCGACTCGGTGCGGTTGCAGCAGTTGGCGGAAGAACAGCAACGGCTCGGCGAGAAGTTGGACGGCCTGCTGGAGCGCTGGACGGAGCTTAACGAGCTTGCCGAGCTGATCGCGGCCAATAAGAGCGGAAAGTAATACGTGTGCATACGCGAAAACAGGCGTGAATCCTTCCTTGGGGAGGGATTCACGCCTGTTTTTGAGTTGCCAGACTCGATTCGATCCGCGGTTGGCGGAATAGCATTATGGCATCGCTCTATTGTGTGCCCGATGACACTGATTCCGAGCAATAGCGTTATGGCGTAACGTTATCATTCTCATGAGCAATGAGTATCGGCATAGGGAAGATCACGGAATGGAGTTACGGCTTCACGCTTCCGGGTAGGAGAAAGCCACCTCATGCACGCTTAGCTTGGCGCCAAGCATGATACCCGAGCCGGGCGGTTTCGCCGCCGGTTGCTCGCCATGGCCCGGTTGCTCTCCGGGTGCGGATCCTTCGGGAGATTTAGGGCGCGAGTGGGCATGCGCTTGCTTGAACGCGTCGCTGTTCACCCAGCCCTCGAACGATTCCCGGTTCTCCCAAGTGGTGCATACTTTGAGCTCGTCGTGCTCTTCGCCTGCTTCGGTTAACAGCTCCATGCGGATGAAACCGGGCGCATGCTGCACGCCCTTCGGATTTTTAAACCTCTCGGCGACTTCGCCTACGTGGCCGGATTTGATTTTTATCGTATTAATGGCAACGATCATCCTTCTATCCCCTTTCGATTGTGGGTGCACCTTCCCAGTGTATCAAACTTGAGGCGCAATCAAAAATCGATTAGGAGTCCACGTCAATCCTCCAACAGGATGCCTACGCCCAGCCTCTCGGCTTCCCTCCAATAATAGGCGGAAAGGGTCATATCGAAAGCCGCCATTCCCATCGGATTGAAGAAAATAGGCTCTTGGGGAGCCCATTCCCGCAGCGCTCCCCGATAAACGACATCTTGCAACGTTACGGTATCTTGCTCGGTTAACCCGTTCATCAGATGAAGCTGCTCGATGTCGGTATTTTCTCGGCACACTTCCTGCCAGTTATCGACGACGACGGCTTTGACGGAGCTTACGCTATTCGGCGTGTACTCGCGCAAGGAAATATTCAGGAGCAGAGAGCCGGGAAGGGGAGGTTCGTCGATATAGCGCCGGGTTGACGAGGTGCAGGTGAGGACGATATCGCTCTGCCGATAAGCTTCCTGCCAACTAGAGGCGATATACGCCTTCGGAAGAAGATCAGGACCTAGCGTTTCAGGGTCGACGCCTCTCAGATCGTGCAGGCTGACTCTTTCAACTCTATCGCCGAACATAGCCATGACCATTTCCAAATGCCTTTGCCCGATCGGTCCCCAGCCGATCACGCCGATCCTGTAGCCGCGCCTGCGTTCCAAGGCGAAATAATGGCGCAGCATGACCGCGCTAACCGCCGCCGTTCGAAGTTGGCTGAGCAAACCGCCGTTAATAATCGCAACGGGAACGCCATCCGCCGGGTCGTTAAGAATAATCGTGCTGTGCGCCCGGGGTTTGCCTTGCGCCACGTTGTCCGGAAAGCCGGCAATCCACTTGATGCCGCTGATCTCCGCCTCTCCTCCGACGAACGAGGGCATGGCGATGATCCGATTGCCCGGATGCCGGAATCGCAAGTACGGCTTAAGCGGCTGAACGACTTCCGGGGTATCCATGAGCAGCAAGGTCGATTCGATCCGTTGAACAAGGGCAGGCCAATCAATGCCTATTCGCCTGATGTGCCTATCATTCAGATATCTCATTTGATCCTTCTTCCTCTAACAAGCATCGGTGACATGCCGTCGCACCCACTCTTCGTCGTACACCGTATCCAGATACCGGTCCCCGCGGTCGGGGAGAATGGCAGCGCACACCGATCCGGCGGGAATGCCGTCGCTCATCGCTCTAACGGCCGCGATGACGCCTCCTGAAGAAGCGCCCGCTACGATCGACTCCGTTCGGACGAGGTCGCGGCAGCCTTCGACGCATTCGCGTTCCGATACGTAGACGATCCGATCGATAAGTTCCTTGCGGCTAATGGGAGGGGAGATGGCCGCGCCGAGCCCCGGGAACTGCCGGGAGCTTTTCTCTCCGCCGAAAATAACGCTTCCGAGCGCATCCACGGCAATGATTTGCGTAGGATGCCGACCTTCCTTCAGACTTTCCGCGCAACCTCGAATCGTTCCGCAGGAGCTGACCCCGCAAAATAAATAATCGACTCGCGGCAGCAACTCGAGAATTTCCGGCATCGTCGTATGGTAGTGCGCCAGGTAATTGTTCGGATTGCCGTACTGGTTCGTCCAGTAACAGTTGCCGATCCGCTGCTGCAGCTGCTTAACGCGTTGGATTCGCGCGGGAAGGTAATCTCCGCTAATCGGATCGGGGTGTTCCACTCTCTCGATCTCTCCGTGCAGACAGCGAATCAGCTTCAGATGCGCGTCCGTCGTTCTCGGGTCTACGACGCAGATGAAGCGCAGACCTAAGTACAAGCAGATCTGCGCCAAGCTAACCGCCATATTGCCGGAGCTGGATTCGATAACCGTCGTATCTTGACGAATATGCCCCATTCGCACGGCTTCCCGCAAAATGAACAAGGCGGGGCGGTCTTTGGCGCTGCCCCCGGGATTCATAAGCTCCAGCTTGCCATATACCTGAAATGGCGCGTCCCGGAACAGCCGCCGCAGAGGGACGAGCGGAGTACGGCCAATCGTCCGGCACAAACCGTCAATCCTATCGATGTCCAAGGTCATCGGACGGGCAGCTCCCCTCAGTCGTAAAATACTTTTTTGTGCTTGGGCAAGTTGTTGTCGTACGCAATATCGGAAGGAATGACCCGCAGAGCTTCCAGAATTCCGCCCCGAATCATAATGCCGATCTCCGGAATCCGATCCAGCAGTTCGCGTTCTATTGTCGCGTAGAGCTGCGGATTCTTATCCTCGCTGTCGATCCTTACGGTCAGCTTGTTGGCGTGTACGTGGATTCGAACGGTCGCCTCGTTCATATGGCGATAGACGACGTCTTCGATGTCGTAGACGCTAATTTTCTCCCCGTGCTTAAGCTCCGGCCCGATTCGCCTGACGATCGCTTGAAAGCTCATGGTCCTACGCCCGTCTACGACGATCGGGCGCAAATCCCTCACGATGTCGTACGTCACATACCGCAATGCGGGGAAGAGATCCCGGGTAAGCGAGGATAACGCTAGAACGGTCTCGCCCTGTTGCAAAGGATCGGCATCCTGAAATAATTCCCGGACGGAAACGCCCTCCGCTTCGATTCCTTCCGCGAACAAATATCTGCCATGCTCATGCGAATAGTACGCTATCGTGCCGATCTCGATCGAGCCATACGTGTCCGTAATGTTCCGGGGGTCTATCCCGAGCCGTTCGGCGACGCTGCAACGCCAAGCAGGGGAGGCGATTTCGCCAACAAGGATCACGTGTCGGATACCCCAAGCAGCAGGATCGTCCGCGGATGCCGATAAGAGTCGGTCTAAAATGGATGGCATCGTATATAACACGTGGGGACGCAGCGTTCCGAGTCGAGCGAGATGCTCCTCGATCGGTTGTTGAAAGGCAATAGATTGGGCCTCAACTCCGATAGACCCGAAAATATCCACAGCCGTGCTGGCCGCATGGCCCGTGCCCATATCGGATAACGCCGTAGTCGCGCCGGAGGGCAAGAGAATGCATCTGAAAATCTCGGCTTTAATACGGAGATATCTTCGTTCGTCCTCTTCGGAGTAGTAGATGGTTTTGCGACGGAGAGAGCTTGTTCCCGAAGTTCGGTAACAGGTGACGTTGTCCCGAGGCTTGAAGGGCTGTTCCCGATAGTAGTGACGCTCCAGCAGCTCGGATGTCATGAGGGGGAGCTCGCTTAACGACCGGACGGTCGCGAGAGCTGCCGCGTGATCTTCCAACAGCTGCGCGTACCAGGGAAATACGTCTAGAGTCTGCTCTATTTTCAATCTCAGAAGATCACTATCCATCTCGTTTCCTCCGCATCGGAAGCCATAGTTATTCATTTATATGTCGGGAATGAACGCAGGTTCTTCTTTGCTCCTAGACGGCAGCCCTTCCTTCCGACGCGGATTTCCATACAGTAATCTATGAAGCGCTGCCTATTCTGGACGAACGGAGCTGATGGCCCGGATGAATACGATAACCGCGGTATCTAGCAAATGGATCAAAACAAAGGTGCTGGCCGGCTCTTCCGTTCTTGCCGCGCATGTTCCCGAGACGATTCGTCTTACGCATAGCGCGCTGAATCAGTCGTTGAACCGATACGGTATGGTCTACGTGAAGCCGGAAACCGGATCTTGCGGAATCGGAGTTATGCGGATTGAACTGTCGAAGAAGAAATGGATCGTACATTCGGGAGTCGATCGGATCCCTTTTTCCACGTATCAAGCGATGTTTCGGTGGCTGCGCGAGAACATGCACGGCGAAAAATATTTGGTACAGAGGGGGATCCGCGTACTGAGGCACGGGGGAAGGCCGACCGACTATCGGGTCATGATCCAGAAAGATACGAGAGCGGGGTGGAAGGTAACGGGCATGGTCGCACGGGTCGCCCACCCTCGCAAAGCCGTAACGAACGGAAGCCAAGGGGGCAGCATATTCGCCGCGGAATCCATGCTGCAACGGACAACGGGGACGAAGGCCGCAAGGCTGCTCAAGACGTTCAATCGCCTGGCGTACGCTACCGCGCGCCGCTTCGCGGAAGCCTATCCCGGAATGCAGGAACTTGGATTGGATATCGCCGTAGACGACAAGCATCGGACTTGGATTCTCGAGGTGAATACGAGACCCGATCCTTGTCCGTTCACGAAGCTGGAGGACCCGTCCATGCTTCGGAATATCGTGAAGGTTGCCCGAGGATACGGACGGACGTATCGATTGCGGTGCGACAAAGCCAAACGGGGTTAACGTTTTTCAACTCCGAGAAACCAGACTCGCGTTTCTTTCGTAATAGATAGGGTAAACTATTGAATGAGGGAGGAACGCTTAATGAACTGTCCGGTATGCGAAGGATCCCGTATGAGAGAAGTAGAGAAAAATGGCATTCTGATCGATATTTGCCCAACGTGCAAAGGAGTGTGGCTCGATCGGGGAGAATTGGACAAGCTGATGGAGGACGTTAAGGAAGTCCGTCAGGACTATAATGAATGGTACTATGGGGATTCGAAACATCAGGAAGCTCCAAGAGTCCCGCAAACGCCTCAACAAAATTATCAGCCGCAGCAACAGTATATACCGCCGCAGCAGCATTATCCTCAGCATGGTCAACATCACGGCCATTCTCAATATCCGAAGTATAAGAAAAAGAAGAGCATGATGGATGTTTTCGGCGACTTGTTCGGCGATTAATGACGCATCCGTCACAACAGCCCGGCCTTCGGCCGGGGCCGTTTCATGAGAGAGGCAGCCGGATTGCGGAGGCCTCTTTTTGTATGGCGAATCACCGTTTTTCATTGACAACGACATTGAGAACGATTATCATTCAATACAAGGAAATGAATTGAGAACGGTTTTCAACGGAGGATGAATGCGATAATGTCACGGTTAACCACCAATCAGTTATCCCTTGCATACGGCAGCCGGCAGATTGTGCAGGAGCTGAATTTAAGCGTGCCGGACGGTCTGATTACGGCGCTTGTAGGCGCGAACGGATCAGGCAAATCGACGATCCTGAAGTCCATGGCTAGGATTCTTGCCCCTGCTCAGGGGGGCGTTTATTTAGACGGCAAGCTCATTCATCGCCAACCGACGAAGGAAGTGGCCAAGCATCTCGCCATTCTGCCTCAGAATCCGACCTCTCCGGAAGGTTTGACGGTTCGCGAGCTCGTCTCGTTCGGAAGATACCCGCATCAGAAGGGTTTCGGAAATCTGTCCGCGGAAGACAACCGCATGATCGATTGGGCGTTGCAAGCGACGGGAATGACGGAGTTTAACGGCAGGCCCGTCGATCACTTGTCCGGCGGCCAACGGCAACGGGCATGGATCGCGATGGCACTGGCGCAAGGGACGGAAGTGTTGCTGCTCGACGAGCCGACGACGTTCTTGGACATGGCTCACCAGATGGAAGTCATGACGTTGCTCGAGAAGCTTAACAAGGAACAGAAACGTACGATCATTATGGTCGTGCACGATCTGAACCACGCGGCCAGATTTGCTCAGCATCTCGTGGCGTTGAAGGCCGGAACGGTTCTGTATGAAGGTCATCCGGAAGTCGTCATGACTCCCCGGATGCTGCGCGAAGTATTCAACATCGACGCGGACATCATACCGGATCCGCGTACGGGCGCGCCTCTATGTCTGCCTTACGGGCTGGCGGAGGATTCGGAGCCCGTCGCGAGCGATAAAACCGCCGGCGGCACCCCGGCTTCTGAGGAGTACCGCGAGGAAAGAGTCGAGGCCATGGCATAAGCGCCGGACGCTATTGGAACTAAGTCTGAATATAATGTGAAATCTTTACAATTCACGCCCTTCTCCAACATTGCTAAAATGTAGAAAACGGAGGAGGGTGTTTTTGTCATGGATAAACAGAAGCTGCAGCAGAAACTTGCGGCTGTCGTCGATAACGTAAGCTCCGTCGTAATCGGGAAAAACCAGGTGCTAGAGCATCTTCTCATCGCGCTGCTTTCTTCCGGACATCTCATTCTGGAGGATGTGCCGGGGACGGGGAAGACGCTTCTCGCTAAGTCGCTGGCCAGGTCTCTGGATTGTCAGATGCGGCGAATTCAATTTACCGCGGATTTGCTTCCTTCCGATGTGACGGGCATTAACTTCTACAACCAGCAGGCGAGCCGATTCGAACTGCGGCAAGGTCCCGTATTTACGAACCTATTGCTGGCGGATGAGCTTAACAGGGCGACGCCCCGCACGCAATCCAGCTTGCTGGAGTGCATGGAGGAGCGCCAAGTGACGATCGACGGCGTCACGTATCCGCTGGAATCTCCGTTCATGGTCATCGCAACCCAGAATCCGATCGACAATCACGGTACTTTTCCGCTTCCCGAAGCGCAATTGGACCGTTTCATGATGTGCGTCTCGATGGGGTATCCGACGGAGGAGGAGGAGCATGCGATATTGAAGCGTTTCACGGGCCATAATCCGTTGAACGCGCTTAAGACCGCAATCACCCAGCAAGAAATCATCGAGCTGCAAAGCCTCGTGCCGACGGTATTCGTTAGCGATGAGGTATACCGTTATGTGATCGCGATCGTATCGGTTACGCGCAATCATCCGGAAATTTCGTACGGGGTCAGCCCGAGGGGAAGCTTGCAGCTGCTGAAGGCGGCACAAGCGCGCGCCTTGCTGCAAGGCAGGGATTTCGTCCTTCCCGACGATGTGAAAACACTGGTCAAGCCGGTTTTCGCGCATCGGATTATTCTCAAAGATACTTATAGGGGCGAAGCCAATCGCGCGGACCAACTGCTGGAACGGTTGGTTGCCGGCATTCCCGTTCCGACCGAAGCCGCGTTGGAGTCGAGGTAGCTATGGCGGTTCTCGTCTGGGTCGTTCTCGTGATGGCCATCCTCTATATTTTGCAGCGATTTTATTACCACGCGTTCGGACTGAAATCCGTTTCGTACGTCCGCGCTTTCAGCTCGCCGCGGATTTTCGCCGGCCAGACGGTGTGGATGCACGAGACTTTGTCGAACCGCAAACGGCTGCCGCTTCCGTGGTTGCGCGTGGAGTCCCAGCTTCCGGCGCAACTCGTGTTCAAGCACCGCGAAGCGGATATGGCGATTAACCGGGGAGATCAGCTGCAGAACCATGCCAGCTTGTTCAGCGTTCCGTCTTATACGGAAATCGTGCGCAAACACGAAATCGTCTGTCCGCATAGGGGGAAGTACCGGATCGCCAGTTACACACTCTCGTTGGGAGACATCATAGGCGTAACTGGCAAGTCGTTTCAACAGCCGGCGGACTGCGAGATCGTCGTCTATCCTAGAGTTAAGGAACTACACGATTTTCCTCTGGACGCCAGAAAATATTTGCAAAGCGTGAGAAGCATGAACAGCCCGATCATGGAGGATCATTATTATGTTGCGGGCATCAGGCCGTACAGGCCGGGGGATTCCTTTCGGATGGTGAACTGGAACGCAACGGCCAAGTCCGGGGAGCTTCTCGTACATAAGCGCGAAAGCATGCAGGACAACGACCTGACGATTATCTTGAACTCGGAGCTGCACGATTCCGTCCACAACGTGCGCGTCACTCCGGAAACTTACGAGGAATCGCTAAGTTACGCGGCTTCCGCGGCGCATTATATCATTTCCGGCGGCGGGAAAATCGGATTTCTCTATAACGGAACCGTCGAAGGGCATCCGGGAATGGTGTTCCGCCTCCCGATCCGATCGGGAGCCATGCAAATGGAACGGCTGCTGGACGCGATGGCCGGCTTTCAACCTGCCACGACGCTAGGGCTGACCTATTTGCTGGAGCAATTGGTCGCGGAGCGAACGAGCGGCCTTAACTATATGCTTATCTCGGCTTTCGTCGACCGGAAGCAGGAGCAATTCGTCCGCGAGCTTCGCGGACAAGGCAATACGGTACAGCTTCTGCTTACGGGCAAGGGGGTGCAATGATGGACGATCCTGTACGCAAGTCCTCCGGGATTGGATCGATGGCATTGCGCATTTTCATAGAGTTCATGATCTGGCTTCCCGCGGTGTTGGCCTTAACGATTAGCTTGGGGGTCAGGGATAGGGTAGTCACGTTGGGAATCGTTCTGCTATTCATTGTCCTAGGGTTGCTGCTTTATCGGTTTCCCCCGTTATGGCGCAGGATAATCATGATCTTGGCTTTCCTAGCTCTAGTCGGAATAGGGATCGGTCGGTATACCAATCTTCTTCCGGTATTCGCTTGGCTCGGAATCGTTCTGTGGAGGGGAAGGTTCGTTAAGTTCGGGCATTGGCATTATGGCCTTGCGTTCTGCATCTGTTGCGCCGGTTTGATCATTAACTCGAACAACGGCGCCGGGGTCGGTTATCGGATCTTTGCTATCCTGTTAGCGGTCGTGTGGGTAGCGATCTGGTTTTACGCGCTTAATCGGCACTTAGTAGAAAATGCGGGCGTTCATAGCGGCATCGTAACGAAACCCGTCCGTACGGCGAGCCGCAAATATTTGCTCGTTTTCCTAGCCATAGGAGCGGTAGTCATCGCCCTTACCGCCGGCTACGGAGAACGATGGCTAACGCCGAAGCAAGCGAATATCGGGACACCGGTTAAACAGATCCAGGAGCCCCTTCTTCCGCCGATCGAGCCGATGGAGATTCCGGAGTGGATGGAGGATCTGGTCGAGGAGCAAGGCGAACCGTCGGTTATATGGGAGTACTTGTTCTGGGCGCTTATGGCAATCGGCGCTTGCGGAGTGATCTGGTTCCTACGGCTCGGCTGGAAGGACAGAAAATGGACTTGGCGGAGTTTAATGCGGAAAGTCCGTGAATGGTTCCTTCGGGAGAAACGGGAGGAGGAGCTTCCGTATGTCGAAGAACGGCGCAGCTTAAAGAAAGAGAAGCCCGGGCGGAGAGGGCTCAATGCCTGGTTTCGCAAGAACGAGCCTCGCAAGGCTTGGGAGCGACTGAGCAACTCCGAGAAGGTGCGGCATCTCTATGAAGAGGCGGTGCTGGCCGGAATTCGGGAAGGGTACGGATTCAAACCCAGCGATACGCCGACCGAGACGTTGGACGGGATCGAGCGATGGCATTCCGGAAGGAAAGCGCCGGTTTCCGGGGAGCAGGCAGCAGCCTACTGGAGCTGGCTGCTTAGCGTCCGTCGGTCGCTGGCGAACTTGTACGGCAAAGCCAAGTACAGCCCGCACGACATCGCGTCCCGGGAAGTCGGCGAGTTGCGGGAAGGCCGGCCCGGCAAGCAGAGACCCGAGGGTTGAGAGGCTGCAAATGAAATGTTTCCAATTCGGAGAGCGCCTTGGAAGCCGTTGTTTCGTTGCGTTAAGTGACGGGCAACGGCTTTTTTTCATGCCGCAATTCGGGCTATCGTAACGGGATGCAGCTACTAACGGAGGCATCTTCGGCATAGCGCCATTCTGGATTATCCGTTGAAAGACTGATAACCTAATAGAATGAAAATGACGAATCGGGTAGGTGTCCGCCGTGTCTCAAAGCCCTTCCATGCCGTTCCTTAGGCGCATCTCGATCAAACATCGGCTGCTGGCCGCATTTCTCATCACTTCGCTTCTGCCCGTCGTATTCGTCGCGCTGTATTCCAACATGAAGTACGAGTCGTCGATCTCGAACAAGATCAGCGCTTACTCGCAGCAGATTCTGACCGAGCTTACCCAGAACCTGACGCGGGAGCTCGTGCAATACGAAACCCTAAGCGAAACGATCATAATCAATAAATCCATTCAGGGCGGATTGCCCAAATTCGGTTCGTTAACCGATTACGAGAAAAACGAGCTGCGAACGAAAATCAGCGAGGAATTGGGCCAACAAATTTTTCGCTTGAGCAATCTGACGAACGTGGTCGTTCTGACGAACGACGGACAATCGATCTACGACCTGGGCTTCGAATGGTATCCGGATCTGCAGCTGGACAAGCTTACGGACGCGGTGAACGCTTCTCCCGGCAACGCGACCTGGACTTATATCCGTTCCAACCGGGGCGCGAACAGGATCGTCCTCACCCGCGCGGTGTTCGCCGAAGATAATTTGAACCACAAGCTCGGCTACGTCATGATTCTGATCGACGAGAAGGTATTTTCCCGCAATACGTACGAGCAGGTCGATCTCGGAGCGGGAAGCCGCGTCTATCTCGCGAACTCGGAGGGGATGGTCGTCTCCTCCGTATCTCCGGATATCCCTCACGGCGAAGCGTTCGAAAAAAGAGAAGTATTCGACCGCGCGACGGGAGAGCATAAGAACGAAGCGTTCTACGCGAACGTGGGCGGAAGCAAGACGCTTGCGATCAGTTCTTATATCCGGTCGGCGGATTGGTACTTGATCGGGCTCGTCCCTCATTCTTTCCTCGTATCGGAGCTGAGGGAGATGCGGGGCAACATCGTCTATATCTGCCTGATTACGCTCTTCTTGTCCGGCATGCTGGCAATGTGGATCTATATCAGCATTCATAACCCGATGAGATCGCTGCTTCAATACGCCAACCAGATCCGCATGGGCCAGCTCGAGACGAAGATCGGGAAGTCCTATCCGGACGAGATGGGCAAGCTGACGGAGACGATCGACCGAATGGTCGAACAGCTGAAGCAGCTCATTATCCAAGTGGAATCGGAGCAGCAGTTGAAGCGGGACGCGGAACTGAAAATGCTGCAGGCGCAGATCAATCCCCACTTCCTGTTCAACACGCTGAATTCGCTGAAGTGGAGCGCGATGATGAGCGGCAACGATTCCGTCAAGCAAGGGATCGAATCGTTGTCCGAGCTGCTCCGCAACACGATTCTCGTCAAGGAGGAGTTGATTCCCCTGGAGACGGAGATCGAGAACCTGCTCCATTACGCGACGATCCAGCGCATCCGGTACGGCGATTCTTTCAAGCTGAGCTTCGCGATGAGCGCTGAAGAGCTGTACGCTTGCCTCGTGCCGAAGTTCATTTTGCAGCCGATCGTCGAAAATTCGATTCTCCACGCGGGCAGTGAAGACGGCCGCAGGGTTGGCATCCGGGTGGAAAGCGCCAAGGAGGGGACGAAGTTGAAAATCGTTATCGCGGACGATGGCAAAGGCTTCAACATGGAAGATGCCCACGCCCGCAAGTCGTCGTCTCACGCCAAGCTGTCGGGGATCGGGATCGGCAACGTCGACGAGCGGATTCGCATCCATTTCGGGCCGGGCTACGGTCTCATAACCCGAAGCGCGCCGAACGAAGGGACGGAAACCGTCATTACGTTGCCGATTCTGACGAAGGAGGAACGGGACGATGGTTAAAGTGGTGATCGTCGACGACGAGATGATCGTCCGCCATGCGGTTAAGACATTGATCAGGTGGGACGAAAGCCGTTTCGAATACGTCGGGGCGGCCGCGAATGGCGCTTCCGCGCTCGAGCTTGTTCGGGAGACGGGAGCGGATATCGTCATTACGGACATCAAGATGCCCGAGATGGACGGCTTGGAGCTCATTAAGCGGTTGACGGCGGAAGGGTTCGACGGAGAAGTGCTCGTGCTTAGCAATTATAACGATTTCGAATTGGTTCGCGAAGCGCTGAAATGCGGCGCGCACGACTATATGCTTAAGCTGACGCTGAAAACGGAGAGCTTCATGCAGACGCTGGAGGACATGGCCGGCAAGTTGGACGGGGAAACGCGGGCGGGGGCAAGCCCGGACGGAAACGCCGGCGGCGGACGTCCGGAGCGAGGGCAAGAATCGGATTTCTTCCCTGCTTCAGGAGATGGACGCCTCGCCGTCCGATTCTACGCAGTGGCAAGGCGACCGTTTCCTGGAAGCGGGTCAGCACGTGTATAGTTTCGTCGTAATGGTTCGCAGCGACGAGCAAAGCGTCCATCAGATCGGAAGCTTCCGGGAAACGCTCGATCGGCTGGCGGACGGCTTGTTCACGGGAAGCCGCTGGACGCGCGCGATTCGCACCGATTCGCGGCGATTCCTGTTAGCCGCGGCGTATGCCTCGGAAGCCGCCGCGGCGAACCCGCAAGAATTGGCGCGCAGGCTGGCCAGCCTAGCTTCCCTGTATTACAACGTGCAGATCAGCGTCATCTACGCGTCCCCCGCGGCGGACGAAGAAACGCTGGCGCTCGAGATGCGACGCAGCCGGCAAGCGGAGGGACTGCTTTTTTATTCGCTTCCCGTGGCGGGTTGCTTGTCCAATCGCGAGATCGGGAGCAAGGACGACGAACCGTTCCGGGCCGCGGAGACCGCGCTTAGGGACAGCTTGCGCAAACCGGTCGCCGGCGCGATCGATCTATGGACGGAAAGCGCGTTAAATCTGGTCGATACGGCAGCGGAGAGACGCATTCATCCGCGCGCGCTGAAACGCGCGATCAGCGGGGGCATCTGGAGCGTGGCGAACGCGGAGGAGCTCGGGGTCAGGCTCGGATGGGACGAAAAGCCGTGGCTGGAAAGGGTCGAAGCCGCGGAGTCCGATTCGCAGCTGAAGGAAACGATTCGAGAGCTGTCCGAGGAAGTCGCCGAATCGGCAGGCGCGTCCGCGCTGAAGCCGGACGCGCGGGAAGAAGTCCGCCATGCGGTCCGTTATCTCGAGGAGCACTATCCGGAACGGGTGGCGATCGCCGACGTCGCGGCGCGGGTCGGGCTGTCCGAGCCCTACCTTTGCCAAGTGTTCAAAGCCGATACCGGCCAGAGCATTCTGACCTACCTTAACGAAATCCGAATGGCCAAGGCCTATGAACTCCTGGCTTCAGGCAAATACTTGGTCAAGCAGGCTGCGCTCGAGGTCGGCATTCCGGACCCGTTTTATTTTAACCGCCTCTTTAGAAAACGCTACGGAATCGCGCCTAAAAACGTGAAAACAAACTGAAGATCGCCTCGTAAAACCTGTACGATTTTAAGATGAAAAATGTGAAATCGTATAGTTTCTCCAGTCTCATGCCTCCGCGCGGAATAAAATCGTCCATGAAGTTCATGCCTTTTGTTAATATGGCCGGAACCCCCGCAAGCTTATAATGAGACCATCAAAGGCTAAGGGGGTCACGAAATGAAACCAAAGAAATGGGTAACGATGGTCGCCGCTTCCGTCGTGGCGATGTCGGTACTCGCCGGATGCGGTTCTAACAACGGCAATTCAAACGAAGCATCGCCTTCCGCTTCCAATTCTCCGTCGCCGTCGGCGTCGGCCAGCTCGTCCGCGGGCGGCAAGCAATTCGAGAACATGGAACTGAACGTAGCGGTATTCCAAGGCGGATACGGCCGCGAGTATTGGGACACGATCAGCGAAGATTTCATGAAGGATTATCCGGGCACGAAAATCAACATCACGGCTAGCCCGAAGATCGCCGAGCTCGTCCGTCCGAAGATCGTCGCGGGCAACCCGCCCGATTTCATGTACATCGCGGGCAGCGACAATACGCCGATTCTCAGCGGACTCATTAAAGATAACGCTTTGCTGGACCTGACAGACGTCTTCAACGAACCCGCGGAAGAGGGCGGAGCTCCGCTGAAGGACAAAATCCTTCCGGGCGTCTTGGAATCCCGTTCAAGCTCCCCGTACGGCGACGGCAAAGTGTACCTCGCTCCTTACAATTTCGGCGTCATGGGCTTGTGGTACAACAAGACGCTGTTCGACGGGAAAGGCATCGCCGTACCGAAAACTTGGGACGACTGGTTCGCCCTGACGGCGACCGCGAAAGAGAACGACCGCGCGCTCTTCACGTATCAAGGGCTGTACCCGGGCTATCTCGAAGAAATCATCGTTCCGTCGATCTATAGCGTGGGCGGACAAGAAGCGCTCGACCAATTCTACAACCTGGATCCGGAGTTCTGGAAGAGCGATACGTTTAAGCAAGTTTGGGGCCTGTTGGAGAAAATCGCGAACGAAGACAATGCCTTGATGAAAGGCACGATCGCGCTCAACCATACTCAATCGCAAACGTCGTTCATGCAAGGCGACGCGATGTTTATCCCGAACGGAACGTGGTTCGAGGACGAGATGAAGGACGCGCCTCGCGAGGACGGTTTCCAATTCGGCTTCCTCGGCGCTCCTGCCTTTACTGCGGATAAGCCGGCGATGGCGATGACGAACGTAGAACAGATGGTCATTCCGGCCAAAGCGAAAAATCCGGAGTTGGCCAAGGAATTCCTGAAATACCTGTACACAGACAAGAGCGTCAAGCTGAACGCCGAGAAATCCAAAGCCGTGCTCGCGGTCAAAGGAGCGGCGGACATCGCGAAGGAATACATCTCTGAGTCGATGTACAACGTGTACAAAGCGGTAGACGAGGGTATCGTTACGGTTAACGGAGCATTCAAATCCGTGGCCAAAGGCAGCAAGTATAATCCAAGCGACGAAGTGTTCAAGCCTATCTCCTCGATCATGAACAAGCAAATGACCGTAGAAGAATACGGTAATAAAATGTTCGAAATCTACACGAAAATTCAGACCGAATTGAAAGAAAACGGAGCGCAAGAATAAGCAAACCATAAAACAGTCTCATCATCCCGGAAACCTGCCGCGCGTTTGGACGAACCCGGCAGGTTTCCTGCATCTTCAGAGGCGGAAAGATCAGGTGAGAGCATGAACATAAATATGAAAACAAGAAGGGGAATTTTTATCGCGGCTTGCTTGCTTCCGGGGCTGGCGTTATTTCTCCTGTTCAAAGTCTATCCGACGATACAGATCTTCCATAAATCGCTGTACTTATGGACCGGCGTAGGCGACAAGCCGAAGTTCATAGGGCTGAAAAACTTCGTGGACATGTTCAACGACGACGTTTTCTTGCTGGCGCTGCGCAACACGGGATTCCTAATGCTCATCGTTCCCGTGCTGACGCTGCTGATCGCGCTCGTGAACGCCTCCCTGCTGACGCAGTCGAAGCTGAAGGAAAAAAGCTTCTACCGTACGGTGTTCTTCTTCCCGAGCATTCTATCGTTCGTGGTCATCGCCATTCTATGGTCGTTTATTTATCACCCGACGATGGGTTTCGTCAACTCCGGGCTGGAGCTGCTCGGGCTGGGCGACTGGGCGATGGCCTGGCTGGGCGACCAGCGGACGGTGCTATGGGCGCTCGCGGTGACGCTGATCTGGCAGGCGGCGGGGTATTACATGGTCATGTACATGGCGGGAATCGACGGCATTTCACCCGACCTGTACGAAGCCGCGGGACTGGACGGCGCGACGCGAATCCAGCAATTTTTCCATATTACGATTCCGATGCTGTGGGAGATTATCCGCGTCACGATCATCTTCAGCATTAACGGCGTGCTGACGATCAGCTTCGTGATCGTGTCGGTTATGACGGCAGGCGGTCCGGACCGCCATTCCGAGGTCGTGATGACGTACTTGTACGGCCAAGCTTTTACGAACTCGAATTTCGGCTACGCCATGGCGATCGGCGTGTTTATTTTCATCGTCTCGCTGCTGCTTGCGCTGATCAGCAACAAACTGACGGAAAGGGGGTCGCACTAAGATGTCATCCTATTCTGCATCTTTGCAACCGGGGAAGAAGTCTGTCGGCGGCGGCATCGGCAGGCTGGTCGTTCGCGTATTTCTGATCCTCCAAGCGCTGATCGTGGTCTATCCGCTGCTATGGAACGTGTTGGCTTCGCTCAAGACGAACGCCGAAGTGATGGAGAGCCCATGGTCCTTGCCGTCGACCCTGAACTGGGACAACTACGTCAACGCGTTCACGACGGCCAAGATCGGAGATTACATGGTGAACTCCGTGCTTGTCGTCGCGATGTCGATGGCCGTTCTGCTCTTTACGGCGATTCCGACGGCCTACGTGCTCGGACGGATGAGATTTCGCGGGCGCTCGTTCCTGACTAATTTCTACATGGCGGGTTTGTTCATCGGAGGCGTATACGTAATCGTACCGCTTTTTATCATGATGAACGACATGAGCATGCTCGATAATCGTTTCTGGCTGAGCGCCGTTTACGCGACGAACAGCTTGCCTTTCTCCGTTTTCCTGTTGACGGGTTTCATGAAATCGATCCCTCACGACTTCGAGGAGGCGGCCGCGATCGACGGCTGCGGCTATTTCGGAACGTTGTTCAGGGTCATCATGCCGATGGCGCGTCCGGGTATCATCACGCTGATCGTGTTCAGCTTCTTCGACTTCTGGAACGAGTACGTTCTCGCGATGACGTTCATTACGGACGATGCCAAGAAGACGATCCCGATCGGCTTGTCCAACTTGATGCAAATCCAGCAATACGCGACCGATTGGGGCTCGCTGTTCGCCGGCCTCGTCATCGTACTCATTCCGACCATCCTTGTCTACGCTCTGCTTCAGAAGAAGCTGACCCAAGGCATGATGCTGGGCGGGGTTAAAGGTTAATCGGAAGCAGGATTTAGAAATGCCAAGCAGGACATAAAAGAAAATTAACTTACGTAGCGGTAAAGGAGGTCGTTTCTGTGGCAACGTTCGGGATTCAAGGCGATGATTTCGTATACGACGGCAAGCCGATCCGGATTTTGTCCGGCGCCATTCACTATTTTCGCGTCGTGCCGGAGTATTGGGAGGACCGCCTGTTGAAGCTGAAAGCTTGCGGCTTTAATACGGTCGAGACGTACGTGGCGTGGAACGTGCACGAGCCGAAAGAAGGAGAATTCCGCTTTGACGGCATCGCGGATGTCGAGCGCTTCGTCCGACTGGCCGGCGAGTTGGGGCTTCACGTAATCGTGCGGCCGAGCCCGTACATCTGCGCGGAGTGGGAGTTCGGCGGTTTGCCCGCCTGGCTGCTCGAAGACGCGAACATGAGGCTTCGCTGTTACGACGAAGCTTATCTGGCGAAAGTGGACGCGTATTTCGACGAGCTGCTGCCGCGTTTCAAGCCGCTGCTCTGCGCGAACGGCGGGCCGATCATCGCGATGCAGATCGAGAACGAGTACGGCAGCTACGGGAATGATAAACAATACTTGGGATACGTCCGCGACGGCATGCGGGTGCGCGGCATGGACGTGCTGCTGTTCACGTCGGACGGTCCCGAAGACCACATGCTGCAAGGCGGAATGGTCGACGGCGTGCTGGAGACGGTCAACTTCGGCTCGCGCGCGGCGGAGGCGTTCCGCAAGCTGCGGGAATACCAGCCGGAAGGCCCGCTCATGTGCATGGAGTTCTGGAACGGCTGGTTCGACCACTGGATGGAGGAGCATCAATCCCGTCCTGCTTCGGACGTAGCCGACGCATTGGAAGAGATGCTGGCCGAGGGCGCCTCGGTCAACTTCTACATGTTCCACGGCGGCACGAACTTCGGTTTCCTGAACGGAGCCAATCATATCCAACGTTACGAACCGACGGTCAACAGCTACGATTACGACACTTTATTGGACGAATCGGGCGAGCCGACGGAGAAATATTGGGCCGTGCGCAAAGTGCTCGAGCGGTACGCCGATTTGCCGGAGACGCGGCTGCCGGCGCCCATTCCGAAGCGCGCTTACGGCGAAGTGCGGATGGAGAGCTTCGCGGGATTGTTCCCGCAGTTGGACCGGCTCGCGACGCCCGTTCGGAGGACGTGCCCGGACCCCATGGAGAAGGTCGGCCAAGCTTACGGCTTTATCGTCTACTCGACGCGAATCAGCGGACCGAGAAGCGGGATGAGCCTGCATCTGCAGGATGTTCGGGACAGGGCGCTCGTTTTTGCGGACGGCGTTTACGTAGGCACGGTGGAGCGCTGGAATCCGGTCGAGCTGCCGTTGGAAGTTCCGGCGGATGGCGTACGGATCGACATTCTGGTCGAGAACATGGGGCGAGTAAACTACGGTCCCCTTATGCGCGATCCGAAGGGCATCACGGAAGGCGTGAGGCTGGGTAACCAGTTCCTCTACGATTGGACGATCTATCCTTTGCCGCTGGAATCGTTGGAAGGACTTGAATTCGATTCGCTGCCTCTTGAGAAGACCGCATCGCAACCTGCGTTTTATCGGGGTACCTTCCATGTTGACGGCCGCGCCGATACGTTCGTTCGATTCGACGGATGGACGAAAGGCGTCGCGTTCCTGAACGGCTTTAATCTCGGTCGCTATTGGGAAGTCGGGCCGACCCGCACGCTGTACGTTCCCGCGCCGCTGCTGCGCGACGGCGAGAACGAGCTCGTCGTGTTCGAGCTGCACGGTACGAAGGCCGGCGTCGTTCGGTTTACGGACAAGGCGGATTTGGGATAAGTTTGGGAGACGTATAAGAACGAGCGTCCGATGCGCCGGGTTGCACCGAAAGATGCAGCCCGGCGATTTTTGAATAGGAGGAGCTATCGATGGGAGTATCGGTTAAGGAAGCCGCGCGAATCGCCCCGTCGCCCAGGCAACTGGCATGGCAGGAGCTGGAGTTTTACGGTTTTATTCATTTTACGATGAACACGTTCACCGACCGGGAATGGGGGCTTGGCGACGAAAGTCCGTCCCTGTTCAACCCGTCGGAGTTGAGTGCGGCGCAATGGGTGGAAGCGAGCCGCGCCGCTGGCATGAAAGGGCTTATCCTCACTTGCAAGCACCACGACGGCTTTTGCTTATGGCCGAGCGCCTACACGGAGCATTCGGTGAAGAACAGCCCTTGGAGGAACGGTCGGGGAGATCTGGTCCGCGAGGTGGCCGACGCTTGCCGGGAGGCGGGACTGAAATTCGGCGTCTATTTGTCTCCTTGGGATCGCCATGAACCGAGCTATGGCGATTCTTCGGCATACAACGCTTATTTTCTGAATCAGCTGCGCGAGCTGCTGACCGGGTACGGGGAACTGTTCTGCGTCTGGTTCGACGGGGCTTGCGGAGAAGGACCGAACGGCAAGCGCCAGGTTTACGATTGGGACGCTTACTACGGCTTGATCCGGGAGCTGCAGCCGAACGCGGTCATCTCCGTCTGCGGACCCGACGTTCGCTGGTGCGGCAACGAGGCGGGCCAGACGAGAACGTCGGAATGGAGCGTCGTTCCGTCGACGATGCGGGATAACGAGAAAATCCAGGCTAATTCGCAGCAGGCCGATGATGGGGAATTCGCCAAGCGCGTCGGTTCGCAAGACGAGGATCTCGGCAGCCGCGCCGTGCTGGCCGGAACGGAGGAAGTCGTCTGGTATCCGGCCGAAGTGAACACTTCGATCCGGCCGGGTTGGTTCTATCATGCATCGGAAGACGATAGCGTGAAGAACGCGGACGAGCTGATGGAGTTGTACGAGCGGATCGTCGGAGGCAACTCGTCGTTCTTGCTTAACCTGCCTCCGGACAAGCGAGGCCTGCTTCACGAGAACGACGTCGCGCGGATGAAAGAGCTGGGAGAGCGGATTCGGGCCGCTTACGGGAAGGATCTGGCTGCCGGCGCCGAAGTTCGGGCTTCGCATGCGATGGATGAGGCGCATGGAGCGAACCGGCTGACCGATGGCGACTCGTCGACATACTGGCGAGCTCCGGAAGGCGAGGAGCAGGCGGAATTCGTCGTCGATCTCGGAGACGAATTCCGCTTTGACCGGATCCTGCTCTCGGAATACATCCGCGAAGGACAGAGAGTCGAGCGCTTTCGGCTGGAGGCGGAGAACGGCCAAGGAGAATGGACGCCCGTATTCGAGGGAACCGTCATCGGCTACAAGAAGATTTGCCGGATCGAAGAGACGACAGCCCGACGCTTGCGCCTGACGATCGCCGAATCGCGTTGGAGCCCGACGCTGAGCGGGTTCGGGGTATACAAGAGCCGAGGGTAGTAAGCAGAACGAACTTGCTGCTTATGCTCGCTAGCGTAACCAGGCTCGGAATGATGCGATAAACCAAACAATAAAGGCCCGCGAATGCGGGCCTTTGTTCATATGTGCGCCCAGCTTGGGCATACCGTCCCTCTACTCGAATCTCAGGAAAATAAATAGGTCGATAGATAAATCACTAGCGTCAAAGTGACGCTGCTGCACAAGGTCGAGACGAGCACGGCTTGGGCGGCGAATTCCGGTTCGTTGCCGTACTCAAGAGCGAGCGCCGCGCTATTCCTCGAGGTCGGTATGGCGCTTGCGATGAAGAGCGCTTGCGCGACGATCCCGTCGATATGAAACAACGTCAGAAGCGAGAAAGCGATTAGCGGAGCAACGAGCAGACGGAGGAAGGAGCTGAGCAGTACCCGGCTCGTATTTCTGTACAGTTTGGCCCCCGCCATTTGCGCTCCGATGGATACCAAAGCGAGCGATAGCATTCCTCCGGCCACCGTATGCATGGGAATCTCTATCGAATCGGGAAGCGGGATCTGCAGCAGATTACACAGAATACCCGCCACGAAAGCGTACAAGATAGGCATCTTCGCGAATTGGCGCAACGTCTTGGACGTCCCGATGCTGGCCGCGCTCGCGTTGAACAGGCCGAAAGTGAACGTAAGGGCAATCTCGAATAAGACGACCATCATCTGAACGGACATGGCAAAGGGATCGCTCTGAAAAACATAACCGTTAACCGGGATGCCGATGTTGCCGTTGTTCGTCAGGATGATGCTGTTGGAGAAGCTCGCCGCGGTCGGGCGGTTGTGCTTCAGTAACCGGCTAATGCCGTTGCCGAGCAGGAACAGAACGATAAACTGCGCGATCAGCAGTCCGAAGATAAGAAGCAGCAGATGCAGAGAGAGGCTAGCCTCGTATACCGTAATGAAAGTAAGCGCCGGAATGTAATAATACAGAATAAGGCGGGAGAAAGTTTTCATCTCGAATTGGAAAAACCTCTGCAGCACGACGCCGACGCCGATAAGAATGACGAGGGGCAATATGATTTCTTCGATAATGTGCAGGAAAACCATTTGAATCACCCTATCCGCGTTTATGCTAGTAATTGATCGATACTTAACGTTTGACCGGGTTCCATGACCCGACCATGAATTCCTTTGGCCGCGAGCCTATCCGTAAACTCGCGACCGTCTTGCCGAATGATCGGGAACGTATTGAAGTGGACGGGAATTACGCATTTGGCTTGCAGCCACTGAGCCGCGACAATCGCGTCGGACGGGCCCATCGTATATCGATCGCCGATCGGCAAGAAAGCAAGGTCGATCGGCTGCCGCTCCCCGAGCCACTTCATATCCCCGAATAAGCCTGTATCGCCGGCATAGTAGACCGTATATTTTCCGATCGTAAGCAGGAAGCCGACCGAAACTCCGGTACTCAAGCTTTCTCCGTTCGTATCGGTTACGGATGAGCTGTGCAAGGCGGGCGTCACGTATACTTTGCCGAAGTCGAAGGACCACTCTCCGCCGATGTTCATGATCTCAACGTCTACTCCTTGCTTCCCCATATGGAGGGCAAGCTCTTCCGCCGCGATAATGGGGGCGTTATTTTGTTTTGCAATGGCAACGGCGTCGGTGATATGATCGGTATGACCGTGCGTCAGCAGGACGTACTGCGCTTGGATTTGCTCCGGTTGCGCGACGGAGACGGGATTGCCCGTCAGGAAGGGATCGATAATAATCGAGCTTTCTCCGTTCGTGATCTGGATGCAGGAATGTCCATGATAGCGAATCAGCATTTGAAACCGCTCCTCTGATGATATATAATAAAAATTACAACGATCGTTGATAATAAAGTTATATTTAATTCGAGTTGCTGTCAACTCTATTTTTTTGCATTCTTTCGGAGGGGGGTCTTTTTTGTGTTATCCGTCGAGAAGCAAATTCTCTATTTAATTTCCCGTACGGAGAGCCTGTCCGCGAAGGACCTTATTCGAATTTACGAAGGAAGAGGCATCGGCTCGCAGATCGTGAGGAACGCGTTGGCGCGGCTGAAGAAGGAACGTTACGCGGATGCGACCGCACGATCGATGTACGCCGCTACGGAACTCGGAAGAGAATACGTCGCTTCGATCAACGGGAAGCCGAGGCAATACGAACGGCAATGGGACGGGAATTGGTACTTCGTCATGTTCGAAATTCCGGAGACGGAACGCAAGAAGCGGGATGGATTTCGTACGGATCTCGTGCAGCTCGGTTATGGCGGGGTGTATAAAGGGGTATATGCTTCTCCGTGGGAGTATACCGAGGAAGTGCTTCGCTTAGGCGCGGTGCATGAAGTTCTCCCTTACTTATCCTTGACTAAGGGGGAGTATTTGCATAACCCGGTTACTTCCGGGCAGGCGCGGGAAATTTGGGGACTTGAGGAAGTCGAGAGACTCTACGAGGAGAAACGGGACTGGTTCGACAACGTTTTTCTACCTTCGCTGCGCGGCGTGGAAGAGTCCGAGCCCGAATACGATCTGCGGCTGTTTCTTAAGTTTCTCGAGCTTGGGGATGTTATTGCCGAATTGGGGCTCCGAGATCCGATGCTCCCGGCGGAACTGCTTCCGGACGATTGGACGAACGGGGGGACGATCGCTAGGTTTAACGAGACATTGCGGCGGATTGCGGACCGTATTCCGAAGGAATCGAGCTATCGGAGATTCGTGGTTTAACCCATTGCCGAAATCCTCTCCCTTCCAACGCCGCATCAATCGCTCAGGGACGAAAAACCAAGACCTAAGTAGGGGAACGATCCCCATCTTCGAGGGGGGGTTCCGGCAGGAAATTTGAAGTATGATGTTATCTATAAACGCATTGTCGAACTGCAGGGGGCCCAGACGCTGCTAACCCGGTTTTAAAAACAACAAAGGCCCGTAGATACGGACCTTTGTTCATATTACATAAAAAAACTTATTGCGGTTTAACTGCTGCAGCTACTTCAACGGCTTCCGGCTCGGTAGCTACTTTCTTATACGTTTCGTCGCTCATTACGCGGCGAGCGCCAAGGTAGCGCTTTGCGTAATAGCTCTCGTCCAAAGACGTGATGGTAACGCCTTTGGATGCCGCATGGGCGAAATTGTTGTTGCCAACATAAATTCCGACATGCGAGACACCGTTGCCGCTCGTATTGAAGAATACGAGATCTCCCGGACGAAGGTCCTCGGTAGCAATCTTAGTGGCTTTTTCCCAGCTGAACATATCTCTGGATGTACGAGGCAAGTCGATGCCGAGCTCATTGAATACGTACCCCGTAAAGCCGGAGCAGTCGAATCCGCTCTTAGTCGTTCCGCCGTAGTCGTACCTGATTCCAATAAGATCATCAACCGACTTGTCTAACTTGGAGTCTGCGAATGCGCTGCCGACCTGTAAAGCTAGAAGTAAAGCTAAGGAAAACAAAAACACTGAAACTTTGCGCAAAACCGGTGACTCCTTCCGTGCCTACGAGGTTAGCTGGAGGGTTCGGTAGAAGGTTCCCCTATGGCTCCTGTGAAGCAAAGCCAATTCACCCGTGTTGATGGTTCCCCCGTTCCCCGACATGCGGGAACTCGGCAATTTTTGATTTCTTAGCTTTATATATTCGGTTATTCTGACGAATTTCCTGCATCTGCTAAATGAGAATTCCTTAATCTTGAGTGCAAAACTAGGGAATGATACCCTCCTTTCGCCTGCTTTTATCCCGCCGATAATAACGCCAAACCCCGGCTGCGGCCTAATTGCGGGCGCAACCGGGGAGTGTCCCGGGTCGGTTATTGTCGAATATGGGACAAAAGAAGCTTACGACTCCGTGTTGCACCAGACCTGATACTGCGAAGCGGATGTCCACAGCTTAAGGAGAGAGCGAACGAAGTGAAAAGCTTGGTGCAACGCTACGGCGAGAAAGCCCGACCAGAGCAATGAGACGGCCCAAGCCGTAGCGGATACTGCCAAACCGATGCCGAGCAATATGAAGGTGATACCAAGCAGAGGGAATGCCCGGCGAAGCGCCAATCCCAGACCTTTGAAAATTCCTTCCCGCGAAACCGCTCCGAACTGCATGAATTGAAACAACAGGTGAAGCACCAATCCTAATGCCAGCCAAGCCGCGGCATAGGGGAGCAGTCCCTGAAGCCAAGTCGTAATAGAGGGTTCCGAGAGAAAACGGTCCTTGGCAAGCGGCAGCAGCCACACGGCGGGCAGCAAAATCAACCCGTTCTCCAGCCAGTAAAGCGCCGTGACCGGCTTCCAAACTTTACGCATCCCGAGCAGGACGCGGGTGCCTTCTCCTTCCGTCGCGTGGTGAAACGAGTAGAAGACCCCGGCGTTCAGCAGAGGAGTAAGCACCATCCGCAGAAGCAGCAACCCGCCTAAAGTCCATAGAACCTCGTTGACCAAATTTGTTTTAAGAAGGCGGAATTGGGCCTCGATGAGGAACAGATGGGCTGCGTCGGAGTTCGGATGCTCCTCCGGATAACGCGCCAAAATGGGCGTTACGACCGAATCGACGAACCGGTATAGGAAAAATCCCCACAGCAAGCGATACAGAAATAGGAGAACCAATACATATTTATGCCGAACGGTGATGTCCCATCCCTTTTTTAGTAATTCGCGCATATTTGATCACCTCACCATACCATTGTTCCGAACAACCCCTCAATGATTTGCGTAATTCCGGTCGCAAAGCGGGAACGTTGCTCTTGGGGCACTTCGGCCTTGAGATAATTGTTGTACCTGCGATTGTCGAGCACGACGTTCAAGCTAGGATCGATTGTCGCATACGCGAGCGGAGTCGCGGAGTGAAGCTGCAACTGAACGTGGGATTGCACGCCGTCCCACTTCTTGCGCAGTACTTGGCCGTCTTGAAACTTGAGCCAGATCGAGACGGGCTGGGGACTTCCCCCGTAACGCCGCAGGAGCACGATGCTCTCGTAACCTTCGGCCGTCTTGCGCGCATTAATCGTTTCGATCGCGTAATCGGCCATCTCCCCGCGCTGCACGTACGCTTGGAAGAAATCGTTCCATTTTGTTTTCGTGACGGTTTCCACGACCTTCTGGAAGTCCGAGGACGAAGGATGTTTGAACTTGTACTTCTGAAAATAAGTGCGCATGATTTTGCTCATCGTCTTCTCGCCGACAAGCCGTTCCAGGGAAGAAAGCACGAGCTTGCCCCGCAAATAGACGTTCTCGGCGTATCGGTCCGAAGAGCTGAAACGCCAAGAGGCTTGATGAAGCGGTTCGGGGTGGGTCATGTAGCTGGACTCGACCGTAAGATTGGGAACGACGCCGTAAATGCTGGCCATTAGCTTGTCTTCGGTATAGGAGGTGAAGCCCTCGTCCAGCCATGCTTCTTCGAATTCGTTGGAGGCAACCAGTCCGTACCAATATTGATGGGCAATCTCATGGACAAGGGTACGTTCCAGCTCGTATCCGGGATTGGCATTCTGCGCGGCCGCCGCGGTAACGAGCGTCGGATATTCCATCCCGCCAGCGCCGTTGCCGTCCTTCGGAGGGACGACGACCGACAGCGTTGAATAAGGATACTCGCCATACCATTGCCCGAGCTTGGCCAGAGCGGATTTAGCGGCGTGCATGTAGCGGTCTTTCTGGTCTTTGTGCAGGGGATCCAAGTAAAGCTTGATACGCACGCCGGGAATGCCGACCGAAGAGAAGGAACTCTCCACGTATTCGAAGTTAGGCGAGGCGGACCAAGCGAAATCATGGACGTCGTCGGCGTAAAATTGAAAGCTCTTGCGCCCTCCGGCTACCGTGGGCGATTTCGTCTGGAAGCCGGTAGCCGCAACCTTGTACGATTCGGGAACGTCGATGCGTACGCTGTAGATTCCGAAATCCGCGTAGAACTCCGAGTTGCCGTGGTATTGGTGCAAGTTCCAGCCTTCGGTCGCTCTGCCCCGCATGCCGGCGGTTTCGTATACGGCTATTTTCGGAAACCATTGTCCCGCCATGACGAACGGGCCGGCTTTACCCATTCTGGCGAATACGTCGGGCAGTTTAACCGTGAATTTCATGCGTAGACTAACGGACATGCCTGGCTTGACCGGCTCGGGAAGACGGAAGGTAACGAGCGTTCGGTCGCTCTTGTTGCCGTCGTCGGGCCGAACGTAATGAAGGCGGGGCAGCAACGTCTCGCCTTCTTCCGTCGTTAAGGAAGTAAGCTCCATGCCCCCATAGCTTCCGGCCTTCATCTTGTCCCCTCTAAGCTGACCGTCGGATTCTTTCATGAAGGTGCTCCCGGGAGCAAAAGCGTTGGGATACAAATGGAGGTAGAGCTCCGAGACGGCTTTGCGTCCCGGATTTTTCCACGTTACCGTTTGTTCTCCTGCCAAGCTATCGTTTTGCTCGTCGAGGGTAACGGAGATGTGATACTCCGTAACGCGCTCGCTGAGTACGACGGCTTGAGGCCTCAAAGGCAGGTCGGGACCTGGCTCCTTGTGGCTCGCCGCCGCAGGAGCAGCGGTAACCGGCAGCTCGGATAGCGAGGAAGCCGTCAAAGCGTACTGGTTGACCCAAGCGTCGGCAAATCCGAATCGAACAGACATTACAAGTACAGCAGCGGCGGCGACGAAAAGTAGCATTCGCAGCGAACGGCGCTTAGGCATACGGATAACCCTCCCGTTGACAAGCATCTACGAGATATATATGTGGGTTGTCCCCGGATTATATCTGCGGCTCGAGAGAAAGTGGGATAAGCCGCACGAGCCGTTCGATTAGGGCGATAGAAGCAGATTGGCTTTTTTGCGGGAATTTTTTCGACAAGATGTTGTGCAACTTTTGTGCAAACGTTACCAAATGAACGTTTTTTACCGAACATCATGTCGCAGCAAGAGATATTTGATGATTTTATAGGTGAAATTTTGAATTGACAGCGTTTTAATTGCGGTAGTAATATAAAATTTGATTACAGCAAACGCTTACATTTGTATATTTTCACAGTTGACTTGTGAGAATGGTCGGCGATGAGAGGCGTTTGCATTTGTTGGCTCATTTGTGCAAACGTTTGCTCTAATTTGCATGAATGGAAAATGGGAATTACCGCTTTGCAGCTTGATGAAAGATAAAGACGGGGAGGCAAAATGGGATGAAGTTAGGCTTGAGAAGCAAGAGGATGCTCGCGATCATGTTGTCGCTCGCTCTTGTATGGTCTTGTATCGGGGTTAATCCGTATCGCGCAAGCGCGGATGCTCCGACGACGGCCACGTTGGTAGGCAGTTTGCAGACGGAGTTAGGCAATGCAAGCGATTGGGATCCAGCGTCCGCGAAAACTCTTATGCAAGATATGGGCAATGGCAATTATCAATTTACGGGAAATTTGCCTGCCGGTACTTACGAGTTCAAGGTAGCGATTGACGGGGCTTGGACCGAAAGCTACGGGATCGGCAGTTATACAAATCCGGCGAAAACGGGGACGGACAATATCGTTCTTACTTTAGCCGCGCCGACAACCGTTACTTTCTATTACAATCACAATTCCCACAAAATCGCGGATTCGACTTACTACGCTCCTATCGCCGATAACAAGCTTCCTCGCGTTGTAGGAACCGTACAGACGGCGTTTGGAGAACCGGCCGATTGGTCGCCGGGAACTGCCAGTGCGATTCTGACCGATCCGGATTTCGATAATGTATACTCGGTGACGAAGACGGTGTACCAAGGAAGCTACAACTATAAGATCGTGCTTGGGAATGCCTGGGGCGAGGAGTATCCTACTGCGGATAAATCATTGGTGCTCCCGCAAGAGCTTCCGGTAACGTTCAAATATAACAAAAACGATAATAGCGTGGATGCCGAGTTCACTCTTCCTGTGGATCCGGGCGCAGGCGTTCCGGCCGGTCATCTTCGGGTTCATTACAATGGCGCCTATGATGGGGTAGGATTGTGGTTGTTTAAGGATGTTGCCAATCCATCGACGAACTGGTCATCGGGAGCAACTCCTTTTACGGCTGCTCAAGTGGATGACTACGGGGCATTCTTGGATATCCCGCTAGCCGCGAATGCAAAAAAAATCGGCTTAGTCGTCGTGAATCGTTCGAACGGAGCCAAAGACGGCGGAGACAAAGAGTTTGCGCTGACGTCCGAGGCTATGAACGAAGTATGGCTGCAAACGGGCTCCGACGTTGTCTCGCCTTACGAGCCAGTTTCTCTCGCACCGAACACCGTACGTATTCATTACACGAGAGGCGATAAAGACTACAGCAAAGCGGGCTTATGGCTATTCGGCGACGTTGAAGTGAAGTCGGAGAACGTGGGGGACGGGGCATGGCCGACGGCAGCTACCCCTTTTACACTAACCGATCGCTACGGTGCTTATATCGATGTTGCATATAAATCAGATGCTAAGATAGTCAAATTTATTGCCATGAATCGAGTGATCGGCGATAAAGACGGCGATACCAAAGAGTTTACTCTGATGGAACGTTATTCTCACATTTGGATCAAACAGGGCGATAACAACGTTTATATCTCCCCGTATGGAGATATGGCTACCGCCATCGTTTCCGCGGAGGTCGTTTCTCCGACCAAAGTTCTTGCCATCTTCACCATGACGGACGGATTGGATGCCGCCGCGCTGAAGAACTCGATCACGATTGAAGACAAGGACGGCAACGCCGTCAACGTCAATCAAGTCGTTATCAAAGACGCGACAACGGTCGAAGTGGAAGCCGCGCTGAGTTTAGATAAGCTTCCTCTAAGCGTCACTTACTCCGGCAAGACGGTTTCCGCCGCTTCAGGTTGGAGAATGCTGGACGCGCTGTACGGGTACGAGGGGAATGACCTTGGCGCGACCTATAACGCGGACGGCACGGCTACTTTGAAGCTGTGGGCTCCTTCGGCCAGCGCGGTTACGGTCAACATTTTCGATAAGGATGACGCCACGGTACAGATCGGCTCCCATCCTTTAATCAAAGGAGATAAGGGCGTCTGGTCCGAAACGATAACCGTTCGCGATAATAACGTCCCAGTCTCCAGCAAAGGGTATTTCTATCAATACGAAGTGACCAATAACGGAGTAACCAAAAAAGTGCTCGATCCTTACGCCAAATCCATGGCGGAGTTCACGGTGAATACGAAAGGGGAAGCGGGCGCGGACGGAGACGTCGTAGGTAAAGCCGCAATCGTGGATTTGAACGGAACGGACCCTGCTGGTTACGACTTTGCGCAAATCGCGGGTTACGAGAAGAGAGAAGACGCGATCATCCTGGAAATGCATGTTAGGGATTTCACGTCCGACCCTTCGATCGAAGGCGATCTGGGCGGCGCAAGATGGGGCTCCTACGCCGCATTCTCCAAGAAGCTGGATTACGTTAAGTCCCTTGGCGTTACGCATATTCAGCTCATGCCCGTAATGGCTTGGTACTACGGGGATGAGTCCAAAGCGGGCCAGAGAGAACCAGGCTATTCGGCTAAGGATAATGAGTACAACTGGGGTTATGACCCGCACAACTATTTCACGCCGGACGGCGCCTATTCGGAAAATCCGGCCGATCCCGAGCTGAGAATCAAAGAGCTGAAGGGATTGATCGACGCTATCCATGATGCGGGGATGGGAGTCGTTCTAGACGTTGTCTACACCCACTTGGCGAAAACGGAAACGTTCAACGACATCGTCCCTGGTTATTATGCTTGGCAGGATCCAAACGGGAATTTCATCGGAACTTTCGGCAATATGCTTGCGACGAACCATACGATGGCGGAAAAGCTTATGGTAGATTCCGTGAAATACTGGTTCGACGAGTATAAAATCGATGGCATGCGCTGGGATATGATGGGCTACGCGACTTACGATTCCGTGCAGAACGCTTACGATGCGGCCAGCGCGATTAATCCGAATGCCTTGTTCATCGGCGAAGGCTGGAAGGATTTCGCGGGCCATATCGCGGATCCGTCCTTGGCCGGCAAGGGCGCGGACCAGAACTGGATGGATAAGACGGATGACGTCGGCGTATTCTCCGACGAGATCCGCAACGAATTGAAATCCGGTTACGGTTCCGAGGGCCAACCGAGATTCATTACGGGCGGAGCAAGAAGCATCAACACGATTTTCAACAACATTAAAGCCCAGCCATCCAACATTACGGAAGATGATCCGGGCGATGTCGTTTCTTATATAGAAGCGCATGACAACTTGCCGCTCTATGACGTTATCGCACAATCGATTAAGAAAAACCCGGCCATACCGGCCAACGATCTTGAGATTCACAAGCGGGTTAGACTAGGTAATCTATTGATTCTGACTTCCCAAGGAACGGCATTCCTGCAGAACGGCCAAGAATACGGCCGCACGAAGCAATGGCTTGACGCAGGGGTTCCGGAACAGAAATATACGGAATTCAAAGATGCGAGCGACGGGCATATCGGTTACTTTATCCACGATTCCTACGATTCCACGGATGCGATCAACATGATCGATTGGGCTAAAGCGACGGATGCTGTGCAATATCCGGTTAACCATGTCACGAAAGAGTATACGGCGGGCTTGATGAAGCTGAGAAATTCGACGGACGCATTCTCGCTTGGGGATCAGGACATGGTCAACTCCAACGTAACGCTCATTCCCGCGCCGGAGATTCAGGAAACGGACCTCGTCATTGGTTATAAAAACAAAGCGACGGACGGAACCGGTTTGTATTACGTGTTCATGAATGCGGATAACGTCAGCAGAACGATTACGCTGACGGAGGACTTAACCGGCGGCACGGTGCTAGTCGATAATGACGAAGCCGGCGTAACGGCCGTAACCGCTCCTTCCGGATACGCGTTGACGGCGAGCTCTCTTACTCTTGATCCGTTAACGGCAATTATTATTAAGAAAGAGGCTTCCGCTGCAGTTCTGACATCGTTGGAGTTAGACATGCCGAATTACTCTCTTCCGTCCGGAAGTAAACACCAAATGACGGTGTTTGCAAGATATGATGATGGAAGCAAGAGAAATGTAACCAACCAAGCGGTGTACACATCCAGCAGACCCGGTGTTGCAAGCGTATCGGCGAAAGGTCAGTTGACCGCATCCAGCTTGGGAATAGCCAACATTGGCGTAACGTACAAAGGCCTGGCGATTAACGCCGATGTTATTGTAACGAAAGCGCTCGCTAAGCGGTATATCCAATTCAATTATATCCGTCCGGATAAGAACTATCAGGAGTGGAACATTTGGGTTTGGGGCACCGGCGTAAAGAACGACCAAATCGATTTCGCTAAAGTGGAAAACGGAATCGCGACCGTCAACATCGAAATGGCGCCGGGCGCGACCAAGATGGGCTTCATGCTTCGCAAAGGAACAGATTGGAACGTTGCGAAGCAGGATATCACGTATGACCGATTCATCGAGATTCCCGCGAACGCGACTTTCGTAAAAGCGAATGTCACTAGCATGGTCGGGGACTTGGATATTTTGCCGAGCATCAGTGGACCAGTTCTTGAGGATGGGGACGCCACTTTCTACTATCGGGACGATGAGTTGTTCAAGAATGGAAAAATGAATACCATTACGGGCGTTAAAGTCAAAGTAGGGGCGACCGAATACCCGATGGTGTATGACGCAAGCAAAGAGTGGTACAGCTATACTTTGAAAAACATTGCGGTCGGCAACCACGAATATACCTTCCTGGTGTCCAAAGGGGCTGCCACTTCCGAGGTCAACGATCCGTATAATCTCGTCGGCGGCAAATCGATCGTGAAATACCGTAATCCTACGATTGCTATTCAATCAACGATCAATCCGGGAGCTATCGCTTCCAACGAAAACGGAGTATTGAAGCTCACGGTTACGCCATCCGAACCGGTTAACTACAAGGAAGCTTATCTCGATCTCACGTCATTAGGCGGCTCGGCCAAGGCTAAGTTCGACACGGAATTAATGGCGCAATCCATCTCCGTGAAGGATACGGTTACGGCGGGACCGAAGAGCATCACGGTTACTCTGGTCGATGTGTACGGCAATAAACATAAGCATACGGCTACGGTTAATGTTAAAGCGAGAACGTATACGAACGATAAGCTCGATTTTGACTGGGATGAAGCTCGTATTTACTTTGCTCTGACAGACCGGTTCGCGGACGGAGATCCTGCGAACAATGAGAATGTCGACAAAAACCACCTTGAAGCCTACCATGGCGGAGACTTCAGAGGGATGATCGACAAACTGGATTACATTCAGGAGCTTGGGATCAACACGATTTGGATCACTCCGATCGTAGATAACATCGACTTCAATAAAGGATTGGATTTCAACAGCAAACAATACGGCTACCACGGGTACTGGGCGAAAGACTTTACGACGATCGACGAGCACCTTGGGGACTTGAACACGTTCAAGGAACTGATCGACAAGGCGCATGATAGAGGAATTAAGATCATGGTCGACGTTGTCCTCAATCATACCGGGTATGGATTAAAGCCGGGAGATGCCATTCCTAGCATTACGCAAGCGGACAAAGACCGGTTTGCCGGAATGTTGAGAACGGATGGCGTATCGTCGGATACGGACGAAATCCGGGGCGAGTTGGCATACCTTCCGGACTTCAAAACGGAAGATCCGGCCGTTCGCCAGAAGATCATCGATTGGCAAGCAGGTTGGTTAAATCGCGCCAAGACGGCTCGCGGAGATTCGATCGATTACTTCCGGGTCGATACGGTCAAGCACGTGGAAAGCACGACGTGGAAGGCGTTCAGGAATGCGTTAACGGCTATCGATCCGGAGTTTAAGCTCATCGGGGAGCAGTTCGGAGCGACAATCGACAGCGATGGCGGCGCGCTTCGCAACGGTCAAATGGATAGTTTGCTCGATTTCGGCTTTAAGGGTAAAGCTAAAGAGTTCGCGAACGGAAGCATCGATGCGGTTGATGCTTACTTGCAGGACCGTGAATCTAAGCTGGACAACACAACGACGATGGGTCAATTTTTGAGCAGCCACGACGAGGACGGTTTCTTGTCCCATTACGTAGATGGGGATAAAGGGAAATTGAAAATCGCGGCGGCTCTGCAAATTACGGCCAAGGGCCAACCGGTCATCTATTATGGAGAAGAGCTTGGACGTTCCGGGAAAAACGCGGACGATATGAGCAAAGGAGAGTTCAGCGAAAATCGCGGCGACATGCCGTGGGATAAGCTGACTACCGAGAAAGCTCTTCACGATCATTACAAGAAGCTTCTGAACATTAGAGCCAAATTCTCCAAAGTGTATTCCAAAGGGGTTCGATCCAAAGTAGCTGGCTCGGACGCAGAAGGGTACTTGGCATTCAACAAACAATACGGAAGCGAAAATGTCGTTACCGTCATTAATGCAAAGACAACTGCGAAGCCATTGGCGCTTAATGTGCCGTTTGTTGCCGGGTCGACAATTAGGGATGAATACAGCGAGAAACTTTACACGGTTTCATCGAGCCAGCAAGTGACATTCACTCTACCCGGCATGAATGATGGCGGAACCGCGATCTTCAGTCTGGTAAAAGGTCCTTCGTCGGGTGGAGGAGGAGGCGGTGGCGGCGGTGCTGCGGTTACGCCGGAACAACCGAATACGCAGACCGTTAACGAAAGTTCTCTGAAAGACGGCAAGGACGGTAAAGTAGAAATTCAGATCGCTAACGGAACGCAAACGGTTCTGTTGCCGATTCAAGCGGCCGCGGCTCTCGGTAGCAATAATCTGGTGCTTAACTCCGCGAATCTGTCGGTGACTTTCCCGAGCGCGGTTCTGGATTCGATCGGCAAGCAGGTATCCGGAACGGATGCGGCAGGCGCTCAAATTTCCTTTGAGTTCAAACCTCTTCCGGCTAAGGACGGCGAGTCGTTGCTTGCGAACGCGGGAGCGGGCAAGGTTGACTTGAAATCCGCGTCTCAAGTTTACGAATTGACGTTGAACATTGTAACTAAAGACGGCAAGAAGATTTCGGTAACGAAATTCGATAAGCCTCTTATTATCAAACTGTTAGTAACGGGCAATCTGAATAAAGATTTAATCGGGATCTACTATATCGGCGAAGACGGTAAACTCGAGTATGTTGGAGGTACGCTCGAAGGCGACTTCATGACGGCGCAGATAACCCATTTCAGCAAGTATGCCGTTCTCGAGTACGACAAGTCATTTGCGGATGTTAAAGCAACCTATTGGGCTTCGACGGTAATCAAAGCTTTGACGGCAAAACAGATCGTTACCGGAATAACGGATACGAAGTTCATGCCGGAGAAGAGCATTACCCGTGCCGAATTCGCGGCGTTGCTAGTGCGTGCGCTCGGTATTAAAGCGGAAGGTGAAGCCGGATACTCCGACATCGGCCAGAACGCTTGGTACGCTCCGTACGTGGCGGCAGCCAGCAAGCAGGGGATTGTCAAAGGCGAACAGAACAATACGTTCAGACCGAACGATACGATCACCCGCGAGGAAATGGCGGTCATGATCATTCGCGCGCTGGAAGCGAAGAACGGCGGTAAAGCCGCGGATGCGGCTAAGCCATCCACGTTCTCGGATCGCGCGCAAGTTAGCGCATGGGCGGTTCAATTCGTCGATGCTGCCGCGCAGCTTGAGCTCGTGAAGGGCAGAGCGAAGGGGCAGTTCGCGCCGCAAGGAGTCATGACTCGCGCGGAAAGCGCTCAAGTCATCTACAATCTGCTTTCCAAGTAGAGAGTTATCAAATATGTCAAAACGGCACTTCCTCAAAGAGGAGTGCCGTTTTTTATTAGACTCTATATCGGCATTAAAGAGCCCTCCCGGCCGAATTCGGCAGGAGGGCTCTCCTGTTTCCGTTACTTCAAGTACGTTCCGTCTTCCCCGATCTTGCCCGGAGCGGGATTGCCCGGAAGGTCTAGCACGTAGACGCGTAGATTGCCCTTACCGGATACGGTTGCCGTTAACGTTCCGTTACTTACAGTGATTACGCCGCCGGTAATGGCGTCCTTGTAAGTTCCGTTCGGAATGCCCGTGAACGTGGCCGATCCGCTTACCGTGATCAGGGCGAAGCTATCGATCCCTTTTGCGGCATCGGTGTAACGGCGTTTGTAAGCCATCTGCCCGCTGATTCCGTCGGTTGAATATTGGCCTTTCTGAAGGGCCGGGATCTTCCGGCGTATTTGGTTCAAACGTTGAACGTGCTTGACCAGCGGATAATTTAACGTCTGAGCGACCGTGCCGTTCGCGGAATCTGCCTTGCCGAAGCTGCTCGCGACGACGGTGCCTTCAATCTTGTCTCCGAAGTACGCGCGACGGGTCGAGGCTAACGGACAGTTCGGTCCGCAATCGATTTCCTTGCCCGCTTGGAACTCGATCTCGGAGCCCATGTATAGCGTCGGAATGCCCCGGAAGGTCCACATGAGGCTCATGTTTTCGGCCCAAGCGTCAGTGCCTCCGGCGTAAGCATTCTTCGATTTGTTGGGTCCGAAGTCGTGGCTGTCGACGTAGACGACGTTATAAGTGGCGTCGTTGTAGCTGTCGTCGGAATCTTTGCCGTTCCAGAATGCGTTATTCGCATCGCCGAAGTTCATGTGCATGCGCATGTCGATGACGTTCATGCCCGAGAATTGGCTGCGATCCGGCGAGTGATAGTTATTCCCGTTCAAGAATGCGTTGGTCGACGTCGGTTGATTGCCGGTGCCAAGGTTGTTCTCGTAGTTGTATTGCTCCAGGGCGGCAACCGCATCGTCGGAGCTGTAGGTTTGCCGTTCTTTCCAAGTGAAGAATTGCGCCGAATGGTTGACGGAGCCTCGATTCCATTTGTCGTTCACGAAGGAGCCGACTTCGCCGAACATGAAGAAGTTTTTGCCCTTCTCGCCGAACGTGGCTTCCGAATGTTCCATTGCCGCCGGCAGGAAGCGGCGGTTCCAGATGACGCGCGGGATGTGCACCGCCGTATCTATTCGGAAGCCATCCACGCCCATGTCGATGAATTTGTTATAGGCGTCTATCAAATAGTCCTGAACCGGTTTGCTCTCGGTATTGAAGTCGGCCAGGTCCTCATGAAGCCAACAACTGCGAGAATCCTCGCCTTCCCAGTTGCCGATCCAGCATTGGTGGTAGTATTGGGAAGGGAACATGCCCGAGGTCGGATTCGGCCACTGACAATTATAGACCTTCCGGCCTTCGGGGTTGTAGTTCATGAAAACGCCCCAGTTACGGCAGGTGTTGTCTTCCGGCTCTACGGTGGACCAAATATCCCCATTATACGCTTTGCCAGATACCGATGCGGGATAGAGGCCGTCATACTCCAAGCCGGGGATCGGATCGTCGTAGTACCAAGACCAATCATTGTCTTGGATGCCGAATACTTTCGGCGTGAACAAGCCTTTTGCTCCCCAGCGGCTGGAATGATTGTAAACGACGTCCTGAATGATCTTGATTCCTTTGTTGTGCGCGGCGTTAATCAAGTCCTGGTAGGTCGCGCCGGGTGACTCCAGCCGAGGGTCGACGCGGTAAAAGTCGTAGCCATGGTAGCCATGGAAATCATAATCGGACCGGTTCAATACGACGGGCGTAATCCAGATCGCGGAGAAGCCCAATGCTTTGATATAATCCAATTTGTCCATCAGACCCTTGAAGTCTCCGCGATACATAGGATCGTTGTTGGCCGCGTTTCCGCTTTTGACATGCAACTGGCCTCCGCGATTGTTGGAGGAATCTCCGTCATAGAAGCGCGCGGTCATGACAAAATAGATGGAATCTTCGCGCATATCCGTCCCAAGCGGCGTGCCGCCGGGGTTCGGAATCGGCGCGTCGCCGGTTGTGGCCGTAACGGCTGCGCTGGCGGCCGATAGGTTGGACGGAGTCGCTTTGTCGTACGCTTTAACCGTATACGCGTACGAGGTCTGCGCTTCCAGATTGGTATCGTATAGGCTGTTGGTTGTTGTCGTCATCACTTTGGAGCCTTGTGTGCCGCCGGTGCGCGTGATCTCATATCCGGCTACCCCGCGACCGCCCGCATTGTCGGTCGAAGCATCCCAACTAAGCGTAACCGTCAGGTGATTGGCGACGGCTGTGACGTTAATCGGTACCGAAGGAGCGACTTCATCCGTCGGGAGCGGCGTGCAAGGATTCGCAGAGCCCGGCGTAACGACGCCATCCTTTACCGTTATGATGCCTGAGCCTAGATTGTAGTCTGCTCCGCCGTTGTTATCCCAAGCCGAACCGTTGTTAAAGGCGGCTTTCAAGCTGGTTGCAGAGCCTAGCTCTATCGTTTTTTTGGTCCAATCGGTACAAGCGTTTTCATTCATCTGTACGCCGGGAGGCGTCGTCCAGCCGGATCCATTGATCGCATAATGAATGTTTACCGTACTCCAACCTCTTGTCTTGGCGTAGTAGTAGATTTGCGCTTGATTGCCGGCGGAGGTAAGGACCGTCAGAGCGGACGATTGTGCCGATTTATTGCCCGCGGCATCCTTGGCGAGTACGGTGTAGTTATAAGACGTGGATCCCATCAACCCCGTGTCGGTGTAGGTCGTAACGGCGACGTCGGATTTGATAAGCGCGCCATTTCGATAGATATCGTATCCTGCGATTCCGCTTCCTCCCGCATTGTCTACGGAGGCAGTCCATGAGAAGGTGACCGACGCGCTCGTCACGCTGCCCTGCGTCAATCCGGCGGGAACGCTCGGGGCGATCGTATCGAGGACGCCTCCTCCGCACGGATCGCCCGACGATACGACGCCGTTCTCCACCTTGCTGATGCCGATTCCTAGCGTATAGTTCTGGCCGTTGTTGTTGTCCCAACTAGAGCCGTTATTGAACGTCGCGGCAAGACCGTTAGCCGTTCCTAACGATAAGGTCTTCTTTTTCCAGCCGACGCAAGCCGGCTCCATGGCTATACCGGGAGACGTCGTCCAAGCGGCTCCGACCGGCGCGTAATGGATATTGACGTTGGTCCAGTTAGCATTCGGTTTGTAGAATACGGTCGCCGTGTTCACCGGGTCCGGATTGGCGCATGGATTGCCTGAGTTGGCCAGCACCTGGCCGTTCTTGACCTGGTGAATGCCGAGGCCTACCGAATAATTGTTGCCCCCGTTGTTGTCCCAAGATCCCGAACCGTTGTTGAAAACGGTCTGGAAAGTTCCCCCTGCGGCAATATTCACGGTTTTGCTTGTCCAGTTGGCGCAGGCTGCTTCCATCGGCACTCCAGGAACGGCCGTCCAGCCGCCGCTGCCGTTATGATGAATATTAACCGTGCTCCAATTTTTGTAAGGGGTGTAGTAATAGATTGTGGCAGTGCCGGCTTCGGCCGCCGCAGCCTGTTTAGCTGGAGCCAAACCCGCAATTCCCCACAACATTGAGCATAAAAAAGATAAACATAGCAGGCATTGAAACAATTTTTTTGTCATTTCAACTTATCCCCCTTTAGTCGGTAATGGTTTCGTTTTCTTGTGAATTCGTAACGGTATCTGGCGAAAGCATCGCTCCTTTGGATTAAGTTCCAAATGACTTCAATGTAATTTGTGTAGCACTTTTTGCGCAAACGTTTGCGCAAAACGCATCGAAATCACCTCCTTTTTATGAAACAGTAGATTGGTAAGATCGCAGCAAAAGTCGCTGGTCGGACGATTTTGGAAGTGAAATAAGAGAAGGAGTACGGAGTATTCACGAATAATCGCAAGTAATTGTTGGAGGAAAATGATTGGATGAGTATTGAAAGCGCTTGCATGTTTATGTGAATTTATCATACACGAAAGTGGCATTTATTGTAAAAACGTTTGCATTAACTTTTTCTTATAGCTAATAGCATGTTTTCTTATGTTTTCTCGATAATTCTAATGATTGCGTAGTATTTTGAATATTTTACCACAGTCTCACGATCAACCTGCAGGCATTGCCTGGCACAAGAACCTGGCAACCCAGGTTGGAGTTATATAAATAAAACGGCACTCCTTATGGGAGGTGCCGTTTATTTAATGTTAACGATAGTTAGACGAATTCTACGGTAGTCAACATCCGAAGAAGCATTTGCGCGGTTTCCGCCCGTGTAGCCTTTTCACCAGGTTTCAATGCACCGGACTTGTCTCCTGTCAGAATGCCGTGCTGTAAAGCGAATCGAACGGCATCGTTAGCCCAAGGAGACACGGAGTCCATATTCGCGGTTGCGGCGGCAGTTCCGCTTCCTATTTTCGATCCCGTGTACTGAGCCGCCCGATAGAGCATCACAGTAAGTTCCTCTCTAGTAACATCGTCATTAGGACGGAACAGACCGTTAGCGTCCCCTTTGATCAACCCGGCGCGATATGCGGTTGATACCGGGGTAGAATACCACTCGGTCGTTATATCACTGAACGGACTATCGCCTATCGATTCGGTTAAACCAAGCGCGCGAACGAGTAAAGCGGATACTTCGGCTCTCGTGATCGCGCCATCGGGATCGAAGTTGCCATTGCCTCGGCCTTCAACGATTCCTTTCGAAGCCAATTGTTCCGCGCTTTCTTTGGACCAGTGCTTGCTAAGGTCCGCGAACTCGACTTGGCGGTCAATGACCGCATAAGAGCTTAGTCCTTGTCTTTTTAATTCGGCAGCGGTATGTCCATCTTTCTTCACGAAGCGGGAAGGGATATAGCGATATTCTCCGGTGTTCGGGTTCCACCAAATGCCCGAAGCTGTCGGAGGCACGGTTTGGGTTCCCATATCCATCGTGCGAGTCACGTAATGCTCGAAGGTGTCGAGTTCAGCCGACTTACCGCTTCCGTCATCGATTCGCACATGGAATTCCACAGGGGCGACGAGCAAACGGGCCTGTTTTTTCTTGAGAGCTTCTTCTAGTTTATCGACGTTAGCTTTGCAAGTAGTCGCGATCGCTAACGTTACTTGAACTTTAGAGCGATCCATCCCTTGCCGATCGCTTAGCGGGGACCAGTTAAGCTCTGAAATAGGCAACGTAATGGAACCGACCGAAGACTGGAATGTCAATATAGCGTTCTGATTGATCGAACGAATGCGGTCCAAGACGGATACCGCCTGAATAACCTTCAGGTCCGGTTTGTCTGTCTTAAGCATGATGATGCCTTTCTTAACGTCTTCCAAGGTGATCGACACTCTCACGGTCGACCCGTCGGAAGACAAGACGTCAAAGTTAAAGGTTTCAGGCTGCTGGGCAGGGGAGGACGAACCGCCCGAACCGCTGCCGGGACTGCCCGATTGTCCGCTATTGATTTTAAGCGTCGTGTTAGCCGTCAGTCCTCCGTAGGTAGCGGTTAAGACGGTTTCGCCGACGTTCAGCCCGGTGAAGACGCCCTTCGCGTCTATTGTTGCGATGCTCGGATCGGCTATGGAATAGGCTGCCTTTTCCGTTACGTCCAAGGTCGTCAGATCGGAATTCGCGGCCGTGAGCTTAGTCGATTGGGTATTTCCCTTCACCACGGAATAAACAGCGTTCGAGAATTGAAGTCCGACGGTAACGCTCGTAATTTTCCAATCGTAGCTAGCCGGGGTCGCGTCCGCGTTGCCGAGCGCATCGATGGCTTTTACCAACAAGACGTGGTCTCCAACAGCCAGGTTATTAAGCGTCAAGGGAGACGAGCACGGGGAATACGCCGACCCGTCTAAGGCACATTCATATGTGACGCCGCTCTCATTGCTTGTGAAAGAAAACGTAGCGTTAACGTTATTCGTTGACGAGCCGGGGCCCGTTACGATTGTCGTGTCCGGAGAAGCCGAATCGATGGTCCATGCGAATGTAGCGGGGGTAGGATCGACGTTGCCTACCGAATCTCGCGCCCGAACGCTCAAGGTATGGCTTCCGTCGCTTATCCCGGTAAACGTCTCGGGATTATTGCAGGCGCTATAGGCTGCGCCATCCAAACTGCATTCATAAGAGACGCCAACCTCGTTGCTGCCGAACCCGAAAGCGGCGCTGCTGCTTGCCGTCATCGAACTGGGGTTCGATACGATCGTCGTATCCGGTGCAGTCGAATCGATGGTCCATGCGAATGTAGCGGGGGTAGGATCGACGTTGCCTGCCGAATCTCGCGCCCGAACGCTCAAGGTATGGCTTCCGTCGCTTATTCCGGTAAACGTCTCGGGAGTATTGCAGGCGCTATAGGCTGCGCCATCCAAACTGCATTCATAAGAGACGCCAACCTCGTTGCTGCCGAACCCGAAAGCGGCGCTGCTGCTTGCCGTCATCGAACTGGGGTTCGATACGATCGTCGTATCCGGTGCAGTCGTATCCACGATCCAAGTGTAAGAAGCGGGCGTCGGATCGGGCAGTCCATTGTACAGAATCGAACGAACGGCGAAAGTGTGGGTTCCGTCCGATAGAGAGTTGTAGCTGACGGGAGAAGTACAAGCTCCGTACACGGCCGCATCCACGCTGCATTCAAAGGAGCTGCCAGTCCCTAAGAAGCTAAAAGTCGCGTTAGCGCTTATAGTCGTCATATCAGGCGTGGCCGTGAGAGCCGTATCCGGAAGCGCGTCAAAAAATTGAATGCTCGTTCTGATGTTAAAATTGGATTGCGTTGTATGTCGTTCCGCTTGGAACAGGTCGAAATCATAAATTTCGCCAGGGATCAATCCTAAAGCCGCGGCTTGGGCATCCAGATTGACAGTTCCATTCATGACGCCATGAACTCCGCCCAAATCAAGCGCTAGCTTATTGTTGATGAAGACCCATGCGTCATCGTCAATGTTGAGGGTCAAGGTATCCCCTGGCCGGTAGACGAACTTGCTATGCGCTTCAGTGGTGAAATGATAATTATGGGCGTTTCCTTCGTTCCCCCACAGTTGGTTATCGATCGGAAAGAAGCTGGAGTTGGAGTATTGATATTCTCCTAAAACAGAATTGTAATTTAAGTCCAGCGTAACTGTCGTCTTCTGATTCAAAGGATCGTCGTTGTACCATGAGTTGAAGGAAGACGCGTTCGTCACTACGGGACTGCTTCCGCTGAAAACGGGCTTCTTGTCCGCGCCGAGAGTCGGCATTACAATGCCCGGGTATTGCCCGTTATAGGTCTCAAAATCAGGGTGTTTGTTAGGGGGGACGACCGAGAAGTCGCGAACAACGATTATTAATTGATTATCCGAAGCTGCTTGCGTAACTGCAGGAAGGAAAAGCGAGTTAATGCATAAGAGCAGAACGGCGAGTGCAAGCCCTGCGGATAACGGCCGATAACGATACATTTAAAGGCGTCCTTTCCAGATAGAATAGATTAATGGAATTAAACTCTTATTCTATTAATATACTATAGTTGGTAAAATCCGCAGAGGTTTTTTCACACATCGGCGATGCTAGAAGGCTAAGCCGTCTCCTTTCAAAATAAAAAAGCGTCAACCGACTGAAGAAATTATAGGTATAATTTACTATTATTTTGATGAATTCGACATATTTCAAGAAATTTCTCTGTACAAATTGGTAAAACTGACTAAAATTAAAGTTATTCAAGTGGCATATTATTACTGCGAGAGAATCAATCTAAAAAGAAAGAAATGAAAGCGCATTCTCCGCTCTAACGTAGTGCTGATTTAAATATCCAAAAGAAGAGAGGGTCGATGGTTTAAATGCCATACTCTCGTGTAAGGACGGTGTAGATAGGTTACGCCAGAGCCTACTTTAATACGCTTTCAGCTTTTTGAATTTTAATTTTTGCAGAGGGGGCATGATATCTGACGCTGTGAAAATTGATTTCTACGCTTGCGATTATCTTGCAAGTTCATTCAAATAACCCCTAGTTCGTACAGCAACATTCCTTCGTTTTGAGTAAATCGAATCCCTTCTGCATTACGTATGTAGCAAATCCGCTTTTTTATCCAACTAAATTTTCATCCATCCATATTATTTAAGATTTTTTATCACCCGTTTTGAAATCATTATTTTATATTGATTTCATTTTTTCTCGTAAAATGCGCAAACGTTTGCATTTAAATGCAAACGTTTGCGCACCATAAATTTTAATAAGGCGGTTCTACTAATGAAGAAAGCGGTACATTTGTTCCTTATCTTTACTATGGTCTTCTCTATGTTTTTTGGACTTGAAACCTCTAAGATGGCTAGTGCAGCTACTACAACTGCCTCGGCATCCACATTCTCATGGGACAACGCGACCGTTTATTTTGCCTTGACGGACCGTTTTCTTGACGGAGATTCCAGCAACAACCATTCCTACGGGAGGGAATTGGATCAGAACGGCAATGAGTATTCTGGCTACAAATCCAAAACCGGAACTTTCCACGGCGGAGATTTGAAAGGGCTTACAACAAAAATCAATGAAGGTTATTTTAATGATCTCGGCGTCAATGCCATCTGGATTACGGCTCCTTATGAGCAAATCCACGGATGGGTAGGAGGCGAATCTTTCAGGCACTACGCGTATCACGGTTACTATACGCTGGATTACACTGAAATCGACAAAAATATGGGTACGGAAGCGGATTTCAAAACTTTTGTCGACACCGCGCATACCCATGGTATTCGGGTCGTGATGGATGTCGTTATGAACCATGCCGGATACGAAACTCTGAAAGACATGAGCGAGTTTAACTTCGGGCAATTGGCCAACGGTTGGCAAAACTATTATTATAACCAACCAGAATCAGCAGCTCATTATAATACTTATGGCAATTATGTGGTGGATACGGATTCGAGTAGTTGGGCTAGATGGTGGGGTTCTGATTGGGTCCGTGTGAACAAAAGCGGTTACACGCCTTGCGGATCCAGCGATACGGAGATGTGTCTTTCGGGGTTGCCGGATTTCAAGACCGGCTCTAGCAGTACGGTAGGCTTGCCACCGATCTTGCAGACGAAGTGGGATAACGCGAAAGAAGCTAAAGAGGTAGCAGAACTCAACGCGTACTTCAGCAACACAGGCAAACCTCGTACGCCAAGCAATTATATTAACAAATGGTTGACCGATTGGGTTCGGGAATATGGGATTGACGGCTTCCGGGTAGATACGGCGAAGCACGTCGAACAGTCGGTATGGAAAGATTTGAAGACCGAATCGGTGAAAGCGCTGAAGGAATGGAAAGCAGCCAATCCGACGAAAAAAATGGATGACCTTGATTTCTGGATGACAGGCGAGGTATGGGGACACGGGGTTGGGAAAAGTTCGTATTTCAGCAACGGATTCGACTCGCTTATTAACTTCTCGTTCCAAAGCTCGACTGGGAATTTGAATGGTCTGGAAAGCATCTATTCCAGTTACGCTGCCAGTATCAATACGGATCCATCGTTTAATATGTTAAGCTATATGTCCTCTCACGATACCTCATTATACAACCGCAGCAACCTGATCAACGGGGGAACATCGTTGCTGTTATTGCCCGGAGCCGTCCAAATTTACTACGGCGATGAAACGGGTAGACAGCCAAGCAACTCTCCAGGCGATCAAGCGACTCGCTCGGATATGAACTGGAGCTCGATTAATACGAGCGTATTGTCCCATTGGCAGAAGCTGGGGCAATTCCGGAGCAATCATATTGCCGTCGGTGCAGGAAGCCATAAGCAGCTTCAAACTTCTCCCTATGCTTTCAGCAGAACTTATAGCGCTAACGGAATAGATGACAAAGTAGCCGTCGCCGTCGGGGCAAGCGGATCGACATCGATCAACGTCAGCTCCGTATTCGTAGACGGAACTACGGTAAGAGATTTCTATACCGGTTATACGGCGGTCGTCTCCGGAGGTAAAGCTACCTTTACCGCAGGAACAAACGGCGTCATTCTGATCGAAGAGGTTCCGACGCTGAATGCCAAAGTATCGGCATCTCCGGCGGGCGGCAGCTTCAGCACAGATACGAAAGAGATCACCCTTTATGTTCGAAACGCGGAAACGGGCAAATATACGCTCGATGGAACTGACCCGCAAACAAACGGTATTTCTTTCACGAACGGACAGTCGCTGACGATCGGCAGCGGTATGGGAATCGGCGATTCGAAGGCACTTCGGTTGTACGCCGGCAATAATCTTGGCAGCGTATCGCAACAATACGTCTTCACCAAGACGGATCGAAGCCTGTTGACTGTTCATTTTAAGAAGCCGAGCACTTGGGGAACTCCGCAATTGTATTATTACGAGACAACACCAGTAGTAACCGGCCCAACCTGGGCGTCAGCTCCGGCAATGGTCAGCGAAGGAGACGGCTGGTACAAGTATACGATTGAGGATGTCGAAAGCGCCCACGTAATTTTTAAAGACGCCAGCAACCAAATTCCAGCTGCCCAACAAGCAGGATTAGTAATCAGCGCGGAAGGCTGGTACGACAATGGGTGGGTTGCTAAAGATACAACCAAACCGACAGCACCGACGAATTTAACCGCATCTGCGAAGACTGAAAATTCCGTGACGTTGACTTGGAGCGTATCCACGGACAACGTAGGAGTGACGGGATACGAGATCTATCGAGACGATGTCAAGGTAGGCACATCGGCGAGCGCGACGTATAAAGATGTTGGCTTGACGGCGGAAACCGCTTACACCTATACGGTTAAGGCCTATGACGCTGCTGGAAACAAATCCGATGCTAGTTCTGCGCTTCAAGCAACGACCGAACCGAAAGATACGGTCGCACCTGCCGCGCCGACGAATTTGCAATCGTCCTCCAAAACGAACAACTCCGTCACCCTGTCTTGGAGCGCATCGACGGACAACGTAGGAGTGACGGGCTACGAGATTTACCGCAATAACGTGAAGGTCAATACTTCGGCTACGACGATATATACGGACAGCGGCCTTGCGGCAGCAACCGAATATACGTACACGGTTAAGGCATATGACGCTGCGGGGAACATTTCGGCAGCGAGCGACGAGCTGAAAGTAACGACGAGCGCTCAACCGCTGACCAATACGGCGACAATCTACTATAAACGCGGCTACAGCACACCGTACTTCCATTACGCACCGACCGGTGGTACCTGGACAACTGCACCGGGAAAAGCCATGACGGCTTCGACGGAATATCCGGGTTATAGCGCGATCACCGTCGACATCGGTACGGCAGCCAGCTTGTCGGCCGTATTCAACAACGGCAGCGGCACATGGGACAACAACGGCGGTAAGAACTATACGTTCCAGCAAGGAACATGGACGTTCGAGAGCGGGACGATTAAGGCAGGAACTCCTGCGGGAGATACGACGGCGCCGTCCGTACCAAACAATGTACAGTCGACAGCGAAGACTAACAATTCCGTCACTCTGTCTTGGAGCGCATCGACGGATAATGTCGGAGTGACGGGATACGAGATTTACCGCAACAACGTGAAGGTCAATACCTCGGCTACGACGACATATACGGACAGCGGCCTTGCGGCAGCAACCGAATATACGTACGCGGTTAAAGCATATGACGCTGCGGGGAACATTTCGGCAGCGAGCGACGAGCTGAAAGTAACGACGAGCGCTCAACCGCAGACCAACACGGCGACAATCTACTAAACGCGGCTACAGCACGCCGTACTTCCATTACGCTCCGACCGGCGGCGCATGGACAGCGGTTCCAGGAAAAGCCATGACGGCTTCGGTGGAATATCCGGGTTATAGCGTGATCACCGTCGACATCGGTACGGCAGCCAGCTTGTCGGCCGTATTCAACAACGGAAGCGGCACATGGGACAACAACGGCGGTAAGAACTATACGTTCCAGCAAGGAACATGGACGTTCGAGAACGGGACGATCAAGGCAGGAACTCCTGCGGGAGTAGATACGACGGCACCGTCCGTACCAAACAATGTACAGTCAACCACGAAGACTAGCAATTCCGTTACCCTGTCTTGGAGCGCATCGACGGACAACGTAGGAGTGACGGGATACGAGATTTACCGCAACAACGTGAAGGTCAATACCTCGGCTACGACGACATATACGGACAGCGGCCTTGCGGCAGCAACCGAATATACGTACGCGGTTAAAGCATATGACGCTGCGGGGAACATTTCGGCAGCGAGCGACGAGCTGAAAGTAACGACGAGCGCTCAACCGCAGACCAACACGGCGACAATCTACTACAAACGCGGCTACAGCACCCCGTACTTCCATTACGCACCGACCGGCGGCGCATGGACAGCAGTTCCAGGAAAAGCCATGACGGCTTCGGCGGAATATCCGGGTTATAGCGTGATCACCGTCGACATCGGTACGGCGACCAGCTTGTCGGCCGTATTCAACAACGGCAGCGGCACATGGGACAATAACGGCGGCAAGAACTATACGTTCCAGCTAGGAATCTCAACATTCGATGGCGGAACGATTACACCCGGGGTTCCGGTTATTAACCCCTAACCCTGCGCTTTACAATGCGCTTACGACGAGCGCGAGATGAAATAATCGAATCCTGCCTTGCAAGTTTAATAGCTGTCAAAGCAGGATTCATTACATTGACATTAAGAGGTGACGTTAGTTGAGGATCGTTGGACGTAAAATTATCGTCTTGTTAGCTTCATTTATATTCATACTCGCATTCGGCGCTTCCGCGGCTTTTGCCGAGATATCGGCGACCCATGTATACCACAACCATATGCCGAATTTTTGGGCCTACTATAATACTTCCGGATACAACTCTACGGCAGTAGGGTCCCCCATTCGTTATACCTATGACGGCCAGGTCATTGAACTGAAGAAAAATCCTCCTGCCGGCTATACGTACTTTAATCCCAAAAATGGCACCGCGTTACCGCATGACGACTTGGTATCCTATTATACGCATAATGCTAAAACGGGAGCTTACTTGTATTGGTCGTGGCAAGTAGCGGATTCGTTGAATAAATCGAATCCTTCCGGCCAGGTGCAAGTTACTATGTCCGCGGCAGTCGTAAATAACGTCAACAGCTTCATGACTACCAACAATGTTCCCGGATATAACAATGCCAATTGGGGGCTCCCTTGGAAAACGGCGTATAACAATTTAAAAACGCCGAACGGAAATCGTACGTTGGATGTCATTAATTTCAGCGGACATCATTCCATGGGACCTTTGACGGGAAATGACTATTTACTGAAAGATTTGATTTACCAGAGGACCACTTTGTCTCAGTCCTACTTTCTAGGAGACTCGTTTACTGCTTCGAAAGGGTTTTTCCCGACGGAGCTTGGTTTCTCGGAGCGGATCATACCGGTTCTGGATAAATTAGGGATTCAGTGGTCGGTTATCGGAAATAATCACTTTTCCAGAACATTGACCGATTATCCGTACTTAAACGACCCGGGCAAGGATACTATGGTATCTCCGCCGAACCGGGCGGATCTTCAGAACACGAGCACTGTAGGCTCATGGGTTGAACAACCTATGTTCAATGAAAAGCAGGTCACCTACAATAAATTTCCGTTCGCTTCAACGCCTCATTGGGTTCGTTATGTCGATCCCGGTACAGGCAAAGAAAACCGGGTTGTAGGCGTCCCCGTCGCGCAAGCCGAATCTTGGGAAGAAGGATACCAAGGCTCTGCCAAGGCGACTGTTCTTAAGTCATTTGAAGGCTTGTTGCCGCAGAAGCAATTTTTCGTCATTGCGCACGATGGCGATAACTCTTCCGGCCGTGCCGGCTCGGAAGATACTTGGCGCAACGCCGCGAATGTAACCTATGCCGACTCCGGCGTCAAAGCGGAAGGTATTAGTGAATACCTGGTTAAGAATACGCCTGCGGCGAGCGATGTCGTTCACGTACAGGATGGATCATGGATCGATACGCGCGATTCTTCTTCCGATCCGACATGGTACCATTGGCGTTTACCGTTTGGAATATGGAAAGGCCAGTTCTCCGCATTCAACACGGCTACAGGATTGAACCTCGCGCCTAAGAAAAATCTGAACGGCGTCGAAGACGGAATGACGGTATCCTTCGAATACGGATATCATTATTTGGAAAGAAACTTCGCGCTTCTGCAAGCAGCAGAGAATTACGCGAAAACAGCAGAGCAAATTTGGCTGGACGATCATCCGAATTACTGGCAACCGACATCGGCGCTGGACAAGCAAGTTACGTATTCCGGCAACCAGTTGAATCCGTGGATGTTATCGTATCCCGTTAAAGGGGATGCAGCCAATGATTATAAGGGCGGAGCCAATCCGGCCGAGCTCGGATGGTATTTCCTCCTTCCGGCTATGGATTCCGGATTCGGGTATTATGACGAGAATGTGGATGACGGCGTGAAGCCTACGCTTTCGTTTAACAATTCCTTGTATTTCACGAAGCCCTATGTAACCAGCAATAAGGCTAAGGATAAAACCGGCCCTAACGTATGGTGGCCGCAGCGTTATCCATACAACCCGGGCAGCGCGAACGTAAGCAAAGCCGAGGGTTGGACGCTTCAATATTATGACAACACTTTCGGTATCTACACGTACGCATACGACGTCAGCGGGATAAGCGACATCAAATTGAAGGTCAGAACGCATCGCGACAAGACGGCAAGCGCATTGGACAATACGTTCCGCGTCTACGACCCGGCAGCATTGAAGGCGCAAGGCGTACAGAATATCGATCCGGCCAAAGTCGGATCATGGGTTGAATATCCGATGAATAAGCGCGACCTCAAGCCGGATATCAACGGAGTCGCTTGGCAGCCAGAAAGTACCGCAATGTTCAAGGTTGTTCCTGCGCAAGAAATTGGCGATTTGTACTACACTTACTTGAGCAACTATCGTGATCAAATGCTGGACTACTATATTGAAACCGTTGACAATGCGGGCAATGTGACGAAGTCGGAAATTCAAACGGTTTACGTAGGAGCAGGCAAATACTCGAAGGACGCTTCCGGTAAGATCGTTGAGGATGCGAACGGAACGATTCAAGGAACTTACCCGTTCCTGGTTATCGATAAGGAAGCTCCTTCCGTTCCTGCAAATCTTCAAGCTGCAAATACGACTGACCGTTCAGTAAGTTTGACTTGGGCAGCGTCGACGGATAACGTAGGCGTATCCGCTTACGAAGTCTATCGGGACGGAGTCAAAGTCGGCACGGCTTCAACCGCAGCATATACGGATGCGGGACTGACAGCTTCAACCTCTTATGTATATACGGTCAAGGCATTGGATAAGGTGGGCAATATCTCGTTGGCAAGCTCGCCGTTGACGGTGATGACCAAGGTTCCGGATAACGAACCTCCTGCGGCGCCGACCGATTTGACTAATGGCGCGAAGACAGCTTCGACGATTCAATTAAGCTGGACGGCGGCTACCGACAACTACGGCGTGTTGGGTTACGACATTTACCGCAACGGCACCAAGGTTGGCAACACCGATAAAACAACGTATACGGACAGTGATTTAAGTCCGAATACGACTTATGACTATTACGCAAAAGCAATCGATGCGGCCGGAAATGCGTCTGCAGCAAGCATTATCCTTTCGGTCAAAACAGAGTCGGGCAATGTCGTTACGATTTACTATAAACAAGGTTATACAACGCCATATATCCATTACCGCCCGATAGCCGGCACATGGACGACCTCTCCAGGGGTGTTAATGCCGCAATCTGATCTAACAGGATACAACAAGATTACATTAAATGTAGGCACAGCATCAGGAGCCGAGGTCGTATTCAACAACGGGAGCGGCACATGGGACAATAACGGCGGCAAAAACTATACGTTCCAGCAAGGAATATGGACCTTCGCAAGCGGTACGATCACAGCAGGTGTTCCTACAGGTATAGATACGGCTGCCCCAACTGCGCCGACGAATTTACAGGCGACAGCGAAGACGCAAACTTCGGTTACCCTGACGTGGAGCGCATCGACGGACAATGTCGGAGTCACCGGCTATGAGATTTACCGGAACGGAGTGAAGGTCGGCACATCGGCCGCCACGACTTACGTGAACAGCGGTTTGACGGCTGGCACGGCGTATACCTTTACGGTCAAGGCCTATGATGCGGCTGGCAACCTGTCGGCAGCCGGTACTGCGCTTGAGGTAACGACGGAACCGTTAGACTCAGTCGCGCCGACTGTACCGACTAATGTACAGTCGACCGCGAAGACGCACAATTCGATTACCTTGTCTTGGAGCGCATCGACGGATAATGTCGGAGTGACGGGCTACGAGATTTACCGCAATAGCGCCAAGGTCGGCACATCGGCCACAACGACGTATGTGGATAATAACCTGGCAGCGGCAACCGCATACACTTATATGCTCAAGGCTTATGACGCTCTAGGTAACACGTCGGAGGCAAGCAGCGAGCTGCAGGTTACAACGAACGCGGCTCCGCTGTCAAACAAGGCGACGATTTACTACAAACGCGGATATAGCACCCCATATTTCCATTACGCACCGACCGGGGGGGCTTGGACGGCAGTACCGGGAATCGCCATGCAAGCGTCGGAGTTTACGGGTTACAGCGTGATCACCGTCGACATCGGCACGGCAACCAGCTTGGCAGCCGTGTTCAACAATGGCGGCGGCACATGGGACAACAACGGCGGTAAAAATTATTCATTCCAGCAAGGAATCTGGACTTTCGCAAACGGTACGATCACGGCAGGTCCTCCTGAAGGTTCTATCGTAGATACATTAGCGCCGACCGAGCCAACCAATGTGCAGGCCACCGCGAAGACGCACGATTCCGTAACCTTGTCTTGGAGCGCATCGACGGACAACGTCGGGGTCACCGGCTATGAAATTTATCGTAACGGCTTCAAGATCGGGACTTCGACACAGACGACGTTTACGGATACCGGCCTGACTGCGCAAACTGCCTATACGTATACGGTCAAGGCTTATGACGCTAAAGCAAACATGTCTGTAGCAAGCAGCGGATTGCTAGTAACGACGAATGCGGTTCCTTTGTCAAATACGGCGACGATCTATTACAAGCAGGGCTTTAGTTCTCCGTATATCTATTACATGCCTACAGGCGGTGCCTGGACGGCGCTGCCGGGCGTTGCCATGCAGCCGTCAGCGGAATACGCCGGTTACAGCGTGATTACCGTTAACCTGGGCACAGCGACAAGCATGAAAGCAACCTTCAACAACGGCAGCGGCACATGGGACAACAACGGCGGAAATAACTATACGTTCGAGCAAGGAACCTGGACGTTCGAGAACGGCAAAATTACGTCCGGCGCGCCGGTATTGCCGCAAACCCAAAGCCTGACGATCAAGCTTACCGTTCCTATGACTACGGCAGCGAACGATTCGGTCTATATCGCAGGCTCGTTCAATAACTGGAATCCTGCGGACAGCAACTATAAGCTTACGCCAAATAGCGATGGCACATACTCTATCACTATGAGCTTAATGGCAGGCACGACGATCCAATACAAATTCTTAAGAGGATCGTGGGCAACGGTCGAAGCGAATTCGAACAATTCGGATATTGCGAATAGGTCATATACGATGCCGAATAGCGCGCAAACCTTAACCCAAACGGTTGTAAAATGGAAAGACAAGTAGAACTGAACTAACGCGAAGCGGGAGCCGGACGGACTGTATCGCCCTTTGGGGGCGATACAGTCCGTTCTTTTTCCGTTGCCTATCGTTCATTATTCAAGCAAAGCCGTCTCCTCGCCATAATAATAAAGCGTCAACCGATGAAGCGCGCGGGTACAGCCGACGTAGAGCAGCTTGGCGTCCTGCGGGGTTAGCGCGTATTGGCGTTCGTTCGCGCCCGCGATAAGGACCGCGTCGAACTCGAGACCTTTGGCTAGATAGACGGGGACGATAGTCGTGCCGCCGCGATATTGGGTTTGCCCTTCGCTGATTAAGTTGGCTTCGATGCCCGCCTGCGCCATCTCTTCATGAAGCCGTGCGCATTCCTCGTCCGTGCGTCCGATAATCGCGATCGTCTGCATTCCCCGTCCTCGGTTATCCCGAATGAAAGAATCGATGAAAGGAATTTCATCCGCTTCCTGTTCTAAGCGAACGGTATCGACGGGATCTCCGCTGCGGAATACAGGTACGGCCGGAGGGAGCCCGGTTTCGGTATGAGGCAGAATCCGATTGGCGAATTCAATGATTTCCAGCGTAGAACGGTAGCTTTGCCGCAAGGCGTGATAGGAACGGTGTTCCTCGTCGAACACGCCGGACAGTTCCTCCCAACGTTGAACACCGCGGTAAGCGTGTATCCCTTGGGCCAAATCGCCAAGAATCGTAAAGGAAGGCTCGTTCATGAACGTGTTCAAGAGAGCGATCTGAAAAGGGGATACATCCTGCGCTTCATCGACGACGACGTGATCGAACGCGAGATTCTCTCTGCCGTTGAATACGTAGTGAATCCACACGAGGGCGGCCAGATCTTCGGGTTGAACGAAGCCTTTTTTCAGATAGCCTTTCGTGCTCTCCAGCACCTTCTTCGGAATGCCGTCCTCGGCCGTTGCTGATGCAAATACGCTTTGATAGAAAAGAAAAGCATCCGCCTTGGGCAGCTTGTTCGTGTAGGCGCGCAGGCGTTGCTTGCCCGTCTTGCTCTTGTCCTTGCGAATTTTCGGGTCTCCGATCGTGTTCAGCTGCATCTCCAGCCAGCGGTTGATTCTCGCGGTTAACCTGTCCCGGCGGGCGGCAAGCGGATAGTGGCGGTACTCGACTTCGAACCATTCGCGAATCGTATCGGCGGATAGAACGCGCCCTTCCCAAGCTTCGAAAGGCTGCGCCTCAAGGAAATGCTCTTCGGAACGCTTAAGCTTGTCGTCCAACCATTCTTTAAATCGGATAGAGCCTTTGAACCGGCCCGGCGTCTCGTCGTCGATCGGAGGCCTGACTCCGTCGAGAGAAAACCAATGGTTGCCTTCCGAGCCTTCTTTCGAGAGCCGTACGTTGGCGTTTAGCCGTTCCAATGCCCACTCCGCGAAAGTCGTTTGCTTGACGTGACCGACCCCGAGCTCCGGAAGAACGCCGGAAATGTAGTCGAGGAACATCGTGTTCGGAGCGAAAATGATCATCCGTTCCGCACGGATTTGCTGCTGGTATTGATAGAGCAGGAAGGCCAAGCGATGCAATGCGACCGTCGTTTTACCCGATCCCGCGGCCCTTGGATGATCAGCGCCTTGTATCTCGGAGCCCGGATGATCTGATCCTGTTCGGCTTGGATCGTAGATACGATGTCGCGCAGCCGATTGTCTTTCTTGTCGCCTAGCTTAAATAGAAGAAACTCGTCGTTCAAGCCGATGTTGTCGCCCCCGCGCTCATAGCTGTCCACGATTCTTCCCAGTTTCCTGTCGCGGATGGATAAGTTCCGTTTGCGGTAGATTTCTCCATGGATTGTCCCGTCCGGGGCATCATAAGATACGGGCGCCTCGCCCCCGGTGAAGGAGTAGAATAAGCTGGCTACGGGCGCCCGCCAGTCGATGACGTAAGGCTCTCCGGTCTTCTGCAGGTCCATGCCTCGTTTGCCGATGTATAGCGGAATCGGATCGGTTTTGTTCTCCTCCCGGAAGTCGAGCCGCCCGAAATACGGTTCGTTGCCTAGCAAATCCAGTCTCTGCCGGCTTTCCTCCCGTTTTTCCTCAAGCAATTGTTCGGTGAAATCCTGTCCGCGATATATGGGACCTATGCCGGAGCGTTGCTGTTCGATCTCCTGAAACGTATCCTGAAGTCTTTGATGTTCTTCCCGATAGATAGGGTTTTGCGTATCCATAGTGCGATTGCCTCCTTGCAACGAATATTGACTTCACCTATTGTGGCGCATTTTCGATAAAAACAATAGACTTATGTTTTCCGATTTGTTATGATGTTGAGTACAGGATTGCCTAAAATAGATAGAACATACGTTCTCATCTAAATGCAAGCTCTAAGAAGCGGGTAAGATCTCGGATTTAGAGGTCTAGAGCCCGGTTTTTTCATATCTAACGGCAAATTATGGAGGTTAACGATGGAAAATCAAGATAAACCGGCCGAGAAGAAGAAGCTCTCGCTCAACGTCGTCAGCAATAAGGAACATAGAGGATTCGGCGCGGGTTCGATCGATCTGAGTCAAGTCGCCTGCGTCATCATTGACGAAGGAGAAGCCTATATCGACGTGGGCGCGATGCACGCGAAGAGCAAGATCGAGAAAGGAATCAAGTTCTCTCCCGACAAAGCAACCGTGCCTAACGGTCGTCCGGCTTGGGTCGTATGGGTAGCCGTAGACCGCAACGAGACCGGATCTTACTACGCGGGCGCGGCGTCTTGCGAGATGCTGATCGACACGGAAGCGAGAAAAGGGTGGAAATTGCTCCCCGATCACGTAAACCGGTTGGATGCTTCGATCAAGCGCAAATATATGCTCGACAATATCGGCCCGGCGGAGAAAGAAGCCCTGCGCAAACTGCTCGTAGAACATAACGCGGAGTGGTGGGACAATTCGCCGCAAGCGCTGAAGGATTTATTAGTTTAACAAATCCGCGGGAATAAGCAAGCCCCCAACCTGATCTCTCGATCGGGCCAGGGGCTTTTCCTTTGTTAAACGAACATGCGGGTATCGTTGTTGCGACTGAACCGATAGACTGCGATAAGCGAGAAGACCGCGGCAAACCCGAACAGGATAGCTAGATTTAAGCCGAGACTGCCGAAGGCATCGCCTTGCTGCAGCTTGTTTATAGAATCCAGCAGCCAGTGCTGGGGGAGGAAATTCGATATCTTGCGAATCGAATCCGGCATGATCTCCATCGGGAAGAAACAGCCCGAGAGCATGCAAGTCGGCGTAATAATCAAATTCTGCAAAGCTCCGGCTCCCGCAGTGCTCTTGGCGAAGGCTACCATAAGGAGGGATAGCCCGATGGCGGCTAGCGCGAATAGGAGGAGAACCGGAATTAATTGCGAGTACGGAACTCCGGAATCGATATGGAAGACGGTTTTCATCATGAACAAGGTGAACGCGATCTGCAACAGCATGATGAGTAAGTTAACGATTACGTTGGAAAGGACGTAGGTTCTGGCCGATATCGGCGAAGTCATCAGACGAAGGAAGGTGCGGGATTCCTTCTCCTTCAGGATGAGTTCGGATAGGTTGACGGCGGAGAACATCATGAACGTAACCAGTAATCCGATCGTTTGATAAGTCATATCTTTCCGGTTCGAGGTATCTTCGATCGTCTCGGCATGGAGCTTGAAGTTCTGCGCGCTGTATTCGGCATAGAGCTTATCGAACGCAGCGGAATCTCCCTTCGTGCTCCGGCCGATGGCGGCAACGTTGCTGACGTAACTTTGCAGCATGGCTTTGACGTAAGCCGTCACTTGCGCGCCTTTCACGGATAGGATATCGACCTGCGCTGCTCCGGGGCTTCCCTGGCGTACGCTATCCGCAAACCCTTGATTAAAAATCAAGCCGCTATCGAGCTTGCTTGAGGCGATGTCGCTGCGCAGCGATTTCTCGTCCGTCATCGTGATTTTAACCTGATTCAAGCCCTCGATGAACTTGATCGCATCTTGCGTAATGACTTGATTGCCGTCGTTATTAACGATGCCGACGCGAAGGGCGTTGCCGTTGGAGCTGCCATAGAGAAGCGTGGAGATCAAGATGCCGACAAGCGGCAAGCCGAAATACACGAACCAGCTGGATTTAGCGCGGAACGTATTGCGCAACGTTTTGCGAATGAGCCATAGAATGTCTTTCATTTTATAAAGCCTCCCGTTTACGCATGATCAGGGCCGAGACGACCAGGAAAGCCGCGGCGATGGCAACGTTGATTCCTATGGCCGGCCATGCCGCCAAAATATCGTTCGAATAAACCAGATTCATGATCGCTTCGTTCGCCCATCGGATCGGAGACAGATTCATTACGGTTCCCATGCCGGGTGCCGATTCGTCGAAAGGGAAATAAGCTCCTCCCACGAATGACGCGATCTGCGTAAAGATCATGATGATCGCGCGAGATTTTTCTCCTTGGACAAGATAGCTGACTCCTAGGCCCAAGCTGACGGCCAACAGCACTTCGGATGTTAGGATGAGGAATAACACGCCCATATGGTCGCCCCAGTCGGCCTGGAACGCGAATTTGCTGACCAGCACAATGAGTAGCACGCACAGGAGGTTAATCGCCGTGCAGCCGATGACTTTGCCCGCGAAGAGCGCACCCTTGCTAACGGGCGCGGCGATTAAGCGAATGACCGTGTGGCGAGTTCTTTCGCTGCGGAATAAGAAGGATCCCGACATAGCTGCGTAGAGGGCGATCATCGTCGTCATGGAGATGGCGTAATAATCCATGGAGCTCGGCGTTTTATCCGGATCCAACGAAGTTTCGTTGACGAATTCGCCGCCGTCTTCCGCATTCGCCATGACCGCTTCCGCTTCCGACGGAGCCGATCTAATCGCCGAAACAGCCAAGTTGTAACGATCGGCGAACGCGGTCAACATGCCTTGTAGGATATTGCTTTCGATCGATTGCCTGCTGTTTCCGTAGAACTTCATCCCGTCGCCGCCAAGCTCGACGTACGACGTATATTGCCCGTCTTGGATGAGCTCCCGGCCGTTCATGCCGGCTTCGGCCGGAACCGTGCGGATGCCTTGCCGTTCGATTTCTTGGGCGAAGATCTGCCAGGATTGCGTTAGTTGAGGCTGATCGGCCGTGATCTTATAGAGCAACTGCATTTCTCCGACAACAGCGCTGCTAGAGAATACATTCGATAGAGCCGTGCCAAGAATCAGCATCAATACGATAGGAAAAGCAAGCATGAACAGCAAGGTTCTCCGCTCTCTTAGGGCGGATTTGATTTCTTTAACGGCCACGTTCCATATGTTCATATCCATCCGCCTCCTTAATCGCGGAGATTCCGGCCGGTCAAGGTCAGGAATACCGTCTCCAGATTCGGTGCTTGCTCTTCGACGGAACGGATCTCGATCCCGTCCTTGATTAATTGCTGAATAATGAGATTGAGGTTGTTAGTCTCGCCTCTGGAGTTGATCTTGATCGTGTTGTCCTCGAGCTGCGCGTTGATGACGCCTTGTATTTGCTTAAGCGAATCGATATTCGGCGGTTCGGTTGTTTGGACCTCGATCCAGATGCTCTTCGTATCGGTAATGATCGCTTTTAGCTGTTCTTTCGTGCCGTCGGCGATGATTTTGCCATGATCGACGATCGCGATACGGGTGCAGATTTCTTCGACTTCCTCCATGTAATGGCTCGTATAGATGATCGTGCATCCCATTTGGTTCAGCTTGCGGACCGAGTTGAGGATGTAGTTGCGGGATTGGGGATCGATTCCGACCGTCGGTTCGTCCATGATGATGAGCTTTGGCCTGTGGGCGATGGCGCAAGCAATGTTGAGCCTGCGTTTCATGCCTCCCGAGAAGTTTTTCGGAAAGCTCTTCGCTTTGTCGCCGAGGCCGACGAAATCGAGCGCTTCCTCGGTTCGTTCCTTCAGCAGATTTCCTCTCAAGCCGTATAGTCCGGCAAAAAAGCTCACGTTCTCGTAAGATGTCATATTCTCGTAGATGGAGATGTCCTGAGGAACGATGCCGATATTCATCTTCGCGAACTTGCCGTTCGACGCCAGGCTGCGGCCGAGAATGTCGATTTCTCCCGCGGTACTGCGCAGTAAGGAGGAGATCATATTGATCGTCGTGCTTTTGCCCGCCCCGTTCGCGCCGAGGAAGCCGAAAATCTCTCCCTCGCGAACGGTAAGCGACATATTGTCTACGGCGATGAAATCGCCGAATTTCTTGGTCAAGTTGCGGATCTCGAGCACGTTCATCCGAATCACTCCATTTGTTTAAGTTGTTACGATCATTGTAAAGAAAAAGGATACCCCTAAGTCAGTGCATAAGGGCATCCTTTGATATGACGTTCTTCATGTTCGCGACATGACTAAGGTCACCCTCTCCCGACAGGCAGGAGAGGGGGGGCGTCGGGAAGGGCGGCTGATCGGCTTAATAAAAAATTCCCGTCGGGATACTCGATCCTAACGGGAATTTCTCATTGAGCGCTTATGGCATATTCAGACGCAAAGCTTTCCCGTTTACGGAGTCGTCGGGGAACCGTCTGGCAATCTTGCGTTCGTCCAAGTCGGCAGAACGTTCTCGCAAGGAAATTTCGCCGCTAGTTTCTCGTCTATGTCGATACCCAGCCCAGGCTTTTTATTCGGGTACACGTACCCGTTACGCACTTCGGGACAGCCGGGGAATACTTCGTGGATGGCATCGTTAAAGCCATTCCATTCTTGTATGCCGAAGTTGATGCTACTTACGTCAAGATGAACGTGAGCGGCATGTCCGACCGGCGAAGTGTCGCCCGGTCCGTGCCATGCGGTTCTGACGCCGAAGGAGTCGCAGAGCGCCGTCAATTTCCGGGTTGGCGTAATGCCGCCGATCTGGCTGACGTGTACGCGGATATAATCGATCAACCGGTTCGTGATGAGCGGCATCCATTCGTTCGGGTTGTTGAACAACTCGCCCATTGCCAGCGGAATGGAGGAGTGTTGGCGAATCATGCGGAACCACTCCAGTTGTTCGGGAGGCAAAGCGTCTTCCAAGAAGAACAGCTCGAAAGGCTCTAGTTTCTTAGCAAAGTTCACGGCATCGATCGGGGTCAGGCGTTCATGAATATCGTGCAGCAATTCGATGTCCCAGCCGACTTGGGCCCGCAGATGCTCGAACAGGCCGACGATGCTCTTCATATAAGCTTTCGGGTCGTAGTAGGCGCCCGCTTGAGCGCCGTCCGGCGTGACGATGGTCTGACCGACTCCGCCGTACGTCCCCATTTGGCAGCGAATATAGCGATAACCTTGTTCCATGTACGCGCGAACGTTTTCTTCGACTTCTTTCACGTCGCTGCCGTCCGCGTGACGGTACACTGCGGCGCCTTCGCGAACTTTGCCTCCGAACAGCTCATACAGCGGCATGCCGGCCATTTTCCCCTTGATGTCCCATAACGCCATGTCGACGCCGGACAGAGCGTTGTTCAGGACGGGGCCGTTGCGCCAATAGCTGCTGACGATCGTGGAATGCCAAATATCGTTGATGTTGTTCACGTCTTTGCCGATCAACATCGGCTTGATATATTGTTCGATCGCGTTCTGCACCGTTAAGTAACGTTGGGTAAACGTGGCGCAGCCCACGCCGTAAATTTCGGGATCCGTTGTTTCGACTTTGACGACGACCAAGTTAATGCCCTCGGGCGCGGTGAGGATCGTTTTGATATTGCGAATCTTCAGGTTCTCCATATCCACTCTTCCTTATCTCTCTGTATTTACTGTTTAACGGCGCCTGCCGTTAGGCTGCTGATGAAGTATTTTTGCATGAACAGGAACAAAACGATCAACGGTAAGCTGGAGATAATGGACGCGGCCATCATATCGTTCCATACGACTTTGTAGAAGCCGTTTAATTGACCGATTCCGACGGGTAAGGTTTTCATCGTCTCCGTCGTGACGAGGATAAAGGCGAACATATACTCGTTCCACCCCATCAAGAAGGAGTAAATCGCCGTCGCGGCAATACCCGGCAAGGACAAAGGCAAGATGATTTGGAAGAACGTCCGAATTTGGCTGCAACCGTCGATCATCGCCGCTTCGTCCAGTTCTCTCGGAATGCCTTGGAAAAAGCCCAACATCATCCACGTGCACATCGGAAGGGCGAAGGCGATATAGACGACGATCAATCCCCAGTGAGAATCGATCAGTCCGAATGTTTTCAGCACTTTGTAGAACGGAATCAACAGCATAATAGAAGGGAACATCTGCGTTACGAGCAGAAAGGAAAGAAAAGTCCCTTTTCCGCGAAATTTAAATCGGGAAGCGCCGTACCCGGCGAGCGCTGCGAACGCGATCGTGATAAAAGTCGAAACAGCGACGATGAATACGCTGTTCAGGAAGTAGTCTAGGAACGGATAATCCTTCCAAATCCGCGTGAAGCTTTCGAACGTCGGATTATCGGGTATCCATTTTGGAGGAGTAATCATCACTTCTTCGTTGGGTTTTAGTGCCGTCGATATCATCCATAGCGTAGGAATAAGCACCAAGCACGAAGCTACGATCAGGATGGCGTACATACCCGTATTGAAAATGGAAAACTTGCGTTTAGTCGTCTCCATTGCCGAACAACCTCCTATACCCGTATCCCATTAACCAGCAGACGAAGAACACCAAGATCGCCATCGCGGAAGCTTTGCCGAAGTTGAAAAAGTCGAAAGCTTGCTTGAAGATGTCGATACTGACGACATTGGTCGCGTTGCCCGGTCCTCCCTGGGTCAGAATCCAGATCATCGTAAAATGCTTAAACCACCATACCGTGTCTAAGATGAGCGTGACGACCATGACGGGCATCAACGCAGGTAACGTCACGTAACGGAAAGCCGTGCTGCGCGTGCAACCGTCGATCTTCGCCGCTTCGTATACGTCTTCCGGAATACTCTGCAAGCCTGCGAGCAATAGCATCATGACCATCGGGAATCCTTTCCAGACGGATACGACAATGACGGCGGCGAACGCCGTTTGCTCGTTGCCTAGCCACGATACCGGATCGTCGATCCAGCCCCAATTCATCAATACGGCATTAAACAGCCCGTACAGAGGGTTGAAGAGCCATTTCCATAGCAATCCGACGACGACTTCGGGAAATAGCCAGGGGAGAATGAGGATGACGCGGAATACCGTAATGCCTTTCAGCTTCATGTTCAGGATCAAGGCCAAGCCCGTTCCGATGATGAAGTGGCCCACGACGACCCAGAACGTATAATGAAGCGTGAGCAGGATCCGATTTAGAAACTCCGAGTTGGAGAAGATGTCGATGTAATATTTCAGTCCGACGAAGTCCCATTTCGTAATGAGATTCGTATCGAAGAAGCTGATGTAGGCACCGTAGACCAGCGGATAAGTAATTAAGATAAGCAAGGTAACAACGGCCGGAAGAATGAACCAGACCCCTTTGAGACCGCTCTTCGACGATAGCATAAGTTCTCCCCCATCGTAATGTAGAAAGCCGCAAGGGAGCCAAGGGCTCCCTTGTCGGACTTTGACCTAAGCGATTATTTGCTGTTGCCGATAACCTCGGCGGCGCGATCCGCAGCCCGTTTCGTTGCGGCTTCTACGCTTTGATTGGCAGCGATCATCGATTGGTAAGCTTCGGCTACGATATCTTGGAATTGCGAGTATTGATCGAATGCTGGAATGGTGAATGCATATTCCAACGCTTTAACGAAACCGGCGTATTCCGGCGTCGTCAATTGTTGTTGTTTGCCGACTTCGATTTTCGTAGGGAGACGGCCGCTCAGTTCATTCCATTTCAGCGCGTTCTCGTCCTCGACCATGAATTTCAAATAATCGGCGACGACTTCTTTGTTTTTGCTGGATTCGGCGATCGAGTAGCCCAACAAGCCGAAGGTAGCCGTATGTTTCACTTTCGCCGGAACCGCACGCTGTAGAGCTTGCCTTTCAGTTCGGGATTCTGGCTGACGATGTTGCCGAGCGCATTCGGTCCGGTAAGCATCATCGCGACTTTGCCGGTAGCCATCAAGCTAGCCGCTTCCGGGAAGCCCGTCTCCGTCACTCCCGGAGGAACGACGCCGTACTTGTTGTTCAGATCCACGAAAAATTGGAACGCTTCTTTCGCTTCCGGCGTGGCAAGATCGGATACCCATTTGCCGCTCTCGTCTTTTCTCAATTCCTCGACGCCGTAGGAACGCATGATGGCAATAAAGCGATCGGCGCCGGAACCGTTGCGCGTTCCGATCATGCCAAAGCCCCATTGATCCGCTTTGCCGTCTCCGTCCGTGTCTTTGGTCAGCTTCTTGGCGGCTTCGAGGAACTCGTCCCAGTTCTCGGGTCCTTTCAAGCCTTCTTGCTCGAACCAGTCTCCGCGATAGACGAGCGCCATTGGAGCCGCGTTCCATGGAAGAAATTGCAGTTTGCCGTCAACGCTGGATTCCTCGATAATGTTTGGATAGAACTCTTTCAAGTATTCGGCTCCGAGCAATTGCGTCAAATCCGCGGTAATGCCCATTCCGTTAGCTGTTCGGGCGAATTGAGGCGTCATGGTGAACGCGTCCGGCAAGTCTCCGGAAGTAGCCATCGCCGTGATTTTTTTGTAAAGATCGTTCATCGGAACGCCGATGAACTCGATTTTGACTTCGGGATGGAGCTTCATGTAACGATCGGCCATTTCTTTCTCGGCGGGGCCGTCCGGATTTTCTGTTTGCGAGACCGACATGATCTTGATTGTCGTCGTCTTTGTAGCGCTTTCTTTTTCGCCGTTTTTAGCTGAATCTTTGTTAGTTCCGCAGGCTGCAAGCAACATCGTCATTACGACGAGCAGGGAAATCCAACTGCCGGCTTTGTGGACTTTCATTCTGATGACCTCCTAAGATAAATAGCGTTTATATATTGTTTGTCCGCCGGAGCATATGGCTCCGGTAACGGACAAGAACAACCCAAGCGTCGAACATTAAGATAACACATCACATGTCATACATGTTATCTCAAAAAAAGACGGCCTTACTTTTTCTCCGTCTGATCATGCAAGCGTTTGATCGTCTGCGAAGTAACGTTGATGGCGCCTTCGCGAACTAAGCGGCGAACGGCTTCCATATCTCGGGATTTGATAGCTTCAAGCTGCTGGGAGTGACCGAATAGGCTATCTTCCATATCCGCTAAAACCCTGTTCAATTCTTTTAGGTGATAATAGTAGACATTTTTGATGCGGTCGATGATGTGGATGAAAATTTGGTTTTTGGAAGCTTTAACGATGGCAAAATGGAATTGATAGTCGGCTAACGAATACTTCGAATAGTCGTGTTGGTTTGCTTTCATTTCCGTAAGCGCTTTCTCGATCGTCGCGATGTCCTGTTCGTCTGCGCGAAGAACGGCTAATTCAATGCACTTGGTCTCGATCAGTTCCCGGAATTCCATAATGTCCAGAAATTCCTTCTCGCTTAAGTTCATGATCGGGGCCGTCATCTGAATGTCGAAGCTCATTGCGCGTTCGGATACGAAGGAGCCTTTGCCATGGCGCGTAGTGATTAGCCCAAGATCCCGGAGCTTCTGGACGGCGCTTCGAACGCTTACTCTGCTAACGTTGAACATGCTGCACAATTCGTTATCCGAAGGAATCTTCTGTCCTGGCTGCCAGACTTCGCTTACGATTTTGTTTTGGATCTGCTCGAAGACATCGTCCACGACGTTTTTTTTCTCGATGGCTTTGAAGTCGTTTTTCATATCCGATGTCCCTCCGACTTATAACATGTCATACAAGTTCCAAGTTCAATTTAGCACGTTACTCACATCCTCGTCAATCCCCTTTTTTGCTAATTGATCCAGTAGCCTTTTAGAGCCGGGAGTAAGCGGATAGAGTATCGCGCTACTCCCGTTTCTACTTATACGCCTACCCAGCGGCGGAACTTCGACCAGATGGAACGGCCCTCGCCGCCTTTGCCCGCTCGTTCTCCGTCAACTCCTCCGAGATCCGCGCACGCCTCCGTCGGTTCCGTTCCGGCCAAGAACGTTTCCAATACGGCCTGCCCTGGGCAAGTAGGGGACGCGAGAAGGTTGGTAGCGGGATCGACATAGACGCGCACGACTCCTTCCGGCATAGGAAAGATGCGAGGGGGGGTACCCCCGAGTGCGGTCTCCGTAAATTGCGCGAAGATCGGCGCCGCCCGATGGGCTTCGCTGGAAGTGATGGCCCTGCCGCGGTCATATCCGACCCATACGGCCGTCGTCAGCTCCGGGGTATATCCGACGAACCAGGCGTCCGAATCGGTCGTGCCCGTCTTACCCGCTACCGGACGCTTCAGCATCTTGGCTACTCGGTGGGCGGTACCGCCGCGATCGAATACGCTTTCCAGCAATTGCGTCGTGACGAAGGCGAGTGCGGGGGTTATTACTTGCTCTTCGCGAACGCGGGACTCGTACAGCACTTCGCCGTCGCGGTCCCGAATGCTCGTAATGGCAATCGGGTTAGCCCTGCGGCCTTCATTGGCGAAAACGGTAAAAGCGGACGCCATCTCGAAGGGGCTCACGGGAAAGGTGCCGAGGGCGAGCGACGGAACGGCTTTCAGAGTCGATGTAACGCCAAGCTTGCGCGCCATCGAGATCACGGCCTCGGGACCGACCCGCATGATCGTATTGACGGCATAAATGTTGTCGGATGCCGCGATTGCCTGGCGCATGCCGATCTCGCCGTGAAAATATCGGCCGTTGTAATTGCTCGGACGGTAAATTTGGCGGTCGTGATCGAAATAAAACAAAGTCGGTTCGCTGCGAAAGCGGGTAGCCGGCGTTACCGCATGCTGCTCTAACGCGGAGGCATAAAGAATCGGCTTGAAGGAGGAGCCCGGCTGCCGCGTACCGGCGAATACGCGATTGTACTGATTGTTGCGATAATTCCTGCCTCCGACCATCGCTTTAATATAGCCGTTGCGGGGATCGAGGGCGATCAATGCGGTTTGCAGTTCGGAATTGCCGCCTTGAAGCCCTTTTTTGACGGCAGCTTCGGCTTTGCGCTGAATCTCGACGTCGAGCGTAGTATGGATCGTGAGACCGCCTTCGTTCATGAGGCGCTCGTCTATTCCGATTTGCTCGATGGCGACTTTCTTTACGTAATCGGCGAAGTAGGGAGCCGCTCGCTCTTCTTCCTCCGGCAAGGGCCGTACTTTCAGGACTTGGCTTGCCGCCTTTGCCGCATGCTCCTTCGAGAGTTGCCCGGTCTCCTGCATCGCCTGCAGCACTTTGCGCTGCCTGATCTTGGCGTCGTCGGGGTGCAGATGAGGCGAATAATAACGGGGGCCCTTCGGAATTCCGGCCAACATGGCGCTCTCCGCAACGTCCAGTTGTTTGGCGGGTTTATTGAAATAGAGTCTAGCGGCGGCTTCCGCTCCGTACGCTCCATGGCCATAGTAAATCTGGTTCAGGTAGAGCTCGAGTATCTCGTCTTTGGAATATCTCTGCTCCAGCTTCGCCGCATACCAAGCTTCCTTTAGCTTGCGAGTCCACGTCCGTTCATGGGACAAATATAGATTCCGCGCTAATTGCTGGGTTAACGTGCTCGCCCCCTGTTCTTTGGACATATGCCGCATATCCACCCATGCCGCCCTTGCCAAACCTCGCAGATCCACTCCCGCATGCTCGTAGAAACGACGATCTTCGACGGCTAACGTGGCTTTGACGAGCCATGGGGAAATGTCGGAGAGCTTCACGATTTGCCGGTTCACGCCGCCTTGCAAGGATGCGAGCAGTTGTCCGTTCGCGTCGACGATCCGCGTCGATTGCATCGTGGCTCCCGCAGGCAAGTCGCCATAACGGAAGAGCAGGGCGCCGCCTCCCGTCAACGCCAGCAGCGCAAGCAATGTCATCCAACCCAACCGGCGCCGAAGCTTCTCCCAGCGCGCCGCCGCTAATGGTTTTTTCGCTTGTTTAGCGTTGTTCGCCATCCTATGTCCCTCCTCTTCCGGTCGCCGCGATCGACGCCTAACTTCTCTAGTATGGAAAAGGCATCCTTCAGATATGCGCGCGCGGAGACGGCGGAGTCGTATCCTGGTCAGAATCGATCTTATTTTCTCGGAAGCGGATCAAAGAGCGCGCTTGTCCGATAGGGCGCCATGGCTCGAATCTACGACGTTTTTTCCGGCGTGGTCATCCAAGCTTCTCTATATAAGCAACCGAGAGATTTCAACCGGGTGTTAAAAAGGGAAGAGGGAATGAGCCCGATGGATTATCAGAAGACGGTCGCTATTCCCTGAGCGGCGGGGATAGTGTGTAATGTATTCGTCGAGGGAATCAATAACGGCATGGCATGCCGTTATTTTGAGCGTTAGCGTCACTTTGAACGGAATAGCGGCACGCCGTGCCGTTATTCCATGCGATTATTCGATATCCCGCCAAATCCGTCGAAATAGCGGTACGCCGTGCCGCTAAGAGGCGGAGAAAATGGTTTTATGCGAAAATAACGGCACCGCGTGCCGTTAACTAATTGCACGCTCCTCCACACAACCACGCTCCTCTGCACAACCACGCTCCCCCAACAAACTCCCCCAACAAACCACGCTCCCCCAACCCGCGCCAAAATCCTGCGTTGACGCCCAGTTTACAGGATTAGGTTGCAAAACTGCGCAAGTTTTATATAATACATCTAGTTTGGTACAATATAACGGTAGCGTTTTAGCCAATAGAAAGTGGGGATCTCATGTCTTCCATGGAGCTGTGGTACACGGAGAAACAAACCGACAATTTCGGCATTACGATGAAAATCAAACAAACAATGGTCCACGAGCAAACGGACTTTCAAGAGTTGGCAATGATCGAAACGGAAGAGTACGGCAACATGCTCGTATTGGACGGAATGGTTATGACGACGGAGAGGGACGAATTCGTCTACCATGAGATGGTGGCGCATCCGGCCTTGTTCACGCACCCGAACCCGGAGCACGTGCTTGTCGTAGGCGGTGGAGACGGCGGCGTTATTCGCGAGGTGCTTAAGCACCCGAAAGTGAAAAAGGCTGTTCTTGTCGATATCGATGGCAAAGTTATCGAATACTCGAAACGATATTTGCCGTCCATCGCGGGAAAATTGGAAGATCCTCGCGTCGAAGTTATCGTTAACGACGGATACATGCACATTCATGACCATAAAAATACATACGACGTCATCATGGTCGATTCCACGGAGCCTGTAGGCCCTGCCGTGAATTTGTTCACCAAAGGCTTCTATCAAGGCATCCATGACGCGTTAAAAGAAGACGGAATTTTCGTGGCGCAGACGGACAACCCGTGGTTCAAAGCGGATTTGATCCAAAGCGTTAACCGCGACGTGAAGGAAGTATTCGGCATCGTTCGCGTTTACGTTGCCAATATCCCGACTTATCCAAGCGGCTTGTGGACCTTCACGATGGGCAGCAAGAAATATGATCCGCTGGCCGTGGACGAGAGCGCAATTCCCGAGCTCGATACGAAATATTATTCGCCTCGCCTGCACAAGGCGGCGTTCGCGCTTCCTAAGTTCGTAGAAGACCTAACGAAATAAGTTCGCCCAAACGCGCGCCGCTTTGCGGTCGCTGCTTGGTCGTAACGAATAACTTCAAAGGAGATTCACCATGCGCTTAAATCAAGCTTATTCCGGAAATGTATTCATTTGCAGCTCCGACGACTACGCGGCATCCAAGGCCGTTATCTACGGGATGCCGATGGATTACACGGTCTCCTTCCGTCCGGGCTCCCGGTTCGGCCCGGGCCGAATCCGCGAAGCTTCCGTAGGATTGGAAGAGTACAGCCCTTACTTGGACCGCAGCATCGTCGATCTTGCTTACTTCGATGCCGGCGATCTTCTCTTGCCATTCGGCAATGCGGCGAAAAGCCTCGACATCATCGGAGATTTCGTTCGCGGAGTTCTGGCGGACGGCAAAATCCCGGTCGGACTCGGCGGGGAGCACCTCGTCAGCTGGCCGGTCATTCAAGAGGTATACAAGAAATATCCCGATTTGGCGATCATCCATTTCGATGCGCATACCGATCTTCGCGAGGACTACGAAGGGGAGCCTCTGTCCCATTCGACGCCTCTTCGCAAAGCGGCGGAGCTCATGGGTCCTTCCAACATCTATCAATTCGGGATCCGTTCCGGTTCGAAGGAGGATTGGACGTACGCTCAGCAATCGGGCATCCACTTCCATCCTTTCGAAGTAGCCGAACCGCTGAAGCGGGAGCTTCCTTCGCTCGCGGGGCGTCCGGTCTACGTGACGATCGATATCGACGTTCTCGACCCATCCGCGGCTCCGGGAACGGGTACGACCGAAGCCGGAGGCATTACGTCCAAAGAATTGCTTGAAGCGGTGCATGCGATCGCCCGTTCCGGAGTGAACGTCGTCGGTTTCGATCTCGTCGAGGTCGCCCCGATCTACGATCCGACGGAAATGACGCCGATCGTCGCTTCGAAGATTATTCGCGAGATGCTTCTCGGATTTGTAAAGTAAAATAACATATTTAGCGAAATAGGCCCCTGAAATCCGCGGAAACGCAGGTGTTCAGGGGCCTATTGTCATCTTTGCTGAGATTTCGCGTTTTTTGTCGGGTTTTATCGAATGAAAAGAAAATTTTCCCTTTCATCGGCACAAACCTGTGTTACAATATCTCACATATACAGAAATGCATTTACGGGATATGGGGTGGCAGCATGTTTGGATGGCTCGGCTGGAAGCAAGGTTTGCCTTTGTGGTGGTCTTATCGATTGAATGCGCAACTGACCGAGGATGTAGAGGATATCTTCGAAGGAATCGCCGAAACGCGCGTTGAGGTGCTCAAGGATTGGACGGGAGAATGCTGGAGGCATCTGGACCGGCTGCTGGAACAGATGGTTTCCATAGAAAGCGGTCTGTCGCAAAACGGGAAAACGGAAGACTCCGGGGGGCATCCGGAAGCTTGGGCGCGTTTGTTCGAGACAACCTATTCGAGGGCTTCCGATCTTACGGAAATTTTTAAGCTGAACGCCGAGGGGAAGGTTGTCTATTCGACGCATGCTCCCCATACCGGACAGCAGTACGGAGAGGGATCGCTTATCGCCGAGGGCTTGAGGTATTCCCGCGGCGAGAACGATCTGGCAAGAAAGTGTCTGTTCGGTCCTTACGGGGATCCAATGACGCTGGAGATCGGCCCTCGTTCTTCCCCGTTTCACGACAAGATGACGCTGTTGTTCATTCAACCCGTCGTCAAGGACGGGGTCTGGGCCGGAGCGATTTGCGCGCGCGTTCCTAACGACGTCATCGGCGATCTGATCCAGAGGGAATCCGGACACGTCTACCCGGATTCCGGAGACAACTATATTTTCATGGCTAAGCCGGGTTTGAATAAGCGCATTGCATTGGGTACGGCTCTTTCGCGAAGCCGGTTCGAGGACCGGACGTTCACTCACGGAGAGAACCTCAAGGACGGCGTCACGACGGACTGGGGAGTCGTGTCTGTTAAGGAACATACGGAATTGGAGTTAGTCTTCACGGACCCTGCTACGGGCGATCTGCATCCTGGCGTGGCGAACACGATACGGAACGGCAGCAACCTGTTCGTGAAGTATCCGGGGTATTCCGATTACCGGCACATTCCGGTTATCGGTAAAGGAGTTACTTTTCAATTGCCCCATTGCCCCGACGTATGGGGGATGATGTGCGAGGGCGATTTGGAGGAAGTATACCGGATCAGGGGCATTGCTTGGCGGCAGTTTCGTCCTCATACGGCTTTGGTGGGCAGCTTCGGGATCGTATCCGCGATTTTGCTTTACCTTATAGCCAGTCAAGCTTCCGCGCTCTCTATCGCTTTATGCGCCATGGCGTTCAATCTATTGTTCGGGGCATTCATCGTTAGCTCGGTACACCGGCGCACCGACCGAAAAGTCGTTAACCCGATTCGGAAAATCAACCGTTTCATCCGCATTAACGCGGAAGGGAAGGGGGATCTTACGCAGCGGCTGGATACGGGGGAGTTCGACAACGACGAATCCCGCGACTTGGCGAAATGGGTCAACAATATGATCGACTCTTTGGAAGGCATCATGCTCAAGGTGAAGCTTGCGGCGGGCGACGTATCTTCCAGCCAACTTCTGCTCAGCGAATCTACGGTTACGACGGCGTCTTCGACGGAGCGGGTGAGCGTCAAAGTCAATGACATGCTTCGGAGCATTCGCCGGCAACTCAAAGATATCGACGTCGCGAAGGAAGTGGCGGACGAGATGCGGCAGACGCTGCATATGCTCGAGGAGAAGGCTTCTCGGCAAATTACGATCGCGCAGGACGAAGTCGGGCGAATCGGGGACAAGATGTCGGAAATCTCCGTTCGCGTCGCGGACACGAATAAGACGATTCGCGTCTTCGTGGATACGGCTAACGAAATCCGCGACGTATTAAACGTTATCGGAGAGATCTCGTCCCAGACGAATCTGTTGGCTCTGAATGCGGCTATCGAAGCGGCGCGAGTCGGGGAGCACGGCAAAGGCTTCGCGGTCGTGGCTAGCGAGATACGCAAATTGGCCGATATGACACGCAAATCTACGGAGGAGGTTCACGGCTTCGTGGAGAAAATCTCGTTGCATGCGCAAGAAGCGCATTCTTCGATTACCGAGGGCACGAAGGTGGTGTCCGAAGGAACCGAGTTAGTTGCAGCGGCGACGGAAACGCTAAGCGACGCGAAAGCGGACGACACTCTTAAGACGCAGGTTATCGACGAAGTCGTCGTCCTGATGGAGAAGGTGGCGGACGTCAGTATCGAAAACCGCGCCATCTCCAAAGAAGTGGAAGGCCGGGTGCAGGAGCTTCTGACCGATATCGTCAACGTTCGGCACACCTCCAACAATGTCGAAGCGATTACGGCGTTCATGCAGCAGCTCGTCGGCCAATTCCGTTTGACGGAAGTTCGGAAGAGGTAATAAACCATCTTCGTTATCGATCATTTGTTGCGCTGATATTGGGCTGGGGTCATTTGCGTAATGCGTTTAAAGATTTTCGAGAAATATTTCGGATTGTCGAAGCCGACGCGTTCACCGATCTCGAACCAAGGCAAGGAGCTCTCTCTCATGAGCTCCTTTGCTTTTTGTACGCGCAATTGCTGCAAATAATGAACGAAGGATTGACCCGTATTTTTGGAAAAGAGATAGCTGAAATAGTTTTCGCTTAAATTGACCTTGGCCGCGATATCCTGCAGGCGCAAAGGTTGGTTGTATTTTTCTTTAATGTATCTGATGGCTTGTTCGATATCGCTTCGACGATTTCTGAGAGAAACGTCGTCCCACAGTTCCCTGGCCACGGTATGCAGGCGCAAGCACCATTCGCGCAGTTCGGGGTAAGTCTCCAGCCGGTTCAATTGGTCATAGGCCGAACTGTCTTGCCACATTCCGTTAAGGGGGAGGCCCCATTCCCCGAGCAATAGCGTGACGGAAGATTGCCATTGCACGATCCGGTCGCGGATCCGGTGCGGAGGCATACCTTCGGGAGGGCGCAGGGGAAACAACTCATCGAAGCGAAGGCGCGCGAACGCCTCGTCCGTTTGTTCCAGCGCGTCCAAATAAGCCCGGATAGCCGTCGGCGAAACGAATGAAGCATAGCTATCGGCATGCTCATTCTCGGGAGAAGAAGCACGGTAACCATGAACGTGCCCGGGGCCGGTATAGAAGCGGAGGTTGAGTGCTTCTAGCGCCTCATGGTATGCCTGAACCTTGTCTTGCTTGTCGCGGTGCAAGGGGCTGATCGCGATGGATAGGCATTGTCTCATGTCTCCTAAGCGGTTAACGGAGGCCGCGAGGTCGTTCATCCATCGTTCCACGTACGGCTCTCCGTCATCTTCGACGCTATTCGTCTTCGCGATGAACACCGCATCACGCTCGCTATGAAATATTTCAGCCTCGCGCAAGCCTTCATGAGCCGACGAATCGAGAAGTCGGCGAGCTAGTTGTTCCTTGTTATCGCCATCGATCCGAATGATGCCGACGGAGTATCGTCCGCCTTTGATCTTGTCGCCTTCAAGCCAATCGGTCAAAGAGCTCGGAGAGATGGATTGCGTTCCATGTTCGGCTTTGTCCGTCGGTTTTGCCGGGACGCTTCTCGAATTCCTCGCTTGCAGCACGGATTCAAGGAGTTCCTCGGGGCTCATCGTCAACTTATGCACGTAATCGATAACGCCGAGCCGGAGCGCGTCCTGAACGGATCTGAAATCCTCTCGTACGCTTAAGATCATCACGATCATATCCGGGAATTCCTTGCGGATATGGCGAATCATCTCCAGCCCGTCCATAATGGGCATTTGGATGTCCGTAATAACCATGTCCGGCTTGAGGCCGCGGACCAGTTCGAGCCCGGTGCGGCCGTCCGAAGCGTCCCCGACCACCTCGATTCCGTACTCCGCCCAAGGGATGCCGGACACGATTCCTCTGCGCACGAGCACTTCGTCTTCAACCACCACGATCCTCATCGATGTCCTCCTCCCTCTGAAGCGGTAGTCTGATCGTTACATAAGTTTTGCCTTCGGCTTCCGTACGCCGGATCTGCAAACCGTACCCATCGCCGTACATCATGCGGATTCTTTTGTGGACATTTTGCAGGCCGACATTCGAGAAGGCGGGGTGAAGCCCTTCTTTCTCGATACTTTCCATAATATCCCTGATTTTTTCCTTATTGATTTCCAATCCGTTGTCGACGATTTCCAGCGTCAGTACCCCGGATGGGGTTACCGTCGAACGGATGGTCATCTCGCCTTTGCCTTCTTGGAAGGAAGCGTGGCGGTAGACGTTCTCGACGAGCGGTTGCAGCGAGAGCTTGGGAACCAGGGCATCCAACGTCGTCTCGTCCAATTGCTCGATTACGGCCACGTTATCTCCGAACCGATATCGCTGAATCGTCATGAAATAGCGAACGTTGTTCATCTCTTCCCGCAAAGCGATCCGGTCTTGGCCCCGATGGATGCTCATGTCCAGAAGGTGGCCCAGCGACAGCAGCATTTCCGTGATCGGCTTCGTACCGGCCATGATCGACATCCAGCGGATGGTGTTCAGCGTATTGTGCAGGAAGTGCGGGTTGATCTGGGCTTGAAGAGCTTCCAACTTGGCTTGTTCCCGATGGCGTTCCAAGACGATTTCCCGATTGATATGGTTCTGCAACCGTTCAAGCATCTTGTCGAACGTATGTCCGAGCAACCCTGCTTCGTCCCGGGTACGGATATCCGCCGTAACGTCCAAGCGCCCTTTCTCTACTTGTTTCATCACGACTCTTAGCTTTCTAAGGGGTTTTGTCAGCATATTGGAGAAGAACACGATCATGCCGATGAACACGACCATGCTCACTGCGAAAATAATCGTGCTTATGTTACGTATCTTATCGATTTCGCGAAAGACGGCCTCGTGAGGCACGATCTGAATGACGCGCCAACCGGTCATGGGCAGCGAGTAGGTACTGAGCACGTATTTGTTCCCGTTTACGCTCGTGCTTAGGGTGCTGTCCGCGGATTCGTCGATTATCGGTTTGAGAGAGGCGTATAGCGGCATCGCCTCTTCGCGGGAATAGGTAAGCACGCTGTCGTCCGGTCCGACGAGCAGACCGTAACCGGTTAGGGTGGGGTCGCCCGATTGCAGCACGTCCAAGTAGGCTTGCGTCGGTTCGCTGATCGCTAATTGTCCGATGCTGTGATTGCTCTCGTCCCTGACGACCATGGATACGGTCAGCAAGGGATGCTTCCCTGGAAGGGCATAGTTGTCATGGTTCAACGTCCATACCATATATCCGTTCTCTTCGATCGTCCGATGAAACCAGTCCGAGCTTGTCAGGACATCCTTGACGCCGGGAGACCTTCCCCAGTTCGTATATAAAGTACCATAGTTATCGAAGACGGAGAAATAGAGGTTGTCGCTGGCGATCGCCGTCGACATCTCCAGAAACTTTTTATCCATCGTATGGGTGTTATTAAGCATATCCCGTTCCGTAACGGGGGGATTAACTAGCGCCCGTTTAACGTTCTCGTCGATTACCAGAGATGAGGTCGCGTGCATCATCGTCTGCAGCTTGCGTTCGATATTCAAGTTAATCTGATGCAATCTCTCCTCGGCGGATGATTCGACCTGCTTCCGCAGGACGTTCTCGATCGCTTGATAGGCGTACAGGCTCGCTCCCAAAATGGGAATCAGCACGAACAAAACGAAGGCGACGATCCACTTGGTGCGCAGGCTGATGAAAGGCATGGGGGATTAGCGCTCCTCCTCCGTCGATAAGAATGGCTCCGGCCCGTAAGAGTCGATAGCTCCGTAGGCTTCCGTCGAAAGCGCCGAATAGCGGATGGCGGTTTTGACCGCGCGCGTCCAATTCCCGGGAAGCGCCAGCCATTCCGGCCATTCGTCGGGGGAAGTCAATTCGCGGGCTATGCCGCTAAGCAAGGCTCCAACGAACGCGTCTCCTGCTCCGGTCGTATCTACGGCCTGTACGGGGATGCCTTGGAACTTCTCGATTCCGCGGACCGTGACGCTAAAGCAACCGTCGGCTCCCAACGTAACGAGCAGAGCCTTCAAGCCGAAGCGCGCGCTCAGGAACTGAGCCCGGGTTTCAAGAGAGTGGGAATGGATGCCATTAAACTCCGCTTCCGTAAGAAAGCAAAGTTCATCCTCGTTAATCTTTACCAAATCCGCAAGTTCCATCGCCTCCAGTATGGCGCTTCTCGCTTGTTCCTCCGAATTCCATAGATTTAATCGCAGATTGGGATCGTAACTGACCAAGCAACCTCTTCTTCTAGCTTCCCGCGCTGCCAGCAGGGTAGTCGTACGGGCCGGCTCTGCCGTCAAGGTGAGGGATCCGAAATGGAATACGCCCGCCTCTTCCAATAATTCGAGGGGAATTTCCTCTACGGTCAGGGATAGGTCGGCGGTGTCCTTCCTATAGAAGGCAAAATCCCGTTGGCCTTTCTCGGTCAAAGTCACGATAGCCAACGTTGTGCTCTTGTCGGGCGATTCCAGCAGATAGTCGGTTCGAACGCCGACCTCCGTCAATTTACTTCGGATGGAAGCGCCGAATGCATCCTTTCCGATTTTGCCTATGAAATAGCTGGGAACGCCGAGTAAGGCGGCTGCGGCGGCAACGTTGGCCGGAGCGCCTCCGGGGTTAACGATATAATTTTTAGAATCGATGGATAGCAGATCGATCAGCGCTTCTCCGAATGAAGCAATTGGTTTCATTTCCGTCATCTCCTCGTCTTGCTAGCGCTTACATTCATTCAGTATAGGAGTTGCGAATAGGGATGTAAACGAACGGGGACGAATTCGAAGAATCGTGTCTTTTTATCGTAAGATCGTTACCTAAGCAAAGAAAACGACGATTTATGAAAAGAAAAATGTATCCGTTTTCAGAGGATTCGTGAGTTTTCGGGCACGAGCAGAAAACGCTACCATTAAGTTAAATCAGCCGGAAAGGGGAGCGATACACATTCGCACACAGAAGCAATCAGACACGTTGGCCGGATGGCTGTTCATTTTACCGGGCATAGCGGGATTCGGAGTTTTAACGATCATTCCGATTATTTTATCGCTAATTATCAGCTTTACCGATTGGAATTTCCTTGACGGGTTGAAGGGGCTGCGTTTCATAGGGCTCGATAACTTCATCGAGATGTGGTCCGATAAGTGGTTCGTGGACAGTCTGACTAACAATCTTGTTTTCGCGGCGGTTACCGTTCCCGCAACGATCGTCCTTTCCTTGCTAGCGGCTATCGGATTGAATAAAGGCGTCTACATGAAATCGCCGATTCGTCTCATGATATTCATGCCGTACGTATCGAATATCGTCGCCATTTCCATCGTATGGGGCACGTTGTACAACCCGACGATGGGCCCGATCAACTCTTTCCTTAGAAGCGTCGGAATCGATAATCCGCCGGGCTGGCTGGCTAGCAGCGCATGGGCGTTGCCCGCCATCATGATCATGACGATCTGGGCGAACGTCGGCTACAACATGATCATTTACCTCGCGGGACTTCAAGGAATATCCAAGGACTTGTACGAGGCGGCGAAAATAGACGGCGCGGGACCGATGAGGAGCTTTTTCAGGATTACGCTGCCGATGCTGTCGCCAACGACTTTTTTCGTCATGATTACAAGCATTATTCACTCGTTCCAGGTGTTCATCGCGGTATTCGTCATGACGAAAGGAGGACCGGGCTCTTCGACGACGGTACTCACGTATTATTCGTACCGCACGGGCTTCGACTTCTACAAGATGGGCTATTCGTCGGCCATGGCGTGGATATTGTTCTTGATCATCTTCTTGATTACCTTCCTGCAATGGCAAGGACAAAAACGATGGGTGCACTATTAAGCGGATCGCTTAGGAAAGGGGGAGCAAGCGTTGAATAGTCAAGCCGCGGGCCTTCGCCCGGCTTTGTTAAAATTGCTGTTGACCGTCATACTGGGCGTATTCGGAGTTGCGATGGTGCTGCCGTTTCTCTGGATGTTATCTACGTCTTTCAAAATCCCGATAGACGTATTTAACTACCCGATCGAATGGATACCGAGCCGCTTTAATTGGAACAACTACGAACGCGTTTGGAACGGATCGCAGCCTTTCGATTTGTATTATTTCAACTCCGTCAAAGTGACGATTATTACCGTATTGGGAACGGTCGTCATTTGTTCTGCCGCCGCTTACGGATTCTCGCGAATTCGATTCAAAGGCCGGGATGCCGTTTTCTTCGTCTTCTTGGCTACGCTGATGATACCGGATCAAGTTACGTTGGTGCCCCGGTTTATCATTTTCAATTATCTCGGCATCTACGATACCCATGCGGCATTGATCTTGCCGGGGATGTTTACCGCGTTCGGCGTGTTTCTGCTTCGGCAGTTCTACGTAGGCATTCCAGAGGATTTCTCGGAGGCCGCCAAAATCGAAGGGGCGGGCCACTTCCAGACATGGGTGCGCATAATCGTTCCGCTCTCGAAGCCTTCGCTTGTGTCTCTGGTCATCCTGAGCTTCACTTGGAACTGGAACGAATTCGTCAACCCGCTCGTTTTCCTGGCATCGAAGGAGTTATATACGATTCCGCTCGGGCTTACCAATTTCATCGACGAGTCGGGAACGGACTACACCTTGATGATGGCAGCGGCGGTCAGCTCGATCCTGCCCGTCATCCTCTTGTTCCTCGCTTGCCAGAAATGGTTCATCGAGGGGGTGGTGTCCAGCGGCGTGAAGGGCTGATCGGTCTACTCGAGGTTCCATACAAACAACGGATAAGGGAGATGTCGTATGAATAAAGTTAAAACATCTGGTTTGCTGCTCGTGTTGATTCTGGCGCTTATCGTTACGGGATGCAGTTCCAATAACGGCAAGCCTTCCGCCTCCGCGGGCGAACAAGGTTCGAACAACGTCATCAAGTTGAAGTTCTGGGGAGCGGTGCCGGAGGAGAACGGGCCGAAGCAAGCGGTAGAGAACTGGAACAAAGCCAATCCCGACATTCAGGTCGAATACGTTCGATTCGTGAACGACGAGAGCGGCAATACGAAGCTTGAAACGGCGTTGCTCGCGGGCGATCAAGTCGATCTGTTCATCAACTACCGCATGGACAAGCTGTCCAAGCGAATCGACGCGGGTATGGTCGAGCCTCTGGATAGCTTCATCGAGAAAAGCGCGTTTAACGTGGAAGAGAACTTCGGAGAGAACGCGATCACGAAATTCGCGGACAAAACCTACTATATCCCCGCCATTATTTTGAACGATTTCGTAACGCTGAACAAATCGTTCCTGGACGAAGCGAGCTTGGCTATTCCCGAGCAATGGACTTGGGACCAATACATGGATTACGCGGCGAAGTTGACCAAAGGAGACGGCGCCGACAAGCGTTGGGGCTCGTACACCGATCTGCTGCAGCCGAAAATTTTCGAGTATCTCGATAAAGCGGTGAAAACGGAATTGGGTCCGGACGCTTTCTACAAAGAAGACGGAACGAGCAATTTCGATCATCCGGCGTTCAAACGGTATTTCGATATTATGTTCAACCTTGAGAAAACGCTAAAAGCCCAGCCGCCGATCGCGGAAGCTAAAGCCACGAAGATGGAAGGGATTCAACTCTATCTGACTAACAAAGTCGCTATGCATTGGATCGGCACGGCGAGCTTGCGGAACATCAAGAATACGACGGATTATCCGCATGATTTCATTACGGCGTTCGCTCCGCCTCCGAAGCTTACCGAGAATAGCGCTTATTTGGGCGGCGGCACGGGTTATCTGGATTTCACGACGATTAACGCACGCTCCCAGAACAAGGAAGCGGCTTGGAAATTCATGCAATGGTACGTGACCGAAGGCAATGAGCCGTTGATAGCGGGCGGACGCGTGCCGGCTTGGAAGAAGGCGGACAAGGATAAAGTGGCTTCCCTGATCTTGGGAGAGAATCCGGAAAAGCTGTTCGACGTGGAATCCTTTAAACGGGTTGTATTCGCTGACGTAGAATACGTTCGCGATACGAAATTCGATCATCTTGCGGAAATCCAAAAGATCGTGGAAGAAGAGGGCGAACGCGTGCTCATCGGAGAGAAGCCAACAGAAGAAGCCGTGAAATCCATGAAGGAACGGTCGGACAAATTGCTGCAAAGCTCTAAATAAATGCGAAACAGGGGAAGGAATGCATATCCATGACTAACAATCAAATTTCCTACGATACGAATATTCCGGTTATCGGCGACGTCGACGTTCTCGTGATCGGAGGCGGCCCCGCCGGAATCGGAGCGGCCCTCGCCGCCGCAAGAGCGGGAGCGAAGACGGCTCTGGTAGAGCGTTACGGGTTTCTTGGAGGCAACGCGACTGCGGGTTTGGTCGGGCCTTTCATGAACTCTTATAGCGATGACGGCGAGACTCAATTGGTTAAAGGCGTGTTCGATGAATTGGTACGGAGGATGGAATCGTTCGGCGGAGCGGTTCACCCCGAACAAGTGAGAACGGGAAGCGCGTATTCCGGCTTCTTCAGCAAAGGGCACGATCATGTAACTCCGTTCGATCCCGAGGCCGTTAAGCTCGCGGCGGCGGAGATGATGGAAGAAGCGGGAGTCCGGATGTTCATGCACACCTTCTTCGTCGATTCCATCGTGGAGGACGGCAGGGTGAACGGAGCTCTAATCGTGAACAAATCGGGGCTGCAGGCTATCCGCGCCAAGGTGACGGTCGATTGCAGCGCCGACGGGGACGTGGCGTTCCGTGCGGGCGCGGAGCTCGAAGTAGGAAGGAAATCGGATGGGCTTACCCAGCCGATGACGATGTTCTTCCGCGTTGCGGGAGTGAACGACGAGGAAATTCTTAAGTACGTCGAGGAGCACCCGGAAGAGCGCGACCTGTTATTCGGCAGCTTGATCGCGGAGAAGCGGGAGTCCGGGGAGTGGACGGTTAACAAAAACCATCTCGGCATCTACCGGACGACGCAAGCCGGAGTATGGCGGGTGAACACGAGCCGGGTGCAAGGGCTCGCGGGCACGAATGCGGAGGATTTGTCTAAAGCGGAGCTGGAAGGCCGTCGCCAAGTGTTCGAGCTGCTGGCTTTCTTCCGCAAATATTTTCCGGGATTCCAGAACGCGGTGCTCGTCGATACGGCTACGCAGATCGGCGTTCGCGAGACGAGAAGGCTTGTCGGAGAATACATGCTGACCTCCGACGATTTGATCAGCGGCCGTTCCTTCGAGGATGTCGTCGCTCTCTATGGCTATCCGATCGATATTCATAGCCCTAACGAAGTGACGACCGAGTTCAGCAAAGAGTTCAAGACGGCTAACATTTATCAGATGCCTTATCGTATTCTTGTCCCGCGGCTAATAAACGGACTGCTCGTTGCCGGCAGGTGCGTGTCCGCGACGCATGAGGCGCTAGGAGCGATCCGAGTCATGCCTTGCGCGTTCGCGTTGGGGCAAGCCGCGGGAGCGGGTGCCGCATTGGCCTCCGCATCGGGGATTGAACCGCGCCATGTGAATATCCGCGAATTGCATCAAACGTTGCTTGCGCAGGATGTTGTTTTGCCTGCGGGAATCGCCTAATGAGCAGCGGCGATTCCTATGTCAAGAAGATCGAAACTCCGCCTCCGGCAATGCGAGCTGCGGTTATGCATAATCCGTTCGACGTGACCTTGGAGGAAAGGCCGACTCCCCGGCCCCGCGAAGACGAAGTGTTGATTAAAGTCATGGCCGTCGGGGTTTGCGGCTCTGACGTGCATTATTACGAGCACGGAAAGATCGGGCGTTACGTCGTGGAACGGCCGTTGCTGCTCGGCCATGAATGCTCCGGCGAGGTCGTTGCCGTAGGAGTGCGGGTGAGCCGCTTCGCGCCCGGAGACAGGGTCGCGGTTGAACCGGGCATCGCTTGCGGGCGTTGCGAGAGCTGCAAATCGGGAAGGTACAATTTGTGTCCGGACGTCCGATTTTTGGCGACGCCCCCCATCGACGCGCTTTCGCGCAATATATCGTCATAAGGGAAGATTTTGTTTTCCCTATTCCGGATGCTTTAACGTTCGAGAGGGCGGCCATGAACGAGCCCTTCTCCGTCGGCCTTCATGCGGTTCGCCGAGCAGGCTTGAAGAAAGGGGACGTCGTTTCCATCATGGGGATGGGACCGGTAGGCTTGTTGGCCGTCGTTGCGGCGCGCGCCTGCGGGGCCAAGAAAATTATCGTTTCGGACGTTGAGCCCCTGAGAATGGAAACGGCGCTGAAGCTAGGCGCGTCGTATGCGATTCATGCCGGAAGGGAGAATGTCGCGGAAGCTATCCGTCGCCTTACCGATGGCGAAGGCGTCGATGCGGCCATCGAAACGGCAGGCAACCCGAATGCCTTGCAATCGGCTCTTCTGGGAGTGAAGCGCGGCGGAATAATGGCAATCGTAGGGCTTCCGCCGCAAGGTCAAGCCGCGCTTGATATCTCTTATATCGTGGATAACGAGATAGACATTCGCGGCGTGTTCCGGTATGCCAACACCTATCCGCTCGGACTTGAGCTTCTTAACGATCCGGCTCTCCCTATCGAGGCCTTGTTTACCGACGCGTATTCGCTTGAAGAAACGCAAGCGGCATTGGAGAGGGCAAGAACGAACAAAAGCGGTTCTCTAAAGGTACTCGTCTACCCGAACGGACTGCCTCAAAACGAACGGAGGGATATGCAATGACGATGATGAAGGCTCTAGTCGTGGAGAGCCCCGGGAACGCCGTTGTTCGTATGGCGCCCGTTCCGCGGGCCCAGAAAGGCGAAATTGTCGTGCGGGTCAAGAGGGCGGGGATTTGCGGAACGGATCTTCATATCTACAAAGGAGAATATTTGTCTCCCTATCCGATTATTCCGGGACACGAGTTCGCCGGCGTCGTTCACGAAGTCGGGGACGGAGTCGAAGGATTTCTCGTCGGGGATCGCGTGAGCGCCGACCCGAACTTGTCGTGCGGCCGGTGTCGCTTCTGTGTGTCGGGCCGCTCTATCCATTGCGAGCGCTGGGATACGATCGGGGTTACCTTGCCCGGCGCGATGGCGGAATACGTCGCCGTGCCCGCGGAAGTTGCCGCGAAGCTGCCGGATTCGTTATCGTTCGCGCAAGGAGCGTTCATCGAGCCGGTCGCTTGCGTCGTGCAAGCATTAAATAGACTGAGCCCTAGAACGGGAGACCGCGCGCTGTTGTTCGGCGCGGGTGCCATGGGCCAACAATGGGTACAGGCGTTGGCGCGGTCGGGCGTCTCCGAGTTAGTCGTAGTCGATCTCGCGGCAGAGAAGCTGGAGCTTGCCTCGCGGTGGGGAGCGACGAAGGTGCTGCATGCGGGTTCGGTCGCGTCGGAGTTGCAGGGACGGATGGGGAAAGACGGCTTCGATATCGTTGTCGATACGACCGGAGTCCCTCAGGTTATCGCGAATTCGTTCCAGTATATCGGGCCATGCGGCCGATATGTTCAGTTCGGCGTAACGAAGGAGGACGATTCCGTCCAACTCCGGACATTCGATCTTTACCAACGCGAATGGACGTTGATCGGTTCGATGGCGCTTAGCCATACTTTTGCGCCGGCGCTTGCTTGGCTCGAAGCCGGGCGAATAAATACGGAGCATCTCGTGACCCGCGAGGTGACGCTCGAAGGCGCCGTGAAGTTTTTGCAGGGCGACCGTTCGCAGGATGATATGAAAGTGCAAATTTCGTTCGAATAGCCGTCGTGGGCAGGGATAAAAAGGAAGCGATCGTATGAGGATTTGTCCTCATGCAATCGCTTTTTTTATCTGCAATAATCCAATCGTGGAAGGAAACGAATTCACTTTTAGGCCGCAGAATCCGATATACTTGCATAGCCCGAAAGCTTCTTCATCAGGGGGACTACTATTGCAGAAATACCAAGATGCGCTGTTGGCCAATATTCGCCAGCAATCGGAGATTTGGTTCGATACCTATACCTCGATACCGCATGAGGAAGTGGAGCGGTTTCTCCATTCCGTGAAAGGCACCTCGGGCACCATCGGCATGATGGATTTATTCGAGGTAGCCGGAGAACTGTTGGACATCGTCCAACGTTCGACGGATAACGAATGGAGCCCCGACCGGCTTCGTTCGTTCCTGATAAAGCTTATAACGAAGTGCTATGAGATCCAACGGGAGCATGAGCATATGCATCCCGATTTTGATATGCCCGCCGCGGACAAGCCGGATGATCAGCCGCTTATTCTTATTTTGGACGACGACGCCGCTCTTTTGCGCTATTTGAAAGAAGAGCTGGAAGCCAAAGGGTACTACGTTATCGCCACGGTTAATCCCGCGCAGGCCATTCACTATTTTCACGATCGCGCGCCGGATTGTCTCATTCTCGATATTTTCATCCCGCAGCAAAACGGATTCGACGTGATGGATATTCTGAAGGACCAAATCCGCATGAGATATATCCCGACGACCGTTATTAGCGCGGATACGGAGAGGGCTACCCGGCTTAAAGCGATTAGGATGGGCGCCGACGATTTCCTGAATAAGCCGATCGATATCGAAGAACTGCTCGTTCGAATAGAACGGCAGCTCGCGCGCAAAAAGCAGTTGGACCAGCTGGTGTTTATCGACGAGTTAACCGGGGCGCTGAACCGCAAGTTTCTAGCCGAGGCTTACCGGATTCTGTGCCAAGATTCCCAGCGAACGGGAGAAAACTTCTCCATCGCGGTTATTGATTTAGATCGCTTCAAGTCGATTAATGATAGCTATGGGCATTTAGTCGGAGACAAGGTGCTCTCGGGCTTTGCCGGATTTCTGAAACGTCACGTGAGAGCCAACGATACTCTCATCCGCCTCGGAGGGGAAGAGTTCGTCCTGCTTCTGCCGCGGACGCATGAGCTGGAAGCCCAATCGCTGCTGGAGCGGATAGGGACCGAGTTCAGCCAGATCGACTTTGCCGAGGGGAGGGGCTTGCATGTCACTTTTTCCGCGGGAATCATCGAGATTTCGGATCCGGATCGTCTCGGCTCCAAGAATGGCTGGAAGATGCCGATCGTGCTCTATATCGCGCCAAAGAGCGGGGGCGGAATCGGATTGAAACGGTCAGCGCGAACATCGAATCGTCGCAGGAGGCTAGGAAGCTCAGGGTCGCCATCATCGACGACGACGCGATCGTGCGCGCCTTGCTGACGGAAATTTTAAAGGATTCGTTCTGTTCGAAAACGGACATCGAGATTCGGGCTTTTCGAGACGGAGAGGCTTTCTTTGCCGACTCTTGGCATCTTGAACGGGCGCATTTCATCCTTGTTCTGGACGGCGTGCTGCCGGGAATGGACGGTCTCGAGGTGTTAGAGCGCTTGCGTTCCACGTCGGAGTCGGATCAATATTCCGTCATCATGTTAACCGGACGATCAAGCGAAGAAGATATCGTCCGGGCATTGCAGCTCGGCGCCGACGATTATTTAACGAAGCCTTTCCACATTGAGGAACTGCAAGCGAGAATCGTGCGATTGATCCAAAGAATCCAAGTGTACAAATAAGGGCGAGGTGCGGAAAATGGCCAAGATTCTTTTAGCTGAAGACGAAGCGGTGCTTCGAATGTTAATTACGGATACGCTTGAAGACGAAGGCTATGAACTGGATACGGCTTGCGACGGGGAGGAAGCGATCGACAAAATCAAAGCCGGATCCTATGATCTCGTTATCCTCGATAATATGATGCCGAAATGCACGGGCTCCGACGTCATTGCCGTCGTGAGGCGAATGCCGGATAAACGGCAAATCAAAATTCTGATGCTGACGGCGAAGAGCCAGCAAGCGGAACGCGACAGAATCAAGCTCGCGGGCGCGACGCTTTCATGCCGAAGCCGTTCAGCCCTTTCGATCTCGTTCGGAAAATAGGGGACATGCTGCATGAGTAGATGGACGGGGCCGTTTAGAAGGAGCATCACTAAGCGATTCACCGGAATGATGATCATGTTATTGGTAATCGTGCTCGCGGGCGCCGCGGTAATCTACTGGAACGATCAGAAGTTTCAGGACGAGTATCGGGTTATTAGCGACAAATTCGAACTGAAACAAAAGTCCGTGACGGGAATTACGGAGCATATGAACGAGGTTTTTTACCGGTCGATAGGCTTCTACGTCTTGTTGGACGATAATGAATACAATTTGATATTCCTCGAGAAGATGAATCTGGAACGGGCTTTGTCCGATTTCAAGAAATTGGCGTTAGACGACGAAGAGACCGCGTTCGTTCAGAGGCTGGAACGGTTCCTGAACAACTATTTCGACAACAAGTTGCCGGAAGCGGTCAAGTATGCCCGCAATGACGACAAGAAAAATTTGCGCCAACTGTTCGCTTCGGAACTCAAGGAACAAATCAATATGCATATGAGGGACGCGCGATCCCTGCAGCAGAAATACGAGACGGAATTAATGACGACGCGGGAGTCGTTCGTCCATTCTACGTCGGAGCATGGCGTAAAGCTTATTTTCTACGTGTTGGGCATTCTGGCTGTTTCGGTCATCGTCACCTTCCTTACCGCAAGGGATTTCGGCATTCCGCTGAGCAAGCTTGCCGCGAGAGCGAAGCTGTTCGTGCCCGGACAAATGCTGAAGATTGAATATACCGATCGCCAGGACGAGATCGGAGGATTAGCCCGTTCGCTGGAATCGATGATGTACGAGATTCAATACCGGGCGGAGGAACTTCTGTCGCAGAACGAGGAGCTGCACGCCCAGCAGGACGAGCTCCAGATGCAACAAGAAGAGCTGACGAGGGCGATCGGCAACATGGAGGATAACGAACAGAAGCTGCGCAAGCGCAACGACTTCGTTCAATCGTTGGCGAGCACTTTGGACCGCCGGGAGCTGCTTCAGAGCATTATTTATAATATGGTGCATTTCATGAACGCGGATAAAGGCGTCATCATCCGGTTGAATGCCGATAGGGACTATGCCGCGTTCGGCCTTCCGGAAGCCGCGATCCAACGGTTCTTGGCTACGGCCGACGAAGGGATGATTACCCGCGTCAGGATGAGCAAGCTGCCGTTTACGCTCAAGCGTCCGGCAACCCCGGCGGAGAGCGGATACCATTTGGAACTCAACGACGTCAGCGATATCTATATTCCGGTACTGAACTCCGGGGGAGAAGTGTTCGCGTGCGTCGTATTAACCCGACTAGGCCTTGAGATGACGCCCAAAGAAGAAAGCGAGGCTAGAACTTACGCTAAGCAGATCTCTCTTTCTCTCGATAAGCTGGATATTTACGAGAAAGCGGAGCGTCAGCGCCAGATGATGCAGAATACGCTGAATACGCTTCATGAAGGCATTCATTTGGTCGATCAGGAAGGGATGACCGTACTCGTTAACTCGAAGTGGCATGAAATGATGGGCGAAGAAGCGGGGCGCGGATGGAAGCCGACTCTCGAACAGTACGGCGCCTTTATGCAGCCTCACGTGAAGGATCCTATTCCTTTCGCGGAGTTCATCGCGGATATGGTCGGGGGGCAAGAGACAGAGGCGAGAAGCATTACCTACGAATGGACGGGCGAGGCTCGCCGAATCGTTCAAATGTATTATGAGCCGCTCTACCAAAGGAGCGATAGGATCGGTACCTTGTTCGTGCATCGCGACATAACGAAAGAATACGAGATGGATCAGATGAAATCGGAGCTTGTCAGCACGGTTAGCCATGAGCTGCGTACGCCGCTTGCCAGCGTGCTCGGGTTTGCCGAGTTGCTGCTCCACAAGGAGCTGTCGCCCGAACGGCAAAAGAAATACATCGGTACGATTCATCAGGAAGCGACCCGGTTGACGTCGTTGATCAGCGATTTTCTCGATTTGCAGCGAATGGAATCCGGCAGGCAAATGTATGAATTCAAGAAAGCGGACGTCGCTCCCTTAATCCAAGAAGTGATCGAGCTCCACCAAGTGAACGCGCCCAATCATCGGTTCGTATGGCTCCCGGCTTCCCAGGAAACGCAAGCGATCGTAGACATCGATAGAATCAAGCAGGTTCTTATGAACGTGATCGGCAACGCGGTGAAGTATTCTCCTAACGGAGGAGAGATTACGGTCGCCTGCAGCGTCGAATCGCGGACTTTACGAATCGACATTACCGATCAAGGTTTAGGCATTCCGCAAGAAGCGTTGGCGGAAGTGTTCAATAAATTTTACCGCGTGGACAATTCGGATCGGCGCGAGATCGGCGGCACCGGACTAGGGTTGTCCATAGTCAAAGAAATTATGGATAATCACGACGGCAAAGTGGAAGTTTCCTCGATATACGGTCAGGGCAGCACGTTCTCTCTATCGCTCCCGCTTGCGACGGGGAATCGGAACGTGGCTGGATATGAGAGATCGCTATTCTGATTCCTTCTCCTACTATTTGAATTGACTGGACGATGTGTATATAGTATTAACAAGAGTAAAGGGATTTGGGTGAGGGGACAATGCCGGACAAAAGGAGCGTAACGGTCGGCTTTCGCAGCCGGCAGGAAGGGAGCGAGACGCAGCAATACACCCTGCCTGGGGAATTATATCGGCTGCATGGCGGATGGACTCTGGTGTACCGGGAAGCGCCGGATGAGAACGGCGTCGAGACGATCAACACGCTGTTCGTCCATGCGCATGAATTGCGTCTCAGGCGGCGAGGATCGATCCTCGTCGAATTGAGCTTTCGCCAGGGCGCGTCGCTGCCGGGGAAAATGGAAACTCCCTACGGTCCGCACGACGTTGAAGCTTCGACGTCCTATTTGCGCATCGGATTATCGGAATCCGGTGGCGTTGTGGAATGGAAATATGACTTGCTCATGCAAGATCAAACGGTCGGAAGCTTTCATATCCGGCTCGATATTCGGGAGGAACAAGCGGAATGAGCGTATTAGAACAATTACAAGCAGCCGTTAAAGAGGCTTTGGCCGACGCGGCGTTGGAAGCAGGGCTGGTAGCGACCAAGGACGAATTGCCGTCAATCGTTCTTGAGGTGCCGAAGGATAAATCGCACGGGGACTTGGCGACGAACCTGGCGATGCAATTGACTAAGATCGCCAAGAAGAACCCGAGGCAGATCGCGGAAGCGATCATCGAGAAGCTGGGCGCAGGCCGCGCTTCTATTCAAGCCGCGGAAATCGCGGGCCCGGGTTTTATTAATTTTCGATTGGATAAGAGTTATTTGTATCCGGTCATCGGCGAAGTGCTCACGCAGGGAAGCAAGTATGGAGAAGTAAATGCCGGGCAAGGCAAGCGGGTTCAAGTCGAATTCGTGAGCGCGAACCCGACGGGTAGTCTCCACTTGGGCCACGCTCGCGGAGCGGCGGTAGGCGATGCGCTGTGCAACGTACTCACTGCGGCCGGTTATGACGTTACCCGAGAGTATTATATTAACGACGCGGGCAATCAAGTGAACAATCTGGCCCGTTCGATCGAAGCGCGTTACCGTCAAGCTCTCGGCCAGGCGGCGGAGATGCCTGAGGACGGGTACCATGGCGAGGATATCGTCGGGTTTGCCAAAGAATTGGCGGCGGAGGAAGGGGATCGTCTGCTTTCCTTGGGAGACGAGGAACGCTTCGAATTCTTCCGTACGTACGGGTTAGAGAAAGAATTGGCTAAAATCAAACGCGATCTGGGGCGCTTCGGGGTTCGGTTCGACGAATGGTATAGCGAGACGTCCCTCTACGAGAACGACAAAGTGACCGAGGTGCTGGACGCCCTCAGGGCGCAAGGCCATGTATACGAGGAAGAAGGAGCCGTCTGGCTTTCTTCCACGACTTTCGGAGACGACAAGAACAGGGTTCTCGTCAAGAACGACGGAAGCTATACGTACTTGACTCCGGACGCCGCATATCACATGGACAAATATAAGCGCGGGTTTGATCAGTTGATCAATATTTGGGGCGCGGACCATCATGGCTACATTCCCCGGATGAAAGCGGCAATGGCTGCGTTGGGCAACGATCCCGACAAACTGACGGTGCTTATCGCCCAGATGGTAAGCCTGTTCCAGAACGGCGAGAAGGTGAAGATGTCCAAACGGACCGGTAAGGCCGTTACGATGGAGGATCTCATGGACGAGGTCGGCGTGGACGCCATCCGGTATTTCTTCACCATGCGCAGCATGGATTCCCACCTGGATTTCGACATGGATCTCGCGGTGTCGAAATCGAACGAGAATCCCGTCTTCTACGTGCAATACGCCCATGCCCGAATTTGCAGCATTTTCCGCCAAGCGGAGGAGCAAGGCATTGCGATCGTTCCGTGGCAAGAGGCATCCATCGGCAAGTTAAATACGGAACAAGAATATGATCTCCTTAGGAAGATCGGCGAACTGCCCGAGACGATCGCGGAAGCCGCGCGAATCTATGCGCCGCACACGATGATTCGTTACGTATATGAACTGGCTTCGCAGTTCCATAGCTATTACAAGGCGGAACGGGTCATTACGGAAGACGCGGAACAAAGCCAAGCCCGTCTCCAGCTGCTGGCGGCCATCAAGGTCACGCTTGCCAATACGCTGGCCCTTGTCGGAGTATCGGCTCCCGATAAAATGTAACTAAAGCAACTCAGCCGCTTTAATCATGCGCACGACGTTCAACTCTCCGGCAATCCGGGGAGTTTTGTTGTTTCGCAACGGCTTGGCGGATTGCTTGACGATCGTTTTAATCTGTCCGGGCGTCAGGGACGGCTTAAGCGACAGCAACAGCGCAATCGCTCCCGTTACGTGCGAAGTCGCCATCGAAGTGCCGCTCATCTCGCGATGCTTGCCTCTTAGCCATGCGGAGACGATACGCTCCCCGGGAGCATAAATATCGATAAGGCCGCTCCGGTTGGTGAATTTGGCGATACGGCTCGACCGGGTGGTGGCGCCTACCGCGATCGTCTGGTTGTAGCGCGCGGGGTAGTCGATTTCGCCTACCTGGCCGTCATTCCCGGAAGAGGCAACGATCAAGACTCCCGAGCGGTAAGCGTTATTAACGGCGTTCAGCAACGATCTGCTTTTGGTTTTCATGCCGAAGCTCATGTTAACGACGTCCATTTGATTGCGAACGCACCATTCGATGCCGAGAATGATATCCGATACGTATGCCGTGCCGTTATAATCGAAGGCTTTGATAGGGTAGATCATCGAGCGCGGAGCGACGCCGATCATCCCCTTAAGTTCGTTGGCAGCGGCGATCGTGCCGGAAATATGGGTGCCATGGCCGTTGTCGTCTTGAGGCAGCGCCATCCGGTGGAGCAGGTTAATCCCGCGCTCCAAGGAGTGGCGCAAGTCGGGATGGCTGAAATCCACCCCCGTGTCGATGACGCCCACTTTGACTCGGAACCCCGTCGTCCGGCTCCACATCTGCGGCGCTTGAATGTGTTTGACGCCCCAAGGGATGCCCTTGTCGTTAACGAGCGCGCCTCCTTGCAACGCTTGAACGCTGATAAGAGAATCTTCCTCCCAGAACGCTTCGCCGTTCAGCGAAGAAGGGAAGTTCTTTGCTTCAAGAGCTTCCAGAGGGCAGGATACGGCCTGGATAAGACCTAAACGGCGAACATGCTCGGGCTTATATTTGTATAGATCGTTTGACGAATGCAACGAATGCAAGAACCGCGCGTAGTCGTCTGAATCCGAAAAACGGAGGATTCCCCTTCGTCCATGACGGGCTGAGGAGCAGGGGGGATTGTGGAGCCACTCCACGATTTCGCTTGCGTCCAATGCGGCTTCCCTCCCGGACGGGTGTGCAGACAAAGCTGGCAATGCGCTGCTCAGCTCGACTTTTCTGCCGTGTCCTCTACTGTATGAGCGGGACTCGATAAAAGCTTGGGAATGTGGCCTTTTTTGGGCGGGAAATAGGCGGCGTTCCGTGTCATTTCCGTTCTGCCGACATAGGATGAATGGAGAGTTTCCCGGTGAGACTCTTGGTCATGCCGGTTCCTCCCCCCGCGGAGTGGCCGGGAAGGGATACAGTCGAAAAGCGAAGGTGCTGTCCGTTCGGGACGCGCCTTCGCTTTTTCGATGTCGGGGACGCCGGAAATAAAATCGGCAAAAGTCTGTTCCCGCGACTTGCATTTTTATACGAAATACGGTTTACTAAAGGTTGACAAATCAACGTGAAGGTATAATACCGGTTCACATACAGAGAGGATGGAAGTCACGTGAGCGCCGATTACGTGCTGAAACTCGACTCCGAGAAAATTCGCGAGATGCCGATGGTCGACTTGGCATACGAATTGCTTAAGACAGCGAATACCCCGTTTTACTATCGCGATCTGATGATGGAAATTGCCAAGATGCGCGGTCTGACCGAAAGCCAAGTAACGGACGTCATTGCACAACTGTACACGGAGATCAACATCGATGGACGCTTTGCGTGCGTAGGCGGCAACGTTTGGGGCCTTAAGCGCTGGTATCCGGTCGAGCGTTCCGACGATCCGATGAATGGCGGAGCCAAACGTCCTCGCATCATTAACGATGACGACGACGAGGATGACGACGACTTGTACGGCGAGGACGACGATAACGCATCCGCGGATGACGAGACTTACGATCTGTTCGACGAAGATCGCGAGGAAGTGTTCGAGGAAGGCGAAGAAGCGGCCGAAGCCGACGAAGAGGTTCTCATCGAAGAGGACGACGATGCCGAGATCGAGGAAGACCTTGAAGGCAAAGACGATGACGACGAGGACGAATTCGACGACGAAGACGAAGATGATTTGGCCGACGAAGACGAGGATGACGACGAACGTTAATCCGTTGCCGAATCGTGACGGATCGTCCCGAATTCGGAGATGCGTTTTACTTGACACCGCCGATTCGAGACGTTAAACTTATGCTTGGGCTTTAAGAGCGAGTATTTCCATAGCATAGGAATTTAAAAAGTGCCCCCATTTATTGGGTGACACTTTTTTCTTTTTGTCCTCCGTTTTCATGGGGGTAAAACGCAAAATGGGTAACGATAATGAAGATGCCGCAAGGGCATGTGGTGGGAGGTTTCGTACAGAGTGACCAAATACATTTTTGTAACAGGCGGTGTCGTATCATCGCTCGGAAAAGGCATTACGGCGGCTTCGCTGGGCAGGTTGCTTAAAAATCGCGGATTAAAGGTGACTATTCAGAAATTCGATCCGTACATCAACGTCGACCCGGGAACGATGAGCCCTTATCAGCACGGAGAAGTGTTCGTTACCGACGACGGCGCGGAGACGGATTTGGATCTGGGACATTACGAGCGGTTTATCGACATTAACCTATCGAAGAACAGCAACGTGACGACGGGTAAAATCTACTCTACCGTTATCAGCAAGGAACGACGCGGAGAATATCTGGGCGGAACGGTACAAGTCATCCCGCACATTACCAACGAGATTAAGGACCGCGTATTCCGCGCCGGCAAGGAAGCCGGGTCGGACGTAGTCATTACGGAAATCGGCGGTACGGTCGGAGATATCGAGAGCTTGCCGTTCTTGGAAGCGATTCGTCAAATCAAGAGCGATATCGGCCGCGATAACGTAATGTACATCCACGTAACGCTTATTCCTTACATTAAAGCAGCCGGCGAAGTGAAAACGAAGCCGACCCAGCATAGCGTTAAAGAATTGCGCAGCATCGGAATCCAACCGAACATGATCGTTTGCCGTACCGAATATCCGCTGGCGGAGGACATGAAGCGCAAGATCGCCTTGTTCTGCGATATCGATGCGAACGCGGTTATCGAATGCCGCGATGCATCGACTCTCTACGAGGTCCCTCTCAACCTTCGCGAAGAAGGATTGGACGATTACGTCGTTAAGCATTTGAACCTGTCGGTCGGAGCGCCGGACATGACGGAGTGGGAAGCGCTGGTCAACCGCGTGAAGTCGCTTAAGAAAACGACGGAAATCGCGATTGTCGGCAAATACGTCGCGTTGCACGATGCTTACTTAAGTATCGTAGAGTCGCTAGCTCACGCAGGGATCGATGCGGACGCGGAAGTGAATATTCGTTGGGTCAACGCGGAGGAGGTTACGCCAAGCAACGTGGGCGAACTTCTTGGCGGCGTCCAAGGGATCCTCGTGCCTGGCGGTTTCGGCGACCGGGGGATCGAGGGCAAAGTTACGGCAATCCGTTACGCTCGCGAGAACGGTACGCCTTTCTTCGGAATTTGCCTAGGCATGCAAGTAGCGGTCATCGAATACGCGCGCAACATGGCGGGCTTGGATGGCGCGAACAGCTCAGAAATCCATCCGGCGACGTCTTATCCGGTTATCGACCTGCTGCCGGAGCAGAAAGATATAGAGGATCTGGGCGGCACGATGAGACTTGGTTTGTATCCGTGCAAGTTGGTGCCGGGCAGCTTGGCGGCGCAATGCTACGGAGACGAGCTTGTATATGAGCGTCATCGTCACCGTTACGAGTTCAACAACGAGTATCGCGAGCGCATCGAATCGGCCGGCTTGCGCATCTCCGGAACTTCGCCGGACGGACGTTTGGTGGAGATGATCGAGCTTCCTGATCATCCTTGGTTCTTGGCGGTACAATTCCATCCGGAATTTACTTCCCGCCCGAACCGTCCGCAACCGTTGTTCAGAGAATTCGTCAAAGCCGCGCTTCGCCGTTCGGAAGTTTAAAATATTTTATATTCCGTATCGTGGGTTCGATCAAACCGTCCTGGCTTCAAGCTAGGGCGGTTTTTTTGGTTTTAGATAGGGTTGAACAAAAGGCGGTTGTGCGGTTCTCCAATTATTTTTGCGTCGTGCTACATTTTTTTACATGGAAAGAGAAGGAATTTATGCTTCTGGTCACGAATAAGGCTACAACAGTGATTCGGGGAGATGAGCTCTTGGACAAGAAGAGATTGCTGATTGTGGATGATCAAGTCGGAATCCGTATTTTACTACTCGAAGTATTCGCGACCGAAGGGTATGACACTTTCCAGGCGGCGAATGGAAGAACCGCGTTGGAAATCGTAAGAAACCACCGTCCCGATCTGGTCCTGCTCGACATGAAGATACCGGGGATGGACGGCTTGGAAATTCTCAAGCAAATTAAAGAATACGATCGCAGCATTAAAGTTATCATGATGACTGCTTACGGCGAGCTCGACATGATCAAAGAAGCGACCGACTTGGGAGCTTTGATGCATTTTACGAAACCGTTCGATATCGACGAGATGAGATTGGCCGTGAATATGCAGATGGGCGAAGGTTCGGCGTCCCGATTCGCGACGGGCTCATAAAGCCGGGGATGCGGTAGCGAAGTAGGAAACATTCGTTCGGTTTACTTCACAAAGTCATTTTGTGTTATAATAACGCAGTATGCATGAAACGTGAGAAATCGAATGAAAACCGCAGGAGGAATTGTACACTATGCCATTAGTATCGATGACCGAATTTTTACCGCAAGCCAAAGCCGGAAAATATGCCATCGGCCAATTCAACATGAACAACCTGGAGTTTGCCCAAGCGATCACGGATGCGGCGATCGAAGAGAATTCGCCGTTCATTTTCGGCGTTAGCGAAGGCGCTTTGAAGTACATGGGTATGGAATATACGGTTGCAATCGCTAAAGCGGCTGCCGAGAAATCCGGTCTTCCAATCGCATTGCACTTAGACCACGGCAGCAATTTCGATATCGCTATGAAGTGTATCCGCGCTGGATTCTCTTCCGTTATGTTCGACGGTTCGCATCATTCTTTCGAAGATAACATCCGTTTGACGAAAGAAGTCGTTAAAGCCGCTCATGCTATGGGCGTATCCGTTGAAGGCGAGCTGGGAACGATCGGCGGCGTCGAAGACGATCTTAGCGTGGACGAAGCAGATGCTAAGCTTGCTAAACCAGAAGAAGCGATCCGTTTCTATGAAGAAACTGGCGTAGACTGCCTGGCTATCGCGGTTGGTACGGCTCACGGTATGTACAAAGGCGAAGTGAAAATCCACTTCGATATCATTAAAGAAGTCGTTGCCAAAATTCCGGTGCCGGTTGTTCTTCACGGTGGATCCGGCGTACCTGACGACATGATTCGCGAAGCGATTCAAGCCGGCGCAGGTAAAATCAACGTAAACACGGAAAACCAAGTGGCTTGCACGGCCGCTATCCGCGAAGTGCTTGCAAAAGACGCTCACGTAATCGATCCTCGTAAATACTTGACGCCTGCTCGCACTGCAATGAAAGCAGTCGTACAAGAGAAAATCCGCTTGTTCGGAAGCAGCAACAAAGCTTAATCCAACCAAGTAAATCATTATCGTACCAGATGCGGGAAAACGTCTTTAGGCGTTTTCCCGTTCCTTCATGTGTCGGTTATTTTCGCCGACAACAACACGAGGAGGAATACGGCATTCATGGATAAATTGATGGTCCGGGGAGGCCGACCGCTTAGAGGCACGGTCGGAATCAGCGGCGCGAAGAATAGCGCTGTCGCTCTTATTCCCGCAGCAATATTGGCAGAATCGGAAGTGAGGCTGGACAACCTTCCTCAACTCAGCGATGTGGCGGTTTATGCGGAATTGTTAGAGGAGCTTGGGGGCAAAGTATCTTGGCAGGACGACGTGATGTCTATCGATCCGTCCGCTATGAGATCGGTTCCTATGCCAAATGGAAGAGTTAAGCTTCTTAGAGCGTCCTATTACTTGATGGGAGCTTTGTTAGGGAGATTCGGCGAAGCGACGATCGGATTGCCAGGCGGGTGCAACTTCGAACCGCGCCCGATAGATCAGCATATTAAAGGGTTTGAGGCATTGGGTGCGGAAGTGACCAATGACCATGGGTCCATTCGGATCCGAGCGAAAGAATTGCGCGGCGCGAAAATTTATTTGGACGTCGCAAGCGTTGGAGCGACTATCAACATAATGTTGGCGGCTTCTAGGGCCAAAGGATTGACCTTGATCGAGAACGCGGCCAAAGAGCCGGAAATTATCGACGTGGCTACGTTGCTGAACGCGATGGGGGCCAAGATCAAAGGTGCCGGTACGGAGACGATCCGCATCGAAGGCGTTCGGGAAATGCACGGTTGCAGGCATTCTATTATTCCCGATCGCATACAAGCTGGAACATACATGATAGCCGCCGCGGCGACACGCGGCGATGTCCTTATCGATAATATTATTCCTAAGCATCTGGAAGCCATGACCGCGAAATTGCAGGAAATGGGCGTACACGTCTACGAGATGGACGAAGCGATTCGAGTAGTCGGACAACCTCTTTATGAAGCGGTAGACGTTAAAGCGTTGGTTTATCCGGGCTTTGCTACCGATCTGCAATCGCCGATGACGAGTCTGCTTACGCAAGCCCGCGGGGTAAGCGTACTGTCTGATTACGTGTACAGCAACCGGTTCAAGCATGTGCCGGAGCTTGCGCGCATGGGCGCGCAAATTCGGGTAGAAGGCCGTTCCGCCATCATCGAGGGCGGACCTCTTAATGCCGCTAAAGTTAGAGCGGCCGATCTGCGTGCGGGAGCGGCGCTTGTCGTAGCTGCGCTTACCGTCGAAGAAGGCACGACCGAAATTAGCGGAGTTGAATATATCGACCGGGGTTATGAGAAGCTGGTTATGCAGCTTAGTAACTTGGGTGCGGAAGTTTGGCGGCAAGGGTAATAGTCATGTAGACGATTTCTGAATAAAAGTGGGGATTCTATTGACCGATTTAATGATGGCGGATCTGGAAGGGCTCAAGTTGACCGAACTGTATAAGTTAGCCAAGCAGCACCAGATTAATAACTATGCCCAGATGAAGAAGAAGGAACTGATTATCGCGATCTTGCGCGCGCAAGCAGAGCGAAGCGGTCTGATGTTCATGGAAGGCGTTTTAGAAGTATTGCCGGAAGGATTCGGGTTTCTTCGTCCGATCAATTACCTTCCAAGTCCCGAGGATATTTACATCTCGGCTTCGCAGATTCGCAAATTCGATTTGCGGACGGGGGATCTCGTATCCGGGAAATGCCGGGCACCCAAAGAAAGCGAGCGCTATTTCGGGCTGTTGCAAGTAAATGCCGTGAATGGCGTCACTCCGGAAGCTGCCGCGGAACGTCTGCATTTTCCCGCTCTCACCCCGCTGTATCCACAGAAGAAAATTAAGCTCGAAACGTCTCCCACTCATCTATCTACGCGAATTATGGATCTTGTAGCTCCCGTCGGATTAGGTCAACGCGGATTGATCGTTGCCCAGCCTAAAGCAGGGAAAACGTTGCTCTTGAAAGAGATTGCGAATAGTATCTCGATTAATCATCCGGATATCGATTTATTCGTGCTTCTTATCGACGAACGGCCGGAAGAAGTTACGGATATGCAGCGCTCGGTCAAAGGCGAGGTCATCGCGTCTACTTTCGATGAGGTTCCCGAGAATCATATCAAGGTTGCGGAGCTGGTATTGGAGCGCGCGTTGCGTCTTGTCGAGCATAAACGCGACGTCGTTATTTTGCTGGACAGCATTACGCGGCTTGCGAGAGCTTACAACTTGGTCGTTCCGCCGTCCGGGCGTACGTTATCCGGGGGGATCGATCCTGCCGCGTTCCATCGTCCTAAACGGTTTTTCGGTTCGGCGCGCAATATCGAGGAAGGCGGAAGCCTGACGATTCTGGCGACCGCGTTGGTAGAGACCGGTTCGCGCATGGACGATATCATTTATGAAGAGTTTAAAGGTACGGGCAATATGGAGCTTCATCTCGATCGCAAGCTGTCGGAGCGCCGTATTTTTCCGGCATTGGACATCAGGCGGTCGGGAACGAGGCGGGAAGAGATGCTGCTCGACAAAGAAGCGCTCGACAAGCTGTGGGCGATTCGCAAGAGCATGAACGATTCCATGGAATACGTGGAAGGATTTCTCAAGAAGCTTTCGAACACCAAAACCAATCAAGAATTCCTGGATATGCTGGATACTAGCGGGGGGCCAAGCTCGCCTAGCCCGTCGCCAAGCTCCGGCGGGGGACGCCGCACACCGCGAAACAGTTCCTCTTAAGGCAGGGATGTTAGGAGGGCTTAGCCCATGCATCTAGTGTACGCAGACGAGCACGGCAACGTATTCGACCATCCTGAGCTGTACGGGATTGCCCGTAGCGGCAACGATCTCGTAGAACTGCTCGACGATGAGCTTATCCCGTTGCCTGCCGGGGCAACGTTAGTCGGACTTCCCCATACGCGCCCGATCGGAATGGATCCCGCGAGCGGAAAGATGCAATTGCTTCCCGGAGCTTATCAGGCCGTGGGAGCTCTGCTGCCGCAAGGCTTTACCCGATATTACGTCCCGGGCTACTCCAAGACGGATAAAACGCAGAAATTCCCGTTGTTCGGTTATACGGCGGTCGTATGGAAGGATGGCGGCTTCTACGTAGCGGCTGGCCAGAGCGACGATCCGGAACCGTGGAATCCGGAAAATTGCGATCGCGCCGAGCTTGGGATTCAAGTGGATCGCCTGCTCAAGACCTACCCGGACAACAGGTTATATAAGCATCTATCCCATTGCGCGTTGGAATACGAATGCCTGACGGCGTCGAACACGTTCCTGCAACGTCTCGAGGGCGCCGTTCCGGTATCGTTCTCCTGCAATGCCGGTTGTTACGGCTGCATTTCGGAGCAACCGGACGACAGCGGATTCGTTGCGCCGCAGACGCGATTGAAGTTCAAGCCGGAAGTAGACGAAGTCGTGCAGATTATGATGGAACATTTGAGATCGGCTCCGGATTCCATTATTAGTTTCGGGCAAGGATGCGAAGGAGAGCCTTCGACCCAAGCGAAAACGATCGTGGAAGCGATGAAACGCGTACGCGAGCAAACGTCGAACGGTTACATCAACATCAATACGAACGCGGGCTTGTCGGATCACATGAGAGCGATAACCGACGCCGGTTTGGATCTCATGCGGGTAAGTACGATAAGCGCGATCGACGAACACTATAACGCTTATTACAAACCTCGCGGATATACGTTGAAGAACGTCGAGAAATCTCTCAAATACGCGACGGACAAAGGCGTGTACACGTCGATTAACTATTTGGTTTTCCCCGGCGTGACGGACCGCGAGGAAGAGATCGAGGCGATGATCGGCTTCGCGCGCCGTACCGGATTGAAGCTCATCCAGATGCGCAACTTGAACATCGATCCGGACGCGTACTTGTCCCTGATTCCTCCCGCGCAGGGAGAAATCTACGGGATGAAGGCGTTGCTGGAGATTTACCGTCAAGAGCTCCCGGACGTTGTCATCGGTTCTTATACGCATATCCCTCCGAAGCCGTGAGGTCAAAGGGGACTGCCTAATAACGAAAAGCCTATCCGCGTTATGCGGATAGGCTTTTCGTTTTATTGGGAGCCATCGGATTTCAACGCCGCATCTACGGCGGCTTGCAACGATCCTAGAGCTTCTTCGATCGTTTGGTCGCCGTCTAGAACTTTATTCATTTCCAAAGGACCGTTCGTATAATACGCTCTTAAATAATTGTCGTTGCCGCTGGAGTATATTCCTCTATTCGCCGCTTCCGAAATGTAGAACGGGGACAGGTCGACGTCGAAGATATCTTCTATCGGTTTAATGTTCGCTTTCAACTCGACTCCGAATGTTCGGTTGTCGTGCTCTGCTTGATGAATAGTCGATTCATTTCCCGCTATGAACTCCAGCAGTTGCCAAGCAGCGTTTTTTTTGGCGGAACCAGCATTGATCGTATAGATCGAAGGGATTTGCAAATGAATTTGATACTGGCCGGGCGGGCTAACCATGCCCCAGTTCACGCCGGTGCTTTTCTTGGAACCGATAAGGTAAGGGAGCAAAGACGTATCCGCGAAAGCCATCGCCGCATTCCCGGCTAGAAACGGCCGGAACTTGTCGTCGAACGCGACGCCGTCAATCCATTCGTTTGCCTCGCTGACCTCGAGCGCCGTAGGTCCTAGGGTTCCGTTATGGTAAGCTTCGAGGAACAGCTTCCATGTTTCCAACCAGCTCTGGGAATCGACAGTCGCTTTATTTTTCCCGGGATTGACGATGGCTAGGTTATTGGACATTCCGGCATCGTCCACCCTATAGAACAGATAAGCGCCGACATCGTCTCCGCCCGTTCCGGTAAGTAACCCGAGGATAGGTTTATCGCGCTTGTCCGTTCGCGGGAAAGCTCCGGCGATCTTCAGAACGTTATCCCAAGTCATGTTATTAACGGGGTAATCGATGTGATATTCGTCGAACAAAGTTTTGTTGTAGAGCAGGGCGCTGCTCTCGAAAGCGGTCGGATAACCGTATAGGCTGCCGTCTTTCGCGTACGTTCTCAAGTGCCGGTCGATGAACGGTACGATCCCGGGCGATTTCGACTTCCGCAGGTAAGGGTCAATTGAAGCCAGACGTCCCGTTTTAACGGCTTCTGCGTAGTAGTTTGCGCCGGTTACGAAGATGTCCGGTTGTTCCTCTGAGAACAACCGTTCAATGTCGTTGCCGGCGTCATCCGTGTACGGGATCTCGGGCAAGAATTCGAATTCCACGTTCGGGTGCCGCTGCATATACTCGTATCCGATCGATTGCAGGAAGGTTTCTTGATAGACGCCCGCGATTTTGAGGGTTACCGATTCCTCGGGTTTATCCGAGCTGCAGCTTGCCAAAGATAACGGAACAATTGCGAAAATAGTTGCGATGCTAACGAGTCTACGCACGGAATAACGCCGCCTTTTCAAGATTATAGGAGGAAGCCGTAAAAGCGTCCTTAATTTGGAACAAATAGTAAAACGTTTTCCATGGCCAAAAGTTTCGCTTTTGCTTGCCACGGAATTGCGCGACGTGCTATAATCCCATCATGTGTCTATTACTCTGGATCCGCTTGTGATTCAGGGCAGAAAGAGGTGAACCCTTTGAAACCATCCATTCATCCGCAATACAATGTGATTACGGCATCTTGCGCATGCGGAAACACTTTCGAAACAGGTTCGATCAAATCGAATCTTAAAGTAGAGATCTGTTCGGCTTGCCACCCGTTCTACACAGGTAAACAGAAGTTTATCGATGCAGGCGGTCGCGTAGACAAGTTCAAGAAAAAATACGGAATTTAATTTCGAATCGCCGTATAGAGATAAGCCTCCTTTGAAATCCTACCGGATAAAAGGGAGGTTTTTTTCATGCTCAAGCAATGGAAAACGGTGAAAGTGATGGCTGCGGCGACGTTGGTTCTGCTGACGTTATCCGGTTGCGCCAACAATGGAAGGACGAATTCGAACGGATTGAAGGCCCAGAATTACGGGAATGACGGATATCTCGGTCGAGCCAACAGCGACCCCTCGCTTCCCGGTCATCACATCGTGACCAATTATAATACGGATAATCGGACGATGAGGGAGGCTATCCGCAATGTGCCGGGAGTAGCGGATTCCAGTATCACTTTTAACGGGGCGGACGCATACGTAACGATAAAGCTCGCTCCCGGTTTGCAAGCGCGTGAAATTCCGACGGTCGAGCAGCAGGCGGCTACCGTCCTGAGATTTAATTACCCTAGGTATACCATTCATGTCAAATCGATGAAATAAAGCGGGGAATTCCGAGGGAACTGTTTCCTTCGGTTGCACTTCCCTTCGCAATTCGCTATACTTAGTTTTGCCGTGCTAGACGGGGAGGTAGCGGTGCCCTGTAACTCGCAATCCGCTCCAGCGAGGTTGAATTCCTGTTTTAGGTTTTGTGATGCAGGTTCCGGTAAGATTCGTGCCGCGTTGACGGCAGGGTCCTCCGCGAGGGACGGCCATGAACCCGGTCAGGTCCGGAAGGAAGCAGCCGTAAGTGGTTTAGTTCTTGTGCTGGAGGGTAGCTCGGCTTGAGCGACACTTTCTTATTCGGCTGGATCGCAATTATCGAAATCAGGTGCACGGTCCTAATAAGTTAATTCACGGTTGAACGATTAAGAAGCACCCTGGCAACGAGCCGAGGTGCTTCTTTTATTATGTCCGATTTCGGATAAATACTTCTCCTGTCATAGGTCCAAAGGAGGGAAATAGCGCGAGATACCGAATATTTACAGATGAACTGGCTCGTTGACCGGAGGTGAACGCGAATGGTAGACGAACGGGCAGTACTTGAAGAAGATAATCTCATGGATCCGGACCAGACGAGGCAACAATTTTATATTCAGCGGTTTGCGCACCATTTTCTGTCTTTGGAAGACATCGGTGTTCTGCTGATCGATTCGGAATTCCGCATCGTGGAAGCCAGCGAGATGATTTGTTCCATATTCGGATGCAATCGGGCCGACATCATAGATGAATCAGTCGAGAAATGGTTTGATTCGCTTTCTCTCCACCCTAAGCCGTTTGACCGCAGCCTGCTTGAGGGCGATGTCTTTCGAAATAGGGTATTGAATTGGAAGCGGGATGTGAGCAACTACAGATTAATGCTTGATGGAGGGGTGCTGCAGCATGGCGAATCTATCGCGGGTGCTTTCGTTCTCTTCCAAGACGTATCTCATTTTCTGAATTTGGAGGAGCAGCTCAGGCGCTCCGATCGGCTGAAGACCATCGGACAGATCGCTGCGGGCACGGCCCACGAGATTCGTAACCCCTTGACGGCGATCAAAGGCTTCATGCAGTTGCTCGAGAAAAGCCTTTCCGATCGGGAAATGAGCAAGGAACAGGATTATGTAGGGATCATGCTGTCCGAGTTGGAAAGAGTCAATGATTTGGTAAGCGAATTTTTGCTGCTCAGCAAACCAAAAGAAATCAAACGGGCGCCGATGAGAATGGGCCGGGTGCTGCAAGAGATTTTGCCAATGATCAGAAACGAAGCTTTACTTCATAATGTAACCGTTCTATATTACCCGAAGTCGGAGCTGCCGCCGATTATGGCGGATAAAGAGCAGTTAAAGCAAGTGTTCCTGAACTTGGGGAAAAATGCAATCGAAGCGATGACCGGAGGAGGGACTTTAATAATTCGCGAAAGCAATTACCCCTATGAACCCGACAAAATTGCAGTAGAAATATGCGACACAGGGCCAGGAATGACGGCCGAAGTTCTAGAGAAGGTGTTCGATCCCTTTTTTACGACGAAACCGCAAGGTACCGGATTGGGACTGTCGATCTGCCAGCGGATCGTGCACGATCTGGGCGGCAGCATCGAAGTCGCTTCCGATGAACGAGGTACGAAATTTACGGTATGGATGTCCTACGCCTCCGATCAGTACAATTAATAAATAGCAGCTGGCGGTGGAGTGCCGTCCGTCGATGATGTATAATGAATGAAACGCAAGCTGACGGGAGCGACAAGCAATGGCACATCTTGCTTTGTACCGGGCCTGGCGTCCCCAGACGTTCAAGGACATGGTCGGGCAACAACATATCGTTCAGACTCTTCAGAACGCAATTCGCGAGAATCGTCTATCCCACGCGTATTTGTTCAGCGGCCCGAGAGGGACCGGGAAAACAAGCGCCGCTAAAATATTGGCGAAAGCCGTTAACTGCGAACACGGCCCTGCGCCCGAACCTTGTAACGAATGCTCGCAATGCGAGCGGATTACGAGCGGTTCGGTGATGGACGTTGTGGAGATCGATGCGGCTTCCAACCGAGGCGTCGAGGAAATTCGGGATATTCGCGACAAAGTAAAATACTCGCCGACGGAAGTGCGGCGTAAAGTGTATATTATCGATGAAGTGCACATGCTGACTACGGAAGCCTTCAACGCCTTGCTCAAGACGTTGGAGGAGCCGCCTGGACATGTCATGTTCGTACTTGCGACGACGGAGCCTCATAAACTTCCGCCCACCATTATCTCGCGATGCCAGCGGTTTGATTTTCGCAGGGTATCGTTAGAGGAGCAAGCGGGGCGGCTTCGGGAAATTTGCGCAGAGGAGCAAATAACGGCGGAGGAAGAAGCGCTGCGTTATATCGCTCGTTTGTCCGATGGCGGAATGCGTGACGCTCTAAGCTTATTGGATCAAATTTCGTCCTTTACCGGCGGTCAAGTGAGTTTGGATCAGGCTATCGAAGCGACCGGAGGGTTGCCTTCGGAGCAGTTTTCCAGACTCGCGATCGCGGTTCGCGATAATGACGCCACCAAAGTGCTGCTCGAAATCGACGAGATGATGAGGTCCGGCAAGAGCGCGGACAAATGCTTGGAGCAGCTGATGTATTATTTCCGTGATTTGTTGCTGACGCAATTAGCGCCGGACGCGGGTGAATCCTCCGGGCGAATAGCCAGCCCGTCCGAATTGAAAGAGATGTCGGACGGATTTTCTCGAGAGCGGTTATTTGCTATCATAGATTTGTTGAACCGCTATCAGAGTGAAATGAAATATGCGGCGCACCCGCAAACAATGTTCGAAATCGCGCTGCTGAAGCTTTGCTCGGAACATCCGGGAGCCTCGTCGGCAACGAGTGCCGCGACCCAAGCCGATGCCGGCGTCGGTCGGGGCGAACTCGGACAATTAAAGCAACAGATAGCGGCGTTGGAAAAAAGGCTGGGAGCATTGGCGAGCGGCGGCGCGGTATCGGCTACGGCGGCTTCTCCATCGTCCGGACAAGGCGGAGGAGGTAACCGCGGAGCTTCGGGCGGCAGCGCTCCATCGAATTCGCCGCGGCCTTCGTCGGTTCCCCGCAGCAAGCTGAACGCTTTCGTGGAGGCTCATGCCGCTTCCGGGCAATCGTTGGCCAAATGGCCGCAAATCCTTCAACGGGTCAAGGAAGAGCGGGTTACCGTTCACGCTTGGCTGGTCGACGGCGAACCGGTCTCGTTCGATGACCATGCTCTCTTGGTCGCTTTCCGGAATACGATCCATCGCGAGACGACGGAGAGGCCGGCTAACAAAGGGGTTATCGAAAGCGTGTTGAGCTCCTTGTACGGTCAACCGACGCAGTTGGTTACCGTCATGCAGAAGGAATGGCAGGAAGTCGTGGCGGAGAGCTCAGGACAGTCCAAGGGGAACGCGGCAGGGGAAGAATTGCTTCTCGTCCCGGAAGATGAAGCCGAAGGGAAAAGCGAACCATGGGTCGATGAAGCGGTTCGCTTGTTCGGAGAACAATTAGTAACGATCAAAGACGACTAACTTATTAGGAGGCTATTATCAATGAACAATATGAATCAAATGATGAAACAAGTTAAGAAGATGCAGGAGCAAATGCTCAAAGCTCAGGAAGAGCTAGGCAATAAAACGATCGAAGGCACTGCCGGGGGCGGAGTCGTATCCGTAACCGTGAACGGCCATAAAAAACTGCTCGACATTAAAATCAAGCCTGAAGCGGTCGATCCGGAAGACGTTGAAATGCTTCAGGATCTCGTGCTGACCGCTGTCAACGATGCGCTGTCCAAAGCGGATGAACTGGCAAACCAAGATATGGGCAAGTATACCGGAGGCATGAAAATACCCGGATTGTTCTAAGCCGGAAAACATCGATTAGAGGAGACGGGAGCCTTTGTTTTATCCAGAACCGATTGCCAAGCTGATCGACTCCTTCTCCCGCCTTCCGGGTATCGGGCCAAAGACGGCCGCCAGGCTGGCTTTCTACGTCTTGCGAATGAAGGAAGAAGACGTGATCGACTTCGCCAAGGCGCTTGTGAACGTCAAGAGAAACCTGACTTACTGTTCGGTTTGTTGCAACATCACCGACACCGACCCTTGCCGGATATGCTCCGATAAAGCGAGAGATATGTCTGTCATATGCGTGGTCCAGGAGCCGAAGGATTTAGTCGCTATGGAGAGAACCCGCGAATACAACGGGCATTATCATGTTCTGAACGGCGCGATCTCTCCGATGGACGGACTCGGGCCCGACGACATTCGAATAGCCGAGCTGGTTCGGAGGCTTGGCGACGAACGGGTCCAGGAGCTTATTCTGGCTACGAATCCGAACATTGAGGGCGAGGCCACGGCGATGTATTTGTCGCGTTTGGTGAAGCCGTTCGGCATCAAAGTGACCCGGATCGCTCATGGCTTGCCGGTTGGCGGGGATTTGGAATACGCGGACGAAGTTACGATCTCCAAAGCGTTGGAGGGACGTAGAGAGCTATACTAGCTTTATGAAACCTATTGCATGCGGACGCCCTCGGGCGTCTTTTTTATTTTCTAGTATCCCGGAGTTTCAATAGTTCTAAGGGAATTGCTAGGGGTATAGAAATAGTAATGGGTTGTCCTTCGGGGCGGCACCGTCAGGGGACGCGGGAGGGATTGTCGTGCCTAGGGGGAAAAAGCTTGAAATGGTCTCGGCGCAGTCGGCGGAACGTCAAAGGCTCATTGCGGAGGTCCGCAACGCGGAACGGGAATGGAAGCTCGCGGATTGGAGATTCCAGTATGCGCTTGGCGAAGATCAAGTGGATTATGCGATCTATTGTCTAGAAGCGGCGGAGAAAAAACTCGGTATGTTGCTTAAGGAAGCGAAATGGTTATGGAAGGAATCGATTCCGCTTCGGGGAGGGGAAGGAGCGGGATGAGAACATTCTGGCTTGTTCTGTTGGTCGGTTCCGCGTTGTCGCTTGGATTCGTAATATTGAAGCAAAGGGCGCCCAAAGGCTGGTTGATGCGGTTCTGCGTTCATCTTGTTCTGGCTGCCATGGCGTTGTATGCGCTCAACTTCTCGGGGTGGGGGGCCGGAGGTTACGTGCCGCTTAATCCCTTCACGATCGGTACGGTTGCTTTGCTGGGGTTGCCGGGTATCGGACTCGTATTAGGTCTTCAATGGATCGTTCTTGCGTAAAGCAGCCCGCGGTCGCGGGCGTTTTGCGTTATGGTTGAGGGCTTAGGAAGAAGGCGGTTGGATGAGAGCGGGCGCGGGTGATGAACGTAACTCCGGCGGTTTAGAAAAAAGCTGTCGACAAGTGTTGACGTATCCTTTGTTAATGTGGTACATTATATCTCGCGCCTCTTGGGCAAGCCAATCGGCTAACGAGGACATCACGAACTGGTAGAAATTACTTGTTGCAAAACGGATGGGCGCTGTGGTATATTATAAAAGTCGCCGTTAGCGCGGACGACAACAAAACGAAACACCAATTGTTCTTTGAAAACTGAACATCGAGCGTAAGAAACAAACAAACGTCGGAAGACGGCTTCGGTCGTCGGAAGGCAAACCAGCAATACAGATTGAGCCTTTTGGCTCTCTTGGATATCACCTTCGGTGAATCCTTTTATGGAGAGTTTGATCCTGGCTCAGGACGAACGCTGGCGGCGTGCCTAATACATGCAAGTCGAACGAATCTCTGAGGGAGCTTGCTCCCGAAGAGGTTAGTGGCGGACGGGTGAGTAACACGTAGGCAACCTGCCCACAAGATCGGGATAACATTCGGAAACGGATGCTAAGACCGGATACGCAAGCTAGCCGCATGGCGAGCTTGGGAAACACGGAGCAATCTGTGGCTTGCGGATGGGCCTGCGGCGCATTAGCTAGTTGGTGGGGTAACGGCTCACCAAGGCGACGATGCGTAGCCGACCTGAGAGGGTGAACGGCCACACTGGGACTGAGACACGGCCCAGACTCCTACGGGAGGCAGCAGTAGGGAATCTTCCACAATGGGCGAAAGCCTGATGGAGCAACGCCGCGTGAGTGAGGAAGGCTTTCGGGTCGTAAAGCTCTGTTGCCAGGGAAGAATAAGGGCTAGTTAACTGCTAGCCCGATGACGGTACCTGAGAAGAAAGCCCCGGCTAACTACGTGCCAGCAGCCGCGGTAATACGTAGGGGGCAAGCGTTGTCCGGAATTATTGGGCGTAAAGCGCGCGCAGGCGGTTCTTTAAGTCTGGTGTCTAAGTGCGGGGCTCAACCCCGTGATGCACTGGAAACTGGGGAACTTGAGTGCAGAAGAGGAGAGCGGAATTCCACGTGTAGCGGTGAAATGCGTAGAGATGTGGAGGAACACCAGTGGCGAAGGCGGCTCTCTGGACTGTAACTGACGCTGAGGCGCGAAAGCGTGGGGAGCAAACAGGATTAGATACCCTGGTAGTCCACGCTGTAAACGATGAGTGCTAGGTGTTGGGGGTATCATGCCCTCGGTGCCGAAGTTAACACATTAAGCACTCCGCCTGGGGAGTACGGTCGCAAGACTGAAACTCAAAGGAATTGACGGGGACCCGCACAAGCAGTGGAGTATGTGGTTTAATTCGAAGCAACGCGAAGAACCTTACCAGGTCTTGACATCCCTCTGAATCCTCTAGAGATAGAGGCGGCCTTCGGGACAGAGGAGACAGGTGGTGCATGGTTGTCGTCAGCTCGTGTCGTGAGATGTTGGGTTAAGTCCCGCAACGAGCGCAACCCCTAAACTTAGTTGCCAGCACGTTAAGGTGGGCACTCTAGGTTGACTGCCGGTGACAAACCGGAGGAAGGCGGGGATGACGTCAAATCATCATGCCCCTTATGACCTGGGCTACACACGTACTACAATGGCCGGTACAACGGGCTGCGAAACCGCGAGGTGGAGCCAATCCCAACAAAGCCGGTCTCAGTTCGGATTGCAGGCTGCAACTCGCCTGCATGAAGTCGGAATTGCTAGTAATCGCGGATCAGCATGCCGCGGTGAATACGTTCCCGGGTCTTGTACACACCGCCCGTCACACCACGAGAGTTTACAACACCCGAAGTCGGTGGGGTAACCCGCAAGGGAGCCAGCCGCCGAAGGTGGGGTAGATGATTGGGGTGAAGTCGTAACAAGGTAGCCGTATCGGAAGGTGCGGCTGGATCACCTCCTTTCTAAGGAGCTCTTCGGAGCTATAAAAAGACCACGGCCCGCAAGGGAGTGGCAAACCGTTTCTTACGCTCGGGTTCAGTTTTGAAAGAGCAATTAAACTCTTTCACAAGAAATGCCGGTTTGGTGGCAACGGCGGAGGGGTTCCACGCGTACCCATCCCGAACACGACCGTTAAGCCCTCCAGCGCCAATGGTACTTGGACCGCAGGGTCCTGGGAGAGTAGGACGTCGCCAAGCCGGGCTTTTCTTATCCTTGTCTACAGGGTAGGAAAGGCGATAAGGCCCAGCAGCATCGGGCGCACATATTGGCCTTTAGCTCAGCTGGTTAGAGCGCACCCCTGATAAGGGTGAGGTCGGTGGTTCGAGTCCACTAAGGCCAACCATCTTAAATACCCTCAGTGTTCCGGGGTCCCCGAAAAGTAATCGGAATAACCTTCGGAGGACAGCGTCACTTTTTGGGGAAAATACCATGGGGACTTAGCTCAGCTGGGAGAGCACCTGCCTTGCACGCAGGGGGTCAGCGGTTCGATCCCGCTAGTCTCCACCATGAGACTTTCCGATGACTAACCATCATCGACAACTTGTACCTTGAAAACTGGATAGCGAAACAAAGCGCGAAAGAAGAAGAGTATCATCTCTGCCTTACTAGTGTCTACTATGTATGCGTAGGGATGTCGGTTCTGTTCGACTCATGCACGAGCGTTGCTGTCGCCCATCTTTGATGGGAGCCTTGTAACGAACGCGCATCGGAGAAACAGAATCGATATCCCGGAGCATTGGTTAAGCTAATAAGTGCGCACGGAGGATGCCTAGGCGCCAGGAGCCGATGAAGGACGCGACGAACAGCGATATGCTTCGGGGAGCTGTAAGTGAGCTTTGATCCGGAGATTTCCGAATGGGGAAACCCAGCTATCGTAATGGATAGTTACCCTCGAGTGAATACATAGCTCGTTGGAGGCACACCAGGGGAACTGAAACATCTAAGTACCCTGAGGAACAGAAAACAATAGTGATTCCGTCAGTAGCGGCGAGCGAAAGCGGAGAAGCCCAAACCAAGGAGCTTGCTCCTTGGGGTTGTGGGACGTCTCACATGGAGTAAAAAAAGAGAAGGTTAGGCGAAGAGGTCTGGAAAGGCCCGTCACAGAAGGTAACAACCCTGTAGCCGAAAGTCTTCTCTCTCCGAGACGGATCCCGAGTACCGCGGGACACGAGAAACCCCGTGGGAATCCGGCAGGACCATCTGCCAAGGCTAAATACTACCTGGCGACCGATAGTGAAGCAGTACCGTGAGGGAAAGGTGAAAAGCACCGCGGGAGCGGAGTGAAAAAGAACCTGAAACCGTGCGCTTACAAGAAGTCAGAGCCCGATCTAGGGGTGATGGCGTGCCTTTTGTAGAATGAACCGGCGAGTTACGTTCACGTGCAAGGTTAAGCTGATGAGGCGGAGCCGAAGGGAAACCGAGTCTGAATAGGGCGAATAAGTACGTGGTCGTAGACCCGAAACCGTGTGATCTACCCCTGTGCAGGGTGAAGGTGAGGTAACACTCACTGGAGGCCCGAACTCGTGAGCGTTGAAAAGCTCTGGGATGACGTGGGGGTAGGGGAGAAATTCCAATCGAACTCGGAGATAGCTGGTTCTCCCCGAAATAGCTTTAGGGCTAGCCTCGAGGTGAAGCATCATGGAGGTAGAGCACTGATTGGGTGCGGGGCCCGCCAAGGGTTACCAAGTCCAGTCAAACTCCGAATGCCATGTATGTATACTCGGGAGTCAGACGGCGAGTGCTAAGATCCGTCGTCAAGAGGGAAAGAGCCCAGATCATCAGCTAAGGTCCCCAAGTGTGTGTTAAGTGGGAAAGGATGTGGAGTTGCGAAGACAACCAGGATGTTGGCTTAGAAGCAGCCACCATTTAAAGAGTGCGTAATAGCTCACTGGTCGAGTGACTCTGCGCCGAAAATGTAACGGGGCTAAACACACCACCGAAGCTATGGCATGTACCTTAGGGTACTTGGGTAGGGGAGCGTTGAATGCGGGTTGAAGTCAGACCGGAAGGACTGGTGGACTGCATTCAAGTGAGAATGCCGGTATGAGTAACGAAAAGACAGGTGAGAATCCTGTCCGCCGAAAGCCTAAGGGTTCCTGGGGTAGGTTCGTCCGCCCAGGGTAAGTCGGGACCTAAGGCGAGGCCGAAAGGCGTAGTCGATGGACAACAGGTTGAAATTCCTGTACCACCGTAATCCGTTATGAGCGATGGGGGGACGCAGGAGGGGAACGACGCGAGCTGATGGATATGCTCGTCCAAGCAGTGAGAGGTGTGTGTAGGCAAATCCGCACACTATAACCTCAAGCTGTGATGGGGAGGGAAAATCATAGTACCGAAGGTCATGTACCCACGCTGCCAAGAAAAGCCTCTAGCCAGGAGAAGGTGCCCGTACCGTAAACCGACACAGGTGGGCGAGATGAGAATTCTAAGGCGCGCGGAAGAACTCTCGTTAAGGAACTCGGCAAAATGACCCCGTAACTTCGGGAGAAGGGGTGCCCCGGTAGTGTGAATAGCACGAGGGGGCCGCAGTGAAGAGGCCCAAGCGACTGTTTAGCAAAAACACAGGTCTGTGCGAAGCCGCAAGGCGAAGTATACGGGCTGACGCCTGCCCGGTGCTGGAAGGTTAAGAGGAGTGGTTAGGGGCAACCCGAAGCTATGAATTGAAGCCCCAGTAAACGGCGGCCGTAACTATAACGGTCCTAAGGTAGCGAAATTCCTTGTCAGGTAAATTCTGACCCGCACGAATGGCGTAACGACTTGGGCGCTGTCTCAACGAGAGATCCGGTGAAATTTTAGTACCTGTGAAGATGCAGGTTACCCGCGACGTGACGGAAAGACCCCATGGAGCTTTACTGTAGCTTGATATTGAACTTTGGTACGGTCTGTACAGGATAGGTGGGAGCCTATGAAGCAGGAGCGCAAGCTTCTGTGGAGGCGCCGTTGGGATACCACCCTGATCGTATCGGAGTTCTAACTCACTACCCTTACCGGGTAGGAGGACCGTGTCAGGCGGACAGTTTGACTGGGGCGGTCGCCTCCTAAAAAGTAACGGAGGCGCTCTAAGGTTCCCTCAGCGCGGTTGGAAATCGCGCGCAGAGTGCAAAGGCATAAGGGAGCTTGACTGCGAGACCTACAAGTCGAGCAGGGACGAAAGTCGGACTTAGTGATCCGGTGGTACCGAATGGAAGGGCCATCGCTCAACGGATAAAAGCTACCCTGGGGATAACAGGCTTATCTCCCCCAAGAGTCCACATCGACGGGGAGGTTTGGCACCTCGATGTCGGCTCATCGCATCCTGGGGCTGAAGTAGGTCCCAAGGGTTGGGCTGTTCGCCCATTAAAGCGGTACGCGAGCTGGGTTCAGAACGTCGTGAGACAGTTCGGTCCCTATCTGTCGCGGGCGTAGGAAATTTGAGAGGGGCTGTCCTTAGTACGAGAGGACCGGGATGGACGCACCGCTGGTGTACCAGTTGTTCCGCCAGGAGCACCGCTGGGTAGCCAAGTGCGGAAGGGATAAGCGCTGAAAGCATCTAAGCGCGAAGCCTGCCTCAAGATGAGATTTCCCAATTCGTAAGACCCCTGGAAGAACACCAGGTTGATAGGCTCGGGGTGGAAGCGCGGCAACGTGTGGAGCTGACGAGTACTAATCGGTCGAGGGCTTATCCTAAACGAATTGACATAGTAAGGCAAATGATACACTCACCTTCTTCCTACATGCTTTGTTTCGCATCCAGTTTTCAAGGTGTAAGCCTTGTCTCATAAATGGTTTTGACGGTTCAGGTCTTGTACCGAACCGCGCATGACTTGATGTGGCGGTGTAGCTCAGCTGGCTAGAGCATTCGGTTCATACCCGGAGGGTCGGGGGTTCGAGTCCCTTCGCCGCTACCACTTATTTATTCCCATGGAGGCTTAGCTCAGCTGGGAGAGCATCTGCCTTACAAGCAGAGGGTCGGCGGTTCGATCCCGTCAGCCTCCACCATATATAATGCGGAGCTGTGGTGTAGTGGCCTAACATGCCTGCCTGTCACGCAGGAGACCGCGGGTTCGAATCCCGTCAGCTCCGCCATTTTATCTCAAAAGCATTAAGGCTCGATAGCTCAGCTGGTAGAGCAGAGGACTGAAAATCCTCGTGTCGGCGGTTCGATTCCGTCTCGAGCCACCATTTCTTTATCCGGTTACCAGACCGGCTTGCATTGTGGAGGATTAGCGAAGTGGCCAAACGCGGGAGACTGTAAATCTCTTCCTTCGGGTTCGGTGGTTCAAATCCATCATCCTCCACCATTCTTTACCCCCAAAAAGTGAAGTTAAGCGTTGTAGAGAATTCCGAGTACTTTTCGGGGAAACACTCAATGCGAGCCATTAGCTCAGTTGGTAGAGCACCTGACTTTTAATCAGGGTGTCGTAGGTTCGAGTCCTACATGGCTCACCAGTTCAACAAATCGCAGACGTGCAAACGTCTGTTTTTTTGTTTTAAACTCCTTTCTGGGTATTGTTGCTGCCAAGAATCGAATTCTCATTAATATCATTAAAGCTTTGCATAATGAATTTTTTTGGTATGTCTCCGATGGCGATAGGGGAATGTTAAGTTCAAATCGCTTAACCGGAGGAATTATTTATGGTTTATTTGTACGCGCTTGCCTTCGCTTTTACATTGGTTATCTTGCTCGTGCCATTCGTTCGCAAGCTCGCGCTGCGTTTCGGATTCGTCGATAGGCCGACTCGCCGCAAAATACATGCGGAGCCGGTGCCTTTGTCCGGAGGAGTTGCGATATTCGCGGGAGTTACGGTTACTTCTTTCTTATTCATGGGACAGCCGGCATTATTTCGGTCGCTTCTAATCGGAGGTTTCGCCCTCGTGGCGATCGGGTTGCTGGATGATGCTTTCAAATCCAGAAGCCGGGAATTTCCCGTCTGGCCGAGGCTACTCGTATACATAGCTGTCGCATACATCCCCGTGTGGCAAGGAATATCCATTCAAGGCATTACGTCTCCTTCCTCGTCGTCGATGATTCTCTTCTCTCCTGCCGCAGCGGCATTTTTTACGGTGATATGGGTGTTCGCGCTTATTAATATGCTTAATTTTATCGACGGGATCGATGGCCTCGCCTCCGGAGTATGCGTGATATCCTCGTTGACCTTGTTCGCGGCCTCGCTTATCTTCAATCACACGGATACGGCATTGGTTGCCGTAGCGTTAGCCGGGTCATGCCTGGCATTCTTGGCGTATAACTTCCATCCTGCACGGATATTCATGGGCGACGCAGGGGCGACCTTCTTAGGATATACGCTTGCCGTGACGGCGATAGACGGAACATTAAAAGGCGCAACGCTCTTATCCTTGTCAGTGCCATTGCTGGCGTTAGGCGTTCCCATTCTCGATACGGTCATCGTTTTTTCGAGAAGGCTATTGGAGGGGAAGGGGTTGCATCGCGCGGATAATCTGCACACTCACCATAGTTTGATGAAGTGGGGATTAACCCAAGTTCAGACCGTGTCATTCCTATACTTGATTGCAGCCGTTTTCTCGTTGTTGTCGATCGTCGTTCTGTTAGTCCTGCGCTGATGATCCCCGGATAAGCGTCAAATATGTTACAATGACGCATATATCGCTTATCTGCTTATCTTGCGAACAAGGGGCTTCAGAGATGAACAAAACCAAGCTGCAGCTATTGGGGCAACTTCTGAACGCATCGGTCGTGGCCAAAGTATTGACGGGAATCGAGTGGGAAAGTGCAGGCGGCAACAAACATCCCGAAGTCGGCGATGCGATCCAACTGGAAAAGGTATGCCTTATGGTAACCCGTATTAACGGAGCGGAGTTGCACTGTATCGAGGTGGCCGCGACGTTAACGCAAGTCGAGAAGCAATTACTCGGATGGGCAGTCCAGCAGGGCGGTACCCGTCCCAGCTCTTCGGGCGCATCCGATTTGGAGCGCCAGGCCAGACGGCTCGGCGAATGGATTCAGCAGTCGGTGACGGCAGGAGAGTGGCGTGCCGAGGTGCCGGATCGAATGGAGCTTCGCAACAGGCTGTTCGACGGAATGGTTCCCTTTCTGCTCCTGTGCGAACAATTGGAAGAAAAGGAGCCGTCCTACGCGGAATTGGAGAAGACCATTCGTTCTTTTATATCCGATGAAACGTTACTCATACCGCTTCGAGAACATGAATGGCTTATTCTAAGCAGCGATCGCGTGTTAATGGAAGCCGATTCGGAAGAAGACGAGGTGCTCGGACACGAAGAGACGAAGGAGCTTCTCGCTACGTTGGCAGAAGGCTTGCATCAGCTTATTACGGGAGAATGGGGCGGGGAATGCCACATCGCGGTTGGAGAACCGATCATTCCATCGGAAAGCGTCGTAAGAATCGTAGGCACGCTTAGGGAAACGATATTCCTCGGACGCAAATTCCATGTCGGGATGCAAATCCATCTGCCTTGGCTCGTTCACCTCGAGAGATTGCTGAGCGGAATACCGGAGATGGTACGGTCGCGTTTCGTGGAAGAAATGATGGGCAGGCCTGATCTGTTCACCGATTCGGAGACGGTGTCGACGCTCGACGCCTTTTTCTCCATGGACTGCAACGTTAGCGAAACCGCCAAAAAATTGTTCATTCACCGGAACACGTTGCTATATAGACTGGATAAAATCAAACACGAAGCAGGCTTGGACGTCCGTTCCTTCAATGACGCGGTACTAGTTCGGATCTTATTGCTATTGTACAAAGTCACGAAAAGGAAATGAATTTTTTGTACGCTTTGTGCATAGTCATCAAGCCCATGTGTGAGTTAAGATATTCCTGTACCTTCAAACGAAGTTTAGGGGGAAATGAACAATGGCAGGCGTTCGCTTAGAAAATGTGTACAAAAAATATGCAGGTACCGACAAAGCATCGGTAACCGACTTTAATCTGGATATCCAGGACAAAGAATTCCTAGTACTCGTTGGTCCTTCCGGTTGCGGTAAATCGACCACGCTGCGTATGATCGCAGGACTTGAAGAAATTTCCGAAGGCAAGCTGTACATCGGCGACCGCGTCGTTAACGACGTAGCACCGAAAGATCGCGACATCGCAATGGTGTTCCAATCTTACGCTTTGTACCCTCATATGAACGTATATCAGAACATGGCATTCGGTTTGAAATTGCGTAAATTCCGCAAAGACGAAATCGATCGCCGCGTACGCGAAGCAGCTCGCACGCTCGAAATCGAGCACTTGCTCGATCGCAAACCGAAAGCATTGTCCGGGGGCCAACGCCAACGTGTTGCCTTGGGTCGCGCAATCGTTCGTGAACCGCAAGTCTTCTTGATGGATGAGCCGCTTTCCAACTTAGATGCTAAATTGCGTACTCAAATGCGCGCTAACATCAGTAAATTGATGAAACGTCTTGAGACGACTTGTATCTACGTAACGCATGACCAAACGGAAGCGATGACAATGGGAGACCGTATCGTCGTTATGAAAGACGGCTTCATCCAACAAGCCGCTACTCCGGACGTTCTTTATAACCACCCGGTTAACCTGTTCGTTGCAGGCTTCATCGGAGCTCCGGCGATGAACTTCATCACTGGTCAATTGGTTGAAGAAGGCGGATCCGTTCGTTTCCGCGCTACCGGATTCAACGTTGAAATTCCGGAAGGCAAAGCAAAAGCGCTTCGCGCTAAAGGCTATATCGGCCGCGAGATCATTCTTGGAGTTCGTCCGGAAGATCTTCACGAAGAGCCAGTGTTCATCGAAGCTTCTCCGAACAGCGTCGTGAACGCAACGATCGAAGTATCCGAGAACTTGGGTCACGAGATGTTCCTCTACCTGAACGGATTGGGTAAAGACAACGTTATCGCCCGCGTTGACGGACGTTCCGGCCTTCGCGAGAACCAAAACGTGAAACTCGCGATCGACATGAACAAAATCCACGTATTCGATAAAGACTCGGAACTTAACATTTTCGAGAACTAATAGAAGCTTTACAGAGCGGAAACCGTTCGGCCATTGGCCGGGCGGTTTTCTTATATATAGATATGATGGTATATGCCGCCATTTTGAAAGTATAAATTGCTTTGTCGGTCTATTTTCGATACGATAAATAGGGGAAATTAGGAAGGGAGCTGTACGATGGCTAAAAAAGTGAGAGTATCCGAGCTCGTGCAGCAGTTTCACCTCGAAATTGTTGCAGGTGAAGACGGGTTGCGACGGAAAATCGTGACGGACGACTTAAATCGGCCCGGATTAGAGATGGCCGGCTATTTCAATTATTATCCCGCGGACCGGGCGCAGATGCTCGGACGTACGGAGCTTGCGTTCTTGGAGACGTTAACGACGGAAGAGCGACGCGATCGCATGGAGCGGCTATGCCATGAAGAAACGCCGTGCATTATCGTTACGAGAGGATTGGAGATACCGACGGAATTGATCGAGATCGCGAACGAACGGCAGTTTCCGGTTCTTCGCAGCTCGGTAGCAACGACGATCCTTCTCAGCCGGATCACGAACTTCTTGGAGAAGAAGCTGGCTCCATCCGCGACTATCCATGGCGTTCTTGTCGATGTATACGGCGTAGGGATGCTCATAACCGGAGGCAGCGGAATCGGGAAAAGCGAAACGGCTCTCGAGCTTGTTAAGCGCGGGCACCGGTTGATTGCCGATGACGCGGTGGAAATTCGTCAGACGGCGGATAACAACTTGTTCGGAACGGCACCGGATCTTATCCGTCACTTGCTGGAAATCCGCGGTCTTGGAATATTGAACGTCATGACGTTATTCGGCGCAGGCGCCGTTCGCAACCAGACGGGCATAAGCTTGGTCGTGAAGCTGGAGAACTGGCAACAGGACAAGCAATACGACCGTTTGGGCTTGGACGAAGAGACGACGAAGATCATCGAGACTGAAGTTCCGTTACTGACGGTTCCCGTTAGACCGGGTAGAAACTTAGCCGTCATTCTGGAAGTCGCGGCCATGAACTTCCGTCTGAAACGGATGGGATATAACGCTGCGTTGCAGTTCACGAATAAGTTGACGGAAGCGATCTCCGAGGACGATTACGAATAAAATAGTGGAGGAAGAGCATGTATACTTTACTTTTGGATCCGATTGCGTTTACGCTAGGACCTTTGTCGGTACACTGGTACGGCATCATTCTGGGTTTGGCTGCCTTATCCGGTTTGCTCATCGCGGTTCAGGAAGGTAAACGGTTCGGACTTAATCCCGACTTTTTCCTAGACTTGATGCTCTTTGGGGTACCCTCCTCTATTATTGTCGCGCGTTTGTATTATGTTGCCTTTAAATGGGGTTACTACAAGGATCATCCCGGCGAGATCATTCAGATCTGGAATGGCGGAATCGCGATTTATGGCGCATTGATCGGGGCGTTGCTGTGCGGGTTCTTCTATATTCGCGCCAAGGGCTACAGCTTCTGGCGAATCGTCGATATCTGCGCTCCGTCTTTGCTGATCGGCCAGATGATCGGGCGTTGGGGCAACTTCGTCAATCAGGAAGCTTATGGCGGAGAGGTTGAGCGATCTTTCCTTAGCGATACGTTACACATTCCAAAGTTTATCGTCGACCAGATGAACGTTAACGGAACATACCATCACCCTACGTTCTTGTACGAATCGCTGTGGAGCCTGCTCGGATTGATTATTTTGTTCGTCATTAGAAGACGGAATTTCTTGCGCGAGGGAGAATTGTTCTTCTCCTACTTTATTTGGTATTCGATCGGCCGCTTCTTCATCGAGGCGCTTCGTACGGACAGCTTGGGCTTCAAAGGCCCGGAATGGTTGAAGTCTTTATTGGACGCATTATGGTCGCCTATGACAACGTTGTTCGAACAAGGATACTTGAATCCGGCGGAAGGCAATATACGCATATCCCAGTTGCTCGCCCTTCTTATCGTCATTGCCGGTATCGTACTGATCGTCGTACGTCGCAAACTGGGGCTGGCTAAGCAGAAGTATAACGATCCGCTGATCAGCACCAAAGCAAAACCGGCGGAAGAGGTACATCAGGGAACGGAGACTAGCGAGAATGACTCGACAACAGAAGATCACGACCGTCCTGTTTGATCTGGACGGAACGATAATCGATACGAACGAACTCATCATACAGTCGTTCATGCATGCGTTAAAGGGAATCGTACCGGAAGGGTTCGGAAGAGAACATATTATACCAAGCATGGGGCAGCCGCTGTCGATGCAATTGCAGCATTTCTCCGGCCGTCAAGACGTAGAGAGCCTTACGCAAGCCTATCGGGAGTACAACCATGTTCGTCACGATGAGATGGTATCGTTGTTTCCGGGGGTCGCGGATGTCGTCGCTCGTCTGCACGCAGCGGGAATTCGCATGGGCATCGTCACGACGAAAATGAGAGCTTCCTCGATTCGCGCGTTAGAACTGCTCGGGATATATAAGTATATGGAGACTCTCGTGAGCTTGGACGACGTAGAGCATGCGAAACCCCATCCGGAGCCGGTGGCCAAAGCGATTCAAGCGTTGGGCGTGAAGCCATCCGAGACGTTCATGATCGGAGACAGCTCCGTCGACATGAAGTCGGCAATCGCGGCGGGAGCGATTCCGGTAGGCGTGGCATGGTCCCTAAAAGGGAAAAACCACCTATTGGAGGCTGGAGCGGCGCATATCCTGCATGAGATGACTGAACTGTTGGCCTTATGCGGAATCGAGTTGGAGGGTGTCGAAGGTTGAGAAACGTAGAGCGGTATCCGGTGGAAGGACCGAATGCGCTTTGGCAAATGTATCGAACGGTCTCGCGCTTTAAAGCGGTTCGCAACTTCGTGTTTATACAGATATCGCGGTATTGTCCAAGCCTGCCCGTGAAGAATTGGATCTACAGACGTGTCCTCGGCATGAAGGTGGGACGCCATACGGCGTTCGCCCTCATGGTGATGGTCGACGTCTTTTTTCCTGAACGGATATCCGTCGGAGACAATTCGATCATCGGATACAATAGCACGCTGCTTACGCATGAGTATTTAATAAAGGAATATCGGTTAGGCGATATCCGTATCGGATCCAATGTCATGATCGGGGCCAACGTAACGATTCTTCCTGGGGTGACGATCGGGGATGGAGCCGTCATCGCAGCGGGTTCCGTCGTACATAAAGACGTTGCGCCTAACGCGCGAGTAGGCGGAAATCCCTTGAGAGAGCTTTAATGGAACTGCGTTGAGGCGTTGACAGACTGAGGAGAGAAGGAAGCATGCTATATAAGAGGTTACTTAAAATCGCGCTGTGTCTATTGCTCGTTCCCGTTTTCTGTACTCTTACATTCACCAATCGGCTAAATGAAAGCATCCATCGGTCGACGCAGGAGCAACTGGAAGTCGCGGTTTCGGCCGAAAAGCTCGCTCCGGCTTACGACGTGATCGTGGCCGGAACGGATCCCGAAGGCGTTATGGCCGCGATCTCGGCTGCGCGCAACGGGCTTAAAGTGTTGCTGGTGGATAACCGAAACCGTTCGATCCTTGGCGGGTTAATGACTTTAGGATGGTTGAATTCGCTTGATCTAAACAAAGCCCCCGTGTCCTATCGCTTCTGGAACAAACCGATTTATTTAAATAAAGGACTGTTTCAGGAATGGTACGAAGGCATACAAGGAACTTCATTTGACGTCAATCACGCGGCTAACTTGTTTCACCGAATGGTAGCCGATGAGCCGAACATCGATCTGCTGTTGAAAGCGCGGCAGATGGATCCCGTAATGGTAGGCAATCAGGCGGTAGGGATGCGCATAGTCAAAGAGGACGGCTCGGTAGAGGAAATCATGTCCAAGGCTATTATCGACGCGACTCAAGATGCGGACATCGCGGTAGCGGCCGGCGCCGAATATACGGTCGGACGGGGAGATATCGGAGAGCCGAATGCCCAAATGGCCGTTACGCTTGTATTCAAGCTGAGCGGAGTAACGGACGAAGTATGGCATAAACTGAAAACCCACAAGAACACCGGCTTCGACAGCCGCAGCATTTGGGGCTACCCGGAAGCGCGAGAGTACGAATCCTCCGATCCGAAAAGAGTCAAAATGCGCAGCCTGAACTTGGGACGCCAAGACGGGGATACGCTGCTCATTAATTCGATGCAAATCTACGGGGTTAACCCGTTGGATCCGGAGTCGGTACAGGAAGGCTTGCGGATCGGGCAAAAGGAAGCGCCTCTTATCGTCGATTTCTTGAAAAAGAGGTTCAAGGAATTTCGCGATCTCGAATACGCGGGTACGGCACCCGAGTTATACGTGAGAGAAACGCGGCACATCAAAGGCGAGTATAGGCTAAGCATGGTCGATCTGATGGAAAACCGCGATCATTGGGATGCAATCGCTTATGGCGCATACGAAGTCGACATCCAGAGCTCCGATGCAAGCAACAAAGGGTCGATCATGTTGGTGCCCGAGCAGTACGGCGTGCCGTTTCGTTGCTTGGTTCCCCTTCATGTGGAAGGCATGCTCGTCGTCGGAAGATCGGCAAGCTTCGATTCGCTGCCGCACGGAAGCGCTCGGGTCATCCCTCTCGGGATGGCGACTGGAGAAGCATCCGGAGCGGCCGTAAAGCTTGCAATTGACGAAGGCCTCACGTTACGCGAACTGTCGAAATCGGAGGCGGGGATAACCAAGCTTCGCCAACGGTTAAAGAAGCAGGGAATGGATCTGCGGATGAGAAGTTTCCCGACCCCGGAATACGCGAAGCATAAGGACTACCAAGGCTTGCTCGTAGCGGCGAGCCATTTCCTCACGATCGGAGGATATTCCAACGATGGGTGGGCATTGGACAAAGCCGCCAGCCCGAAACGGTTCGCGAACTCCGTGCGCACGCTTCAGAAGAGGTATCCTGATCTGCTCTCGGAACCGTTATCGGCGGCGGACATTTCCGAGGAGTCCGCGAAAGAGCCGCTCAGTCTTGCCCACGCGGCGGATCTTCTGGCTAGGGCATTGATCGAGTCGGAGTCGGGCGCGCAAGGAGCATCGCTTCAGACGCTGATCGAGCGCGGTTGGATCGTTGAAGACACGTTAGCGAATATCGCTAATCGCGATAAGCTGACGAACGGGGATACGTTCATGCTCTACCGCGATATTCTGCAGAAAGTCGGCATGACTTTCAAGTGATGCCAGGCCGAACCGCCTAATGCCGTCGCAGGCATTAGGCGGTTGCTGCATGGGGAGTTTTGGCGGGGCTCGGGATTGACTGAGCGGGAACGGCATGGTAATATACGACTAATCTCTTTATTTTGGCAGTATGGTAACTTGGTAGCACTTTAACGTAATGAAGCAAATGATGGATGCCGATAAATGGGCAGACTATGATTTTGTTTGATAGAGACGAGGGTGAACGATAATGACGAAACCAAAAGTATTCGAGAAACCGACGGGGGTCAAGGACTATTTGCCTCACGCAGTCGCGAAGCTGCGCCGCATCGAGCGGAGCGTGCTGGACTGCATGAGCCTATGGGGATACGAGCAGATCATCACGCCGACGATCGAATATTACGATACGGTAGGGGTGGCAAGCGCCACTTCCGACCAGAAGCTGTTTAAGCTGCTGAACCAACGCGGCACGACGATAGTCCTGCGGTCCGACATGACGGCTCCGATCGCGCGGGTCGTCGGTTCGTTGCTTAAGGATAAGCCTTTTCCGATTCGGCTTAGCTATCACGGCAACGTATTCCGGGCATTCGAAGAGGAAGGCGGACGGGATGCCGAGTTTTATCAAACCGGAGTAGAACTGGTCGGCGATTCCTCTCCCGAAGCGGATGCGGAAGTAATCGCTCTTGCCATCGCTTCTTTGAAGGCCGCGGGCGTGCCTTCGTTCAAAATCGCGATGGGGCATGTCGGGTTCTTGAACGGTTTGTTCCAAGAGACGCTGCCCGGCCTAGAGAGCGAGCAGGAAGCGTTGAAGGCTTGCCTGTTGCAACGGGACCATGTCGGTTACCGGGACGTTATTCGCAAACTGTCGCTCGACTCCGCATGGAAGCGGGAGTTGGAAGATATTTTACGGCTTCGCGGCGGGCAGGAAGTATGCGCGCAGGCGCTTGAACTTAGCTCGAACGCTGACGCGCAAGCGGCGATCAAGCATCTATGCGAAGTATGGGACGTATTGGAAGCATACGGAATACAGGAGCATGTACTGATCGATCTCACGATGATCGGGGACTTCTCTTACTATACGGGCATGACTTTCGAAGGTTATGCTTCGCAATTGGGCTTCCCTGTGTGCAGCGGAGGAAGGTACGACAACCTGCTAGCGCAATTTGGCCGCCCGACGCATGCGACGGGTTTCGCCCTGAAGACAACCCGTATTCTGGAGGTCGTGGAGGAATCGGAGGAGGAGCAGGAACGTTGCTTGATTCTGTATGACGCTTCGGAACGGAAACGGGCTTTACAAGACGCGGAACGCCGGCGCGCGCAAGGGCAGACAGTCGTTACGGTCGTCTATTCGCCGGAAGACGGAGAACAATTAGCCGTGAAGCAATGGAACGGAGCAGGAACGATCGCCTACCGGGGGACGGAGTACAGATATACGGTACGGATCGGCAAGGAAGCGGAGGGTTTGGCATGACGGACAACAGCGTATTGAAGGTCGCGATGCCTAAGGGGCGTATCTATAAGCAGGCTAGCAAGTTGTTTCGGGAAGCCGGACTTCATATTCCCGAGGATTTCGACGATTCCCGCAAGCTGATTATTCCGGTACCGGAAGCGAACATGGAGTTCATCATGGCGAAACCGGTCGATGTGCCGACTTACGTGGAATATGGAGTAGCCGATATCGGGATCGTGGGCAAAGACGTCCTCATGGAGGAAAATAAAGACGTATACGAGCTGCTCGATCTAGGAATCGCCAAATGCCGCATGTCGGTCATAGGGCTGCCGGACTGGAAGCCGGTTATTAATCCCCGGGTAGCTTCGAAATATGCCAACGTGGCTTCGCAATACTTCCGCGAACAAGGCCAACAGGTGGAAGTCATCAAGCTGAACGGATCGATCGAGCTTGCGCCGTTGATCGGACTAGCGGATCGCATCGTCGATATGGTGGAAACCGGTCAGACTCTGAAAGAGAACGGGCTGGTCGAGATGGAAACGTTGTTTCAAGTCACGAGCCGCTTGATCGCGAACCGGGTAAGCTACAGGCTGAAGAACGTTGCGATTCAAGAGTTATGCGATCGGCTAGGGACGGTTATCTCGGCAAGGGTATAAGAGAAAGCTGCGGTTAGGCGAGGAGGGGTATAGATGTTTAAAGGAAAAGCGGCTGAGTTTCAACTGGAGCGGGAAAGCGAATACGGTTCTCCGGAGCAGAACGCCGCGGTTAAGGAAATCGTCGATGCCGTGAAGAAGGAAGGCGATGACGCGCTTCTGCGCTACACGGCGGCTTTCGATAAAGTGACTTTGACGCCGGAGCAACTGCGCGTGACGGACGAGGAAATCCAAGGGGCGTACGCGAAGGTAGAACCCGAGTTTCTGGCCGCGCTTCGTCAGGCGGCGGCGAATATTACGGCTTTCCACGAGAAGCAGAAACGCGGAACCTGGATCGACGTGGCGCCGGACGGCACGATGCTCGGAATGGTGCTTCGGCCTCTGAAGCGGGTTGGGCTTTATGTACCTGGAGGCAAGGCGGCGTATCCGTCGTCGGTGCTCATGAACGTGCTTCCGGCCAAGGTGGCGGGCGTGCCGGAGATCGTGTTGGTCACGCCCCCGGCTACCGGAGGACGGGAAGGCATAGATCCGTACATCTTAGTGGCGGCCGCGGAGGCGGGCGTGACGGAGATGTACCGGGTCGGCGGGGCGCAGGCGGTAGCCGCACTCGCTTATGGGACGGCGAGCATTCCCGCCGTCGATAAGATTTGCGGGCCCGGCAACATCTACGTGGCGCTGGCGAAGCGCGCCGTATACGGTGCTGTCGACATCGACAGCATCGCGGGCCCGAGCGAGATTGTCGTGCTGGCGGACGACGGCGCCGATCCGCGGTATATCGCCGCGGATATGCTGTCGCAAGCGGAGCACGACGAGATGGCGTCGGCGGTGCTCGTGACGCCGTCGCAGGCTTTGGCCGACGCGGTCGCGGCGGAGCTCGATCGGCAGGTGGCTACGCTGCCGCGGGTCGAGATTGCCCGGCGTTCGCTGGAGCAATACGGCGCGATCTTGGTCGTGGACAGCCTGGATGAAGGGCTGGATGTCGTGAACAAGCTGGCGCCGGAGCATCTGGAAGTGATGACCGCGGATCCGCTTGATCTGCTCGGCCGGATCGAGACCGCGGGTGCCATTTTCTTGGGACCTTACAGTTCCGAGCCGGTGGGCGATTATTTCGCGGGTCCTAACCACATTTTGCCGACGAATGGGACTGCTCGTTTTTCCTCGCCGCTTAATGTAGATGATTTTCTGAAGAAATCCAGCTTGATCCGATACAGTAAAGAAGCATTACTAAGAGATGCGGCAGGAATTGCAACGTTAGCCCGCCATGAAGGGCTGGAAGGTCACGCCCGCGCGGTGGAAATTCGATTAGAAGGCAGGGAAACCAAATGAGTGAAGATCAAGTAAAAGCAGGCCGCGCATCGGCCGTATCCCGCAAGACGAACGAGACGGACATTCAATTGTCCTTGGGAGTGGACGGCAGCGGCGAGGTGTCCCTCGAGACGGACGTGCCGTTCCTGAACCACATGCTGGACCTGTTCGCGAAGCACGGCCAATTCGATCTGAAGGTCGAAGCGCGCGGGGACGTGGACATCGACGACCACCACACGGTAGAAGACATCGGCATCTGCCTCGGGCAAGCGCTGCGCGAAGCGCTCGGCGACAAGAAGGGCATCAAGCGGTACGCCAGCGTGTTCGTGCCGATGGACGAGGCGCTCGCACAGGTCGTCGTCGACGTGAGCAACCGCCCGCATTTCGAGTTGCGCGGGGAATTCCCGGCTGCGACCGTGGGTAGCTTTACGACTGAACTCGTTCACGAGTTCTTGTGGAAGCTTGCGTTGGAAGCTCGTATTACGCTGCATGTCATCGTTCACTACGGTCGCAATACGCACCATATGATCGAAGCGGTATTTAAGGCGCTTGGACGCGCGCTTGACGAAGCGACGTTGATCGATCCGCGGGTGAAGGGCGTGCCTTCCACCAAAGGGGTGTTGTAAGTGATCGCCATTATCGACTACGGCATGGGAAATTTGCACAGCGTCAGCAAAGCCGTAGAGAGACTAGGTTGCGAAATGATCGTGACCTCCGATCCGGAGCAAATTCTCGCCGCGGACGGCGCGATATTGCCGGGCGTCGGCGCCTTCGGCGATGCGATGGCCAATCTTCGGGAAACCGGATTGGCAGACTTGGTCAAGGCTTTCGCGGCTTCAGGGAAACCGCTCCTCGGCATTTGCTTGGGCATGCAGCTGTTGTTCACGGAGAGCGAAGAGCATGGCGTGCATCAAGGGTTGGATTTGCTTCCGGGCCGGGTTGTCCGTTTCCAAGGCGAATTCAAAGTGCCGCATATGGGCTGGAACGAACTTGCGTTTAAGCAACCAAGCCCGCTGTTCGACGGAGTGGCTCCGGGGCACGTCTATTTCGTCCATTCTTATCACGTCGTGCCGGAGCGGGAATCGGATTTGCTCGCCGTAACGGACTATTACCAACCGGTAACGGCAATCGTTGGACGCGGCTCCCTATTCGGAATGCAGTTCCATCCGGAGAAAAGCGGCGACCTGGGCATGGCGTTGCTGCGCAAGTTCACGGATATGACACTCGGGAAAACTATTATGAAGGACTGAGAGATTTGAAGTTCAGACCTTGTATTGATATTCACCAAGGTAAGGTGAAGCAGATCGTCGGGGAGACGCTTCAATCGGACGCCTCGAAGGTCGTGGAGAACTTCGTCTCCGAACGGGGGGCGGACTACTATGCTTCGCTGTATAAACAAGACGGGTTAACTGGCGGGCATATCATCATGCTCGGAGACGGCAATCGGGAGGCTGCGCTTTCGGCGCTGAGGGCATATCCAGGCGGTTTGCAGATCGGCGGCGGCATCACGGCGGAGAACGCGGCAGCCTACTTACGCGAAGGGGCTTCGCACGTCATCGTTACTTCTTACGTTTTCCGGGACGGTCGCCTGCAGATGGATAACCTGCGGCGAATCGTTTCGGAGGTCGGTCGGGAACGACTTGTACTTGATCTCAGCTGCAAGGAACGAGATGGAAAATGGTATGTCGTGACAAACCAGTGGAAGACGTTTAGCGATTTGGAGGTAAACGAAGCAAATGTCAGAGAGCTCGAAAGCTACTGCGACGAGTTTCTGATCCACGCTGTCGACGTTGAGGGGAAGCGGGAGGGCGTCCAAGAGAAGCTGGCAGCTAAGTTATCCGAATGGGCAACAATTCCGACCACTTACGCAGGCGGTGCGCGATCGATCGCGGATTTGGCGCGATTCCGGGAGTTGACGAGCGGCAAGCTGGACATTACGATCGGCAGCGCCCTCGATATTTTCGGCGGGACTTTGTCCTATAGCGAAGTCGTGGCCTATTGCGATCCGTCGCGGCCGTGATAGCGGAGAACGCGATAAAAGGAGGAACGCCACATGCTGGCCAAACGGATTATTCCTTGCCTCGACGTGAAAGACGGTCGAGTCGTTAAAGGCGTTAATTTTGTGAATTTGCGCGATGCCGGAGACCCGGTGGAACTGGCGGCGATCTATGACCGCGAGGGCGCGGACGAGCTTGTGTTCCTGGATATCTCCGCATCGGTGGAAGGCAGGGCGACGATGGTCGATGTCGTTCGCCGCACCGCCGGGGAGATTACGATTCCCTTTACGGTTGGCGGAGGCATCTCCGCGGTCGAAGATATGAAACGCCTGCTGCGCGCAGGGGCGGACAAGATCGGGATCAATACGGCCGCGATCCGCGATCCGGACTTGATCACGGACGGCTCGCGGACATTCGGCGCGCAATGCATCGTCGTGGCGATCGACGCGAAGTTCAACGCGGAGTGGGGAGAATGGGAAGTGTTCACTCACGGCGGGCGCAACGCGACGGGCATTCGGGCTCTCGCTTGGGCGCAGGAAGCGGAACGCCGGGGAGCCGGAGAGCTGTTGCTGACGAGCATGGACGCGGACGGAACGAAGGACGGATTCGACGTAGCGTTGACGAGCGCGGTATCGGGGAGCGTAAGCATCCCGGTCATCGCGTCCGGCGGAGCGGGCAACGCCCAGCACTTCGCGGACGTATTCGCCGAAGGACGCGCGGACGCGGCGTTAGCCGCAAGCATTTTCCACTACAAAGAAGTGTCGGTGCAAGAGGTTAAAGATACGCTACGCGGTAAAGGAGTGAACGTACGATGACGCAACAACAATCGGCTCAGTTGCGAGACCAGATCAAATGGAGCCCGGAGGGTTTAGTTCCGGCCGTTGTTCAGGACGCGCTAAGCAAAGAAGTGCTGATGCTGGCTTATATGAACGAGGAGTCGCTGCAAAAGTCGCTGGAAAGCGGCCAAACCTGGTTCTGGAGCCGTTCTCGGAACGAATTGTGGAACAAAGGCGCGACTAGCGGACATACGCAGGAGATCGTCTCCCTGCATTACGATTGCGACGGAGATACGCTGCTCGTGAAGGTGCGCCAGAACGGTCCGGCTTGCCATACGGGGGCTTATAGCTGTTTCTATCGCGAGGGAACCGTAGCCGCGTCGAGCTCCGCGCAACCTCAGAACGACGATCGGTTCGGGCCGTTAAGCCGGTTGGAAGCCACGATCGCCCAGAGAGACGCGGAACGGCCGGAAGGCGCGTACACGACTTACTTGTTCGAGAAGGGCGTAGACAAGATTCTCAAGAAGGTCGGCGAAGAAACCGCGGAAGTCATCATCGCCGCGAAAAACCGCGATCAGAACGAGCTTCGTTGCGAAGCGGCCGACTTGATTTTCCACCTTATGGTTCTGTTGCGCGAGCAGGGCATTCCGTTCGACGGAGTGCTGCAAGAACTTGAATTCCGGCACCGGAAGCCGGTCAAGAAAGATTAGGTGACGGTGATGAGTGCATCCATGCGCATCGACTACCATACGCATAATTATCGTTGCGGGCACGCGGTCGGAACTTTGGAAGAATACGTATTAAGCGCCATAGACAAAGGCATGGAGCAGATCGGCTTGTCCGATCACATGCCTTTGCTTCATGTGAGCCAAGAAGAACATCCCGATATCGCGATGTCGATGGAGGAACTTCCGCGTTACGTGGAGGAGTGCTTTAGCCTGCAGGAGAAGTACAAGGACCGAATCGCCGTCCGGGTGGGCCTTGAAGGAGATTACATCGAGGGCTTCGAGGAGCAGATCGAAGCGATCGTGAACGGCTACCCTTGGGATTACGTAATCGGTTCGGTTCATTTTCTCGGGACTTGGGACGTAACGGATTTCCGGCAAGTGCACCAATGGGAAGGCAGGAGCGTTATCGGCGCTTACGAGCAATACTTCGACGCGATCCAGAAGGCGGCCGCTACCGGGTTCTACGACTATATCGGCCATATCGACGCGATCAAGCGGTTCGGGTTTCGTCCGGAGGAGGATGCGACGCCGCTCGAGGAGGCCGCTCTTCAGGCGGTGAAGCGGCATGACCTCGCATTCGAGCTTAACGCCGCGGGCTTCTACGCCCCGTGCAAGGAAATGTATCCCTCCGTTGGCATGCTTGAACGGGCAAGGGCTCTAGACATCCCAGTAACCTACGGTTCAGACGCCCATCACCCCGAGAAAGTCGGACAAAAAGGGGCAGATGCGCAAACGATGCTGAAAAACGTCGGATATACGCACATAGCCACGTTTGAGCGGCGCAAACGGGTGTTGAAACCTTTTTGAAATCTATCCGTACTCATGTATAATGTAGGATGACTATTGGTTGACTGACGGTTTTCGACACATGGAGTGTTGAATAGCTAAATTTGGAGGGGCACATGTACAGCAGCAGCAAGCTTCGTATCTTTTCGGGATCATCCAATCCGTTATTGGCAGGGAAAATAGCCGAGAATCTCGGATTGCCGCTTGGGAAAATCAAACTTTCCCGGTTCAAGAGCGGCGAAGTGTACGTTCACTATGAGGAAACGATTCGTAACTGCGACGTCTTCCTCGTCCAGTCGTTATCACATCCGATCAACGACTATTTCGTTGAGTTGTTGGTCATGATCGATGCCGCCAAGAGGGCATCCGCTCGTACCATCAACGTCGTATTGCCGTACTACGGTTATGCCCGGCAAGAACGCAAAGCCGCTCCGCGCGAGCCGATCTCCGCGAAGATGGTTGCCGACGTCTTAACGACGGTAGGCGCTCACCGGATCGTCACGATTGATCTGCATGCTCCTGCAATTCAAGGTTTCTTCAATATTCCGGTGGATCATCTCACCGCGCTGGATCTAATCAGCGATTATCTGAAGGCTAAGGACATCCGCAATCCTGTCGTCGTCTCGCCGGATGCCGGACGAGCTTCGACGGCCGAGAAGCTGGCGAACCAATTGGATTGCGCGTTCGCTATCATGATCAAGAAACGTCCCGCGCATAACGAATCCGTCATTACCCATGTCATCGGGGATGTCGAAGGCTGTACGCCGATCATTATCGAAGATATGATCGATACCGGAACGACGATCGTGAACGTCGTGGAAGGCTTGAAGGAACGCGGCGCGGAAGATGTGTTCGTATGCGCGACGCATCCGCTGTTCTCGGGCCCCGCCCTGCAACGTCTCGACCATCCGAATATCAAGGAAGTCGTCGTAACCGACTCCATCTTGCTGCCGGAAGATCGTTCCTCGCGCTTCAAGGTCATTACCGTCGCTCCGATGTTAGCGGAAGCCACGCGTATTATCATGGAGGGCGGCTCGATCAGCACTCTCTTTAAGAACGCCGGGATTTAATCGGAGGATTGATAGAACCATTAGCGAACGACTGAGAGCGTTCGTTGATGGTTCTATTTTGTTAGTCCCTATCGGTGACGGGGCCTGCCGTTGGCAGTTTTGTTTCATGGATTGCTCAGGCTGTGTTATAATCGTGGGTGATGAAGTTCCAGAACAACTAGGAGGTGCCTTGCCGATGAGTCAGCGGAAGCGTGCGGCCAAAAACCGACGTCCCAAAGTGATCCCGATGCGTCTGGACGCCACATTCTTCTTCGAACGCGCCGTGCAGTCGCTGGATCGTTACCATTACGACAAGGCACTTAAATATTTTCGCCGCGCGGTGGAGTACGAACCGGAAAATCCGGTGAACCATTGCAACATGGCGGGCATTCTGTCGGAGATGGGACGTTACGAGGAGTCGAACGTCATTCTTCGCTCGGTATTGGATCAGATCGATCCCGCCATGACGGAATGCTATTATTACTTAGCCAATAATTATGCCAATATGGAACTGTTCGAAGCGGCGGAAGAAGCTCTTGTCCGATATCTGGAGAACGATCTGGAGGGGCAATTCCTGGACGAGTCGGATGAACTGCTCGATCTGTTGAATTACGAGCTGAACCGGCCTACCAAGCTAGTGACCATTAAGGCGAAGGAAAATATATACGCGCACGACAAAGCCCGCGAGCTGCTCGAAGCAGGGCATTTCGCGGAAGCCGTTAAAATGCTGGAAGAAATTATCGGGCGCGAGCCGGACTTTCTTGCCGCAAGGAATAACCTGGGGCTGGCATACTACTATATGGGGCTGTTCGAGAAATCGGTCGTCACCATTACGGAAGTGCTCGAGGCGGAACCCGGGAATTTGCACGCGCTCTGCAATCTCGCCATCTTCTATCAGCATTCGAACCAAGAAGGGCCGTTGCAGGCTTTGATCGAGAAGCTGAACAAGACGGTGCCGTTTCATCCCGAGCACGTGTTCAAGATGGCTACGACGCTTGGAATCGTCGGAGAGCACCGCGAAGCATACGCGCATTTCCGGCGTCTATTAAGGACGGGAGAGCTTTCGGGAGAACCGAGCCTGCACCATTTCGCGGCGATCGCGGCAGTGAACCTGCAGCGCTATGACGATGCGGAGAAGCATTGGAAGCAGGCAGAGAAGCTGGATGCGGAATCTCCGGTTCCTTCGTTCTATCTGCGGAGATTAGAACAAGTTCGCGCGGGAGAGGAAAGCGCGCCGACGCATTATCATTACCATCTGCCCTTCGAGGAACAATTTCGGCATTGGGAGAATAGTCCGGGACAAGTGACGGAAGCGCTGAAACGCGATCCGCTCATTCGTTCGTCCTTCTTCTGGGCTCTGCGTCACGGCGATCGCCGTACGAAGGTGCAGGTCATTCAGGCGCTCGGGTTAGTGGCGGACGAGGAAGTCATCGAAGCGTTGAAGGCGTTCCTGATCGACGCGGATGAAGACGACGAATTGAAGCGGGTAGCCGTGCTCGTACTGCGTTCCATCGGCGTGCAGGATTCGCTGACCGTTACGTTCAGCGGGCGGACGATTACGCTGGAAGCCCGGCGGAAGTCGGCTAAGCTGCCGGTATGGGACAGCGCTTGGCAAGCCGTGCTGGAGCATGCGCTCGAAGGCATGGCCGGGAGATACGACGTCGTTCAGCAGCACGATATGATGACGTTGTGGGTCGATTATTTATCCCGCGTCTATCCGGAGGTGCCTAAGTTGCACAAATCGACCGGATGGGCCGCGGCCTTGGAATATTGGACGGCCAAGATGCATCGCCGAACGGTTACATATGCGGATTTGGTTAATCGTTACGGGGTTTCCCAAGCGAGCATCAGCCGCTATGCCAACCGCATTGACGAAGCGTGCGGCATTCGGGAGAAGCTAGATTTAACGACGCCTTCTTTTCACTAAAGCGACCGTCGCATTATGACGATGAAACGCTTGGCAAACGAAAAACTTGTTCATCGCACAATAGGAGGAAGAAATCATGCGCAAAACGATCGTAATCGGAACCGGACCTGCAGGATTGACGGCGGCTATCTACTTGGCACGGGCGAATTTGTCCCCGCTCGTCATCGAAGGACCGGAACCGGGCGGCCAACTGACGACGACTACGGAAGTGGAGAACTTCCCGGGTTTTCCCGAAGGCATCATGGGACCTGAATTGATGGCGAATATGCGCAAGCAAGCCGAACGCTTCGGAGCGGAATTCCGCACGGGCTGGATTAATAAGGTGGATATGTCCAAACGTCCTTTTACGCTCTCCCTGGAGGGCGGGGAAACTTTGCAAGCCGAAACCTTGATCATTTCTACGGGAGCTTCCGCTAAGTACTTGGGCATTCCGGGGGAAAAAGACAACGTTGGACGAGGCGTCAGCACCTGCGCGACATGTGACGGGTTTTTCTTCCGCGGGAAAAAGATCATCGTCGTCGGAGGCGGGGATTCCGCGATGGAGGAAGCGAACTTCTTGACCCGTTTCGCATCCGAAGTCACGTTGGTCCATCGCCGGGACGAAATGAGAGCTTCCAAGATCATGCAGGATCGCGCGCGCGAGAACAACAAAATCCTGTGGGGCTTGAACAAAACTCCGATCGAGGTCGTCGCCGGAGATAACGGCGTTACGGGACTGAAGGTTCTCAACAATGCCACCGGCCAGGAAGAAATCATCGATACGCAGGGCTTGTTCGTAGCTATCGGCCATACGCCGAACACGAAATTTTTGGATAACCAGATCGAGACGGATGAGTTCGGATACATCAAGGTGAAACCGGGAACGACCGAAACGAATATTCCGGGCGTGTTCGCATGCGGAGACGTTCAAGATCATAAATATCGTCAAGCGATTACCGCCGCGGGCAGCGGATGTATGGCCGCTCTCGATTGCGAGAAATTCCTCGAAAATTCGGCGGTGCACGATTGGAGTCAATCCTTGTAATCAAGGAATGGCGAAGTCCGTATAGGCTTGTATGGAAATAACATTATTCTTATGAGGTGTCGACAAAAATGTCAGAATCGTTGTTCGTAGGCGTTGATTTGGGTGGAACCGCTATTAAGGTCGGCTTGTGCAATGAAGAGGGAGATTTGCTTCGTACTTATGAAGGACCGACACAAGCTGCCGATGGAGCGGACGCCGTATTGACCAACATTGCGGCCTATGTCAAAGAACTCGTACCTCCGGGAACTCCGGAATGGGATGCCGTAGCGGGCGTGGGAATCGGTATCGCCGGATTTTTGAATATTCCCGAGGGGATCATCAACTTCTCGCCGAATCTTCCTTTCAAGGACGTGCCAGTTAAGCAGATCATGGAAGAGAAGATCGGAAAGCCGGTCAAAATCAATAATGACGCTAACGTTGCTGCGCTTGGAGAAGCATGGGGCGGCGCGGGCAAAAACGTCCCCCACTGCGTGTGCTACACGCTAGGAACGGGAGTCGGCGGCGGCATTATTTTGCATAATCGGCTTATTGAGGGGTCTACGGGTATGGCAGGAGAGTTAGGCCATATGTCCATCGTGGCCGACCTCGAAGCGATCCAATGCGGCTGCGGCAAGATGGGCTGCTTGGAGACGGTATCGTCGGCAACCGGCATTATTCGCATGGGTAAAGACGCCGTAGATCGCGGTGACCGGACTTCGTTGTCGTTCATCGAGGGCGAACTGACGGCTAAGGACGTTATCGACGCCGCCAAAGGCGGAGATGAAGTCGCTCAACGGATCGTTAGCCGTGCGGCGTTCTATCTGGGGAAATCGATGGCGGCGGTGGCCGTTGTCGTGAACCCGCAACGATTTATCATTGGCGGTGGCGTAAGCAAGGCAGGGGAATACTTGTTTACGCAAATTCGCGAGGTGTTCGACAAATTGACGCCGGACAATGCCCGCGAAGGAGTAGAGATCGTGGCTGCCGAGTTAGGCAACAATGCCGGGGTCGTCGGGGCGGCGGGATTGTTCCTTCGAGCATAATTGAAGTAGACGACGCTCGGTTCCGCACGCTATGGCGGGTCGAGCGTTCTTTCATTCATTCCTGCATTCATTTCTATTGGGGAGGGGATAACATGGATACGTTAACGTCACAACCAACGCTAGTCATCATAACGGGGATGTCGGGTGCGGGTAAAACCATCGCGGTACAGAGCTTGGAGGACTTGGGCTTCTTTTGCGTCGATAACTTGCCGCCCGTTCTTATACCGAAATTCGCGGAACTGATCGAACAATCGCAAGGACGCATTGCCAAAGTAGCCTTGGTTATCGACCTTCGGGGACGCGAGTTTTTTACCGCCTTATCCGAGTCGCTTAATTATATCCGCGAGCATTATACGATCCATTATGAAATTCTGTTTCTCGATGCGACGGATTCGGTACTCGTTCAACGCTATAAGGAAAGCCGGCGCAGGCACCCGCTAGCTCCGGACGGATTGCCGCTCGACGGCATCCACTTGGAGCGGAAGCTTCTCGAGGATCTCAAGGGCTGGGCGAATCAAGTAATCGATACGAGCAGCATCAAACCTGCGGCGTTGAAAGAGAAGATCATCGGCCGCTTCACGAACATGGACCGGAACAACATTAATATCAACGTGACTTCGTTCGGATTCAAGTATGGGGTACCTATAGACGCGGATTTGATTTTCGATGTTCGTTTTCTGCCGAATCCCCATTACGTGGAAAGTTTGCGTCCTAAGACCGGTATGGAACCGGACGTGTACGATTATGTCATGAAGTGGCCGGAAACGCAGACTTTTCTGGGCAAGTTACTGGATATGCTCCAATATTTAATTCCGCTCTATCACAAGGAAGGGAAGAGCCAGGTCGTTATCGGAATCGGGTGTACGGGAGGCAAACACCGTTCGGTGGCGTTGGCGGAATATTTGGGACGTATGCTGGGATCCAGCGAGACGGAATTGGTAAGAGTGAGTCATCGCGATTCGGATCGCGATCGGCAGAGCTGAGGGGAGGCAATGGCGATAAAACAACAGCCAAGTCTCGCCCGTAAACCGCGGATCGTCGTCATTGGCGGCGGTACGGGGTTGTCCGTCATGCTGCGCGGCCTCAAGCAGAAGCCGCTTGACATCACGGCGATCGTCACGGTCGCCGATGACGGCGGCAGCTCCGGCATACTGCGCGAAGAGCTGCAAATCCCGCCTCCGGGAGACATTCGTAACGTATTGACCGCTTTGGCGGACACGGAGCCTCTGCTGGCAGAGGTGCTCAAGTATCGTTTTCCTAACGGAACAGGATTAGCCGGGCATAGTTTAGGTAATCTTATCCTTGCGGCGATGACCGATATTACTGGCGATTTCGTAACGGGAATTACCGAACTAAGCCGGATTTTCGCGGTACGCGGACGCGTTCTGCCGGCGGCTAATCAATCGATCGTGTTAAAGGCCGAGATGGAGGACGGTTCGATTGTCGTAGGGGAATCTACGATACCGAAGTCCGGTTTGGTCATTCGCAAAGTTTTCCTGGAACCTGCCGATGTCGAGGCTTTGCCGGAAGCCGTTCAGGCGCTCCGGGAGGCGGATGCGATTCTGATCGGTCCGGGAAGCTTGTATACGAGCATTCTTCCGAATTTGATCGTACCTAAGCTCGCGGAAGCGATTATCCAATCGGATGCCGTGAAGTTGTTCGTATGCAACGTTATGACCCAGCCTGGAGAAACCGACAATTATTCGGTGAGCGATCATTTGACCGCTATACACGCCCACATTGGCCATCATCTATTCGATTATGTTATCGTTAACGACGGGGAAATTCCCCCTCAGGTACAAAGCTTATATGCGGAAAAAGGCTCGACCGCGGTTCATCTGGACTTGGAGGAAGTGACCAAGCGAGGATACAAAGTCATCGCGGACACGCTAGTGCTGTTCAGGACTTATTTACGTCATGACGCGGCGAAACTAAGCGATCACATCTACCAACTGGTTGAAGATTGGATGTTGCGAAAGGGGTGAGTAAGGCATGTCGTTTGCGGCGCTAACGAAAAAGGAATTAACGCTGCTCGAGACGGAAAACTGCTGCGAGAAGGCGGAGTTGTCGGCATTGATTCGGATGAACGGGACGATCTCGTTGTCCAACAGACGGGTTGTTCTGGACATCTCCACCGAGAATGCCGCGATTTCTCGCCGAATCTACACCCTTCTTAAGCGCATTTCAAGGTCGTGACCGAGCTGCTCGTACGCAAGAAAATGCGGCTCAAGAAAAATAACGTCTATGTCGTGCGGGTGCCCGCCGGGGCGGAGACGATTCTGAACGACCTGTCGATCGTATCGGAAGGGTTCTTATTCCATCCGAGCATCGACAAGGAGTTGGTTCGTAAATCGTGTTGCAAGAAAGCCTATTTGCGGGGGGCCTTCCTTGCAGGAGGTTCGGTCAATAATCCCGAGGGTTCCTCTTACCATCTGGAAATCGCATCGATGTACGAGGAGCATTGCCAAGCGCTCGTGGACCTCGCCAATAAATTTCAACTTAACGCGCGGTTTATCGAACGCAAGAAAGGGTTCATCCTGTATATTAAAGAAGGCGAGAAAATCATCGAGTTTCTAAGCCTTATCGGCGCTCATCAAGCGCTGTTCAAGTTCGAGGACGTTCGCATTATGCGGGACATGCGCAATTCCGTGAACCGGATCGTCAATTGCGAGACGGCCAACCTGAACAAAACGATCGGGGCGGCGGTCAGGCAGATCGATAACATCAAGCTGCTCGAGAAAGAGGTCGGCTTGCATAACTTGCCGGATAAGCTTCGCGAGGTGGCGGAAATCAGGCTTCAACATCCGGATATTAATCTGAAGGAAGTCGGGGATCTGCTAAAAGGGCAGGTTAGCAAATCGGGGGTAAACCACCGGCTTCGGAAGTTGGATGAGTGGGCCGAAAAAATCCGGAATGGCGGCGCATAAACCGTATAGCGCATTTGTTCATATCAATGTTATAATAGGTAAGAAACTGTAGCACGGGGGTCCCGGGTAGCGGGACGAACAAAGATAGGGGGTATCCGGTCCATGACGAGACAGCCGGTGGTAGTTCGGCTTAAAACGGGTCTTCACGCCAGACCGGCGGCACTATTCGTGCAAGAAGCCAATAAATTCTCCTCTGATGTCTTTGTGGAGAAGGATGACAAAAAAGTTAACGCTAAAAGCATCATGGGCATTATGAGCCTGGCGATCAGCTCGGGTACGGAAGTCGCGATCAGCGCGGAAGGTTCCGACGCAGAGCAAGCTGTAACCGCTTTAGTGCAGCTTGTAAGCAAAGAAGAGCTGGAAAACCAATAAGTCACACTAGCAATAAGCTCCCTGCGGGGGGCTTTTTGCATTTTTAAGCAAACATTGAAACATTTGGGTCATGCATTGCGTCTTAAGGTCAAACGATCGAAAGGGGATTGGAAAATGAAGAAACGTACAATGCAAATGTTAACGGTGGCGCTGGTTGCCGCCACGGTAGGATGGTTTGGATTCGCTAAAGGGGAGGGCGATGTGGTGTCCGCAGAATCGTTACCGGCGGCAACGACGCCGGCGTACACGGTGACGGTAGGGGCTAGCGGTTCGGTCAAGGTGGAACCGGATGTCGCGTATTTGAGCTTGGCGGTAGAGACTCGCGGGTCCAAAGCGGCGGAAGCGCAACAAGCCAACGCGACCAAATTCGCGGGAGTGGAGAAAACGCTGTACGAGAAATTCGGGATAGACAAGAAAGACGTGAAGACAACCGGGTTCGACGTACAGCCGGAGTACAATTATACGGAGAAGGACGGCCGGGTGCTCAAAGGCTATATCGCGGTTCATTCCATTCAAGTGACTTACCGGAAGCTGCCGGAAATCGGCAAGCTGTTCGATGCTTTGACCGCGGCTGGAGCTAACCGTCTGGACGGCGTTCAATTCTCGACGGAGAAGAGAGAGCAATACGAGCTGGAAGCGTTGAAAAAAGCGATGGACAACGCCTCTGCCAAAGCAGGCGTGCTCGCTACATCGGCTAAGCGTCAGTTGAAAGGCGTCGTGAACATCGTGCAAGGAGACGTAGCGAACAACCCGGTTTTCTACGCGCGTGCCGAAGCGAAGATGGTCATGAACGATATGGCGGCAGGCGCGGCTCCTTCGTCGGTACAGTCGGGCCAAATCGAGATCAGCACGAGCGTAACCGTTCAGTACGAGATGCAATAACGAAGAAGAGGCAAGGGGGCTCCCTTGCCTCTTCTTCGTTATTGTCGGAAAATAAAAAACCGCCAACCAAAACGGAGGCGGCCATAACAATTAGGGTAGATGTCTACGGCTTATGCTTCTTTATAATGACTTAGTTGGCGGATGGAGAGCGCTTCTTCCAGCAACTCTATGAATTCGCTAGACAAGTTCATTTTTTTGGCTTCCCTATATACTTCCAGCAGGTGTTCGTCCTTCAATGGGCGAAGCAGTGACGCCTTGTCGCTTAACCGGCGAGCAGCCGCCATATCTACTGAATTTTCTTTACGGACGAAATCTCTCACTTCGGGCGACTTGGGTACAAGGTACGGATAGGCCCGTTCTGGCATAAAAATCCCTCTCTTCTGATTTCCTAAGAGATAACTAGAACTGGAGGTAAATGGTATTACCTCATTAAACAGCATATCACGGATTGTCTGACTAGCAGAGAGGGCATTCAAAGTTTTGAATTTTTGTTGACACTCGTTGAAATGTGTGGTAAAAGGTCGATCTAAAAGTGCAAAACGCGTACTGCCGTTGAATTCACGGCTGTACGCGTTATTTGTTGGTGGAGCTTTGGGTTAAACGACTTTGTCGATGACTTTATCGATCAATCCGTATTCCCGGGCAACTTCGGCATCCATGAAATTATCGCGGTCGGTATCTTTCTCGATTCTCTCCAACGGTTGGCCCGTGCGTTCCGAAAGAATGCCGTTCAGCTTATCCCGCAGCTTCAGGATACGGCGAGCGCGGATTTCGATATCGCTCGCTTGGCCTTCGGCTCCGCCGAGCGGTTGATGGATCATCACTTCGCTGTTCGGAAGGGCGAAACGTTTGCCTTTGGCGCCTGCCGCGAGCAAGAACGCTCCCATAGATGCGGCCATGCCGACGCAGATGGTGGAGACGTCGGGTTTAATGAACTGCATCGTATCGTAAATCGCCATCCCGGAAGTGATGGAGCCGCCGGGGCTGTTGATGTATAGGTGGATGTCTTTTTCCGGATCTTCGGCCGCCAGGAACAGCAGCTGGGCGATGATGGAGTTGGCAACCACGTCATTGACCTGAGTACCTAGAAAAACGATTCGATCCTTGAGTAAGCGGGAATAAATGTCGTAAGCTCTTTCTCCTCGGTTAGTTTGCTCGACAACCATAGGTACAAAACTCATGTTTGACGTCCCTCCTCATGTTTTGGTTTTTTTATCATAGCGAATTTGGGGGTAAAAGTCAAAGTTAGTCAAAGCGGATTGTCGGTTAAGTTTATTGCAAGGGGAGTCATTATCTGAATTCAGCTTTACAGAGGAGGGGGAGCGCGGAGGGGGAGCGGGTTTAAGCCGCTGGTAGCGGTCTAATTGGTGGGTTGTCAGAGAAAAAGCGGCTTTAAGCCGCTGGTAGCGGTCTAAATGGTGGGTTGTCAGAGAAAAAGTGGATTTAAGCCGCTGGTAGCGGTCTAGTTGGTGGTGGAGCGGCGAAAAAAGTGGATTTAAGCTGCAAAAAACCGACCGTATCGTACGGTCGGTTGAGATGTTAGGTTTTGGCGCGCCCGTGAGGAATCGAACCTCAATCTCAGCCTTCGGAGGGCTGCGTCATATCCGTTGGACCACGGGCGCTCATTAATTGCAGCAAGAGTTATTATAGGCGATGCGCTCTTAAAAAGCAAGAGAATGCGCTGGTTTAAATTTGTTATTTTCGTGGACGGTAAGTATTGCATCGATCCCAATATTTCGATAAAATAAGGGTGGGACTTAAAATGATGTGGCGGGACGAAATGCGTCCAACCAAACCTTCTCATCATTGCCGGCGATGACCATTCGGTCTCAGGAGGATTAGCGAACAGAATGCGACAAATCTTGAACATTCAGAAGAAGTTGCTTCCTGATCTGTTGCAGGTAATGGAGAAGCGGTACGATATTTTGCACCGGATTCACATGGCGGGTACGATCGGGCGGCGAACGCTTGCCACCAGCGTCGATATGACGGAACGCGTGCTTCGTTCGGAGCTCGAGGTGCTAAGGGCGCAAGGGTTGCTCAATACGGCAGCGTCCGGAATGACTCTCAGCGCGAGCGGAGAGCAATTAGTGGAAGAGATGGAGCCGATCGTTAAGGAACTATTCGGCCTGTCGGATCTGGAAGAGACGGTTCGTCAAGCATTCGGGTTGAAGCGGGTAGTCATCGTTCCCGGTGACTCCGATACTTCCGACCATACCAAGATGGAGCTCGGAAGAGCGGGAAGCCGAGTACTGCGGGACATTCTCTCGTCCGGCGACGTGGTGGCCGTAATGGGAGGATCCACGATGGCTCGGATGGCGTCGCAATTCACGACGCCTACTCAGATGCGAGACAATTGGTTCGTGCCCGCGCGAGGCGGATTAGGCGAAAGCGTGGACTATCAGGCGAATACGATCGCTTCGGAATTGGCCAAGCGAACGGGAGCCAGATATCGAATGCTTCATGTTCCAGACCATTTGAGCGAGGAAGCTTACCAGACGATCATGCAGGAGCCGAATGTCCGGGAAGTGGTCGATATGATACGCAGCGCGCGTATCGTCGTTCATGGGATCGGAGATGCCGTCACAATGGCAAGGCGCCGGAAGCTCAAGGAAGAGACGGAACATGAACTGGTCAAGGATGGCGCTCTTGCGGAAGCGTTCGGTTATTATTTCGACCGCTACGGCAAAGTCGTCCATCGGATGGCGACGGCGGGCTTGCGGCTGGAAGATACCGAAGCCGCGGAAATGGTCATCGGCATCGCCGGCGGAAGCAGCAAAGGCGAGGCGATCGCTTCGGTTATGAGATTCGGCCACGACGACGTTCTCGTGACGGACGAAGCAGCCGCGACGGAAGCTCTCAGACACATTTAATCTCCTTTTCCGTTACAAGCTGCATTTTCAGGAAATCCTAGTACAATAGTGGTCTCGGCGTTTAAGGCGCCTGACATATAGATCAAACAAAATCTTTCTCATTCCAAGGAGGAAACCAATCATGGCAGTAGTAAAAGTTGGTATTAACGGATTTGGACGTATCGGACGTAACGTATTCCGCGCATCCCTGAACAACCCGAACGTAGAGATCGTTGCAATCAACGATCTGACTGACGTTAACACGCTTGCCCACCTTCTGAAATATGACACGACTCACGGTAAATTGGACGGAACGGTTGAAGTGGGCGAAGGCGCGCTTATCGTAAACGGCAAAACGGTTAAAGTATTCGCCGAGCGCGATCCTGGCAACTTGCCTTGGGCTTCCGTAGGCGCTGAAATCGTAGTTGAATCCACGGGTATCTTCACTGCGAAAGAAAAAGCCGAGCTTCACTTGAAAGGCGGCGCGAAGAAAGTTATCATCTCCGCTCCTGCTACGAACGAAGATATCACGATCGTTATGGGCGTTAACCAAGACAAATACGATCCATCCGCTCACACTGTAATCTCCAACGCGTCTTGTACGACGAACTGCTTGGCTCCATTCGCTAAAGTATTGAACGATCAATTCGGAATCGTTAAAGGCATGATGAACACGATCCACTCGTACACGAATGACCAAAGCGTTCTGGATCTTCCGCATAAAGACCTGCGTCGCGCTCGCGCTGCCGCAGAAAACATCATCCCTTCCACGACGGGCGCTGCAAAAGCGGTATCCCTCGTATTGCCTGAACTGAAAGGCAAATTGAACGGTATGTCGATGCGCGTGCCTACTCCTAACGTTTCCGTAACGGATCTCGTTGCCGAATTGAAAGTTAACGTTACGGTTGAAGAAGTTAACGCGGCTCTGAAAGCTGCTGCTAACGGCCCTCTGAAAGGCATCTTGAACTACTCCGAAGAGCCGCTTGTTTCCAGCGACTACAACGGCGATCCTGCTTCTTCCACTATCGATGCGTTGTCCACGATGGTTATCGAAGGCAACATGGTTAAAGTTATCTCCTGGTACGACAACGAGTGGGGCTACTCCAACCGCGTCGTCGACTTGGCTGCTTTCATCGCGTCTAAAGGACTATAAGTTTCTTCTCCGAAGAAATTTTCGACTATCCCCCTAAATCCCCCTTCCTCCAGGAAGGGGGACCCCAAAGGGCTCTGCCCTCTGGACACCCGGCGGTTATCGTGGGAGCTTCAGGAGACGGTGGGGGAGATACATTGTGCATAGATCGCTCCGTCCCGGATTTGCCTTGCAAACCGGGACTACGCTTTACTATTGGAGCAAACTGGGTGACACCGCTCGCGCTTTCGGCGCTTCGGGTCATCGGTAGAGCGTAACTCCCCCCGCGCATGACTGCGCTTCTCGAGGAGTTAGAATGAGAATGCGTTATACGGACACAAAGGCGGGCTCCTTCACCGGAGCCTAACTTTGCGCCAAGAGATGGATTGCCATAGCCACCTTAGGAGGTTTGACCCTTGAACAAAAAAAGCGTAAGAGACGTCGATGTTGCAGGGAAAAAAGTATTTGTCCGCGTTGATTTCAATGTGCCTCTAGAGAACGGCGCGATCACGGACGACACTCGTATTCGCGAGACTTTGCCAACCGTGAAGTATTTGATCGAAAAAGGCGCGAAAGTTATCCTCGCCAGCCACTTGGGCCGTCCGAACGGCGAAGTCGTGGAGAGCTTGCGTTTGACGCCGGTTGCGGCGCGTCTGTCCGATCTTCTGGGCAAACAAGTGAACAAAGCGGAAGAAGTCGTCGGCGCAAGCGTACAAGCGAAAGTAGACGCGCTGAAAGAAGGCGAAGTGCTCTTGCTCGAGAACGTTCGCTTCCACCCGGGCGAAGAAAAAAATGATTCCGAATTGGCCAAAGCTTTCGCCGCATTGGCGGACCTGTACGTGAACGACGCGTTCGGCGCCGCTCACCGTGCGCATGCTTCGACAGAAGGCATCGCTCATCATATTCCGGCCGTATCCGGTCTGTTGATGGAGAAAGAGCTGGACGTACTCGGCAAAGCTTTGAACAATCCGGAGCGTCCTTTCACGGCGATCGTGGGCGGTTCCAAAGTTAAAGACAAAATCGATGTCATCAATAAAATGATCGAGATCGCGGACAATATCATCATCGGCGGCGGACTTTCCTATACGTTCCTTAAAGCGCAAGGCAAAGAAATCGGTCAATCCCTGCTCGACAATTCCAAGCTGGAGCAATCCCTCGGATTCATCGAGAAAGCGAAACAGCTCGGCAAAAACTTCTATCTGCCTGTCGATATCGTAGTAGCCGACGGCTTCAGCGCTTCCGCTAACACGCAAATCGTGGATACGGACAGCATTCCTGCGGATTGGGAAGGAATCGACATCGGGCCGAAAACGCGCGAAATCTATGCGGAAGTGATCAAGAACTCCAAGTTGGTCGTCTGGAACGGACCTATGGGCGTATTCGAAATCGAGCCTTTCTCCCACGGTACTCGCGCGGTAGCGCAAGCTTGCGCTACTACGGATGCTTACACCGTAATCGGCGGCGGAGATTCCGCGGCTGCGGCCGAGAAGTTCAAGTTGGCAGATCAAATGAACCACATTTCCACGGGTGGCGGCGCATCGCTGGAGTTCATGGAAGGTAAAGTTCTTCCGGGCGTAGTAGCTCTAAACGACAAATAGAGGTGACACATATGAGCAGAACACCGATTATCGCGGGTAACTGGAAAATGTTCAAGACGGCTGGCGAGGCAACCGCATTCGTTGCCGAAGTGAAAGGCAAAGCGGAAGTTGCCGGCGTAGAGAGCGTAATCTGCGCTCCTTTCACGGCGCTGCCCGCGTTGGTTGAAGCGGTTAAAGGCACGACGATCAAAGTCGGCGCGCAAAACCTGCACTTTGAAGACAATGGCGCTTACACTGGAGAAATTAGCGGAGTCATGCTGAAGGACCTGGGCGTTCACTACGTCATCATCGGTCACTCGGAGCGCCGTCAATATTTTGCGGAAACGGACGAGATCGTGAACAAAAAAGCCCATGCGGCATTCCGTCATGGCTTGACTCCGATCGTCTGCGTCGGCGAGAAGCTCGAAGAGCGCGAAGCCGGCCAGACTAAAGAAGTCGTTCGCGTTCAAACCGAAGGCGGCTTGGCGGGCTTGACTGCGGAGCAAGCGGCTGCAACGGTTATCGCATACGAGCCGATCTGGGCGATCGGAACGGGCAAATCTTCGACTTCCGAAGACGCGAATGAAGTCACAAGCTATATCCGTGGCGTAGTTGCGGCTCAATTCGGCGCCGAAGTCGCCGCTAAGGTGCGCATTCAATACGGCGGAAGCGTTAAGCCGAACACGGTTGCCGAGTACATGGGCCAATCCGACATCGATGGCGCTTTGGTAGGCGGCGCAAGCCTTGAGCCGGCTTCCTATGTGGCGTTAGTAGAAGGGGCGAAGTAAGATGGCAGCTCCTAAACCGGTAGCGCTTATTATTCTCGACGGTTTCGGTCTTCGCGAAAGCTCTCACGGCAATGCCGTCGCGCAAGCGAAGAAACCAAACTTCGATAAATACTGGAGCACTTTTCCCCATACGACCTTAACGGCAAGCGGGGAAGCGGTCGGACTTCCGGAAGGCCAGATGGGAAATTCCGAGGTCGGTCACTTGAACATCGGTGCCGGTCGTATCGTCTATCAGGATTTGACTCGGATTTCCAAATCGATTCGCGATCAGGACTTCTATGACAACTCCACGTTAGTCGGCGCGGTTAAGCACGCGAAGGATAACAATAAGAAGCTGCACTTGTACGGCTTGCTGTCCGATGGAGGCGTACATAGCCACATCGCTCACTTGTTCGCGCTGTTGGAGCTGGCTAAGAAGGAAGGCTTGGAGGAAGTATACGTCCATGCGTTCCTGGATGGCCGGGATGTATCGCCGGATAGCGCGGTCGGATATTTAACCCAACTGCAAGGCAAGATCGAAGAGATCGGCGTCGGACGGATCGCTACGATCCAAGGCCGCTACTATGCGATGGATCGGGATAAACGGTGGGAGCGGACGGAGAAATCTTACCGTGCCATGGTTTACGGAGACGGCCCTACGGCCGTTGATCCGATTGCGGCGGTTAAGGAATCTTACGAGAAATCGGTATATGACGAGTTCGTCATGCCGACAGTAATCGTGGGATCGAACGGAAAGCCGGTTGGTCTCGTGGAGTCCGAAGATGCGGTAATCTTCTTCAACTTCCGTCCCGACCGTGCGATCCAGCTATCCAACGTGTTTACGAACGAAGATTTTCGCGGTTTCGACCGCGGAGCGGGTTTTCCGAAAAACCTGTATTTCGTGTGCATGACGCTTTTTGCGGAAACCGTTGGCGGGTTTGTTGCGTATAAGCCTAAGGAGTTAGACAACACCTTGGGCGAAGTTCTCGTGCAACACGGGAAAAAACAGCTCAGAATCGCGGAAACCGAGAAATATCCGCACGTTACGTTCTTCTTCAGCGGAGGACGGGATCATGTGCTTGAGGGCGAGACCCGTATTCTCATCAATTCGCCTAAGGTCGCCACTTACGACCTGCAGCCGGAGATGAGCATTTACGAGGTTACGGAAACGTTGGTCAAGGAAATCGAAGCGGACAACCATGACGCTATCATTCTTAACTTCGCTAATGCGGATATGGTAGGTCACTCGGGTATGCTCGAGCCGACGATCAAAGCGGTGGAAGCGACGGACGAGTGTCTGGGCAAAGTGGTCGACGCGGTTACGGCCAAAGGCGGAGTTTGCGTCATTATTGCCGATCACGGCAACGCGGACATGGTCATTGACGATAACGAGCGTCCGTTCACGGCGCATACGACGAATCCTGTTCCTTGCATCGTGACCCAAGCTGGACATACGCTGCGCGAAGGCGGTATTCTAGCGGATGTAGCTCCAACGCTCTTGACGCTGCTGCAACTTCCGCAGCCGGAGCAAATGACAGGCAAGACGTTGATTAACTAGCTCAAATTTTAATTTAATTAAAAGGAGTGTTCTTCATGACGATCATTACTGATGTTTATGCACGTGAAGTGTTGGACTCCCGCGGTAACCCTACCGTTGAAGTCGAAGTTCGTTTGGAATCCGGCGTGCTCGGCAGCGCAATCGTACCATCCGGTGCTTCTACCGGCGCTTACGAAGCGGTTGAGCTTCGCGATGGCGACAAAAGCCGTTACCTGGGTAAAGGCGTACTGAAAGCAGTCGAGAACGTCAACACGATCATCGCTCCGGAAATCATCGGTTACGATGCGCTTGACCAAGTCGAAATCGACCACAAGATGATTGAGCTCGACGGAACGCCTAACAAAGCTAAACTGGGCGCTAACGCGATCCTCGCGGTATCGATGGCAGTTGCTCGCGCGGCTGCCGAAGCTCTTGACGTGCCTTTATACACTTACCTTGGCGGATTCAACGCTAAGACGCTTCCGGTTCCGATGATGAACATCGTTAACGGCGGCGAGCATGCCGACAACAACATCGACGTTCAAGAATTCATGGTACTGCCGGTTGGCGCAGCTACTTTCTCCGAAGCTCTTCGCATGGGAACCGAAATTTTCCACGCGCTGAAAGGCGTATTGAAAGCGAAAGGCCTGAACACGGCTGTAGGCGACGAAGGCGGCTTCGCTCCTAACCTGGGTTCGAACGAAGAAGCTCTTTCCACGATCATGGAAGCGATCGAAAAAGCGGGCTACAAAGCCGGCGTCGACGTATTCTTGGGTATGGACGTTGCATCCACCGAGTTCTTCAAAGACGGCAAGTATCACCTTTCAGGCGAAGGTAAATCCTTTACTCCTGCTGAATTCGTTGACCTGCTTGCTAGCTGGGTCGAAAAATATCCGATCATCTCCATCGAAGACGGTTGCTCCGAAGACGATTGGGCAGGTTGGAAGTTGCTTACCGAGAAATTGGGCGGTAAAGTACAACTCGTTGGAGACGATCTGTTCGTAACGAACACCGAGCGTCTGTCCGACGGAATCAAACAAGGCGTGGGTAACTCCATCCTCGTTAAAGTTAACCAAATCGGTTCGCTTACCGAAACCTTCGATGCTATCGAAATGGCGAAACGCGCCGGTTACACGGCTGTTATCTCCCACCGTTCCGGTGAGTCCGAAGACAGCACGATCGCGGACATCGCCGTTGCGACAAACGCCGGTCAAATCAAAACAGGCGCTCCGTCCCGTACGGACCGCGTTGCGAAATACAACCAATTGCTTCGCATCGAAGATCGCTTGGGCTCTACCGCGAAGTACGGCGGCAAAGCGGCGTTCTACAACCTTAGCAACCTTAAGTAATCCATAGTCTCACCGGTTTCGAACGTCACACCAGTATCATCCACACAACTACACAGCTTAGTCAGTCATCACGACAAAAAGAAGGACGGACCTCGCGTTTGCGGGATCCGTCCTTCTTTTTGCATGCGCAAAGTTATCGTCAGAGCGTCTCATTGCCGTCGGCGAGCTGCTGTTGAACGTACTGCTTGACCTTCTCGAGATCGGGGACGAGCACTTCCATGTCGTTGATTCTTTCTTCCGTGAACGCGCCCATCTGCGGAATTTGGATGCCCGTCAATTGGCTTGTATCGAGCTTCATTCCTAGACGGGCCAGCTTGATCATGTCGCCGGGGGGAATGTTCGTCTCGATGTAGGGGGCAACGCCGTTAAGCAATTGCGGCAGCTTCAAGAGAGAAGTCGTGCTCTGCAATTTGTCGGCGATGGCGGAAAGGAACTTGCGTTGCCGGTCGGAGCGCGCGAAGTCCGACATGGCGTCGCTTCGGTAACGCACGTATTGCAATGCGGTTAAGCCGTCGAGATGCTGCATTCCTTTTTCCAGCTTGATGTTGTACCTTGGGTCGTCCCGGTTGTCGGTCCGTTTCATGTCTTTATCGACTTCGAAATCAATGCCGCCGAGCTCGTCAATCAAAGAGATGAAGCCTTCGAAATCCGTATATACGTAAAAATGGATAGGGAGATCGATAAGGTTGTGCACGGTTTCCATCGCAAGCAAAGGCCCGCCATTCGTGATTGCGGCGTTCAGCCGGTTCGAGCCGTGATCCGGTATCTTCACGTAAGTGTCGCGCAAGAGGGAGAATAAATGCGTGCTCTTCTCGACGGGATCGATGGAGACGACCACCATCGTGTCCGAACGGGGTTTGGCGTTGCCTTTGACCCCTCGCGAATCGCCGCCGAGCAGAAGGATGTTGATGCGTTCGTCGCCGCTCCATTCGGGCGGTTCGATGACGGCGAACGGCGATGGCGCGCTTCCATCCGTCGGAACGGGCGCGGTCGGCTGGTTGTCCCCCGGCGGGACGTAGATCTGCTCCGCGAACGAGTACAGTGAATATATATAGTAGGCCGCATAGGAGCCGAATATAAGGAATATCCCCAGGACGCTGTAGAGGATGATTCGTCGTCGCCTATTGCTTTTTTTGCGCGGTGGCGCGGGAGTTGCCGGGATGGGCTGAGTTGGTTCGGTAGATTGTTCCATGCTACTGTCAATCCTTTCCGAATGATTGTCACCAATAATACGACGCAGCGCGGTGGAAAGTTGTTCCAAAAGAGAAAGAAATGTTTGAATTCGGAAGAAGCGGTCGCAAATAGATATTCGTGTTCATTCCGGCGAGGTCTATGGTAATGTAAAAATAGTTTGGGAGATTTTTGTGAGCGAGCGCAAGTATGCTGTTTATTACGAATGAATAAGCCGGGGGACAGCGATGAGAAGTTGGAGGAGCGGGGCGGGAACTTTTAATCGAATAGTGGGAATTACGTTTATACCGCTCGTGGCGATCGCGGTATTGTTCGGTATATACACGTATACGATGCCCGATAGGAGTGCTCCGATCGCGGTCCAAGGCGTGCTGGATCTGAGCGAATGGGAGTTTGGCACGCATGGGAAGCCGCTCGTTAACCTCGACGGAGAATGGGAATTTTACCGGGACCGGTTGTTGACTCCCGAGGATATCCGCGCGGGAATCGCCGATCAACCTCTCTATGCGGACATTCCAAACGCATGGTCCGGCGGGAAGTCCTTCGATGAAGCGGGAGCAGCCGATTCCGGAACGTATCGACTGACGGTTAAGCTCAAGGGCGCGAAAGAAAATTACGGAATTAAAATCATGAACATCTTGACGTCGCACAAGCTGTACGTTAACGGCGAGTTACTCGGAAGCGAGGGGAACCCCGCGACGAGCGCCAAGGACTACGAGCCGGGGAACACTCCCTATACGAGCTACTTTCGCGTCGACGGGAACGAGATGGAGGTCGTCATTCTGGTCGCCGATCATACATATCCGATGGGCGGCGGGGTCGATGATATTCAGTTCGGTTTGCAAGAGGATATGATCTTATCGGCGCACGTTATCTTTGGAACGGAGTTGTCGGGGATTTTCATCCTCCTCCTGTTCGGCGGCTATCATTTAAGCATCTATGCGATGCGGAGGCAAGACAAGGCTTATCTTTATAGCGGTTTATATTTTTTATCCATGCTGGTCCTGCTGGCGATGACCGGGGATAAGATGCTGCTTCAACTGTGCCCTTGGATTCCTTTCGACGTGGCTTATAAGCTATACGATATCGGCGGATTCTCCAATATCGTGATACTAGGGTTTTTCTTGCACCACCTCGACGGCAAGCTGCTGAGAAGGAAGCTTCTCTATTGGCTGGTTGCACCGATCGGGATCTATTTGCTGATCGTTATTGTTATGCCTTATACCTTCTATCGGGCAGTCGGCAACATACCCTGGAATTACACGTTGTTGGTCGTCTTGATCTATTTCTGCTGTATTGCGCGATTGTATGTCAAACGGGATGGAGATTCGCTGAATCGCAAGGAAATCGCCTTGCTCTGCGGAATGATGCTGGCTATCTTTTCGATCTTGCTCCTCGGCTTGTTCTACTCGCTGGGATGGGTGGAGACCGACGTGGGGCGCAGAGCCGCGATGATCGCGATCATTGCGTTCGTCAATACGTTATTGGCGCTTAGGCTTGCCCATGCCACGGAGCAGACGGAGAAGTTGACGGAGAAGCTGATCCTCCGGGATCAACTGAAAGACGAATTTCTGGCGAATACGTCGCATGAGCTTAAGACTCCGCTTCACGGCATTCAGAATATCGCTTCTTATCTACTGGAAGGGAAAGCCGGACAGTTGACGGACAAGCAGCGCAGCGAGCTATCGCTTATTCAAGACACATCCACGAAGTTGTCGACGCTCGTTAACGATCTGGTCGATGTCGTGCAGATGAAGCATGGAGACTTGCGGTTGCAGCAATCGGTGCTGGATGTACGAGTCATAGCCCAAACGGTGTTCCAGGTGCTGGAGTTCGAGTTGGCGGGCAAAGACGTGCGCTTGAGCAATCTGATCGCTCCGAGCACCTTGGTCAAGGCCGATGAAAACCGGGTTCGGCAGGTGTTGTACAACTTGATACATAACGCGATTAAACATACGGAGACCGGAAAAATCGAGATTTCCGCCAAGGAGGAGGGAGATCGTTATTCGATCTCCGTCGAAGATACCGGGGTCGGCATTCCGGAGGAGAGCCATGAGGCGATTTTCGGGTATTTCGAGCAAGCGGAACGGTCATTGCCGCAGGATGGCTATACGGGTATGGGACTCGGTCTCTACATCAGTCGACAGCTGGTGGAGAGAATGGGCGGATCGATAGCGGTGGAACGCTCGATACCTGGACAAGGAACGAGAATCACGTTCGCTTTGCCTGCCGTGAAAGCCGAGGGGCAAGCCTGGGCAGAAGAGTGGGCGCATAGTGAAGTGGCCGTTACGCGAGCGAATCTCGATATCGTGGACGAGAGGTACGAACATACGGTGCTCATCGTTGATGACGAGGCGTCCAATATCCATATTTTGCTGAATCTGCTCGGCGAGAGCCATAACGTGATTACGGCATTCTCGGCGAAGGAAGCGTTGCGCAAGCTGAAGGGGCATCCTCGTATTGATCTGGTCATCTTGGACGTTATGATGCCGGAGATGTCCGGGATCGATCTATGCCGGATCGTGAGGGAAACTCATTCGATCATCGATCTGCCGATTCTATTCGCGACCGTCAAGAACGCGCTGCACGATATCGAGCTATGTTTCAGGGCGGGCGGGAACGATTTTATCGCCAAGCCGTTCGATCCGAAAACGTTAACCGCCCGGGTGCGCACGCTCTTGTCGATGAAGACGTCGATGGATCAAGCGCTTAAGAACGAGATGGCTTTCCTGCAAGCGCAGATCAAGCCGCATTTTCTGTATAACGCGATCAGTAGCATTATTTCTTTCTGTTATACGGACGGGGAGAAGGCGGCGTATTTGCTGTCGATGCTAAGCCGTTACTTGCGGATCGTATTCGAGCGGGATCACCATACGACGAGCGTGCCTCTGAGCATGGAGTTAGAACTGATACAAGCATATGTAGAGATCGAGAAAGCCCGGTTCGGCGAACGGTTCGAGTTTAAGCTGCATGCGGATCATGGATTGGAAAACTTGCGGATTCCGTCGCTTAGTATCCAACCGTTCGTGGAAAACGCGATCCGGCACGGCTTGTTCGAGAAGGAAGGCCCGGGTACGGTTGCGCTATCGATTGCGGATGGAAACGGGTATCTTCGGTTCGACATCGAAGACGACGGAGTCGGGATGGCCGATGACATGGTCTATCAGTTAAGCGCGGGGGATCGTCCGGAAGGCGCGGGAATCGGAATGACTAACGTGAGAAGACGCGTATTGGCGATCCCGGGCGCTAGCATTGCCATCGACTCGGCACTGGAGCGGGGGACGAAGGTTACCCTATTCCTGCCTAAGGAAACCGATGCAAATAAAACCGCTGGTTGAAAGCGGCATAGGAAAGGGAGGTCGTCATGCGAGTCATCATCGTGGAAGACGAGAAGCCCATATTGGATTTAATGGAAAGGTTAGTCGGCAAACATCCGCTGCTGACAGTCGTAGGGGCGTTCACGAGCGCGGCCGCGGCTTTGGAAGCGTATGAAGAGCTCGCGCCGGATGCCGCTTTCCTCGATGTCGAGATGCCGAAAATGGGCGGCATAGAGCTTGCGGACAAATTGAAGTCGAAAGACGAGCGTTTGCAAATCGTGTTCACGACGGCATACCCCGAGTACGCATTGGAGGCTTTCCGGGTAAACGCGGTCGATTACGTGTTGAAACCGGTCACGCCGGACGCGATCGAAAGGGTTGCGGCCCGGTTAAGCAAGAATTATGCACTAACATCCGTCCTGCGTCCGGTTGTTGAAGAAGGCGAGCCTCCCGTTCGCTGTTTGGGCACGTTCGAGACGAGACTGCCGGACGGGAGCTTGATGAACTGGCCCACGCGGAAGACGGAAGAGCTCTTCGCTTATTTGTTGGCCTATCCGAATCGGCTTGCGGGCAAATGGCATCTCGCCGACCTCCTCTGGCCGGAGCTGGACGAAGAGCGGGCGCTTCATAACGTGCATAATACGGTCTATCGTTTGAAGAAGGCGCTGAGGGAAGCGGGGTTCTCGGTTGAACTGGCGCACGCCGGCGAAGGATATGATCTGCGGACGCCTCCGATTTTCTCGGATTTGGAGCGCTTTCGCGACTTCATGAAGGGTACGAGTTTGATAAACGAGCGGAATGCGGTTACGGGCAAAAAGCTGCTCGCGTCTAGTAGAGGCGCGTTGTTCGGCAATAAAGATTACGTGTGGAGCGCGGGGCTTGAAGCCGAAGTTCGCCTACAGATGGTTTCGCTAACGCGAATGCTGACGGTATACTTTCTCGGTATCGGGGATGAAACGTCAACGAAGGAAACGCTATGCGCGTATTTGGCGTATGCGCCGCTGGACGAGGAGATGAACGCGGAGCTTCTCCGTTTGTATTCGAAGGGCGGTGAGCTGGGGTTGTTTCGGAGCCATTACGAGAAATATGCCAGATTGTTGTCGGAAGAGCTCGGTCTCGGGCCATCGGAGCAGCTTCGGGAAATGGCCGCTGGATTATCTGCTATCTAAAGGTGTTCAATTGCAAAAAAAGGACTGACGTCCCTCCGTTATTTATTACCCCTGTGTCTAATGACGCGGGGGTTTTCGCATTTTCGGGGGTCTTGTGAGAATTTTGGGAGAGTCGCTTGCTAGTATTTGTCGTAACGCAGGGTTTCGTATCATTCGTATCATTTTTGAATGGGGAAAGAGGTAAAAAGATGTTGGGGAAAAAAGCGATTCAAAGTGTAAATAACAGGTTGTTAGCGCTGATTCTTATCGCGGCATTGGCTGCGGGGGTTATCGTTCCTGCGGGCGGAAAAGTTAGCGCAGCGGCTTCGGGAACGGAAGCGGTCAGTACGACTTCATCCGAAGGGAGCTCGGTCAGACAATTCAATCATTTGGAGCTTAAGGCGACCATGGACGCGAGCCAAACTATTCTGCCCGACGGGGCGCCGCATATCGCGAATGCAAAGATCTACAACGATTGGATCGAATTCGGGTTCACCGAGGAACTGGTTACGGATCCCTATTTTCATTTCCAGAACGGTCATTTCATCGTTACGGTGAACGGAGAGCCCGCCGAGACCCTGCTCGTCGCGCCGACCCAGACGAATGATCGGGTGCTGATCCAACTTAAAAACCGGGTCATGAACACGGATGTCGTAACAATCAGGTTCGATCCCGGATCAGGCACTCCGGTGAAGAATCAAGCGGGCTATCCGCTGGGAACGGAAGAGATTATTGTAACCAATACTTCCTCGGGCTTATTCCAAGTTCCTCCCGAAGCAAGATGGCCGAATAAAACGGGTTACGACTTGAAAGCCGGAGATCCTATCGTTACCTTTACGCCTTCTCGGAGCGGAACGAATAATATCAAGATTGCTTTCCCGAATGAGCCGGGAAATGAGACTATCCTATCTAACGGCAACATCGCAAAGACCGATTTCAAGATTAGGGGCGGTTCGGCATCCATGCAACCGCGGGCGGTCGTGCTCTATTCCGACAATATACAATTGTATCTGCCTTTCGGCGAGACGTTAACTGGCGGCGTATCCTATACGCTGGAAATGTCCGAAACGGCAGGTGGCAATGAAATCAGGCTTCCTTCGATCGAGACGATGGCTAGTACGGCCTACTTGGCGGCGCGATTAGACGACGAAGTGTATGATGAATATACGTTTTCGAACTTAGCGTTCTCCGCAAACGTACCTCCGGTCGTCAAAAGAGACTTGTCCGTTATTCTTGAAGAAGGAGGCGACGGCGTTTCCTATTCGGCTGGAGACTTGGCGACGGATCTTGATGGGGATGAACTGGCTCTTAGCGGCGCGGCTTCAAGCGATAACGGCGTGGCGGAGGCCGTTATCGACGCTGACGGCTTGTTGCGGATTGATCCCGGCAGTCCCGGAAACACAAACGTATCCGTAGAGGTTGAGGACGAGGATAGTCATCGAATAACGGCGACGATTGCCGTTACCGTTACGCGACCGAAGACTCCGGCACTCTTGTCGGAAGATATTCAAATTAAGAATAATTCGAGCGGCGCAGACGTAGTCACCGTTCAAGCGGTTCCGCCGCTAGCGGTCGTTAAGGTTTATGACGCGCCAACCGGCGGCAACTTGATCGGGACGGCAACGCAAGGTGCCGCGACAGGCGATCTTAACGTAAGCATAGCTGCGGGAATTCCGGTCACTAAGATATACGTGACGGTTCAGAATATAGCGGGTAATCTGCTGGAGAGCGTTAGAACGGAAGCGATTGTACCTGCGATCGTGGACAAGAGCCTTTTGGAATTTTGGATCGATCGCGCTCAGGAAAAAGCGGATAATGCCGTCGAGGGCGAGTTGATCGGGCTGTATGAAGAGGGCTCGATAGCCGAACTGCAAATCGCGATCGACGCCGCGGTAGCCGTACGGGATGACCCCGATGCGACTCAAGACCAGGTGGACCCGTTAATCTCCATGATGATTGATGCGGTGAATGCGTTCGATAGCCGGAAGAACGTAGCGGATATAAGTGTGCTTACCGCTAAGATCGACGAGGCGAGGATGAAATATTTTACGTCTACGGAAGGTGATCTGATCGGGCAGTACGAAGCTGGAGCGAAGGCTAATCTGATGGCCGCTGCATTTTCCGCTTTCCAGATTAGCATCAAGGAAAACGTAACGCAGGAAGAAGTCGACGAGGCGACCGTTGCTATGACAGCGGCGATAGCCGAGTTTGATGGCAAGAAAATAGGCGCGGCGTTGTTGGCGTTGCTCGCATCGGCTCAAGCGAAGCATGATGCGGCAACGGAAGGAACGGATAACGGACAGTATCCGGCAGGGGCGAAGGCGCTCTTGCAAACTGCCATAGACGATGCTTGGCTAGTAGCAGACGATGCGGCGGCTACGAAGATGCAAGTAGATGCGGCAGTTGCTGTGCTGAACGAGGCGGTTACGGCTTTCGAGGCAAAGAAGATAAGCGGAGTCGTAGTCGTAAACAAATCGGTTCTTACCGATGCCATTAGTGTCGCGCAAGCCACTTATGGGGGAGCGGTAGAAGGTACGGCGAACGGTCAATATCCGATTGGGTCGAAGACCATTCTACACTCCGCGATAAGGGCGGCGACGACGGTGGTTAACGATACGGCAGCGACGCAGGTGGATGTGGACGCGGCAGTCGTGACGCTGGACGCGGCGGTTACGGCTTTCGAAGCGAAACGGATCGTTATTCGCCCTAGCGTCGGAGGCGGCGGTGGAGGAGGGGCGTCCGCTCAGCAATCGACCGTGCAGTTAACGGTAGAAAGCGGCGGAGTCATCCTCGGCAAGCTTCCGCTGATCCGAACGACGAACGGCAACGGGCGTGCCATTGATCGGTTGGAGCTTAAGAAGGAGCAGTTAACCGAGTGGGTTGAGCGGTTGAAACCATCGGGCAAATTCAGGCTGGAGATTCCGGACGACAAGGATATCGTCGACGAATTTAATGTGACGATTCCGTTGGAAGTCGTACAGCTGTTGGTAGATAGCAACCTTGCTTTTAACTTGAAGATGAACGGCGTTGACATCCATATCCCCGTGAAGTCCCTCAGAGGGATAAAGGAAGCCATCAAGTTGAAGATTAATCCGATCCGAGAGAAGTCCGAGCAAGACCGGATCGGCGAGCGAGCGGATACGAATTCGGTCGTCAGGGCTGCGTCCGGTCAAGGGAGCTTGAGAGGAGCGGGTACTCCGATATCGATCGAGACGAACCTGCAAAATCGCCTAGTGACTCTAACTCTACCTGGAGGAACCGAGAAGCTTAGCGAGCAACAGGAGCAAAATACGGGAATTTATGTCGAGCACGGCGATGGAACCCGAGAATTGATCCTGCCTCGCAAAGTTTCTAGCGGGTGGGAGTTCGATGTAACGAAGTTCAGTACGTTCGCCGTCGTTCGGATCGAAGGTTGGCAACAGTTCCGCGGCGCGAAGGCTAACGATTACGGGTTGCCCTATATTAAGGGTTATGCGGGAGGAATGTTCAAACCCGGAGCGGGTATTACTCGCGCGGAACTAGCCGCGATTCTAGCCAAGGTCATCCAAGGCGAAGCGACGAAGTCCGCGTTAACCTTCAAGGATATCCCCGACAAGATGTGGGCTAAGGAAGCGATCGACAAGGTGGCGAAGCTGGGGCTTATGAAAGGTTCGCCGGATGGCGGCTTTAACCCGGACAAGCTTATTACGAGAGCCGAAATGGCAATCATCGCGGCAACGATACTCGGTGACGGAACCGCGAGCGGCGAGGGTGGCTTCCGGGACGTCGCTGCCGGACATTGGGCGGAGGCGGCGATCCGTAAAGCGAGCGCTGCAGGCATTCTGACCGGCTTTAAGGACGATACTTTCCGTCCAAGCCAAACGCTTAGCCGCGCGGAGGCCGTTGTAATGATCAATAGGCTCATCGGAATTAAGCCGAATACGGCCGGAGAACCGCTGTACAAAGACGTTCCTGCAACGCATTGGGCGTATGGAGCGATTCAGGCGGCAGCCCGGCAGCACCCCGCTCAACCTTAACTTTAATCTGATAATTCGCTCTACAGCCTCTACGTCGAAGGACGCGGGGGCTCTTTTTTGCCGATCAAGCCGTTAAATCTCCAAAATGCCATACAAAGACAGCAAAAACCCCCATCGTGTGAACGCAATCATCAGCCTATAATAAGAAGTAGATGAGCACGATCAAACGATAAGGATGGTGGGATTCAGATGAGCAAACCGCAAGTGGGCATTCAATTGTATTCCGTTCGCGATAGAAGCGAGAAGGATTTCCTGGCTACGATCAAGGAGATCGGAGAGATCGGTTACCGTAACGTAGAGTTGGCGGGCTATTATGGCCATTCGGCCAAGGAAGTGCGCCAAGCCTTGGCCGATGCCGGATTGAACGCGCCGTCCGCGCATATCGGGTTAACGGTGAACGACGCCGCGATCTGGGATAATTTGAAGAAACAAATCGAGTACAGCTTGGAGCTGGGCTTGAAACGTTTTATCGTTCCGTATTATCCGCTTGGCGACAATCCGACGTTGGATGACGTGAACAAGATGGCGGATACGCTTGAGCAAGCGGCTCAGCGCGTTACGGAGGCGGGATTGCAATTCGGTTACCACAACCACGCGTTCGAGTTTAAGCCCGTTGAAGGCAAGCTCGTTATCGATCATCTGTTCGAGAGAATTTCTTCGGACTTGCTGTTCGCGGAATTCGATCTCGGTTGGGTCAAGGTGGCGGGTCAAGATCCGGCGGCTTACGTGCGCAAATACGCGGGCAGATTGCCGGTTGTTCACGCTAAGGATTTCAAAGACGATGGCACCGATACGGAAATCGGACGCGGTTCCGTCGATTGGGATTCCGCTCTGTCCGCGTGCGAAGAAGCCGGAGTCGAATATGTCATCATCGAGCAGGAGAGATACGACGTATCTTCGCTTGAGAGCGCGAAGCTGAACTATGCTTGGTTCAAGCAGCGCGGCTGGATGTAAAATAGAGCGAGCTCGAGCCCGGCGATTCGGCCGGGCTCTTTGCTATTCTGGGCTAGGGTGGGGCTGGGGCTGGGGGATAACGGCATTGGCTACCGTTATTCCGGGGGCGAGGGGTTATGCGGTGGGCTTAGCGGCACGGTGTGCCGTTAAGTTGGTGAAATTGCCAGTGAGGTGCGATATAGCGGCACGGCGTGCCGTTAAGTTGGCGAAATTGTCGGTGGGGTGCGGAATAGCGGCACGGCGTGCCGTTAAGCTGGCGAAATTGCCGGTGAGGTGCGGAATAGCGGCACGGCGTGCCGTTAAGTTGGCGAAATTGTCGGTGGGTGCGGAATAGCGGCACGGCGTGCCGTTAAGTTGGTGAAATTGCCGGTGAGGTGCGAAATAGCGGCACGGCGTGTCGTTAAGTGGGCGAATTTGTCGGTGGGTCGTGCTGAAAGCGGACAGGGATGCGTTTGGGCTTCTAAATTTGTTAGTATAGGGAGAGAAGATTCGCTGAGGAATAGGAAGGGGAGACATTGCGGATGGTCACTGAGATTAGGCAGCTGCGAGCGGAAGATTACGAGGAAAGAATGGCGTTATCGCAATTCGCGTTCCAATTACGCTTATCGCCCGAGGAGTTGGAGTCCAGGAGGGGGCTTTTTCGTCCGGAGCAGGATTGGGGCGCATTCGACGAGCAGGGGGAATTGTTGTCCGCCTTGAGTATCATCCCCTTCGAAACGTGGATTCAGGGGCGGAAACTGGCGATGGGAGGCATAGCCGGAGTTGCTACTTGGCCGGACGCGAGAAGACGGGGATGCGTAAGCCAATTGCTGGTGCGCAGTCTGGAAACGATGAGAACCAACGGACAAACGATCAGCATGCTGCACCCGTTTTCTTTTCCTTTTTACCATAAATACGGTTATGAAATGACTGTCGAACGCAAGAAGTATACGATCGAGACGAAAAAATTGCCCGCGCGCACGGTGACGCCGGGACAAGTGAAGCGTATGCCTAAACCCGATATTGAAGTGCTCGACGGCATCTATTCGATATTCGCTTCGCGTTACAGCGGGACGATAATCCGGACGCGGGACTGGTGGGAGAACAAAATATTGTCTAAAAACGGTACGGTCGCCGTCTATTACAATGAGAGCAACGTTCCCGAGGGTTACGTGTTCTATCAGATCGCGGACAGGATCATGACGATCCATGATTGGGTGAGCGCGAACGAGGTTTCGCGCCGGGCTTTGTGGACCTATGTCGGAAACCACGACTCGATGATCAATGAAGTGACGATGATCGCGCCCGCCGATGACCCGTTGCCGTTCCTGTTGCCCGAGCCTCGAATCAAGCAGGAGCTTCTCCCGTATTTTATGTCCCGCATCGTAGACGCCGAGGCTTTTGCAGGGTTGTATCCATGGGCCCATGGGGTGGATGGGGAAGCCGTCACGCTCGTCTTGTCGGATGAGCACGCGCCATGGAACAACGGAGCGTTCCGGCTCTCGTGGAGCGCGGAAGGTCAGGGGCGATTGGAAAGATTGAACGGCCAATCCGAATCCGCGGCAAGGGAGCCCGCCAGCGGCGCGGTTTTATGCGATATCCAAGCGTTAACGGCCATGCTCGCCGGCAATCGGAGCCCGTTGCTGCTGGAAGAAGTCGGGCGCATTAGCGGCTCTCGAACAAACTTGGAGCTGCTGGCTTCCCGGATTCCGCAAAGAACGACGCATCTGATGGACTTTTTCTAAAGGGCAGGCGGGATCGCCTCAAAAATAAATATCATTTATCATTAACTGGGATAAGGGAAGGTTGTCAACTAACCGGGCGGTATGATAAAATAAAAATACTGTTTTTGTAACGGGATCTGGGAGGTGTAAGCGATGGACGTCGTTCTTAAAATAATTTTGGTTATTTTCTCGCTGGGACTTATTGCAGTCGTACTGCTTCAGAAGGGTAAGAGCGCAGGCTTGTCGGGTGCAATCTCCGGTGGAGCCGAGCACTTGTTCGGTAAGCAGAAGGCCCGCGGAATCGACCTGTTCTTGCAGCGTCTGACCATTGGGTTGGCTGTCGGTTTCTTCATCCTTTCTTTGGTGGTTGCGTATTTCGTGAAAAACTAACGAGATGAGACGAGGCAGGAAGCGCGAGCTTCCTGCCTTTTTTTGTATGATCGCGCATGAGGCGAATAGGGGTTATCCGGTTGCCGAGGACGCAAAGTGTGTATACTATACATAGGACGAGGTGATACGGATGCCGATGTGCACCGAGCAGGAGTTGCTCGATTTCATGCGGGAAACCGCCTATAAACCGTTGACTTACAAAGAATTGGAGAAACATTTCGGCATCGAGGACGCAGCGGAATTCAAAGCATTCCTCCGCATGTTGACCGAGATGGAGCAAGATGGGAAAATTCTGCTGACCCGTACGGAACGCTATGGCGTGCCGGAACGGATGAATTTGCTGCGCGGACGGATTCAATCCCATCCGAAAGGATTTGCCTTCTTGATCCCCGACGACAAGGAACATCCCGATCTCTACATTCATGCCAACGACATGAAAGGGACGATGAACGGGGATATCGTGCTGGCGCGCGTGTCGGCGAAGAACGAGAACGGCAAGCTGGAAGGCGAGATCGTCCGCATCGTCAAGCGGGCGGTTACCCAAGTCGTCGGCGTGTTCGAGAATCACGAGAGCTACGGCTTCGTGGTGCCGGATGACAAACGGATTAATAAGGATATTTTTATCCGCAGCGAAAGCTTTATGGGAGCGGTAACCGGGCAGAAGGTCGTCGTTAACATCCTGACCTATCCGGAAGGGCGTTCGGCGGCGGAAGGCGAAGTCGTGGAAATTCTCGGGCATAAGGATGATCCGGGCGTCGATATTCTCAGCATTATCCGCAAGCATGGCTTGCCGGAAAGCTTCCCGGGCGATGTCATGACGGAGGCGGAAGCCGCGCCGGATACGATCACGGAAGAAGAAATCGTCCAACAAGGACGCCGCGACTTGCGCGATAAAGTCATCGTGACGATCGACGGCGAGGATGCCAAGGATCTGGACGATGCGGTTAACGTCGAGCGGTTGCCGAACGGCAATCTCGTGCTTGGCGTCCATATCGCGGATGTAAGCTACTATGTACGCGAGAAGTCCAAGTTGGATGAAGAAGCTTACAATCGAGGGTGCAGCGTTTATTTGGTCGATCGCGTTATTCCGATGCTTCCGCATAGGCTGTCCAACGGAATCTGTTCCTTGAACCCGAAGGTCGACCGGCTGACGATGAGCTGCGAGATGGAGTTCGAGCCGGAAACGATGAAGCGGGTTCGTCACGATATTTTCACGAGCGTCATTCGGACGACGGAGCGTATGACTTACACGAACGTCCGAAAAATATTGAACGACGAAGACCCGGAAGTAACGGAACGTTATTCGGAACTGGCGGATACGTTTAAGCTGATGCGCGAGCTGGCTATGGGGCTTCGTTCGATGAGAATGCGCCGCGGCGCGATCGACTTCGAATTCCAGGAGTCGAAGGTTATCGTCGACGCGCAAGGCAAGCCGGTTGAAATCGTGAAGAGAGAACGTTCCATCGCCGAGCAGATCATCGAGGAGTTCATGCTGGCGGCGAACGAGACGGTGGCGGAGCATTTCCATTGGCTCAAGGTTCCGTTCCTCTATCGGATTCACGAGGAGCCGTCCAACGAGAAGTTGATGACGTTCATGCAATTCGCGGGCAACTTCGGTTATGCGGTGCGGGGCAAAGGAAACACGGTGCATCCGCGCGCGCTGCAAACATTATTGGAAGAGATTCAAGGGACGAAAGAAGAAACCGTACTTAGCACGATGATGCTGCGGTCGATGAAACAAGCGAAATACGAGGCCGAGAGCTTGGGACATTTCGGGCTTGCCGCGGAATATTATACGCACTTTACGTCCCCGATCCGGCGTTATCCCGATCTGGTCATTCACCGGGTGATGCGCGAAGTGTTGGAGAACGGCGGCCTGCTGCCGGACAACCGCTTCGATTCGCTGAACGCGCGCATGCCGGATATCGCTTCGCAGTCTTCGGAGCGGGAACGGGTTGCGGTCGACGCGGAGCGGGATACGGAGAAGCTGAAGAAGGCCGAGTTCATGCTCGACAAGATCGGCGAAGAATTCGTAGGCATGATCAGCGGCGTGACGAGCTTCGGAATGTTCATCGAATTGGACAATACGGTAGAAGGACTTATTCGTCTTAGCGATCTGACCGACGACTATTATCATTTCCATGAACTTCATATGGCGTTGATCGGCGAGCGGACTTCGAAAATTTACCGAATCGGCGACGAAGTGAAAATTCGCGTAGCCCGGGTAAATATGAGCGATCATACGATCGACTTCGAGATGGTCGACATGAAGTCGCGCAGCGGCAGCCGAGTGAGCTTCGTCGACGCTCGCGGGCCGGGCGGTTTCGACCGGAAGCGGAAGAAGCTGAACTCCGCGGGACGATTCGTCGGCGTCGGCGGCGGCAGCGACGGAGCCGCGGCAAACGCGGCGGCAAATCGAGCGGCGGCGGCAAAGGCGAGCGGAAAGATGCTCGCGGCGGGAAGTTCGGCGAAGGCACCGCAAATGGCGGAAAGCGCAAGAAGAAGCCGGAAGGCAAAGGCGCGTTGCAGGCTCGGGAACCTGTCGAACCGATCGGTATTCAGGCTTCGCCAACGAACGCAGCGGGCAATGATGGCGGACGATCATCGGGTGGAAACGGCGCGCCAAGAAGCTCCGGTTCCGCTCCCGCCAAACGCGGCAAGCTGGACATGTGGGGACTGCCTCGTTCCGGCAATTATAAGTCGATCGATGACGGCACGGACGGCGGCATGTTCACCGGATCCCGCAAAGGCCGCGGAGGGAATGGCGGCGGTAACGGAGGAGGCGGAGGCAAGCGCTCCAAGCCGTTCACCAAGGCGGAAGCGTCCGTTCCGAAGCCAAGCGGAGAACCTAAGCCAAGCCGGCGTAAAAAACCGAAAGAATAAGCATGGAAGAGCCTTCCGGGCGGAATTGCCGGGAGGTTCTTTTTCCGCTCCGTGGATCGCTCGAAATAACCGCTAATACCATTTTACAAAGTTCGCCGTATCTTATAGGATAGTACTTAGTGTGTACGGAGAGACGTCGGGAGGCTAACGGAAAATGAAGCAGTATTATCATGTGCTTGGAGCGAAACAGTTCGAGAAAAACGAGCTGGAAAGGCTGTTCGACGCGGCGCGCGAGATGGAAGGCATTGTCGCCCGCGGCGGGGACAGAAGACATGAAGGCAGAATCATGACGACGTTGTTCTTCGAGGCGAGCACGCGGACGCGCCTGTCGTTCGAATCGGCGATGCATCGGCTTGGCGGCAACGTCATCGGAACGGAGAACGCGGCGCAATTCTCTTCCGCCATCAAGGGGGAGACGCTGGAGGACACGATTCGGATCATCAGCGGCTATAGCGATATTATCGTTATGCGCCATACCGAGATCGGCGCCGCGAAACGGGCCGCGAAGGTAGCGAGCGTGCCGGTCATCAACGCGGGAGACGGAGCGGGCGAGCATCCGACTCAGGCATTATTGGATGCTTACACGATTCGCAAAGAGTTCGGCAAGATCGACGGTTTGAAAATCGCGATGGTCGGGGATCTCGCATACGGACGGACGGTTCACTCTTTGAGCTATATTTTGGCGAATTATCAAGACGTCATGATTTACTACATTTCCCCTGACAACGTGCGGATTCCGGAGAACGTGAAGAAGTACATGGACGAGAAAGGCATTCGTTACGCGGAGACGAACGATCTGGATTCGGTCGCGGGCTCCATCGACGTCCTGTATCAGACAAGGATCCAGAAGGAACGTTTTCCTTCGGTCGAGGAATACGAGAAGGCTTCCGGCCAGTACATCGTCGACGCCGAGCTGATGTCCCGGATGAGCAAAGACTCGATCGTGCTTCATCCGCTGCCTCGCGCGGGCGAAATCACGGAGGAAGTCGATTCCGATCCTCGCGCCGCCTACTTCCGTCAAGCGGTTAACGGCTTATACATTCGGATGGCTCTCATCGATAAGAGTATCGTGGAGTCGCAGGGGAAATAAGGAAGTTCGCGGAGCTTTCTTGAAGCAAATAAATAAAGACAGTTCAGAGAGACCTTGGGTCTCTCTTTTTTTTTGCCTTTTTTCCGCTTGGGAGAATTTTGTGAGCGGCGCCTAGTAATATTTCATAAGGTTAATAGTTTACTAGACGATAGGAGGAGAATTTGCATTCTATGAGCAGGCTTCGCAAACTTAAACCTTTTACCGCCATTATGCTTGCATTCTTTATGGTCTTTCAGCTTTTCGCAGGCACGCCGAAGGTAAACGCCGCCGAATCGGCTTCCGTGCCGCCGGCTTCAAGCTCGAACGGATCCAGCCTAGGGCAGGCCGTGATCGGCGAGGTCGTGTCGATTAGCGGCACGGAGCTCGTGCTGAAGCAGGAAGCGATACGCCCCGATCAAGGGACGGACGAGGAAATGGAAGCTTCGGAGCTTCCCTCGGGGCTGGCGGATTACGTTACCGTGCGGTTGACATCGCAAACCGTATATCAGACGGTTTCGGGCGGATCCCCGATACAGGTCGGCAGCGGTTTGCTTGTCGCGGGGCAACTCGCGGGCGGCAAGCTGATCGCGGACTTTGTCAGCGACATGTCCAAGGCTGCGCCGATTGAGAACCCGGTGCTCCCGGACGCGATGACGGAGGCAACGGAACCGTCTCCTTTGGGCGCGGAGAGCGCTCCTGAGTTCACCGGTACGGGCGACGAAGCGGACTTCGGCGTTGTATCGCCGACTTCGGTCGAAAAGCTTCAGCCTCAAATGAAAGCGATGGCCGCCGCGTCCGCCACGACGACCAATAGTGTCGAATATCGGCTGAAAGGACAGTCGGGGTTTCCCGGCATTCATTGGAATTGGCCGATTATCGATATCGTCGATCTGGGTGACCTGGTGAAAATCGGCGTATGGTTCGAATTCAACGCGGGGATGGGAGCGGCATGGGACTGGCCGGTCGATGCGAACTTCAAGCTTCCGAAGCTGGAAGTCGGACAGACGTCCAAGTTTACCGTCCAGATGACGCCCAAGGGAGTCGGCGCGAACGAGCATACGATGTACTCGACTTACGGCGTCGGATTTTACGTCCATTTCATTCTCCAAGCATTAGGTAAGCAATATAACTTGGGCATCCCGGTCCTTAATTTCGGGTTCGGCAACTCGACGAATAAGGCCGCGCCTTTTGACGGCAGCTATTTCTGGATGGACCGCACGACGAACATCACGATTCCGATCCCGATCCCGAAAACGCCGCTTAAATTTAAAATTTCGTTTTTGCTGGATTATATGCTTCACGGAAACGATCCGTTTATTATGGATTCGACCCGACCGAGCGCGGCGGGGGCGGTCGTTAAGGATCGTTTCAATTATACGGCGGACAGGCACGTGGTCAAATCTTCGACCTGGGATATCACGCCTACGGCAACGTCCGGCACGATCCAATTTCCGGAGGTACAATATGCCCCGTCGGTGAATTACGCGCAACTGCAGATCAAGGTCGGGGGATCCGCGGGGATGATACCGATTCCCGCGTTTCCTTATCCGCCCATATCGATCTACACGCATTTCACGCTCGGTGCGGCAGGGACGCCGCCCGCGGTTACTTTTACGGCCGCGCCCGAGATGACGACGGAGCCTTACTTGCCCGGGGGCAAGGTCGGGCAACCTTACCGCGCCGAATTAAAGCCGGCCGGAGGGTACCCGTTCACGGCGGAGCAGCAAGCAGCGAACGGGTATGGCAGTTACAAGCTGGCCATCGTATCCGGGAAGCTGCCGAAGGGATTGGCGCTGGATCCGATAGCGGGCGTTATCGAAGGCACGCCTCTTGCGCCGAACGAGAATGAAGAAATCGTGCTCCGCATGACGGACGCCGAGAACTATTCCAAGGATTTTACGTTCAAGATCCCGATCATGCAGACGGCAACGAGCCGCATTCAGATCGGGCAGTTCGTCAACCAGCCTTATAGTTATCAATTAGGGGTCAAGGGCGGTACGGCTCCGTTCTCTTGGGCGCTCAAATCGGGACAGCTCCCGCCGGGACTTGCGCTTCATGCTTCAACCGGAGTCCTGTCGGGCACGCCGACGACGGTCGGGACCTACCCGATGACTTTCCGCGTGGTCGATTCGACAAGCGCGGCGACGAAAGGCCGTTGGGCAGTCTGGAAGAAACGGTTGAAGTAACCGCCGTTATCGCTCCACCGAGCGCGAAAGGGAACTATCGATGGAAGGCGGAAGGAACGATCGCCGACGATCCCGGCAACGGCAACGGAATAGCTTACAACCCGGCGACGGGAGAGACGATGCGGTTTACCAGCCAAGGAAAAACGATGCTGTACGCGAACGGCGGTTGGCAGGAAGCGACGGGATTATCGACCGCCCCGAAAGCCAGGGACTACGCGTCAATGGCTTATTCGCCGAAGCTTGGCGGCATCGTTCTGTTCGGGGGCTCAGCGAATAATTGGTCGGGTTCCGTCAGCTATAACGTATTCGGGGATACGTGGCTTTGGAAAGACGGAGCATGGACGAAAATCAGCGACGGCGTCTTTTGGAAAGTGGAACTGGTAGGCGGTAAACCGGTACGCACGATTTCCGGCACGGAAGCGCCTCCGCCGCGCCTAAACGCGGCTCTCGCGCAGGATCGGGACGGCAATCTGATCTTATATGGCGGCAACGAGCAAATGCTTCCCGCATTCGGAGATACTTGGGTGCTGTCGGGAACGTCATGGGGGCAAAGAACGACCGCTACCCAGCCTCCGATGACCCTTGACCCGATTCTGGCCTTCCACGAAGGGATCGGCAAACCGGTGCTGATCGCGCGCCATCTGACGAACGGGAATACCGAGGTGTATGAATGGAACGGAACCGACTGGACCGATAAGACCAACCAAGTCTATCAGGCGGGAGTCGGTCCGCAGGACTTGTACTTATCGGGCGCGGCTTATCATCGGGCATCGCGTCAGCTTGTCCTGTACGGCGGCTACGAGAAACAAGCCGGCAGCTATGGAATCGGCGCGATGAAACACGATCTGTGGGGCCTTGGTACGTTGGGAGGCACCGGCAACGGGGACGGCATTCTGTCCTCCTGGACCCGTATTGAAGCCGTCGACCAGCCGTCGTTCCGCGATCCGGCCTTATCGGGATCGTATGCTTATCCGGTTATGCTGGCATACGATGCTTCGCGAGGAACGCTGATGGCGTTCGCCAAAGAATTCGCGGGCGCCGACAATCAATATAGCTTGAGCTTAAGCGGCTTGGTGGCCAATCCGGCGGTTCTGCCGGCAGACGGCATAGCGAGCACGGAGCTGAGGTTCCAAGTGACGGACGGCAGCGGGAATCCGATGCCGGGACGTTCGGTGATGCTGGCGGGTACGGGCAGCGTGTCGGGCGTCTTGCCTGCGCGGACGGCGGTTTCAAACGGGTCGGGCATCGTTACCTTCAACTATATAGGAACGCAAGCCGAGACGCTCGTCCTGAGGATTGACGACAGCTCGACGGGCGAGACGCTTGGCGGGACGACGGTCGTTCTCGCCGAGCCGGTGCCTGACGCCGATCGATCCTCCTTGTCGTTATCCTTGACGGAGATCCTCGGCGACGGGACGACACCCGCTGCGCTCGAAGCGATCGTCAAGAACGAGAACGGCGTGCCCCTTCCGGGATACGAGATTTCCGTAGCCCCGGTTCATTCCGCAACGGCGAAGGTTACGGAGACGAGTACGGGCTCCGGCACGACCGGACCGGACGGCAAGGCGGCGTTCACGATAACGGACACGACGGCGGGGACGCTGCTGTTGGCGGTATCGGCACGTAAAGCGTCGGATCCCTCGTCCGCCAGCTTCCCGCTGGGCGAAATCTCGCTCCATGTGCTGCAACACGACCCGTTGACGATTACGACGAATAGTCTGGCCGATGGACAGACGGGCGTTGCGTATCAGGGGACATTGGAAGCGAGCGGAGGAAACGGGAACTATCATTGGAGCGTTATCGACGGAGAGCTTCCTCCCGGGTTAACGCTTGGCGGCGGAGGACAATTAACGGGCACGCCGGATCCGGGCAGCTTCGGAACGCATGCCTTTACCGTGAGGGCGACGGATGAATCGCTTCCGGTTCAATCGACTTCGGCGGTGCTTGAGCTAAAGGTGCTTCCGCCGAACCTTGTCATGCTCGCGCCGTCGATCCATGAAGGCAGCGGCATGAAAGTCGGCGACTATGCCAACATCCAATTGCAGGCGGAAGGCGGCAGCGGAAGCTATGGGTGGTCAGTCGTATCCGGCGTTCTGCCGAAAGGAATGCAGCTTAACGCGAAGAACGGCAATATCGACGGGGTGCCGATCGAATCCGGCGATTACGACGTCGCGATTCAGGTGAAGGACAGCTTCGGAGCGACTGCGCAATCCGCGTTGCGCTTCTCCGTTCTGTCGGCACAATCCGTATTCGTTAGTCGCGGAACGAGCACGAACGAGAATGGCGTCTTGGAAGTCGTATCCGGCGACGTAACCGCAAGGACGACCGGTCTCGGCACGGTGGAAGTTGCCATCTTCCAGCGGAATCCGGGGGGCGAGACGAGCGGAACTTTCCGTACGGCGAATAAATATTTTAAGATCGGCAATGACGGCACCTTCTCGAACGTTCAATTTACGGTAGGAAACGTCTCGTCATCGGCTCATCACCTATATCGTTGGAACGCGGCAAGCGAGTCTTGGAGCTTGCTCCCGGATCAGACGTTCGATGCGGCGCTTGGCGTGACGACGGTTGCATTGGACGCCGCGACGATCGCCGACTTGACCGGCGGTATCCTATTCGCGGTCGGATCCCCGATTGAACCTCCGCCGTCTTTGGAAGGAATCGACGTCGGTACGGGACCCGCTGTCGGAGGCACGGTTATCTTGGTGACAGGCGATCGGTTCACGACGGACTCCGTCGTTCTGTTCGGCGGTGAACCTGCCGCGTCGACCGAGTACGTGGACAGCCGTTTGCTCCGGGCGGTTACGCCGCCGGGAATCGGCACCGTCGATGTCCGGGTACAGAACGCATTAGGGATCAGCGATCCGGCGGAAGGGGCAAAGTTCTCCTATGTCGGAGAGTCTTCTATTCGGAGAATTACGCTTGAGCTAGACGAATCGGGAGGCCTTCCCGGCGATACGCTGACGGCTTACGGATATGTCTATGAGGGCATCGCGCCTATTGCGGACGCGACCGTTGAGCTTAGCTTAACGCAAGGCTCCGTCCCGGCTTCGGCGACGACGGATGCCAACGGGCGCTATGAAGTCCGGGTCGTATTGCCTGACCGGCCGTCCGGCGGTCAGCAGACGACGTTGAAAGCCGTTCTGGCCGGAACTTCGTCTGCCGTGCAAAGGCAGATTCGAATTCTCTCGGGCGAACTCGCCATTACGAGCCCGGAGAAATTGCCGGGTGCCGGAATGGGACCGTATGAGTTCGCGTTAACGGCAACAGGGGGCGCTCTCCCTTATGCGTGGACACTTACGGAAGGGCAACTGCCTCCGGGGCTGACGCTCCATTCGGACGGCATCATCTCCGGAACTCCGACCGCCCCCGGCACGTATGCTTTCCGATTGAAATTGAACGGGGCAGGCAGCGTGGAGCCCGTGAGCCAATCGTTCGAACTTGCCGTTTATGGCATGCCGACGATCGACACAAATACGCTTCCGACCGGATATGCCGGCAAGCCGTATCAAACCAGGCTAACCTTCCTGGGGAGCCAGGACGGCGCAGTATGGAATATCGAGGGCGAGCTCCCGCCGGGATTATCCGTGGACCCGAACGGAGTCATTCAAGGCGTTCCCGCGAAGAGCGGAGCCTACGTCCTTCAAGCGGAAGTCATAGATGCCTATGGCGTTCGCTCGGCGCCGATAACGCTGCCATTGGTTGTGTACGAGCAACTGGCTCCGCCGCAGCATCTATTGATAGGCGGTCAGGGGGCAACGCTCCCCGCAAGCGGGCTGGCTACCGTTGACGGACTGCCGGAACCGACGATTGCGAGCGTTGCGCTCAACCCCGCCGGCATCGTTGCCGCGCGGATCGTAGAAGGACAATTGCAGCTTACGCCTATCGCGGCGGGTGCGACGGACGTTACGGTTACGGTAACGGAATCGGTATACGGCACCAGCGCGAATATCCTGCTGCCGGTGACGGTAGCCTCGCCTTTATCTCCGATTCCTAAGACGGTCTCCGTTATTCATATGAATGAAGGCGGTGACGGTACCGCGCTTGCTGCTTACGATCTGGCGACCCCGGCTTACCCGGGAGGATCGCTTACGATCGATTCCGCGTTATCGGATAATGCCGCTATCGCGCAAGTGCGGATCGTAAACGGTCAATTGGTCTTGTCTCCGGTCGCACCTGGCAGCACGCGTGTCATGGTTAGGATCGAGGATGAGGGTTACGGATCATTCGTCGAAATGTATATTCCGGTGACGGTGCATGCCGGGGAAAAACTGCCTCCCGTGGCTAAGACGATACCCACTATGAATTTGCAATCCGGGAACTCGACGGTATCCATCACTGCGGATCAATTGGCAACATCGGCTTACGCCGGGCATTCGCTGCGAATCGACGGCGCCAGCTCAAGCAATCCGGGCGTAGTCGTTGCTCAGGCAGCCGGCGGCCGACTTGTTCTATCGCCTGTCGGTTCGGGCTTCGCGAAAGTAACGGCGACCGTCACGGATGCGGTATACGGAACGGGGGTCAGCGTCGTCGTTCCCGTTCAAGTTCGGTCTAGCACGTCGAATTCGGAACCCGGCCCGATGCCGCAGCAGGGACCGATTGTGCCGGCCAATCCTTCGACAGTCGCCAAGATCACGCTGTCGGACGGACGAACGGTTGAAGTCGACATCATCGAGAAGGCTGCCGGGAAGTATGAGCTGAGCCTACCGTCTTCTGCATCCGGCGGGGACATCCGATTGGAATCCGCGTTGCTGAAGAAGCTGCTGGGTACGCGCGAACAAGCCGAGCTGCGCATTCGTTCGGCGGAAGGCTGGCTGGATCTGCCGCTTCGGGACTTGGCGGATTCCTTGCAGGATTATGCCGGCGGCGGCCAAGGATATGTAACGGCAAGCTTCGGAAAGCTGACCGGCGATAAGAGCGATCGAATTTTAACCGAATTGAAACGGGACGGACTTACGGCGATATCTTCGCCATTCGAATTCGGCATCGCTTTGACCGACGGGCAGAATCGTTCCATGAAGCTGGATTCGTTCGATCGATTCTTGACCAGAGCGATCTATATCGAACATTCGGCGGAGGCAAACCGCACAACCGTAGTATGGTTCGACGAAACAGCCGGGAAATGGCGGCCTGTTCTCTCCCGTCTAATGAAAGAGACCGATCGCAACGTGATCGTATTCAAACGGAAGGGCAACAGCGTGTACGCGGCGGTGACTTCGCATCCGGCGTTCGAGGACGTGAAGACGCATTGGTCCCGTCAGGCGGTCGAGGAAATGGCTTCTAAACAAATTGTCAGCGGCATTGCCTCCGGGAAGTTCTCGCCCGAAGGGAAAGTAACCCGCGGACAGTTTGCGGCAATGCTCGTGCGCGCGCTTGGCGTATCGGAAGGCCAAGAACCGGCAGGGCCTGCGTTCAAAGACGTAAAAGGCGGCGAATGGTATGCTTCTTCGGTGGCGGCCGCAGTCCAAGCCGGGCTGGTAAAAGGATATGCCGACGGCACATTCCGCCCGAATCAAACGCTTTCCCGTGCGGAAATGGCTGTGATGCTCGTCCATGCGCTGGGCTATCTTGGCGAAGGCCATGGCGGCCAATCGGAAGCGTTTGAAGCCTACCCAGACGCGAATTCGGTAGCCGGTTGGGCCAGGGACGCATTTGCGGTAATGGTGGCAAATGGCATTCTCGCGGGCCAAACCGACGGGCAACTTGCGCCTGGGCGAACGGTAACGAGAGCGGAGGCGGTCGTCGCGCTGCAGCGCTTGCTGAATCTTGTGACTTTTGAATAACGATCCGCAACGGACGTTCGCAATAAGGAAGAAGCCTTCGCGTTCACGAATATCGTGGCTGCCGAAGGCTTCTTTTTTTCGCGTCGATTCGCCCGACGAAAGGAACCCGTATGGCGGCATTGAAGGGGCGCCGGTCTGCGTGCTATAATAAAGGTCCGGCAAATTGGGGACAATAGGAGGTGAAGGAAAGTGGGCAAGAAAGACCAATTCGACAAGCCGTTAGCGCAGAATAAGAAGGCGTCCCATGATTACTTCATCGAGGAAGCCATTGAAGCCGGTATGGTTCTGACAGGCACGGAGATTAAGTCTCTTCGCACCGGCCGCGCGACGTTAGGCGATGCTTTCGCGACGATCCGCAACGGCGAGATGTTTCTTCACAACATGCACATTAGCCCATTCGAGCAAGGCAACCGCCACAATCCGGTCGATCCGACCCGGGCTCGCAAGCTTTTGTTGCATAAGGCTCAAATCCACAAGATGCTCGGCTCCGTTAAGCGGGACGGATACACTTTGGTTCCACTTCGCGTCTACATCAAGAACGGCTATGCCAAATGCTTGATCGGCATCGGTAAAGGGAAGAAGCAGTTCGACAAGCGCGAAGCCGACGCCAAGCGGGATTCCCAACGGGACATCCAACGCATTCTCCGCGAGAAGCAGAAGGTATACAAGTAAAACCGTCTTTTTCAGGCGAGATGTGGCACGAATGGCAATAACATTTTCGCATTAGGTAATCCGAACGTGTTATAATAAAACAGTAAGCTAAGCAAGCTTGTACTTCCTTTCCTGGCATTCCGGCCGCTTCGGCGGCGGACGACCAGCATTCGGGGCCGTTTATGGATTCGACGGGGGTAGAACGAGCGTGGGTAGCGGGTAGTAGGGCTGCGTCTGCTTCACTAACGCGGAAAGCCTATTAAACGGCAAACAACAACCAACTTTAGCAGCAGCCTAAGAAACTGACTGTTAAGCTTCTACCCTCCATCGCCCATGTGGCGGGATAGGGGCCAACTCTAGTGGGATACGCTGTCTAGTCTCCGCCTGGGGCTAGCGGAAGAAGACAATCAGGCTGACCCGAAGGGAATCCGGTGACGGGGAGTCTCTAGGGTGACATCAAAACTGTCACTACACCCGTAGAAGCACATGTGGCGTTGCCTTCGGACAGGGGTTCGACTCCCCTCGGCTCCACCATAAGAACTCTGACCGCACGAGGTCAGAGTTTTTTTGTTATGGTGGTGCCGAGGGGCGAGAGTCGCCCCGTTCCGAAGGAGGACATTGGGGTTCGATCGCGCGCAGGTCTGCAAGGCAGACCGAGCACGCAATTCAATTCTACCTCTAAGATCGTCATCGTCGAGTCGACTTCGCCAGCCATTTCAATGAAGAATTGGATACTCCCCTTAAGGCGCCGCCATAAAATCGCGACACGAGGATCCGACATGAAATAGTCGAATTCAATTGGGGAGCACAAGACCGCACGAGGTCAGAGTTTTTTTGTTATGGTGGTTCTGAGGGGCGAGAGTCGCCCCGTTCCGTACCGCGCACAGGGAACAAAGTGGACGAGCACGGCATCTGATTCTACCTCTATGGTTGTCATCGTCAGCAACTTTAATCAAGAATGGGATACTCCCCTTAGGGGCCGCCTTAGGGGCCGCCATAGAATCGCGACACGAGGATCCGACATGAAATAGTCGGATTCGATTGGGGAGCACAAGACCGCACGAGGTCAGAGTTTTTTGTTATGGTGGTGCCGAGAGCGAGAGTCGCCCCGTTCCGTACCGCGCGCAGGGAACGAAGTGAACGAGCACGGCATCTGATTTCGTCTCCACCATACATACTTTCCAATGCATATTCTTGTCATCGACAAGAATATGAAGCATAACTTTCTCAATTGGTGGCAGAATAATGGGATCGACTTGTGTCTTTATACAATGTTTTGCTTTTGTTAGGCGCGGCGGTCTATCCAAGCAAGGGGCATGAAAGCTATTTTTGTCGGAGAGGATATGCGCAAATGAAAAAGCTCTTTAACGTACTGGCGATAGCGATTATCCTGCTTATTCCGATGCATGCGGTTGGAGCATCAGGAAACGTGGCGACTCCCGGGCCGGCTAGCCCTTCGTTACTAAATATGCTACGCCAAGGCGGTTATATTTTGTATGTTAGGCACGGAGAAGCAACAGTGGGGGCGGATCAGCCGAACGTGATCTTCGACGATTGCAAAACCCAAAAAAATCTTTCCGAGGAAGGAAAGAAGCAGGCGGAGCTTTTCGGAAATTTGCTCAGGAGCTTACGTATTCCCGTGCAAATTCCGGTGCAAGCGAGTCCTTTATGTCGAACAAGAGACTCGGCAGCGTTGGCATTCGGTGCGGACAACGTTCAAGTCGATCCTGATTGGATCGATGCTTATCGACTAAGCGGCGATATCACGCAAGCCGAGAAAGAACGGATATTAGTCAAATTGAACGATAAGCTGGAAAAAGTCCCGCCACCGGGGCAAAATCAGGTTGTTGTCGCTCACAGTTTTCCTCAAGGAATCGGTTTAGGCGAGATTTCCGACTTTGGTACCGTTATTGTCCGACCGAAGGGGCAGGGTAAAGGTTACGATATTATAGACAAGCTTACTTTAGCCGAATGGGAAAGTATCCAATGAAGAAACGGAATCCAAGATGTTGTCTTGGGTTCCGTTTTTTTTGCACATAGTTAAGAGCCTGGCCTTATTGAGGCGTGCCGCGCATGTCGATTGCTTGAATCCAAATAGCGCGCACCGATTTGAGTATCGATGCACGCTGACTGCATAGCTTTCTTCAGTTGGCTATATGACGGGACTACGACTATCTCGTCTCCAAGACGGCGAAGCCGTTAACGGCCAATTCTGCCGTTGCTTCCGAACAAGCGAATTTTGCTGCGCACGACTTCCTTCATCGCGGCTTTTGCGGATCCCAGGTAGGTTTTCGCGTCGAACAGCTCCTCTTGTTCCCGCAGGATGCGCCGTACTTCCTGGGTAAAGGATACCTGACTCTCGGTGTTGACATTGATCTTGCTTACGCCCGCTTCGATTGCTTCCTTGATCATGCCGTCCGGTACGCCGGAGCCGCCATGAAGAACGAAAGGCGCATCGCTGACGGTCACGATTTCCCTAATCGTGTCGCAGTGGATATGGGGCTCCTTCTTATACATTCCATGTGCGGTTCCAACTGCGACTGCTAGGGCATCGACCCCCGTCTCCCGCCAGAAACGGATGGCTTCATCGGCACCAGGCAGACGGATATCTGCGTCATTGACATCCAGATCCTCCTCGATCCCGCCTATCGTACCAAGCTCACCCTCGACGCTAATCCCAACGGCATGCGCGGCTTCGACCACCTGGCGCGTAAGACGAACGTTTTCTTCATAGGGATGATGCGAGCCGTCGAACATGACGGAGGAGAAGCCGGCGCGGATACATTTCATTACGATATCAAAACTGCTTCCATGATCCAAATGCAGGGCGATGGGTACACGGGCTCTTGCCGCGGCTGCCTTTGCATTGGCCACTACATAATCAAGCCCCATATAACGAATGGTCATTTCTCCAACGCCAAAAATAACGGGGGATTGCTCCTCGTCGGCCGTCTCCGCAATCGCTTGAACGACCTCCATATTAAGCAGATTAAATTGTCCTACGGCATATTTGTTACGTTTGGCTTCCTTCAAAAGGTTGGTCATCGGGACTAGATCCATCTGCTGTTCCTCCTAGAGTAACAATAAGCACCAAGATTGAACATAAATCGAACATAAATTATCAAATATTATCATGAATAGTATCAATATAAGCTTGCAATATCACAATTGTCAATATTAAGAAGTTAATTTATGTTCGACAATGGGGTTTACAATGTTTGAAAATGTTACTATAATCGAAAATGAACATAAATTATCATGGATTATCAAATTTATTATCATGAACAATGCGGGGGAACGAGAGATGTTCTTGACCAAGAGACATGAGAGCATACTGGAGATTCTGAAAGATAACAGCGACATAAGCATTGCGGAGATGTCCGCGCAATTGCAGGTTTCGGAGATGACGGTACGAAGGGATCTAGAAGCGCTTGAGAACGAGAATCTTCTTGTCCGGGTTCGAGGAGGCGCCAAGCTGATCGAGGAACAACCGGAATCGGACAACAGTTTTCTGAATCGCAGATTCTACAACCAGGCTGCCGTCCATCAGCAAGAGAAGAAGGCCATCGGTAAGCTTGCGGCCTCTCTTGTCCATAATGATGAGACCATCCTGATCGACGCAGGATCTACCGCTCTGGAGCTGACAAAGCATCTCCACGGAAAAAGAGGAGTTACTGCGGTCGTAACGACGATCAACATTGCCGAGGAACTGGAGGGTCGTGAAGGAGTAACGACGATCATTACAGGAGGCGTGTTTCGTTCAAGGACGACGACGCTAATGAATCCTATTCTTAATCAGATGTTGAAGCAGATCCATGCGGACAAAGTATTTATCGGCGTCACCGCGGCTTCGATTACGGAAGGTTTTACGGGCAATGACTTTCTGGAGTCGGATATCAAGCGACTTTTGATGCAGTCCGGGAAAGAAGTGTACTGGTTGGTTGATTCGAGTAAAATCAATGCGGTAAGCTCAATTAGCATTACTCCTATCATGAAGGAGCATCATATTATCACTGACAACAAGATTAGCCCAGAAGTTAGAGAGCAGCTAGAGAAGAAGTGCCGGTTATGGGTGGCCGAGGGGGAGTAACTGCATGTCCAGAAAACGCAATGTCCTCATCGGGCAGTCGGGAGGGCCGACACCGGTCATTAACATGTCGCTATACGGCGCAGTAGAGGAAGCGGTTCGGCAAGATGCCGTGGATCAAGTGTTCGGAATGAAGAACGGACTGGAGGGCATCTTTAACCGGAACCTGATTTCGCTTGGAGATCGGCTGGAGGAAGTCAGGCGTATAGCCGACCAGCCGGGGGCGATCCTCGGGACTTCCCGTCACCCGTTGAAAGAAGAAGAGTATGGGGATCTGCTAGCTAGATTGGAAGAATGGGATATCGGCGTATTTTGCTATATCGGGGGAAATGGATCTTCTAGAACCGTAGAGGCTTTGCATCGTTACGCCCGCAGTAAGGGAAGCGATATCTCTTTTGTCCATATTCCGAAGACGATTGATAACGATCTTATAGGTACCGATCATACGCCGGGTTATGGAAGCGCTGCCAAGTTTATTTCGCACATGGTTAAGCTGTTCGCCGTGGACATGGTTTCTCTGCGTACGACCAGCAAGATCGAGATCATTGAAGCGTTGGGAGGCAACAAGGGATGGCTGCCAGCGGCTAGCGCGTTGTTCAAACAGCATGAGCTGGATTATCCGAATCTTGTCTATCTGCCGGATCGGACGTATGAAATGGATACTATTTTAGCCGATTGTGAAAGGGCTTACAGTCGTGGCGGCAGCGTCATGATGATTGTCCCCGATCACTTCCGGGTAGACAGGCTGGAGAAGAATCCCCTTCTGCCGGAGGATCCCGTACGCGGCAATAATGCCGGTGTCGGTTATCAAGTATCCCAATATATAACGGCCGAACTGGGTATTCCGACCAGAGTAACGGCACCGTATGCCTTGTACCGAATCGCTCCGGGTTATACGTCCAGAGTGGACTTCGAGGAAGCGCGCGAATTGGGACAGGCTGCGGTTAGTTATGCACTGCAAGGCTTCTCGGGCGGCATGGTGGGCTTGCACCGGGTTAGCCAGTCTCCCTACAAATGCGAGATCAGATGGGTCGATCTACAAGGGATTGCCGGACAAGAGAAGTCATTTCCCGATCATTACTGGGATGCTCGAATGCATATGCCGACGCAGGCCTTCCTAGATTATGTACTGCCTTTGGCGGACGGCAATTTTCCAAATGTAAAATTTGAACTCTAGCATTAATTACGAGAGGGGTAGTTAAGATGCGTTCATTAAATTGGAAGATGTTTATTGCGATGGGATTGATCATTTGTTTAGCGGCGGCATGCGGAGCTCCGGCAACGACTAATAAGGAAAATAATCAAAAGTCCGAAGGAAAAGCCGAAGGGGAAAAGACCGTCGTCACATGGCTTCAATGGTGGAAGACGGAGGCGGGAGAAGAACCTCTTAATGAACTGGTAGCCGCTTTCGAAGCGAAGCATCCGAATATCAAGATCGACGTGCAGGATCTTCCGTTCGCTCAGGTTCATGACAAGATCGTGACGTTGAATTCGTCGGGGAATACGCCGGATGTCATCGCAATCTCATCGCCTTGGGTTACGGAGTTTGCGATAACGGGGGTTACGGAGCCTCTGGACGAGTATTACGACAAAATGCCGGAGGACTTCAAGGAAAACACGAAAGGACCGCTCTGGGCGGATTGGAAGGGCAAGCATTACTCGATCGGATTCTTTACGGGCAATATGGCGCTCTTCTACAACAAGAAAAAACTCGAAGAAAAGAATATCCAACCTCCTACAACATGGGAGGAATATATTGACGCTAGCATCAAGCTGTCCGATCCAAGCAAGAACATTTTCGCGATGACAGGCAATATCGGATCAGAGCCGCCGTCGACGATTACGTATGAGGTGTGGCCTTATATCTTGCAAGCCGGAGGAAAAATTCTCGATAATGGCCGACCTGCATTCAATACCGCAGAGGGAGTAGCGGGACTGGAACACTTCAAGAGCCTGATTAAGACTCACAAAGTGGCGACGCCGGGCGAGTTGTCTGCGGGAGAGAAGGAGAAGAGATCAAACTTCAGCGCGGAGAACACGGCCTTCATGTATGAAGGGCCATGGGGGATCGGTATCCAACGTAAAGCAAATGCGAATCTAGACTTCGGCATCGTTCCGATGCCGGTTGGCAAGCAAGGCGGTACGGTTGCGGGAGGTACTTCGGTCGGGATTACCGCGAAGAGCAAGCACAAAGAAGAAGCTTGGGAGTTCGTATCCTTCCTGGCAGGTCCGGAGGCGCAACTGATCTGGGCCAAATCGACGAATAACTTCCCGCATAACAAAGCGGCGTTGAAGGATTCCTATATCCAGAGCGATGAACTGTTGAAAGTATTCGCGGATCAATTCGATTGGAATCCGATTAATCCGGATTTGCAAATGCCGCAATCCAATGATCTTCGCAAAATCTTCGTAACGGAAGTTCAGAACTTCCTAACGGACAAGAAAACTGCAGAGCAAGCGCTTAATGATGCGGCTGCAGAATGGAATAAGGTGTTCGACAAGTACAAATAGCTCTCATAGCCGCGAGGGACCTTTCGGTCCCTCCGGTTTGATAAAGGGGTACTCATGATGAAAAACCATTCCAACTTGCGATATGCCCAAAAGCTATCTTTTATTGCTCCGGCCATGCTTCTGCTTATATTACTAACCGGGTACCCTTTGATTAAGGTAATCCAAATGAGCTTCTTTAGCTATGAGAATCCATCGGCGCCGGTGTTCGCGGGAATAGCTAACTATATAGCCGTTCTTGATGACTCCATGTTCTGGCTCGCCTTGGGCAATACGCTTATCTTTACATTCGGTACAGTTCTTCTCGTTATGGTGCTAGGCATCTCGGTCGCTTCACTGCTGAATCAGAATATCAACACAAAGGTGCGCGGGATATTCCGGTCGTTTCTGATGTTTCCTTGGTTGTTCTCGAGCTCGGTTGTCGGTTCGATTTGGATATTGATGCTGACACCGTTCGGGATCGTAAACTGGCTAATGATGAAGATTGGGGCAATAGATACGGGGATCGCCTGGTTGAGCGATGAGACATTCGCGATGATCGGCTTGATTATTACGAATGCATGGAGGAGCTTTCCGTTCGCTATGCTTATGATCCTTGCAGCGTTTCAGACCGTTCCGGAGGATATTAAGGAAGCTGCGGAAGTGGACGGTGCAGGCATGTTCCGGCGATTCGTCTCTATTGTTCTGCCGCATATCAAGGGAATTATGTTTACGGTCATGACTCTGGAAATTATCTGGAATTTCCGATCCTTCGATCTGGTGTATCTGATGACGGGCGGCGGACCGATGCATTCAACGGAGGTGTTGTCTACTTTCGTGTATCATAAGGCTTTCCGTTCGCTTGATTTTGGCTACGCCTCCGCGACGGCGATATTTATGCTTGCCGTGATGATTCTGACCTCCGTATTTTATTTGAAATCGGTCATGAGCAAGGAGGATCGGTAGTTAATGAATAAGAAAAAGAAAACTCTTCTGGTCTATCTATTGATCGGTCTCGTTACGGTCGTTACCTTTGCTCCGATTATCTGGATGTTCCTAGTCTCGATCAGGGACAACAATGCCGTTTTCTCCGTACCGTTACAGTTGATCCCGGATAATCCCAATCTGAATGCGTACCGAGCGATATTCAATAGCCCCGATATTCTTAAGCTGTTTGTGAACAGTTATGTCATTGCCGGCTGCGTGACGGTACTCTGTATTCTTTTTGCAGCGCTTTCGGGCTACGGGTTGTCTCGTTTCCAGTTCAAAGGAAAGCGATTCGTTATTCTGTACATTTTGCTTACGCAGATGTTCCCGATGGTTCTGTTGTCCATTCCCTATTTCCTGATCATCTCGGGAATGGGGCTCTACAACACCTATACGGCATTGATTCTTGCTTATACTTCTTTCGCTCTTCCATTCTCGATTCTAATGATGCGCGATTTTGCCAATAGCATCCCAAGAGAACTAGACGAGGCTGCTACCGTGGATGGCTGCGGACCGCTTCGCACTTTCTTTCAGATTATCATTCCTCCAAGCTTGCCCGGACTAATCGCGACTGGCGTGTATACCTTCATCCTGGCTTGGAACGAATATTTATTCGCCACCGTTCTGACACAAGACGTTGCAGCCCGTCCGTTAACCTTAGGGATTGGAACTTTTATCGGAGAATACACGACGCAATGGAATCAGCTCATGGCATTATCCATATTAGCCAGCGTTCCGCTATTGCTTGTATTTATGTTCGTTCAGAAGTATTTCCTGCAAGGTTTGACTTCAGGAAGCGTGAAATAGATGAGGGACGGCATACTAGCTCGGAAATTGTCGGCGCTACGGAATGTGATGAACAAGCAGGGCTGGGAAGCGGTCATTCTGACGCAACAGAAAAATGTAAGCTGGCTGACCCGGATGCGAAGTCATATTAATATGGCGGTGGAGTCCGCCTGCTGCATAATCGTAGTTACTGTAGATCAATGTTCGCTATTATCCAGCAACATGGAATCGGAGCGTCTGCTGAGCGAGGAACTGCGGTCCGAGGAATACCGATCCTCGCTGGAGAGGTTTCAATGGCCATGGTATGAGCCGGCACGCCGGGACGACCTGATCCGAGATCTGACTCCTGGATGCTCTGCGCTTGTGACGGATACCTCTGCGGAAGTAGAAGGAGAGTTGGTGCTTCTTCGTACGAAGGTGCTGGACTCGGAGCACGGAGAGTGGCGGCTGTTGGGGAGAATGGCGGCAGAAGCCATCGAATCGTGTGCGAAGACTATCGCTCGGGGGCAATCCGAACAGGAAATAGCGGGGCTATTAGCACGGCACTGTTGGGATCGGGAGATCGAGCCGATCGTTGCTCTAGTAGCGGTCGACGAACGGATTCTGAGTGTTAGGCATCCGCTTCCTACAGGGAAGCGGGTGGAAGCCTACGCAATGCTGGTCTTGTGTGCCCGTAAGTATGGAAAGATCGTTTCCGTGACGAGACTTGTTCATTTCGGCAGGCCGCCCGACGAGATTGTACGGAAACATGCAGCGGTTGCCGAGATCGACGCCCGCATGATGGATGCCACGAGACCGGGCAGAAGCTTGGATGAAATGTTTGTCATGCTTCAATTATTTTACCGAGATGCTGGTTACGCGGATGAGATTTACAAACATCATCAAGGGGGATTTGCCGGTTACGCGACGCGTGAACAACTGGCTCTTCCCGGTGTATCCCGGAGGATCGAAGCTAACGGGGTATATGCATGGAATCCATCGATAACTGGAGTCAAGTCAGAGGATACGCTGCTGCTGAGGGATAAGGGGGCAGAGATCATTACAGCTTCAGGAGAGTATCCGACTATTGTCTGCAAGATCGGTGGCGGCAGTTGGAAGCGTCCGGATATTCTTGTAAGGTCGACGGGTCGCTAATCTCGCAAGGAAACATTGATAATCCCGGATAGTAAATAGTAGAGAACTAGACAAAGCCGACCGCATGAGGTCGGCTTTCCTGTCGGTGGAGGTGGCGAATGATCCGTCCATGTCATTTCGCAAGTGCCTCACTCTATCCCCTCCATTTAATAAAATTATGAGAATTACTGGAAAGTCGAAACTTTTTCGGTGGATAATCGTCTAGTTATTGGAAATACATAAAGAGATTGGAGAGTGGATTTGTTGAAGGTCAATGCTCAAAAAGGTACGCCGGCGAAATTACGATGGTCGGTTCTACTGGCTGCAGGACTATCCCTAGCCTTATCCGTGCCAGCACTGGCTGCACCTAAGTCCGACGTGAAGCCTACCGTCATCGCTTACGATTATCACAACGTTGCTCATTCATCGGACGGATCGATTTGGTATTGGGGAGAAGTAGCGGATGTCGTTAAAGGCAAGTATACACTTCGAGACAATACTCCGCAGCTTATGCCGGGCTTAAAGGATGTCGCGGATATTCAAACCTTCCGAAAGAACCATATCATTTTGAAAAAGGATGGTACGGTTTGGGAGTGGGCCCAATTTCAAGATACTCTCAGAGGATCCTTATGAAGCAGTTACCGAATTTCCGGAACCGAAACGGATTGAGGAATTGTCCGATATTGTAAAAATTGCGGGCGGCGAAGTTTATTCCGCAATCGACAAAGACGGATCCGTATGGGTATGGCACCCTTTGGTAAATGACAATGGGTTTCACAAACTTGAGAATATAACCGACGCTGAAGATATTTCATGGGACGGCAATGCCGGAGTCAATATCTTGAGGGAAGACGGAACGGTATGGAAATGGACGGCTTATGGCGAAGAGCTCAAGTTTGTCCTAGCGGATAAGCAGTTTAGAACTCATAAGTTTGAAGAAAACAATCAGTATGCCGTTCGTAAGATCGAAGTCAACACGAATTATTCCGCTCTTCAGATTGAGGGTTTGAAGGATATCGCGGCATTATCGAAAGGTCAGGGGCAGCAAAATTTTGCTATTGCCAAAGACGGAACGGTCTGGGGCTGGGGAGAGAATATCGGAAGCAAACTGGGACTGCCGGATGAGACAAAGTTCGTAGATCGCCCCGTAAAAATTGCAGGTTTGTCCGATGTTTCTTCGATCGTTACAGCTAAGTTCAATACGTTAGTTCTGAAGAAGGATGGATCTCTCTGGGCCTTGGGATACGACGTAGGCGACTATTATTTAGAAAATAAGTATGGGCCTGAATTAAGACGCATTGGCGGATTGGGGAAGGTTGTCTCGGTAGCATTAGGCGCTAGCCATGCCGTAGCCATTACGGAAGACGGGAAGTTATGGGCGTGGGGAAAAAATTACGGCGGAGAGCTAGGAGACGGGAGTTTTAAAGACAGCTTGACTCCAATCCTTGTTAAAAGTTTCAAATAAAAGGATAGCCGCCAGCCACAGCGGTTGTCGCAGAGATTCCTCTGCGAATAAAACTCATGATTCCTGGAATGCCGCGCTGTTGCCGGTATTTCAGGATTTTTTTTCGTTTGCGGGATCAAATGTAATGGAGTCCCCCAATTTCATTAAACATGGGATAACGCATCTCTTATAAGCTACCGCATCGATCTGAACTTTAAGTCCGGACGATCCGCCCTTATGCGCGAATTCCGTGGCAATCGTTTTTCTTGCCGGGTAGTTCCCTTTGAAGCGGCGTTTGAAAATCGCTTCCATTGCGGGAATATCCCAAACGTCTCTCATCAAGACGTCTACCTTAACGACCGATTCCAAGGTTAGATTTACGGAGGCTAATCTGTCGCTCATATTGTCTAGAGCGCCTTCCACTTGCTCCTCGACTGATTTACCGACATTGCCGGCACAGAAGCTAAGAAAGATAAAGTCTCCTGCTTCTACGAATCCGGAATACGCCAAATCTTCATCTACCTCATGTCTAATGATTTCACTCATCATGAAATTCCCTCCGCTTTATAAATTTCTACAACTCAAAGCTCGTTCGAGGAAAATCGGTGCCGAGAAAGGCGGCAAATCGTTCAAGGCATTTCAAGACGCTTTCTTTCATATCGCTATTAACGGATGTATGATCCTCCCACCACCAATTTTTTATGGCTAATGGGGCATTTTTGTTATGTTTCACGGGTTCGAATCGAGCTACGATATTATCGCCGTATACGACGGGCAGCACGTAGTAACCGTATTTCCTTTCCGCTGCCGGCTTATAAACTTCCCATCGATATTCAAAATCGAACAACTCTTTTATAAGCGTTCGATCCCATAACAAATTATCGAGCGGAGCCAGTATGCTTGACCGTAGCATAGGCGAATCATAGGACAAAGCTTCATTTAGGACATCAAGATCCGTGCTTCGTATGTATAGCGGGTGTTGCAATCCTTCCACATCTATCTCGGTTACTTTCTTTTCCTCAGTCAGTTTTGCAAAAGCTGCGTTTCTCTGGGGACTTCTCATTCCGCTAATGCCAAGCCAAGCGTCGCTCGGTCTATTCCAGAGCAATCCCACGCTTCCGATGCGACGAAGCACGTACCATTCATAATACTGCTCGTCCGTCTCGAAAGGGTCGGGCAAGGAATACAAATCGGTAGGAATCAGTCGCTCCGTCAAGTCGTAATATTTGCGCGTGTTGACTTTATGATGAATGACAAGACGACCGGCGTGATACATCCCTTCCAAGGCGGCGCGAGACAACTTTGCGGGGCCCCACGACCAATTAACCTTCTCGCCGTAATCGAGATCTCCCGAGCATAGATATCCTCGATTTTCAATTTCCGCATATATTCGATCCACGGTATCTTTATTTGAATTGCACCAGGTCGAGTGGTAGCTTCGGCGTCTCGAAAAATAGGGCCAATCCTCTAAGGGAAAGATGGACATATTCTTATCCCAATAGTCGATGAGCTTACGTTCTTGGTACAGTAATTCCCAGAGCATGTTGCGGTCGAAATCCGTTATCCGGGATTGGAGGACAAGTTCGGGATTCATCCCGACTACATTAAGCGGATCGAACTGTATGCACCCGACACGGCGGATATAAGACAGGATCCCTTCTTTTCCTATAAATTCAGAATCGCGGTTCAAACCGTGATACAGCAATAAAAATCTTTTAGCTTGAAGTCTAGTCAGCACGATCTTATCCATTGTACGCCTCGATTCTTTACGGCTTGAAATGAAACGCCTCGCGGCAAGCTGCAGCATGCTACGACCATTATAAGCAGGGAAATCGGACAACAGTGTGTCGTAATTCAGCAATATCGATCAAGTATCGATTTAGCGTGCGATATAACCTTTTGTTTTAAACTCTCGGGCTCAAGAACGGCAACCTGACGGCCGTATCCGAGCAAAGTTCCAAACCAGCCTTTTTCCTCTTCGGGCACGCTGAATTCTATAACGAATTCCTTTTCTCCGATTTCCGTTAATCGTGCGTTCGGGAAGGATTCCTCAATGGAAACCCTGATTTCGGACGAGCATAATAGTTTCACGTTTATGTAGGGACGTTGATCTTGATGCCGCGCTAACAACGCCTCTGCATTCTCGTGATGCTTCGAAAAAGGGGTGACGGTGGATTCGATCCTGCGCATTCGGGACAATCGGAACAGTCGGTAATCTTGTTTGCGGCGACAAAATCCGAACACATACCACGAGTACCACTTGTAGGTAAGGGTCAGAGGCTCTACAAGTTTGTTCGACGTATCGTTTAATGCATTGGTGTATTCGAATTCGATTACATATTTCATTCGAATAGCTCTCTCTACTATCGCTATATCTTCTCTAGTGCGGGCTCCTTCTCGCAACACCCCGAAGTCAAGGGAGATAGACTGTTGTTCATGATCCCTGTAGGGCGATAACGCCAACATTTTCTCGAAGGTTGCTTCTGCTTGATTGCTGCTATATCCGGAACACAAGCCCTTTAGGGCAGTTAGGATAAAAGTATAATCTTCGGAATGTAGAACCTGCCTATTCATTTTAAAGCTATTCATAATGTAATAGCCGCCATTCGTTCCTTGTTCGGCCCCTACCGGAATTCCGGCTAGACTTAAAGTTTCGATATCCCGTTGAATGGTGCGAGTGGAGACCTCGAATTTCTCTGCCAAGGAACGGGCGCTAACCGTATCGCGGTTTAATAGATAGATTACGATTCCAAGCAATCGATTTATTTTCATGTGACTATTCCTTTGCGCCAGGGTGTGGACGATATAAATAAGCTATCATTGGGAGGTTGAGATTAGCAAGATATTGGTCGTAATGGCGCTATGCTCCTCGACCTAAATTTAAAACGATTGAAATTATAAAATATATTGACTAATAAGACTTAACTAATTACTATATAGACATGAATTAAATTGTTTTAAAGAGGTTGATTGAGTGAAGAGAGAGCATGTGACTTTAAAAGATATCGCCAAAATCGCAGGGGTATCTTCGGCGACGGCATCGTTAGCATTGGCGGACGACCCGCGGGTTAATATCAAGACCAAAAGGCATGTGCTCGAAATTGCCGCACGTTTGCATTATACTCCCAATGAGATCGGGCGAAGCTTAAGGGCCAAGAAAGCCGACACGGTTGCGCTTGTATTTCCGAATACGCCGCATACGGCGTTTACCCATCCGTTTTTTTCGGAGCTGCTTGAAGGGATTTCGGAAGTCTTAATGGCCAACAACTTTAACTTTCTTCTATCGACGACTCCGACGGAGACGGACGAGGCCGCGGCATACGACAAAATATTGCGAACGCGCAGAGCCGACGGGATTATCTTGTGGCCTGCTCCGGTAACGGATCGAAATATATTGCGCATTATCGAATCCGGTTTTCCGGTTGTGTACTTAGGAAAGGGCTATCATCAGGATGTGCTGACGGTAGAGCGCGATGATGTCGGAGGAGCCTATAAAGCAACGGAACATCTGTTGATGAACGGAAGAAAACGGATCGTTCACCTAACGGGGCACAAGGATTTTTTGGTAACCCTAGACAGATTAGAAGGCTATAAACAAGCTTTGCAGGACTATAAGGTTTTGTTCGAGCCGTCGCTTGTGATAGATAAAGATTACGTTATGGAATCGGGTTATCAAGCCGTAATGGAAATGCAGCGTAATCAGGTGGAATATGACGCCATATTCGCCGGCAATGACGGAATGGCTATCGGCGCGATCAGAGCCCTTCAGGATTTAGGCAAACGAGTGCCGGAGGACGTCGCGGTTGTCGGATTCGACAATATCCTTCTGGGTACGATGATGAAACCGTCGCTTACTTCGATCGAACAGCCCGTACGGCAGGTAGGGGCGTTGGCTACCGAGAAATTGCTTGATGTCATTAATGGTACGCAAAGTGAAAGAAAAGCAAACGGTCATACCTTCCCGATTAGTTATTAGGGATTCGTCTATAATACTAAAATAAAATGCATTTTAATTTTTAATCAAAATTTAAATAGATTTAAAAAACTTGAAAGGGGTGATGCGAAAGGGGATCTAAATTTATTCTAATTAGTTGAATTAAGGGGAAAATTTAAAACGATTTATAATGGGAGGAAATGCGATGAAATTGAAAGCGTATTCAGAAAAAACTCGCAAGTTAATTACTCTTGGAATCGTCCTTGTATTGATTTTCCTAACCGCATGCGCAAACAATTCGAACGAGAAAAGCGGTAACCCTTCGGAGTCCGGCAGCTCGCAACCAAGCGGGAATAAAATAACGTTGGATTTTTGGAATGGATTTACGGGACCCGACGGGGAATTGTTAACCAAGATCGTCGAGAGATACAACCAAACGAACAACGCGAATGTTCAGATCAAGATGGATATAATGCCTTGGGATCAAATGTATCAAAAGCTTCCGCCCGCGATTGCCACCCAAACGGCACCGGACCTCGTCCTGATGGCGCCGGTATCGTCGGTTTCCTATATTCAGAACGATACGTTAAGACCGTTGAACGACTTCTTTGACGTGAGCGGCGCGGACAAAACGGATTTCTCGGATTCGTCGCTTACGCTATCGAGCGTCAATGGAAATAACTACTTACTGCCTATGCAGATGAATGGACTTTATCTGTATTGGAATAAAGATATGTTCAAAGCGGCCGGATTGGATCCGGAGACGCCGCCCGCTACGCTTGATCAGCTGGCAGAATTCGCCGTTAAATTGAGCAATCCGGGGAAAAATCAATACGGAGTCGGCTTTCCGGTTAAAGCTGCCCCTTACTATTTCACTTCCCTCATTGAAGCTAATGGCGGGGCGGTTGTAGATGCCGCTGCCAAAAAATCGGTATTCGATTCTCCCGAGAATATCAAAACATTTGAATGGCTGCGGCAACTGGCTAAGCAAAAGGCAACTCCCGCAGGAGCGACCGGCGGAGATTTGGATAAGCTGCTCATTAGCGGACAACTTGGCATGTATATCAGCGGGCCTTGGATGATATCCGGTTTGAAGAGCAACAACATTAATTTCGGAGTTGCGATTCCTCCTAAAGGAACGGTTCGACAAGCGATGGATGTCGGCGGAGTCGGATTCGCCGTTCCGAGCAGTACCCCGGATGAGCATATCGCAGGCATCTATGATTTCATCAAGTATTGGAATTCGACTGAAATCGGCAAAGAATGGTCCATCAGCAACGGATTCCCTCCTTACTTGAAATCCGTAGCGCAAGATCCCGATGTTCAGAAGGACCCGGTTATTTCGGTAATGGCAAACATGGATGAAAGCGGGGTAGGCTTCTTGCCCGGGTACGTAACCGCGGAGCGGATCGCAGCCGAAATCTTCCTGGCGATCGAATCCGTCGTGAGCGGCAACTCCGATCCGGCCGATATCTTGCAGAGAGCTTCCGAGAAAATCGATAGCATTCTGAAAGACGAACCGTAAGCGATTCCATTCATGGCTGTCGTCCGTCGGGAAGGAGGCGACAGCCATGATAGGACCGATTGGAGGCAAATCAATGTCCACTGCTAAACGATATTTACGTTCATGGCTTACGCGTCCGGAAAGAGCCGCTTATTTATTTCTTTTGCCTTCAGCGCTCATCTTGACTGTTTTTATCGTCATTCCGTTGGTAGCCACGCTTGTCATCAGCATGCTTAATATGGATGTTTTTCTGAAGTCGGCTGACTTTGCGGGGGCGGATCATTTCCGGCAGCTTCTGGATGATGAGAGTTTCTGGAATGCGCTGAAGAATACTGCTTATTTCGCTGTTGTCGAAGTTCCTTTGCAAGTCATCGTGTCCTTGCTTGCAGCGGTATATGTCGCTAATAACACAAGGTTTCGCAAGTTTTTACGTTCGGTTTTCTTCCTCCCTGCCATCTGTTCGTTTACGGCAATCGGTATCGCGTGGTCGTTTTTGCTGGATCCGCAAACAGGGTTGTATACCGAATACTTATTTAATTTGGGGCTGCCTCGAATCGCGTTTTTGCGCGATCCTCATTGGGCGATGCCGACTGTCATCCTTACGACGGTATGGAAAACGTTCGGTTACAGCATGATGCTGCTGGTAGCCGGTCTTCAGAACATTCCCAACTCCTATTATGAAGCCGCGGAGATCGATGGCGCGGGAAGTTTGCGCAAGTTTGTTAGCGTTACGCTTCCGATGCTGATCCCGGCATTGAGCTTTACTATTATTACAACGACAATCGGAGCTTTGCAGGTTTTCGATCAAGTGTTCGTTATGACGCACGGAGGGCCGCTCAATAAAACGGAAACGATAGTTTCTTATATTTACAACGTCGGATTCAGTATGGCTCCTTACGATTTGGGATATGCTTCGGCGATTTCGGTTGCTCTATTTGTCCTTATTATGATCATTACCCTGTCTATGAACCGCTTTTTTACGAATAAGGAAACTTCGATGTAGGAGGTATGAGGCAATGGCTAAACAATGGACTTGGAGAAAAATCGCCGCCACTGCATCGATCCTGATATTGTTCGTCATAGTGACCCATCCGCTGCTGTGGCTGTTCATTTCCAATTTCAAGACGGAATCCGAATTGCTCCGATTCCCGCCGACTCTGTTCCCGAGAGATGGCTATACGTTCAACAACTTTCAAGAAGTATGGGCGCGTATTCCTCTGTGGGATTTTTTCAAGAATACCATTTTCTTTGCGGTCGGCGTTACGGTCTTATCCGTCTTTTTCGATTCGATGGCGGGTTATGCTTTCGCGAGAATGAAGTTCAAAGGGAACAAGTGGATGTTTACGGCGGTACTGATCACCATGATGATTCCGTTTCAAGTCGTGATGATCCCTCTGTTCGTGGAAGTTTATAAGCTCGGAATCCTTAACACCTATTGGGGATTGATACTTCCAAGGGCCAGCAGTGCTTTCGGCATTTTCCTTATGCGGTCGTTCTTCGTTTCTTTGCCTAAGGATTTGGAGGAGTCGGGGCGTATTGACGGATTGAACGAATTTCAGATCTATTGGAAGTTGATGCTTCCGTTATGTAAATCCGGCATGGTTACGCTTGGAATCTACCTGATCATGAATAACTGGAACGATCTCCTCTATCCGTTGATGATGACCAGTTCCGCGGAAATGCGAACGTTATCCGCCGGACTTGTCATGTTCGTTGGCCAAAGATCCATCGAGTACGGCCCGACGCTTGCGGCCACGACCGTTTCGCTGCTGCCTTTGTTGATCATCTATATCGTTGCGCAGAGATACTTTGTTCAAGGAATTGCAACGTCAGGCTTAAAAGGTTAAATCGCTCCGATTCTCATCCTAGACTATCGAAAGAGGTGTTCTAATAATGAACAAAGCAAAGACGATTATTAGCAAGGATTTCAATATCGGTAAAACAGACGATAGACTGTTCGGTTCCTTCGTCGAACATATGGGAAGCGTGGTCTACAATGGCATTTACGAGCCTGATCATCCGACGGCGGACGAGAACGGCTTCCGTAAAGATGTGCTTCAGTTAGTAAAAGATCTGCAATTAGGCGTCATTCGTTACCCGGGCGGCAATTTCACTTCCGGCTACAATTGGGAGGACGGTATCGGACCCAAGGAATCCCGACCGACAAAGGTAGAAGTGGCTTGGAAAGCCATTGAACCGAACACGTTCGGACTGAACGAATTCATGCAGTGGATCAACCAAGTCGGTTCGGAAGCGATCATGACCGTAAACCTCGGAACGAAGGGCATCGAGGATGCCAAAAATATCGTGGAGTACTGCAATTTCGAAGGCGGGAGCTATTGGAGCGATCTGCGTAAATCCCATGGCGTCGAGAAACCGCATAATATCAAGGTTTGGTGTCTTGGGAACGAGCTTGACGGCGAATGGCAAATCGCAAGGAAAACCGCCGAAGAATACGGCCGTCTTGCTTGCGAGACCGCAAAAGTCATGCGTTGGGTCGATCCGAGCCTTGAATTAGTCGCCGTAGGAAGCTCGGCCCGTCATTTGCCCACTTTCCCGGAATGGGATCGCACCGTGCTCATGCATACTTACGAGCATGCGGACTACTTATCGCTTCATCACTATATCAACAAGATGGAAACAGACACCGCGAATTATTTGGCTATGTCGATAAACATGGAGCGCCAGATCAAAGAAGTCATTGCCACTTGCGATTATGTTCAGTCCGTAAAGCGCAGCAAGAAAACGATGTATTTGTCGTTCGACGAATGGAACATTTGGCGCAAGCCGGATATCGAATATAAACAGTGGGAAATCGGTTATCCGTACGACTGGGTTCGTTTTCACATGGAAGATGCGCTCGTCTTTGGTTCGGCAATGCTAACGCTGCTGCGGAATGCGGATAGGGTTCGTATCGGTTGTCAGTCGTTGCTAGTGAATACGATCCCTATGATTCTGACCGAGAAGGGCGGACAAGCTTGGCGCAATCCGACTTATTACCCGTTCCAACATGTGTCTCTCTATGGAAGGGGAGAAGTGCTTCGCACGGTTACGGAATCTCCGAAATACGATTCTTCCGAATACACGGATGTCCCTTATATTGACTCCGTTACGGTATGGAATGCGGAACGGTCCGAATTAACGGTATTCGCGATCAACAGAAGCTCGGAATCGATGCGGTATGAATTGGACATCCGGGATTTTGCCGGCGTCGGTTATCTTGAACAAATCGTTCTGAAGAACGATAGCTTAGGCGCATTCAATACGTCCGACAATCAAAATAACGTATCTCCGGTCCGTTGCGATCAGACGTCCTTGGAGGGCGGCATCGCGACGAGCGTACTAGATCCTTATTCATGGAACGTAATCAGGTTCAACGTTAAATCGTAGGGCGGGAAAGAGAGGGTAACCCAATCATGGATAAACAGACAACGAACAACTCTCCCTTTATTTCTAATAGGGCGGATCCCTGGCTATATAGGCATTCGGACGGGTACTACTATTTCACCGCAACGGAACCCGGCTATCAATATATCGAGTTGCGAAGATCTCGGACTCTGGCGGGGGTTGCGCAAGCCTCCCCCGTCGTGGCGTGGCGCAAGCATGAAACAGGTCCGCTAAGCTCCCATATCTGGGCTCCGGAAATTCACTATATCGAGGGTAAGTGGTACATTTACTTTGCGGCAGCGGCAACTCCCGATACGACAAACGGCATGTTCGATCATCGGATGTATGTTCTGGAGAACGAGTCGGAGAATCCGTTGGAAGGAACGTGGGCTGAAAAAGGACAACTGCGCACGAATTGGGAGTCCTTCTCCCTCGATGCAACGACCTTCGAGCATGACGGAACCCGTTATCTGGTCTGGGCCCAGAAGGACCCTGCCATTCACGGAAATTCGAATTTGTACATTGCCAGAATGGATACTCCTTGGAGTATTAGCGGCGACCAGGTCCTCATTACCGTTCCGGAGTTGGAGTGGGAGACGATCGGCTTCATGGTGAATGAAGGCCCCGCGGTGCTGGTACGAAACGGACGCATCTATCTCGCTTACTCGGCTAGCGCAACCGATCATCATTATTGCATGGGGCTGTTAGTCGCCAATGAAACGGATGACTTGCTGAATCCCGCCTCATGGACGAAAAATAAAGCGCCGGTCTTCGCGACGAACGAAGCCGAAGGACGGTTCGGCCCGGGGCACAACAGCTTCACGAAGTCGGAGGACGGCAAGCAGGACATTTTGGTCTATCACGCTCGCACGTATAAAGAGATTGATGGAGATCCGTTAAATGATCCCAACCGACATACTTTTATTAGGTCCTTCGGTTGGAGCGCCAACGGGCTTCCGGATTTCGAAGCTAACCTGAAATAAAGCAATAAAACACTGACCGAATGAGGCCAGTGTTTTTTTCGCTCCTTATTGATCCTGCGAAGGGTACTCCTTCACCTCGAATGAAATAATCTGATGATTAAATATGAGAAAATGTGCCTATATAGTATGATTATAAAACGGTTGTCGAGAAATGTATAATTAAGGAAGGATGTGGAGGTTTGGAGTCGAAATTTTGTTCGTCTTGCGGGCAACGATTAGATAATCCCGGCCAGGCTTGTCTCAATTGCGGCAAGGGAAACGGAGTCCAAATTGAAGATAAAGCGGAAGAACAGATTTTTGGAGAGACAGGGATTCCCGTTGAATTATTAAAAGCATTTACAAAAAAAGACGTGTATCTAGCAAAATGGGGAAAAAATTCGGGGTGGAACTGGCCAGCGTTCCTTTTCCCTCCAATTTGGATGGCCTATCGAAAATTATACGTTGAATCTGCTATATATTTTGGAATCATATTTTTGCTCTCCATCATCGAGTCGTTTGTTGGCTATATGTCCAGCTCGACTTATTTGCTGATCTCGATATTTGCAGGTGTTTACGGCAACAAGATTTATTATCGCAAAGCGAAGAAAACGATTGAAGAGATTATGGCTCTCCACGAAGATAAAGAAAGGCGGCTATTTTTAATAGGTAAGAAGGGGGGGACATCCGGTTGGGGAATACTTGGCGGGATTATGTTAGTTCTTGTCCTCTCGGTTCTCATGGTATTCGTTGATGAAACCGTAAACCCCGACACGAGATCTGTGTTTTATTCTAAAAGTCCGGAAGTTATTTTTGCTGAAGACGTAGATGATCAATTAAATGCCATTCATCCAGGAACGACTTTCCCGCAAGGCAGTGTATGGGTAATTCTTCGTTCCTATGATGATTTAGCGGTAAACAACATTAAAATAACGATTACGAAAAAGGTTGGGGGATCGGAGCAAATCGTAAATCATTATGATGAAGCCGTTGACCCTAAATGGGGGATATTCAGCTTCAGATACGATTTCAGTGAATCCGGTCAATATGGTGTTTCGTTCTCCAAGCCTTCCGGCGATTTACTCGGCTCAGGTCTTGTGGATATTAAGTTTAAGTGATTTCTTAAAGAGAACGAAGAAACTCCACCAAGTAGATCCACAACCGCAAGAGGTTGTGGATCTTTGCTTTTCCTCGATTTTAACTGTCAATGTCAGTTCTATATGTTCCTAATAGACAATTAAGATTGCAGCGATTCAAACCCTCCAATAAGACACCACCCTATAGCTCTTTTGTTATAGTTACTTCCTAAAGTTTATTTAGGGGGTTAGAACATGGTATTAAAGGTTGAAAATTTGTCGGTAACCTACGCTCATAAAACGGCAGTCGATCGAATTAGTTTTCAAGTAAAGACTGGGCAAGTAATAGGATTGCTAGGTGCAAACGGGGCAGGGAAGTCCTCGACAATTGCTGCGGTGCTAGGTATCGAAACAAGCACCTATGACGAGCTTGTCATCGTTGGTAAATCGCCGATTCGCAATCGCAAGGAGATATTTGAACAAGTTGGGGTGCAGTTTCAAGAAACCCGTTTCCAAGATAAATTAACGGTTTCCGATGCATGTAAACAGTGGCAAGCCCTTTACAAAAAAACGGCCGACGTACCTGCCTTACTACAAACTTTCGGACTCGCAAATAAGGAAAAGCAACTGGTTAAATTACTTTCCGGCGGAGAGCGTCAGCGCCTGGCCGTACTTCTTGCTCTAATTCATGAACCGAAGCTCGTGTTCCTAGATGAATTGACTTCAGGGCTTGATACCAAGGCTCGCCGTATGCTGTGGAAACAGCTCATAACAATGAAAGAGGATGGTTTAGCGATTGTTCTAACATCGCATTACATGGATGAGGTTGAAGCGTTATGCGATGAGATCCTAATCCTGCGTGAAGGTCAAACGGTCTTTCATGGGACAATCCAGGAAGCGTTAAAATTAAGCGGGAAAATAAAGCTTGAAGACGCATATTTACATTTTGCCGGCGAGGAGGAACACTGGGAATGAGTACATTGTTTACGCTTTTAAAAATAGAAGGCAAGCTAGTGTGGAAAGGGATTGATATTTTAATTTTCGGCATTTGTTTTCCGATCCTATTAGCGGCCTTGTTTGGCTACTTGCTTAGTAAAGATGCATCGGCAGGTTCTTCTGACTTTGAATTATCTTATGCGGCCGTTATCACGATTGGCGTGCTTGCAACGGGTGTAATGGGGCTGCCGCTAACGATTGCTGATTATCGACACCGAGGCATTCTGAAACGATTCCAAGTGACGCCGGTATCGCCATTACAGATTTTATTTGCGCAGGTCCTAATTCAGCTTTCCTCTGCCCTTGTTTCTTTCATTGGCGTTACCCTTGTGTATTATCTGATTTTTGATTATCGATTAGCAGGTTCCTGGTTTGTGTTTTTGAGTGTATACGCTTTTGTTATTGTTGCCATGTACAGTATCGGGATGTTCATTGGCAGTGTTGTACCTGATCAAAAAGCGGCGAATATGTGGAGTTCCGTCGCCTACTTTACGATGCTATTGTTCTCAGGCGCGACGATTCCATACGAAGTGATGCCTCGCTTTTTTCAATGGGTAATGGATATACTACCTTTGTCGCACGGTATTCATTTATTGAAAATGTCAACTACAGGCGAAACCATGGCAGATATGGCAGTACCCATTTTGATATTAGGCATTTGTACGGTTATCAGCTTGGTTGGGGCGTTCAAATTTTTTAAGTGGAAGTAGGATTGCGGGATGTACCGAACGAAAGAAATTGCAGCACTAGTTGGGGTACATCCCAATACTATAAGGATTTATGAAGAATGGAATTATATCTCACATGTTCCGCGAGGCGAGAATGGCTACCGCATTTATTCAGACTTGCATTTATTTCAACTAAAAATAACCAGAATCGCTTTTCGTTGCGAAATCGTTCAAGGACTAATCCGGGCAAAGGCAAGGGCCATTGTAGAAGCTAGCGGTAAAGAGGACTTTGCTCAAGCACTAGAGCATGCGCGATCCTATTTGTCCCATCTTGAAAAAGAATATAACCGAGCGTTAGAAGCCATTGAACTTTCGGAGCAGTGGATGAGTGGAATAAGATTTGCTTCTGCTCAAACGTATACACGGAAAGAGGCGGCCGAGGTTCTGAACCTCTCGCCTGAAGTTTTACGAAATTGGGAACGTAATGGCTTAATAACGGTCCCCAGACTTTCAAATGGATCTCGTGCCTATACAGAGAATGAAATAATAAGATTGAAGATTATTCGTACTTTAAGGACGGCACATTATTCAATGAGTGCGATCCTTCGGTTAATGAATAAAACGGAGGAAACAAGGGGGACCGATATTAATATTAAGAAAGTACTCGAAACACCTGAAGATCATGAAGACATTATTTCGGTGACAGATCGTTTAACCTATTCATTAGAGCAAGCCAAGGAGTCTGCAAAGGAGCTTATAAGGCTACTAACCGCACAAATATCGTTATCCCCATAGGCTCCTTATATTCGAAAGCAAGCCTCGATCCAGCCTGCATCCGCAGGTCTGATTCGAGGCTTGTTTGTCTTGCATGCTCTCTTTAATTAGCCCTTGCCGTTAATGCGGCACTTTAACCGTAGTCGTCGCCGTCGCGATGTTGCCGGCGAGATCCGCGGCCTCGTACACGATCGTATAGATTCTTCCTTTGCCGCTGCCGGAACGCTCCGCGCGGAGCAGGATTTCCTTGTCGGCCGTTCCGATGTCGGCGCCTTGAATATCGCCCGCGGTATTCCCGTCTCCGGGTCCGTTGTCCGGCTCGTTGCTCGTGACGGAGACCAGCTTAACGGATGCGATGCCGGATGCGTCGTCGGTCGCGTTCCAGGACAAGGTGATCGGAACCAGCTTGTGATTCGGCGGAGAAAGCACCGATTTGTTCGCGAACAGCTTCAGTACGGGCGCCTTCTTATCGATGTTCGCGACGGTCGCCGTCGCCGTGCCGGCATTGCCGGCCGCGTCGATGAACTCGAAAATAAAGCTTCCGTTCTCCGTGAACGTATGGCTCGCGGAGCCGCCGTTGTTCGTGATCGTCACCGGCTCGCTCGCCGTGATCGTCGCGACGACGTCTTCGTTCGTCGGGCCTTCATGGCTGTAGCTTACCGTGGCCGTCGGCGGATCCGTATCCTCGCCTTCGAGGGTCAACACGCCGAATACGGACGTGTCGATATATCCGTTGCCGGTCGCGTCGTTCCATGCGGCGGCGCTTTGGCGAGCGCCGTCCTTGGCGTCGTTGATCTGCGCGTCGAAACCGACTTTCGAGCCGTTCGCGGGCGCGATCGACCTGAGCGGGATTTTCGCTTCGACCGTGTAGTTCGTTCCGGCGACGAGAGTCGCGGATTCGAAGCCGTCGGCGATGCTCGGCGGACTGAACGACGTCTCGTTATCGAAGTTGATTCTGTACTGCCCGTCGTCGGCCTCATAGAAGGAGGTCTTGGCGTTGTTCTCGTCTATGAAAATTTCGACGGAATCCTGCTCCCACGCGTTCGGGCTCGTTTTGTCCAATTGCGCGTCGCTGATTTGGATGAGCACGTACAGATGGTGATCGTCCCACAACGCTTTAGCCTTCCCGGTAGCCCCTTGCCAAGCCATTTGATAGCGGTTGATCTGCATTTCGGGCGCTCCGCTCCAGATCGCGTCGACCGTCCCGTCGATCGCGGGCGTGCCGAACTTGGCGATTCCCTGATTCGCCTCCTGAACTTCGCGGGGATGCTCTTCAATATACGTATCCGGATCGATGACGCCGTAATACGCCGGCTTGGCTTGCAGGTTCTTGTCGAACGGCAGCGGGTTGGAAGACGCTCTCCAGCTCGTGCCGTCATCCAATCCCCAGAAGGTGACGCGAGGGATACTATCGGCGTGAGCCTTGAAAATTTGGAACAGCTGCGCGTAGAGATATCCCTGCGCTTCGGCTAACTGTTCGGATAGCTGGTAGTTGCTTCCCGCCTGGATGTCCAACTCGGTGATGCTGACCTCCACGCCTAGGGAGATGAATCTCTCCAAGCTCAGCTCTACGTTGTCCGGGTTCGTGTTGACGTTATAATGCCCCTGCATGCCGACGCCGTCGATCAGAAGCTTGCCGGGGTGCTCCAACGCATAGCGGTCGTTGATTTCTTTGACCATATTGTAGATAGCTTGCGCTTTGTTTTGGTTGTCTTCGTTGTAATCGTTGTAATAAAGCTTGATGTCCCACTCCGGATGCGCGTCCAGCACTTCTCTCGCCGCGAGGAACGCCTGCTCGACGTAGTCCGGCCCGATCGCTTGAACCCAAGGGGACTGGCGGAGCGACGTTTCCCAATTCGCCGGGGTGGGCGGGTTGTCGCTCATCGCTTCGTTCACGACGTCCCACGAAATGACCTGTCGCCGAAATGTTCCATGACCGTCTGAATGTGCGTTCGCAGATTGTCGAGCGCCTCTTGACGCCCCAAGGGGGAGCCGTTCGACGTGTTCATCCAAGCGGGAGATTGCTGATGCCATACGAGCACATGCCCGTGCATCCGCATGCCCTCCGCCAAAATCTTGTTGACCATCGTATCGGCCGAGGAGAAGGAGAAGTTGCCCTTCGTCGGCTGCAGCGCGTCGGGCTTCATCGCGTTGCCGGCCGTGGCAACGTTGTGGTGCATCTTCAGCAGCTCGAGACGAACGCCTTCCAGATCCTCCGCGGAGATCGCGTTGCCGACCAGGAAATCGTCAGCGTACGCGTCTTTGATCGGAAGAAGATCTTTCTGTATGGGGAACGGACCGGAGCCCGTGCTCTCGAAGCCGATGTCGTCGATGTAGAAGGAGGCCGTGGCATTATTCGAGCTCTCCACGTAGAGGGTTAAATATTCGTCGCCAACGCTGTTGTAACGGTACGTTCCTTCGAACAGCACCCAGCCGTCGTCCGAGCCTATCGTTTTCGGCGCGAGGGCGACATAGTTGGCGCCGCTTCCGTCGCCGATTTGCGTTGACAGCTGAAGCTGCGAGCTGGAGGGGGAGATCAGCTTGACCCATGCCGATATTTTATACTCGAACCCTTTGTCCACGTATTTCTCCACGCGCAACGACGGCCCGTGCCACGTCGACGTCCTGCCTTCCACCTTCAAAGCGTAAGAGCCGCCTTCGGTATGGTTGGCTTCATCGGTCACGGTCAGCGTCTCGGACCCCGACCGGCCTCCGAATCCGCCCGTCGTTAAGTCCTCGAAGTCGATCGGATCGAAATCCAGAGCCGGCGGTCTCGGATTCTCTCCGCCGCCGGGAGCCTCCCCGGTGATCAGCACGTCCCCTATGTAGAAGGGGACCGTCTTGCCGGAGTCGCTGGATTGCACGCGAAGACTCGTATCCTTGCTCGTATCTACGGTAAATTGCGCCGTCAGCGTGAACGCTTCGCCGGCGGCGAAGTTCGCTCCGGCCAAAAAGCCGTAGCTGTCCACGGTTTGAAGAAAAGCCTGCGCGCCGCTCGGGACGACGACGTCGGCATCGACGTACCCTTTTACGGTGACCGTGTAAGTCTTCCCGTTCTCCAAGCCGATGTCGCCGAATTTGAAATCCGCCGCGTCCCAGTTGTTCGTTCTGTTGCCGACGTAAAGGGCCGCGCCGTCGGCATTGCCGTCGAATACCTTGCCCGAGACCGGTGTTAGGCTGGCGCCGCCGGATTGCGAGGCAGCGCCTTTGCCGGCTGCAAACGTTTCGTGGTATACGGTTGTTGTTTCCGAAGCCGCGGCATTCGGGACAAGCCAGCTTGAAGGAAGAAGCAAAGTCGCCGCGAGTAAGAGCGTGAACGCTCTTGTCAGCTTGCTGGTCATAACCTCATTCCTCTCCATTGATAATATACCCTTGTTTGTTAAGCGCTTTCATTAACGACTGGATCGAGTTTCCCTCCTTTCTTCAAATGATTATAGCAAGATCAAGATTTTGGAAAACTACAGAAATTAAACTATTTACTGTGTAATTTTATGGAATTCGAGAGAGCAGCGAGGGATAGAATGACGAACGAGGAAAAGAGCCTTCGATTCGTCTTTTTTGACGATGCAGGAAGGGGGAGGTGAAACGCTGGCGTTCGCGGGCACGGCGAATAACGAACCTTGAGGAGCAAGGAGAGTTGGCGTTCATACGGGGGCTACTAGAGGTTATAGGAGGCCTATGATGCCAAAGCCTCATTCGTAATCTTGGCAATATCGATAGGAGATTTGGAGCCTTCCCTAACCAAATCCGGCAAAATGTCTTGCAGAAAGTAATTAACGCAATGAAGCTTAATGCCTTTAATTTTGATCAAAGCGCTTCGATACATGACGATAAATTCTTTTTCCGTGTTTCCTCGCTGCAGCTCCGTAAAGGCCTCGTAAATTTGATCCATTTTATCGGCGACTTCCAAGATTAGGCCTTCCACCGAATCGTCTTTGCCTTCGCGTAATTGCCTGCGGAAGATCGGCTGAAATTCCTCCGGAATGTGTTCGTCGATGAAATGGGCGACCATGCCTTCTTCCACTTTCTGCAGCATGGCCCGAAGCTCTAGCGAATAGTGCTTCACCGGCGTTTTAATATCTCCGATGAAAATTTCTCCGTAATCATGGCTGCTTGTGATTTCGTATAGCTTTTTCCAATCCACCGCGACTCCGTTGCTTTCCTCGATGTCCGCCAACGTTTTGGCATATTGCACGACCTTCCAAGAATGAGCCGATACGCTATGTTCCTCGAACTTGAATTTGCCCGGGCAGCGAATAATGCGCTCTAGATCGTTAAGCGATTGAAAGTACGTATGAATTCCCAATCGGTCGAGCTCCTTTCTTAGGTGCGGTAGTGAGAGTGCTGCTGCTTTACGCAAAGTATATATTCTTTTTGTTAATGGACGATTAACTCAACAGGGAATTATGATTTCCCAACATCGGAAAGCTATATTCATGTATATTTAAAGGAACGGGCAAGGCTCGCGAAAAACCAGTGCTTTCGATGGATGGAGGAAACAACTTGAGTACAATAGGAGTCCCATTAGAAGGTTTCGCTGAATTTAGCCGAACGGCAGCCGCGGAAGGCGCGGTGCTATTAAAGAATGACAAACAAGTTCTTCCGCTTCGAGACGGCGATACCGTTTCGATTTTTGGCAGAATCCAAGTCAATTACTATCGCAGCGGCACGGGTTCGGGCGGAAGCGTCCATGTTGCTTATACGACCAATCTGTTGGATGGCCTTCGGAGCAAGCAGAATTTTAAGGTCAACGAAGAGCTGGCCGCCGTCTACGAAAAATGGATCGAGCAAAATCCGTTCGATAATGGCGGGGGCGGCTGGGCTGCGGAACCGTGGCATCAGAAGGAAATGCCTTTAAGCGATGAGTTGGTGTCGGGGGCAAAAAGCAAATCGAACAAGGCGATCGTCGTGATCGGACGTACGGCGGGAGAAGACCAAGACAATGCCGACGCGCCGGGAAGCTACCAGTTGACGGCGGACGAGAAAGCGATGCTGAAGCGGGTAACGACATATTTTGAACAAACTATCGTCGTACTGAACGTATCGAACATTATCGATATGAGCTGGATGAACGATGAAAGCCACGTCAACCCGATCCCTTGCGCTATCTACTCTTGGCAGGGCGGCATGGAAGGGGGCAACGCGATTGCCGACGTTCTGGCCGGAGAAGTGACGCCGAGCGGCAAATTGACCGATACGATCGCTTATTCCATCGACGATTATCCATCGACCCGCAATTACGGCAATGAATTCAAAAACTTGTATCAAGAAGATATCTATGTGGGCTACCGTTATTTCGAGACGTTCTGCCCGGATAAAGTTCAGTATGAATTCGGCTACGGCTTATCTTACGCCTCGTTTCATATCGAGTCCGAGGAAGCCAAGCTGACGACCAAAGAAGGACAACCCTACATTGAAATCGACTTAACCGTAACCAATACGGGAACCCTCTATGCGGGAAAAGAAGTCGTGCAGGTCTACTACGAAGCTCCGCAAGGGAAACTGGGGCAACCGGCTAAAGCTTTGGCGGCATTCGGCAAGACCAAAGTCCTTCAAGCCGGCGAATCGCAGCGACTAACCGTGAGCTTCCCCGTGGATTCTATGGCGTCCTTTGATGACTCCGGCGTGACGGGTCATCCTTCCGCTTACGTGCTGGAAGCGGGGACGTACCGCATTTATGTAGGAAGCAGCGTCAAGAAGCTGGCGGAAATCGCCGTCCAAGGACAAAGCGGTTACGTCGTGGAAACTCTTCGAGTCGTGGAGCAGCTGCAAGAGGCGCTGGCGCCGACGGAAAGCTTCACGAGAATGAAGCCGGGCGCTCGGAAGGAAGACGGTTCGTATGAACTGGTCTTCGTAGAAGCGCCGAAACGGAAAGTTTCCCTAGCGGAACGAATCGAGAGCAATCTTCCCGTAACGTTGGAGCAAACCGGCAATCAAGGCTATCGGCTGAGGGATGTGTATGACCGGAAAGTCGGCATGGAGGCTTTCATCGCCCAGCTCGACGATCAGGATCTGGCCGCGATCGTCAGAGGAGAAGGCATGAGCAGTCCGTTGGTTACGCCGGGAACGGCTTCCGCATTCGGCGGAGTAAGCGACAGCTTGTTCAATTATGGAATTCCGGTTGCTTGTACGGCGGACGGACCGTCCGGGATTCGCATGGATAGCGGGCAGAAGGCGACGCAGGTTGCGATCGGAACGTTGCTGGCGGCCACTTGGAACTTGGAGTTGGTCGAAGAGCTGTACGTCTTGGAGGGCCGGGAGTTAGTCCGCAACAACGTGGACACTTTGCTCGGGCCCGGCTTGAATATTCGGCGCAGTCCGCTCAATGGGCGTAACTTCGAGTATTTTTCGGAAGATCCGCTGATCTCCGGAGTATTTGCCGCGGCATGCACCCGAGGCATAATGAAGGGCGGATCTAACGCTACGTTGAAGCATTTCGCCTGCAACAATCAGGAGAAGCATCGCAGCAAGGTAGACGCCGTCGTTTCCGAACGGGCCCTTCGGGAAATTTATCTGAAAGGCTTCGAAATCGCGGTTAAGCAGGGCGGCGCGAATTCGATCATGACCTCCTACAATCCGGTTAACGGGCATTGGGCTGCCTCTAATTATGACCTGAATACGACGATTCTCCGCGGAGAATGGGGCTTTAAGGGCATCGTGATGACGGACTGGTGGGCGGTCATGAACGATGTCGTCCATGGAGGCGCGGCGGATCGGAAGTATACGAACTGGATGGTTCGCGCGCAAAACGATCTGTACATGGTTGTCCCTAACTATGGGGCGGAAATCAACGGTTTCGACGACAATACCCTCGAGTCGCTTGAGAATGGAACGTTAACCCGAGGAGAGCTCCAGCGTTCCGCCATGAACATTTGCGAATTCATCATGCATGCGCCGGTATTCTCCAGAAAACAAGGGATAGAAGAAAAGGTCGATTCGTTCAAGGCTAATCCATCCCTTTCGCCGGAGCATGCGCAAGCCCTTTCCGAGAATGCGCAAGTGAAGCCGGCGGCAACCGGATCGACCTTGATGAGAGCGGAACATGCCGGTCAATACCGGATTATCGTCAACATCATGTCCCCGGAATCCGAATTGGCGCAAAGCGCATGCAACGTGACTCTGAATGATCAACCGATGACGACCATTCAAACGAACGGGACGGAAGGCAAATGGATCAGACAGAAGCTCGTGAAAGTCGAGCTGGAAGCCGGCGTATATGAGATGAAATTGGATTTCGTCAAACCGGGCTTGCAGATCGACTGGATCGAATTTAAGCAGGTGTAGGGACTCCGTTAAACGGCGGCAGTCACCAATGGCGACTGCGTCCCTCTTCAATCCACAACCGTCGGAGGTTGTGGATTTTGCTTTATGTCCTGAGTAAGGTTTGTTAAAATGTAAGTACGTAATAACAGTTGTTATATTATAAGGTATAACTTATTAAGCGCTGATCATACTATAGTGAGGAGAATGTAAAATGAATGGTGTGGTCAAGTTGACGAACGATAATCAGAAAGTGACTCGTTATTCACGTAAGATAGGGCGAATGGGAAACAGTTTGGGTGTAAGTTTGCCTAAAAATCTTGCTAAAAAGTTAAATGTCTCGCAAGGAGACGAAATCGAATTCATCGAGAATGAACGTGGGGAAATCGTTTTGAATAAAGCAAGGAAAGGCTATCTGCCTGAGAATGTCCGTCCTGAAGTTTTAGAAGCTTTCTTTGATGTATTCGAAGAGGATGAGGGGATTCTTGAAGACTTAAGGGATAGATGACATGGTGAAATTCCTGACAAAAGAAGAAGTTGTCTCGGCACACTATTTCATGATGAAAAGAATGAACGACGCGGAGCAAGCTGGAGTAAAAGACCACGGTTTGCTGGAATCTGCGGTACATAGACCTCAACATAGTCTTTTTGGAGAAGATGCTTATTCATCTTTATTTGACAAGGCAGCAGCATTATTGGAATCTCTGGTCAAAAATTACTGTTTTCACAATGGAAATAAGCGGACCGCCTATCTTGTTACCAAATCGTTCCTTTTATTAAATGGATATCATCTGCGCATGGAACGGATGTATGCAGTGGAGTTCATAGTCGATATTGCACTAAGTGTGCACTCCTTAGAGACTATCTCTCTAAATCTGAAAACTCATTCCGAAGAAAGGTAGAAAGGCTGCCCCGTAAACAACAGGGCAGCCTTTGCACGATCCAGCCTAACTACTATTAATATACATATTGAATATATCCGAATAATCCCGTTTGCTCGTATAATCGGATCGGGATTCCATTAAATCTTGGTTTTTAGCCATCAATTCGGACATCGCTACCAGCACTTTATACAATTCTTTCAGCTACGCGCAAAAGACACCTGCAAGGTGTCTTTTGTGTGTGTACCTATCCAGGTAAAATCCCGCCGCCGAACAAGAACCGGCTAGTCAACTGCCTCCACGTCAGAGGATGAATCGTGACGCCTCCGCTATTTTTAGACGCGCAGTGAATGATCTTCCCGTTCCCGAGATAAATGCCTAGATGGCTAACCGGCCTTTCGTCGGGTGTTAACCCTTGGTAGTCGGACGCCTTGTCGCCTCTATAGCTGGAGAAGAACAACAGGTCTCCGCGCCGCGTGTCCTTTAGGGAGGTATAGGTTTTGCGGGCGAAGGCTTGGACATATGCGGCTTGGCTCCTGGAATCCCATGGCAAGTCTATGCCCACCGCAGACAAGAACACCCACCGCGTAAAATCGGAGCAGTCGAAGGAGGACGGTTCGGTACGGTCGGAGCCGTACACGTACGGAGTTCCAAGAAAAGAGCGCGCCGATTGAATGACATTCTCCGTATACTTCCCGCGAAACGGTTTGATCGAGGGAGAAGGCGACTGCTTAATCAGCGGGAATCCGTTAGGATCCAACAACTGATTCCCGGCGGCGAAGCTTCGTACCCGGTTGGCGTAGATGATCCGCTCGACGCCTATGTCTCCGATATACAAGTCGGAGTCGATGTTCTTTTTCGGTGCGTTTATAGATTTTTGCCTGATCCTGCCGCCGTCGCCCGTCATGCAAGACGATACAAGCATAAGGCTGCATAACAATCCTAACGCGAATACGGTTCTTGTCCTCATTATTTCCCATACCTTTCCATGGTCAATATGAGGTTAGGATTCCAATTTTACGTCAGATTAAACGCTACCTTCTTCTCCGCCGAATCGATCGTCTTCCCTTTGCTCGATAGGAGGTATACCTCAAGCTTCGCCGATTGGCCGCTCGGTTTGATCATCGGAATCGAGAAGGAGCCGTCCTGAGCGATACGGTCCCGATAAGCCGTGCCGGCCTCGACCAAGTCCCCATTGGAATCGAAGATCCGATACCCGATCCAGATCGGCTGATCCTTCCCTTTTTTCAACCCTTTCTCATCAATCGCCCCATGCAGCAGAAACTCGCCGGTATTCAAGTTCTCCGTCATCATGGCCACCGAGAAGTGCTTGCCCTTAAACCCGGGAAGCTCTTGCTGGAGAACGACATCCCCGTCGGTCAATTGCCCCGTGATTCGCCAGACGTCGTAAGTATACTCCGCTCTTCCGGTCAAATTCGGAGCCGCGTCGCTGTCCGTAAAATACGCTTCGACTAAGCTAGGGTTAGGCAACGTGCCATGGGCAGTGCGCAACAACCCTCCGTTGTGATTCCTCGCAAAACCAGTTGTCGAGGGGCTAAGCGTTCCTTCGATCTTCCATTGCCCGCCGCCGCCCCATACGGAGCCTCCGTCGATGCTGACGATTTGTTGGCTGTCGGTAATATAATTCGGGGTGCCGGCAGGGTAAGGGTGCAATTCCCTGATGGCGATAAAACGATCCCGGCTCGGATCGTAAGCGATGTCGAAGTTATTGAGGAAGTCGGGTTGTCCGTTCGCGTTGACCAAGCCTGCGTTCGTTAATTGGACGGCGGGACCGATGACCGGATTGGCCATTTGATTCAAGTTCATATCGATTCGGTAACCTGCGGTAGCGGAGGGATCGCCTTTGGTGAAGAAGAGCATAATCCTTCCTTGTCCGTCGATGCTCGTGGCCGAGGGTTGACCCACTCCCCAGAAGCCATCGTTCGGGTAGGCGACGACCGGATTCGGATATTTCACCCAATCCCCCGACAGATCATCGGAGAAAGCGACGCCGATCTGGTTGTGGGAGCTCCCGTCCACGTCGTTGCCCAAGTAGAACAGCGCGTAATCGTATTCCGTTCCGCCGTAATTGAATTTCCCCGCCACGACGTTCGGATCGCAGACGTGCATGCTGTCCCATGAGCCCTCGGCACCGGCTTGCAGGACGGATTTCGTCTCGGTGACGGTTCCGTTTTCGATTCTCGTATAGTAGATATGGTCCTTGATGACGCCGTCGGCGTCGTTATGGCACGTCCACATATGTTCTACGTCGCCCTCGCGAATGACGGACGGAGCGTACGCGTACCGGTTGCCTTCCGGATCGTATGCTTTACTCAACGTATCTTGGTTCCATACGACGGCCGCGCTAACGCTGGTCAAGGGAATGACGGCAAGCAGCACCGTTAAAATCAGGGCTAACGATAGTTTGCTTTTACTCACTATGGACAACCTCCTAATGGAGCGAATACGGACCCGGACTCCGCTTGCTTACATCTTAGTTGTCGCGATCGGGCGCGGTCTACTTTGATATATTGACTGTCTTTTGTTTACGTGGCCGCATGCTAAGATGTAAACAAAAGATAGAGGCAATCGTCCGCAATCGTGCGATACTGGGGATAGAGAGCGAAACGGAAAGTAGGGACAACTATGAGATGGCTGCCTTTCAAGCGGGTGCCGACATCGGGTTTCAACATTTTTCAGAAGCTGCTTGCGTCTTTCCTTCTAGCCATAATCCCGATCCTGCTCGTGAGCATGCTGATCAACCGGTCGGGGGAATCTTCCGTCACCAAGGAGATCACGAATTCGCTCAAATCCAACGCCCGCTTCTACTTAAGCTCGTTCGAGCTGGAGATGGAGCGGGTTATTCGAATGAAGCAGCAATATATTCTGGACAACGAGCTCCAGGATTTGATGATGTTCCATATGATCTATTCGGATGCCGACGTCGTCTACGCGATTCAGGATATCGAGAGAAGATTGCAGCAGTTTCAAGACTCTAGTCTATTCGTGCAGGAATTGAAGCTGTATATTCCCGACCTCGGAACGACGATCCACAACCATATCGTCAACAAAGAGATGCCCGCGGAAGAAGTGCAGGCGCTCGAACGGCTGTATGAATCGGGCAAGCGCATCTATCCGCTCGGGGACAGGCTAATTCTCGGGGAAAGATATCCTAAGAAAGGACCCAACGAAACGTCGGCCAAGTTATGGCTGGAGGTCGTGCTCTCCAAGGCGAATATGGAGCGGTCGTTGAGGGAAGTGGCTACGTACAACGGCGGGGAATCGCTGATCGTCGACCATTCGGGAGCTTGGTCGCTCGGTTCCTTGCCGCAGAACGATATGCCCTTAAATGAACTGCTCTCCATGCTTCAATTGGGTAAGGAGACGGATGAACCGCAACGGGGAATCGGCAGATTCACGATCGGGGACAAGCCTTATATTTACGCTTACGAATCTTCCAAGCTGCTCGATGCTTCGCTGGTCGTCTACGTGCCGGAGAACAGCTTCCTCGGTCCGATCAAATGGTACAAACAGCTTTACGTGCTGCTTGCGGTCACTTCGCTCGTGGTCATGGTTATCTTCTCCGCCTGGGTCTACAAGCTCGTACATCAACCGATGTACAGATTAACCGGAGCTTTCCGGCGGCTGGAGAAAGGCGATTTCAACGCGAAACTGACTTACGATCGCAAGGACGAGTTCAACTACTTGTATCAACAGTTCAACAAGATGTCGGGCAGGCTGCAGCAACTGATCCAAGACGTCTTCGAGCAGGAGCTGCGGCTTAACCGGGCGGAGCTGAAGCAATTGCAAGCGCAGATCAATCCGCACTTCCTCTATAACATCCTGTTCCTGCTGAACCGCATCATTCAATTGGACGACATGGACAACGCGAAGAAGCTGACTCAGCATCTGGGCCAGTTCTTCCGGTTTATTACGCGCAACAAGGAGGACGAAGTTCGTCTAAGCGAAGAAATAGAGCATATCGAGGCTTATATCGGCATTCAGCAATTGCGGTTCGGCAGCAAGCTGTCGGTGGAGCTGCAACCGATTCCCGCGGAAGTCGAGAGCATGGAAGTGCCGAGGCTGATTCTGCAGCCTATCGTGGAGAACGCGTTCGAATACGGGTTGGAAGATCATCTGCAGAAGGGAATATTGAGAATCGCTTCGGAGATCGACGAGGGTCATCTCTTGATCCATATCCAGGATAACGGCGGCGGGTTAACCGACGAGAGGCTTGCGGAGCTCGATGCGCTGATGAAAGAACGGAAGCGGGACATCGAGACGACGGGGATGGTCAACATCCATCGCCGGTTGCAGCTCAAGTTCGGCGATTCGTCCGGCTTATCCGTCGGAAGAAGCGAGCTCGGAGGGCTGCATGTCACGATGCGGCTGCCGCTCGGCCAACGATAGAACGCGTGGAGGGGACGACTATGTACCGCTTACTAATCGTAGACAACGAAGAATACGTCGTTAACGGACTCGTGGAATTGTTCAGTCCGGACAAACATCCGACTCTTGAGGCGATGGGCGCCTATTCCGCGGCGGAAGCTCTGAACGTGCTGATGACGACCAAGATGGATATCGTGATCACCGACATTCGGATGCCCGGCATGACGGGACTCGAGCTGCAGAAAATCATTGCCGCCAGATGGCCTTACTGCAAGGTCATCTTCCTGTCCGGCTATGACGACTTCAACTATGCGCAGGAGGCCATTCGGGGCGGTTCCGTGAACTATATCCTCAAAACGGAGACGGATGACGTCATTATCGACTCCGTCTATCAAGCAATCGAGAGGATCCGCGAAGAGCAAGAGACGCAGAACGTCCTAGAGGAAGCGAAAAAACAATTAAAGCAAGCGTTGCCCGCGCTTCAGCGGGAGTTCTTGGAGAGCCTGCTGATCGGAGACAAACAAGCGTTCCAATCGCTCGATAGCCAGCTCGATCAGCTCAATATTTCCCTATCCCCGGATAAGCCCGTATTCGTCGCGGTCGGCAAAATAGACGAATGGCCGGCGGATTTTTCCCATTACTCCCGTTCCCTGCTGCTCTACGCGGTTCAGAATATTTCCAACGAATACTTGTCGCTCTCGACGATGCATTTCTCCTTCGTGCACGATCGCTTCAGGATCGTCTGGCTCATCCAGTCGAAGGCGGAGCCATGGATCGAGCAATTGCGCAACGAGAACATGGCGACGATGACCGCCCACTTCGTCTATGGGACATTCGAATGCATCCAATCGTCATGCCTGGATCTGCTGCACCTTCCGCTGTCTTTCGCGATCGGCAATCATCCCGTCGAATGGCAGGAGCTCGGCGGAGAGCTGGAGCAATTGCTCGGACGAATCAAATCGACGGTGAAGAAGCAGCAGCTATACATGGAACCGGATCGCTTGCCCGAAGACGAGGGGGGCCCGGCTCGCTCTAGCCAGAGCGAAGTGTTTAAGCATTACGAGCATCTTGGCTATTGTCTGGACCATAAGAACAAGGAAGAGTTTGTCCGCAAATTGGATTTCTTGATCCACACCGGGGACAAGGCCAAGCGGGCCAAGCAGCCGATGGTTTGCGTACAAATCGCGAGCTCGGTTTTCTCCATTCTGTTCGGGTACTTAGAGAAGCTACGCATCGACAGCCTTCCCGTGCCGATCGCCGAGATCAAGGAAGGATACGATTCGGGGCAGCTCGATGCATGGGAACGGCAACGGGAGCAGCTGCGGATGATCGCCGAATACATTTTTACGGAGCACGTGCACGCAGAGGAAAGCGAAGAAAACCGGATCGTGCAGAGCATTCACGCCTATTTGGCGGCTAATCTGGGAGGGGATCTGTCCCTGAAGACGATGGCGTTCTCCATCGGGCATAACCCGTCCTACTTGTCGCGATTGTATAAGCAGAAGGCGGGCAAAGGCTTGTCCGAGACGATCATGGAATTGAAGCTGGCGAAAGCGAAGCAGTTGCTCGCGGAACCGCAATACCGGATTCAGGATATTTCCCAAGCGGTCGGTTTCCTCTCGGATCATTATTTCTACCGTTTTTTCAAAAAAGCGACGAAGCTCACTCCCCAAGAATATCGGGAACGGTTGAATGTAAACGGAAGAGAGCCGCGCAAGTAAAAAGATCGAAGTAGATCGCCTTCAAGCGGCCGGCTTACAATTGGGTTACGGTTATAGGCCTAGCCGACTTCACTTCTTCACGGATTCCATAAGGGAGGCTCACGAATGAATACTAAAAAAACTACGATCGTCCTTCTCGGTCTCATAATGGTCATCTCGATCCTACTCGCCGGCTGCTCGGGCAATAACGACGGTTCCCCTAACGCCAAACCTTCTCCATCCCCATCGTCCAGCGCATCCGCTGCAAATACGGGCACGGGAGAGACGGCCAAGGAAGGCTACGACGACGTGATCGATATCGATTGGTACGTTAACCTGTCTTGGTGGAAATATCCCGGCGACTACGGGAAAGACAAGTTCTCGCAATACATTCGGGATCAATTCGGTCTGAACATTAACTTCATCACGCCGGCCGGAGACGGTTCCGACCAGATGTCGGCGATGATCGCGACGGGGGAAGTTCCCGATCTGGTGACGGTCGAATCTTGGCTGGACTACAAAACGAAGCTCGCCAAGGGCGGATATTTGGTCTCGATCAACGAGCTTATCGAGAAATACGTTCCGGACTTTAAGCCATACGAGGATATCTTCAACTGGTACAAAGAATCGGACGGCAAAACCTACGCTTTACCTAACTATGCCTATTCCAGCTTTGCGCTGAAGCCGGGCGAGCAGCTGGAGCCGAACAGCGCGTTCACGCTCCGCAAAGATCTGTACGATCAGCTCGGAAGACCGGATATCTCCACCGCGAGCAAGTTTCTGGACGTGCTCGAACGCGTGAAGAACGAAATCAAAACTTACGACGGCAAGCCGCTCATTCCGTTGCAGCTGTACGAGTTCACGGCGAACGGCAACAACTCCGAGACCTGGCTGAACGAATATTTCGCCGTCCCTTACGAGGACAGCAACGGCAAGCTGATCAACCGCACCTACGATCCGAAATATTGGGAAGTGATCAAATTCCTGAACGAAGCGTATCGCAGGGGCCTGGTCTCCAAAGACAACTTTACGGACAAACGGGATCAGATCGTCGAGAAAATCGCCAGCGGGCGAGTGTTCGCGAGCTTAACCGCGCCGCAGGACTTCGCCGATCCGATGAGGACGTTGTATACGGCCGACAATAACGCGCAATTCGAGTCGTTCGCCCTGCGCAACTACGAAGGAGAAGATCCCGTTCTTACCGATATTCGCGGCTTCGGATGGCTGGTCACGATGGTCGGCAAGGATTCCAAGGCGCACGAACGGATCGCCAAGTTGCTTGCTTTCTTGAATAGCAAAGAAGGGCAGCACATGGTCCACTTCGGTTGGGAGAACGAGACTTACACGTATAATGCCGACGGCACGATCAAATGGACGCAGGAGTATCAAGACGCGCTCGCCAAAGGCGACGGCTCCGAGAAGAAGTGGGGCATGGGCTTCAATTTGCTGATGGACTGGTATTCCGTGAAGGACTTGTTCCCGCAGCCGGAGAAGCCGGTCGATATCTATCTCGCCGAGAAGAACATGAAGAAACCTCTTGTACAGTACAGCTATGACACGAGCGCCAGGGGAGGAAAGCCGAACCCGGATCACCCGAACCGCGATCAAATGCTGGAAACCGGCAACCGTCTCTCTTTGTTCTGGGGCAAAGAGCTTCCGAGAATCATCATGGCGGAGTCGGAACAGAAAGCGCGCGCTCTCTATGAAGATACGCTCGCCAAAATGGACGAGATGGGAAGGGCAGAGCTCGACGAATACAACAACGAATTGTTCCAAGGCGCGAAAGAAGCTCTCAATATCGAGCGGTCTTGGCCGCTATTCCGCAAATAGCTTCAATGCTCGTTCGTGCCGACGTCCTCGGACGCCGGCACGGACCGTCATGAAACGGAAAGGGGGCCCTTCACTTGCAATCGTCGACAGCGCTGGCCAAGCCTCGTCCAAGCGTCATCTCGCGTTGGCTTAAACAATGGCAAATCCAGGTCATGGCCTTACTCGGGATTCTCTTCGTTCTCGCGTTCAACTATGCTCCCATGTTCGGGATCATCATTGCTTTCAAGAAGGCGGATTACTCCGTTAACCTGATGAGAAGCTTAACCGAAGCTCCTTGGGTCGGGTGGGACTATTTCAAAGAATTCATCCACGATTATCAATTCCGCGATATTCTGCTTAACACGATCGGCTTGAACTTGCTACAACTGCTGATCAACTTTCCGGCACCGATTATATTCGCGATACTCATTAGCGAGATCGCCCACAAACGGTTCAAGAAAATCGTGCAATCGATCACTTATTTTCCGCATTTCATCTCGTGGATCGTCTTCGGCGGCATCATCATCAACATGCTGTCCGTGGAGACGGGAGTCATCGTGTCCGCCCTGCTTAAGCTAGGCATCATTAGCGAACCGGTATCTCTGCTCGGCGAACCGAACGCCTTCTGGCCTCTTATCATCATTACGTCGATAATCAAGGGTCTAGGCTGGGGGTCTATCATCTATTTGGCGGCGATTACCTCCATAGACCCTACCTTATACGAAGCGGCAACGATCGACGGAGCGGGGCGGTTCAGACGAATCTGGCACATTACGCTGCCCTCGATCTCCGGCACGATCATCGTCTTTTTCCTATTGTCCGTCAGCAATCTGCTTAACTCGTCCTTCGATCAGCTATGGGTGTTCCAGACGCCGTTAAACCTGGAACGGAGCGAAGTGATCGACACTTTCGTCTACAAGATCGGAATCACGCAGATGCGCTACTCGTACACGACGGCGGTCGGCTTGTTCAAATCGGCGGTGGCGTTGATCTTGCTCGTGGGCGGTCATCTCATCAGCAAAAAAGTCGCCGGGCGCGGTATTTTCTAGGAGGGGACGCGTATGGCAAGCAAAAAGTTCGATTTGTTTACGATTTGCAATTACGCCTTTCTGGCGCTCTTCTGCCTCGTCACGATCTATCCGGTCTATTTCGTCCTGATCGGTTCCTTCAACGACGGCAACGACTATATGCGGGGCGGCATCTTCTTGTTCCCGAGAGAATTTAGCCTCGCTAACTATCAGGTTGTGCTTCAGGACGAAAGGCTGTACACCGGGTTTAAGATCAGTATTCTGCGAACCGTGGTCGGTACCGTTACGAGCGTCTTTTTTACCGCGATGGTCGCTTATGCGATGTCCCGCAAAAATTTGATGGCGCGCGGCCCATACTACTGGATTCACTTGGTTACTCTCTTTTTCGGGGGCGGATTGATTCCTTATTTTCTAGTGTTGAAGAACTTACACCTCATTAATTCCTTCTGGGTGTACATCATCCCGACGTTGTTCTCGGTGTTCAACATGATTATCTTCAGCTCCTTCTTCCGGGAAATTCCCGAGGAAATCCACGAATCGGCGACGGTTGACGGGGCGGGCGATTTCCGTATCTTCCTCGCGCTGTTCATTCCGCTGTCGGCTCCCGTGCTGGCCACCGTGGCGCTATGGAACGCGGTCGGGCATTGGAACTCGTTCTTCGACGCGATGATCTTCACGACCAAGGGAGATTTAATGCCGTTGCAGTTGTTCTTGATGAAAATGATCCGGGAAGCGGACGTGATCTCGAACAGCCAATACGTGCCTCCCCAAGTGCAGAAGAAGATCAGCGTTCAGACGATCCGCATGGCCGCCATCATGATCAGCACGGTGCCGATCTTGCTCGTCTATCCGTTCTTGCAGCGGTTTTTCGTGACCGGGTTTATGGTTGGATCTTTAAAAGGATAAGGCAGGTAGTAAGGCGATTACGATTCGCGGAGAGGGGTAAGGGAGATGGGGGAACGGAACACGAAGGAACAAAACATGACGGGACAGCGCAGGGCGGAACACAACATGACGGGACAGAAAATGCAAGACCGGCCTGCTTATCGATTGTTCGATGACGATGACGGAATCTATAATTACTGCCCTTCGCCGGTGCTCGTGGATGACACGACGATGTACATTTTCTATTGCGCCAACGCGTGGCCGGGGCTCGTCATTGACGATATTTACGCTCGCAAAGGCAAGCTCGAGGACGGACGTTGGACATTCGGAGACCGATTTCGCGTGCTCCAGCCCGATCGGCTCGGTTGGGACTGCATTCATGTATGCGATCCCGACGTGATCAAGGGCGAATTCCGCTACCGGGGCGAAACTTATAGTTGGATGATGGTGTACTTGGGCTGCGATATTCACTATTGCTATCACAATCAGGTCGGTATCGCCTTCGCGAAGGAAATCGAAGGGCCTTACATTAAATACGACCGCAATCCGGTTGTCCAGTACGACGAAATGTTCCATTGGGGAGCCGGGCAAGCGAGCGTCGTGTCGCTGGACGGCAAAGGCAAATTCCGCATGCTGTATTCGCAGACGGTTCACGAATACGCGAGACGGCTGCAAGGCTGCCGTACATTCTGGCGGGATTTCGATCTCTCCGACGCCGATCATCCGATCATAGGCGAAGAAGTCGCCATGCATGTAGGCGGTATACACAATCGGGACGGAGCAGGAGAAGTCGCCGTAGTCAATCCGACGATCGTATGGGACAGGGGTAACGACCTGTATTATCTCACCCGGGAAGGCACGCCTTTCGACAAGACCCGATCGCCGGACTTCATCGCTCCGTATACGCAGGTGTCGGTCATTTCCCGTACCGACTTCGAGAACAACGAAGGCGGCTGGCGAACGGTCTACAACATCGACGGCAAAGATACCGGATACGAGCGGAACCATAATGCCGGTCTCGTGAAAGACGCCTATGGCTGGTTGGCTAGGCAAGGCGTATTGCCCGTGGCGACGACGGTGTCGGAGCTTAAAGAGCAGGATTTCCTATGGACGTACCGGATTTACTATCAAGAATTGACACTGCCTACTAGATGAGTTGGGAGGCGAATCGCAATGTCCAGAATCTATGTCCTGCAATCGCCCCGAATGGCCGCGGCGGCCGCAAGGATGAAAGCCGACGTTAATTTCCTGGGAGCCGTCGACGTGCAAACGGCGGATTGGCTCTCGGACAATCATGTTTTCCTTCGCGAGACGTGGGAGACGGGAGCGGTGACGGCGAAGCAGCTTCAAAGGCTGTATCACCGATTGTTTCCGGGAGATTGGCTCGTCATGGACGGCTCGTTGCCGGACGGGCTTAGGAAGAAAGCCGGTATGTATGCCCGCGAGTTGGGGGCTAGAGTGGTTATTGGGCTTAGCGGCAACGGAGAAGCGGGTAGTGCGTCCTCCGATGATCTGATAGATGTCGCGGATGGAGTCGATATTCTGGTACACGCCCCTAATGCTCGGTGGAGCGGAAATCCCGGCACGATCGTGTCGCTCGAAGCGGGGGACAATCTCGACGCATGGGTCGGCGCCATGGCTCTGTGCTTGATGAACGGTCTGAGCTTGGAGCAGTCGCGATCCTTTTGCCAACGTGCCGCGGCTTTCGAAGAGGAGCTTCCTTGGTACGACGAGGTTGCTTATGGTTGATTTTCATAACATTGCTATAATGGAGGGTATACTCACCTATGATCTCATTTCCAACGATTCCCGCGGACCAATTGGTCCGTCGGCTGGAGCATCCCGGTCGTCAAATCCGCATGGTGCTCGATACCGACACCTTTAACGAAATCGACGATCAATTCGCGATTGCTTATGCACTTAAGTCGGCTGAGAATATGACCGTCGAAGCCTTGTACGCAGCACCTTTCTTCAACGAGTTGTCGACGGGGCCGGACGATGGCATGGAGAAGAGCTACCAAGAAATCCTGAAGATCCGGCGGATCATGAATAGAGAAGACATCCCGGTGTACCGCGGTTCGACCGCTTACTTGCCAGCGGCCGATCGCCCCGTAGAGAGCGAAGCGGCTCGCAATCTGGTCGAACGCGCGATGGCCAGCGATCCGTCCGATCCTCTCTATGTCGTATCCATCGGCGCGATTACGAACGTCGCATCGGCGTTATTGATGGAGCCCCGGATCGTCGAGCGCATCGTCATCGTATGGCTTGGCGGCAATGCGTTGCATTGGGCGGATACCAAAGAATTTAACCTTATGCAAGATTTGCACGCCTCTCGCCTCGTATTCGATTGCGGTGCTCCGCTCGTGCTCGTTCCTTGTCTCGGAGTCGCGACCCATCTTCAAACCTCGCTGTCCGAATTGAGAGATTACGTGAAGGGCAAGAGCGAGATCGGGGATTATTTGTACGAAACTTACGAGAACTGCGCGAAGGATCATTTCGGATATTCCAGAGTCATCTGGGATATTTCGGTCATCGCTTGGCTGAATAACCCGGAATGGTGCTGGAGTTCTCTGACTCATAGTCCGCACATTTCGGAAGATCTCAGATGGAGTACGGATACGTACCGCCATCTCATTCGTTGCGTCCATTTCATTCGCCGGGACGAAGTGTTCCGCGACCTGTTCCGCAAGATTGCGGATTAGGCGACGGTTAGCCCGGAAGGTAAGTTATCTAGAGCAAAGATGAAGAGGTGTTCGTTATGAGACGACCCCGTATAGCGGTCGTAGGAAGCTTGAATATGGATCTGGTCGTCTCGACCGAACGGATGCCGAAGGTCGGCGAGACGATATCCGGGCAGACGATCCATTATATCCCCGGCGGCAAAGGCGCCAACCAAGCCGTCGGTTGCGCCAGATTAGGCGCCGAGGTGCACATGATCGGCGCGGTCGGGGACGACATGTTCGGATCGTCGATGATGTCCAACATGCAAGACAACGGCGTCCTTCCGGACGGAATCGGGATCATCGAAGGAACGCCTACCGGAATCGCCTCTATCCTGCATACGCCCGAAGACAATTGCATCGTCATTATTCCCGGAGCCAACGGCGAGGTGACCCCCTCCAGAGTAGAGCAATCCGCGAGCTTCATTACGCAAGCCGATCTCCTGCTCGTCCAATTGGAGATTCCGTTGGAATCGGTCCACGCGGCACTACGCATTGCCAAGTCCGCCGGAGTACGAACGGTGTTGAATCCGGCTCCGGCTCGGGATCTACCGATTGACCTGCTGAAGCTAGCCGACTATATCACTCCGAACGAAACCGAGTTCGCCAGCCTCGGCGGCTTCAAGGAATCGGACGGGCAGGACGCTTGGCAGGCAGGGCTGGCGGATTGGGAGCAACGATACGGGAGTAAGGTGATCTTGACCCGGGGGGAACACGGCGCGTCGTACTGGAAGGATAGAGCCGCTGTAACGATCCCCGCCCCAATGGTGGAAGTCGTGGATAGCACGGGAGCTGGCGATTGCCTTAACGCGGCCTTCGGCTTCAGCCTCGCTTCCGGTTGGAGCCTTGAACAGTCGCTTACTTTCGCCGTGAAAGCAGCTTCTTTGTCGGTGACTAAATTTGGGGCTCAGGCTGGGATGCCTTTGGTAGAGGATGTAGGGCGGATGGAGTAAGTCATTCGACAAAGAACCTCGATAACATGATGTTTCGCGGTTCTTTGTGTGCGCAAAATTAATATATATATAGAACTTATGCTGATGATCGATGTTGTACGAGTTTTAATGGAAAGTCGAGGCTTAAAAGAGCGATTAAGTAGATTCAAAAAATGAAAAGTTTTTCCAATAGACCTTTTTCTCTAGGTTGAAAGAAAGAATCCTATCAATCTCAATATTTCTATCATTGAAGTGTTTAAGAAAGAGTTGTCCCCTTAAGAGGTGTCCAAATTAACCATTCAGTTACCGATAAACCATCTGTTTCCCTTAGTTGAAGTTTATGATGTACAGAGATACAGAAAAGAAAGAAAAAAACTTTCCGGAAGAAGGAAAAGTAAACAGCATTCAGCAATGCAAAGTGGATGACCGACTTGATACGTAATCGTCGTGTCGGTCAGTTTTATCATTACCGACACATCTAAGGCAAGTTTCAAATACGAGGGCACGCATAACATAGCATCCTGACTGCAAGGTGAGCGGTGGTTTTGTTAAGCCTTCCAATGCCGATTTGCCTATCAGTCAAATCGTTATTCAAATGCAGGACAAATACGTATAAATCCATTTGTGTTCTATTATCTGAATACTTCTAACAGTTGGACATTGTATAAAAGTAAAGGCGGAGTTCATATATTTGAGGTGGATAGAAACTCAGTATTTGTTTATTTTGATTGATGAACGACTTCTGAGGCGTTTTTAACACCGTTTTGAGTTGAGTGTGAAAAGAACCCATACATTGTTCCAGAAGTAAAGAGAAGCGAGACTACGCAAATCAGAACTCCAATGATTGCTACCGATGAAGGTTTATCGTAAATCGACTTGTTTTCCTTATGATGAATGCAGATATTCGTCCACCTCTTACAAGATAGTGATTCACCGCGAACATATGAACTAATAGAATGATAAGATATATATTTGGCAATAGAATGAATATAAAACCAAGTGCAAAATACGCGTATTTTAGAACTCCAACCATTCCAAATGATGAGAAAAATTCAGACATTGATGAAATGGATATTGGTGTATCAATTTGTTTTCCCATGAGAATCAACGTTACTAAGTCAATTGAAATAAAGAAAAACGAAACGCCAGTCCAAAAGCGATTCAAATTGTCATACTGGTTGTTCATATATAGCTTAATTGCAATTGTGAGTGTGCTTGCGAGTGCTAATAGCATGAAGCCTGTGAAGTATGCCATAATTACTGAGTGAAACTTATAGAAGAGGAAGGCGAGTAACATGACTCCTACAATATAAAATCCAAGAGGGTTTTCATCGGAGTCATTTGAGGAAGAGCGTCTAGGTTTGGAATGTCGAGATGAGCGATTTATATTATAGATAACTTTCTGTTGGATGAACTGAATAGTTTGGTGAATAGATGTTCCATTTCCAGTATGAGGAGCGTCACTTTTGGGAGAAAATAAAATTCCGAGAAAAACACCAATAAAAGCGAATATTGAATCTTGTATGATTCCAGTTGAGTTTGTTGTTATGTAGTTTATGATAGCTGTCATAAAGACCTCCCATTTTAAATTTGAAAAAAACTTCAACTCTCTAGATTAAGTGGATTTACTTATCGTGGGCTTGTTCAACTTCCAACGAAGAAATTTATCACTCACTGTCGCAATTTTGGATAAAATTCTTTAACGATTTTTATTGCGTTATGATTGCGTTTTCAGTAAAATGAGTTTAATAGTTCGTTGAGCTTGTTAATTCAATGTTACGAGCATTGAACTTAACTGAACACTGACCCACGATAAGTGTGTTAGTCAGATCGATATGCCTGTGTTGAAGACTCTTTTGCTGGGAGTCTTTTTTATTTCTCTTTTCGAACCCCTTTAAATGGCCCTGGGCTACTGGTTTTCTGGTCCATAAAGCGACCAGTCTCAGTATTACGCTTTGTCCAATTGCCGTTTGGCGCTTGGAACTGGCTGCGCTGAGTGACTTGACCTACTCGGCCGCCTCCTGCTTGTCCGTTTTTTGCCATGCGATCCACCTCCTTCATGGAACAAATTTCCTTCTCGAAATCTAGTCTAGCATCGTCGCCAATTATTTGTCAACCACATAATCAATTTAATTTGTTTGTACAGCAAACAAGTTCACGTTTTTGATTTTTTACATTGTTTGGAGTATAATCATGAATTTTGTTTGCTCCATTGACAAAAACGTTGATTATAGTCAATACTATAGAATGTAAAGACTTCTTATTAGAGTATAATTTGGAATTGAGGATTTTTATGGAACACCTTATTTACACAGAAATTGGTCGTAAAATTAGAGAAGAACGAGATAAAAAAGGATGGACGCAACAAGAATTGAGTGACATGGTAGAACTTACTCGCTCTTCAATTGCAAACATTGAACTTGGAAGGCAAAAAATTCAAGTTCATGTTCTATATACTTTTGCAAAGTTATTTGGAATTAATCCAACTGATTTAATGCCTCAAACTAATCAGATTTATCAAGATGAAGTTATTACGGATGAAAAAGAATCTCTTGATAAAGAAAGCAGAGATTTTCTAGAACGTATTCTTAAAAAATCATCACATGGAGGAGGGGATGAAAAATGAATCTAAAAAAAGTAGAACGATTGGCTTACTCAATTTTAGAGGAGTTTAAGATTACCGAACCACATGTGCCAATTAGAAATATTGCAAAAGAATTAGGCATCTCAGTAATAGACGAGGATTTCAGTGATTCTGATATATCAGGAATGTTATTTCGAGATGAAGAAGAAAATATTAATATAATAGGTGTTAATTCATCACACAGTAAGAACAGACAAAGGTTCACTATTGCTCATGAAGTTGGACATTTCTTGCTTCACAAAGGTGAAACAACTCACTTTGACCGTGGGGCGTTTCGAGTGAATTATCGAAACAGTCTTTCCTCAACAGCAACTAATAAAGAGGAGATAGAAGCAAATACATTTGCCGCTGCTATTCTTATGCCAGAACATTTCATTATTCCTGCGATTGAACAGAAATTAAGTGATGGATTGGATATTTCAGATGATATAAATGAAATAGGAGAAATTGCAGAGCTATTTAGGGTTAGTCCACAAGCATTGTACATTCGTTTAGGTAAATTAGGTTATATCTAATTTCATCAATAAACAAAAATATGGAATTGTCTAATAATATGTATGGTTTGTAAATAAATAATTTATTGGTAGAGCAACAACAAGCGAGAGTAATCACTGCTAGCTGATTGGCGACAGATTAAGAAGGAAATAGAGCTGCTTGGGTTATTTCAGAGATCTCTTCTAGCAGATATAATGTTTTGGTCACAAATGGTAGAAAAGAGACTTCTATTCATACAAATTGAGTGATAAGGATTAAGTATTTGTAATTGACAGAATTTGGGCGATAGATTACTTTTAGACTAATTCAATATTAAAATCGGAAGCACCGTTAAATTAGTATGGGAATCCCCATCAAATTTAGCGGTGTTTATTTAATAAGGAGAATATATCTTGAAGATGAAAAGAAATAAGAAATCTATTCGCATTATAACGAATGAACAGATTCAAAATTGTATTTTCTCTGGTGTTAAAGTGGAGGCGTGGATATTTGATGAGCTTGATAAAGTGGGAAAAATCAGTTCTTATAATGAGACCGTGGTAGAAATAGATAAAGAGTATTACATGCGGCAGAACTGCATATTTTATACTACGGAAAATTATTTCATATTATGTAATTGAATAAAATTGATGCGAATTCGTGTCGTAAACGAAAAGTTATTGGGGATATTGTCATAAATATGCAGGAAGTAATACCTATTGTGAAGAATCAGTAATCATAAGTGAGAAATGACCTTCACTATATATAGAAAGAGTTGAACATATTGATGGACCAGTTGACTAAAGGTACTTGGGTTGTTAATTCTAACAAGCATATGATGCAAATTAAAGCCAATACAGCAGAATTAAGTTATTTTGAAGCAACGGAGCAATCGGGTAAGGCGGGAACTTTGCTTGGTAGACTTATTGCAGACAAAGATGAAATCATATCTTTCAAAAAAGCCAAGGTCTTTGCTCGACAATCTGGAATAACACCAGCAGAGACGAAGGTATATTTAGATTTCTTAAAAGCAGAGGGGAAAATTGATTATAATACAGACATTGACGGAGGAGTAAAAGAATTAGAGATTTATTGTTTCTCGACTGTAGATGCGTTACAAACTGTTGCGAGAATGTATGAGAAATTTGAACCCAGTGAATTTGAACAAGCAAGTCTTCTTGGACTGCAATCAACATATGAATTGCCAAGATATGAAAATGAGTTGAAGGATATTCTTTCAAAAAACGGTATTAGAGATGAAGTTGCTGCTACAGCCGTTCAACTCCAACAAGTTCTTGGACTTGTAAAAACAAGCGGAGACCCAAGTGAACAAATATTATATAATGAATATGCTTTCAGTGGAGATCCTACCAAGGTTGCGAAAGCGATAAGTAATTTGGATTCCACAGAAAAAGATATGGTGAATGAAGTTCAAAGTTTAGTTATGGATTCACCTGGATTTCAGGCTGATGCAATTCCACAATATATTAGCCCTCACATCGTTAAGTTGATGGAGGGGGTAGGATTACTTGATGGAATTACCGTACAGTCATCATTTGGTTCGGCAGTATATTACACTACGCCACAGTTAAAAGGGCAGGGTATAGGCGGTGTATTGTCCTTTTCACAGGATATTTTTCATAAAGCCAAAATACTTTTAAGCTGCCTTCGTTTCGGTCAAACGAAGTCTGTATATGGCAGAGGTAGAATTTCAACACAAGATAAAATGGTCAATATCGTAAACAAGCTTGTTCGTGGCGAATGGGTTGGCAAATGTACAGCAATCGGTCAAGACTATCAACTACTTGAAATGGATGGTGTAATAGAAACTACACCGGCTGGTGGTGGTCAGTTTTATATGAAATTACGTCAAACTGAAGTGGGTAGGATGGTCCAACAATTATTGACGTATAAAAGAGTTCTTCCTGAACATGAAGTGGATGTAGAAGATTTCCTGAAAACACAACCAAATGGGTATGTAATACCTGAAGCCAGACGTAAACACATTGAAGCGAATGATACCGCACCAGTTGCTGATGCGAGAGCAAGATTACTAAATTCCCTCAGAACGGGGATGAGATAGAAATGAATGGTAATAACAGAAATGAAAATCTATCACAAAGAAATAATGGTGAAAAAGGCTATTCACTTGAATATATGGTGACGGGCTTATTTCAAAGTCAAGGTTACTTAGCTAGACGGTCCATTCCTTTACAATATGGTCCGATAAATCAAGATGCAACTGATATAGATGTTTTAGGTATCCAATTCACCCTACCATTTAAGGGACATCGGATTATTTGTGATTGTAAAAATAAGCAAAAATCCAAACCATACGAACGGATATTCTGGGCAAAAGGATTAGGCGAATTTACAAAAGCAACTGACGTTTATGTGGCATTGCCAAAAACCTCCGGTGATATTATTAACTTTGCACTTACTGGTGGAGTTAGAGTTCTGACTAATGATAGATTTAGTCAGTTTTCTAATACACCATCTGGTTCGTATGGAACAGCTGATGAAAAATTTTATAAAACATATTCTGAAGCCATCGATAGAGTTGTAAAAATTGATAAGCAAGCAGAAAGAATGTGGCTTACAGTACGGAAACTTTATCTCAAAGAGGACCCATATACCTCATTAAATATTGCTTTCGACTTTTTAGAGACAGCGACAAAACAACTAAATTTAACAAAGCATCATTCAATAAATAGTATGTTTTGGAAATATATTTGTTGCGAACTTGTTGTACTAATTGGGTTGCAAGTGCTTTGGATTTGCGCAGATACATACTCATTACCGGAGAGAGCAAGAGAGGATCGAATACTTAGTAAACTTACCTATGGTGAATTGGAGTCTTCACAAGTACACCAATTACTTAATTCTGCAAGTGATTTGGCAAATGAAATAGTAAGAGCGAATGTACCTCCAACCTATTTACCTAAATCTAGACTTATTGAATTTGGGGAATTTCCACCACCTCAATATTCATACAGTCTAATAGGTCTAGTTGAACGTGCATTACAGAACCCACAATGGTATGTTGATATGCCTCAATTACTGGATTTCTTACTGTTTGAACAAGGGTTGAAGGGGAAGGATTTCTCTGACAATGCATACAGGGTTATGTTTAGAAGTGGGCTGTCAGATGAAAAGTTAAAAGCATCTAAGAATATTTTATCCTTTATTAAAGATAATGTTGGATTTGAATGGAAAATGATCTGGTCTAATCCGGCAGAGATAAATACTGCTTCAAACACAAAATCAACTCCTATGAGTTCAAAACAAAATATTGGACAAATAAGTAATGAAATAAAAAATGAAAAAACTAATAATTATTCCCAAGACATTACCTCTACAATGTTAGAAGTAAAAAATGATAATAAAACTCCAATTCATACAAGTAATGATAAACAGTTGGAGATGCCATTAGATGCAAAACTTAATAACAATACGGATATTCATCCGATAAAAGAGCATAGTTTAGCATTAAGAAAAACGGTTGAACTTGAGCCATTAAAGTTTTTCAATGATGACTTTTTGAGTAAATACACAAAATACAAAAACTTCCATCAACTGTTGAGTGATAATAAACTCACTTCTTATAGTGATATTTCAAAAATGAGAAATGAAGAACGTGATGAGTTAGCTATAAAGGTAAGTCATTATAAAAAGTGGGATGACATATTAGATGCAGCAATGAATGAAATACTTGAAAAAAGAATTAACGAAATAAAAAAGTAAAAATAAAGACTGCAAAAGTAAAAAAAAGCGTGGCTGGTTAACACTAGTCAACGCTTTTAAATTTTGTTATCATTTAAATTTCAGTTTAGCAGGAAAAGACGAACTAATGCCGAACGTTAATGAGATATGTCGAAATATGATTTGAGGCAGGGAAACTACTATGAATAGCGCACCAGCAATTTTTTCATTTTTTTCAGGGGCGGGTTTCTTAGACTTAGGATTTGAGAAGAGCGGCTTCCATGTTGCCTTTGTTAATGAATATCATCGTCCATTTTTGGAAACTTACATGCATTCGCGTAGAGTAATGGGCATACCAGAACCTGAATATGGATATCATTTGCGTGATATTTCGGAATTTGAAACATCCGATGAAAGTAAAACGTTATCAAATTTGATAAATAAAACAAAAAATGATAATCGGCTTGTTGGATTTATTGGTGGTCCGCCATGTCCCGATTTTTCTGTTGGCGGTAAGAACAGAGGACATGAAGGTGAAAATGGAAAATTATCTGCAACATATGTAGACTTGATCTGCAAACAAAGACCTGATTTCTTCTTGTTTGAAAATGTTAAAGGTCTTTGGAGAACGAAAAAGCACAGAGAGTTTTATGAAGCAATGAAAACAAAACTTCATAAAAATGATTACGTAACTACCGAGCGATTAATTAATTCAATTGAATATGGCGCACCTCAGCAGAGAGAACGAATCATATTAATTGGTTTTCAGAAAAGCGTATTGAAGAATTTGGGGATTAAACTGAATAAAAACCAGTCACTAACAGACATTTTTCCATGGGAAAAGCATCTTAAATATCGGATTGAAGATATTAATGCCATGCCATGGTCTGGAATGGATCCATTTATTGAAGATGGTGAACGTGAAAAACCAGATGGTATTAATGAAAATCTGACTGTTAATTATTGGTTCAATAAAAATGATGTTGCGAAGCATCCCAATGCACATCAATATTTTACTCCAAGGGCTGGGTTGGCTAAATTTATGATTATTCCTGAAGGTGACGACTCTAAAAAGTCATATAAACGTTTGCATCGATGGAGACCTTCACCCACAGTCGCATATGGTAATAATGAAGTTCATCTACATCCATTTAAAGCAAGACGGTTATCGGTTGCAGAAGCATTATCGCTTCAGAGTTTGCCTAAGGAATATGAATTACCTCAAAACATCACGTTATCTGACGCATTCAAGACAGTAGGTAATGGAGTTCCGTTTGAAGCATCTAAAGGAATTGCAGAAACCATCCTAGACTTTTTGAAGGTGAGAACTGATGAATAAATTAACCGCCGCAAATCTTATTCATGAAATTGGCTTATTGCCGAAAAACCAAATATACAACTACGTCCATAGTAAAACGCCGACTCTGATTAAAATTGTGAATGTGGTCAAGCCAGAGGGACCAATTGTTATTCAAAGGATTCGTCCCAATAAAGGTGAGACTTGGAGTAATGCCAAGGATGAATCCATATCCGTTCAAATGCTATGGCGATTAGCGAACGCATTAGCTCCTAACCACCCCATTAATGTCGATAGAATTTTTGGCGGCAGTTACAATACTCGCTCTGTCCTGGAAGCATTGCTTGCACACACGCCACAATTTTATTACTGTTATCCAGGTCGTATTGAGAGCATAAGTTCAAATAACAAAATAAAACCTGGTCATAAGCATTTGATGTGGTGTCCAGAAAACCCACATGCACCAAACGTTATGGTGAAAGCAGACGTGGATATGGTCATTTCGGAAGTGCCAAACACCGAAATCGTATATGATGCATTAGTTCTTCCTGATGAGATACAAACGCCTGAATTAGATATTGAAATGAAGCGAAGACATTGCCAAATGCAAATTGCATTAATTGAAATTGGACAGCACCTTGGGTTTAAAACTTGGGTTGCACAAAACGATAAAGGTATCGTATATAAGAATCAAAAAATCGGTGAAATGGATGGCGTTATAGGTTCTTTGAAAAAAGAAGAAAATATAATGGCATCTTTTCACGAAGCTCAAAAAGCTGCTTTGCTTATAGATTGCATCTGGTTCAAGAACGGCAAACTGATGCCAGCTGTTATGGAAGTTGAACATAGTACAGGCGTAACAAGTGGATTGACACGTATGAAGGGACTTCAAGATGCGTTACCTCCTTTTCCAACTCGTTATGTAATTATTGCACCAGATGAGGATAGGGAGAAGGTATTTAGAGAAGCCACACGTCCACAGTTCCAATCGTTAAATGCAAGATTCTTTTCGTACAGCGCAGTTGAAGAGATGTATGCATTATTTAAGCGGCGCAAGATTAGAGGGATTACAGAAGAGTTCTTAGATAGCTATATGGAGCCAGTTCTCGCACAATTGGCATAAAATCAAGACCCACTCATGGATTAAATATGAGTGGGTCTTTGTGTGATTATTGTTTCATCTGGTCCAATGATATTGCGTGAGTGAAAAGATTATACTCTTGAATAGCCCTCCCTCGTTACCAGCAAGTAACTCACCGAGCTATTCAGGTTGTCGAATTTTGTATTTTCCAATCAATTTAATTGAAAAACACATCCAGAGATCAGGCTAAGTCCTCTTGGCCCCTTCTGGAAAGGGACGCTACCTAGATAGGGAGCTATAAAGCATACAAAAAGTATCCAGTCGTGGATGCGTGATTTTTATAGTTACTAAATTTCTTCCCTAATATCATCAACGTGTGCAAACATTACTTTAATAACATTCAAGGCCATTTGCTTTTCTTTTGGCGAACGGTTCATGAGAAGTTGTCTGATATGATCAATATAATTATCGTCATTAGGAGTAAGAGAGTTGTGGAGTAAGTAGTCCACTGTAACTCCGAGTATATTTGCTAAATCTATAAGAGTATCTAGAGTTAAACTTCTTTCCCCTCGCTCAATCTGTCCAATATATGCGTCAGAAACTCCGATCATTTCGGCAATTCTCTCTTGAGTCATTGCCAACTTCTTTCTTTCACTCCGTATTCTCTGTCCCAGTGAAGCGTAATCCATGACAACCCTCCTCATCCATTACACTAGATAAATTAAGAGGAAGTTATAATAAACTAATAGTTGTTTTTGTATTTACTATTAGTTCATTTGTGATTAAGATGTACTTAGTGAATCTCTAATTGATCACGGAGAATCTCAATTAAATAAACAATAAATATTATCCCCGTTGTATTTCACATTATTCCGAGCTAGTACAAGGAGCTAAATACATGAAAAAATGGATTGAAGAAGTGATAACAAAAAGATACGAAGCATTATCAGAGGAGACCGAGAATAAAGGGGAGTTGATGACAATAAAAGAACAAGCCAATACATATGAGAACTTGTTGATCGAAACATTGTTAGATGAGACTCAAGAAGCTTTGAACAAATGGATGGAGATACATGACCAGATGGTCTCATTCCAAAAGTAAAGGCTTTACATCATAGGAGTTCAAGATGGATCACAGCTGGTAATCAGACTGGAGAGAGGAGCTTAATAGGTAGTATGATTTTAGTCAAATAGAGGTGATCTGCAATGTTCATTGAACTCATCATGAGAAACGCAGATAGATTGTATTTCATTTTTATTCTTATATTTGGTTTTACCATTGTCTGGGCGGCAGTATTAATACTCCTAGAAATGAGATGTAGAAAACAGAAAAAGAAAGCTAAATAGCCATTGCTTTCGTCTATGTTACCAAGTTTGTCCCACAAACCCATAACAAACTTTAATGCACCTAATAAATATTTTCTATTTACATATTGACAATCTTTTCCTTACCCTTTAATCTAAACATTATCTTAAACAGGAAGGAGGTCGTTGGACGTGACCAGACTTAACAATCGTCGTAATGCCGCACTGTCGCAACTGAATCGTCTGTTGATTGTCCATCGGCCTCTACGGGCCCAAGCAACGTAAAGACTAGGAAGCGCCCCTCATCCATCGCGGTGGAGAAGGCGGACACCTGTTATTTCACATTGTGCGAAGACCGTAAGCGATTGGGCTTGCGGTCTTTTTGCGTTCTGATTTTCCAAATGATTTTGCCAATTAGAGAGGAAATGAACCCTTATATGAACTTAAACAACCAAAACCAGTATTACCGGCGAATCGATCTCCCGGCGGGAGACTTGCACGTATTCGCCCACGATGATCTATATCATGCCATGGGGGCCAAAGTGCTCGAGATGGCGAACAACAATCTGCAAATTCCGAATATCCGGTATATGAGCTATACGCCCGACGCCCATGTCGGAGTAGGAACTTGTATCGGTACGACGGCGGTGTGGGGAGTGGAGGACGGTTTCGTGTCTCCGTCCATCGTCGGAAGCGATATCGGCTGCGGGATGAGGCTGCATCTGACGAATTTGCATGTGGATGAGCTTCAAGAGGTGAAGCTGCGGCGCAAGCTAGTCAAAGCCATCGAGAAGCGAATTCCAGTGGAAAATCACGCTAGAGGTTATTTCTCCGATATCCGACTGGAGGATGTGCTTCGTAAAGGGCTTCACGGTCTGCCAGGCAAGTACGTTCCGGATTCGTACACACCGCGGAAAGCGACTTCCTTGACACACGTCGAGTGTAGCCGATTCCGATTTGACGAGAGCGTACTGGATCGAATCCCGATGCCGGTATGGCATCGGGCTCACCGGCAGCTTGGTACGCTAGGGAACGGCAATCACTTCATAGAAATTCAGGCGATTAGCGTGAATGAAGACAATCGCCATATCGCGGAACAATGGGGGCTGCAAGATGGCCAAGTCGCGGTGATGGTTCACTCCGGTTCCCGCTCGTGGGGCGGAGCGGTAAACCAACATTGCGGTTCTGAAGTTGCGAAAACGATGAGCAAGCTGGGGCTTGGCACAAGCGACCCCAAGCTTGTCTATGCACCGCTCGATAGCGAAGCCGGTCACGCTTACTCGAATCTGATGTATTCGGCGCTTAACTTCGCTGTCGCGAACAGGCACTTGATCGCGTTCGCCGTACGAGATGCGTTCAAGGAAACGTTCGGCTCCCAAGCGGAGACGCGAACGCTGTACGACCTGATGCACAACTACGCATGCGAGGAAGATCACAGGGAAGAGTCCTTCCTCGTGCACCGCAAAGGAACGACTCGGGCATTGCCAGCCGGACATGCCGGCAATCCGCAGCCTTACGCGGATACGGGACACCCGGCTCTGATTCCGGGTTCGATGGGCACGTCTTCCTACTTGATGGTTGGTTCACCGGAAGGCGCGCGAAATTACCATTCCATCTGCCATGGCGCAGGACGGATCCGTTCGCGCAATGCGACGAAACAACTCGTTACCGTGGATGAATTCGCTTCCTCCTTGCGCATTGGGCAGGAGGATGAGATCGTCGTTAACCATCGGGGACTCGAGTCCCTGATCGACGAATCTCCCCAAGCTTACAAAGACGTAGATCAAATCATAGAAAGCGTCGTCGAGGCGCGACTGGCTGCCGTTGTAGCCAAGTGTCGTCCCTTGGCGGCCGTGAAAGGGGTGTAAACCTAACCATGACAATGACATTCAAATTCACGGACCCGAAGTTCTTCGTACGCACCGATAATGCCGAGGGTCACTCGCCGGATCCGCGCAGCTATTTTAACTACATTGCTACTGTGCAAGCCATCGTCGATTATCTGAAAGAGCGTTTCGAAGCAGAGTTTCGTCTCTACGAGCAGGACGACGGCTATGAAATATGGAACGGGCTCGAGGAAGACGTCCGTAACGGGTATGAAGGACTGGAGCATGCGGCCAGCATTTACGACTTGGTCGAAACGAGGGCGTTCGCCTACACGGCCGATCTTGGACAGAACCGTGAGAGCTACGCTGTCCGTCCGGCCGTTCGCAATAACCTGTTCATCTATTCGAAGCATCGCGTCGCCATGGCCAGAATTCCGAAAGTGACGCAGCATGGCCTCGGTTACGAGGATCTTATTTTCAGCGAGTCCGACGGCGGTCTCGTGCGGTTTCTGGAAGATATGCGTTCGCGGCAGCTTGCGGATCGGAAGATCCTCGTCTTCACGGATAACCGGGACGGACTGGAGCAATCCCGAGAGTCGACGTCAAGCCCTGTCGCTCGCGCCGAGGTATTCATGGATGAGGAGCTCAAGACGCAAATCTATCGATCCATCGACGAATTTTTCTCCAAGGACCGATCCTTTTTCCAGACGTACGGCATTCCGTACAAAAGAGGGATCTTACTGTACGGTAAGCCGGGTAACGGCAAGACGACGTTAGTCAAATCCATCTCCGGCTCGATAGAGGCGCCTGTCGCCTACTGGCAGATCACCGAGTTTACGAACAGCGAGTCGATTCAAGAGGTATTCGCCGCCGCCAACCAAAGGGCTCCCATGGTGCTAGTCATCGAAGATATCGATTCGATGCCTGCCTCCTGCCGTTCTTATTTTCTGAACACGCTGGACGGGGCAACGTCGAAGGAAGGCATATACCTCATCGGGACGACGAACTATCCGGAGAAAATAGACCCTGCGCTCATGAACCGGGCAGGCAGATTCGACAGAGCCTATGAGGTGAAGCTGCCGAGCGAAGAGATTCGCCGTTCCTATCTAGTTCACAAAGGAATGAATCGCCTCGTAGACGACGAATCGGTCGCTCAGGCCGCGCGAGGAACGGAAGGCTTCACGCTCGCCCAATTGAGCGAATTGTATGTTTCCGCCGCTTTGCAGCTGCATTACGATAACGAGGTTAACCTTAGACAACTGATTACCGAGATGAAATCGGACTATGCTAGAGGACGCAGCCGCGACTGGATGACCGACGGACAGCCTCGAAGACTCGGATTCACGCAATCGGAATAGCATGAAAAATATTCCATAGTTATACTGAGATTGTAACTTCATTCTTAAACGGGGGGCCAAGAGAGATGAACGAGGAAAATGAGTTGATCGTGGAACAAAGCCTTATCTATGAAGAAGATTCGGATGAATACCTATATAAAATCATTATTTCCAATACGGAGAACTATAAGGCGTTCATGGATCATATCGAAATCTCTAAAAGTTTGTTGAGCGAGAACATTCGGATGATGAGCAATAAAAGCACGCTTAACAAAATGATCTACAGTAATATCATAACCGCCATGGAAGCCTATTTATCGGATACCTTTATCGGCATTACGATGAATGATCCGGGTTTAATCCGAAGATTCATAGAAACCTCCGCCGACTTCAAGAAGGAGAAAGTAGAGATACAGAAGGTGTTCGAGTGGATAGAGGATTCGGCGAATATGGTGAAAAGCAAGCTCATGGACACAACCTTCCATAATATCATCAAGGTCAAAGAAAATTATAAGAACGTCCTGGATGTTGATTTTATTAATGAAGGGGCATTAATTCATATTATTAACCGGCGGCACGATATCGTTCATAGGAACGGTAAGGATAAGGAGGGCAACTCGTTCGAAATTACGGACGAGGATATTCAAAGCCTGATTAGTCATGTTTCCGTACTGATCGGTTATATCGATGAACAAATCAGCGGGAAGTTCTATAAGAAGGATATCGATGAGAATATTCTGACGGAAAACTATGCGCAAACTATGGATGCCTATTTGAACTTCGGACACAAATTCAACGAGTTTATCCATTATAAAAGCTTCTTGGAGTCGAAGTTCAACGATGACTTTATGTTTACGCAAAAAGGGACGGATAAAACGACGATAGCCGAATTAGTAGATCTGCTTGAAGAAAACGGGATGGACGAGAATGTTCAATTTTTCAAAACCTTGTTCTATCCCTTAGAGGAGCTTGAGGTTCCGTTTCACGCCAGTATAAGCATTTTGGATATTCTCAAGTTTAATCGTCTTAAAATACTACACCTGCAAGGAAACGCATTCGACAACAAGCCAAGCGATATGGGGCCGAGAAGAGATCATCTGGATCTCCTAGCATCAATGAAGCAATTAGAGGTACTTAACTTGGGAAGAAACCAATTAACGGATATTTCTTTCCTCTCGAATCTAACAAACCTCAAGACCCTTTGGGTTCATGATAATGGGATCGCTTCAATAGACTGCATGAGTCATTTAACCAAGCTGAAAAGTTTAACTATTTTCAAGAATAAGATTACGGATATCACCTCGTTAGAAAAACTTATCAACCTTGAAGAACTTGATTTGGCAAGAAATCAGGTTCGGAATTTAGGTCCGTTAAGAGGGTTGAAAAAGTTGGAAAGACTAAACTTAAATCATAATGACGTCGAAGATATTTCCGTATTATTTGATTTACCCCAGTTGAAGACCCTTCATATCTCAGATAACAGGGTCGATCCTACAGATCTCGAGCGGCTTAAACTTAAGATCCCAACGCTTGCTATTTATTCTGAGCATAGAGATTGGAGTTAAGGCATTCCGATCTTGGAACCGAGTCTATTATTCTCATACTCCTCAATTAGAGCGGCCGCATGGCCGTTGTTCGGATCGAATTTCAGTACCTTCCTCAATCCGGCTTCGGCTTCCGCGAATTGCTCGAGCATATGGCGGCATATCGCGGTATTGAACAAAGTTCCGGTATATTCGCCATACAACCGAGCGGACTGCCCGAAATAAAAGATCGCCTTCTCATACTCCTCCAATTGGTACAGCAGAGAAGCAATCTGAAAGGCCAGGTCCCGTTGTTCCCCAAGCGGAAAATAAAGCTGCCACACCTTATCGACCGCATAGGCGATCGCTTCGCGTTCGAGCGGATCGGCTTGCCCGGCCAGCTCCAGCAGCCGGGGGAGGTAGCGGGAAAACTGGTGGGCGTCATAAAGGCTTAGACGCAATAGGGCGAGCATGTCTTCGATCGACATTTCGGAGATGTACGGCCGCGCGTGATTGACTACGCTGTAATAATCGTCCGGCCCGAAATCGCCGACAAAGCGCCGGTAGGCCCGTTTCGTTTCGCTATAGCGGTCTGCATCGGCAACCATCAACAAAGCGCCGATATTCACATGGTGATAGCCGACCTCCGGAAACAGCAATACGCCGCCCATCTCATCGCAGACGGCCTTGAAAGCATGGTAGTTCACCGGCAAGGAGACGCTGCCATGCCGGATGAGTTCGGGCGGATCTCCGTTCATTAGATCGGAGTAACGATGGCTTCCTTTGTCCGCGGACAGCAGCAGCAGCCCTTTGGGAGCGGATAAGCTTCTCAACCGATGCAAGCAGCGCAATCCCGTAATAGGGAATAGCAGATGGGAATCTTCCAATGTTTCCGTATACCGAGTGAATAGGGCGGTCAGATCGGGCTCCGGGTAAGGGGATTCGGCACAGGGTTCGTTATAGTAGCTGACTTGCACACGTTCCAGCGCATTCGCCGAATCCGTCGTATCGAGCGAGTCCTCCGCATACAACGACACGAGACAATGGGAAATCTGCCCTTGATCGATGTAGTACAGGTCCTGGGGGAGGCTGTCAAACACGTAATTCGCAATGGCCACGACCGGGGAACTCAAGCTGCCAGGACGGAGCGATACGCCGCTGTATTCCAGCGCGATCTCATCCGATTGCTGTGCATCGAACAAAGCGATATCCCAAATTCCCCGTTCCCGGAAACGCTCGAACGAAGGGTGCTGCCGCCAGAACTCCAGATTGCTCCTTGCGAAATCGGTCAATACGTAACGAAAGGGCAGAGGCGAGATCTGGCTTTCCTCGTACAACGTCGTCAGCCGGTTCAAGAAATGATAGGCAAACCGTCCGGATCCGCGCCCAATTCGAGAATATACATCGGTTCGTCTACCGGAGGCGAGTCTGGAACTAGCCGCTGTCGATCCAGCCAATAGGCAAACACGATTTCCGCATAACAGTTGGCCATGGCGGGATTGCTCGTCACGTAATGGGGGACCTCGTCGTTCCTCCAAGCGTCGACGCCTTTTTCGGAAAAATAGCTTTGTTGAAGATCCCAAAGCATGGACTCGGAAAGCATTTTACTGGATTGCAATCGGCGCATAACTCCTCCATCCAAAGGCTTGTCCCTTTTCTAATCTCAATCGTTACCGCTATCGTCGCTGCCGCGTGGACGAGCGCGTTTAGGGGGCTTTCTTTTCGGGGGCGGCTGTTTCGAATCCGAATCGCTGTCGGACGACGATTCAGTTGTGTCCGAGTCGCTATCGGACGAAGATTCGGCTGTGTCCGAATCGCTTCGCCTACGCTTCTGACCAAGGACGATACCTGCGGCTACGGCGCCCGCCGCATGCGCGTCCAATGCGGAATAATTGGTTTTCCCGCTGCCCTCGGCTCCTTTGATACTGTGCATCAAAGCGTGGGGACCTTTGTGGTCCTTTCTGTCGTCGTTGACCAAAGAGAGGTTTCTGGATCGGACTTGTCCATCGGGATAACCGAATTTGCCGCCCTTGTTGATTTTATGCTCAAGCGCCGCGGATTTTCCGTCCGAATTCGACAGATCGACCTTGCCGCTTTTAAGCCATTTTGTAAGCTCGCCTTTACTTTTGGGGGATAGTCTTCTCATAACCCTTTCCTTAAATCCGGGTCCATTGTGCTCGGCTATGCGTTCAATTGCTTTTGGAACGGCGGTATTGAATCTCTTGCGGTAGGCCGAATACGGGATAGGAACTTTCTTTTTCTTCGTGTCTGCCAAGGGAACGATATCGCGATGCGCCGCATGCAGGATGCGATTATCCCTCACCGAAACGACGCCCGGTCTGTCCCTGTGCATAGCGCCAATATCGGCAAAGGTTCCTTGGGATATAGAGCCTCCCCTTTTTCTTTCCTTCCCCAACCGATCCGATAAGTCCTTTAAATGCTTGACTTCCTCTGATTTAATGGATTCTTTGACGGACGTAAGTCTTTCGAAATCATTCGCGATATCCTCGCTTCCCGCGCTAAGATCTTCTTCGGACGAAGAGTAATCCAGAGCCTTTGCCACATAGTCGTCGGGAGCCTTCATGAATTTGCTATGTTCTTTGGCTAGTTCTTTTCTCCGAACCTTCGTTTCTTTCGTTTCTTGTACGGCCTCGTCGTCTTCGCTCTCGGTGCCTTCATTCTCGTCGTCTTCGCGCTCGTCATCCGCTAATCCTTCATCGGGATCGTCTACGATTCGTTCTCCCCTCTTTAATCTATATCTATCGCTTACTTCCTTGATTTTTCCGTTGGCATCCTTAATCCATTTCCCTTGGATAACTCCGGCAGCAGGTGCCACGCTTTGGACGGAAAGCGGCTGTGCCGCTTTGGTCTGCCCGGATACGGCCAGCTCGCCCATCCTATCCGCTTCCTGCTCCAACATCGAATCATCGTTAATGGACTTGCCCTTTGCCTGAAGCGTAGGCCTTACTTTGCCTTGCTTCTGCTGCACGACATGCCAAGCCTCATGGGGGAGATGCTTCTCTTGGCCCGCTCCCACATGAATGTCCGTGCCCATGGCATAAGCATGCGCCTCTATTTGCTCCGGTTTCGGGGAATTATAATGCACCTTCACGTCATCCATGGCAATCCCGGAAAGGTTCTCGATTCCGGTCTTCAACTGATCCGGCAAGCCCGTGCGATTCTCCGGCTGTCCCGACTGCAGCATCTGGGTAACGGCGCTATTGCCGATCATGCTCTGCAACTGCAAGATTTGGGAGTGGGTCATCTGCGAATTCATTCCCGAGAACAATTCCTCATTCGACTTAGGCGATTGATTAGGCGCGTGCGGCTTTGCATTCATCTTGCTTTCATGGGGGCGAGAGAATTTCGTCAATATCCTGCACCTGCTTTAATAGAATGAGAGCTTGAACAAAAAGCGGTTAAATTTACTATTTCTTCATTCGTGGCTTGAAGTCCTTTTCAAGCATTCGAAGAAGATACAGGGTTGCAAATATGACTTTTAATGACCTGGTCATCCGCTTTTCTTAAGCCGAACGGTTCGGAGGAGCATTTCTATTGAATTGCCGCCACGATTCGGACATTACGTCTATGCACATCGATGACAGTTCCGATGACGGGAGTAACTGTCTTCGTGACAATGGGGACGGCTAGTATAAAAATGCTGCAGCGTCTGCATCCCGACTTTCGGACGAGCACGCCAAGCCGACAAGAAAGTTTTCGTAAGAGTCGGGGGAAGACGGAATAACTTGCCGGGTGGATCGGTCAATCGCGGAAGGAGAGAGAGCTAGCCTCAACACTATTAATAAGGTTTTTTCATATGCCATTTATCGTGACGGTTTGCTAATTGAGAGGAGATTTCATAGTGATAATCAGAAGAAATATATGGCTGTCCCTGATCTGTATATGTATGTGTGTCGGAAGCTGGCCTGTATCGACAGCTAATGCGGCCATACCGGGCGCGACGGTGCAAAAATATATTATGGTAGACCAATTCGGCTACAGACCGAACGACGACAAGGTTGCCGTCCTCGTTGACCCGCAGGTCGGCTATAATGCGAGCGACTCTTATACGCCCGGCAGCACTCTGCAAGTAAGGAGAGCGTCCGACGACGCAGTCGTGTTCGCCGGAGCGCCGCAGATCTGGAATCAGGGAGCGACGCAAGAGAAGTCGGGCGACAGGGGCTGGTGGTTCGACTTTTCCTCGGTAACGACCGAGGGAGACTACTACATCTACGATGTGGAAGGCAATTTCAAATCCTACGAATTCAAAATCGCGGCCGACGTGTACAAGGAAGTGCTGAAAGCGGCGATCAAAACATTCTATTACCAAAGAATCGGCACCCCGCATCTGGCGGAGCATGCCGGAGCGGCGTTCGCCGATGGTCCCGCATTTGTAGGGCCTCATCAGGACATGCAGGCAAGAAACGTGTTCGATCGCAACAATCCCGCGACGGAAAGGGATCTGTCCGGCGGCTGGATGGATGCCGGCGACTTCAACAAATACCCGACCTTTACGGCGCAGCCGATCAACGAACTGCTGTCGGCCTATGAACAAAATCCGGACATCTTCACCGACGACTACAACATCCCCGAATCCGGCAACGGTATTCCCGATGTGCTCGACGAAGTGAAATGGGAACTGGATTGGCTCAAGAAGATGCAGGAAAGCGACGGCGGCGTGCTCATGAAGATGGGCGTTCCGGGTGATGGTAAAATCGGGGAGTTTAATAATCCGCCGAGCACGAGTACAATTTATCGGTATTACTTGCCGAAATCATCCGCCTCAACGATTGTCACGGCGCTGAACTTCGCGCACGCGGCAAATACGCTCCAGAATTTCCCTACGCTACAGTCTTATGCGGCCGATCTGAAAGAGCGCGCCATCAAGGCATTCAATTGGTATCAAACGAATCCCAAGACTGAAAATGCCGATCATTACGAGATCGAAGCCGGGCCTTCCGATGTTCCGCTAGCCCAACAGGCGCAGGTGGCAACGGTTGCGGCCGCGTACTTGTTCGCGCTGACGGGCGACCAGACCTATCACACGTATTTTAAAAACAACTACGGCACCACTTGGCCAATGTCCGACGCTTATTGGGGTTTGTACTACGGCGAGCAGGCCGATGGCGTAATGTTCTATACGACGCTGCCGAACGCGGATCCCGCGGTCAAAGCCCATATTCTGGAGCGGCGCGATCTGCACGATTTCTCCCAGGAGTTCACGGACAATGACGATCTGTATCGTTCCTTTGTGCCGGACTTCTCGTATCACTGGGGCAGTCTGCAGGTGAGAGCGCGATCGGGTGCCTCATCTTACGATTTCGTCCAATACGACATTAATCCGCAGAAACGCGCCAACTTTGACAAGAAAGCGCAAAACGTACTGCATTACTTCCATGGCGTTAACCCGCTGGGTCTCACTTACCTGACCAATATGGAAGAGTACGGCGCGGAAAATCCGATCAAACAAATTTACCACGAATGGTTCTCCCACGGTTCGCAGTGGGACTATGCGCCTCCAGGGTTTGTTCCAGGTGGGCCGAGCGAGCAATACAGCGGCACGGAATTCCCGCCTAGAGACCAACCGGCGCAAAAAATGTATAAAGATTGGAACGGTACCGACGACCCTTGGCATAATGACAAGGCCTGGGAAATTACCGAGAATGGGATCTATTATCAAGCCGCCTATGTGAAGCTCCTAGCCAAATTCGTCACGGCTCCGCCGGCGCCGACCGAGCCTCCGGGCGTTCCGGTTGGCGTAGTGGCTGCGGCTACCGGTACGACGTCCATTAAAGTAAATTGGACTAAGCCTACGGGAGCCACCGGCTACGATATCGAAGTGGACGGCGTCGCGCAAAATAACGGACCGGCTCTGGCGCTCGAGCATACCGGATTAGCTCCGGGCTCCACGCATAGCTACAGAGTAAGGGCCAAAAATAACCTTGGAACAAGCGAATGGAGCGCTCCGGTAACGGCCGTAACCGAAGTGCCTCCGCTGCCGCCCGAAGCTCCGGTCGGCCTAAATGCGGCGGCAACGAGTGCCTTCGACATTGCCGTTAATTGGGACGCTTCCGCGAGAGCGACGTCTTATGATATCGAGGTAGATGGAACCATCGTAGTTAACGGCGCGCTGACTTCCTACGCGCATACCGGAATTGCCTCGACTTCCACCCACAGCTACAGGGTGCGTGCGACGAACAGCGGCGGCACGAGCGAGTGGAGCGCAGTAGTATCGGCGACCACGCCGCAGGCGCCTCCGACCAGTGTTATCGATGTGTCGCATAATGGAACGCAAGGCTATACGTTCGGGCAATCCTCCGATCAGGTCACGAGATACGAGACCTTCGTCGCGAGTCCCTACCCTGAGCTGACGGGAGTCGAAGTCAAGATCAGAAAGGGCGGATCTCCGGGCAATGTGACGGTCGAACTGTACGAGACAATCGACAATAAACCGACAGGCAGCGCGCTGGCATCCGCAACGATTGCTGCCGGCTCCGTGACGGAAGACTATCAAGTCTTATCCGCCGCGCTGAAGTACAGCGGTCTGCAGTACGGCAAAAAGTACGCCATCGTGCTTGGGCAGACGAATCCGGGTGTTGGCGGAGGGTACGAATGGCTTGCCGGCACGGACGTGAACAGCGGCTTTGAATTCGGAAAATATACAGGTTCTTCCTATGTTGACGAATCCCACATCGGCGACGGCTGGATGAAGCTATATGTGGCACTGAGCTCGGACCCTCAGCCGCAGCCTCCGGCCGTACCGGCGGGCGTAACAGCCGGCGCTGCGAGTAATTCGTCGATCGCGCTGAGCTGGGCTGCCGTAACGGGCGCCACCGGCTATGAAATAGAGATCGATGGATCGTCCGCCTACGTGAGTACGACGAATACGTCCTACGTTCATGACGGATTGGCCGCAGGAACTTCCCATACGTATAAGGTAAGAGCCACGAACAGCGCGGGTACTAGCGGTTGGAGCGCTTTCGTGACGGCGACGACCGGGCAAGCTTCATCCTCCGTTATCGATCTTTCCCACAACGGGACGGACGGTTATACTTTCGGCGAAAAGCAGGATCAGATTAAGAGATGGCAGACGTTCGCGGCCAATGCCAATAGCAAACTGTCCAAGGTAGAGTTGAAGTTAAGGAAATTCAATAACGCAAGCAACCTGACCGTGAGCTTGTATGCGACGGAAGACAACAAGCCGACAGGTTCGGCGCTGGCGACGGCTACGGTCAAGTCCGCTTCGGTAAGCGAGGATTTTGCCGTCGTGAGCGTGCCGCTGGCCTATAGCGGTTTAACGAACGGGACCGTATACGCGATCGTATTGGGTCAATCCACTAACTCGGACTTCTCCAATTACGAGTGGTGCACGTCCGAGGTGAGCGCCAGCCTGAAGTACGGCAAATACAGCGGCGGGAAATGGATCGACGAGTCCGGTATCGGAGACGGCTGGCTGAAGGCGTATGTAGGTCAGTAACCGGCTGTTCAGCTAATAAATGGTCATCGCAAAGCCCCCTCTTTCTACTGGGAAGAGGGGGCTTTGTCTATATCCAATGTGCATGATGGCGCTAGTTATCGAGGGTTCTTTCCCTCAGGAAGAAGCTGAAGCAATTCCGGACGAATCAACCAAAGATGGCGATGAATCTGGGCATATACGATAGCTTCCGGATCGTCTCCGTAGCCGATATATTCAGGCATTTCGCGAGGAAGCCGTTTCTTGCCTTGCAAATAAGCAGAAACGTAAGGATTATGTGCAACGGCCTTCTTGATGAGCGGGGACAGCTTCGATGATTTGCCGTTCATGCCGTATTCGACAAGGATTCGATTATAATTGAAGGCCGCGCTTTCATCTACATCGAATTGCTTAATCAACGCGGCAGCATCTTTCCACTCCAGCGTCTCGATATAAGCGGACAGAAGCAGCTCGCGTACGCCTTGATTATCGTTAGGATTAAGCTCCAGCAGCTCGCGATAATGTTTTATGGCTTCCGTTAGATTCCCCATCTCGGCGCAAGCTTCGGCATAGCCTTTCTTTGCTCTCATATAAGGCCGAGTCGGTAAGTATCCCCAGAAATGTCCCTTGTTCTCCTTAAAAAAGGCTTCACCGAGATGTTTCTCCCCGACCATCATCCCTTGTTTGTAATAAAAGGCCATATCTTTAGGCGTAGCGGCCGCACTTTCGGCGAGTATGTTGTACGCATCGACGCTGTTGGGATCAAGGAGGAGCGCTTCCTGCGCGAGCTTGATCCGTTGTTTCGGATTAGGCTCGTCCCATGCCGCATAGAGAATTTCCGCGGCTTGCTCTAGCTTGCCGGGACTTTTACGTTTGGCGGTTCCTTTAGGTTGTTGCGTAGTCATCATATTTTGAACAAATGCATTTGCTTCCTCTATGGTGCCGAAATTTTGTTCTTCCAGCAGTGCGTGGACGCGCAGCATCTCTTGCTCCATCTTCATCCGTGACTGGGGGTCGGCAGAAGCATTCGGGCCTGACGGAGAAATCGGAAACTCGGATAGATGTTCATCTAGATAATCGAAAATCTGATTAGCACGTTGCGATAGCGTCCCGACCGATACCCCATATTTGTCTGCCAGCGAGCTTTGAGTGATTTCATATCCATATACTTGGCCGAGGATATACTCCAGCGCTGCAGGGTACACGCCGATTTTTTTGGCGATCGGAACAATCGCGGTGGCATAATCATGCCACATTCGGATAACGGCGACGATTTCCCTATTTTCATACAAGTCATAGGTATTATTAAAGAAGTATATAGCAATTTGCTTATGCAGCTCATTAGCCCAAGTAAGCTCGGTTTCAATAATGTCTAGAGGCGTCATTGGTTTTGGATTAGGTTGAGTCAACCGAGTGACATTACCTGCTTCGTCCTTACTCAAACAGCATTTTTTGTATTTCAGGCCGCTGCCGCAATGGCATGGGTCGTTTCTGCCTAATTTTTGCATTATGCTAAGCCTCCGCAAATTCAAGAATAACTTAATTATTGACTATTGATCGTATCTTGTCTAATAAAGTTGTTTTGAATATTGACGCAAATACCGAGAAGGAGAACCCAAGATCCCTGTCGAATCAATAGGAAAAAAGTCATTTTGTTGCACGATATTCGGCAAACCACATCCAAAGGGGAACTGACAACATGTTTGGACTTAGAAGCCGCTTGGTATTAAAGCTATCCGTTACGATTCTGGCGATACTTATTATCCTGTCAACGACCCTAATATATATGCAAGTTCAGAACACTAAACAGGCAAGCGAAGAAGCGATTGGCAAGTTCAGTATTCATACAGCGGAGGCCTATGCAGGGCAATTCGATTTGAAGGCCTATGGAACGTTTCTGCAAGATGTCCAAGAGAACGACCTCTATTGGAACATTCGCGAGGAGCTGAATCGTTACCGGGAACAGATCGGCGCGGTGTATGTGTATACGGTGCAAATCGACGACAAAGGGCAGCCGATTATCCTGATCGACGGGCAGCCCAAAGGATCGGATTCGGCGTCGCCGATCGGCGAAGTGACCGACATGCCGAAGGAAGCGGTAGAAGCGATTATGAAGGGGCAGTCTGCCAAATCGGGCGTTATCGAGAACCCGGAATATGGCGATTACATCTCGTCCTATGCGCCTCTGCGCAACTCGGCGGGAGAAGTCATCGGGGCGCTCGGAATCGATACGGACGTATCCGTTTCCAAGCAGATCTATAAGGACGTTATTCAACAAAGTACGCCGGTATTCGTCGTCATGGGAATTCTGGTGCTCGTCTTCTTCCTTCTGATTGTGTGGTTCATGTCCCGTGCTTTGCGGCCGTTAGGGATTATCGTGCACGGCGCGGAAGCCATAGCCCGCGGGGACGTAGCGGAAGCGAAAAGACATATGAATGCTAAGCAAGTCGCTTCGAAAGACGAAATCGGGCAAGTGTACTCCGCTATGACCAAGATGATCGAGAGACTGGGCGTCACGCTCGGGGACGTTACTCAGGATATGAAGGCGACGACGCACAACCTTGTTCAATCTACCGATCAGTTTAGCTCGGAGGCGGAACAGTTGGTGAGCCTGAACGTAAAGCTTGAGCAATCGATAACCGAGCTGGCGGAAGGAGCGCAACATCAACGTCAAGGCGCGGAGGACAGCGCCAAATCGATGGAGGAGATCACGCTTGCTATTCAACGCGTCGCGGAAGCTTCCTCCGAAGTATCGAAAGCTTCGCTTGAGGCGTTGGAAATCGCGGACGAAGGCAAAAATTCCATTCATCGCCTGAGAGAGCAAGTGGCGACGATGTCGGATGTCGCGTCCCAGACGGCCAACTCCGTACAGGTTCTCAACTCCTATATGAAGGAGATCGAACCGGTACTGCTATCGATAACGGACGTCGCCGACCAAACGAAGCTGCTGGCGCTGAATGCCTCCATCGAAGCGGCGAGGGCGGGAGAGCAAGGAGCGGGCTTCGCTGTCGTAGCCGGAGAAGTGCGCAAGCTTGCCGAAGCATCTTCCGTGTCCGCGCAGCACATCACTTCCCTTCTTAAGCAAATTCATCAGGAATCCGCTCATATCGGCGAGAGAATGTCGGTGGGAAGCGATGAGATGGTCAAGGGAACCGAGCTGTCCGGTCAAGCGGAATCGCTGTTTAACCACACGATCGATCGGTTCGTTATCGTGAACAACGGGATTCAGGAAATATCCGCCGGAGCGGAGGAGGTTCTGGCCGGTTCCGAGGAAGTTGCCGCATCGGTAGAGCAGATCTCCCAGATTTCCGTACAAGCCGCGGAGAATACGGCATCCATTCAGAAGATGTCCGTCGAGCAACTGGAAGCGGCGAAGAGAATAGCGGACACGACCGAGCAGTTAAAGCAGAGGAGCGAGGGTCTGGAAGCAGCGGTAGAGAAGTTCAAGCTCTAAGCAAGCGTGAGGAGACCGATCTATTTGGACATAGTATCTTTACTTGAAATTTATGATCGAGCGTTTAGCCAATGCAAGGGCACGCATCAAGATAAAGCCAAGGCAGCCAGCGACGCTGTCTTGGCTTGCTTCCTTCAACATGCCCCTGAAGCAGAGAGCCTGCATGATGAAGTCTCCCAAAACGTTACTCGTTACGGGAAAGTCCTTCATTTTGACGTCAGTACGACTAACGATGTGAATTACACGGCGTTTACGAACGAATACAATAAAGATATTACGATCAAAATAAAACCGAGTGTACAACCCGACGAAATGAATTCCATCTTCATTCATGAACTCGGAGAAGCGGATTATATCGCTCGCGGTTTGCCGGATATTATCGACCACAGGGATCGGGAGATCGTACGCGGAAGGTTAATAGAGCTATTTAGCCATCCGCATGCTCTATCTTTAACCAAGATTCATCAATTAGATCCAATAGAACTAGCCATGAGAACTTCCAGGGCTACAACGTGGATAACCCATGGCTACGTTAAAGAATATCACTACAAGTGGTTTATCGTTCTTATGTTGTCATGGGCAATCGTGTCATTCCCGTCGCTGCTCCCTATTAGAGAAGAGCTTGATGGTTACCTCGAGCATAAAGAGTTCGTTGATCAGATCGTAAGCATCTGCAACGCTACGAATACGATGGGAACTAAGCATGAGGTCGAGATCGCGATGCAAGAGGTTATTCGAATTCTGGAGTCGTTAGGGATGGAAGGCATAGAGATGAAGAAGAATAGTGGTTGAACGACAAGAAGGAGCGGTTAAGATGGCAACCTTGAATCAAATTCCGGTCGTTAAAGCAGAAATGCTGATTCGCAGACCGGCCGAAGAAGTATTTGAAGCTTTTGTCGATCCGACCATCACGTCGAAATTCTGGTTCACCAAAGGCAGCGGAAGATTAGAGACCGGAAGGCATGTCCGGTGGGATTGGGAAATGTACGGGGTTTGGGATAACGTGTTTGTAGAAGAAATCGAGCCGAACAAGCGGATTCGGATCGTATCGTCGGACGGTACCAAGGTCGAGTGGATTTTTGCTCCGCGAACCGATAACGAAACCTTCGTCACGATTACAAACTCGGGATTCACGGGCAACGGAGACGAAATCGTCCATCAAGCCATTGACTCCATGGGTGGGTATACGATGGTGCTGTGCGGGCTGAAGGCGCTGCTTGAGCATAACGTCATACTGAATCTAGTGCCGGACAAGGCTCCCGATGCCCACGTTAAAGGTTGATCGCCAACCGGAAAATTTGTCGATTTTTCGCCTAAAACCACTATGCAGATATGACCTCTTTTCGGTATCCTGTAATAGAGAGAACTGTATATATTATGAAATAATCATAAAGGAGCGCTATATATGAGAATTAATGCCGCTGCAAACTCCGCGTTACCTAATCTCTATTCCGCGTCGGCGACTCCTGATTCTCCTAAAATGGAAACCGGCAATCTGTCGCCATTTCTTCGCCACGATACAGTCGAGCTAAGTCAGGTAGTTGCCCGCGAGCTGCCGAACGGGGTTATCGAGCATAAAGCCGCGAAAATGTACTTTAACGAAGAGATCAAAGCTTCGTTAGACAAGGTGCTTGCCGGGAAGAGCCCGGAAGTCGGCGAGGCGGTGGATCGCCTCATTGAATCTAATTTGTTTGCGGCCAATGTCGACTACAGCTCCGAGGAACGCTCCGCCTTGCTGGAAGCGGGCTTAACTCAGGCCAAGTTTCTGGCGGATCATTATATGCAACCCGAAGAAGCATCGGAATTTCTGGATACGATCCATTTGTTGGCGGCGGTTGCCACTACTCGTGAGGTTGATGCGGAGACAGGCAATGTCAGCTACGTCGAACTGCCTCGGAAGCCACTCGGAGCGCCGGCGGAATACGTTAATGCAGGGGATTTGATGCAAAGGTATGATCCCGAAGCGTTCTCGAAATGGAAAGAAGCCATCGCCAATGGAGGAAATGCAGGAGGTATACTCATCCAATTCGCCAAAAAACTGCAGAAAAATCCGGACTGGGCGAAGGAGTATCGCGAAGATCAAGACAAGGTCATGAAAGATTTGCGATCTACCCGAATAGATAACCGATTCGATAGCGTTAATGTCAATACCGTAGATGACTTTGCAAGCGCGATGAGAGAACGAATTGCTCAGTCGGCTTTATCTAACAAGGACCTCATTTTGAATAATACATTGGCTTTCGCCCGAACTCTGGGAATTTAGCCCTCTTCGGCACTCCCGCGAAATCCCGATCTAGTCCGTGCGTCATCGGATTGGATCGGGATTTTTTATTTCCCGTTTGATTGAGGTAGCAGAAATTGAATTCACATTCGTAACCCCCCACAATAAATAATAAAAAAGGGAGGGCGTTCCATGGAGTACCCTAGCATTCTGTTCGATCATGAAGATCCGCTAGCGACTAAGGTCGAATGCCATCCTTCCGGCTCTCTTCATGACATTCACATGGATACAATCATTCGGGAGATGCTGCAAGGGAGGGAGGAGTACGAGCTTGAGCCTCTATTTTACGACAAGCTTGATCGAATCGAGTCCATCCGCTATCGGATAGAGATCATGCATGAAATCGATACTTCCGTTTCGGTGGATTCCATGGCCGCTTTCTCGCAAGGCATGTGGAAAGTACGGGAATACGCTCGATATAGCCGGACGTTGCCGGATCGAGACCAGCAGATGAAATGGCTGTTGGATGCCGCAACCCTCTACTGCGAGACCGTCATGGAGCTGCATCGTGTGATGACCGCCGTAGAGTTGCAATCCCAAGGCCTTAAGCGTTGTTATGAATGGTTCACCCGCTATATTCAAACGGCATCCTTTACTTCGCTGCGCATGGAGACGAACGAACTGCATCGGGAATTTGACCGTATGGGGTTCAGCATGACCCTTGCAGGCGGCAAAATCAAGATATCCGCGGATGACGACGATCAAGACTATTGCAGGGAGTTAAGCCGTGTATTTACTCAAGGGCAGGATGACGAGGAGCTTTACGAGATACGGTTGTCTGCCGGTTTGCACCTATCCGAGGTGGAGAAAAGCCTGCTCGACGCGATCAAGAAGAACAACCCGGAGCCATTTCGAAAACTAAGAGCTTACTACGAAAGGCATTTCAATTTTATAGAACCTTCCATGATGGTTTTCGATCGGGAAATCCAATTCTATGTGACTTGTCTGCAGTACTTCCAATCCTTAAAAAATAAAGGGTTAGCTTATTGTTATCCGGTAATTGGGGATACGAGGGAGTTCCATATCAGAGGGGGATACGATCTTTCGCTAGCCTCTTCCGGTATGCCGGGCACCGAGCATAAGATCATTGGGAATCATCTGGACCTTGCCCCTAACGAAAGAGTCTGCGTGTTGACGGGTCCGAATCAAGGAGGCAAATCGACCTTCGTCCGCTCGCTCGGCCAAATTCTTCACTTAAGCTCCATCGGATGTCCGGTTCCGTGCGAGGAAGCGGTTGTATTTCATTTTGATCGTATGTTCACCCATTTCCCCACGCAGGAAGAGCCGGATAATAACTCGGGCAAGCTGCAGGACGAATTGTACCGGCTTAAACCTATTCTCGATGAATCCACAAGCGACAGCGTCATTCTGTTGAATGAATTGTTCTTCACGACGGCAACTCACGATGCTTACGCGATGGGCAGCCATATTTTGCGGCTTCTGCTTCGGAGAGGCTCGATGTGCCTGTATGTGACCCATGTCTTTGAACTCGCGAACTCGGACGAACGGATCGTAAGCCTCGTTGCTGCTACGGACGAATTCGACCCGAATAAGCGAACGTTCCGCATCCGCCGACGGAGCGCCGACGGGATTGTCCATGCCTCGTCCATTGCCGAGAAATACGGTCTGACAAGACAACGAATGAAGGAGCGGATTCCGCTATGAGACCGAATCTGCTGTATGAATCCGGGGAGCCCGATCTCAGCCTGTTAGTCCCTGAACAACAGCTTGAGCAAGATTTGCATATCGAACCGATCCTGAACGTCATGTCGCGCCAGGACCGATATGTGTATGGCGTAGTCAAGAAACTCCTTCTATCTCCCTTAACGGACGAGAACGCGATTGTGCACAGACAGCAAATCCTAAGAGATTTTATCGACAATCCGCCCCTCATCCATCGCATATACGGCATTGCGTCCGACATCGATCTCCGGGCAGCCGACTATCGGGCGCAGATGAAGCCCAGTTTCTCGCGTAACCTTCCGATAAGCGACAAGCTTAGAACCGCAACGGCTTTCCTTGGCGTTCTACTGGACAAGCTTCAAGAACTTCGCGACTTGGGTGCGGCAATGACTTCGCCGCGTTACCGTTCCAAGGGGGTGACTTCCCTGTTCGAATGGCTTGAGCACACCTATACGAATGCATTTCTGTCGGCTGCCCGGACCCATCACCGAATCCTTCAGCAAGCCGTACAGGACTGCCGGTTAATCATCGGAGGCAGAATCGGCAATGGCCTGAAAGGGAAGGGCATAACGTTGCGCAAGATAGACGCCGCTCCGAGCTTATCGTTGGGCAGATTAGCAGCGGGCAAAACCAGTTCGTTTCTCCTCGGACATAGCTTGCAAGAAATCGAAGAGGGCGCCTTATCGAACGTGCTTCGGATTCTAAGGCGTTTTATCGATAAGTGTCTAGGCTTCGCGGATTTACTTCGCTATGAGAGTGGCTTCTACGTGGGCTGTATGCGTTTGTACGAAGAATTGGCCGAGCGGGGATGCGGGACGGCCTTTCCCACGCCGTTACCGTCGGAAGCGAGAGGGCTTTCCTTTACAGGTCTATACGATCCCGGCTTAGCCATCCGTATCGGACGGCAACCGGTTACCAATGATTTGCAGGCCGAGGAGCCGTATTTGCTCATGATCACGGGCGAGAACCAAGGAGGGAAGACGACCCTGTTGCGAAGCGTCGGGCTCGCGCAGCTCATGATGCAGTGCGGAATGTTCGTACCCGCCGCTTCCTTCCGGGCTAGTCTTTGCGATCGGGTCTTTACGCATTTCACCAGAGAAGAAGACGATACAATGCGCAGCGGCAAGCTGGACGAAGAGCTGGCGCGACTGGATCGGATCGTCGATCAGTTAACCTCTCGTTCCCTTCTGTTGATGAATGAACCTTTCGCTTCCACGACGGAGCGCGAAGGCTCGGCCATCGCGAAGGATCTGCTCTCCGTCTGCCATGAACTGCGGCTGAGAGTCTACATCGTTACGCACTTTTATGAACTGGCAAGCTGGGCCTACGTACAACTGAAGCATGCGGCATTCCTGTCCCCCGCGCGTCTTTTGAAGGCCCGCATTCTTATAAGCTGACGAGACAAGAGCCTTCGCCTACGAGCTATGGTGAAGATTTATTTCATAGGATGATGGCTGCGAACCGGGGATGAGAGGCCTAAGGGCAGGATTATCCCCTCAACAATAGAACTATTAAGGATATCTCTTGTTACTGCTTAGGTCTCTGAGGCACGCCTCGGAGCAAGTTAGTCTCCAAAACCGACTAATTCCACCTCGGTGGTCCTTCTCGGAAGCGAGTTAGTCGCCAAAACCGACTAATTCTACCTCGATGGTCCTTCTCGGAAGCGAGTTAGTCGCCAAAACCGACTAATTCCACCTTGGTGGTCCTTCTCGGAAGCAAGTTAGTCGCCAAAACCGACTAATAGGGTTGTGCGAATTCGAGGAGACCTAAGCAGTAACTATCTCCTAACCTGCAAAGGAACGAAAGAAAATGATACAAGCGCAATTGCACGGCAAAGCCCCGTCGGGACTGACATGGAGCGAGGATATGCTGACCTCCAGCATCTTCGGGATGTTGAAGTACCTTTCCTCGCCCGAGACAACGATTAACATACTCCAAAACAGCGTGAACCTGGAAAATGACCCGCTGAAGCTCCCGGATGAAATTGCGAAGATCAGCTACATTTTCTGGCCGCGTCTACAACGCAGCGAACCGGATCTCGTCCTTGTCTTGCATTGCCCGGATGGTGAGCATTTGGTCGGCATCGAAGCGAAGTATATGTCCATGAAATCCAGCGTCGAAGACCATTCCGTCGAACAATCGGAAAGAACGCACTCGTCTCAGAGGGACCAGTTGGCGAGAGAAATCGAAGATTTGCACGATGTTCGGAATTACGCCGAGCTGGGCATCCGGCATGAGCGGATTCTATCCATACGGATGATCTATCTCACTCTTGAATCTTATATGCCGCGCGACGACCTCCAAGATACTCTCGACTCGATTCGCCTCAATGAAGCCAGCTCTTTTTCTCCCGAACGGTTGTACTGGCTGTCTTGGAAATCCATGTACTCGGCAATCAAAACCATCCCGCGATCGGGAGCGGATCAATTGATCGCGGAAGATCTTCTTAAGTACCTGAAGAGGAAGGATCTCATCGCCTTCCCCGGGTTTACTCTGACAAGCGTGAACAACCTAGGCTGGGTCTACGCGAATAGTAAAAGGCGGCCGATCAATCCGGTAGCGCCGATATCATGGAATTATAGGAGTGAATAAGTTGGATCTTAATGAAACGATGCGCGTATCGATCGAGAATGTCCGCAATATCGTCGGCAACAGCATCTTGCTGCTTAGGGATGCGGATCTTCTTTTGTCCAAAGAAGGCTACTCTCCCGTGTATGGCAACACGATAGGCTGCGAGCCGAGCAAGAGCATCAACCAATCGCCGGATCAAGCCGGCAACTTTTTTCCTCAGTACATGTCTCGTATTTACTCTCGGGCGAACGGCGACGACGGATCGACTTTGCTATATTTGAACATCCAGTTCTATCACTTCAATATCGATAAAATGAACCCTTGTTTTCTTGCCGGCAAATTCAAGCTAAAGGAAGGCATAACGAGGGCGAGCATTGGTGGCTGAAATATTGCGCGCTCGAGACGTCGATCGATTTCAAGGCGGACGGAACCGTGTTCTCCTACGAGGACGACGATGCGGAATCCGTCTTCTGGGGAAGAGAGTTATCCCTGTTTAACGACATTGAATATTTGCAGGCGGAAATTATTAAGCTTCTAGCTCATCAAGAAACCCCAATACAATCTCGTTAAACTCATACGGCTCTTCGACGAACGGAAGATGGCCGCAGCCGGTCATGACGACTTTGGATGCCGACTTGATCTCCTCATGCAAGGTATCGGCGGTCTTGATGTTGTAAGGATGGTCTTGGTCGGAAACGATGATGCAAGCTGGAGTGCTAATCTCTCTTAATCGTTTGGCGGCATAAGGTTTAATAGCGGTCGAGAGATGGGGAGGAAACCGACAAAAGTTATCCGGGTTTCGGACGTTGTCGAGGACGCGTTCTCGGGCGTGATTCTTGTGCAAGGAAGGAAAGAAGTATTGCCAGTAGCGACTCTGAATAAAGGATTCGATAGCCGCCTCGCGCCCTCTGAAACGAACGTTGATGTAGTTCTTTATGCCGTGCCACGTCATGGCGAACGGGTAGGATTTGCCGTTAATAGAGGGTGCGACCAAGATGAGCGCATGAACCAGATCGGGGTGCGCTAGAGCAAAATCCATGGCAATGCCGCCGCCCAAAGACGAACCGATCAGGCTGACTTTGGACAGCCCTAAAGCATCGATCAAAGCTTTCAAATCTTCAACATGGGAAAAGGCGGAATTCGGCGTGCTAGAGCGGCCGTATCCTCGCAAATCGTAACGGATCACCTGATAATAGCCGGCAAGAGCGACGGCCTGTTCGTCCCAGATCCGATGATCGTTGAAATTCCCATGCAATAGAATAAGAGGGTTGCCCTTCCCGGAAACCGTATAGAACAGGCGAGCATCGCCCGAAACCAAATAATCCTGAATCATCGCTGCAATCTCTCCTTGGCTCCATACCTTACAAGATGTCGGCATTGTTAAGGTTATCTTCGATAATCGCTCTTAACACTTCGGACACCGAATAATCGCCTTTATGGCAATAGCGGTCGATCTCGTCCCAGCATTCCTGCGGCAACGTCAGCGATATTTTGCGGGTTGCGCCTATCGGTTTGCGTCCCGCCCCTTTGCGGGCTCCGCCTCTATTGCTACTGAGGCTATTCATAGTTCTATTAGCCGTAGAATCGTTCATATGATCACCCAACAACATCATTTCACATACGAACGATTTCAGTCAATTTCTGCTACTTTTATCAAACCCTATTTTAAAAACAGGTCTTGTCTAACTCTTCTTAGGCCATGCTATAATTGGAATAAAATAACTGGCGAGGTGTTTCTCTGGTGATAGTCGCAGCGGCAATCCCACATTGAATGACAATACGTTCGAACGAACGGGCGGGTATGGCAGCACGGAGAAAATGACAATCGAAGGAACGGTCAACAAAGCGTTCATCATGCTCGCGATTCTTCTCGGCGGGGCATTCGTGACGTGGTCGATGTATTTCGACGGCCGGAACGTTCTCCCGATTGCGATCGGAGGGGCGATCTGCGGGTTCATCCTCGCGTTGATTATCAGCTTCAAGCCTAGAACTTCGCCTTATCTCGTACCGATTTATGCCGCGTTGGAAGGCGTATTCCTCGGGGCGATCTCCGCGAATTACGAATCGCGCTTCCAGGGCATTACAATGCAGGCGACTTTACTGACGATGGCCGTATTCGTAGCCTTGCTTCTTGCTTATAAAACAAGGATCATCAAGGCGACGGAAAACTTCAAGCTCGGAGTGTTCGCGGCTACGGCGGGAATCTTCCTTGTCTATTTGCTTAGCTTCGTCCTCGGCTTGTTCGGCGTCACGGTTCCTTATCTGCACGATAACAGCTTGATCGGCATCGGCATTTCGCTCGTCATCGTTGTCGTCGCCGCCTTGAATCTGGTGCTTGATTTCGATTTTATCGAATCGGGCTCGCAGCAAGGGGCGCCTAAATACATGGAGTGGTACGGGGCATTCGGTCTGATGGTCACTCTAGTGTGGCTGTATCTGGAGATGCTTCGTCTTCTTTCGAAGATCATGAGCAGGGATTAATCATCAAGTACATAGCCTGAACTATAAGGAAAACCGGTGCCAATAGACACCGGTTTTTTTGCGTGCCGCTAAAATGGAAGAATCGCGCACATGTTGCCTAATAACGGTATGGCGTGCCGCTAAAATGGAAGAATCGCGCACATGTTGCCTAATAACGGTATGGCGTGCCGCTAAAATGGAAGAATCGCACACATGCTGCCTAATAACGGCACGGCGTGCCGCTAAAATGGAAGAATCGCACACATGTTGCCTTATAACGGCATGGCGTGCCGTTATCCCCGAAAACGCCCAATCGCCCAACCGCAAAATCGCCCAACCGCCGAAATCGAAATCTCGTCAACCGATATACCCCATTAAACTCCCATGGTTTCTATGCTTAATGTTATAATATCTTACGATAACCTTAATCCGATCCGGGAGGATCGGTTGCACGGAAATTCGAGCGCTGGAGGCCTTGATCGTGGACGCGAGACAATGGATGTCGATATTGCTTTTTGCCGCGACGGCGCTTATGTTGCTCGTTGCCGTGCTATCGTACAGGAAAAGGCAACTTCCCGTGGCGCGTACGATGATTCTGGTGATGCTGGCGGCGGCATTTTATGCGATTGGTTACGCGTTCGAGATTCTGAGCCCGAGCTTGCGGGGCGTGAAGCTGTCGCTTCAGCTGCAATATTTGGGTATCCCGTTCGTTACCGCGTTGTGGCTTCTTCTGATCGTTCAATTTACCGGCGTATCGGCGCGCTTGCGCAGTCGCCTTACTTTTTTCCTGTTCATCATCCCCGTCTTAACCTTCATTCTCCATCTCACGAACGATTGGCATCATCTCGTCTATTCGGACTACATTCAGAGTACGGACGCATCGGCTTCCGCGTATACGACCGTCAAGGGTCCTTGGTATATCGTGCATTCGATCTACAACTACTCCATTCTGGCATGCGGCATGTGGGCGATTATCCCGATGTACTGGAGGATGCTGCCCCAAGTACGGAAACAAGTCGTCGTGCTGATCCTGGGAGCGGCCGCTCCGGCATTGTTCAACATCGTCTATATTTTCGCGCAAAATATCGATTTCACTCCGTTCGGCTTCGCCGTATCGGGCGTTGTTTACTTATGGGGCATATTCCGGTTTAATTTGCTGCGGTTAACGCCGCTTGCGCTGGCCAAAGTGTTCGATACGATCCGGGACGGAGTCGTCTTGCTCGATCACGAGGACCAAATCGTAAGCTACAACGTCGCGGCGGGGGAAGTATTTCCGAAGTTGTCCGCCATTCGAAGCTACCCTGCCCCGGGCGGCGCTTTCTTGTCGGAAATCCCGGATTTGCCGGAACGGATCGCCTCCGCGGAAGGACGGGATGAGCGCTTCTCCCTTCAACTCTACCGAGAGGGCCGGACCAAGCATTACGTTTGCAGCTTTTCTTATGTTCATGATACGGGTAAAAACTCGATCGGCAAAATGCTGATGTTCAACGACATTACGGAGCTAATGGAGAACGAAGCGCGTTTGCGGGAAACCGCCCGGCAGTTGTCCGAGCTTAACGCGTTCAAGGACAAGCTCTTCACCGTCGTGGCTCACGATATCCGCGATCCGATCGCGCATCTCGTCAGCTTGACCGACCTGCTGGGCGAAGAACCTGCAGACTCCGATATCCTCCATGCGGAAGTGTTTCGGGAGATCCAAGGGCAAGTACGAAGCACGTTCCACCTCGTCGATAATTTGTTGGACTGGTACCGGAGCCAGAACGGGGAAGTTGCTTTTCGCCCGATGGCTTGGAACCTGCAGCAGGTTGTCCGGCAGGCGCTGTCCTTGGCCGGAGCCAGAGCAGGAATGAAAAAAATTCGGATGGAGGAGCAAGTCGATGAGACGTTAACGGTGATTGCCGATAAGGAAATGCTCGATTTGATCTTCCGTAACCTATTGTCGAACGCTATCAAATTCACCGGAATCGGCGGTCGAATCGATGTCGGAGCTTCTTTGGACGGAGACAGGGTTAAGGTTTGCGTGAGGGACAACGGAGCGGGCATCGACGAGGAGACCTCCAAGTTGCTGCGACAAGAAGAGCTGTTTTTCAAGGAGCCGGGGCTGGCTAACGAGGGAGGCGAGATGCGATTCGGTCTCGTGCTGACCCGCGAATTCCTTCGCATACATGGAGGCATTCTTCAGTTCGATAGCGTGCCGGGGACAGGAACGACGTTCGCGTTCACGTTACCCGGCTCCGAGAGTAGCGAGAGATTGATGAAACAGGAAGCGGCGGTGAGCGCGCATGAAAGTGATCTTGGTTGACGATGAACCCGTGATGCATCTGATCATGAGGAAAATGCTAGTCAAGTTTCCCGAGGTGCAGGTTGCGGGAGCCTTCACGGATACGCGCTCCGCAGCGGCGTTCCTGAGCGAGAACGCCGACGTCGGGCTGGCTTTCGTCGATATTTCCTTGTCGGGCGAGAGCGGACTCGCGTTCGCCGCCGAGTTGGAGGAGACGGGCTGCAAGGCGCAGATCGTATTCGTTACTTCGCACAAGCAATACGCTTTAGAAGCTTTTGAGCTGTCCGTGGTGGATTACTTGGTCAAGCCGGTGTCCCAAGAGCGATTGGAACGGACGGTGAATCGCGTGCTGGCAGGCAGAGACTCCTTGCACGGGCATCCGCGGAAGGACTCCGTTGCCACGGCTTCAAGCGAAATGGTCATTACGGCTCTAGGGGATTTCTCCATTCAGAACGAGTCGGGGCGGGTGAAATGGATCTCGAGCAAAAGCGCCGAGCTGTTCGCCTATCTGCTGCTGTATCGGGGCAAACGGGTTGCCCGTTCCCGCTTGATTACCGATATTTTCGGCGGGATGACCAAGGACAACGCGGAGAAATACTTGAACACGACCGTCTATCAATTACGGAAGTCGCTGGAACCGTTCGGTTTGCGGGAAGCCGTACGTTCCGAGAATTACGGATACGTCTTGGAGCTCAGCCGCGCCGCCATTGATTTCGAGACGTTCGAACGGCAAGCAGGCGAAGCAATCGGCATGGAAGCCGGAGATATAGAGAATCTGTTGCAAGTCGAAAGGTTGTACACGGGGGATCTGTTCGGCAGCAAAGCTTATGTGTGGGCGATACACGAGACGGAGCGATTGGCCGAGCTGTACGCTTCTTTCGTAACGAAGTTGGCCGAGGCGCTCGCAGCTCGGAACAACACGGCCGCCGCCCACAAGCTGCTCGTTAAGCTGCATGCCCGCAATCCGCTGGACGAATCGATCGTCCGTCTGCTGATGAAGATTCACGCGCAGGAAGGGAATAAAAAAGGCCTGACCGCGCAGTATACCGATTATGTTAAGCTGCTAAGCAGGGAACTTGGCATTCGTCCGTCGAAAGAGCTGCTTATGCTGTACGATTTTCTGGTGAGCGGCCTTCCCGACGTCAAAAAATAACTTCACCGTTAAGGGGGGCGCGCGAAATCAAGGATAATATCCGATCCGCAACGCTGGGGATGGGATGTTTCTGGAGTCCGGAAGCTTTGTTCGGCTCTCTGCCTGGCGTCATTAGAACCCGCACCGGGTATGCGGGAGGCACCACGGAACATCCTGCTTACCGCGAGATGGGCGATCATTCCGAGGCGGTCGAGATCGACTTCGACCCTGAACTCATTACCCACGACGCACTGGTCGAAGTGTTCTGGAACAACCATAACCCCGTTAATATTAATGGCTATAAAGGACGGCAATATCAATCCCTGTTGTTCTACCGCGATGCGGAGCAGGAAGAGACGATTCATCGGGTCAAGCAACGGATGGAGTCGGAGAAAGGGACGCTAGACACGGAAATCTTGCCCTTCAAGGAATTCCATATGGCTGAGCCTAGACATCAGAAGTATTATCTCAAGAGGTTCCCGAACGCGATCGAAAAGCTAAGCGCTCTATATCCATCCGAGGACGACCTAACGGATTCCACTTTGGCGGCCCGGCTGAACGGGTTGGCGAAAGGCTTCTCGAATTTGGAGCGCATTCGGCGAGAAATCTCTCAATGGCCTATCGGCGCTGGCGATCAAGAAGCGCTAATCGCGTTGATCAGGCAAATCCGGTGGTAACGTTTTCGGCGTAACGAATGCCCCTTTCACTCCGCAAGAAGGGGACGCGGTGCTGCAACGGAATTTGATTAAAATCAAGTGAGCAAGGGCGTCCCATTCGGGGCGCCCTTTTTGGTGCGGTCTGCAAGCGGACGATAATAATGCGGGAGGTCATGCAGGAAAACCGCGAATAACCTCGAAATTTTAGGGTAAAAGTTGTAGCTTCATGAGGAGAGGAAGAATGCGATGCTTCGAAAGAAATGGGTTCAAGCGTTAAGGGTACTGCCGATAGCCGCGGGAGTCTCTTTATTGGCGGCTCCGATGCAGAGTTTCGCGGCGACGCCGTTGTTTCAGAATGCGGTGTCCGTCCATAACGGGATTTTGTTTTTTGATGCCTTTAACGGGGACGTCAATGGAGACGGCAAAATGGATTTGATCGTAGCGGATATAGGAGCCAGTCAGATCACGGTTCTGTTGGGCAATGGGGATGGCACATTCCGGCCTGGGTTGAATACCGCCGTAGGGAGTAATCCCCGCGATATCGCTATCGGCGACTTTGACGGTGACGGGAAGGTCGATTTAGCGGTCGCCAATACTCGTGCCGCAACGGTCAGCATCCTGATTGGACAAGGTAACGGGACTTTCGAAGCCGATGATTCACCAGAATCGGTTGGCATCGAGCCTTATGGCATAGTGGCGGCGGATTTGAACGGGGATGGCCATGACGATGTTGCTGTATCCAATAACGGTTCGAATTCGTTATCAATACTGCTCGGCAACGGTGACGGGACGTTCGGTTCGGCGATATCTATCCCAGTCGGGATTAACCCTCGCAGTCTCGTGGCATCGGACTTCAACGGGGACGGCAAAGCGGATCTTGCAGTTGCCAATACTACCTCCAATACCGTAACTGTCCTGCTTGGCGATGGAAGCGGAACTCATTATAATCCGACCAATTACTTCACCGGCAGCTCGCCAATAGGTCTCCATGCCGTCGATCTGGACTTGGACGGCAAGATGGATTTGGCTTTGGCGGCGAATATGAGCGATGCCATGAACGTGCTGATCGGGGACGGTAACGGAACTTTCTCGGCGCCGGTAGTCTACTCGGCCGGAGCCGGATCGTACCCTCTTGACTTGACTGTAGGAGATTTCGATGGAGACGGGAACCCGGATCTCGTCGGAGGTTCTCAAATCGGCGATTTGACCTTGCTGTTAGGCAACGGCAACGGAACTTTTCAAGCGGCAATGAACTTTCCGAGTTACGGAAGATTCTTGACCTCGGGGGATTATAACGGCGACGGAAAGTCCGATCTCGTTATGATTAATGACAGGGGCGTCTATGTGATGAACAGCGCTGCGGAAGGGGCTCTATCTTTCCAATCGGCTCTCTACGGGGCGGATGAGAACGAGGGATCCGTGATCGTTGCGGTCTATCGGACCGGCGGCACTTACGGACAGGCGAAGGTCCGAATTCAGACCGCCGACGGAACCGCGACAGCGGGTACCGATTACGCGGCTGTCAACGATACGATCGTGTTCAATCAGGGAGAAACGAGTAAAACTTATTCCATTCCGATTATGAACAATGCAGGCTATCAGGGAGATAGGACATTCTCCGTCCATTTAAGCTCTCCGGCTAACGGGGCGATTCTCGGGACGACAGTTACGGCTGCCGTGACCATTCGCGAGGTCGATCCGGTATCGGATACGACGGCGCCCGTCGTAGATGCATCCAAGTTTAGCGCGATCGACCATTATTCCGGAACGCCGGATCAGCTATTCGGTGCGGCTGGCGCGGTAGGGGAGCCCGGTGCGATTGTTAGGGCCTTCCGGTGGACCGATTCCGACAGCGATGGCGTCGTTGACGCCGGGGAGCTTGGATCTGCTATCTCGCTTGGGACTAGCGCGGCCGACGGTTCGATCGCCGCCGCGAATATCGGCGATCTTGCACCGGGTACTTACGCGTTCGTCATCGCTGCCGAAGATGCCGCGAGCAACGAGTCCGCCCGCAGCGCAGCGACGGCGGTAAACGTAACATTGGCGAAAGGGGCCGCGCCGGATACGACGGCGCCTGCTTGGCCTGGAGGGGCGGGGGTTGTTTTCTCCGGCGTTTCGACAAGCGGGGTAAGCTTGGGGTGGCCGGAAGCAAGCGACAACGTCGGAATCCAGGCGTATGAGATTTATAAAGCCGGTCTTCTCGTGACGTCGGTGCCCGCGACCTCGAGAAGCTACGCGATTACCGGATTGTCGGCGGGGACGGCTTACGCCTTCTCCATTAAGGCCGTAGATGGCGCCGGCAATAAGAGTTCCGAGCTGGCGGGAACGGTCACGACAACCGCTTCTTCGACTAGTTCCGGATCAGGATCCGGCTCGTCTGCGCCTAGCTACTCTTCGGAGAAAAGGTTAAAAGAGCTAAGCCTATCGATCGGAGGCAAGCCGCTGGCGCTTACGCCGAGTTTTCGACCGGAGGTCAACGATTATTCCGCAACGACTACGGAGGAGCAAATCGCGCTTAGCTTTGGCGCGATGCACACTGCCGCCCGAGTCGAGATCAATGGACAATCCGTTACCGGAAGCTATACGAAGTCCTTGGACAAAGGGGATAATCTTTTCAACATCCTTATTCGCGCCGAAGACGGGACGACATTGTCTTATCGTCTGACGGTCAAGCGCGAATCGTCGGGCGATGAGACAGGCCCGGGTACGGAAGTTAAATCATCGTTTAACGATATTAAAGGGCATTGGGCGGAAGCCGACATTCAAGCCGCCTTCGCTCTCGGCATTGTCAAGGGTGATCAAGCGGGCGCTTTCAGACCGAACGCTGCTATTAATCGGGCGGAATTCATCGTCATGTTGAACAGAGTGCGGAAAGGAAGTTCCGACTCCTCTAACGTTTTCTCCGACGGACCCGCGATCTCCGCATGGGCTCGGGACGCGGTGAACGCCGCAGCCGCGCAGGGGATCATAACCGGCTATGGGGATGGAACGTTCCGGCCGGATCAATCGGTTACCCGCGCCGAAATGGCTGCTATGTTGGTAAGGGCCATGAAATGGCAGACCGAATCCGGCTCGGCCGCCACCGCTTTCGCGGACGATGCCGGCATTCCGGCATGGGCTAAGCGATACGTCCTTGCGGCGGCGAAGAACGGCATCCTGCAAGGGCAAGGGGACAATCGCTTTGCTCCTAACGAATCGCTCACGCGCGCCGAAGCAGCCGCTCTGCTCGTTCGATTGTCGAAGATATCATCAACGTAAATCCCATAGTCGGAATGATTAAGAGCAGCGAGGAGTTAGCCTGAGATCGAAGGGCGAACTCCTCGCTCTCTTTTTTTGCGTTCGGAAGCCCATTATTTAATTATGTTGACAATTCGCATCGGTATAGATTAATATTGCTTTAATTTATTAAACCGATCAATTAACTAGGTTTTATAAACGAAATCATGAATCATTTACAACAGGGGGATTACTATGAAGCTCAAGAAGATCAATGTTCTCGTATCCGCATTATTGCTCTCGATATTGCTAGTCGCATGCAGCAAGGACAATACGAACGAGAAGGGCGCGGGAGCAAGCGCCGATGCCGGCGCCAACCCGAGCGCCAGCGCTACTGCGTCCGCAGAACAGAAGGAATATAAGAACGAATTGCATATCGCGCTTACCGCGCAGCCGCCTACGTTGGATTCCGCAGTGACCGTGTCGGCCGTCGCGTTAGATACGGCAGGGAATATTTTCGAGCAGCTATACACGCTTAATGCCAATTACGAGCCGGTACCCGTGCTTGCGGAATCGGTACAAACAAGCGAAGACGGCTTAACGTATACGTTCGCGCTTCGTAAAGGCGTGAAGTTCCATAACGGCAAAGAGATGACGTCCGAAGACGTCGTGGCGTCGATGAATCGCTGGTTAGCGATCTCCTCCCGAGCGAAGGTCCTGCTGACGAACGCCAAGTTCGAAGCCGTGGATGGATATACGGTGAAGCTGACGGTAGAAAAACCATCCTCCGACGTCTTGATCTTGATTGCTTCCCAAGCGCAGTTCCCTTCGATCATGCCTAAGGAGATCGTAGAATCCGCGCCGGCGGATGGAGTTACCGAGTACATCGGAACAGGCCCTTATAAGTTCAAGGAATGGAAGCAAGATCAATATATCCATCTGGTAAGGAACGAAGACTATCAATCCTCGCAAGAAAAAGCCAGCGGATTCTACGGAAGAAAGGATGCGCCTACGGAAAATCTTTACTTCCATTTCGTAACGGATCACTCGACGCGGATCGCCGGGGTAAAAACCGGCAAGTACGACATTGCCGATAGTATCCCGATCGAGAATTACGACGAGCTTGCCGCCGACAAAAACCTGGAATTGCTCTCCTTCCCGGGAGGCGCGCTGACCGCATTCTTGAATACGAGCGAAGGCTTGCTGAAGGACGTAAAAATTCGTCAAGCCATCCTAGCCGCGCTCAATAACGAAGAAATCATGCTGGCGAGCTTCGCTAAGCCGGAATTATACTCCTTGGCGCCGGGTTACTTGGGAGCGAACCAAGTACAATGGGCTACGGATGCGGGAGCCGAGTATTACAATCAAGCCGATCCGGAGAAAGCGAAAAGCTTGCTTAAAGAAGCAGGGTACAACGGCGAAGAGATTACGTTGCTGACGACCAAGGACTATGCGGAGATGTACGCGGCAACATTGGTTATCCAAGAGCAGCTTCGTCAGATCGGCTTCAACGTCAAAGTCGATAACTACGACTTCCCTACTTTCCTGGAAACGAAGAACGATCGCAGCAAGTGGGATTTGTTCGTGGCGAGCACGGGTTATCAATTAACTCCGCCTCAGCTGTTGGCCGTCAATCCGGATTGGGCCGGCTTGGACGATGCCAAGGTAAAAGAAGCTCTGGCGGCAATCCGTGGAGCAGCGACTCCGGAAGATGCCAAGAAGGAATGGGAGAAACTGCAGGCTTACTTATACGAGATCGGTTCTTCCACCGTTATCGGACATTACAACGGAATTGTCGCCGTATCCAAATCGATCGAAGATTTCGAGCTCTTCGAGGCGCCGGTCGTCTGGAATGCCAAAGTAGCGAAATAATCCGAATAGAGGAGGGTGTTACAAGTTACCCGGGTAACTTCGCTAACGCCCTCCTTCTCTCTCTTTTCTCTTAGGGGGATTACAAAATAGTCAAATGAGGGGTTTTAGTGTTCGCATATCTTACGAAAAGACTCTTATCGCTAATACCTGTGTTGTTCGTCGTCACCATAGCCATTTTCTCCATTATTCACATTACTCCCGGCGAGCCGCGGCCGTCATTCTGGGAATCGAAGCTTCGCAAGAGGAGATGCAAACGATCAACGAGGAGCTCGGCTTTAACCGCCCGATAATCGAACAATATTTCGCGTGGGTTTCCAATGTATTGAAGGGAGATTTAGGGGATTCCCTCTACATGCACCAGTCCGTAGGAGAAGCGATCGCAGAGCATATCGGGCCGACTCTATCTCTGGCTATTCTGGCGCAGATCATCGCGTTAATTCTAGCTATTCCATTCGGGATTATCGCCGCTTATAAGAGAGGCTCCGCGGTTGATTATTCCCTAATGGGAGTTTCCTTGTTCGGAATGGCGGTGCCAAGCTTCCTGCTAGGTTTATTCCTTATGCTCCTTATAGGCGTAAAGCTTCAATGGTTGCCCGTGGCCGGTTACGAGCCGCTGAGCAACGGGCTGTGGGCGCATATTCAATATTTGATTCTCCCGGGAATATCCTTAGGGACGATCCAAGCTGCCCTAATTACGCGGATGACCCGTTCGTCCATGCTGGAAGTGATGAACTTGAATTATATTAAAACGGCGCGTTCCAGAGGTTTAAACGAGATAAGGGTGCTGCTTAAACACGCGTTTCGCAATGCGTTCTTACCCGTGCTTACGGTCATAGGCCAGACGTTCGGCGTGCTTGTCACGGGAGCGGTCGTCGTGGAGTCGATTTTTAACATTCCGGGATTAGGGCAGTTAATTTTGAACTCGATTGCCAGAAGAGACTTCGCGGTTATACAAGGCGTCGTTCTTATCGTTACGGTCATCTATGTAGCATTGAATTTAATCATCGATCTCTTATACGGTTTCGTCGATCCGCGCGTTCGTCTGGACCGCAAATAGAGAGGGGGTTCAACATGAGTGCGCTTCAGGGGAAAGAAAATTTAGCTCGACTGAGCGAGCGGTTAAAAAAAGAGCAGCGAGTCGTGCGGTATCATCGTCTGAAATCCAACTACGGACTGTTAATCGGCGCGATCGTTATGATTTTGTTGATCGTCATCGCGATTGCGGGGCCGTTATTCACGCCGTACGGTCCTTACGCAATGAAGGTGGTCGATCGGCTGTTGCCGCCTAGCGCGGAGCATTGGCTAGGAACGGACGAATTCGGCCGGGATCTGTTCACCAGAATCGTATACGGCGCGAGAGTGTCCATGAGCGTAGGTCTCATCGTCGCATTGTTGTCCTCGGTTCTCGGTTTAGTTATCGGGCTATATGCGACTTATTATAAAATATTGGACCATATTCTGATGCGCTTATGCGACGGGTTGATCGCGATTCCCGGAATCTTGCTCGCCATTGCCTTAATGGCCGCGCTTGGAGCCTCCGCATTAAACGTTATCATCGCTTTAACGATCGTATTCACGCCGAACATCGCGCGAATCGTTCGTTCGACGGCGCTCGTCGTTCGCGAACAGACGTATATCGAAGCCATGCACGCTCAGGGCGCGAGCAACTCGCGTATTATCTGGCTGCACATCGCGCCCAATACGTTATCGCCTTTGCTCGTGCAAGCTACCTTCGTATTCGCCGAGGCGATTATTTCGGAAGCCGCGCTTAGCTTCCTCGGAGCCGGCATTCCCGCTCCGGAGGCGAGCTGGGGCAATATTTTGCAAGCCGGCAAGCTGGTTATTTATAAAGCTTGGTGGATGGTCGTGTTTCCGGGCGTGACGATTATTTTATCCGTTCTCGGTTTGAATCTATTCGGCGACGGTTTACGGGATTTCTTAGACCCTCGCGTGAAGCATAAGCAGAAGAAGACATGAGGATAGGGATCAAGTCGGAGGTGTTACCATGAGCTCAGAGCCTCTATTGGAAGTAAAAAACTTAAAGACGCATTTTCATACGGAGCGGGGCAGAGTAACGGCGGTAAACGGGGTAAGCTTCTCGGTCGACAAAGGCGAAATTATCGGAATCGTAGGGGAATCGGGTTGCGGGAAGAGCGTGATGTCTCAGTCCATTATTAGATTGCTGGAACACACGGATTCCATCGAGTACGAAGGCGAAGTCGCGTTCGATCATCGGGATTTGCTTGCTTTGCCGTTATCCGAGTTGCGAGCGGTACGCGGCAACGAGATCGCGATGGTTTTCCAGGACCCGCTGTCTTCGCTTAACCCGGTGTACACGATCGGCAATCAAATCGAAGAAGGATTACGTCTTCACCGGAAAATGTCCAAGAAAGAAGCGCGCAACAAAGCAATCGAAATGCTGAGGTCGACGGGCATTCCTTCGCCGGAAGCGCGGGTGAACGACTATCCCCATCAATTGTCGGGAGGCATGCAGCAACGGGCGATGATCGCCATGGCTCTCTCTTGCGAGCCGAAGCTCTTGATCGCGGACGAGCCGACGACCGCGCTCGACGTTACGATTCAAGCGCAAATTCTAGAGTTGATCGTTGAACTCAATCGAACGTTAGGGATGAGCGTGCTGTTTATTACCCATGATCTTGGGGTTGTCTCCGAAATCTGCACTAGCGTGAAAGTGATGTATTTGGGGCAGATCGTGGAAGACTCGAAGACGGATAGGTTGTTCGAATCTCCGCTTCACCCCTATACGCAAGGGTTGATCAAGTCTATTCCCAGAATGGAAGGGAATCGCCAAGACAAGCTTCACGTGATCGAAGGGACGGTTCCCTCTCTATCCGATATTCCGCGAGGCTGCAGCTTCTCGACAAGATGCCCCTATGCCGACGAGCGATGCTTCAACGAGGAACCCTTGATGGAAAAAGTGAATGAGGAGCATAGCGTGAAGTGTTGGCATTATGCGGCGATCAACGGTTTAGAGGGGAGGACGACAGATGGCGAGCGAACAAGCTAATTCGCCGATCCTAGAAGTGATCTCCTTGCGGAAAAGGTTCCCGGTGAATGGCGCATTCGGCAAATTATTCGGGACTAAATCCTATGTGAACGCGGTAGCGGACGTCTCTTTCCGCTTGTATGAAGGGGAAACGTACGGACTGGTCGGGGAATCGGGATCGGGTAAAAGCACGACGGGCCGTACGATATTAGGATTAACGCCAGCGAGCTCGGGACAAGTGCTCTATCAAAATCAAGACCTGGCGAAGCTGTCGGGCAAGGAATGGCGTAAGTTTCGTAAGGATATCCAGTTTGTTTTTCAAGACCCCTTCTCGTCCTTGAACCCAAGGAAGAGGATCGGACGAATTTTAGAGGAACCGCTTCTTATTCATAACATGGGGGATAGGACGGAGCGCCAAGAGCAAGTGTTTCGCATTCTGGAGATCGTCGGACTGCAGCCGGAACATTATTTCCGCTATCCGCATGAATTTTCCGGCGGTCAACGGCAACGGGTAGGCTTGGCTCGGGCTCTGATCATGAATCCGAAAATCATCATATGCGACGAGCCCGTCTCGGCTTTGGACGTGTCCATTCAGTCGCAGATTCTCAATATCCTCAAGCAATTGCAGAAGGAACTGAAGTTAACGCTCTTATTCATTACGCATGACATTAGCGTAGTTCGCTATATCTCCGATCGTATCGGCATCATGTATTTAGGCAAGATCGTCGAAGAAGCGCCGACGGACGATTTATTCAAGGAACCGCTGCACCCGTACACGAAGGCGCTCTTCTCGGCGGTACCCGACTTTACTCGCAGCCGTCTGCAAGAGCGGATCATTCTGAAAGGCGAAATTCCATCCCCGTTGTCTCCGCCGGCGGGCTGCGTGTTTCATACGCGTTGTCCGTTCGTGACGGAAATATGCAAAGAGGCAGTGCCCGAGTTAAAGGAAATCGAGCCCCGTCACCGCGTGGCTTGCCATCTCGTCTAATAAAAGGAGTTAATATTATGACAACCATCAAACTAATAGAAGGCAACAATGAAATTTATAACGAAGCGGGTTTGCAGATCATCGGCAGCACCGCGCCCAACCAGAGCGGCTTGTCCCCGAGAGAATTGCTGGAAGCGTCTCTGGGCCTGTGCGTATCGATCTCTCTCCAGAAGATAATGGATTACGATAAAGTAGAATTCGATAAATCTTCGATCAGCGTTGACGTGTCAGCCGTGAAGGCGGCAGACGGGACGAATAAATTCGAGAAATTCACCGTGCGCGTGAAGCTGCCTCCAACGCTGGATCCGACTTACAAGAAGAAGCTAATGTCCGTCGTGGAGCGCGCTTGTACGATCGGCAATACGCTCAAGAGCGAAGCGATCGTTGATACGGTTGAAATTTAACGTTGCGAAGGAACGGGTTGATCGAATCGGCCCTCATCTATGCAATAAACCCGATCTCTTTCGGTCGGGTTTATTGCGCAGATTTGCAACGATTAGGAATTGCTTCTTGAGGACAGAGGTGGTATGATTAGTTTATTAAAGCGGTGACCTAATTCACATAACGTAGAGGGTTATTCTTTTGAGATTAATAACCTTGTACGCTATGTGAATTTTTTATTTTTCTAAAGAATAAGAAGGTCATGTAAATAACAATAAGGTGGTTATCAGTATGGAAACAGGTACAGTGAAATGGTTTAACGCGGACAAAGGCTTTGGATTTATCGAGGTTGAAGGCGGCAACGATGTATTCGTACACTTCAGCGCAATCGTCGGCGACGGCTACAAATCTTTGGACGAGGGCCAACGCGTCGAATTCAATATCGTACAAGGCAATCGCGGTCCACAAGCCGAGAACGTCGTAAAACTGTAAATCATGCGCTTCGCATGCTGCCCCGAACATTTCGTTTGGGGCATTTTTTAGTCGCTGAATCGATCGTGGAATCCAGGGAGAAAGAGGGATGCGCATGTATTATTCTCGGAAAAAACCGCCTGAAGACGTGCCGAGTGAATTAACGGCAATATGGTCTTGCTCGGACGAGAACTGCAAGGGATGGATGAGGGATAATTTCGCGTTTTCGATGGCGCCTGTATGTCCCCTGTGTCAATCCCCTATGGTCAGAAGCGAAAGAATGCTGGCGGCGGTAGTGAACACAAGCCCTAACCAGCTCAAGAAATAAACGGAATCAAACCTATGATGGAGCATCCGCCGCGGTGCTCTTTTTTATTTCTACGAATTCGCGATAGAGATCATGGCGTCAACGGATTCGGGGCGGTTCGAGCCGCCTTCCTCTCTCCGCGCCGATGCCAATAAAGTGATCCCAAGGCGTTATCGGAAAGGAATTGGACGGGGACGGTGAAATAAAGCGATGGCATAAAGCTATTTCTTTCTAATGACGCAAATGGAGCACATAAGCTGCCAATAAGGTGATCCCGAGGCGTTATTTGGAGGGCGGCAGAGCGGATAGGGTGAAATAAGGCGATGGCGTGACGTTATTTGTTGAGGTGACTCAAGAACTGCTGTCCTAGGTCGCAGGCTGCCGCTGCCGCATCAGTGGATTTAGGTTGAAATCTGCCGAACTCCTATGATATATTTTCCCTATATTACTCACACACGGAAGCACCGTGCTTGCAGGGGTTCTTTTATCTGCATGCACGGTGCTTATTTGTGTTCAAGGAGGCCGTGAATATGTACGAAATAGTGAAATCGCCTGGTAAAAAAGTAACGCAGAAATGGTTGGATAAAGCCTTTGCTCCGCTGAGCGATTATTTGGGGCGCGAATATCCGGAAGAGAAGGACAAAATCATGAGTTATCTCATGTTCATGGGAAACGAAGAGGGCAAGTTTCATTACAAGAACAGCGTGACAAGGGCTTATATTGTGTTCGACCAAGGAGGACGGGTGGTATCCCGCTGCGACGAGGCTTTACAGTATCAATTCGACGAGTGGTTCGGACCTAGGGGGGAATATAAATCTTTGCAGGATTACCGCCTGCATCCTAATGTGACTCGATGGATAGAGCGGAACTTAAGTAAAGCGGCATTCGCCAAGTATGGATTAGAGGTCGGGGTTTTCTTGCAAGAGCTATGGGGACCGATGGTGAATTACGATTTCAGCGATCTGAAGGTCGGCTATCCTCTACGAGGCCCCCGTCTCCCTTATTGCTTATATTTATACCCGGCGGAGTATCGCTCATTGGTAGCATTTCAATTCATCGGGGATGAGATTGTAGAAAGAAAATGCACTATACAGCAATATTATGATTTCCTCAATTGCGAACGCGAAATAACGTTTGCGGGTTGGCAGAGGGTTGATATCATTCACGAAATGCTGGAGCATATTTCTCCGCTAAGGAGAGACTTGCCTCTCGTGATTCGGCATGCTTGTCATCGAATGTGAACGAGCGGATTACCAAAAAAGAGATTGACACATTTTTCTAGATGAATTATGATTGAGCACATTACTTGAGAGAGGAGACGGATGAATATGAAGAAGGCTGGATTGTATGCAAGCATCAAGTTTAATCGCCAGTGGAATCCCGAGACGGATTACCGCCTAATTCCGCATGCGGCTGAACAACTTCAATCCGTCGGCAAACCTTTCTCTAAGGAATGTTAAGCCCCTTTTTATAAGGGTCATAATGTTTGTTTTAGAGCAACGGGCTGCTGGCATAGCGGCCTTTTTTTGTTGAGTCTGGGCGATGTCCCGATCTCCGACGGAAGAAGGCGACTTGCAGGCAGCCTTTATTATTCGAATAATATAAGAGATAAATTTCCATAAATAAAAAATAATGGTTGACAGGTTAAAAATGGCGATGATATGATAAGCCTCGTAAACCAAATCGAAGCCAAGAGGTGAAGGAAAATGAATCGATTCCTCGAGACGATCGCAAGTGACGAGTTGCAGCAGGATAAGCATCTATCGATCGGTTATACGCGGCAGGAGCCTCATTTTACCGACATCGAATTTCATAATCAACAGCTTTACGGACGCAATAGACGAACGGTTCTCCATAGGGTGAATTCTACGCCCTGATCGGATGCCGATAACTCTACATAAGCGTATCTCGTAAAGACTGCTTGATGCCAAGCGGTCTTTTTCTATGGTCGAAATGCCGTAGGGAAAGGTCGAATGGGCGGAAGTGGTCTTTTTTCAACTCCATTCATGGAAAGGCAGGCAATCACGATGAGAAACAGCAAACAACCGATTAATCAACCGGTCGAGCATGAGAGCTATCGGGATTATCATCTGGATCTCTTTGGTTTCCTATTGCCTAATAACCCCCTAGGTAGTCGATATACGAAACAACGAAGCGAGTCGCGGCGTGTGCGGCGAAGCTTATCTTCGTTGACCGGGTGATGTTATCCCCTATTCTCGTATCGAGCTACCTGAGATCCGGACGATCCGTTCTCTGCCAATAGGCAGCGGCGGTTAAGCCGGAGAAGAGGTAGCTTTTTTTATACACCATGGAGGCCATGGCGAAAAGGCGAACGCGACGGATTGTGACTCCGTTAGTACCAGTTCGAGTCTGGTTGGTCTCCCCAATATATTGCCCGATAGCCAAGCGGCAAGGCAGATGGCTTTGAATCATCGAGCGCAGGTTCGATTCCTGCTCGGGCAACCAATAACATCATGGATAGGCGTCATCAAATAGGCTGCCGTTGCGGCGGTCGACAGATCAGCGGGGGTTACCCGCTACTATCCTCCATCGGGATGTAGCTCAGCTTGGCTAGAGCGCTTGCCTTGGAAGCAAGAGGCCGCAGGTTCGAGTCCTGCCGTTCCGACCATATAGGGATATAGCCAATTCGGTAAGGCAGACGGCTGTTAACCGTCCACATACAGGTTCGAGTCCTGTTATCCCTGCCAATCCGCTGTACTAGCTCATTTGGTTAGAGCACTCCGCTGATACCGGAGAGGCGCCTTGTTCGAATCAAGGGTACAGCACCAATAAGGTTCCTTAGCTCAATCGGGAGAGCGTTGGCCTGTCAAGCCAAAGGCAGCGGGATCGAAACCCGTAGGAACCGCCATATATGGGAGCATAGAGCGTAATGGTAGCGTCTTCGGCTGTAAACCGAATGTGAGGTTCACCTTGGAGGTTCGAGTCCTTCTGCTCCCACCATCCCATGACTCCGTTGACAAAATGGCTTAAGTCACCAGACTTTCAATCTGGTCAGTGCGGGTTCGAGTCCCGTCGGAGTCGCCAAATCAATTTCAAAGCATTGGTGAAAATCATGAAAAGACGAAAGTACGCGCATATTCACGAAACTCATTTCCGCAACGTATCGGAAAATCATATGACCATGGACGACGTGTTTGACCGGATCCGCAGCTTCATGAGAGGCAATCCTCGGGCGCGGTATCAGTTGATCATCGGGACGGACGCCCAAGTTCATTCCGGTCATACGAAGTTCATCACCTCCGTCGTCATCTATCGCCCCGGACACGGAGCGTGGTTCTGCTACAGGCAGGTCGTGATCCCTCGGGAAATTCTGTCTCTTCAAGAGAAGCTGACCCTGGAGACGACCTTCAGCCAAGAAATCGCGATGGGGATCGACAACGGCCGACGGGCATCCCTTGAGGACATCATTCTTCCTTATGTGTATCAGGGAGCCGAGCTGCAGCTGTTCATCGATATCGATGCGGGAGCCGACGCCAAGCGGAACAAGACGTCCTTATTCGTAGCCGATATGGTCGGTAGAGTCGAGGCGATGGGGTTGTCGGCGAGGATTAAACCCGAGGCGATCGGGGCATCCGCCGTTTCGAACCGCTATACGAAGACGCCTTATCGCGGTTTTTCGGCTGTGACCGGAACAGGAACTTCGTCCTATTAATGATTCGCCTAGTCAATAAATGGGGCTTACGAACGGCGCCGTCCTGCGATTGCAGGGATTTCGGATTAATCCCGCAGTGCCGAAGCGCTCGCTTCCGGTATGCTGCAGTGATGGGCGGCGTAAGCCTCTCCAATATGGAGGTTCGAATCCTTCTCACATTGAAGATGTGAAGCCATGGCAGGCACTCGACTTTTAATCGAGCGTAACACAACTAGGAACGCCGGAAGCGGAATTCTCCGCGGTTGCCCTCGGGCAACCGCACCCATCCTAGGCTTTGCGGTCCGCAGTTAAGACGGGCAAGCCATGATACCGAAGCCTGTACCCGAAAATGGCTAGCATCCGATAAGCAAAGGGATCGGTTGCTCCCGTTGAACGACAGCGCGCGGAACATTCTCTTCTCCCGCCTTAAGCGAGACTTCCGCCGAAGCATGGGGAGGATTCCGGGGAAGGCACCCGCATTTTAATTCGAAAAGAGGTCATCTCAATGAAAGCGATCATACGCGCCGACGAACGGGGACTCCTGTTCAAGGACGGCAATTATATGAAATTTTTGAAGCCCGGTACTTACCGTTTCTGGCCGTTGTCCGACTATCAAGTCATAACGGTGAACGTGAACAAACCGTTTGCCGTCCCGGATCGGGATTTGCAGCTGTTCTTGCAGGATGAGCAGCTGTTGGGCGAGCTGGCCGTCGTAGACGTCCAAGATTACGAATACGTGCTTCACTTCGAAGATGGCAAAATCGCGCGTCTCCTGCCTACGGGCAAATACGCGTTCTGGAAAGCGTGGAAGCGTCATGAGTTCATTCGGGTCGATGCCCGTAATCCGGAAATGCCGGCCGAGGTGGACGTGTCCGTCTTGGCTAGGCTGAATACCGCATACCTGCAAACTTATGAAGTGGCAAGCCACGAGAGAGGGCTGCTGTTCATAGACAGCACGTATCGGAAAACGCTGACGCCGGGCAAATATTACTTCTGGAAGGGACCCGTATCGGCGTTGGTGAAAACGGTGGATATGAGGCAGCTGCAGCTCGATATGACCGGACAGGAAATGATGACGGAGGACAAAGTCACGTTGCGCTTGAACTTCGTTTGCCAGTACCGCATCACGGATCCGCTGAGAGCGATGGAGATCAAATCGTTCGAAGATCAGATCTACGTTCTGTTGCAGCTAGTCCTTCGCGAATACGTGGGCACGATGAAGCTGGATGAACTCCTTCGGACGAAACAAGAGATCGGAACCTACGTGCTCGCCAAGCTAAACGGCAAAGGCGGGGAACTTGGCGTAAGCTTCCAGTCCGCAGGGGTGAAAGACATCATTCTGCCCGGCGACGTAAAGGAAATCTTGAACACGGTTCTGATCGCGGAAAAGCAAGCGCAGGCTAATCTGATCACCCGCCGCGAAGAGACGGCATCCACCCGCAGCCTGCTCAATACGGCGAAGCTGCTCGACGAGAACGAGACGCTGTATCGCCTGAAGGAGCTGGAATTCATGGAGAGGATATGCGATAAGATCGGCAGCATCTCTCTATCTAACGGAGGCAACATGCTGGAACAATTGAATGCCCTTATCTCGACAAAAGGAAAAACTTAGCTGCAATGGAGTTCATTAAAGACCACCCCGATTCGACGTCCCCGGCGTCCGTCGGGGTGTTTGTCATTGCCGCATGCGCTACTTAGAAGTAAACTTTACATAGAAGAGAAAGAGAGAGGAACAACTGAGATCCGGTATGATGGAGGCCGATTCATGCAAAATCAGATCATTAACCCCGGAGATGTGCTAGGGGCAGACGGGGCGCTTCTGCAGAAAGGTTACTCGACGCGCGCCGTATTGCGATTTAATCGCAAAGCGATCAAAGCGAGGCCATGGCGAATTAAGGAATGGGATTTCTACCAAGTATCGAATGACGATTATTGCTTACAGCTGACGATCGGCCATGCTTCGTATGTGGGAGAAATATCGTTTAAGCTGTTCGAGTTCAAAACCGGTGTCATGCATCAATTCTCGCATCTGCTCTTCCTGCCCTTCAATCGGCTAAAGCTGCCGGAATCGGCGGATCAGGGGGATATTGCCTTCAAGGCGAAAAATTTGTTTATGCAGTTTCAAGTTTATAACGGCGGACGCAGGCTAATGTGCCGAACCGGCGGAGGCAAATTTCCGACAGTGGACATAGACGTTCGGCTGTCCCAACCCGATCCGACGTCCCTCGTCATCGCAACGCCATTCGACGAGAGCGAGAAATGCTTCTACTATAATCACAAAATTAACTGCATGCCGGCAAAAGGCGTTGTTAAGATAGAGGATAAAGTTTATCGTTTCGAGCCGGAATCCGCTTTCGGATTATTGGATTGGGGAAGAGGCGTATGGCCGTTCCATAACGAATGGTATTGGGGGAGCGGCAGCGGCTGGGTCGAGGGCAAACGCTTCGGCTTCAATATCGGATACGGGTTCGGCAATACTTCCGCGGCCACGGAAAACATGCTGTTCTACGACGGCGTTGCCCATAAAATAAGCCATGTTCATTTCGATTTGGCCGGGAGCGGCGGTTATATGGCGAAGAAACGGTTTACGAGCGACGACGGCCGGTTCGAGATGGAGTTTACCCCGATCTACGACCGCTATACCGAGGCGAAGGCATTGTTCTTGGATAACCGGTGCCATCAACTATTCGGGACGTTTAACGGCAAAGCCGTCTTAGACGACGGGCAAGTCATAGAAGTCAAAGATTTGGTCGCTTTCGCGGAGCATGCGGTTAACAATTGGTAATTGCCTCATATCGATAATAGACAAGGCCGCCCCTCTTAGGGACGGCCTTTGAACTAGCGTCTACTTTACGGCGCCTTGCGTAAAACCATTATAAATATATTTTTGCAGAGACAAGAATGCAATGAGAGTAGGGATAATGATGAGCATGACCGCCGCGCAGATCGTTTCCCAGTGCGACCCGAACGGCCCCTTGAAGGCGAACAACGAGGTCGATATCGTTCTTAGATCGGGGTCGGGCATGTATAAGAACGGAATATAGAAGTCGTTATAGATTCCGATCCCCCTGATGATCAACATCGTCACGATCGCCGGAGCGAGCAATGGGAAAATGATCTTGCGGAATATCGTGAAATAGGATGCTCCGTCCAGCATCGCCGATTCGTCGAGTTGCGTCGAGATATTGTCCATGAACTGGATGAAAATATAAATCCCGATAATATCCGTGCCCATGTACAGAATGATCGCGGATCCCATCGTATTGAATAAGCCGATGGCATGGACGATTTTAAATAGAATAACCTGAGTCGTGACGCCCGGAATCAATGCGGCGAACAGGAACGCGGCCATGATGGCGCCGCGGGCCTTGAACGTAAACCGTTGCAGCACGTAGGCGATCATCGTGCCGATAAGCATATTGCCGATCAGAGACGCCGTCATGATGATCGCCGTGTTCTTGAACCCCGTCAACATGTTGCCCTTCACGAAGGCCGTTCGGTAGTTCTCGAAGTTAAACCAGTCCTTGGGCGGAGTCAATGCGCCCGAGTTCAAGTATTCTTGAGAATCTTTGAAGGATGCGAACAGAACGACGACGAGGGGCGCAAGCGCGCAAAACGCGCCCAATAACAAGGTGAGATACTTGAACGTAGTCGCCGAAGCGTATTTCAGGTTATACATTCTTTTTCTCCTCCTTGATAAAGCTCTTCTGGATAACGGTAACGAGAATTACGATCAGGAAGAGAACGACCGCCATAGCCGAGCCCATGCCGTACTTGTTGTATCTGAACGTGGTCGTAACCGTCTGAATGACGAACGTATTGCTTCCGTTGGATCCGCCCGTCATGACGTACGGAATTTCGAACGGAGCAACCGACCCGCTGATGGACAAGATCAAGGTAATCGCGACGATACGCCGTATGCTCGGCAAAATAATATACTTAAATTGGTGCCAACGATTGGCGCCGTCGATTTCCGCCGCTTCGTACAGATCGGAGGGGACCGACGAGATAGCTCCTAACAGCAGAATGAAATTAAACCCTAAATAACGCCAGATCGAGGCTCCGACCAAGGAGACGTTAATGATGTCCGGATTAAGCAACCATTTCGGCGGGTTCGTGATGCCGACGAAACCGAGTATCGTATCGAGCGTCCCTTCCGGCCGGAAGAAGAATAGGAAGATGAGACCGACGGCTACGCTGTTGATCATGCTCGGGAAGAAGAGAACTCCTTTCAAGAAGTTTCTCCCGCGAACCGCAAAGCTTAGAATAGTCGCAAAGTACAATGCGATAGCCAGTTGAACGAAGCTGCCTAAGAAATAGTAGATGCTGTTCACGAAGCCTTCGTAATATTTCTCGTCCGTGAAGATCGTCTTGAAGTTATCGAAGCCTACCCAGTTATAGTTAGGGGAAAGTCCGTTCCAATCCGTAAAGGCATACCGGAACATGCCCAATACGGGCAAATATCCGAACGTAATCAAGAGCAAGAGCGGAATGAACGAGAAGGAAACGATGATGACGATTCTTTGTGCCTTATAGCTTAGATTCGATAAGCTAAACATCTCCGTACCCCCACTGCAATGAATGTGAAATCTAGAAAGGCTTAGGGGAAAGCACTTATGCACTTTCCCCTAAGCGTACTTTACTTAACCTGACCGGGACTACTTCTTATATTGCGCGGGAATCAATTTCTCCCAAGACTTGTTCCATCTCTTGTCCAGATCGGCCATGATGTCTTCGAACGATTCGTCTCTGTTGCCGATCGCGGCTTCGATTAGACGTTTCTTAAAGTCCGGATTGTGGATACCGACTTCGGAATCGTTGTCGATCTGCGTAAGGACGCCGTTCAAATCGTCCGGTCCAGGCGTAGAGAGCTCCATCGTAACGCCAAGATCTTGGAAGCCTTTCAAGAGCTCAGGGATTTGCAAGTTGCCTCCGTCGTCGAATTTCGCGCTGAATCCGCCTTGATATTTGGAAGCGTAGTCGGATTCGTCGACCACCCAATGAATGAAAGCATTAGCGGCTTCTTTGTTTTTACTGTGCACGTTAATGGACCAGTTATAGTCCGCGGACAATGGAGCGGACAATTTAGCCGCGTTCGTAGGGAACGGCATGTATCCGATATCGTCCGGGTTAGGACCTGCGCCCTGCATTTGCGTAATCGCCCAAGAACCGAGAACCATCGTGCCGATCTCGCCGCGGTTAATCATGCCTTTGGAAGATTCCCAGTCCGTCGTGGTCGGATCTTCTTCGATCAAGCCGCGCTTCGCGACTTCGTACATCAATTTGAAGATGTCGTTATAAGGTTTGCCTGCTGCCCACGGATTCGGATCTTGCAGCACGCCGATATTCGGATAGTTAGGGTCGCCGGCAGCCGGTTGCAGATAATCCGCCCATTGGCTTAGCGTCCAATCGTCTTTATAGTTCGTGTAGAGCGGGATGGCGTCGGTGGTGTCCTTGATTTTTTGCATCGCCGCCAGGAACTCGTCCGGAGTTTTCGGCACTGTAGTAACGCCGGCGTCATTGAATACTTTTTTGTTATAGACGATACCGAGCGTGTTGATGGCCATCGGTATGCCGTAATATTTTCCTTCGAAACGGTGAGCATCGATTTGGGAGTATTTGGTCTTATCGGCTTCGTAGTCTCCGAGCGGCTCGAAGAAGGTCGGGAAATCTTTCGGCTCGACGTTATTCGGAATAAGCAGAACGTCTCCGTAATCTTCCGTGTTCATCCGGATTTTAATGTTGTTCTCGTAGTCTTGAACCGCTTCCCATTTCACTCTGATGTCCGGGTAAGCTTTGTTGAATTCCGCGGTAAATTCTTTTTGCAGGGTGTCTACGATGTCCGTGCGTTGCGTAAGTACCGTGATGGATCCGCTTGGCTTGGCGTCGGTGGAACCGCTTTCGCTAGCGGCCGCGCTTGATTCGCTGGCGACCGGCGAAGACGAAGCCGATGGGCTGCTATTATTGTTGTTGCCGCCGCAACCTGCCAGTAGCCCGGTTAGAAGAACGAGAACCGATGATACCGATAAAACTGATTTCTTCACTTTAGATCTCCCCCTGATTTAGCTTATCGATTAGGTTACAAGGCGAGTATATGATGTCAGCGCTTACAAGTCAATCGATTTTTTTTAATTCATCGATTGAATCAGGCTCTTCACGGAACCGCGATAGACGATTTTTCCCTTGATCGATACCCGTCCGTGGCTGACATTCGGATGCTTGACCTTCCTGACGATCATCGACACGGCGGCTTTGGACATTTCCGGCATATTCACTTCTACGGTCGTTAGATTCGGCTGGGTCAGCGTAGCGAAAATATCGTTATCGAATCCGACGACGGAGCAGTCTTCGGGTACGCGAAATCCCTTTCTTTGCAACATGGAAACCAGGTGATAGGCAATTTGATCGCCGTTGCATACGAAGGCTGTCGGCATAGGGCTTGGCAGAGCTATCTCGATATATTGGCCCTTGTCGTCCCTATCGTTGATTAGATAATCGTCGGGCATTCTGATCCCATGCTCCAGGATCGATTTGTAATATCCCAGATAGCGGTCCAGAATGCTGCTGGTCGCTTGGATATTGCCGACGAAAGCGATGTCCCGGTGGCCTAGCTTGATCAGGTGGTTCGTCAGGTCGTAAACCCCGTAGAAGTTATCGGTGATAACGCTGTCGACATCCGGTTGATCGGTATAGAAGTCAAGGAATACGAGCGGCGTCCCCGTTCGCAAGAACATATCCGTGTAATCGCGGTTCAATTGGCCGAGGATAATGAAGCCGTCGACTTTCTTCTCCAGATACACGCGCGGAAGCGCGAGCTGCTCCTCGTCGTCCATGCTCAGAATCTGCATGATTCCGGAATAGCCGTACTCATCCATGCTTTTGGTCAAGGCTTGGTAGAACTGCATGTAAAAGGCTTGCGTAACGCCGGTGAAGCGTTCGGGAATAATAACGCCGATGTTATAGGACAAGCCGTCTTTCATCGATTTGGCTGCCGCGTTCATCCGGTAGCCCATATCGGATGCCGCCTCTTTGATTTTCCTTCGCAAATCGTCGCCTACGCCATCCTTGTCGTTGATGGCTTTGGAAACCGTGACGGTGCTGACTCCGAGTTTATCGGCGATATCGCGCATCGTAATATTCTGTTTCATGGGTTGTTTACCTCCGGTTCCCAACAAACGATGGATAATAATAAAATGCGATCCTATTCCAGAGAATGTGACGAATAATTCCTAACAAAAACATAAAAATTAGGTTATCGATTAAGTGAATACTCCTTCACATTACTTGCGTTATCGATATTTTGTCAATTGCATTAGGCTTGTCCGTTCATAGCTCATGGCAATGCAACCCGCGAACGGTATCCTTTTCTATGAACTAGGCAATACAAATAATAGATTGTATATGCGAAAGGATGGATAAGAGATGCACGCGATGTGGAAAGGCACCATTCAGATCGCCAAGTTTCAAATTCCGATCAAGCTGTACGCAGCGACCGAGGATAAGGAGATCTCTTTGAAGCAAACTCATACGGTTTGCGGAGGCTCGATATCCCATTTGAAGTTCTGTCAGGCATGCGATACGGGAGTAGGGATGGAAGAGATCCGGAAAGGTTACGATCTCGGCGGCGGCAACCTGGTGGAGTTGTCGGAGGAGGAGTTGAAAGGAATAACGCCGCCCGCCTCCAAGACTTTTCTCGTCGAACAGTTCGCCGACGAAGAGGACATCAATCGGATCCGATTGAAGAAGCATTATTATATAGGCGCGGAAGAGGTCGGGGAGGAAGCGTTCCGGTTGTTTCAAGCAAGTCTTCGCCAATCGAACAAAATCGGGATCGGCTACATTACGCTCAGATCCGTTCAGAGCCTTGCGGCCGTCTGGCCTCTGGGCGATGGACTCGTACTGTCGACGATGCTGTATGAAGACGAGATCCGCCCGATGGAACGCATCGCTGCCCCCGCCAATCGCGCCGCTTCCCGCGTAAGCGAAGCTCATTTGTTCGTTTTTAATCAACTGATTCATGCGATGTCCGCCGCTTTCGCAGGATCGAAATACGTCAACCGATACGACATCGCGTTGAGGTCCCTGATCGACAATAAAATCGCGAAGCTAACGCCTATGGAACGGATCAAGGATGAGCCCGAACTGCAGCGTAACGCCAATCTAGAAGATTTGTTAACCTCGTTGAATACGAGCCTCGATTTCGTGAAAAACGAGAGCGACGTATTTACGCAATCGGATTTCAATCAGACGCATTGAGCATCATTAGACACTGGCGCCGCTGAATCCGGGGCGAAGTGAAGCGACGGCGTTCCGGCGAATAGTCAAAAAACGGTATGGATAAAATATCCCGAGCAAAGTAGCCGGAAAGAAGCGTGAAGCATGCACGAGCTTAAATTCACTAAGGAAACCCGTTGCTTCAAAGTATCCAGGGTGTTCCCTACCGACGTGAATAACCACGATACGTTATTCGGCGGCAAACTGATGTCTTACATCGACGACATTGCCTCTATCTCCGCGTCTAAGCTTTGCCGGGTCACGGCGGTGACGGCCTCTACGGATTCGGTCGATTTTCTCTATCCGATCAGGCCGACCGATTCCGTATCGTTAGAATCCTTCGTCACATGGACGGGCAAGAGCTCCATGGAAGTCTTCGTCAAGGTTATTCGGGAAGATCTCAGAAGCGGAGAACGGAAGATCGCGGCGACCTCTTTTCTTACTTTCGTTGCTCTCGGAGAAGACAATAAGAAGATCCCCGTGCCGCAGATCGTCCCGGAGACGGAGGAGGAGCAGAAGCTGTTCGAGACTGCCGAGCACAGGACGGAAATGCGGAAGCACCGACGGGAAGAAAGCAAAAAATTCGCCGATTACTTGGTGACCAAATATCCTTGGGAGTAAGAAAAACACCCTCATTTTCACGCGTTAAGCGTGGGTTGAGGGTGTTTTTACGCGTTTTTTATAGGATTAGTTGGAGGATAATGGATTTAAGGGAAGAAATATTTTACAGAGTTAATTATAAGGAAAGAGTCGAGGGGATCTATCTTGGGTAAAATAGCATTTAAAGCTCTATTAGGATTCGGAATATTAATAGGCACAATAAGCTCGGCGACAGTCCATGCGGAAGAAGCGGCACCGGGGGCGACAAAAGAGGAAATTATTGTAAAAGTAAACGATCCGAACGCATGGATCAACGGGAAGAAAGTGACTTTGCAAGCTCCTCCGACGACGATAAATCATCAGACTGTGGTGCCTATGAGGTTCATCAGCGATTCGATCGGAGCCAAGCTGAAGTGGGAGAAGATCGGCCAGAAGATCACGATAAGCTATGGGGACAAAGTGATCGAGCTTACCGTCGGCCAGAAGCAGGCGAAGGTGAACGGCGCTGCCGTCCAACTCAATCAACCGGCCGTTATCCTCAACGGTACGACGATGGTTCCTATGCGTTTCATTCTTCAAAGCTTGCAGTTGGATTTCCAATATGACAAAGCGACGCAAGAAATTCGCATTTTCCCGAAAGGCGGCCAGAAGGTCGAGGAGGAAGCCGCGGGAGCGGAGAAGGAGTCTCCGGTACAAGAGGAAGTCAAGGAGACGCCCGAAAAGCAGCCGCTAGAGAAGCCGACGGTTGATTTTTTGTCTTTTCCGCCTAGTACCGCTATGTCGCACCTCGATAAAATGAAAGTTCATGCAACCAGCAGCATAGCTGCCGCGAACAACGGTCAAGTCTATATTCTTGAGAAGGATCCGAATAAAGGGTATCAGGTGAAGAAATACGATCCTAACGCCGCCGGCAAGTTTACGGTGATTGCGTCGATCGATCAACGGTTTAATTTCGAATATACGTTGAAGAATAATAACAAAGGCAGTTTCGTATATTCGGAGTTTGTTCCTAGAAGGCTTTTCTATAACGAGGCAACGGATTCTTTGTATCTGCTCGGGGAGAGCGCGGAGTCCAAGTCTCCCGTTAGAATGCGGACGGTCGCGTACTCTATTTTTCCGGAAGTCAAAATGGTCGCTTACCAGATTAATACCCAAGGTTACTACAATCTAGAAGATAATTTCTTCGCGTCCTTAGATGACGAAACCTTCTACTATGGGGACCCGCATTCTCAGATGATCTATTCTTCCGCTAAGGGGCAGGCTTTGGGGGTGGCGGATTCCTCCCGAACGGCGGATAAAACCCGGTTGTTCTCGACCGTTCGGGACGGAGCGATCTATTTCTATGACACCAAGGGCGGCAAGATCTTCAAGTGGAACGGAAAAGCGGTGGAAAAGGTTGCCGAAGTCGCTTTAGACGTCGAATCCATTCAGAATGTAACGGCATCCAACGGTTATTTCTATGTGCTGGATAATAAGAAGACCGTACATCGGGTAAATCTGAACGGCGAGTCCTCGCTCTATTCCAATCTTGGAGACGTAACTTATCATCCGGGGATTCATGGTCTGCCGGATACGTCCAACTGGCCGGTAACCTCGGAGGAGCAATTAAAGCTTGATCCCTACAAGCTGCTAATGTCCATCGGCGACGACGGGAATCTTATCGTATACGATTTCGGAATTTTGAAGCGGATTAATATTTACCCTTAAGCTGGTTCGCCTTATGAATAATTAAACACGATGCGAAGTAGCTTGTCGTTCGTCGTCGTCCGCGTGTAGTCTTCGAAAGTATAGCTGTAGCTGGATAGTCCCTTCTGGGCGGAGAAAGCCTTTTTCATATCCGACTTGAACGTAACGCCCCTCGTATAACGAATAACTAATTGTTTCTGGCGTTTGCCGACCGCGGTTTGGATGCGGCTAGTCAACTCTTGCAGGCTGGTCGCCGTGTTGGATTCGGCAAGGTAGGCGAGACCGAGCTGATCGTAGAGCTTCTTGTAAAACTCCGCTTTGGCCGCTCCGTTGCCGGACAATGAGGCCAACGTCTGATCGAACGAAGTAACGGCTGTCGGATATAGCGCGGAAGGTTTCCATTTGTGGTCGATTCTAATCTGCGAATCCGTCAGGTTGTAATAGTTGTAAGCGATGCGTCCGGCTTCGTCCGGCACGGGGTCGTCCCAAGTCGTGTCGATATGATACCACTTGCCTCCAAGCTGGACTAGGTTCCAGGTGTGGGCGATTCCGCGCGAAGTGCCTTCCACGATCTTCACCGGAATGCCGGCCTGCCTCATCATCTCGTAGGTGAGAAGGGCATAGCCTTGGCATACCGTCTGACCGTTCACGATCCCGTCATAAGCGGAGTAGGAAACAAGGCGCGTATCATAGGAGACGTTGGTCACGATCCAATCATGGATTGCCTTCTCTTTTTGAAAGTCGTTCATGCCGGGAGTGAGAATGCGCTTAAGAGTATGGGTTACGCGTTTCTTCACTTCATTGGACTGGGCCAGCGTTTCCCAATAGGTGAATTTGAAAGAAATCGTAGCGGTATTTCCCTTGATCGTAGCATTGTAGCCATACGTCTTGACGATATAATGCAAATAGTCGTCCGCGTAGAGGGCATTATTCAGAATCTCTTTAATTTCTTTTTTCAAAGTGGACTCTTTGCCGGAATAAGTGACTTTAAGCGAGCCGAGACGCTGGCTCCAAGCGCGGTTCAGCTCTTGGTGAAGCTGCGCTTGAGACAAAGGGCGCTCCGCCGCAAGCACGGACGCGAAGGGATCGCATCCTGCCGTAAGCGGTAAAGTCCCCAAGAAGAGCGAGGAAGCAAGAAGCCATTTCATTTTTGCGCGCATATTTCGACCGCTCCTCTCTCCGGGTAATTTCCGGATGGAATACTATGAATATAGCACATCGGGCGAATAGATTCGCGGTCATTTAGGAATCGAAAAGATAAAGGCACATGGACTAGCGCCATGTGCCTTTAGTTTGTCCGTTCTACGATGGAGACGGCTGCCAATGCTTGCGGTACACGAGCGGCGTGAGGGCTTCGCGGCTTCGGAACAAATTAATGAAGTGGCTGACATTGTCGATGCCGACGGCCGAGGCGATCTCCGCGATGGGCATGTCCGTGAAGCGAATCAGCTCCTTCGCGCGGGTAATCCTCGTGTTGATCAGATAATCGTTCGGGGAGAAGCCGGTATATCGTTTGAATTCTTTGGACAAATGGTACTTATCGATCGAGAAGAGGGCGGCTATTTCGTCAAGAGACAGCCGTGCGGAATAATGACGATCGTAATGATTCATAACGTTCCGAATGGTCGCGGGGATACCCGGATCGGAGGATTCGGGAAGATACTGCCCGGTCAGCAGCACTTCGGTCAGGAGATCGACGATTACCCGGGAGCCCGACAATTCCGTTTGAATCGTCTTATGCTGGTGCAGTCCGACGATCTCCCGTAATAATTCCGGTATTCTAGACTCGCCTGGGAGAGTGATGACCGGACTCCCCGTGGAGGCGAAACGATCATAATAAGCGGGCGCGGAGCTCCCGTTAAAATGGATCCACAGCATCTCCCACAGATCGGACGAATCCGTTCGATAATACTGGTATTTTCGACAGTCGATATACACGAGTTGATTAGGCGTTATCGTGTACGTCTTGTTGCCGTACGTCAAATATCCGGTACCGCCGGTCGTGTAGAGGATCAAGTAAGAGTCGAGATTTTCTCGTTCGGTATAGTAAGACGGCATCGTACGGAACTGCCCGGCTTCTTGCACGTAGTACAAGGCGGCTTTGGCGAACGCGGAAGGCGTAGCGATCAATCGCACCGAATCTTCCGTCCAGTCGTGCGATGCTTGTTCCCGGTAACCGGTCATGCGGATCAACTCCAAGATACTATTATTTTTAACCAAGATCGTTGGATGTAAACCGTAGTGTAAGCCTTTACAATAGGGTGCATAACGATTATTCCATAGGATCTTGAGGTGGTAAAGATGTCTTTGTTCAATCCAATCAAACCGGTTCGCAAGGCGCGCATCGGCCTATATAGCGTTGGACTGCGGGCGTATTGGGAGCAGTTTCCCGGGCTGCGCGACCGGTTAGTCGAATACGGCAAGTTTATCGAAGACCGCATGTCTCAATGGGGCGAAGTGTACAATTACGGTTTAGTCGATACGGAAACGGAGGGGCGCAAAGCCGGGGAATGGCTAAACGGCCACAACGTCGATCTCGTTTTCTGCCATGCGGCGACGTATTCCACAAGCGCTACAGTGTTGCCCGTTCATCAATCGTGCCAAGCTCCCGTAGTATTTCTTAACTTGCAACCGACGGAACGAATCAATTACGACCAATCGACTACGGGAGAATGGCTGGCCCATTGCGGCGCTTGCCCGGTACCGGAATTCGCCAACGCGTTCAACCGGGCGGGAATTGCGTTCCGGGTCGTGAATGGTATACTTGGTCTTGATTATACGCCGGACATATCCTTGACGAACGAGACTACCCATGGCAGGGCGGAAGCCATTCGCGCATGGAGGGACATCGAAGAATGGATTAGAGCGGCTTCGGTTCCGCGTACGTTGAAGCACAGCAGATTCGGTTTCCTTGGCAACACGTACAGCGGAATGCTGGATATGTATAGCGATTTTACGATGATTCAGGCCCAGACCGGCCTTCACGTCGAAGTATTGGAAATGTGCGATCTCGATCGTATGCTAAGGGACGTTACTCCGCAGGACGTGAAGAGCAAGCTGGAGGCCGTTCATGAGATGTTCCGGATTAGCGGGGATTCTCCTTCCGACCCGATCGCAAGGACACCTAGCGATGAACAACTGGAATGGTCTTGCCGGGTAGCGGCGGCGCAAGAGATGCTAGTGCGGGAATTCGATCTGGATGCTCTCAGCTATTATTATCATGGCGCGCCGGGAGGCGAATACGAGAAGCTTCAGGGCGGCTTTATCGTCGGCCATTCTTTGCTTACGGCGCGCGGCATTCCCTGTGCCGGAGAAGGCGATCTCAAAACCGCCGTCGCGATGAAAATCTGCGATATCGTAGGTACGGGAGGCAGCTTCTCCGAGATCGTCGTCGTGGATTACGTGGATGGAACGATTCTGCTCGGTCATGACGGACCTTTCCATATCGCCATATCGGAGGGCAAACCGATCTTAAGGGGAATGGGGCTGTACCACGGGAAGCAAGGCACGGGGGTATCGGTGGAGGCGAAGGTCAAAACCGGACCGATAACGACGCTGAACGTGACCCAGACCGAGTACGGTAAGCTGAAGATGATCATTAGCGAAGCGGAGTCGACGAATGGTCCGATTATGAGAATCGGCAACACCCAAACTCCGGTTAAATTCAACATGCACCCGGATGATTACATGACCCGTTGGTTCGCGGAAGCGCCTACCCACCATTGCGCGATGTCTATCGGCCATAATGGCTCCTTGTTTGCCAAGGTGGGAGAGTTAATGAAATTAAAGAGCGTTACCCTATAAGAGATAGCTCAATTAGGTCATTGCAAGGGAATGAAGGCACTTTTTTGGCCTTCGTGCTCCAAGCGAGGCTGTTAGGCTCAATGAAGGCACTATTTTTTGTAAGTGAATGTTGTTTGTATGCTATGAACACCTAAGTAGTAACGAAATCCTGGTATAAAGGTGGAGAGTCTTTTGTACCGAACAATCGCGACGTTACTCATTATCGCCCTATTCCTCGCCTCCTGCCAATCCGGGTCAAGCACGCGATATGAACTGGTTTATTCGATGGAATCCGGAACCGCTGCCGGTCAACAGCCGGTTCAGTCGAAAGCTCCCGGCAAGCGGTACAAGATCGGCTTCGTACCGAAGGGGAGCGAGATCGATTATTTTCAGTATGCGGCATTAGGAGCCCGGGAAGCGGGAAACAGTCTCGGGATCGACGTCATCCTCAGCGGTCCGGCAACCGCCGACGCCGACCGCCAGATCCAAGTCGTGGAGCAATTGATCGACCGGAAGGTCGATCTTATTGCCATTTCCGCCAACGATCCTGTCAAGCTGGTGCCCGTTCTGCAGAAAGCGCGAAAGAACGGAATCAAGGTGATCACTTGGGATGCGGATACCGAGCCCCAATGCAGGGAGTTCTTCGTGAACATGGTCGAACCGGAGGTGCTGGGAAGGCATCTTCTCGATACTCTGGCCCTGTCGATGGGCGAGAAAGGCAATTTCGCCATCATGACGGGCTCATTCGCGGCGGCGAACCTGAACGAATGGCTGAAATGGATCAACGTCCAGCAAAGCGAATATTACCCGGATATGAATCTCGTGGCTACCGTAGCCACCGACGACGATCAGGACAAGGCATACGAGGTCGCGAAGAAGCTGCTCTCCGATTATCCCGATCTGGACGGCATCATCGGCAATTCGTCCGTCGGTCCGCCCGCCGCGGCGCAAGCGGTGAAGGAAGCCGGGAAGTCCGGCTCCGTGAAGGTAGTCGGGTTGTCGAGCCCGAATCTGATGGGGCCTTATCTCCGGGATGGCTCAGCCCAAGTCGCTACGCTGTGGAGTCCGAAGAAGCTCGGCTACCTGACGATCGTGCTGGCGTACAACTATTTGAACGGCCAAATGCCGATCGACGGTCAGGAGATCGAAGGAGTCGGGAACATTCGCTTGAACGGAGATATGGTCATCATGGGGGAACCGCTCGATTTTACGGCGGAGAATGTGAGCCAATATGATTTTTAATAAAATGCGCGGATTCCAATTTCGGAACTATCCTATCGGGTATAAGCTGATCGTCACGTACATTCTCCTGACCGCTTTTCCGATGATGCTGCTGGTTTATTTCTCCTACATCCAGTACGCGAGGTCGGTCGAAGAACAGATCGGAGAATACATGCCTAAGTTTCTCTATCAGGCGAACGCGGATATCGAGAAGCAAATCGACGAACTGACTACGCTTCCGGAAATTTTATTCAATTCGGAAAGCATTCTTGGCATTCTTAGACGAACGACGTATGCCAAGCGATCCGACTTGAACAAGGACCAATACAATATGAATAGCTACTTGGCCAGAACCTACACGAACGGAAGAAATGCCGACGTGCTAGGCGTATTCGTCATTTCGAACAATCGGATGTTCTATAGCTCCAAGGTGGGCTTCAAAGAAAGCAATTGGAGCGCGGCCATCAGCGATTACGTTCAGAATGTCGAGCCGGACGGCAAGGCGAAGATTATTCTGCCCGGGGAGATGAATCTCGAATTCGGAAGCGCGGCTCCCTACGTCTTCATACTGAAGCAAATTCACGATGACGATAACCGCAAAAATCTGGGTACGATGCTCATTGCGGTAGACCTCGGCTTCATCGATAACATCGTGCGCAATTTCGAGAAAAACGAGAGAGCGGATCTATGGGTGATGAACCCGACGGGTAAAATCATCTATCATACGAACCGTTCTCTCATTGGAACCGTCGACGAGGACAAGGCGCGTTATCCGGTTCTGAACGGAAGCTTCCGTTCCAACGTCACGGGGGAACAGAAGCTCGTCAGCGTGAATCAAACGTCCGATCGGGGCTGGATCCTCGTTCATAGCATTCCGCTTCGCGATTTGACGAAGAGCGCCGACCAGGTGCGGAACGTAACCGTGTTCGTGATTATCGGAATTATGCTTCTTACTTCCGTCATCGGCGTTTTTATCTCGTATAACATGACTCGTCCGTTGAAGAAGCTGACGGGGTTAATGAAGACGGTCGAGATGGGAGACTTCCAGGTCGATCTCAAGGTTCAGAGCGGGGACGAGGTAGGAATGCTGGCGCGCAGCTTCAACTCGATGATCTCGACGATCCGCGAGTTGATTCAGAAAAACTATCAGATCGAAATTCGCCAGAAGGAAGCCGAACTCTATGCGCTGCAATCGCAAATCAACCCTCATTTTATGTACAATACGCTAGAGACGATCGGAATGGCCGTAGAGGAAGGAGAGACCGAGCAGGTCGTGGATATGGTGACGCTGCTTGGCCGTATGCTTCGGTTCTCCGTATCGAACCAATCGAAATCCGTCACGATAGCGGAAGAAGTTCAGCACGTGAAAGACTACCTGACGATTCAGAAGTTCCGGTTCGAGGACCGGGTGTATTTCGATATCGTTCAGGTGATGGACGATCAGGATTTCCACGCTCTCTATACTCCGAAGTTTATTCTTCAGCCGATCGTGGAGAATGCCATCAAGTACGGACTGGAGACCCGCAAAGCGCTGGAAATCCATATCGCGGTCAGCCAGGAATTCGGAGCCCGTTCCGGGAAGCGGGACATCGTCATTCGCATTCGCGACAACGGCCCCGGGATCCCTAGCGATCGCTTGAACGAATTAGAGCAATCGCTCAAAAAAATCGGCTTCGAAGGGCGCGGCTCGCACTTCGGATTAATTAACGTAAACGCTAGAATCGTGATGATGCACGGTACGGACTACGGCTTGCAGCTCCATAGCATTGTCGACAAGGGGACCGAAGTCATTATCCGGATTCCGATGATCCATGGGGGGACGATCGCGAATGCAGAAGATTAGAACGCTAATTGTCGATGACGAAGCCCGTATCCGCCGCGGCATCGAACGGCTGGTCCACTCTTGCGGGGATGACTGGGAAGTCGTGGCTACCGCGAGCGACGGGAGGGAAGCTCTCGACTGCTTTCATCGGCTGCAAGGAGCCGTCGATTTATTGATCACCGACGTGAAGATGCCGGAGATGGACGGGTTGACCTTGATCAAGGAAGCGAAGAAGCAGTATTCGTTCTATCCGTTGCTAATCAGCGGTTATGATGACTTCTCTTACCTGCAGACGGCGCTGCGGGAAGGCGCGCTGGATTATCTTCTCAAGCCGGTCGACCGCGAACAGTTCCGTTCGCGGATGGCGGAGATCCGAACGATCGTTACCGACGGGCGCTATCAAAGCCTTAAGCAAGGAGAGATGGTTCGGGAATCGGAGCAATTGAAGAAAACAAGGCAAATTCAAACGTTAAGCTATATTACTTCCATGGGAATCGACATGACGACGCTAGGGTATTGGGTTGACGAGTTTCCCAAGGGATCTTACGTGCTCCTGTCCATTCGGATGGACACGCTGCCCGTTAAGACGAGAAGCTATAAGCCGAACGACTGGAAAGCCTATTACTACGCGCTCGAGAATATTATGGGAGAGGTGTTGGACAATCAATTCCGGCAGACGGACGAGCTCGGATGGAGCTGGCGGGGAGCGGAATCGGATTTCTGGATGCTGCTGTACAGTCCCGAGCCCGAGTTCGATTGGGATAACGCGGCTTACGATCTGGCGGTCAAAATCCGTTCCGCTATTCAGACCTATACGCCCTTCTCGGTATCCGTCGCCTACGGAGACGCCATATCGGATTTGTACGTGCTGCCCGAAGCCAAGCGCCAAGCCGCGGCTCTGATGAACTATCGTTTTCTCCATGGGGGCAACCAGGTGTTCCGGCCGCTGAGCGGGAATGGAGAAGGAAAAGCATCGAGTCAGAACGACAAGGATCTGACCCTGTCGGCCCAGAAGCTCAAGCGCAGCGTAGAACAAGGCCATTCGCAAGAGGCAGCCGATTATGCCAAGCTTTACTTCGATCAATTGGATCGTCTGGATTCTCCGGCTAACTTGCGTAAGGCGGTTCAGAACGCGATGATTCTGATTCATTCGGCGGGCTTGGAGAACCGCGGCGGGATCGAAGGCTCGGCGTCCCTCGAGGACGAGCTTCACAAAGTGGAGAGGGCAAGCAATTTGCACGAGTTGAAAATGTGCGTGAAGCAGCTGGTGGATCGAGTGATCGGCGATATTCGCCAAGCGCGCGAGAGCAGCAACATGAAGCCCGTGGAACAAGCGAAAGGCTGGATTGACGACCACTTGGACCAGGACATTACGATCAAGAAGATCGCCGATCAAGTGTACATGAACCCGACCTATTTCAGCGAAGTATTCAAAATGCAAACCGGGGATACCGTGCTCGACTATTTGACCAGGAAACGGATCGATAGAGCAAAGGACCTGTTGGCCGACCATCGTTTGAAGCTGCAGGACGTGTGCGCGCGGATCGGGTACCAGGACGTCAAGTATTTCAGTCGTCTATTCAAGATTTGGACGGGGCAAACTCCGTCTAAATTCAGAGAACAGCATGTCTTCCAAGGAGGAGATGGACAAAATGAACCGGAGCAATAAGTTTGCATGGACATGGAAGATCAAAGAGGAGTGCTTGGAGGAATACGTGGAGATGCACTTGTCCCCATGGCCGGACATCATGGCCGAGCATTCCCGCGCGGGAATTCGGAATTATTCCATTTTCCAGAACGGCAATCGGTTTTTCTATTGCTTCGAGTGCGACGACGTGGAGGCGGCGTTCGGGATCATCGCGGAGAGCGAGGCGTGCAATCGCTGGAACGCGATCACCTCGAAGATGGTCGAAGGCTCCTTCGACTTTAAGGAAGCCGAGCCCATTCGGCCGATGCGCGAAGTGTTTTATTTGAAATGAGATAACCCCATGATATGAACCGGATGCCGAATGTCGGCGTTCGGTTTTTTTGCGTTACCCGTGTTTTATCCCCCCAACCTGAATAATGTCACCTATGGTGAAAGCGTTATCGCCTGTATCTTTAGTTTACGAGAAAGAGAGGCACCTAGAGAGAAGGAGGAGAAGCGGGCATGGCCAATTCGGAATACGTGCTGGAGCTTAAAGGCATCACCAAAATATTCCCGGGGGTTAAAGCTCTGGATGACGTTTACTTCAAGTTGAAGCCGGGAGAAATCCACGCGTTGATGGGCGAGAACGGAGCGGGCAAATCGACCTTCATCAAAGTGATTACAGGCGTTCATTCTCCCGAAGAAGGCGAGATGTACCTGAACGGCCGGAAGGTGGAGTTCCACCATCCCACGGACGCCCAGAAAGCGGGAATCGCGGCTATTTATCAGCATGTGACCTGCTATCCCGATCTTAGCGTGACGGAAAACATCTTCATGGGCCATGAGAAAATCCAGCGGGGGACAAGGCGCATTCGCTGGAGCGAAATGCATGAAGAAGCAGGGAAACTGCTGAAGGAATTGGGCGCGAGCTTCAGTCCGAAGACGCTGATGGGCGCGCTGAGCGTCGCCGAGCAGCAGATCGTCGAGATCGCCAAAGCGCTGTCTGTGGACGCCAAGATCATCATCATGGACGAACCGACGGCGGCGCTGACGAAGAACGAGAGCGAAGAATTGTATCGGATCGCGGAACGGTTGAGGGATAACGGAGCTTCTATCATTTTCATCTCCCACCGGTTTGAAGATATGTATCGATTGGCCAGCAAGGTAACGGTGTTCCGGGATTCCCGCTATATCGGGACTTGGAACGTGGACGAAATTTCGAATTCGGATTTGATCATCGCCATGGTCGGACGCGAAATCTCGCAATTGTTCCCCAAGAAAGAAGCGGACATCGGCGAAGAGTTGCTCAGATTGGAAGGGTTGGGGAAAACGGGTTACTTCGCGGACGTGTCCTTCTCTTTGCGGAGAGGAGAAATCTTGGGACTGACCGGGCTAGTCGGCGCCGGACGGACCGAGGTATGCCAAACGCTGTTCGGAGTGGAGCGCTTCGACAAGGGGAAAGTTTTCTTCAAGGGCAAGGAGCTCAAGGTCAGAAATCCCCGGGACGCCATGGAGCAGGGAATAGGCTACTTGCCCGAGGATCGGCAGAAGCAAGGACTGGTGCTGCAATGGGGCATCGGCCGGAACATTACGCTTCCGACGCTGAGCAGATTCGCGAGCAAAGGAATGGTCAATTCCCGCAAGGAGCTGGATATCGCGAAACGGCTGGCGGAGAAAGTGAGCGTCAAAGCGAAGAGCGTGTTCGATCTCGCCAGTTCCCTCTCGGGAGGCAATCAGCAGAAGGTCGTATTCGCCAAGCTGCTCACGGCCGAGCTCGACGTGCTCATCTTGGATGAGCCGACCAAAGGCGTGGACGTCGGAGCGAAATCCGCGATCTACGAAATGATAAGCGATCTGGCGTGCGCCGGATACGGCATCATCCTCGTGTCTTCCGAAATGCCGGAAATCATCGGGATGTGCGATAGAGTGGCGGTCATGCGCGAAGGCCGGGTAACGGCGATGCTGGATCGGAAAGGCCTGACGCAGGAGGCGATTCTGGAAGCGTCGATGGACGACACGGCGCCAAATACAGACGGTAAAAGGTGGGCGGGAGCATGAAACAGACAGCAACGGAGTCCGCCGGATTGCAAGGAACGCAGGCAGGACAAGTAACGCAGCAGCGTTCGATCAGCGCCATGATCGCGAAGTTCCGGGAGCTGGGGCTGCTCGCCTTCATTCTCTTGTTATCGGTTGGCGTACAGCTTCGCAATCCGAGCTTCCTCACTTGGGAGAATATAAGCGATATTGCTACGAATACGGCGATCCTCAGCATTCTGGCGGTCGGAATGATGCTAGTCATCATTACGAGAGGAATCGATCTATCGATAGGCGCGACGTTAGCTTTGTCCGGAATGACCGCCGCGTTGACGGTAAGCCATTACCCGGAGTTGCATCCGCTGCTTGCGGTTGCGTTGGGAGTCGGAATCGGATTGGCGTGCGGGATGGTGCTGGGCTTCCTGGTATCTTGGGTTAATATCCTGCCGATCATCGCTACCTTGGGGATGATGAACGTGTTCCGGGGATTAACTTTCGAGACGAGCGGCGGGAAATGGGTCAGCGCGCATCAGATGCCGGCCAGCTTCAAAGCCATCGCTACGGGATCGGTGTTCGGGATCAACAATCTGATCCTGATCGCCATTCTGATCTATATCGTTGCTTATTATTTCGTAAGTCACACCCGCACGGGAAGACGGATCTACGCGGTCGGGAGCAACCCGGATTCCGCGGAGATCAGCGGGATTCGCACGGGAAGAATTTTGTGGCTCGTGTACACGATCATGGGCGGTCTATCCGGGCTTGCGGGCGTGCTGTGGGTATCCAAATTCGCCTCGGCTCAAGGAGATACCGCATCCGGTTACGAGCTTAGCGTTATCGCGGCCTGCGTGCTCGGCGGCGTCAGCATCGCCGGCGGCGTAGGGAAAATATCCGGAATCGTGCTCGGCTCGATTTTGCTCGGAATATTGAACAATGCCCTTCCGATGATCAACGTTTCGCCGTTCTGGCAGATGTTCATCCAAGGGACGATTATCCTCATAGCCGTGCTGGTCAATGCTCTGGTCAAGCGGGGAATCGACCGCAATCATCTGATGAGGAGGAAAATATAAGCCATGGAACCGAGATTGCTTGCGAACAAGAAGGATTTTACGCTTAAGGGCTTTTTCCTCCAATGGGAGTGGCTGCTGGTCGTTCTGATTATGGCCGTGTTCGTCATGAACGCGAATTTGTCCGAGTATTTCATGGACTACGACAACCTGAGGGACGCGACGATGGGGTTCTTGGATAAAGCTTTCATCGTGCTGCCTATGGTATTCATCATCCTGATGGGAGACATCGATATTTCCGTCGGTTCGATCGTCGCTTTGTCCTCCGTCATCATGGCCGATCTGTACAATCACGGAATGCCGATGGAAATGGCCATGATCATTTGTTTGGCGGTGGGCACGTTATGCGGTTGGATTAACGGGATGCTGATCGTCAGGTTCAAGGAGCTGTCCGCGGTAATCGTGACGTTGGCGACGATGATCATCTACCGGGGGATCGCTTATATTCTGCTGGAAGATCAAGCTTCGGGCAAATTTCCGAAATGGTTCAAATTTCTGGCATGGGACTACGTCGGCAACATTCCGTTCATCCTTATCGCCTTCGTGGCAGTCGCCGTCGCGTTCTGGATTTTGCTCCACAAGACGACTTTCGGAAGAAGGGTATACGCGATCGGCAACAACGCTACGGCGAGCCGTTATTCCGGTGTGCAAGTGGATAAAATCAAGATCGTCGTCTTCACGCTCGCCGGGTTGATGGCTGCCGTAACGGCAATCTTCCTGACCTCGCGGATGGGGAGCACGCGTCCGAACATCGCGACGGGGTACGAGCTCGAAGTCATTGCGATGGTCGTGCTCGGCGGGATTAGCACGGCGGGAGGCAAGGGCAGGATGATCGGGGCGATTCTTGCGGTATTCCTGATCGGCTTCCTGCGCTACGGGCTAGGACTCGTGAACGTATCCGCCCAAATGCTGCTGATCATCCTAGGTTTGTTGCTCATTTTCTCGGTGGCGATCCCTCAGCTCAAGCAGAAGTTCGCGGTGGGACGCAAGAAGTGACTCGCGCTACATTACGGTCCGAAGACTGTTATGTATAGATGAAATGATGAAATTACAGACGAAAAGGGAGGAAATGAAAGTGAAAAAGTTTTTGGGAATCTGTCTGACGGCTGTGATGTTGATGGTACTCGTATCGGCATGCGGAAGCAATAATTCCGACAACGGCAACAAGGAAGCATCGAGCAGTCCGCAAGCCAGCTCCTCGGAGAGCGCAGCGCCGTCCGGCGATGCAGGCGGCAAGAAGAAATTCGCCATCATCTTCAAAAATACCGGCAACCCGTACGGCGAGAAGGAAATGGAAGGCTATAAGAAAGCGATCGAAGAGCTGGGTTACGAAGCGATTCTGAAAGCGCCCGACCAGCCGACCGCGGAAGCTCAAATCACGATGATCGACGAGTTGATCTCCCAGAAGGTCGATGCTTTGGCTATCGTCGGCAATGACCCGGACGCTCTTCAACCGGCTTTGGAAAAAGCGATGAATGCCGGAATCAAAGTGTTGTCCCTCGATTCCGCCGTTAACGCGGACAGCCGCATGGTACACGTGAACCAAGCGGATCCCGAGCTTATCGGACGTACGCTGATCCAAGGCGTGGTCGAGATGATCGGCGGATCCGGCGAAATCGCGATTCTTAGCGCGACATCCCAAGCAACGAACCAAAATGCTTGGATCGAGTGGATGAAAAAAGAACTGGAAGATCCTAAGTACGCGGACGTTAAATTGGTTAAAGTCGCATACGGCGACGATCTTCGCGACAAGAGCGTATCCGAGACGGAAGCTCTGCTGAAATCGTACCCGAACCTCAAAGGGATTATCGCTCCGACTACGGTAGGGATCGCCGCCGCGGGCAAAGTACTGACGGACAAAGGCCTCAAAGGCAAAGTGCAATTGACCGGCCTTGGACTGCCAAGCGAGATGGCGGAATACATCGAAAGCGGCGTATGCCCTTGGATGTACCTGTGGAATCCGCTTGACGTAGGATACCTGTCCGGTTATGCGGCCGATGCTCTCGTTAAAGGAACGATCACCGGCAAAGTAGGAGACAAATTGACGGCCGGTACGCTGGGCGAGAAAGAAGTTATCGCGGACGGCGAAGGCACGCAAATCATGCTTGGCGCCCCGTTCAAATTCGATGCTTCCAACATCGCGGAGTGGAAAGCGGTTTACTAAGAAGCGGAGAGACGCAACGGATATACGATGATGAGGCCGGCCACGATGGTCGTAGCCCCGGCAAATAGACAGTAAATAAAGCCTAGTTTATGCAGCGATCTTTTCTCGGTATTCTACCGGGGAGAGGTCGCTTAACTTTTTTTTTGGAATCGGCCTGCTTGTCTTCGCAGATACTTCTTTAATTTTGTCACCCCTTGTCCGCGCCAATGTCACTTGATGTTTGAATACAACATGTCATTCATTCGTTCTATGATGGGGGGGTGAAGCCAAAGATGGAAAGGAGAAAGACCATGAAAGCTGTATACTACATGAAAGCTGAGCGATTTTCCGTCGATGAGATCCCCGAACCGATGATCAAAGATCATCAGGTTCTATTGAAAGTAAAATCTTGCGGGGTTTGTCGGACGGACATCCACCTGCATCATGGGGAGTTCATGGCTAAGTATCCGCTGGTTCCCGGACACGAATTCGTAGGCGAGATCGCGGCGGTAGGGAAAGGTGTCATAGATTTCCAAGTCGGAGACCGGGTATGCGCGGACAACACGGAGCTTTGCGGCCATTGCTACTACTGCAGGCGCAATCAACCGCTGTATTGCGAGAATTTCTATTCCCTGGGCGTGAATGGCCCCGGCGGATTTGCCGAGTACGTGGTCGTTAACCATGATAAGGTGTTCGCGCTCGGGGATCTTCATTACGATCAAGGAGTTATGGTAGAACCTACGGCATGTGCCGTTCACGGGCTTGACGTCATCGACGTTCGGCCGGGCGACGACGTGCTGATGTTCGGCACGGGCCCGACTGGCCTTATTCTGGCTCAGCTGCTTAAGCATGCGGGAGCTGCGAATCTAGTGGTGGTAGCTTCGGATGAACGCAAACTCGAACTTGCAAAGGAGTTGGGCGCGGACAGAACCGTCAAGCTGGATCGCCGCGACTATTCCCTGCACGAGGAAGAGCTTCATTCACTTTTTCCTAAGGGGTTCGATATCGTCATTGATGCAACCGGAGCCAAGGATGTTATCCAGCATATGCCCGCATTTGCCAAGAAGGGCGCGAAAATCGTTATTTATGGCGTAGCGTCCCATGACGACGAAATCACGATTAGCCCCTACGAAGTGTTTCAAAAAGAGTTGAAGATCATCGGCTCCTTCGCGCAGACTCACTGCTTCGATAGAGCGATCAGCTTCATTCGTAACGGTATCGTGAAGACCGAGCAATTGATTACCCATCGCTTCCCATTGGAGGAATTCGGCAAGGCTATCGACCAGGTTGAATCGGGCAAAGGACATATCAAGGTTGTCATCGATATTTTATGATGAATTAACCGCTTTCAATTTTGTCGCATGACTGACGTGCCAGAATTGGTAGATGTTAGAATAGAACATTTTAGATGTTCTATTCTATAATCGTTTCAAGGAGAGAGCCGGCCGGTTTCATTCTCTCTATCATTCATCAACCAATGAGTTTAAAAACAGTTAGGGGGATTCATTTGAAAAGATCATTGTCAGCTAGTCTTCTTGCCCTAGTCATGGCGAGCGTACTTATACTGAGCGCATGCTCTTCCGACAAAGACAACGCCAGCAGCCCAAGCGCAAGTTCGAGTCAACCTTCTGAAAGCGCAAACAATCCGAGTTCCTCTGAATCTGCCGCTCCGGCTGATGGAGATCCTTTCGGCGGTTGGGTAGAGGGCTTGCCGAAAATCGAAGCTCCTGCCGGATTCAATTGGAAACAATTCGAAGGCACGACATTGAACGTAATCACCGAGAATACGCCGCCTTCCTCGGGGTTGGCTGCTAACATTGCGATATTCGAGAAAGCAACTGGTATCAAGGTGAATATCGAGCAGAGCAATCTGGATGTAGTCATAGAGAAAGCAGGCCTTGATTTTAACGCCCGCAACGATAATTTTCACATCATCTATGCGGATCCGTATCAAATTCTGTCCAAGCAATCCAAGCACTTCCTGGACTTGAATACGCTTATCAAAGATTCTTCGTTACCTCAAATTCCGGGCGGCATTGATGATTTCATCGAAGCTCAGCTTACGGCTAACGGTTATATGGGAGACAAGGAGCACCTTTACACGCTGCCTTATGATAACCCGACGATGATCTTGGCCTACCGCAAGGATGTATTTGAGAAATATAAAGACCAGTTTATGGCAGACAAGGGCTACGACTGGACGCCGGGTCCCGATATGACTTGGGATCAATATTATGAAGTCGCTGCTTGGATCAACCAACAGGTTAAAGCAGGCGTGATTACGGAAGTCAAATACGGAACCGGTCATCAAGCGAAGCAACATGACTCCCTGATGAACGATTTTAGTAACGTGCTGGTTTCTTTCGGTGGGGAATACTTCCAAGCTGAAAATATCGGCAGCATCGGTACGACGACTCCTGGAAAATCTTTGCTGACTTCTCCTGAGGCGCTTGAAGCGGCCGAATTCTACAACAAGCTTCTGAAAGAAGCTGCTCCCGGAAGCAAATCATGGGATTGGTCGGGACTCGCTGAAGCGTTCGCCGCAGGCGAGATCGCAATGGCGCCGGAATGGCATGAATTCTCCGCCACATTCGAAGATCCGAATTCTTCCACGGTTGTAGGCAAAGTGGATTGGACGATTCTGCCTAAAGGACCAAAAGCTCGCGGAAACATGTATGGCGGTACGGGTGTAGGAATCAATAAGTACGTTTCAGAGAAAGAACAGAAGGCGGCTTGGTTGTTCCTGATCTGGGCGACATCTCCTCAAGTCCAATACCAAATTCTTGATGTCGGTTTCACCCCGACTCGCCATTCGGTTTACAATCTTCCGGATATCCAGAAGGCATTGAACGACCTTACTTCCGAGGAAGCGAAGAAGCTGCCTCTCGCTTCATCCTTGAGCGCAGTTCAAGAAGCTTGGAAAGAGGGCAACGTATATATGAGACCGAAAATTCCGATGTGGCCGCAAGTCGATACGATTGTGTACACGGAGCTTTCGAAGATGCTTGCAGGCAGACAAAGCCCTGCGGATGCGATGAAAGAGATTTCCAAGCAGAGCAATAAACTGACCGGAAACTAACGAATTAGGGAAAGCGGGTTGCCGCACTTACGGCCTACCCGCTTTTTTTCCTCCATTTATTATGGATAAGATTGATGGGATAGGAAAGGAGATTGCTTCCATGCCACAGGGAACAGAGAAACGAAAAGGAAGAGTTAAACGCAACCGTACGGAATTTTGGATGCTTCTTCCTTCCATGATCGTGTTGGCCGCAATCAGCATTTTTCCGTTTGGCTTCATGATTTATGCCAGTTTCATGGATTACACTTTAGATATGGATAAGCCGAAGTTTGCCGGACTCGATAATTGGGCTCGTATTTTCACCACCCCAACGTTCTGGGAATCTTGGGGGCGAACTGGGGTTTATGCCGGTGGCGGATTGATCGTGCAAATGTTGCTCGGAATCGCAATAGCGCTGCTGCTCTATCATATCCCTAAGGCGAGAAACTTCTTCGCGACGATGTGGATGCTGCCGTTGTTCGTCGCGCCGATCGTTGCCGGGCTTCTGTGGAGATTTCTTCTTGATCCCACTTACGGATTGTATAATTGGCTGTTGCAGACTGTCGGGCTCGACGTCCAGATTCTCGGCGATGCCGCTTATGCCATGCCGGCTATTATCTTGATGGATGTTTGGGAGTGGACCCCCCTTATTACTATTATTGTTCTTGCAGGCTTGCAGACCGTTCCGCAAGAACCTCTAGAAGCAGCGGAAGTAGATGGAGCCAGCGGTTTTCAGAAAATTCGATACATTCTACTGCCCATGGTGCGACGAATGATCGTCGTGGCGTTGTTGATCCGTTCGATGGACATTTTACGTTACGTGGATACGATTACGATTGCGACGGAAGGCGGCCCGGCGGACTCTACCAAGATCATCGGTTATTATCTCATGCAAGTCGCATTCAGGTTCCAAGATATCGGCACCGCGGCCGCATTGGGCTTAACGATGCTCTTCGTAACCATTATTATAGGTAAATTTTTTCTCAAAGTCATGAGAAGTGAGGAGGCATAAGATGGCCGCTAACCGCAGAATGTTGTACGCCGTTCTTTATATCCTGTTATTCGCGGCTCTCGTTTGGGCATTAATTCCAATTCTCTATATGGCCATGTCCTCCGTCAAAACGCAGGTGAATATGTTTTCGATGCCCCCAAAACTTATTTTCGAACCTACCTTTGACGTTTACAAAGACATGTTTTCGCCAAGAGTAAATTTTGCCGAGTTCCTGACTAACAGCATTGTGGTCAGCGTCGTAACCACGGGGGTATCCCTCCTGCTAGCTATAATGGGAGGATTTGCTTTGGCGCGCGGAAACTTCAAGCGTGAAAAAGATATTTCCTTCTGGATCATCAGTACGCGGATGGCCCCCATTCCAGCTGTTATCTTGCCGCTATATTTGATTTTCGCCAAATTAGGTTTGATCGGAAGTACGGTGGGGCTTATATTTGCTTATACGACATTTAACCTGCCATTCGCGCTATGGTTAATGACAACTTTCTTTAAAGATGTGCCTGTTGATTTAGAAGAAGCGGCCACGATCGATGGATGCACGAAATTCGAAGCATTCTGGCGGGTGGCAGTTCCGACGGCGGCACCTGGTATCGTCGCTACGGGCGTGTTATGTTTAATGTTCTCTTGGAATGACTATGCTTTTGCCTCCATCTTCACCGGCAAAGGCACGCAGACGGTTCCGATTGCGGTGTCTCTGTTGGTCTCCCAGCAAGGGATCAAGTGGGGCCAAGCGATGGCAACCGGAACGGTCATCATCATGCCTATGCTTATCTGCGGATTGCTAGTGCGGAAATACATGGTCCGCGGTCTCTCGATGGGCGCGGTTAAATAAGACGATAGCGGGGGGAATAGCTGTGAAAGGGACAATGAAAGCTGCCGTTCTGACTAAGCTCGGCACGATTGAAATGAAAGAATTAGATATTCCTTCATACGGTCCGGATGAAGCGCTCGTTCGAATCAAGGCGGTCGGATTGTGCGGCTCCGATGTGCATTATTACGAGCATGGCAAGATCGGCCCATATGTCGTGGACTATCCCATCATCCTCGGTCATGAAGCAGCCGGGGAAGTCGTGGCGATAGGCAACGAGGTCCGTAATGTGGAGGTGGGTCACCGCGTTACTATCGAACCGGGCGTGACGTGCGGACGCTGCGCCCATTGTAAATCGGGGCATTACAACCTGTGTCCCGACGTTGTCTTCTTGGCTACGCCGCCTTACGATGGAGCATTCTGCGAGTATATCGCCATTCGCGCAGACATGCTGTATCCGATTCCCGATACGATGTCTTATGAGAAAGCCGCGCTTATCGAACCTTTTTCGGTGGGGCTTCATGCGGTCCGAAGAGGCAATCTGCTGCCAGGCGAGACAGTCGTCATCATGGGAATGGGTCCGATCGGCATTCTAGCCCTAATGGCCGCCAGATCGGCGGGAGCGAGACGAATTATTGGTGTCGATATGGAATCGTTCAGGCTGGAAAGAGCGCTTCAAATGGGTGCGACGGATGTCGTTAATCTAAGAGAAGAAGATGTCCAATCCGCCATTATGCGGATAACGGAAGGGCATAAGGCAGATCTGGCAATCGAAACCGCCGGCAATGGACGCGCCGCCCAATCCGCATTGCAAGCCGTGCGTCGCGGAGGGCGGGTCGTGCTCGTCGGGCTGCCGCAGGAGAACGAAACTCCGCTAAGCATTCCTTATATCGTAGATAACGAGATCGATATAAGAGGTGTCTTCCGTTATCACAACACTTACCCTACGGGCGTAGCCATCATGTCCGGAGATCACATCGATCTGGAGCCCGTCATCACTGATTATATGTCCTTAGAGGAAACTTCAAGAGCTTTCGAGAAAGCGATCAACGAGAAAAACAGCACCTTAAAAATCGTCATTCGGCCATAGCTTCCAAAGACTATTTTCCCTTTAATTACATGGACGAAACCTGCCAACTTTGATACTTTCGAGACAAGCATTATAGTCAAGGCTGCGGCTTCCTTCTCGGTCGACTCAATTCAAAAGTCGGTGAAAACCTTCATGTATAAGTTCGGTAGACTTCTAAGCACGATCGTTTCACAAAACATAGCCATTATCATCTCGATCGGATTAGTTCGTGCGATCTTCGGCGTATATGGCTGGTTCCCTAACGACAACGTCAACTTATTGACCGGCCCGCTCCTCAACTGGCTAGTCCCCGTCATGTTCGGTTATACCGGCGGGCACCTAATGGGTGGCAAGCGGGGAGGGGCGGTTGCCGCCATCGTGATCTTCTCGCTGGCGCTGGCGAGTACGGTGCCTATGATATTCATGGCTTTCCTTCTGGGGCCTTTGCTCGGCTGGGTCGTGAGCCGGATTGAACGGCTACTCGAGAATAAGCTTCCATCCGGTTTTGAGCTCCTTATGGCCAACTTCATTTCGGCGATTTTGGCCGGAGCGTTGGCTGTTTTTTGCTTTACCTACGGAGGGCAAGCCATCTCCAGCATAATCGAGCAATTGAACGACCATATCGTGCAGATTGCTTACTCCGGTTGGCTTCCGATCTCAGCCGCGATCATTGAACCGGCTAAGGTGCTGTTCTTGAACAACGTGATGAGCTACGGAATTTTGGGGCCTCTTGGAATTTCTCAAATCAAGGCTCTAAGCAAGTCGGTTTTCTTCCTGCTAGAAGCCAATCCCGGCCCTGCGATGGGCATCCTTCTGGCTTATATGATACGGACCCGAGGGAAATCAAGGAAAAACGCGGCCTCCATGCTGGCGATTCATACCTTGGGGGGGATTCAAGAGGTTTACTTTTCCTACGTTCTAATGCGCCCCCAACTGTTGGTGCCCTTGATTGCCGGCAACATGGCCGGTATATACGTATTTCAATATTTCAATACGGGACTCGTTTCCCTTGCCTCCCCGGCCAGCATATTTTTGATTATTGGGCTTTCACCGCCCGACGATACCCTGTATGTCCTGTTCGGGATCGCGGTTTCTATCGCAGTGTCCTTGTCCCTTTCCATGTTGGTCATCAAGTCGACGCCGGAAATGCCGGACAATGCGGCGGGGAACAGGGAACACGACGTCGTTAAACGGTTGGTGCATGTGCAGCAATGGAATGAGGTCAAACGCGTTCTGCGTCCGGCCTCTAAATTGAAGCCTAGCGAAGTAGATACGGTCGATGCGAAAGGAGCAGGACTTGATCTCGCGGCTAATCACGCAGCGAGCATCGAAGGAGACTATACGGTTTGCTTCGCATGCGATGCGGGGATGGGATCAAGCGCCATGGGGGCCGCGATATTGCGCAAGAAGCTTCGGACGTCGGAACTCGGAGAAGCCGTGACGGTCGTACATTCCTCGCTTGATCAGATTCCGTCGAACGCCTGCATGATCGTCACCCATCATTACTTATTGAATCGTGCGATGCATAGCGCTCCCGGGCGTGAATATATGTCTTTGGAAAACTATACGGACCAGTCGGCTTACGAAACGATAATAGATAAATTACGGTCTTTGGTCACAAAGCGCTGATTTCGGAGGGTTAGGCCATGAAATGGAAACTGGGAATTTCTACGAATTTCGCAATCAAGCGATGGCCGGATCCGGAAGATTGGATACGGATCGTCAAACAGGAACTAGGCATGGACGTCGTGCAATTTTCATTCGACCAATTCGATCCCCGTGGTTATCCGGAGAGCGTAGCTGCCTATATCTCCCGAGTGCGCAACGCTTGCGCCAAACATGGAGTCGGCATTCATTCCACATTCACGGGCTTGTCCGTCTATCCCCATAACCTGCTGATGCACCCCTTACCGGAGGGTAGGCGAGACGGGGTGGATTGGTTTGAAAAGGCATTCTCGATGACGCAGGCTTTGGGCGTTAAGGCCATCGGCGGTCCTTACGGAGGGATGGATATACCGACTTTCGAATCCGCTTCGCGCAGGGCAGAAATCGTCCGCATGGCGGAGGATGCCTTCATCAATTTATTGGAACAGGCCCCCCGTTACGGGATTGACGCATTCTATTGGGAGCAGACGCCTATTGTCCGGGAGGGGCCCATAGACATGGCAGGAACGCTCAGCCATCTGGAACGCATCAACGCGATTAAGGCGCCGGGAAGCGCACAATTCGTTTTGTGTTTGGACGTTGGACATGCGATTTCGCCGAATGCCGGGGAATCGGACAAAGATCCTTATCAATGGTTAGAGAAGTTGGCTCCGCATGCGCCGATCATCCATCTTCAACAGACGGATGGCCGTTACGATCGGCATTGGCCGTTTACGGAAGAACATAACGCGATAGGGATCATTGACGGCGATCGCGTGCTAGGGGCTATTCGTAAGTCGGGCGTGGATGAAGCTTTGTTATTGATAGAGGTCGGCCATGCTTTCGAGGAAGATGACGCGAAGGTACTGAAGGATATGAAGGATAGCGTAGCATACTGGGAAGCTGCCCTTTCTCGTGACAATGAGCTGCATGGAGGTGTGAGATAATGGGAGTTGAAACGATTAACGATATCCGTCCGCAAATGCTTGCTGAGCTGACAAGAAGCTTTACGAATGTCCGTCAGCAGGACGTTCAGGATTTAATACGCGAGATCGTTCAAGCGAAACGGGTTTTCATCTATGGTTTGGGGCGCGAACGGCTCATGCTGCAAGCATTCGGCATGAGGCTCATGCACCTTGGCATCCACGTTCACATCGTGGGTGACGTGACGACTCCGGCTATCCAAGCAGGCGATCTGTGGATCACCAGCTCCGGTACGGGCCGACTCGCTACCGTGGAAGCGCTTATGAACATCGTGAAGGATTCCGCTGCGCGGGTTGCGTTCTTCACGGCATTCCCCGAGGCTTCGCTGCCTCGAAGAGCAGATCTCATTATTCCTATTCCCGCCCAAACGATGCGGGAAGGCGTCGATGGCTTGAAATCGATTCAACCGATGGGCTCGTTGTTCGAACAAACCCAGTTGCTGTTGTTCGACTGGATCGTAGTTCTGCTAGCCGAGCGTTTGCGGCAGACCGAGGCAAGCATGGCCGGAAGGCACACCAATCTAGAGTAAGGCTCCGAAATCCGGAACCAACACCAAGGCTGTTCCCAAGGATGTGATCGATATAGAGAAAAAAATAAAGATCAAGCTGAATGCCCGTCAACAGCAAATTTTGTTGTACTTTCTTGAATCGAACGATCATGCGCCTTTGAACGCGTTGGCGGACCGGTTGAACGTCAGTTTACGCACGCTGCAACGGGAAGTGTCCGAGCTTGAATTTTATATTGCGCAGCAAGGCCTCCGGTTTGACAAGAAGATCGGAGCAGGGCTGAAGCTGCAGGGCGACAAGGAAAAAATGGAGGATCTGGCGAGGCTTTTATCCCAGAACGATGCCATGCAGCCGACTTATTCGGTAGAAGAACGGCAGTCCAATATCAAGCAGATCTTGCTCTCCTGCAAGGAGCCGAAAAAGCTGTATGCGCTGAGCAAGGAGCTGAACGTGGCCGAGTCTACGATCAGTAACGACCTTCAGAAAGTCGAACCCTGGTTAGAGAAATACGGTATCCGGCTTTATCGCAAGCCTGGGATCGGCGTGTATATCCATGGCTCGGAGAAAAGCATTCGCGCGGCAATGGCGGATCTGTTGTATGAGAACGTGACGCATGAGCAGTTGATGGAGTTTATGTACGTGCAGTCCAACGGACAGAGAGAGAATCTTCACTCTTCGATCCGTCTCCGGCTGCTTAATTTCATAGATCCTCAATGGTTATTCAAGATCGAGCAGGTCATTCAGGAGTTCGAACAAAATCGGGGCTACCGGATGGCGGATAATGCCTATGTTGGTTTCGTCGTACACTTGGCGCTTGCCGTTCAACGGTTAAAAACGAACGAGGCAATTACCATAGAAGAAGAGATTTTGAATCGCTTGAAATCGACGAAGGAATTCGAATTGGCCCGCGAGCTGGCATCCATGTTCAGCCAGCGGTTGGAGCTTGCGTTTCCGGAGAGCGAGATCGGATATATTACGATGCATCTTCTAGGCGCGCGGTCGAACCATGTCATGGGCAGCGACTTCGATTACAGCGTGATTCTGGAGTACGTGCGAAGCATGATATCGATCATAGAACGGGAGCTTAAGCTGGAGCTAGAAAGCGACGATTTGCTCGCCCACAACCTGACGACCCATTTGACTTCGGCAATCAAACGTATCGAGCTGGACATGGCTGTACGCAATCCATTGCTACAGCATGTAAAGGAAGAGTACCCGGAGATTTTCGAAGCGACCCGCAAGGCATCTCAGTATTTGGAGCAGCAGGTCGGAAAGCCCGTGCCCGAGGAAGAAATCGGCTATCTGGCCATGCATTTCGGCACGGCCATTTTAAACAAGCAGGAGTCGGAGTCGGTGAAGTATCGGGTCCTGCTCGTATGCTCCAGCGGCATCGGGACATCCCGGTTGCTTCAAGCGCAGATTAAGAAGAAGCTGCCTCAGCTTCAGGTCGTGGATACGATCTCGCTGTTTCATTTGGAAGAGTGGTTGGACAATCATCACCAGGTCGACTTGGTTCTGTCCACGTTGCCGGTCGATCTAGATAAGATGAATGTATTCGTCGTGAATCCGTTCCTGACCGATGACGACATCGCGGGTCTCAAGGACCAGCTTCCGCTATTGACCAGATCCGATCGTACGGGAACGGAGGACCGTTCCAGCATTGAACAGGCCGTAGACAAGGTGGATCGCTACGGGAGGGCGCTTGCTTGGTTGCTCGATCATATTGAAGTAGCGGATAATTTCGAGGCGATATCCAAGCAGGAACTGATCCGTAATGCGTTGGCGTTCGTCGCCACTCGTTTCGATGTGAACGACATAAAGCTGCTTCGCAGGGATTTGGAAAGAAGGGAAGAGCTCGGCCCGCTGCTTCTCGAAGAAGATCATTTAGCGATGCTGCATTGCAGAAGCGAAGGAATCAAGGAAATGTCCGTCTCCGTCTTTCGATTGAAGCAAGCGGTTTATTGGCAGATCGGCGACCGCCAAGTTCCCGTCCGGACGGTGCTCACGCTACTTGGGCCGGTCGATGCTCACAAGGAGAACTTCGAGCTTATCAGCGAGATTAGCATGTCTCTTATCGAAGAAGAATCATTCATTCAGACACTGACCTCTGGGACCATTCAAGAGGTGAACGATAGCATCCAGTTTGTTTTGAAAAAAGGTTACATCAAATTAGCCGGGCAGTTGCTCAGATAAAAATCATAATGGAGAGGTTGATGAACGATGAAAGCATTGGTTATCGAGAAGCCGCACCACGCAGTAGTCAAAGATATTCCTTATCCGGTTCCGGGGGTGGGAGAGGTCACAATCAAGGTGGAGAACGTCGGGATATGCGGCACGGACTTTCATATTTTCGAAGGGGAGTACATTTCTCCTTATCCGATCGTTCCCGGTCACGAGTTCTCCGGAGTCATACATGAAGTCGGCGAGGGAGTGACGTCATACAAGCCGGGCGATCGAGTGACGGCAGACCCTTGCATCTTCTGCGGAGAGTGCGAGTATTGCCTGACCGATAGAGGCAACCACTGCGTGAATTGGAAAGCGCTCGGCAATACGATGAACGGAAGCATGGCGGAATACGTCAGGGTACCGGCGAAGAACGCGGTGAAAATTCCGGACGGCATGAGCTTCGCGGAGGCTGCGTTTATCGAGCCTATGGCTTGCGTGGTGCATGGCATGAACAGGCTCGACTTGAAGGTGGGCGATCGCGTCATTCTATTCGGTGCGGGAGCCATGGGGCAGCAACTGGTACAGTCCATCGCGAGAGCAGGCGCTTCGGAATTGGTCGTCGTGGACGTGTCGCGCGAGAAGCTGGACATGGCCTTGAAATTGGGAGCCACGAAGGGCGTCTTGAGCGGCGAGTTGAAAAAAGAGGATTACCCGAACGGCTTCGATGTAGTCGTCGACGTAACCGGGATTCCGGCCGTCATCGAGAAGGAATTCGATTTCATGGGACCGACGGGAAAATATCTCCAATTCGGCGTCACTCCGCAGAATGCCAGCATTCAGATCAACCCGTTTAAGCTGTATCAGAAGGATTGGACGCTTCTCGGTTCGATGGCCATCAACCATACTTTTCTGCCGGCTTTCCATTGGGTGAAGGAAGGAAGAATACTACTCGAGCCCCTGATCTCCAAGACGATCAGCTTGGAGGAGACGGCGGAATTTCTAGCCCAACCTAAAGATCCGGGACTTTTCAAAGTTCAAATTAAAATAGAAGGATAGAGAGGGACTTGCGTGATTCTGTTAGGGGCGATTGAAGGCGGAGGCACCAAGTTCGTGTGCGGCGTGGGGACGCCGGACGGAGAAGTCTTACATCGGATAACGATCCCCACGACTACGCCGGAAGAAACGTTGAATCAAGCCGTGGATTTCTTTGCCGGGCATGGCGTCCAAGCGATCGGGATCGGTACATTCGGCCCGCTCGATGTCGATCCGAACAGCCGGTCTTACGGGTCTGTCTGCGCAACGCCGAAACCGCATTGGAGCGGCTATCGCGTGGTCGAACATATCATGCGAAGCTACAACGTGCCGATCGGGTTCGATACGGACGTTAACGCGGCGGCTTTGGGCGAGGCGACATGGGGCGCGGCGGCGGGTCTGGATAGCTGCTTGTATATCACGGTCGGGACGGGAATCGGCGCGGGAGCGATATCGGAAGGAAATCTGGTTCACGGATTAACCCATCCGGAAATGGGGCATATCCCGATGCGCCGCCATCCCGACGATACCTACGAGGGGCATTGTCCCTTTCATCGGGATTGTCTTGAAGGACTGGCTTCGGGCTCCGCCATCGAGGCGCGTTGGCAGAAGAAAGGCATTGAATTGGGCGAGGAGCATCCGGCTTGGCGAATCGAGGCGCATTATTTGGCGCAAGCGCTCGTCAGCTACTTGCTCATTCTTTCGCCGAAAAAAATCATTATGGGCGGGGGCGTCATGAAACAGAAGCTCCTGTTCCCGCTCATACGCAGCCGACTGAAGGAGATGCTTAACGGTTACGTACAGCATCCGTTCTTGGCGGTCGACAATGAAGATTACATTGTCCCGCCGGGCCTTGGAGATCAAGCCGGCATCTGCGGAGCGCTGGCGCTAGCAAGCCGCGCATGGAATCAGCGGAATTCGTGATAACCGGCGTAACACCGTATAGTGGGTAAATAGACAGTCACATGAAATGTTGTCAATAAAACCGAGGCCGTCCCCTAAGCAGTATACTTTCGGGACGGCCTCTTCTTGTTTTTGAATTTCGGGACATTAGCTATTTAATCAACGAGAAATCGAATGCCGGCTTCTTCGCAACCCAAACGCAATTCGTCATCAGGCAATTGATCGGATATAATACGGCTCGCTTCAGAGAGCTCTGCGAAAGAGAAGAGGACTTGATTGCCGAACTTCGAATGGTCCATGACAATATTGGTCTCTTTCGCTTGCTTCATTGCGAGCTTTTTGATCTCGGCTTCATGTATATTTGAGTTGCTGAAGCCGTGCGACAGGTTGACTCCAGTCGCACCCAAGAACACGCGGTCGAAGGCCATGGATGATAGCATCTTATCCGTATACGGTCCTGACAAGGCAGCAGTCGCTTCGATCAACATGCCTCCCGTTACGACGGTCTGGATCTGCTTTCCCATGAGTTCGGAGGCAATCGTTACGGCATTGGTGACGACGGTGACGGGAAGACCTGCGGGTAAATATCTGGCTACCTGAAGCGTGGTCGTTCCGGCATCGATGAAGATAGATTCGCCGGGCTGCACAAGTGCTGCTGCCGCTTTGCCGATCCTGCTCTTAGCTTCCGACATGATGCCGAACCGCTCTTGGAGGGCGATATCCCTTCCGACAAGAATGGCACCGCCGAAAGTTCGGCGAATGTTCCCCGCAGTCTCGAGCTTCTCCAGATCTCTGCGAAGCGTCATCTCGGTCACGGAGAACATCTCTTTCAATTCGGCGATTTTCACTTCGTGCTCGGCGTTCAAGCGCTCCAATATTTGTCGTTGTCTTTCGTTTAGTCCGTCAGCCATCGCTTTATACCTGCCTTTTTATTTGCTCCATACTTTAAGTCGTTCATTATAATGCCATCCGGTCAAATCCAACCGGTTCTCGAGCTGGGGCCATCCTGAGGAGATCCGCTCGGTTAGAGCGGTCCATGAGGGGATTCCGCTCACGGCGTCCGCTTGTTCAACGCTGAAAGCTCCCGTGCCAACAGCGCTGAGCAAGGAATCCTCTACGGGCATTCCCTTCAGCAGGGCAGCCAGGAATCCCGCGATCGTGGCGTCGCCCGCGCCGGTAGTGCCTACGGGGGAGACTTTATAGCAAGGAGCCAGAAGCTCCCGATCCAACCAATTGTCCGCCATATCCGATGTAGGCGAACATGCTCCCATGGATTGCAATCGTGCAGGATCCGCTGTCGTTCGAAGATAGAGGCCATGCTCGCCAAGCTTGAAGGCGACAGCGGCCGCGCCCATGTCCAGAAGCTCCCCCGCCAGCGAGGAGAGCAAGGTTCCGCTGGCGTAGGGCAGTAAATCTTCCGTCTCGCATTCCAGCGATAGCTGCTTGTAAGATTCGGGCCGCAGCATATAGAGAAGCTCTTCGAAGCTGGGTAGGAATATATCTACGTGAGGGATCGCCCTAGTAAGAATAGTCCGCCAATCCGCTAGTCCGGCAGGGGATTCGGGATCGGGCTTGGCCATGTCGAGCGATACGGTCATGCCCCTTGCTTTGGCGGTTGCCAATAAACGTTCGAGCTCTTTGCCGTCTTCCTCATACATTCGCCGCATCAGCGGCGGGTATCCGAAATGAAACAGGCGCGCTCCTTCTAGTAATTGTTGCTGGATATCATCAACTGTAAATGTATCATTGGCACCCGTGCAATGCAAAAAGATTCGATCCACATTAGGAGGATTGATCACAAGCGTATAAGACGTATCTTCTTCCGGGGATACGATCATTCCCTCGGTCAGTTCGTCGCCATACCGGCCAAGCGCATGAAGAATCTCGCTGCCGAAGAGGTCGCGGCCGATCTTGCCCATGAGCCTGGTTTTTAGGCCGAGAAGATGCAGCGCCAATCCTGTATTCGGGACCGTGCCGCCGGTTGACGCCCGCGCCGGGCCGACCTCGATCAATTTACCCGGAACAAGAAAAGTGCCCAAGCCGTTTTTCTTTTCCTGAATGCCAGGAATAATATCCAGGCAAATATGCCCGGCTACGACCGCTTCAGCTGCCTGTTGCGTCAATGCTATTCCCTCCAGTCAATGACTGCCGTTTCTCCCGTCCGCTGAGACTCTAGTGCCGCCGTGAACACTCTATGGCTGCCCTCGGCTTCTTCCGGCGTCGCACAGCCGAATGCCAGGCCGGATTTTCCGTGAACGATCTCGTCACAGAACGCCGCCCACATTTGCAGAATAGAATCGGAGAAGCCGAATTCGAATATGCCTCCGGTAATCGTATCATAAGCCGATTTATAGGGCACGTCGTATACGTGCCAAGCTTGGACCCCTCCTTGTTCATAAGGGAGGGAGGACACTTGCTTAGGATTTTTGGTCGAATATTCCGCCGAGAACTTCGTGCCTTGAATTCGGATAAACCAACTATTGGCATGGCCCGGAGCGATCCGCTTCATCGAAAGGACCATAGGGAATTGCTGCTCGGAAGTCTTTACCTCGCAGGCCAGAATGGCATTATCCCAAGTCTCGCAGGCGGCCATGCCGCCTTTTCCGTCCGGCCGTTCCGGGATAATCTTAGACAGCAGAGCTCTGACGTTGGCGGGCCTCCAACCGAACCGAAGCGGAAGATGCAGCACATGAAGGCCGAGATCTCCCATGCACCCATATTCGCCGTTCGTTCCGATACGCCTTTTCCAATTAATCGGTTTGGACGGATCCAAATCGCTGGAATGCCAGAAGCCGGCTTCCACTTCGATGATTTGGCCGAACCGGTCTTCGTTCACCCATTTAACGATCTGTTGAGCGCCGGGAAAGAAGGGGAATTCGGATGAACTCCTTACGATGACATCGGGATGAGCTTTGATAGCTGCTTGTATAGCCGCATTAGCCCCGCGATCGATGCCGAACGGTTTCTCCCCTAGGAGATGCTTGCCTGCCCGGATAATATCGATATAGATGCCCTCGTGCAGGTTGTGGGGAACCGCGCAATAAATGGCGTCAATCGAGTCGTTGGCTAATAATTCCTTGTAGTCGGTATATACATTCTCTACCGTCGGGACATGATCGAGAAACCAACGTGCGGCTTCCGGATTGGCATCGCAAACCGCCGTGATGCGCGGTTCGAAATCAACATGGTTGAGATGGCACCAACGAGCGGCAGCGCTTGCGAATTCCTTGCCCATCAACCCGCAGCCGATCACGCCGAAACGAATGATCTTTTTCTCCATTATACCGATGCCTCCCGCAGGATAGCGAGCGCGGATTCTTCCGACGCGTCATCGTGAACGATCGCCATCATCGCGCGCGTCATGGCGGACGGGTTCGGATGCTGCACGACGTTACGGCCGTATACGATACCGGATGCGCCTTGTTTCATCAATTCTTTCGTGCGGGTTACGAGCTCTTCGTCGCTGGCTCGTCCGCCGCCCCTAACGAGTACGGGTACGTCGGAAGCGACCTCGATTACCCGGTGATATTCGCGGACATCGTCGCATGGATCGGCTTTGATCACGTCCGCGCCCAGCTCGACGGCTTGACGGACCAACGGCATGATTTTGCGGATATCGCCGTCCACCATGTAACCGCCTTTGATTTCATTCGGCAGCATGACCAATGGCTCGACCATTAACGTCATTCCGTATTTCTCGGCTTCCATCTTGAGCAAAGAGATGTTGCGAACGCATTGGTGATGCAAATCCGGTTGGTTAGGCAGCAACAGCAGATTGATACAGACGGCGACCGCATCCAGTCGAACCGCTTGCTCGATCGTCCGGTTGATCGTCTCGCTGAATAGGTGCCGGGGCAGTTCGGAACCGTATACGTTGGCCGCATCGGCCCGAAGCACGAGCCCCGGCTTCTGTTTTCCGGGAATGGATTGCAGGAAATGCGCTTGGCCGATACTCAATTGAATGCAATCGGGATTGGCTTCAACGATGGTTTCGACTGCTTTCTGCATATTTTCGATCCCATGAAGAAAGGAATATTCGTTGAAAAATCCGTGATCGATGGCGACATCGAAACATTTGCCTTTGTTACTAAACATGCGATTGATACGGTAGGGTTGTTTGGACAATTAGAACATCTCCTTTTATTGTTTATAACATATTTATTATTGAATACAACATTTATTGTAGCTTAGTTGTTCTTTGTTATCAACGTTTTGTAAAAAAAAAATTATCTATTTAGCAGAAAATAGCGATATTAATGCATTTATAATGAGTTCTAGGAATGTTTGATTTGAACATAAAAAATAGCTCCCGACATACAGGAGCTAATCTGCTGAATATAAGTTCACGAATATTGAAAAACGATGCGAAGGAGCTGTCGTTTATTTTCGTTTTGGGGTAAGTCCTCATACGATAGGACGTTATATAGAGGATTTAGAAGGATTTTTCCGAAAACGGGGACTGGTTGGAATCTCATTATTGCTAAGCCCGTCTTATAGGGCGAGAGGCTCCCGTATGCGGTTTTCCATGCCAAAGGATAATCGGTACACTTAAAAGGAGAATTTCATCCGGAGGTATTGCAGCATGACTCACATTGAAATGTTAAGGCGCCGCAGCGAGATCTTGAAACGTAACATTGGATCGATGATCATGAAGGATAACAAGCAAGGGTTAACCGGACAAGAGAACCTGTTCTATCAAGGCATGGTTAGAAAATGGCACCAGAACGAGCATGAAATCAACGCCGCGAATAAGAAAGTTTAATGAATAATAAGCAATGGCCCCAATCGACTGCGACGAGCAGCCGTTGGAGCCTTTTTTTACACGTTATTTGCTGTTCCAACTGGCCGAAACGGGAGAACTCTTGTTGCCTTTCGGATCCGACGGGGAGTAGGAAAATTTCATGGCGTTGAATGTTAATCGTATCGTTTCCTGTTCGTTGTTAAATTCATAACCGGTAACGTTAACCGCATTAAGATCGATCGTCAGCACCGTACTCGGGGCCTCGCCCCTGGTCGTAAGAACGAACTGGCCGCTTTTGATGTTCGTGCCGGATAATGCCGCTTGCAATAAAGGGGTGGATGCGGCATCCAAATTTTTCGTGACGGTAAACGAGTCGACCGCGGCTCTTCCGGAACCGGATCCGCCGCCGTTTGCCGCTTTTGCGTTGTTCGACACTTCGAATTGCACGCCGGACAGAACGATCCAATTTTCATAATGCCTGGCCTTCGAATCCCCGGCAATGCCGTCCAATCTCAGATATGCGTCATGAGAAAGGGGGGGAGGCGCGTCGGAGCTGGATACGGCTGCTGACGCCACGCCGGATATCATCATGAACAGGCCGATGATAACGATCAGTTTGATTCTTAATTTTCGCATAGGAATCACCCTTAATAGAAATTGATAGCCCTACATCAATATTCTAAGCCAGGGTTCCATAGAACAAGTAGCCTACCTCGGCAAAGGGTATCTTTGCCGCAACAGCCGACACGACTCCTCGATCGTTGCGCGCTCCGGCAATCGGAGTGGATGAAACGAGGCAGCGGTTGCGTATTCCGGCAGCCGTTCCCGCAAATGCCGTATGATCGCTTCAGTGAAAGCTTCCGCTCCTTCAACGCCCGCAATGCCTCTCTCTTGCAAGCTAGTCATTACCTCGGGTCTAACGAACGGATAGTCATCGGGCTCCGTGCCGACACCCGCCCGATCGTAGAATGCTTTGACCAGCTCCGCGCGTTCCGAGCCTGAGCCGTCCACAATGACGAAAGCCTGAATGATCATCGCCCGCACCTGCCTGCGTTGGGCGATTCCGCAAAACTTCAATCCGTCGACCCGAAGGTCGTAGTCGCCCGGACAATAGGAGCCCGCGACTTCCCCTCTCGTAACCTCGCAACCGTACGCGGACAAAGTCCGGCGAATCAAGGAATACATCCGCTCGAAATCGGCGTGGAAGCGCTGAGGGATCCGCGCGTCGATGGGCAGGATGAGGGACACGTTCACGACGCCTTGATCGAGAGGCACGGCCGCCCCGCCGGAATTGCGCAAGAGCACGGAGTACCCTTGGCGTTCCAACCATTTTACCGCGTCCGCCGCCCCGGGTAATCGGCTATCCTTCGAACCGATGACGAAGGCGCGCGGATGTCGCCAGAGGTGGCACGCCGCAGGTCCTCCGTTTCCCGTCTGTCTGCCTAACAGCTCGTCCAAGGCGAAAGAATAGCCGACGTCTTCGGGAGCGGGTTCTCTTGTTCGATCTAGAATGTGCATATCTTTCAGCTCGAGATTCATTATCGCCCATGCCTCGATTCGTATCATTGATGCTCGCAAGGCAAGTATAACACTGAAAGGATGATCATACTTATCGTTCAAGCATTGCAATGGAAGGGAATACAAATTAGAATCAATTCATATGTCTAGCTTGTACAGTCATGAAGGGAGCACGTGAACGTGGAGTCCGCTTTAATCGGAAGTATCATATCCGCTATGGCTACCGTACTGGGAGCCGCTCCTATATTTTTCATTAAGAAGCTGTCCGAGAAGTGGAAGGATATTCTCATTGCTTTCACGGCGGGTATCATGGTATCCGCTTCTACATTCGGGTTAATGCCGCAAGCGATCAAGGAATCGGGCATCGTCGGCTTGACGCTCGGCATTTTGATCGGAATCGTCGTACTAGACCTGATCGAGAAAAATATCCCGCATATCGACGTCGAGAACGATAGCCGCGTCAGTTCGTTCGACTCCAAGTCGCTCTTGGTCATCATAGCCCTGTTCATTCACAACATTCCCGAAGGGTTGAGCACCGGATTTAGTTATGCCAGCCAGAACGCGGGATTGGGACCGATGGTCGCGATCTCGATCGGAGCCCAGAACATGCCGGAGGGGCTTATCTTAGCCGTCTTCTTGATCAACTCGAAGGTCAGCAAGCTGAGGTCTTTCGCCATCGTGTTCCTGACGGGACTGATGGAAGCCGTATCCGCGATAATCGGCTATCTGACGGCCAGCAGCATTCAGAATCTAATCGGGTTCGGCCTTGCTTTCGCGGCGGGCGCTATGCTGTTCATCGCTTACAAGGAACTTATTCCCGAGAGCCATGGACACGGCTATGAGCGGCCTTCCACGTATTCATTCATATTCGGAATGCTGATTATGGTTTATATTAGTCATTGGTTCGGGTAAGGATGAAGCGGTAAACGGAGGGGGAGCGGCAAGCGATGAATCTGTATCGACTCGAATCCAATCCGTGCGGCGTCGACCGGATGAAGCGGTTTCTGGAGGATAACTTCGTTAGCATCGGATATCCGGGGATCGGAGATTTAGAGGATGTCGGCGATAGCGAGCTGAAGGATCGGCTAACCAAAGTTTACAAATACGAGGGTCAGGAGCTTGCGGATCGCTTAAACGAGATCGCTGTTTTCGTGCATGCGATGCAAGACGGAGACTATGTGCTGGTGGTCGAAAACGATTCCGTCCATCTCGGAGACGTCGGCGATTATTATTACGTGGAAACGTCCGATACGATGGAGGACGGCTTGTGTCATCGGCGAGGCGTCACTTGGCTAAATCGCATTCCAAGTTCCGAATTGAACGATTACGTGCGGGAATGGCTGAGCTCCCCCGGAGCGATCGCGGAATTCGAGTACCCGTTGTCCTCGGCGCAGCTCGATGGCTGGGTATCGCCGAACCTCTCGGCACAATCGCAGATGCCAGTTGTTGCTGACCATCGAGTTCACGTCGATCGGGAGACGATCGAGGAAGCGTTGGAAATCTTAAAGCAAGCCTTGAGATGCGAGGATGCCGACAGGCGGGAGCGCGCCGCTGCGGCTATATTGCGGTATGCGAAGTAGTTAAAAAGGTTCAGCATTTGCGCGCTATTCGAAATAGCGGCACGCGGTGCCGTTATTTCGAAACTAAACGCCCATTTTCCGCGTTAGCGGCACGCGGTGCCGTTATTTCGAAACTAAACGCCCATTTTCCGCGTTAGCGGCACGCGGTGCCGTTATTTCGAAACTAAACGCCCATTTTCCGCGTTAGCGGCACGCGGTGCCGTTATTTCGACTAAACGCCCATTTTCCGCGTTAGCGGCACGCGGTGCCGTTATTTCGACCCCCTAAGTTTGGACACGTCCAATTTCAGGTCCTCCGAGTTAGCGGCACGCAGGTGCCGTTATTCCGCAACAAGGCGGCGGCTCCTCCGAGTTAGCGGCACGCGGTGCCGTTATTCCGCAACAAGGCGGCGGCTCCTCCGAGTTAGCGGCACGCGGTGCCGTTATTCCGCGACAATGCGGCGGTTCCTCCGAGTTAGCGGCACGCGGTGCCGTTATTCCATATGAACAGGGTGTCCCTGAATAGGACACAGGGTGTCCCTGAATAGGACACCCTGTTTTTTACTTATTTGTCGGTCGAATATTTCTCGTTCTCTCCCAAGATCTCCCGGACAACGTTCCGCACCATTCTCACTTGGCCAGGTTTCTGATACCTCAGCGTAGATACGATCTCTTGCAAATCCTTTTCGGATTCCGTACGTTTTTCTTCCTCGTCTATGTAAGTAAACAATTGGGATAGGCTAACGTCCAGCGCGGTAGCGATCTTGGAGAGATTAAGAAGCGAGATGTTTTTCTCTCCTCTTTCGATTTGGCCTATATAGGAATAATGGAAGCCCCCTTTTTCCCCGAGCAGCTCCTGAGACATTTCCCGTTCTTTGCGCAACGAGCGAATCCGTTGGCCGACCAGCTTAAGAATATCGTTATCCATTGTCCACACCTCTTTGATTAAAGTGTAGAGAAGAGGCATGAAGGAATGAATGCGCCGATAAGTACAATAAACGATTATTATAGTATTCATTAATATCATTTAAAGCTATAATTAAGACGTTGGATACTTATCTGAGTCTAATATCCTATCTATCCGTATCATTTCCGGCCAAGCCGAATGTATACATCCTACATGCGAATGAGGGAAAAACGATGTTGCTGCCTCTGCTGAACTCGAACGGGGAACATAGAATGCTGGACGTGCGGGAAATCGTCTATTTGCAGACGAACGGCGCGGGGGAATTAACGATCTACTCTTATGACGACGAGTATAAGATCATCTCCATGGTCAAGGACTTGTCGATTCTGCTCCAAGATTCGGGATTCATCCGTACGGATCGGGGAACGGTCGTCAACATGGAGAGCATCGAATCGTTCGACGGCATCTTGAATATCGTAAAGCTGCGAACGAGCAACGGAGAGGTTATCGCGCCCGTGTCCCACAAAATGCAAAAGCAAATCAAAGCTTATCTAAAGGGCGTTAGAGGAGCAAGTCGGGAGTAGGGGAGTAAAAATCATTGTTCGCAAAATAGGTTTAAACGCTGCGATAGATGCCCATTCTAGTAAAGGAATCTAATCTACTAGAATCAGGTGATCGGAATGCTCTTATTAGGATTAGCGGGAGTATTGACTTCGATAGCATGCGCGGTAACGGTAGGCACGGGAATGATATCCGGCATCGGCAAGGCGCTGACCGTGGTAGTTGCGGCAATCGGAATTACCCTTGGCGCCACGGTCGGGACGGTCGTGGCAAGTACGGGAGCAACGACGCTGTCGACGGGGTCGATCGGAATCATGGTCGGCTCGTTAACGGTAATAGCAGGAAACGTCGCCGTTCGCAGGCTGATCAAGAAAGCTAATGTTCAAAGGCACTACTAATCGAAATAGATGGTAAAAAGACATTCACCGCAATGGAGGGCGAATGTCTTTTTTATGATTAGCCGATGGAGAGGACGACCTTCCCTCGGCCGTGTCCTTTCTCGACCTCTCTATGGGCGTCCGCGGCGTGGGACAAGGGAAAAGTTTGTCTGATGTGGATTTGCAGCTCGCCTCGGGAATGCAGATCAGCCAATTGCGCAAGCCGTACGGCCGACCGTTGGCTGCGGATCACGCGCAGACCGAGTCGCGCCGCTTGTTCGAAAGCGACGATCGTGCCGATGCGATCCTTGTCGCCGACAAGTTCCAGCGAAGCTTGCAGGGCATCGCCGCCGGCTGCATCCAGCGCGGCATGAACGCCGTTCGGGGCGAGCGAGCGCACTCTATCGGCCAACCCTTCGCCATAAGTTGCGGGAATCGCTCCGAGCGACCTGAGGTAGTCGTGGTTGCGCTCGCTGGCGGTGCCGATGACCGTCGCCCCATAGAATCGGGCCAGTTGTACCGCGACAGAGCCGACTCCGCCGGCCGCGGCGTGAATCAACACCGTATCGCCCTTGCCGACTCGTAATTCCTGCAACGCCGTATGAGCGGTTTGCCCTGAGGCGGACAACGAACCGGCTGCTTCCCAAGTCGTGCCATGCGGCTTCGTTATAATCTGGTCAACGCTAACGACGACGAACTCGGCGTAACAATTCAGCATTCGGTAGCCGAGAACCTCGTCGCCGACGGCAAAGCCGCCGACGCCTTCCCCGATCTGATCGATTACCCCCGCGAACTCGTTGCCCGGAATCTGAGGGAAACTCACCGTCGCTCCGGGCGGTACCCAGCCGGTCCGGACCGACACGTCGGCAGGCTGCACTCCGGCTGCTTTGACTTGAACCCTCACTTGTCCGGCGTCCGCTTGGGGGGCTTCGAAGTCCATGAGCTTTAATACGTCAGGCGGACCATAAGAAGTAAAAGCCGCTGCTTTCATATCGCCTCACCGATCCCTTCGCTTGCTTTTCTTTTTCGAGCCGTTCTTCCGAATTGAAAGATATAGAGCAGGAGTATGCCTACATGCGTTAACGCCAGAACGAGATAAATATTGCCGTACGCGGACGCTTCCGTAACCGAATTCAACGGATTCCAATTCCGGCCCGCGCCTTGGTCGACTGCCTTGCTGTAGAGGCTTGCCGATACGGCGCCGGCAATAAAGTTAAGCATACCTAGCAGTCCCATGCCGACTCCGCTCTGTTCCGCAGGCAACGTTCGGGAAATCGCGTTGGACAAGGCGATGTAGAGGAACGATTGCCCGACATTGCCGAAGATAAGGAACAGAGCGACGAGAATCGGCGAGACTCCGGGGAATGAAGATAATAGAGCGAAACAGACCAATAAGAGCGAAGAAGCCGAATAGAAGAGAAAAGGATTGCCTTTCTTATCCGCCAGATAACCGGCTTTTCTGCCTAAGATCGCGGTCATGACCGCAGCCGGAACCATCGCGATGCCGACCAGTCCGGGAGCCAGATGATAGACTTGGGTCAACAGCTGCGGACTCAGAAAAGCGAGCGAGTAGCCGATGCCCGTAGCTGCAAAAGCGATGGCGAGCCCAAGAGAATACCCTTTGCTACCGAATAGGTCCGGTTTAATAAAAGGCTCCTTCGCCGATCGGATTCTCGCCACGAACAACGCGAACGTGAGCAGGCAGCCGGCGGCAGGCATCATCGCCCCGTTCGTGATCGCGAGCAGCAATAAAGCGACGGTGCCTGCGAGCAATCCTCCTCCGATCCAATCGATCTTCACGGATTTGACGCGTTCGTCGCGCAAATATTTACGGTAATAAGGCAATGCGAGCAACGTGAGGATCGGCATGCAGAACAACCAGCGCCAATGAACGACGCTCACCACGAGAGACGCGACCGCAGGGCCTATCGCGCTTCCGATGGCGAGTCCCGTCATCGAGATCCCCAATGCTCGCCCCCGGCTTTCCTGCGGAAAATAACGAACCGGAATAATCCCGGCCGTTGCGGGAATAACGGCCGCTCCGACGGCCTGAACCATTCTACCTAGAAGAACCATCCAATATTCCTGCGCGCCCAATCCGACCAGCGAGCCTAAGGCGAACAGGACAAGTCCGAACGTGAGCAAGTTTTTGAGCTTGTAGACGTCGGCCAATTTCCCGTAGATGACGGTTCCGATGGCATAGATCAACAGAAAAGCGGAAGAGACCCAGCTGACTTGAGCGAACGACAGATTGAATTCCTGGCGGATCTCGGGCAATACGATATTGAACACAGTCGCGCTCATGACCGACAGGACAAGCGTAAAGGCAAGGATACGGATCAATTTCTCTCCCGCCGGCGAATCGACTCGGGTTTCCATGTAGCGAACCTCCTTTGCAAGCCTTCAACCCGGGAAGGCAATTGTTTCCTTGCAAGGAGTATTTTATAATGAACTGCAAATAAACAAAAATATATCTTATTTCATATGATATATATACTCTGGTATATAAGTGAGGAGTGAGTGGCATGGAACTTCTGCAATTGCAGTATTTTCGCACGGTCGCGAAATTGGAGCACATGACGAAAGCCGCTCAGGAGCTTCGCATCGCTCAGCCCGCTCTTAGCAAAACGATAGCCCGGTTGGAGGAGGACGTGGGGGTGCCGTTGTTCGATCGCCACGGCAGGCAGATCAGGCTGAATACGTTCGGCAAAGCCTTCTTGGACAAAGTGGACGCGGCGCTTACCCTTCTGGACGAGGGGAAAAAAGAAGTCTCCGAGCTTGCCGGAATGGAGCACGGAAGCATTCATCTGGCGACATCGACATTGGACCGGTTGACGGAGCCGCTGGGAGAGTTCGTCGCGCTTCATCCCGAAGTCAAGTTTCGGATTACCCAGGCATCCATGGAACGGATGGCGCAGCTAGTCGAAACCGGCGACGTCGACGTCGGCTTCACGGCGATGCCGGTCGAGTATCCGGGAATTCGTTCGATAACCGTGCTGAACGAGGACGTCTATTTGGCCGTTCCTCCGGGTCACCGATTGGCGGATCGCGACAGCGTCCGCTTAAGCGAGTTAGCCGATGAACCGTTCGTAGGCTATACGGAAGGGTTTCCTTTTCAGCAAATGAACGATAAGTTTTTCCGCAACGCGGGGTTCGCGCCGAATTTCGTTTGCCGGGTAGAAGAGCCTGCCGCCATTGCCAGTCTTGTCCGCGCTGGACTGGGCGTCGCGCTCGTCGGCAATTGCGGCGGCCCGAATACGAAGCTTGATCTTCTTACGATCGAGGATCCGGCATGTCAACGACAGTTCCGGATCATCTGGCACGAGAAACGTTACCTTTCCTTGGCGGCCCGTACGTTTCGGGACTTTATCGTCCGGTATTTCGCGGAGAGGGAGAGAACGGCACAACAAAGAAACCCGTCGGTTCTAGTCCCGACAGGTTCCTGAATGATTGCCGCGCACGTCAGCCGATCATGTCTCGCCTCAACGTGAAGAGATCCTTCAACTCGTCCGTAGACAGCTCCGTTATCCAGCCTTCCGACGAGGAAATGACATTTTCGCTCAGCTGCTGTTTGTTCTCCAGCATTTCGTCGATCCGTTCCTCGAGCGTGCCGAGAGAAATGAATTTGTGCACCTGCACGTCCCGGGTCTGACCCATGCGGTAAGCGCGATCCGTCGCTTGGTTCTCGACAGCCGGATTCCACCAGCGATCGAAATGAAAGACATGATTCGCCGCCGTTAAGTTCAGGCCGACTCCTCCGGCTTTGAGCGACAAGATGAACACGTTCGGCTGTTCGGGGGAGGGAGGCTGCGCGGTCGATTGGAACTGCTCGATCATGCGGTCCCTCGCCTGTTTGGACGTGCTTCCGTTCAAGTAAAGCACGGGCTCCGCGAGCTCTTGCTCCAGGACGAGCTTCAGCATCTGCCCCATGCCGATGTACTGGGTGAAAATCAGGCAACGCTCGTCTTCCTCCCGCAGCTCCTTGACCATGGCGAGCAGACGCTCCAGCTTCGATGAACGGCCGATGAGCGTTTCCGTATCGAACGGCGGTTCCGTTTTCTCCGTTTCTCCCCATATAGCTTCGGGCAACGCTTCCTTCGTCAGCAGAATCGGATGGTCGCATAGCTGCTTCAGTTGGGTTAGCGCAGCTAGAATAGCTCCTTTACGCTCGATGCCTTCCAGCTTTTGCATCTTCTCCATCAACTCGTTGACCGTCTGTTCATAGAGCGCTCCCTGTTCGGCCGTCAGATGAACATAGGTTTTCATTTCGTTCTTGTCGGGCAGATCGAGCTGGATAGCCGGATCTTTCTTCTTGCGGCGCAGCATGAACGGCTTGATCAGCTTTTGCAGATCGTTCGTGCTTTGCTCGTCCTTGTCCTTCTCGATCGCGGCGGCGAAGCGGGCGTTGAACTCGCGGGAGCTGCCGAGATAACCCGGGTTAATAAAATCGTACAGGGACCATAGTTCAGCTAACCGATTCTCGATCGGGGTTCCGGTGAGCGCGATGCGGTGCTTCGCCGGCAAGCTTCGGACGACGGTCGATTGTTTGGTCTGGGCGTTCTTGATGTTCTGGGCTTCGTCCAAGCTGATGGAAGTCCAAGTCAGGCTTTGAAGCGTCTCCTGGTCTAAAGAACAGGTCGCGTAAGAAGTCAGTACGACGTCGGCTTGCCGGGCTTCTTCGAGGAAATCTTCTCCGCTTAGTCTTCTGCTTCCGTAATGAAGCATCACCTTCAAGGAAGGGGCGAAACGGCTTATCTCCTTCTGCCAGTTGCCGAGAACGGACGTCGGGCAAATAATCAGGGACGGAAGCTTGCCGCCGGCCGAATCCGGGGACGCGCCTTCTTGAATATGCAGCAAGTAAGCAATGAGCTGCACGGTTTTGCCGAGCCCCATATCGTCCGCGAGACAGGCGCCCAGCCCGAAACGCCGCAGGAAGCTCAGCCAAGAGAAGCCTTCCTGCTGGTATGGGCGCAGCTCGGCGCGGAGTCCGGCGGGTACCGGAACGTTCGGTTGCTCCGTCTGTTGGCTGAGCTGGCCGATCAGCTTGATCAAATGCTCGTTCAGCTCGATCTCAAGCCGGATGCGCTCCGTCTGCTCCTCCTCGTTCTCGGCCGCGTCGCCGGGATTGTCCGCCACGAAGCCCTCATTCCCGAGCAGGTGCAATTGCAGAACGTCTTGGAAGGAAAGTCCTTGTTCCTTGTCCACGGACGCCATTGCCCTGCGAATCTGAGCGAGCAAGGCCGGGTCGAGCGGAATCCATTGCCCGCGGAAGCGAACGAGCCTGACGTTCCGGGCAACGAGCTCCGCGAATTCCGCTTCGGTAAGATCGACTTCGCCGATGGCGATCCGCCAATCGAAATCGATGAGGGAGTCGAGCCCGAACAACGATCCGCCGGTTCGGCCGCCTTCATCGGAGCTTACTTTGGCGCGAAGACGAGGCTTCTTCCGGCTGGCGGTTTCCCACCATGCGGGCAACAACACTTGCCAACCGGCCTCCAACAGACGTTGGCTGTCCGCCGTCAAGAATCGCCATGCGGCTTCGTCGTCCAGCTCTTCGGCGAAAATATCGTCCCGTGCTCCGTTAAACCGGTCATCGGGCAAGCTTGCCCGCAGCCTCTCCAACCAATTGGCGGAGCGGTGCGCCACGTGCGCCGTCCACGAGCTCGGCCATGAACCGAATACTTCGCCGCCCGCGGTCATTCGCGCGCCGAAGATCTCCGACGCATCCCGCTTATCCTGTAGGATGAGTCGAATCCGCCAAGCGGATTGCCCCTCGTCGGGCTCAAGCAGCTGCAGGGCCGGGCGGAAGGGAGCATAGTCCGCTTTCCAACCGATCGCGACTAACCATTCGCGTTCGTCCAAGCCTGCGTTGTCCGTTTTTTTGCGAGCGAACAGCAGCGGATATTCCCGCCTTAAATCGGAAGCGGCGGCTTCGGTTCCGTAATGACGGTTAAAGACGGCAGCGGAGAAAGCCGCTCTCACCCCTTCGATGAAGTCGGTCTGCCCCTCGCTCGCCTCTAAGACGGCGCGTTCGTCGGGGGTTAACGCCTCTTCGTCCCAATTCCATTGCAGCTTGCCCGACCGGAAAGCTTCGAAGCTGGGAATATAGCGCTTTTCTTGCAGGCAAGAAGCAAGAACGGGAGCAGCCCTAAGCAGCTGTTCGGCCACTTCGCTCCATACCCATTCAATGTGCCGTAGAAGCTTAGCCTCCGCGAAGAAAGGAATGACCATCTCCGCCGGAAGCAGGACGAGCTCTAGCCCTTCGATGTAGCGGACTTCCAGCTCCGTACCGTAGAAGGACGGTTCATGCCAGGCGAACAGCGCCTGTTTGAGAGAAACTCCGGCAGCATAAGTATGTTCGTTATAGGAACCGTGGATAAGGGCGTTGCCTTGACCGTCGAAGATGATTTGAATATGAATGGATTCCGTAAACCCGCTCGTCGTCATGGCAGCAAATTCCCCTTCCTGAGCTCCTCTTGCAGCGCGCGAAGCCGGCTATGCCGGACAATAAACGAAGAGAGAAACTGTTCCCATCGCGGTTCTTGTTTGATTTTTTTGTACAATTTGGCCAGACGTTTCAGCAGCTTCGTCGCGGCTTTGTAGCTGTCCCTGTTTTTAACGAGCACATATCGTTCGACGGCCTGATGATAGAAAGGAATGAGCACCTCGGGAGCATTCTTCTCCAGCGGCTGCAAATCGGTCGCGCGGAAGTCGAGAGGATCGCTGTCCATGCTTAAGTGGAAGTCCATCCAACGTTCCCACTTGCCGTTCGACAGCAGCTTTTCCTCGTATAAGGCGCGCGAGTGCGGGAGCATGGAGACAAGAGCGTCCCACATTTGCTGCTCGGTTTCGGGCAAATAGCGCACGGCTTGCTCCCAGTATTCCGAGTAGGGACGAATGCTCGCCTCCCGGCGCAAATTAAGCAACGGAGCGATTTCGCGCAACCATGCCGTTAATCGATTCCATTGCTCCGTTCGGGAGAGATAAGCTAAGAAGGATAATAAATATTCGCCGGGGATCTCGGACGTTTTCTTGGCGTCATGAAGCAGCATCCAGGCTTCCGAATCTTTGGATTCGTATAAGCGAATGCCGGCTTGGGCCACCTTCCATGCAAACGGGGATAAGGATGAGCCAAGCTCGTTCGCATTCTCATCCAGCGACCGCAGTTCCATCTCATAGAGGTTTGACTCGCGGATGGCCGGAACGGCCCAGCGGCTCCAGATGCTTAAGTAGTGAGCGAGAAAATAATGGTTTTCGTTAGATTCCGCTAACATTTCCTTGCGTACGTAAGATAAACTCTGCTGCACCATTCGGGCGTTGGCGGGATCGGCGGCGGCGGGGGAGAGCTGAATAATCCCTTGCTCGATCGTCGTTTGCAAGTCCGAAGCCGCATGATGGGCATGAAAGGCGAGATAAGAATAGACGTATCCCGATTGATCCTGCGGCTTCTTCGTTAATCTCGATAATACGAACATGTGCGCATGCAGGATGAAAAAGAGCTCGATCTCGGATGGCAGCGAAGGCTTGTAACGGAATATAGCAGCCAACGAGTCGGTAACGAACTGGGTATTGCGCGAGCCTTGCAGCGTTCGTTCCGATGCCAGCTCGAACCACGCATGCCACTCCGAGATGCTCAGATGAGGGATGCGTTGCGCTTGCTGCTGCAATTGCGCATAGCTCTCCGCGGCTTTCTTCGCCGCGAGTTGCTTGGCTTGGTTATAGGATTTCGCCGAAGAGGCATTATCGTCTCGCGGCTTCGCGAGGGCTGTCGTCTTAGCGTTAACCAGCGTGTGTATAGACCGGTTATGCAAATTGGCATACTTCAATATCGCGGCAAACATATGCTTGCAATTCCTGCCGACGGGGCAATTGCACCGGCTGGCCGAGAGACTATCGAGATCGATCTCGACTTGATAGTACTCGGATCCTTCCACAACCGCTTTTATGGTCCGTTGAGAGGGAAGCGTAAGCTTCACTACGCAGCCTTGTTTATAGTACTGAAACCCTCTGCTCAGGGTAACATCGCCGAAATGGTCGGCTACGTCTTGGACAAGCCGATTCCATTGATCGTCGTCCAATTCATAAGTAGGTATCATTTACAGGTCTCCCGAATGAGGTTCGTCGTTATTCGATTCCACAATTATATCATTGAAAGGCGTCGCGTTCAGGATGAATTGATTGACAATTCCCCGTGCAGGGATTGCGCGACGGTTGTAGAATTTTGAAAGGAAAGGGGTGGAAACGATGAGCGAATCGAAATACGAGAAACATTATTCCGACGAAGGGTTCTGGGCCAAGCTGAAGAAGAGCGCCAAGGAAGCGGGAAGCAAAGTCGTTTACAGCGGATTGCTGCTTTACTACGCCGTGCAAAGCCCGAAGACTCCGCTTAAGGCAAAAGTGCAAATATACGGGGCTTTGGGATATTTGATCCTGCCCGTGGACTTGGTGCCGGACTTCCTTCCCGCTATCGGATACGTAGATGATCTAGGCGCGCTGGGTTTGGCTCTCGGAGCGGTCGCGATGAGCATCGATCAAGAGGTCAAGCTGAAGGCGAAGGATAAATTGAAGGACCTGTTCGGAGAAGAGGCTTTGAAAAGCCAAGACGTCATCGACGTGGACTCGGAGATCGTCGACAAGTAACGCGTGCTACTGGTATGGAAGGAGCTGTCTCATAAGTAGAGTCGTACAAAATGGTCGATTAAGAAAAAGTGCATGTATCTTCTGGAGACTGCCTCATACGGTCCTGAAATGACCTTATTACGGGTTTACCTATTCAGGTTTCGGGACCGTATAGCATCGTAAGGAGATACATGCACGGCAACATTCTCTATCGATCATCCTTTCGTACGACCCTTTTTACTTATGGGACATCCTCTTAGTTATTTCTATCGATTAAAGTTTTTGCGGGGATGTATCTCCTTCCGGTTGCTTGGAAATCGTGAAATCTGATTCGATAAACCCTTAGCAAGGGAATTTCACGATTTCCAAAGCATTCCTGTATGGCGCTAATTTTGGAGTTTGAAAGAAAACGAGCACCTTCGTATGATGATGGTGGGGGGCCTAGACAACCCTAACACATCACAAGGAAGGTGCTCTTCTTATGAAGTTTAAACATGCTGCGAAACAAAATCAACGCATTGAAAGAATTACCGGTGACCACCTTATCATCGGGATCGATATCGCAAAATTCAACCATGTTGCACGTGCTACGGACTTTCGCGGAATCGAACGCGGAAAACATCTTGTCTTCTCTAACGATTTAGACGGTTTTCAAAAACTTCATGCATGGGTTCAATCACTCAAACTTCAGTTTAATAAAACGCGCGTTATTTTAGGGGTAGAGCCAACGGGACATTACTGGCTCAATTTAGCTTTTTGGCTTAAGGAAAACCATATGGAACTCGTGCTCGTCAATCCGCTTCAAGTTAAACGTAACAAAGAAAACAGAGATAACTCTCCAACGAAGAATGACATTAAAGATGCCCTTGTCATTGCTGACATGGTAAAGAACGGTTACTACTCGGAACTCCACCTATTGCCGGATCAATATCGCGCTCTGCGTCAACTATCGACTTGTAGAGAGTTTGTAGTGAAGCAGTTCTCGAGTGTAACTAATCAAATCCACCGTTGGACGGACATGTACTTTCCGGAGTTTCATCTGGCATTTAAAGACGTGACTTGTAAAACTGCTCTCGCAACTTTAGCCTTATTTCCGCTTCCGTCAGACCTATGTGGGCTAACGGTACAGGATATTGTTGCAAGCTGGAAACAACACCTTAAACGCGCCGGAAATCATTCAACAGCAGTTACTTTGCTTGAGTGTGCTAAGCGAACTTCGGCGGTACCGGGTTGCTTAGAAGAAGCTCGCCTCAGTATCGATTTACTCCTAAAGCAACTGGAGCTGTTCAAACAGCAACTCTCTAAGATAGAAGAAAAGATGAGTACACTTATCTCAGACATCCCAATGACAAATTCTCTTCGAGTAATAGCGGGAATCAGCGATATTACCATAGCAACCTTGTACAGCGAAGCAGGTGATTTACGTCGATTCGAACATGGAAGGCAATTGTTAAGATTAGCTGGTCTACACTTATCCGAAAATAGTTCCGGTACGATAAAAGGCAAAGTAAAGGTGACCAAGCGCGGCCGGCCCAAACTTCGAAAAACGCTCTTCTTGACTGTAATGAACATGGTTTCTGTGAATCCAGAATTCCGGACGCTGCATCAATACAACAAACATGTAAAGAAAATGAGTGCCATGCAATCACTCATGAGATTAATTGGGAAACTCGCTCGCATACTCGTTGCAATGGCACGACAAAACATACCGTACAATGTAAACCGCGTTCTGAACATCGCATAAAAAAGCTCGCTTATTGGCTCATTCGCAGGATTCCAAAAAGGCACGAAGTACCGACTACGTTTGCCTAAAGGGCTCTGACCCGTTTTTAAAGCATTGTCGGACTCCATCCCCTTGAAAGGTGTTACGAAGGAATGTAAGGGCTAATGACCCGTTGAGACATGGGAGGGACAACCTCAAGGATGTCGGTGGAGTAGTGCAATAAAAAGGAAGACTATGGGAAAACCACATTTCCCTTATTTCACTATGACCACAATGTCTTAACTGTCTCCAGCCAAACACTTCGTATTATCACTCGTTGCAAAGTAACGGATGAAATCCTGCGAATGAGCGAGTAAATACGAGTAAACACGATCACGTTGAGGGAGGCAAACGCTGTCGCTCCTACAGGAGATACATCCCCTCTTTTTTTATCGATTAAGGTAAGAACCTATTCACAACCTACTTGGGACAGCCCCTTGTATTGATTAACTTAGAAAACCATAACCGCCGCTAATTTTGTCATAATCCGCTTCGCGGCACGTCATCGTTAGACGGGTTCCGTCTTCCTCGTGACTCATGGCGTGAACGTGGGCGCGCTCCTTGAAATAGGACACCAGCTTGCTCCGGTCATAAGGAATTACGATTTCGTACTCCTTGTAATCGCTGAAGATCCGTTCGCTAACGAGTTGAACGAGATCCTCTATTCCGCTGCCATTCTCCGCGGAGAGATAGATTTCGTTGCCGTCTATCTTCGGATAGGAACGCTCGGTCAAATCCGTCTTGTTGTACACGCGCAACGCAGGAAGATCGCCCGCGCCAAGCTCTTGCAACGTTTCGTTCGTTACATGGATTCGACTCTCGAAGTCCGCATCGGAGCAGTCGATGACGTGCAGCAGCAAGTCGGCTTCGATTACCTCTTCCAATGTCGAGCGAAAGGCTTTAATCAAATGATGGGGCAGCTGGCTCACGAATCCGACCGTATCCGCCAAGAGGAACGACCTGCGGTTGGGCAGCTCGATGCTCCGCACGGACGTCTCCAGGGTGGCGAAGAGCATATCCTTGGCCAACACCTCCTTGCCCGCGCCGGGATTGAATTTCTTCACCAGGGCATTCATTAAGCTCGATTTTCCCGCGTTCGTGTAGCCGACCAGACATACGACGGGAACTTCGTTCTTGAGTCGCTGCTTGCGTTGGACATGCCGCCGGGCAACCAGCTTCTCTAAGTCCGCCTGCAATGCCGCGATCCGATCTTCGATCCTTCTCCGGTCGAGCTCCAGCTTCGTCTCGCCCGAGCCCCTGTTCTTAAGGCCGGCTCCGCCTCCTTGGCGGCCTAGCGATTCCCTAAGCCCGACCAAACGGGGCAGCATATATTGCAAGCGTGCGACTTCGACTTGGAGTTTGGCCTCTCTTGTCTGGGCCCGGCTAGAGAAAATATCCAGAATTAAGATCGTCCGGTCGATGACCCGGCAGTCGAGCTCCGCTTCGAGATTGCGGATTTGGGAAGGAGACAACTCATCGTTGAAGATCGCGGTGCCGGCGCTGACGGACGCCATTAATTCCTTTAATTCTTTGATCTTTCCGCTTCCCATGTATAAGGACGGATTCACCCGTTCGGCCTTCTGCACAAGCTCTCCCGCGACGTCGATCTCGCAGGCTTCGGCCAAGCTGCGGAGCTCCGCCATGGCTCCGGTAAAGTCGGGGCGATGATTGAGTTGCACCCCTACGGTTATTGCTTTTTCGCGTTGTAATCGGTTCATATATTCGATATCCTCCAGTCTGTACGAACAAAATAAAAAACACAGGCAGCGCTCTGCCTGTGCGGTCGTAAGACGATGAGAGGTAAGGAAATAAGCGCAAGCGGGCGATAGTCGCCGAAGCTTGCCGATCATGCCTACGCCTACGGTGAACGAACGAAACAATGCCGGAAACCGGACAACGAGACTTCTCCCGTTATCCATTATCCGTTCCGAGCATAGCCGTTCGATCGCCGATCTATAGGGGTTATAGGACAGACCAATCCTGAGTCCTCTGCACACAGGCAGAGCCTTAAGCGCTATTCAATTAGCCGCGCAAGGATCTAACTCGGATGTAGTCTATCACACGTAACCCTCCGTTCCCGTAAGTTACCGTTAGTGTAGCACACGAGCGGCCTACTGGCAAAGCTTCGATTTCAAAGTCGACGAAACCCGCTCTAATTCAAACACGTATAAAATGGGATAATAAAACGATGACGCACTATTTAAGCGGATCTAAGAGAGGAAGTTCAACGTGAATAAATCCAAAAGCCGATCGTTGCTGGCGGGTATCGGCGTGTTTCTGTTAGCGAAATTCAAATGGGCGATCGCGTTGCTGAAATGGACGAAATTCGGCGGTACGTTCATTTCTATGATGGTAAGCTTGGGGGCTTACGCGGCTATCTACGGATGGAAATTCGGCGTTGCCCTCGTTTATTTGATATTCGTCCACGAGATGGGACATCTTATCGCCGCCAAGCGCAAGGGAATTCCGATGTCTCCGGCCTTCTTCATCCCGTTCGTCGGTGCCATGGTATCCATGAAGGAGAGGCCGCGGGATGCGGCCACCGAAGCTTATTTGGCTTATGGCGGTCCGCTTGCGGGACTGATTTCGTTCCTGCCTGCCGTCGTGCTGTACGAGACGACCGGGGAACCGTTCTGGGCATTAGTCGTTTTCCTAGGCGCGTTCCTTAACCTGTTTAACTTAATTCCGATTTCTCCGTTAGACGGGGGCAGAATCGTCTCCGTGCTCTCGACGAAAATCTGGTTCGTCGGACTGCTCGCATTGGGCGTCGTCGTCGCGATTTCTCCGAGTCCGTTTTTGTTCTTCATTATTTTGATAGGTCTGTTCTCTTGGTGGAGTCGCGCCAAGGAAAATTACCAAGGCTCCGTGATGGCTTACGAAAGGGAGAAGCTTGCCGAGTACCGTTCCGCCATTCTGCAATGGCCGAATCTGTCGAGTACTTGGACGATCAAACAAACTTTATCGTCCCAAGCCGACGCCGCCAAGCAGAAGGAAGCCGGCATGCCCAAGCGGCTCATTCCGTTCTTGCACGATGAAGAGCGGCTTGCCCGCGACCAAGCGAAAATGGATCAACGCTACGCAAGCATGGCCCTTTCCCTTATTCAAGAGTGGGAGCATCAACCGGTGCAATACGAGGAGGCCGACCCTTCGCGCCCGATTCCTTCCAGGCTGCTTGAAGACGCGATAGAAAAGGCGGACGAGAGAATCAAGCTGCTCGACGTCGAGATCCGGCACTTCCGGACCTATTATAAAGCGCCTGCTTCCGTGAAGTGGAAAGTGCTCGCGGCTTACCTGCTGCTGGCCGGCGTATTATCCGCGTTCATGTGGTACGGTCATCGGATTATGGAATTATATCGATAATTGTCGGCATAGATGCAAGACGCTTTTCCCTCTACGGGAAAGCGTCTTTTTGTCATGCGCAACGGAATTTTTTTGGATAGTTAACTTTAGTAAATCGATTTCCGGAGTTTCTCTCCCTACAATGGAAGGGAGTATGTGGACAAGGAATGACAGATTTCGCGGAGGGATGATCATGAAACGCTTCATTAGACTTTTTATGTGTTTCGCCGTACTACTCGGGGCGATACCTTTCATTCAGATGAAAACGACGACCGCGGCGGCGGAATACGTCGTGGCTCCCCGGATCGCTACCGGCTACTATCATAGCCTTGTGCTGGTTACGGACGGAACCGTATACGGCTGGGGACAGAACACGGAGGGACAACTGGGAATAGGCACGATTTCGGGGAAGAACGTGCCGGTAAAAGTCAAAAATCTGGATCGCGTGAAGTCGATCGCGACCGGCATCCGAAGCAGTTACGCGATAAAGGAAGACGGCACGCTTTGGGCATGGGGAATGAACGGTAACGGCCAATTGGGAGACGGAACGACGATTACCCGAACGGAGCCGGTTCAAATTACGGGAATTCCAAGCGGAGTCAAGTCGTTATCGACAGGCATTGGTTACCATACCCTGGCTATCGACAACGACGGCAACGTATGGGCTTGGGGAACGAACAGCGGCGGGGAATTGGGGGACGGTACGACGATTCAACGGAATTCTCCCGTTAAAATAGCCGGTCTGGACGACGTAGTCGCGGTCGCCGCCGGCGGTTGGCACAGCCTCGCCGTGAAGTCCGACGGAACCGTCTGGACGTGGGGGAATAACGAATACGGAGAATTGGGCGACGGGACGAAGATCTCGCGTTCTACGCCGCAACAGATCGGCATTAGCGGCGTAAAGTCGGTGTCCGCGGGCAATAACCACAGTCTCGCGGTCAAGGAAGACGGAACCGTATGGAGCTGGGGAAGAAATACTTGGGGAATGCTGGGCGACAGCACCGGTTATGATCGACTGACGCCGGTTCAGACCAGTCTAGTTAGCGACGTCAAGGCCGTCGTAGGCGGCGGTAACCATAGCTACGCCGTAACGAATGGCGGGAAGGTATGGGCTTGGGGAGTGAATACGCAAGGCCAGATCGGGGACGGAACGTGGGAATGGCGTTATACGCCGGTGGAGATCACGACGCTCTCGGACATCGAAATGCTCGGCGCCGGCGGCTTTAACGGGATCGCGATGGAAAAAGACGGAACGGTATGGGTCTGGGGGTTTAATGCGAGCGGGGAACTGGGCGACGGCACGGCCGAGGAGCGTCGGATTCCCGTCATCAATAAATCCGTGGCGGACTTGACGTCTCCTACCATCGTCGACCCGGCGATTACCGCTGCCGATATTACGCAAACGGCGGTTACCCTGTCTTGGACGCCGGCGACCGATAATCTAAGCAAGCAGAATGAACTGGAATATCGGATATATCGCGTTGCGAGCAGTAATCCGGGGACGGTCAGCGCGATCGAATCCAGCGGAACCCCGCTCGGTGCCTATGAGGCTAATATTAACACGAAACAAATAACGGGATTATTCGGCGGACAAACGTACCATTTCGCGATTCTCGTGAAGGATAAGGCGGGCAAGAAAAGCGCCTATCAGAAGAAAACGGTTAAGATGTTACCGGTCCCCACCTATGTCGTTATCTATGAGGGCAACGGAGAGACCGGAGGCGAACCTCCCATTGATTCTTATGAATATTGGGTAGATGAAATGGCTGAAGTTCTGGGAAATACGGACGCATTGGAGAAAACGGGATTTACGTTCGGAGGCTGGAACACGCAACGGGACGGGAAAGGAACGGATTACGCGGCGGGGTCCACCCTCATCATGCCTGCAAGCGACGTCGTTCTCTTCGCGAAATGGATCCCCGGTCCGGATACGACCGCTCCGACGGTTAACGCCTATTCGCCATTGCAAGATGCGGCGGATGTCCCCGTTCATAAGCCGTTGACCTTGGGCTTTGACGAGGACGTAACGCCGGTTGCGGGTAAATATATTATCGTTAAAAATTCGGATGGCAGTTTATTCGAGACGATTGCGGCGACGGATACGAATAAGGTTACGGTCTCGGGCTCCACGGTAACGATAAGTCCGACGGTTCCGTGGAATCGGTCGTCCGATTATGTCGTACGGATCGAACCGGGAGCTTTCGCGGATGAAGCGGGCAATGCTTACGCGGGAATTTCGGACGATACGACTTGGAGATTCTCAAGCGCGGCGGAAGCGGTAGTGCCTGGAGATGACGCAACGTTAGGTTCTCTTAGCTTAAAGTCGAACAATAACGTGCTTATCGGGCTGGATCCTTTGTTCGCGCGGGAAACGTCGAGCTACAGGGTAAACGTGGCTTACGATGTAACATCGGTCTCGGTTACGGCTGCCACTTACGATAGTCGCGCAAGCGTGACGGCGAGCGTATACGGAAGTTCCAACGATCCGACCAAGGGGCCTATTCTATTGAACGGAGGGCAGCCGAGCGAGCAGCTGCAGCTAGTTGAAGGGATTAACCGGATCGAGCTGGGCGTGAGGGCAGAGGATGGGACGAGCAATAAATATACGATTTCCGTAACCAGGGCAACCGCTCCGTCCGTTCCCGGAACTAACCCTGGAACCGGATCCGGATCCGGACCTGGATCTGCGCCGGAGGCGCCCGCGGAGCCCTCCACGAAAGTGTCCATAAGCGGACAAGCCCTGAAGGGGCTAGTATCGGAAAGATCGGTTGTAGAGAATGGCTCTAACCGGTTAATCTTAACGGTAAATACGGCGGCTTTCTTGGAGAGGCTGGCCAAGGAAAAGGAGACGCCTTCCATTGTCATCGCATCGGAAACTCCCGGCTCGAACGCGGTCGTTCTGGAGTTGACCGGAGACGTCGTTCAAGCTTTGGGGGCTAAGGAAGCGATTCTGGAGATCCGCACTGCCAACGGAAGCTATAGGCTGCCGGCGGCCCTTGTGCCAATCGATTCTTTAACCGGGCGGTTTGGCGCAGCGGGCGACACGGCTAAAGTGACCTTCCGTATCGAGATTACGCAGCTCGGCGTGGCCGAGTTCGCGAATCTGCGGTTGATCGGATCGCCCGTGGAATTCAGGATTACCGCCGCATACGGAGCAAGAGAAGCGGAATTGGATAAGTTCGGCGCTTACGTGGAAAGAACGATTCCGATTTCCGCAGGCGCCGGCGCCGATCGGATCACGACGGCGGTCGTGTTAGAAGCGGACGGATCGGTTAGGCACGTACCGACTTTGATCGCCGATAGGGACGGCAAGAGCGTAGCGGTCATTCGAAGCTTAACGAATAGCAAGTATGCCCTGATCTGGCACCCCGTCGCCTTCGGCGACGTAGAAGGGCATTGGTCGCAGGCCGAGGTGAACGACCTCGCTTCCCGCATGGTCGTGAGCGGCAAACGGGGCGATCGGTACGATCCTTCGGCGGCGATCACCCGAGCGGAATTCACGGCAATCTTAGTGAGAGCGCTAGGTTTGTCCGATCAGGGAGAGGCGGCCCGATTCAAGGATGTTCCTTCGGGTGCATGGTATCTGGGAGCCGTGGGGAAAGCGCTGGAGTACGGCATCGTCAAGGGAGGAACGGGAGATCGCTTCAATCCCGATCAGGCCATTACCCGAGAGGAAGCGGCATCGATGATCGCGAGCGCGATGCGGTTAACGGGTTTAAGCGCCGACCTGGATGACTCGGCGACGGCAACCGCTTTAGCTCCGTTCGAGGATAGGGATTCCGTCAGTGGCTGGGCGAAGGAAGCAATGGCTGCGGCCATAGACAAGGGGCTGCTTAAGGGTAACGATTCGAAATTGATGCCTAAGAGCTCAATCACCAGGGCGGAGACCGCCATCCTCGTTCACAGACTGTTAGAGAAATCTAAGTTCATCAATTCAAACTAGTTCCTTTAGCGGCCGAACGGCCGTCCCGAACTCCCTTGGCAGAGAGGCCATAAGGGTTCGGGACGGCTTTTTATTATGATTGATCTACCGTAAGACCTAGGCGCGGATAGGCAGAAAAATAATGTTTAGGAGACGATTTCCTTATCGAGTGGTACAATAGGTTCAGTGACGAACGCAGACGTAGGACAAGACTACCAAACCGTCAGGGTGAGCTAACATGGAACTGATTAATTGCAACAGGTGCGGGAAACTACAAGTTCAAAGGCCGGATACGCTTTGCAAGGAATGCCAGCAGCTCTATGTTGCCGAGGCTCTTATTGTTAAGGAATATATTAAAATGAACCCCGGTGCTACGATAATGGATTTAGTCCAACATACGGGGTACACCCTGAAAAGGATCAAAGAGATTCTCCGGTAACGGAGTCACCGACACCCTCGGCTTGGCGCTTTCGCGCCTGGCCGGGGGTGTTTTGTTAGAAGCGGGTTGTATTCAGCAAAAGCACTCCGGTCCCTTAGCGGAGAGATCCGAAGAAGGTTCGTCTGCCGACGAATCAGCATGGTTGCCCGGTACGCCGTCGAACGCGTTCAAGGCATGCGTGGCATGGCTGAGTATGGCTCCTGCCCGGGTAGATGCGGCGACCAATACCGCTTCGACGATTTCTTCCCGCGTACCTCCGAGCTCCTTGTATTTCTTGACGTGGACGTCGATGCAATAAGGGCACCCCGTCAGGTGGGCGACGGCGATGGCGATGAGCTCTTTCGTTTTCAAAGGAATGGCGTCGGAGGCGTGGTATACGTTCTTTTCGAAGGTTAAAAAGGAATTGGCGGTTTGCGGGGCAAGCCGAACAAGCTCGGGTATCCGTTTCAGGTTATCGGGCGTGTAGTAAGGTTTCATTAGTATCCTCTCCTATTCGTTCAATCGTCGTTCTATACGCGATTGTAAGGGGAGAACGGCAAATCTTCCGTGACTAAGTCACGTTTGCCCGTTTCGAGAGCCGTTGCAGGCTGCCGCCGTCCAATAGGACGATCTGTCCTCGCTTTAAGGCGATCGCTCCGGATTTCGCGAAGCTCTTCAACGTACGCGTGACGACTTCGCGGGCGGTCCCGAGTTCGATGGCTATTTTTTCGTGAGTGATCCATAAGGTATCGGATTGCAACGCATGGAATCGGGAGAGCAGATAGTCCGAAAGTCGGAGAGGAATCGACTGGAACGTTACTTGTTCCAGCAGCGTCGTGACGTCGATGATCCGACCCATCATTTGCTTATACACGAATTGCCGAACCGGCTGGAGAGAGTCCATCCAACCTCGGAACAAGGGAACGGGGATCAATAGCACCTCCGTAGGCTCTTCGACCTGCACGGACGCCTCGTATTCCGTCTCCCCTAGAATGCTGGCCAGCATGAGCGAGCAGCATTGACCGCCATTTACGCGATAGAGCGTCATTTCTCGGCCGGAAGAGGGGCATATTTTGAATATTCGAACGCTGCCGCCGACGATGAACATCGTATGCCGAAAAATATGGCCTTCTTGGATCGCGTGGGGAGTAGAGGAATCGATAGAGAGTAATTCCGCGTTGACCCAATGCTCGTTCGGAACGGATTGGAAGCAAGGGAATAAAAGCTTAATCCGATCAAGATGATGGTAATCCATAAGCTGCGTGCTCCTTTAGGAGATGAACTATGTAGACATTATTCGCGAATCCCTTACAATATCCTCCATTCGTCTTGGATGACTATAGCGGTGACCGGGGTAACTGGTCATGTGACTTCGGCTCGTTATAGGATTGTAAGAGCTTAGGAATATGCGTTGGGATGACGGTCATGAAGGTCTCAAGCGCATCCTTGATGGAGGGATATTCGAAATGGAAGCGAAAGTGGGTATAAGGATGATTTTGGCGTTATCGGTTACGATCGTGATGGCAGTGACGGGTTGTACGGGCAACAATATTAAACTCGAAGGTTCCGGCGATAAGGGCAGCCTGACTTACAAGACGGAGGACGGAAATGAAATCACGCTTTCCAGCAAAGGGGAGGTGCCGGAAGGATTCCCGTCCGAAATTCCGCTACCGGGCGGCATGGACGTGACGGCCTCCACCCACAGCGAGAATTCGGGCAACTATACGGTGTCGGTCGAGATCGAGAAGCCTTTCGACGATGTGCTGAAGATTTACCGGGATTACATTAAGGATGCGGGATATACGCAAACGTTGGAAATGAAAGAAGAAGGCTATTACATGTATTCGGGCACTCGCGGAGACGAGTTGTTTATGATTACGTTCAACCAAGATCAAGAAAACAAAAAACTCGTAACGGGAGCTCTTGTCTACGAGAAGAAACCTTGAACCTTGATAGCGCGGCTTGAATAGGTTACAATTAGACCAACCGGTCGGTCTAAGGTGGTGCATCATGGTTAAAGGACGCTCTGACGGCGAAGAAACGAAGAAACGGATTACGAATAAGGCGAAGCATCTGTTTATCCAGAAAGGCTACGGAGCGGTTACGATGAACGAGGTGTGCGAGGAGGCCGGCGTAAGCAAAGGCAGCCTGTATCACCATTTTCCGAGCAAGGATGAGCTTTTCCTGTTTGTGATCGAGGAAGACTCGGAGCATTGGCAGAACGAATGGAACAAGAAGCGGGCGACTCTGAACGGAATCGAAGAGCAAATGTACGCTTTGGCGGAGCATTATGCCAACGACTTTCAGAATCCGTTGTTGAAGGCGATGGAGGAATTTTCCCGGAGCCGGGTCATTACCGACGATGTTTTCGAACGCGTGCTGCGGATCGGCAATAATAGCTCGCAAGCGTGTCGCGACGTGCTTCGCGAAGGAATGGAGAGCGGCGATTTCGCGGAAGCCGATCTGGATGAGCAAGTGTTGATCGTGAGCAGCATGTTCGAAGGTCTAGGCAAAATTTATTATATGATCGATCGCGAGCAAGAACAGAATAAAGTAAGAGATTATTATGAGAAAGCAGTCCGGCTTATGTTGGACGGAATTCGCGCCAAAGCAAAGTAAGAGCTTGGCGCCTCTTTTTTCACTATTAATTAGACCGGATGGTCGGTCTACTAAGGGAGAGGGTAAAAATGCTTTTGAAAAACCGCACGTTCCGTATTATCCTCGTATCCGATCTATTGCAGCAGCTCGCGATATGGATACGTAACATGGCGTTATTATTCTTCATCATGGATCAGACAAAGGGAGATCCGGCAGCCGTTTCGCTGTTATCTCTTCTGGAGTATGCGCCGATATTCATATTTTCCATCGTCGGCGGGTTATTCGCGGACAGGTGGAATCCTAAGCGCACGATGATTGCAGGAGACATTCTCAGCGCGGCGTCGATCGGCATTATTATCGTGCTTGTGGCAAACGACGGCTGGCAAGCGATATACGCCGCCGTATTCGTCTCCGCCGTGCTTAGCCAATTCTCCCAGCCTTCATCGGCCAAAGTATTCAAGGAACATATCCCGGAAGAGCATGTTCCGGGGGCTATCGGAATTACGCAAAGCCTCTCTTCCTTATTTCTGATCTTAGGCCCGATAGCGGGCACGGGAATCTATCAATGGGCGGGATTGACCGCTTCCTTGGCCGTATTGCCGGCGCTGTTCCTCCTCTCCGCGTTAATTCTATCGTTCCTGCCCAGAAGCGAAACCGTCAACAATGAAGAGAAGACGACTCTCCGGGAGGATTTGTCCGAAGGGATCCGGTTCATCCGATCGGATAAAAGTCTCCTCCGCTTATTCGCGGCGTTCTCGATGATCGGACTGGCGGCAGGGCTAGTCAATCCTCTGGAAATCTTCATCGTGACGGAAAGGCTCGGTTTATCCCAAGAGAAGTTGCAGTGGTTCGCGGCAGCGGACGGCGCAGGGTTATTGATCGGGGCATTGGTTGCGGCCGGATTCACGGGTTTGCTGAAGGTTCGTTATCTTTTTCCTGTCGCCATCATCTTTCTTAGTCTGACCTTTGTCGTGGAGGCTTTGTCCGTATGGCCGCTCTTAACGGGGGCTTTCCGTTTCTTGAACGGGATCATGCTGGCAATCGTCAATACGGCGGTGGGCAGCTATGTCATTACGAAGATCCCGCAAACCATGGTAGGTAGAGTAAACGGGATCGTCACGCCGTTATTCATGGGAGCGTTGCTTATCGGGACTTCGGTATCGGGGATGTGGAGTTCCGTCGCGGGAGTTATTCCCGTTTATCTAGGCGCTGCGGTTATTTGCATGATTTCCGTCCTGCCGTCGTTGAAAATCCATTTGCATAGAGACCATCCGGCAGAGGAGAAAAGCGCGCATGCCTAATATTTATAACGTGCTTGTATTAACGGGACTTTGCCTTCCGGGGATTGTGCTGATGAGCCAATATTCCGTTCGGGCGCTGGCGGATAAACCGGATAATAAGTTATCGGATACGTCCTTGTTCGCAGCGGTCGCGACGCAAACTTTGGTTATTGTCGCTCTATGCGCAGCCGCAGGAGTGTATTTGGGTCGCGGGGTCGGCATACGCGATCTTGTCCTCGAGGGAGCCGCGCGCGGGGAAGCGCAATGGTCCGATCTCTATCGTCAACTGAAGGCGGGGGCTCTATCCGGCGTCCTATGCGCGGGGGCGTGGATGATAGCCTATTATGGATTCGTGCGTTCCCGGCTGGACGAGGAAACGGTCGCGATCTCCGAAAGGTTAAGGAATCGGTTAAGCTTATGGACGCGGATAACCTCCGGAGGGATTGTCGAAGAGGTGATCTTCCGTTGGGGGGCGCTTACGGTTGCCATGTGGGCGCTATCCGCGATTAATCTAGGCGAATCAGCATCTTGGTGGATAGGAATCGCGGTAACCGGAATCGTATTCGGATTGGCGCATCTTCCCGTCAATCTTCAAGAAGGGTGCAAGCCGTCGCCGCTGTTCATCGGAACCTCGATCGTCGGCAACCTCTGGGTATCCCTTATCTGCGGATACTTACTCTACCGCTATGGGCTGATCGCCGCCATGACCGTACACGTCTTGTTCCACGTCATCTGGTATCCGTGGGATATGTCGGTTCACCGGCGAATGGAGGCATGCGGCTCCGCGAGCAGGAATTCGGGGGACGGGGATGGAATAAGTTGACATTGGTTAATGTCATAAACTAGGCGGGAGCAATGAGAAAAATAATTGTATTATACGCATTCCTAATCGCGGCGGTAATTGTTTTGTCTGCCGGACCTGCGAGCGCAACGGAAAGCGCTAAAACACGCATTACGATCAACGATGTAAGTTTAGAAGGATCCGAGGTTATCGCCGTTAACGGGGTGACTTTGGTTTCGTTTAGAGCGTTACTCGATGCGTTTGGCGGTAAAATCGGGAACGACGGGGAAACCGGAGCGGTAACGGGACGTTTAAACGGAAAAACGATCCGCATACGGGCGGATGAAGCATTATTTGAATACGAAGATCAAGTATATGACTTTCCGATCCCCGTTAAAGCCGTTAAGGGCCGGCTGTATGTGCCCGTTCGCGCGTTGGGGGCTGCTCTTGGATATCATTTGAGCTACGATAGTTCGAATAGAGCATTCCGATTGACCAAGTATGGCTTAGGGCAAGACGGTTACGTCAGGGAACTGTTGGAGGCTTACTATCGGGGGACCCGTCAGCCCCTATCCGATCTGGTTACGTTGGATAATCCCGATCGCATTTATTTGGAGGCCTCCTCTTCCCGTAAGAAAATACCGAATAGAAGCTTTGAATTTTGGATGGGAGACATCGTGTACTTATCCGATAAAGGGGCTGTCGTGACGGCGGGTTTCCGCTCCGAAACCCAGGCGGTAAGCTCAAGCGTCGAACGTAGATTCTTTCTGCGTCGGGAACAAGGACAATGGAAAATCGCCAACGCGGAGTGGGTTCATTTTACGCAAGATTTACCGAAGGACGCCGACGAATCGGCTAAGCAACAGTTAGCGACCCGACAGACTGAAACTCAACAAGTCGTTCGGGATTTAGAAACTTACTATAAGGCTATGAACGAGGAAAACTTGGAACAAGCCATGAAATCCCTCTCTCCTTATTTCGTTGAAGAGTGGGAAAAGGCGACGATAACGGATGAGACGTACGGGTCTTTCCTGCAAGAGCTGTTCGAAGGCGATTATTCCGATAGGGTCGAAAAGCTGCTGGATGCGCGAGTCTTGTATCTAGATGATTCGATTGCGGCCGTTCATGCCCGAATTCTCTATAGCGAGGAAAATAATAACCCAAACCTCAAAGAGTCGGAACGAAGCTATACCCAAGAATACGAGCTGCTAGTCGAGATGGATCTCACCCCCGAGGGACGATGGACATTTTACAGGGATTGGGATTTGAACGGGGATTATTGATCCTATTAATTCAAACAAGCCGTTCTGCGCCCTAAAGGGGAAGGACGGCTTGTCCGGTTTGGGGCGGTTCCAACCGACGGACGATCGCGCCGTTTGTCCGAAATGAACCTTTTGACAAGATCGAACCAATATAGGACGAATACCCACTAGGAGGCGCCCCCTATGCAGGATCAAGAAATCCGTCCGTGGCTCGCGAGAATGATCCAGGGTGATTCGGATGCATTCCAATACGTTTACGAACAGACCAAGGACGACGTATACCGCTTGCTTGTTTTTTTGTTGAATCACAAGGAAGATGCCGGCGATGTAATGAGCGAGGTTTATCTGAATCTGCACCGATCGCTTCCGAACTACAACTTCAACCAGTCTTTTCAATATTGGCTGAACGGTCTTGTCGTACGGCAGGCGAACAATTGGAAACGCAAAATATGGCGTACGATTCGCTTATTCGACCGGGCAAAGAGCTACGCCGTGGAACCGGCCGGCGTGCAGGCGGACGAGCGTTATTTGGCAAGCGAGCAAAGGACCGAAATGATCGCGCTCGTGAATCGGTTGCCTTACAAATTGAGAGAGGTCATCGTATTAAGGCATTACAGAGATTGCTCGCTCGAAGATATTGCGGGTATTCTTAACATTCCTCTCGGAACGGTGAAATCGAGGCACCATTCGGCCATCCGCAAGCTTCGCCAGTTGACCGGGCAAGAGATCGTTCATAAGGAGGCATCCCTTCATGCGGATTGAACAACAATTAACGGAGGCTTACCATGCTGCCGCGTTGGATATGACGAGTCCGGCGGAGCTGGACGAGAGAATCAAAAACACGCACGAAAAACAAACCGGCAGGAAGCGCAAGACGACGTCGAGCAAGAGAACGCTGCAAATCGTGTTTATCGGCCTGCTTGCCCTTATGATCATGGGATTCACGGCGCGGTATTTCATTACGCTCGGCGATGACCGGTTCCGTATGGAGATTGAAGTGAACGCAGGGCAAACGGAGTATAACGAGAGCCTGGCCGGCCAAGTACGCGCGCAATTGGAACAGGTGAAAGCTCAACTTAAGGTAGGGGAGAAGGCGCTTGTCTATTCTCCCGAGATTGCCGCTATCACTCCCGAGCCGCCTTCGGGGGGAGAGGGACTCCCTTATGTGGAGTACGTGTCTAATCCGGTCGTTTATGAAAACTATGCGGGTTGGCAAGCCAAGTTAAGCGAGCGTTTGCCCGAGTTCAGGCTCCCCGCCGAGGAAACGAACGGTTTGAAGTTTAAGGGAGGAGAAGAGGAACTCCCGTTCGGAGGAACGATTTTCGAGACGGACGTTGCCAGAGAGCTGCAATCCGAAGTGAATGATGAGGGTAAGGATATCGCGTGGAGGAAAATCGTCCGGGAAAACTCGGCATGGCCAGCCTATACGACGATTTATAACGATGCGGAGCGGAACGAGATCAAGGTATCCATGCAGATTATTGCGCAGCGGACGAAGATGGTCGGTCTTGCTCAGGCCGTGAACGAAAAAGTAGATCTGAATGGAACCGAAGCGTTGTATACGCTGAATAATCGTTTTCTGTATAGCGATACGAATCAATTCCAAATGCTGAGCTGGATCGAAACGCTTCAGGATGTGACCGTAGTGTACAGCGTTGGCAGCTCTTCCGAATCCGTAACCAAGGAACGGCTTATCGCTATAGGAGAGGGCTTGGTTGGTCATTGACCATGAGAAAAGGACGCCTCGATAAGGGCGTCCTTTTCTCATGGTCAATTATGGTTTAACCAGCATCATGTCTTTTACCGATCGCCACTCCGCCAGATGTTTCTCTAAATCGTTAATAAGGGTATCGACGTCCTGAACGAACTGCGCTCTTTCAACGCCTTCGAGATCAGGCAAATCTTTGGGGGACAGGTTGCTTGGAGCGGGAAGCGTTGCGAGCAAAAGGTTCAGCATGCCTTCGATGAAGCTTTCCGAAGGTTGCTCCCGATCTTCCGCAAGCTCGGTCTCTTCGTTAGAGCCGTAATCGAGAACCGATGTAATCGCCGACAATGGGCTTATCGGTTTCTCCGCGCGTGCTGCGGTACCCGGTTCCGTGGGTTCGCCGTTTCCTCTAACCGCGCTGGCGGGCGACGGAGAAGGCGCCTTATCTGTAACGGTCTCTTCTTTGGGTTCGGCGCTCTTCGCGCGTTCTTTCTTCGTCTGTTCGAAAGAGGACCAAGTTTCGAGCAGCTGCGGACCGGTCTTGAACAATAGCTTGCCTTTCGTGCTGTCGGAAATTTCCTTATCCTTGAACAAACGCGCGATCCGTTTGACGTCGGGAACGGGCATTTCGTCTTGCGCCATGATTAACGCTAGCGAATCCCGATATTCCATGGACAAGTCTTTGAGCGGCATGAGCTGGTCTTCCGTCAGCTTGTCTTTGCGGATCTCCGTCCCATACACGATAAGCGAGCGAACGGCGCTGCTGAACTTAAGCAGCTCCAGCTTGTTTTTAATGTAATTTTCCGGCTTGCCGAGCTTGCTGGACAAGTATTTCACGGAGCTGCTGAATTTCGGATCGGTTAGCAGCTTATTGAAAGCTTCGGCTTCCTCGATCGGGGAGAAGCCTTGGCGGGTTAAGTTCTCCGCGATCTGCTCCAAGTAAATTTCCATTTCGTCGGTAACGTTGGACACGATACATGGAATGGTCGGGAGGTTAAGGGCCGTGCAGGCTTTGTAACGCCTATTTCCATAGATGATCTTATATCGTCCGTCGCTCGCGGTTCTTACTTTAATAGGCGACAGCAACCCTAGCTCTTCTATGCTGCTCATAAGCTCTTGCAGAGCTTCCTCGTCGAACTGATATCTCGGTTGTTCTTTATCTTCATCGATCAAGTGCGTAGGAATTTGAATGATGTCCATGCGTGATCTCCTATCGTTAATATCGTTAAGGGCGCGCCAATGGGAACATCTGTATTATATAACAGGAGTTGAACTATGGGAATAAAGGGCAATCCGTCTCGGCAGAGGAAAACGGTTGATGTTTCGAATTCGCCCGTAATATGATAGGGGATGTTAGAGACGAGAGGTGCATAATGAATCGACATCATGATCAACTCGCGCTCGGCGCGAAAGAGACCAAGAAAACCAATATGCTCTGGCTGGTCGTTCTTCTAGGGTCGTTATCGGCGTTCGGACCGCTATCGCTGGATTTGTATTTGCCGGCGTTGCCGACTCTTGCGGATAATCTGAACACCACGTCTTCCTATGCCCAGTTAAGCTTAACGGCTTGCATGATCGGCTTGTCCGTCGGACAGCTGTTCGCCGGAGCGTTAAGCGACTTCCGCGGCCGCCGTATGCCGTTGCAAATCGGCTTATTGATCTATGCCGTATCTTCCGTGCTATGCGTGTTCAGCCCTTCGATCGAGGTGCTTGTGCTTTTGCGCTTCGTGCAAGGTATGGCGGGTTCGGCCGGCATCGTGATCTCCCGAGCCGTCGTGAAGGATTTGTATTCGGGACCGGAATTAACGAAGTTCTTCGCGTTGCTGATGCTCGTTAACGGAGCCGCTCCGATCTTCTCGCCGGTCATCGGGGGGCAATTGCTCAAAGTTACGCCATGGGAAGGGTTGTTCATCGTTCTGGCGGGCTGGGGAGTAGTCACGTTATTGGCCGTTCTGTTCGGCTTGCCGGAGACGCTGCCGGTTAATAAAAGGATGTCCGGAGGGATTCGCGAGACGCTGACTACGTTCCGCCGTCTGTTAAGCGACCGTATGTTCATGGGGTATGCATTGGCCCAAGCTTTGGTTAGCGCGGCTATGTTCGCATATATCGCGGGGTCGCCATTCGTATTGCAGAACATTTACGGCGTATCCCCGCAGATGTTCAGCTTATTCTTCGCCGTTAACGGCGTCGGGATTATTATCGCGGGGCAAATAACGGGAGCCCTGGCGGGCAGAATCGACGAGAAAAAGCTTTTCTTGAGCGGATTAATCATCGCATCCGTAAGCGGAAGCTTGTTGCTCGCCATGATCGGATCGTCGGCAGGACTGGCTGCGCTGCTCGTACCGCTCTTCTTCGTTGTCTCGAGCGTCGGTATCGTAAGCACGACCGGTTTCTCCCTCGCGATGCGTAACCAAGGACATGCGGCAGGCAGCGCATCGGCGCTGCTCGGACTTCTTTCCTTTCTGCTCGGGGGCGTGCTCGCGCCGATCGTCGGGATCGCGGGAAGCGCGAACGCGTTGCCGATGGGAATCATTATTGCGGTAACGGATTTAGGAGCGATCCTTTGTTACGTCGTGATGGTACGCCGATGGGAGATCGCTCGGAAATAACAAATCGTTCGAAATTTGCACTGGCCGATATTTGGTCGGTGTTTTTTGTTATGACCGACGACCAACGAACTCGCAAACCCACATAGACCGCTCGCAGCGGTTTAGAGAGTGGTGTTGATGTAGGAGCCATTTTTGGATTTTTAATGAAATTAATTTCGGAAAACGATGAAATTTTTATGAAAATACTAATTGACAATGCATAAAATAAAGCAACAAAATGTCCTGTTATCCGTGCGTTTACAACTTATTATCGCAATGGCTCAAAAGAAATAGCTCTATTCTACTTCACAATACTAACTAAATGTGATTTAATAATAATGAAATTTAATGAAATATATATGAAATCAAATGAAACACGTTTCACGAATTGCATTTCTTTAAATTTTGCTCCCATCGTGCAACTTGTTTCATAGAGAAGGAGGTGAAACCATCTTTTGCATCTGTATGTTATTCGACACGCGCAAACGACTATGAATATCGGGCAAGGCGGAGGCGCGAATTGCGAGCTTTCCGATATCGGTTATTGGCAGGCCAACCAAATTCCTTCCTTCTTTCGGGACATCAACGTCAAGGCTATCTATTGCAGCCCATTGAAGAGAGCGATTCTGTCGGCGTTGCCGATTAGCCGATTCTGTAACTTGCCGATCATTCTCGTTCCCGAAATGTCGGAGATGTTTCTGGAGCAATGGACGGACTATAGGGATTACGCCTGGCAGAGCTGCGCCGAACTTGTAAGCGGTTACCCGAATGTGCGGTTCTTGCATACGCACGACGAGAACAGGCAGTGGTGGCCGGTGTGGCCTGAAAAGCCGAGCGATGTTAGAGCTAGGGTCCGATCGTTCTACGATGCCCATATCGCTCCGGACTTGGGGACCGACGAACATATTGTCGTTATCGGGCATGGCCAGTCTACCGCGGATTTGAAACAAATCGCCAATCCCGGAGATACGATCCCGGTTTACAATGCTGGAATCGTAGAGTTTGTTATGAATGCCGCCGGTCAATGCGAGTCCGCCGTAGTCCATACGGGACATCTGGGAGCGCACGTTTCCGATTAAATCCGCAACAACCAACCATTAATCGAGAGGGGTTCGACAATGAAATTCAAAAAGACAATGCTTTTGCTGACAGCGCTCATTACCGCTTTCTCCGCTAGCGCATGCTCATCCAATAACGCTAACAATTCTGCTCCCAGCGCAAGTTCCTCCGCCGCGGCCAGTACGCAGGCGGCGGAAACCGGGGAAGAGGAGCTGGCGCCGGAACCGAACGCTAAGTTGATTATTTGGGAAGGCAAAGACGAGAAGCCTTTCATCGACGCGATCGCGCAAGAGTTCACGGCTAAATACAATATTCCGGTCGAGTTTCAAGAAGTGCCGTCTACCGAACAACGGAAAAAGCTGAAAACCGACGGCCCTGCCGGTTTAGGCGCGGATATCTTGGTTATGCCGCACAACACTTTGGGCGATGCGGTTGCTTCCGGTATTCTGCTCCCTAACGATTTCTACGCCGAAGAAACGAAGGCCAACTATCCTAAATCGTTAGTCGACGCCGTCTCATTAGACGGAATGATCTACGGTTACCCCCGCAACGTTGAAACGTACTTGCTGTATTACAACAAGGATCTTGTCAAAAAGGAAGATCTCGCCTCTTGGGACAGCATCGTCAAATTTGCTAAGAGCTATAACGACGTAGCGAATAACAAGTTCGGCTTGATGTGGCAAGTAAACGACTTTTACTATAACTATTCCTGGATCGCGGGCAGCGGCGGATACGTGTTCGGAGCTAACGGCACGGATCCTTCCGATATCGGTTTGAATAACGATGGCGCCGTCGAAGGCATGAAATTCTACCAAAGCTTGCGCGACGCTCTGCCTATTAAAGCGGTAGACGCGACGGCGGACGTAAAGACAAGCCTCTTCCAAACCGGCAAGCTGCCGATCAATATGGACGGCGTCTCCCAATTGGGCAATTTCACGAAAGAAAAGCTCGGGTTCGAAGTAGGCGCGGTTCCGTTGCCTCCAATGCCGAACGGCAAAAGTCCGATCAGCTTCTCCGGGGTTAAGGCTTACTATGTAAGCTCGTTCAGCAAATACCCGAATGCCGCGAAATTGTTCATCCATTTTGCAACCACGCAGGAAGCGGCCATGAAAAACTTCGAGTTGACCGGACTTATTCCGGCGCGCAACGGCATGGATTCCGATCCGAAGATCGCAAGCAACGAGGTCGTAAAAGCATTTACGGACCAAATTAAAAACTCGCAGCCGATGCCTAACATTCTTCCCGCAACCCAAATCTGGGGCCCTTCGACCGCTTCTCTGGAATTGATCTGGAACGGCGGGGACGTGAAAGAGATTTTAGACAAGTCCGTTGAGGATATTAAAGCCGGGATCGAACAACAAGGGAAAAATAATCGTTCGATATCTTCTATACCATGAACGATTAGGCGATCACCCACTTCCCGGTGGGTGATCGCTTAATTCGAAGGAGTGCATTCCTGATAATGAACCAATATAGGAAGACGGCTGCCTTGCTTTCCGTCATCGCTATGGGATTAGGGCAAATCTATAATCGCCAATATATAAAGGGAATTTTAATGCTCCTGTTATATGGTTGCGGATTATATTACGTGATATGGAACCTGAAGGATGCGCTGTGGGGAATCGTTACCCTCGGCGAGAAAAGCCAGCATTTGGAGCTGGTCGGGAAAGTGTACAAGATGGTTCCCGGAGATCACTCGATATTCCTGATCGTGCAAGCGTTAATCGTCATATTTGCGCTTATCGTATTTGTCATTGCATACGTTGCGAACATTAAGGATGCCTATCGCGTGGGGAAATCCCGCGAGCAGGGGGCTGCGCCTCGCCGTTTCATAGGTACCTTGCAATATATCAATCAACAAAAGTTCCCGCAGTTGATCATTGCTCTGCCGCTTGCCTTCGTGTTTTTTTTCACCGTGTTGCCGTTAGTGTTTTCGGTTCTGATCGCTTTCACCAACTATTCTTCTCCGAAGTATTTGCCGCCTGCCAATCTGCTGGATTGGATCGGGTTCGATGCCTTCAAGGAATTGTTTACGTTAAGCAAATGGGCCAAAACCTTCTACGGAGTTTTTACATGGAACATCATCTGGGCGGTTCTGGCGACGATAACGACGTTCTTCGGAGGATTCGGCGTAGCCCTGCTCGTGCAAAGCTCGAGTACCCGCCTGAAATCGTTGTGGAGAACGATCTATATTCTTCCGTTCGCTATTCCCAGCTTCGTCTCATATCTCATCATGCGCAACATGTTCAACTCTCAGTTCGGACCGGTCAATCAATATTTGAAATGGCTCGGCATTCAAGGGCCGTCTTGGCTTTCCGATCCGACTTGGGCCAAAGCAACGGTTCTCTTGGTTAATCTCTGGCACGGGTACCCGATATCGATGCTTCTCATCATCGGGATCCTCACGACGATTCCCAAAGAACTCTATCAAGCCGCGGAAGTCGACGGAGCTTCGGCCTTTCAGAAATTCAAAATGATTACTTTCCCGAGCGTTATGTTCTCGTTATCTCCGATCCTGATCGGCATGTTCGCCGGCAACGTGAACAGCTTTAGCGCGATCTTCTTGTTGACCAACGGGAATCCGGCCAATAGCGAATACCAATTCGCCGGACATACCGACATTCTGATCACTTGGCTATACAACCTGACGATCAATCAAGGGAATTACAACTTCGCTTCGGTAATCGGCATTATCATATTCGTCATTCTAGCAACCTTATCGATTTGGAATTTCCGAAGAACCCGTTCGTTCAGAGAGGAGGATCTTAACTGATGGTGAGTAATAGGAAGCTCAAAAAACTGCTGAATATTTCGATCGTCCATTTGTTGTTGCTTATTATTGCCGTTATCACCATCTACCCGGCGTTATGGGTCGTATTAGCGTCCTTCCGGCCGGGAACGTCTCTCTATAGCGAGCATCTTGTCCCGGAAAGGTTTACCTTGGAGCATTACCGCGGGCTGTTCGAGATGTTTCCTTTTGCGCAATGGTACGTGAATACGTTGAAGATCGCCGTCGTGACGATGGTATGCAGTACCTTTTTCGTATTGCTGACGGGTTATGCGTTCTCCCGATTCCGCTTCTATGGTCGCAAAGGGCTCATGACGGGATTGTTCGTTCTGGGGATGTTTCCTTCTTTCATGAGCATGATCGCCGTTTATATTTTGCTACTGAACATGAATTTGCTGAATACCCATTCCGCGCTGATCTTCGTTTACTCGGCGGGGGCGGCCATGGGCTATCTGCTCGTAAAGGGTTATTTCGACACGATTCCGAGAAGTTTGGAGGAAGCGGCCAGAATAGACGGGGCTAACCACTGGGTCGTCTTTTTCCGGATCTTCGTGCCGTTGTCCAGGCCGTTAATCGTCTATCTGTCGGTAACTTCGTTCGCGGGCGCGTTCAACGATTTTATTTTCGCGCAAATGGTGTTGAGGACGAAGGAAAACCAGACGCTCGCGGTCGGGTTGTATAACATGGTGAGCAGCCAATTCTCTACGCAGTTTACGCTTTTCGCGGCGGGATGCGTGCTGGTTGCGTTGCCGATAACCTTAGTGTTTATGTTCTTCCAGCGTTTCTTGGTGGAAGGTCTGACCGCGGGAGCGGAAAAAGGATAATCGGAATGAGGAAGAGCGGAGGAGAAGCAGTGTTCGATTTGCACACGCACCATGAAAGGTGCGGCCATGCTGTTGGTTTATTGGAGGATTATATAGAGAGCGCAATTGCCAAAGGATTACGGGTTCTCGGCATTTCGGATCATTCCCCTTATTTTTTCGCGCAAGACGATCATCCTTTTCCGGGGTTGGCGATGGCCCGCAGCGAATTTGCCAAGTATGTGGAAGAGGCCGGGGAATTAAAGAAGAAATACGCGGACCGCATCGAGCTGCTCATTGGCGTCGAGTCGGATATTTACAAGGAACATCTCGATTTATATGGTCGAGTCTACGACGGTTATCCGCTCGATTACGTCATCGGGTCGATTCATTTTACGGCCCCGGACCGCATTATGCGCGGGTTGGACTGGAGCGCCGCTTCGGATGGAGAGCGAGAGTTGGAATTCAAGCGATTCATCGAGTTGTTCCAGTTATCGGTTCATAGCAGATGGGTCAATATTATCGGGCATTTGGACAGGTTTAATAGAGGGTATGACTCTTTTCAGCGGTTGCTTGCTCCTTATATGGAACCTACGCTCAAAATGATGGCCGAGAAAGGCGTGGCCATGGAAGTGAATACGAGCGGGTTTCGGAATACGTCTCATGAATGGTACCCTTCCGCGGACGTGATCGAGCGCGCGCGCTATTACGGAGTCGATATTACGTTCGGTTCGGACGCGCATCATCCGAGCCGGGTCGGAGACGGTTGGGAGAAGGTTCGCGAGACTTTGCGGCAGATAGGCTACAAGCAATGGGTGATTTTCAGGCAAAGAAAACCTTGCTATTTGGAATTGTGACGGGGAAGCGGCATCCCTTCCTAACGAAGGGGAAGGAAGTGCGACTAAATGAATATAGCTAGCTCGGATATTTGGCATATTACCTATTCGGATATGACTCTGCGCATCTTGACGGCTCTAGTATTAGGCGGGCTGATAGGGTTCGAGCGGGAGGTTAACAACCATGCGGCGGGGTTCCGTACCCACATTCTGGTGTGCGTCGGTTCCGCGACGATCATGTTGTTGTCCATCTACGGGTTCGGAGATTTCGCGAAGGAGCTCAACGTAAGAATGGATCCTGCCCGGTTGGCGGCGCAAGTGATTACGGGGATCGGTTTTCTAGGAGCGGGGGCCATCATTCGCACGGGTTCGTACGTATCCGGTTTGACGACGGCGGCTTCGATCTGGGTCGTGGCCGCGATAGGTCTCTGCGTTGGGGCAGGCTTTTACTACGGGGCGATTCTGGCTTCGTTCCTCGTGCTGATCAGTTTATTCGTATTCAATAAATGGGAGAAGTACATGTGGCGCAAGTATCGAAAACACGAGATGAATATCGAGATGTACGACCGTCAAGATTTATTAGGTCAAATCGTTCTGAAATTAGGGGAGCATGGGGTGCTGATTTCCACTTTGCTCGTTCAGTCGAATAAGGAGAAGGAGGGGGGAGAACAAACCGTCCTTGTCCGAGTAAACGTTAAGACTCCGCGGGTAGATAAGATCGTGGAGGCGGTTCGCGGCATTTCCGCTTTCGAAGGCGTAATATCGGTGGACATCCCTTCGTTTTCCAGTCTATCCGGTACAGCGGCCGGATCGGTTAAGTAGGTAAAGGGAATGCTGGATTTAAACTGAACGGTCATAGTAAGATAAGAAAATATGGAAAGTTTATGAAGTGATTCGGTCAGCGGGGGTGTTTCATATCTCGACAATTAAAGATGTTGCTCTCCTAGCGGGCGTATCGCCGGCTACCGTATCGAGAGTGATTACCCAGAAGGGGAATATCGCCAGCGAGACCAGGGCCAAGGTTTATTCCGCCATGGAGCAGGTCAACTATATTCCGATACAATCTCAAGCTCTGAACAAGTCGGGAACGATCAGCTTCTCGATTGCCAGAGATCCGAAGGAAATGCTGGGGAATCCTTTTTTCAGCGACGTGCTGTGCGGAATATCGGATGCGGCGAAGAAATCGGATTACAACGTTCAATTCTCGTTGTACTACAATATAGAAGAGCAAATCGAGAAATCGATTCGGTTGTTCAAGAAGAAACAAGCGGACGGCTTTATCTTCACGAGCGTCATGTCGTCGGATAAGGATTTGCTGCTGAAAAGCATGCAGGAGAAGGATATCCCGTTCGTGATGATCGGCAGCAGCATGAATCCTAATATCTTCTCCGTTCACAATGACAATATTCGCGATAGTTATATGGTGACTAAGTATTTATTGGACAAAGGATACCGCAATATTCTGTTCCTAACGCCGAATCTCAAGCAGGATGTCATGTATGATCGGATGCATGGGTACCGTAGGGCTATCGAAGAGTGCGGAGGCGACGTTTCCGCGAATATCGTGTTCAGCAGCAACGAAGAAGTGGACATTACGAAAGCGTTGGACAAGGTAATGGAGGATGGTATTGCCTTCGATGCGATTCTGACGATGGAGTGCATCATGTCCCTGATCGCTATGAAGTATTGCCAAAGCAAGAATAAGAGTGTGCCGGAAGACGTCGGCATCCTTTCGTTCAACAACGCGACCTATCTGGACAAGGTATCGCCGTCCATTACCGGATTGAACTTGAATCCCGCGGTGCTGGGGGCAGAGGCATTCCAGCTCGTATACGATTTGATCAACACGAACCCGCAAGCGATGGTGCAGAAGAGCGTGAAGCTGCCATCGGAAATCATCGAGAGGCAGTCGACTCAACGTACGCTAGCTTAGAACAAATCCTATTTCGCGAAGAACAACACGGTCGGCAAACCATAGCCGTTGTTGTTCTTTTTTTGCGTTGGAATAATATGCAAGCCGGTAATTTATTTAAACGAGTTGACAAATGAAAGCGCTCCACATAATATAGATATCAAATAGATCCAACATAGATCTATGATAGATCTAAGATGAAAATGAACGTATTCGGCCTCGAAAGCTCCGCGGAAAGTATCGTCAACAAGAGGGGAGGCAGCACCATTTGAAAGAACAAGAAGTGATAGCTACCTATCTTATAGAGACGCCGTATTCCTTAGAGAAAGCTGCCGCAACGATGGCGGGAGAACAATCGACGGGCACTTTCGTATCCGTGCCTGGCGAAACTCCCGAGCTTAAAGCTCTACACGCGGCTAAAGTGGTGAATATTGAAACGATTGATGAAGCCGACGTTCCTTCGCTCCCGGGCGTTTATATCCCGAAGGACATGGAAAAACCGGTGTACAGAAGAGCGATCGTAAAACTAAGCTTTCCGCTTCGCAATTTCGGCGCTTCCTTGCCCAATCTTCTGTCTACCGTCGCCGGCAATTTGTACGAGCTTCGGGAGTTTTCGGGATTGCGGCTGATGGATCTCGAGTTTCCAACCGCTTTCGCCGATAGGTATCCGGGACCGCGGTTCGGTATTGAAGGAACCCGGAAGCTGGCGAACGTGCATGATCGGCCGTTGATCGGAACGATCGTTAAGCCGAGCATCGGGCTTCCGCTGCAAGAGTATGGCCCGCTTGTCCGCACGCTAGCGGAAGCGGGGCTCGATTTTATCAAAGACGACGAGCTGTGCGCGAATCCGCCGTACGCGCCTTTCGAAGATCGAGTCAAGATCGTCATGGCCGAAGTCGACAGAGCCGCGGACCGAACGGGCAAGAAACTGATGTATGCCTTCAACGTTACGGGCGATATCGACGAGATGAAACGAAATCACGATACGGTCCTCCGGGCAGGCGGAACTTGCGTCATGGTATGCGTGAACAGTGTCGGATTTGCAGGAGTGGCGCATCTTCGGGGATATTCCGAATTACCGATACACGGCCACCGAACGCAGTGGGGAGCTATGACGAGAAGCCCGCTCTTGGGAATGAGTTTTACCGCGTATCAGAAGCTCTGCCGCTTGGCGGGCGTTGACCATCTCCACACGAACGGAGTGGATAGCAAGTTCGCCGAGAGCAACGAATCGGTTATTCGGTCGATTAGCGATTGTCTGAAGCCGATGTTCGGAGGCTATGGGATCATGCCGGTGCTCTCTTCGGCACAATGGGCCGGGAGCGCAATACCGACTTATCGCGCGATTCGTACTCTTGATGTGATTCATTTAGCCGGCGGGGGGATATTAGCGCATCCCGGCGGGATAGCCGAAGGCGTTCGCAGCATGCAGCTAGGATGGGAAGCCGCGGTACAAGAGATTGAACTGGATAAGTATGCCGAATCCCATCCGGAGCTCCAAGGAGCGATAAGCGCATTCGGAGGCAAGTAGCAATAGCTTGGAGGTAAGATCACCATGAATCAAAATCAACTTCTGCTCGCGTTCTACGGCGATGATTTTACGGGATCAACCGATGCCATGGAAGCGCTGGCCCGAAGCGGATACCGTACGGTACTGTTCCTAGAAGCGCCGACGCCGGACATGCTTAGACGGTTCGAGGGCATTCGGTGCATAGGCGTCGCGGGGACGAGCAGGGCGAAATCGCCCGCGGACATGGCTCTGGAAATTACGCCGATCATGTCGCGTCTGTCCCGTCTCGACGCGCCGGTCGTTCATTATAAAACGTGTTCCACGTTCGACTCCGCGCCGGAGGTGGGGAGCATCGGAGCAGCGATTCGGACGTCCCGGGAATTTTTCCCGGACCAGCAAACCGTTCCATTGCTCGTAGGTGCGCCGGCGCTCGGGAGATATACGCTGTTCGGCCAGCATTTTGCCCGGATGAACGGCGAAATATACCGCTTGGATCGCCATCCCGTCATGTCTCGCCATCCGGTTACGCCGATGCACGAAGCCGATCTTCGCCTTCACCTTGGACAACAGCTCGACGAGGAGATCGGCTTGATGAATATTCTCGAACTGGAAGGCGAGCCTGAACAAGTAAGCGAGCGGTTCCGCGAGAAGCTGGAAGGAAAGCCGTCGGTTCTGCTATTCGATGTGCTGGATGAGGATAGGTTAACGCTGAGCGGCGGCCTCGTCTGGGAAGCCGCGGCAGCAGGAGAAAGGTTCGTGGTCGGTTCATCCGGCGTGGAGTATGCTCTGACGGCCTATTGGCAGAAGGCCGGGATAGCTCCTTCCGGAGACTTAAGTCCAATCGTCGCATCGGTAGTACCGGCTCAACGGATTCTGGCCGTTTCCGGCAGCGCTTCCCCGGTAAGTCAGCGTCAGATTGAAACCGCTATCGAACAAGGATTCCATGGTATTCGAATATCGCCCGAATCCCTTGCCGACGGGGATAATCTGCCGCAGGACATGCTGGAACAAGCGATACGCCTGCTGGACGCCGGCGAGAGCGTCGTGCTCTATACGGCACTCGGACCGGAAGATGAATCGATTGCCGACACCCGTAAGCGGATTGCCGACCAAGGAATCCTTCCTTCCCAAGCCGGGGAGCATATCGGACGGCAACTGGGACGATGGACCAAACACATCATGCAGCAGTCCGGTTTGCGCAGAGTCGTCATCGCCGGCGGAGACACTTCCGGATTCGTGACGAGCGAGATGGGGATCTACGGAATGGAAATGCTTTTGCCTATCTCGCCCGGGGCGCCGCTATGCATAGTCTATGCGCAGGACGCCCGAATGGACGGGATCGAGCTTGCCCTGAAAGGCGGCCAGTTCGGCAGCCCGGATTATTTTGCCAAAGTAAGGGATGCCGCCTTAGAATGAAGGGTAAAGACGAGATAGACGAGAGGGGACCGCAAGCGATGGAGGATTCCAAAAATCCAGGAGCTGCCATGTTGTTGAAGGATATAGCCTACGATCAGATCAAGGAACGCATTCTTGACGAAAGATTCGAACCGGGCCGGTTCTTATCCGAGCGCGAATTGATTGAATTGCTGGAGATGAGCAAAACTCCTATTAAATCTGCTCTAACCCGCTTAGAAGCTGAAGGTTTCGTAACCGTGTCCTCCAAACAAGGCATCATCATTAACGATCTGGCTATCAACCGTATCATCGACATTTACGATCTTAGGACGGCGCTTGAAACTTTCAACATTCAAGCCATTCTCGGCAAATTGAACGAGGAACAGAGCGAGTTGTTGCTGGCTAATCTCAAGGCGACCGAAGAGATCGTCCAACGTCTCGACGTGAAGGCATTCGGTAAAGCCGACCATGAATTCCATTTGCTGATCTGCCGCTTTACGGGCAATCAGGAAATTTACCGCGTGCTATTGAACTACCAGGATCATCTGCTCAGAATTACGCTGCGCCATTTGCGCAAAGACCCTCATAGGATGGTCGGGTTCTGGCAGGATCATGTAGGCATTTACGAACTGTTGAAGCAAGGCAACGAAGAATGCGTCGGCAAGATGCGCGACCATCTGCAACATTCCAAGAGCAAGCTGTTTATATAGAGAGAACAAGGAAAACCGAACGCAGCATGACCAGACAGAATGGAGAGATTAACCATGAAAGCCGTATTCGTGCAAGATGCTTATGAGGTTGTCGTCAAGGAAGTGGACATGCCCGAGCCGGGCAACAACGAAGTGTTGATCAAGGTGAAAGCGGCAGGCATCTGCGGCTCCGATATTCACACCTATAAGGGGCTTCATCCATTCCGTAAACCGCCGGTCATTATCGGCCACGAATTGTCGGGGGAAGTCGTCCAAGTCGGATCCGCCGTTACGAAATTTCAAGCGGGCGACCGGGTAACCGTTGAACCGCAAACCGGATGCGGCACATGCGAATACTGTTTGACCGGAAACGTTAATTATTGCGAGAACCGGGGAGCTCCCGGAATCGGAGCTTGGTACGGAGCGATGGCGGAGTATTTCGCCGCTCCCGAGCAGACGGTATTCAAGCTGCCGGACGGAATGGATTACGAGCAAGGCGCGCTGGTCGAGCCGTTCGCGGTAGGCGTTCACGCGGTTCGCAAAGCGGGCATCGGAGTCGGGGACAAGGTTGCGATCCTGGGCGCCGGCCCGATCGGATTGCTTGCTATGGCGGCGGCCAAGGCGGCGGGGGCAACGACGCTTCTCGTAACCGACGTGATGGATTACGCTTTGGAAAGCGCAATGAACATGGGAGCAACCCATACTTTGAACATTATGAACAAAAAGGATTGGATGCAGGACGCGAAGGCTATCGTCGGCGGAACTTTCGATAAGGTTCTGATCGCGGCCGGAGTTCCCGGCATCGTAGATCAATCGCTTGCTCTGCTACGCAAAGGCGGGCGGGTAGTTACCATCGCTATGTTCCATGGCGACCAAACGTTCAACATTCACAATTTGCAAAACCAAGAAAAAGAAATCGTGGGCTGCATGACGTATACCCGCGAAGATACGATTACCGCGATCGACATGATCGCCGCCGGAGCCGTCAACCTTGAGGCCATCGTCAGCCACAGGCTTTCGCCTGAGCAAGCGGCGGAAGGATTCCGCTTAGTCGACAAGAAGGAAGATCAATCGCTTAAAGTACTCGTTACGTTCGATAACTAAGTCAACGCAGGCCTGTTCGGCTTCACGCCGAGGCGCGGTGAAGCCGGACAATCCTTAAGCAATCATATAACACAACTAGGGGGCAGACACGAATGTTTAAGAAGTCTATTGCCGTAACCATGATGATCATTCTGTTATTTGTAAGCGCTGTAGCTTGCGGAAAAAACGAAGGAAGCAACGCAAGCCCGTCCGCTAACGCAGGATCTTCCAATGCAGGAAGTTCGGGTAAAGTAGTTAAACTCAGATTAGGACATATTACAGGCGAATCCGATGCGTGGCACAAAGGCGCCTTGGAATTCGCCAGACTGGTAAAAGAAAAGTCGAACGGCAGCGTCGAAGTCGAAATTTATCCGAGCTCCACGCTGGGCAACGACCGCGATTTGATCGAAGGCATGCAGCTCGGTTCCGTTGATTTCGCGCTCGTGGCCGGCGTATTGTCCAACTTCTACGAGCCGTATTCCATTTTGGAGCTTCCGTACTTGTTCCGCGACAACGACCACTTGCAGAAAGTGCTCTACGGGGAAGTCGGAGAAAAGCTGAAACAAGACCTGCTCGACAACGCGCAAATTCGCGGTTTGCAATTCTGGGTTCGCGGTCCCCGCGAGCTGACGGCTAGCCGTAAAATCGAGAAAGTAGAAGACCTGAAGGGCTTGAAGGTACGCGTTCCGGAAATTCCGGCATCTATCGCGGCATGGAAAGCGATGGGCGCATCCCCGACTCCGATGGCATTCGGCGAAGTATACTCCTCCCTGCAAACGGGAGTTATCGATGGACAAGAGAACCCGATCGCTTTCATGGCGAGCAACAAAATCCAAGAGGTTCAGAAGTATTTGATGATGACCAACCATGTGTATGGCTACGTACAATTGACGATGAGCGATATCACTTATCAGAAGCTGACGAAAGAACAACAGCAAGCGGTCGAAGAAGCGGCCAAAGAAGCAACGACATTCGAGAACGAATTGGTTGCGAAGCAAGATGCAGAGCTGTTGGAACAATTGAAAAAAGGCGGGATGGAAGTCGTGGAACCGGATACGGCTCCGTTCATGGAGAAAGCCAAAACGGTTCATGCGGAATTCGCGAGCAAATACGGCCAAGAGCTGTATGACAGCATCGTAAATACAAAATAGGCAAACCTATACAGAGGAGCCGGTGTCGAGGGGTGCAGGTAACCCGCGTGCGGACACCGGCTTCCTTTGCTCTGCCTAATTATGGGCATGTACGAGTCCTACAACAGGAGGATAACCTCAATGAAGGCTACTATGAAAGCAATAGACGGCTTGAATAAAATAGTGGGGATCGTCGTCGGCTTGATGCTCGGCGCTATGTCCATCATTATCATTATGCAAGTCCTTTGCAGATTCGTAATTGATTATCCGCTCACTTGGTCCGAGGAAGCGGCGCGTTATTTAATGGTTTATACGGTATTCCTGGGTGCCTCTCTCGCGCTTAGAAACCACAAAATGATCGCCATCGAGATCATTACCGAAAGCGTCAAACCTAAAGTTCGTAAGGTTCTAAGAATACTGGTTTCATTGATTTCCATCGTGTTTTTCGTTGTGTTGCTCTTCAAAGGACTGGATATGCTTGAAATCGTAAGCCGGCAAACGTCGGCGGGCCTAGGCATCAAAATGGATATTCCGTACATGGCGATTCCGATCGGCGCTACGTTGATGATAATTAACAGTATTGCAAACATTATCGATTTCATGACGCATGAGGATATCGATACATCGGAAGTATCGGAAGCGTTGAAAGCGGGGGGGCAAATCTAATGGGCATTATTCTATTTGCTTTCCTTATTCTGTTCTTCGCTCTCGGCGTTCCGATTGCCATATCGATGGGTCTCGCCGCTGCTGTTGCGATATGGTGGGATGGCGGCACGCCGCTTACCGTGCTTGTGCAACGTTCGTTCACTTCTATCGACTCGTTCCCGATTATGTCGATCCCTTTCTTCGTTCTTGCCGGAGTATTGATGGAATACGGCGGGATTTCCAGAAGGCTTGTCGCATTCGCGAATGCTCTAACGGGACATTTTTCGGGGGGGCTGGCGATCGTAACCGTTGTGACGTCCATGTTCTTCGCCGCGATCTCGGGGTCGAGCGCAGCGACTACAGCGGCCTTAGGAAGCATATTGATTCCCGCTATGATTGCCCGGGGGTATCATAAAAACTTCACCGGGGCAGTTCAATCCGTATCGGGCGAGCTCGGCGTTATTATTCCGCCAAGTATTCCGTTGATTCTTTACGGTATATCGACGGAGACTTCCATCGGTTCATTGTTCATGGCCGGTTTCATCCCCGGTTTATTGATCGGGTTGTCTTTGATCGTTACCGTTTTGATTATCGCCAAGAAACGCGGGTACGCGAAAGAAACGAGAAAGTCCGGTAAGGAATTGTGGAAAGCATTCAAGGATTCTTTCTTCGCCTTGCTGATGCCGGTTATTATCCTTGGAGGGATTTACGGAGGGTTCTTCACGCCTACGGAAGCGGCCGGAGTCGCCGTGGCGTATGCTTTCATTGTCGGCGTGGTCATTTATCGGGAAATCAAACTGCCGAAGCTTATGAATATTCTTACCCAGTCCGTCGTCACGACTTCGGCGATTATGTTCATTCTGGCAAGCGCGGGTTTGTTCGGGTGGATTCTTACGCGCGAAGGTATCCCGCAGGATGTTGCGCAGTTCTTCATTAGCATTTCCGATAATCCTTACGTCTTCTTGCTGCTGGTCAATGTATTCTTATTGGTAGTCGGCATGTTCATGGAAACTAATGCTTCGATTATTATTCTTGCGCCGTTACTAGTACCTGTAGCCGTAACGCTCGGTATCGATCCGGTTCATTTCGGTATCATCATGATCGTCAACTTGGCGCTCGGGATGTGTACGCCGCCGCTGGGGATCAACTTGTTCATATCGGCTCAACTGGCAAAGATCAATCTTCTGCAGATCACAAGAGGCATGGTGCCGTTCTATATCGTTCTCTTGCTGACATTGTTGTTGATCACTTATGTGCCGCAGATCTCAATGCTCATTCCCAATTGGTTGGGATAACCGATAGCCGGAGATAAATCATAAGCGTTTCTTGGATGGCCGCTAAGCGGCCATTCCCATTTTTCAAACATTTCCATTGCCGAGCTGCCTGGGGAGGAATAATCCATTATGAAAAATATCGACAAAGTTAGAAAAGAGCTGCAACAAACCGGAAAGTATATGATGGAATACGGGATCGCGTGGGGGAATTCGGGCAACATCAGCGCAAGAACGTCCGAGGATCGTTATTTGATCACGGCCAGCGGAACTTTCCTTGGCGAATTGGACGATGCGGATCTGATCGAGTGCGATCTTGCGGGCAACTCCTATGGCACGGAAGGCCGAAAGGCTTCCAAAGAAACGCCCATGCACCGCGCCGTCTACGAACAACGTCCCGAGATCAATGCGGTCTTGCATGCTTCTCCTTTCTATAGTACGTTAGTAGCTGCTTCTAAAATCGATATTCCGACCAATTGGTTCATAGAAACGATGTACTACTTGGAGAAAGTAGAGCGGGTGCCTTACTTCCATCCGGGCAGCGAAGAACTGGGAGAAGGAGTTCGGGCGAAAGCGAAGTCGGCCAACATCCTATTGCTCGAGAATCATGGGGTTCTCGTATACGATACTTCGATCCGGGAAGCCAGAATGGCGCTTCAGACGCTCGAGATGGCTTGCAAAATGTTGGTCGTCTCGCAATCCGCCGGTATCGAGATGACGGGGTTACCGCATGAAACCGAACGGGAATTTATTGAAGGCGCCGCTTACAAACCGAGAAGAAACTGGAACTTCTAAGGAGGCCCTATGGAACACCAAGCGATCCTTGCGCTTGCTATCTTTCTGATCACTTACGCGATGATTATCGCGGAAAAAATTCATAGAACGATCGTAGCCATGTTAGGCGGGCTTCTAGTCGTTGCGTTAGGCATCGTAAGCGTAGATTCGGCAATCGTACATCATATCGATTTCAATACGCTTGGCTTGCTGATCGGGATGATGATTATCGTGAGCGTGACGGCCAAGACGGGGTTATTCAGTTATATCGCGGTCGTGGCCGCGAAGAGGGCGAAGGGCGAACCGGTTAAAATCCTTATCGCGTTGTCCGTCGTCACGGCGGTAGCTTCGGCGTTCCTGGATAACGTCACGACGGTGTTGCTTATCGTTCCGGTCACGTTCAGCATAACGAGACAGTTGAAGGTACATCCGTTTCCCTTTTTGTTTTCGCAGATTCTGGCTTCCAATATCGGTGGCACGGCTACCTTGATCGGCGATCCGCCGAACATCATGATCGGCAGCGCGGTCAAAGAGCTTACCTTCATGGCGTTTATAGACAACCTGGCTCCGATCGCCATTATCATCATGGCGGTTCATCTTCCGTTGTTCGTGCTGCTCTTCCGCAAAAAGCTGAAGACGTCCGAGGAGTACAAACGGGGAATCATGGAGATGGACGAGAGCAAGCTCATCACCGATCGGCCGATGCTGACCCGATGCCTGATCATTCTCGGGCTTACGATCGCGGGATTCTTCCTGCATCAAGCGTTGCACTTGGAATCGTCCGTAGTGGCGCTTGCCGGCGCGTTCCTACTGCTTTTGCTCGCGGGAGAGCATGCGATGGAAGAGGCTTTCACGCGCGTGGAATGGACGACGATCTTCTTCTTTATCGGCTTGTTCACGTTAGTCGGCGCGCTTGTTGATACCGGGATCGTCCGCGATCTCGCCGTGCAGGCGATCGACTTAACGGGCGGGAACGTCGCCGCGTCCGCCATGCTCATTCTGTGGATGAGCGCCATAGCGTCAGCCTTCATGGACAACATTCCGTTCGTGGCGACGATGATCCCGCTTATACAAGAGATGGGCAACATGGGAGTAAGCAACCTTGAGCCGTTATGGTGGAGCTTGGCTCTTGGCGCTTGCCTAGGCGGCAACGGGACGTTGATCGGAGCGAGCGCGAATCTGATCACGGCCGGGTTGGCGGCCAAGGAAGGTTACCCGATTACGTTCGTTAAATTTCTGAAATACGGTTTCCCTTTGATGATTTTATCCATCGTCATTTCCAGCGTTTATATTTATTTGAGGTATTTGCTGTAACGGACAAGCTAATGAGAAGCCGACCCGAGGGTCGGTTTTTCGCGTTTTATAGCTTCCTTAGGCGATCCGAGCTTGAAGTGGTTGGAAGAAAACTGTAAGGTATTTAATATACGAAGTTAATCATTAATCGAATTAACCGCATTATCGATGGCTACAGGAGGCTGTTTCAATGACGATACAATCACAGGAAGATATCGAACAGTTAATGAAGATCGGACGAATAGTGGCATTAACGATCGAGGAAATGAAAAGACGCGCCGAGCCGGGGATGACGACCAAGGAACTGGACCAGATCGGCCAGCAGATGCTCTCCCTGCACGGGGCTACGTCCGCTCCGATGAAAGACGTTGATTTCCCGGGCTATACTTGCATTAGCATCAATGAGGAGGTAGCCCACGGCATTCCGGGAAACCGCGTGCTGCAAGGGGGCGATCTCATTAACGTCGACGTGTCCGCGGAGCTTAACGGCTATTACGCCGATGCCGGGCAATCGTTCCAGATTCCTCCCGTAACGAGCGAGGTGGATCGTTTGTGCCAGACGACCCACGCGACGATGATGAAAGTCATCAACAGCTTGAAGGCCGGAGTAAAGCTGAATCAAGTCGGCAAAATCATGCAGCAAGAAGCTAAAAACACGGATACCGCATCGTCGAAAACTTGTGCAGCCACGGAGTCGGCAAAGGGCTTCACGAGGAACCGACCGAAATTCTCCCTTATTACGAACCTCGGGATCGCAGGGTGCTGCGAGCCGGTCAGGTTATTACGATCGAGCCGTTCCTGTCGACGGGAGCAACCTACGTCGACGAGCAGTCGGACGGATGGACTTTGACGGTTCCGGACCGCAGCCGCGTCGCGCAATACGAGCATACGGTCATTATTACGAACAATAAACCGATAATCGTTACCGCATGCTAATCGGAACTCCTATCTACAAGTACAATCCGGATCGTCCGTTTAGAGACGATCCCGACCTCTATCTCCAGTGCTGGGGCAAAGAGAAGTGCGTGCCGGGGCATACCGTCGGTCCCGGGATCAAAGAGGTTTACAAAATCCATTTTATCCATCAAGGCAAAGGCTTCGTTCGAGTCGGAGAGCGGGAATATTCACTGTCGGCCGGGCAAGCCTTCTTGATTTATCCCCACCATTTGACTTATTACGAAGCGGATAAGGAAGAGCCTTGGGTGTATTCATGGGTCGGATTCTACGGCGCTCAGGTGCTGCCGATTCTTGCCCGGACGGGGCTATCCCCGGACATGCCCGTGTTCCCGATGGATATGCAGCTTATGCCCGGCTTATATGAAAAGCTGACCGAAATGTTGTCCGACGCGGAAGGCGGAGGACTTCGGTTGCAAGCGGCGATGTACGAATTGATGTCGGCCATCGTCGGCGTTATTCCCTTGGAGGCAAGACAAAGTTATCGCTTGGGCAAACAAGATGCGTACGTCCACCAAAGCATGGAATGCATTCATTCCCATTACGGGGAAAATATTTCGGTACGGCAGATGGCGGCGGATTTGGGGCTTGATCGCAAATATTTATCCGTTATTTTCAAACAGGCGCTTGGCGTTCCCCCGCAGCGGTATTTACTTCAATATCGAATGGATAAAGCGAGCGAATTGCTGTGCAAAGGGAAATATACGGTCGGAGAGGTGGCCAGGTCCGTCGGTTATCCGGACGCGCTGCAATTTTCAAAGATGTTCAAACGGGTAAAAGGGGTGCCCCCTACGCAATTCAAGTAAATCGAGAAATCGGACATTAGCCCATATTTATCACCCTCCGTGACATAGGCTCGGCTCCTCCTTTCTTATACACTTCTAAGTATATTGATCCTTAGGAGGAGTTTGGATGACATACTCAGCTAGTCCGCAACGATACGACATGATGACATATCGCCGCAGCGGCAAAAGCGGCTTGAAGCTGCCGGCGATATCGCTCGGCTTGTGGCACAACTTCGGAGGGATCGATTCGTTCGAGAAGGGAAGGGAGATGGTCAGACGGGCATTCGATCTTGGGATCACCCATTTTGACTTGGCGAACAACTACGGTCCCCCTCCAGGCTCGGCCGAAACGGCGTTCGGCGGCATTCTGAAGGCGGATTTCGCGGCTTACCGCGACGAGATGATCATCTCCACCAAGGCGGGTTATTACATGTGGCCCGGCCCGTACGGAGAATGGGGCTCGAAAAAAAGCCTCGTCTCCAGTCTCGACCAGAGCTTGAAACGGTTAGGGCTGGATTATGTCGACATCTTCTATCATCATCGCCCCGACCCGGATACGCCTCTGGAAGAAACGATGGCGGCTCTAGATTTGATCGTTCGCCAAGGAAAGGCGCTATATGTGGGGCTGTCCAACTATTCGCCGGAGCAGACGAAAGAAGCCTCGCGGATTCTTAAGTCTCTCGGGACGCCATGTTTGATCCACCAACCTCAGTATTCGATGTTAACGCGCGGACCGGAAGCCGGGCTGCTCGACGTGCTGGAAGAAGAGGGCATCGGTTCGATCGCTTTCTCGCCTTTGCACAAAGGAATTCTTACCGATCGTTACTTGAACGGGATCGCGCCGGATTCGAGGGCTGCAGGCCCGAGCGCGTTCCTGAGGCCGGAGGAATTGACCGAGCAGACGCTGGGCAAAGTCCGATTGCTGAACGAGCTGGCTGCGGAAAGAGGACAGAAGCTGTCCCAGATGGCGCTTGCTTGGGTGCTGCGCGGGGCCGAGTGACGTCGGCCTTGATCGGGGCGAGCAAAGTCAGCCAGATCGAGGATGCGGTCGGCGCGTTGCGTCAGCTGAACTTCTCCAGCGAGGAATTGGCGCGTATTGAGGATATTCTGAAGTAAGGTAGAGGCATCGCTTGCCGGATCTAGTCCGGGAGATACATGCGCGATATAGCGGCACGGCGTGCCGTTAACCGGAGCGAATCGGTCCCCGGTGATCGAATAGCGGCACGGCGTGCCGTTATCCGGAGCGAATCGGTCCCCGGTGATCGAATAGCGGCACGGCGTGCCGTTAACGGGAGGAGATCGGGCTCCGGTTATCGAATAGCGGCACGGCGTGCCGTTATTCCGATAGCTCTCTACGTACAAGCCTGCCAAGGGCACCCTTAAAGGGTGTCCTTTTGCCGTTGGACGGGCTCTCGCGTCCTCTATTTTATTGGGAAGTAATGTAATATGATAGATTGAAAGGAACGGGTTCGCATAAAAGTGGAGGCTGTGCGCATGGTCGGTATTTTCGGCGGGTTAAGCAAGTTAAGGAAGCCAATCGTTATCTTTTTATTAATAACTATAGTTGCTGTCTCGTCGCTCGGAGGAAATGCGTCTGCCAATGGCGGTCCGGCGGACACCGTGCCCTACGTTACCGGGGGCGGCATTCATTTTATTCAGAAGAAGAACGTTACGCTTAAGCGGGAGGATCTGTCGTTCGTCATCGTCGGAGACCGGGTTCGGATCAACGTTGCCTATACGCTGGCGAATCGCGGTAAAGCGGACAAGGTGCGCTTTGCCTTTCCCGTGGATTATTACGAACAGGAGTATGGCTGCGCTCCGAATTGCGACTTCAAGGCGAGCGATTTCCGGATCGTGGACGGCAGCCAACCGCTCAAAGTGACGGACGAATTGATCAAGATGCCGGTCAACCGAATCATAGACGATACCTATATCGTTCAAAAGGCTAGCAGGGTATACCGAACGGCCATTTCCTTTGCCAAAAACGAAACGAAGATTATTAAAGTCGGTTATACCGTCAATGCAGGTTATGTGGATTGGATGAACCCTTATAGCTTGATCGATCGGGTAGGGGAACGGGAATTCAACTACGATCTTGCGCCCGCGGGGTACTGGGGGAACGGCAAGGTGGACAAGCTGAATATCACGTTCGATTATCGGGACATCGTCAAGAAAGGCGGTTCTCTTCGCAAACTCACGCTGCCGTATGGACAGGCTTCGCCGGAAGGGATTTTCAAAGTCGAGCTTAAACAGGCCGACCTGAAATCTCTCGGGGATCTAAAGTTTAAGTACGAATACGAGGACTATCTAAAATCCAAGCAGATCGCCTCTTCCCGCATATCCCCGAAGCTCGTTTCGGGCATTAAAGCTTCATCCGAGCTAGGGAGCCGTTACGGAGCGAGTCGATTGCTCGACGGAAGCTTATCGACGACATGGGCCGAAGGCTCCAAGGGGCAGGGAATCGGAGAGACGGTTACGATCGAATTAAAGAAGAACACTTCTTTGGCGGAGCTAAGGGTCATGAACGGGTACATGAAAAGCAAGGAAACCTACGGCAACAATGCCCGGGCGAAGGAGATACTCGTAGAGAGCTTAATCAGGTATTCCGCCAATGAGGATTACCAGTGGGTAAGCGACACGAAGTATTTGGAGGATAAGCCGTACGACGCCAAAGCGGTCGCGGACGGGAACCTGTATTCGTTGTCCGATCAATTGGCTTATTACGAGGGCGAAGTGAAGACGATCAAGTTAACGATACGGGATACTTATCCGGGTACGAAATACGAGGATACTTGTTTGTCGGAGTTATTATTGCTTTACTAATAGAGGAGTTTAAGATTCATGTTCAGGTGCATTAGGGGATGAGCGCGTGCGGAAAAAAAGAATAGCGGCATTGGCAATAGGCTGCGTGTTTGTAGTTGCGGGGTGCGGGAATGGCGAGTCCGTGCCGGGGTCTTCGGCGAGAACGGAGCTGCTCGTGTCGGCTGCGGCCAGCTTGACGGACAGCCTGAAAGAAATTCAGGCGTTGTACGAGCAAAAGAACGATGATATTACGCTGCGTTATAATTTCGGTTCATCGGGTACTCTGCAACGGCAAATCGAGCAAGGCGCCCCCGCGGATCTCTTCCTATCGGCAGGCAAGAAGCAGATGGCCGCTTTGGTGGATAAAAGCTTGGTCGAGAAGGAGAGGCATACCGGATTGCTGCGGAATGAGCTCGTCGTTATCGTACCGGCGGATAGCGATACCCGGGTAAGTGCCGTATCCGATCTAATAGAACCGGGGTTCGTGAAGCTGGCGATCGGGGAACCGACTACCGTTCCCGCCGGCGGCTACGCGAAAGAAGCGTTGGAGCATTACGGCTTATGGGACCAGTTGAAACCCCGTTCGTCTATGCGAAAGACGTGCGCCAAGTGTTAACATACGTGGAAACCGGCAATGCCGATGCCGGGTTCGCGTACAAAACCGACGCCTTGACCTCGAATAAGGTAAAGGTTGCTTCCGTCGTCGATCCCGGCAGCCATCAGGCGATCGAATATCCTATCGGAATCGTTCGAGGGAGCGCCCATATGGAGGAGGCCGAACGGTTCTACGATTTTTTGCAGACCGCCGAGGCATTGTCCGTTTTCGAGAAGTACGGATTTAGTCTTCCTAACGAAAGAGGTACGAAATAGATGTCCAAACAAAAACATTACGTAGTATGGGTCGGCAGGAAACCCGGGGTTTACGCGAGTTGGGCGGATTGCCAGGAACAGATCAACAAGTTCGACGAAGCGAAGTTTAAGTCGTACGAGTCGAAAGCCGCAGCCGAGCTGGCTTACAAGGAAGGCTGGAAGAAGCACTGGGGAAGCGGGAAGACGGCTAGCTCCGGGGGGAGCTTCAAGCCGAAGGCGACGGGCATCGAGACGTCGGAGGAAATCGACTATAACAGCATCTCCGTCGACGTAGGGACTAGCGGAAATCCGGGACCGGTCGAATATAAAGGCGTGGATACGCGGACTGGCGAAGTTATTTTCTCCGTGGGACCGATCAAGAAGGGGACGAATAACCTAGGGGAATTTCTGGCGATCGTTCACGGACTGGCTTATTTGCAGAAAATAGGAAGCGACAAAACGATCTACAGCGACTCGGTTAACGCCCTGAAGTGGGTGAAGCAGAAGGAAGTATCATCCACCCTCGTCAGAGACGAATCGACCGCGGAAATCTGGGATTTGGTCGACCGCGCGGTTCGCTGGCTGAAGACGAATAAGTATTCGAACAAGGTGCTCAAATGGCAAACGAAGCAATGGGGCGAGATTAAAGCGGATTACGGGCGGAAGTAGGGGAGTTTGCGTTGAGTGGTATATTTTCCCTATTGGATAGGGTATAGTTGCGGAATCGTGTCGAATAAGCGCATAAAGGCTACTACGATGGGGGACGTGACCGTAAGGTATTTCAAGCCGAGCGCGACCGACTTCGCATTCACGTTTAATCTCGCCGTCGAAGGTTACACGGACGAAAGCACGCCAAGCTTCACGGTCGTTTTCCGCAGCACGGGAGAACAATTCGTAATTAAGGAAATTTACCATAGTTATTAGAGTCAAGAGGAGAGCGCCGTTCATGCGCTCTTCTTTTTTTATGGATTGAGCCATGATTCCCGCCATCTGCTCCTTAGACGATAGCGTTATGCGAGAGTCTTATTTTCACCGAATCACAGCTTGCTGGTCTAATAAGACGATGCGACAACGCTATCGATCCAACTCTCCGCCCCAAACAGGCCACAACCCACAATCAGGGTTATGGCATAACTCTATTTCAACGATAGACCCCCTCGCTCGCGCAATAAGGTGATCCTATAACGTTAAATGCGGGATCTATCAAATCTCCACGAACGCTTCTGCCGAAGCTCCGTTTCTTTTTAACAAACTCTATCATCCGGCTTAATCCCACGGAAATAGAACGGTTCTATAGTGGTGAAGGGTAGAATACAACAAGACTAAAGAGACACCCCACAAAAAACCACATGGGAGGAAAAGGGAATCATGAAAAATCGGTTGAAGAAAGAGCTTGCCTTCGGGCTGATCCTTACCTTACTTGTCGTGCTGCTAGCTGCTTGCGGAGGCGGAAACAATAATAACGCGAATAGCTCGGGAGCCGAGGAATTATCCTTGACCGAGATCGAAGCGAAGGCGAAGGAAGAAGGATCCGTCGTCAGCGTCGGCATGCCGGATTCATGGGCGAACTGGAAAGGGACTTGGGAAGATATTCAGTCCAAGTACGGGCTGTCCCACACCGACACCGATATGTCGAGCGCGGAGGAGATTGCCAAGTTCGAGGCGGAGAAGGATAAGCCGACGGCGGATATCGGCGATGTCGGGATCGCGTTCGGCTCGGTAGCCATTGCCAAAGGCGTCACTCAACCGTACAAAACTTCTTACTGGGACGAAATTCCCGATTGGGCGAAAGACAAAGACGGACATTGGCTGATCGGCTATCAAGGGACGATCGCTTTCCTAACGAATAAGAAACTCGTGGCCAACCCGCCGCAAAGCTGGGAAGACCTGAAGAACGGCAACTACAAAATCGTGACGGGAGACGTAACGAAAGCGGCTCAGGCGCAAATGGCCGTGCTTGCCGCCTCGATCGCGTTCGGCGGAGACGAGTCGAACATCGAGCCGGGCCTTGCGTTCTTCGAGGATCTGGCGAAGAACGGCCGGATCGCCAACGTTGAAGCCTCGCTCGCCAATATCGAGAAGGGCGAAGTGGAAGTCACTTTGCTGTGGGACTTCAATGCCCTTAACTATAGCGACCAACTCGGCAAGGATCAGTATGCGGTAACGATTCCGAAAGAGGGCAGCGTCGTCAGCGGATACGCCACTATCATTAACAAATACGCTCCGCACCCTAACGCGGCTAAGCTGACGCGGGAATACATTCTTAGCGACGCGGGGCAGATCAATCTCGCCAAAGGTTACGCGAGACCGATCCGGGACAGCGTGAAGCTTCCGGACGACGTGGCGGCGAAGCTGCTGCCGAAGGAAGATTACGCGAACGCGAAGCCGGTCGGCGATTACAAGGTATGGGAAGAAACGGCGAAGAGCATTCCGGAGCAATGGCAGGAGCGCGTTCTCGTTCATATCAACTAGCCGATCAACGCAAGACGACGCAACAATAGCAGCTATGGAGCGCCTTCGTCCGCGTGGCGAGGGCGCCCGTTTGTATACCGCCATAGGAGAGTGGACGGCATGAAGGCTAGAAACCGTTGGATGCTGCTCGGATTGGTTCCCTTTGCGCTTATGGTGCTGGCATTCCAATTCGCGCCGCTCCTGTCTATGCTCGCGGGGAGCGTCAGCAAGTCGGGCGCCGCCGGGTTTACGTTCGGCCATTACGATAAAATCTTTCACAGCGCTTATTACCTTCAAGCGATCAAGAACAGTTTGCTTATCTCTGTGTATTCCAGCTTGATCGGAATTGTCGCGGGTCTTCTATGCGCGTATTCGATTACCCGGTTTACGCCTAAGATCAGGGACAGATTGCTCATGCTTTCCAACATGACCTCCAATTTCGCCGGCGTTCCGCTCGCTTTCGCTTATATTATTTTGCTGGGCAACAACGGGGTGTTTACGCTTCTGTTCAAGCAGTGGGGCTGGGATGTTTTCGCCGGTTTCGACTTGTACAGCTGGACGGGGCTAGTGCTCGTGTACGTGTATTTTCAAGTGCCGCTCGCTTTGCTGCTGTTGTATCCTTCCTTCTACGGCATCCGGGATCAATGGAGGGAAGCGGCTTCCATGTTGGGCGCAAGCAGATGGCAGTTCTGGAGAACCGTCGGCTTGCCTATGCTGACTCCGGCAATCTTCGGAACGATCGGCATTCTATTCGCGAATGCGATGGGAGCCTATGCAACGGCTTACGCTCTCGTCGGGGGCAATTACAATTTGCTGGCGATACGGATTGGCTCCTTGGTGGCGGGAGATGTCGTGAACCAACCCGAGCTTGGCAGCGCGCTAGCCGTGCTGCTCGCGTTATCGACGTTGTTGGCGGTTTTCCTGAATCATAGAATGTCTAAGCAGTCTCAAAGATTCACCGCTTCGTATGCGTCGAATCCGAACCTCAAGCGATTCCGGTCCCGCGGACAGCGGCAAGGGGATGCCGCTAAAGGGGGCGTGGCTCCATGATCAAATCCAGGTCGAACTGGACTCACCGTTCGCTAATGCTGCTTCTCATGATTTACTTGCTGCTGCCGCTGCTCGCGACTTTTTTGTACGGGTTCGCCAAGGAGTGGCAGACGACGGTTCTCCCCGAGAGCTGGACGCTGGAATGGGTGCGGGAGATGTTCAAGGACGTCCGGTTTCTCGAGGCGTTATGGACTTCCCTCTATCTCTGTCTTATCAGCGTCGCGCTGAGCCTTGCGGTGATGCTGCCCGCCGTGTTCGTCATAACGGTGTACTTGCCGAAGTGGGAGTCGTTCATGAAAGGGTTGGTCGTGCTGCCGTATGCCGTTCCCGGCGTAGTGGCCGCGGTCGGTCTCATTCGCACTTATTCCAACGGACCGATCAATATTGCCGGTACCGCTTATCTATTAATCGGGGCTTACTTTGTCGTCGTGCTTCCTTATATGTACCAAGGAATCCGCAACAGCTTGCTTACCGTCTCGGCGGTTGAACTGCTGAATGCCGCGGAGCTGCTCGGGGCGTCTCGCATGAGGGCTTTCCTGACGGTGATTTTACCGAATATTTGGCCGGGGGTTATCATCTCGACGTTGCTAAGCTTCTCCGTACTGTTCGGGGAGTTCGTGCTGACGAACATGCTGGTCGGCGGACATATTCAGACGATTCAGGTGTATTTGTATCAGCGCGTCGGGGAGAGCGGGCATCTGGCCAGCGCGATCGCGATTTCCTATTTCCTATTCATACTAATCATGTCTACGATACTGATGAAGTTAGGCAAGAAGATCAACGGGGAGGTAGAGAGATGAATGCGTCTTACTTGGAACTTCACGGCATACGGAAGACGTTCGGAGCTTCTACCGTGTTGAACGATGTCGATCTAACGATACAAGAAGGAGAGCTCGTCACGTTGTTAGGTCCTTCGGGTTGCGGGAAAAGCACTTTGCTCAGATGTATCGCCGGTCTGACCGAGCCGGACGGCGGGAGGATCGTGCTCGGGCAGAAGGATATTGCCAATCTGCCTCCGCGCAGCCGCGAGGTGGGGATGGTTTTTCAATCGTATGCGTTATTTCCGAATTTGTCCGTCTTCGAGAATATGGAATACGGGTTGAAAATGCGAGGGGTCGCCAAAAAGGATCGGGCAAGAAGGTGCGAGGAGCTGCTTGCGCTCGTCGATCTGGAAGACAAGCGGGATGCGTATCCGCAGCATTTGTCCGGCGGCCAGCAGCAACGGGTCGCGCTCGCAAGATCGTTAGCAGTGCAGCCGAAGGTGCTGCTGCTCGACGAGCCGCTTAGCGCGCTTGACGCGAAGATCCGCAAAAACTTAAGAATGGAAATCCGCGCAATCCAACAACGGTTAAAGATGACGACGATTTTCGTTACCCATGACCAGGAAGAGGCGCTCACGTTATCCGATCGGATTTGCATCATGAACGAGGGGCGCATCGTGCAGGACGGTACGCCGGAGGCTCTGTACTCGACTCCCCGCACCGAATTCGTTGCCAGGTTCATGGGCAGCTATAACGTGCTGACCGGGGCGGAAGCGGCGAGGTTGTTCGGCCAAGGAGTCGGCTCCTCGGAGAGCTACGCGCTGCGCCCCGAATCGGTGAAGCTGCTGCCGCTTCACGCGGAGGCTAACGAAGGCGTGCAAGCCGACAAACGCATCGTGCAGGGGACGATCGAATCGGTGAGCGTTCTAGGCAATATTATTCGGTATTTCGTCCAATCGGAAGGGGTACGGTTAACGATCGATATTCTGAACGACGGACGATCCAAGCGCTCGGAAGACGGAGGTACGGTCCGGTTAGCGCTCGATCCTTCCCAGTTGCTGCAATTGGAGAAGGAAGGAGCTTAAGGATGTCGGTATCGTCGGAGCAACGCAAACGGATTATTCTCGAGCAACTGAAGCTCGAGGGACAAGTAAAAGTAAGCGATTTGTCGTTACTGTGCGACGTCTCGGAGGAGACGATCCGGCGGGATCTTGTCTTTCTGGAGAAGGAGGGACAGGTGAAACGCGTGTACGGCGGGGCGGTAGCGGCGAAACAGGCGAACTACGAGCCGCCGTATCTGCTTCGCCAGCAAGTAAAAGCCGATGAAAAAGCGCAAATCGGCACGAAAGCGGCCGAGCTCATCTCGTCGGGCGACACGGTCGTTATCGATGTCGGAACGACGACATTGGAACTGGCGAAGGCGATCTCGGATAAGGAGCGCCTCACCGTACTGACGAACTCCATCGCCGTTGCCTACCATCTTATGGAGTCCTTAATAGAAGGGCGCTTCTCGGGCAAAATCATCGTCATCGGCGGACAGCTCAATCCGGAACAGCAGTCTTTGTCGGGGGCGCTTGGAGAACGGGTTATGGAGCAATTTCGCGTAGATAAGGCATTCATCTCGGTCGGCGGAATATCCATGCAACGCGGAACAAGCGATTACGACGTGGATGAAACGATGCTCTCCCGAAGAATGGTTGCGGCTGCGGAGCAGACGATCGTGCTTGCGGACGATTCGAAGTTCGATAAGGAAGCGTTCGTCGAGCTCGCGCCGATTCGAGAGATCGATACGATCGTAAGTAACGTCCCGCCCCCCAAGGAATGGTTGCCCGCTCTCAAATCGCACCGCATTCAGTGGATAGAAGCAAAGGGAAAGGCGTGATGAAGATGACACAACCGCAGTCGCCTAAATTGGTCGTGGTCGTATTGGACGGACTTCGTTACGATACGGCGCGCAGATGTCTAGGTTTCATGGAGCACCTGGTCGAGCAAGGCGAAGCGGCCTGTTATCGGGTGAAGTCGGAGTTGCCCAGTCTGTCCAGGCCTTTATACGAAGTATTGCTAACCGGCACTCCGGCGCATGTCAACGGAATTACCGCCAATCATATCGTTCGCCTAAGCCGGGAACGAAGCGTGTTTCACCTTGCGAAGGAAGCGGGCTTGAGGACGGCCGCCGCCGCGTATCACTGGGTGAGCGAGCTCTATAATCAGGCTCCGTTTAACCCGGTGCGGGATCGTCATCAGCATGACGAGAGCAAGCCGATTCAGCATGGCGCCTTCTATTTCGAAGATCATTACCCGGATAGCCATCTGTTCGCGGATGCGGAATATTTGCGAACGGCGTTCGATCCGCACTTTCTATACATTCATTCCATGAATATCGACGATGCCGGCCATAAGTTCGGAGGAGAGAGCAAGGGCTATGACGGTTCGGCGAGAATGGCGGATGGGATGCTCGCTACGCTCGTGCCTATCTGGTTGTCGGAAGGCTATCGCGTTATCGTGACTTCGGACCACGGGATGGACTCGAATGGCCAGCATGGCGGAACGGCAAGCGAGGAGCGGCTTGTACCGCTCTATATCGTCGGAGATCGGATATTGTCCCACATGGAAGGGAAGACTCTGTCGCAACTAGGCATGGCGACGCTCATGTGCCACTGCTTGGGACTGGAGCCGTCGCCGGCTATGAGCGTTAAGGACATCCCTTCGTTCATGTCCGCGAAGGTCACTTGGCGAGGGGAGATCGATGATGAAGGTTGATATGCACTTTCACCTGGAAGAAGGACCTTATTCGTTGCGTTGGCTGTCTCGTACCTTGCAGGCGCTGACCGCTACGGCTGCGAATGCTTCGGTTAAGGCCGCAAGCCATTCCCTTGCTTGGGCGGAACAACTATCCGCTATGCTTGAAGCTCGAATGCGGGACGGTTGTTTCAGCGAAGAGTGGCTGGATCGTTATTTGGTAACGGGACGTTCGCGGGGAATCGGCCTGTTCGGGGTCGTCGACCATTTGTACCGGTTCCGGGAATGCCGAAGCTATTACGAGAAGCACATGCTTCTGGACGACAGCCCGATCGGGCGACTGCAGGAGGTTTGGCTTAATCAAGTGTGCGTTACCTCTCTGGACGAATTCGTGTCCTTCATTGCGAAAGCCAAGAAAACCCGCCCCGATCTCTTGCTCGGGATAGAGGCGGACTTCTTCGAAGGAGGGGAGGAGGAGCTTGGCCGGATCCTGTCGGGTTATGAATGGGATCATGTCATCGGCTCGGTTCATTTCATCGACGGCTGGGGCTTCGATAACCCGGAGACGCAGTCGCGGTTCGCGGATTTGGATCCGATGGAGGCGTACGGCCGGTACTTCGGGCTTCTTCGCCAAGCTTGCCGGTCCGGGCTGTTCGACATCATTGCCCATCCCGACAATCTCAAGGTATTCGGGTTTCGTCCCGTGAACGAGCAAGAGCTGTTGCCTCACTATCGGCATCTTGCGGAAGAGATGATTCTGTCGGGCGCGGCGACGGAGATCAATACCGGTCTAGCGTACCGTTACCCGGTCGAGGAGGCTTGTCCTAGCCCGTTGTTCCTGTCCGTTCTAGCGGAGCACGGCGTTCCGATCACGCTATCCTCCGACTCCCACTTCCCCGACGATATCGGGCGTTTGCTGGATGAAGCCCGCGCGGCGGCAATTGGAGCAGGTTATAAGGAGTTAACCGTATTTAACGGGCGGCGGGCCCGCGGAGTTTCGATCGGCAAATAAACCGGGCATGGGTTCAAAGGAGCGCTTCGGCGCTCTTTTTTTTGTATCTTGACACTTGTCATAACCATTGGTTACTATATAACCACAGGTTAATAACCATTGGTTATAAAAATAAGAAACTAGTCGAGGAGAGTGGGATTCATGTTCGCAGGACATTTCGGATTGGCGGCAGGCGTACGGGCTAAGGCGCCGGAAGTACCGTTATGGGCGTTAATGGCGGCTACTCAATTGCTGGATGTGGCGTTTATTCCTTTTCTAGCGGCGGGAGTGGAGACGATGGAGGAGGAGACCGGCAGCGGCTACGGGGATTGGATTATCCATGCGGATTATACGCACTCCTTGTTGGGAGCCATCGTCTTGGCCGTATTGGCGGGCATGCTGGCGAAGAAGCTGTGGGGAGCCAAGTCGGGACGAGTGATCGGGTTGGTCGTATTCAGCCACTGGCTGCTCGATCTGGTCGTTCATCGGGCGGATATGCCGTTATTGCCGGGCAATCTGGGGGATTTGCCGTTGCTGGGCTTAGGCGCGTGGAAGGTCGAGGGGATAGCGATCGGGTTGGAATCGATCTTGATCGCCGCGGGTCTAATTATGTATACGCGAGCCGTCTTGAAGACGGCGGGCAGCGGCAGGAGGATGACGGCGTATTTATCCTCTGCCGTTATGGGCGTACTGCTTGCGCTTACCCTATTGTCGGACGTCTTGGGTTGGTTTTAGGCCGGATTGACTTGTTCCGTAACCGTTGGTTACAATGGGGGGCAAAGGAACGGGACGGGGTGATTTAAGGTGTCGAGTAAACAGGAACAACGATCGGAAGAGACGAAGAGGAGCATTCTGGCCGCGGCGGGGCTGCTATTCGCCAGCAGGGGATACGATTCCGTAACGATGCGCGAAATCGCGAAGGAAGCCGGGTGCTCCCATACGACAATCTATATTTATTTTAAGGATAAGGAAGCGTTGCTTCAGCAACTTTCGCTCCCGCCGCTTCAAGCCCTGGCAAGCCGAATGGACGAATGGTCGAATACCGGCGGCCGGCCGGAAGAACAATTGAAAAACGTCAGTCTGGCTTTCATTGAATTTTGCCTGGCCAACCGTAATGTTTACAGCGTATTCTTTAACGTAAAGTCCGTGCGAGTAGACGAACAAGCGCCGAAGCTGGAAATCAACAAAGCGCGCAACGAATTGTTCGGGAGGCTGGCCGGAGCGCTGGGAGCTTGTTTGCGGCTGGAGCCGGAGGATGAACGCTTGTTGACGTGCAGCCGAATCTACTACTTCACCTTGCACGGCATCGTGTCCACCTATACGCATTCCGAAGAATCGGCGGATCAGCTGATGGAAAGGCTGAGGCCGACTTTCTTGGCATCGTTCGGGGTACTGCTCAGCGGGTTCAAGGATACGATAATCCGAAATGAAAACGGGATGGAAAGGGGCTAGCCCCTCTCCATCCCGTTTTTTCGTTATTTCTTCTTATAAACGACCAATATCGCGCTTCTTTGTTCGCTTAATTTGGTTGCCGTTATTTTGTTGATCGATCCGTAACAGATGTTAATGAGTTGATCGTCGTCCAGCCCGGCCAGAAACTCGTTTACTCTTTTCTCGGCTAAAGAGCTGTCCGTATCTAAAAATTCTTTGACTTGAATCATCGTAGTGCACTCCCCGTACGAGTAATGGTATGAATAGCCCCCCGCGAGTCACCTGGATGGCCCATATGCGTCCAACATAGCATGGACGTCGCGCGGGTGTCAAATTAGCCCATGATATTAGATTTGACCCGTACGGTCATTAGCATTGTTGGGTACATCTTAGAAATGCCCCCTTTTATAATGAAAAAGAATCGAAAAACGAAGGGGAGGCATTTCTTTGAGTAAATTTAAAGCGTATACATCATTGCTCCTGACAGCGATAATGTCCGTTACATGGCTGAGCGCATGCGCAAGCGACAAAGGGAATGAACCCGCCAAAGCAAGCGAGAGCAGCAGCGCGACCACCAAAGCGGCGGAAACGGCGGCGGCAGAAACCAAGGAAGAACCGATTACTCTCACTTACTTTCTGAATGCGCCGGGAGACAACGTTCCGGAGCATTTCAAAATCGCCGATATCATAACCGAGAAAACGGGAGTTACCGTCAAATACGAAAGGCTCGTCGGAGAAATCGAACAAAAGCTGGGCGTCATGATCGCGGGCGGAGAATATCCGGACATGATCTACCCGGGCGACAAAGCGCATATGCTGATCGATGCCGGAGCCCTGCTTCCGCTGGAGGATCTGATCGAAGAGCACGCTCCGAATTTGAAGAAATTGTACGCGAACTACTGGGAGCGCATGAAAGCCGCCGACGGCCATATTTACTCGCTTCCGAACTCCGTGCCGACAGGGCAGCCGAACCGATTCGTCAGCCCTGCGTTCTGGATTCAGAAGGATGTACTGAAGGATGCGGGATATCCGAAAATCACGACTTTCGACCAATATGTCGACGTGCTGAGGAATTACGCGAAGAAGTATCCGCAAATCGACGGCCAAGATACGATTCCGTTCGAAATCCTCACCTACGATTGGCGCTTGTTCACGCTGACGACGGCGATGCAGTTCTTAGCCGGCGGGCCTAACGATTCGCGGGCGATGGTCAATCCGGAAACGAACGAATTGACGTTCTATCAGACGGACGAGAAAATTTCCAAGCGCTACTACGAAAAGCTGAACGAGATGTGGAATGAGGGCATGATCGATAAAGAGGCGTTCGTCATGAACTACGACCAATACTTGGCTAAGCTGTCCAGCGGACGAGTGCTGGGGATGCATGACCAGAACTGGCAGTTCCAGGACGCGACCCAAGCCTTGCAACAACAGGGCAAGCTGGACCGGATGTACGCTCCGCTTCAATTGACGTTCGACGAGAGCATTAAAGCCGATTATATGGATGTTCCCTCGATTAACTACGGGAACGGCTGGAGCATGTCCGTCGACAACAAGGACCCCGTTCGCACGATCAAATTCATCGATGCGTTGGCCACGGACGAAATGCAAATTTTGAGAAGCTGGGGCGTTAAGGACGAAGATTACATCGTAGAGAACGGCAGATTCGTTCGCACCCCGGAGCAGCGCAAATGGTTCGAATCGAACGAGAACGCGTTAGGCTGGGACGGCAAAATCATGTGGTTCTACCCGAATGCGGCAGGCACGCTTCCGGACGGCAACAACTACTGGCCTGAATATCAACCGGAAGAGATCGCGGCCAAATACACGGAAACGGATAAGAAAATTCTCGAGACATACGGCGTGAAGACTTATCCCGAGCTGTTTAACCCCGGAAATACGAAACGCAAATATTTCCCGATCTGGAGCATCGAGCTGAACGAGGATTTGAAAATATTCGATCAGAAGCTGAACGATTTGAACAAGAAATATCCGCCGCAAATGGTAGTCTCGAAATCCAAAGAAGAATTCAACAAGCTTTGGGACGATTACGTCGTCGCGGTCAATAAGCTCGACGTAAAAGGCTGGATGGATTATCACACCGAGAAAGTGAAAGAGCGTCAAGAAAACTGGTGAGTCGAATAGGACTAGATGGAGGCCAGGCCGTATGGCTTGGCCTTCTTCCCTTCTTTGAAGAGATCAAGCAATTGGAGGAGTACTATGGAGCCGAAGACGGAAAGCGCGCGCATCGCGCCTAAACCAGATCAGTCCGAGTTCATAGCGGGCCTTAAAAGGCTAAGAAGACAGAAGGCGTTGCTTGCGATGTCCGTTCCGTTCGTCGTCTATGTTCTCGTTTTTAGTTACTCGCCTCTATGGGGATGGCTGATGGCTTTTCAGAAATATAAGCTTGGCTCCAATATTATGAACAATGAATGGGTAGGGCTGAAATATTTTCGCGAGCTGTTCCAGGACGAGATGTTCATGAACGTATTAAGAAATACGCTCGCGATGAGCTTGATTAACCTCGTGTTCGGTTTTGTTAGCTCGATTGCGCTCGCTCTTATGCTAAACGAAGTACGCAAAATTTTCTTCAAACGGTTGGTGCAGACAATTAGCTATTTGCCCCACTTCATATCCTGGGTGGTCGCGGCCAATTTGATCATGACGATCTTCTCCCTTGACGGAATCGTCAACGCCCTCCTGTTGAAGCTTCATCTCGTATCGGAGCCGATCCTGTTGATGTCGGAGCCGAAAGCCTTTTGGTGGATGATCGGCGTATCCAACGTCTGGAAGGAAGTCGGCTGGAACGCCATTATATATTTGGCGGCGATGGCTATGATCAATCCGTCGTTGTACGAAGCCGCGGATATGGACGGGGCGGGGCGGTTCCGCAAAATGTGGAGCATTACGCTGCCGAGCATGCTTCCGCTCATTATTATTTTATTGATTATGAACATCGGCCGCATTCTCGATGCCGGGTTCGAGCAACAGTATTTGCTCATGAACACGATGGTCATGGAGTATGCCGAGACAATAGATATTTTCGTATTGAAATACGGCATCAATTTGACGCGTTATTCGTTCGCTACGGCGGCGGGTATTTTCAAATCCGTCATCAGCATCATTCTGTTGATCATGGCGAATCAGTTCGCCAAGCGGATGGGACAATCCAGACTTTATTAGCAGCGGGAGGTGGAGCTTTGAAGACGGTTACGCTTAACAGGAGAAGGGGAAGATCGCGCTTCCCGGCATTCGATGTCCTCAATGGTACGGTTTTGCTGGTATTGATGGCGGTGACTCTCTATCCTTTCGTTAACATGGCGGCGGTCTCTTTTAATCAAGCCGTCGACACGACGCTGGGCAGCAATTTCGTTTGGCCGCGGAAATTTACGTTGTATAACTACGAAGTGATACTGAAAGATCGAATCATCTATCACGCTTTTATGATTTCGGTGCTTCGTACCGTCGTCGGTACGTTCGCGAGCGTATTCTGTACGGCGATGCTCGCTTATACGCTCAGTCGCAAAGAATACGCTCTCCGCGGGCCGATTTCCATGATTTTCGTTTTTACGATGTATTTCAGCGGGGGCCTCATTCCGGTATTTATGCTGATTAAAAGCCTTGGTCTTACCAACTCGTTCTGGGTGTATATTATTCCGGGCTTAGTGAGCGCCTTTAACCTGATCATCATGCGGTCGTTCATCGACGGGCTGCCCGAGAGCTTGGTGGAATCGGCGAAAATAGACGGAGCGAACGATTTTACGGTATTCCTCCGAGTCATATTGCCGCTGTGCATGCCCGCCATCGCGACGGTATCCTTGTTCGTGGCCGTCGGCCAATGGAATAGCTGGCTCGACACGTTCCTCTATAACTCGGCGAACGCCGATCTGTCCACGTTGCAGTATGAGCTGCTTAAGAAAATACAATCCGCAAACTTAAGCATCGGCGGTTCCGCGACTTCGGCGTTCCTGAACAACCAGAACGCGTCGGCGAATCTGGTGACGCCGATGTCCATGCGCGCGGCGATTACGATGCTGGCCACTGCTCCGATCCTTCTCGTGTATCCGTTTCTTCAGAAATATTTCATTAAAGGCATGACGCTCGGCGGAGTGAAAGAATAACGAAATCATAGATAGCTTGAAATAGACAGCCTGAAAGGAGGTTGTCTATTTACATCTCCATAAAACCCCAATACAATGTTTTTGAAAACGTATACAATCGGCGATGAGGCCAACGGGAGGCCCAATTGATTACGAGAGCGTTAAAGCATTGGAACGACATCCGCTTGCGAAACAAGCTGCTGATCTTATACGTTGTCGCCATATTCGTTCCGATGATCATAACGAATTTTATTTTCTATAACATTACGGCGGACAATGTTCGCGCGCAGAAAATTTCGGATCTCTCGCACGCCTTGGACAAAAGCAAAGAGACTTATCGCAAAGCGATCGAATCGATCGTCGAGATCTCTTCGGTGTTGTATACGGACAGCGAATTAAGCGCCGCTCTGGACGCCAATTATTCGACGACTAACGAAGTTCTTATCGCCTACGATTCCATATTGAACAGCTCCATCAATCAGTTCGTCTCGATCAACAAGCAATTTTACAATGCCTATCTCTACACCAACAACAAAACGCTGATCGGAGCAGGGGTGCTTAAACTGATCGATAAACAAACGGAGAGCGAGGAATGGTACGATCGCATTCGCCATCAATCGGTCATCGGCGCGCTTCATCTGCATACGAACAAAAATCCCGAACAACCGGACGAGTCTTACCTCAGCATTATTCGCAAGCTCGATTATTTTCGGAAGAGCGGATCTTACACGAAGATTCTTAAGGTCGATATTATGCCGCAATTCGTTAAGGAAACGCTGGAAGACGACTCCTCCATCGGGGATCTGTATCTGATTAACGATGACGGGGATATTTTGTACTCCTCTCAAGAGAAGGCGATCGGGTTGAAGGATCAGATGGATAGCGACAAGAACCTGGTGCTCACCAGTACGTTCGATAACGTAAGCTACTTGCAGGGATGGAAGATGATCGGCATTTATCCGAAGGATCAGATCGACAGCGCGATGCGGCATTCGAGGCTGTTCTTCATCTATTTAATGCTAGCCAATCTTTTGCTCCCCAGCTTGATCATTATCGTGCTGTCCGGCTCGCTGAATTCCCGGATCGTCGTCCTGTGGAAACAAATGAAACAAGTAAAGAACCAGCATTACGACCTGCTTAAAGTCGATCAAGCCAAAGACGAAATCGGACAGCTGACCGAGGAGTTTAACCGGCTGACGAGCCAGATCAGCTTGCTGATCCGAGACGTGTACGAAGCGGAATTGGGCCGCAAGCAAGCGCAGCTGAACGCGCTTCAGAGCCAGATTAATCCGCACTTCTTGTTCAATACGCTGGAGACGATTCGCATGAACAGCATGGTGAAGAACGAGCACGATACGGCTCTCGTGATTAGCCGGTTGGCTAGAAGCTTCAGAAGATCGATTACGTGGGGCGAAGATTTCGTGCCGCTTAGCGAAGAGATGGAATTCATTACGGATTTTCTCGAAATTCAGAAATTCCGCTTCGAGCACCGTTTGCGCTACGAGTTCCATATCGAGGATGCGATCAAGGACGTATCCATTCCGAAGATGAGCATTCTCCCTATCGTGGAGAACGCATGCATTCACGGGATCGAACGGTTAGCGGACGTAGGAATGATCCGAATTACGGGGAATCTGGAAGACGGCATGGTGAAAATCGAGATTGCGGACAACGGCATCGGGATGTCGGAGGAAGAGCTGGAGGGCATCGTAGAAGCGATGAGGGGCGATGTGCTTAATCAAGGGAACCACATCGGAATCCGAAACGTATATAACCGGCTTAAGCTCTACTATAACGACGGATTCGACTTCGCTTACCGGTCGGAGCCTGGCAGAGGAACCACGGTTACGATGCTTATCCCCGCTAATACGATTGTAGAAAGTAAATCCGAATCGAGGGATACACATGTATAAAACCCTTCTTGTGGAAGACGAGCCGAAGATGCGCGAAGGATTAAAGCAAATCGTCCCTTGGCAGAGCTATGGGTTTCATCTAAGCGGGGAAGCGGAGAACGGACGGGAAGGCTTAACGCTTATCGAGCGGGTTAAGCCGGATTTGGTGATTACCGACGTGCGAATGCCGTTGCTCAGCGGGCTCGATCTCATGATGGAGGTTTCGGGACGGATCGATTGCCAGTTTATTATCATCTCGGGCTATAGCGAATTAGATTACGTCATGAGCGCGCTTAAGTACGGCGCCGTGGATTATTTGTTAAAGCCGCTTGACGAGGAACAACTCATCGTAGCTTTGAACCGAGCCAAAGATCGACTGGACCGGGAAGCTCTGCTCCCCAAGGTGCTTCCGCCGGAAATATCGGTTAGCGGCGCGGTCGGCGACGTCATCGCCTATATTAAAGACAAATATCAATACAACATTACGATTAAAGAAATCGCCAGCAAGCTTTACATGCATCCCGTCTATTTGGGTCAATTATTCAAGAAAACGACGGGTAAGTATTTCAACGATTACGTCCATCAGGTTCGGCTCGACGAAGCGCAGCGGCTGCTGAACACAACCGAGAAAAAGGTATTCGTCATCGCGCTCGAGGTCGGCTATAAAGATAACGATTATTTTGTCCAACAGTTCAAGAAGCGGACGGGCGTTACCCCTTCCCAATACCGGATGAACGCAAGAGGGATGACATGAAGCGGCATCCGGTATGGAGAAGCCGCTGGTCGGGCTGCTGGCTTCTGTGCCTGTCTCTCTGCATGGCCAGCGCCTGTACGGGAACGGATTCGCAAGCGGACTCCGGCAAGAAAGCTCCGATCGCGTTTACGTATTTCGTCAATTCTCCCGGGGATATCGTGCCGGAGCATTCGCTTATCGGAGATTACATCGCCGAGCGGACGGGAGTATCGGTGCAGTACGAACGGGTTGTCGGAGAGATCGATCAGAAGCTCGGGGTGATGATCGGCAGCAAAAATTATCCGGACCTGATCTACGGCGGGGACAGAACGTTCCGCTTGCTGGAAGCGAACGCGCTTATTCCGCTGGAGGATTTAATCCGAGAACATGCTCCGAATTTGTTCAGGCTGTACGGACCGCACTGGGAGCGCATGAAGGCCGCAGATGGGCATATCTATGCCATTCCCTTGTCCGTGCCGACGGGCAAGCCCAATAAATGGATTAACGCCGCGTTCTGGGTGCAGAAGAAGGTGCTCAAGGAAGCGGGATATCCGACCGTTCGAACCTTCGATCAATACGTAGAGTTGCTTAGAGAGTACTCTCGCAAGCATCCCCTCTACGACGGGAATGAAACGATTCCTTTTGAAATCCTCACCTACGACAAACGGAACTTCACCTTGACGACGCCGATGCAATTTCTGGCGGGCGGCCCGAACGACTCTTTGGCCATGATCGATCCGGACTCTTATCAGGCTCGTTTCTATCAATTGGATGAGAGCATTACCAAACGGTATTACGACAAATTAAACGATATGTACATAGAAGGGTTGATCGACCGGGAAGCTTTTGTCATGAACTACGACCAATACTTGGAGAAGCTGGCGAGCGGCAGAGTGCTCGGCATGTTCGATCAATCCTGGCAAATCCTAGAGGCGCAATTAGCTTTGAAGGAGCAAGGCAAGCTTGAAGAATCGTACGTGCCGCTTCCGTTAACCTTCGACGAGGATATCGAAGAAGAGTACATGGACAATACGAGAATGAACTACGGCTTCGGATTCAGCATTTCCGTGAATTGCAAGGATCCGGTGCGGGCGATTGAAATGGCCGACTACATGGCGCGCGACGAAGTTCAAGCGTTAAGATTCTGGGGTTTTAAGGGGGAAAACTACAGCGTAACGGAGCAAGGAAGGTTTTACCGTACTTCCGAGCAGCGCGAATGGTTGAAAAATAAAGCCAACCGCATTCGGTGGAGCGGGGATATCATGTACTTCTGGCCCGGATCGGTAGGAACGATGCCCGACGGAAACAGTTACGATCCCATGCAGCAGCCCGAAGAAATAGAAGCGGAGTATTCCGAGACGGATCGCGAGTTGCTGAAGGCATATGGCGTTCGTACCTATGAAGATCTATTTAATCCGCCGAACGCTAAGCGCAAATATTTTCCCGCTTGGAGCATAGAGCTGTCCGAGAGCGCCAAAGAATTCGATCAAAAGCTGAAAGCGATTAACGAGAGAATTCCGCCGCAAATGGTAGTCGCGGATACGAAGGAAGAGTTCCGCAAGTATTGGGGGGAATACGTATCCGCCTTGAGCAGCCTCGATGTGGAAGGCTGGTTGGATGAATTAGAAACCAAGATTGCCGAAAGGCAAAGTAAGTGGTAGCCGCAATGCCCGGTTCCGATAACATTCCCGGCCGGGACGCTCCTCCCATGACGCCGGGACGCTTCGCTTGTTATGATCCTCGTAAATCATAGCGGGGTGGAGGAAACGAAAGTGACGATGGAGAAAACAATCAAAGGCCTGGCATTCGTCGCGCTGCTTGGAAGGGTTGTCCGTATCGGCATCTACATGAATGCGGCGGTCACTCCTTCGGTTTGGCCGCTCTGCCCTGTTCCCGCAACGTGTTGCGCTCCCAGAACACTCCCTCCGAATACCCTTGAATCGAGGCGTCGCTCTCGGCCATCTCAAGCCGCTTCTCGGTTAGACAGCAGTAGGTTTCGTCGATCTCGATGCCCACGTATCGCCTGTTCAGCTTCTTCGCGACGACGGACGTCGTCCCTGCGCCGCTGAAGGGATCGAGCACGACGTCGTTCTCGTCGGAGCTGGCGAGAATGAGCTTGGCCAGCAGCTTCTCCGGCTTCTGCGTCGGATGGTCGGTGTTCTCCGGCATCGACCAGAAGGGAACAGTCAGATCGGTCCACAGATTGGACGGGTGAGTAAGCCGGAATTTGCCGTCGGAGTCGTCGTTCCAATCCTTAGGCGAGCCATCTTCCGTTCGGTAAGGGGCGATGACCTTTCGTTTGACTTTGACGCGATCCACGTAAAATTTATAGTTGTCCGACTTCGTGCAGTGCCAAATATCCTCGGAGGCGTTCTTCCAGTTGGAGAGCGCGCCGCGGCCTTTTTCGCGTTCCCATGTAATCCGGTTGATCACATTCAAGTACTTCGAAGCCACCTCGAAGATCGAATGGCTCGAGCGCCAATCGCCGCAAATATACGCAGTGGCATTAGGCTTCAGTATGCGGATAATCCGAGAGAACCAGGCGTCCAGCCAATCGGCGTATTGCCGATGATCCATCCGGTTAAAAGTTTTGCCGTTAAAGGATTTCGTTAGATTATAAGGCGGATCGACGATCAGAAGATCGACGAATTCATCCGGCAAGTAATCCAGCGTTGCGAACAGATCTTGGTTAATCGTGCGGTTGACGATGTCTTCCGGCTCGGCTTTCGCCGACAACGCAAGCAATTGCGCGCCGTACTTGCTTCTCTCGGAATCATCCAGCGTAATCGTCCGGTTTCTTCCGGCTCTCTTCTTTTCGTTATCCGACACTTGTACGCCACCGCCTAGTTCAATCTTCTATATCTCATTCTATTGTAATAGAAACGTGAGCCTTTTTCAGGTCAAACCTCGAACTTTCTTCGTTCTGCTGCGTCTATATGGGATGTGGGTGCTTAAACGGAATAGGATATTCATTGATCGAGGAGAGATGAGCATGAAAAAGGCAGGATTGGAACGCGGCAAAAAAGGTTTGATCGCGATTGCGATCGGGGCGACGCTTGCTTCCGCATCGTTGGCAGCGCCCCAACAGAGCGCGGATGCGGCAGGGCTGAACGCCTACAAGATCATTAACCAAGCGATAGAAGTCGACGGCGTCCGCACGAATTTGTCCGCGCTCAACACGGATAACACGACCTATATTGCCATTCGAAGCCTGAATAAGAGCATCGGACTGAACACGGATTATAGCAAGGCGAAGCAGACGGTCACCGTAACCGGCCGGGATCGGGAGCTCGTGCTTAACCTGCAGGACGGCAGCGCGGAGTTGAACGATCAGCAAATTTACGGCTTGCCGGCGATCGTCCAGGACGGTACGACGTATGTTCCGTTCCGGTTCCTGCTCGAGAGGATGGGGTACGGAGTTTCTTTCGATACGGATACGAAGGTAATCGGGATCGAAGCGATCCAAGAGAACGATCTCAAGATTACGTCTGGCGTCATTAAGGAAGAGAGCAAGGGAAGCTCGCTGTTGATCCACTATCCCCAAATCTCGGAGTTCGCCGACGCCGCCGTTCAGAAGAAGGTTAACGAACTATTGAAATCGGAAGCCGAGGCCAATGCGGATGCGGCTCGGGAATCGCTTAGCGAATCGCTCGGCGAAGCGTCGGACGAAGCGCTTCCGCCTGCTTCCTTCGAAGGAACTTATACGATCACTTACAATGAACGAGGCAAGCTCAGCTTGTACGTGGATTATTATATTTACACGGGCGGGGCGCATGGTTCTACGGCGCGCGTGCCCTATACGTTCGATTTGGCGACGGGAGAGCTGTTGGAGTTGAAGGACGTTACCGGGGGCAACGCCAAATACGTTTCGATCATCAATGCCAAGATCAAGAGCCAGATCAAAGCGCGAGGGCTTGGACTCATTAGCCCGTTCGAGACGATCGAGCCGAATAGGGAATATTTCTTGAAACACGGCGGCGTGGTCATCTATTTCGGGCAGTACGAGTACACGCCTTACGCGGCGGGAATGCCGGAATTCGAAATCCCGTACGGCGATTTCAAATAATTCGAACGCGAAGCGAGCCGATCCTACGGGGTCGGCTTTTTGCCGTTATCCCCTTGGTTCAGGTTAAGGTACGATTCGAGTCTAGGTAAGCGGCGGTTATTTAAGTAAAATTCTTGTTCGCAGCTTGATAATTTCTTCACATCCGGCAGGTACAATGTACATCATAGGGAGGATTGACGCGCGGCGAATAATAGAGGATTTTGGCAATTGCGGGTGGAATGAACAATGTAGTAAAACGGATATCCCAAAAAGAGGGGCGTGCGTCGCATTGCGCTTTAATGACGTTAAGCAGACGATCCTTGTCGTAGATGACGAGGAGAAGATGATTTCTTTTATCGCGAGTTATTTGGAGAACGAAGGCTATCGGGTGCTGGAGGCCTCCAACGGGTCTGACGCCATCTCCTTGTTGCAGTCCGAACCCCATATCGATCTGGTATTGCTCGATTGGATGATGCCGGGCATGAACGGATTGGATACGTGCCGTTATATTCGCGGCTTCTCCCAAGTTCCCGTTATTTTCCTTACCGCCAAGGCGGAGGAGGTCGATAAGCTGCTCGGGCTAGAGCTCGGCGCGGACGATTATATTACGAAGCCGTTCTCCATCAGGGAATTGGAGGCGCGCATCCGCGTCATTCTTCGCCGAGTCAAGCCTCATTCGGGAGCGATCACCGAGCCTGTCGCGAAGGCGAACGACATTTTGAGGCGCGGCGCCCTCCTCATCGACTTGCCCAAACATACGGTGAGCTTGAACGGTCAGCCTGTTGCTTTTACTCCCACCGAGTTTAAGATTCTGAGGACGCTCGCTCAGTCTCCCGGTCGTGTTTACAGCAGGCTGGACTTGCTGGAAATCGCGCTCGGCGAGGAGTATAGCGGATATGAACGGACGATCGATACGCATATCCGAAATATACGCAAGAAAATAGAGACGGACTTCTCCAACCCTGATTATATCGTGACGGTGCATGGGGTCGGCTACAAGTTCGGAGACGCGAAATGAGTCTGCGGGCGAAGCTTGCGATCGGGATCGGCAGCGTATCGACATTGACTTTGGTTGCGGCCGTGGGCATCGGATATGCTTGGGGCAACGGGGACAACGATAAAGCTTCCAATACCGTTTATTGGGTCGTGTCCTTGTTCAGCCTATCCGTGATTTGGGTATTATCCTTCGGAGTTGCGCAGATGTTCGCAGGACGGGTTAAGTACCTGCTTAATCGGGCGCAAGGAATATCGAGCGCGGGGGTTTTTCAGGAAATACGCGTGAAGGGCAACGACGAAATCGCTGAATTGGCGACTCTATTCAATAAAATTTCCGGAGAGTGGATCAAAGGGGAAGAGGTTCGCAATCAGTTGGTTTCGGACGCGGCCCATGAGTTGAGAACTCCCGTGGCGATCTTGCGCGGACACTTGGAGACGATGCTCAGAGGCGCGCTTGAGCTTAAGCACGATAATCTGATATCCCTGTTGGATGAGACGAAGAGAATGACCCACCTGATTCAGGAGCTGCAGCAGATCAGCTTGGCGGAATCGGGACGGCTCAAGCTCGATCGCTCATGGACTAAAATATCCTTCGTATTGCGCGAAGTGGTCGATATATTTACGGTGGATGCCGAAGAGAAACAGGTTCGCTTGGTATATGAAGAGGAAGCCGATTGCGAGATCTATTGCGATATTTCTCGAATTAAACAAGTACTTATCAATATCATCGGCAATGCCATCCGATATACGCCGGAACTAGGGACGGTTCGCATTCGGCAATCGCAGCAGCGGGACGGGAAGATTCGCATCGAGGTAGCGGACACCGGACCGGGCATTCCGCCGGATAGGCTGCCGTATATTTTTCACAGGTTCTACCGCGTCGATGATTCCAGAAGCAGATCGATCGGAGGAACCGGTCTCGGCCTCGCGATCGCGAAGCAATTCGCCGAAGCGCACGGAGGAGTATTGGAAGCTTTCAGCGAGGAAGGCAAGGGTACGACGATTATTCTGCAATTGCCTACCTTCCCAGAAGTATAAGCCACGACCAGAGAAATGAGGATTGCCGGTATGCTCGATGAGGCATTATCGATGAAGGTAAATGAGCTTTGGAAAATATATGGCGCCGGCGATCAAACCGTAGAAGCGGTTAGAGATATTTCCTTCGAACTGCGCAAGGGGGAAATCGTCGCGATCATGGGACCGTCGGGCTGCGGGAAGACAACGCTATTGAACTGTCTTGCGGGGATGGATAGCGCTACCGCAGGCAACGTATGGATGGAGGGCATCGACTTGCAAAACTTGTCCGAACGCAAGAGGGATGCTTTTCGCGCCAGACATCTTGGCTTCGTGTTTCAGTTTTACAACTTGGTGCCGATTCTTACCGCGATCGAGAATGTGGAGCTGCCCTTGCTGTGCAAGGGAGTCTCCCGGAGATCGGCACGGGAGAAGGCGCGCCATGCTTTGACGCGAGTAGGCTTGCGGGAGAGGGAGCATCATCGGCCGGGCGAGCTTTCGGGAGGACAGCAGCAACGGGTGGCGCTAGCCCGAGCCATCGTGCACGAACCGCAAGTCATATTCGCCGACGAGCCAACGGGGGCGCTGGATAGCAAAAGCAGCGAGATGGTGATGGATCTTATCGACCATATTAATAGACACGATCGGATTTCATTCGTGATCGTTACCCACAATCCCAAAGTAGCCAGCTATGCGCATAGAACTTTGTTTATGGATAGCGGAAAGATGATTCCCGAGAGCCGTAACGGCACGAATCGCCGAATTCCGGGCAGAGAGGGAGAGGGATTCGCGTGATGGAGCTTCTATGGATGCTTCCGTTAGTCGCGCTTCTTCTCTACGCCCTGTGCATTAGCTTGAAGTATCCGCATGTCCGTCGAATAGCGGTAAGGGAATTGAACTTGAGGAAGTTTAGCTCGGTTCTAGTCATCGTCGGATTATCCGTATGCATCGCACTGATAACGCTTGTATTTTGTATCCGATATGCTTTTCAAGAGCGTTCGAATGCTTACTTGGAAAAGCCCGCCGAAGCGATTAAATATGAAGTAATGGCCATACACCAGCCTCATCTTCAGAAGCCCTATTTTACGGACGAAGACATGGGCGATCTGCTGGCGACGGACGAAGGCGACCCGAATATCTGGCCTATCGTGTCCTATGCGGTAACGCTTTTTCCCGCGTCGGAGCTTGATCAAGACGTTATATTGCCTAACGTGCTGGTGATTGGGGTTGACCCCGCGGTCGCCAAGAGCTTTAATCCGGAAGGGAGTAAAGCAGATTGGCCGTCCACGCTCGGAGAGAATCGGATCGTTCTGTCGGAATCGGCTGCGGATCGCTTGAATGCGCGAGCGGGAGATTACGTTCAATTACTGGATCATCATAACCGCAAGCATGCTTTTCAGGTTGAGCAAATTCAAGAGGATGAAGGGCTGTTGGCTTATCGCGGCTTTCAGAAGGCAGATGCCACCGCAATTATTTCATTGGAGCGGGCGAGATCGCTATTTGATTTGCCGAGCGGCTCCTATACAAGCGCAATAGGGGATTTACATGTACCGCCTCCATGGCATTCTCGGTATATTCAGCAAGATACGCCCCTTAGTTTGGAAGGCGTCTCCTCATTCGGCGTTTATTTCTTCGGAATCATTAACTCGACCGCGATCGCGATGGCGATTATTCTGACGATCAATTTATTCCGGTTAATAGCGGAAGAGAGAAGATTTGGGACGGGAGTCATGCGTTCAATAGGGTTCAGCAGATTAGATCTAAAGCGGATTTTAAGACTGGAAGGACTTTGTTATGCATTATTTTCCGGATTGCTCGGGAGCGCTGCGGGGACCGGCTTGGCCGCTTGGGTAATGGGAAGCAATCGCCGATTGTTCGGGCAGGAGATGTGGCTGGATCAAATCATAACCTGGCAGACCGGCTTGAAAGCGATGCTAACCGGATGTTCTATCGGAACGTGTATCTTGTTCGGCAGCGTCTGGATGGTGTCCCAAATCTCGTTAAGAAATTCGGCGCAAACCGAACCGGTTGGAGCGATACGCCGGGCCCCGTCCAAAGGAGCATATGCTTTTCATTATGGTTTTTCGTTTATTATTCTTACGTTGACTCTTTCCTTAGTCGTTTTGATCTCTATTCCTGAAGTACGGCAATCCTGGTTCGATGGAGTAGATTTGCTATTATGGTCCGCGGGCTTGTTTTTGGTAATTCCTCTACTTATCTATGGGGCCGTTTGGTGGCTGGAGTGGGGAGTCGGACTGGTTCTATGGTTATCGAGCAAAGTCCCGGCTTGCTATGCGATGCTGAATTTAGCGCTGAACCAATTGAAAGGCCATCGGATCCGAACGGGTCTGCTCATGCTGATGTTTTGTTTGGTTTGTTGTTTTGTCAGCTTCTCTACGGTCCTATCAAACTATATCCATGTCGTCGTCACTCAATCCGGGAATCGCGAGGCGACGGGCGGATATGATTACTTTGCCGAGGATGCTAGGGTGATCGCTTCCGAACAGCTCAAATCGTATTTGGACGAGATAGGTTACCCTGAGGAACGATATCCCGAGTATGCCTCGGTAGTTAGATTGCCATGGCGGGAGTCGGAATGGCGCGGCTTCGAGATTAACGGGGTGGATCGTCGTTACGCGCAGACCAATCGGCTTTCCGTAACTCCGCGACGAGAAGGTGACGGAGACGGAGCATCCTTGTGGAATAAGCTCGCAAGCGACCCGGATGCGGTAATCGTTTCGACTAGTACTCTGAGTTTTATAGAAAGTCAGAACTGGAAACGGGACAACGACGAGATCGTTTTCCGAATTAACGGACAGACGATCCGCAAACGGATCATAGGCGTAGCGAACGAAGGAACTAACGAGTGGAACGCAGGGAGTATCGCTTATCCTGCGACAATCGGAATTTGGATGAATGAACAAGAAGTGCTACGGCTTGGCCGAAATGCCAAGGAGCTGAATTCCGTCCTCCTATTGCGATTCGATTCCGCCGCGATCGGACGCGAGTGGCAGGAACGGAGCGAGCTGGGATTGGCCAGATTCAACGTTTATCCGCTGCGTAGCGCGGTTGACGAAGACGTCTGGTTCTACCGGGACGTCGGTTTGTTGTTTGCCTTGTTCGAAAAGTTTAATTATTTGGCGATGGCCATCGGAATTGCCGGTCTTGCGGTCGTAATGGCTCGTCTTGTCAAGATGAGGAAGAGGCAGCTAGGGGTTCTTCGGACTCTAGGGATCGCCCCGAACCTACTGCAGCTGTACGTAGTGGCGGAAGGGGTATTGCTCAGTATTTTTGGATCAAGTCTAGGTTTCGTTGTCGGGGGTTACTATGGTTATGTGCTTTGTAAGTCGCAAATCAGCGATATGGTGTTAGGCTTTCGCTTTGGATTTCCGATTTTTAAATTGTTGCTGCTCTTTATAAGCTTCGCGATCCTGATTTTGGTCAGCAACCTGTGGTCGGTCAGGTACGTGTACCGGGTGTCTCCGATTGAATCTACGAAGCATTTAACCTCATAGTGATTACGTAAAGTGGGCGTCCTGCGATATTGCGGGGCGCTTTTTCATGTTCTCGGCGAAAACTCCACACAATCTTCGCATCGTTTTCGCACAAACCCGACTTAATGGCAGCTAAATATTCAATCTTTCCTAGTAATATACGAAGCATTAGCTGAATGATCCGCGGCAGCGCGGATAAGGGAAGGTGGAAATGAGATGGGTTATTGGTTCGAGAAATTCGGCGTATCGTTCGCCGCGGCGATCGTAACGGGACTACTCTTCGGGCTTTTGCTGCGAGTCGTTATGAAAATAATCGCATTGGCGCATCCGGAGCTATCTAGCGGATTTCATTGGGAGGGAACCCTGTTCATCGCTTTGATCGGGGTTGGTTTTACTTTGGCAAATAGCGTCTTCTATGCGTTGGTCGAACGGTTCTTGCCGGGAAAATGGCTAGCCAAAGGATTCTTGTTCGGAGTTCTCGTCCTTGCGGTTTACGGAATTCCATTCTTTCTGTCTAATCCGGGAGGGGAGTTGTTCGGCCCCCAAGCCTATATCGGCGTTCCTCTATTCTCTTTGGTATTCGTTGCAGGCGGGATAACGTTGGCACGTTGCGTTCGTTTCATTGGGAAGTGGGTGAACGATAGACGGGAAAGACGGATCAGATTCGCTTATGCGTGTTTTATATTATTAGGCATTCCGGCGTGCGTGTTGATGGTCGGGATCGCGGTCGAGATGGTGACGGAGGTCATTCCGGAAATTCGTAATCAGGGGTAGATGGGAGGGGACGGTTATGCCATTGAATCGGAGATCGCATGCTAAAGAGATAGAGCCGGTGCTTCAGCATCCGATCTTATCAACGAAGTTAAACATTCCGCTGCAATCTTCATGCCACCTGACTCGCGACCGGTTAATGGATAAAATTTCGGCTTCGTTACTGTGCAAGCTGACGACCGTCATCGCGCCTCCGGGATTCGGAAAAACAACGATGGTGAGCGATTGGATCAGCAAGCGGCAAATCAAGGCAAGTTGGCTTTCGCTTGATCGGGGCGATAACGATCTGCATCGGTTCTGGGGGTACGTAGCGGCGGCCCTTGATCGGCTGGAACTGGAAATCGGCCAGAAGGCGCTGTCGCTACAACTGCAGCAAACCTCGCTCAAACTGTCCGTAGAGCAAATGATATCTTGGTTGATTAACGATCTATTCGACGTACGGGAAGACGTGGTGCTCGTTCTTGACGATTACCACGTCATGGAGTCCGAAGAGGTGCACCGTTCCGTCGTTTATTTTCTTGAACGGCTTCCGCCGCAAATCCACCTCGTCTTGATTAGCAGGAGAACGTTGCCTTTTCCGGTCGGCGCATTGCGAGCGAAAGGCCAATATATCGAAATCGGCGTTTCGGATCTAAAGTTCACGGACGGCGAGCTCGCCAGCTACTGGCGGCGTCAGACGGGCGCCGATCAGGAACAAGCTTCGCTTCGTTGGCTCGCCCACCGTGCGGAAGGTTGGATAGCGGGCATTCAATTGGCGGTTTTATCGCAAACCGCGAGCCATGAACACGTTTTGCAGCAGTTCACGGGTAATCATCGATTCGTTGCCGATTATTTGATGGAAGAGGTATTTATGGTTCAACCCCCGGAGATCCAGCAGTTTTTGCTCCAAACCTCCATTCTGGAACGAATGAACGTCGATCTATGCGCGGCCGTCATGGATGCATCCGGGGAAAAGGCGCTGCACTGCATACAAGAGCTTGAGCGCGGCAATTTGTTCTTCGTTCCGCTTGACGCCGAGCGTTGCTGGTATCGCTACCACCATTTATTTGCCGATTTTCTGCGGGGGCGTCTCGGGCAATCGCAGGGTTCGGATGCCGGAACGCTGCATGGACGGGCGAGCGAATGGTTCGAGAAATTCGGCCATATGGAAGAGGCGATCGATCATGCCTTGTCGGCGGGCTTGCATGAAAGGGCCTCGTCGTTGATCCAAGAAATCTCCGAGTCGTATTTGAAGAACAGAGAAACGGCACTGCTGTACGGCTGGCTGATTCGCCTGAACCCTTCGATTGCGGAGCGGCCCGCTCTATTGGTCGTCAAGGCATGGACGGAATTATTCCTGGGGCATTACGAATCGCTGAAGCAACATCTGACGCAGCTAAGATCGGTCTTGGAGGAGGATGGCGTTTATGCCGATCCTCGGCATACGCAAGTCCGAACGGAGCTGGAAATATTGGAAGGATTCCTGCCCTTGTTCCTAGGGGATTTCGATAGTGCTTACCGTCATATCGTACGGTTTCATTCGCGCGCCGATATTCCGAATGAGGAGTTGCCTCTGTTAGTCAGGGGGGGAGTCGAAATGAACGAAGGAACGGTGCCTTTCATTCGCGGATATTTCGGTTTCGGCGGCAGGCTCAAGCAAGCGATGCGCTATCATCGGGTATACAATGCCTTTATCGTTAGAAACGGGTTCCATCACCATGCCTTCAGCGCGTACCAACGAACGGCAATGTGCGAGATCGACTATGAACGGAACGATTTGGATGGGGCATTGCAGTATGCCGAATATGCGATAGACATCGCGTTCCAACACGGTGTTTTAGGGGCGTATATACCTGCCGTTATATTGAAATCTCGAGTATTGTGGGCCAAAAAGAGAGCGGAAGAGTCTATGGATACTCTTGTTCAAGCGATGAATTATCTTTGGAGAAGCCGTTTGGACAGATCGACGTGGTACGGCTTGCTGAACGCTCGCCTCGTAAACTGTCGGCTATCCATAGGAGACTACGATTACGCGGACGAATGGGTTAGACAGAGCAAGCTCTCCCAGGACGCGGCGATCATGGACAATCAGGAAGCCGAGACGATTACGTACATTCGGGCCATTGCCGCAAGAGGCCGAATCGACGAGGCGTTAATCTGCGCGGAGAAGCTGCTCAAGCTGGCCAAGCAGCGGCGCCAGAAAATGACGGAACTAGAGGCGAATGCGTGGCTGGCTATCTTGTTGGAGAGCAAAAATCAATCTTATGCCGGCCTGCTTCACATGCAGCAAGCTCTTGAGATCGGAGAGAGGGAAGGTTACCTTCGAACGTTCGCGGATATGCCCGAGCTCGTTTCTCTTCTCGGGCGATATGTCGAAGTCAGGAAACGGCATTACATGCCGGAGTTGCGGGAAACCGTCTCATTGTCCTACGTTAGATCGATCCTCGCCGTTGCCGGCGAGACGGCGGCTGGAACCATCGGAGAGAGCGAGGGCGGTACATCGGCGGCCTTAACGACAAGGGAACGGGAAGTCTTGCAGCAGATCGCGACGGGATTGTCTAACAAGGAAATCGCGGAGAGGTTGGTATTAACCGAAGGAACGGTTAAGCTCCACCTGCATCATATTTACGGCAAACTGCAGGTGAAAGGCCGAGTGCAGGCGATTCAACGCGGAAGGGAGCTTCGTCTGCTATCGTAATTCGGAATGGGTACGGGAATAGGGATTGTCGGAGACATTCGTCCGCCGGCAATCCCTTTTTGTTTTGCTTCAAAGATATAACCGTCTTGTATAACTATCGTTAGAAGGTAAAACTTCCATTTTACGATAAGCTGGGAGAGATACGGAAAGGAACGGGTATCCAGTTTTCCTGACAGGATCTTCACATTTTATTCGCAAAATGCAGATCGATTCTTCTCAGGAACTTCAAATGCCTGCATTACGATTGAAATGTAATCGAGATGAAGAGAGGAGATTTATCATGAAACGAATATCCAAAAGAGCTCTATCTGTACTAATTGCCCTGATGTGCAGTCTAGCCGTCTATTCTTCGGCGTTCGCCGAATCGGAAGGCGAAGTCGCTCAACCGGTCGTGAAGGCCGAAGAAACGGCGGAGCCCGAAGCCGAGGAACAATCGCGGAAAGAAGTGGATCCGAGGGAATTTTTCGAGGATCTGGAGATCATGGAAGTGGACGAACTTACGTTCAAGATCGTCAAGTTCGAGGCTGTCGCCGAAAACGCGAAGATCAACGAACCGCATTTCAAGGCGATCGTATTGTTCCAGAACAATAGTCCTTATTCCATCCGTACGCCGGCGACGGCTATCGAGCTATCCGATAAAGGGTTCAACTCGCTCGCGGTTCATTACGTCAAGCTGGACTCGACATTGAAGCCCGGTGAATCGAAATGGGCGACTGTGGAATTCCCGAGCTTGATAGAGCTGACGGCCGGGGCAAGCATGAAGGGCGTCAAAGGCGCAACGACCGACTACCTGTACGGAGAGCGAGTGAACGACGCGTCGGAAATTACGAAGGCTGGCATTTACGTGTTCGTGAACAGCAAACGAGTGAACGCAAAAGTATCGGATTCAAGCGGCTACCAATACTTGCCGACTAAGAGCCTGATGGAAGCCTTGGGCTTCAAATACACGTGGACTGCCAAGACGTCGACGTTCGTCGCGGTCAAAGACAATTTGAAGATCGAGAACAAGGTCGGCACCCGCAACGTCAAAGCGAACGGGAAAATCGTCAAGCTCGACGGCCAGCAATCGGCGTTCCTCAACAAGGTGCCAAGCCTCAGCGTGAACGCGCTCCCTTTGATATCCAGCGATTGGGTGCTGAACAAGGGATATCACGGTAAAATCACGATCATTACGGTCGCTGATCAATCTCTTATGAAATTTTAATTGAAAATATAGGGAGGATTTTATCCATGAAAAAAAATTATAAAGTTGCGGCAGCTGCGTTCCTATGCGGCTCGCTGTTCTTCTCCGGCATTTCCATGGCAGCCCAAAGCGATCTGATTTCCGTGTCGTTCGACAAGCTTCGGTTCATCGTGCAAGGAACGGACCATTCTTCGACGAACGGACAGTTCGATAATCAAGGCAAGCTCGTTCCCGAGTCGATCGTCTACAAAGGCACGACCTACGTTCCATTAAGATTGGCAGGGCAGCTTGTCGGGCAGCCGATCTACTGGGACGGGGCTACGAAGTCGATCTACCTCGGCGAGACGGTTATTCCGCTAGTTAACGCTAAGGGCGAGACGGTGGGCAACGCGAAGTTATCCCAAGGGGACAAAGGCGTTCGGCTACAGATCGAAGCGTCCGGTTTGACCGCGGGCAAGCACGGCATTCATATTCACGAGAAAAACTTCGAGAACAACGATTTCAAAACGGCCGGAGGCCACTACAACCCGCATGCGAAGAAGCACGGCCACGACAATCCGGAAGGGCACCACATGGGAGATATCCCGAACCTTACCGCCGGTGCGGATGGGAAAGCGAGTGCTGTCATTGAATTGGAGGGCTTTTCGATCTTGAAAGACGGCGCGGATTCCATCTGGGGCAAGTCGATCATGATTCACGCTACCGAAGATGATTATAAGACCGATCCGTCCGGTAATTCCGGAGACCGTATCGTTGGCGGCAACATTCGTTGAACTTATCCCTTTTCATTCCTATAGGAGGCCATTCCAGTGAATGCAGTATTCCATTTATGGAGTAAAAATCGCTTAGTAACCATGTTTGTACTGTTTCTGGCATTATCGATCATAGTCTCGGCGGTTGCCCCGGTTCCGTCCGTTGTGGCGGCCGTGCCTAGCGCTCCGGTGCTAGATCCGCAGCCAACGGTTACGAATGTGGCAAATCTAACGATAAAAGGAAAAGTGGATCCAAGCGTGACCGATGCCGTGTACGTATATGCGGACGGACTGGTGATCGGGTCGCCTGCCGCGGATCCCGATAGCGGACGGTTCGAAGTGCCGTACGTCATGACCACCGAGGGGCTTCACGAGTTTTACGCGAAATCGGTAAACGCGGACGGAGATATCGACGGAAATCATGTGCAAGTCACTTATGACAAGACTCCCGCCGCGAAGGCGGAACAAGTTAGATGGAGATCAGGAGGTACCGATTCGATCTGGCTGGAATGGATTCCGGGCTGGAACGTACCGGAAGTCGCGACCGGCTACCGGATCTACCGCAACGGGGCCGCGATCGCGGACGTTAACGCACCGCTGCCGCCCAAAGAACCGGATGATCCTCCGCGGTTCGGCTTCATGGATACGGGGTTAACGGAGAGAACCTCCTATTCGTATCAAATCGTGTCGTTGGACGCGGCCGGCAACGAATCGGCGCCGCAAATCGCGGGGGCAGCTACGATCCAAGCCGGTCTGCGCATCGCTCATGATCCCGAATTCGTGGCGGCTAACACGCTCGCGCTTAGTCCCGACGGCTTCGTAGCGGCGTACGAGATCGATGGGCCGCAGAGAGGAATCATCTTCTGGGATAGCAGAACGAACGCTTGGGACCATAAAGTCGTGCTCGACCTTTGGGGACCCGAGAAGCTTAGCTTAAGCCGGGAAGGCGCGCGAGTGGCCGCCATGACGGGCGAACAGATATACGTCTACGATCGGTCGACGGACAAGTTGGATTTAATCTACGATTCGGCCGTCGAGAATCGATATGCGTCTCTGCTTCGAATCGATCCGAAGGGAGAAAGAGTATTTTACGCGGTGATGAGCGAGGACGCGAATCAAGTCAGGACGATCGAATTCCGCAGCTACTCGGTCGCGACCGGCCAATCGCAGATTGTGCGTTCGGTGACGGAGGAAGGGCCGGGAACGCTGATCAAGGAGCTCAAGGTGTCATCCGACGGACGCTTCGCGGTGTACACCCGCACGGAACCCGACGAGTTCTGGTCCAACCGCGAAGTATTTCTGCTCGACTTGACGACCGGCGAAGAGAAGTTCATTAGCGATTACGCCGCTCGCCCGGACATCAGCGCGGACGGAGAGATCGTTACCTTCGTGAGAGGCGGCGAGTTCGCGGACGGCGTAGGCATTTACCGTTACAAAGCAAGCACGGGCCAGCTGATGCAAGTTCGAGACGGTAGCCTTAACGCTTTCTATGTGGATCAGGATCTCAGCGACGACGGCACTACGATATTGGCTTACTACCACAACGCGGATCAGCCGGTCTCTTTATCGCTGGATAGCCGTTACTCCGAACGGATCTACATCCCGCAAGACGCCGTGATCGAAACCGAGACGATCGGAAATCCGGCCAGTTATTTGAATTTAGGCGTTCTTAGCTCCGACGGAACGAAGACGCTGTTCTATTCCCACGATTCGACCCGCGATGACGGCGATGGGGATTTCCCGTACGCAATGTACATGAAATGCCGAATCGACTGCGGATCCAGCCCCGAGCTGAAAGGCTTGACGGTAAGCGGCACCCTTGCGCCGGCATTCGACCCGCTCGTGACTGAATACACCGTTAACGTCGGTTACGATACGGTAACGGCGCAGATTACGCCTTCCCTATACGGCGCCGGAACGAAGGTCGTCGCCGGCGGCAACCAGACGGGCACGGGGGCGCCGATAACGGTCGGGCCGCTCGCGGTCGGCGACAATGCGTTCTCTTTCAAGGTTCGTACCCAAGAGGGGATCGAGAAGGCGTATACCGTCCATTTCGTTCGCGCGAATGCCCCGGCCGGTCCGGGACCAGGACCAGGACCGGGCTCCGGTGGCGGAGGCGGAGGCGGGGGATCGAGCGCGAGCGCGCCTTCTACGACGTTGAACTCGCTGGACATTTCTCCTTATACGTTGAAACCGGCCTTCTCTTCGACCGTGCTGGATTACTCGATGGATGTCGCGCATGACGTCGCGTCCGTGGAATTCAAAATCAAAGCAACGGACGCGAACCGGGTGAAGGTAACCGTTAACGGTACGGAACAGAAAGACGGATCGCCTGCGAAGGTGAGTTTGCAGCAGGGAGCGAACGTCGTTAAGATCGTCGTCAAGAGCGATATGGGTACTGTGACCACTTACACGGTTACGGTGAATCGCGCGGCTCCTCCTAAGCAGCCGGATAAACCGACGGTAAACTTCTCCGATATTGAAGGACATTGGGCGAAAAACAGCATTCTGGAATCGGCAAAACAAGGATGGGTAGAAGGTTACCCGGACGGTTCCTTCAGACCGTATGTGGTCATGAACCGTCAAGAGTGGTCGATGTTCATGTACCGGTTCTTCGGCTGGCCGGAGCCTAAAGCCGCTCCTAAATTGACGGACGCGGATAAAGTGCCCGCATGGGCTAACGCCGCGGTTGGGGCAGCCTATGAGCAGAAGATCGTGACCGGCTTCTACGACGGAAGCTTCCGTCCGTTGGAAACGATCGGCCGCGTGGAAGCGATGGTTATGCTCGTTCGGGCGCTTAAGCTGGAGACGAAGTCGTCGGACCGTACGACCTTCGACGATGACGCTTCGATCCAGAGTTGGGCTAAGCCTTACGTTGCGGCCATGCAGCGAACGGGATTGCTGAAGGGCGTCAACGGCAACCGGTTTAACCCGGACGGCATGTTCTCCCGCGCCGAAGCGGCGGAGCTTCTCGTGAGAATCAACGATTATTTGAACAAGCAAGGCAAATAGGACTTCGAGTAAGAGAAGAGGCTACCCCTCAGTCCGAACAGACTGGGGATAGCCTCTTATGCTTGTTCGGAGAACTAAGAGCCGCCGCGCCGCAAGCGCTCTCTGCGTAGCAAATAAACGAAATATGGCGCGCCGAGGACGGCGGTCATGATTCCGACGGGAATTTCCCGAGGAACGATGAGTATTCGGCCGAGGCAGTCGCCTAGCAGCATAAGATCGGCTCCGATGAGCGCGGCAAGCGGGATCAGCCACTGATACCTGCCGCCCACGATGCTGCGGGCGATATGCGGAGCGATTAGGCCGACGAAGCCGATCGCTCCTACCGCGGAGACGGAAATGCCCGCGAGCACAACCGCGAGGAGCAGCAGCCAGAACCGTTGCCGGATTACGCTTAGTCCGAGCGAAGAGCTGACTTCGTCTCCAAGCTGGAATACGTTCAGTTTGGAGAAGTTCAGCCACGCGACGGGCACGAGCAGCGCGATCCATGGCAGAATAGACAGCACGTCATCCCAATTCCGGCTCCACATGCTTCCGGCCATCCACAACAGAGCCATATTAATATCGCTCGGATGCTTGACGATGAGATACTGGATGCCGGCTTGGAAGATGGCGCCGATGGCTACGCCGACAAGGGCCAAGGAAGCCGGCGACAACGTCAGCCTGCGGCTGAGCAGAAGCAGCAGACCGAAAGCAATGAACGCGCCTAGGAAAGCGGCTATCGGCAGCACGTAGCTAGGCGTTTTCGGCAAGAGGAAAATGACCATTGCCGCCGTGAAGCCGGCCCCTTTCGTAATCCCGATAACGTCGGGACTTGCGAGCGGATTGCGCAATAAGCCTTGCAGGATCACTCCAGCCACGGCTAAGCCGAATCCGGCTAGAATGCCGACGACTATTCTCGGCATCCGGACTTCATAGATGATATAGAAAGACTTGTTCTGTTCGTGCGTCAAAGTGGACCAGATGTCGCCGAAGGTGACGGGGACGGCTCCGACGCGAACGGACGCGATGGCCAGCACGACCATCAGAGCGAACGCGGCGATAAGCGCGATGCTTCTTTTCATTGGGCGGCACCGCCTTGCCTGCGTGCTAAGTAGATGAAGAAAGGCGCTCCGATCGCGGCCGTCACGATTCCAACGGGCGATTCGTAAGGGAAGGCGATGAACCGGCTAAGGAAGTCCGCGAATAGGAGCAGTACGCCTCCCAATAATCCCGTTAACGGCGCAAGAATAGCCAGGCTGTTGTTGCCGGCCAAAGCCCGGGCAATGTGCGGGACGATGAGGCAGACGAAGCCGATCGGGCCGCACAGGCGACCGCCGACCCGGCCAGAACGATAACGAGCGCGATGCCGATCCCCCGAATGACCGCCATCCTCCCGCCTAGCCCTGCCGCCATCTCGTCGTCAAGCAGCAACAGCCGGAAGGAGGGGAGCATGAAGGCGAACGCAAGCAGCCCGCCCGCGAAGAACGGGAGGAGAGTCGACACGTCGCGCCATACGGCTTGGCTCAGCGACCCGACCAGCCAGAAAATCATGCTGTCCGTGGAATCCTGATTGAGGATGACAAGCCCTTCCGTAAGCGAAGATAGCAGGAAATGGATCGTAATTCCCGCCAGTGCCAATCTTACGTACGCTTTTTGTCCCGAACCGGCCAGCGACCAGACGAGCGCGGCTCCTCCGGCGGCGCCGGCGAACGCGAACAGGATCGAGTCGACGGGGGAGAACCCCGCTACCGCGACCAAACCGAATACGACCGCTAATGCCGCGCCGGCGTTAATTCCGAATATATGCGGGGAAGCGAGCGGATTTTTCGTCGCCAGTTGGGTCAATAACCCTGCCAATGCCAATTGGATACCGACCATGCAAGCCATCAACGCGCGAGGAAGCCGTAAAGTCTGCACGTACAAATGCTCTTTGTCGTTTCCTTGATAGGTGACCGCTTCATACAGGGTGCGCCACGACACGTACGCCGATCCCCATTTCAAGTTGCAGATCAACCCGATGATCAGCAAGGCGAACGTAACGGAAAAAAGGAAGAGCAGAAACCCTAAGCGGCTCTGCTTCTCCTTGCGACTACGATTAAACATGAGATTATTCTCCCAGAACTTTCACGATATCCTCGATCATTTTCTCCGAACCGATCAGTCCGCGGGCAAGCGACCAGTCGCGTCTCTCGACCGTGAACACTTTCTTGTTGGCTACGGCATCGATTTTGCTCCACAGAGGGTTCTTTTCCCACTCGTTAATAATCGTAACTTCCTCGGTCGGCATTAAGAACAATGCTCCCGGATTCGTCTCGACCAGTTGTTCCAGCGTTAATTGCGGGTAGGAAGCCTCGTCCTTCACGGGATCGTTGAAGCCTAACGATGCGAGGAAAGAGCCCGTATACGCATGATCCGAGTGGGCGAAGAACCCTTTCGGATTGACGACCGCCGGCAGAACGCTTAAATCGGTGTTTTTGATTTTTTGCTTCGCGGCGTCCATTTTGGCTTGGTGCTCTTCCAAGCGTTTCGTGCCTTCCGCTTCTTTGCCTACGGCTTTTGCGATAATCATGTAGTTCTTGAGCATTTGATCGTAATCGGCTTGGAAGTCGTCGAGCACGAGCAGAGGGGCGATGCCTTTCAATTGCTCGAATGCTTCCTTGTGCTTGTTCAGATCCACGATGATCAGGTCCGGCTGAAGCGAGCTGATCAATTCGATATTCGGCTCGTAACGGGAGCCGACGGATTTGTAATTCGTCAGTTGGCTTTTGACGGCATCCATGAACAGCGCGGAATCGTCGTCGTCCGCGACGCCTACGGGCTGCAAGCCTAGAGTGACCAGAGCGTCCGCAAACCCGAATTCCATCGTCACGATTTTTTCAGGCGCTTTGGGAAGCACTACGGTACCTAACGCGTCTTCGACGGTGATCGAGCCTTCATTCGGGGCCGCGGATGCGGATGCCGATGCGGCCGGGCTGGATGGAGCGGATGCGGATTCGGACGAATTATTGTTGGATTGGCCGCATGCGGCGAGCGCGACGGCCAATAGGCTTATTAAGGATACGCTAAGCATGCGTTTGAACAGATGTTGCATTTTCTGATTCCCCCTGCAAATGATTATTATTCTCAATTGATTTTAGCACGAATGAGCGGAGAGACCATATCTAATATTCAGATTAAACATGTTATATTTTTAGATTTCGGTCAAGCTGCGCAAGTAAGCGGCAGGGGAACAACCGACTTCTTGTTTGAACACCCGGCTGAAATGAAAATAATCGGAAAAGCCGGAGTTGTGGGCGACTTCTTTGGCGGAAAGACGGGTTTGCTGGAACATCAGCTTCGCTTTCTCGATTCGGATGCGGCGCAAGTACCGGGTCATCGTCGTTCCGGTATGCTTCTTGAACAGCACGGTGTAATGTCCTTCGCTTAATCCGGCCCGTTCCGCCATCATCGGAAGAGTCAGCTTGTTCATGTAGTGCTCGTTGATGTAGGAGAGAGTCTCGTCGATCGTCTCCGAGGTGGATTGCTGCTTATCTTTGATACGGGATTCATGCAAGAAAATGAACAGAACCCGCTCCAGCATGGCGCGCATTCGGAACCGGTGCGAAGCGGCTTCCTCCTCCGAGCCGGCTTGAATTTGGTCGATCGTGCGGATAAGTTCGTCCAGCATGTAATGAATTTTAATGGCGCTAATCGTGCTAAGCGGACCGTGAAGCGTCCATAGGCTGTTCTCGGGCAGCACTCGGTAAGTAATGACGGTATACTCGGCTTCTTTTGTTTTGGGAACATGGACCGTATAGGGCGCGAAATGGGGATGGCAAGCAAAGCCCGCCGTACAGACGAGAGGTTCTTGGTCCGGAGAATCGATCGTAACGTGTCCAAGCCGAACGACGAGAAGAACATGGGTGCCCGGGCTGCACTCTATCTTCCGGGAAGAAGCGTAAGAAGCGACATGCTCCACGATAGGTATGATAGATAGAAGCTGCTGAAAGCTCATATGGCGTGAATCCCTTCGTAGCCGAATTCGTTATCGTTTTGGGAATATGAAAAGAGGGCCATGCTGCCGAGGAGGGAATGGAGTTCCCGCTCCTTCGATAGTATGGCCCCCGAGTAACGCGTCAGAGGGGGATTACTTAATGATCTCCGGTTCGGGAGCATCGGCCCCGCGAGTATCCACGGTAACCTTTTTCATGACAGGAGGCGTGTTCGGACGATCGTTAGCGTTTCTAGGCAATTTTACGATCTCGTTCACGACGTCCATTCCTTCGGTCACTTTGCCGAACGCCGCATAAGCTCCGTCCAAGTGAGGCGCATCCGCGACCATCAGGAAGAACTGGGATCCCGCGCTGTCCGGATTTTGCGCGCGCGCCATGGAGAGTACGCCCGCGGTATGCTTCAAGTTGTTCTCGAAGCCGTTCTGCGTGAATTCGCCGGCGATCGAATAATCCGGACCGCCCATGCCCGTTCCTTCCGGATCTCCGCCTTGAATCATGAAGCCGGGGATGATGCGGTGGAAAATCGTGCCGTCGTAGAAGCCTTTTTTCACGAGGGAAATGAAGTTGTTCACCGTGTTCGGCGCGACTTTAGGGTAAAGCTCGACTGTGATGATTTTGCCGCTGTCCATCTCGATCGTAACGATCGGGTTATCGCCGGATGTGTCTACTCCGTTCATTGGGGAAGCCTCCTGTGTCGGTGCAGCGGCGCCATTGCCTGTGGCCGCTGCATCGGATGATTGGTTTGTTTTTTCTTTGTTTCCGCATCCCGTTACGATCAACAGAAGCGTAATTATCGTAAGAAGAGATACGGCCAAGCTTTTTGTTGCGGATTTCAATTGCGGATCCCCCTTGTCCTCTATATCCCTTCGTATCATATCATTTGCTTGAAGAGGAATCCACCACCGCGCGTACGGCCCAAACCCCCGCATCCGCCGAACCCATTCGTAATCCCGCACATGAATTCGATAGAATCACTCCTTCAATTGGTAGTGCTACCTGCCTTATGATCACATTGCAATACTTAATAATCGCTAAAAAAGGAGGGGTGTCCAATAATTTGGTATCGCTTACATTGGTAAATAAAAATGGAAAGACAGGGCGGGATGGATGAGGAAAACAGCTGGAAGGCTCGTACGCGAGCAGATTCTATTTTGAAAGGAGATTGAATTTTATGAGAAAGCAAGGACGAATAACCTCCTATATTTGCATCTTAACTCTAATAGTAGGAACATTCCTTACCTCCATTGGAGCGCCTAAAGCAGCCCTTGCGGCCGGAGGACCGAATCTTGCCGCTGGCAAACCCGTATCGGAATCCGGTCATGCCGACGTGTATGTCGTGTCCAACGTCACGGACGGCAATTCGGGCACGTATTGGGAGAGCGCCAACAATGCCTTCCCGCAATGGGCCCAGGTCGACCTCGGAAGCGCGGTCTCGATCGACCAAGTCGTGTTGAAGCTGCCCTCCGGATGGGAGAGCCGGACGCAGACTCTGTCCGTTCAAGGAAGCGCGAACGGAACCGACTTCTCGGATCTCAAAGCATCGGCTAGCTATACGTTCAATCCGAACACGGCGAATACGGTGACGATCAATTTCCCCGCAGCCAGCGCGCGCTACGTGCGGATCCACGCCACCGCCAACACCGGCTGGCCGGCCGCGCAGATTTCCGAAGTCGAGATCTATGGGGCTGCCCCGGTCGGACCTTCGGCCATTCCGGGCAAAATCGAAGCGGAAAGCTACAGCGCGATGAACGGAATCCAGACCGAGACGACGACGGACATCGGGGGCGGCCTTAACGTGGGATGGATCCATGTCGGAGACTGGCTGGATTACAACGTGAACGTGCAGAACGCCGGCACGTACACCGTGGAATACCGGGTAGCCAGCAACGGCTCCGCGGGCCAGATCCAGCTGCAATCCGGTTCTGCGACGCTGGCGACCACGGCGGTGCCTAACACCGGCGGCTGGCAGAATTGGCAGACCGTCACCGCAAGCGTAACGCTAAGCGCGGGACAACAGACGCTTCGCGTCTACGCTAGCGGGTACGACTTCAATATTAACTGGATTCATTTTGTGCCGGGTAACCCCGTAGACAATCAGCACCCCTCGGCCCCGGCCAACCTAACGATCGCTCAGCCAACCTCGAGCACGATCAACCTCGCTTGGGGCGCCTCGACGGATAACGTCGGCGTCGTCGGATACGACATCTACGCGAACAACCAGCTTCGCGGCAGCGTGAACGGCTCGACGCTCTCCTATTCGGACACTCAACCCGCAAGCGCAACGGTTACCTACTACGTCGTCGCCAAGGACGGCGCCGGCAACGTATCCGCGCCGAGCAATTCCATAACGCGGAACGGTTCGGGCAGCGGCAACGATACGAACTTGGCCATCGGCAAACCGATCACGGCATCCTCTTCGACATTCACCTTCGTAGCGGCAAATGCCAATGATAACGATACGAACACCTATTGGGAAGGCAACGGCCATCCGAGTACGCTTACCGTAGACCTTGGAGCGAATGCCAACGTCACGTCGGTCGTAATCAAGCTGAACCCTTCCAGCGCATGGTCGACGCGCACGCAGACGTTCCAAGTGCTGGGCCGCGACCAGAATTCCACGGCTTTCGCCAACCTGGTCTCCGCCGCTTCGTATACGTTCAATCCGGCTACGCAAAACACCGTTACGATTCCCGTCGGCGCGACGGCGAGCAGCGTGCAGCTCCGGTTCACCTCCAACTCCGGCGCACCGGGCGGGCAAGTCGCGGAATTCCAGATCATCGGCACGGCGGCGCCCAATCCGGATTTAACGGTAACCGGCCTATCGTGGTCGCCCGTCTCTCCGGTGGAGACCGATGCCCTTACGCTTAGCGCGACCGTTATGAATTCCGGCTCAGCGGCAGCCCCGGCTACGAGCGTGAACTTCTATCTGGGCAACGTCCTTGCCGGAACGGCTTCCGTCGGGGCTCTTGCCCCGGGCGCATCGACGACCGTTTCCGCGAACGTCGGACCGAAGGACGCCGGCTCTTATTCCGCCGCGGCCAAGGTCGACGAGAGCAATGCCGTTGTCGAGACCGACAATTCGAACAACGGCTTCACCTCGTCTTCGCCGCTTGTCGTCGGCCAGGTTCAAAGCTCCGACTTGATCGGAACCGCCTCATGGACTCCAGGCAATCCTAGCGCCGGCAATACCGTGACTTTCACCGTGAACCTCAAAAACCAGGGGAATATCGCTTCCGCGGGTGGCGCTCACGGCATCACCGCCGTGTTGAAGAACGCGGCGGGAGCCGCCGTTCAAACCTTTAACGGCTCTTACAACGGATCCTTGGCCGCGGGAGCATCGGTCAACGTCGCCCTAGGCACATGGACGGCGGTCAATGGCAGTTACACGGTAACGACAACGGTTGCGGCGGATGCCAACGAGGTCGCTATCAAACAATCGAACAACTCTAGCACATCAAGCCTGTATTCCGGCCGAGGCGCCAACATGCCGTTTACGATCATGGAAGCCGAGTCTTCTTCGAACGGCACCAACGGCACGAAGCTGGCTCCGAACTTTACGCCGGGCGATTTTGCGGGCGAAGCTTCCGGCCGTTCGGCCGTTTATCTGGATTCGACAGGAGAATACGTGGAGTTTACGCTGACCTCGCCGGCCAACGCTTTCGTCCTTCGCAACGCCGTTGCGGAGAACACCGCCGGAACGATCAGCATTTACGCGAACGGCGCGGACAAAGGCAACTTCGCCGTCACGTCCAAATTCTCCTACGTCTATGCGACTCCTACGACTCTTGGACAGCTTGGATATAACAACTCGGGCTCCAAGGCGTACTGGCTTTACGAGGATTCGCAGATCATGCTCGATCAAGTCTACCCGGCCGGAACCAAGATTAAGATTCAGAAAGACGCGGGGGATGTTCCGTGGATCTATGTGGACATGATCGAGGCGGAGAATGTCGCGCCGGCAGCTTCGAATCCGGATCCGAGCAAATACGTTCAAGTGTCGGGCACCAAGTCGATCGAGCAAGCGCTGACCGAATTCAGGCAAGATCCGTCCAAGAAGGGGATCTTCATTCCGGCCGGCGAATGGACTCTCTCCTCCAAGATCTTCTTATATGGCCGTGCCACCGAGATCATCGGCGCGGGTCCGTGGCACACCAAGCTGGTGGCTCCGCAGGACCAGACGAATACCGATATCGGATTTAATATCGGCTCCACGGCTAACGGCTCGACCATCAAGAACTTGTCCGCTTGGGGCAATTATGTCTACAGGCAAGACGGTCCCGGCAAGTTCATCGACGGCAACGGCATGCAGAACGTGACCATCGAGAACGTCTGGGCCGAGCATTTTATTTGCCTGTATTGGGGAGTGAACTCTTCGTATAATACGTTCAAGAACAACCGGATCAAGAACCTGTTCGCGGACGGCATCAACATGACCAACGGCTCGTCCTATAACATCATCGACAATAACTATTCGCGCGGCGCCGGGGACGATGCGTTCGCCTTGTTCAGCGCGATCGATGCGGGCGGCTCCTACAACGTGGGCAACCAGTATACCAACCTCACCGCGACCAACGTCAGACGCGCGGCCGCTTTCGCCGTCTACGGCGGCCAAAACAACCTGTTCCAGAATCTGTACGGAGCGGATACTTTAACGTATCCGGGCTTCACCGTCAGCAGCCTGAGTTTCGGCTACAACACGCTCGGATTCGGCGATATGGATACCGTCATTGACGGGGTCACGCTGGACCGCACGGGAGGAGACTTCTGGACGAGCGAAGGAGCCGACGACAAGATCAACGATCACCAGAACTTCGGAGCGATCTGGTTCTTCGGCGGCGATCGAGTCTTCAAGAACATTCTTGTGAAAAACGTCGATATCAATAACCCGGTCTACTTCGGATTGATGTTCCAATCCAAATCTCCAGAGAACCTGCCGATGCAGAACATCCGCCTGGAGAACATTACGATCAATAATCCGGGCCGCTATGGCATCAAGCTGGTCGCCAAGGCGGAGAACGGGCAAGGACCGGTTGTCGGCGCGGCTAGCTTCACCAATGTCAAAGTGAACAACCCTGGCATCACGGCAATCTACGGCGAGAACAAAAGCCCGAACTTTAACGTCATCAGAGTGACGGGTAACAACTGGTAATCGTTCCGATTATGGCCCGGGCCCCTGCCGCCGATACGGTGGCAAGGGCTTTTGTATCTCTCTCTAGCTTCCTATTGCAATATTGAGTCGTTATTGCGTGAAAATAGATCGTCCGAGCAAGAACTGACTTTTGCGTAAAACCGAGAGATAGAGAGCGGAGAAGAGAATGCTAGAGCTTCCGACGATTGTAAGCGGTACGATTTGTCTCGTTGGAACAAAATGCGCGTATGGAGCATTCGGCATTGCTTTACAAAGATTGGGAGCAGGAGTAATATTCGATTCATGAATTTGATTTGTTCCATTCGTAATCGCTGAGTTTCCGGTTATAAACCGGGAAACGGGGGAACCAATCGATGGCGCGCGACCGGTGTGAGAGCCGGGCATCGTCATCCGGGGTGAATCCCGAAGCCGGCCGCACCTAAGATGCGAACGGCTTCGGGTAGGGCGACTCTCACCGCCCGAATCCGACAGCTAACCTCGTAAGCGTTGAGACATGCAACCGATGATTATCGGGATGCGTGCAGGTGGAGAGAGGATGATGAACTTGTGACCGAATCGGCCGCAGGGTTAACCCTCTGCGGTTTTTGTTATGTTTTTTTATCGCTGAGTTCCCGGTTATAGGCCGGGGAACGGGGGAACCAACAGGATTCCGGAACGATAGGAATCCACGGGGTGAATCCGGATGGCTGGAGCCGAGGCTTCATGCCGGAAGGTAGGGCGACTCTCATGCCCGAATCCGACAGCTAACCTCGTAAGCGTATTGAGAGAGGCGACGCGATCGTGCTTGGAGACGGCTTTGTTTAGCCGTGCTCGAAGAAGCCACGAGAAGAGTTCCTCTTCCCGAGGCTTCTTTTTTGTTGCCTTCTTTTCAATGGAGAACAGGAGATGAATGAAATGGGTAACCGGGATGTCGTGCTCGTATCGGCCCCGAATGTCGCCGGCGAACGATTCATGAAGCTATTGAAGCAAAGGAATATACCGTTCGCCGCGATCGTGAATAACCCTTCCGAATACGAACGGATAAGAGCCTTGGGGGCAGAACACGTCATTGTGGTGAATACGGCCAAGGAAGACTCGTGGATGATTCCCGAGGTTGGAGTCGGCAAAGTCTATCTTTTCGAGAAAAGCCTGAATTTATGCTGTCGGTACGTCCAGATTTGCCGGAGTTGGACGTCGAGGCCGATCTACGTCATTACGGGAAGCCACAATCCCCGGAACGTCTATAAGAGCTTGGGAGTCGATTACGTCATTCATAGCAGCGCGCAAGATTACGGCTTTCTCATTACGGACGATCTAATCAGCAAAAATTGAAGGAGGCTGCTCCATGCTTGATCTATATATGGTTCTGATATTGGCGGGTACATTCGCGTTGTTCTATGGCTTCATGGTTTGGTGCGATCGGGTCGTCGACGAGGCGGGAGGAGAGCGGAAATGATCATCTTATCGATTGTTGCCGGATTCGTCTTTCTCTACTTAATCTACGCCTTAGTGAACCCCGAGAAGTTCTAATCCAGAGGAGGAAAGGCTATGGGCATTCTGCAAATCGTCGTTGTCCTAGCGGTGCTGGCGCTGCTCGTCAAACCGGTAGGGACTTACGTTTATCACGTGTTTTCTAATGAAAAGAGCCGACAGGACCGAGTATTCGGACCGTTCGAGAGATTCATCTACCTGCTGATCGGTCTTAAGAACCGGAGCGGGATGACTTGGAAGAAATACGCATTAAGCTTTCTGCTGACGAATATCGTGCTTACCGCCGTCGGTTACTTGATTTTGCGGCTGCAGAAATATTTGCCGTTTAATCCAAGCGGCATCGATAACATGGAGCAGACGCTCTCTTTCAATACCATTATCAGCTTCATGACCAATACGAACCTGCAGCATTACAGCGGCGAGTCGGGCGTGTCTTACTTCTCGCAGATGGCCGTAATGACGATGATGATGTTTACCTCGGCCGCAACGGGATTCTCGGTAGCCATCGCGTTCGTGCGCGGGATTACGAACAAGGGAGAGACGATCGGCAATTTCTTCGAAGATTTCGTTAAGGCGCATACCCGGATTTTCATTCCGGCGGCCGTCTTGGTCACTTTGCTGCTCGTAGCTCTGCAAGTCCCGCTGACGTTGAATCCGACATTGACCGTCACTACGCTCGAAGGCGCGGCGCAAAGCATCGCGATGGGTCCGGTTGCGGCGCTTGAATCCATTAAGCATCTCGGCACGAACGGAGGCGGCTTCTTCGGGGCGAACTCGGCGCATCCGTTCGAGAATCCGAACCCGCTGACGAACATCGTGGAGATTTTGTCCATGTGGACGCTGCCTGCGGCGCTTCCATACGCGTACGGACGTTTTGCAAAAATCGCAAGCAAGGCTGGGTCGTATTCGGCGCGATGATGACGTTGTTCCTGTTGTTCCTCTCGCTGATCTACTTCTCCGAGCTTCGCGGGAATCCCGCCATCAACGCGACGGGAATCGAGTCCTCGCAAGGAAGCATGGAAGGGAAGGAAGTCCGGTTCGGAATTCCGCAGTCCTCGTTGTTCTCTGCGGTCACTACCGCGGCGACGACGGGAACGGTCAATAATATGCACGACACGCTCACTCCGCTCGGAGGCCTTGGGACTCTGGGAGAAATGATGCTGAACGTCGTGTTCGGAGGCAAAGGCGTCGGACTAATCAATATGCTAATGTACGCGATGCTTGGCGTGTTCTTATGCGGATTGATGGTCGGAAGAACGCCGGAGTTCCTGGGCAGGAAGATCGAGCCTAGAGAGATGAAGTTGATCGCTATCGCCATTCTGGCTCATCCCTTCATTATTCTCGCGCCGACCGCTATCGCCTTCCTAACGGATCTCGGCCAAGGCGCCATTACGAATCCCGGATCGCACGGGATCACGCAAGTGTTGTACGAATATACGTCTTCCGCGGCCAATAACGGCTCGGGCTTCGAGGGATTGGCAGACAATACGCCGTTCTGGAACATCACGACGGGGCTTGTCATGCTGTTCGGGCGGTACGTCTCCATGATCGCCATGTTGGCCGTTGCCGGGTCTCTCGTTCGCAAGCAGTGGGTACCCGAGACGATCGGCACGTTCCGGACGGACAACAAATTGTTCTACGGCATCTTAATCGGGACGGTCTTGATTATCGGAGCGTTGACATTCCTGCCGGCCATCGTGCTGGGACCGATCGCAGAGCATTTGAAGTTAGGCTAAGGATGAGGTGAACCGTTCATGAGTGCTAATCGTAAAACTATGCTAACGTCCGCGATCGCAAGCCGCGCGATCAAGGATAGCTTCGTGAAATTAAATCCGGCGAGCATGATGAGAAATCCCGTCATGTTCGTCGTCGAAGTCGGTACGGTCGTCGTTCTGCTGCTGACGCTGTTTCCTCGGTTTTTCGGGACGGAGAGGGATGTTGGCTTTAACTTGGCGGTGTTCCTGATTCTGCTCTTCACCGTGTTGTTCGCGAATTTCGCGGAAGCATTGGCCGAAGGAAGAGGGAAGGCTCAGGCCGATTCTTTGAAAAATACGAAAAAAGAGGTCAACGCGAACAAAGTGGTCGGAGGCGTCGTTAAAGTCGTCCCTTCCGCGGATTTGCGCAAAGGCGACGTGGTCGTCGTGTCGCAAGGAGAAATGATGCCCGGCGACGGCGAAGTCATAGAAGGCTTGGCGTCCGTCGACGAATCGGCGATAACCGGCGAATCCGCGCCCGTCATTAAGGAAGCGGGCGGAGACTTCAGCTCCGTCACGGGCGGTACCCGGGTCGTCAGCGATAAGATTACGGTGCGCATCACGAGCGATCCCGGAGAGTCGTTTATCGACCGGATGATCTCTCTGGTAGAGGGCGCTAAACGCCAGAAAACGCCGAACGAGCTTGCGCTTAACACGTTGCTGACTAGTCTAACGATTATTTTTCTCGTCGTGGTCGTGACGTTGGGTCCGATTGCGGGGTACTTGGAGATCGATCTTCAGGTACCGGTGCTCATCGCTTTGCTGGTCTGTCTCATCCCGACGACGATCGGAGGTTTGCTCTCCGCGATCGGAATCGCCGGAATGGACCGGGTTACGCAATTCAACGTGCTGGCGATGTCCGGTAAAGCCGTCGAAGCGGCAGGGGACATTAATATGATGATTTTGGATAAAACGGGAACGATCACTTACGGGAACCGGATGGCTAGCGAGTTTGTTCCGGTAGGCGGATCCGATGTTCGGACGGTAGGGGAATGGGCGTCTATTAGTTCTTTGAACGACGAGACGCCGGAAGGGCGCTCGGTGCTGGAAATGATGAAGCAGCAGGGGATGACGTTCGATGCTTCGCTGGCTGCCGGCGCGGACTTCATCGAGTTCAAAGCGGAGACGCGGATGAGCGGAGTCGATCTTCCGGATGGGCGCAAGGTGCGCAAGGGCGCCGTCGATGCCGTGAAGAAATGGGTAGCGGCGCAGGGAGGAAGCATTCCGGTCGATCTGGACGCTGCGGGCGATAGTATTGCTCGCGAAGGCGGAACTCCGCTAGCGGTCGCCGTCGATAATCGAATCTACGGTCTTATTTATTTGAAAGATACCGTTAAACCCGGCATGCGCGAACGGTTCGACCAGTTGCGCCAGATGGGGATCAAGACGATTATGTGTACCGGGGACAATCCTTTGACGGCGGCGACCATCGCCCGCGAGGCGGGGGTCGACGATTTCATGGCGGAGAGCAAACCGGAAGACAAGATCGCGTTGATCCGCCGCGAGCAAGCGGAAGGCAAGCTTGTCGCCATGACCGGAGACGGTACGAACGACGCACCTGCGTTGGCTCAGGCGGATGTCGGGCTCGCGATGAACAGCGGAACGATCGCGGCCAAGGAAGCCGCCAACATGGTCGATTTGGACTCCGACCCCTCCAAGATCATCGAGGTCGTATCCATCGGCAAGCAGTTGCTCATGACGCGGGGGGCGCTTACGACGTTCAGTATCGCGAACGATATCGCCAAGTATTTCGCCATTATCCCCGCAATGTTTATCCTGGCCATTCCGGAGATGAGCGTGCTTAACGTCATGGGGCTCGGCTCCCCGCTGTCGGCGATTTTATCGGCGTTAATCTTTAACGCCATTATTATTCCGTTGCTTATTCCTTTAGCGATGAAGGGCGTAGCTTACAAACCGATGAGCGCGTCGAAGCTGCTTAGCCGCAATATCGTCATCTATGGCCTCGGCGGCGTCATCGTGCCGTTCGCCGGGATCAAGCTGATCGATATGGTTGTTCATTTATGGGTGTAGCAGAGTCGGATCGCATAGTTAGGAAGGGGAATGGATATGAGTAATCGAACAACAGCGAGTTATCCCGGTGCTACCGGAGTCTCTTATTTAGCGGTCGCCATACGGGCAAGTCTTGTGTTTATCGTTCTATGCGGAATCCTTTATCCGTTTGCGACTACGGGCATTGCTCAGTTGATCATGCCGCGCAACGCCAACGGCAGCCTGGTCAAGGATTCCTCGGGGAACGTGGTCGGCTCCGAGTTGATCGGGCAGAAGTTCGCCGATCCGAAGTACTTCCAAGGCCGCGTATCGAGTATCGATTACCATGCCGCCGGTTCCGGGTCGAACAACTATGCTCCGTCGAATCCGGATATGCTGCAGCGCGTGAAGGATTCTATCGAAGCTTGGAAGCATGACAATCCTGACGTTCCGGTCTCCAAGCTGCCGATCGCGCTTATTACTAACTCCGGTTCCGGTCTCGATCCGCACATCACGCCGGCATCCGCCGAAGTTCAGATTCCCCGGATCAGCAAGCTGACCGGCTTGGCGGCAGATGAGCTAGAGAAGCTAGTCGACAAGCATACCGAGGGGCGCGACTTGGGCTTGTTCGGAGAACCGCGGATCAACGTGCTGAAGCTTAACCTTGATTTACAAACTTTATTGAAATCATAGAGACGTCGGACCACGCCGCTTAATTTCCCCGGCAGAAGCATCGCTGGAGGAACTTGAGCGGCTAGCCGCTTTAAATCGGCGGGAAAAGCACTATTGGATGAAATAACCCGGGAAAGTCGTGTTAAATCGGCGGAAGAAGCACTAATGGGCGAAATAAGCCGAAAAAGTCGTGTTAAACGGGCGAAAGAGGCGCAAGTGGCGAAAATAACCCGAGAAAGTCGTGTTACTTAGACCCCATACAAGCAGCAACAAGCAGTCAAGCAAGCCATAGGAAGGAGGAACAACGAGCGATGGAAAGTTTTCGCCGCAGAACGCCGGAGGAGTTACTGCAATCGATTACGAAAATCCAGACGGGCCGGTTAAAAATCTTGATCGGCGCGGTGAGTGGATCGGGCAAAACGTATCATATGCTGCGCGAAGGTCAGACGCTGCGCGCCCAAGGCATAGATGTCGTCGTCTGCGCCGTCTCTACGATGCGGCGACCGGAAACGGCGGAGCAGCTGCGGGGGCTAGAGAGGATTCCGAGCATTCATTGGATGAACGGCGCCACCGAGAAGAAGGATCTTAATCTCGAAGAGTTATTACAACGCAATCCGGAAGTTGTTCTGGTCGACGGACTGGCGCATCGCAACCGTCCGGACGCTAGATTCCCTACGCGATTGGAGGATATCCAATACTTGCTCGGGAGAGGCATCAGCGTCATCACGACCGTCAACGTCTACGAGCTGGAAGGCGTGACCGAACTTGCCCAGAGGCTGACGGGCATCGAGGCGGAGGCGACGGTTCCCGCCGACGCGCTGGATCTCGCCGATGAAGTACGGTTGATCGACGTCAGTCCGGAGACGATCTTGAAGCGGATGGACGAGGGCAATCTCCCTAATCTTAATCTGAAGGATCCGAAGCTTCTGCAGAGGGGGAATATCGGCAAGCTTCGCGAACTTGCTCTGCGGCTAATGGCTGAAGACGTAAACGAGTCGTTGGAGAAACACCGGGAAAAGCAAGGATTAGTCGGCCCGTCCGGAGCGGCCGAACGCATCCTCGTCTCGGCACAGTACCACTGGAACGGCTCGATTCACATCAGGCGAGGGCAGCAGATCGCCAAGAGGCTTGGCGGAGACTTGAAGATCGTCACGCTCGCGAACCCGCGCCGGGCGCTCTCCAAAGAAGCGGCGCAATTCAAGCGTTCCATCGAGAAGCTCGCGCGCAAAATCGACGCCGCTTTCGAGGAGCTGCCGCTTCTAACAAGACGCCGGCTGCCCGGCACGTTGGTCCGTTACGCGACTCTAAACAACGTAACGAGAATCGTGCTCGGCCATTCCAAACAAAGCTTCTGGCAAGATCTTCGGCATGGCTCTATAGCGGACGGCATTCTGAAAAAAACGAAAAACATCGACGTTTACTTCGTAGCGGACCGGTCCGATTACGAAGGGGAAAGGGTGCTGCCGACGAAGACGAAGACGACGGCTTCGGATTCGGCCTCCGAGCCTTATCGCAGATTAAGCCCGGAGGAAGTCGAGCAGAAGATCGAGCGGATCAAGCGGGGCAAATTCAAGGTCTATATCGGAGCGGCGCCCGGCGTCGGCAAAACCTACATGATGCTGAGGGAAGGCAATGACCTGCTGCGCAAAAAGATCGATGCGGTCATCGGACTGCTGGAGACGCATGGTCGGAAGGAAACGACGGCGCAAATAGACGAGCTCCATACGATACCTCGCGCACGCGTCCGCTACAAGGGAGCCGAGCTGGAAGAAATGGATGTTCCCGCGATCCTTAGCCGCGATCCCGAGGTTGTGCTAATCGACGAGCTTGCCCATACGAACGTTCCGGGCAGCAAAAACAAGAAAAGATACGAGGATATTCTCGAAGTGTTGGAAGCCGGGATATCGGTAATCTCGACGATGAACGTACAGCATTTGGAGAGCTTGAACGACGCGGTCGAGCAAGTTACGGGAGTCCGCGTAAGGGAAACGGTGCCGGATAACATCTTGAGGCTGGCTGACGAGGTGGAACTCGTCGACGTCGCGCCGAAAGCTTTACAGCAGAGGCTGCGCGAAGGAAAAGTGTACGCGATGGATAAGGTGGCGCAAGCGCTAGGCCATTTTTTCAACATCGGCAACCTGATCGCGTTACGGGAGATGGCGCTTAGGGAGATCGCGGACGACGTGGACGAAAGGCTGGAATCTTGGGAGCTGAGCGGCTCGCTAAGAGGTCCGTGGAGAAGGCGGGAAAACATATTCGTGTGCGTGACGACAAGCGGAAATGCCGACCGTCTCATCCGACGGGGGTTCCGAATCGCCCACCGCCTGAAAGCGGACTGGCACGTCATGTACGTCCATATCGGTCCCTCCATAAGCAAGGCAACAAGCAAAAGAATTCAAGCGCTGCAGGACTTGACCGGCAGATTGGGCGGGAAATACGAGACGCGGCATGCCGACTCTTATAAGCGTATTCCGAACGTTATTCTGGAAAAGGCAGCTCAATATCGCAGCACTCAGATGATCGTCGGGCAATCGGCGCGCGGCTTCTGGCATTCTCTCTTGCGCAGATCCGTCGTGAAATCGATTCTGCGGCACGGACGCCATATGGATGTCCTTGTCGTGGCCGATTATGATCCGAACATCCGCATGGGGGATGATTAGCGGGGTTCCCACGCAAGGTTAATTACGGGTAATATAGAGGAGAGGATATATGTAGAGGCTGACATAGTCGGCGCTAAAGGGCACAATGCACGGAGGAAGAGAGATGCCGTTATTTTTCCGATTGATTAAGAAATATCGCGTGGCCGCGATCATGGCGATTGCGCTTATGCTGATCGAACTGACGGTTGAGCTCGTTCAACCTTTGCTCATATCGAAGATCATCGACGACGGGATTGCCAAGCAGGACACGGGCATCGTGCTCCTATGGAGCGGAGTTTTGGTAGCGGGCACTCTGCTTGCTTTCGGCGCGGGGATACTCAGTTCTTTTTACGCGGCGCACGTTAGCCAGAGCTTGGGGTACGACATTCGCGAGAAGCTCTACGGCAAAGTGCAAGCGTTCTCTTACGCGGTCTTCAACCGGTTCGCGACCTCGTCGCTGATCACCCGCCTAACGAACGACGTCACGCAAGTGCAGGACACGACGTTCATGGGGCTGCGTTTCATGCTTCGCGTTCCGCTTGTCGTCGTCGGCAGCATGATCATGGCGCTTGTCGTCCATGCGGGACTTGGCTTTTTGCTGCTCCTGACCGTGCCTGCCCTTATCTTGTTTATTATATGGATCGTGAAGAAAGCGGCGGTCTTATTTAAAACGGTTCAACAACGGCTCGATACCGTCAACGGGGTCATGCAGGAGAACCTGACGGGGATGCGCCTTATTCGCGTGTTCGTGCGCAGGGAGCAAGAAGCCGCCCGATTCGCCCGGCATAGCGGGGAACTCATGCAGAGTTCCTCTTCCGCGCTTCGGCTCACCGAGATAACGCTCCCCTTCATCGTGCTCATCATGAACGCGGGTATTATTGCCGTGCTGTGGTTCGGCCAACTCGAAATTCGCGCGGGCAGCGCTACGACCGGGGAAGTCGTCGCGATCGTGAATTACTCGCTTCGGACCGCGGGCGCGTTATCCGCTCTGTCGATGCTCGTATCGGCTTTCTCGAGAGCGCATGCTTCGTTGCACCGGATCAACGACGCGCTAGAGACGGACGGCGGAACCCCATCCTTCGGCGATGCCGAGGCAACGGGGAAATCCGCGGGCAACGTTCGCGAAGGCGATGTCGAGTTCGACCGGGTCACCTTTCAATATCCGAATACGGAAGCGCCCGTGTTGGAGGACGTTTCCTTCCGCGTGAGCCAAGGGGAGACGGTTGCGATTCTAGGGGCGACCGGCTCGGGTAAATCCTCGCTCGTCCAGCTGCTTCTCCGACTGTACGAGGAGGACAAGGGGAGCATTCGCATCGACGGGCGCAACGTCCGCGAGTGGAGCATCCGGAAGCTTCATGACTCGATCGGGTACGTGCCGCAGGAGGTTGTGTTGTTTACCGGCACGATTCGCGACAATATCGCTTGGGGCCTTGAAGGCGTCGGACTTGAACATGTGATGGAAGCCGCTAAACTGGCGCAAATCCACGATACGATCGCCCAACTTCCGAACGGTTACGATACGCTGCTCGGACAGCGGGGCGTTAATCTGTCGGGAGGGCAGAAGCAGCGTCTTTCCATTGCCCGCGCTCTAATCCGCAAGCCGGCCATTCTGGTGCTCGACGATAGCACGAGCGCGCTGGACGTTCGTACCGAGGCCGCTCTGCTGCAGGCTATCCGAAGCTTGTCCTGCACGACGTTCCTGATCACGCAGAAGATCAGCTCAACCTTGAACGCGGACCTCATTCTACTGCTCGACGACGGACGGTTGATCGCCGAAGGGAACCATGCGCAGCTGATGGCGGGCAACGCCTTGTACCGCCGCATCTACGAATCGCAGTTCGGGGAGGAGGGTTCGCATGTGGGAAGCGCTAAGTGACCCTTTCCGCTATCGCAAGCCGACAACGCCGGACAAGGAGCAACAAGCCGGAGCCGCGGCGAAACGTCCTAAGCAGAAAGCCAAGGACTGGCAAGCGACGCTTAAGCGGATCTGGCAATACCTCGCCCACCGCAAAGGGCGGTTAGGCCTTGTTCTTCTCATGGTCATGCTGAGCTCCGGGTTAACTCTTCTCGGGCCTTATTTAATCGGCAGGGCGATCGATCATTATTTGGAGGGAACGGGCGGCGAGCCATGGCTTCTATTCCTTGGCGGTCTAGCGGCCGTGTACGTATTAAGCTCGGTTGTCGGCTGGCTGCAAAACGTATGGATGATCTCGATCGCGCAGGAAACGGTTTACCGGATGCGCGTCGATTTGTTCGGCCATTTGCATAAGCTGCCGATTCCGTTCTTCGGCAAGCGTCAACGCGGAGAGTTAATGAGCCGGATGACCAATGATGTGGACAATGTAAGCTCCACCTTGAACAGCTCCGCGATCCAGATTTTCTCCAGCGTGCTTATTCTCGTCGGAACGATTATCGTGATGTTGATACTAAGCCCTTTGCTCACGCTGCTGACCTTCCTGATCGTGCCGCTAATGGCGCTCGGCATGAGATGGATCACGAGCAGAACCGGAGTATTGTTCAAAGAGCGCCAACGCAATCTCGGAGATTTGAACGGGTACATCGAAGAGACGCTATCCGGGCAACGCATCATCAAAGCCTTCTCCCAAGAAGATCGGGTCATCGAGGAGTTCGGAGAGCGTAACAGGCGGATCAAGCTGTCCGGCTTCTGGGCTCAGGCGATCTCGGGATTCATTCCGAAGCTGATGAACGGGTTGAACAATCTGGGCTTTGCCGTTATCGCCGGCATCGGGGGCCTTCTCGCCATTCGGGGAGCGATCACGATCGGGGTTATCGTCGTGTTCGTCGAGTACGCCAGACAATTCACGAGGCCGCTTAACGACCTCGCGAACCAGTGGAATACGCTCTTGTCGGCCATTGCGGGCGCGGAGCGGGTGTTCGAGATATTGGACGAGGAGGAAGAAGCCAAAGACGAAGGCGAGGCCCGATCGTTGGATACGATTCAAGGAGTGGTGTCGTTCTCTCATGTGTCTTTCTCGTATACCGATGACGAGCCCACCCTTAAAGACATCAGCTTCGAAGCGCGTCCGGGAGAGACGATCGCGATTATCGGCCCTACCGGGGCGGGCAAAACCTCGCTCATCCAACTGCTGTCGCGTTTCTACGAGGCGGATTCAGGGAAGATTACGGTAGACGGGCACGATATCCTCTCGATTCGCAGGGAGAGCCTTCGTTCTCATATGGCGTTCGTGCTTCAGGATTCTTTCCTGTTCGAGGGGACGATTCGGGATAATATCCGCTACGGCAAGCTGGACGCTACGGACGAGCAGGTCGAGCAGGCGGCTCGCCTTGCGAATGCCCACTCGTTCATCTCGCGGTTGCCCGGCGGGTACGACAAGATTCTGCAAGGGGACGGAAGCGGGATCAGCCAAGGGCAGAAACAATTGCTGGCTATCGCCAGGGCGATTCTAGCGGATCCGGCCATTCTCGTGCTGGACGAGGCGACGAGCAGCATCGATACGGTGACTGAAATCAAAATTCAAGAGGGGCTGCAGCGGTTGATGGAAGGGCGTACGAGCTTCGTGATCGCCCATCGCCTCAATACGATTCGCCGAGCGGATCAAATTCTGGTCCTGAAGGACGGGAAATTGCTGGAACGGGGCACTCATGAGTCGTTGCTCGCGAAGCAGGGCCTGTACAGCGAGCTCTACCATGGTCATGGACAACTGCAATAAGCAAAGGGAGGAATTCGGGATGAGCCATACGGCCGATGAGGTTGCGAGATGGATGTTCGAGGAATTAAGAAACAGCGGAGCGCTCTATCAAACGGCAGCCGTTAACCACATTAAAACCCGCTTTGGGGAACAATTTATCTACGTTAACGACAACGGGCATGAATCGATCGACAAGGAGGTCAAGAAGGCGTTCAAGAAGCTCCACGGCGGCAAAGCGGCGTGGGACCGGGATGCCTTCTACTGGGGTTGGACCTCCGCGATCAAGGGGTGATGCCCGGTTTTATAGAGATAGGGAAGAAGCGTTCTTCTTATTAGTGTAGAAATAATAGACTCCAATGATGCCGATTAGCAGAACGAGGATGGAAACGAAGCTTCCCTCGGCTCCGAACGAACCGCCCGTCAGGGAGGCGGGGCCGTTGTCCGTCGCTTGCAGTACGGCGGGAACGGAATCGGTACCCGAAACTTTGAAGCCGTAGACGTACCCTTGGAAATAGTTCCAGCTCAAGTGAAGCCCGATAGGCCACCATAATCCGCCGGTCGCCTCGCGGGCAACCGCCATGATGACGCCTGCAAGAATAAGGTTAACAATCGGGTACGGCGAATCGAAGGTGCCGGAATTCGCGCCGTGCAGAATCGTAAATAGAAGCGAACTGACGACGATGGCCGTCCTGGGCCCATAATGATGCCGAATCAACCCTTGAACGTAACCGCGGGAAAAGGTTTCTTCGGAAAGAGCTACGCATACGTATAGCAATATCCCATAGAGCAACGATCGAACCAGCTCCGGATTCCAGTCGGACGCTTCCCAGCTTATGCCTCCCGATGCCCATATGATGACGGACGATAGGGATATGAGCAGGATACCGCCGATAAGGCCGTGAAGGGCAAATACGGAGCCTCTTTTTTGTTTTAATCCGAGAGACCAGCCTTTCTTGCGCTCGAACCATGCGTACATCGCAAGCGAAGCGACCATGAAGGCTCCCATCATCCCGAAGGCGAACAAATCGCCGCTTCCGATATCGGTCTGAATACTGCCGTCGTCGCGTTTATCGGCGGAAGCGATCATTTGAATCGCTACGATAAAGAACATAATTCCGAATACGATAACAAAACTGAGCAAGATTTTACCGACGACGGTTGCTAATGTTTTGATGGCTCTTCACACCTTCGATCATTTTTGTTCCTATCCTGTACCTTTGAAAGTATATCTTCCAAATTTACCCTATGTCAATTACTGGGCGCTACTTCCGGATAAGAACGGGCGTATTCACTTTGATCTGATCATAGAGCCAGCGAACCTCTTTGTTGTGCATGCGGATGCATCCCGCGGAGACGTATTTGCCTATCGATTTTTCGTTGTTGTTGCCGTGTATTCCGTAAGCGTAGGACGTTTTGCCGTTGCGGGTAACCTCCAAGCCTAACCACCGGTCGCCGAGCGGATTTTTGGGATCTCCGCCTTTGATTTTCTCCTTATAGTAGGGTCTGTTTTTGATTTTCTCATGAATGGTGAATAAGCCTTCCGGCGTATAGGAGGGTTTCTTTCCCGTGGCCACGGGAAACGATTTGACCAGCTTTCCTTCTTCGTAGAAATAGAGCTTGTTGGATGACTTGTCGATGAGGATGAATTGCTCGTACTTCGTGTATTTTTTCGCAAGCTGGATGTTTTCCGCGTGCGCGGAAACGACGGCCGGAAAGAGAAACAAAACGAATAAAGCAATCATGAACCTATACCCGAATTTAACCCGCATGCCAGTGGCCTCCCCGAAGGATCTGACTATTATATATGCGGGATCGCGGGCAATATGGTCATAATCGGGCGTTGCGATGGAAGAAAAGGCGAGGGCCGGCCTCCAAGGTCAAGGAGACCTTCGTCGGACGGCCCCCGACATCGTTTACCGCTTCCTGAGCTCGAAAAACTCGCAATCTCCTCTGGAATGATAGGCCAGATCGCCGACTCCGGATTGGATGACGACGGTTTGGCTATCGTAGCGGACGATAATGCCGTTAGTATCGATAATATGGTCGTTCTTGAAGACGCGCAGCCGAGCTTGGCGCTGCATGGCTTCTTCGAAGTCTTGATCGGTCAGCAAACGGATGCTTAATGCCATGGATACAGGTCTCCTCGTCTTATCACGTGAAGGAACGGTCGTTTCTCGCGATAAGTTCTAGGAGACCATTATACCTTTTCTGCGGCGGGCGTTACAGGAACTGGGTCCTCGTTTGGACGATAATGTCGGAAATTCTTAGCTCCAGGGCTTCGATTTTCTGTTGCTGCGTTACGATTTGGCGAGAAAGATTAACGAGCAAGGAGAGGGAGTCGAGCGTGCCTTTGGCCTCGTTTTTCTTAATGGCGTATTTGAAGTTCGTCCAGACGGGAGACCTGCTGCTCCGCGGCAAGCCGGCCGCGCTTCGCTGCGCTTTGATCTGGACCGTCAGCGGATCGATGGCGGCGAGCGACGTCCGGGCGGCTTTGATCTTCTCCGACGTTGCGGTCTTCATCGATTTGAGCGCGGCTTCCTTGGCTTTGATGTCTTCGCGGGCATACTGGACCGACAGCTTCATGGCGTCGGCTTGGGCTCGAAGAAGGGCGTTGAGCGTTTTGTTCTTTAAGCGCTTGGCCAGCGTAATCTGCTTGTTCAGCGCGGCGTAAGCATCGAACAGGGGCTGATAGCGGTCTTTGGTTTGCCGGACTTGTACTCCGAGCTTGTAGATCTTATCGGAGTTAATGTCGCGAATTTGCTTGCGTAGCACGGTTAACGATTCTTCGTTCTTGAAGTGAAGCGCTTTGATCTTCGCCTCGAGATCGATATCCTGTTTGAGCAGCGCGCCCAAATCGCCGTACAGCGAAGTTAGTTTCGATGCCGTTGAGCCGTCTGCCGCCGCCACGGTTTTGTCGAAGCTGAGCTTGATCGGAACGGTCAACTCGACGGCGGTTGCGGCGGATGCTAAGGCAGACGGTAACGCGGTCATGCAGACGAGCAACAGTACGAAGAACGAGGCCAACCAGACGGACTTTCTTTGCGGCATAGCGAATTCCTCCTTTGGTTTTAGGACGACAAAAAAGCACCTGCAAGAAAGGCTCGATCAGCCTTCTCTTACGGGTGCTTCCGTCGTAAGCGTGGAAAAATACGGTTTTGTTTGTTCAATATACCGAACCGCTCGGGGGGTGTCAAGAACCCCTCTATACATACTTAGGAGAGTTATAGGATATCCTCTTCATGCTCGCTTTCCGTTGCGGTATAGACGGCGACAAGCACGATGCTGAGCCCGTCGCTCAAGTTTCGAACCCGGTGAGGGGTACAGGCGTTCCAACTGAACGAGTCCCCTTCCTTCAGAACGGCGGAGTCTTCTCCCTGCTCGGCCAAGACCGTTCCTTTGATCACCAAGTGAACCTCTTCCCCCTGATGGGCGTGGGGAGCTTCTCCGGTCGAGGAGCCGGGCGGAAATTCCACGAGCCTGACCTTCAAGCTCTTCGACGAGCTTAAGTGCTCTACTTTGAGACTTTCGCTCCCGCTCGTAGTCGCCTTGCGGTCCTCTTTGCGGACGACGCTCATCCGTTCTTCTTTTTTCATCAGCAAATAGGTCAGGGGCACGTTTAGCGCCTTCGCGATACTGTCCAATGTAGCAATGGACGGCGATGTTTTGTTCGTTTCGACTTGGCTCATGAAACCTTGGGACAAGCCGGTTTCCGCGCATATTTGGGCTATCGTGATTTTTTTGCGTTTTCTGATCGTTCGGATCGTGGAGCCGATGTCCATTCGCTTCCCGCGCCTCTCGCAAAATATTTGTAATACTAAATATAATTAGATATTAACAATTTTCCGATTGACAATCTAGACTTTCTTCGGATAAATTAGTGATACAAAATAATATTCTTTATTAGTAATATTCAAGAGCGCAGTATAAGGGAGGAAAACATCATGAAGGCAACCTACGAATACGATATCCACTTGCCTCCGAACGCGGAAGAAGGAAAGAAATACCCGGTCATCTTCACTTTGCACGGCAAAGGCTCGAACGAACGGAACATGTTCGGTTTAGTGTCACCGTTGGCCGACGAGTTCATTATTGTCGGAATTCGCGGCAACCTGACGCTAGGCGCGGGATACCAATATTATGAGCTGAAAAGCTTGGGCAATCCGATTCGCGAGCTGTTCGATCAAGCCGTCAAGCAGTTGGAGGATTTTATCGAGTACGCGACCGGGAAGTATCCGATCGACGCGGGCAGGCGGTATTTGCTCGGCTTCAGCCAAGGAGCGATCCTGTCGATGACGCTTGCGCTGACGATGGGCGACCGGTTGAAGGGAATCGTGGCGCTGAACGGGTACGTTCCGGGGTTCGTGAAGACGGATTACGCGCTGCAGGACATCGGCAACGTGGCCGTGTGGGTGTCTCACGGCTTGTACGATACCGTGTTCCCAATTCGGATCGGCGAAGAGACGGCGGCTTATTTCGCGCCGCTCACGCCGCAATTGACTTTCAAAACCTATCCTACCGATCATGGCGTGTCGGAAGACAATCAGCGGGATATCCTAGAATGGTTAAAGGAGCGTGAGAAGTGATGATGCCTTCTTATTTTATCGCCCATGGGGCGCCTTCGTTAGTATTGGACAAGGTCGATTATACGGACTTCCTTAAGAGCTATTTCGCGGCATCGCATCCTCGGCCTAAAGCGATCGTGCTGTTCTCCGCGCATTGGGAAAGCCGGACGCAGACGATCAGCGCCGTTCCCGATACCTACTCGACGATCTACGATTTCGGCGGTTTTCAGGACGAGTTGTATCGGATGAAGTACCCGGCCAAAGGCGACCGTTCCGTCAGCGAGGAGATCGAGCGCTTATTCAAGGAGCACAGGGTCGACAGCGCCATCGACGTGGAAAGAGGACTGGATCACGGAGCGTGGGCGATTCTGAAGCTGATGTATCCGGATGCGGACATTCCTGTGATCGCCTTGTCGGTCAACCGTTATTTGACGAACGAACAGCAATACCGAATCGGCGCGGCGCTCGCTGAGCTGCGGGAGAAAGACATCCTGGTCATCGGCAGCGGGGGCACCGTTCATAATCTTCGGAGAGTGAATTGGCGGGCCGAGGAAGCGGAGGAATGGGCGGAGACGTTCGACGGCTGGCTGGAGGACAAGCTGCTCGCTTGGGATACTCAGGCATTGTTCGAATATCGCTCCGCTGCCCCTCACGCGGTCGAGGCCGTCCCGACGAACGAGCATTTTATCCCGTTGCTGCTGGCCATGGGAGCCGGGGATCGCAACCGGCAAGCGAAATTATTGCACCGCAGCTACCAATATGGCACTCTTAGCTTAAGCTGCTGGCAGTTTAACTAAACGAAAGCGGCCACCATCTGGATGTCAGGGAAGGGTGTAGTCGAACATGGATTTGATGCTGTCGGGTAAATCCGTATTCGTGGCCGCGGCAAGCAAAGGCTTGGGCAAAGCGGTCGCGCTTCAATACGCTAAAGAAGGCGCGCGCGTGACGATCGCCAGCCGCAGCTTGGAGCAATTGGCTCAGGCGCGGGAAGAGATCAGGGCGGAGACTGGCGTCGAGCCGGCGCTTATTAAGATGGACGTAACGAACGCCGAGGATATCCGCAATGCGATTCGCACGGCCGCCGCGTCGTCGGACGGTCTGGACGTGCTGGTTACGAACGCCGGCGGGCCTCCGGGAGGATTTTTCTCCGATATGAAGGACGAGGATTGGGCGGGAGGCTTCGAGCTCAGCCTGATGAGCGCCATTCGGATGATTCGCGAAGCCTTGCCTTTCATGAAGGCGGCGGGGGGCGGAAGGATCGTGAACCTGGCGTCCACCTCCATCAAGCAGCCGATCGACGGGCTTATTCTCTCCAACGTCTTCCGGGCGGGAGTAAACGCCCTGGCGAAGAGTCTGGCATCGGAATTGGCGGGGGACGGCATTCTGATCAACACGATCGCGCCGGGAAGAATCGGAACGGATCGCATAACGGAGTTGGATCGGAAGAGGGCCGCGGATCAGCAACGCTCGTTCGAGGACGTTCAGGCGGAAGCGATCGGGCAAATCCCGCTCGGCAGAATGGGCACGCCCGAGGAGTTCGCGCGCCACGCCGTTTTCTACGGTTCGTTCGCCAACACGTACGTTACCGGACAATCGTTGCTCGTCGACGGCGGAATGATTAAAGGGCTTTGAGGTGATGGCGTAACGCTGTTGCTCGCGCATAAGAATTTGGATATAGGAAGAAAGTCGTCAGGGCGCAACCTGGCGGCTTTTTGGCGTTCATTACCCTGCGGCCATGCATATTTGTCCGTCATTCGGAGCATTCTCAAATGATGCTTCCAGTCCATAGGAGCAGATGTCCATTACATAATGAGGTGTGCGGATTGCGAGGAAGCTGGAAATCGATTGTGCTGTGGTGCTGCGTTTCGTTGCTGGGCGCGGTTTCCTTTGCGATCGTGGCCCTTATGAGGGGAGAGACCGTTAACGCGGTATGGCTCGTCGTGGCGGCCGTGTGCTTCTATGCCGTCGCTTATCGGTTTTACGCGCGGTTCATGGCGCGAAAAGTGTTGGAGGTCGACGAGACGCGCATGACGCCCTCCGAGCGGCACAATGACGGCAAAGATTTCGTGCCGACGCACAAAGGGGTGCTGTTCGGCCATCATTTTGCGGCGATCGCGGGAGCGGGGCCCTCGTCGGACCCGTGCTGGCCGCGCAAATGGGATACTTGCCGGGCGCGTTATGGATTATCGTCGGCGTCGTCTTCGCGGGAGCGGTGCAGGATTTTATCGTGCTGTTCGCCTCTACGCGCCGGGACGGCAAATCGTTGGGCGACATGATCAAGGACGAGATGGGACGGGTCACGGGCCTCATCGCGATGGTCGGCATACTGGGCATCATGATTATTTTGCTGGCCGTGTTGGCTCTGATCGTGGTGAAGGCTTTGATCGGAAGCCCGTGGGGAACGTTCACGATCGCATGCACGATTCCGATTGCCTTGCTTATGGGCTTCTACATGCGATACATCCGTCCGGGTCGGGTCACCGAAGCGTCGGTCGTCGGGTTCGTTCTGCTGATCGCCGCGCTGATCTACGGACAGTCGGTGGCCGAGAGCGCGACGCTTGCTCCGCTGTTCACGTTCGAGGGCGAGACGATCGCTTATTTGCTCATAGGCTACGGATTCGTGGCGTCGGTCATGCCGGTATGGCTGCTGCTGGCGCCGCGCGATTACTTGAGCACCTTTCTCAAGATCGGCACGATCACGGCGCTCGCGATCGGCATTCTCGTCGTTATGCCGGATCTCTTAATGCCCGACGTTTCCAAATTCGTGGACGGAACCGGTCCCGTATTCTCGGGCAACGTCTTTCCGTTCCTGTTCATCACGATCGCTTGCGGCTCCGTATCGGGGTTCCACGCCTTAATCGCTTCCGGCACGACTCCGAAAATGATCGAGCGGGAGTCGCATACGACGATGATCGGGTACGGTGCCATGTTAACCGAATCGTTCGTGGCGATCATGGCGCTAATCGCGGCCTGCATCATTACGCCGGGCGTTTACTTCGCCATTAATAGCCCCGTCGCGGTCATCGGCGCGGATGCCGCGCAGGCGGCTTCGACGATCTCCTCTTGGGGTTACTCCCTTTCGGCGGAGGAACTTACGACGCTCGCACGCGACATCGGAGAATCGACCGTGCTGTCGAGGACGGGCGGCGCGCCCACGCTTGCCGTGGGGATGGCGAATATTTTGTCCAACGTCGTCGGCGGGAAAGCGCTGATGTCGTTCTGGTACCATTTCGCGATCTTGTTCGAGGCGCTGTTCATCCTGACGACGGTCGATGCGGGAACAAGAGTCGGAAGGTTTATGGTACAGGAACTGCTGGGAACGGTAAATAAACGGCTCGGAAACACGGAGTCGTTCGCGGGCAATCTGATCGCGACGGGAATTTGCGTTTTCGCTTGGGGTTATTTTCTCGTTCAGGGGGTGATCGATCCTCTTGGGGGCATTAATTCTTTGTGGGCGCTATTCGGAATCGCCAACCAGATGCTCGCCGGAATCGCGCTGCTATTCGGCACGACGATTCTGTTCAAGATGGGGAAAAAAGCTTACGTATGGGTAACGCTCTTGCCTACCACGTGGCTGCTCGTCGTTACGATGGCCGCAGGTTATCAGAAGCTGTTTCATGCGAAGCCTTCTATCGGGTTTCTGGCTCAGGCCAGGCAATACCGGACTGCGCTCGACGACGGACAGATTATCGGAGCGGCCAAAACCCTCGGCCAGATGGGGCAGATCGTGCGGAACAACTACGTGAACGCGGTCATTTGCGGAATATTCATGCTCGTGGTCATTACGGTGTTCGTCGCGGCCGCGAGGATGTGGTACGGCATAGCGGCGGGGCGGTCTTTTCCGCTCCGTGAAACTCCCTATTCGAAGCGTGGTTCCCATCCGAAGGAGGCGGCAAAATCGCGTGTTTAAGCAACTTGGGGAGGCGTTGAAGGTGGTGCGGCAATTTCTCGATCTGTTGGTCGGCGTGCCCCATTACGAAACCTACGTCCAGCATCGGAAGACGTGCCATCCGGGCGAGCCGATCGTGTCGCGAGAGCAGTTTTTCCGCGAGGCGCAGGAGGCGCGGTATAACGCGAAGGGCGGCAAAATATCGCGTTGCTGCTAAAGGCGCTCACGCGTCAGAACAGCACGGGCTGCTCGACGAGGCACTCGGGCGAATCGTTCTTCACGTTGCCCACGATCGGGGAAACCGGGTAAGCCCGCATCATGTCGGCCGGGTAGGGAAGCAGCAGGCCCGTGAGCCGGGAAACGTCGTCGTTGCCGCGGTTCAGCCATTCCGCTTCGTCCTCCGGCCGCAGAATGACCGGCATCCGATCGTGGATGTCGGCCATTAGGTTGTTCGGAGTCGTCGTAATGATCGTGCAAGTACTGATCTTACGGCCGTCCGGCGCCGTCCACGTGTCGTACAGGGCGGCCATGGAGAAGATGGAGCCGTCTTTCATCGTAATGCGCATCGGCTGTTTTTTGCCCCCGTGGGGTTTCCACTCATAGAATCCGTCCGCCGGCACGATCGCCCTTTTTCGCCGAATCAACGTTTTGAACGAGTTTTTCTCCAGAATCGTTTCCGCCCGCGCGTTGATCATCTTGCTGCCGATTTTGTCGTCGGAAGCCCAGGAAGGGACAAGTCCCCAGCGCAACTCGCCGAGCTTGTTCTTCTCCCCGTCGTGAACGACCGCCATCACGTTCTGCATGGGGGCTACGTTATAGCGGGGCGTATGATACCGGTTGGTCGGCAAATCGCTTAAATACCGCAGCATCAGCTCTTCCATGGAAACCACGATCGTATATCTTCCGCACATGGGCTCGTCCCTCCCTCCCTCCCCTTTACGTCATCGAACTTTCTTCTCCAGTATAAGCTCGAAAATACATAAAATAAACATGGATAAAGAGGCCCGAATAAACCGCGATTGAACCGGCATGATCCCCTCCGCGCGTTCAGGCTCCGTCTTTTTATACCTTTCGATACTGCAGAGGCGAGCTGCCGGTAATTTTGCGAAATAACGAGTGGAAAAACTTCATATCGCTGTATCCGACCTCGTTGGCCGATTGTTGCACGGATTTGTCGGTCGTTCGGAGCAACTGGCAGCATTTTTGAATCCGAACGTGCTGGATATAGTGGTTAAACGTTTGCCCGGTTGCTTTCTTGAACTGGTTCTGGAAATGGCCGACACTCATGAACGAGCGGTCGGCAAGCGACTTTAGCGTTATTCTATCCGAATAATGGTTCTCGATGAAGTACAACGCATCATCGATATTCTCCCGGGGGGCTTCATGAGGAACGGCTTCTTGATTCCGCTCAAGTTGTACACGGTGAACGAGTTGCAGCATTTGCAGCAAAATGGCGGTTACCATCGATTGGAAGCCGGCGGGACGCTCGGAATATTCGAGATAAGCTTGATTGAAGAGGGACAGAAACTGCCCTCGTTTATCCGCATGTCGGAACCATCGTTGTTCCAAACGCGCGGGAGCGTATAGATACCGGATCAGCTCCGATTGCTCGGGAATCCAATCCTGCAGGCGGCTGGCTACGGATAAGTCGAATATGCAGTTCAAAATGATTAACGGACTTGCTTTGTCCGGTGAATTCGGGCGAAATACGTGCGAAGTTCCGACCGGCAAGAGGAATAGATCGCCTTTCTGAACTTCGAGCAAGCATTCATCGATATATTGGTATCCTTTTCCTTCAAGGACAAGGCATAACTCGACAAAGTCATGGCTGTGCATGGGAGTGGCGAAAGCTTCCGTCTCGCGGTTCAGGAAAATTTTGAAGTCGGGTTCGAAGAACCTGTCGCCATTCAATATTTGCGTCATCCCGCTTTCCTCCTTGCTTTGAAATAACTCGTGTAATCGTAATTTAAAGGGATTCGGCCGTATTGTACATGGAAGATCCGTACTTTGCTTTTTGTAATATGCGTACCTTTCAGCATACGGCCTGAGATATGATAGGGTAGTAATAGATGAGGACATCAAGAGGGAACTGGAGGATTAACCTTATGCGCTCAATCGGAATCCGCAGCAGATTGTTCCTTTCTTATACATTTATCGTAACGCTCGTGATCGCAACATTGAGCTCGTTCTTCTATATTCGAATGTCGAATGTCGTCTGGGAGCGTTCTTTAGAATCGTCCAGGCAAATGCTTCAACGCGTAGACGCCGCTTTGTCTCAATCGATCCGCGATCTGGACCGGATTTCAGCGCAAGTGATCTACAATCCGGATTTCCAGAATCGTTTCGAAGAAACGTTCGACTCAGTTGAATCCTATGAGGTGCTCAATCAGAAAAACGCTTTCGTAAGAATATTGGCCACTTTGAACGGACCGTCGTTCATTGCCCAGCAGATCAATGTATTTAATCTGGAGGGCAACTTTATCAGCTTCGGGCTTAAGATCGACCCGTACGACAATCTCAAGGCAAGGATCGGGATGTTGGACTGGGTTACCCCTACCTTGAACAAGGATGGAGATAAGCAAATCAATCCTCCTCATCATGATGAGCTATTCCGTTCCGGAGAGCTCGTGTACTCGTTGTCGCGACTGTTCCCGCATAGCGCCAGCTCCTCGCCGAAATTCGTTGAAGTCCAGCAATCCTATGACAAGATGGAGGAAATCGTAGGCGACGCGCGTCTCCAAACGAACAACCGTCTCTATATTTTCGATGATGAAGGAAGGTTGTTCTATCCGATTATGAAGGACGACCAGGCGCCCCCATTCGAATGGACGAGCATTCCTGAAATGCCTTCGGGCGTTTTCCACCACGTTACCGAAACGTCGGACGGAGAAGGCACGGTTATCGGCTGGCTCCGTTCGTCGTTCTCCGGTCTTACCGTCGTCGCCGCTCAGCCTAAACACGAATTGCTCGACCCGGTGAACAGCTTGCGGAATATCGTGCTTACGGTTACAGCGGCCGCCGAAGTGTTGGCGTTGCTCATCGCCTATTGGATCGCTTCAACGATCACCCGTCCGATTAGATTGATTTTGCGGGATGTCAGAAGGCTGGACCTAGAGCAGATCAACTTAAATACGATGGCTCATAATCAGAAAACATACCGCAAATCTACTTACGAAATTCAAGAGCTCCATGACGGGTTTATTTCGATGAAGACGAGGCTGAACCTGTCCATGGATCAGATGCTGAACGCGCAGAAACGTGAAAATCTCGCGCATATGAGAGTGTTGCACAACCAACTTCAGCCGCACTTCGTCTTCAATACGCTTTCATCGATCGGGGTGCTTGCCGAAAATTCCGGAGCGGACCAAGCGGCGGCTATGTCCTATAAAATGATGCAAATGATGGAATATATCAGCGGATCGAACGCAGAGCCGGTCGAGTTGCGGGAGGAGCTTCGTTACACCGAAAACTATTTGGAGCTTATGAAGCTTAGATATCAGGATAAGTTCAATTACGTTATGGATGTGGAGGAAGCGATGGAGCAAATCGTTTTTCCGAAATTCGTGCTGCAGCCGATCGTGGAAAATTGTTTTGCTCACGGATTCAATCGAATCTATCCGCCGTGGATCATTCAGATTCAAGTAGATCAGGAAGAGGACGGCTGCTGGAAGCTGATAATAAGGGACAACGGGAGCGGATTTCATGCCGAACCTCTTAAGAGGATTAATATGTTTATCAACGAATTGACCCATAGCACTTCCGGGCAGTTAGATCGAATCGGAAGCAAAGGCATTGGCGGAATGGGATTGGAAAATGCTTTCATGCGTCTGCACTTGTTCTACGGAGGAAAGGCGAAGTTCGCCATCCGAAACTTAGATGAAGGTATGGAACTGACGATTGCGATTAGACAACGGGAGGGGAATCCGAATGTTTAGAATTATCGTAGCGGAGGATGAGCCGTTGATTCTCCAAAGCATATGCGAGAAAATTCGCGCCAGCGATCCCGACTTTAGAATCGCGGGGGAGTACGAGAATGGGGAATATGCGATGCTTGAGCTGGAATTGATCAAGCCGCATATTCTATTGACCGATATTTATATGCCCGTAAAGGACGGGCTTTCGCTGATCGAGCACGTGAAGAAAAACTCGCCATCGACGATTTGCGCCGTTCTGACGGGTTATCGGGATTTCGATTACGCGAGGAAAGCGATCGAGCTGGGGGTGTCCGATTATTTGCTGAAGCCTCCAACATCCGACACGATCGCCAAGTTTCTTGCCGAAGTCAAACTGAAGCTGAGGGCCAACCAGTCTTTGATCGAATCCGAGCTGCTGCAGCAATGGGCTTATCATAAGGAGGGGTATCCATCCTTATCTTCGGATATCCGTCAATTGGCCCACGAGTACTTCTATTATGCAAGGTACATCGTGCTGTACGCATGGACGCCCCCGCAACAAAACTATCATTTGGCGGGCTCGGAGGAAAGATGGAGCATGGGAGGGTTGCTGGATGAAGGGGAAAAAGCCTATTTGATCCCCTCCGTTGCGGGACATGAGCAGGTGATCGTGGTCGGGGTGCATACCTTGTCCGATTCCCGGCTTATTGCATTCGCGGAATTCGCCGCCAGTGTCCATTCGAGCTCCGCCTGCGTGGGGGCGACTTCCGTCGGGAAATTGCAGAACGAATTGTACGGCGCTCTGGGCAAGTTGAAGAAAGCCGTCCAAGTCGGTTATCCGCTGCAAGGGTCCAAATCCATAATCGTACGGAACGGCGAGCCTTCATATGAAGCCTCCCAGCTACCCATTCCGTACGCGTTGGAGCAAGAACTGTCCCAATTGTTCGCCAAACAAAGGAAGACGGACTTCTTGAAGAAACTGGAGCAGCTATTCCATTTGGATGCATGGGATGTCGCAACGAGGGCGCAATGGCTTCGAACGTTATCCTTCCTGGTCAATTCATGGATGCTGCAATACCCTGAATTCGCCAAAAAGGCGGTTGAAATCGGCTGGAACCATGAACTAGAGGAAACCATCTGGCAAGCGAGCGACCTTATCTCGTTGATGCAGGGCTTGAAGGAGCTTCACGCTTCTTTGTTCGATGCGTTCGATCAGGACCCGGAAGCCGAAGGGTCATGGACCGAGGAGGTTAAGAGCTTCATCGACAACAATTATATGGATAATATTGCATTAATCGATCTGGCGAACCGCTATGGGCTAAACCCCTCTTATTTAGGAAGGGTGTTCAAACGAAAATACGGGCACAGCCCGATCGATTATTTGATCCAGATCCGGCTGGCGAAGGCCCGGCAGCTCATCAGGGAAAAACCGAGACTCCTGTTCAAGGACGTCGCGGAGATGGTCGGTTACAGCGATCCTTTTTATTTCAGCAAGCTATTTAAGCAATGGACCGGCCAGACGCCCAGGGAGTACAAGAAGCATATCGCAAGTGAATGATATCGCCCTATACATTGTATGCAATCCCCCTACTTTTGCAATGTAACCGTTTTCTATAATAAACATGCAGCCAATACTAATGAATTTGGGGGGCAACAAAATGAAACGAAAATTGAAGTTAGTAACGCCATTGATGGTCCTTGTACTGATGTTTGGCGTGCTTACGGCATGCGGCGGCAATTCCAATGAGAACAAGCAGGCTAGTTCTCCGGCGGCTTCAGGCAAGGCTTCCGAAGAGGCATCGCCTGCGGCATCCGCGGCTGCCGCGAAGCCCGTCAAGCTAACGTTCGCCACGATGGCTAACGGGGATTCGGAATCCCAGGCGTTCAAAGAGATTTTCGCAAGTTTCGAGAAGGAAACCGGGCATACGGTAGATTTTCAAATATTGCCCGATGTGAACCAGTACGAGAACATTATCAAAACGCGCTTCGCGACACAGGACGCGCCGGACATCTTCTACTTCTTCGCCGGTCCAAACGAGTACGTGACGATGCAGGCGGAGAAAAATCTTGTGGAAATGACAAGCGAGGCTTATGTTGGCAACTTGACTTCCGCAGTGAAAGATTTCTATACGGTAGACAATAAAATTTACGGGATTCCGTGGGGCTCATACAATGCGATGGGCGTTATGTACAACAAGGAAGTATACAACAGCAACGGATTGAGCATTCCGAACAACTACGAAGAACTGTTGGCTAACGCCGAGAAGCTGAAGGCAGCCGGAATTACTCCTTTCTATGAGGCGGTGAAAACGGGTTGGCCGACGCAAATATTCCCGTTGGCGGCTTTCCAATCGATGGTTATGCCTACCATTGACGGAGAAGCAGGCGTTCAGAAACTGATTGCCAACACGCTGCGATTTAATGAAATTCCGGAAATGAAGAAAGTATACGAACTTCAGTACGATTTGAAAAACAAAGGCTATTACAACAAAGATTTGCTTGCCGGGACGTATGAGATGCAACAGGAACAGTTGGCGAATGGAACTGCGGCCATGGCGTTCCAGGCGGATTGGATGCTTCCGGAAATATCCAAGCGGTTCTCGGATAAGGTCAACAATATCGGGTTTTTTCCTCTGCCGTCGCATTCGGATGCCGGAATCGTTTCCTTGTACCCGCCAAAGCAAATATTCGTCACTAAGACGTCTCCGCGCGTCGAAGCGGCCAAGGCTCTCGCAAACTTCATGACGAAGCCGGAATCGCTCGCGATCTGGTACAAATATAATCCGGGAATTCCCGTTTACAATGGAGTAGATACGACGCTTTTCCCGGGTCAGCAGGATATTTACAATTACATCCAAGAAGGCAAGGGGATCATTCAGATCCAGCTTCGTTTGCCGGCAGGCATCATCGATTTCGATAAAATCACGCAAGAACTCGTAGGCAAGGGCGATGCTCAGAAAGCCGTCGATCAGATGGACAAAAACTATCGGATGGACGGAAGGAACAAGAAGGTACCGGGATTCGAATAATGAAGAGAAAGGTTCAGGGGATTGTACATCGCAATTCCCTCCTTTCCTATACCCTGAAAGAGGAATGAGAACATGAGAAAACAGGTTAGATATCCGCTCTACTTCATCCTGCCGGCGCTCGCCGTCTATGCTGTTCTGTTCGTCTTTCCGACGTTTTCCGGCTTTATGTACAGCTTCACCGACTGGAGCTCCTATAGCGACGAAGTGAATTTCATCGGTCTCGACAATTATCGTTCGCTTTTCTCGGAAGGCGTTCTCGGGCTGGCCATCAAGAATACGCTCATTTATGCTTTATTCGTTACGATATTCGTGAACGTGATCGGATTAATGCTGGCATTAATGCTCAACCGAAATTCAAGAGTCGGCAAATTTTACAGGACTGCCTTTTATACCCCTGTTGTCATAGCGCCACTGATCGTCGGATACATTTTCACCGCGATTTACAGCCCGGAGCAAGGAATATTGAACCAAATTCTACGGACCATAGGGCTCGATTACTTCGCTGTCGACTGGCTGAACGATTCCCGTTATGCGTTATTATCCATCATCATGACGGAGCTGTGGAGAGGCGCCGGCTTCGCGATGGTGATCTACCTGGCCGGATTGAAGACGATCCCGAAGGATTTGTTGGAGCAAGCCGATGTCGACGGAGCAGGCGCGTTCAGCAAGTTCAAGAACATTACGTTTCCTTTATTGGCGCCGTCATTTACGGTTAATTTCCTGCTGACTATCATTACCTCCCTTAAAGTATTCGAGACGGTACTCGTGCTTACGAACGGTGGACCGGGATATGATACCGAAGTGTTCAATACGCTAATCTTCCGAAATTTCTCGCGGGGAAATTGGGGATACGCAACGGCTTCCGGCCTCGTGCTTACCGTTGTCGTCTCTGTGATCGCCATCACTTTCCTTAGAATTCTTCGCAAAAGGGAGGTGGAGATGTGAATATGTCTTTGTTCAAATGGCGGAGACTCGGCGTGGAGGCGTTGTTGTTCGTTATGGCGCTCGTCGTGATCATTCCCTTCTTCATGATTTTGGTCAATTCGTTCAAGGACGTTACGGAGGCGGCACGGTTCAAGCTGACTCTTCCTGCAAGCCTGAATTTCGATAACTTCGCAGCCGTCTTCGCGGACGGAAAAATATGGCGCGGATACATGAACAGCGCTTTGATCTCGGTCGGCGCGCTTATCGTAACCAATTTGTTCGCTTCGCTGGCTTCGTTCAGCATCCAACGTAACGGTACTCGATTAACTACCTTCCTGTATTACTTTTTTATCGTAGGCTTAGTTATGCCGGTATCGCTGATCCCGACGATCAAGTTGATGATGGGACTGGGCATCCATAACACGTACCAAGGGATGATCGTATACTACGCCTCAGTTCTGCTTCCTTTCACCATTTTCCTAATGACGGGATACTTAAAGACGATTCCCCGGGAGCTGGACGAATCGGGTATCATCGATGGTTGCGGCCCGCTTCGGCTGTTCTTCAAAATCATGCTGCCCCTTATGCAACCGGTTATGGTGACTGCATCGCTGCTGACCATTATCTCGGTATGGAACGATTTCATGGGACCATTCTATCTGCTGACGGACGGTTCCAAATGGACTGTAACCGTATCAGTCTATAATTATGTCGGGAAATACAGTTCCGATTGGAACTTGATTTTCGCCGATATTCTCGTCGTCATCCTGCCGATTCTTATTTTGTATTTCTTGCTGCAGGAATACATTGTGGAGGGCATGACCGCGGGAGCGATCAAAGGCTAACGACAACTTCAGGCAACCGAGGAGATGCAGGAATGTCCGATAAAATGAAACATTACGAACAGTTGTTGCGGAATTATATTCTGTCTCAAGTCGATACGATTCTGAAGGAGCCCGTGCATTATTTGAAGCATCCGTTCGTCGATCCGGGCTCGATCTATGACGGGAATTTATGGGACTGGGATTCTTTCTGGGCGGTGTACGCGATTTTTAATTTGGCCGACGATTCAGAATCGGGTCAAGAGACCAGAGAACGCTATATTCGCCATGCGAAGGGAAATATTCGTAATTTCCTGGATTATCAGATGCAAGACGGCTATATTCCGATGATGGTAGCCACATTGGATCTCAATTCGCAGCTTCCGGAACCCTATTTGAACTTGAAGCGTAAGGAAGGCTTACTGACGAACATGCACAAGCCTTTCCTTTGCCAGCAGATTGCGTTGATCGGCGGCTACAGCGGAGATTTCGAGTGGATCGCCGAGGATTACGCCAAGCTGGAAGCTTATTTCGAATGTTATGAACGCGATTATTTCAATGGCAACTGCGGGTTGTACGTGTGGGCGGACGATATTATGATCGGGATGGACAACGATCCGGCTACCTTCGGAAGACCGCGATTCTCGACTGCGAATATTTACTTGAACGCCTTCATGGTTTCAGAGTTGAATGCAATGGCCGTGATTGCGGATGCGTTAGGGATTTCTTCGAGGGGGGAGTTTTACCGGGGGAAATCCGCGGCGCTCACCGCGGCGATTCAAGAGGAGAGCTGGGATCAACGGGATAAGTTTTTCTATTCCGTGGACGTGGACATTAAGACAAGGCATTACGATTGGTTTCATCAAGGCCTCGGCGTATTCTGGAAAACGCTCCCGATCAAGATCCGCGCCTGGACCGGTTTTATTCCATTGTGGTCCCGCGTCGCGGAGCCGCGGCAAGCCGCTTATTTAGCGGGAGATCATGCCGCCGATTATAACACTTTCAATAGTCCATACGGCATTTCGACTCTGGCCCAGGACGAGAAGATGTTCGATTGCCGCGCGACGAACAATCCGTCCAACTGGCTCGGTCCGATCTGGATCGTCTCCAATTACGTCGTATTCCGCGGATTGATGAACTACGGCTTCACGGAGCAAGCGCGGGAGCTGTGCGACAAAACCGTCACCTTGCTGGGCGAAGATCTGGAGAGGACCGGAACGCTTCATGAATATTACGTTCCGAAAACCGGAGAGCCCGTCATGAACGGCGGTTTCTTGAATTGGAACCTGCTCGTCTTGAACATGATCGACGAGCTGAAGGGCAAAGCGCCAATGTGCCGGTATTGGACTTAGATATAATACGTCCGGAAAGCCCGGTCAGAGAGAGGTCCATGCAATTGCGCATGGGCCTTCTCAATCGTTATAAAGGTTAAAGACACTTTATGATGGCTAACGAGAAGCACGTTTAAGCAGGAATTTCCGTTGCAGGAGCTAGTTATTTTTGATATTGTAAACGCTATCATCGAGAAAGGGGGCGACCGACATCCGCATTCGCACCGTACTTCTATTTAGCTACTTTGTCGTCATCTTGCTTAGCATTGCGTTGGTCGGAACCGTATCTTTCTATATCTCCTACAAGAGCATGGCCGAGAGAATCGAATCGGCCAGTATGCAAGTCATAAGGCAGATCGAGAACAATATCGACAACGACTTTCACAGTAAACGAAATTTATTGCTGGCACCCTATACTGATTCTGAATATGTCGACGGAATTAACCGTTATGAAGATATGAGCGACAAAGAGAAGTTTCTGTTCCGGCAGAATATCGGGGATCTCTACTTAAGAAGCTTTAACGTTACTCCGATCCGTGATTTTATCCGATTCCAAATCTATTATAGCAACGGGGAGCTGTTAAGCTCTTCGGATGCACGGAAGCCTTGGACACCGGCGCAGGTGCGCAATTCGGAATGGTTCCGTGCTACTGTCGCTAAGGACGGGGAAGTGTTTTTTAGCGGATTGGTTGCACGGGACGGGAAAGACTCATCGGAAGTGGCCTCCTATTTTTCTTCTATCATGATCCGGGACTTCTCGAATCCCGACCGCTTTATTATCGTGAGGACGGAATACAGATCCAGTCTATTCCGCAGTATCGGACAAAACGATAATCTATCCGAGAACAGTCAGATCGTTATTCTGGACGAGGGTAATCGGCTTATTTACGAATCCGGCGACCATCCGAGCTCCCTCTCCGAAACTGATAAACTGGGGCAGGCGATCGGAAAGGAAGGGAGATTCTGGACGCAAGTCGGCGATCGGGAAATGCTCGTTACGTATACGCGTTCCGAATATTCGGATTGGAAAGCGGTGCTCGTCACGCCGCGGGTTGAAATATTCGGAGCGCTCGACAAGATCAAGACGACGGTTATTTTTACCGCGCTGATCGCATTCGTCATTACGTTCCTTATCTCCATGATTTTCGGTCAACGAATTACGAAGCCGATCCTGAACTTATTCAAATCGGTCAATCGCATTAAGCGGGGCGACTTCTCCATAAGGATCGAGGTTGATCGGAATGATGAAATCGGCCTCATCGGAAAAAACTTCAACGCGATGCAGGACGAGCTTCAGACGTTGATCGAGACGAAGTATTTGAACCAGATCAAGCTGCAGGAAGTGGAGCTTGCGATGCTTTATTCCCAGATCAACCCGCATTTTCTCTATAACACGCTCGATAGCATTCGCTCGATGTCGGATTATTATAAGGTGCCTGAAATTAGCGTAATGGCGCAATCGCTCGCGGACATGTTTAGGTATAATACCAGAAACCGGGACGAAATTGTCACGCTGCAAGAGGAACTCGTACAGATCGACGCTTACATTAAGATTCAGAGCATTCGGTTCGAGGACAAGATTGTCTATTATCAGCATATTGAAGAAGAGTTGTACGGAACTCCGTTATTAAAAATGACGCTGCAACCCCTTGTTGAGAATGCCGTATTTCACGGAATCGAGCGCAAGCGCGGAAAAGGAAACATAACGATCTCCGCTCAGCGCGAACAATCTCGTATCAGACTCTCCATTAAAGATGACGGCGTCGGCATATCGGAGAGAAGGCTAAAGGAGATCAGGGAAAAACTGAAACCGCCATTGCAACAAGCGGAAGTAACATTCTCTGCCCAAGAGAACGGAATCGGAATCGCTAACGTGTACTCGCGGTATGTGATTCGTTTCGGCGACGATTTTGATTTCTTCATAGACAGCAAAAAAGGGGCCGGAACGGAAATCACGATGGTCTTTCCCCTGTTCGAGGATTGATTCGACAAAGAGGTAAGAATATTAAACATAACAGGTCATAATCGTGAATGGGGTCTTCGGAAGCGGTTTCATATAATCAGGTTGTAAGCGATTACGTCTGAGAGGGTGTCAACGAATGAGAAAAATGAAAGCGATTTATCTCTTATTAACCGTGATGCTGGTTGCTCTTTCACTGACCGCATGCGGCGGCAATAAGAAGGAGAATGCCTCGCCGTCGTCCGGCGCTTCGGAAAGCGCTTCCGCAAGTTCGCCGGCAGCAAGTCCATCGGCCGAGCCGAAGAAGGATCCCGTTACGCTGACTTTCCTGATTCCGAATACGGACGATGTAACTCCGTACAACAAGATCTTCGCTGAATTCCAAAAACAAACCGGCAATAAAGTCGAAGTCCAAGCGCTTCCCGGCGGAGATTACGACAATATGCTGAAAACCCGGTTCTCAACCGGCGATTTCCCGGATGTGTTCCTCATGCAGCCAGGCACGAAGCAGTATGTGAAGCTTAGAGCGGACGAGACGCTGTACGAGTGGTCCAAAGAAGCGGGCGTATGGGACAACATTATCGAATCTATTGCAGAATTCCAGAAAACGCCTGAAGGTCTTGCGTATGGCGTTCCATTCGGCAAAACCGGTCAGATGGGCGTTTTCTACAACAAAGACGTCTTCGCGAAAGCCGGCGTAGAACCCCCGAAAAACTATGCCGATTTCATCGAGATCGCCCAAAAAATCAAAGCGGCCGGCGTTACGCCGTTCTACGAAGCGGTCAAAGAAGGCTGGCCGACGCAAATCTTTTATTTGTCGGGCTGGGTATCTCAGGTCGATCAAGCCGTCGGCGCCGAAGGCGTTCAGAAGCTGAACGTAAACGGGATGAAGCTGTCGGACATTGCCGAGCTGAAAGATTTGTTCGCTAAATCGAAAGAGTTGAAAGCTCTTGATCTATTCCAGAAAAACGCGCTCTCGGGAACTTACGACGAGATGCAAAATGAGTTCGGCGACGGTAAAGTCGGAATGATCTTCATGCTGGACGGCGTTCTGCCGCAATTGGAGAAAAAATTCGGCAAAGAGTTCCTGACGGACAAAGTCGGATTCTTCCCGTTCCCGTCCGCTACGGATGCCGGAACCGCGATGATTACTCCGCCGAACCAGTTAATGGTTCCTTCCAAGGCGAAGCATCTGGAGCAAGCGAAAGAATTGGTTAAATTCATGCTTTCGCAGGAGAGCATTAATACTTTCTATGCAAGCCAACCCGGAATTCCGATCTTCAAAGGCGCAACGAGCGAGATGTATCCGGTACAACAAACGGTTCAAGGGTTCATCGACGCGGGCAAGTCGACCGTCAACGTACAAAATCGTCTGACCGCTTCGTTCCTGGATCTAGGCAAAACGTTGCAAAACTTCCACATCGATGGGGATGTAGACAAGGCAATTAACGAGATGGCCGCTAACTATATTAAAGACGGCAAATCCAAACGCTTGACAGGCTTCGAATAAAGATTCGCCAACAGTACACGACAAAGGAGGGACGGCTTCGCTGCAGAGTTTGTTCTGGGCGAGGCGGTCCCTCCCTTTTATAGACTATCGGAAGTTAAAGTTTCACGCTTGCTTAGTGCTTATCCGATAGCTCGATGCAAACGCGTGCCGCCGTCACATGGACGGTGAAGCCGTTTTACTTGGAAGGAGGGATTAACGTGAAGAGGCTGAAGTATCCGCTTTATTTTTCATTTCCGGCAATCGCGGTATTCCTATTGTTCTTCATCGTTCCGACGATTATCGGGGTCTATTACAGCTTTACGGATTGGAACATTAATGCCGACGATATCAAGTTTATCGGATTGGACAACTACGTCGAATTATTCAATGAACCTCGCCTTAAGCAAGCTTTTACGAATACGCTTATTTTCGCTGCCGCGGTTACCGTGCTTCAGAACGTAACGGGAATCGCGCTGGCGTTGATTCTGAACGAAAAGCTGAAATCCCGCAACTTATTGCGCATGATCTTCTTCATGCCTTATGTCATCGCTCCTCTTGTGATCGGGTATATTTTTCGCGCCATCTATCATCCCGAGCATGGGGTAGTCAATCAGTTTCTCGACTTAGTCGGCCTCGATTTCATGATGCAGGATTGGCTGAACGATCCGAAATACGCGCTGTTTACGATCATCATAACGGACATTTGGCGCGTCGCCGGATTCTCGATGGTCGTCTACCTGGCGGGCTTGCAGTTCATCCCCAAGGATTTGATCGAGAGCTCGTCCATCGATGGAGCGAATTACTGGACCCGCTTCAAGCATATCGTGTTCCCTCTGCTGGCACCTGCATTTACGGTAAATGTATTGCTGGCGATGATCGGTTCGATGAAAGTATTCGAGATCGTCATGGTATTGACCGAGGGCGGGCCGGGCTATACGACAGAAGTATTCTATACCTTGATTCGCACGACGTTCAGTTCGGGCGAGATGGGCTACGCAACCGCGGTAAACATGCTTCTATTCGGATTCGTAACGATTGTAGGCGTACCGGTATTGATGATGATGAAGAAAAGGGAGGTCGAAATGTGATGACGAGGCGAAGCTCTTTAATCGCGCTAGAGATCGTAGCCATCGCGCTTGCTCTCCTCATTCTGATTCCATTTTTCATGATCCTGGTAAACTCCTTCAAAGGAATACGGGAATCGGCCCTATTCGGCCTTTCCTTGCCAACGACTTGGGAATTCGGCAACTACAAGGACGTCTTCAAGCAGGACAATATCATTCGCGGATTTAAGAACAGCTTCTTGATCTCCGGCTTAACCGTCGTTTGCGTTAACTTGTTCGCAGCGATGTCGGCGTTTATTATTCAACGCCGAGGCGGTAAATTTCTCAATTTCGTCTATCTTGCTTTCATTATGGGATTGATTGTTCCGGTGTCCATCATTCCGACGATCAAATTGATGGGCGACCTGCATATTAAAGGAACTTATTTCAGCATCATTATGTATTATGCGGCCGTCTTGCTTCCTTTCGCGGTGTTTTTGCTCGTCGGTTTCATGAAATCGATCCCGCGCGAGTTGGATGAGGCGGCGCTGCTGGAAGGTTGCGGTTATTTCCGGTTGTTTTTCCGAATCATTCTTCCGCTCATCAGCACGGTGCTCGTCACGGTATCCATCGTCGTTATCGTATCGGTATGGAACGATTTCTTCGGGCCGTTCTATCTGGTTACCGACAGTACGAAGTGGACGATCGTTCTGCAAGTTTTTAATTTCGTAACGCTCTACAGTACGAACTGGGGCATTGTGTTCGCCTTCATGATCGTTGTTATTAGTCCCGTGCTTGTCATTTATTTGTTCTTGCAGCGCTATATCATAGACGGGTTGACCGCAGGTTCCATGAAAGGCTGAGTTCCGGCAATACACCAGAACAAGGAGGCGGATACGATGAGGCAAGTGATCATTGTCGACGATGAACGTTGGATTCGACGCGGCCTGATCGGAGCTATCCCTTGGGACGAGATGGGACTTGAACTGGCCGGGGAGGCCGGGGATGGGCAAGATGCGTACGATTTGGCGATCGAGAAGAAACCGGATTTGTTGTTTCTGGACATGCGCATGCCCGGCTTGGACGGCAAGCAATTACTAGGTATGCTCAAGCGGGATTTGCCGGATTTGCTGACCATCGTCGTCAGCGGATATTCCGATTTCGAATATACGAGCGAAGCGATCCGTTGCGGAGCATTCGATTATTTGCTTAAACCGGTCAAGAAAGAAGAACTGATCGCCGTCCTAGGAAAGGTGACCTCTAAGTTGGATGAGCGTGATGCGATCCATCGTGAGAAACAGGTCGGCCCAGGCGAGAACTGGCTTTGGAACGCGCTGTTTTATTCTGAACAGCCGATTCAATCGATGCTGGAAAGGGGCATTCAGCCTCCTGTTGAATGGAAGAATCATCCATTCATTCTGCTTGTCGCTCTACCGGACCGGTTCTGCGATCGATATGAGACCGAGCAGCACGTAGCGTACCTGCAGAAGAAGCTTGCGGCGGATAGAGGTTTTTATTTTAACGGATCATGGGATTTCGCCCTCGCAACAGTATTGGGTGGAACCGGGGAAATCGTCATCACGGTCGCGGGTCGTTCAGGCGCATTGAATTCGAAGGAATTGTACCCGTTTATCGCATTTCTGCAAAATCAATTAAAGCAGCAAGCGGATGTCAGCTACAGCGTCGGCGTCATCGATAAAGTGGAGAGCGTTGCGACGATTCAGCAGGCTTATAAGCAGGCTAAACAACTGTTAGCCGGCAAGAAATTGGGAGATGCGGGTGCGATTTTGCTTTCTACTCCTGACCCGGAACAGAGAAGCCGCATGATCCAATATCCGCAACACAAAGAAGACGTCATGCTTCTTACGCTGCAGACAGGCAACGAAGAAGCGGCCTATGCGGAGTTTAATCGTTTCTTCGAGGCGATCTCCGGGGATGGAATGACCGTCGACCATCTTCAACGATGCGCTTCCATGCTCGTCCATTCGATCGAACGGATGCTTCAAGCCGCGCATTCGAGCTTGGAGGAGATCGGCGGTAAGGGGCCGATCGGCTATACGGAATTGATTCAAGTCCGCAATGATGCCGTTTCAATCCGCGAAATCTTCGATCGTTACGTGATCCCTGCCGTGATTTCGTATTATAGCAACCCGCGAGCTAATCAAGGAGAAAAAATCGTAAGGGAAATCCAAAAGCTGATCGAAGTTCAATATGCTCAGCCGCTTTCCTTGCAGCACATCGCGGAAAGCCGGTTTCTGAATCCCGACTACTTGAGCAGGCTGTTTAAGAAGACGACGGGTCAAAACTTCGTCGATTATTTAACCGATTATCGGATTGCCAAGTCTATCGATTATTTAAAATATACGAATCATAAAAACTATGAAATCGCGAGTAAAGTCGGATACGAGGATTATCGTTATTTCAGCCAGATTTTCAAGAAAAAAACCGGAATGACGATCGGAGAATTCCGCAGCTCGCATGGGTGCCGCTTAGAGAAAACTTAAGGAGAGAACCGATATGGAAAAGAGACAAATACCGGATACGCTAACGCTGGAAGAAAGAGCCGGACACGCAATGAATGCGATTGCCGGCATGGCGGACCGCGATTATAACGACATCCCGTTTTTCGCCGCCAATCTCATGACCGACCCGGCCAACCTAACGCACGGAGATTGGGATTATGGATCCTCGCACGGACGGATGGTCGACGGAATGATTCTCGCCCGCCATATGTCCGGCGAAACGTTCGGCACCGATATCGAAGAGAAATACCGCTCGAACCTGCTGTCCTTCTTCAAGGAAGACGGTTTAAGCTACCGCCAGAAAAACCCTAACTACGATTGGGAACCGAACGCGAATTTCATTGACCAGCGCGCGGTCATCCTATCTCTGACGACATGGTATATGGACACGAAAGATCCAAAGGTGAAGGAGGCGGCCGACAAGCACGTCGCGGCGCTTAAGCGGGTCGCGATCAAAGAGAAGGATATTTGGTATTATCCATCCTCGGAATACAAAGAAGGCGGTTGGCCTTCTTCCAATCAAATTCTGCTTCGCCTGGCTCCGGATCCGGCCGCCTTCTGCGGCAGATTGGTCATGCCGTTGCTGAAGTACCATGAGCTGACGGGGAATCAAGATGCGTTCGAGTTATGTCAATTTTTCACCGCGCTGATCGTACAGCGCAGCGGCGTGTTCAATGCGGACGGCAGCTTCAATGATTCGCTGGCGTATCGCAGCGGACACTTCCATACCCGTCTTGGCACTCTTGACGCGCTTGCTAGATTCGGCGTGTTCACCGGAGATGCAGCTTTGATTAGCTATGTCGAAAAGAGTTACGCTTGGGCGGTTACGCAATGCACGGCATTCGGCTGGACGCCCGGCGATATGAAGGAGCAGGCGTACGAGCACGAAACATGCTCTTTAGTCGATCTGATCGCTACGGGGATTACGCTCGCGAAGAGCGGATATACGAAATATTGGAGCGTCGTGGAGAAATATATTCGCAATCATTTAACGGAATCTCAACTATTGGACATGGACTGGGTGAAAGAATCGGACGATCGGTCCAAAGACGTGCCCGGAAAAATTACTTACCATAACATCGCGCAGCGGACGCGCGGTGCTTTCGCCGGTTATTCCGCGCCGAACGACTTTTGCTGCGATGTAAACCATGGGCGAGGACATACGAATGATTTGCAAATCTGCTGCTTAGGCTCGGGAACTCGCGGCTTGTACATGGGCTGGAGCAATACGGTTACCGAGAAGAACGGCACGGTCAGCGTCAATTTTCTGCTCAACCGCGGTTCCAAGTGGCTGGACGTAGACAGCTATCTTCCGCACGAAGGCAAGCTGGTGCTGCATATTCGCGCAGACATTAAGCGTCTGCTCGTACGCATTCCGGAATGGGCGGGCTTCGCGAAGGTTTCGTATACTCGAGAGTTGAACGGCGGCGAGATCCGTACGGGCAAAGGAAGCGAGCCGAGCTCTTGGGTCAATGAATGCTTCTTGGCGTTAGGCGCGGCAACCGCAGGCGAGACGATAACGATCGAATTCCCACTGTCTCGTCGCAAGACGATCGAGACGGCCATCGGCCAAGTGTTCGAGACCGAATGGCGCGGAGACGATGTTGTCAATATATCCCCGGCGGGTACGAAGCATCCTTTCTATAGCGGGCGCAAAGTTTACGACAAAGCGCCGATGCGCGAAGGCGGATTCCGTCGGATCGAGAACGAGCTCGTCTGGTAGATCAAATCGAGGAGGCGTTGAGGAATGAGAACGGTTGTAGCCGTCTATACCGGCCAAGGGTTAGCCGATCCGCTTAAAGCGGTATTCAAGGAATTGTTGCCGGACGTTCGTCTAGTGAATATTATCGACGACAGCCTGATCGGAGACGTAGTAAAGGCAGGGCATGTACCTCCCGGCGTCGCTAGAAGACTCGTGCAATATTATCATAACGGAGAAGAGCTTGGCGCGGACGTTATTCTGAATACATGCTCGTCCGTGGGCGAAGTCGCGGACAGCGCCGGTCCGATGATCGGGGTACCCATTGTCAAAATCGATCAATCGATGGCGGCCAAAGCTGCCGCGGAATATAACCGGATCGCGGTTCTCGCGACGCTGCCCTCTACGCTTGACCCGACGGTGCGATTGATTCAAAGGGAAGCGGGCCTGCTTGGTAAAGACGTTACATTGGTTAAAGGACTGGCGGAAGGCGCATTCGATGCTTTGGTCGGAGGAAAGCCCGAGGAACACGACCGAATATTGCTGGAAACGGCCAAACGGGTTTGCGAGCAAGCGGATGCGCTCGTGCTAGCGCAAGGTTCGATGGCGCGTATGGAGAACGGGCTGCGCGAAGCGACGGGTAAACCGGTATTGTCCAGTCCGCGGCTTGGCGTTGAGCAAGTGAAGGCGGTGCTGCGGCGGCTTGACGTCGAGCAGGCAGGAAGCGGGAAGGCATAGAAACGGAGGTTATTCCATTGGTTACGTTGGTTCAGGATAGAGTGATCGCCGTCTATCTCGTCGAGACGCCTTACACCTTGCAGAGGGCAGCCGAGGTAATCGCCGGAGAACAGTCTACGGGAACGTTCACGGCCGTTCCCGGAGAAACGGACGAGTTGAAGCGCAAGCATGGCGCTCGCGTCGAGAACATCGTAGAGCTGGAGGCGGTGAAGGAGCCTTCGCTACCCGGCTCTAAGACGCCGCCCGGACATGACGGGTTTTATCGGCGGGGGCTCGTGTCGGTGTCATTTCCTTTGCACAACTTCGGTCCGTCCATTCCAAACCTCATGTCCGCGATTGCGGGCAACCTATATGAATTGCAAGAGTTATCCGGATTGCGGTTAGTCGATTTGGAACTTCCGGACGCATTCGCTGCCCAGTATTCCGGTCCGAAATTCGGCATCGAAGGGACACGCCGATTAACAGGCGTCTATGATCGTCCCATTCTAGGGACGATTGTAAAGCCGAGTATCGGCTTGGCGATGGAGGATTTACAGCGGATCATCATGGACGTATCCGAAGCGGGACTCGATTTTATCAAGGATGACGAGCTGAACGCGAATCCGCCTTATGCGCCTCTAGAACTGAAAGTAAAGTCCGTCATGGAAGCCATCGAGAGGGCAGCCGACGCCAAGGGCAAAAAAATCATGTACGCTTTCAACATTACGGGCGACATTGAAGAGATGAAACGCAATCACGACTTGGTCGTGAAGGCCGGCGGTAATTGCGTCATGGTCAGCATCATGAGTATCGGATTAGCCGGATTGGCCCATCTGAACGAGTATAGCGAAGTGCCGATTCACGGGCATCGCAATCAGTGGGGGATGCTGACCCGCTCCCCGCTGCTCGGTTTCGAGTTTTCCGCGTACCAGAAGCTTTGCCGGTTAGCCGGTGCGGATCATCTCCACGTCAATGGGCTGAATAGCAAGTTCTATGAGAGCAACGACTCTGTCGTTCGATCCATTCAGGCATGCGTAGCGCCTATGTATGGTGGATACGCGACGATGCCGGTCGTATCCTCGGCGCAATGGGCAGGTACGGCTCCGGCCACATACGCGGCTACTCGCACGGTTGACGTCATGCATTTGGCGGGCGGAGGCATTCTGGCGCATCCGGATGGCGCGGCTGCCGGGTTCGAAAGCATGAAGCTGGGATGGGAAGCGGCGGTCAAAGGCATCCCGCTTGAGGAATACGCAGAGAAACACGTGCCGCTTAAACGTGCGATCGAGAAATATGGAAAGGGCTGATCGGCGATGACGGAACCGTTACCCTTAGAGCAGGCACATTCGGACGTTGGGCATCGCGCCGTATCCGTAGCCAATGATCGTCGACCTAGCAAGTTGCTCTGTTACTACGGGGACGATTTCACCGGCTCGACGGATGTTCTGGAATCGCTGTTTCGCGCCGGCGTGAGAACCGCTCTGTTCCTGGAGCCGCCAAGCGACGAACAGCTTCGGGGACGCTTCGCTTCGTTGGAAGCGTTCGGAGTCGCCGGCATCGGACGATCCTTGTCGCCGGATGAGGCAGGGCAGGAGCTGCGCCCGATCTTCCAGACGTTGAAGAAAGCCGAAGCGGCTATCATACATTATAAAATTTGCTCGACCTTCGATTCCTCTCCGGAAATCGGCAATATCGGAACGGCAGCCCGAATCGGGCGCGAAACGTTCGGCGGCCGATTTATTCCGCTGCTTGTCGGCGTGCCGTATTTGGGCCGATATACGTTGTTCGGCAATCATTTCGCAGCGGCAGGAGGGGAGATTCACCGGTTGGACCGGCATCCGACGATGTCGCGGCATCCCATCACTCCGATGAAGGAAGCGGATCTGCGCAAGCATCTCGCCGAGCAAAGCGAGTATCGGATCTCCTTGATCGATATATTGGCGCTGCAAGGCGAGTTTACCGACGTGCGCGAACGGCTGAACCTATGCGTATCCGCGGAGCAACCCGGGATCGTTCTGTTCGATGTGCTGGATGAAGAACGACTGGAGACGGCCGGACAGCTCATTTGGGAGGAGGCTGAGCGAAGCGATGGCCTGTTCGTCATCGGCTCGTCCGGAATCGAATATGCGCTTGGCGCTTGCTGGAAGTCGGAAGGGCGGGTTGAACGACAGCCGGATATTCCGACCGGCGTCTCGTCCGTTGATCGGCTGCTCGTCGTATCCGGGAGTTGCTCGCCCGTTACCGAGGGGCAGATTCATGCCGCTCTGGCAGAGGGTTTTGTCGGACTGCGCGTTCCTGTGGAAGAATGGATCAACCCTGAGACTGCAATACATGCGCGCGATCGGCTTATGGAAGACGCGAGAGCGCTGCTGAAGCAGGGGAGGAGCGTCATCCTATATTCGGCAACGGGACCAAGCGACAGCAGTATCGCGCAATTCCGCAGGGCGCTCGTCGACGGAGGGTACCGTGCCGACGACAGCAGTCGGCTGCTCGGGTCGATACTCGGGTCGTTGGCCAAGTCGCTTATCACGGAAACGGCACTGACGCGAATCGTCATCGCCGGCGGGGATACGTCCGGTTACGTCACCCGAGAACTGGGCATTTATGCGCTAGAGTGCGTTGCCGCGTTGACTCCGGGCGGACCTCTGTGCCGCGCTTCTTCGTCCGACCCTCGGCTTGACGGCCTGGAACTGGTACTGAAGGGCGGCCAAGTCGGAGGCGTCGGCTTCTTTGATCAAGTGCGACGCGGAGGATAACCGATCTTCTCCGAATAAGTGAGGACAGAGGGCTGTCCCATTAGCATTCGCATGCATGCGGAAATCCCGTGATTAGAACAAAAGATCTTTCAAATCCACCAGAGTAGCGGCTGAATTAACTACATTTTATACATTTAGTTCTTAACACACTAAACCTTCGTGGACTACTAAGTGCATTTTGTACACTTAATTTTGGGTGACTTACCGGAAATGCGAGGTTTGAAGTAAACTAAATGTTCAAAATACACTTAAACCGCTAGAAGTCGACATATCGGATTAAAATAAGTGTACGGAATACACTTAGACCCGGGATCTCGGAAGCCACGAGGGCATTGTGGATGAATAGGATTCCTGCGTTTTCTGGCGAAAAACGAAAAGAGGCTTACCCAAAAGTAGTTAAGTTTGCTTACGGAACGGCTCACTTTGGTCAAAAATCATGCTTAAACAACAAAAATGTTGGTGCAGGTTATTCCTGTACCAACATTTTTCGTTTTTGATGTACTGCTGCTTTCTTGAACAGATTATGGGCAATTGAAAGCTACCCGACCTCTAAGCTTACCTTTGGCAAACCACGAAGCAGGGGAAGTTATTTCGAATGGTTGATAGGAGCGCGGCACGACAACCTTTCAATGAATTTCGTGTCGATCGTTGTTTTCGTTGTCGTGTTCAAGCCTTCATGAATAAGCTCGATAAGCATGTCGACTGCGACCTGCGCCATTTTCTCCTTCTCGACGTGAATCGTTGTCAGCTCCGGAGTGACGACCATAGACTCGGTAATATTATCAAAGCCGATGACGGACACATCCTCCGGCACTCGAAAGCCCAGCTCGTTTAGCGTCTTCATCGCGCTGATGGCGATATAATCGCATTCGCAGAACAAAGCCGTCGGGAGGCGTCCGTTCTCTTGTAAATAATGCTGGAGCTGCTCCCTCATCGATTCCTGCGAGTAGAGGATCGTCGGAGCAACCGAGAATATGCGGTTATCGGGAATGGCGAGCTCCCTGTCCTCAAGCGCGGACATGAAGCCTCGTTGACGGGAATTGAAATTATGGATCCGAACATTAGAAGCGACATAACCGATTTCCCGGTGGCCGATCTCATATAAATAGGAGCCTGCCTGATAAGCGCCCATGACATTGTTAATTTCAACAAAAGGAATAGGCAAGGTTTCGAAATTGGTATCGAGCACGACGATCTGCGGCAAATGTTCGGCGATGCTTACGATCTGCTGCCTGCCCAAATTAGTTCCTAGCAGGATAACGCCGCTATTCCGATTATCTTCGCTTAGGCTCTTGACGTTCTGTTCCAACGATTCCGTATTCAGGGTCGCGAACTGAAGGGAGTACCCTTTGGAGCGGCAGCGCTCCTCGATGTAATGAATCAATTCGCGGAAGAAAGGTTGTTGATAATACTGCTCTAATACGATCCCCGAATTCGCGCAGACGAGGAATAACAGGGACGAGAGGGGGCGCTCTTGAGCGGGGGCCGCTCTTCTTTTCGCGATATACCCCGACTCTTGCGCAATTCTGATCACCCTTTCGCGTGTATCCTCGCTAATACCGGGCTTGCCATTAAGAGCCAGGGATACAGCCGATTTAGATACATTGGCTTGCTTAGCGATATCCTCCATTTTCACGCAAACATTCTCCATCCTCGCCAAATTTTCCGAACGATCAGTAAGCCGCCGCCATGGGAAGCCGTGACAGCGGTACAAGCTCAACAAATAATAAGTTTAGTTTACAATTGTTCCTAAACAATAGCAATCGTTAATGCGTTTAGTTTAGTTATTTCCACTAAACTTTCGCTAAATTTTCGTGGAGAGGTGTGTCTATTTTGTATTGACGGGGTAGATATAGGGTGCTAGGATGAAGTTAAGTTTTAAGTTTAGTTTCTTTTAGTGGAAACATATCATAATGTTTAGTTATTAAATTTAGTTTAGTTTAGGGGGAAATGGCAATGAAAAAAATAAAGCTTGGTTATGCGCCAACACGTCGGTTTACGTTTAGTGAAAAAGACGCTTTTAAGTACAAGGTGCAAATCCGCGAGAAGATGGATTCCTTCGGCATGGACATCGACATCGTCGATCTTGAGGGCTTGAATTCGGAAGGCTTGCTCTACGATGACCGCATCAATGCGGAACAGATTGCGGAGCACTTTAAGCAACAAGACGTGGATGCGGTATTTTTCCCCCATTGTAACTTCGGAACCGAGGATACCGTTGCCCGCGTGGCCAAAAGTCTAGGTAAACCCGTACTGCTATGGGGCCCAAGAGATGAAGCGCCGTTAGAGGACGGGATGCGGCTGCGGGATACGCAGTGCGGACTATTTGCAACAGGAAAGGTGCTGCGTCGTTTCAATGTTCCTTTTACTTATATCACGAATAGCAGAGTGAATGACCTTGTCTTTGAAAGGGGATTCAAAAACTTCATCTCGGCGGCTAACGTCGTTCGGCATTTCCGTAAACTGCGAATTTTGCAAATCGGGCCCCGCCCCCATTCTTTCTGGACAATGATGTGTAATGAAGGCGAGCTGCTCGAGAGGTTCGGAATCGAATTGTACCCGATCACTCTCGTCGATATCACGAAAGCGGCGAAAAACCAAGAGAAAATGAACAGCACGGAGATGCAAGAGGCGATTACTTACATTCGCGCGAAGCTCGACGTTTCCGAAGTAACGGACGACGATGTGCGCCGCGTGGCGGCGCTTAAAGTCGCGATGAAGAAGTACGCGGCAGATACGGGCAGCACGGCGATCGCGATCCAGTGCTGGTCCTCGTTGCAGGATGCGATTGGAATCATGCCTTGCTTAGCCAACGCGCTGCTCACGGATGAGCAGATTCCGGTTACTTGCGAGACGGATATTCACGGTGCGATTACTTCCATTATGGTACAGGCGGCAGCGATGAACGAAGCACCGACTTTTTTCGCGGATTTGACGATTAGACATCCCGAGAACGAGAACGGAGAGCTGCTGTTTCATTGCGGTAATTTCCCCGTCTCCCTATCCGTCGAAGATAAGCCGAAGATACGCAAGCATTTCCTCTTCGACGACCATGCGCCGGGGACGCATGAAGGCGAGATCCGCGGTGGAGATATGACACTGGCGCGGTTTGACGGCGACCATGGGGAGTATCAGTTGTTCTTGGGCAAAGCTCGCGGTATTCAAGGACCTTACACTCGGGGCTCCTATGTGTGGGTAGAGGTTAACGACTGGCCGTTGTGGGAAGAGAAATTAGTCAAAGGGCCTTATGTTCATCATTCAGTCGGTATTCATGCGAACGTTATTCCTTCTTTATATGAAGCGTGCTCGTATATCCCAGGTCTAACGCCGGATCCCGTCGATCCGACGGAAGCGCAAATTCAAGCTTGGCTGAGGGGGAGCGTGTAAGAATGTCAACGACAAATATGCTGCGCAATAAAGCAATACAAATCCGCATGGACCTGCTTAGGCTCATACATGGGGCAAAGATGGGGCATACCGGCGGGTCGCTTAGCAATACCGATGTGTTAACGGCACTCTATTATCACGTCATGCGCCATGACCCGCTGAACCCGAAATGGCCGGATCGGGATCGCTTTATTGCGAGTAAGGGTCATTCCGTGGAGTCGCTCTGGTGTATCCTCGCCGATCTTGGCTATTTTCCCAAGGAGGAGCTCACTACATTCTGTCAGTTCGGAACGCGGCTAATCGGTCATCCGAATAACAAGGTGCCGGGGATCGAGATGAATACAGGAGCGCTCGGTCATGGCTTGTCGGTATCCGTAGGCATGGCGCTGGCCGCACGTAAGGATAGCAGGCCTAGCCGGGTATTCTGTCTGATGGGCGACGGGGAGCAAGCGGAAGGCTCCGTATGGGAAGCCGCGATGGCGGGCGCTCATTATAAGCTAGATAATCTCGTGGGCATTATCGACCGAAATAGATTGCAAATAAGCGGCTCCACAGAGGATGTTATGGGAATGGATCCGTTAGATAAGAAGTGGGAAGCCTTCGGCTGGAACGTCATCTCGATTGATGGACACGATTATGAACAACTGGTGCATACGTTCGAATCCGCACCGCAGGCAGCGGATAAACCTACGCTTGTTATTGCGAATACGATTAAGGGTAAGGGCGTGTCTTTCGCGGAAAACGTTCCGGCATGGCACCACCATGTTCCGAATGATGCCGAACTGCAGCAAGCTATTGAAGAGCTGACCGCAGCGATTACGAATCAGGTTGAAGGGAGCGACCCTAGCTATGCAAACCATTCCTAATCGTCAGGCCATGTGCGAGAAGCTATTGGAGCTGGCGGAAACAGATCGAGATATTATGGTGTTGACCAGCGATTCTCGAGGGTCCGCGGCTATGGCTCCTTTTGCCAAGCAATATCCGGAGCAATTCGTAGAGACGGGTATCGCCGAACAGAATATTGTCGGTATCGCAGCCGGGTTAGCGCACAGCGGCAAAATACCGTTCGTCACTTCGCCCGCTTGTTTCTTGAGCATGCGCAGCATCGAACAGATCAAGGTAGATGTCGCTTATTCGGGAACTAATGTTAAGCTTATTGGGATTAGCGGAGGCGTGAGTTATGGAGCGCTTGGGATGTCGCATCATTCATTGCAGGATTATGCGGTAACAAGGGCGATTCCGGGATTAACGGTTGTTATACCCGCGGATCGACACGAGACGAAGAAGCTGACGGAGGCGCTCGTTAAACACGATGGCGGCGCATATGTCCGAATTGGCCGGAATCCCGTTGATGACGTCTATGAGTCGGAGGATTACGAGTTCGAGATCGGCAAGGCGGTTCGCTTGCAGGATGGCGAGCATTTGACTCTAATCGCAGTAGGCGAAACGGTCCGGGTTGCGTTAGATGCAGCTGAACTCATGGCGAAACAGGGCATTCGCTCGCGAGTGATTAATATGCATACCATTAAGCCGCTAGATGAGGAAGCGATACTAAGCGCTGCTAGGGAAACCGGCTTTATTATTACGCTCGAGGAGCACAGCATCTATGGAGGGCTTGGCGCGGCGGTCGCCGAAGTAACCTCGAGAGCTTGCCCCGTACCCGTTCATATTCTGGGAATACCCGACGAGCCGGCGATTGCCGGGAAAACTTCGGAGATTTTCCGCCATTACGGCCTGTCGGCAGAGAACGTGTTATCGATCGCTCAAGAGCGGTTAGCAAAGAAGGGGCAGCCAGGATGAACGGTTCCATTCTGCTGACGATTGACCAGAGCACGACAGGAACCAAGGCAATCTTAACGAATCAAGAGGGGCGCATCGTGAGTAAGCTCGCGTTGCCCCATCAGCAGTATTATCCGCAGGAGGGATGGGTGGAGCACGATCCCTTAGAGATCTATCATAACGTGAAGTCCGTTATTCGGGGCGTGCTTACTCAAGCGGAATTGGTTCCCGCAGCGATCGCGGGCATTACGATTACGAATCAGCGAGAGACGGCGTTAATCTGGAACAGGAAAACAGGTTTGCCGATAGCGAATGCCATCGTCTGGCAGTGTCGCCGCACCGCGGATTTCTGCGATCGGTTGAAGGAAGAGGGGCAAGAGGCGCTTGTGCAAGCTAAAACAGGCTTGCTGCTCGATCCCTACTTCTCCGCGGCCAAATGGCGCTGGCTGCTCGATCATCATTCGGCGGATCATCCGATCGATGAGTTGATGGCGGGTACGGTAGACAGCTGGCTCTTGTGGAAGCTAACGGGCGGAGTCGTTCATGCAACCGATTACACGAATGCGAGCAGAACGCAGTTATTTAATATTCATACGTTACAATGGGATGAGGAGCTGGCCGAGCTCTTCGGCGTGCCCCTCAGTATTCTGCCGCGGGCGTATCCAAGCGATCACGTATTCGGACGGATAGACGAACCGGAGCTGTTCCCCGAAGGGGCTCTGATCGCAGGCGTGATCGGAGATTCGCAAGCGGCTTTGTTCGGTCAGCAATGTATACTTCCCGGCATGGCCAAAGGGACTTTCGGTACGGGGACATCGATTCTGATGAATGTCGGCGCTAAGCCCATTCAAGGATCGGGCGGATTAGTCTCGGCCATCGCTTGGGGAGTCGGCGGCCGCGTAGAGTATGCGCTCGAAGCGATCATTCATTCGACGGGCGATAGCTTGAATTGGGCTCGCGATCAGATGGGGTTATATCGCACCTTCGAAGAGCTTGAACAGTTGATCGGCGCGATTCCGGATACCGGCGGCGTTTACCTCGTGCCGGCCTTCATCGGCCTCGGCGCACCGCATTGGAACCCGCGCGCCCGCGCTGCCTTCATCGGAATGAACCGTTCCTCCGACCGCCGCCATCTGCTCCGCGCCACGCTCGAGAGCATAGCCTACCAGGTGACGGACGCGGTCCGTCTGCTGGAGCGGCATACGGGCATGCCCCTCGCCGAGCTTCGCGTCGATGGGGGCGCAACTACGAATGGGACATTGATGCAGCTCCAAGCGGATCTGCTGAATGTCCCGGTCGTCTCCTCCGAGGCCGCGGAGCTATCCGCGCTCGGCTCGGCTTACATCGGAGGGTTGGCGCTCGGCGTATGGAGCAACGAACAAGATCTGGCCGGCTTCTACCGTAAGCGGCACGCCTATATCCCAATTGTGGATGAGGAAGAACGCAATCGCTTGGATAAAGGCTGGCAAGCCGCCCTTAAGGCTGTTCTTACCGCAGAAGCGACACTAAATTAAAGGTTACCGCGTAGATTTCTCAAAGGAGCTGTATATAACATGATCATGCCCTTCGGAATTGCCGATAACAAACGAATACGCGTCATTATTAATACCGATCCCGCGAACGAAGCGGATGATCAATATGCGATCGTACATGCGCTGCTCACGCCAAGGTTCCATATCGCCGGGATAATAGCGGCGCACTTCGGAACACGTACGGCAACGACGATGGAGGAATCGTATGCCGAAGCAAGCAAACTGTTGAAGCTCATGGAAATGGAAGACGCCGTTCCTCTCTACAGGGGTGCTCCGCATGCGCTTAAGGATGCATCGACCCCCGTCGTCTCCGAAGGAGCCGAGCTTATCGTTCGCGAGGCATTGAACGATGATCCGCTTCCTTTGTACGTCATTTTCCTCGGTCCGCTAACGGATTTGGCTTCAGCTTATTTAATGGAGCCGCGAATTGCAGACCGGTTGACAGCGGTTTGGATTGGCGGCGGAACGTATCCGCACGGCGCGGAGGAATTTAATCTGCAAAACGATATTAAAGCTGCTAATACCGTGTTTCAGTCTCCGATACCGTTATGGCAGGTTCCTAAGAACGTCTATTCCATGATCCGGGTTAGCTTGGCTGAGCTAGCGGTTAGAGTTCGCCCCTATGGAGAAATCGGTAGATATCTTTATGAGCAGCTTGTCGAATTCAACTTATTGCCGAGACATGGCGCGAGGTGGCCTAAAGGCGAGATGTGGATGCTCGGGGATTCTCCGGCGGTTTCGTTGCTGATCGATGACCACACCTTCGAATACGATCTCCGCAAAGCTCCTTATATCCGGGAGGATATGAGTTACGAGGACCGGGAGGATGGGCGAATTATCCGCGTTTATCGTTATGTAGATTCCAGATTCACTCTTGAGGATATGTACGCCAAGCTGGTTTTGTTCCACGCTTATAATGAAGAGAAGGGGAGAACGTCATCATGACTCTAAAGATAGTAGGCTGCAAAACGGAATATGCGATTAATCCGCTCGGGCTAAGCACGCTTGCGCCCCGCCTTTTCTGGAGAATAGAAACAGAGGAGCAAGCCGTAAGACAAACCGCTTATCAAATTCTCGTTGCTTCCTCCCTGCAGCAGCTTGATGATGAAGCTGCCGATATGTGGGATAGCGGTAAAGTAGCTTCCGGCGAATCCATCCAGATTGTCTATGAAGGCGAACCGCTTGAGCAGGAGGGCCTTTATTATTGGAAGGTTCGCGTTTGGGATGGAGACGATCGGCAATCCGAATGGAGCGACCCTGCATTCTGGAGTATGGGGTTGCTCTCCCGATCGGCTTGGAAGGGGAAATGGATCGGACGCAAGCCCGTACTGAATCGGGCCGAGGCTTCGCCGGAGGATGAGCATCGACCGGAGCTCGAAAAGGAGTTGTTGCCATCCCCGTATTTACGTAAAACATTCTCTATTCGGGGGCCTGTTAAACGCGCAACGGCGTATGCGACCGCTCTCGGCGTGTACAAGCTGAGCGTGAACGGAGCCCGGATCGGCGGGGATTGGTTCGCGCCGGGATGGACGGATTACAACGTTCGCGCGCAAGTACAGACCTATGACATCACCGACAAGCTTAAGTCGGGAAACAATACGTTCAGCGTGATCGTGGGAGATGGCTGGTATTCGGGAACGGTCGGTTTTCTCGGCGATAAAGTGTACGGGGAAAGACCCTTCTTCCTCTTGCAAACGAATATCGAGTATGAAGACGGGAGCCGAGACAGCGTCGTAACCGACGGCAGCTGGGCGGTAACGACCGGTCCGATTCTCTACTCCGACATGATTAAAGGCGAAACCTACGATGCGACGAAGGAACTGACGGGCTGGGACACGGCCGATTACGACGACTCCGCTTGGGAGATTCCGGATGTGCGTCCCGGCTACAATGGCGTTCTGAGCGCTACTCTCGAACCTCCGATTCGGACAACGGAAGTACTTAAGCCGATCAGCATCCGCAAGACGGACCATGGAACCTATATTTATGATATGGGACAAAATATGGTGGGCTGGACCGAAGCGGTCGTCAGCGGTAAGCGCGGAACGCGAATTACGCTTAGTCACGCGGAGATGCTTAATCCGGACGGTTCGTTGTATTTGGATAACTTACGCGTAGCCGTTCAGCAGAATCATTACATCCTCAAGGGAGAAGGAGAAGAGCGCTACGAGCCGAACTTCACCTTTCACGGCTTCCGCTATGTCGAATTGATCGGATATCCGGGTGAAGCCGATCTTGAGACGATTGTCGGCAAGGTCGTCCATTCCGATACGCCTAAGACCGGAAGTCTTCGCACTTCGGACGAGAAAGTAAATAAGCTATATTCGAATATTACATGGGGTCAGAGAGGCAACTTCCTATCGGTTCCAACGGATTGTCCGCAGCGCGACGAGCGTCTGGGATGGACTGGCGATGCTCAGATATTCGCTCGCACGGCATCTTACAATATGGACGTGTCCCGATTTTTCACCAAGTTCTATCAGGATATGCTGGATTGCCAGCAGCCGTCGGGCGCATTCACGGACGTCGCTCCGGATGCAGGATGGATTCGGCATAAAATGTGGAACACGAGACTCAATTGGTATGCGCCGGACAATTCGGGTTGGGGGGATGCGGGGGTCGTTATTCCATGGACTCTGTATCTGATGTATGGAGATACGCGTATTCTGGAGACCAACTATGGCGCCATGGAACGTTGGGTTGAATATTTACGTTGCACGACGGATAACCTTGTTCGTCCGAACTATGCGAATTACGGAGACTGGTTATCGATTGGTGCGGATACGCCTAACGAAGTGCTTGCAACGGCTTATTTTGCTTATAGTACACAACTGCTGTCTCGTATTGCGGGCGTACTAGGCAGAACGGATGACGAGGCGCATTATAAGGCGTTGTTCGAGGATATTGCGGCGGCTTTCCGGGGGGCATTCGTCGATGATGCGGGAATCATCAGAGGCCACACCCAAACCGTGTACGTATTAGCGCTGCAATTCGGTTTATTGACCGATGAGCTCCGGGAGAAGGCAGTTGCCCACTTGACAGCTGATATTAAGCAGCGAGGCGATCGATTGTCTACGGGATTCCTAGGGGTAGGTTACTTGCTTCCTGCGCTAACGGATAATGGCCGGTTGGATGTCGCGTATCAACTGTTAACCCAAGAGGAGTTTCCTTCTTGGATGTACTCGATCAAGCACGGCGCGACGACCATATGGGAAAGATGGGACGGTTGGACGGAGGACAACGGCTTCCAGACACCGACCATGAACTCCTTCAACCATTATTCTCTCGGCTCCGTTGGGGAATGGATGTATCGCTATATGGCCGGGATAGAAACGGACGCGGCGGCATCCGGCTTCCGTCACGCCATTATTCGCCCCCGTCCGGGCGGAACGCTGACAGAGGTGGAAGCAACCTACGAATCGTTGTACGGCACGATCTCCACGCATTGGAAGCAGGAGAACAACGGCCCGTTCCGCCTTGTTGTCGCAATCCCGCCGAATACGACCGCTACCGTTTGGGTTCCGAAAGGCAACGTATCCGTTAACGGTAGGCCCGTTGGAGCTCCGGTAGGCTTCAAGGCATTGGGAGAAGCCGAGGGCAGCCTGGTATTCGAAATCTTGTCGGGCACTTACGAGTTCGTAAGCACTCCGTCTTGAGATGCGGGAAAGCGGAAAGGGTTGCTATCGATAAGAGAACATCATCAGTCAGCTATTAGAATAATGAATGGAATTGGATGGATCAAGAACCGCCTTTACAAGATCGATAAGGATTTGAAAGGTTGTTCGAGAAAGATACCGGCTCGGAGAGAGAGGCCCATGCGATTATGCATGGGCTTACTTGATTTGCTAAAAACCCTCTTCGGAATAGCCGGTTTGTCGTTTAGATTAAAAAATGATTCAACGCCTATAAATCTTAAGAGCTTAGAAACCATCGCTTGTGAGAGCAATTGTTATTTGTTACTGTGAGCGCAAGCAGTAGAGAACAACGAGGAGGAGAGTTTCAAATATGGAGAAACGAAGATTGCCCGATACGCTGACTTTAGAGGATAGAGCCGGAATTGCGATGAATGCCATCTTAGGTATGGCGGACCGGAATTATAACCATATTCCTTTTTTTGCGGCGAATCTCATGACGGACCCTGCCAACCTGACTCACGGAGATTGGGATTACGGCTCTTCTCATGGACGTATGATCGATGCGTTGGTACTGGCTCGCCATATGTCGGGTGAGACGATTGGTGCAGATATTGAAGAGATATACCGTTCCAATCTGTTATCGTTTTTCAAAGATGACGGACTTAGCTATCGCCAGACGAATCCAAACCACAATTGGGAGCCTAATGCTAACTTAATCGATCAGCGGGCAGTCATTTTATCGCTTACGTCCTGGTATATGGCGACAGGAGACTTGAAGGTGAAAGAAGCGGCGGACAAACATGTCGCGGCACTTAAACGCGTGGCCATTAAGGAACGGGACGTCTGGTACTATCCTGCATCGGAATACAAGGAGGGCGGCTGGCCTTCCTCCAACGCGATCCTGCTGCGACTCGCTCCGGATCCCGCTGCTTTCTGCGGACGGCTAGTTATGCCTTTGCTTAAGTATCATGAACTGACAAGAAATCAGGATGCGTTCGAGCTGTGCCAATTTTTCACGCAACTAATCGTACAGCGCAGCGGGGTGTTCAACCCGGACGGCAGCTTTAACGATTCGCTCGCTTACCGCAGCGGGCATTTCCATACCCGGCTTGGCACGCTGGACGCGCTTGCCCGATTCGGAGTATTTACCGGGGATGCGGCTTTAATCAGCTATGTAGAAAAAAGCTTCGCTTGGGCAACGACTCAATGCACGGCTTTCGGCTGGACGCCGGGAGATCTGAAGGAGCAGGCCTACGAGCATGAAACCTGCTCATTGGTCGACCTGATTGCTACGGGAATCACACTGGCAAAGAGCGGCTACACGAAGTATTGGGGAACCGTGGAAAGATATATTCGCAATCATCTCGCCGAATCGCAGCTTTTGGATATGGATTGGGTGAAGGAGACGGACGACCTCTCAAAGGAAATTACCGGCAAGATAACTTTCCAAAATATCGGCCAACGTACGCGCGGCGCATTCGCGGGTTATTCTGCGCCTAACGACTTCTGCTGCGATGTGAATTACGGCCGTGGACATACGAATGATTTGCAGATATGCTGCCTCGGCTCGGGAACCCGCGGTTTGTACATGGGCTGGAGCAATACGATCACGGAGAAAGAAGGCGCGATCAGCGTTAACTTCTTGCTCAACCGCGGCTCTATTTGGCTCGATGTGGACAGCTATCTGCCGCATGAGGGCAAGCTGGTGCTGCATATTCATCGTGATCTTCCAAGATTGCAGGTTCGCATTCCGGAATGGGCTGGCTATGCGAAGGTTAGCTATACCCGTGAATTGGACGGCGAGACGAGCACGGGCAGAGGAAACGAACCAAGCACCTGGGTAAACGAGCACTTCCTGTTGCTTGGCGCGGCGAAAGCCGGAGAGTTAATTACAATTGAGTTCCCATTATCTCACCGTACAACGACCGAAACGGCAATCGGTCAGACGTTCGAGACGACGTGGCGTGGAGACGATGTTGTCGCTATTTCTCCGTCAGGGACGAAGCATCCTTTCTACTCCGGGCGCCGAACGTTCGATAAAGCACCAATGCGCGATGGTTCATTACGTCGCATAGACAAAGAGTTGGTCTGGTAAGATTACCTATTTTAGCGTAACGGAGGCAATGAATATGAGAACGGTTGTAGCGGTCTATACCGGTCAAGGATTGGCGGACCCGTTAAAAGCGGTATTCAAAGAAAAGCTGCCGAACGTTCGGCTTGTTAATATTATCGATGATAGTCTGATCGGAGACGTTGTACAAGCCGGACATGTTCCTCCGGGAGTCGCAAGAAGACTAGTGCAGTACTATCATAATGCCGAAGAACTTGGAGCGGACGTCATCTTGAACACCTGCTCATCCGTAGGAGAGGTTGTGGACAGGGCAAGTTCGTTGATCGGTATTCCCATTGTCAAGATTGACCAGGCGATGGCGGCAAATGCGGCTGCCGAGTTCTCTACGATTGCCGTACTCGCAACGCTGCCTTCTACGCTTGATCCGACAATGCGCTTAATCTCGAAGGAAGCTTCCTTGCTTGGCAAAGAAATTCATTTGATTCAAGGTCTTGCGATCGGGGCTTTCGATTCGCTAGTCGGAGGAAGACCCGAGGAGCATGATCGGATATTGCTGGAAACGGCCAAGCGAATTTCCGGGGAAGCGGATGTGCTTGTTCTGGCGCAGGGCTCAATGGCACGTATGGCGCAATCGTTGCATGAGGCGACGGGGAAGCCGGTGCTGTCTAGTCCGCATCTTGGCGTAGAGCAGGTGAAAGCGGTATTGGAGCAGCTTGATCGCGAGCAAGCGGGAAGCAACAGCTAGAACGGAGGTCGTCCCAATGAAACAAGATCGAGTGAATGCCACGTACCTCGTTGAAACGCCCTATTCCCTGCAGCTTGCGGCTGAAGTGATCGCAGGAGAGCAATCTACCGGAACGTTTACTGCGGTACCGGGTGAGACCGATGCGCTGAAAGAAAAGTTCGGTGCTCGAATCGAGAAGGTTGTGGATCTTGAAACGGCAGGAACGCCGACGCTTCCGGGTTCCGATTCGCCCGCTGGGCATGACGGGCTTTACCGCAGGGGGTTAGTGACGTTGTCCTTCCCGTTGCACAATTTCGGTCCCTCCATTCCGAACCTGATGTCTGCCATAGCGGGTAATTTGTACGAGTTGCAGCAATTGTCCGGGTTGCGACTAGTCGATCTGGAGCTGCCGTCCGCATTCGCGGATCGATATCCCGGGCCCAAATTCGGGATAGAAGGAACGCGCAAGCTGACGAACGTGTACGATCGTCCGATTCTAGGAACAATTGTCAAGCCTAGTATTGGATTGGCGCCGGAACAGCTGCAGAAGATGATTATCGAAGTGTCCGAAGCGGGTTTGGATTTCATTAAGGACGACGAGTTGAACGCCAATCCGCCATATGCGCCCCTTGAGGCGAAAGTGAAGGCCGTAATGGAGGCAATAGAGCGGGCAGCGGACGCAACGGGCAAGAAGATCATGTATGCATTCAATATTACAGGCGACATCGAAGAGATGAAGCGCCATCACGAGATTGTTGTCAATGCTGGCGGGAACTGCGTAATGGTCAGCATCATGAGCGTCGGGCTAGCGGGTTTAGCCCATTTGAACGAGTACAGCGAGGTGCCGATTCACGGGCACCGCAATCAATGGGGGATGATGACGCGCTGCCCTAATCTCGGCTTCGAGTTTGCAGCCTATCAGAAGCTATGCCGTCTGGCGGGAGCCGATCATCTTCACGTGAACGGGTTGAATAGCAAATTTTACGAAAGCAATGAATCCGTGGTTCGTTCCATTCAGGCATGCATGGCTCCGATGTACGGCGGGTATGCTTCGATGCCGGTCGTCTCCTCCGGGCAGTGGGCGGGAACGGCTATAGACACTTATGCGGCTACGAAATCCGTAGATGTCATGCATCTGGCCGGCGGAGGCATCTTGGCTCATCCGGATGGGGCCGCAGCCGGATTCGAGAGCATGAAACTGGGTTGGGAAGCAGCGGTCAAAGGCGTTCCGCTCGATGAATATGCGAAATCGCATCTATCGCTTAAGAGGGCGATTGAGAAATATGGAAAGGGCTGAGCAACGATGACCATGCGGTCGCGGGAAGAATCGGATGCTAACCGAGGAGCCTCAGGAACGTCTAGCGGCCGCTTTCGAAAGCTTCTCTGTTATTACGGGGATGATTTCACGGGTTCGACGGATGTATTGGAATCGCTCTTCCGTGCTGGCGTCAGGTCGGCTCTATTCCTAGATCCGCCGAGCGATGAGCAATTGCAAGAGGAGCGTTACGCGTCTTTGGATGCTTTCGGCGTTGCGGGAATCGGACGTTCCCTCACGCCTGAAGAAGCGGAGAGGGAGCTTCGTCCGATCTTCGAGACGCTTAAGAAAGCGGAAGCCGCAATCATACACTATAAAATCTGCTCTACCTTCGATTCGTCGCCGGAAATAGGCAACATCGGCATTGCGGCTCGGATTGGCCGCGAAACGTTCGGCGGCAGGTATATCCCGCTGCTTGCGGGAGTGCCTTACCTAGGAAGATATACTTTGTTCGGCAATCACTTTGCCAAGTCGGGGACCGAGGTGCACAGGCTGGATCGTCATCCGACAATGTCCAGGCATCCGATTACGCCTATGAAAGAGGGGGATCTGCGTAAGCATCTCTCAGCGCAGTGCGATGATCGGATATCGTTATTTGACATTCTGGCATTAGAAGGCAAGTTGGATGACGTTCGTATGCGGCTGGAGCAACAGTTGGCGGATGAACAGCCTGACATGCTGCTGTTCGACGTACTGGATGAGGAGCGGCTGGAAACAACGGGGCACCTGCTCTGGGAGGAGGCTTTACGCAGTGAAGGGTCATTCTTGATCGGATCCTCCGGAATTGAATATGCGTTAGCGGCATGCTGGAAATCCTTACGGTTGCCGGAGCTGCAGCCGGATGTGCCGACGAGCATATCTTCCGTTGAACGTTTGCTGGTCGTGTCGGGAAGCTGTTCCCCCGTTACCGAAGATCAGATCAATGCCGCATTAGCTTCGGGATTCGCCGGAATTCGCATTCCTGTCGATAAGTTAATCGATCCTCATCTTGCGGAACGAACAAGTCGGCAGTTGCTGGATGAAGCCATGCAACTGCTTGAGCAGGGGAGAAGCGTCCTCTTATTTTCGGCTGCCGGACCTAACGATAGCAGTATTGAGAGATTTCGCAAGGCGCTCGTTGCCAACGGCTGCCGAGCGGAGGACAGCAGCAAGCGGCTAGGCGGAATCCTTGGCTCGTTGGCTCGTACGCTCCTCATCGAGACGGGGCTGACCCGTGTTGTTATCGCGGGAGGAGACACGTCTGGCTATGTGACTCGCGAACTCGGTATCCGTTCGTTGGAGTGCAAGGCCGTATTAGCACCCGGCGCGCCGCTGTGCCGGGCGACATCGGAGAATCCGCAGCTTAACGGCCTAGAGTTAGTGCTCAAAGGAGGACAAGTCGGCGGCATCGATTTCTTTAGCCGCGTGAAGAGCGGTAATCGATCGCGATAGCCGGAGCGAATGTCCCAATTGAACGCCCCTCCATACCCCGCACTATCCTGCCTTATTTCGCAGGGATGGTGCGGGGCATTTTTTTCTACGACCGACCGATTAACGCACATTGCTCCCGGCGGATTGCAAGTCATACTTCGGAATGGCTTAATCCAGGAGGCGTTGATCTTAAAAATGAGCAATACCAATCTAAGTTATCATCAATATTCAGCGTTTGCCAATGCTTTTAGAATAAGAGTATGACATCGCTCATCCGGCTTTCACGTGAAATGGAAACGATTACAGATGGCGAGTAAGAAGGAGTGAGCAGCTATGTGGAGCAGCATAAAAAGACAAAAGTATGCCCATATGTTCGTATTGACCGGGATGCTGATCGTCTTCATCTTCCAGTACATGCCGATGTTCGGCATATTGATGGCCTTTAAGCAGTATTCGATTACTACCGGCATTAAAGGCATTTTTACGAGCCAGTGGGTGGGATTTAAGTATTTCGTAGAATTCTTCAATGCGTACAATTTCGAGCAAATAGTGAAAAACACGATTGGAATCAGCTTGCTGAAGCTAGTATTCACCTTTCCGGTGCCTATTTTGCTGGCGATCATGCTAAACGAAGTCAAGAGTCGTTTTTTTAAGCGATTCGTGCAAACCGTCAGCTACTTTCCGCATTTCATCTCCTGGATCGTCGTATCCGGCTTGCTCGTTATTTTTTTCTCCACGAACTCCGGTATTGTCAATGATGCGCTGCTATCGCTCGGCATCATTAAGGAACCGATCGCTCTATTAAGCAATCCGGACTACTTCTGGGGCTTGGCTGTCGGCAGCGCGATGTGGAAGGAAGCGGGCTGGTGGGCCATCATTTTCCTGGCAGCGATCAGCGGTTTGGATCCTTCGCTTTATGAGGCAGCCGAAATAGACGGCGCCGGACGTCTGAGAAGAATATGGCACATCACATTGCCTGGTATTAGAGGAACAATCGTCGTCGTGCTCATTTTGGCGGTAGGCAGTTTGCTGGGCGGAGGCCTGGTCGGCTCCAACTTCGAGCAATCCTACTTGCTAGGGAACGTCATGAATAACGAAAAGTCTGAAATTCTGCAAACCTATGCATTCAAGATGGGGTTAGCGCAGGGCAGATATGCGTTCGCAACCGCAATTGATCTGCTGCAATCGATCATCGCGATTATTCTAGTATTCAGCAGCAACTATATTTCCAAGAAGGCAACAAAGAGCGGTTTATTCTAACAAGACAGTGAGGTGAGAAATATGCATCGGAGAACAAATGAAGACCGCGTTTTTGATTTTATCAATATTGTCATATTAGGCTTGATTGCCATTGTAACGACTTATCCTTTCTATTACATGGTCGTCATTTCATTCAATAACGGACTGGATTCTACGCTGGGCGGAATTTATTTTTGGCCGAGAAGCTTTACATTCAACAACTACACGGAATTTTTGAGCGATCCGAAATGGATGCAATCGTTCTTCGTATCCGTAGCGCGAACGATAGTCGGTGCATTCATTACGATATGGTTTACCTGCTTGGCCGCTTACGGATTAGCCTACAAAAATCTTAAATTCCAGAAATTATACTATAGCTTTTTTATCGTTGGGATGTATACTGCAGGGGGTCTTATCCCCTACTACGTAGTCCTTCGGGGTCTGGGATTGCTCAATACTTTCTGGGTGTACGTCATACCGGGCGCGGTTAATATCTTTTTCCTGATTGTTGCCGTTTCTTTCTTTAGGGAAATTCCCGCCGAAATGGAGGAGTCGGCGAGAATCGATGGCGCATCCGACCTGAAAATTTATTATAAGCTGATCTTACCGTTGTCGAAGCCGCTATTAGCCGCAATGGGACTGTTCGTGGGGGTAGGGCAATGGAATTCTTGGCTCGACTCCGCGTATTTCGTCAACAACGATAGCCTGCGTACGTTAACCTACCGAATGATGGAGATCATTAATCAAGGGCTGTCTCCGCTCGATGCGGAAAGCGCGGAGCGTGCGGCAGCCGTTACAGGGGTTACGACCTTCTCGATGCAGATTACGGCGATGGTTATCGCCGTGCTTCCGATTCTGTGCGTATACCCGTTCCTGCAAAAGTATTTCGTTAAAGGGATCATGCTGGGTTCCGTCAAAGGGTAGGCAATCCAATCCGGTGTTGAACGGGTTGGAGTGCAGACCGGATCTGCCGGCGTTGTACTCCAACTTGTTTTACATATATAATCTGCGATAACAACAGGGAGGAAATGAAAATGGCACGTAATAAAAAGAAAGTGTTATTGATCTTATCTCTTGTAATCGTCATGCTGATTTCGGCGTGCGGCGGCGAGAAGAAAAACGAAGCGTCTCCTGCAGCCAGCCCGGCTTCGAGTGCTTCGAACCCTCCAAGCGAATCTGCAAGCGAAGAGCCGAAAGAAGTAGTTGAGCTTACGTTGCTAGTGAATCATCCATGGTGGCCGTTCAAGGAGTGGAAGGGTAAAATTCCCGAAGAAATTACGAAGAGAACCGGCGTCAAGCTGAATGTTCAGATCGCTGTCGATGACAAACAGCTTCCGCTTCTCATTGCTTCGAACGAATTGCCGGATCTGGTCTACACCGCATCCGATCTGACCCGAATGGCTAATCCGGATATCTCCTATGCTTGGAATGAACTCATAGCAAAATATGCTCCCGATTTCAAAATCGATCAGAGCCGGATCGGCGTAAACACGATGCCTGACGGGAATTTTTACACCGTCAAGAACGGCTATTCCACGGAACAAGAATGGAAGGATAATCCGAAAGCGCTGCCAGGCGGTTCAGGCCTAGCGATTAGACAAGATATCCTGGATGAGCTGGGTAATCCTAAGCTGGACACATTAGAGGACTTATATCAAATCCTAATGACCGTAAAGCAGAAATATCCGAAAATGATGCCGATCATCTTCGATAAAGATCAAATCGGCCAGTTTTTCCGCATTAACTTCGGCTTGAAAAGAAATACGGGTTTTATCGATCAGGGCGGAAATGCCGTTCATTATTTGAAGGATCCTAACTATCTGGACTACTACTTGTATATGAACCGTCTCTATCGCGATAAATTGCTGACCGCCGAGAATTTCACCTTCAAGGATGCGCAGCAGGACGATCAATTATCGCTGAACGGTCAAGTCTTCGTGCACGGCGGAGCGATGGCGGATACATTGAATGCCCAATTGTTAACATTGAACAAAGATTTCTCCTTTATGTCATTGCCTAAAGTATTAAGCGACAAAGCGGGCACGCCGATGGGCGGCTCAGGCTGGTCGGGCATGTACATTACGAAAAATAATAAAAACGTAGAGGCGTCCATCAAATTCATGCAGTTTATGATGAGCGAAGAGGGACAGCGTTTAGGCGTGTGGGGGATTGAAGGCGAAGATTGGACTTGGAACGAGGCAGGACAATTTCCCGAGATGAAATACGATATGAATAACGCCGAAGTACAAAAGGAATTCGGTTACGTCTATTGGGGACTGCTTGGAAGCAGCGGCGTTACGGAAGCGCTTCAACGCTACGACGAGAAAGCATTGCAAACGCCTTGGGGACTCGCTCTAAGGGATACTCTGAAGTTTAATCCGGCGCTTGGTCTTGTCGTCACGAATCCGGACACGGATGAGCAGGTCATCGAGAGCCAAATCAAAAATATGGTCGCAACGGAAGAATTGAAAATTTACATGGCCAAATCCGAGGAAGAAGCTAAGAAAGAGTATGAAAAAATAATCGCGCAAATGGAAAGCATGGGGTTGAGCAGGCTGGAAGCTTGGGCTACGGCGCAGTACAAAGAATATCAGAAAAATTTCTAATCGGATAGCTCACTCCGTATAAGGGAGGCGGCGGGCAGGGACTATCCCTGCTTCGCCCCTCCTTTCATTTTGATCAAATGCTGCACGAATCTTAAGGAAAAAGGAGCATCTCCAGATGGATATTCAACCCTTCGTAACTCCTTATAAATATGGTAAACCAGTGCTGGTTGGGTCCGGCGAGCAAGGGCGCTTTGATCGGAATGCGGTTGATTGCCCATTCGTATTCGAGCATCGCAGTCGCTTCTATATGATGTATATCGGTTATGACGGAATCGGTTATCAGACTGCGCTGGCCGTTAGCGATGACTTGCTCGATTGGGAACATCTAAGCGTTATTTTGCCGAGAAAAAATGATGGCTCTTGGGACTCGCAAAATGTTGCAGGAACCTGGATCTTAAGAGAGAACGGGCTTGATGCCCCGCCGAAACTTAAAAAGTGGGATAACAAGTATTGGCTCGTATATCATGCCTATCCTCATCAAGGGTATGAGGAAGGACCGGCAAAGATCGGACTGGCATGGACGGAAGATGAGAATTTGCTGAATTGGCACCGTCTGACGGAGCCGATCCTTGTCCCTGAGGATGGCGGAGATTGGGAGCGGGGAGGCTTGTATAAGGAGTGTCTCGTAGAACATGAAGGGACCTTCTATCTGTTCTACAATGCCAAGACAACCGACGTTCCATGGGTAGAGCAAACGGGCGTAGCCTTCTCCGCGAATTTGCGAGAGTGGACGAGATACGAGCGCAATCCGGTGCTTCCCGTTACTCCCGGAGGCTGGGACAGCGGCTTCGCAAGCGACCCCTGCGTTCTAAGGCGCGGCTCGCAGTGGGTGATGTATTATTTCGGATTTAACTTCAAAAAGGCTCAGGAGGGACTTGCGCTGTCCGATAATTTACTGGACTGGAGCAAGTATCCTGAACCCATTATAGAAGTAGGCGAGGCGGGGGATATCGATGCCGTATTCGCGCATAAGCCCTCCGTTATCTCGCACGATGGCGTGCTCTATCATTTCTATTGCTCTTGCAGGAAGACGCGGGAAGGGGATCGCACGATTAACATGGGCAACGAATTCCGGACGATTACCGTAGCGGCTTCGCATGATGTCTTCAGAAAGCAGGAATGATGACCGCCTGCCTCCATTCATAGCGGATTAATGCGCGCATAGTCCCGCAGCCGTCCAATCGGCTGCGGTTTTGGCGTCGATCCATGGGCTGCGATACGAAGCTCGAACCGAAGTTTAATCCTACGACGGCCATCCGAATTCGAGTCATGGCCTTGCCCTCTTAGTCAGCCGCAACGCTAAAGCTGTATTGACCCGAGGCTAATTGCAGTACTGTCCAACCCGGCTCATAACGCTCGAGCGAGATTCCGACGGCAACTTCGATCGGGCTTCCATTTTCGGTTATTTTCCGAGGATGAGAGATGGGGATATGAGCAGTCGCAGTGTTATTTACAGGAATGCTTAGGTCGAGCTTAATGCTTCCGTCGCCGCTGCGCTCCCATTCGACGCTCATTTCACCGAGGTCCGCACGAATTTTCGACTTAACGAAATCAAGACTTTCTTCGAAATAAGGCCTAACCACATAATGAATAGCTTCCGTATCAGGGTTATACGAATAATCAATGCCGGCCAAGTCTCGATAGAACCATTCTTCCAGATGACCGAGCATAAAGTGGTTTTGCGACTTGCCGACGGTCGGTCCGTCCCATGCTTCCGTTAAGGAAGTCGCTCCGTGAACAATTTGGTAGCCATAGCTGGGATGTTCCGTCTGGCGGGACATCTTCAGGATCACATCATTGCGATTGTGTTGCGACAGCGCCAGCAGTACAAAGCGGTGCGCAACATCGCCGGATGACGTATGATAGCCCCGTGACATAATATCACTAACCAGATGACTTAGCACGTCCGGCTCGTACTCTTCTCCGACTAATCCAAGCGCGAGCGACATCGCTTGCGCGGCCTGGCTTCCGGAGCTATATTGCTTGGAGATCGGATCGAAGAAGGCAGCGTTGTATGCCGCTTTAATTCGAGAGCAGAGGGAATCGAACCGTTCGGCATCATCGTTATGGCCTAGCAAAGCTGCAATCTGCCTTATGACATCGACGATATGATAGAACATGGCGGTTTCGGGCAGGGCAATCGGCGTGTTCTGGGTAAAGCCCGGACCTTGTTCGCCAACGTCATACCAGTCTCCAAGTCCGTCCTGAATGATAAGCTCGTCAGAATGACTGACCAAGAAGCCGATGTACCTTTTCATATCCGAATAGTGCTCGGCCATGACGGTCCTGTTTCCGTATTTCGCATACAGATTCCAGGCATTCAGAATATAAGTTGCCCCCCAAGGAACGGAATGCCGGAAAATATCCCATGGCTCCTCGAAGATGACGAATTCCGGAGCGGTTGTCGGAACCATTCCGTTCGGAAGCTGGGCGTCGCGTATGTCGTCCATGACTTTAGCGAGCAAAGCCTCAATGGAGTAATTATAGATCATCGCAGGTCCCATCAGATGTACCTGTTCCAGCCAACCAAACTTCTCTCGATGCGGACAGTCGGTGAATACGCTCTTCATGTTGCTAAGGATAGCCCAATTAATCATCTCGTGAGTTCGATTCAGCAGAGAGTCCGAGCATTCGAATTGGCCGCCTGCTTCGATATCGGGATAAATCATTTGACCTTCGATGCTTAATAGAATCGGAAGCTCGCTAGCATCTCCGCTGCTCGCCACCGCCTCGCTAGCAGGTACAGCGCCTTCAACCTGAACGTAACGAAATCCGGAATAAGAGAAGCGGGGCTGCCAGCTTTCGATTCCTTCTCCGGACAAAGTATAATGCCATTCATTCGGAGAACCCGTCCATTTCTGGTTTACGGTACCGTCATCGTTCAGCAGCTCTGCCGGAATGATTTTCACACGCGAATTTGAACGTCCCTGGATAGCGATGTTGACCCATCCGGAGAAGTTTTGTCCGAGATCGAAGACGTATTTGTTTGACTCTATGCGCGTAATTCGGCGCGGTTGAAAGGTTTGCATGACCTTTATCGGCGATGACTTGTCCCACTTGAGTTGACCGAGCGGCGCTGTCGTTTCCTCCGCCTTCCGCCAGGAAGACTGTGCAGCAAAAGATGGCCGATCCCAACCGGACTGCCACAGCCGCGCATCGTAATCTTCCCCCCCGTAAACGGTTGAAAAAGTAATCGGTCCTTTCGTTGAAGCCCACTCCGCGTTACTGCCGATCGTCTCGGTCGTACCATCCGTATATTCGATTTCGATTTGTACAATGCATTTCGGGCGGCCGAAAGACTTCTCGTACTTCGCGTAACGGCCGCCGCTCGTCACATGATAGAAACCATTGCCAAGCATAACGCCGACAGCGTGTTGATCTGCGGTCAACAGCTTTGTTATATCATATGCCTTGTAGAGGCATGTGCGGTCATAGTGGGTCCATCCTGGCTCGAGTACATGATCTTCAACCTTGCAACCGTTGATGCGAAGCTCATATTGGCCTAATCCGCAAATGTATGCTCTGGCACGCGAGATAGATTTCCTAGTGAGGAATTCATGTCTGAAGAGAGGCATCGACAAGTCGTTGTCGGTCCCGACTTCGGCTGCTCTATGCCCGATCCATCGGGCAGACCAGTCGTCCGCGCGGAGCAGGCCCATTTCCCACCAGCTTGTATGGCTCTCCGACATATGATCATGGTTATCCCAGATTTGAACCTTCCAATAATACCGTTTACGCGAGATCAACGGGATACCTTCGTATTCAATGCCGAATTGTCGTCTGCTGCGGACGATTCCGCTGTCCCATACGTCCCCTTGCTCTTGCCCGGTCGCATGTTCGTTCGTGGAGACGAGAACGCGGTATGCAGTTTGAATTTCCATTCGCTCTCCGGCGCTGGCGAGACTCCAACTTAATGTTGGCTGACGGCTGTCAAGGCCTAATGGCTGGATCTGGGCATTCACATACAGATTTCTGACGTACATAGGATCAACATCCTTTCCAGTGAGGCGCGCATGAATATCCATTTTTAGCTTAGCATGTTGCTGTCCGGATTTAGATTCCGAAAATTAAGGCTTTTCGTTTAAAATGATCGCTTTGTTCGGCATGCGGAACGAACTATACTTGAACGAAAGATTGGAGGCGATCATGGTGACAACGATAATGGAACTTAGAAAGCGCTTTAGCAACGCCGATCCCGATTTCGGCCCGTTACCTTTTTGGTGGTGGAGCGCGGAAGAAATTACGGCCGAGCGCGTACGTTGGCAATTGCAGAAGTTCCGCAGCGGCGGTCTCCGGAATATAGGCATCATTAACATCGCTCCTACGGGTCCGCAATATGGAAGCGTAAGCGACAATCCCGTTCACTACTCGGAGCGTTGGTGGACGATGTTCGAGATCGCGTTGCGCGAAGCCGAACGTCTGGGCATGCGCCTTTATTTCTATGATCAAATCGGATTTTCCGGTTCCAATATTCCTTCTAGACTCGTGACCGAGAACCCTGAATATGCCGGCTATTGTTTGCGTCGACTGCCGATTAACGAGCCGTTGCCGGAAGGCGCGAAGGTGTTCCTGGAAACGGAAGATTATCGCTATGCTACGGTTAGACAGGGCTTCAATTGGCTGGACCCGGTTGCGACCGCATCCTTGCTCAAGCTCGTCCACGGCGAATTCGAGCGGAGATTCCCGAACGATCTGGGCAAGACGCTCGGGGGTAGCTTCCAGGATGAATTGCCTCCGCTTCCGTTATGGACCGCGGAATTGCCGGCAAAATATAAGCTTCAATACGGTGAGGATATACATCGGGAGCTACCCGCATTATTCGATGATCTGCCCAACTCGGCAATCGTACGAAGACGGGTGTATAAGCTGGCGGCCGAGCTCGCTGAGCAATCCTTATTCATACCGCTTGCGCAATGGCATGAGAAGTACGGCATGCTGCTCTGCTGCGATCAGGCGGACCCGCGCGCAGGGCGGATGTGCATGGCGCGCAACGATTGTATTTGGATTATTTCCGGACGCATCGATGGTATAATTCGGCGGGTAGCGACATGGACGGAGAGATTAAGCCGCATTCGTCGATGGTACACCTTCATGGCGGCAAACGCGTATTTCTGGAAGCTTTCCATACGAGCGGTTGGGGCGGAACGCTCGAAGAGACGTTACATTGGCTCATTCCTTGGCTGCAGGCGGGCGTCACCCTATATAGTCCTCATTCCGTGTATTACAGCACGAGAGGGGGATGGTGGGAGTGGGCACCGCCGGATACCGGTTGGCGCCAGCCCTATTACGAGCACTATTCGATCTTCGCGGATACGATCAGCCGAGTCTGTTCGTTATTAAGCGAAGGTACTCACGTGGCTGATATCGCGGTGCACTATCCGGCACACGCAGTATGCGGTTACATGTCCTTGGCCGACGGCGGCGATAGGGCTCATCCGATGGTCGTTGCCAATCAGATGCCTCATCGCTCGCTGCAGCACATCCATGATACGTATGTACGCATAACGGGACGCTGGGTCGGAAGGAACAGCGCAATCTCGGAGCGCTTAGGGAAGCGTTCCGAGATTACGATATCGTAGATGATTCGGCGTTGGAGAAGTCCGGCGTAGAGGACGGGAAGCTCGCGATAGCGGACGAGCGTTTCTCCGTACTGCTGCTCTGCGGAACAACCGAGATGGACGAAGCCGCGCGATTGCGGGTGGAAGCATGGTTAAAGGAAGGAGGGAAGGTGATTGTCGTCGATGTCCTTGACCAGCAGCCTCCGCTTGAAGGAGCGACCTATGCGGCTTCCGCCGAAGAGGCGGTAGCAATGATAACGGCGAGTACACCTGCAAGGGTTGATGGACCGGGGATGAGCTTGCAACGCCGTACGGATGACGCGGATCTGTTTCTGTTATTGCCGGAAGAAGGCGCTCTGCTCAGAATGCACAAGCCGGCGAATGAAAACACGACTGTGCGGCGACTCGGTACTTATCGCTTACGAACGGCCGGAACGCCGCAGATTTGGGATCCTGTTAGCGGAGAGGTACTGGATGCCGCCTATAAGCGAGACGGTGAATGGGTAGAGGTTGATGTGCCGTTCGACACATGGCCCGCGGCACTCGTTGTATGTCCTCAGCCATCGTCCGTAACGGCGGCAGCCCCGGAGCAAGCTTTGGCACTCGGTTTCTATCACGGTCCAAGACCGGCACGCATTCGGAGCGAACAAGCCTTCGACGAGGAAATCGAAATTTCAGGCAACGCGTGGCGGATTCAAGCGGTGTCTACACTGGATAACCGATATGGGGATTTCGATCTTCATGGCGAGCGCTCCGAGTACGTACCGATTGAAACGAGACTTGTTAAAGTTCAAAGCGAGTCCGACGATCTGACTGGCATGCAAGCGGGCTGGCACTTGAGTTCGTATGACGATTCCGATTGGAAGCAGCGACTCTGGAGCGAAGCGGATTACTGGACGGCCTCCAAGGGGGAGCGGTACGATCCCGATCGCTGTTGGCCTGTCACTTACTCTCAAGTGATGGGAGATATGAAGTTCAGAACTTGGGCCGGGAGAATGGGCAGAGTCCCGCGAAGATTTCTCAACCTCGGGCACTTGGAGTCGGGGGAAACGGTGTGCGCGGCAACGCATGTCATCGCCCCGTCCGCCGGACGATACTGGATCCGAGCAGAAAGCAATGCAAAGATAGAAGGTTCATTGAATGGCAGAGCGATCGAGTGGTCCGGCGGACCTGAAGAACAGACTGCATGGCTGGATCTAGACAGCGGAGCAAATGCACTCTTGCTTCGCGCCAAGGCGATCGTTAACGGCGTCATCCGAGCAGCCGTTGAAGTCAATACGTTAGCACGGCCTGCGTTACCGAAATGGATCTTCGCGAAGTCTCCGAATAGGAGTTCCACTCTGAGGCTAACCATTCAATCCGGCGATGGGCCGGTGCAAAGAGTCCGTATGGTGTTCGCGGCAAGAGGCAGAGCCATACTGTTCGTGAACGGGGAGCGGGTCATCGAGCATGGCGACTTCAATCCCTATATTCGTCAAGGGCAGGAGGAACTGGATCTGACTTCGCTGTGGCGCAGGGGAGAGAATGAAATTACATTCGCGCTGCCCGAAGGCATTGGCGAGGTATTCGCGGACGGGATCATTGAACGAATGGACGGAGAATCGATTTCCTTCTGCACGGGAGAGCATTGGCAGGATGAACGGGGTAACGCGCCGTCTATTCTGCATGATGCGGTTCTGCAATTCGCGGAGACGGAATCGCTGTGGATCACTGGCCGGGCTCATCCGTTATCCGGCGTCGGTTGGCTGATGCCGGATTCCGCGCCGGAACCGAAGCCGCTTAGCTTTCGGCGGGATCCTGCCGAAGCGGGCAAAGCGATTTGGCTGCGATACTCCCTGCCGATCGGGGCTAACCGAATGAAGCTGCACTGCGCCGGCAAGAGCAGATTATGGATCGATGGACAGGAGATCGCCGTTCGCGATGGCGTAGCGGTATTCGCCCCGCAGCTTGCCCATGCCCAAGCCGCAGTAAGAATCGAACCGTTCGGCATAAGCTCGGATGCCGATGCGTTGACGGCACCGATTCGTTATGAGACGGTTCCGGCGCCGGGAAGCGTCGGAGATTGGCGATCGGCACTTAACATGCCGCATTACAGCGGCGCGGTAGAATACGAAACGACGATCGAATTGCGATGCGGAGGACAGGCTTATCTTGAATTGGGTCATGTGCGCGGAACGGCAGAATGCTGGCTAAACGGCCGACCGCTCGGAGTTAGGGCCTGGCGGCCTTATCGGTTCGTGCTCGGGGATGATCTTCCTGCGGGCATATATTCGCTTCGCATCCGCGTGACGAATACGCTTGGCACGCATTACGAGGTTGGGCGACCGACCAGCAACGTAGGAGGCAGCACGGATCCGAAAGTATCGTATTGGGAGCCGTCATCGTTGAGTCCGACCGTCCAGGATGATTTCGCTTCGGGCGGATTATACGGTCCGGTGCGTGTTTATGTGAAGGCATCGATCCGTTAGTTTCTTGGAAATGAACATGGGCATCTTAAAAATATACACTTTCGAGTTCACTGAAGTAACGGTACAATGCAAGTACCGTTACTTTTTTTTTATCCCTTAATGAAAGCGCTTAACAAAAGTTGTAAAGCCTATATCATGGAAAAGTTGTGATTGCGTTATGAAAACGTTCTTCCGTCATTTGTGGGATCGATTCAGCAGTGTGCGCATCGTTAGGAAAATGGCGTTAGGATACATTCTTCTCGTTGTTGTTCCGGTCATTACTTTCGGATATTATTTTTTCAATCAAATCTATGACGAAATGATGAATGAATACTCGCGAGGGAAGCAAGAGTTGATTAGACAGGCAGCAGGAAGCTTTGATGTCAGTATAGAGCAGGTCAAGTCGGTCCATTCTCTGTTCCAATATAATCAGCAAGTACTTGAATACTTGAACGGAAATTATTTGACGGAGGCCGACCAGGTTTATAACTACTTGAAAGACGTCCGTCCGGCATTTTCATTTGCTTATCTAGGCAACGAAGCGATCCGATCCATCCGCTTGTACAAATTCGACCAATCGGTATTGTCCGTGCAAGGAGAAGTGGACGATTTGAATGCGCTTCCTAACCCGGACATCCTTCAGCGGCTGAAGAAGCTCAAGGTAAGCCAGGGGGTGTGGCAAAAGCAAGATGCGACCGGAAGCTCGGGAGTTCCGTATTTCGCTTATTACCAAAGGCTCTACAACAACAGCTATTCGAAGCAATTGGCTGTTATGGAAGTGATTGTCGATGACACGATTTTATCCAATTTTATGAACACGGTGAAGGCTTCTAAGGGAACAGAAGTTATGATCGTAAGCGATCAGCAGGTCGTATATCGCGATAAAAGCGACAGCTTCAACGATAAACGGGAGCAAGCGGTTTTGGATGCGATTTCATACGAAGGCAAGAAAAGCTATTGGAAAGACGGGAATCTGCTCGTAAACGTATTTGTACGAAACGATCTGCACCTCGCCTTTTATTTCTTCAGTCCGTTGGACGAGATGTTTTTGGATTTTCGCAAAGAGACCTTAGTGACCGGAAGCGTCCTCTTAGTCCTGCTCATCGTGCTTTCCGTTCTTTATTATTTTATCGCATCCCTTCTGACAAAACGGATATTGAAGCTGGCGAAGCATATGCGACGGGTGGACGAGAACAATATGAGCCTATACGAGGGCGAGACAGCGAGCGACGAGATCGGATTTCTTACCTTTTCCTATAATTCGATGATTCATCGGATCGATGAGCTGTTGAATAAGGTTCAGAAAGCGGAATTGATGAAGAAAGAAGCCGATTATTTGGTTATGCAGGCGCAAATCAAGCCCCATTTTCTGTACAACACATTGGAATCGATTCGCATGCTGGCGGAAATAAACGACGATCAAGACGTAGTCGAAGCGACTTATACTTTTGGCAAATTGCTCCGATACACGTTATCTTCGGGAGATAATGAAACGCCGCTTGTGGACGAATTTGAAAATATTCGCAATTACTTGGAAATGTACAAGCTGCGGATGCTAGATCGATTAAGTTATGAAATCCATATGGATACAGATATCTCCGGCATATTCTGTCCGCGTTTTATCCTTCAGCCTCTGGTTGAAAATAGTATTCATCATGGAATTTCAAAGAGTCGAGGCCAGGGCGAGATTAAGGTGAAGATAACGGAAGCCGATCCGTTTATACACATCAGCATTTCCGACAACGGCGCGGGCATTACGGAGGAACGTCTATCCATCATACGGGGCGTGCTTGACAATCGATTGGATCGAAGCGAACTGCAAACCGAAGACTCCGGTATGGGGTTGTACAATGTGAGCGAGCGGATTAAAGTCTATTTTGGAGAAAGCTCCGGATTGGATATTTACAGCAAAGTTGGAGAAGGCACGCTTTATGTTGTAAAGCTTCTAAGAGAAAGGGGAACTCCGAATGCTAAATTTGATGATCGTGGATGATGAACCGTTCATGATTAAAGGGCTTATGAATATTATCGAGAAGGGAAATACGCCTTGTTCGGAAGTGATCAAGGCTTCCGATGGTTTCGATGCGCTGGAGAAGCTGGAAAACTTCAGGCCCGATTTGATGATTACGGATATACAGATGCCAGAGATGGATGGGCTGGAGCTCATCCGCCAAGCTCAGGAGAGAGGCCTTTGCAAACGTTTTATTATTTTGTCCGGCTATGATGACGCGAAGTACATGCGGCAAGCGATCAAGCGCCGGGTGATCGACTACTTGATGAAGCCGATCGACAAAACCGAACTATACGACATATTGGCGAATATCTCGCTTGAGTTGTTGAACTCGGCGTCGCCCAAGGATAATCCGAATTTACTAAGCCATGCGGTATCCGATCCGACGATTGACGAATTAGAGGAAAGCCGGCTCTCCAAGAACGTGAAAAAAATCATTCAATATATCGATCAGCACTATACGAAGGATCTTTCGCTGGATCAAATCGCCGACCACGTTTTCTTGCATCCCAATTACATCAGCGCATTATTCCGGAAGGAAACGGGGCTTACTTTCATTCATTATTTGCATCTGTACCGGATTAAGAAAGCCAAAGAAATGATGGTCATGGATAACGAGCTTTCGTTTCATCAAATTTCGGAGCGGGTCGGGTATGAAAGCGTGAGGCATTTCTTTAATGTGTTCAAAAAATACAGCGGAGCGACACCCGGAGAATATAGGGAACATTTCAAGCTTCAGATGCGGGGCTGATTACGGGAAGAATAATTAGTGTCAATAGAACATAGCGAAGGACGAATGCTTCAAAAAGAACATTCGAACCTGAGATATGTTCTATTTTGTATAGCCGATATTCATGTGAAAATAAGTGGATAAGGATGTGATGCCAATGTTTAATAAGCCTATCCCGAAAATGCTATATGGCGGGGATTACAATCCGGAGCAATGGCCCGAGGAAATATGGCAGGAGGACATGCGTCTGTTCAAGCTTGCCGGGGTTGATATCGCGACGATAAACGTGTTCTCGTGGGCGTTGAACCAGCCTGACGAGAATACGTATGAATTCGGCTGGCTTGATAAAGTGATGGACATGCTTCATGACAATGGCGTATACGCTTGCATGGGAACGGGGACTGCCGCTCATCCGGCTTGGATGGCGACCAAATATCCCGACGTGCTGACCGTCGATTTCGAAGGCCGCAAAAGAAAGTACGGCCGTCGACACAATTCATGCGCCAATAGTCCGACGTTCAAAACTTATTCCCAGCAAATCGCATTTCGGCTTGCTGAACGATATAAAAACCATCCGGCCTTGCTGCTATGGCACGTGAACAACGAATACGGCTGGCGCTGTTATTGCGAGAATTGCGAGAAAGAATTTCGGAAATGGCTGCAGCGCAAATACGGCAGTCTGGACGCTTTGAACGAGGCGTGGTACACGCGCTTCTGGGGACACACGTTTTATGATTGGAACGAGATTGTCCTGCCGAACGTGTTGAGCGAGCATCTGAGCTCGAGCAATCAGGATGCGACGGCCTTTCAAGGAATTTCCTTGGACTATGCCAGGTTTAATTCAGATAGCATTCTGGAGAGCTATAAGCTGGAACGGGATGCGATTAAGAGCATTATCCCGAATGCGGTTGTGACTACGAACTTCCAGGGTAACGGAACATATAAGCCGCTCGATTATTTCAAGTGGGCGAAGGAGCTCGATGTAATCGCGCTCGACAGCTACCCGCCGGACGATGCGCCGGCAAGTTATTCGTCGATGCGGCATGATCTGATGCGAGGGCTCAAGAACGGAGCGCCATTCATGCTGATGGAATCTTGTCCGAGCCAGCTCAACTGGAAGCCGCAAAATCCGCTCAAAAGGCCGGGCGTGTCCAGGCTATGGAGCTATCAAGCGATTTCTCGCGGCGCGGATAGCATCATGTATTTTCAAATGAGACGCTGTTCGGGAGCGTTCGAGAAATTCCATGGGGCGATGATTGATCACGCCGGCCACGAGAATACTCGCGTCTTCCGGGAATGCGCTTTAGTAGGACGGGAGCTTGGCCGGTTGGGCGATAGAATCGTTGGCGCGCGCACTCCGGCAAAGGCGGCGATCGTCTTCGATTGGGACAATTGGTGGGCGATCGAGTATTCGAGCGGGTTAACGGATCAGCTAAAGTATTTGCAGGAAGTTCAGAAATACTACGATGCTTTCCACGGTCGCAATATCGCGGTCGATTTCGTCAGTACGGAATCGGATCTCAGCGGTTATGACGTCTTGGTTGCTCCAGTGCTGTATATGGTGAAGGAAGGCTACGCGGAGAAGCTGGAACGGTTCGTCTCCGCAGGGGGGACGTTTTTGACGACCGCCTTTAGCGGTATCGTAGACGAGAGCGACAAAATCCCGCTGGGCGGTTACCCGGGCAAGCTGCGGAAGCTGTTAGGAATATGGGTTGAAGAGATTGACGCGCTTCTGCCTTTGCAGCGGAATCTGATGCGCGTAAGCAATCCGGTCGGAGAGCTTACAGGGTCGTATGAATGCAGCGTTTTGTGTGATGTGCTGCATGCCGAAGGAGCAGAGGTGCTAGCGGAGTTCGGTCGCGAATTTTATCAAGGAATGCCGGCGTTAACCCGCAATTCCTTCGGCAGCGGCGAAGCGTGGTATGTCGCCACTAGCCCGGAGCCGAGATTCTTGGACAAGCTTGTACTGCATCTGTGCGCGAATAAAGGGATTACCCCCTTGTTGGATACCCCATCGAATGTCGAAGCGACGTTCCGAGAAAAGGACGGGAACCGTTATTTGTTCGTGCTTAATCATAATGATGATGTGAAATGGGTGAACATTGGCCCGCTGCCGCATAGGGATCTGTTGAGCGGCGGCGATATAAGCGGCGAAGTTAAGCTTGAACCCAAAGGCGTGTTACTGTTGCAAATAGGAGTGTGAGCGTATCGATGAGCATAAGGAGCATAGGCAAGAACAACCCGATGCTGCTCTGGTATCGAAATCCAGCCGAGGAATGGGTGGAAGCATTGCCGCTCGGGAACGGCAGACTGGGTGGCATGGTCTATGGCGGCGTTAAACGAGAGCGCATTTCTTTAAACGAGGACACCCTGTGGACGGGCTCGCCAAGGGAAGCTGACAATATGGAAGCGGTTAAGCATTTGGACGAATCGCGTAAGTTGATTTTTGCCGGGCAATACCGGGAAGCTCAGACGGTTATCGAGAATCATATGCTCGGTCCTTGGTCTGAAGCTTATCAAGCGCTGGGTGACCTGGAGCTGGAGATGGAGCATGGCTCCAATGTACGGTCCTATCGCCGCGAGTTGGATCTTCGCAGCGGAATTAGCCGCACTGAATATACGCATGGAGATACGACTTACGTTCGCGAAGCCTTCGTATCCGCGGTTGATCGGGTAATGGTTATTCGGATTTCCGCGGATCATCCCAAGAAAATAAACGTGCAGGCTTCGTTGCGCAGTCCATTGAACTATTCGACCGGCAAATTGGGCGTGGATCGCATTTTCATGGCTGGCGCGGCGCCAAGCCGCATGGATCCAGTGGGCGACCCTGCCGAAGAAACGGTATTCTTCGAGGAGAACAAAGGGGTACGCTTTCAAGTTCAACTTCAGGCGATAGCGGAGGAAGGGCATGTCGAGACGCATGGCGCGCGTTTGCTCGTCAGGTCCGCGAAGGCGGTAACGCTTCTGCTGAGTGCATCTACCAGCTTTAACGGCTATGACAAGGATCCCGTAACCGAGGGGAAAAACCCGGCAGAGCTGTGCGAAGGCTCGTTAGCCGAGGCTTCTCGTTATAGCTATGCACAATTGAGAGAGCGGCACGTCGCGGATTTTCAACCCTACTTCGATCGAGTGGAGTTGGAGTTGGGCGGGGAGAGCCGAACCGAGCTGCCTACGGATGAACGTATTATTGCTGTGCGGGAAGGCGGGGAGGACGCGCAGCTCGCAGCGTTATTTTTCCAATACGGCCGTTACTTGATGATCAGCAGCTCGCGGCCCGGCACGCAGGCGACCAATCTTCAGGGCATCTGGAACAACATGACGAAACCGCCTTGGTCATGCAATTATACGACGAACATCAATACGGAAATGAACTACTGGCCAGCCGAAAGCTGTAACCTCGCAGAGTTCCATTATCCATTGTTCGATATGCTGAACGATCTTCGGACGACAGGCGGTAAAATGGCAGACGTCTATTACGGCGCTCGGGGCTGGACCGCGCATCATGGCGTTGATCTATGGCGGACTGCAACACCGCAGGGAGGACCGTCGAAAGGACCGGCGACTTGGGCTTACTGGCCGATGACCGGGCCTTGGATGTGCCAGCATCTATGGGAGCATTATGCCTACAATGGCGATGCTGATTTCTTGAGGGATGTCGCCTATCCGATCATGAAGGAAGCGGCTATGTTCTGCCTAGATTATCTGGTCGAGGACGAGAACGGGAATCTCGTATCGTCTCCTTCGACATCGCCGGAGAATACGTTCATCGCGCCGGATGGATCGCATGTCGCGGTCGGGATGAGCTCTACGATGGATATTGCGCTCATGCGCGAGCTATTTGCTAACTGCATGGAAAGCTATAGGATATTGAACGAAACCGATGGCTTCGGGGATACGCTGAGCCAAGCCTACGATCGCTTATTGCCATTCCGGATTGGCCGGCATGGGCAGCTTCAGGAATGGTTCCGGGACTTTGAAGAAGCGGAGCCGGGCCATCGACATACGGCTCATCTATACGGACTGCATCCGGGCAACCAAATTACGGTTCGCGGAACGCCTGAACTGGCGCAAGCCGTACGAACGACTTTAGATCGCCGTCGGGAGCATGAGGGCACGGATACGATCGGCTGGTGCTTTGCTTGGAATATTAACATTTACGCACGACTGGAAGATCCGGACAACGCCTACGGATATTTACGAAAACTGCTCGGCAATCCGTTTCCGAATCTCTTTAACGCGCATCGTCATCCGAAAATTACGTTTTATCCTTTTTCGATCGAAGCGAACTTTGCGGCTACAGCGGGCATTGCCGAGCTGCTTGTACAAAGCCATGCAGGTGAATTGCATTTGCTGCCTGCATTGCCTTCTGCTTGGAGCAACGGCAGCGTGAGAGGACTTCGCGCCCGCGGCGGATATGAAATCAGCATGGAATGGAAGCAAGGGAGATTGCATCATGCGATTATCCAAGCATCCTTGAACGGGAACTGTAGATTGCGATTGTCCGAGCTTGTCGGAATTGAAGGCGTCGACAGCGAGGTTGCGGCCGACGGCGTTATCGAGTTCAAGACGGAAGCGGGGAAATCGTATCGGGTTGTTCCGATCAAATAAGCAGAATATTCAATAGCAGAAGTCAGAAACGTCCCCTTCGCCAGGCTAGGCGAAGGGGATAAACTATAGGGACGGCTTGTCATTCAAGGTGGAATCGGAGGATGGATATGAGCACAATCGATACAGAAATACCGGATTGGATGAATTTGAACATTCTGGAGCGTAACACGGTAGCGCCGCGTGCGGATTTACTTCCTTACGGGGATTGGGACAGCGCTTTGGATAAGAATCGTGCGGCATCGCCCTTCTATCATCTATTAAATGGCAGTTGGAGATTTAACTACGCCGAAAGTCCGGATTTGGCTCCGGCGGATTTTCATGTAACCGATTACAGGGATGAAGGCTGGGATCAAATGCCGGTACCTGGAAATTGGCAGATGAATGGATATGGGCGCCCGCATTATAGCAGCTGTCCTTATCCGTTTCCGATCGATCCGCCGAATGTGCCGCTCATGAATCCGGTGGGCAGTTATCGCACGGTGTTCCGGCTCAGAGAGGGTTGGGGCGATAGACAGACTCGGCTCGTCTTCGACGGCGTGGATTCCTCCTTCCATGTATGGGTAAACGGCCAATTGGTCGGATATAGCCAAGGCAGCCACAATCGTTCGGAGTTTAATATTGCTTCGTACGTTCGGACCGGCGATAACGTATTGGCCGTACGCGTGTACCAATGGTGCGACGGAAGCTATCTGGAGTCGCAGGACAAGTGGCGTCTGAGCGGGATTTTCCGGGATGTATTCTTGTTGTCGCTTCCGGACGTGACCATTGAAGATGTTCGTGTGCGTACGCTAATGTCCGGCGATTACCGGAGCGCCGAGCTGGAATTGAAGCTGAAAATAACGCAAGCGCTGAACGGGAACCGGGAAATGCAATCCGAAGGCTATTCCTCGTGGAAACTGCGTGCGATATTGATGGACGAGAATCGAGAGACGATTTTCGATCATTATTATGATGGATCCCTTCAGCCGGAAGACGGTCATGAACGGATCATTACGCTCACGGAATCGATTGAAGCTCCTTGCATGTGGACAGCGGAAACCCCGTACTTGTACAGGCTGCTGTTAACGATATACGATGCTGACGACGTCATCGTGGAAGTCCAGGAGTCGTCCGTCGGATTCCGCGATATTGCGATTAGAGACGGACGGCTGTACATCAATGGGAAGCCGATTATTATTAAAGGCGTAAATCGTAACGAATTCCACCCGGTTACCGGTTATGTTACGACGATGGATGCTATGGTGGCGGATATTAAGTTGATGAAGCAGCACAATGTCAATACCGTTCGGCTATCCCACTATCCTAACGATACCCGATGGCTGGATCTCTGCGATCAATACGGCTTGTTCGCGATCGACGAGGCCGATTTGGAAACGCATGGCTTTCATTTTATAGAGGATGAGAGTTATTTAAGCAAGCATGCGGATTGGCAAGAAGCTTATGTTCAACGGGCGAGAAAAATGGTGGAGCGGGATAAGAATCACCCCTCCGTCATCCTATGGTCGCTAGGCAACGAATCAGGCTATGGTTCAAACCACGATGCAATGGCGGATTGGATCAGAGAGGCGGATCCTACGCGTCCTATCCATTATGAACGAGCCTACGAAGCTTCCGTTGTCGACGTTGTCAGCACCATGTATCCGTCAGTGGATATGCTGATCGCGGAAGGGGAAAAGGATGACCCGCGACCTTATCTGATGATCGAGTTCGGCCATGCCATGGGCAATTCCACGGGTAACCAAAAGGAATATTGGGATACGGTGTACGCCTATCCGCGTCTGCTAGGCGGACTGATATGGGAATGGTCCGATTTAGGCATCCTTCAGCGTACGGACGAAGGGAAAAGCTGGTACGCTTATGGCGGCGATTTCGGGGACGAGCCGCATAGCGGCCCCTTCTGCATGGATGGGCTTACGTTCCCGGATCGCGGTCTGAAGCCCTCGATACTCGAATACAAAAAAGCGATTGAGCCCGTGAAAATTGAAGCGAACGATCTGCTTGCCGGACGAGTGCGCATAACGAATCGCTATCATTTCGCAACGCTAGAGCATCTCAATGGCGAATGGAAGCTCATGCATGACGGCGTTGAACTTGACGGGGGAACGATTGCAGCTCTAGCAACGGAACCCGGCTCGGATGACGTCATCGAGCTTCCTCTTAACGGCGATTTGTTGAAATCTCCCGGAGAATATTGGATCCACATCCGATTTTTACTTAGGGATGATGCGTCGTGGGCAAAAGCGGGGCATGAAATTGCTTGGGCGGATTTGCGGTTGCCTGTGGAAATCGTTAACTCGGCATCTACGCCTATCACCGTGCAACATCCTTTGCGGGTAGAAGAAGATAACAAAGAAATCATCATCATCGGCGAAGAATTTCGCATTACGTTCGATAAACTCGCAGGATGGATCTCCGCTTGGGAACTTCAGGGGGAAAACGTGCTTATTTCCGGTCCGAAGCTGAACCTGTGGCGCGCTCCGGTCGACAACGATGTCCATCTGGCCAAAGAGTGGATGAAAGCCGGGTATAATCGGCTCATTGCGGACGTTCGGAAATTTTCGGCGTGCGAGCTAAGCGAGGACAGCTGCCGTCTTTCGGTGGAAATGGCCTTAGGAGCGAGGGGGGAAGGGCTAGCATTCCGGTCTATCATTCAATATGAGATTGACCGGAACGGACGGGTGAACATCGAAGCTGCCCTTGAACCCATGAAGGAATTGCCTTCATTGCCGCGATTCGGCTTGGAGCTGCGGCTGTCGGACAGCTATAAACAATTGACTTGGTTTGGCAAAGGCCCTCACGAATGCTACCCGGATCGCAAAGAAAGCGGAAAATTAGGAGTATACAGCGGAACTGTGGAAGAGCAATTTGTTCCGTATGAGAAGCCGCAGGAGAACGGCAATAAGTCAGAGGTTCGCTGGTCCACGATCATGAATGAGCAAGGGCTCGGTTTGCGATTCAAGGGTAAGCTTCCTTACGAGATGAGCGTTCATCATTATTCGATAGAGGACATGACCGCGACTCGCCATATTCATCAGCTGACACGCCTGAACGAGACGATCGTAAAGCTGGATGCCGGACAGAGCGGAATCGGCAACCATAGCTGCGGTTATGCGCCAACGATGGAGAAATATTTGCTCGGTTCCAAGGAACAGCGCTTTGAAATTTCGATCGCGGCAGTTTTCGGACCGCGAAGCAGCGGAGCTTGAACTAAATTAATTCCAGGGGAGGATATTGGAATGAATCTTATCATTACGGGCGCGAATCGAGGCCTGGGACTTATGCTTGTGCTGGAAGCGGCAAAACGGGGGCACACGGTATGGGCAGGAGTCCGGAAAGTATCGGAGTCGGGCAGCCTTAAAGATATGGCCCGGCAGTACCCGGGGAAGATCGAGATCGTTCCCCTTGACGTAACGAACGAGGAGGGGATCTCCAGCCTAGCGGAACGGCTGCACAAGGAGGGACGGAGCATCGATTCCATTATTAACAATGCAGCGGTCCTTATCGGCAGGGAGCACAGCTTGGAGGAGCTTCAGATCGCCGATCTCGAACGGACGATGGATGTCAACGTTTACGGTCCGATACGGATGGTGAAGCACTTTATGCGGCTGCTGCCGTCTCATGGCTCCAGTACGATCGTGAACGTGTCGTCCGCATCGGGCAGCTTCGAAAGAGCATACGGAGGAGATTATTCCTACGCGATCTCCAAGGCGGCTCTCAATTTATTTTCCCAGCAGCTTCATCATTTGCTAGAACCGAAAGGGTCTCGAGTATACGCCGTTCATCCCGGATGGCTGAGAACGGACATGGGCGGACCCCAAGCAACCAACGATCCGTCGATGCCCGCGCCCGGAATAATCGATCTTGCGGAAGGTAAGATCGAATGCGAGCGCGCTAATGTATTCGTAGACCACAACGGCAAGACTTTGCCGAGATGAGCTTAGTTCGACTCAGACAGAGGGGATCATGGTCTTTATGGGCATGATCCCCTCTGTGCGTTAGATCGACCCGTACGACAAATGAGGATTCGAGCATAATAGGTAACGAATAACCTTTTGGAGAGATAATTTCTTCGGAAGGTTATTTCTGATGCCCACGAAGGGACAAGCCCCAGCGCAGCTCGCCGAGCTTGTACTTCCAGTATAAGTTTGAAAAAGCAAAAAATAAACATGGATAAACGAACGTTTGTTCGTATATAATGAATAACACGAACACCGGGAGCGCTCGACGTTCGTGCCATACGGGATACGGGGGAATGGGAATGAAACCTCCAATGCTGAATCGCGAGGAGCTGCGAATGGTGAAGGAGTCGATTCTGATTCCGATCATGCTGGACTACCTTGAAAGTGATATCCACACGGCTCAATCGGCGGGATTCAAGCTGGACATGATTTTGATTCACGGCTTGAAGAAGGTGCAGGACGACATCATCAACGAGCATTACTCGATCAAGAAGCAGCTTCGGGAGCGAGGGATCAAGGTGCTTCCCGAGGAGCGGACGAAGCTCGGCGTCGAAGCGGATTACCTATGCCGGGGTTATCAGCATCATATGACTCTGTTATGGGGCACGGTGCGGACCGAAACGTTGAAAAAAGCGAGCGAGTACACGGGGGTTAAGCTGACGGATGGGTGAGGGTGACGGCGATGGGCCGCGACGAGGAAAGGATTATCATGCTTGCGGACTGCCAGAGCTTCTACGCTTCCGTGGAGAAAGCGAGCAACCCGCAATACGCGAACAAGCCGCTGGTCGTTGCGGGAGATCCGGAACGCAGAAGCGGCATTATACTGGCGGCTTGCCCGATCGCCAAACAATACGGAGTAACGACGGCCGAGACGGTGAGGGAGTCGCTGGCGAAATGTCCCGATCTCGTCATTATCAAGCCGCGGATGCAGCTGTATATCGACGTGTCCATGCAGATTACGAATATTTATCGTACCTATAGCGATCTCGTCGAGCCTTATTCGATCGACGAGCAATTTATCGATATTACGGGCAGCCGGAAGCTGTTCGGATCGCCGCGCGATATCGCGGAGGCGATTCAAATGCAAGTCCGGAACGATACGGGGGTGTATACGCGCTTAGGGATCAGCTATTCGAAAGTGACGGCCAAGATGGCGTGCGACCTATGGGCCAAGAAGAACGACGATGGCTTATTCACGCTGACGAAGACGATGTTGCCGGAGAAGCTATGGCCGCTGCCCATAGGCAAGCTGTTCATGGTCGGGAGCCGCATGACCGCCCACTTTACGGCGATGGGGTTGGCGACGATCGGAGAGCTTGCGCGGACGCCGCTGGCCGTCTTGAAGCAGATGATGCGGCGGAAGTTCGGCAAAAACTGCGACATCGACGCCGAATTATACTGGCGGCTCGCCAACGGGCTCGACGATAGTCCGGTCAGCCCTTACACCCATGAAGAGGCCCCTAAGAGCGTGGGCCATCAGATGACGTTGCCGCGGGATTACCGCAAGTTCGAGGAGTTGAAGGTCGTGCTGCTGGAGCTGACGGAGCTCGTCTGCCAACGCTGCCGCGGTCTTGGTTTCATGGGGGGCGTCGTATCCGTGGGGTGCCAAGGCGCGGATTTCGACCACCCTACCGGATTTTACCGGCAGATGAAGATGGTCGAGCCGACGAACGTGACCAATCTGGTGTACGCCGCCGCGGTTAAGCTGTTCCGGCAGCACTGGGAGGGAGTGCCGGTACGGAAGGTGGCGGTTAGCCTCTCGCAATTATCCAATGAAGAAGAGTACCAGCTCTCGTTGTTCGATCAACGGGATCGGTTTCGGGAGCTGGAGAAGACGACCGATGCCTTGAAGCTGAAATACGGCAATACCGCCATCATGAGAGCCGTATCCGTTACGGAAGCAGGGCAGGCCAAAGACAGGGCGGGCAAGATCGGAGGACATTACAAATGAGCAAAAAGCTGGAGAACAACGGATTGTGGGAGTCGAGCCGGATGATGCTTCCGGAGCATAAAGAGCGGATTATCGCCGAGAATCTAGAGATCAAGCACAGAAGGCCGACAAAGCCGGCGTTAGACGAGCAGCAATGGGAAGAGATCATGCGGGTGCTCATGGCATCGCTGGGCATGAGAGTCGCGGCGCAGTTCAAGCTGTATCACGAATACGAGGATTGCGCGGCGATCGGAATCGTCGACAAGGTCGATCCTTATACCCGGACGTTCATCATCGATGGGGAACGGTTTAGGATGGAGGATATTATCGGGGCGAGTTTGCAGTAGATAGAGGATGGGGCGGCGAGTACGACATCAAAGGGACATAACGAATGCGCGACCCCTCTCGTTCTCTACTGCTGATATCTGGGAGCATGGTCGTTGCCCATATTCTGTTTTGCATATTTCTTTTCGTATCTAAGAGAATCGAAAATGGGCTTGCCACAGGCATAACGGTCGGTTTGATGGTGCTGGCGGGTCTTCTATGGGCGTGGCTAGGCGTCTACTTATGGGGACGAATAAAACCGGTGCATTTCGATAAAATGATGCTTATAATGCAACTTCCAATGCAAGAATATGGAATGAGGCTATAGACCTAATTTTAAGCAGTACAAGTAGTACATTTGTGGTATAATGGATAAAAATAGCGCTTTCAATTATACTGATCCAGTGTAAACTATGGAAAAGCGTAAATGAGTTGACCGTCGGAGGTCCATCATGTTCGAAAGAGTACTGCCCCCAATTCAGACATACGAAGCAAGGGACGGAAGATCGTTGTGTTACCGCCATTACTTGGCGGAATCGGATAAAGTCATCATTCTGCTGCACGGGATTTCGGAGGACGGGCAATATTTGCATCCGTTGGCCGAATTCCTGTCCAAGAACCATCTGGCGCAAGTGGTCGTGCCCGATCTTCGGGGATACGGACTGCATCCGGTCCGTAGGGGCGACGTGGAATATATCGGCCAACATGACGACGATATCGAGGATTTGATCAAATGGATTCGGCCGCGACTCCCTTCGCCGCACACTTTGATCATGGCCGGGCATTCGGGAGGCGGAGCTAACGTGATCCGTCTAACTACACGTCGGTTGGCCAAGGAAGTTAACGCCTATCTGCTGCTCGCACCTGCCGTCCACCCGAAAGCGCCAATCAACCACAAGAAGGACCCATGGAGCACTATCCAGCTGGAAATGCCGAGAGTCGTATTTCTTACGATTCTTAACGCGGTCGGTCTCCGCTTCTTGAACAAATGGATCGTCATGCGCAACGACAAACCGATCGCGCGCAGACATGGACGCGAGACGTTGGAGCTCAGTTACAGGCTGCTTATGTCGAGAACGCCCAAAGCCAAATTCGAGCGTAATTTGCGGGCGATGACCCAACCGACTCTCGTATTGATCGGGGAGAAGGAAGAGGTATTTATTCCCGGGCAATACGCACCGATGTTCGCCGAATACAACGAAGCGAAGGTGTCGATGATTCTAGACAGCGATCACGATGGCATCCTCTCGAACGAGGGGACGTTCCGGGAAGTGGAGAGCTGGCTTAGAGCGTTGTGATCCTACGATAAGTTAGATGAAAACCCGACACAGTGGTCGGGTTTTTTGGCGATTTATTTTCCGACTTGCTTCCGGCGTAGACAGCATTCTCTCTCACTGAAGGACGGCGAAAGCCGGTTTGTGTTCGGTGCGTGGAAAAAGGGGGTTACTCGTTGGTTGTGGATGGATTGTGGATGAATGTGGATGAGTTGTGGACTAGTGTAGGTAAATTGTGCACTAATGTGGATGAGTTGTGGATGAATGTGGATAACTCTGGGGATAAGTCAAGGGTAGCCATGAGTTAGGACGCAAGTTAACCGGAAAATGACCACATTCTGAATCTTTATCCTACTCAGACGGGGCACCCCCGCAAGCTATTTAGTCGGTTTTTCCGCGCTACTTCCTTCCCCATCGCTTATCAGACGGGGAATGCGTCGCAGTAACACCACATTCTGATCCTGTAGCCACTCAGACTGTTCATCTACGGCTTCCTCGAATGGTTCATGCCCCAGTGAGGCAGTATAGAGGGACAGAAGCAGCCGGATAGTCAACTCAAAGGTCTCCAATGGCGTCCGCGAGCGGTTTAGAGTTTGCGACTTGCAAAAGATGGATCAACGTGTTATTCTCTGTTTGAACGTTCATTCAAACTCCATTCCTTCTGATCTCGTTCAAACCAAACTCTAAGATGCAGGAAGTGTGCCGATGACAGACGCAGACAAAAGAGACAGAATTATCGCGGCCGCGTATACCGTATTATCGGAGAAAGGCTACGATAAGGCCTCGACGAAGGAAATAGCAGCTACGGCGGGCGTGGCTCAAGGCTTGATTAACTACTATTTTCCGAGTAAGGATCTGCTGTTCGCCGAAGTATTCCGCCGCGAAACGAAGAAGTATTGCGATTCGTTTCTTCCCTTGCTTCAAGCCGCCGGTAACCCGGATGAGATATCTAACGCAACGATAGCGCAGATGCTTGAGCTGCCTAAGAGCAAGGCTCTTCAGCATCAGGACTGGTTCCGTCTTCGATTCGAGTTATTCGCGATCGGACTCCGGAAAGACAGCGCAACGGCTACTTTGCGGGAAATGCTCGCTACGGAGCGTGCTTATATTAGCGATACGATCGAATCGATCAGCGGGTTTTCCCGTGAGCAATCGGAGGCGATCGCTTCGATCTTGTACGCGGTGTTCGAAGGCTTAGGCCTGCAGAAGGTCGCCGATCCCGATTTCAAGTATGACGATGCGTACAATACGCTAGCGACAATGCTTGGCGCGTACTATGAATTCGTTAGCAAGAAGAGAGACTCGTGATCTTGTCTCTTTCTTTTTACCGCTTACTGTTTGAATGCTCAAACAATAAGCGACATATATTGTTAACGCAGTGTAGAACGAATACAAACAAAAGAGAAAGACGGTGGAGAGATGCACGCTTTATTGCATGGTTGGGGAAAGGCGCTTTACAAAGTAAGATGGGTAGTCGTAGCGCTATGGATCGCGGGTTTGTTGTTCGGAGGATTTGCGTTCGGCAAATTAACTCCTCTGCTTAGCGGCGGAGGTTGGGATGTTCCGGGGTCGCAATCGCTCGCCGCGGGGAAGCTGCTGGCATCGGAATTCGAGGGCAGATCCGAGAGTTCGCTGACGCTTGTCCTTAAGGATCCGAAGCATGCGGCCGGTTCCCCGGAATATAACGAGAAGCTGCAGAAGATCGTCGATCGGTTGAAAACCGAGGAAGGCGTATCCGGAGTATTCAGCATTCTGAGCGCGTCGGAGGGAATCGGATCCGGTCTGGTAGGCCAAGATCCGAACCTTAGCATCGCTTTCGTCGATATGGATACGAAATTGGATTTCTTGATTAACGAGGTTCCCGATTATCAAGAACGCGTAGTCGAGCAAGCTGCAAGCCTTGGAGCGGAAGCATACTTGGTGGGCGGCGCGGCGTTCTGGGGCGAGAGCAGCGTACAGAGTCAGGAAGGGCTGGCTAAAGCGGAAATGATCGTATTCCCGCTCATCGTGATCATCCTTCTGCTCGTCTTCCGTTCGATCATGGCCATGGTAACTCCATTAATGGTGACGATCGCTTCCGTGCTTGTCGCCATGGGAATCGTATACTTAGTCGCCCTTCAGGTAGAACTGTCGGTATTCGTCACGAATTCGGCCATGATGCTAGGGCTCGGAGTAGGAATAGACTATTCTCTCTTCATGGTTAGCCGGTTTAAGGCGGAGCTTGCCGTACCGGGAAATACGAAGCAGGATGCGCTGGTCAAAACGATGGGAACGGCGGGCCATACCGTATTCTTCTCGGCTCTCACCGTTATTGCCGCGCTCTCCGCGCTGTTCACCGTGCCGATAGCCGCGATCAAAGCGATCGCATTCGGCGGAATCGTCGTCGTGTTCGTCGCCGGATTGGCTAGCTTAACATTGTTGCCTGCAGTACTCGTCATTCTTGGAACCCGCATTAACAAGGGCAGCATCCCGTTCCTTCGTCCGCGCGAAACGACGAGAACGAGCGGCTGGAAACGGTGGACGAACGCGATCATGCGCCGTCCGGTCTTGTTCCTGATTCTTACGTTGGCGGCTTTGGGGGCATTCGCTTACCCGGCGCTCGATATGAAGCTGAATTCTCCCGATATTCGAACGTTGCCCGCGGACACGTCGGTTCGCCAAGGCTTTACGCTCATGGAAGAATCGTTCGGCATCGGAGCGGCTAATCAGATCAGCGTCGTCCTCCATAACGAAACCAGCGACCTAAGTTCGCCCGAGGCGCTCGCGAAGATCGCCGCGCTGCAGGCGGAGCTGGCCAAACAAGATCACGTTATCGGAGTATCGGCCGTAACGAACTTTTTCCCGGGCATGGAACCGGCTGCCGTCTCGGGAATTTTGAACGGAGGGGCCGACTCGCTGCCTCAAGACGTTAGCTACATGGTTAATCGTTACGTAAGCACCGACCGGCACACCGGGGTGCTCGAGGTAGAATTGGATCAATACGGCTCAAGCGACGTGGGCAGGGATTTCATCAAGCATTTGCGAGACACGTTATTGCCTGGGTTTGAACTTCCGGCGGGAACCGTGTTCAGCATCGGCGGAGAAACGATGACGGGCATGGATACGTCCAAGGCGATCAACGATAGCTTGTTGCCGGCGCTAGGAGTCATGCTGGTTCTAATCTTCTTGATTCTGGTACTCTCCTTCAAGAGCTTGCTGCTGCCGCTGAAGGCGATCATCCTTAACCTGTTCTCGGTAGCGGCTACCTACGGAATTCTAGTGTTCGTGTTCGCTCTCGGATACGGTTCGGAAATCTTCGACGTAGAATCGAACGGTTATATCATTCACTTCGTTCCGGTGTTGCTGCTTGCGTTGTTATTCGGACTTAGCACGGATTATGAAGTATTCCTCGTGAGCCGGATCAAGGAAGAGTACGACCGGACCGGAGCGCATGAGGACAGTATTGCCGAGGGAATGGAGAAAACCGGACCTCTGATTACGGGAGCGGCCGTTCTGATGGTTGCCGTATTCGCCGGCTTCGCGTTCTCGGGCGTATTGCCGATTCAGATGCTCGGCTTCGGTATGGCTATCGCAATCGCGCTCGATTCGACCGTCATTCGGATGCTGCTCGTTCCGGTAACGATGAAGCTGCTCGGACGGGCGAGCTGGTGGTTCCCGGGCAGACGGAAGCTGGAGCCTTCCCAACCGCGAAAACGGAGTGATAATTCCCTATCTCGAGAATAAATAATTAGTAGCGGTTACAACGCGTCAGGCTAGCAAACGGAAGGGGAGAGGCCCGGTGGTCATCGCGACGATTCTAGTTGGGCTTGTCGCTTTGGAGCATGTGATCATTCTGTTCATGGAGATGTTCCTCTGGACGTCTCCCGGCATTCGGAGAAGATTCGGAACGTCGGCAAGCTTCGCGCGGGACTCCCGGTCACTGGCCGCGAACCAAGGGTTGTACAACGGATTTTTGGCTGCAGGCCTAGTCTGGGGATTGCTTCATCCGAATGTTTCCACGGGGTACCAAATTCAGACCTTCTTTCTCGTTTGCGTAGTCATCGCCGCTATCTTCGGAGGTTTTACCGCCAAGAGGTCGATTCTATACGTGCAAGGCATTCCCGCCTTGGCCGCGTGGATCGCCGTCATGCTCGCGTGGTAATGCCGTCTTGCCATTAGAATAGCTTGCTTCCAGCTCGCCCGTAAGGGCGGGCTTTTTGTTTGTCTACCAATCCGATTCTGATCTTCTGACGGTCTAATCGGTTCGCACGGACAAGCATGGCAAAGTCCGTTGCAAACGTATTCAAATCGTTGCTGGGGTGCATTCCTTGAAGAGGTCCCTTTTCATATCATGGATATTGTAAGCAGTAACGGATGGGAGGGATCAAGATAGCTCGGAAGCGGCGAACGAAACAGCTCTTAGCCGCGGCAGCGATTATCGCGATTTGCGCGGCGTCTATCGTCATCTATAGACAATCCAACCCTGTCGAGCTTAAAGATGTACCGGAACATCGTTTGCAGAAATTGACTAGAGGCGTTAATCTTTCCGGTTGGTTCTGGTCCCATTACGACCCTTGGGCGTACGACTCGGATAAGTTGCAGAGTATACGGGATATGGGGTTCCTGCATGTCCGGCTGCCGTTCAACTCCACCAGCTTCTACAACGGCAACGACCCCGCCGCGATTAATCCGGTTATGCTGAAGCGCTTGGATCAGGCGATCGAGAATATTCTGAGCCATGATCTGGCCGTCGTGTTGGATTATCATGCGGAAGACGGCTTGAAAGCATGGATCCAGCTGGACCCGCTTCATGCCGAGAAGACGGCTTTATTCTGGGAGAGTCTAGCTAAGCATATGAGTCGATTCGATCCCGATCTGGTATTCCTGGAAGTATTGAACGAGCCTTACGCGGATGACCCGCAGGATTGGTACGATTCCCAGAAAACCATTATGGCCGCGATGCGCAGAGGCGCGCCCGAGCATACCTTGATCGCCAGCGCCAATCTGCAAACGGGGCTAGCGGAAGATTCGACCGACGGCATTCATAAGAGATGGAACAGTTCGCTTGCCCTGACTATGATGGAGCCCTTGAAGGATCGCAACGTCGTATACAATTTTCATATGTACGATCCGATGACCTTTACCCATCAAGAAGCCGGATGGGGTTGGGAAATGCAGAAATATATCAAGGACGTTCCTTATCCGTTGCCGGACGGCGCATCCTGTCCCGCAGCGAGGGAGAGCAGCGTTATGTCGCCGGAGGAAGCGACTATCGTTCAGGCGACCCTCGATCAGTATTGCCGGGAAGGGTGGAACAAGGATAAGGTCAGGGAATATTTGAAGCCGGTAGTCGATTGGGCGAGAAGCCACGATGTTCCTCTGACCGCTAATGAATTCGGCGTTTACCGCGCTGCGGAACAGATCAGTCGTCTTAGTTATATCCGGGACGTTCGGGAAGCGTTCGAGGAATTCGGCATCGGATGGACCCTCTGGGACTATCAGACGGATTTCGGCGTGGCGCCTAACGGGATTCCCGATCGGGGAGATATCGAGGCGCTCGGTCTGCAGCCGGTTCCGGGGTTCTGGGAATCGACGGCCGACGCGGAGGTGAAGCCATGAAGACGGAAGCCGGGGGTACGAATTCCGCGCGCGCGTCGCCTGCCCGGGGGAAAGGGATATGGCGCAGGCTGGCCGGCCAATGGGAATTGCAAGCGATGGTAATGCCGGGCATTGTCGTTATCTTTATTTTCAGCTATATCCCGATGTACGGGGTGTTGATGGCTTTTCAGGATTACAACCTGTTCAAGGGGTTCTTCCATAGCCCATGGGTCGGATTCAAGCATTTCGAGATGTTCTTCAACTCCCCGGACTTCTGGAACGTGATGCGCAACACGATCGTCATCAGCGGCTTGAAGCTGCTGATCGGATTTCCCGCTCCGGTCATTCTGGCGTTAATGCTGAACGAAGTCCAACGAATGTGGTTCAAGCGCACGATCCAGACAATCAGTTATTTGCCCCATTTCCTGTCGTGGGTCATCGTTGGCGGTTTCGTGTTTTCCATTCTGTCGACGGAGAACGGCAGCCTTAACATCTTGCTGCAACAGCTGAGGATCATAGGCGAGCCGATCAATTTCTTGTCCGTCCCGGAATATTTCTGGGCCATCTTGATCGGAACCGGCGTATGGAAAGAAATCGGGTTTGCCAGCATCGTGTATTTGGCCGCGATTGCCGGGATCGACCCTCACCTGTACGAGTCGGCTTCGCTAGACGGGGCGAGCAGGTTCAAGCAAATATTCCTGATCACGCTTCCCTGCATCGCGCCTGTCATTATTATCTTTATGATTCTTGCGGTCGGCAACATTTTGAGCGCCGGGTTCGAAGATATTCTGATTCTGTCCAACAATCCCATCCTGAAGGACGTTTCCGATGTCATCGATACCTACGTCTACCGGCTTGGAATCATGAATAATCGCTTCTCTTACGCAACGGCGGCCGGATTGTTCAAAGCGGTAATCAGCGTGGCCTTGCTCACGGCGGCGAACTATACGGCTAGAAGATTCGGCACGAGCTTATGGTAGCGCGGGGGGCTTGCGCATGAAATTCAGTTGGGAAGACAAGGTGCTTCAATCCTTCATTACCGTCCTGTTGGTCCTATTAGGCTTCAGCACGTTGTATCCGTTCTGGAACTCGTTGGTTCTTTCCTTCAACGTAGGCTCGGACACGGCGATGGGCGGAGTAACCTTCTGGCCGCGCAAGTGGACGTTGGACAATTACGATATCGTGCTTCAAGATACTCGGTTGTTGCGGGCTTTTATGATCTCGGTATTCAGAACCGTCTTCGGCACGGCGTTGTCCATTTTCTTTACCGCCATGTTCGCGTATGCGTTATCGAAGCGGGGATTGATTTTCAGAAAATACTATATGATCTACTGCATCGTTACGTTGTATTTCAGCGGCGGATTGATTCCTTCCTTCCTGCTCATCAGGGAACTGGGCCTTATGAATACGTTCTGGGTGATGGTCATTCCGGGGTTCGTCAGCGTGTGGAACATGATCATCTTTCGGACGTTCTTCCTGGAGCTTCCCGACGGCTTGGAGGAATCCGCGAGAATAGACGGCTGCAGCGATTTCGGTATTTTCTTCCGGATCGTCGTTCCCATCTCGGGACCGGTCATCGCGACGTTATCGCTGTTCACCGCCGTCGGCCATTGGAATGACTGGTTCGGTCCCAGTATATTTATTAATCAGGAAAATCTGTTGCCGATCCAGACGGTACTGAAGCAGATTCTGAACTCCAATATCGTAACGGACCAAATGCTGCAGGCAACGGGGGGCAACGCGGCGGCGCTCGATGCGCTGAGCAGGTCGCAGACGGTCACGACCAAGAGCTTGACGATGGCGACGATGATGGTGGCTACGCTGCCGATTATTCTCGTATATCCGTTCGTGCAGAAATATTTTGTCAAAGGCGTGTTGGTCGGTTCTTTAAAAGAATAATAAAGCGCTTTGTTCGGTATTCATGTCAAATTAGACTCGCAAACGAAATGCGGGAGAGGGGATGACGAATGCGCGTTCGAAGAGCATTCAGCTTGATTCTCGTTCTAATGGTTGCGTTTACCGTCATATTGGCAGGCTGCAGCGGAGGTTCCAACGAACCGGACAATTCCAAGGAAGCGAGCCCGTCGCCTTCGGGCTCCAATACGAAGGAGAATCCGGGTAACGAACTTGAGCCCTACACGTTCAGCTTCTACGGCAACTACGATTGGATGACTACGGAGCCTTGGGGCGCCGATCCGACTAGCAAATGGATACAAGAAAACATGAAAATCACGGTGGAACCGATTCAATCCGGAGGAGGAGCGGCGTCTAAGCTGAATACGATGATCGCCTCTAACACGTTGCCGGACGTGATGATGATCGATCGAGGCGGGGATGTCGAACGTCTTCGCGCGGGAGGCCAACTGGTCGCGCTGGACGAATATCTCGATAAATATCCGAATCTTAAGCAGTATGCGGGAGACCGGACGCTCAACATGCTGCGTTCCGAGGACGGCAAGCTCTATCAATTTCCTAACTGGTATACGTCCAGCGGCAACGGCAACACCGGTTGGATCATCAACACGAAAATTTATAAAGAGCTGGGAAGCCCTAAGCTGGAGACGTTCGACGATCTGTACGATTATTTGAAGAAGGTTAAGATAACCTATCCCGACGTGGTCCCGTTCGAGACGGGAATCGGAGGACAGGGAATCGACGTCATGTCGTCCGGATTCGCGGAGTACCACCCGATGAAATACATGTCGTCGAGGTTCGCTACCGACGGAACGCGGCTGATTTCCATTTTCCAAGACCCGGCATTCCAAGAAACGATGCTGTTCGCGAGCAAGCTGTTCCGGGAGAAATTAATTACTCAAGACGCATTAACGCAAAAGGACGACCAAGTGAAGGAGAAGCTGAATACGGGCAGAGTCGCGGTGTTCGCTTTCGGCGATGTGGCTAACTACGGACGCGAAGCGAACAATGCTTGGAAGGCGATTGATCCCGAAGGCGGTTACGAGCCGATATGGCCGATTCGCAAGTCGGGGCTGGATAAGGACAAAATCTTCGTCAGCGACTACAATTCGCTAGGTTGGAACGCTATTGTCATTACGAAGAACGCCAAGGATCCCGAGAGAATATTCGCCTACTTGGATTGGTTGACCGGACCCGAAGGGCAGCGCGTGGCATTCTTCGGACCTCCCGGATTGTACTGGGACGATTATGACGGGAACGGAGCGCCGATCCCTAACGATACCGCCATCAATACGCCGCAAGCCGAGAAGGACAAACAAAAAATCGGAGCGTTCGATTGGGTAGGCAATACGACGTTCGTCAACACTTCGAAGGCGGAATACGAGATGAAGCTGCCGGAGAACCAGCGGAATTGGACGACGGAAGCCCAGAAAAACTTCTTCTGGAAAACTTCGCTGGAGATGACGGAGTTCGTCAATATCGATCCGCTGCCCGATACCGATGAAGGGATAGCCAGAACGATGGTGAACGACATCTACGTTACCGCTTTTGCCAAAATGCTGTTCGCCAAGGACGATAACGAGGTGCTGTCTCTGATGGAACAGGCGCAACAACATGCCGTCGATGCCGGATATGATGAGCTTCTGCAATTTTATACCGATAAATGGAACGCAAACAAAGCTATCATACAGAAATAGAAAAGAAAATAAACTGGATGGGTGAAGAAGGGCTCCCGAGGGGGCTCTCTTCTCCTATGAAAAGCCGAAGGTGACAGCGATGTACAAATGCGTATTGGCGGACGACGAGCCTCTGGATCTGGAGGGGCTGCAGCGGTTGATCGATTGGCATTCGCTAGGCATCGAAGTGGTTTTCGCCGCGGGCAGCGGGTTCGCCGCTCTGGAATTTCTGAGACGAGAGAGCGCGGATATTCTGATTACCGACATCAAGATGCCGATCATGTCGGGATTGGAATTAGCGCGGCAAGCGCTCGAATCGCAGCCGCATATCAAGCTGATCTTTATTAGCGGATTCGAGGACTTTCAATATGCTCAGAAAGCAATCCAACTGAGCGCGTTCGGGTACGTGCTGAAACCGGTCGACGACTCGGAACTGTATGCTTTCCTGCAGAAGCTGAGATCGCAATTGGACAAAGATAAGGAGAAGCTTGCGTTCGAGCGGTCGATTCCGCTTATTCGCAATAGGCTCATTGCCCGGTGGCTGGAAAACGAAGGCGAACCGAACGATTTGGCCGTGTTGCCGGACGGCGGCGAGCGGCAGATCCGGCCGGATTGCAACCGTTCGGCGGTCGTGGAAATCGACGATCTTTCCTGGAAGCTGAACTCGTATCCGAAGGCGAGGCGGGATGCGGTCTTACGGCGAATCTATGATTATATCGAGAGGCAGTGCGGCAAATACGGGCTGTATCCGGTGCAAGTGGCTCCCCATCGGTTGGCGATTTTGTTTCGGGATTCGGCGGATTGCGGGGAACCGTTGCCCGTCTTCCGAACGATCTTGTCTGAAGCCGGAGAATGCATGCCTCTGACGCTTACGATTGCGGTCGGCGAGAGGGCGGCAGGCAGGGGCGAGCTTCCTTCCTCTTATCGGTCGGCCGTAGACGCGCTTTCCCTGAAATGGTTCGTCGGCAAGAACAGATTGATCTGCTCCGGGGAATCCAATCACTATATGGCCACGGAAGCCCGCAATCTCAACGAAGTGCTGGAAGAGTTATTCGATGCGATGAACGGTTACGAACTGGTTCGCATCGACGATATTCTGCAATTGCTGTTCGGTATCGCCCGCGGCATGGAAGAGAAGCTGCAGGTCCATCATTTTTCCTTCTATCTGATCGCCAGATTGGAGCAGTACTTGGCGTCCAAGGGAGAGAACTTCTATGCTTTGCTCGACATCGAACTATCCCATCTTGACGTGTTGTACCGGTTCGAGACGATCGCCGACATCCAGTCCTGGCTCCGGCGGCGGCTGTTCGAAATTTCGGAGAAGCTGAACGGGAAGAAGCTAGGGAAAAACCGCAAACTCGTGGAAGAAATGATGAAATACGTAGAAGAGCGGCTCGGAGATTCGTTCACGTTAAAGGACGTAGCCCATACCTTTTCCTTCAGCCCCAATTATCTCGGTTTTTTATTCAAAGAAGAGACCGGGGAAAATTTCAGCGATTACGTCATTCGCCAACGGTTGAATCAAGCGAAGGAGCTGTTGCGCGATCCGAAGCGCAAAATTTACGAGGTGGCCAGCGAGATCGGTTATAAAAACTTTACCGTGTTTAACCGGCAATTCCGCAAACTATTCGGCATCGCTCCGGGCGATTATCGCAAACGGATCTAGAGGTGAGGCAAGCTGAAGCGATTGTTATCGTTCGAGCGATTGTCGTTCAAGCGGGTGGATTCGGTTTCTTTCGGCGTTAAGCTGCTTGTCTCTTACATGCTGCTCGCGATGGTGCCGGTTATCATAACCGGTTTTTTTGCCTATCGGAATTCGGTCCAATCCGTTCGCGATCATACCCGCGACAATATTCAGGGTACTCTTCTGCAAATGCGGAACAACATCGCCTACAAAATGGAGGACGTTAAGCGAGTATCCGCTCTGGTGACTTCCGATCAGAGCCTTCAACGGCTGCTGAGCCGCAAGCACGATGCTTGGAGCGGCTTCGAGGCGATCACGAGATATTTGGATCCGTCGCTTCGCAACGCGGTGAATTCGAGCGCGAATGCGATTCAGCTATCGATCTACTTGGATAACGACAGCGTGCCGGAGGTTTACGACGTTGCGGAAGACGGAGTCGATCCGCTTAGCATGCCAAGAAACTATAAGGTGCTTCATGCCGTCCGGCTTGACCAAGAGCCGTGGTATTCGGAGGAGTTTTTCCAGAGCGGGCAATACGACGAAACGATTGTCTGGAAACAGGTAGGAACGGATGAAAAATACAATAACCTATCGACGTTCGGCAAGTTCTTCGACTTGCAGAAGCTGAAGAAAATAGGGGTCGTGAAAGTAACGGTCAAGATCGACCGGCTGCTTACCGAGGTGCAGCATTCGAGAATCGGCGAGCGATCTTCCCTATTCGTCATAGACGGTGCCGGGCGTACGATCTATTCTTCTAGCGGAAGCGAATCCCCGGTCATCGCGTCGGGCTCCGAGGCCGACGATTCTCGGCTCGTTATCCGCGAACCGATCTCCGGATTGGACTGGACGCTAGTCGCTATTATTCCCCGCGAAGTATTCGTCCGCGACGCGAGCCGCATGACCAATCTGACGCTGCTTATTCTCTCGGTCAATGTGCTTATTATTTTGTTCCTTAGTTATTTCGTTTCGAAGTATTTCATGAGACGGGTGAGCAAGCTGGTCCATTCGTTGCAGGCGTTCATGGACGGCGACTTATCGAAGAGGATCCGCTATACGGGGAAAGACGAGTTTGCCAGCATATCGAACGCCTTCAACAACATGGGCGAGAGCATCGAGCGATTGATCCGGCAAAACTATGAGGCCAACCTGCTGAAAAAAGAGGCGGAGCTGTCCACTCTTCAGGCGCAGATCAACCCCCATTTTCTGTACAATACGCTGTCTTCGATCGGCAGGCTGGCCAAATTCGGAGAAACCGAGAAATTGAACAGGATGGTCATCGAGCTGTCCAAATTTTATCGGCTGGCGCTTAATCAAGGCAGAACGGTCGTTACGGTCGAGCAGGAGCTTGACCATACGCGTACTTATATCGAGATCCAGAAAATCAAATACGGGGACAAGCTGCAAGTGTACTACGATATCGAACCTTCCGTGTATCCCTACGAAACGGTCAAAATCGTCGTGCAGCCTTTCGTCGAAAACGCGCTCGAGCATGCCTGGTACGGGGAACGGATCGCTATCCGCATCGTAGCCGAGTTAATGAACGATACGGTCGTCATTCGGATTATCGATAATGGCGTCGGCATGAGCCGTAATACGCTGGAGCAATTGATGAACAGGGACGGCATCCGAATCGGTTACGGGATACGGAACGTGGACGAAAGAATTCGTCTGCATTACGGGGAGAGCTACGGCGTCGATCTGCATAGCCGGCCGGGAATCGGGACGACCGCCGTCATTACGATTCCGCGCTGTCCCTCGCCTGCGCCGATGCCGTAACGTTCGGTTCTCGAATGACGCGCGGCAGGGGTGGAGTAGAGCTTGCGCACATTTACCAAGAGACTTGTTCCGATAGCCGATAGCGGCACGCCGTGCCGCTATATTGGTAAAATCCGGATCGTATGTCTATCTAACGGCACGCCGTGCCGCTATTTTGATGAAACTTGGATCGTATGTCCAATTAACGGCACGCCGTGCCGCTATATTGGTATAAACCGGACCGTATGTCCAATTAACGGCACGCCGTGCCGCTATTTTGATGAAACTTGGATCGTATGTCCATTTAACGGCACGCCGTGCCGTTATACGTGACCGCTACAAGGAAACACATTCTCCTCATCGAGGAGCCCTGTGATATACTGGAGCCAAAATATCGCGGAAGCCGTTCTGAGGTAACGGAAGAGGAGATCAAGCATGAGAATACATATCGTAGTGGCGGATGACGATCCTTCGATCCGGGAATTGCTTCGGCTCGTGTTGAGCAAAGAAGGTTATGTCGTGCTCGAAGCCGAGGATGGGGCGCAGGCCTCTCGGATATGCGAGAACGAGCAGGTTCATCTGGCGATCGTCGATGTGATGATGCCCGGAGTGGACGGGCTTGAGCTATGCCGCGAAATTCGGGAGCATTACGATATTCCCGTGATCATGCTGACCGCGAAGGGACAGCTTGAAGATAAAGAGCAAGGCTATTTGGCCGGAACGGACGACTACATGGTTAAGCCGTTCGAGCCGAAGGAATTGCTGTTTCGAATCAAAGCGCTGCTGCGGAGATACCGGCTGGTCTCGTCCGAAGTCATCAGGCTGGGCAACGTGAGCATCGACCGGAAAGGATACGAGATCCGAATAGGCGAGGAGCAGATCACGATCCCTTTGCGCGAATTCGAACTATTGGCGCAGCTCGCGAGCCAGCCTGGGCGAATCTACACCCGCGAGCAATTGATCCGATTGATCTGGGGCGCGGACTACGATGGCGATAGCCGCACGGTAGACGTTCATGTCAAACGGTTGCGAGAGAGGTTCGCCGATCGGCAAGCCGACTTCGTGATTACGACGATTCGCGGATTGGGCTACAAGCTCGAAGCGAGGGACGAGACATGAAGACGTTGTACGTGCGGATCGTCCTGACGTTCATGGTCGTCGCTCTCTTAAGCGGAGTGGTCGGGGTCGTACTGACGAGCTTATATTATCAGGAGAAAATCAAGACGAACAACGAGGATAAAATATTGGCGATGGGCCAGAGCATTGGCGCGCTGTACGGGCAGGATTCCGAAGTCAACCTGGATACTTACTTAACGGGAATCGCGGCGTTAGGCTTTCAAATCTACGCCGTCGACGAGAGCATGAACGGTAAAATGTTCGGGGGTCCGTTCAAGCACGGAAAGCTGAGCGACGAGGAAGTTCAAACCGTATTAGACGGCGGAATCTACCATGGCATGAAGGAAGAGAACAATCGACTGGAGATCTTCTCCTTGTTCGAGAACAGCGTTCGCAATACCGTCGGAATTCCTCTGTCAACGACAAACGGACCGAATGCCTTGTTCATCCGGCCCGACTTGGAAAAGCAAATCGGGGAAATTCGTATTATCGTTGCCGTCCTCCTCGGATTCACTTTTGTCACGAGCTTGATTCTAATCGTCATTCTGACGCGATTCATCGTCAAGCCGTTGCAAGTGCTGAAAAAGGCAACGCAGCAAATCGGCAAAGGAAACTTCAACGTCGGTTTGGAGAAGTCCCGGAACCGAAAAGACGAGTTCGGCGACTTGGCGGACCATTTCGCGCGAATGGCGGAGTCGATCCAGCGGCTCGATCGAATGAGGCAAGAATTCGTCGCGAACGTGTCGCATGAATTTCAGAGCCCTTTAACGTCCATTCAAGGGTTCGCCCGCGCCGTGCTGGACAAGCAAGTAACCGCCGAGCAGTCCGAGAGGTATTGGACGATCGTCGAGCAGGAAAGCAAGCGCCTATCTTCCTTAAGCAAACAGCTTCTTAAGCTCGCCGCGCTAGATAAGGAAGACCAGCGTCTGCAAATGACGACTTTCCGTTTGGACGAACAAATCCGCGAGATCATCATTATGCTGGAATGGCAATGGACGGAGAAAAGGTTGAACCTCGAGCTGGAGCTGCCCGAAGCGACGATCGCGGCGGATGCCCCTTTGCTCTACGAAGTATGGCTGAATCTGATTTCAAACGCGATTTATTTTACGCCTTCCGGCGGTACGATCGGCGTGGAGATTACAGACTGCGGCGCTGTCGGCATGGAGATCGAGTTCCGCGATTCCGGCGTCGGGATACCCGCGTCGGAGATTCCTTATATTTTCGAGAGATTCCACAAAGCGGACAAAGCTAGAAATCGTACCTCTTCGGGCAGCGGCCTAGGCTTATCCATCGTTCACAAAATCATCTCGCTTCATGGGGGAACGATCGAAGTCCAAAGCGAGGTTGGCAAGGGGACTCTGTTTACCGTCCGTATCCCCCGATTGTAATGCTCCGTTCATCGTCCGTTCATTCGCCTGTTCGATAATTCAGGTGAACGAACGGACAGGAGGTCGAGAGTATGAAACGATATGGATTATTTAGAATAACGAATTACGCGAGCAGCCGCAGAGGGGCGAAGATCAGCCTCCTTGTATGGTTGCTTCTTATTATCGCGCTAAGCGTAGCGGCTCCGGCGGCGAAACCCTATGCCATAAGCGCCGGGGAAGGAAACGCGAACGATAGCAACCCTTCCGCGGTTGCGCAAAGGATATTGGACGAGCGCTTTCCTTCATCGGGCGGTATGACCGCTCTGCTCGTCTTTCATAGCGGTCAAGCGATGACGGCGGAGCAATTGGAGACGATCGGAGCTTATAGCGAATGGTTGTCTTCCGGCGCTAAGCCGAAGTACGTTCAGAGCGCGATTCCTTTTCACGAGATGCCCGAGACAGAACGGAATCGTCTGTTATCCGAAGACCGGACGACTTTGCTGCTGAATGTCGAATTGAGGGAAGGCATGGAATCGGATAGCGCGCTGGAGACGATAGACGAAATGAAAGACCATTGGCAGCAGAAAGGGGACGGAACCGTTAGTATGGAGACGACGGGTCCGGCGGCGATCTCGGCGGATACGCTGAACTTGTTCAAGAACGCGGATTTCGTCTTGATGATCGCTACGGTCGTGCTTATTCTCGTATTGCTCGTTGCGATCTACCGTTCCCCGTTGCTGTCGATTATTCCTTTAGTCGTCGCCGGAGTAGTCTATCAAGCGGTGGACCGCTTGCTCGGGCTGGCGGGCAAGAACGGATGGTTCGTCATCGATAAGCAGTCTCTGTCGATCATGATGATTTTGCTGTTCGCGGTTATTACCGATTACTGTCTGTTCGTCTTCTCCCGTTATCGCGAGAAGCTGGCCACCGTCGATTCGAAATACGAAGCCATGGGCCAAGCGATGGCGCACGTCTCGGAACCGATTTTGTTCAGCGGAGGGACGGTACTCGCCGCGATGCTCGCGTTGTTCGCTGCCGTCTTCCAACCTTATCGCGGCTTCGCTCCAGTATTTTCGATCGCCGTTGCCGTTATCCTGCTCGCGGGCCTCACGCTTATTCCGGCGATCTTCGCCTTAGTCGGACGCAAAGCTTTCTGGCCATTCGTTCCGAGGATCGCGGGTGTAGCAGACGTGAAGCTGCCCAACGAGCGCCTTTCGTTCTGGGGAAGGGTCGGCCGGTTCGTCACGGATAAGCCGAGACGGGTCGCAGGCGCACTGTTGGCTTTGCTGCTGATAGCCTCTCTCGGAATCGGGACGATTCAATATTCCTTTAACCTGATGAAATCTTTTCCCGAGGATACGCCATCCCGGATCGGATTCGAGCTATTGGAGAAACAATTCCCTCCAGGTCGACTGGCTCCGGTTACGATCATCGTGGAGAACGATAAGGAGATATCGGGGGATGCTGCTTTCCCGGCTAAAGTGAAGGCTTTGATGGAGGAGCTGCGCCAAGACGGAGGAGTCGACTCCGTTGTCGAAAAGGGGTTGTCGGAAGATCGACGCGCGGTTCGGCTGCAGCTCGTGCTAAGCTCGAATCCTTACGTAGCGGACGCTCTGAATCTTGTTGACGGGTGGCTGGCGAATAAGGAAGAGTTGTTGGCGAATAGCGGAATGGATCCTGCTAAAGTCGATATGCATATTGCCGGACAATCCGCGCGGCAAGCGGACGTCAGGAGCCTGAACGAAAGGGATACCTTGGTGTTGTTTACGGTTATTCCGTTGTTCATCTTATTGATGCTTGCGCTCCAGACCCGCTCGATCAAGCTGTCGCTGCTCATGATGTTAACGATATTACTGTCGTATGCGGCGACGATGGGGCTCACTTGGACGGTGTTTCATAACTTGCTCGGCTTTGAAACCTTCAGCTATCGAATGCCCGTCTATACGTTTGTCTTCATGGTCGCGCTGGGCGTGGACTACAACATTATGCTCGTATCGAGAATCAAGGAAGAGGCTAAGCTTCATCCGTGGAAAGATGCGGTACGGCGCGGCGTAGCTTCCACTGGAGGAGTCATCTCTTCGGCAGGCATCATCCTTGCGGCGACGTTCGGAGTGCTGATTACCCAGCCGATGCAAGAGCTTTACTTGTTCGGCTTCGCCATGGCGGCGGGGATCCTCATCGATACTTTTCTCGTTAGAGGAATGCTGCTTCCTTCGATATTGACGTTGGCGGTTAAAGATAAAGGAATCGACCAATGGGGAGCTTCTTTTTCATAAGGGAAGGTAGCTCGTTATGGATAAGGCGATGACATAACGTTAAACGGTGAGAATTCCGTATGAGGTACGAGATAAGGCGATGGGGTAACGCTATGTGCTTGAAACTGCAGGAATGGGCTGGTTAAACAGGAAATAAGGTGATGGCATAACGCTATGAAAAGGAAATGGTGCGCACGGTTCAAGGATAAGGCGATGCGGTAACGTTATTTTCGGAAGGGGAGGTTGGCAAAAAGAACGGCGCTCTCCGATCTAGGAGTGTAGTATAATAAGGAATGGATTTGATTTCTTATCGGAAAGGGACGACCTTTGTTGAAGACGTTGGTTATAGCGGAAAAACCGGATATGGGCCGCAACATCGCCGCCGTCATTGAACCGAAAGCACAGAATAAGCGCTCGTACTTGGAGGGCGAAAATTACATCATTACTTGGGCGATCGGCCATCTGATCGGATTGGCCGAGCCCGACTTATACGACGAGAAATATAAAAAGTGGAGATTCGGCGATCTGCCGATTATCCCGGACGACTTCAAGCTGCTCCCCAATCCGAGGACGAAGGATCAGCTGCAAGTAATCGAAGACCTCGCGGCCCGGAGCGACGCGCTCGTTAACGCGTGCGATGCCGGGCGGGAGGGGCAGCATATTTTCTCGCTCATCGTGAGGCATCTGCATTTGCGGCAACCGGTCAAACGATTATGGATATCGGACCTTACGGCGGAGACGATTCGCAAAGGCTTCGATCAATTGAAGGACAATACGGAATACGACAATTTGACTCAGGCCGCCCGCGCGCGAAGCGAAGCGGATTGGCTCATCGGCATGAACGGTTCCCGGGCGTTCACGACGAAGCATAACGAGCTGCTGTCCGTCGGCCGGGTGCAGACGCCTGTACTAGCGTTGATCTATGATCGGCAGAAGCAGATCGAAGCGTTCGATTCCTTGAAATTCTACGACATTACGGGATTGTTCTCGCAACAGGCGACTAACTATAGAGGAATCTGGCAAGGCGATCGGCTTACCGACCCCGAGAAAGCCGAAGCGATCGCCGCCAAGGTGAAGGGCAAGACGGGAACTATCGCCAGCTATGAAGTGAAGGATACGAAGGAATATCCTTGGAAATTGTACGATCTGACGCTGCTTCAGCGGGAGGCGAACGGGAAGTTCAGCTTTTCCGCCAAGAAGACGCTCGACGTCGCTCAAGCTCTGTACGAGAAGCACAAGGTTATCTCCTATCCGCGTACGAACTCCAACTACGTGAACGAGCAGAACATTCCGGAAATGCACAAGATTGTGGACGCGATGCGAAGTTCGCCGGACTACGGGGATTTCGTGCAGGCTGCGAACAAAAAGCTCGTTCATACGGGCAACAAGAACGTGTGCAATCCAGCCAAGGTTGAAGATCATCACGCCATCATGCCGACGATGAAGAAGCCGCAAGGGCTGAGCCCGGACGAACGCAAGCTGTACGATCTGATCGTGAAGCGGTTTTTGTCCCATTTCTACCCGGCGGCCGAATATAAAGTACATACCGTTATGACCGAAGTGGAAAAGGAAAACTTCAAGACGACGGTGAAGCAGCTGTTGTCATTAGGCTGGAAGGTCATTTACGGCGGCGATTCGGCGCCGAAATCCGGGGGTAAAGAGAAGGGCAAGGATAAGGAAAAGGAAGACGGAGCGGGTTCCGCGGAAGACGAGGAGCAGGAGACGGATGCTCCGTTCGAGATCGATCCGCGGCAGCCGGTCGTCTGCTCCGACGTCGAGGTGAAGGAGAAGGAGACGCAGCCTCCGAAGCACTACACCGAAGGCACGCTGCTGAAAGCGATGGAAAGCGCGGGCAAGCAGATCGAGGACGAAGAGCTGCGCGACGCGATGAAGGATTCCGGGCTGGGCACTCCGGCGACGCGGGCAGCGACGATCGAGCGGCTGAAGCAGGTCGGTTATATCGACATGCAAGGGAAGAAGATCGTTATTACGCCTAAGGGCCGAACCGCCATCGAGCTCATCCGCGGCGCGGGGATCGAGCTGCTAACGTCGCCGGAGATGACCGGCCACTGGGAGCGGCGACTGACGGAAATTTCCCGCGGACAAGCTTCCGCGGAAGCTTTCATGGGCAACGTGAAGAAGTTCACATGGCAAATTATTGACAAGGTTAACGTTCAGCGGCCTGCGGCGAAGAACGCTTTCGCAAGACCGGAGCCCCCGGCCAAAGCTCCGCGCGGCAAGAAGGCCGCGGGAGCGGAAGGGGAAGCGGCTCCGAAGAAGACGAGGAACAGCGCCGCTTCGGCGAAAGCAGCAAGTACGGCTTCTTCCGCGTCTTCCGCGTCTGCGGCGCCGGGCACGATCGGCATCTGTCCTAGTCCCGGCTGCGGAGGGCATATCTTCATGGGGCGCAAAGGCTACGGATGCAGCAACTACAAGACCGGCTGCGGCTTCGTCGTCTGGAAAGAAAGCTTCGATCGCACGTTAACCGACACGATGGTCAAAACGCTCATCGAGAAGGGCAAGACATCGAAGTTGAAATTTGGCGGCAAAGACGGCGAAGAAAGCTTCGAAGCGCGAATCGTCTTGAAGAACGTTGCCACGGGCGAGCTCGCGTTGGATCGGGAATAGACGGAAAGCCTTCAATTCCACTCTCGCAAGGGTGGATCTGAAGGCTTTTTCTGCGTCCAATGGGGGAAAGGAATTGCAAGAGAGGAGTTAACCTGTATGCGATGAACGGATCGAGGCTTCATCAAGCGTAGTTGTTAAGTTTCTTCAGGAAGGTACCGATTTCCCTTTCAGACTCAAGCGCCCATTTCAACGAGTTCTTAGATAACGGAATTCTGTCAAAGGGGGATAACGCGAGATAAGTCGAATACGGAAACCGTAACCAGACTTGAATCAGCTTATAATCGGTTTTACTAAGCTTCGCAACCTGGCGATATCCGGATAGTATCGCCTTGGCAATCCCGAAATTCCAATGGTGATCTTTGCACGAGTTATAGATGATGCGATACAAGTCGTAGGCGCGCAAATTGACTTGCACGGTTTCGAAGTCGATGAGGTAGGTTCCTTTAGCATTTAGGATAAAATTGCTAGGACCTCCATCGCCGTGCGATACAACCCCGTATCGGCGCGGATTGCGACTGTAGGCGCGATACCCGCTATTTCGCAGCAATACTCCTGCTTGTTTCGAATATTGCAGGATTTCGGAGCTGATCTGCTGAACGAAACGGTTTATCGGCGGGCTGAATCCATTCCTTTTCGCCTTATTGATCATGCTTAGCAGTTTCCGTTGCCGACTGCGGAGATTGGCGTGCCATCTTCCTATCCGGCTGTAAGGGATTTGACCCTGAACGCCTGCGCGTCCGTTCATATGAAATTTTGCAAGCGCGACACCGCAGGCTCGCATGTCGCTTAATGAACGGGGAGAAGGGATTCTCCCTGAAATCCAAGGCGTAAGTACGTAAGGCTCACCGGTGGGAGCCTTCACGCAAAGCTGTCGTCCTTCCGGCATTCGCGGATTACGCCAAGCAAGGAGGGAGCCTCCGTTACGGATGCGTTGCAACGTTCGATCGATCCACCGTAAGCGCGCGATTCGCTTCGGCATTCGTTTCAAGCTGTAGGTTTTTCCGCCTGGCGCCGCAACTCGGAAAATCCCTTTTCGAATTCTCTTTATTCCGGTTACCTTAACCCCAAACCGCCGTGCGATCTTGGTCATTGTCTGCTCGTTCATCGCGACTTCACCTTTCTTAACTTTATAAACAGCGATTTGTAGCGACGAGCAATTACAGGCCATCTGTAACGGGCGGCAGTCGAACGGGCATTGATTAGCCGTTGCCGCGTCTTAGACGGATTATTCCACATCGTTGTAATGGCTCGAGCGATCGAGCCGCTATCTACGGAATGGATGATTTGGGCATTCCGGGAGTTCACGAATTCCTTCAATCCGCCCGACAATGTAGAGACAAGCGGGACGCCGTTTGCCATCGCTTCTAGCGCGACTAGACAGAACGACTCTTTTTGGCTAGGAACGATTACGGCACCGTATGAAGCGTACATTCGCCGTATCGTGGCATTCGGTTTACTATGAATCCAACGAATGCGCTTTGCGATGCCGGATCGTTTGGCGAGAGCCAGCAGATGATTTTTATAGCGCCCTTTGCCGCTTCCAACGATCGTCAAAGTAACATTTTTGCGATGGCGGGATAACAAAGCAACTGCTTTAATTAAGGGTTTAACGCCTTTTGAAGAAATAAGTCTTCCGATATAGAGCAATTTGGCAGGGGAACCTTGATGCTTCATCTGCATGGATTTTACGCCGTGTGGAATGATGGTTATCCGGCCTGACCTGCCCGGAAACAACCGCTTGGTTTCACGTGCTTGCCACCTGCTCGGTACGACGGTTCGTTTCGCGGCACGGATCAGCTTAGCTTGATTTTTGCCCGACGTTGAAGAAGTTCCTTTGGAAGCCGTAGAATGGCAAGTATATACGATTGGAATGCGGTATAGACTTCCTGCTGCCACAGCGACGGAAGCGAAATCCGTACTGTGAACGTGAATGAGGTCCGGTTTGCCGGAGCTCATGGCAGCTGCCGCCCGCAGAACGGGACTTGTTTTATATGCTCGTCTGGAGCAATTATAGTAGCGCGAGTCTCGGGGGATCCGAACGATACGTAATCTGCTGCCAGGATTCGAAGTCGTAAGACGAACGGATTCGCTGGAACATAACACGATAATGTCCACTTCTGCTCTGCTTAGCAATGTAGTTAATTGGGTTGCGACAATCCCAAGCCCACCGACAATATTCGGATGAAACTCATTGGTCATCACCCATACTTTAAGTCTCCGACGGCTCCCCACAAAGGCCCCCCTCAAAAAGGATTTCAAAACCCATTATATGGGGGGGAAATAAAAAAGTACGATCATATTTCGGAAAAGGGCGCATTCGGCAACTTCTATCAGATTATTTGAGTATTGGCCGAACCAAACCGAAGGGAATTTTAGACCTAATTCATGTCATAAGCGACAGCGAAAATTGGATGGCAAGAAAGGTGCGCAGTCGAGGTCGGGGCTAATCGATAGGCTTGTCAATGTGGTCCCGATAGTAGTCAAAATACAACTGATTTTGCGTGCCCCTCACGGCATAGAACACGTCGGATACGGACTTGTTCCGTTTCCGCAGCAACTCCTCCAGCCATTGGACGGTCAGCCCGTTGTGGTCGAGATTGTCTTCCATGATCCTGCCGTCCATAATCAACTCGACAGGGAACGACTGGACGGCCGCGGCATGTAGCTTTAGATCTTTGCGCGTCACCCACTCATACTCGCTTTTCTTCTTGACGGACAGCTTCCCGTGATCCTCCAAGCAAGCGTATTCGACCTCCGCCATATTGAAAATATCTTTTTCGCGCAAAGATTGGGCCAGGGAGTCCAACGTGTAGCGGATTTTTCGCATGTTGTCCTCGAGAATTTTGCCGTTCTCGATGACGACGGTCGGAGTGCCGGATACCAACCGGTTCCATGCCCGGTTTTTGATCGCGATCTTGGACACGAGGAAAGAGATGCCGAAGAACATCAGCAGCGATACGACGGTGAGCCAAGGGTTGAGTTTGTCGTTAAACGCCAAATTCGCCGCAATGGCGCCCAGCGTGATGCCGCTCACGAAGTCATGGAAGGTCATATTGGATATCGTCTGCTTGCCGAGAATTCTCGACGTGACCATGAGGAGGACAAAAGCGGCGATCGTTCGAAAAATAACTTCCACGTAGGTTTGCAATGGGCGGACTCCTTGTTCCAATTTGTAGGGCTGTCGTACGGCTCGATAGTAACACTATTGACAGTTGGAGCGGGTGTTATAACTCTTTCCGAGATGGCGCTCGCGTCGTTGCCCTTGCCATCGCCAGCCCCATGAGACCCGCGGCGGCACCCCTGCCCATCAGCAAGATTCCGAATCTAACTCCAGGATGGAATCAGAGGCTTTTTCACCAATCGCCCGCTGGGCGAATATCCTGCATATGCGATAAGAGCAAAGGAGGATTACGGTGGTCCCAATGTATCCCTACTATGGTTACCGGTTACGCTGTCGGCAGGAGCCGATCACTTTTCCGCCGCAGCATCAGAACGTGCAGCCCGGGTTGGAGTATTTAATGAACCCGCTTCCGATATCCGACAATCCCGGGTACAGGGGGAACGGTAAATTGGCGGGTAAAATCGCCATGATCACGGGAGGAGACAGCGGAATCGGTCGTGCCGTCGCGATCGGCTTCGCCAAAGAAGGGGCGGACGTGGCGATCGTCTACTTGTACGAACGCGAAGATGCCGAAGCGACTAAGCGGATGGTGGAAGGTTACGGTCGTAACTGCCTGTTAATCGAAGGCGATTTACGCGTACCTGCATTTTCCGCGGAAGCGGTAAAAAGGACGTTGGAGTGTTATGGGTGTCTAGACGTTATCGTGCTTAATCAAGGCGTTCAGTTCCCTCAGGAAAGCATATTGAACATAACGGACGAACAGCTCGAAAATACGTACCGGACCAACATTTTTCCTCACTTCTATATGACGAAAGCGGCGCTTCCTTACTTGAAGCCGGGGAGTTCCATCATATCGACGGCATCCGTGACCGCTTATGCGGGTGCTCCGTTGCTGGTCGATTATTCCTCGACCAAAGGCGCGGTCGTATCGTTCACCCGGTCTCTGTCTCTCCAATTAGTAAGTAAAGGCATCCGAGTCAACGCAGTGGCGCCGGGGCCGATATGGACACCGCTCATCGTATCGAGCTACTCGGCCGAATATGTAACGACGTTCGGCTTAGAAACCCCCATGAAACGTGCCGGACAGCCGTTCGAGCTTGCTCCGACCTATATCTATTTGGCATCGGAGGATTCCTCTTTCGTGACGGGACAAGTGTTGCATGTCAACGGCGGAGTCATGACGGAAACTTGAACGGAAACCTCCGGTCGCGGGCTACGCAATCAATGGAGACGCCTCCAATCCCAAGCCGATTTTGGGATTGGAGCGTCTTGGTTATACGGAACGGGAATGGACCCAACATCCGCATAGCGAAGGAAAATATGATCAATACTATTGCGCAGGAATGATAATTGTCAATTTTTATGGTGGAAATATTTTTCACGATTTAAATTATGGTGAAATTAATTTACAATCACGATTTTTAGTGATATGTTGTTAATGCCTAAACAATATGAACATCAGGAGGGGAGTTCATTGAGATTAGAAAAGTTCCATGGAATCATACCGGCTTTCTATGCTTGCTATGACGATCAAGGAAATATCTCAGAACCTCGAACGAAAGCTTTATGCGATTACTTGCTCGAGAAGAAGGTACAAGGGGTCTATGTCGGGGGGAGCTCCGGGGAATGCATCTACCAAAACCTGGACGAACGCAAAGCGATACTCGGCTATGTGGCCGAGCATTTGAAGGGAAAAATGACGCTTATCGCCCATGTGGGAGCGCCTTCCACGAGAGACAGCGTTGAATTGGCGAAGCACGCCGCGTCGCTCGGTTATGATGCTTTATCCGCGATTCCCCCTATTTATTTCAAGCTGCCGGACAGCGCTGTTTATAAATACTGGAGCGAGATTATCGATGCGACTCCTCTTGATTTCATTATCTATAACATTCCTCAGACTACGGGATACACGTTAACAACGTCGTTGTTCGCGAAGCTTCTGGCGAACCCGAAGGTCATTGGAGTTAAAAATTCCTCGATGCCGACAATGGATATCGAACGATTCAAAAAAGTCGGCGGAGACAACGTTATCGTCTTTAACGGCCCGGACGAACAATTCGTAGCCGGAAGAATCATGGGCGCGGACGCGGGAATCGGCGGCACCTACGGAGCCATGCCGGAGTTGTTCTTGCAAGCCAATCAATTTATTCAGCAAGGCAAGTTCGAGGAAGCGAAGCTCATTCAAAGCGAAATCAACGACATTATTATTGCGCTAGTCTCGCTGGACGGATCCATGTACGCCGTGATCAAGGAAGTTCTGAATAGACGGGGCGTAAATATCGGAAGCGTCAGAGGACCGCTCGAAGGCATTTCCAATGAAGATGCGGGTCGGATCGATAAGATTATCCATATGATCGATAAGTCCATTGCACGGTTCTGCGAGTAATTAACGATGAGAAAAACCATTGTATGTTTCGGGGACTCCAATACTTGGGGCTATAACGCGGAAACGGAATTAAGGTTCGACGAGGAGACGAGATGGACCGGTCTTCTGGCTGCCGGTCTTGGCAACTCGTATCGCATTGTAGAAGAGGGGCTTAGCGGTAGGACCAGCGTCAGCGAAGATCCGTTGTTCGAAGGGTTGTCGGGGCTTTCCTATCTCTATCCGTGCCTAATGTCGCATTCGCCTTTGGATTTGGTCGTGATAATGCTCGGAACTAACGATACGAAGGAACGCTTCGGTCTGAATTCGTATAACATCGCCCAAGGTATCGTCAGACTTGCGAGGAAAGCTAGAGGATCCGCATCCGGTATAGGCGGTGGGCCTCCCGAAGTATTAGTTATCGCTCCTCCTCCCATCGGAGAGAAGTACATCGACACTCCGATTGGCAATCCTATGGGGAGTCAATGCAGCATAAAGTCCGCAGAATTGGCGAAGCATCTAGAAAGTCTGCTTAAGGGAACGGATATTCACTTTGCGGATTCGGGAGCGCATGTCTCCATGAATAAGATTGATTATATGCATCTTGACGCGGATGAGCATAAGAAGATGGCGAAGTTCGTGCGGGGTCAGGTCATCAAAATATTAAATGAGAGGTAGATCTATACATGAATAGAAAGCGCTTACTGATTGTGGCTGTTGCACTGATGATGTTCGCTTCAATTGTTGCGGGATGCGCGGGCAAGAATAATGAAGCCGGCAACGCTACAGGTACCAATGCGGGCGGAGCCGCCGGGAACAAAGAAAAAGTGGAAATCAAAGTATGGCTGACGCCGCAGTGGAAAGGCGTGCTGGATGCTTCGGAATCAGGCGCCGACTACGACAGCTTCATGAAATACGCGGCAGAGAAATTTTCGTCCCAATACACGAAATACGATGCCAAAGTAAACGTGGAAGTCATTGCCGGAGATCAGCGCGATCAGCTTCTCAACGTAAACCTGAGCGGCGGAACTCCTCCGGACGTCATGTTTGAAAGCGTTTTTGCATTAGGGGATTACGTTCATCGCGGGGCATTGGTGCCATTGACGGATATTGTAGACGACGCGGCTAAAAAAGACATTTCCGAAAGCTATTGGAATTCCGTGACATTCGGAAAAGACGTTTATTTCTATCCGTTCCAAAATAATCCCGGTACCTTCGTATACAACGCGGATATGTTCAAGGCAGCCGGATTGGATAAGTTCATCGGCGAAGATTCCGAAATTAAAACCTGGACATTAGCGGAATACGAGGAAATATTGAAGGGTCTTAAAGACAATCTGCCAAAAGACAAGTACTCCAATGCTTATCCGATGGCTTTATATGCAGTGAATAACCAAGGAGACACTTGGAACCTTGCTTATCTCAGAATGTTCGGCAATAAATTCTTCGACGATCAAGGGAATATCGTTCTAGATGACGAGAAGGGCGTTAAGGCTGCGGCTTGGCTGAAAAAAATCAAGGATGCGGGTTATACGAATCCGGGCGCGGAATCCGTATCGTCCAACGACGTTAACGGAATGTTCCAGAACCAGCAGCTAGCCATCAGCTTCACGAATCCGATCTTGTTCAACAATACCAAGATGGACATGGAAAGCGGCAAAATCAAGAAATTCGATGCGCGTCTTGCCAACATTCCTTCCGAGAGCGGAGATCCGCTGTCCTTCACCTATGTAGTCGGAGCAGGGGTATTCCAATCGAAGGACGAGAAAAAAGTCGAAGTCGCCAAAGATTTCGTGAAATTCTTCTCTACCGACGCTGAATTGGTTAAATCTTCGAAGAACGGCATTCCGGTAAGAAGTTCGGTTGCCGAGGAATTCAAGAACGTGAATCCGCTATTCACCGCATACGATGCGAATTCCAAGTACTTGTTCAACTTCACGGGCAACGTTCCGGGATATAGCCAACTAAGAGAAGTTCTGTATCCTGAGCTGCAAGCTTTGTACACGGGAGCCTCGACGCCGGAGAAAATGGTTAAAGAATATCAAGCCAAAGGGAACGCGGTCATCGAGAACAACAAAAAGAATTCGGTGATCTACCAAAACCAGTAACTTATTAAACATTCACGATCGGAAGCCTTGGGACGGCAAGACACGGCCTTCAGGGCAGCGGTCTCAGGGCTCCCGATTAGAAAGGTAAAACAAATATGAGACTAAGAAATCAATCCACCAAAGAGAATTTGACCGGTTATTTGTTTATCTTGCCCCAAATGCTGATCTTCTTGATCTTCCTGGTCTATCCCATCGTTGAAGGGATCAGGCTCAGCTTATATCAGATTAATTATCAAAATGAAAAATTCGTCGGCTTGGACAATTACGTATCGCTGTTCAGCGATCCCGTATTCTTCAAAGCTCTCGTCAATACGGTCGTTTTCGTTGTATTCATCGTCGTTCTAACGGTTGGTTTCGCGTTGTTCGTAGCATCGGCCGTATTCGATAAGAATGCGAAGTACGTCTCTTTCATTAGAGGAAGCTACTATATTCCCGTAATGGTATCCATGGTCGTCATGAGCATGGTATGGAGCTTTTTGCTGAATCCTGCCAACGGGCTCATTTCGTACTTCTCTCAGGAAATGGGTTTCGGTACGGTTAATTTACTTGGGAAAACTCAGACGGTCATGCCGGTTATTATATTCGTCACGTTCGCGACAAACGTCGGGCAAGCGATCATCCTGTATATCGCAGCTATGATCGGCGTGCCTAAAGATCTATTCGAAGCAGCGGAAGTGGACGGTGCCAGCAGATGGCAAGTCATTCGCAAAATCCTGATCCCTTCCGTTCAACCTTCCACGATCTATATCACGATTATCAACATCATTGCCGTCTTGAAAATATTCGTCGTTATTCAGCTCTTAACCGGCGGCGGACCGAATAATGCGTCCGTGACGCTGATGTACTATCTCTATAACAATGCCTTTAAGTTTAATCAACTCGGCGTAGCTTCGGCCGTAGGGGTTATTATGTTCCTGATTACGCTGTTGTTGTCGGTGCCTCAGCTAAGAAGTTTGATTAAGGAGAAGTGAGGTAATCAGCATGTCGCAGAACCGGAATCCAAACAACAAGAAGAAGAAAGAGTTATTCGATGTCGTATCGAACGCGATCGTCTTCCTCTTCGCAATCGTCAACTTGTTTCCTTTATATTGGTTGTTTACGAGTTCGCTTAAAAATAGCTCGGACGTAGTCAAGATGCCTCCCGACTGGTGGCCGAGGACGGTAACGATGTCCAACTTCGTGGACATCTTTCAGAATCAACCGGCTTTGAGATGGGCTTTCAACAGCGTGTTCGTATCGGGAGTGTCCACGATACTTGTCATTGCCGTAGGGGCGATGGCCGCGTATGCCTTCTCGAAGCTTAAATTCAAAGGCAAGAGCATCATTTTCATCGTCTTTATTTCGAGTTTGATGATTCCCAAAGAAATCATGATCGTGCCCTTGTTCCGAATCACTCAGGATTTCGGGATGGTCAACAGCTACAACGGCATGATTTGGCCTAACGTGGCAACCGCATTCGGCGTGTTCTTGTTGAAGGGATTTTTCGATGCGACGCCGAACGCCTTAAGAGAAGCTTCTAGAATCGATGGGGCGGGGGAATGGAGAACTTTTCTGCAAATCATGCTGCCGATCGTCAAACCCGGCATCGGCGCGTTATTTATATTGAACTTCGTTCAAGTATGGAACGATTACTTGTGGCAATTGGTCATAGGACAGGAAAAAACAATGAAAACGCTGATGGTCGGCACGGCTACCTTGATGCAGGATCTAAATCCGAACTTCGCTTATAAAATGGCGGGTGCAACCGTTGCGGCTATTCCGATGCTGTTGATTTTCCTATTATTCCAACGGTATTTTACCCAAGGCATGACGGCCGGAGCGGTCAAGGAGTAAATATAATGGGCGTGGAGTGAAAACGAATGGATACTAAAAATAACGTTCTCGATAAAATAAACAGAAAGCTGATCGTTTCTTGCCAAGCGTTGCCGGACGAGCCGCTGCACAGTTCCTTCATTATGGGAAGAATGGCGTATGCGGCCTATTTGGGAGGAGCTTCCGGCATCCGGGCAAACAGCGTTGAGGATATTCAAGAAATCAAGAAACAGGTCGATTTGCCGATCATAGGGATCATTAAGAAGGTGTATGCAGGGTCAGAAGTGTTTATCACCCCAACGATGAAGGAAGTGGATGATCTATGCCGCGAAGGCGTGGATATCGTCGCGATGGATGCCACGGATCGCGTAAGGCCGGATGGTTCCACGATATCGGAATTGTTTCCCCTCATCAGAAACAAATACAAGGATCAGCTCTTCATGGCGGATTGCTCGACGTATGAGGAAGCGGCTAGCGCCGTCGAGCTTGGATTCGACTTTATCGGGACGACTCTAAGCGGGTATACGGAAGCGACGAAAAACAAAATTTTGCCCGATATCGAATTGGTTGAACGGATAGTGGGTTCTTTCTCCGTCCCGGTTATCGCGGAAGGGGGCATCTCGACGCCCGAGCAATTGAAACGGTTATACGATATCGGTATTTTTGCCGCGGTAGTAGGGTCCGCCATTACCCGACCGATGGAAATCACCAAAAAATTCATGAAAGTCGTCGATTAACCGATGAACTTGAACATACTAGCCGCGGATATCGGCGGAACGAATACGAAGATCGGCATTTGCGACGAACGGGGTAAAGTCGATCGGTTCAAGGAATATCCTACCGAAAGCCATATGGGCGGCCCTCATGTCGTGGATAGGTTGCTTGCCAAGCTGGGGGAATACGAAGGGTTCGACGCGATCGCCATCAGCACGGCCGGACAAGTCGATTCCGAAACGGGGACGATCGTGTACGCGAACGAGAATATTCCGAAATATACGGGGATGAACCTCAAAGAAATCATCGAGAGTCGATTTCGCGTGCCCGTGAAGGTCGAGAATGACGTCAACGCGGCCGCGTTGGGCGAGGCGACCTTCGGGGCAGCGGTCTCGTTTCCCGATTTCCTATGTCTCACCTTCGGTACGGGGATCGGCGGAGCCATCGTAACGAATCGCCGGATCTACCGGGGAGCTAACGGAGTGGCGGCGGAATTCGGTCATATTTGCACTCATTCGCTGTCGGAATCGGAAGGCGATCGGAGGAAGCTTTACTACGAACACTACGCCTCGACAACCGCTCTTGTCCGAATGGCTCGGAATGCGGATCCGGAATGTGTGGACGGAAAAGTTTTTTTTGATAAAATAAACAAGGGTAACGAGATATTGAACGAACTGTTGCATTCATGGATTGCCGAAGTCGCTATAGGCTTAGCTTCTCTCATACATGTCTTCAACCCGCCGGCCATTATCGTAGGGGGCGGAGTGATGGAGCGAGAGGATTTGGTACGCCTGATCGATAAACGAACCAAAGAGTTCATCATGGAAAGCTTCGCGGACGTGAAAATCCTAAAGGCTTCCCTTGGCAATAAGGCTGGATTACTGGGAGCGACATCCCTGTTTTTACGCTGAACGAAACGCATTCGATGAGGAACGGAGGAGGTGGCAGGTTGCGCGCAGTCAATATTTTTACGACGATCCATTCTAAGTACAATAATTTGACCAATACGGAAAAAAAAGTGGCTGACCATGTCCTGGAAAACCCGAAAAGCGTCGTATACATGTCGATTACCGACCTCGCGGATGCGTGCGGAGTAGGCGAGTCCAGCATATTCCGGTTTTGCAGGTCTTTAAGCTACAAGGGCTACCAAGATTTCAAGATCGCGCTGGCGCACGGCATTACGGTAGAGAACGAAATCCCGCAGCTCACGGACAAAGTCCTAATGAACGATACGATAGATCAAGTGGCTTCGAAGGTGCTGACCACCAATATTAGCGCTTTGAACGAAACGTTCAATTTAATCGACAACGCCAAGATCGATCAAGCGATCGAATATTTGCTTCAAGCGGACAAAGTCATCTTTTTCGGCGTGGGCTCCTCCCTAATGACCGCCATGGAAGCGAAAATTAAATTCATGCGGATTACGAACAAGACGGAATGCACTATCGATTCCCACCTTCAGATGATGTCGGCCGCTCTAATGACGAAACGCGACGTCGCGGTCATCATTTCTTATTCAGGCTCGACCAAGGATTCCATCGAAGTGGCGAAGAAAGCGAAAGAACGCGGGGCTACGATCATTTCCATCACTCGGTTCGTGAAATCCCCGCTTACTTCCTATTCCGATCTAACTTTGCTTTGCGGCGCTAACGAAGGCCCTCTGCAGGGAGGTTCATTGTCCGCGAAAATTTCGCAGCTTTACTTGCTGGACGTTCTCTACGTGGAATATTTCAAAAGAGCTTACGAGGAATCCATTAAAAATAAGGAAAGCACGGCGGAGTCGGTATCGGTGAAATTGCTCTGAAGATAACGAATGTCGCATAGGCATGCGGCAATAGGCAGATGGAGGAATGGGTTATGATTTTAGGCTCGATGTCATCATGGGAAAGCCATCGCAAGTATGAGCATAAGGTCATTGTGGCGGCAATGGGCGAACTGCAGAAAATACTTGCGGGAAACCCCGCTAACGGGCGTGTCGAGATCGACGGCGATCGGATGTACGTCTCGATTATGGAGTTCGACGCGAAAGCGCCGGAAGATCATCTCGCCGAGAAACACGAGTCCTACGTCGATCTGCAATATTTGATCGAAGGCGAAGAAACGATCGGGTGGTCTTCGCTGCGCGAGGAAGACGTCGCGGTTAAACCATACGACGGCGAGCAGGATTACGCGCTCTATGATCCTTCTTCGGACGAGATCCTGCTCCGTCTCAAGCCCGGCAATTTCGCGGTCTTCTACCCTAACGATATTCACAGACCCGGCATGGGGCAGTTAGGGACGAAAATCAAAAAAGCGGTAGTCAAAATTCACGTCGGCTTGTTGCAAGCTTGATTCAAAAGAGAGGCTGTCCCAAAAGATAAATTTGGGGCGGCTTCTTTTTTTATATCGATTATGGTTTAGCCGGGGATGTATCTCTTTGGGCTGCTCTCTCAAAAAAGCAGCCCAAGCTCAAACCCTTTCACGATAGCGCCGATGCGGGTTTTGACGCCTAGCTTCTGATTGATCGAAGCCAGATGGTATTCGACGGTGCGTTGGCTGATCGCCAGCTCCAGCGCGATTTCCTTGTTCGTCTTTTCCTTGGCCAGCAATTGAAGCACTTCCCGCTCGGCATGGGTCAGGGCGTCGGGAGACCCGGTCGAGCCTATGTTCTCCGGAATAAGGACGTGGCCAAGCATGCTTTGTTTGATCGCGTTGATGATTTTGGAGTAGGAAGCCTGCTTCGTCAGGTAAGCATGCACGCCGATGCGGTATGCTTTGTGGTAAAACTCTTCATACGTATAGCCGGACAGCAAAATGATTTTCAGGGAGTTGCCGTAACGGTCCTTAAGCTGCTGAGCCAGCTGAAACCGTCCGCGTCCGGGAGCGAGATGTCCAGGAGGACGACGTCGGGACAGACCCGCTCGGTTTGGGCGATAAATTCGCGCGGATCGGTGAACGTGCCCAGCACCTCGATGCCGGGCTCGGCGTCGAGTCGGTTCTTGAGCCCCTCGAGCACGAGGGGGTGGTCGTCCAGCAAATAGACGCGTATGTTATCGGTCATAGGATAATCGCTCCTTAACAAAGAGGTAGTTTAAGGGTAACCGAGGTACCTTGTCCGGGAACGGAATCGATATCGGCCGTTCCTCCCATATGTTCTATCTGATCACATACGGACAGCAGTCCGAAACCGGAACCGCCGGCGGCCGGTTTGTCGGGAACTGAAGCCGCCGTGAAGCCTTTGCCGTTATCGATGACGCTGCAATGGACGCAGTCCCGGTTCATCCAGACGCGGACGTTTAATTCCGATGCTTGCGCGTGTTTGAAGACGTTAACGATCAGCTCGCGCACGGCCCGGAACAGGTTCGCTTTGACCAAGGCGGGAAACGGGTCCGGCGCCGGCGCTTCATAATGCAGAGAGACGGCGATTTCGTCTTGGCGGTTCATGTCGCGCAGAAGCCACTGGAGAGCTTCCTGCAAATCCCCTCTGTCCAGAATGTGCGGATACAGATGGTCGCTCATCGTCCGGATGCTGCGTTGCGAATCGTAAAGGCATTTCAACCAAGTAGCGTTGCGTTCGCGCTCGTATCGGCCGGTATCGTGCAGTTCCTCCAGATCTCGGGACAGGAAAATCAAATTTTGCAGCAGGTCGTCGTGGAGGAAATAGGAAATTCTGATTTTTTCGGCCTCTCTTGCTTCCAGCAGCATTTGACTGTACGTCCGAAAATCGCGGAACCGGCTCTCGTGGTGAACGATTTGATGTTTGTTGAGCTCGTATTCCTGTCTTAAGCGGCTCAATTGCCTGACGTTCAGGAGCATTCGAACGGCCATCTCGCGGATGCTCTCTACGGCAAGAAGCTCTTCCCGGGTGAACGGAGCCCCGTCTATTTTCGATCCGAGGCACAAATAGCCCAGCTTCGTTTGCTCCCGATCGTCCGACAGCTCCAATGCCTTGGCGTAACCCTTCCCTTCGCTCCAATCGTGAAGAGTCGGCGTTGGCGCGTTCCCGTTTCCCCGTATTTCTGTATAGATCCCCGTGCTATGGACGAGCGGCAAGGCATCGTCTTCGAAATAAACCAAAGCAAGGCCTTGTATCTCGATCTTCTCGTGAAGCGAGTCGGCGAACAGCCGAAGAAGATCGCGGACGTTTTTCTTTTCGGATAGCTGCAACGTCATTCGGAGCTTCTGGTGATCAAGCCATTCCTTGTTGCGGTTCCCTTGCCGCCGCATGCGGAGGAGGAGCCGGCGATAACCAAGCGTCAGCAACGCGAGCAGGATGCACAGGCCGGCGGCATAAAGCGCCGAACCCCAAGCAGCCGCCAGCAGAAACAAAGCGAGCATGGAGGCGTAATAGGCGCCGCTTACGGCCAGCTTGGGAATATATAGCTTCCAATCGAGCATCTGGCGTTGGACGAGCAAATAAGTCAGCGTGCCGGATACCGGAACCAATCCGATGAGCGTATACTCCGCGGAGACGAAGAAGTCCGACCACAGAAGCCGGGGCAGGGCGTAAAGCAGCACGTAAGGCATCAGGCTCGTAAATACGCCGAGGAACAGAATAAAAAGCTGATTTTTTTCGATGCGGTCGAACTTAGTCCAATAAAATGCCGTTATGCACGTCATGAGCACAAGAGTGAAGATGAGAGCGATGTTAAGCAGATCCGTCATCCAATCGAACTTTTCCTGTCGGACAATGAAGGCTGCGGAGAAAACGGAAAGGGCGGCCGAGTAGAGTTGGTAGCCGAGCAACAAGGAACGGAACCGGGAATAGATGGACCGAAACGCGAACAGCAGGTAAAACGAAAGGATGACATACGGCAGCCAAATGGCGCAAAAGACGAAGATATAATTGGAAAGGTAGAGCTCGTCCGAGAACATGGAAACAATGCAGAAGGCGATGATGACGTTCATCAGGAAGAACCGCCGGAAAAGAAGGGATTCCGGCTTTTTGCGGACGGAGTACCAACCGACCCCGACGAGAAAAGCTTCCAATAGAAACGCAAAGCCGTTCTCGAGCATATCGGTTCGAGTCGGCTTGATCCCGATCGTCCGCTGCCTGCCTTCCGAGTCCAGTACTTCGATGTTTCTGGCGCCGCTCAATACGTGCTCGGCTTCGAACACGAACAGCTTCGGGTCGGGCTTCCCGTCGAAGCTCAAGATGCGGTCGCCTGGCCGAATGCTTAAGCCGGAAGCGATCGAATCGTTAAGAATTTTCGAAACGATCCATTCCGAAGACGAGTTCCGCTCTACCAGAATGCCAGGGCTAGGACTCGTAAGCGAGTGGAATTGAATATAGGAAGCGGCGCAAAGAAAAAACGCCAGACAGACGGGAACGAACAAGCGGCGAATACGCGGATGCTGAAGGATGCTCTGCATGGTTCACGATCCTTTGGGCGGGTTTCCTTCCATCATAATGGAAAGCAAGCGATTCGTCTCGAATCGCTTGCAACTTTCGTTCGGCTCGCTATAGAAGCTTCCGAAGGAACAAATAAATCAATGCCGCCGATTCCTGGTTCCGCATGGGTTCTTTCGGCCTGTAGTCTACCGGATCGGTCGACGGCCGTACGTCGGGACCGTATAGCTCCCGTCCGACCACGTACTGGACGCCTTCGGATGCCCAGGAAGAGACGTTATCTCGCAGCTCGGTCCGCACCGGGGCCGCGCCCAGTCCGATCTTGGCCAACCGCCAGATGAAGGTAGCCGCCTGCTCGCGGCTTAGCGGCTTGTCGGGACCGAACGTGCCGCCCGGCTGCCCTTGAATGAGGCCGAATTCATAAGCCGTTTGGATGGCAGCTTCATATGGGCTTCCGGTCGTATCGGTGAACGAAGAGGGCCGTGTTGAATACTGAAAGCCGGTTAACGGCATGATCTGGGCAATGAACCGGCCCCGGGAAATCGGTTCGCCCGGGTTGAATTCGGCAGAGTCGCTTTTGATGGCGCCCAACTGAACGAGCGGGTAGATATATTCGGCATACGGGTGATCGTCGGGGACGTCTTTGAATTTGGGAGGCGCGGGAAGCTTCTCGGCCCAACCGTCGAGCAGGTCGTACGAGAAGTATTGAATGTTTCCGTCCGCATCCGTCTTGAACCCGGCCGGAGTCCCCTCTTCGTCGTAGAACAACAAGTCGCTTACTTGCCGCAAAGTATGGCTGCCGAAAAGATTATCGACGATCAATGCCCCGTCTATTGCCGTTATCTCATAGCGGAATGCCGGAGTGCGCAGGTGCCGGTACAATCCCTCGAATCGATGCAGCTTCTGCTTGGTCGGTTCCGGGCTTACGAAAGCCGGCCCGTCGGTCGTTCGCGGGAAATAGCGGGACATAAACTGTTCGAAGAAAGGCTCGCGCAAGTTGCCCTTATCGCTGTTCAAGGCGAGGAATATTCCGGTATTCTGCTCGGGAAGCAGCCACAGATTCGAATGGAAGCCAGGCAAATCGCCGCCTTTTTCTACGACCGTGTAGCCGTTGTAGTCTTTGGGATACTGGGTTTCTAAGGCATATCCGACTCCGGGCACGTCCGGATGAATCGTGACGCTTCTTTTCTCCATGGCTTTCACGGACTCTTCCGTCAGAATGCGATCGTTGCCGGCTTGGCCGCCGTTCAGCATCGCGAGAAGGAACTTGGCCATGTCGGCCCCGGTAGTAAACATACCGCCTTCCGGAGCGCTGTCGGGTACGTTCGGATACTGCTCCACCGGTTTCAGAGTGTTGTCATGGGGAGTCGCGATCGTTTTTTTTACCTCTTCTCCGAAGATGAAGGTGCTGCTGTACATGCCTAAGGGTTGGAACAATTTCTTGGCCATGTAATCCTGAAAAGGCAGGCCCGATACTTTCTCGATAATATATCCTTGCAAAGTAAAGCCGTAGTTATCGTAGCTGAACGCTTCGCCCGGCTTCCGCACGACCGTCGGAACCGTGTCTTTCAGAAACGGATACAGCGCGTAAGGTTCGTTGGAGTCGGAATTGACGGTATCCGATACATCGAAACCGGTCGTATGGGTCATCAGATGCTTTAGCGTAAGCGGATATCCGGTTTTATTCGGGATTTGCAGATCCGGCAAATAAGCTTGCACGTCTTTGTCCAAATCGACTTTGCCGGCTTCGGCCAACTGCATGATGCCGACCGACGTAAATAGCTTGGATACGGAAGCGATGCGGAAAAGCGTTTTGTCGGCGTCGACCGGTTTCTTGGCGGCAATGTCGGCATAGCCGTAGCCCTCGTTCAAGAGAACTTGCCCGTCTTTGACGATGACGAGAACGGCGCCCGCCAATTGTTCCCGTACGTCCTTTTGCTGAAAAAACCGTTCGGCGAACGTTGCGACATCGGCCTTGTCCAGCTTGGCGGCGGATGAGTCGGCGGGAAGAGCGGCTGCCATCGCGGAAGCCGGAATCCAAAGTACGGCAATAAGCAGGAGCGCGATTATTTTTCTCAAGGGTAACTCTCCTTTGGTCTAGTATCGTACTTCTAGACTATCATCCCGGCTCCGATCCGAAATCCGTAGGAAGGGGCGAATTCGCGGGGCGGTCGCGCATTTGTATTGCGCGATCGCGCAATGCGCTTATCGCGGTCCGCGCGGGTTCCCATAAACGTATCCTATTGATATAATAAGCTAGAATTTAGATTAGCTGAGACGAGACAGGAAGAGCCGAGCTTGAGCCGAGATACGCGATGTTTATTTGTGTTATCCTCCTCTGCAAACTCCATAAAAAATCCTGTTCTCCTCTATGAAAATGGAGGCTTGAAGATGAACAGCATTTTATCCAAACTGATTTACAATCCCGAGCAACAACAGTACGCTTCGCAAGGCAAAGTTAATATTGCGCGAACGGTAGAACCGTTAGATTACAAGTCGGCCGCGGAAAGAATCTTGGAGCAGATCGACCATGCCAAAGGCGCTCTTTACTCCAGCTCCTATGAGTATCCCGGCAGGTATTCGCGCTGGGATATCGGATTCGTCAATCCTCCGGTTCAACTGCGTTCCGTTGAAAATCGTTTCTATGTAGAAGCGCTTGATAAACGCGGAGAACTGTTGATTCCAATCTTGCTGAATGCAATAGCCGAGCTGGAATCGATCGAGGCGAAGTTGGTTTCAGGCAGGATTGAAGGGATCATCCACCGGACGGAGCGAACGTTCACCGAAGAGGAAAGAACGTCGCAGCCTTCTATTTTCCATGTGCTGCGTTCTCTCAAAAATCTTTTTTATGCGCCGGAGGATTCGTTCCTGGGGCTCTATGGCGCATTCGGCTATGATCTCGTGTTCCAGCTTGAATCCATCCAATTACGCCAGAAGCGCGATTCTGAGCTTTCGGATATGGTTTTATTTATCCCCGATGAATTGATCGTCGTGGACCATCAGATGTCTTCCGCTTATAGAATTTCTTATGAATTTGAGAAAGACGGACAATCCACGCCGCGATTGCGAGAACAAGATCAGTCGTTCCTAAGGCTTCCGCGGCCGGGGGGAAAACGGATTACGTATATACGCCCGGATATTATGCGGGACTAGTAAATAAAGCAATAGAACAGTTCAAAGTAGGTAACTTATTCGAAGCCGTCCCCGCTCAGACTTTGTATGAAGAATGCAAGGATTCCGCCTCCGAAATTTTCCGGCGGCTTAAGAAGCTGAACCCGAGTCCCTATGGATTTATTATCAATTTGGGAGACGAGTTTCTAGTAGGTTCCTCTCCGGAGATGTATGTTCGCGTGGAAGGAAACCGAGTGGAAACTTGTCCGATCTCGGGTACGATTCAACGTGGCGCCAATGCCATCGAGGATGCGGACAATATTCGTACTCTGCTCAATTCAACCAAAGACGAAGCGGAACTGACGATGTGCACGGATGTCGACCGCAACGATAAATCCCGTATTTGCGTTCCGGGTTCCGTTAAAGTGATCGGCAGAAGGCAGCTCGAGATGTATTCCCATCTCATCCATACGGTAGACCATGTAGAGGGTTATCTTGAGCCTCGGTTCGACGCGTTGGATGCCTTCATGACGCATATGTGGGCGGTTACGGTCACCGGGGCGCCTAAGCGCGCAGCGATTCAATGGATCGAGAACAATGAAAAGTCTGCTCGCGGATGGTACGGGGGAGCCGTCGGGGTGTACGGCTTCGATGGCAATCTGAATACGGGTCTGACGCTGCGGACGATAAGCATCAAGAATGGGATTGCCGAAATTAAAGCGGGCGCCACGCTCCATATTGATTCGGATCCTGAATCGGAAGAGCAGGAAACCCTTACGAAAGCGGCAGCGTTATTGAAATCGATACGCGGCTGGAAGGAGCAGGGGGATTCCGCTTCCCCGGCGGAATTGAACGGCAAGGGCAAACGGATTTTATTCGTCGACCATGAGGATTCTTTCGTGCATACGCTGGGGAATTATTTCAAGCAGACGGGAGCCGAGGTCGTCACGTACCGTTCTTCAGCCGCCAGAGAGCAGATACGGTCGGGACGGTATGATCTTGTCGTCTTATCGCCCGGACCCGGAAAGCCGGAGCAATTCGGGCTAAACGAGACGATCGGGTTATGCGTGGAGCGTAATCTTCCTATATTCGGAGTCTGTCTGGGGCTTCAGGGGATCGTCGAGTACTTCGGAGGAACATTGGATACCTTATCCTATCCTCAGCACGGTAAAAGATCCGAAATCCGGATTACGGAAGATTGCCATCTATGGAAGGGTCTCGATAAAGAGGTAACCGTATCCCGGTATCATTCCCTGTATGCAAGCTCGGTACCTGACTGCTTGAAGGTCACGGCCGTGTCCGAAGATGACGTCGTGATGGCCGTGCGACACGAATCCCTTCCCATAACGGCAGTGCAATTTCACCCGGAATCCATCCTGACGGCCAGTCGGGATGTAGGCATTCAAATCATTCGCAACGTAGTCGGTTCTCTATAATAGAGAGTAATGTTTCTCTGCGTATGGCGTTGGAGGTGTAGGGCAACTAGTGAAAGACGAACCCGTCATCGTGATTGATTTTAATCAGAGAAGGTTGAAATTCGAGAAGCCCCTGCAAGTCTGGCAGACTTGCCGAACGGAACAAGTCAAAAGCATATTCGAAAAGGTCCAAGAGGCCATTGACGGGCAGTACTATGTCGTTGGGTACGTCAATTATGAGTGCGCGCCCGCTTTCGATACGAAGCTGAGCGTCTGCCCATCCGACGAGGAGGTTCCTCTAGTATGGTTCGGCATCTACGATAAACCAACGGAAGAGGAAGCCGCAAGGGAGCATGGGGACTACTCCGTATCAGACTGGAAGGCCGATATTGACCGCGAGATATATGAAGACAACATTGAAAGCATCCATGCGGCGATTGCGCGGGGAGAGACGTACCAGGTCAACTATTCGACGCGTCTTCGGGCGGAGTTCAGCGGAGATGACTTTGCCTATTACGAACGATTGAAAGAGGCGCAACAAGCCGATTATTCGGCGTATTTGAACATGGGCGATACCGGATATTGTCCGTTTCGCCCGAGCTTTTCTTTCACTGGGACGGAGATGTCATCCGTACGAAGCCGATGAAAGGTACCCTTCCCAAGTCGGAGGACAAGAGAGCTTTGCTCGAGTCCGAGAAGAACCGGGCGGAGAACGTGATGATCGTGGATCTCCTCCGGAACGATTTGGGCCGCATTGCCAAGACAGGCTCCGTAAAGGTTCCAAAGCTGTTCGAAATCGAGGAATACCCTACCCTGTACCAAATGACTTCGACAGTAGAAGCGAATACCAAGCCGGGGATAACCTTGTTCGAAGTTTTTCAAGCTATGTTCCCGTGCGGATCGATTACGGGTGCTCCCAAAGTTTCTACGATGAAGATCATTTCTTCCTTGGAGCGGGAGCCGCGTCACATCTATTGCGGCGCGGTGGGACTCGCCGTACCGGGTAAAGGCATCACGTTTAACGTGGCCATCCGGACCGTTCTTGTGGATACTCACACGCGGCAGGCCGAGTATGGAGTAGGGGGAGGAATTATTTGGGATTCGACCGCCGAGGACGAATACGAGGAGTTGAGGACGAAATCCCGAGTGCTAACGTACGATCAAGAACGCGGTTGACGCGTTGCGCCAGCTTGACTTCTCCGACGAGGACTAGGCTCACATTGACGCGATTTTGAAATAACGGCACGACGTGCCGCTAATGGGAGGAAACTCGGTTCGAGTTGCCCAATAGCGGCATGGCGTGCCCTTAAATCGTAGCCAACCCCGCAAATCCCGAGCACTCCACTGAAATAACGGCACGACGTGCCGCTAACAGGAGGAAACCCGGTTCGAGTTGTCTAATAACGGCATGGCGTGCCGTTAAATTCGGTCCGTAACCTATTTTATTGACAGGAGGTCGTCCAAGTACACGCGATGAGGGACGGGGATGTATTTACCGGAGGAGGAATTACGGCATCTATCGATCTTGGCTTGTTTTTCATCGAGTCGATCGAGAACAAGGGAGACGTGCCGGAATCCAAAAACGGATCGATTATCCTTACTATAAACGCATGATACAAGAAGGAGGAGCGAAGATGATTGGGCAAACGGCAACGGAGAGATTAATGGCATTTGGAATCGTACTGCCGGAGGCAAGCGAGCCTGCCGCCAAATATGCCAACTTTGTTCAGGTTAACGGTCTGTTGTTTCTTTCGGGGAAAGGGCCGCCGGCAATCCGAAGGGCAAGCTGGGCAAAGATTTCACGACCGAGGAAGGGTATCGGTTCGCCAGGCTGGCCGGAATCGAAGCGCTCGCCGTGCTGCAATCCGCTCTAGGCTCTCTGGATAAGGTCAAAAGGGTCGTAAAAATTCAAGACTTCGTGAACGCGGATCCGCAATTCGAGGAGCACCATAAAGTATTGAACGGCTGTTCGGACTTGATGCTGGACGTGTTCGGAGACAAGGGCTTGCACGCGCGCTCCGTCTTCGGGGCCGTGTCGGTGAGGAATAATCTCCCGATTATCATTGACTCCATTTTCGAGATCGAGGAGTAGGGGGCAGTTATTCGGTTAACGAATATTACTACTTTATCCGAGAAATATTAGGTATCAAAAACTCGATTCTAAGGGGTCATCTTATGTCCGTGCTTCAAGAGAAAGTCATCTCCATTCTGGAAAAGAAAATCAAATTAATTAAAAGCGACAAAGACGCCCTTTATCTAGTCGGCCCGATTCAACTGCCCGTGAGCTTGGACGGAGAAACCGTGACGTTCCAATGGTATTGTTGGCTGCAATGCGAAGAGGTGACGAATCATTTCGAACGAATCATCGAGAAATTATCCTCCGTTAACTTGGCTGAAATGCAGCAATCCAGCGTTCTGGTCTACGGGGATTTCGCCTCCAATGAAGAGGCTCTAATTCGAATGCACTCCATTTGCCATACGGGAGACATTTTCGGCAGCCAAAGATGCGATTGCGGCTTCCAATTGGAGCAATCGTTGAAGATGATCGTGGAGCACGGGACCGGCGCTTTGTTCTATCTCGCCAACCATGAAGGAAGAGGGATCGGGCTTTTCAGCAAAGCTATGGCTTACGTTCTTCAAGAGAACGGATACGATACCGTGGAAGCCAATTTGAATCTCGGTTTCGTTGACGATGCACGGAATTACGGAGACGCTATCCGGATCTTGAAATCCCTGCGTTCTAAGCCGGTCATGCTGATTACCAATAACCCCAAGAAACTAGACGCCCTGAGGAGCTCCGGTATGGACTTGTCGGGCAGAGTGCCGTTATGGGGCAACGTTTCGGAGTTCAACGAGAAGTATTTGCAGACCAAGATCAATCGGTCCGGACATCTGGCCGCAAGCGGCAGCTGCCCGAACGACTGATTCCGTTATTTGCTCGTCGCCCTGCGAACGATCGGAGCCACTTCCGCGGCAAGCAGTTCGATGCCGGCTGCCACTTTCTTAAACGGTATGCCTCCGATATCGATTTGAGCGACAAAACGCCGATGTCCGAACAGCTCGTATTGACGAAGGATTTTTTCGCTGACTTGCTGCGGGCTGCCCACGAATAGCGCGGTATCCGGATCCGTCATTCGATCGAAGTCGGACCGGGACATCCCGAAGTCCATTCCTCTCTGGCGATCGACCGTTGACCGATAACCGGCATAATACGGATAAAATTCATCTTTGGCTTGTTGAGTCGTTTTGGCGAGATATCCATGCCCGGTTATGCTTAACTTGAGATCCTCCGCGGCATGGCCGGCCTCGATACCCGCTTGGCGGTAGGCTTCGACAAGCGGCATGAATCGCACGGAATCTCCGCCGAGTATAGCGACGGTCATGCCAATGCCCAGCTTTCCGGCGCGAGCCGCGCTCTTCTGCGTGCCTCCTACTCCCATCGATAGGGGCAAACGGTTTTGGATAGGGCGGGGCGCGATTTCGGCTTCGGTCAAAGACGGGCGAAAATGGCCGCTCCAGGTGATTCTATCCGTTTCGTTAAGCTTCAGGAAGAGCTCCAGATTTTCCGAGAACAAGTTATCGTAATCCTCCGTGCCGTAACCGAACAAGGGGAACGATTCCAGGAATGCTCCCCGGCCGGCGATGATTTCCGCACGCCCGTCCGAGAGCAAATCCAACGTAGCGAAGTCCTCGAACAGCCGCACGGGGTCAACCGTGCTTAGCACGGTGGTTGCGCTAGTTAACTTGATTCGTTTGGTTGCTTGGGCGATGGCCGCTAGAACAACCGGAGGAGCGGATACCGCATAGTCCAGACGATGATGCTCTCCGACCCCGAACACGTCAAGCCCCGCTTCATCCGCGAGCTTAGCCGAATCTATGATTTCCCTTAACCTCTGCTTTGCGTTTATGGTTTGGCCGGTATGAGGATCCCGTACGATATCTCCAAGCGTATATAAGCCGATTTCCATGCCTGATTTTGCGAGTTCCATATTCTCTCTCCTTCAATCTCCCGCAGGGGAGAATGCTGTAGCCTAAGCCGCTGCCCGTAATAATGTTCCCAACAAATCTTTCGACATTACTTCTTCCGTGGGAAAAGGCCCGAATCGGCTCATTAAGCGAGCGAATTCGGGCCTTGTTTATGCTTAATCCACGCTCCGGGCAAGCTCCTTGCGCACGATCGGCGCGACCTTGGTGCCGAGCAGCTCGATCGCTTTCAGCACTTCGCGGTGCGGCATCGTGCCGACGTTCGCGTGCAGGAAGAACCGGGTGACTCCTAGATTGCGGCGCAACAAAAGGATCTTCTCCGCGACGAATTCGGGATCTCCGACATAGAGGGCGCCCCGAAGGCTGCGCGCGGCGTCGAAAGCTCCGCGGTCGTAAGGCGGCCAGCCCCGCTCGCGTCCAATGACGTTCATCTGGGCTTGCGTAGAAGGGAAGAATAAGTCGGCAGCCTGCTCGGTAGTCTCTCCTACGAATCCATGGGAATGAGTCGCGATCTGCAACGCGTCCGGGTTGTGGCCCGCTCGCGCGGCGGCTTCCTTATAGAGATTAACTAAAGGGGCGAACCTCTCGGGCATTCCGCCGATGATGGCGAAAGCGATAGGAAGACCCAGCGTTCCCGCGCGTACGGCCGACTCCGGATTTCCGCCGCTTGCGATCCATACCGGAAGAGGGTTCTGCACGGAACGGGGGTACACCCCGCGGTTCTGGATGGCCGGACGATGACCGCCGCGCCAGGTGACTTTCTCCGAGGCTCTGATAGCCAGGAGAAGCTCTAGATTTTCTTCGAACAACTCATCGTAGTCGTCCAAGCTATATCCGAACAGAGGAAACGATTCGATGAACGAACCGCGGCCTGCCATGATTTCCGCCCGGCCGTTAGAGATGCCGTCCAAGGTGGAGAAAGCTTGATAGACGCGAACCGGATCGTCCGAGGACAGCACGGTAACCGCGCTCGTAAGCCTGATCCGCTTGGTCATGCTTGCCGCGGCCGCTAGAATGACGGCTGGCGAAGACGCGGCGTAATCGGCTCGATGGTGCTCCCCGATACCATACACGTCAAGTCCCACCTGATCCGCGAGCACGATTTCCTCTACAGCATCGCGAATCCGCTGGGCATGGTTATAGGCTTTGCCCGTCACCGGATCTTGCGTCGCTTCCAAAAACGTACTGATTCCAATTTCCATATTCATTGCCGAATCGGCCATTGTCATTCGCCTCCCTCAATATCTATAGTTTACTATAATAATTATTGCTTCTCAACTAAAGTAAGTAAATGTTGAAGTTGATACAAGACGGAGGTTCAAAGTAATATTCGTATTGCCGAAAGTTTACTGTTGATATAAGTTATAAGAAGTTGAATCGCAATAAACGGGTGCTTGATGAAGTCGGGCTGAGATTGCGGCCTCGTGCCGCTGACCGTCGATCTGATCTGGGTAATGCCAGCGTAGAGACGTTATTGTCGAGCATGCTTTATGATGCCGTGCGCTAGCCTGCCCTTTAAGGGCAGGCTTTTTTTAATGGCTTCTGGCCCAGAGCATCAGGCGCGTTCACCGGATCGCCGTGGCGATGGAAGCGAAGCGGTTTGCCGGGGAAGCTAAGAGAACTTATTATTATATCATTGGCTACTCTTATCGGGATGCCGTGTTTGCCTTCTACGTGGTTGCCGTGCTCGGCGCGGCGTTAGCGGCCGGTATGGCGTGGCCATAGGTGGACATTACGGATGTTCGATAAGGATTGCCGGAGAGCATAGGACGGAGTTGGAGGCTGCATGATGATTCTGAACGAGAAAATAAAAGCGTCAGAGGTGCTGTTGACGGGAGTTAACGGAGAGGATTTGGGCATTGTCTCGCGGGACGAGGCGTTGGCTATGGCTCGCAAGCTTAAGGTGGATTTGGCGTGCACGTCGTTGTTCAGCAGCCCCCCTCCTTGCAAGTTAGTCGCGCGAGGAGCGGCCAAGCAAGAGGCGGCAAAGCAAAAGCAGGACGAGCGCAAGAAGGATCAGCCTTTGAAGGTAAAGGAGATCCGGCTTACGGCGAATATCGAAGACCACGATTACGACACGAAATGCCGGCAAGCCGAGAAATTGCTCGCTTCGGGCAACGCGGTTCAGCTGGTCGTCAAAATACAAGGCAAGGAAGGTCCTAAAGCGAAGGAATTGTTGGAACGATTGCTGAAGGATCTGGCCGCAAGCGGCACCAAACAAACCGGAATTCAAGTCAGCGGCAAACAAGCGGCCGTCCAGGTCAATCCGTTGTGAGCGGAAGATCGGCGGACCGACAGAAACGAGGATAACAACATGATGACATTCCCAGAAGCTATCGTACGCGAAATACGCGAGAACGCCGATCATGGCGATCATGCGGGGCGATTGACCCCGCGCATATTGGACTTTATTTATGAAGCTAAGCTATTCAAACTATTCGTTCCCAAAGACTTGAACGGTTTGATGCTCCCCTTACCGGAAGCGTTGCGCGTGTTCGAACAGGCGTCGCGGATCGAGGGAAGCTTCGGATGGCTGGTTACGATCGGCTCAGGCGGAGGATTCTTCTCGGCGACATTGCCGCCGGATCAAGCCAAAGCGCTGTTTAGCGGCGCGAACGCGGTCGTCGCGGGCAGCGGCCATGCCAACGGAATCGCGCGAAGAGTGGAAGGAGGCTACGTCGTGAGCGGGCAATGGAAATATTGCAGCGGATCGACTTACGCGAGCGTGTTCACCGCTAATTGCCGCATTGAAGGGGAGTCTGGCGAAGAGGCGGAGATTCGCTCCTTCGCGTTCTTGCCCGATCAAGTGAACGTGATTCGCGATTGGAATTCCTTCGGATTGAAAGCGACGGAGAGCCATTCCATTGCGGTGGATAACGCGTTCGTTCCGGCGGAACGTACTTTCGATATCATGAGCGCTCCTAATTTTGACGATCCGATTTTCAAGTACCCGTTCATGCCGTTCGCCCAAACGTCTTTCGCCGCGGTCAGTCTCGGGATATGCAGGCATTTGTTGGAGGAGGCTCGCGCATTCGCCGATGCGAAGCGGGAGGAATGGTCGCATTCCCGTCCCGAGCGTCTGGGCGGATTGCTTCGTGCGCTAGATGAACAAGAGCAAGAGCTGGAATCCGTTGCCGGACGATTCTATGGAACGGTCGAGCGTACATGGGAGCTTTTCGTTAGCGTGGGCTTTATGACGGAGGAGCAGCAGCGCGAGGTTAGAGAGGTTAGCCAAGGTTTGGCTAGAAGTACATTAGCATATGCGCATGCGATTTTTCCGCTGCTGGGGATGGCTGTCTTGATGGAGGATAACCTGATCAACCGAATTTGGCGGGATCTTCATACGGTTACCCAGCATTCGGTGCTCGTTCCGGCGTAAAAATGTAGCTATAAAGTCAAAAGGCCGGGAGAAGGATTCTTCTCCTGGCCTTTTTCATCATATTTTCTCGATGTCGACTCGAGTAGAGAAGAAGGTGGCGCCGCCGCCCATGTCGGCTAATCGCTGCGAGGTCAGCGAGTTGACGGCTTGAACGCCCTCGTTGCCGTGCTCCCACCATAAGCCTTGGCATACGAGTACGCCGGGCAGCACGTTGTTCGCGACTTTGACCGTAATCCGGCATTCGCCTCGGTCGTTCCATAGTCGCACCCGATCTCCCTGCCGAAGTCCCCGGGCCGAGGCGTCCTCGGCGTTCATATCTGCGGTCGGCTGCTTCTCCAACCGCTTTAGTCGGTCCTGATTGCCGAAGGTTGAATTGATGTAACTGTGGTTAGGACCGGTCACGAGCAGGAAGGGCAGTTCCCCAGGCTCCTTAATCGGCGTATATTCGGGTACGGGAGGGAGTCCGGCCCTCAGCATCGCCTCCGAATACAGCTCGAACTTGCCGGAAGGCGTAGGAATTTTCTCCGGGAACGTCGTAGAGCTTTCCAGCTTCATTTTCGCCCAGCCGTTCCGCGCGAGTTCCTCGTAAGTGAGTCCGTTCAAGTATGGCGTGTTGCGGTCCAATGCTTGCCGGATCATCTGCTCTTCGGTCAAGTCGAACGCTTCCGGTTCGAAGCCCATTCGCAAGCCGAGCTCCTTGAACAGAGTGAAGTTGGATTTGCATTCTCCCATCGGTTCGATAATCGGCTCGTGCAATTGAACGTATAAATGCCAGTAGGAGGAGAATAGATCAAGATTCTCGAAGTGGCTCGTTGCCGGCAGTACCAAATCCGCATAAAGGCAAGTGTCGGTTAAGAACAAATCGTGAACGACGGTAAACAGGTTATCGCGCATCATGCCCCGGCGAACTTGGTTCTGATCCGGCGCGACGACGGCGGGATTGCTGTTGTACACGAATAGAAAATCAATGGCGGGATCGGCTTCCAATAACGCTTCCCCGAGCCGGTTCATGTTGACGGAACGGACGTTTCGATCCGGCATCAAGTCGGGGCGCTCTAACTTATAGGCGTTCACCGCGGAATAATGGCTGTTTCCTTTGATCGCGCCGCCGCCCGGAATACCCCATTGTCCGGTCAAAGCGGGTAAACAAGCAATCGTACGGATGGCCATGCCGCCATTGTCGTGATGCTGCAAACCGTTGCCGATCCGAATGAACGAAGGAGACGCATTGCCGTACTCGCAGGCCAGTCTGACGATAACGTCAGCCGGAATGCCCGTAATTTCCGCTACGCGCTCCGGAGGGTATAGCGCAGCTTGAGCGGCGAGCTCCTCGTACCCCTTCGTGTACTTCCCGATAAACTCCGCGTTCGTCAGCTTCTCCCGGATAAGCACATGCATGATCCCTAATGCCAAAGCCGTGTCAGTGCCCGGGATAATCGGGATGAACTCGTCGGCCCACGCGGAGGTTCTATTCCGATGGACGTCGATATGAACGATTTTGGCGCCGCGCTTGCGGGCTTCGTTCAGATACATGACCTGATGCATGTTAGTCGAGACCAGATTGCAACCCCAGACGAGCGCGTACTTCGAATGAATCGTATCCTCGGGATCTATTCCCGCCGAGGCGCCCATCGTATAACGATAACCTGCCGATCCGGCCGCGTTGCAGATCGTGCGTTCCAACTGGCTCGCTCCGAGGCGATGGAAGAAACGGCGATCCATGCCCTCGGCGTTGAGGATGCCCATGTTTCCATAGAAGCTGTAAGGCAGAATCGTCTCCGCCCCCTTGTTCGCTATCGCGTTGCGCAACCGGCGGACAATCTCCTCGTAAGCTTCCTCCCAACTGATTCTCTCGAAGTCCATGGTCCCTTTAGGCCCGACTCTTCGCATCGGATACATTAGCCTATCGGGATGATAGACGCGTTCGTTGAGGTGCCGGACTTTGTTGCATATCGCGCCTTGCGTGACCGGATGGTCGGGATTTCCGTCAATCGAAACGATGACGTCTTGATCCATTTTCACGTTTAAGCTGCAAGTATCCGGACAGTCGAAAGGACAGACCGACCGAGCAATCGTAAATTTCGTGGTTGTTGCCGACATTCGCTACACGCTCCATTCCTTAAACCAGTATACCGTAAAATAATATGCGGAAATATCCGTTTCGAAAAAAGGAAATCCTTACCTATAGAACGAATGTTTGTACATCAAGTAGGTAAAGGGAGGAAATCGCTTGGCTAAAAGAGTGAATCTGCTAGTCGGAACGAACAAAGGCTTATTCGTCTATTCCTCGAACGAGCAAAGAAAGGATTGGAAGCTTAGCGGACCGTACTTGAACGGTTGGGAGGTTTATAGCGTACTTGGAGATAGCCGTAACGGGAATGCGATATTCGCGGGAACCTCCCACGCGGTTTACGGTCCGTCCATACGAGTGAGTTACGATACGGGAGAGACTTGGACTCAGATCGAGGAGGGTCCGCGTTATTCGGAGGAGAGCGGCTTTAAGTTGAATCGGATATGGCAGCTTGTTCAAGGCGCTTCATCGCAACCGGATATCTTGTACGCGGGAGTAGAAGAGGCCGGTCTATTCATCAGCCGCGACCGTGGAATCACTTGGCAGGAGCTAAGCGGGCTAACGAGCCATCCGACGCGTCCGGGTTGGTTTCCCGGAGCGGGCGGCATGTGTCTGCACACGATCATCGTCGACCCGAATCGCCCGGAGAGAATATGGGTCGCCATGTCGGCCGTAGGCGTATTCCGATCGGAGGACGGAGGGCAAACTTGGCAAGCCCGCAACGCCGGCCTTGCTCGCGTTCCTACGGGACAACCCTACGACGAGGTCGGGTATTGCATTCATAAAATGGCTATCGATCCGGAATGCTCGGATGTTCTATACATGCAGGAGCATTGCGGCGTATTCAAATCGGAGGACGGCGGGGATAACTGGACGCCCTATGAAGAAGGGTTGGTATTAAAAGAGGGGGATGAGCCGTTCGGATTTCCGTTCTGCGTATCGCCTACCGGGGATCTGTTCATTATTCCGCTGGAAAGCTCGGAGCAGAGGTCGATGAGAGACGGCAGGCTTCTTGTCTACCGCAGGCATAGGGACGAGCCCCAATGGCTGCCGATCGGCGACGTGCTCCCTGAGGAGAAGCGACACGTCAGCGTATTAAGGGACGCTATGTCGGTGGACTCGCTGGAGCCTTATGGCATTTATTTCGGTACGACGTCCGGCGAGCTGTTCTGCTCCTTGGATCGAGGAGAGAGCTGGCAGAGGCTTCCCGGTCAACTATCGCGAATCTTATCGGTGAAACCGTGGATCGTGGAGGCGGAGGATGAGGGTTGAAGTCGTCGTGCCGGGCTTGCTTGCGGATTGTACGGGAGGGCGCGCGAAGTTTTCTCTGGAAGCCGATACTCTACAGGGCGCGCTTGATCGGTTGGTAGACGATTATCCCCTGTTGAAACGGCACCTGTACGACGAGAGCGGCAAGGTCAGGAAACACGTGCTGTTATGCTACAACAATGAGAATATCGATTGGCTGGAAAGCTTGGATGTCCCTCTTCATCCCGGAGACCGGCTGGCCGTCATGCAACTGGTGTCCGGCGGATAAAAAAGCGAGAGCGAGAGTTCATCCTCGCTCTTTTTTTTTGCGTTTAGGCGAGTTAACGATCAACGGAAGCGAGATTATGGGGAAACGTTGGAAAAGGCCATTCCGGTGCTGGAATACGGTGTTCGGCCATTTCAACGCACTCATAGGGGTCAGCTTTCTGGCGGTAATTGTGATACACTTGTATTTGTTTAAAACCCCTGGGGCTTACATCCGTAAGGGATCAGCGCGCGTAAGGGACTCGGGGTCGCAAATAGGAGGTTGGAAAAGTTGATCGAGAAATTCAGGAGAGTGCGTATCGATTCCGATCTGTACGAGTTGGAGATTGATGGGGGCAAATTCACTCGTGTTGAATTTGATCGCGGGGATCGGACTCCGGAGATCGGGGAAGGCGAATGGGATGCGGCGGGTTTGCTGTATATGCCTACGTTGGCCGATATGCACTGCCATTTGGATAAGCATTTTATCGGAGAGCGTTGGCGGTCGCGCAAGAGGATCGACACGCTTCCTAATCAATTGCATAGGGAGAAGGAACTGCTGGCTTCCTTGAGCGGCACCGTAGAGGAGCGGGCTCGCATTTTGCTGAACCTCATGCTAAGCCACGGGACAACGCGCATCAGAACGCATGTGGACGTCGATCCCGAGCTCGGGTTAAAGCATCTGGAGGCGGTTCTTAAAGTACGGGAAGAGTATCGCGGCCTCATGGATATCGAGATCGTGGCGTTCCCGCAGCAAGGGCTGCTTCGTTCGCGTTCTTACGGCGTCATGCGGGAAGCGATGCAGAGCGGAGCCGATCTGGTAGGAGCGGTAGATCCGGGTGGCTTGGATCGCGGCATCGAACCTTGTTTGGAGCAGGTGTTCGGATTGGCGACGGAATTCAACGCGGGCGTCGATATCCATCTCCACGATCCGGGTCATCTCGGCGTGTATACGATCGAGCGAATGGCGGAATATGCCGGGCAAACCGGACTGCAAGGCCGGGTGGCGGTTAGCCATGCTTGGGGTCTGGGGCAGATTACCGAAGCGGAATCGGCTGATATCGGCCATAAGCTTAGGGAACAAGGCGTATCTGTCATTACGAGCGTGCCGATCGATCGGCAGATGCTTAACGTGCCGCAATTGTCGTCCATGGGCGTGGATGTTCGCGTAGGTACGGACAATGTGCTGGACGCGTGGTCTCCGTTCGGGAGCGGGGATATGCTGGAGCGTCTTGGCAGATTGGCGGAGAAGTGTTACTGGGTCGAAGACGAACAGTTGCTCGGGGCTTACCGGTACGGAACCGATAAGCAGCTCTCGCCGAAAGTCGGAGATTCCGCGGATTTCGTCCTCGTCGACGCCATGAATCTAGAGCATGCGATGGCATCCGCTCCGCCGCGCGAATGGGTTATCGTCGGCGGCAAGCCGGTCGCGGGCCGGCGATTCGAAGGGGGCTTGAACAAATGATCATCGTAAATGCTGTTCTTCGCGATAGAGAGGGGTTATGCTTCATTCGGTTGCGGGACGGTAAGATCGCCGCGATCGGGAGGATGGAGGAGATGTCCGACGCGGACGGTTCAGGGATGGCTCTCGTCGACGCGGAAGGCGGGCTCGTCCTGCCGCCGTTCATTGACTCCCATCTGCACTATGATTCGGCGCTTACGGCCGGGGAACCTCGTTGGAATCGGAGCGGAACGTTGTTCGATGCCATCGAGCTCAACGGCGAACGCCAAGCTTCGGCTACGCGAGAGGATTACAAGAGCAGAGCCGTTCGGACGATTAAGTGGCAAGCCGCGCAAGGGATTCAATATGTGCGCGTCCATGCCGACGTATCCGGTCCGAAGCTGACTTCCCTTGAAGCGATGCTGGAGCTTCGCGACGAGATGAAAGGCTGGGTGGACATCCAGGTCGTCGCTTTTCCGCAGATGGGCTTGATGGGCAGTACCCGTTCCTTGGAGCTCATGGAAGAGGCGGCGAAGTTGGGGGCTGACGGAATCGGGGGCATTCCCCATTTCGAGATGACCAGGGAGCTTGGCGTCGAGTCGGTTAAAGCTGCTTTCGATATTGCGGAGCGTTATGGCCGCTTCGTCGATATTCACTGCGACGAGACGGATGACGAGCATGCGAGATTCGTCGAGGTCGTAGCCGCGGAAGCTTATTTCCGGGGGATGGCAACCGGACGACGGCAAGTCATGTGACGGCGATGCACTCTTACAATAATGCTTACGCGGCTAAGTTGTTCGGAGTGCTGCAGCGATCCGGCATACACATCGTCGCCAATCCGTTGTCCAATATCAGCTTGCAAGGGCGGTTCGATTCCTTCCCGGTTCGCCGCGGAATTACGCGTATTAAACCGTTGCTCGAAGCGGGAATCAACGTTAGCCTCGGGCACGATAATTTCCTCGATGCGTTCTACTCTCTCGGAACGGCCGGTATGTTGCCCGTGCTCCATATGGGCTTGCATGCGTGCCACATGCTCGGATACGAGGATATTCTGCGATCTCTTGACTTGATTACGGTCAATGCGGCTAAGACTTTGGGTTTGGGATCGGAGGAATACGGGATTGACGTTGGTCGTCCGGCTAATCTTATTCTGATGGATGCGCCCGATGCGTTCGAATGCGTGCGGACGCAAGCCGCGGTCAAATTGGCCGTCCGCGGCGGTAAAGTGCTGGCGGAAACGCCGGTCGCCAAGACGAAGGTATACGATCCCTCGACCGGCCATGAGGAGAACGTCAATCGGATTCGTCGGCGTTAGAATAAATAGGGCGGAGAGGCGGGCGATCGACGGATCGCTCGTCTCTTTCTTCATTGGTTCAGCAGACTACAGCCTCAATTCCCTGCGCAAACCGCCTCGCATCCCCTCCAACCCTGCCCCCAATTAATAAAAATTTAATAACCGATTTAGATGCGATTAATTTCTGTCCTATAGTATAGGATCGGAGGGCATCCTGTGAAGGAGTGCCGCCTTTCGAAAGGGGGTTCGAAAAGTCGTCTTTGCGAAGGGTGCCGAAAACCCGACTTTTTGAACTCTCATTTTATACTTATGGAAACGGGGAGTGCCGATGCCGATCCGGAGGCGAATGCTGCTTTCTTACACGGTTATGATGCTAGTATCCGTGCTGTCGATATTGGCGTTGTTACTAACGGTAGCGATAGCCATAACGGGAGATTGGACCGGGGTCCGCAATCTTTTCGATAAGCAATACGCGCTTAAACCGATATCCATCGAGGAGCAAAACGCGTTCGACGAAGTGCGATACTTAGCCAAGAAAACCCCGGACCGCCTGCACGACACGGAATTGTTGTCCGGCCTGGACGTCCGGTTGCCTTCGGTGCAGTCCGGCCTTATCGTAAGGGAGGGCGATCGTATCCTATACGCGACGCCGGCGCTCGGGATGATCGCAACGGAAGTTGAACTGCCGGCATACGAGATGGTCAACATTAACGTTCGGGGGACGTGGTCCGCTGACGATCGGTTTTTCACTTACGTGAAATTCGATTTTTTATTTCCTAACCAAACCCCGGGAAGCATCTACATTGTTAAGCAGGTCAGCCCTTACGGGGAGATGACGAGCGAATGGTTCCCGGCCATGATCGCATTGCTCTTGATATTGCCGTTGCTCGTTAACGGTCTGCTCAATTATTACGTCTCGCGCAGCATCGTGAATCCTCTTAAGGAACTGAAGCGGGCAACGGATCAAATACGCGAAGGAGATCTGGCGTTCGAGGTCCGAAAAGGCTCTCGGGACGAAATCGGGCAATTGTTTCACTCGTTCGAGGAAATGCGGCGGAGGCTGGAACAGTCGGTCGGGCTGCAGCTTCAGTACGAGGAGAATCGCAAAGAATTGCTGTCGAATATTTCGCATGACTTGAAAACGCCGATCACCACGATTAAAGGCTATGTGGAAGGGATTCGGGACGGCGTGGCTAATACGCCGGACAAGCTGGACGTTTATTTGTCGACGATCTATTCCAAAGCCGTCGCGATGGATCGATTGATCGACGAGTTGTTTTTGTTCTCTAAGCTTGATCTGGGGAAAGTTCCGTTTAACTTCGAAAAGGTGAATATCGGGCGATACATGGAGGATTTGGTCGAGGAGCTGGAGATGGATCTGGCCGAGAGGGGAATTTCCATTCGATACCTCCCTCCGCATGACGGTCCGTTGTATGCCAAAGTCGACCGGGATAAGCTGAAGCGGGCGATGTTCAATATTACCGACAACAGCGTGAAGTATATGGACAAACCGCACAAGGAAATTCTGATCTCAATGTCCGCCCGGAAGCGCGATGAAATCCTCGTCGAGGTAGAGGATAACGGTCCGGGAATCGAAGCGGAAGCGGTTCCGCATATTTTCGAGCGGTTCTATCGGGCGGAGCAATCGAGGAGCTTGCAGACGGGCGGAAGCGGACTAGGGCTTGCCATTGTCAAACAAATCATTCACGAGCATGGCGGCAACATTCGGGCAACGAGCCGGGAAGGCGAGGGGACGACCATCTCGTTCACGTTGAAGCGGATGGAAGGAGAGATGGATAGTTGAAAAAAATATTAATCATAGAAGACGAACCGAGCATTGCCCAACTTCAGCGGGATTATCTCGAGATCAGCGGGTTCGCGGCGGATATCGTCGCGGAAGGGGATGCGGGGATCAGGCAGTCGCTAACCGGCCAGTACGATTTGATACTGCTCGACGTCATGCTGCCCAAAGCCGACGGTTTCGAGGTATGCCGAACGATTCGTTCGAAGATAGACATCCCTATAATCTTCATCTCCGCCAAAAAAGAAGAGTTGGACAAGATTCGCGCTCTCGGGCTAGGGGCGGACGATTACATGATCAAGCCGTTCAGTCCCGGCGAGATGGTAGCCCGGGTGAAGGCGCACTTATCCCGTTACGACCGCCTGCGGGGCGACCCGGTTGCGCAATTGAACGAAATCAACATCCGCGGGTTGAAAATAGACCGTGCCGCGCATCGCGTATTCGTCAACGACAAGGAGATTACGGTTACGGCCAAGGAATTCGATTTGCTTACTTTTCTCGCCGATCATCCTAACCGGGTGTTCAGCAAGGAGCATCTGTTCGAGCAGCTATGGGGGTTCGACGCGGCGGGGGATCTCTCGACGGTTACCGTCCATATCCGCAAGCTGAGGGAGAAGATAGAGGCCGACCCGTCCGATCCGCAATATATCGAGACGGTGTGGGGAGCGGGGTACCGTTTTACGGTGTAATTGTCCGAAAAAAGTCAAATCGTCGTCGCGCAAGGGATCTTTCGAATAAGTCTACTCGACTTGTCGGAAGGTCCCTTATTTGCGTTAGGCGGTGGTGCCGGGGCGTGCTGCCAACGATTTAATCAAATGATTGGATGGATTTAAGAAATGGATAATATCCCGTTTAGGGCGAATTTAGAATGACCCTTTATGATGAAATCTGTTAGCACGATTCACAATAAACGAAGGAGTGACTCACCTCATGAAAATCAATAAAAAAATTCCCGCGTTGGCGCTAGTCGCGGCAATGGGCGCTACTGTCGCCGGACAAGCATTCGCGGCCGAAGCGGTTACGACGAATGCGGCATCTGTCGCCAACAGCGAAGCTGCTATGAACGAGCTGGTTAAGCAAGGCGTATTGAACGGTTATGGCACGCAAGGGTTGAAACCCGAGCAACAAGCAAGCCGAGCGGAGTTGGCGAAGATCGTGAAGCTCGCCTTTAAGCTGGAGCTAGGAAACGCGGCGGCCAAGTCTTTCGCGGACGTTCCTAGCGGAGCTTGGCATTCCCCTTATATTAACGTCGTCAGCGGACTCGGCATCATGAACGGAACGTCGGCCTCGGCGTTCAAGCCGACGGCTCCCGTCATGCAAGCGCAGCTTGCGCTTGTCGTTTCGCGTATTACGAAGATAGATATGGCGACCGTGACTTCATGGTTGCCTCAATACTCCCCGCTAGCTGTCGTGACCCGCGGAGAGATCGCACGAGTCGTTGTCGCCGCGCAAGAAGCTCTGGTTAATGCGCCGGTTAAGGTGATGAGCGTCAAGTCGCTTAGCAAAATCGCGGTAGAGCTTGTCCTGTCCAAGCCGATCGCCGAAGAGGAAGCGAACTTGGATCTGGCCAAACAGAATCTGACGTTCAATAACGACTTGAAGATCGTAAACGTGCCCCGCCTGAAAAGCGGTTCTACTTCTACCTATATCGTGCCGGTAACGACTCAGAAAGCGGCTACGACCTATACGTTCTCCTACAAGGGCAAAGCAGCGGGTTCGTTCACTTCGAGCCAAGAGAATATCCGCATGGATTCCGTGCGCTCCGTTACGTCGGATACGTTCGAGGTAGAGTCGTTGATTACCGACGGAGTGACGGATTACGGTAACGTGATCAAAGCTTATGCCGGGGGGCGCGGTTCCCAAGCTTTCGCGCTCGACGAGAACAATCGTTACAACGGCCAAACCTATCAGATTATTTCGTCTCTCCGAGATCGCAGCGTAACGATCACTCCGCAAGGCGGGGAGCCGATCGTGGCGGCATACGTGCCGTTCACCCAAGCGACGGACGGTCGTCAAGCGGCGAAATTCCGATTGCCTTCAGGACAGACGTTAAAAGCGGGGACTTCCTATACCGTAGCGGCGGATTGGTTCGTTTTGAAGAATCCGACATTCGTCGCCCGGGAAGCTGCTCCGCTCGTTATCAAGAGCGCGAAATCGTTAAGCGCGACTTCGCTTGAAGTCACGCTGGCCGCGGATCCTAAAGACGAACTGTTCGCCGGACGTAGCGTAACTCTGAAAGCCGACGACGGAACTGAGCTGTCTGCGCAATATAAATTCCAGTCCCGCAAAGGCGCGGCAGGCATGTTCGATGTTCTTAACGGCGGTCAATTGCAAGCGGACAAGGAGTATACCGTTATTCCTATAGGAGACTGGGCAACCGTTGCTCAAGCGGTTAATCTCGGAAGGTAAGAAACGTATATTCCGCTATTAGAAGGGCAACCTATACCAGCAACGCTTGAAGTCGGAGTGTTGCTGGTTATCGTTCCAGGGAAAAAGGGGTTGTGCGAATGATTACGTAAGGTGATAATTAAGTTTGCTTTTTATTAGGGAACCTGTTATAGTAAAAACTATCGAAATCGTGACCTGGATTCACAAAATGGAAAGGGTTATAATTTTGAATTAAACCCTAGCCATGTTGTGGATTTTTTATTCGTATGAATAAAAAAGTTCATGAGGCAATAGAAGTTGGAGGTGAATTTAAATGCAAACAGGTACAGTGAAATGGTTCAATGCAGACAAAGGCTTCGGTTTCATCGAGGTTGAAGGCGGTAACGACGTATTCGTGCACTTCAGCGCGATCACGGGTGAAGGCTTCAAAACTTTGGACGAAGGACAACGCGTTCAATTCAACGTGGTACAAGGCAACCGCGGACCACAAGCGGAGAACGTTGTTAAACTGTAAATCCAGTGTAAAAATGCCCTTAACGGTTAGTTAAGGGCATTTTTTTTGGTTATGCTAATGGAAAAGGGGGCTCGTCCATGTACTCACGGAAAAAAGTGTTCGAAGAAATTCCTGAAGAAATGACGGCAATCTGGTCCTGTACGAGTGATGATTGCAACGGGTGGATGAGAGACAATTTCGCTTTCGAAACAGCGCCCACCTGCGGGCTCTGCCACCAGCCGATGAAGAGCGGCATGAAGATGCTGCCGCAGCTAGTGAATACAAGCCGGGATCAGAAATCCTCTCGTAAAGGCGTATCAATCGGATAACCAAACATATTTGTAGAAGAGCACCGCGAGAGGTGCTCTTTTTCTTTTTTATATATGTCATATTAAGTTACATAATCCGCGCATTTATGAAAACGCTTAACGTCATTTGGGGAAAGGGGGAAAACGTTTCCTGTATTTAATAAGACGTTGATAAAACAGGGATTGAGATGCGTTATCCTTAATGAAAACAGTTGAAAAACGAGGGGGTTAAGGTGAAGTAGCTATTGAATTATGTTAGAATTTATGACATAATTTAAGTCGTAGAACGATATTAATTCCTATTACATGACAATTTGTGTTAGATAATAGGTTGGGGGCTGCTGACATGAAGAAGAAACTTGTACTAGTAGGTAACGGAATGGCGGGGGTTAGTTGTATCGAACAATTGCTGAAGCTTGCTCCGAACCGTTACGACATTACGATATTCGGCAGCGAGCCGCATCCTAACTATAACCGCATTTTGTTATCCTCCGTACTCGCGGGCGATGCCGATATGAAGGACATCGTCATTAACGATTGGTCATGGTACGAGGAAAATCATATTACGCTGCATACCGGGCAAACGGTAACCCATATCGACAAAGATCGGAAGCTGGTCCGCACGGACGGTGGAATTAGCGTTCCTTACGACGAGCTGATCATCGCGACGGGCTCATTGCCGTTTATGCTCCCGCTTCCGGGCGCGGACAAGGAAGGCGTGATCGCCTTCCGCGACATTAAAGACTGCGAAACCATGATAGCTACGGCTAAAAAATATAAAAAAGCGATCGTCATCGGAGGAGGGCTGCTTGGCTTGGAAGCGGCTCGCGGATTGCTTAACCTCAACATGGAAGTATCCGTCGTCCATATCCATCCTTATTTAATGGATCGACAATTGGACCAACCGGCGTCCTTGATGCTGCAACGCGAGCTAGAGGGGCAAGGAATGAAGTTCCTGCTCTCCAAGAACACGGAATCGATTCTCGGCAGGAAGCGCGTTACGGGCTTGCGATTTACGGACGGCTCGGAAGAGGCGGCGGATCTGGTCGTCATGGCGGTCGGCATTCGGCCGAATGCCGCGCTGGCCAAGACCAGCGGGATCGAGTGCAATCGCGGAATCGTCGCTAACGACTTTATGGAAACGGACGTTCCGAATATTTACTCCATCGGAGAGTGCGCGGAACATCGCGGGATTTCGTACGGCTTGGTCGCTCCTCTGTATGAACAGGGGGCTGTCCTTGCGAAACGTCTAGCCGGCGTGGACACGCAAGGGTACCAAGGCTCGGTCGTCTCGACCAAGCTCAAGGTGTCGGGAGTTAACGTATTCTCGGCGGGGCAATTCAAAGACAGCTCGGATACGCGCGCCGTACGGCTCCAGGACGAACTGGACGGCGTCTATAAGAAAGTCGTGATCCGGGACGGCAAGGTCATCGGGGCCGTACTGTTCGGGGACACGGCAGACGGGTCGCGATTGTTCGCGATGATCCGCAGCGGAGAGGACGTAACGGGCAAAGAGAAGGAAGTGCTTCTCGGAGCGAGCGCCGGCGGTTCCGCGAAGTCGGGCGTAGACCTTGTAGCGGCGATGAGCGACGACGAAATCGTCTGCGGCTGCAACGGGGTCAGCAAAGCCGGCATCGTGCAAGCGATCAAGGAAAAAGGCTGCACAAGCGTCAACGAAATCAAGGCGTGCACGAAAGCTTCCGGTTCTTGCGGCGGCTGTAAGCCGCTCGTAGCCGACGTGCTCGCTTACGTGCTTGGCGCTGACGGCGTGACAAGCGTTAAAGAAGGCATTTGCGGTTGTACGGCATTGGGACGCGATGAAGTAGTCGAGGCCATTAAAAGGTTGCATTTGACGACCTCCAAGGAAGTCATGAACGTTCTGGAATGGAACAATCCCGAAGGGTGCTCCAAGTGCCGGCCGGCCGTCAACTACTACCTCGGCATGGTATGGCCGGAGGAGCATGAGGACGAGAGAGAGTCGAGATTCGTTAACGAGCGCAATCACGCGAATATCCAGAAGGACGGCACGTACTCCGTCGTGCCTAGGATGTACGGCGGCGTGACGACGCCTAAGGATTTGATGAAAATCGCGGAAATCGCGGATAAATACGAAGTTCCGCTTGTGAAGATGACCGGCGGGCAACGAATCGATTTGCTTGGAGTCAAGAAGGAGCACCTGCCGGCGATGTGGGCGGATTTGGATATGCCTTCGGGTTACGCGTACGGTAAATCCCTCCGCACCGTGAAGACTTGCGTCGGCTCCACGTTCTGCAGGTTCGGAACCCAAGACGCGATGGGCATGGGGATCAAGCTGGAGAAGAAATTCGAACGATTGAATACGCCGGCTAAAGTCAAAATGGCCGTATCCGGATGCCCGAGGAATTGCGCGGAAGCGACGATTAAAGATTTCGGCATTATCGCGATCGACGGCGGCTGGGAGTTGCATGTCGGAGGTAACGGAGGAACGAAGCTGCGGGGAACGGACCTCCTCTGCAAAGTCAAAACGGAAGAAGAAGTTCTTGAATGGTCCGGCGCATATCTCCAATATTATCGGGAAACGGGCAAATATAACGAACGGACTGCCGAGTGGCTAGAACGTCTCGGCTTGGATACGATCAAAGCGGCGTTGGAAAAGCCAGAGGATCGGATCGCCTTGAACGAACGAATCGATAAGACGTTAGGGCTCATGAAAGACCCTTGGAAAGAAATCATCGAAGAGAAGAAGCTGAACGAAACCTTCGTACCTTTAACTTAATCGTTCGTATGACGGTTACCAGAGAGACAAAGAAGTCTCCTATGGAATCGAATAGCCAGCATATCGGCTAATGAATGAGACAACGGAGTCTCTAAGCAGTGCTAGGACTTCGTTGTCTCATTTTGATTCGTAAGGAGCTGTAACATGGTCAAATCAACCTCTACGCAAATACTCGTCTTTTCCACCCTCGCCATGACGGCATCCTTTATGATCTGGAGCTTGTTCGCGCCTCTTGCAGGAAGCATCCAAGAAATGCTTCATCTGTCGACGCTTCAGAAGAGCGTGTTGATAGCAACCCCCGTCTTGCTCGGATCGATAATGCGAATCCCAATGGGAATATATACAGACCGCTTAGGCGGCAGAAAAATGTTCGTAGGAACGATGCTGTTTCTGGTGCTTCCTCTTCTGGCGGCGGGATGGGTCAAAAGCTATCCTCTTTTGCTGCTATGCGCTTTATTCATCGGGATGGCCGGTACAACGTTCGCGATATCCTTAACCTATGTTTCCAGGTGGTTTTCCGCGGACAAACAGGGTTTCGTGTTAGGTCTCGCGGGACTCGGCAATCTCGGAACGGCCGCTTCCAGCTATCTGATGCCCGTTATATACGGTAAGTTCGGCTATCAATGGGTGTTCTGGAGCATGGCTTGCATGATCGTCGTTACGGCCCTCGTATTCTGGTTCGGAACATCGGAATTGCCGAAGCCCAGCCAAGCCAAAACCTTCAAACAAGCGATGTCCGTAGTCAAGGAGAAGCCGACCCGGTATTTATCCTTGTTCTATTTTCTAACCTTCGGGGGCTTTGTGGCCTTTAGCGTCTACTTACCGACTTTGCTGAAAGAGCTGTTCGATAGAAGCACGGAGGATGCGGGCATTCAGACGGCCGCATTCGTGCTTCTGGCGACTTTGATTCGACCGCTCGGCGGCTATTTGGCGGACAAAATCGGATCGCAGAAAGTATTGGACGCCGTTTTTGCGGGAATTGCGGTCGCGGCGCTGCTGATCGCGGTTTCCGTTCATCATGACGTGCCCTTCATGATCGTGTGCTTGTTTCTCGGGGGGTTATTGGGTATAGGGAACGGTGCCGTGTTCAAAATGGTTCCCGAGGTTTCTACCGGGAATACGGGCGCGGTTACGGGAATCGTAGGCGCTGCCGGGGGCGTCGGCGGATTTTTTCCTCCGATCGTCTTGGGAATCGTTCAGCAGCAGACGGGCGGTTTTGCCTTAGGGTTCGTGTTCATGGCTATTTTCGCGGGAGTCTGCTTATGGGGCAATCGGGTTACGCGTGCGATGCAGGCATCTAAGCGGATGGCCGTAACGAGCTAGAAGCGGTCGGCGCAGGGAGAACTTAGTTTCGAGGGAAGCGGGAATGGATCCGGGGAGGGCGTAGGCTTATGGGAAAACAAAAACTGGTGCTGATCGGCAACGGGATGGCTGGAGTCAGGTGTATCGAGGAGATTATTAAGCAGGAGCCGGATGCTTTCGAAATTACGATTTTCGGCGGCGAACCTCATCCGAACTATAACCGAATCATGCTTTCCAAGGTGCTGCAGGGCGATACGCAGATTAAAGATATAACGATCAATGATTGGCAGTGGTACAAAGACAATGGAATTACGCTCTACACGGGCGATCCGGTCGTTCAGATCCATACGGGCGAACGCGTCGTTACTAGCAGCAAGGGGGTAACCGCGCGGTACGATAAGCTTATTCTGGCTACCGGTTCTTTGCCTTTCATGCTTCCGTTGCCGGGGGCGGACTTGCCGGGAGTGACCGCGTTCCGCGATATTAACGATTGCAATACGATGCTGGAAGCATCGCGTAAATATAAGAAAGCTATCGTCATCGGCGGCGGGCTGCTCGGGATCGAGGCTGCGCGGGGGTTGCTTAATCTCGGAATGGAAGTCGACGTCGTGCACATCTACCACCACATCATGGAACGGCAATTGGATGCGGACGCGGCGGAGATGCTCAAGAAGGATCTGGAGAAGCAAGGGATGAAATTCCTGCTGGGCAAGCACACGGAGAAAATTTTAGGCAAAAAAAGAGTGGAAGGCTTGCAGTTCAAAGACGGTACGAAGGCGCTGGCGGATCTGATCGTCATTGCCGTCGGCGTTCGGCCGAATATTAAGCTGGCTGCGGAAAGCGGCATTGAAGTTAACCGGGCGATCGTCGTCAATGACCGAATGGAAACGAATATCCCCAACGTCTATGCTGTCGGAGAATGCGCGGAGCACCGCGGGATGGTATACGGATTGGTTGCGCCTCTCTATGAGCAAGGGAAAGTGCTCGCGAAAACGATCTGCGGAACCGAGACGGAGGGTTATCAGGGCTCCATTCTGTATTCGCAGCTAAAAGTGTCCGGAGTGGAAGTGTTCTCTGCAGGCGAGATCCGGGATTCCGAAGTGGAAGCTACGTTCAAAATACACGACGGCATTCGCAACAAGTATAAGAAGGTAACCGTCCGGGACAATCGCGTCGTTGGCGCGGTATTGTTCGGAGACAGCAGCGAAGGCAACAAGCTTCTCGGATATATCAAGCAGGGCGCGGACGTCTCGGTATTGGATCAACAAGCAGGAGGCGGGGCGGATGCGGAGGATGAAGCGATATGCGCCATGTCCGACAAGGAAACGGTGTGTTCCTGCAACGGCGTAACGAAAGGGGCGATCGTGTCGGCGATTCGCGGCGACAAGCTCGAAACCTTCGAGGAAGTCAGGGAATGCACGAGGGCATCCAGCTCCTGCGGCGGTTGTAAACCTCTCGTGTCCGCTATTCTTCGGGTAACGTTAGCGAGCGGCGAGGAAGGCGAGGTAGAGAAGAAGACGATTTGCGCGTGCGCGGACTACAGTCACGACGAGCTGAAGGAAGCTATCGGACGGCAACGGTTCGGCACGGCTGAAGAAGCGCGTAGACTGCTTGGGTGGAAGGAGGAAGCGGGCTGCTCTGCGTGCCGTCCTGTAATGAGCTACTATTTGGGCGCTTTGAACGGCGATTCCGATCAATTTGCGGTTGCGCCGTTCGCCGATGGAACGTATTCCATCGTACCCCGATTGCATGGGGGGCTGGCCAAGGCAGCGCAATTGCGGCAGATCGCGAGCGTTATGGATAAATACGAAGTTCCGCAAGCGAAGCTCGGGCATGACCGGCTTGAGCTGTTCGGGATTTCCGATGACAAGCTGGCGGAAGCGGTATCGGAACTGGCCATGCCCGTAGCTTTGGCAAGCTACGGGCATCCCGTGACGGTAACCTCTTGCGAAGGAATGAAATACGATCCGCTCGCTTTGCGGGATTCGATCGGCATGGCGATCGCTCTGGAACGGCGGTTAGAAGGCTTGCAGATGCCTGCTCCGTTAACGATCGCCGTATCCGGGAGCCCGTTGCATCGCGCGGGGACGCTTGCCAAGGACATCGGCATCGTCGGAGTTCCCGGGGGCTGGGAAATCTACGTCGGAGGCAACGCGGGACGATCGCTTCGTCAGGCACAGCTGCTCAGTATCGAGACGATGGACCGGGCGGCGCTGGAACTGGCGGCGGCGTTCCTGCAAGCCTACCGCGAACTAGCCTATTACGGCGAAACGACATGGGATTGGATTGATCGGGCAGGGCTCGTGGCGCTGAGGGAAAGATTGTTCAACCGGGCGGAACGCGCCGGATTCATGGAGCGATTGGATTCGGACAGGGAAATCAGCTTATCCAGATCAATACAACGGCGGCCGGCGGCTGCCTGGGGGCGGGTGAATTAAATGGAGAGCAACGTTAAAGCGCTTGAGCCGCAAGGGACGTCGGTATTCGATACGCAGTGTCCATTCTGCAGCGTTCAGTGCAAAATGCAAGTAGTCGAGGAAAGGAATCGCGCGCAAGTAAGCTATACGGTTATCCCGAAGCCGAACGCCGCATCGGAAGGCCGCCTGTGCATCAAAGGCATGAACGCTTATCAGCATGCTTTGACCGCCGAGCGCATTCTGCATCCGATGGCGAAGGTAGACGGACAGTTCGTGCAAATCTCCTGGGAAGAAGCCTACCGGCGGATCATTCATAAATTCACGGAGCTTCGCAACCGTTACAGCTACGATTCGATCGGAGTTTACGGAGGCGGATCTTTAACGAACGAGACGGCTTACTTGCTCGGTAAATTTGCAAGGGTTGCCTTGCAAACCAAATATATCGATTACAACGGCCGATTTTGCATGTCCGCGGCCGCTTCCGCGGGCAACAAAACGTTCGGCATGGACCGCGGCTTGACGAATCCGCTGTCCGACATTCCTCTGGCCAAATGCATCATCCTCGCCGGAACGAATATCGCGGAATGCCAGCCTACGTTGATGCCGTATTTCACCAGGGCGAAGGAGAACGGGGCGTACGTCATCGTCATCGATCCTCGGGAGACGGGAACGACGGCGATCGCCGATTTGCATTTGAAGGTCATGCCGGGAATGGACGCCGCGCTTGCGAACGGCTTGCAGAAAGTTCTGCTCGAGGAAGGGTTGCTGGATAAGGAGTTTCTGTCCGATCGCACGGCAGGGTTCGAGAAGCTGAAATCCCACTTGCAGCAATTGGATCTTAACGAGATTGCGGAATTAACGGGCGTATCCGTCGAAGACATCCGCAAAGCTGCCATTGCGTATGGTAAGGCGGCAACCGGAATGGTATTCACGGCACGTGGGGTCGAGCAGCAGACGGACGGCTATATGGCGGTAAGAAGCTTCTTGAATCTCGTGCTGATGACCGGCAAGATCGGCAAGCCCGGATCGGGTTACGGGGCGGTAACGGGCCAAGGCAACGGGCAAGGCGGCAGAGAACATGGGCAGAAAGCCGATCAACTGCCGGGTTATCGAATGATCGACAATCCGGAACATCGGGCCTACGTGGCCGGAGTGTGGGGGATCGATCCGAGTACTTTGCCCGGGAAGGGCGTCTCTGCGTACGAGATGATGGAGAAGGTTCACGCCGAAGAGATTCGCGCGCTGATCATAATGGGATCCAACCCTATCGTGTCCAACCCGAACGCTAACTTCGTGGAAGAAGGGTTGAAGAAGCTGGATTATCTCGTCGTCGCGGATATGTTCCTATCGGAAACGGCGCAGTTGGCCGATCTTATTCTTCCCGTCTCCGCGTACATCGAGAATGAAGGAACGCTGACGAATATGGAAGGCCGCGTTCTATTGCGGGAAGCTAATCGTCCGGTGCCAGGGGAAGCTAAACATGATTGGCAAATTCTATGCGACATCGCGGAAGGGTTGGGGAAAGGGGAATACTTCGGCTTCCGTTCCGCGGAGTCGATCTTTAACGAACTGCGCTTAGCAAGCAAAGGCGGCATTGCCGATTATTACGGCATTACCTACGATCGGCTTCGCGAAGAAGAAGGCGTCTACTGGCCTTGTCCGTCTGCGGCGCATAAGAGTACGGGGCGCATATTCGAGGCCGAATTCGCGCATCCGGGCGGCAAGGCGGAAATCGTAAGCGTGGATAATCATTTGCCGGATGAACCGACGGACGAGCAATATCCGCTCATTCTGACGACGGGGCGCGCGCTGACTCATTATTTAACGGGCGTGCAGACGCGCAGAAGCCATTCCCTCGCCGCAAGGGATTTCGAATCCTATATGGAAATTCATCCCCGCACGGCCCGGAAGCAAGGGATTAAAGACGCCTCCTTGGTTCGGTTGCAATCGAGAAGGGGAGATATCGTCGTCCGCAGCCGATATCGGGCCGACATTCGGGAGGATACCGTGTTCGTGCCGATGCACTGGGGAGATATTCAGAACGTGAACAAGATCACGAATCCCGCTTTGGATCCGACCTGCCGCATGCCGGGCTTCAAGTCTTGCGCGGTTAACGTTGTATCGCTTTTCCCGCAATGAACTCATAAACGCCATTAAATCAAGAAACTCGACCCGGTCGAGTTTTTTTGCGTTTTTATTCCATGACCGCCTTGATGACTGCGGTAACTGGTCATATTACGTGACGGAGATATACGATAAACGGAGAGTTGAAACCTATCTACGCCGGAAGAGGGAGAGAGCTTAATGGGCAATGCGTACGACATCATTGTGGTTGGGGCAAGAGTAGCCGGCTCCACGTTAGCTTACTTATTGGCCAAGGAAGGATACAAGGTGCTTCTGCTGGATCGCGGAACGTTTCCGAGCGATACGCTGTCCACCCACAACATGTACAGCAATTCGTTAGGCATGCTTCGCGGGTTAGGCATATTGGATGCCGTGCTGGAGACGGCGACTCCGCTTTATCGCAGAGCGCGAGTGGACTTCGATGGAGCGATTATCGACGGGATTTTTCCGGAATCGGACGGTTTGCAGGGCTGTTTGTGCGTTCGTCGCAAATATTTGGACACGATCCTGTTCGACAATGCCAAAGCTGAGCCCGGGGTAACGGCGATCGAAGGCTTTCGCGTGACCTCGTTGATCGTAGAGAACGGAATCGTTAAGGGAGTAGAAGGGAAACGCAAGGATGGCGATGGAGAGGTCGAAAGGTTTACGGCTCATCTCGTCGCGGGCGCGGACGGCAGATTGTCCAAGGTCAGGGAATGGGCGGGAAGCGAGCGGAAAATCGTCGTGCCGACGGATTTCGCTTCTTATGTCGCTTACGTTACGAACTTCGAGCAAGCGGGGGAAATCCATGTCGAGTTTTACAAGAGCAAGGATAAGCTGGCGATCGTATTTCCGACGAGCGACAATCAATACGTGCTCGGAGTGATGTTCCCGCTTACCGACAACGCGTGGATGGCAAGATTCAAGGCTAGTCCGGAAGCAGGTATACGCGACCTCATCGACGAAGGATTCGCTCACACGACTTTAGCGGACCGGTTTAGGAAAGCCGAGTTTGCGCCATCGGAGTCCGTCAAGGGCCTGCACGGTTACGATAACGATTGGTTCGTCGGCATGGGCCGAGGCTGGGCGTTGCTTGGGGACGCGCTGTCGTTCAAGGATCCCGCGGTCGGCCAAGGAATGCACGACGCCTTATATGGAGCGCACATGCTGGCCGAAATCCTGTCGCAATACGCAGCTCAAGATTGGCAGGACAATTGGGAGTCAATGGGCGCGGTGTATCAATCGGCCATGGAAGCCAAACTCATGTCCCGCTTCTGGATGGGCTGCCAGTTTACGAAGAACGTGCCGGTTCCTCCGGAAGTGACGGCCGCGTACCATCTCGTAGGGCAAGATGCCCAAGCCACGGAAGTGTTCCTAGGCGTCTATAACTACGTGAGCGAACCGGAACATCTTCATGAAGAAATCGGAAGATTGATCAACCGGGTTGGATCGGCTTAACTCTCCTATTAACGAACAGCCCCGACTTTACGGTCGGGGCTGTCGTCATTATTGTTCAGTTCTTCTTGGCGATGGAGAAAATGACCGTCTTGCTGTCGGCATCGATTCGGATATCGACCGTATCCGTTCCGATCGTCACTTGCTTGGAGGAAACTTTCGTTCCGGCGTCCACATGGGTACAAACCTCGGTAAACCACTTGCGGAAGGTGGCGGCGTTATATCCGAACAAGTAGTTGGAGAAAGTCTCGACGACTTCCTCGTTACGAGCGAACGTTCCTTCGCGAAGCCGGATCGTAATTCCGTAGGTGTTGTATTGAGGATCCAGCCATAAGGCGGTTTCCGCCTGCTGCCCGGCTACTCCGGAGGCCGATGCCGTTAGATTGTCTTTTTCCTTCTGGTCCTTGTACAATCGCAACGTCGTGTCCAACAGTTCATGGTTGGCGCCCCTTAGTTGACCAGCCTGCTTCAGGACGTCGTAAGCGTCTCGCATTCTTTGGTCGGGGAACACGATCATTTTCGTTCCTCCGCCAACCGTAGGCACGGAGAGCTGCAGCCGATCCGCGGACGAGCTCGAGACGGCGATTCTTTCTTTTATGTTCTTGAGTCTGTTCAGAAGCACGAGCGATTGCGCTCGGGTCACTTTGTCGCCTACCCCGAAATAACCGTTCGGATAACCTTGCATGATCCCTTTGGCTAACGCTTCCGCTATGAATTTCTGTTCGCGCTCCGTTGCGCTTATGAGATCTCCGTACGATTGCGCGAGCTTCTGGCTGAATTGGCCATCCTCCAGAAATTCCGTTTCCTGCAACGTGTAGTAGATGACCTCCGCAACGTTCTCCCTGGTCATGTCGCTTTGGAAATCGCTGTAACGGCTTTTGTTCAAGAAGTGAAGATCGCTGGCGACGTCGATATATGGCTTAGCCCAGTATCCGACCGTGGCGGGTTTGAAGTCGTAGTAACGGTAGTCTTGCTTGAGGATCGTCTGATTCTCCGCGCTTAAGGATTGCAAGAACGCGGGGCTCCAGCTTCGTTCCCCGTTCTGATGAAGATCCGAGTAGGATAGGATGAGCATCTTGATGAATTGGTCCACTTTGACCGGTTGGTCCGGTTGGAAGCTTCCGTTCGGATAACCGTCCAGAATGCCTTTCGCGACCATCTCCGTTATCGTTTTCTCGGCCCAGTGGCCCTTGATGTCTTTGAAGGGTAGTTCTTGTTGTCCCTGCGCATATGCAGCGCTGCCCGTGCATAATACGGAAATCATTAAAGCGAATATCGTCCAACGACGCATGATAATCCTCCTGATCATGAATTGCCAAATGGTGGCTTTATAAGCTAATCATAATCGGGAAAGGTTCGAAACAGCCGGGATGACTAAAGAGCCGGGAGACGCGAGCGGTCTTTGGTTATATTTCCTCTAGGTCCGAAGTCATGCAACCCATCTGCGGCAAGATGTTGATAACGTTAAACATTTGCCGGGTTAAATGCCGATATATGAAGTACGAACCACTAAATGGGGGTGCTTCATATGACTAGGCCGACTATCTTCGTGTTAACCGGTACTAGCGGATCAGGCCGCAAAACCGTAGCCAGGAAGACGGGGGAGAAGCTCGGATGGGTACCGGTTCGGTCCTGCACGACCCGTGCGCCGCGCAATCCCGAGCAGCCGGATGGAGACTATAAATATATTAGCCGCGAGAAATTCGACGAGTGGGAGCAATCGGGGAAATTCGTGCAAACCGCGACCATCGATAAGAACAAATACGGGATATTGCTTAGCGATCTGGAAGCGGCGATGAAGGATGATCGCGGCGTATGCCTTATTCTGAACCGGGATGGTGCGTCGGCCGTTAAAGAACGATTCGGGGACAAGGTCGTACGGATCTTCATCTACGTGGACAAACAAACGGTTCGCGAACGGCTCGAGAGCAAAGGCACCCGGTACGACGTCATCGAGAACTACCTGGAGCATTATACGGAGGAAGTTACTTATCGCAAATCATGCGAGCATGTTTTCGAGAACGTAGAATTAAACCGGACGATAGAGCACATTTGCGAAGCGATGAAAACGTACGGGGGTTAACGGAGATGCGTAAATGAATCAAGCCTTCTTCTTGCGAAAAAGCGAGACTAAGTAAAGCAACAGCAACGGAAGAACGGCGCAAGTTATTCCCCACATCGGATGAATGCCGGATACGATAAAATTCCAATAGGCCTCGCCGCGAATTCCTACGGATATCGCAATGACCGAGCATAGCAGGGCGAGCGGGAAAGTAAGCTGTCGATTGTCTTGCGGTACGCCCAATATTTGGTTAAGCGTGAGATGGGCGCAGAAAAAGACGATGGCCGCTTTCATGAAGGAAGCTACGATCATGGAATAACCCATAAGCGCCTCGAAACGTTGGAAGATTTCCGTCACCTCGATCGTACGGGCTACCTCGAACATGGAGTATTTGCGTTCTCCCGCGAGCGGTCCGAACGTCATCAAGGTTATTAGCGTGACGATCAGCAATGACGCGGAGTTCAGGAGAAGCGCCAGCGCCATTTTGCGGCCCGTACGATCGTTCGGTTTCCGCTTAACGTAAGGAAGAATCATGCTGAACAGGACGATCTCGCCATAAGGAAAGCCGAACGTGAAGTATATTCCGTGCAACAGCGGCTTCATCCCTTCGTTGACGACGGGCAGTAGAAAATGCCAATTGAGATTAAGCGAAGAAAGCGAAATGTTGAATACGACGAAAATCATGACGCTCGCCATCAACAATCCGAACATCCCCGCGATTTGCCCTAAGCCCGCCCGAACGGTAAGGGCTACGGCCATGATTATAAGGATAATAAAAACCGTATGTTCGGTATTTCGCATCATGGAGCTTTTGAGGAACAACGCGATATCCATGGTAATCCCGGCGATCATCTCAAGCTGAAGGGACAAAAATAACAAACCGAGCACGATCGCCAGGGGTCTGCCGATCAACTTCGAGGCGTACTGGACATAAGTCATGTCGGGATAGCGGTCGGCCAGCCATACGATGGGATAAAGCAGCATTAAGCCGAGCGCGGTCGAGGCGAGAAGGCTGATCCACGCGCCCGCATGGCTGAACGATATGAGAGGAGCCGGGATGTTGATGATGGAAGAGCCCGTCATGAAAGTGAACAGCAATACCGCGCCTTGATTGGGGGTGAGCGCGTTTCTCATTCGGGGTCATCCCTTCGGATTGAGATAGGACAATAGCGCCTTCACGACTCCGCCGAAGATAAAAGTCGCCGTATCGAGATAGGAGTAAGAGCGAAGTTTACCGCTATAGACAAGCAAGTGATAAACCGATAAACCCAACAAAGCCGCATAAACGGCCTTAATCCGCCACCGGGCGGCGTTTAGTTTATCGTAGAACCAATCATGCACGAGAAAGGCGATCCATATCGCCCCTAACAAGAAATACATCATTTAGAATCACCTATCCGAGTATACAGGTTTGCCGATATTCGTACCGGTGGATACGAGAATGACTTCGGCATGCATTTCGTAACCGGAACTCGCGAACCTCGCCGGCCAATCCGCTTTCCATTGTTTCCACAACCTCGGATTTTTCTCGTACACGATGTTCCCCGCCCCAACGAGATCGATATGCTTGTCCAACATCCATTCGATACTCTCGGTCATGTTTTTAACAATCGTATCCCTTACTCTTTTTTGCACGATAAGATCGTCTTGAGGCATGAGCGCCTTCCCGCATATGAGCTCGGAAGCGGCCACGAAAGATTTGTTTCTGAATACGAGAAGAGGGCGGTCGCCGTCGATTCTCACTTTCATAGAAGTTTCCGTGTGCAGCACTTCGAAAGCGTCCTCTTGAAGAAGACGACTGCCGGTTGAACCGCCGGCGCAGGGGACTTCGAGAATTCCGGATTTATACCGGCTCTGCAGCAACTGGACTCCTTCGGTAAGCGAGGCGGGGATAATCTCTTTGATCCGGCCGTCAACGAGAACGGCCGATCCGGCGACGTTAGTAGCGGGCACTTTTTCGTTCTCGGTTTTCTCCTTGTACAGATAAGGGAGCAAGGCGACGGCGGATTGGCTTCTGGCTTGCAACGCCAGTTCGAGCAAGTTGATTCTCGCCGTTTTGCCCGCGAACTCATGAGAAGCTTTCTCGCCCAAGAAATATTGCTGGCTAATGGAATTCTCGATGTACGGCGACGAATTCAAGTAATCGAATGCTTTGCCTCTCGTAATGAGCACGTGGGAGGTCAAACGCGGTTCATGATCCCGATAGAAAAAATCGAGAAGGCGAAGCAAAGGGACTTTGCGAGCGAGAGCCTCGCTGATCAATATGACTCTCATATGGCTCCACTGGGCTTTGCGCCCTAAGTGGATCGTAATGTCCCGTATCGCTTCGATGACCGATTGGTCTTTCGTATGGATGTTAATGTAGGCTTTACCCGTCTTTCCTTTTCCCGTTACGGATTGCGAAGGCTTGAAAATCTGGACGGATAAGTCGATGTTGTCTTGGCCCGAATCATCCATTGCGATTCCCATGACGAATCCCTTCTCGGGAAGCTCGGCGCGATCTCCGCAAGCGGTTAAGAATAAGCTGACCAGGGACAGCAGGAGAATAGCCGGGGCGACTATTCTTAGAATAAAACCGTGACGCATGAGATCTTCTCCTCGTTGGCCTCGAATGCCTCGATTGCCCAAGCTTAGGTCGATCGGGGAGGTTTCGTTCGGCGGATAAGCCCGGACAGCCTCTTCCGAATGAGAGTATCGCGGAATTGCCGGGCATTCCAAGGGGCGATCGGCGTAAGATATGGAACTTTTAGAGATGTTAAGGTAACGAGATGAAGCCAAATGAACAAGTAGCCTAGTAAAATGCCGAACCCTCCGAGCATCGCGGCCAATGCCATTAACGGAAACTGCAACAGCCGCAAAGCGATGGAAAGGTTGTACTGCGGTAAGGAGAAAGAGGCGATTCCGGTTAGAGCGACCACGACGACCATAATCGGAGAGGCGATGCCTGCATTGATGGCGGCTTCGCCGATGACTAGGGCGCCTACGATGCTTACCGCCGAACCGACGGGCCTTGGAAGACGTATTCCCGCTTCTTTAAGCAATTCGAAGAAGAATACCATGATGACGGCTTCGATGAAGGCGCCGAACGGAATTCCTTCGCGGGAATCGATGATCGCCAACAACAGGACGGTGGGAATCAACTCGGTATGGAAGGTCGAGATAGCTATGTATAAGCTTGGAAGTGATACCGCCATCAGCAGAGCGATCATTCTGAGCCAACGGATGAAGTTGGACACAAGTACTCTCTGATAATAGTCCTCGCTGGATTGAAGGAGCTCGAAGAACAGTCCGGGACAGATCAGGATAGAACCCGATCCTTCGGCCAATACGATAATTTTCCCGTTGAGCAAAGCCGCCGCCGCGACGTCGGTTCTTTCCGTATAGCGGAATTGGGGGAAGGGGGAATAGGGAGAATCCTCGATCAATTCTTCGATATAGGACGTATCCAAGATTTCACCGGGATTGACCATGTCGATGCGCGATTTGAATTCCGCTAGCAATGCGGGTTCTACTACTCCTTCCAAGTATCCGTAGCTGATAGTCGTATTCGATAGTCCTCCGGCTTTAAGGGATTCGAACTTCAACGCCGGGTTTTTTACGCGCATGCGGATCATTCCGATGTTTTTCTGCACGTTCTCGATCGTGCCTCGCGAGGTCCCTGCACGACCGGTTCCGTCTCCGGCTCCGTAACCTGGCGGGATTCCAGGCCGTTCGCTTCGTAGCTTATCGCTTTATCCCAACCGTCGAGAAAAATAACGACGCAGCCATTGAGGATGCATTGGTCAATGTCCGACCACTTGCTCTCAACGGTCGCCGATTCGGAGGAAGCGCCGCGAGAGTCGAAAAAATGGATGAGCATTTCCGGGGTTACATGCGTTCCGGGGCCGACGAAATGTTCAGTCAAGTCCTGCATGGAACGTTTCATATAATTAATCTTCTTATTTTGGATGATCGTGCGGAAATAAACCGAAACCGCCGAATTTCTCATGCCGGGACCGTACTGCCAATGCGCGTATTCGAGATCGCTGCACGACTTAAAGGTATCTTGCAGCCTTTGAAGGTTCGTTTGCAGATGATTGGATAGATGATCCGCTCTCATGAAGGGCAACTCCCTGCGATAGGATAATTGGCTTATGTAAAGTTTTCCATCATCGTAGCGTTTTTATGCAATTTCCTCAGGAGGCGTTAGGCAAGCGCAAAAAAACCGGCTGGATGGCCAGCCGGTTATAAGTATGCGATTAAGCGGTCCGCTCTGCTACGGCCGCCTCGATTTCCAGCTTCATAACCGCGCGTTCCTCGTCTTTGAGGATCGGACAGTTGTAACATTTTGTTCCATCTTCTCGTTTATAGTACATACAGCATGCCGAGCGCATCATGATTTGGCCGCCGGGCTCGTAAGGGCTATCTAGATAGCACGGCGTGTGCACGAACGGGTTTTTCCTCCGGTTGAAGATTTCCCCGGGCATGCGGGATAGCAGCGTAAAATCGTCGTCGACGAGCTGCCGTACAGCTCCTTCCGGAATCGTCTTCCGTATGTAATCCATTAAATGTGCGGATCGAGCGCCGTATTGGTTCCAGATAATGGCGGGCTTCAGTCCAGCCGCGGCTGCTGCCGTCTCGATGAGCGGGTTCATCGTTTCCGCGAAGTAACGGGACCATTCCGCGACGATCGCCGCTTCCCGGTTAGCGTCCGGCAAGTCGGTCCAACGCAACTCCGTGATTTGGAATACGACATGGGCATGGTCATCGTGGGTTTCTAATTGGATGGTTAAGTTGTCAAGAGACAGGTCCAAGATCCTATTGTACTGGGACATGACGATTTGCTTGGTGGCCGCAAGCCCGAAGAAGGCTAGCCCGATGTAAGAGGCGGCAAGCTCCAGTCCGATTCCCTTAACGAGCGCCGAGCCTTGCCGCAAAACTTCTTTCATGTTCTCATGTTGAAGAAGGTCGGCAAGCGGCAAGGACAGGATCGGATTGTCCGACCCGTTGGTCGAGATATGAAAATACTCTTCGAACAACTTCAGATCCACTGTAGCTTCACCCGCTTTTGATTATGATAATCATTATCATACAATCATAGCTCCTGGCGGCTATTTTTGTCAAACCGATGAATGTGCCTAAAGCTTATGTAAAAAAGTGACATCATGTAAGGACGAACCTATGGCGAAAGAGTATAATAAGGGGGCTGAACAGAAAGGGTGGAGGAAGTTGTCAGGTTTGCGAAATAAGCTTTCGCCGCTAAACGCGGTCGTATGGACGCAATTTTTAAGCGCGTTCGCGGATAACTTGAATTTTTTTCTGATCGTAGGATTGGTCAAGAGGGAAGGCGTGTCCGATCCGGACGGAATGGTCACATATATTCAGATGGCGGTTCTTGTTGCCTATGTCGTGCTGGCTCCTATCGTAGGCGCTTTCGCGGACAAAAAAGCCAAGTCGCACGTGTTGTTGCTCGGCAACGTGCTGAAAGCGACGGGGATTATGCTGCTATTAGTCGGCGTACCTCCCGCGATCTGCTACTTTTTCGTCGGGGTCGGCGCGGTCGTCTATTCCCCGGGAAAATACGGCATACTATCGGAATTAACGAACAACGAACGAGATCTCCTAAAGGCAAACGCGCAAGTGGAGGGATCGACGATCCTGGCGATTCTGCTCGGGACCGTTGCCGGCGGATTCCTCGCGGCAAGCTCCGACCTGCCGGCCATTCTCGTCTGCCTCTTCATTTATTTGCTGTCGCTCAGCATGACGTTCCTTATCCCGGCAAGGGAGGGAAATTCAAATATACGTTATAGCCAGGCCGCGGGACAATTTTTCCGCGACGTACACAAGCTGTTCCGCAATCGCAGAAGCCGGTTCTCGTTAATCGGCACGGGGGCTTTCTGGTTGACGGCATCGGTATTGCGCATTGCTCTTATAGCGTGGCTTCCGTTGAATTTAGGAATCGAGGATACGGACCAACAATCGATGATCATCGGAGTGACGGCACTCGGGGTCGTAGCCAGCGCGTTCCTGACGTCTAAGCTGGTGCCGGAGGGCAGGCTTTATCGGGGATATTATTATGGGATCGCCATGGTTGCCGCCGTCATGGCCGTTAATTTCACGAATGAGCTATGGCTGACGGCAACGCTGCTGTTCATTACCGGGGTCATGGGCGGAATTTTCCTTATCCCGTTGAATACGATGCTGCAAGAGGAAGGGAAAACCGCCATTGGCTCGGGGAGAACGATAGCGGTGCAAAACTTCGTTGAGAACAGTTTGACCGTTGTAGGTCTGTTCCTGTACCTTACGCTTCGGGAGATGGACGTGCCCGTCAATCATTCCGTAATCGGAATCGGCGCGGTGTTGACTTTGTTTTTCATTTACTTGGCTTTCCAGATCGGCGCGATCAAGGCGAGCTATTCCCGCAAGGAAATGAGATGAACGAGCTGAGGGTTGGCCGTGACTTTGATGACCGCATGGCCGGAGTCGTACTCCGCGGTTCCCGTGCCGACCTCGGCGGAAGCTTCGGTTCCGAGCACGTAGAACAGATCGTCGGCTAACGTGCGGATGCACACTTCGCGCTCGTCTTTGGAAAGGCTCTCCCAATCGTCCGCCTCCATCTCGAATGCTTCATAAAATTGCGGTACCGTGGAGATGGCGCGGGACAAGTCGTCGAGAATATGATCATATGCTCTAGTATAGGAGATGGCCATAGGGATACCCCTTTCAAGTTTTGTTTCATTATACGCGAGACTTTATTCTTTAGCCAACCTTTAGGTCGCCTTCCTTGATGTAACACTTTAACACTGTGTTTACATTCGTTATAATAAATGAGGTTGTGGAGGTGAATAGCATGAAATCATTAAGGCTAGGGACATGGTTATCCAAGCCCTTCGTCTTTTTCACCATCTTGATGGTCATCAAGATTTATTTGGCGAGAATCGTCATTTTCGATAGTTCGTCCGCATGGCTTCAACTTGCGACGGGGATTCCATCGGTCTGGGTGCTATTCTGCCTGATCGAATGGTTGGCGCCGCGGAGGAAACTGGGCGTCTATATCGCGGTCAACCTCCTATTGACGACTATCTTTTTCGCGGTCATCATGTATTACAAATATTTCGGAGTTATCGTCACCTACCATGCCCTGCAGCAAGTAAACCAAGTAACGGAAGTGAAAGGCAGCGTATTCTCTCTGCTTCACCCTTACTTCTTGTTTATTTATACGGACGTGGTAGTGTTCCTCTTGTTGTATATGAGCCGCCGATTCCGGGAATGGGGCAAGTCGTTGGCGGTTCGCGAGTCGAAATGGTTGATTACTTCCCTATTCTCGCTGTCGTTGGCCGCATCCGTAACGACTGTATGGTTGCACCAAGACAGCATTAACGAGCTTAAGCAAGCAGAGAACATGGGTATATTGAATTACGAGGCCTATGCGGTATTCGCTAGCGCGACGCAGGAAGTCGAAGATCCGAGCAATGTCACGGAAGAGGCGATCGCCAATCTGAAAGCTTGGCAACCGCCTGCATCGCCACTCTATTGGGGGGAGGCTCAAGGGAAAAACGTAATTATTCTGCAGTTGGAAGCGGCCCAGAATTTCTTGCTTGATCTGAAGATTGACGGACGGGAAGTCACGCCAGTCATGAACAAGCTAATGAAAGAGCACTTCTATTTCCCTCACTTCTACCAACAAGTAGGACAAGGCAATACTTCGGATGCCGAATTCGTCGTGAACACTTCCTTCTACATTCCCCAACACGGAGCGGCAGCTCAGGACTATGGGGACCGGGCGCTTCCGAGCATGCCTAAAGTGTTAAAGGAACACGGGTACCAGACGGCGACGTTCCATACGAACGACGTGCAATTCTGGAACCGCAAGGAGCTTTACAAAGCAATCGGGTTCGATCGGTATTACGACGCCGAATTTTTTGGCGGCGACGACATGGTATTCTTCGGACCGTCCGATGAAGTATTGTATGACAAGACGGCGGATGAATTGCTGAAGATGAGCCAAACCGGCAAACCGTTCTATTCGCAGATCATCTCGATGTCTTCTCATCATCCGTTTAATATTCCGGAACGCAAAGTGCATTTCCAACTGCCGAAGAGATATGAGAACACGCTCGTGGGCGATTATATCCAAGCCCAGAACTATACGGATTACGCTCTCGGAAAGTTCATCGACAAGCTGAAGGAGAACGGTCTGTGGGACAAATCGGTATTGGTCATTTACGGAGATCATCTTGGCTTGCCGATCTATTCCCTAAGCGATCACGAGATGAATCTCATGAAGGAAATTTACGGCCGCGAATATCGATATTCGGAAATGCTGAACATTCCTCTGATGGTCATTGCTCCCGGAGTCACCAAGCCGCAAAGGCTGGAGCAAACCGGCGGACAAGTCGATATTATGCCGACATTAGCTAATTTGCTTGGCGTTTCCTTGGAAGGGCACATCCATTTCGGACAGGATCTGTTGAATACGACGCATAATTTGCTGCCGCAACGCTATTATTTACCTTCGGGCTCATTCGTGAACGACAAAGGAATATTCGTGCCGGGACTCAATTACGAAGACGGAATAAGTTACGTTTACGATGGCGGAAAGTCGAGCGAGACCGATTCTACGGAAGATGAATATAATCGTGCGTTGGACCTTTTGCGGTTATCGGACAGCTATGTGAGCCATTTGCCGAAGCATGAATGATCGATTGGCATTATAGATATTTAGAGGGGGTCAGGTAGTGGCATTAAAAAAGATAGAATGGAAAAAGTACACTCCGCTGCTATTAATGTTGGTGTTTCCCGTTCTTGGTTGGATGTACGCTTTGACCAACAATATCGACAATCAGGAAGTGTACAGGTTAACGACGAGCGTAGACGAGGCTATCCCGTTCATTAAGTACTTCTCGTTGCCGTATTCGATCTGGATTTTCTATATTTACGTTTGTTTGTTCTATTTCTTCAAGAAAGACATTAACGTATATTATCGTTCGCTTATGACTTACGTCGTGTGCGCTTTGCTGTGTTATTTGATTTACTCCGTATTTCAAACGACTGTAGATCGTCCGATGATCGTAGGCAGCGATCCGTTCTCCGAGTTGATGAGATATATTTATAATCGGGATCAGCCCTTTAACTGCTTCCCGAGCATTCATTGTTTCTCGAGCTACATGGTGATGAGAGCGATCTGGACCAGCAACTTCCGCAACAAGTGGAACGTTACGCTGATCACAGGCATGTCGAGCATTATTATTATGTCCACTTTATTCGTAAAGCAACACGTGATCATGGACGCTTTGGCCGGATTTTTCTTGGTTGAGGTAGTAACCGCGGTAATCATCCTGTTCGAACGCAGGCTGCGCGTTACTCGCGAACGCCAGAAGAGCACTTTCGGGGCCTAATTCATAGCGCAATAAAAAAAGCTGATCGTCATGGCAGAACGATTACTTCGCCGTGACGATCAGCTTTTCGCGTTTTATCGGGAACAGGTCATCGTAAACCGGCACAAGCGCCGCAAATGCTGCTTGATCTGCTCAATGGAGTAGCCCTTCTCGTTCTTGATGTGGAAGTAGCCGACAGGCGACATCGAACAGATGATGAAGTGAGCGGCCAATTCGGCATCGACCGGCTCGGAGTCGGAGTCCGTTCGGATGATTTCGGCCAACAGCTCGGATATCCGGTCCCTGAAGAAATGGTATGTGGGCGTATGGAAAAAGTTTCCTCGTTCGTCGTTGCAATTCATCTTCGATTCCATCGCCATCATTAACCCGGAGATGAGCCCCGACTTCTCTTCGATGGCATCTACCCAGTGATCGATAATTCCGCCTAGGCGTTCAGCCGCTGGGGCCTGTTTATTTTCCTCTAAATAAGCGCGAATCATTTCCACCAACTGATTGCTGTAATCATCGAGTATATCTAAGCATAGATCCCCTTTATGGGCATATCTTCGATAAAGCGTTGCTTGTCCTACGCCTGCCGTCTTGGCGATCTGATGCATGCTAACGGGTTGAACGCCATGCTCGTTAAAGAGATCATGGGCGGTCTGAAGAATCAATTGGCGGTTTTCTACAGCGTCTCTACGTTCCCGACGAATGGACACAGAATCGCCCCCTCGTTTCACTGAAATTTTACGTTCCACTTGTTGACAACCGGACAATTGTCCGGTAACATCGAGATTAAACGGACAATTGTCCGGTATCAATGCGGGTTACCGTTCGTAGCGTCCATATGTGTCTATTGTACCGCCAAGGCATGGTACGGTCAATGGAACGAGAGAGACAGCGCGGAGGAGGATCCTTACTTTAGGATAGGAGGAAACACATGTCTTCGAAAGCAGCACCTGCAACAACGGAAGCCCCGTTCTCGATGAAGACGATTCTAGGGCCGTTGATTGCGATTGTCGTCGGTATTTTCATGGTTATATTGGATGGTACGGCCGTTAACGTCGCGCTTCCCAAGCTACAAGAAGAATTCGAATTGTTGAACCTGTCGTTAGTCCAATGGACGGTTATCGGTTATGCGTTAGCCCAAGCGGCGGTCATTCCTCTAGCCGGATGGCTATCGGATCGGTTCGGCGCCAAGAAAGTATTCCTGATCTCGGTCGGGTTGTTCACGATCGGATCGTTGCTCTGCGCGTTAGCTAACAGCGTGGAGACGCTGATCGCGTTCCGTATCGTTCAAGGTTTAGGCGGAGGCGTAGTCGTGCCTATCGCTATGGCGTTCATTTACCGCTTGTCTCCTCCAGGCAAAGTCGGTGCCGTTATGGGCATGATGGGGATCCCGATTCTGCTCGGTCCGGCGCTTGGTCCGGTAGTCGCGGGATGGTTCGTCGAGTATCATAGCTGGCAATGGATTTTCCTGATCAATATCCCGATCGGCATCATCGGCGTTGTTCTTGGCATTCGTACGTTGCCTAACATTCAACGCCAGACGGTTGCGGCATTGGATGGATTTGGAATGATCTTGGGACCATTGGCATTTGCCGCGTTAGTATTCGGCGTATCGCATGGCGGTATCGATCCGATCACGGGGGAATCCACATGGTTGGATTGGGAAACGTTGGTCGGATCCGGAGTAGGCCTCGCGGCGTTGATTCTATTCGTTATCGTGGAGCTTAATCGCCGGAACCCGCTTCTCGAGCTTCGGGTATTCCGTTCGGGCAACTTCACGAAAGGGATTATCGTGCAATGGATCTCGCAGATCGCCATGTTCGGTACGATGTTCCTCGTTCCGCTGTTTCTGCAACAAGCAAAGGGTTATAGCCCGCTTGAAACCGGTTTGATCATGTTGCCTCAAGCTCTGGCTTCCGGTTTGTTCATGCCGATCGGCGGTAAATTGTCCGATAAATTCGGTGCTCGTCCTCTGGTTATCGCAGGGATGGCTCTGACGACGGTTGCGGCTTTGCTGCTGTCCAACATTTCCGGAGATTCCGGCATCGGCGCGGTTATGCTGCCGCTTGGACTGCTTGGCGCGGGAATGGGATTGTTCATGATGCCGCTCAATAACCATTTGATCCAATCCGCTCCGCAGAACTTGGTAGGACGCGTAACTTCGCTTACCAATGCGGCGCAACAAGTCATGATGTCGTTCGCGGTCGCGATCCTCATGACGATCTCCACGACTAAGATGCAGAATTTGATGATCGAGCAGGGCAAACAACAGCCTGACGTGCATCTGTATGCATCGTCGTTCGGTTACACTTTCTTGATCTTGCTCGGAATCGCGGTCGTCGGAGGTCTTCTGGGGCTTATGCTTTCGAAGCCGAAGAGAGCCGAAGGCGAGTCCGCGGCGAACGCGGAAGTTCCGATCATGGTAGGTCATTAACAAGATAATGAGCAACGCAAAGGAGCTGACTCGAAAGGAGTCAGCTCTTTGTTTTATATCGATTATGCTTTTTACGGGCATGTATCTCCTTCCGGTTGCGTTGAAATCGTGAAATCTGATTCAATAAACCATTAGCAAAGTAATTTCACGATTTCAAAAGGCAAACGCTCCGCTCCTCCAGGAGATACATGCCCTCTTTTTCCATCGATTGAAGCCTATTTATTCTTTTCTAGTTAATCATGTAGAAGTCCGTGCCTTTAATGGCATCGAGATCCGCGCGATCGACCGCAATCTCCGTTACTTCTCCCTTATCGGTCAACTTTGCCGTATCGATTACTTCTTTTACGATCTCGGGCTCGTAGTGGGTAGGGCTCGCGATCTTAGGCTTGACTAGCTCAAGAGCCTTAAGCGTGCTTGCTGTAGAGGCGCTATATTCGCTTACGTTCGAGAATCTCGAGAGCATAATATCGATTTTGCCGAGTTTCTTAAGCTGATCGGGCGTCAGTTCATCCTGTCCCATATCTCCGAAATGGGCGATGCGCAAACCGTCGACTTCGAACACGTAGATGAAGTCGCTCGGCACTCCTTCGAAGTAGGTCGGGGTGTGGCTTGCCGGAATCGAAGTGACCGTAATATCTTTGACGGTGAAGGATTCTTCTTGGAACACCGATACTTTCGCTTCCGGCGAAGCGTTGATGAAGCTTTCGTCGAAATGATCGGGATGCTTATGGGTAACCGTAATAATGTCGGCTTTGAGAATTTTTTCTTTGTTGTATAGTCCGTAAGGATCGGCGATCGCGACCGTTCCGCTTTTGGAGACGATGGCATAAGAAGCGTGATACGCTCCGCTCTTATCCGAGGTGACGTTGCGGATTAACGTTTTGCCCGTCGTGTTGCTCAAGGTGTCGGCGTCGAACGTTAACTCGGGTTCCGGGCTTGCCGATGGAGCGGGTTCGGACGCTTGGGCGGGTTCAGGCGCCGCGCTAGCGGGCGCGGCAATGGTCGCGCTTGGCGAGCTTGCCGCTTGGGAGGCGGGACTTTCCGCCGAGTTGCCGCAAGCTTGGGCCAGCAACAGAAAAGGAATGCCGAGAAGCAACAATCGAGTTTTACCGAATCGCATGAATAAGACCCCCTATGAAGTGTCGCGCGTCTAGGCGCGGCTACGATTACTATCGTACTGAAGGGGGGAGCCGAAGGGTATAGCTAATCGTCAGCGATTAGGTGACAATCGACAATAGCAAAAGAGCCAGGAGCGACATGTCACCCCTGGCCCGGCTTCTATTCCGTTATTGAGGCATCCGGCAATATAAATTACGAAACTCCGCGGGAGAATAGCCCGAATGCTTGCGGAAGGTGCGAATGAAATGCGCGTTATCCCGCAGCCCTACCCGGTTCATCACTTCCTCGGACGGCAGCAGCGTGTTTCGGAGCATATATCCGGCCATCTGCATTCTAACGGAGTTCAGGTAGGACATGATGGACAATCCGGTCGATAGCTTGAATTGCTGGTTTAACGTCGTTTTGTTGGTATGGAAATGTTTGGTCAGATCTTCTATCTTGATCTTCTGTTTGTAGTTCATATGTAAATAAAGAATGACAGGACGCAATGCCTCTGCAGCAGCGCCCGGAATAGGCTGAATCATGGGCAATGCGTCGCTGTAAGGACGACGAAGCAAGGTTAGCAACTCCATAAGAATGGAACGGCTGCGGCACGGCCACTGTCCGTCCGGTTGCTCCGTCAGTTGCCGTCTCGTCTCATCGAGCAAATACTCGGCGTGCTTGGCGATCGAAGGATCTACCGGAACGATGTTCGGATTATAGCGATATTCCGTTACCTGCCTTTTGCGAAAGGGGTCGAGATACCATAGATCCTGGTTGTCGCGCACGGTGAATTCGGAGACGTCTTCCTGGGAGAGATCCAGCTTAAACCGATCGTTAACCAGATTAGGATGAAAGTAGATCGATCTTGATTTCATATAGGAATCGGCAAGAAGGACGATCGATTCCCGTTCATTCAAGCAAATAAAAGCCGGGCTAACGATCGGAAAGGCAATGCCGCCGACTTCGCATATTCCGGTACCTTCCATCACCAGCAAGAGATGATACCGTTCATGCAGCCCTAGATTGAGCTGATCGTCGTTGTCGTCGCGAATCCACATCGGGTGCGCGTATCCGGAATGATGATGCAATCCTACAGCGGACAATTGCATGGCCAAGCCCCCTTTACCTGGTCAACATATTGGACGACCCCCGCGGACGAGTCCGACGGGGGTCTTAATATTGAAGCGCAACCGCGCGATTCTTCCTGATTCACTTTCACGAAAACAACGATAGCCCTACCTCTCCATCGTTCTTGCGGCTCCGTGGCCGCGCCAGTGAGAATTCGTGTTTCCTTCCAGCAGCCGATTCTTTGATCTTAATAAGGAATGTGTGGTAAAACGGAGGAATATTACCCTTTAATATGAGGAAAATCTGAGGGTCACAACTTCTTTAAGATATTATTATAATTCTTCGGTTGGTAATTGTCAATAGATTGTCAAATTTTATGCATTGACCGGAGGAGCAAGGGAGCCTGATATCGAAAACTAATGAAGAAGTCATTTTGAACCGATGAACATGAAGAAGGATTTTCAATAATCATCAGAGCAGGTGTTAAGCCAATGGTTCAGTACATGCACGTCAAATGGTTCACGGATGTCGATCCGGTCAAGGAAGCGTTGGAGAACGTTCTGTCTCCCGTGTTTATGGGTACGGCGATAGCCGTCGCTCTGTTGCTCGCGATACTTACCCAATTGCTCCCTTCGATTATGAAGCTTTCCGCGCTAGGGAAATTGGATCGGCAAGTGGAGCGCTTGCGTCCGAAGTCGTTCTATATTTTGCAGTACGGTACCGCGATTGCATTGCTGTGGTCGTTGCTGGAGGGCAGCTTGTTCGCGCCCGAATTCGGCCAACCTCAGCAGGAGATCAAGATTGCCGTATACGCGACGATCGTCTTATTGCTCATTCCGCACCATATCTCCCTAAAGGCGGCAGCTCTGATTATTTTCGGATTGTACGTCTATGACGTAGGCGAGTACGGATTGTTCCATATGCTTGACTATGGGTTTTATTTGGCGATTGCCGCCGCGCTCGCCTTCTATAGGACCGCGTTCGAGAAGTGGTCGTTTCCGTTGCTTTATTTGGGTACGGGTTTATCGCTCTGTTGGGTAGCGGTGGAAAAATGGATTTATCCGGCCATGAGTCTCGATATCGTGGAGAACCATCATGTGCCGACGTTCGGATTCGACCCGGGCGTGTTCATCGTATTGGCGGCGTTCATCGAATTCGTGGTCGGATACTTGCTCGTCGTCGGAATATTGAACCGTCTGCTGTCTATCGTTCTTACGCTGATCTTCATTATGACGACAATGCTGTTCGGTTACGTGGAGATCGTCGGCCATTTTATGATCCATGTCATTCTTCTGCTGTTTATTATCGAAGGCGTGAGCTTCTATAAACCTCCCGTCGACATGCACAAGACGAAGCTCGACCGGATCGTTTTCGTAGCGCTCAATTTCTTGCTCGTGCTCGCTACCTTCTTGTTGATCTACTACCGGTTCGCCTAAAAATCGTTGCCGCATGGCGTGCATCGGGATAACCTCGCCGTTATACAATAGGTAATAAAGGAGGAATTCCCATGCAGCAATTCGCGGTTGTGGTCAAAGAGATCCGGAAGTTTCTGGCCTCGTTCCAGATCGTAACGTTTTTGTTGCCGTTCCACCTCTATATTTTATTCGGCGGTCTCGGCGTCCTGTTTGTGGAAGAGATTCTGTACCGCAACGTGTCATATTCCAACTATGACGTTCTGAACACGCTGTTCAACGACATTCCGCTGCATATTATCGCGTATTACGGAACTTTCGTAGGGCTCTGGCTGACGCTGATCTCGAAGGACGTCAAGTACTTGCCTTACGGGCTATGGGGATATGCGTTCCTCGCATTGTTCCCGTTCGAAGGATTAAGTCTGTTCGATATCGTAAGGGCGCCATATATGCATACGGCGGATACTTGCTGTTCCGTTTCAGTTCCAGCTCGTCGAGTAAATCGGATAACCGAACTCTTAAAGTCTGATAATTTCAAAGCCGAATATCGATTAGATCGCCTTACGTTGGGCGGTCTTTTTTTTGCGTTCTCGACAATCGGCCCAAATGCGAAGTTTGTTACCCTATCGTGGGAATGTATAAACAATCGGTACTCTGTTATATAGTTTCGCCGTATTCCAGGGGATAGAATGAAATACAAGAACAATCATTATGGGGGATGAGCATGTCGCAAGCAACGACGAAGCAGCAGTATGCAGCGATGCCGCCAAAGCAAGGCATGGTTAGCAAAAAAGGCTTCTTCCACAGACTGTTCAAGCAATTGGACGTTCAACTGATGGTTTGGCCGGGGGTCTTGTTGGTCTTTGTATTTTCCTATATCCCCATGTACGGCGTGTTAACCGCATTCATGGACTATAACGTGTTTACCGGATCGAATATCTTCGACAATCCATGGGTGGGGTTCAAACATTTCGAGAAGTTCTTTAACGCTCCGGAGTTCGACACGATCTTGAGAAATACGATTGTCGTCAGCTTGTTGAAGTTCCTAATCGGGTTTCCCGCACCGATCATTCTTGCGCTTATGCTGAATGAAGTGCGTCACATGATGTTTAAGCGGTTCGTACAGACGATTACATATCTTCCTCACTTCATGTCTTGGGTTATCGTAGGCGGATTGGTCATCTCCTTGCTCTCGACCGAGAATGGAAGCGTCAACATTTTGCTGGAGAGCGTAGGTGCGGTTGACGAGCCGCTCAACTTCTTGTCCATGAAAGAATACTTCTGGGGAATTCTCATAACGACGAACGTTTGGAAGGAAATCGGCTTCAACTCCATCGTCTATCTTGCGGCGATCGCGGCGGTGGATCCGCACATGTATGAAGCGGCAGACATCGACGGCGCAAGCAAATTCAAGCAAATCTACCTCATTACGTTGCCTACGATTATGCCGGTCATTACGATCTTCATGATTCTTGCAATGGGTAACTTCCTGAATGCGGGCTTCGAAGATATTTTGATCCTTGCCCAGAATCCGTCGCTGAGACCGGTCTCGGATGTCATTGATACCTATGTTTACCGAGTCGGGCTGCAGAATCAGAAATACTCGTACGCCGTTGCCGTCGGGTTGTTCAAAGCGCTCGTGAGCATCTCGCTTCTGACGATAGCCAACTATCTGGCTCGAAGATCCGGAAACAGCCTATGGTAAATCTCGACATCATACAGGGGGGCGAAAAAAGTTGAGTTTTAAGCGGTTAGGCTTCGGCGATCGATTTATGATATTGAGCATATACGCGTTCCTGATTATATTGTCTTTCTCCGCGTTATATCCGTTCTGGAACGGATTGGTCATCTCGTTCAATGAAGGTTTGGATACGTCGAAGGGCGGCGTAACGTTCTGGCCGAGAGCGTTCACTCTGGAAAATTACGAAATCGTATTAAGCGATAAGAACCTGCTAAACGCGTTCTTCATTTCCGTAAGCCGTACGGTAATCGGTACGATTACCGCCACCTTCATGACGGCGCTTATGGCGTATGGCTTAACGAAAAATGATTTGATAGGGAAAAAGTTCTACACCGTATTTCTACTCTTCACTTTGTATTTCGGCGGCGGTCTCATCCCGACGTTCCTATTAATTAAATCGTTAGGCCTGATGAACAATTTCTTGGTTTTCATTATCCCGGGGCTGGTCAGCGTTTGGAATATGATCGTATTCCGTACTTTCTTCAAGAGTCTGCCCGCAGGATTGGAAGAGTCGGCGCAAATCGACGGCTGCGGCAATTGGGGGACATTCTTCAAGATCGTCCTTCCGCTCTCGGGTCCGATTATCGCGACGTTAGGACTATTCACGGCCATTGCCCACTGGAACGACTGGTTTCTGCCTACGATCTATATATTCGATGAAAATCTGATGCCGATCCAGAGCGTGTTGAGGCGGATTCTTAACGCTAACCTCATTCAGGATTCGGGAATCGTGAGCGCGGAGACGGCCCAAAGGCTCGCGAAGAAGAGCTTAACCTCCAAAGCGCTAATCAACGCGACGATTATGGTCGTTACGTTGCCGATCATGCTCGTATATCCTTTCGTGCAGAAGTATTTCGTGAAGGGCGTACTGGTAGGGTCTTTGAAAGAGTAGAAGGTTTCCCATCGGTTTGGAGCGTGCAACGCTTTAGACATATAAGATTAGTCAAGAGAGGGGTAAAATCTGTATGAAGAAAGTTAGAAAGCCGTTACTGCTAGTCGTATCGGCGGTATTGCTTCTTGCAACCGTGCTAGCCGGCTGCAGCAGTTCGAATAACGGCAACAATGCGGCATCTCCTTCCGCGAGCAGCCCGGCTTCGTCGCCTGCAAGCAGCGCAAGCGGCGAGGAAACGCCTGCCGCGGCAGGATGGGTTTTAGGTTCGGAGCCTCTAGAATTTTCCGCATATGCCCATTATGGCTGGCTGGATTTCCCGGCCGATATGGCGTCAGTTCCATTATGGAAGTACTTGAAAGAAAACAAACAGGTTAATATCAAAGCTATTCAAGCAAAAGGCAACCACGCCCAATTGATGGCGACGATGATGGCCGACAAGCTTCCCGATCTTATCTATACGGATCGCGAACACCCGGATCTCGACAGGCTCTATAACAATGGCAAACTCGTCGCGTTCGACGACTACTTGGATAAATATCCTAACCTGAAAAAATACCTTGATAACAAATATGTGGATATGCTGCGTTCGCCGGACGGCAAGCTTTACAAATTCCCGAACTGGTACACGGACAAACCGACGAGCACGTCCGGTTATGTCGTGAATAAGAAGATCTACGAAGAGCTAGGTAAACCTAAGCTCGAAACGACCGACGATCTGTACGCATACCTCGTGCAAGTCAAACAAAAATACGGGGACGAAATCGTTCCGTTCGAGCCGGACCGCACGCAGGACGGCCAAGGAATCGGCGTATTGTACGCGGCATTCAAAGAAGGCGCGCTGTACCAGTCGCTTGCAGCCGCATTGTTGGCTACGGTGGACGGAGATAAGCTGACTTCCATTTTCGCGGATCCGGCATTCCATGAATCGCAAAAATTCGTATCGAAATTGTATCGCGAGAAATTGATTTCCCAAGACATGTTCACGCAAGACAGAGGTAAAGTATTGGAGAAACTGCTAGCAGGCCGCGTAGCCGTCTATGCAGGATCCAGCCCTACGACTTACGCGTCGCAAGGACATTATGAATTGATCAAATCCGATCCGAACGCAGGTTATTTCATGATCTGGCCGCTCGTAAAACCGGGTCTCGATAAGACAAAAGTATACGCCGGCGGTTGGGATGCTCTCGGATGGAACGTTAGCGTTATTACGACGGAAGCCAAAGATCCCGAGAAGATCTTCGCGTTCTTGGATTGGTTGACCGGACCGGAAGGCATGACGATTCAATTCTACGGTCCGGAAGGCAAGAACTGGCAAGGTTTCGACGGGGAAGGATATCCGATCTTTACGGATGCGTATGACGCTACCGAAGTAGCGGATATTCAAACGAAGAACGATCCGGTCATGATCGCGGGCAATAGTTCTTATATCGATAAAGCGAAGATGAAATACGAAGGCACGTTGCCTCCCGAGAAGCAAAACTGGCAGGCGCGTTGGCAGAACGAGATTACTTGGCCGTCGTCCAACGAAATCACCGAATTCAGAACGGGACTCGAGCCGACTGCGGATGAAGAATTGGGCGATATCAGACAAAACATGCTCGACCTGTTCCTGCAAACTCTGTCCGAATCCGCGACGGCCAAGAGCGACGAGGAAGTCGACAAAATTCTTAACGCGGCCAACGAAAAAGCGATGGATCTAGGTTACCAGAAGCTTCTGGATTGGCGTACGGAGAAGTGGCAAGCGAACAGAAAGACGCTTGGACTTCAATAAAAGATAAAGGCATGCGAGCTATCCCAAGGGATCCATCCGGATCTCTTGGGATATGTCTGCATTTTTTTGCTTCTATTCTCTAAATAGGGGGCGCAACGTATTGAGACAAAAAAGAGAATGGATCGTGCGGGTCGTTTCGGTATTGGTTGCCATGTCTATTCTAGCAGCTTGCAACGGCGAGGCCAGCCGTCCGGCCGCCTCGTATTCTTCGGCCGAGCCCGAAGCGGAAGAGAGCTTCGTTAGCGCCGGTCGCGAAGGCAAATTATTCGAATTCGGGGCAGAACCGCTCGATATTACCTTCTATGCGCATTATAGCAACTACAAAATGCCGCAATGGGGCGCCGATCCTTCGTCGAAATGGATTCAGGATCACATGAAAATCAATATACAAGCGGTTAGCGCGGAAGGCAACGGCGCGCAGAAGCTTCAGAAGATGATCGCCGGCAAGCAGTTGCCCGACCTGATATGGGGGCAACGCGATTCCGACCTGGAAAGGCTGCGGGAAGCGGGCTTGCTTGTTCCCCTTGATGAGTACATCGAGAAATATCCGAATCTTAAGCGCTGGGCAGGGGACAAAATACTAAATTTGCTTCGCGCCCCCGACGATAAAATCTATTTTTTTCCGAATTACTATACGGATAAACCGCACGGCAACGCGGGATACGTGGTGAATAAAAGGATTTATAAGGAGCTTGGCTCGCCGAAGCTGGAAACGACCGACGACCTGTACGATTATTTGAAGCGGGTCAAGAGCAAGTTCCCCGGCGTCGTGCCGTTCGAGACCGGCCTTGCGAACGAAGGGCATGGCATCGATCAGTTGTTCTCGGCGTTTAAGGAAAACAACTTCAGCTTTACGAGCAATTACGCGGTCACTTCGGGAGATCGGATGGTATCGATCTACAAGGACGAAGGCTTCAGGGAATCCGCGAAATACGTGGCGAAATTGATGCGGGAAGGTCTCATGACGCAGAATGCCTTGACTCAGACCGCGGACCAAGTGAGCGAGAAGCTGAGTCAGGGGCTCGTAGCGGTATACGCTTCCGCGGATCCTATCAAGATGGCGATGCCGGCCGATGCCGAAATGTCGAAGAACAATCCCGACGACGGTTACTTCTTCATCGAGCCGATCTACAAGAAAGGATTGGACAAAAGCAAAATCTATCCGGGCACTTACAATTTATTGGGATGGAACGTCACGGCGATCACGACGAGCGCCCAGAATCCGGAAGCGATCTTCGCGATGCTCGATTGGATGACCGGCCCGGAAGGCTCGTCCGTGCAAATGTGGGGGCCTCCGGGGCCGGACGGGTATTGGGACGGTTTCAAGGAAGACGGGATAACCCCGAGATTCACGGCGAAATACGCCGAGGATCCGGAGGGACTGGCCAGGATTCAATCGGTTTCGGGGGATTTGATCTGGGTGGGCAACACTGCGTTCCTGGACCAAACAAAGAGCGATTACGAAGCGACGTTGCCGGAAGACAAACGCAACTGGTCCACGTATTGGCAGCATAAGGTTACTTGGAAGTCGCAGGGGGATGCGACGCCGTTCATGAACCTCCATCCGATGCCGGATACCGAGGAAGGAATCATTCACCGCCGGATCAAGGATATTTGGTTGGAGGCCAGGGCGGACGCGATGTTCGGAACGAGCGATCAAGAGGTAATCGACATCTTGGATGAAGCGCACGACAAATCCATGGAAGTAGGTTTTCAACGGTATCTTGATTACATTACCGCGAAATGGCATGCGAACTTGAAAACCCTGAACGAAGGGACCGCCCCACAACCTTAACTACTCGGATGGAGGATGCGCTATGTATAAGGTGCTGCTGGTTGACGATGAAGAGCTTGATCTGGAAGGGATGCGGCAGTTTATTCCGTGGAAAGAGCTTGGGATGGAAGTGATGGGAGCCGCCAACAATGCGCTCACCGCCAGCGAGATGATGGCGCGGTGGCCGATCGACATTCTCGTGAGCGACGTGAACATGCCCTATATGTCGGGATTGGATTTGGCCCGCTCCGCGCTTGAACGTTCCCCGAACTTACGCGTGATCTTCGTGAGCGGTTACCAGGAGTTCAGCTACGTAAGGCAGGCATTGTCATTGAAAGCTTATAACTACGTGTTGAAACCGATGGAAGACAACGAGCTTGTCGCCACTCTGGTCAAGGTAAAGCAAGATTTGGACGAGGCGAACAAGCAGCGCGAAGTCGAGGAATCCTATCAGCAAATGATCCCCATCGCGAAGAGCGATTTGTTGATTCGGTTGCTGGAAGGAGAGGCGGGGGAGGACGGCGACTCCCGGTCGAGGCTGTTCGCGTCCCACGGCTTGGATCGGTTAAACTGGCCGCTCCGGGTGGCTATAATGGAGATCGACAAATGGACTTGGGAGTACGAAGACGCACAGCGATCCCAGTTGGAAATTTCGCGAGTGTTCCTGCAGCAGGTGCATGAGGCCGTTGAGGGGGAGATCCCTTATTGCAAGCTGAGCAATCAGAGGATTGCGTTGCTATTGGAGGAGGCCGGACTGGAACAAGCGGCGCGGAAGCTCTACGCTTCGATCGGGAAGCAATTGACGGTGTCCGTAACGACCGGCTTGGGCAATCCCGTGCATGACCTGGAGCAGCTGCATTCCTCCTATCAACAAGCGATCAAAGCGGTCGAAGGCAAAATGTTCTTGGGCAAAGGGACCTTGATCAAGTACGAGGAAGTGCAACGGGACCCTGAGATGTTGGACGCCCGCATGCTGGACGCGAGGATGGAAGCATTGCTCAAAGCGATGACGGAATACGACCTGGTGCGGGTCTATGACGAACTCGAGAATCTGTTCCAATCGGCGGCAAGCTTGCGGTCTAGATTTACGGTGCACAATCTGGCGATCTATATCGTATGGAAGCTGGAACAGCATCTTAACTCGATGGATGAAGATTTGTTCAAGCTGCTCGATATCGAGCTGCACAATCTCGACATCGTGTTGCAGTTCGATACGATCAACGATATTCGCTCTTGGCTCGTCCATCGCGTATACGAAATCTCGGAGCGCCTGCACGAGAAGTCCAATACGACGTCGAGCAAGTTCATGAGAAGCGTTATGAAAATGATGAAGGAACGGATGAGCGAGAACATTACGATGAAGGACTTCGCGAAACATTTTCCTTTCTCGCCCAGCTATTTCGGATTTCTCATCAAGGAAAAGTCGGGCCATACGTTTAACGAATTGCTCGTTCAACTTCGCATGGAGCGGGCATGCGAGCTGCTTAAAGTGCCGGGAATCAAAATTTACGAGGTGGCCGATCAGGTCGGCTATCGCTATCTTCCGTATTTCAGCAGGCAGTTCAAAGAGAAGATCGGGATGACGCCGCTCGAATACCGCAAAAAGGAGCTATAAAGAAGCCTATCTCAGCAGCAATAGTGGAGGTCATCGATGAAGCTGATTCCGGAAAGCGGCAGAAAGCTAAAATATATCCCGATCGGATACAAGCTCATGCTTTCTTATATGATTTTTATCATCATTCTCGTATCCGTTAACGGTTACGTTACGAATTCGATGTACAATAATTCGATCCGCAAGCAATCCCGAACGAACATTCAAGCGACGATTACGCAAATCAAGGACAATATAACCTACAAGACGGACGATATGACCCGGATTTCATCCTTGCTCTACGACGACTATAATCTCGTGCAGAACTTGAAATCGTTGGAGACGGGAAGGGAACAATTTTACCGAATGACGCAGATTATTAAACCGAAGCTGGACAGCGCATCCAAGTCGATAGGCTTTAGCCAGCGGCTCAGCGTCTATTTCCATAACGAATCCGTAGATGAAATCTATCAAACGAGAACGGAAGGGGAGGATGATCTTATTCAGCAAACCTTCGATATCTACCATATGAAACGAATAGTCGAAGAAGACTGGTATAAGGATTATCCCGAGGAACGATATAGCGTTACGATGCAGTGGAAGCAGGTGGAGGAAGACATGGACGAGAATCGAATCTCCTTGATCCGGCGCATCGTGGACACGAGCAACCCGCTGCATCTTCAAGAGCTGGGCATGATGAGATTCAGCGTTCGATTGAAGGATCTGTTCGAGAGCGTCGACTTCTCGAAAGTAGGCGAGGGCAGCCTGATTTCCGTGAAGGATAAAGAAGGCAAGGAAATCTATTCCTCCGGCATGCCGATCCTAAATCCTGACGAATCGAACAATTCCGAGAGCCCCTACATCACGATCGAGGAAAAGCTGGGAAGGCAGGAATGGACGATCGTCGCCCATGTCCCCGTCATGATTATCGAGCAGGAAGCCCGGAAGGTCAGGACTTTTATCATCGGCGTGTGCGTCGTTTGCTTCATCTTGTTTACGTTCGCCGGCATTTTCATGTCCCGTTATTTTTCCATCCGGATTACGAAGTTCGTATCGGTGTTGAACGCGTTCCGGGAAGGCAATCTGCACAAGAGAATCTCTTACAAAGGAAAAGACGAATTCTCGCAGATCGCTACCGCCCTCAACGGAATGGGCGAGGATGTCGAAGCGCTCATCAATAAAGTGTATTTAACGCAGCTGCAGAAGAAGGAAGCGGAGCTGGAAATGCTCCAGTTGCAAATCAATCCTCATTTTCTGTACAACACGTTATCTTCCATTAACCGATTGGCGAAGTTCGGGGAGAACGAGAAGCTGCAGAAAATGGTCGTGCAGTTGGGCAAATTTTATCGGCTGACGTTAAATTCGGGCCGTACGCTCATTCCGATCTCGTCCGAAATCGAGCAGTCTAACGCCTATCTGGATATTCAGAAGGTTAAGTACGGGCAGCGGATGGAAGTGTCGTACGACATCGACGTGAACATATGGCCTTACGAAACGATCAAGCTGATCTTGCAGCCGTTCATCGAGAACGTCCTCAAGCACGCTTGGTGGGGCGATCGAATTCATCTTCGGATCGTTGCGCGGTTGGAAGGGGACGACATTCTCTATCGCATTATCGACGACGGCATGGGGATGCCGCAGAAGAGAATTCGGGAGATTCTCGCTCCGTCGGACGAGAACGAGAACGGTTACGGCATTCGTAACATCGACGAGCGTATCAAGCTGCAATACGGTACGGAGTACGGAGTGTCGATCGTGAGCAGACCCGGCATAGGAACGTCCGTGCAAATTCGAATTCCGGCCAAGAAACGCAAGCTTTATCTCAAAGAGTAGAATTGCGAATCAACGAAGTTTTCCATTCTCCTAACGATAGGGAACGGGAGGCTTCTTTTTTTTCGGTCGGAATCGAGGTTCACCTGAAAAAATGCAACCCCAAACGAAATTTGGAGCCTTACGCACGAATGCGGGCACTGAGTATACTTATCAATATGAAAAGGCTTACAAGTTGTTGCGAGGAGGGGTGGCCGGAATGGAATCGAATGCGGGAATAGATCGCCCGATGCATAAGCCAATGAACAAAATGAGAGGGAGGACTAGTCTGTTTCGTAAATTATACGGCCAGCGATACCTCCAGGTCATGGCTTTGCTCGGAGTCGCGTGGATGATCTTGTTCCATTACATCCCGATGTACGGGATTATCCTTGCGTTCAAGGAATACATCGGAATCGGGGAGATTTCGAAAGTTCCTTGGGCAGGATGGAGCCATTTCAAGGCGATATTCGAAGACGACATGATGGGACAGGTTATCAAGAATACGTTGGGCATCAGTTTGTTGAAGTTGATTATCGGATTCCCTATTCCGATCATATTCGCTCTATTCCTGAACGAGCTTCGTTCCATGAGGTTCAACCGGATCGTCCAGACGATTTCGTACCTTCCCCACTTTCTGTCTTGGGTTATTCTTGGAGGGATACTGACGGCGTGGCTGTCCGACGTGGGAATCGTGAACGACGTCTTAATGGGGCTAGGTATCATTAGCGAACCGATCTATTACTTAGGAGAACCCGGATATTTTTGGACGATCGTCATTTCGTCGGACATCTGGAAAGAGTTCGGGTGGTCGGCCATCATTTATATCGCCGCCATCGCCAGCATCTCGCCGGAGCTCTACGAAGCCGCGACGATCGACGGGGCAGGGCGTTTCCAACGAATGTGGTACGTGACGCTTCCTTGTCTCAAAGGCACGATCTCGATTTTGTTCATTCTGGCCGTCAGCGGCATCTTGAATTCCAATTTCGATCAGATCTTGGTGTTGAAAAACCAAGTCAACGAAAGCGCCAGCAGCGTAATCGACATTTACGTGTACGAGGTCGGGATCAAGCAAGGACGCTTCTCCTACTCGACCGCGGTCGGGTTGGTTAAAGGGCTTATCGCGCTCTTCCTGCTGTTGCTTGCAAACTCCGTAACGAAGCGGATGAACCAATCTTCCCTATTCTAGCAAAGGCGGTGAACGGCCATGTGGGCGAAAGACCGCAGAACCCGCGGCGACGTTATATTCGACAATCTTAATATCATCGCGATGCTGTTGATTTGTTTTGCCACCTTGTATCCGATCTGGTATGTGTTAGTCAACTCGTTTAACGACGGGAAGGATGCAATGACCGGCGGCAATATTTACTGGATTCCTCGGCAGTTCAGCCTGGAAAATTACACGACCGTCTTCGATAATGCCGGGATTATGACGGCGATGGGCGTTACGGTGGCGAAGACGTTAATCGGAACCGTCATCCATGTGTTCTTCACGGCGATGGTCGCTTACGCCTTATCCCGCAAGGAACTGATCTTCCGTAACGTCTACATGATCATCGGGACGATCACCTTATTTTTCAGCGGGGGCTTGATTCCAACCTATCTCTGGTTTCGCGATCTCGGCTTGCTGGATACTTTCGGGGTCTATATCTATCCGGCGATGTTCAGCTTCTTCGATCTCATCATTTTCCTGGCGTTCTTCCGCGAAATTCCGGAAGGCCTGGAGGAGGCGGCCAAGATCGACGGCGCTAACGACTTCACGATCTTCGTCCGGATCGTCTTGCCGGTATCCTTGCCGGTCGTAGCCACGATCGCGTTGTTCCATGGCGTGTGGCAATGGAACGATTATTTTACGGGACTTCTCTATACGAACAACGATAAGTTGCAGCCGATTCAGACGTTCTTATATCGAATAATCGCCCAATCCAGTTCCAATCAGATAGTCGGAGCGACTGGCGGAGCGATCAACCGGACGGTAACGTCTCAATCGATCAAGCTCGCGACGATGGTCATCACGACGTTGCCGATCGTTCTGGCCTATCCGTTCCTGCAGAAATATTTCGTCAAAGGGCTCATGATCGGCTCGCTCAAAGGCTAGCTATTCAAGAGGTTTCACTTTCCCCGAAAGGGAACTTATTATATAAAACAGTTAAAGGGGTATGACAATGAAAAAGTGGTTAAGCGTAGCGATTATCGCCGCACTCATGCTTTCTATCGTCGCTTGTTCCGGCGGCAACAACGAACCGGCCGCAAGCAGCCAGAGCGCGTCGAGCGAACCTCCCGCAGCTAGCTCCAGCGCGAGCGCTAGCGAGAAGCCGGGAGCGGACGAACCGGGCTGGAAGGCGGACACTTCTCCGATTACTTTCGACTGGTATCTCAACTTCGCTTGGTTCCCGAACAAATGGGGCGTCGACCCGACTTCCCAGTATATTACGAAGAAAACAGGCGTCAACTTGAACCTCATCGTTCCGGCGGGCAACGAGAACGAAAAGCTGAACGCGATGATCGCGGCCAATCAGCTGCCTGACTTTATTACGCTCGGCTGGTGGGAAGAAGGCGTCAAGAAGATGGTCGAGGGCGGACTCGTGGAGTCTCTGACCGACTTGGCCGACCAGTACGATCCGTATTTCTTTAAGGTTGCCGACCCTGCGAAATTATCGTGGTACGCTCAACCGGACGGCAAAACGTACGTATACCCGAACGCTTCTTCCTCGCCGAAAGATTTTCAACAATACGGTACCCAGTTTACGTCGAACCAAACGTTCGTCGTTCGCAAGGATATGTACGAAGCGATCGGCAAGCCGGACATGCGGACTCCTGAAGGTTTCTTGAACGCCCTGAAGCTGGCGAAGGAGAAATTCCCGGAAGTGAACGGTCAGCCGCTCATTCCGATCGGCTTCCATGAATTCGGCGACGTGGGCAACTATTCGTTCTACGACGTCCAGCAGGACTCCTCGTACCTGTCGCATTATCTTGCGCTTCCGAGGGAGAAAGAAGGCAAGTTGTATGACCGTCTAACCGATCCGGAGTTCGTCACTTGGCTCAAAACATTCCGCCAAGCGAACCAAGACGGCTTGATCTCCAAAGACGTGTTCGTCGACAAACGCGCGCAAATGGAAGAGAAGATCGCCCAAGGCCGTTACTTCGCGATGCTGTACCAACGGACGGACTTCGCGGCGCAGCAAAACGTACTGTTCGCCAAAGATCCGAATTCGGTGTACATCGCGGTTGACGGACCGGCGAATTCGAAGCTGGAACCGCCGCAATTAGCCGGACCTGCCATTTCCGGATGGACGGTAACCTTGATCTCCAAGAACGTGAAAGACAAAGAGCGCGCGATCAAGTTCCTGAGCTATTTGCTTAGCGAAGAAGGCCAGAAAGACATGTATCTCGGAGAGAAGGGCGTCTCCTATGACACGATCGACGGCAAAGACCAGTTCAAGCCGGAAGTACACAATCTGATGAACACGGATCGCTCCGCGTTCGATAAGAAATACGGCGCTTCCCATACGTTCTGGATGCTCATGGATACGAACATGCAGCTGCAATGGCAACCGCCTTCCGTAGAGCCTTTCAAGCAACTGGAAGACTGGACCAAAGGGAAAACGACGAGCTTCTCCCAATACGATCTGATTAATCCGCCGGCGACTTCCAAGGAAGGCATTAACGCGACGAAGATCGGCAACGAGTGGGGCAAGGTGCTGCCGAAGCTGCTCTTGGCCAAGTCGGACGGGGATTTCGATCAAATCTTCAAGGAGTTTATCGAAAAACGCGACAAGACGGGATTCGCGGAACTGCAGGCTTACCGTCAAACAAAATACGAAGAGAACGTCAAGAAATTGGCGGAATTCATGAAGTAAGAGCGAAGGCAAGTCCAAAAAACCCAGAACGCCTGGGTTTTTTGGGCTTTTCCCGCGTTAAATATCACAAGCGCGTGATAGAATAGGGACACGACCGCCGCGAAAGAGATGTGACGCATGATGCCGCGCTACTGGAAGAACAAACGGGAGAAAATCAAGTTCCGGCTGGAGCAGCTGACTCTGCAGAAGAGGCTCGTCATCGCCTATATTCTCATCATGCTGGTTCCGAGCTTGCTGATCTCGATGTATATTTTCCGCGGACTGACGGGCAACACGGTTCAGGAGCTGCAGAAGAACAACGAGTACGCGTTGGAGATCGAGCAGATTAATATTAAAAACAACATGGAAACGATGAAACGGGCCGCCCAGCGGGCTATCGTCGATCAGAAGGTCGTCGATTATTTAATGCAGCCAAGCCTGATGAGCGTATCGGATTTAATCGAATTGGACCGCCTCAGCTTGCAGAACATCGTAAGGATTCAGTTCAACAATCCCAATATCGAACTCATTCGTATTTTCATGAGCAATTCTTCGACGAACGAGATGTCCCCCGTCCTCTTGCACGAAAGTCGGATTCGAAACGCTCCCTGGTATTTGCCCGTAATGGAAGCCGAACAGACGGACGTATGGGTATTCAGCCGATCGACGAGAGAGCTCTTCAAAAGCCGTTCCGAAGGGCAAGAGGATAAGCGGCCGAGAATCTCCCTGTACCGCGAGCTTCAGTATCCTCAAGGTACTCACGTCGGCATTCTGCAGGTAGATATGTTTCTGACGAACTTCTTTCCGAATACGTTCAGCGCCTTGCAGGACGATCAATCCCAATTGGTAGTCATCGACCGGAAAGGCAACTTCTTCCGCAATTCCGCGAACGGTTTCTTGGATCGTTCCGGATTGACCGACGAGATTTTGCAACGGCAGATCGCCGCCATCGAACCATCCGAGACGAACAAGGGCAGCTTCGAATTCAATGTAGCAGGTTTGCCCTTCCTGGCCGTCTATTCTTATATCGAACCTCTCGATTCCTATATGATGAAAGTAGCATCGCTGAAGCCCGTATACGATGGAATTAACGAAACGCGTAATCGTATCATACTAGCCAATGTAATTTTGCTGATCATTTTGACGGTGTCTACTTATTATCTGAACTCTTTTATTCTGAAAAAATTGCACGTGCTGACGGACTCGATGAAAAAAATGCGTCAAGGAGACTTCGGCTTCGACATCAATATCCGCGGAGGGGGAGAGGTCGGCGACCTGGCCCACCATTTCCGCAAGATGCTGCGCAAGATCAACGAGCTGATCGCCGATGCGGTCAAGAAACAGGCGGCGGCCAAGGAGGCCGAGCTGGCCACGCTGAAGAACCAGATCGATTCTCATTTCCTCTACAATACGTTGGAAAACATTAAAATGATGGCGGAAATCAACGATCAGCGGAATATTTCGGACGCGCTCACCTCCTTGGGCAGCATGATGCGCTACAACATGCGCTGGACGAGCGAATACGTGCGCTTGAAAGACGAGTTGACCCATATCGGGCATTACGTCAATATCGCCAATATCCGCTTCGACGATAGAATGAAGCTCGTGACGAACGTTCCCGGCGCTTACGTGAACCAGGAGCTTCTTAAGATGTCGCTTCAGCCCGTCGTCGAGAATTCCGTTAAGCACGGGCTAGGGGACGGAGAACTGAAGATCGTGATCCATGCGGAGATCGAGGAAGACGCGATGCTGATCTCCGTTACCGACGACGGAGTGGGGATGACGTCCTACCAGGTGCAGGAGTTGAACGAGCGAATCGCGCGATCGGACAGATTAACCGCTGCCGGAGACGATCAGGGCTACGCCGGTAGTAACGGAACAGGCATTGGATTGGTCAACGTTCATAGCCGAATCCAAATGCATTTCGGCAGAGAGTACGGGCTGAAGGTGGAGAGCGAGAAGGGAAGCTATACGCGGGTGACGATTCGGATTCCGCATTTTATTCTGGACGGGGGGAACTCCTCATATGAGAACGCTGCTGATCGTCGATGACGAACGAAATATTCGAAACGGCTTGAAAGCGATGATCGAGCGGGAATTTCCCGGAGCATACCGCGTCGAATTGGCGGCCGACGGCAAGCAGGCTCTTGAACTGCACGAGCAGGACCCGGCGGATATCGTTCTGACGGACATTCGGATGCCGGTCATGGACGGCATCGCTTTAATCAAAGAGCTGGCGGGATCGCATGACGGACCTGCCTTGCTGATCTTAAGCGGTTTCGATGATTTTCAATACGCCAAGGAAGCGATTAAGCACAAAGTGAAGGAGTACTTGCTTAAGCCGATCGTGCGGGACGATTTGTTCGCGGCGCTTGGCAGAATCGAATCCGAGCTTGCTCAACGGGAAGCGATTCACGACAAACTGGAGGCGACGGATAAATACCGTAAAGGCATGCAGGTCAATACTCTCCAGCATATCTGGGCAAGGGCCGGCATCGGCGAGCGGGAAGTGGAGGCGTTAGGCGCGGAAGCGGGGCTGCGGAAATTCGAGCCGGCTTATTATATCGGAATATTGGATTCTCCGGGCAATCAACGCAATCTGATCAAAAGCAATGAGTATTTATCGAGGCGCGATCAACTAGGGTCCTTCCTCTCGATGGAGGACAAGGACGGGCGGCTAGTCGTATTGACCTCGCAGTTGGAAATTCTGCAGGGGCTGGCGGATAGCTTGGCTTCGGCATCCGGCGGAACCGGAACGTTCGCTACGGGGATCAGCGGCAAAGGCGAAGCCGTCGGGCAGCTCCGGATGAAGTACGAAGAGGCTCGGCATGCGCTTAAATATCGGATTTTGCTGAGCAGATCGGAATCGGCCCTGATTCATTATGAACGGCTTGACGTAAGAGATCCCTCGTACCGGGTTTCCGAAGATACGATCCGTAAGCTGGCCAATATGCTTGGAACGGACAGGGATAAGGAGATGAAAGCGCTCCTTATGGAACTGTTCGCGGCGAAGGCGCTATGCGAGGCGGATATCGGCTACTTCGAAGCCCTTAGCCAGGCGCTTAACGAGAAAGTGTTCGATCAAGTATTCCATACGTACGGGGAAGCCTCCGTAGAAATCATTAAGATGTATAAGCTGGCCGGAAACTTGTATAATTTTACGCACATCCAGGATTATATCCACTGCGTTCAGAATCTTCTGTTCGCTTTGAACGACTATATCCGCCATTTGAGATCTATCCACGTCGACCAGAAAGATATGGCCAAGGCAGTGGAATATATCCAAGCCAATTATGCGAAGGATCTTAGCATGACTATGGTGTCCAACTACGTCTCGCTTAACTATTCGTATTTCAGCCAAGCCTTCAAGGATTTCGTAGGAACAACCTTCGTCAATTACTTGAAAACCTTGCGAATCGAGAAAGCGAAGGAGCTTCTGGAAACTACCGAGCTCAAGGTGCTTGAAATCGGAGACAGGGTCGGATTTGAGAATACGAAGCATTTCAACCGGGTATTCAAAGAGATGCAGGGAGTTACGCCGCTGGAATACCGGCAGAACAGGATCGAACGCCCGAAGGGACGATAAGCGAATAAAAGCAAGCCGATTCGAAGGCCCTACAGGCGTTGTTCCCGTAGGGTCTTTTGGCGATGGTCAACTAATAAACGGGGAAAGGGAGAATCTAAAGGGGGGAGAATGAAAATCTAACCAAAGATGGCGTGAGAAATACTGAATTGACCGGCTGTTCAATAGATAATTCCTTGAATAATAAGACTGTTAACATTTTCGCCATTTGACTTTCGAACGGTCGTTCGATAAGCTTGGCATCAGAGATATCTAGAGGAGGAGTTGGAGAAATGAGGAGCGTTATCGGTTTTTCTTTGAAGAATAAATTCGCCTTGTGGATGATTACGATTATCGTGATCGTGGCGGGGTTGTACTCCGGTATGACCATGAAGCAAGAGAGCTTGCCGAATCTTAACTTGCCATTCCTAAGCGTGACCACGGTTTCGCCGGGTTCCGCGCCGGATGCCGTCGTTAAGCAAATTACCGAGCCGTTGGAAAAGCGGCTTACGAACGTCGAAGGGGTTAAGAATATCACTTCGACTTCCATGGAGAACGTATCTTCGATCTTCGTCGAATACGATTTCGGCCAAAACATGGACACGGCCGTAGCCCAACTAAGGGAAGCGGCGGCGGAAGTCGCGCTTCCGGAAGGAGTCGTAGCGCCGGATATTTCCAAGTTCTCCTTTAACTCTTTCCCGGTTATATCGTTAAGCGCATCCGGGCAAGGGAGCTTGGAAAATTTGACGAAGACCGTAACCGACGAAATTCAGCCGGTGCTGGAAGGGATTCCGGGAGTCGCTTCGGTACAGATCGCCGGGCAGTACGTCCAAGAAGTGACGTTGAAATTCGATCAAGCCAAGCTGGCGGAGCTAGGCCTTAGCGAAGATACCGTAAAAGGGATCATCCAAGGTTCGGCGTTAAAGGTTCCGCTAGGACTGTTCCAGTTGGACGAAACGCAAAAAACGGTTGTCGTCGATGGACGAATCACGACGATCGACGATCTGAAAAAGCTCGCGATCCCGGTCGTTCCATCGGCCGCTGCGCCTAACATGGCTGCCCCTAACGCAGCCGCTCCTACCGCGGCGGCACCCGAAACGGGCGCCGTCAACCATGCCGCACCGGGTACTGGGGGCTTGCCAACCGTTCAATTAGGGGATATAGCCGAAATTAAGTTGCTTGGCAAAGCCGAGTCCATCTCGCGCACGAACGGCGCCGAGTCCGTCGGAATCCAGATCGTCAAAGCGAACGATGCGAATACGGTAGACGTCGTTAACGACGTCAAAGCCGAAGCGGACAAGCTGAAAGAAAAATTCGGCGATCTGAAGCTCGACGTTCTGCTCGATCAAGGCAAACCGATCGAGGAATCCGTCGAGACGATGTTCAGCAAGGCGTTATTCGGAGCATTGTTCGCCGTTGTCGTCATCTTGCTGTTCTTAAGAAATATTCGTACGACGCTGATCTCCATCGTCTCGATTCCATTATCGCTCATTATCGCGGTTCTTTTCTTGAAGCAGTTCGACGTTACCCTGAATATCATGACGCTCGGAGCGATGACCGTCGCGATCGGGCGGGTTGTCGATGACTCGATTGTCGTCATAGAGAATATTTACCGCCGAATGTCGCTGGCGGGCGAGAAACTGAAGGGCAGCGAACTCGTGCTGGAAGCGACGCGCGAGATGTTCCTTCCGATCATGTCGTCTACGATCGTCACGATTGCCGTTTTCCTGCCGCTTGGACTCGTGAGCGGGATGGTCGGCCAGATTTTCCTTCCGTTCGCGTTAACGATCGTCTTTGCTTTGCTGGCTTCCTTGATCGTGGCGATTACGGTAGTGCCGATGTTGGCTCATCAGATGTTCAAAAAGGGAATTAAAGCAGGCCAATCCCACGATCATGAAGAGAGACCGGGGCGCATGGCCAACGGCTATCGCCGGTTGCTTACGTCCGCTTTGAATCATAAGATTATTACGTTAGTTATCGCATTCGCTCTATTAGTGGGCAGTTTGTTCCTCGTCCCTCTTATCGGAGCAAGCTTCTTGCCGGAACAAGAGGACAAATATACGATGGTGACCTACTCTCCCGATCCGGGCGACAGCATCGAGGATGTAGAGGAACGCGCATTGATCGCAGAGAAATACATTCTGGAGCAATCGGATATCACGAACCTGCAATATTCCGTCGGCGGCTCGAACCCGCTCCAGCCGGGCCCATCGAAGTCGGGATTGTTCTTCGTACAATATGAGCACGATACGAAAGATTTCGCGGACAAGAAGGAAGCCTTAATCGAAGGGCTGAGCAAGGCCGTACCTATCGGTCAATGGACCGAGATGGATATGTCCGGCGGTCTTGGAGGAAGCAGCTTCAGTATTAGCGTCTTCGGGGAAACTTTGGAGGACATTGCTCCGGTCGCCGATGAGATCGCCGAGCTAATGAAGGCCGACGATTCTTTCGAGAAAGTCGATACAAGCCTGTCCAAGACCTATGATCAGTACACGATCGTTGCCGACCAGGCGAAGCTAAGCCAATACGGGCTGACAGCAGGGCAGATCGCGATGGCCCTAAGTCCGCAACGCGTTCGTCCGGTTATTACGCAGGTCGAGGAGCAAGGCAAAACTTATAACGTGTACGTAGATGTCGATAAAGCGGAGTTTAAGAGCGTTAACGATATATTGGATTCCAAGCTTCAATCTCCGTTGGGCGTCGCCGTGCCGATCCGTGACGTAGCCCAAGTCGAAGAAGGAACTTCTCCGAATTCGATCGCAAGGCAGGAAGGCAAAATGGTCGTCAACGTTACGGGAGAGATTACGAAGTCCGACGTTGCGAAAGTATCGAGCGACTTGCAAGCGAAAGTAGATAAATTGGAAAAGCCGGCTACCGTGGAAGTGAAATTCGGCGGCGTCACCGAGCAGATTAACGAAACGTTTACGCAGCTCGGCCTTGCGATGGCGGCGGCGATCGCGATCGTCTATCTCGTTCTCGTCCTGGCTTTCGGAGGCGGACTAGCTCCGTTCGCGATTATGTTCTCCTTGCCGTTCGCAATAATCGGCGGACTCGTCGCATTGTATCTGACCGGAGAAACATTAAGCGTATCGGCGCTAATGGGAGCGCTGATGCTGATCGGTATCGTCGTCACGAACGCGATCGTTCTTATCGACCGTGTCATTCACAAGGAAAAAGAAGGCTTATCGACGCGCGAAGCCTTGATCGAAGCGGGCGGCGTCCGTCTGCGTCCGATCTTGATGACCGCACTCGCTACGATCGGAGCGCTCTTGCCGCTTGCGTTCGGCTTCGAAAGCGCGGGCATTATTTCCAAAGGGCTCGGAGTAACGGTCATCGGCGGTCTCATCAGCTCGACGTTGCTCACCTTGCTCATCGTGCCGATTATTTACGAAATCCTGATGAAAATCAAACGCAAATCGAGGAATTCGGCCGCTTGATCGCGGGAAGACGCGAACGAGGGGACTTGAAGCAGGAGGTGTAACGGGTCTTGCAGGATAAGAAAAAGCAGATTCTCGAAGCGGCGATTCATTGCTTTGCCCGCAAAGGATTCAACGCGACAACGATACAGGAAATCGTCGATGAGCTTGGCATGGCCAAAGGTTCCATCTACTTTTACTTCAAGTCCAAGGACGATCTTCTGATATCGGTGATCGAGTATTATAGCCAAATGCTGTTCGAGCGGATGGAGGGGCTCCCCGACGAGGCCGGGCTCCCTCCCCGCGAGAAGCTTGAGCTTCAATGGGAGAGGCAGTTCCGGTTTATCCGCGAGCATCTGGATTTCATGATGACGCTGATTAAGGAGCCGATTACCGGATTGCATCCGCACATCCAAGGAATGATGATTCGCCTTCGGGCCAGATCGCAAGTATGGAACGTCTCGCACCTTCTGGCGATATACGGCAGCCCGGTCGAAAACTACCTCGCGGATGCGTCCGCTTTAATGTCCGGAATCGTCGCGCAATACTTGGAAGCTATCATGTTCGAAAAAAAGAGCTTCGACGACGCTCAATTAAGCCGATTCTTGCTGCGGCGGTTGGACGACCTGATAGCCGGGATGATTCAGGCGGGGGAACCTCAGATTTTGCCGCCGATGAATCTGGACCATCTACGAACATTAGCGGGATTGACTCCGGCGATCAGCAATTCCAATACGGTTCTTATCCAAGAGATCATGGACCGGATCGTCGGTTCGGAATCCCCGCGGGACGAATCCGTCCAGAGGGACATGATGGCCGCGTTGGCGCTGTTGAAAGACGAGATCGTCAAACCGGCGCACAAAAACCATCTCATTATCCGGGCCATGCTCGCTTTGCTCAAGCAACATGCATCGGATGAACTGATGGAGCCGTTGCTTCGTTTGGAGCAGAGCCTATTAGAAAATCCAATATAAAGTTCTTCTAAAGTTTTCCTCTCCCGCGACAATTCGATTGCCAAGTTGTGTATAGTAAAAAGGAAACTTTCACAGCTTGGAGGATGCACGGAAATGTATTGCTCGAATTGCGGAGAGAAGCTAATCGCTTCCGCCATCTCTTGTCCTACCTGCGGCTTCGAGGTTAGACCGGTTCCGCCTATGCCGGAAGCGAAGGAGGCGCCGGTATCGAGCGAGGAGCAACGCCCTTCGTTGACTGTCCAGCGCGACTCCTATTCGTATGGATTGTCCAATCAATCCAAGAAATTAATTTTGGTCGCTCTAGGGGCTATCGCTATCGTTTATCTTATATTCAAGTTCGCCGGCGGCGACGGCAGCCAAGCTACCCCGGAGAAGACCGTTAAGGGCTTCATGAACGCGGTTAAACAAGAAGATGCCAAGAAAATGGTAAGCTATATGTCGATCTCGACTTTGGACCTTCCCGAGGGGGACGGTATGGATTCCTTTATCGAAATGCTGGAAAGGCGGTTCGAGGATAGAATTATAAATCTTCGGGATTACGACATTAAGGATGTCGACATCGACGAGCAAACGGCGACGGTCGATTATGAACTGGAATATACGTACGATGACGAGAAGTTTACGGAGGACAATTCCTTCGACCTCGTGAAAATCAAAGGCAAGTGGTTCATTAGCGGAGGCTTAGACTTCTAGATATGAGCGCAAAGCCCTCGAACTCCTTATGGAGGGCGAGGGCTTTCGTCATGAATGCGGCACGTATTAAGCTTCGAGCGCGATATTTAACGTCAAATCCAGCGTATCGCCGGGCGCTACCATCAGCAACTCTTTCTTATCGTTCAATGCTTCGTTCAAGGCTGTCCAAGGCTCTACGCAGACGAACGGTTTGCCGGCTACGGACCACAGCACGACGTATCGGAACTGCTCGCTGTAAGTCAGGCGAACGCTGCGTCCTTGGGCTAACGGAAATCCGATCTCCGGTTTGCCGGCGTCCAGCAGCGCGGCCGATTCTACCATTCCCTCAAGGAACAAGGTTCCGTCGAATGGTTTTTCCTGTTTGTCGTTATAGTCCAGAATCCGGGTGGCATCGGTATCGTAGGTTAAATTCTTGCCTTCCGTGGCGAAATACGGATGGAAGCCGGCCACCATCGGCATCTCCTCGCCGGAGCGGTTCGTATATTGTTGTTCGATCGAGAGCGCGCCGTTCTTCAGGCGATAAGTGAAACGCAGCTCGAATGCGAACGGATACGCGGCCAGCGTCTCCGCATTGCCGTTCAAGACTAACGTAATCGATGCGGATCCTTCCGTCTCCGTAGCGACGACTTCCCATGGAAGAATGCGGGCGACGCCATGATTCTTCATCGCGTAAGTCCGGCCTTTCCATTCATATTGTCCCTTGACGAGTTGTCCCGCAATCGGGAACAGTACGGGAATTCCGCCCCTGATGTTCGCGTCTGGATTCAGGAAGGTGTCGCGGTCTAAATACAACAGCTCGATGCCTTGCAGCCGGCAGCTCGTGACGATGCCTCCGCGTTGCGGGCAAATAACGACGGTCGAATTCGTGCTCTCTTCCTTCAATTCATAGAGAGGGAAGCCGTCGATCGTTTGATTGATTTGATAGGCTGAGTTCGAAGTCAAAAGGTATTCCTCCTGTGTCGTGGCTTGCGTCTTTCCCATTATACCAATATTTGACCAGGTGCCCAACTGAACTTCCACGATCAGAAGAAACGTCCCTTTCGATCTCCCGGGCCGAGAAAGGAGCGTTAAACGTCATTTCCTGGGAAATGCTGTCGGATACGGTCAACGCTTGAAGAAACATTGCAAGGCTGGACACGAGGACGCGTATAAACTATTATGTATGTTTACTTTTGCAACAACTATGTTGTTGCCCTCGTATAAAGGAAGTACGAATCTGATAGAGGGAGAGTGGACGCCAATGCCAGCATTGCCGCCTAGAGCATCGACTACGGCGTCGCGTAAAAATAAAAAGGTCCGCAAGAGGCAGCCGGTGCTGTGGGTATTGTTCAAAATCGTATTCGCGACCGGGTTTACGTTCGCGGTATTGTTCGCCGGGTGGTTCTTCTTGACCCCATCGGGCAATGAATACCGCTTTATGCTAGCGGACTCCTTGATTACGACCCAGCACAGGGAGTGGGCGAAATACATTATCGGGGAGAAAGCATTGCGGGAACGGGTAGCGTCGTACGTCAATCAGTTCGAGGAGATGGGCGAGGAGCGCGATACGCATACGATTCCGGCCGACTCCGCTCAGAACGATCCCGACCCCGCGGAAGCCGAACCGGAGAAGCTCACGTCCATCGAGGAAGTCGATGGCGAAGGATTCCACGGATATCTTCTGTCGGTCAGGGATCCGAAGAAGATCAGGCTCGTCGTTCCGATCAAGAGGGGGCGCGGGGAGAAGGTGTCCAGCATGGTTAAGCGGACGGGCGCCATCGCCGGAGTGAATGCCGGAGGATTCTCCGATCCGAACTGGCGGGGAAATGGATTCAAGCCGATTGGCTTGGTCATTAGCGACGGGAAAATTCTCTATAACGGTTTAGGCAATAAAAATAGCGTGCAGATCGTCGGAATAGACAAGAACGGCAAGATGTTGGCGGGCAAATATTCCATAGACGAGCTTATGGAGCTAGGGATCTCAGAAGCGGTCAGCTTCTCTCCGCGGATAATCGTGAACGGCAAAGGCCTTATTCCTAACCGTGCGCAAGGTTGGGGAATCGCTCCCAGGACGGTAATGGGACAGCGAGAGGACGGTACGATCCTGTTTCTGCTTATCGACGGACGGCAGCCCGGCTACAGCATCGGCGCGACCCTGTACGATGCTCAGGAAATTCTACTCGAGCATGGGGCCGTCATCGCGGCTAATCTGGACGGAGGTTCTTCGACGGTGTTAGTCACGGAGAACGGGGAAATCGTGAACAAACCTTCTTCCTCGTCCGGGGAAAGATATTTGCCGACCGGGTTTCTCGTCTTCGATGATCCGGATGCCGTCGAGGTGCCGAACATATGGGCAGGCTTGAAGCCGTCGGAAATAGACGCGGGCAAATGGTAACGGAATAAGCGGAGCCGGATGGGAGATCCGGTTCCGCTTTTCATTTTCGGCCCAACCGTTGACGCACTGAATTCGATCCATTACGATAGAATCATAAACGCGTGTTTACAGAAAGAAGCTGAGCTTGTGAAGAAGAATGAGATCAATTCCATGGAGATCGCCAAGCTTGCGGGAGTTTCGCGGAGTACCGTCAGTCGGGTCATCAACAACTATTCCAACGTCCCGCCCGAGACGCGCGAAAAGGTGCTGCGGATTATCGAGCAGTATCATTACGTTCCGAACGCCTCGGCGCAAGTGTTGGCCGGCAAAAAAACGCGGACGATCGGCCTGTTCATGATCGAAGCGGGGCACGTCTCCAGCGATGTTCTAACGAACATGCTGATCGCGAGCGTAATCGAGAACGCTTCCTTTCATGGCTATTACGTGCTTACCCGCATTATCCGCGATGCCAAGGACGTCGAGAGCGTCCGGGGCGTTAAAGATATTTTTTACCAGCGGCGCATTGACGGCGGATTGTTCATTGGCGCGGCTAACGACGAACCGTTCATCGAGCAACTGATTGCTGAAGGGTACTCCGTGGCGATCGTGGACCAAGAGAAGCCGGGAAGCGATGAACCGAACCGGATCGTGGCCAACTTCGACAACGAGAGCGGCATGATGCAGGCAGTGGAGTTCTTATCGGGGTTGAATCACAGGCAGATCGGGCTGATCAGCGGCGACATGAGAAGATTTTCCGGTCCCTCTAAGCTAGAAGGGTTCCGCAAGGCGATGGAACGCTACGGAATTCCGATAGAGGGGAAATGGATCATGCCGGGAGGGTTCAGCGAACAATCGGGCTATGACGCGATTCGCGAGTTCATGAGAACGGAAGTCCCGCTTCCGACGGCTATGATCATGGCGAATGACAGCGTCGCTTTCGGCGCGATCCGGGCATTGCGGGAGGCTGGCGTTCGCGTTCCCGAGGACGTCTCGATCATCGGCTTCGACGACCATGCCTTTAGCTCCAGGTTCCAGCCTGCCCTGACGACGCTGAGGGTCGATTTCGGGGAGATGATGCAACGGCTCACGACTTCCCTGATCGACCATATCGAACAGCGATCAAGCGAGTTTATTAAGTTCGCGGCGGATATGCGATTGATCGTTCGGGATTCCTGCATGAAACTATAGATTCGATAAGGGAGACGATCGAGGATGGACAAAAACTTGCTGGGGAATAACGTCATTACGCAAATCGGACTTCTGGTCAACGACATTGAGAAAACCTCGCAGACGTACGCCGATTTTTTCGGAATCGAGAAACCGGAATGGTTCTGGACGGATCCCTTGGAAGCCGCGCAAACGGAATACCGGGGCGAACGTTCCGAAGCGAGGGCGAAGCTCGCCTTCTTCGATATGGGTTCCTTGCAGCTGGAATTGATCGAACCCGATCATCACCCAAGCACATGGCGCGAATCGCTCGATCGGGACGGCGAGGGGTTTCACCACATTGCCTTCGCGGTTAGAGGGATGAAGGAAAAGATCGCGGTATTGGAAGCTAGAGGGATGCCGCTGCTGCAGAAAGGCGAGTATACGGGCGGGCGTTACGCTTATCTCGACACCTTCAAGGATCTAAAAGTATTGGTCGAGCTTCTCGAGAACGATTAACAATCAAATGAGGGGGCTGCATCTGCAATGAACATCCTGGTTACCGGCGCAGGCCGGGGACTTGGTTTTCAATTAACCAAACTCGCGGTACAAAGAGGACATCAAGTCGTGGCATGCGTCCGCGAAGTATCGGATGCTTCGGAGGGATTGCTGGCATTGGCGATCCGGCACCCCGAATCGGTGCGAATCGAAAAAATGAACGTGACGAACGAGAACGAGATCGAATCTCTCGCCGACAAGCTGAAGTCGGAATCGATTAAACTGGACGGAGTCATTAACAATGCGGGAGTGTTGTTAGGCCGCGAACATAAGATCGGCACGCTCCCGTTGCAATTGGTCAGGCTCAGCTTCGAAGTGAATCTCTACGGTCCGATGTACGTGATGAAATATATGTCGCCGCTAATGAAGGATCGATCCGACGCGACCGTCATTAACGTTTCGTCCGAGGCGGGAAGCATCGCCCTGGCCTATGGGGGAGATTACCCTTACGCGATTTCCAAGACGGCGCTGAACATGTTCTCCAAGCAACTGAACGATGAGCTCCGTCCGCGGGGAATTCGGGTGCTGGCCGTTCATCCGGGCTGGATACGTACGGATATGGGAGGCAGCGAAGCTCCGCTGGAAGCATCGGACAGCGCGAACGGGATATTGGATCTATTGGAACGCAAGACGGTCGTCAAAGAGGAACTGTTTTTCGTGGATTATACCGGGCGTTCGATGCCCATTTAACGACGGAAGGCGAGCAGCGGGGAGTGCGTTTTCCCTATTGCTCGCCTTCTATTTCATTAATACATCATGAATCCTAACGGTCCGGCTTCGTCGATAATATCCTGTATCTCGTATACGGAGATCGGGAAGTAAGGGAAGCCCCAAGCGTAGGGGACGATGGCGTATAGCGGGAAGTAAATGACTAACGATTTGTCCGCGATATAGAAATCTTGATCCGGCGCGATTCCGGGATAATCGACGAGCAGAGGGAGCTGCCTGGCTTTGATCTGAGCTTGAATGATCGCGTTCAGGCGCGCCTCATAGTTGCTGCCGGGCTTGAACAACTGTCCAAGCTTGTAGCTGCGGCCCGTGTCGGCATCGAAGGTAAGGGATTTCTGCAACGTATTGCCGTGAGCTCCCCCCGTGAACGCGTAATTCAGAAGAGATAAGCTGAGCACGCCTCTTTGGTTCGTCTTGATCTCGAAGGTGCCGTCCATCTCTTGAATGTCGTTGCTGGGGAAGCCTTGCGCTTTCATCAGCTCTTGAGCGGCCGCGGCAATGGCTTTGTTCATGGCTTCTTGCGCCGCGGACGTCGTGCCTCCGTCCACGTAAGGGACGTTAATCTTAACGTTCTTGGCAGTCGTCCTCCGGATCCGGATCGGAAGCATTAAGGTTTGGCCGTTCATCTTCATTCCCCTTTGCCGATATGGGCTATTGTCATCCCAGTGTATGCAGGGGAATCATTTCCGGTTAACCTAGCAAAGGCAAGGTTATGTTACGCGGACAACTCCGTCGGTTGTACGTTCGCGCGTCCGCCTTCTCCGACCCAAGAGGCTTTCCAGTTTTTCTGAACGGCTAGTATCGTCAGAATACAGACGATAGCGATTCCGCTTAGGATAAGGAAGCCGGTGGAGTAGCTGCCCGTTGCTTGTTTGATATTGCCGAGAATTTTCGGCAGGAAGTAACCGCCCAAACCGCCGGCTGCGCCGACGAATCCGGTAATGAGGCCGATTTCCTTGCGGAAACGTTGCGGAACGAGTTGGAATACAGCGCCGTTGCCCATTCCCAGCATCATCATCATGATGAATAACAGAGTGGTGACAACGGCAAGCGGAGGAAGGGCTGAGATGCTGGCCATGATAATGGCGACGCCGCCGTAGAGCATGAGCAACATCCGGATGCCGCCTAATCGGTCGGCGAGGTATCCGCCTAGCGGCCGGAAGAAGCTGCCCGCGATAACGCAGATCGTCGTGAAGTCGGCTGCGCGTACCGGAGTCAGGTTGTATTGCGTGTTGAAAAATATAGTTAAGTACGTAGCCATTCCGACGAATCCGCCGAACGTTACGCTATATAACAGGCTGAACAACCAAGTGTCGCGTTGCGCCAACAATTTTCCGTAATCTTTAAGGGTTGCGGGAGCGGGTTGATTGGGACTATCTTTGGCTAATAAGGTAAACACGATAAAGGTGATGGAAATCGGGATCAGCGCGAAACCGAAGACGATATGCCAGTCGCCGTAATGGGTAGCGATACGGTTGGCGAACAATGTCGCGAATACGGTGCCGCTATTTCCTGCTCCGGCGATTCCCATCGCTAATCCTTGGTATTGCGGCGGATACCAGCGGCTGGCAAGCGGCAGGGCGGCAGCGAAGCTGGCTCCGGCGACGCCAAGCAGCAGGGCTACGTAATACATGCTGGATAAGCTGTCGGCGAATTGCCACGCCCAGACCAGCGGAATCATCGTGATAAGCATGCCGATCTGGCCGGTTCTCTTCGGGCCGATGCGATCGGTAAGGAATCCAAGGACAAGGCGGAGAATCGAACCTCCTAGAGTCGGAAGGGCGACCAAGTTGGCTTTCTGAGCGGCGGTCATATCGAAATCGTTCATGATGATGACGGCAAGCGGTCCGAGCAATACCCAGATCATGAAGCTTACATCGAAATAAAGAAACGAACTAAACAACGACGGTTTATGTCCTGCTTGCAAAAATCCTTTTCCAGCCATAGCGATCTCTCCTCCAATTATGAAACCGTTTTATTTCTAATTAAGAAAAGCCGGCATAGTCGAACGTTCGACTAGTACCGGCTTCATTGCCCAGTTTACGTACGGCCTTGTACGGTAAACTGCAGTTATCTTTCGTATTCGGGTAGAACTCTCAGGGTAACGGATACGGCCGCATCGCCGAATCCCGCTCCCTCGATCGAGGGTGATATCGCCATTATATGGGTGAGGTGAGAGGTGTGTCAACTAAATTAACATTGGCATTCAATCAACCATGAATGAGCTGGTACACTTTAACGATAGAAGCGGCGACATCGCCCATTCTCTTGCGTTCGTTCATGGCTTGCTTGCGAAGGAAGTCGTAAGCTTCCGATTCGGATATTCCCTTAATCTCGCATAAGATTCCTTTGGCTTGGTCGATCCACTTTCTTTCCTCGATGCGCAGCAATAATTGTTCCTTTTCTTCGAGCCATCTTTTGCGCTCCGCATAGGCGCGGGTTGCCGCCTGCAGCGCCCAGTCGATTTGGTGCCGATCCATGCTCGGGAACAGCAAGCCGTCGAGCGAATAACCCCATTCGGGTTCCTTGGGTACCCGAGGTTCGTTGCATAGCCATAAGATAGGAAGCCGCCTCGTATTGGTGATGGCGATTTGTCTCTCGCTTAGCTTCGAATAAGGAACGTAGAGGATTGCCGCCGAAGCGACCGGCAAAGCCTGACGCAGTTCGGATTCATTGCGTACGTTCGTTAGGTTGCGATAACAATTGTTCAAGGAGACGATCGGGGTGGGATCGAGCTCTGAGTCTTGCCACACTAACGGTTTGTTCATGGTCATTCCTCCCCCATTCCGTCTATTTTTTAGGAACGATCTTATCTGATCTCTAGCTTTACATGTAATATAATATAACATAAGCACTGTTTTGTTGTATATAAATTCATATAGGGTAGCGTGTGACTGTGAGAACGGGATCTTGTGTGAATTATATTGACATAAGATTGCGGCGGACATTATAATCTAACTATAAAATTTAAGAACTTAATTGTAGTGATTAGGCACAACGGCGTGTCTTCACTCTGGCGACGAAGCCTATCCTTTTGGAATCAAAAGGATAGGCTTTTTGTGTCCACACGCTGAAAGGGGAGAAAGACATGAAACAAAAGCTGGTCATGGCAGGGAACGGAATGGCCGGGGTAGCGTTTGTCGAGCAGTTATTGAAGCTGAATCCTCATAAATACGAAATCACGATTATCGGAGCAGAACCTCACCCCAACTATAACCGAATCATGCTTTCGTCCGTGCTTGCGGGAGATTCGGAACTTAAGGACATCGTTCTTAACGATTGGGATTGGTATCGCGACAATCAAATTACGTTGCATACCGGACATACAGTGACGGGGATCGACGCCAAAAAGAAGAATATCAAGACGGATCAAGGGTTGGTCGTCGAATACGACGAACTGGTGCTGGCGACGGGTTCGTTGCCGTTCATGCTTCCTCTTCCCGGCGCGGATAAGGAAGGGGTTATCGCCTTCCGGGATATCAAAGATTGCAATACGATGATCGAGACGAGCAAGAAGCACAAGAAAGCGGTCGTCATCGGCGGAGGTTTGCTCGGTCTTGAGGCCGCTCGAGGTTTGCTCAATCTGAATATGGAAGTAAGCGTCGTTCATATTTTCCAACATCTAATGGAAAGGCAGCTGGACCCAACGGGCTCGAAGATGCTTCAGGAACAGTTGGAGAGCCAGGGGATGAAGTTCCTGCTCGAGAAGCAGTCAGATTCCATTATTGGTAAGAAACGCGTGCAGGGCTTGAAGTTCAAGGATGGCACAGAGGTGGAGGCCGATCTAGTCGTCATGGCGGTCGGGATTAAACCGAACGTACAGTTGGCAAGAGATAGCGGTATTGAAGTGAATCGCGGAATCGTCGTTAACGACTTCATGCAGACAAGCGTGCCGGGTATCTACTCCCTCGGAGAGTGCGCTGAACATCGCGGAATCGTCTATGGCCTCGTTGCTCCGCTATATGAGCAAGGAGCGGTGCTCGCGAAGAAGCTGGCGGGTTCGGAAACGGCGGGGTACGCGGGTTCCGTCCTCTCCACGAAGTTGAAGGTGTCGGGCGTTCAAGTGTTCTCCGCGGGCCGCTTTACGGATGAGCCGGGTACGAAAGCATTGAGAGTACAGGACGATCTTAGCGGGATCTACAAGAAAGTCGTGTTCCAAGACGGAAAAGTCGTAGGAGCCGTGCTGTTCGGCGACACGGCCGAAGGGTCGAAGCTGTTTTCCTTGATCCGCAAAGGGGAAGATTTCACCGGCCGCGAGCGGGAAGTATTGTTCGGAGCCGAAGGAAGCGGCGGAAAAGGCGGCGGCGGCACGGCGGATTTGGTCGAGGCGATGAGCGGCGACGAGATTGTCTGCGGCTGTAACGGCGTAACGAAAGATACGATCGTAGAAGCGATCAAAGAAAAAGGCTGCGTCAGCATCGGAGAAATCAAAGCGTGCACGAAAGCTTCCGGATCTTGCGGCGGCTGTAAGCCCTTAGTCGAAGAAATTCTGGCGTTGACGCTAGGAGCCGACAACGTTCAGAAAGTTCAAGAGGGAATATGCGGGTGTACTTTGCATACTCGGGATGAAATCGTGGAAGCCATTATGAGTATGAAGCTGACGACCTCCAAAGAAGTCATGCACGTACTCGAGTGGAAAAATCCGGAGGGCTGCTCCAAATGCAGGCCGGCATTGAACTATTACTTAGGAATGGTGTTTCCGGAAGAGCATGACGATGAACTGGAAAGCCGTTTCGTGAACGAACGGAATCATGCGAACATTCAGAAAGACGGCACGTTCTCTGTTGTCCCTCGGATCTACGGGGGCGTGACGACGCCGGAGGAATTGCAACGGATCGCGGACGTCGCCAAAAAGTACGACGTACCGCTGGTGAAGATCACGGGCGGTCAGCGCATCGACCTGCTCGGAGTGAAGAAAGACGATCTTCCCCATATGTGGAAAGATCTCGATATGCCATCTGGATACGCCTACGGCAAAGCGTTAAGAACGGTTAAAACCTGCGTAGGCAATACGTTCTGCAGATTCGGGACGCAAGATTCCATAGGCATGGGAATCGCGATGGAGAAAAAGTTCGAACGCCTTAACACGCCTGCGAAGATCAAGCTCGCCGTATCCGGTTGCCCGCGCAACTGCGCGGAATCGACGATCAAGGATCTCGGCGTCGTGGCGATCGACGGCGGTTGGGAAATTTACGTCGGCGGTAACGGCGGAACCCGCGTGCGCGCGGCGGAGCTTCTCGTCAAGGTTAAGACGGAGGATGAAGTGCTGGAGTGGACCGGCGCGTTCCTGCAACATTACCGCGAGACGGCCAACTTCAACGAACGTACGGCGGAGTGGGTGCAGCGCGTCGGCCTTCAGAATGTCAAGGACGCCCTCGCTCTTCAAGCCGACCGCGAAGCGCTTGTCGCCCGAATCGAGAAAACGCTCGGTCTCATGAAAGATCCATGGCAGCAGATCATCGAGAACGAAGACTTGCGCAAAGCTTTCGATTCGTTGACGGCCCGTTCGCCCGACCCTTCCGCCGGCGGCGCCGACAACCGCGCCCAAGGCGCCCTAGTCGAGAAACCTCCTACGGAGTAACACTCGTCAAGGTTTGCCGTTCCTCGCTGAACTACGAGAGCCTGGGTTGACTAGTTATTCAAGTTGACATTGCTCGAAAAGGTGTGGAGGAAAAGGGTAATCATGGAGAGTTTACGTCCGCCTTTAATTCCGAGTTGCCTCAACAATTGAATAGAAAAATAGCAACTTGGAATTAACAGCGGCGGAATGATTACCCTTTTTCGGAATACCTGGATTATGAGCCTAGAGAAAAATTAAATGGGAGTGGGAAGAACCATGGCGAACATCCTAATTGGAAATTTCAAAGACTTCACAGACAGAAGAGCAAGAGTAGTCCATTCCGGTGGAGTCGAATGGGCCGTATTCCTATTATCCGACGGCAGCTTCCGCGCAATCGAGAACAGCTGTCCGCACAAAGCCGGCAAGCTGTCCGAAGGCATCGTGTGCGACCATCACGTATTCTGTCCGTTGCATGATTGGAAAATCAACCTGGACGACGGTCAAGTCCAAGCTCCCGATCATGGCTGCGTAACCACGATCGAGGTTATTCACGACGAAGCTACGGGCAAAGTTTACTTAGCCGACGATAACGCGCGACTGAAACGTTCGTCCTAAGCAAGCTTCCGAAGGGGGAAACGGCATGGGTAAATTATCGGGAAAAAAGATAACCGTAACCGGTCCGCGTTGCGAAGAGGAGTTCACCCGGATGGTCGTCAAGATGGGGGGACAACCTTTTATTTGCCCGGCGCAAGGAAATGTTTATTCCGATGAGGAACGGCTTGGAGAGCAGCTTCGCCTATTGACGTCGAGCAAGGCGGATTGGCTGGTGCTTACGACAGGCATCGGTACCGAAGCGCTGGTCGCGAAAGCGGAATCGCTCGGGATGAAGGAAGAGCTGCTGATCTTCATGTCATCGACGCAAATCGCCGCTCGCGGTTATAAAACGGTAAACGCTCTTCGCCGCTTACGAATCGAACCGACGCTTACGGCGGAAGACGGGACGACGGACGGCTTGTTCCGGCTGTTATCGGATTATCCGCTGCCCGGGGCGACTATAGCTCTGCAATTATATGGCGATCCGTCTCCCAAGATATCTTCCCGCCTGCGGGAAGCGGGGGCGGAATGCATAGAGTTGTTGCCTTATATTCACGTAATGCCGGATGCCGGTCCGATCGACGAACTTATCAATCGCTGTATAACGGGCGATATGGATGCCGTTGTGTTTACAAGCACGGCCCAGGCTCGCTGCGTGTTCCATAGAGCGCGGGATACGAATAAGGAGCGCGGCTTATTGGCGGCGTTCGAGAGCGGCGTGCTCTGCGTTGCCGTCGGTAGAGTCACGGCGGATTCGCTTCATGACGAAGGAGTCATAAGAGTCATGTATCCTGAGGAAGAGAGATTAGGTCCTGCCCTCGTTGGAGCGGGGAAATGGTTTCAAGAGCAGGCGGAGACAATCGGCGTATTGGATTCCATCGCGCAATAAACGGATAATCAAACGGGGCTGTCTCATAAGTAGAGTCGTACAAAATGGTCGATTAAGAAAAAGTGCATGTATCTTCTGGAGACTGCCTCATACGGTCCTGAAATGACCTTATTACGGGTTTACCTATTCAGGTTTCGGGACCGTATAGCATCGTAAGGAGATACATGCACGGCAACATTCTCTATCGATCATCCTTTCGTACGACCCTTTTTACTTATGGGACAGCCTCGTTTTTTTGGCGTTAGATGACCCAATGGTCCGCTTTCACAAGAGGGAGGGATAGAGCCAAGACGAAACCCGCGTTTTCTCTTTCGGCTCTTATTTTTCCTCCGATCAGAGCGGCGTGCTCTACGATGGCGTGCAAGCTGGGGTCAAGATCCCTGGCGGTATAGCTATGCTCATCCAAGTGGACCAATTCCATTCGCAGAGAGTCTTCTACGACTACGAGCGTAAAGCGGAATTGGCAAGGCGCGCGTCTTCCGTGCTTGATCCCGAATCTAAGGCCTTCTTGCAGCGTTTGGAATACGATTCTTTTTTGCAACGTGCTTAAGCTTGAGGGCAGCGCATCGATTTGGTTATGCACCTGGCAGCCGGTCGAATGTTCCGTTTCCCGAATAAGGGCGCCAATCGAACCGTGCAAATCGTAATAGGACGCATCCTCGCGGAGCATTCTGACGGATTGGCGAATATCCTCAAGCCCTCTGCGCACGAGACCTTGCGAGGCTTCCAGCTTCGCTTCCGCCAAGGAATGATCTTTAGCGATCAACCGCTTGGCCGCTTCCAGTTGAATGATCGTCGCGCTTAACGTATGCCCGACCGTATCATGGACGCTTCCGGTAATTCTGTGCCGCTCCTCCAGAATCATCGCATCCGCCAAAGCTTCGGCATTCTCGCGCATCGAAGCGCCCAGCTGCGCGTGGGCGGTCTCCAACTGCTCCGTTCGTTCTTGCAGCTGCTGCGTGCGAGTGTGAACGACATGTTCCAGGGATCGGTTAAACTCGAACAACTGACGGTTCATGGCGGTGTAGCGGTGCATGATGACCCGAATCAGACATACGACGAAAGCGAACAAGCCCCAGAACAACAAGTCGTTCGGCAATCGGTGAACCCAAAGAATCCTTTCGTTAATCCAATCGGGCACGTACACAATTACGATAAAGCGATAGACGTGAATGACGGCAATGGCAGACAAGGAGGCGAAGCCGGCGAGCATCCAGATGGATTCGAGATCTCGTTTCGAACGATAAGCCGACCATAATGTCCACGACACGGCAATAAAGACGACGGTAAACAACGGGCCGAACGATTGGAACATGTAAGTATAGTACCACGACGGATTCGCGAGCGAAAAGAGGATCGTGACCAACGTATCGGCAAACATCAGCCACAGCATGAACCGGATCGTTCGCGGGTTCGCATACGGAAATACGTGTTTCAATATTCCGATAAAGGCAAAAGTAGCTAACGGCAAGCAAATGTCGTGAAAGTAACCCAACCGCGGATTATCCCATATGACTTGCAGCAGCAGGTTGCGTACAAGGGAGGTGAACCCGCCCGAGAAGGCCAGAAGCGCAAAATAGAGATACAGCTTATCCCGTTTCGTGCTGAACAGCCCAAGCGTGATGAATCCGCTGAAAATCAGCAACGTTCCTAATATGATATTGTCCAAATCGTTATTCAGAATTTGATTGAGTAAATCCGCTTTGTTGCCCATCGTGATATATGCCGTGATCGGGTAATGGTCCCCGTATCCGACCAGAAGATCGACGTAGCCGGGCATGGGCAAGGGGACTTCGATCATCTTCCAATTGACTCCCGTGTTTATCCGTCTATCGGTCAAACGGTAGGAGTAAAAAACTTCCTTGCCGTCATACGCTTTCAGGCTTCCGGTCTGCATGATCAGCAACTGGGGATCCGTAAAGCCGAACTTAAGAAGCGGAATTCTTATCCAATAAATATGGGATGGAATCACGTCGCCGTTCGTATAGTCTTGCCACCCCGACTCCGGCGATCTGTTCTCGTCGAAAGAGCCGGCGGGAGCCCACTGCCAGTCTTCGCGATCGAGTTGAACGATATGATTGTCTTTCCGTTGGAAGGCGGATAACGCAAGTCCGATGCACAGAATCAAAGCAATCAAAACGAACAAAGTGCGGAGAAGGGGGAAGTGAGCTTTCAGAAATCGGATCATCCTCGGTTGGCCCCCTCCGATAATTCTAGCGGGCGGATAGGTAAAGACAGCGTAAGTATGCACCCGGGATTACCCGGGGCGACCGCCATGATTCCGCCGAGGTTGGCGATTCTTTCCGACATGGCCTTCAAGCCGAAACCAAAGGCGGAAGGCGTATAAGTGCGACCGTCGCTAACCAGGCGAAAACGCAAAACGGAGTCGTCGGACGTTAGAGTAAACTGGAAGCAACTGCTGCCGCCATGCCGTAATCCGTTCGTTAACCCTTCTTGAAGGGCTTGAAAAAGTACTCTTTTCTGAAGCGTGGTCAAGGAGTCCGGCAAGGGGGCGATCCGGCTCTCGATGGAGACTCCGGTCGTTTGTTCCGTTTCCTTGATCAATTCCGATATGGCCGCGGCAAGATCATAACGCGAAGAGTCGTCGCGCAGCAGGCGGACGGAATTGCGAATCTCCTCTAGTCCCCGCCGTACCAAGCCCTGAGAGGCGTTAAGTTTCTCGAGCGCCAATTCCGGGTCGCGCTTGAGCAAGCGTTTGGCGGCTTCCAACTGGACGATCGTCGCGGTCAGCGAGTGGCCGATCGTATCATGTATCGTTCCTGTGAGCCGGTGTCTTTCTTCCAGCACCATCGAAGAGGCGATCGCTTCCGCGGTGCCCCTCATCGTGCTGGCAAGTTGGAGGTTCGCTTCCTGAAGCTGGGTTTCCCTTTCCCGCAGCTCTTCCGTTCGTCTCCTGACATTAGTCTCGAGGGAAAGGTTGAAAGTCGTTAGTTGCTTATTCAACAATCCAAACCGATACACGATAATGCGAATAAGGCAAATCAAGAACAGGAACAAGGAGATGGATAAGATATCGAACGGCAGCTTGAAAAGCAGCGGAATGTTATGTTCGAGCCAGTCGTATAGTTTCGGCAAATAAGTGCGAAGGACGTGGATGAGGGCAAAAGTGGCGACGATGAAGAAGCCTGCCATCATCCATATGGATTCCGTGCCTTGCCTGTCCTGATAAGCGCTCCAAATAGAGTGGAATACGACGCCCGCCGTAACGAGAAACATCGTTAATACCGGATAGCTAAGCAGCCAACCGAACCATATGATATCGAGAAAGATGGCGCAGATCAGCGTTACGATCGCGAAGGAAAGAACGACCCAACGGATTTTGCGAAGGATATGGGTATGCTCGGCACTGAACACGTTAATCATGATGTTGACGAACCCATAGACGCCCAGCGGGAAGATGACGTGCTCTATAAAGCTCACCCATGGCTGATCCCATATGACTTGCAACAAGTAATTTCGTGCTAAGGAAGCGTAACAACCGCAGAATGCCAGCAACGCGAAATAAAGGTGGAGATTGTCCTGCCGTATGAAATAAAGCCCGAGAGCTACGAACAAGCTGAAGAGGAACAACCCGGATAGCATAAAGGCATAGGTATCTTTCTGGATAAGCTGCGCGAAGAGATCTCCTCTACCTATCAGCTGAACGGATGGCACTGGCCGAAGCGAACCGCGATTGTCTAGCAGCATATACACTTCGCTGGGGATTGGGGTCGGCATCGGCGCCAGGTTCCAGTGATAGAATAGATTCAGCCGATGGTTCCTTTGATTAGGATCGTAGCTAAAGAGAAGTCGGTTTCCGTCGAATACGGATAAAGCGACGGTATTGAAGATTAGCAAGTGCGGATCGCGGACCGCGCTCGGATCGAGCGGTATTCTCAACCAGAAAGATCCGTTCTGCTCGAGATTACCGGGTCTGCTCGAATAGGGGAGCCAGACGCCTTGGGGAGGCGAGGAGTCGCGGAAGGAATGGGCGGGGGCCCAGCTCCAGTTGTCGGAATCCAAAGCGGATGCGCTATAGTTTTTGCCGGCGGATCCCAGACCCCAGCCTATGAGAATAAGGAATCCTAGCAACACCGACAAGGTGCGCAACAACGGAAAATGATTTCGTATACCGCTTCCGATCAACCTTCATTCCCCCAAATAAAGCAGCCCTGTATGCGACGTAGAGTCACTTCTTATTGTACTCTCAGGGCTTCCGCCGTCACAGTGACGCGAGTCATATGACAGTCATGTCTTTCAGCCAGATCACGGCCTGCGTGCGGTCGTTCGTGCCGATCTTATCGTATATGGCGCTGATATAGTTTTTGACGGTCCCTTCGCTCATGAATAGGAGCTGGGCGATTTCCCGATTGTTGCGTCCTTCTACCATTAAAGCGATTATGCTCATCTCGCGATTCGTGAACTTAAGATCGGCGGCTCTGCCTCTCGAACGAGGAGGCGGAGTGCGTCCTGGAGCGGGGGTAGATAATCGGGTCGCCAATTTCACGGCGATAGACGAAGGAAGCATGATTTCGCCCCGGGCGGCTTCTCGCACCGCTTGCAAGAGTTTCTCGGTCGGGATATCTTTCAATAGAAAACCGACTGCTCCGCTAGCGAGAGCGTCGATGATATATTCGTCTTCGTCGAATGTTGTCAGAACGAGCACCTTCGTATGAGGAGATTCGACGCGAAGCCTCTTGACTGCCTCGATGCCGTTCATGACGGGCATGCGAATATCCATTAACACTAAATCCGGATCATGAACGGCCACTAACCGACAGGCTTCTTCCCCGTTCTCGGCCGTAGCGATAACCTCGATATCGTCCTCTAATTGAAGAATCGTTTGCAATCCGTCCCTCATCAGCGTTTGGTCGTCCGCAATCAATACTCTCAGCATGAGTTTCTCCCCTTTCTTTTCCATTATAGATGAACATTTTAATTTGAACAGTATTGAAGAGACAAAGGATAGGAATATTCATGACGGAACAGGTGACACGCGTCACTGGTCATATGACTATCGATTTAGATAGGATTAGGACATAAGGCGGGGACAAGCGAATGCCCCGAGAGCTAAAAGGGAGATGAAAGTATGATTATTATGCATACGAGCCAGTGTCGTCCGGGAATGAAGCTGGGCCGATCGATCTATACAGAACAAGGACATGTGTTGGCGGGACGCGGATTCGTGCTGACGGAGCACGCGATTAACAAGCTTCAACAATTGGGATTGCCATACCTTCATATTGAAGAGCAAGGGACGGAGGATATCGCCCCGGATCAAGCGATCCGCGACGAAACGATTATCGTGCTGCATGGCGCGTTGACGCATGTTATGGACGAGCTGTCCGGCGGAGTTAAGGATAAGCTGTCTCCTAGCGTGGTTCGTTTCTGCTTCGATGCGTCGAAGCTTCTGATCGACGATCTGAGAACGCGCCGGAACCACTTATGCTTGCCGGTGCATCTGACGACGACGTTAACGGACGGGGATAAGCAGCATTTTCTGGAGCACGCGATGAATGTCGGCGTATGCGCGACTCGATTAGGCTTGGACGAAGGCTTGGTCGGGGAGGATTTGCAGGCATTGGCGATGGGGGCGATGCTTCACGACGTGGGCAGGCTGCTCTTGCCGGACGGTTTGAAGGCACGGGTGACGCAAAACGACAAGCTGTACATGACTCACGCGGAGCTTGGGTTTAAGCTGTTGCGCGACAGCGGGTTCCCGCTTATGGCGGCTCACTGCGCCTTGTTCCACCATGAGAGAATGGACGGCAGCGGGTATCCGTTCGGGTTGGAAGGAAGAAAGATTCATCCGCATCACCAATGGATCAGCATCTTCGATATGTTCGACACGCTCGTTAACGGCCGCGGCAACGGAGCGCCGATGCTTCCGCACGAAGCTCTGGAAGTATTGTACGGCGGAGCGGGAACGCTCTACGATATGGACAAGGTATGCAGATTGCGCGACGATATGGCCTTGTTTCCAAGAGGTACTACGGTACGCTTAAGCACGGGAGAGCTTGGAGTCGTATCCGCCTTGCACGATGACACGAAGCAACGGCCTATCGTGCGCGTTATTCGCACGCCCGAGGGTCAGTTGTTGCCGCAGCCGTACGAAGTCGATCTTAAACGTCAGCTCGATCTGATGATTAGCGGCGTAGGGAACGACAAATCCGGCAAGCTGTTGGTCGGGGGCGTACCGGAAGAGGCAGAACAGCGCTCGAATAAAGTATTTCACCTCGTGTGAGCATACAAAAAAATCCAGTCGCGAAAATCTTGACTTTTGCCGCGAAAAATCCTATCCTAATAAAGGATTTGCTGATGTAGCTCAGCTGGTAGAGCAACGCATTCGTAATGCGTAGGTCGGGGGTTCGAATCCCTTCATCAGCACCACTAAACAATCCTTCAATAACGCGCTTTCCGAGATTCTCGGAGGCGCGTTTTTTGCATGGTTTATTTACGAATACCGCCGATCGTTAACGGCTCGTTAACGAGCCGTTTTGTAAAAACGACTAGCCGTGCTTCATGTTCGCGTTTTTTTCTGCTATACCGACCTGCGCATGTAATCAAATTTAGCCTGGATTCGTTAATTGGACCGAATATTCTCCCGATGGGAGCTTCGGAAGTTTTGAAAACTTCAACGGATTCAACGACAAAAGCAATGGCGCGCCCCTTATCGTTTTTTATGAAGACGGGATCGCCTTTTTTCAATTTTTTCAAATCGAAAAATACCGCAGGCCCGTTATAGGTATCGACATGCCCGTCCATAACGGCATTTCCTGTTGCACCCGGCAAAATACCGGTGGATAAGTAGCCTACTTTTTCAGTGCTGTCAGGTACACCCATTCGACCGTTGTCGGAAACGTTAACGGGCTGGATGGCTGCATGGACGTTAATGGTAGGAATATAAATACGCGCGGGAATAATCCCGTCGTTGGCCTTTTTTTGCTTAGAAGGAATAGGGGGGACGGGTAACTTGATTTCTTGTTCTTTCTTGTTTTCTGGAAAGTATGAAGGTTCGTTAGCATTTGTGTAGGTTTTTGTTTTTTCATTGACTTTGGAGCAATTGGTATTACTGACGATAAGCGCAAGCATTACAACGCATATTAGCCACTTTTTCATAATGAATTAAAGAAAAGGGAGATCGATAATCTCCCTTTATCCTCCCTACTCGGTTTGTTCGCTTGCACCGCCGAATCCCGTTTTTGGCAATTCGCTAATTTCTTTTGCCTTTAAGCTTTTGGCATGGAGGCTCTTAGCTTTCATTCCTTTAGCATGAATTTTACTTTCGTGTTTGTGGTGTTTTTTGGCTTTAATTTTCTTCTCGTGCGCAGCTTTCATATGAACTTTATGCTCGTGTTTTTTCTCGACTTTTTGCTCGTGCTTTTTCTCGGCTACCGGTACGGCCGCGAAAGCCGCAGAACTTGCGGTTAACAACATGCATGCGGATAATAACGTAACTATGGTCTTCTTCATTGGAGAGCCTCCTAAAATAAATTGTGAGCCAATCGGCTGCTCTGTCATTATGTCCGTTGTTTATTTGATCATGAGTGTCAATTAATTCCGCAGTATGAAATCGGCCGATTTCGAAACCCTAATATGGCGAATTAAGCTAGGATGGTGGATTATGCTGAAACGGAAATGCTTGTATTGCCTCATGGGTCTCTCCGTTCTGTTAATGAATAGCGAAGCGGAGGCGCAACCATTTAAGAAAGACAGATTTTATTATGAGAAGAAAGGCGAGATGATCTGGGAAGTTCAAACGGATCGTAAAATGATTGCGTTAACGTTCGATGACGGACCGGATAAGGTACAAACGAATCAGATATTGGATTTGCTTGAAAAGTACGACGCGAAATGCACTTTCTTCGTGGTCGGAAGCCGAGTGATTAAAAATCCGGAGACCATGAAAAGGATTGTCGAGAAGGGACACGAGGTTGCTAACCATACTTTCAATCACGTGTACTTCAATCCACCCGCATCGGCCCGTAAAGTGGAACAGGAAATCGAACGAACCGAACAAGAGATCTATCGTACGACAGGTAAAAAGTCATTATTGTTTCGTCCGCCAGGGGGGATTTACGACGATACGATCGTCCAAGTATCCAATCGCATGGGGTTAATTCCCGTCATGTGGTCGTGGCATCAGGATACCAAGGACTGGAGCAAGCCGGGAGTGCTGAGGATAAGGGATAAAGTGTTACGGAACGCCCATAACGGAGATATCGTGCTGCTGCACGATCATGTGAAGGGGCAGTCGCAAACGATTGCGGCGCTTGAGATGATATTGCCTGAATTGTCCGCCAGGGGATATCGTCTGGTGACGGTTTCCGAGTTAATCAAATCCTCGTTGTCCAAAGAAGTTCGAAAATAGTCGAAAAATAGCGATTATGAATAATAAAGGACCTATCCGCGAAGGATAACTTTGGAGGTGAGGTGATCAATCATGTTCAAGCGTTGTACGGTAATGATTTTGTCTGTCGCATTGTGCTTCTCGTTAGCCGGCTGTACTAAAACCAACCAGTACAAAGCTCGCTCGACGGAGCATCGCAACGTTATCGATGGGGCTCATCCGAACGCGAACAAACGAGTGTCCGAAAAAATAGCCAAGGATGTATCATCCGTCAAGGGAATCAGTAAAGCAACCGTTGTCGTGCACAATCGCGACGTGATAATCGGGCTGGATGTTAAAGGCGGAGAAAACGCGGCAGCCGTAGAACAAAAAGTGGTACAAGCCGCGCATAAGTCGGAACCTGGTTATACGGTGCATGTGACGGCGGAGAGAGGCCTTCACACCCGTATCCAAAATCTTCATTCTCAAATGTTGCCTTTGGATGGCCACCCCGTCCGAAACTTCACCGAAGATGTAGGGATATTAATCCAAGATATAGGCAACAGGGTAACTAGACCGTTGCGCTGATCTACATAGACCGTCGCTTTGATTAAGCGGCGGTCTATTACTCTTTTAATATTTCGCGTTTTATGTATTGCAAAACAATCTGAGTAATGGTATTATCTTATCTTGTGAGCCATTATTTCGCCGACTTAGCTCAATTGGTAGAGCAACTGACTTGTAATCAGTAGGTTGGGGGTTCAAGTCCTCTAGTCGGCACCATTTTACGTCAATCGATCCTCGTTCAGCCTCAGGCTAACGGGGATTTTTTGTTATTTTGAACAAATGGTGAAATTTGTCGAAACGCTTTACTAGATAAGGGAAATCCTGTATCCTTGTCGAAGGGCGTTTTCCGAATGGAAAAATATAACAATAGAGCGCCAACGGGAGGAAATGGATAATGAGAGATTCATCGAAAAAAGGTTTGAAAATGGCCATTGCGTTAGCTGCGCTGGCTTTGGCTTTAACCGCTTGCGGAGGTTCCAAAGACGACAACAAGAATAATGCTTCACCGTCCGCATCGGAGTCTGCTTCTTCATCTGCATCGCCATCCGCATCTGCGTCGGCTTCGCCTTCTGCCGAAGCGAGCGCACCGGCTTCCTCCGAAGCTGCCGCTGGATTCAAAACCTTCAAAGACAGCACTTACGGAACGACCCTTCAGTATCCGGAAGATTGGACTTTCCAAGAAAACATTGGCGGAGCAATCGTTGCGTTCTTGTCTCCTAAGGAAAGCGACAGTGACTTGTTCCAAGAAAATATTAACTTCCTGATTCAAGATTTGGGCGGGCAAGAAGTTAAGTTGGCTGATTACGTAGAAGCTACGAAACAGCAGCTTGGCACGCTCATCACAGATTTCAAGCTCGAGGACGAGGGTTCCGAAGCGGAAGACGGAGTCGAGGCATATCACCTTCTCTATAGCGGAAAACAAGGAGATTACACCTTGAAATGGCAACAAAGCTTCGCGATTATCGAAGGAAAAGCTTATGTCATCACTTATACGGCAGAATCGGGCAGCTTCGACAAGTTCGTGGAGCAAGCCGGATCGATCGCGGAATCTTGGGATTATTAATTCATATTTATAAAATACGAAGCGCGGTCCGTCAGTGGACCGCGCTTTTCGTATGGAGGTTTATTCGCAACAATCGTTGATCGGCCTCTTGCTTCAACGTCTCCTCCCACAGAATAGAAGCGAACATTCTTCGTTGGACCTGCTCCAACCTTTTGCGGGCGAGCTCGAACGTTACCCCGAAATGACAGGCCAAACTCTCGGCGGCTTCGTCTATTCTCCTAGGAAGCTTGAAATGGCGCAGCATGAAGAAAGGCATGGCCGCGTACAGCACGAACCGATTGGCTTCCGCTTCCTGGCCCTCGCAGAACAGGCGAGGCATGGTCGTCTGATTCCCGGCATGCCGAAGAACGTGGCACAGCTCGTGCAAGAAGTCCTCCCATTGAGCTTCCGAGCCTTGCCGCTGATCGATCAAGATGGTGCGCATGCCCATATACTCCAAAGCGCGGCTGGTATCCTTCATATAATGCACCCACACGTCTAGGCGAGAGGCTACTTCTTCAACGTTCAGTTGCGATGGGGCAGTGATTCCTGATTTCAGCCACAACTGCTCTATCCATTGTTCCAATGGGGTCGTTTGATAGTATCGGTACATAGTCCCGTCCTTTGAGATGAGAATGTATGTTCGTATTTCGTGGGAAAAGAAAAGCCCTTACGGGCTTAGCGCGTCTAGTTATTTCCTTGTTGATCTCCGGGTTTCCTACCTTTTTCCTTCTCTTGAATGAACTCCCAAAAACGTCGCATCTCTTCTTTGCGTTCCTCCGGGGCGTTCAAGTAATCTTTGAAAAATACCCCGTGCTCCGGATTGTTGATGAATTCCTCGAAAGCCGGATATTCGACCGTTCCGGAAGAATCAAGGAGGTCCAAGGACGCATTGTCCGTCCGTCCTAGCAAGTAATCCGTGGTCGTGCGGTAATATTCCGCGAAGCGGCTGAGCATGTCCGGATCAGGCTTCCGGTCATCGGATTCGTATCGGGAGAGCTGGACGTTGCTTATGCCTAAGTGCTTGGCCGCATCTAGTTGCGTTTTGCCGAATTTCTCGCGTCGTTCCCGAAGCCGCAAACCCAACGACATTGTGATCTACCTTCTTTAATAGGATATCTATAGTATATCAAATTTTTCCGTTTTGGTAAACTTAATAATTTGCCATTTTGGTAAAATAACAATTGACTTTGCCTATATGGCAATATATGATAGTTATAAGTTACCGATTTGGTAATTATTGAGCCGCAAACTACAAGGTGAATTCAGATTCATCACACAGAGTAAGGGAAACCATTTTCTTTTTTAACTTCAAAGTTTACCAAAATGGCAAAATACAAAGGGGAGAGTGAACAGATGAATACCACATCAATCACTAATTTAGGGTCCGCTACATTAGAAAGCTATTTAGAGACAAGGAGAATGCTGCTTCGCAAAGCGGATGAACTGACAGTCCGAATCAGCCGGCTTGAGCCGGTCCAAACGCTTGAGGAGATGAACGAGATTCTTGCATTAGATAAAGACCGCCGATTGGTCATGGAAATGATCGCAAGCTGCTCTTACGTTATCGAATGGCTCCAGACCGGGAGAAGACCCGGCAACCAGAGAGGAATCGAACGCCGCGCGGGTTATCAAAGGGAAGTGCTGACGGATCCCGCGAAATTGCCGTCGGTTCCGAGCGCGGAGGTGACCGATGCTTCCCGGGAGGTTTCGGAAGTTAGCCGATTTCGGCTCGAAGCCGCCCTGCGCGGATTAACCGAAAGAGAACGCAGCTGCTACATGCTCGCCCATGGCGAATGCTACTCTTTCGCAGAGATTGCCGCCTTGCTCAACATTAGCAAATCGAGCGTAGGCACTTACATGACGCGCGCCCAGCGCAAAGTCGAGAACAACGTTAGCAGCATCCTTATCCTCGTCGGATAAGCCGATCGCCGGGTTGTCGTACGATTGCCACCTAATAGTGTGAGGACAAATTGATGGAGAGGAGGATGTACATGGCAAAGATCAACTTACCTGATCGCTATGGGCTTCTGCTATGAGATCGGCGATCAAACAACGGTTGACGGAGCAAATTCCGTTAATCGACGGACGGGTAGTCGAAGTTCACGATCCCGTGGATAGCCTGATCAAACCCTATGTTTTACTTGTGCAGGGTGCCGATTCGGTTGATACGCTTTGGACCGGATTACGAACCACATTTGAAATCTGGCCTTACGTAGCCGAGACATCGGATTTCGCAGGCGTTGATGAGCTTTCGAAGCTGATTATTACTTCGTTGGACGGACAAGCCATCGAAGATACGGATACCGACGAAGCGTTCACTTGTCATTATGACGGGAATGTCGGAGCCGACAAAGTCGACGCCGAGCGGAATGCTCTTACCCGGGGGCTTCGGTTTTCCGTCATCTCCGTGCGAAGAAGCACAGAACCCGAAATCTCGCAGGAAGATGACTGGCTGTCAGCCCTCTCGAACTGGACCAGTGATTTGTTGGACAGTGAAGACTGGCAGGTGTATTGCGGCCAATGGCCAACCAACTATGTTCGGCCGTCCGTCTTATGGAGATTGGAAGGCGCCGAAACTAACGCAAGTACTAGGGCGGCCACGATCGAGGTTCGCAAAAAAGCGATCGGCCATATTGTCGGACGAACGCTGAGCGAGCAAACGGCAACCGTTTTGGAGCTTGCGCAAGGTCTGACCAGCGTCGTGAAGATTCCGTTAAACGTATCCGATCGTCGTTATCTAACCGTGTTCAACCCGATCGTCGATCTAGAGCAGGACATGATGACGGAAGGACAGATCTCGGTAACTCTATCGCGTAAAATCGATCGTCGACCCGAAATGGGTCCACTAATGGGATCCGTCCATTTTAACTCCAAATTATGAACGAGGTGGTACGAATGGCAAGCAAGAAATCCGGAATGATCGAGTCGAAATATACCCGGGATGAATTTATAGAGAATGCGCAGGCGCTCTTTCAAGTAAAGCCCGAAATCGTCGCAGGCGCGATTCATGAAGTCAAGCAAAATCAACTTACCATCGACGAAGCGAAACGCTTAGTCGCTCAATTTCTGAAAAGGAAGGTGCTTTAACATGGCAGGAGGAACTTGGAGTACGACGGACAAACCGGTATTACCGGGATTTTATATGGCTTTTCGCTCGGCGGCAACGGCGGCGATCCAGCCCGGATCTAGAGGCATCGCTATTGCGCCGGTGAGAGCGCATTGGGGTGCGGTTAATCAATTCGTTGAGATCGTAAGCGAGTCCGATATTGCAAATGCGTTTACCCGAACGGAAGAAAACGGCGCAACCGCTTATAGCTCTCTTAAGCTTGCTTTGCTTGGCGGCGCGCGGAAAGTGCTCGCTTACCGATTGGCTGACGGAAATGCGGCAGCCGCAACCGTTACGCTGGCAGACTCGGCAGGCACTCCGGTGAACGTGCTTAAGCTGGATGCCAAATATACCGGTTCCCGCGGGAATGACTTCAAGGTCACCGTTCAGGTCAATCCGTCGGATTCCGGCAAGAAGGATTTGAAGCTGTTCGAAGGAACGACGCTGCTTCGTACTTTTACTTTCGTGGGAGTTTCTATTCAGGCGGCGGTGGACGAGATTAACGGCGATGCCGGAAATAAATGGATTACGGCAACCAAGCTAGCGGACGGGAACGGCACTTTAGCGAACGTTTCCGGTAATGCCTTAACCGGCTGTAATTCCGGGATTGCGTCCATTGCGAATTCGGAATATCTCAATGCGCTAGCCGATTTCGAGACGCAGGATTTCAACGTTTTCTTCCTGGACGGAGTGTCTGATTCCGCGTTGCATTCGAGCATTGCTGCATGGGTTTCCCGAATCCGGGATGAAGGGAAAGGCGTAATCGCCGTGCTTGGAGGCTCTGCCGCGGACGATACGGCCGTGGATGCGGTAAGCAAAGCGACAAGTCGTAGCGCTACTTTGAACCACGAAGGCATCGTGAATGTCGGAACCGGAGTTAAGCTGAACGGGACTGCATATAGTTCCGCGCAGGTTACGGCTTATGTTGCAGGTCTGATCGCGGGACAGGGACTGAGCCAATCGACGACTTATGCGCCATCTCCGTTCGAAGACGTTACCCGCAGGTGGCCCCGTTCGGAACAGGAACAGGCCGTACGCAACGGGGTATTCCTGCTTGTTCATGACGGACGCTTGGTGAAAGCATTGCGAGGCATCAACAGCTTGGTGACGCTGCGCGAAGGCCAGAACAACCCGTGGAAAAAAATCCGCACGATCCGCGTGATGGACAGCATTAACTCCGATCTTCAACGTACCGCGGAAGATGCCTATATCGGCAAAGTCAACAATACCGAAGAAGGCCGTCTGGCGCTGATCGGCGCATGCAAGCAGTACATGCAGTCTCTTGCGCAAGCCGGCGTTATCGAAGCCGAAGGCTACGACGTATATGTCGATACCGAATTTACGCCGGAGCCGGATCAAGTGTACTTGAAGTGGGAAGCGCGCCTGACGGATGTCATGGAACAAATTTTCAGCACGTTCATCGTGCGATAAGGAGGAAGAAATAAGATGATGGATCCAACAAGAGCGATTCTAGGAACGTACGGGCAAGTGTTTATTGACGGGGTGTGGCAGACGAATATTAATAAGCTGGAAGCCTCGGTCGAGGTGGAGAAGCGCGAGTTGAAGCTGTCGGGCAGCGAGTGGACGACGCACAAACTAGGCGCGAAAAAGGGTACGGGCACGATGAGCGGTTACAAGGTGACGAGCGATATGATTCGTCGCGGGTTTACTAAGATCGAAATTATCTGTAAGTTGTCCGACCCCGAAGCTTATGGTTTCGAACGTATTGTGCTCAAGAACTGCATACCTGATAAGATTCAGCTTGCGAATTGGACCGCAGGGGAAGAGGTCACGGAAGAAACCACATTTACATTCCAAGGCTATGATCCTGTTGATTATATCGTGGCGGGCTAACCAGAAAAGGAGCGATTACTTTGTCTTTTGAAAATCTTACGGATGAACAAGTGCTACAGCGATTGTTAGACGCGGATACTCTGCCCGAACGAGTACTCAGGCTGCAACGGTTGGACATTCCGATCAAGCTTCGCGGTCTGACCGGCAAGCAAGTGTTCAGCATTCGCGAGCGCTGCACGGAAGTCAGGGAGAAGCGCGGACAAACGACCAAACGGTTGGACGAAGAGCTGTTTAACGTTTCTCTGATCGCTGCGTCGACCGTCGCTCCCAATTGGGGCAATTCTCAGCTGCTGTCCAAATATTCGGCGAGCAGCGGGGAAGAAGTGATCAAGAGAATTTTGCTGGCCGGCGAGTTATCCGCGCTAGGAGAAGTCGTTCTTGATCTATCCGGCTTCAACACGGAACTCGAAGACGTAAAAAACTAATCCGATCCGGGGCGCTGGCCGGCATGCTGCATGCCTTATGGGTTCGCCACCACCTGCGCCCCGGAGAGTTCTGGCGCTTGCCGCGGGGAGAGCAACTATTCCTCATGGCAAGCATGGAACTGGAATGGGAAGCAGAGAAAGCGATGTGGGCGAAGAAAGGAGTGTGAAGGCATGGAGCAGAAGCGAAGCGTAGTTGAAAACGATCCAAGCGTCAAACAGTCAGAATTGATGGAGAAATTTTTGAGGCAAACAAATCTGCAATCGAGTGCGCTAGAACGGATGAGTTTCCCTCAAATCAATTCACAGACTTCAGCGCCTCCGGCTGTCCCGAGTCCGCCGACATCGAGTTGGAAAGATATCTATGATGAACAATGGGTAAAAGATATCGCGGCAGCTAATGAAAAAGTAAGTAATGTTATAGAAAATGTAAATAAATTAACTGAGGGAGTAAAAGAAATTCATACTGATTTGGAGAAGAAATATAACGAAAGGACCAGTCGAATTAATGAAGCGAGACAATCTAGGCAAGCATCCACGTTACCTAGTCGAACTATGACACAGAGAGATTCATCAAGGAAATGGTGGAATAATCGTAGTGTAAAAAAGGTAGTTGATCTGAGCGAGAAGTCAGGGAAGGTTTTTAAATGGGCCGGTCGAGCTAGCGACATAGTAAAGCTAAGAACAACTAAACCAGGAGATGAGCGAAACGAAGCAATTGGTGAGTTAATTGGAAGTTCAATTTTTACTCCTGCATTTGCTGCCGCGTTTTCTTTTATTCCAGTTCCGGGTGCTACGTTTGTAGGCGGACTAATTGGTGACTATGTTGGAAAAAAAGCTGGCGGATATGTGGGGAAAAACTTTAACAATATTAAAGACTGGACAACAGATACCTACAATCAAGCTGATGCTTGGGCTAGAGATGCCTACAATCAAGTAGATGCTTGGGCTACAGATGCCTACAATCAAGTAGATGCTTGGGCTACAGATACCTACAATCAAGCTGATGCTTGGGCTAGAGATGCCTACAATCAAGTAGATGCTTGGGCTACAGATACCTACAATCAAGTAGATACTTGGGCTACAGGTACCTACAACCAAGCTTCAGATGTCGTAAGCGAAAAGTTTAACGAAGTGACCGATAAGGTCGAGCACGAGTTTAATTATGCGATTAACAGCTTAAAATCAGCCTTTTGGGGCGGCGGTAAAAAAGACGAGCCGGAAATGCCGAATATAGAGCCTTATGGTCCACCAAAGCCGTTAACCGTACAAGACGTAAAAATTCAGGAATGGATACACCAGCGACAAAACTATCCTATGTATCCTTCAACAATGTCGCCTTTTCCGGCAGCGTCAAATCCTTCGGTGTCAGCGCAGCAGTCGAGTCCATCGGCAGCCTCTCCAATAAACGTAAATCTGCCTGCGGGAGCCGTCCAGCTTTCGGTTTCAGGAACCGAACTTAATTACGGGGCGCTATCGGCAGCTATTGGAGCTAAATTAGGCGCTGCTATTTCGCAAGCTATGGAAAACAGGGCTGTAGCTGCTCCGTGAATCGATGGAAGGTAGGGGGAAATATTGCAAATCACGCTCAGGGATTCAATTGACGGCGATTTTGTATTCCCGGTTAATCCGGAGGAGATTCGGATAAGCCGGGAGAAACGGTACGAGACCGTGTCGCTGCTATCGCTTGGAGAGGTCGACTTTATTCAAGGAGGGAAGGTGAAGGAAATTGCCTTCTCTTCTTTTTTCCCAAATTCTATGACGAGAGGTATTGCAACGATTCAACAATTCCCGATCCCCAGGTTGCGATGAACCGCCTTACCGCCCTGTTGGTGCAGAAGCGGCCGGTAAGATTGATTATCTCCGGTACGATTATTAATACGCTAGTGCATGTTTCCGCCAACCATTCGACGTTCAAAGGCGGAGAACCGGGCGACGTTTACTTCGACGTTACGTTTCGAACCTGGTATAACATCAAGGTCGGGAAAACCTCGTTTTCACGCCCCGATACGAAACCCGTGCCGAAAGTGTACGTCGTGAAATCGGGAGACTCGCTATGGGCGATAGCCAAGCGGGAGTTAGGGAACAGCAAGAGGTGGAGCGAAATTTATAACCTTAACAAAAAGGTAATCGGCCCCGACCCGAATCTGATCAAGATCGGGCAGAAGTTGGTGATGCCATGAGTTACGAAGTCGTATTTGCCAAAAAGTACGATATTAGCAGGTTAGTAGAGTCGATATCCCTAGACGAGTCACTGGAAGAAATCGCGTATCGGGCAAACCTACGGTTGGTAGTCACGCCGGACATGCCCGTCATCTCGCCGGGACAGGAATTGAGAATCGGGGGCATTCCGTTCGGGCAATCGCGCAAAGAAAATCTTTTTAACCCGGGCGTCGTATGGGAATGCAATAGCACGAACGCGGGGAGCAAGCATCTGAGCATAACCGCTTACGAAAAAACGATATATCTTGCGAAATCCGAAGACGAGAGGCTCATGCCCGCGAATCAGACGGCGACGGAGCGATTGAAGCAGTATGCGAAAGATTGGGGAATCCCGGTCGGCAACATCGCGGACACGGGCAAGAAGCTGGCGAGGAGCATCAAGCGCTCGCAGACGATTCTGTCCATGATCATGGGCGATTTGAAGGAAACCGTCGATAAGGGCGGAGCGATGTATCGGGTTCGGATGACCGAACGAGGCTTGGAACTGGCTGAAATCGGCCGCAATAAAATCGTATGGGAGTTAGAAGCGATACAGGATGTTACTCAGGTTCGTACCCTTGAGGGGGCGATTACTCGGGTTAAAGTTTTGGGGTCGCAACAAAACGAAAACTGGGTGGCAGAGCCATTGGCGGTAAAGAGCAAAGACACCGACAAATACGGTACTCTTCAGAAATTGATTTCCGATAGCAATATCAAATCGAAGAAACAAGCGGAGGAAGCGGCGGCAAAAATGCTTCTGGGCGTTCAGGAGACTTATTCCGTATCTTCGCTCGACATTAACACGATTCGCGCCGGGGATCGGGTACGTCTGAACGGTCTGGAACTGATCGTGACGAGGATCAGCCATCAACTGGGGGATCCCGGACATATGGAGCTGGAGCTTGCCGCGGAGAACAAAGTCAGGAGGGATTATCTTGCCTGATCCATACAAACAATTGGTGTCTACGTTGGAGCAACGTATGACGGACATCGCCTCGAAAACATTATCCGGAATTCCTTCGGAGCTTGGAACGATTACGTCGTCCGGACTGAAGTTGGATTCCTTTAAATATGCCATCCCGGATTATTACGTTGCGGAGTGGTTAACGGCGTTGGAACTCCCCGCTTTCTCGATGGTGGGGACAATGACGGCTCCGGTAGACGAGCTTGGCAATCCGAAGGGCGGCTCGGTTCCCTCGCAGCTTACGAGATTCGATTATATAGAGACGAAAATAGACGACGTACGGTTAAATTGGGCGCAAGGGATCAAACCCGGAGATCGCGTGCTCGCCGTCCCCGTTAACGGGGGCAAAGATGCCGTCGTCGTCTGCAAGGTGGTGAATACGGGTGGCTAACTTATTTCCGACTTCGGACATTCCGGAGGAGCCGGCAATCGTTGAAACCGATAACGTGATCTTCGGTCGGAGCTGGCGATTCGATTTTGACGCGGGAGAATTCGTTCTCACACCGACAGGCAAAGTCGCAAGTAGCGAAGGAGCGGACGCATGGGTGGAATGGTGCAAAAAAGCGCTGCAGACCGAGCGTTTTCGCTACCTTGTATACTCCAGAGACTATGGCCAGGAATTTAACGATCTGATTCGATCCGGTCTATCACGACCGGTAATCGAGATGGAGATTCAGCGCATCGCGACCGAGACGCTGATGGTAGATCCGAGGACGGCAAGCGTTGACGGATTTGTTTACGAGTGGGCGGGAGATCAGTGCAATTTTACTTGCGAGATTTCGAACGTTCACGAACAGACGGCAGAAATTCAAGGAAGCGTGGTGAATGCTTAATGACGGTATTGCCTGAATTTTTAAATGAACAGACGGAAGAAGGAATTCTTCGGCGAATGCTCAGCCGCGTGCCGGCCGACTTGGACAAATCGGAAGGTTCATATATATGGGACTCTCTATCTCCCGCAGCCTATCAATTGTACTTGTCATCCGAATGGGCTCAAGAAATTTTACGGCGCGGCTTTGCTTTGACGACCTTCGGTCCTTACTTGAGGTTGCGTTGCGAGGAGCACGGAGTTATTCCGCGTCCGGCAATCGCGGCTACCGGAACCGTTAAGATTACAGGCGCCGCGGGTACGGTCATCCCGATCGGTACCCTTGTTGCTACGCCGGCGGATGAAATTACGGCTACACAATCAATAGAGTACGAGACAACGGAACTCGCGACTTTGGACAGCCAAGGAGAAGCTAACGTTGCTATCAAAGCGATTGAAGCTGGAGCAGTTGGCAACGTTCCATTAGGAGCAATAAGCTTGTTGGTTAACTCTCTGCCCGGCGTAACTAGCATAACGAATTCGGCTGCTACGACTGGCGGTACTGACGAAGAAACCGACGAATCCTTGCTGTCGAGGTTTCTCCTTAAAGTGAGACAACCCGGAACAAGCGGCAACAAAGCCGACTATCAGCAATGGGCGCTAGAATCGCCGGGAGTGAGCCGAGTTCAGGTTGAGCCGTTATGGAACGGTCCGGGGACAGTGAGATTGTTCCTTCTGAACTCAGAGAAGAGGGCGCCTAATCAAGACATTGTCGATGCCGTACAACAATATATTTCTCCCATGTCGGGTCAAGGCGAAGGTAAAGCTCCAATCGGCGCTAACGTTACGGTATCGGCGGCTGTTGAGGTTCCTATCCATATTTCCGTTCAATTGACGCTTGCAGCGGGAGCAACCTTGAACGAAGTGCGGAGCGATTTTGAGGCGGGTTTAGCTGCTTATTTGGAGCAGTTGGCTTTTGTTGATCCGCTTGTCCGATACAATCGGATTGCGGCAATCCTACTTGATATTTCGCGCATTGTGGATTATGAGAATTTGGTCGTTAACGGAGGCAGCGATAATATCGATCTGCAGTTGGGACAGGTTGCCGTAATCGGGACGGTGAGCATGAGTGAGTAATCTATCGATGAACAGCATTCGCGGCAAAGAAATGATGTCGTACCTACCGGATTACTACGCGACTTCGAGAGTCATGAGTTCTACCATGGATGCTCAAGGAACCGAAATGGACATGCTGTGGCAGGCGATGGACGACGTGCTCCAGCAATATTTTCTCTCGACGGCAACATGGGGGCTTGATCTGTGGGAGTCTGAATTGGGAATCCCTGTAGACATTTCCAAACCTATTGAACAACGTCGCAGCGTGGTTCTCTCGAAGATGCGCGGAATAGGTACCGTGACGGTCAAACTCATTAAGTCTGTAGCGGAGGCTTACGACGGCGGTTTGGTTGAAGTTACCGTAAAACCGGAGATTTGCACCTTTACGGTGAAATTCGTGGATACGAGAGGGATACCTCCGAATCTAGACGACTTGAAGGCCGTTATCGAGGAAATTAAACCGGCACATCTCGCTGTGGAATTCGCCTTCACGTACACGCAGTGGGATGAGCTGAAACAAACGACTTGGAACAACCTCAAGGAATTTACTTGGGGCGAAGTTATGACGAGGAGTTGGAGCTAATGGCTGATATAACGCCGAATATTGGATTGAAGAAGCCTCTTGGAAATGAGTTTGTAGATATTGCCGATATCAACGGGAATATGGATAAGATTGATCAATCTCTTGGGCAAATGACCAATGTACCGACCGCTGCCAAGGATGTCGCCGGAGCTATTGGGGAAATACATGCGGAATTGGAAACCATGCCGTGGACCCCGGTAACTTTAAGAAACGGCGTTCAGATTGTTCAAGGTGGGGACGTACCTGCTATTTTGCATCCAAGAATGTCGGGTCGCACGTTGGTTAACTTGTTGGGGCGTGACGGGAATTGTGAAAGTTTAAACCCATTTACTTTATCTGGAACGGCGCCTACCCTTTCTACAACGCAAAAGAAAAACGGGTCAAACTCTTTAAGAGTCTCGCCTACGTCGAGTACGGCGAGCTATGCGTTTAAGGACTACTCTTATAAATTGGACACGGCAAAGCGGTATATCGTAGCGGGTTGGGTATATATGGAGTCTTATACATCAGGTACAGCTCCAGAAATTCAGATTTATGATTATAACCAAATTGTCGTGCCTAGATATAGAGTAGCCGCTAGCACCGCAACGGTTGGAAATTGGCAATTTGTTTACGTGAAAATTCCAACCAGCAACACAATTTCGACTAACGGATTCAGGCTTTTTATTGGTTGTGGTGGGATTGGAGTATCGGTAGCGTATATAGACGGAGTTCGTATCTATGAGTTGACATCAGTAGACTACGACGCAATCGGAACGACGTTAACAGGCGAAGCGATTGATAAATATCTCCCATACGTCGAGGATATGAAACACGTAAATGCGGTGTACCTCAGAAATCCGGGGAAAAACTTGTTTCCCCCGGCGTCCGAATTGACTAATACTTTACCGACTACTAGCCTCTACACAGTAAGACCAATGGTAGTGGAAAACGAGAACTCCTTTATTATCGACGCGGAGCAAAACGGGGTCGGAGGAACTACCGATTTTATTCCGGTAGTCAATGGTCAAATATACGCTTTACGGGCAACATTCCAAAGACTCGCGGGAAGTTCAGACTCTTTCCTTTATCAAGTAGTGTGCTATGACGCTGCGTTCAATATATTGAATCTTGATGGGTTGCTTACAGCGCCTAACTTGTACCATGCACCTGCTTATCAAGGGTATGTCTATAACGGAGTTGTCTCAGGGGTCAGTACTACATTTACGGTTAACAGTAATCGTGTGGCATATGTCCGGGTAAAGTTCGGGATATACTCTGTTACTAATACAACATTAGCAAGGGTAACTAACCCCGTCTTATGTATAGGATCGACCGCTATCCCGCACGAACCACATAAACCGTCTTATATGTACCTGCCTGACGTTAGTTTAAAGTCCAACCTTGAAGGTAGCGTTGTCGATCAGCTTTACACGGACAGTCAAGGTAAACCGAGGGTCGTAAGACGATTTAGGGAAATAGCAATAAGTGGTGATTATTCATTCGCATTCGGTTTGGACGCATTAGGATACAAATTAATAAACGTGTTGGATATCCCTAATTCGTTCGCGAATTACGATTTTAAACGATCTAATATAGTTAAGTATGACGGTAAATTACTTCCATGGAATGCGACCGGCGGGGTTACCCAAGCAGATCAATATGCTATGGGAAATATAAGCGCAGCGACCGGTAATGAGGTAACTTTAGGCATTGCAGACGTTGAAAGCGGCTGGGGAGAAAACTACCAACCAAATGACGCAGAAATTAAAGCGTACTTTAATGGCTGGAAAATGTACCCTCAAGGAGGAGTAAGTACAGACTCATACTCTTCGGGAACTAAACTGTGGTGCAGAAGGTCCGAGGTTGGATTAACGTTAACTGATACACGCAGTACGGTACCTACTGATATGTCGCCCAACTTTACCCCCTACCGCCTAATGTACCAACTAGCCCAAAGTGTGGATGAAGCGGTTAATTATGAAGGCTCCCTAATGCTTCATGAGGGTGCTAATCAAGTCGATGTGGGTTTGGGGATTGTAGTGAGAGAAGCTGTCGGCCAAGTATATACATCGAACCCTACAGATAGGTATATTAACGCGGCCTCTCCCGGTTATGCGCTGAAATATAGAGTTGGTCGACTATTAGAGTTGTTCGTAGGTAAAGACGTAGATAAAAGATGGACTGTAAGCATACCTAGTTCTACGGAAACAATTTCGTGGATTGGTAGGGGGCAATGGAAAACGCCAATCGCCAACTATGACCCCATAGCAGAATACAGTACGACATACTTAGCTCTGGACACCTATGCGCTTGGAATCGCACCAATGATAATCAACGCTGAATACGCGCCGAATATTCGGGAGTCGGTCGAGTCGCTAGTCCGTAAAGTCGTCGAAGCCCGGACGGAAGTATCCGTACTTCGGAATACGAAGGCCCAGAAACAGCAAGGGCAATGGATAACGCCAACGTTGGTTGGTGGTTGGGTAGACTCAAGCGGCGTTTACGAGGTCGCGGGATATCGAAAAGACGATCAAGGAAATGTTATGTTGAGGGGTGCAATTAAGTCGGGAACTGCCGGGACGGTCGCCTTTACTCTTCCCGCCGGTTACAGACCTAAGTTAGCGTTACCGTGGGTTACGCTTGGAAGCGACGGAACCAATCGTAGTTTTGGAAACATCGATATTAAGGCGAATGGGGAAGTCACAATAAATATCCCAACGAGTAACGCGCTAGTTTCATTAAACGGAATTATGTTTCAAGCTGAACGATAGGGGGAGGGGAAAACATGAAAGACGCTGCCATTGTAGATTTGGATTATCAGATTATCGACTTTACGCTCGTAGACGATATGACTACCGGGGTTATCCCGCTAAAGAAAAAAATCGAAGGTGCGGAAGAAGAAGTCTACGCCTATATCATCACCGACAGAATACCTGCCGGGATGTACCAGCCTGTTTGGGACGTCCAGAACGGGGTCTGGAAAGATCGCCTGACGCCCGAAGAAATCGAAGCGATCAAGAACGCGCCGCAACCGGAGACGCCGGAACAGCGAATCGCAATGCTGGAATCCGAAAGCGTCGATACGATGTTAGCAGTCGCAGAAGTCTACGAGATGGCGGGCAGCGCCAATGCGACGCGAGAGCAGGAAGCGGTAGATACGATGCTCGGGCTAGCGGAAGCCTATGAAATCATCCTTGGGCAACAGGCGACAATCGAGACTCTTACAGCAAGAATCGAAGCGCTTGAATCTGTCGGGGGAGGTGTATAGTATGGCACAGGTATACGCGAACTTAATCCGCAAAGGGTTAAAAACGATCGAAGACGTACCAACCGAAAAACGTACGGAAGTAGAAGCCATCCTAGCAAGCAATGAATAAATTGCGAATGGACAGGCTTCTTTTCTTATCACGATGTTTCATTAAGAAGAGCTCCGCTTCGGCGGGGCTCTCTTTATTTCGTAAACATCACCAAAGGAGGTGCCACCATGTCCAATGAAGAAGCGCGAGTGCTCTCGGATATACGGGAGCGCGTCGTACGGTTGGAGACGAAGATCGATGCGATGACCGACGTGCGCGAAACGGCGGAGGCGGCGAGAGAGGCGGCGCTTGAGGCGCTGCAGTCCTCCAGGTCATCGCATCTTCGAATAGACGAAATCGCCGATAACCAGCGTTGGTTATGGAGGACGTTGGTCGGAGCCATACTGGCTGCCGTCATAGCGGCCGTGACCAATCTGCAAGGGGGATGAATAAAATGATTATGGACAACTTCGACTTATTGACCGACAAGGTGATTATGCTGGCTCCCATCGTCGCGGCATACGTGGGGATCGCGAAGGAGTTCCGCGTGCCCAGCCAATACTATCATCTGATCAGCTTATTGATCGCGGCCGTATTCGTGCTCGTGCCGAGCTCCGTCCAGCAAACGTTAACGACCATCTCCATCATCGGTTTGACGGCGTCGGGAGTGTATCATTTCACCAAGAAAAGGGAGGAGCAGCCGGATGGCGAAGCTTAGCAAAGCGCAATTTATCGCAGCGTTAGCCCCTATGGCGATACGAGCTAGATTAGAAGGATCGCCGATGTTCCCGTCGGTTCGACTGGCGCAAAATTTACTCGAGACGGGGGGAGTCATTCACCCCTGGAACAATCTCGGCGGGATTAAATTCGGAAGCGGCAAGCCAAATGCGTATTGGCACGGACAATGGGTACGGAAAGGCACTTGGGAGGTAGAGAACGGCGTTCGGACCGACACCTCCGCCCTGTTCCGCGCATACGACAGCGTATATGATTTCTACAAGGATCAAGACTTGCTGTTCCAACTCCCTCGATATGAGCGCGTCAGGCTAGCGCAAACCCCCGATCAGCAGGCGATAGCGCTGCGATTATGCGGGTATGCGACGGACCCGCAGTATGAGACGAAGATTATTTCGCTCATCAATGCCAACAAATTAACCCAATACGACGAACAAGCTCTCCCTAACAAGGCGCCTGCGGAACCAGATGAGTCCACAAAGCCGGCGAACCCCCAAAGTCCCCAAGATCCCGACACGCCAAAACCTCCCGAAGACGTTTATCCGATCATGATCGATGGAGTTCAGGTCGCGGAAGGGCAACGGTTCGACGGTCATATCTGGGTTCCCGCAAGGATCGTCGGCAACGCGCTCGGGATCGCAATAGACTGGAAGGATAAAACGGTGACCGCAAACGGCAAACCGTTGCCGACCCGCGCGATCGGGGACAAAGGTTACGTTCCTGTTCGCGAGCTAGCCGCCGAAGCTCACGCACCGGCGAAAGTCCAATGGAACAAAGACGCGAAAAGCGTAGAGATTACGACAGGGTAACGGTACCCCCTCGCGAAGCTGCTGCATATTCTGTAGGCAATTATATTGCCCGCATTAACGAATGGGGCTGATCATGAGGGGGCTGTCCCTGTGCCGCGAATTCCGAATTTTCCGCAAGACCTGCTCGTTGAGCATCGAAATTGGCATAATGCTCGGCATAAAGTGAATACGAACAATCCTCCGCCGGGCTATGGGCTTGAGTTTCTGAGATTTCATCGCGATTTCGTCGGGCGGGCATTAGCCTGGTACCGCCAGAACGGACTTGATCCGAGTCTCGTGGAGCCGTGGGTTTCCGTTCCCGAGGAGATTCGCAACGCTCCTTGCTACGACCAAGCCGCCGAAGCACGCATCCTGTTTCAACCGGAATCCTTCGCAACCGCCGACGAGCTGGGGAGATTTATCGAATCGTCGAATATGCATGCCTGTATCCATCAGCAATCCGCCCAATTGTATGGGGATGGCGGAATCAATGATTTCGACATGGCTCCGAGCAATACGGTTTTCTATAACATTCATGGAATGGTCGACCGCTGGTGGCGAAATTGGGAAGGCTTAGGCCGATTTCGCGAGGAAGGCGGCTATTGGTGCGGCAGGTTCGAGGGAGAAGACGACGAGATTCTTCTATACAGCTCTCTATTCGGCGATTGGTGGTTAGGGAAGTCGCGGCAAAATCAATCGACGGAGCAAGAGGAAACGAGAGTGGAGTGGGAGGTTATCGGCGAAAGCCGGGTTTTCGGAGAGATGACGAACGAACGCCAGTTTCGGATATGGGACGTGGACGAGGACGGCAAGCTCGAGGTGCTGTTCCGCCACCCCCTGCGAGATTGCTGGATAGAAGGCAAAGTGAAGAAAGGACGGATCGCATGGCGACCCGTCCGCTTGCAGCTAAGCGGGAACGGTCTGCCAAGCGCTAATGCAGATCCCGCAAAAATTTGAAAACAGAAACATAATACCCGAAATCCCGGCTGACGAACGAGCTGCGGGCGACGACGGTTTCGGCCGCCTGCAGCTTGCCGGAACGCAGCGTCACTCCTCGGGCGGTCAAGTTTTCCAGACGGCCTTCCATTAGAGCGATGAGCATATCCGCATCCGCTTCGTACAGTCCCGATACTTCTTCCTCCTGCAATCGGAAATCCGTGAGGGGCTTATCGATGATTAGCCCGAATACGTGGCTGATCTCGGCATCCGTAAGCTGGACCCCGTGGTAGTTCCCGATCCCGTATTCTCGGACGATTCCGTATTCCCGCAACCGATCGAAGGCAACGCTCACGCCTAACTCTTCCTCTAATTCCCGAGTGACCGCTTGCGGCGTTTCCCCGGCCTGAAGATGGCCTGCAACCGTAATGTCGAAGCAACCCGGGCTAGTATCCTTGTTAGCGGCCCTCATCTGGAACAAGATCGAAACGCTTCCGCCATCGGCATTCGGATCCTTGCGGAAAAGCCAGCAATGAACGGTCTTGTGCCACAAACCCTTCCTATGAACCTCGCTTCGCTCCGCAACGCCCGTCCAATACCCCTCTTCGTCGTATACGTCGAACATCTCGGCCATTCGCGATTATCCCTTCGCCGGAGAAGCTTGTCCCACTGGAGTAACCTCGGACGTACAGTGAGAGCATTTGGTTGCGGCCAATGGAATTTCCGACAAGCAATAAGGACATTCGCGGGTAGTAGGCTCCGCGGCGGCCGGCGCTTCTTGCTCTTTCTTGCGGCTGAGCTTGTTCAGGAATTTAACGAGCATGAATACGCAGAAAGCGACCAGGATAAAGTCGATCAGAATATTGATGAACTGGCCGTAAGCGATGACCGGAACGGCGGCTTTCTGTGCCTCGTCCAAAGTTGTGGCGGTCGTAGATTTCAATGGAATGAACAAATCTTTGAAATCCACGTTTCCTAGCAATCTTCCGATCGGCGGCATGACAATATCGTTTACGAGAGAAGTAACGATTTTACCGAACGCGGCTCCGATAATGACCCCGACTGCCAAATCTACGACGTTTCCGCGCATGGCGAAAGTTTTGAATTCTTTTAGCGTTGACCGAAACATTCTTATAACCTCCAATTTTTAGCTCTTTTCCGAAAAGGAATTTGCTGGTATTCGTCGAATCCTAATACACAAAAGTATACCATGTCAGTTTCTGCGAGGGATCGAACGATGAACGGTACCGTAGCCTCCTGGCCTACTTTCTTTTTGCTGCTGGCACTGTTAATTAGCATACTCGCATCTTATACCATGTTCAACTTCATCGGCAATCTCAAAAGAACGAATGGAACGTTTCGCCAGTTCTGGCTAGCGGGCGGAGCATTCGTCTTCGGGGTAGGATTATGGGCGAAACATTTCGTGACTTTGCTGGGCTTCAACGATCCGCTTAACTTTACATGGGTCATGCCGGTTGCCCTGATGTTTATTATTTTCTTCTCGTTGATGGCTTTCGTCATGCTGACCTTTCTGGAAGTATTGAAGTATCGGATCGTGCTCGGCAGCTCGATATTGGCATTCGGCGTAGGGATCATGAACTACTTCAGCGTGCTCGGACCGAAGATCGACCGATTGGGCATTAGTTACGGAGAAGTGTTTCTTTCCCTGCTCTTGTTGTTCTTTGGCACCTATTTATCCTTCCTGCTGTCGGAAAGCACCTACAAATACAGGAAGATCATTTCTAGCTTAATTCTCGGCGCTTCGGTCGTTGCCGTGCAATTGATAGGCAAAGATGCGCTGACGATCGAATACAGCGAAGGGTTCTCCACTTCGGATAAGTTGAACCAGGATATTAACCTTCTGGCTCTAATCGTGGGAGTTGGCGCTTTGCTTATTCTGGTATCGACGCTAATTACTTGGTATATCGATAAAAGGTTAAACCAAATGGACGAACGTTACCGGCTGCTGGTGGAAAACTCGTTGGACACGATCGCGATATTGAAAGGCGACCGTTGGGGTTTCGTCAATGCGGCCGGACTGAGAATGTTCGAGGCGGAGACGGACGGAGACCTGATCGGCAAATCGATCTATACGTTCCTTCCCGCTAAGGACCACAACGCGGTTAAGGAACGGTTGCATAACCTGGTGTTCGTCGGCAGCGGCAAACCGATCGAGCAGGATTGGTTTACGCTGAACGGGAAGGTGTTGCACACGGAGATCGTAGAGACGATGACGACGCTCGATAACGAGCCCGCGATTCAGGTCATCATTAGGGATATTTCCGAACGGAAGAAGAACGAAGAGCTGTTGATCAACTCCGAGAAGCTGTACGTAGCCGGACAGTTGGCCGCGGGCATTGCCCATGAAATCCGCAACCCGCTTACTTCTCTCAAAGGTTTCTTGCAACTGATCGCCTCCGGGAGAAAAAGCAATAACAGCTATTACGACATCATGAACGCGGAGCTCGATCGGATCGAGGATATCGTAAGCGAGCTGCTGATGTTATCCAAGCCGCAGGTCTACGAGCTTAGTTATCAGGACATGAGGGTAATGATGAGGGATACCGTTACGCTGCTCGAGACGCAAGCCATTCTTCACAACATTGCGATCGAGGCGGAATACGGAACGGACCCGCTATGGATCTACGGCGTGGAGAATCAAATCAAGCAAGTGTTCATCAACGTCATTAAAAACGCAATAGAAGCGATGATAGACGGAGGAGTTATCGGAATCAAGCTCTCTAGGGAGAATGACAGGGTATATATCCGCATCAGGGATGAAGGTCCCGGCATCGACGAAGACCAGCTTGCGAAGATCGGCCAACCGTTCTACACGACCAAAGAGAAGGGGACGGGCCTTGGACTGATGGTCAGCTACAAAATCGTGGACAACCATCAGGGCAAGATCGAAGTGAACAGCGAGATCGGCAAAGGCACTTTATTCGAGATCATGCTTCCGTTCCGCTATCCGGAGGCGGCGATCAAGAAATCCAGCTGACGCGGATTAAGGGTCGCCGAGATCGGGGTTTGTCCGGCAGGCTCCCCGTCGCCGAAGGCGAGCATGGGAACGTGGGATTGAATCGCGACGGCTCTTCCGGATACGATCGTCACGAATCGGCGGTGGCGAACATGTCGGCCGAACAATACCGTCGGGAAAATGAGCAGCATCCGCAGAACGCTGCAACTATGCACGATACATACATGCAGCTGCCCATCGTTCGGAAGAGCGTTTGGGCATATTTTTAATCCTCCGCCATAGGTGGAGACGTTCGAGATCGCGGCCAGCCATCCCATCTTGAATTCGTAGACGGTCCCGTCGATCGTCACCGTAAGGGGACGAGGCTTGTATTTGGCCAGCGCCCGCAACAAACCGATCACGTAAGCGAGCGAGCCGAGGCCCAGCTTGTTGCACCAGCCTTTGTAGCCCGATTTGTTGACATCGTCGGCGACCGCGGCGTCCAATCCGACCGCAACGGCCGTTAGCGTAAGCTGTCGGTGTCCGTTATCCGTCGAAGTTTCCAGCAAATCGATGGCATGGGTATTCCCGGCTAATATAATATCGAGGGCTTGGATCGGATCTTTGGGAATGCCCAACGAACGAGCGGTGTCGTTGCCCGATCCCGAGGGAATGAGCCCGAACGGAAGGTCGGCTGCTGCGAGAATAGGCAGAAGGCTATGCAGCGTTCCGTCGCCCCCTATGGCCGCAATCGCTTTCAATTTGCCGTGCTGAAGATGCTTGCTTACTTGGATATTCGCTTCCGATTCTGAGTCGGCTATGACGCTGATATAATCCGTTCCTCTTTTTCGGAGCTGTTGTTCAACCGTAGCCCAGATCTTCTTGCCGCGGCCGTTGCCGGAATTTTCGTTGATGACGAACAGAAGCAAGCCTTTCCAGCCTCCCTTGATGTAACCCTGATCCTGTTCCCATTATAAGATGGCGTCGGGGGATTGGGGAAGACTTGCCTAACAGGACGGAGAAACCTTTTAGGGCTTTTTCTCGTCCATTTGCTCATAATGCCGTTGAAGGAGCGTGTCTTATGTCCATAATCCGTAATCAGGTGGCCGTTATAACGGCGCAAGGGAGAAATACGTTTACGGAGCATCAAGCTTCTAAGCTGGAGGACGTCGCGCAGGTCGATTTCAGCAAGGCGGTAAATCCGCTTCGCGCGGATGAAATCATTGCGCGTCTAGAGAAGGCCGACTATGCCGGGTTGACTCCGCGTTCGGTCCAAGCGATTGACGGGAGCTGGCTCGAAAGTTTGCCCCGTTTGAAGGGGATTGCCGTCTTTGCGACCGGGGTGGATTATATCGACACGGCCTATTTGCGTCAAAAAGGAATTCTCCTGAGCCATCTGCCCGATTACTCGACGGTATCGGTTGCCGAGCATGCGCTAGGTTTATTGCTTACTATGTCGCGCCGGATTCATTTGAGCCAAGACCGGGTGCGGGGGCGCGTTCCCGCGGGGACTTCCGTATTGGGATGGGAGCTGCGCGGGAGGACGATCGGAATCGTTGGGCTAGGGAGGATTGGAAGCCGCGTAGCGGAGTTAGCGCGAGCGTTCGGAATGCGCGTGCTCGGGCATGATCCTAAACGCCAGATAGAAGGGATCCCGAACGTGAGCATGGAGGAGTTGTTTGCTTCCAGCGATGCGATCAGCCTGCATTTTCCCGCGACGTGGCAAGGGCAGGCCGCTATCGGACGCCAAGAAATCGCGAAAATGAAACCGGGGGCAACGCTGATCAACGTCTCCCGCTGCGCGTTGGTCGACCCCTCTGCCGTCGTAGACGCCATAGGCTCGGGGGCGCTAAGAGGATATGCGGTCGATGATATTTTCCCGATCGGGGAAACGGACGAACGGGCTAAGCGACAAATCGCCGAAGGGCGCATTTTGCAGACCGGCCATACCGCGTGGTACTCGCAAGAGGTCATCCAGCGCGGATACGACACATGGATCGACAATCTAATCGGCCTTGCGACGGGCAATCCGCACAATCTGATAGGGGAGTCGAACGATCGGGGGGAATAGGAAATGAAAAGTCGGAAAAGCTGGAAGATCGAGCAAGGTCTACTCCTCGTTTTGTGGGCCGCAGTTGCGGGATTCCTGTTGCTGATGGTCATAGCGGCTTGGCCGCAATACTGGCGGTTCATCGCCGCGGAGACGACGCCTCTTGCTTGGCTGGAGAGCGTATTGCTCGTGCTGACGGGCGCGGTAACCGGATCTATCGCTGTGGTGGAAGCTATGATCGGGAGACGGAGGAAAGTCATTATGGGCTGGATAATCGTATCGGCGGCGTTTGCATGGTTGTCTCTGGATGAAAGATTCGCTCTGCACGAGAGGATAAGAGATCGATTCCTGAAGCCGACCGGAATTAAACTGCTCCCTTGGATGGAGGCGGGAGATTGGTTGATTCCCCTTTATGCGGTCTGCGGTCTAGCGGCGGTTTGGAGCATTTGGCGTTTAATCGGAGTGCATAACGGTGCCCGAATTTTCTTAATCGTCGGCTTGATCATTGCCGCTTGCGCGGTAGGGATGGATACGATCGATATTCGCAGCTTGGATAAAGGAGCGGAGAGATTGCTGCAATCCATCGAGGAAGGACTCGAGACCGTTGCGATGACTTCATTCTTGTCCGCGTTCTTATGCGTATGGATGAAACGAATACGAGAGCTTACGAGCGAAGCGCGAAATGAGCCGAGTAACGGATAGGCGTGTTAGGGCAGCAGGACATGCTATAATGAAAAGGCTTCATTGTGGCATAAGGAGGAAGTAGAATGGCAGAACCGCTCAAGGCGATGTATAACGAGCCTTTTCTTAGAGCGTTCATGGATATCGTGAAAAAATCACACCCTGAGTTTCAGGGAGAGTCCTTCGTTCGGCTCGTGCTTGCCGAGGGTTGGGCGGAACTGGAGCTTAAAGGGAGAATGCGGAGAATTACGGAGAGCTTAGGAGCGACGCTTCCTTCCGATTACGGCAAGGCTCTCGACGTACTGGAAGCGATAGCGGACGAATGCCGCGGCTTCCCTTATTTGTTCTTTCCCGATTTCGTCGAAGTCTACGGTTTGGAGCATTGGGAGCGATCTATAGCGGCATTGGCGTTATTCACGCGAATGTCGTCTTCCGAATTCGCCGTTCGTCCGTTCCTGAAGCGGGATCAACGGCGAATGATGGCGCAGATGCAAGCGTGGAGCCTCGATCCGAACGAGCATGTGCGCAGGCTCGCAAGCGAAGGATGCCGTCCGCGGCTTCCTTGGGCGGATGCTCTCCCGGCGCTTAAGTGCGATCCGGACCCGATCTGGCCGATACTGGAGCAGTTGAAGGCAGACCCTTCGGAGTACGTAAGACGGAGCGTAGCCAACAATCTGAACGATATTTCGAAGGATCATCCCGAGAAAGTTCTGGCTATCGCGCAAGCTTGGATTGGAGCGTGCGAGGAGACGGATTGGGTAGTTCGCCATGCTTGCAGGGGGATGCTGAAAGCTGCCCGCCCCGAAGCGATGAAGCTGTTCGGAATCGTGCCGCAGCCTGAGATCAAGGTTCTGGAATGGGAAGCGGCTCCTTCGGCCGTACGGATGGGAGGGACGACCGAATTTCGCTATGCCCTTGAGACGCCTGGCGGAGATCCGGCGAAGCTAAGGCTTGAGCTTGCCGTCGAGTTCCCCCGGTCTACGGGTAAATTGTATCGCAAGCTATTCAAGCTTAGCGAGAAAACGGTCGCGGGCGGTACTCGGCTGCAAGGCGGGCGAAGCTTTTCTTTCGCGGACTTAAGCACCCGCCGTCATTATCCGGGCATTCACCGGTTTGCGCTGATCGTAAATGGGCAGGAAGTCGCTTCCGCCGGCGTATCGCTTTACGACGGGACGAGCCCATCCGATTCGATCGGGGAATCGGAGCGGGGAGGATTGATTAGCCCATGACGATCGGAGCAAGAGTGCTGAAAACCGGGTTAGCCGTCGCCATTGCTTTATGGGTTGGAGGATTGGTCGGGTTGGAGTCTCCACTAATCGCGGCTATCGCGGCTATTTTTACGATCCAACCGTCCATTTATCGTTCTTGGATGCAAGTACTGGAGCAGGTGCAGAGCAACGTGCTCGGCGCCATTATTGCGATTACGGCCGTAGCGCTCATCGGAAATACGCCCATTCTGGTCGGGCTTGTATGTATCGGCGTCATCCTTATTTGTATCCGCTTGAAAACCGAAGAAACGATCGCCTTAACGTTGGTGACGGTCGTCGTCATCATGGAAGCGCAAGGCCAGGGGTGGATGCTCGCGCTGGATCGGCTGGCCGCGATCTTGACGGGAATGGTATCCGCGTTCGCGGTTAACGTCGTTATCGCTCCTCCTAAACATCGGAATCGCTTCCTGAAGCAAGTGGAAGAGGTGCAATCCATGTTATCCCGCTTGCTTAGGACGGTCGTGTCCAACGAGCTGAAGGAGAACGTGTTCCGGAAGGAACAGCACGATTTGAGAGCCAAGCTTCGCAAGCTGGACGGATTTTACGAGCTGTTTGCGGAAGAACGGGTATGGAGGAAGAAGTCGAAGCAGAAGCGGGCCAGACTGCTGGTCATATACAAGGGAATGCTAACCGCGCTTGAACGGGGATATGCGCTCATCGAAGCGGTAGAGGATCACTATTGGGCCGTATCGACGCCCAAAGCTTGGAACCATCTCATCGATCGCCAGATCGAAGTGTTGTGCGGCTATCACGAACAGCTTCTGTGGAAGTGGGACGGCAAAATGAAGCCGGGAGCCTCCGCGGCAGCGCCGCCTCCGGATGCTTCCCTTCTTCTATCGGAGATCATGGGGGAGCGAATGGACGAGGACGCGCCATCGCGAGCCAGGATATTCGTCATTACCTCGGCGATATACAGTTACGAAGAGCGTCTGCGGCGGCTGGACAAGCTAATGGAACAATGGCTGCAGCGCCAGAACGAGCTGGATAACGACGAGACCGAGCGCAAATCGAAATGACGTTCAAAAACGGAATTGACATTTAATGGGTCGTACTTTACTTCGAAACGGCGGTATTATTGGCTACTCTTCCTAAAGACGGACCCACGGGCGGATTTTATCGGCAATGGGGAAGCGCTGCCTTGGTAGTCGATCGGCAGAAATAAGCAAAAGGGTTGAACGGGCGTTAACTCGGTAAACGCTCCGTTCAACCCTTTTACTAGGTAAAGCCGCTATTTCTTGCCTCGATCCATTTGTCTGCGGGGATGATCGATCTTGCCCATCTTATCGACATCGTCTTCTTTGGGCACCAGACGCGGATCCGTGCGGCCTTCATGATGATTGTCGAAGCTGTACTCCGTCAGAGTCCATTCCGTCTCGCCAAGGATCAAATCGGCAGGGAACGTATCTCCGCGCTTCAACGCCACGGGGTGTCCGGACTCATTCTCGTATACTCCGTCTACTTGGACGATCTCGCCGGACATCGGGTCCATTCGATTAGACTCGCTCATCATGCACTCTCCCTCACAATCCGTGTTTCGGAACGGCGGCTCTGTCGGCTTCCGATTGAAGCTTGCGGGCTCTTTCTTTGCCGACTCCGGTTTGATCGGCCTCGGATTGAGCTTTGCTGGCCGCTTGTTGGTTGGCGGAAGGGTTTTTGCCTGACATGTCCATTCCTCCTTTGCGATTCAATGCAACTTAGGTTGCACCGGAGGAGGGGTGTTATGCTTTGCCTGAACGCTCAACTATATCGGGACTCCAGTTTGCGTCCGCCGAACCACATGAGGAGCAGAATAGCGATGGCCATGACAATGCGCCATGGTTGATCTGCCATCGCCTGAAGATCGTGTCCGAGGAAAGACAGAGTGAATATCATCACCGCTTTCCCTAGCGCCATGGAGATTAGGAAAGTATGTAAAGGAATTTTCGATAAGCCCGAAGCGATATTAACGATGACGGAAGGCGAGAACGGGAAACAAGCGAGCAAAAAGATCGGAGTAAATCCTTTGCGCTCGATAAAACCGAAGAGTTTTTCCGATTTCGGGAATCTTCCGCGAATTCGATCGCCGTACCGGTACCCGAAGCGCCTCGCCAGCAGGAAGACCACTAACGAACCGGAAGCGACCCCGATCCACGAGTACAGGAAACCTAGCCACATTCCATAAGCCGCGGCGTTGGCCACGACGAATACGACAAGAGGCAGAATGGGAAGCAGAGCTTCCAGAAAAGGGAGCAATATGCCGGGAAGAGGCCCGAACTGAGAATAGCGGTGGAGGAGGTTCTTAATCTCCTCCAGGTTCATGTCCTTCGCATAAGTAATCCATTCGTGAAAGCTCCCGGCGGAAGCCATCGTCCATGCTAAATGCGCGTTATGCATACTCGAACTCCAATCGACCTGCCGGCACGTTATTTATTTCATTTGTTTGGCGGGAGGCGAAGCCTCGCCCTTGAATAGCCGGAAAGGAAAGAAAACGTAAAATAAACTCATGATCACGAATAAGATTCCGGCCAAGCCCACGACGGAAGATTCGCTGAACCTCGTCGCCAGCACGCCGCCGATAATCGGCCCGATCATGCCGCCGATTCCTTCCACCGTAGAGAGCACTCCCCAGCCAAGGCCTTGTTGTCCGGGCGGGACATAAGCCGCCAGCAGAGCGTTCAAGCCGGAAGCACCGCTGCGTAAGAAATACCCAGCACGAACGCCCAGAATAGAGCGAGCGCGATCGGAGGCTGTTGGGTGAGGGCGAATAACACGACTCCGAACGCAAGGAAACCGACGATGAGAAACCACTTTTTGCCGAGCGAATCCGACAGTTTTCCCATCGGTATCAGTCCGACGACCGTACAACCTCCGCCGATAATGAGCAAAAGGGAATAGTGGGATGCCGTCATTCCCAGACCGTTAACCGCAAAGCTGGGCAAGATCGGAAGAAGCATGCCGGCGCCAAGCGTCTGCAGCACCATGCCGGGCATGAGCAGCTTCATCTCTTTTAGACGGTTCCCGAGGATGGCAAGTTGCTGCTTGAACGGGACGACGTCGATGTGGACGCTGCGCCCCCCGGCAATAAACAAGGATAAAACCAAGGAAGTTAGAGCAACCCCGCTCATGATCCAATAGGTCAGGCCGAGATTATAATCCAGCAATAAATTCGTCGCGACGGGTCCGCTTCCCAGGCCGACCAGCCACACCGTATACAGGAAGCCCATTTGCGTAGCCCGCTGATCCTCTTTCACTCTCGTCAAACATACGATCCATATCGGGGAAATCCCGATACCGTAGATGGCCGCGGCCATAATGAATACCCATGGGATATCCGCGAATTGCAATGAGGCGATACCGATAAACGAGAACAGCAGACCGACGCTAACGACCATGCGAACCGACAAGCGGTCGAGCAAATAACCAATGGCCAGCTTCAATCCCGTATCCGTAATATAGTGAGCGGTAATGGCTGCCCCGATCACGTCCAGCTCGAGCCCCAGAGCCTTGTCGCCATAGATCGGAAGGAAGCTGATCAGAGCGGCTCCTCTTACGAACTCGACAAGAAACAATATCGTCAAATAAAGCAGCATGTCCGTTTGAAAAAAAGATTTCAGGGATGTCTTGCTCACAGGAAGCGCTCCTTTAACGAACCTTCGATCGGATTCGAAACCGGAATGGAAGCTGCGGAATTCTCTTCCATTATATGCAATTGACGAACAATATCCAAGGCGATGCGATCGGAAGCTCCTTTTTTCCTCAAAGATTTCAGCGCGCGCAGCATCTCGGATCGACGCAAGGGGTTGTGGAAAAGCTCGGTTATCGCTCTCAGAAGCTGATCGTTGTTGTGGCAAATAACGGCGGCGCCTTTGCTTTGCAAGTAACGGGCATTGTTGCGTTCTTGTCCGGGGACGGGGCGATAGAGAAAAAGGGGCAATTCGGCCGTAATGGCTTCGGATAACGTCAGCCCGCCCGGTTTCGTTATGATGCATGAGGAGATAGCCATTAATTCATCGATTCGATCTACGTATCCAAGAACGGCGATGTTTTCCAACGTTTTGAAATGGTCCTTTAACGTTTTTTCCAGCGTTTTGTGTCTTCCGCATACGATGACGACTTGGGCGTTGCAATGGCGGACGAGTTTATGGGAGAGCTCCGCGATGTTGATCCAGCCAACGTTGGCGGCGGCCATGAGGAGCACGATCGGTTTATGGGGATGCAAAGGATAAGCGGATGCGGAGGCGGCCGTTTCGGACATAAAGGTAGGGCGGATCGGAATGCCCGTAGCGGCGACTCGTTGAGAGTGGACGCCCAACTCGCATAGCTGCCTGCTCATATCTTCCGTAGCGACATAATATTTATCCACGTCGGGGTGGACCCATCTGAGATGAAGGTCGAAATCCGTAACGACGTTGTACATGGGGATTTTTCGACCCGTTTTTTGGGTAACGAACGGTAAAACGAGGATAGGGAACGTATGGACGACAGCGTCCGGCCGCTCTTTCTCCACAAGCTTTCGTAACGTGACGGCTCCGAAAGAGTGCAGCCAGGCGGCGAATGCCGAATCGGACCTCATGCTTTTAGTGGCTTCGTATACCCATCCGTATACCTGAGGCAATACGCGATAGCTTTTGTTATACACGTAACGGCTGACTTCATTGATAACGGGATGGGATTCGGCCAGCAGATCGACCAGCCTTACGTCGACGTTCCCCTGTTGCTCGAAGCTATGCCGCAACGCGGTCGCAGCTTGCCAATGGCCGTCTCCGAAACGCGCGTAGAGAATGAATATTTTCCTCTGTTTAGCCATAATCTCCCTCGCTTATCCCCGTTAGTCGGAACGAATCGGTTCTCCGTTCACTGTAACGTCCGAGTGTTAAATAGGGATAAACGAGAAAGCAAGGACCATTAAAATTAGATCAGAAGGTTAAATAAGAGAGGGTCCTTGTTCAACTCGATAAACTGGAACCCTTTACCGTTCATTCTGGCCACGAGGGCATCGTAGTCTTCCGGGCTCTTCAGCTCGATGCCGACGAGGGCAGGACCGTTCTCTTTGTTATGTTTCTTCGTATATTCGAATTGCACGATATCGTCGTTCGGTCCGAGCACGTCATCCAGGAACTCTCTGAGAGCGCCTGCCCGTTGCGGAAAGTTGATCATAAAATAGTGCTTCAACCCTTCGTAAATGAGCGAGCGTTCCTTGATTTCCTGCATCCGGTCGATGTCGTTGTTGCCGCCGCTGATGATGCAGACCACATTTTTTCCTCGCAACTGCTCGGGATCCACGGCCGATAGGGCGGCAACGGTCAGAGCTCCTGCGGGCTCGGCGACGATCGCATGCTCGTTATAGAGCTCGAGGATCGTCGTGCAGACCCGGCCTTCCGGAACGATGACGATCTCGTCCAGCAAGTCTCGGCATACGGCGTAAGTCAGTTCCCCAACTCTTTTGACGGCTGCTCCGTCCACGAATTTATCGATTTCCCGCAACGTTACGACTTGGTTCTCTTCTATCGCGCGTTGCATAGAAGGAGCGCCTTCCGGCTCGACTCCGATGATGCGCGTCGCCGGATTGATCGCCTTAATATAGGTGGATACGCCGGCTGCCAGTCCGCCGCCGCCTATCGTCAAGAACAACAGATCGATGGAAGGGATGCCGCCTTCGATGATCTCCTTGCCGACGGTTGCGTTGCCGGCTACGATTCGGGGATCGTCGAAAGGGTGAACGAACGTTATTCCATCTTCTTGGCTGACCCGGATGGCTTCCGCGTAGGCATCGTCGAACGTATCGCCGGTCAGGCGAATATCGACCTTATCTCCTCCGAATAGCCGCACTTGGTTGATTTTCTGCCTAGGCGTCGTAGCGGGCATGTAGATGATTCCCGGGATGTCCAGCTTGTGGCAGGAGAAAGCGACTCCTTGCGCATGGTTGCCCGCGCTGGCGCAGATGACGCCGTTGCGGCGTTCTTCCTCGGATAGGGAAGAGATAAGATGGTATGCCCCGCGGATTTTGAAAGAACGCACGACCTGAAGGTCTTCCCGTTTCAAATAAACGTTGCATCCGAATTTAGCGGATAGCGCGCGGTTGTGCTGTAACGGAGTGGGACTCACCACGTCTTGAAGAACGCGGTGGGCGTTCAGAATATCGGCTAGGGTTACGAGTGAATCGGGATTCGGGCTAGTCATGCGGAATCATCCTTTCCGGGGTTCGAGTTTAATTTTAAATAAAAGTTCAAAAAGTCAGATTTTCAGCACCGAGAGGGTTGAATTGCCACTTTGGGAAATAAAAAAACCGCCCCTGTAAAAGGGACGGAGGTTATCCGTGGTACCACCCTCGTTCCGAACTTTACATCCTGCGGGATGCAACGTTAGGCGCTCGCGTGTCGTATAGTATACGACGTCCCATAACGGGGGAGACCGTCCGCGCCTACGCGAAAGGGTTTCGGCGCAACTTCTCGGGGAGGATATTGATCTGAACTTCGACCGTCGGCTCTCAGCAAATCGCCGACTCTCTGGAGATCGAAGGGATCAGGCAACTTGTTCCCGTCATCGAATGTAATTCTTGTTATACGCCTCCTGCTCGCGGAAGTCAATCGTTGATTTGCCGAATTCATGATGTTCTAGTAAAGGGGATTGAAATGAGGAAGTTAATCATAAGCCTGTTCGTCCTTGCGATCATCGTTGTCGTTGCGCTAGTCGGCGCGCTCTATTATGTAAAACCCGATCAAAGCTTGGATCTTGCGTATCAGAAAGTACCGCTGAAGGACCGCGCGATCGACATGGTCAGAAGAATGTCGCCGGAAATGATTCTTACCTCCGAGGATTTGAATAATCTGGCGAAGAAGTCGATAGCGGATAACCCGCGGGTCGAGAAAGACGTAGTCGTGACGGGCGCGGATTTCGATTTGCAGGGAGAGCTGCTTATCGCGGACTTAAACATCATCTGGAAAGATCAAGTGTCCGCCGCCATACAAGTTACGTATCGATTGCATTGGGAGCACCCGAACGTGGTGGCCACGGTGGAAAAGGCCAAAATGAAAGGGATCAAGCTGCCTAACTCCATGTTCTCCGACAGAATCATTCCGATAGCGGACGATCTTCCGAAGCTGTTGAAGATTAAGGATCTCCAATGGGCGGGCGGCGAAGTCAAGGTCGTTTTCCAGATGCCTTCGATAAAGGATTTGCAACAACTGATAGGCTGATTCCTTGGCAGGGAATCAACTTACGGCTTAAAGTTTGATTAAAACTGCCTGTAAAGCTTGTATTAGCAGGCTGAAATCAACTAGAGTGATAGTGAGTGAAGCTCGGGTACAATATTAGGAAAGAAGGTGACTAGGGTTGAAGAAGAAATTATTCGTTATGTTCGGTTCCGCGGTACTGGCATTTTCTATAGCCGGAACGGCTTCCGCGGCCGGTCAGGCGCAGGCGCAAGCGCAAGCGCAAGCACAAGCGCAAGCACAAGCGGTCAAAGTCCAATTGAACGGCAAAACCGTGGATTTCGGCTCGAATCTAGTTCTATCTAAAGGCAAATCTTACGTAGAGTACGCAACTTTATTCAAACAATTAGGTTATGAAACGGAATTCGACTTTACTACGCGGACCATTAAGGCCGCAACGGAAGGAACGGATATTCAAGTGTCCGTCGGCAGCGATGTCGCATTCGTCAACGGCAAGACGGTCGCCAGCACGGGAGAAGTAATCAATCTGGACGGCCGGACGCTGGTCGGTCTCCGTTTTGCAGCAATCTTGACGAGCCATGATGTCGAGTGGCTGAAGCGGGAGAAGACAATCTCGATTACGTACGCGGGACCTTCGGCCGAGGAGAAAGCGGCCATTGCCGACGTGTTCAATAAGATGCTGCTCGTCGAGGCTTCCGGCGATAGCGAAGGCCTTCTTGGGTTGATGTCCGAGGATAGCGTTATGGACGTATCCAACGTGATAGAGAGATGGAAGTCTTCCAGGACGAAAACAAAAATCGAACAGCTAGCGATCCAATCGTATAGCGAGACCGAGGCCGTCGCCATCCTGATTGAGGATACCTCGAAAGTAAGCGGCGACTTTTTCCCTGATAACTTGTCCAAAACCCGCTACACTTTACATAAGGACGCGGACGGAAGCTGGAAAATTTACAGCATCGAGGTACTAGCTCAGCAACTGACGAACATTCCGGGGCTTTTCGAACAGAAGGCATCGATCCCGGATGCCGACAAATCGGCGATTGATAAGGTGTTCGCAGATCAAGCCCAAGCCGCTAACGAGAGGAATGTGGAGGCTTACTTAGCCACGATGGTGGATTTCTCCGGCAAAGATCAACTGAAGACGACGATTACCCAAATCTTCGAAACGACAAAGCTTAAAATTACGACCGAAAATTCCGCTATCGTTCAATACAACGGAACGGATACGGCGTTGCTGCTGATCTCCACGCTAACGGATTCTGAGACTAGTGGAGTTAAGGCCAAAACCCGCGCTATCATCCTTAACGAAGCCAAGAAAGTAGAAGGAAAATGGCTCCTCCAAGCCGAGGCTTCCATTCTTTATAGCGAACAATTGTAACGAAGAGACGAGTTTCCGCCAGCCGATCGAAAGGCGTGCGGACTCGTCTCTTTTTGGCGCTATCCCCTCGGTTCAGGAAATGCCCTGAACGGAGGGGGAATCGTCGAAGTCCTAATTAAGGGAGCAGATTTTATACTGAGTGAAAGGGATAACGGCAAAAGTAAAAAATAAGAGGACTTAGCTCCTAAGCGACGGGGATAGCGTAAAAAGCGTGAATAGGAGCCGTTATGATTCTGAGCGAAGGGGATAGCGGCAAAAGAAATCAGTGCAGCTGCTCAGCGATGAACAGTCAACTCTTCTATGAGCGCCGGGACGACTTCGAATAGATCTCCGACGATCCCGTAATCGGCTACGCTGAAAATGGGAGCGTCGGGGTCTTTGTTGATGGCGACGATGACGCGGGAACGGCTCATCCCCGCGAGATGCTGGACGGCGCCGCTGATGCCGCAGGCAATGTAGAGGTCCGGGGTGACGGTTTTGCCGGTTTGCCCGATCTGGAGGGCATAATCGCAGTAACCGGCATCGCAGGCGCCGCGCGAAGCGCCGACCGCACCGCCGAGCAGCCCCGCGAGCTCCGCGAGCGGGGCGAAGCCGGCGCCGCTCTTCACGCCGCGTCCGCCGGCGCGATAATCCGCGCCTCCGCCAAATCCACCGACTCCGGCAGCCCGACGAACGACATCTCGCACGATGATGCGAGAAACAGGCGGGGTGAACGGAACGGAACGGATTGGCGCGGCTGGAAGCCCGGCTGCCGCGGCGGCCGGGGCGAAGTTGTTCGGGCGCACGGTAACGACGGTCGCGAAGCCCGGCAAGAAAGCGCGCCGCTCGAGCGCTTTGCCCGCGTGCAGAGCGCGCGTGAATACGAAGCGTCCGTCCGCGCCGGGCGGCCGGCGAGCGCACGGAGATTTGCCCCGCCCCGAGGCGCGCCGCGAGCCGCGGGGCAAGATCGCGCCCGATCGCGGTGTGGCCGAGCCACCACCGCGCCTCGGGCGCAAGTGCTTTCGCCGCCTCCAGCAAGGCGGCGAGGTGCACTTCCGGCGCATAGCGGCCGAGGCTGGGGTGATCGACGACGATCACCTCATCCGGGCCGTGCTGCGCCAGCACCCCCGCGGCGGCGGCACCGTCCGCGCCGGCCGCGTCCAGCAATAGGACGGCGGCGAGCTTATCGCCGTCCTGCATGCAGCCCCGGGCTGCGGCAATCGCCTCCAGCGAGACTTGCCGCAGCTGGCCGTCGCGGCATTCCGCGACTACGATATGTTGGCTCATGGCTACGCTCACTCCTCCTTCAAGACTTGCGCTTCGTTCCGAAGCAAGGCAATCAGCTCCGTCGCTTGCTCCCGCGCCGTTCCGCCAAGCTTCCGGCCTTCCGGCCGGTTCGGCGCGCCTCGCAGCCGAGTCGTTCCGTGCGAGGCGCGGCATCCGCTCCCGCAAGGAGCTCCCCGGGCGTCAGCTCGGTCACGGGCTTCCGCTTCGCCTTCATGATGCCGGCCAGAGCCGGATACCGCGGCTCGTTCAGCCCTTGCTGTGCGGTAAGCAAAGCGGGCAGAGACAGCTCCCAGCTCTCGCTGTCCCCTTCCGCGTCGCGAACGACGTGCAACGAGTTGCCTTCCCCGATCCTGCAAGCGACGACGGCCCCCGCGTGCGGCCAGCCGAGAAGCTCCGCCGCGCGGATGGCGACCTGACCCGCCCCGTTATCCACCGACAGATGCCCTGCCCACGCAAGGTCGTATCCGCCCCTACGGATCGCCTGGGCAAGCATAAGGGAAAGCCCCCGTTCATCCGAATCCTCCAACGTATGGATCCAGACAGCTTCATCCGCGCCCATGGCCAACGCGACGCGTAACGTTTCCACGGTTTTCTCGTCGCCTGCCGAAATGACGGTCACCGTGCTCCCGTCCGTTTCCTTCATCCGCAAAGCCGCCTCCAAGCCGTATTCGTCGTAGGGGTTTATCCCTTTTTTCGCTCCCGTGTCTTCAAGCTTGCCTTCACGCACGAAGACGGGTTCATCCGTCGCGATGACGGATTTGATCAATACCGCAATGTTCATGGCGTCCTCCTTGTAAACGGATTCGCAGAATGCGATAACGACCGCCGAGCCATGTCCTTTTTTGCCTATGTGGGCATATGAAGGGCGGGCTCGGGAATAAATTTACAAGTATCAAGACGATTGCAAGGTCTTATTTTCATCGTATGACCTCGAGGAAGGTTCAGAAGATCGCGATCGTTCCAAGGGGGGGGCGCAAGCAAAGGGAAGCGGGGTGGGCAGCTCAATGAATGGTTGGCTGGCAGCGGCCGTCACCTTATGCGGAATCGGAATCTTCGGTTGGATTGTCGTCGGTAAAATCAGGCTTATTCTAGACGGCGCGCCGGACGGGGGGATGAGGCTGGATTGGCGGCGCGCCGCGAACGCGGGCGGGCAAGTATTCGGACATCGCAGGCTTCTTCAAGACCGCCGCAGCGGCGGCATGCATCTTGTTTTGTTCTATGGCTTCTTGATCCTTCAGTTAGGAGCATTAGAACTACTGTGGAAAGGGGTTAGCGGAAAATCTTTGGCTTGGGCGGATAACGGAACTTTCTCGCTGTTGCAGGAAACGACCGTCGGGTTAGTGCTGTTGGCGGTCGCCTTCGGGGCTTACCGGAGGTACGGGGAGAAGCTTTCGAGGTTGCCTAAGGGGTGGAAACCCCTGCTCGTATTGATCTGGATCGCGGCGTTAATGTTCTCCGTCGCGTTCACGCTTGCGTTCGATCGATTGAAGGAGTATTCCGCCGCTTCGCTAACGGCTCCGATTTCTTCGGCGCTTGCCTCGGGGATGGAGAGGATGGGCGGAGGAGTTTCCACGGCATGGGCGGATATCGGTTACGCCGTTTCGTGGTGGGCGCACCTTCTGTTGTTGCTCGGGTTTCTCGTCTACGTCCCTTTATCTAAGCATTTTCATATCTTTACGGCGCCGGCGAACTGGCTCTTGCGCCCGCCCGGTCCGCCGAAAATGACCAAATTGGATTTAGAGGACGAAGCTGCGGAGAAGTTCGGGATGAACTCGATTGCGGATTTGACCCGCAAACAGAGGCTTGATCTGTTCGCATGCGTGGAGTGCGGAAGATGCACAGACGTATGTCCCGCGGCAAATACCGATAAGGGGCTATCCCCGATGCATCTGATGACGAAGCTTCGGGATACGTTGCAAGGCAAAGGCATGGAATTCAAGCCGGCAAGCGAGGTGGAAAGCGGCGATCCGGGCGTCGTGGGCATCGGCGGTACCATGGCATGGCAATCGTCGGGCTGGATGAAGAGCAATAACCCGCAAGCCGCCGAAGTGATCGGCGAAGTGATTACGGAGCGGGAGTTGTGGGCTTGTACGACGTGCAGGCATTGCGAGGAACGGTGTCCCGTAGGCAACATGCAGTTATCGCCGTTGATGGAGATGCGGCGGTATCTCGTGCTGACGGAAGGCAAGATGCCAGCTGAAGCGAGGCGCACGCTGCAAAATATCGACCGGCAAAGCAATCCGTGGGGATTCCCGCGCCAGGATCGCACGGCATGGATGGAGGAGTTCACCGCCAAGACGGGCTGGCATATCCCGACCCTTCGAGAGAATCCGAGGCCGGATTGGCTTTGGTGGGTAGGAAGCATGGGAGCATACGATCGGCGAGCTCTTCGGGTTACGTTTGCGTTCGCTAGATTGCTGAAGGAGGCGGGAGTCGATTTCGCGGTGCTGGGGACGGATGAACGCAATTCCGGAGATACCCCGAGGCGGCTTGGCGACGAATTTCTTTTCCAAGAGCTATGCCGCGCGAACATAGAGACTTTCAATAAACACGGCATTACGAGAATCGTCACGACTTGCCCTCATACGTATCATCTTTTTCGCAACGAATATGCGGATTTCGGCTTCGTTGCCGAGGTTAAGCACCATACCGTGCTGTTGGCGGAGCTTCTGGACCAAGGGCGGCTTGACCCTCGGAACCCCGTTTCTCGTACGATGACGCTGCATGATTCGTGTTACTTGGCGCGTTACAACGGGATCGTCGAAGCTCCGCGTTCGATTATGTCGGCGATCCCCGAGCTAATGACGAAGGAGATGGAGCGTTCTGGCAACCAAGGGCTTTGCTGCGGCGCGGGAGGAGGGCGCATGTGGATGGAAGAGCCCGGGCGCAGGGTGAATGAAGTACGCGCGGCCCAAGCGCTTGCGACCGGAGCGCAGTTGATCGGATCCGCCTGCCCTTATTGTTTGACGATGATGGAGGAAGGCTTGCGCAAGCATGGAGAGGAGGAGCGGGTCGGAGCGCTGGATGTGGCGGAGTTGCTGGCGATGTCGGTGTTCGGAGTGGGGACAAAATGACCCGAGGGGAGTGGGGACGTTTGTGGAATGTGCGGAAAGCGGCGGTAATCGGAGCGGGGGTGATGGGGTCGGCCATTGCCGCCCACTTGGCGAATGTCGGTGTTCCGTGCCTGCTTCTCGACATGGAAGGGTTGGCGGTTAAAGGCATTGCGCGCCTGAAGGAGGCGAAGCCGTCGCCCTTGTATGATCCTTCGTTTCTAACCCGAATACGGGCGGGCGATTTGGATAGGGATTTGGCGTTGCTGTCGGAGTGCGATTGGGTCATCGAGGCGGTCTCGGAGAAACTGGACGTCAAACATAGCGTATGGAAGCGCATTGACTCGGTATGGAGGCCGGGGATGATCGTCAGCAGCAACACCTCGGGCTTATCGATTAACGAAGTGGTTTCGGTATGCGGTGAGGCTTGTCGCCGACATGCGATGGCAACTCATTTTTTCAACCCTCCTCGGTATATGAAATTGCTTGAAATCGTCTCCTGCCGGGAAACGGATCCGCAAGCGGTATCGGACGTTGCAAGGTTTTGCCGCGAGCGGCTCGGCAAAGGGGTGGTGACGGCCAAAGACACGCCCAACTTCATCGCTAACCGAATCGGGACGTACGCGATGTTAGCAACGCTTCAAGCGATGGAGAAACACGGCTTGACGGTAGACGAGGTCGATGCCGTTACCGGACCGTTGATCGGGCGGCCTAAGAGCGCTACCTTTCGCACGTTGGACCTGGTGGGATTGGATACGTTCCTGCACGTGTGCCGCAACGTGAGGGAGAATGTAGCCGATCCATTGGAAGCGGCGGCATTCGCGGCTCCGGCGATCGTAGAGGATTTAGTCTCGCGAGGTTGGCTCGGCGAGAAGAGCGGCGGCGGCTTTTATCGCAAAAACAACTCCGAAAAGGGTAAAGACCGAATCCAGGTGCTCGATCCGGTCACGATGACGTACGGCGCTCGGAACAAGGTGACATCGCCCGCCTTGGAAGCAGCCAAGATGGCGACGGGAACGGCAGGGAAGTTGCAAGCCTTGCTGGCGGCCGCGGATCATGACCGGTTAGCCGCGTTCGCGCGCGACGTTCTGGAGGCTTCGCTTCGCTATTCGGCGGAGAAGCTCGGCGAAATCGCGGATACCTCGATCGAAATCGATCAAGCGATGAGATGGGGGTTCAATTGGGAGGAAGGACCGTTCGAAACGTGGGATGCGCTCGGCGTGGCGGAGACGGCATCTCGTCTTGAGGAAAGGGGGATAGCTGTTCCGGCGCCGGTTTCCGCCATGCTGAATAAAGGTTCCTCCTCCTTCTACGTCCGGCAGGAAGGGCGTCTGTTTCATTACTTGCAAGGGCAATACAAAGCCGTGGAGGAGAGGCCCGAGGAATTGTCTTTAAGAACGCTAAGAGAGAGGGGTCATACGATATTCGACGCTGACGGCGCAAGATTGATCGACCTTGGAGACGATGTGGCTTGCTTGGAGTTCTACTCTCCGCACAATGCCATCGGTCCGGGCGTGCTTTCCGCCATTCGCCGGGCGTCGGAGGAGGTCGATCGCAACTGGCGCGGGCTAGTACTTGCGAATGAAGGACGAAATTTCTGCGTCGGGGCGAATCTGATGCTGCTGTTGATGGAGGCCGAGAATGGGGAATGGGAAGAAATCGATCTCATTATCCGCGATTTCCAGAGGAGCATGAAGTCGCTGCGCGTTATGCCTCGTCCTGTCGTAGCGGCTCCGCATAGAATGACTCTGGGAGGAGGAGTGGAAGCTTGTTTGCCGGCGGATCGGATTTTATTCTCCGCCGAAACGTATTTCGGTCTCGTGGAAACGGGAGTAGGTCTGATTCCGGCCGGAGGGGGGTGTCTGGCGGCGGCCGCGATGGCGCAGGAACGAGCGGAGGCGGCGGGCTTGAATGACGTGACGGCGCCGATCTCCCATCTCTTCGAGTCGATTGCGATGGGGAAAGTGTCGGAAAGCGGATTTCATGCAAAACGGCTTGGCTATTGGCGATCGGGCGACGGGGTCGTCATCCGCGAGGAGGCGCGGATCGCCGAAGCGAAGAACGCGGTGTTGGAGCTGGACCGCCGAGGTTATGCCGTTCCGTCGGCGGATAGGCAAGTAGCCGTCGGCGGCCGGGAAGCGGCGACCGTGCTAAGGCTGGGAGTATCCGCTATGAAACGCGGCGGCTATATCTCGGATCATGACGTCCGCATCGCCTCGAAGCTCGCCGGCGTCCTAACCGGCGGAGACGTGCCGGCAGGCACGGTCGTGCGGGAAGAGCATTTGCTCGACCTGGAGCGGGAAGCGTTCTTGAGCCTTTGCGGCGAACCGCTGACGCAATCCCGCATGCGCCACATGCTCGCCACGGGCAAACCTTTGCGGAACTAAATTGTCTTTCAACGACAACCAACCAACCAACCAACCAACCAACCAACCAACCAACCAACCAACCAACCAACCAACCAACCAACCCAAGCCCCATTGTCGCAAAAAGCGACTATAAGAAGTCAATCGAGAAGAACCGCCCTCTTATTGTCGCAAAAAAGCGACCATAAAAGGTCAATCGAGAAGAACCGCCCTCCCATTGTCGCAAAAAGCGACTATAAAAGGTCAATCGAGAAGAACCGCCCTCCCATTGTCGCAAAAAGCGACTATAAAAGGTCAATCGAGAAGAACCGCCCTCTTATTGTCGCAAAAAGCGACTATAAAAGGTCAATCGAGAAGAACCGCCCTCTTATTGTCGCAAAAAGCGACCATAAAAGGTCGATCGAGAAGAACCGCCCTCCCATTGTCGCAAAAAGCGACTATGGATATGGCGACCTTGAAGGTAGAGCGAACGAAAGTTCACATCAAGGAGGGAGAGCGCTATGACCGGCAGAGAAGCCGTCATCGTCTCGGCAGTGCGTTCGGCGGTCGTCGGGGGAAGAAAGGCGGCTTCGCGCAAACCCGACCGGAAGATTTGGGCGCGGCGGTACTGAGGGAAGCGGTCCGGCGCGCCCCGGGGTTGCAGCCTTCCGACATCGACGACGTCATCTTCGGCTGCGCGATGCCGGAGGGCGAGCAAGGGCTGAACGTGGCCCGATTGATCGCGCTGCATGCGGGATTCCCCGTCCATGTTCCCGCGGTAACCGTAAACCGGTTTTGCGCTTCGGGTTTGCAGGCGATTGCCCAGGCGGCCGCGGCGATCCGGGGCGGATTCGTCGATACGGTCGTCGCCGGCGGAGTGGAGAGCATGAGCCGGATTCCGATGTCCGGCTTCAAGCTTTCTCCCCATCCGGGCCTATTCGACGCGTTGCCCGCCGCGTACATGGGAATGGGCCACACGGCGGAGCTTGTAGCCAAGCGCTGCGGAGTGACCAGGCAGATGCAGGATCGGTTCGCCGCGGAAAGCCATCGCAAAGCCGCTCAAGCGGCGGCGTTGGGAAGGTTCCAGGAAGAAATACTGCCTATTCTTACGACGGCTGCCGTAGCGGATGCCGAAGGCCATTTGCATACGAAACATTTTACCGTGGCGAGCGACGAATGCGTTCGCCCGGATACGACGGAAGAGAAGTTGGCTGCCCTTAAACCGTCTTTCGCCCTAAACGGAACCGTAACCGCGGGCAACTCCTCCCCTTATAGCGACGGAGCGGCAGCTCTGGTCATGATGAGCCGAGAAAAAGCCGACAGCCTTGGCATCCAGCCGCTTGCGACGTTCAGGGCATACGCCGTAGCCGGGCTGCAACCGGAAATCATGGGCCTAGGGCCGGTCGAAGCCGTACCCAAAGTGTTGGAACAGGCAAAGCTCTCGAAGGAGCAGATCTCCCTATGGGAGGTCAACGAAGCTTTCGCGGCGCAATGTTTGCCGGTTATCGACCGGCTAGAGATCGACCCCGAGCTGGTCAACGTCAACGGAGGAGCCATCTCGCTCGGTCATCCTTTAGGCAGCACGGGCGCCAAACTGACCGTTACTCTGTTGCACGAGTTGCTTCGGCTGGGCGGCGGGTACGGAGTAGTGACGATGTGCGTCGGCGGCGGAATGGGGGCGGCCGGAGTATTCGAGGCGGGTTAACAAACTCCAACAAAGGAGGTGGCGCACGATGTCTAACGGGGTATGGGGCGGCGGGCGTTTCGTTGTCGATGACGCGGAACCGGGACAGATCGTGACGCCCGAGGATTTCACGGAAGAACAGCGGCTGCTGGCGGAGACGGTTCGCGCCTTCGTTGAACGGGATATCAACCCGCGCGACGCGGATATCGAGAAGCTCGATTACGAACTCACGGTGAAGCTTATGCGCAAGGCGGGCGAGATCGGACTGCTGGGCGCGGACGTGCCGGAAGCCTACGGCGGCTTGGGACTGGACAAAACAAGCACGACGCTGCTCGCGGAAACGTTATCGCCGGCTTCCTCGTTCGCTCTGTCTGTCGGGGCGCATACCGGAATCGGAACGCTGCCCATCGTGTTTTTCGGAACGCAGGAGCATAAGAAACGATGGTTGCCGCAGTTGGCCGAAGGCGAGCTGATCGCCGCGTGTTGCTTGACGGAGCCGGGCTCGGGATCGGATGCGCTAGGCGCGCGAACGACCGCGACTCTTACCGAGGACGGCCGGCATTACATCCTTAACGGCTCCAAGCTGTACATCACGAACGCCGGTTTTGCGGACTTGTTCATCGTTTACGCGAAGGTGGACGGAGCGCATTTTAGCGCTTTTATCGTCGAGCGGGATACGCCGGGCTTCACCATCGGGCCGGAAGAACGGAAGATGGGCATTAAAGGCTCGTCTACCCGCCCGCTCTTTTTCGAGGACGCGCGAATTCCTGCCGATCATCTGCTTGGCGAAGTGGGCAAAGGCCACCTGATCGCCTTCAATATTTTGAATATCGGCCGATTTAAGCTGGCAGCGGCCTGTCTGGGCGGCATGAAGGAGGCCGTGCAACTGGCTTCTTCTTACGCGAACCAACGGAAGCAATTCGGCAAAAAAATCTCCTCCTTCCCGTTGATCGCGGCTAAGCTAGCCGATATGAATACGCTGGCGTACGTGACGGAAAGCATGGTGTACCGAACGGCCGGTTTGATCGACGAGTCGCTAAGCCAAGCGGATCCTGAAGGAACCGAAGGCGGTCATAACGCGGCCAAGGCTATCGCGGAATACGCTTTGGAATGTTCGATCAATAAAGTTTTCGCTTCGGAAGCGATGGATGCGGTCGTCGATGAAGGAGTTCAAATCCATGGAGGCTGCGGCTATATCCAAGAATATAAAATCGAAAGGCTGTACCGCGATTCCCGCATTAACCGGATATTCGAGGGAACTAACGAAATCAACCGTTTATTGATTCCCGCCACTTTGCTGAAGCGGGCGCTTAAGGGCGAGCTTCCTTTGATCGAGAGAGCCCAGGCGCTGCAGCGCGAGCTGCTGAGTCCGGCCCCGCTGGCGACGACGTCGGCGGCATCCCCCTTATCCAGGCAGATCGCTATTCTCGCCGCGCTCAAGAAGGTGTTCCTCATGGTCGGGGGGCTCGCCGTGCAGAAGCATGGGCTGCGGCTTGAACGCGAGCAGGAAACCGTCGCGGCGTTGGCCGATTCCATGATCGATATGTACGCTCTTGAAAGCGCCGTCCTGCGGGCTCGTAAGCAGCTTTCGCGGAGCCAAGAGAATAGTCCGGATAACTTGATCGACATGACGGCATTGTTCGCGGAAGATGCGGCGGAGAGAGCCGGCCGGCGCGCCCGGACGATATTGGCCGCGTTGGAGAAAGGAGAGAGCCTGAGACTGCCAAGCTTTCCGTGCTGAAACGGTTGCTAAGATTCGAGCCTATCGACTTATTCGCTCTGCGCAAGCGCATTTCCGCCCGCGTCATCTCTGCCGAGAGCTACGTCGGACTCTGAGGAGGCATGCATATGAGTGAGGTTACCGATCGGCAGGAAAACAAGCGGCCATGGCTTCGTCACTATCCTTTGCAAGTCTCTCCGACCTACGAGTACCCCAAAACCAACATCGCTAACATTCTGCTCGATTCCGCGCGCGAGTACCCGAATCACGAAGCGCTCGATTTTCTCGGCAGAAGTTATACGTACAAGGAGTTGCTGCGCCAATGCCGCAAGCTGGCGAACGCGCTTAGAACGTTTGGCGTGAGCAAGGGAGACCGGGTGGCAATCATGCTTCCCAATTGTCCGCAGGCGGTTATCGCTTATTACGGAGGGTTGATGGCCGGTGCCGTCATCGTCCAGACGAACCCGATCTATACGGAGCGGGAACTGCACGATCAGCTTGCCGACTGCGGGGCGACGACCCTGATCACGCTGGATTTGCTCATGCCGAGAGTCGACAAGGCGAGAGAGAATACTGCCCTTAGACAGGTGATCGTCACCTCGTTGTCGGACGCTCTTCCTTTTCCGAAGAACGTTCTGTACCCGATCAAGCGCCGTAAGGAATATCCGGATCTGCATGTGAAATATAAAAAGGCGGAAGGAATTGTGCGTTGGTCTGCCGTGCTGAGAAAGGGAAAAGAAACTCCGATCTGCGAAGAGGTAAACGCGGATACCGAACTAGCGATGATCCAATATACGGGAGGAACGACCGGGCGGCCCAAGGGCGTGATGTTAACGCATGCCAATCTGCTGGCCAATACGGTTCAGGCTGCGACGTGGTGTTATCGGATGGAGAAGGGCAAGGAAAGGTATTTGGCCGCGCTTCCTTTATTCCACGTGTTCGGATTGACCGTTCTGCTGAACCAGGCGATTTACCAGGGGGGCTCGATCTTGCTCGTGCCCCGGTTCGATCCGCGGATGGTGCTCGAAACGATACGCCGAAGAAAGCCGACCGTTTTCCCGGGGGCGCCAACGATGTACATCGCGCTGCTCAATCACCCCCACGCTATGGAGGGGGATCTAAGTTCGGTGCGGGTATGCGTAAGCGGAGCGGCGCCTCTGCCCCGGGAAGTGCAGGAGAAGTTCGAGAAGAAGTCGGGCGGCAAGCTGATCGAAGGGTACGGCTTAACCGAAGCTTCGCCGGTGACCCATTGCAATCCGATCTGGAGCTACCGCAAAGCCGGCACGATCGGCATTCCCTTGCCGGATACGGACGTCAGAATCGTAGGGGAAGATAGCTTGGATCCTCTCCCGGCGGGAGAGATAGGCGAACTGGCGATCAAAGGGCCGCAGGTGATGGCGGGCTATTGGAATCGACCGGAAGAGACCGCCTCGGCGATACGGGACGGGTGGTTGCGAACCGGTGATCTCGCAAAGATGGACGAGGAAGGGTTCTTCTCCATTATCGATCGGAAAAAAGATATCATTCTGGCTGGAGGATTTAACGTATATCCGAGGGAGGTCGAGGAAATTCTGTTTGAGCATCCCGCGGTGAAGGAAGCTTCCGTGCTCGGCGTGCCCGATTCTTATCGCGGAGAGACGGTGAAAGCCTATATTGTGCTTAAGGAAGGTTGGCAAGTATCGGAAATGCAGCTGAATCGTTGGTGCCGGGAACGGTTAGCTCCTTATAAAGTGCCTAAACTATATGAATTCAGGGACAGCTTGCCGTTGTCTCTTATCGGTAAGGTCATACGGCGCAAGTTAAAGGAAGAGCTGGAAGGGAAAGAGGAAGAGTAGTTAAAAATATCCTAAAATATGGATGGAACGAATTGAAGGGGGACTTCTTTTTCGCTATAATGATCGTATGCGCGAAAAATCGCCTTTCCTTTCTAATCAATAAGGAAAGCGTTTACAAAATAACTAATCGCATGCGGTTATGATGGAGGTGAGATTGTTGACTGAGCGAATACAAGACCATAAAGAAAGGGGGAATCGCATCAAGTACCGAAGGGGAGTCAATCCCGCATTAGCCAAAGTCGCGGCGTTCATTGCGCTTCTGCTGGGGGGGATTCAGACAGGGCCTTATCGCGTGTTTGCCGCGCAATCTCTGGAAACCGCGACGGCAATCAAGGCAGGCACGCTTCCTTTGCTTGCTGCATTAGGATTGGGGATCGCGGTCGCCGTGGGAGCCGTAATCGCTTTTCTCCAGATGACGGCGAAGGGCAAGGATACCTATGATTATTCTTCTACAACAATAGAGGATCACGATCACGAATCGTTCGAAGAACATTCTTTGGAGGAGTGGAACGAAGAGGAAACGTTGCCCAACCCGGAGGCGGAGCACAATCCGCTCACGGATTACACGATTCCGATTACGAATATTCTTAGTTTTCCGGATCAAGTGGAAATGGCGGAAGAATGGGAACCGCGTCTTTGCGGCATAGAAGGAGAGCATGCGGGCACGAGCTACCGCGTTCTGAATCGCCGCCTGACTTTCGGACGCGATCCTTCGCAATGCGCGATTTTGTTTCCTTACGAAGCGGGCGAAATTAGCCGCGTTCATTGCACGTTAAGATTCAATGAAGAAAGCCGCACTTTCGTGCTTGAAGATAACGGGTCTTCTAACGGGACCTTTCTCTATAACGGCGAGAAGCTGCAGCCCGGCATGCGTTACGAACTCCGAGCGGGAGAACGGTTTTCCCTGTCCGGGAAAAATCATTTGTTCGAAGTCAGGGACGTGCAAGAGCAGGTTTCCAAGGGCTAACTTCCCGGGGATCATGAGCCTAACGTTTTTTACTTTATCCCCCAGCCGATAAATGGTATAATCAGAAAATGCAGGAACGTTTTCTTAATGGCATACAGCGGTGGAACATCGAAGCTTAAGGAAGAACCTTAATTTCGGTTCTCCAAGTGGCGAAATACCGCCTCCGTTCCGGGATTTGCGCCGGTCCGGAATCCATTCCACTGGGAGGGAATTGCATGGCCAAACGCAGCCACAACGAAGTTCAAGAAAGTTTGCGAGAACTGACTAGAATTTTCCGCCCCAAGGATCCGCGCAAGTTCGTTAAAGATTACATCCGCAAATACAGAATTACCGGTGGATATGAAGAGGAGCTAACGACTCTCGTAGAACGCGAGCTGACTAAATTAAATACCCCCGCATCGTGACGTTGCGGGGAATAACCGACCTGGAGCAGGCGCAAGCCGCTTTCGGTCGGTTTTTTTGGCTATTCTCATCTGCCGGTGTAGGCAAATTCGTGATCGCTTATTAGGATATAACTAATCAATTTACTTTCGTCATCCGTTAGGATAAAGCTCATGTAATAACGTTGGTCGATCGGCGGAATCTCTAACGGGCTAGTCGTTTCCGTCATTTTGCCTAAACCGTCTTTCTTCTTGTAGAAAGAGTAATCGATGATTTTATCGGAGACGTGCGTGGGTTGACCGTAAAGTTTGACTAGACCTTCGAAGTCGGTTAACAATCCTAACCCTCGGGGCGTTCGATAGATTTTAGTGAAATCCTCGTCTAGACGGATGAGAATCGCGACAGCTTTCTTATTCCGGTAATAGACTTCCGCGCCTTCATATACGTAAAACTTGCCCGCGAAACCATCGCGCGTCCCCGGATCGCCGAGCAGTTTATCAACGGACGTTTTACTCATTCCGATCGCGACTCTGCCTTTGCCGCCATCCGCTTGAACGGAAAGGTCCCACATCGTAAAAGGCTTAGTCTTGTCCGGTCGAACGATATGCGAGTTCATGGCTGCAACCCGGTCGTCCGCTATGGGCTTAAAATCGCCACGTTCAATGGAAAAGGAATAAATCTCATCCCTATGCGAGGAGTAAAACTTAAGTCGATAAAGCGATGATTCCTCAATGCCGGCGACATTTTCGTTCGGCTTAATTTGAGAAATCTCACCATCTGTCTCTCTAAATAAATACTCGCCTGTCTCTTTCAAGCTGGGGCTTCCAAGCTGCCTTTCAACGTCTTCGCGGGCGGAGGATTCGTCGATCGTCCCGTTAAGCGATGCTTTGCCGCCCTCGACGGAAAAGTAAACGGCCTGATCGTTCTCGTAAGCAATGATAAGATCGCCGTGCTTGTCGTAATCAAAGGCTGGGGTCCGATAGGTGATCCCTGTTCCGAGAAGCTGATCGACATTCTTCTTGCTCATGCCCGGCTTTAGCTTTACGATGTTGCCGCCTATCGAATAATGAAGGGTTAAATAAGGATGATCGGCGATAGGAACAGAGGGGGGCGATGACGGGCTTTCCGCCGAGAGACGGGAAAACGGCGGGAAAAAGCTTGCGGCAATTAGAAGAAACAATAAAACGTTCATTCTCCATACGATTGATTTCCTACTCTGAAGAAATAGCATGATAATCTCCTTCTCGACATTAATCTTATAAGAGGAATATTCAACGATTTCCGCCGTTTTCCTCCTGCAGGTGGTGCTTCGGATCCCGTTGGAATACATATAGAAATACGGGAGGTGTGGAAGTGGGAGCTAACCCTAACAAGAAAACCGAGGCAAGCCGGATTCCGATACGATCGCGGGAAGAAATTGCGCGGATGGCCGCGACGGGACGATTGGCGGGCCGGCTGAGAAGAGAGTTGGGCAAACGGGTGACGCCCGGCGTTTCGACGCTGGAATTAAACCGATACGCGGAGCGATATTTGGAGGAACGCGGGGCAATCGCAGCGCAGAAAGGCTACCATGGTTATCCTTATGCCATATGTACGGCGGTTAACGACTGCGCCTGTCATGGTATGCCTAGCGAGAGAATTCTTAAGGAAGGCGATCTCGTTACCTTGGATTTCGTCGTTGAATGGAACGGATGGATGGCCGATACGGCATGGACTTTCCCGGTAGGCCGAATATCCAATGAAGCGAAGCGGTTGCGGAAAGCCGCTTACGAAGCGATGACGAGAGGAATCGAGTATGCTAGGGTAGGGCGTACGCTTGGAGATATTGCGGCGGCAGTCGGACGGGTTGCGGATTCGGGGCCATACGGAGTGGTCAGCCAATTCGGCGGCCACGGAATCGGCAAATCGATGCACGAACCGCCGGAGGTGCCCTTCGTCGGTGCTGCAAGAACCGGCCATAAACTGAGGGAAGGAATGGTCATTACGATAGAACCGATCTTAACGATCGGATCTCCCGAGGTCTATATCGGGGAAGACGGTTGGACGGTCTTGACCGTGGAGGGCGGCATAGCCGCCCAATTCGAACATACGGTCGCGATTGCTTCCGAAGGACCTATCCTGCTTACTAAATAGGTAAATGCCCGGGCCAATGGCGAAGCCTTGCAAGTTATTTGCCCGGCGTTTGCTTCGAATAGAGGGGGATCGGAACTTTGTTTCCATTGGCGAACGTGTATTGAACAAGCGTATTGAAGTCCGTTGTCAGAGGGGCAAGCGGCTTCTTTAGCCATGCTGCTTTTGCATACTCTAACGATTGATTGACGAATTCGCGATTGGCGGAAATATGAACTTCTTGAGCGCGAGCGAAATCTTTTCTGATCGTATCTCCGATGACTTGCCGCAGCTCCGTCGATAAATCTCCGAAGTCTTTATGCGTGAAATAAGAATTGTAAGGAGTGGCGACTTGGCGATTGTCCCATTTCGAACTGCCGGTGCTGACGTTGTACACGCCTTCGGTCGTACCGCTATTGTCCTGTTCATGCGATCTTGGACCGCCTCGCGCCTCCGTTCCCGTTGCCGACCAGTCCGTTAGAATGCCGACATAAGCATTCTTGTCCGTCAAGAAGACAAGCGCCGTATTGACGCCGGGAAGCGAAGCGACTTTGTTCGAGAGCGCGGAGCTGTACTCGAAATAACGATTGTCATGCTGCTTCGGGTTGCCGGACAAGGAACCGTAAGAACGGACGCCGGTCATTTTCGGATCGTTCGCGCTTCTGCTGGCGTAGTCGTTCGCGCTCTTCTGAAAGTATGATTTGTAATTGCATGCAGTCATTAGGACGAGCAATAAAGCAATTCCAAGTAGCGAGCCAGAACGTCGAGCTGACATGAGACAACCCCCTCCAATGCATTCAATATGCGATTAGGTTTTACAGCCGCTCGGAAAGTATGCGCGTCCGATCGCACATAAAACTCGGGCATATTGGCAAAAAGAAGGGAGAGGCGAAAAAGGGGAGGAAAGCGAAGCGGTCGGGAGAGGTTTCGCGAATAGACGCCGAAGAAGTACAAATGATTGTCTCAATTCAATGAAATCCTTATGATTACGCCATATTTGACAGTTTTGAGAACAATGTGTGAACTGTTCTGTGAACATTGACAAACTGTGATATCAATCATAATATTTGTTAGTGGAGATGAAAAGCGCGTGTTGCTTGTTACAACATCTAGGTGTAGAAAGCGTTTGCTACATAAGGGCAAAAGCTCTACGAAAACGTCAAAATGGGGTTGATATGATGAAACGGTGGCCTGTAATGAAGCGGCTGCTTCCGCTGCTGACAGGTTTAGTGCTGTTGTTGTCGGCATGTGGAAGAGAAGACCTCTCAACTCTGAATCCGCAAGGACCGGTAGCTGAGAAACAATTAGATTTGATGAAACTGTCCATTGGCATCATGGCTCTGGTCGTTGTTGTCGTGTTCGTCATCTGTATTTACGTGCTGATTCGCTTTCGTCGCCGTCAAGGCGACAAAACGATTCCTAAACAAGTCGAAGGGAATCACACGCTGGAGATCATCTGGACGGTTATTCCTCTTGTCCTGCTTTTGATTCTCGGTTTTCCGACAATTAGAGACGTGTTCGGATTAGCTAAGGATTACAGCAAAGACAAAAACGCAGTGCAAGTAAAAGTAACGGCGCATCAATACTGGTGGGAGTTCGAGTATACCGATTACGGAATTACGACTGCCCAAGAATTGATCGTTCCAACGGACAAGAAAATTTCGTTCGAACTCGTAGCAGCCGACGTTAAGCACTCTTTCTGGATTCCTTCCATCGGAGGGAAAATGGATACGAACCCTGGCGTAACGAACAGGATGTATCTGGAGTTCCCCAATGAAGGCGTGTTCCGCGGCAAGTGCGCGGAATTGTGCGGACCGGCCCATGCCTTGATGGATTTCAAAGCCAAAGCGGTTAGCCCGTCCTCGTTCGATCGTTGGGTCGCGGCCATGAAAGCTCCGGCGCAAATGCCTGCGGATGCGGAAATCGCCGAGAAATTTACATCGCAATGCTTAAGCTGCCATGCTGTCGGAGAGAATGGCGGTAACAGCGCTCCTAACTTGACTGGTGTCGGATCGCGTCAAACAGTCGGCGGTATTCTCTATAACGACGAGGCCGGAGTGGAGCAGAACCTCCACGATTGGATTACGGATCCTCAGAAATATAAAATCGGCGCTATGATGCCGGGTGCGGAAGACAATAGCTTGACGCCTGAAGAAGTCTCAAGCATTGCCAAGTATTTGGCGGAATACAAGCTCGACTATTAATCACGCGGGAAACTAAGGGGGTACGTGGCCTTGGCAGCACATGCACATGGACACACAGTCAAGCGGTACACAGGCTTGATGGATTGGCTAACGACCGTCGACCATAAGAAGATCGGTATTCTGTACATGATTGCAGGATTGTTCTTCTTCCTGATTGGCGGCTTGGAAGCGATTATCATCCGGGTTCAATTGATGAAGCCGATGAATGATGTCGTTGCCGGAGATACGTTTAACGAATTAATTACGATGCATGGTACGACCATGATCTTCTTGGCGGCGATGCCGTTGTTGTTCGCGCTCATGAACGCGGTCATTCCGCTACAGATCGGCGCGCGCGACGTAGCGTTCCCGTTCTTGAATTCCCTAGGGTTCTGGACGTTCTTCTTCGGAGGATTGCTTTTGAACCTGAGTTGGTTCGCGGGAACGGTGCCTGACGCCGGATGGACGTCATACGTGCCGCTCGCGGGTCCGACGTTTAACTCGGGCCATGGCGTAGATTATTACGTCATAGGCTTGCAAATAGCCGGTATCGGTACGTTGCTCGGCGGTATCAACTTCATGGCGACGATCATTAACATGCGCGCGCCTGGAATGACTTTCATGAGAATGCCGATGTTTACATGGACGATCTTCATTACTTCCGCTCTGATCGTGTTCGCCTTCCCTGTACTTACGGTCGGTCTCGTTGCGATCATGTTCGACAGGCTGTTCCATGCCAACTTCTTCGAAGTAGGTAATGGAGGAAGCGGCGTACTTTGGGAGCATATCTTCTGGGTGTTCGGACATCCTGAGGTGTACATTTTGATCTTGCCTGCTTTCGGCGTTATTTCCGAAATCGTAAGTACGTTCTCCCGTAAGCGTCTGTTCGGTTACAGCTCCATGGTTTTCGCGACAGTGCTGATCGCCTTCCTTGGATTCATGGTATGGGCTCACCACATGTTCACGACGGGTCTTGGACCGGTAGCGAACGGACTGTTCTCCATCGCGACGATGTTGATAGCGGTGCCGACAGGGGTCAAAATCTTTAACTGGTTGTTCACGCTGTGGGGCGGCTCGATTCGCTTCACGACGGCTAGCTTGTTCGCCATCGGATTCATCCCGACGTTCGTTATGGGTGGAGTTACCGGCGTTATGCTCGCTTCGGCTCCGGCCGACTTCCAGTATCACGATAGCTATTTCGTAGTCGCTCACTTCCACTACGTTATCGTCGGCGGTTTGATATTCGGTATTTTCGCCGGCTTGCATTACTGGTGGCCGAAAATGTTCGGACGTATGCTGAACGAGACAATCGGTAAAATTACGTTCTGGACATTCTTCATCGGATTCCACTTGACGTTCTTTGTCCAGCATTTCCTTGGATTGCTGGGTATGCCTCGCCGGGTTTACACGTATCTTGGCGGTCAAGGCTACGACGATATGAACTACATCAGTACGATCGGCGCGTTCTTGATGGGCGTCGGTACGATCGCATTTTTGCTCAACATCTTCATCACTTGGGCTAAGCCTCGCAACGCGGCTGCCGATGCTTGGGAAGATGGCCGTACTTTGGAGTGGACGATTCCTTCGCCGCCTCCGGAGTACAACTTCCAACAAACTCCGCTCGTTCGCGGTTACGATGCATGGTGGAAGGAAAAGATGGATGGAAACAAGGCTATGACGCCGGCGGAACCAATCGGTTCGATTCATATGCCGTCTCCTTCGATCCTCCCGCTCATCATGAGCATCGGATTATTTATCGCAGGATTCGGATTTATGTATGATCGCCTTATCGTAGCAGGTGTCGGTTTAGCAATTACGTTAGGCTGCATGGTCATCCGTTCCCTTCGCGACGATCACGGTTTCCATATCGAACCGGAAGATCAGGAGAAAGGGGTGCACGCATGAGCGCACACGATCACGTAGACGGACAATTGCCGCATGAGCCGGAGAAAGCGACTTTGCAAGCCCGCAATAACATTTTGGGCTTCTGGTTATTCCTCGGCGCGGAAACCGTATTGTTCGGAACTTTGTTCTCGGCTTTCTTGGCCCTGCGCCACAATATCGGAGACGGTCCTTCGGCTAACGAACTGTTCCAGCTTCCGATGGTGTTCGCGGCGACAATGATCTTGTTGACTTCAAGCTTAACGAGCGTATTCGCCGTTCAAGCCTTGCACCAACACAAGAAGAAAGCCATGATTGGTTGGTTAATCGTAACCATCGTGCTTGGCCTTAGCTTCCTAGGGCTGGAAATTTACGAATTCTTCGAGTACGTGCATGAAGGTCATAAATTTACGACAAGCGCGTTTAGCTCCTCGTTCTATACGTTAGTCGGCTTCCACGGCGCTCACGTTGCTTTCGGGGTTGTATGGATCTCATTGGTCATCGGCCAAATCCTCAAAAAAGGTTTGACGGTCGTTACCGCGCCGAAAGTATATATTTCCGCCATTTACTGGCACTTCATCGACGTTGTTTGGGTATTCATCTTCACCGTTGTTTACTTGATGGGAAAGGTGGGCTAATCTCATGTCGAGCAATCATGACCACGCGGCTTCTTCGGAGGTAACCAAACGCCATAAGGTGGAAGGTCCTCAGAAACATATTGTCGGTTTCATTTTGTCCCTTGCGCTCACGATCATCGCGTTCGCGGCCGTAGCTGCCGGGGAGATCAATGCAACGTTCACGTACATTATTCTGGTTGGAATGGCAGTCGTCCAAGTATTCATTCAAATGGCATTCTGGATGCATATGAAGGATCGCGGACACTTGTTTCCGATCATCGGAATTATCTCGGGCGCGGTCGTCGTGTTCACTATGGTGATCATGGCTCTGTACTGGGTTTGGTGGTAAGTCGGTTAAGGCAATAAACTTAAGAGAGGCGGGCCACAATCCGTCCTCTCTTTTTTAATGAAGACAACGTTGCGCATGCCTGATCGCGGCGCGGGTTGTTGCATCTAGAAAGGGAGGTTGGCGGCAATGTGGGGATTAGAGTACTTTTCCTTCCGTGACCTATGGAGTCCGTTGTTCATGATCTTCATGATGGCGATTATCGTGTTGTATACGTTCGTCATAGGTCCATGGAGACATCGTTTTGCGGGTAGCGCTCCGGTATCCGTCTCTCGTCAGCTGGCTTTTTTGCTCGCGATCGTTCTCCTGTATTTAACGCAGGGCGGTCCGCTAAGCTTAATGGGGCATCTGATGTTTACGTTCCATATGACCAATATGGCTCTCGCTTATATTCTGGTACCTCCGTTGCTCATCTATGGAATACCGGATTGGCTTTGGAGAAGGATATTCCAAGCTCGCTTCTGGAGATGGCGCGTATTCTATATTCTCATGAACCCGGTCATCAGCATGGGCTTGTTCACCTTGCTGTTCTCGTTCTATCACATGCCGGACAATCACGACTGGATCATGACGCATTATACGGTGCACAGAATTTATTACGCGCTTCTGTTCCTTTCCGCTACCATGATGTGGTGGCATGTCTATTGTCCGATTCCGGAATGGCGACGGATGTCGCATATGCTTACGCTGCTGTATATTTTCATGAGCGGCTTGCTGCTGACACCGGCCTGCGCCATGATTATTTTCGCCAGCGGTCCCTTGTTCGGGGTGTACAACGATCCTCAAGTTTGGGTGAAGGCGATGGGGTACTGCATGACGGGCGATCCCGCGGAAGTGTTAAGCCAGGTTGGCGGTCCGGCGTTTTTCAACATGATGAGCGGCAAAGACGATCAACAGCTCGGCGGAATCGTGATGAAGCTGTTGCAGGAATTCGTTAACGCGGCCGCCCTCTATACCGTGTTCATGCAATGGTATCGCAAGGAACGCGAGCAGGATGATGAGCAACCTGCAGCGCCCGCAAGCAAACCGTTGGTAGATTAATATTTAACAATCTGTGACGGAGTGCCGAAACGTTTGAACTCGGACGTTCGGACAGTTACAATAGGTTGTAAGCTAGATGATGTTATGACGATAGAGCGGGTGAAGGTTATGTCGTGGTACGATATTTTTCCGATGGTCAGTACAAGCTTTATCCTGATCAGCGGAATTTTGGTAGCCATTGGTTGGCGGTTGATTATCAAGAAAAAAAGAGAAGCCCATGAGAAGGTCATGATTGCGGCGGCAATCGCGGCTACTCTGTTCTTCATTATCTACGTGTCCCGGACCATCTTCATCGGGAATACGATGTTTAACGGGCCGGAAAGCCTGAAGACGATCTATTTGATCTTCTTGCTGTTCCATATCGTACTCGCGACGGTAGCTGCCGTATTCGGAATAACGACGCTTACGCTGGCCTTTAAGAAGAGTTTTGCCAAACACCGCAAATGGGGTAAGGTTACCGCGATGATCTGGTTTGCCACCGTTATTACGGGCGTAACCGTATACGTTCTCTTGTATATTTGTTACCCGGGCGGACATACGAAACCGGTTATCGATGCGATATTCGGATAAGAAATAGCGTAAAAGAGAGTCCATGGACGTTCGCGTCCATGGGCTTTTTTTCATGCGGTCAAGCGTACACGAATTTGCGCTGAGCCCAATAGCCGAAACGATAGGCCATCATTAAGAGATACAATCACTATTACGACTAGAAAGGTTGAAAAACAGATGAGGGACAGTTGAGCGTTTGCTGAAAATTTCCGTTAAAGGTGGATGAATCATGGACAAACCCAGTCATGATATTCCCGCTCTTCTAATATAGATAAGATTGAACGGTTGAACCTGTCATTCGGGAAGAGCGGAAAGGGTGAGGAACATGCTGCATATCGTTGCCTGCATTAAGCAGGTGCCGGATACGAAGATCATCAAGATGAATCCCAAGACCAATACGATGGATCGTTCGAGCGCCCCGGCGATCTTGAATCCTTACGACTCGCACGCGGTGGAGGAGGCGGTTCGCTTAAGAGCGCGTTACGGCGGCGTTGTCTCCGTGTTGACGATGGGTCCTCCTCCCGCGGTTAAGGCGATCCGCAAATGTATCGAGATCGGAGCGGACGAAGGTTATATGATCACGGATAGGGCATTCGCGGGAGCCGATACGCTTGCCACCAGCTACGCCTTGACGAAAGCGTTGGAGAAAATCGCATCGGAAATCCGCCCTATCGATCTGATCATTTGCGGCAAAATGACGATCGACGGAGATACTGGCCAAGTCGGACCCGGAATCGCCCGCAGATTGGATATGCCGCCGCTGACGTCGGTCAACAAAGTCGTGGAGGTCAACCAAGAGGAAGGCTACGCGATCGTGCACAGGAAGCTGGAAGACGGATACGAGGTTATTCGGTCGACGTTGCCTTGCTTATTCTCGGTAGAGAAGGACATTAACGAGGTTCCTTACTCCACGCTTCCGAATATGCTGCGTGCCGCCCGCTACAAGCCGAATATATGGGCGGTCAGCGATCTCAAGGAGATTGATAAGACGCAGCTTGGATTAAAGGGTTCGCCGACGATCGTTAGCTCGGTATGGGCGCCGCAGAAGCCTCAAGGCGGGAAGTTGCTGGAGGGCGAGCCTGAAGCGCAAATCCGGCAGCTGCTAGATATCTTGTTAGCCCGCAAGGAACTCTTCGAGGCAGGGGCAGGAGGTGGAGCAGATTGAATTTCGAAGATTATCGCGGAGTATGGGTGTTCATCGAGGAGAAGGACGGTGCCGTCGCCAAGGTATCCTTGGAGTTGTTGGGCGCGGGGCGGCAGCTTGCGGATAAGCGTAAAACGGAACTGGCCGGCGTGCTGATCGGAGACAACATTCAAGAGCTTGCGCAAACCGCGTTCGAATATGGAGCCGATAGAGTCTACGTGTACGATGCCCCGATTTACCGGTTCTATCGGACGGAGACTTATATGAGAGCGATGCTTGCTTGCGTGGAAAAGCATAAACCGGAAATTCTTCTGTACGGCGCGACATCGACGGGGAAAGACCTGGCGAGCGCGGTGGCGACGGACTTGCCGACGGGCTTAACGGCCGACACGACGCAACTGGACGTGGAGGAAGATACGGGACTTCTGCTGGCCAGTCGACCGGCATTCGGCGGGAATATCATGGCTACGATTCTGTGCAAGAAATATCGCCCGCAGATGGCTACCGTCCGCCCTAAGGTTATGAAAGCGCTGCCCCGCAATCCTAAAGCTTCCGGCGTTATCATAGACGAGCGCATTCCGATAACGGAAGAGGATATCCGCACCAAGGTGCTCGAGATCGTCCGTTCAACGACCCAGCACGTACGAATCGACGAAGCGGATATTATCGTAGCGGGAGGCAAAGGACTGGGAGGGCCCGCAGGATTTGAAGTCGTTCATCGGTTAGCGGAGACGCTGGGAGCCGCGGTCGGAGCTAGCCGGGATGTCGTCGAAGCGGGCTGGATCGGGCACCATCATCAGGTCGGGCAGACCGGAGTGACGGTTACTCCGAAAATCTATTTTGCGATCGGGATTTCCGGGGCAATTCAGCACATCGTAGGCATGCAAAATTCCGGATTAATTATCGCCATCAACAAAGATCCGGCCGCTCCGATTTTCCAATCCTCCCATTATGGAATCGTAGGGGATGCGCTTACGATCGTACCGATGCTTACGGAAGCTTTCAAAACCGCGCTAGGAAGAAAGGAAGAGGCCGATGCCGGAAAAGTTTGACGTCATCGTAGTCGGAGCCGGACCTGCCGGAATCGCTTGCGCATACGAGCTAGCCAAGGCGGGCGTGAACGTGCTGCTAATCGAGAGAGGAGAGTACCCAGGCTCCAAGAACGTCATGGGAGGCGTACTCTACCGCAAAATGATGGAGGAAATCGTGCCGGACTTCCACAAGGAAGCGCCGCTGGAACGTCCGATCGTGGAACAAAGGTTTATGATGATGGATAAATCGTCGGCCGTGACGTTCTCTTACAAGGGGATGGAGTGGGCTTCGGAACCTTTTAATAACTTCACCGTATTGCGCGCCAAGTTCGATCAGTGGTTCGCTTCCAAGGCGGTGGAAAAAGGGGCATTGCTTCTTAACGAAACGGTCGTGTTGGAATGCATCGTGGAAGACGGCAAAATAGTCGGCGTGCGCACGGATCGCCCGGACGGCGAGCTGCGCGCGGATGTTGTCGTGCTGGCGGACGGCGTCAATTCATTGCTAGCCAAATCGCTCGGCTTTCACAAGGAGTTCCGCCCGGACGAAGTCGCATTGGCGACGATGGAAGTTCTTAAGCTCGACAAGAAGATCATCGAGGATCGCTTTAATCTGGAAGAGGGTCAAGGCTGTACGATCGAGCTGTTCGGAGACGCGACGAAGGGCATACTCGGAACAGGGTTTCTGTACACGAACAAAGATACGCTCAGCATCGGCGTCGGCACGTTGCTTTCGGGTCTGATCAAGCATAAGATAAAGCCTTACGAGTTGATGGAATACGTGAAAACGCATCCGATGATCCGACCCTACATTCATAGCGCCGAACCTCAGGAGTATTTAGCGCATTTGATTCCCGAAGGCGGCTATCATTCCATGCCTAAGGTAGTCGCGGCGGGAGTGCTCGTGGTCGGGGATGCGGCGCAGCTCGTCAACGCGATTCACCGCGAAGGCTCGAACATGGCGATGACTTCCGGCCGATTGGCGGCGGAGACGATCATTGCCGCGATGTCGCGCGGGGATTTCTCCGAGCCGTCGCTGGACGAATACCGGAAGAAGCTAATGGGGAGCTTCGTGGGCCAGGATTTGAAGAAGTACAAGGACGCGACGCATCATTTCGACAAGTTCCCGCAATATTTCGAGCAGTACATCCCGATGGTAAATCGCGCGGCCAGCCAAATGTTGACCGTGGATGGTGCCTCTAAGCGGGAGAAACAAAAGAAAATATGGCGCGACATCGGTCCGGCGAAGGAGAAATTCAAGATTGCCCGCGACCTCTTCCGGGCATGGAAGGTGATGAAGTAATGAGCGATCCGCAACCGTCCGCCGCTAACGCCAAGGCGGCAAGCATCGAGGAGAAGCAATATTTGCTCAGGTTCAACGCCGATACGCAATCCCACTTGCACGTCATGGATACGGAGGTGTGCATGTCGAGCTGCCCGGACAAGATTTGCACGATATTTTGCCCGGCCGAAGTGTACAAATGGGAGGAAGTACGCATGCATGTCGGCTATGAAGGCTGCCATGAGTGCGGGAGCTGCCGGATCGGCTGCCCGCACCAGAACATCAAATGGGTATATCCTAAGGGCGGGCATGGAATCGTCTTTCGACTCGGGTGACAGGGGTGGGACGCAAGATGAAAGTTGGCGATAAGGTCGTTTACGTTCAGGATGGCACGAAAGGAATCATCATCGAAGTTCACGACAACCTGTACCATATCATTTGGGAGGACCACTTCAGCAGCTGGGAATACGGCGAGCGGTTGATTATTCAGGAGGGGTGAGTTTCGCGCGACGCGTACTTCTCTATTCGAGGTTTGCTCCAATTTCTAGGCCGTTTCTGCAAAAGTTCGTGACAATCCGCATAGGTTGCATTATTTTATAAGTAATAAATCTATTCGGCGAGTGAAGCACACCGCGTTTATCCCTATGTGGGAGGCGCGGTGTTTTTGTTGCTTTGTAATCGTCGCGGGGAGCGAGAGGAAATGTTCGAGAAACATCATGAGCTGTGGATGGTTAGTCAGCGCAAAGCGCGAAGAGGGGAGTCGCTCCGTAGGCTGAACGAAGGCCACGCATTCGTGGAAAAACGATTCCTTGAAGAGGTCTGGTGGCCAGCTATAGGAAATTTCGAGTTTCTTTATGCTGAGTATGAGGTGCCTAATACTCGCAATAGTTCATACTATCTCGATTTTGCTTATATTCGCTCTCCCTATCGTATCGATTTCGAGGTGGATGATTTCAGCTCCCATGCGAAGAATATCACCCGGCGCGGTTTCGACTACGAATTGGACAGACATAATCAACTTATGCATGACGACTGGCGTATCTATCGTTACTCGTTGGACGCTATTAAAGAGCGTCCGCTTCAGTGCCGGCAATCGTTGCTGCAAATAATGGGAAAGTTGTATAGCGGTATTTATCAGGAATCTCCCAAACTCACGCTTAAGCAAAGAGAGATTATGAGGTTGGCGAATCGATCGGAAAGGTCGTTCACTCCGGAGGAAGCTTGCAGTCAGCTGGGACTTGGTAATCGGCATATTAGAAATCTGCTGCACGAATTGGTGAGTTTAGGCTTGCTGGAGGTTGCAGCGGGCTCAATTCGTGCTCGAAGTTACCGGGCAACTCCTCGCGGCAAGACTATTTTTCTCGGATAACGGCACGGGGTGCCGTTAATGCGGAAGAGTGGCCGCCGGGGCGGCGAATAACGGCACGGGGTGCCGTTAATGCGGGAGAATGGCCGCCGGGGCGGCAAATAACGGCACGGGGTGCCGTTAATGCGGAAGAATGGCCGCCGGGGAGGCGAATAACGGCACGGGGTGCCGTTAATGTGGGAGAATGGTCGCCGGGGGAGGCGAATAACGGCACGGGTGCCGTTAATGCGGGAGAATGGCCGCCTGGGGCGGCAAATAACGGCACGGGGTGCCGTTAATGCGGAAGAATGGCCGCCGGGGAGGCGAATAACGGCACGGGGTGCCGTTAATGCGGGAGAATGGCCGCCGGGGCGGCGAATAACGGCACGGGGTGCCGTTAATGCGGGAGAATGGCCGCCGGGGCGGCAAATAACGGCACGGGGTGCCGCTATGCCCGGCAAGCCCCACCCCAGCCTCTCCCAAACTAGGACGCTGGATTCTTGTGCTCCCGTCCGAGGTGTGCGATGCTTGGTTAAAGGGAGGGCTGGCCGAGATGAAACGATTCGGATTGTCGTTAGCGAGCGCTTTATTGATCCTTAGTCTCGCCACCGCGTGCTGGGGAGCGGACGAGCCCGAGGCACAGGAAGCCGCGTCCGGCAAGGAAGCGGGAGGCATCATTTCGCTGGACGGTATTTTCGGGACGGAGCGGTTCGACAAGCCGATCGGGCTGGAGAATCGGGCGGGATATTCCGATCTCGTCTACATCGTTGAACAGCCGGGCCGGATCGTGAGCAAAGACCTGAAGCAGCCGGCGGCGAAGCCGGAAGTCGTGCTCGATATTGCGGACCGCGTCTACGATGTAGAAGGCGAACAGGGACTGCTAGGATTGGCTTTCCATCCGAAACATCCGAACCAGGCTTACGTGAACTACACGACCGAGACGCACACGGTTATCGCGCGATATGATACTCTGCCGGCTAACGATAGACTGCTAGATCCCGCGAGCGAACGGATTCTGCTCACTTTCGAGCAGCCTTTTGCCAATCATAACGGGGGACAGCTCGGCTTCGGGCCGGACGGTTACTTATACATCGCGACGGGAGACGGCGGCAGCGGCGGAGATCCGCTCAATAATAGCCAGAATCTCGATAGCCTGCTCGGCAAGATCCTCCGCATCGACGTAGACGGCCATTCGGAAGAACGGGCTTACGCGATTCCGGCAGACAATCCGTTCCTGGACAACGGGAAACCGGAAATCTATGCCTACGGACTGCGCAATCCATGGCGGTTCAGCTTCGACGAGGAGACGGGCAAGCTGTGGGTAGCCGACGTCGGACAAAGCCGCTACGAGGAAATCAACCTTGTCGAAAAGGGCAAAAACTACGGTTGGCGGATCCAAGAGGGAACGGAATGCTACAATCCGGAGAACGGGTGCGAGCAACAGGGGTTGGAGCTCCCCATATTTACTTACGGGCGCGATCAAGGGGTATCCGTGACAGGGGGATACGTGTATCGGGGCGATCGGATTCCGGAACTCGTCGGCTGGTACGTTTATGCCGATTACGGTTCGGGGTTAGTGTGGGCATTGCGATTGGACGCTAGCGGAAAAGTCGAAAATCGATTGTTGCTGGAGACGGAGACGAACATTACGTCGTTCGGCGAAGACGGTGAGGGCGAGCTCTATATATGCACACAAGAAGGGGAAGTTTTAGCAATATTTTAGGGTGTTAAGGATGGACGCGGTACTTCTTTCCTACTATAATACTTATGATTACTAGGAAATAATTCCTATATTATAACAATTATTCGGAGGATGAGAAGTGCATGCAATGTACCCAATGCGGCCAGTTAAATCAGTCAGCTAAGTTTTGCGTGAAATGCGGTACCAAGCTGCCGGTAGCGGCTACGGAGGTAGCGGCGACGTCGGAAGCGGTAAACTACGACCATCGCGCGCCTGCCGACCCGATCGCTGCTTCCCAGCAGCCTGCAAGCCAACAGTCATATCAGCCCAATACATACGCTAACCAGCCGGTTGCGCCAAGTCAACCCAATCCGCAGCTTCAGCAGGCCAAGCAAATCAGCAAGCAATACTTTTCGTATTTTTTAGAGGTGCTGAAGAGCCCCGTCAAGAGCGGCCAAGCTTCGAATGCGGGCCATATGGTTAACGGTCTGATTACGATCATACTGTTCTCGCTTATTTTACCGTTAATTGCTTATTTCCAAATCAGGGAAAGCGTAAAGCGCTTCGGCGGATTTATGGGCGATGATCTCGACGTTCCGTTCGGGGCCGTCGTCATCAAACCGTTTGTATTCCTCATCTTGGTCGTTATGATGGTCAATTCGATTATTTTCCTAGTTCTGAAAATGGGCAACGTAGTCATTAACTATCGTGAAGTAACGGCTAGATTCGGAACGTTCATGATCCCTTCGGTTACGTTCTTCTTCATCGGATTGCTGTTTACCTTGATGGGCATGGATTCCGAAATTCTGGCATGGGTTATCGGCGCCGGAATGTTCTCTTGGTTCGTGGCCATTTGTTTTACGATCTACAGCTTCAAGAGAGACCACACGAGCGGATTGGATGCTTTCTATGGCGTCATTATTACTTACGCGGGCTCGATTCTCTTACTCTATCTTTTCGGAGACAACGTTCTTGCTAGTCTTCTGAGAGGACTAAACGATATCTAATAACGTATCGGCGATACGGAAAACAGGTGATAGTCATCGTGCAGATCCATTATTGCAAAGAGTGCGGAACGAGGATGGAAGGCGAACACTCCTACTGCCCGGAGTGCGGTACGCCAGTCGTATCCGATGCTGCTTCGCGCAACGTTCCCGACCAGTCGACGGCATCTCCTGTCGTTCGGAAACCAAAGGCAGCATTCTCGCTGTCGCTGAAAGCGAAAATCGCGATCGCCGGCGGAATCGTCGTCGTGTTGCTGCTCGTCGGAGCTTATTTTCTGGGCAAATATTTGACGGACGAACAACGGTTGCTCGACCGTTTCGAACACGCGATAGACAAGGGCGAGTCGGACAAGCTATTCGAGCTGTTATCTTCATCGAACGAGGACGTTCGTCTCGATCAGAAGGCTGCCGACGGCATCGTAAACTATTTGAAATCGAATAAGCAATCGTTCGATACGCTTATGGAACAGTTGAATGCCGAAGCCGATCGATTGAAGTCGGGCGATACGGAGTCCCTTCAGGATAGCGATAAGGCGTTCATCTATTTGAACAAGAAAGAGAAGAAGCGCTGGCTGCTCTATACCGATTATGAATTAAAAGTGAAACGCTATATGGTCCCGGTGCAAACGAACTTCGAAGGCGCCAAAATCTTGGTCGACGGCAAGGAAACGGCAACCGCGGGCGGGGAAGGTTCCATCGTCGAGTTGGGCCCGTTCCTTCCGGGAGAGTACGAGATCAAGGCGGTCTACAATGGGGAATACACGACGTTGGAGAGTAAGGAATCGATCCCTCTCTATCCGCTTGCAGGAGATGTGGACGCCGTCGAGCTAGCGCTCGAAGGGGATTACGTAGAGGTCAGTTCCAATAACAGCTTCGCCCGTATTTTCATCAATGGCAAAGATATCGACTTAGTCGTAGGAGATGGCCAGCGAATCGGTCCGATCGCCTTCGACGGCTCCAACCGAATGTTCTTGGAAGTCGAATATCCGTGGGGCAAAATGAAGAGCGAAGAGTTGCCCGTAGACAACGAACGGTTGGAATTCTCGATTTCCGGTTTCGACGACTCGGTAAAAGACGACATCATGAACTCGACCTATGACTTTATTGCGAGCTGGATGCAGTCCTTCCGGGAAAAGGCTAACGTGCTCCGGCATGCCCACCCCGACCGGAATGGCGATATCGAACAATATGTTGCCGACATGGAGAGGAACAACGAAGCTTATATCGGCAATCTGCATCGGGTAGCATTCGATCTGGATAGCTTTAGATTTAACCAGTACAGCGAACGGGAATACGTGATTTACGTTAAAGTTCAGCTCGATTACGACGAAGTGTTCTACTTCCCCGAGTATGACACCGATCCCGTTCCCGTGGCGGGAACCAACTATACGGAGTATCAGTTGGAATACGCGGACGGGCAATGGCTAGTGTCGGGCTGGTCGCCTTCCTATGACGTAGGAACGGATAACACGAAAGTTTTCGAATAAGCTTGAAAGCGACAAAGCCGCCCTCCTGGAACAACGGTTCCAGATAAGGGCGGCTTTGTCGCTTGCGACCAATCTTTTGGCGATGGTCGTTAACCTTTGTTAGCTCCGGCGGTTAATCCGTCTACGAGGTACCGTTGCAGGAACAGGAACAGTAGAGTGACCGGCAAGGCAACGAGCACGGCGCCGGCGGCGAACATCGTGAATTCGGTCGAGTTTCGCTGGCTGACCATTTTATACAAGCCTACGGCCAAGGTGCGTTGCTCTTCCGTACGCAGAATCAGATCCGCGAAGATGAAGTCGATGAAAGCGCCGTTAAAGATCATCAAGCTCGCATAAGTCAGCATTGGCGTGGATAAGGGGACAATGACCGTCGTAAATACCTTGAAATGGCTGGCTCCGTCTATTCTCGCCGCGTCCTCCAAGCTTCTGGGGATCGTATCGAAGAACCCTTTGGCAACGAATACGTTCGCGATGATGGAACCCGAGCTGTATACGAGAATGAGCGCCCAATGCGTGTTCAACAGGCTCATCGCGTTCAGCAGCACGAAGATGGCGATCATGGCCATAAATCCGGGGAACATTTGCAGCACGAGCATGACCTTTAGCGACGTTTTCCTCCCCTTGAAGCGGAAACGCGAAATCGCGTAGGAGGAAATCAACAGCAGGAACGTACCGAATATCGTAGATAATACCGCGACCTTAAGCGTGTTCATAAACCAGATCGGATATTTGGTTTTATTGAAGAGATCCAAGTAATGCCCGAACGTGAATTCCCGGGGAATAAACGTATCGCTGTATAGGCTGTTTCCGGTTTTTAACGAGCTTAGGACGATCCACATCGCAGGGAACAGGCTTATAAAAGTCAATCCGACCAAGATGATATAACTAAGGGCAAGCTTCACATTGCCATCGGAAGATTTCATTGGATCATATCCTCCTCTCTGTAGGAACGAGTCCGTGTATAACTCCAGATCGAGATAGAGGCTACGATAAGGAAAATGACGATACCGATTACGGATGCGAAGCTGAACTGGGATTGGTTCAAGGCAAGCTTGTAAAGCCAGGTCACGAGCAAATCCGTATGGCCGGCGAACTGATAATTCAGATTGACGGGTTCGCCGTTAGTCAGTAGATAGATGACGTTGAAGTTGTTAATGTTGCCCGCGAAATTCATGATCAATATCGGCGAGGTAGAAAACAGAACCATCGGCATCGTGATTAAACGGAACTTCTGACTAGAACCGGCGCCGTCCACTTCGGCGGCTTCGTACAGGTCGCGCGGAATCGTCGTTAATACCCCGAACGCAAGAATCATGACGATCGGAATGCCGATCCACATATTGACGAGGATAACGGTGACCTTGGCCCAGAACGGATCGGTGAGCCACGGCAACCCTTTTAAGCCGAAATATTGAAGATAACCGTTGACCGGACCGAACTGGTTGTTGAACATGTTGCGCATGACGAGCAAAGAGATCATATTCGGGATCGCAAAAGGGACGATCAGAGCGGTCCGCCAAAACTTCTTGAACCGTACGCGCGGCTGATGAATGAGCACGGCAACCAATATGCCGCCGACATAGGTCGTAGCGGTCGCAACGATAGCCCAAATAATCGTCCATTTCAGAATGCCTCCGAACGTGCTGCTCCAAACTTTCAGATTCAGCATTTTGGAGAAGTTATCGAATCCTACCCAATCGACGAGATTCGCCGGGGGCAGTATAGGATCGGCGAAGTTAGTGAAAGCAAGCGCTATCGAGAAAACGAGCGGAAGAACGGTCAAAAACGTGATGACGATAAAAGGCGGAATAAGGACGAGATAAGCGAAGTGCTTGTCGCCCAGAGCCGACAGCGACTTCCGGAAGGGAGCGGGAGTTTTGCCTTCGTCGCGCATACGGCCGACGAGATAAGCGTCCCGAATGTTGAGTACGTAAAAACTAAGGAAAAACAAAACGGCAACGAGGGCGATGAGTCCTTTAATCAATAAAAAGATGGAGTGGTCCCCTTCGACCATCTTCATCATTTTGCCGACTTTGACGAATCCGCTCGGTTGATCCCCTAGCGTAATAAGTCCTTTTAAATGATCGAACAGCTGGAACACCGAAAAATAGATACCGGCGAGCGCGGCGGCCAGGAATACGATCCCTTTGCCCCATTGTCGATTATAGAGTTGTCCGAGCCCCATCAGCACAAAGGAGAGGAACGCGCCAATCGTCTTGCTCTGCATGCTATGAACGACCTCTTTCCTTTAACGAAATACCTGTCTTCATCCTCCGTGCTCAAGGATGAAGACAGGCTCGGTTGAAGATATATCCCTGCTCTAATAGGGCTTATCTGGCTGCTAATCCATCCTGGATCGTTTGTACCATCTTATCCAAGCTGGTTTTGATATCGAGCTTCGGATCGTCCCACAAGGAGATGAAGGTTGCTTTCAAAGCTTCCCAAGCCAAGTCCGTTCCCGGAACGGAGGACATCGGATGAGAGTTGGCGAACTGCTGGAAGAATCCGCTGACGAACGGATCGTCTTTGATTTTCGGATCTTCGCCGGCTTCCTTGTTGGCCGGGATGGCTCCGGTCATTTCGAAGTTTTTCAGCTGATTTTCCTTGCTGCTGGCGAAATGGGCGAACATACGGGCAGCTACCGGATAGCTGGTATAAGCATTGACGTAATAGGATTTCACGCCCGAGAAGGAAATCGAATCTTTGCCGTTCGGGAATTTCGGCAACGGGGCGACCCCGAAGTTGACGCTGTCTTTGAACGCGGCTACGGACCAAGGACCGTCTACGTTCAGCGCGAGCTTGCCTTCTTTGAACAGCTGCGTCTTGACGTCGTAGGAAATATCTCCGGCATTCATAGGTAAGATTTTCTTAAGCGATCTTAGGAACTCGAAGCCTTGAACGGTATCGCCTTTGTTGAGCCCGATATCGTTCGCGTTCGTGTTGTTGTCTCCGAACATGTATCCGCCGTAGCTGGCGATGAACGGATAGGAGTAATACCCGACGAACTCCCACATGATCGTATATTTCTTTTGCGCGGGGTCGTTGAACGTTTCCGCGAACTTGATGATTTCGTCCCAAGTTTTAGGCGGTTCCGGGAACAGGTCTTTATTGTAGAAAAGGGCGTACGTTTCTACCGATTTCGGATAGCCGTACAGAACCCCGCCCTGGGAGGAAGCGGTAACTGCCGTTTCTACGTTGTCGTTGCGCGTTTCTTCCTCGTAAACATCGTTTGGCAGCAATAGTCCGGCTTTGACCGCCAAGCCGATCTGATCATGCGGCAAAGTCAGGATGTCCGCCGCCGTCTTGGAAGGTCCATCGGTCGACAAGCGCGAGCCTTGGTCGCCGCCGGCTACTTGCTCTACGGTGACGGGCACTCCGTATTGTTTCTCGAACTCCGCGCCGACCGCTTTCATGTACTCCACTTGTTCCTGAGCTTCCCATACGACGAGCTTGGCTCCGGCTTCCGGAACTAGCTCCTCTTCCTCGGCAGCTTGGCTTGCCGTTTCCGAAGCAGCCGATTCCGTAGACGCGGCACCGCTTGACGGAGCGTTGCTAGCTCCGTTTCCGTTGCTTTTGCCGCAAGCCGCGATTGCTAATACGAGAGACAGACTGAGAAGCAATGTACCCCACTTTTTAACGACCATTCGTTAACCACCCTTTCGTTTCTTGTCTTTGCGTAATCTCGAAAAAAACCCAACAACAAAAAGAGGCACAACCGCATCGCACACATCATGTGCCGAGGTTGTACCCCTAAAGGTAACATCGCCTTCATATTGTCATTGAGTATCTAAATCATACGACAGTCGTAAAAGCGTTTGCAATCTGGGAATTAAGCCATAAATCACTGTTTTTAAGTATTTTTCTAGTGTTATCTGGATATCCCTTGAATTTAATGGCGTTTACTCTCGATTTTATAGAAAGGGAACCGGTTTCCTTGTGTTACCTCGGTTCTTCTTTGAATTGGCTAAGAAAAGATTTCGGAACGTCCGTCTCGAACCGGACAAGCTTACCGGTGACGGGATGCTCGAAGGCGAGCACGCGGGCATGAAGGCCTAAGCGCGAGAAGGGCTTCGTCTTCGCGCCGTACTTCTTATCGCTTGCGATCGGATGGCCGAGATCTTGCATATGCACGCGGATTTGATTTTTGCGGCCCGTCTCGAGGCGAACCTCCAGCAAGGAATAGTTGCGGCTAGCCCTAATGACTTTATAATGCGTTACCGCATGCTGTCCGTCGTTCGGAGTGAAGCTGGAGTACATTTTCAGCGTCGACGTTTCCCTGAGCCAAGACGTAATGGTGCCTTGGGTTTTCTTGACCATTCCTTCGACCAGCGCTACGTACGTGCGTTCCTTCACGAGTTCTTTCCATCCGTTCTGCATCTTCTGCTGGATGCTCTCGCTCTTGGCGAACATCATGACGCCGGAGGTTTCCCGATCCAGACGGTGCAAGACGAAGATCCGATTGCGGGGATCGGCAAGCCGGACATGCGCGGTTAGCTGCCGATAAGCGGTTAGCTCGGTTTCCTGCTCCGTCGCGATCGACAGCATTCCGGCGTCCTTATTAATGACGATTATCGCGTCATCCTCGAATAAAATTTTAAGCCCGACAAGGGGCGGCGCGACCGTCGTGCGATCTTTGCGCACGGTAACCACTTGTCCCGGCCGCAGAGGATGGTTATAGAGCTTTTCTACCCGGTCGTCGACCGATACTTGACCATGGGCAAGCAACGATTTGACCGAGTTTCGTCCTTGCGGAGCAAGCTTGTCCAGAAGGAAGAGCAGAAGCTCGGTTTGCTCGGTCACCTTGAGTTGTTTCGGAGGCGTTTGACTCCGGTTAAAAGCCCCGCCGGAGGAGCGGGGCGCTTTGCTTCTATTTTTCATAGGGAATCTATCTTTCCTTTCGCGAATCGCGCGCTTCGTGTGGTGGTTCAATTATACCCTATTTCGTTACGCTCATGAAATCTACCGTATAAGAAAGAGTGACGTTCAAGCCTTTTTTGGATTGAAGTCCGGTAATGGTCACCGAGAAACGATCCCCTGCTTTGTACTCGTCGATGCCGTTCGGTCGGAAAATGATCGCGGCTCCCGAGCCGAAGGGGCTGGATTCCACGTTGAAGTACGCTCCTTGCTCGGTTACTTTGTCGTTTTTGTAGTTCAATTTCCATACTCGGTTATCCCTTAATCTCTTAAGCGTCAGCTTAATGTTTTTTTTCGCCGGATTTTTGAATTTATCCATGTTGAGGCTGACTGACCAGGCATAGCGGGGACCGAACACCTCTATCGGAAACGATCCTTGAGCGGGATAGGCGATGAAGTTATTATCCACGGCCTTGGATCTACTCTGATCGAAGACTTGCAGGGCGGAATAAAACCATTCATCCTCGCCCTGGGCCAATCCGAGGCGACCTTCTTAAGCGCTGGGTTAAGAATCCACCTGCGGTGTCCGAGTCTGTCAAGATTGTTCGTATCGGAGTCTTCCATATAGGCGTCGATCGACCGGACGACGATATGATCGTCATATCCGTAGGAGGCATAGATATTGGCGCTGGAAGTGGACTTATAGCCTTTGGCGTAAAAGTCTTTCGGCATATCGTCGGGTTTCGCCGGCGTGTGGCTGAACTCGCCTTCCGCAGCAAGCAATACGGAGCCGTATTGGGCTAGGACGTTCAGATCGCCCGCGGAAGTCACGTCGTAAGGAAGACCGCTGATGAAGCGATAGAAGTTCACGGCATTAACGCCGTCTTGAATATACTGCGCGTCCAGACTGCCCGGCGAGTAAGGAGCGGCAACGGACGGCTCGGTTACGAAGGGCTCGCGATCGGCTTCGGACGGAACCATGAGCTTGTTCCACTGGGCCAAGATGTCCTTGTCCGTGCGGGTCGGCAGTCCGCTCTTCGTAATGGAAGCCGCGGCGAACGCTTGCCCCGGATGAGCCGGCAGGACAAGGGCAAGCAGAAGAGCCAGAGTCAGGGAGATAGAGCTAAGCTTTCGTTTCATGATGTCATCTCGCTTTCATAGAGGCTTGTACTTCACCCTAAAGAAATTCGCCGCAAAACAAATTTTTCCTTTCCGCTTGACGAAGATAGAATGACCTTGTATAGTGTGTATATGGATATACACACATAAACACTGTGCGCAGGAGGATAACCCCGATGAACGAGCGGCAAGGAGTTAAACACATTGGTTCCTACATATGGAGAAGGGATCGGCTAGGCATTCTGTTCACTCTGCTGTTCGCCGTTTACATGGGAGCGGTGATAGGTCCGAACATGAACGCGGTATGGGACGCGGACATGGACGGAGAAGCCGTGACTCCGTTCCTTAAGGGCATAACCGATTGGTTATACTTGACGATGTTCCCGGTATACGGAATGGTCATGAACAAATCGGCGATGGGAATGTGGAGGGACGACCACTACTCGAAGAGGCTTGCCCATTGGCGAACGATGCCCATCCCGCTAGCCTCCATCGTGCAGGGAAGATATTTGCAGATGGCTCTTACTTTGCCGGTGATCGGAACGGTATTCCTGTTTCTCCAGTACTTGATCGCCTCGGGTCTAAGAGAAGCGGTAACGCCGGTACAGTGGGTGGAGAACGGGATCGTATGGATGTGTTATTCTTTCGCCGCCAATGCTTTGTATATTTGGTTCGAGCTAGGGTTCAGCGGCAGAAAATACGTTCAGTTTTACATGGGGTACATGATACTGATGGCGGTTATCGTAACGATCTTTACTTGGCAGGGCATTCACTTGTTCCAAGAGGCTATAGGGGTTATCGACAAGGGATACGGCTTGATTCTGATCGCGGTCGCGGCGATCGCGGCGATCGTTGCCACACGGATCGGTTATAGGGCGACGATCAATCGGATAAAAGAGAGATCAATGACGTTCTAGTCCAATAAGGTGGAAGTGAGGTGAGCTTGTGTGGCTGCCGATACGCATAGATGAACAACGTCCCGAACCGCTCTACCATCAAATTGAGGTGCAGCTTCGCGGGCTCATACTCGGCGGGCAGTTGGCGGAAGGAACGCTTCTTCCCTCCATACGGGAACTAGCGGTTTCGTTGAAGTGCAGCGCGATTACCGTCCGAAGAGTGTATCAGGATTTGGAGAACGAGGGTTTGATCCGGACGAGGCAAGGAACGGGAACTTTCGTCGCGGGAGTAGGCTCCGTCGTACGGGACGAGCATCGGCTGGAACGCGCGAGCGAAGAGCTCGAACGCGCGGTGGAAGCGGGGCTCCAGCTCAACTGCAAGCTTGAAGAGCTGGAAAACGCGTTTCAACGGATCATTCATAGAAAACGCGCAGAAGGCAAGGGGGGATAACGATGACGCTTATGGATACGGAAACCGCGATTTCTTTGCGAGGGGTGAAATTGCAGCATGACAAATTCGTGCTGGGTCCCCTCCAGTGCGAGATTCCCAGGGGAATGGTGACGGCGATCGTCGGGCCGAACGGCTCGGGGAAGAGCACGCTCTTCCGTACTCTGCTGGGACTGGAGCCGGTTCAAGAGGGAGAAGCCGAAGTGCTCGGAGTCCGCTTGAACGGCGACCAAGGCGATAGCTTCAAATCCAGAATCGGGTTTCTGTCGGAGAATCCGCATACCCACGAGAACCATTTTACCGCCGACGAGAAGGCGAAATTCGCTTCCCATTGGTATCCAAGCTGGGATTGGGAGAGATACCGCAAATACATGCGTCATTTCGACGTCGACGGCGGCGTAAAATTAGCTAAGTTGTCCAAAGGAATGCGCCGCAAAGCGGAGCTGTCCATCGCGATGGCGCATGATCCGGAGCTGTTGCTGCTCGACGAGCCTTCCTCGGGGCTTGACCCGTTCGCTTGGAAAACGATGTTGGACGCGCTCCAAAAGTATATGGAGGAGAACGATCGGACGCTTGTTCTCGCGACCCACATCATGGAAGAAATTCGACGGTTGGCCGACTACATTCTATTTATTTACCGCGGACGCATTCTCGGCTTGTACGAGAAGGATCGCCTGCTGGACGACTGGAGAACGTTGCTCGTGCAACTGGAGCCGGGAACGGGAACGAGCGGCGATGCGCTGCTGCGTACTCCGGGATTACAAGGAATGACGGAAGCTGGCTCGGGCGTCTATCGCTTGGAAGTAAACGAGCCCGAGCAAGGAGAAGCTTACTGCCGATCCTGCGGATTTCAAATACTGGCCGTCCAACGCATGGAATTGGAAGACATACTAAGCTGTTTGATTCGGAAGGAGGAAGCTAAACGATGAATTCGCTTATAGTAGATAACATTATTAAGAATTATGGGGACAAAACGGCCGTGAACGGCCTTAGCTTCGAGGTGTCGGAGGGTGAAATTTACGGATTGCTCGGAGCCAACGGCGCGGGCAAAACGACCACGATGCGCATGGTTTTGGGACTGATATTGCCGGATCAAGGAGACATTCGGTACCTAGGCAAGCCATACGGCCAGGAACAGCTCAGCATGCTCGGATATTTGCCGGAGGAGAGAGGCATGTATCCGAAAATCAAAGTCAGCGATCAAATCATTTATTTGGCCCAGCTTCGCGGAATGTCCCGCCAAGATGCCGACAAGAACCTCAAGCGTTGGCTGGAGAAGTTCCAAGTGCCCGAGTATTACAACAAGAAAGTCGAAGAGCTGTCCAAAGGAAACCAGCAGAAAATCCAGTTTATCGCCGCAGTTATCCATAATCCAAAAATTCTTATTCTCGACGAAGCGTTCAGCGGCCTCGATCCGGTTAACGTAGAATTGCTGAAATCCACGGTCAAGGAGCTTCGCGACGGGGGAACGAGCATCCTGTTCTCCACCCACCGGATGGAACACGTCGAAGAGCTGTGCCGCAACATCACGATCATGCACAAGTCGAATCCGGTACTGCAAGGGCCGATCAAGGACATCAAGAAGAAGTTCCCGCAGGAGAGAGTCGTCGTCGCCGCGGAGCACGAGCTGAGAGGCTTGGAGTCGGTGGCGGGAGTGAACCAAGTGATCCGCCATGAGCACGGTGGCTACGAGTTGAAGGTGAGCTCGCCGGAAGTAGGGCAACTCGTTCTGCATCACGCCCTGTCCCAAGGACAAGTAACGCGCTTCGAGGTTATGGAACCGACGTTAAACGAAATCTTCATTAAGACGGTAGGTGAGAGCAATGAATAATAGCTTATGGACAGTCATGTCGTTCACGATGCGCAATAAGCTTCGCAGCAAAGCCTTCATCATCATGACGGTCGTGCTGGCGGTGTTGCTCATCGTCGTCGGTAATCTTCCTTACCTGATCGACAAGCTGGGCGGCGGAGATAAAGTAACGAAAGTCGGTTACGCCGAAGGGCAGCAGGCGCAAGTTATCGAAGGGCTTCAAGATTACTTCGCGAAGCTTCCCGATGCCAAAATCGAGCTAGTGTCCCAGTCATCGGAAGAGGAATTGAAAAAGGCGTTGGAGAACGGGGATGTCAGCGGCTACCTGACTTTTACGGACGATTCTTCGCTTGGATTCCCGAAAACGGTCTATAACGCGAAGAGCGCCTTCGAAGGCGGAACGTCGTCAACCTTGGCGACCGCGCTGCAATTGGTCAAGAATAACATCATCACCGAGGATGCCGGATTGAGCAAAGAACAGAAGGCCCAATTGGATGCTCAGGTCTCATTCGATACCAACAAGGTAAGTTTCTCGAACGAAAAGGGCAAAACCGAGGAAGAGCAAGGCATGGCGATCGGATTGACTTACGCAATGATCATTCTGCTGTTCATGGCAGTCATGATTACGGGGCAATTGATCGCGACCGAGATTACGGCGGAGAAGAGCTCCCGCGTCATGGAGATTATCGTAACGAGCGTGTCTCCTCTGAAGCAGATGTGGGGTAAAATCCTCGGGACGTTCTTCGTGGCCATCATTCAAATCGTCATCCTGATCGGCGCGTTCGTCATCAATCTGACGATGCCGCAGAATGCGGATTCCCTCGACAAGTTCGGAATCGATCTAAGCGTGCTCGATACGAATCTGGTTATCTACGCCATTCTGTTCTATCTGGCCGGATTTTTCCTCTATGCGACGCTGTTCGCCGCGGTCGGCTCCATCGTCAGCCGCACGGAGGATCTCGGTCAAGCGGTAATGCCGATTACGATGATTACGCTAGTCGGATTCTATATCGCCATGTTCGGCCTGACGCATCCCGATCATGTTCTGATCCAAGTGTGCCAGTACATCCCGTTCTTCTCCCCGTTCCTCATGTTCCTGAGAATCGGGCTATCGGAACCGGCTTGGTGGGAAATCGCGTTGTCCGTCGGAATCCTGATCGCTTCGATCCTCGCGATCGGCTGGTTATCCGCGAAGATCTATCGCGTCGGCGTGCTGATGTACGGAAAACGTCCTTCGGTCAAAGAGATCATTAAAGCCATGAAAGCTTATAAAGTATAAGGGGGGACAATGAACGATGCTCAAGAAGATGACTAAAAACCAAGTTCTCTTTATCCAACTGGCGTCTTTCGTAATTTTCATCGCTTTTCTGATCATGAACCGTTACGACGGCCAAATCCCGGATTTCGTGCAGGGTATGGCTTTAGGAATGTGTACGACCGGTTTCGTCGTTGTTCTGTTCAAGCATAAGCTGCTGAAGAGCGCAGCCAAAGCGTAACAAAAGAGAACGCCGGAAAGCCCGACCTAATGCCGCCAAGGCAAGAGGTTGGGCTTTCCGCCTAAATATCGTTCCTTTCTACTCCGGTTTATATTAGAATGTTAAACATGTTTAAAAAACCAGAACAGTTGCGAATAGGGTGAACCTATAAAATGGAACTCAAAATCATGACATTCAACTTGCGGGTGAACACGTCGATCGACGGCGATAACGCTTGGCCTTATCGTATCCGACATGTTGCCGATCTCGTGCGGAAAGCCGAACCGCTCATTATCGGGACGCAGGAAGGCCGGTACGATATGCTGCGCGATCTGGACCGGGAATTGCCCGGCTATAGCCGGTTGGGCGAAGGACGGAGCGGCTATGAGAGCGGCGATCCGCGGATGGACGAGTGTTGCGCGATTTACTATCGGCATGATCTCTTTAAAGCTATTAGGCATGGACAGTTCTCGTTATCCGAAACGCCGGAAATCCCTGCAAGCGTAAGCTGGGACAGCAGTTATCCGCGTTTCTGCACTTGGGCGTGCTTGGAGCGGATCGATGAATCCGGACGGCGCTTATACGTCTACAATACTCACTTCGATCATGAGAGCCGGCTTGCCCGCGAGAAGAGCGCTAAGCTGCTTCTTGATCGAATCACGCGCTGCCAAGCGGAAGAGGGGCTTCCCGTTCTATTGACGGGAGACTTCAACTCCTTCCCGGATAATCCGGCGATCGCGACATTGCGGCAAAACCTTGTAGATGCTTACCTGGCGCATCCGGAGCCGATCGGCCGAACCTTCCATGATTTCGAAGGCGGAGTCGAAGGCGAGCCTATCGACTATCTGTTTTTCACCCGGGACGTTTTCCTCTTGGAAACGACCGTTTATCGGGATGAATATGAAGGGAAGTACCCTTCCGACCATTATCCGATCGCGGCTCGAGTGTTGCTCAATAGGAAGTAGGAAAACCTTGATAGGCCAATCTGTCGGCCTATCAAGGTTTTTTACTGTTTGCCGAGATTCGGATCATAGGCTTATACTTGTGGTGCTGCTATCAAACTCATCCGTTTCGGCATAAATTAGGTGGTCGCAACCAAAGGGGGACCCGCGATGAGGATATGGAACACGCGTACTTTTCAATCGAAATTGCTGATCGTATTATGCTTGCTCTGTATTCTTCCGACGATATCTCTCGGCTGGCTCGCTTATCAGAAATCGGTTGACTCTTTAGAACGCAAAGTCATTGAGGATCTCAAGGTGATCATCGGCCAATTCGATAATACGCTCGCTACGCAAGTGGAGGGACTGGATCGATTCAGTACGCTTCCGTACGCAACGGAAGAGCTCATTGACATTGCCGCGTCTCCAAGCGCGCCGACCGAACAATGGGATTTGGCGGAGCTGAACAAGCAGCAGCGCCTGATCGAATTGATTTCCTCTTATCCTTCCGTAAATAGGATGATTGAAGCCATGCTGTTCTATGGCGTTAACGGCAGCATTTACGGGTATCGGGTCAGCGGCTTCAAATCGATCGATAAGTCCGGCAGTCCATCCGACGAACAATGGTTCAAGGATGCGGTTCAAAAGAACGGAGCCCTGGTAATATCCGGTCTGCGCAGCGAAACCCAATTCAGCGACGAACCGTTCGAGACGATCACGATTGCGCGAATGTTGGTGGATCGCAAGTATGCTCCGGCAGCCGTCATCGCCGTCGACGTCAAACCCGACTTTATCGCGAAGACCGTCCAATCGCTCGGTTTTCAGAACGTCCATGTGACGGTAGCCGGACCCTACGGAGAGGTTTACACGACGAATCCCGCCATTTCCAAAGAACTCCTTAACAAAGATACCGATTTGAGTCGCGATACCATTAGGCCATTGCCCGTAACGATCGACACGAGAATCAATGGAGAGACGGAGAAGTGGAGCGGCGTCAAAAAATACAATGATTATACGGGATGGACAACCTATTTGCTTGTCGATCGTAAAGAGCTTTTAAAAGAGAGCGCTGTCATCAAGGATTATTCCGTTTTCGTAGTGGTGTTGATCTGCGTGGCCACCGCGATATTATCATGGTTGCTGGCCCGAGGGCTATCCAAGCCGATCAGGGGACTTATTCGATCCATGCAGGCGGTTGAAAAAGGACTCTTCGTGCTGCCGGCGACCCTGTTGAAGCTCGGAAAGACGAATTCGGCCAATTGCTTCTCCGTTATAATCGGATGGTCGTACGATTGGAGGAAATGGTCAATTCAATCAGCCAATCGGAACGGTTAAAAAGGGAAGCCGAGTTGAACGCTCTTAGAGCCAGAATAAATCCGCATTTCCTTCATAATACGATCAATTCGATTCGGATGCTTGCCATTCTCCAAGATTCGGATCAAATCGCCGATCTTCTTCGCGCGTTCAGCCAGCTGTTGAACTCCAATATGAAGCTTGATCAAGAACTTATAACGATTCGCGAAGAGATCGTGTTCTTGAAAGATTACTTGCAACTGATGGAGCTGCGTTACACGGAGAAATTCTCGGTCGAATGGCGCATCCAAGACGAGACCCGGAATGCGTTGATTCCGGCGATGATCTTGCAACCGATCGTGGAAAACGCGATTTTCCACGGGGCCGCCGGAATTAACGATCGGGTTCATATCGTCATCTCGGCGGAGGTATCCGCGGACGGAAGCCAATTGCAGTTGTGCATTGCGGACGACGGGATCGGAATGGATGCGGAGAAAGTCGCAAAATTGAATGAGGACAAATACGGTACGGACAATCGGAATATCGGTATCGGCAATGTCCGTGACCGCATTGGATTCCGGTTTGGCCGACAATACGGATTGTCGATAGAAAGCCAGGTTGGACAAGGAGTCAAGGTCAAACTTAGCATGCCTTTCATAGGGGGTGACAAATTTGTGGAAGATGATGGTCGTAGAGGATGAGTCTATCGTTCGAATCGGAATACGTCACATGATAGATTGGGAGTCGCACGGAGTAAAATGGGAACTGGAAGCTTCGAACGGAGCGGAAGCGCTTAGTTTGTTGGAGGACCGGAGCGTCGATATCGTGATGACGGATATCCGGATGCCGGTCATGGACGGGATAGAACTGATCAAACAGCTAAAGGCGCTATACCCGGAAATTCATATTATTCTCGTGAGCAGCTACAACGACTTCGTTTACGTGCAGGAAGCCCTACGTCTTGGCGTCGTTGATTATTTGCATAAGCCGACGATGTCCAAACAAGAGATTATATCCTCCATGCAGCGGGTGATAGACAAGCTAGAACAGTCCGAACGGGCATTGGAAAACAAACAGCAGGACTCTAAGCTCGTTCTTCAAACGTTGTTAACCGCGATAACAGACGATAGCGAATTTGGAAACGATACGGGAAAAGACGAGGAAACGCTATTGCGATCGCCTCTGTTTCATGAAGGCTATTGGATTGCGGTCATTCGCCTTGAACCTGCGGATTCCTCGGACGAGCATGCCGGCATGGTCGGAAAATCGTTGTTTCCTTCGATCCAATCGCTGATTGAAGGATATGCGGTCAAAGCGGAGGGCAGCATTCTGGCCGGCAGGGACGATTCGGAGATCATATGGATGTTGCCGGCTCAAGCTATCGAGAATGCGGGGATGTTGGATGAAGGATTAAGCGAGATTCGCCGAATGGTCATGAATCTGCTGCGCGTATCCGTCATATTCGGCTCAAGCGGCATTCATCAGCCGACTCAGCGGATCAGAATGGCTTACGACGAAGCCGTAGCCAAATTGTCGGAACGGAATTCCGGAATCCATCAAACGATACGTCTTGCCAAGGAATACGCCGATCTTCATTTTCGCAGGGAGATCTCGCTGTCTGAATGCGCGCGGCACGTACACGTCAGCAGCGGTTATCTTAGCAGATTGTTCACCAAAGAGCTCGGCATGAACTTCAGCGACTACGTGACCCGCAAGAAGCTGGATGAGGCAAGGCGCATGCTTAGCCATACCACGATGAGGATTCAAGCTATATCGGAGGAAGTCGGCTATTCGAACGCGCATTATTTCAGCAAGCAGTTCAAAGAGTATACCGGAATGACCCCGAGCGAGTTTCGCAGAGTCTAGTTGCGGATATCAAAAGTACAAATCGTATACGGATGGTACAATTCGTCTGCTTGACGGGAGTTCAAGGCTTAAATCCGGTTAAAATCGTGTTAGTAATATCAATTCTGGGTCATACCAAGCTTGCCTTGCACGATTATATACTTGTTATGCAGACCATAATTGAGTGACAAGGGGATGGCACAAAATTGACAAAGTTCAAGAAAATGAAAGCGCTATTTATTCTGACTCTAGTCGCGATGATCGTTACGGCATGCGGAGGGAATAACGCGAACGATTCCGGCAACGGCAAAGAAAGCGCCGGGGCAAGCGCATCGGCTTCCGCGAAATCCGACAAGGAACCGGTCACTCTCAAATTATCGACATGGAACCCGATCAGTAAGCAAGTCATCGAAAAGTTCGAACAAGCCTATCCTTACATCACCGTCGAGCACGATCAGATCGCGGATCAATACAGGGAAATTATCCGTACCCGAATCGTGTCCAAGGCGGACATGGACATTGTCTGGATGTTCCCGAACCAAATGAGGGAGTACGTAGGACAGGATGTGTTAATGGACCTGAGCAATGAGCCGTGGTTGAACAATTACCTGGAATCGGCTGTTCAATTGGGCACGGTCGACGGCAAGACGTACGGCATGTCCTACAATTATTACGCGGTCGTTTTCTTCTATAACAAGGATATTTTCAAGAAACTCAATCTGAGCGTGCCTACGACATGGGAACAACTCCTCGAAGTCAGCGCGAAAATCAAAGAAAGCGGAACGGCTCCTTTCATTACGGGAGGCAAGGACGCATGGGCCACCCAATTCCTATCCAGCAGCAACTACGGATACTATCAGAGCAAGGATCCTCAAACATTCGACAAACTCGCGAGCGGCGAGAAAAAGTGGACGGATCCCGAATTCGCCAACTTCTTCGATCCGATTATCGAACTGACGAACAAGGATTATTTCCTCGAAAATTCGGTTGGACTAGGCAATGATCAGGTCGTGCAAGTGTTCAAGGAAGGCAAAGCAGCCATGTATCCGATGGGCACGTGGTCGTTGGATTCGTTCACCGCGGATTCCCAGAAATTCGAGGTCGGCGCGTTCTCCATCCCGTTGAACAAAGGCTCTGAAACGCACGTGGTCAACCTAGTATCGGATAACATTTTTACCGGAATTTCATGGAGCAAGCATCAGGAAGAAGTCAAGCTGTTCTTGTCCTTCATCTCCGATCCGGAAATCGCCAAGATATGGTCGGAAGAGACGAAGTCGGCAGTCACCGTCAAGGGAGGCACTTCGCCGAACTATCATCCGATTTCCGCGGAGCTGACTCAAACGATCGATTCCAATCAGACTTCGATCTTCCCGAGCCTCACTCCATCTATCGAACCTACTTATTTCCCGATTCTGCAGAAGATCTTGCTTAAGAAAAACGGCTCGCCGTCCGAGCTTCTGGGCGAGATGCAAAAGGCGCAGGAGAAAGACTATAAGTAATGGGGGGCTGACCCGGTGCAACCGGGTCTTTCCTTTCTTATCCGATTCGAAGGTGGGGCACAGCTCATGAAAATCATATCCTTAAGGACGTACCTACTGTTTCTCGCGCCGGCTTTCGTCTTGTTTTTGTTGTTTTACGCAGCGCCTATATTTAGCGGATTTTATTACGGATTTACCGATTGGCGCGGACTCTCGTTCTCGGCGAATTGGGTCGGGTTCGATAACTTCGTGAACGTGTTCAAGGATCCTCTGTTTACGACGGCATTGCGTAATATCTTTATTTTGTCGGTTATAGTACTGCTCGTTCAGCATGTTTTGGCCATTCTGTTTGCCGTCGTTCTCGACCAGAAGCTCAAGGGCGTCTCCTGGATGCGCGCCGTCATTTTTTATCCGGCCATCCTGAATACGGTCGTCATCGGCTATGTCTGGAGCTATATGTATTCGCCTTTCGTAGGTTTTCTCCCGAAAATGTTCGATCGGCTGGGCTTGGATAGCCTGGCTTCGATCGATTGGCTGGGACGTCCGGATTTGGCGATCTTCTCGATAGCATTCGTTATCATATGGCAGTATATCGGTTACTCCATGATGATCTATATGGCGGGCTTGCAAAGCATTCCGCAGGATATTTACGAAGCGGCGAGCATCGACGGAGCGGGAGCGCGCCAGCGGTTTTTCCGCATTACGCTGCCTCTGTTAATGCCGGCGATTACGGTCAATACCGTTCTTTCCGTTATCGGAAATTTGAAACAATTCGAACATATCTGGGTGATGACGCAGGGCGGTCCGGCAAATTCGACCCAAGTATTCGGATCGTTGATCTACCAATTCGCGTTTAAAACCTCTCAACCCGGATACGGAACGGCTATGGCGATGATTCTGTCCGTCTTCATCCTGGTCGTCACTTTCGTGCAGATCCGTTTTCTGAGCAGATGGGAGGTCAAATATTGAGCGCCGCGACTATGAATCGTGCTAAAAAAATATCGTCGTACGGGATGGCTCTGTGCGCGATGGTCGTCATTTTGGTTCCATTGTTCGTATTGGCTACGGTATCGTTGCAAAATCCTGCGACGGGCCCGAACCCTCTGAAGCTTCCGGATAGCTTTTATTGGAGCAATTACGCCGAAGCGATCGAAAAAGGCCGGCTACTGCTTTATTTCGGCAACAGCATGACCGTGCTCGTCTTAACGACATCGATTACCTTGTTGGCAAGCGTTCTAGCGGGCTATGCCCTGCGTCACGGGAAACCGTGGAAAGCGGATTTGATTTTTACCTTTTTCCTAATGGGGCTTATCCTTCCCGGATTCGCGGGTACGATCCAATCGTTCCTCTTGTTAAGGGAGCTTTCGTTGCTTAATACGCACATCGGGTTATCCATCGTGCAAACGGCGGGCGGAATGGCTTTGCCGATCTTCTTGTATTTGCAGTTTTTCAGAACCGTGCCGCTGGAAATCGAGGAAGCGGCGGTCATCGACGGTTGCTCTTCCGTTAAGTTGTTCTGGAAAGTGGTTTTTCCGCTGACGCTCCCGGTAACGTCGACTTGCGTCATCATTATCGCTCTCAACTCTTGGAATGACTTTTTTAATCCGCTTGTCTATTTGCCTTCGCCGGACATGAGAACTTTGCCGACGGGACTGATGGCTTTCCGCATGCAATATTCGACGGAGTGGCAACAATTGTTCGCCGCCGCCGTGCTGATCGCGGCTCCGTTTACGCTGCTCTACGTTTTCATTCAACGCTACATCATCAAAGGACTGGTCGGGGGAGCCGTGAAGGGGTAACGTGTGTTCCGGCTTCGCGGCAAAATTCAAGAGGAAGGTGACCATAAAATTGACTTCTCTATCCATGCAAGACATACAAAGGCACAAGGAAGAAATCAAGAGAACGATTCGTGGAGGTCCCTTCGCGGATGACTGGGACTCATTAGGCGGATACGAGATTCCGTCTTGGTACGAAGAAGGGAAGTTCGGCATTTTCATTCATTGGGGCGTTTATTCGGTGCCTGCATTCGAGAATGAATGGTATCCGAGAAATATGTACCGGAAAGATTCCAACGCCTATCTTCATCATTTGAAAACTTATGGTCCCCCGGATCAATTCGGGTATAAAGATTTTATCCCGAAATTTCAGGCGCAGTCGTTCGATGCCGATGAGTGGGCCGCTTTATTCAAACGGGCAGGAGCTAATTTCATCGTGCCCGTTGCCGAGCATCATGACGGCTTCGCGATGTACGACTGTCCCTTCACGAGTTGGAACTCGTGCAATATGGGACCGAAAAGAGACATTATCAGGGAACTGTCCGAAGCCGTCCGCAAACGGTTTATGACCTTCGGCGTATCTTCGCATCGTGCCGAGAATTGGTGGTTTTACAATGGCGGACGGGATATTCCTTCCGACATCGAGGATTCCGAATTTGTCGGTTTATACGGTCCCGCGCAGAGAAGTCTCGGCAGGATAGACACGCCTGCGCCGTTGTTTCAACCAAGTCAGTCTTTCTTGGACGATTGGCTGGTCAGAACCTGCCACCTCATCGATCGATACGGCCCGCAATTGGTGTACTTCGATTGGTGGATCGAACAGCCTGCATTTCAGCCGTACCTTCGCCGACTGGCCGCTTATTACTATAATCGCGCGGCGGAATGGGATCAGGGGGTTGTTATTAACTATAAATTCAATGCGTTCAAAGAGGGAACGGCCGTTTACGATATGGAGCGAGGTCTATTAGATCGAATTCAACCGAGAGTATGGCAGACTTGTACTTCCGTGAGCGAGACGGCTTGGTGCCACATCGAAGGGCATGTCTATAAGTCGCCTGAGAGAATCATCGGCGATCTGGTGGATGTCGTCAGCAAAAACGGCGTTCTATTGCTTAATGTCGGGCCTAGAGCCGACGGTACGATTCCGGAGGAAGAAAAGTCAATTTTGCTGTCGATCGGAGAATGGCTGAGCCGTAACGGCGAGGCGATATACGGAACCCGGCCATGGACCGTATATGGCGAAGGACCGACGAAAATCATAACGGGAACGTTTAACGACACCAAGCGAAGTCCCTTTACCCACGAGGACATTCGGTTTACGACAAGGGGAACGACTCTTTACGCGATTGTTCTGGGAAGGCCGGAAAATGGGCGGTTAGTCATACGTTCGTTAGCCGAGAACAGCCACCTCTACCCGGGGGGCATCGCATCGGTGAACTTATTGGGATGCGAACAGACGATTCAATGGCAACGAGCGGCGGAAGGGCTTATCGTTACGCTTCCGGAAGAAGAAGCGAACACCTTCGGACTGTCCCTCCGAATTACCGGCGAGGAGGATAAATAATGGAAACGGCGCTTGTTCGCGAATATAGGGGGGAAACGGAGGAATGCGTTCATTCCGGCCATATTTGCGGGGTGAACGACCAAGGGGTAATCAAGTACAGAGCAGGAAGTCCGGAAACCGTCACGTTTCTGAGGTCGGCGGGGAAACCTTTTCAGGCGATCCCGGTCATTCGCCGCGGAGCGGACTCCTATTTCGGCTTGACTGACGCTGAAGCGGCTATTTTCATGGGCTCGCATCGGGCTGAGCCTTTCCATGTCGAGGTGCTGGAATCGATTATGCGCAAGACGGAAATCGGGGAAGCAAGCTTGATTTGCCATCCGACCTATCCGCTCAACGCGAACGCTACGGGGAGCCTCCTCCGTCAACGGAAGCCCAAGCGGTCCATTTACCATAATTGCTCGGGCAAGCACCTTGGTATTCTTGCGCTGTGCAAGACGATGGGTTATCCTCTCGAAGGTTATGGCGAACCGGACCATCCGGCGCAGCAAGAAATATTGGATACGTTAGCCTGCTTAGCGGGAATACCGAAGGAAAAAATACGGCTGGGCACTGACGGCTGCGGTTTTCCGGTTTTCGCGATGACGCTCAGAGAACTGGCGACGGCGTTCTTGAAGCTCGCTTGTCCGGATCTGATCGAAGACGCCGAGATTCGCCAAGCCGTGGCGGTCATTGTCCGTCGAATGAACCAGCATTACGAGATGGTGGCCGGCACCGACCGCATCTGCTCAAGTCTGCTGAAGGATCCTAATATCGTGGCCAAAGGCGGCGCCAAGGGCGTATATGCCTTCAGCCTGAAGAAAGAGCGGCTGGCATTCGCGCTAAAAGTGCTGGACGGTTCCGAGGACGAATGGCCTCTTATCGTGGCGTCCATCCTCGAGCAGATCGGTTACGGCAACCGGGAGACGATCGAGGAGATGTACCGTCTCGCTCCCAAAGAGATCCGCAATGACAATCGGCGCGTCATCGGCATGAACCGGACCGTATTTACGTTACGGTCCACCTAAATCGCGAAATCAGTATGGATTAGGAGAGTAGGCCAAATGCTTCTGGAAGTCATCGCTACGAGCATAGACGATGTTAGACGGGCTGTATCCGGCGGCGCGGACCGAATTGAATTGTGCACGGGGCTTAAGGAAGGCGGAATGACGCCCAGCCTGGGATTGATCGAGGCCGCCGTTCAAGCAAGCTCCGTTCCCCTGCACGTCCTCATCCGCCCGCATAGCCTTTCGTATTTTTACGAAGAAGACGATATCCGAGTTATGATCCGGGACATTCGGCATGCGAAGCTGGCGGGAGCGGCCGGCATCGTCATCGGGGCATTGACGAGGGAGAATCGCGTTGACGAGAAGACATTGAGGATCCTGCTGGATGAAGCCGGAGGACTGAATGTCACGTTTCATCGCGCCTTCGACGAGGCGAGGGATTTGGATGAAGCGTTGGAAGCTTTATTGGCGTTTCCGCAAGTAAGCCGGATCCTGACTTCCGGAGGCAAGCCGAGCATACTGGAAGCCATAGGTACGATAGCCGAGTTGCAGCGGAAAACGCGAGGAACGGCGATAACGATCTTGGCCGGCGCGGGTTTGACCGTACCTGGTTATTCCGAATTCGTCCGACGAACGTCGGTCACGGAGGTGCATTTCGGCCGCGGGGTTCGGGTAAATTCGTCGACGGAAGGTCCGGTCGATCCCGAACTTGTGCGAACCGTCAAGGGGTATGAACCGACATAAGATTAGGATCGGATGTGGTAGCGTGGATTGGCGCCAAGAAGCGGAGAAGCGCAAGGATCGGCTGCTCGCCGATCTGTACGGGCTCCTCAAGTTCGAAAGCGTGAAAGATACGGACACTCGCGCGCCGGGGATGCCTATGGGACAAGGTATCGCCGAAGCTCTGAACTATATGCTCGCTCTTTCTCGCGAAGCCGGCTTTCACGTCTCCAATCTGGAAGGTTATGCGGGATACGCGGAGTATGCTCCTTTGTCTTCCCAAGACTATATTGCCGTGCTGTGCCATTTGGACGTAGTACCCGCGTCGGGCGAATGGACATCTCCGCCGTTCGAGCCGGAGATACGGGAGGGCAAGTTGTTCGCCCGCGGCGCGATTGATGACAAAGGGCCGGCGATGGCGGCCTTTTACGCCTTGAAAATCGTAAAGGAACTAGGGCTGCAAACCAAGCACAACGTCAGGCTTATTTTCGGAACGGACGAAGAGCATACGAGCACCTGCATGGACAAGTACCGGGAGCGGGAAAAACCGCCCTTGTGCGGGTTTACCCCAGACGGCGAATTTCCGATTGTTCATGCGGAGAAGGGGCAGATCAACGTTAAGGTCGTTCTTCAGGATATGGACGGGGCAGATGACTTTGCGTCGGGCGAAGGAGCGGGGATTCGCTTGATAGCCTTCCACGCCGGTCATGTTGCGAACATGGTGCCGGATCAGGCTACCGCGACGTTAAGCGGAGAAACGGAAAGGCTGCTCGCCATCTCCGCAAGCTTTGGGCATTATTGCGCGGGGAACGGTCTTGAAGGGGGCACGTCTTGGGCGACCGAAGGAAGGATGGAGTTCTCGGTCAAAGGGATATCCGCGCACGGCATGGAGCCGCATAAAGGGGTGAACGCGGGGCTTGCGCTCGTTCACTTTCTGCGCCCTATATACTTGCAACGCGAGGCTGGTCGTTTCCTTGCATGCGTGGACGACGTTTTATACGCGGATTGTTTAGGCGGGGGATTCAGCATTGCGATGCAAGATCGGATTACCGGAGCGCTTACCGTGAATGCCGGTATTCTGCGATATTCTCCCGGAAGGGAATCTTTCTTTCATCTCAATCTTAGGTATCCTGCGTGCGGAGATGAAGCGTGGATTCTCGAACGGATTGCGGTCAAAGCGGAAGCTTACGGGCTGAAGCTGGATACGCCGATATTGAAGAAGCCGCATTACGTACCGGATAGCTATCCGATGATCCGCTTGCTGCAGGACGTTTATCGGGAGGAAACTTCAATGGAGCCGAGCCTGCTGTCGACCGGCGGCGGTACGTACGGAGCGCATATTCCCAACGGCGTCTGCTTCGGACCGTTGTTTCCGGGTACGCCGTCGACGGCGCACCAGCAAGATGAATGCATAGACATCGAGGATCTGCTGAGGGCAACGGCCATTTATGCCAGAGCTATCTACGAGGTAGCGAACGCGGATTTACCCATTCAAGAAGCGGGGGTATGATCGTGCGGATCACCTGGGGAAAGCAAAGCGGGTTTGAAGCGGATGCGTTGGTTTATCCGATGTTCGCGGAGGATATTGGGCAGCCGGGGCTTTGGTCTTGCGAATTTTTACCGGATATGGCTAAGCGGGGAGAGACGAATTGGTTTTTCCGGCGCGCGCGGACGAACGCCATTTCCTGTTGGTTGGTTTAGGGAGCAAGGCGGATTTTGATCTGGAAGCATTCAGGCAAGCGGCCGGAGAAGCCGCCAGAGCCGTTCGCAAAACGTTGAACCGTTCGGCGGAAATTTCCTTTGCCCCTTGGCAAGGGCAGACTATCGACAATGCGGATGCGTTAGCAGCCGCTTGGGTTGAGGGATGGCTGTTGGGGCTGTATTCCTTTGATCGTTATCGTAAGCGCCCGTCAGGTCCGGATCCGGAATGGTTGCATCTGGGCTGCGATATATCCGGCGAGGAGGTCTTGCGCGAAGTCCGTGTCCGGGCCGAAGCGACGATGCTGGCGCGCGATTTGGTTAATGAACCGGCGGGACGTCTTAATCCAACGACGTTCGTGGAGTGGATTCAGGCCCGATTCGGCTCGTATGCCGTTCGGATCAACGTTTATCAAGGCGCGGAACTGGAAGCGAAACAGATGAGAGGCTTGCTGGCGGTGGGAAAAGGAAGCATGCATTCGCCCGCGCTCGTCGAAATCGCATATGAATCGGCGGAAGGCGAGCCCTTCATCGCGCTCGTAGGTAAAGGAGTTACTTTCGATCTTGGCGGAATGAACGTCAAGATCGGCAAGGACATCAGCGATGCGCGCATGGACATGGGCGGCGCGGCGGCCGTGCTCGGGGCTATGGATTTGTTGATCCGGCGCCAGGCTCGTCGCAATGTGGTAGCGCTGTTGGCTATCGCCGAAAATGTTCCGGACGCACGGGCGTATCTGCCTTCCGACATCATCTCTTATTCCAACGGAATGAATGTGCAGGTCAAAAACACCGATGCGGAAGGGCGGCTGGTATTGGCCGATGCGCTGTTATATTCGGCGACATTCGAGCCGCGGGAAATCATTGATATCGCCACGCTGACCGGCAACGTTGGCGAGGCGCTCGGTCTCGGCATCGCCGGAATGTGGGGCGATTCGGACATGACGGCCCGGTTGAAGGCGGTCGGTGCGTCTAGCGGGGATCTCGTTTGGCCGATGCCGCTGTTGAAAGATTATGAGACCCAATTGATGAGCGATTATGCCGATATTGCTAACTGGGCGCCTACCCCTTACGGCGGAGCGGGTCTGGCCGCGTTGTTTCTTCGTCGTTTTGTACGGGATAAAGTTCCTTGGGTACATATCGACATGGCGAACACGGTACAGGTACATAATACGCGTGGTTATTGCCCCGTCGGCGCAACGGGATACGGAGTTCGGTTGCTATCGGATTATATCTTATCCGGCAATCGCTTTTCGGACCAAGAACCGAAACTCGAAACGATGGCCAAGTAACCGATAGAGACGGCGGAAAGCCCAACCTAATGCCATTAAGGCTAAAGGTTGGGCTTTCCGCCGTTCATTCAACTATTTAGGATGCGAACAAGCTGATGAGATTGCCGTCGGGATCTTGTACGATCGCGTAACGCTGTCCCCAGAAGGCATCCCAAGGTTCGCGGTACCCGATGTAGCCATGCCCGGTAATGTTGGCGTACAACTCGTTTACCGCGTCGCGATTGTCGCATAAGAAGGCCAACTCGATCCGATGTCCGGATGGTTGTTTCCAGCCGCCGTAAACGTCTTTAATGATTTCCCGAGTATCGAAAGCCAGTCGAAATCCTTCTTGATTAACCTCGACATGCTTGTCTCCGTTCGCGCTCTCGGGAATCTCTAAACCCAGCAAACGATAGAAGTCCAAAGCTTTCTTCATGTCTTCCGCGACGATACCGATCATATCGAATTTGATTCCCATTTATTTCAGCCCCAAGATTTGGTTTCTGTATACAATGACTATGTTACTCTCTGTCTATCTACTTAAATAGTAAAAAACGGACATCTTCATTCCGTTCTCAGCATTTCTCTCGGCAACAAGCCGTAATAACGTTTGAAGTGTTTAATGAAATGAGATTGATCATAGTAGCCGAAGTTCGCGGCGATATCCGTCAATCGCGTATTTCCGCCCCCGTTAAGCTCTTGGAGCAGGCTTTGGAAGCGAATGATGGATAACATCTCTTTGGGACTCATTCCGAGTTCCCGGTCGAAGGTTCTTCTAATATGCCGGCCGCTGAAACTTAGCTTGTCCGCTAAATCGGAAGGAGTAAGGGTTCCCCTATGGGTATACATGTATTGCATGCTCGCGTGCAATACGGGATCGGAAGGCGAATCATCGAGGGATAACCGCTTGATTAACTTACGCTCAACGATATCTATAACTTTCGATACTTCGTCGGCGGACAGGATCTCTTCGACCATGGCCAGCGAATCGATACCCCAAAACTCTTCGAGATAGACATGATATCCTCTAAACTCGGAGACGGGATACTTAAACACCGACCTCGCGGCCTCCGAATAAAAGCGTACGCCGAACAAAGACTGTGCTTCAGTTAGGTTCATGACTTCGTACTGGGCCATTAAGCCCGCAACGAAGGAGGCGTTCCGGTAGGAAAGAGAACGGCGATCGAATAGGATATCCACGCAGCCGTCCGGCAAAATCCGATGCGGTTGTATCGAACCCGTTACGGCATGGAAGTCCATCGTCCAATAACAGGCGATATGCGACGTTAATTTATCGCAGGGCTCATATTCCCGATAGACGTAATCGGTATGGAGCAGCTCCCGTTGCAGTTTTGGCGGTTGTAAAGGACGATAACGTTTCATGATTCGCCAATACGCCTCCGTTCATGATATATCGTCCTCGCTCGGTAACGTTCGCCGGAGCTAATCCAGAACTTTGCGAAGCACTTCGATGACTTTATCCAAATGCGCGCCTGTCAACGACGCAGCCAAAGTTCCGTCTCTCTGCGCGATAGCCTCATAGATGCCGCGATGTTCTTGGAGCAACCGTGCGGCTGTCGCGTTCTCGCGATAGAACCATAGCTCGCGCGATTGACGGATCGTGGACGCGAACCGGTCCGACAACGATTCGGTAAGCTGCATGAACAGAGAATTACCCGACGCTTCGACGATGGCGAGGTGAAAAGCGACGTCGGCCCGCTCGCCCTCCGACGTATCGTTACGGGTTAAGCTTTCTTCCATGGCGACGAGCAACTGCCGCAGATGCTGTAGATGCCGTTCCTCTCTTCTCGATGCCGCAAGCGAAGCGGCCCCGACCTCGAGCGCTTTGCGAACTTCAAGCAACTCGATCAAAGTACCTGCGTCCCGGAACAGGAGATCGGCGGCGTTCCTCGGTTCTCCGGGTAGTTCTTTGCTAACGAACGTGCCTCCGCCGTGGCGGACATCGAGCCAACCCATTGCTTTGAGCGCGCTTACGGCTTCGCGAACCGTGGATCGGCCGACACCGTATAATTCGGCTAGCTCCACGACCGAAGGCAGCCGCTCGCCCGGAAGGCGGAGTCCGCTCTTGATTTGTTGGAGCAAATGGTCCGCGACGAGCTCGCTGCCTTTTGCCGTTTCGATCTTCATAAAAGAACCTCCGAAAAATATGCTCCATATCGCGAATTCGATCTATACAATAGACCCAGTATAGCATATAATTTTCTCCAAAGTCATCAGATGACATGATGTGTGAAGAGATGAGGGAACCTATTATGTTGGTTACAGCTCTAACCGAACGACTTCGGCGAATCGTCGGAGAACGCCATTACCGGGATGACAAGGAAGCGCTGATCGCCCATTCCTATGACGGCACCCCGATGCTGCAAAGCTTGCCGGACGGCGTCATCTATCCCGAGAGCACTTCGCAAGTATCCGAGATCATGCAAGCTTTGGCCGAGTATCGGGTTCCGGTCGTTTCGCGGGGATCGGGATCGAATTTGTGCGGGGGCACCGTTCCTGTCCAAGGCGGCGTAGTGATGGTGATGCACCGAATGAACCGGCTCTTGGAAGTCGATAAAGAAAACTTGACCGCGACGGTTCAACCGGGAATGATCACCGCGGAGTTCATTGCCCAAATCGAATCGCTGGGGCTCTTCTACCCTCCCGATCCGAGCAGCATGAAAATATCCACGATAGGCGGGAATATCGCGGAATGTTCCGGAGGGCTGCGCGGATTGAAATACGGCACGACCAAAGATTACGTTATCGGTCTCGAAGCGGTACTGGCAAGCGGAGAAATCGTCCGTACCGGCGGCAAGCTTATGAAGGACGTCGCCGGATACGATTTGACGAAGCTGCTCGTCGGCTCCGAAGGGACGCTCGCGATCATTACGGAGGCGACGCTGAAATTGATTCCGCCGCCTGCGGAAAAAAAGACGATGCTCGCGATGTACAAAGATCTCTATGGAGCGGCTCGCACCGTTTCTAGGATCATTGAAGCGAAAATTATCCCGGCAACGCTCGAATTCATGGACAATCCGACGATCCGGGTCGTAGACGATTTCGCTAAGCTCGGTCTGCCTCGCGATATGGAAGCCATACTTCTCATTGAACAGGACGGGGCTGCCGAGACGGTCGAACGAGACATCGCGCGCATTAGGGACATATGCGAACAAGAGAATGCGGACCGAATCGAAGTCGCGGAAACGAGAGAGCATGCGGATAAGCTGTTAACGGCTAGGCGCAGCGCATTCACCGCGCTTGCCCGTCTCCGTCCGACGACGATACTGGAAGACGCAACCGTACCCCGGTCGCGTATTGCCGACATGGTGCTCAGAATTAACGAGATCGCCCGGAAGTACGAAGTATCGATCGCAACATTCGGGCACGCGGGAGACGGGAACCTTCACCCGACGGCGACGACGGACGCAAGAGACAAGGAAGAAGTCCATCGGGTCGAATTGGCTTTCGAGGAAATATTCGAAGCGGCGATCGCGCTCGGAGGAACGATTACCGGCGAGCATGGCGTCGGAGCGGTTAAAGCCCCGTACCTGGAGTGGAAGATCGGCAAGGCGGGCATAGACGTCATGAAGAATATCAAGCTTGCGTTCGATCCCCATAATCTGCTCAATCCAGGAAAAATATTCGCTAAGGAAACGAGGAAACGGGTGGTGATCGAACGTGGCTAATACCATAAACGCGAATGCTCCCGCATGCGGAAACCTGATGTGGATCACGCTAATCCGTTGGCGCGAACGATGCTGGCCAAGCTGGATTACGACCAACTGACGAATTGCATGCGGTGCGGCTTCTGCCTTCCCGCTTGCCCGACCTTCCGCGAAACGGGGCTCGAGCCGGAATCGCCGCGCGGCAGGATTGCGCTTATGAAAGCGGTCGTGGACGGGATCATGGAACCGGATCAAGCATTCTCGAACCAAATGAATCATTGTTTGGGCTGCCGTGCTTGCGAGCCGGCTTGTCCGGCCGACGTAAAGTACGGACAATTGATCGAGCAAACCCGGGATGCCATCGAAGATCATGCCGAACATGGCGTGGCCGTTAAAGGACTTCGCAGCGTGCTCTTCAAGAGCGTATTTCCGAATCGAGGGCGGTTGAAATGGGTCGGGAGATCGCTTGCCTTCTATCGAAAATCAGGCTTGCGGGCGATCGCAAGAGGAACCGGCATCATGAAGCTGTTTCCGAAGCCCATTCGAGACATGGAAAGGATATTGCCGGCGGCTTCCGGTAAAGGCGTCGTGGAGCGGATCGGAACCGTATATCCCGCTAAGGGAGAAAAGATCGCGCGGGTCGCCTTGTTCCGCGGTTGCGTCATGGACGTGCTCTTCTCCAAGACTAACGTGAATACGGTCAAGTTGTTGTCCGAAGCGGGTTTTGAAGTCGTGATCCCGGACGCTCAGACGTGCTGCGGCGCTCTTCACGCCCATAGCGGGGAGATGGATCAAGCAAGAGAGCTTGCCCGCGTTAACGTGAGGGCGTTCCAAGAAGCGGGCGTAGAATATATCGTTTCGAACGCGGGCGGCTGCGGCGCGCTTCTTGTTGAATACGATCACCTTCTTCAAGACGATCGAGAGTACGGAGAGTCTGCCCGATCGTTCGCAGCCGGGGTTGTCGATGTTAGCAAGTTGCTCATCGAACGCGGAAGATTGCCGGCTTTCGCCGATGCAAACGCGAGCGAAGCCGACCCCGTTACGATTACTTACCAGGACTCCTGCCATCTCCGCAACGTCATGAGAAGCGCCGATGCCCCCAGACAGCTTATGCAACGAGTCTCGAACGTCCGTTTCGTCGAGATGAAGGAAGCCGATCGTTGTTGCGGCTCCGCGGGCATCTACAACGTTACGCAGCCGGAGATGGCCGGACAAATACTTGAGCGCAAAATGGAGCACGCGAACCGGACGCAGGCCAATTATTTGCTGACGAGCAATCCCGGATGTCTGCTGCAGATGAAACTCGGGGTCGACCGGCATGGAGTCGGCGACCGGATGGAAGTAAAGCACGTGGTCGATTTTCTTTACGAAAGATTTGCTGGAGCGAGAGAAGAATCGGATTAATGAACGCTTCCGTATGGAAGAGGTAGCGGGAGCAAGAGAACCCAACCGGCGCGCCGAGACGGCGCCAGGTTGGGTTTTCTGCGTTCAGAGCACTCCGACTTTATACTTTTTTTAGAATTTTTTAGAAGCGGTTTACAACTGATTTACGGGGAGTTTAGATCTGGCGTCTAAAATGAAATACATGGAAGCCGAGAGGAATTCCAAATAGCCATTCCCAGGGAGGAAAAAGAAGTGAAGAAGAAAATCGCCATGATCGGAGCGGGAGTAGTCGCCGGAAGCGTGCTATTGATGTCGTCGGTATACGCGGGAATCGGAAGCACGCCGGGCTACGATACTTACAAATCAGCCATCAAGAATACGGCCGCGGTAGAGAACGCCACTAAGCAAGTGAATTTGTCCGTCGAGGATAACGGCAAAACGTTGTTCGAAGTCGATTCCACGCTGAAGTCGGGCAAGGAGGATCTGACGGGCAGCGCGGCTATCACTCTTCGCAGCGGCGGCACGGAGCAAGGGATCCAAATCTACAGCCAGAACGGTAAGGAAATCATCAAGACGAGCGGCTCCGACGTGTACCGCATCGTGGAGAGCGGGGACGAGGAGCGTGAGTGGGCTAAGGAAAGCCATGATCGCAAGAAGCTGCACGACCCGGAATTCGCCAAGGAAGCGGAGAAGGTCATCGACTCGCTCGTGGGCAATCTCAAACAGGCAGTAACCTTGAAGGAAGAGGGCGCAGCCAAGGAAGTATCCTTGCAATTGGAACGAAGCCAAATTCCGGCCATCGTAAACGCGATCGGTTCGCTTATCGTTCGCGAAGGCGGACGCGAGCATGGCAAGGAGCATCAATTGGACTCCGAGGATACTTTTGGCGTTGACGTGCAACGATTAGCGGATGCTCTTCCGAAGCTGACCGACGAGATTAAGATCGATGCCTTGAGGATGGACGCGGACGTGAATGCCGATAACGTGATCACGAATCACGCGGTTGAAATAAGGATCAGCGGTAAAGACAGCCAAGGCATCGCTCATCAAGTAGCGGTCAAACTCGACCTGATTTTATCGGAATTCAATCGATCGATTCCGGATACGGTTGATTTAGCCGGCAAGAAAGTCGAGACCGTGAAGCCTCATGAAATGTTCAACCGGGGACACCGTTCGTAAATCGGAACCGTAGCAAGCAGTTAAGCGAAGAGCGGGGGCGTCGTCCTTAATGGCGAACTCTCCTCTCTTCCGCCAAACAAGGAGGACGATAGGATGGAAACCATCGTGTCGATAGAAGGGTTAACGAAGACGTTTCGCAACCAAAGAGGCATTCGCGACATCAGCTTAAACGTTCATAGGGGGGATATTTACGGCTTTTTCGGACCTAACGGCGCAGGCAAAACGACGGTCATGAAAATCATGGCGGGATTAAGCCGGGCGGATAGGGGCAAAGTGCGACTGTTCGGTCATGACGTATCTACGCATTACGAGCAAGCCATGGCGAGCGTAGGCGTATTGATCGAAACTGCCGAAGCCTACAACTATATGAGCGGAAGGAAAAATCTGGAGCTCGCGGCCAGAATGTATCCGGGGCTCCCGGGCAATCGCGTGGACGAAGTGCTGGAACTCGTAGAGTTAAGCAGCGTTCAGCGAGAGAAGGTAGGGCATTATTCGCTTGGCATGAAACAGCGGCTCGGTTTGGCTTCCGCGATCTTGTCGCGGCCGGAGCTGCTCATTCTCGATGAACCGACTAACGGACTCGATATCGAAGGAATGGTCCAGATCCGCGAGGTGATCATGCGGCTCGCCAGCGAAGAACGAACGACCTTCTTCCTCTCCAGCCATATCGTTCACGAGATGGAGCTTATGTGCAACCGGATCGGGATTTTGCACGGGGGCAGACTTATTCGCGAAGGGCTGAAATCGCAGCTGTTGGATGAACGGTTTCCGACGTTGGAGTCTCTCTTCATTCACGAGATTAGAGAAGAAAGGATGGCGAAAGCGCATGCATAGCTTATACGCTAACGTCTGGAACGAAACGACGAAGATGGCGCTTAAGAAGAAGACTTGGTTTTTCATGGCTATCACCCTCTTGATCCCCATCGGGGCGGGCCTGCTGCTCGCCAATTTTCAAAGCGGCTTCGGCATTAGCGCCGTTTCCTCAGGAGATTTCCCGATCGTCATTCTCGGGTTGTTCACCGGGATATTCCTTCCGCTCTTCCTGTTCATGGGCGCGGCGGATCAGTTCTCGGGGGAGATCGGCGACCGTACGATGAAAATCTTGCTGACGAGACCGATTTCGCGCTTCAAAGTGTTCGCGTCCAAGCAAATTTCCCTCGGTATTTCAATTGTAGTCTACTTATTCCTCGCGATGATCGGGTCGGTCGTCTCGGCTCTTTTCTTAAACGGCGGCGTCTCGGGCTCTGCCATCGCGGATTGGCTGCTCGCGTACGGTACGGCATTCGTGCCTCTTGCGGCTCTGAGCATCGCGGCGGTGTTCGTCGCGCAGTTTTTCTCGAGCGGCAGCAGCGCGTTAACCGTCAGCGTATTGCTGTATATCTCGGTGAAGGTAAGCTCGTTCTTCTTCCCGCAAGTATCTACTTATTCCCCGACCGCTTATTTGGATTGGCATACGCTCTGGATCGGGAATCCGATGGCGTCTAATCAAGTATGGAGCGTATTTATGTTTCTGATAGCATGCAGTATACTATTTTTTACGGCAGGTTATTATTTGTTCGATAAAAAGGAGCTTTAATCTTGTCCATTCGCGTGAGGCTCGTGCTATCTTATTTGGGGATGCTCGTCGTTCTGTTCGTGCTGTCTATCATAGCGATGGCCATCATTTTTCATATCTATGAAGGCCGCGATTATCCGATGAGGAAATCGATAGAGCAGGAAGCGGACCTGTATGCGGAGATCAAGCTGATGAGCATTCGCGAGCCGGGGGTATTGCTCCAACGGTCCGTAGCCGAACGGTTCGATGAACGGTTAAGCGAAATCGGCAAAATGCTTATCATTCGGGTAAATAAAGAAATTCAATATGCATCGCTTGATATCAACAAATCCGAGCTGCCAGGACTCCCGGAATTCGGAACGGTGTCCGAGGGGGAGCTGGATTTCTTTGATAAATCCTTGATCATCCGGCATGAGGATTTCCTGCTGCCGGACGGGCGGGAAGCATCCCTTTTCGTCGTGACGGACGAGAACCCTTTTCCCAAATACGTTTTTGATGCTTTTATGTGGGTTGCCGTCATGGTTTTGCTCATCCTCGCTTTGACCAATGGGTTGCTGACTTATTTGGTATCGCGCAGCATTATTCGGCCATTGAAAGTATTGCAGAGAGCGACGGAAGAAATCAAAGAAGGCAATCTGGACCATGTGGTCAAGTCGAGGTCCAAGGACGAGATCGGCAAGCTTAGCGTCGCATTCGAAGAAATGCGCAAGAAGCTTAAGGAATCGATCGAACTGCAGCTGCAATACGAAGAAAACCGCAAAGAACTGGTGTCGAACATCTCGCACGATCTGAAGACGCCGGTAACCGCGATTAAGGGGTACGTGGAAGGAATCATGGACGGGGTGACGGATTCGCCCGACAAGCTGGATAAGTACGTTAGAACGATCTATTCCAAAGCGGTCGATATGGACCGGATGATCGAAGAACTTTTCCTTATCTCGAAGCTCGAATTGGGGAGATTGCCATTTCATTTCGAGCGGGTGGATCTAGGCGAATACTTGCGCGACTGCGCGCATGAGCTGGTTGTGGATATGGAAAAAAGGGGTATTAAGCTGGAGCTGAACGATCTGCCGGAGACCGCGGTCCTCATTCAGGCGGATCGCGAGAAGCTGAAGCGCGTACTCATGAATATATTGGAAAACGCGATGAAATACATGGACAAAGCGGACGGCAAAGTGGGGATGAACGTCTCCGTGCAAGAAGGAAAGGCTCTGATCCGCATAAGCGATAACGGTCAGGGAATAGAAGCGGCGGCGCTGCCGCACATTTTCGACCGCTTCTATCGGGCGGATCCTTCGCGGAACTCCTCTACCGGAGGGAGCGGTCTCGGACTGTCGATCGCGAGACAGATCGTCGAGGAGCATGGCGGCCGGATCTGGGCGGACAGCGAAGCGGGCAAAGGGACGACGGTATGCATAAGTATCCCGTTGTGGAGTAAGCGCGAGAGGGAAGGGGATAAGCATGAGCACGGTGTTGATTATTGAAGACGAACAGAGCATAGCGGAGCTGGAGCGGGACTACTTGGAGATCAACGGCTTCGCCGTAGATATCGAGAACTGCGGGGAGAAGGGGCTGCAGCGCGCTCTCCGATCGGATTACGATCTCATTATTCTTGATCTCATGCTGCCTAAGGTAGACGGCTTCGAAGTGTGCCGGAGAATCCGAAGCGAGAAGGACATTCCGATTATTATGGTGTCGGCGAAGAAAGAAGACATCGATAAGATCCGCGGCCTTGGCCTTGGCGCGGACGATTACATGATTAAGCCGTTCAGCCCGGGAGAGCTCGTTGCCCGGGTGAAGGCGCATCTGTCCCGCTATGAACGGCTCAGCGGACGAAGGGAAGCCCGCAACGACGAAATCCACATCCGCGGCTTATCGATAGATAAGACGCGCGCCGCGTATTCGTGAACGAGAAGGAAGTCGCGTTTACGACCAAAGAATTCGACTTGTTATGCTGCCTGGCGACGAACCCGAACCGGGTGTTCAGCAAAGACCAGCTGTTCGACCAGATATGGGGCATGGAGGCGATGGGCGAGATCGCCACCGTCACGGTACATATCAGCAAGCTGCGCGAGAAAATCGAGGCCGACCCGTCCAACCCCCAATACATCGAGACGATCTGGGGCGCGGGTTACCGGTTCCGTGTCTAGTCCGATGGGCCGGAGGTTGACGATCGTTTCGAATCGAGACTATAATTAAGCCAAGTTAATAACGTGATGGAGAAACGGAGATCCACTTCATTTGCTTGTCCGAATAGGAGGGGCATTTGTGATGCGGGTCTTTTTCGTAATACATTTAAGCATTGCGGAGGTTGTATCTTGATCATAAACCATAACGTATGGCCAGCCGTGAAGACGGCCAGGGAATTAGAATCCGCGCTGTCGACTCCGTATCCGTATTTGGTGTTGCTGGGCGGACATCTAGGCCAATTAAGAGCTTTGGTCGAGCTGGCGGAACGACACGGCAAAAAAGTGCTGCTGCACGCGGATCTGATAGACGGGTTGAAGAACGACGAATACGCGGCCGAGTATCTTTGCCAGCATGTCAGGCCTTCGGGCTTGATTTCTACTCGCGCCAGCGTCGTTCAGAAGACGAAGCAAAACAAACTTATCGCGATTCAAAGGTTGTTCCTGATCGATACGGGAGCGCTTGAGAAAAGCTATGCGCTATTGGAGAAGACGAAGCCGGACTACATCGAAGTGTTGCCCGGCGTCATCCCGAGCATGATCCGGGAAGTGATGGACAGGACCGGCATACCCGTCATCGCGGGCGGGCTCATCCGTACGGAAGAGGATGTTCGAATAGCCTTGGAAGCAGGGGCGACGGCGATTACGACTTCAAGGCGGGAATTGTGGAAAGCGTAAACAAACGGGAGAACCAGGCGGAAGAAACCGGACGGTAAAAGGGATTTAGGAGGATACGGGATGAAACGCTATATGCTTGCTTTGGATCAAGGAACGACGAGCACGAGGGCTTTATTGGTAAACGAGCAAGGCTGCATCGACGCGATGGAGCAGCAGGAAATCGGGCTGCAATATCCGCACCCGGGTTGGGTGGAAGGAGATGCGGAACGGATCTGGTTATCGGCGGTCGAGGTTATTCGGGATTTGCTGGCCAAGGCGAATATCGGAGCGGAGAGCATCGTCGGGATCGGCATAACGAATCAGCGAGAGACGGCGGTCGTGTGGGATCGGGCGACAGGGGCACCCGTATATCCTGCGATCGTCTGGCAATCCCGCCAGACGACGGGCATCTGCGAACGGCTGAAACATGAAGGCCACGAACGCCTCATTCAGCGGAAGACGGGCTTGAAGGTCGACGCTTATTTCTCCGGAACGAAGATCGCATGGATATTGGACACGGTAAATGGAGCGCGGGAGCGGGCTGAACGCGGGGAATTGCTCTTCGGTACGATCGATAGCTGGCTCATCTGGAAGCTGACGGGCGGACGCGTTCATGTGACGGATGTCTCGAATGCTTCCCGTACGCTGCTGTTCAATATTTACGAAAGACAATGGGATCAAGAGTTGCTGGACATCCTTAACATTCCGAAGTCGATGCTGCCGGAGGTGCGTTCCTCCTCGGAAGTATACGGGGATACCGATGCCGGATTATTCGGACGCGCGATTCCGATTGCCGGAGCGGCGGGGGATCAGCAAGCGGCATTGTTCGGTCAAGGCTGTTACGATCCCGGCAGCGTCAAGAATACTTACGGAACGGGTTGCTTCATGCTCATGAATACCGGGACGGAGGCCATCCACTCTCCATCCGGCTTGTTGACGACGATTGCTTGGGAAGTAGAAGGCAAGGTCGAATATGCGCTTGAAGGAAGCGTATTCGTTGCGGGTGCTGCGATCCAATGGCTAAGGGACGGCTTGGGCTTCATCGAGAATGCGGCGGACAGCCAGCGTCTTGCGGAAGCGGCGGGTTCTTCGGAAGGCGTATACGTGGTGCCGGCTTTCGTCGGGTTAGGTACTCCTTATTGGAATAGCGATGTACGCGGGGCGGTATTCGGATTGACGAGGGGGTCGTCCAAGGAGCATTTCGTAAGGGCGACGTTGGAATCGCTTGCTTATCAAGCCAAAGACGTGCTGAAGGCGATGGAGCGGGATTCGGGAATTACTTTGTCCGAGCTGGCCGTAGACGGCGGAGCGGTCAGGAACGATTTCCTCATGCAGTTCCAGAGCGATATGCTGGGCGTTCCCGTCGTCAGGCCGGTCGTGAACGAATCGACGGCATTAGGGGCGGCGTACTTGGCGGGATTGGCCGTCGGATATTGGGATAACCGCGAGCAAATCCGTTGCCTTAAACAAGTGGAGCGCGAATTCCAGCCGCGCATGGAAGCCGAGGAAAGACAGCGGCTGTACGCGGGCTGGGGACGCGCGGTAAAAGCGGCCATTGCGTTCGCGGAGTAACGGTGCTATGATTGGCGTAAGTTAATATCGGTTGGAGTTCATGGAGAAACCACGATAATGGTTTCCGGGGCGCACGTAGGATGCCCCCGGAGATGGTTAGCGTGGTTTTTCTATTTTGACCTACGAAAAGGGAGAGATAGATATGGCTATAAACAAAACGACAAGCTTGTCGGCTTCGAAACGACATGAAATATTAGAGGATATGCGCGATCATCAAGTGGATTTGCTCGTCATCGGCGGAGGGATTACCGGCGCCGGCATCGCTCTGGACGCGGCAAGCCGGGGGCTGCGCGTAGCGCTGGTCGAAATGCAGGATTTCGCGGCGGGGACGTCGAGCCGTTCGACGAAGCTCGTGCATGGCGGTTTGCGTTACTTGAAGCAATTCGAGATCGGCGTCGTCGCCGAAGTAGGCAAGGAACGGGCGATCGTATACGAGAACGGTCCGCATGTCACGACGCCGGAATGGATGCTGCTCCCGCTATATGCGGGAGGGACGTTCGGCAAGTTTTCAACGTCGATCGGACTTCGCGTTTATGACTTTCTGGCAGGCGTTAAGAAAAGCGAACGCCGTTCCATGTTAAGCGCCGGCGAGACGCATAAGAGAGAGCCGTTGCTGAAGAAAGAAGGGTTAAAGGGCGGCGGGTATTACGTGGAATATCGTACCGACGATGCGCGATTGACTATCGAAGTAATGAAAAAAGCACGGGAATTCGGCGCGCTCGCGGTTAACTACGCCCGGGTAGACTCGTTGAAATACGACAAGAACGGGCATTTGACGGGGGCAATGGTTCGCGACGTGATCGACGGTAAAAAGTATGCGATTACGGCGACTAAAGTGGTGAACGCAACGGGTCCTTGGGTGGATGAGCTTCGCGACCTCGATGGGTCGAAGTCCGGTAAAACGCTGCGCTTAACGAAGGGAGTCCATCTCGTCTTCGACCAATCCCGGTTTCCGCTTCGGCAAGCCGTGTACTTCGATACGCCGGACGGTCGGATGGTGTTCGCGATTCCTCGCGCGGGCAAGGCGTATTTCGGGACGACGGATACGAATTATCAAGGCGAGATCGATCGCCCTAGGGTGACGAAGGAAGACAGGGCATACTTGCTTAAAGCGGCGAACTTTATGTTTCCGAAGCTTAAACTCGCGGATTCCGACATTGAATCCAGTTGGGCAGGCTTGCGGCCGCTCATCCACCAAGAGGGCAAAGACCCTTCGGAAATTTCGCGGCGAGACGAAATATTCCACGCTCCTTCCGGCTTAATCTCGATCGCGGGCGGTAAGCTGACCGGATACCGGAAAATGGCGGAGTCCATCGTGGACGACGTAGTGAAACGGTTAGCTGAAGAAGGGGCTAAATCCGGCGTGGGAGCTTGTTGCACGAAGGATATGCCGATCTCGGGCGGCGATGTCGGCGGGTCGGACAATTATAGCCGTTTCGTCGCGGGCAAAAAACAAGCGGGGATCATGAAAGGTTTTCCGGCTGCGGATGCCGAAGCGATGGCAAAGTTCTACGGCTCTAACGTTGATTCGTTATTCGCGTTAATGGATGACGAGAGGGAATTGCAATGGGCGGAGCGGAATGGCTTGCCTTTATCGATCGCGGCGGAACTGCGGTATGCGATGGACGAGGAAATGGCGGTTAAGCCGCAGGACTTCCTCGTTCGCCGAAGCGGTTGGATGTTCTTCGACATCGACTCCGTCCGCAAGTGGGGCGACAACGTCATTGCCGCCATGGCGGAACGGGCGGGCTGGTCGGAGGAGCAACGCGGCGAATATTCCGCCGAAGTAACCCGGCTGATCGCGGATGCCGTTGAAGCTTAAGCCGGCCGGCGCCATTAGGCCTCGGCTTCGGCGTTCACGATCGGCACCCGCAGCCGATCTTTGAATTGCTTTGGCGAACAGTCGTTATAGCGGCGGAACATATCGTAGAAGTGGCCGATGTTGGAGATGCCTACCGACTCGGCCACTTCCGCTATGCTCAAGTCGTCGTTGGTGAGCAATTGCTGCTCGGCCTTCTTGATCCGTTTGTAGACGACGAAATCGGTGAACGACATTCCGACCGCTTTCTTGAACGTCTTGATGAAATGCGTATAGCTCATGTTCACGAGACTGCTTATCTCCGATACGGATAATTTCTCGCTCAGGTTCTGTTCGACGTAATCGACGGCGGGCTGGAGCCTGCCGAGCAATCGGTTGTCGTTATAGTTGAGTTTCAATTGGGTATCATAGCGGAGAAGCAGCAATAGGATGTTCTTGATCCGGGCGGAGACGGCGAGCTCGTATCCGATCTGCGTTTCGTTCATTTCCTTGTATATCTCTCGAATCAAGGCGGCGGTTTGGGATCGTGCGTCCCGATTGTCCCGGTAAATATAATTAAGCGAGCTAAGCGGCCGGATGACTTCGGAGAAATGCTGCATGCTGTTCAGCGTGCTCAGATCCCAATATTTGCGCAGATCGATCTGGAATACGATATAGCTCAGGTTGCCGTCCTTCGTATGCATCGTCATATGAGGCTCGGACGATCCGAACAGGGCGACGTCCCCTTTGCGCAGCACGAGTTGTTCCTCTCTGACGAATGCCGTAAGCTCCCCCTTGAGAATAAGGAGCAGCTCTACTTCTTCGTGGTAGTGCCAGTGCCAATCGGAGAATTTCTTTTGCTTCCAATCCTGCTCTTTCCATAGACGAATCGCTTCCGGAGTAAGATCTTCGGAGTCGATCTGCCAGATCCGCATCGCGAGAAAAGGATTCTGGTATACGACTTGCTCATGGCGCATCTCAGGATACATAATCGAGCTCCTTATACATAGGGTTGCGACAGGATCGCGTAACGATATCATAACACATACGTCTTTTTGTACATAGACAATGACAGAATAGCGTAAAAAATGAGTCGAAAACGCAATCGATTGCAAGCGCATCCTCGAATAAAATGAAGAAGAAATCAACATTCAGAAACAACCCTATCAAAGGAGCGTTTTTTAACGATGAGCCAATCTATCAACGTAACCGTATGGAACGAATATCGTCATGAAAAATCAAACGAGAAAGTAGCCGCCGTCTATCCTCAAGGAATGCATGCGGCGATCGCCGAAGGGCTGGACGTGACCGGCAAAATTCAAACGGCAACTCTGGATCAGCGTGAGCACGGCCTCACCGAAGAAGTATTGAACGGAACGGATGTCCTTATCTGGTGGGGGCACATGGCGCATGGAGACGTTAAGGACGAGATCGTCGAGAAAGTGTACCAGCGCGTATTGCAAGGCATGGGGCTGATCGTGCTTCATTCGGGTTCATTTTTCGAAAATTTTCAAAAAGCTGATGGGCAGTCCTGCGATCTGAAGTGGCGCGAGGCGGACGAGAAGGAACGCATCTGGGTCGTTAATCCGGGACATCCGATCGCGGACGGCATTGGCGAATATATCGAGCTTCCGAAGGAAGAAATGTACGGCGAACACTTCGACATTCCGCAACCGGATGAACTGGTAATGGTTAGCTGGTTCGAAGGCGGCGAAGTATTCCGCAGCGGGTGCTGCTATACGCGCGGCATGGGCAAGATTTTCTATTTCCGTCCTGGACACGAGACTTATCCGACCTACTACAATCCGCAAGTCCGCAAAGTCATCTCCAACGCCGTGAGATGGGCCGCGCCGGTTGATCGCGAATATCCGCGTTACGGCAACGCTCAACCTCTCGAGACGATTAAGGAGAAAAACCAATGACGCTAAAAGTAGGGGTTATCGGTACGGGCGGGATATTCAAATGGGCTCATCTGCCGGGTTGGCTATCGTCCAAGGAAGTCGAAATCGTGGCGTTCTGCGATGCCTTCCGCGCTTCCGCGGAAGCAGCGGCCAAAGACTTTCCGGATGCGAAAGTGTATGACGATTACCGCGAGTTGATCGCCGATCCGTCGATCGATATCGTCGGGATCAGCACTCCGAATTTGTACCACTCGGAGATTGCCATCGCCGCTTTGCAGAAAGGGAAACACGTATTCTGCGAGAAGCCGGACGCCGTAAATCCGGTCGAGGCGCAGAAGATGGCCGACGTAGCGCGCGGCTCGGGCAAGCTGCTCATGACGATGCGCAACAACCGCTTCAGCGAGGAAGCTAAATTCGCTAAACGGATTATCGAACAAGGCCAGTTGGGCGACCTTTACATGGGACGTTGCGGTTGGATTCGTCGCCGGGGCATTCCGGGGCGCGGCGGCTGGTTTACGACGAAGGAGCTGTCCGGCGGCGGGCCGTTGATCGATCTTGGCGTGCACATGATCGACATGGCGATGTGGCTGAGCGGCAATCCGAAGCCGGTTACGGTGTCGGGCTCGACTTACCGCAAGTTCGCCGACCGTCCGGACGCCGACGGTAAAATTCCCGCCGGGACGTTCGACGTCGAAGATCTGGCGGCAGGGTTTATCCGCTTCGACAACGGCGCATCGCTGCAGATCGAATTCAGCTGGGCTTCCAACATCGAAGAAGAGAAGAAGTTCTTGGAATGGAGAGGCACGGAGGGCGGGTTCAGCCTCGTCAACGATAAGCTTCGGCTGTTTACCGAGAACTCGGGCGTACTGGTCGACCAACAGCCGATCTTCCCGGAAGCGGCTATCCCGCAGCACACCGCGAACATTCAACATTTCATCGGATGCGTACTCGGCCGGGAGACGCCGATCATTACGCCGGACCATGGCGTAGACATGATCAAGATCCTGTCCGCGATCTACGAATCCGCCGAGCTCGGGCGCGAGATCAGGCTGTAATTTTGGATAGAGAATATAGAGTAGGTATAGAAGCATGCCCGGCAATGGCGTTCCGTTGCTTGCGGCGTGCTTTTTGCCGTATACCGGGATGAGATATAATGAGTTCAGGCAGTAGATTCGCATGTAGGGAACACAACATTCGGAGCAGGTGACAGTAATGGAAGTGAAGTTTTGTTCGTCGTGCGGGGCCGGGATGGAAACGCGCGAGGTGGACGGTACTTTAAGAAGAGCATGCACGAAGTGCAGCTTCGTTCATTGGGGAAACTATAGTATTGGCGTAGGAGCTCTTGTCGTTAAGGAGGACAAGATGTTGCTCGTGCGCAGAGCGCAGGATCCGGGCAAAGGGTACTGGACGAATCCCGGGGGCTATATCGAGCAATTGGAGCCGATAGAAGAGACGATCGTCCGCGAAGTCAGGGAAGAGTGCGGAGTCGAATCCACAATAAAGGGAATCGTCGCGCTTCGGGATCAGCCGAGGAGCATTCACAATTTGTATGTCGCGTTCGAGATGGATTACGTCGGCGGAGAACCGACTCCCGACGGAGTCGAGGTCGATGCCGCTGGCTTCTTCGGTATGGAAGAGATGGAGGCCATGAACGTTGCTCCATTCACGAAGTGGCTCGTCGACGTCGCCCTGCGAGGCAAGTCGGACGGCTTGACCGTCGACGGCAATCCGATCGTTCCTCTTAACGGGTATGGCCTGTTTAGAGCATAGAAACAATTAACGGGAAGCCTCTCGATTCATGAGGGCTTCCCGTTAATGTTTACTTCGGAGGCGCTTGGACTAGCGTTTCCTTCATCGTTTCCAAGTTAAGCTGGTAGTTGCCTACCCACTTCCCGTTCTGGGACTTGTGATAGACGATGGACTTCGCGCTTGCTTTTTGCAACCGATAGCTCGTTTTCGCGGTTCCCTGCCTAATGATTTGCTGGTTGGATCCGTCCAGATTCATCTGGAAGATCTTATCACCTTTATTATTCTGGAAGATGATCCGGTCGCCGTTGAAATACAAGTCGCTGCTCTGCCCTTCGCTGCTTAACAGCTTCTTGTCGGTGCCGTCCGGGTTAACGGAATAAATCTTATATCCGTATTGGCCGTTGACGGGCTTCTGACCCATATCGCCGTAATACACTTTGCCCCGGTAGACGTCGAAGCTTGCCGCAACGGCAATGTCTTTCTCCGCGCTTCCGTCCTTTTTGACCGAGTGGATCGTTACCTTTTTCGCTTCGGCGGCATCGTTATAATTCATCGAGCTTGGAACCCTGGTGTATACGAGATAATCGCCCGCCAGTTGCAATCGGTCCGCCTTGTTCAATCTCCCCTGGCCGGGGATCGTGCTGAGCTTTTCCAATTCGCTGCCATCGTATTTGTAACGGATAGGGTAACCTTTGTTCCCGAATCCGCTAGGGATCGTGTACCACGAATAAACGTAGGTGCCGTCAAAGTCGGTCATTCCGAAGCTAGCCGTTTGGCCTGCATACTTGGCAAGCATATGCGAGGTTTCGGAGAACTGCAGTTTGCGATAAATATCGTCGGCGAAACGTACGAATTCTCCGTATGGATTGTTTCCGTCGAGCTGAAGTTTCTTCAAATAAGAATTCTCGAGATAGTAGAGGATACCGTCCTTGTTCAGCAGAAATTGAAAGTTTCCGTCCAAGACGATTTCCCTGGCTTTCCCGGCTTGCTCTCGGACCAGATATTTGCGGGTGTACGAGATCCCGTTCTCGCCGAATCGGAAATCGGCCGCGGATTCCAGCGTGTACACCGTTTTATAGGTCCATTCCCCTTCGCGGAACAACGTTTTGTAACCTACCTCTTTGCCGGAAAGCTTCTTCCCGCTTGCAGAGGAAGCTTCCCCTGGCTTATCGACCGGAAGTTTGTCGTCCCATACTAATAATTCCGCCCGGAGTTTCCCGTCCAAGCTGCCCATGAACAGCGTGTTGCCGTTGTCGAGGGGGATGGAAACCAAACTGCCGTACTGATAATTCATGGCCGGGCCCGGAGACCATTGATCGGTGGAGGGATCGTAAACTTCCGTAGCGTTGATCCATTTATGATCCGATCCTTTGCCTCCTGCGACGAGCACTTTTCCGTTAGGTAAACTTGCCGCGGCGGAGAAATATCTTGCCGTCTTCATCGGGCTGATCGATTGCCAATAGTTGTTGTCCACTTGGAAAATAAATGCCTTACTGGTAGGGTGTATGGTTGTATTTCCGCCATCAGAACCCCCGGCATGAAGGAAGTTTCCGTCGTTCATGGCGACAACGCTAGGATAGGATATCGGAGAAGGCATCATGCTCGTAGTAGAGAATTGATCGTTCTTTGCCCGATACAATTGGCCGTGCGAGAAGAACTCCCCGGCTTTGCTGCCGGTGTTCAGGACATCGCCTTGCTTGTTGACGGTTAGCGTACTGCCTACATAAGCCAATGCGGCCGGCTCCGTCCATTCTTCTGTCGAAGGGTCGTACAAATAAACGAAATTTTCATTAATCGCGTTGACGTTGAAATAACCGATGACAAGGATTTTGCCGTTTGGCAGCGATGCCGCGTCCATGTTAACGTAACCGGCCATGGCCCCGGGCAATTCGGCTGCCGGCGTGGCCTTCTGGGTGCGAAGATCGAATATGACGTTCTGTTTGTAGGTAATGCCGTTTGCATCCAGACCGCCGATCAACATCACTTTGTCGTCGTTTATTTTCGCAATGGCGGACGCTTTCGCGATCCCTGAAATTTTCATCGTCGTCCAACGGTTGTTATTGGCGTCATAAGTGAATAAGTTTTGGGCGGACAGAAACAATACGCGATTTCCCGATAAAGGAATCGGATCGTAAAGAGCGGACAACGCGGAAGGCAAGTTGCTTAGGGCTTGGAATGATCCGTTTGACGAAGGGTTCGTCGCCGCATCGGTACGGGGAGTTAGGATCGCGGAGAACACCGATAGGATGAGCAAGATTCGCAGAGTCAAGGCGAGAGGGGGGTAACGATGCTTCATAGTTGTCATTGGATCCTCCGGTTAAAATATGTATTTTCCCTATTATTATATCGAAATCCATATGTTTCCCCAGATCAAGCAGTGGCGTTATTTACTTATTTTACCGTTAAAAAAACGCCGATTGCTCTCAAATGACAAGAGAGATCGGCGTTTCAGAACTAATCTTAGATTACTTTCGACAGGATTTCGTCTTTGAACTGTCGGACCGCTAAGTCCGTATCGATCGTAAAGCCGCATTCCAAGCCGACGAAACCGGCAAATCCGCTGTCTCTGATCGAGCGTAAAATGTTGACGTAGTTAAGCTCGCCGGTGCCCGGTTGCTTGCGCCCGGGGTTGTCCGCGATGTGGTAGTGGTTGATCCGGTCTTTGTACCCGACCGCGTTGCGGATCACGTTGCCTTCGGTAATCTGTTGATGATAGACGTCGAAGACGAGCTTGACGTTCGGGCTGTCGACTTGGTCGATCACGTCGACGGATTCGTCCGATCGTTGCAAGAAATGCCCATGATGGTCGACGAGTCCGTTCAACGGTTCGAGCTCCAGCACGATGCCGGCTTCTTCGAAGAGAGGCGCGCAACGCTTTAACGTCTCTACCATCGCCTGGCGTTGCGTATCCCGAGGGATTCCTTCGAGTACGTTTCCCGTCTGGGAGATGACGGAGCGGACGTTCAATATTTTACACGCTTCGATCGTTTGGCGAACGCCTTCTATGTAAGCGTCTCTCAGCGATTCGTCGACGAGGCTGATGAACTTGGTGCAGGTCGCGCTAATGCCGACGCCGATTCGTTCTTGCTCTCTTGCCGTATTTTTCAGATCGGGCAGTTCCCACCAAGCATAGTATTCGAGTCCGTGGAAACCGTGTTCTTTGACTTTCTCTAGATGATAGACCTCGTCCTTGCCCGGGTAAGCGCCTATGCATAAGGAATATTTCAAGTTGTTCGAACTCCTCTCGGATGTAGATAAGGGTAGGTTGACCGCGTTGCCAAACGAATTCGTTCATCGAGGCCTTGCTCATTCATTATACCTCTTATCCTATTCGAATAACGAGAGGATTCGGCCGGAGCGAGGTGGTACAATGATAGAGCAAGCAATACGGAAGGAGACAAGAAGCCATGACGACTATTCAAGCGCTAGCCTTAGGAAACTACTCGGATGCCATCTATCATCCTTTCGAAGGCGTCGACAAGGAGATCGAGCAAATTTTTCAAGGTAAAATAGACGTCCGGAGCACGGGCGATTACGGAATGTTGAATGAAGAATATTTAGCGCCTTACCGGCTGTTCATCTCCTACACGGAATTTCTCGAAGAGAAGCTGTCTCCCGCCCGCACGGCAGCGCTGCTCTCGTTCGTTGCGCGCGGCGGCGGACTGCTGGCGATCCACAACGGCATCTCGTTGCAAAGAAATCAAGAACTCGCGGCGATGATCGGCGGGAAGTTCATGAGCCATCCCGAATTTACTTCGTTGCCGATCCGAATTCGCGAGCCTCATCATCGGATCATGGATCGGGTCGAACCGTTCGTCGTCGACGATGAGCCTTACCGGTTCGAGTTCGACCCGTTTATTCGGAAGACGATCCTTGCCGAATACGAGCATGACGGGGAAATGTGGCCCGCGGCGTGGACGCATGAATTCGGGCTGGGGAGAGTCGTCTATTTAATGCCGGGGCATCAATTGTCCGCGTTTAAGGTCGAAGGTTACCGGAAGCTCATTCTGAACGCGGGGTTGTGGGCGGCTAAAGCGATATAAACTCATGACCGAAATGACTAGTAACATATGGCTCCGGTCACTAACGGGAAAACTCTTCTTCGTATACACTGTTGATGAAATCGAAATGGTGAACGCGTAGACGAAGAGGAGAGGTTTGGATTGAATAAAAAGACCAATGTTCAGGAGAACGGCTTGAAGGATTTCATTGCCGGCGCGGCTATCTTAATCCTAGCCGGAATTTGGCTGGCTTTCGTAATCTGGAGCGCGGATAAAGCGCCTGTGCCGGCTCATTCCGAATTGCCAAACAGCATTAACGCATCGGAGATCACCGAGGATAACGGCGGAGCCGCCGTAGCGCGACGGATTATCGTGTATTCGACCGGAGTTGCCGAAGAAGAGGGAGACGCCGCGGCGGGCGGTACCGATCTCTCTTCGGCAGGTTGAAGTAGTATAGGCCAAGCCGTCAAGCCGTCAAGCCGTCATCATCATGCGAACCTGTTGGTAAGAGCGGAACTCGATCGCGGATGGGAATGGGGATGGCGCGGCAATGCGGTTCCCGCCCATAATTCTTGTCTGCAAAATTCCGATAGCCGCGGCCGGTTCGGCGATATCGCGCATGGCGAGCTCGACGATCGCCGGAATGTCGCCCAACCGATAGGCCGAAGCAAGCGATCGGAGATAATCTTTTAAATGCTCTTCGGACGGATGCGGAAGAGTCTCGTTTGCTAGATCGGCGCGAACGGCGCCTAAAGACTTTCTTGCGCGATGAAGCGCTGCTTTGACCGCGCCCTCCGTTGTTTGGAGCAGTTGGGCCGTTTCGGCAATGGAATACTCGAATACGTTCCTTAACAAGAAGACGGTTCTTTGCAACGGCGGTAAATGCCTCGTCAATGCATGGAACGCGATCTCTATTTCAATTAGGCCATTCTCGGGCGTGGCCACCATCGTTCGCTCCTTATTTAATATGCGGGCAAGCACGGTTTTCCTCCTTGCTTGGTCGATCCACGTATTTTTTGCGATCCTCAGCAACAAAGCCTCCGGATTTCGATGTCCCGTTTGTTTGGACGCTTCAAGCGCCTTAACCCAAGTATCCTGGGCTAGATCTTCCGCATCCCAAGGAGATCCGGTAAGGGAAAGACAGTATCGATTCAACGTAGCGCGCAATTGCTCATCGTCGTTTGCAGGCGCTTGCGCGGCAATCGTGCCGAGACCAATCAAGTTCATTCCGCATTTCTCCTTCTTGCCTATTGGCGTTCAGGTTCAAGTTCAGGTTACGGCGTAGCCGTAGATCTTTGCTTTAGTAAACGAACGAAGTGTAGAAAAAGATACGCGAATCCTAAAATTCGTTAGCGACTTTTTATTTTTCTCCATTATAGCTTAACCTCCGTATCCTTCGCAGTCCTACGTTCGTTTACTTGTGGCAAGCGAACATCAATCAGGGAAGCGGAGGTACGCAAATGACAAGTTACGTTCCATACGTGGTCGAGCAGACGAATCGCGGCGAGAGGTCCTATGATATTTACTCGCGGTTGCTGAAGGACCGAATCGTGTTTCTGGGGGCGGCGATCGACGATCAAATCGCGAACAGCATCATCGCGCAATTGCTGTTCTTGGCGGCCGAAGATCCGGAGAAGGAAATTAGCCTGTATATCAATTCTCCGGGAGGATCGACTTCGGCGGGGTTCGCCATCTACGATACGATGCAGTTCATTAAACCTCAGGTGCATACGATATGCATGGGAATGGCCGCTTCATTCGGAGCGATCCTGCTGCTCGCCGGAGCTAAGGGCAAACGTTTCGCCTTGCCGAATAGCGAGATCATGATTCACCAACCGCATGGCGGCGCGCAAGGGCAGGCAAGCGACATCGCGATCAGCGCCAAGCGAATTCTGCAAACCCGCGATAAATTGAACCGAATCGCCTCCGATCGAACGGGCCAACCTCTGGAAAGGGTGGAGAAAGACATGGATCGCGATTATTTTATGACCGCGCAAGAGGCACTTGAATACGGGATCATCGATCAGGTCATTTCTTCGCCGGATCAGGCGTTGACCCCGTAAGAGAGCCGGTGGAATGAAGGCCGTCGAGATTTCGGCGGCCTTTTGCTTTTGCGCTCGTTGCGGATTTTCCCATATGCGTCGAAGCGGCGGCTGGAATAACGGCGCGGGGTGCCGCTATTATGGGGGGGTGTTGAGCGGTAGAGGAATAACGGCATGGGGTGCCGCTATTCGGGAAGAGTTGCTGCTGGGACGGCGAATAACGGCACGGGGTGCCGTTATTAAGGGGGAAATGTTGAGCGGTAGAGGAATAACGGCATGGGGTGCCGCTATTCGGGAAGAGTTGCTGCTGGGACAGCGAATAACGGCACGGGGTGCCGTTATTAAGGGGGAAATGTTGAGCGGTAGAGGAATAACGGCATGGGGTGCCGCTATTCGGGAAGAGTTGCTGCTGGGACAGCGAATAACGGCACGGCGTGCCGTTATTAAGGGGAGATTGCTGCCTGGGCAGGAAATAACGGCACGGTATGCCGCTAATTTATAGCTTCGCACCGACACCCGCACCAACTCCCGCATCGACACCCGCACCGACACCCGCACCGACTCCCGCATCGACTCCCGCACCGACACCCGCACCGACACCCGCACCAACTCCCGCACCGACACCCGCACCGACACCCGCACCGACACCCGCACCGACACCCGCACCGACACCCGCACCGACACCCGCACCGACACCCGCACCAACCCGACCGTCAACCGGACCGCCAACCCGGCCACCAACGCTAAATCGAATGAGACGCCGAAACGGGAATCGTGCTCATCGGCGCCAGTCATCTGATTCATGTTAGCCGATTATGGTTTATAGAAGCTTCATCCAGTTCCAGTTGTTGACAGTCCCTCGTTTCCGTGATAGAGTTTATTCCATAATACCGACTAATTAGATCGGAATAATAAATAAGTCTACCGGAATTCCGGCGACCCCTACTCCCGCTAGCGGAGAGGGGTTTCTTTATTTTCGGGAAGACGAGGAGGCTAACCGACTTGGAGATTGCTGAACAGATTGGCATTCAAGCCAGTATCAAAGAAAAAATTCCTTTACGCGGAGCGGTCAAGATCACGCTTCCCGTCGTGGCGCTCGTGATCTCGTTGCTGCTGCATTTGCTGGTTCCGAGCGTTCAGCCGGTTCTATCGGAGCGGGCTTACACGATCGTTCTGGCTGCGCTTCTTGCCGTTTTCGCCGCTTGGACGCTAACGGCGCTGTACCGCAAATCAACGTACCGAACGCTTCATTATTTCTCCAGCATCCTAACGTTAGTTTTCTTGCTGCTCGCGGGCTGGGAGCTTCTGACGTTGAAGTCCGCCACGTTGCCGTTACCCTATTTTCCTTCGCAGGTCAAAATATTGGATGCGTTGATCAGCGACAGGCACAAGCTGCTCATCTGCATTCTGTACTCTTTGCGCCTATTGGTTATCGGTTATTTGATCGGAGCCTTCTTCGGTCTCGTGACCGGAATTCTGATGGGGTGGTACAAACACTTTCAATACTGGATTAATCCTTTCCTCCGATTTATAGGGCCGATTCCGGCAACCGCTTGGATTCCCGTCGTGTTAATCGTGTTTCCTAGCAGTTTCACCGCAAGTATTTTCCTCATCGCGCTCGGGACTTGGTTTCCCGTCACGGTCATGACCTGGTCGGGCATTGCCGGGGTGAACAAATCCTTCTTCGAGGTAGCGCGCACGCTGGGCGCTAATGAACGGTATTTAGTGCTGAAGGTGGCATTGCCGGCTGCTTTTCCGCTTGTGTTCATCGGGTTGTTCATGGGACTCGGCACCTCTTTCGTGACGCTTATCGTGGCCGAGATGATAGGGGTCAAAGCCGGGCTTGGGTTTTACATTACATGGGCGCAAGGTTGGGCCGAGTATTACAAGGTTTATGCGGCATTGTTCATTATGGCGGTATTATTCTCTACGATCATTACGGTACTGTTCAAAATCCGCGATCGCGTATTGATCTGGCAGAAAGGGTTGATCAAATGGTAGCGGCTTCGGTTAAAGAGGGAGGGCGCATCTCCGTTAGCGGAGTGTCCCGCGTGTTCGAGGATCAAGGCAAAGGAGGGCAACCCGTCGTTGCTCTCGGCAAGGTGGAATTGGATATCGCTCCGGGAGAATTCATTTCCTTGATCGGTCCGAGCGGATGCGGGAAGTCAACGCTTCTCCGGTTGATCGCCGGCATAGATTCGCCTACCTCGGGAGAGCTCAGATTGGACGGAGAGCCCATTCAAGACGCCCATCCGAGCAGAGGACTGGTGTTCCAAGACCCGACGCTTTTCCCGTGGAAAAATATTTGGAACAACGTAGCTACCGGACCGGAAGCTCGCGGAGTATTGAAGGAGCAGAAGGAAGAGGTCGACAAATTCATCGAGCTGGTCGGTCTCAAAGGGTTCGAGAAAGCTTACCCTCACCAATTGTCCGGAGGGATGGCGCAAAGGGCCGCATTGGCGCGAGCGCTGGTGAATCATCCGAAAGTGCTGCTGCTGGACGAACCTCTCGGGGCTTTGGACGCTTTTACGAGGATGAACCTGCAAGAGGAGATTCTCCGGATCTGGCGGGAGAGGGGAACGACGATGGTATTCGTTACCCATGATATCGACGAAGCGGTGTATTTGAGCGACCGGGTCGTCGTCATGACGCCTCGGCCCGCGCAGATCAAAGAAGTGATCAAAATCGATTTGCCAAGGCAGCGAATTCGCAATAGTGCCGCGTTTTTCGAGTACCGTTCGCGAATATTGGAGACTTTGCAGCTCGTGCCTGAGATCGAGCAACCGGAATACATCGTGTGAGGAAAGAAGGATGGAGCAATGATGAGATCGAACAAGCGGATTCGACTGGCGGCCGTTGCGGTTCTTTTGCTGACTTTTCTGGCCATGGCCGGCTGTTCGGGCGGGGGAAGCAGCGTCTCCGCGGCCGGCGGTCCGGAGGGGACGTTGGATATTCGGTTTACGACGGCGCCGGCCAAGCTAAGCGCTACCGGAAGTTCCTCGCTCAATCTTGAGATCAAGGAAAAGTCCAAGCCCGTCGTCGGGGCGTCGGTCATTTTCGAGATTTGGCCTAAAGGCCAAGACCAGCATGCGCAATTAAACGCGAAAAGCGTAGACGACGGCTTGTACTACATCAAAGGAGAGTTCTCGCAGGTCGGGGATTACTATTTGCTCGCCCATGTCACGACGGCGGAAGGCGTGCACGAGATGAAAACGTTCGAATTCAGCATTCAATAACGTAAAAGGCGATGAGGAGAAAAGAGGAGGAGTTTCGATGAGAAGGTTACGGAGAGCGAGCGTGACGTTGTTGCTGTTAATCGGCTTAACGGCTAGCGTCGCCGTCGCGTCGGCGGATGAACAAGCATTCGTCGCGACTTCATCGGGGGGAACGGAGTTGCCGTCGTGCCATTATGTGGACGCGGACGACGGCAAACCGATCAAGATTGTCGCAACGTCTGCCGCCGCTTCGGTATCGGCGCCGGTTGAACAATCTTCGGGCGGCGAGTCCGCATCGAGCGTATGGACAGCCGCGATAGTGACGGCCGGCGTTGCCTTTGCGGCGGGAGCATTCGGATTTTTAATTTTCTGGTTCGGCAGGTTCAAGAAGGGCTAAGGAGCGGGATTTCAGGTCGTCCCAAGCAAGCGCTCCGAGCACCCCGTCCGTTATGATTCCATCGCTATCGATGAACATAGTGGACGGAATGGGGCGAATCTCGTACTTGGCCCCGACTTGGCCGTCGGTATCGAAGACGACCGGGAACTTGAAGCCGTAATTTTGCGCGAATTCCCGTGCGGACTGTACGCTATCGGTTGCGGTCAGGTTCACTGCTATGATCTGCAGGCGGTCTCCGTACTGTTTGTCTAGTTTGACGAAGGACGGGGCTTCATCCTTGCACGGACCGCACCACGAAGCCCAAAAGTTGAGGATGACGGGTTTGCCTCTCAACTTCTTGAGATCGTAAATTTTGCCGTCCGTGCCGGTCAACGAGAAGGAGGGGGCGGTGAAGCCGATTTGCGGCTTTTCCGGGATATTCGCAGCCTCGATTAATGCCGCCGAATTCGCGGAAGCGCCCTTGCGGTTGCCATTCAATTGCTGAAGAAGGACTAAACCCGTCAATAAGGCGACCGCGATTAGAATGAGCCAATTTCGCCAATTTTTCATACGAAGCCTTCTTTCTGTATCTATTATTCCTACAATTCCTACCTGTTTTATATAAATTAACTTCAGTTCGTTTGAATTGTCAACCGCAAGAGACAATATAAATAAATATTTGAAAAAAATGTAATTGACATCAGTTCTTCAAAGGGATATTATAATCTTATAAATCCGCCCAGATTACTATGAATTATCGGGCGCGACAAAGTTGACCAGACATCTGGAGACTGAATTCCCTCAAGGGAACTCAGTCTCTTTTTATTATCCAAGATGAGGAGATGAACGCATGGGAGATCAAGGGACGACCTCGAATCCGCACGCCGAAGCCAAGAAATGGAGGTTCGATACGCTGCAGGTGCATGCGGGTCAACAGCCGGATCCGGTAACGGGAGCGCGCGCGGTGCCAATCTATCAGACGACCTCGTTCGTCTTCAAGAACACGGAGCATGCCAGGTCGGTCATTAACTTCGAAGAACCGGGCAATACGTACACCCGGGTCGTCAATCCGACCAACGACGTGCTGGAGCAACGCATTACGGCGTTGGAAGGCGGCGTAGGCGCGCTTGCCGTCGCATCCGGTTCGGCGGCGGTCACGTATTCGATCTTCAATCTGGCAGGAGCCGGCGACGAAATCGTATCGGCCAGCACGTTGTACGGAGGGACTTACAATCTGTTCGACGTAACGCTGCCGAAGCTTGGGATCACGACCCGGTTCGTCAACCCCGACGATCCCGACCATTTTCGCAAAGCGATCAACGGGAAAACGAAAGCGATATTCATCGAGTCTATAGGCAATCCGGGATTGAACATTCTCGATATCGAAGCGATAGCGGATGTTGCCCACGAGAACGGTATCCCTCTTATTGTAGACAATACTTTCGGCACTCCATACTTGATACGTCCGTTCGAGCATGGAGCGGACATCGTGGTCCATTCCGCGACCAAGTACATCGGCGGCCACGGCAATTCGATCGGAGGACTGATCGTCGACGGGGGCAGGTTCGATTGGAGCAACGGTAAGTTTCCCGGCTTCACGGAACCGGACAAAAGCTACAACGGCTTGAAGTACGTGGAGAAGTTCGGCGAGCTTGCTTTCATTACCAAAGTCCGCGTCCAGTATCTCAGAGACATCGGGGCTTCGATCAGCCCATTCAACAGCTTTCTGCTTCTGCAAGGTTTGGAGACGTTATCGCTTAGAGTGGAAAAACACTTGTCCAACACGGCTCGGGTCGTCGAGTACTTAAGCCGGCATCCGGACGTGGCGTGGGTCAACTATCCGACGCTCGAAGGCAATCCGTACAAGGCGTTGGCCGATAAATATTTTCCGAAAGGACCGGGTTCGATTTTCTCGTTCGGCCTGAAGGGAGACGTGGAGACGGCTAACCGTTTCATCGACGAGCTGCAGCTGTTCTCTCATCTGGCGAACGTGGCGGACGCAAAGTCGCTCGTCATACACCCGGGCAGCACGACCCATGCGCAGCTCTCGCCGGAGGAGCAGTTGGCGGCCGGGGTGCGGCCGGATCTCATTCGGCTGTCGATCGGAATCGAGGATGCCCAGGATCTCATCGAAGATCTGGAGCAAGCCATTCGGAAAGCGGTCCGCACGGCGAATGCGGCGCAAGCGTAATCCGCGCCCGGCGAGAGGAGGGGAGCGGATAAGAGGAACCGTACTTATCGGAGTTTAGATAAAGCACTCAAGCCAATCTTAGGGAGGATTCATGAAAGCTATGAAAAACAATCTAGCCAAACGCAAATGGGTATTATCGGCCATTGCTCTGACCATGGCCATCGCCGTTCTTAGCGGTTGCGGCAAAAACAACAATAACAACAGCGCGGGCCCGGCTTCCGCAAGCAGCGATAGCCCGAATCCGGCGGCGAATGCTTCGGCTACAAACGTTTCCGGCGACGGCAAGAAGCTTAAGAAGGTGACGTTCGCGTACGCCGGAGGCACATGCGAAGCTCCTATCTATACCGCGGTGGAGAAAGGCTTCTTCAAGGAAGAAGGCTTGGACGTCGAGCTCGTCCAGATGGATTTCGAAACGCTGAAATCCGGGATCTCCTCCGGCAAAGTCGACGCGAGCGTCGGAAACTTCGCTTGGTTCAAGCCGATCGAGCAAGGGCTCGACGTTAAAATTACCGGAGGACTTCACGCCGGTTGTATCCAACTGCTCGCGTTGAAGGATAGCGGAATCGCTTCGGTCAAAGATCTGAAAGGCAAAAAAATCGGCGTCGACGTGATCGGCGGCGGTCCGCAAATTACGCTGGCGATCACTCTGAAGCAGAACGGAATCGAGACTACGGACGTGGATTGGAGAGCTTATCCGTCGCAGCAACTGGCTACCGCGGCGGAAAAAGGCGAGATCGACGCGTTCATTACGTGGGATCCGGCATCCCAGCAAGCGCTGGATACGGGTAAATACAATCGCCTGCTGAGCAACGGACATGACGAGCCGTTCAAATCCGGTTACTGCTGCTACTCCGTAATCAGCGGCGCGGTAACGAAAGACGATCCGGAAAAAGCGGCGGCGATCACTCGCGCGTTGTTGAAATCGGCGGAGTGGGTAGGACAGAACACGGCCGAAACGGCCAAGATCGAAACCGACAAGAAATACGTAGCGGCAGATGCGGCTACTAACGAGAAGCTTCTTGCTTCGTACCACTGGAAGCCGGGAGTCGTCAATGCCAAGAAGAGCGCCGAGTTCTTCATTAACGAGCAGAAAAAACAAGGAATCCTCGATGCTTCCACGGACGTGACCGAGCTTCTCGACCGCGCTTTCTTCGAAGCGATTCCGGACTTCAACGGCAACTAACCGCCGTTAGGCAACAAAGGCTGAAGTGTCAGAGTCCTAGAGGCTTTGACGCTTCAGTCGTTTCCATATGAAAGGAGGATCGGATTATGGGCGCCATTATCAAACCGATCGTATACGAACAGGCCTCGCCGGAGGTTAAGAAGGAATACGAAAGCCAATATCGGACTTCGGGAATCGTGACGAACATGAAAAAGACGCTGCTCCATCACCTTCCCTCTTATCGCGTATACGAAGAATGGTATAAGCTTCGTGCGGCATTGCTGGAATTCATCAGCCACCGCGCGTTCGTCGTGTTCTCTTATGCGATCTCGCTGGAGGGCGACTGCCTGCTCTGTTCGATTTACTTTCGCAAAGCTCTGACCGATCGGGGAGAAGATCCCGAGGAGCTCTTTCTCGATGACGAGGAACAGGCGCTTGAGCAATACGGCAGGCACCTGTCGAGAAGTCCGAACGAGGTTCCGGACGCGCTGTTCGCGCACTTGAGCCAATATTATTCTCCGGAGCAGATCGTCGCGCTCACGGCATTCGCCGGGCAGATGATCGCGACGAACGTGTTCAATAGCGCGCTTCGCATCGAGCTGGACGAGTATTTGCTTCATTTCTCAACTTAGATTGAAGGAGCGGTTGACGTGTCGAAGGAATTTACGGGCAAAGTCGTCTTCATAACGGGGGCGGCGCATGGACAAGGGAGAGCGACGGCGCTGGCATTCGCCCGCGAAGGGGCGGACGTGGCGGTATTCGATATCGCGAAGCAGATCGATTACCCGAGCTACCGGTTCGGATCGACGGAGGAGCTTCTTGCGCTGCAGTCGGAGATCGAAGCGCTTGGAAGCCGCGCTCTCCTATTCGCCGGAGACGTGAGAGACGACGAGGCGGTCTCGAAGGCGGTAGCCGATACGGTCGAACGGTTCGGGAAGATCGACGTCCTGTTCAATAACGCCGGCATTGCCGCTTACGGACTATCGCACGAGCTATCCGAATCGGAATGGGATTCCGTTCTGGATATTAACCTGAAGGGAGCTTGGTTAGTCGGCAGGAGGGTCATCCCGCACATGATCGAGGCTCGCTGCGGCGTCATTATTAACAATTCTTCGATCGCCGGGTTACGGGGCTTGCATCGGATGTCTCACTATACGGCTTCCAAATGGGGGCTCGCGGGCTTGACGAAATCTTGGGCGATCGAGCTGGCGCGTTATCGGATTCGCGTCGTCAGCCTTCATCCGACGGGCGTGAATACTCCGATGAACGACGGGCTGGCGGAGCTGGAAGGCACGACCGCGGCGGAGATCGCCGAGCGTTCGGCGGGCAATCTGTTAGCCGTACCTTGGATCGAGGCGGAAGACGTGGCGAACGCGGTGCTGTTCCTGAGCAGCGATCGGGCCCGTTACGTCACGGGATCCCCGTTCGTGCTGGATGCCGGTTTGCTCACCCGGTAAGCGAGGATGGGCAAATCCTTCATTTGGTTCGATCTAGGCTACACGCTGGTCTATAAACCGCGAGAGCGAATCTATCGCGCTTTCCTGCTCGAACACGGCATTCATAGGACGATCGAGGAAATCGAGTTGGCTTATCATGTAGTCGACAAACACTTCATGCGGTACTATCCAGGCGTGCTCGGACGCGAACAAGAAAGGTTTTTCCCGTGGTACTTAGGTTTGTTGAATTACGAGTTGAAAGTCGATTTTAAGCTGCACGAGCAATATGCGAGGTTGGAAGAGCTGGAGCGGCTCCAAGGCTATAGGTGGGAGTTGTATCCGTTCGTTATCGAAACGCTGGAACGCTTGAAACGAAACGGGATCGGACTCGGCTTGATCAGTAACTGGGACGGCGGCGCCAGGGACTTGCTTGACCGTTGCGGGTTGACGCGGCTGCTGGACGCGATCGTGATCTCGTCGGAGGTCGGCTTCGAGAAGCCTTCGCAGGAAATATTCCGGCATGCTTGCTTGATCGCGGGCGTGACGCCGGACAAAGGCTTGTACGTTGGCGATAACTATTACGACGACGTGGTCGGCAGCAGGGCGATCGGGCTGGACTCGGTTCTGATCAACCGGCTGGGCTACAGAGGAATCGAAGAAATCGAGTTTTCACCAATCTTGGCATCTATCGCATCGTTGCCGGATTGGCTTAATCATACGGTGGGGGCGGGAACATGGGAATTCGACTGAGCATACTGGATCAAACGTTGATCCACAAGGACGAGAGTCCGACGGAAGCATTCCGGCATACGATCGAGCTGGCGCAAAAGGCGGAGCAATGGGGCTATCACCGATTCTGGGTGTCGGAGCACCACGATTCCGATCTCGTCGCGGGATCGTCGCCGGAGGTGCTGATCTCGCATCTGCTGGCCAAGACGGAGCGGATTCGGGTAGGATCGGGCGGGGTCATGCTGCAGCATTACAGTCCCTATAAAGTAGCCGAAAACTTTAACGTACTGGCATCGCTTAGCCCCTCCCGGGTCGACCTGGGCATCGGCCGCGCTCCCGGAGGGCTGCCGCATTCCATTAAGGCGCTGCAAGCGGGTAAAACCGATACGGCGACGTTGCCGGAGAAAATCGCGGAGCTTATCCATTATACGCGCAAGCCCTTAGGTCCCGATCATGCATTGGCCGGGTTAAAGGCAAGCCCGATTCCGGCTATTCCGGCTGACATCTATATGCTCGGAGCAAGCCGATCCAGTGCCGAGACCGCCGGGGAGTTAGGGCTGCCGTACGTATTCGCCCAATTCATCAATAACGACGAGGCGGAGGCGGCTCAAGCTTTCGAAGCGTATCGCGGCGGTTTCAAGCCCGTTGACGGCAGTCGGCCCGAAGCGATACTGGGAGTGCCCGTCATTGTGGCCGATACGAGCGAAGAGGCGAAACGTATCGCGGATGATTACCGGATCGTGAGAATCCATCTGAAGAGCGGCAGGACGATTACGGTCGGCAGCGTGGAGCATGCCGAGGAATACGGCAGGCAAGCGGAGGAGGAATTCGCGATCGAGGATCGGCTGGCGTACGTCATTCACGGCTCCAAGTCCGAGGTGCGAACGCAACTGCTTGAAGCGCAACGGAAGTACGGCGTGGAGGAATTTATCATTATCTCGACGATTCGCAACGCCGCTCAGAGGCTGCGTTCTTACGAATTGTTATTCGAGGCTTTCTCCGAAGTGGCGACTCCATTGGAAGCTCCTCGGGCATAACTCCGTTAATGCGCCGCGGCGCCCTTGAGGTTAAGGACGACGACTCCGGCGATAATCAGCACGATCCCAACGGCAGTCGTCAGACTGGCCGTTTCTTTCCATACGACGATTCCGATGACGGCAGTCAACGCCGTTCCTACCCCGGACCATATCGCATAAGCCACGCCGAGCGGGATTTGCTGAAGGCTCAGCGACAAGGAATAGAATGCCAGCGCGAAGCAAGCTATCGTACCGATGCTAGGGTACAGCTTCGTAAAGCCCGCGGAAGCTTTAAGCAAGGATGTGCCGAATATTTCGCTCACGATAGCGACCGCCAAGAACAAATAAGCCTTCATGGGTGAACCTCCTTAGATGTCGTCGGTGCTAAGATGCCCCGAAGCAATAAATCGACCACTCGCGCGAGCGCTTCTTCCAGAGAAAGCATTCGGGCCTCTGCCGCGCCGCGATCCATCAATTGGTAAACCGCTCCTACGTACACGCGGATAAAGGTTTCGATATCGAAGGCGCGCAAATCCCCGTTGTCCATGCCGGCTTGCAGCATCAGTCGAATGTTATCCCAGCCTTCGTTCAAGTAGTCGTCCATGACGGCCCACTGCTCGGGATAGGTATTCTGCAGCTCCTTCAATACGCGAACGTCGCTGAAGGCGAAGCCTTGCGGAACGATAACCAATGCGTCATAGAGCTTTTCCGTTAGGGGGAGCTCTGCGGTCATCAACAGCCGTTCGCGTTCTTTCATTTGAGATACCGCTTGTTCGACGATGCAAGCGACGATCAGCTCTTTCGAGGCGAAGTGTTGATACAACGTTTTCGTACTGATCCCCAGTCGATTCGCCAAGTCCCGGATGGAAAATTTCAATCCTCTTTGCGCGATTTCCTTCGTTGCCGCTTGAACGATTCTGTTCTTCATGCCGGCCTCCCGATCGAAGCGTATTGCCGTTTTGCTAGCGCGGGCAGGAAGAATAGCGGGTAGATCAGCAAGTATAGGTTCGGAATCCACCATGTCGGATCGAAATCTAATCTAATGCCCCAGAAGGCGATAGCCTGAAGCCCGGAACAAAACGTTAAGCTAAGAGATAAGATGCATAGCGGCAGCCATGCGGGATGTTGGCGTTTGTGCAAGATGAGGCTCGCCGCGCCCGTCGCGGAGATGAACAAATCCAAAGGGACAAAAGATAAGTTCCAAGCGACGAGTAATTCGTTGGCGTAATCTTGGTACAAATATTCCTTAGGGATCAGTCCGAGCCATGTAATCGACCAATAGAGGACAAAGCCGATATCCGTTACCCACATCAACGTTTTCAAAGTTTTGTTCATCGGAGCACCCACAATCGAAGAATGGAAAACAAGTAAAACATTTTGTTTTACTTGTTTTCCATATTATCTTATTAAAATAGGGATTTACTGTCAAACGTTTTTGGGCATAACTCGTTTACTTACCTTGGGAAGGTACGAATACCGAGAGATCCGATACGACGATCGCTGCTACTTTATCCTGAATGATCGAGAGCTCCATCAGCTTCCGATTGTTCTTGTCCACATACCCGATTAGCGCAATGTCGCCTTGGTTTCTCTTGAAGAAATCTTTGCCGTACATCTCCGCGATACGTGCCTCGGCATCGCCGACTTGCACTTGCCGGGCGGTAGGAATGCCGGGCTTTACGATCATATAGCCCGCGACTTTGCCGTCGATCACGCTGTATTGATAATCTTCGTACTCCAGAATAACCGTGCTTTTATCGGGCTCCATCCGCATTTTCGGTTCCCCGCGTTGCTTCTTGAGCTCCTCCTCCGAACCCCCCAACGAAGCGATTCCGCCCTGCTCCGCCGTCAAGTCGGTGCTGTTCACTTGATCGATATAATCAAGCGGGGAAGAATCCGCATTCGTCGAATTCGCGGAACAAGAAACGAGCAGCCAAGCCATAGCTAACAAAATCAAAACTTTTTTCATAGGAAAGTCCCCCTCTGATCCCATTCATAGGTTATGCCCTATATTGGTCAGAGGAGGGGAAAAGGTTCGGTTCGGGAGGATATTTCGTTCTCTTGCTATTCCTTATTTCGTTTCGTACGCTCTAGCGAATCGATTGGAAGGCACGGGCAGTCCGATATTTTCTCGTAAGGTGTTTCCTTCGTACTCGGTACGAAACAGCCCTCTCTCCTGAAGAAGCGGGACAACCCCGTTGACGAAATCCTCCAATCCGTCCGGCAAGATCGGGGACATGAGCATGAAGCCGTCCGCGGCTCTCTCGTTGAACCAGAGCTCCAGCGTATCCGCGATCTTCTCCGGCGTGCCGACCAGATGATCGCCGCTGAACGAACCCGTCAGCAAGGAATACACTTCCCGCAACTTCGGATTTTCCCGGGCGATGACGGGCTGGTGCTTCTTGTAGTCCGATTTCGTCTCTTCCAGACGATCCAGTCCTACGTCCTTCGATCTTGAATCCAAGGTGAAGCCGGTGAAATCGACCCCCTTGAAGTAATCGGACAAGAAGCCGATGCCGGTCTCTTCCGTGATGAGAGATTCGAGCTGCTTCAGCTTCGCTTGCGCTTCCTCCTCCGTACGTCCGATAATCGGGGAAATTCCTTGGAGAATGTAAACTTCATCGGGATTACGGCCTACCGACGCGACCTTGCTTTTATAGGTGCGATAGAACTCCTGCGCGTCTTCGAGGTTGTACTTGATGGAGAAAATAACCTCTCCGACCTTGGCGGAGAAGTTTTGGCCGGATTCCGACGTGCCGGCTTGCACGAGCACGGGGTGTCCTTGCGGCGAACGTCCGATATTCAGAGGGCCTTCAACGGAGAAAAACCGGCCTTGGTGGCTTAATCTGTGCAGCTTGGTCCGATCGAAGAACTCCCCGCTGTTTTTGTTTTGAACGAAAGCATCATCCTCCCAAGAGTCCCATAACCCCCTGACGACGTCGAGAAATTCCTCCGCGCGCTCGTACCGGAAGCCGTGGTCGAGGTGCTCCTCCGCGTTGAAGTTACGGGCGGTATTGCCGGACAAATCTCTCGTCGTCACGATGTTCCATCCGACTCTCCCTTTACTGATATGATCGGCTGACATGAATAACCGTGCCAGATTAAACGGTTCGATATACGAGGTAGAGGCGGTAGCGACCAAGCCGATCTTGGAGGAGGCTCCGGCCAACGCCGAGATGAGGGTAATCGGCTCGAAGCGGTTGAGAATGTTCGGATGGGATTGCTCGTTGATGGCCAGGCTGTCCGCCAGAAAGGCGATATCGAACTTGCCCCGCTCGGCGGTTTGAACCAGTTTCTTGTAAAAGTCGATGTCGTGGCTGGCGTGAGACTGCGCTTGCGGAAGCCGCCAGGAAGCCACGTGCATCCCCGTTCCTACCAAATAGGCGGAAAGTTTGATTTGCCGATGGTGAGTCATTCCGAAACCTCCATTTTAATTCATAGTATTTAAATAAGAATAGTGTGGTTAAAATGTAACATTTGTGGAAATAGAGGTCAATACGGATTTCGTCGCGTGCAATCGGCGCTACGGCACGAATACCGCTTGACGCGTTCGGGTGTCCGTGACATAATGTACACGCGTACATTATTCGGAATAGAGAAGGATGAATAACCATTTGACGAACCGCAAGGAAGTGGCAAAGCTGGCCGGCGTATCCGAAGCGACCGTCTCCCGGGTACTCAACGGCATCGGCCCGATGAAGGAATCGACGCGGGAGCGGGTGTTGGAAGCGGCAAAGCAGCTCAACTATGAATTGAATGCCGTTGCCTCCAGCTTCGCGCGAGGGAGAAGCGGCAATCTGGGCGTCGTGCTTCCGTACGTGCCGAAAGTCCATTTGTTCTCCACGTATTATTTCTCCGAATTGCTGAGCGGAATCGGGGAAGCCGTTCGCGCTAAGGGCTACGGATTATTGCTGCTATTCCGGGATCCTACGGCTGTATATGACTATGCATCCTTGTACCGCACGCAACGGGTTGACGCTTGCCTTATTCTCGGGGCGAGCGCGATCGATACGGAGCTGGAAGGAATCAATAGATTGGCCGAAGAGCAATTGCCCTTCTGCGTGATGGACCAGAAGTTCGATAATCCGCTCGTGAGCATCGTCGCCGCCGATCATGAACAGGGAAGCTATGACGCCGTGAAGCATTTGCTCGGCAAAGGGTTGCGGAAGATCGGATTTCTGAACGGATCCCCGCAATATTCGAATAGCCGGGACCGAATGTCCGGCTACCGACGAGCTTTGCTGGAGGCGGGAATCCAACCGGACGAATCGATCATGTACGAAGGCAACTATAGCCGGAAGAGCGGAATCCGTGCGGCGACGGAAGTCTATCGCGACTTGGGGAACATGGAGGCTATTTTCGTCAGCAATGACCGTATGGCCATCGGGCTTATGCAAGGATTGCGGGAGCAAGGCTGCCGGTTGCCGGAGCAGCTGAAGGTCGTCGCGTACGACGACTCCGACGCGGCCAGCCTGACGGAACCGACCCTTACGACGGTGAAAGTCCCGTTCTACGAGATGGGGCGCCTGGCCGCGGAGCGATTGCTGACCCGGCTGGCGGACAAGGATAATACGGAAACCATTATTAATGAGAAATTGAAGACCGAGCTTGTCATTAGAAAATCTAGCGGGAACTAAGCGGAATGGAGAGAAAGCGCGAATGAAAAAGGCTCTTATCGTATGGGGAGGATGGGACGGCCATCAACCTAAGGAAGTAGCGGAAATCTTTCGCTCCCAGCTCGCGGAAGAAGGCTTCGAGGTCGAAGTGTCGGATACGTTGGAGGCTTTCTCCGACGGCGAGAAGCTGAAGGGACTCGATCTGATCGTACCGGTGTGGACGATGGGACGCATCGAGCAGGCTTGGGTGAATAACGTCTCCGCGGCCGTGCAGAGCGGAGTCGGATTGGCGGGTTGCCACGGAGGAATGTGCGACGCGTTCCGGGAGAACACGGACTGGCAGTTCATGACCGGGGGACAGTGGATCGCGCACCCGGGCAACGACGGCACGGAGTACAAGGTCGAGATCAAGAGCGGCTCCAGCCCGCTGGTCGAAGGGATCGACGATTTTATCGTATCGACGGAGCAGTATTATTTGCACGTCGATCCGGCCAACGAAGTGCTGGCGACGACTCGTTTTCCGGTCGTGGCCGGACCGCATTCGCCGAACAAAGCGGTAGATATGCCGGTCGTCTGGACGAAACGCTGGGGGCACGGGCGCGTGTACTATAACTCGCTAGGGCATCAAGCGAACATTATGGAAATTCCGGTCGTGAAGGAGCTCATGAGGCGGGGATTCAATTGGTGCGCGGAAGGCAAGGCGTTAGCGCCTTCCGAGCAGGTTGCTGGAGCATACACGGGCATGGCGGATAACCAACTTTAAATTCGGGAGACGAGAGACCTCATGGACAAAATTAAAGTCGGCGTAATCGGGACGGGCAATATCAGCGGGATCTATTTTCAGAACGGCGGAAAGTTCGATTCGATGGAAGTGGTCGCTTGCGCGGATTTGGACGTGGAGCGGGCTAAGGCGAAAGGCGAAGAATACGGTATCCGGGGCTGTTCGGTTGAGGAGCTGCTCGCCGACCCCGAAATTCGGATGGTCATCAACCTGACAATTCCGTTAGCGCACGCTTCGGTGAGTTTGCAGGCGCTGGAAGCGGGCAAACACGTCTACGTGGAGAAGCCTCTGGCCGTTACCCGGGAAGAGGGCTTGCAAGTATTGGAGCTGGCTAAGCGGAAAGGGCTGCTCGTCGGAAGCGCGCCGGATACTTTCCTCGGGGGCGGGATTCAAACGTCGATCAAGCTCGTGGAAGACGGTTGGATCGGCACTCCGATCGGCGCAACGGCCTTCATGGTGTGCGGAGGGCACGAAACCTGGCATCCGGCTCCGGAGTTCTACTACCACAAGGGCGGCGGTCCGATGTTCGATATGGGCCCTTATTATTTGACGGCGCTTGTCGCATTGCTTGGACCGATTGCCCGGGTTACGGGGTCTGCGCGCGTCACCTTTCCGGAACGGACGATTACGAGCCAGCCGAAGTTCGGGCAGAAGATTCAAGTGGAGACGCCTACCCACATTGCGGGGATCATGGATTTCGCATCCGGTCCGATCGGCACGATATTGACCAGCTTCGACGTGAAAGGCAATTCGCAGTTGCCGCGGATTGAAGTCTACGGCAGCGAAGGAACGTTGATCGTTCCCGATCCGAATACGTTCGGAGGTCCGATCGGCATCAGCAGGGCAGGTTCTAGGGAATGGTCCGATATTCCGCTCACTCATGGGAGAGCCGAGAACGCGCGAGGCGTAGGCGCGGCCGATATGGCCAGAGCAATCCAGACGGGCCGTAAGCACCGCGCCAACGGGGAGATGGCCTATCATGTGCTTGAAGCGATGCACGGATTCCATGACGCCTCGGAGCAAGGGAAGCATTACGTCATGAAGAGCACATGCGAGAAGCCGGCTCCGTTGCCGATGGGTTTGGCGGACTTTGACTTGGATTGAATAAGTCGCGATCGTAATCGGGATTATTTCGGAACCTCCCTAGCGGGAGGTTCTTTATGTTTTCTTTTACGAACTGCCAGCCTGGCCCAAGTAATGACCGAAAGGAAGATAGCGGCAACGGCAAGCGCGATTACGGCCATCCATGGGGAGTGGATGATAACGGTCGATTCCCAAGGCCAAATAAATATGTTCAATGCCGGCCACCTCCGAGCTAAACGCAAGTAATCTTATTGCTGTTGCTGCCGTTCCGGAAGGAACGGTTGTCCTTTCTTCCATTTCGTTCTTATCCCTGCGACGATCAATAAGAGCAAAGGAAGGTAAATGGTCAGAGGGAGCCAGAGATATCTCGGGAAGTTATTAAATGCGACTTCCAAATGCTCCGAAAGGTTGGAAGCCATGGTTAAACCCATAACCGAGGCAATGGAGGTTACCAAAATAATGATTAACCCGTTGCTCTTTGCCAATGTTAGCTGCTTAACTGCCATAACGGCCGCCATCAAGTAAAAGGATATTTTCAGAAATGCGGTAACTGTAAAATACATCATTCCGAGCGCGTCCAGGTTCTCCAAGAAATCGGCCACGCTTACTAGCCTTAATACGGTCAGATTGGGAAAAACGCTTCTCTGAAGCACGCTTTCGCCGAGGGCCATAACATTCATTAAATTCATGATCGATATGAGGACGCCGGTAAATAACGTTGCGATAACCATGACCTTGGGCAACTTTTTCCGGTCTTTCGTATTCAAGTTGGTCCAGAACATGGCAAACAGAATGCTTTCCCCGAAGGTTTGCGAAATGCCGAGTTGCCACTGATCCCAGACTCTCTCCCAGCCTGCCCCCATAATCGGCCGCAAGTAATCGAGATGCAAGATTTTCGCCCCGTTCAACAGCATAATTTCAAGGATAAAGAGGATAAGGATGATTGGAAACAGGATGCTGGCGATTCTGCAGAGCACTTCTAACCCGCTGAATAAGATATAGGAGACGACAAGCATTAAAGGTACGATAACAGCCCAAACAGGCGTGCCGGGCAGCATCATCATATTCACGAAAAATCGAATGTCGCCAATGATTCTTCCCGCAACGTAAATAAACAACAATGGATATAACCATGCGAGCGGGACCCCCAGACCAAGTCCGAACTGAGTTGGAAACCATTGTACTAACGTCAAGCCTGGCTGCAATCGCATCATTACCGAAACAAGAAAAATGAAGCAGCAACCCGCGACGGTGGACAACAAAGCAGCGATCCAAGCATCGCGTCCGGCTTCGGAAGAAAAACCGAAAATAATCGTAGTTCCAATCTGGAAGAGAACGATGCTTGCAAATAATTGATATTTCGATATTCGAATCATCTTATTCGCTCCTTAGGTGAACCAATCGGTCAAATCCCGTTATTTCATACTCATCGTCTCGTTTATCATGCCGTTTCTCCGAATGTCGACTTTGGATTGAACCGAAAATCGGACATTCGGGAAGATTTCATTCCAATTCTCCTTATATTGCCGCCTCCAGGTTTTCGGCCGCCGTTGGAATATAGCTTGACCCAGCCCGGTAATATCGGATTTTAATTGTTGCGCCTTATCGCAAGTCTCGCCGATTCTTTGCTCGAGATCTTTTTCTATTAATCGTTCCAAAAACGAGATGTTTTCGGAGTCTTGCAGCTTTAGCCGGGACGTATTCTCGTAAACGTCGAATTCGGCTTTCACATTCACTTGCGCTCTTGGGATGCGGCCGTTTAGGATTGGAATCAATTTCGTGTCCGCATTCACCAGCTCCGCGCTAATTTTTCCGCCTCCCTTTTCCAACGGAACATCCACCGTGATTACCCCGATCTTCATTGTGCCGCGAAGCCAAAGCAAACCTCTGGTCTCCCGATTATTCAGCCAACCGGCTATCCGATTGCGATGAAGAACCGCCGTTCCTTTTAGGACAAGGTCGCTCAATCCTTCCTTAGAATCCGCGCCGGGTCTTGAAGAGGCAATCTCGATCTGCGGAGCGAACGGATCCTGTCCTTCCGCGGCGAGCATATTTACGAACTCGTTCAGTTGAATATGAACGCCGATTCCGGACTTGACTTCTTCTTTGATGACTTCGGCCGTGAGCTTCTCGAGCTTAGGCTTGAAGCCCAATATATCAGCGGCTTCGCCCTTGGTGAACAGAATGTAGCTTCTCATCTGGCTTTGCCTGTACCTTTCGTAAAAATCCAATACTTCGGACACGTTTTTTCCGGCAAGTTTCCCTCCGATGATAATCGCCCTGTTATGCGAGAAAAAAATTTTCCGGGGTATCTTCTCTTGAATGCGCCGATACGCATCCATGATTGTTTCCCCTTGCTCAGATACTAACCAACCCGCATCGTTTACCAATTTCCCGCCCCCTCCTCCCCCTTCCGCGGAAGTTCCGAGCAGTCTTGGGACGGCTAATTGAATGGACACTTTGATATCCCCGTTATCCATCCGGTCCAGCCCCGTAGCGGTTACGATGGCGATATCGTTAACCTCGACCCGGCTCCAGCAGCCGGTCAAGAGAAACATCGGAACGATGAACCATAAAAGAGCATTCGGTTTTCCCATCATCGTCTTCCTTCCGCGTATGTTAATTTCTTGAACTGGGCGGTCCGGGACGTGAGTCGTTCTTGATGCGATTTCGATTGCGCTTGGCCGTCTGGACAGGACGTTTGATCATAGCCCACCAGGGAGCGCGAATGACAACGTCTTTTAGACCGCTAAAGCTTAGAGGAGCTAAAGGGGATAGGAAAGGAACCCCGAAGGAACGGAGCCGGGCCAGATGAATCAGAATGGTCAGCAGTCCTAGCAATAGGCCATACAGCCCCAACGTTCCCGCAGCGAACATCAGAGGAAAACGAAGCATTCGGATGGCAAATCCAAAGCTATAGGTCGGGAAAATAAACGACGCGATTCCGGTAAAGGAAACCACGATAACCAATGTCGCGGAGACGATTCCGGCTTGGACGGCGGCTTGGCCGATGACAAGCGCTCCAACGATGCTTACCGCTTGTCCGATCGGACGGGGAAGACGAACCCCTGCTTCGCGCAGCCCTTCGAAGGCTACCTCCATGAGGAAAGCTTCAACGATCGCGGGAAAGGGAACCGCTTCGCGGGACGCGGCGATGCTGAGCAGCAATGTCGTCGGCAGCATCTCTTGATGGAACGTCAGCAAGGCAATGTATAAGGACGGAAAAACAAGCGCGCTGAACGAAAGCACGAAGCGCAGCCAACGGGTTGCCGTGGCGGGAATATACCGTTGGTAATAGTCTTCGGAAGCGTGAAGCAAATCGAACATCGTGACCGGTACCATCAGAGCGAAGGGGGTATTGTCCACGATAATCCCGACTTTTCCTTCCAACAAGCATGCGGCGAATCGATCGGGCCGCTCTGTGCTCAGCACTTGCGGGAATATGGAAAAGGAATGATCTTCGATCAGTTCCTCGATATATCCGCTCTCCAGGATGGCATCGATGTCAATGCGGCCGATTCGCTCGCGAACCTCGTCGACGATACTCTTCTCCGCTATATGATCTAGATAGACCACCGCGACATCGGTACGGGATAACCGTCCGATTTTCGTGGCTTCTATCTTCAAGTAGGGAGTTTTAAGTCTTCTTCGAACCAAACAGGTATTCGTTCTTATATTTTCCGTAAAACCTTCCCTGGGTCCGCGGATGACAGGTTCCGAAGCCGGTTCTTCTACGGATCTCGATTCCCATTTGCGAGTACCTATTATCAAAGCCTGCAAGGTATGATCCAACAGCAATACCGTGTCGCCGGAAAGGATATTTTCCGTCAGGACGTCCATCCGGTCTCCCTTCGTTGTTTGGCCCGAGCAAATCATCCGCGATTCCAAATAAGCAAGCCGGTCCGCAATCGGGACTTCATTTAAGGACGGGCCGACCGTTCCGCTTAGCAAAGGCTTGATAATATCGGAATCGATGATTTCCGAATTGACCATGCCATCAACGTAAATCAGAGCGCAATCGCACCGACCTCCGATAGGAAACTCTTTAAATACGATATCCGAAGAGCGATCGAATAGGGTTTTGAATCGTCCAAGATCAACTTGCAGATTACCGCTTAGAGGCTGTCCGGCAGCCGGCATTTAAATCCCTTCTTCACGACCATTTATTTCCTGTAGCGATTGTATTATATCCCGAACCAACATGATGTATCCGACGAATGGCCGGGCATATGCGCGCGATCAGATGAATGCGGGAACCCTTGCATAATTTCATGTGAATTCATAGATCCGTTTGATATAATCCGAGTAAAACGACAGCGTGAGAAATCTTTGATATGATTTTTCGTCATCGGAATGGAGCATGGCAAAAGCAATATGGATAACAAATGGGTTTATTATGCGGGATTAATTATGGTGGCTGCCGTATGGGGAGCGAATTTCGGGGTATCGCGTTCCGCGATGGAAACGTTCGATCCGATTTTGTTCTCGTTCCTTCGGTTCGGACTTGCCGTTCCGTTCTTCTTCCTCATTTTGAAGATTAGAGAGGGCAGCGTAGGTTTGCCATGGAGAGTCGTGCTGCAGCTGGCTTTAATCGGCCTAGTCGGGGTAACCGGTCTCGAGATCGCGGTTATGTACTCTATTAAATATACGACGCTAGCCAATGCGTCCTTGTTGAACGTGGCGCCTTGGCCGATATTTGCGGCGTTATTCGCGCCGATGTTCGTGAAGGAGAAATTTACGAAACGCCTTGGGATCGGAGGAGCGGCGGCGATCGTTGGCGTCACCTGTATTATTCTAGGCGGAGAAGAAGGGTTTAATCTCTCGTCCGATCATATGCTGGGCAATTTGCTGGCGTTCGGGATCAGCATCGTGGGAGCTTTGTTTAATCTCTCGTGCATGCCGTTGATGAAGCGATATTCTTCTCTGAGAGTCAGCGCGTGGTTCATTATGTTCGGAAGCTTGTTCATGCTGCCGTTTACGGCGGGAAGCTGGGGCAAAGTCGATTGGGCCGGCTTGGAGGCGGGGCACTATACGGCGATCGTCTATAACGTGCTTATTTGCACCGTTGCGGCTTTCATCGTCTGGAACGCGAGCATGTTCAAGATCGGAGCCGCCCGGGCGAACTTCTTCCGTTACGTCGTACCTGCCGCGGCGGTCATCGCGGGGCTAGTCTTTTTCGACGAGGGCATTACGGTCTGGCAGATGATCGGGGCCGTCTTCATGGCGGCGGGTCTGGTGTGGATTAGCACGGAGAAAAAGCCATCCGTAGCGATAAACCCGAGCTAGGGCTTCTGGGCTATCCCATTGGCTCAGGACATTGCGGGTAGCGGTACATGTGTAAAAAATAAGCCTGCCGGGCGGGCTTAAATCCCCGAAAACGGCGCCATAACGGAAAATAAGCCTGCTCAGCAGGCTCAGGCTGTCGAGAAAGTCTCGACAGCTTTTATTATGTCTAAATAGTTTAATACGACACCGCGTTAATTTGGTATAATAGATTTAACTATACCGAACGGATGGTGTTTCCATGCTTCGTTCTAATCGCGATAAACAACAGAACTATGAATTTGTTTCCATCGAAGATCTTGTTCCCGCCGATCACATGCTTCGAAAGATCGATAAATATATCGACTTCTCTTTCATCGATGATAAGGTACGCCCACTTTATTGCGAAGACAATGGTCGTCCCGCTGTTGATCCGGTCGTACTCTTTAAGATGATTTTTCTGGGCTACTTCTATGGCATTCGGTCCGAACGGCAGTTGGAGCGAGAAATCCAGACTAATCTTGCTTATCGCTGGTTCCTCGGCCTCGGATTGACTGACCGCGTGCCGGATCATACGACGATTAGCTGGAATAGAAGAACACGGTTTAAGGATACAACTGTATTTCAAGATATCTTTGATGAAATCGTCTTACAAGCGATCTCACACCGGATGGTCGGCGGAAGAGTCCTTATTTCCGACTCGACTCACATCAAGTCCAGCGCCAATAAACATAAGTACACCAAAGAACAAGTACAGCAAAATACGAAGGCGTATGTGGACGAGCTGAACGCCGCTGTTGAAGCTGATCGGAAGGCGCATGGAAAAAAGCCCTGAAACCTAGAGAGGAGGTGAACGAAGACAAGGAAGTGAAGGTTAGTACCACCGATCCCGATAGCGGGTATATGGTTCGCGACGGCAAGCCGGAAGGCTTCTTTTATCTGGACCACCGCACGGTTGATATGAAGTACAATCTCATTACCGATGTCTTTGTCACGCCAGGTAACGTACATGATTCGATGCCCTATCTCGAACGATTGGACCGTCAACGCGAAAGATTCGGTTTTCAGGTAGAAGCAGTAGCATTGGATTCAGGTTACCTCACAGCACCGATCTGTAAGGGGTTGGACACGCGGAAAATCTTTGGCGTTATTGCTCACCGCAGATTCCATCCTACACAAGGCCTGTACCACAAACATGAATTTAAGTATGATGCCGAGCGAGATCTTTATATTTGTCCGCAAAAGCAGGAGTTACCGTACAAAACGACAGACCGACATGGTTACCGACACTATGCTTCTGATCCGCAGCAATGCGCGTCATGTCCGATGTTAAACAAGTGTACCCGGTCACAGAACCGCCGAAAAGTCGTGACTCGGCACGTGTGGGAAGAGAGCAAAGAGCGCGTGCGACTTAACCGACTGAGCAAGTCGGGCAAGAAGCTATACCGCAAACGAAAAGAAACGATTGAGCGAAGCTTTGCGGACGCCAAAGAGCTCCACGGGTTTCGCTATTGCCGTTTGCGAGGACTGCGAAATGTGACCGAGCAAGCGCTTATGACTGCTGCTGTACAGAATATGAAGAAGATTGCCCTCCATCTGGACAGGAGGGAAATGGGGTAATAATCTCCCCAGATCCCCCTTCTTCCAGGCACCTAAATAAAAAAAGAAACCCAATGTCTAAAAAGACGTGGGTTTCTCGACGATCTGAGCCTGCTCAGCAGGCTTATTTTTTATGAGTGCTGTGATGTACGCCGAACTTTAGGATTAACCGCCTAACCCAAGCAGGATCACGGTTGCCATTGCTTGATCACGGTCATAGGATCAATATATTTTCCGTCGCTAAGAACGGAAAAGTGAAGATGAGGTCCGGTGGATTCGCCGGTACTTCCCATTAATCCGATTAGATCCCCGGATTCGACCGAAGCGCCTTCCTCTACGGAAAGCTTGTCCAAATGCCGGTACTCCGTGGTCCAAATCCCATTGTGCTCGATCTTGATCGTATTGCCGTATTTTTTATCGTATTCGGCTTTGACGACTTTTCCGCCAGCGGCGGCGTAGACGTCGGTGCCTTTTTTGTTCGCGATATCGATGCCGTCGTGCAACGATTTCTTTGAGGTGACCGGATGGATACGTTCGCCGTAAGGCGAAGTCAGCTTGCCGGCGGTCGGCGCGATGAACGGGATTGTAACGGAGCCCGCCTCTTTCCGGGTATCGACGATAGGAGCAGTCGTCGGTTGTTCGGCGGCCGTGGATGAGTCGCCTTTCCCGGAAGCGAACGCGGAAGGCAGCGTGAATAACGCGGCCGCGACAAGGATCGCAACTCCTATGAAAGATACGCGTTTTTTGGACGGTTTATATTGATGGATCATGACAATCCTCCTTTTGATTTGATTTTTGGTACCGAAAAATCCGACGCCTGCCGTAACGGTTGTTCGCGATGCGCCGATCTCCAGTAATCTGATAATGCTCGCCGCATACGTTTCCCTAAGCTCCGAAGAACTTAGAACACTGGCGTCGCAGGCGGCTTCTTGATCGGCCCTCATGCCGCGCAGCCCGTACCATACCGCCGGGTTGAACCAGTGGACCGATGCCAGGACATACGCCAGCAAGTTGATCGGGATATCCCTTCGTTTCAGATGAGCGAGCTCATGCCGAATAATGCATTCCCATTCGTTCGGACTTAACTGTCCGATGAGATGGCGCGGTATGAGCACGGCCGGGGAAACGATGCCGAATAAAGCCGGAGCCGACACTAGGCCGGTGAGCCGAATTCGGACGCGGGAACGTATATCTCCTTCGTGAATAAGCCGCTTGAACAGCTTGTCCAGCTCCCGGGGAACTTCGGTTGCCGACTCTCGGCGAAGGGTCAGGTATGTTCTCAGATGCGCCCCGGCTAATAGCAGCCAAGCGGTTGCCGTTCCGATCAGCCAGACAATCGCCAAAGCCCCCGAAAGGGAAGACGGCCATTCCCGGCCAGCATCGGACGTTTCTACAACGGGAGCGACGTTGCCTAGGGCCATATTTCCAGTCGAACCTGCTGCTCTCGTCGGTATTTCCTCGGCCGCCGGCTGTCCGATTCCTTCGGAATAACCGCCAGGGATTTGAGACCCTATCGCTTCGGGAAGGGAGAACCAGCGCAGCTCGCTCTCCAACTGACCCGGCAGCCAGGGAAGCAAAAGCTTCGCGAGAAGAAGCATCCATAGGGCATAGTGCCAAGCCGGAGATAGTCTCCTTCGAAAAATCCTCAGCAACAAAGCAATCGCGACAATCAACGCGGCAGCTTCCAAGGAGTTGATTAGCGTACGCTCGAACAAACGGATCAAGTACTCCATCGCCTATTTCTCCTTTTCTTGGAGCAGCGCCTTCAACTCCTTGATATCCTCGGAAGACAGCTTTTCGTTTTGTAGAAAATGCACCATCAACGGCTTGAGCGAGCCTCCGTAAATCCGATCGAGGAACGACCGGCTGGCCTCTTGGACGCACTCATCCTCGTTAAGCAAAGGGAAATAAGTATATTCGCGTCCATCCTTATTGAATCCGAGCGCTTGCTTCTGTACGAGCCTGCCGATCAGGGTCTTCACGGTTTTCGGCTTCCACGCCTTGCTCCCGCTTAAACGAGCGATAATATCGGCGGCCGTTAACGGCGAAGCTTGCCATACGATGCGCATAATATCCCATTCCGCGTCCGAAATGTTAGGCGATTCAGGCATTGCTAACCCTCCTAAAGCGATTGTGTTTGAATATTCACCGGTGATTCGCAATTGAAGATTACAGTTGTAGTCTACGAACAAAGATTACAATTGTAATCCGTAATTGTCAAGCAAGTTTCCGGTAATATCATCCAACATTTGTTTAAATACTAGTTTACAACTAGGAATAGTGTGTATTATGATGATGGAGATTATTACTAAATGACAATCAGTTTGGAGGAACGGCAAATGAAGAGCTTCAAGAGGTTAAAGATCGCGGTTATCTTGCTATCGGCGGTTGCCTTGCTTTTCGGTTCGGTTAATCCCGGGGTTAGCGGCAAAGCGGAGGCGGCATCCAAGAAGAAAAAGATAACGCTCCTGAACGTCTCTTATGACCCCACACGGGAACTATACGAGGAATTCAATAAGATTTTCGCGACCTATTGGAAGAAGAAGACGGGCCAAACGGTGGAAATCAAGCAGTCGCACGGCGGATCGGGCAAGCAAGCCCGTTCGGTCGTAGACGGGCTCAAAGCCGACGTCGTCACTTTGGCATTGTCTCTGGATATTACGGAGATTCAAAACAAGGGCCTGCTGGATGCGCGTTGGGAGGATAAGCTACCTTACCATAGCTCCCCCTACACGTCGACGATCGTATTCGTCGTTCGCAAAGGAAATCCGAAGAAGATCAAGGATTGGGACGACATCGTCAAATCCGGCGTGCAGGTCATTACTCCTAACCCGAAAACGGGCGGGCGCCCCGTTGGACGTATTTGGCGGCTTGGGCGTATGCGCTTAAGCATAACAAGAACAGCGAAGCCGCGGCCAAAGATTTCGTAACGAAGCTGTATAAAAACGTACCGGTGCTGGATACCGGGGCGAGAGGATCGACGACTACGTTCGCGCAACGCGGGATCGGCGACGTATTGCTTACTTGGGAGAACGAAGCCCACTTGATTCAGAAGGAGTTCGGATACGATTACGAGATCATAACTCCGTCTTTAAGCATTCTGGCCGAACCGTCGGTCGCCGTAGTAACCAAGAACGCCAATAAGAACGGCACGACGGAAGTAGCGAACGAATATTTGCGTTATCTGTATACCAAGGAAGGGCAGAGGCTCGTAGGGAAACATTTCTACCGTCCTAACGATCCTGCGGTTCTTAAGGAATACGAGAAGCAATTTCCGAAGCTCGAGCTGGTCACGATTCGCGACTTCGGCGGATGGGCCGCCGCTCAGAAGAAGCATTTCGCGGATAAAGGAATTTTCGACCAGATCTACAATCCTTAATTTTCAATCTTCATATGCACCGACAGGGCGCTTCGGATGATTCCGAAGCGCTTTGCGGTATTCCGAAGGGGATTGGCCGCTCCATTGGCGGAATTTTTTCGAGAAATAGAGCGCGTCTCCGAATCCGACGGATGATGCGACTTGGTCGATAGTTATCGGGGTGGCGAGCAGCAGTTCCGCCCGCTGCATGCGAATGTTCAACAAATATCGCATGGGCGACAAACCGGTCGATTGCTTGAACAGCTTGCAAAGATGAGTCCGATGGTAGCCTAGCGTCCCGGCCAAATATCCGATGGAGATCGGCTGGGTGAATTGCAGCGTGAGATATTGGATAGCCTGCTTCACGACAAGGCTGCTGGCCAAAGTCGGCTCGGGATCGCTATTCTCAAGCTTTCGAAGCGCGACTCCGAATCGCTGGAGCAAGAGGCGGAGCCGTCCTCCGGCTTCCAGATTGGACAGCTCGGGATACGACGCGGAGTCGAAGCAGCGGCGAAGCTGTTCATAATCGTTGCGAACGTTAGGGTTAAGGCTATCCGGGACGATCGGCCGCCCGGGCGAGACGCCGATCTTGGCCATGGCCGCGGCGGCTCCATATCCTACGAACGCTACCCACGCATAACTCCATGGCTCATCTCCATCCGCCTGGTAAGTAAACAATTCCCCTGGAAAGATGATGAACGTATCTCCGGCCCCGCACCGGTAGCTCCGTCCGCCGATCGTGAAGTCGCCAAACCCGGATAGTACCGTATGAACGAGATAGTAGTCGTGGGTGGCCGGACCCGTCTTGTGCAGCCGGAAGGGCACGGCTTCGCCGCTGAAGAGCACGGATAGCTCCTCCTCGATAGGAGAGGGATTAATGCTGACCGTAAAAGAATGATGCTCGGGAGTCATCCGCGTCACCTGCCTGTGTCGTCTATTCTCTTACCTACTTTAGCAAATAAACGACAAATGTCCATATTGTTGCGCGAACCATCCATACTCTTCCGAATGCGGTTACATTACATTGAAAGTAGCAAAACACTTTATCCATTCGGAGGGTTTAACCTTGGCGAAATTGACTTTTATAGGCGCCGGAAGTACGGTATTCGCGAAAAACGTTCTAGGAGACGTCATGCTGACGCCGGCATTGCAGGACTTCGAAATCGCTTTGTTCGACATTGATCCGGTTCGGTTAAAAGAATCGGAGAACATGCTCAATAACATCAAAAAGACATCCGGGAGCACCTGCACGATCAAGTCCTTCTCCGATCGCAAGGAAGCTCTTCGCGGAGCGAAATACGTAGTTAACGCGATTCAAGTCGGCGGATACGATCCATGCACGATTACCGATTTCGAAGTACCTAAGAAATACGGTTTAAGGCAGACGATTGCCGATACCGTCGGAATCGGCGGCATTTTCCGCAACCTGCGGACGATCCCCGTCATGCTGGATTTCGCGGTCGACATACGCGAGGTGTGCCCGGACGCGCTATTCCTGAACTACACGAACCCGATGGCCGTCTTGACGAACGTGATGAACACATACGGCGGCGTGCAAACGGTAGGGTTATGCCACAGCGTGCAAGCGTGCGTTCCGGAAATGTTCAAGCATCTGGGGCTCGATCAGACGGGAGTCAAAGCGAAAATCGCGGGTATTAATCACATGGCTTGGCTGCTGGAAGTGACGAAGGACGGAGTCGACCTATATCCGGAAATCAAGAGACGCGCCGCTGAGAAACAGAAAGAGAAGCACCACGATATGGTACGTTACGAGATGATGCTGAAATTCGGCTATTACATTACGGAGTCTTCCGAGCATAACGCAGAGTATCATCCGTATTTCATCAAACGCAACTATCCCGAGCTGATCGAGCGTTTCAATATTCCGCTTGACGAATATCCTCGCCGCTGCGTCGAGCAAATCTCCAATTGGGCGAAGATGCGCGACGAGATCGTGAACGATGCCCATTTGAAGCACGCGCGCTCGCATGAATACGCTTCGTATATTTTCGAAGCGATCGAGACGGACGTACCGTTCAAGATCGGCGGCAACGTCATGAACACCGGCGGATTGATCGCCAACCTGCCTCGCGAAGCTTGCGTGGAAGTTCCGTGCCTCGTCGATCGTTCCGGCGTTAACCCGACTTATATCGGCAACCTTCCGCCTCAGCTGGCCGCATTGAACCGAACCAATATCAATACGCAATTGCTGACGATCGAAGCGGCGATCACGGGCAAGAGAGAACATATCTACCATGCGGCCATGCTCGATCCGCATACGGCCGCCGAGCTGTCCATGGACGAGATCGTCGCCATGTGCGACGATCTGATCGAAGCGCACGGGGATTGGCTGCCGAAGTTCTCTGTGGTATAGTTACGAAGCAATAACTAAAGAAGAAAATCTGGACAGCCCGTCTAGCGACCGGCGTCTCAGGAGAGGTTCGCGAACTCCCTCTATAAAAAACTAAGGAAAACGACCACGTCCGTTACCGATCGGGCTGCAACCGCCGTTGCAGCCTAGGTCGTGCGCGAGGTGCCGTTTTTTTCATGTTCTTTAGCGAATTTGGGATTTGTCTCGCCGATCTCTTTCTTCTCATCCAGGAAGGGGATTATTCGTCATGCGCACGAAAGAAGAAATGCAAGACATCACTTTGCTCGGCAATCAAGGAACCCGGTACGTGTTCGAGTACGATCCGCAAGTATTGGAGGCGTTCGACAACAAGCACCCGGGCCGGGATTATTTCGTCAAGTTCAATTGCCCTGAGTTTACCAGCCTATGTCCGATGACCGGGCAGCCGGATTTCGCGACGCTGTACATCTCGTACGTTCCGGACCGGAAAATGGTGGAGAGCAAGTCGCTTAAACTGTACTTGTTCAGCTTCCGGAACCACGGGGATTTTCACGAGGATTGCATGAACATCATCATGAACGACCTGATCGCCTTAATGGAACCGCGTTATATCGAGGTGTGGGGGAAATTCACCCCGCGCGGCGGAATCTCTATCGATCCTTATTGCAACTGGGGACAGCCTGGAACCAAGTACGAGCGGATGGCGGAGCATCGTCTCTTGAATCACGATCTTTACCCGGAGAAGGTGGATAATCGATGAGGGGGCATAAGGGAATGAAGATAGCGACGATCGCGCTTTACTTGCTGGCGATCGTTACCGCCAACGTTGTTACGGCTTCTCTGGCGCCTATTCAGCTCGGCTATTTGATTATTCCGGCAGGGTCCTTCCTAATCGGAGCTACGTTTATATTCCGGGATCTCGTTCAGAACGCGATCGGACGCAAATACACGTACGGCATTATAGCGGCAGCCATGTTATTATCAGTGGCTACGTCTTATTACCTTGGCGATACGTTATGGATTGTCGGAGCATCGGCGCTTACGTTCCTGTTCTCGGAGACGACGGACACCGAGATTTACACGCGCCTTAAGCTTCCGATGTCGCTAAGGGTGTTGTACAGCGGGGTGGTCGGCGGCGTCGTGGACAGCATCGTCTTCGTCATCATCGGCTTGTCCCCGCTAGGCGCCGGTTTCTTGCCCTGGGATATGGTCGGCTATGCGATTGCGGGCCAGATCATCGTGAAAATCGTCATGCAACTGATAGGATCGTTGATCGTTCAACTCGTGCCGTCAACGCGAGCGGCTTCATTCTAACGTATAAATAAGCGTTGGTACGGGAATAACCTCCCGTACCAACGCTTTTGCATATTGCGATTAACCGGCGGTTGAAGCCGGAGAAGATCGTTCCTGCGGCAACGGCAGCTTGATGGCGAGTTCGCAGCCGATCGGGACTCCGTCATCGCCCTCCGAGGATCCGATCTCGATCGTGCCTCCAAGAAGATGGATTCGTTCCATCATGCTCGTCAGGCCGAATCCCGGCTTGGCGAAACCGAAAGGCATGCCGTCGTTCCACAACTTGATGTCCAGCCATTGCCCGTCAGGGCGAACCGTATAACGGAACCAGCTGCATTTCGCATGGCGAATTCCGTTCGTTAAGCCTTCTTGCAGAGCGTGATAGATCACTTTCTCGGTCAATTTGCCCAATTCGAACGGAATCTCGATATCGGCTTCGACGGCGACCTCCATCGTCTCGATCGTTTCGCGAATAAGCTCTCTAAGCGCGGCCTCCAACTTGACGGGAGGAGAATCGGACTTCAGCATGCGCACCGTTTTGCGGATATCTTCCAATCCTTTGCGCACGAGTCCGCTGACCGTGTCCAGCTTCTCCATCGGCAAGTTGCCTTCCTTGGCGGCGAGCTTCTTGCTTGCCTCCAATTGGACGATCGCCGCGGTAAGCGTATGGCCTACGACATCGTGCATGTCGTGGGCGATACGGTTTCTTTCCTCCAGCACGGATACTTCGGCCAACGTCTCCGCTTTTTCCCGCAAGGTGACCGTTAACGAACGATTCGCTTCCCCCAACTCTTCCGTGCGAATTTCCACTAATTGCTCCAAATTGCGATGGAACTGTTCCAACTCGATATTTTTCGCTTTGAGTTCTTTGGCATTCCGTTCCGAGTCTTGGTAGATGTAGCCAACTCTATGAATGACGACTAACACCATGCAGGACATGAAAAGGAGTAGGCCGTTAGGGAGAAGGTTTGCGATTACGGTTTCAAAGTATGGCCATAATCGGATGTTCGGCATAGCTTGGGCGAACAGGGTGTTTGCGATCATATGCCCTAATCCGCCAACGACTAATATAGCGTAACCCCGCAGCAACCATCTTCTTTCATACGGCCGTTGCGCGTTATTCGGAAAACGTGCCAGGGCATAGGTGACGACTCCTATGGAAGCTATCGCTAGCCACGGAAAACCGTCGTTAAGCATTTTCCAATACCAGGTCGGGTTCCAGATTCCCGCGAACAAAGAAGCGACCGTGTATAAAAGCAGGGCGAGCTTCGTGATTCGGATGATGAGCCGTCTGGAAGCGCCTAGCACCTCGCCGTATAATCCCGTAAACGCGTATACGCCAAGCGTCAGCAATAGATCCTTCCAATAGTACAAGGCTTGAACGTCGGCGAACCATTGCAGAGAGCTGCACAATAGAAGCAACCCGAGTCCGGCGGAAAGCGTGAGCATGGAGAACCAGAAGTATAACTTTTCCTTTCGTCTGGCGAAGAAAATCAAACCTACGATGCCGACGGTTAAATACAGGACGGAATAGATGTAACGGGAAGTATCCCTCTGTATCGTAAGGGTTAAGATGGTGTCCGGATCCGCGGCGAGAATCCAACTGTTCATCACGAAAGGCATGCGGTCCCATTCCATATGCAGCATAATTTCCTTCTCTTGCTGCTCCGGGAAGATCGGAATCGGATGACGGGTCATTAAGAAATGGTTCCAGTGAGGGCCGGGCTCCATATTGAAACGATACACGGATTGCCCGTCCAAGAAAACTTCGAACTTATTCATTCCGAATAGGAATAAATAGGGTTTCCTCCAGGGCAGTTCGGGTAATGTACGCTTGACCCATAGCGAGCCTTTATAACCGTTTAGCTTCTTCCATTCCTCTTCGCCGAAAGGTTGCCAGCTATCGCCCTGAACGGGTTGCTGCCCGTAAAACACCTGCCAATTTTTCTGAAGAAGGTACGGCGCATGATTACGTTCGTCGATAAAATTTTTGTTGATGAAGAGGGACGGCAAAAATAGCCCCAATACGATTACGCATGCAAATAGCCATATTAATAGGGAAGTCGACCTGCGGTTCATGGGATCATATACTCCTTCAAGCGGCTAATCGCCGCGTTACGGTCGTTCGTACCTATTTTATTATATATGACGCTAATATAATTGCGTATCGTTCCTTCGCTCATATAGAGAGAGGAGGCAATTTGTTTGTTCGGTTTGTCTTGCACCATGAGCTGAATGATTTCCCGTTCCTTTTCGTTGAAGAAGAGGCCATGCTGCTCAAGCGCTTGCTCGTAGAAAGGCCCTTGCTCGGCATGATTCAAATAGGATAACCTTTCGGTCAGCTTGGAGGCGATGGACGCGGGCAGTATGAGATGGCCTTTTACCGCTTCGCGAATCGTCTGAACGATATGCTCTCCCGCCATGTCCTTCAAGAGGAATCCGTCCGCTCCGTTAGCCATGGCGTTAATAATCCAGTTATCCTCCAAGAAGGTCGTGAGCATAAGGATCAGGATGCCGGGATATTGTTCTTTGATCCGTTTCATGCTGTCGATTCCGTTTAACAGCGGCATTTTGATATCCATGAGAATGAGATCGGGATTGAGGCGTGCGGTCATCTCGATGGCTTCAAGTCCGTTGCATGCCAAGCCGACCGTCTGCATGTCGTCTTCCAAATTAATAATCGTCTGCAGGCCTTCCCGCAGCAACGTTTGATCATCGACAACCAATACTCTTATCATGGGCATCTTCTTTCCATTAGGATGCTCTCAGATTACCACAGGTGTTAGCGATATGGCTTTAGCCTCAAACCATCTCGTGACTAAAATGACAAAAGTTATGACGCGTGTCATATATTCTATATGTCCGGTAAGCATGATTAACCTGAAAAAGCCCTCGTTCCCGGCGTTACCCGGGAATGAGGGCTTTTCTCTTCCATGTTCAAATTCGGCAAACCTCGCCAGGGCAACCGGGGCAGCTAGGGCAATGGCAGATTTCTTGCAGCGCTTTAAGCTGCCTAACGATAATTTTGCCGTAACGGAAATCAAGGATTCCTTCTTCCTTGAATTCGTTGAGCATCCGGTTCACGCTCTCGCGGGTCGCGCCGATGAAATCCGCAAGCTCGGAATGCGTGAGCTTCATATCGATTCGGATTCCGTAAGGCTCCATAATCCCGTACGAATTGCATAGACGGATAAGCGTCGAGGCTAACGCCCCTGGTTTGCCGAATAACAGCAAGTCGCGGAATTTGGACTGGGTGACCCTTTGGGACAACGACATCCAATTCATGAAGCTTAGCGCGAGGTCGGCGTTGTGCTGCATAAGCGCTTCAAGCGCGTAACGCGAGATGACTCCGATCTCCGCCGTCTCCACGACTTCCGCCGTATAGCTGTATTGCAGAGCCTTGTTTCCGCCAATATTCTCGCAAATCAGATCCCCGGACTGAAGAATGGTAAGGATGTATTCTTTGCCGTCCTCTGTAGATTTTCTCAGTTTCACTCTGCCGTCGCGAATATAATAGATGTTTTCCGTATCGTCGCCTTCCCAGAACAGGAAGCCGCCGGTTGGAATACGCATAGGAACCATTATGCTTTCGAGTTGCTCGAATTGCTTCCGCGTGCAGAAGCCGGCAAAACCTTTGTTTCTCTCCGTCGTTTGATCCATTTCATCACGCTCGGTAGTCTTGACAGGACAATTAATTCCCATTGCCGTCATCCCCCTCGATTTATCTTAATTCCATCTTACCTTGAGCAGGTAAACATTGTTATCGGGGAAAACGCTGAATCCATCCGGGGAATTCCCCTATTTTTCTGTGAGGAAAATCACACCTTAGAACAAAGTTAGGTGTTTCCCCGCGTTTCTTTCAGGGTTTTCCCTGAATTACAAGCTTATCGCTTAGCGATAGAATAGAAGTTGAGAAGGTTTCGCGTACGGGGAGTGAAGGGTATGAAAGCGGATGAGAAGCGCATAAGGGAAATGCTGAACGGACTGAGGCAAGAGGCAGCCGTCGACTTTTCGGCTCTTGCCGCCATTAATCACAGGGAACGGTACACGTGCTGGAGATGGGTTTCGGGAAATTTGAACGAGAGATATTCGAACATTCGCGTACGGCACGGACAAGGCATCGAAGGAGAAGTCATTAAGGTGGGCCGCGGATTGTCGTGGAACAAGAACGAGTCCCAAGTCGCTAGCGAGCATGCCAAATATTCCATCTTACTAACGGAGAAGCTGGAGTCCGCCTTCGCGGTTCCTGTAATGGCGGGCCAATCGATGAGCGGAATTTTGTTGATCGGCGACCGGAGTCACCGGATTTACGAAGCGGCGGTCAGGGAAAAAGTCGTGCAGGCGGGAATGAAAATAGCCGGATTATTGGTGGATTTGATATAGTAGTCGTATAAGGAGGCGGGATAATGATCCGTATATTGCTTGTTGACGATCATGCCGTCGTTCGTTCCGGGCTGGCGATGCTGCTGGGAGCCAAGGAGGACATGGAAGTCGTCGGAGAAGCGGCGGAAGGGGAGGAAGCGATCGCCAAAGCGATGCAATTTCTGCCGGACGTCGTGCTCATGGATCTCAGCATGCCCCATGGCAAGGACGGGCTAAGCACGACCGCGGAATTAAAGAAGAAGCTGCCGAATACGTCCGTGTTGATCCTGACGATGCATGACGACGAAGAATATTTGTTCCGCGCCATTCATCTCGGGGCGTCCGGGTATATTCTGAAGAGCTCGCCGCATGACGAGATGATTAGCGCCATCCGCCACGTAGCGGCCGGCAATGCGTATTTGCACCCGACGGCCACGAAGAAATTGATGGGCGAATATTTGGAGAAGCTGAAGCAAGGCGGCGACCAAGGCACTTTCGAGTCGTTGTCCGAGCGGGAGCGGGAAATTCTGGCCAAGGTAGCGCAAGGCTATACGAATAAAGACATTGCCGAACAGCTCGTCATTAGCGTCAAGACGGTAGAATCGCACAAGAGCAACCTGATGGACAAACTCAATCTCAAAACGAGGCCGGATCTGGTCAAGTTCGCGATGAAGAAGGGGCTGCTTAATTTTGACGCTTGATCATAACGGGTATACTTCGTCCTCCGGCGGATCGCTGGAACAGACGCTGAAGCAACTGTCCGATCTGAAGTACGCGTTGGATGAAGCCTCGATCGTGGCGGTAACCGACCGAAGCGGCAAAATCCAATACGTCAACGACAGGTTCTGCGAGATCTCGCGTTACTCCAGGGAGGAATTGCTTGGCAAGGATCACCGGATTATTAATTCCGGACATCATGGGCGATCGTTCATGCAAGAGCTGTGGAGCACGATCGGCTCGGGAAAAGTATGGCGCGGCGAGATTAAAAACCGCAACAAGGACGGCCATTATTACTGGGTGGATACGACGATCGTTCCGTTCTTGAACGAAGAAGGCAAGCCCTATCAATACTTGGCGATTCGTCACGAAGTCACCGCAAGAAAAAACGCCGAGGAAGAGCTGCAGCTGCTTCTCTCCCAAATGATGCAAATCCAGGAGGAGGAACGAAGACGGTTTTCCCGCGATCTTCACGACGGCATCGGGCAAAGCTTGTTCTCGTTGCTGATCTCCTTGGATACGATCATTTCCGGCGGCGCTTACGAGCGATTGGCCGTTCTGCGGGAAGACGTCGCCCATCTGATGGCCGACGTTCGAGGCTTGGCGTGGGAGCTTAGGCCATCGGTACTCGACGATCTTGGAGTTATTCCGGCATTGCGCACTTATTTCGACACGTACTCCAAGCATTACGGAATTCAAGTTCAATTTGAATCCGACTTGCGAAGAAGGTTGAGCATTAAAGAGGAAACGACGATCTACCGGATCATTCAAGAAGCTTTAATGAATCTGGGCAAACACGCGGACGTGGAGGAAGCTTCGGTTGCGGTTCGCGATTGCGGAGCCTGCGTCGAGGTAACGATCGAGGATCGGGGCAAAGGATTTGCCCGGGACGGCGGAACGAAAGGCGTAGGGTTGTTCAGCATGGAGGAACGCGCGCGAGCGATCGGCGGAGAGCTTCGCATTCAATCCGTCCCCGGCAAAGGGACGAAAGTCGTGCTGATCTTGCCTCAAGGCGAACAATAGGAATAACGGAACGGCCCTTCGGATTATCGAAGGGCCGTTCGTCATATGCAATCACGATTGCCCTTACGTAAGCCGGGCAATACGGCGCGCGATTAATTGTCCGTGATGGCGCCCGCTTTCAATGAAAATTTCGTTCGCTTCCCGTCCGGCTGCGATAACCCCGGCGATGAACAGGCCCGGAACGTTCGTCTCCATCGTCTCGGGATCAAAGGTAGGAATAGTCGATTCGGCATCTACTTCGGCCCCGGCATTCGTTAGCAAAGTCCGTTCCGGGCGGAAACCCGTCAAGGCCAGCACGAAGTCGTTGTCCAGCGTATAGGAAGGGCTGCCTTGCTCGGGCTGTATCGTAATGTTGTATTCGTTGATGGATACGACGCGGGAGGAGAACAGCATTCGAACTTTGCCCTTGTTCACCATGCTTTCGAATAGCGGTTTCACCCAAGGTTTAATGCTCGGAGAGTATTGATCGCCGCGATACACGACCGTAATCTCCGCTCCTACCCGCAATAATTCCATGGCGGCATCCACTGCCGAATTATTGCCGCCGATTATAGCTACTTTCATTCCGGTATAAGGATGGGCCTCACGGAAAAAATGGCTGACCTTCGCCAAATCCTCTCCTGGGATGCCCAACAGGTTAGGATGATCGAAGTATCCGGTGGCCACGACGACATGTTTCGTTTCATAGACGAGCGTCGCTCCGAACCGATCGACGGTTTCCACCCGGAACTCCCCGTTAGCTTGGGGCTCGATGGAAACCGCGTTCTCGTAAGCGCGAATGCGCAAGCCTCGGCGCAGGGCGACGTCCCGATAATACTGCAGCGCTTCGCGGCGGGTCGGCTTGTCGTTCGGGCTAGTAAAAGGAATGCCGCCGATCTCGAGCAATTCGGTCGTGCTGAAAAACTGCATGTAAGTCGGATATTGATAGATGGAATGGACGACGGCGTTCTTCTCGATCAGCAGCGGCTCGATTCCGACGGCTTGCAGCTCTAGAGCTGCCGATAGGCCGCACGGGCCGGCTCCGATCACGATTGCTTGTTCGAGTTGCATACTTGGATTGATTTGTTTGGTCATGTCTGGTTTTCTCCATCTGATTCTTTTGCTCTCTATTGTATCACGATATGCGGATTCATCCGAAATTCCGTCCATCCTTCCTTTACGAAGGAGGTTCATCATTTCGACACGTAATTTGTGATTTAATTCACATTCTTTTATTTGTTTAAGAGTCATAATGAGGGTGTAAGAAAAAGACGCGTACAAGAGAATGGGAGATGGCCGCAATGGTGATGAAATTTCTAAGAGAAAACGTATGGGCTGCGGTGGCATTGACATTGATTCGTATCTATCTGGGCTGGCAATGGATGGAGGCGGGTTGGCATAAATTAACGGGTGACCAAGCGTTCAGCGCCGCGGGCTTCCTGAAAAACGCGATTACGAACCCGGTTGCCGACAAAGCGACGCAGGAAGCGATCTATCCGACGTATACGGCATTCCTGGAGAACTTTGCGTTACCGAACGTGAAGATCATTAACTTCCTGATTCCGTTAGGAGAATTTCTGGTCGGATTAGGTCTGATCGTTGGGGGATTAACGGCCGCAGCCGCCTTCTTCGGACTGATGATGAACTTCCTGTTCTTGTTCGCCGGTACGGTAAGCACTAACCCATGGTTGACCCTGATCGGCGTGATCGTATTGTTCGCAGGCGCCAATGCAGGCAAGTTCGGCCTTGACTACTTCCTGCTTCCGTGGATCCGCAAAGGCTGGGCGAAGCTGACGAAGCGCGGCGGCGGGCAAACGACCCAAGCGAGATTATAACGCGGCTTATGCTTAGAATAAAAGCCAACTGTTCCTTTAACGGAACGGTTGGCTTTTTGGGTCAGTTCTCTTCGGAAGGAATAGCCGAGAGCACCCACTCGCACCATTGAATGTTGGTCCGGGTGCTCATGAGCGCTTTGTTAAGCAAAATATACGCGCCGATCAGAGGAGAATCGAAGGACGGGAACTCGTTCTCCCTTAAGCCGCCCATCTGTTGGATTTGGCGAATCCGATCCTCGATCCGGCCGATTTTCATCCGATAATGTTCAAGGCGGGCAAGGAACAGCTTGCGGGAGATGTCCGGTTTCACGAGCGATATGCAGTAAGCTTTAAGCATGAGTTCGTCGCGCATGACCGGATCGGAAGCGGGTTCGGTTAGCCAAGTCCGCAGGCAATCGATCCCTTTGTCCGTAATGGAGTATACCTTCTTATCCGGCTTATCGCTCTGCGAGACTAGCTCGTAAGTGAGTTGCTGTTCCTTCTCCAAATTCGCGAGCAGAGGATAGATCTGACTATGTTTCGCCGGCCAGAAGGGCTGAATTCTCAGCATTAAATCATATCCGGACAAGGGGGAATGGGATAATAAGCTTAGCAATCCGTACGCAAGGGTGTTCATGGACGGGCCTCCAGGAAATACAAACTTTTGACAGATGTAAATTTCAGTAGTATGATAACTCTCCGACCTTTAAAATATGTAAAAAATACATAGATACATGGGAGAGTGGAGAGAAGAAGATGAGCAATAGCAACAACATTCAACAAATACGTTTTATGCCGATAATGGTTGCAATTTTTATCGGTTCGTTCTTATGTATTCTAGCTTCGAGCACGATCAATATCGCGTTGGAAATTTTGAAGGATCACTTTCATACGTCGCTCGATTCCGTCACTTGGACTTTAACCGGATTTATGCTCGCGATGGGCACGACGGCGCCTATCGTTGGTTATTTAGGGGAGAAGTTCAGTTACAAGAGGCTGTATTTATTCTCGTTGATCGGCTTTACGGTTACTTCCGCGTTGTGCGCGGCCGCTTGGAACGAGACGTCGCTAATCGCGTTTCGGGTATTGCAAGGGGCGTTCAGCGGATTGATCATTCCGGCTACGATGTCCATTATCTATCAAATTATACCACGGGAAAAGCAAGCGATGGCGATCGCGCTATGGGGCTTGGCTTCGATGATGGCGCCTGCCTTCGGTCCGACGCTAAGCGGATGGCTGCTGGAAAACTACGATTGGCAATGGCTGTTCCTCATGAACGTGCCGATCGGCCTGATTGCGATCTGGTGCGTAGCGGTCTATATTCCCTATTACCGGCTTAGCGTACCTAAGAGCTTCGATGCGTTCGGGTTCCTTACGGTCATTCTCAGCAGCGCGGCTTTGCTTCTTGCTCTAGGCCAAGGCCACAATTGGGGATGGGGATCTTGGAAAATCGTATCGTTGCTCGTCGGCGGTTCGATCACGCTTGTTCTCTTCATATGGAGAGAGCTTACGGCGAAGACGCCTCTGCTGAATTTGCGAGTGTTCAAGAACGGGAGATACACTCTCAATCTCATCATCGCTAACATTCTAACGATCAGCTTGTATTCGGGTACGTTCCTTACCCCGGTGTTCTTGCAGAGAATCCAGCATGTGTCCGCGATGGATACGGGGTTGATCCTGCTGCCGGCTTCGCTCGCCATGGCTCTGGTCATGCCGATCGTAGGCAAGCTATACGGAATTGTCGGACCTCGTTGGCTTATGGTCGTGGGCATCGTGTTGCTCTCGGTCGGAACGTTGACGTTAAGCTGGCTCAGCATCGATGTGTCGCATACGTACATCCTGTTCTGGATGATCGTCCGCAACTTGGGAATCGCGCTCGTCATGATGCCTTCTAGCAACGCCGGCATGGAGCTCGTTCCGCGCGAGCTGTCCGGCCATGCGTCCGCGATCATGAACTGGACCCGCAACGTGTTCGGCTCGTTCGCGATCGCGATCTTTACGACGCTGCTGGCAACGCGGTCTACTCACCATGGCATGGATTTCGCCATGGCCGGCGAGACCGATAAAGCGTTCATATCGATGATGTCGTTCACGATGAGCGTTAACGACGTTTATCTCATCGCTACCTTTATCGCGATCGCGGCGCTGCCGCTTAGCCTGTTCGTGGGCAAAGTCAAGCAACCGCAAGAAGATCGGCTTAAGCAAGACGCCGCTTGATCAATAGGCGCTATACTTGGAACCGGATGCTAGAAGATTTACTTCTGGCATCCGGTTTTTGCGTTGGCCGGGAGTGTGCTGGTTGCCGCGATGAAATAACTGTAAAACTACAGTTATTTTTGTTGTCGTTAATGGTAAAGCGAAAAAGTTACCTCATACTTACTTTAAACCTAGATCTTCATCAAATCCGAGCATCATGTTCATATTTTGAATAGCAGCCCCTGAGGCCCCTTTTCCAAGATTATCGAATCTAGATAGTAGTAAGATTTCGTCTTTATTTCCAAAAACGAATAGATCTAAATAATTCGTATGATTGCATTCCAAGACATTAAAGAAACCGTCCTCAAGGTAGGCGTCCGACTCGTACGGCATTACACGGATAAATCGCTCATCTTTATAATAAGCGGCGAGTACCGCTTGAACTTCTTTAGCCGTTATTTGCTTTAGAAACATTTTTGGAAACAAAGGAATAGATAGTGCAAGACCTTGATAATAGCTCCCGACAATGGGAGTAAATAGGGGTGCGGAGTTTAACCCGGAATGCAGTTGCATTTCTGGAAGATGTTTGTGATTCAGACTTAGCGCATAGTGTCTTGGTGCAAACAGCTGATCGCTTTTTGAGTCCGAATAGGCAGATATAAGTTTTTTACCCCCGCCGCTGTATCCTGTAATCGAATAGCAAGTAGCAGGATAATCCTTCGGGATAATACCTTCAGCTACAAGAGGTCGAATAGCTAAAATAAAACCTGTCGCGTGGCATCCCGGGACGGATACTCTAGTTGAATTTTGGATGCTATTTCTTTGGTGTTTGTGCAATTCGGGTAGTCCGTACGTCCATTCAAGATTGGTTCTAAAAGCAGTGCTTGCATCGATGATTTTGGTCCTTTTGTTCCTTACCATCGAAACGGCTTCTTTCGAGGCCGAATCCGGGAGACAAAGGAATACTAGATCTGCTTCGTTGATTAATGAACTACGGGCATCCCTATCCTTTCGCGACTCGGAATCAATCTTGATTACTTCTACGTTCGAATTCTTGGATAAATAATCATGTATTTTTAAGCCTGTTGTACCGTCTTGCCCATCCACAAATATTTGATATCGCACATTCCCACCTCTTACCATTTTATTTATTGTGAATAATTATATATTTATCTGTATAATTATTCAATGTGTGATGCGCGAATTAACGCCTTGAGCTTGGTAAATTTAAGGTACGGGGTAGCTGCAGCATTTTTTCATGCTATAATTAGGCGTTTGCTCCGCAAAAGCGGAGCGCGGTTCGCAAACTCCCGCGTTAACAAAACTAGGAGGATGATTCATATGTTTAATCTCGGTTGGGGCGTGCTGTTCGTCCTGGTCAACTTTGCGCTGTTCTTGATCTGCTACAGGCTGTTCGGCAAGATGGGCTTGTACGCTTGGATCGCGGCGGCGGTCGTGCTGGCCAATATCCAGGTCGTCAAGACGATAGGCATGTTCGGGTTCGTCATGACGCTCGGCAATACGATGTACGGCACGATCTATCTTACGACGGACTTATTGAACGAGAAGTACGGGGAGAAGGAAGCGAAAAAAGCGGTATGGTTCGGGTTTTTCTTCTTGCTCATGTCGACGGCCATCATGCAGATGGTGCTCGTGTTCGAGCCTCAGGAGACGGATTTCGGGCAACCGGCGCTTCAGACGATATTCGGTTTGGCTCCGCGAATCGCGCTAGGAAGCTTGGCCGCTTATTTAATCAGCCAGTTCCTCGACGTTAAGCTGTTCAGCAGGCTCAAGGTGAAATATCCGACGAGAAGCCAGCTATGGATTCGCAACAACGGAAGCACGGGAGTAAGCCAACTGGTCGATACGCTCGTTTTCTGTTCGATCGCTTTTGCTGGGGAATATCCTTGGGACATTTGGTGGGAAATCGTCATCACCACCTACGTGCTTAAATTCATCATTTCGGTGTCATCGACTCCGATCATTTACTGGGCGAGAAACTTTAAATTCAAAACCGAATAGGATATATACTGCTTATCGGACCATAGAGAACCCCCAAGTCTGCCGACTTGGGGGTTTAGTTATGATATCGTTCAGCACCATTGACCGTCCCCGGGAATGAATACCCGATCCGCGAACGGAGTATCGGCCAGCTCGGCTCTTAGCTGCTCGCGCGACACAAGGCAATGATTGATCGAATCCATGTGGACGGCAACGACCTTAGCATCGACAGCGGCAGCGCAGACGGATTTGACGTGATCGGGGGTCATCGTTATCGGGTCGCCGACGGCGAACCGCGCGCCCCCGGCATTCACGACGACAACATCCGGTTGGTAGGTTGACAGAGCTTGAGCGACTTCTTCGCAATAGATCGTGTCCCCGGCGATGTATAACGTAGGTTCTCCGGCGGCTTGCAGTACGAAACCGGAAACGCGTCCCATCTTTTGTCCGATATCTCCTGTGCCGTGCCGTCCGCCCGTGAGATGGATGGTAATGCCTTCGAAGGCAACGGAGGAATGCACGGGCGAGGCACTATGGAAGCCGGATGCGATAATTGCGGACTCGTCCCCGGGTTGACATAAGATCGGCGTCGATGGTTGGATAAGGCTTTTCGCGGCGTCGTCCCAATGATCCGGGTGAAGATGGGTCAATAAGAGGAGATCGGGATGGGACAGCCGGTCCGGGTCGAACGGAAGGGAAACGAGCGGATTGTTCCTGGGGTTAGGGCTATTGGAAATCGGCGGGCTCGTCTCCTTTTCGCCGAACATCGGATCGATTAGAATGTTGGAGCCGTTATACTCCAGCCATAAGGTGGCGTGGCGAATCAATTGAAGTCTCATCGGAAAAACTCCTATCTTTATGAAATCGTCGTCTGATACAATTATAGGTAAAACAGGGTGCCGTTCGATACAAGGCGATGAAACGAAAAGACGCTTTTCCTTTTCGCGATGAAAGGAGTTTTCCGAATTTGCTTAACTTGTCCATAGACGAAACGGATTTGCGTATTTTGAAGCTCCTAAGCGAAAATGCCATGCGTTCGCATAAAGAAATCGGCGAGCTCGTCCATTTGACCGGGCAAGCGGTGGGAGCGAGAGTCCGCAAGCTAGAAGAGTCGGGCATTATCGAAGGCTATACCGTGCGGGTCGACAAGACGAGATTGGGATTGCCGCTAACGGCGATGGTGACGGTGTTCTTGAAATCGAGCGATGCCCATGAAGGTTTCCTATCGTTCGCGACCAACGACGAGAGAGTCGAGGAAATCCATCGGGTAAGCGGAGAAGGCTGTTATTGGCTTCGCTTGAAGGTCGAGAATCACGAGAGATTGACCGATTTTCTAGACGGGCTGCTCCGGTACGGCAACTATAAGCTCAGTCTGTCGATCGGGTTGCTGAAACGGGAATAAGCAGGAGACGAGCTATCCGAGATGCGATCTCGGGTAGTTTTTTTGATGATATGCAACCCGTTCGTATCGAGACGCATCTTAGGTTATAGGAGAGGGGGAGCCGATCTGGATCTCGTCCGCAGGCTAGCCGATAAAGATGAAACCGCGCTTAGGGAACTGATGGCGCAATATAGCGAAGAGTTGTTGCGAACAGCTTATTTGCTCGTCAAGGACAAGCAAACCGCGGAAGAAGCGGTTATGGATAGTTTCTTGCAGGCTTACAACAAGATCCTTCAGTTGAAGGAGCCGGATAAGCTTCGGGGATGGCTCCTCCGGATCGTCGTCAATCGATGCCGAATGAGGATGCGGACTTGGAGCTGGAGTCGGCTGCTTCCCTTCGCTCAAGTCGAGCCGAAGGAGCTGGAGCCGAGCCCGGAAGACCTGCTGTTAATGGAGTGGCGCAATGAGCGGCTGAGCGCGGCTATCCATAAGCTTGATTATATTTACCGGGAAGTTATTGCTTTGTACTACTACAACGGACTTAGCGTATTGGAGATCGCGGAACACATCGGAAGCAACGAAAATACCGTTAAAGCGAGATTGTCCAGAGGCCGTTCGAAGTTGAAACGAATGCTGGAGGAAGAGGGGGATGGAGATGAAGCGGGACATGGAGCGGGAGTTTATTAAGAACAGGCTGGATGAAGAACTGAGCGCTTTGCATTTTACGAAGGAAAACGAAGTGTTGCGCAGAACCCATCCCCGTTCTTGGAAAGAGCGGCTGACGGCATTGTGGAACAAGGAGATCGAAGTGCCTCTTTTTCCGCTTGGGGCGAGCATGGCCGTCATTTTAACCGTCATCACGTTAACCCAATTGCAGAGTTTCATGGATGCGGATGGCTCGTTAGAAGAGCAAAGACAGTTAATCGAAGCTGGAGGCAATACCTACTGGAAGGATGATTACGAGAAGGCGGTGGCATCGGTTGAAAGTGACCTTCAAAGTTAAACACCTCGTCTTGGGGGTGCTTGCGGCCGGAGCGATAGTTCTGCTGCTTCAATATGTCGTTATCCCGAAGCTTCAGGTGCACTATGCGGTGAAGGGGTATGAAGACGGGAATCCGGGCGGCAAAGACAGCCTGCTAACCGCCATCGACGAGTCCGCGTCAAGCGGCAAGAAGTGGGAGCTGATCCGCGAGTATATGATTGGAGACTCGATGAGCTCCCCGGCCCATAGTTTCGATGTATTCGTCGGATCGGGTTGGACGCAGAGCAGCCCGTTAGACAAGGAGAGCAGATTATGGAGTTGGGAGGATAAGCTCCCCTATCTGAAAGCCTATTTGGCCGAAGGTCCTGCGGATCACTACCTCGTTCGAGCGGCTAAGCAAATCGCCGACTACTACATTAGCGAAGACAAGGCGCGCGAAGCGCTGGAGGCGCTGGAATCGGTCGAGAAGCGGCTAAGCGGCGATTATTCGAATCAGGCGAGAGAGCTGAAGCTGGAACGGGCAAAAATCCATGCGAATCGCGAGGAATGGACGGAAGCCGAGAGGCTGCTCGATGATTTAGAGAGGACGAGGAGTTCCGGGAATATTGATTTTAACGGGGACATCGTGCAATTAAGAGCCCAACTGATGATAAGGCGAGGTGACGTTCGCAGCGCATTAGATAAAGTTAGCGGCGAATTGGCGGAGCTTCGGAAGTGGATAAAAGAAGAGAAAAAGAAGTTCCCCGACATGGGCGATTTCACGCCCGCCAAGCTAGAAGAGTTGACTTCGCTGAAGGCGCGGCTAGAGCATTCTCTGGAGCAACGGGTGAACGGTATGAGGAGTTCGACCGTGTCCGGGGTAGTCCGGAAGAGCGACGGCACGCCGATGGCGCGCGTAGGCGTCTTCTTGCGAAGCGAACAAGACGTCAATCACAGCATCACGGAAGGCGAGCCTTATCAATTGCTGACGGACGCTCAGGGGCATTATGAATTCAAGGGGGTTCTTCCCGGCAGCTATCAATTGTTCATCGGTCTGCTTTACGAGCAAATCGACGGATGGACATGGCCGACGATGAACGACGACTGGATCGACGTCAAGGAAGATCAGAGCTTGGCGGAGAATATCGTCCTTCGTCCGCTAATCGAGATTAAGTCTCCCATCAATCAGAAGACAATGACGGGCAGTGCCGTTAAGTTTCAATGGGAGCCTGTCGAAGGAGCGGCTACCTATAAGTTGTACGGGACATGGCCGAGCAAGAGCGGAACGACGAACGCCTTGATCGAGGAGAACATCGGGGATTCCCGCGCGGAGCTGCCCGTAGACGTTCTCTACGACGCCGCCGGCGGTATTTATATGAACGAGGTCGACGGACAATTCGTTCTGGATCCGGCTCAGTTGCTGGGGTTCGCGAATCCGGAAGCTCGATTCTCTTGGTACGTGGAAGCCTACGATCAAGAAGGCAGATTGCTTACGCGAAGCAACGGTTATCGGTTGAACGAGGATTCCATGGGGGCGTTGCCGTTTTTTTACTTGAAGTCCCGGACGTTAACCGACGAGGATCGGATCTTCCTTGACGGGAACATGGAGGAGGCTCTTATTGCCTACAAGAAAGCATTCGAGAACGATCGTCAGGACCGGCATAGTCTGCGCATGATCATTCGAATCTACGAGGGGCAAGCTTCGATAAACGGGCAGCGGACTTTGTCCGACGAGTCGGTGCCTTATCTGGAACGAATGGCGGAACTGGCTCCGTCGGGATACGTCTACAAGTTGTTCGATTATTACTATGAAAAGAAAAATTGGGAGAAAGTCGATTATTACTATGGAATGATGGCGCAGGAGGAAGGTTGGAGTAACAGCTACGTCCAATCCGTGTATGGAACTGCGTTAATGAAGCAGAGACGAATCGCGGAAGCGGCCGCGCAGCTTCGGGAGGGGATCTCTAAAGATCCGTCGCATCGGTTCGTCGGCCATTGCTTGGCGGTCGATATTTATTCGACGGGTTCGTTGGATTCGGCCGCGCGGTTGGCGGACAAATACCCGGAGCGGTCTCCGTTCGAGCAAGGAACTCCAAACTGGAGCAAGCTCGTTCGCGAACTCCGACAAGAGAGCCGAACTGTCGGGGCTAGTTATGCCGAAGAGATGAAACAAGCGTTGGGGCTGTATTTCGACGGAGATTCATCGGGGTTGGACAAATGGCTGTCTTCGACGGAACGGACGGCGATGAAAGCTTTCGTTAAGGCTTTGGAGACGGTGAATTAGCGGAGCCTCTCACCGTTAAAGCGGCGTGAAGTAAGATGATTCTCGAGAAGTAGCGGTGCTCAGCACCGCTACTTCTGATTGTGGCGGGATTCCGTGAGAAATAGCGGTGCTCAGCACCATTATTTCGGTGCGGGCCGGGATTCCGTGAGAAATAGCGGTGCTCAGCACCATTATTTCGGTGTGGGCCGGGATTCCGTGAGAAATAGCGGTGCTCAGCACCATTATTTCGGTGTGGGCCGGGATTCCGTGAGAATACGCGGTGCCTCAGCACCATTATTTCGGTGCGGGCCGGGATTCCGTGAGAAATAGCGGTGCTCAGCACCATTATTTCGGTGTGGGCCGGGATTCCGTGAGAAATAGCGGTGCTCAGCACCATTATTTCGGTGTGGGCCGGGATTCCGTGAGAAATAGCGGTGCTCAGCACCATTATTTCGGTGTGGGCCGGGATTCCGTGAGAAATAGCGGTGCTCAGCACCATTATTTCGGTGTGGGCCGGGATTCTGTGAGAAATAGCGGTGCTCAGCACCATTATTTCGATGTGGGCCGGGATTCCGTGAGAAATAACAGTGCTCAGCACCATTATTTCGGTGCGGGCGAAGGTCGAGACAGAATGCCAACGTAAATTATTGTTTCGTGACTAGACAAGGGCTCACGGCAACCTCATTTGATACTAATGAATGATTTATGTCACTATGAAATGGATTCCCTCGGTACATATAGACGCGGCAAAGTCGTTCCATTAGAATATGTCCAAGTTTCTAATATAAGGAGGGCGAGGAGAGGCGATGAACGATTTGCCGAACGATTGGCCGGTGTTGGAGGGACCTTTGGACGCGGCGCCCGAGGGGGTGCAGTTGGACTCCCGGCAATTGAATAAGCTGGATAATCACTTTAAGGGGTTGATCTCTCTTAACAAGATCCAAGCAGCCGGCTATCTCGTGGCCCGTCAGGGGAAAATCGTGGCATGGAGATCAATGGGCAAGCTCCATGGGACGACGAACGAGGGGGAACTGCGGCCGGATTCCCTGCGCAAGCTCTCTTCTATTACGAAGGCGTTCACTAGCGTCTCCATCGTCAAGTTGGTCGAGGACGGCAAGCTGTACCTCGATCAACCGGTGGCTACGATATTGGATGAGTTCGATAACGCGATGCATCGGAATATCACTCTGTTTCACTTGCTGACGCATACTTCCGGTATTATGCCGGTACCGGGGTACTTCAATGAGCCGTACCCGCGGGGATGGCGGGACGCCGGCGGAACGGATAATTGGATTACCAAAGCGCTGCAGGGTACGCTCGTATGCCAGCCAGGCGAAGCCTACAACTATTCCACAGTAGGTTTCGTCCTGCTCGGCGAGATCGTATCTCGAATTTCCGGCAAGAAGTATGAAGATTACGTCATCGACAATATTTTGCAGCCGCTCGGGATGAGCCGGACGTTCTTCGATGTGCCGGAGCAGCTTCATTCTGAAGTGTGCACGGTCGATCAAGGCGATGTCGCGGCGCTAAGCGAGCGTCGGGAAGGATCGTTAACGCCTCCTAGATCGGACAGCGGCTTGTATTCGACCTTGTACGATATGTGGAAGTTCGGACAGATGCTGCTGAACGGAGGAACCTATGAAGGAAGACGCATTCTCGGTAGAAAGTCCGTGGACCTGCTGACGAGGCGCCATTTGTTCAATGTTCCTGCCTATCACTGGGGGGGCCAGATCAAAGACAAAGGCCATGCCCTCGGATTCGACCTGGTTATCGATCCTCTCGTATACGAATCGCAGGGGACGTACCAATTAGAAGGCGGAGGAAGGTCCGGGCTGTTCGTCGATCCGTCCGAGAAGTTGGTCGTTACATTGTTCGTGCCTTCCGTCTATTCCTGGGTGCCCGAGTCGGTGCTGGGAACCAAACAAATCATATGGTCGAGTCTGGAGTGACGATGCGCGTTGGACTAGGCGACAAGGAATAGGACTTGATTTATTCCTATTCGCCTTCGTATTGGCGCCGCTTTGTTTCCGCTTCCGGGTTCCCCGCCAATGTGAGCAAATGCCTTGACTTCAAGCCGCGCCCCTTCTAAACTTGGAGTTCATAAGCGTAATTGCATCGGAGGGAACACTTTGGCTTCATTTGCCGGATCAAAAACGGCGGCTTCGAATGCAGGGACGAAAGCCGTCATGCCCGTACTTCTAGGGATCAGCTTGGTACATATGCTTAACGATTCGATGCAGGCCGTCGTGCCTGCCTTGTATCCGATATTGGAGGATTCGCTGGACTTGTCGCTGATGCAGGTCGGCTGGATCGGCTTCATGCTGAATATGACGTCTTCCGTCATGCAGCCCGTAGTCGGCGCGTTCTCGGACCGCCGTTCAATGCCTTCCATGCTGCCGATCGGGATGGGATTAAGCTTGATCGGCATGGTCGGAATCGCATTCGCCCCGCAGTTCTGGTATTTGCTGCTCGCGGTCGTATTCATCGGATTAGGGTCGGCGATCTTTCATCCCGAAGGCTCGAGAGTCGTCTATTTCGCGGCGGGGGGCAAGCGCGGCTTCGCCCAATCGGTCTATCAAGTCGGAGGAAATGCGGGAAGCTCCTTGGCGCCGCTAATGACGGCATTCATCTTCGTGCCGCTCGGACAGTTCGGCGCCATCTGGGGGACGTTATTCGCGGGGTTCGCGATCGCGGTTTTGCTTGGGTTGCTGCCTTGGTATAGGCGTAAGCTCGGGGAATGGGAAGCCGAAAGATCGAAAGCGGCTGCGGGCAAGTCCGGATCCACTCTCGTCGAGAGGATGAGTCACCCCCGGGTGAAATTCGCGATGGGGATGCTCGTATTCCTAGTGTTCGCCCGTTCTTGGTATCATACGGGGATTAGCAGCTTCTATCAATTTTTCCTAGTGGAGCAATATGGATTAACGACGTCGCAAGCGCAAATTCCGGTATTCCTGTTCCTCGCGGCCGGCGTGCTAGGCACTTATTTCGGAGGCGTTCTGGCGGATAAGCTCGGTTTGAAAAACATGATCGTATTCTCCATAGCGGGTGCGGCTCCGATTGCGCTGATTTTGCCGCATCTTCCGCTATTCTGGGTGTATCCGGTCATCGCCATTCTCGGTTTCGTCGTCTTGTCCGGGTTCTCCGTAAGCGTCGTATACGCGCAATTCCTTATGCCGGCCAACGTAGGAATGGCTTCGGGCTTGACGACCGGGTTAGCGTTCGGGATGGGGGCAATCGGAGCGGTTGCCTTAGGCAGAGCCGCGGACGTATTCGGATTATACGACGTCATGCTCGTGAGCAGTTTCTTCCCGTTAGTCGGGCTTTTCGCGTTAATGCTTCCGTCCGACCGGCAAAAAACATAAATGTCGGACCGCCCTGCAGGCAGCCTGATCGGCATGCCGCGGGGCGGTTATTTTTTGGGCATTCGCAAAGGGATGTTCTGGTCCTCCGACGAGCTGAAAGGGGATTGCAGCAACGCGTTCATCAAATCGAACGCGACATCCGCTTTCGATCGGCCGAGAACGATCGTCTTAGCTTGTTTGGGCACGAAGTCAGGGCATTCCGAAGTACAGGCGACGATGATATCCCCGGGATCCCGGTATTTCATGACCTGCAGAGCCAGAAACTCGTTCATCACGACGAGTGGTTTGTCGGCATGCCGATCGATAAAGGCACGGAGCTTATCCTCGTCTTTCGTAGCCGCGCATATGAGGGAATCGTCCAATCCGGAAGCGGATTGGATTTTTTGATGAAACAGCTTATTGGACGGCTGCTCGTGTATAAGGGCATAGGAGCGATCGCCCGGGAAGGCGACTTTCAATTCGGCGAACAGTTTTTGCAGATCCGGGTTTACTTTGCGAAACAACGGATCGTTAATCAAGCTATCGACCAGAACCAGGGGCGAGCCGTATTGAAGGTGGCTCGATATCGAATGGAACGACTGTTCGATGGCATCGATCAGGAAGACGCCGTCCAGCTTTCTCTCCACGATGATTTCTAAGCTTGGGTTCAGCGAATCGATCTGCGACACCAGGAGATGATAACCGTTTTCCCGGCATCTGCGCTCCAGTCGGTCGAGGAACGCGCCGTAGCTGATCGGCTTAGGAATGCGGGAATCGGGACTGCTAACGAACAACACGCCCAAGACGTTGGTTTTGCCAAGGGACAGCGCCTTGGCGGTCAGGTTTTGCACGTAATTCAGCTTGCTGGCCGCCGCGAAAACCCGCTGTTTCGTTTCTTCCGGAATCGTCTGCTTGCTTACGTTATTAAGCACGTAGCTTACCGTGGCCACGGAAACTCCGGCTTCTTTGGCCACGTCTCTTAAAGTCGTTTTTCTCATCGTTTGGAAACCGCCTCATTGGGATCGAAAGCTTAGCTAATCATAAATCCGGATTCGGAAAGATGTCAATCTGGCATGTTGACAGTAAGTTTATCATCCCCTATACTGAAATCACTTAACCGGTTAAGTTCATTTTCGGCTCGTTGTTATAACCGAGTAGAAGGGACTTATGAAATGGCTAATATCGATCAATCGCAAGTGGTTGTCTTACCCGGCGTACGCGCATCCCGGTTGGGGAATGAAAGAGATGTCTATGTCTATTTGCCCCCCGGTTACTACGCCGATCAGTCGAAGCGTTACCCGGTATTGTACATGCACGTCGGCCAGCACGTATTCGAGCCGCGAAAGCAATCGGGAGAATCGTGGGCCATGCATCGCGTCGCGGATCGCTTAATCTCGGAAGGCCTGATCAAGCCGATCATTATCGTGGCCGTGGAGCACAAGTACGAGGACGGAACCAGCGAGTACTTCCATGACCTGTGCGCCTACCCGATCCGTTGCGTCGGAGAGCAGTACGAGCATTTTCTTATCGAGGAGTTGAAACCGCTCATAGACCGGCGCTTCCAGACGCTGGCGAAAGCGGAGAACACCGCTTTGATGGGGTCCTCGGCCGCCGGAATCGCGACGTATAACATTGGGCTTCGCAATCCGAACGTATTCGGCATGCTGGGGATTTTATCGCCGTTCTTCATGCAAGTCGACCCTTACACGCTGAAGGAAACGCCGCAGTACCGGTTATACCCTCTGAATGCCGGGCAGAAAATTTGGCTGGATATCGGCGGAGCGGAAGGATTTTTTATGACTTCCCATGTAAAGAACGTAGCGGAAGAGATGTTAAAGGCGGGATGGAAACAGAGAGATGAATTGTATTATTTCCAGGACCAAGAAGCCGCGCACTCCGAATGGGATTGGAGCCGTCGGGCGCACATGCCGCTGCTTCACTTCTTCGGAGGCAAGGGAACCCCGGTCGAATTGGCGCTTGAAGGCCAGAATGTCGCGGGAGTGAACGGTCCGCCTGTCGCTCTTAACGCGGTCGTTACGCTAGACAACGGATTGCGATTCAGCGATCTGGAAGGCGACTATCGGTCAGAGCATCCCGATATTCTCGAGATCGCTCCGGACGGACGACTGCTTCCGAAGACGCCGGGGTCCGCGAATGTCATCTACCGATATGAAGGCCTTGAAACGGCTCGAGCGATTACGGTGGTAGAGCGGTTGTCCGAGACGGTAGAGGTCGAGCTTGAAATCCATGTTCCCGATTCAACGCCGGAGGATGCCGAGATTTATGCCACTTTCGGGGTGCCGAAGCTGGCAAAGGGACTGTACGGCGGCAAGATCAAGCTGCCGAGAGGCGTAACCTTCGATTTTCTGATTACGCGCGGTTACGAGAAAGAAGAAGTCGATCAAGATTACGGGCAGCTTCCGTACAGAAGGCTTGTCGCGGACAAGGATAAGAAAGTCAGCTATACGGTGAAAAATTGGATCGACTTGAGGCCGGAGCCGAGAGGAGGCAACCGAAAGAGATGATCGGACGTTCGCGTATCGACACGATTGCGGGATATCGATCGGAGTGCTTAAACAATGAACGGGACGTATTCGTTTATTTGCCTCCGGGTTACGATGAGCAACCGGATAAGAAGTATCCGGTCTTATACGTCCATGACGGTCAAAACGTGTTTCATGCCGCTTTTAACGGACAGACTTGGAACTTGCACAACGTGTGCGACCGATTGATAGCCGAGGGGCGCATCGAGGAAGTGATCGTCGTAGCCGTCTCCAATATGGGAATGGAGAGGAACAGCGAGTTTGCCCATAACGGACCGTTCGCGAGCGAGCTGGACTATCCTTGCCATGGAGAGTCGTACGAGCATTTTTTAATAGAAGAGCTGAAGCCCTACATCGATCGGACATACCGGACGAAAGGGGAAAGCTGCCACACGGCGCTCATGGGTTCGTCCAGGGGCGGACTCGTTACCTATCATATCGGTTTTCGCCGCTCCGACGTGTTCGGCAAGCTTGCCATCATTTCCCCGTATTTCGCCCAATACGACGAAGAGAAAATGACGCATCGGCCTATCGTGCAGCATTTCGTTAAGAAACGTCCGTTGAGGTTATGGATAGATACGGGCGGGTTGGAAGGGATGACCGTTCAGGTCGGTCACGTGAGGAGCATGGTTGAACATTTCGCCGGGCTCGGATACCGGTCCGGGGAAGATCTTATGTTCTGTTACGAGCCGGTCGCGGAGCATAACGAGGAGGCATGGGAGAAGAGGGTGCACGCCCCGCTGATCTATTTCTTCGGGGACATCGGCTCGCCCGTCTCGTCGGAATTGGCAGGAGGCGACGTAGCGGGAATAGAGGGAGCCGACAGCTGCGTTTATCCGTTAATTAACTATGAAAGCGGTTTAACGGTAGCGGACATGAACGCGCGCTATGTCGTTACGCCGGGCGACGCGGCTACGATCACCGCGGAAGGCTTGATCAAAGCCGCTAAAATCGGGGATTGCAAGATAGAGTATGTTCATCCTACATTATCTGTATCCAAATCTCTAACCATCGTTCCCGAATTGTCCGCGGAAGTTACGGTAGATCTCGAAGTCTGCGTTCCCGCGAACACTACGGCGGATGCTAGAGTGTATGCGGGCGTTGAACTCGATAGAGTCGGACCGCGAATCTATAGAAGAAGCTTTACGTTGCCGAGAAACACGGGATTCTCCTTCCACGTTTGCGAATACTCCGGTTTACGGGAAGCCGACGCGGAAGGGAAAGACGTTCCGAAGCGCCGGTTCGTCGCGAACGAGGATTTGAAGCTGCGCTATGAAGTAATGAGCTGGGTTAAAGGTCAAACCCTATAACGAACGGAGGAAATACGATGACAAACAAATCGTCGCGCAGCATGGCTAAATTATCGATGTTCGTCTTGGCATTATCGGTAGTCCTTACGACGGCATGCTCGAATGAAGCGGCCAGCCCGAATGCGGGAGAAAGCGCAACGGGTCAGAACGCAACGGGCCAGAGCGCAAACGGAGAAAGCAAGTTCGAATTGGAGTTCAAGAAGCTGGATACGGATCTTGCGCCGGAACCCGGGGCCAGCTTGTCGGTCTGGGAGAGCAAGGAAGCTCGCCCGTTCGTGGAAGCGATCATGAAAGAGTTCACGGAAATCTATGGCGTCGAAGTCAAAATGCAGGAGCTCGGAACGATGGATCAGATCGGGAAGTTCGAGCTGGACGGTCCGGCGGGGTTGGCCGCGGACGTCATCACGACATCCCAGGATCATCTCGGCAAAGCCGCTAGCGCGGGATTAATTCTGCCTAACGACGAGTTCGGGGACGTTACGCGCAGCGAGCACGAGGATGTGGCGATCGCCGCCGCTTCTTACAAAGATAAACTGTACGGCTATCCGATCAAGGTCATGACTTACGCGATGTTCTATAACAAGGATCTGATCAGCAAGCCTCCCGCGACGATCGAAGAGGTCGTCGAGTTCGCCAAGACGTTCAACGATCCGGACAACAACAAGTACGCCTTTATGTTCGACGCGCCTTTCTTTTATTTCAGCTATCCGTTCGTCGGATCCACCGGCGGATATATTTTCGGCAAAGACGGCACAGATCCCGCGGACATCGGATTGAACAACGAAGGCGCGCGGAAAGGGATGGAAGTATTCGCGGGACTCCGCAAGGAAATTCTTCCTATCTCCGCGGGCGATATCGCAAGCGATATCAAAACGACGCTGTTCAGCGAGGGCAGCGTAGCGATGAACGTCACCGGTTCGTGGTTTATCGATACGTTCCGGCAAGCGGGCGTCAACTTCGGAGTAGCTCCCATCCCGGCTGTCGGCGGCAAAGATTCCGTAACGCTGTCTCAAGTGAATTCATGGTATGTCAGCGCTTATAGCAAATATCCGAACGCGGCCAAGCTGTTCGCGCGATTCGCTTCCAACAAATCGGCGCAGCTGCTTAATTACGAGCTTACGGGCGCTGTGCCGACGCATAAGGAAGCGGCGCAAAATCCTATCATTCAAGCGGACGAGATTACGAGCGCGTTCTATAAGCAATTCAGCAACTCTCACCCTGCACCTTCCATTCCGGAAGTCGGCAGCATCTGGGTTCCGATGGACGCCGCCATGGTAGAAATCTGGGACGGCAAGGATATCCGGCAAGTATTGGACAGAGCGGTTCAGCAAATTCGGGATGCTATCGCGTTGAATGCCCAGCAGAAGGACAAACCGGCTGAGCCGGAATCGTCCAAGGCTCCATTCTGACTGGCCTATGAATACTAATTACCGGTTGGTTGCAGCTCTCTTGTCGGCAGGAGTACCGGGGACGGGACAATTGTATAACCGTCAATGGATAAAAGGGATTATCGTTCTTTCGCTAAGCGTCGTAGCCGTGTACTATTTCTCGTCCTCCCTGCCCGAAGCGATATGGGGGATCACCACGCTAGGGGACGTTCCGTCCCGATTGATCGAGGTCGACGGCAAGTCCCAGCACGTTCCCGGAGATCATTCGATTAATTTAATGATTCAAAGCTTGATCGTTTTATTCCTGTTCGCGCTCTATATTCTCGTCTACGTCAGCGCGATCAAGGATGCTTACCGGACGGGACGGCACCGGGATTCCGGCCGTTCGCCGGCAAGCTTCAAGCAGACGCTCAAGTACGTTCACGACTTCAAGTTCGCCCAGACGATGTTGATCTTGCCGGCGGCAGGCATATTGTTCCTGACGATATTGCCGATCGTGTTCATGATCCTGCTCGCTTTCACGAACTATGCCTCGCCCCACCACATCCCTCCCGGCAATCTGGTCGATTGGGTCGGACTCGACTCGTTCGCGCAGCTCTTCCGGTTAAAAAGCTGGAGCGGCACCTTCCTCGGCGTATTGGGATGGACGGTGATATGGGCCGTCATCGCGACCGTGACGACGTTCGTCGGCGGCTTGATCGTCGCCTTGGTGCTCTCGCAAAAAGAGATTTGGTTAAAAGGGACATGGAGGACGCTGATCATTATTCCTTATGCGATCCCTCAGATGATTTCCTTGCTGGCGATGAAGATGATGTTCAACGGCCAGTTCGGTCCCATTAACCAATATCTATCCTATTTCGGGCTGGGCAAGCTGCCATGGTTAACTGATCCTTATTGGGCCAAGTTTACGGTTATCGTCGTAAACATCTGGGTCGGAATGCCGCTGTCGTTCCTCCTCGTCAGCGGCGTGCTGTCGACGATCTCGACGGAGCTGTACGAAGCCGCGAAGGTGGAGGGCGCAGGGCGCTGGCAGCAGGGCAAGATGATCACGTTCCCGATCATTATGTTCGCGATCGCGCCGATTCTGATCATTCAGCTTGCGGGCAATTTCAACAACTTCAACGTCATTTATTTGCTGACGAACGGCGGTCCTTCCAATCCGGAATACCAGTTCGCCGGGCATACGGACTTGTTGATTACGTGGCTCTACAAGCTGACGTTGAACAACAACATCTACAATATCGCATCCGCGATAGGAATTATTCTCTTCCTTATCATCGCCGGATTTTCAATATTGAACTATCGGCAAACCCGGTCGTTCAAGGATGAGGAGATGATCCAATGAGCATGAAAGCTTCTACGAGAATCAGAGTCGCTGCCAGTTACCTCTTCCTGCTCATGGTCGTAGGCTGGAGCTTGTATCCCGCGGCTTGGGTCGTTCTCTCTTCCTTCAAGCCGGGGAAGTCGCTCTATAGCGAGACCTTTATCCCGAAGAGCTTGACGTTAAGCCACTATTCGGAACTGTTTCATTCGGACAGCTTAATGTTCACGACCTGGTATTTCAACACTTTCAAGGTTGCCGTATTCAGCATGCTGCTCAGCACGCTTCTGGTGACGTTGTCGGCTTATGCGCTGTCCCGTTTTAGGTTTCCGTGGAGAAAAGCTTCTCTTACCTTAATGCTCATTCTCGGAATGTTCCCCGGATTCATGAGCATGGTCGCGGTGTACATCCTGCTCATGCAGGTGGGACTGTTGAACACGCATACGGCGTTAGTGATCGTCTATTCGTTCGGAGCGGTTATTTTTAACCTGTTCGTCGCCAAAGGGTTTTTCGATACGTTGCCTAAGGGGCTCGAGGAAGCGGCGCGAATTGACGGAGCCAGCAATTTCCGGGTGTTCAGGAGCATTATGCTGCCCCTGTCCAAGCCGATGCTTGTATTCGTAGCGTTAACGACGTTCACCGGAGCATGGGTGGACTTTATATTCGCGAGCCTTGTTCTTCGTTCCAAAGAAAAATGGACGGTGGCGGTCGGGCTGTACGATATGGTCAATTCCTATCAGAACGCCTATTTCACATTGTTCGCGGCGGGTGCCGTCTTCATCGCCATTCCGATTACGCTCCTGTTCATGTATTTACAGCGTCACTTCGTCGACGGATTAACGGCTGGCGCCAACAAAGGCTAAGGGGGACGGAAGATGGAAAGCGAGATCGTGCCGCAACCGAATGCCTCTAACGCCATGCCGGCGGCAACGGGGATTGGCGCGGGTCAATCGTTAGTGCGCAATCGGACATTCATGTGGGTCTTATCCGGCAATACGATTTCCGTATTCGGCGATTGCTTTAACGGCATTGCGCTCAGCCTGTGGATTCTGCAAAAGACCGGGAGCGCCAAATCGATGGCGGCCGTCCTGATGACCCATATGATCTTAAGCCTGCTGTTCGGATCCGTAGCCGGAACGGTGGCCGACCGCATGGACCGCCGTAAGCTCATGCTGATCGCGGATGCGTCGCGATGCGTCATCGTGGCCGTTCTGGCCATCTTAGTCTTCTATGTCGACGTCCCTTTCCCGGCGGTCATCGCGATGGTTGCGCTGCTGGCGATAACGAGTTTATTCCAAGCTCCCGCGTTCCACGCTTCCATAAATCCGATCGTTGGGAAGGATAGGCAGCAACAAGCGACGGGTTGGATTCATCTGACGGACAATGTGGCTAGAATCTCGGGATTGGCTACGGCAGGCATTCTGATCTCGGCGTTCGGAGGGTTCGTCGCGCTTCTATGCAACTCCCTAGCCTACTTCCTGTCGATGTTGTGCGTATTGGCCGCGGGGAAATTTCCCGCGTACCGGAGCGCGGAATCAAAAAGCACGACGTTCGTCAACGATCTTAAGGAAGGGTTCCGCTTTATCGCGAGCAACGCCTTGGCTAAGGCGATCGTGGTGCTTCATCCATTGCTTATTCTGTTCTTCATGTCTTCCTTGACGATGGTTCAAGTCATGGCGGTGAAAGAGTGGCGAGCGGGGCCCGTCGCCTTCGGGTTTATCGAGCTTTGCATTCCGCTAGGGTATATGATCGGCGCGAGTTTGATCTTAAGCTTAGGCTCGCGGATCGGTCGCCGGGGAATATGGATATGCGCGGGACTGTTGCTGCTGGGGCCGATGTTCTATCTATTATCCGCCATGCGTACCGTATGGCCTGCGCTGCCGTTCGTATTAGGGTGCGGGCTGTTGTTCGCCTTCAGCACGATGCTCATACAGATCATTCTTCGTTCGGAGGTTAGCGTAGAGCTTCAGGGACGATTGTACGGAGCGATGGGGGCTTTGTCCGGAATTGCCCCGCCGTTAGGCTTAGCCGTTTTTTCCTCTCTCGCCGATCATTACGGAGCTTCATGGACGTTATCTCTCATCTCCGTGCTTTTCTTGGCGGTCGGCATAACGGTGACCGTTACGATGAAGCAAATTCGAACTTATTCGTGATCGGAACATTATGGGGGAGGAACGCGTCTAGGTCAATGAGGTGATGGTATGGGGAATTACCGCGGCAATTGTGCCGTCTTTTGTTCGGGCTTGATTTTGAGCTTGGTCTTGATCGCGGGGTGCTCCAACGGCTCGCGAGTTGCAGGGGGCGGAAGTGATACTCCGGTACCCGTAAATAGTGGAAATCAACCCCCTGCCTTGCAACTGGAAGCAAAGATTTCGGACGGCGGCGAGAACAAGGAACCGATTCGGCATAAAGAACAAGCGATTCTCGATCCTACCCTTCGGAAACAGTTAAAAGAAGAGAAAGATAAACGGAACAGACCCGTTAAGGGGCTATTGAATACCGTGATGGACACGGCGATGGAAGACGGGGAATTGCTTCTTACCTTTTCCTTGCGGAATGTGTCCGAGCGGGATTTAACAATCGAGTTCGGCTCGGGGCAGCAGTATGACTTCGCGGTTTACAATGCCCGGAAGGAAGAGGTTTACCGTTGGTCCGATTCCTACAGCTTTACCATGGCGCTCGTCGAGAAGGAGATCAAGAAAGGGGATCGGCTCGATTATGCGGAAAATTGGGACTTGAAAGATCGCGAAGGAAATCCGGTTCCGGACGGCGTCTATACGATTAAAGTGTCTATCGTGGCTCAAGTCGTTAATACAGAGGGCCGAGTAAATGCCGATGATTTTCTGGCCGAGTCGACGATCGATCTAGTTACGCCTAGGTGACGCCAAGGTGATCGTGGGCATGAAATGACTCTATAGTCGAAAAAAAGAGGGAATGTATCTCCTGTAGGAGGTACATTCCCTTACAATATATAATCATATACTTACATACAGTCTTGTTCTACTTCGATTCGATCGTTGCGGATCGTGACCGTGGAATGTCCCGAGACGTACTCGGTATAGCCGCATGCGATCGTTTCTTTGGAATTGCCGTCGGCGAAGACGAACTTCTGGTAGATGACTCCCTCTCCGTTCGAACGAAGCTTAGGCTTAATCGTAACGTTTGAGCCCGCCTCTATTTTATCCTCGTATAGGTGTTTTGAATTTCCCGTGCCCCCTGAGCGGATTCCGGTCTCTACGGAAATAATGGCATGTTCCGATTCGTTCGCTACCGTAACCGTAAAAGAGCGAAAAGGTTCTAACAAGTTTTTCGCCCACAGGACAAAGAAAGCGAGAAGAGTAACGATAAGGGCGGCGGCCATCAAAAGAAACAGCGGTTTACGTCCGGGAATTCTCATTACATATCCCTGCGAAGCGCGCGAAGGACGTCGATGCGCGTAGCGCGTTTAGCCGGACGCGATCCCGAGAGCAGCGCGACGCCGAGCGAAATCAAGCAAGCGATGATTGCCAAGTAAGGCGGAATCCAAGAGAATCGGAAGTCCGCGGGCACTTGCTCGTCCATGAATCCTTCGATGACCAGAGGCAATCCGAAATTGACGACCATCGAGATGATATAGGCGACGATCGTTCCGATAATAGCCCCGATGACTCCGATCATGCTGCTCTCGAGCAGGAAGATGCGCCGGATGGAGGAAGGATGCGCGCCGATCGCTTTCATGATGCCGATGTCTTGCGCCCGTTCGGTAACCGCCATCGTCATCGTATTGAATATACCGATGGAAGCGATAAGCACCGCGATGGTGCCGACGAACCCGAGTCCGATCTTCATGATGAGGAAAACCAGGTTGACCTGTTCCAGTTCATCCGCGATCGAATGGCTGTAATAGCCTTGCTTACGAATTTCCTCCGCGATGCCTTTCACGTGGTTCGCTCCGTCGGCGATCGCTTGAACCTCGTTATACTGGCGGGGATCCTGCAATCCGGGAGGTTCGAAGCCTTCCGGATTATTCTTATCGGGCAAGATACGGGCAGCTCCCCATTGCGTTTGGGTAAACCCTTCGATTTCGGCCAATAGCTCATTGCCGATGTAGACGTTCGAGTCCGTCTGCCATTCGCGGGACGGCTTCTCGCCGATGCCGACGATCGTAACGGGGATCGTCTTCTTCTGCTCCGTACCGTCATCCGCAAACTGCCGGACCTCTAAGTTCATTGTTTTGCCGAGCCAATCTTTGGCCGCTAGAGGTTCTGCGTTCGGCTCTTGGCCATCTTGCGTTCGCCGAATATGGTAACCGGCGACGACTTCGTTGTCCGACTGCGGCAGCCTGCCGGAGCTGAGCTTGAATCCGGCTAACGTCTCGGCTTCGAAATCGACGTTAATCGCCGCGTTGCTATTAACGGCGTTGCCATCGACAGACGGATTCAACGATTGCTGAATATAATTGCGGTACGTAACCGTTTTGACGTGGTCGACGGAACGAAGGTATTCGATGTTCTTCTCTCCGATAACCCGATCGACCGTGCTGTCGGATTCGATTCCGTAAATATCTATGGCCGTAACCATCCGATCGCCGACCATTTTGTCCACGATGCTCTTCTGCAAGCCGAAGCCGACCGAAGCCAAGACAATGAGGAAGGAGCAGCCCATGGCCGTCGCCAGCACCGTCATGAACAGCCGGGTTTTGTTTTTCTTCATGTTTTGCCGGACGAACCGGAACTGGTCAGTGAGTTTCATAAGCGAGCGTCCCTCCGTTTCCGTATGCGTTCAGCAAATGGCCGTCCTTCAGCGAGATGGTCCGATTGGCGATAGAGGCGACCTGGTCGTCGTGCGTGATGAGGACGAACGTCGTTCCGCGCTCTTGATTTAAGTGGCGGATGAGGGCGAGAAGCTGCCGTTCGTTATCGCTGTCCAGGCTGCCGGTAGGCTCGTCCGCAAGCACGATGGGCGGGTTCAGCATTAACGATCTCGCTACGGATACCCGTTGCTGTTGTCCCCCGGATAATTCCCCCGGATAGTGGCTGGCGTAATCGCTCATCCCGACTTGCTCCAACAACTCCAGCGTTCTTTTCCTGCGTTCGGTTGCTCCGATTCCCTTGAGCACGAGAGGCAGCTCGGCGTTCTCGAAGGCGGTCATGCTCGGAATCAGTTGAAAACTCTGGAACATAAAGCCTAAGTGGGCTAAGCGAAAATTCGCCCAATCCCCTTCGCTCAGGCCGGTCACGACTTGGCCCGCCACGCGTATCGTTCCGGACGTTGGGCGGATATAACCGGACATCAGGTTGAGCAACGTTGATTTCCCCGAGCCGCTTCGCCCGACGATAGCGACGATCTCGCCTTGCTTAACGTGAAGATCGATGTTGTGAAGCACGGGAACGACCCGTTCCTTGCCTTTTTTGCCAATGGCGAATTGATGGTTGACTTGAATCATTTCGATCATGAAAGATCCCTCCGTTCTTGTTTGATTATCAAGTACAATCCTTAATGCTTTGGAAACAACATCTGAAGAATTTCTTAAGATTGAGGTTCGCAGGTGAAAAAGAGGAGAACGATGCCTCGGAGTCGGCGGGAAGGAATTTGCGGGGCTAAGTCGAATTGATTTTTGATAACGTTTTCCATTAATAAGGGAGGCATGGGCCGGATGAAAAAAAGGGCGATCAAGATAGTCGCTTTAAGTATATTCGTGAGCGGGATTGCGGCGTTAGCGGGGTGTACGAACGGTTCGGAGCAGACGCGTACGGCTTCCCCGTCGGCTTCGAAGGCGTCCCCGCCATCCCCGACTGCCGCAGCCGGAGAGGCGCAATCTCCTGAGGGGGATGAGCCGGCAAGGAAATTGCGTATCCACCTGAATCAGGTCGGCTACTTGCCGGACGGACCTAAAGTCGTCGTGGTCGCCGCGGACGAGCCGTTCGGAGAGCTTAACATCAGCGTAACGGACCGTAAAAATCATTGGAACAACGTGTGGAAGGGAACGATTCCAGCGGCGCGGAAGGACGACATCTCCGGGGATTGGGTTTCTCAGGCGGATTTCGGAGAGCTGACCGCGGATGGGCGGTATGAAGTCGAAGTCGCAGGGAATGTGTCCGTTCCTTTTTTCATCCATACGGAAGTCTACAACGAATTATTTCTTAATGTAGCTCGTTCTTATAGGCTGCAACGGTCGGGAGAGCCGATCGACGATCCGCTCTTGGGGTTAAAGCTGCTTCCCGGGCATCTTCAAGATAAAGAAGCTACGCTGTTCTATAAGGATGAGCAAGGGCGTCAGCCCGTGATAGACGTGCACGGCGGTTGGTACGACGCAGGTGATTACGGCAAATATATCCCGGTAGCGGCGGTGACGGTCGCGCAGCTCCTGCTTGCTTACGAGCTTCGACCGGAGTTCTTCGCGGACAAGAAGTTTTTGCAAGATGCCGAGAAATCGGGATGGAAGCACGCGGCGGAAGCTCCGGACGCTCTCGCCGAAGTGAAGTTCGAGCTCGATTGGATGCTTAGGATGCAAAGGGAGGACGGGGCCGTCTACCACAAAGTGAGCGGAGGGGCATTCCCTGAATTTATTTTGCCGGCGGAGGATGTTCAGGATCGCACGGTATACGGGATGTCGACTTACGGAACGGCCATGTTCGCGGCGGCGACGGCGATGGCTGCGCGAATCTATGAACCGTTCGATTCTGCCTATGCGACGGAGTTGCTGAAGAGCTCCAAGAAGGCGCAGGCGTGGCTCGATAGTCATCCGGATGCTTACTTTCGCATGGATGAAGGACAGAATACGGGCTCCGGTCCGTATGACAAATCGACCGATCGCGAGGAGCGTTTCTGGGCGCTGGCAGAGTTGCTGAAGACGACGGAAGATGAAGGATATGCTGGTAAACTGACGAGCCGATATGCCGATTTGCTGGAAAGCCGTCCAACCTTCGTTAGCTGGAATAATACGCACCTTCTTGGGCAGTGGGCGATGGCAACCGCGTCTCGATCGCCCGAAGCGGCCAAGGACGCAACGGCTCGAGCCATCGTCGGGGCGGCGGATGAGATTTGCGCCCGGGTCGGCACGGACGCTTACCGCAGCGCGCTATTAAGCAAGGAGTATTCATGGGCATCGAACAAGAACGCGCTGGCGGAGGCGGAACTGATGTTGCTCGCGAACGAGCTCAAGCCGAGTGCGGATTATGAAGACGCGGCAGCCGACCAGCTTCATTTCGTGTTGGGCAGGAACGCGATGGGTATGAGCTACGTAACGGGAGCCGGCACGAGATATCCTCTTCATCCACATCACAGAATTTCGGCCGTGAGCGGAATTCCGGTACGGGGGCTGATAGTCGGCGGGCCGAATCAATATATGAACGATCCCGTTCTGGAGAAAATGACCGACCTTGGCCTTCCTCCCGCGAAGAGCTATATCGATGATGTACTCAGCTACGCGAGCAATGAGTACGCGATCGATTATAACGCTCCGTTGTTTTTCACCCTTGCTTTCCAAGAGTAGTTCTCGGCATATTCAGTTTGCTCGGCCTGATCGAAAGGATTTCTTTCAGTTAATTTTCAGTGGAGCCTTATGTTCCGTTAAGGTTTGCTTCATTCTATTTTCAGAAAAGATGCGAATAATGGATGAAGTAAGACGACTATAGGAACAAGGAGGATTTACGATGAAAAACACGGTAAGAGCTTTGGGCATTACGGCGGCGCTGGCGGTTATGATTCCTTTGTCCGCATATGCGGCAACGTCAACGGGCAGTTCGACGGCAGAGGTGAAGGAACCGTCGGCGTGGTCGGCCAAAGGAGGGGCATTCGAAGGACGCGGAGGTTTCGGGCACGGCGGAGCGATCGTCAGCCAAGAAGTGTTGGACCTGCTCAAGCTGGATAAAGAAGCTCTGAACAAGAAAATCGAAGCCGGTACGACGTTGGCGCAAATTGCCGAGGAACAAGGCGTTTCCCGGGAAAGCCTGAAGAGCGTTATGACGGAAGCTTACAATAAAAAGCTTGAAGAACAGAAGCAGCAATACGCGAGCAACCTGGACAAGGCGATCGATTCCGACCTGAAAAAAATCGCTGGCGGACGCGGCGGCGTTCATGTATCCCGGGATTTAACCGCGGTCGGGGAAGTGCTCGGACTAAGCGCGGACGAGGTAAAGGCTCAGCTCAAAGCCGGCAAGTCGTTAGCCGATCTGGCTACGGAAAAAGGCGTGGACGTCCAGAAGCTGATCGACGCGCAGACTGCCGCCATTACCGCGAGCATTAACGAGGCGCTTCAAGCGGGCAAACTAACCCAGGAGCAAGCGGACAAGCAGTTGGTCGACGCGGCTGACCGTGCCGAGAAAATCGTCAACGGCAAAGGATTCGGCGACGGCGGTCATCCCGGCGGCAAAGGCCGTGGCGCTAAGGGCGAGAAGTCTGCGGAATCGACGGCGGATGCTTCGGCTTCGTCATAAGCACGAGAAAAAACTTGCCTGCCCCTTGTTTCGGGGAGGCAAGTTTTTTTGCTGTGGTCCTATTTGCCGGATTAACCCGAGTGAGTCGTGTAAATGCGCAGAAGGAGCACCATTCGCCGGATTAACCCGAGTGAGTCGTGCTAAATGCGCAGAAGGGGCACCATTCGCCGGATTAGCCCGAGTGAGTCGTGTTAATGCGCAGAAGGAGCACCATTCGCCGGATTAACCCGAGTGAGTCGTGTTAAATGCGCAGAAGGAGCACTTTTCGCGGTATTTGCTCCGTTCGGCGCGAGGACGGAATCAAATTGCAGCAGTCAGCCGAATCGCGATGCCGGAAGGATCGTTCACTTGCCAATAACCTTCTTCCTCAACGGAAGGGATACCGGCGCTGCCGATCTTCGCGAGGACGCGGTCCAACTCCTCTGCGGTAGGGAGCGCGATCGTATAATACTCAAGCCCGGTTCCGTTCATTGGAGGACGCGGAGCTCCGACGCCCGCCCAAATGTTCATGCCGATATGATGATGGTACCCTCCTGCCGAAATGAAATAAGCCCCCATCATAGCCGCGGCATCCGCCACCATATCGAATCCTAGAACGTCGCAGTAGAACGCTCTGGATTTCGCAAGCTCGCTCACGTGCAGGTGGATATGCCCCAAGATCGTTCCTTCGGACAAGCCCTTCCAAGGCTTATCTCCCGCCAACTCCAGCAATCCCTTGATATCCACGGGCTCCGAGCCCATGACATAGTTGCCTTCCGCGTCTTTCCGCCATTCCGAGCGGGGGCGGTCGCAGTAGATTTCGATTCCGTTCTGGTCCGGATCGGCGATATAGAGGGCTTCGCTTACAAGATGGTCGCCCTGGCCGATGTGGATACCGGATTCGGCTAACGTCCGTAGCGACAACCCTAGCTGCTCGCGCGTCGGAACGAGGATGGCGAAATGGTACAAGCCCGTTGCGGATCTTCTCGGTACGACGACGGCATTCGGAAGTTCCTCGAGAATGAGAAAGGCGTTTTTTCCGTCCACGGATAATTTCGCAAGGTTGCCTTCCTGGCTCAAGACCTGAAAGCCGACGACTTCCCGATAAAACCGGACAGAACGTTCCAGGTTGCTCACCTTCAGCTTTAGCTGTCCGAGTACGGTGTTCTCGTGTATGGATTGAGACATTCGGCATTCCTCCAAATGATCATAGTGTTAGTTACTTAATGTAAGTAACTATACCAAATAAATTACTTCTTGTAAAATGTTAGTTTTATAGGCTAGTCTGCGTGCGTCAGATCAAGGTAATCGCGGGTTGTAATATTCTGTATTTTGCAATTTCAAATAAATAGAATAAAATTAGGGATAGATAGTTTCGTCGTTCTTGATCATTTTTCCGCGGCGCCGTACAGATTTTACAGAGAAAGATCCATAGGATATAGAAGCGAGGAGAGAGAAAACAATGTCTATCGTAAGCGATATTTTGGATCATAATAAGAAGTTCGTGGAAGAGAAAAAGTACGAGAAATATTTAACGGACAAGTTCCCGGAGAAAAAAGTCGCGATTCTGACTTGCATGGATACGCGCCTGGTGGAGCTGCTGCCCAAAGCGCTTAACCTGCGCAACGGGGACGCCAAATTCATTAAGAATGCCGGCGCGATCCTGACTCAGCCTTTCGGCAGCGCAATGCGCAGCATTATCATCGCCATTCACGAGTTAGGCGCTAAAGAAGTGCTCGTCATCGGGCATCACGGTTGCGGCATGACGCAGCTCAATTCCGATTCGCTAGTGGAGAAGTTCAAGGCTAACGGGATCTCGGAGGTGGTGCTGTCCACGCTTGAGAACTCGGGTATTCGCATGGATCGTTTTTTGAGAGGCTTCGACAAACCTGAGGATGGCGTCAAGCATAGCATCGATGTGATTCGCAAGCATCCGCTGATTCCGTCGTACGTTCCCGTTCATGGATTCTTGATTCACCCGGATACAGGCAAGCTTGAACTGATCTGCGACGGGTATAAAGCGTTAGAGGAAGCCAAATCGAGCAACAAGTAAGAAAGCAAGGAGCCTTCACTTCGGTGAGGGCTTCTCTTTTTTTGATATTCTTTCCGGGTCGCCTATTAATATTAATCTCCGCGGATATCCTAATATGAGCTGCCATTAAATACAATATGTAAAAGAAAAGAAAGAACAAGCTCAAAAGGAATATCCAATGGAGGTTAGGGAATGAAACGTTCAACGATTGGCTGGCTCGTTATCGCCGCGCTACTGCTTGTCCTTGTTTTTACGGCTGTAGGCTCTTATAACAGACTCGTGTCCTCGGAAACCGCCGTGGACAATAAAGCCGCCCAGATCGATACGCAGCTGCAGCGCCGGGAGGATGTGATCCCGAATTTGGTCAACACGGTCAAAGGGTATGCTGCGCACGAGAAGGAAGTGTTTCAAGCGATCGCGGATGCGCGCAGCAAGCTTGCCGGAGCGGGAACGACCGCGGAGAAGGCGGCGGCCAACACGGAATTGGAAGGCGCGTTATCCCGTTTGCTCGTCGTCGTCGAGAATTATCCGAATCTGAAAGCCGACGCGCAATTTACCCGGTTGATGGATGAGCTGTCCGGAACCGAGAACCGAATCGCGGTCGCGCGCCAAGACTATAACAATTCCGTCACCGACTATAATACGAAGATCAGGAAGTTTCCCGCAGCTCTTTACGCGTCGATATTCGGCTTCGAGAAGAAGGATCTGTTCAAAGCGGCTCCCGGCGCGGAAACCGTGCCTGAAGTACAGTTCTGACGATGGCCGCCCCGAGGTTTAACGTAAAGCGATTGTCCGCAAGCATGCTGCTGCTCGCGTTCGTTTCTATGTTGACGATGGCGGCGGGAGCAGTTCAGGCGCAAACGGACACCCGCTATGGCGTCTATGTTCAAGACGAGGCCGGCGTGATCTCCGCGCAAACCCGAGACGAGCTTTATCGAAGAGCCGTGTGGTTATTCAGGAATACCGGATCGGCTCAGATAGGAGTCGTTACGGTCAGTTCGCTCGACGGGCAGACGCTCGAGGAGCTCGCGGTTGCCAAGTTCCGCAAGTTGGGGCTAGGATCCAAAGAGCGGAATGACGGCGTGCTGCTGCTGTATTCGGCATCCGAACGGCATGTGCGAATGGAGGTCGGATACGGGTTGGAAGGACGAATCCCCGATGGCAAAGCCGGAGCGATATTGGATCAATATTTTGTTCCTAACCGGGATTCGAATCGGCTTGACGCCGCATTTGCCCAGACTCAGAGCGCGATCTTAAACGAAATCGGCGCGGAATACGGCCTGGATACGTCCGGCGTTATCGAAGCGGATATGCCTCCGCTTGGCGCACGGGAGGAAGGCGGCTTCTTCGCCGGGATGCCGGGTTACGCGAAAGTATTGTTGGGGTTGGCGATCGTGTTACTCGTGGTGTTCGACTTCAAGTTTACTGGCGGAGCGATCACCTATGCGATTCTAAACATGCTTGGACGACGAGGGGGATCCGGCGGAGGCGGAGGCGGAAGAGGCGGAGGAGGATCGTCCGGCGGAGGCGGCGCGAGCAGATAATAGAGCGCCGCGCGGGATGTTCAGAAATTGTTGAGACCTCTCGAGTATGATCATAAGAAAAGGTTTCATGCTCGGGAGGAATGCCGAATGGCAAAAATCATGGTAGTAGACGATGCTGCTTTTTTGCGGGCCATGCTCAAAGATATATTAGTCAAAGCGGGGCACGAGGTCGTATTCGAAGCCTCAAATGGCCAGGAAGCAGTGGAAAAGTACAAGTCGGTGCGTCCCGACCTCGTGACGATGGACATTACGATGCCCGTTATGGAAGGCGTCGAAGCGGTGAAAGAGATTCGCAAGATGGATCCGAGCGCTAGAATCGTCATGTGTTCGGCGATGGGCCAACGAAATCTCATCATCGATGCGATCAAGAGCGGGGCCAAAGATTTTATCGTTAAGCCGTTCCAAGCGAACCGGGTAGTCGAAGCGGTAGAGAACGCGATCAGCTAACCGTTCCGTCGCCCGTTCGCAATCCCCTATACATGTCCCATGACTTTTCTGCGAAAAGCCAGCGGAGCGATTCCTTCTTTATTGGAGAAGCAGAACGTGAAATAGGAGCCGTGCTGGAAGCCGACCTCCTCCGCGATACGGCTGACGGACCATTCCGTCTGAACGAGCAGCTTCTTAGCCTGCTCTATTCTGTATTGCAGCAAGTAATCCATGGGCGTCATTCCGTACACTTTGAGCATGCACTTGGCCAAGTAGTTCGGATGATAATTCAATTCCTTCTGAAGCGTTGAGTTCGTCAACTTAATCGTATAGTTCTGCCGGATGAACAATTCGATCTTCTCCGCCAAGTGGAAGGCCGTACCGTCCGACGTCGAGGCAAGCTCTCTGTCCAGATGCTGAATGAACATCTGGAAGGCGGTTTGCCTTTTCCAGTTGCGCAGGGATCTAGGCTCATCCTCCAATTGAAAAAATTGATTCAAGATTTCAAGCGCCTTCGGTTTAAGCTTCGTATGCTTCGGAATAAAGATCGAACACACCTCGCTATGGTTCAAATACGCGGTCTGCTTGTGAGCGGCGATGAGGGAGGACTGGTTCTCCAAGCAAGCGTTCATCCCGCTGCATTCATCCCATGCCCCGAAAGTATGAAAATGGATCCAAATGATTTCCGTGTCCTCGGAGCAAGGCTCGGTTCCGTAATGATTGGCATCGGGCCGAAGAATGAACGCTTCCCCCTCCTCGATTCCCCATTCGTTAGATCCTTCGCCGATGTTCAATTTCCCTTTCGCGACGACAACCAAATCGAATACTCCGATGTTATTCCGGCTGATATGACGTTCCCCGGCGTTGTAGTACGCACGGCCGCAATCAATGAAGTAAGGCACGGGCGGCGAGATGAAATGCAGGATGGGCGAGCTCAAATTCGATCCCTCCGGTTGGTTGTAATTTTAAAATGTGGTTGTAATTGAATATATAAAACCATGATAACACATGTATTATACTTGATATAGCGCTTACATTGTAAGTGGGATTTATTAAATAAAGGGGAATTATTGATGCGAAATTTATCCGTCTCCACAGCTACTTCACTCAAGAATATAACGATACAGGATGACTTTTGGTCCCCCTATATTTCATTAGTCCGCGACGTCGTTGTTCCTTATCAATGGGAGGCGCTGAATGACCGGATCGAGGGGACGGAGCCGAGTCACGCGATTAAAAATTTCAAAATCGCGGCGGGTTTGGAAGAGGGCGAATTTTACGGAATGGTGTTTCAGGATAGCGACGTTGCCAAGTGGTTGGAGGCGGTAGGGTACTTGTTGGAACTCCAACCGGATCCTGAATTGGAGACCGTAGCCGATTCCGTAATCGAGATCATCGCCAAAGCCCAACATGCGGACGGTTATCTCAATACCTACTTTACGCTCAAAGAGCCGAACGGCAGATGGACGAATCTAGCGGAGTGCCATGAATTATACTGCGCGGGACACTTGATCGAGGCCGCGGTCGCTTATCACAAGGCGACAGGCAAGAATCAGATCATGAGCGTGGCTTGCAAGCTGGCGGACTGCATCGACGAAGCTTTCGGTCCGGAAGAGGGCAAGATCAAAGGCTACGACGGGCATCAGGAAATCGAGCTGGCTCTTATGAAGCTTTATCACGCTACCGGGCAAGAAAGATACTTGAGGCTTAGCCGATTTTTTCTCGACCAACGCGGACAGCTTCCTCACTTCTACGACGAGGAATATGAACGGCGCCAAGGATCGATCCACTTCCCGAGCTTACGAATGGCGAAGGATAGATCGTATAGCCAAGCGCATCTGCCGGTAAGAATGCAGCAGACGGCGGAAGGCCATGCGGTAAGGGTCGTTTACATGCTCGCCGGAATGGCGGACGTCGCGGCCGAAACCGGCGACGAAGATTTGCTGCAAGCTTGCCGGGCGCTCTGGAAAAATATCGTCACGAAGCGGATGTACATTACGGGAGCGATCGGATCGATGGCTCATGGCGAAGCGTTCACGTTGGATTACGACTTGCCGAGCGATACGGCCTATGCCGAAACTTGCGCTTCAATAGGATTGATCTTCTTCGCGCAGAGGATGCTCGGCATCGAGCCGAAGGGCGAATACGCCGACGTCTTGGAGCGCGCCCTGTACAACACGGTTATCGGAGGCATGTCGCGGGACGGCAAACATTTCTTCTACGTCAATCCGCTCGAGGTGTGGCCCGAAGCGAACCGCGTGAACAAAAACTTCGAGCATGTGAAGGTAGAGCGCCAGCAATGGTTCGGTTGCGCGTGCTGCCCGCCTAACATCGCGAGATTGCTCGCTTCCCTAGGCTCTTATATTTACTCGGTGAAAGACAACACGGCTTATGTGCATTTATATATCGGAAGCCAAATCCAATTGGAACTGGCGGGACAGAAGGTTCATCTCGTGCAGCAATCGGAGTTGCCGTGGGAAGGAGTCGTTCGCTTCGAGGTGGGATTGCAGACGGCGGCTAGATTTAAGTTAGCTTTGCGCATTCCCGACTGGAGCGGCGAGCCCGAAATTCGCATTAACGGCGAGGGGCTAACGATCTCTTCCGATCAACGGACAGACGGCTACGTCGTTATCGACCGCCAATGGGGGCCAGGCGATATCGTTCATCTCGTGCTGCCGATGCCGGTTCAACCGATGAAGGGCAATCCTCTTATCCGCGAGACGATCGGCAAGATCGCATTCCAGAGAGGCCCGATGGTTTACTGCCTAGAGGAAGCGGACAACGGCCCGAATCTTCACCAATTGGTCGTGAAATCCGACGCCGATAAGCAAGTCGCCTTCGAATCGGGCTTGTTGGGAGGTTTGCAGTCGATTACGGTTCCCGCTTACCGAATCCGGGAAGAAGGATGGGCGGATAAGTTATATCAGGCCAACATCGACATGAAGCTAGAGGCAACGACCGCACGGTTCATTCCCTATTTCGCTTGGGCAAACCGAGGCTCGGGGGAAATGAGGGTATGGGTGGCCGAGACGATGGCATCAACCAAATTCATATAAACGCTTCTGATTTGGATTCTGACTCTGGTCAGGGAGGGAAGTACATGGAATAGTCGTTCCGAAGTGCAACCTCGTAAAGCAGAATGATTATTCCCTGCGCAAGTGGGAGGAATTGGAGAAAGAGCACGAATTAAATAAAATGGAGGGGTTTGCGTGAAGGTGATGAAAAGAAGCTTGGAGAACGGGACAATGAAAGCAGGAAAGAAACTCGGGGTAGGCCTGCTCGCGGCTGCAGTGGTCTTCGGTGTCGTAGGTTGCGGGAACAACGACGAGAAAACCAACACAGCGGCACCATCGGGAGAGGCTTCGAAATCGCCGGAGAAATCGCCTTCCAAGACGGAGAAGGTCAAGCTTACCTATTCGATGTGGGGAACCGCGGAAGAAGGAACCAAAGTCCAGGAAACGGCGGACAAATTTAATGCTTCCCAAGACAAAATCGAAGTCGAAGTGCTTGCGATTCCTTACGAAAACTACATGACCAAGTTGAATACGATGGCAACGGCTGGCCAATTGCCGGATGCGGGGATGATGCGGGAGGATGGCGTCATCCAGTGGTCCTCCGAAGGCATGCTGAATGATGTAAGCGCCATGTACGAAGGAAGCGACAGCAAGCCGCTGGATAGCTTGGCTTACACCTATCAAGGCAAGCCCGTAGCCTATGCGGCTGCCAACGAAATCCTTCTCCTGTATTACAACAAAGACATGTTCGACAAAGCGGGCGTGCCATATCCTCCAAATGCGCTGGATAAAGCATGGACATGGGACGAATTCGTAGAAACGGCCAAGAAGCTGACGAATGACAAAAACGGCAAACATCCCGGCGAAGACGGCTTTGATTCGCAGAGCATCGTTCAGTACGGCGCATCCGTCGAAAATCTGACGTGGCAGTTGGAAGCCTGGACGCTTACCAATGGCGGAGGTTTCTATAACGACGACGGGACAGAGGTGAGAATCGGGGAAGACGCCAGCGTCGAAGCGATTCAGAAAGTCGCGGATCTGTACTTGAAGGATCATGTTGCTCCGTTGTCCGTTGGACAGACCGATGACGGCATTCAGCGCACCATTATTGCAGGAACGGTCGCCATGGCCACGAACGGCCAGTGGAACATCGGAACTAGCTTGAATGCGGCCAAGGAAGCAGGGCTGAAATATGGCGTAGCCGTATTGCCTTACATGAAGGAAAAGGTTACCCTCAATACGGGCGGCGCAAATGTCGTATTTTCCCAGACCAAGCATCCGCAAGAAGCGATGGAATGGCTTAAGTGGTACGGTCAAGAAGAAAACAACTGGGGACTCATCTCATCGGGAATCTGGATGCCGGTGCTGGATAAGTGGTATAAGGATGAAACTCTCACCCGTAAATGGGTCGAAAATCCGAACTTCCCTCCGTATGACGAATACAAGTCCGCGGTAGTCGATTATGCGTCTTCCTCCGCCGCGAGGCCGGCTTCCTGGTTCTTTACGAATCATACGACGGAATTCAATACCTTGCTCGCATCGGTTCTTGGGGACGTTTGGACCGGAAAGACGACCGCGAAGGAAGCGATTTCCAAAAACCTCGATGCTTTGAAAGCGGCAAATAAAGGCACGAAATAAAGGATAGGAAGGATGACCGCCAAAATCGCGCAAGTGGCGGTCATCCTTCATAACGGGGTGGGGAGCGAGTTATGGAAATCATCAACAAAACGACGAGACGCCGTTCACGCATTCATTCCAGCGAGGAACGAGTTGCTTATCTATGCTTGATTCCGGCCTTTCTAGGACTGATCTTCTTGACTTATGCGCCTCTTGTGGGGGTGCTGGGAATCAGTATGACGAATTGGACAGGGTTGACCAAACCCGAATTCGTCGGCTTCGAAAATTATGTCAATCTGTTTACTACCGATCCTTATCTTAAAGATTCGATTATCGCGACGATCTACTTCGCCGTATTATCCGTCGCCGGAAGCATGATTTATTCGCTTTTTATCGCGATGCTGTTGAACCGAAAAATTCCGGCCAGAGGTTTTTTCAGAGCCGTATTTTACGTGCCTTATGTTTTGCCGGCTGTTGCCATATACGTAGGATGGTCCTGGCTGTACGAGGCGAATTTCGGATTTTTCAATTATCTCCTCTCCGAAATGGGACTGGATAAAGTTCTCTTTATCGCGGATTCCAATTATGTGGTTCCCTCTCTGTCTTTGATTGCGGTCTGGCTGTCCGGGAACTTGATCGTTATTTTTTTGGCCGGGCTTCAGAACGTTCCGAGAGTCTATCATGAAGCGGCTGAAATGGATGGCGCGAATGGCTGGAAACGCTTAAGGCATATCACCTTGCCCACGATCTCGCCGATCATCTTTTACAACTTGTTGATGAGTCTGATCGCTAATCTCCAAATCATTACGCCAGCCCTTGCTCTAACGAACGGAGGTCCGGGCAATTCTTCCCGATTCATGACTTATCTGATGTACGATCAGGCTTTCGTCAATTACAAGCTGGGCTACGCTTGTGCGACGACCTTTATCATTTTCGCCATCCTTGCCGCTTTTACCGCCGTGTTGTTCAAGACGTCAAGCCGGTGGATCTTTTCCGAAGGGGGCGACGAGAAATGAGCGAAGCCGTATACGGCAGACTAAAGAGCAAAAAACGCAATGATCGAATGATGAACTTCCTAACGCTTGTCGTCGTCGTTTTCTGCGCTATTCTAGTCCTCTTTCCGATTTGGTGGATATTCCGTACGTCGCTAATGACGAATGCCGAGATTTACAAATATCCGCCATCTCTAATACCGGAAAATTGGCTATTTTCTAACTATGATAAAACACTGGAAATATTCAAGTTTTGGAAATATTTATGGAATACGATGGTGATTATCGTTCCTTCCTGTTTGGCGGGAACCTTTACGGCCACCTTGTGCGGATATGCCTTCGCGAGATTGCGGTTTCGGGGCAAAAGTTTGATCTGGGCCCTTTGTATCGGTTCGATGCTTTTACCTACCATGGTTACGCTCATTCCGCTGTACATTGGGTGGACGCGGGGTCTGGGGCTTAATGACAGCTATCTGCCATTGATTCTTCCTTATTTCTGCGGGGGCGGCGCTTTTAATATCTTTTTGATCCGACAGTTTATCATGTCGATACCGAGAGAGCTCGACCAAGCGGCAACGATCGACGGCGCCGGATACTTACGCATCTTGTTCAGCATTATTATGCCGGCGATCAAGCCCGCCATGATCGTCGTCGCGTTGTTTATCTTTATCGGCCTATGGAACGATTTGCTCCAACAGATGATTTACATTAATTCGAGCGACAAATACACCATTGCGCTGGGGCTTACCAATTTTAGAGGGCAATTAAAGTCGGATTGGTCGCTGACGATGGCGGCCACGTGCCTGTCCTTTGCGCCGGGCGTCATTTTCTACCTGGTTGGTCAAAAGTACTTCGTAGAAGGAATCACGATGACCGGAATAAAAAGTTAGTCCGGATACCTTGAACATGGCCACAATCCGCAAGGATGTAGCACATAAACAACAACGATTTGGGGGAGTTATGAAATGCGTAATAAAGTTGTTTTATTGCTAGGTGTTGCATTAATGCTGTTAACGGTATTGTCTGCTTGCGGCAACAACAACAACAACGAAGCCAGCCCTTCGGCATCGGCGCCTGCCAGCGAGTCCGCGCCGGCATCGGATTCGGCTTCCGAAAGCGCGGCTCCGGCCGCGGAACCGACAAAGCTAACCTTGTGGACGTTCGTGCAACAGCATGCCGATTATTACAAGTTTATGGCGGATAGCTGGAATGCGGCGAATCCGGATCAACCGATCGAGCTGGATGCGCAAAATATCCCTTATGACGACATGCACACAAGGTTGCTGCTCGCGCTTCAATCCGGCGAAGGAGCGCCTGATTTGGTAGATATCGAACAGAGCAAGTTCCCGAATTTCATGAAAGGGACGGTACAGCTCGCGGAATTAAACGATATCGTCGAGCCTGAAATCCCGAACATCGTGAAATCCCGCGTAGATATTTACAGCAAAGACGGCAAGTACTATGGCGTAGATCTGCATGTCGGCGCAACCGTTATGTACTATAACAAGGAATTGATGGATGCCGCGGGCGTTAATCCGGACGATATTAAACTGTGGTCCGACGTGGAGAAATTTGGTAAAATCGTCGTCGAGAAAACGGGCAAGCCGTTCATCACGTTCGAAGGAGCGGGCAACTGGTCATGGTGGCCGGCGATCAACCAGCTTAAATCCGATCAAGTCGGCGTCAACGGCGAAGTCACGGTGGACGATCCGCGCAATATCGAAGCTATGAAATTTTTCCAAAAACTAGTGAACGAGAAAATCGCGGCCGTTGCGCCGGGAGCGGGACACGATACGCCTGAGTACAAAGCCTTCATGAACGACGGCGGAGCCGCATCCGTATTCATGCCGTTCTGGTTCATGAACCGCTTTACGGACGAAATGCCCGATCTGAAAGGAAAAATGATTTTGCGTCCGATGCCTGCGTGGGAAGAAGGCGGCAACCGTTCGGCCGGTATGGGCGGTACGGGGCTATCGATTACGAACCAAACGAAATCTCTCGATTTGTCCAAGAAATTCCTCTCATATGCTAAGCTTTCTAAAGAAGGCAACATTCAAGTATGGAAACAGCTTGGAATGGATCCTATCCGCACGGAAGTATGGAGCGATCCGGCGATGAAAGAACCGAACAAGTTCACGGACTACTTCGGTACCGATATTTTCGATACTTTGCTGGAAATCAAAGACGAGATTTATCCGGTTAACATTCGCGAGATTTCGCCTAAAGTGTTCGATGCGATCCGCAACGAAGCAATCCCTAAAATCTTCCAATTCAACGAAGATCCAGAGGCCGTGCTCAAGAAGATTGCCGACACGCTCCGCAAAGGCTAAGCGAACTACCGAAATAACGGTTATACGGCAAATCAAGTTGAATTGTCCGGCATTGCCGCACGGTTTCCGTCGGCGATGCCGGATATATTTCGAACCAGAGAAAGAAAAGGTGGGAGAACGATGCAAACACAGAAGAAGGCCGCTCGCGGGAAACCGATCGTCAAATCCCGGTGGAGCATCTCACCGAAGCAAGCGCCTTATATATTCATAATGCCCTTTATCCTGTCGTTCCTCGTTTTTTTCTCTTATCCGCTCGTCGATGCGATTATCATGAGCTTCCAGCAAGTGCTCCCGGGAAGCGTGAAGTTCGTCGGCTTCGATAACTATAGGAAACTTTTTAACGATGACTTCTTGCGGGCGCTGCTGAACAATACGAGATATACGTTCTGGACTCTTCTTGTCCTCATTCCGTTGCCGCTGGTTCTGTCGGTTTTGCTGAATTCCAAACGAATGAAAGCCAGTCATTTTTTTCGTTCCACTTTGTTTATTCCGGCTCTGACATCCATCGTCGTCGCGGGTATTATTTTCCGTCTGGTTTTCAGCGAGCTGGATGGCGCCATTATGAACTCCTTAATTCGACTATTCGGACTCGAAAGCCAGAAGTGGCTCATGAGTTCATCTCTTAGCATGTTCGCGCTTGTCGTCTTGGCCACTTGGCGGTGGGCCGGGATTAATATGCTGTACTTTTTGTCTGCTCTCCAGAACATTCCCAAGGAGCTGTACGAATCCGCGGAATTAGACGGGGCGGGCACGCTAGGCAAATTTTTCCGAATCACGCTGCCTTTGCTTAAACCTATCAGCCTATACGTTTTTACGATTACCATCTATGGCGGTTATGCGATGTTCACGGAAAGCTTCATGTTATGGGGAAGCCGGGGGTCGCCGCAGAACGTCGGGCTTACGATGGTAGGCTACATCTATCAGCAGGGATTCCAATACTTCGATCTAGGCTTCGGCTCTACGATCGGGATCACGCTGTTAGCCATTACCTTGCTTGTCAGCTTGCTTCAGTTAAATCTACTCGGCTTTTTCAAGAAGGAGGACTAAATAGATGGGAGAGAAACGCTCAACCTTCTCCGCTTCTTCGCTGCTCCTGCTATTGTTGTTCGCCGTTCTTGCCGTATTGGCTTTGTTCCCGTTATATGCCTTGTTCTTGGCGTCGATTAAGCCGGCTTCGGAATTGTTTCGTTACGGCTTGAACGTGCGGTTAGACTTCGACGTGATGACGTTGGCGAATTACAAATCGATCTTCTCGGGCAAAGGCGGAGCGCAAAACTATTTCGATTGGTATCGGAACAGCTTGGTGATCACGATCCTGTTCACGTTCATTTGCTTATTGTTGTCCTCGATGGTCGGCTATGGCTTGGCCATGTATCGGTTCAAAGGCCGAACGTTCGTGTTCACGTTGGTGCTTGCCGTCATGATGATTCCGGTGGAAATCATAATTCTTCCGTTGTACAAGTTGTCGATCGATTTGCTGATTATCGATTCGATCTGGGGAGTTATTCTACCGTTCGTCGTAGCGCCTTTGCCGATCTTTTTCTTCAGGCAATTCGCTCTAGGCTTGCCAAAGGATTTCATGGATGCGGGCAGAATCGACGGTTGCTCCGAGATGGGTATTTTCTTCAAGATTATGGTTCCGCTAATGCTGCCCGCATTCGGGGCGATGACGATATTGCAGGCGCTGTTCAGCTGGAACAACTTCCTCTGGCCCGTTATCGTGCTTAGAACTGCCGAAAAATTTACGCTGCCGATTGGACTATCCGGGTTGCTGTCTCCGGCCAGCAACAATTATGAAGTACTGCTTGCGGGTTCCGTCATGACGATCGTACCGATATTGGCGTTGTTCCTGTTGTTCCAACGTTTTTTCATCGAAGGCCTTACGGTGGGCGGAGTGAAAGGGTAACGATGTAAAGCTTATAGCAGGAGCCGATTCGTTCAAGCCGGATCGGCTCTTTTCTTGCGAATCAAATGAACTGCGATAAGCAGGAGAGGAAGGAGCAGGGCGTTGGCGAAGTCCCAGAGAGGGAACATTCGCTTCAGTAGATCGTTATAATACACGACGTTCGGAGTTATGGCGTACGCAATACCGAAAAACAGAAATCCTGCCGGCATGATGAGCGTCCGATCGTCGCGGACGCCGAACAACTGTGAAAAGCCTCTCACGAACCCATAGCCGTACAAGATCGTTTTGAAGAAGGTCGAGATGATCCAGATGAGGGCGAGAAAGGCTTCAACCCGCTCGAAGAATCGCCCGATGCTGATTTTTTTGGCCAATGCGTATGTCGGATACACCTGGTGAGCGGTAATATACGATCCGAGCACGAGGATGCAGACGATGATGACGGAAATCAAGACTAGCCCCCCGATCGCCGCGGCTAGGAAATAGTCCCTGCCGGTATGCGCCTTCCTATCGACGAGAGGGAACAACATCAGAAAAATGATCATTTCCGCGTATGGAAACACGATTACATAAACCGACCCATGAAACACCGGTAACCACCCATGGCCCAACATCGGCTGCAACCGATCCATTTTAACCTGCGGGAGCAGGCACAACAGCAATGCCATCAGGAAGACGATGAACCAAGGAAAAAGGAGCTCGGCAGACAGAGAGATCGTGACGATCCCGCTGCGAAGCGCCCACACTAGCAATAAGATTAAGAGCAAGTGAATGGCGCGAATCGGAGTCTCCGGCATCATCTGCGTCGTGATGAAATCCCCGACTTCTCGTAACAAACCGCACGTGCTTATTAAGAAATAAAAGATAATTAGGCTGGATACAGCGCCGCCAAGCCACCTGCCCAGCAATGTCCGATTGAATTCGATTAGAGTCGATTGGGGATACATGCGGCTAACCGCGTAGAGCAATCCGGCGATCAGTACTCCGATCATAACGCCGATGACGCCGCTGATCCAGGCATCTTCCTTGGCGAAAACCGTCACTAGGCTTGGAGCGATTAGGATGGAGTCGCCGATGACCACGAGAATGACGAGAATCGCCAGCTGTTGCACGCTGATTTTGCCATTGGCCATAGTGCCGCCTCCGATCGTTAAAAAAGAGAATTCATCCACCGCTCCACGGGCTCTAATGCCATGGCGATAATGCCGACCGGGCTTGGCACGCGGGCTAACCGGACGGCGAAGATGCTATAGGTCGTCCCGACGGCAAGCATGAGGACGTATAGAAAGATTTCTTTCCCCCACCGCTTGCGGAACAGCGAGGGCAGCTCTATGGATCCGACGATCGCCGCGGCCGCTATGACGACGATGGCTCCGAGCATGCGCGGTCACCCCTTAACGTCTTGAATGAACGAGTTGTCCGTCGTGCCGATTTTCCGGACTATGTAATCCACCTTATAGTCCACCTGCAACCGTTTGAACCGTTCCGTCCATTCTTTTTGAATCGACTCCCAATATTTCGGGTGGCTCCGGTAGATAGCCTGGCCGAATCCGAATATATCCGAGGAGTAGCGCGACTGGGCGGTTTGGACGGATTTTTCCATTAGCCCGATGCCGGTGCGCGCTCCTTCTTTTTCAAGCCATTTGATCGTTTCCGGGTCGTTCATGTCGATCGTGCAATTGACTTCGCCGACGTTGGCTTCGGTTTTGACGTGAACCAAAATCCTTGGTTCGCCGTTCACCACCTTTCCCTTGACTTTGGTCTTCGATCGCATGATTTCCAGAGCGATATTGCCGCCGTCCGGACATGAGATATTGGCCGCGGAGCTTTTGACATTGTCCATGATAATGTTGTAGCCCTTGCTTTCGGCCTGGTCGAGCCAGCCGACCATGCGCGGCCCTTTGAATACCGCCAGCCCCGACAAGCTAAGCCTCGCGGGGGGATCGATTTCCTTGACGTTGATCTGGCTTTCTCCTTTATCGGGGTCGCCTTTGATCTTGATGCCTGTCAGCACGGGGTTCTGGCCTGCTACGACCATCTGGGAAATCAACTGGTCTAACGTAAAAGTGGTCGTCGGCGCCCATACTTTCTCGGAGACGTCCAAGGAAGAGAACAGCTTATTAGCGGGAATTTTCTCTAGCGGGGTCAGCACCTTGAGGATTTTCTCGGCGGTTGTCCCTCTGGCGATCATGATGTAAAAATCGGTTCTGATCTCGGCATCTCTGGAAAGGAGGTCAAGCACCTTGCTGATTCCGTCCCGCGCCAGCGATTCTCCGAGAATGAGCACGCGGATATGGGCGCCGTAAATTTTCCGCGGGCTTGTCTCCGTCAAGCTTCGATAAGCGGACAAGAGCGTCGAGGCGGTCGATTTGTACATCACGACGGGAGACCGCTCCGGGGATACGCTTCTGGCCGCGGCAACCTGGCCCGGATCGACGACTTGCACGGATATCCGGTATTGATCGCCGACTTTGTCGATGCCTGTTCCGAGCTGGATGGCGAGCGTGTTCAGCTCACGGCGGTTCCAGCATCCGGTCAAGAGCGATAGGAGTGCGATGCAGACAGTGGCAATAAGTATTCTCCTGCTCATGGAATCGCGCCGCCTTGTCATTTGCTTTGTTTTTGCCGCCGGACGTTCTTCTTGTTGACCAGCAGCGGTCTTGTCGTCAGGTGCTGCCAGGGGTACCGGAATAACGTATCCTTTTGGTTTTGAGTAATGAAAGGGGCCAAGGAGGACATATAAGGAACGCCGAAGGAGCGCAATCCGCACAGGTGGAATACGAGGCCGAATATTCCGATCAGTATGCCGAATACGCCGAAGGAAGCGGCAAGCCCCATAAAGACGAAACGCAGCATCCTGACCGAAATGGACATGCTGCCGGAGGGCATCACGTAGCTGGCGATAGCCGTAATCGATACGATAATGACCATGACGGCGGATATGATTCCGGCTTGCACGGCCGCTTGACCGATTACGAGCGTACCGACGATGGATACCGCTTGACCGACCGTGCGCGGCATGCGGACGCCGGCTTCGCGGAGGATCTCGTAAGTGACTTCCATCAGCAGCCCTTCGATGAAGGCCGGGAAAGGGACTCCTTCGCGTTGCGCGGCCAAATTGATCAGCAGGCTAGTCGGAAGCATCTCTTGATGGAAGGTCGACAAGGCAATATAGATCGACGGGGCGAGCATCGCGATAAAGAACGAGAGATAGCGCATCAAGCGAATCAAGGTGCTGATATCGAATCGTTGCGCGTAATCTTCCGCCGACTGGAAAAATTGGACGAATAACGCGGGAACCAGCAACACGAACGGCGTTCCGTCGACGATGATGGCAACTTTGCCTTCCAGCAAGCCCGCGGCGACCACGTCGGGCCGTTCGCTGTTGTACACCGTGGGAAACGGAGTATACGTGCGATCCTGTATAAATTCCTCGATATACCCGCTTTCGAGGACGCCGTCGATATCGATCCGGTTCAAACGCTCACGAACTTCGCTCAGAACAGTCTCGCTCGCGATCGAGGAAATGTAGAGAAGAGAAACTCTCGTATGGGAAAGGCTGCCGATTCTGAGTTGCTCAAGCCACAGGCGAGGGTCGCGGATTTTCCGCCGGATCAAGGCGATATTCGTCTGGGAATTTTCCGTGAAGGCTTCCATCGGTCCGCGAACGACCGTTTGGGTTAGAGGTTCGGAGACGCTTCGCTCTTCTATGCCGGTTACTTTGACTCGAATGCAATTTTCGGTACCTTGCAGCAGGAGTATGGCTTCTCCCGACAATAAGCTCGTGATCAGCTCCTCGAAGTCGGAGGAGACGCTTAGGTCTCCGGCGCTTAAGACCTCTTGGATTAACAGCGCAGGCAAGCTTTCCTTCGGGACGGACGCGAGGTCAAACGGTGCGGTACCCGTCTTCAGCATGGGTTGAATCACGAAGTCGTGAAGAGCTTGAGCCAGAACCATTCCGTCCATGAACAAGACGGCGACCGGCAATTCGCCGCATAAGCGCATCTCCCGAACGATGAGATCGGGGCTGAACCCCAAGGCTTCGCGGTACAGACGGATGCGATCCGGCAGCTTCGCGGAATCCAATCGAATGACCCCCTCTCGCCAATAGGAAAAATGCGTATAAAGCCGAGTTGTCCTATTATGCGCAAAGCCGGGGCTATTATGCATATGTTTCCAGCACATTTGCGAATGGACACGTTCTGATTTATATGAGATTAATTAAGAGACAAATCGTAAAGGCAGGTTGCCTCTAATGAAACGTAAGCTAAAAATGATGGGTATGTTCTCGGACCGTATGGTTCTTCAAAGGGATAGCCTCGTTCCCATATGGGGGGAAGGAAGAGAAGGCGAAACGGTAACGGTAACGTGTTCGGGCGTTAGCGCCGAAGCCGTCGTTAAGGATGGGAAATGGCACGCGAACCTCCCGCCATTCGGCGCGGGAGGCCCTTACGCGCTGACCGTTCAATCCGGCGACGAGACGATCGTGTTCCGCGATGTGTTGTTCGGTGACGTATGGCTCGCAGGCGGTCAATCGAACATGGAATGGAGATTGAAGGATACAAAAGGGGGACCGGAGGAAGCGGCTCGGGCGTCCAGCCCGATTGTCCGTTTCTACGACGTTCCGAGAATTTCCTATGAGGACGGGCTAGAGCATCCGGCGGAATGGAAGTCGTGTACATCCGATCACGCGGGAGAATTCTCGGCGGTTGCTTATTATTATGCGAACGAGCTCGCTCGTTCCTTGGAAGTGCCGATCGGCGTTATTGGCTGCAACTGGGGAGGAACCTCCGCTTCCTGCTGGGTTCCGAAAGAAGCGCTTGCCGGTAACGATGAGCTCCATGCTTATATTGACGAGTTCCAAGCGAGCTTGGACAGCGTAGGTCCCGAAGAGCGCGTTACGGAGGAAAAACGATATCATGAAGCGGTAGCCGAATTCAACCGCAGACAATCTGCCGGGATGGTCGGCGAGGAGCTAGGGGATTATCCATGGCCGCCGCCGGTTAGCGAACGAAGCTTCCTGAGGCCGAACGGCCTTTATTGCACGATGATTCGTAAGGTTGTGCCTTATGGATTGAAAGGTTTTATTTATTACCAGGGCGAAAGCGACGCGCATAAGCCGGCGTTGTACGATACGCTGCTCGGCACGTTGATTAGGACGTGGAGAAGCGATTGGGGCAATTCGGAGCTGCCGTTCTTATTCGTGCAGTTGCCGGGATATGCGCATGACGGCAAGCCGCGCGGAGAAGAATGGCCGCTGTTAAGGGAATCCCAACTGATCGTGACGGAGCAAGTTCCGCATACGGCAATGGCCGTCGTCTTGGATTGCGGAGAGGAGAACGATATTCACCCCCGCGATAAAAAGCCGGTAGGAGAGCGACTCGCGTTGGTTGCCCTTCGCTCTGTATACGGGCAAGACGTGGCGAGTTCGGGGCCGGTATTCAGGAAAGCGGCTTCTGCGGGGAATAAGCTTACGATTAAGTTCGATAGCGGTGCGGGGAGGCTTGTTGCCGCGAACGGCAACATCGTCGGTTTCGAAGTGGCAGGGGGAGACGGCGTATATGTCCCCGCCTCCGCAACGATCGTTAGCGACGACTCCGTTCAAGTATGGAACGATAAAGTCGCTGCGCCCGTCCATGCGAGATACGCATGGGCCAATTACCCGGAAGCGAATCTGGTCAATAGCGCCGGTCTGCCCGCCGGTCCGTTCCGAACCTCTCGGACAGGCAGGAAGTAAGCGGGCGGGTGCCGTGGGAATAAGTTATACACGTTGAAGGGGGAAGTTGGTCGAGATGGAAGGCGCCTATAAATCGAAGCTGGATGAAAGACAGCTTAACGAAGTCGTTCATAAGGTTATGAATAGCTCTATCCGTTCCTATTCCGAGTTGTCTGACGGATGGGCGAACAGCGCGTATTCGATCGAGCTTGAGGACGGCCGCAAAATCGTGCTGAAGGCTCGTCCTCCCGAAGGGATCCGATTCATGCGTTGCGAAGTCGATCTGATGAAGACGGAAGTCGAAGCGATGCAGCGGCTGTCTTTGGCGGGACAATTGCCGATTCCGCGTATATACGCCCATGATACCTCTTGCGAGATTCTTCCCGTCGAATACTTCATCATGGAGTATTTGGAAGGCAAGCCGTACAATCAGTTGAAACCGGAAATGCCGGATGAACAGCGAGACGCGATCGACCGCCAGTTAGGCGCCTTTAACCGTCTGATCAACGAAGTCAAAGGTCCCGGCTTCGGCTTCTATGCCCGGCCAACCGGTCGGTCATGGCGCGACGCGTTCGCCGAAATGATCTACGGCGTAATCGAGGACGGGAAAGACGTCGGGTTATCCATGCCGATCGCGTACGAAGAGCTGGAGCAGCTAATCGAGCGGAATTTGGAGCATTTGGATGAGGTTACCGAGCCGAGATTGCTCCACTGGGATCTATGGGACGGCAACGTATTCATAAAGGATGGCCAAGTGAGCGGGATTATCGATTTCGAACGTGCTATCTGGGGCGACCCGCTGATGGAGCATTATTTCAGCCACTTTAATCCTTCCGATGCTTTCCGGGAGGGGTACGGATTGTTCCCGACGGAACCTTCCCAGCTCGCGAGAAGGAAGCTATACGACCTCTATCTGGATCTGATCCTCTATGTTGAGTGCACGTACCGTAAATACGAAAACGAACACCACGTGAAGTGGACATACGAGAATCTAGCGGAGAGCTTGGAGAAGTTCGGCGCAAACGATTAACGCTAATGCGTTCGAGCAAGAGGAGACAGCCGGAATGGCTGTCTCCTCTCTGTTTGTTTCTTGCGAGAAGGGAACCTGTCTGCGGCCGGGTGGCCGGCGGGGCTTAACGGCACGCGGTGCCGCCATCCAGCCCAAACTCCCGCTCGTGCGCTCAATAACGGCACGCTGGTGCCGTTATCTAACCCAAACTCCCGCTCGAGCGCCGAATAACGGCACGCGGTGCCGCTAACTAACCCAATCTCCCGCTCGTGATCCCAATAACGGCACGGGATGCCGCTATCTAACCCAAACTCCTGCTCGTGCGCCCAATAACGGCACGCGGTGCCGCTATGTACCCAAACTCCCGCTCGTGCGCCCAATAACGGCACGCGGTGCCGCTAACTAACCCAATCTCCCGCTCGTGATCCCAATAACGGCACGGGATGCCGCTATCTAACCCAAACTCCTGCTCGTGCGCCCAATAACGGCACGCGGTGCCGCTATGTAACCCAAACTCCCGCTCGTGCGCCCAATAACGGCACGCGGTGCCGCTAACTAACCCAATCTCCCGCTCGTGATCCCAATAACGGCACGGGATGCCGCTATCTAACCCAAACTCCTGCTCGTGCGCCCAATAACGGCACGCGGTGCCGCTATGTAACCCAAACTCCCGCTCGTGCGCCCAATAACGGCACGCGGTGCCGCTAACTAACCCAATCTCCCGCTCGTGATCCCAATAACGGCACGGGATGCCGCTATCTAACCCAAACTCCTGCTCGTGCGCCCAATAACGGCACGCGGTGCCGCTATGTACCCAAACTCCCGCTCGTGCGCCCAATAACGGCACGCGGTGCCGCTAACTAACCCAATCTCCCGCTCGTGATCCCAATAACGGCACGGGATGCCGCTAACTAACCCAAACTCCCGCTCGTGATCCCAATAACGGCACGGGATGCCGCTATCTAACCCAAACTCCTGCTCGTGCGCCCAATAACGGCACGCGGTGCCGCTAATCTAACCCAAACTCCCGCTCGTGCGCCCAATAACGGCACGGGATGCCGTTATCTAACCCAAACTCCCGCTCGAGCGCCCAATAACGGCACGGGATGCCGTTATCTAACCCAAACTCCCGCTCGTGCGCCGAATAACGGCACGGGATGCCGTTATCCCAGCGGCTAAGATATCTCAACCTTCATGAAATCTTCATCTAACGTTCATCGTACCTTCATGCAGCTTGCCGGCGTGAATGGTATGATTTTTACATACTAGAACACATATAAGGAAGAGGATGAATATGTACAAAACAATCATTATAGGAACAGGACCGGCAGGATTAACGGCGGCGATTTACTTGGCGCGCGCGAACCTGAACCCATTAGTGATCGAAGGACCGGAACCTGGCGGCCAGCTGACGACTACGACGGAAGTGGAAAATTTCCCTGGTTTCCCGGAGGGTATCATGGGCCCCGAGTTAATGGCGAACATGCGTAAGCAAGCGGAGCGATTCGGAGCGGAGTTCCGTTCCGGTTGGGTCAATAGCGTGGACATGTCGAAGCGTCCTTTCACCTTGTCCGTGGAAGGCATTGGCGAGCTGACTGCCGAGACGCTAATTATCTCTACGGGAGCTTCGGCGAAATACCTAGGTATTCCCGGGGAAAAAGATAACGTCGGACGCGGCGTCAGCACGTGCGCGACTTGCGACGGATTCTTCTTCCGCAACAAGAAAATCATCGTAGTCGGCGGCGGGGATTCCGCGATGGAAGAAGCGCATTTCTTAACGAAATTCGCGTCCGAAGTCGTATTGGTCAACCGTCGCAACGAGCTCCGCGCTTCGAAGATCATGCAGGACCGCGCCCGCAGCAATCCCAAAATCACTTGGAGCCTGAACCGCACGCCGCTTGAAGTGGAAAGCGGGCCGCTAGGCGTAACGGGCCTCAAGGTTAAAAACAACGAAACGGGCTTGGAAGAGACGATCGCAACGGACGGGCTTTTCGTCGCTATCGGGCATACGCCGAATACGAAGTTCTTGAACGGTCAGCTGAATACGGACGAAACCGGATACTTGCTCGTTAATCCGGGCTCGACCGAGACGAACGTTCCCGGCGTATTCGCTTGCGGCGACGTGCAGGATAACAAATACCGGCAAGCGATCAGCGCAGCGGGAACCGGCTGCATGGCCGCTTTGGATTGCGAAAGATTCCTCGAAAACGCCGAGCACTAATATAACCTTATAACAAGGACCATCGGGACATTCCGATGGTCCTTGTCCTTATTTAATGATCGGGTTCTTCCGCCGCTTCGCAAGCTTGCTCTACGGCTGCTTGGAACTCCTCTTCGTTGTCCTCGGCCAGCTTGCTTCCGAATTGACCCAATTGGCTAGGGCTGCTAGCCGGTCCGTCATTATCGGGTTTGTTGTTTCTCCCCGCCAAAGAAATCCCCTCCTATACATGAATTAATTTTTACCGGAGCCGTTATTGCCTTTCTTATCGGACGTTCTAGTCGTCGTATTTTTATTGGCGTGGCCTTGCTGCTTGGACATGGTGAGCCCCCCCTTTGCATACCGGATGGGCTTACTTTGCGCTCAAACCCGAATAATGATTCCCTTTTATTTATTTTTTTCGTCTTGGTTGTCACAAAACAACCTCCTCCAACGACTTAAGGGCAGAACGAATAATTGGAGGGCGATAAAATGAAAAAAATCGACGTGGCGGTAATCGGCGGAGGGCTGGCGGGACTCATCGCGGCTATTGAATTGGCGAGAGCGGGTAAATCGGTAAGGGTGTTAGAGAAATCCGGCAAACTAGGCGGCAGAGCGATGACGGTCGACAAGAACGGAGCGCTGTTCAATCTGGGAGGCCATGCGCTCTATCTCGGCGGAGAAGCGAATCGCGTTTTCGAACGATACGGATTAAAGCTGACGGGCAGCAAGCCGTCTGCCAAGGGGTTGACTATATGGAATAATACGCTGTCGCCGTTGCCGGGAGATCCAGTGGCATTGTTATCTTCCAAACTGCTGGGTTGGTCGGGGAAAGCCAAGCTGATGTCCATCATGGTCAAGATGATGAGAGCGGATTTTGCGTCCATGCCCAATATAAGCTTGAGGGAGTGGGCCGAATCCCAGATCGGCGACCCGATGGTTCGCCACATCTTCTACTCGTTATGCCGTACGGCGACTTACACGACGGACCCCGACTATCAAGCCGCGGGGCCGGTACTGAGACAAGTGAAGAGCTCGCTTACGTCGGGAGTGAAGTATTTGGACGGAGGCTGGCAATCGATCATCGATCAGTTGCGGGATTCGGCTATCTCCTTGGGAGTCGATATCGTACCGGGAACTACGGTCGTCGAAATCAAGCACGATCGAGGCAAGGTTCAAGGCGTGGTTTACGCTAGCGGCGATACCGTCCCCGTCGATACCGTCATTAGCACCGCCCCTCCGGCGACGACTTACCTGATGGTCAAAGGAGCGGAAAATACGATACTGCAAAGGTGGAAGGACGAGGCAAGGCCTGCGACGGTGGCAAGCTTGGATCTGGCTTTGAAGCGGCTGCCGGTCGCGAATCGCCATTTCGCCATGGGGTTGGATCAGCCGGTGTTTTTCTCCGATCATTCCAGGGCCGCCAAACTAAGCGAAAATGGTACAATAGTGGTGCATCTGACCAAATATAACGGACCGGGACCGCAAGACGCCGAAGCGGACGAGAGCTTGCTCAAGCAGACGATGAGCCTGCTGCATCCGGGATGGGAGCGCGAGGTCGTGTCCCGTCAATACTTGCCTCATATTACCGTCGTGCATGATTACCCTCATCTAGGACGTACAAAGAACGAGACGGGTCCGGAAATTCCGGAAATACAAGGCATGTACGTCGCAGGAGATTGGGCCAGCCATGGGGAAATGCTTGCGGACGCTTCCGCGGCAAGCGCCGTAAGGGCGGCCGAATCTATTGTAAGAGCAGCGAACGCCGCGAACAATCGGGCTACGGCCGAAGGCATTCTAGCTCGCTAAATCGAAAGGAGAGGCCTGTTTGGAAACCGTTAATCCGGAAGGCGATTATCAAGCATATAAGCCGCTAATGTTCTCGATTGCATACCGAATGCTGGGCAACGTAATGGACGCGGAGGATATCGTTCAGGAAGTTTTTCTCGCATGGAACGCAAATAAGCCTGAACAAGTTCAGAACATAAAATCTTATTTATGCAAAATGGTAACGAACCGCTGCATCGATCATATCCGCTCCGCTAGCAAACGTAGGGAGGCGTACGTCGGACCTTGGCTTCCTTCGCCGTTATTAACGGACGATCCGGGAGAACCCGACGGCCCGGCGTCGATCTATTTGCATAAGGAATCCCTCTCCACCGCATATTTGCTGTTGTTGCAGCAATTGTCCTGGATCGAGAGAGCCGTGTTCGTATTGAGGGAAGTGCTCCAATACGATTACGACGAGATCGCCGAGATCGTGGATAAGAGCAGCGCCAATTGCCGGCAAATCTTTCATCGCGCCAAGGGAGCGATATCCGGGATTTCGAGCTCGAGCGAAACGGGACCGCCTAAGTCGGAATCGCTCAAACGGCGGATCGAACTGTTCGTTCATGCGCTCACTACCGGGAACAGCGGGCAGCTTGTGAACATCCTGAAGGCGGATGCTCGGCTGCAATCCGACGGAGGAGGCAAGGTTACGGCCGCTATTCGTCCGATTCTGGGAGCGGAAAGAGTTTCCGCGTTCTTGTTCGGAATCGTCGGCAAAGCTACGCCGGATTCTTCTTATCGGATGGTCTCGGTAAACGGAGAACCCGGTATCGTCACTTATGCCGGGAAGAAGCCGAATTCGGTTATGACTTTCCGAATACAGGATGAAGAAATCGCGGATATCTATATCGTTATTAATCCCGACAAACTGCTCCATCTGCCTGATCTATCCTCCTGAACGTAAAACGGAATCGATATGTAAAAAGAAGCTGGCCAAAGGTTTTGCCTTGGATCAGCTTCTTCTTTTGTTCAATATCCGTTACCCAAGAGTTTTGTCGCCTTTTCTCCAGTTGATCGGGCACAGCCCGCCGGATTGCAGCGCTTCGAGAATGCGGATCGTCTCTTCTACGCTGCGGCCGACGTTCATGTCGGTGACGACTTGATAGCGAATGATGCCTTCGGGGTCGATAATGAACAAGCCTCTATGCGCGGCTCCGGTTTTCTCGTCGAGCACTCCGTATGCACGTGCCGTTTCCTTCGTGAAGTCCGATACCATCGGGTAACGGATCAGGCCGATTCCGCCTTGGTCGCGGGGGGTGTTCATCCACGCTTTGTGCGTGTAGACGCTGTCCACCGAAGCTCCGATGATGTCGCATTTGAGATCCCGGAACGTGCCTACCGACTCGTTGAATGCCATGATTTCCGTAGGGCACACGGTCGTAAAATCATAGGGCCAGAAGAACAGCATGACCCAGCGTCCGCGGTATTCCTCAAGGCTCAAGTTTTCGGACAACGTGTCCAAGTTCTTCGTAGAAGGAAGATTGAAAGAAGGGGCCGGCTCGCCGATTTTTGCGGTTTTTACGATGGTGGTTTCAATCATGATGTTGTTTCTCTCCTCTTATTTTATAATTAAACTAAATCTAACTAATGGCCATGAAAAATCATACCCCATAACGGCTTGCGCTGCATGAAGGTATGATTAAGGTTTCATGAAGATCTCATGAACCGGCTTTATAGGTCGGCTAGGCGATAACCGGCCCCTCTGACGGTAGCGATGTAACGAGGTTCCTTCGGATCGTCCTCCAGCTTGCTTCGCAAGCTTCTTATGTGCACGTCGACCGCATTGCTGCCTCCGAAGTATTGCTCTCCCCATACCTCGTTCATCAGCTCTTGGCGGGTTAGCACCTTGCCGTCGGCAGCGATAATCGTCCGCAGGAGATCATATTCCGTCTTCGTTAATTCTACTCTAGAGCCGTTCCGGGTAACGGTCATGCGGTCCGGGTCGAGAACGACGTCTTTGAATACGTAGGTGCGCGATTCTTCGATCGGGACAGTGTACTTGAGAGAGAGCTGCTGGATCTTCGCGATGACTTGTTCGATCGAACCGGGCCACTGAACGGTTTCCTCTCCAGGATGGACAGTCGAGTCCGCGCCGTTAATGAGTGCGAGAACGGGAGAGCTTCCGTCGCTAGGCCACGCGTTAGCCGTTGCAGACGGAGAATGGGCCGTGCGGTCGACAACGATAATGTTGCCTTGCACCATATTAAGAAGCGGGTCGTCGGCATGGTGCAGCAGAAGCACGTCGTAACATTTGTCCGCCAGCTCCGCAACGAGAGAACGAAGGGAGGCCGGACGTGGGCTGATGATCAGAATTCGGTTCGTGATCTCGCAGAATCCTTGGTCGTTCGGTTCAATGGGCGAGATCAGGCTTTCGTTAACGACGGCAACTTCGGTTGCCTCGGAAGCTCCGTTTAGTGAGCGGATTTGTTCGCGTTCTTGCATCCGTCGCACACTCCTTTGAACAAGATGTTCTCTTCGGTGATGTCGTAACCGGTTTGCTCGGAGACGGAATTCAACCATGCCGCGGGAAGCTCCACGAACACTTCGTCGACTTTGCCGCACGAGGTGCAGACGACATGCTGGTGATCTTCGATTCGCGCATCGTACCGGCTGGCGTCGCCCTGGAGCTTGAGCTCATGGATGAGGCCTTCCTCGGTTAAATATTTCAGCGTATTGTAGACGGTCGCGTAAGCGAAATTGTGTCCCTCGGCTTTGAGTCTCTCGATAATATCGGCCGCCGTCGGATGATCTTCGGCAGCGGTTAGCAGCTCGTATATGGTTTTGCGCTGAAGGGTCATGGCACCCGCTTTTCTCATCGCAATCATTCCTTTAATTTAGAATTAGTTTAAGTTTAATCAAATTCATGCTCGCCGTCAATGCGGATAGCAAAAACCGCCTTGCCAGCTCGCAGGCTGCCGAAGGCGGTTTATGGACGACGCGTTATTGAAGATCCCGATACAGAACCCGAATAAGAATATCTTGATTATAATTGCCGAAGTGCTTGCCGAAGACGGTAAGGCCTCTTTTGTTTTTCGATTTCTCCTCGACCGCCATTTTAAAACGAATATCGCTTTTGTAATTCAGATCGATCTCGGACAAGGTAACGTCGGATATTCTGCAACCGTCGATGAAGCTTCCTTCCCCGTTAATCCGAATCAGCTTCAGCATCCCGTATTGGTTCAGATGCGGCGGCCACCAGTCGGGATTGAAGGCTCCCTTCGTATCGCCGAAGTCGCCCGGGCTGGTCCAAGATCCGATCTCGATATCGTTAACGTAGAAGTAAATGTCGGACGGCCAATTGTCGGCGAATCCCGGCGCTTCGGAGCCTAGTTCCAAAGAAAATTGCAGTTCTTGGAACTCCTGGTTCGGCTTCAAGTAGTTCGGGATGCGATATTCCAGATACCCTTCCGATAGCCAGATGATTTCGGCGTCTACCCGCTGCGGGTCGGCGAAGTATCGAGGATCGTCGAAATCCCCGATAATGCTATCCTTCGTTGCAAGCCCGCATGTCGGGACGGCATGGTAATTGCTGTAATGCCCGGTTTTCAATTCTACCTCGTACAGATTGCCGACTTCTTTCGTGCGCAATTCCACCATCAGCTTCTCTTCGTTGAGATAACACATTTTTTGCAAGCCGTGTTTGCCGACGACGGTATTGATCTCGATTAAGCCGCTTTCTTCAAGCTTCTTAATATGCATAGTAATGGCGCCGTTGGTTAGCTCTAATTTGGTAGCCAGATCGTTAAGGTTAAGCGTCTGATGCTCTGCCAAGAGCTCGAGAATTTGAATTCGGATTTCCGAACTGAGCGCTTTGAAAATATTAAGACCGGACCGGAGTTCTTTAATATGAATCATTTCCGCAAGTCCTTTCCGATTTGGAGGTTCGATAGGATCGAAAGGTTCGATATACCTATAGCTTACCATAAAGATTTATTTTATTATACATAAACCTAAAACAATATAAATGAATGTTCAACAACTTCCGACAGCGGCATTCGTTATTGTTTGGTGAATCTTTGCAGAACGATGTTTAACTGTCGCGATAATTCGTTCAACTGCTTGGCATAATCTAACGTCTCGTTGCTTGCTTCCGTTTGGCTCTGGGTCATGGAGGCTGCATGAGAAGAAGAAGCGAGCGATTGTTCCGCCACTTTGCTGACGACCCGCATGGATTTAGCCAACAGCTGCTGCGCATCCTTGAACTCGTTAAGGGATTCGGTCGTCCGATTCAGCTCGCCCATGAATGCTTCCATGTCTCTGTTTACTTCGTCGAATATGGTATTCGTTTGATGCACCGAATCGTTCTGGCTCTTGAACAGCATCAACGCGCTTTGCTGTTCCTCGACGATTACCGCAGCGCTCGATTGAATAACGTCAAGGGTGACGGCAACCGTGTCGATCGATTGTTTCGATTGTTCGGCAAGCTTGCGGATTTCATCCGCTACGACCATGAACCCTTTGCCTGCATTGCCGGCACGGGAAGCTTCGATGGTCGCGTTAAGCGAGAGGATGTTCGTTTGTTTCGTAATTTGGTGCAGCACGTCCATAATGTTCTGGATCGATTGGGCATGTTGCCGGAACTCCGTCATTTTATCGTTCATGGAACGGTTAATCCGTTCGGATCGATCGGTCTGTCGTCTCAGATCTTCAAGAATAGCAATGCCCTTGTCGCTAGTGCTCTTAACGTTGGCGGCCGAATTAACCAGTACGGAATTGGCTTCGACGACCTCTTGAAGCTTGTTCCCGAATTGCGCGGTGAACGCGCTGACGTTATCGGATTCGGCCGACAGCTCGGTAGTTCCCGCGGCGATTTGTTGAGCGGCTGCCGCGATTTCTTTGGCCGAGCCGTGAGTCGTCTCGGATAGATGGAGCAGCTTGCTTCCGGCATGCAGAACTTTCGAGACGGAAGCGTCGGTCTCTGCGACCAGCAAGCTCATGTTCTCCATCATTTGATCGAAGGAGCGGCCGAGTTGCCCGATTTCGTCTTTCCGCTTGAAGCGGGAACGGACGCTTAGTTTGCCGTCGGCTCCTTCAAGCATAAGTCCTTTCATGTCGGACAAGGGACGGCTGATCATCCGGGTAATGAAATATCCGATGACGAGCGCGGCAACGAGGGAAAAGCCGGACATGATCAGGGTGAAGTTTAAGATTTTGGCCGCGTCCTTTACGATTCGTTCGACCGGTATTTCTTGAACGACGGACCAGCCCGTAACGGGAGACAGGTATGCGGCCGTTAGATGGTCGCCTTCGTAATAGGCTTGCTTGCCGTCGACTGCGTACTCCTCGGCGTTGCGCAACGGATAAGGAGTCCCCAGTCCGTCAGTAGAGCGATCGTATATCGTACTCCCGTCCGCGCCGACAACGTACGCTTTGCCGTAGCTCTCGAGTTCTATTAACTGCTCGTGCAAACTATCGGGATCGATCTCGATGAAAATAACGCCGAGCTCCTTGGCCGATTGCAGTCCGGTAAATATTCTCGCCATGGCAAAGCTGTTCTCGTACGAATTGCTCGTATGCGAATAGCCGTCTTTGACGATCGGCAACCAGGTAGGTTTGGCCCCATTCCGGACGACCGTGTCGAACCAAGATGTTTCCTTTAGATCGGCAGGGCCGTTAAACATTCTTTCCGTCACTTTCAGATCCGTTCCGTCGGCATTAAGGATATGTATGGCTACGACGGAGGGGACCGAGTTCGACAAGCCGTTCAGCGACTCCCGCAGCTTGAGGTTCAACTCTCGATAAGCAAGGGAACGGGCATCCGTCTTCTGCATCTTAAGCAGATTGTTCTCGATATCGCGATTGGTCATCACCTGTCGGGATAGACTTTCGTACACATTGAAATAATAATCGAGCTTCTGTCCTAGTTGGACGACGGTTTGAACGGAGTTTTGCTCCATCTGCTCTTGAAGCAAGGCCTTGGACGAATAATAGGACGATAAACCGACGGATAAAGTGAAAATCAATATGCTGGCGAACAATGAAAGGAACAATCGCGCGCTGAGCGTTGGTTGGAGGAGATCCTTGATTCGGAACGATGTCGATTTAGCCATTGTAAACATCCTTTGCCTTAAGGTGAAATGCGATAGGATTTTAATATAATCTAAACTATATAATTATTATATGTAATTATAAAACATAACCGTCGTTTTACTGTCAATAGAGAATAGTAATCGCTTACATTTTGAGGGAAAAGGTACTCGTAATGACTGAGGAAAGATTCGCGCACATCGAAAAACCTTGATATATAGAGGTTTTAACGCGATTTAAGGCCGGGGATTTATTAGTAGACTTTTACACTGCTAAGGGTTCATATTATTCTAAAGAAAAATTTACGTAAACGCATACAAATTTGCTGTTGACAACAAATAGGATGACGAATTATCATTAACTCATAAATTGTTTTAGTAAAATCTAAAATGATTTATCAATCACACCACAAACGGGGGAAACAAAATGCGTAAGACTTGGTTTACGGTTTTAGCTCTAATGCTGTCTATAATGTTAGCGCTTACGGCGTGCAGCGGCGGAAATAACAATGAACCGGCCGCAAGCAAGCCAGCGGAAAGCGGAGCTGCCAGCGAAGCTCCGAAAGGCGATGGAAAACCGACTAAAATCGTATTCTGGACATTCCAAGAGCTGCACCAAAAGTATTACGAGGACATGGCTAAAAAATGGAACGAAAAGAACCCGGACAAGCAAATCGAATTCGAAGGCAGCACTTTTCCATATGACGACATGCACAATAAATTGCTCGTCGCTCTTCAAACGGGCGTAGGCGCGCCGGACATGGCGGACATCGAAATCAGTAAATTCGCGAACTACCTGAAAGGTAAGCCGCAGCTTGCGCCGCTTAACGATATCGTTGAACCCGAGCTGAACAACCTGGTTAAATCCCGTTTCGATATCTACGCGAAAGACGGACAATACTACGGCATCGACTACCACGTTGGCGCAGCCGTTATTTACTACAATAAAGAAATTCTTGATAAAGCCGGCGTAAATCCGGACGACATTAAAACTTGGGACGACTACAAAGCAGCCGGCAAAACGGTTCTTGAGAAAACGGGCGTTCCGATGACGACTCTGGAAACGACGGAGCAATGGTCCCTGTGGCCGCTGATCGCTCAACAAGACGGAGACTTCTTGGGCGCGGACGGCAGCGTAACGCTCGATAGCGACGTTAATATCAAAACCGTGCGGTACTTGCAAGACCTCGTAAAAGAGAAAATCGCGATCGGTACTCCGGGCGGTTTCCACCACTCCGAAGAATACTGGGCATTCATGAACAAAGGCGGCGCGGCTTCCATCTGGATGCCGATGTGGTACATGGGCCGTTTCGTAGACAACATGCCTGAATTGAAAGGCAAAATGGTCATTAAACCTATGCCTGCTTGGACGGAAGGCGGAGCGCGTTCCGCCGGTATGGGCGGTACGGGAACGGTCGTAACGCAACAATCCAAAGTTCAAGAGATCACTAAGCAGTTCCTTTCATTCGCGAAACTGTCCAAAGAAGGAAACATCGAGATCTGGAAACAGCTTGGCTTCGATCCGATTCGTTCCGAAGTTTGGGAAGCTCCCGAGCTGAAAGAACCGAACAAATTCACGGATTACTTCGGCCCGGATATCTTCACGATGCTGGCGGGAGTGAAAAACGAAATCAAGCCGGTTAACATCGGCGAGAAAACTCCGGCGATCATCGACGCGGTCAAACGTTCGGTTATGTTCCGTACCTTGAACGACATGGAAGATCCGGCGAAGGTGCTTAAAGAAGTCGCGGAAGAAGTAAGAGCCCAATAATGAAGCGATAAAGAAATAAATCACTAGCCTCGTTAGGTTCGGCCTAGCTTGGCTAGTGGTTCTTTCAAGAAGGGGGATCAACGTGGTGAGCAAACCAACCAGCACCGCGACCGCGAAAGCGCCAGCACCGAGAAAAACCGGCTTTCTGTATAACCAGCGTTATGCGCCTTACGTATTCACGCTGCCATTCGTCCTTACGTTTCTCGTTTTCTTCACGTACCCGGTCATTTCCACGATCCAGATGAGCTTCCAAGAGGTATTACCGGGAGCTACGAAATATATCGGCTTCAAAAATTACGAAAATCTGTTCAATAAGCACTACTACCGAGCAATCTACAACAGCTTGATCTATACCGTTCTAACGTTAGTCGTACTCATTCCGCTTCCGCTGCTGTTCGCGGTTATGCTTAATTCCAGCAAGCTGCCTTTCAAAAACTTTTTCCGCTCGACGTTCTTTATTCCCGCATTGGTTTCCATCGTCGTAGCGGGTACGATATTCCGTCTGATGCTCGGCCAATCCGAAGGCGCCATCGTAAACCAAATCATCGGCCTATTCGGCTTTGAACCGCAGAAATGGCTGGCGGATGCGCGCTTGGGAATGCTCGCCCTCGTATTGATGGCCACCTGGCGTTGGCTCGGCGTAAATATCATCTATTTTCTCTCGGGACTGCAAAGCATTCCGAACGATATCTACGAATCGGCTTCCATCGACGGCGCCACGACGTGGCAAAAATTCATGAAAATTACGGTCCCGTTGCTCAAACCGGTGACTATTTACGTGCTGACCATCAGCATATTCGGCGGCTTGTCGATGTTCATCGAGAGCTTCATGCTATGGAGCGGAAACCGCTCGCCTAAGGATATGGGATTGACCATGGTCGGCTATATTTATCAACAAGGCTTCGAACAGAACAATATGGGCTTCGGATCCGCGATCGGTCTATCCCTGCTGGGATTCACCCTCGTGCTGAACTTGATTCAGCTGAAAGTATTCGGACTCTTCAAGAAGGAGGACTAACCGGTGAAAGAAAAAGTAAAAATCACCCCTTCTTCGATGTTGATGCTGCTTTTGTTTATCGTGGTTACCGTTCTAATGCTTACGCCGTTCTACGCGATAATAGTGGCTTCGCTCAAGCCGGCTAAGCTCGCTATCAGTTCGGGCCTTAGCTACAAGATCGATTGGGAGCTATTCACGTTCGAGAACTATAGGTCCCTGTTCACGGAATCGGCCGATACGTATTTCACTTGGTTCAAGAACAGCATCGTCATTACGATTCTCGCGACAATCTTGTCGCTGTTTCTATCCGCCTTTGTCGGATACGGATTGGCGATGTACGATTTCAAGCTCAAAAACGTCATTTTCGTGGCGATCCTGCTCGTCATGATGGTGCCGATGGAAATCATTATGCTTCCGCTCTACAAGCTGATGATCAGCTTCAAGATGATCAATACGCTGTGGGGGGTTATCATCCCGTTCGCCGTTGCGCCGCTGCCGACCTTCTTCTTCCGGCAATACGCCAGCGGACTGCCCAAAGATTTCATGGACGCGGGCCGCATCGACGGGTGTACGGAATACGGCATGTTCTTCCGCATTTTCATTCCGTTGATGGTGCCGGCATTCGGCGCGATGGTCATTCTGATCGCGCTTAGCAACTGGAACAACTTCCTGTGGCCGCTGCTTATTCTGCGCACGAACGATATGCTTACCATTCCGATCGGGCTCAGCACGCTTCTGACTCCTTACGGAAATAACTATCAAATGCTGATCGCGGGCTCGGTAATGGCTATTCTGCCGATTTTGCTGCTGTTCGTTTTCTTCCAAAGGTACTTTATTTCCGGTCTGACGGTCGGCGGAGTGAAAGGGTAACAGAAACGGACATAGAAAGAGGAGAGCACCATGACATCCACTGTTAAAGCAAAAATGATCGTAGATAAGGAATTTCAAATCTCGCGTATCGATAAAAGAATTTACGGTTCCTTCATCGAGCATCTCGGAAGAGCCGTATACGGCGGCATCTACGAGCCGGACCATCCGGAAGCGGACGAGAACGGGTTCCGCAAGGACGTAATCGAATTGGTGCAAGGGCTGAACGTTCCGATCGTTCGTTATCCCGGAGGCAATATGGTGTCCGGCTATAACTGGGAGGACGGCGTCGGGCCTCTGGCGAACCGTCCTCGCAGGCTGGAGCTTGCGTGGAGGACGATCGAGCCCAATTACGTAGGCACGAACGAATTCGCCGATTGGTGCAAGAAAGTCGGATCCGAGGTGATGATGGCGGTCAACTTGGGGACGCGCGGCATCGAGGAAGCTCGTAATCTGATCGAATATTGCAATCATCCAGGCGGTTCCTATTATAGCGATCTTCGGATTTCCCATGGATACAAGCAGCCTCACAAAATCAAAACTTGGTGCTTGGGCAACGAGATGGACGGGCCATGGCAGATCGGGCACAAGACGATGGACGAATACGGCCGCATCGCGCTGGAGACGGCTAAGGTTATGCGATGGGTCGACCCGGATATCGAGCTTGTCGCATGCGGAAGCTCCAATTCCGGCATGCCTACGTTCCCGCAATGGGAAGCGACGACTCTCGAGCATACGTACGAAGCGGTAGACTATATTTCCCTTCATCAATACTTCGGCAACCGGGATAACGATAGCGCGAACTATTTGGCTCTCTCCTTGGAGATGGATCGGTTTATTAATACGATCATTTCCGTGTGCGACTATATCAAAGCCAAGAAGAGAAGCAAAAAAACGATGAACCTGAGCTTCGACGAATGGAACGTATGGTACCACTCCAACGAAGCCGATAAGAAGATCGATCCTTGGACTATCGCTCCGCCGCAATTGGAGGATATCTATAACTTCGAGGACGCATTGTTGGTAGGAACGTTGCTGATCTCCTTCCTCAAGCGTTCGGATCGCGTCAAGATCGCTTGCCTCGCCCAACTCGTTAACGTTATCGCTCCGATTATGACCGATAACGGAGGCGCGGCATGGAAACAAACGATTTATTATCCTTACATGCACGCCTCCGTATTCGGGCGCGGAATCGCGCTGAATCCGGTTATCGTCTCGGACAAATACGACAGCAAAGACTTTACCGACGTGCCTTATTTGGAAGCGGCGGCCGTCTATAACGACGAAGCGGACGAAGTGGTCGTGTTCGCGGTGAACCGCAGCTTGAACGACGGTTTGGAGCTTTCGTGCGATGTCAGAAGCTTCGCCGGATACCGTATCGCGGAACATATCGTACTGGAGAATCCGAATCTGAAAGCAGTGAACGCCGCCGGCGCGGAGACGGTGAAGCCCCATAGCAACGGCAATGCGAAGCTGAACGACGGAATCGTTAACGCCGTTCTGCCGAAACAATCCTGGAACGTCATTCGGTTACGGAAAGCCGATGCCTAAATATACCTGCAGGAAAGGGGCGGCCTTCATCCTATTGTCGGCCGCTCTTCTAATGGGAGGGTGCTCCGGCGGAGCCGAGATCGCGGAGCCCATCTATCCGTCCGCGCCGATAGACTACCCTCTATATGATTTAAGCAACGTCGATAACGAGCAAGAATGGCGCATAAGCAACGCGCACGACCCCTCGATCATTAAGGTCGGGGACGCGTATTATGTATTTTCCACCGATATCAAAGCCGCCGGTACTCCGCGCCCCGGAATCATGGTTCGTAAATCGAAGGATCTCGTGCAGTGGGAATGGGTCGGCTACGCGCTGAAGGACGGCATTCCTTCGGCTGCTTCCTCATGGACGCAAGCGGCGAATCTATGGGCTCCGGACATCGCGAAGCTGGGAGAGAAGTATTACCTGTACTATTCCGCGTCCGAGTTCGGGACGAATCGCTCTATGATCGGATTGGCTACGAGCACTAGCGTTGAAGGGCCGTGGACGGACGAAGGGGAAGTCGTTAAAACCCGGCAGGGGGATGCTCCGAACGCGATCGACCCTAACGTCGTCATCGACGCGGAAGGCCAGCCCTGGATGGCGTACGGTTCCTTCTTCGGAGGAATTTACGTCGCGCCTCTCGATCCGGCGACAGGGAAGTTCAAAGATCAAGGATTCGGGAAGCGGATCGCGAGCAGAAGCCATCAGACGGAAGAAGGCGCTCTGGAAGGTCCGTATATCATCTATGAGCCGAAGTTCAAAAAGTATTATTTATTTGTTTCCTACGATTCGTTGTTTGCGGATTATAACGTTCGGGTCGGCCGATCGGACGACATCGAAGGGCCTTACGTAGACGTTAACGGGCGGGAGATGAACGATTCTTCTTATGAGCCGCAGCACGAAATCGGGAATAAAGTGCTTGGAGGTTACAGCTTCTCGGAAGGAGAAGGCTGGGTCGCTCCCGGGCACAACTCCATTCTTCGAGACGGAGACAGAAGCTTCATGATCCATCATGCGAGAGGCCAATCCAAAACGTCTTGGGCGTATTTGCACGTTAGGCAAATGCTGTGGACGGAAGACGGCTGGCCCGTCGTATCGCCGGAGAGGTACGCGGGGGAGAAGGTCCAAGCGATTCCGCAATCGTCCATTCCCGGACAATGGGAGCGGATCTATCTAGCGAAGGATAGCAACGGCCGCGTAAAAGGGAAGCCGCTCACGCTGTCGGAGGATGGCGGGGCGGAAGGCGATCCGGGGACCGGCAAATGGAAGCTCGCGGGCGAGCATACGCTTGAAGTGAAATGGACATTGGACAACGGCGAGACGTCCGTGGAGGTTCTCGAGCTATTGCCTTCATGGGATTGGGAGTTGAAGAAATCGACCCTTGCTTTCACCGGATTGTCGTCCGACGGTACCGGAGTGTGGGGGAAGAAAATCTCTTCGGCTAAGTAGGATAAGCAAGAAGCTCAGCGAGATGAAATCATACTAAATAGATAGCGTGGTGTTGAATGATGGAGACTAGAGACAACAATACATTTTCCTCCGGAAGCGACGAGGTTGTGGCCGTCATGACGGAGTTCCGCAATCCGATCGTCGAACAACGGGCCGACCCGTGGGTGTACAAGCATACGGACGGCTACTACTATTTCACGGCTTCGGTGCCGGAGTACGATCGAATCGAATTGCGCAAATCCGCGACGATTCAAGGGATAGAGTCTGCCGTTCCGGTCGTTTGCTGGAGGAAATACGACAGCGGACCTATGAGCGCCAACATTTGGGCCCCGGAAATCCACTATATCGACGGCAAATGGTATATCTATTTCGCGGCGGCGCATACGACGGAGACGAACGAAGGTTTGTTCGATCACCGGATGTACGTGCTGGAGAACGAAGCGGCGGATCCGACGCAAGGAACGTGGACGGAAAAAGGTAAAATCATTACGAAATGGGAATCGTTCGCGTTAGATGCCACGTCGTTCGAGCATAAAGGAATCCGGTACCTCGTATGGGCTCAGAAGGACCCGGACATTAAGGGCAATTCGAACCTCTATATCGCTAAGATGAGCAACCCTTGGACTCTTGAGGGTGAACAGGTAATGATCACCCAACCCGAGTACGATTGGGAAGTCATAGGTTTCTTGGTTAACGAGGGAGCGGGAGTCATTAAGCGCAACGGTAAAATATTCATCAGCTATTCCGCGAGCGCAACCGATCACCACTATTGCATGGGGCTGTTATGGGCGGATGAAAACAGCGATCTTCTGAATCCGGGTAGCTGGAGCAAATCGCCTGCTCCGGTGTTCGAAACGAACGAGACGACCGGACAATACGGCCCCGGCCATAACTGCTTCACCGTATCGGAAGACGGGCTTACGGATATCCTCGTCTATCATGCCCGTAATTACAAAGAGATCGTCGGAGATCCCTTATACGATCCGAATCGGCATACCCGGGCGCAAGCCGTGAGGTGGAATTCGGACGGCATGCCCGAATTCGGTATTCCGGCGGCAGATGCGAAGAAGCGCTAAGGAAATTATTTCGATCGAGAGCCGCGGTGATGTATTCATGCGAAATCAAGGATGGAAGATCGCGTCCGCCTTCATGGCGTTGATCGTGCTTCTATCGTCGGTAGCCGGCTGCGCGAGCAAGCCGGAAGAGCTCCGCGATCCGCTTGTGGAACAACGGGCGGATCCGTGGATATACCTGCATACGGACGGTTATTATTATTTCACGGGCTCGGTCCCGGAATACGATCGCATCGAGCTGAGGCGGGCCAAGAGCTTGAATCGGCTAGCCGATGCGCAGACGGTAGACGTATGGAAGAAACCGGCTAGCGGGCCGATGAGCAAACATATTTGGGCGCCCGAGATCCATTATATCGACGGGAAGTGGTATATCTATTACGCGGCGGCCAGAGAAGACGCTCCGTTCGATCACCGGATTTACGTGCTGGAGAACGAATCGGCCAATCCGCTAGGCGGCAAATGGACCGAGAAGGGGCAGTTAAAGACGAATTGGGAGTCCTTTTCTCTTGATGCTACGACCTTCGAGCACGAGGGGACGCATTATCTCGTCTGGGCGCAGAAGGATCCGAAGATCGAAGGGAACACGAATCTGTACATTGGGATATTGGCTGATCCATGGACGCTGAGAGGGGAGCAAACGCTCATTACGAAGCCGGACCAAGCTTGGGAGCGAATCGGCTTCAAAGTTAACGAAGGGGCCGCGGTTCTGAAACGAAACGGCAAAATCTTCATCAGCTACTCCGGCAGCGCGACGGACTCGAACTATGCGATGGGTTTGCTAACGGCTTCGGATACGAGCGATCTTCTCGATCCGAGGAGCTGGACGAAGTCGGAAGCGCCGGTGTTCTACTCTAACCCCGAGGCGAATCAATTCGGACCGGGACATAATAGCTTTACGACGACGCCGGACGGCAAACAAGATATTATCGTGTACCATGCAAGGCCGTACAAGGATATCGAAGGCGATCCGTTATTCGACCCGAATCGTCATGCGCGCGCGCAGCTTTTCGGCTGGAACGGGGATGGAACTCCGAGTTTCGGGAAGCCGGGGCAGAAAGACTGATTTTTAAACAGAAAGACCGGATTATCGTTCATCGATTATCCGGTCTTTATTTTAAACTATTAGCAAGGCTAAATTTTAGGATGAATGAGGGGGGCTCGCGAAGATGGCGACGACGGAATGGAAATTCGATTTCGGAATCGGCGAGGCGGCGGACGGATATACGAAGGTGACCGCGGAATGCGGATACGATTCAGCGCGAGGTTACGGCTTTACGGACGTATCGCGGGTAACCGCGCGCGATCGTAAAGCGCCCGATGCGTTAAAGCGCGATCTGTGCATTCCCGCGGATACGTCATTCCGGCTAGACGTGCCGAACGGCAATTATGCGGTATCGATAGTGATGGGGGACTGGATCGTACCGGCATGCACGACGCTCAAGGCGAGTCCGGGCAGGCTGTTGATCCGTCATCGCGCCGTATCCGCCGGACAGTTCGTGCGCGAGACGGTCGCGGTATACGTGCGCGACGGTCATATGAACCTATCGTTCTCCGGGCCGGCGCCGAGAGTGAACGCGCTCGAAATCCAGGCGGTTCCTCGTGCGATCAATCTTTATTTGGCGGGAGATTCGACGGTGACCGACCAACCCGAGGAGGGGTTCCCCTATGCCGGTTGGGGGCAGATGCTCCCGGCGTTCCTCAAGCACGATGTCGTCGTCGCCAATCATGCGATGTCCGGCCGAAGCTCGAAGAGCTTCATCGACGAAGACAGGCTGAACGCGATCTTGCAAGAAATCAAAGCCAACGATTACTTGTTCGTTCAATTCGGGCATAACGATCAGAAGACGGACGAAGAGCGATATACCGACCCGTCTACGACTTATAAAAGTTATCTTGAGCAGTATATCGATGGCGCTCGGTCTAAAGGCGCATTCCCGGTGTTGATTACTTCCGTGCATCGGCGCTTCTACGAAGCGGACGGACGGATAAAGGATACTCACGGGCCTTATGCGGAAGCCGTTCGCGAGCTTGCGGCCGAACGGGATGTTCCGTTAATCGATTTGGCCGAGATGAGCAAACGATTGTTCGAGGAGATCGGACCGGAAGAAGCGAAGTCTATCTTCATGTGGGGAGCACCCGGCGAGTTCGCTCATTTCCCCGGCGGTATCGAGGACAATACGCATTTTCAAGAACAGGGAGCGATACGCGTCGCGGAGCTGGTCGTCTCGGGAATTCGGTCGGCCGCGATCTGGCCGCTTGCGATGTATTTAAGATAATCGGCGGTTCGTTGGTAAATGAAACCGCTTGCTTTACAGGGGTAACCGAGGATGTCATACTGTCTATTACTTATTTGGATTGACGGAAAGGATGGCATCCGGCATGCAGAAATGGTTTATTTCCTTTCGGCACATGAAAATCAAGAACAAGCTGTCGATCCTGTTCGCGCTCATTATCGCGGTTACTTTCTCTTTTACGTTTCTCGTTCAGCAATATGCCTTTTCTATTTACGATCAGCAGTTGTACGACAAGTCGTCGCAGGTGCTCAATCTATCCTCGGCCGCGATCGAGACTAAGCTTGGCCGCATCGAGCAGATGTCCTATGACATCATCGCGGACATTCAGCTTCAGAGCCAACTACTGTCCATTAAAAATGCCGATTCCGAATACGATAAGCTTATTTTAAGGCAAAAGCTAATCGATCGGCTTCTGACTTACGCCGGTTCGGAGCCGTCCATATACTCTATTCAGCTGATGGATTCCCATGGCAAAGAGAACGGCGTCGGAAACGTGACCGAGATAGACGCGGCGAAGAGTAGTCGGATCAAGGAGCTGACGAGCGCGGCGGAAGGGGACAATCTGTGGATCTATCCCGACGAGCAAGATCCGGCGCTTATCTCCGCGAGGGAAATTCGTTCGTTCAACAATACGAACTTCGACCTGCAATATCTGGGAACGCTAGTCATTCGGATTAACATCGCGAAGATCGCGCAGCAATATTCCGCCGCGGAAGGGGATTTGATTCTGTTCTCCGGCGAAGAGGTTATTTATCCGAAGGAACCTCTGTTCAGCCTAGCGGAAGTTGACAGCTCCATTCGGTTTCCGAAAGGCTATTTCACTCGGAAAATAGACGGCCATTCGTACTTTATCTCGTACACGAAATCGGCCAATACGGGATGGACGTACTTGAATATCACCCCTTTCAATCAAATTTTCGAACGGGTTATTTTCATTAAAGAGCTTGTCGTCGTCGTGTTCGTCGGGATATTCGCGCTCGTGATGCTGCTCGGAGTCCGGTTCTCCAGAAGCTTGACCCGTCCGATCGACGGTTTGATTGCCCGAATGAAGATGGCCGAGAAAGGGAATTTCGCCGGGGCGCATCTGCAAACGGCGGACGACACCCCGATGTCCATGGACGAGATGGGGCTGCTGCACCGGACGTTCCGGTTGATGGTCGAACGGATTAATACGCTCATTACGGAAAATTACGCAAACCAGCTGCTAATCAAGGAAACGGAATTCAAGGCGTTGCAAGCGCAGATCAACCCTCATTTCTTATATAACACGCTGGAATCGATCAACTGGATCGCCAAGGTGAACAAGCAAACGCAAATTTCGAACATGGTGGAATCGCTGGGTTTCCTGCTGCGCAATTCCATTAACATGAAGGAAGAGATTCTAACCCTTGGCGAAGAGCTTGAGGTCGTTAGAAGCTACGTGACGATTCAGAAGTACCGATTCGACGAAAGGTTGGACTTCAAGCTCGAGGTTCCGAACGGCTTGCTGTACCGCAAGTTGCCGAAGTTGACGCTTCAGCCGCTCTTGGAAAACGCGATTCAATACGCTTTGGAACCGACGATAGGAACAAGCCGTATTGTCGTTCGAGCCGAACTGGAGAACGAAGGCCTCTTGATTACGGTCGAGGATGACGGCCCCGGCATGCCGCAAGATACGCTAATGCGGTTGCGCAGCGGGGATATGAAAGCCAAAGGCAAAGGGATCGGCTTGTTGAACATCGACGAACGGATCAAAATCGCATTCGGGGAGCAATACGGAATCCGGATAGACAGCGCCTTCGGAAACGGCACTCGGGTGATTATTGTCTTGCCGAGGGAAGAGGGGGAGTAATCGATGTACAAAGTGATGCTTGTAGACGACGAGAAGATCATTCTTGACGGCATATCGCAGATGATCGACTGGGCTTCGCTCGGAACGCGGTTGATCGGAACGGCTCCGAACGGAGTAGAGGCCTATGAGAGAATTAAAGAGCTGCTGCCGGATATCGTCGTCAGCGACATTCGGATGCCGGGCATGGACGGACTAGAGCTCGTGGCCGCCGTACATCGGTCTCATCCGGGCATTCGGTTCGTGCTTCTATCCGGCTTCGGGGAATTCGATTATGCCAGTCGCGCCATGCAATACGGCGTCAAGCACTATTTGCTGAAGCCGACGAACGAGAATAAAATCGCCGAGGCGCTGTCGGAAATCGTGGCGGAGATTGAATCGGACGAGCAACGGGAACGATTCGTCAGCGCGATCAAGCAAGGGCTGCAAAAGGCGATACCGCATGTGAAACAACAGGTGTTGAAAGAATTCGTTACGAACAAAACTTACGGAAGCCGGGACTGGGATTATTACCGGGAGCTGTTTCAGTTCGAATTCGAGCGTCCCGTGCGCTTGTTGCTGTTCCAGCTAGAGGGTGCAGTAGAGTTCGAGCACCTGTTCGCGATCAAGAACATTGCCGAGGATCTTTTGGACACGACCTTGCTCAGCACGACGATCGGCGATCACGTGCTCGTTCTAGTCGAAGATACGCTCGAACTGTCGGAGCTGTACCGGCGTATTCATGAGATTCGGGATACGTTCCTTCGTTACTACAAGCTGGACGCGACGATCGCCTTAAGCGAGCCGGATCGGATTACCCAAGCGCGCAGCTTGTATCAGGAAACGTTGCAGAGCTTGAATTACCGGTTCTATCTCGGCGAAGGCGGTTTGATCACGCGCAAGGATACCGGAGCGCGGGGGCCGGAGTTAACGGGACATTTCAACTTCGAGGAAGAGAGGCTGACGATGCCGGTGCAGTCCGGCCATCGGGAAGAGGCGGAACAGGCTTTATCCAGCCTGATGGACGAGCTCATGCACGCCAAGCTCGACATCAACGTGACGAAAACTTATGTCATCCAGCAATTCGTGTCGCTGTTGCGTCTCGGAGACCCGCAACAGATGAACCGTTACTACGGGCGCTTGTCCGAACTCGTGGAGATGAATACGCTGCAAGCGATTCAAGAGCTGCTCGAAAATACGGTCAGGGAGATCGTTCAATACCACTACGAGCGCAACGTGGTTAAGCATACGTCGATCGTTCGCAAGGTCATCGATATCGTCGACGAACAGCTTGGCAACTCCGAATTGTCGCTTAACTTGGTGGCCAGCGAAATGCTATACATGAACGCGGACTATTTAGGCAAGCTGTTCAAGAAGGAAACCGGGGAGAAATTTTCCAACTACGTGGTGAAAGCGCGGATCAAAAAAGCGACGGAATTGATGGCGAAGGATCCCGATATCAAAATTTTCGAAATGGCCGAACTGCTCGGCTTTGGAGATAATCCCCAGTATTTCAGCCAGGTGTTCAAGAAACAAATGGGATGTACTCCGTCCGAATATATGAAGCTTCCGGACAACTCTGGTTTTTGAACAAACAGCACGGTTTTTTGAATTACGCTTTCGGTCTATCCCGCTGATAATAGGAAATGTAAGCACTATCAAAAACTACTCAAGGCTCAGGGGAGGGCTACAAATGAAAAAAGCACTAACGGGGTTAGTAATGCTTGCTTTAATCATTAGCATGATCGGATGCGGCTCCAATAACAACAAAGACGCGGCTAGCTCCGCGCCGGCGGCGTCGTCGCCAGCGGCGAGCTCGGGAGAAGCTTCTCCGGCGGCATCGGACGGCGACAAGAAAGATCCGGTCACTTTGCGCGTTGCCTGGTGGGGCGGCCAAGCTCGGCATGATTATACTTTGAAAGTTATCGAGCTTTACGAATCGCTTAACCCGCACGTAACGATCGAGCCTGAGTATGCTTCTTTCGACGATCACTGGAAAAAGCTCGCTCCGAACGCGGCTGCAGGCAATCTTCCCGACGTCATTCAAATGGACATTTCGTACCTCTCCCAATACGGCGGTCGCGGGCAGCTGGAAGATCTAACTTCCTTCACGCAGAACGGCACTATCGATGTTAGCTCCATTAGCGACGCTTCGTTGTCCGGCGGGAAAATCGGCGACCAATTGTTCGCCATGAACCTTGGTTCCAATGCTCTCTTGGCCGTAGTCGATAAAGCAATGCTGGAAAAAGCCGGCGGTACGATGCCGACGCAAGATTGGAAATGGGAAGACTTCACCAGGCTTGGACCGATTATGAAGGCTCAAGGAAAAATTTTGACGCAAGATCTTCGCCATGACGTGTTCTTCCCGTTCTACTTGAGAAGCCAAGGCCAACATATGTACGCGGCCGACGGCACGAGCTTAGGCTATTCCGACGATAAACCGTTCATCGACTTCTATAATATGTACAAAACGTGGTACGACAACGGCAATCTGTTGTCTCTCGACAAGCTGGCGCAGAAAAAAGGTACGCCTGAAGACGGCGAGCTTGAGCTTGGCAACGCGGTCAGCACATGGGGCTGGTCCAACCAATTCATCCTGTCTTCCAGCGTAGCGAAGCGTCCTTTCGAAATCCTGCCCGTTCCGGGCTGGAACGAGAACAAAGCTTTGTTCTTGAAACCGAGCATGTACTTCTCGATCGCGAAAAATTCGAAAGCCAAAGAAGAAGCGGCGAAATTCATCAACTTCTGGGTTAACGATATCGAAGCGAACAAAATCATCATGGGCGAGCGCGGCGTTCCGGTTTCCTCCAAAGTGAAGGAAGCGTTGAAGCCGAGCTTGACTCCGGATCAAGTGAAAGTATTCGACTATGTTGCATGGGCTGAACAAAACAGCAGCCAAATGGATCCTCCGAACCCAGTGGGAGCGGTCGAAGTCGACAAGCTTCTGAAAGATACGGCCGAACAAATTCTGTACAAGAAGCTGTCCGTTGAAGAAGGCGCGGCTAAGTTCCGCGAAGAAGCGAACAAAATTCTCGCTAAAAACAAAAAATAATAAGCGTACGGAAGGCCGGATCCGCGATATTCGCGGGTTCGGCTTTTTTTTTGTTGTTGTTGCCGCTTGCTCCCGCACCCCGCACCCCGCACCCGCACCCGCCGCGCTCCCGCACCCCGCACCCCGCACGAAGACGCCAAAAGACTAGCGAGTTTTCTCGCTGCGCTAAAATAAATGGATTTATCCATTTATTTCTAGGTTTCAAGGTCAATTCATGCGAAATAACTGTATAAATCCAGTTATTCCATCGGGGGCCTAGTGATTAAGCGTTACATTCTGTTAGTCAGATGCCTCTGCCCGCACGAGTCTTCGCCAAGCGCCGGTACGCCTCACTTACGGTAAACCCCCGCCCCGCCAAGCGCCGGAACGCCTCGATCACGCGAACCCGCCTCTTGACCATGTCGGCTATTTGAACAAAAACAACGGTTTTTTGCATTCAGATGTTCGATTCGGAACTTCATAATAGGAGTATAAGTAAACGCTTTCTAGTCGTAACCGATTCGTCGAGACGAAAGATGCCTTATTCGATGGAACAACGAACCTGACATGCCCAAGGAGCTGAAATCATGAAACTACGCGAGAATAACCATGTGGTGGGCTACTTGTTCGCCTCTCCCTTCATCTTGGGTTTCCTAGTGTTTATCGTTTACCCGGTGTTCTCCTCCCTGTACTACTCCTTTACGGATTATAATCTGCTGGAGGCGCCGAATTGGGTCGGCTTGGACAATTACCGCACGATGTTCACGGATGACGAGAAGTACATGAAATCGATCTCCGTCACTCTTAATTACGTGTTCGCCAGCGTGCCGTTAAGGCTTGCTTTCGCCCTCGGCGTCGCGATGCTTCTTAACAAAGCCATCTCGGGCATCGGACTATATCGCTCGGCTTATTACCTCCCGTCGCTGATCGGCGGCAGCGTCGCCGTATCGATTCTATGGTCGCAAGTGTTCGGGGATCAAGGATTAGTCAACTCCGCGCTGGGCTTGATAGGAATAGACTCGGACACGTCTTGGATCGGGAATCCTTCGACGGCGTTATGGACGTTAATCGCTTTGTCCGTCTGGCAGTTCGGCTCGTCGATGCTGATTTTCCTGGCGGGGCTCAAGAACATCCCTAAAGATTATTACGAAGCCGCGAGCGTGGACGGAGCGAACAAAGTTCGCCAGTTTTTCAAAATTACGCTTCCGCTGCTCAGCCCGATTATTTTGTTTAACTTGATCATGCAGACGATCTCGGCCTTCATGACCTTCACTCCGGCTTACATTATCTCCAGAGGCGAGGGCGGCCCGCTTGATCAGACGCTGCTGTACTCCCTCTATCTGTACAAGAGAGCGTTCGTCTTCTACGAGATGGGCTATGCGTCGGCAATGGCTTGGGTTGCCTTGATCGTAATCGGTATAGTCACTTTGCTGATTTTCCAATCGTCGCGCTACTGGGTTCACTACGAATCGAAAGGAGACAAATAACATGGCGATCTCGCGCAAAAGATGGAAGTCGCTTTCTTATCATCTCCTCGTCGGCGGTTTGGCGCTTTGCATGATCTATCCGATCTTATGGCTGGTTGCCAGCTCCCTTAAGCCTAACGACGAAATTTTCTCGACGGCATACAGCCTCATTCCGAGCCGGCTCGAATGGAACAACTACGAAACCGGTTGGGAGGGCTTTGCCGGCAATTCGTTCGGAACGTTCTTCAAAAACTCGTTTATCATCGTAATCCTCTCGACGATCGGAGCGGTTTGCAGCTCGGGGTTGGTTGCTTACGCGTTCGCGCGCATTCCGTTCTTCGGCAAAGGGTTGTGGTTCGGTTGCATGATGCTGACGTTGATGCTGCCGCGCGACGTGACGATCATCCCGCAATACATCATGTTCTCGGAGTTCGGTTGGCTGCAATCGTTCAAGCCGCTCATCGTGCCGCAGTTTCTAGGCATTCCGTTCTTTATCTTCCTGATCATGCAGTTCATTCGGACGGTTCCGGTGGATCTGGACGAAGCGGCCAAGATCGACGGTTGCAGCAAATACGGCATTTTCTTCAAAATCATCCTGCCGCTTATCGTGCCAGCGCTTATGACGTCCGCTATCTTCTCTTTCTATTGGACGTGGGAGGATTTCCTCCACCCGTTGCTGTATTTGAACAAGCCGGATTTGTACCCGGTATCTCTTGCGCTTAAGTTGTTCCTTGACGGAGAGTCTCTTAACAACTGGGGCGGAATGTTCGCTATGTCGACGCTGTCGCTCGTGCCGGTATTCATCATTTTCTTCGTTTTCCAGAAATATATCGTCGAAGGCATCAGCACAAGCGGATTAAAGGGGTAATTCACATTGGAGGGAGCAGACGACATGCCTGCATTGCAATTTAACGATAACGAAATCATCGACGTCATCGATCGCGTAGTAGACCGGACCTTCCGGATGGACTTTAGTTGGGATTGGCCCGGCGGAGTAGCGTTCTACGGGGTGTGCGAAGCTTATGCGGCAACGGGTAAAGCGGAATATCTCGACAGGCTTAAAGCTTGGGTCGACGAAAATATGGAGGAAGGCCTGCCTAAGTTGTCCGTAAACGGCGTATCGATCGGGCATTCGCTGCTCACTTTATACGAGGTTACGAAGGACGAGCGCTATATCGAAACGGCGAAAGAAATGGCAGAGTATTTGACGCATGAAGCGGTGCGGTTCGGGGATGGCATTTTCCAGCATACCGTGAATTCCGAGACGTACAATTTCCCGGAGCAAGCTTGGGTAGACACGATGTTCATGGCGGGTTATTTTCTTCTGCGGATCGGCAAGCTGTTGAACCGGGAGGATTACTTCGCGGACGGTCTGCGCCAATATCACGGACATGAGAACGTGCTGCAGGATTCTCGCACGAACCTATACTATCATGGCTGGGACAATATAGCGGGGAACCATATGTCGGGCATTCACTGGGCCAGGGGGAATTCGTGGGCGGCGCTAACGATGGCGCGGGCGCTCGACATCGTACCGGTCGATCTTCCGAACTTCATGGTCATCGAAGGTTCGTTGCGCGACCAATTGAGCGCGCTGGTAAGGCTGCAGGACGAGTCGGGGTTATGGCATACGATACTGGACGATCCGTCTTCTCCGCTGGAGACTTCGGGGTCGGCGGGAATCGCCGCCGCGCTTCTGACGAAAGGGCGTCTGTACAACAAATATACGCAGCGTTCCATCGACGGAATTGTGGCGCGGATAACGGAAGACGGAACGGTGACCGGGGTTTCGGCGGGCACGGCCGTCATGAAGGACGCGGCTGGCTACAGGGGCGTTCCGGACAAGAGAATCCAAGGTTGGGGACAAGGGTTGACGCTGGCCTTCCTGTCCGACGTACTGAACGTTCGCAAAAATCCATATTGAGTTTTAGGGGCGCGTTCCCGAGCGTAACCAGCTTGGCGGCGCGTCTTTGCCGTACGGCGGTTGCCGCCGGTTGCCAACCGTTGTCATTTGGGAGCATAATGAACGGTAGAGGTGAGGCGAATGCTGCGGATAATGGCGGTAACGGAACAACAGGAGATGTTGGCGGATGTTCCCCTGCATAGCCTGATGAATAGCGATATCAAATGGTTCTGGGTCGATTTCGATTGCCCGACGGACGAGGAAATGCACTTGCTGGACAGTTATTTTCATTTCCACCCGCTCGCTATCGAGGATTGCATGCATCTTCTTCAACGGCCCAAAGTGGACCATTACGAGGAGACTAACTTTTTCGTCTTGCATGCTCTTCATCCCGAGACCCTTAAAGCGGAAGAGGTGGATTTTTTCCTCGGACCGCGCGGCATCGTGACGGTGCACTTGACTCCGTCGCAAGAAGTGGACGAAGCATGGCGCAGGATGCAAGATTCGAACTTCCGCAAAAACAGGGATCATAACTATGTCGCTTATTTGATCGTGGACAAGTTGGTCGATAATTATTTTCCGACCTTATATAAGATCGAGGATCAATTGAACGAGCTGGAGGATCAAGGGGAAAATAGAGCCAATATTCAGGAGATGACCGAGCAGATCTACGATATTCGTTCCGATCTTCTGCGAATAAGGCGTACCGTTATTCCGATGAGGGATTTGCTGTATCGGATCATCAACTCGGAGAAGATTCCCGGCGTGAAAGGGCAGCTCGCTTATTTTACGGATATTTACGACCATTTGTTGAAGCTGACGGAGATGATCGAGTCGAACCGCGAGATGACGGCGGATCTCAGGGACAGCTATGATTCGTTGCGGTCCAACCGGATGAACGCCATCATGAAAACGTTGACGGTCATTACGACGATCTTCATGCCGCTCACTTTCATTGCCGGCGTATATGGCATGAACTTCGTGAATATGCCGGAGACGCAATGGAACGCGGGGTATTTCATCGTCATTGGGGTTATGGTCGTTCTGGGATTCGGGATGTATTTGTGGTTTAAGCGTAAAGGGTGGTTCGACTAATGAATCTGAAATGTTTATGTGAAATAAGCTTACGTAAAAAATGAATTTTGTTTCCTTTTCCTGATCAACAGCCGAATTTATGTTATATTATATAACATAAATTCGGCTGTTTGGATTAGGGAGGGACCGGGGATGCGGGACGAAGCTAAATTGGATCGTGTAATTAAAGGAGGAAACGTCGTGTTACAGGGCGGTGTCCGCATCGCGGATATCGCCATTCAGGCCGGGGTAATCGTCGATATCGGTCCCGATATTCAGACGCCTACTAGACAGACTATAGATGCGCAAGGATTGTACGTGATGGCGGGAGTCGTGGACGCGCACGTTCATCTCAACGAACCGGGGCTGGGCGAGTGGGAAGGATTCGAGAGCGGCTCGGCGGCGCTGGCGGCCGGGGGCTGCACGACTTTTTTCGATATGCCTTCTAACGGGCCGCCGCCGACGTTAACGGTAGAAGCGATGAATCGGAAGCTGCAAACGGCTAACCGGACGGGCAGCTACGTGGACTACGCCTTATGGGGAGGTCTGGTCCCGGACAATCTGGACGATCTGGAAGCTTTGGCGGATGCGGGAGTGATCGGGTTCAAAGCGTTCATGTCCGCTCCGGGCGATAAGGGGGAAGGCTGTTATAAGGAAGTCGACGATATCGTCTTGTTCGAAGGCATGAAAATTATCGCGGGCAAAAAGAAAGTGCTTGCCGTGCACGCGGAGAGCGAAGAGATTATCGCGGCCTTGTCCGAGAAATTCGATGGCCGCAAGAAGAGGAGCGTGCGCGACTTTCTCGAGTCCAGGCCGCTGGCGGCGGAATTGGACGCGGTGCGCCGAGTGCTCTTGTTCGCGGAACGGACGGAGTGTCCGCTGCATTTGGTGCATATCAGCAGCCCTCAGGCCGTCGATATGATTTGGGAAGCGAAAATGAACGGCGTTAACGTAACGGTAGAAACATGTCCTCATTATCTGATGTTCACGGACGACGATCTGGAGAGGCTCGGTCCGCTCGCCAAGTGCGCCCCGCCGATTCGCGGTTTAAGAGAACGCGAAGGGCTATGGACTAGATTGGCGGAAGGCAAGATCGATCTGATCGCTTCGGATCATTCGCCCTGTCCGCCTTCGATGAAGCTAAACGCCGACGAGGATTACTTCGCGATCTGGGGCGGGATCGCAGGCGCGCAAAGCACGTTGGAATTGATGTTCGACGAAGGCCATCTCGAAAGGGGGCTTCCTCTGCCCCTGTTGTCCAAGCTGCTGTCCGAAGCGCCGGCCAGAAGGTTCGGCTTGTTTCCCCGAAAGGGCAGGTTGGCGGTCGGAGCCGATGCCGATATCGTCCTCGTGCATCCCGATTCCCCTTATGTGCTTGAGCGGGAGCATCTGCAATACCGGCATCGGCAAAGCGTGTACGCGGGAAGGAGCTTTCGCAGTCGGGTAGTGATGACCATGAGCAGGGGGAAAACGGTTTATACGAAGGAAGAGGGTATCGGAGCTTCGCGGGACGGGGAGTGGCAACGCGCGAAGAGAGGATCTCCCCGGTCCTTGTTCGGAACCTGAGGGAGATCCTCTCTCCTTCGGACTAATTGTAATATATGTCATCCTGATTTTCGGCTTCGGGCCCTTCTTGTTCGGCGGGTATATCGGTGTAGTATGCCGCGTCGGCCTGGCTGGCCTGGCTTTCTTCTTGTTCCTCTTCGATGTCTTCATATTGGTTAGGGGTATAATCGGATTCTTGATCGCCCATGTAGAAAGCGTCGGGAGTTCCGTTTTGCTGCTCGGCTTCCGATTCGGGAGCCGTTTCTTCCGGTCTCTTGTTGATTTCGGAAGGGATTAAATTTTGACCATCGGGGTTATTGGCGCTTTTGCTTAACAATTCCTGCAGAACGGAGTTTTTCTTGGCGTGGTTCTTGCGCATCTTCTCTTCCGCTCTATCCGGTTTATGGTCGGCATATCCTAGCAGCTCGAGAGCGGAGGCTTGCATGTTCTGGGTGCCCCCTTTGCCGACGAATTCGACGCCGAGCTGCTCGGGCTTAACCTTGTTTTTCTCTAATTGCTGGACGGTCTGGATCATCTGCTTGGAGCCGGGCTGGTAATGGCCGCTCGTGTCCGACAGAAGCTCCACTTGCCCGTCTCGGACTTGCAGTTCGCCTGCGCCGGCAACGGCATCGCCTGCATGGAAGCTGGAATGGTGGAACCGATCCTGCATGCCGAGTCCTTGATCGAGGGCGGATTGGCCGCGGTCTTCGTTTTCTTTGATCGCATCCGCCGAATGGAATTGTCCGTCCTTGTCCATCGTGAAAATATGGCGATCCGGTTTCGAGCCTCTGAATGCCGCTTTTCTGGCCCCGATCGTGTTAAGCTCGCTGCCGTCCGAGGCGTTCGTCATCAGCCCTTGATCGTTGAACCCGCGCGCGTAAGGCGCTCTCTGCTCCTCGTTCTCGGCATAGAACGTCTGAGAGGGCAATTTGGTATTCATTCTATCGTTCGGACCGATGATGTCTTGTCTATCGAACTTGGGCATGGAAGGGAGCATCGATTTCAAGGCGAATGCATTGGCGCCCTGTGCGTTCGAGGCTTGCGGGTTAAGGGAAGGAGGCGGCGGTATGCTATCGTCGTATCCGTTGGAAGGCGCGCGAGACGGCGGGACCGACGTATCTATGTAGTCAGGCGTTTCGGGCGGGTTCAATCCCGGACTGCTGCTCGATCCGATGCTCGGCTGCTCTCCATCGTAATAGACGGAAGGGATCGGGGATTGGTTAGCCGTTTCTAAGTAATAAGGAGTTTCGGGAGCGGTATCCATTCCTTGAAGCACGGCTTGGTTACCGATCGATTGCTGCAAGTCCGCCATTGGATCCTGCCGCGGTTGCCTATGCGCGCCGATCATCGGGGTCCTTGCGGGGCCGGGCGGTCTTTGGGCGCCTATGAACGGCGCGCGGCCGCCGGAAATCGCGTTGCTGCGTGATCTTGTCATGGAAATCGTCTCCATTATTCAAAGTTACTTCCATCGTACGATCTTTCGACTTTTAACGCAACGAAATTCTGTCAAAAGCGCTAAGGTCGACGATTCTCGAAATCTTGCGTAGAATAGAGTCAAGTTATAGAGAGACGTGGATAGGGAGTGTTGAGCAATGGCGATAAAAGCGGTTGTGTTCGACTTTGACGGAACGCTGATGGATACGGAGACTTGCGCGTACGACGCTTACTGCGGAATCTACGCGGAGTACGGCTTGCGATTTCCGCTCGAGGCTTGGGCCGCGGGCATAGGGACGAAGGGATACGTTTACGATCCGTTCGCGGAATTGGAAAGATTGACGGGAGCTCCGGTAGACCGGAATGCGATGAACGCGCGCTATCAAGAGGCTCATGCGGCTAACGTCGAGCGGGCGACGCTGTTTCCGGGCGTGTTGGAGCGATTAGAGGAAGCGCGTAGGTTGGGCTTGTCGATCGGACTTGCTTCGAGCTCGGACCGGGCTTGGATCGAACGTCATTTGGGGCGTCAAGGGATCAGGGACTATTTCCGCACGGTCCGGACTTGCGACGACGTGGAACGGGTGAAACCCGACCCGGCGTTGTACAGATTAGCCATAGGGGATCTCGGGGTAGAGCCCCAAGAGGCGTTCGCGATCGAGGATTCATTTAACGGTCTTAGGGCGGCCAAGGCCGCGGGGCTCTATGGCGTGGCCATACCGAATACGGTGACGGCCAAGATGGATTTCGCGGAAGCGGATTTGATCCTGAAAAGTCTGGAGCAACAATCGTTGGAGGACATCATTCGTCTATTGGAGCAGGATAAATAAGTTGCGCGAAACAAAAGGGATAGAGCATCGGAAGCGTTCCGATGCTCTATCCCTTGTCTAGTTGACGGCAACATTATGATTTAGCCGTAACGGCTGCAAGGATAAACAGCACTCCCACGATTTTTGCGGCTTTTTTATTTGAACTCATTTTTTATCCCCTTCCCCATAAAAGAATACGTCTTCCAACGGTAAGTTGAAAGCGTGGGCAATGCGAAAAGCCAGTTCCAGAGAGGGGGAGTAGTTTCCCTTTTCGAGAGCCACGATGGTTTGCCTTGTTACGCCCACCTTGTCTGCCAATTGCTGCTGAGTCATTTCATCATGGTCGAATCGTAATTTGCGGATATGATTGCCGACAAGATGTTTTCCCATCCTACACTCCTCTTCTATAGTGATAAAGTTTGCTGACGGAGCCGGTCACGTCCGAAAGGAATCCTGAAGCGATCAGGATGACGAACATCACCTGCGACGGCTGATCGATAACGAGCGAACCCATGGCAAGAAGAAAGCCCAGGACAAACACGAAAAAAGAGTTCCGGAACGCTTTCAAGTCGATGAGTTTATCCAGTTCATCCGCGAATGCGGGTTCCTTTTCTCCGGTCGTGATTCGAAAGACGATGTTAAAAATAATGCTGATGAGGATGTGCGCGACGATTGAAATCAAAGTCAGGTAGAGGACGAAGGAACCCCAAAAGCGAAAGGTTTCGGTCGACCCCGGCCCCCCCTCGGGATATTGCGGGTACATGTACAAGCAAAAAGATACGAAGATGAGAATAGCGCTGATCAACGATACGATGCTTTTCTTTTCTTGATAAGTCATGGTTCACGCCCTTTGTGCGTTTATTTTTACATGAAGTAAAGTTTTATATTCATAATGTAATAAAAACCATTCATGATGTCAAGTTTTCTTTACATCATATTTTTGAAGAAACAAGTTAAACAAAAAAAGAGGCGAAGAACCGTGGAAGTTGCTCGCACGGTTCTTCGCCTGTCGGGTTTTAAGATCTCTAATTTCTCTACCTAATGAGACCTCGATTGATTTTACGGTGACGGCTAGCGATTTGCTTGAATTGTTCTTCTTGCGCCTGATCCGCGAAGCGGTCTCTTGGAATGATCCAGAATTGTCTCTTATCCAAGAACAAATAATAGAACTTGTCCGTTGCCCACACTTTCGTCACGGTAGACCAAGCGGCGTCGGAATGGAGATCTTCCGAATGGAGCCGAATTTGTTCGTCGCCGACGGATAAGGTGAACGGCTTGTTATACCTGGCGTCGCTCATGAACTTGGCGGGCTGCAGGTAACAAGAGGTTACGTACGAGAAGCCAAGCACCAGCAATACGAAGAAAGCGATCCATAACAGCTTTTGATTGGAAGTTTGGCTATACATAATGATCTCCAGCAGGACGATCGCTAGCCCGAGTACGTTGGAGATCCAGAATCTAAGCGAGTTATGATGGTAACCGCGGATGGCTTTGCCCATATATTCGTTGTACTTATACGTGATGTCTATCAATTTGATACTCCTCCTTATTCTAATGAAGCGGCGTTCTTGCTATCTATTCCAATGAGGACTTCGCGGTTTGCAACGCTTGAATGATCCGTTCAAGCTCATCGCGGTCGTCGATGAACAATGAGACGTATTTCGGACGGTAACCGCTGCTCGCGAGCTCGATGTGCACCTGTTTTTTGTCGGAATCGGCGCTGATATCGATATTTTCGGTCGAATAGATCATTTGATTGGCCAAAAAGAAAACCCTCCATGAATAGAATAAACAAACTATACCACAACTTAGGCCGGATTGGGCATTCGCGAAGCTTCTAAAATGGATACCGTACAACTGCGTCAAGTAATGGCGGAAAAGGTACGTACAAGTGAAATCCTGTGGTATACTGTCATTAAACATTTTGACAGGGTTCGTGTGAAGAGGAGGTGCCCCCATTGAGTGCTCAATCGCCGAAATATTTGCAGCTTAAGGAAGAGATTTTGTCATGGATCGCAAGCGGAAAATATCGTCCGGGGGACAAACTGCCTTCGGAGAACGAATTGGCGGAACAATATTCATTGAGCCGCCAGACGGTGCGCCAATCGATCGGAGAGCTTGTTACGGAAGGGTGGCTTGCCCGCGAACAGGGTAAAGGAACGTTCGTGAGCAGGCAATCCCCCGAGCGCCGCAGCGCTTCCGGGAATCGTACGGTAGGCGTCATAACGACCTCTATATCCGACTATATTTTTCCCTCCATCGTCCGGGGGATCGAAGCGACATTGAAGGAAAAAGGCTATCGCATGCTGTTGTCCAGCACGGATCACCGCAAGGATCGGGAGCGGGAGTGTTTGGAAATGATGCTGAGCCACTCGGTATGCGCGCTTATCGTCGAACCGACGAAGAGCGCCGAAGGCAATCCGAATTTCGATAACTATTTGGCCATCGAAGATCACGGCATTCCTATGGTGATGATTAACGAGTCCTATCCCGATATGGAGTTTCCGAGCGTGCGAGTGGATGACGACGCGGGCGGCTTCATGGCCGCGAGCTACGTGATCGGGCTTGGACACCGGAGAGTCGCGGGATTTTTCAAAACGGACGATCTGCAAGGCGTGCGAAGGATGAAAGGGTTTATCCGCGCCTGCCGGGAACATCATATTCCGTCCGAAGCAAGCATGATCGTACGCTATTCGACCGAGGATAAAGGGGAGCACCCGCATCGGATGCTGCGCGAGATGCTTATGTCCGACCAGAGTCCTACGGCTCTCGTGTGCTATAACGATCAACTGGCCATTTCGTTGCTAGACACCGTTAGGGAGATCGGTTTGCGGGTACCGGAAGATCTATCGATTATCGGTTACGACGATTCGTTCCTAGCGACGGCTACGGAAATTAAATTAACGACGATAGAGCATCCTAAATCGGGTCTCGGGGAGCAAGCGGCAAATCTTCTCATCGCGCAAATGGAGAAGGGTACCGCTCCGCCGAACGAAGAAATGCTGTATCCTCCTAAGTTGATCGTTCGTCAATCGACGATGGAAATCCAGTAACGATTACTATCGACACACCTGTACGTACAAGTGTATAATGAGATCAGTTATTAAGGGCATTAGAATCGTTAATATCTTGATCTATGTAAGGAAAGGGAGTGTTTCACTTGTTGGAACAACTTAAGAAAATCGTATGTCAAGCCAATGCGGAGCTGCCGAAATACGGTTTAGTGACTTTTACTTGGGGCAACGTAAGCGGCTTCGATCGAGAGTCCGGCCTTATGGTTATCAAGCCGAGCGGCGTGCCTTACGAGGAACTGCAGCCGGAGCAGATGGTCGTCGTCGATCTGGACGGCAACGTGGTGGAAGGGACGATGCGTCCTTCGTCGGATACCCCGACGCATCTCGTGCTTTACCGTTCTTTTCCGAACGTCGGCGGCATCGTTCATACGCACTCGCCGTGGGCGACGATCTGGTCGCAGGCGGGTCAAGGAATCCCGGCGCTCGGAACGACTCAAGCCGATTATTTCTACGGAACGATTCCGTGCACTCGGCCGATGACGAACGCGGAGATCGAAGGAGCATACGAAGCGGAGACAGGCAACGTCATCGTGGAAACGTTCCATGGGATCAATCCGGATCGGGTTCCGGGCGTGCTCGTGAACAGCCATGCTCCGTTCGCTTGGGGCAAGGATGCCATGGATGCGTTGCATAACGCGGTAGTGCTTGAGGAAGTCGCGAAGATGGCTTATCACACCAGACAGTTAAACGCCGGAATTCCGTCGATGAATCAAACGCTGCTGGACAAACATTATTTGCGCAAGCATGGCGCGAACGCTTATTACGGGCAACCGGGCGATTCGAAGCACTAAAGCTTCTGAATCGTTAGACCGATATCATTCATTCCTTCGAGGAGGCAAATCATGAGCCAAAAATACGCTATCGGCGTTGATTACGGTACCCAATCGGGACGCGCGGTTCTCGTCGACCTGTCCAACGGACACGAAATCGCGGATCACGTTACCCCTTATCCTCACGGAGTTATCGACGAAATATTGCCTACGTCGGGCCAAGCGTTGGAGAACGATTGGGCGTTGCAGCATCCCGACGATTATTTGGAGGTGCTTCGTCGGTCCATTCCCGCGGTTCTGAAGCAATCCGGTATCGATCCATCCGACGTGATCGGGCTAGGGATCGACTTTACGGCTTGCACGATGCTGCCGGTCGATGAGCAAGGCGTCCCTCTCTGCTTCAAGCCGGAGTGGAAGGATAACCCTCACGGCTGGGTGAAGTTATGGAAACATCACGCGGCGCAAGACGAGGCGGATCGCTTGAACGCGATCGCGGCGGAACGCGGGGAGAAATTCCTTCCGCGTTATGGCGGTAAGATTTCTTCGGAATGGATGATCGCGAAAGTATGGCAGATCGTGAACGAAGCTCCGGAAGTATACGAAGCAACCGATCTGTTCACGGAAGCAACGGACTGGGTTATCTCTCAGTTGACCGGCAATTTCGTGCGCAATAGCTGTACGGCAGGATACAAGTCCATCTGGCACAAGCAAGACGGTTACCCGAGCAAAGAGTTCTTCAAAGCGCTGGACCCTCGTTTGGAAAACTTGACGGAAACGAAGCTGCGCGGAGAGATCATGCCGCTCGGAACGAAGTCGGGCGAGCTGACGGAAGCGATGGCGAAGCTAACCGGCCTAAATGCGGGTACGGCAATCGCGGTCGGCAACGTGGACGCGCATGCCGCGGTTCCGGCTGTCGGCGTCGTGACGCCGGGCAAGCTCGTTATGGCTATGGGAACTTCGATCTGCCACATGCTGCTCGGAGAGAAAGAAGTAGAAGTGGAAGGCATGTGCGGAGTGGTCGAAGACGGAATCATTCCGGGTTATCTCGGGTACGAAGCCGGACAGTCCGCGGTAGGAGATATTTTCGAATGGTTCGTTGAAGAAGCGGTGCCTGCATACGTGAAGGAAGCGGCGGACAAAGACGGCGTCGGCGTTCACCAATGGCTGACCGAGCGGGCGGAAGCTTACAAGCCTGGAGAAACGGGCTTGCTGGCGTTGGATTGGTGGAATGGCAATCGCTCCGTGCTCGTAGATACGAATCTGACCGGCGTAATCGTCGGGTACAGCTTGCTGACCAAGCCGGAGGAAGTGTATCGTACGTTGCTGGAGGCGACGGCTTTCGGTACGCGCAAGATCATCGACGCGTTCCATAACAACGGCGTTCCGGTAGACGAAGTCTACGCTTGCGGCGGATTGCCGCAACGCAACCGGCTATTGATGCAAATCTACGCGGACGTTACGAACCGCGAGATCAAAATCGCCGATTCCAAGCAGACGCCCGCGATCGGAGCGGCGATGTTCGGCGCGGTCGCGGCGGGAAGCGCCAAAGGCGGCTACGACAGTGTCGTGGACGCGGCCAAAGCGATGGCTCGCGTGCGCGAGGAGACGTTCAAGCCGATTCCGGCCAACGTTGCCGTGTACGAGAAGCTCTATCAAGAATACAGCACGCTGCACGATTATTTCGGCCGCGGCGCCAACGACGTCATGAAGCGTTTGAAATCGCTGAAGGATGACGCGTCGCATTAATCGGCGAGCTTTGATAAAAACTGCCCCATGAACAGCTTATGGGGCAGTTTTTATATTCGTATAGAAAAAATATCGATATTAATTTGTAGTTTTTAGGTAAGAACCTTTGCTCCTAAGTGACTCGGATTCTGGAAATAAGCGCGTGTGGTGGTACTATTTCATTTTCTAATTAGTTGTTCAGCCTCGCAGCCGTAAGTTAGTAACGGCGCAGTTGCCTTAATTCGGAAAAATGAACACCATGTGTGAGAATAGTGCGGCTTAACCGCCTTATCATACTCTCGCAGAATGCGATCGGATTGGTCAGTTCCATGAATCGCAGGTTAGTTAGGCTGCTCGCCGGTTACGGCGTTTGTTTTGTTTTCTCATCCCGGTTTTTGTATGATACGAATAGACAGATGGAAAACAAAGGAAGGGGCTTGTCCGTTTGCGTCGTTCTATGGTGTGGAAAATCGCGGCCGCTATCCTCATAGTGGCTGCCCTGCTATGGTTTGATCTTAAATATTTGAAGTTGAACCCGGAGTCGATTCGAACGTGGGTGCTGTCGTTCGGATGGGTGGCTCCGGTTCTTTATATTGCGATGTATATCGCGCGTCCGTTTATCCTATTCCCGGCTTCGGTCTTATCCATGGCGGGAGGGTTGGCGTTCGGAACGTGGTTGGGCATGGTGTATACGTTGGTCGGAGCGGTTACAGGAGCGGTTCTGTCCTTTCTGCTGGCGAGGAAAATAGGAGGCAGCTTTTTTCGGGGGAAAGAGGATCCGAGGCTGGAAAAGATAGAACGGGCTATGGAGAGGAAAGGATTCATGATGGTGCTGTTGCTGCGGATCGCTCCTTTCGTCCCGTTCGATTTGGTCAGTTACGCGGCGGGCGTAGCCCGCGTGCCTTTGCGGGCGTTTCTTCCCGCGACGATCATCGGAACGTTGCCGGGAACTTTCGCTTATAACTTCCTAGGTTCCAGTCTAACCAAAGGGAGCTGGCAGCAATTCGCGATTGCCGGATGCGTGTTCGCCGTTGCTCTATCCGTCCCATTCCTGTTCCGCCGCAAGGTGGAACAGGAGATGGAAGGGAATTGAACGGTCAGAGAGGAAGCGGAACTGCACCCGTGAATGAAAGGAAAAGCTCAAGGCCGACGATGCTTCCGGGCTCAGCGGGAAAGTTCAGAAGCGTCTGCGGGATCACTCGCCCATTGTAGCGAAGACGTACCGTCGTTGTTCCGAAGATTGGAATTCCGGCAACGCTGCGGATGAAGCCGGCCGGTCCGAAGCCGACTAAGCCGGTGGACTCCAATGCTTGGCGGATCGTGATTCCCGGAAAGAACGGGATGAAGTTCGTAAAGTTGATTCTAGGGAACGCCGCTCCTCCGGTGATTCTTACCGTTATGAAGGCAGGCGGAATCGGGAACGGTCCAGGTCCCGGGAAAGGCGGTGGCGGGAACGGTCCAGGTCCCGGGAAAGGCGGAGGCGGAGGCGGGAACGGTCCGGGTCCAGGTCCGGGTCCGGGAACGGCGGAGGCGGGAAACCCGGACCTCCAGGTCCGCCGGGACCGCCCGGTCCGGGGAACATACCGCCGCCCGGACCCCCGGGTCCGCCGGGATCGCCCGGTCCGGGGAACATACCGCCACCCGGACCCCCGGGTCCGCCGGGGCCGCCCGGTCCGGGGAACATACCGCCACCCGGACCTCCGGGTCCGCCGGGACCGCCCGGTCCGGGGAACATACCGCCACCCGGACCTCCGGGTCCGCCGAGACCGCCCGGTCCGGGGAACATCCCGCCGCCCGGACCCCCGGGTCCGCCGAACAAGCCGCCTCCTTGCCCTCCAAACAAGCCTCCTAGCAACCCTCTTTGTTGCTCTTTCGGGAAAACCCACCATGGAATTTGCCGAGTCTGGTAGGCCGGTTGTTCCTCGTTCTGATGCAAATGCACAACGTCGTCTTTGGGCGACTCTTTTTTATTGGATTTGCCGGATACGGCTTTAAGTTGAGGTTGCGCGGACTGACGGGATGAGAGCTTCGCTTTCGGATCAGCGGGAGCTTTGCGCAATTGCGGCTTCGCATCCGTCGACCGTAGTTTCGACATCGTTGTTCCTCCTTTGCCCATGGGCGTTTGACGATTAATGCAGGATATGCGCCCACCCTCATTCAGGTACCATATTCTCCTGGGTACCCGAAACGCGAAGTTAAAAAAACGAAAAAAATGTGCTCTTTTGTGAAAAGACGGAAGTTGGCTCCCCCACTATGATAAAAGTGGGAAAGCTACTGAACAGGAATTCCGGCCGACCCGCCGCGAAGGAGGTTTCTTGCGATGAAAAAACAGCTCTTATTAATCGTCTATGGATTGGTTACGGGCTTATTCGCATTGTTTTTCTGGTACTTCGGCTTTCGCGAGGATAATCGGGACGAGTGGAACGAGAATCCGATCGGCCTGATGGGAAGCATGGAAGAGAAATACGTGATGGTCACCTTTCAATCCGGGTTGGATTATTGGAAGAGCATCATGAAGGGATTCGAGGATGCCGCGCAGGTGCTGAACGTTTCCGTGGAATTCCGGGGAGCTTCCCAGTATGACGCGAACGAAGAAATTACGGTCTTGGAACAGGTCATCGCCATGAAGCCTGCGGGCATTGCCGTCACGGCGATTAATCCGGAAGCGTTGGTAGGAACGATCGACAAGGCGATTAAGGCGGGCATTCCCGTCGTGCTGTTCGATTCCGATTCGCCGAGCAGCAAGGCTTATTCTTTTTTGGGGACGGACAATTACGGCGCGGGGGCCCAAGCGGCGCGCGAACTTGGCAGGCTGCTGTCCGGACAAGGGAAAGCAGCCGTAGTTACCCAGCCTAATCAATTGAACCACGAGGAGAGAACCAAAGGATTTACCGAAACGTTAAAGCAAGAGTTTCCGGCCATCCAAGTCGTACGAATCGCGGACGGAAGAGGAAAGATTCAAGAGTCGGAGAAAGTTGCCAAAGCCATCTTGCGGCAATATCCGGACCTGGACGGGTTCTTCGCGACGCAAGCGAACGGAGGAGTCGGGATCGGGAAAGCTCTTAAGGAATCGGGGGTGGCGAAAAGCAAAGTCGTCATCGGATTCGATACCGACAAAGGAACGCTGGATTTGGTCAAGGACGGAACGATTAACGCGACGATCGCGCAGGGAACATGGAATATGGGTTACTGGTCATTGCTCGAACTGTTTCACCAGCATCACGACCTGGTCCAACCTAACAGCGAAGATATATACGGCGCCCATCCGCTCCCGTCTTTCATCGATACCGGCGTGACGATCGTAACTCAAGACAACGTGGACAACTATTACGCCAAATAGGGGGAGCGGGGGAGGTTCGCGTATGCATTCTTATGACAATCGGGAAGGCCGTTCGTTTTTTGGAGGGTTGCTGCCGAAAAACTTACCTATCCGATACAAATTGCTCGTGCACTTTTTGCTGATTACGATTTTACCGTCATTGGTATTGGGCGTTCTGACCGACTGGGTCGTCAACCGGATCATCGAAAGGCAAATGAACGAGAACACGCTGCAGTTAATTTCCAAGGTCAATCGTTCGATCGAATTTTATGTCGGGAACGTACAGAATACGACTTATCTGATCTCCTTTAATCCGCAAGTCCGCGGTTTTCTCGACGAGGAGAAACCCGATCAGGCGAACCGGGACGAAGCATTGGAATTCATGAGAGGATTTTCGACGCTTCAGACGGAGATCGCGGGCATTATGGTCGTGAACTCTCATGGGGAATATCTAAGCAACGATATGTATTCGCGTTCTTCGGCCAAAGATCTGACGTTGGAGCCGTGGTATCAGGAAGCGGTCGCGGGCAAGGGGATTTTCCAAGTCATCGGGCATCCTTACGGGCGCAACGTGACGACTCACGCGAATTATAAGGATAATGAAGTCGTGTCCGCCGTGAGAGCGATCCTTGATCCGGATACGCAGAAAGTGTTGGGCGTCGTGCTGATCGATTTGAAATTGAGGGTTATCGTAGAGGCGGCGCAAGATATCCAATTAGGAAAAACCGGACTGCTGATGGTCATGGACGAGAAGGGGGAGTCCGTATACGTGCCTAAGCAGCTGGGGTTTCAATCCATTCCTTTAATGTGGTTGAAAGGACAAGCATCCGGACAATTCGTCGAGACGGTCAACGGAAGGGAACTGCAGTTTATTTTCCGCAAATCCTCCTTTACCAATTGGTCGACGATCGGGGTATTCTCCACGGAAGAGGCTGCTCCCGAAGTCCGTCAAATCCGGTTATACGTCGGGACTTTCGTCTTTGTCGTTTGTTTATTGGGAATAACGGCCTCATTTGCTTTGTCCCACGGGATTTCGCGACCTATTCACCGGTTGATGGCCTTTATGCAACGCGCGGAGTCCGGGGATTTGACGACCCGTTATTGGGGCGACGGGAGAGACGAAGTCGGAATGCTGGGGCGCAGCTACAATAGCATGCTGACCAAAATCAACGAATTGCTCCAGCTGACGGAGAAACAGGAAAAGCAGAAGAGGGAGGCCGAACTGCGTATTCTTCAAGCGCAAATCAAACCTCATTTCCTGTACAACACGTTGGATACGATCCATTGGATGGCCCGCAAGCAGGGAGCGGAGGACGTCTCGGAAATGGTGGAAGCCTTGTCGAAGCTGTTCCGAATCGGCCTGAGCAAGGGGAACGAGTTCATCCCGCTGGCGGAGGAGTTCGATCATATTCGCAGCTATTTGCAAATTCAGAAGCTTCGCTACAAAGATAAGTTGCAATACTCTCTTGAGCTCGATCCCGACATCGCGCATATCCCCGTATTGAAGATCATTCTGCAGCCCATAGTGGAAAACGCGATCTACCATGGGATCAAGGAACGTCGGGGACCGGGCAACATTACCGTAAAAGGAACGCTTAGGAAAGATCGGATTCGCCTGTCCGTAAGCGACGACGGAGTGGGCATCCCGGAAGAGACTTTGCTCCGGATGCGAGAACGAATGAACGATCCGAGAATTACCCAGATGGAAACCTCGGGTTCCGGATACGGGCTTGCCAACGTGCAAGCGCGATTGAAATTAACCTACGGTACGGACGATTGCGGAATCACGATCGAAAGCGAACGGGGAATCGGAACTACCGTATCGCTGATCTATCCGATCCATGCGGAGGAGGGGTAGCCATGGCTTTATCGAAGATTAATTCCTGGAAGGTCCTGATTGCCGACGATGAACCGATCATTCGCGAGGGCCTTCGGGAAGCCGTTGATTGGCAAGCTATAGGGTTGGAGGTCGTAGCGGAGGCGGAGGATGGCGAAGAAGCGCTGGAACTGGCGATCAAGCATCAAGTCGACGTCATGCTCGTCGATCTCAACATGCCGATCAAGAATGGCTTAATGCTTATCCAGGAAGCCAAGCAGTTGCTTCCTTCGTGCCGGATCGTGATCGTATCCGGGCACGACGAGTTCAATTACGCCCAACAAGCCGTCCATTTCGGGGTGGATGAATATATCCTGAAACCGGCCAATCCCGGACACCTGACCGAGGTGCTGAGCAGGATCGCCGGTCAACTGGAACAAACCAAAGCTCAGGAGAAGCATTTCGAGCAAGCTTCCCGCCAAATCCGTAAAAACATTCCGCTGCTCAGGGAGAGATTTTGCAACGAATGGATCGAGGAGGCGGTCAACGAGAAGGAAGTTCAGGAGCAATTGCGGTTTCTTGATTTGCCGGATACGCCTCCTTCCCTATTCGGAATCGTCCGCTGGCCTGAGATCGATCTGGGTCAATCCGTTCGCTCGGAACGGGATCGCCAGCTTATGCTGTTCGCGATCGAGAACATCGCCGAGGAGATCATTTCTCCCTACGCGCAAGTTTTGTTTCGGGATCCGCTTGGATTTATTTGCGTTATCGTCTGGAATACGACGGACGCGTCTTTGTTCGCGGCGATCGAGCAAGCCGTAACCCAATACCTCAAACTGCAGATCGTCGCTCAAGGCGAACCGGTCGAGCAAGGGTTCGACGGCGTGGCCGCGGCCTATCGCAAAGCCAAGAGCGGCGTCTACAAGGAAGCTTCCATATCTCCGCTCGTGCGAAGGGCAAGGCAGTATTTGCGCGACCATTACGCCGATAAGGAGCTTTCCTTGGAAGGAACGGCTAACGCCATCGGGGTGTCGTCCGTCTACTTAAGCCGCTTATTCAAGCAGGAGCTCGGAATTACTTTCGTCACGCTGGTGACCCAGCTTCGCATATCCAAATCGGTTCAACTGCTTAGCTCGACCAATCGCAGCATCGCGGATATCGCCGAAGCCGTCGGATACGACTCGCAGCACTATTTCAGCACGGCGTTCAAAAAAACGGTAGGCGTATCCCCTATCCGTTATCGTAAAGGCGAAGCTTTCGAAGAAGAGTGAGGGCGAATCGAACGAAATTTGGACATTTTTCGGGGCGAATATTGTTATCGTAGGGGGATACGGATATCATGTAAGAAGAGATTTCGTATCGATTGTTTATGAAGGGGCTGCTGTAACCTATGAAATCCGGAGTGACTATGCGAGATATCGCGGATAAGCTGGGAATCAGCGTAGTTACCGTCTCTAAAGCGCTTAGCGACAAAGAAGGCGTCGGCGAAGAATTGAAGCGCAAAATCAAGGAACTGGCCAGCGAAATGGGATATCGAATGAATGTCATGGCCAAAGCGATGAAGGAAGGATATACCTATAACATAGGGATCATCGTTGCCGAACGTTTCACGGGCGTATCTCCGTCCTTCTATCAACAATTTCACCAGCATATCGTCAAATCGCTGGAGGAATACCGCTATTCCGCGATCCTTCATATCTTGTCCGCCCAGGACGAAGAGCAGTTCGTCATGCCTTGGATATATCAGGAGAAGAAGGTAGACGGATTCATCATTTTGGGCCATATCCACAAAAGTTATATCGAGATGCTCCACCAGGCCGATACTCCGGTCGTGTTTCTGGACTTTTACACGGATCAAGAGCGAATGGACACCGTCATCACCGATAATTTCTATGCCATGTACGAAATGACGAATTACCTAATCAACTGCGGACATCGAAAAATCGCGTTTGTAGGAAATCTTTATTCTACCAGCAGCATACAGGATCGTTTCTTGGGCTATTACAAATCGTTGCTAGAACATAACCTCAAATTGGATGAACGGTATATTATTAACGATCGGGACGAGAGAGGTCGTTTTATCGACATTCAGTTGCCCGACGAAATGCCGACGGCATTCGTATGCAACTGCGACCAAGTCGCTTATGAACTCATGATTGTACTAAAAGCCAACGGTTATAAGATTCCGGACGATTGCTCGGTTGTCGGTTTCGACAATGATATTTTCTCGACTCTATGCGAGCCGAAATTAACGACCGTCGAGGTTAATATGCCTGAAATGGCAAGAGTGGCCGCGAAGTTCATGATCAAAAAGGTGACGAATAAGAGCTCGAGTTTCGGAAGGGTGCTCATAAAAGGGAAAATCATTCGCAGGGAATCCGTCAAAAAATTGTAAGAACGCTTTGATTCGTAAGAGATCCGGACGCATCCGGCTCTCTTTTTTTTTGTTATTTATTGACATTGAAACGCTTTCATTTTACAATTAGTTTTGTTAGCTTAACGATAACCTAAATTATTGCTAACTTCTTGTTTAGTCGTAAAGCTAATTACTGAGTTCCCGAAGCTCAAGCGGCCATCTACAAAGGGATATGGGAGGTGAGCGAGTCTTCTACCCAAAGGAATGTAAGTGCTTACAATGCGGTGGCTTCATTGGATTGCGGTAAGTTACGGATTTACATTTCTAGTAATGGAGGGTTAATGATGTTATTGAACAAATCGACAAACCGATTTATGGCTTTGATGTTGGCGCTGGCCTTGGGATTAAGCCTAGCTGCCCTTTCGGTCGGCAGCGGCAGAGCCTCTGCCGCACCGGTTCCCGGCTTCTACGTAAGCGGCACGACGCTATACGAAGCTAACGGAACTCCGTTCGTCATGAGAGGCGTGAACCATGCGCATACTTGGTACAAGAACGATTTGGCCGCGGCGATTCCCGCAATCAAGGCAACAGGCGCCAATACCGTTAGAATCGTTCTCTCCAATGGCGGCCAATGGACAAGAGACGATATCGCTTCCGTGCAAAATATTCTCGCTTTATGCAATCAATATAAACTTATCGCCATGCTGGAGGTGCACGATGCGACGGGATCCGATTCTACGTCTACTTTGCAGGCGGCGGTCGACTACTGGATCAGCATCAAGGACGCGTTGATCGGCAAAGAAGACAGAGTGATCATCAACATCGCCAACGAATGGTACGGCACATGGGACGGTCCGGCGTGGGCTAACGCCTACAAGACGATGATCCCTCAACTCCGCAATGCCGGGTTAACCCACGCCCTCGTCGTGGATGCGGCGGGATGGGGCCAGTATCCGGCATCCATTCATAACTACGGGCAAGAAGTACTGGCATCGGATACGCTCGGCGACACCGTATTCTCCATACACATGTACGAATACGCCGGAGGGAATGCCGCAACGGTCAAGGCCAACATCGACGGCGCATTGAATAAAGGGCTTGCCGTTATTGTCGGAGAATTCGGGTACCAGCATACGAGCGGCGACGTAGACGAAGCTACGATCATGAGTTATTCCCAGCAAAAAGGAGTAGGTTGGCTGGCATGGTCGTGGTACGGCAATGGCTCGAGCGTGGCTTACTTGGACTTGGCGACAGGTCCGGCAGGCACTCTTACGACTTGGGGGAATACGGTTGTCAACGGTCCGAACGGCATTGCGGCCACGAGCGTTCAAGCAACCGTATTCGGCAACGGAGGTACCGTGCCTTCCGCGCCTGCGGGCTTGACGGCAACGGCCGGCAACGCGCAGGCGACTTTGAACTGGACGGCGTCCAGCGGCGCAACGAGCTATACGGTGAAACGTGCAACGACGAGCGGCGGACCTTACACGATCGTAGCGACCGGCGTTACGGCGACGAGCTACACGAATACCGGCTTGACGAACGGTACGACTTATTACTATGTCGTCAGCGCATCCAACGCCGCGGGAGCAAGCCCGAACTCCTCGCAAGCAAGCGCGACGCCGAGCGCGGGAACCCCGATTCCCGCAGCTCCGACCGGACTAACGGCCACGGCCGGCAACGCGCAAGCGTCGCTGAGTTGGACGGCATCGAGCGGCGCAACGAGCTACACGGTGAAACGCGCCGCGACAAGCGGCGGACCTTACGCGGACGTGGCGACCGGCGTAACATCGACTAGCTATACGAACACCGGTCTGACGAACGGCACGACGTACTACTACGTCGTCAGCGCGACGAATTCCGCCGGAACGAGCGCGAACTCGTCGCAGGCGAGCGCGACGCCTAGCAATGGCGGCGGAACGGGCAACCTCGTCGTTCAGTACAAAGCCCAGAACTCAAGCCCGACCGATAACACCATCTCCCCGTTCTTCAACATTAAGAATAACGGAACTTCGGCGGTCAACCTAAGCACGCTGAAACTCCGCTACTACTTTACGAAAGACGGCAACCAGGCGCTGAACTTCTGGACCGACTGGGCGCAGGTAGGCTCATCGAACGTGCAAGGCACGTTCGTCAATGCGTCGGGAACCGGCACGGACACCTACGTGGAAATTTCTTTCGCGTCGGGGGCGGGTTCGATCGCGGCAGGCGGACAATCAGGAGAGATCCAGACTCGCTTCGCGAAATCCGACTGGGCGAATTTCAACGAAACCGGAGATTATTCGTTCGACGCGACTAAGAATACCGCTTATGCCGATTGGAGCCGCGTGACGCTCTATCAGAACGGCACGCTCGTATGGGGGACGGAGCCGTAACGACTAAACGACTAGACGACTGGATTTTCCGTAAATCTATATCCGAAGAGGGTTGCGACAGGTCGCCGAAGAGGGACTTGCCGCAGCTCTCTTTTTTTGCGTTTTTTTCTAAAAAACAAAGGTTTTGTTTTTTGAAAAAAGTTGTCCGATTCGTCGAAAGACCCCTATAGCATCCCCATGATAAATTCTTAATAGTCAAAGACGAAAGGGGAGCTTTACTTGAAAAAATATTCGGTTATCGCGCTTATGCTAGCATTCGTTCTCGTACTGGCGGCATGCGGCGGCAAAAACAACAACGAGGGCGGCAATGCTCCGGCTAGCGGCAGCGCATCCGCCGGCGCCAAAGCGGCAGACGGAGACAAAGGAACGATCGGGATCGCCATGCCGACGAAATCCTCCGAGCGTTGGGTTAACGACGGAGCGAACATGGTTAAAGAATTCGAAGCGTTAGGCTACGATACGGATCTTCAATACGGAGAAGACGTGATCGAAAACCAAGTGTCCCAAATCGAGAACATGATTACCAAAGGCGTTAAGCTGCTTGTTATCGCATCCATTGACGGCGAAGCTTTAACCGACGTTCTGCAAAAAGCGGCGGATGCCAATATTCCGGTTATCGCTTATGACCGACTGATCAAGAAATCCGAACACGTCAGCTACTACGCGACTTTCGACAACTTCAAGGTAGGGGTGCTGCAAGCCTCTTATCTCGAAGAGAAGCTTGGCCTCAAAGAAGGCAAAGGCCCTTTCAATATCGAACTGTTCGCGGGTTCGCCGGATGACAACAACGCTTACTTCTTCTTCGACGGCGCGATGAGCGTGTTGAAGCCTTATATCGACAGCGGCAAGCTGGTCGTCAAAAGCGGCCAAACGAAGTTCGACCAAGTCGCGACATTGCGTTGGGACGGCGGCGTAGCTCAGTCCCGCATGGACAATTTGTTGTCCGCCAACTATTCTTCCGCCAACATCGATGCCATCTTGTCGCCTTACGACGGGATCACGATCGGTATCCTTTCTTCGCTTAAAGGAGTAGGCTACGGTTCCGCCGACAAACCTTTGCCGATTACATCCGGCCAAGACGCGGAGCTTGCGTCGATTAAATCGATCATTGCCGGAGAGCAAACTTCGACCGTGTTCAAAGACACCCGCGAGCTTGCCAAAGTAACGGTAAACATGGCGGTCGCCGTATTGGCCGGCAATAAGCCGGAAGTTAACGACGAGAAAACCTACGACAACGGCGTGAAGGTCGTTCCTTCTTACTTGCTCGTTCCGGTTTCCGTCGATGCTTCCAACTACAAAGAAGTGCTGGTCGACTCCGGGTACTTCTCCGAAGACGATTTGAAATAAGTTCGTAACCGCTAATCCGAATGATTTAGTGACGGTCGGGATTCGGCCGTCGCTAAATCATTTCTAATTTCAAACGAGGACCGGGTGATGAAATGGCAGACTATATCTTGGAAATGCGTAACATAACCAAGACGTTCCCCGGCGTCAAAGCGCTAGCGGATGTCAACCTGAAAGTCAAAGAAGGCGAAGTTCACGCTCTATGCGGCGAGAACGGAGCCGGTAAATCCACTTTAATGAAAGTGCTAAGCGGCGTTTACCCCCATGGATCGTACGAAGGGGATATTTTGTACAAAGATCAAGCATGCGAATTCAAAGACATCAAACAAAGCGAGAGCCTAGGTATCGTCATTATTCATCAAGAGCTTGCCCTTATACCTTATCTTTCGATCGCGGAAAATATCTTTCTCGGGAACGAACAAGCCAGCAGAGGCATTATCAATTGGAACGAAACGATCATTCGGACGAGAGAACTGCTGCGAACGGTCGGCTTGAACGAAAATCCGAACACGCTGATTACCAATTTGGGAGTCGGCAAGCAACAGCTTGCGGAAATCGCCAAAGCGTTATCCAAGAAGGTCAAGCTGCTCATCCTGGATGAGCCCACGGCCGCATTGAACGAAGAAGACAGCGCCAACTTGCTCAAACTGATCCTTGAGCTTAAGAAGCAAGGGATTTCGTCTATTATTATTTCTCACAAGCTGAACGAGATCGCTACTGTAGCGGATTCGATTACGATTTTACGAGACGGGAAAACGATTGAAACGTTGGACATGCGGGGCGACGAAGTGACGGAGGATCGGATCATCAAAGGGATGGTAGGCCGGGACTTAACGAATCGTTATCCCGAACGAACTCCCGAGATCGGCGAGAAGATCTTCGAGGTTAACGGTTGGAACGTCTATCATCCCCAGCATTTGGACCGCAAAGTCATCGACAACGTTCATTTTCATATTCGCAAGGGCGAGATCGTCGGCATTGCCGGATTAATGGGATCCGGACGCACGGAATTGGCCATGAGCGTATTCGGGCGCTCCTATGGCCGCAACATTAGCGGACAGATCAAGAAAGAAGGCAAAGAGATCCAACTCAAGGATATCAGCGACGCGATCGATAACGGCATAGCCTACGTGACGGAGGATCGCAAGCATTACGGCTTGATTCTGATGGATGATATCAAAAGCAATATTACGCTGGCGAACTTAAAGAAAATATCGCGCAGATCGGTCGTGAACGAGAACGAGGAAGTCGTCGTCGCGGAGACGTACCGCAAAAAAATGAATATTAAAACGCCTAGCATTTTGCAGAAAACCGGTAATTTGAGCGGCGGCAACCAGCAGAAGGTCGTGCTCAGCAAATGGATTTTTTCCGAGCCGGATATTCTTATTCTCGACGAGCCGACAAGAGGAATCGACGTCGGCGCGAAATACGAGATTTATACGATCATCAACCAACTGGCCGCGGAAGGGAAAGGCGTGTTGATCATCTCTTCCGAATTGCCGGAAATTCTCGGAATGTGCGACCGCGTCTACATCATGAGCGAGGGTCGAATGACCGGAGAAGTATTGCGAGAGAACGCCACACAAGAGACGCTCATGAAATATATGACGAAGAGCAAAGGGGAGTAACCGATGGAAGTCATGAAAAATCTGTTCAAGAACAACGTCAGGCAGTACGGCATGATCGTGGCCCTCATCCTGATCACGGTGCTGTTCCAAGTCCTGTCCGACGGGATATTGCTTAAGCCTCTGAACGTAACGAACATCCTGCAACAATACGGCTTCATTCTAATTCTTGCGATCGGGATGGTTATGGTCATCATTACGGGGCATATCGACCTGTCCGTAGGATCGATAGCCGCGTTCGTCGGGGCCGTATCCGCCATTATGATGGTAGAACACGATATGTCTTATCCTTTGGCCATCGTTTTGTCGCTCGTTATCGGAGCGCTGATCGGGGCATGGCAGGGCTTCTGGGTCGCTTACATGAAGATTCCTTCTTTTATCGTTACTTTGGCGGGGATGCTGTTGTTCCGCGGGTTAACGATGGTTATTCTGGAAGGCAAGTCGATAGCGCCGTTTCCGAAAGAGTTCCAGAAGATGAGCTCCGGATTCCTGCCGGACATCGACGGAAGCTCCTCGATCCACATTTTGACGATTATCATCGGCGTGTTCTTGTCCATCGTAACGGTCGTTCAAGAATTCAGGGATCGCCGCACGCAGCGTAAATACGAATTCGAAGTGCTGCCTTTCCCTTGGTTTATCGCCAAGCTTGTCGGAATCGTCGCGGTGATCAACTTGTTCACTTACGTGCTGGCCAAATATAAAGGGATTCCCTTTATTCTGATCATCCTGTTCGTGCTCGTAATCGTCTATAGCTTTGTCATGAAGAGAACGGTTATGGGGCGTCATACGTATGCGCTTGGCGGCAACGAAAAAGCGGCGAAGCTGTCCGGCGTTAAAACGAAAAGAGTAACTTTCTGGGTATTCGTGAACATGGGAGCTTTGGCCGCGTTATCCGGATTAATCTATGCCGCGCGCTTGAACGCGGCGACGCCGAAAGCCGGCCTCAACTTCGAGCTGGATGCCATTGCGGCCGTATTCATCGGCGGCGCTTCCGCATCCGGCGGGATCGGTACCGTTATCGGAGCGATCATCGGCGGTCTGGTCATGGCCGTCATGAACAACGGGATGTCGCTTATCGGCCTCGGAATCGATTGGCAGCAAGGGATTAAAGGTTTGGTGCTGCTGTTAGCGGTCGGCTTCGATATTTACAACAAGAACAAATCCGCGTAAGCAGCCCGAGAAAGCAAACCGAGAAGGTTACTTCAGTAGATCGCTCTCCTGTAAAGGAGGGCGATTTTTTGTGCGGCGGATCCTAGTCCCTCGCGTTGCCGCATCATTGCGTTATGCCATCACTCTATTTCACTTTAGAAGTCGAACCCTTATCAATTAGCGTTACGGTATCTACTTATCTGGAGCATATTATCAGATTAGGGGCGTTCCTCCGAAAATAGCGTTATGCCATCACTCAATTTCACTGTAAGAAGTCGAACCCTTATCAAATAGCGCTACGGTATCACCTTATCGACGGCACATCAACCCGAATCGGAGTGGCTGGGCGGGGGCTTCTAGCGATAGCATTAGAATAACGTTACACTTAGGATCCCATCGTATTCAACCACCATTCACTCATTAAAAAGTCCCTTCGTTGAAAAGAAACGGCTGCTATGAAGCATGAAGGCCAAAAAAGTGCCTTGATTGAGCAGTAGTGGCTGTTTATGAAGCACGAAGGCAAAAAAAGTGCCTTGATTGAGCAGTAGCGGCTGCTATGAAGCATGAAGGCCAAAAAAGTGCCTTGATTGAGCAGTAGCGGCTGCTTATGAAGCATGAAGGCCCAAAAAGGCCTTGGTTCCTCTTTTCAAGCAAGCTCCACCATGGATCCCATAGGCGGCTCAACAGGCTCGATGCACTTACAAATTAAGCGTTTTCAATTTCTGTTGACAACGGAACGATCACCGTTTATATTTGCATTAAACGTTTAACCCCAAGGAGGTTGATTCCAACGAACTCATGAAGAAAATTACGATAAAAGACGTAGCCCGCAACGCCGGAGTATCTATCGCTGCCGTATCTTACGTGCTTAACGGTAAAGAAAACAAAGTGTCGCAGGACACCATCGCCAGAATCCACGAATCGATCAAAGACTTGAACTACATTCCCAGCATAACGGCTCGGGGGTTGGTCAAAAACACCTCGGAACTCATCGGAGTCATCATCCCGCAGACGGAAGACCGCAAGCAGCTCGTATTCGAAAACCCGTTTTACAGCGAAATGATCAGCGCGATCGAAGGCGTCGTACGAGAAGACGGGTACCACATCATTCTTGCAGGCGTCGATAAAGGCAAATCCTATCTCGATATCTCTACTTCGCGCAACCTCGATGGCGCTATTATTATGGGCATCTACTCCGAACAATTGTATGACGAATGCAAGAAAGCCAACATCCCTATCGTCCTGATCGACAGTTACGTACACGATCATTATTTTACGAACGTAGGCATCGACGACGAACTAGGCGGTTATATGGCGACCAAACATCTCATTGACAACGGCCATCGGAACATCGGTCTCGTGACCGGCATGATCCGCAAGGACGGCGTCGTGGAAAAAAGATTTCTCGGCTACAAGCGTGCGTTGCAGGAGGCAGGCTTATTTTACAATCCCGATTACGTCTTCGAGAGCTCCGTCAGCTACGAACATGGCCATAGCTCGGGCGTTCTGATCGCGGAGAAATACACGGAAATGACAGCGGTATTCGCAACGGCCGACATGGTCGCGTTCGGCGTCATTCGCGGAATCAAGGAAGCGGGCAAAGACGTTCCGGGCGACTTTTCCGTCATCGGTTTCGACGATATTTCCATGGCGCACATGTTCCTGCCTCCGCTTACGACGGTTAAACAACAGATTTTCCTGAAAGGCGAGACGGCCGCGCGGCTGCTCATCGATCAGATCAGAAATAAATCCGGCGCCAGCGCGGCAATCGCAAGATCGGAAATTCCGCTTCAACTGGTAGAAAGGGAAACGGTACGGAAAATATCCAAATGAGGGCAAGAACATCGGAAGTTAAACGCTTAATCTAACTTGTCCAGGCAATGAATCATCTTCAAATCTATGAAGGGGGATTTATTCGATGGTTATGACCAAGTTTATGAAGGCGCTTTCAATAATGCTCGTTCTTTCAATGATCACTGCAATAACGGCATGCAGCGGAGGTAACGGCAACAACGCGGGGAACTCCAGCCCCGGCGCGAGCGAGTCGACGAAAGCCGCCGATACGCCGAAGGAGTCTTCGGATGAGCCGTCCCGGGAGGAGACCGTAACGGTGAAATTCGGCAACTTCTCGGGCTCCGGCGACACGGCGAAGTATTTGACCCAAATGGAGGAAGCTTTCGAGAAAGCGAATCCCAATATCCGTATCGAGATCGAGACGATCGCTTACGGCGACTATTTCACCCAGATGCAGACGCGGGTGGCGGCGGGCCAAGCGCCCGACGCTTACGAACTCAACTATGAAAACTTCGTATCGTACGCGAAAAAAGGCGTTCTGATGGACATCAATCCTTTCTTCGATGCGACGCAATTCGATAAATCGATCCTGAACTCGCAAGCCCTGAACGCCTTCTCGGCCGATGGCGTCCAGTACGGCATGCCCGGAAGCTTCTCCAACGTCTTGTTGATCTACAACAAAGAGCTGTTCGCCAAAGCGGAAGCGGACCTGCCTACTAAGGATTGGACTTGGAAGGAGTTCGACGAGGCGGCAGTCAAAATCCGGGCTCTCGGCAAGAATACGTTCGGAGTGTTCCAACCGATTCAGTTCCACGAGTTCTACAAGCTCGTTCAGCAGAACGGGGGCAGCTTGCTTAACGCCGACAAGACGGCGTTCACGGTCAATTCTCCGGAGAACGTGGAGACGCTGCAGCGGCTTGTCGACCGCGTGACGGTGTCCAACGTGATGCCTACGCAAGCTCAGCTTAGCGGCGTGGGCGATTGGGATCTGTTCAAGGCCGGGCGCCTGGGCATGATCGTTACCGGAGTATGGGCGTTCTCGGACTTCATGCAGAACGTAACGTTCGATTGGGACGTCGCCGTCGAGCCGGGGAACAAACGAAAGGCAACTCATTTCTTCTCCAACGGACTCGTCATCAACAAGGACAGCAAAGTGGCGAACGCCGCTTTCGAATGGATCAAGTTCCTGTCTTCCAGCAAGGAAGCGGCCCAAATTCGCGTAGACGCGGGTTGGGAGCTGCCCGCTGTCACATATCCGGACGTATTGGACGCCTATTTGAAGAAGACGCCTCCGGCGAACCGCCAAGCCGTGTTCGACTCCTTGGAGTTCCTGGTCACGCCCCCGGTCATCGAACAGTTCGGAGAAATGTCGGATATTCTGGGCATCCACCTGACTGCGGCCGCGGAAGCGCGAAACCCGCGCAGCAAGCGCTTGACGACGCTCAGAAAGAATTGACGGATAAAATCAAGCTTCAATAACTTTCAATAAACGGACGAAGCGGCTGCCTGCAATGCAAAGACAAGACATAGCCGGGCGGCTGCTCGTTCCTTGCGGGGTGAACGATGCTGAGCGAACGAAATCGTAGGAAATGGCTGACGATTATAGGTTTCCTGCTTCCGTCAACGATCGGGCTCATCGTGTTTAGCGTTATTCCCATCGTTTATTCCTTGGTTATCAGCTTTACGGATTGGAACGGATTGAATCCATGGAATCTATCCGCCGGGACGCCGGATTTCCTCGGGTTCGGCAATTTCAAAACCATCTTGGAGGGAGAGGAGTTCTGGCGGGTGCTTAAGAACACGATGTATTACATCGTGCTCTATATTCCGCTAATTCTCATTGCTTCCGTATTGGCGGCCGTACTGCTCAACAATACGTACAAAGCCATCGGACTGTACCGGGTCGTCTTTTTCATTCCGGTACTGACCTCTTGGGTGGCCGCCGCGCTTATCTGGAAATGGCTGCTCAGCGACGATTACGGTCCGGTAAACGCGATCTTGTCGTTCGTCGGAATCGACGGCCCGGCTTGGCTGCAGGACCGGACGTGGGCCATGCCCGGCATCGTGTTCGCCAGCATCTGGAAGGACATGGGGTTCTTCGCGTTGATCATGCTCGGCGGCTTGCAAGCGATCAATCCGACGTATTACGAGGCGGCCAACATAGACGGCGCCAGCTTCTGGAGCCGTTTTACGAGGATTACGCTGCCGCTTCTGTCGCCGATGCTCTTTTTCGTTCTCGTCATGTGCATCATCAATTCCTTCCAGCTCTTCCCGCAGGTCATGATCATGACGCAGGATGCCGGCCCTTACGGCTCCACGCAGGTCATGGTCGAGAGAATTTATAAGTTCGCTTTCAAATACTACAAAATGGGATACGCCTCTTCGTTCTCTTGGATTTTGTTCGTCATTATTTTCGTCTTCACCATCGTTCAGATGAAGCTGCAGAAAAAGTGGGTGCATTATGACTCGTAACCGGTTCGTACAGCCCCTGTTGTTTTATTTGTTCGCGTCGATTCTGGCCGTATTCGCGCTCATTCCTTTTTTCTGGATGGTCAGCACCTCGCTCAAGAGCAAAGGCGCGCTGATCAGCATTCCGATCGAATGGATTCCCGAGAAAATATCGTTCGAAGGCTACAACAAAATTTTCACCGTATTCCCGTTCGCCAAGGCGATCTTCAACAGCTTGTTCATCTCGGTAGCCAGCACCGCGCTCGTGATCGCTTCGGCTTTGATGGCCGCTTACGTGTTCGCGAAGATCGAGTTCAAAGGCCGGGAGATCTTATTCGCCGTTTTCCTGGCGACGATGATGGTGCCCGGGCAGGTGACGATGATTCCCGTCTTTCTCGTGCTTAAAGAATTTCAACTGCTTAATTCGTTTACGGGCTTGCTCCTGCCTACCGTATTCAATCCATTCGCTATTTTCATGCTAAGACAATACATTAAAACGATTCATAACGATTTCGTGGACGCGGCGTTCATCGACGGGGCTTCGCAGCCGAGCATCTTCCTGCGCATCATCGTTCCGCTCTCGATGCCGATCGTCGCGACTCTCGGGATCGTCACGTTCATGGGGGCTTGGAACGATTACTTCTGGCCGTTGATCGTCTTGTCGGACAGGGAACTCATGACTCTGCCGCTGGCCTTAAGCTCTCTTAACGGTCAGTACGGCAGCGAATACAACACGTTAATGGCCGGGAGTCTGATCTCCATGCTGCCGATCATTATATTGTATATGTTCGCTCAAGGCTTCTTCAAAGCCGGTCTTCAGATGGGAGGGATTAAGTGATGGGCAAAGTCAGCGATTTACGGGAAATTAGAATCGGCATTATCGGGCTTGGCGGAATGGCGGGCGAGCACGTCAAGCATTTGGAAAAGCTCGAAGCGGTTAGGGTGAGCGCGGTATGCGATACGAACGCCGAGTCGGTAGAGCGGTTCGCGCGCAAGCTTGGCATCGAGCTGGAGCATTGCCACCGGGATTACGTCTCCCTCGTTGCGGATCCCGACGTGGACGCCGTTCTCTCCATTACTCCGAATGACGTACATTATCGGATCTTGGAATGCTGCCTGCAGTTTCGAAAGCCGTTCATGACCGAGAAGCCGTTCACGCGCACGTACGAAGAGGCGTTGGATCTCTACAGGCAGCATCTGTCGGATCCGGGCGTTCCGGGAATGGTCGGATTTTCTTACCGTTACGTCCCTTCCTTCCGTTATGCCCGCGATCTCATTCGCAGCGGGGCAATTGGTACGGTCCGGAGCGTGTTCGTTCAATATTTGCAGTCATGGGGCGTTCCGATGTTCGGCACGCCGATGAATTGGCGATACGAACGAGCGATTACCGGAACCGGCGCCCTGGCGGATCTAGGCTCGCATATGGTGGATGCGGCCCGGTTCATCATCGGCGAATTCCGGGAAGTAGCCGCACACTTGAATACATTTATTTCCCGTCGTCCCGACCCGCGATCGGGCGGCGAAGGGACGGTAGACGTAGACGACTTCGCGGGATTTTTGGCATTGCTCGATGGAGGCGTATCGGGGGTATTCCAGACGTCGCGCAACGCATACGGATCTGGCAATCAACTGGAGTTAACGATTCACGGCGATCTCGGTACGATCAAGGTCGGTTGCGAGAAGCCCGAAGAGCTCGTCTGGATCCGCCGACAAACGGAATCGGACAATCCGTCGTCCAGCGTGACGGAAGCGCGGCGGGTGCCGGCTTCGTACGAGCTAAGCCAAATGCAGGATTTCGTGGATATGCTGCGCGGCCGCGTTCGCGAGGAACTGCCTTCCTTGGTTGACGGATACGAAAACCAGAAAGTGCTAGAAGCGATTATCCGTGCCGCCGAAGAGCGAAGAACGGTGTCGCTGGCGGACATTTCATCGCCGATTGCAGCGTCGGAAGGAGCGGGTTAAGATGGCTATCCGAGTCACGGTATGGAACGAGTTTCGGCACGAGCGGTCGAATCCGGCGGTTCGGAGCATCTATCCGGACGGTATCCATCGGGCGATCGCGCATTCGTTGGACAGCTTCGGTTACGAGACGAGCGTCGCAACGTTGGATGAACCTGAGCACGGGCTATCCGAGGAGAAGCTTCGTCGTACGGACGTGCTAATCTGGTGGGGGCATATGGCTCATGACGAGGTGGAAGACGCTATCGTACAGCGCGTATTCGATCGCGTATTGGAGGGGATGGGGCTGATCGTGCTGCATTCCGGACATTATTCGAAAATATTCCGCAAGCTGATGGGGACGAGCGGAGCACTCAAGTGGAGAGAGGCGGACGAGAAGGAACGGATATGGGTCGTCGATCCGTCCCACCCGATCGCGGCCGGTATCGGCGAATATATCGTACTGCCGCAGGAAGAAATGTACGGCGAACATTTCGACATTCCCGCCCCGGACGACCTCGTGTTCGTCAGTTGGTTCGCCGGCGGAGAAATTTTCCGTAGCGGCTGCGCATACCATAGAGGGCGAGGGAAGGTTTTTTACTTTCGGCCGGGGCACGAAACTTATCCGACGTACCACAACCCCGAGATCCAGCGGGTTATCGCCAACGCCGTAAGCTGGAGCGCCCGGACGGGAGGGGCATCTCCGCAGTACGGTCACGTGCCGGTGCCATTGGAGAAGTTAAAATGAATCCAGATTAGTAAAAGCCGTACGCCGAGCGACGATCGCTCGGCGTACGGTTTTTTTAGCGTTAAGAGGGTTAGTAGGATTCTGCCAATAATCGTAAGTTCGTATAATGAACCCCTCGGAAACAGGGACTTATAATGAAAGTGATCAAATGAAAGCGATTACTGGAGGCGTTATGAAATCACAACATCGAGAGAGAGAAAATTCGTCCCTATGGCTCCTGGCCTGGCCGATCGTAATGGAATTGTTGCTGCAATACGTGATGGGCGCAGCGGATACTCTGATGATCAGTTCGATATCCGACCGGGCGGCTTCCGCGGTAGGGCTGTCCAATCAAGTTCTTCATGCGGTCAATATGTTGTTTCTGTTCGTGAACGCGGGCGCGGGGATCGTCTTAGCCGTCCGGTGGGGTTCCGGCAGGAAGGAGGAAGCCGGACAGGTAGCGGCGCTTGCGATCCGGCTTAATCTTGTTATCGGAATCGTTCTGGGAATAGCGATTTTGTTTGGCAAAGACATCATATTGGAGGCGATGCAAGTTCCCGCGGAAGTGCTTCCCGATGCCAAAATTTACTTAGGCGTCGTCGGAGCGGGAACCGTCTTGGTTGCCCTCCATACTTCCGCGGCCGCATCGATAAGAAGCTCCGGGGATACGAGAGGTCCCATGTATGCGGCGGTGGCCATGAACGTCGTGCATTTGTCGTTAAATTACGCGTTTATCTACGGCGTTTTCGGCATTCCCGAGCTAGGTACGCAGGGAGTGGCGATATCGACGATCGTGAGCAGAACGCTGGCGGTCGTTTTCTCCATATGGCTGCTGTACAGGACTTTCCCTTCCTTATTTCAACGTCTAAGGATGAATGCTTCTACGCTGTCGACCTTCAAGGACATTTGCAAGGTCGGTTGGCCGATTACGCTAAGCAATAGCTCATATACATATGTTCAGACCGTTTTGTTTTCTTTCATCGCTTCCGTGGGAGTTGCACCGCTGGCGGCTTTCACTTACATGAATACGATACAAGGGCTGCCGACGATGATCGGTTCGGCTATCGGACTTGCTGTACAAATCCGGATCGGACAATGGTACGGCGCGGGAAGGGTAAAAGAGAGTCATCAGAGCGCTTATGCCGCCGTATGGATGGGATGGGCGATAATGTCGATTATCGCGATAGCGCTGTGTCTGTTCAGGAACAGCATTATCGGAATGTACACCGACGATCCGGAAATAGCATCGTTGATGATGACCATTTTTCTGTTATATCTTGTGCTTCAGCCGCTTAAAATGACTACGATGGGCTTTGCGCAATCGCTTTACGCGGTCGGCGATAACAAATACGTGACTTTCGCGGGAATGGGTTCCATGTGGATACTCGGCGCCGGAGGAGCTTATTGGCTGGGGATTCGGTTAGAGCTCGGATTGATGGGCATATACGCGGCGTTGATGTTGGATGAATGCGCAAGAGGAGCCTTCGCTTGGCTGAGATGGAGAAGCGGCCGTTATCGGTTGAAATCGACTATCGGTACAGCATCGAAGGGATAAGGTTGGGGCTGTCGCATAAGCAAGCATATGGACAGCCTCGTTTTATTCACCCGAGTAAGTTTTGCCGGGAATGTACCTCCTTCCGGTTGCTGTTAAAATCATGAAATCTGATTCATCTGACCCTTAACAAGGAGATTTCACGATTTTAAATGCAAACGCTCCGCTCCTCCAGTAGATAAATTCCCCCTTTTTCTATCGAGTTATCTGACTAAATCAATCAAAAAGAAACCACTCTTTGGTAAATAGAAGTGTCGAGCAACCAGTATGAAATTACAGGAATGGCGGTGCCAGGATAACCCTAGCACCGCCATTTTCGTCTCACATCTGTTTTTTACCAAAGCGAGCGTTACTACTCAGGTCTCCTCGAATTCGCACAACTCTATTGACGGTTTTGCCGCTAACCTGTTGCCGAGAAGGACCATCAAGGTGGAATTAGACGGTTTAGCCGACTAACTCGCTGCCGAGAAGGACCATCGAGGTGGAATTAGACGGTTTAGCCGACTAACCTGCTGCCGAGAAGGACCATCGTAGATGGAATTAGTCGGTTTTGCCGACTAACTCGCTCCGAGACGCGCCTTTGAGACCTAAGTAGTAACAAGCGAGCTAACTATTAAGTGAGATTACGTACTTTTGAGACACTCCCTCAGAACAACTAGCCAATCGACCGTTTAAAAGAAGCGGCTAGAGGTTGCCCGTTAGGGCTTTCACGGAACGAAGAATGATCTCGCGGTAAGTCGGGTGGAAGAACGGGCTGCCGTCATGACCGTTCATCAAGTAAACCACCCGACCTTCTCCGAAGGGATGAGTCCAGCCGGCGGGCCATTGTTTGCCGTCGTACTCGTAGTCCAATAGAATGGTGGTTTCGAGCCCATCGACGAAGTCGAACTGGTACGGTTCGTCCGTAACGGTAAAAGGCTCGATGTCCCGCACGATCTCGTGGCCCGTCGCGACCGGCCGGATCTCGAGTATGCCGTAAGGCGGGTGTCCGTTCAGCCTAGCCCCCATCATGCGCATTAATTCATCGCTGGTCTGAAGCGATATGCCGCTATGAATGACGAGCAAGCCTCCCCCGTTCCGAACATAGCCGAGCAAGCCTTGTACTTGCTCATCCGGCAGTTCTCTCCGCCAGCAATCCGTGTAGGAAATGACGAGGTCGTATTGCCCGATATTCTCCGCCCGCAGCTGATCGTAGTCCTCCGTGCATACCGTCTCGAGAAAATCCCGGAGAAGATCGGTTACGGGGAGGTCCATGTTCGGAAGCTGATGGTATTTGAAGTTCGTATAATCGCCGAGTACGAGTGCTTTGCCTTTGTTGCTCATGGTTCGATTCCTCCTGCGTGCAAAATAGGGTTCGCATGATTCATGACGTTCACGATCTAGTAAGCCAAATCTTGTCCGAGCCAATTCAAAAATGCGGGTTTGTTGGTCTGATAAGTTCTGTAGCGCAGGATGATCTCAATGAGATGATTCGCGGAAAATTCCGGCGTCAGATCGGCGCTCGTATTCAGGCTGCCGCCGAGACGGCCCTGTACCCAGCCGGGGTGAAGATTCAATACGTGTCCGCCCAAATCCCGAAGCTTGTTATAGGTAATGGTGGAATGCATATTCAAGGAAGCTTTCGACATGCAGTAAGCGTAACCGTTGTTGCGCCAGCTTTGATTCAGGCTGCCGGCCTCGGAGGAGACGTTGGCGACCAATTTGCCCGAGCCGTTCAGGAGCAACGGCATAAAGGCATGGGTTACCCGAAGCGCGCCAAGCGCGGTCACGTTGAATGTACGAAGCATGGATTCGAAATCCATCGACTCCGTGATCGTCTTGCCCGCGTTCGCCGGATCGACGATGGCCGCATTGTTCAGGATGATTTCCAGCTTGTCGGTCTTGGATCGGACAACCTCGAGAGCTTGCTTGACGCTGTTGCTTGAACCCACGTCAAGAGAAACCGGAATAAGGCAGTCCGGGTTAGCCCTTTCGGCGGCCTCGAGCTCGCTCCAGTCGGATGCGAACCGTCCGGCGAACACGGTATAGCCGTTGCGCGCAAGCCCTTTGGCGAGTTCCAAGCCCAAGCCGCGGTCGGCTCCGGTAACCAAAGCGTATTTACTCATATTTTCCATCCTCCTAGCTCGGATTGTCGACTCGTACGATTACCAAGGCAGTTTCCTGCCCAAGTAATCGAGAAATGCCGGTTGATTCGTTTGATATGTGCGATAGCGCCCGATAATTTCCATCAGCTTCTCCGCGGAGTATTCCGGCGTAAGGTCGGCGCTCGTATTCAGCTTGCCGCCAAGCCGGCCTTGCATCCAGCCGGGATGCAGGTTAAGCACGTGTCCGCCAAGCTCCTTGATCCGGTTGTACGTAATGGTCGAGTGCATGTTCAATGCCGTCTTCGCCATGCAATAGCCGTAGAAGTTCGTGCGCCAGCTCTGGCTGACGCTGCCCGCCTCGGACGAGATGTTGACGATGAGCTTGCCGTTCCCGTGCAGGAGCGGTTCGATCAGCGCGTTGGTTACGCGAAGCGAGCCTAGCCCCGTAACGTTGAACGTACGCAGCATATCGTCGATGTCGAGCTCATCGTCGAGTATGGATTGCTGTCTGTCGTTGCCCAGGATCGCGGCATTGTTGATGATCATTTCCAGCTTGTCCGTGCGCGAGCGGATTTCCGCCGCCGCGGATTGGACGCTCTCGTCGCTGCCGACATCCAGGGAGATCTGAAAGAGCGTCCGAGGATATTCGGCTTGCAGCTCGCCAAGCTCGTCCCAATCGGAAATATATTTACCGGCGAAAACCGCGTAGCCCGCTCTCAGCAATTGCCGGGTAAGCTCGAGGCCTAGTCCGCGGTCGGCGCCGGTGATGCATGCGTAATTCATCAATGGAACCACTCCCTATCGCATAATTAGCCTTTCAAGGCACCGGCCGTTAAGCCTTCGATGATATATTTCTGGGCGAGCAGGAATACGGCGACGATCGGCAACATGGACAAGCAAGCCGCCGCAAAGGCCAGTCCGTATTCGGTCGAATTTTCGCCGAAGAAGTAAAACTGCTGGACGGTCAGCGTCTTGACCGCTTCCTTCTGGAGCACGATCAACGCGACGTTGAAGTCGTTCCACATCCATAGGACATAGAGAACGGCCAGGCACGAGGTGATCGGCTTAAGCAGCGGAAATACGATTTGCCAGAAAGTCCGGTACGGGCCGCAACCGTCGATGATAGCCGATTCTTCCAATTCCCTCGGAACGGATTTGATAAATCCGATTAATAGAAAGGTACAGTAAGGAATGCTGGTACCGACCAGAATGAGTATGGCGCCCGTGAGAGAATTGAGCAGCAACGTCGTCTTAAGCAGCTTGTATACCGGAATCATGATGATCTGGAAAGGAATCATCAAGGCCGCGAGCAGGAGAACTTCGGTCATCCTGTATCCCCGCTTGGCGTAGTTCCGGGCAATGACGTATGCCCCCATCGAACTGGACAAAATAATGAGAGTCGTCGAAGCGACGGTCACGATCAAGCTGTTGAAGAACGATCTGCCCATGTTCATCATGTCCATCGCCTTGGAATAATTGGCGAAAGCGAGCTTCTCGGGTAAGGATAGCACCGATTCGGCGATCTCTAACGGCGTCTTGAAAGACGTCACGACCGACAGGTAGAACGGAGTAAGGAAGATCAGCGCGAGCGCCAGGACAAGCAGGTTGACCGACCATTGTTTGAGGTTAGCCGCTCTAAGTCTCATCAGGCTTCGATCTCCTTTCTTCGCAGCAATCGGGATACGGTTAAACCGACAACGAGCAGGAAACCCATGAATAGGAAGGCCAATGCTTGGCCGTATCCGGCTTTGTTATACGTGAACAAATAGTTATAGATGTATATCGCGAGCGTTTCCGTAGCCCGAACCGGTCCGCCGCCCGTCGCGACGAGAGGAAAAGCGAATTCGCGCAAGCCGCTCGTTAACGACAACGTAATGCATACGGTGAACGCGGGAACGATCATCGGCACCGTGACGTGCGTGAAGCGATGCCAAGCGCCGGCACCGTCGACTGTCGCGGCTTCGTAAAGATCCTTGGGTACTCCGCTTAGCGCGGCTAGATAGATCAGCATGCTTATGCCGACATTGTGCCATACGGCCAGAATAACGATGCCGAACAAAGCCGTGCCGGTGCTGCTAAACAAGCTTTGGATATTAAACAGTTCTTTGAATAAGTCTTTGAAAATGAAAGACCACACGAAGGCGGTAAGCACCGGGCTTAAGGCGTTAGGAATAAAGAAAATGAGACGGGAGGCGTTTCGGCCCCGGAACGTACGGTTTAAGGCGAGCGCCAGGCTCAACGCAAGCACGTTGTTGGCAACGACGTACATTAACCCGTATAACATAGTATTTTTCAACGGAATCAACACGTCCGCGCTGATGAAGATATTCCGATAATTTTCGAAGCCGATATAATCCATCGTCCGGGACAACCCGTTCCAATCGGTGAACGAAACGTGGATGCCCATGAAAAAGGGAGTCAGCATGGCGAAAGTGAAAAAGAGAGCGATAGGAAGCAGGAAAGACAGATTCACGGCCGTCCTTCGGATTCGGATACGATTCATAGGGTTATTCTCCACTCCTCCCGGGGATAGGGACTCCGCCCGATTCGCGGACGGTGCCCCTACGCCTCGTGGCTTTCTTATTTGCCGCTCGTCTTGGCGATTCTATCGAATTCGGAATCAAGCTTCTTCAATGCGGCGTCGACGTCGCGTTTCGAATCCATGAGGAACTCGACCGTTTTCTGCGCGAGGGCATTGTTATACTCGGTAGAGAAGTTGGTGCGGATCCCCGTATAATCGAATACTTCGCCGTTGTCCCGATATCCGATAATCTCTTGGAAAGTCGGGTTCTCCGGCAGGGAGACATCCTTGATTAAGGACAGTCCGCCTTTGTTGTTCTGCAGCGATTCGCCCATTTCTTTGGTGGCGACTTGCTCAAGGAATTTAAGCGCCCATTCCTTATTCGGAGAGTCTTTGTATACGGCAAGTCCGCCGATTCCGCTTCCGAGAGGCAAGTTGTTTTTCGCCTTCTCTTCGGACCATGGGAACGGGAAGAAACCGAGGCGAACTTCCGGGTTGATTTTCTTGATGGCGTCGACCATGAAGGAGCCGTGTTGCAGAATGCCTGCTTTGCCCGTGGCGACCAACGATAGGGCCGAGTTGGCATCGGTTCCGAACGGATCGGATTGCGCATAGGCGAAGCGGTCGTTCAGCCTTTCCAGAATGCCGCGCATTTGGTCGTCGTTCTCGAACCGCAGCGTGCGGTCTTGCAGTTGGGTTATCCAATCCGGGTTCACCGACAATGCGCCCGCGCGCCAGTCCGCCCCGATATCCCCGGTCACGTAGTAATTTTCTTTGAATCCCGCCGCCATTCCGTCGAAGCCGGCTTGCTTGAGTTTTTCCAACGTTTCTTTGAACGCGCCGTAAGTTCTCGGTACTTCGGTAATGCCCGCTTTCTCGAATACGTCTTTGTTATAGATGACTCCGTTGGCGTTCATGTCGAACGGCAAAGCGTACAGCTTGCCGTCGATATATTGGCGTTCGATCGAGTTCACGTTGTTCATGAACGGCTGATCCGTCAGATCCAACACGAAGCCGCCGTCGAGGTAATCCCGGTTGGCATCGTTAAGGTTGGTCAGCAGCATGATATCGGGAGCATCGTCGCTGGCGATCTTGGTTTTGAGCATCGTATTGTACTTGTCCGAGTTGGCCGCGATTTCTTCGACCTCGACGTTCGGGTATTTGGCCGTGAAGTTGGAGATCATGTCCGCAACCCATACGCGAGCTCCTTCTTCGACCATCAGATGCGCGATCGTCAGCTTCACCTTAGGTTGGTTTCCTTCGGGCGAAGCGCCGCTTGCGGCGGACGATGGCGCGGCGTTGTCGTTCTTGCTGTCGCCGCATCCGATAATGACTCCCAACATGGCGATGATCATCGTTAAGCCAATCCATTTTTTCATTTTGTATTACCCCTCTCGATCTCGGTATGTCGGACAAGCGGTGGACCCTCCCGCCATCCTAAGGACATTATATAGAGTCTCTGAATGCGTTTTCATTACACGATGTTACGAGAAATTAGACGATATTATCGCAGTCGGGAACGCTCTTAGCCCAGGCTTGGCGAACGGATAAAACCGATGAATATCGTACCATTTTTCGTAGTTTTGTTTAATGCCAGTTTTCCCGGAACGGCTATATAATATAGATGTCTAAATTTTAGTAAGCGCTTACAATTCTAATGTGTTCCTGCTTTATATGTAACCGCTATCAAGTATAATGGGAGAAAAGACGATTAGAGGGGCGGAGCTCCTGCGGGGTCCCGCCCGAGACCCGGAAAGAGGGGACACCATGACAAGCCTGTCTTGGAGCAGAGCGAGAACCTATTTAAGAACCCCACGTATGCGTACGCGGCTGCTTTTCTCGTATTTAGCCGTCATTGTGCTGACCGTCACCATGATCGGATATTTGTCTTATCGGATTTCCACTAAGGAGATTATTAGCAACACGAAGACATTCTCCGCCATGCTGACGGATCAATTGTCGTTCTCCGTTCCTAGCCGTGCCGACAATTTCGAGCAGAGCACGTACGCCATCCAGAACAACGAGAAATTGTTTGCCTTGGTTTCGGAAAGGGTGGAATTCACGACGAAGGAGCAATTGTACCATAATCGCAGGAACGTCGAAGCGATATTAAGCCTCTTCTTCGGATTAAGCCGAGACGTAAAAGCGGTGCTCGTTAAATCGGAAGAGGGTCACCTGTACTGGTACGAGAGAAATTCCTACCTGAGCTTAAGCGGGAGCATGAACGGCAAGGAAGCCGGAGCGTTGTACGATTGGGTGGATGGCCGGCTTGAATCCGCAGGCAATCCGCAATCGCTATGGCTTCCGGCGGAGAAAGAAGACGAGATCGCGTACACGAGGAAGCTGATCGACTCGACGACGCTACGTTCCTACGGCAGGATCATCTTCTATTTGGACAGCGGGTATTTGGATGCCGTGAGCGGCAACCATAACCAAATTTACGGGGGATCGACGGCGATACTTAACCGTCACGGCGAGGTCCTGTATGCCGAAGATAACGTCAGGCCGATTGTTAAAGCCTGGCAACACGGCACGGAGCGGGGATCGGCAGCGCAAACCTTGATCGAGGCCGCAGGAGAGAGCTACTATATTACGCGCCAATCTTCGAAGGATGCAAGCTGGGAGGCGCTTCATATCGTTCCGAGATCGGAACTGCTCCTTCCTTCCCAGAGATTTAGAGTTTATTTGCTGCTTACGTGTTTGGTTTCGCTGGTCGTAACGGCCATGATCGCGTTGTGGATTTCGGGAACCGTCACCCGGAGCATCCAGAAGCTCGAGAGGACGATGCGCAGGGTGGAAGACGGAGACTTCTCCGTACAAGTGAAATCGGCAGGCAACGACGAGATCGGACTGCTCGGCCAGCGGTTTAACGTCATGCTTGGACGCATCAACGAATTGATACAGAATCTCTACATCGAACGATTGGCTAAGCAACAGGCGGAATTCCAGGTGCTTAAAGCGCAGATCCACCCTCATTTTCTATATAACACGCTAGGGTCGATACTCTGGCTCGCCAATCGGGACAAGCAACCGACGATCGAGAACATGGTTCGGAATTTAATCGGATTGCTCAATACGTCCGTGAAACGGAAAAGCGAGTTCGTTAAGGTCCGGGAAGAATTCGAATATATCGATCATTATCTGGGGATCCAGGCTTTCCGGTACGAGAACCGTTTCCGCGTCGTTCATGAGGTGGACGGCGAGTTGCTCGATTGCATGATGCTTCACTTTATCCTGCAGCCCCTTGTCGAGAACGCCTTGCAGCATGGCATCGAGATGTCAAAGGGCAACGGTATCCTCATCTTGAGGGCTTACCGGAACGAAGCGAACCTCGTGCTCGAGGTGGAGGACAACGGGATAGGCATGAGCAAGGAAAAGCTGGAACGGATTACGACGAGCGAAGAAGAGAGCCTTTATCCGGGGCTATACAGCATCGGGGTCAAAAACGTGAACGAGCGAATTAAGCTGTATTACGGCGAAGAGTTCGGGCTTCGATACCGATCGGAGGAGGGGAAAGGAACCATAGTGACGGTGCTGTTGCCGTTGGACATTTCCAAGGGAGGGGTTAACCATGCAACAAGTCATGATCGTAGAGGATGACGTCATGTATCGCTATGCCATTCGTTCCAGCATGGAGTGGGAGAAGGAAGGCTTCCGCATCTGCGCGGAGGCCATTAACGGCAAACATGCGTTAACCCTGCTTCAAGATTGCCGTCCGGACATCGTGATCACGGACATCAATATGCCCGAGATGAACGGGATCGACCTGATCGCGGAATTGCAGGAACACCATCCTTTCATCAAAATTATCGTCTTGAGCTCTTACGACGACTTTCCTTTCGTCAAGCAGGCTTTGAAATCGGGAGCCAAAGATTATTTGCTGAAGCACGAATTGGAACCGGGCGAGCTCGCGGATTTGATGAAACGGTTGAAAGAGGATTCCGCAGAGTACGAACATAGTCCGGAGACGAAAAACGGCGCGGAGATCCCGGTAAAAGGAACGACCCATAGGGAAGTGCAGCAATTGATGGATTATATCAAGTCGCATTACAGGGAGCCCATTACCTTGCAGCAGTTGTCCAACCATCTGTTCCTAAGCCCCAACTACCTGTGCAGCTTGTTCAAGCAAGAGACCGGGATAACGATCGTGGATTACATCAAGCAGTTCCGAATAGAGATGGCCAAGCAATTGCTGGAGAGTTCACACCTTAAGGTATACGAGATCGCGGAAAGCGTCGGGTTCACTAGTTCGTCGTATCTTTGCCGGGTGTTCAAGGAAATGACCGGTTTCAACATCAACGAATACAAACGTACGATGCATTAAGCGTCATTTCAGGAAGGGTATTTCTCGAAGAAAAGGTAAAAATAAGCCCATCCCCGTTTCCGGGGGATGGGCTTATTCGCAAGGGATGATTACAAGGAATGCGTCTGGGTCATGGTCTTCACTTTACGGTCGGAAGGCAGCAGGAGTCCGATAGCTCCCAGCAACGGCAGGAAAGAGGTCGCGCCGATGACGAAGCTCAGACTGGTCAGATCGATCAATCCTCCCAAGCCTACGGCGCCGAGCGCGCCCATTCCGAAAGCCAAACCGGTGACCAAACCGGATACCGTGCCTACCTTGCCGGGCACGAGCTCTTGCACGTACACGACGGTTACGGAAAAACTGCTGTGGTTAATAATGCCTAAGGTGACCAGAAGAACATAACTCCACCATTCGGTTGCGATCGGCAATAACATCGCGAACGGAGCGGCTCCCAGCACGGAGAACAGGATGACGTTTTTGCGTCCGAAACGATCCGCCAGCGGTCCGCCGAAGAAGGTTCCGACGATGCCCGCGCCCATGTACAGGAAAATATAGACTTGGGATTCGGGAACGGACAAACTGAATTTTTCCATCAAATAAAAGACGAAATAGTTGGATATCCCCGCGCCGTACCAAGATCTCGCGAACACGATCAAGACGACGAGGGCAACGGCGATCAGAATCTGCTTGCGCCTTCGGGGATCGGCTTCCCTTACTTTGACGACTTTGGGCCGCGGAGGCAATAGAGAGAGGTAACCGCGATACCATTTCGCGATCCACAGTTGAATGCCGACGCCCATTGCCGCGATGACCGTGAACCAGATGGCGCCGAATTGGCCGTAAGGGAAGAAAATGAAAGCGGTCATTAACGGAGCCAAGGCTCCCCCCGCGTTGCCGCCGACCTGGAAGATGGACTGGGCGAGTCCTCTTCGCGACCCCGCGGCGAGATAAGCGATCCTGGCCCCTTCCGGGTGGTACATCGCCGAGGCTATGCCGACCATAAGAACCGATAGAAGAACCATGGCATAGCCGGGGGAGAAAGCAAGGCCGAGCATTCCCGCCCCCGCGATTCCCATTCCTAACGGCAACATGAACGGAGAAGGCTTGGCATCCGTGTACATGCCGACGAACGGTTGCATGACGGATGAAGAGAAGAACAGGACGAACGTGACGATTCCGAGTTGGGTATAGCTTAGCCCCAGAGCCTCGCGCAGAATCGGGTAAGACGCCGGAATGACGGCTTGTAACGCGTCATTCATTAAGTGGGCGCCGCTTATGGCGAACAGGATGGAGTAGATTGTTTTCTTGTTCGTAAGTTCGGACATGGTTGCTACGCTCCTCATTGTCGCAATGTTAACGATTACATTATAGCTTCGAGCATTCTTCTGCCGCATTACACAATGTTACGAAATATAATCCGATATTCATGGAAAGAGAGGAGTATTCTATGGAGAAAGGGGGCTTCCGAATGGATAAGGCTTTGTTCCCGGGGAGAAATTGGGTTACACTGGAAGGGAGAATGGCCATGTATCGGAGGGATTGGAGATGAGCATTGCGTTAATCGCATGGACGGTTGGCGGAGTAGGAGCGGTGACGGGCAGCGCCGCGGCGGCTTTGTACGGTTTAACCGTGAAAGCCCAACGGCCTCGTCTCGTGCCCAACGAACAGCTGCCGCCGGTACCTTATGAGGCAACGGAGTGGGAGAGCGGAGGGAAGACGGTTAAAGGGTGGTACCTATACCATGCAGGTCTTCAGAGTCCGGGACCGGTTATTATTATCGCGCACGGATGGGGATCCAACCGCTCGCGGGTATTGAGATACGCATTGCCCTTATACGATGAGGGGTATTCGATCCTGATGTTCGATGCGCGCAGCCATGGGGAAAGCGATTATTACAAAACTCCGACGGGCCTGCAATTCCGCGACGATCTGCTTAGCGCGATCCGATGGCTGTCCAATCGGCCTGACGCGGATCCCGCTCGTATCGGAGTGCTCGGGCATTCGCTAGGCGGATTCGGAGCGGTGCTCGCGTTGGACGAGGAAGCGCCGATCGCCGCGCTCGTCACCGATTCGATGCCGGTCAAGTTCTCGACGATGATCGGAGCGGAGCTAAAGCGAAGGAAACTACCGCAGTTTCCGTTGGCCCAGCTCCTGCCCAGGATGATGGTTTGGCGCAGCGGAATTTCGAACTCGACGATGAGACGGGCGAATCCGGCCAGAATACTGAGCGATAACGCCCGCGGACGGAATACGCCGGTATTGCTCGTCCATTCGCGCAAAGACGGATTCATTCCTTCGACGGAGCTTAACCACATTCTATCGCGCGCCCCGGATTTGCCTCATTTGTTCGTGGATGCCGAAGGCCATAGCGCCTCGGATCGCGATCCCGCATTCTGGCCGGCGGTGAAATCGTTCTTCCAAGCCTCGCTGCAAAAAAGTAAGCTTACGGCAACGGATCCGCAAGCTTGGCGATCTGGCCATCTTTCGCCGCGGGAACCCGGATATAGACGGTCGTACCTTGACCTAAGCGGCTATCGAGCTCGATCCCGTACCGATCTCCGAAATAAAAGCGGATTCGATCGTGTACGTTCTTCAATCCGATATGGGTCTCGTCCAGAGTGTCGGAAGGGCTTAGAAGGCGTTCCCGCAGTTGTTGGAGTTTTGCTTCGTCCATACCTACCCCGTTATCGGACACTGCAATCAGCATCTCATTCCCCGCAAGCGTTGCGGCGATCTCGAGCATACCGGAACCGGTCCGAGGTTCCAATCCATGAACGATCGCGTTCTCTACGATGGGTTGCAAGGAGAAGTGCATGACGGGCACGAGCTCGCTGCTCTCCGCCAGACGCTCGACGTATCGGATTTTATCGCCGAAACGCATTTGTTGAACCTGAATATACAGACGAGTATGGGCAAGCTCTTCGAGCAGAGTAACGGTTTCTTTACCGGTCTGGATATGGGTGCGGAATAAACGTCCCAGTAATCCGACCATCTCTCCGATATCCCTTTGTCCGCTCAGTACGGCCTTCATCTGAATGGATTCCAGCGCATTAGCCAGAAAATGAGGATTGATCTGGCTTTTCAGCGCTCCGAACTGCGCGACTTTCTGCTGGGCTTTCGTGATCGACGATCTCTCGATATGATCTTGAAGATCTTCGACCATCTTCCGAATGCCTTGGTATAGCACGCCGAATTCGTCTTGGCGTTCGCTATGTAAATTTACGTCGAATTTCCCCATTCCCACCAGCTTCACTTGTCTCCCTAACAGGATGATCGGTTTGGTTACGCGCATATATAGAATAAACATGAACAGCAATGCGGCTCCTAAAGTAAAGAAGGCTAATCCTAAAATAATCATGCGGAGCAGTTCCGAGTTTTTCGTGATTTCTTTTTCCCCGATATATTGAATGACTTTCCAGCCGGAATAGGGCGAGGTAACGAAGTTAACGAACGAGTCCGTGCCGGCGATCGGCGCGTAGAAGCTTCCCGTATCTTGATCCAGTACGGATTGCATCGATGAAAGATCGACATTTTCCAGCAGAGGGGCGTTGACTTGATCCCGTTCCGAAGAATAGATGACTCCTCCCTTATCGTCCACGATAATAAACTTGCGGTTGCTATTCTCGGATAGATTCAAGATTTCCCGCAAGGAATCCAGTCGAATATCGATCAGAATAACGCCGAGCGGCTGCTTGCTGCCGACTTTGTTAATGACCCGGGCGATGGAGATCACCGCTTGCTGGGCGTCTATTCGATGGAAGGGTTTATGAGTGCCGAATAGAACGATCTTTCCCTTGCCCTCAAGCGTTCGGATATACCAGTCTTCTTCCGCGAAGTTGTCTGCATGATAGTCGGCCCGATTAAAGTTCATGGAGTAGAATACGCTGTCGCTCGCGTAAATCCGTACGCTGTCCACGTTTTTGATCGTCATTTCTATCGAGCTGACGAATCTCTCGATGGTAGATCCGTATAGAATCCTTTTGTCCTCGATGTTTTCCTCTTTATTATTGGACCATTTCTCAAGCGCTTCCTGAAGCTGGCTGTCCATCTGCGAATTGAGCGTTCCCTTCTCGATGCTTTGAAGATATTGATCGATATTGAAGCTCAGGTTCGTCAAGATGAGATCGGAGCTGTGCTGATATTCTTTCTTGACGGTTTGCAGGGAAAACAAATAGATGATTACCGACAGGATAAGAAGCGGGACGGTAATCGTAACGATCACAAGGATGAAGATTTGATGATTCACGTGTTTGATTTGATAACGCTGGGAAAATCGCTTGAATGCCCCCACTTGATCACAACCCCAATTGTTTTCGATACTCCGTCGGCGTCATTCGGGTAACGCTTCGAAAGGTTTTCACGAAATGCTTATAGCTTTTGTAACCGCACATCGTGCATACGTCCGTCACCGACGCCTTCTGGTCCATCAAGCATTGTTGCGCGTAATGAATTCGAATCTCGGTCAAGAACGTCATGTAGTTTTTGTTTAATTTGGTCTTGAATAGCCTGCTTAAGTAAGACGGGTTATAGAAAAAACGGTCCGCGACGGCTTGAAGCGTGACTTCTTTGTCGATATGCTGTTTGATGAAACTTTCGATTTGCTCGAAGATAAGCGATTCTTGCGGAGCGGAAGCCTTCGCCTTGTCCCGATAAGCGGCATGGAGATGGACCATCCAGTCGGCGATCCAATCGAATAGCTGCTCCGCGGTCGCAAAATCGTCCACGAAAGCGAGGGTTAGCACCTTATCGCTATACACTCCTTCGAAGCGAATATCGTTTCTATGCGCGAAGCGAAGAGTCACGCCTATGATATCTTGAAGGAGCGCGAGCCATCTGCCATAGGAATCGTACGAGAAATGATCGATGGTTTGAACGGCCATTCGCCTGAGCAGTTCCCTTGTTTGCCGTAACTCGCCTTGCTCTAGGCAAGTTAGGATAAGCTCCCTGATCTTGTTATCGAGCGGATAAAAGCACTCTTTGAGCGAAGGCAACGTTTGGCCTGGCATTTCCGAATGGAACAATCTGCGATCTGGCCGGAAGAAACGCCGGTTTAAAGCCTTTTCCGTAAGCTGCAGAGAAATGCAGGCTTGGGACAATTCGATTGCGGGTTTGCCGACAGCCATATAGAATGCGGCTTGAAGCTCCGTGCCGGCTTGTATCAGCCTGTTATTGATTAGCTCTTCCGCGTGCTTATCGAACGCTTTGTTTTCTTGATCGTCATGGATTGTAATCGCATACAATTTCGATTTGCCGTAATAGGCGAGAAGTTGTCCGCGACCGGATGGATAAATAGAGTCGACGGCTTCGGTTAATACTCGCTCCGCTTTTATTTTCCACGCTTTCCTTGCCTGAACATTGAGCGTGGAAGGAAGGATGCAGGACAGGACGATGGGATGGTAAGTAACGATCTTGCCGTCTAGTCCGAATTGCCGGAGTACCGCGTCTTCCCGCAGCGAACCGTCATCATCCAGCATGGATTTCACGATCTGGCCGCCTCTATGCACGGAGTTCTCTTTTGCGGCGGATTCAAGCTCCGAGCGTTGTCGGTTCGCCTGTTGCCTGGCGCTTAATACTCTAATGGATTCGACGATCGTTGATAAGCTTTCCTCATATTGCAGAGGCTTGAGGAGGTATGCCTGTATATTGCCTAACCGTATGGCTTTCTGGGCATAGGTAAAGTCGTTGTATCCGGTCAAGATAAGGAATAGCGTATCCGGGAGCGCGGGGCGCAGCCGTTCGATCATCTCGAGACCGTTGATCTCCGGCATGCGAATATCCGTAATGACCAGATCCGGGCGTTCGCGCAGGGCGATTTCTATACCGTCTTTGCCGTTCTCCGCTTCAAGGATCGACTCTATGCCAAGCTCATGCCAATTGAAATATTGTTTTAATCCTGCTCGTATGAGGGGTTCGTCCTCGACAATCATCAGCTTGTACATGCGACTCCCCCTAGATGTTTGAATAGATAAAGACTACGTTTGCTGGCTTTACTCATTATACTTGATGTTGAATCGATAGAAACCGAAAGAATGGGGGGCTCGCGGCAACAGGTCAATAATGGACCATGAATGTAAAAGATGAGGGATTTTCCGCGAATACCCGATGCATTTATGCTGAAGTCAGGAAATGAAAACGCTTATTTCCTCATTTCGACACTACTATAGGGGGTTACAGAATGGCAGCTTTGAGAAGCAAGCTCGCAATGGTTATCTGTATGGTACTCGTCATGGCGTTACTGGCGGCATGCGGCAGCAACAACGCCGATGAGTCGAAGAGTTCCGCTCCGCCGGCGACGGCATCGGCAACGAATTCGGCCGAGGTATCGCCGGAAGCATCCAAAGAAAATGCAAAACCGGTGGAAATCACATGGTGGAACTTCCCGAGCTACCAGGCTCTGGATGGGGAAGTAGGGAAATACGAGAAACAGATCATTGCGGCGTTCAACGAAAAATATCCGGAAATCAAAGTCAATCTAGAGATGATCACCTTCGATGGCGGACCCGAGAAATTGAACGTAGCCATCGCGACGAATTCGGCTCCGGACGTTATCTATGACGCTCCAGGACGGATTATCGATTGGGGCAAGAAGGATCTTCTCGCTCCGCTCAACGACATGATAACGGACGAAGTGAAGAAAGACATTTCGGATGCGTTCTGGAAACAGTCCATGGTAGGCGATCAAGTGTACATGTATCCGATCAATACCGCGCCTTTCCTGATGGCCGTAAATAAAACGATTTTCGAGAAAATCGGCGCATTGGATTTGCTGCCGTTAGACAAACCCGATCGCACGTGGACTCTTGCCGAGTACGAGGCGGCGTTAAAAGCGGTCAAGGAGAAAGCTCCGGACGTCATCCCATCGGGCTTCTTCGCCAAGAGCCAAGCGGGAGACCAAGGCACGCGGGCTTATATCGCCAACCTGGGCGTGTCCAGGTTCTTGAACGAGGATAACAGCCAGGTTGCCATTAATACCGAGAACGGCGCGAAAGCGTTGGATTGGATCGTTCAAGCGTCGAAGGACAAGCTGATCGTATCGGGAGCCGCATCGCTCGCGGCAGCGGATGTTAACGATTTATTCCTGCAAGGAAAACTGGCGTTCACGCTTAATTATTCTGCGGTATTGAAAGCGCAGAACGTGCCTAACAAAAAAGTGCCGTTCGAAGAAGTATTGTTGCCTTTCCCGACGCTCGACGGCTCCGAGCCGAAGCTTGAGCCTTACGTCGGAGGCATGGCCATCTTCAATAACGATAACGCCGACAAAATCGCGGCTTCCAAGAAACTGATCGATTTCATCGCGAACGACGAAGTATGGGGCAAGAAAAACATTATCCAAACCGGCGGATTGTCGGTACGCAACTCCGTCACGGGGCTGTACGGCGACGATTCGGAATACAAGTACTCCGAGCTTGCCCGCAAGTTCATTACGGACCCGCCGACGGTAGCCGACGGGTATGCCGAGATTCGCACTTTCTGGTTCCCCGAATTGCAAAGCGCGTTGCTCGGCGCGTCAACGGGCAAAGAAGCGCTTGATGCTTTTGCCGAGAAGGCGAACAAAGCGATTGCCGACGCGAAAGCTAAAATGAAATAAACCCTTGAACGGAAAGGAGCGGCGAGCGTAAGGCGCGCTGCTCCTTTCCGTAAATAGGGGAGAGGGAGAGATTCGAAGTGTCAACTACGGTGCTCAGAATGCTTAAATCGACAAGACGCAAACCATGGCGTGATTGGTTGACAAGTTACTTGTTTCTATTGCCGGCACTGGGGTTTTTCTTGTTATTCGTCGTTTATCCGATGGCCAAAGGCGTATACATCAGTTTTTTCGACTATGACTTGCGAGGGTTTGATTTCGTCGGGCTTCAGAATTATCGGGATTTATTGCAGGACGACGTATTTTTCAAATCGATGCGCAATACGATGCTTCTCGTATTGATTACGGTTCCCGCGGTCATTATCTTCTCTATCTTCGTTGCGATGAACATCTACAAGAAGAAGGAATTCAATCGGTCGTTTTTCAGAGGCGTGTTTTATTTGCCTGCCGTATCCTCCGTCGTCAGTATTACCGTCGTGTGGGCTTCGATCTATCATCGAACTATGGCCTGTTGAACTACGTGACCGGGTTGTTCGGAGCGGAGCCGATGGCTTGGCTAGGCGATACCCGTACGGCTTTGCTGGCGATTATAGCGGTTCTGATTACGACTTCGGTCGGTCAGCCGATCATTCTCTACGTGGCTTCGCTAGGGAACATCCCGGCTTCCTATATCGAGGCTGCTCAGATCGATCAAGCGACGCCGTGGCAAATTTTCCGGAAAATCATTTGGCCGATGCTGATGCCAACGAATTTATATATTATCGTCATTACTACGATCAATACGTTTCAATGCTTTGCGATCATTCAATTGCTTACTTCGGGCGGGCCGATGTACAGCACTTCGACCGTCATGTACGGCGTATACGAGCAAGCGTTCAAATTAGGGCATTTCGGCATCGCATCGGCGATGGGCATTATGCTAGCGGCCGTAATCGGGATCATTTCCTTTATCCAATTCAAATATTTAGGTAGCGACGTTGAGTACTAGGGGGCGGCAGCATGATTAGCAAAGCGATAGGGCGACGCGATTTGACGTTGTCCGGTATCCTGTCTAATACGTTATTGGCGATTTCGGCCTTGTTTTTTATTTTTCCGTTTTATTGGATCATTACAGGCGCGTTCAAGGTTCAGACGGTCGCGGTGGCTTATCCTCCCCAATGGATCCCTTTAGAGCCGACCTTCCAGAACTTTATCGATCTGTTCAAAAATCCGGTCATGCGTTGGACCTTCAATAGCTTCTTCGTCGCCGCGGGAGAGATGGTGGGCGTCTGTATCGTCGCTTCGATGGCGGGTTACGTGCTCGCCAAGAAATCCTTTCCGGGACGGCAAGCGATCTTCATTCTGTTCGTCTCCGCGATGGCGCTGCCCAAACAAGTCATTCTTGTACCGCTGTTTACGATGTTGGCCGATTTCGGCTGGATCAACTCTTATCAAGGGTTAATTCTTCCGGCTATCGGCTGGCCGTTCGGCGTGTTCCTCATGAAGCAGTTTGCCCAGACGATTCCGAGCGAGCTGATGGAAGCCGCCAAGATCGACGGGTGCACGGAAATCCGAATGTTCTATAAGATCATCTTGCCGTTGCTTAAGCCGGCGATCGGCGCTCTAGCCATCTTTACGTTCGTCGGCGGGTGGAACGATTACTTCAGCCAGTTGATTATTACCCGGTCGACATCCATGATGACGCTGCCGCTTGGCGTGGCAACGCTTCAAGGGGAGTATACGACGCCTTACGGCGTCTTGATGGCGGGAGCGGCGATCGCCTCCCTACCGATGATCGCGATCTTTATTTTATTCCAAAAGGCGTTTACGCAAGGAATCACGATGGGTGCGGTTAAAGGATGACAACCGGAGGTTGAACGGCATGGAATCGAGGACTTATCCGATCGATCGCTTCAAAGGAATAACCGTAGCCATGTACTCTTGCTATGACGAGCATGGGGAAGTCAGCAAGGAAGCGGCGCGGAAGCTGGCTAGGCATTATGCCGACATTGGCGTTAACGGCCTCTACGTCGGGGGAAGCACCGGCGAAGGCATGCTGCAATCGGTGGAGGAACGCAAACGAACGTTGGAAGCGGTCGTGGACGAGGTCGGAAACGAGCTTACGATCGTTGCTCATATCGGCGCGCCGTCTACCCGGGATTGCATCGAGCTAGCCAAACATGCCGAGCAGGTCGGAGCCCATGCGGTATCGGCCGTTCCGGCGATTTATTACCGGCTGTCCGCTCGGAGCGTCGAAGCGCATTGGCAAGCGATCGTCGACAGTACGTCTCTTCCGTTCATTATCTATCATATTCCCCAGACGACGGGGTTTCAGCTTTCGACGGCGCTAATGGCCAAGATGGCGGCGCAGGATAAAGTCATCGGCGTGAAAATTTCAGCGGAGAGTACGTTCGAACTGCAGCAATCCAAGGCGGTCGGCGGCGAAGATTTCCTTGTCCTGAACGGTCCCGACGAGCAGTATTTGGCCGGCAGGAGCATCGGCGCGGACGGCGGAATCGGCGGCACTTACGGAGTAATGCCGGAATTGTTCCTGAAGATCGAACGCTGCTTCCGGGAAGGTCGCATGGAGCAAGCCCTAGAATGGCAGTTTATCGTGAACGATTTGATCAAGCGACTGCTCTCCTTTCCATCGTTGTACGGCGCTTGCAAGGCGATCTTGAAGCTGCGGGGATTGGACTGCGGCGGTCCGAGAATGCCGCTCTTGCCGATATCGGAAGCGGATCGGGAACGGATCGTATCCCTTGATCACGACATTAGGAAATACGTAAGCCTAGCCGATTGGAAGGGTGAGCATGGCAAGAAACAATAGGATTATACAAAGCTAACCTAGAGCGATTGACTGCCCGGCTTATGCGGGGGGCAATCGCTTTTTTCCGCATGACAGGATGAGAGGTGAGGACACGTGTTAGGGCTGGCTATTCTGCTCGGCTTTGAATTTATCGGTTACATGGTTCACCACTTTCTTCGCTTCCCGCTTCCTCCGAGCGTAATTGGATTAATTCTTCTTGTTCTTTCGTTGTTTCGAGGATGGGTGAAGCCGGAGTGGATCGAACAGCCCGCGGAGTTTCTGCTCAAGCATATGATGGTGTTTTTTGCCCCTACGATTGTCGGAGTCATGATCTTCTTCTCCAGGATCGGGGACGAATGGATCGCGATCTCGTTCAGCTTGATCGGGAGTACGCTATGCGTGCTTCTCGTCACGGGCTGGACGATAACTAAGCTAGCGGGAAAGGGGGAACGACGGAACAATGCTCGAAGAGACGGTTAGCACGCCATTGTTCGGAATCGCCCTTACCGTCGTTTTCTATGCGGCTGCCCAACTGTTGAATCAATGGAAGAGATGGGTTCACCCTTTGTTCGTTACTTCGGGAGGAGTCATTACGTTCCTGCTTGCCTGCGGGATTCCTTATCGGGACTATAAGGTCGGCGGGGATATCGTTACATTTTTCCTCGGTCCCGTTGCCGTTGCTCTCGCCGTGCCCCTGTATAAATCCGCGCAGAAATTGAAGGGAAACGTTCGAACGGTCGTTATCGGCGTAACGATAGGTTCCGTTAGCGGATTATTGTCCGTAGCGATCTTAGCTTGGGCGTTAGAAGGGAGTCGCGATACGCTATTGTCGATGCTGCCGAAATCCACGACCTCGCCGATCGCTATCGAGCTCTCGCGTCAGTTAGGCGGATCTCCCGAGTTCGGAGGCGTATTCGCCGTTCTGACCGGATTGTTGGGCAGTATGCTTGGTCCGCTTTTGCTCCGTATGATCAAAGTGCGCGGAGACATCGCGATCGGTACGGCGATGGGGACGGCTTCGCATGGCATCGGGACGGCCCGGCTTCTAAGGGATTCGGAGGTTCAAGGAGGGGTTAGCGGCTTTGCGATGGGGTTGTCTAGCATCATTACTCCGATATTGTGCATTCCGATCCTGTGGTTGATTTGAACAGGCCAAAAAAAGTAGGCTTACGGCAACGGAGCCGCAAGCCTCAAGGTATATATTATTGAAAAGGGGGGTCATGTTTGTATTGTAACCCCCTTAGATGAAGAGAAGATGAAAGAGAGATTACGGTTCCATTACAAAAGAGAAAGCGGTACCACTTTATGGATCGCCCGCGCCCGACACTTCCACGAGCCCCGTATCGTCGAACGGGGGAAGTTGCCGTCCTTCGGCGGCGTCCACCAGCCGCTCGACGATTCGGGTTCCCCATTCTTCCTCGTGTTGCGATAATACCGACGTTAACTGGCCGTTGCGGATCGCCTCTTGGATTTCCGGAGTAAGCCCGAAGGTAAAGGCGTAACGCGCCAAGCCTTTGGCTTTCCATACGAGAATGGAAGCGGAACCGGATACGAAGTCGAGTCCGACGAAGGCGTCGAAATGAGGATGGGCGTCGATCATTTCCTCGAGATCCCTTAACGCGCGGCTCTCGCTCCCTTCGTTATAGCGAACCTCCAATACTTGTATTTTCGTTCTATTGTTGAGATAGGTAAGCATTCCCTCCAGCCGCTGGTCCATGCTGAGCGTCCGGCGCGTTCCGGTTTCCACCAGCACCATGCCGCTCCCGTCGAGCAGCTTATCCAGAGATTCTCCCATTCTGCGCCCCGATTCCAGGTTGTTCGTTCCGATATACGTTAGGCGTTTGCTTGCGGGCGAATCCGATTCGAAGCAGATGACGGGTATCCCGCCGTTAACCGCTTTATCGATGATGGGGGCGAGCGCGTTCGCGTCGATCGGGTCGATGGCGATCCCGTCTACTTGTTGGCGGATCATCGTCTCCATCATGCGGATTTGCTGCTCCAAGTTCGATTCTCCCGGAGCTTTGACGACAAGCCTGACGTTCGATTCGGCTGCCGCCTTTTCGGCCGTGCGGGTTATCGTTTCGTAGAACGGATGCGTCATCGGATAGATGATCCCGAACGTATACGCCGTTGCGGCACTCGTTACGATGGGAGGCGTAGTCGATGGGGGAGGCGAGACCGAATCCGCATCGTTGGCGCATCCCGATAAGATAACCGACAAGAGAGCAACCGGCAGAAGAAAGCGGAGTAATCGGTTACGCCAAGCGCTCTGGGCTGTCATGATACTCTCCTTCCGCGGATCGGCCTCCGGGCATCCCTTGCCGTCTAAATTCCCGCGTCGTCATTCCCGTCATTTTCTTGAACAGGTTGGAAAAGTAATGCGCGTCGTTATAGCCGACCCGATAGGCGATTTCGTAGGACTTGTCGTTCGTCGCTTGCAACAGCTCCATCGCTTTGCGAATCCGGGTTTGCGTCAAATATTCGATGAAGGTTTGGTCGGTTTCCTGGCTGAACACTTTGCTTAAGTGGCTAGGACTGACCCGAACGTGCTCGGCCGCGTCCTGCAGAGACAGCCGGTCGTTGACGTATTGCTGCTGAATAAATCTTTTTACCTTGGCGATGATATCCGCATACTTGCTAGCCGCATCGGCTCTCCACGCCCACAGCTTCTCCAATAGATCCGTTAAGAAACGGCAGCATTCCTCCCAGCTTGCGATTTTGCGGATTACCCCCTGCAAGTCGGCAACCAAGGCGTCCGAATTTTCGGAGGCGCGGAATACGCTTTTCGCTTCTTGAAGCGATTCCAGCATTAATTCATTTAGCAAGTAATAGCCGTACATGGACGATTTCCAGTCCACTCCCGTTAGACAGCCGGCGAAGCCGCGCACGAAATCGTCGAGCTGGGCGGGGGTTCCGATCTTCAGAAACTCGATGAAGCTCCCCCGGTCCAAGTACGCGGTTGCGCCGGTTGTTCGGCCGGCCGCGCTCCACAGCTCGTTCCGATTGATTTTCGACAGCCGGTGGAGGTTGCGGTCTTCTTCCGCTTCCAAGAAGGAGACGTGAATGCCCTGCAATCGATCCTGAACGCTCCCGATTCCGAACGTAACCGCGCCTTGAAGCTCGTTCTCCAGCTGAGGGACAAGTTTGTTGCGCAGTTGATCAAGGGTTGCGGTCAAGTCTGAAGCGGAATCTCCGTGCATGATCCAGACCTTCTCCGTCCGGCTTCGCTTGAAGCTCCAGCTGGCAATGACGTTCGCTAGCTTGTCGTCGATGATCCTTTCCGCCTGCACGATGGTTGCCGCATCGGTATATGCGGATTGATCGGAGCATCTGAGGTCGCAGATAAGGACGGCATAGCGGGCCGCAATTACGTTCAAGGATAGAGCCCCCGCCGCTTCCACGGCTTCGGTCGTCGAGATCAGCCCTCCGCACAAGTCGCCGAACAGCTTCTCCCGCGTGTATGCCTTGCGCTCTTTCATCCGTCGTTCATGGTCGATCTTGTCGCCTACGGAATGGAGCAGCTTGATCAAGTCGACCGAATGAACCGGCTTCAAGCAGTATTCTTCCACGCCGATCTGCAGGGCGGAGCGGGCATAGCTGAACTCGTCGTGCCCGCTTAAGATGATGATCTTCGTATCGGGCAGCCGCTGACGGACGATGGAGCTGAGCTCGAGCCCGTTCATGAACGGCATCTTAATGTCGGTGATCAGGATATCCGGCATCCACTTCTCGATCAGAGGGAGCGCGACTTCGCCGTCCGGCGCGTCCCCGCAGTAGACGAACCCTTCCTTTTCCCAGTCGATGCACACTCTTATATTTTCTCTAATGACGATTTCGTCGTCGACCAGCATGACCTTTTTCACCGATTAACCCCCTTATTTCTTAGGTATTCGGACGTAAATGCAGGTGCCCTTATGTTCCTCGCTGTCGATTCGAAGCCCGTAACGTTCGCCGAAATACAGCCGCAATCGTTGATGCACGTTCTGCAAGCCGAACCCGCCGTTTTTCCCGTCTTCGATATCCGCCTCGTCCGGCAGCATTTCGCGAGGCTGGTCGAGCTGCGCGCGCACCGCGTCCAAACGTTCGGAATTCATTCCGATTCCGTTGTCTTCGACGAACAAGACGATATCCTGGACCTGGTCGACGTAAGCGCCGATACGGATTAAGCCTTTGCCCCGCTTGTTTTTGATGCCGTGGTACAAAGCGTTCTCGACGAGAGGCTGCAGCGTCATCTTCAGAATCGGATACACCTGAAGCTCCGGGCTGACGTTGACTTCGTAATCGAGAATATCGCGGTATCGCATTTTCTGGATGATTAAATAGTTTTGCACGTGATCAAGCTCGATTTTGATGGAGATCCAATCGCGGCCCTTGTTCAAGCTGATCCGGAAAAATCGGGATAGCGCCTGCACAAGCTGGATTACTTGCTCGTTCTTGCCGGCTTCGGCCATCCAAACGATGGAGTCGAGCGTGTTATAGAGGAAGTGCGGGTTGATCTGGGCTTGCAGCGTTCGCAGCTCCGCTTTCTGAATATGCTCCTGCTCGCGGATGCTCTGTTCGAGCAGCATTTTGATTTTCTCGATCATCGTATTGAAGCTGGTACCGAGATCGGCGATCTCATCCTGCCCCGAAGGCTTCACCTTGGCGTCCAGATAACCGGAGGCGGCTTGCCGCATCTTGCTTTTGAGCAGCTGGATCGGCCGGGTAAGACGCGAAGTGATAAAAAAGTAGAGCGTGATCGTAAAGACGATGCTTAAGACGACGCTGACGATGATGAGCTGGCGGATTCGATTGGCGTCCTCGACGATTTCTTCCAGCGGCGCGCTGCCTACGATTTTCCACCCTGTAGCTTGCGATGTGGCAAACACGACGAATTGCGAAGGATTTGCGGTAGAGTCTACGAAACTGTCTCGCGGCATGCCGGCGCGTTCGCTCAGGTTAACCGGCCGGAAGGGGCTTTCGGACTCGGCTGGCGCCGAAGGCGTAAAGATCGGGACGCCTTTGTCGTCCGCGACGTAGAACAGTCCCGTCTTGCCGATCTTCACGTTGCTCGAGAACCGCTCCACGACCGAATCATCCAAGTCTATGACGATGAAGCCGACGACCTCGTGCGTGATTTGCTGTTTGACGGTCGCCATGATCGTAATGACGTTGCGGTCCGGGTAACGGAAGCCGTCCAGCCGGTCCCAATCGGACGATTTCGTAGGCGGTATATTCAGCACTTCGTTCGGTTCGGACATCAACTGCGCGAAGTGCGGGTTTCTCAGCGGATTGTAATCCAGTTGGAAGACGCCTTTCCTTTCGCTGATGCCCCTGCCGTACAAGTTGATCATCGTCATATTGAGCACGCTTTCATATTTGTAAGTCTGTCGGTATAGATCGAACGTCTTCAAGATAAACTTAGCGTCTTCGTAGGTTTCGCTTTGAGAGAACAGGAAACGGAGCACTTGAGGATTTTTCTCCAGCTCGAGCAGACGGCCCGTATCTTGAAACAAGACGTCGATGTCCAGAGCAAGCCGATCCGCGACGAGCATCGTGGCGGCTTTGCTATGGCCGGAGACGGTGTCGAACGATTTCTGATAGGAGACGAGACCGACCGCGATGAGCGGAATCGACGTTAGAATGACGAACATGGTCAGCAGCTTGGCACGCAAGCTGGAGGTAATCTTTCGAAAGAAAGGCATTCCGCAGCGTTCCTTCCTGAGTTGTGGCGTTCGCGGAGAGACGCGGTCCCTTTTCTACTAACTATAGCAAAAATCGTTCATTTCGTGGGCTCCCTTACGCGAACGTGATGGTTATCTCCAACTTTTGAATAAAAAAACACAATAAAACGATTCCGGGTTCCCCGAAGTTCCCATAAAAACGCAAAAAACGGCTGCGATCGTCCGTATAATCGCCCTCTGGAAGCGCTTTATAATGAGCTCACGCCAACAAAAACGGTGAACCTATGGGGAGGAAGTTACAGATGAAAAAGTTTAAGAAGTGGGGCGTATCGCTTGCCCTGGTCGCTCTTATGGTCGTTGTCTCCGCTTGCGGCGGCAACAACAATAACGGAGGCAATGCCAGCCCGTCGCCGGCGGAAAGCTCGGCAGCGCCAGCCGCCGAAAGCTCGGCGCCGGCTTCCGAGAGCGCAAGCGAATCCGCTCCCGCAGCCTCGGATAAGAAAGTCGTTCTCGGCTTCGCGCAAGTTGGCGCGGAAAGCGGTTGGAGAACGGCAAACACGAATTCCATCAAGGAATCCGCGGCGGAGGCCGGCTTCGATCTGAAATTCTCCGATGCGCAACAGAAGCAAGAAAACCAAATCAAAGCGATTCGTTCTTATATCCAACAGAAGGTTGACGTGATCGCGTTCTCCCCGGTGGTCGAGTCGGGATGGGACACGGTACTGAAGGAAGCTAAAGACGCGGGCATCCCGGTTATTCTGACGGACCGTTCGGTGGATTCCAAAGATACGTCCTTCTACAAAACGTTCATCGGCTCCGACTTCGTCGAAGAGGGCCGCAAAGCGGGACAATGGGTAGTCGATCAGTACAAAGACTCCCAAGAGGACGTCAATATCGTCGAATTGCAAGGAACTACGGGATCCGCTCCGGCGAACGACCGCAAAGCCGGCTTCGAGGAAATCATCAAATCCAACGCCAAGCTGAAAGTGATCGCTTCCCAGACCGGCGATTTCACTCGCGCCAAAGGGAAAGAGGTTATGCAAGCGTTCCTGAAAGCGCACAAAGACATCGACGTGCTGTACGCCCACAACGACGATATGGCTCTCGGCGCGATTCAAGCGATCGAAGCGGCCGGTCTTGTACCGGGCAAAGACATCGTCATCATTTCCGTCGACGCGGTTAAAGACGGCATGACCGCCGCCAGCGAAGGCAAAATCAATTTTATCGTAGAGTGTAATCCGCTTCTTGGACCTCAGTTAATGCAGGCGGTTAACGATGTTCTTGCCAACAAGGAAATTCCGCAACGCATCGTGACCGAAGAGACGACGTTTACTTCGGAACAAGCCAAAGAGGCGCTTCCGAACCGCAAATACTAATCGTTCAGTCGCAAGTCCGCATGCCAGTAGATGAGGCCGCTCCGCTTCCGATGTATCGAGTCGGAGCGGCTTTTTCTCTTAAAGGAGGAGAGGATGTTCAAATGGAAGAGAGGAACATGAACGAAGGACAGCCGGTTCTGCAAATGAACGGAATCGTTAAAAGCTTTCCCGGCGTGCGCGCGTTGAAAGGCGTCGATTTCCGGTTGTTCACCGGCGAAGTGCACGCCTTGATGGGCGAGAACGGAGCGGGCAAATCGACGTTGATCAAAACGTTAACGGGGGTTTACTCCGTGGACGAGGGGAAGGTCGTGCTAGACGGCAAACCGATTGCTCCCCATAGCCCGCAGGATGCCCAAGCCGTTGGGATAAGCACCGTCTACCAAGAGGTCAATTTATGTCCGAATCTGACGGTGGCGGAAAATATTTATATCGGCCGCGAACCGCGGAAGCTCGGATTCATCCAATGGAAGGAAATGAACAAGAACGCCGCCGCGCTTCTGGCGGAACGGCTTCATCTTGACATCGATGTCTCTCAGCCGCTGCAATCGTATTCGGTAGCCATCCAGCAGCTCGTAGCCATCGCGCGCGCCTTGAGCATCTCCGCTAAGGTGCTCATTCTAGACGAACCGACGTCGAGTCTCGACCGGAATGAAGTTCGGCAATTGTTCGCCATCATGCGCAAGTTGAAGAGCGAAGGGCTAGCGATCCTGTTCGTGACGCACTTCTTGGATCAGGTATATGAAATTTCCGATCGCATTACGATTCTTCGCAACGGGGAGTTCATTGGGGAGCACATGGCGGAAGAGCTGCCGAGAATCGAGCTTGTCTCCCGGATGATCGGCAAAGAGCTGCATATGCTCGAGGAGCTCCCAAAGTCGCTTGACGCGGAACATGCGGTTTCAGACGACGTCTGGATCGAAGCTTCGGGCCTTGGACGCAAAGGGGCGATAGAACCGTTCGACCTGGGCATTCGCCGCGGCGAGGTCGTGGGATTGGCCGGACTTCTCGGTTCCGGCCGAACGGAGATCGCCCGCTTGTTCTTCGGGGCGGATCGGGCCGATCACGGCAAGCTGAAGCTGGCCGGGGCGGACGCTGTTCGTTCTCCGCGGGATGCCATCTCTCAGGGAATCGGATTCTGTCCCGAGAACCGGAAAACGGAAGGCATCATCGACGATTTGTCCGTACGCGAGAATATCGTCTTGGCGATGCAAGCGTCCCGGGGATGGCTCAGGACGATCCCCCGCAAGCGGCAGGATGAGATTGCGGACCAATATATCAAGGCGTTAAACATCAATCCTCCGAACCCCGAGCATCTCGTGAAAAATTTAAGCGGCGGCAACCAACAGAAAGTAATTCTGGCCCGTTGGCTTCTGACGCAGCCGAAGCTGCTCATACTGGACGAACCTACGCGCGGCATCGATGTCGGGGCGAAGGCCGAAATCCAGAAGCTCGTCTTATCGTTATCCCAGCAAGGAATGTCCGTCCTGTTTATTTCGTCCGAGTTGGAGGAAGTGCTTAGAGTAAGCGGCAGGATCGCCGTATTAAGGGACCGCAGGTTGGTGAAGGAAATCGAAGGTCAAGACATCAGCCCGCATCATGTGATGCAGGCCATCGCGGGAGGTTGAGGGCACTGTGAACCGAATGATGAAGCATCACTTATTTTGGCCGCTCGCCATGCTGGGAGCGCTGCTTTTATTTAATCTTTTCTATTCTCCCGATTTTTTCACGATTAGAATGCAAGGCGGGCATCTATACGGTAACTTGATCGATATTCTGAACTTCGGGGCTCCGCTTATTCTCGTAGCCGTGGGGATGACGCTGGTCATCGCCACGAAAGGAATCGACTTATCCGTCGGCTCCGTCGTCGCGATCGCCGGGGCCATGTCTTGCCTGACCATTAGCAAAGGAGAGGACCAGAATTCGCTGGGCCTGGTGCTCATGGCTATAGGGTTCGCTTTAGGGTTATCCGTGATTCTGGGGTTGTGGAACGGGCTGCTCGTAACCGGAGCAGGCATCCAGCCGATTATCGCGACCTTGATTCTGATGGTGGCCGGCCGGGGAATCGCCCAATTGATTACGGACGGGCAAATTATTACTCTTTCCAGCTCAAAGTACGAATTCATCGGCGCGGGCTCTTTGGCGACGTTGCCGTTCTCCATTTTCATCGTTGCGGCCGTGTTCGTCGTCGCTTCCCTGTTAACTAGGAAAACCGCCTTAGGCCTATTCATCGAATCGGTAGGGACCAATCCCCATGCGAGCCGATTGGCCGGCATACGCTCGAGATTCGTCGTCGTATCCGTGTACATGTTCTGCGGATTATGCGCCGGAATCGCGGGCTTGCTGCTTAGCTCCAACGTATCCAGCGCCGACGGGAACAACGCCGGATTATGGTACGAACTGGACGCTATCCTTGCCGTGGTCATCGGGGGGACTTCGCTGAACGGAGGCCGGTTCTACTTGTCCGGCACGCTCGTCGGAGCGCTGATGATCCAGACGTTGTCCACGACGATTTATTCCGTAGGGATCGCCCCGGAAATTACGCTCGTCGTAAAAGCGTTCGTCGTCCTGACGGTATGCCTGATCCAATCCGAAGCTTTCCGCAAAGCCATCGTAAGGCGTTGGCAGACGCGCCATTACCCCGGCGAGAAAGAGGTGACCCGGCATGCTTAACCGCAAATTCGTTCCCATTCTGGTTACCGTTGCCTTGTTCGCGGTCATGCTGGCTGCCGGTTCGTTCCGATATACCGGATTTTTCTCCATGCAGGTCGTATTGAACCTGTTGATCGACAATGCGTTTTTGCTGATCGTCGCGGTCGGCATGACTTTCGTTATCGTCTCCGGCGGCATCGATCTATCGGTCGGTTCCATGATCGCGCTGACGACGATGATCTCCGCGAGCCTCATTCAGGAGCACGGGATGCCGCCTATCGTCGTCATTCCTCTCGTGCTAGCCATAGGGTGCGTATTCGGCTGGGCCATGGGCGCGATCATCCACTATTTTAAGGTTCAACCCTTTATCGTTACGCTTGCGGGAATGTTTCTGGCCCGGGGGCTATGCTATATGATCAGCCTTAACACCATTACGATCGACGATTCCTTCTATACGAAGGTCGCGCAGACGAAGGTCGTGCTGCCGGGCGGAAGCTTCGTGTCGATTAACGTCATCATCGCGTTGATCGTCGTTCTAGTCGCGATATTCGTCGCGCATTACACCCGGTTCGGACGCAACGTCTACGCGCTTGGGGGAAGCGAGCAATCGGCGCTGCTTATGGGACTTCCCGTAGCAAGGACCAAAATCGGAGTTTACGTCGCGAGCGGTTTCTGTTCCTCGCTTGCAGGCGTCGTGTATACGTTCTATATGTTGTCCGGTTACGGACTACACGCGGTCGGGACGGAGCTGGACGCGATCGCTTCCGTCGTTATCGGAGGCACTCTGCTGACGGGGGGCGTAGGTTATATCTTCGGCTCGTTCTTCGGGGTTATGATCTATGGCGTTATCCAGACGATCATTAGCTTTGAAGGGACTCTCAGCTCTTGGTGGACCAAGATCGTCATCGGGCTGCTGCTGTTTATTTTCATCGTGCTCCAAAGAGTGCTAAGCGTGCGCCGTTCGACGGTCAAAACGTAGAGAGACTGTCTTATTCTACTTGCGAGGGAGCATATCCGGATGCGATCAATCGGCACTAAGCTGTTTGCAGTTCTCTTCGTCATCGTCGGCCTATTGTCCGCGACATTGGGCTTGTTTTCTTATTTCACCGCGCAATCGGCGATCGTCGACCAAGCGAAGACGGGCTCCATGCAGACGATATCGCTCACCGGCGAGAAGCTGGATATGAAGCTGCGATTTTTCCTCGATGCGGCCAATCAGATCGTGGGCAACAGCGAGTTCCAAGAGCAGCTCTTTCAATTCGCCAACGCGGGCCGGATGCGCGAGGAGGAACTAAATAGCCGAATGGCCGGCGTACTGGGGCTGCTGGATCAGATCAAGTTATCCGAGCCGCGCATTCGCGACATTACGTTGGTCCCGCTCGTAGACCCGGTGCCGATGATGAGCACGGATAGGCAGGCGGCAAATCCGGACGCGGAGGCCGATTGGATGCGCAGCATCCGGGGCTCCGAAGGCAAACCCGTTTGGTTGCCCATCGAAGATCAAGGTTATCTGGGCAACTCGCCCAAGCCGTTATTCGCGTACGGGAAACTTCTAGGCAAGAAAAATATCGGCTCGAACGATTTCGTGCTGCTCGTTCAGATCGAGTCGACCGTGCTGCAGGAGATGATTCAAGGCGTCAAACTCGGCGAACAATCGGCGGTCGCGATCTACGACGGTACGGGGCGGCCCGTTTCAACCGACGGGAGTTCCGGGCAACGGCTTGACCTCTCGGGTGCCGGAGGTGCCGTATCGGACACCCGAAGCTACGTCGGGGCGGATAAACGATTAGTCGCTTATCGGACTTCATCCGTTACGGGATGGATTCTAGCGGGTTTCGTCCCCTTAAGCGAACTGACGAGCGCGGCCGACCGCATTCGCGATTTGACGTTCGTCGTCATTGCGGCAAGCGTAGTCGTCGCCGTTCTTGTCGGCATATGGCTCGTCCGAATGATCTCGAAGCCGCTCGGACAATTGAAGCTGTTGATGCGCAGGGCGGCCGACGGAGACTTGCGAGGAAGAATGGCGACCAATAGACGGGACGAGATCGGGGATGTGTCGGTTGCTTATAATCAAATGTCGGAGCAGATCGGAACGTTGGTATCTAATGCCCGCAGATCGGTAGACGAAGTTGCGGGCTCCAGCCTCCAGATGGCTAATGCCGCCCAGCGGACGGCGAATTCCGCGCACGAAATCCATTGGGCAGCCGCGCAAATCGCGCAAGGAGCGGCGGGGCTCGCCACCAATGCCGAACAGAGCGGCGACAACGTCGGCATGATGGGGATCCGAATGGGCGATGCGAGAGAGTTGCATGAAAAAATGGAGGGAGCGACCCGCGTCGTCGACGAGCTTTGCAACGAAGGCGGAGCGATCGTGGAAGGGCTGCTCGTCAAGACTCGGGAGACCGATCGGCATTTCCGCTCGCTGGCGGATCGGGTAAACGGTTTATCCGACAGCGCGGCTTCCATTCAAGGAATTCTGAAGCTGATCACGCAAATGGCGAAGCAGACGACGATACTATCGCTTAATGCGGCGATCGAAGCTTCGAGAGAAGGGCAAGCCGGAGGGATGAAGGCGATCGCGGACGAAATCAGGCGGGTGGCCGAGCAGTCCCATGCTTCTATCGGCCAAGTAGAACAATTAGCTATGAATATTCGCTCCGAGGTTGACTCCTCCGTCGGCACGATGCGGGAAACGGAACCTTTCTTCCGGGAAATGACGGAAGGAGTGGGCTCGGTTCACCGATTGTTCCGCAGCGTTCGCGAGATGATGGAGCAGCTGAAAGCCCGGCTGGATGAAGTAAGCGTATCGCTGGTGCAGCTTCATCGAAGCCATCATACGATTCGGGAATCGATCGAAGAAGTGTCGGCCGTATCCGAGGAAGCATCGGCTTCGGCAGATCAAGTCGCGGCGCTTACGAACGCCCAGAAGGATATCGGGCTCGAGCTCGTGCAGGTATCGGAAGACTTGAAGAGGGTGTCCGCCAGATTAGAGCAACAAATGTCGAGCTTTTTGGTATAATGAACGCACGTAAATGCCTTGGATAAGCATGTGTAATGGGGGCCGGCAAAATGAAATTCGGCATTAAGAGCTTGCGGGGGATCATAGCCGTTATGGTTGTTCTGCTTCTCGCGGGGTGCAGTTCTTCGTCCTCTTCCGTGACGCCGCAGCCTCCCGTACCGACGGAGACGATCGCGGGACAGGACATTATAGGGGAAATTCCCGTTTCTTCCCGGCAGGACATTACGCTTGGATTTTCCCAGCTGGGCTCGGAGAGCGATTGGCGGCTGGCGAATACGGAGTCGATACAGGAGGCCGCGAAGGAAGCGGGAATCAAGCTGCTGTTCGATAACGCGGAGCAGTCCCAGGAAAAGCAGATCGAAGCCATCCGAGGATTTATCGAACAGAAGGTCGACGTCATCGCGATAGCTCCGGTCGTCCAATCGGGCTGGGAACCGATCATGAAAGAAGCGAAGCAAGCGGGCATCCCGCTTATTCTATCGGATCGTTCGGTAGACGTTAACGACCCGTCTCTGTATGTCACGTTTATAGGCTCGGACTTCACGGAGGAAGGACGAAAGGCCGGCAAATACTTATTGGATAAAATGCGCGACGAGGTCGGCTCTATCGGCATCGTCGAGCTTAAAGGAACGGAAGGCTCATCGCCTTCTATCGAACGAGGCAAAGGCTTTCGCGAAATTATGGCCAAACGGGAAGATTTCAAAATTCTAAAAAGCGAATACGCGAACTTCACGCAGAAGGAAGGCAAGGAGGTCATGAAATCGTTCTTGGAGGACAAAGGACGCGACATTCGCGTGCTGTTCGCCCATAACGACGACATGGCGCTTGGGGCAATCGAGGCTATCGAAGAATACGGGCTCGTTCCCGGCAAAGATATCATTATCATTTCCGTCGACGGAACCCGCAAAGCGTTCGAGATGATGGCGGAAGGCAAGATCAATTGCGTAGTCGAATGCAATCCGCTGCTAGGACCGAATCTAATGCAGGCGGTTAAAGAATTGATAGCCGGCAGAACGTTGCCGAAACGTATCGTGACGCCGGAGAGCGTCTTTACGGAAGAGATGGCGGAGAGGGAAGCGGCGAACCGGAAGTATTGAGCCGCGATAAACCGACGTTCGCCATGAATCTCTTGCCTGAACAATTCGCATGTCCGTCCCCGAAAAAATTGAATTCCATCCCCTTCGGATTGCTGATAAAGTAGAGAGGAAAGTCTCGCGCGGAGCACGCCTAGCAACGAACGCTACGCCCGCGCCGCGTCTGCGTCAACCGATCCGCAACACCCCCTTTCAGGCTCCGTCCGGAGGGGGTTTTCCTTATATGGAGGGGGCTCCTTATGTTCTACTCGCTCAGAACCCGTTTGTCCGTCACGTTCATCGTCCTGCTCATCGTCCCGTTCATTACGATGGTCGCCGTGTTCACGCAAGCATCGAACTCCGTCATCGGAACGTCCATCGAGGAATCGACGTCGCAGACGATGGACCAATACGCTTCGTTCGTGAACACGCTGACGACGCAGGTCGAGGACGTGGCTAACCAGGTACTCAGCAACGAAGTGACGCAGCAATGGATCACCGTCCAACTGGACAGGAGCCTTCCTCAGGAGAAACGGATCACGGCCGACGCCGAAATCCGCAAGTTTCTGTCTTCCATCGCGCTTAACCACTCCTCTATCTCTTCCATTACGCTATTCAACGAGAACGGAACGGCCGTCGGCATACGCGACCAAGTGTTCGACGATCCGGCATTTCTCGCCAGCGACTGGTACGCCACGTTCAAGCGGGACGAAATCCGCTGGGTGCCCGCCCACGTCGACCCCTATCAACCGAACTATCTCCAGAAGGAAAGCATGAACAGTCTCCTCTACAATCTCGTGCAATTAAGCTCGTTCCGCAACATCGGCGTATTGAAGCTGAACGTGGAAACCTCGCAGATCCAGACATCGCTCGACAAGATCAAATTCGGAGAGACGGGCCGCGTATATTTGGTAAACATGGACGGACGTCCGGTATTGAACCAGCAAATAGACGAAGGCATGTCCGGGTTCCTGAAGGAGATGCCCGTTATCCGCGAGGATAAGCACTCCGGCGGGAAGCTGACCGTAGCGCACGATGGGGAGGAACACCGGATCCTCTATCGCAAAATCAAAAGCGCGAATTGGATGTTAATCGGCGAAGTTAAGGAATACGAGCTGTTCGAGAAAATGAAGCGGGTCCAGCAGACGATGCTGCGGTCGGGGCGCTGCTGCTGTTGCTCACGATCGTTGCCGCGTTCTGGTTGTCGTCCGGCATCGCCCGGCGCTTACGCGGCTGGCGGCCTCCATGAGACTCGTGGAACGGGGCGACTTCGGCCGGCTCGAGGACGAGGCTCTTGCGAAGATGCCGATTCCCCGCAACGAAGTCGGTTATGTCGTCAAGGTGTTCCGTAACATGGTCCAAAGGCTGAGGTTTCTGATCGAAACCGAATTTCAGTCCAATATGCGGCGCAAGGATGCGGAATACAAGGCGCTGCTTATGCAGATTAACCCGCACTTTCTATATAACACCCTGGAAGCGATCGGCAGCTTGTCCGCGCAACAACGCAGCGACGAAGTCATCGACGTTACGGAATGGCTGGGCCAGATGTTAAGGTACTCGCTTCGGGCCGATAGCGATCTCGTCAGGCTGCGGGACGAGATGCAATATATCCGATACTACGTCTCCATCATGAGAATCCGCTTCGGCGATCGCATTCGCGTGGACATCGCGGAATCGCCGGGACTAGGCGACGCGCCGATCGTCAAGTTCATCCTTCAGCCGCTCGTCGAGAACGCGATCAAGTTCAGCCAGGAAAACCCGGACGGCGCGCGCGTCGGTATCGCCGCGGCCAAAGAAGGGGATTCGCTCGTCATCGAAGTGTCGGATAACGGGACGGGGATGTCGGTCGAGCTGATCGAAGAGTTGCAGGAGGAAATGGCCAGAGGCCGTATGACAGACGTGCTCAGCGCCCACGGGCGAAGAATCGGCCTTCGCAACGTTCTGGCGCGGTGCTCGCTCCATTACGGCGCGGGCTTCAGCGTCCGGATGAAGTCCGGTCCGGGCGAAGGCACCCGTATCGCATTGCGATTGCCCATGAAGGAGGGATAACCGATGTATCGCGTACTGCTCGTGGACGACGAATTGGAAATTCGCAGCGGACTTAAGTTGAAGATCGATTGGACGGCTCTAGGCTTTACGATCGCGGGAGAGGCTCAAGACGGAAGAGAAGCGCTCGCTTATCTGGAACGGGAGCGTTTCGACCTGATTCTTACCGATATTCGGATGCCCGTTATGAGCGGGCTGGAGCTGCTGAAGCAATGCGCGGAAAACTATTCTCGGGTGAAATCCATCGTGCTTTCCGGTTACGACGACTTTCATTTCGTGAAAGCGGCGCTTCAGTGCGGGGCGAAAGATTATTTGCTGAAGCCGGTCGTCCGCGGCGAACTGGCGAGCATACTCGGCAAGCTGAAGGAGGAACTGGATTCGGAGAGACAAGCCGCGACGATGGACGAGACGGTTCGGCACCGGCTGTCGGAGAGCGAGTCGGTGTTAAAGGAACGGCTCGTGCTGGAGTGGATCGGCAACGACGACGCGGACGCGGTCGGCGCGTTGCGAAGAGAGCTTGGCCGCTACGGCATGGACGTCTGGCTGAACGATACCCGAAGCCTTCAATTCGTCAGTACGGAATACCGGATGAAGGAGGGGCGGCTTGGGGAGCGTTCCGAAGGAGGCGGGTTGTTTCGGCTTGCTTTCCAACTGCTGTGCAGAGAGACGCTTGAGCAATTCGAATGGCGGGATTCCGCATTCGTATTCCACCATCGAGGTTATCCTCAAATGATGCACGTGCTTGTTTCCGCTTCGGACGAGGAGGAAGGAGAACGCCGCAGAATTTTGCTCTGCAATCAGCTTCAGTCCAATATTCACCGCTATTTGAAGGTCGAGACGGTCATCGGCATAGGCGTTCCGGTCCGCGGGACGGCTGCGATGCGTCAAGGGTTCGTGTCGGCCATGCTGAGCTGGAGCCAAAGCCGATCGGGCGCGATCTCCCAGATCGTCATGCCCGATCCCGTATCCGATACGTTCACGGAGCTGTCCCCCGAAGTGGAGAAGAGGCTAGAACTGGCGCTCGAGAACGCCGATCTGAGAACGTTCTCCAGCACGGTGGAGACGGTGGTCCAGGCCGAAAATTATCCGATGCAAGGCGTCGCGTCGTTCGTGCTTCGCGTCATCCTGCTCTTGGACCAATCCGCCCGCAGGCATAAGCTGGCGGTTCCCGAGACGCAGGAATGGATGTTGCCGGACGCGGCGTGGAAGATCGGTTCCGGAGCCGACGCGATTCCTTATTTGAACGGAATCGCCGCGAGGGTCGTCGAGGGAATCCAGAGTTCCCGCGTCTCGGACGGAGTTTCGGCGGTGGAAGCCGTCCGCGATTATATCGAACGCTCGTATATGAACGAGTTAAGCCTGACGATGATGGCGGATCGTTTCCATCTCAATCCGACCTACCTGTCGGAACTGTTCAAGAAGCAGATCGGAACGACGTTCAGCGACTACTTGACGCAAGTGCGTATCGGCAAGGCGGCGGAGCTGCTGCGCGACCCGCAGATGCGCCTAGCGGACATCGCGGAGCTCGTCGGCTTCGCCAACGCGAGCTATCTGAGCAGCGTGTTCAAGAAGCATTACGGGATCAGTCCGAACGAGTACCGCAACCTTCCGACGTTGCCCGCTACCTGACGATTTTATATGCGAACATCCAAAGAGGACGAATTCCAAGGCGCACCCGACGGATGCTAGCCTGTAGATGCAGCACATTAACCGAAGGGTGAGGGTCATATGAAAAAAAGTTTGTTGCTTGCGCTTACCATCGTATTGGCATTCGGGCTTGCCGCATGTTCCTCGAATTCGAATTCCGGCACGAATGCCCCCGCGTCGGCTTCGCCGGCGGAGTCCGGCGCGGCGCCGTCCGAAGCGGAAGGGGAAACCGTAACGCTCACGTTCTGGCGGCACGATTACGCTCCCGAAGCCGAAGCGTTCAAGAAGCTGATCGCTTCTTTCGAAGAGAAGCATCCCAACATCAAGATCGATTTTCAAATGATTCCGAACGACCAGTACGAAACGAAGATCCGCACGGCGCTCGCGGGGGGCAATCCTCCGGACATCATGGCGCTGGACGCGCCGACGCTGGCTTCCTACGCCAATTCCGGGGCGATTATCCCGCTTGAGGATTATTTCGCCAAAGACGGCAACAAAGACGATCTGCTCAAGCCCGTCATCGAAGGCTTAACCTTTAATGGCAAAATGTACGCGGCGCCGAACAACGAAGGCACGATCGTCATGTTCTACAACAAAAAGATGTTCGAGGAGAAAGGGATCCCTCTTCCTTCCAAGAACGTGGACGAAGCTTGGACTTGGGACCAAGTGCTGGACGCCGCGCGCAAGCTGAACGATCCGGCCAAAGGCGTGTACGGCTGGAACCCGACGCCGTGGGGATTCGCGGGACACGAAGGCGCTCCGTATTCGGAGATGGCGTTCCTGTGGCAGGCCGGCGCGGAAATCCTGAGTCCGGACGGCACGACGGCGAAAGGGTACCTGGACTCCGCGGAAGCTAAGAAAGCGATGACGTTCTGGAAGTCGCTCTTCAATACGGAGAAGGTGTCTCCTAAGGAGCTGCCGCAAGACGCATTCTGGAACGGCAAGGTGGCGATTCACGTGGACGGTCCGTTCGCGTTCTCCTACCAGGAGCAGAACTTCCCGAACTTCAAGCTCGGCGCCGACTACGACGTCGCACCGCTGTGGAAAGACCAGAAGATGATCGGTACGACCGGAAGCTGGGGAATGGCGATTACGTCCAAGTCCGAGCATCCCGACGAAGCATGGGCTTTCGTGAACTGGGTAACGGGAGTAGAAGGGTCCAAAGTCTGGTACGAGGAAACGAAAAACTTGCCGGCCCGCCAATCGACCTTCGACGCGTTCGCGGAATTGAAAGAATATCCTATGAACATCTATGCCGAGCAGCTATCCAAATACGGCCATCCGCGCCCGGTCACCCCGGCGTATCCGGCGATCAGCGAAGCGATCCGCCTTTTGTTCGAGGACGTCGGATTAGGCAACGGAGACGTGGACGAAGCACTGGCTAGAGCGGTCAAGAAGATCGAAGACGGATTGGCGATCCAGAAGCAGCAATAGCTCCTCTGCGATCAGTTATGCATAGCTGCCGGAGTCAGGTGGGGCGAACGCACTAAGGTGATGGGATAACGTTATTTCTGGATCTGATAGGCTACATGACGCAGATAGAGTGATGGCATAACGTTATTCTGTTACCAATCCATCGAAACGGGGCGCATGGGGAGAGATAAGGTGATTCCATAACGCTATTTCCACTCCTAACACCGAACTTATTGAAATAAAGCGATGGCATAGCGTTATCATCTCGGATCAGAGTCCCAGCCACACGGCTGAATCCAAGATTCGAAGCCGAATCGACCGCCTCGAACAGCATCGTGATCAAAAACGGACTTTTTGAACTGCCTTAACCAATCAGGGTCAAAAAGTTCGGTTTTCAGCACCGAGAAGGTTGGAAGAAGCTTAGGGAGCGAGGAACGGAGCGTAGGCAAATCCTACGCGAGTACCGGAGGGCCCGGCTGAATCCAAGATTCGAAGCCGAATCGACCGCCTCGAACAGCATCGTGATCAAAAGCGGACTTTTTGAACTGCCTTAACCAATCAGGGTCAAAAAGTTCGGTTTTCAGCACCGAGAAGGTTGGAAGAAGCTTAGGGAGCGAGGAACGGAGCGTAGGCAAATCCTACGCGAGTACCGGAGGGCCCGGCTGAATCCAAGATTCGAAGCCGAATCGACCGCCTCGAACAGCATCGTGATCAAAAGCGGACTTTTTGAACTGCTTATCAGAAACAGGAATGCAGGGGGAGTAGGGAAAGGCATACGTCCTTACTCCCCTTTGTCGTTCCATAAAACCGATATCCGCAAGGATCGGAGGAGGGTTTCCCGTTGAAAAATCCAAGATTCGCGGTATACGACAAGCAAGAATCGAGGGCCGCCTACCTTTTTATCGTTCCCGCGTTTATCCTGCTCGCCGTGTTCATTTTCTACCCGATGTTTCGCGCGCTGCTCATCAGTTTTCAGAACTACAATTTGATTTCCTCCCAGTCTTCCTTCGCTGGCTTTGCCAATTACGGCAAGCTGTTCGAAGACGGCGCGTTCGGGGCAAGCCTATGGCATTCGTTCTACTTCACGATCGTGGTACTTCCCGTGCAGACGGCGATTTCTCTCGGATTGGCGCTGCTCGTGCAGAAGAAGTTCCGGGGAGTCGGTTTTTTCCGAACGGTCTATTTCATCCCCGTCGTCGTGTCATTCGCGATCGCTTCGACGGTATTCAGGCTCATCTACAACAAAGACTACGGCATGCTGAACGTCGTGCTTAAGGGACTGGGATTGCCGGCGCTCGATTTTCTGTCCAACCCGGACATTTCCATGCTGGGCATCATCGCGCTGTGCATCTGGCGGGCGATGGGCTTCGTTATGGTCATTTTCCTCGCGGGGCTCAACAATATCCCCGAATCGCTGTACGAGGCGGCGCACGTGGACGGAGCGAGCTCCGTTCAAAGATTCTTCCTCATCACCTTGCCCCTCTTGAAGAGGACGATGGCTTTCGTGGTCATTATTACGACGATGGACGCCCTGAAAATATTCATACCGATCTACATTACGACGAGCGGGGGACCGGCGGGTTCGACGAGCACGGTCGTGCATTTCATCTACGAAACGGCGTTCAAGCAGATGAATATGGGGTACGCTGCGGCTGCCGCGTTTCTGTTCTTCTTTCTGGTGCTGATCATTTCCATCGTGCAGCTTCGAATCTTCCGCACGGATGTCGAGTATTAGGCATGCGCTGGGCGTTACGAAATTTCAAAAGCAAGGAGACGGACCTATGAATCGAACATTCATCGTCATCGTTCGTACGGCGGTCATGATCGCCATAGCGGGCATCGCCATTTTCCCGATCTATTGGATGGTCATGAGCTCGTTCCGCACCCACGAGGAAATTTTCAAATATACGACTTTAAGTCCCGAATTGTTCTTGCCGGTCGAATGGACTTTGCAGAATTACAAAGATATTTTCCTGGATCCTAGCAAGCCGTTCGGCAGATACATGCTGAACACGTTGTTCGTCGCGGTTATCGTCACGGCGATAGGCTTGCTGGTCAACGCGATGTCCGCTTTCGCCTTCGCGAAGCTAAGATTTCCGTTCAAAAAGCTGTTGCTCACGGTATTCATGTCTTCGCTGGTCATTCCGTACGAGGTGATCATGATTCCGCAATATTTGCTTATGCGCGATTTCGATTGGATCAACTCCTACATGGCGTTGATCGTCCCGCAGATCGTATGGGTGTTCGGCATTTTCATGCTCGTGCAGTTTTTCTCCGACATCCCGAGAGATATTTTGGACGCCGCCCGTATGGACGGAGCGGGGTGGTCGCGCATATTCGCCAAGATCGTGCTGCCGACAGCCGTGCCTGCGCTTATCACGCTGGGCATCATGACGTTCCTCAACCAATGGGACTCGTTTCTCTGGCCGCTCGTCGTCATCAACGAAGAGAAGAAGCAGGTTATTCAGGTGGCGATCTCTTCGTTCCAGTCGTTGCGCAATATCTCGTGGGGCAAAATCTTGGCCGCCACCTCGATCAGCTCGGTTCCGATCTTGATCGTGTTCCTGTTCCTGCAGCGGTACTACGTGCAAGGTATTACGATGTCCGGAGTAAAGGGGTGAGCGGGGTGCTTCCGGTTTGGTTAAACGAAAAGGTGGGCTTTCGCTGGCATGAGGAAGGCTTGTGGAAAGAAATCGAGTTCGGAGCGGCGTTGTACGGTTCGGACGAAGCGGTCTGGACGGCTAGCGCGGACGACGTTCCGATCGAGGTTCGTTTGGATTGGGAAAAGGGAGGCGAGACGACGAACGAGAGGAAAGTCGCATGCGTGACGGTGACGATCGGAAGGGATTTTCCCGGAGCATCGACGCCGTTCTCCGGCGCGAAAGTGTACTTCGAGAACGAATCCTCGCTAGAATGCGTCTGGAAGCCCCATCTCGCGCCGTCTGAAGGAATGGTCGTCGGCGATAAAGCTTTCCGTTCTCCGGCGATCGTCTTCGAGAACGGGACGGCGATGACGGCGCTCGTTCCCGATCTGCACTCCTTAGCAAGCGATAGGGACGTTCCGAACGTAATGGACTATACGGTTTCCGACCGGGAGCTCGTCTACGGATTATGCGAATACGAGGAAGTCGGACACGTCTATCACCGACTGACGCCGAGGTCGAAAGTGCTGGATCGAAGGTTGCAGTTCCGGTTTTATCTCGTGGAATGGGAAAAGAAGGCGGGACAAAGAGAGCGCGATTTCCGTGCCGTGGAACGATTCCTCTGGGAACGGTTCGGACGCGAGGCGATGCCGGTGTCCGATGAAGACGGAGGCGCGAAAGAGCTATCGTCGCTTGAACCGTATGCCAATTATGCTTACGGCTGGGCGCTGGACCGATGGAAGAATGTCGCTTGGCAGCAATTCCGGTTGGAAGGAGGGACGGAGGTCGGAGGAGTCGTCTTCCTCGTCTGCGCAAGGCAGAAGCCCGGCTTCGGACAAGAGGAGGAGTGGCGCGAGCCGAAGAGTTTATGGAACCAAGCGTGGTTCTGCGGACTGCGCTCGGCGTACGGATATGCTTTATGGGGACGGGAGAAAGGCAGGACGGACTGGGAGGAGAAAGCCGAACTCGCTCTTAACTTCGCGCTGTCGGCCCCCCAGACGGACGGCTTGTTCCCGGGTTATTACCAAGCCGGCGAGGACAACCGGTGGGAGTCGGGCCGGTGGTACATGTCGGGTCCGAGGCGTCCCGCGGGACACGAGGAGCATATCCATCTGCTGGACGCTTCGTGGACGTGTTGGTGGCTGCTCAAATGGTACCGGGACATTAAACGGGACGAACGGATACTGCCTTACGTGACGCGGTATGCGGAGAGACTGCTCGCGCTTCAGCGGGAAGACGGGGCATTCCCGGCTTGGGTCCGATTGGATGGAGCGGGGACGTCCCCGTTCCTAACGGAAAGCCCGGAGACGTCCATGCACGCCATGCTGTTCGTTTTGCTTCATCGCTTGCGGCCCGACGACAAGTACGTCGCCGCGGCGATCCGAGCGGCAACTTTCGTCGCCGACCGGATCGTGCCCGAAGGCCGATGGGAAGATTTCGAGACGTACTGGTCGTGCTCCCGGCAATGGGAAGGCAAGCAATTCGGGGAGAAGGATTCTCGCAGCGGCTTGTATAACCAATGCAACTTCGGGATGTATTGGTCGGCGGAGGCTTTCAAAGATTTATATTCCGTCACGGGAGATCCGCAGTGGTTGGAGCACGGGGAACAGGTGCTCGCCGAGGCTTCGCTGTACCAGCAAATCTGGCAGCCCGACTTCTTCCCGGTACCGACGGTCGGCGGATTCGGCGTCATGACCAGCGACGACGAATGGAACGACGCGCGTCAAAGCCTCTTTGCTTTAACTTACTGGGACTATTACCGCCTGACGGACAACGATAGCTACCGGGCCCGCGCGATATGGGCAATGAAGGCGTCCTTCTATATGATGTATTGTCCGGAGAACGTGGCGGTAAGAGCGATGTACGAGTCGGTGCACCCGCACTTCGACGAACGGGATTACGGGTTCCACATGGAAAACTTCAATCACCACGACGGTACTCCCGTCGACGGATTGGGAGAGTTCACGATCTTCGATTGGGGCTGCGGCGCGGCGGCCGCATCGTTGGCGGAGTTCAAACGGAAGCTAGGTTAAAAAAAGGAGGCTTGCGGCAACGGGCCGCAAGCCTCAAGTTATATATTTCAAAGGGGGGTCATGTATGTATCTTAACCTCTGAACATGAAGAGAGGATGAAAGGAATATTACGTTATGATTACAAAACGACTACAGGGCTGCCGAGGAGAGTTTCTCTACTACGAGTTTCTCTACTACGGCAGCCCTGCTAATTGTTTTAGTTATCCGCTTGCTGCTCGCGCATCCTAGTCATCTGCTGCCAGACGGAGCCTGCGGCTTCTTCGCCGCGTTCGATGCGGGCAACCGCCATCTCGGCTTGCAGGCGAACTTCGAATTCCGCTTCGCTTGTCGCCGTCCGGCGAAGGGCTTCCAGCGCGGTGTCGTCTCCCGCTTCGTACAAGAACCGGGCGGCGCGCCAGCGAACGAGCTTGTTGGAGTCTTCGAGAGCCTCGATCATCGGCGCGATCGCGATCGGGTCGCCGATATCGGACAACGTATCGCCCGCGTCCGGCGTACGGAACCGGACGAGTCTTTCAAAGCCGCGAACAGATACGGGAACGATTCCGGCGTGCGAAGATCGCCTAAGTAGACAACGGCGAGCCTTCGCACCGACATTTGGCTGTCATGGAGCGCACGGGCGATGACCGGCAAATCTTCCGGCGTAGGCTTAAGCCGTTCCAATGCGGCATACCGTTCTTGCCATTCTTGGGAATCGAGGGCCTTCATGACCTGATCCCCCGTTAACGGAGCGGGTGGCACGGGAGGGGCGGCTTCCGGTCCGGCAGCTATCGACTGGCGGATTAAGTCGCGCAACCGAGCGTCGGAATAGGCCGCTTCAAGCTCCCGCTGCACTTCGTCCAGTACCTCCTGAGGTTCGCCATAGCGAACCCCAAGATCCTCAAGCATGCGCTCGCGGATCATCGTCGCTCCCGCGGCTTCGGACACGGCTTGCGCGAATCGTTCGGGCATAGCCGCGCGGAATTCCTGGCCTCCGCTGCGCACCCGAAGCTGCATCGGGATGCCGCGGAACATTTGCACGCGGACGTGAGCCTCGCCGAACCCCCCCGCGTCTTCTCCCGGACCGGTTAACGATCCGCCGGCCGCGATTCCGAATGCTTCCCTGACGCCGTCTAGAATGGCGGCCCAGTCCGCATTGCCTCTGCGGTCCAGGGCAAGAAAATCCGACGTATGGAATATCGCTTTGACGCCGGGAACCTCCAACAGTTTCGCGATTAACGGAGGCACCGCCGTCGAGTATTTGCCGTAATTCAACTGAACTCCGGGATCGAGCCTAACGTCCACGTTCAGCTTCATTGTATTGGGACTTGGGGTAGGCTCGATGGACAACAATTTCATGGAATACCCCTCGCTTTCTTCTTTTACTCCACAATACCTTAATCGGGACCGAAATGCCAAAATTGCGGTTGTCGAAAAAAAGGATTGATCCATCATTTGCAGAATTACCTTATGATTTACTAAGTGTAACTTGGGAGGCTTGGCCCGTGCGTGCTTTTCTACTCCTTTCGGCGGTTGTTAAGTTCAACAGTCGGAAACCCCCTACCGTTCAATGGCGGGTATCCGGCATTTATCGTTATGCGTTTAGTTTGTTAGTGAGCTTGTCGCTATGCATAGGCAGTGCTGCTTCGGCTTTCGGAGAGCCAAAGCCGGATCCTGCTATCGCTGTATTTTCCCAAGAATCCGCGATGGAAAAGGTTGTTCAATTGCTGCCGGACGTCCGTTCCCTGAAGCCTAGCCTATCGGAGCTAACGTACAGGAGCGATGATATCGCGCGTCTAACTGTACCGGTTTGGCATTTTGTTTGGACAAAGGGGGCGGGGGCTCACCCTACCCAATTGCATGTTAACGTGGACGCGATGACCATGGATTTGTTGGACGTTCATTGGCGCTCATGGGACGGGACACCCAACGTAGATTCTTCTTATCCCGCGAAGATTAATAGGGAGCAAGCAATGGGAATTTCAAAGAAGTTTATATTGGAAGCCTTGCCCTCCCTAAAAGGAGCGGGGTTACGCGTAGTGCCTTGGAATATGGAAGATACGGAGCCAATCTCTCCGTTGTTCGGTAGTGCAAGATATTCTTTTTCTTTTGCGGTCATCATAAATGGTTATCCGATTTATAATACTCGAGTTCATGTCTCGCTGGATGGCAGCGGGGATGTGAAGGGCTTTTATTTTACGGGGGATCCCGGGACATTTGCCCCAGTCGATATCAAGCTGTCTTCTTCTGAAGCTCATGCGCGATGGTCCGAGCAGCTCAGCCTGAGGTTGAACTATACGAATTTTAATCCGTTTTTCTTCGACAGTAATAGCGATTGGAACTTGGCTTACGAGATTCAAACCTTGAGCGAAGCAATTGATGCAAAGAATGGCTCCCCAATTTCTACGTATCGATTCAAGGGGGGAGATCCATTGGAGATGAGATCGGTAACCTCCGATAGTATGCCTTTCGTCAAGCATACCGTTTCGAAGCAGCAAGCGATTTTCGAAATAGAGGCTTACGCGGAAATTCCCGATAACATGGAATGGACTGGCTTTAATCGATCCGATATCGATCCGAGTTCTCCGAACTTATGGGTTCTTAGAGGGGAAAATCGGGATGAGCCCGAATCTCGGGGGGTAGAAGCAGAAGTAAATGCGGATACAGGACAAATTTATTCTTTTACCACCCATGCCGATGTCTTATTCCACGGATTAACCGAGGAACAAAAGAGCGCGTTACCGAAGATAACGGCTTCCGAAGCTTTGGTCATCGCGGATCGTTGGATGGTGGCTCACGTCGAAGATTTCTCCGCTCGTTATAAGCGAGGAATACTACTCGAGGCAGACGACGATTGGGGCTACTATATTCGGATAAAATACATAATGTTCTATCGGGGAATTCCGGTTAATAACCAGGACATGACGATTACCTTAAACGGCAACGGCAAGGTAGTCGAGTACGAAGGTCAAATGAAGTCTCCGACTATATCTGAATTAGCGCTTCTGAAGAACGAAATATCGGCAGAACAAGCGAAACAAAAACTTTTGGACGATTTTGAGCTAGAGCCTATGTATGCAAGTGACGATCCGGGGGCGAAAGTGACGAAGGATGGTCAATATGTACGCCCGGAATCGTATGTGCAATTTATACCCGTAGACAGGATGAAATATAGTGGATATTTATTCGCGCTCGATGCGGGCACAGGGCAAAGAATATCGATGAATGGTATCCTCACTCCAGTAATCGGTGGAACACTGCCGACGAATATCGCCTCACACAAGTCATCTAAGGCCATGCAAATGCTACTTGACCATGGCGTTATATTTCTGGATCAACAAGGGAAGTTGAATCCGAATCGGACGGTTGCCAGAGGAGAATTCTTGCGTATGGTTCGATTGGCGGTCCAACCGCTATTTCCGACTGGTCCCCGGATGGATAATCCCGCATTTACGGATATCGATGTTCATTCACCATATAGCGGAGATATTCAATTTTTTATTAAGAGAAAATGGCTACAACCAGCTCCGGAAACGAAATTTCAGACGGATATACCTCTAACCAGGGAACAACTGGCTATATGGATAACTGCCATAACGGGGGGCGAGAAAGTAGCAAGCCAATTAAGTAGAGCTGCCTCCGTAAATAAACTTAAAGATAATAAGAGTTTGACGAATCGCGGAGCGGTGGCGTTCGCTCTGAAGTACGGCTTCATGACAGCACATAAGGGAGAATTCAAGCCGTTATCAAAGGTTACCTTGGCAGAGGTTTCGGAGGTTTTAGTTAAACTGGCGGAGAAGCAACAAAAGATGGATTATTCTCTGTTAGAGACGGGTAATTAATAAATAGATGTTCGACAGAGTGCCTTGCCCGTTAGGGTCGGGCTTTTTTTCTTGAGTACCTTGGTACATTTCTGAGTTTCCTGATATAGTATACATGAGCACATCATCGGAGGGATTCCATGCTTAGAAGACGCTTCGGAAATTTGGATTCCGTAGGTGCTGGCAAAGCATCGATGGATCAATTCGACCGTTGGCGTGAAGATAGGTTTCGCAAGCTGCGCAACAAAGAATACGGAGAGTGCGTCCGTAACGTCGAGCCAGACCTGAGATTTTTACAGCATAATCGCAGCGAGCCATCTATAACATGGATCGGCCACTCCACGTTTCTTATACAGATGGCGGGCTTGAACATCGTTACGGATCCCGTATGGGCCCGTAGGATGGCATTTCAGAAGAGACTGGCTCCGCCCGGTATAGAATTGTCGGACATGCCGTCGATAGACGTTGTTCTGATCTCGCATGCCCACTATGACCACCTGCACGTATCGTCTTTGCGGAGACTTAAAGGTCCGAAGAAGATGATCGTCCCGGCCGGTTTGCGAAAAAAGCTGATCGTGCGCGGGTTTCTTCAAGCCCAAGAACTGCACTGGTGGGAGGACACTTCGTTCCACGGGGTGAAGTTTACTTTCGTCCCGGCCCAGCATTGGACGCGTCGCAACCCTTGGGATATGAACACGTCTCATTGGGGCGGTTGGGTGCTGCAGATCGATCATGGACCGACGATTTATTTTGCGGGAGACAGCGGTTATTTCCGCGGATTTAGCGAGATCGGACGGAAGTTCGATATCGATATGGCCCTGCTGCCGATCGGAGCTTATGATCCCGAATGGTTCATGGCTTCCCAGCATGTGAGCCCGGAAGAAGCTTTGCAGGCTTTCCTGGACGTTAAGGCGAAGTATTTCGTACCTATGCATTACGGTGCATTTAAGCTTTCGGACGACACTCCGGCCGAGGCTTTGCAGAGATTGGAAGCGGCTAGGGTGCAGCTCGGCATTCCGGAAGAGAAGCTTCTGCTTCTGCAGCATGGCGAGACTTTGCGGTTCGAAAGCCATATTCTAGAAACCCCCAAAGAAAAAGAAAAGGATGGATTAGACTCATGATTACCGTATCCGGCGTAAGCCTGCGTTTCGGCAAACGCCCCCTATTCGAAGATGTAAATATCAAATTCACTCCCGGCAACTGCTACGGTCTGATCGGAGCGAACGGAGCGGGTAAATCCACGTTCCTGAAAATCCTGTCCGGCGAAGTGGAATCCTCCTCTGGCGAAGTTCACATCACGCCGGGCGAGCGTCTCGCGGTCCTTAAGCAAAACCATTTCGAATACGACGAGTTCAACGTATTGGAGACGGTCATTATGGGACACGATCGTCTGTACAAGGTTATGAAAGAGAAAGACGCCATTTACTTGAAAGAGGATTTCTCGGACGAAGACGGCATGCGCGCCGGCGAGCTCGAAGCCGAATTCGCGGAAATGAACGGCTGGGAAGCCGAGAGCGAAGCTGCAGGCATGTTGAACGGCCTCGGTATCACGACCGAACTGCACGATAAGAAAATGTCGGAGCTCAGCGGTAACGAGAAGGTTCGCGTGTTGCTCGCGCAAGCTTTGTTCGGCAATCCGAATATTTTGCTGCTCGATGAGCCTACCAACCACTTGGATCTGGTGTCCATCAACTGGTTGGAAGATTTCTTGTCCCGTTACGAAGGTACCGTTATCGTCGTATCCCATGACCGTCACTTCTTGAACCAAGTATGTACGCATATCGCGGATATCGACTACGGCAAGATTCAAATGTATGTCGGTAACTACGATTTCTGGTACGAGTCCAGCCAATTGGCGATGAAGCTCATGCGCGACCAGAACAAGAAGAAAGAAGACAAGATCAAGGAATTGCAAGAGTTCGTTCAACGGTTCTCCGCGAACAAATCCAAAGCGAAGCAAGCGACAAGCCGTAAGAAGCTATTGGACAAAATCTCGCTGGACGATATCCGTCCTTCGAATCGCAAATATCCGTTCATCAACTTCAAGCCGGAGCGCGAGGTAGGCAAACAAGTCGTAACGGTAGAAAATCTCTCGGCTACTCTGGACGGAGAGAAAGTGTTGAATGGCGTTAACTTCGTCGTTAACAAAGGCGACAAAATCGCGCTGGTCGGTCCATACGGCCATGCCAAAACGTTGCTGTTCCAAATTCTCGTCGGGGAAAAAGAGCCTGAAGAGGGCGCGGTGACATGGGGCGTTACGGCGACAAAAGCTTATTTCCCTAAGGAAAACTCGGCCTATTTCGACGGAGTGGACTTGAATCTGGTCGAATGGCTACGTCAATACACTAAAGATCCGGATGAATCGTTCATCCGCGGTTTCCTTGGCCGGATGCTGTTCTCGGGCGACGAAGCGCTGAAGAAGGGCTCAGTATTGTCCGGGGGAGAAAAAGTACGTTGCATGCTTTCCCGCATGATGCTGACGAACGGCAACGTGCTGTTGCTTGACGAGCCGACGAACCACTTGGACTTGGAGTCCATTACGGCGCTCAATAACGGGTTGATCGACTTCGACGGACCGATTATCTTTACGTCGCATGACCATCAGTTCATGCAGACGATCGCCAACCGGATAATCGAAATTACGCCTAACGGTATCATCGACAGGATGATGACTTTCGACGAGTACTTGGAGCATCCGGAAGTGCAGGAGCTTCGCGCGAAGTTGATCCCAGAAGAAGATAGATAAGATTTCGACGCTTGCCGGCACTGATCGGCAAGCGTTTTTTGCAGTTGGAGGCAGCCGGTTGCGTTGAGCCCCATTTATAGCGCAAAAAGCGACTATAGCTAGGCTGAACCGTCAACGTGCCCTCTCATTGTCGCAAAAAGCGACTATAGCGAGGCCGAACCATCGACGTGCCCTCTCATTGTCGCAAAAAGCGACTATAGCGAGGCCGAACCAACGTGCCCGCTCTTTGTCGCAAAAAGCGACTATAGTGAGTCCGAACCGTCATCGTGCCCTCTCATTGTCGCAAAAAGCGACTATAGCGAGGCCGAACCATCGACGTACCCTCTCATTGTCGCAAAATGCGACTATAGTGAGTCCGAGCCGTCATCGTGCCCTTACAACTTAAAAAAATCCATAAACCCAGTTTCGGACATAAGATGAAAGGTTAAACTAATGCGATGGAGAGGAGGCGTTACGGGTGACGATGGACGTGTACGGCGAGATCAAAAAGGGAGAGAAAGGCGCATGGGTCAGCATTGCGGCTTATCTCGTGCTATCTTCAATGAAGCTGGCGGCCGGTTGGTTTTTCGCTTCGGAAGCATTAACGGCTGACGGCTTCAACAACGTCACCGATATCGTAGCATCCGTGGCCGTCCTCATAGGCCTTCGCATCTCGCGAAGACCTCCCGACGCTAATCATCCGTACGGCCATTTAAGGGCGGAGACGATCGCGGCGCTAATCGCCTCTTTCATCATGGCGACGGTCGGTCTGCAGGTCGGGCAAGTGGCTATCCGCAATATTTGGAATGGGCATTACGAAGTGCCGGACATCACCGCCGGATGGATCGCCCTTGCGGCAGCGATAGCCATGTTCGGAGTTTATGCCTATAACGCCCGGCTCGCGCGGCTTGTCCGCAGCCAAGCGCTAATGGCCGCCGCGAAGGATAATCGTTCCGACGCGCTCGTCAGCATCGGGGCGGCGGTCGGCATCTTCGGAGCGGGTCTCGGATTGCCTTGGCTCGACGCCGTTGCGGCGGTTGTCGTTGCCCTGATTATCTTGAAGACGGCATGGGAAATATTCTGGTCGGCGACGCACGATTTGACCGACGGCTTGACGTGCGGCAGCTTATGTCGTTAAGAGGAGTCGTCGAACGAACGGACGGAGTGCGCGGGATCAAGGATATTCGCGCGCGCCTTCACGGGAGCACCGTTCTCGTCGAAGTGATCGTGACCGTTGACCCGGCGCTGTCTCTGATCGAAAGCCATAAGATCAGCGATGCCGTGGAGCAGAGACTTCAACGCAAACAAGACATTCTGAACGTGCATGTTCACGTCGAGCCCGAGGTAAACGAAAATTGAAACCAGGCATCTCTGGCAAGACAATGGGACTTAAGTAGCGTTAGCAAGGTTAATCTTTCTCAGAAATCCCGCATTCGTCCGATATCGTCGCCTAACGGCGGCGGTTTTTGTTTTAAACGGCCGCGACGAGCTGGTAAGTTTGGGGAAAACGATCGCCCAAGATCCGCATGCGGCGCGGTTTGGCGTGCCAGGGACCCACGTGAGCTTGGAACTTATTCCCCATGCGGAGTCCTAGTCGCTGGGCTCGACGCCCGATGGAAGGCTTTGGGCGTCCCTCTATAATAAAGCAAGTAAGGGGTTGCCCCCCTTAACGCCGTATCCAGAGGAGGACTTCGCAAGTGAAACGAACTTTGATGTGTCTCATGGTGGCGACGATGGCGTGGACAGCTTTTCCCCAGCCCCAAGCGAACGCCGCAGCCACGACCGGCACGATCCAATCCGGGGTGAATTTCCGCACGGCGCCTAGTACTTCAGGTGCTGTTATTCGCATGATAGGCAAAGGCGAGGAAGTAGTCATACTCGATAAAATCAATAGCTATTGGCTTCAGGTGAGGGATTCTTCCGGAAATGTGGGTTACATATCTACCGATAGCAAATACGTTCGCGTAAACGGTTCGAACGTCGGCAGCGGGACGGTTGCCGGCGCGAACGCGACGATCGTCGGAAGCGTATCTTTCCGGACAAGCCCTTCGACCAGCGCTTCCCGTATTCGCTATATGGCCAAGGGAGAGCAGGTTAAGGTAACCGGACGACCCAATTCGTATTGGTATGCGGTAACGGATTCCAAGGGGCAGTCGGGTTACGTGAGCACGGATGCCAAATATATTAAGGTGACGGGATCGATAGCGGATCCGTCTCCCTCGAAGCCTTCCGTTCCGGGTTCGAATCAAGTAGAATCGATCATCGCCGCGGGGATGAAATATTTGGGTACGCCATACGAGTACGGTTCTAGCCGCAATAACACGAATACGTTCGATTGCTCGGATCTCATTCGGCAAATGTTCAAAGACGCAATAGGAGTTACTTTACCGGCGGATTCGCGGGGACAAGGCGAATACGTCAGGGGCAAAGGAGCCGTCACGACCGATTGGCACCAGCTCAAACGCGGCGATCTGATGTTCTTTATGGATTACAAGGGAACCAAAGCGTCTAGTTATTCCGGTAAAAATTCGTTCGGAGAGAAAATCAGCCACGCTGCCATCTATCTCGGAGACGGCAAAGTGCTGCACACTTATTCCAAAGACTCGGGCGGCGTCCGCACGGACAGCATCTCGGGCAAGCATTGGGAGTATCGCTTCCTGTACGGCGGCAGCGCGCTATAATACCGGCGGTAAGCAAAGGCCTCGTTATCTACGGATGACGAGGCTTTCGGATTTTAAATCATAAGCATGGTCTCCGTTCCGGCATCGGTCAGGCCAAGCTTTTTTTTCGATAAAACGAAAATCGACTACAAAAACGCGAAAAAGTGGTCACAATCCGCACATTTCGGGTTTCTTCGCGGTCTTATAATGGAAGTGCAGGATAGAAAACCTTTTCCATAAAAGGAGGAGAATCATATCATGATCGGGACTGCCGGATGGGGACGCAAATGCGGGGCTTTGGCGCTCGCGGCATCGGTTGCATTGACGGGATTTACCGGTACCTTCGGTTTTGCCGGTAAGGTTAGCGCCAATCCGTCATACAACTATGCGGAAGTGTTGCAAAAATCGATGTATTTCTACGAGGCGCAGAGGGCGGGCGATCTTCCCGCGAACAACAGGGTGCAATGGCGCGGGGATTCGGCGCTGTCCGACGGTTCGAATGTCGGCCTCGACCTGACGGGAGGCTGGTACGACGCGGGAGACCACGTCAAGTTCGGTTTGCCGATGGCGTATTCGGCTACGATGCTTGCTTGGTCGGCATACGAGTACGGAGACGCATACGCTCAAACGGGGCAGACGGACGAGCTGTTAGGCAATATCAAATGGGTGACGGACTATTTGATCAAAGCGCATCCGCAACCGAATGTCCTGTACGGGCAAGTAGGCAACGGCGGCGCGGATCACGCGTACTGGGGACCGCCGGAAACGATGACGATGTCACGTCCCGCTTATAAGATCGACGCCTCTTGCCCGGGCTCCGATTTGGCAGGCGAGACGGCCGCAGCGATGGCGGCCTCGTCGATACTGTTCAATGCTTCCAACCCCGCCTATGCGGCTACTTTGCTGACCCACGCGGAGCAGTTATTCGATTTCGCGGATACGTATCGGGGCAAATACAGCGACTGCATCGCGGATGCGCAAGGGTACTACAATTCGTTCAGCGGTTATTACGACGAATTGGCTTGGGCCGGAGTCTGGCTCTACTTGGCGACGAATGATTCCGCTTACTTGACGTATGCCGAGAATATGACGCAAAACTTCAAGAAGGAAAATTACGGAAACAGCCCTTATTGGGAATACAAGTGGGGACTTGCATGGGATGACAAACATTATGCGGTTCAGCTTCTGCTTGCCAAGCTAACGAACAATTCCGCCTACAAAATGAACGTGGAGAGAAGCCTCGACTATTGGACGACGGGCACGGCGGACAACGAACGAATCGCGTACACCCCCGGCGGGCTGGCGTGGCTCGACCAATGGGGTTCGCTGCGCTACGCGTCGAACATGTCGTTCCTTGCCTTCGTCTACTCGGATTGGCTAGAAGCGTCAAATCCCGCAAAGGCGCAAACCTATCGCAATTTCGGCATTTCCCAGATTAATTACGCGCTAGGGGATAATCCGGGCAACCGCAGCTACGTGGTCGGGTTCGGCAACAATCCGCCGATCAATCCTCACCATCGCAGCGCGCACGGCTCGATCGTCGGCAGTATCCAGAATCCGACGGACAATCGCAACGTGCTGTACGGAGCGCTTGTCGGAGGACCGGGGAGCAACGATAGCTACTCCGACGACCGCAGCAATTATTTCAACAATGAAGTCGCGACCGATTACAATGCCGGGTTTACCGGCGCCGTCGCGAAGATGTTCCTGATGTTCGGCGGAACGCCGCTGGCGAACTTTCCCCCGGCCGTCGCGGCACCGGATGAAATGTACGTGGAAGCGAAGGCCAATACGTATTCGGCGGGCTCGACTTCGATCGATACGTATTTGAACAACGCTTCGGTACTTCCTCCTAGGGCGAGCGACAAATTGTCTTTCCGCTATTACGTCGATCTGAGCGAGTTGCTGCAGTCCGGATATAACGTCGCCGACGTCACGATTCGCAAGGACAACGCGGGCGGGGCCAACATTACCGGTTTGATGCAATGGAGCGGTACTGTCTATTACGTATCGGTGGATTTTACGGGTACGAGTCTGTATCCCGGAGATATCAATAAGTACCGGAAGCAGTCCACTTTCACGTTAACCGTGCCGAACGGAGCGCCGTGGAATCCGGCTAACGATCCGTCCTATCAGGGGCTGGGCGGAGGCAGCCATTTGAAAACGGCTTATATTCCGGTGTACGACAACGGAGCGAAGGCGTTCGGCATTGAGCCGGGCGGCAGTATTCCGACGGTGCCTGCGGCTCCGGTCAATGTGACGGCAACGGCGGGCAACGCGCAAGCGGCAATAAGTTGGACCGCTTCAAGCGGCGCGACAAGCTATAACGTAAAGCGCGCGACGACAAACGGCGGACCGTACGCCAACGTGGCGACGGGGGTCGTAGGAACGAGCTTTACGAACAGCGGCTTGACGAACGGAACGACTTATTACTACGTCGTAAGCGCGGTTAATGCGGTCGGAGAAAGCGCGAATTCGGCGCAGGCAAGCGCAACGCCGCAAGCGCCTGCGCTGCCGGCGGCTCCAGCGGGCTTGACCGCCTCGGCGGGCAATGCGCAAGCGACGTTAAGCTGGACGGCTTCCAGCGGCGCAACGAGCTACACGGTAAACGCGCGGCGATAAGCGGCGGACCGTACGCGAACGTAGCGACGGGAGTTGCCGCAACGAGCTTTACCGATACGGGCTTGACGAACGGAACGACTTATTATTACGTCGTCAGCGCGGTGAACGCGGTCGGCGAGAGCGCGAACTCGGGTCAAGCGAGCGCAACGCCGCAAGTTCCGCCGGCGGGCAATCTCGTCGTTCAGTACAAAGCCGCCGATACGAGCGCGACGGACAATCAAATCAAACCCATCTGAACATCAAGAACATCGGCGCGACGGCCGTAAATTTAAGCGACGTGAAGGTTCGCTATTATTTCACGAAAGACGGAAGCGCGGCGATGAATGCCTGGATCGATTGGGCGCAGCTTGGCGGCACGAACATTCAAGTGACGTTCGGCAGCGCTTCGGGAACGGGCGCGGACGCTTACGTCGAGCTGACTTTCGCGTCCGGAGCCGGCACGCTCGCGCCGAACGGACAGTCGGGAGACATCCAATTGCGGATGGCGAAGACGGACTGGTCGAATTTCAACGAGGCGGACGATTACTCGTACGACCCGACGAAGACGGCTTATGCGGATTGGAGCAAGGTAACGCTGATCTTGAACGGGACGTTGGTTTGGGGGACCGAGCCCTAATCGAATCCGATAGAGCTGTGCCGAAGTCCATCCGCGACATTCGGTACAGCTCATCGCGCGACGGTTCCGGCGGCGTGAACGGCAGTTTTGGCACGGGAATTGGAAAGCGGTTACAACAGAAACCCCTTTTCTTAAGGAGGTGATGAATAGCCGGCAAGAACGTCGGGCTAAGTATGATCGAATTATTAATTGAACAGGAGGGAATTTGCATGAATTCGATGTGGAAGAAGACGTTGTGCATAGCGGCAACGACGGCGATCGGGTGTTCTTTGCTGCTCGGGGCGGGGCCGTTCGCCGCTCCTTCGGCGAAAGCTTCGGTCAGTTCTTACAATTACGCGGAAGCCCTGCAAAAATCGATTTATTTTTACGAGGCGCAACGTTCCGGAGACCTCCCGGCGAATAATCGCGTGGCTTGGCGCGGAGATTCGGGAATGACGGACGGGGCGGACGTCGGCAAAGACTTGACGGGCGGTTGGTACGATGCCGGAGACCACGTGAAATTCGGATTGCCGATGGCGGCGTCGGCGACCATGTTGGCTTGGTCGGTCTACGAATATGAAGACGGGTATAAGCAAGCGGGTCAATACGAAGAAATTCTGGACAACCTGAAGTGGGCTACGGACTATTTTATTAAAGCGCATACGGCTCCCAACGAGCTGTACGTCCAGGTCGGACAAGGAGGACCGGATCATGCTTGGTGGGGACCGGCCGAAGTGATGCAGATGAACCGGCCCTCCTATAAAATCTCGGCTTCCTGTCCGGGATCGGACGTAGCGGGGGAAACCTCCGCGGCATTAGCGGCTGCGTCCTTGGTGTTCGAGGAAACCGATCCGGTATACGCGGCTACCTTGCTCCAACATGCCGAACAGTTGTATTCTTTCGCCGATACGTACAAGGGCAAATATAGCGATTGCGTAACGGATGCCCAATCCTACTACAACTCGTGGTCGGGCTATTGGGACGAGCTTTCCTGGGGCGCAACGTGGTTGTACTTGGCAACGAATAATTCTGCTTATCTGACCAAGGCGATCGCGGCTTCGAACAATTGGGGCAAGGAGGGGCAATCGACGAACTGGGGATACAAATGGACTCACGCTTGGGACGACAAACACTACGGAGCTCAATTATTGTTAGCGCGAATCACGAATGACGCCTCCTTCATCACATCGACGGAACGTAATCTGGACTATTGGACTTCCGGCGTTCCGGGTACGGGCGAGAGAATCACGTACTCTCCGGGCGGACTGGCTTGGCTGGATACGTGGGGTTCGTTGCGATACTCCATGAATGCGTCTTTCTTGGCGTTCGTCTATTCCGATTGGGTAACGGATACGGCCAAGAAAAACAAATACCGGACCTTCGCGACGAATCAAGCGCTCTACGTGCTCGGCGATAATCCGCGCAACAGCAGTTACGTGATCGGGTACGGGACGAATTCGCCTCAGCATCCGCATCACCGGACATCCCACGGTTCATGGGCGGACAGCCAGTCCGTTCCGGCGAACCATCGCCATGTATTGTACGGAGCGTTGGTCGGAGGTCCGAATAGCAGCGACGGCTACACCGATTCGATCGGCGATTACGTCAGCAACGAAGTCGCGACGGATTACAACGCGGGATTCACCGGGGTACTGGCCAAAATGAACCTGCTCTATGGAGCGGGACAACAGCCTCTGGCCAACTTCCCCGCGCCTGAAACGAAGGAAGACGAAATGTTCGTCGAAGCCTCCTTTAATAGCACGGGACCGAATTATACGGAAATCAAGGCGCTCGTGAACAATCGCTCCGGCTGGCCGGCACGGATGGGCGATAAGTTGAGCTTCCGCTATTATGTCGACCTGACGGAGGTATATAACGCGGGTTACACTTCCAGCAACATTACGATCAATACCAACTACAATCAAGGAGCGACCGTGTCCGCGCTGCTTCCTTATGACGCGGCCAATCATATTTATTATGTGGTTGTAGACTTCACGGGAACGAAAATTTATCCCGGCGGTCAGTCCGCTTACAAGAAGGAAGTCCAATTCCGTTTGGCCGCGCCTTCCGGGACTTCTTTCTGGAATCCGGCCAACGATTATTCCGCGCAAGGCCTGTCGGCGACTTCCACGGTCAAGACGGCATATATTCCGGTATACGACAACGGAACGAAAGTATTCGGCAACGAGCCGGGACCGGTCGTTCCGACGCCTCCGGCGGCGCCTGCCGGCTTGACCGCAACCGCGGGCAACGCGCAAGCGAGCTTAACCTGGGCCGCATCGAGCGGCGCGACGAGCTATACGGTTAAGCGTTCCGCGACTAGCGGGGGGCCTTACGCGACAGTGGCATCGGGAGTGACCTCTACGAATTACGCGGCTACGGGCCTGACTAACGGAACGACGTACTACTTCGTCGTCAGCGCGGCCAATGGCGTTCGGCATTGAGCCGGGCGGCAGTATTCCGACGGTGCCTGCGGCTCCGGTCAATGTGACGGCAACGGCGGGCAACGCGCAAGCGGCAATAAGTTGGACCGCTTCAAGCGGCGCGACAAGCTATAACGTAAAGCGCGCGACGACAAACGGCGGACCGTACGCCAACGTGGCGACGGGGGTCGTAGGAACGAGCTTTACGAACAGCGGCTTGACGAACGGAACGACTTATTACTACGTCGTAAGCGCGGTTAATGCGGTCGGAGAAAGCGCGAATTCGGCGCAGGCAAGCGCAACGCCGCAAAGTTTGCCAGCGGCGCCTGCGGGCTTGACGGCAGCGGCGGGCAATGCTCAAGCGACGTTAAGCTGGACGGCTTCCAGCGGGGCAACGAGCTACACGGTAAAACGCGCGGCGATAAGCGGCGGGCCGTACGCGAACGTAGCGACGGGAGTTGCCGCTACGAGCTATACCGATACGGGCTTAACGAACGGGACGACTTATTATTACGTAGTCAGCGCGGTGAACGCGACGGGAGAGAGCGCGAACTCGGGTCAAGCGAGCGCGACTCCGCAAGTACCGCCGGCGGGTAATCTCGTCGTTCAGTACAAAGCCGCCGATACGAGCGCGACGGACAATCAAATCAAACCCCATCTGAACATCAAGAACATCGGCGCGACGGCCGTAAATTTAAGCGACGTGAAGGTTCGCTATTATTTCACGAAAGACGGAAGCGCGGCGATGAATGCCTGGATCGATTGGGCGCAGCTTGGCGGCACGAACATTCAGGTGACGTTCGGCAGCGCTTCGGGTACGGGCGCGGACGCTTACGTCGAGCTGTCGTTCGCAACCGGAGCCGGCACGCTCGCGCCGAACGGACAGTCGGGAGATATCCAATTGCGGATGGCGAAGACGGACTGGTCGAATTTCAACGAGGCGGACGATTACTCGTACGACCCGACGAAGACGGCTTATGCGGATTGGAGCAAGGTAACGCTTTATTTGAACGGCACTCTTGTATGGGGCACGGCACCTTAATGATATAAGCGAGGGAGGAATAAGGAATGACTAGTAATCTGTATCGTAAAGGGTTGGTATGGTGGCTTGTCGTCGCCATGATCATAACCGCGTATGCTAGCTTGTGGGTGGCTCCGAAAGAGGCATCGGCCGCCACCGTGAACGAGACGAGATTTATGCAGCTTTACAATCAGATCAAGAATCCCGCGAACGGTTACTTCTCGCCGGAGGGAGTTCCATACCATTCTATTGAAACTTTAATCAGCGAAGCGCCGGATTACGGACATATGTCTACCTCCGAAGCTTATAGCTACTGGCTCTATCTTGAGACGCTATACGGACACTTCACGGGGGATTGGTCCAAGCTGGAAGCCGCTTGGAACAACATGGAGAAATACATCATCCCGATCAACGAAGGGGACGGCGTAGAAGAGCAGCCGACGATGAATTATTACAATCCAAGCAGCCCGGCGACATACGCCGCCGAAAAACCTTACCCGGATCAATATCCATCCCAGCTTTCCGGACAATATGCGGCCGGATCGGACCCGCTGGACGCGGAAATGAAAGCCGCGTACGGAAATAACCAAACTTACTTGATGCATTGGCTGGTCGACGTTGACAATTGGTACGAGTACGGGAACCTGTTGAATCCATCGCATACGGTCAACTACGTGAATACGTTTCAGCGCGGCGAACAGGAGTCGGTGTGGGAGGCGATAGACCATCCTTCGCAGGACAACAAAACTTTCGGTAAACCGAATGAAGGCTTTATGTCCCTGTTTACGAAAGAAAACCAAAGCCCCGCGGCTCAATGGCGATATACGAACGCGACCGACGCGGACGCGCGGGCGGTTCAAGTCATCTATTGGGCGAAGGAGCTCGGATTCAACAATACGACGATCTTGAACAAAGCGAAGAAAATGGGCGACTATTTAAGGTACGGCATGTTCGACAAGTATTTTCAGCAAATCGGCAGCGCCAGCGACGGGTCCCCCGCGGCGGGCAACGGCAAAAATTCCTCGTTGTATTTGTTATCTTGGTATACGGCGTGGGGCGGCGGATTAGGGTCCGGAGGCAATTGGGCTTGGCGGATCGGTTCTAGCCATGCGCACCAAGCTTACCAGAACCCGGTAGCGGCTTACGCGCTGGGAACGACGGAGGGCGGGCTTAATCCGACATCGGCGACCGGAAAATCGGATTGGAACATTTCCCTGACAAGGCAGTTGGAATTCTACAACTGGCTATTGTCCGCCGAGGGAGCGATCGGCGGAGGCGCAACGAACAGCTGGAACGGCAGCTATAGCGCTTATCCGTCGGGAGTCAGCACGTTCCACGGATTGGCATATCAGGAAAACCCGGTCTATCACGACCCCGGCTCGAACACCTGGTTCGGTTTCCAAGCATGGCCGATAGAACGGGTTGCGGAGATGTACTACATTTTAGCTTCCAGCGGCGACACGTCGTCGCAAAATTTCCTAATGGCCAAGAACGTCATCTCGAAATGGATCGATTGGGCGCTCGATTACACGTTCGTCGACCAACGGCCGGTTTCCGACGCAGACGGCTACTATTTGAATGCATCCGGCAGCCGGATTCTTGGCGGGCTCAATCCAGCCGTGGCTACCGTCGCGGCGCCGGGCGAGTTCTGGATTCCAAGCGGCCAAGAATGGACGGGGCAACCGGATAGCTGGAACAGCTTCTCGACCTTTACGGGCAATCCGAATTTCCATGTGATTACGAAGAGCCCGAGCCAAGATGTCGGCGTGCTGGGCAGTTACATTAAAGCTCTCTCTTTCTTCGCGGCGGGAACCAAAGCGGAAACGGGTAACTTTACGACCTTGGGCAATCAAGCCAAGACGACGGCCGACGGTCTTCTGGGCACGGCTTGGAACTATAACGACGGGATCGGAATCGCGATCGACGAGCAAAGGAGAGATTATAGCCGCTACTTCACGAAGGAAATTTACTTTCCGGCGGGGTGGAGCGGTACGTTCGGACAAGGCAACGCGATTCCAGGAACGGGAGGCATTCCGTCCGATCCGGCCAAAGGCGGCAACGGAACGTATATCAGCTATGCTCAGCTGCGTCCGAAAATCACGCAGGATCCGAAATGGTCTTATCTCACTAACCTTTATAACACATCCTTTAATCAGTCGACGCAAACGTGGGACAACGGAGTACCGACGTTCAAGTATCATCGGTTCTGGTCGCAGGTGGATATTGCCACGGCTTACGCGGAGTACGATCGTTTGCTTGGCTCCGGAACGACGACGCAGCCGACGGTACCGGCAGGCTTGACCGCCGCGGCCGGCAACGCTCAAGCGACGCTAAGCTGGACGGCGTCGAGCGGCGCTGCAAGTTACAACGTGAAACGCGCGACGACAAACGGCGGACCGTATGCGACCGTAGCGACGGGCGTAACCGGAACGAGCTACGCGGATACGGGATTGACGAACGGAACGACGTATTATTACGTCGTGAGCGCCGTGAACGCGGCGGGCGAGAGCGCGAACTCGGCGCAAGCAAGCGCGACTCCGATAGCCGTGCCGACGGTGCCGGCAGCTCCGACCGGGTTGACCGCGACGGGCGGCAACGCCCAAGTCGCATTAAGCTGGACGGCGTCGAGCGGCGCTGTAAGCTACAACGTGAAACGCGCGACGACAAACGGCGGGCCGTACGCGACCGTAGCGACGGGCGTAACCGGAACGAGTTACGCGGATACGGGGATTGACGAACGGAACGACGTATTATTACGTCGTGAGCGCCGTTAACGCGGCGGGCGAGAGCGCGAACTCGGCGCAAGCAAGCGCGACTCCGATAGCCGTGCCGACGGTGCCGGCAGCTCCGACCGGGTTGACCGCGACGGGCGGCAACGCCCAAGTCGCATTAAGCTGGACGGCGTCGAGCGGCGCTGTAAGCTACAACGTGAAACGCGCGACGACAAACGGCGGGCCGTACGCGACCGTAGCGACGGGCGTAACCGGAACGAGTTACGCGGATACGGGATTGACGAACGGAACGACGTATTATTACGTCGTGAGCGCCGTTAACGCGGCGGGCGAGAGCGCGAACTCGGCGCAAGCAAGCGCGACTCCGCAAAATGTCGGCGGCGGCAGCCTGGTGGCGCAGTATAAGGTCAACAATGCTAACCCGACCGACAATCAGATCATGGCGCAGTTTAACATTAAGAACAACGGTTCTTCGGCCGTAAGTTTAAGTACGCTCAAGCTTCGGTACTACTTCACCAAAGACAGCGCGAACGCTTCGCTCAGCTTTTGGTCCGATTGGGCTCAGATCGGAAACGGCAACGTGAGCGGCGCGTTCGTAACGATGGCTGCACCGACGACGGGAGCCGATACGTATTTGGAAATTTCTTTCTCCGCCGGCGCAGGCTCGATCGCGGCGAATGGGCAGAGCGGAGAAATCCAGGCTAGATTCGCCAAGAACGATTGGTCGAATTTCAACGAGGCGGGGGACTACTCCTACGACGGCACGAAAACCGCATTCGTCGATTGGAGCAAAGTGACTCTCTACCAGAACGGAACATTGGTATGGGGAACCGAGCCTTAACAGGAGCTCTATGAACGGAGATAAGGCCAAGGATCTCAACCGCCATTAATCGTTAAAGCCTTCAACTCCGCTATCGTGTAACGGAGTTGGAGGCTTTCACGTATTCGGCGGAAATTCGCGGGGATGGCACGGAAAGAAGTCATTAAAGTGCTAAGTCGGTCACCCCGGTAGATAGTTCGATTCCGCCCTCTTCTAATATAATGGATTTGAGGTCTGCCTTAATCCACTGCTTTAATGGCTGGACCCGCGAAAGGAGGGCGATAGGCAACTAGCGGAACCTTAGATAAACGAAGCGAGCGAAACACCGACTAATCACATCCGTTTCTGATTGGGACGGTTACGGAGAAGGAGGGAATGATGGAGTTTGCAGGATCGGAGAGCAGTTGGATATTGCCCATTCGGATTTCGATAAGAAGATGGCATATTCCCTTACCCGATCGTGATCGCAACCTACTGGAATATGCTCTATGCAATGCGTCCGACGAACTGATCAGGTACCCGTTATCGGGGGCGACGATGCGCGTCCGGCACGGGACGGCGGTTTTCCTATTCGGCTTGCCTACCTCCAATCCGTTGATAACCGGATTGGAGCATCGCTGCAGGCAATTGCAGAAGGTTGCCAAAACCTACTTGTACGCGGATGTAGAGATTGAGATCGGACAAACGGTGCCTATGCGGGAAGTTGCTCCGGATAAGTCGGACGAGTCTTTGGCGGAACAGGGACCCGAACGGGAGCGAATGTTGCTTTTGAGGCAAGCCCGTCGCTCCGACGATGCCTCTTTGCGCCAAATCTTAGACTATATCGAGGATCATTTGCAAGAGCAATTGACCAGAGAAGATATCGCTCAATTCGTACATTTCCATCCTTCGTATCTCTCGCGGTTTTTTCGCAAGAAAACCGGGTGGTCGCTCTCAGAGTACATCGTTCGTCAACGAATCGAGCACGCGAAGCTGATGCTTGCGCAATCGGATCTTCGTATCGGCCATATCATGAACCAACTAGGTTACGACAATCTATCCCATTTTACCCGCACCTTCAAGAAAATGACGGGATATACCCCTCTGCAATACCGCAACAAAAAGATTCATTAGAAGCAAAAGAAGCACCGCTTCCACGTTAAGTGGACGACGGTGCTTCTTTAAGTATGATCCAATGGTTATTCCATCAAGGCTAGAACGGCTTCCGAGCACTTGGCGGGGTGATATTCCGCGTTGCGCAGAGCGAGCAGCGTATCGCGGTGCTGGTAGGCCGCGTAAGGTTCCTGGATGAGGCGGAACCAGCGGTCGATCGTCTCGTTCGACTTCATCAGTTCTCCGAAGCCGTGGGTGACGAAGTATTCGGCATTCTCTTCTTCTTGACCGGGAATCGGCTCGTAGAACAGCATCGGAATTCCTTTGGCCATCCCTTCCGTGCAGGTCATTCCGCCCGGTTTGGTGACAAGCAGATCGGAGACGTCCATGAGCTTGCTGATTTCCTTCGTATAGCCGATGACATGGATGTTCGGATGCTGGAAGCGCGCGTCGGAGAGCAGCTTATCTTTGGCTTTCTCGTTGTTCCCCATGCAGAGGATGAGCTGAATCCGATCCGCGTAAGCCGCCATGTACTCTACTAACTCTTCGCCGTATAAAAGACCCCAACCGCCGCCCATAATGAGGACGGTGGGCATATCTTTGAGTTGAAACTGGGCTAGAATTTCGGCCCTGTCGTGCGGATGCCAGAAGTTCGGGTGGACGGGGATCCCGGTCACCTCGATGGAAGTAGGCGGAACGCGCGCGCGATCAATTTATTCCGGACGGCAGGCGTACTGACCAAATAGGTGTTCACTTCGGGGTTCGTCCACGTCGCATGGGCATCGTAATCGGTTATAAGCGTATACAAAGGAACATCCAAGCCTAGCCTTTTTAATCGGCTTACGACGGCGTTAGGAATAGGATGGGTGCAGACGATGGAATCCGGCTTCAGTTGCCGGACGACATCCGATACTTGATTGTAGAATAACCGGTGCAACGCGAACTGCGTCATTCGGTTTAAGGATTTATGATAGCCGCTTCGGTACATTCTACCGACCAGCTTAGGCTGTTTGCTTACGGTTTTACGGTAGGCGGACAAGATCAAGGGGCCTATAATAGGATTAAGAAAGGTGCCCAACTCAATGACGCGCGTCTGAATTCGCGGCGATAACTGGCGTAATCCGACTGCGAGGGCATAAGCGGCTTGGGTATGTCCTGTACCGAAACCTTCGGAAAGCAGCAGAACTCGTTTTTTACGCATAAGAAATAATCCTCCACTTTTCCTACTTCCATATTACGCTGAAGCGGGATTTGGAACAAGTGGTACAATGAGAAGAATCATGTTGAAGGAGGAATCGGCGCGAATGAGCGAACTTAACGCGGTGCCGGAAATTGTAAGAATAAACTATAAGACAGGGGAATATGTCGGAGAAGCTATCGACCGAGATGAACGGAGAGCCTTGGTTAAGGTGCTTGCCGTACTGCAGCATCCAACGCAAGGGGACCTGCACAGTTCCTATGATCCGGATGCGGTTATGTTCCATGAACGCAAAGCTCTTTCTTATACGGAGAAGGTGTGGGTACCTATACAGACCGTTCAGCCTTACAAGGGAGCGATACCCGATTACCGGGAGTCGTTGCGCACGGCTTACGGCAACGAACGAGAGCGAATCGATCGCTTAAAGCGATGGTCTGAGCTCTGTTTAGAGAAGCTGGAAAGCTTGCGGAAAGATTACGGTATGTAAAGCTACAACTAAAGTAACGAAAATACTGCGGTATTCGACCGCATCTTAGTCCAATGGACCTAAGATGCGGTTATTTTGTGTCGATCTGAGCAGTTTTTTCGGTTTCCATCTTCAGGAATCTGCTCCCGAAGCCGTTATATAAGTAGAGTGTTCAAAAGAATATTGCCCATGGAGGATCCGCTTAAAAATGAAAATGTGGAGTAAAACAGCGAAACATCAAGCACAGTCGTCCCGTCCAAGCAACATTTATAATCGCATTCTCTCGATGGTGTTGGTAGTTTCCTTAATGGTCGGCGCGTTCGGCGCGGTCGCTTCCGCGGCGGACGAAACGGTAAATTCCGTTTATATTACCCCTGAAACGCAAACCGAAAAGTTATATGTAGACGATAATTCCATTGCCTTAAATGCTTACGCGAACATTTCCGGAATATCCGCGGCCAGGAACGTAACGGAAGACGCGACATGGTCTTCCACTTCTTCATCGGTTAAGGTCGTTAAAGGCGTCGTCACCGCGACTGGCGCCGTTTCGTCGGCGACGATTACCGCGAAATACAAAGAAAAGTCGGATACGTTCTACGTAACCGCCGAATATGCATACGACGAAGTGAAATTGAAAATTTCCTCGGCCGACGCTTCGGACAAGATGGACGTCAATATGGGATCGGATTTGGTATTCGCGGCAAGCGGGATCAAGACCGGCGTTGACGAGAACATTACGACGGTTTCCTCAACCCAATGGACGACGTCCAATTCCTCGGTGGCGACGGTTACCGCGGGAACGGTGAAATTGCTAGGTACGGGAACGGCTACAATCACGGTCAAGAGCAAAGGAAAATCGGATTCGATCGTCCTTACGGTTAAGACGCCTTACAAAGAGATTGATATCAGGGATAAAGATTTAAAAGCGCTTCCTAACGGCCCGATCGAAATGTACGTCGGGGATGAGGATAAGAGCCTGACTGCCGTTCCGACATACATAGACGGAGCATCGGGTTCGGGAAATATCACGGATGACGCGACTTGGACGAGCTCCAGCGCATCCATCGTCAAAGTAAGCGACAAGGGCGTATTGACGGCGGTCGGATCGGGCAGCGCCGTTATCACAGCCAAGCGCTTTGGCGTATCGGATTCCGTTACCGTCATCATCAGAACGGAATACGAAGCGCTTAAAGTGACTCCCGAAAAGGCGATCAACGTAACGTTATACGGCGCGAAAGTCGAACTAACGGCAACGGCGAGCAGCGGGAAAGAACCGAACAAGCCGGTTACGAGCTTAGCCGAGTGGAAAATCGCGGATGCCGACCAGTTGGTTGCCGTGATCGAGAAAGTCGGCGATAAAGTATACGCCGTGCCGAAAGGCACGGGAACGGCGCAAATCACCGTCTCCTACTTGGGATTAACGAAAACCATTTCGATTACGGTATCGCCAACGATCACGACAGTCGAGATCGAGAAGGATTCGCTCGACGTATTCGTAGACGACAACGCTACGCTTCCGACTGTCAAAGGCAAGACGGTCGCGGGAGATTTGAAAGATATCGGCAAATTCGTGGAATGGACTTCAAGCGATAACGAAATCGTCTCGATCGAAGATGGCAAATTCAAAGCGTTAAAGCCGGGTACCGTTACGTTAACGGCCACTTTGGAAGGAGCATCCGATTCGGATGACATTACGGATACGATTATCGTTAACGTTAACAAGAAAATTCTGACTTTGATTCCGTCAGAGGAAACGATAAGTATCGTTATCGGCAGAGAAACGGACCTTCCGCAAGTTCAGCTCATCTACGAAGATGGTACGGAAGCTCCGATCTCGGATAAAATCACCTGGAAATCCTCGACTCCTAAGCTGTTGGTCACTTCGACCAAGCTAAAAGGGCTTCTGGCAACGACGGCGACTTTGACGGGAACCTATTTGAATCAAACCGTTAAAATCAAAGTGACGGTCGAAGAGGAGTTTACCTCTTTCGCCATCGAACCTAAGAAAATAAGCACGACGTTAAAAAGATCGCAAACGATCAAAGTAACCGGAACGACGAAGAGCGGCAAAAAAGTAAACCTCGGTTCGCGGATCGACTGGCATGCGTCTTCGGATGAGCATGTTGCGATCAAAGGCGCTTCCGTTAAAGGCTTGGAGGAAGGCAACGGTACGCTGAAGGCTACGGTTCAAGGGAAAAGCTTGGAGATTCCTTACACCGTAACCGCTAAGCTGACAAAGCTCTCTGCTTCGAATACTTCCTACAAAGCCGTAATCGGAGATCAAATCAACGTTGAATTGACGGCTCTCTACGAGAACGGCAAATCCGCCAACGTGACTTCCCAAGCGGTATGGACATCGTCCAAGTCCGCGGTAGCGACCGTCGCCGACGGTAGAATATCGGTTAAAGGGAAAGGCAGCGCGTCGATCAAAGCGGTATTCGGCGGTAAAACGGTTACGATTCGCGTCTCGGCTAAGTAGAAGGGAGATGGAATCATGAGCAGCATTAGCAGCGTAGCCAATGGAATTAGCTCGGCATCTAGCGGAGCGCTCAAGCAGCAAGTAGGAATCGCGGTACTTGCCAAATCCCTTGACGTAACGGAACAGCAAGGCCGACAGTTAGTTCAATTAATGGAACAAAGCGTGCACCCGCACTTGGGCAAAAATCTAGATATTAAAGTGTAAAACACATAATAGTAAGGGCTCCCGTCGAAATGCGACGGGAGCCCTTACTATTTGTTTGATTTGGGTATGCTAACCCTATGTTTAGAAATTGATAAAGGCTGTCATAAGTTTCTTGCGGAAGACGACTTGATAATCCAAGCCTTCGCTGATGACGGCTAGCGGTACATAAGTTTTCTGGATTTTGCCCGCTTGCTGGAAGTAGGCAGGCGTATTTAACGGTTGGGCGACTCCGTTTACGATTACGGATTTGGCCCCGATCGTAATAACGACTTTACGTCCGTCCTTGGAGAACACGGCGGTTTTCGTCTTTTGCATCCATTTCAAATTGGCATGAACGGCATCGGCTACGTCCCGTAAGGCAAGGAATGTGGTGTTGTCGACGGTCACGGGTTTGCCGGGAAGCTCTTTGCCGTTTATGACGACCGAAAGCGGAACATCGGCTGCCCTTGGAGCGGGTTTCAGATATTGTTTCCAGATAACATCGGCAAAGGTTTGCGCGATAGCTTCATAACCGGCTTGCTTAGGGTGGGTATCTAATCCGTCAAAAACGTTAAAGTAAGTATAAGGACCTTCATTGTCGAAGAACTTGTCGGAGACATGGGCGATCCGCAGCGAAATTCCTCTCTGGTTAAGCTTATCCGCGATGCTGTCCAAACCATCCGCCAGCTTATTGACGGCGTCCTTCAAAGGTTCATAGAGCTCATGTTTCTTCCATAGCGGCAAATATTGATCGGCTAGCACGACTTGGGCGTTCGGCGCTAATTCGTGCAAAACAGTCATCATTTTATCTAAATCTTCTGTATATTTATTCATTGTTTTATCGAAGCTGTCCTGTATAATTTGTCGTGCGGATTCTATAGGTTTACTCTGCGTATCCTTAATAAGGGAACCGAAATCGTTGCCTCCGATGGTCAATACGACAAGATTCGCCTTGGCGAGATCGGCGGCTAACTCAGGGGTTCTATCGGCTACGGCATCTGCCAGCCGGGCTACGCGGGTGTCGTATGAGGAGAAATCCTGCAAGTCCTTGGAGCTCAGCCTTTGATTATCCTTAGCGCCTTGAAGCAATCGGCTTAACCCGGGGGTCGTTAACCCCAAGATGGCGTAGTTGCTTAGCTCGGAACGTCCGTGAAACAAGGCTTGCTCGTACAGCCGGTCGACGTATCCGTAAGGAGCCGCGGTCTGATTCACGATTTCCGGCAAAGGCTCGAAGCCGGCGCTGATCGAGTCACCGAGAGCGACTATTCTATACGTTTCTTTAGGGGTAGCGGTGTTGTCGGCGGCAGACGCCGAAGAGATTGCCGTAAAAGCGAGCGAAGCGGTTAAGAGAGCGGTAAATAATTTGCGCGATCTGATTGTCATGGGCGACAGATTCCTCCTTAAATCATCGTAAATCGTCATAAGCGTCTAACAAATGCTTATCGACATCATAAAAATATTAAATTGTCATTCTTTTCGCGGCGGTGTTAAAATAATATATCATTCAATGAATAATTATGAATAATCGCCGCGACTTGTCCACGAACACTTTTCTAAATCCTCCGTCTTCCGTAGCTTCCCTCCAATACTTTTATTCTAGGGCATATGGAAGGGGATTTGAAGCCGTCAATGCTCATTTTCCTAAACTGCGAACAGAAAGGTTGATAGATATGATAGAAATGCGTAAAGGTCTGCCTGTCAAACAGGGGATGTACGACCCGCAGTTCGAGAAAGACGCATGCGGTATGGGATTCGTCGCGCACATCAAAGGCAAGAAATCGCATGAAATCGTTGAACAAGCGCTGACGCTGCTATTCAATATGGAGCATCGCGGAGGCCAAGGCAGCGAGCCTAGCACGGGGGACGGCGCGGGCATTTTGTTGCAGATCCCTCATCGTTTCTTCCAAGCGGAAACGACGAAGCTTGGCTTCACGTTGCCTGAACCGGGCGAATATGCCGTCGGAATGGTGTTCCTTCCGCAAGAGGATGACGTTCGCCGCAACCATGAGGAGATCTTCGAAGCGATTGTCGCCGAAGAAGGTCAACGGCTGCTAGGCTGGCGTACGGTTCCGACGAACGACGAGTCCTTGGGCGAATCTTCGAAGAAGGTAAAGCCGTTCGTTCGTCAAGCGTTCATTGCACGCTCGGCTGCGTTGACAAGCGATCTGGCGTTCGAGCGCAAGCTGTACGTCATTCGCAAACGCGCGGAGAAAGCGATTCGTTTCTCCGGCATCGAGGGCGCGGACATGTTCTATTTCCCGAGCTTCTCCAGCAAAAAAATCGTTTATAAAGGGATGCTTACTACCGAGCAGGTAGGTCTGTTCTATCCCGAGTTGCATCACCCGGACCTGGAAACGGCGATGGCTCTCGTCCACTCCCGTTTCAGCACGAATACTTTCCCAAGCTGGGAGAGGGCGCATCCGTTCAACTATTTGATCCACAACGGCGAGATCAACACGCTGCGCGGCAACGTGAACTGGATGCATGCTCGCCAAACCCTGTTCAATACGGAGTTGTTCGGAGACGATCTGGAGAAGATCAAACCGGTTATCGCGCCGGACGGTTCCGATACGGCTATGTTCGACAATACGTTCGAGTTCATGTACCTATCGGGACGTTCCATGGCTCACTGCGCCATGATGATGGTTCCGGAACTTGGCAGAACGACGAGCTTATGGACGAAGAAAAAAGAGCGTTCTACGAGTATCATGCTTGCTTGATGGAACCATGGGACGGACCTGCGGCCGTAGGCTTTACGGACGGCGTCCAGATCGGCGCGGTTCTTGACCGGAACGGCTTACGCCCTGCACGTTACTACGTGACGAAGGACGATTTGATCATTCTGGCTTCCGAAGCCGGCGTCGTCGAAATTCCGCAAGAGGATATCGTCCTCAAGGACAGACTTCGTCCTGGACGTATTTTGCTAGTCGACACTAAGGAAGGACGGATCATCTCCGATGAAGAAGTGAAACGTTCGATCGTAACGGAGCACCCTTACCGGGAGTGGCTGGACGACCACTTGGTCGATCTCGAAGATTTGCCTGACGCGCCCGAGCTGCCCGAACCGGATCATGATACGGTCCAACTTCGCCAGCAAGCTTTCGGCTATTCGTTCGAGGACATTCGCAAAGTCATGGAGCCTATGGCGCTTACCGGCGTCGAGCCGTTGGCGTCGATGGGGTATGATTCCCCATTGGCCGTGTTATCCGAGAAGCCTCAACGTTTGTTCAACTATTTCAAACAATTGTTCGCGCAAGTAACGAATCCGCCGATCGACGCGATCCGCGAGGAAATCGTAACTTCGACTTATACGACGGTCGGTCCGGAGCGGAACCTGCTCGATCCCGAACCGGAAAGCTGCCGCCACATCCGTCTATATACGCCATTCCTTTCGAACGAAGAGTTCGCGAAGCTGCGGCACGTTCACCGTCCCGGCTTCAAGTCGATCACTTTGCCGATTTTCTTCTCGGTCCAAGACGGAGAGCAAGGCTTGCGCGATGCGCTTAAGCTGTTATGCGAAGCCGCTGACCGATTGATTTCCAAAGGCCACAACATTCTGATTCTGTCCGACAAAGGCATCGATGCCGACAATGCGGCGATTCCATCCTTGCTCGCGGTATCGACGTTGCACCATCACCTGATACGACAAGGAACGCGTACGAAAGTAAGCATTCTGCTTGAATCCGGCGAGCCGCGGGAAGTTCATCATTTCGCGTTGTTGCTCGGATACGGGGTCAGCGCGGTTAATCCTTACCTTGCGTTCGAGACGCTCGACGACTTGATCCGTCAAGGCATGATGCGCAATATTTCGCACGAGAAGGCAGTCAAGAACTTCATTAAAGCCGCAACCAAAGGCGTCGTGAAGGTACTGTCCAAGATGGGGATCTCCACGATCCAATCTTATCGCGGGGCGCAAATCTTCGAAGCGGTCGGCTTGAATTCGGAAGTTATCGAGCAATATTTCACGGGAACCGCATCCCGGATCGAAGGCGTAGGCTTCGATGTGATTACGCGAGAGACGCTTGCGGCTCACCTTCGCGCGTTCACCACTCAAGGAGGAGCGGAACGCGAGCTTGATTCCGGAGGCGACTACCAGTGGCGCAAAGGCGGGGAAGATCACCTGTTCAACCCGCAAACGATTCATACGCTTCAAATGGCTACTCGTACGGGCAACTACGATACGTATAAAAAATATTCGGCGCTCGTTCAAGGCGAATACGATCAGGTTCGCACGTTGCGTTCGCTTCTGCAGTTTAACTTCGATCAGCCGCCCGTGCCGCTCGAAGAAGTGGAACCGATCGAGTCGATCTTCAAGAGATTCAAAACCGGCGCGATGTCGTTCGGTTCGATCAGCAAAGAAGCTCACGAATCGCTTGCGATCGCCATGAACCGGATCGGCGGGAAGTCCAACTCCGGTGAAGGAGGAGAGGATCCGGCTCGCTACACGCCGGACAGTAACGGCGATTCGCGCCGCAGCGCGATCAAACAAGTCGCGTCGGGCCGTTTCGGCGTAACGAGCTACTATCTCTCCAATGCGGAAGAGATTCAGATCAAGATGGCCCAAGGAGCTAAGCCGGGAGAAGGCGGACAGCTCATGGGACGCAAAGTGTATCCGTGGGTTGCGGAAGTTCGGGGAACGACGCCAGGCGTCGGACTCATCTCGCCTCCGCCGCATCACGATATTTATTCCATCGAGGATTTGGCAGAGCTGATTCACGATCTGAAGAACGCCAACCCGCGCGCCCGCATTAACGTCAAGCTCGTATCCGAAGTGGGGGTAGGTACGATCGCTGCCGGCGTTGCCAAAGGCCGTGCCGACGTTATCCTCGTCAGCGGCTATGACGGAGGGACCGGGGCTTCTCCGATCGGCTCGATCCGACATGCGGGCTTGCCTTGGGAGCTCGGCCTTGCCGAGACTCATCAGACGCTTATTTTGAATAACCTGCGCGACCGCGTCGTGGTAGAAACCGACGGTAAAATGATGACGGGCCGCGATATCGCGATCGCGACGTTGCTAGGCGCGGAAGAATTCGGATTCTCCACCGCACCGCTCGTCGTTCTTGGATGCATCATGATGCGCGTATGTCAATTGGATACTTGTCCGGTTGGGGTGGCTACGCAAAATCCGGAGCTTCGCAAGAAGTTCATGGGCGACCCGGAGCATGCCGTTAATTTCATGAAGTTCATTGCCCAGGAGTTCCGCGAAATTATGGCGCAGCTCGGATTCCGCACCGTTGAAGAGATGGTCGGACGGGTAGACCGATTGGATTCGAAGCTCGCTATCAAACATTACAAAACGCAAGGCATCGATCTGACGCCGTTGCTGCATATGCCGGAATTGCCGGAAGGCTCTGCCCGGTTCAATACGAAATCGCAAAATCACTTGCTCGAAGAATCGCTTGATATGCAGGAATTGCTTCAAGCCGCTGCTCCCGCATTGGACAATAAGCAGCCAGTGAAAGGGACTTTCCCGATCAAGAATACGAATCGGGTCGTCGGAACGATCGTCGGTTCGGAAGTCACGAACCGGTACGGCAAAGACGGCCTGCCGGAAGATACGATCCAATTCCACTTCGTCGGAACGGCTGGTCAGAGCTTCGGTGCGTTCATGCCTAAGGGAATGACTTTAACGCTGGAAGGCGATTCGAACGACTACGTAGGGAAAGGCTTATCGGGAGGCAAGATCGCGATCTATCCGTCGGATAAATCGACGTTCAAAGCGGAAGATAACGTCATTATCGGAAATACGGCATTCTATGGAGCTACGAGCGGCGAAGCTTATATTCGCGGCGTTGCCGGAGAAAGGTTCGCGGTTCGCAACAGCGGCGTTAACGTCGTCGTCGAGGGCGTCGGCGACCATGGCTGCGAATATATGACTGGCGGACGCGTCGTCGTACTCGGCAAGACGGGACGCAACTTCGCGGCCGGTATGTCGGGCGGTATCGCCTACGTCGTGGATTGGGATGGCAACTTCGTCAACCGTTGCAATTTCGAGATGGTCGGATTAGAGCATCTTGAAGACCAGGCCGAAATTGCCGAGGTTCGCGCCATGATCGGCAACCATGTCCAATATACGAACAGCGATCTAGGGCGGAGAGTGCTCGAGGATTGGAACAACGTGGCGAAGAAAATCGTCAAAGTCATCCCTAAAGATTACAAGCGGATGATGGAGCAAATCGCCAAGGTACAGGCCCAAGGGCTTAGCGGGGAACAAGCGATGCTGGCTGCTTTCGAAGCCAATATGCGCGACTTGTCCCGCGTAGGCGGCAACTAAATAGAACTTAAGACTTACGTCGACAAAAGCGCCATAAGCGCCTTTGTCGGCGTTTTTGCATTTCAACGGGTTTTAAGATGGATATTTCGCTATAAATCTATTAAATTTCTTTCATTATGGTAAAATTCGGTGTAAAATGAAAGCGACTACAAGTAGTGATGGGGGCGCAAAATGGATCAGTTTCTTCTTGATGTCTCGGTCAACATCTATGAATCTATCGCTATGATGATATTGATGTTAACAATGTTTCGTTTTCCTATTAAGGATCATATATTTCATGCTGTTATCACAGCTTTAGTTATGGCACAAACATCCTACTTGTTGCGGTTTATACTTGATTTAGATATGTACACTCCGTTCTTCATGATTCTTTGGTTAGTCATCTTCTTCTGGAGATTGTTCCGAATCCATGCGTATTACGTGATGTTAGTCATTGTTTCCGGATACTTAGGTTATCTTGCAATACAATCCTGTTTGATTCTGTTGTTACAAATAAATTTTTCAATCGAGGAAATTAGCCAACCATTGTTGCATGCAAAAATATTTCAAATCGCTTCTTCGACTATTACGCTTCTTATTGCTTATATGTTGTGGCGGAAACGGATCGGGTTCTCTTTCGTACCGGACCGAATGGAAGAGAAAGTGGAAATGAATAGACTTAATATCTCCTTGTTAATAACGTCGGTGGTATCCTTCTTCATGATAACGGGACTCGTGTACTTTTTTATTGCGGTTGATCCTTTGATTGTTATTATTGGACCAATTTGTTTGTTTTCTGCATTTTTTATAATCAATTTTTCATTTAAGAAGGAGATGAGGTCATGATCGACACGATTACAGAACGGCTAAGCGGCTACATTGATCGTCATAATGACCGGAAGCATATTAGCAAGGATGTAATGAAGTTTGCGCTATACTCCATGATGACGAGCAGTTCTACTGTAATTCTATGTTTATGTGTCGGGTTCCTTGATGGAAGGTTTAAAGAAACTTGCATCGCGATGCTTGCGATGGCTTCGTTACGGGTATTGGCTGGAGGCTACCATTTAAAGTCTCCGCTGCTCTGTATCCTATTATCTACTTTGGCGGTTGCCATTGTGCCGTTTGTACCCATAAATAATCTATTTATTTACATATGTACTGCGGTAAGCGCATTACTTGTATGGAAATACGCACCAGCAGATTCAAGAGGGAATACTAGACTTTCTGACAAAGCGTTGAATTTTATGAAATATTCAGCTTTGTTAATCGTTCTTTCTAATTTATTATTCGAATCCCCCATTTTATCAGTTGCATGGTTTATCGTTTCGCTTACGCTGATACCTATTAAAGGAGGTGAGACTCATGAAAAGCAAAGTAGCTCGTTTATTGGCTAGCGGATTAGGATTAGTCGCCGTAATCTTTGTAACTACAGCTTGTAATGGATTTATCGGTCATCACCCAAAAGCACCAGCTGAATTATTGAAGAAATAAACATGATGAGAAGACTGCCGGATCAAATACGTCCGGCAGTCGCTTTTAGCAAGGGCAAACTTACATGGAGTGGAACTCATGATTCAGCCTGTCACTAGGGACCGGAACAACGATGGTGAAGTCATCATGATGGATATGGCAGATGTGTTATATATCCAGACAGAAGATGGAGCGGTTGTCTTTCATACACCCGAGGGTAGGTTTTATCCGCTCGTTCCATCGCTAAGCATGTATGCCAAGCATACCGAGAATATCGATTTTCAAAAATTAGACCGCACGAATCTAGTGAATATGAAGAAAGTCAAAGTATTCGACGAGAAACGCGGCATGGTGTTTTTCGAGGACAATGCAGGACCGAATAGCCAAAGCGCTATCGTAGCCTTCATGAATATCGGAAAGCTTAAAGACATGATTCTTTCCTGGATAGAGCGAAATCTCAAATGAACTGGCTCGTTTACGAGACTGGTTCATTTGTGTACATACAATCAAAATTGTAAATTTAAGTGATATTTATCCAGTTCGTCCCAAATAGGGTTTGTTCGACAAAAGTTCTGAATTAATTTTACGGATTGTACCCATCGCTCGACACCCTCCGCAAGTCCTATAACCTATACTATCCTTAGTGTTCAATTACCGGGATTGTAGAGAGGGTTAGGGAGCGGAGATGGAGATGGAGAGGGATATGCTTAAGGGAAATCTGAAAAGCAGTCAGCCGTTGGAAATTGATGTCCGCAAAATTCTGGAGCAGCTTGGCATTCAGAAAGAGAAGTGGCCGGAAGAATACAGAAATCCGGTCAGTCAGAACTAACCTCAAATCTATGTTCGACAAACCAGCAAAAACCTCAGCAGGATAGGGATGCGCAGCATCCTTCCCGTGAGGTTTTATTTGTTGTTATTGCTTTTTTTTTAAGAGTTGTTCATATTCCGTTCAGCGCGGACAAACGCGATAAATCGGCGAGCTTCTTCAGCCGTCAGTTTGCGTCCGTCAATCGTAAGCGCGAACTGCTCCATCAATTGTTCATCCGAAAGCTCTAATCGGTCAGAAAACTGACGAACCTCAGGATCTAAAGTGACGTTGGATTGAGAGGTTCTTCCGACCAGATAATCTATTGAAACCTGGAATAAGTCCGCGACTTTCCCTAAGGTCTCTGTATCGGGCTCTCTGCGGTTTTTCTCGTAGTGGGATAATGCCGCGCGTGAAATTCCAAGAGATGAAGCTAGTTCTTCTTGAGTTAAACCGCGTTGGTCTCTTAGAAAAGCGAGACGACTGCCGATATTCATCAGATCCCTCCCAGGATGGTCTTTAATTTCATCATAATATGGATGATTAGCTTTTGCATTATTTGCAACAAAATGTCGCATTATTTTGTTGATTTTATAGTCTTCTCCATTTTCTGCAATAAATAAACGTTAAAACATCGTGCTCCCACACAAGTTGTTCTTGACATGTTACAAAATGTATCGTACATTAAACTCAAATGTTAAGATACGATTCGTATCAAACGTAAATAGGGTTTGGTGATGATATGGATGGAGAATGGGTAGAAAATCGGCGTCAACATCTCCGTTTTCAATTAACGGTTCCTTTATTCGCTGAATTGTCGCTTTGGCAGATTAGGGAGAGAGAGATGCGGAGCCGATCCCAGAGAGTGATGCTTAACAATATTAGCGTCGGAGGGTGCCTATTCGCCACGGCTTTAGTTCTTCCCGTGCGCGATGACGTGGAGTGGCTACTGAAGCTGCAGTTAGGCCATTACACGGTTAAAGCAAGAGCGGTCATTCTCCATGCCGGACAAGAGGATGGTTTGTCTCGTTACGGAGTGCGTTGGATCATGTCCGGCATGGAGCGGCAAGCGTTTCAATATCGATTAAACGAATATATGCGCATGGTTCTCGTATCCAGCCCTCATATTCATACGTTATATAACAAAATCTCGGAACGAAAAGCGGACGGTCAATTCAAGAAATTCGACATTACCTCCTAGAGCGGAAGGGGCAACTTAAGTTGAAGCGGAAAGCAGGTATTCGGATTGTTGTCTATTCGCTATTGTTTCTCCTTGCCATTGCGATTCTAAGCGGGGGATACCTATGGTACTCGATGCGTAAAACTATGGATGCCATCTATGAGCCCCTTCCTTCCATGAAGTGGGAGGAGCCTATATTTGAATCGGATATTATGCAGCAAGATGAAGATTCTCTTAAAAGGATTGTCGTTCAAACGTCCCCGTCCGAGAAAAAATTGGGCTCTCCGGCTACGGAAACGGATCAATCGACAAAATCGGCGGAGATCGTAGTTGAAGAAAAGGAAGCGGATAGATTGCGCCATCCGGATCTTCAGCATGAAGATCCCTTCAGCCTTTTATTGTTAGGAGTCGATGAAAGGGCGGGGGATCGGGGGCGCAGCGATACGATGATCCTGTTGACGGTTCAACCCAAGGACGGAACGGTTATCGCGATATCTATTCCGCGCGATACGAGGGTGCTTATGCCTCATACCCGCAAGTACGACAAAATCAATCACGCGTATGCTTTCGGAGGGACTACCCTTGCGGTTCGAGCGGTCGAGCAGTTGTTTGGAGTTCCGGTCTCCTATTATATGAAAACGAATATGGAAGGGTTTGTGAAAATCGTCGATACTCTTGGCGGCGTGGATGTCGTGAACAAACACGAGTTTACGATGGAGTATCATTTTCCGCAAGGCTCGCAGCATCTGAACGGCGAACAAGCTTTACTCTATATTCGAATGCGCAAGGAAGATCCGCAAGGGGATTTCGGCCGAACGCAGAGGCAACGCGATGTTCTCGCAGACGCAGTGGATCGGGTGACGAACGTAAGCTCGATCGTTAAGCTTCCTCAGTTGCTGTCTCTACTATCGGATAACGTAAAGACGAATTTAACTACGCAAGATATGCTGGCATTGGTTAAGGATTATCGTCCGGCCATTCATCATATCGATACGTTGAATATGAAGGGTAAAGGGCAAATGATCGAAGGAATCTATTACTTCACGGTCGGGTCTAAGGAACGGCAAGAGGTGCGGAATAAGATGCTTGAACACCTTCAAGCTTCATAGACGCAAGTAAAAGCAAATGCCAAGGAGGGAATAAGATGGAACAATCCGTATTATTCTATTGCGTGAAATGCAATCAACTGAAAACGATGGAGCAAGCAGGGGTACTGTTCCGAACAGGGTATTATCGCGCTCAATATCCGCTAGGCTGCTGCGTTCATTGCGAGCATCTGTCCAGAGGCTACTAAATGCTCAAATGATTAAATTTTCGTAAAATTAGCACTGGGCTTCCTGCAATTGGTATAATTATCGGGTATGTATCCTATTGTCGGAGGTTAGCTCATGTCACAAGCTCCCGTCGTTCGCTTGCAGAACGTGACCAAGGTCATTGGCAAACGAACGATTATCGACCGCGTGTCCTTTGAGGTTCAGCCGGGAGAAGTATTCGGTTTCCTAGGACCCAACGGATCGGGTAAGACGACTACGATTAGAATGATCGTCGGATTGATGGGAATGACCGCAGGGGATATCCATGTAGGCGACCATAGCGTCCGTACGGAATTTAGCAACGCCATTAATCAAGTCGGCGCCATCGTGGAAAATCCGGAAATGTACAAGTACTTGACCGGATATCAGAATTTAGTTCATTACGCGCGAATGAATCCGTCGATTACGAAGGAAAGAATTCAAGAAGCCATTGAGCTAGTAGGTCTGCAAGGGCGTATTCACGACAAAGTGAAGAAGTATTCGCTCGGAATGCGTCAGCGTCTCGGCGTAGCGCAAGCGATCATGCACAAGCCAAAGCTTCTCGTTCTGGACGAGCCTACGAACGGGTTGGATCCCGCGGGTATTCGCGAGTTGAGGGACTATTTGCGACGTTTGGCGCAAGATGAAGGCACGGCCGTACTCGTCTCCTCGCACCTCTTGTCGGAAATGGAACTGATGTGCGATCGGGTAGCCATCCTGCAGAAGGGTCAGATTATCGATGTGCGCTCCATCCGAGGCCAGGATGCAAACGGATCAGCGGCGTTGGAAGAAGTGCATTTCGACGTGGATCATCCGGATGCGGCTCTTGGCATTCTGGAAGGCCACGGAGCGGGACGTATCGTTGACGGCTTGCTCGTCTTGTCGTCCGATCGGACAGGCATCGCCGCCATAAACCGCCGGCTAGTGGAAGCGGGATTGAATATCTACGGAATTCGTGTGAAGACGAAGTCGTTGGAAGACCAATTCCTCGAGATGACGGGGAGTGAAACCATTGGCTAACTTTATGAATCTCGTTCAAAACGAGAATATGAAAATTTACAGCAGAATCCGGACTTGGATTATGCTAGGGCTTATCGTGCTCATTCCGATATTGATATCAATAATCGTGCTATTGGCTGGCGGGGGAGACGATACTTCCAGCTGGAGCATGATGTTGTTGGAGAGCATCTTTGTGTTCATGCTTATCACGATCTTCACGGTAGTTGTGGCTTCCGATTCGGTGGCGGGCGAGTTTTCCCAGGGGACCATCAAACTGCTCTTAATCCGTCCATGGAGCCGTTCGTCTATTTTGTTATCGAAATACATTGCTACGATCCTGTTCGCTATCGGGTTTACGATCGTAGCTTTCGTCGTCATGCTGCTCGTGAACATAGCCTGTTTCGGCTATTCCTCCGGCTCTCAAGAGTTATCGGATGGGATGCTGACGGGGATATCGGATTGGAATTTCATTCTGCAAGTTTACTTGTTCAGATTTATTACGTTGATCCTTATCGTCACGTTCGGGTTTATGATGTCCTCCGCCTTCCGAAGCAGCGGTCTTGCGATAGGTTTATCCATCGCCTTCTTGCTCGCGGGAAATATCATTACCGGACTGTTCGCAATGGCGGACAAGCCATGGGTCAAATACGTTTTGTTCATGCATCTTGATCTGAGCTCTTACATCAACGGAGGATCGGGACCGATTCCGAATCATCCGACGACATTAGGGTTCTCGCTCGCTGTCCTCGCCGTCTATTTCGTTATCTTTAACGCGATCTCATGGACGGTATTCACGAAACGGGATGTCGCCGCTTAAATGAAAGCGGATCGGTAGGAATGATCAAAGGGTTGCGCCCCTGCTCTGGGAGATAATGAGCGGGAGGCGCAACCCTTTTTCAGCTTGATTTCGTTTGCAGACTATCTTTCGTCCGTTCTAGTATTTTGCCGACAGCGGACTTAATGAAGTATCCGTTAATGACCTTATTTTGCATCTCCGCGATATTTTCGCGATAGGCAGCATATGTCTCCTCGTCGATCCGGTTCATTTTCTCTTCTAATTCCTTTAACGAAGCTACGGCAAATCCGATTCCGTTCTCTTCCACGACCTTGGCGATTGCAGCCTCGGACCAGACGATAACGGGGAGTCCGGACGCGATATACAAGCTAAGCTTATTCGGATTATTGTACCGCGTATATTCCCCAAGATCGCCGGAACAAGTGTCGATACTGTCGCCGTCCCATACTAATCCGAATGCTCCCTCTAGTAGCGTATGCAGAACATCCGGCTCATAGCTGCCTTTATAGTCGAGGAAACCATTGCTCGAATCTATTCTGCTCTGATCGATATTCGGACCGTATACGTTTAGCTTTATGCCGTTTACTTGTTTGCCGAACTCGTAAATAAATCCGCTTTTATTCAAATTCCCCGCGAAACACATACTTTTGAAGTCCGATATGGACCGATCGGCTTTCGCCTCGGCCTTATAGTCGAAGAGCTCCAGATCGGATACGACGGGTTTAACCTTCTGATCGGCGAGCCACTTACTCATTCGCGAGTTGTGGGAAATAATATAGTCGAATAAATTCAATTGCTCCAGATCGTGCTCGATCTTATCGTGATCCGTTCTTAACGAGGGGATATCCTGTATGATGCTGACTAGAGTAATTTTACGATAGAGCTTCCGGATCAGCTTTAGCTCCTTAACCCTTAATCGGGAATGAATCGGATATTGGGTCAACAAAATCGTGTTGTTATCCAGCTTCCCGATATTGGCGAAGATGTTTGCGAGTTTGGACAGCTTGGAGTTTGTCGTGCTTAATTTATATAAAGGCTTAAAAGCAATTTGTTCCACGAAATACTCGACGTCCAATACCCCTTTAGTACCGGCGGTATGATCTCTCTCGACGTATTTTTGCAAATAGTATTTTTTCATAGTTTCCCCTCCCGGGTTCCTTATAAGTGAAAGACGATTGACAATGATACAATTTGTGTCATATAGTGGAATTATAATACGTTTTGTATCATTTATTCAATAGTCATTGTTTTGCGGACGGAGGGGACAGAGTGGGTATTCCATCTCACGAAATGTTAGGAATTAAAGTACATGTGCTTAATGAGGATGATCTCATTCGGTACGTTCACGAGAGCATTCAATTGGGCAACGATATCCGTGTAATCGGCAACCATAATCTTCACAGCCTGTACCTCGTTCATCATAATAAACCGATGAAGAGATACTACGAACGCGCCGATCTCATCCATATCGACGGGATGCCGCTTATCTGGCTTGGCAGATTGTTCGGTTACAAGGTGAACAGAGACAACAGGCTGACAAGCTTGGATTGGCTGCCTCGTTTGTTGAAAGACTGCGAAAAGCATGGTTACAAGGTGTTGCTGTTGGGTTCGGAGCCGGGCGTGGCGGACAAGGTTGCGGAACGGTTCGCTTCCGAAACGCCAGGATTGCGTATTAAGGGGTATCATGGTTACTTCGACAAAACGGAAGGATCGGCCGGCAACGAGCAAGTACTCCAACTGGTGAGCGAATACGAACCCGACATGATCCTCGTTGGAATGGGCATGCCCATCCAGGAAAATTGGATTTCGAATAACGTTGACCGTTTGAAAACGAAAGTGGTCTGGAGTCTAGGCGCTTTTATGGATTACTATGCGGATATTAAACCTTTGCCTCCAAGATGGATGGGGAGAATGGGGCTGGAGTGGCTCTATAGACTACTCTCCGAGCCGAGAAGGCTCTGGAAAAGATATATTCTCGAGCCCTGGTTTATCGCGTTTTTGTTGCTTAAGACATTAGTAAAAAGATAAATAAGGTTAATCATTAAGGTTAATGCTCAAGTCGTTCTATTGCAGAGAACGGCTATTTTTATTGGATATAGACGCAGCGATTTTATCCCATTATTAAATTTAAATGAAAGCGTAACGCACGGAAGAATACTTATTGACAATGATACATAATGTGTCGTATTGTTGATTTCATAGAAGGAAAGATACAATACGTATCAAAAAAAACAAATTAGCAAAATGGAGTTCGATTGAAACATCATTACAACGTATCGTAGAACTCTTCGGAAGATTCGATAGGCGTTCTGCGGAAAGGGTGGGTAGGAGATTACATATGCTGGAAGCTTCACAATCTGAAGTCGTAGATTCCTCTTTCGTTAGTCGGACATCGAGTGTCGGGACGGTCAGATCGCCGGACGGATTTTACGTGCATTTTATGAAACCGTGCATGGATATTTCGTTTGCTTTAGTTCTGTTGTTGCTGGTACTGCCCTTGTGCGTCGTTATCGGCGTAGCGATCAAGCTGGATTCGAAAGGCGCCGTATTCTTCATGCAGGAGCGTTACGGCAAGAACGGAAATTTATTTCGAATCTACAAGTTTCGAACGATGCACTCGAATGTTCCGAAAGAAGGTCGATCTCCTGATAGCAAGAACGATCCCCGGGTGACGAGGGTCGGCCGAATTTTACGCAGAACGAGCTTAGACGAAATTCCCCAACTTCTTAACATCCTGCGCGGCGAGATGAGTTTCATCGGTCCTCGTCCGGAGCAAAAGTCGATCGTCGATCAGAACTATACTTCGCTGGATAGACAAAGATTTATGGTCACTCCGGGAATTACCGGTCTCTGGCAAATCAGTCCGGACCGCATTGCGCCCATTCATGAAAATTTACATCACGATTATGAGTACATACGGGAAATTTCGATCGTGACGGACATGAAAATCATTTATCGGACGCTCAAGGTCATGATTAAAAGCAATACCCACTAGTAGCGGTAGATAGAGGAGAGGAAGAGGAATCATGAAAAAAATCGTCGTTACGGGTGCGGCAGGATTTCTAGGATCGCAAATGGCAAGGGATCTCATCAAGCAGGGCCATTGCGTAATTGGCATAGACAATCTATCGACCGGGAAAAAAAGCAATCTGGATAGCATCATTAACCATCCTCTATTCGCTTTACTCGAGTTGGACGTTTCGAACCCGACGGTTGTCGATCGGCCCGAACTTGAGAAAGTAGACGAAATCTACCATCTTGCTTCGCCGGCTTCGCCCAAATTTTATCAAGCGGCGCCGCTTGAAACGATATTCGTGAACACGATCGGCACGCAAAACATGCTCGAACTTGCCCGTATCAACGATGCGAAAATCGTCTACGCAAGCACAAGCGAGGCCTATGGCGACCCGGAAGTTCATCCTCAAGCGGAAGATTACCGAGGCAACGTCAATACTTGGGGACCGCGAGCTTGCTACGACGAAGCGAAACGGCTAGGGGAAGTATTCTGTTATGAATACAACAGATTATACGGAGTACGTGCCAAAGTCGTGCGTATCTTCAATACTTACGCGGCAGGGCTTCGCAACGACGATGGCCGGGTTATCTCCAATTTCGTAACGCAAGTACTATCGGGCCAAGACATTACGGTCTACGGCGATGGCAGCCAAACCCGTTCCTTCTGTTACGTGGACGATACGCTGAGGGCATTGAGACTTATGATGGACTCCGATCTTGCGACCGGAGAAATCATTAACGTAGGCAATCCCAATGAATATACGGTACTAGAGGTGGCTCATATGGTGAAACGGTTAACGGGCTCTTCAAGTCCGATCACGTTCCATCCGTTGCCGCAAGACGATCCTAAAGTTCGCCGTCCGGTCATCGATAAAGCCAAGAAGCTGCTTGGATGGGAACCTGAGATCCAACTGGAAGAGGGCTTGCTTCGTACGATCGAAGCCTATAAACAACGTCTAGAGCCAGTGGAAGCAAGTACTCGATAGGAGGGGATGGGTATGAACGTAGTATGTATCGGTTCCGGTTATGTAGGGAGCGTTACGGGGGCGGCTTTCGCCGCGATCGGCCATCGGACGACAGTGCTCGATATTGACGAACACAAGATCGGCCTGCTTGCCTCCGGACTGAGCCCCATCTATGAACCGGGGTTGGATCATTTGATCTCCACCTTTATAGGCGAAACGTTGTTCGCGACTACCCATTACGAGGTAATCCGGTCGGCGGATGTCGTATTTATCGGAGTAGGAACGCGTCGAAGCCGGACGGAACGGCGGAGTTGAAAAATATTAAGCTTGCGGCGCAAGGAATCGCCAGAAACCTTAACCCGGATTCTTTTACGGTTATTATCAACAAATCCACCGTTCCCGTAGGAACCGCGGATCTGGTCTCTTCTATTATCGAAGATCATTCGGGGTTATTGGCGAACGTGCATTTCGCGGTCGTCAGCAATCCGGAGTTTCTTAGAGAAGGTTACGCGTTGGAGGACGTCTTCTATCCCGATCGAATCGTCATCGGATCGGATAACTCGAAGGCGAACGAAGTCATGAGAAGCTTGTATTACAATCTGGTCCATCGCGTACATTACGACGAGCTTCGCCAGCACTTTCTGTTTAATCAGCCGATCCACCCGAGGACTCCCGTATTCTACGAGACGGACGTTAAAAGCGCGGAAATGATTAAATACGCTTCTAACGCTTTCCTAGCCGTTAAGATCAGCTACATTAACGAAATCGCAAGATTATGCGAGCTGCTTGGCGCGAACGTAACGTCGGTAGCCTCCGGCATGGGATTGGACACCCGGATAGGAGACAAATTCCTGCAAGTGTCCAGCGGATGGAGCGGAAGCTGTTTTCCCAAAGATACGGCGGAGCTCCTCGCCACGGGCCGGAAGTACGGCTGCGATCTATCCGTCGTCGAGGCGGCGATTAAATCCAACCTTCAGATGCACACCCACGTCGTGGATAAAATCAAACGGAAGCTGAAATCGCTCAATGGCAAAACGATAGGCATTCTGGGGCTGACCTTTAAACCGAATACGGACGACGCGAGGAACACTCAGGCTTCGGTCATTATCCAAGAACTGTTAGGCGTTGGCGCTAGGGTGAAGGTGCACGATCCCAAAGGAATGAGCATGTTCAAGGCTTTGAATCCGCATCTGGACGTAGAGTATTGCGAGGAAGCCCCGAAGGCGGCATTGAATAGCGACGCGCTCATTCTGCTTACCCATTGGGAAGAATACTCCCTTCTTAGATGGAAAGAAGTGTATGCCTCGATGAAGCAGCCTTATCTATTGGATACGCGCAATTTTTTGGATCCGTATTACTTGAACCAGGTCGGTTACGAATACGAGGGAATAGGAATCGGAGCGCTGGATTTCGTAAGAGACGCGGATCAGGTAGCAATGTCGTACTAAAATACTTCTGTTAGAAAGTGGGATGATGATGGAATTAAAGGAAATATTCAGAGTCGTGTGGAACAGGGCAGGTCTTATTTCGATCATTGTAATTCTAGCTTGCGTGGCAACGGGGTTGTCTACTTATTTCCTCATGGAGCCAAGATACGAGGCTTCCACTAAGCTGATCGTCAACAAATCCTCGGAGCAACCAAGCGGCAACTATGGAATCACATGGGACGAAGTTACGGTTAACGTACAGCTTATCGCGACGTATAAGGAACTGATCCGTACGGAAGCGATCATGGATCAAGTGCTGAGCGAGAATCCAACGATCGGTTTAAGCAGCGCAGAGCTGATCGACAAAGTAAAAGTCAGCTCCGTCAACGCGACTCAGGTCATGACGGTCGTCGTCGAGGACGAAACTTACGAGAGAGCCGCATTGATCGTGAATGCCGTTTCCACGGCGTTCAAATCGAAAGTGGTAGAGATTATGAAAGTCGATAACGTATCGATCCTGAACACGGCCGATATGGATGCGAACCCTTCTCCCGTCTCGCCGAATCTCGTCATGAATATTTTGATCAGCTTGATCCTTTCGTTCTTATTCAGCATTGGAATCGTGTTCTTGATCCATCACATGGACGACACGTTACGGGATGAGAAGGAAATCCTCAAGACGTTGGAGCTTCCAATATTAGCAACGGTTAAGCAGATCGAGAAAAAGGACCTGTACAGGAATCGCGCAGGCAAATCGTCCAGGAAGGCGGCTGAGAACGTATATGTCACGGCAAACCAATGATTTTGCACTGCTCACCGAAATTAGCCCGAAGTCGTCGCTTTCGGAGACTTATCGGACGCTTAGGACAAATACCCACTATTCGGATACCGACGGTTCACCCCGAACGATATGCGTAGCCTCTTGCGTTCAAGGGGAAGGAAGAACGATCACGGCGGCCAACTTGGCGATAACATATGCCCAAGAAGGCAAGAAGACGCTGTTGGTCGATGCCGATTTGCGCAATCCGGTGTTGCATAAAGTATTCGGAACGAATAACGGCTCGGGATTGACTCAATATTTGCGGACCGCGAATCCGCTCCAATCGTTCGTCGTATCGACGTATATCGATCATTTATTTCTACTGCCGTCGGGACCTACTCCGAAAAATCCTTCGGAACTGCTCTCTTCCGCCAGAATGGACGAACTGATGAACGGCTTGTTCGAAGAGTACGAGGTTATTATTTTCGACACTCCTCCCGTGCTGCTGGTGACGGATGCTCAAATTGTCGCCGCCAAGAGCGACGGCGTCTTGTTGGTCATTGGAGCGGGAAAAGTAAAGCGCGACGCTGCGGTCAAGGCGAAAAAGTTGTTGGAGCACGTTCAAGCGAACATCCTCGGAGTCGTATTTAACGGCAAGAAAACACCATCTACGGAGCTTATGTACAAACGATATAAAGCCGCTGCGGAATAACTTGGAACGGAAGGAAATGGGGTCATGGAAACACTAAAGGCTAAACCCGACGTGTCGATTATCATCTGTACGTATTCCAGGGCTGCTCTCTTAAGGGATACCTTGCTGTCATTGGAGAATTTATCGTCCATTCGGGATGCGGAAGTCGTTGTCGTAGACAACAATTCGCCCGATGATACGGCGATCGTCGTTGCGGAGTGCATTGCCCTGTTAAAAGGCAAAGTACGCGTTAAATATATATTCGAACCTAAGCAGGGGCTATCCGTTGCCAGGAATAGGGGAGTGCAGGAATCCGCGGGAGCTTATCTTGCTTTCCTGGACGACGATGCCATTCCTTCGACGGAGTGGTTATCCCATATCCGCGATGCCTTTGCGCGGCACCCGAAGGCAGGCGCGATCGGGGGAATTATTCGTCCGAACTTCGAAACCGGAAGGCCCGATTGGCTCGTCAAGCAGCTTGAGCTTGGATTTACGATCGTGGACTTCGGGAACAAGGAACGGAAGTACCCGCGCAGATTCCACCCTTACGGGGCGAATATGGCGATCCGCAGGGAAGTATTCGACGGCCTGCTCTTTCCCGAATCTTTAGGACGCAAAGGAAAGTCGTTATTATCGGGCGAGGAATCTTGGTTGTTCGCGCAGATGAGGAAGAAGGGGAGCCAACTCGTCTACGTTCCCGGAATGAGCGTAATCCATTTTATTCCCGATGACCGTTTGCGTCAGGAGTGGATCAAGCGCCGGTTTTATTTTCAAGGGGTGTCGCATGCCGTATGGGGCGATCGGTTTCCTCTGAGAATAAAGCTGTTGTGCATCCTTCTACTGAAGCGAATCTATCTTCTAGTGAACTCCATGTTCATCCAGACTCCCGGTCAACGGCTGTTAAAAGAATGCAGATTGGAGAGCATCCGGGGTTCCGTCGATACTTTGCGAAGCCGCGGGGCGATCGTTGACCTATGAGCAGAGGGGCGTTCGCTAACGGAAACCTAAAAATAATCAACGTTCTGTTCCTGATGTTAGGGGCTATGTTGATCGGATTCGCCGTGCCGAAGGAGCCGCTCCTCGTATTCGCGGGCGTAGCCGGAATTACCATATGCCTGATGTCCATTATTTTTCCGGTCGGGATGAGTTATTTGTTGCTAATCGTGTCCGCGATATCCATTCAGTATATTTTCGTGCTGGAAATGATGGGCTTGGATTTGCAGTCTCTCTACAAGCTCGGACTTATTCTACTGAGCGTGCCTGCCATGATCCAGTACGGCATACACCGCAGAAGATCCGCTCCGATACTGGCCATTATCGCGATTTTTATATTTACTTACGTATTCGCGGACCGACACCCGTTATTGACGGACGCGGCACCTGTCGTAACGTTGATCGGAATGACGGCTCCGTTCATCTTCTTGTTGATTCGATGGCCACAGAACGTAGCGCAAATGCATATACGCATCGTCTGTTTCCTGCCGATGGTCAGCGTGGCTTGCGGCGTATTGTTCCAATGGATGGGCCTCAATACGATGTTCGTTACCGAATACAGCGGAGCGGTGCGGTTGCAGGGGGCTAATATACCGGCGCATCTCGCGTTCCTGGCGTTCATCGCGTTTCTTGTCGCAATCATCGAAGTGAAACGCAATCCGCATAAAATTTTGTTCTACTATTTCATGATGGGCGCGAACTTCCTGATCTTGCTGTTGACGGGCACAAGAGGCCCCTTAATAGCGGCGTTGGCCATGGTTCTGGTTTTCGTCTTCGATCTCATCAAACAGTTCTTTAAGGGGAAAACCGGATTGATCATCCCTTTGATCGGATTCATCGCGATACTGATCGTGTCCGCGTGGCTGCAACTGGATAACTTTAAGAAACGTTCATTCGTGCAGCAATCCGACTCGGCCGTTAATTTATCGGGCAGATCCGAAGCGTGGGAGTTCTATCTTAACGGGGTGAAGGAATCGCAATGGTTCGGCCGGGGCTTGGGATCAGTCCTTGTCAGCAATGACGGTTCCATCGACGGTTCGTTCTCGGTTCCTCATAACGAGTACATCCGCTTCTATTACGACGGCGGAATCATTGGCGCGATTCTCTTGTTCGGCGCGCTGCTCATCGTCTTCCGGGACGTATTGCGAAGAGTGCCGTCGGACATCAAGCTATACATGTGGGCTTTCCTCTTCGGATTTTTCATTTATTCCATTTCGGACAATACGATCTCGACGATCCAATTTATCGTTCCGTTCTGCGTTTGTCTAAACGCGTTCGCCAGTGTCAACAACCCATATTCGAGGAGGACAACACTATGACAAGAGTCAGGAAAGCGATCATCCCCGCCGCCGGCCTAGGAACCCGCTTTTTACCGGCGACTAAGGCGATGCCCAAGGAAATGCTGCCGATAATCGATAAGCCGACCATTCAATATATCGTGGAAGAAGCGGTCGAATCCGGAATCGAGGACATTATTATCGTTACCGGCAAGGGCAAGAGAGCGATAGAGGATCATTTCGATACCGCATTCGAGCTGGAGCATCGGTTAAACGAGTCCGGAAAGCTGGAGTTGCTGAATGCCGTGCAACGATCGTCCAAGGTGGATATCCACTATATTCGGCAGAAGGAGCCGAAAGGGCTGGGCCATGCCGTATGGTGCGCGCGTAGATTTATCGGCAACGAACCGTTCGCGGTGCTTCTCGGCGACGATATCGTATCCGCGCAGGTTCCATGCTTGAAGCAGATGATCCAACAGTTCGAGCAAACGATGGCGTCGGTCATTGCCGTTCAGGCGGTACCTGACGATCAGACGCACCGTTACGGCATTATCGATCCGGCCGAACAATTCGGAAGGCTAATGGCCGTCAAGCATATGGTGGAGAAACCTCCGGCGGGCGAAGCGCCTTCCAATATGGCGATCATGGGCCGCTACATACTCACCCCGGAAATCTTCGATTTTCTGGACTTGCAGGAGCAAGGAGCGGGAGGAGAAATTCAGCTCACGGACGCGATCAGAAGGTTGAACGAAGTCCAGCAAGTGTATGCCTATAACTTCGAAGGAGTTCGTTACGATGTCGGGGAGAAGCTCGGCTTCATCTTGACCGGTCTGAACTTCGCCTTGTTGAACCAAGAGCTGCGTTATCCTTTATTGGAAGCTATCGAAGAGATCATGCACAGGGAGAAACTGTCGGTAAGGTTGAGCAGACATGGCTAGTACGAGGTCGACAGTGGCGCTTAAGCAAGTCTCTTCATCGTTGGCGGCCGTATTTCGCGGCAAGAACCTGCTGAACGAAACGGTTAAGACGATGGTGATCAGCATCGGAATCATGTTCCTTAACATGGCTACCGGTATCATTACTGCCCGCTCGCTTGGACCGGAAGGACGGGGGATACAGACCGTCCTTATTTTATGGCCGCAGTTTTTGGCGTTCGCTACGACTTTAGGTATCCATAGCGCTTTGTTATATCACATGAAGAAGTCCAAGGAAGAGGAAGCGGACCTCTATTATTCATCGCTTTTGCTGACTTTGGTTGCGGGAACGGGAGCCGTCCTCTTCGGAATCTTCTTCATTCCTTTATGGTTGGGCTCGGAATCCCAGGCCGTCATTACGCACATCCAATGGTTTATGGGAGCTACTCCTTTCATGCTGCTCTTCTTCATGCATAATTCTTTGTTCCGAGGGCGCGAGGAGTTTCATCTGTTTAACCGGATGAGGTATTTGGTTCCGTTTATCACATTGTTGCTGCTTGTCGGATTGAGCATGATCGACCGGTTGACCCCATATACATCGGGAATCGCTTATTTAGTTCCTTATTTGCCGGTGACTTTATTCGCAATCGCGCGCGGATTACGTTTGTATCGCCCGAAGTGGGACGGAATCCGCGCCTCTTCGCGTAAGATCATCTCCTATGGGTTAGGCGCTTACGGGATCGATTTGTTGGGCAACTTCATTCTGTATATCGATCAAATTATTTTGATCGGCTTGCTTGCCCCGGGGCCGTTGGGCTTGTACGTCGTTGCCGTCAGCTTATCCAGAATGCTGAACATTTTCTCGTCCTCTATCGTGATGGTATTGTTCCCCAAACTTTCCGGACTTGAGAATAAGGAAGCCGCGCTGCTCAGTCTTCGCGTGTTCAAAATCACGACGATCGGCGCATTGCTGTGCGCTGCCGTTCTTATGCTGGCAGCGCCCGTATTGATTCAATTGCTGTACGGGAAGTTGTTCTTGGATTCGATCCCCGTGTTCTCGCTCTTGGTACTCGAGGTCATACTCGGAGGCTCCGCGATGATTCTGGCACAGGCGTTCATGGCATCGGGGAAACCGTTCGTCGTGACGATCTCCCAAGCGATCGGAATCGTCCTGGTCATTCCGCTTATGTACTTGCTCGTACCGAGTTATGGTTTAATCGGGGCAGGCTTTGCCTTATTGATTCCTTCCACGATCAGGCTGTCGTACGTAATCATTGTCTTCCAAAGAAAGTTTCGGTTCGGTCTTAGGGAGTTCATCATAGCGAAGGCGGACTTCGTATGGGTGAAAAATATGGCTAGGGGCGCGAAAGCTTCGGCATCCTCGTCTTCCTAATAGAGCAGGCGGATTCAACAAGCTGACATCGGCGAATAACCGGTGTCGGCTTGTTTGTCCTACTTGCGTTAAAGCGGAATAAGACATTCGTCAGAGGAACGCCAGCCAGCAATTGTATATAATATTAGGTCACGATTTCATGCTGAAGGAGTGAGAGTAATGGCTGGACGACCACCCGTGAACGGGAATGCTTCAGGGCAAGCAAAACAATTGTTATCTTATCTGAATACCTTATCATCTAGTCCGAATACAGGGATGCTTACCGGACAGCACAATTGGCTGGGCGATCCGACAGGCAACATTACGAACCTCGTTCTTCCCATATCGGGAGGGAAATATCCCGCGATTTCCAGTTTCGAGCTCGGAGCGATCGGAGGGCAAAGCGATGCGATCGTCAACAGCCAACGGCAGGAAACGGTCGATGCCGCGATAGCTTACCGGCAAGCGGGCGGAATTCCCGCTTTCTGTTGGCATCAGCAGTTCCCGTTGACGGCGAATACTTGGGCTAACGTCTGGAACGACACGAACAAAAACGGGTATAAGACGCAAGCCGAGTTTAACCAATGCGTCACGCCCGGTACCGCCCAATATAATTGGCTGTTGGCGGAATACGATAAAGTCGCCGTGCACCTGAAGGTGCTCAGAGACGCAGGCATACCCGTCTTGTTCCGACCGTATCATGAGATGAACGGGTATTGGTTCTGGTGGGGCAAGAAAAACAACTACAAATTGCTTTGGGAGCTCATCTATGACCGATTCGTCGTTTATCATGGCTTGAATAATCTTTTGTTCGTATGGAATACCCATTGTCCTAGGGCGGTAGATCCCTACATCGCCGATTTTCGGCTTTATTATCCGGGAACGGTGACAGGGGGCGCGCGCGCGACGGGAAGGTTGACGTCATTACCCATGATATATACGAGAACGAGTTTCTGCAGAGCCATCACGACAATCTTTGGGCTTTCGCCGGAGGAAGACCGATCGGACTGTCCGAAGTAGGCGGCCTGCCGAATATGCAGACGATGCAAACGAGCCAGTACCGTTACGGCTTCTCGATCGCTTGGGGAGAAGATTACTGGTCCAACGAAAATACGGATGCGAATAAAAGGCAGTATTATTCCCACGCATACGCGATTACGAGGGAGGAGATCGATATTCCGGCTGCGGATAAACGGCTTCAACTTAGCGGTAATAGAAGGTTTCTTGTCACTTCCGATGGAGCCCCGTTCTTCTGGTTGGCCGACACGGGATGGGAAACGATGCAGCGTTTGGTAAGATCCGACGTGACCAAATACTTGAATAGCTGCGCGGAGCAAGAATTCAACGTCGTTCAAGTCGTCGCATTGGCGGAAACGTGGAATAAAACCGTGCCTAACATGCAAGGCGACTTGCCTTTAGCGAATGCGGATCCCAACCAACCGCTGACGACGCCGGGCAACGATCCTTCGGACGCGGCTCAATACGATTATTGGGATCATGCCGATTACGTTATCGATACTGCCGCGTCGCTAGGCTTATATGTCGCGCTGCTGCCTACTTGGGGCAAATATATCATCGACAATAGCGGCCCTCCTTTCAACCAGCCGTATATGGGCATATTCGATAATTCGAAAGCGTATAACTTCGGCAAGTGGATCGGAAGCCGGTACGCGAAAAGAAACAACATCATCTGGGTGCTGGGCGGCGACCGGGCTCCGGATACCGAACCGAAACGGGAGCTCATCAGGCAGATGGCCAGAGGACTTACCGACGGCGGGGGAACGCAACTGAAAACTTTTCATCCGATCGGCGGGAAATCATCCTCGGAGTGGTTCCAAAACGAATCATGGCTCGACTTCAACATGTATCAGTCGGGGCACGTCTCCCAGAACTTGCCGAACTATAACATCATTGCTTCCGACTATGCCAAATCGCCGGTTAAACCGGTATTGGATGCCGAACCTCGGTATGAGAACGCCGGAATCAACTTCGATTCCGCCAATGGCCGATTCACTCCTTACGATGTTAGGCAAGCGGCTTACTGGTCGGTGTTCGCGGGTTCGTTCGGGCACACTTACGGCCATGGCTCGATCTGGCAAATGTACGCGCCCGGACGCACTTCGGACGAGAACGTCTATTGGTACGACGCTCTGAATGCCGAAGGCAGGACGGATATGAAATACGTGCGGAGGCTAATCGAGTCCAGACCGTTCCTCGAGCGGATTCCGGACCAAACGTTGGTTACGAATGCTCTATCGGGCGGCGACCGTATTCAGGCGACGCGAGGCTCGGGTTACGCGATGATCTACACCCGGCAGGCGGTTACGGTTAATATGGGCAAAATATCGGGCGGCACGGTGACCGCTTATTGGTATAACCCGCGTACGGGCGCCAACACCTTGATCGGAGAATACGCGAATACGGGGACGAGAGCGTTTACCCCTCCGTCAACCGGAGTCAACAATGATTGGGTGTTGGTACTGGACGATAAATCCAAAGCCTATCCGCCTCCGGGTCAGGGGGATACCGACCCGCCTCCGGTGGATACGACGCCTCCGACCGCGCCGGGCAATCTGGCGTTGGTGTCGAAGACACCCGATTCGGTGACGATGAGTTGGACCGCCGCAACGGATGCGAGCGGAATCGAAGTGTATGACATCTATAAGGACGACGTCTATTTCGGATATACGCAAGACTTCGCCAATTTGCGGTTCACGGCAACGGGCTTAACCCCTAGCACGACCTACACGTTTAAGGTCAAGGCCAAAGACAAAGCGCAGAACTGGGGGCCGTTCAGCAATCCGTTAACGGTGACGACGGATGCGGCACAAGGAGTCGATACGACGCCTCCAACAGCGCCGGGTAATCTGGCGTTGGTGTCGAAGACGTCCGATTCGGTCACGATGAGCTGGACCGCGGCGACGGATGCGAGCGGAATCGACGTGTACGACATCTATAAGGACGATGTCTATTTCGGATATACGCAAGACTTCGCCAATTTGCGGTTCACGGCTACGGGTCTAGCTCCGACACGACCTATACGTTTAAGGTCAAGGCTAAGGACAAAGCGCAGAACTGGGGACCGTTCAGCAATCCGCTAACGGTGACGACGGATGCGGCGCCGGGAGTCGATACGACGCCTCCGACCGCGCCGGGCAATCTGACGTTGGTGTCGAAGACTGTCGGTGACGATGGGCTGGACCGCGGCAACGGATGCGAGCGGAATCGACGTGTACGACATCTATAAAGACGACGTCTATTTCGGGTATACGCAAGACTTCGCCAATTTGCGGTTCACGGCTACGGGTCTAGCTTCGAGCACGACCTATACGTTTAAGGTCAAGGCTAAGGACAAAGCGCAGAACTGGGGGCCGTTCAGCAATCCGCTAACGGTGACGACTGATGCGGCGCCGGGAGTCGATACGACGCCTCCGACCGCGCCGGGCAATCTGACGTTGGTGTCGAAGACGGCTACTTCGGTGACGATGAAGTGGACGGCGGCAACGGATGCGAGCGGAATCGAGGTGTACGATATTTACCGCAACGGCGTTTACTTCGGGTACACGCAAAATTTCTCCAACTTGCAGTTTACCGCGACGGGGCTCACGGCTAATACTTCGTATACTTTCACGGTCAAGGCTAAAGACAAAGCGCAGAACTGGGGACCTTTCAGCAATGCGTTAGTGGTGAGAACCAATCCTAGGTGAACATAGTTGGGGGCTGCCTCAAGGGTTAAACTCTTGAGCAGCTCTTTTTTTATCTCTTATGGCATTACATGATTTCCAAGTATGACGAAGTGTGAGGAAACAATAGTACCGTGTGGCGGTACTTTTCCGCATAAGATTACGCTCGCGAGCTCAATAGTACCGCCGTACGGTACTATTCCGCGCATGAATACGCTCGCGAGCTCAATAGTACCGCCGTACGGTACTATTCCGCGCATGAATACGCTCGCGAGCTCAATAGTACCGCCGCACGGTACTATTCCGAATAAGATTACGCTCGCGAGCTCAAGCAGCGGCTAACCTAAAATGAGAAAGCGTTGATACAGGAATAACCCCCTGGACCAACGCTTTTTCGGTTTGAAGATACTTTTTTGGCCTTCGAGCGTCAAGGCGCGGGGAAACCGGCGGCTTTGTCATCGATGATCAGGACCCAATCGTTTCCGGCGCCGCCGGACGGAGGCTGGAATCGTTGTACGCCGGTATTCGCGTATTCCCCGATGAACGTACTCTCTCCCGTTCTCGGGGAATACCAGCTGGCCGTCACCGCATCGCCCGTTATTGCGCCGAAATTGACGGAGAACGAAGCGCCCCTCGGGGTATAAATCATGGCGTAATTCGTTCCCCTCGTTGCCCGGATATGTTCTCCGCCGGTCAAGGCATCCGCCACGAGCGACTGATCCGGCACGCGTTCAAGATAAGGCCTTGATTCTATTAATTTCCGTAAATGTTTCATCTGCGTTCGTCCTTCGGCGCCCAGTGCATCGTACCAGTAAAACTTTTCGTCCGCTTTGCGGCCCGGCGCGTGCATTTGCCAGATTGCCCCGTTGCCGTACGCGTGTCCGAAGGCGCCGGCGAACACCGACCAATACGCCGCTTGACGGACGTCGTAAGCCGAAAAGCGACCGTTCGCGGAGCTGAAGTTGATCGCGCTGTTCTCGTATCTCGGTTCCGCGTCCAACACAGGTTTCGTAGGCGCTTTAGAATAATCGGAAGAGATGACCTTGTAATTAGGGTAATCCACCGATAGATGACCGGATTGGTACATATTGAAGTCCAACCATGCTTCTTGTTGGAACCACTCCGAAGAGGACTTCGTTCCTATAGGATGAAAAGTCGTTAATTGATTACCTCCTCCGTCATGAATTCCTCTGGCCATCTGCCTAATGAGCTCTTTTTTCGGTTCGGTATCCGGAGCTCGGTCTCCGCCAAGAACCCATACGATATTGCTTCTGTTCCCATAACGGTTTCCTATCCATTTGCCGAAGCCATAAGCATTCGATTGGTCGAAGATCCCTTGATAAGGCTGGTTAAATGGCGAACCGCTGTTGTCAATGATGTACTGGCCCCATGTAGGCAGCAAGGCGACGTAGATCCCGAGCGATGCGGCAGTGTCGATTACGTAATCGAGGTGATCCCAGTAGTCGTATTGCGAACCGATCGAAGGGTCGTTTCCCGGCGTCGTCAAGGGAGCGTTCGGATCCGCCCCCGCAAGAGGCAAATCCCCTTGCGCATTCGGCACTCCGCGGTCCCAGAAATGGGTTAATGCCGTTACTTGAATCACATTGAACCCTTGCGCGGCCGCATTGTTCAAATAGGTTTCCGCTTCGGCGCGATTCAATCTCTGCGCTAGCTCCCAAGCCGTATCCGCCAACCAGAAGAAGGGGGCGCCGTCAGAAGTAACCAAAAACCTTCCGTTTTCGCTAACCTTTAGAGCAGCAGGATTCAGATCAGGGTGGAGCGAAGAACGCCAGCTCAGTGTTGTTTCGTTGCCTTTCGTTGCGACCGTGCTATTCGTCAAGCCGGCCCACGTCTTTAGCGGAATCATTAATGCCCCGTTCTTGATTAAGGCAGCTGCCGGACCCGCTTGCTGAGTCCCGTTCACGTTAACGAGATTGCTGCCCGCCTTGAATCGGAATTCCAGAGATCCCGATCTTGCGATCGCTTCTCTCGCGGCCGCATTGTAAGAAAGCTTGAATCCGAATGGTTGGGCAATGCCGTTAAGGGCGACATAGGCCACTCCGTTCAGGAAGACATGCGGTTGCGAGGCAATGATTTGTTTATTATTATGCAGCATTTCCTTCTTGTTCTTCGTAAGGACAAGCCGATTGGCGGCGCTATCGTTCGCGTGAAGAGACTGTAATTGTCCGTATAGCGGAAGCAAGGCCAACGATACAATCATCAAACAAACGACGATTCGATTTCTTCTCAATGAACACACTCCTTTATCTTTTATACATGAGACAAATTGTATCATAAAAGCCAAGCGTATGCGAAAAACAACAATACATATAGTATCTTTGATGACAGCGTTACCACTAAGGGTTTAGCGATTTTGGCGTTATCTTCTCTAAAAAAGCTATTGACATGATACTAATTGTATCATAATGTAAAGAAAGAAATTGATACATATAGTATCATACAAACTGTAAATCGAGGAGATAGCCATATGGAACATGCGAAGAGAATTGGCGTAGTCGGCACGGGATTGATCGGAAAGGGATTGATTATGGCGCTGGAAAATGACCCTTCGTTCGTCATTTCCCGCATATTGACCCGCAGAGACATCGAGTCGATGGAAGGATTCCCTAGTTACGAGAAATTAACGAACAGCGTGGATGAGCTGGTCATTCATTCCGACCTCATCGTGGAATGCAGCGGGGACGTCATCTATGGGACGGATGTCATCGATCAAGCGATACAAGCCTCTCTTCCCGTCGTAACGATGAATTCCGAGCTCCAGGTCACAACGGGTTCTTATTTTGCCCGTCGCGGGCTTATAACCGAGGCGGAAGGCGATCAACCGGGCTGCTTGGCGGCGCTGCACGAGAATGTCGTGCAAATGGGTTTTCGGCCGCTCGTATACGGCAACGTGAAGGGTTTCCTGAAGCTCGACCCGTCTCAAGAAGAAATGGAATATTGGTCGGGCCGCAACGGTACAAGTCTGGAAATGACGACGTCGTTCACGGACGGTACCAAAGTCCAGATCGAGCAGGTTTTCGTGGCGAACGGATTAGGGGCGACGATCGCGGAAGACGGCTTGCTCGGCGTGTTATCCGATGACGCTCATTCAGGCGGCGTGCAGCTGGCCGACAAAGCGAAAGAGATCGGCCATGCGGTGGCAGATTATATTTTATCTCCCAAGACGCCTCCCGGCGTATTTATAACGGCCGAGATCGATCCTCGCCACAAGGACGCGCTGCGTTATTACAAAATGGGCGAGGGCCCGTATTATACGATGCTTGTTAACTACCATCTCTGCCACTTAGAGATTCTGAAGACGATCCGCAGAGTATTAAGCGGCGGCGGGGTTCTATTGAACAACGGCGTAAATCCGAGAATCAGCGCGGCCGCGGTCGCGAAGCACGATCTGCAACCCGGACAAGAGATTAAACGGGGAATCGGCAGCTTCGACGTGAGAGGAATCGCGGTAGAGATAAGCCGCCATAGCGAGCACGTACCGATCGGGCTGCTATCGGACGCGGTGATTACGCGTCCCGTCAAAGAAGGCCAAATCCTCACCTTCGACGACGTGAAGCTTCCTCCGAGCTTAGCTCTTCGCGCATGGCTCGAGGTAAGAGAGAACGCGCTTTACGTTGCTGCCAGATGAGTATCCGCTATTACGATTATCTCATTGTCGGAGGCGGCATCATCGGACTTACGATTGCCCGGGAGCTCAAGCAAAGGTTTCCCGACCGCAAAATCGCGATCTTGGACAAGGAAGCGGACGTAGCGAAGCATTCCAGCGGCAGGAACAGCGGGGTTCTGCATGCCGGCTTCTATTATACGGCGGACAGCCTCAAGGCCAAATTTACCCGTGAGGGCAATCAGGCGATGACCCGCTATTGCGAAGAGAACGGGTTGAAAATCAATAAATGCGGCAAAGTCGTCGTAGCCAGCGACGAAGAGGAACTGACGGGCTTATACGAATTGAAAAGACGCGCGGACCGTAACGGCGTAGAGCTTAACTGGCTTTCGGAGAAGGAACTTCAGTTGATCGATCCGAACGTGAAAACATTTAAGCGAGCTCTGCACTCCCCGTCGACGTCGACGGTCGATCCCGTCGAAGTATGCAACAAGCTGAAGGAAGACATTGCGGCTAACGGAGTCGATCTCTATTTCAATTGTCCGTACAAGAGTCGCAAGGACAATTTCGTAAAGGCCGGGAATGAAACGTTCGAATGCGGATATTTCATTAACGCGGCCGGCTTATACGCGGATAAGATCGCCCACGAAGGGGGCTTCGGATCGAAATACACGATAATTCCGTTCAAGGGCATCTATTTGAAATACGCCAAGAACAAATCGGATGTCGGAACGAACGTCTACCCTGTCCCGAATTTGAAAAATCCGTTTCTTGGCGTTCATTTCACGAAGACGGTCGATGGCAGCATCAAGATCGGTCCCACCGCGATTCCGGCTTTCTGGCGGGAAAATTACAAAGGCTTAAGCAACTTCAAGCTTGGCGAATTTTTTACGATACTCGGCTTTGAGATCAAATTATTCCTAACGAATGCATTTAACTTCAGAACGCTTGCGTTCGAAGAGATGAAGAAATACGCCAAGCGGCATTTCATCGGATTGTCGCTCAAGATGGTCAAACAAATCGACAGCGACGGATTCGGGGATTTCCTTAAGCCCGGCATACGCGCTCAGTTGCTGAATAAAGAAACGTTGGAACTGGTTCAAGATTTCGTTATCGAAGGGGATCATCGGTCGATGCACGTGTTAAACGCGGTTTCCCCCGCGTTCACCTGTTCCTTTCCCTTCGCGCAATACGTTGTAAATTCGATTTGCGAAAAACAAGGAGGCCAGAGCGTTGAAGCTGGTTGAGACGAAACTCAAAGACGTATTTATTATCGAGCCTGCCGTACACGGCGACCATCGCGGATATTTCATGGAAAGCTACAACAAAACCAAGTTCGAGGCTCTGGGGCTGCAATTCGACCTGATCCAGGATAATCACTCGTTATCGACGGAGGTCGGAATCCTTCGAGGGATTCATTTCCAGAAGAGTCCGAAGGCGCAGACGAAAATCGTCAGAGTGCTGACGGGAGCCATCTACGACGTCGTAGTGGATCTGCGGCACGAATCGGAAACTTTCGGTCAATGGATCGGGGTCGAGCTTTCCGAGGAGAACAAACGCCAATTAGTCGTTCCAAAGGGATTCGGGCATGGATTCTGCACGATAGCGCCGAATACCCAGGTGCTCTATAAGGTAGATGAGTATTATTCGCCCGAGCATGACAGCGGAATAATATGGAACGATTCGGATCTCGGCATCGATTGGCCGACCGCGGAACCTATTCTGTCGGATAAAGACCGGAATCAACCGTCATTCCGGGATTACGTGAAACAACTCGAAACCCAATATACGGAGGCAGGATGAAATGGTGAAAAACGTATTAGTTACCGGAGCGGGCGGCTATATCGGCAGCGTGTTAGTTCCTAAGCTGTTGAACAAAGGTTATCAAGTGAAAGCAATCGATAGATACTTCTTCGGCACGGATAAATTGCCTGAGCATCCTAACTTAACGATCGTCAAAGAAGATTGCAGAAGATTGACCGAACGGTATTTCGAGGATGTCGACGCCGTGATCGACCTAGTGGCGATTTCGAACGATCCAAGCGGGGAATTGTTTCAGGACGCGACTTACCAGATCAATCACCTGGCCCGGGCGAATACGGCCAAACTTGCCAAGCAAAGCGGAGTAAGGCGTTATATTCTTCCTTCCTCCTGCAGCTTATATGGATTTCAAGATGACGGCGTGATCGTCAACGAGCAATCGCCGACGAATCCGTTAACGACCTATGCCAAAGCAACGGAACAGGCCGAAAGGGATATTCTTCCGCTTGCGGATGCCACGTTTACGGCTGTCGTGATCCGGCAAGCGACGGTGTACGGTTATTCTCCCAGAATGAGATTCGATCTGGCGATTAACGGCATGACGCACGGCGCTTGGGAGAAAGGCGTAATCCCTTTAATGCGCGACGGATCGCAATGGAGACCGATGGTTCACGTGCAGGACACGACGGATGTCATGCTGTTGTTGCTTGAAGCGGATGAATCGGCGATTAACGGCCAAATCTTTAACGTCGGCTCCGACCGGAACAACTATCAATTAGGTCAACTGGCGGAAGAAGTTTCCGAAGCGTTGCCGATCGACGTAAGCATTTCCTGGTATGGCGATCCGGATCACCGTTCTTATCGGGTCTCCTTCGACAAGATCGAACAAACGTTGAAGTGGCAAGCGAAATGGACGGCGGCGGATGGCGCGCTCGAGATCTATGATGCGTTAGTGACGGGCAAGTTGGTCAAGGATGACCAGACGATCACGTTGAGATGGTACCAGGAGCTCGCCAAGTGGCACAAAATCATTAAAGAATGCGAGATGTACGGCGGAATGATCGCGGGTATCGGGGCAAGAAATTAATGACAGGCCCGGAGAAGAAAAAGCTAGTAAGCATCATTATTCCGATCTATAACGGAGAGCGCTATATTGAAGAGACGATTCGTAACGTGCTGAACCAGACGTATACCGAGTTGGAAGTGCTTTGCATCATCGACGGGACGACGGATGAGTCCGCCAACATCATTCGACGTCTCGGTGATGATCGGGTCAAAATCGTCATGCAGGAAAATAGCGGAGCGACTCGCACCCGCAATCGAGGCTTGTCCATGGCGACCGGAGAGTTCATCCTGTTTCTCGATCAAGACGACGTGATCAAACCTGAATTTATCGAGCTGACCGTACGGGAGATCATTCGTACGAACAGTTCGGGGGTGGCGGTAAACGGACACCTTATCGACTCGGATGGCAAGATCATTCGCCGGATGTATCGGGTCAACAAACCGAAGCTGACGCTTAAATCGCTCTTGAAAGGGAACCAGATGTATACTCCTTCCCAAGTACTGTTAAGGCGAGAGAAGCTTGCCGAGATCGGCGCATTCGACGTGAAGGCGGATCAAGCGGACGATTGGGATATGTGGATTCGTCACGCCCGCAGCGGCAAACTCGTGTTCTTGGACCGCTACTTAATGGGGTACAGGATGCACGATGCTAACCAGTCGCTGAACCGAGACAAGATGCTGCGCAGCGAGCTGCACATTGTAGAACGAAAACTGGCGGACATCGGCAAAGCGGAATTTATCAAGAGTTATTCGTACATGCGTTACTCCAAAGGAGCCGGGGACTGGAACGCTTTGGCGAAAGCCGTGCAGTTGAACGGCATGCTCGTGCTGAAACCCCGGTTTTATGTCACGCTATGCCAAGTAGCTTTAAGACGCAGGAAGATAAGAAAGGAGGGGGGATAAGTGGCCAAATGGATCGGGACGTTGCACGGGAAGCTTCGAAGCCTTATGAATAAGGCGTTTACTTTGCTCTGGTATCGATTCCTATTCCACCGAATCGGCGAAAAAAGCTCGATTAGTACCCCCTTCTACACTTATCGGCCTGATGCCATCGGGATCGGCGACCAAGTTTCCATGGGGCCTGCGTGCAGGCTTGAAGCTTATCCGGAAGATCCCCTGGCTCCTCCCCAAATGCCGATGCTCAAGATCGGAAATAGGGTCAGACTCGAACATAGGGTGATGATCACCTGTCTATATTCCGTCGTTATCGAGGATGATGCGTTAATCGCCAGCGGCTGCTACATTAGCGACAATAATCATTCTATAGATCCGGAAGGGCCGAGTTATTCCCAGCAACCGTCTACTTACGCCCCGACGAGGATCGGAAAAGGGGTATGGCTTGGGCAGAACGTTTGCGTTCTGGCCGGCTCCGAGATCGGAGAGAAGTCGGTAATCGGCGCGGGCAGCGTCGTGAAAGGGGTCATTCCTCCTTATTCGATTGCCGTAGGCTCGCCGGCTCGCGTTGTCAAAAGATATTGCTTCGACACGAAAACGTGGGTGAAAGCCGAGCTAAGAGAGTCCGTAGTCGTCTGAAGGAATGTTTCCGTTAGGCGTATTAGCAATTGACGCCGCGAGCATGTAATTGAATCCCTTTGCTATAAGGGATTTTTTTAACTTATGAGGTTCCGAGGGGAAAACCCCTCATTACGCGGGAAGGCGGACAAGAAGATGAAGGAACGTTTCGTTCAGTTGGATGCGCTTAGGGGGCTGGCTTCTTTAGCCGTATTGTTCAGTCATATTCTTCTCATAACGGGCCCATCGAGCATGGGGTACGTTGTCTATGCTTTGTTGACGAGAACGTACTCTCCGTTTCAAATTTTCGTCAACGGCAACGGGGCCGTCGTGTTATTTTTCGTGTTGAGCGGTTTTGTCCTTTCGCTGCCCTTCTGAACGATTCGCGCCAGTCTTACTCCGGGTATTTGGTGAAACGCTTTTTTCGAATCTACGTGCCGTACATCCTGAGCTTTTTCGTTGCGTTGATGCTGCTGTCCCTTTCTCCGAAATTAGGCGGCCCTCTCCCTTACCTATCGGATTTTTATAACCAAAGGTGGACTCATGGCATCAGCATGGACATCATTGTGGAACATGTACTGGGGATCGTGAACGTTCATACGATGGAATTGAATGATGCTTATTGGTCATTAGTTCATGAAATGAGGATTTCCATCTTTTTCCCGTTTGTCGTGCTTCTGCTTCGCAAAGTCCGCTGGCAGTACACCGGGTTGATCGGTATCGCCTTATTTACGCTGGCCGTTCTTAACGAGGTTTTCGGATTTCAAAAGTCCAATGGTTTAAATACTACTTATTTGCACAGCATGCACTATTTGTCCTTCTTCATTTACGGGATGTTCCTCGCCAAACATCGATCCGAAATCGTGAAAGGATTCCAGGCTTTGAAGCGTCGGTACAAATACGGCATTCTAGTCTTCTCCCTCATTTGCTATAACAGCTCATATGCGGTAGTCAAGCTGCTTGCCAAGTTAGGCATCGACGTCACGTTCGAAAGAATTTTCAGAGAACAAATCATCGCGATCGGCGTTATCGGCTTCGTCATCATCGCCTTGTCCTCCAAGAAAATCGGGAGCGCCCTACGGTCGCCGATCCCTATATTCTTAGGGAATATCTCTTACAGTCTGTACTTGTATCACATGGTCATCTATCTGGCGCTTATGCACGCATTTCTAGGCGTTATCCCGCTTCCTTACTTGCTGATCTTAGCCTTCGTCGTCTCGATGGCCGTCGCCTATGTCGGTTGGCTGGTGATCGAGAAGCCTACGATGGCGATAGGCAAGAGAATCGCCGATCGTATTCAGAAGCGTACGTCCATACCGATTCAACGAACCAATTTGAACGGGTAAAAAATATGCCGAAGGAACGCATCGGAATACCTAGTGAATTCGACATGTTGATACAATAGCTTACAAAATACCACTATTTACCATTAAAGAGCGGTTTTGATACAATAAGTCGCAAGAAAGGTTGCTCCTGCCGCCAATCTATGGATGGGGGAAACGGCAGGTAGAATTTAGACGAGAGAGGAGAACACAATGAAACTTGTCAGCAGGATTGGACTTATTATCGTATTATTGTTTGCGCACGTTACGGTTTATGTCTCGAATGCAGCGCCGGAGGAAGGGGCTCCAAGCGAGTATGGCGAAGAACTCATAAGCAATGGTAAGTTCGATGGGGGAATTGAAAGCTGGGGAACCTATCCGGCTGCCGACGAGATCGGAGTCGTACCGTCGCCGAAGCCCGTAATCGGCCAACCCGCTAATCCCGTGCTCAAAATTCACACGGATGGCATACCCGTGAAGTGGGGAGTATCGGAAGCCCATCAGTGGGTAAAAGTGCAGCCTAATCAGCCATACACGCTCTCGGCGGACGTTTTCTTCGAATCGACCGTGGATGCCATGGTGACGATGCGAATCGATTTTTACGATTCGACTCTGGACCGCAATGCCCCTTCCAGCGCATTTATTTCCCATAAGTACAAGGATATTTATCATCCGAACGGCGGCTTTGAGACTATCACGATTTCCGGTATCGCTCCGGAAGGGGTGTATGAAGCCAAAGTCGAGTTCGACATTAAAGCTTTCGAAGCAGGTGCGAAAGGAACGACTTACGTCGATAACGTTCAGTTGCGTCATCTGTGGGCTCCAACGAAGTTAAGGGCAACGAATCAGACCGATACTTCTATTTCGCTAGAATGGGACAAGCCCGCCTTCGGCGGCCCTTATCGTTATGAGGTCTATGAAACCTTCGGAGAAAGGGTTGGAGAAGCAAAGAAGCCGGACGCGTTGATCGATTCGGTGGAGGGCACGACCTTCACATGGTCGGGATTGCCTTCCGCGAGCGCCGCTTCTACGATTGCCGCGCATTCGCTCTATGTCGTGGCCAAGCCTGTATCGGACTCGACTTTGAAGTCGGAGCCAAGCAATATTCTCCGCCTTGCGAGAACTAAACCCGACGGTGCGATCACGATTTTGCCGCTGGGCGATTCCATGACCGTCGGCATATACAACGGCGGAGTCGTACCGGGAGGTTACCGGGGTTATCTATGGGAATTAATGCAGGACAAATACTCCAATATGTTCTACGTGGGCTCCGAGAATTATAATCCGATTTCCGACGCCCGTTTCAACCCGGACCATGAAGGTCACTCAGGCTATCAGGTATCCAGGATGAACGATGAGCTGGTAGACGATCAGATCGCCGTATATGCTCCCGACTACGTCATCGTTCATGCAGGAACGAATAATATGTGGGACATTAGAAACACCGACGAGGAGCATATGAAAGAAGAGCTGCTCATGCATATGAACGAATTATTGGCCAATATACGGAGAGCTCTTCCGAATACTTACGTGATCGTCGTTTCCATCCCGGGCATCTATGAAGATCGGGACAACAACGGCGCCTATGAGCTGCTGCCTGTTATTGCGGCTTATAACCGTAATTTGAAAGAGTTGGTCGATTCGTTAAACAGCCAAGGCCATAAAGTCGGATTCGTGGATATGGGAACGAGGGTATCGGCACAGTATTTCGCAGATCCGGACAACGATCATATTCATCCGAATGCCGCCGGGTATAAGGTCATGGCGGATATATGGTACGACGCTTTGGATGCGGTCATTACGACCGGGGACGTCTCGGGAATGTACCCCGGGAAGCCCCTGCTGAAGCCTCCTGTGCTGAATTCGCAGGATACCTCGGTCTCCTTGTCCTGGGATGCGGTCGCCGACAACATCGGCGTTGACCGCTACGAAATCTTCCGGAATAGCGAGGAAACTCCGATTAGCGTGACAACCGTGACTTACGGGGCCATTGCGGGACTAGCGCCGGATACCTCCTATGATTTCTCGGTAGAAGCGATTGACAAGGCCGGCAATAGAACCCGCAGCAATCCGCTTACGGTAAAGACTACGGCGCTTCCCGACGTAAGTCCGCCAACGGCGCCGACGGAACTGTCAACGGCCCATCTCGCGCACGATAGCGTTACGTTATCTTGGTTGCCGAGCGCCGATGACGTTGGCATTCGCGAATATGAAATCATGTACGGTAGCAAAACCGTTAGCGTTGCTAGCGCCGTCTATGGCAATGACCAAAAGCTCAGCCATGTGATTAAGGGCTTAACGCCGGAAACTTCATACACGTTCTCCGTTAAAGCGATTGATCATGCCGGGAATCCGTCTCCGAGCGGCACGCCGATCACTGTCGAAACGCTGGCGGCGCCGCCGGCAAATCTGCACGTGGCCGAGAAGTCCGTGACGAGCGTAAAGCTGGCATGGACGCCTACGACAGATAAGGATGGGATTAAAGGATACCGGGTCTATAAGGACGATTCGTTGCTGACGACGACTTCAGCGGCTTCCATTACGCTTAATGACCTGGTTCCAGGCAAGACATATACGTTCAAAGTGACTGCCGTCGATCAATTGGATAACGAAACGTTGCCATCCAACGTGTTGTCGCTCGCGAACGTTCTGCAGCCGCCGACGGGACTTGCGATGTCGAGCAAATCCTACAACTCGATCAAAGTTCTCTGGTCGCCGGTCGAGGGAGCTACGGGATATAACGTATATATCGATGGCGTAAAGAAAGCTACGGTAACCGGAACCGAGTATTTGGCGCAAAATTTGATTCATAATACGAAATATTCGTTTGCCGTGCAGACCGTATTCGGTGCCAATCTGGAGTCCGCGATAGGCGATCCGATCGAGTTCATGACCGATCCCGTCCCAGAAGTTCCTAGAGGATACGGGGGAGGCGGCGGAGGCGGCGGGGGTTCGGACAGCAAAGGAATCGTGGAGTACAGCAAAATAGACAAAGGCATAAAACTGCGGTTCGTACCGGACGTCCTGTCGGCCAAAATTTCGTTAAACGGATCTGGCGATCAATGGTTGCTAGAGGTTCCGTCCGATAAGCCGTTCGATCGATTGGAGTTGGAATTGAGCGGAGAAGTGCTGAAGCTTGCGGCGAGCAAGCAGAAGCCGATCGCCATCCAAATCGGAGCTCTTACCCTTGAAATTGCCCCGGGCTGGTTGAAAACCGAGAACCAGGATAAAGTCGCGATTAATGTCTTCATTCGGGGTCTCGAGCAAGATGCCGCGGCAAAGAAGCAGTCGCTTAAGCCGTTATCGTCGGGCTATGATTTCGAGGTCAAGGTGAACGGGAAGGCTGTAGCATCTTTCGATAAACCCGTTAAGCTTAAGATTAAGTCCAATAACGCGCAAGGCTTGGAAAGCCCGGGCTTCTTCTCGCTTGATGAGTCCCAAGGCAAATGGATTGCGCACGACAAAGCGAGCGCGGTTGGCAATCAAATGACTTTGGAAGTGTCTCATTTCTCCGAATATGCGGTTCTTGCGGAAGGAAGCCAGACACTTAAGACTTTCTCGGACATTGTCTCCCATTGGGCCAAGGAAGATATCGAGTTCCTTGCTTCCCGTAACATCGTCAAAGGGTTGTCCGACGGACGCTTTAATCCGTCCGGAGAAGTGTCCCGAGCGGAGTTTGCAGCCATGCTGGCCCGAGCTTTCAAGCTGAACGCGGGGAATGGAAGCTTGCCGTTCGAGGATGTCGCCGACAAAGCCTGGTATCAAGCGGAAGTGAAAGCGGCCTACCAAGCCGAATGGATCCAAGGAATCAGCGGAACCCGCTTCGCCCCGAATGATCGCATTTCACGCGAACAGATGGCGGTCATGATCATGAAAGCTTATTTGCATGAGACGAAGGGCGCTCTGAAACCGGAGGATGCCGAAGACGATCTGCCATTCAAGGATGCACCTGATATTAGCAGCTGGGCTAAAGAGTATGTCCGCTTGGCATCGGAACAGAAACTCATCCAGGGCATAGACGCAAGCTTCAAGCCTAGCTTGTACGCCGATCGCGCGCAAGCGGCGGCCATGATTAGCCGGCTTCTTAAGCTTTTGGATAAGCAGTAACTAATCGAACAAAGGTGAGGCTGGACGGAATTTATATTCCGCCCAGCCTCTTTTGCGCGACGCTGAACTTGGTCGTTTCGGGAGTCTTGCCTCTTGCGCAAAGGCGGAAACCTGCACATGGACTGGATTAAGCCGCTGGGAGCGGTCTAAAGGGCGGAAAGAAAATAGAACCTACAGCTGGCACCTTATCGGACAATCCGGAGGCGATGTCAGCTATAGGCTCTAACGAACGTCAAAGGAGATGCGTACCCATCTTCGCAACCAAGCGGACAGGAAGGGCAAGCGAACGATTACGCTTCCCCATGAAACCATCCCTCGGCTGGCCGAGAATATCGTGCGGTTCTTCCCTCCGTTGCTTTTCCGTTCGATGGACGTCAGCTTCCCGATAATACGGTCGAACGGGACCGATTGATCGGGATGGAGATTCGTATCTCCCTTGCAGATATAGCTGCGATTCGCGAGAGTTCCTTCCACCCGAACGAGCCGATGGCCGATCAGCAAGCCGTCTCTATCCCCGAATAAGAGGATGTCGCCGACACGCAAGTCCGATTCATTCGCTTGAGAGAAATGACATTCATCCTTGGGGCGAATGACCGGGTACATGCTATATCCGTTGGAAGGAATAATCATCGATCCGCTAGAGGCGATCAGCTTCTTGGCAAGGGTTAGAGGGATGTTAAGCAACATTCTCGATCAGTCCGCAATCGATGAGCTGGGCCGCGAATACGAGAATATCGTTTCTGGCTTGCTCTTCGGAGATTCCGTATTCATCGATCATCGCTTGCGCGAGCCGATCCAATCCATCGCCGGCTTGAATGCGGGCGTATATCCAACCGCCGACTTCGTTTAATTTGGTAATCAAATATTTCTCCGCATCCAACACGATCCATTCGCCATCCATTTCTACCGCTTCCGTATGATTCGCGCATTTCCACATTAAGAGATCCTCTCCCAGAACAAGTCGTTTTTTTGAAACTTAAGGCGATAGCCCGATACTTGCTGGGCAATCTTGCGGCACATGCCTAATACCTTAAGGGTATCAGCGGGCGTATGCGCCCAGTAGAAAATTTTGTCCATTAATCGCAGCACGGTTTCGGCTGGCGGAATGGGTATCCGTTCGATGTGCGGCGATTGCTCAAGCAGGTGAATTCCGGCAAGCTTCCGGCTCTTCTTATCGTAATTAGAGACGGAATCGCTGCGGAAGGGCGAATCGTAGGCGACGATCGCGTCAGGCTCGATCTTGATGAGAGTAGCTTCGTCGGATAAGATCTCTCTAGGCTTGGAGAGCATGGCTACCGTAGATTTGCCGGCTCCGGAAGGGCCCGCGAACAGGTAAGCTTTGTCGTCGCTGACAATGCACGAGGAATGAATCATGAGTCCCCAGCCGTGATGAACGATAAAGGCGCTGAACAAGGTCATCAAACCGTGCTTCAAGGCGAGTTCGTCATGCACTTGCAGCTTGGCTTCCCTATATGTGCTGATCGTCTCCAGCAGGAAATCCGCTCTCTCGTACAGGACGAGGTCGCCCTCCTTGCGAATTTGCACGTTGAAGTCTATGAAAGGGACGCCGTAGCCCTTATGGATATTGATATACATATCCGGCGCGGTTACGCCCCAGAGATCTTGGTTAATGACCTTGAAATGAATCGAGGTCCATTGATGTACGGACTCGTCGTTCGTGCTGACGAGCACGAAATGATCGCCGATTTGAAGTTTGTTGATATACATGGTTCACGCTCTTTTCCTGGATAGTTCAATAAAGGTTGGAATAAAACAGGGGCGCGCTTGCGCCCCTATTTGCCCTGTGCTCGCTTCCTAGTGGCGTCCTGGTCTGCCCGGTCTGCCGGAAATATGAGTTTCGAAAACAAAAGCGCTTTGCTCGATTACTGCCGGAGCGGAGTATGCTTTTTTCATAGGATGGGTTCACCTCCTTTCATAGAGTCTGGCGTATCTTCCGTTGCGCTGCAGCAATTCCTCGTGCGTTCCGTGTTCTTCAATCCTGCCTTGATGAAGATACAGGATTCGATTCGCTTCGCTTACCGCGGATAGGCGATGGGCGCTCATCAGCACCGTGCGGTGCATCATGAGGCGGCTTAACGCTTCCTTGACCAAAGCTTCGGATTCCAGATCGAGCGAAGACGTAGCTTCGTCGAGCAACAGGATGGGCGCGTTCTTCAGGATCGCGCGGGCGATCGTAATCCGCTGCCTCTGCCCCCCCGATAAGTCGCCGCCCCGCTCCCCGATTACCGTCTCGTATCCATACGGGAGCTTCATAATAAAATCATGGGCATTGGCGGCGCGAGCGGCTTCCACGATGTCCCGGTCTGGCGCCTCCGGCCTGCCGCCGGCGATATTCTCGCGAATCGTTCCCGTGAACAGATAGGGTTCCTGAGGAACGTAAGAAATATAGCTTCGCCATACGTCCGGGTTCGCAAGAGCGAGCTGCTCGTTATCGAAGCTGATGCTCCCTTGGGACGGCTGCAGCAGTCCCGCGAGAAGCTGCAGCAAAGTGCTCTTGCCCGAGCCGCTGGGACCGACGATCGCGACGGTGTCTCCGGCAGGTATGAACAGGTCGATGCCGCTAATGGCGTTGCCGCCGTTGTCGTATGCGTATTGAAGGCGGCGAAGCCGGATTCCTTCGTTCAAGGATGGAGGCGGCACGTAGACGGGCATGCTCTCCCGGTCCGGCTTCTCGTCCAGCACGTTCCATATTCTCTCGACGGAAGCCAGCGACTTCTGCAAGCCGCCCCATTGCCCGGCAATTCCCGAGAACGGGTAAATCATATATTGAATGAGCGTAACGAAGGCGAACAACGAACCGATGGACAGTTTGCCGAGCGCTACGAAGTAAGCTCCCAATCCTAGGCTGAAGAAGAAGGCGGTAAGGGACAACATCCCCGAACCGGCATGAAGCCAACCTAGCAGCCTGGCTTCCTTGCGTTCCATCGTCAATACGTCGTTGCAATAGGAATCGTAAGATCGCGACAGCTTGCGCTCCATGGAGAACGCCCTCATCACGGAAAATCCGGAAAAAATATCATGGAGCAATGCGTTTACCCTGCCTAGTTGAGATTGCAGCGATCGTCTATTGTCCCGGACTCTCTTGCCGAACAAGCCGCCGATTAACAATGCGGCAGGTCCTAGCAGAATGCAGATGAGAGCCAATTGCCATTGAATAGCCAGCAAGTAAGCGAAGGAGGCGGCAGCCAGCAACGGCATTCGAATCAAGTTGAGCAAGTTGGGCCCGATCGCTCCTTCGATGCCGGTGACGTCTTGGGTTAACCGGGATACGAGATCGCCGGAGTGATTGGCCGAGAAGTAACGGGTAGGCAAGCGCAGCATGTGGTCTAATAACGTCTGCTTCAAATCTCTCCGTATTCGGTTAACCGTCTCGGCCTGCAGCACGGATTCGTAGAAGTCCGATAGGAAGGCGAGGATGACGATGCCGGCGCCCAAAACCATTAACCACACGATGGTGCCGACTTCGCCGGCGATGGCGGCATCGGCGGCCCGGCTCACGAACCAAGAGAAAAATAGCGTAAGCCCGATATCGAATAACATCAGCGAGCCGAGCAGGCCGTAAATTTTGCGATATTTCGCGATGTACGGAACGAGTCGGACGAAAGGCCGCTTCATTTCGTCGAATCCGAGAAACTTGCGCATCCGGATTCCGGCCATCGCGGAGCTTTTGGCCATGATGAGAATGACACGCATAGACTTGCTCTCCTATGCTCCTCCGAATATTTTGCGGAGGCGCTGTTTGTATAGCCGGTAGTAAAGCTTAGGCAACGATGCTGGAGGACCGGCGGCATCCAAGCTGTAGCGGGCGTAGGACCTCGAAGGGAATACCGTTTGCCAGAGATAGCGTAATCGATATTTCCATGAATCCATGACGGCCAACGTATAGAGGGTTCTCCAAGCCGGATGGGGCAAGGCTGGCTGCCTAGTATATAGGAACGGATTTTTCGGTTCGAAAGGAAGCTTCTTCAACCGATTCAATTCCGGGAAAAGCCGATAGGTCGTCGTTAACGCGGCTATGACCCGTCTTCTCGTGCGGTCCGATTCGGATTGTTTCCAAATCCAATCGATGTCGATATTTTCATGATCGCTATGCAGGAGCTGGTACAGATCCAAGGCATGCTTCAGGGAATCCATTTGGTGGCTGGCTCCGTGCAAACATAGGGAATAGAAAGTATAAGTCGTTCCCAAGGTTCGGGCCTTCTTATAGCCGACCATAGGCTCCGAGCTCTCCCAAGCGGCGGCCATATTCATCCGGGAAGTGCTTCCGGGAGCGAAACTCCAGTGGAGCTCCACCGGAAGAGGTTCCGGGAGACCGGGCATCGTTTTCACCCATTCCCGATGATAGTGTTCCGGGTTCTCCTCAAGCGGAGTAGCGTAACCGGCTCTGGCAATGCAGACAAGGGCCGTTCTCATGTGCTCCGGTTTAATCAGCAGATCGATATCCGATGTGCCGCGCGCGGCGAAATGCCCGAAATATCGTTCGGCAAGCGTAGTCCCTTTGAGCGGGATGACGGGAATGCCGTTTTTATCGAACTCGCGAAGCAACAGTTGCGTTTCGTGTCGAACCAGCATGTTTTGCAGAAAGCAGGCTTGATAGATTTGCGAGAGCTTCTCCCGGAAAAAGGAGGGGACGTGCCACAAGCGCCCGCTTGATTTTAATAGGGAATAGACCTGAGAGCCGATCGAGGCTTGTACGATACTCTCCAACATTTCTTCATAGTCCTTATCCGAATAGTCCATAGAGCCTTCGGCGTCGTACAAAGCTCTTAGAAAGAGGATAATCACGGCTTGTCCAACTCCTTGAACGAGACTTTCTAACCACACTTTAAGATACATTTTGTATCATGTCAAGACTAAAAATGTCACGTTTTGTATCTGGAGCGGACGATGAAAAAAACATTGACATGCTACTATATGTATCATAAATTAGATAAATAAGATACGATTTGTTTCAATAACGATACAAAGGAGAGGTAGGAGCATGAAGGGGATTTTATTGGCTGGAGGAAGCGGGACTCGGTTATATCCGTTAACGAGGGCGATGTCGAAGCAATTGTTGCCGGTTTACGATAAACCGATGATCTATTATCCGTTATCGGTGTTTTTGCTTGCGGGGATCACGGACATTCTGATTATATCGACTCCTGAAGATACGCCCAGATTCAAACAATTATTGGGAGACGGTTCGGATCTGGGAGTTTCCTTCTCTTACGCCGTTCAACCTTCCCCGGACGGGATAGCGCAGGCTTTCCTGATTGCCGAATCGTTTATCGGGAAAGAATCCGTGGCCTTAATTCTAGGGGACAATTTATTTTATGGGAACGGAATGCAGCTCATGTTGGACCGGACGGTGAGAAGGAAAACGGGGGCGACGATTTTCGGCTATTACGTCAACGATCCCGGCCGTTTCGGAGTCGTTGATTTCGATGATGCGGGCAAAGTAGTCTCAATAGAAGAAAAGCCGGCAAACCCTAAGACGAATTATGCCGTAACGGGACTATATTTCTACGATAACCGCGTCGTGGAAATCGCCAAATCCATTCAACCGTCCGCGCGCGGAGAATTGGAAATTACGGATATTAACAAAGCGTATTTGGAGAAAGGCGATCTGCACGTCGAAATCATGGGACGGGGATTCTCGTGGTTGGATTCCGGGACGCACGAATCTTTGCTCGAAGCCTCGCAGTTTATCGAGACGATCGAAAAAAGGCAAAGCTTGAAAATCGCCTGCTTGGAGGAAATCGCTTATCAGAAGGGCTACATAACGAGAGAGCAATTGCTCAACCTCGCGGAGCCGATGATGAAGAACGAATATGGCAAATATTTGGCGTTCACCGCGGAGTACAGCGACAAGAAACGGAAGACGTTGCCGATCTCCGTGTCCAGCGCGAATATGCTGAATCCGGAAACGGTGTGAGCCTATCAATAGGTACAGAAGCAGGCGGGACAATCCCGCTTGCTTCTTTGTTATCCATGATTTCAAATCATCGCGATGGGTAATGATGGTATAATGTCCTTATGTGCGGACAACCGCGACACATTATGAGACGGCGAGGGTAAGCGAATGATCGCGCTGGGGCTTTGTATTCTATTGTTATCCTTTATCTTTCAAGCGGCAACGATTTTGGTACTCGAATTTCGCAGACCGGCGCATGCCACGGCGTGGCTGTTCATCTTGTTCCTGTTTCCGCTTGTCGGCTTTATTCTTTATTATTTCTTGGCTACGGAATTCCGCAGAAGCCGCAAGGCTCGCCGCAGGGGCAGCTTGGATCAGCGCCGCAGGGCGAAGCTGCTGAAGCTGAGCCGGAACGTGATGAGTCCCGATCAGCTTCCGGCATCCGAATTCTCCTCCCAGGCCAGGTTGTTCCGGGCGTTGCTCAAGCGAGGGGAACTGCCGATATCGGCTCGTAACCGAAGCGATATATTCAATAACGGCATGGATACGTACGAGGCGATGCTGAAGGCGATCCGAAGCGCGAAGTCCCACATCCACTTGTCTTCCTACATCGTCAGGGACGATGGGGTCGGCAGGGATTTTCAACAGGCGTTGATTCTCAAAGCCCAACAAGGCGTGAAGGTGAAATTGTTATACGACGGGATCGGCAGCATTAAGCTAAAGGATTCGTATGTTCAGACTTTGCAAGAGGGGGGCGTGGATTGCGCCTGCTTCTTCCCGCTAAGGCCTTCCTTTCTGAAGAAAAGGATGAATTACCGGAATCACCGCAAAATTATCGTAGTGGACGGGCTGGTCGGATTCATCGGGGGCATTAACGTAGGGGACGAGTACATAGGGAAGCATCCGCGGCTTGGTTATTGGAGGGATACCCACATTAAGCTGGAAGGGGATTCCGTCTATTGGCTGCAAGAAGTGTTTCTGAAGGATTGGGCCATCGCGACGGGCGAGAAACCGGATGATCCGGATTTCTTTCCCGAGCACGACTGCCGGCATGAAGAGCCCGTGCAGATCGTTCCGGCTGGACCTAACCGTAGAGGGGACGCGATCCATGATTCCGTGTTCGCGATGGTGTCGTCCGCGAAGGAAAGAGTGTGGATAACGACGCCTTATTTCATCCCGAGCGCCAGTATCGCGATGGCGTTGCACGATGCGGCAATAAGCGGGTTGGACGTCAGAATCATCATTCCCTACGTTCCGGATACGTGGCTCGTACACTTCGCGACGATGTCCTACGTAGAGGAGATGATGCGGTCCGGAGTTCGGGTATGGCAGTACAAAAAAGGTTTCGTGCATGCCAAAACGCTCGTGGTGGACCGGTTCGTATCCGTCATCGGTTCGGCGAACATGGACCTGCGCAGCTTCTATAGCAACTTCGAGATTAACGCCCATCTATTCGATCCTGCTGCCATTACCCGGGTGGAGCAAGACTTTATGCAGGATTTGGCGGATAGCGAGGAAATTAATTTGCAGAGGTTTCTGAAGCGCTCGCGCACCCGGAAAGTGAAGGAAGCTTTGGCGCGAATTCTGTCCCCATTGCTTTAGCCGTTATCGCTTGCGTAATTGATCGAGGATCGGGGCGAGCGATTGGCGGGGAGCGGCCGCAAGCAGGTCTCCCCGTGTGCGCAGCCTTTCCTTGATGTTCAGTAAATGAAAGTCAGTCGGCTTAACGTCCTGGCGTACTTCATCCCAAGCTAACGGAGTCGAAATCGTAGCGCCGGGCCGGGCGCGCGGGGAATAGGCGGCAGGCAGCGTCTTGCCGGCGTAATGCTGCAGATAGTCCAAATAAATCCGATCCCCCCGATCCTTCTTCAACCTTTCCACGGTGAACAGCCGGGGATTTTTGGCGACCAAATATTCCGAGAGAAACTTGCCGAATTGCCGAAGTTGATCGAAGCTCGGTCCGCGCTCGATAGGCATGACGATCTGTATGCCGGTAGCGCCCGAAGTTTTAGGTACCGCATGGAGCCCTAACGAGCGGAGCAAATCGCCGACGAGCGAGGTTGCTTCCATCAGTCGCGGCTCATCCTCCAGCGTCGGATCCATATCCAGCATCCATGCATTCGGCAGAGGCTGGTCTATTTCGTCCGAGGAGACGTGGAATTCAAGGCTATACAGGCTTCCCATCCACAGTAAAGCAGGCACCGAATCCAGGACGACATAGCGGATGCTGCCGTCCTTGGCGGTGCGAACGAACTCGGGAGTCGGCTCCGGACAGTTTTTCTGGTAGAAGGAAACGCCGTGTATGCCTTCTGGATAGCGGATCGTGGTCAGATATCTTCCGGCGGAATAAGGGAGTAGATAAGGAGCAAGCTCGGCTAGCAGTTGTACGTATTGCAGCTTCGTTATGCCGACTTCCGGCCAGATCATCTTATCCGGGTGGGAGATCGGCCATTCGAAATCTCCGAGCCTTACGATCGTACGGGATTGGGCCATTCGCTATCCCCTTGTCGTCAGAATGCAAAGCAAGTGTTGCTGAACGTGCCGAACTCGTAGCCCCGGTACAGGACTTGCGCTTCATCCAAGCTCTTCGCGCCGCCCATGGCGAGATAGAGAGGAACGAAGTGCTCCGCCCTTGGTACCGCGCGGGCAGCGTATGGGGCCAACTGCTCATAGTTGACGAGAGCCTGCACGTCTTGGCGCTGAATGCGATCGATCAGCCAATCGTCGAACTCGACCGCCCAGCTTTCCGGATGCTGTTGGCCGAACTTGATGTAATTGAAGTTGTGGACGGTAGTTCCGCTGCCGATCACGAGAATGTTGTCCTCTCCTAATCCGCGTAATGCTTCGCCGATGTTGAACTGCCGGGAAGCGGGCAAGAAAGGATTAACCGATACGGTAACGACGGGAATGTCGGCATTGGGATACATATGTCTTAAGAACACCCAAGCGCCGTGGTCCAACCCTCTTCTATTGTCTCTATTGGACGGAATCCCATGCGCGCGAAACATTTGCTCCAGCCTCTCGGCTAATTCCGGCGAACCCGAAGCGGGATACTTGATTCGGTACAACTCCTCGGGAAAGCCGTAAAAGTCGTATATCGTCTCCAAAGGGCCGTCGGCGAACGAAACGGTGGTTACCTTTTCCTCCCAATGGGCGCTATAAATAACGATCGCTTTCGGGGTATAACGGGTGCCTAGATCAGCCAAGAAACGGGTATAGTCGGATTGCTGGGTAATCATCATAGGCGAGCCATGATTAATGAATAGCGTGGGTAACATAGGTTGTTTCCCTCCATTTTTATTACTTTTTTTCATATACTTACTTTATGTAACTTAGTGTATAATCATTATTAGGTTTCGTCAAGTACACTCTTGGCGTATAATAATAAAGGACAGAAGCAGAGTGGGGTGATGATCATGGACCAACCGCAAATGTGTCCTCGGTTCGAGAAAGCGATGGAGATCTTAAGCAAACGATGGACGGCTTTGATCGTCTTTCAGTTGCTCTCCGGTCCCCAGCGTTTTGCCAGAATCGAGAGCTCGCTTCCTAACTTGAGCGGCAAAGTGCTGTCGGAGCGGCTCAAGGAGCTTGAGGCAGAAGGAATTATTCAGCGGGATGTCTATCCGGAAACGCCGGTGCGAATTGAGTATAAATTAACGGACAAGGGGTACGCGTTAGCGCCTTTGTTCGACAACATCTCGAGCTGGTCCAGCCAATGGATCCGGCTGTCGGAACAAGCGGACAACGAGGCGTGAACCGAACAGCGGCCTTTTAGCTCGTTCCTGCGCGCCATTAACCGTCTTCGGTTGCCATTGGGCAACATGGAGGCGGTTTTTTAATGGATGCGGATGGGCATAGTTAACGGTAGCCGATATGTTGCAGAGGGAGGGAAGGTCAGTTGGAGCTGAAGCCGCTAATTCCGTTTGAGCCTATTTCGGCCAAAACGATACCTTCGGGAGACGGCTGGATTGCCCAAATGAAATGGGACGGGGTTAGAATGTTGTTCTATTATGACGGGCAAACGTTGAGATTGATCAACCGCAGGCTTAACGACCGAACGCGGCAGTATCCCGAATTCGCCGTGCCTTCCGCCTATTGCACCGCTTCTTCTTTTATTTTGGACGGAGAAATGATCGCTTTCGATGCAAGCAAGCCTTCCTTCCAAGAAGTGATGAAGCGGGACAGTTTGCGCCATGAAGGAAGCATCAAGCGGGCAATCATGGGAACTCCGGTTACCTATATGGTTTTCGACGTGTTGTTCGCAAACGGCGATTGGGTAATCGATTTGCCTTTGCGGCAGAGACAGCAATTGCTAACGGAAATCATTAAGCCGCAAAATCAGGTGCAACCGGTTACGAGCCATGCGGATGCCGGTGCCCTGCTGGAAGTGATGAGAAGTCATGCGATGGAAGGAATCGTGCTTAAGCAATTGGAAAGTACTTACGCCATTAACGGAAAGGACAATAGATGGCGGAAGATCAAGCTCTTCTACGACTTGTATGCGGTCATTGCCGGCGTGATCATTAAGGATAACATCGTCCGGTCTGTCCAATTGGGCTTATACGATGAGGACGGTTCTTTACGCTATATCGGTCATGCCGGCATGGGAAAGCTGACCGTTGGGCAACAGCGCGAACTAACGGCGATGGCATTGGAAGCCGAGGGAGCCGGTATGCCGTTCTCGAACCGACCGGAAAGGAGCAAAGAAACGCAATGGATTGCTCCCTCCTTGGTCGTGAAAGTGCAATACATGGAGTGGACCTCGAACAAGACGATGCGGCATCCGACGATTCAAGCGCTCGTTAAGGATGTTCCGATTACGGAGTGCTCGGTCAAGCAAATTTAAGCAGGAGAAGATTTCAACGAACGAATCAACCTTAAGGAACGGCGCCTTCCGTCTTGCGGCCGCGGGTGCCGCGGGGCTTGGCTTTGCTTCGATCGCCGGCCGTGTCGGTCGCCGCAGGCGCGGCAACCGCGGGAGCCGGCTTGACCGCTTCCAAGCTCGCTTGCAGCGCGGCCATGAGATCGATGACGTTCGTTCTCTCGGCGGCGGGCGCGGTGACGATATCGGGGCCTTCTCCGGAAATTTTGCGCTGGATCGCTTCCTGCAAGCCGATTCGGTAATCGTCCGTATATTTGGCAGGGTCGAACGGGGTTGAGAGTTGTTCGATCAGCATCTTCGCCATCGAAAGCTCGCGTTCGTTAACCGTTGTTTGTTCGGGTAAATTGGGCACTAACTGGAGAGAGCGGATTTCGTCCGGGTAATGCATCGTTTCCATGCAGATGCAGTTGTCTACGGCGCGTATGGCCGCCAAGCTGCTCTTGCTGCGTATCGCGATTTTGGCGATGCCGATCTTGCCGGATTGCCGCATCGCTTCCAGCAATAAATTGTAAGCGCCGGAGCCGGCTTGATCCGGCGAGAGGTAATAAGCCTTCTGGTAATACAGCGGATCGATCTCCGTCAGATCGACGAAATCCAGAATTTGAATCGTCCGCGTATTCTCCGGTTTAATGGCGTCAAGCTCGTCGGAGTCGAATAACACAAAACGGCCCTTCTCGTACTCGTAACCTTTGGATATTTCCTCCCGCTGAACTTCCTTTTCGCAATGCGGACAAGTACGAACGTTGGCGATCGGAGTGCCGCATTCTTTGTGAATGAGCCTCAAGTGAACGTCTTTGTCCTCGGTTGCCGTGAACATTTTGACCGGAACATGGACTAAGCCGAAGCTGATGGCGCCTTTCCAAACGGTATGCATGGGCAGGATCTCCTTTGCGGCTTTGCTTTCTCGTAAGCAGGTAGTTTTTTTGAGTTCTCCTTTTAACGTTCCCACTCCGCATGGAAATCAACCGGGCAGGGAATATTGGAAAAGGTCGTAAAGCCAACTAGCGAAGGGAGATCACGAAATTGGATACGGAAGAGAACTTGCAAGCAAGCCCGGATTCGATCCATGAAGGAAGAGACGTCTACGACATGGACGTAGATCGCATGATCAACGAAGGTTTAGGCGGGGGTCAAGTTACGCTTCAAAACGGATTAATATCGGAAACGACAACGGGCACGATGGAGGAGGACACGCCATGAATGCGCAACGAGCTAAAGAGATTTACGATTCTTCCGAAAATATCGCGGTACAGCTGGATGACGGGCAGTCGGTGTGGATCGAGAAGGTGGACGTCGCTAACGGAGTCGCCACGGTGCAAGTTGGACAAAGTCCGACCAATACGCAGACCGTCGGCGTAGATCGGTTAAAAGAAGCTACCCACTAGCCGCTGTTTCAAGGCGCATGAAGCCGTATTCGGATAACGATCGCGGGGATGAAGCTTACTTTTTGAAAGCGGACTTGGGTCATGCTACAATGAAGTAAGTTCCATTATATCCCTTAAGGAGTGATTGTTATGTACGATATCGCTATCATCGGCGGAGGTCCCGCAGGAGCGAGCGCGGCAATCTTCACGGCGAAAGCAGGCAAGCAAACGCTTGTGATCGACAGCGACCAGAGCGTAACGAAACGCGCGTGGGTGGAAAATCATTATGGAGCGGAAGGGATTACCGGGCCTGATTTGGTTGCGATCGGCAAGAAGCAAGCGACGAAATTCGGAGCGACGTTCGTCACCGCCAAGGCAACGAAGCTAACGGCGGGAGACGGATTCATTACGATCGAAACCGATGGCGAAACGTACGAAGCCGGCCATGTCATTCTTGCGACGGGCATGCTCGTCGATCTAGCCGAAGCTAGCGGCGTTCGCACGAAGCCGGGTACGGAGCCAAGAATCAAGTCGATTATCGAATGTACGCCGGAAGGCAAATCGAGCATCGATAACATTTGGGCCGCGGGAACCGTAGCCGGGGTCAGCATGCACACGATCATTACGGCCGGGGATGGCGCCAAAGTCGCGATTAACGTCATTAGCGAGATCAACGGCGAAAGATATGTCGACCACGATGTTCTGAAGTCTTAAAAAAGGGAGCTCCTACAACCGATTCAATGGTTGCAGGAACTCCCTTTGTTGTGCTATACGGCTGTTGGATCAGTCGGATACTCGGGAAACCAACAGTATAGTGCCGCGAGGCGGTACTAAACCAACAATGCTGGACCCAAAAGCCCAATTCTACCGGATAACGGCGGGATTGGTCTTTTTATTCTGGCTATTCATAATTAGGCAATAAATTCTTGAACCCAGACGCCGTTGTAATAGGCGACGCCGATTGTCGTGAAGTTCGGGCTGAGAATGTTCGCGCGATGACCGGAGCTGTTCATCCACGCGGTCATGACTTCCTGCGGGGAACGCTGTCCTTTGGCGATATTCTCGCCTGCGTAACGAAAGCTGATTCCGTATGTCTTCATCATGTCGAACGGCGAGCCGTAAGTGGGGGAGTTATGGTCGAAGTAACCGTTATTGTACATGTCTTTGGCTTTGTCCAGCGCCATTTTCGTCAGCGTGGCATTAGACATCTTCAACGGGCTTAGACCGGCTTTCGCGCGCTCTTGGTTAACGATCGTTACGACTTGGGCAGCGTAAGCGGAAGTTGCCGTCGTACCTGTTCCCGCTGTACCCGTACCTGCGCCGGATCCCGTACCTGTGCCAGTGCCAGTACCCGTGCTAGGTTTGCTAGGCGTGGTCGAATTACCGTTTCCCGTATTGCCCGTGCCGGTAGTCGTTCCCGGTTTCGTGACGACGGGAGTTTGTCCTTGCATGATTTGTTGCAGGATCGTATTCAGATCGAAGCCGAGGCGGCTTGACAACTGCGATACATTTATGCTCGCATACGTAGTGTTTACCGTCTTGTTCGCTGCGGATGCAGCGCCTACGCCGGTAGGGATGGCCACTGCCAGAGCTAACGTGCCTAATATTAGAGTCTTCTTGAGACTATTCCGATTGTGATTATTCATGCTGATGAGTTCCTCCCTTTGATTGCCTGCGGAGTCGTGTCCGAGGTGGACTTAGGCTTGGAATATCTCAAAGTCTATCAGCACTATTAGGCGAATTCATTTCATAAATAATTCCATGCGGAAATGGAAATCGGGGCTTTTTACTGTCGTTGCGGCGGTTTCCGGCTCTCTATGAGATTTTCATAATCTAATATTTACGACAGAATTCAAGCAGGATTTTCCAGTAAAAAGGCGAATATACATTCGTATATATGCTTGGTAATTATCCGAAGTTAGGAGATGCGCGATGAGTTTCGAAGTTAGAGTGGCATGGAAAGAACCGTTTCAGGCAGTGGGCCAGAAAATTCGTTATTCACCGGACTATCGTAAGTCGGCTCCGGATAATGAGATCAGCAAGCTCTGGGTTCGTTTTAGCGCTCGCGGTGACGAGATTCGCGATTTCAACGGCAGAAGCTACGGAATAAGCCTAATCGATCAGTCCTATGTCCCCGGACAAGCTTTTGATTACATAGCCTCCGCTGGCGTTACGGAAATCGGGGACGTTCCCGAGAACATGGTCGCGCAATCAATTCCCGGGGCGTTGTATTGCGTCATAACGCGGAAAGGTCCGATCCAAGAAATCGGTCTAGCCTATGCCTATTTTGAAGAGACATGGCTTCCGGATTCCGACTACGCTCGCGACTCCGGGGCATTAATCGAATTATACGACGAGCGTTATCGGGGAAACGATAATCCGGAATCGGTCATGGAGTTGTGGTTCCCTATTCGCAGAAAACAACCATTGCCCATCGAGAATCGGGTAGCGAGCTTGTTCGTGCACGTAACCGATCTGCGCAGAGCCGCCGAGTGGTACTGCAAACTGTTGGGGCTGCCTGTTCTGGAGGAGAGGTTAAACGGAGGTCCGGTATACTGGTTCGATTTGCCGGGCACCGGCCTTGTTCTCGACTCGGATGCCGGTAATGAGAGCAATCCGAACTGGCGGCATGAGAAACCGTTGGTCATGCTGCCGGCGTCGGACATCGATCGGGCTCACGCGTATATTCGGGAGAAAACGGAAGTTTTTTCCGAGCCTCACCGGTTCGGATCGATGGCTTATTTTAATTTCAGCGATCCGGAAGGGAATGCCGTAATGGCTTGCTGGACCAAAGACAGTCCGGAATATGAGCTTCCGAAGACGGACAGTCCGGTACTCGCCAGAATAGGCGGCGCATTCGTCAACGTACGGGAGATGGGTGCCTCAGCGGCCTGGTATAATGAACTCCTTGGTTTGCCGCTGGACGAGCAAGCGGCCGAACAGTCGGTTTATTCCGTTCCGGTGACCCGCGGGGCTGCTTTGTTGTTGGATCGTAATCGTTATCTCAAGCAAGAGCCGTTCCGTATCCTATTCATGTTCGATACCGAGAATATTGCCGCGGCGCACGAGTATGCGGCCACTTGCCGGATGGAATTCCACGGCGAACTGGAGACGTACGGGCACGTATCTTTCTTCGTCCTGAAAGATCCCGATGGCAACCTTATCATGGTATGCCAGTCTTCAGGGACGGAATGAGGAGGAAACTGGATGGTTAAATCATTGGACGAACAGGCTTACTTACGGGCACGGGACTTTCTATTAACGAGAGCAAGGAAGCTGGAGGCGGCCTTGTTCCGCTATGAATTCGAGCAAGGGACATGGGATGAAGCGCTCCGTGAACTGATGAAATTTCAAAATGGAGACGGAGGCTTCGGCAATGCTTTGGAGCCGGATCTTCGGAGCAAGGAATCATCCGCGTTGGCCACGACGACCGCTTTGCAAATCTTGCTTGAGACGGGGCGACCGGACGAGGAGGTCATCCATCGAGCTCTGCAGTACTTCATAGCTTCGTATGATGAGAAGCAGCTTGGCTGGGATATTATTCCGCAAGAAGCGGAGCAGGCGCCAAGGGCGATTTGGTGGGAATACGGGGCGTTCAAGGATCACTGGGGCAATCCGAACGCGGAGATCGTCGGATACTTGAATCTTTTCCCCCCGGCGGGCGTTTCGGATCTGGCAAGCCGGCTGAATACGTATGCTTCCCGATATTTGCGGGAGATTTCCGACAGGAAAGAAATGCATGAAATGTTATGCTTCGTCCGTTGGGCGAGTACATTGCCTAAAGATTCATATGATGAAATCAGCGGCAAGCTCGATGAATTTATCGATAACTGCGTCGTCGCGGATCCGAAACAACGCAATGGTTACGGTTGTGCTCCCCTGACGATAGTGAATTCGCCCGATTCCAGATATTACGGAAAATACGAGAACGTCATTTCCGGCGATTTGGATGCTCTGATCGAAGCTCAAGGAGACGACGGGGCTTGGTCGCCGAATTGGGCATGGGGAAGATACGAGCAGGAATGGGAAACGGCGCGGGGAGACTGGCAAGGCGTATTAACGTTAAATGCGCTGCGCACGTTGCGCAATTTCGGGCGACTGGGCAATAAAGTCAAATGGACCCGTACGGCGGAAGCCGCGCGGGTCTTTGCATGTTCCGGCATACCCCGATATAATGAAGGAACAAATGACGAGAAGGGGAAACGCCGTGCTGCCATTGGATGAATTCGGGCTTATTCGGGCCTGGACGGAAGGCCGCCAGTCCATGCAGTTCCTTGCGCAAGCAGGCGTTACGGTAGGGATCGGCGACGATGCGGCCGTCGTTGCCGGCTCATCGGGCGAAGAGTGGCTTTTGGCCATGGATACGATGGTCGAGGAAGTGCATTTTCTGGATACGACCATGAGCGAGGCGGATGTCGGGTATAAGGCTCTCGCGGTCAACGTTAGCGATATCGCGGCGATGGGCGGGATTCCGAAGTTTGCCCTGATATCCGTTAGCATTCCTCCTTCATGGCAACCCGAACGGATGAAGCTTTTTTACGAAGGATTGTATGCCTGCGCTGATCGTTACGGAGTGGCCGTTATCGGGGGAGACACGACTTCTTCGCCGCAACATCTCGTCGTATCCGTAACGGTCGTCGGGACGGTCGAGGCAGGACGGGCCATCCGGCGAGACGGCGCTCAACCGGGGCAATTGGTTTTTCTGACCGGACCGACCGGTTTGTCGGCGGGGGGGCTTCACGGTTTGCTGGATAGATCCTCGAAAGACGGGTCTGGCGAGCATCTTGGCGAGAAGCCTTCCGTTCCGCCAAGGTTAGTGCAAGCCCATCAGAGGCCGATCCCCTCCGTGAAAGCCGGAAGGATTTTGTTGGCGCAGGGTTGGGGAGCATCTCTTAACGATGTTAGCGACGGCGTGGCCAGCGAGGCATGGGAGATCGCCGAAGCTTCAGGCGTGAGGCTTAGTTTAAAGGAAACGCAGTTGCCCTTATCCGGGGAGCTGGCCTCTTACGCGCGCGATCAGGGTTTGGATCCGCTGGAGTTCGTGCTGTACGGCGGGGAGGATTACGTTCTTCTCGGCACGGTCGATCGGCAGCATGAGCTAGCGATGAAGGAACATTTTCGCGCGGAGGGTATACCTTTGTTTTTCATTGGCGAAGTGGAAGAGGGGCAACCGGGCGTTGTCATGGAAACCTCGTTAGGCGCAAGCAGGCCGATAAGCAAACGGGGTTATAATCATTTTCCGAAGGGGTAGCGTATCACATGCAACGGAATGAAACGAGCGGTTCGAAGGGCAACTACGTTCTGGAAGCTGCTACCGAGATCAGCACGGTACAGTTCGCCGAAGCTCTGGCTAAGTTTGCGGGACCGGGCGACGTTATCGCGCTGGACGGAGATTTAGGCGCTGGCAAGACAAGGTTCGCGAAGGCATACGCGGCCGCGATCGGCGTCGAAGGAATCGTGAACAGCCCTACTTATACGATTATTAAAGAATACGAGGGAGCGAAGTTCCCTTTTTACCATATGGACGTTTATCGGTTATCCCTGGAGGAAGCCGACGAGCTTGGATTGGACGAGTATTTTCACGGAAGCGGAGTCACATTGGTCGAATGGGCGTCGTTGATCGAGCCTATTTTACCTCCTGAACGGTTACATCTTTTCATAGAGACGACGGGGCCGGAATCGCGAACGATCGCTTGCCGCCCGGTCGGGCGGAGATATGAACTATGGTGCCGCGAATTAGAGCTGAAACCGATTGAGAAGGAGGAGCCTACGGCATGACAGCACGGGAAAACAAGGTTGAGAACGGCTCGGCGACGATGCTGAGCTTCGACACTTCGACGGGGGCTTTCGCGGCGGCAATCGTAAGGGACGGGAAACGGATAGATTCCATTGTCTCCTTCACCGAACGAAATCATTCGGTAAGAATTTTATCTGAGATCAAGGAGCTCCTGAACCGCAACGGGATACAAGGCAAAGATTTGGATGCTATTGCCGTAGGACAGGGGCCGGGCTCCTATACGGGAGTCCGTATCGCGGTGACGGTGGCCAAAACGTTGGCTTGGACTTGGGACAAGCCGCTGATCGGCGTATCCAGCTTGGAATCATTAGCTTACGGGGCGTGGAATTCGTTGCGCAAGCCGGATGACAACCGGGCCGATGATCGAGCGATTTGGATCGTCCCCCTTATGGACGCAAGACGCGGCCAAGTCTATACTTCCCGTTACGAGGCAACGACAACCGGGGGATGGAGGGCTGTCGATACGGACGGCATTCGGTTGATCGCGGATTGGGCCAAGCGAATCGAGCAAGAAGCCACGCTTGATTCTAATGTTGCAGAAGTTTGGTTCGTGGGGGATATCTCTGCTCATCAAGCCGCGATCGAGCTCGCGGAGCAGTCCGGAGCCCGGCTTAGGACGATGAGCTTCGACATGGACGCGGAAGCAGTCGGACAGCTTGGGGAGTTGCGGTTCCGGTTAGGCGAACGGGATGATATTCATACATTCGTACCTAATTATACGCAATTGGCGGAAGCGGAGGCGAAGCTGCTTGCGGCTTCAAAGGGAGAGTAACATGTTGAACTACCGTTTGATGAATTTGCACGACATCGACGCCATCGTGGAGATCGAGCAAGAAGCTTTTACGGCTCCGTGGTCGGCCGAGGCTTTCCGCAATGAGTTGACGAATAATCTGTTCGCCAAATATATGATCATGGAGTCGGATAACGACATTATCGGTTACGGCGGAATGTGGCTTATTATCGATGAAGCGCATGTGACGAACATCGCCGTGAGGACGCAATTTCAGGGGAAGGGCTACGGACGTTCGCTGTTAACCGAAATGATGAAGACGGCTTATTTTCTCGGTGCCCGCCGCATGACGCTTGAAGTCAGGGTATCCAACGAGAGGGCGCAGTCCCTGTATCGCAAAATGGGTTTTTCGCCTTCCGGAGTCCGGCCTGCCTATTACTCGGACAATATGGAGGACGCGCTCATCATGTGGGCGGATCTCGGGACGGACGACGCGGATAACCCGGAATTCGCCGAAGCTTCGGAGGGGGAACAGGCATGAACGCAAGGAACGACGATTCAGCGGCGTCGCCGAAAGGCGATTACGTGCTGTTGGCGATAGAGACAAGCTGCGACGAAACGTCCGTCGCGGTCGTCCGGAACGGACGGGAAGTCTTGTCGAATATTATTTCGAGTCAGATCGACACGCATAAGCAATTCGGCGGAGTCGTGCCGGAGATCGCATCCCGCAAACACGTGGAGAGTATAACGATCATTCTTGAAGAAGCTCTGCGCGAGGCGGGAGTAAGCTTATCAGATATCGATGCGGTCGCGGTTACGCAAGGGCCGGGGCTGATCGGCGCGCTATTGGTCGGAGTCGTCGCGGCGAAAAGCTTGGCGCTGGCGCTTGACGTGCCTTTGATAGGAACCCATCATATCGCCGGTCATATTTATGCCAATCATCTGGTGGGCGATATTTTATATCCTTCAATCGCTCTGGTCGTGTCCGGCGGCCATACGGAAATCGTTCTTCTCGAAGAAGAAGGGAAGTTTCGCATTATCGGCAGGACAAGGGACGACGCGGTAGGGGAAGCCTACGACAAAGTAGCCAGAGCGCTGCAATTTCCTTATCCAGGCGGTCCTTACGTAGACAAGCTGGCCCAAGAAGCAATGGAGGAGGTCGTTCTTCCCCGTTCTTGGCTGGAGCCGGACAGCTACGACTTCAGCTTCAGCGGCTTAAAGTCCGCGGTACTGTCGGAGATCAACCGCTCGCGGATGAAAGGGGAGTCCCCGGACTTCTCCGCGCTGGCGCGCGGGTTTCAGCAATCGGTAATCGACGTCGTAACCGGCAAGGCGATCAAAGCGGCCAAGGAGTTCGGCGCACGGCAAATGCTGCTGTGCGGGGGAGTCGCGGCCAATCGCGGATTACGCGAGCGGCTTAACTCCCTGTGCGAGGAAGAGGGGCTGCCTCTGATTATCCCGCCTAATAAGCTATGTACGGATAACGCGGCTATGATCGCGGCCGCGGCCGACCTGAAATGGCGGCGCGGACAGTTCTCTACTCTCGATCTCAAAGCGGAACCGATTCTTTCGCTAGAGGATTGGTCGGTTTAACGAAAATTTTTTTGAAGCCATGAGTTGACAGATGAATTTTCGGTGAATATAATAAAAACCAATCCCGATGGGGAACATACTTATACGAAACGCGATGAACAGGAACAGTAGGGCTAACCCGGATTACAGAGAGCTGCGGGACGGTGCAACGCAGTAGATGGGAGTCTGAAACTCGCCTGGGAGCGGATGAGCGGAACATTCGGATTTTGTCGGATGCGTACATTCATACGGCTAACCCCCGTGATCAGGTCCGAGCGGATATTTCCGGCCGAGCATGAACGGCAATAGGAAATATCAACGAGAGTGGTACCGCGGATGGCTAAATTTAGCCCGCCGTCTCTTATATAGAGACGGTGGGCTTTTATATTTCTATACGCAATGAACGGGAGTAGTAGGAATTTCCTCGGGAACAGAGAGCTGTGGGTCGGTGCGACGCAGCCGAAGAGGAACCGAACTCGCCCGGGAGCGGAACGGTGGAGCGGAATACGGCGCAAGTTCGGCCGTCTTCAGGTACATCGGTTCGGTTGGCCCCCGATATAGGGCGCTCGTCATCTTCGATCTACCGAAAGGTCGACGATGGCGCACAAGTGGGAGGAACAAGTTCGTCCGTCGGAAGACGAACTCCTTCAAGCAGAGTGGTACCGCGGCGGCCTATGGGCCCGTCGTCTCTAGCCTTAAGAGACGACGGGCTTTTTGCGTTATCCGGCGGCCGTAAGCAGCGCACTTATCGTTGCCGGATCTAGCTGACCGTCGATCTCTTAGATGGATCCTACATCCCGAGCGGGATGAAATCTAAGGAGGTTAACCCCTATGACAAACACTAATGACAACGCAAACGTAATCGTTACGCCGACATCTGCCAAACGCCGCATTCAAATATTTGACACGACGCTCAGGGATGGAGAGCAAGCTCCGGGCGCTTCCATGAAGCCCGAACAGAAGATCGTCATCGCCCGCCAATTGGCCCGCATGGGAGTCGATATTATCGAGCCCGGTTTCTCGATCTCGAGCCCCGGCGAATTCCAAGCGATCCAGCAAATTTCACGCGAGCTGCAGAACGTGGAAATATGCGGATTCGCCCGGTGCGTCAAGGCGGATATCGATTCCGCCGTCGCCGCTACCCAAGATGCCGCGCGCCGCAGGCTACATCTGTTTATCTCCGCATCGCAGATCCATTTGGACTTCCAACTGCGCAAGACGCAGGATCAAGTCATCGAGATGCTTCGCGGAATGGTCGCCTACGGCAAACAATTCGTCGACCAGATCGAATTTTCTCCGATGGACGCCTCCCGTTCGAGCGAGGAATTCCTTTACCGTGTAGTCGAAGCGGCCATCGAAGAGGGCGCGACGATCATCAATATCCCGGATACGATGGGATACGCGCTGCCTGAAGAATTCGGTCCTTTGTTCACCCGGGTACGCCAGAACGTACGCGGCGGTGACAAAGTCATCTACAGTACCCATTGCCATAACGATCTGGGATTGGCGGTTGCCAACAGCTTGGCGGCTATCCGTCATGGCGTAACGCAAGTCGAAGTCAGCGTGAACGGGGTCGGCGAGCGCGCGGGCAACTGTTCGCTGGAGGAGTTGGTCATGGCGATCGAAACCCGGGGCGACTCGATGGGCGTAGAAACCGGAATCGCGCCCGAACACATTTACGAAACCTCCCGTCTCGTTAGCCGCACGATGCATTTCCCGATCGCGTTCAATAAGCCTATCGTTGGACGCAACGCCTTCCAGCACGAGTCCGGCATTCACCAAGACGGCTTGCTGAAAAACCGCAACACATACGAGATCATGGACCCGGAAGCGATGGGCATCCCTCGCAGCATGATTATTTTGGGCAAGCATTCCGGGCGCCACGCGATCAAGCATCGCGTATCCGAATTCGGCATCAAGCTGGGCGATTCGGAAATGGAAGATCTGTATAATCGGTTCAAAGAGACGGCGGACGAGCAGAAAATCATTACGGACGACGTTCTGATGCAGCTTGTCGGAGAATCCACGGATACGATCGTTCAGCCGTATTCCTTGGTCGATCTGCAAGTGTTGGCAGGATCGAACCGCTCGCGAATCGCGTCCGTGACGATCTTCAGTTCCGAGGACGGCGAGGAACGTACGTACACCGGCGCCGGGGAAGGGCCGCTCGAAGCGGTTATCCAGTGCATTCGCGAGGCGATGCCGGTAGATGCGGTGTTCGAGGATTTGGAGCTTCACTCCTTATCCACGGGGGAGGACGCATCCGGCGAAGCCGTAGTTACGGTCATTAGCGGAGGACAGAGAAACATCGGAACGGCCATTCACAAGGACATTATTCTGGCGGCGGCCAAAGCTTATGTAGCCGCGGTCAACGGAGTCATTATGGCCCGCAAGATGACCGAAGCTCGCCAGGAAGCATCGGGCGAATAAGAGTAGCGCGAACGCCTGGCTCATCTAAGCCGCTGCCAGCGGTCTAAATGGACGACAACCAGAAAAAGCAGGGCTCTAAGCTGCTGCCAGCGGTCTACGCGCCTGCCACCAACGACCCAAACATTTAAAGGCCATTCCTTACACCGTCGGATACGGCTATGGAATGGCTTTTTTTTTTACCAAAAAACGAAGGGATAACGTTGTGGACAAACTTATCCACAATGCATGTGCATAATGTGGACAATAGCAAAAATTCGTTGGTACAACAACGATGTAATAAAGTTGCAATTGGGATGAGTTTTTCACAAGTTACGTGTGGAAAGTGTGGATAATGTGGATAAAATCATAGAAAACGATATCCATCTGCAAAAAGCGACAAAAAAAGCTTGCGTATCAACAGGTTCAGGAGAATGTCATTCTATCCCTTACCCTTTAGTTTGTACGCAAGCTGTGTATAACTGTGTGAATAATAATATTCCAGCTCTTATGGGATTAATCTTCCATTAATGCTTCCCAAGTCTGATAAACTTCATCCAAAGCTTCACGTTTTAAGTCGGCATCGGTCTGCAACTCTCTTAGCTTCATGTAATCCGTCGTCATTTCCGGCGATGCCATTTCTTGTTCGAGCGTGGCAAGCTCGTTCTCTAACCGCGCGATTTCGGCCTCGGCTTGCTCTCGCTTTCTGGCGCGCGCGCGATCCTCTCGTTTGGCTTGCTTATCCGCTTCATAGCTGCTGACGGCGGGTTGCGAAGCGGGGGAGGAAATGTCGTTCTGTGACGACGCCCATTCCTTCATCTCCTCCTTTTTGGCTACCATATCGTCATAATTTCCCAGGAAATGCTCGGCGCCGTCCGAAGCCATTTCGACAATACGATCGGCGATCCGGTTTAGGAAGTACCGGTCATGGGAAACGAAGATAAGCGTGCCATCGTATTCTTCCAAAGCGGCTTCGAGCACTTCTCGGCTCATCAGATCCAAATGGTTCGTAGGCTCATCGAGCAGGAGGACGTTCGCTTTTCGAAGCATAAGCTTCGACAGCGCTACCCGCGCCTTTTCACCGCCGCTTAGCGCGCTTACTTTCTTCCGAACGTCATCGCCGCTGAATAGAAAGTTGCCTAAGACGGTGCGGATTTCCGCTTCCGGGTGCATGGCGAAGGCGCTCCATACTTCCTCTAACACCGTATTTGCCGGGTTAAGCTCCCTTTGCTCCTGATCATAGTAGCCGAGAGAGACGCCGGCACCCCATTCAATGACTCCCGAACGCAAGGGGAGCTTATCGATTAACGCACGGAGCAGGGTCGTTTTGCCGACTCCGTTAGGACCAAGCAGCGCCAGCCGTTCCCCTCTCTTGACTTCGAAGCTGACGTTTCGAAATAGGGGCGCCATCTCTTCCTTAGGCGCGGCGGAACAATTAATGGCTCTTAGAACTTCTTTGCCGCTGCGGCGTTCCGTCGAGAAGGAAAAGCTCGCTTGGCGCAGCGTGTTAGGTTTCTCCAAACGTTCGATTCTCTCGAGAGCGTTGCGCCTGCTCTGAGCGCGACGCGTCGTTGAGGCTCGGGCAAGATTGCGCTGCACGAAATCTTCCATGCGGGAAATTTCTTTGCGTTGTTGCTCATATAACTTGAGCTGTTGAGCGAAAGAAGCGGCTTTCAGATCCATGAACCGGCTGTAGTTGCCCGTATAACGGGTTGCCGCATGCCGCTCGATCTCGACGATGGCCGTTACGGTGGCATCGAGGAAGTAACGGTCATGGGATACGATCACCATAGCCCCGGCGTACGATCTTAGATACTGCTCCAACCAAGTGAGCGTTTCGATGTCCAGATGGTTGGTAGGCTCATCTAGCAACAGCAGTTCGGGTTGAACGAGCAACAGCCGGGCAAGCGCGAGCCTTGTACGCTGGCCTCCGCTTAAAGAGGACACTTCGGTATCCGGCGCGAAGTTTCCAAAGCCCATTCCGTGGAGAATGCTGCGGATGCGGTTTTTCATCTCGAATCCGCCGTTCTCGCGGAACTTTTCGCTTAAGTCGGCGTATTGGGCAAGTAGCGCTTCGTATTTCGCCGCGTTCTCCAGCTCTTGGGGATCCGAGACCCGCGCTTCTAGCTCCTGTAACATTTTCTCTTGTTCGAGCAGAGGCCCGAAAGCCGAATTCATTTCTTCGATAATCGTTCGATGGCCTTGCAATCCGCCGTTCTGGGCGAGATAGCCGATTTTCAGCTCTCTTGGCTTGGACACCGAGCCGGTATCGGCGGTCAATTCCCCGGCCAAGATGCGAAGGAACGTAGATTTGCCCGCGCCGTTGACGCCGACGAGGCCGATGCGGTCGCGTTCGTTAATCTGCAGCGAAACTCCGTCTAGCACGGGAGTAACGCCGTAATGTTTGGTTATGCTGGATGCTTGTAATAACAAGAGGAATCCCTCCGACGAGTTCTTTTCGACGATACCCTCCAAGTTTACCGTAAATGCGCAAGGAATGTCCAAACCGTTATTCTTTGGCGAAAAAAGCCATTCAGTGATAAAATGAAAATAGATTTTCATGGAGTCAAGAAGGTAGGCTTGCCGGTCATGGTTGAAGATCAAGGGATTGCCGAGAAGAAGGTTCAGTGGCGGCGTCGAATGACGTCCGTACGAGACGGATTATCGGCCGAGGAGAGGGACATGCGTTCCGTGAAGCTATGCGGCATAGCCGAGAACGAGGTGCTTAGCCCGATTAGGAAGCGGCTGGGACGACCGTTGGCTCTATGCGCATATGCTCCTTTCCGTTCGGAAGCTTCCCCGCTGCCCATGCTCCATGCCTGTTGGGAACAAGGGGATCAGATCTTTGCTCCTAGAATAGCGCACGGCGGAGAAGGAATGGAGTTGCGCAAGGTCGAAGCATTGACTGACTGGATTCCCGGTAAATGGGGAGTTCCGGAGCCGGATCCCGAAAGAACTTTTCTAATAGAAGGAACGCATCCTCTGGACGTCGTGCTCGTGCCGGGCATTGCTTATCACATAGAAGGCGGGAGATTAGGATACGGGGGCGGCTATTACGATCGCCTATACGCGGAAAGACGACGTACATACCGCGGGGAGACGTTATGGATCGGGTTTGCATTCGGCGAACAGGTCGTATCGGAACCTTTGCCGATCGAGCCGCATGATCTGCGATTACAGGGGCTGGCCACGGATGAACGGATGATTTGGTTTAGATAGGGGGATTAGATAATGAGTAGCAATGACGATCAATTGACGCATTTCAACGAACAAGGCCGAGCCAGGATGGTCGATGTCTCCGAGAAAGCCGTGACCGCGCGGGTAGCCGTAGCCGAAGGAAGCGTAACGATGGCTCCCGAGACGTTGCGCCGGATTCGGGACCGGTCGATTGCCAAAGGAGACGTGCTGGCCGTCGCGCAAATCGCGGGCATTCAAGCGGCGAAAAAAACTTCGGATTGGATTCCGATGTGCCATCCGCTGCCCCTGACGGGAGTCAATATTCAGTTTGCCGACAATGGCGACAATAAGCTGACGATAACGGCGGAAGTAAAGACAACCGGCAAAACGGGCGTGGAGATGGAAGCTTTGACGGCTGTTTCCGCGGCTGCTTTGACCGTTTACGATATGTGCAAGGCGCTTCAGAAGGATATGGTCATCGGTCCGATACAACTGTTGAGCAAATCCGGCGGCAAGAGCGGGGATTACGCTTTGGCGGCCGAATAAGGCGTTACAACGATTCAACGATTAAGATGAAGTCGTACTCATGGGTGCGGGGGGATGAAGAATGCGCTGGAAGGTCGCCTTATTGACGGCTAGTGATAAAGGTTCGCGCGGAGAACGCGAGGATACGAGTGCTCAAGTCATTCGGGAACTAATTGAAGAGGAATTATTCGGCGATATTATCGATTATCGGATCGTGCCGGATGATAAGGACGAATTGCGCGCGGCTCTGATCGAGATGTCGGATTATTATCAAGCGGATCTCGTGCTGACGACGGGCGGAACGGGACTGGCGTTCCGGGACGTTACCCCGGAAGCGACGCTTATGGTCGCGGAACGCATCGTCCCGGGAATTCCGGAAGCGATGCGCGCAGCCGTTACCCAGCGATCCCGGCACGGGGTTCTGTTTCGCGGAATTTGCGCGATACGCGGAAGAACTTTGATCTTGAATTTGCCCGGAGATCCGAAGGGCGTTCATGAGCATCTCATGGCCGTAATGGATTTGCTTCCGGAAGCTTTGGATCAAGTGAAAGGTTTGCGGGGAGGGCAAGAACAATGATGGCCGGGTCCGAATTACCCGCGTCTAACCGGTCGACGACTATCAGCTCCTCTACATTAAGGGAAGTGAAAGTCGAAGACGCGGTCGGAATGGTACTTGCCCACGACCTGACGCAAATCGTCCCCGGGGAATTCAAAGGCAGGCTGTTTCGCAAGGGGCATGTCGTTGTTGGCGAGGATATCCCCAAGTTAAAGGATATCGGCAAGGAACACCTTTACGTGATCGAGCTGGCGGAAGGCGATCTTCATGAAGATGACGCCGCGCTGCGGATGGCGGTAGCTTTGGGCGGGGATAACACGGTAATCGGAGAGCCGCACGAAGGCAAAGTGTCGGTTAAGTCGGAAATTACGGGGCTCGCAAATATCTCGCGGGAAGTGGTAGATGGAATCAACCGTCTCGGAGAAATCGCTCTGGCAACCGTCCTTCATCAGCGCGTCGTTCGTCCCGGGGACGGGGTGGCCGCGACGAGGGCCATTCCGCTCATCGTCTCCGAGCAGAAGGTGAAAGAAGTCGAAAGATTGGCTTCCGAATACCGGAATAAGCATGGGATCGCGCCGATCAGCGTCCGTCCGCTTCGTTCCATGAAGGCGGGGCTGCTGACGACCGGAACCGAAGTGTTTACCGGCAGAATCGCCGACAAATTCGGTCCCGCGGTCAAGGCGAAGCTCGAAAGCTTAGGCTCGGTAGTAGCCGAGCAAAGGTTCGCTCCCGATGATCGACATACAATTGTCAATGAAATTCACTATTTCCTGAAACAAGGGTATGATATGATACTCGTAACAGGTGGAATGTCGGTAGACCCCGATGATCGTACGCCGGGAGCTATCGCGGAAGCGGGCACGGATATCGTAAGCTACGGAACGCCGATGTTGCCGGGCTCGATGCTGTTGTTCGGCTATTTGCGCGGAGTGCCGATTTTCGGTTTGCCGGGCTGCGTTATGCACGACCCTTACACCTCTTTTGACGTTTTGTTGCCGAGAGTTCTGGCTGGAGATACGGTCGTGAAGGAAGACATCGTGGAAATGGGATACGGCGGGCTTCACCGCTGCTGATGGTCCCGCATTCCGCATAAACTGGAACGGAGGTTCGGATATGGGTGGAATAGGCGCTTCAGGAATCATATTGCTTGTGTTGATCGCATTGCTGTTGTTTGGTCCTAACAAGCTGCCGGAATTGGGCAAGGCATTCGGCCGCACGCTGCGCGAGTTCAAGAAAGGCGCTAACGATCTGATGGATGATTCTAAGGATCGTCAGGCTAATCGCGTAGAAGTGTCTTCGGAAGAGATTCAGCAACCGAAAACAGAACGGCGTCTCCCGGAGTAATCGGGATTCTCAATGAAGGTTAGGGGCTGTCCCTCGACGCAAAATCGATTTTGCGAAGGGGACAGCTTTGTTGTTTTACTACGCTGCGAGTATTTGTTTGAGAGGTGAAGGTAATGAAGGAAAGTCCGGCCCCGTTGCGGGACGATGAGTGGATGCCTCTGACCGAGCACTTGGGCGAGCTGCGCAAGAGGATCATCTATAGCTTGATCGTCTTCGTGCTTGGATTGGTCGTCGGGTTATTCTGTTCCCAACCCGTGTTCGATTATTTGGTGGAAGCGGCTCCGGTAGATAATCTGGACCTTCACGCCTTTTCGCCATGGGATGCCATTGGCTTATATATGAAGTTCGCGATACTGATCTCCTTTATCGTCGCGATTCCGTTCGCCATGTTCCAGCTCTGGTCCTTCGTCCGGCCGGCGCTTGGCCCGAAGGAACAACGAGCTACGCTGCAATTCGTTCCGTGGGCGTTGATCATGTTTTTGATAGGTCTGGCCTTTTCGTATTTTGTCGTCTTTCCGATGGCCTTCCTGTTCACGGAGAAAATCACGAGCAACTTAGGGTTGGAGGAAACCTACGGAGTTACTCAGTATTTTTCGTTTTTATTTAATATCCTGCTGCCTATTTCGTTGCTGTTCGAGCTTCCGTTGGTCATTTTATTTTTGAGCCGGATCGGAATTCTGACCCCCGACCTCTTGAGGAAAATGCGCAAGATCGCCTGGTTTATCCTTATTCTCATCGGCGTTATGGTTACCCCTCCGGACGTCGTTTCGGATTTGCTGGTAGCGGTGCCGTTAATCCTGCTCTACGAATTAAGCGTGTTGTTATCCCGAATCGCGTACGGTAAACGAATGAAGGCGCGTGAGCAAAAAGAATTAGAGCTTACGGAGGAATAATCGCGGTAACCAGTCTTCTCGTCCCGGGTCCCAAGTCGGTAATCCTCTTTCCAAATAAAAGCAGAAAGTGTCAAATTTCGTTGCGATTTCGATATTCCAAACGACAAAATTATGATACACTGATTTCAGGAAAGGGCTTACAACGGCCGTTAGAATCCGGGAGGGACAAAGGCATGCGCGATATGACTTTAGGTCGAAAAATTACGATTGGTTACGTGGGCATGATTGTTTTATTGGTAGTAGCGTTTGTGCTTTTGTTAACGGGTATGGATCTTGCGAACCAGAAAGCTTTGTTAATCGAGGTTATCATTATTTTCTTGATCTTGGCCGGCGCGCGGATTCGGATTAATGTGGCTAGCTCGCAATCTCACCGAATCGATCGGCGGCGTAACGTCCACGCTGCGTAATATTGCCTCTTCCGGCGGCGATTTAACGAGACGAATACATATTAGATCCACTGACGAGATGGGCGACCTTGCGAGTGCCGCCAATCAAATGCTCGACGGCTTGCAGAAAATGATGAAAGAGCTTCGCGACAGCACGGCCGAGCTTGCCGCGTCGGCGATCCTGCTTAAGCAGGGCGCGGACGAGAACGCCCGCGTCAGCAGCGAAGTATCCAAAGCGGTAGAGAAGGTTGCGGCGGGCTCCGAGACTCAAGTCGCGCAGTCGCAGGAAATATCGGCTACGATGCAAGAGACGCTCGACGGATTGAACCAAGTAGCATCTACGACGACTGGAGTATCGGATGCCGCGCAATCGACGGTTAGCCGCGCGGAGGCCGGCTCCGAATTGCTGCAATCGAATTCCGTAGAGATCGCGCAAGTCGGAAAGGCGTTCCGCTCTTTGCAGGAAGTCGTAAGAGGACTGAATCATAAATCGGAACAAGTAAGGGAAGTTATCGGTTATATTTCCGAAGTCGCGAACCAAACGAACCTGCTCGCGCTTAACGCAGCGATCGAAGCTGCTCGCGCTGGCGAGCATGGTCGCGGGTTCGCGGTCGTTGCCGGCGAAATCCGCAAGCTGGCGGACCAGACGCAGCAATCCGCGGTACAGATCGGCGACACGATCGGAACGATGTCAAGCGACATCGGACAAGTCGCCGCGATGTTCGAACAGAGCGCCGGACAAGTATTCTCGGCTGTCGAAGGCATGGAGAACGCGGAAGAAACTTTCCGCGATATCGTAGGCAAAGTCGGACAGCTGAGCGCCAACATCGTGGACGTGGCTGCTTCCGTGGAGCAGATGTCCGCAGGCAGCGCATCCGTTGTCCAATCGATCCAGGATATTGCGCGCATCACGGAAGAAACGGCTTCTTTCACGGAGCAGGTTTCGGCTATGACGGAACAGCAATTGTCCTCGACGGAAGAGATGGCGCGCACGGCCGAGAACTTAAGTTCGATGGCCACCCGTTTGAAAGGGTTGGTCGGGAATTTCAAAACGTGATTGAGCTTATCTCGAAGGGGAATGCTGGAAATAGGGTTGTTCGGTGCGAATCCGCTGCAAACGCGGATTCGCATTTTTTTGTGCAGGATTTAACGCAAAAGGACTTGAAAACCATCACCAAAAACCGTATCATAGAAAATGGTTATTAGCACTTAACACAATTGAGTGCTAACAGGGAATGGCTTCAAATTAAAAACGCACAATTTAAGAAGGAGGCTATTTACATGATTAAACCTTTGGGAGACCGCGTTCTCATAGAAGCGAACGCAAAAGAAGAAAAAACGATTAGTGGTATCGTATTGCCGGATACCGCCAAAGAAAAGCCGCAAGAAGGTACGATTATCGCGGTTGGTAGCGGAGCTTTGACTAAAGACGGTGAACGGATCGCGCTGGAAGTGAAAGCGGGCGACCGTGTGTTGTTCTCTAAATATGCAGGAACCGAAATCAAATACGAAGGCAAAGAGTATTTGATCATGAAGGAAAGCGATATCCACGCGATCGTAGGCTAATTGGATCAATAGAACCTAAGGAGGGTACTTAACGATGGCTAAAGAAATTAAATTCAGCGAAGACGCTCGTCGCGCGATGCTTCGCGGCGTAGATGCATTGGCAAACGTAGTTAAAGTAACGCTTGGACCGAAGGGCCGTAACGTAGTTCTGGAGAAAAAATTCGGTTCCCCGCTTATCACGAACGATGGCGTAACGATCGCTAAAGAAATCGAACTGGAAGACGCATTCGAGAACATGGGCGCGCAGCTCGTTAAAGAAGTCGCTACCAAAACGAATGATATCGCCGGCGACGGTACGACTACGGCAACCGTTCTTGCTCAAGCGATGATTCGCGAAGGCCTTAAGAACGTAACGGCAGGCGCTAACCCTATGGTCATCCGCAAAGGGATCGACAAAGCGGTTAGAGCTGCGGTTGAACAACTTAAAACGCACGCGAAGCCGGTCGAAGGCCGTAGCGACATCGCTCAAGTAGCGGCTATCTCCGCTGCGGACGACGAAGTAGGCCAATTGATCGCGGACGCTATGGATAAAGTCGGCAAAGACGGCGTTATCACGGTCGAAGAGTCCAAAGGCTTCAATACCGATCTTGAAGTCGTTGAAGGGATGCAATTCGACCGCGGATACATCACTCCTTACATGATCACGGATACGGATAAAATGGAAGCGAACTTGGAAAATCCATTGATTCTGATCACGGACAAAAAAATCTCGAACATTCAAGAGATCTTGCCTGTTCTCGAGAAAGTCGTACAATCCGGCAAGCAATTGCTGATCATCGCGGAAGACATCGAAGGCGAAGCATTGTCTACGCTTGTCGTTAACCGTCTGCGCGGTACGTTCACTTGCGTCGGCGTTAAAGCTCCTGGCTTTGGCGATCGTCGTAAAGCGATGCTGCAAGATATCGCGGCTCTTACCGGCGGTCAAGTGATCACGGAAGAGCTTGGCCTTGAGCTGAAATCGACTACGATCCAACAATTGGGTACTGCGCGTCAAGTGCGCGTAAACAAAGAAAACACGATCATCGTTGACGGCGCTGGAGACAAAGCCGACATCGATGCACGCGTAAACCAAATCAAAGCGCAAATCGAAGACACGACTTCCGATTTCGATCGCGAGAAATTGCAAGAGCGTCTGGCTAAATTGGCTGGCGGCGTTGCGGTTATCAAAGTCGGCGCGGCTACGGAAACGGAATTGAAAGAGCGCAAACTTCGCATCGAAGATGCTCTGAACGCGACTCGCGCGGCTGTCGAAGAAGGTATCGTATCCGGTGGCGGTACGGCCCTCGTTAACGTATACGCTGCCGTTGCTGCGGTTACTGCAGAAGGCGACGAGAAAACGGGCGTAAACATCATCCTTCGCGCTCTGGAAGAGCCGATCCGCACGATCGCGGCTAACGCCGGCCAAGAAGGATCCGTTATCGTTGAGCGTCTGAAAAAAGAAGCCGTAGGCACGGGCTACAACGCTGCTTCCGGCGAATGGGTTAACATGTTCGAAGCAGGTATTATCGACCCTGTTAAAGTAACTCGTTCCGCACTGCAGAACGCAGCGTCCGTAGCGGCTGTCTTCTTGACAACCGAAGCGGTTATCGCCGACAAGCCTGAGAAAGACAAAGGTCCTGCGGGCGGCATGCCTGACATGGGCGGCATGGGCGGCATGATGTAATCGGATAGCCCTCAATGCTGATATAGCAATGAAAACGGGACCCTCGAGGTCCCGTTTTTTCTATTGCTTAATATTTCGAACGAAAAGATAAACGACTAATCCAAGGATAGGAATCAGCAGAATATTCAGGCTTACAACAAGCGCATATCCAGTGCTTTTTCCGTTACTAATACAATCCCCGTAAGCCCATACACAAGTGGTGAGATGAACGGCGATTAACACGATCGCAAGAACGATAAGTAGAACGAACCAAAGCGGAATGAAATCCGGCATCAAGGCTAAAACCTCATCTTTGATTTGATTACTCTATCTATCGGACTTCGCGAACATTTATTTTATATAAATCCAATATTGTAAATCATTCGGGAGGGAAATCTTTCCACGTGTCGAAAATAGTAGAAGCGTCTGTTTTTGTAGTTCTAAGGTAGCGCATATCTAGGAAGCACTCATAAGAGTAGGAAGAGGAGAGGTTACATGTATTGCACGCAATGCGGAAACAAAGTAGAAGACCATATTAAGTTTTGCCCCCAATGCGGGAATTCTATGGATTCTTCTTCAGCGGCTCCCAAACCCGCGGCGTTTAGTCCTCCGCCATATGGCGAACAGCAGGTTACGCCTAAGGGGCAGCGCAATCCCAAAAGCGGAACGGTCTATGTCGCGCTAGGCTGGGTGTTTTTCGGATTGTCCTTTCTGTTTATCCCGATTTTGTTCGGGGGCGGGAGCTTTATCATGGGATTCATGGTACATAAGGTTCGCAATCAAACCCATGGCGTAATCTTAATGGTTATGGCCGTCGTAGGCGCTTTGCTGGGTTCTTTAATCGGATTTATCGTGGGTAGCATGGCATACGAATAGTAGACCCTAGGAACAGCTAGAATCAATCAGAAAAAGGGGAACGACCGACAATGAGAAAAATCATCATCCTCTGTTTAGCCTTACTCGTAGCTCTCCCGACGGTATCGAATGCGGTACCGCAAGTCGTCGGCGGAAGCAAGGAAGAGAATCAAAAGCTGGAGGAGTATTTCAAAAATCCCGGATCCTCAAGCGTTAAAGACGTCGACGATTCGGCAGCCCTAGAGAAAGCTTGGTATAAGGGCGCCAAGGCAGAAGTTAAAAAAGCCAGAGCGGCAGCGCTAGCCGCTTATAAGAAAAATATGGCGGAAGCGGATAAAGAGCTTCAAAAGATTATCAAGAAGAGCTACCAAATCCAGGTCAAAGCATACGATGCTACCGATTATGCTTTGGATAAGGTGCATAACGATATCCTAAAGAAACGCTACAAATACGACGTGCAGATCATTTCGAAGAAAATCCTTCAATATACGAAAGAGTATATGAAGAAGAAATAATAATCGGGGATACTCCTTCTCCGCAAATAAAGCCTTTCCGGATCTCTTCTCCGGAAAGGCTTTAATATTAGGCAATGGAAGGTTAAAGCTTAAAGAAGCGGACGGATTCGTTCAAGTTTTTAACGATGCCTTGCAGTTGCTCGGAAGCATGGGCGATGTTCTCCACGAGGGCAAGTTGCTCTTCCGTGGCGGCTGCGACGTTCTGCGCCTTGCCGGCGATTTCCCGAGCGGAGGAAGAGGATTGCTCCATGCTGGCGGACACTTCCTCGGAGCTGGCGGACATTTGCTCGGTGATCGCGGAAGTATCGTGAATCTGTTCCGCGACATGCTTGATCGACTCCACGATGGCTCCGAAGCCGCTGGCGACATCGTCCATGATGGCGGTTCCTTGTTCGCATTGGACGACCGTCGTTTTCATGTAATCGGATGCTTGTTCAATCTCTTGCCGAGTATCGGCGATAAGATCATTGATGCTCTGAGCGGATTCAAGAGAGCTCGCGGCGAGCTTGCGGATTTCTTGGGCGACGACGGCAAATCCCCTGCCATGCTCTCCCGCCCTCGCGGCTTCGATAGAAGCGTTAAGCGAGAGGATGCCCGTCTGATTGGCGAAGCTGGTAATATTCTCCGTAATCGCTCCGATTTTGGCCGATTTATCGTTCAGCGTATCGACGCTGCGATTGAGTTCCAGGATCGTTGCCATCATCTGTTCCATTTGCTGCTTTAATCTGTTCAGAAGCTCGCCGCCTTGGTCGGCTTGTTGATTCGTATGATGAGAGTGATCCGAGATGCTGTTCGTGCTTTCGGCGATCCTTTGTACGCCTACGGACATTTCTTCGATCGCTTTGCTGGCTTCGTCGGCGATGGTCGATTGCACTTCCACGAGAGAAGTTACCTCTTGAATGTTCTCCGCAACATGGCTCGCCGCGGAAGAGGACTCTTGCGCGCTATGGGACAGTTCCTCGGAGGCAACGGCTACCTCGTTCGTATTGGAAGCGATGCTGCAGATCAGTTCCCGCATTTTGCCGATCATTCCGTCTACCGACAGCAAAATTTGTCCCAGCTCGTCTTTATCGTATTTACGCTGAGGAGCGAATTGCAGATCGCCCAACGATACTTGCTTTGTTTTCAATTGGACCAATGAAACCGTACGGGTTAATTTTCGGATCAAGACAACGCCGAACAGGATCAAGAGAATCCATTCCACGATAAGAGTCGTATAAGTAATCGCATTCGTTTCTTTTTTGTTATCCGTAATGGCTTTCATTTCGTTCATGGCATAAGCTTCAAGGATTTCACCGAACTCGTTAATGTTCCCGCGGGCTTGTTCGAACTCGAGCTGAAGCTTCGTTTCACCCTCGATGGAGTATGACTTTTCCTTAACATGACTATGAGCCAGCTGGGCCCATTCATTAAAGAGACGATCAACTTCCTTCATGCTCTCTTCGATGGATTTGCCGCTCGTCTCATGCGTCAAGCCGGCTAGCTTCCGATCGGTAACAATCTGCAAAGCCTGATCAATCCGGTCGTTCGCTTGTTTGATGTTTTCATCTAACTCGGTGAGAGTTGTATCGATATTCTCGGGAGAGAGATAAGGTGAGGTTAATTTCTGATAGGCGCTATAAGCCTGATACATATCCCGATCCGCATTCAGGACAAGGGTAGTGGACCGGTTGCTTGTTTCATACAGCACTTCGGTCAGTTTGTCGATGTTGGAAGAGTTGAGATTTAGAAGATACACTGCGGTCATTGCAAATAAAACTAGTGGAGCGAAAAGCAAAATAAGAAGCCTGGTTCTGACGGAAACGTTGTTCAACATGACGTACTCTCCCTCTGACTGATGATTATCGCATATCTTATACTATTATCGGTTAAAGGAACGACAAATGTAGTACCGTTTGTCGGTTTTACTAAGACGTTGAGACGAAAAAAAGCGGCTGAATCAAAGGGGGATGCCCCTAGATCAGCCGCTATAGGAAAAAAAAGGTAACATTACCGTTTAATGAGGAGAACTTCGTAAGGAGCGAGCTCGACTCGGCCATTCCGTTCCTCGCCGGACAGCAGTTCCGATACGGGCTCCAAAAAATTCAGCCAGACGGGCTCGTGGCTGTAATTAAGCAGGAACACGATATTGCCGCGAATGGCGAGCTCCACTTGCTTAGGCAATTCCACCCAACCGTCCGCAGGAGAGTTAACTACGATGCGATCGAGAATGCCGTGGACGATCGCTTCGGTGAAGGCTGATCCCAAATACCACGCGGAGCCTTCTCCGTGCCGATTGCGGGTCAACGCTACGCCGCCGGAGTAGTAGGCGGAAGTATAGGTGGCCATGACGTCGACCGAAGCGGATTCCACGCTTAATACCTCGTTAAACAAAGCCGTAGGAGTCTCGTCTGTCTCTCCGTCGTTCCATTGCACGGATGCTGCCGGGTAATTCGGATTGCACAAGGTAAAGTCCTCCACCGTTACTCCGCACCAATCGGCCGCGAGCCCGGGGAACGGGATCATGCGGCATTGGCCGCGCCGGTCTTTGTAACCGGTCCGTGCTCCCATGATCAACGTGCCCCCGCCCCTGACGTAGGCATCCAGCAATGCGGCGCGTTCCTCCGTAAGAATGGCAGCATGGGCATATACGATTACCGAATACTGACGCAATTGCTCCAATGTCGTATTCTCCCGCATGTACGCGATATCAACCGGTAGGTGACGCTCCTGCAGCGCCTTATGCCAGGTTTCCCGGCTTTGCCGGCGAAGAGGTTTGACCCAGACATCGAACTCGGCATCCCAGCTATTATCGTAATCCTCTAACCATGCGATGCGTGCGATAAATTTCCGGCCCGTGATCAATGCCCCAATACGGTTTAATTCTTCTCCGATTTGCCCGACTTCCCGTACCCTTCTATTCGGACGATTATGGTAATCGTTAATGCCATGCCAGTAAATTTCCGTTCCCATCGTCGCGGTTCTCCAGCGGAAGAAGAGCACCATATCGGCGCCGTGCGCGATGGATTGGTAAGTCCATAACCGAGCTTGACCCGGTCTTGGAGCCGGCATCTCCATCCGGTTTACCCAACCTCCGGGACCGGATTGCTGCTCCATTACGCAGAACGTGGAGGAGATCGAGCGGGTCTCGCTTAGAGCAAGGCTCCATCTGCGGTCGCGCAAGGAGGTATTGTTCTCCGGATTCTCCAACGAGCTGAATTGCGGATAAGAGTCGTAGGAGAAGAAATCAAGCAACTCGTCGTTCATGGCATGATTGTCGAGATGACCGAACAGGCCGTTCGTCGTGACCCACTGGTTCGGAGCGCATTCGCGAAGAATATCGGCTTGCAGCCGAGCGAAGGCAATCGTATTGTCCGATACGAATCTCTTTTCGTCGAGCAGCTGGTGCGGGTTAGGCGAATTCGACGGCGTAGGACGAGTGAGGAAGACTTGTTCCCAATCGGTGTACGTCTGGCTCCAGAATACCGTTCCCCAAGCTTCGTTCAGCTTGTCCAACGTGCCGTATTTGTTGCGGGCCCACTGACGGAAAGCGATATGGTCGGCTTCGGAATGGTACTCGTTCGTCTCGCAGTTCAGTTCATTGTCGATCTGCCAACCGACAACGGCGGGATGTCCCGAATAATGCCGTGCCATCTTCCTTACGATTCTCTCGCAGTAGAAGCGATAGATCGGACTGCTGTAGTTATAATGGCGCCGCTGCCCGTGCCGGTAGACAATCCCGTCCTGCCTGGCGTTCAACACTTCGGGATACCGGTGAGTTAACCATGCCGGCGGCGTAGCCGTGGGAGTTCCCATAATGACTTGCAAACCGTGACGGTGGGCGGCATCCAGAGCGCGGTCGAAAAGCTCGAACGCGAAAATGCCGTCTTCCGGCTCGAAAATCGTCCAAGCGAACTCCGCGACCCTAATGATGCTTAACCCTAGCTCCTTCATGCGGCGGAAATCGTCTTCCCATAAAGACTCATCCCAATGCTCAGGATAATAACATACGCCCAGTTGCAACGAATCCGAGCTTAACCATTTGACTGGCATAACCAACGCTCCCTTGTAGTTAGTAGCACTATCATGTGATTAATATTAATTGTAGTCCTTTTCAATACGGCGTTATATAACATGATATTATTATGAATAGTAATATCCTATGAAATGTGGTGATGAAATGAAGCTGCATCATTACTTGCCTAAACCGGGATTCGAGCGGTATGTCGTCTTTCCCGAGTCGTGCGGACGTTACGTCCAAGAACCCGAGCATAAGGAGCTGCGCCCAAAAGGGATGTTCGGTTATTACAATCTCCATTTGCTGTTCGATGGCAGAGGGAGGGTTACCCATAATGGACAAACGACTGATATTCAAGTCGGACAAGGTTTTTTATTCGCTCCCGGAGAGCAGCAACAATACGAGACTAACCGCGCAGAGCCGTGGGACGTCTATTGGATTCATTTTTACGGAGCGGGCGCTGACGCTTTATTGGAAGGGCGAGGCACGGGAGAGCCGTGGCTGTTTACTTTCGGACGGCAGGAACGAATCCGTTCTTTGTTGGATACGCTGCTGGGGTTGTCGACTTCATACGAGAGCGGCGACGAGACGAAGGTAAGCGCTATGCTGTATGAACTGCTCATCGAGCTTCTTCGAAGCTCGGAAGGATTGTCGGCCGCGCCCGGGCTCGATTATCAGGACCGAATCCGCAAGACGGCCGATCTTATGTCCGCAAGTTGCGGGGAACATTGGGATTTGGAGCGGATGGCGAGAAGCGCGGGTTACAGCCAGACGTACTTTTGTCGGCTTTTCCAACGGGTCATGGGCAGATCGCCGGCCTCTTTCCTGCAGGAGACGAGAATCGCCAGAGCGAAGAAGCTGCTCGTTCTTGGAGGCTTAACGGTGAAGCAGATCGCCGAGCAGACGGGATTCAGCCAGAGCAGCTACTTTATTCGCCGTTTCCGGGATCGCGAGGGAATGACGCCGGAACAGTACCGTTTGTTCTATACGAGGGCGGTTTTGCCGAGGGAGAAAAGCAAACTGTGATAGCAAATCGGGAATAGTTCCGTGATAGCGGCACGCGGTGCCGTTATTCGATGGCAGAGCGGAGAAGGTTCTGCAATAGCGGCACGCCGTGCCGTTATTCGAGGACAGGTCGGAGAAGGTTCTACAATAGCGGCACGCCGTGCCGTTATTCGAGGACAGGTCGGAGAAGGTTCTACAATAGCGGCACGCCGTGCCGTTATGTCGGTTAGAAGGGGCAAAAGGGATGGAGAAGGGCGATCAACAACCCACGACTCCATCCCGTTTGCGTCTAGTTAGACAAATTCAAAGCCCGAAGCATCCTCATAGCCGTCACGGTAGCTTGCTCTTTGGTCACCTTCGATAACGGATCAAGCTTTGTCGGACTGACGCCGTTCATGATTTTGCTCGATACCATTATCGCCATGGATTCCTTAGCGAAAGCGGAAATTTGCGCGCCGTCGGCATAGGACGCTAAGACGCTAAGATCAGACTTGTTCGCGTATCCGGCATACGCCATCGCTTTTGCGAGCACGGCAGCCATCTCTTGGCGCGTAATGAATCCGGTCGGATCGAAAGCGTCGGCGGACTTTCCTTTAATGAATCCTAACTTCCAAGCCGCTATGATTTCATCCGCGAACTTCGTCTCGTCGTTCACGTCCTTGAACGGCGAGCTTTGCGCGACGGGGAGGATGCCCAGAGCTTTCACGATGATCGAGACGAATTCGGCGCGCGTAATATTATGCTTCGCTCCGAACTCCGCCTTGCTCGCGCCGGAGACGATGAACTTGGATGCCGCCGATTCGATATCTTGTTTGGCCCATGGCGAGTTCGCATCCGGGAAACTCGGATTCGATTCGACGATCGCGTAGATGCTGTTCCCGGTTCGTTTTAACTCCGCTTTAACCGTTCCATCGGAACCCTTCGTAAAGATCGTAGGAACAGAATAAATCGCTTTATTCCCGGGAACATAGACCACGCCGGTCGCCCGTTCCGTATGAATGGCCGTCTGGTTTATCTTAAAGATCCGGCTAACATAGGTGGAGCCGAAGCTTTCGATTACGATTGCTTTGCCGTCGGAAGCAAGGGTCGCGACGATGAATTCCAACGGATCGACTAACACCGTAATCCCGTTTGCCCGTGCTGCGGATTTGAAATCATCCGTTACTTGCCGATCCGGAGCTTGCATCGTAATCCTAACGCTTACGATGTTGTCGGCAAGCTTCAGAGCTTTTACCAGAATACGGTATTCCACTTGATTCACGATTAAGGACAGGGAGGCCTGCTCCCCTTTAGCTACAATAGCTTGGATCACCTCTTTGGCGATGAGCGTCTCCGTCTTCGCGGCATCGGTGCTTACGACGATTTGAGAGGTAGTGAAGCTGGAAGCTTGAATGGACTTAACGGCTTGCGCAATGTCGAGCGTAAAAATCGCCTTGCTCCCTTCCATGGAGATCTTCGCTTTCAACGGATTCGTGCCCGGCTCCGCCGTTCCGTTCGGATCGTGAGCGGGCGACCCTCCGCCACCTCCGCCGCCGCCCGAATAGCCGCTAATCCCGCTCGATGTCGTCAGGTTGATACTGCTTGCCGTGGAGACGCCTTTGAGCTTATCGCCGTCCCTGCGGACGGCAATGACTTGAATCTTATAAGCTGTGCTAGGAGTTAGATTAGGTACGTCATATTCCGTTTGCGTCGTATAGCCGATCCAAGTATGGCCGGCGAGCACATCGTACCCCGAAGCGTCCTTAGAAGCCTCCCATGCGACGCGAGCCGAGTTGCTGCCGATGGACTTAACGGTAAGGTTACTCGGTGCCGCGACCGCAGGCGAGTATACGGCTCCCGAAACGGACAAGTCGCGTGCCAGTTGGGAGGATAATGTTCGGTTCCGGTCTTGGCTGACGTCCCAGCTCATCACGCCGGCAAGATTCAAAGTTTTGATCAAGGAAGCTTTGTACATCATGGATTCTTCGTCATCGTAGGAGATGAAGCGTTGCTTCTCTTTGTTGTAGAGATAAGGTACTTTGGCCGCTTCGTTCCAATAGCGGACATAGCCGTTCTTATTCAAGTAATTGTCTTCAATATCGAAGAAAGCAAAAGCGTACGGTTCCCAAGTCCCGAATTGTTCGCCGGAAGGAATCGTACCGCCTTCGCAGGCCGCGTACTGTCCATTGGGCGGACAGCCTATTAATCCGAACCCGTAGAAAGGAACTCCCAGCACGAGCTTATGGTGAGGGATTCCGCCGTTCAAATGACCTAGGGCCGCAGCGGAGACATTGTTCCTCGGAGCAGATGCTTTCGGATGGTTTTTATCGTGATACAACGGCGCGTTATGATGGGCGAGGTTCTCCCAAGTACCGGCGTAATCGTAGGTCATAATGTTGATGAAATCGAGATATTCCGACGAACGGGCCAGATCGGCATTGGCCACGAAGGCGTCCGATTGAGCGGAAGCGATCGTCAGAAGATAATATTTATTGTCTACGGAACCCGCGGCATCCAGCGCTTCGCGAACGGTTTGGATTAGAAGAACAAAGTTCTTTTTATCGTCCGGCGATCTGGAGTTGCTTTCCAAGCCGCCTTCGACCGGATATTCCCAGTCGATATCCAGCCCATCCAATCGATATTCGCGCAGGTATTCGACCGCGGAGTTAGCGAAGGCGCGTCTGGTTTCTTCGGTTGCGGCCATATTGGAGAAGTTCTTCGACCATGACCAGCCTCCTACGGAAACCATCAGATTCAAGTGAGGATGTTGCGTTCTGATCGATCTTAGATTGGCCATGTTTCGAAGATCGACCTCTTGGTCCCCGACGACGATCTCTCCGTCGAATACGTAGTCCGCTTGCAACGGAATATCTTCATTCTGGCACGCTAGCCCGCCCGAACCGAAACCTCTCCAACACAGATCGGCGAAAGCGTAATTGATATGCGTAATTTGAGCGACATCCATATCCGACGGATCATAATCTCTCTCGTATACGGACCATGAAGTATAGTAGGTTACGATATTGTAGTCGCTGCCGGGGACTACCGTTTTCTCGTTGCTTGCCGGAGATTGCCACAGTTTATTTTTGGCGACGACTTTCGCTTTGTAGGCTTGGCCTTCCGTAAGTCCCGTCGCAACGTAACGGTTGGACTCGCTTGATCCGACTAACGCATCGTTCAAGAAAATATCGTAGCCCGTCGCCCCGGGCGTGAGAGCCCATCCCAGCGATGCGGTCGTTCTCGTCGCCGTTACGATTTTCAAGTCTTGAGGCGCCTGCAATTGTCCCCAAGTCAGGGTTACGGAGTTGCTTTTGGCCGATACGGCGGGCATCAATTGCGCCGCGACTTCAAAGGTGTATACGGCGCCCGTGACCGTTGCCGCGCCGACCGGGAAGGTGTAGGTATTCGAACCGTCCCATATTCCGGCTTTCCATCCGCCGTTCACGTACATGTCGTATCCGTTTGCCGAAGGGCTTCCGCCCCAACTTAAAGTGACGCTAGTATCCGTGATGTCGGTAATTTTTAGATTGTGAGGAGGGGATAGAGGGGGCTTCGGGTAGGCATTCGGATCCGCGGGATCCGTCTTCACGGTGACGATATTGCTTTTCTTATCATTTTCCCGTCCGGGAGTTACGTAATAGGAATATTCGGTTTCGGCGGACAAGCCGCCTATGACTTTCGGAGGGGCTCCGGCCCAGGCGAGCCAGTCGCCGGTAGTCGCATTCCATACGTTATAACCATCGTCCGAGCTGACTCCGTCCACTAGATCCCAAGACAACGTTACGGAATCGTGCGTGCGTTCCGTCGCGATCAGGTTTTGAGGAGCTTCGATATCGGCCGCATACCCCGTCGATGTCCATCCTACTGTTGAGAACGCCACGCTCAAGCAAAGGATCAGTAAGGCCATTTTCATGTAGGTCCGTAGGAACAACTTGTGAATCATAACATCCAAGGCTCCTCTCAGCTAACGGTATTTAATTTCGTTAATCATGTAAACGTTTTCATAAATGAGAGCGGACACCTCGCTTTCGAAGAAAAAAGTAGGGGCGGCAAGCCGGTTAGCTGCAATGTCTTATCGCGATTTCCGAGCATGGTGCACCCGCGATCACAACGATTTTAATTCATTCGGATTGCTCCAACTATGTGCGAAATTAACTTTAAATGATACATTTCAATGAACATTTTCCGGCGAATCAAGGTTTCTCCATCGTTCGATTATGCTCGCTATTATTCGCAAGCCGCGGAACGCAAAAATGCGGCTGAGCCAAGGAGAACCGTTCTCCCGCTCAACCGCAAATGCGATAGGTTATCTCCTTGCACAGCGTTCATTCATTTTGCGAATTCAGCTTTAATGCGCTCTAATAGCGCAGCGTCCTTTAGAACGTCGTATGCGGTGTAGGCTAACATCTTCGCGCCGAATACCATCGCTTCGTAAGCTGGCTGCTTCTGCGCGGCATCCCTGAACTCTACCGTGTGGAGCTGGAAAGGCTCATTGACGACTTGGATATAAGGGTGAATAACCGGACAACGAAGCGACACGTTGCCGAGATCAAGCGAACCGTTATCGTGACCGCGTTGAATGTCTTGCTCGGGTATTCCGCCGGCGATCAAATTCGCCGTGAAAACATCGGACAACGTTTCGTTCGTCCGAAGCTCGTCGTAAGAATACTCGTAATTGCTGACTGTAAGCCTGCATCCCGTGGCGATCCCGGCCGCTTCGGCGCAGGCGGTTACTTTGCGCGCCAGCTCATCGGTATAAGCGCGGGTAGCCGAACGGACATAGAACCTTGCCGCCGCATAGTCGGGAATAATATTCGGCGCTTGTCCGCCGCTGGAGATGATGCCGTGGATTCGGGCATCGTCCTTGGTTTGCTGACGCAAAGCGTTGACGGCGTTGAACAGCATAATGACCGCGTCCAGCGCGTTAATGCCGAGATCGGGATTAGCCGCGGCGTGGGCTGCTTTGCCATGGAATTCGAATTGCAAAGCATCCATGGCCAGCGAAGCGCCGGATCGTTCATAAACGTGGTACGGATGCGCCATGATCGCGATATCGCAATCGTCGAACAATCCGGCGGCGGCCATGTCGATCTTGGCGCCTTTCGTTTCTTCGGCGGGGGTTCCGTATACCCGGATAGTTCCGCCTGTTTCCTCCGCGACCGCGCGAAGGCCCGAAGCCGCTCCCAATGCCATCGTGCAGATAAGATGATGGCCGCAGGCGTGGCCGATTTCCGGAAGGGCATCGTATTCCGCGAGCAACGCGACGATCGGTCCGGGTTTGTCGGCGCGATATTCCGCGATAAACGCGGTTTCTAAACCTAACACCCCTCTATCGACCTCGTAACCGAGCTTCTCCAATTCAGAAGCGAGCAGGGCGGAAGCTTGCTTTTCTTCGTGTCCTAGCTCGGGGTGTGCTCCGATAAATGCCGCGATTTCTATTAATCGAGAGGAATAATCCCGAATCGTATCGTGAATGGTCGTTTTAAGGTCCGACATGGTGAGAACTCCTTTTAAAGTCGAGTTGCGCAACAACCTAATCGTATCCCTTCGCGGAAGCACAATCAAGCGATGCGGCTCTCAACGCGAAATGGATTATTTCACCCCTTCGATGGAGATGGGCATACCCGCTTTCGGAAAGACGTCCCGGCACCGTTATCGGAGCCGAGACGTTTTGTTATTAGGCTAGTTTTTCGAGATTTGCGGGTGGTATAATCTAACAGATCGTGTCGGATTTAAGAGAATAGCAACTTAGAAAAAGGAGATTAATATGAAATCATGGTTGAGGGTTGCAATATTCCTGACGATATCCGCCTTTCTCACCCGATTGATCCCGTTCTCAGAGTTTTTCCGGAACGTGGATACGCTCATTCATGAACTGTTCCATGCTCTCGTTACGTTGGTTCTGTCCGGCGACGTGCGTTTTATCCACCTATATTCCGACCAGAGCGGAGTAACGTATTCGGCTTACGCCGATCATTGGATGTCGATTCCGGTATCGTTAGCCGGTTATATCGGCTCCGCTCTCTTTACGGTGCTCTTGTTTTGGTTGCATTCCCGCAAGAAAGAAAAGGCAGGACTGATCCTAATCGCGCTAGTCGCGGGTTTAGGTCTTGCTTTATTCGTCCGTAACGGATACGGCATGGCATGGTGCGGCGGTTTTGCATTGCTAACGATCGTTATGATCGCGCTTAAGCGGCCAGGTTTGTCAAAAGGATATTATTTGCTTCTAGCGTTTATCTGTTTAGTAGAGTCCGTTATCAGCTCGTTAATTATATTATCTCTTGCCATACAAGATCCGGCAGCCGCAGGGGATGCAACGAATCTAAGCGAAGCCACCCATATACCCGAAATTTTCTGGGGAGCTCTGTTCGTCATCGTCTCGCTATGGTGCGCCAAAATTTCCATCGGGATTTTTTATAAACGCGGTTTCGATTAATTACGGTCGGATAGCTGCTCCGATTTCCACTTAAGGAGAATCGTAGCCCCTTTTCCCTCGGCGGCCACGACCTCGATTGCCCCCCCGAGCGCTTCGACAAGCGCTTTGGTAACGGCCATGCCGAGACCGGACCCCTCAGTCCGGCTCTCGGTATCCGTACCGCGGTAATATCTCTCGAACAACCGCGATGCCGTCTCCTCGTTCATCCCCTTGCCATCATCCGAGAATGCGAGCGTGATGCCATTAGGTCCTGCCGAACGGATGGTAACCGTTAACGTAGTGCCTTTCTCGTTATGCAGCAAGGCATTCGCGACAAGATTATCCACTATTCGTTGAAACCACGGCTTATATACTCGCATGTACGCGGGAGTGTCCGAAGGGACGAAAAGCACGCTTTCTTCCGGATACATCGGATGGTTCGCCGCCTCTTGAATCGCTTCCGCCAAATATTCGTTTAGGTTCACTCGTTCGGAGACCGGACTTCCGTCTCCGCTTCTCAGCCGGTAAGTCAACGTTAGATCGTTGATCAACTCGTCCAAGTAAGACGACTTATCCAATATGATTCTGGCGAACGAGCGCACCTCTTCGGTCGACCATTCATACGAATCGTTGACCAGCACATGGGCATATCCTTTGATAGAGGACAGGGGTGTTTTCAGATCATGGGATACTCCGGCAATCCACTCGTCCCTCATTTTTTCGGTTTCCTCTCGAAGCCTTTCGTTGGCGTGCAGCGATCTCGATAAAGTATCCATAGATTCGATTACGTCTTGATAGACGCGATACTTGCGTTTTCTTCGGCCTCGTCGGTTAAGGCTGCGGGGGATTCCTTTCGCGTCGGCAGGCTCCTCGTAGCGGCCTTCTCCAAGCTGCCCTAGCCATTTCAGGACATGCGCGATCGGAGCGCCGAACCGTTGACCGAACCAATAGGAAACAAAGACGAACACTAGCATCGCCGCAAGCAGCAACATCCCGATGCCGATCAACAGCACTCGATTCTCGGGGGATATAAACGGCTCTTCGCCAGGCTCCGTTCCGGATAGAGGGGAACTGAGCACCCAGGTGAGTCCGGTGTTCCGGTCATACTCCGAGACGACTCGTGCTCCGTAACGGTCCGGATAGCTGGATCGAAGCACCAACTCTTGCACGGAGTAATCCGCAATGGCCCGCGCCGGTTTGTTAAGCGAAGCCAACTCGGTGCCGTCTCTATTCAGCACTTGCAGCCAAGAGGCGCTTTCCCTTAAACCTTCTCGCAAATCCTCGGCTATCCTTACCTCATTGCCTGTAATGACGGCCTGTTCCTTCAATCGATGCAGTAAGCTGTTTTCCTTGTTGCTTAGACCGTATAGCAACGTATGGACAACGCCGTTTTTCTCCTGGATCCAGATGTATAGCTGGTACGGGAAAACGCTTCTGCCTTGCCAATAAGAGGTTAATTCCCCTGGGCCGTAGGAAAGAGGAACATCGTCGGGCGTGAAGAAGGAGTCCGTCACCTCTCCTTGCTCGTCGATTCTCTGAAGCCAGCCCCCGCTCTCCCGGACTTGATCCAGAAGCTCCGGATCGAAGACGAGCTTATCTCCCTTAGCTTGAACGGTTTGAATGAGCCGGTGCAGTCCAGCGCTCTCGAATTGCCTCGTCGCGTCTATTTTGGACAATTGATTCATAGTCCAAGATAGCGTAGTCCATGCCAGCGCGAACAGGACAAGGCCGACGGCCGCCAGCCACGCAATCAGGCGAAGGGCTATCCGGTTTTTAACGTTCATGCGGAAACTCCTTCTTCACCAGCTTGTATCCAAGCCCTCTTACGTTCACTAAGTATACCGGCTCAGCCGGATCGGGCTCTATGCGCTCGCGGATCCGGTGGATATGCACCATGATCGTGTTATCGTCGCTAACGCTATTCTCTCCCCATACTCTCTCGTAAAGCTCGCTTTTCGTGAATACCCGATTCGGATTTTTGCATAAGAACAGCAAAAGTTGAAAGACGAGGGAAGGGCAGGGGACGGACGTTCCCTCCACGCGCAATTCGGCGGCGGCTTCATGGACCTGGAAGCGGCCGAAATCGAAGATCGCGGTCGCGGGAACTGCCGCGACCGGAGCGGTTTTGCCTGAACGGCGCAACAACGACTTGATGCGGGCAACGATCTCCAGCGGGTTAAACGGCTTCGTTACGTAATCGTCCCCTCCGACCGCGAATCCAGTCAGTTTATCGAAATCCGTCGTCCGCGCGCTTAAGAACAGGATGGGGGCATCCGTTAGCCTGCGAATGAACGGGCAAGCTTCTATGCCGCTCATGTTTGGAAGCATGACGTCTAGCACTATCGCGTCATATCCTCTTCTTCCGCATGCGGTTAACGCCTCTTCGGCCGATTTGGCTTTGTCTATCGTATGGAATCCTTCTTTGCGAAGTACCGTCTCCAGAAGCTGGAGAATCGCTTGCTCGTCGTCGACGAGAAGAATGGCGGCATCTTTCACTATTGGTTGCTCCTCTGCTCCCGGCGTTACCTCTTATTCTAACATGCATCCTCATTATCGTAGGCAGAGACTACCTTAACGGAACCTTAATTCTTGCTTATCGGAATTAAGATCGGCTTAAGACTCCGTTTCCATTGGAATAAGCTTAGGCCTTCATAATGAGGAAAGAACGAATAGAGAAACGGGGCGGAGAAATGAAGAAGGCGTTGATCGTATTGGCGACATGCTCGTTGCTGCTGACGGGGTGCGGAGGTACCGAGAAGAGGGGTGAGAAACAGCCTGTTAACGCGAGCGCATCGGCCCCTCCTTCGGCTGCCGCATCAGAATCGAAGGGGGCAGCGACAGTGAAGTTTAAACCCGAACAAATCGGTCAAGCGTTGATCGATAGGAAATACGAAGAGATTTACGAACAAACGAGCGCGGAATTTCAAACAGAGATTACTAGAGAACAATTTTTGGACATTCTGAGCATCAACGTGGGCGTACGGTCTTGGGATCCTCTTTCCCGGTTGAGCGTCAACGGAGCGAATCTTTTCAAACTGATTTCGCAAGACGGCCAAACGGGAGTCGTATTCGCGATGAATGAGGAACAAACGATTACGGGGATCCAATTCGTTCCATTGCAAAGTTTCCCGGAATCGGACAACTCCACGACCAAACTAGCTTACGGCGTACCGTTCACAGGGGAATGGTACGTGTTCTGGGGAGGACGAAACGCGCTTGCGAATTATCACTACGAGTATCCCTCCCAACGTTACGCCTACGATATCATTCAAATGAAAGAGGGCTTTTCCTATAAAGGAGATGCCGCGAAGAACGAAAGTTATTATGCGTTCGGGCAGCCTATTCTCGCCCCTCAGGGGGGACGGTCGTTCATGTCGTGAACGATATCAAAGACAACGAGCCTGTCGGCGTCATGAACGAGGAGGCTCCGGCCGGCAACATGGTCGCGATCGATCACGGGAACGGAGAATATAGCTTTCTGGCGCATCTTCAAAAAGGTTCCGTCAAGGTCGCGGTCGGGGATAAGGTGGCTAAAGGCGATCAGATCGGATTATGCGGCAATTCCGGCAATTCCAGCGAGCCTCACCTTCATTATCAGGTGTCCGATAATAAAGATTTGTTCTCCGGGAAATCGATACGCGTGTTATGGGAAGAGGGGCTTGATCCGCGCCAAGGAGAGACGATTATACGCTAATCCGTGATGCGGTCCCGGTTTGCTAACAAACCGGGGCTTTTTTTTTGCGTTCAATCCGGAATCTTTGTAACTTTTTGTAAAACCCATTCGTTAGTTTCATAGACCATTATTAAAAAAATCTCATTCTAGTCAGGGGGGGGCAACGGATGGAGTTGAGGACGGATATCGATTTCTACGAACAACGATTCCTGATGTTCGTGCTCGATCAAATCGCGCACGATCTGGAACGGGATGGCAAGGATGTCATTCGCATGACGCTCGGAAAGTCCGAGCTGCCGCTTCATCCGCGCATTTTATCGACGATGGAGGAGGCTTTGCTGGACTTCCGTTTAAGCTCGCAAGTGTTTCCTGCGGGACTGCCGGAGCTTAAAGAAAAGCTATCCGCGCACTATCGGGATCGGTATGGCGTAGAAATTCCTTCAAGACGTTTTGTTATCGGCGCCGGAACGAGCTCTATTTTCCGTAATTTGTTTCATTTGCTGCTCAATCGAGAGGATGAGGTACTGCTCCCTTCCCCCTACTATTCGTTATATCGGTTTTCCGCTTTGTTGACGGGCGCCAAGATTCGATACTACCGTATCGACCCGAATACGATGAAGGTGGACATGCAATCATTCCGGGATAACGTTACGCCGCGTACGCGCGTCGTCGTCGTCAATTCGCCGGGCAACCCGCTCGGCAACATCGTTTCCCGCGACGAGATGCTGGAGATGGACGCCGTCGTGAACGGACAAGCCGTTATCATCCATGACGAAATCTATGCGAACATGCGCTTCGATACGGAATCGTTCTCTTCCGTGCAGCTTGGCAAGACCCGGTCCGTCTTCATTACGACGAACGCGTTCTCCAAAGGGTATCGCATGTACGCTCGTCGAGTCGGATACTGTATCGTGCCCGAGAATCTGATCGAGCCGTTAACGGTCATCCAGCATCATACGATGCTGACGGTTGATCCCGTCGTGCAATACGGGGCGGCTGCCGCCCTGGATCTTCCCGAAGAAGTGGAAAAGCTAGCCGAACTGTACAGGGAACGTCGCGATTACACGGTCGAACGGTTCGAAGCGGTGCCAGACGTGACCGTTATCCCTTCTTATGGCGGTTTTTATTTGGTGTTGGATTGTTCCCCGTACATGGAACGTCGCGGGATCGTTACGAGTTTGGAACTGGCAACCCGAATTATTCAATCGACGTTGGTGGCGACGGTACCGGGATCGGACTTCGGAATGCCCGAATGCCTTAGACTTTCCTTCTCCTCGAGTAAGTACAAGGAAGGAATCGATCGGTTGGCGGCATTTTTCGCAGAATAGCCGTTACTTCTCGCCAAACCCGCATTATCGCAAAGTCTTATCCGCTCTTTCCGTTAGGAGGTTACCCTTTATGTCCGAAAATCGTGCAAAGCCTTTAATTAAATACCTCGGAGCCAGGCTGCTTCTTGACGACGCGCGCAGCGTGATGCGCGGATGGTATTTCCGTTTCTCTAAGTTGCGGAAAGCGGAAGGGCAGACGGCCCGGAACGAATGCCTATTGTCGGAAATAAACATTCAAATGAAATGGCGCGATGACTTGAAGGAAATTAACCATAGCCGATTTCATAATATGGGGCTTGGCTGCGACCTCGTTAACCAAGTCACCGTTCGATCTGGGGAAGTTTTCTCGCTAAGGAGATATTTCATGGGCACTACGGAAGAGCAAGGTTTCCGCCGGGGGCCGATGTTCGTACGGGGCCGGATCGAATACGTCGCCGGCGGCGGAGCATGCCTGATCAGCACTTTGCTTTTCAATGCGGCGCTGCAGGCTAATCTGGCGATCTTAGAAAAGCACAACCACAGTACCGATCTATGGGGGGAAGAACGTTTTATCGGGCTTGGTTTGGACGCTACTTACGCGTACGGCAGGAAGGATTTGAAATTCAAGAACACTCATGGCGCCGATATCCGAATCGAGACCGAATTTCGTGAAGATCTCATGCTAAGCTGCCGTCTTATCTCTACTAAACCGTTGACTTGCACAGTCTCGATCGCGACGGAGGTCGTACGGGAATTGCATCCTGAAGACGCCGGCTCAGATCGCGATTCAGACGGGAATCGTCGCCCCTATCGCAAAGGTTGGATCGTGAGAACGGAGCGCAAAGTTAGCGGGGAGAAGCTCGCGGATCGGCAAAACTACGTAAAAAAAGAGATGTACAAGCCCTTTTACATAGCTAATCCATAACCGATTTTTTAAGCCGTACAACCATTCCGCTACAGTTTTGCGGGGTGGTTTTCTGTTTTCACGGGTTTACAAAAATAGTTGCGATTAATATAATTGTCATAACAACTAGTTTACGAAGAGAATTAGAGAGGAGGGTCGGCATGAAGACGAATCCGTACGATTTGAATCGCTCGTTAGGATTCCTAATGGGCAATACTTACCGTAAATTGTCGGCGCTGTTTCAAAGCGGATTAAAGGAGTTCGACATCACCCCGGAGCAATGGTCGGTTCTTTATCAAGTCGATCAAGCCGACGGCTTAATTCAGAAGGAAATCGCGGAACGCTCCGGCAAAGACAGGCCGACGACGACGAGAATACTCGATCACTTGGAGCAGAAGGAGCTTGTCTACAAGAAGATCGGCGAAAGCGACCGTCGCTCCTTCAGAGTCTACATGACGAGCAAAGGGAAGAACCTCATTCAAGAGACGATCCCGATCGAGAAGCGGGTGAACGCGGAAATTAAAAAATGCATAGCGGAAGAGGAATACGAAACGCTGCTGAAGCTAATGATGACGATCAGCATTCACGTCAACGAGATTACAGACAAAGAGTAGGAGACGATTAACCGTGCCGCAACCAGATCAACAGCCTAGACTATGGACGAAATCCTTTCTTGCGTTAACGATAAGCTCTTTATTGCTTTTCCTGAATTTGCAAATGCTGCTGTCGTCATTCCCGGCTTACGTGAAAGACGAATTCCATGTCGGGGACATGATGGTAAGCTTGGTCACGAGCATTTTCGCGTTGACCGCGATAGCGACCCGATTCCTGACCGCTATGTTAATGAGAAAAATTCATCGCAACGTGCTCCTGTACGTCGGACTTGGAATAGCGGCCATCATAACCGGCATCTACGTGCTTGCCGATTCGATCGGTTCGCTGCTGCTGATGCGCGTCGGCTACGGCATCGGATTCGGAATGTCGAGCACGATTGTTCCGACATTGGTGTCGCAGATCATTCCGAGCAGAAGGATGGGGGAAGGTATCGGTTATTTTGGCTTGTCCACCAGCCTTGCGATGTCGATCGGACCGATGATCGGCCTTAACGTCATGAAGCAATCGGGATTCGGTACGCTGGCTCTGATAGGGACGATCACGATTCTGTTGTCGTTCCCGATTCTGATGCTGTCCCGGGCCATTCCGCCAAGCCCGCGGCCAAGTTTCGCTAGCAATGCCGGTTCGAATACAGGTTCCCCATCTAAACCGCCGTTTAATAAGAAATTGTTATTTCCGGCTTTGCTAAACGTTCTGCTCGCGGTTACCTATGGGGGATTGCTGAGCTTCATCGCTTTGTTCGGGGAGTCGGTCCACCTTGAGCAGGTAGGCCTCTTTTTCTTGTTCAACGCGATTACGATCATTATCATTCGGCCGATTTCCGGTAAAGTGTTCGACAGAAGAGGGCATGCCGCGGTTCTTATTCCTGCGGTGCTATGCGTTATTGCGAGCTTGACCCTTCTTTCCTATGCGACGGCGATGCCGATGCTTGTCCTATCCGCACTATTGTACGGACTCGGCTTCGGCGCGATTCAACCGACCCTTCAAGCATGGATGCTTCGTTCATCGACGCAAGCTCAATACGGCATGGCCAATAGCATGTTTTACAACTCTACGGACTTAGGGGTCGCCGCAGGCGCATTTATTCTGGGAGCAATCTCGGCCGTATCCGACTACGCGGTTATGTATCGCTTTGCGGCGGGTTTTATGGTGCTGTTTCTCGTGGTATTCGCGTTCGTTCAAGTTCGCTTAAGAGCGATGAAGAAGACGGCAATGTCTTAATGAGGGCAATAAATGATATTAATTTATATAATTCGCATAGGAATTAAAGGGATTATGAATCACATGAAGAATACCCTTATAGAAGTCTCATCGAGATGACTATAACGGAGGAGATCTTGTGGCTCGAAAAGTATTGGTTAGCGCTTGCTTGTTAGGCCATAAAGTAAGATACGACAATGGGGATGTTCCCTGCTTGGACCCGCGTTTCCTGAAATGGTACGAAGAAGGCCGCTTCGTGCATATTTGCCCCGAGGTGGTCGGAGGTTTGCCGACTCCGCGCCCGGACGCACAGAGACAAGGAAACCGCGTAGTGACCGGTGCGGGCGCCGACGTCACGGAACCGTTCGAGAGGGGCGCTCAAGCGACGTTGAAATTAGCGCAAGAGCATCAAGTAGAGGTAGCCATTTTGAAGCAGGACAGTCCGTCCTGCGGCAGCTTGTTCATCTACGACGGGTCTTTCGCGGACAGGAAAGTACCCGGCGAGGGGACGACGGCGGAGTTGTTGCGCTTGCATGGGATCAAGGTGTTCGGAGAGGACCAACTGGACGAGATCGAACGGGAACTGGAACGGTTGGAAGTCTGAATAAGGGATTGAACGCAAAGAGTCTGCCTGGCGGCAACACGGGCAGACTCTTTGCTTACGCCATTTTCTTAGCCAGCTCGGCTAATTTGTTCATCGTGTTCATGTTGCGGGAGGTTGCCGTAGTCCCTAGCTTAACGAGGCTCTTGGCCAGCTTGGAATCGAGAATGCTTTGCCGGAACAAGCTGTATATTTCCAGCCCGCGGACGTAGAACTCGTCGATGCCGCCCTTGCTTCCTTCCATTGCTTCAAGTGCTTTCGGAGCAGGGGGCTCGGTCAATACGGTAACTTGAATGTTCTCGCCTTCCAATAAAGGCTCTTTTCCGTAAGGGCAATCGGCGATGATCCGTTCCCATTCCCGGGCTGATCTTATCGCTACGGTCGCCTCGATGCCGAATTTGTCCACGATCGCTTGCTCCAGCTTGGGACGCAGCGCATCCGCGCTTTCCTCCGACTCGAAGAGCACGTTGCCGCTTTGGATATAGGTTTGCACGCGATTAAGGCCTAAAGCTTCGTAAGCGCTCCGCAGCTCGGCCATCGGCACTTTGTTTTTGCCTCCTACGTTAATTCCTCTGATCAACGCTATGTAGATCGTCACCTTGTGTTTCCCCCTCTAAAATATAACCGCCCAAACTAGTCTCTGATAGTTGAGTATATAACGTGATTAACCGATTTTCCATTTTACAGGGTCGTCCCTCAGCCTTTTTTCGCGGGCTCGTCATGCTTGTCATGCTAGTCTGCATAATTGGTCAAGTCCCCTCATAGACATGAACCATGGAATTATTAATGTGCAGAGGGGTGGATCGCATGCGTCGTCGGATTTCATGGATCACCGCTATTGCCCTTGTATCGGTCATCTTCTTGGCCGGTTGCGGGAGCAAAAATGCGGATTCGATCGTGAAGGACCTGGACAAAGTCGTTAGCAAGATGGAGAGTTATGAAGGCAGCGGTACGATGAGATTACATACAGGACAGCAGCCGCTTGAGTACAAGGTCGAGGTGTGGTATCAGAAGCCGGATCTGTATCGGATTTCCTTAACCAACGCCAAAAGGGACATCACGCAAATCGTCCTTCGCAATGAAGAAGGGGTGTTCGTGCTCACCCCGCAGCTTAACAAGAGCTATCGGTTCCAGAGCGATTGGCCGGACAATCAAGGCCAGGTGTACTTGTTCCAGACGCTCGCGCAGAGCATTCTTCTGGACAACTCAAGGCAGTTCACGACGGATAAGGACAACTACGTGTTCGACGTGATGGCCGGCAATTATCAGAACGGTTCATTCGCGCGGCAGAAGATCTGGCTCAACCAAAAAGATTATTCGCCTAAGCTGGTGGAAGTTTCCGATGCGAACGGGAACAAGATGGTCGAGGTCGTCTTCGATTCTTTCAACTTCGATAAGAAATTCGATAAATCCGCGTTCGATATGGATAAGAACATGGGGCCGCGCCGAACGCCAAGCCTTCCGATACGAATGAGGGAAGCGCTAGTCCCGATGCATCGGGTTCGCCGGATGCCGGATCTTCTCCGGAGGCTACCGTAACGCCGGACGATGAAACTTCCGCGCAGCCTGATCAAGAAGGCACGGAAACGTCATCCGAACCGGTTAACCTGACGGTGATCGAACCGGATGTGGATGCTTTGCCTGCCGGCGTCGAATTGCAGGATCAGAGCGACCTGCAGCTCGGAGATTCGCAGGGCGTCATGCTTCGCTACACGGGAAGCTATGACTTCACGATCGTGGAAATGGTCGCTAAGGATAGAGCAGCAACGTCCAGCAACGGGATCGCGTTGGATCTGGGCTTTACTCTCGGACACCTGACGGAAGGCGAAACGAGCACGTTGACCTGGAGTTACGACGGCGTAGAATACCGCCTGAGCACGCAGGATTTACCGCAGGAAGACATGATTCGCGTCGCGCAATCGATGGAGCAATCCTCGGGCAAATAAAGCAGGCCGGACAGGGTCGATCGCCTCCCGATCGGCCCTGTTCCGCTCCCGATAGGAAAAGGTTGCCTGCTTGAATATCGTTGACAGTACCCCTTCCTCCCGGTAACATTACTTTATTGTAGCTTTTGCAGCAGGGTAGGTGAACGGTCCGTGGACTGTTATTACCGGCCGACCGTGGCCGAGATTTCCCTAGACGCCCTTGACCGTAACATCGGGGCATTCCGCGAACGTTTAGCCGTTGGCACCAAATTGTTGGCGTCCGTCAAGGCAAATGCCTATGGGCATGGGGCGGTAGAGATTGCGAGAAGAGCGGTGGCGTCCGGCGCCGATTACTTGGGTGTCGCGTTCCTGGATGAGGCGTTGCAATTGCGGGCCTCGGGAATCGACGCTCCTATTCTGGTGTTGGGATATACGCCTCCGGAAGGTTATCTTCTCGCTAGGGAACAAGGAATTACCGTTACTTTATATCGCGATCGAATGTTAGACGAGGTGGAGAGCCTTCCATTGTCCACCGACGGTAAAAAACTGAAGGCGCATATTAAGATCGATTCCGGCATGGGCAGACTCGGTTTGCTCCCCGGACCGCAAGCCGAGCGGTTTATGGAGAGGGCTTTCTCGCTGCCGCAATTGGAAGTAGAGGGGCTGTTCACCCATTATGCCCGCGCGGATGAAGAAGATAAAGCTTATACTCATCTTCAGGTAGAGCGGTTCGCTGGCGTAGTCGACTACGTGCGGCGTTCCGGACTGCCGATTTCGATCATTCATAGCGGCAATAGCGCCGCGGGAATCGATTTGCCCGAGAACGTAGGCCATATGCTGCGGCTCGGCATCAGCATGTACGGTCTATATCCAAGCGATGAAGTGAATTTCGGCGCGGTGCGGCTTGAGCCGGTGCTGTCGTTGAAAACTTCCATCGTGCATACCAAGCGCTTGCCGGCAGGAGAGGGAATCAGTTACGGCACGAGATACTTCACGCAGGGCGAGGAAGTTATCGGTACCCTTCCGATCGGTTATGCGGACGGCTTCAGCCGGATGCTGAGCGGTAAAGCGGAAGTGCTTGTCCGCGGACAGAGGGTTCCCGTGCTAGGGACGATTTGCATGGATCAATGCATGATTCGGTTGAATGACGCCGCGTCCGGAGGAACCGCAATCGAACCCGGAGAAGAGGTCGTGATCATCGGTCGTCAAGGGGATGCCATCCTCTCGGCGGAAGAGGTCGCGGCTAAGCTGGGCACGATTAATTACGAGCTGATCTGCATGCTGGCTGCCCGCGTACCGCGCGTTTATCGCAGCGGCAACGAGATCCTCTCGGTCGTCAATCCTTTGCTAGGATAAAATTGGAAAAACCTTTCTTGCCTGCGGAAGCAGGATTGTTAGAGACGCTATCGAATTGTAACTATTACGACTAGCTCTCCGCGTTCGGCGGTGAGCGGAATGACCGCGAAATCGTATATTTCTAAGCTAACTCATGCATACTGGGAAATAGGGTGCTTGTTGGAAAATCTTTGGGGGTGTCCGTTCGGTGGCCAATTTACACAATACGAAACGCATTATGATCAGTCTTCCGGATCATTTGCTGCGCGAAGTCGATTTCGTCGTCGCCAAGGAAAATACGAATCGCAGCGAGATTATTCGCCAGGCCATGAAGCATTACCTGGTGGATCGCAAGAAGCGGTTAATTCGCGACGCGATGCAGCGCGGGTATTTGGAAATGGCTAAAATCAATCTGCATATGGCCTCTGAAGCGTTTCACGCCGAAGAGGATGCGGAAAACATACTCGGTCGCCTTGTGAGCGGGGTGTAAACTTTGATTGTCAAACGCGGGGATGTTTTCTATGCGGATTTGTCGCCGGTCGTCGGTTCGGAGCAGGGCGGAGTGCGCCCGGTTCTGATTATCCAGAACGATATCGGCAACCGATTCAGTCCGACGGTCATCGTAGCGGCCATAACGGCGCAAATCCAGAAAGCGAAGTTGCCAACCCACGTCGAAATCGAAGCGAAAACTCATGGCATGGAGCGGGATTCGGTTATCCTGCTGGAACAAATCCGGACGATCGACAAACAGCGGTTGACGGACAAAATTACGCATTTGGACGATGAAACGATGCGCAAAGTGGATGAAGCTTTGCAGATCAGCGTAGGTTTAATCGATTTTTGAACATACAAAGACAGGGGCTGCGGATGCGGTTGCCTGTCGTTTTTGTGACTTAATGAGGTTGCCAACCTTCTTGGTGCTGAAAATCTGTCTTTTTGAACTTTCACTTAGAATAAGGAGATTGGAGAGGATTAGGAAATGACGACATTAAACGAACGGCTCGAAAAATATGCGGAACTCATCGTCAGAGTAGGCGTTAACGTGCAAGAAGGCCAAGAAGTATTCGTTACGGGTTCGGTCGAAATGGCTTCTCTAGTTCGCTTAGTAGCGGGAAAAGCATACGAAGCCGGGGCAAGCAACGTGCATGTGGATTGGGTTGACGAGGCGTTGTCCCGTTTGAAGTACGAGAAAGCGGCGGACGACGTGTTTACTCGTTTCCCGGCATGGGAGACGGCCAAAAAAACGCGTTCGTTGAGAGCGGCGCGGCGTTCATCTCCATCATCTCGCCAAACCCGGATTTGTTGAAGGGGATCGATCCGCAGCGCATCGGCAATTACCAGAAGGCATCGGGCCAAGGGCTCGCGGAGTTCAGAAGAGCGATTCAGGCGGACAAAGTAAGCTGGACCGTCGTTGCCGCTTCTACGAAGGACTGGGCGCTTAAAGTATTCCCGAACAGCGATTCCGAGCAGCATGCGGTGGATCGGTTGTGGGAAGCGATCTTCAAGTCGGTTCGCCTGAACGCGGCGGATCCGGTCAAAGCTTGGGAAGAGCATAACGCGACGCTGCATCGGAAGAGCGATATCCTGAACGAGAAGCACTTCCGCACGCTGCGTTACAGTGCTCCGGGCACTGAGCTTACGGTCGATCTGCCGGAGAAGCATCTGTGGGTCGCAGCGAGCAGCACGAACGCGAACGATATTCCTTTCATGGCCAATATGCCGACGGAAGAAGTGTTTACCGTGCCGGAGAAGACGGGCGTTAACGGTTACGTATCGAGCACGAAGCCGCTTAGCCACGGAGGCAACATCATTGACGGTTTCAAGCTTACTTTCGAGAACGGCCGGATCGTCCGGGCCGAAGCGGAGAAAGGGCAGGAGTTTTTGCAACAATTGGTCGATACGGACGAGGGCTCGCACTACTTGGGCGAAGTCGCGTTAGTGCCGCACGAATCTCCGATCTCGCAATCGAACGTGCTCTTCTTCAACACGTTATTCGACGAGAATGCTTCGAACCATTTTGCCATCGGCAGCGGTTACGCCTTCAACGTTGAAGGCGGCAAACGGATGTCGCCGGAAGAACTGGCCAGCAACGGCGTTAACTCCAGCATTATGCACGTCGATTTCATGATCGGATCCGCGGACATGGACATCGACGGAGTGCAAGCCGACGGAACGGTCGTACCGATCTTCCGCAAAGGCAATTGGGCGATCTAAACGGATATAGTGAAAAGCGCCTCTCCTGCGCCTCTCCTTCGCTTTCGCGCCGGAGAGGCGTTTAATTTGTCGCCGCCGAAAAGCTTGCTTAAGCTCGACAAGAAATACATAATAATAGGATGCAAAATAGCAGTGGGAGGCACTTATCGATGAGCGTTGGCAATGAGGCTGCTGTAGCGGCCGCGCAAGAGCGTATGTTGAAGCAGATAGCGGGCGAATTATCGCTAGGCTTAGGCCAAGTTAAGACCGTTGCGGCGCTTTTGGACGACGGGAACACCATACCTTTTATCGCGAGATATCGCAAAGAGATGACCGGCGAGCTGGACGAGGTACAGCTTCGCGCCATCGATGATCGTCGCAATTACTTGAAAGGGCTGGAGGATCGCAAAGGCGAGGTTATCCGGCTGATCGAAGAGCAAGGCAAGCTGACGCCGGAACTCCAGGCAGCCATCGAGAAATCGACGAAGCTTCAAGAAGTGGAAGATCTCTACAGACCTTATCGCCAGAAGCGGAAAACCCGCGCGAGCGTTGCCAAGGAACGCGGGCTCGAACCGTTGGCGCTGTGGCTGCTCTCGCAGCCTAGGCAAGGAGATTTGCTTGGCGAGGCAGCCAAATACGTCGATGCGGACAAAGGGGTTGCTACGCCCGAGGACGCCATTCAGGGCGCATCGGATATCGTAGCCGAAGGAATCGCGGACGACGCGGATATTCGCCGCTGGGTCCGTAAATTTACATGGGACCAAGGGCTGTTGCTAAGCAAAGCCAAAGACGCGGAAGCTGAATCCGTATACGAGATGTACTACAAATACTCCGAACCCGTGAAGCGGTTACCTCCCCATCGGGTATTGGCCATAAACCGCGGCGAGCGCGAGGAAGTCTTGTCCGTGTCTATCGACGTCCCGACCGAGAGGATCGTAGAAGAACTAAACCGCAGAACGTTAAAAGGGCAGTCCGTCGCGCGCGATACGCTCGCGGCTGCGGCGGAGGATGCTTATAAACGTCTTATATCCCCATCGATCGAGCGCGAGCTTCGCGGGGAATTGACGGAACGCGCGGAGGAGCACGCGATCGGCATCTTTTCGGAAAACTTGCGCAACCTACTGCTTCAGCCGCCCGTCAAAGGGCGGGTCGTGCTCGGAGTGGACCCCGCTTATCGGACGGGCTGCAAGCTGGCCGTCGTGGACGATACGGGCAAGCTAATGGAAGTCGCCGTCACCTACCCGACTCCTCCGCACAATAAGAAAGCCGAAGCCGAAGTCGTTTTCCGCCGTTTAATCAATCAGTACGGCATTCAACTAATCGTAATCGGCAACGGTACGGGCTCGCGGGAGACCGAGCAGTTCGTCGTCGGGATTATCCACGCCATGCCCGAACGCAACCTGCAATATTTGATCGTCAACGAGGCCGGAGCGAGCGTATATTCCGCATCCATGCTGGCGGCGGAGGAATTCCCCGATCTCGACGTATCGGAGCGGAGCGCGGTATCGATCGCTCGCCGGTTGCAGGACCCGCTGGCGGAGCTCGTGAAGATCGAACCGAAAGCAATCGGCGTAGGTCAATATCAGCATGACGTCACGCAGAAGAGATTGGACGAGAGCTTATCGGGTGTCGTAGAATCCGCGGTTAACCATGTCGGAGTAGACGTGAATACGGCTTCTCCATCGCTGCTGTCTTACGTGTCCGGCATCAATGCCACGATGGCCCGGAATATCGTGAAGCTTCGCGAGGAGAAGGGCAAATTCACCGAACGTTCGCAGATTCAGAAGGTGCCGCGGCTCGGCGCCAAAACCTATGAACAATGCGCGGGATTCCTCCGCATCACCGATGGCAAGAATCCGTTGGACCGGACTCCTATCCACCCCGAATCGTACGACGTGGTAGGCAAGCTGTTCAAAGACCTCGGGTTGAAATTAACGGATATCGGAACCGAAGCGTTGAATGAAAAGTTGAACGAGATTCCTTTAGAGGAAGTATCGGCAAGGCTGGATGTCGGTATCCCGACTCTTCGCGACATCGTGGACAGCTTGCAACGTCCGGGACGGGATCCCCGCGACGAGCTTCCGCCTCCGATTTTCCACACGGACGTGTTGGATATCGAGGATTTGAAGCCGGGGATGGAGCTGAAAGGAACGGTACGGAACGTGGTCGACTTTGGCGCTTTCGTCGATATCGGCATCAAGAACGACGGACTCGTGCACATTTCCCAACTCAGCAATAAATTCGTTAAGCATCCTACCGAGGTCGTCGCCGTCGGCGATACGGTTACGGTATGGGTACTCGGTTCCGATTTGAAAAAAGGCCGAGTAAGCCTGACTATGCGACAACCTTAAATTCATGGGGCCTGAGCGGACAATGTTCCGTCTCGGGCTTCGTTTTGCCGAGGATAAGTTTATTTTCCCTCTTGTTCCGGCGCGCGGATTTCGATACAATTCAAGCAATCGGAGGCGATAAAATGAAGCCGGAAAAATGCGTCGGATTCCATCATCCCAAATGGTTCGGATTAGCGCTCCAAGCGCTTGTCATTTTATCCAGAGACGGCATTCAAACTTGCCCAAGCGCGGAGCTGGCGGTGCATTTGCAGTCCGAAGCGACTTTGCTGCGCCGTATTCTGGCAACGCTCGCGAAAGGCGGCATTCTGGAAACCCGGGAAGGACGGGACGGCGGATATTTGTTGAAAAAAGACCCCTATACGATCACGTTAGCGGAAGTATACTCCGTGCTTCAAGTAAGCGATCCCGTATCGATGGGAATCAAAGAAACGACCGGCACGCATGCATTCGGCCAAGAAATGAACGCGATATTTTGCGGGCTGACCAAAGAGATGGACCGTTCGATTCTTGATGTGCTTGGCAGGTATTCCGTCGGACAAATTGCCGAAAGAGTCCACCATTGCCAGGGAAAAAAGACGGATGAAATCGGGAATTTGAGCAGTTGACATTTGTTGGTCGCGGTTTTATACTGTGCAATATACGTAACAGTTAAACCGATTAGAGTCTCCAGTTTACTCTGCAGCTACGATAGACGAATTTTTTTGATAGTAACTGTGTTGAAACTAACACAGATCTAAATCGGGAATCTTATGACAAGAGTGACGGAGTCGGCTGGAGATACGCAATAGCGCTGAGAGGATTATTTTTTTCTTAACTGTGGTTATTTTGCCTCAGTTTTACAATTCGAAATGGAGGAATAAACAATGTCAACAACAACAACAACAACAACGCATGTGACGTCCAACGCTTCCTTTTCCGATGTCGTTAAAGGCCGTCGCTCGGTAAGGAATTACGATTCGACTTTCAAAATTTCCAAGGAAGATATGACGGAGCTGCTGACGGAAGCTCTACGCGCTCCCTCCTCTTCCAACGTTCAGCCTTGGCGGTTTCTGGTCATCGATTCCCAAGAGCTCAAGGATAAGTTGCTTCCCATCGCTTTCAATCAACAGCAGGTTGTAGAAGCTTCCGCGGTCATTGCGGTGCTAGGCGATCTGGAGAGCTACAAGCTCGTGGACAAGATTTACAACCGGGCTTACGAAGCGGGGTATATGCCCGAAGCGACTAAGGACGCATTTATCTCCAGAACGACGCAAATGTACTCCTCCTTGCCGCCGGATGTCGCGCGCAAAATTATTTATACGGACGGCGGCCTCGTATCCATGCAACTGATGCTGTCGGCCAAAGCGAGAGGCTACGATACGGTGCCTATGGGCGGCTACGACGCGGCGAAGTTCGTTGAGGCGTTCGGAATCGGCGAGCGGTATATTCCGATTATGCTGATCGCGATCGGCAAAGCGGCCAAAGAAGGCCATCCTTCGGTTAGGTTGACGGTTGACGAAGTAGTCAGATGGAATGAATTCACGCTTTAAACAGCAAAAAAGGAGCTTCTTATCCAGCCTACAACGGCGGGGGGAAAGCTCCTTTTTCTTTTAAATTTAAGGGTTGATCCCCAGAGTATCTTTGGAATCTTTGGCTTTATCGGGTTTGGCGCGGTAATAAAACCAGCAATCGTTCAATAGACGAATTTGCCGGCGATCTTTTTTCTGGAATGCCGACATTAGCTGATTGCATAGCCATTGAGGCATCGAAATCGTCCTCCTCCCCTATCACATGCTGTATGAATAGCATATGGGGTTAGGCGGATGACCGTGCAGGTCCGAGGCAGGATTGGCGCCTACAGCATATCCTCATCTTCGTACCATTGCTCTAATTGGGCTTGAAGCGCGCGGATTTCGGTTAACAACGAGATCAATGGATACGAGCCTTCCCGAATAGAGGAGAACGTCTGCTCCAGCTCGTTCACGTACGTCAAGCCGCCGATGGCCGAGCGATTCTCGTCAAGCAGATCCAACGCGCGAAACTCGGCGATCGCTTTAGGAAGCTGAGGCACGTTGTCGGCCGTTAGCTTGGACAATTCTTTATGAAGGCGTAAGTTCAATGCGCTTAATTGGTAAGCGTGCGAAGCGGGCATCTCCACGAACTGGAGCTGGCCGTCTTCCTGCTGGAATAGAACGTAGGACATTTCAGGCATATGATGCGGTCTCCTCTCAACCATTTCTACTTGACAGTGTAGCCCAATCCGAGTCTACAATTCAAGTAGGTCAAGCAGATCCGTTCGACGGGAGCAAGGAGGAATGAAATTGAACGACCATGAGCTGCAACAATGGATCGAACGCGTGTCCCTTGCCTACTTCGGCAGGCCGTTCCTGCACCGTGCCTCCTTCAATTCGCGATTGCGGGCAACGGGCGGCCGTTATTTCACGAAGAGCCATAATATAGAAATCAACCCTCATCAATTGGCCGTGCACGGAGTAGATGAGACGGAAGCGATTATTAAACACGAGCTTTGCCATTATCATTTGCATCTGCAAGGCAAAGGATTCCAGCACAGGGACGCGGACTTTAAGCAATTGCTCGCCGAAGTCGGCGCGACTCGGCATTGCCGACCGCTGCCGGGGGCATCCAGAAGGCTTCCCGTTAAGTATTTGCTCGTGTGCAATAGCTGCGGCATGAACTATCCGCGCAAACGGCGTACGGACCCGCGTAAGTACGCGTGCGGCCGTTGCAGGGGCCGGCTCAAGCTGCTGCAGGTGCAGCAGGCCGAGCCGACGGTAGGCGGTTAGGAGCAGCGGACCCGAACCGAATCGTTTAGATCTTAGTGCTTGCCGGAGCGGTTTGCTTTTGCTGTTGAGAAGCTGCAGGTTCCTTTTGGCGCGTTGTATTTCTTACGAACAAAGCGATGCCAAGGAACGCGATAGCCATCATCAGCGCGCCGACTTCAAGGCTTGGAACGATATGGTCGGCGAAGTCCTGAGGAGAGCGAATATCCGCGCCGGATTGAAAGATCAATCCGCTGATCGCGATGCCGAACACTCCGCCCAGCTCGCGGGTAGCGTTACCCATGCCGCTTGCTTCTCCTGCCGCGTCTTCCGGTGCCGAAGAGATGAGGCCGTGGGAGAGCGGAGTGAAGCTGAGCCCCATTCCGGTTCCCGCCAGCATCATCGGTCCAAGAATGTAGATGAAAGGGAAGTCGAAGCCTTGCGATCGGATGACATAAGCGAACCAAGCAAGGGCGACGGCTTGGAACAAAAGTCCGAACAGCAGTACGGTCCTGTTGCCCAATCGGCTGATGGCAAGACCGGCCAACGGCGCGGCGATCATCGTCATCGTCGTCCAAGCCATCTCCCGGACTCCGGCTCCAAGCGGCGTATTCCCTTGCGCTTGCTGCAGGAACAAGGTGAGCAGGAAGATAGCCCCGAATACGCCCGCGTTCATCCAGAAGCCTGCGAACGTGTAGAAGGTATAGGCTTTGTTGCGGAACAGTTCGAATCGCAAGAACGGAGTTTTGCGGGTTTTCTCCCACAAATAAAAGAGAACGAGCAACACGCCTCCCAGCGCCATTGAGCCGTATACGATAGGAGTACCCCAACCTTCCGAATTTCCTCTTTCCAAGCCGAAGATAATTCCGAACAATCCGGATGTGAGCAGAAGCACGCCGATCGGATCGAACGGTTTGCGAACCCCGCGCGACTCCTCAAGCCATTTTAGCCCGAGCGCGAAAGCGAGAAGCCCGACGGGAACATTTACATAGAAAATAACTTGCCACGGAGCGCCTTCCATGATCAAGCCCCCGACAAGCGGCCCTACGCTAAGGCCCAAGCCGGATATTCCCGACCAAAGGCCGATGGCTGCAGCTCTCTTCTCGCGAGGAAACGCGTTGTTTACCAACGTCAAGCTGAGGGGGACGATTGCGGCTCCTCCTACGCCTTGCAGGGCTCGCGATAGGATCAATTGTATGGAGGTTTCGCTAAGACCCGAGAACAGAGAGCCGAGCGTGAAGAGGACGACGCCGCCTAAGAACACCTTCTTCCTTCCTATCGTGTCGCCTAATACGCTGAATGGGATGAGCAGAACCGCGAAAGCAAGGGTGTAGGCGTTCATAAACCATTCCAGATCGGAAAGGGTAGCGCCCAGATCCTCCTGGATAGAAGGGAGCGCGACTCCGAGCACCAGATTATCGAGCATGGCCATGAACAAGGCGATACAGGTAACGAACAGCAAACGTACGCGTGCGGGGGGAAACATGTTAAATCTCTCCTTTTCGATTAATCTTATTTATTGATAAATAAATGAAAGTCGTGTAAGTTGCTGATTATTGAAAACCAGACAGGGAGCGATATTGATTTGAATAAGTTGAATTCCCGATATCGAATTCCATGAATACGAGACGAATAATTTTTGATTTATTGATAAATAAATACAAGCCTTAGAAAAAACCTCGGTTAATCGAGGTCGTTGAACCAAGGGGAAAGCTTAGGCAGTTCCAGTACTTCCGACAAAGTTACGATCAAGCCGCATGAGATAAAGGTGCTTGCAGCCCATGACGGGTTGGGAACGTTGGCATTTTGAAACCGTGTCAGAATACGATCGTAGATTTCCGAATACTTATCCTTGACGAAGTCCCGAATCGACGGTTCCGGCGTCGTGAAACTTTGCATGAGGAGCAGCATCTCGTTCCGGTGGGACTCCAGCAATACGTTGAACGCTCTGCCCATTTGGATGCTCAGCTCTTCGGGAGGGGCCTCTATGGAGAAGAAGGCGTTCATCATTCTCGTGAATGCCCGATCCAATACGGCTAGATAAAGCTGTTCTTTGGATTTGAAAAAATGGAACACATAGGGCTGGGTAACTCCAACGTCTTCCGCGACATGCGCGGTCGTTGTTTTATAGTAACCCTGAGAGGCGAACAAGGCTGCTGCGCTATTGATGATCTGGTCTTTTCGGCTTGCTGCGACTTCCTCTTTGGGGCTCACTTCGGCATCGGCTCCTTTTTCGTCGATTTGATTTATTAATCAATAAATAACATTTAAATCCACGCGATGTCAATGCCGTTTTCCCATATTCTTCATATATCATTGCGCGGAAATTGGCTTCAGAAAAAGGTTAAAAAAACTTTCCGCAATTGCTTGACTTACCGATCGAACCATGATAAATTATTACTTGTCGCTTTTGAAACTTTCCCTGATAGCTCAGTTGGTAGAGCACTCGACTGTTAATCGAGTTGTCACAGGTTCGAGTCCTGTTCGGGGAGCCATGGGGAGATACCCAAGTGGCTATAAGGGGCTCCTCTGCTAAGGGAGTAGACGTGTCATGCGTGCGAGGGTTCGAATCCCTCTCTCCCCGCCATGTGTATTCAATAAGACGACTTGAAGGAGTTCATCGGCCTCGTGCTGATGGACTCTTTTTGATTTTCTGCCAATGGATCGAAAAGTCCCCGCCCTAACCAACGGACTTTTTGGAATTATGCCGGCAATGCTGGGGGATTCTAAAAATAAGGTGTTGGCAAGGCGTTAAGGGTGAGGTATGTGTGAATATGTGCAGAATAAGGTGAGGGCATAAACTTATTTGCTACGGATTACAGAGTATCGGGTATTGGAGCTACAAATAAGGTGATGCCAAGGCGTTAAAGGTGGGGGAAGGCGCAAATTGGTGTAGATTAAGGTGATGGCATACCGTTATGGTTCAGAATGGGTAGACCGATCGAAGTAAAAAGAACGAAATGATCGATTTTCCAACCCAACATTTGGAATAAAACTTTCGTGAAAATTGTTCGAAAAAATGCTTGCACTGAGCAATCGATTCGGATATAATCATATTTGTCGTCTGAAACGGGTAGCGGTAAAAAGCACTCATCTCTCACTGGAATGGCCCCTTGGTCAAGCGGTTAAGACACCTCCCTTTCACGGAGGTAACAGGGGTTCGAATCCCCTAGGGGTCACCATGCGAGCCATTAGCTCAGTTGGTAGAGCACCTGACTTTTAATCAGGGTGTCGTAGGTTCGAGTCCTACATGGCTCACCATTTATTTGTTCCGAAAGGCTTACGCCGAATCGGACGACGTTTCATCATATGCGGTCGTGGCGGAATGGCAGACGCACCAGCTTGAGGGGCTGGCGGTAGCAATACCGTGGAGGTTCGAGTCCTCTCGACCGCACCATACTTAAGAAGCTGAAATCCCTTGATACGTAAGGGATTTTTTGTTTGTGTTTTTACCGAATCAGTGAAGGCGAGGGCGGGAGAAATGCTCAAAATAGCTAATCTGAGACCTGTTAGTATGCGGGAACCAAGTACAAAAATATCATATGCACGATCTCGAAAGGCCATTTCATTACTGCTGGTTTACACCTTCCAAAATCCCCCTTATGATGGACGGATGGGATATTATTGAATGAAGGGAAGGTATTATGAATACAGGAATCCGCATTCTATTAAGTCTTTCTATAATGGCAAGCATGGCTGTCGCAGCCCCCATTGGGATTACCGCACCTCAAGCTGCAGTTGCCGCAACCACACAAACGAAGGCGATGCCTGCCACATCTACAGTCTATGTGAACGGTCAAGAGATGCAGTCTGACCTCTATACCATCAGCATCTGCAAAAAGGTTAATGCCACAGATCACTATTGCGACATTAACGACGACCTCTATGTGAAGCTTCGCGATTTTGCCAAAACGTTGCAAGGGACAGATAAGGAATTCGCCGTCGGGTATGACAGCGCGAAAAAGAAAATGAATTTGCTTTCAGGGAAAGCCTACAAGCCGGTTGGTGGCGAACTAAAGAAAACTAACTCGGAGAGCTTACAGAATGCGAAACCGTCGGATGCCGGCTTGTTATTGGATGGTCAAGCTGCAACCGCCACAGCCTATACGATTAAGGGTAGCACCTACTACAAGCTGCGCGATCTATGTACAATATTCAAGCTGCCGGTATCAACCCGAACCTACGATAACAGCATTCGAATCCATACCTATGGTGAACTTTCAACGACTTTAGTTGCAGGGAATACGCTGGAGCGGTCAAGCGTTGATTATAACTATTCCAATTGGTTTAGCCCTTCTAAACGATTCTTATATATAAGCGGCGGACAACTCCAAGTACTCGAGGCATCCGAGACGAGATCACAGCTTATCATTCATTCGTTCTCATCCGACTATAAGGAGCTAGGCCAGAAGAAAGTTCCGATGGAACTACCTCTATTCGGCGGTTTTCATCAAAGCCAAGACGGAAACTACTATGTAATCTACGGTCAGAATAATCGGGAGGATTCCGACCGTAAAGTCGTATACCGGGTTGTGAAATACGACAATTCTTGGAAGAAGATCGCACAGGTCGACATTACCGATGTGTATGTATCCGAGCCATTCCATGCAAGCAACGTGACGATGGACAGCTATAACGATAAGCTGATCATCCATTCCGGGCGCCTGAGGTATCTTACTGATGACGGACTTCGCCACCAATCGAATATCAGCTTCCTGATTGATACGAAGACAATGACCGTATTGGAGCAACCGATGAACCATGTCAGTCATTCCTTTGCAACCTACGTTCGTTTCGACGGGAACCGAATAGTGTATGTAGATCACGGTGATGCCTGGCCGAGGTCGATCGTCCTGCAGGTTGAGTCTAATGGCGGCATCGAGCAGACCGTCGATTTAATAACGTTCCCCGGAAAATTAGGCGACAACTATACGGGCGCAAATTTAGGCGGACTTGAAGTAGCCAGCTTGAATGATTTGATTGTAGGCGCCGACAGCGGCACCAAGGGAACCAAAAACGTGTTCTTAAGCGTCGTGCCGAAGAATGCACAGCAATCCTCCGATGTGAAGACGATATGGCTGACGAATTATACGACGAAGTCGAGCGTGCGGATCAAAAACCAGACTCACCTCGTCAAGCTAAGCGATAACAAGTTTGTTGTTATGTGGGAGGAGTTAACGGAAGCCGGCGAACCAACTGTGGTGTATGCAGTTATTGACGGATCCGGCTCCATTATTCAGAAGCCGAAGAAGTTGCCGGGCGTGCCGTCCCCGGGTAACATGATGCCGCTTGTACAGAACGGGAACCTAACTTGGTATTATTCACAAACTACAGATCTTGTAGAGTGGTATACACTGCGAATCCAGTAATGCATCTATAACAACGTATAGGGCCACCATCGATTGAAGTGCTCCCCGTTAAGTAGACAGTACTATAAATAAAAATCAGCTAAGCGGCCTTCGTCCTGAATTCCATGGGACTGAGGCCGTTTAATTTTTTCTGTAATTTTGAAAAGATTCATACATCACGCGAAAATCTTGAGCCAACCATTCAGGCATCGCCTTTATGGCTTGTTGATACTATGAGTCCAGATCGTCTCCGGCATAACGCACGGGTTTTCCGAAATGAAAGGCATACGTCTCCGCAATCGCCTCTCCCGTTAAGGCTACCGGTCCGATAAGAGGAAATTCCCGATTTTCGTATCCGTCCAGAAGGAGCGCGTTCGCGGCCGCATAGGCAATATCCTTGGCATCGACTCTATGCAAACCGACCGAACCGAGCGGCTGAGGGTAAACCCCATAATTCATAACGGCTTCTTGGAACCAGATATCATTTTGGAAGAAATTGTTCGGGCGAAGTATCGTATACTTTATGTCGGATTGTTTAATGGCCTCCTCAATCCCGATCTTGCCCTTAATGTGAGGGATGTGCAGCATATGCTCGTGCATAGGAACGGATAAAAAAACGATCTTGCGAACACCCGCTTGCTTGGTCGCTTGAACGGCCGCAACGCCTTGAGCCGTCTCCGTTCGCGACATGCCGAGCAACAAGAATACGGCATCGACCTGCTCGAAGACCCGGCCCAGACGGTTTGGAGCCTCCAAATCTCCTTGGGCCCACTCCACGTTCTCATATCCTTGCCGGGAGCGCTGCGGATCCCTTGAGAGAATGCGCAGGGACGCTTTGCGCTTTAGAAGTTCGGGAACCAAATGGCTGCCTATCGTGCCGGTTCCGCCGGTGACTAGAATTCTCATATTTCATCATCCTTTTCAGTTGGTGTGCTGCGGAGCGAGTAGTTTTTCGCCCTACACCCTAAAACTATCACTTAACCCGATAACCAACTATCGAGCGAATGACGTATTCCTTTCCTTTCCATTACGTATTCTTGATTTGATTAAAGATCTCGTTACTATTTTTTAATAAAGAAGAGGAAAAATCTATTTCTCTGCGTAGTGTACAACAAAGCGAATAGAAAGGCTGATGACAAGGTGCAAAGCGTACGAAAATGGATTGCCGTTTCAGCTTCGTCATTGTTGTTGCTCTCTCTTGCGGCGTGCGGCAATGCGACTCCGACCGTGGACGAGGTTAAGAGCGGTTTAGAGACGGCGATTTCCGATCTCAAGGATTGGACCGGGCAGCAGGTGGAGTCGCTTGATGCCGTGAACGATCGCGTTACGGCATCGACCAAGAACATCGTCGATTTGTTCGGAGAGTTGAAATTCGATCTATCCTTCCGGGAGAACGGAATCGGTTTCTCCAATTCGAGCGGCGTCGAAGGAGTCGTCGGAGTCCAAGGGAATTGGCTCGTTCTAGACGTAGCGTTCCCGAGCAGCAATGCGGATGCGGCTCATACGGTTAATCGGGTTCTCACAGTATTCTCCGGCAACAATTGGGCCGAGGACCGGTTAACGGCGATCACTAACGGGAACGAGCCCCAAACGACGCAACTGGAGAACGGCTGGATCGAGACGGATGGACAACTCGTCAAGGTACATCTGGAAAAGGCTCTGATCTGACGAAAAACCGCGAATGATGCGGATAAGACTCCCTGGGGAGGAGTAGAAGGCCGTTTATTCGCCGATTCCGGGTCTACAAACGCATAGAAGACAATTGGATTGCCTTTCTCCTAGCTTAGCTCCGTGGTATGATGCCAACTGTATGTGATTTTGCAGTGCATGGCGAAGGGGATTATAGACGGAGTATGGAGAAAAAGCTTTCCCTATGGGCGCTTTCTTGGCCTATTATGATCGAAATGTTCCTTCAATTCGCGATCGGAACGGCGGATACGCTTATGGTAAGCCGTATTTCCGACGATGCGGTTGCGGTTGTAGGTTTTTCAAATCAGTTTTTTAACGCGGTGCTGATTATATTCATGTTGGTCGCCAGCGGCGCGGGAATTTTGATCTCACAGCGGCTGGGGGCGGGGCTTCGCGCGGAAGCCCGCACGATCGGCACGATGGCTATCGTCCTGACGGGGGCTCTCGGAGTCGTCGTCAGCGTCGTTCTTTTGTTCGGGACGGGGTCTTTCGCCGCGGCTCTGCAAATGCCGGAAGAAATTCGCCCTCTTGGCCATACTTATATGTCCATTGTCGGCGGAGGCATGGTGTTTACCGCGCTGAACGCCGCGCTCAGCACCTGTGTGAGGAATACGGGGGATACGCGCTCTCCCATGTATATCGCGTTCGCCATGAACATCCTGCACATCGTCCTGAATGCGCTATTCATCTTCGGCGCCCTCGGATTCCCGAAATGGGGGCTGTTCGGAGTGGCGTTATCGACGTTGTTCGTTCGAGTGTTGGCGGTGCTGTTGCTGCTTCGGCTGTTTCGTCATGCGTTCGAAGCGCCGATCGCTTGGCGCGAGTTCGGTAAATTCGATTTGCGCCTGTTGAAGGAAGTATTCAAGATCGGATGGCCGATGAGCGTAAACGGTGCTTCCTGGCAAGTCTCGCAGCTAGCGATCACGAGCTTGATCGGGGTTATGGGGGCCCAGGCGCTGGCGGCTAGAACGTATATGAACACGATGGAGTCGTTCGCCTTCACGATCGGATGGTCGCTCGCGATGGCCGTACAGATCCAGATCGCCCGTGAGTACGGCGCCGGGCGATATAGGGAGGCCTACTACAGCTGCTATCGCGCGCTCGGAATCGGGATGGTTCTAGTAATGATCAACACGGGATTGATTCTCTTGTTCCGGGAGTCGATTCTTAATTTCTTTACGGCGGATCCGTGGATCGTGGATATGGCCGTTTCGCTACTATGGCTGAATTTGTTGCTGCAGCCGGGGAAAATGCTTAACATGGCGCTCGGGCAGTCGATTAACGCGATCGGCGACGGCCGATTCAGCATGAAGGTATCGTTGCCGTGCATGTGGATCGTTGCCGTCGGTTTGACTTACTTGCTCGGCATATCCTTGGAATGGGGGTTATACGGCGTCTACGCCGGGATGATTCTGGATGAATACTCTCGCGGAGTCATCATGTGGTTCCGCTGGCGGCGTCACCGGAAGTCCGGGGCATTCGCTTCCGCGTTCCGCCAATACAGCTCAAAGGAAATCCCTTGTTAACCAAGGGAATTTTTTTACTGTCGTTATTGACGATGATAATCATTATCGACAAGTATGAAGGTGTGAATCATTAACGGCAGCCGTTAATTCGGCCAACCAAAGGAGAGGGGAAGTTGCGGTGGCTAGCATCGTCATAATATCAATCGATGCTTGAACAAGAAAGCGCGGAAGCGAGATCGGAAGACGATCAAGAGAGGAAGGCTGCCGAGGAACCGATATTGATCGAGCTTCTGGCCAACCCCATTGGCGGACGATCTCAAGATAAATAAAGTCGCGAGGAAAGGCGTCATGAAATTGTTCGACGAGCCTTTCAGGAAAACTCTTGCTTTAACTGCCAGCGCAAGGTAAAATCTTACATCAAACGGAAGGGTTTCTAGGGAGCCGGAAGCGAGGATGCGCGGGAGCGCGCCAGCTTGCCGAACCGAGCGAAACCGGCTGCGGCTTCGTCCGCGTTACACCGTAGGGATAAAAGACCTTCGGCAAGTTCCGCTACTCTGTGGCGGAACTTGCCGAAGGTCTTTTTTGCTGTACCGTGGCAGAGAGAGAAAAGGGGGGAAGCTCGCATGTTGGCGTTACGGACTAGAGGACTTCGGAAAAGGTTTCAAGTGAAGAGGAAGGAAGCGGGGCTGTCGGCCAGCTTTCGTTCGCTCTGGAAACCGCAATGGGAGACGAAAGAAGCGGTGCGCGGCATCGATTTGGACGTTCGGGAAGGAGAGACGATCGCGTTCCTCGGACCTAACGGGGCGGGTAAATCGACGACGATCAAGATGCTGACCGGCATTCTTCATCCGACTTCGGGGGAAGCCGAAGTACTCGGGTTTACTCCGTGGAAAGAACGAGAAAGATTAGCGTTCCGGATCGGTACGGTATTCGGACAGAAGTCTCAGCTATGGTATCACTTGCCTCCCATGGACACGTTCGAGCTCATTAGCCGCGTCTACGAGATGAAGAGAGACGAATACGCAACAAGGAAAAACGATTTGATCGAGAGATTCGAGCTGGGCCCGTATTTGCACACGCCGGTACGCAAGCTGTCGCTCGGAGAACGCATGCGTTGCGAGATCGCGGCTTCGCTGCTTCACCGTCCCAAGCTGTTGTTCCTGGACGAACCGACTATCGGCCTCGACGCTGTCGTCAAGCAGCGGATTCGGGAGCTCATCCGGGAACGGAACCGCACCGAAGGGACGACCGTCTTCCTCACCTCGCACGATGCCGGCGACGTAGAGACTCTGTGCTCGCGGGCGGTCGTCATTCATCATGGAGGCGTTCTGATCGACGAACCGGTAGACCGAATGAAGCGTGAAGTCCTGAGCCGTAAAAATATCACGTTAACGTTATCGTCCGGAATCGACCATGAAGCTCTGCCCGCCATCTCGGGAGCGGAGTGGCTCCGGGAAGAAGGCAGCAGCTATCGATTAACGGTCGATCTGAAGCAGACGAACATCGAACGCGTGATGGGGGAGCTGATCGGGCGCGTAAGCTTCACCGACGTTAACGTCGAGGATCCGCCGCTTGAGGAAATCATCAAGCACGTATACGGCATGCGTTTGGAGAGGGAGGGAGAAGGATGAACGGGGAGAGCAATCGTTGGGGAGCGATGGGAAGAAAAGCGTTCGCTGTCGGCCGGATAACTTTCCGCCATCAACTCGCTTACAAAACCGACTTCGTCATGCGCTGTTTTTTCTTGCTGTTTATCCTCTACGTATTCATTCAATTGTGGTCCGCCGCTTACGACGGGAATTTCACGACCGTCATCGCCGGGTTCACTCTGAAGCAGATCGTCTGGTATCTCGTTTTCACGGAGGCTTTGACGCTTGCCGCGCCGCCGGTATGCACGCGAATCGAGGAAGAGGTGAAGAACGGGGACGTCGCGATTCGGCTAACCCGCCCGCAATCTTATGTCGCCTATCACTTCTCGGTGTTTGCTTCCGAGGCGTTGTTGCGCTTCTTCGTTCACCTTATCGTCGGCAGCGCGATCGCTTGGGCTTTCGTCGGGGCGCCGTCATTCGGATTCGGGTGGATGGGACTGCTAGCTTTAAGCGCCGGAGCGCTGACGATCACCTTCCTGCTGCTGATGCTAGTCGGGTTATGCGCGTTCTGGGTGGAGGAGACGAGCGGACTATACTTCGTGTTGCAGAAACTGCAATTCACGATAGGCGGCATGCTGCTGCCGATCGATTTGATGCCGGAGTGGCTGCAGCGAGTTTGCGCATGGCTTCCTTTTCAAGCGGCGTTATATTTTCCCGCGAGGATGGCGGTTCATTACGATGCCGCGCTGCTTGCAGGCCAAGCGGGAATACAGGCGGCTTGGATAGTCGGTCTCGGGCTTGCGGTCGGTTGGTTATATCGGAGAGGGGTGACTAAGCTGCATGTTAACGGGGGCTAAAATCGGAGCGAATATCCGGTTCGTGTTAACTAGCTGGAAGGTGAACTTGGCGTCGGCGATGGAATACCGGTTAAGCTTCCTTTTGCTTGCCGGAATGATGTTCGTCAACAATTTCATTTGGCTGTTCTTCTGGGGATTGTTCTTCGAACGGTTTCCGATCGTGCAAGGCTGGGAGCTGCGGGACGTCATGATGTTATGGGCGATCAGCGCGGGAGGCTTCGGTTGGGCTTCCATGCTATTCGGCAACTTTCCCCGTATCGCGGGAATCATTGCCACGGGCCAGCTGGACGTCTACTTATCGCAGCCGAAGCCGGTACTGCTTAACGTACTCGCGAGCCGAAGCTCCGTCACGGCCGCGGGAGATTTCGCGTTCGGTCTCGTCGTCTATTTCATGGTCGGAGATCTGTCCATCCGGGGGGCTCTGCTGTTCCTGCTCGGTCTGCTTATAAGCGGGCTGCTATTCATGGCGGTAATGATCATCGCGGGATGTTTGGCCTTCTATATGGGACACGCGGAAGGAATAGCGCACCAGCTGTTCGTCAGCTTTATCGCGCTAACGACTTATCCGTCCAATATATTCCGCGGATTCGCGAAGCTGGTGTTGTTCTCCGTAGTGCCTGCAGGCTTCATCAGCTATTTGCCCATAGGGTTGCTTAAGGAGTTCGATGCGGCATTCGTTGCGATTGCCGTGGCGTTGACCGCCGCATTTACGCTTGCGGGCGTCTTCTTCTTCCGATTGGGCTTGCGCCGCTACGCTTCCGGCAACACGATCGCCATGAGGAGCTGAAGCCGTTCACGGCTCGATTTGGATAAATGATAGGCTCGAAAAGAGCATGGAACCGCTGTCGGCAAGGTGTTAATTTGGGAGGGAGGGTTGATCCAAGGATCGTAGAGAGGCGGTTGAAGCGCGATCATGAGTCTAGGGAAAAGCGAAAGCGGCTACGATTGTTGGTTAGGTTATCGTTATATCGATAACGGTAAATTGCGCGAAGCGTATTTGAAGAGCTGCTCGCGCCTGAAGGTATTCGGAGAGTCGGCGATCTTGCATTCCGCGCGAAGAGAGCTGGAGATTGCGCTCAATGCGATGCTCGGATTATCGCTTAACGATAACGGGATAGTAGGGGATGAACCGGCTATCGTGGCCGGAACCTTCGGCAGCTCGCCGGCGTTCGACGGGGTGGCGGCGAAGTTCGATCCGGCCGAGCTGGGCGAAGAAGGGTATGTCGTCCATACGGCCGACGATGGCACGATCTATCTAGCGGCGGCTGAGGATATAGGCGTGCTCTATGCCGCGTTTCATTTGATCCGGCTGCTGCAAATCGGGGAAAGCATCGAAAAGCTGGCCGTTCGCGAGGTTCCCGGCAACGGATTGCGCATGATTAACCATTGGGACAACTTGGATGGGTCGATCGAACGCGGATATGCGGGAAATAGCTTTTTTTATCGCGACAATAAGTTTGTTGCGGATTTCGGCCGTATCAGGGATTATGCGCGCTTGTTGGCATCGGGGGCAATCAACGCGGCGGCGATAAACAACGTGAACGTGCATCGAGAGGAATCGAAGCTGATTACCGAAACGTTGTTGCCCGATGTGGCCAAGGTCGCGGATATTTTCCGGGAATACGGCATTCGCTTGTATTTGAGCGTCAATTTTGCGAGCCCGATCGAAATCGGGGGACTGGATACGGCAGATCCGCTTCATCCGGATGTCGCCCGTTGGTGGGAAGAAGCGGCGAGAGGGATTTACCGCCGGATCCCGGATTTCGGCGGTTTCCTCGTGAAGGCGGATTCGGAATTCAGGCCAGGTCCCTTCACGTACGGGAGAAACCATGCGGATGGGGCGAACATGCTCGCGAATGCGCTTGAGCCTTATGGCGGAGAAGTCATTTGGCGATGCTTCGTATACAACTGCTTGCAGGACTGGCGCGATCGGTTAACGGACAGGGCGCGCGCGGCTTACGATCATTTTATGCCTCTGGACGGACAATTCCGGGATAACGTACTGCTGCAAATCAAGAACGGGCCGATGGATTTTCAAGTCCGTGAGCCCGTATCGCCGCTATTAGGCGGATTGAAGCAAACGAATCAAGTGATGGAGCTGCAAATAACCCAAGAATATACCGGACAGCAACGCCATCTGTGTTACCTAGTTCCGCAGTGGAAGGAAGCGTTGGCGTTCGACACTTATGCCGGAGGGGAAGGCTCGACGATCGCGGACATTGCCAGCGGGAGGCTGTTCGGCAACGGAAGGGGAGGAATCGCGGCGGTATCGAATATCGGGGATGATCCGAATTGGACCGGACATGATCTTGCCCAGGCGAACTTCTACGGGTTCGCGAGGCTGGCGTGGAATCCGCGCTTAAGCTCCGAGCAAATCGCGAAGGAATGGATTGGAATGACATTCCCCCATGATCCGGAGACCGCGAAGGTCGTTGCCGGGATGCTTCTCGACTCCTATTCGATCTATGAATCCTATACGGCACCGCTCGGCGTCGGTTGGATGGTCAATCCAGATCACCACTACGGCCCGAACGTCGACGGCTACGAATATTCGAAGTGGGGCACTTACCATTTCGCGGATAACGAAGGAATCGGGGTCGATCGAACGGCACGATCCGGCACCGGCTATACCCGACAGTATCATTCCCCGCAATCGGACATGTACGAAGCGCTTGAAACGTGCCCGGACGAGCTGCTCCTGTTCTTCCATCACGTTCCGTATACTCATGCGTTGAAATCCGGCAAGAGCGTCATCCAGCATATTTACGATTCGCACTTCGAAGGGGCGGACAGGGCGGCACGTCAGCTCGAGCAATGGGACTCCGTCAAGGCGAAGGTCGATCCCGGGATATACAACCGCGTAAGGAAGCGTCTCGTTGATCAAGCGGAGCATGCCCTAGAATGGCGAGATCAGATCAATACGTACTTTTATCGCAAATCCGGGATCGCGGACATGCACGATCGGGTGATATATTAGCGCGTCGCTCATAAAGACGCTGCGCATTCAACCGATTCGTTACAAGCCCGTGATCCTCTCTCGGTGAGTATAAATGTTCATGGAATCCGCGCGAATGAATCCGACGCAGGTGATCCCAAGGTCTTCGGCTAGACGGAGAGCGAGATCGGTCGGAGCGGATTTGGACAACAAGATGGGGCAGCCGATTTTGGCTGCCTTTAGCACGACTTCGGAAGACAGCCGACCGCTGAACGCGATGACGCATTGTTTGGTCGGAAGCTTTCGGCGCAGACTGTGGCCGAAAAGTTTGTCGAGGGCGTTATGCCGGCCGATGTCGGTACGGACCTCTATTAGGTCCTCATTATCGCAAAGCGCCGCATTATGAAATCCGCCCGTGAGATGGAAATCGATGGAGCTGAGTTGCATGCGTTTCATCAACTCGAAGCACCGCTCCGCCGAAATCGTCGTTCCTCCGATCAAGGTTTTCGCGGTACGCGCATCGTTATGGAAGTAGAATTGCCGGCTCTTGCCGCAGCAGGAGCCGACGATCCGCTTCGAGTGGAACTCCTTCGCGGTCGATTGCGGCCGATGAAGCTCGACGTAAGCGAATCCGCGATCCTCGTCGATAGACAGACCCTTGATGTCATCCGTCGAACGAATGACTCCTTCCGATGCGAGGAAGCCGACGACGAGATCGGTCAGGTCGCTCGGAGAACAGACGATCGTCGCGAATTCTTCGCCGTCCAGACGAATCGTGAGCGGGAATTCGGCGGCGACGTCGTCTTCCACTTCCGCGCAATGATCCCCGTTTATTTTCGTCGTCCGCCATGTGACGCAGGACTGTTGTTCCAACTTTATTCCTCCGTTCAGCTCCGGTTATCCCGGCAAATCCAATTCTAATTCTTCGATCCGGCGTTCCACGTAACGTGTGTCCTTCAACGCGTGATACGATTCCGCTTTCTCCACGACAACGGCGGCATTGTACTCGGGAATGCCTGCATGCGGCTCGTATACGCCTTTCGGGAGCAATGAGTTTCCTTCCGGCCAATAGAGCTCGATGTTGCCCGGCGCGATATCTTCAAGCTTCGACCTCCCGTGCATGACGCCGTAACGGTTGTACGCTACGATGGCATCCCCTTCGCGAATGCCTAGCTTATCCGCGTCCCCGCGATTCATCAGCACGTCGTAACGTCCGGCTCCGTTGAATGAATCTGTCTCGCTGTACACCATCGAATTGAACTGTTTGCCCTGCGCGTAGTCGCGTAAAATTTCCCTTCCGGCTTGCGAAGCTCGGGCAGCTCGATAGCCAGCAATCGGCCTTTTCCGTCATCCGTCGGGCACACTCCGCCCTCGCACAGCCACGCGCCTCCCCATTGGAAAACGTCTCCTTGATTGGACAGATGCTGAATGCCGTTGTAGTTAGGAGCGGCCTGAGCAATCTCCTCCCGAATATGAGCGGCATCCTTGAACAGAACGGATTGGCGCCGATCGGTTTAACCCGTGCCGCCAAGTCGGAGTAAATCGCCCACTCCGGACGGGCTTCGCCTATTCTCGGTCCCCGGATTTCCGGCGAGAAATACACCATGCGCTCGGTGGAGGTGGAAGTGCCGCCGCCCGGTTGTTCGTAACGGGTCATCGCCGGCAACACCCATACTTCCTCCTTGGCGTCGGCGAGCGTCGAAGTATTCAGCACGATGTCTTGATGAACGCGGAGCTCCACGTTCTCCAAGCATAATTGTACGAACTCCGGCTCCGGCATCGTCTCGAGGAAGTTTCCACCCGACGTATAGAACAGCTTGAGCTTGCGTTCATGATCATTGGGCAGCATGGCATTCTCAAGAGTAACTCCAACGATGTCCCCTTGCCATCTAGGAAGCTCGAATCCCCATAACCGTTCGATTCGCTCGATGTCCTTTCCGTAAAATTCGCCCCCGGGCAAGCTGAACGGATCTGCTCCCATCTCGCCTGAGCCTTGCACTCCGCTATGTCCCCGAATCGGCATGACGCCGCAATGCTCGCGTCCAAGGAAGCCCCGAAGCAGCGCAAGGTTGGCGACCTGCGAAATATTGTCCGTTCCGAACCGATGCTGCGTCAGTCCCATGCTCCACACGAATACGCCGGATTTAGACCGCGCCAGCAACGCGGCGAACTCCTCGATGCGCTCTCGCGTCAAGCCGGAAGAGCGCTCGAGCTGTTCCCACTCTTGGCTCTCGATATGCGCTTTCAAGGATTCGTACCCGTTCGCGTGTTCGCGGACGAAATCATGGTCGATCGCGGAGCCCGGCTGTCTCTCCTCCATCTCGAACCATGCTTTCATGACGCCGTTCATGAAGGCGATATCCCCGCCGATGTTGACTTGGTAGAAATCGTCGGCGAGTTTCGTTCCGAATAGAGCGGATTCCGGAATCGAAGGAATCCAATATCCTTCCATTGCCGGCTCCCGATAGGGATTGATGACGATAATTTTCGTTCCTTTGCGTTTGGCCGCGTACATGTACTTCGTGGATACCGGCTGATTGTTGGCGGCGACGCTTCCCCAGAAGACGAGAACGTCGGTGCCGATCCAGTCCTTGTAGTTACAGCTGGAGGCTCCGATCCCGAGCGAACGTTTCAAAGCGGTCTTCGACGGGGAATGGCAAATCCGCGAAGCATTGTCGATATTGTTAGTGCCGATATATCGCGCGGCTTTGGCCGCCGCGTAATAGGATTCGTTCGTTATCCCGCGGGCCGTAAGATAGAACGCGAGCTGCTTCGGGTCGATGCCGCGGATTTTGCCCGCGATTCGATCCATCGCTTCGTCCCAAGTGGCGCGCCTGAACGAACGCTCGCCTTTGCCGCGCACCAAAGGATAGGGGATGCGGCCTAACGCGCGAAGCTGCGTGCTGTCCATGCGGCGAAGCTCCTCGATATCCGAATGGAGCACTTCGGGTTTAATGGCCGGCATCGTATTGAGGCGCAGCACGTTCAGCCTCGTCGTGCAAAGATGAGGCCCAGATAACGTCTGGTCGTACAGGCCGGATACGCCAAGCGCGCAACCGTCGCATACGCCTTTCGTTAATATACGATAGGCGTAAGGAAGATTGTCGCGGTTTTCCCACATGATTTTCATCGTTTCTCGGATGTGCTTCGGCTTTACTTTTCCCAGTCCGAAAGGGACTTTGCTCACCCATAGCTTCGGGCTAGGCCGGCTTGGCAGCTTCGTTCTGCCGGAATGTTTCGTTGTTCCCATGATGTTTCCTCCCTGATTCAATCCATTTATTCCGATCGCGCCATTCAACTTGTCGAATACAAAAAAACCGCCAAGCCTGTGAGTCTTCACGAAGAAGAATTCAAGTCTCGCGGTTAGTCCAAAGCAGGTGCGCTGCCCGGTGCCAATCCTGATAGGAGGTTCAAAAAGTCAGCTTTTGATCACGATGCATTTCGAGAAGCATATTCGGCGTCGAATCTTGGATTCAGCCGGGCCTTCCGGTACTCACGTAGGTTTTGCCTACGCTCCGTTCCTCAGTCCCTAGCTTCTTCCAGTCTTCTCGGTGCTGAAAACCTGACTTTTTGAACTTTATTTCACTGATAGGAGTTCAAAAAGCCAGCTTTTGATCACGAAGCGACGCAAGGAGCGGATTCGACATCGAATCTTGGATTCAGCCGGGCCTTCCGGTACTTACGTAGGTTTTGCCTACGCTCCGTTCCTCAGTCCCTAGCTTCTTCCAGTCTTCTCGGTGCTGAAAACCTGACTTTTTGAACTTTATTTCACATTATGATAAGCCGAACTTGGCTTGCAAGTCGGTGTCGAAGACGAAGTCGACATTCCGAAGTCTTTGTCCACGTGGATGTCGAGATAAAGATCGCTTTCACCAAATTGCTGAATTCGGCTTCGTATCGATTTATGACTGTCCCTCGAATTCCCATGTCCGGTTGCAGGTGCGCTGCTCCGTAACAAGAGGCAATGATAATTCCATCTTAACAATAAAACGCATACATCTGCAATCGTTAGTTTGAAATGGTTTTTCTTTTACAGTTGATATTCAGCATGAGATGATGGCGTATTTTCTTCATCCGATGACCTTCACCGTTACCGTGAACGCCAGTAGTGGTATCATCTCTATCGTATTTACGAAGTTTATTTTGAGTTTATATAGAGAGAATATGATGGTATGCGTAGCAAACGAGATTCATTCGAGCAGATGAGTCTACAACAAAAGGAGGATAAAATGAAAGCCCTATTACGTCCATTAACAGATTGGGTGTCCACAAAGCGCGGCATGTGGATAACCCTAAGCGTTTGGCTGGTTGTCATGATTGGTTTAAGTGCTGGACCCAAATTAAGCGACTACAAGGTGACGAACTTCCAGTCTTTGCCGAAAGATGCGCAATCGATCATTGCGAATGAAAAGCTTGAGCAATATTTCCCTAATGATCAAGGAACACCGGGGATTCTCGTATTTCATAATGAGAACGGCGAAGTAAATCTCGAAGATGTAAACAAGATTATGAATGCGATAATATCCGCGAATATAGAGGGCGTAGACGCAATCGTTGACATTTCCACATTGCCAGCGCCGGCATTGGAAGGATTTAAATCAAAAGATCGATCAACCTTGATTATTCCGTTGACTTTGGACCCCGATGCCGACAATCGTCAGATTGGCGAGACCATCGATAAAGTTGCGGAAGCCGGAAATCATATCGCCGAAGGCTTGGCGGACACTACATTCCGCATAACGGGACCTGCGGGCATCGCGGGGGATACGTTGAAACTGTTTGAACGCGCGGACTTTGTATTGCTTTTGGCTACGATCGGCATTATCCTGTTGCTGCTGATCTCGATTTACCGTTCACCATTATTAGCGCTCATTCCATTGCTGGCTACTGCGATTGTATACCAGGTCGTCAATCAAGTCGTTGGCTTGATGGGAGCCGGTGGACTAGAGATCAATAACTCGACATCTTCGATCATGAGCATTTTGCTGTTCGCGGCGGTTATCGATTATTCGTTATTCGTATTCTCGCGCTTCCGCGAAGAGTTGAATCATTACGAAAGCAAGTACGATGCCATGAAGCACGCAATGCGGGCAACAGGTGAGCCGGTATGGCTTGCGGGCGGCACCGTATTCGCAGCGATGCTTGTGTTATTCTTCGCAGACTTCCGAGACTACCAGAACTTCGCGCCTTTTTTCGGGATGACGATGCTGATTATTATGCTGGCGTCGATTACGCTATTGCCCGCGTTATTCACATTGTTTGGGCGAAAAGCGTTCTGGCCTGGGGTGCCTAAGTACGGCACTTCTGCTGAAGTGAAGCATTCCTTCTGGGGGCCTTTGGCCAAGTTCGTTGTCAATAAGCCAGGGGTTGCAGGTGGAATAGTAGCCATCTTGATGATTGCGGCGGCGCTTAATGTACTTAACACGAATTATGAGTTCGATACCGTGAAATCGTTCCCGAAAGATTTGCCTTCACGCGAAGGATATGAAATTGTGGAAAGCAAGTATGATAAAGGGGAGTTAGCGCCGACCTCGTTACTGGTTACAAGCAAAGAAGCGTTAACGGAACAACAGATCGACAGTCTCCGCGGTACACTGCAGAACAATGATGATATTGCATCTGTTCGATTAGTTGATGTAGCGGAGGATTCTAAAGCGTTAAAGTTAAGCGTGACGCTTGATTTTAACCCTTATTCCGTCGATGCGATCAACATGCTCAATGAGCTGCGCAACAATAGCGATAGCTTGCTTGCGGCGGCAAGTATTTCGGGAGAAATCCATTTTGGCGGGATAACGCCGAAGCTGGTGGATGAACGTGATATAAACAACCGTGATATAAAGGTGATCGTTCTCCTCGAAACGCTGCTTATCCTTGTGCTGCTGCTCGTAATGACGAAATCGATTAAAATGTCATCCTACATGATGGCGACGATCCTGGTATCCTTCTTGGCGGCATTGGGACTCGGGATATTCCTGATTGACGTGTTGTTCGGCTATGAAGCAGTAAGTACTCGTGTGCCGGTCTATGCGTTTATTTTCTTAGTCGCGCTTGGAATTGACTATAATATTATACTGGTGTCACGCTTCTTAGAGGAACGTAAGACTCGCAAGGTGAAGGAAGCGCTTGAAATTGCGATTCGCAATACGGGCGGCGTTATTTCATCGGCCGGCTTGATATTGGCGGCAACGTTCGCAGCTTTAATGACGATGCCGATTGCCGATCTGTTCATCTTTGGTTTCATTGTCGCGATCGGTATTCTGATGGATACTTTCTTGGTTCGAGGAATGTTACTGCCTGCTCTAATCTTGTTCTTCGAGAAGGATAAAAGGAAGTCAGCTGTCTCAGAGTCTTACGGACTCTAAAGGTCGTATTCCATGATTGGGGGGGATTAAGCTGAAAATCATGGTGGTTGATGATGATAAGAACATCGTACAGCTTGTAAGCATCCATCTGGCACGCGAAGGGTATCGGGTGTTGAATGCTTACGACGCAGCAGAAGCCCTGGATATGTTGGAGAAGGAAGTGCCCGATTTAGCCATCGTTGATGTGATGATGCCGGGGATGGATGGTATTGAATTAACAAGGATTTTAAGCCAAGATTACGGCATTCCTGTTCTGCTCTTAACTGCTAAGGGCGAGCTGGAAGACAAAACAAAAGGATTTCTCGCGGGATCAGAGGATTACGTGGTGAAACCGTTCGAACCGAAAGAATTATTATTTCGAATCGCTGTCATCTTACGGCGATTCGATAAGGAATATCAATCGATCATACAAGTCGGCAACGTGACCATCAACCGTAAACTATTTGAAGTTTCGACGGGAGAGCGTTCCGTCGTCATGCCTTTAAAGGAATTTGAATTGCTCGCTTTATTAGCAAGTCGTCCGAATCATGTTGTTGAACGGAGTACGATTATGGGGCAAATCTGGGGGCATGACTATGAAGGCGATGATTATACGTTGAATACGCATATGACACGGGTACGCGAACGCCTAATCCACCTCGGAGCCAATATAGAAATAAGATCGACCCGTGGCGTTGGATACAAGCTAGAGGTTCAGAATTCGTGAAAACACTTTATCGGCAATTTACCGTCACCGCTATTCTCATCATCTTAATCAGCACGGTTGTCGCCTTCTTCTCGGCAAATACGTACTATTATCTGGTTAGCGAAGAGCTGAACGATGAGAAGAATGTCGCGATTGCACAACAATTAACGCATTATATTGAAACGACTGAACATTTAGATTTAGAACATTATTTATCCACGCTTGGTCAGATCGGTTATCAGCTATACGTTGCAGGAGAATCGGGCTATTCTCGATTTTTCGGGAGCGAATTTGCAGTTACGGAATTATCGGAGTCAGCCAAGCTGCTCGTATTTAACGGAAATGTGTATCATGGGATGGAAGAATTCCCTAGCTGGATCTTCATGAAGGGAATGTTTGCGAACGAGCTGGAAAACACAGTTGGACTGCCGTTTAAATACGAGGGTGAAAACTATGGATTATTTCTACGGCCGAATATTGATCTGCTTGTAACAGAGGTACACATCATTTTTGCCGGCATGATTGTATCGATGGCCGTGATTAGTCTTGTGGCGATGCTCGTCGTTGCCAAGCGGCTTATTCGCCCAATTACGCAGCTTACGGAAGCGACAAAGCACATTTCGCAGGAGAAGTACGATCATTTGCTTAAGATTAACCGCAGAGACGAGATTGGGCAGCTTGCCGAGAGCTTTAATGAGATGACGAAGAAGCTGCATGAGAACGATCAGTCGCGCAAAGAATTCATTAGCAATGTGTCGCATGATTTTCAGTCTCCTCTTCTCAACATTCAGGGATATGCGGATTTATTGGGGGCTCAGACGATAACGGAAGAAGAACGATTGGCTTATTCTTCGATCATTCAGACGGAAGCCAAACGACTATCCATTCTCACGAAACAGCTGCTGCTTCTTACTTCGTTAGATCAGGCAACCCGCAGATTAAAGCGTGAATCGTTCTCGTTGGATCAGCAGCTCAGAAGCCTGTCACAGAAATATTTATGGCGAATCGAGGAGAGAGGCATCGAGCTTTATTACAAACTCGTTCCTGTTGTTTTCCATGGGGATAGGAGCTTATTGGAGACAGTCTGGGATAACTTGTTTACCAATGCATTGAAATACAATAAACCGAACGGTTCCATTCGAATCGAGCTTGAAGACGGTGATTCTTATGTAACCATTCAATTCAAGGATACTGGGATCGGTATTAAAGAAGACGAGCTTCCGCACGTGTTTGATCGTTTCTATAGGGCGGAACCTTCTAGAACGAAAGAAGGTACAGGGCTTGGTTTAACGATCGTCAAACAAATCGTTGAATTGCATGACGGGAGCATTGATGTATCAAGCGAGCTTGGCGAGGGAACGTGCGTGAGGATTACATTACCTAAAGAATGAAATTAATAAAGGAGCGGAATAATATGGTTAATTATAGTAAATGGTTGATTCGTATTTCAGCAATCTATTCATTGATCGGTGCGATGCTCGGATCGGATTTGGCGGGTAGAAAAGATTATACAATGGTTCCGGGTCATGCCCATATTCTAGTTGTCGGCTGGTTAACCCTCTTCGCGTACGGTATTTTTTATTATGTATTTAAAGAGATCAGCATGAAGAGAACGGCTAAGCTGCACGCTTGGACCAGTCTAATCGGCGGCGGACTTATGCCGCTTAGTATGCTGATTTACTATAAGAATGAGAACACGCTCACAACGATTACGTTTATTTCGACCGCATCGGTTTTGCTCTTGGCCATCATTCTCTTCACCATCCTGTTGTTTTTCGATAAAAAAATATTTATTCGAAACTAGATCGATGCGAGAAATAAAGTAGAATAGAATTCATTACTTGAAATCAGGGCGCTCGAGATCGAGGCGCCCTGACTTTATTTTAATTTATGATGAGCCGAACTTGGCTTGCAAGTCGGTGTCGAAGACGAAGATCGACATTCCGAAGTCTTTGTCCACGTCGATGTCGAGATACAGATCCAGAAACTTCGCGCCGAGCAGGCGCTCCATGTCCACCGGGGGATACTTGCGGTAAATTTCCTTCACCCACAGCGTGCGCGCGTCGCGAACCATGTTCTTGCCTTCGCTGGCGGACGCCATGAATTTCTCGACGGGAGACAGATTGCCTTCCATCTCGCAGATCGCCCAGTTTTTGCAGAACGTCGTAATGATTCGGCTCGGGCCTTTGCCCATATGTTGCTTGCGGTAGGCCTTTACCAAATTGCTGAATTCGGCCTCGTATCGATTCATGGCTGTCCCTCGAATCCTCATGTCCGGTTGCAGGTGCGCTGCTCCGTAACAAGAGGCAATGATAGAACCATCTTAACAATAAAACGCATACATCGGCAATCGTTACTTCAAAAAAAGCTTAGTCTTTCTTTAGTAGACCGGTGCGAGAAGTGGATTATAATAGAGTTCATTAGCGTTAGTATCGTGTTGGCAAGAGCATCCAGAAGGGACGTGCACGACTTGTTCTTCGTCGATTTGAAATACGAGAAGCAACTGATGTTCACCAAGAGGATCGACTATGATGTCGAACACGAGCTACATATGCACGATTGGCTGGAGATTAACGTCCTGTTGGAAAATAGGGCGCGTTTCCGTTTGCTGAACCGCGACGTTACCGGCGAAGCGGGAGACGTGTTCGTGTTCCGGCCGTACGAACCGCATTACAATCTCGTCCAGGAACCGGGAAAGCCGATCGTCTGGATTCTGGTGCTGTTCTCGCCGTCTATCGTGAAATGGATTCCTCACGGTCATAAATTGCTGTATCCGTTCTATACCGACACGGTATCTCCCCATATTGAGAAGTCGAGCCCTTATGCGTCCGCTATTCATCGGGCGGCGATCGAGGCGTATGAGGAAGAACAGCGGAAGGCTCCCGGTTGGGAGACGCAGCAGTTCATGCATTTTATCGATATTCTTATCCAGATCTATCGCTATACGTTAGATCGGCAAGCCGAGATGGGCAACACGGCCGTCGATTCCGAAATGATTGCCGTATTGGAGCATTTGCTGCAGCATATGACCGAGGAGATGGACATCCAAGTGCTCATCCGCTTGTACGGCAAAGGCAAAACACGGTTTTATAACGATTTTAGAAGCTTGATGGGAGTGTCCCCTAATCGATTCATTCATCGATTGCGCGTTCAAATCGCCATGCATCTGCTCGATACGACGGACAAGCCGATTACGTCGATCGGGTTCGAATGCGGGTACAATTCGATTCATTATTTCAACAAGGTTTTCAAAGAGCACCGGGGAATTTCCCCAAGCCAGTACCGCAGCCGCAAGGAAAGCGGGATGTTATAAGCATATTTAGGAACATTCCGCTGTGAACAAAATCACAACTTTAGCCGCGACTTTGGTTAAGTATGCGACGATTTTTTCCCCTATGCTTATAGTGATTCGTGGAAGCGCATACACAATAAGCTGCCGATAGGGGGGAGAACGGTGTTCGGTCATTGGAATCGATTGTCGCGCTCGTTCTTTGGGCGATTGCAGTGGAAGCTGTTCGTCTTTTTCTTGATTTTGACCGTTATTCCGGCCATCGTAATCGGATACGTCTTATACAATAACGCCTACAAAGCGATCGAAGAGAAAACCGGCTTGTATTCCGAGCAGATCATGGTTCAGTCGGCCGGACGGCTGGATGCGCTGCTCACCGGCATCGAAGACATCAGCCTGCAAATCGTATCCTGATCGACATTCAGCAATCGATCGGGGAAATCGCCTTGGAGGATAACGAGACTGTCCGGGCGCAAGCGGCGGATAAGCTTAAGAAGAAGCTAGGACAAATTCTCAGCTCCAAGAGAGAGATCGTCGGAGCGCAAATTCTGATGGCCGAGCAGGAATACGCGGTTACTTCGGGGGAAACGATGGTGCCCGAAGATTATAAATTATCCAACGAGTATACGCAGGCGATGAGCCGGCCGGAGCCGGTATATTGGCGGGGAACGATACAGAATCAAAGTCCGTCGATGCTGTACGAGTATTTAACGACGCTCACGCGCAAAATCTACGATCCTTCCAGCGGGAAGGTCATGGGAACTTTAGTGCTAGGCACGAAAGAATTCGCGCTCGCCGACACGTTCTCTTATATCGATCTGGGCCCTAACGGGTTCGTGTTCATCATGGACAAAGAAGGAAAGGTCGTCTCCCATCTCAGCAAGAAGAAGCTGACCAAACCCGCGGAATATTCTTTCGTTCCGCAGATCGTCGATTCCCGGGAGGGGGACACGCGCATGTTCTCCTCGGACCTGGACGGACAGAAGTTCATGGTTACCTATGCCAAATCCACGGCGACAGGGTGGTATGTCGTCAGCGCGATTCCTTATTCGTATCTGATGGAACGGATCGTCTCCGTCGGGAAATTCTCGATCCAGCTGGACTTCGTTCTGCTCGTGCTGGCGATTCTCATTTCCCTATCGATCTCGATAAGCATCTCAAGGCCGGTACAGAGGCTCGCGGCGGCCATGCGCAAAGTCGAGGGAGGCGATCTCAAAGTATTCGTCAACCTGAACAGCAACAACGAGATCGGCGTTCTCGGCAGCAGCTTCAACCGGATGCTCAAACGGATCAATCAACTCATCGACCGGGTATACGAAGCGGAAATTTTGCAGAAGGACGCCGAAATCAAAGCCTTGCAATCGCAGATCAACCCGCACTTTCTATATAACACTTTATCGGTCATCGACAGCATCGCCACCGTGAAGCAGGAGAAGGAAATCAGCTCGATCACCCAAATGCTGGCCGATATTTTCCGCTATAGCACGAACGGCAACGACGTCGCCACGATCGACGAAGAGGTAGGCCAATTGCAGCGTTACCTGCACATTCAGAAGACGAGATACGGCGAAGATCTTCGATGGCAATTCATCATCGATCCGAACGTACGGGATTGCCAGATCGTGAAGCTGCTGCTTCAGCCTCTCGTCGAAAACTCCGTTATTCACGGAATACGGAAGGCCGGGACGATTAAAATCATGATTTTGCCGGACGGAGGCCATCTTTCGATTGCCGTGCAGGACAACGGAGCGGGGATGAAAGAGGAGGAATTGACCTCGTTGATCGAGCGATTGGAGACGTCGTCCAACCGACTGCAGAGCAAGACGGGCGGCGGATCGCATATCGGTCTTGCGAACGTATGCCACCGGATCAAGAGCTTCTACGGGGAAGCTTACGGGTTGACCATCGTCAGCTCCGAAGGCCTAGGGACAAAGGTGACGATAACGATTCCCATCGTTCGCGAAGCCGCCCACAACGACAATATCGCTTAAGATTTCGACAGAGAAAGGGGTTCATTAGCCATGTTACTAAACGTTATGATCGTCGATGACGAAGCGCATATCCGAAACGGCATCAAAATGAAAGTCGATTGGGAATCTCTCGGCATGCAAGTTGCCGCGGAAGCGTGCGACGGAACGGAGGCCATGGAACACATCGCCGGCGGAACGATCGATCTCGTCATTACGGACATCACGATGCCGGTCATGGACGGGCTTACCCTGATCCGTCAGTCGGCGGAAGTAAGCCCATCCGTTAAATTCATCGTCATCAGCGGGTATAGCGAGTTCGAATACGCGCGGGCCGCGATGAAATACGGAATATCGGAATACTTGCTCAAGCCTCTTAAGGAGACGGAGATGAAGTCGTCCCTGTTGGCCGTCAAAGCCGAGATTCTAACTTCCGAAAGCGCATGGATGAAGGAGCGGGAAAGCCGGGAGAAGCTTAGGCTGAAAGAGGAATCCCTGCTGCACTGGCTGGCGGACAAAAACTCCAAGCAGGTGCCGGCCGACGTTGGGCAAGAATGGGAGAAGGAGCTTGCCGCCGGCCGCTTCCTGATCGGCGTTCTCAAGACCGAGCTGTTGTTGGATTCGACCGCCGACGATCCTAACCGCATACGCAATCTCGTCCTCTATAACGAGCTGGAGACGGCTTGCCGAGAATACATGGCGAATCTGGGGGAAGGTTGCGTTATCAAGAACATCAGACCCGACCATGAGTTCATCCTGCTGCTTCATCCGGAGCCCGGGAGCGGCAAAGATAAAATCGTTCGTTTGCTCGTTCCGTTCGTGGAAAGCATGGAGAAGCGGTTCGGAATCCGCGTAACCGTCGGAATCGGCGGCGCTTATGATCAAGCGAATGCGATTAAAGCTTCTTACCGCGAGGCGCTATTCGCCGTAAAGGAGAGGCTTCTTCTCGGAACGGGCAAGGTGATCGATTACTCGCAAGCGTCCAATAAGACCGACAAACCGAATTTCTCGGCGGATATGAAGCTGCTTACGCGTTTTCTGAAAGAAAAGAAGTGGGACAAGGTCAAGGAACATATCGATTACTTGTTCAAGCACGCGGTTCGGAAGAAACTGATCTCCAATCATACCCAAGCGCACGAGCTGTTCTTCGAGGCGTACTTCGTCATCAAGCAATTCGCGCAGGAAGAAGCTGCGGTCAATCCGGACGCCGCGGTGGCGGGTTCGGTGGCCGACATTACGGAAATCGTAACCGGATTCAGCTATCTGGACCAGATGGTCGACTGGCTATATCAGTATCTCGAGAACGCCTGCCAACACTTGATCGGAGGACAAGACGCGACGGGCAAGGAAATCGTATATCGGGTTAAGGCGTACATCAAGGAATTTTGCAGCTCGGAGCTGACCCTGAACATGGTGTCGGAGAAGTATCATATCAATCCGATCTATTTCAGCAGAATATTCAAAACGTACACGGGCGAAAGCTTCAACAGCTATATGACGAGAATCAGAATGGAAGAAGCGAAACATCTTTTGGAGACGACTTCCTTAAGACAACAGGAAATTTCCGAGATCGTAGGGTACGAGGACCCGAAGTATTTCAGCAAGGTGTTCAAGAAGTTTTTCGGCATTAGCCCGAGCCAGTATAGCGAGAACCGGCAACAGGACCTCTCGTCGATCAACGGGTAGTCCGCCCGAAAGGTATAATTTTTGCACTCGTTTAGTTGATTCTGTGAGTCTGCGGGAGCAGCCATCCATGATAACCTAAGTCTCAGACAGACACCCATACCCGCAAAAGCAATCACAAAAATCGGGATGCTGTGGAGAGTGGAATCATGGATTTTCCATTTCAAAGGGAGGCTTTTCAATGAAAAGAAGTTTGTCCATCGTACTCTGCATCATGCTTGCTTCGGTTCTGGTCTTGGCCGCCTGCGGCAAGAACGAGAGCAAACCGTCCGAATCGGCGGCGACTAGCGGCGCAAGCGCCTCGCAAGGAGAATCCAAAGAAATCAAACCGATCGTCGTCGGAGTGAGCAACGGTTACATCGGCAACGGCTGGAGAACGCAAATGACGGAAGCGATCGAACAGCTCGCGGAAGATTACAAACAAAAAGGTTGGATCGAGAAGATTATCGTACAGCACGCGGGCGTAGACGTGAACAACCAAATCGCGCAAATTCGCAACATGATCAACGCCAAAGTCGATTTGCTGCTCATTGACCCCAATTCTGAAACCGCTCTCAATCCGGTAATCGAAGAAGCGGTCAAGAAAGGAATCACCGTTATTACCTTCGATCAGCCGGTTACGACGCCGAAATCGATCAACGTCGTTATCGACCAGCAGGAGTTCGGAAGAAACCTTGCCGAGTGGTTCGTGAACGAGCTGGACGGCAAAGGCGATATCGTCATCGTCAGCGGATTGGCGGGAAGCTCCGCCAACGTTAACCGTTTGATCGGAATGAAGGAAGTGCTCGCGAAACATCCGGATATTAAAGTTTTGACGGAAGTGAACGGCAACTGGGATGAAGCGAACGCGCAGCAAGTGACTTCGAACCTGATCGCTTCGTATCCTAAGATCGACGGCGTACTCACGCAGGATGGCATGGCGCTTGGCGTAGTTAACGCATTCCAAGCCGCGAATAAGAAGCTCCCGGTTATTACGGGCGAGAATAACGTTGCCTTCCTTAAGAAGTGGAAGGAATTGAAAGACAGCGAGGGCTTCAGCACTTACGGCCAGAACAATCCTCCGGGAATCGGCGCGACGGCGCTCGGAATCGGCGTAAGAATGCTCCAGGGCAAGAAAAGCAATTTGCCTATGAAAGACAACACTTTCTACTACCCGATCAGCACGCACATCAAGAACGACACTCTAGAAGCCGAATTGAACAAGGTTGCGGACAAGCCTGATACGTTCACGCTTGACGAGTGGCTGTCCGAGGAGCAACTGAACGCGTTTTTCGAATAACGCCATAACGGCCGTAAGTGCAACAATCGATACGACGAGAGAGGGAGTACCGAGGTATTCCCTCTTTCGATAAGAGGAGACTGGCCATGCAATTACTCGAAGCGAAATCGTTGCGTAAATCCTATGGCGGAGTCATGGCACTTCGCGACGGCAATCTAATCTGCAAGCAAGGAAAAGTATGCGGGCTGCTCGGGGCTAACGGTTCGGGGAAGTCGACGTTCTCGAAAATGATATCGGGCGTCGTGAAGCCGGACGGAGGAGAAATCTGGTTCGACGGCGAGCGGCTTAACGTCGCGAATCCGCAGGAAGCCAAAAAGCACGGAATCATCATGGTTCACCAGCATCTCAGTCTCGTTCCCGAGTTGACCATCTGGGAGAATATGACGCTTGGCTCCGAGCCGGAAAGCTCGATAGGTTTCATGAACGATCGGCAATCGAAGGAGCTCGCCGCGACTTATTTGTCCAAATTCGCCCCGGAACTGTCGATCGACGAGAAGGTGAAAGACTTATCGCTCGCGCAAAAACAGTTCGTGGAAATCGCCAAAGCCATTTCCCATAAGCCTAAGCTGCTTATTCTTGACGAACCTACCGCTCCGCTCGAGACGTCCGAGGTAGAGAAGCTCTTCGCCGTCATGCGCGAATTGAAGGCGCACAACACGTCGATTATTTTTATCTCCCATCGATTATGGGAAATCAAAACCATTTGCGATTACGTAGTGGTGTTCCGAAACGGGGAAACCGTCGGCGCCATCGATTTCGAGACCGAAGCCAAGGACGAGAATCTGATCGTCTCCATGATATCCGGCAAGGAACATCGGCACGCCAAAGACAATGCTCCAGCCAGCAGCGCCATACAGTCGGAAAAGATGCTCGAAGTCCGGGAGCTCATGCTCCGCAAATCGAAGGATCGGGTGAGCTTTGATATAAAGAAAGGCGAAATCGTCGGCCTTGGAGGACTGCAAGGACAAGGGCAAGAAGAGCTGCTTCTCGTGTTGTCCGGTCTCGTCCAGCCGAAGCAGGGCCAAATTTCGCTGGGCGGGAAGAATCTAAAGCTGAGGCATCCAAAGCATGCGGTGAGGGAAGGCATGGTTCTCGTGCCGGGAGACCGGCATAAGGAAGGGCTGTTCCTGCAGCATGACGTGCTGCTTAACTTGATCTATCCGCAATTCGCGACGAAGAAAACCGGATTCTTCCTTAACATGAAGAAGCTGAAGGCGGAGGCTAATGACGTTATTCGCCAAGTGAACATCGTGCCGAACGATCCCGGCAAAGTCGTGCAGTATTTAAGCGGCGGCAATCAGCAGAAGGTCGTCGTAGGCAAGTGGCTGCCGTTATCCCCTAAGGTGCTGCTGCTCAGCGATCCTGCAAAGGGCGTCGACATCGGAGCCAAGAAGGAATTGTACGATACGGTCAGAAAGTTGGCCGCGCAAGGAACTTCCGTTCTTCTGTACGCAAGCGACCATGAAGAATTAATGGATATTTGCGACCGCGTATTCATCTTGTTCGAGGATCAGATCGTGGATGAATTGATGCCTGCCGATTACAGCGAACAACGTTTCGTGTCGTCATCCCTGCGTTCGGCGAAGGCCGCGGTAAATTAGTTTATCTCTATTTTGGGGTGAGTCGAATTGAATGGACAAAATCGCTTGCATAAGCTCCAGCATCATAGCTTGTTCCCGATCGTTATTATTTTCTTGATCGTCGTCGCCGTCAATGCCTACTTGCAGCCGGGATTTTTCACCTTCGACGTCTTCCAGTCCAACTTGGCCAGCTTTACTCCGCTCGTGCTCGCAAGCATGGCGCAAGCGGTCGTCATTCTCGTGGGAGGAATAGATCTGTCCCTCGGCATGGCGATTACGTTGTCGACGGTCATTATGGCCGCGACCATGAACGATTCGCCTTCCAGCGTCATCTTGGGAATCGGTCTCTCTCTCGTCGCGACGTTCGCGGTCGGGGCGTTGAACGGGATTACGGTCGGCTACTTGAAGCTGCCGGCGATTATCTCGACGTTCGCCGTGTCCGCCATCTGCTACGGAGCGGCGCTTCTGATTATGCCTCAGCCCGGCGGGTATATTCCTTCCTTCTTCTACGAGACGTATCAGACGAACATCGCTTCCTTCTTGCCGATGTCCTTAGTCATTATCATTATCGGACTCGTCATCTGGGGATTCATTCAGAGGCGGAAAATCTATCGTTATATTTATGCCGTAGGTGGCAGCGAGCAGGCGGCCTACGCTAATGGGATCAACACGAAGAAGGTCAAACTGTACGCTTTCCTGATCAGCAGCGTTTTCATCGTGTTGACGGCATTGGTCGTCGTTTCCCAGACCGCGACGGGGGATGCGAACATGGGCCGGGCGTATACGCTCAACTCGATCGCCGCGGTCGTTATCGGAGGAATCAGCCTTCAGGGCGGCAAAGGCAACTTGATCGGCGCGGTTCTGGGCGCATTGATTCTCGGATTCATTTCCAATATTATTTTCTTCGCGAATCTGTCCTCCTTCTACCAGGATTTGATTAAAGGCTTGATTATTATATTCGCGCTGACGCTGTCCATTCTTCCGACGCTTCGGAAGAAGGCGCTTGCCTAATCGGGAGGTCGACAACAAGCATGAGCCAATTGCAAACAAGCGAGGCGCGGAATTCGGGCTTGACGCTGCAGAAAGTCAAGAGCCATGGCAGCTTTAAGGTACTCGTCGCCTACGTGCTCGCCGTATTGATTTTCATTGCGGGTCAGATCATTTCCCCCGGCTTCGGGGAATTCTCCAATATTATGAACGTGCTGAACATATCCGCGTTGCTGGGGTTCATCGCCTTGGCGCAGATGCTCGTCGTCTTGTCCGGCGGCGAAGGCATCGATCTGTCCGTAGGGGCGATGGCTTCTCTCGGCGCCGTGATGTCTTCGCAAATCATCGGCGGTCTGGACGGGAATTTGCCTCTTGCGGTATTCGTCGTATTGGCCGTCGGATTCTTGATCGGCTGCGTCAGCGGGATTGGCATTTCCTATTTCAAAGTACCGCCGCTCGTCATGACGCTGGCGATGGCAAGCGTTATTCAAGGCGCGGGACTCGTCTATACGAACGGTCAGCCGAAAGGCATGGCTTCTCCGTTGCTTAAAGAACTCGGGACGGGCAGGACGGCGGGAATTCCCAATCTCGTCTTCGTATGGATCGTGCTAGCCGCTATCGTCGCGCTGTTTCTCACCCGCACGAAATGGGGCAAACTGCTGTACGGATTAGGAACCAATAGGCTAACGACGGAATTGTCCGGCGTGAGGACAAGGGTCGTTCGCACGGTCGTGTACGGCGCAAGCGGCGCGATATCGGCGATCAGCGGCATGATGCTTCTTAGCTATACGGGAACGGCGTTCCTGGATATCGGCGCGACTTATATGCTGCCTACGATCATTGCGGTCGTCATCGGAGGCATCGCGTTAACGGGAGGATTAGGAACCTATAACGGTACCGTTGCGGGCGCGATTCTATTGACCTCCCTGAGCAGCATCCTCATTACGCTGAACATTAGCGAAGGCGGGCGGCAGATCGTCTATGGTATCATATTGTTGCTCTTGCTCGTTGCTTATGGCAGGCAAAAAACAACGTGACGAAGCGAAGACGAAAGGTTGAAGCGCGATGAGTCGATATGCAGCGAACCGAATTATTAAAGACGGAATGGCCGTTATTGAGCTAACGGATGCCGGAAGCGATTCCGTAGCGGAGATCGTTCCCGAGGTCGGAAACAATCTCTATCGTTTCGAGAGCGGCGGGCGGCAAGTTCTCGTGCCGCCTGCGAGCGTAAGCTCGTTCAAGGACGTCGAGTTGGCGGATTTTCAATACGGTACGCCGATTTTGTTTCCTCCTAATCGGGTGAAGGACGGACGAATGAGTTATAAAGGAAGGGAATATCATCTTCCGCTGAACGAACCGCCTCATTTTCATTTGCACGGGGAGATTTGCTCCAAGGCATGGGAAGTCGTCGAGACGGGGGCTTCGGAAGAGCGCGGCGCTTACGCGATCAGCCGATTCCGCTATGCCGCGCATCCTGCAATCATGGCTTATTTTCCTCATCCTCTTACTTTTACCGTTACCGTCTCGCTCCGAGAAGGGCGGCTTGAGATGAACGGGACGATCGCGAACGAGGGACAAGACGAAGCGCCGTTAGCTTTCGGGCTCCATCCGTATTTCGCTATTCCCTTTGGCAATGGAGAAGAGATCAGGCTGCAAGTTCCCGCGACGGCGGAGTGGCCGGTCACGAACCTGGCACTGGTTGCGGGCAAGCCGGAGGTTACGGCTTACAGCCGCAGCTTAAGCGAAGGCGTCTCTATCGCCGACTATCCGCAGCTTGGCTGCAATCTCTTGACCTTGGCTGGCGGAGATAGCACTTGCCGCATGGAGATGAAAGATAGAGGTTATACGATTGCCTATCGATTCGGACCGGAGTTCCCTTACGTGCTGCTTTTCCGCCCCGATTGGTCATCGGCCTACTCGCTTGAGCCATACACTTACGTGACCGATGCTTTTAATCTCCCATACGAACACGAATGGACTGGCGCTCGGGGGATTGCAGCCGGAGAGACGTTCCGCTTTAGCACGAGCATGTGGGTGGAGTAGGCTGGGATTAGGCGCATGCGCGAAACCGAATTATAAATGGAAAGAGGCTGAGCGGCGATTTATCGCTGTTCAGCCTCTTTTGTGCTTTTGTTAGGGCTAGAAGATTCTTTCGGAAGCCATCGCATCCGCTTTTGTTACATGCACTGTGCCATGGGGGTGATGAGGTGGTGCATAGATCACGTATACTTTGAGCGGTCTATTCCCCGTATTGGTTACATTATGCCATTTTCCGGCGGGTATCATAATCGCATAGTCATCATATGCCATTGCTTGAAAATCTAAATGATCTTTGCTATCACCCATTTGAACAAGCCCCTGACCTTCTTCGATTCGAATAAATTGGTCTGTCGTCGGATGGACTTCCAATCCGATGTCTTCGCCGACGTTAATGCTCATCAAAGTCACTTGAAAATGTTTTCCCGTCCATAAAGCGGTGCGGTAATTGTTGTTGAGCTTAGCTGCTTGGTTAATATTCACTACGAACGGTTTTGGACCATAATCCTGCAAAATCAAGTTTCTATAATAAGAGTTCTGATTGTAAAAGCTCCAATAATGAGCATTCCAATTATAACCATGATAATTATTAATTGAATAACGCCTCCATTCAGGTAATGTCGCCTTATCCTATGCAGATGCCTAGATAAAGGAAAGCATTATGCTCAAGAATGGGCTTGAGCCCGCATTATAATAAATCCTTGTTTTCCGGGGAATACATAATTCGATTACCTACTATGGCGTAGTTTGGGGGCAATAAGCTTCATGAAATTCATAAATCTCACTTGCGAACTTGTTGTGGGATTTTCCATGCTTTTCATAGTCGTTAAGATTGTAGGAAGAAAGATCATCACTCAAGTAACGCCATTCACGTTTATAACCGCCATTGTAATGGGAGAGATCCTTGGGAACGCGCTTTATGACCCCGAGATCGGGATTGGCGAGATTATCTTTGCCATTTGCCTATGGGGATTATTACTGCTTGTTGTCGAATACATAGGACAGAAATCATTGAGGTTTCGAGGTTTCGTTGAAGGGAAACCGGCCGCGCTCATTAAAAACGGAGTCATAGACCGAGAAGAACTGAAAAAGAATCGGATGAACCTAAATCAGTTACAAAGCTTGCTTCGGCAAAGCGAAACTTTTTCGATTCGGGAAGTTGCCTACTGCTATCTGGAACCGAACGGATCGATCAGCATTCTCAAAAAGGCGAAGTATCAAAAAACAACATTGGAGGATTTCAAAATGCCGGGTAAGCCGGTTCATGTTCCCGTTACCCTCATTCGAGACGGAAAAGTATTGTGGGATGAGGTCAAGGATCTGGGGTTCGACGAATCGTGGTTAAAGAAGAAACTGCTATCCCAACATGTTTCGGATTACAAAGACGTTTTAATAGCCGAATGGTTGGTTGGGGACGGAATTTTCGTGCAAACCTATGCAAAGGCGTAGTTGGATTGGATGGATGAACGATTGGGAAGGCCGAGGAGCGATTTATCGCTGCCCGGCCTTTTTTTTATTTGGGCTCGGATCCTCCCGGCCATCTTCCTAGACCGGCTTCCCTCGCAAGCAGAATGGCTTGGGCTCGATCGACAACCTGCAGTTTATTCAAGATGTTCGATACGTGATTCCGAATCGTCTTTAAGCTGAGTTGGAACGATAGGGCAAGATCGGCCATCGTCTTCCCCTTGGCCAACTGCTCTAGGATTTCCGTCTCTCTGAAGGTCAATCCCGGGAATATCTCTTTTTGCGGCGGATTCTGAATCGTATTGAAATAAAACATCATCTTGCTGGCGATTCCCGGGCTGAAGATGGCTTCCCCGTCCGCGACGGCGACAAGAGCACGGATAATCTCTTTGGGTTTGGCTCCTTTGAGCAGATAGCCGCGAGCGCCTGCCCGGATCGCCGAAAAGACGGAATTATCGTCGTCGAACATGGTCAGGATCAGAATTCGGATGTGCGGGCTCGTCATGATGATTTGTTGGGTGGCCTCGATCCCGTTGACGCCGGACATGCTGATGTCCATCAAGATCAGATCCGGCTGCAACGATTCGGCCAAACGCACGGCTTCGTCTCCTGATTCCGCTTCCCCCACGATCTCCAATTCCTCGTATCCCTGAAGCACGGCGATGATTCCTTCCCGGAAAAGGGGGTGGTCATCCGCTATCAATATTTTCATTTTCTCCAATGATGGAACCTCCTTAGCTCGATTGGGATGGAGAGAACAGCGGAATTTCGATTTCGATCCGAGTGCCCGGGTCTGCCGAATCCCGAATCGTAAACCATCCGTTTAACTCCTCCGCCCGTTCCCGCATGGAGCGAATGCCGACTCCTTTCTTGGAATCATTGGACATGCCGACCCCATCGTCCGTAATTTGGATTCGAAGCGTTTCTTCGACTGTCAGTTGGATATGGCACGCGGTGCCATTCGAATGCTTCAATGAGTTCGTTATCGCCTCCTGAACGATTCGGTAGACAGCTACTTCTACCGCCGCCATAAGCGGAGGCAGAGACTCGGGCGCTTGAAGGATAACGCGAAAATGGGCTTGTTGCGATTGACCCGCCAGATCGCGAAGAGAGAAGAGCAAGCCGAATTCATCCAGCGAAGGCGGCCGCAAAGCGTAAACGAGCCGGCGAATGTCCGTGATAGCGCCGTCTAGTTGATGTTGCACATTGGCGAGCATCGATTGAACCTTTGGCGACTGACCGTCGTACTGATCGAGCGCGGTCGCCAGCTTCATGCTGATGCTGGCCAGGTTGGATCCGAGTCCGTCATGCAGATCCCGTCGCAGCCGGCGTCTCTCCTCCTCCCTCGCGCTGACGAGTTGTTCCCTCGAACGCTGCAGTTCGTTCGACAATAGAGCCGTCCGGGTAGCGATCGCCACTTGCCGGATTAAATCGTCAAACAAGTACCGTTTGCTTGGAGGCATGATGTTATGAATAGCCGACGAGCCAAGAATCAAAGTTCCGACGGGCTCGTTTTGAATAGACAACGGGATCTCCAAACATCCGGGAACCGGCACTCCGTAGGAGGCAAGCAGGCCCGAGCTATCGCGACAATCCTTGATCGCGGCGTAAGGCAATCTTAAGGCTTGTGCTAAAAATTCCAATACGAGCGGCAAGACGGTTCGATTGGAAACGACCGCCTCCAACTGCTGAATCAAATTCGAGACGACCCGATAGGGTTCTTCGCGCATGCCGTAAATGAGCCGATCGACGGCGTCCTGAACTTTATCCCGGAGCGGTTGCAGCACGATCGCGATTAATCCTACGATTAGCAAGGAGATCAACCAATTGTCGTTCGTTTGGAAAATAGCTCCGATCATGCCCATCGCGAGCGCAAAGACGGATACGACAGTGAAGCTAAGCACGGCATAGACGATGGATCTGTTGAAGACGGTCGTCATTTTTCGGCTTCTCTGCTCGATGACGGTAAGCGCCACCGAGAAGGGAATCGACAATAAGCCGATATTCATGACGCCCCATAGGATAATTTTGAAAACCGGGTTGTTTCCGACGGCTACCATGAACACCGATCCGGACAAATACAACGCGATGCTCGCGACGAACCATTTCGTTCGTTGACGCTGTTCCGCCGAGAATGTCCGTTTATATCTATACACCTGGGAATAGACGATCAACGCGAATAGAATCGAGCTTTGAATAACCCGAATCGCGAGCGGCCACGTCGACATATCCAACACCGTCGACGGAGCGAAATAGGGGGATAGCGCGAAGAACAAACCGTAAATAGCGAAGTATTTTGTCCACCGCGGAGTGAAGGCGCCGTCGGGATACAGGAAAAGCAGCAAATAAGATAAGCCGAATAACATGTCCTGGAATTCGAACGCGCGAACCGCGAGCGGCCAGGCTTCCAGGACGGATCCGTCGTTCGTGAACGCGGAGCCCGTCGCCATTAGCAAGATCGAAGTCGTATAACACACAGGATCATTCGACCCGTAACGATAGAGAATCCAGCTTACGGAGAAAAAGCTCGCGAACGATAGAGCGGCGAATCCGCCCATTACTCCGCTATAGAACGAAGTCGGCAACCCGATCAGATTCAATAAGGACATTTGATCGGAAGTCAAATAAAAAATATTGGAGCACCAATTCTCGTCCGTGCAGGGGGTTTGATGAAGCGAATAGCCCTTCCATAACGAAAGCGCGAAAATAACCAACGAGAGAAGGGCGAACAAAGGCCATATCGTATGCCGAAAAAGAACGATCGCCCATAATCTTCTTCCGCGTAATCTATTTTTCACGGGCCTAGTACCTTACCCCTCTCTCGAATAAATGCCATCTTTCTCCACTATAACCGCCATTCCTAGAACAGGAAAGGGAACAATTCCCGACCCGTTCGGGAATTTTCTTCCTGATCGGGACGGGACGATCAATCATGACGGCGGGATAACTTCGTTGTTACATTGTTCATGCCGCCATTGAACTTGAAGGACGGCGGAACCTAAAACGACGCGAGAAAGCGGAGGATGAACATGACAATTGAAAAAGCGGTTAGATGGTTTGCGTTTGTCGCCATGATCGGAGGTGTTAGCCGAATCGGGATGACTCCCTCCTCCTATATATGGGGCGGGGATAGCGATCAGGAATTAATTTGCGCGTTCATCGCGAACATTTTGATGGTTTTCGGAACATTCGGTCTCTATTTGGCGCAGGTGAAGGAAGCGGGGAAATTCGGATTTATAGCCTTCGCCGTTTTGGAACTCGGACTCATCCTGGTCACTTGTACGGTTTGGTCGTCAATGTTGCACGTGTCGCCGTGGGAGTGGGGAATCGTCAAAGGTTTTGAAATTACGTCCGGCATGCTAGGGCTTTTACTCTTTCCGATCGCCAGTCTCAAAGCCCGCGTCCTGCCGAAATGGCCGTGCATTACTCTTATAGCCATGTTGTTCATAGGCGTAATTCCCATGTTCGAGAAAATCGTCGCTTTACTTTGGGGAGTTGCATATATCGGCATGGGATACGCGGTTTGGTCCTCTAAAAAAGACGCGGCATAAAACCTGCTTGGCAAATTGATAAGGGAGCTATCGGAATGGATCCGTCAGCTCCCTATATTTCTGTTTCAGCCAATCTTCTTGGTTTGGCTTATGGATCGTAAGATAAGAGATGGGGCTGCTGCCGAGACAGTACAGGGAACTTGCCGTTAGCTCCAACGGAGATCAGATGTCGTCTTTTCGATAGCGCATGCAATAAACAGGCATATCGTTCAAGTTCGTTTCTCCGCTTAAGGCAAACTCAAACCTTCGATATAAACTTACGTTTTCTAAATTTTCCGTATCCAGCGCGACTCCTAGCGAGTTCTCGTCCGCGTTTACCGCATTTAACAGATGGTTCAGCAGCGCTTTGCCGACTCCCTTACCCCGAGCCTCCGGTATAACGCCGATCATTATGAGATAATGATGCGCCCATCGGGGGGCGGCTGATCTTGTTACTCGCATATAGTCGTTAAGGAAGCGCGACGTTTGTCGGGACAGTTGAAAGAGCAATGGCAGCAGCCTCCCGATCAGCAACACCCCTCCGCGTATCCTCTGAATCATGTTTGCGTGCGGCTTTTCAACGACATAGGCCCCTAGCAAATCCCCATCTTCGTAACAGGAACAACGGGTCCCGGGAAAAGGCCCGGCTCATGAGCGTAATGAATCGGGCTTTGTCCGATTTTGCCAGCGTGGCTATTCTTGGCGGAGCAATCATGCTCCTTCACCGATGTTGCGATCGGCATGACCGTAATGATCGACGGCGAAGCTGAACAATACTTTCAACATGAACAATATACTGACGATCAGCATATAGGGCGTGATTTCCGGCAATAGGGGGAGACAACCAAGACCGACAGACAAGAGTATTCCCGCAACGAACTTTTGGGATGGCTTGCCGATAAGGGCATTTACGACAAAGGCTCCGAGAATCGTATAAGCCCATACCGCTAGCGAATGCCAAATATCGATTTGGAGCAGAAGCGCGACCAATACGATATGGAAATGGATAGCAATGAATACGATTCGATTCGTTTTTCTCGCCGCGTAGAAGTTGCTCGTTGAAGAAGTAAAGTTCGCTACGCAGCCGGAGAAAATATCGAAGATCAATAATAAGGCCAGCGCGCTGCGCCACGCCGGCAACCGGTCCGTCATTTCGGGGAATATCCAATACAACGCCGCAGTCAGCGTTCCGCCGAAAAGCAGGATCGACAGAATGGACCCGAGAGACTGTTTTTCGCCAAACACATCATGCAAAAAAGAAGGAATTCGCATTTGATTCATTTCATTCAGCTCCCACCATTTAATAGTTTTGTACTATATATACTAAAACACTCTAAAATTATTATAACTATGAAAATGAAATCAATCAATGTTTTGTACTCGTTTGATTGAAATACTCCACAACTTTAGCTACACTACAGTTGAGGTGAAGTTGATGGACGGCTTCGAACGGCGGAAACAGAAAAAGATGGATCAAATCTACGGCGTGTCGATCGAGTTATTTTTCAAATTCGGCTTTCAGAAGGTCAGCGTGAACGAGATCGCGCATAAAGCGAAAGTTTCCCCTGCTACCATATATAACTACTTCGGTACCAAAGAGCAGCTGTATACCGATACGCTTATGTACTGGATGGACAAGCAGTTGGAGCAATATGAGAACATTCTGGAATCCGGGCTGTCTTTTCCCGAGAAAACGAAGGAAATCATGGTGCTGGAAGCAAAAAACATAAAAGTTTTGGCGGATGAATTTCCGAAAGTCCCCTCTTCGGAGCTGAACGGACTCATGCAGACGATGGAAAGCTACGGCGAGCGGAAGATCGCGCCTTTTTTCGGGAAGTTTGTCGCGCTTGGCATACAAGAGGGGTATATTCGCAAAGATCTATCGGAAGTGATGGCGATGCGTTATTTCACGATGTTCAAAAATGAACTGGGCCGTTACTGGGAAGCACCGAATCAGGAACGGAACGCTCGAAGCATGGATCAATTGTTGGAGCTGTTCTTCTATGGGCTAGCGGGAGAGGGAAGGGAAATGCCGTAACGTCTCTAAGGTGCGTATCGGAGCGAGTTAGTCGACTAAACCGACTAATAGGGGGAAGTCCCGCCGCCATTCGGCAGCGAAGGACTTCTTTTTATTTGACGATCTTTACCGCAGCATGACGGAACCGCCGCCGACCATCAGCGTCAGCCCCGTCACCGTTGGACTTTCATAGTGTATAACCATTCAAGCTTCTCCATATCGGAGAGGCTTTTTTTCATGGGCAGGATCTACGCTTCACTAAAAGTAAGCGCTTCAACTGGTATAAAAAACACTCCTAAGAAGTTGATTTTATGAGTCGGATTAAGGGGCGAGGAATTTTATGATTAATGCATAACAATGGCTTGGCTGAAGAGGAGGAACATCGATTGAGCGCAATTGACTTGAACTTGAACATCGAACCGGAGATGCCTAAACGCAAAGATTACCGGATCGGCTGCATCGGTTCCGGATTCATCATGCGGGATTGCCATCTCGTAGCGTACCGGGATGCGGGATTCAACCCGGTCGCCATCGCTTCGCGAACTTACGAGAACGCGAAAGCGGTTGCAGAGCTCCGAAATATTCCTAAAGTACACGAGACGTGGCAACAGCTGGTCCAAGATCCCGAGATCGAGATTCTCGACATCGCGGTTCCCCCGGACAGACAGCTAGAAGTCGTGAAGCTGGCCGTCAAGCAGCCGCATATCAAAGGGATTCTGTGCCAGAAGCCGCTCGCCATGAACTCTCGGGAAGCGCGCGAGATCGTCGAACTGTGCGAAGGCGCGGGCATTAAAATCGGCGTAAACTCGAACATGCGCTACGACCAATCGATCCGGGCGCTCAAAACGGTGCTCGAACGGGGGTATCTCGGAGAACCCGTGCTGGCGACGATCGAAATGCGGGCGATCCCGCATTGGCAGGATTTCCTTCATCAATACGAGAGAATCGAGATCCTCAACATGGGCATTCATCACATCGACGCGTTCCGTTACCTGTTCGGCGATCCGGAGAAAGTCACGGCAGTGGCGCGCAGGGATCCGAGAACGACGTTTAAGCACATCGACGGAATTTCGCAATATACGTTTCAATACGCCAACGAGCTTATGGCTTCGAGTCTGGACGACGTTTGGGCTTGGCCCGGCGAAGGAGCCGAGAAGGATATCTATATCAAATGGAGAGTCGTCGGGTTGGACGGTATGGCTCAAGGAACGATCGGGTGGCCGCATCCCGAAAGAACGCCGAGCACTCTGGAGTTTACGACGAAACAGTCGCCTAACCAATGGTACCGCCCGACTTGGGACGGCGTGTGGTTCCCGGACGCTTTCCAAGGAACGATGGCCCAGTTGCTTCGCGCGGTGGAGACGGACGACGAGCCGGAAATCGGCGGCAGGGATAACCTGAACACGATGGCCGCCGTTGATGCTTGTTACAAATCGATCGCCGAGGGCCGCACCGTAGCTTTCTCCGAAGTCACAAACTTAAACCTATAAACCAAACCATTTTAAGGGAGGAACTTGCACATGATCTCAGTAGGTATTTTTACCGGTTATTATCCTTATTCTTTGGCAGAAGTCATTTCCAAAATTAAGAGAGACGGATTCAACAGCGTTCAATTGGACCTTTCGTTCAAAGACATGGACGTGAACGAGCATAACCTGACTCGGGAGAAAGCGCACATCATTCGCGATGCATTCCGGGACGCGAATCTGCCGATTGTCGGAATCTCCGGTTATACGAATATTATTCATCCCAATTCGAAGATACGCGAGCAGAACATTAGCGGACTTAAAAATCTGCTAAGATTCGCGCGGGATCTCGGAACCCCTTATGTCATCAGTGAAACGGGAACTTACAACGTCGAGAGCGACTGGGTATGGGATCCGAAGAACGGAACGGAAGAAGCCTATGAGGAAGTGTGCAAGACGATCGAAGATCTCGCGAAATTCGCATACGATCATGGTTCGGTCTTCCTGGTAGAGAATTACATCCAGAACGTCATCGGCTCCGTCGAACAGTTGACTCGCTTATTCCATGACGTAAACCATCCGGGGCTTGGATTGCTGATGGATCCAACCAACTATTTCACGGGCGACAACATTAATCATGTCGACGATCAGATTAACCACATTTTCAATACATTGGGCGATAAAATTAAAATCGCTCATGCGAAGGATTGCAAGCCGGCAGAAGATACCTCAGAGAAGCATGCGGATATCGATGCCGGCGAATCGCATACGTTCCGCGGCGCGGGAGCAGTCGAACTTCCGGCCCCAGGTCTTGGAATCCTGAACTACGATCTGTATTTGCAAAGGCTCGGCAAGCTGCATCCGAACATCCCGATCATTATCGAGCATCTGGACGAGGAAGATATTCCGCGCGCGAAGAAGTTCCTGGACGGGAAGTTGAAAAAAAACGGAGTGTAATCGAATTACAGCAGGGATTATGTAAAGTTCGTCAACAGGTAAGCGCGATCGCGGTCGCGCTTATCTGTTAGATATTTATACGAGCGGGGTGGATTAGAGCATGGCGATCGTAGTACAGAAAAGGGACTACAGCATTACGGGGCCGGAAAGCAAACGGGCACAAGAAAAAGGGCTGGCGACGGCGGAGTGGTACACGAGCCCGATTCCGCGCGCGAAAATGAAGGAGCTCATGAAGAGAAGGAACGGGCCGGCCATTCGGGATACGATCATCTGGTTCGGCGGACTGGCCATTCTTGGCTACCTTGCCTATCTAAGTTGGGGAACTTGGTGGGCGATTCCGGCTTTTCTGGCATACGGCATCTTGTATGCCACGCCCGGAGATTCCAGATGGCACGAGTGCGGGCACGGAACGGCGTTCAAGACGCCTTGGATGAACGAGGTCGTCTACCAGATCGCGTCGTTCATGGTGCTAAGGTCGGCGACTCCGTGGCGTTGGAGCCATGCGCGCCATCATACCGATACGATTATCGTCGGACGCGATCCGGAGATCATTACGGAGCGGCCTCCGATCTGGAGAATTTTGCTCATGCAGATTTTCCATCTGTACGGCGGGCCGGTCGAGATCAAACGATTCATTCTTCATACGTTCGGCAAGCTGGAATCGCAGGAGAAGGAGTACATTCCGGAATCGCAGCATAGCAAGACGTTCTGGGAAGCCCGGGTATACATGCTCATTATTTTGGCGATTATCGGAGCTTGCATGTATGCGGGAAGCATTTTGCCGGCGATGTTTATTTTCCTGCCTTCCTTCTACGGCGGCATCGTGGTCATCACGTTCGGCATCACGCAGCATCTCGGCTTGTACGAGGACGTGCTGGATCACAGGCTGAACTCGAGAACGATCTACATGAACCGGCTCTGTCGGTTTCTGTATTGGAACATGAACTATCACGTGGAGCACCACATGTTCCCGATGGTGCCGTACCATGCGCTGGCGAAGCTGCACGCGGAGATGAAGGACGATTGTCCGGCGGCGCGTCCGGGGTTGTGGGCGGCATTGAAGGAAGTGATCACGGCGTTGCGCAAGCAGAAGCACGACCCAGCGCACGTCGTCGTCAAACCGCTGCCGAGTACCGCGCGCCCGTACATGTACGGGATCGAGCATAACATGAACATCAAGGTCGAGGGGTAATAGCTTTCAACTAGATAATCGCAAGGAGTGAAGGGCATGAGTAATGGACAATGGATTGAGGCTTGCGAGGTAGACGATATCGAGGTCGAAGACGTCATCCGCTTTGACCATGGAGACCGGACGTTCGCGATCTACCGGACGGAAAAAGGAGATTTTTACGCTTCCGACGGCTATTGCACCCATGAAAAGTTTCATTTGTCGAACGGATTGGTGATGGGCAACGTGATTGAATGCCCTAAGCATAACGGTCGTTTCGATATCGCCACCGGCCAAGCCAAAAGAGCGCCGGTGTGCGTGGATCTGAGAACCTATCCCGTGAAGATAGAAGCAGATAAGGTATATATCCAGATTTGATGTCGAAGGCCGAAGGAGCACGAATATGAAGGACTATGGAATGGTCGTCGTCGGAGCCGGAGAAGCGGCGCGCGCGCGGCGGTCGAGCTTCGGACGCAAGGTTGGACGGGCGCGATTACGATGATAGGCAACGAGAGGTGGCAGCCGTACGAGCGTCCGCCTTTATCCAAACATCAGCTATACGGCTCTGAGGAGCCGTCCCCCGTTACGATTCTCGATAGCGATAGATTAAACGAGCATAACATCGGTCTCCTAACAAACGACGCGGCTGTCCGAATTGACCGTCAAGCCCATTTCGTCGAGTTGGCGAGCGGAATTCAAGTGCCTTACGAGAGTTGCTGCTCGCAACGGGAGCTAATCCAAGAAAACTAAGCGTCAATGGGAACGCCGCCGAGGAGATGCTCTATCTGCGGACGTTTGCGGACGCGATCCGAATTCGGGAGCGGCTTCAACCGGGGAAAAGAGTGGCGGTCATCGGCGGTGGGTTTATCGGCCTGGAAGTCGCCGCCAGCGCGGTGACGAAGGGATGCGAGGTCACGCTCGTGGAAGTGGCGCCGCGGATCTTGATGCGCGGAGTGCCGGAACAAATCGCGGCGATGGTCGAGGAAAGGCACCGCGCCGCGGGAGTGCAATTCAAGATCGGCTTGATGATCGACAGCGTGGACAAGGAAGTCGGCGGCGAGTACGTTATTTCGTTAGCCGACGGAACGACGGTTCGTTGCGACGTTATCGTAACCGGAATCGGAGCTATTCCCGAAATGACGCTGGCTGTCGCAAGCGAACTTGAGGTAGATAACGGCGTTAAGGTCAACGAACTGCTCGCGACCGGCGACCCGGATATTTTCGCCGCGGGCGATTGCTGTTCTTTCCCGCATCCTCTCTACGGCGGCAAACGAATTCGGCTGGAGGCTTGGCGTAACGCTCAGGATCAAGGAACGCACGTCGCGGGCAACATGTTGGGCGCGTCTGCACCTTATGCTGCGTTGCCTTGGTTCTGGTCCGACCAATACGACCAAACGTTGCAAGTGGCGGGGCTGTCCGAGAGCACGGATACGACGGTAGTGCGCGATCTCGGCGAGGCAGGCAAGCTGTTCTTCCATGTATCGGCCGAAGGGATACTCGTATCCGTAAGCGGAATGGGTCCGACCGGGGGAATTGCGAAGGAGTTTCGATTAGCGGAAATGCTGATCGAGAAGCAGGCCCGGCCGGAACTAGAGGCATTGGCGAATCCGGGCAAGAAATTGAAGGAGCTGCTGCGCGCGTAAATAGGAAGAGGTCGTTCGGAAGTCCAATTAGGCTTAATATAAGGCGCTAGGCGAAAGGAATGAGAACATGAAGTATAACGCGTTCGGAAAATTAGGTACCCAGGTTTCCCGATTAGGTTTCGGAGCCATGGGCTTAGGCGGCGTATTCGGCCAATATGACGAGAAGGAACTTGTTCGTTCCGTCCTGCACAGCTTGGAGCAAGGCGTCAACTTCATCGACACCGCGAGAAACTACGGGGAGTCGGAGCGTATTCTCGGCTTGGCGCTGCGCGAATGGAAGGGCGAACGGCCGTTCATCGCATCCAAGATTCAATCGAAAGGACCGGGCAATCTGGGCTGGGGTAAACCGATTCCGGTGGAAACGGCTTTTCCGAAAGGATGGCTCAGGGAAAGCACGGAAATCTCGCTGAAGCTGTTGGGCGTCGAGACAATCGATCTCATGCAGCTTCACCAATACTGGCCTCAATGGGATAAAGCAGATTACTGGATGGACGAATTGCTGCAGTTGAAGCAAGAAGGGAAAATCCGCGGCATCGGCGTTTCCGTACCCGACCAGCGGCATGATATCGTTCTTTCCCTCGTGCAAAGCGGAAAGATCGATTCCGTCCAAACGGTATTCCATATTTTCGACCCGTTGCCTCTCGATTGCCTTATCCCGATCTGTCAGGAAAACCATGTCGCCGTTATCGCGAGATGCATCTTGGACGAAGGAGGACTGACGGGATTCTTGCGAGAGGATACAGTGTTCGGAGAGGGAGATTTCCGCAAATCGTATTTCGACTACATGCCTCGCAGCCTGTATATCGAGCGCGTGAATCGGTTGAAGGAGGCTTTCGTTCCGAAATACGCGAACAGCTTGGCAGAGCTGGCGATCAAATTCGTCTTGCATCATCAGGGAGTTACGGCGGCGATCAGTTCCATGCACGTTCCGCAATACGCGGATGAGAACATCGCGGCCGTCGACTGCGAACCGTTGCCCGAGGAAGTGTTCGAAGAAATCCGACAACATCACAGATGGGTGAGAAATTTCTATGAAACCAAGTACTGGCAGTAAGACGCTGTGGTCCGAGCTATTGCCGTACGAGTTCAACAGACGATTGGACGAATGTCCGATCGTCTATTTGCCGCTCGGACTGTGCGAACCGCACGGGCAAGTGAGCGCGTTCGGACTCGATACGCTCAAAGCGGAGTGGCTCTGCCTGCGAACGGCCGAGAAGGCAGGCGGAGTCGTTGCGCCTTCGATGGGCTATCATATTCACGAAACCGGCTATCACGCGCGTTGGCTGGAAGACGAAGTCGGGCAAGAAAATCCGCATATGACGGGGATACCTCCGGCTATTTTTATCCATCTATTCCTCTACCAATTGAGAGCGTTCGTTAATGCGGGTTTTCGGAAAATCATCGTTCTATCCGGGCATAGCGGAGGCAACCAGAAGGATTTGAGGCTGGCGGCGAAAGCGTTCATGAGCAGATTTCCCGAGGTCGAGGTATGGGTGCGGAGCGATCCGGAGTTAGTGGAAGATCAGTACGAGGGAGATCATGCCGGCAAATACGAAATCTCGCAGCTCATGTACATTAGGCCGGAATTGATCGAGATGGACAAGATGGCGTTGCAGGACAAGCCGGGATCGGGCGGACGCCTTGCGCTTGGCGCGGATGCCTGCGAGGCAAGCCCGGAGCTGGGCAAGCGGATTATGGAAGCGTGCCTCGCGAGCATGGTGGAGAAAGCTAACCGGATGAAGTCGGAAGCAACGAAGGCGGCTAAGGCGGAGGGAGCCGCCATTCCAAGAATTTCATATGCCGACGTCGAGGCGATATGGAGCGAAGTATCGCAACAGGCGGACAAATGGGCCACGGCAAATCCTTGGCCGTCTCAAGAGCCGGTTTCTCCTCAGTCGCAGTGGAAACCTTATGAGCGTTATGAAGCCGGTCGCTGAGACCGGCTTTTCCATTGCACGTATTAAAGGAACTCCGCCAACGTCAACAATAACGGAACTGAGCACCGCAAATTCGCAGAAATCCTCGCCAACGTCCGCAATAACAGAACTGAGCACCACTAATTCGCAGAAATCTCCGCCAACGTCCACAATAACGGAGTTGAGCACCGCTAATTCGCAGAATTGCTCGCCAACGTCCGCAATAACGGAACTGAGCACCGCAAATTCGCAGAATTCCTCGCCAACGTCCGCAATAACGGAACTGAGCACCGCAAATTCGCAGAAATCCTCGCCAACGTCCACAATAACGGAGTTGAGCACCGCTAATTCGCAGAAATTCTCGCCACAGTCCGCAATAACGGAGTTGAGCACCGCTAATTCGCAGAAATCTCCGCCAACGTCAACAATAACGGAACTGAGCACCGCTAATTCGCAGAAATCTCCGCCAACGTCAACAATAACGGAACTGAGCACCGCTAATTCGCAGAAAATCCTCGCCAACGTCCGCAATAACGGAACCGAGCACTGCTATTACCTCTCACGGGAGAGCGTTTCTGACTACTTCTGATACTCCTTAGGCGTACACCCGGTTACCTGCTTGAACAAGCGACTGAAGTAAAACTGATCCGGGTAACCGACGCGTTCGGCGACTTCCTTGACCGAGAGGCTCGGGTGATTGGCCAGCAAGTACTTGGCCTCGTTGATGCGCAGCGAGATCAAATATTTAGAAGGCGCTTCCCCAGTGTGCTTGATGAAGATCTTGCTCAAGTAGGACGGCGTGAAATTGAATTGCCTCGAAATCTCCTCCAAGCTGATTTCTTTGGTAAAGTTCTCCCTCAGGTAATGCTGGACCTGCCCGACGATATCCTCGGACGATACCGCCCCATTCACGCGCAAGCCCTCCGCCACGTTCTTTTTGTACATGGACTTCTCGTTTTCGATCGAAGTTTGTACCCGTACGATAGCCTTCTGAAGCTCGCCCGTCTTAATCGGCTTTAACAGATACTCGCTCGCTTCGTACCGAACGGCTTGCCTGGCGTATTCGAAATCCGCGTAGCCTGTCGTGATGATTTTGCGAATGTGCGGGTAATGGGATTGCAGCGATTTGATCAGCTCGAGCCCGTCCATGACGGGCATGCGGATATCCGTCACGATGAGGTCGGCGGCGTTGTCCCTAATGTAATTCAGGGCGCTTTTCCCGTCTTCGGCGGCATATACGACCTTTAACGCGCTATCCATGCTTTCGATTTTCTTGACCAAGTTGTTGCGAATCAAGTCTTCGTCCTCGGCAACTACGATTCGGATGGCGTTATCCGCATTTGTCATGCTTGTTCCCCCTTCGCCAATCGGCCTCCAATGGTGACCTCCGCTCCTCCTGTAGATGAATTGCCAAAGAGGAACACGGAATCGGAACCATAAGTAAGCCGCATGCGGATGAAAATATTGAGTAATCCCATGCCGCCCAACTGCAAGACGGGAGTTACGTTGGTCAAATACGTTTCGTCGATCTGGTTGCGAAGCTTCTCCATGCTCTCGGGACTGAAGCCCGGACCGTTGTCGGACACGGTAACTCGCCATTCGTTTCCTTCCGCGACGCCGACGATTCGTATATTCCATGGCGGCTCCCGTCGCGTGGCGAATTTGAGCGAGTTTTCGACCAACGGCTGGATGACCAGCTTGGGAATGCAAGTCCGCTCAAGGGCGTCGTCCACCTCGAACGAGAATTTCAGCTTCTGGCCGTGACGTATCGCGTTCACTTCCAGGTACTTGCGGGTATACAGCAATTCCGTCCGTAGTTCGACGGAAGATTCTTCAGACGAGATGTAACGCAATATATCGGACATATTTTCCGACATCGATACGATTTGCTCGTTCATGTTCTCTTCGGCCATGACGCCGATCGTCGCGAGCGTGTTGTACAGGAAGTGCGGATTCATCTGCGACTGTAGGGCAATCAGCTTAGATTGAACTTCCTGAGATTGGGATAATAGCAATTCGTCCATCGATTGCCGCAATCTTGAGCTCATGTTCACGAACGCCTCGTGCAGCTGGTCCAGCTCGTTCAGACCGCTATTTAACTCTTGAGAGGCGATCCGTCCGCTGCCAAGATCGTCCAGGCGGATATTTCGCACCGTCCGGAGGATTCTATAGATCGGGAACGTGATTTTCTTGGAAGCGATGAACGATAAGACAATGGCGAACAACAGGATACCTATGGCGACGAGCAACGTTTTGCGCGTAAAATCGGACAGGGGAGCGAGAAGCTTCTTCTCGGACACGATAACGACGGTGCTCCAGCCCGTCTGCTCCGAGTAATGGTGCGAGAGCAGCTCCTTGTCACCGGTAACCGGATTCCGGAAAGATTCGTACGTGCTTTCGTTCGAAGTTTGCCGAGCGGCGAGTTGCCCGATATAGGGCTCGTACAAACTTCGGTCGGCCTGAAGCGGATAGATAATCTGTCCTACGTTGTCGTAGACTAGCACGCTTTCTCCATAGGTGCTCTGCTTCACGAAGGACAGAACGCTTTTGAAAATCCGGTTATAGTACTGTTTGACTTCGACGATCCCAATAGGGACGTTGTAGTTGTCATAGAATTGGCGGAACAGAGACATCGAATATTGCTTCTCTCGCGCCGAGATGAATTTGGACATTTCCGCGTCTTCGACCGGCAAAGTAATATATTTCCCTTGGGTAGCCATCACGGCTTGGAACCAAGGCGTGGAGTTAGGATCATAGGAACGTTCCCCGTTGTCGAATCCGTTGCCGTAGGCTTTGCCTTTGAAGTCGTACAAGTACAGTTGCTCGGCGGCTCTAGAGGGGCCGATCGCGGCCGTTAGAATTTCGGCAAGCTCCTTGGCGCTCTGGACGGAGTTCGCGGAAGCTCCAGGTATCGTAGCCGGTTGCTCCACGTCCGGTACCGAGGAATGCGGCTGCTTCTCGATATCGGACAAATACTCAAGGAACTGGTTTTTGACCAGGTTGGAATACATGACGTTCAGAGAGACGTCGTTCATCTTGCGGATCTCGGAATCGATCTGGTCTTGCATGGACTGGCCTATATTGACTAGGGAGTCGGTTGCGTTATTTTTGATGAGCTCCGATACCCACATGTACACCCAAACGACGAGAATCGTGAAGACGATGATGATGATCAGCGTATAAGTCGAAAATAGAATCGTCTGGATGTTCCGAATTTTTCTCCACATAATGCCCTCCGAGAAGCCTTAATGATACCGTTTTCATAAACCTATTGTGAGGTCGCAATTTCGATTTGTCAAAAACGATTTCGGCACGCGGTTAAATAAGTACATAAAATGTAACCGTTTTCTCCATGGTCTCATATCGTCCCCAAATCTATAATGAAGACATCCCGAACGAACGGGAGAGGCTGCTGCAAAGCCATAATGTAAACGGATTCATCGGTGTATCTGACAAGGGGAGTGATCATGTGAAAAGGTTTGTCGCTATGTGTACCGCCATTATGCTGATCGCGGTTTTGGCGACGGCGTGCGGAGGCAAGAACGAAACGAATTCCTCGCCGTCGGCGTCTCAGCCGAATGCTTCTGAAACGGCAGCAAGCTCCGGCGCGGCAAAGAAAGATATTACTTTGACGTATATCGCCAGCCAAGATTGGATCAAGGACGCGGAGATGGAATTGGCCAAGAAGTTCGAAGAAAAGACTGGAATCCATATCGATTATCAAATCATTCCGGCCGATCAATACTTCAACGTGCTGAAAACGAAGCTCAATTCCGGAGAAGGTCCCGATCTCTTCGGCGGCCAAAGCGGGAAAAGCGAAATCAGCCTAAACTACAACGCCGAGAAAAACGCCGTCGACCTGAGCGATCAAGAATGGGTGAAACGGGAAGATCCGTTATCGATCGACCAGTTGTCCCTGAATGGCAAAGTGTACGCGCAGACGATCTGGGATACATCGAACAGCTACGTGCTCGTGTACAACAAGAAAATTTTCGCGGATCAAGGTCTGAGCGTGCCGACCACCTATGCGGGATTAAAAGAAGCGGCTCTTAAAATTCAAAAGGCAGGCATTACGCCTATCTATGAGCCGGTCGCGGACGGCTGGCATCACGTCTTATGGTTTGCCGAGCCCGGGCCGCAGTACGACAAGCTGCAACCTAACCTCTACAACGATTTGAACGCGAACAAAGCGAACTTCGAGACTAGCGCGCCTATGATCACTTCGCTTACGCAACTCAAAGAAATGTACGATTTAGGTTTCTTCGGGGATAACGCGCTTTCCGATACATTCGCGGATACGGCTAACCAGATGGCTACTGGCAAATTCGCCATGGCTCTAATGACGCAAGATCTTCCTCAGCAGATCGAGAAGATCAATCCCGAGCTGAAAGCGACGGATTTCGGATTCTTCGTCATCCCGCTCGCGGATAACCAGTTCTATTACGTCAATCCGGGCGGTCCGAGTAAATTCGTGTACTCCGGCGGCAAACACATCGAGGAAGCGAAGCAATATTTGAGTTTCTTGGCGGAACCGGACAACCTTCAATACTTGCTGGACAATACGCCAACGTTCTCCAACTTAAACTTCGCCGGTCTCAAGGACAAATATACGGACGAACAGAAGAAACTGCACGAGACTTACCCGGTTAAAGGAACGGATATCCAAGACTACGTAAATTACGTGAACCCGCAATGGATGGATATGGGTAAAGACATCGTCGGAATGTTCGGCGGAGCTATGCAACCCGTAGATGTTCTTAAGAGCATCGACAAACGCAGAAGCGACATGGCTAAGATCGCTAAGGACGAAGGCTGGAACAAGTAAAATATAGCGTTGGAACCGGCTGACCCTAATCCTGTCATCATCTCTCGGGATTAGGGTCATGCATTCACCGCTTCCAACCGCATGCGGAGTTGATAGCATCATGTTGAGAAACAAAACGTACCCGTTCTACTTTACGCTGCTGACGCTTGTCGTTTATACCTTGTTTCTGGTCATTCCGGGAATCATGGGCTTCTATTATTCGCTAACGGACTGGAACAGCTACTCGGACGAAATCAATTTTATCGGTTTGGAAAACTTTAAGACTTTGTTCTCCTCGGGAGAGCATTACATGAGCTACGTCTACAACACTTTGAATTTCACGGTATCGACCGTCGTGCTCAAGACGGCGCTCGGCCTTCTATTTGCGATAGCGTTAAACGAAGGAATCAAGATGAAAGGTTTTCACCGGGTTATGGTGTTCATGCCCGCGATTATCCCGATGCTCGTCGTCGGTCTCGTGTTCAAGTCGGTACTCAATCCGGCAACCGGCCTTCTGAACGAAACGCTGCGTTTCGTCGGATTGGATTTTATGGCTCAGAAATGGCTGGTCGACGTCAACTGGGCGTTCAAATCGATCATCGCCGTCGATACGTGGAAGGGCGTCGGATACATTATGATCATCCTGCTCGCCGGCCTGCAATCGATATCCAAATCGTATTATGAGGCAGCTGCCATCGACGGTGCGAACATCTGGCATAAATTCAGATTCGTAACGTTGCCGTTGCTCATGCCCGCGCTTGTCGTTACTACGGTACTTAACTTGCTGTACGGCTTGAAAGTGTTCGAAGCGGTCTACGTTCTGACGAACGGCGGTCCCGGTTATGCGACGGACGTGGTCTACACGGCCATATTCAAGGAGTTCTCGATGGGACGTTACGGCGTCGGCACTGCGCTTTCTACCTTGTTGTTCCTGTTCATGACCGTCGCGGGTTACTTTGTCATCCGCCTGATGACCAAAGGGGAGGAACAATCATGAACAAGAATGTCCGCAGCTTGCTGATCAACGGATTGGCATGGGTGCTCAGTCTTACGATGCTGACGCCGCTGCTTCTCATCGTCGTAAACTCGTTCAAGACGCAGACGGAGGCGGCTCCGATGAAGCTGAGTCTGCCGACGAACTGGGAATGGAGCAATTATTCCGTCGTTATCGAGCAAGGGAAGCTGATAACTTCCTTCTTGAACAGCTTGCTCTATTCCGCGACGTCAACCGTTCTCGGTATCGCCTTGGCCTCTATCGCGGCTTATATTTTTTCCCGGAATCCGACGAAGCTGAACAGATTCTTTTACTTCTTTCTCGTGCTTGGAATAGCGATGCCGATCAACTTCGTTACGTTAACGAAAGTCATGCAGTTTACTCACATCATCAATACTCAGTTCGGAATTATCGTATTATTGACGGTTATGTCGCTTCCTTTCACCGTATTTCTCATGCATGGCTACATCGGATCGGTGCCTCGTGAGCTGGACGAAGCGGGAATCGTCGACGGCTGCTCGCCGTTCCGGTTATTCTACGCGATCGTGTTGCCGCTGCTTGCTCCGGTAATCGCCACCGTAGGCGTCCTGAACTTCATGAACGCTTGGAACGAATTCGTGCTGCCGCTTTATTACTTGAACGATTCGGCCAAATGGCCGATGACGCTGGCGGTCTACAACTTCTTCGGTCAATTCCAAGTGAGCTGGAACCTTGTGTCCGCGGATATCGTGCTGACTACGCTGCCGGTTATCGTGATTTACTTGCTCGGCCAGAAATATATTATTTCCGGGATGACGTCGGGCTCGGTTAAAGGTTAAGAGAACGTACTTCTAGGGGAACGCAGAGAGGATGAAAGGCTATGGCAGCAACAACATATCGAATGGGTGTAGTCGGACTAGGAGAAGGACGAAGCATTATGTCCGCTGCGCTGAGCAGCAGCCGTTGGAAGCTAGCTAAGGTATGCGACCTTAACCAGGAGCTATGCGAGCATCGGGCGAAAGAATTCGATTTCCACGAGTGGACGACGGATTATCAAGAAATGCTGGCCGATCCGGACATCGACGTCATCGCTATCTACACGCCGGACCAGCTCCATTTCAGGCATGTGTGCCAAGCGCTCGAAGCGGGCAAGCATGTGATTTGCACGAAGCCGCTGCTTCCTTCCCTCGAAGGGGCGAAAGAACTGATGGAAGCGCAAGAGCGGACGGGCAAGCACGTATTCGTAGGGCAAAGCTCGCGTTTTTTCGAACCGATGAAGTTGCAGCGCCAAGACTTCGAGGCGGGACGGAACGGAGACGTCGAGACCGTCGAGGCCTATTATATTACAGATGCCAGATGGTTTCTGGAGAAGGCATGGAGCCGGCAGAAGGGCTTCAGCTGGATGTACAATTTCGTCATTCATGCCGTTGATATGGTCAGATGGTACCTTCCGGACATTACGGAAGTCATGGGCTTCGGCCGCAGCAGCGCCAACAACGCGGCTTACGGATTGGAGACGTGGGACACGGTTAGGTTCCTGCTCCGCGATTCGAGCGGAAGAATCGCTACGGTGTCCGGCAGCTATACGCTTCCGATCTTGGACCTTGCGGCGGAGACCGCGATAGGCTGCACGATCCGGGGGACGAAAGGAACGACGCGGGGCGAGTATCCTAACTTGCGCTACCATACGCACTTCGAAGGCGAAGAGCCGGCGGTTCAAAAGATGGACGACATGCACGATTATTACTTCCGGTTCGAGGGCATCAGCCATCATGCGGGGGAATATCAGAATTACATCGAATATTTCGCGGAATGTCTCGATCAAGGCATCACGCCAAAGCCGAACATCGAGGAAGCCGTTACGACGCTGGCCTTAATGGAAGCGATGGAACGCACTCTCCGTTCGAACGGGCAAAGCGTGAAGGTCCAAGACGTATTGGACGAATATTGGGCAGGTAAGCGGTAACGCTTAGCAAGAAGAAGACGATGGCGAAATAGCCGATCGTCTTCTTTTGCTTTTTCGAATTCGCGATGATTTAACCGCGCCTCGCGTTGACAGCCTTTCCGGCTATCTCTACGATAAGAGTATGGATGAATCGGCAGACGAGAAGCGAGATGAAGACAAGCCATGAAGAGAAGAATCGGAATTCGATTCAAGCTGATGGTCATGATGATTTGTTTAACGACTTTACCCGTAGCTGCCGTTACCTGGTTAGCTTCTAATAACACGCGTCATTCCGTAGAGCAGGAAATCATTAATGCTAACGAGTCGCGGATGGAATGGGTGAATCAGTATTTGAATGAGCTTATCCAGCAGATCGATACCTTATTCTATACTGTACAGATCAATACGCAATTAATGAGCAGCTTGGCTAAGGTAGATTCTTCCGATATCGGCGATCAATTTACGACGCAGAAATATATTAGCGATACTCTTAAGCAAGTCTTCTATGCCAATTCCAAAAAAATAGATGATTTCACCTTGTATATCCATGAGAATAAGAAAGCCATTACCGTTAACTTTACCAGCAGCGGTTCGATTTCTTATCTGGATATCCGGGACGGTTCGTGGAGCCGAATGTCGGATACTCCTGTCAATATGTATTTCAAACAAGAGATTAACGGGATCTATGCTTTTCATAGCATGAACCGATTCGAAGACCGCAAGCTGCTCGGAGGTCTTTCCGTTAGAATTAACCGCAAGGTGTGGGACGAAGTAGGCATGATTCTTAAATCGGAACAAGACAGTTCCGTCTTCTTGCTTAACGACGAGGGGGAGCTGTTGTCCGGATCGACCGATGGGAAAAGTGCGGAAGAAGCGTCTTCCTTGATCGGCAGTCTGGATGTGCCTGAGACGGGGATGGGATTTCAGAAAACAAGCAAATCTTATTTTTTCATGCAGAAGGTCAGCAAAGGGAAAATGACGATTATCAAAGCGATTCCGGTTGAAACCATCAATCAAAGCGCGCAAGCGACGATAAAAGCGGGGATCGTCATAGGCCTTTTGTTCGTCGCGGCTTCCGTCATCCTTTCCATTCTGTTCTCGCTGAGAATCAGCAAGCCCATCGTTAGTCTAGCCCGAACGATGAGAAGGGCGGAGATTCAGAGTTTTGAGTTGAAGTCGGTTAAGAATACCGATGAAATAGGACTGTTGGAGCATGGTTATAATTCGATGATGCAGCGAATGAAAGAGCTGATCGAGGTCGAGTACCAAAGAGAAATCGATATGAAGACTTCCCAGCTTAGAACGCTGCAAGCTCAGATTAATCCTCATTTTCTGAATAATACCCTTCATTTAATAGGGGGGATGGCTTTAGAGAAAGAGGCTCCGGAAATTTATCGCGTTACTCGGGTCATCGGAGATTTGCTGAGGTATTCGATCAGCACGGGAAGCGATTTAGCGTTATTCGGCGATGAACTGAAGCATATGCAGAACTACATTTTCATCCAAGAGCAAAGGTTCGCCGGACGCTGTCGGGTGATAGTCGCAAATGACGAGGCTTCGTCGGATTGTCGGCTTCCTAAATTCACTTTGCAACCGATCGTGGAGAACGCGTTCGAGCATGGCTTGCAGAGTAAATCGGGAAGCTGGTTAGTGGAAGTAAGAATCAAACGAATCCGTAATCGCATATTGATCGCGGTTTGGGATAGCGGCGTCGGTCTGGAGGAAGATAAGCTTGCCGCGATCCGTAAAGACTTGCGCTCGGGAAGCGAAAGCAATGCCGGCCAGTCGGAAAAAGAACCAAGCGGAAGACGAAGAGGGATAGGGTTGAAAAACGTCGATTCCCGATTGAAGCTCCATTTCGGCGAACGTTCCGGAATACGTATATATAGTAAAAAAGGCGAGGGAACAATCGTTTTATTCAGGTTGCCTAGAAAGGCGAAAGGTGAGCCGAAAGATGTATAAAGTGATGATTATAGATGACGAGCCCTGGTCAAGAAAAGTGATTAAGCAACTAGGAGAATGGGACTCGCTGCAATTGACGGTAGTAGGAGAAGCGGAAGACGGTTCCGAAGGCTTGCGGAAGATAGACGAGCTAACTCCGGATATCCTCGTAACGGACATGAGAATGCCGGGCATAGACGGCGTCGAGCTCTTGAAAACGTTGAACGAACGATATCCTTCACTCCAAATCATCGTGATGAGCGGGTATGACGATTTCGTTTATTTGAAGCAAGCTATTCATTCCCAGGCTAAAGATTATTTGCTTAAGCCAGTGGATCCGGATGAGCTTAATAAGGCGCTTGAGCAATGCGTGCGCGGGTTGCGAAAGTCCGAGCAAGTTTCCGCGCTGATGGGGAAGCAGCCCCTCCTATTGGCGGATTCGAATGTATTGGACGAATATCTGGAATATCGAAGCTTGGTTTACGGATATTTATTGGATCTTAACGCCGCGGGGGTCTCGCAGACGTTAAATGCGTTGCGGCATTTTCTCGATTCCGAGAACTTCGATGATAGCAGGCTGAGGGAAATCGGACACGATTTCATGCGGATGCTCGAAGACTATTTGGCGACTAGCGAGTTGGAGCAAAAATGGGAAATATGGAAGACCAAGCTTGACCCGAAGCAACCCGGGGAAAGCCCATGGCAATCCGCGAATGAGACGATTGGACGAATCGGGCGAATGTTCGCTCAAGCGATAGAAGATTTGCAGGAAACGCGTCAGAAGAGAAGCAAATTAGATATGAACGAAGTCGTTGCTTTTATCGATCGAAATTATAAAGAAACCCTATCACTGGAATCGCTCGCCGATTACTTCTATATTAGCAAAGAACATTTAAGCCGCTCCTTCAAAACGTTCAGCGGTGATACCGTTACCGATTACATCATCCGAAAGAAGATGGAGAAGGCCAAACAATTGATCGTTGAACATAAGTTATCCATTAAGCACGCAGCCGAGATGACAGGGTATACGGACCTTGCTTATTTCTACCGCGTATTTAAGAGGCATTATGGATTCGCACCGGGGGAATTGCGCAAAGGAAAGGAATAGCCTCGGGATGCTCCACCTCAATATAGTGCAATAGAAGACGTTAATATCCTGTAATGATATAGGAAAGCGCTTCCACCATAATGAGGGAGAAGTAAGTTAAATACGAGGGGGCAGAACCATGAAGAAAATCGTTAGCCTGAGTCTTATCGCCGCTATGCTATTATTGGTCGTCGCCGGGTGCGGAAACGCCAATAGCAACTCCGATCCGGTTGCTGGCAGCCAGTCTTCGGCAAGCTCGGAGACGAGTACTTCCGAGGCAAAACCGGCAAAGCCAACAAAGGTAGAGTTAAATGTATTTATGAGTTATCCGCAGTATAAGGATCAATTCGAACAATACTTCGAGCAGTTCAAAGCGAAGGAGTTGGCGGAGAAAAATATCGACGTAACCATCAAAACGGAAATGCCGAATGCCGACCAAGCCAAACAAATCCTGCAAACCCGTCTCGCTTCGAACGACGCGCCGGATTTGTTCACGATTCATGCGAATGATATCCCGACTTACTATAATGCCGGGTACTTAAGCGATCTAACCGATCAACCTGCCATACAGAGTTTATTCGAACCGATTAAGAAAACGGTGACTTACGACGGTAAAGTCGTCGTGCTGCCATTGGAAAGTTCGACTTGGGGCTACTTGTACAACAAGAAAATGTTTAAGGATCATGGTTTGACGCCGCCTAATACGTTAGACGAAATGAAGGCGGTTATCGAGAAATTGAAATCGGCGGATATCGCTCCCTTTCAGCTTGCTTTCCAAGAGTCATGGGTACCGCAATTAATGACCGCGCAGTCGCTCGGAGGCATCGTATCCTCGAAACATCCGGATTGGATCGAGAAGATGAACGCCGGCCAAGCTTCCTATAAGGATGTCGAAGCCATCTTCGACATCATCGATCTGATCAACGCGAATGGAACCAAGAAACCTTTTGAAGTCGGCAACGAAGCCGGGGCAGCGGATTTCGCTAACGGTAAATCGGCTATGTGGGTTCAAGGGCCTTGGAATGCGGACGCGATTCTGAAGGTAAATCCCGAATTTGAAATCGGCGTTGCCGCGCTTCCGGTAAGCAACGACGCTAAAGACACCATGATCAACCTGTCGACCTCAACATCTTTGGCCTTATCGCCTTCAAGCAAGAACAAGGAAGTTGCGCTTGATTTGCTTAACTATATTCTGGACGAGAAAGATTCCTCCGCGCTGTTCGAGCAATTGAAATTCAATCCGATTTCAACGGTTCACCAGTTCAAGGTGAGTCCATGGGTAGAGGAATCTTCGGCTTATGTTGCCAATGGGCAGGCCTATCAGGATTTGTCGCTTCCGAACGGGGTGACGGATGAGCAAGCCAAGCTTCTGCAAAGCTATTATGCCAAGTCGCTAACGAAAGAGGAATTTATCAAAACGATGGATAAAACGTGGGCAGCGGCAGTGATGGCCGCAGCTAAGTAAATCGGAGCGATGGATAAACGGCATTGGAGTGATAGGGTATGAGTTTAATAAGAAATAGGAAGAAAACTCTCATCCTGATAGCCTTCGTTTTTCCAGCCCTCCTGTTCTATTCCGTATTCGTACTCGCCCCCTCGATCGGGGGGGCGTGGTACAGCTTAACGGATTGGAACGGTTTGAATCCTACCTATGAGAGGGTAGGATTCGGCAATTACATCGAAGCGCTCACGGAGGATCGTTTCTTTCTTGATTCCATCTGGTTTACCCTTAAATACGTTGTTTTCATGGTTATTCTGTCTAATTTTTTGGCAATCTTGTTGGCTGTATTGATCGAATCGCGCAAACGCAGCAAGGTTTGGTTCCGGACGATCTTCTTTATGCCTAATATGATTAGCTTGATTATAGGCGGATTCATGTGGATGTTCATCTTTACTAAGGTTTTGCCTTACATTGCAGAACATACGATCTTTGGTTTTCTGGACCAATCTTGGATCGGAGATCCGAGGCTATCTTTCTATACCATCCTGATTCTCTCCCTTTGGAGCGGGGTCGGGTACTTGATGGTTATCTATATTGCCGCTCTGCAAGGCGTACCTCAACAGTTAAAAGAAGCGGCGGCGATCGATGGAGCTAATGCTTATCAGACGTTTCGAAATGTTACCCTTCCTATGATCTATCCGGCGGTCACCATCGGCCTGTTCGTGACGTTGAATAGTTCTTTCAAAGTTTTCGAAGCCGTATTCGCTCTTACGGGAGGCGGACCTGGACGGGCTACGCAGGTCATTGCGCTTAATATTTTCGAAGAAGCCTTTAGTCAAAGCAATCGTTATGGTTATGCCAGCGCGAAAGCCATGATCTTATTTCTAATCGTTTTAATCATTACGGTTATCCAATTGTGGATCATGAAGAGAAGAGAGGTGGAGGCGTGAATACTAAAAGCGGATATGCCAATCGAGCGAGGATAGGCGGTATAGCCGTCTCTGCTCTCATCTTTCTCTTCCTGCTTCTAGGAGCAATAGTCATGCTGTTTCCCATCTATATGGGAATTCTGAATTCGGTGAAGACGCAAAGCGAGATGTTGACGAACATTCTATCTTTTCCCGCCAAGTTTCAGTTCGCGAATTATTCGAGCGCCTTCGAGAAAATTCATTTTATGCGGAGTTTAGGGAACACGATTCAAATTGCCGCCGTAGGGTTGATTGGCATTATTGCGTGCGCTTCGATGGCCGGATATAAGCTTTCACGGACGAAAGGCAGATTAAGCTCGATTTTATTCGGACTTTTCATCTTATCCATGTTAATTCCGTTTCACTCCATTATGATCACCCTTGTCAAAATATCTAAAGAATTGACTATCCAAGGGTCTATCTATGGTTTGGGAATGATCTATATCGGACTTGGCGTTTCCATGGCTATCTTCTTATATCATGGCTTCGTGAAATCCATTCCCCGGGACTTGGACGAAGCCGCAATCATCGATGGATGCGGAGAATTCAGGCTTTTCTATTCGGTCATTTTTCCGTTATTGCTTCCCGTAACGGCTACCATCGCGATCTTGAACTTGTTGTGGATATGGAATGATTTTCTGCTGCCGTTGTTAATGTTGACCGACTCTGACCGCTACACGCTGCTGTTATCGACGAACATGCTATTCGGAGAGTATAGCAATGATTGGTCGAATATTTTGGCGTCTTTGATTTTGGCCATGCTTCCGGTCGTCGTTTTCTATTTAATCCTGCAAAAATACATTCTCAACGGGATCGCGGAAGGCGCGATCAAAGGGTGAGCGGAACGAAGGAGTGAGCTAAGTTGGCACAGTCGCGACAAAATGAGGTTACAGGGTTTCTTAAGGCCGCAGGCCCAAAATTGACCAATGGAGAAGGACGAGAGATCCTTCTTCGCGGCGTCGGGTTTGGCAGCTGGATGCTCCCGGAGGGGTATATGTGGCTTTTGCCGGACCAAGGGGATCGCCCGCGCCGAATCGAACGAATGATCAAGGAATTGGTCGGGGAAGAGAAGGCTAAGCAATTCTGGGAAATCTACTATGATCGCTACATTAATGAAGAGGATATTAAACAGATCGCTAAGGATGGATTCAATTCGGTTCGAGTCCCAATTAACTCTAGATTCTTAATCGAAGAAGGAGATGCGGGAGCCGTTCAATATAACGAGACGCATCTGGGATTGATAGATAGAGTCATTGGTTGGTGCCGAGAGCATCGGCTTTACGTTATTCTCGATCTTCATGGCGCTCCCGGCGGACAGACGGGCACGAACATCGACGATTCGGAGAACGATCAACCGGAATTGTTTCTCGACGAGCGTAATCAGAGGATAACCGTAGAGTTATGGAGAATGTTGGCCGAGCGTTATAAGGACGAGTGGATCGTGGCGGGCTACGATCTGTTGAATGAGCCGTTGCCTAATTGGTTTTCCGCATATAACGATCGAATAATGCCGCTGTATCGGGAGATTACGAGAGCCATCCGCGAAGTAGACGACCGTCATATCATTATTCTTGAAGGTGCCCATTGGGCCACGGACTGGTCCATATTCGATGATCGGTTCGACGACAATCTGATGCTGCAATTCCATAAGTACTGGAACAATCCGGATACGGAGAGCATACAGCCCTATTTGGATAAACGGGAAGAATGGAAAGTACCGATTTACATGGGAGAAGGCGGCGAGAACAATAAAGAGTGGTATGCGGGAGCCTTCCGGTTATTCGAGGATCACGACATCTCGTGGAACTTCTGGACATGGAAGAAAATGGGCAAAGATAATTCCCCATGCTCAGTCATTATCCCTTCCGGGTGGCAACAACTGATCGATTACTTAAATGGCGGGAGTAAACCGGATAAAGCGACCTCCGAACGCATCCTATGGGACTATTTGCATAATCTTTCTTTCGAGGAATGCGTTTATCAACAGGAGGTCGCTTTGTCTCTCTTCCGCAGACCTAAAGCGCGAATCCCGGCCATCTTCTATGGCTATCAAGGAGAGGGCGTAAGCTACGGGATCAAGAACCGGAACAACGACCCGATCGGATATCGGAGTCAGGATGGCACGGATATCCGATTCGTCGACGGAACAAGGAAATCTCCTAACTTCCAGCATGGCAAAGGAGAGCCTTGGAAAGCAGAAGAGCTTATGTATGTTCAACTAGCCGCCGATGATTGGCTTGCTTATGAATTTACAGTCGGAGATTTCTCGGATATTTCAAGCTGCGTGGTCTCTATACATGCATTCGCCCCTGAAGGAAGAGCGGGGATTTCGGTCTCGATTGACGGTGAACCGATCGAAACGATAGAACTAATCGAGGGCTCATGGGAAACGAAACGAACGAAAATTCCATTTTATCCGGCTTCGGGCTTGCATCGCATCGAGCTCAAAGCCACCGAAAAGGCGATAGGGGTACAGTGGCTTGAGGTTATCCCATACGATCATGAAATGAACGGTCATGCCTAACTACGACAGACGGGTTGCAACCGGGCTAGAGCGATGGATGGCTCGTCTGCCGATCCCGGTAAGAGCGGGGGGATTCGCCGGTCCACCGTTTGAATTGACGGCTGAAGTGGGCGATATCGGTATAGCCGAGCAAATTGGAAATATGGTCGATGCTTAACGTCGTATCCCGCAGCAATCGCATGGCCTCTTCTTGAATCATGCGGGATAAGTACTGCCGGGGCGAGATGCCGTACACTTTTTTGAACAATCGATTGCAATGCGATTCGCTTATGCCGAGCTTCCGGGCAATCTGCCCGACGAGCAGCCGGTCCTGGTCGGGATGTCCGTGATAGACCGGCTGTTTGGCCGCTGCCTGAATATAGGATTCGATACGATAGGCTGTCTCCGAATGGGGCAGCCTTTTGTCGTCCGGATTGTCCGTCGAGGCTGACAGCGTCAGGCACAGCTGCGCGAGAATTTGAAAAAAGGAGGCTTGCACGAGAGCTCGTACAGATAAGTCGAAGCGTTGTTCGGCAGTAACCGACCGGGCCAGCCCTTCGAGTATCGGCTTAAGAGATTTGCCATCCGGGGAGGTGCCGGGAATCAGCGAAAGCTGGGTTGATCCGAACAGGTGCAAGAGCGGACGGTCGTCCAGTTCGAAATGCAAGCACAAATAGGTCAAACCTTCCGCGGACCCTACGCTGCTGGAATGAATGTCGCCCGGACGGATCAACACGAAGTCGCCGGCTTGCTGCCGATAGGACTTTCCGTTGATAGAGATAATCTGGCAGCCCTTCATCACGTAATTGATCTCGTATTGCTTGTGCTCGTGGGAAGGGTAAATCCAATCCGAATTCACTTCCCTGACGTGCAGGAAGGAGATATGGTGAGCGGAGCGAAGATCGGGAATAAATTGCTCCGTTATGCTGTTTTTCTGCCCCGTGCGAATGCTGCTATCCATGGCGGATTCCTTCTTTCCTATATGTAACCGCTTTATTATTATACCTGATCTCGGCTTGATTTGGGTAAATAATAGGCGCGAAATGAGCATGGATCAACGAGGTTCGTGATGTTAATTTGGGGAGAAAGCACGTATTTTTCGCATATGGGGAGTGCATACAGGATGAACAAATATTATAACGCCCACCATTCGCCGATCGGGGCGTTCGCCAGCTTTACTCTCGGTTTTCGGGGAGCCAAGGGCGGACTCGGCTTGGAGCTCGGTAAACCCGCGGACCAGAACATCTATATCGGAGTAGAGTCGGAAGCGGGTACGCAACGCTATAAAACTCTTCCGTTTTTCGCGAAGGCTATCGACGAGAGCAAGAGGTACGATGTAGAGAAGGAGACGGTCGACAACAAGGACGACGTACGGATTATCCCGTTCTCCGACGAGGAAATCCAACGCGAGTTCCTGCTCGGCACGGATACTTGGCAGGCCGGCGATCTGACTTTTCGCGTGTACTCTCCGGTTCGCCCGGTACCCGATCCTGTCGCGGCAACCGATGAGGAACTCAAGGATGCCTTGCTTCCTGCGGTCTTCGCCGAGCTGACGATCGATAACCGATCCGGCACGAAAAGCCGTAAAGCTTTTTTCGGCTACCAGGGCAACGATCCCTACTCGAACATGCGGAGATTGGATGACACGACCGACGGCAAGCTGACCGGGTTCGGACAAGGCTTGCTTACCGCGATCGCGACGGACGATCCGGCGGCGACTTCCGCTTTAGGTTTCAGCATGGAAAGAATACTGGGAGCCGCACTCAAAGAAAACTGGACGTTCGGTCTCGGAATGACCGGAACCGTCGTCGTGGACGTACCGGCGGGGGAGGTCAAGACGACGCGTTTTGCTATTTGTTTCTATCGCGGCGGCGTTGCGACGGCAGGTTTGGAGACGAGTTATTATTATACGCGGTTGTTCTCCGATATCGAGGATGTCGCGCAATACGCCTTGTCTCGATTCGATAAGCTAACGGAAGCTTGCGTGCGTTCGGATGATCAAATCGCGGAGGCTAATCTCAGCGAAGACCAAAAATTCATGATGCGCCACGCTTTCCGCAGCTACTACGGAAACTCCCAATTGCTGGCCGATAAGAACGGCAAGCCGGTATGGGTCGTCAACGAAGGCGAATACCGGATGATGAATACGTTTGACCTGACGGTCGATCAATTGTTCTTCGAGATGAAGATGAACCCTTGGACGGTCAAGAACGTGCTGGATCAATTCGTGTACAGGTACAGTTATACCGACGAGGTTCGGTTCCCGGGAGACGAGAAACTGCATCCCGGAGGGCTCAGCTTTACTCACGACATGGGCGTCGGAAACGTATTTTCCAGACCTTCTTATTCTTCCTACGAAATGTTCGGAATCGACGACTGTTTCTCGCATATGACGCATGAGCAATTGGTGAACTGGATTCTATGCGCGGCAGTGTACGTCGAACAAACCCGCGACGAGCAGTGGCTCGGCGATCGCTGGGAGCTGCTCGAAGCCTGCTTCCAAAGCATGCTGAACCGAGATCACCCCGAACCGGATAAACGCAACGGGTTAATGAGCTTGGACAGCTCCCGCACGATGGGCGCGCCGAGATTACGACGTACGACAGCCTTGACGTCTCCTTGGGCCAATCCAGGAACAACATCTATATGGCCGGAAAATGCTGGGCAGCATACGTAGCTTTGGAAAAGCTGTTCATCGAACGCGACTTCAAGGAGCTTGCCGAGGAAGCCGGCCGCCAAGCGGAGCGTTGCGCGGCAACTCTTGCTTCTCAATTGACGGACAACGGCTATATTCCCGCGGTGATCGGGGAAGGGAACGATTCCCGCATTATTCCCGCGATCGAAGGGCTTATTTTCCCTTATACGACGGGGTGCCTGGAAGCTCTCGACCCGGCCGGCCGTTTCGGAGATTACCTGCATGCTTTGAGAACCCATTTGGATACGGTTCTCGTCCCCGGCGTTTGCTTATTCGAAGACGGAGGATGGAAGCTTTCTTCGACCAGCAACAATTCATGGCTTAGCAAAATCTATTTGTGCCAGTTTATCGCCCGCCAGATCATGGGCGTCACCTTAGGCGATTCCGGCGCTAAAGCCGATGCGGCGCATGTCGGATGGCTGACGCATCCAGAGTTGTCATACTGGAGCTGGAGCGATCAAATTCTCTCGGGAGAGATTATCGGAAGCAAGTATTATCCGCGGGGCGTGACCAGCGTGCTATGGCTGGAGGAGTAAAGCAAGAAGAGAGAAAGTGAAGAAGGGGCTGCCTCAATTGGTCTTGGAAAAGATCTTATGGGGCAGCCCCTTTGTAAATCGGATTGTACCCACCGAACGGGAGGGAAGATTGATGCACTTTCATAGTGCCATCCTAGTTGACGACGAAGTATTTACCCGCAAAGGCTTGAAGAAGCTGATCGATTGGGAGGCTTGCGGATTTCGAATAGTGGATGAAGCCGATAACGGCGAGGATGCCCTAGAGCTCATCGGGCGCGTTCGGCCGGATCTGGTTATAACCGATATTAGAATGCCCGTACTCGATGGTTTAGAGCTTATTCGGCGCATCGTCGAGGAAAAAGACGCTAGACCGGCGTTCATCATCATAAGCGGCTACAACGATTTCAAATACGCTCAGCAAGCGGTCCGATACGGCGTTCACGATTTCATTCTTAAGCCGATCGACGAGCTCGAATTTACCCATACTCTTCTCAAACTAAACGAAAGGCTTAAGCGGGAACGTGAGAAGCATTTACGAAACGAACGGCTGTTGACCGGCGCTATGATCGAATCCCTCATTCTCGGCGAGGCGGACGACGCTTTCGTTGCCGAATGGGAGCGGCGCTTGATGCTTCGGCCACACGATCGTTTATTCTATATGTTCGCGGAACTGAACGACAACCATCAGTGGCGGCCGACCAGCGAACAAGTGTCGCAAGCTCGGTTCAAGGAGCTCGTTCAGCTGGCACTGGGCCGCGTGACCCTGGCGATCGGCCGATCTGCCTGCACGAGCACCGCAATCGGATAGGCATCCTCGTGCCCGAATGCGCTTTGGAGCCGTTCGAAGGGGATATCGAACTGTTCGCCGCGAGGTTCCGTCGAGAGCTTTCCGTCGAGGCCGGCGATGGCGTTTTTCTCTATACCGGTTCCCCGGTCCATTGTCTGTCAGACATTCGACAATCGTACGCGACCGCCAAGGAAGCGCTGTTGTACAAATATGTCTATGACGACAGCCGCATCATCATCTATGACAAGGTGCGCACGGAGGGGCTGAATTACGTCGGCATCGATCGTGACGAGTTCAATCGGTTTATCGAGCAAATCGAAGAATTGCAGTCTGAAGCGGTGCAAGCGACCGTGGGCGCATTGTTCCGCGATTTCCGCGAGAAACGGTATGCTCCCGAATCCGTTAAAATGAGCATTCATCAGTGCGTACTCGGCGTTACCAAAACTATTCGCGGCATGGACGGGGACGAACGGTCGCTCGTATCCTTGGCGCCGATCATCGGTTGGCACGACCTGAACCTGTCGATCGGCGAGCTGAAAAGACTGTTCTCCGAGTTCATCGAAGAGAGTCAGCGATGTATCGCGGAGCTGAGAAAGGAACAAGGGAAGGGCGGCATACAGAAAATCCGCAGCTACATCGAGACGAATTATTCGAGCAACATCAGCCTGAAGAGTATTGCCGCGCGTTTTTTCATCAATCCGGTCTATCTCGGGCAGTTGTTCAAAAAGACTTATGGCGTTTATTTCAATGATTTTTTACTGCAAATACGAGTAAACGAAGCCAAGAAGCTGCTGCGGCAGTCGTCGGATATTCGCATTTACGAAGTAGCCGAGAAGGTCGGCTTTAGCAGCGCGGATTATTTTGTCACCCAATTCGAGAAGATCGAGCATATGACGCCCAGCGAGTACCGCAATAAGCTGCTGTAACGTTACTTCTGACAAAGGGGACTTTCCTTGTGAAGCTGAGTCTGAATCTCAACAACGTCCGCTTGCGGAACAAGATGCTGATCGTTTATATCGTTTGCGTTCTCGTACCTATCGTATTGACGAATCTCATTCTATATCATATGACGACCGTGAATGTCAAAAATCAGCGGATGAAGGACATTTCGCGTACCGTTGAACAGATCAAAAACGAATTCAGCACCAAAATCAACGACGCCGCAAGCGTCTCTTCGGTGTTCTACACGGACTATAACTTGAATCAGTTGCTGGAAAACGAATATGGAACGTCGGCCGATTACGTAGAAGCCTACGATTCGTATTTTAGAAGAATCTTAAACAGCTATACTCCCGTGTTTACCTCGGTTCAAAATATCAAGATCTATGTCGACAATCCCACCATGCTGCACTCGGGCGGCATCGGCTACCTGACGGATGAAGTCAAGCAATCGGTTTGGTACCGGTCGCTCGAAACCAATAAATCGTCCCATACTATCTTCGTTCGGACGGCGAAGGAAGACTCGTACCCCCAGGTTGACGTCCGGGATACGTTCAGCATCGTTCAAAAATTAGACTACTTCAGTACGCAAAACAAATGGAACAAAATAATGAAAATCGAAATGAAAACATCGTCGATCAATCAGGTATTTCGAAATCTTAACCTGCAAGGAAATATTTATTTAATTAACGAGAAAGGACAAATCGAATATACGACCGATCCTCAAGTCGATTGGAGAAGAGAACCGACTTCCTATCAGTCCCTTGAATTCCCGTCGAACGTGATCGAAGTCGAGACGAAATACCAGTACGTGAATTATTTGGAAGGTTGGCGCATCATCGGCACGATCTCGGATGAGGAGGTGCTGAAGGCAGTGCGGGAATCTCGGGATTTCGTCATCTATTTGGCCTGCATCGACATCATCCTTCCGACCTTGATCATCCTATGGATTACCGGATCGATGAATGTCCGGTTAGTGCGCATTCTCAGGCATATGAAAAAAGTCAAAAACCAAAATTTCGACACGATCAAGGAAGCCGAATATCACGATGAAATCGGACAATTAACGAGCGAGTTCAACCGGATGACGCTGCAGGTGAAAGCGTTGATCGACGACGTGTACGTCGCCGATATCCAGAAAAAATCGCTCGAGCTCGAACGCCGGAAAGCGCAATTGAATGCGCTTCAAAGCCAGATCAACCCGCATTTTCTGTTCAATGCGCTCGAGACGATCCGGATGCGCAGCGTGATCAAGGACGAAACCGAAACGGCGAGAATCATCGCCAATATGGCCAAAATCTTTCGAACGTCGTTGACCTGGAGCAAGGATCGGGTGACGGTCGACGATGAAATGGAATTCATTCTTTGTTTCCTGGAAATCCAGAAGTATAGGTTCGAGGATCGGCTTGACTATCGGATCCATATCGATCCTTCCGCCAAAAAATGCATCGTACCGAAGATGATGTTCCTCCCGTTCGTGGAAAATGCCTGCATCCACGGAATCGAGCGGCTCAAGCACGGAGGCAGAATCGATATTCATGTCGAACGGGAAGAAGATTCCATGGTATTCGCAATCCTGGACAACGGGGTCGGCATGGACGAAGAGAAAGTGAAACGGTTTTACGGTTACCTGGAGAGCGAGGAAGCGATCGGGGAACGAATCGGAGTACAAAATGTTATTTATCGTCTGAAACTGATATACGGCGATCGTTTCCGTCTTATTATCGACAGCGCTATTGGCCAAGGGACATATATTAGGCTGCTGATTCCGATCGAATGATGGGTTCCAATTCGGACATATATGATTTTCGAAGTATGAACTATAGTTTATCGGGTAAACAAAGCCCCTGAATGCTTCTATACTGAAAGTGCTTACAAAAAAACATAGTATATTTGAAAGGGGCTCGAATTTCGTGGCAAAGAAACTATTATTTGCCTGCTTGGCCGCCGTTATGGTGTTCACCGCAGCTGCCTGTTCCAATGGCAATAACGGCAACAACGGTAACGACAAAGCGTCGCCAAGCGCGGCAGCCGGCAGCAGTCCTGCAGCATCGGAAAGCGCTGCAGCATCGGAGGAACCGCTTGAGAAAGTCACGTTCTCTCTCTTCAAAGGCGTTGCCGAAGCGAAGGACATCAACACGAACGAGACGAATATCGGTAAAATCCTCGAGGATCAGACCGGCGTCAACTTCAAAATCGAACATTTGGTCGGCGATCTGGAAGCGAAAATCGGTACGATGATCGCATCCGATCAGTATCCGGACGTCTTGCTTCCGGACAAAGCGATCGAGGCAGTGATCAAAGCTAACGCGTTTATCCCGCTGGATGACCTAATCGAACAATACGGCCCGAATATTAAACGCGTATACGGCCCCTATTTCGAGCGTATGAGAGCGGATTACGGCGGCAAAATCCTTTTCCTCCCGTTCTCCGCACAGGTCGGGGAATACTTCCCGGATCCGGAGATCAACCAAGGCGCTTACTGGGTGCAACGCCGCGTGTTGAAGGAAGCGGGCTATCCGAAAATCAAAACATTGGACGAATACAACAAGTTGATCGAAGACTTCGTCGCCAAGCACAAAGACGAAGATCTGACGGGCTTCCTTTCTCTGACGCATGACTGGAGATTCTTCGCGCTTGCCAACCAGCCGATGCACTTGGCAGGTTATCCGAACGACGGCAACGTCACTATTGACGTGAATACGCTTGAAGCTAAGGATTATTCGGGTTCCGACTATACGAAACGTTGGCTGAAAACGCTAAACGATCTGAACGCCAAAGGCTTGTTCGACAAATCCTCCTTCGTAGACAACTACGATCAGTATATCGCGAAGCTGTCTTCCAAAAAAGTCGTAGGCTTCTTCGATTACGGCTGGCAATCGCAAACCGCGCGCTTAGTTTTGGAAGACGCGGCGAGAAAAGATCCGGCGCAAGACGATTACGTTTACTTCCCTCTGGCGGTCACGTTCGACGGAACGAAAGACCAATACTTGGATCCTCCGGGATGGACAAGTAACCGCGGTATAGGCATCACGAAAAGCGCGAAAGATCCGGTTCGTATCATTAAGTACTTCGACAACATGTTAAAAGAAGAAAACCAAATTCTGGTCAACTGGGGCGTCAAAGGCGAAACGTACGAAGTCAACGACCAAGGCCGCTTCTACCGTACGCCGGAGATGATCGCCAAAATCGACGAACAATTCAACGAGAAATTCGGCTTCAAATATTACGATTTCGACTGGCCGCAATACAATCAGACGTCCACGTTCTCCGACGGCAATCCGCGGTCGGTTCGCTTCCAGCCTGAAGTATTCGAATTGAGATTGACGGATGCGGACAAAGAGATTCTAGGAAAATACGGCATTAAAACGTATGCCGAGATTTTCGACAAACCGGAAGACCGTCCTTGGTTCCCGGCTTGGAGTATTCCGAAAGATCAAAGCTCGCCTGAGAAAATGTGGGAGATCAAGAAAGAGGAACTCACTAAGAAGTACTTCCCGAAAATCGTTCTCGGAGATTCGGCCGATTTCGACAAAAATTGGGACGGATACATCAAGGAGTTCAGCAAGCTGGATACGGCCGGCTATGAGAAGTGGACCACGGAACAAGTTAAGAAAATCGTGGATATCTCAAAGTAAGCGGCTTTAACTTATAGGAAATAGGCGAAAGGCCGGCTGAACGTGCTGAACCGCGCTCAAGTCCGGCCTTTCCTTCCTGTTTCTTTAGCCCGACAGAAGGAGAGAGAAATATGGAGAATAAAGCCGCGCTCACAACATCGCCTCCGGCGTTGGAGCAAAAACCGACGGGGCTGAAGTCGTTATTCAAGAAACTTGTTCAACAACGGGTTTTGGTATTGATGTCCGTTCCTTTTCTCATCTGGCTGTTTGTCTTTAAATACGTGCCGTTGTGGGGCTGGACGATCGCTTTCCAAGATTATCAGCCGGGCGTAAAATTCAGCGAGCAAAAATGGGTCGGATGGGAGCATTTCCGGTTTTTATTTGAAGATGATAAATTTATGCTTGTCTTGAGAAATACAATTGCGATGAGCACAATTAATCTGGTGCTTAGCTTCGTTACCGCCATTACGCTGGCGCTGCTTCTCAACGAGGTTCGCAAACTCGCGTTTAAACGCATCGTGCAAACAGTCAGTTATATGCCGCATTTTATTTCGTGGGTTGTCGCCGCGGGCATTATTCAAACGACGCTGGCTCCGGACGGGGTCATAAACGACTTGATGAAATGGTTCGGCTTCATTGATAAAGGCGAGGAAATTTTATTCCTCGGCAAAGCAGAATGGTTCTGGGGAATATTCGGCGCAGGTACGGTGTGGAAAGATGTAGGATGGAATACGATCGTCTATTTGGCAGCGATCACGTCCATCGATCCGGCGCAGTATGAAGCGGCGGAAATGGATGGAGCGGGCCGGTTGAAACGGATATGGCATATTACGCTGCCAGGCATTAGACCGGTTATTATCGTACTGTTAATCTTGAATATCGGAAACTTGATGGAATCGGGATTCGAACCTCAATATTTGCTCGGCAACGGCATGAACGTCGACTATTCCGAAAACATTGACATATTCGTCCTGAAATACGGACTCGAGCAATTCAACTTCCCGCTTGCGACTGCGGCAGGCATGTTTAAGACGGTAGTCAGCTTCGTTCTTCTTTTCTCGGCGAATCATATCGCGAAACGCATGGGACAAGACAGATTGTTCTAACCGATGAGCGGTCTTGAGCTTCGCTCAACAGATCAGATGTAAGGAGGGTTTCAACATGGCAAACTTGACGAGCGCATCAAAGCCAAGAAGGTTATCGACCCGAGACTCTTCTCTAGGCGATAAAATATTCGATATATGCAATTATACGTTTCTTACCTTGCTCATGATCGTTACCTTGTACCCGTTTATTAATACGCTCGCCGTTTCGTTAAACTCCGCAGCCGATTCGATAAAGGGGGGGATCTACCTTTTGCCTCGCGAGTTCACGTGGGAGAACTATAGGCAATTGTTCAAGGATTCCGAGATTTTCAATGCGACGCTGATTTCGATCCTTCGTACCGTTATCGGCACGATCGTTACGGTTTTCTGTTCGGCAATGGTCGCTTACACGCTCAGCCGGCAAGAATACGTCCTGCGTAAATTCGTCACGCTCGCCTTTATTATTACGCTTTACGTTAACGGCGGACTGATTCCGATTTACTTGCTTATTCGGGATTTGGGATTGATCAATAGCTTCTGGGTTTATATTTGGCCCGGAATTATCGGCGTATTTAACTTGATCGTCATTCGTTCCTTTATCGAACAATTGCCGGAAAGCTTGATCGAGTCCGCAAGAATAGACGGAGCGGGCGACTTTAGATCGTTTATCAGCATCGTGATGCCGCTCTGCCTTCCCGTACTTGCGACCGTTGCTTTGTTCACAGCCGTTTATCAATGGAACTCATGGTTTGACGTATATTTGTACAACTCGTCCAATATCGATCTCAGCACGCTGCAATATGAGCTTCAGAAAAAACTGCAAAATTCGAGCGTGGCCTTAAGCGCGGAAAGCGCGTTTGCGATCTCATCGAGCTCATCGTCGATCACGGTGACGCCTTTGTCGATCCGCGCAACGATGACGATCGTAGCCTCCGTGCCGATGATCATCGTCTATCCGTTCTTGCAGAAGTACTTCGTCAAAGGCTTGACGGTCGGGGGCGTGAAAGGTTAATGAGGGACAACGGGCAAAAGGGAGCTTATCGTACCGGCACTTATCGCAACCTTCTGCAGGAATACGGGTATAACGAAAACGATATCGCCGCAAGAGTGGAGCAGACCTGGCAGCTCTTGTTCGGAGAGCACGAGGCCACGAGAATCTATTATCCTGCCGGCGAAGACATGGGCTACATGCTGGACACCGGGAACAACGACGTCCGGACGGAAGGCATGTCCTACGGGATGATGATGGCCGTACAGCTTGACCGTAAGGAAGTTTTCGACCGGCTCTGGAGATGGACGTATAAGCATATGTTTATGTCCACCGGAGAGAACGCGGGGTACTTCGCTTGGTCTTGCAATACGGACGGCTCGAAACGCGCGCATGGCCCCGCGCCCGACGGAGAAGAGTATTTCGCGCTAGCGCTATTGTTTGCTTCGCATAGATGGGGAGACGGTGCGCCGCCACTTGATTACGGCGCGAAGGCACGGGAGCTGTTGCGCGTCTGTATCCATAAGGGCGAGAACGGGATCGGTCACGCGATGTGGAACCGGCATAACAAACTGATTAAATTCATCCCGAATTGCGAATATACCGATCCCTCCTATCACCTTCCGGCTTTCTACGAGCTATTCGCCCTCTGGTCGAATGAGGAGGATCATTCGTTCTGGCAGGAAGCCGCGACGGCGAGCAGAGAGTACTTGAAACTGGCATGCCATCCGGAGACCGGACTGGCTCCGGAGTACGCGTATTACGATGGAACGCCTAACGATGAACGAGGATTCGGACATTTTTTCAGCGATTCTTATCGGGTTGCCGCCAACATGGGGTTGGATGCCGAATGGTTCGGCACAAACGAGTGGATGCGGCGGGAAGCCGGGAATATTCAAGCTTTCTTCGCGGATAAGCACCCTGACGATTATCGGCGGTATTCGGTCTCGGGCATGCCGTTCGAGGAGAAGTCGCTCCATCCGGTCGGACTCGTCGCTGCGAACGCGATGGCATCGCTAGCCTATCCCGAAGGTCCATTCGCAAAGCCGAGCGTCGAGCTATTCTGGAATACTCCCGTACGCACGGGCGATAGACGCTATTACGACAATTGTCTTTACATGTTTAGCTTATTGGCGCTGAGCGGACGTTACCGGATTTGGTTCGCGGATCAATGAGCGCACATCGGTAGAGTGTTGGAGTTCCCGGTAATCCAGGGGCTCTTTGCGATTTGAAAGGCCACAAATGCAAGCCAACCCCGAAGTGGTCAAAGCCGTCGCCGAACAGGGGCACGAGATCGGCAACCATACGCACAGCCATCCGTATCTTACGCGCATAAGCCCCGATGAATGCAGAATGGAGCTCAAGAGAACAGACGCTTTGATTCATAAGTTGACGGGGAAAAGACCGCTTACGTTCCGGCCTCCTTATCTGGATTATAACGGGGGATCGAACGCAGACGCTCCAAGCTTTCGGGCGGCTTCTTCGAATAGTCGAGGAGAGAGGTTATCGGCTCGTGACGGTAAGCGAATTGCTTGCTTCCGATCAGAGAGTATTGTGCGACAGAAACCGCGATTGTTATCTTATAGGAATGGCTGGTGGTTCACATAGCGATCACGATACAGGATGTCATCGACGCGCTAACCGCGCCCGTCGGCGCAATCAAGAACAGCGTTGACCGATTAATCGCCGGCAATCCGACGACGGTAGTCACGGGAATCGCCGTCGCGTTCATGGCGACGCGGCAAGTTTTGGAGAAGGCTCACCGCAGCGGCATCAATTTGATTATTACTCACGAAGGCACGTTTTATAGCCATTTCGACTCCACGGAAACGTTGCTGGCCAATGAACCGGTATACGTCGCCAAAAAACAATTTATCGATCGAAGCGGGCTCGCCATCTATCGATTTCACGATGGCCTGCATCGTTATCAACCGGATGGGATTATAGAGGGATTAATCCTGGAACTGGGGTGGCATGCATTCGTAACGGAGCATCTTCCTCACGCTACCATCGTCACCCTTCCTCCTTATACCGTCGGGGAGATCGCCGAGCATGTCAAAAACAAGCTCGGTATCGGCGTGCTTCGCTCCTCAGGAAACTCATCGATGAATTGCGAGAGAATCGGGATACTCGCAGGATATCGAGGGGGAGGCGAGCTTGCGATCCCCTTGTTCGAACGGCATAATTTAGACTTGGTTTTATACGGAGAAGGGCCGGAATGGGAGACCCCGGAATATGTGCGAGACGCCATCCATATGTCGCGGCGCAAAGCTCTGCTCGTGCTCGGCCATTTGGAAAGCGAACAGCCGGGGATGAAGCTGCTGGCTGAACGGCTCGGAGTCTTATTCCCCGGCTTCCTTGTCGAATTCTATCCCGTGGAGCCGGTATTCCACTATATTTAGTCAGCGAAAGAGAGTTGCGCCAATGTCGCAACTCTCTTTATAGACCGTTCCCCCATGAGCTATTTCGAATAGTGAATCCTTTGTCAGAATCTTACGTATATCCTAGCGTGCTTACCATTTTTTGTGAGGGGTCGGGATGTAGAGGATGTCATTTTTCGGAAGAATGTTAGCCAGTGTCGGGATCGGATCGACGAAAGTGGATACCGTGCTCGAGAAATCATCTTATTGTCCAGGAGAAGTCATTCGCGGGATCATCCGCATCCAAGGCGGATCCGTCGAACAGCAAATCGATGGCATCAACCTTACTGTAATGACGACGTACATCCAAGAGATAGACGACTCGAAATTTAATAAGAACGGAGAAGTCGCTCGCTTTCAAGTATTCCAGCCGCAATCGATCGGCGTTCAAGAGTTCAAGGAAATTCCTTTCTCCATCACGTTGCCCGGCAATACGCCGCTTACGATCGGACGAAGTCCCGTCTGGATCAAAACGGATGCGGACATTCAATCCGCGGTGGATCCAACCGATGCGGACCACATTCAGGTAACGCCCTCCGTATTCCAGAAGACCGTAATGGATGCCGTAGACAGCTTAGGATTCCGGCTCAAAAATATCGAATCTCTGTATGCGCCGAGGATGCGGGCGGCTCTGCCATTCATCCAAGAGCAAGAATGGGTGCCGACGGGAGGCCGTTACCGCGGCAAGCTTGACGAACTGGAAGTCGTATTCCTGAACGTTCGCCCGGACGGCGTAGACCTTCTTCTGCAGATCGACCGCAAGGCGTCGGGTTGGCTGGGAAGGCTTGCCGAATCGATGGACGTAGATGAAAGCTTCGTTCGGGTATCGTTGAACTCGAACGATTTGAACGCAGGGTATTCCAGGGTGGCGGACATTCTGGACTCTATTATCTCCAAGCATTCCCATTCGCCATATTAAAGGCCGACTCCGGCCGCTCTGCCGAGCGCCGGGGTTTTTCTATTTTAAATGTTACTTCGCTTTCCTATGTATCCGATAAAAGGTAGGTGCGTTTACAACTAGATAACAAGGAGTTTTGCGTTTATGAAAAAAATCTTCTCCCTCATACTTGTCTCCTGCTTATGCTTTGTCTCGACGAGCGCGGCTTCTTCCGTACCTAAGCTGTTCGGTTATCAGGTTCCGAAGACGGGATCGCTCTTCGTACCGACCTCCGCGTTAAACGATATCGGAGTCAATGTGAAGTGGAACCCTTCGGAACAACGAATAGATTTGGAGCTCGGACAAACCAAGCTAATCTTAACCATCGGGAAAAAAGAAGCCTACGTTAATGGCGAACTTGTCGAACTGACGGAACTTCCTTACTCGATTCGAGGCGTCAAATACGTGCCGCTTCGTTTCGTGACGGAGAAGCTGAATTTGAAACGCGAGTGGAACGGCGATACGGCATCGGTAAGCGTAATCGCAGGCGAACAAATCGCGGAGTTGCCCGTTATTAAACAGACAGTCGATCCAAGCAAAGGCAAACCTATTCTAAGCGAGAAGAGGACCTTCAAAGTCGGTCGCCAGTCCTTTAGCGCCAACATGGTGACGATTTCGCTTCTGCATCCGAAAATCAGACTAGGCGTAGCCCTTGCCCATAATGAAATAGGCAAAGTCGATGATTTGAACCAAATGGCTAAGAAGAACGGCGCGGCAGTCGCCATTAATGGAAGCTTCTTCAACGCCTATACCGAATCGGATATCAAAAACCCCTACGGAAACGTCATCAGCGGGGGCGAGCAGAAGCTCAAGGACTTAAGCGACCGTCGTACGATTTTTACGTTCGACAAGAACAACCTCGTGAAACTCGTCGCAGGCACGGATTACAGGGAGCGTTATAAAGAGTTCGTCTTGGAAGGAGCAGTGCAGGCCGGACCGAGATTGGTGAAGGACGGGAAAGTCAGTCTTAACGTCGTCGAGGAAGGGTTCAAGGATCCGAAAATACTGACGGGCGGAGGAGCTCGCAGCGCGGTCGGGATTACCCGGGATCATAAACTCATTCTTATCACGTTAGGAGGCGCGACGATTCCCCAGTTGGCGGAAATCATGAAACAAGCGGGCGCATATCAGGCAATGAACCTGGACGGGGGCGCATCTAGCGGATTATATGTTGAAGGCAAATATTTAACGGTTCCCGGACGGCAGATCAGCAATGCTATTATTGTGAAATACGAGTAATAAATGGTATTTTTATACTAATAACTTACTCTAAGCCGTGGGTGATGACCGTGAGTTCGAATCTAATGTCGGAAGTACACAATAAGCTGCTTATCCTTAACTCCTTTCTCAACCTCACCTCGGATGCGGTATATGTTATCGATACGAATGGGATCATAATGGAGATAAACAAGAAGTTCGAAGAACTGCACGGCTGGACGAGGGATGAAATTATAGGCAATCGGATGCCGCTAACGCCGGAAGAACTAATAGAGGCAACCAAAGTATTCGAACGGATCGTCGGCGGCGAAGAAGTTACGGTCATGGAAGCGAAGAAACGCAAAAAGGACGGTAGTTATTTCATCTCCGACGTCTCGCTGTCTCCCGTTCATGACGGGGACGGACAACTGATTGCGGTCGTCGTCATCGAAAGGGATATTTCGGATAAGAAAATGGCGGAGGAGAAGCTCAGAGAGAGCGAGGAGCGATACCGGGTTCTCGTGGAGTGTTCGCCCGAGCCGATCGTCGTTTATCAGGATTGCGTGATCGTCTTCGCCAATCCGGCCGCGGTTAGGCTAATCGGGGCTGAGCGCCCGGAGCAATTGATCGGCCAAAATATATCGCGCTTTTTGCATCCTGACGACTTGGGCAAGCTGCCCGAAGACATCTATGGCCAATTGAAGGAAGGTGCGTTACCCGAGCGGGCGGAGGAACGGTTGATTCGATTGGACGGCGAAATCATTTACGTGGAAAGCATCGCCGTTCCTATCGATTTCCAAGGCGTGCGTTCGGTGCAATTATTGTGCAGGGATATGACGGACAGCAAAAAAGCGGAGTCGGAGTTGGCGGACAGGGAGAGAGAATTCAGCCGGGTATTGATGTTATCTCCGGAACCGATCATGCTGCATCAAGACGGAATTATCATTTTCGTGAACGACATGGGAATCAAACTGCTTAGGGGAACGACTATGGAGGACTTCGTCGGCGAACCGATCCTGAATTATTTTAGTCCGAACGATTATCCGCTTATTTTGGAACGCATGGCACAAGTCGTTCAGATCGACGATTATATGGATTTCGCCGAGATGAAGCTGAAATGCGCGGACGGCGAGCTTGTCGACGTTGAAGTATCGTCCGTATGCATGCATCGGGATTCGAGACGCCCCATCGTACAGATCGTCATAAGAGATTTGACGGAGCGCAAGAAAACGGAAGAAATGATTCGCAGATCGGACAAGCTGTCGATAGCCGGCGAGCTTGCGGCGGGCGTCGCGCACGAGATTCGTAACCCGCTTACTGCACTTAGGGGATTCATGCAGCTGCTGCGGGACAAAAATACGGATTACGTAGATATTATGCTCGTAGAGATCGATCGGATCAGTTACATAGTGAACGAGTTTATCGGTATGGCTAAGCCACAAGCGTTGAATTTCATAGCTTGCGATCTACGCGAGCTCATTGAACAAGTCCTCGTGTTCATGCAACCTCAAGCGATTTTGTTTAACGTCCAAATGAATCTGAGCATTCACTTTCCTATCTCCCCAATCGATTGCGAACCGAACCAGATCAAGCAAGTGTTCATGAACGTGCTCAAAAATGCCATCGAGTCGATGCCTCAAGGAGGGCAAATCGAAATCGCGTTATATATGAAGGATAACGGTACGATCATGACCAGAATCGTGGATCAAGGGGTAGGAATACCCGAAGACCGGCTGGAGAAGATCGGAGAGCCGTTCTTTTCTTTGAAGGAAAGCGGAACGGGACTCGGCTTGATGGTTTGTAACCGAATCATAGAGGCGCACAAGGGGAAAATCACGATTCGCAGCGTCGTGAACGAAGGGACGACGTTAGAGATCGAACTTCCCTCGATAATGAATTAGAAGCGGGCTGGAATATATTGTGGGATTGCTAAGTGTCGGAATTCATGATAAATTGTATTTCCGCCGCTTTTACTCGCCGGCTAGCAATACTCAAGAGAATGAAAAAACTAGCTTCCAAAACGAACTGGTAAAAATTGAGGGTTGCAGCATTGAGAGAGATGCGGTAAGATAAGGTTCTTGCTTCGGAAAACGAGGCGGACAAGCAATAACAACGAAACATCAATTGTTCTTTGAAAACTGAACATCGAGCGTAAGAACAAACAAACGTCGGAAGACGGCTTCGGTCGTCGGAAGGCAAACCAGCAATACAGATTGAGCCTTTTGGCTCTCTTGGATACCGCCTTCGGTGGATCCTTTTATGGAGAGTTTGATCCTGGCTCAGGACGAACGCTGGCGGCGTGCCTAATACATGCAAGTCGAACGAATCTCTGAGGGAGCTTGCTCCCGAAGAGGTTAGTGGCGGACGGGTGAGTAACACGTAGGCAACCTGCCCACAAGATCGGGATAACATTCGGAAACGGATGCTAAGACCGGATACGCAAGCTAGCCGCATGGCGAGCTTGGGAAACACGGAGCAATCTGTGGCTTGCGGATGGGCCTGCGGCGCATTAGCTAGTTGGTGGGGTAACGGCTCACCAAGGCGACGATGCGTAGCCGACCTGAGAGGGTGAACGGCCACACTGGGACTGAGACACGGCCCAGACTCCTACGGGAGGCAGCAGTAGGGAATCTTCCACAATGGGCGAAAGCCTGATGGAGCAACGCCGCGTGAGTGAGGAAGGCTTTCGGGTCGTAAAGCTCTGTTGCCAGGGAAGAATAAGGGCTAGTTAACTGCTAGCCCGATGACGGTACCTGAGAAGAAAGCCCCGGCTAACTACGTGCCAGCAGCCGCGGTAATACGTAGGGGGCAAGCGTTGTCCGGAATTATTGGGCGTAAAGCGCGCGCAGGCGGTTCTTTAAGTCTGGTGTCTAAGTGCGGGGCTCAACCCCGTGATGCACTGGAAACTGGGGAACTTGAGTGCAGAAGAGGAGAGCGGAATTCCACGTGTAGCGGTGAAATGCGTAGAGATGTGGAGGAACACCAGTGGCGAAGGCGGCTCTCTGGACTGTAACTGACGCTGAGGCGCGAAAGCGTGGGGAGCAAACAGGATTAGATACCCTGGTAGTCCACGCTGTAAACGATGAGTGCTAGGTGTTGGGGGTATCATGCCCTCGGTGCCGAAGTTAACACATTAAGCACTCCGCCTGGGGAGTACGGTCGCAAGACTGAAACTCAAAGGAATTGACGGGGACCCGCACAAGCAGTGGAGTATGTGGTTTAATTCGAAGCAACGCGAAGAACCTTACCAGGTCTTGACATCCCTCTGAATCCTCTAGAGATAGAGGCGGCCTTCGGGACAGAGGAGACAGGTGGTGCATGGTTGTCGTCAGCTCGTGTCGTGAGATGTTGGGTTAAGTCCCGCAACGAGCGCAACCCCTAAACTTAGTTGCCAGCACGTCAAGGTGGGCACTCTAGGTTGACTGCCGGTGACAAACCGGAGGAAGGCGGGGATGACGTCAAATCATCATGCCCCTTATGACCTGGGCTACACACGTACTACAATGGCCGGTACAACGGGCTGCGAAACCGCGAGGTGGAGCCAATCCCAACAAAGCCGGTCTCAGTTCGGATTGCAGGCTGCAACTCGCCTGCATGAAGTCGGAATTGCTAGTAATCGCGGATCAGCATGCCGCGGTGAATACGTTCCCGGGTCTTGTACACACCGCCCGTCACACCACGAGAGTTTACAACACCCGAAGTCGGTGGGGTAACCCGCAAGGGAGCCAGCCGCCGAAGGTGGGGTAGATGATTGGGGTGAAGTCGTAACAAGGTAGCCGTATCGGAAGGTGCGGCTGGATCACCTCCTTTCTAAGGAGCTCTTCGGAGCTATAAAAGACCACGGTCGCGCAAGCGAAGTGGCAAACCGTTTCTTACGCTCGGGTTCAGTTTTGAAAGAGCAATTACCGCTTTGCGGTTAAGCCTTTCATATGTAATATCTTGTACCTTGAAAACTGGATAGCGAAACAAAGCGCGAAAGAAGAAGAGTATCATCTCTGCCTTACTAGTGTCATCAATTGTATGCTGCGGAGATGTGTTGCTTATGTTCGACTCATGCACGAGCGTTGCTGTCGCCCATCTCTGATGGGAGCCTGGTAACGAACGCGCATCGGAGAATCAGAAGTAACACATCGTAGCATTGGTTAAGCTAATAAGTGCGCACGGAGGATGCCTAGGCGCCAGGAGCCGATGAAGGACGCGACGAACAGCGATATGCTTCGGGGAGCTGTAAGTGAGCTTTGATCCGGAGATTTCCGAATGGGGAAACCCAGCTATCGTAATGGATAGTTACCCTCGAGTGAATACATAGCTCGTTGGAGGCACACCAGGGGAACTGAAACATCTAAGTACCCTGAGGAACAGAAAACAATAGTGATTCCGTCAGTAGCGGCGAGCGAAAGCGGAGAAGCCCAAACCAAGGAGCTTGCTCCTTGGGGTTGTGGGACGTCTCACATGGAGTAAAAAAAGAGAAGGTTAGGCGAAGAGGTCTGGAAAGGCCCGTCACAGAAGGTAACAACCCTGTAGCCGAAAGTCTTCTCTCTCCGAGACGGATCCCGAGTACCGCGGGACACGAGAAACCCCGTGGGAATCCGGCAGGACCATCTGCCAAGGCTAAATACTACCTGGCGACCGATAGTGAAGCAGTACCGTGAGGGAAAGGTGAAAAGCACCGCGGGAGCGGAGTGAAAAAGAACCTGAAACCGTGCGCTTACAAGAAGTCAGAGCCCGATCTAGGGGTGATGGCGTGCCTTTTGTAGAATGAACCGGCGAGTTACGTTCACGTGCAAGGTTAAGCTGATGAGGCGGAGCCGAAGGGAAACCGAGTCTGAATAGGGCGAATAAGTACGTGGTCGTAGACCCGAAACCGTGTGATCTACCCCTGTGCAGGGTGAAGGTGAGGTAACACTCACTGGAGGCCCGAACTCGTGAGCGTTGAAAAGCTCTGGGATGACGTGGGGGTAGGGGAGAAATTCCAATCGAACTCGGAGATAGCTGGTTCTCCCCGAAATAGCTTTAGGGCTAGCCTCGAGGTGAAGCATCATGGAGGTAGAGCACTGATTGGGTGCGGGGCCCGCCAAGGGTTACCAAGTCCAGTCAAACTCCGAATGCCATGCATGTATACTCGGGAGTCAGACGGCGAGTGCTAAGATCCGTCGTCAAGAGGGAAAGAGCCCAGATCATCAGCTAAGGTCCCCAAGTGTGTGTTAAGTGGGAAAGGATGTGGAGTTGCGAAGACAACCAGGATGTTGGCTTAGAAGCAGCCACCATTTAAAGAGTGCGTAATAGCTCACTGGTCGAGTGACTCTGCGCCGAAAATGTAACGGGGCTAAACACACCACCGAAGCTATGGCATGTACCTTAGGGTACTTGGGTAGGGGAGCGTTGAATGCGGGTTGAAGTCAGACCGGAAGGACTGGTGGACTGCATTCAAGTGAGAATGCCGGTATGAGTAACGAAAAGACAGGTGAGAATCCTGTCCGCCGAAAGCCTAAGGGTTCCTGGGGTAGGTTCGTCCGCCCAGGGTAAGTCGGGACCTAAGGCGAGGCCGAAAGGCGTAGTCGATGGACAACAGGTTGAAATTCCTGTACCACCGTAATCCGTTATGAGCGATGGGGGGACGCAGGAGGGGAACGACGCGAGCTGATGGATATGCTCGTCCAAGCAGTGAGAGGTGTGTGTAGGCAAATCCGCACACTGTAACCTCAAGCTGTGATGGGGAGGGAAAATCATAGTACCGAAGGTCATGTACCCACGCTGCCAAGAAAAGCCTCTAGCCAGGAGAAGGTGCCCGTACCGTAAACCGACACAGGTGGGCGAGATGAGAATTCTAAGGCGCGCGGAAGAACTCTCGTTAAGGAACTCGGCAAAATGACCCCGTAACTTCGGGAGAAGGGGTGCCCCGGTAGTGTGAATAGCACGAGGGGGCCGCAGTGAAGAGGCCCAAGCGACTGTTTAGCAAAAACACAGGTCTGTGCGAAGCCGCAAGGCGAAGTATACGGGCTGACGCCTGCCCGGTGCTGGAAGGTTAAGAGGAGTGGTTAGGGGCAACCCGAAGCTATGAATTGAAGCCCCAGTAAACGGCGGCCGTAACTATAACGGTCCTAAGGTAGCGAAATTCCTTGTCAGGTAAATTCTGACCCGCACGAATGGCGTAACGACTTGGGCGCTGTCTCAACGAGAGATCCGGTGAAATTTTAGTACCTGTGAAGATGCAGGTTACCCGCGACGTGACGGAAAGACCCCATGGAGCTTTACTGTAGCTTGATATTGAACTTTGGTACGGTCTGTACAGGATAGGTGGGAGCCTATGAAGCAGGAGCGCAAGCTTCTGTGGAGGCGCCGTTGGGATACCACCCTGATCGTATCGGAGTTCTAACTCACTACCCTTACCGGGTAGGAGGACCGTGTCAGGCGGACAGTTTGACTGGGGCGGTCGCCTCCTAAAAAGTAACGGAGGCGCTCTAAGGTTCCCTCAGCGCGGTTGGAAATCGCGCGCAGAGTGCAAAGGCATAAGGGAGCTTGACTGCGAGACCTACAAGTCGACAGGGACGAAAGTCGGACTTAGTGATCCGGTGGTACCGAATGGAAGGGCCATCGCTCAACGGATAAAAGCTACCCTGGGGATAACAGGCTTATCTCCCCCAAGAGTCCACATCGACGGGGAGGTTTGGCACCTCGATGTCGGCTCATCGCATCCTGGGGCTGAAGTAGGTCCCAAGGGTTGGGCTGTTCGCCCATTAAAGCGGTACGCGAGCTGGGTTCAGAACGTCGTGAGACAGTTCGGTCCCTATCTGTCGCGGGCGTAGGAAATTTGAGAGGGGCTGTCCTTAGTACGAGAGGACCGGGATGGACGCACCGCTGGTGTACCAGTTGTTCCGCCAGGAGCACCGCTGGGTAGCCAAGTGCGGAAGGGATAAGCGCTGAAAGCATCTAAGCGCGAAGCCTGCCTCAAGATGAGATTTCCCAATTCGTAAGACCCCTGGAAGAACACCAGGTTGATAGGCTCGGGGTGGAAGCGCGGCAACGTGTGGAGCTGACGAGTACTAATCGGTCGAGGGCTTATCCTAAACGAATTGCACGGTAAGGCAATGATACATTCACCTTCTTCCTACATGCTTTGTTTCGTATACCTGCACCGCAATGCACAGCATTGCTGCCTGCAAGTATACGGGGCCGTGACGACTTCGTCGCACGGGTTCGCATCCAGTTTTCAAGGTGTAAGCCTTGAGTTTAAGATCCGGTCTGGTAATAATGGCGGAGGGGTTCCACGCGTACCCATCCCGAACACGACCGTTAAGCCCTCCAGCGCCAATGGTACTTGGACCGCAGGGTCCTGGGAGAGTAGGACGTTGCCAGGCCGGAGAATGAGGAAAGCACCCTGCGGGGTGTTTTTTTTATTTTCGCGGGCATCTATCTTTGACATCATGTTTAATGCCCCGCGAGTTCGCACAACCTATTTCGATTCGAAAATTTGCCATGACCAAGAGGAAAAAGGAGTTCAAGCATGCCCAAAAACAAAGCGCATAAGAAAATGACCTTTACAGACTATCTTAGAAAGTTCATCTTCATTACGGTCGGCGCCATTTTGATGGCGGTGGCCCTGGAAGTTTTCCTGGTTCCCAATGAAATCATCGACGGAGGAATTACGGGTATTTCCATCGTACTGTCGGAAGTAACTACCGTTCCTCTCGGAGTCTTTATTTTCCTCATCAACTTGCCCTTCTTATTTATCGGTTATAAGCAAATCGGCAAAACGTTCGCAGTATCGACCTTATACGGGGTAGCCGTCATGTCGATGACGACGGCGTTCCTGCACCATGTCGAGCCTTTTACGAACGAGAAAATATTGGCGGTACTGTACGGCGGACTGATTCTTGGTCTAGGCGTGGGGCTCGTCATTCGGTTTGGCGGCGCGCTCGACGGATCGGAAATCGTAGCGATTCTTCTGTCAAAAAAGCTTCGTTTCCCGGTCGGTCAGATCATTATGTTCATTAACGTGTTTATTTTCATCGTTGCCGGTTTCGTGTTCGGCGCAGACTCCGCGATGTATTCGATATTTGCTTTTTATCTAGCCGCCAAAGTCATGGATATCGTAGTGGAAGGTCTCGACGAATCGAAATCGGTAACGATCATCTCCAGCGAGCACGAGGAAATTTCCGAAGCGATCATGGATAGATTGGGAAGGAATACGACCTTGATCTATGCGAAAGGCGGTTATACCAAAGAAGATACTTTGATGATCTATTGCGTGGTTACGAGGCTCGAAGTTGCCAAGCTGAAGGCCGTCGTCCATGAGATTGATTCCAAAGCGTTTATCTCCATTCAGAACGTTGCGGATGTGCTTGGAGGCAATATCGAAAAGAAAAGCATTCATTGATTATAAGCGAAGACAAAGAGAAGCTTATCCTTAGGGATGGGCTTTTTTTATATTTACGAATTATATTTTACAGTTTGCGATTACTTTTAGAAAATTTATGAAAATTTTAAGGAATGGGGCTCTGATATAGTATATATTGGGAGAGAGTTGCACTAAATAGAGGGGGGAAATTTGGTTTGAAGAAACTATTTTCAATGTTAGTGGTCTTCGCTATGGTCATTTCGCTTCTGAGCGCTTGCGGCGGAGGCAGCAAAAACGAAGGCGAATTGGAGCCGTTAGGCAAAGACGAACAAGTCAAAATCAAAGTCATGTTCTGGGATAGCAATTATTTCTTCCAAGAATACGGCAATATGTTCGCTACCCAGTTCCCGAATGTCGAGATTGAAGTCGTAAACATGCAATCGATATATAGCGAAGATTCGACGGAAACGATGGAAGAAAGATTCGATAAGTTCATTGAAGCGAACAAACCGGACGTATTGTTGCTTCAAGGAGACCAGTATGAAAAGTATGCCCAGAACGGCAAGCTGTTCGCGCTGGACTCGGTAATCGAACAAGACGAATTCGATACGGAAGGAATCCACCCGGCGATTCTCAAGATGCTGAGAGAACAAGGGGGAGGCAAGCTGTACGGCCTAGCTCCGGAATTCTCGAGCGCGGCTATCTTCTATAATATCGATTTGTTCAAAAAGCATGGCGTAGATCTGCCGCGCGATTCGATGAGCTGGGAAGAAATATTCGAGCTTGCCAAACGGTTCCCGACGGATGGCGACAAGGACAAGAGAATTTATGGCTTGTCGGCGGATACCTACATGACGCTCGATAATTTGATCCAGACGATCGGCTCGGCACAGGATCTTAGAATTCTGAACGGGGACGCGACCGATCTTAACATCAACACGGATTCTTGGAAGAAAGTATTCCAGTCGACGGTTGACGCTGCGAAGTCGGGGGCACTATACGTACCGACGGATGCGGACCGCAACTTCAATTTCACGACGATGGAAGATATGTACAAGCAAAATCTGTTCATCATGGGCAGATCCGCGATGTCATTCAAGTATAGTTATGAAGTTCAACAAATTACTCAAGCCAAAGAGCAATTGAAAAACGTAACTCCGGTTAACTGGGGAATCGTTACGGCCCCCGTCGATCCGAATAATCGGAACCAGAGCAGCTATTTCAGCCTAGGCAATACTTTTGCCGTCAGCGCAAGCTCGGGCAGCCCGCGCGCGGCATGGGAATTCGTGAAGTACGTCAACAGCGACGCATTCGCCAAGCTGAAGTCCAAATCCAGCTACGGCAACCTATTGAGCCGGACGGCGCACAACGCGGACAAGGACGGACGGAGCATGGAGCCGTTCTATAAACTCGAACCGAAAGCGAATTTGAACAGCGAGTATACGAAAGCTCCTACAAGCTTCTTCGGAGCGTTCTCCACCCTTGTCAAGACGGAAGTCGACGCCGTAATGGCGGACAAGAAGTCGGTGGAAGAGGCGATAAAGACGATCCAGGAAAAAGGCCAACAAGAGTTGGTTAATGCAAGAGAAGCTGCCAAGAAAGAGGCCGCCAAGAAGGAGAGTCCATCGCCGGCGGCTTCGGCTTCCGCTTCTCCATCCGAATCGGCCGCCAATCCGTAATACCGGAACATAAGCGTCAAAAAGCTCTCCAACGATGTCTCGTACATCGGCGGAGAGCTTTTTTGTCGTGTGGTTTGATAGTAATGATTGATTTGTTTCAGTAGCTTCCCTTCGCGTACTTGTTGTCATTATCGAAGAGATGGGATCGTAAATATGTAAGAAGGGGCAGGCGGGGGGCGAAGAAATGGAATGGTGGGCGATTTGGATCATTGTTGCGGGCGTATTGCTCATAGCGGAAATGCTGACGCTGACGTTTTATTTGCTCTGGATCGGCATGGGGGCCGTCGTTGCGGCCGCGGTAGCGTTGATCGTTCCGGAAGGGATTGTCATACAAGCGTTGTCCGGGGCTACCGCCGCGTTATTGTTGACCGTATTCACGAAACGTTTGACCCGCCGATTCCGGGAATCCCGCGGTTATCGCGACGCCATTCAAGAGTTAGTGGGCAAACAAGGCATCGTCGTGGAACCGATATCGCCGGGCAGTCCGGGGATCGTGAAGGTAGGGAACGAATCATGGAGCGCGACCTCATTGGATTTTCTGCGCAAGGATGACCAGGTAAGAGTAATCAGCCGGGGAACAACCGTATTGGAAGTTCAAAAATGGGGAGGTACAATGGAATGATTTACGCGGTCGTGTTAGTTCTTATCGTGATTTTATTTATCGTGATTCTGTCGGTTAAAATTGTTCCGCAGCAAAGAGTAGGCGTCGTGGAGAGGCTCGGCAAATACAATCGGCTGCTAACGCCGGGGGTGAACATTCTCGTTCCGTTCATCGATAACGTGCGCGTATATCATGATCTGAGGATTCAACAAGCCAATGTTCCCCCTCAGACCGTCATAACGAAAGATAACGTACAAGTGCAGATCGATACGATCATTTTCTATCAGATCGTAGCGCCGGAGCAGGCTACATACGGCATTTCCGATTACGTCTACGGCGTGCGAAACATTACGACGGCAACGTTGCGCCAAATTATCGGCAACATGGAGCTCGACGAGACGTTGTCCGGCAGAGAAAGGATATCCTCCAACATTCGGCTTGCGTTGGACGAAGCCACGGAAAAATGGGGCGTTCGAATCGAACGCGTCGAAGTACTGGATATTAAACCGCCTACCGACATCCAAGAAGCTATGGATAAGCAAATGAAGGCGGAGAGAAGCAAGCGGGCTATCGTACTGGAGGCCGAAGCCGCTAAGCAAGATTTGATTCTTCGATCGGAGGGCGACAAGCAAAGTAAAATCCTGAAGGCGGAGGGGGAGAAAGAAGCGCGCATCCGTCAAGCGGAGGGCTTGCGCCAAGCGCAGGAGCTTGAAGCAATCGGTCAGGCCAAGGCGATTCAGGCGGTCGCGGAGGCCGAGAAGATTCGCATCGAACTGCTGCGCGCGGCCGGACTGGACGAGAAGGTGCTTGCTTATTATTCGTTCGAGTCTTTGAACGAGATCGCCAAGGGGGCATCCAACAAAGTATTCCTGCCCGTAAGCGCAGTAGATACGTTGGGCAGCATCGGGGCGATCGGAGAGGTGTTCAAGACCAAAAAAACGGAATAGATCGCATAAATCCCCCGACAGGCATGCTGGCGGGGGATTCTCTTAAGCTAATTTACTCTGCGGGCCGTAATATAACGTTTGGAATAAGAACTCAACTTGCTAATAATAACTCCGTTGACGGAGCTTCCGATCGTATTGTGAATAAATTGCCCGTTGCCGATATAGATACCGACGTGGTTGATTTTGCCCGGCGTTCCGACGCTGAAGAAGATCAGATCTCCTTTTTTCAAATTACTCTTGGATACGTATACGCCTTGTTTGCTCTGAGCGCTGGTTCCCCACTTCAGATTGATTCCTTGCTTAGCGAATACGTATTTCGTAAAGGAAGAGCAATCGAACCACAGTCTGCTTGCATTGTTAGTGCCATACTTGTATCGTACTTTGCCCTGCAAGGACTTGGCGAACGCTATAATCGCGTTTTTCTTCTGCGCGGAAGTCGAACTGATCGCTGCTGTAGTTGAAGATTGCGTTGCCGCATATGTTGAATGATGACCGGCTCCCAGGCCTGTTGCCATAACCATAAAACAAGCTGCGCTGATAATTAATTTCTTGAATCGGTTTTTGTTAGTCATTGTAATCCTCCTCCAAGTGTTCTAGGCGACAAGTGGAAGTATATCACGACGCTTGTCCGCAAATTCGGAAATTGAGGGCATCTTAATGTTGGGAATAAGTGGCTAGGAGCAGTTATGAAAGAGATAATCGTAGAATTTGCGAGAGAATGACCGATAATCGATCGGATTTGCGCTCTCAATTGACGTTTTGACCGGATATCCGCTATAATTAATAATTATCGGAAAATTCTGCATTTGGGCATAATTCATCTTTTTCATGTAGAGGAGATGGTGCTGATGGTTGGACGGGAAGATCGCAATAAGATAATCGTATTTACCGGTCCGGACGGATCGGGAAGGAAGTCGGTCGCGGAAGCGGTAGGTCAAACTTTCGGGATGGATAAAATCGTCTCTTTCGTTACTCGTTTACCGAGGCCGGGCGAAGTGAACGGACAGGATTACCATTTCATCACCCATGCAACGTATAGGGAAATGGAGAGGCAAGGGGAATTTCTCGAAAGCGTGGAGATCGACGGTCATCTGTATGGCATTCGAAGTTTGGACATCGAGACCAAACTTAGCGACCATGAATCGTTGTACCTCATACTGAATCATGAGGGCGCCGGTATTCTAAAGAAAATATACGGGGATAAGGTCATTCGCCTTTTCCTATACGCGGACCGGAGAACGGTTGAAGAGCGCGAGCGCAAGCTCGGATTGGCGGAAGACGTGATTGCCAAGCATCTGAGCCATTATGATGGAGAGATGGAGTATCGCGGTTCCTGCGAGCATGCTTTCGAGAATTACGATTTAGGACAGACGACGTATGAAATCACGAATACGCTTGAAGCTTATTTACAGCGTGATTTGGTGGATAAGGATTAACTTAGCGCATAAAGCTAAACCGCACTTCCTAACGTATGTACGTTGGAATTGCGGTTTTTTCATTCTTTCATTGTATTGTTATTAAATCAGATATATTATTAGCATAACAAAATTATTAACTGCACTAACGGAGGATGGGCATGTCTGAATATAAACAGAAATTAAAGGATTGGAAATTCAAATCAACGGACGATCATGCGTGGCTGCAGGCTTGCGTTCCGGGTTGCGTGCATTTGGATCTGCTGAATAACGGAATCATTACGAATCCTTTCGAAGGCACGAACGAGAAACAATTGCAGTGGATAGACCGCAAGGATTGGGAATACGTCACGGATTTTGATGCGCCGAGGGAGCTTCTAGACCACTCCCATTCTGAACTCGTATTTGAATGCTTGGATACTTACGCGGAAATATATTTGAACGACAAACACGTACTTACCGCTGATAATATGTTTCGTACTTGGACGGTGGATATCAAATCGTTGCTTCTCGAGCGGGGGAATCGGCTGCGGGTCGTTTTCCGCTCCCCGATTGAAGCAGGCTTGGCGAAACTGGAAGCTAACGGCTTCGGTTATCCGGCTCCGAACGACGATTCGGTCACAGGCGGGTTAGATGATCGGAAGGTAAGCGTATTCTCCCGGAAAGCGCCATTTCATTACGGCTGGGATTGGGGACCTAGGTTCGTCACTAGCGGCATAAGCAAGGATATTTCCTTAGTGGGTTGGACAGGATACCGGATTAAAGACGTATTCATTCAACAAACGGAAGTATCGGCCCGGTCCGCTCGCGCGAAAGCCCTAGTGGAGATCCAATCGGAGCTGGAAGGAACGGTAGAGCTATCGGTTGCTACGGATGAAGGGCATCGTTGGGTGCAACCTGCGAGGTTGGTTGCGGGGATCCAGACCGTAGAGATGTCCATCGAGATTGAAAGTCCGAAGCTGTGGTGGAGCAGAGGATTAGGCGAGGCGAAGCTTTACGCATTCGAGGCAAAGATAAGATTAGGCAAAGACGAGGGAGTCAGCCGATCGGTTCGTACGGGTCTGCGTTCTTTGAAGCTAATTCGTAAACCGGATGAGCGCGGAACGTCTTTTTATTTCGAATTAAACGGAATTCCCGTATTTGCCAAAGGCGCTAACCATATCCCTAACGATAGCTTTTTTACGGAGGTAACATCGGAACGTTACCGGCACGAGATCGCGAGCGCGGCCGAATCTAATTTCAATATGCTTCGGATTTGGGGCGGAGGGATTTACGAGCAGGACGTATTCTACGATTTGTGCGACGAGTACGGCATTCTCGTATGGCAGGACTTTATGTTCGCTTGCAGCATGTACCCTGGAGACGAAGCTTTCCTGGATAGCGTTCGCGGGGAAGCCGTAGATAATGTCAGAAGATTGCGGAATCATCCTTGCATCGCTCTATGGTGCGGCAATAACGAAATCGACACGGCGTGGTCGCATTACAAGGAAGACGCCGGTTGGGGTTGGAAACAACAGTATACTGCAGAGCTTAGGGAGAAAATTTGGGCGGATTACGAGGCGATTTTCCATCGGTTGCTCCCCGAGGTAGTAGCAGAGCATGCTCCGCAAACCGACTATTGGCCGTCCTCGCCGATGCAAGCCGTTACGAATGACGGCGGTCAGCATGCGACGAATAATTCCTCCAGCGGCGATATCCATTTTTGGGCGGTCTGGCATTCCTCCGAGCCGTTCGAGAATTATAAGCTTAACGTGGGACGATTCATGAGCGAGTACGGGTTTCAGTCGTTCCCCGAGTACGATACCGTTCGTACTTACGCTAGCGAGGATCAGATGGCACTGGATTCCGAGGTCATGCTGCATCATCAGAAGAACGGCCGCGGCAACTTCCTGATCAAGGAGTATTCGGACAAGTACCTCCAAGAGCCTAAGGATTTCGTCTCGTTCCTGTATATGAGCCAAGTGCTGCAAGCCGAAGGAATGAAGATGGCAATCGAAGCCCATCGGAGACAAAAGGACTACTGCATGGGTACGCTTTATTGGCAGATGAACGACTGCTGGCCGGTCGCATCTTGGTCCAGCATGGATTACCTCGGTAGATGGAAAGCCGTCCAGTATTACGCGCGAAGAAGCTTCCGCGACGTCTCGATATCGATCGACCAGAACGAGGATAGGCTTGAATTCCATGCCGTATCGGACATTCTTGCACCGGTATCCGGCGCGTTGGAATGGAGCCTATACGACTTTCAAGGGAACGTGCTTAAGCAGTCGAATCATCCTGTAGTCGTCCCGGCCAATAAAGCCGTTAAATTGTTCGACTTGTCGATTAGCGATTTGTTGGGAGATTTCGACCCTGCTCGGACGGTATTGCAAGCGCGGCTTGTTCAGGGCGGGAAATTACTGGATAGCAAGGAGCATTACTTCGCTTATATGAAGCACTTAGAGTTAGGAACGGGAACGGAGATCGAAGCAACGGAAGTCGAAGGCAGCTTCGGTTCGGAATTCGTGTTAACCTCGAGCTCCTTGGCTAAGCAGGTATGGCTGAAATCCGAAGAAGAAGGCGTATTTACCGATAATTTCTTCGATCTTATACCGGGAATCCCGAAAACGGTGCGTTTCTTGAAGAGAAATTCCGGCGATACGGCATTTGCCACGGCTTCGCCCGGCAAGCTGGAAGTTTCGTCGATGGCGGATTACGTAAGCCGATAAAGAATGATCGGCAATAAATAATAAAGGTGTCCCAAAAGTCATTTCAAAATGACATTGGGGCACCTTCGTTTAATCTCCGCCTCCATCTGAGCCGCCGCCCCCGCCACCGTCCGAACCGCCGGAGCTGCTGTCCCCGCCGTGATTTGAATCGTGCCCATGGTGATGCGAATGGTGATTGTGGTGATGATGGTGATGGTGATGGTTAGAGCTTGAATCGTAGCTGCTGCTGTTATCATAATTAGTATTCGAGTATTTACGGTTGCTTTTGCGTAGATCATTGCGGATAAAGATTGCAACAAGAATAACGACGCCAATAACAATCACAAAGGTCACGCTATTACCCTCCATTAGCTTCAACTTGATACGATCTATTTTACTTGATTCCACTTGATATTTATATTTATTATGTTCGACTACTCGATAGAATGGAATAAAAAATACCGAATAATCGGTTGTTGACGAAAGTGGTAACTCGTGGTAAATTATCGATACATCAAAAAAAGTTTAGCGGAAGCACCGCAAATTCCGACGATTTCTCGTCGGGGTTTGCGGTTTTTTGTTTTATCCGGACAGGAGGTCAAGGGACGATGAAGAGAGTTGTAGTAGCCGTATCTCAGCGCGAATACGCCGCCAAGCTTGCGGAATACCTGCGCGAGGAGGAACCTGGCTGGAACATCGCAGCATACACGCACGATAGCGCATTGCGGAGAGAATTCCAAGAAAATCGTACAGTCGATCTACTGATCGGGCAACCGGAATTTTTGCGCATGGCGAGCAGCGAGAACGGCAAGGTTACGACATTCTTGGCGCTTGTAGAGGAGAAGGGGAACGGTGGAGGATTATGGCCGGAAGCTATCCAATACCAACCGCTGCCCGCGATATTATCCAGCATTCGGAATGGCCTTGGATTGACTATGTCAGCCTCCGTTCCCGACTGTCAGGTTCTAACGGTATTCTCCCCAACGGGCGGAACGGGAAAAACAACCGCGGTACTTAACTTAATTCGACAAGCCGGGGAGCGGGGATTAAGAACATTCTACTTGAATTTGGAAGCTTTGAACGCGACTTCATTGTTGTTCGGCAAAGGCGAACCGGATAGCCTGTCTAGGCTGTTATATGCTTTGCAGACTCATCCCGAGGACTGGAGTTCCTTGCTAAAGCAGCTTTGCCGCCATCAGCCTCAGCTGCGAACGGACTATCTGGATGCTCCCGATCATCCCGGGGAACGGCTTGCCCTTACATCCGAACTGGTGAAGTTGCTATTGGATAAAATTCGCGAGACCGGGCGTTACGATCTGATCGTCATCGATCCCGACTCGGGGGCGGGAGAATGGCACCGCGATTTGCTTCAGATAAGCGATAAGATTATTTGGCTTGTGCTCGACGATGCGCAGATGCTTCTGAAGAGCGAGAAATTGCTGCGATATTGGCAAATGCATTTTACAAAGATCATGCACAAGATCTTATTCGTGCTGAACAAAGCAAATCCGGGAGGGCTGCTTAACCAATGGAATTTGCCAGACGCGGCTCCGGCATTGTCGCTTCCGTACATTCCCCAATGGAAAACGATAGACCAGCCGGGAAGATTGCTGGCATCGCCTTCTTACGCCGGAGCGATCGATCAATTGCTTAACGCTCTGGATATGGGAGGCAGCACTCCGAACGAAAAGAGGAGAAGGGAGGGAAGCCATGGCATTCACCGGACTGGCGCAAGAGGAGCTGTCTGAGTTAAGGGATGCCGTACGTTCTCGACTGTCATGGGATAGCTCGGTATCGGACGATGAATTACGGCAGTTAATCGAAAGCGAGCTTTTTCGCAGGGAACGGACGAAGCAAATGACCGCGGCGGAACGCAAATCGGCAGTCATGAGATTATTTCATTCCTTTCGTGGATTGGATGCGCTGCAGCCCTTGTTGGAGGATCAAGAAATAACGGAAATCATGATTAATTCCCACGACGAGATTTATATCGAGCGAAGAGGAGAATTAAGCGCGGTCCAATTGGGCTTCGAGAGCTCCGAGCGGTTGGAAGATCTGATCCAAAGCATGGTTGGACGCGTGAATCGGATCGTGAACGAAGCTTCTCCGATAGTCGATGCCCGTTTGCCGGACGGCTCTAGGGTACATGTCGTGTTGCCGCCGATTGCCTTGAAGGGGCAAACCGTTACGATTAGAAGGTTTCCCCGCAATCCGCTCAGCATGCAGGATCTGATTGCGAGAGAGGCACTGTCGGCTGAAGCCGCGGAGTTGCTTCGGCTGATGGTCGCGGCCAAATACAACTTGTTCATCAGCGGCGGTACCGGATCGGGCAAGACGACGTTCCTGAACGCGTTATCCCAATGGATACCATCGGATGAGCGGGTCATTACGATCGAGGATGCGGCGGAGCTGCAGATTCGCGGAATATCCAATTTAGTCTCGTTGGAGACGCGGAACGCCAACAGCGAAGGCAAAGGGCAAATCGGCATCCGCGAATTGATCCGCGCTTCCTTGCGCATGCGTCCAAACCGGATCATCGTTGGCGAGGTGAGAGGGGCGGAAGCGCTCGATATGCTTCAGGCGATGAACACCGGGCACGAAGGCAGCTTATCAACCGGACACTCCAATGGCGCGAAAGACATGCTCTCCCGACTCGAGACGATGGTGCTTAGCGGAGCGGATTTGCCCGTTTCCGTCGTTCGCCAGCAGATCGCATCGGCCTTGGACATCATTATTCATTTAGGGCGATATCGCGATTCCTCGCGGCGGGTCACGGAAATATGCGAGGTTACGGGGTTGAGGGACGGAGATATCGAGTTAAACACCTTATACCGTTTCGAGGAAGCGGGTGAACGGAACGGAAGGCTCCAAGGACGATTGCAATCCGTCGAACCGTTGAAGAATAGGCGAAAACTGCGCGATGCGGGGCTCGTTAAGGAGGAGGGGGGATGACCGAATACCGAGCGTATCCATTAAGTTTGCTTGAACGGTTATGGGCAATCGGATTAGGCTGTTCGTTCAGTTTTATCGCTTTATGGGTAATGTACCGGAATTTTTACATTGCCGCTGCGGCAGCTCCTTTAGGTTTATTGTATCCTCGCTTCTACTCAAGATCGTTATGCAGGAAACGGAGAGATAAGCTGCGGCAGCAATTCAAAGATGCACTGCAGGCTCTGTCCTCCTTGTTATCCGCGGGGAGATCGGTCGAGAACGCGTTTATGTCCTTGGAAGACGATCTTATTCTTCTGATTGGAGATGTTCAATCGGATCTCATGAAAGAACTAAGAGTCATTAAGAATCGTTTACGCAACGGTGAGCAGCTCGAAATCGGCTTGCAGGATTTTGCTAGACGTTCGGATTTGGAGGAGGTGAGGAATTTCGCGGACGTGATCACGATATGCAAGAGAGCAGGCGGCGATCTGGTAGAGGTAGTCCGAAGAACTTCGCAACTGATCGGAGAGAAGCTTGAAGTCGAACTCGAGGTTTCCGTGCTTATCTCCCAGAAGAAATTCGAAGCCAAAATCATGATGGGAATGCCGTTTGCTTTCGTAGGAATTCTAGGGTTCATGGCAGCGGATTACATGCGGCCGCTGCATCAAGGAATGGGGATTCTTCTGCTAACGGTCTGTTTGCTCTTATTGGGCGCGTGCAGTTGGTGGATGCTTCGGATTATGGACATTAAGCTATGAACGGTTTGCTCATGACGTGTTGGATGGTTGGACTTGTCGCTCTATACGCTTGGCTGCTCGTGCAAGCTTTAAGGACGCGAGGACTACGTCGGTTCAGTCTGCGAGACGATCCGTTTATTGTTCTCCTGACATGCCGGGCCGTATGGCCGAGGGTTCAGCCCTTGCTCCATAAACAGAGAATATCGCTGTCCATATTGAACGGCGGCACATGTTCGCAAGAGAAGTTGGTAAGCTGGGTAGCCGAAGCCATCGGTTTAAGCTATCTCGTCCTGTTGGGAACGGGATTGCTTGCAGCAGGTTCGGGGAACCTCGCGTTGCTCTTTATGGGGGGCATCGTTGCCGGTTGTATTCCGATGCTGCGAGCGAAGGAACTATCAGGCAAAGTGAAGAAGCGGCAACAAGCGATTGTTATGGAATTGCCCGAGCTGCTCAGCAAGCTGTTGCTTATGGTCAATGCGGGAGAGAACGTCATGAAAGCATTGGCAAGAACCGTGGAACAAAAGCGGGATTCGCATAATCCTTTGTATGCCGAGATGAACGCGGCTATCGAAGGAATGAAGCGTGGGGAAAGCCTGTCTACCGCTTTGGAAGAGTTGGGACGAAGATGCGCCGTGCCCGAGGTGAAGCTGTTCGCCACCACGTTGCTGATTAATGCCAGAAGAGGAGGGGATGCTTTCGTGCCCGCTTTGCGAGAGTTGACTAGGCAGATGTGGGACAAGAGAAAAGCAATCGCTCGAACGTTGGGAGAACAAGCATCGTCTCGATTGGCATTTCCGCTTACGATCGTATTTTTGTTAATCATGGTACTGGTGGGCGCACCAACGATCTTCATGATGTAAAAATAATAACTAGCGAAGGGATGAGTTGTATGATCGAAAACTATTTTCAGCTTGGAGCGAAGGACGCCGATTCGTTATGGAACGATGAAGAGGGGCTCGGCACGTTGGAGCTTGTGTTGATCGCCGCGGTATTAATTATTGTAGCTATCTTTTTCAAAGATTGGATTCTGGAGTTTCTAGGCAACTTGATGGATTCGGTCGAAGGGAAAGCCGACGACGTGTTCAAGGATTAATCGATGAGCAAGCTTGGGGTTCGGAAAGGTTGGGGAGATATGTCGGGATCGATTTCCTTAGAAGCGTCCCTCGTATTTCCCTGGGTATTGATGATAACCTTCCTAGTGCTATTTTTTTCGCTATATATCTCCCAAGGAGCTTTATTGTACTATAGCTCGTCCATTCTGGCGGAGAGAACGGCATTCAGTTGGTCGAACTCAGCGAAGAATTCGCTTACGGGCGCATATCCGGACGGTCAATATGACGGATTATATTGGCGGTTAACTGACGATAGCCTCGTTCAAGGATTGTTCGGCCTTGTGTCGGACAACGAAAGCGCCGTCATAGAGGTTTATTCTGGAATGCCCGGAGGCGAAGGCTCCAAGTCGACGGACAAGCTCAGGAGAGCGGGCTTCGATACTGCCGCCTCTCATAACGTTGGAACAGGGCGAATGAACTATCGCAATATCGGAATCAAACGAGAAATCGAGGTGAGCCTAACTAGCGTTTGGACGGCTCGGCCTTTAATTTGGCTGCGCGGAGGAGGCGCGGCCGAAGCGGACGTGTCCGCTCTTGTCGTAGAGCCGGCAGAGTTTCTGCGAACCTTCGATCTTATGCGGTATTACGCTTCTAAGATGAAAGAGTCACGAGAAGGGGAGACCGCTTATCGGGACAAAGCGGGCGGCGTTCTGAACAAGCGCAAGCTATGAATTTCCAGGAAGGAGGCAGCGGGAATGAAGGCACGGAAGGAGCGGAGGGAGCGCCCCTCCGGTGACCGACGGAAGCAAGGCGCGGAGGGTTCCGTAACGATCTACTTCATCGCGGCCACCGCTGCTTTTATGTTGCTGACGGCTTTGCTCATCGACTTTGCCCGTGTCGCGGCATTTCGCAAACAAGCGGAGTTGGCGGTGAAATCGGGCGCCCGATCGACTTTATCTTCTTTCGATCCGACGATCTATGCTCGTTATGGATTGTTTATTAGAGGAGGGGAACCGGCTAACGAATTGTTCCGCGAAACCTTGGAGGGGAATACGGCCACGGGGGGGAATGGGGCTTTTACGTTGCTGGATACGCGATGGGAGACGACGGAAGTTACCGAGAGCCGTCCGCTTGCCACGCATGATGTGTTTCGGAGGCAAATACTCGAAGAAATGAAGTACAAGGCGCCGATCGACCTCGCGCTTGAGGTGGCTAGTCGTTTTCGCGGCGTTTCGGGAGCTATGAAAGAAGCGGCCACAACGGTGGATTTGCTGGAGAAAATGCGGAAAGCCTACGATCGGCGCGAGCGGGCATTCGATGAAGCATTGAACGGACAGAAAAAGCAGGGAACGACCGTTCAGCAAATGGTCGCGTCGGAGATAGGTTCTATGGGCGGCGTAATAGGTTCATATGATGATTACGTGATTAAGCGGTTAGATGATGAAGCCCGTCGTAAATCCGTGCAAAGCTGGGAAGAAGAGCAAAGAATCCGGGAAGAGAACGGCGAGGAGCCCGAGGACGAGGCGAATAAACCGGAGGGCCCCCGTTACGAAGCCGAAGTCGCGGCATACGAAGCGAATGCCCGAAATTTGTCCGTGTCGCTGAGCGAGAGTGCGGCATCTATCAAAGCGGAGACGGATAAATTCGTTAGGGAAGCGATTGAAGCCGTTACGAGAGCAAAGAGCGCTAACGATGAGATGCGCGCGATTATCGAACAAGCCAACTCCATGCCGGATACGACTAGCGGGCAATCGGGCGAAGAGGGGGCTGAAGTTGCCAAGGAGCATATCGAAACGATGAAGCAGCTTCGCAAATCGGCGGAAGATTTGGTGTTAAAGCCGGAATTTTTTGATCGTTATTTTGATGAAATCAGGCTTCAGCATACGAAAGCTTTAATGCTGGCAAGCGAGGCGGCGGCTTGTTCCTCGTTAGTCGCTTCGGTGCCCGGGTCTACGGGAATGCGTCCGTCTTTGCAATCCGGACAATCCCGTCTGCAAAGCGCGTTCGATGATTTTTCCGGAGCGTACGGCTCGGGCGGAGCTATCATTTCAAGCCGAATATCTACTCTGGAAGCGCATCGTTCGCGCGATAACGAACGCAAACAGGAGGAAGAAAAAGCAAAGACGGCTTGGTCCGGCGCAACGAATTTTCTAGATTCCTTGTCCGGTCGTTCCGGGTCGGCGGAGGAGAAAGAGGCCTTCGAGCGAACGTCCGCCCTCTATGCTAGCAATAGGGAATGGAACCAGACGGAAGAGGAGCACGCCGAATCCGCTCAGGCTAGCGACCCGTCCGAGGGAAGGGATGCGGCGATGTCGTCTTCCAGCGGTTTAATTGATGTTTTGGAAGATTCTTTGCTAGGGGCCAGAGACCAATTATTTTTCTCCGAGTATTCCATGTCGAGACTAGCTCACTTTGATCCTGGATTCGTGAAGACGATGCTGGGAGGGGGAGACGTTTCATTGGATATACACATGCAAGAAGCGGAGTATATTCTGTATGGCTTAAACAACCCGGCAGGAAATATTGCGGCTGCCTACGGTGAAATTTTCGCATTTCGCTTGGCCGTTCGAACGATGGAAGGATTGATCGAATGCAGAGCGATGGGACATCCGCTCCTCGTATTGGCTGCCGCGCTGGTCTACGGAATCACGAAAGCGTTGCTAGACCTGAATCTATTAATCAATACCGGTAAAGTGCAGCTCTCTAAATATATGAAAGTGGATACCTATTATACGGACTATCTAAGGCTTTTCATGCTCTTGCATGGAGGCTCGGCTAATCAAATGGCTAGGATGATAGCGTTAATGGAGCATGCTTCCGATTTGGATTTCAGCAAAACCTATACCTACGCCAGCGGAGAGGGCAGCGCATCCATTAGATTGTGGTTTTTCCCCGGATTGCTCAAAGTTATGGGACGATTTGGGGATCTGGGAGGAACGGTAAAGGGGAACCGGTATGAAGCGACTTATAACGCGGATAGTTCCTACCAGTAAACATTCCGCTAATGCCAACGGCGGAGTAACTATAGAGACGGCGCTTGTTATGCCCGTTTTCCTGATGTTCGTGCTGTTCTTGATCTTCATTGTACAGACTGCCGTTATATCCATGGCGTTGCATGGGGCATTATCGAATACGGCACGACAAGCCGCTTCCGCATGGTATCCCATCTCTCTCGGGATCGATCAGGTCAGAGCCTCCCAAGCGAATCAACAAATCGAGAAATGGAACGACAAATGGCTTGGCGTAAGAGAGACGATAGACCGGTACGGCCAATACTTTCCTTCACCGATCAAAGAATGGGCGGAACAAGCTTCGAGCGGCACATTCTCGTTGGAGCAACATGCGGCAAGGCTCGCGTTTAGCCAGCTTATCAAGCAGTTTACCGACGAGCGAGTGCTGGAGCAGTCGAGGATTACCGTGACCTCTATCGGTTTGCCGGATGTAAACGATAGAAATAAAGCTTATTTAACCGTGGAAGCCGAGTACGCTTTACCGATTCAAGTTCCGTTTTTTGGGCGGCGTTTAATTATTCGCGAATCCGCGAGGGAGCGGGTATGGATTGGCGGCAGCCCTTCTACGTCCCGGATCGCTGAAGAAGGAAATCTTGGCTCGTTTAACGTGACATTCGTTTCATTGGAGCCCAATCCCGTGAAACCGGGTCGGAAAGCGACGTTAGTCATTCGGACGAAACCGGGAACCGTTGTCGATTTGTCGATTCTGTACAAGAGCGGTTTAAGCCAGGCCAAGCATTTGGGAACCGCTACGGCGGACTCTACCGGCTTGATCTCATGGACATGGCATGTTTCGGGACGAACGACTCCGGGGCAGTGGAGTTGGCGAGTATCGAACGGCGAAGGACAAGCATGGGAGCAAACCTTTGAAGTCGCAGGCAAACAAGCAACGGAATCCGAGGAGGGTGGCTAATGAGTACGTGGGTACTGGTCTCCGTTATCGTATTGCTCTTATCCGCCTGTTGGACGGATTTGCGGCGGATGAAAATTCCTAACGAATTGACAATTACGTTTGCTGGAGGCGGCATGCTGTTTCATTTGCTTGCGAATGGCGTCAACGGGTTAGGTTGGGCAGTCGCGGGAGCGTTGTCCGGCTTTCTTCCTCTCTACGTGATGAACCGATTCGGAGGAATCGGCGGAGGCGACGTGAAATGGTTCGGAGCGTTCGGGGCATGGACGGGACCGTATTTAACGCTTCAGCTTCTCGTTTTCTCGATACTTATCGCCGGAGGAATCGCATTTACGTTATTGTTGCTTCGGCTCCCGGGATTGCGATGGCTAGGAACAAGAATGAAGTGGCCTTGGGGGAACCATCCGTTAACGGCCGGCAAAGCCGTTCGTTTTCCTTTTATGCTGGCGGTTGCTCCGGGATTTATAACCTTATTGGGGAAAGGGTAGAGTGGGTATGGAGCCTTTGTCGGTTAGATTCGAGCAAAAGAGAGGTCACATTATGGTCTTGGAACGAACTCCTCCGCTCGTCCGCGAGGAGTTAAACGAGACCCAGCTCAGCATGTTGAAGCAATGCGATATCCCGGGGCTTTTGCCAATAGAGACCGAGGAGTGCGACGGGCAACTATCGTTGCGATACGTTTTGTCGGGGAAGCGGATGTTGACGGAAGCGTTTCGTATATCGGCTTGGACGATGGCCGATATGCTGGGAGCGTTATGCCGGCTTGCGGAAGTGTTGGAGGAGTGCAGATTATATTTGCTTGACGCGGATCGGGTACGGCTGCTCGATGAATTTATTTTCGTGGGCGACGATTGGCAAGATTTGAAGTTTACGTACCTGCCGATCGATATGCCAACGCTATATCGGGCGGATGATCTGGAAAGGCTCGTTATCCGATGGATGATGAGGGTCAAAGAGCCGGACGGGCAAGTTCTGCAATCCATCTTGCGGCTCGTAAGCACTTCCGGGTTTGCTCCTATCGTTCTGATTCGTTATATCAGGCAAATCTTAACGGGACCACAGGGAGCGAGAGAAGAAAAATCGCTCATTTCTACTGCTTCTGCCGTTTCTTCGCCAATTGCTGCCTTTGAGGATAAACCGGCCTCCGCGAAACCATCGCGCTCTTGGGACTTCTTGCATCCGGTTTCCGGAGACCTCCATCCGGTATCCGAAATATGGGGGGATCCGCCGGAAGCAAGGCATGGAAGTTTCCTGTCCGGAGACAGGAAGGAGGAGGAGCCCGATCAAGAGTCAAGCTTCATGGATATCGGCCGATGGCGTATCGTGGTCGTATGCGTTTCGTTATTTTTAGTGGCCGTTTCATGGAGATTTATATACTTGAACCAACCAAGCCAACAGAAGCTGTTAGCTTGTATTTGCCTTACCTTGATGCTGCTCGCGGGAATCTTTTATTTGTGGAACGGAGTGCCCGGATTATTGAAGAGAAAGGGCCCATCAACACTGCAACCGAGTAATCGGGATATAGAAGATTCGTTCAAAATGGCTAGGGAAAATAACGATCGGGATGACGAACAACGGCGAGTCTTTCCGAGATTTCCGAATCTGCATACGCCTCCGATAGAGCAAGAGAAGATGAGTTTCCCCGCGCAGTCGATAGGAGGTTCGGAGATCTCTAAGGATCGATCAGCAATGGAGATGCTTAACCGCGAGGTTCCGTTCGTTGCGGAAACGTCATGGATTTCAACGCCGAACGATCAAACGGAATATCTTAACCACAACCCATCGCTACCATCAGAAGACTATTGTTTGGTCTGGAAGACGAAGGAAGCCGGATATCGCATTCCCCTTCATGGAAAGTCTCTGGTTATAGGGAGATCTGCCGAAGCCGCTCAGCACGTTGACGAATCGATAGGCGTTTCCAGAGCCCACGTTGAGCTAGTACGGGTAGCCGAACAATGGAAGGTGAAAGACTTAGGGTCGCGGAATGGCAGCAGGCTTAATGATAAACCGATGGCCCCGTATGAGTTATACGCGTTGCAGACCGGGGATTGCCTAACGTTGGCTAATTCGCAATATTGCTTTCAAAATACGGGGAGATGAGCGAGGGGGCTGCCTAATTCATCCGAACGAAAAAAGAAGCCCTAGCGGGTAATGTCCCGCAGAGCTTCTTCCAACTTCGGAAACGTAAACTGAAATCCATGTCCCAATAGCTTATTGGGCATCGCCTTCTGTCCGGTCAGCACTAAAGTACTCATCTCTCCGAGTACCGTTCTCAGTATGAAGCCGGGAATCGGAAACCAATGAGGGCGTTTCGTGACTCGTCCCAGCATGCGGCCGAATTCGTCGTTCGATACCGGATCCGGCGCCACGGCGTTAACTGGACCCGAAATATCGTCGTTATCTAAACAGAATAGAATAAGGGCAACCATGTCCTGAAGATGTATCCAAGGTAGCCCTTGTTTGCCGCTGCCAATGCGACCGCCTCCGAATAAGCGATAGGGCAGGCGAATGAGCGGAAATGCGCCGCCTTCGCGAGCGCAGACGAGTCCGATTCGCAGCTTGACCAGTCGCTTCACGGGAATCCGATCCGCGGCTGCTTCCCAGTCGACGACTGTCGTGCCTAGAAAGTCGGCAGGACGGACAGGGGAGCGCTCATCGAAAACCTGATCGCCCGAATGCCCGTACAGGGAAATTCCGGATGCGTTCACGACAACGCTTGGCGGCGAGTTCATTACGCTTAGGTTGCGCGCGAGCCGATCCGCGGCATCCGTACGGGAAGATAAGATTCGTTCCTTTGCCTTCTTGGTCCATCTTTGGTTAATAGACTCTCCGGCTAAATTCACGATCCCGTCGAAATCGCCCAGGCTATCGGGATTGTCGCCCCATTCCGCCCATGTTACAAAGTGAGGGTGGGGCAAAGCATTGTCGTATAAGGGCTTCAAAGGTTTGTTCCTCGTAATAATCCACACTTCGTCCCCTCGGGACAATAGCGCATGCGTCAGAGCTTTGCCAATGAAACCTGTTCCACCGCACAACAATAGGCGCATTGCGCCCCTCCTCACATCGCTTACTGCTTATCGATCGAGATAATGGTACGTTGCTCGATCTTCTCGCCGTTCGCTTCTATCGTTTCCGTTCTGTATTGAAATTTGACGGAAGTATTCTCTTCCCATAGATCTACCTTCTCGGCTATCTCCGGGGTGATTTGGAAAGCCATAGACCCCTTGTCCGTCGTGACTTCAATAGAATGGCTGTCTTGCAGGCCTACGTATTTACCGGTTTCGGTAGTCGTTTCTGGCTCCGCAGAAGGGCTGGCGCTTGCTGTCTCAGGCGCTTCGCTGGAGACTGAGCTTGGACTTGGGCTTGCCGAAGTGGAAGGGCTGGCGGACGGCGATGAGTTGGAATTGTTGTTGCTGCACGCGGTTCCCATAAGAACCAGAGTGAGTACGGCAACGCTCATGGCCATGGCCGTCTTGCTGTGTTTTTTCGTCATGTGACTAACACCTCCATAAGAGGTTAGACGTGAAATAACAACAAAGGTTTCGTTTTTTCGTGCCGGGCCGATCGCCGTTCCTATTTAAGCAGATGATTATAAGCCGAATAATCGATCTGGTTTTTCTCCAAAAAAGCTTTCAGGCTGCGGTGATCGCGAGCGGGCGTGGCACGGATATAACCTTCGATGCAATGATCTTTCGTCACCTCGGACGAACCGCTTTCCACGGCAAGCTGGCCGATCTTGGCGGCAATGGAATGGCTGGCAATGTCCCTGAACGGAGTAGGCACGGGAGAAACCAACGTATGCAACATCTCTTTGGATTCTTCCGTCCAGAGCTCCCGGCTGCGTTCTACCCAATAGTTTTGCCAATCCAGCTTTGATTTTCCGTCTCTTTGGGGCAGAACTTTCAAAAATTTGCGGAACATGAAAAATCCGCCCACGGACATGGCTAACACGAGCACGATGGTCCAAAATCCAATGAAATAGATAAACCAATCGGGCGCTGATTTCATAACTATCACCTCGTCTTGAAATTATAGCTCATTTCTAGATTTATTTCGACGTTCGCGATACAATAAAGGAATGATTTCAAGAGCAGGCCCCGACAACGATTGCGGGGTACGGATCGCTGGCGAGAGGAGCCTTAATAATGTTGAAGATTGGATCGCACGTATCATTTTCGGACAAGGGACTGTTAACGGCAACCAAAGAAGCCGTCTCTTACGGTTCCAGTACTTTCATGATTTACACCGGGGCGCCGCAGAATACCCGCAGGAAGCCGATCGAAGATCTATATATTCCCGAGGGGAAAGAATTGATGGCGGGAAGCGGGATCAACGAGATCGTCGTGCATGCTCCTTATATCGTGAATCTCGGTTCATATAAGGAAGATACCTTCCGGCTAGCCGTCGAATTCTTGCAAGAGGAAATACGCCGCACGCACAAGATCGGCGTCAAAAATATCGTATTGCATCCCGGCGCGTATACCGACAAGGACGCGGAATACGGAATCGCCCGTATCGCCGAAGGATTGAACGAAGTGCTCGAAGCGACGAAAGAAACCGACGTGAACATCGCCCTTGAGACGATGGCCGGCAAAGGCACGGAGATCGGCCGCACCTTCGAGGAACTGGCGCAAATTATCGAGAAGGTTCATTTGAACGACCGTCTGACAGTGTGCATGGACACTTGCCACATTCACGATGCGGGTTACGACATCGTAGGAGATATCGACGGCGTTCTTCGCAAGTTCGACGACATCGTCGGCCTTGACCGGATCGCGGTCGTGCACGTCAACGACAGCAAAAATCCGTTGGGCGCGGCCAAAGACCGCCATGCTCCTATCGGCTCCGGTTGGATCGGATACGAGGGGATCGCGGGAGTGGTCGGGCACGAGCTGCTGAAGGACAAGCCGTTCATTCTCGAGACGCCTTGGATCGGCAAACAGGAGAAAGACGAGCGTCCGATGTACGAGGCCGAGATCGCCATGCTGCGCGGGGACACTGAAGAGCGCTTCGGCGGGGAGTTCCTAGAAGACGTGGAGCGTCTGCATCACTTCTACGACAAAGTGGGCATCGACTCCCGTCTGTACGTATTGAATACGTGGGAACTGCTGAAATCCGACGCCAAAGCTAGAAAGGCGGACCCTCGCGAGCCGATGGAACGGCTGTACGATATGCTGATGGAGAACCGCGTTCTGCCCGGCGAGTACAGCGAAGAAGCGATCAATCAGCGTTTGCTCGGATTCCTGGCGGGCCAAGACTGGTTGTCCAGCCAATAAAACGACACGGAATATCGAAAGTCAAGCAGAGAGGAAGAGTAGGAACGATGAGTCACGGTTACAAGCCGCAAGAGTCCAAAAGGTTAGACGATAAAAGCGTTCGCGCGCGCATGCTGATTTCTTGTCCCGACAAGGCGGGAATCGTTGCGGCGGTATCGCAATTTCTATACGAGCAAGGCGCGAACATCGTGCAGTCGGATCAATATACGATGGATCCGGAAGGCGGCATGTTCTTCATGCGGATCGAATTCGATCTGCAAGAATTGGAGCAGCGTCTGCCTTCTCTTCAAGAGGATTTCACTCGCATCGCGGATCGCTTCACGATGAGGTGGAGTATTTTCCGCGCGGCGCGGCGCAAGAGAATCGCGATCTTCGTATCGAAAGAAGATCATTGTTTAACGGAACTTCTCTGGCAATGGCAAGCGGGAGATCTGGATGCGGAGATCAGCATGGTCATCAGCAACCACGACGACATGAGAGGTTTAGTCGAATCGTTCGGTATCCCGTATCACCATGTTCCGGTTACGCCGGACACGAAAGCGGAAGCCGAACAGAAGCAGCGGGAACTGACTTCGGGCAAGGTCGATTTGATCGTGTTGGCTCGGTATATGCAGATCGTATCGCCGAAATTCATCGAACAATACCATAATCGAATCATTAATATCCATCACTCTTTCTTGCCTGCGTTCGTCGGCGGCAAGCCTTATCAGCAAGCGTACAACCGCGGAGTCAAGCTGATCGGGGCGACAGCGCATTACGTAACGGAAGAATTGGACGGCGGACCGATCATCGAGCAAGATATCCAGCGCGTTACTCATCGGGACGACGTGACCGAACTGAAACGCATCGGCCGCCACATCGAGAGAATCGTTCTGGCCCGCGCGGTCAAATGGCATGTGGAAGACAGATTGCTCGTTTATCAGAACAAAACCGTTGCGTTCGTATAAGGTATCGAATGGGCGAAAGCAAGCAAACCACTATAATTGTCGGCCGGGTTGCTTACGATGTGGAGAACGACGAGTGGGTCATGTATTTGAATGATCGTTTCGTGCCGATGGGGGACCTTTACGCTGCCGTGAACCGGCAGCTCGCGGAGGAAGGGTTGCCTCCGTTGAAATCCGGAGACGAGCTTGAGGTAAATCTACGGAGATCGTCCCCGGGCCAAGGTCAGCCTGCGATTAGGTAATCCGGCCACTTGGAATTCAAGTAAATGGTTAGACTAACGGCGTGGAGTATTCTGTCCATTCCTTGATACTTGTACGGACATGTTATAGCATTCGTAAAAAGTCCATGATACAATGAATTGGATTATTTATTGGATTTAATTTGGAGTTATAACTGTACGATTCTGTGCCTAGTTGCCTTAAACGTACGTGAATAGAAAAGAGGAGGTACTACTTAATGACAGTTAGTACTAAAGCAATCGACCAATTATCCGTAACCACGATCCGTACGCTTTCGATCGATGCGATCGAGAAAGCGAAATCCGGACATCCCGGCATGCCGATGGGGGCAGCTCCAATGGGCTACCAGCTGTTCGCGAAGACGATGAAGCACAATCCGTCCAACCCTCAATGGATCGACCGCGACCGTTTCGTTCTGTCCGCGGGACACGGTTCCATGTTGCTATACTCTTTGTTGCACCTGAACGGCTATGACTTGCCGATCGAGGAACTGCAAAACTTCCGTCAATGGGGATCTTTGACTCCGGGGCATCCGGAATTCGGACATACGGCCGGCGTAGACGCAACGACCGGACCGCTTGGTCAAGGGGTTGCCATGGCCGTCGGTATGGCAATGGCCGAAGCTCAATTGGCCGCTACTTATAACCGCGAAGGTTACGATGTCATCAATCACTTTACTTACTCCATCTGCGGAGACGGCGACTTGTCCGAAGGGATTTCCTCCGAAGCCGCTTCGATGGCGGGTCACTTGAAGCTCGGCAAGCTCGTCGTTCTGTACGATTCCAACGATATTTCCCTCGACGGAGAATTGAGCCTGTCGTTCTCCGAGAACGTAGGCAAGCGGTTCGAAGCTTACGGCTGGCAATATCTTCGCGTAGAAGACGGCAACGATCTCGACGCGTTGGCTAAAGCAATCGAGGCGGCGCAAGCGGATCTGTCCAAACCAACTCTTATCGAGGTCAAAACGGTTATCGGTTACGGTTCTCCGAACAAAGGCGGAAAAGGCGGCCACGCCGGCCCGCACGGTTCTCCGCTCGGTGCTGACGAGGCAAAACTGACTAAAGGCTTCTATGAATGGCCGCATGAAGAGTTCCATGTGCCTGCGGAAGTTCGCGCTCATTTCGCTGAAGTCAAAAAAGCGGGAGAACAAGCGAATGCCGCTTGGGATGCTCAATTCGCGAAATATAAAGCCGCTTATCCTGAGCTGGCTGCTCAATTCGAAGACGCGCTTGCCGGCAAATTGCCTAGCGGCTGGGATGCGGATCTTCCGGCGTACACGACGGAAGACAAACCGTTATCCACTCGCGTGGCTTCCGGTAACGCACTTAACGGCTTAGCGAAAAACGTACCTCAACTCGTGGGCGGATCCGCCGACTTGGAAAGCTCCACGATGACGCACTTGAAAGGCCTTCCGATCTACAAGGCCGGCAACTATGACGGCCGCAATATCTACTTCGGCATTCGCGAGTTCGGAATGGCTGCGGCCATGAACGGGATCATGCTGCATGGCGGCTTGAAAGTATTCGGCGGTACGTTCTTCGTATTTACCGACTACCTTCGTCCGGCGGTACGTCTGGCTGCCCTAATGGGTCTGCCTGTCGTTTACGTCTTGACGCACGACAGCATCGCGGTCGGCGAAGACGGTCCTACGCATGAGCCGATCGAGCAATTGGCTTCCATTCGCATCATTCCTAACCTGACGGTTATTCGTCCGGCCGACGGCAACGAAACGTCCGCTGCATGGGCATACGCGTTGCAAAACCAAGACAATCCGGTCGCGCTGGTGCTGACGCGCCAAAACTTGCCGATTCTCGAAGGTACTTCGTCCGCGCGCGACAACATTGCCAAAGGCGGTTACGTCGTATCCGAAGCGGCTAACGGACAACCTCAAGGTATCCTGATCGCTACGGGCTCCGAAGTACAGCTTGCCGTCGCTTCGCAGAAAGCATTGGCTGAACAAGGCGTACACGTACGCGTCGTTAGTTTGCCGAGCTTCGACCTGTTCGAGAAACAAGAAGCAAGCTACAAAGAAAGCGTCCTTCCTAAAGCGATCAAAGCCCGCCTTGCCATCGAGATGGCGAGCCCGTTCGGTTGGGAGCGTTACGTCGGAGACAGCGGAGCGATTATCGGCATCTCCACGTTCGGCGCTTCCGCGCCGGGAGACCGCGTCATCAAGGAATACGGCTTCACGGTCGATAACGTCGTAGCCCAATTCAAAAAATTAGTGTAATCCGAACAAGGGAGCTGGAGAGAAACGATGTCGCAATTCAACAACGTATCCGTAGTGAAAAAAGCTAATGTATACTTCGAAGGCAAAGTAACTAGCCGCGCGGTTATTTTCGAAGACGGCACCAAAATCACCCTCGGCATCATGCTGCCGGGCGAATACGAGTTCGGTACGGCGCAAAAGGAAATCATGGACATCCAAGCGGGCGAGCTTTCTGTTCTGCTTCCTGGCAACGACCAATGGTTGGAGATCAAAGAGCCGACGAAATTCGAAGTTCCTGCTAACTCCAGCTTTAAGCTGCAAGTTAAAACCGTTACGGATTACATTTGCTCGTATATCGACTAGTCGCTTCTAGATCCGACGAGAACAAAACGTTGTGCCGCCGTAAAAGGCGGCGCAACGTTTTTTTTGTTTCCTCAAGGGCGACGTTAGCCGGTTTTGTCTTTAAAAGATGGCAATTCTCTGTAAAAAGTGATATCATATTCATATCAAAAAAATATAATGATGAAGAGGTGGCCATCCCTTATGACAACGACCAGAGCCTGGCACGTGAACGGATTTCTTGCGCTCTTGCTGGTGCTAGTCTCCCTGGCCGGAAGCATCGCGCTATTCATCTACGGAGGGGATCGTCCGGAACCGAACGGTCTACTCATCACGGCGGGAATCGCGTTAGATCTGCTGGTTATCGTCTTGCTTACTTCGCTCACGATCGTTCAGCCGAACCAAGCGAAGGTGATTACCTTTTTCGGGCGTTACAAAGGAACGGTATCCAACAGCGGTTTGTGGCTGGTCATTCCGTTTACCGGAAAAACGAAGATTTCGCTCAAGGTTCGCAACTTCAATAGCCACACGCTTAAGGTGAACGACGCGGAAGGCAATCCGATCGAGATCGGCTGCGTCGTCGTGTTCAAAGTCGTCGATTCCGCGAAGGCTGTATTCGACGTAGATAACTATGCCAAGTTCGTCGAGGTTCAAAGCGAGACGGCTCTGCGGCATATCGCGGCCCACTATTCTTATGACACGTTTACGGAGGAGACGGAGCAGAAGCCGTCTCTCCGCGGCAACTCGGACGAGGTATCGGAGGAGCTGACGCGCGAGCTGCAGTCCCGTCTCTCGATCGCCGGCGTCGAAGTGCTGGAAACTCGGCTGACCCACTTGGCATACGCTTCGGAGATCGCCAGCGCCATGCTGCAGAGGCAGCAAGCGATCGCGATCATCGCGGCTAGGCAGAAGATTGTCGAGGGCGCGGTTACGATGGTGGAATCCGCTCTGGCCCAACTGAAGGAAAACGGCATCGAGCTCGACGGGGAACGGCGCGCGGCTATGATCAACAATCTCATGGTGACGATCGTATCCGATAGGGCAGCGACTCCGGTAATCAATACGGGCACGATGTACGGGTAACAGAGGATGGCCAAGGAAAAGAAGGCATTTCCGCTTCGATTGGATGCCGAGATTCATCGAGCGTTGGAGAAATGGGCGGAGGACGAATTTCGGAGCGTCAACGGACATATCGAGTATTTGCTTAGAGAGGCACTGCGCAGGTCGGGGAGGCTTCCTTCGGGAACGCTCGCCGACCGGCCCGTTCAGCCGCCGCAGTAGGCTCGCGACAATTGCTCGTACATCAAATAAGAAATTCCACCTATCCGCATTCCTAAAAGGCAGACCAACGATCGTTGGTTTGCCTTTTGGCGTTAACCGAAAAAGCCCTCTTGCTAGAAAAATCTATATGACTTATAATGTGTTTATGCAACCGGTTGCATAGAAGGGAGAAGGGAGCGATGAGTCGTCTCACAATCAAGGAAATAGCTGAACTGGCGGGAGTCAATAAAGCTACGGTATCCAGGGTTTTGAATGGAAACGCTAACATTTCTGAGAAGACGCGGCAGAAAATTATGGACATCGTTCGAGAGCATAATTATGTCCCTAACGCGACCGCCCGCGCGCTAGCATCGAACCGAACGTACACGGTTGGATTTTGCTTCGATTACACGAACCGCCAAGCGTATGCGAATCCATTTTTCAGCGAAGTGCTGCAAGGGATCGAAGAAGTCATCTACGCGAACGATTATTTGTTTCTCATGATGAGCGTCCATGATATCGACCAAAGCGAAACGACGACTTTCCAGAAAATCGTGAGAGAACATCGGGTAGACGGCGTGCTTATTCCCGAAAGCTTGCTGACGGACGAGCACTACCGTTTTCTGCAAGAGTATCAGATGCCTTTCGTCGTCTTGGGCGAGCCTTCCGTTCCGAGGGAAGGAGTAAGGTGGGTGGACGTCGATAACGCTCAGGCGGCCGAAATGCTGACCGAAAGGCTAATTCGTCGAGGGTGCAAGGATATTAGAATGATGGGATCAGCGGACCAGGCTAACCGCGACATTTACGTGGAAAATCGAATGAGGGGTTTTCGCGACGCGATGGAACGCAACGGTTTAACTCCGCGCACGGTGGAACCCGCGCAGTGGGAAGACGAGCACGGTTCTTTTTCCTCGGAGCAGGGGGTGCCGGATGCTTTGATCGTCGCAAGCCAAGGGAAACTGTACGAATGGCTTGAAATTCCTAAGAAGGACGAAGCGATAAAAATCCCGGTAGCTTCTTTCGACGATCACCCGTTATACCGTCATTTGCCGACTCCGGTGGAATCGATTCAGCTTCAGCTCGACGTCATGGGCACGGAAGCCGCGCGTCTGCTTCTGCAGGTGATCGACGGGTCTCCCGACGCTCCTCCGCACGTGAATGTACGGGTGCAACACTAACTAGATAAAGGAACGATTCGAATGATTGCAAGCGCATATGCGGGTTGCCATGATCCCGTATTGGATTTGACTTTGCTGGAATTGGACAGGGTTGAAGCGCGCCTGAGGCTGCCGGATGCGGCGACCGACGTCCAGATCGTCTATTGGAACAAATACCGTCATTCGACGCTCGGGATGAGCAACAAGCCGATGTCGAAGTGGTCGGAGAACCGACACGGCCATTATTACCGCGCGACGCTGCAGGCGGATGAATCTCGGATTCGTTACTTGCAGTATGTATTCAGGTTTGAGATGGAAGGACAGATCTATTGGGTCCACTCGCATGGAATCGAAACCGAACTCAAGCAGGCGCATGCGTTTCAATTCTCGTATGCGGGAGATCGCGACGCCGTTCATTCGCCGGAATGGATCAAAGATCGGATCTGGTACCAAATCTTTCCGGAACGGTTCTGTAACGGCGATAGCCGGAACGATCCGCCGGGGGTCGAGCCTTGGGGTTCGGAACCGACGAGGGATAACTTCATGGGGGGCGATCTGCGAGGAATCATTAGCAAGCTGGATTATCTCGAAGCGTTGGGAGTCAACGCCTTGTACCTGAATCCGCTATTCGTATCGAGAAGCAACCACAAATACGATACGGAAGATTATATGGCCATCGATCCCGCGTTCGGAACGAAGGACGATTTGAAGGAGTTAGTACAACGATGTCACGAGAGAGACATTAAAGTCGTGCTGGATCTGGTTATTAACCATTGCGGTTACTATCATCCGTTCTTTCAGGACGTCATTCGCAGGGGCAGGAAATCCCCCTATCATGAATGGTTCTACATCCACGAATACCCGATCGAGCTTAGCGAAGACCGATACGATTCGGTCGGCTACTATCGTTACATGCCTAAGCTGCGGACATCAACCCCCCAAGTTCGTCAATACGTCTATGACATCGTTACCTTCTGGCAGGAAGAAACGGGCATTGACGGGTGGCGGATCGATGTCGCAGACGAAGTGGAATTCAGCTTTTTGCGTGAGCTGAATGCCAATGTCAAGCGGTTGAGACCTGACTCCTTCATTATTGCAGAGATTTGGTACGATGCCAAGCCGTTGATGGTTGCCTGCGGAGCCGACAGCTTCATGAATTATGAGCTGAGGTCCATCCTATTGGAACTCGTTGCCGACAAGAGCATCGGCATCCGGTCATTCCATGAACGATTGACGCGCCATTATCACCGTTATTCCTTGAAGGAATCGCTGCAGCAATATAACCTGCTAGGCTCGCATGATACGGAGCGTATTCTTACCCGATGCGGGAACGATGAGTATGCCCTTACGATGCTGACCGCCATGCAGTTCATGTTACCGGGCACTCCGGTTATTTATTACGGGGACGAGATCGGGCTCGTTGGCGACAACGATCCGGGCTGTCGAGGCGCGATGGACTGGAAATCGGATTGGAAAGATAACGCCTTGTGGCACAACGCAAGGTTCTGGACCGCGCTGCGCAAAAGCTCCTCCGCATTGCAACAAGGCGAACTCGTCGTTAAATGCAAGGAGGACATTCCGGCGTATTTGATTCAGAGAGAGAGCGAACACGAATCCATCTACTTAGTCATGAATCTATCTGAGCAAATGAGAACGGACACGGACATTCTCGCCGGCTTCGGGTTAGAGCCCGGCAAGCTCCAGGCTACCCGGGTTAATGGGGAGAGCGTCGATCGGTTAGGCTACATGCAGTACGCGCTATATCGAGCTGTTCATTAAAAGGAGGATTTCTAGATGAGATTAGGCAATCGTTTTTATACGCTCATGGTATGTCTCTTGCTTGTAAGTGTATTTCTAGCCGCTTGCGGTAATTCGAATAATAACGCGACGCCGAATTCATCCCAATCGAACGAAACGTCTCCGGCTTCATCCCAAACCGGCCAAAAGGATCCGAAGAAGTCGGTCGAATTGATTTTCTGGCACCACTATAGCACGGCTTCCCCGGAAGAGAAGACGCTGAAGGAAGTTCTGATTCCGAAGTTCGAAGCCTCCCATCCGGGCGTGAAGGTCAACGCCGTTTCGTTCCCGTGGGATCAACTGCACCAGAAGCTGCAAATCGGAGCGACCGCGGGAGAGTTGCCGGATATCGCCCGTCTCGACATCATTTGGGTACCCGAGCTTCAAGCGAACGGCATGCTCGTAGCCTTGGACGAGAAGTTCCCGGATTTCGGTGACGTCAGCCAAGGGTTGTTGTCCGGTCCGCTCTCGACGGCGGTTGTAGGCGAGCATACTTATGCGCTTCCTCTAAACACGAATACGAAAGTGATGTTCTGGAACGAAACCATGTTCCAAGCGGCAGGATTGAGCGCCGCCCCCGCGACGACCGAAGAGTTCTTCGCGGCGTTGCCTAAGCTGAAAGAAAGCAATCCGAAAGGATGGGGCTTCGGAGAACCCGCCTTGCGCGGTTGGAATATTCTTCCTTGGCTTTGGAGCAACGGGGGAGACGTATTGTCCCCGGACAATACGACCGCCGAAGGTTATTTGAACGGAGAAGCTTCCGTAACGATCGTTAAACAATTGCAGGACGCCTTCGCCAAAGGTTTGCTGACGGGATTCAAACCGGGCGAAACCCCGGTTACCGAAGGACATGCCAAAGGCACGTATGCCATGATGGCCGAAGGTCCATGGGCATTCGCGCAGTTCAAGGAACAATTCGCCGATTTCCGGCCGAAGGCCGCTTCGTTCCCGGCGGGTAAAGGCGGTTCCGTGCAAGTGCTAGGAGGAGAAGATATCGGAGTCCTGAGCAAGGAGCACCCTCAGGAGTCATGGGAATTCGTCAAATTCATGGTGTCGGAAGAAGCGCAAGTGGAGATGGGGAAAGTAGGCCAAATTCCGGTTAACCTGAAAGCGATGGACCATCCGGACATTCAAGCCGTAGGCTATTTCGGCCCTTTCCTAGAGCAATTGAAAACTTCGAAGGCGCGTCCTCCGGTCGCCGCTTGGCCTCAGATCGATGACGTGCTGAACGATACGTTCATGAGAATATTCCTGCAGAATGCGGACGTGCAAGGAACGTTGGACGATGCGGCGAAACAGGTTAACGCGCTTCTGCAAAAATAAGTCGGTACGAAGACGAGGACACTTCCCCCTGGTGTCCTCGTTTCTTAAAGGAGCTGTTCCCATGCATACGAGAAAATGGCAACGAGAAGCATATTACTTTTTCCTGCCGGGATTTCTGTTTATTTGTTTGTTTCTGATTTACCCGCTCGTTCAAAATTTCGTGTACAGCTTCTTCGACTTCCGTCTCACCCGGTTGGAGGAGAAATCGTTCATCGGGTTCGACCATTACGTCTCCATCGTGAACGATTCCTTGTTCTGGATTACTTTGCGCAACTTGCTCTATTACGGGCTGTTGACGGTGCCTGGCCAGATGGTGCTCGGATTTCTCGTCGCCTATGCCTTGTTTCGCTCGTTTCCCGGAGTCAAAGTTTTTAGAGCCGTTTACTTTTTGCCGGTTATTACGTCCTGGGTCGTCGCTTCTCTCGTATTTAAATTTATTTTTACGGACCAAGGCTTCCTGAATTACGTGCTGACCGACAAGCTGCATTGGACGTCTAGCCCCGTAACTTGGCTAAGCAGCCCTTTCCTCGCCTTGACCGTGCTTGGCATACTTGGCATCTGGAAAGGGGTAGGCTGGGTCATGGTACTCTATCTCGCCGCGCTGCAGAACGTTCCACGGGACCTGTTCGACGCGGCGAAAGTGGATGGAGCGGGAGCATGGCAAAGGATGATTCATATTACTCTTCCTTCCGTAAGATCAACGACGCAATTCATTCAAGTGATGTTGATCATAGGCGCCTTCAACGTCTTTACTTCGGTCGTCCTTATAACGAACGGAGGCCCGCTCCACGAAACCGAAGTATTGCTCAGTTGGATGTATAACAAAGCGTTTCATCATTACGATCTTGGATTTGCAGCCGCATTGGCTTATTTATTCGCTCTTCCGATCGCTCTGCTGAATTGGCTGCAGATGCGTTGGCGAGCAGGGGAGTGAACGTCCGATGAGCCGATTGACTATACGCGCAACCGTTGTCTTGTTACTTGTTATCGGAGCTGGATGCTCTTTATATCCCATATTCTATATGTTATCTACGGCGTTTCAGCCGGCAACGGTTATCCTCGAATATCCGCCTCGCTGGTGGCCCTCGGAGCCGACATGGATCCATTTCGAGGAGGCCTGGAGCAGCCAGAATTTCGGTCGGAGCCTGTTGAATAGCTTCTTTGTCACCGTTGTTTCTTTCTTAATTCTGTTTTTGTTGTCCTCCATGCTGGCGTTCTCTTATTCGCGTTTTCATTTTACGGGTCGCAAGCTTAGTTGGTCCGTCTTGATGGCATGTTTGACGATTCCCGCCATGACGCTGATCATTCCGCAGTTCGTGATGATACGGGATATGAATTTATACGATTCCTATTGGGCGTTGCTGCTTATCTATACGGCCGGGGGAATCCCCTTTACGACGTTCCTGCTCAAAGGTTTTTTCGATTCCGTTTCCCGCGAGATCGACGAGTCCGTGCTGATGGATGGCGGAAGCTCCGGATTGCTGTTCGCTCGTATCCTATTGCCGTTATCCAAACCGGCTTTCGTTCCGGCGATCATTTTTAACGTGCTCTTCATTTGGGAGGAGTTCCCTTGGGCGTTAACGGTCATTAACGATCCCGCGAAACGCACGCTTCCGGTTGCCTTGGCTAATTTCCAAGGGCAATATACGACGCAATGGGGAGTCGTGTTCGCCGGATCCTTGCTTGCCTTGCTCCCGGTGCTCGTGCTTTTCCTATTGCTGCAACGTTACTTCATTCAAGGCATGACGGAGGGCTCCGTTAAAGGCTGATTGATCCGATAAAAATAAAGAGCCGCTTATTGTCCGGAAGGGGACAAAAGGCGGCTCTTGCTCTTAAGATTGGCTCGCGATATATTCCTGAAGCTGTATGCGCTGATACAGTGGGAGCGCAGATAACATGCACCCGTATTTGAACGAGCCGTTATTGCGCTCGATTCGGACGATCTTCGCCGTCATCGGCGGAAGCGAGGACTCCTGAAGGAAATGAATGACGACGAACATGTCTTGTTCGAGCGGGAACTCCGATTCGATCTGGATGCCGTCCTCGGACAGATCGCGCAGATGGCCGATAACGGACTGTCCGCTAAAGCCTCCGTCGCCTTCCCATTGGTAGATCGACATCATAAGCGGGATATCCAGCGGCAAGCGGGCTTTCTTTCTCCGTTCCGGATTTGTCTTCTGCGCGGATATCGGCGCTGCAGGCTGGCCGATCGGCTGGCCGATCCATTTCTCGTATACCTGGGCCAATGCCGCGAGGTCCGATTCTCCATAGCCGGCTGCCTGTCCAAGCTGGAACAAGCCGTGCGCGGCTTCCAGCATCGGAGACGAAATCCCGAGCGCGTCCGTCAGTACGGTAGAAAGACGCAGATCCTTCAGCATAAGAGCGAGAGAGAACTGTACGCTGTAGTCATTCTCGATAATTTTTTTTCCTTTTAGATCGGCTTGTTTGCTCGCGGCTCCTCCGGATTGAACGATACGCAGGAAAGAGGATGCATCGATTCCGCTCTTGGCCGCGATCGCCATTCCTTCTATTAAGCCTGCGGCGTTAATCCCTACGATCGTGTTGTGGGCGAGCTTGGCGGTAGCACCGTTCCCGCTCTCTCCGACGTAGATGATTTCGCGGCCCATCGCGAGCAAAATATCTTGATGTTCCAAGATCGTCTGTTTGTCGCCGCCCGCCATGAACAGAAGCGTTCCGTCAATGGCCGCAGGCTTGCTGCCCGTAACGGGAGCGTCAATAAAATCGCAGAATCGATCCGCGATCTCCGAAGCGAGCCGTCTGGCCAGAGTCGGGGAAATCGTACTGCTATCAATAATGGTCGTTCCGGGTTTGAGTTCCTTGAGGATGCCGTTATCCCCGAAATATACCTCTTCGATCGCTTCGTCGTTGCTGATCATCGTGATGACGACGTCAACCCGCTTGGCTGCTTCCAACGGAGAAGATGCTTCGTCCGCGCCTTGTTGCACCAATTGCTCGGCTTTCCCTGGAGTGCGATTATACACGGTTACGGGGTAGCCTTTGCGCAGCAAATTGGCGACCATCGGTTCGCCCATCGTGCCTAGTCCGATAAATCCGATTGATTTCATCTGATCGTCTCCTTTTCGTCGCTATGCGCTATCCTTCTATTATCCGTTTCTTTCGCGGATTTCGGAAGGGCAACAGATGAAATGTTCAAGAAAAGTTTTGAACGGAGGCATCCCTCGGCCCCAAGAACGACAAAAAGAGCAAGAGGAGTATCCTCTGCTCTTATGCAAAACGCGACGCAGGATTAAACGAGCGGTTGTTGAATGAGGGTTGCGAAATTGAACTGGTGAACGTGACCGTCGTTTAACGTGGTGGTTCCGGTTACGAAATGAACGTGTTTACCGTTTCCTACGGGGATTGCGCGTCCTGTTCTGATTTTTCTGAGATTATGAAAATGGTTTAAGAAATCGGTATGAGTGAGAGTGATCTCGTGCACGTGACTGTTGCCCACCCGGATCGCTTGACCGGTAACGCCGGCGAAACGATGATTATGCCTGTCCGCTCCCTGTTCCGCTAATTTGGTGCTGCCTTCGAATTCATGCACATGCCTTTGAGCGGCCTGAATTTTTCTTGCTCTGAACGGCTTTATCTTTTTCAATGAACCATTCCTCCTCCTGGTTGTAACTAAGGTATAGTATTTTCGCGAAAAGAAAGTGTGCTAGGTATAATGGAAGTCTTGCAGGAGACGCATATTGTATTTTTATTCAATCTTCATCAAACCTTCATCGAACGTTGCTTGTGCCGGCCGTATTTATTCAGTATTCTATATCTAATGTGCAAAGACCGTTCGAGGTCGCGAAAGGGAGATGGATATGAGCAAAAGCATTCAGTTCGACTATTCCAAAGCGCTGCAATTCGTCGGACAACACGAGATTGACAACTTGGCACCCGCAGTTAAGCTGGCGCATGAGCAACTACATAACGGAACGGGCGCGGGATCCGATTATCTGGGCTGGATCAACCTGCCGTTCGATTACGACAAGCAAGAGTTCGCTCGCATTCAGAGCGCAGCCAAGCAAATTCAGTCCGACTCCGACGCGTTGATCGTCATCGGTATCGGCGGCTCCTACCTTGGAGCTCGCGCCGCGATCGAAATGCTGCAACACTCCTTCTACAATACTTTGTCCAAGGAACAACGCAAAACGCCGCAAATTTTCTACGCGGGCAATAACATCAGTTCTACATACGTCACTCATTTGCTGCAAGCGCTGGAAGGCAAAGACTGGTCGATCAACGTCATCTCCAAATCGGGTACGACGACGGAGCCTGCGATCGCTTTCCGCATTTTCCGCGAAGCGCTTGAAAACAAATACGGCAAAGAAGCGGCGCGCAAACGTATCTACGCGACGACCGACAAAGCGCGCGGCGCGTTGAAAGTGCTGGCGACGGAAGAGGGCTACGAAAGCTTCGTCATTCCGGACGACGTAGGCGGACGCTATTCCGTTCTGACGGCAGTCGGCTTGTTGCCGATCGCAGCGGCCGGCATCGACATCGAGTCGATGATGAAAGGCGCGCAAGACGCGGCGACTACGTACAATAATCCTAACTTGAGCGAGAACCAAGCCTATCAATATGCTGCTGTCCGCAATGCTTTGTACCGCAAAGGCAAAGCCGTGGAAATTCTCGTCAACTACGAGCCGGGCTTGCACTTCGTATCGGAATGGTGGAAACAGCTGTACGGCGAGAGCGAAGGCAAAGACTATAAAGGGATTTATCCTTCTTCCGTCGACTTCTCGACCGACCTGCACTCCATGGGACAATTCATCCAAGAGGGCAACCGGATCATCTTCGAAACGGTGCTGCAAGTGGGGAACGTGTCCGAACAAATTACAATCCAGAAAAACGAGGACGACTTGGACGGTCTGAACTTCCTTGCCGGACAAACGCTTGATTTCGTTAATAAAAAAGCATTCCTAGGAACTCTTCTCGCGCATACGGACGGTAACGTTCCTAACTTAATCGTCAACTTGCCGGATATGAGCCCTTACACGTTCGGCTACATGGTTTACTTCTTCGAGATCGCTTGCGGCGTAAGCGGCTATCTGCTCGGAGTGAATCCGTTCGACCAACCCGGCGTCGAAGCGTACAAGAAGAATATGTTCGCGCTGCTCGGCAAACCGGGCTTCGAGGAAGAGAAGAAAGCTCTGGAAGCTCGTTTGTAAGAGGTTGATCTAAACAACGGAATACCGGAAAAAGAGTGCTTCCCAGCACTCTTTTTTTGTGGTTAAATTTAGGTTATGAATTCGACCCCCGTTCGAAAAGGCGGAGTCGTCTGCGGCATGGAAATACTAGCTTAACCGGAGGGACATCATGCTTGCACGTTATGCAACGGTAAGACAGTTCGGCTCTGACGAAATCGTCATCAAGAAATCGCGCTTCATCGGACACGCTAAGCCCGTGGAGACCGAAGAAGAAGCGGTTGCTTTCATAGAAGAATTAAAAAAGAAATATTGGGACGCCACGCATAACTGTTCCGCCTATTTGATCGGGGAACGGGACCAGTACCAGAAGGCGCTGGACGACGGGGAGCCGAGCGGAACGGCGGGCAAACCGATTCTGGAAGTGATTAAAAACCGAGGGTTGAAAAACGTGGTCGTCGTCGTAACCCGTTACTTCGGCGGAATTATGCTCGGCGCGGGCGGGTTGGTGCGAGCGTATACGGACGGCGCGGTCGTCGGGATCGACGCGGCCGACCCGATCGTCAAAGTTCTGCATCGCGAAGTAAAGGTGGATGTGGATTATACCTGGTACGGCAAGCTGGAGAATGAGTTAAGGGGAAGAGGCTTCAGGGTCGGAGACGTATCTTTTACGGATCGGGTGCTCGTCACGTGCCTGCCTGAAGCCGGGGAAGCGGATCGTTTCCAAGCGTGGATCACCGATATCACGCAAGGCCAAGCGATCATCGGGCTCGGCGAAGAGCTTTACTTCATTGAGGGCGAGTAGGGTGTCGGCGATTCCGCTCAACCCTCGACCAGCTTAATGTAATACTCCCGTTGCCGCGGTCCGTCGAATTCGCAGAAGTAAATGCCCTGCCAGCGTCCGAGCAGCATTTTGCCTCCCGACACGATGATCGTCTGCGATGTTCCGGTCGTAATCGCTTTGAGGTGGGAGGCCGTGTTGCCTTCCGCATGCCTGTACTTAGGATGAGTCCACGGATACACCTCGTCCAGGCGCATCAGCACGTCTTTCTTCACGTCCGGATCGGCATTCTCGTTGATGGCGATTCCCGCGGTCGTGTGCGGGCAGTATACGACAACGAGTCCATCCCGAATCTCTTGCTTGGCTATGTGAGAGGCCACCTGCCTCGTGATGTCGATCATTTCATCGCGGTTTGCCGTTCGCAAATTTTCTTTTATCAACATAGAAAACCCCTCCTCGTCATTTCCTGATTATACCATTCGAGCTTACTCGAGTAAAAACGACAACTCACCTTCCATAAGCATTAAGAATAGGCTGTATTAGTTTTTTTGATAAAAAGGCTCTTGCCCACCCGATTTAGCATTGACGAAATAAACGGATTTCTGGTAAAGTAACAATACCGACTAATTTAATAGGAATTATATTATATTCAGCTCTCAAAGCTTCAGGAGGTACACGTCAACGTGAGTTCCATGCTACAGAGTCGCTGGTGGAGCTGGGGATTTCGCAGCGCCGTCATGCTTTATTTTATGGTATTGATCATCTTTCCTATTCTTGGTATTTATGGTCAATCATTGTCCGCCGGCTGGTCGGCGTTCGCGGAGAACATTACGGAGCCGTTAGCTTGGAAAGCCGTTTTTCTCACGGTTAAGCTGGCGCTCGTCGCCACGGCGATCAACGTCTTCGTCGGAACGATGTCCGCATGGGTTCTGATCCGTTACCGCTTTCCGGGACGGCGTCTATTGAACAGCCTTGTGGATTTGCCTTTCGCGCTGCCGACCGCGGTCGCGGGCCTTATGATTCTGTTGCTGCTCGGACCGCACAGCTTCGTAGGAGAATGGGCGGAAAAGCTTGGTTTTACGATCCTGTTCCATCAGCCGGCAATCGTTATCGCGATGGTATTCGTGACGTTTCCTTTCGTTATCCGCGCCGTACAGCCTCTCCTGGAGGAGATGGACGCGTCGGAAGAGGAAGCCGCCTACACGCTGGGCGCCACGAAAGCCGCTACCTTCTGGCAAGTTATTCTGCCGAATATGCTGCCGGGTATTTTAAGCGGCGCTATGCTCGCTTTCTCGAGAGCGTTGGCGGAATTCGGGGCGGTCGTACTCGTAGCCGGCAATATCCCGGGCAAAACGTTAATCGCTTCGGTCTATATTTTCGGAGAAATCGAAAGCGACAACACCATCGGAGCAACCGCGGTCAGCGTCTTGCTGCTCACTTTTTCATTCCTTATTCTATGGACGGTTAACTACGTGCAGATGAGGAGGAAGAACGGATGAGACGCTTATGGATCGGTTTGACCGTTGCGATATTCGGATTGTTGCTTATCGTACCGGTAGTGCGAATTGCTATGGGTGCGTTCAATGAGGGCTGGAGCGGATTCGCGAATGGGATGTCCAGACCGGAAACGCTGCATGCTTTATATATGACGCTTCTGATCGTCGTTATCGTTACCCTCGTGAACACGATTTTCGGCGTGATGATGTCCCTCTACCTCGTAAGAGCGTCTTGGTTAGGACAACGTATTAAACAACTGCTTAATAGTATCGTCGATTTACCTTTCGCGGTGTCTCCCGTTATCGGGGGATTGATGATCGTCTTGCTGCTCGGGCCGGAGACGGCTCTGGGAGCCCTCTTTAACAAAGCAGGGGTAGACATCGTATATGCGCTGCCGGGGATGATAATCGCGACTTTATTCGTTACCTTCCCATTGATCGTTCGCGAAGTAATGCCCGTGCTTCAGGAAATCGGAAGCGCGCAGGAAGAAGCGGCATCCACGCTCGGAGCGAACGCATGGACTACGTTCTGGAGAGTGACTTGGCCTTCCATTCAATGGAGCGTCGTATATGGCGTCGTGCTTACGGTAGCCAGGGCGCTCGGAGAATTCGGCGCGGTGCTCGTCGTATCCGGCAATATTCTGTTCAAGACTCAAACGGCAACGACTCTTGTCTATCAAGACGTCGAGAACTTTAATCTTACCGCGGCGAATTCTATCGCGTTAGTGTTGGCAGCAGGTTCGGTAACGCTATTGTTGCTCATGGAATGGGCCAAATCGAGAAGGGGAGTGCATTAAGATGCATATCGAAGTCAGCGGATTAAACAAGAAATTCGGCGATTTTCAAGCAGTCTCGAATGTGAACTTCGAGATTGAGAAAGGTCAGTTGATCGGCTTGTTAGGTCCGAGCGGCGGCGGCAAAACCTCGATCCTTCGCATGCTTGCCGGCTTGGAATCCGTTGACGAGGGAGATATTTTGTTTCACGGCAAACGGGTGAACGATCTTCCTCCCCAAGAGAGAGGCATCGGGTTCGTCTTTCAGAACTATGCGCTGTTCAAGCATATGTCCGTCGCGGAGAATATCGCATTCGGACTAGAAGTGAAGAAGTGGTCGAAGCCGAAGATCAAAGCCCGCGTGGCCGAGCTCGTCGAATTAACGGGGTTGTCCGGTTTCGAGAAACGTTATCCTCATCAGTTGTCCGGAGGACAGCGCCAACGCGTCGCTTTCGCGAGAGCTCTGGCTCCCGAGCCGCAGCTGTTGTTGCTTGACGAGCCTTTTGCGGCTATCGACGCGAAGATCCGTCACGAATTGCGTTCTTGGCTGCGCGATATGATCGACCGATTGGGCATTACCTCTATCTTCGTTACGCATGACCAAGACGAAGCGATCGAAGTAGCCGACCAAATCATGATCATTAACAAAGGGCGCCTAGAGCAAAAAGGAACCCCTTGGGAAATTTATAAAAATCCGGAATCTCCGTTCGTCGCCAGCTTCATCGGAGAATCGACGATCGTGGATGACGTGTCGTCCCTGCGCGGATTCGGAGACGCATCCGACTGGCCTGGAACGAAAGCCCTGATTCGGCCGGAATACGTGGAAGTGGGCAAACCGTCGGATTTCGAGCTGCTGTCCGCCACGGCCAAGGGCAGCGTCCGCCACGTTCATTTCCGCGGAAGCGAGTGGCTGGTAGAGGTGGAAGTGGGTTCCACCCGCCTAGTCACTTACCGTTCGCTGGAGAAGGAAATTCTTCATCCGGGCGACGAGGTTCAAGTGCTGATTCATCGCGCTTACTTATTCAACGATAACGATAGCTGGGTTATGGAGAACAAATTGAAGGAAGATCCATTGCCGGTGCATATTTAAGTTTGGGTGGGAGCCTACGAAGGCACCTCGGGAGGACAGCAATGAAGACGGGTAACCGTAATGCAAAGCTAAGCCGTAAAATGGGATTATCATCTTTGCTCATTCTCTTATTCTTATCGTTCGCCATCTCCGGTTGCGGCGGGTCGGATCAACCGTCCGCGGTTACAGGCGAGAATCCGGTCGCTGCTTCGGGCGACGTTACGCTAGTGGTTGGCGCTTATTCCGTTGCCAAAGACGCTCTTCAGGATATTATGCCGGCATTCAAAGCGGAATGGAAAGCGAAAACCGGCCAGAACGTCGTATTCCAAGAATCGTATGAAGCTTCAGGGACGCAAGCGCGCTCCATCATCGGAGGCTTCGAAGCCGACGTGACGTTGCTCGCTCTCGAAGGAGATATGGAAAAGCTGGTGAAGGCCGAGCTTGTGTCTCCCGAATGGAAGCAAACATCGTCTAAGGGCATGGTGACGCGTTCGATCGTCGTTCTGGGGACGAGGGCAGGCAACCCCCTTGGTATCAAGGATTTCGAGGATTTGACGAAAACTGGCGTGAAGGTGCTCTATCCGAATCCGAAAACGTCGGGCGGAGCGCAATGGGACATTAACGCGATCTATGGGGCGGGCTTGAAGAAGTCCGAGGCGGTAACGGGGGCTAAGGATGCCGCGGCAGCCAAAAAGTTTCTTGAGGACGTTCACCGGAACATCGAATCCATGGACAAAAGCGGTCGTGCCTCGATGGCGGCATTCGAATACGGAGTCGGCGACGTTATCGTAACTTACGAGAACGAACTGCTCGCGAGAATCGCGCAAGGAGTCGAATACGATATCGTCGTCCCTTCGAGCACGATCTTGATCGAGAACCCGGCGGCGGTCGTCGATCGCAACGCGGATCGCCACGGCGTGCGCGAAGCGGCGGATGCCTTCGTTAAGTATTTATATTCCAATGAAGCGCAGAAGCTATTCGCCGAACATGGTTTCCGTCCCGTTAACGACGAGATCGCCGCCGGAATGCAAGAGCGTTTCCCCCGACCGCCCGAGTTATTCACGATTGACTATCTTGGCGGATGGGACGAAGTAAGGGAGACCTTGTATTCCAAGAAGGGAATCTGGTATCAAGTATTAGCCGGACAATAACAGGCGAGGAAATAAATCGGTAAAAAACAGCCGATGCGGGAATGCTATGCTCCGCACGACTGTTTTTTTTGTTATAATTATTGATTAGGACAAGTATTAGGGAGGACTCACCTTGATCAAACCAACTAGCGTTCGAATTATGCTCTTTATTCTCTATTTTAAAATCATAATGCTTGGCATGGGAGTCGTGTCCCTTTTTAATTCGGACTTAGGCGAAATTTCCGCTAACAACTTATTGATTTTGATTGCTTTATTGGTCTTGGGTGTGGTATCGATGGTCATCATGGTTTTAATGATTAACAGAAGGAAGCTCATGCCTACGATCCTGATTTCATTTGCCGTTCTTTTATTATCCATGTTTTTCAATCTAATTCAGGTTATGTTGTCGTTCATTCTTATTTTAATGTTGGTCTTAAGAACGACTCGCGGTTATTTCCGAGGAGAGAACGTTCAACCTGCCCGCGTTAGCGGACAGGCGTCGGAAGTCATTGACGTGGAAGCAGACGAGGCCGCGCAAGCGGCTCTTGAGGAACCCGAGGACGCCCCGGCAAAGCCGTCGCCACTGCTTAGAAAAGACCCGGAAGTGACGATTCGCGAAGCGACTCCGGAAGACGCGGACACCGTGTACACCCTAATGATGCTCGCTTTCGAAGAGTATCGTACGGCAATTCCGCCGTCTAGCGCATTGGAAGAGACCGAAGAATCGATCTTGAAGGCACTTCAGGAGCAAAGCGAGTCCGCTGCCATCCTGTACGAAGACGATACGGCTTCGGCGATGGTCCGATATAAGATTATCGACGATGCCATTTACTTCTTCCGCTTATCCGTCGTGCCGAATCGCCGCAGAAGAGGTTACGCTAGACAACTGGTGAAGTGGATCGAAAAACAAGGGATTTCCCAAGGGCTTAACATCAGCCGGTGCAGAGTAAGGCAATCCGTTCAGAATAACCTGGTGCTCTATCAGAACATGGGCTACGAGATCGTGGACCAGGAGCTGATCGTGCGTACCGAAGGAACGGTTAAAGCGTTAACGCTGGAGAAGAAGCTTGGGGTGTAACGTACGATAAAATAGTTAAAGAGCGGTGAGCAGAAGAAGCCTTTCTGCCACCATTTTTTTTTGCCGGGATTATTGGAGCAACGAATCGGATTTTTGTATGGTGAATAGCCGGAACATTCGTTTAGAATGAAGTCGAATAGCAGGGATGGGATATCCCTCCTGAGAGGATGACGATAACATGGGTCAAACTGCGTTTCGCAAACTTTGGTATTCCCGCCCGGCGGCGGACTGGGAGAAGGAATCTCTTCCGGTCGGAAACGGCAGGCTGGGAGCTATGATATTCGGCGGTCTTGGCGAAGATCGGATCCTATTGAACGAGGACACGCTGTGGTCTGGAGAGCCGGTCGATAAGACGAATCCAGCGGCGTCGACCGCGATTGACGAGGTTCGCCGTCTCGTATTCGCAGGCGAGTATCGCTTGGCGCAAAATTTGCTTGAGCAAGAGATGTTCGGTCCTTGGAATCAATCTTATCTTCCGATGGCCGATTTGGTGATGACTTGGAGGGACGACGGATCTGTCTATTCTTATACGAGAGAGTTGGATTTGAATACGGCTGTCGCCAAAGTAAGTTATATACGCGATGGAATAAAATTCGTGCGCGAAGTTTTCTGCTCTGCGCCCGATCAAGCGTTGGTCATTAAGCTCGGATCGGATCGTCCGGGCTCCATTTCTCTTAAGATCGGCTTGGATAGCCAACTTCAACATGAATCCGTCATGACCGAATTTACGGATTCGGGTCCGTGTTTAACGCTTAGAGGACGGGCACCGGTACATGTCGCGCCGAATTACGTTTCCGAACCGGAACCAATTATTTATAAAGATGGCAAAGGGATGACCTTCCAGGTTCAAGCGGTCATCGAAGCCGTCGGGGGGACAGTGACCGCCAAAGATCAACAATTCCTAATCGAGTCCGCAGACGAGGTTCTACTGAAACTGGCGGCTGCGACGAGTTTTAACGGATTCGATCAAGATCCCGCGGGCAATGGACAAGACCCGTCGGCACTATGCGCATCGGCGTTATCCGCGCTATCCGATCTAACTTATGAGCAGCTTCTTGCTTCTCATCTGGCGGATTACCGGAGCTTGTTCCATCGTGTTGACTTGAAGCTGGGCAATGGGGATGAAGAAGCGTCAAAGACACCTACGGACGAGCGATTGCTGAAAGTTAGAGAAGGCGCCGAGGATCCGGCATTGACGGCACTGTATTTCGATTATGGCCGCTACCTGCTGATCGCTAGCTCCAGAGCCGGAAGCCAGCCCGCTAATCTGCAGGGGATATGGAATCCACGGGTGAGGGCGTCATGGAGCAGCAACTGGACGACGAACATCAATGTCCAAATGAATTACTGGCTGGCGGAAAGCTGCAATCTTAGCGAATGCCATGAACCGCTGTTCGACCTGATCGATGGTTTGCGAGTAACGGGAGAACGCGCCGCCGAAGTCAACTACGGTTGTCGAGGATGGACGGTTAATCATAACGTGGATCTTTGGAGATCCGCGACGGCCGTAGGCTTGAATGCCAAATGGGCTTATTGGCCGATGGGAGCGGCGTGGCTATGCTGGCACTTGTGGAATCGTTACGAATATTCGTTGGACAAGGTATTCTTGTCGGAGCGTGCGTATCCCGCTCTGAAGGGAGCGGCCGAGTTTTGTTTGGATTGGCTGGCAGAGGGGCCGGACGGATACTTGGTTACCTGTCCTTCGACTTCCCCGGAAAATGATTTCATTACCGTGCAGGGAGAGAAGTGCAGCGTTTCCTACGGTTCAACGATGGATATGTCCCTCATTCGAGAGCTGTTCCGCCATTGTATAGAAGCGGGCGAAATCTTGCAGACGGATTCGAAATTCCGAGACGAGCTAACCGCAAGCTTAGATAGATTTCCTCCGTACCGGACAGGCCAATTCGGTCAATTGCTGGAATGGTGCGAGGATTTTCAAGAGGAAGACCCGGGCCATCGGCATCTCTCCCATCTCTATGGTTTACATCCGGGCGACCAGTTCGTAGCGGGTCGCGACGATACATGGGTCGAGGCGTGCAGTGTATCGTTAAATCGCCGGTTGTCTTCGGGAGGAGGACATACGGGCTGGAGCTGCGCATGGATCATAAATTTGTTGGCCCGATTGGAGGATGGCGAGAGAGCCCACGATTATGTCATGACTCTATTGCGGCGTTCCACGTACGACAATCTATGGGATGCGCATCCGCCGTTCCAGATAGACGGCAATTTCGGAGGAGCGGCCGGAATCGCGGAGATGTTGCTGCAGAGCCATGCGGGAGAGCTCCGGTTGCTGCCCGCGTTGCCGAGGGCATGGCCGGAAGGCAGCGTAAAGGGATTGAAGGGACGCGGAGGCTGGACTGTTGATATCCGATGGGTTGATGGTAAGCTAGAGAAAGCCTTATTCCATACTCCGATTTCGCAACAATGCCGCTTGCGCATAACGTATCCGGTATCGATAACTTGCCAAGGCATGTCTATTCAAACTATTCATTCTAATGACGGTACATTTACGTGGGCCGCCGAAGCGGGACAAACTTACATCATACGTATAGACTAACCAAGGGGTGAACCGTCATGACGGAACAACGGATGAGCCTGCGTAACGTCGGCATATTCGCCCATGTCGATGCAGGCAAAACGACGACAACGGAGCAGATTTTGTACCGTAGCGGACGAATTCGCTCTCTCGGAAACGTGGACGACGGAACCGCCCAGACGGATTGGCTCGAGGTCGAGCGTACCCGCGGTATTTCCGTGAGGTCTGCGGTGACGAGATTCCAATGGAAGGATGTCCAAGTCAATCTGGTAGACACGCCGGGACACGTCGATTTTCTGTCCGAGGTGGAGCGTTCGCTGAGGGTGATGGACGGCGCGGTCCTCATCGTATCCGCAGTTGAAGGCGTTCAGGCCCAGACGGAAGTGATTTGGCAGGCCTTGCGGGACTTGGGCATACCGACGATTATTTACCTTAACAAAATGGACCGCATCGGAGCAGAACCGGATAGAGTCGTTGGCGAGATTCATAGGCTCTTATCCGCCGGAGCGGTTCCGATTCAAGCCTTCGACGGAGTCGAAGGCGAGTTCTCCGGTTCTACCGATCTATTAACGGGGGATGACAAGTCGTCCCTACGAACGACAGAAGATCGAAGGCGCTTGGCGGAGAAAATCGCGGAAATGGATGACGCGCTTCTCGAGCTTTACTTCGAACGAGGTGAGCTTGCCGATACGGATCTGATCCCCGTATTACGGAATAGCATACGGGAGGCTAACCTGTTCCCGGTATTATTCGGAGCATCCAATCGCGGCATCGGAGTCGAACGATTGATGGATGCCATCGTCGATCTGCTGCCGCCTCCGGCGGGCGACGAGAGTTCTCCTTTGTCGGGCGTCGTATTTAAGCTGGACAAAGATCCCGTGATGGGGAGATTGGCTTATGTCCGACTATACGGCGGGGCATTGCGCAATCGGGATACGGTGCGTAACCATGCGCTCGAGATTGACGAGAAAGTCACGCAAATCCGCAAGATGGACGGGCAACGGAGCGAAGATATCGGCATTCTGAAGGCCGGGGACATCGCAGTAGTCTGCGGATGGAGCAGGGTGAGGATCGGGGATATCATCGGCGACCGGGCAGGCGTTCCCGGGGAGAGGCGAATCGCGGAGCCTCTGTTAACCGTTCAAGCGAATTGGCGCAACGAAGCGGAATATCCCGCTGTCGTGGCGGCGTTCCAGGAGCTCGCGGACGAAGATCCTCACCTGGACGTGCAATGGCTGCAAGAGGACAGGGAGCTTCATCTGAGAGTCATGGGGCCGATCCAGGTCGAAGTGCTAGGTCATATGCTAATGAACCGATACGGGCTTGAGGTTACGTTCGGAGCGCCGTCCGTCATTTATAAGGAAACGCCCGTGAGCAAGGCGGAAGGTTTCGTCGCGTATACGATGCCTAAGCCGTGCTGGGCCATTCTGCGGTTCGTCATCGAGCCGGATACGAGAGGCAACGGCTTGTCGTATCGCTCCATCGTAAGAACCGAAAACTTGTTGGAACGGTATCAGAACGAGGTAGCGAGAAGGGTGCCGGAAGCGCTCGAACAAGGGCTGCGCGGCTGGCCGGTGACCGATCTGAAGGTGACGCTGGCGGAAGGCGAGCACCACGTATGGCACACGCATCCTTTGGATTTCGTCGTGGCGACGCCGATGGGAATCATGGACGGGCTCGCGAACGCCAAGACGAAGCTGCTGGAACCGATGCTTCGATTCCGGTTGTCGACTCCGGAAGAGTACGGCGGCAAAATCATGAGCGAGCTTGTCGTCATGCGCGGGGAGTTCGACACGCCGAAGGTCCGCCAAGGCCGTATGGAAATCGAAGGCCGTTTGCCTGTCGCGACCTCGCTGGATTTTCCGGCTCGGCTAGGGTCGATGACCAAAGGCAGAGGCATGCTGACGACGTTCTTCGACGGTTATCAAGACGCTCCTTCCGACGTCAACGCGGAGAGGACAAGACGCGGCGTTAACCCGCTGGATACGTCCAAGTATATCCTTGCGACGCGCAGCGCGCTTACCTGAACGATAACAAAGAGCTTCGCGCCTATACGGGCGCGAAGCTCTTTGTTCAATAAGTTATGCGTTCAGAACGAACTTCTCCAGCACGTGTTTGACGCCGTCGTCGTTGTTGCTGAGCGTGATGAAGTCCGCGATTTCCTTCAGCGCGGGAACGGCATTCGCCATCGCAACGCCAAGGCCGGCGGCTTGAACCATCTCGTGGTCGTTCATCGCGTCCCCTATGGCGATCGTCTCTTCTATCGGAATGCCGTAGTGAGCGGCGAGAAACCGCAACGCATGGCCTTTCGTGCCTTCGGGATGCATGAACTCCAGATAGTTCGGCTTCGATTTCGTCAAATGAACTTTGGAGCCGAACTTTGCCTTTAATTCCGGAAGCAGGGCGTCCAGCTTCGCCGGCTCGTCGATGATAAGCAGCTTCGTTTGTTTCTCGTTCGAGATAATACGGACGAAATCCGGTTCGATCGTATAAGGAATGTTGGATTGCTTGGCGTAGCCTTTGATTTTATCGTTATCTTCGGGTACGTACAGTTTGTCGGCGATGTAGCTTTGGAGATGCAAGCCATGGGCTTGGCAATATTCGTACAGTTCTCCGGCTACATCGACGGGGACGGAACGCTCGTACAAAATTTCCTCGTCAAGCAAGTTTTTAATCAACGAACCCTGATAGGTGATGATAGGGACGTTCAGCCCGACTTGGCGGGCGATTTTCTGAGCGGAATCGAACATTCTTCCCGTCGCGATCGTCAGGTGCGCACCTTGGGCAATCGCTTCGGTCATCGCTTGGCGAGTCGCGTCGGACACCGTCAGCTCGTCCGTTAAAAGCGTATCGTCGAGATCCATGGCAATGAGGCGGTATGGCATCGGTTTCTCCCTTTCTGTCTCTCTTTATTATCGTACCATTGTAACTCATATCGGCTTTATCGAAAAGACGGGCAAACATGCTATAATGATGGGGAAAATCGGATGAAAGAAGGATGAACTGACGATGAAACGCATACGATGGGGAATTCTCGGCTGCGCGGCGATTGCGGATCGGGCCGTCATTCCGGCGATTCAGGCCTCGCTAACCGGCGAGCTGATCGGCATTGCCAGCCGGGACGAGAACAAAGCGAAGGCGAAGGCGGAGCAATTCAACATTCCGAAATCTTATGGAAGCTATGAAGCCATGTTGGCCGATCCGGAAATCGACGCCATCTATATCCCGCTTCCGAACCACATGCACAAAGAGTGGACGATTGCCGCGGCGAACACCGGTAAACATATTTTGTGCGAAAAACCGCTAGCGTTGAACGCGGCGGAAGCCCAAGAGATGGTAGATTACTGCAAGGAAGCGGGAGTTCATCTTGCCGAAGCGTTCATGTACCGGCATCATCCTCGTATCGCGAGAGTGAAGGAAATCATCGCAAGCGGCGAAATCGGAGAGCTAAGGGCCATTCGCGGCGTGTTTACATACAACGGAGCGGAGAGCAAGGGAGACATTCGCCATGTGAAGGCTTGGGGCGGCGGAGGGCTGTACGACGTAGGCGTCTATCCGTTAAGCGCGGCACGTTTGATCATGGGAATCGAACCGGAAGCGGTGACGGTGCGCGCCTTGTTTTCCCCGGAACACGGGGACGTTGACATGATGGCCTCCGGTTTGGTCGAATTTCCGGGTAACGTAGCGTTGACCTTCGATTGCGGAATGTGGGCGGCTTTCCGTAACGAGCTCGAGATCGTAGGAACGGCGGGGACGATCACTCTCAAACCGTCTTTCCTGCCCTCTAAGGAAAATGACGATATTACGATCCAAGTAGGGGACGCAATCCGCAAGGAAGGTCCATACGGCGTGGATGCCTACGTCGCGCAATCCGATCAATTCGCTCGCGTTGTGTGGGGAGAGGAAGCGCCTGCTTATCCCGCGCAGGACGCGGTAGCTAGCATGAAGCTGGTCGACGCTTGCATAGAGTCGGCTCGGTCACGACGGAGGATTGTTCTGTAACCTATTATTAACAACGGCCGTTTCCCGGAAAACTACCGGGGGCGGTCGTTTGGTTTTTTTCGCTTCGTCCGTGCAACATCGCAAGCCGCTCTTTCGTTGTATGAGATAGACTACACAGCATACAGGGGGAGTTACCATGAAGAAATCCCAAGACCGCATCAAATTAGGCCTATCGGCGCTAATCATAAGCCTGGCGCTCACCGCTTGCGGAGACAAAAGCACCGGCTCGGAGAGTCCTTCCGTTTCGCCGTCCCCTACGTCCGCTTCGACGCCCGCGCCGACGGAGACTTCCTCCTCTACGCCAAGCAAGGAGTCCGACGAGTTGATCCTGAAGCAATTCCGGGATTTGGCGCTGGCTAGCCCGCCGACCGATGAGTTGCTGGCATCGTTCAAACAATCGATCGCAGAGATTCAGCCTGCGCAAGCGGATGAACTCATTCGCGAGATGGAAGCTTATTATAAGAAAAATTTGCCGGAAGCCGAGAAAAAATTCGAAGCGGCTAACGTTCAGGAAGAGCTTATGAAGTTGGAATGGCCGATTACGGACGAACAAATTCAAGCGATCAAGGGCGATTCCGTTCGGGAGCTTGCGCAGCAAACGATAGCGGGCGGGTATAAGCTCGAGACCGCGGAAGGCTTTGTTTTTCCGGTAATCGATTATGGCCAATTGGTAGCCTATGGAGATAAACTGACGATTTCGATGAAAGCCTACTTGGATATTATGGCCGCCGAATCCGATAAGGCAACGGCAAAGGATGCCGGGTTGGCGATTACGTGGGATGAGTTGGCATCGCGGACGCTGGCGGCGGAAAGCTACGTAGTGACGTTCCCGGATACGCCGGAAAGAGCTTCCGTCGAGCAAACCTATTTGAACTATTTGAATATGTATTTGATCGGTCTCAACAACACGCCGATCTTCGACTACGATACGTTCGTTATTTTGCCTGAAGTGAAGAATCAGTATGAGCAGATGGCTGCTTCGCACGCGGGCACGGTTACAGGCCAACTGACCAAAGAAATGCTGGCCCGTCTGAACGATTCGAACGGCGCGGTATTCGCCAAAAACAAAAACGGGGAGCAAACGGACATCCCCGCGTTGAAGCAATTCCGCGATAAAATCGAGTCCGCGGCGCGTTCCAAGCTGCCGCCGAGTAAAAATTAAATAAAGACACGCCAAAATCACATAAACGGTTATGCAGGATTTAAGACGTCCCTAGCGAAATTTATAGTATGGAAATCGTTTTCTGTATTTAACATCGTGGAGGGATTACATTGGCAAGAATAGATTTTCCGAAGGATTTCGTGTGGGGTACGGCAACGGCTTCGTACCAGATTGAAGGCGCTTGGCAAGAGGATGGACGCGGTCCGTCTATCTGGGATACGTTCTCCAAGACCCCTGGCAAAGTGTTCAATAACGATAACGGGGACGTCGCTTGCGACAGCTACCACCGTTACGAAGAGGACGTAGCCTTGCTGAAGAAGCTGGGCGTGAAAGCTTACCGCTTCTCTATCGCATGGCCCCGTATTTTCCCGCAAGGAACGGGAGAAGTCAATGCGAAGGGGTTGGAATATTACCACAAAGTCGTAGATGCCTTGATCGCAGCGGGCATCGAGCCTTGCGTGACGCTATATCACTGGGATTTGCCGCAAGCGCTGCAGGATAAAGGCGGCTGGGACAATCGCGATACGATCGATGCTTTCGTGAAATATTCGGAAGTCGTGTTCAAAGCGTTCAACGGTAAAATCAAGCAATGGATCACGTTCAACGAAACGTGGTGCGTCTCGTTCTTGTCCAACTATATCGGTGCGCATGCGCCGGGCAATACGGATCTTCAATTGGCGGTTAACGTAGCTCACCACTGCATGGTTGCCCATGGAGAAGCGGTCAAGAAATTCCGCGAGCTCGGCATTCAAGGAGAAATCGGCACGACGCATAATCTGTACTGGTTCGAGCCGTACTCCACTTCCCCGGAAGACGTCGCGGCCGCTCACCGCAATCGCGCGTACAACAACGAGTGGTTTATGGAGCCGACTTTCAAAGGCACGTACCCGCAATTCATGGTGGATTGGTTCAAGACCAAAGGAGCGACGGTTCCTATTCTGCCTGGCGACATGGAGACGATCTCGCAAAAAATCGACTTCATCGGCGTTAACTTCTACAGCGGCGGTTTCGGACGCTACAAGAAAGGCGAAGGCCTGTTCGATTGCGAAGAAGTGCAAATCGGCTTCGATAGAACGTATATGGATTGGAACGTATACGCGGACGGATTGTACAAAGTTCTCTCTTGGGCGCACGAAGAATACGGCGATACGCCGATCTACATTACGGAGAACGGCGCATGTTACGAAGATGCGCTTACGGCGGACAATCGGGTTCACGACGTTCTGCGCACGGAATACTACCGCAAACATTTTATCCAATGCCATCGTTTGATCGAGTCCGGCGTGCCGCTTAAAGGCTACTTCGCTTGGTCGCTGCTCGACAACTTCGAATGGGCGGAAGGATACCGCAAACGTTTCGGAATCGTGTACACGAACTACCAAACGCTTGAACGCCATCCGAAAGACAGCTACTACTTCATCCAAGACGTTATCAAGAACTACGGTTTCGAAGTCTAAAAAAATGCATGCATGATGAGCCGGGGTGCGCGAGCATTCCGGCTTTTTTATGTGAAGGCGGCGGAGATGGAGAGTACATGTAAACACGCACGCGTTCACGGATAGGTTAGGTTTCTTCCTAGGACGTTTTCCGTTACAATAAAGTAGATGCCTTACTAGGAAAGAGGAATACGCCATGAACGTCGTCTTAGCGACGCTGAACGCCAAATACATTCATACCTCGCTCGCCCTGCGCTATTTGAAATCCTTTGCCCAGGACGAATTCGAGGTAGACATTGCCGAATATACGATTAAAGATCCCGCAATGGGAATCGCCGCGGATTTGTTCTCCAAGAAGCCGGACGTCATCGGCTTCTCTTGTTACATCTGGAACATCGAAGAGACGATCGTCGTCGTGGACATGCTGCGCAAAGTGCTGCCGGACGTGAAGATCATGCTCGGCGGACCGGAAGTGTCCTACGATACGGAATATTGGATGAATCGCTTGTCTTCGGTCGATTTCATCGTCATGGGCGAAGGCGAGGAAACGTTCAGGGACTTGCTTCGCCAAATCGCCGGGGAACGGAAATACCATTTCGTGTTCGGAATGGCTTACCGCAAAGACGGGCAAGCGGTCATTACCCCTCCGCGTCCGAAGCTCGATCTGAACGTCATTCCTTCGCCGCACCGTTTCGATACGGATCTAACCTCGATGCGCAACCGCGTCGTCTATTTCGAGACGAGCAGGGGCTGTCCGTTCAGCTGCCAATTTTGTCTGTCCAGCATTGAGGTCGGGGTCCGTTATTTCGATATGGAGCGGGTTAAGGCCGATCTGACTTATTTAATCGATAATGGGGCCAAGCTGATCAAGTTCGTGGATCGGACCTTTAACATTAAACGGGATTACGCGATGGAAATCTTTCAATTTTTGATCGACAACCACCGCGGATGCGTATTTCAGTTCGAGATCACAGCGGATATCATGAGACCGGAAGTGCTTGATTTTCTCGCCGAGAACGCGCCTCCCGGAGTATTCCGCTTCGAGATCGGCGTGCAGTCGACGAACGATCCGACCAACTTAGCCGTTCAACGCCGCCAGAATTTCGCCAAGCTGACGCGTACGGTCGTGAAGGTGAAGGAGAGCGGCAAGATCGATCAGCATCTGGATTTGATCGCCGGGTTGCCGCATGAAGATTACGATACGTTCCGCAAAACTTTTAACGACGTGTTCGCTTTAAGGCCGGAAGAGCTGCAACTCGGTTTCTTGAAAATGCTGCGGGGAACGGGACTGCGAATCGACGCGGCGAAGTTCGGTTACGTCTACTCGGAACGGGCGCCGTACGAGATGCTGGGCAACGACCTGATGCCTTTCGCCGATATCGTGCGAATTAAACGGGTCGAGGACGTGCTGGAGAAGTTCTGGAACGCCCATCGGATGGACCGGACGATGGAGTACTTGATCGAGCAAGCCTATCCCTCCCCGTTCGACTTTTTCCAAGCGTTCGGAGACTTCTGGGAAGCGAAGGGCTGGAGCCGGATCGGTCATCAGTTAGAAGATCTGTTTTCCCGGCTGTGGGCGTTCTTGGAGCATGACGCCAGACCGGAGCTGGATCGCGACGTGGCGTTCGGATTGTTGAAGATCGACTATTATTTGCAACACAAATACAAGCCTCGCAAGCTCTGGTGGGAAGATCGGCTGGAGAAAAAAGAATGGACCGCGGGTTTGAAATACGCGGCGGAGAAGCTCGGGATGGATGACCGCGAGCTGCAGAAGAAAGGAACGCTAGACCGCCTTCCGTTCGATTACGGCGTATGGACGGAAGAAGGGCGAGTGGACCGTTCCAATCCTGCCTTGCTCGTGTTCCTATATTCAGGCGAAGAGGCAGGGCCGCAGTTGGTGGCGCTGCCGCAGCAAGAGGCGAAAGTAGGCTCCGAATTCTAAAGTCATAACCTAGGAGCGGTGGAAAAAGATGAGTAACGCGATTTCCAGAAGAATAGACGAACTAGAGAAACTTTGCCCGCCTTTGACGGCGCAGTCGGATTTGGAACAGTATTGGGACGAGACCCTCCGGCATTTCTCAGGCAAGCCTCTTAACGCCAAGAGAGAACTCATAGAGACGCCTTTGTCCTACATGGAGGCGTATAGAGTAGAGTATGAAGGATTCGATGCCACGCCGATACACGGGTGGTATTTGCTCCCCCGCTTCCGCACCGCCGGGAAGCTTCCTTGCGTCGTCCTCTATCATGGGTACACGGGAAGCAAAGGCTATCCGGAAGATTACGCCGCTTATCTGCTGATGGGAATAGCCGTGTTCGCGATCGACGTACGCGGACAATCGGGAGATACGGGGAATTTGCTCCCGCAAACCTTCGGCATGACGAAGGGCTGGATCACTCAGGGGATCCTGCACCGGGATACGTGTTATTATAAAGCGATCACGATAGACGCCTTGAAAGCCTTGGACTGGGCGAGCGAACAGCCGGAAGTCGATCCGGCTCGGATATGCGCCTCGGGAGGCAGCCAAGGCGGCGGGCTCGCGATGATCGTCGCGGCGTTGTCCGACAAACCCGCGATCGCGGTTCCGCACATTCCGAACATGTGCTACATGGATTTCGGGATGTTGAATTCGAGCAGTTCGCTGTCGGAAGCGGCAGCATTCGTCGAGCGATTCCCGCATCGCTTGGACGAGGTGATCACGACGCTCAGTTACTACGACAATATGAATTTGGCCCACCGCATTCGCATCCCCATCTTCGTAACCGTCGGACTGAAGGATCCGGTGACGATGCCGGAGACGATCTATGCCGCGTACAACCGCGTCCGGTCGGAGAAGACGATCGTCCCTTATCCGTTCACGGGCCATGCGGTAACGGGCGACCAGAATCGGCAAGCTCTGCGGTTCATTGCCGAGAAGCTACTGTAGTAATTCATCTATAATTTGCATTCTGCCGCTAGGCGACCAACTCATGCCGACCCAATTGGGGGTCAGATGAACGCAATCCTTATTCACGGCCCTGATGGAATTCCATTCGGGGCTTTTGGTTATGCGCTCGTACGTCGCTTCATCCTCCGGGGAGAAAAATTGGCTTTGAACAAACAGATGGTCCGTATCCATATTCGGATATTTCTCCGGGGAGAACTCGACGTTCATCGCGTTCGAGGGTACGCAATATCCGGGCTTTAAGCCGAGCTCGGAATAAATCAAGTCGTTCAAAGGATGATGGGTCGTCCCTTGAATGCGGATGAGCTGATGGATCACCCTCATGACCGTGACCGTCTCGTTGGCATATCGTTCCCGCAATCGATGCCGCGCTTGATTGACTTTGCGCTCTAGCAGTTTGAGGTTTTTCTCCCCTTGCGATTCTTTCCCGACAACCGCGGCTAATCTCCTGTGGTTCACTCTCCAATCCATACTAAGGCTAACCGCGACGGTGGGCGCGATCTGCTTAAGCCGTTCGAGGAAGGGGAGATGATAATGGTCGCATATGATCAAATCCGGGGCCGATTCCCGCAGCTCGCCCAAGCGGATGGCGATCCGGGCTTCATGGGTCGCCTTGTCCATCGTTTTATCCTTATGGCAATTGGTAGAGAAGATCGGAATAGTGCCTAAGGAATGCAAGGTTTCGTGAAAACGAAGCGTAGACGCGACGGCAACTTTTAGCTTAGTCCGCTTCATATAATGCGACGGGGCAATGCCGACATGTCTCTTGAACATCCTGCTAAAATAGAACTCGCTTCCGAAACCGGTAACCGTCGAAATTTCTTTGATCGTTCGTTCTTTCCCGACGAGTAAATGCTTTGCCTGCTCGATCCGATAGGCATTCAGATAGTCGATGGGCGAAGCTCCCTTGACCTTCTTGAATTCGCGGGAGTAAGAGGTAGGGGTGAAGCCGGATATTTCGCTTAGCGTCTCCAGCTTGATTTTCTCGTAATAACGATCGTGAATGTACTCTACGCTCTGCTCGATTCCTCGTCCGATCGTTTCCATCCCGTCTCGCTTGGGTTGATCCGGAATGCACGATTGAATAAGCTCCTGAAAACGGGATTGAATAAGAAAGGGGTTCGTACCCTCCATTTTGCGAGCTTCGTACAGTTCCTTGATCCTCTCGATACAGGCGGTAGAGTCTTTGATGCGGATTTCGCCGCAGGGTAGAGGGAACATAGATCCCGTATCGTCGTTCTCTATCGTCTCCCATTTCCCGTTGCGTTTGAGCAGGTTGGTCGTTTCCATAAACAGCAAATACAACTCCAGCTGTTCCGAATGCTGCAGCAGTTCGACCGCCGCTCCCGGAAGCAGGCAGATCAGCATATGCGGCTTAATGGGCATTCTCGCCGAATCGATTTGGACGCTACCTTCTCCATTGGTCACGTAGAGGAGCATGTAGGCGGGGGATCGGAACCTGCGATCGCTCAGCGGTCTATTGATCCTTCGATGGAAAACGGAAGAAAGCAGGAGCAGCGGAATGGACGATTTACGATCTAAGCTTTTGGTCATTTTATCGCCTCGCAAAACAGTGTTGGATAAAAAGAGACATCTATTCTGGACAGAATCGGTCATGTACAAAGGAATTCTCTCTCATTATAATTGATAAAGATTCTCATTATCATCATTTTTTTATCGAGAGGGGTTTCATTCATGGTTCGGCTTACAGTTAACAAACACGGAATCTTTGCTTGTATAGGGTTGCTGGCTTTGTTGCTTCTTGTTTCCGCTTGCGGAAACGGAAACTCATCGAACGATTCGTCGCCATCCGCGACTTCGCAGCCTTCGCCATCCGCATCCTCGGAACAATCGCAACCCGCTTCCGCATCGGCGCCTAGCTCGGGCGCGAAGACCCGTATCGTCAAGGATGCGTTCGGAGACGTGGAAGTCCCGGCGAATCCCGAGCGTACCGTCGTACTTGCGTCCGCCGCGCTCGACAATCTGCTTGCGCTTGGCGTTAAGCCGATCGGCGCTCCTTACAGTATATCGGTTAACGCGAACTTCTTCGCCCATCTCGCCGGCCAGACGGACGGAATCGAGAATACGGGAACGACGGACCAGCCGAATCTAGAGACGATCGCCAAGCTGGCGCCGGATCTGATTATCGCCCAGAAGGACACCCACGAAGCGGTTTACGAAGATTTGAAGAGAATCGCTCCCGTGTATATGAGCGACAGAATTCCGGGAGAGTGGAAGGAATTGTTGAGAGATCAGGCGGATGCCGTCAACAAGCAGGCGGCAGCGGACGAACTGATCGCGAAATTCGAAGATCGCATAGCCAAATTCAAGACCGACATGGGCGACAAGCTCGCGTCTCGGACGATTAGCCTGATCCGCCCGAGAGAAGATCATATCCGGATCTACTCGGAGAAAACTTATTCCGGAGCGATCTTGGTCGAAGCGGGACTCGTTCGTCCGACCAACCAACAAGGAATCGAAGAGCAGCATATCAAGATTACCGAAGAACAAATCGCCGACATGGACGCGGACGTCATTATCTCCTTCGGCAGGGAAAGCGAAGCCGACTTCTTTAACGAGAAAATCTTAAAAAACCCGCTATGGAATACGCTCGTTGCCGTTAAGAACAATCAGGTTCACATGGTGAATTGGGAAACGTGGCTTAGCGGACAAGGAATTCAAGCGGCGAATCTTATCCTCGACGATCTTACTAAATTTTTCATTCCATCATAGGGAGGATTCCCTTGGGCATACGCATAACGGGCTTGCTTGCCGGAGTGATGCTTGTCGCGTTGTCTTTATGCGCTAGCATCGCATTCGGCAAGCAATCGATCCCCCTCACGACAGTGTTTCATTCGTTGTTCTCCTTCGACGGATTGCGCGAGCATCTGATCGTTCAAACGGTACGCTTGCCGCGAGCCTTGATCGCGATGTCCGTCGGCGCATGCTTAGCCATGGCCGGAAGCATCATGCAAGCCGTCACTCGCAACGCCCTGGCCGGTCCCGAATTGTTCGGGATCAACCAGGGTGCGGCGTTTCTTATCGTTATTCACCTTTACTTAATGGGAACCGTCAATCCCTCCGATTCGATTCTTTATGCCTACATAGGCGCAGGGGTTGCCGGCATTCTGATCTATGGACTGGGGACAATGGGCGCAAGCGGATTGACCCCGCTCAAATTAATACTGGCAGGGTCGACGATGAACCTGCTGCTAGGCGCGCTGACGCAAGGCATATTGGTGTTCGACGAGCAGTCGCTCGATACGATGAGGTTCTGGCTGGCCGGCTCGTTGACGGGGAGGAGCTCTGCATTGTTCTATCAGGTGGTCCCTTTCATGATTGCCGGTCTTATCGGAGCGCTGGCTTTGAGCAGGCCCATTAACTTGCTCAGCTTAGGCGAGGAGACGGCGCAGGGGTTAGGGCTTAGAACCAATTGGGTCAAGGCCGCGGCGCTTGTCGCGGTGATCCTGCTCGCGGGATCTTCGGTGGCGATCGCCGGACCGATCGGCTTCGTAGGCTTGGCCGTTCCGCATATCGCCCGTTATCTCGTAGGAGTGGATTATCGCTGGGTACTGCCTTACTCGGCCGTTCTCGGGGCATTGCTGCTCTTGCTGGCGGATATCGCCGCCAGATTCATCATCCCCGCCCAAGAAGTATCCGCCGGCATTATAACCGCATTAATGGGCGCGCCCTTCCTGATCTACTTGGCGCAAAGGAGGGCTTGACCGATGCCGACGGCGGGTATTATCGCGAGAGGCAAAGGTTCCTTTCTCGGAATTTTGCTTTCCTTATGCGTTCTGAATCTAATCGTTCTGATCTTGCAGATGATTTTGGGGGATTTTCCCATTCCGGCGGCAGATGCGCTCAAATCGGTACTCGGAATGGGGAGCGAGAGATACGATCTGGTCGTCAATCGCTTCCGTTTTCCCCGGGCTTTGGTCGCTTTCTTGGCGGGAACGGGCCTTGCGCTCTCTGGCGTTATTTTGCAGGGGATTACGAGGAATCCGCTCGCCTCCCCGGGCGTGCTTGGACTGAACTCGGGAGCGGCGCTGGCCGCGGTGTCGTGCATGGTGCTGTTCCCGGATTTTCCGATTACGCTGTTGCCCTTCGCGGCATTCGCCGGCGCGTTCATGGCCGCCTTGGTGTCTTATTTCCTGGCTTGGAAAAAAGGGTTGTCGGCGGTCCGCCTCGTCTTGATCGGGGTAGGGATCGCGGCGTCGGCCGGCGCTTTCGTCAGCTTCCTGCTCACCTTCAGCGACTTGGCTCAAGCGAAGCGGGCGGTCATCTGGATGTCCGGCAGCGTTTACGGAAGAAGCTGGGAGCACTTCTGGCCGTTGCTGCCATGGTTGATCGTATTGTTCCCGTCCGCGATGCTGTTTGCCAGACGGCTCGATGTCTTGCAGCTCGGAGATTCCCTTGCCATCGGCTTAGGCACCCGACTGGAGCGTTCGCGCGGCATCTTGCTGCTAATCGCGGTCGCATCGGCCGGAGCTTCCGTCGCAATGGCGGGAACGATCGGCTTCGTCGGCTTGATGGCGCCGCATCTATCCCGCTATTTGGTCGGATCGAAGTCCCGCCGGCTAATTCCTGCGGCGATGCTGACGGGCGGTTTGCTCGTGATGCTGGCGGATTTGCTGGGACGTACCTTGGTTACTCCGTTGGAGATCCCATGCGGGATTCTAATCGCGCTGATCGGCGCGCCCTACATGATTTATTTGTTAGTAAAGAAACGCAATGACTAGATAGAGGAGCGTGCAGTCTTTGAGCGATGAAAATTACACTTATCCGGTGGCGGAGTTGCTGCGGAATAGAAGGACGATCCGGCAATTCAAAAGCGATTTCGTACCGTTAGAGCTATTGTTGGAGCTGTTGAATATCGCGAATTGGGCTCCGAATCATGGCCTTCGGGAGCCTTGGAGGTTCATCCTCTACCGGAAGGAAGCCCGAGCTACGTTCGCGGATGCGGTTATTCGCTCCATGTCGGCCGAGGATAGAGCTAGACTCGAGGCGCAGAAGAGGGACGACTATGCCAAAATTCCTTACCACCTCATAGTGGTCATGAAAGAAGATCCTAGGCAAAAGCAATGGGACGAGGATTACGGCGCGGCGTGCAGTTGGATCCAGAGCTTCCAACTGGCGGCATGGGAGCGAGGGCTTGGAGTGGTGTGGAAGACGAATAATTTCGTGTACTCTCCGCACTTTCGCGAAGCCGTCGGGGTACAGGCCGGAGAAAAAGTAGTCGGGGTTCTTCATATCGGATATCCGGAGGTCATTCCCGAGCCGCGTCCAAGAACTCCGGCGGAGGAACGGCTAACCCTACATGGCTAATCTTTAGACAAGGCTCCATCCGCATACGTCGAATGAATTTACGACGCTGCGGATGGAGCCTTGAAATATTGGAAGCTACTTGTCCTTATATAACTCTCGCATCACATGTCCTAGCTCGGGAACGATCAAGCGAGTCATCGCGAGACGCACCGCGCCGGTCGAGCCGGGCATCGAGAAGACGGCCGTCGTACCGATCGTTCCCGCGATCGCGCGGGACAGAATCGCGGCCGAGCCGATATCCTCGGTGAAGCTCAAAAAGCGAAAAATTTCGCCGAAACCGGGCATTTCCTTGACCAATCGATCGCGGACCGCCTCGTACGTCGTATCCCTGCCCGCGATTCCCGTTCCGCCGTTAAGAAGCACGGCTTCCACGTTCGGGTTATCGGCGGCGTTCCGCAATAACCGGGAAATCCCTTCATACTCGTCCTTCACGATGGCGTACTCCGCAACCGTATGTCCGTTTTCCTCTAGCAGCTGGCGAATCAACTGCCCGCTCTTGTCCGTCTCCGGCGTTCGCGTATCGGATACGGTAATTATCGCGCATGCTACGCTAGCGGGTGCTTCCCGCCGATGTTGCTCTGTTGAAGTCGTCATGGGTAAGAGAGCTCCTTTTCGATATCTATAAGGTAATTTAATCCAATGAGTGAGTCGTTTTGTCCATTATACCGTGTATGGAACTGCTTATGGAATCCTGCAGCCTCCGCTCTTGACCGTCCGGCCGACGGAAGAGTAGCATGAGTAGAGGTCGCAACTCTTTAACGGTTTAGTCGGAATGAAATTAACCAACGAAGGGAAAGGGATTCGATGAAATACAAGACAGTGGGCAAAACGGGGATCCAAGTATCGGAGCTATGCTTCGGGACGATGTCGTTCGGAGGGAATGCCGATAAGGAAACGTCCAAGAAGCTATTCCATCGTTGTTTGGACAAAGGGATCAACTTTTTCGATAGCGCGAACGTATATAGCGATGGCGTAGCCGAAGAAATATTGGGCGAACTTATCGAAGGCAAACGGGACGAACTCGTCATTACGACCAAAGCCGGATTCCCGACCGGTGCCGACCTTAACGCTCGGGGGGCTTCGCGCCGACATCTTCTCCTATCCGTGGAACAAAGCTTGAAGAGGCTTAAGACGGATCGGGTCGAGTTTTATTTTATCCACCGCTTCGATTCCTTGACCGCCATCGAGGAAACGGTTCGTACGTTGGACGACTTGCAGAAGCAGGGGAAAATTTTATATCCGGCCGTCAGCAACTGGGCCGCATGGCAGATCGCCAAAGCATTAGGCATCTCGGCCAAGGAAGGGTTAGCGGGATTCGAGCTCGTGCAGCCGATGTACAATCTCGTTAAGCGCCAAGCGGAAGTCGAAATTCTTCCGCTCGCGGAATCGGAGCAACTCGGAGTTATTAGCTATAGCCCGCTTGGCGGCGGTTTGCTGACCGGCAAATACGGGGTCGGCAAGAAACCGGCTTCCGGCAGGCTGGTGGATCAGAGCAATTACACGAAGCGGTACGAAGAGAGCATCTATTACGACATCGCGGATAGATTCTCGGCCTATGCCCGGGAACGAGATGTTCACCCTGCTACGTTGGCGGTCGCGTGGGTGCTCGGCAACCCGGCGATCACGTCGCCGATTATCGGAGCGCGCAATCTCGAACAGCTTGAGCCGTCGCTTGCCGCGGTAGACCTCGACTTCACGTCGCAATGGAGAGAAGAAATTACGGCTCTGTCGATAGATCCGCCTCTGGCAACCGATCGCAGCGAGGAAGCGGGCCAATAATCGGGCAAGCCGATTTTTGGCAACGGGTTCAAATAGAAGGGGCTGAACGACAAGGTCTAGTTAAAGACTTTGTCGTTCAGCCCCTATTTCAGTTGCAAACAACATTCACTTACAAAAAAAGTGCCTTCGTTGAGCTGCAACATCCTCGTTTGAAGAACGAAGGTCAAAAAAGTGCCTTGAATTCCCTTGCGATAGGGAAATCAAGGCACTAACGATATTACTGTATAAATCCGCTTATCCTTTTGCCGGCGAGGAATTGCTGCTCTTACACTTGCTCTGGATTCGAAGGTTGCTCGTTGCTCTCGATCGCTTCTTCCGCGGACGGAACAGTCGATTGCTCATGAGCCTCGGCTTTCACCGGTTCTTTCACCAATCGGTCCACGACGGCGGGAACGACTAAGGTCAGGGCATAAGCCAATGTCATCCACACCGAATAGGCATGATGTTGGCCTTCGTTAAAGGAGGTAAAGACCGAGTCCCGGTGCCATACGGTAAACGTGCCAAGCAACAATCCGATTGCGGCCGCAACGAATCCGAAGCGCGTCGCGGAGCCTCGTTCCTTAATTAGCCTGAGCCTTACGATCAAAGCCAACCCGATCAACAGAAGGAAGGATAACATCTCCAGCAGGAACAGGGACGATCCGAAATAAGGATCCCCTACCTCGAGCACGACCCAATCGCCGAACAATAGGAAGAAGAGAGTAGGCACCGCCCATACCCCGATTCCTAATCCCGCCAATAGAAGTCCATTCCGCATGCCAATCCGTCCTTTCGAGATCCACTTAGTATGTCTGTCTGCTCATTTATTCGACAAATGGTGTCGATTTCCTCTTAAGGTACCAAGCTGCGCAGAACGGTCATCGAACCGTCGAGCGTATATTGGCCGAGGTTAGCCGGTAGCAGGAAGCAATCCCCGGCTTTGGCATCGACGAGGCCGCTGGACCAGCTAATGCTGCCGGATCCTTCGCAGACGATGACGATGACGAAGCTGTCGGCGGAAGTAGACAACGTCCATTGTCCCTGCACGACGCCTTTGTCCGTCTTGAAATACGGAGAGGTCGCCAGCGTGAGCCATTCTCCCGGTTTCGCGCCGTCCGTGTCCATACGCGCAGCGCCGGAATCTTCATACGCGGTTACGTTTAAGGAATCCTCGATATGCAACTCGCGGGGTTTGCCGTCTAACCCGGGACGATTGTAATCGTACAAGCGATAAGTCGTATCCGAATTTTGCTGGATTTCGGCAACGACAACTCCCGCGCACAGCGCATGGACGGTGCCGGCCGGAATGTAGAACGTATCGCCGGCTTTGACGGACACTTCCTGCAGGCTGTCCATGATGCGGCTTTCTTCGATCGCCTTGGCCATCGCTGTCCGGTCGACGCCCGGCTTCAGCCCGTAAATGATTTTGGCATCCGGCTTGGCATCAAGCACGTACCACATTTCCGTCTTTCCGAGCTCGCCTTTCGGAAGCCCTTCGTACTGGTCGTTAGGATGAACTTGGATCGACAGGTCATCATTGCAATCAAGCAGCTTGATCAGCAAAGGAAAACGGCCGTTGCTCGATCCGCCGCCTTTCGTACCGAACCAGGTTGCACCGACGAGCTCGCGAATTTCGTCAAGCCCTTTGCCGGCCAATGCGCCGTTCGTGACATGCGACACGCCGTTCGGGTGATCCGCGATCATCCAGCCTTCGCCGATCGCGCCCGCGGGTACGTCGAATCCGAATTTTTCGAGGGCGCGTCCGCCCCACACTCTTTCTTTGAATTCCGGTTTAAAATGCAGTGGATAAGGTTGAATGCTCATATTATTTTGTTCCTCCTCGGGTAGTTTGGAAAAATTCGATAGCTTCGCCGTCAGGTCCATCGAAGAAAAAATACCGGCTGCCGTTAGGCAACGTCGTTATCGCTTCGTCGAGGCCGGCTAGGTTATAGGGGCGAACGCGTTCATATTCCGCCTCGATGTCATCGACGGCAAAGGCAACGTGATGCACGCGTCCCGCTTTGGCCAGCTCGCCCGTATAACCCTCGATTAACTCGACTTCCGTTTCCGAAGAGGATTCGAAAGACAGGAAAGCCAGCCGAATAACGCCGTTCGTATGTAATAGCGTCTCGGTATGCTTAAGACCGACGATATTCTCGTAAAAAGGAATGGACTGTTCCAATGAGCTTACCATAATGCCGACGTGCTCGATTTTACGTACTGCCATCGCTATTAACCTCCCTATTTTTTCGCAATCCAGCAAGTATTAGTATCCGATATACCTGTCTGAATTGTCTACGACATAACGTTCCCCCTCCATCCCTTAGGCTGGAGGCAGCCGTTAACGCTTGTTCAACGCGATCAAGTAAGGTGATGCCGCCTTCTGAGGGAATCGATAAATAACGGCTTGGGCGATGGCGGGCGATAATTCCGCCGCCCAAGCTTCCACCGCATCCGCTTCCTCTCGTCCGCCTTCGTGGCCGGGATACACGACAACCGTAAGCGCTCCGCCGCTGCGCAGCAACCGCAGAGACGCCGCCAAAGCGGCCAAAGTTGTCGCCGGCTTCGTAATGACGTCGGACGATGCGCCCGGCAAGTAGCCGAGATTAAACATAATCGCCGCGATCCGGCCATGGAACGGCGAATCGATAACCTTTTCCATCGTCTCGTGTCCGGCATGAACCCATTTTACGGCGGAGAGAGAGCCGGGGGCGTCTTCCGCTTCCCATCTTGCCTTCGAATTGTCGAGCGCTTCGGCTTGGATGTCGAACGAGTATACCGTGCCGCGAGCGCCCACGGTTCGCGAGAGGAAGAGCGTATCCGATCCGTTGCCGGCCGTTGCGTCCACGACGGTTTCTCCCGGCTGGACGCGCTCCTTTACCCAGCGCTGGCTTGGCTCAAGACAGAGAGAAAACCCATCTTATCGTCCCTTCCATGCTTTCCCTTGCCAGCTGTTGCGCCGAACGAGCTCGGCGTCGATGGCGTTCAGCACTTCCCATTTCTTCAAGCTCCACATCGGACCGATCAACAAGTCTCTCGGCGCGTCCCCCGTTAATCGGTGGACGATCATTTCGGGCGGCAGCATCTCGAGCGAATCGACGACAAGCGACACGTATTCGTCCCGATCGAGAAAACGAAGCAACCCCTCGCGCCACTGGCGGACCATCGGGGTTTTGCGCATGAGATGAAGAAGATGGATTTTTATCCCTTGTACGTCCATACCGGCAACGGCTCGCACGGTATCAAGCATCATCTCGCGCGACTCGCCGGGCAGGCCATGAATAATGTGGGCGCATACGCGAATGCCCCGGGCTCTCAACCGATTCACCGCATCGGTGAAGCATTCGGTGTCATGGGCTCGGTTAATCAGCTCCGAGGTCGATTCATGAATCGTCTGCAAACCCATCTCGACCCACAAGTAAGTACGTTCGTTCAGTTCGGCTAAATAGTCGACGACGTCATCCGGCAAGCAATCCGGCCGGGTTGCGATAGACAACCCCACGACGCCGGGCTGCTGAAGGATGACCTCGTAATATTCTCGCAGCGTCTCAACGGGCGCGTAAGTGTTCGTATAGGCTTGGAAATAGCCGATGTACTTGGCTTCCGGCCATTTCAAGTGCTGTCGGTCCCGAATATGGTTGAATTGGGAGACGAGGTCGTCTCGCCTGCTCCCGGCGAAATCGCCTGACCCTCTCGTACTGCAGAAGGTGCAACCGCCCGCGGCGATGCTTCCGTCCCGATTCGGACATGTGAATCCCGCGTCCAGCATGACTTTGAATATTTTATTGCCGAACGTTTCCCGCATTTCGTAGTTCCAAGTATGAAATCTTTTGTCCGCCCATAACAGCGGAGTGTGATTGTCCGTGTCCATCGTTGCCATGATTGCATCCGCCCTTTACAGAAGTCGGTATTATTGTAGCGAAAATCCGGCCAAATTGCGAGGATAGCCGTATCCATTCCGAATTCCGATCGATTCGTCGTTATTCGATTCGTATTTAACATCGAAAATCGGGCTAAAATATAGCGTTTTCAACTTGCAATACCTAACATAAGGTGTTATATTAAAAGTGCGCCAAATCAATAAACAAATCTGACATGGACCCACTTATCCACAACCTAATTCATACCATTTCCATATCTCGGGCAGTATAAGGTGCACAATCAAATTGAACCGATTGGAGAGGTGACTGTAATGAATACAAGCGTACGCATTCCGCAAGGGGACGATACGGTAAAAATCGAGTTGACGGTTAAAGAGGCAATGGCACTCGCGGGGGCTAAGTTCCCGAACAACCATAGCATCGAAATCTCGGCACGCAAGAAAATCAACAGCGTTATCGAAGATCACTACATCGAAGAGCACAGACCGGTTAACTAAGCAACGTCCATACGATAAGCAAGGCCGGATGCCCATTTTGGGGATTCGGCCTTTTTTGTGTTTGACATTATTTTGATAAGGTTATATAGTTAGTTACATGAGTAACTAACCAACTAACGTGGTGGTGGAAAAGATGACCTTATCGATGGATGATAGCCGCCCCATCTTCGTACAGATCGCGGAACGAATAGAGAACGACATTATCGAGGGGAGGCTGCCCGAGGAATCGCAGGTTCCTTCGACGAATCAATTCGCTGCTTTCTACCAGATCAATCCCGCAACGGTCATGAAGGGCGTAAATCTGCTCGTCGACCAAGAAATTTTGTATAAGAAAAGAGGGATCGGCATGTTCGTGGCAACGGGAGTCCGAGCGAAAATCATGGAGAAACGCAAAGAACAATTTTACGAGCAATACGTCGTGGCGATGGTAAGGGAAGCGGAGAAGCTCGGCATTACGGCAGAACAGTTAACCGAAATGATACGGAGAGGGGAGAAAGCGTAATGAACAGCATCGTCGAGATCAAGGAACTTACGAAAACATACGGAAACTTCAAAGCCGTCGATAACGTGAGCTTTACTCTGGAAGACGGCAAAATTTACGGGCTGTTGGGAAGAAACGGAGCAGGGAAAACGACGATCATGCATATGATTACGGCGCAGTTGTTCAAATCCGGCGGCGAGATCAAAGTGTTCGGAGAAGAGCCGTTCGAGAACGACAAAGTACTCAGGAAAATTTGCTTCATTAAAGAGAGCCAGAAGTATCCGGATAATTTTAGAGTGTTGGACGTACTGAACGTTTCCCCGTTATTTTTCCCGAATTGGGATAAGGAGCTCGCGTATTCGTTAATCGAGGATTTCCGGCTTCCTTTAAAGCGCAGAGTCAAGAAGCTCTCCAGAGGGATGCTCTCTGCCGTAGGAATAATCGTTGGTCTCGCAAGCCGGGCCCCGTTAACGATTTTCGATGAACCGTATCTAGGTTTGGATGCCGTAGCCCGAAGCTTGTTCTACAACAGGCTGTTGGAGGATTATGCCGAGCACCCGCGAACGATCGTCCTGTCTACCCATCTGATAGACGAAGTGAGCCAATTGCTCGAACACGTTCTCGTAATCGACCGCGGCAAGTTGCTTCTTAACGAGGAATCCGAAGTTCTGCGCGGCAGGGCGTCGACGGTAGCGGGAACGGCAGCGAAGGTGGAGGAGTTCCTTGAAGGGAAGCAAGTCATTCATCGCGAGCCTTTTGCGGGACTTACGTCCGCAACGGTCATAGGCCATCTCACCGCAGAAGATCGCGGTCGAGCGGCCGAGCTTGGTTTGGAAATCTCGCCCGTATCGCTGCAGCAGATGGTCGTCCATCTGACGAATAGCCAAAATAGGAGAGAGGCAGGAGAAGTTCGATGAATAGAGTGGTCGGCATCATAAAGACGCATCTAGCCGATAAGTTGACATGGCTCATTCTTCCATGGCTCATTCTTGGCATTAGCTTCGCGTGCAATTTGATCATTGGCAGTCTGGCCGACGAAAAGATTTACACGGGCGGATTGGCTTCGATTTATATCTATATGCTTGTGGTCGGAATCGGTAGCGTGGGGCAGACATTTCCATTTCTAATCGGATTTTGTACCAGGAGAAAAGATTATTTCCTAGGAACGGCGGCAACGATCGCGATCATTAGCTTTTTATCGGCCATCGTGCTGCTCCTGATCGGCTATGTCGAACGGGAAACCGGCCAATGGGGCATGGAACTTTATTTCTTCAACGTGAAATACTTGAGCGACGGTCCGTTGCTTGAACGGTTCTGGATCCTTTTCACGCTCATGATCAACCTCTTCTTCTGCGGTTTCGCGATCTCATCCATTCATCGCAAATTCGGACGCAACGGTTTGTATTTCTTCTTCATCGCGCTCGGCGTCGTTATGACCATCGCGAGCTACTTGATTACCCTGAACGAGAAATGGGAACCGATCTTCGGGTGGATGGCGGACATATCCGTCATGGAGTTAGCAAACGGGTTGTTCCTAGGTACGTTGATCTATGTGTTATTCTCCTATCTGCTGCTGCGCAGGGCGACCGTATAACGAAGAGGGCGAAACCGGATTCTTCAATATCCGGATCGCCCCTTTCATTCGTTTATCGATGGACTGCGTGAAAGGCGATCGAGCATTCGGGATCGAGCGCTCGGATCTCTCTGATGACCCTGGCTTGCTCAATGCGATTAACCGTACAAAGCATCATCCTTGTCCCGCCCGGACAAGGTTCCCGATCGTCCAACAGGATCAACTCTTTGCCGAATCGGCTGCGCATCGCATCGCTAATCGCTTCGCTCCGTTCGCTCGTTATCCAGACCATTCTCGTTAAAGCAAAACCGCTCATGGAGAAGTCGGCCATACGGAAGGCTAACAGGAATGCGACGATGGAATACAACGCTTCGTCCCAACCGAATACGAATCCTCCGGCAAGCAACACTGCGCCGTTGAATAGCCAAAGCGCTTTTCTCGTTTTGTCCGACGTTCCCGGCGTAGCGCTCGCCCCCGCGCCGTCCGCCGCATCGATAAAACCTCCGTAACGAAGAACCATGCCGATGCCGACTCCAAAAGCGATTCCTCCAGCCGTCGCCGCGGCGAACGAGTACTCCATCAATGGAGGCGCGGGATGCAAATAGAACGCGGTTAACGAAAGGGTAGACAACCCTACTAAAGTAATAAGCCTTGTATGGGGATCGAATCGGCGATACCGGAAGAGCAGAAAAGGCAAATTCAGCAAAAACAGAAATAAACCAAGCCGCATCTCCGTTAAATACGAAAGTAGAACGGATGCCCCCGTAACCCCTCCGATGAGCATATTGTGCGGAACAAGAAACAATTCTAAGCCGATAGCGGATAAAATCGAACCGAACATCACGCAGGCAAGCCGGTATGAAACGCGCATGTTAGCCATGACGGCATTCACCCTCTCTTGTTTTATGAGGACTCGACTTTCTTTGCTGATTTGCCGAACCGGAATACTTTATCGAGCACGGTGTAGATCAGTTTCGTTTCTTTGGTCAGCAAAGGACCGAGAATGGCCAAGATAAGCACGTATAACGCGGCGAAAGGCTGAATAATGGTCAGCAGTCCGCCCGCCTTGGCGATATTGGCCATGATGATCGAGAATTCTCCTCGCGCCACGATCGTGAACCCGATGTTCACGGAAGCTTTGGGCGAGAGCCCGGCGCTTCGTCCGGCGAGCATGCCCGCCGTGAAGTTGCCGATCAACGTAACGACGACTGCCGCAAGCGAAAGCCATATCGCGCCGCCTAGCGTCGTAGGGTCGATCGTTAAGCCGAAGCTGAAGAAGAAGATCGCGCCGAAGAAATCCCTGAACGGAAGAATCAGCTTCTCGATCCGTTTCATGTGTTCGGTTTCGGCTAGCACCAAGCCGATCAGCAGAGCGCCGATCGCTTCCGCGACATGGATCGTCTCGGAGAAGCCGGCCACAAGGAACAACCCTGCGAAAATGACGAGCCCGAAGAGTTCGTTGGAACGAATATCCAGCACTTTGTTGAGCAGAGGAACGGCTTTGCGACCGATGACCAGCAAGGCGAGCATGAAGACGAGCGCGATTAAGGCGGACAGGGCAACTCCCCATACCGATGCGGATCCGCTTAGCACGAGACCCGAGAGGATCGAGATATATACCGCAAGGAATACGTCCTCGAACATGATGATGCCGAGAATCATTTCGGTTTCCGGATTGGCGGTACGCTTGAGATCCACGAGCACTTTAGCCACGATGGCGCTGGAAGATATCGTCGTGATCCCCGCCACGACAAGCGTTTCCTGGAACGGAAAACCCGCCGCCCAACCGAAGGCAAGGCCGAGCGTAAAGTTAATGGCGATATAGATCGTGCCGCCAACGGCGATCGAGCGGCCGGATTTAATCAGCCTGCCGACGGAAAATTCCAGCCCGAGGTAGAAGAGCAGGAACAAGACGCCGATTCTGCCCATGAACTCGATCAAGGGCGCGCTTTCGATAAAGCGAAAATCGAAATGCCACAGCTCTACGGAGTGGGGCCCGACGGCCATTCCGATGAGAATATAGAAGGGAATGACGGAAAATCTGAATTTGGCGGACAACAAACCAGCCAAGGCGATGAGAGCGATCGCGAGGCCGACTTCAAGAACGATATGATCCATTTCGATCAATCGCTTCCGTGCACGAGAATCTTTTTAAGCTCTTTATGTTGCGCGCGCTCTCCCGCGACAACCAATGTCATGTCCGGAGCGAGTTTGAAATCCGGTCCGGGATTAATGTGCTTGACGTGATCCGCGCCAAGCAGGGCGATGATCGTGGCTCCGGTATTTTTGCGGATATGAAGCTCGCCTATCGTTTGCCCGATGCAGGCGTAATGGGCTTCGAGTTTGTACCACTCGATGATGAGATCGTCCAAAGCGACTTCGATCGTTTCGAGCATTTTGGGCTTATAAGTCATGCCGCCGATCATGGCGGCGACCATCCGGGCCTCGTCATCGTCCAAAGTGACCATGGAAATGCTGCTATCGGGATCTTTGTGATCGAAGTGATAACATTCGCGGCGTCCGTCGTCGTGCACGATAATGACGAGTTTATCGCCGCCGCGGGTATTCATTTGAAATTTCTTGCCGATTCCTGGGAGATCGATTTCACGGATATTCATATAGTTATCCCTCCTGAAGTTATCATTCACGACTGCGTTAGAACGGCATACGGACAAGTCAAATAAACCTCATCAAATGGCGGTTGAGGTCATTGGGACTTGTCTTTAGACGCGTTCGTACGAAGTCGTGAATTTCAGGGGCATGAGCAATATTTTGCGCACATGCACTAGGACTAAGGGGAGAAAGGCGTATTTGTATTGGGGCATGCGGTAAGGAAGGTAGGCGTTGAAACGGAAGTGAAACGCAAGCAGCAGCAGAACGCTGAGGAGCAGCATTTTGCTGGGCAGGGAAACCGTCCGTTTGGTAGCCTTGACGCTGTTCGGAACGTCGTGGGCAAGCGAGGTGCTGCTGGAGGTGGTGACATTGTCTCCAATCATCATGGTAGGCATGCTAAGCATAATGAAGGCGCCAAGCAACACGAGGATGAAGGCGAGACTGCGAAACGGCTGCAAAGTTGTCTTCATTCGGTGTCCCCCTTCAATGCTTTTTTATTAGAATACCATATTAGGCATGTCTTTCTCAATTTTCACCCCGTTGGGAAAATGTGATACACTTCACTCATATTGCCGTAAACCGTCATAGGAGATGAAAACGTGACCGAAAGAAGTCATCTGAGAAAAGCATATGTTTGGGCAGGGATAGCCGCTGTTTTATTCGCGATCGTTAGCTTGCTTATCCGCTTCGAGGGGATATCGGGATTCGATTCCGGCATCATCTCGACCGTTCAAGGTTGGGAGAACGCCGGCTTGACGCGGGTAATGGAAGCGTTAAGCTGGTTCGGATCGACGATGGTCGTTATCGTGATCGCCATCGTTATTTTATTGTTTCTCGCCTTTGTTCTCGGGCACCGCATGGAGCTGCTCTTCTTTATATCGGCTCTGGCGGGATCTTCGTTGCTTAATCATTTATTAAAGGATTTCTTTCAACGGGAAAGGCCGAATATTCATAGGCTGGTCGAGGAAACCGGCTACAGCTTCCCGAGCGGACACTCGATGGCGGCATTCGCTTTATACGGGGCATTCGTTTACTTGCTTTGGAAACGCGTGAAAAGCGGAAGAGGCAGGGCGCTACTCGTGGCGTTGGGGGCGATTCTCGTCGTCGGGATCGGAATAAGCCGTATTTATTTGGGAGTGCATTATCCGAGCGACGTCGCGGGCGGGTATCTCGCCAGCTGGGTGTGGCTTGGCTTAATGATCGAGGTTTTCCGGAAGCTGGCTCCGGCCGCGTTTCGCAAGTAACAAAGCAAAGGGATTGCGGCTTGTCCTGTCGGACGTAACCGCAACCCCTTTTTTGCGTTATTCGACAACGATCGTGCCTGTCATATCGTTGTGCCCTTGGCCGCATTGGACGGAGCAGTGGAACTCGTAGGCTCCCGCTTTGGTCAATTTAACCTCTTGGGTTTCGCCGTTCTTTAGCTTGATTCCTAGTTCGTCGTCGCTTTCTATTCCGTGCACGCCTTGAGAGTTTTTCAAAGAAATCTTAAGCGTGTCGCCTACTTTCGCTTTGATGTCCTCCGGCTGGAATTTCCAGTTGGACGCATCGATCGTGACTTCTTGTACTCCGCCTCCGCCCGCTGCGGGCGCAGTTGCCGTAGTCGTTGCCGTAGGAGACGGCGAAGGCGAAGGTGAAACGTTGTTGTTTGCATTGTTTTTATTCGCGCAAGCGCTTAACGTTAGCGCGGTTGCCAAAGCAAATATGGCAAACAAAGAACCGGACTTTTTCATTGTCGAAATAACCCCCTCGATAGTCTTTGTAAATAGTTGCAATACTGTCTGTTAACCATAATATGTCCGAACAAATCAGAAATTATCGCTTCCGCTCGGATTGATTTTCAGGTTGTGGACGAGAGCTCTTTACAACGGGCGGCACATTGGGCAAAATAAGATTCATTGACGTTGGGCAACGATGTGTTGCGGGAGCGGGAGGATATTGGGATGAGCATGAGACTTCGTGGCAGAAAAAATATTCGAGAGAGTTTGGAGCGGCAGCCGGATCTTGTCGTGTTGGAGCCGCAGCGGCTAAGAGGGCGTTGGCACGAGTTTTTCGGTAACGATAATCCGATTCATATCGAGTGCGGGATGGGCAAAGGACAATTTATTAGCCGCATGAGCGCCAATAATCCGCACATCAATTACATCGGAATGGATATTTACGACGAATTGTTGCGGCGGGGAAGCGAGAAAGCCCGGGCATTGTGGAAAGAAGAAAAGGGCGTCGACAAAGTGCCGAATTTGGCGCTTGCCCGCGGGAACGTTGAGTTTCTGGACAAAATGTTCGAACCGGGGGAACTGCAACGCATTTATTTGAACTTCAGCGATCCATGGCCGAAGTCTAAACATGGCAAACGGAGATTGACGCATCCTCGTTTTCTAATGAAATATAAGGAAGCCCTGAGCGATGTTGGAGAAATCCATTTCAAGACGGACTCCCTAAGCTTGTTCGAGTTCTCCTTAAACAGTTTTTCCGCTGTAGAGTACCAAATGCGCAATATTTCCTTGGATCTGCATCGCCACGGTATTCGCGAGGATCTCGTGCTGACCGAATACGAGACGAAATTCGTAGGGCAAGGCATGCCGATATACAGGCTCGAAGCGGTACTTGGGGAGAAGGTTCAACAGGAGCATCGCCGCGCCGTTGCGGCAGAGCTCGAGAAGCAATCCAGTAGAGGAACGACGCGAAATTACGAATCGGGCGACGACTTGGAATCCGATTCCGACGACGAATAAATAAGCCGTACCCGGGTGAGAGCCGGGTACGGCCGTTATGATCATCGTGCTTGCCTAAGAGGCGGGCACGTTGATTTTTTTTAAATCCAAATAGAGAGCAACAGGGCGGTTGAGCCGCCTAGCAGGGCGCCCGCGACGGTGTCGCTAGGGAAATGCAGTCCGAAGTAAATGCGCGATAAAGCCACTCCGATCCCGATAGGCATAAGAACGGGGATGAGAAGAGGTTCGGCCAGCATCCAAGGCGTCAGCATGGCGAACGCCGCCGTCGTATGACCGGAAGGGAAAGAAGGGTCTTTAAGCGGGCGACGGTTCGTATTGATCTGCGAGAATACTTGGTAGGGACGGAGTCTCGGCGCGCTTCTCTTCGCGATAGCGACGGGAATGTGGCTTAAGATTACGGCGGCGAAGGCGAGCCAACCCGCGCTGCTCCACGGATCAGGCATGAACAACCCGGCGGCGAGGGACAGACAGAGACTGCATGTCGCTCCTGCGAGAAGAGATAAGATATGGAAGAGCCAGTTCAAGGCGGAACGGTTCCAACGAATGTTGACATGCAGGAAAAGCGGGCGTTCGACCTCCTGAAGCATGCGGTATATTCGGCTCATACTCCATCTCCTTTGCTTAAATGGGGTGATCAGCGGCGTTCGGCGGCTGATTGCTCTTGCTCTTCTAACTCTACAACTTGAATGTAACCTCAGTATTAACTTGCCTTTGATACTCCGTTAATGTGCGGTTAGTAAAATGAAGGAAACGAACGGAGAGGGGACTTGATTACCGATGTCGGAATTCCGCTTGGCTTTATTTACCGATACGTATTCGCCGGAAGTTAACGGCGTAGCGAAAACGTTGGAACGTTGGATCGGATATTTGCGTAAGCAAGGAATCGAATGCATGGTGTTCGCGCCCTCAAGGCCCAGGAAGGAAAGAACGGTTTCCGAAGCTGCGGAAAGGCTCGTAAGCCTGCCTTTTTTTCTTTATCCGGAGTGCAGGCTGGCCTTACCCCAGACCGGAAGCGCGGAGCGCAAGCTGCTGAGCTTCAAGCCGACCGTTATCCACGTAGCGACACCGTTCGGCACAGGGGTGACGGGTCGCCATTTGGCGATGAAACACGGAATTCCGCTGATGGCCTCGCATCATACTCATTTCGTGCGTTATTTGCCGTTTTACAATCTTCAATGGATGGGTAAACTTTTATGGAGATATTTGCATTGGTTTCATCTGCCTTGCAGAAAAATCTATGTGCCCTCCAGATCCGTGCTGGAGGAATGCCTTGCAGACGGATGGGAAGGGCTTGAATTGTGGAGCCGCGGGGTCGATACGGAGCGCTTCCATCCTCGCGTCGATCGGGAACGGTTTCTAAGGGAGGCAGGAATGGCAAGCTCCCGGTTCGTTGTTCTCTACGCGGGAAGAATGGCGCCGGAGAAACAAACGGATGTGGCCGTGGAAGCGGTAGCCCGGTTCGCCGACAGGACGGAAGCGGACGTGGAATTGGTCGTTGCCGGAGATGGTCCGGCGGCAAACGACATTAAAGCTTTGGCTTTGCGGCGAGGAATTCAAGCCAAGTTTCTCGGCTCCGTTTCGCAGCCGACGTTGCAGAGGTGGATGGCCGCATCGGACGTGCTCCTGTTTCCTTCCGCCACCGAGACGTTCGGCAACGTCGTATTGGAAGCCATGGCCTGCGGACTGCCCGTCGTGGGGGCGGCCGGAGGAGCAGTTCCCGATACGATTCGCAGCGGAGAGAACGGGTTGCTCTGTTTGCCCGGCGACGTCGGGCAATTCGCGGATAAGCTCGAGCTGCTGTATAAGGATGCTTCCTTGCGCGCGCGGCTTTCCGCCGCAGGCGCCCAAGAAGCCAAATACCGGTCTTGGGACGGAGTATTCGACGGTTTGAAATCAAGCATGGAAGAAGCAATCGGAGCTTGGGTTGCAACTTAGTCCTTTGTTCGCACGTTAACTTATTTGTCATGAGGTCATAGGTCTCCGGATAGAAAAAGAATGGAAATCGATGAAAATCTACGCTGTGACGTAGCAATTGCCGCTGTATGCGATGCTTAGTTGCCGAGAACCCCTCATCTAGGCTGATAGCCGCGAATATGAAGGCAATGCCCTTTTGACAAATGGTTGGAAACCGAAGAAAATCAAGAATGTCACTTTGAAGGGGATTCAAGGGTCGCTTAGTCAAATTAGAGAGATAACGCAGAAGCAAAAACACAGAGAGAAAAAAGAAAAAGGGATCTAGGGGGTACAACTGAATATGTTTAACAATCTTCTTTTGGTTGTTCAGGGACTTGCTGCCGCTATCGGAGTGTACCAAATCATTCTTTCGTTTTTCGGTTGGTACCGCAGGAAAGAACGGATTACGCACAAACCGACCAAGTCGTTCGCGTTGCTTGTCGCGGCGCATAACGAAGAGACGGTCGTCGGGGCGCTGATCGAAAATTTATTGAAAATGGACTATCCTCGCGAGCTGTTCGATATTTTCGTTATTTGCGATAACTGTACGGACGGAACGGCTAAGATCACTCGCAGTTACGAGGGCGTATACGCGTTCGAAAGAACGAATCCGAATCAACGAGGCAAAGGCTTCGCGATCGAGTGGATGCTTAAGGAGCTATGGAAGCACCCGAGACAGTACGATTCCATCGTGATGTTCGATGCCGATAACCTAGTCGCTACGAATTTTTTGCAATACATGAACGAAGACCTTTGCAACGGGCACCGCGTTATTCAAGGTTACTTGGATACGAAAAACCCGCATGATTCTTGGATCAGTGCCGCGAACGGCATTACCTACTGGTTCTGTAACCGACTTTGGCAGTTGCCGCGTTACAACCTGAAGCTGTCCAACTTTCTTGGCGGTACGGGAATGTGTTTTGAAACGAAGCTGCTGAAGGATATGGGCTGGGGAGCGACCAGCTTGGTCGAGGACTTGGAGTTTACGGTTCGCTGTATCCAAAGAGGCATTTACCCTAAATTCAATTACGACGCTCGCGTATACGACGAGAAGCCGATTACGTTCAAGGCATCCGCCCGTCAACGCTTGCGCTGGATGCAAGGACATTTCGACGTTTCGCGCCGTTATATGCTGCCATTGTTCTGGCAAGGGATCAAAGAGGGCAGCATCGTTAAGATCGACGCCGCTCTGTACATTTTTAACGCGTTCATTTACTTGATCGGATTTTTGATCACGATGGCGCTCTGGTTCGACGTGATGCTTCCGGGCGATCCTCATCTGACGTCTATCTATTCGCAGATGCCGCTTGGCTTGTCGCTAACGATCGTGCTCTACGGTTATCTGCAATGTCCGATCGCGATGCTGATGGAGAAAGTCAACTGGAAAATGTACTTGAAGCTGCTGCTGTTCCCGATCTTCTTCTTGTCCTGGTGGCCGATCGCGTTCTACGCCTTCTTCACCCAGAACAACAAAACTTGGAGCCATACGGAGCACACGCGCGTTATCCGTTTGGAAGAAGTGCAAGGCAAACAAATGTAATCGCGTAAACGGGGCTGCCCTAAGGTCTTTTTAGACCTTCGAGGCAGCCCCTTGCGATTCGAGGAGAAATTAAGCTTTCTCTAATTCCGAGATGAGCAACCCGAACAGTTCGTTTTCCGTGGCAAGGATTTCTCTATGGACCTCTAATGCTTTATGTTTCCATTCGGGATTCCGCGACATTAAATATTTCATGTAATGATGACGGGAAGTAAATGCCGCTTTTTCGTTATCCGAGAAGGCTTGCGACAGGCTCTTGTCCTTGATTCGGCCGCTTTGCGCCAAGTAATTCACTCCGAAGCTCATCGTCTTCTTATGATCGTAAAGAATGTGCAGCGCCTTTAGGCAATTCAATTCGAGCGATTCGGCGGCGTTGTTCCCGATGTTGCCGATTTGCGTCTCGTAAGCGGTAATTCCGAACGCGGCGTCATAAGTTTCCTCAATAAACCGGAACCGGTCGTTTGTTTTGCGGGATTCCGCGTAATCCCGCAACCGCTCGATGCAGTAAAGGGAGTCGAATCGGTAAGTTTCGTCGTCGCTCACGCGCAGCAGTTGCACCCCGGTAAATCCATCGTACTGATCGCCGATGGGGGAGCTGCTGTAGAACGCTTCTCTCAATTCCTCGAACGTAACCGTCTCTTTGCCGTAGTTCACATTGAAGAAGTCTGCCGCGTTAAAGGTTTTGTTTCTGAGGTCATATCCGTATACGAACATGTCGTGGAAGATGTGATGGGTCTGATAATTATGCTTGTATGCTCGTATATGATAAGTATCCAGCATAAGACAAATATAGCTTGAATGATCGATAGCGTTGATGATGAAATCGACGATATCCAACCGATTGGCCAACGCCGTCCGCCTGCTTAAGTATTCCGTCGTCGCCAGTCTGTAATGATGCCTGGAATGAGGTTTGTGGAAATCAAGCCAGCCGACTATGTTGTCATCCGAGACGTAGGCAAGTTGAATGTGATTCAAGAAGGCCCATTCCGGGAAGTAACGGTGCTCGCCCAATATGGACATGGCGTTGGCGTGCTTTGGCATCGAGGTAATGAGGGGGTCGCTCATCTTCAATTTTTTCCACACATCATACATCTCCTTTATCTATTGGATTCGAGTAGCGGAACGGATCACTCCTTTCATAGAAATTTACAAAATATAGAATATTTTGCTAATTCGATCTTAATCTCGCTCTCGGGACGAGTCAAGCAAGATCAATCGTTGACATTCATGGCGCATCGTGATAAAGTGTTCGTTGTGACTGATTTGTTGTAAATTTTCAGCACGCGCAAGCAGAAGCGCCCGCTTCTCACCTGATCGGCTTCGGCTGATGGGTTAGCGTAGCCGACGATACGGAGAATGCGGAAGCTTAAGTTTCCTAGCATAGCCGATAACGTTTGGACTAGGATGCGGGTCGATGCGACTCGTATTTTTTGTTTTTTCCGACAATCTCACTCGACAGTTTATTTCGGAGGTGGAACATTATTAGCAAGGATCATCAAATCAACGAGGAAATCCGGGCGAAGGAAGTCCGACTAGTCGGCCCTGAAGGCGAACAGATCGGAATTAAACCTTTTCGCGAAGCTATGCAGATGGCCATTGACGCGAATCTTGACCTAGTCAACGTAGCGCCGCAGGCGAAACCGCCGGTGTGTCGCATCATGGATTACGGCAAATTCCGTTATGAGCAGCAGAAGAAAGAAAAGGAAGCTCGGAAGAATCAGAAAATCGTCGACCTCAAAGAAGTTTGGTTTCGTGCGAACATTGAAGAACATGACTACCAAACGAAGTTTCGCAACGTTGTGAAATTTTTGAACGATGGCGACAAGGTGAAATGCTCCGTGCGGTTCCGCGGTCGCGAAATTACGCATGCCAAGCTCGGTCAGAAGATCTTGGAACGAGTGGCGAACGAAGTAGCAGAGATTTGTGTAGTAGAGCGCATGCCTAAGCTGGAAGGCCGCAGCATGATTATGATTTTGGCTCCGAAAGCCCACTGACAGGAGGATACAATTCATGCCTAAGATGAAAACTCATAGCAGCTTGAAAGATCGTTTCAAAATTACCGGAACCGGTAAAGTCAAACGCTTCAAAGCTTACAAAAACCACTTGCTGTCCCACAAATCGGGACGTCAAAAACGCGTGCTGGCCGGCCAACCATTGATGGCTCAAGGCGACGTTCGCCGCTTGCAGCAACAACTTGGAAACCTGAAATAAATCGTCATATGAACACTTCCGGGAGGTAATGAATCATGGCAAGAGTCAAGGGCGGATTCGTAACGCGCCGTCGTCGCAATAGAATGTTAAAGTTGGCAAAAGGTTACTGGGGCGCGAAACATCGCCTGTTTAAGAAAGCTAAAGAACAAGTAATGAAATCCCTTATGTACGCATACCGTGACCGTCGTCAGACGAAACGGAACTTCCGCAAATTGTGGATCGTGCGTATTAACGCTGCAGCTCGCCAAAACGGCTTGTCCTACAGCAAAATGATGCATGGCCTGAAATTGGCCGGCATCGAAGTGAACCGTAAAATGCTTGCCGACCTGGCCGTGAACGATATCAACGCGTTCAACTCCCTTGCCGGCGCCGCAAAAGAAAAAATCAAAGCGTAATTTCGCTTTTAGAAGAAGCTCCGGGCAACCGGGGCTTTTTCGTGTTCGGGCATGTCCAGGCGATTATTCTTATTTTGTCCGCAATCGGACAGAGGTACAAGCACGGCAAGCTTTCTCTTCATACAGTACAAGACATGGTGCAGCTTCAGAGAACGCACCTTGGAAGGAGTGTTAAGAGATGGCTCAAGTTACGCGCACGCAAGCTCAGAAGCTGGTAGGCAAACAGATTTACGCCGTTCGCAAGGACGGATCCGTCGTTTCGGGCAAGCTTGTTCGCATTTCCGGTAACCGGCTCATTTTGGAGGGTCCTAAAGGCAAGAACGTGCAAACGAAAGCGATATTTCCGCTTGTACTCTTCGATTTGTTGGCAATCGGCACGGTACCGTTCGGCGGATTCGGACCGTTCGGCGGATTCGGAGGCGGCTTTGGCGGGTGGTGGTAAACTTGAAACAGCGGACCGGGATATTCGGGTCCGCTGTTTTGCCTAGTTCACTGCAAGGATTTGATAAGTTCTACGACTTTCAAGCTTGGGATCGCTCGCAGCGTGTGATAACCCAAGCGTCGATAGAAACTCAGAGCGCGGTAATTTTCCTCATCTACATACACGTGGGACATCTCGGAGCCTTTATTCCGCGCATATTGCTCAGCGTGACGCATGAGCGCCGTTCCCAACTGCTTGCTCTGATGGCGGGAATCGACGGCTAGCAAATCGATAAGTAACGTTGGGCCGCGAAACTCCATATGGAGGAAAGCGATCGGCGGGCTTCGGCGAGTCCGGGACGCGACCAACGTCGCCCCCCTGCGGACGCGCCGGGAAATTTCGTAATGAAGGCGGCTGCCCGTCGGGTGTTGCCAAGGGGAAATCGGGACTAATTGCGTACGGACAAGCTCTACGATGCCCTTATCGTCCCGCGGTTGTCTCCATCGAATCAAGTGGGGTGCCTCCCCGTTTTAAGTCGCTCGGCCATTACTGAACAGTCGGAATGCCGGTTGTACAACGTATGATCAACAATTTTGATTGGTAACGGCGAAGATGTGTATTGACGAATGCCTTGGTGAAGAATATAATAAATGCTAAATCGACTGAACAACAAATAGCCGTGATGAGGAAAAAGCGATAGGGCTCTTATGCTCAGAGAGTGTCGGACTAGCTGAAACCGATACCTTAATCCCTGTAAGCGAAGTCTCCTCGGAGCTGTTCCCCTGAACCGCCTGATTGGCACATTAGGGAGAATCGGAGTGGCGCACGTTATTGCGCTTAAAGTATGGGATGTTCCTTTGGTCCATTCGATCGGACGACATACTTTATAAGGCCGTCACCGCGAGGTGCGCGGCAAACTCGGGTGGTACCGCGGAAGCAACAGCCTTTCGTCCCAAGACAGCCATATAGGCGTTGGGATGAAAGGCTTTTTGATTTGTTGAAAGGAGGAAAAAAAGATGAGTGCACAAGGTGTTACGTTGAAATCCAAACAAGAGTTGATCGAAAAATGGAGCAAGCCGGAAGTCATCACCGGATCGGAAATTCTGCTTCGCAGTTTGTTACTGGAGGGAGCGGAATGCGTCTTCGGTTATCCGGGCGGAGCCGTTTTGTACATCTACGATGCGATGCATGGATTTACCGATTTCCAGCATCTGCTGACGCGCCATGAGCAAGGAGCCATCCACGCCGCGGACGGTTATGCCCGTTCTACGGGCAAGGTAGGCGTATGTATCGCGACTTCGGGACCGGGGGCAACGAACCTCGTCACGGGAATCGCGACGGCCTATATGGATTCGGTACCGCTCGTCGTGATTACGGGCAACGTTGCGACAAGCCTAATCGGAACGGATGCGTTCCAAGAAGCCGATATCGTCGGCATCACGATGCCAATCACGAAGCACAGTTATCTGGTACGTAAGGCGGAGGACTTGCCTCGCGTGATCCATGAAGCTTTCCATATTGCCAACAGCGGACGCAAGGGTCCGGTGCTCATCGACATTCCGAAGGATGTTTCCGCGGAGAAGACGTTATTCCAACCGGTTACCGAGGTTAGCCTGCGCGGGTATAATCCGACCGTCCAACCGAACAAGAATCAAGTCGAGAAAATGATCCGGGCCATCGAGAACGCCGAGAAGCCGGTTATCCTAGCCGGCGGCGGCGTTGTCTACTCGGGAGCTCACGACGAGCTGTACGAGTTCATTACGAAGACGGGCATTCCGACGACGACGACTTTGCTCGGCCTGGGAGGTTTCCCTAGCGGGCACGAGCTGCATATGGGGATGCCCGGCATGCACGGAACGTGGACCGCGAATACGACGATTCAGTCCGCCGATCTTCTTATCAGCATCGGGGCCAGGTTCGACGATCGCGTTACCGGCAAATTGTCCGGCTTCGCGCCGCACGCTAAGATCGTTCATATCGATATCGATCCTGCCGAGATCGGCAAGAACGTTCCGACGGACATTCCTATCGTCGGAGACGTGAAAGCCGTGCTTCAACACGCTAACGCGATCGCGAAGTATGCGGGCAAAGCGGATGCTTGGCGCAAGCAAATTCAAGAATGGAAGGCTGCTAAGCCATTCAAATACGTCGATTCCGACACCGAGTTGAAGCCGCAATGGGTTGTTTCGATGATCCACGAAACGACGAACGGCGACGCGATCGTTACGACAGACGTTGGGCAGCACCAAATGTGGGCAGCCCAGTATTATCCGTTCAACAAACCGCGTTCATGGGTAACGTCCGGCGGCTTAGGAACGATGGGCTTCGGATTCCCGTCGGCTATCGGAGCGCAGATGGGCAACCCGGACAGAACGGTCGTCTCCATCAACGGCGACGGCGGCATGCAGATGTGCGCTCAGGAGCTGGCGATCTGCGCGATCAATAACATTCCGGTCAAAGTGGTTATCATCAACAACCAAGTGCTCGGCATGGTTCGCCAATGGCAAGAGCTTATCTACGATAACCGTTACTCCCATATCGATCTATCGGGCAGCCCGGATTTCGTGAAGCTGGCGGAGGCATACGGCGTAAAAGGCTATCGCGCGGCCAACAAGGATGACGCCCTGAAAGCATGGAAGGAAGCGCTCGCGCATCCCGGTCCTGCGGTCGTTGAATTCGTCGTTCGCAAACACGAGAACGTGTATCCGATGGTTCCTCAAGGAAGCACGATCGATCAGATGATTATGGGGGATTCCGAATGAACCGTAAACATACGATAGCGATACTTGTGAACGATCAGCCGGGCGTCATGCAACGGGTGTCCGGCCTGTTCGGACGCGCGGCTTCAATATCGAGAGCATTACCGTCGCTCTTCCGAAGAGCCGGGCCTTTCCCGGATGGTTATCGTCACTACCGGCGACGATCATACGCTGGAGCAGGTCCAGAAGCAATTGTACAAGCTTATCGACGTCATTAAAGTCATTGACGTTAGCGGCAACCCGATGGTCGGACGCGAGCTGGGCCTCATCAAAATCGGAGCCGACCCGTCCATGCGGCCGGAAATCCTCGGCATCGTAGAGACGTTCCGCGCGGCGGTCGTCGATATCGGGCCTACGACGCTGATCGTTCAAGTCGTAGGGGATACCGAGAAAATCGACGCCATGATCGAACTGCTTAAACCGTACGGCATTCGCGAGCTGTCGCGCACCGGCGTGACGGCAATGAACAGAGGCGCCAGATAGTCTATCGCACAACGTTTGAGAACTACCCGCTCGAAGCGGGGGTTCGAGAGGAGAAACCGGCTTGCGCCGATCTCCTTTGGAACGCCCGCTTCGAGGGTTACGTAAGACCATTTTTACTATTTTAAGGAGGAACACAATCCAATGGCAGTAAATTTATTTCACGAAAAAGACGCCGATCTTGGCGTTCTTAAAGGCAAAACAATCGCGGTAATCGGTTACGGCAGCCAAGGTCACGCTCAAGCGCAAAACCTTCGCGACAGCGGCGTAAACGTTATCATCGGTCTTCGCGAAGGTAAATCCGCGGAAGCGCTCGCAACGACGGCTTCGAAGTGCTTTCCGTTGCCGACGCTACTCGCAAAGCGGACGTAGTTCAAATCCTTATGCCGGACGAGACGCAAGCTAGCGTCTACAAGAACGATATCGAGCCTAACCTGAAAAAAGGCGCAGCCCTGATGTTCTCCCACGGCTTTAACGTACATTTCGGCCAAATCGTAGCTCCTGCGGATGCTGACGTTTTGCTGGTTGCTCCTAAATCCCCTGGCCACATGGTTCGCCGTACTTACGTTGAAGGCTTCGGCGTACCGGGACTGATCGCTATTCATCAGAACGGAACGGGCAAAGCATTCGAAATCGGTATGGCTTATGCCAAAGGTATCGGTTGTACGCGCGCGGGAGTTATCGAAACTTCCTTCCGCGAAGAAACCGAGACGGACTTGTTCGGCGAGCAAGCCGTTCTTTGCGGCGGTGCGACCGCACTCGTTAAAGCCGGTTTCGAAACGCTTGTTGAAGCTGGATACGCTCCTGAAATGGCTTACTTCGAGTGCTTGCACGAGTTGAAGCTGATCGTTGACATGATGTACGAAGGCGGCATGGCTTCCATGCGCAATTCGATCTCCAACACTGCGGAATACGGCGACTACGTTACCGGACCTCGCGTAGTGACGGAAGAAACGAAAAAAGAAATGAAACGCGTGCTGCAAGATATCCAACAAGGTAAATTCGCTCGCGACTTCATCCTTGAGAACCAATCCGGACGCGCGTTCCTCACGGCCACTCGCCGTAACGAAGCCGAGCACCCGATCGAAGTCGTCGGCGCTCAACTGCGCGGTATGATGCACTGGATCAAGAAGTAATTCCCATTATTCTTTAACGAAGCCCCGTCAGCCGACGGGGCTTTTTGGCGTCTTCTCATCGGATAGAAATAAAACGCAAAATTGTCGTTTTTTATGATATAATCTCTCAGGCTGAACGCGCATTAGTTGCCGTAATCGCAGCATAGAGTGAGAATACGGACCTGCAAGGGGGCGATGTTCCTGTACATCATACGCAAGCTTTCATTGAAGCTGCTCCGGCTGAAAAACGTTTTTTTGTTGTTCGGAACGGTCGGGTTCGTGTTGCTTAGCGCTTCTATTATTTATTTAATAGAGCCGGCAACGTTCAAAGAACGCTGGTTCAACGCTTTGTACTGGGTAATGACCACGATCGCGACGGTCGGTTACGGCGACTTCTATCCGACTACCGTTGCCGGCAAAATATTCGCTATCTTCCTGTTCGTGTTCGGAATCGGCTTGCTCAGCTTGGTCATCGGCAAGATTATCGATTATTTCGTGGAGATTCACCGCAAGAGGGAGGCCGGTCTGTTGAAATATCAAGGAAACCAGCACATCATTCTCATTAACTGGAGCAAAAAAACGAAGCTGGCCGTAGAGGAAATCCTATCGACCGACGAGGATATGGAGATCGTGATCATCGACGAGTCCGACAAGCATCCGTTCGACCACCCCAAAGTGCATTTCGTCAGCGGCGATCCGACATCGGTGGAAACGTTGGAGAATGCCTCCATCCATCAAGCGCGGGCGGCCATCATTTTCTCGGACTCCCGGATCGACGATTCGTCTCTCGTAGACGGGAAGTCGCTTCTGATCGCATCGAGCATCGAGAAACATGCCCCCGAAGTACATACGACGGTTGAGATCGTATTGGAAAAACACATCCAAAACTTCCGCCACGTGCGAGTGAACGAGTTCGTGTTATCGTATGACGCGGTGTCCCGATTAGCGGTAAGGGCCGCCTTGCATGAAGGCAATATCGATATCTACACCCAACTGCTTAGCCGCCAGGACGGCCAGGATATGTTCGCGATCACCGCGGACCAAGCTTGGAAAACTTACGGAAACGCTTTTCAGGCGCTCTTGCTTAAGGGCGCAACGTTAATCGCCGACGGCAGCGACATGGGCATTAACCGCCGGCTGAATGATCTGATTCCGCCTGACGCGAAGCTATACGTCATTGCCGATAAACAGACGATAAGCTCGCTACGCAAAGAGGGGAGATGACGTTGAGGGATGCTTCATCTTGATTATCGGGAATGGTCCGAGGCGTTAGGCCGCGTGGAACAGGGGCTCCTGGACATTCATGTTTCGCCGGAGGAGTTGTTTATGCGCAAGCTCGTTAACGCAACCGTGATCCGCAACCGGATGTTCGAGCATACGTCTAACGAGTCGGAAAACAACCGCGAGCACACGATCTACGCGAAGCCCTTCCGTGACCATGAGGTGGACACCTTCGGACCGGCGATTTGGAAGAGCGCATTCGAATTCGTAGACGTGTCCCGCACTTTCGAACCCGTATTTTGCGTTTGGCATAACGGCGATTTCGTCGTGAAGCAGATGATGTACGGGATCGCGCAGCCGATGGATATCGCCCGGCTCTTGTTGGACCATTATCTGATCGAATACGGAAGAACGTATGAAGTGCTCTATACTTTGCTAGACCACGAGAGAAAAAAGGTGCTGTTTTTCTTGAAAGAGGTGATGGAATAAATGACGCAAGAAGAGAAGAAACGGCTCAAATACAAACCTGGCAAGCTGGCCGCGTTGACGTTGCTATTGACGGTGCCGGTCATGATGACCGGATGCGGCCAATTGTCTTCGAACGACGAATGCGACCCGGATTACGAGGAATGCGTATACGACGATGACGACGGAGTGTACGTATACAGCAGCGGCTCCAAGAAAAAATACAAGACGAGCTCGAGCGGCTCTTCGTCCAAGTCCTACAGCGGTTTCGGCAGCGGCGGGAAAAGCAGCTCCGGGGGTTGATCGGATATGCGTAAAATGCACCACCTAGAGCTTACGCACGACGAAGTGTTCCGGGAAGAGATAGCGGACGCGATTCCTTATCATCGCATGTACGGCAAGGAATATTGTTTGCCATCCTTCATGCTCTATACGCGGGAAGAGGCAGCAAGAATCGCGACAGCGGCGCAAAGGGTAAACGAGATCTATGAGAAGGCGCTTCGGTTCGCGCAACGGTATTTGCCGGACGATTTTTTCGAGCGGTTTCTAGGGATCCCGGCTCCACTTATCTCGCCCGCGCGCGTAGAAGTTCCTTATCACGGGGTGTCGCGACAGGACTGGATATTGAACGGCGATCAAATGAAATGCATCGAGAACAATAGCGATACGCCATCCGGAATACCGGAAGCGGCATGGCTGGCCGGGGCTTTGATCGGCCGATACTCAAGCTTCGGCAATCCGTCCGAGGGGATGCGCGCCGCGATTCAAGACGCATTCCGGCTATTGCTCGACGATTGCCGCCAGAGGGGCTTAACGGGTACGATAGCCTTCAGTTGTTACGACTGGCATGTGGAAGATAGGACGAACACGTTGTATGTGATGGAAGCCGTCCGCGAGCTGGGCTACGATGTCGCGTATGTCCCGTTGGAGAAGCTGGAAGTCGTGCCGGATGATGGGTTATATTGCGACGGGACGCGGATCGAAGTGCTGTATCGTCTGTACCCGCTGGAGTATCTCGTGCACGATAGGGAAGAAGCATCGGACTATCCGATCGGCGAAGAGTTGCTCCGTCTGGTCGGACAAGGAAAGTTAGGCTTGATTAATCCCGTGCAAAGCATCATTACGCAAAGCAAAGGATTCATGGCGCTGATCTGGTCGTTATACGAGAGAAACCATCTGACGGAAGAAGCGGTCGGATTTAAGCTGTTCAGCACGGAACAATGCGAATGGATCGAAAGCTATTTGCTTCCTACCTATTATGAGAAATCCGTATTCGAAGCAACCGGCTCGCCGTATGTTTCCAAAGGATATTGGGGGCGCGAGGGCAAAGGGGTTACTCTATTCGACTCCGGAGGGGACATATCGAGCGCTCCGGGTTGGAAAGAGGATGAAGACTCCGAGGTTCGCGAGTATTACGAAAACCAGCCGAAGATCTATCAGCTAAGATGCGAAATGGAAGACGCGGAGGTGCCGACCGAGAACGGCAATTATTCCGGCTTCGTGTTAACGGGCGCCTACGTTATAGGCGGACGATTCGCCGGTATACTGCCTCGGATCGGGGAGGCCGTTACAGGGGACATGGCTTATTATTGCCCTGCTGCTATTGAGACGAAGGAGGAATCGTAAATGGATAATTTGGTTGAGGATTTGTTGAATGTAGCGATCGGATTAGGTATTTTGCTTGTGGTGCTGGTCGTGGGCGCATTCGTTTTCAGCAAGCTGACTAAGTTCAACGACTCGGAGGAAATCAACAAAGGCAATCAAGCGGCGGGGATGTACTTCGGAAGCAAGCTGCTCGGCTTGTGCATTATCGTAGCCATGGTATCCTATAGCTCGGATTCCTGGGCGGAGATGCTGGTATGGTCCGGAATCGGCATCGTCGTGCTTTGCTTGGTCTATGTCATATTCGATTTGCTCACTCCGAAATTCAAAGTGTGCGAACAGATCGCAAACGGAAATATGGCCATTGCGCAGTTGCTGCGCTCGATCATCATAGGCGTATCTATCGTGATAGGTACGTTCTTGATGTAAGCTTAGCAGAGGCAACCCGATCCAAGAGTATTCTGGGATCGGGTTTTTTGCGCCAAGGTGACGAATCGTGGCTTTTCTCCCCTTGGAATATGATATAATCTGTAGATAGTCATGATTAGCTTCAGGAGGTGCGGGCAAGACCCTGCCATGAGAAAAATTTATATTTTCGACACGACGCTTCGGGATGGAGAACAGTCTCCCGGCGTAAACTTGAACACGCAAGAAAAAGTAGAAATCGCCCTGCAGTTGGAGAAATTGGGCGTTGATCGGATCGAGGCAGGTTTCCCTGCGGCGTCTCCGGGAGATCTGGCTGCCGTTAACGCGGTAGCTAGAGCGGTTAAGAACGCGACCGTCATCGGACTTGCCCGTTCGCGGGAACAAGATGTAGACGCAGTCGTAGAGGCGCTTAAAGGCGCGAAAAATCCCGGTATCCACCTGTTTCTCGCGACGTCGCCGATCCACCGCAAGCATAAGCTGCGGATGGAGAAGGAACAAGTATTGGAGACGGCAGACCGAGTTATTCGCTATGCGAAACAGTTTTTCGATAAAATCGAGTTTTCTCCGGAAGATGCAGGACGCACGGAATTGGATTTCCTTTGCGAAGTAACGGAGATGGCGATCAAAGCCGGAGCTACCGTCGTGAATATCCCGGATACGGTCGGCTATTTGACGCCTTACGAATTCGGAAATATATTCAAAACCTTAAAAGAAAAAGTGCCTAGCATCGATACGATCCAGTTGTCCGCTCATTGCCACGACGATCTGGGAATGGCTACCGCCAACGCTCTGGCGGCCATTCTTAACGGAGCGGATCAAATCGAAGGAACGATTAACGGAATCGGCGAACGCGCAGGCAATACTTCTTTGGAAGAAGTGGCGTTGACGCTCGAGACGAGAGCGGAATATTTTCAAGCGAAAACCTCTCTTAATCTTAAGGAAATCGCGAGAACGAGCCGTCTTGTCAGCAAGCTGACGGGAATGGTCGTTCCGGGAAATAAAGCGATCGTAGGCGCGAACGCGTTCGCTCATGAATCGGGCATCCATCAGGACGGCATGTTGAAGGAGAAATCGACTTACGAGATCATTTCTCCCGAAACGATCGGACTTAAAGACAGCAAACTCGTGCTCGGCAAGCATTCCGGTCGTCACGCCTTCCGCGAGAAGCTCGTTGATCTTGGATACGAGCAACTAACGGAAGATCAAGTCAACGCGGCATTTGGCAAATTCAAGGATTTGGCCGATCGCAAGAAGAACGTAAGCGACGAAGACATTCGGGCGCTGCTCGAAGAGAAGATCATCGAGACGCCGGAAGTATTCGCGCTCGAACAGCTTGTCGTTTCCTTTGACAGCCACGCAACTCCGACTGCAACCGTAACGCTTAAGACGCAGAAGGGTATCGTGAAGCACGAGTCCGAAGGCAATGGCTCCGTAGACGCGATCTATCATGCGATCGATGCGCTTACCGGCGAAGCCGTAGAGCTGGACGATTATACGATCAAATCCGTAACGGACGGAACGGATGCGCTAGGCGAAGTTCATGTCGTGCTTAAACAAGACGATTCAACCGCCCACGGACGCGGAGTAAGCACGGATATTCTGGAAGCGAGCGCCCGCGCGTACGTAGACGCCTTGAACAGGCTCATCGACAAGCGCAACGCTCCTGCCCGCAATCGTCGCGATAACGTCACGTTGATCTAAGAAATGGGGATCGTTGGATGAACTATCAATTTTCGAAGAGACTGGGTACGTTCTCATCGTCGGCCGTTCGCGAAATTCTGAAGCTGACGCAAAAAAAATCGATCATCTCGTTCGCGGGCGGATTGCCCGCGGAAGAGCATTTCCCGGTCGCCGCGATCGGAGAAGCTTTCGAGAGGGTGCTCGCAGCAGGAAATAAGGCGTTGCAATACGGATTAACCGAAGGTTATTTACCGCTTCGCGAGAGCATCTGCAAGTGGATGGTACGCAAAGGGGTAACGGTTACTCCGGACGATATGCTGATTACGACGGGGTCGCAGCAAGCGATCGATTTGCTGACCCGGATTTATATCGACGAGGGCGACGTGATTCTGGTCGAGAAGCCGACCTATCTGTCCGCCTTGCAGGTGTTCCGCTCCTATGGCGCGAAGCTTGTTTCCGTGGATGCGGACGAAGACGGCATGGTGCTTGCGGACTTGGAAGCTAAGCTAAAGCAATACAAGCCCAAGATGGTCTACGTCATTCCTACGTTCTCGAATCCGACCGGCAAAGCATGGAGCTTGGAGCGTCGTCAAGGCGTATTGAAGCTATGCCGGGCAAGCGATGCGCTCATTCTTGAGGACGATCCGTACGGCGAACTGAAATTCGGGGATGCGTCGGTAACTTATCCGTCGCTGTTTTCGTTAGACCAGCATCCGAAAGGCTCGTGCGTCGTGTACACGAGCACTTTCTCCAAAACCGTAGCGCCCGCGTTGCGTACGGGCTGGGTAATGGCCGATCCCGATCTCATCCGTCATATGGCCCGCGCCAAACAAGCGGCTGATTTGCATTCCAGTTCACTCGATCAACAAACGTTGCACCAGCTAATGGAGCATTTCGATCTCGAAGGCCATATCGAGTTCGTTCGCAAGGAGTACGAGAGTCGGATGCGCCAGATGGCCGATCTGCTGCGCGAACAGCAATGGCCGGGAGTCGTCTGGAACGAACCGAAGGGCGGAATGTTCTTCTGGCTCGAGCTGCCGGAGTCTATCGATACGACCGAGCTGCTCAAGACGGCCGTCGACCTGGATGTCGCATTCGTACCGGGTGTCTCCTTCTTCGCGGACAATTCGGGTAAAAACACGATGCGCCTTAACTTTACGCACAATGATTACGAGAGAACGATCATTGGGATGAAACGTCTGAATCAGGCGATGGAGAGCGTATTGGTTAAATAGTCGAAGAAGCGGCGAGCAGGAGGTTGGATCCCTGTTCCGCCGCTTTTTTGGGTTCGGTTAATCGGTGTCCTAACCCCCTATCGCATCAGAACAAGCTACATAGCCTCAGCCTATTAAAGTAATAGCTTTTATCTATTTTGCCTCTCGCGGTCAAATGTACTACAATTGAGAGAGAGTCTCATTGGACAACCTATACCCTAAATTGGAGTGAATCATAATTATGTCAGAAGTTAAAAAAATCGCCGTCATTGCCGGCGACGGAATCGGTCCTGAAGTTGTCGCGGAAGCGGAAAAAGTATTGAAACGCACGGAAGAATTGTTCGGCTACAAATTCGAGCTCGAGCATGGCTTGTTCGGCGGAATCGCCATCGACGAGAGAGGCACTCCGTTGCCGCAAGATACGCTGGAAATGTGCCGTAACGCTGATGCCGTTCTGCTCGGCGCCGTCGGCGGTCCGAAATGGGATAACAATTCCAAAGAGCTTCGTCCGGAAACGGGATTGCTCGGAATCCGTAAAGCGCTCGGATTGTTCTCTAACATCCGTCCTGCCGTCGTGTTCGACTGCTTGAAAGACGCTTCCACTTTGAAACCCGAAGTTCTTGAAGGTACGGATCTGATCGTCGTTCGCGAGCTCACCGGCGGTATTTATTTCGGAGAGAAGTTCCGTCGCGAAGGCGCGCAAGGCGAAGAAGCGGTAGATACTTGCGTATATAACGTTACGGAAATCGAACGTATCGTTCGCCAAGCGTTCGAGGTTGCCCAGAAGCGCAGCAAACGTCTGGCTTCCGTCGACAAAGCGAACGTTCTTGAAACTTCCCGATTGTGGAGAGAAACGGTTAACCGTATCGCTCCCGAGTATGCTGACGTCGAAGTCGAGCACGTGCTCGTAGACAACTGCGCGATGCAATTGCTTCGCCGTCCATCAAGCTTCGACGTTATCGTAACGGAGAACATGTTCGGAGATATCCTAAGCGACGAGGCGGCAATGCTGACAGGTTCGATCGGAATGCTGTCCTCCGCATCGCTCGGCGAAGGCAGCTTCGGGTTGTACGAGCCGGTTCACGGTTCCGCGCCTGACATCGCCGGCCAAGGCATCGCTAACCCGATCGCAACGATCTTGTCCGTTGCGCTTATGTTCCGCCTTACTCTCGGTTACGAAGAAGCGGCTACCGTTATCGAAACGGCCGTTAAGAACGTACTCGATGCCGGACACCGTACTGGCGATATCGCGGTCGATAAGAGCAAAGCGATCGGAACGACGGCAATGGGCGACCTGATCGTTGCCGCAATGAAACGCTAATTATAATAATTCTAAAAAAAGAATCGTTATCATCTTGACTAGCTTGTCCCGGGATGGTACGATTTTTAACGTGAGCAATGAACAGAAAAGCACTGGCGACAAGGTCGGGCTTATAGGAGGTAAATGGCAATGGCAGAGCGTTTGGTAGGTCGTCCGGCACCGGATTTCACTTTGGAAACGGCTAACGGAGACGGTAAAGATTTCGGTAAAGTATCTTTGTCCGATTACCGCGGCAAATGGTTGGTATTGTACTTCTATCCGTTGGATTTCACTTTCGTATGTCCTACGGAAATTACGGCTCTCTCCGAGGCGAACGAAGTATTCAAAGGCTTGAATACGGAAGTTCTCGGCGTCAGCGTAGACAGCAAACACAGCCACCGCGCATGGATCAACACGCCTAAGAACGACAACGGTCTTGGCCAATTGAACCATCCGCTTGGCGCGGACATTACGAAACAAGTCGCGCGCGACTACGGCGTACTGATCGAAGAAGAAGGAATCGCGCTTCGCGGTTTGTTCATCATCGATCCGGACGGCGAATTGAAATACCAAGTCGTTAACCATAACGATGTAGGCCGCAGCGTTGAAGAAACCCTTCGCGTACTGCAAGCTCTGCAATCCGGCGGTTTGTGCCCGATGAACTGGAAAGCGGGCGACAAGCACCTCGTCGCGAAATAATAAACGTCATGAGCGCCTAGCTCCTCGGAACCTCGTTCCGGGGAGTTTTTTGCCCTGTTGGAAAAGAATGGCGGCAGGAATTGTGATCATGGATATAGAATATAGTGAGAAGAATAACAATGCTGATTTGAAGGAGGGAAGGCGATGAGCTTTTGCTGTGGAGCCAGCATGATCGGAACGAAGGGAACGTTAAAACATTACCGCACGCGCATCCATAACGTGCCGATCTTGTTTTGCCCGGTATGCCACCGAATCGAAGTCCATTATCTAGTGGAGAATGAGTACGAAATTCTGGCCGAATATGCACATGGCGACGGAGCATCAGAAGTCGACTTCCATGATTACGTCGATGAATCGGATAAAGCCCTTCACGAGAACTGCGTAAACAACGAAGAGGAAGACCCGATGCAAATCGTGCAGAATCAAATCGATATGTCTCTCGATCTGCTGACGTTCGCCAAGGAAATCGGAGATCAGGATTGGGAGCAGCAATTAAAGAAACGCCTTATCGTCCTAAGCCAAAGACGGCATAAGCTTAAGCTGAAACGAACCCCGGGGGGCACGCTGTAAGCGTTGCGCCGGATAAGCATAGAAACGTGCGAAGACTGCACTTAAGTGGATTTCTTCCGCTTAAGCCAGTCTTTTTGTTTTTTATGGCGGAGGATACCCCCTCAAAAAACGACGAGCATCCGAATGTTATGAATGTGGGGTGAGCGAGTGCTGCTCGTACTTTTCAAAAAATGGTTGAACCTGACTGGCAGAGAGACGCGGGCTTCGAACGAAGAGGTTGCGCCGGAACGCTTAGTCGAGCTAATCCAGAATGGAAACGATGAGCTTCGTAATGAGCTGATTCGTCAGTATCATCCATACTTATTAAAGACAACCAGCCGATTTTTTCGCCGATATATCGATCCGAAGCGGGATGACGCCTATAGCGTGGCGCTAGCCGCTTTCGACGAGGCGATAACCGGATTTTCAGCGGAGGGAGGCAGGTTGTTTTTGGGTTTCGCGGAAACGGTCATTAAACGCAGGCTGATCGATTACGTGAGGCAAGAAAACAGACATGCCTCCACGATCCCATATAGCGCATTCGATACGGATACGGAGGAAACGGCGGGCACGATCAATCGGATTGAAGTCGCCCAGTCTATGGACGCATACCGATTAGAGCGATCCGCGGACGAGCGTAAGCTGGAAATCGCGGCTCTGTCGGAAGAACTGGCGTTGTACGGGGTTACGTTCGATGATTTGGTTACTTCTTCGCCTCGCCATCAGGATTCAAGAGCCGTATTGCTGAGAATGGGAAGAAGGCTTGCTAGCGAGGAATCGATGTTCAGGTTTCTATGCGACAAGAAGCAATTGCCCATCAAGGAATTATGCCAGGCGGAGGCCGTTTCGAGAAAGACCGCCGAGCGCCATCGGAAATATTTAATCGCGGTAAGTTTAATTGCATACGGGACTTATCCGTTTTTACAAGAATACATCGGCATGGATCGCGAAGGAAAGGGGGAACGATCATGAATCGCGGAACGGTAATGGCGTTACATAAAAGATCGGCTGTCGTGCTAACGCCGGATGGTCAGTTCGTCCGGGTAAAAAGACAAGCTCAGTTTGCGGTCGGAGACGAAATTTCCGATTTCCCGATGGAACGGGCCGTTCCCCGGATCCGGCGGCGGTTGCTGCAATCAGGCGCGCTAGTCTCCATGGTTATGGTTGTCTTAATTGGGTTCCTCGTGTTTCGCACGCCGCCTGTCGTAGCCTACGTAACGATGGACATCAATCCGAGCATCGAGCTTGGTTTGGATGCCAAGACAAAGGTTAGGGAGCTAAGAGCGGTTAACGAAGATGCGGAAGCTTTAATCGCAGGGTTGAAATACCGAGGCCGAGACTTAGAGACCGTTATGAACGAGCTTGCCGGCAGGTTGATCGCAAAGCATGTACTGACGATGGACGATCCGGAAATTATGATCGCAAGCGTCCCGGTAAAAGCCATTGAGAAACAATGGGAAAACAACGTGACGGTGAAAATGACGGAGATTCTGAACGAAGCAACGAAGCGGGAACAGCCCGAGCAAATAGGAGAGCTGGAAGTGATGACGGTTTCCGTACCGGCGGAAGTTCGGGAAGAGGCGAACAAGAACGGAGTCTCTTCGGGTAAGATGGCGTTCTGGATGGAATCGGAAAGCCAAGGCCACAAAGTCTCGTTAGAGACGTTAAAGACGAAGTCGTTAAAGGAGATTGCCGCTTCCTGGGGAGGCGTAAATAAAGTAATGGGCAAATACGGGCAAAAGCAATCCGCCAAAGAAAATAAAAACCCTGGCAAAGATCGGGACGAAGTAGGTAAAAAGAACGATAACGGCAAAAAGAATAACAATGGAAAAAAAGAAACGGATGATAAAAGTAAAAAAGAACTAAATCAAAAGGATGATAAACGGCACGGCACGGATAATCGCTGGAAAAAAAACGACGAAGATGACGATAATGACGATGAAGACAGCGACGGGGAAGACAAAAGAGACAACGATAAGAAAGATAAGGATAAGGAAATAGGCAAAGAACATAGAAAAGGCCAAAGAAACGAACAGGATAAAGAGGACAGTAGAAAACGCCAAGAGGATAATAAACAGAACGATCGACATAAGAATGACGAACGTAAAGACTCGAAAGTCGAAGGGGACCGCGGACGCCGTTGACCGAAAATCGTTCGTCATCGATCGACAACTTCTACCGTTGACAGTTATGCTAATTAATGGCTATGATTTGATTAATTTGATCTTTGCCATTGTAACGGCTCTAGCGATGGGGGAATTCTCGAAATGGACGGATGGCGAACACGTTATTTTCCGATTCTGGCCGAGTTTGTTCGAAGCGGTGGACATATCGTTCGTCCGGAGACGAAGGAATTATGGCGTGAACTCAGCGATTTGCCAACGGATGATATTCTGGAGCATCACGAAGAGAGCGTTAAATTTCTGCTTTCCTATGTCGAACCCGAAGATCGGATGACTTTAGTTCACCGGTCTCTTTTGTTTATTACCGAATTGCTAATGTCGTTACGCATGCCGGAAGGGGCGGCGGCTAGGGAAGAAGCCGAAACGGAACGGCTGCTGCTGAGCGCCAGCGCCATACATTCGGCACCGATGGAGGAAGAACACCCGAATAAATTCGAAACGGTGCTCCAACATATGGACAGCGGCGTCGCCCTATTCGACAGCGCCGGGAACTTACGGTTTCTGAACGTTCAAATGTCCAGAATGCTGCAAGCTCCGCGAAGAGCGTTGATCGGCTGCACGCTCTATCAACTCTTTTTTCATGGGAATCTCCAATTATCCATACGTAAAAATTTCTTGAGAATTTACAGAGAAATGGTTCTATATCGCAGATTCCACGGGGAATTCCAAGACGTGAACGGACGGTTCTTGCTCGTGAGCATATCGCAAATCGATGAACTGGGCGGCGATTACCTAATCAGCGTAAAAGACGTATCCGAATACAAACAGATCGAGCAAGCGGCATTTCAGAACGATAAGCTTGCAATGCTAGGCAAAATCGCCGCGGCCATCGCCCACGAAATTCGGAATCCGCTAACTTCTATTAGGGGCTTCATCCAATTATTGAATCCGTATCTTAAAGAAGTCGGCAAACAAGAATACGGTAGAATTATTTTGTCGGAGATCGATCGGGCTAACGACATTATTTTCGAATTTCTGAATTCCTCCAAGCCGTCCGCTCCGATGAAGCAGAAGGTTCTCGTAGGGTTGCTGCTGAAAGAAACGATCATGCTGACGGAAAGCGAAGCCCTGATGAAGGGCTGCGAGATACATAACGAAATTTTCGATCCTTATTTGACGATCGCCGTAGACGTTAAGCAAGTCAAGCAAGTTTTGCTGAATATTATTAAGAATGCGCTGGATGCCATCGGAGAAACCCAAGACGAACGCAGAGGCCGCATCGACATCACCTCTAGGCAGGAGGGCAGTTATGCTTTGATATCGATCAAGGATAATGGTAAAGGCATGCAACGGTCGACCTTGAATCGGCTGTTCGATCCCTTTTTTACGACGAAAGAAGAGGGGACCGGCCTTGGTTTATCTGTAAGTTACCGGATCATCAACAACCATGGCGGGACGATCCACGTAGACAGCCAATTGGACGAAGGAACGGAATTTTTAATTTATTTGCCTTATGTCGAGTAATCGGAGTAGAATCTGGTTAAATCCAGATTTTACTCTTAGGGTGGGACATCAGGTATGTTATGGACGGATTGGTCTCTGAAATGGACGACTAAGGGGCCGAGCTCTAGAGGTTCCCAAGGGTCGGCCGAAATCGTTATCGCGTTGGCGGGTCATCGTGCGGTTAACGAGGACGGCTTGATCCTGCACCCAACGCTGGACCAAGCGTTGAGGGAGCGGGCTCAGCGAGGAATTTACCATGGGAAAACGGGAGAATCCTTACTCTTATCGACGTTCGGCCTTCTCTCGGAGTCTTATGCCCTATATGTGGGGTGCGATCAGGTTCCCTACACTTCCAAAGCGCTTCGGGAAGCGGCGGGAAGCGTTGGAAAGACGTTATTGGAATATCGCATACGGAAGGCCGTCTTTGTCTTGCCTGCGGAGTTCGTTGAATCTCTCGCGGAGCCGGACGTAAGAGCGGCCTCTCAGGCGTTGATGGAAGGATTGCTGTTAGGGCTGTACCGAAGAAACAGCAGGTCCAAACAAGGGAGGGAGCTAGCCGATCTTTCCGAGATTGAATTCGTGCTCGAATCCGAACAACGGACGGACGAGTGGAACGCAGGATTGCAACTAGGGTACGAGACTGCAAACGCGGCGTGCTACGCCCGGGAACTGACGAACGAACCCGCCAATCTGCTTACTCCTGAACGGCTAGCGGACGAAGCGCGATCTCTGGCAAGGAAATATGGGCTTGAGTGTCTCATTTACGACGAGAACGATGCGGCCCAAGAAGGGATGGGCGGACTATTGGCCGTCGGACAAGGAAGCGTTAATCCGCCTCGCATGATCGTCATTCGGCATCGCGGAAATCCGGAATCCTCCGAGACGTTGGGACTTATCGGCAAAGGCGTAACCTTCGACACCGGCGGTATTTCCATTAAGAAAGCGGCCGGCATGGAGGAAATGATCTCCGATATGGGCGGCGCCGCGGCGATCATGGGAGCGATGAGAGCGATCGGAGAGCGCAAGCCTGCGCTGAATGTGGTGGCGGTTATTCCCGCCGCAGAGAATATGCCCTCCGGAAACGCTTATAAACCGGGAGACGTCCTAACAACGTACAGCGGCAAAACCGTCGAGGTTCTGAATACCGATGCCGAAGGAAGGATCGTCTTGGCGGACGGTCTGGCAACGGCGCTTCGGCAAGGCGCGACGAAGCTTATAGACGTAGCGACTCTAACCGGTGCGGTTATGCATGCTTTGGGGGATTTGACGACGGGCGCGTTTACGAACGATGAAGCGATGCTGGAAAGTTTCCTGAAGAGTGCACGTCGAGCAGGGGAGTACGTCTGGCCGCTTCCTACTTATCCGGAATATCAACGGTTGCTCAAAAGCGACGTGGCCGACGTGAAAAACCATGGCGGGTCATGGGCCGGCGCGATCGCCGGAGCATTGTTCGTGAATGCCTTCTCGGAAGCTCGTCCTTGGATCCACTTGGATATAGGAGGAACGGCGTGGATGTGGAGCGACAGGGGTTTCGAGAGCAAAGGCGGAACCGGCGTTATGGTTCGCTCTCTGCTCGAATATATTTGGAGCGAAACGAACAGCCAGAACTGAAGGTAACCGGTACAACATGGGGGAACTGCTTATGAGTAGGTTCATGAGGGGATTTAGGCAAACATTATCGATCGGCAGGCAGTCGGAATCGGAAAATCGCAAAAGCTTGAGGATTTCCCTCATCGAGGGAATACCGGCGAACATTTTGGCTAACCTTCTTGGCGGGCCTCTACAGACCGTCTATTTAACTTATTTGGGATTTACCGCTTTTCATATCGGCTTGGTATTGGCTATACCGCCCTTTGCTCTGCTCATTCAAATCTTTATCGCTTTTGCCATGCAGAAATGGCAGAATCGCAGGTTTTTCGTCGTTCTGTTCGGGGTTGTCCATCGCACTCTCTGGGTGGGTACCGGGCTAATTCCGCTCACCTTTTCGGACGACGCGTGGATTCCGATCTATGTCGCCCTATGGCTCGTCTCTATGATTTCCGGTCAAGCCGGAGGAGTCGTCTGGACGTCCTTGATGGCCGACGTCGTTCCTCCCTCCTTAAGAGGCAAATACTTCGGCATAAGGAATACGGTTCACTGGGCGGTTGTTTGCATTACGCTGCTGGCTGGCGGGCAGATTATGGAATGGTTGCCGGGTCCAAGAGGGTTTACCGTATTGTTCGTTGTAAGCGCTCTATGCGTGATTTGGAACGGTTGGGCGTTATCCCGTTATCCTAATCCGCCCTTCCAACCGTCGGAAAGCGGAGGCTCGCTTAAGTTATTGTTAAGGCCGTTCGCGGATCGGCGGTTCGTGTCGGCGACGCTGTTCATCTCCTTATTTATTTTATTGCAAAATATCGTCATCCCGCTATTCTCCTACGTCATGCTTGAAGTTATGGATTTGAGCACGAGTAAGGTCACTCTTATTATTATGCTTCAGAATCTCGTCATGATGGCAAGCTACTATTACTGGGGCGTGTTGAATAGCAAATATTCTACGAACACGCTGCTCCTATGGACTTTTCCGCTCATTGCGGCGTCATCAGCCGTGTGGGCCGGCATGGCGATCTTACCCGCTATTCTCATCCTGATTATCGTGCACGTTCTGCTTGGGGTCGGCTTTGCCGGGTATAACCTGCTCGTGTTCAATTTCCTGATCGGCGACTCGCCTAAGTCGGAAAGGCCTATGTACGTAGCCGTATTCTCCGCGTTGACGGGAATCGCCGGTTTCATCGGTCCGATCGCGGGCGGCTGGCTGTACGACCAAGCGGCCGACGGCCCGCTGTGGCTGCAGACTTACGGAATCGCGACTTTCGCCGGAGGTGCGCTTCTGGTACTTGCGTTAGTGCTGGCTCCGTTCGTATTTAAGAAGCGCCATCGGTAATAATAGACGTCATTAGGTATGGATAGGAGGAGATTCGGAAATGGAAACTCAAGCTTCGATTAGAGATCGCGTGCCTCCGGGACAACGCCTGACGGATGGATTTCCGGTACTGCATCATGGGGACGTTCCCGTATATCGCGATTTAAGCCAATGGGATTTGAAAATATTCGGTCAAGTCGAGGAGCAAGTAATCATCTCTTTCGAAGAATTCATGAAGCTGCCGCGCCGCGAGTTCGGGAACGACATTCATTGCGTGACGACTTGGTCTAAGCTCGATAACGTGTGGGAAGGCGTTGCCGTTTCCACGGTTATGAAGCGGGTGAAGCTGAAGCCGGAAGCGAAGTACGTGATGCTTCATGCCGAGCAGGGATGGACGACGAACCTTCCGTTGGAAGATTTTCTGCGGGAGACGACGTTCTTCGGGTTGAAGCATAACGGGGCCGACCTAACGCCCGAGCACGGTTATCCGCTCCGAATGGTCGTTCCGCATCTTTATTTCTGGAAGAGCGCCAAATGGCTGCGAGGCATCGAGTTCATGGCTAAAGACAAGCCGGGATTTTGGGAACGCAACGGGTATCATATGTATGGAAATCCGTTCGAGGAACAACGTTACGATTTTGATTAATGGGTTAATATTAGGATGGGAAGAGCGCTGAACGCGCTCTTTTTTTCTCGTATGGATTGACATGAAAATCGGTAGTAACTATAATAGTTACAACGGTGGTGATGCACTTGAAGCAAATTAGCACGCGCTTTTCTATCGCTGTTCATACCCTTTCCCTGATCGCCGTCAGTTCGAATGAATGTACCGGTGACTTCATTGCCGGCAGCGTAAATACGAATCCCGTAGTGATCAGAAGAATTATGGGCATGTTAAAAAAGGCAGGGCTGGTGTCAGTACGCCCCGGGGTGGGAGGCGCTTCTCTACTCAAAGCCCCTGAAGAGATTACACTACTTGATATTTATCAGGCTGTAAACGTGATTGAGGAAAAGCAATTATTCCGTTTTCACGAAGATCCGAACGAGCGATGCCCGGTCGGGCGGAACATCGAGTTGGCTCTCCTATCCGAGTTGAGCGAGGCTCAAGCCGCAATGGAGCACAGGTTGGCGCAAACGACGCTGAGCCAACTCACGGCAAAATTCAAATAAATGAGAGCTCCTTAATAGAGCTTTTATTTTATAAATTAGTTGTAACCAAAATGGTTATAACAAGTTGAATGATAACAACGCTAATTAGGAGGAATAGAAAATGAAAATGTTAGTCACAGGCGCGACGGGGAAATTGGGAACGAAAGTAGTAGAGACGCTATTGAAATCCGTACCGGCTAGCCAGTTGGCCGTCAGTGTCCGCAATCCGGAAAAAGCGCAAGGATTACAAGCTCGCGGAGTTGAAGTCCGCCAAGGAGATTTCGATCATCCGGAAACATTGAACTCTGCTTTTGCGGGTATCGATCGCCTTTTATTGATTTCTGCGGATGGAGATAACGATACAAGAATTCGGCAGCATACGAATGCCGTAGCTGCCGCGCAACGCGCCGGAGTTAAATTTATTGCCTATACGAGCTTGGCCAATGCAAGCGAAAGCGCGATCTTCCTTGCCGAGGTACACCGTTTCACGGAAGAGACAATCGTCAAAACGGGCATACCTTATTCCTTTTTACGCAACAACTGGTACTTGGAGAATGAAATCGCAAGCATTCAAGGCGTGCTGGCAGGCGCTCCTTGGGTAACCTCCGCAGGATCCGGCAAGGTCGGTTGGGCGCTGCAACAAGATTACGCGGAAGCGGCGGCAGCCGTATTGGCGGGCAACGGACACGACAATACGATTTATGAACTTTCGGGTAAACCGTTGACTCAAGATCAACTGGCGTCCGAACTTGGCGCCGTATTAGGCAAGGAAGTATCCGTGCAACACGTTGATGATGCCGCGTATGCCGATATCATGACGGGCGCTGGCGTACCCGATTTCGTCATCCCTATTCTCGTAGGTATCCAGCAAGGCATTCGGGAAGGCACGCTGCAGATCGATAGCAACGATTTCGAAAAGCTGCTCGGCCGTTCGGTAACGCCGATCAGAGAGGCGCTGACTCAAATCGTTAGCGGAATCTCTGGGACAAAATAATTGAAACCGATCGGAAACCGACCTCGCAACATAGATGCGAGGTCGGTTTCAAGCGTAAAAAGGACGGGGTAGAGAGATGACCGGTGTTATATCCAAAGCGATTCATATCGGGCGCAAATGTTGGCGGAGCTGCTAGGAGGCCGAGTCTATCGGCACGCTTGCAAAGAAATCGGATGGCATTCGGTCCGGCTAACGGAAGAACGTCATCCTTGGCTATGCGATTTCCCGGATCAATTTCATTCCTTCCAGTGGCACGGCGACACTTTCGATCTACCTCCGGGAGCGAGATGGCTCGCCCATTCAAAGGCCTGCGCGAATCAAGCGTTCTCCTGTGGAGAGGCCGAACGTGTTATAGGCCTTCAATTCCATCTGGAGACAACGCCCGCCTGCATGGATACGATGCTGGATCTATGGTCGAACGAGCTTCGAAATGAGCGCTACATTCACACGGCGGAACAAATTCGCATAGAATCCTATCGTAGCCAAGAGTCGTATAGGTTGCTTCATCGTCTGTTGGATCGATCGGCAGTTTCTTAGCATTTGACCTCGAGGTTGACAAAATTAACTGTAATGCATATTATTACAGTAAGGGGTTAAACATAGACGACGGCAGTGATAAGTTGCTAATCGTCATTTTTTTAACCTATATGTAATGAAATTGTTTACAGTTTGTGCAGCGTGCTTCATGAGAGGCATTAAATTTGGCGATTGGTGGTGTTAACGATGAAAGTCGAAATCAGCGATTGGGTACAGGCAAAAACGAGAAACGGGGAATTGATTCACGGATTCGTTGAAGCTTTGGATAGTCAACAAGAAATGGCGACCGTCTATACGGTTAAGTCCGATAATGCCGAATCCGTCGGGAAATCCGTCGTCGTGCGCGAGCGTTGGTTGAGAAAACTGCCCGAGTATTCGCCTCAAGATTCCGAGGCGATCCGCAGCTTGATCGATATTGCTTTAATGACAAGAGACGAGCAATGGTTTAGCGAGCTATCCCCAGCACTGTCGACCCTCGCGAACGCCGAGGATGAGCAAACGATCAAGAACGCTATCTCATATTCCCCGATGAGCCGAATGGGCTTCCCGGTATAAAGTCATGATTCAACCGCTGATCTACACGGATCCGGCGGTTTTTTTTGTGCCAGCGCTCGCGGAATGATATCATCTGTACATCGCTTGGCATGGACGCGTCATACCCTGATGCCTTAGAATGTAAGGGTACCCAAATTGGAAAGATGAGGTGTTGGATGTGGAATTAATCGTTACGCCTTCCGCGCTGTCATGCTTCAAAGGGGAATGGGGAATCGGCATCGATGAAACGATACGCGTATTCGTCCGTTACGTAAGCGGAGGAGAGGTGCCGTTCGCTTTCGGCATTACAAGGGACACCCCTCTTGACGCTGCGGTCACGACGGTAGCGGATCGGATTACTTTCTACATGGAGAGCAAGGACGTATGGTTCCTAGAAGGAAAGAGCTTAAAAATCGATTGCTTGGATGAAGAAATCGTTTTTCATTTCGCTTGATCGGCAGCGGAGAAGCGTTCGGATAACCTTCGGTCAATCGAACAGTTGCAATAGTGGTAGCAAAGAGCTAAGGTTTGATGTAAACTAATAATCATTATGTTTCGACACTGAACACGCAAGACGTGAAAAAGGAGATTTAACCGACATGACGGTACATAACCAGACGAATCATTGCAAGATCGTTGACTGCACCATTCGCGACGGAGGCCTTGTTAATAACTGGGATTTCAGCGTTGAGTTCGTGCAGGATTTGTACGAATCGTTAAACGCTTCAGGCGTAGAGTACATGGAAATCGGCTACAAAAACTCCCCTAAGCTTCTGAAAAGCGAAGGTACGGAGGGACCGTGGAGATTCCTGGACGACGATTTCCTTCGCAAAGTCATTAAGGAAAAGAAAAGAACGAAGCTATCCGCGTTAGTCGACGTTGGACGCGTTGACGAAGCCGACGTATTGCTGCGCAGCGATTCCATGCTGGACTTGATCCGCGTCGCTTGTTACGCGCGCGATACCGCCAAAGCGATCGAGCTCGCTACGTTGTTCCATGAGCGCGGTTACGAGACGACGATCAACATCATGGCTCTTTCCGGCGTAATGGATAACGAGTTGAATGAAGCTTTGGCGATGATCAACGAGAGCCCGATCGATGTCGTATACATCGTCGATTCTTTCGGAAGTTTGGATCCCGACGATATGCGTTACCTGGTGGAGAAATTCCGCCGCGCCTTGAAGAACAAACGCTTGGGCGTCCATACTCACAATAACCTGCAGCTGGCGTTCGCTAACACGCTGACCGCCGCTCAATTAGGCGTCGAGTTTTTGGATGCTTCCGTCTACGGAATGGGCCGCGCCGCAGGGAATACGCCAACCGAATTGCTGCTCGCCAAGCTTACTCGTCCGGAATACCATCTTCGTCCGGTGCTCGGCATGATCGAGAAGCATATGATCAAGCTTCGCGAAAAGGAAGAATGGGGATACCTCATTCCGGACATGATCACGGGAACGTTGGATGAGCATCCGCGCTCGGCCATGGGCTGGAGAGCTTCGGATAAACGCGACCAATTCACCGAGTTCTACGATAAGATGACAACACCGGAAGTGTTTCACAAATAAACTTCACATTGCTCAAGGAGCCGGCAACGAGTCTATAGGACTCGGCCGGCTCCTTTGCGTCATGCCCACGAGAAAATTCTTCTCGACAAAATTCGCTCTTTGGGATATCGTCTTGTAAAAAGATGGTATTTCGAGGAGGGGGACGCGATGGAGGATAGTCTGTTCATGGCAACGGAACAAGACGAGCTGTCCAGGGAAACCGAACGCCGCATTCAATTGGTCGCGCGGCTTAAGAGCCGCAAGCGCTTTCCGCATTTAATGCCCGATCAAGCATGGCATCCCGGTTTGGACGTCAGAATCGCCGCGCTATCGGAAGATCTGCTCGCAGATGGACGACCTGACGGCGAATCGTCGGCGCGGGCTTGGAAGGCAACGCTTCACTTATTGAACGATAGCCTAAATGCGGCGCACGAGATAGTCGAGCACATGGATACTCCGACAGGCGCCGTCTTGCATGGTATCGTGCACAGGCGGGAGGGCGACTTCGATAACGCGAAATATTGGTTTCATGTCGCCGGCGACCATCCCGCGTATCACGGTTTGCAGACCAGGGCCGCTAGCTTCCTTAGGGAGCAATCGATTCCTCGCGGACCGCTTAAGGAAGCCTTATCCCAAATCGCATCGCAAGGCAGTTGGAATCCCTACTTATTCGTGAACGCGGTTGCCATACAATTGAACCATATTGACGAAGAGGAAACTCTCCGTCTGCTTGAGGCCATCCAACAGCTGGAGTTGGAGGCGTTCATGCGTTTCCTAGAAGGCAGAATCGCCGCGAACGTCCGGGAAGCGGAAGATTTCGACGAACGATAGAGTTATTTCCGATCCGATCGGTTACGGAAAGGCCACCAATTCGCTTCGCCGAGCAGGAAAGCGAAGGCCGGGACGATCAAAGCCATGAATATCGTCGCATATAACAACAACCCGATTAAGGTTCCTATTCCAATCTGCACGAGCGTATTTACGCCGGAGAAACTGAGCGCGCCGAACGTTCCCGCCATGATAACGGCTGCGGAGGCGATGATTCCTCCCGTTGTTCTCATCGCTTTGGCCATCGCTGGCGCAACATCGCCCGGGCGATGCTCTTCCTTGAATCGAGCCATGAGGAAGATGCTGTAATCGACTCCGAGCGCCACGATGATCAGGAAGATAAAGAAGCTAACCGTCCACGAAAGACCGGAATACCCCAATACTTCCACGAACACAAACTCCAAAATCCCCATCGTAACGAGATAATTGAAACCCAACGAGAGCAGGACGTACAAAGGCGCTAGTAAGGAACGAAGAAGAAGGATCAAGACGATCGCGATCCCAACTAGCACGAACAGACTCGTCCGGACAAAATCCCGGTAGGAAATGTCGCTAAGTTCATTGTATTTGGCCGAAACCCCGGTTAAATAAAAGTTCGGATTCGAGAGAGACGTCGCATGGACGCTGTCGCGGATATGATCCGCGATGAGCGGCATGGACTGCATGGCTTCGTTCGAATAAGGGTTCGTGTCCAGTATGAGTTCGATTTTCGTCGTAAGCCCGTCCGGAGAAATATAGAAGTCCAATGCTTGCCGGTTAGCTTCCGACTGCTCGCTCGTTGGCGATTCCCCGTTGGGATTCGAGATGCGCTGAAGACCGTTGAACTGGGACAGGATAAGCTTGGTTATGCCGTTCCCGAGATCGCGGATAGACGGGACGATCCCGATAAGTCCTTGACTTAAGGGGGCGGCTCCCATTGCTATGGATTTCAGCCCTTCGACCAACGCTTGCTGATCCTTCATAATGGAAACGATAATTTCGTCGACATTCGGCTTCCGCAACTGTCCGGGCACGGTTAATTGCTCCGGCTTGCGTCCGAGCGGGCGTACCGCGCTGCGAACCTCTTTTACGTTAGGTGCGCGGGTAAGATCGGAGCTTATCTGCTCAAGAGCAGCCAATCCGGATTTCGTACGCATGGATTGACCCGCCGTTACCGCCACCGTTACCGGGAATACTTCTCCAGCGCTAAAGGTTCGCTCGACTTGCCGAAATCCGATTATGGAATCGGATCGAGGATTGATCTCCGAAATATCGTCGAACGAACGTTTGTCATGGAAAAGCAAGGTTAAGGGCGCGACAAGAACGATGGTGGCCAGTAGTACGAGCCCTGACCGCTTGGACGTCAGCGAGGCGAGTTTGCCCCACAGCCAGGAATCCCGATGTTTCCGTATTTCCTCCAGAGGATAGGGCCAGAAAACATTTTTGCCGAACGTAATGAGCAGTGCGGGCGTCAGCGTTAGGGCCGCTGCGATCGCTACCAGCATTCCGATGGCTACGCCGACCGCGGAACGATACAAGCCGAACTCCGCGAAGCCGATAAGGAGAAAAGCCGCTAGGACGGTGCAAGCGGAGTAAACGATCGTTTTCCCCACGCCGTTCATCGTTCGCGCGATGGCGCTAAGCACGTTTCCGTCGTTACCCGTTCGAAGCTCCTCGCGATATCTTTGGATCATGAGCATGCAATAGTCCGTACCAGCGCCGAACAAAACGGCGATAAGGAACGACTCGGTGAAATGGGACACCGGTATGCCGAACTGCGAGAACCAGCTAATCAGCCCCCGTGAAATGACGTAGCTGACTCCGATCGTCAGTAAAGGAATGATTGGAGTCGCGGGGGAGCGGAACACGAGAAGCAGGATGAGCAGCACGATACCGATCGTGATGATTTCGGTCCGTCGCAAGCCGCTTTCCGACGTTTGTTGGAAATCCTGGGAGAGAGGAGCGTTTCCCGTCAACACGGCGGAGGTTCCCTCCGGGGCTCCCGCTAGCAGTTGTTTAAGTTTGTTTAATGTTATTCTCGTAGCATCCTGAAAATCCGCATACGGGAGATTTATGACGGCGAGCAGAGTCGAGCCGTCTTTGCTGAGCAATCTCTCGGCCAGTTCCGGTTCCGATTGCGCTGACAATACGCTTGCGATCATAAGCTCTTGTTTGCGAGATTCTATCCGAGCAAGCAAATCGTTCATCCATTGTATATCTTCTTCCGATAGTTTTTCCGGCCTGGAGAAAACAATGACCGCGTTGGACAGCGAGCGCGAAGAAGGATTGATCTCTTGCAAGAGACGGGTTGCCCGTACGGAGTCCGCGTCGGTTGGCAGAAACTTCTGTTCCGTCTGCCGAACGACGGCTTGCAAGTCCGGTAATACGAATAAGGAGAGGGAAGCCAGAACTAGCCAAGACGCGATGACGACCCATCGCAGTTTGGCGATCCGGCTTATCCATTTATCCATGTTTCACCTCTACCTCCTACACGATATGTCTGGATTCCGCCTAAACCGCAATGCTGATGAGTAGGAGGGGGTAGATCTCTTTGGCGGCACAAGGCTGATTCCGCATGCTTCGAACGGTCATGAGGAACCAGCCTTGCGCGTCGTTACAGTAAACTAAGGAGCGATTCCGCCCGGTTGACCGTAACCTTCCAATTGTCCATCCCCGCGGATTGCGGCTGCCCTATGCTGCGGATTCGGGTGGAAGAATCCGCGGCCTTCCAATCTGCGCCCTCCGATCGTCGTCGTATGCATGTCGACTCCGATATTTTCCGATTCCGCGAACCTCTTAAGCAAACTCTCATCGGTCATTCCATCGATATCGATGTACCACAGGCGAGTGCCGTAATCGGAAACGATCATCAATTTGGCGCGCGAGAACACGAGGTTCCAAGTCTGAGAATCTTGAGCGATGACGAGTTCCGCCAAGTCGTACGTTTCCACTTCTGAACCAATCCTCCCTTGCCGATAGTATAATTGTACCGTGTTATTCGAAAAGGTTGCAAATGGAAGTTGCGAAAGGAGACCGTTCCGTGGACGAATCGGTTATTTCCGTGCGGCCGTTAGGCGATCGGGCTTTTACGATACAATGGAATATTCCCTTGGAGGAGGGGAGGTTGGCCGCGACGGCGCAGGCGATCGGTTTATTGGACGTCGCCTGGCTTCAAGAGACGGTAGCTTCCTATTCTTCGATTACCTTCTATATGCGAGGATCCGAATTATCTATACGCGATGCTGCCCGAGATATGGCCGGAGTACTCGATAGGCTGGAACAACGGACGTTGCCGCCGCAGCGGTTGGTGGAAATTCCGGTCGTATACGGCGGTGAGCACGGACCCGATCTAGCGGAGTGCGCAAGCAGAAGCGGGTTATCGGAGCAGCAATTCGCGGAGCTGCACGCGGAAGGGACTTACGTCGTGGCGATGATGGGCTTCGCTCCGGGATTTCCCTACCTAACCGGCCTCCACGAGAGATTGGCGCAACCCCGTCACGACGTTCCCCGATTGAAAGTATCGGCCGGGTCGGTTGGAATCGCGGGCAATCAGACCGGAATCTATCCCGTGGACTCGCCGGGGGGCTGGCAGTTGATCGGTAGAACGTCAATCGAACTGTTCCGTCGGCAGGAGGGGGGAGAACCCTTCCTCTTACGGCAGGGGGATACGGTAAAATTCGTTCCGGTTAAAGCAACAAGCTCCATGACGAGCGAGCGAGTACCAGCCCCTGCGTGGAGCGGAACCGGTTCATCGGTTCCGGTATTGAGGGTGTTGAAGCCGGGGATGATGTCAACGGTTCAAGATCTCGGACGCAAAGGCTGGCAATCTTGCGGGGTATCGGTCGGAGGAGCCATGGATGAGGTTTCGATGAGGATGGCCAACGCGCTCATCGGCAATGACGAGGGTGCGGCCGTTCTGGAATTGACCCTGATCGGGGGGGATTATGGGATCGAGAGAGACGCCCTCGTCTCGATTTGCGGAGCCGATCTCGATGCAGCCGCGGACGGAACGCGAATCCCGATGAATAGACCGGTCTATCTACGGCGCGGGACGACCCTGTCTTTCGGATCCGCGTTATCGGGATGTCGGGCGTACCTAGCAATCGCAGGTGGAATCGACGTGCCGATGTGGCTTGGAAGCCGAAGCGCGGATACGAGGGCAAGGATGGGCGGCGGATTCGGCAGAGCTTTGCTGGCGGACGATTGCATAAGCGTGTTGCCGCCATCCAAACACGCCGCGGCGATTCAAGAGCGCTTGCGAAGGAAAGCGGAAGAAGGAACGGCCCGTTGGAGTTCCGTTGCATGGAGCGCGGCAAGCAGGTCCGATCGCGTCGTTCGGGCTTCATCCGCGCAACGTGCCCGTCAACCTCGCGCCATCGCCTTGCGCCTGCTGGCTGGCGCGGAGTGGAACGACTTTACCTCGGAAGCGCATGAGGCGCTTCTCTCCGCACCCTATCGAGTAGAAGCTTCTTCCGATCGAATGGGGATACGACTGACCGGGGAAGCTCTGACCAAGGAATTTCGGAACGAGCTTCAATCCCATGGCGTCGTTGCCGGAACGATTCAAGTGCCGCCGAACGGGCAACCGATCATTCTGGCCGCCGGCTACCAGCCGACCGGCGGATATCCGAAAATAGCGCACGTGATCTCGGCGGATATGCCGAAGCTAGCGCAAGCCGTTCCCGGGGATCGGCTAACGTTCGAGTTGGTCGACGCGGGGATTGCCGAACGGGCTTTGAGCGAGCGGGAGCGAGATCTTGCGATATTAAGAGCGGGAATGTTGAGCAAATACGTTTACTAGATACAGGGGGCAACCGATATGGTGACGATCGATCTAAATGCGGATATGGGAGAAGGATACGGGGCGTATGATTGGGGGGCGGACGATATTTTGCTGCAATACGTTTCATCGGCTAATATCGCTTGCGGCTTTCATGCCGGAGATCCGCATACGATGCGCAAAGTCGTCGATAGCTGCCTCAAGCTTGGCGTGGCGATCGGCGCTCATCCGGGACTGCCGGATCGTCTCGGCTTCGGGCGTCGCGAAATGGCGATCACCCCCGAGGAAGCAGCCGATTTCGTGCTCTATCAGACGGGGGCGCTTCAGGCTTACGTTAAAGCCGCGGGGGGCGAGCTGCATCACGTCAAGCTGCATGGCGCGCTGTATCATATGGCTGCGAACAACGCGCAATTGGCGGCAGCGATCGTTACGACAATAAGACGGTTGGAGCCCGAATTGATGCTATACGGTCTTCCGGGAAGCGAAGCGGAGTCGGCCGCGCGGGCATCGGGAATTCGGTTTGTGGCGGAAGGCTTCGCGGATAGGGCATATTCGCCGGATGGGAATTTGGTACCTAGGAATGTTTCTGGAGCTGTGCTTGAAGGTTCTAAAGAAGTAGTGCAACAGGCTTATTCCCTTGCCGTGATGGGCAGAATTGAAACTCTATGCTTGCACGGGGATACGTTTAAGGCTACGGAGCATGCTCGCGAGATTGTCGAATATTTTCAAGGAAATGGAATTACTGTGCGGCGACCGGACGGAATGTAGGCGAATAATGTCGAAAAACTGTCGAAAAAATCAGCGTAAAGCAGGAAACTGATTATTTGCGTGGAAAATATAGAGAGGAGATAAAGAAAAGTTTCTTTTGAGTAGGTATTTGGTCGGGGGCACATACATGTCGATTAATCGCGCGGAAATAAAAACAATGTGGATGGTAATTGCCGCCGTAACGGTATTCAGCGGCATTCAGATCGGCCATGACTGGTTTGAAGAGGCGTTCGTTCACCTTAACCGAACCGCTTTACATTCGATACTGGAGTCTGTGGCTTTTGCGATTTGTTTTGCGCTGCTCATCCTCGGATGGATGTTTTTTCTGCCGACGCTATGCAGGCAACGGCTTATGACGGCGGCCTTGTTCGGAGCGATCGGCATATTGGATATGCTGCATGGGATCAGCGCTCCGGGAATGCCGCTATATGATGCGGCGATTGGAGATACGCCAAGCATTTTGTTGAACTGGACTTCCCAGTGGGTAGGCGCTCTCGGACTGTTGATCGTCTTCTCGTTAGGAAATCCGATCGTCAAGCCGCGAATGCGAATTTATGCGATTATCCCCGTGATCGGCATCGTCGGGGTCATATCTTGGTTTGTGTTTAAGGCCGATAACTGGAACCAAGCTTTCATCGATACGCTAGCCCCGATCCAACAAACGTCGACTCTGCTGCTCTATGCGGCCGCTATAGGCGTTATTTTATATCGGAATCGGGTCGAACGGCCGGAATCGATGCTCACGATCGTGCAAGCGTTGATCTGGTTGTTTTTCGCGAAAATAGAAGAGTCGTTAGGGGCAAGCTCGGGTTCGCTGGAAAACTTGTTCGGAGATTTGTTTAAGCTTGCGGGTTACTATTGTTTGCTTAAGGGCATTTATTTCGTGCTCATCGAAGAGCCCTACAGAAGACAGAAGAAAGCGGAAGCGCGCATCAATTACTTGGCTTATCACGATGAACTGACGGCTCTTCCTAACCGCAGATTATTCGCGGAACGTGTGAGGGCGGAAATGGTTCGCGCGGACCACAACGGTAGTCGCTTTGCTCTGTTATGGCTCGACGTTGACCGTTTCAAGACGATTAACGATTCCATGGGACATGCGTTCGGGGACCGGCTGTTGATCGCGGTAGCCGAGAGATTAACGAAATTCGCGGAAAAGCCCGAAAACGTCTTCCGGCTCGGAGGAGACGAATTCACGGTGCTTCTTAGCGACGTTGGCGGGGTGAAGTCCGCGGAGGAAGCCGCGCAACGCCTGGTCGATATGTTCGAGCAGCCTATCAAAGTAGGACATTCCGCTTTCCATATTACGAGCAGCGTCGGGATGGCTCTATTCCCGGATGACGGCAACACGCTCGATCTCCTGCTGCAGAACGCGGACACGGCGATGTATAGCGCCAAGGAGTCGCGCAACGGCTGGAAGCGATACGAGACGAAAATGAATTTGAAGGCGAAAGAAAAGCTTTTGTTGGAGAACGACCTGCGCATCGCCCTCGAACTGGGGCAGTTCCATCTCGCCTATCAGCCGCTGGTCGATCTGGAGAACGAGACATTGGTCGGTGCGGAAGCGCTGCTAAGATGGAGCCACCCGCAGCGCGGAGAAATCCCTCCGTCGGAATTTATTCCGCTCTGCGAGGAGAACGGTTTTATTTTGCCGCTCGGGGAATGGGTGCTTCGGAATGCTTGCCGGCAAATGAAAACCTGGCAGGACAAAGGTTATCCTTCGATCATTCTGTCCGTTAATCTATCGATTCGCCAATTCCGCCAGCATGACTTGGACGCGCGCATAGCCAAGGTGTTGGAGGAAACCGGATTGGAGCCGCATTGGCTCGAGTTGGAAATTACCGAAAGCATCATGGCGGACGTCACGTTCGCGACGGAGATGCTGGAGCGTCTCAAGAAGCTCGGCATCCGGATCAGTATCGATGATTTCGGCACCGGATACAGTTCCCTCTATTACTTGAAGCGGTTCCCGATCGACAAGCTGAAGATCGACCGCTCATTCGTGAACGACGTGCTGACCGATCGCAACGATGCGGCTATCGTGTCGGGAATATCGGCGATGGCCCGCAACCTGAACTTGACGGTTACCGCGGAAGGGGTCGAGAGCGAAGGGCAGGTTGCTTTCCTGAAGGAGCTTAAATGCCAAGAAGCGCAAGGATACTTCTTCTCCCGTCCGGTTCCTCCCGAGAAGTTCCTGTCGTTATTCGATTCGGATAAGGACAAGAGGGAAGCGAAAGGAATCGTCTCCTAATGGCGAAACCGGCTTCCCCGGCTACGGCGATTCGAATTTTCGTATACGGCACGTTGTTGCCGGGCCAAAGCAACCACTCCCTTATCGAGCCGATCTTGTTGGCTTCTTCGCCAGGTAGAGTGAGAGGGCGGCTCGTCGATGCGGGCGAGTATCCGGCACTGCTGTTGGATAAGAAGCGGTTCGTTCGGGGAATGTGGATGGAAGTAGCTTGGGATGGCTTGCCCGCGCTTGACGCGTTGGAAGAGTTCTACGGCATAGAAGAGCCGAATGATTACGAACGGGTATGGATATCCGACGCGGATGATGCCTCTTTGTCAGGATGGATATACGTATGGACGGAGTCCAGAGGATATCCGTTAATAGACGAAGAATGGTGGCCGGATGTGACCGGAGGAAAGTAATGGAATAGAACAAAGCAGAGGCAGTCCCGTAAGTCATTTTTATGACCCGGGGCTGCCTCTTGCATATTCTGCCGGTTATCAGGCTTTCGCAAGCTCTGAACGAGCCTGAAGGGCGGCTTGGGCCATCCGTTTCAGCGCTTCGATCGTTTCGGGTTCGCCGCGCGTTTTGAGGCCGCAGTCGGGGTTAATCCACATCCGGTCCGCCGGGACGACGGCAAGGGAATCGCGGATAACCGCGAGCATCGTCTCCGTCTCGGGAACGACAGGGCTGTGTATGTCGTACACGCCTAACCCGATACCGTTGGCGTAAGGTTGTTGCTTGAGCGCATGAATCAAGGAACCGTGGCTTCTCGAAGTCTCGAGCGAAATGACGTCCGCGTCCATCGCTTCCACCGCGTCGATGATCTCGTGATAATCGCAATAGCACATATGGGTGTGGATTTGCGTATCGTCGCCAACGCCCGCGACGCTGCGGCGGAAGGCGTTAACCGACCATTCCAAATATTCAGGCCATTCCCGGCGTTTCAACGGGGCTATCTCGCGCAGCGCCGGCTCGTCGACCTGAATCATGCCGATGCCGGCGGCTTCCAGGCGCAATACTTCCGCATTCAGCGCCCGGGCGATCTGATCGGCGATTTCTTTGGGGGAAAGATCGTCGCGATAGAACGACCATGCCAGCATCGTGATCGGTCCCGTTAACATGCCTTTGACGGGACGATCCGTTAAGGATTGAGCGAAGACCGTATCTTCCAACGTCATCGCTCCGCGGTCCATGACGTCGCCGTAGATAACGGGCGGCTTGACGCATCTGGAGCCGTAAGATTGTACCCAGCCGTTGTTGGTGAAATGGTATCCGTCCAACAAGTGGGCGAAGTGTTCGACCATGTCGGTGCGTTCGAATTCTCCGTGAACGAGCACGTCGATGCCCCATTGTTCCTGTCTGCGAATCCATAGCTCCGTCCGTTCCTCCAATAGCTTGCGGTAATCGGCATGGTCAAGTCGGCCGCGCCGCCATTCCAGCCGCGCCTTGCGGATATCGCCCGTTTGCGGGAGGCTCCCGATCGTTGTCGTCGGCAGAAGCGGGAGTTTAAATCGGGTTTGCTGTAAAGCATGCCGGCTCGCGAACGGAGCGCGTTCCGCGATGCTCTCCTCGCTCGAGCCTTGCGATGCCGCTCGCTGACGGGCGGGGTGCTTGTCTAGCGCCGCCAGTGTCTCGCGGTTAGCGTTAAGGCGAGGAGGTAGCTCGTCGTCTGAAACGCCGCCGTTCAACCGGGCTTCCAAGGCTTCGCCGAGCGCTACGATCTCTTCCAGCTTCTCGTCGCGAAAGCTAACGCGCCTCGTACGAGATCGTCGCCGCCGGTTTCGGCTTTCGCCGTGACGGGAGAATGCAGCAAGGAGCAAGAGGGTTGGACGACCAGCCGGTCCGCGGAAACCGAAGAAGCCAATTCCTCGAGCAAGCTCAAAGCTTGATCCGGGTCGGTCCGCCAGATTCCGCGACCGTCCACGATTCCGACGCCGAGCCGTTTTCCCGTAGGCCATCCGTACGTCTTAATAGCGTTCAGATTCCGCTCTTTGCCCCGAACGAAGTCCAAACCGATCGCGTCGACCGGAAGCGAGAAGACCGCTTCCGGATGTTCGACCGATCCGAAGTAAGTTTGAAGGTGGAGCCGCAGTTTCGGGTTAGAGGACTTCAATTCACCGTAAATTTCCGCCAGCAGAGCGAGGTGCTCCCGGGGAACATCGGTGACGAGCGACGGCTCGTCTATCTGTATCCATTCGGCCCCGGCTTGGGCCAATTGTCCAAGCGCTTCGTTGTAAACGGGAATGAAGGAGCGCACGACGTCCGCAAATTTCGCGGCGGCGACCCTTTCGCGAGGCGTACCAACGTATAAGGGCCGATAATAACGGGACGCGTCAGCAAGCCGATCTCATGCTTGGCTTCGTTAAAAGCATCCAACCAAGGGTTAAATACCAGCTTTGGTTTCGGGTTTCCCGCTAGTTCGGGAACGAGGTAATGGTAGTTCGTATCGAACCATTTGGTCATCTCGCACGCCGGAGCGCCTTCGGCGCCGCGGGCCATCGCGAAATAGACGGCCAACGATCCCGGCGTGCCCAAGCGGCGGAAACGCTCGGGTACGAGACCGAACGCCGCGACGTGATCGAGCACGGAATCGTATAGGGTAAAGTCGCCGGAAGGCACCCAAGCGATTCCCGATTTTTGCTGCCTAAGCAGCCTTTGTATGCGCAACTCCCGAATATCCTTGAGGAAGCTTTCTTCCTCGCGTCTGCCGCTCCAGAATTCCTCCAGCAGCTTTTTCCACTCGCGGTTTTCCCCGATACGGGGGTAACCGACTCCGGCCGTCGATACGATTGCCATTGCGAACTCCACATCCTTCGTTCATTTTTTCAACCTTTTAGCCGAACGCGAAAAAAGCATGTTTGCCTTTTTATGGATAGATAAAAAAGGCAAACATGCTTGTGCAGTATGCATCACATGCGCCGGATCATCCCTATCTTCCGTAGGTTCCTTGGCTTCTCCGAAACAATGGCAGGTATCTCTGGCTGCGGACGATCGTTCAAACCGTCCGATACAGTGGCGGGACCACGTCGGATTTGCACCGAACTTCCCTATTAAGCCGCGCACCGTTCGTGAAGAGAGCTTCCTCGAACTGCGGCGCCGTTGTTTCTGCGTATGAGGTTGTTAGCAATGACTATACATATAAATGAATAAATATGCAATACAAATACCTTAAAATATTCGAATGTCCGAATGTCCGACGTGTTGAAGAGGTAGTCCCGTTCGGGTACGATAGAAGTGCCCGACCTTGCGAACGCGACGGATACGCAGTCGCGGCGCAAGAGGGGATTGGTTGAATGAAAGAGGAGCAGGAGGCTGTCTTATGACTTTTTACGGTATGGTTCGCGCGAATGCGCGCTTTCTTTTTCATGAGAAATTATTACGCATTACGCTTCTGGTCGCGCTAGGCCTATTTCCGACTCTGATCATGAGCGGACAAGCGGAAGCTCACGCCGTCTTAGAGCGAACTTCGCCCGAAGCGAATGCTCGGATGGATGTCGGTCCGCAGGAGGTCGAGATATCGTTTAACGAGAGATTGGACAGCGGAGGCTCTAAGCTGCTCGTGCTTAACGAATCTTCGCGCGACGTGGCGAAGGGAAAGGTCGAGTCGATTAACGAAGGCAAAGGAATCCGAATCGCGTTGCCGAAGCTAAGCGAAGGCCATTATACCGTTTCTTATTCGGTTATCTCGGCCGACGGCCACCCGATATCCGGGGCGTACGTCTTCACGATAGGCAACCCGGATCCTCTTCCCGACGCGAGCCAGCTTGATCCGCATCAGCAGATCGGACATTCCCATAACCATGGCTCGGCGGGATTGGACCAGCAATCTTTTCTTCTCTATTCCGCCCGGATTCTGTATTACGCCGGATTGCTCTCCGTAGCGGGGCTTGCCTTATGGGGCTTGTTGCGGAAACCTTCACCCGTCGTTCGCGAGGTTTACGCCCGATCGCTCGGACTGGCGGGGAAATTCGCGTTGCTTGCGACGATCGCTTACGTTTTTTTCAGCCTCCGGGATTTGGGACAAGGCGAGCCGCTCTCGGAATGGGGACGAATCTTAACGGACACGACGATCGGCAAGCTGTATATCGCGGAGCTGCTGCTAGCGCTTGCGGCCCCGTTGCTGCCGTCCCTCGGCGCAGGGGCGCGCCTGATCTGGGCGGCTATCGCTTTATTCGTTGAAGCTTGGTCCGGACATGCCGCGGCTTTCAATCCCATCGCCTATACGGTCGGCCTTGACTTGGTGCATCTCCTGGCGGCTTCGTTATGGAGCGGAGGGCTCGTTCTGTTGCTCGCGATCTGGTATAAGGAACGGCCGGAAGCCGGCAGGTTTGCTCTCGTGTTCTCGAAATGGGCCCTCATCTCGTTCCTCGTGCTCGGGGTAACGGGGATCCTGTCGACGCTGGACTTTTTGCCGTCGCTGGAGTACTTGAAATATACGACATGGGGAAAATGGCTCATCGCCAAAGCGATCGTCTCTCTTCTCGTGGCGATTACGGCTTTTTTCATTCGTAGGAGGTTGAAAAAAGGAGATCTTCCCCATGGGAATCTGCTCAAAGCGGATGTGGGCCTGTTGTCGGCCATCGTCATCACCGTCGGTGTTCTTACTTACCAAACGCCATTGCCGGTCAACGAGCAGTTGAATTTCCACCAAATGGGCACCGAAATGCACGTCACTCTGAGGGTGTCGCCGAATACGCCCGGAGATAACCAGTTTAATCTGAAAATTTGGCTGCCGGAGCGGACGGGCAAAGGCGTGCCTAAGTCGGTACAACTGCGAATGCTGCCTCTGGACAAAGAAGGGATGGGCTTTATCGACGTTCCTTTGGAAGCCTATAAGGACGAAGAGATGGACGCCTTCCCCGATTATACGAAGTCGACCTACAAGGCCCAAGGACCATATTTGCCGTTCGCGGGACAATGGAAGGCGCAAATTAGGGTAACGGATGCGGACGATACGGAGAGGGTCGTGGAAACGACTTATCGAATTTATTAAGTCCGAGGTGAATATCGCTGTGGATAACGAGAGGAAAGACCGAAAGATCAAGTGGCTTATTCTTCTCATCCCGACGCTGACGATCGGACTATGGGAATACATTCGGCATGCGTTCCTGCTGCCTTATATGTCGATGGAGCTAGGCAATCTGCTAGCTCCGTTTATCGTGCTCGCCGTAACCTTGACGTTAGTGAGAAGCCTATTCGCGAGGTTGGAGCAATCCCAGCAGGCTTTACAGCGGGAGAAGGGAGCGAACGCCGCGCTGGAGGAAAGGGAAAGCTTGGCGCGGGAGCTTCATGACGGAATCTCCCAATCGCTATTCCTGCTCGCGGTTAAGCTCGATCAACTGGACGAGATGCAAAACGAAGGCCCGGTGAAACAATTGGCGGAGGGGCTAAGAGAAACGGTTCGCGTCATGCATGAGGACGTTCGCCAGGCGATCGCGAACCTTCGCCAGCCTCCTTCGCCGGCGGCCGCCGCATGGGTCGTTCCGCTCCGGGAGCTTCTGGGGGAGACGGCGATGATGACGGAAGCCAAGGCCGAGTTTACTTGGAGCATCCCGGACGGCAGTTTAACGGACAAGGAGAAAGTGGAGCTTCACGCTTGCGTTAGAGAAGCGCTTATGAACGTGCGTAAGCATGCGAAGGCATCCCGGGTATTCGTAATCGGCGAGCCCGACGGAACGGGCGGTTTCCGCTGCTCGGTAGAGGATGACGGAGTCGGGTTTGGCGGCGAACCGCTGCAAGCGCACGGACGATTCGGCTTGCGTATGGTTCGCGACCGGGCGCAAGCGATGGGATGGGGTTTCGTCGCCGAACGCAGAGGCGATCGTACGGTAGTGCAGTTGCTGAAAAGAGGAGGGAAGCTACATGAGCAAGCCGATTCGATTGTTGCTGGCGGACGACCATAGACATGCGCGGGAAGGCATGCGGACGATCGTCTCCGCGGTTCCCGAATTTGTCGTCGCAGGCGAAGCCTCCAGCGGAGAAGAAGCGCTCGCGATGACGGATAAGCTTGAGCCCGATCTCATTCTGATGGATATTAACATGCCGGGAATGGGAGGCTTAGAAGCCGTTAAGGCGATCAAAAGCGCCCATCCAACGGTGAAAATCATTATGGTGACCGTCTCCGACGATGTCTCCCATTTGTTCGAAGCGCTTAAGAAAGGCGCGCAAGGTTATTTGCTCAAGAACCTTAACCCATCCGCATGGCGGGATTATTTGCGCGCGGTCGCGCTGGACGAGGCGCCCCTGAACCCGGAGCTGGCGATGTCCATCTTGCGCGAATTCGCGGACCGCGGCAACAAGAGCGTCAATGCGGCGAAAGAGAAAAATTCCGACGCCGGGGGACTTACTCCGCGGGAGAAAGAAATTTTGCAGGAAGTGGCCAGAGGCAATACGAATCGCGAGGTCGCGGTATCGCTGGGGTTATCGGAGCATACGGTTAAAAACCATCTTAAAAATATTTTGCAGAAGCTTCATCTGGACAATCGGGTTCAACTAACCCGTTACGCCTATGAACGCGGAATGGTGGAAACGGAATAGCAACGGAAGACCGATATCGTCGCCATTTCGTCACAAAGCGTAACCTCGATATGACTCTTTCGAGTCATGCGCAAAGAGATCGAGCGAGCTATACTTGGAGATATCTTAACTATTGGACTATGAAAGGTCGGATATCTCCTATGAAAAAAAGTTTGATGCTTGGATTAGTATTGTTATTGTCTCTCGGATTCGCCGGATTGGCCAGCGCGCACGTGACGGTGCAGCCGAAAGAAGTGCCTGCCGGTTCATACCAAGTGTTCACCGTTCGCGTTCCTTCGGAGAAGGACAGCGCGACGACGCAAGTGAAGGTAGCCATTCCTGACAACGTGAACGTGAGCCGCTTCGAACCGAAAGCGGATTGGACTTACGAAATCGAGAAAGGCGCGGAAGACAAAATCGTAAGCGTCACTTGGAAAGCTACGGGCAGCGGGCTCGGCGCAACGGAGTTCGGAGAATTCCGCATGCAGGGCAAAGTAGCCGACGATGCCAAAGAATTAGTATGGAAAGCCTACCAGACTTATGCGGACGGGGAAGTCGTGGAATGGACGGGCGCGGCTGACGCCGACAAGCCTGCATCCGTGACGGCGGTTACCGCGGCAACCGGAGACGGGCACGGCGATGGACACGGCGCATCCGGAGGCGCGGCGGCAAGCGACGAAACGGATTCGGGCCGCGACGCTTTGACGCTGTCGCTCGCCATCGCGGGCTTGGCCGCAGGCGTGCTGGCGCTGCTCATCGCGCTATTCCGCAAACGGGCATAACGATAAGGAGCCGCTTCGAAGCGAATCGCTTAGAAGCGGCTTTACTTTATGTAAAGGGAGTCTTGGCAACGATCTATGGAAGTAGCAGAAATAGGGGCAATCCGGCTTGCTTGAACATATCACTTGTTCTATAATGGTCTGTAAATGCAAAAATGCGATGATGGAGACAAGTAAGCAGTGCCTTCTTTCAGGGAGGGAGCGCCTGAGACTGAGAGCGTTCCTAAGAATACAGGCTGCCGAAATTCACTCCGGAGCAGTCCTTTGAACGGTCGGCGTCGTCGATCATATAGAAGGAACCGGTTGACGGCACGTTACGCCGTATGAAGCGGGAATGTCCAGAACGCGTTAGCGTTCCGGCTGCTCTAACGAGCGGCGGCGGCATTTCAACAAAGGGTGGTACCACGGTCTTTTCGTCCCTTACGGGAGAGAAGGCCTTTTTCTATTTCAATGCGATAAGGAGAATCGGGATGAAAGAACGATTAGAGGCTCTAAGGAAAGAGGCGCTCGAGCAGCTTCAGGGCGTGGCGGACGCGGCTCATCTTAACGACCTGCGTGTTCACTACTTAGGCAAGAAGGGGCAGTTAACGGAGATCTTGCGAGGCATGGGCGCGCTTAGCGCGGAAGAACGTCCGGTAATCGGGCAAGTGGGCAACGAGGTTCGCGCGGCGATCGAAGCCGTGATCGCGGAGAAGCAAGAAGGATTCGACGCGGCGGCTACGGCGCATCGGCTTCAAGCGGAGACGATCGACGTTACTCTGCCGGGCAAAGCGGTTGGCGTAGGATCCGTTCATCCTCTGAACAAAGTAACCATGGAGATCGAGGACATCTTCATCGGAATGGGCTACACGGTTGCGGAAGGACCGGAAGTCGAGACCGACTTTTTCAACTTCGAAGCGTTGAATTTGCCGAAAAACCATCCCGCGCGCGATATGCAGGATTCCTTCTACATTACGGACGAAATCTTGCTTCGCACGCAAACGTCGCCCGTACAAATCCGTACGATGAAAGCGATGAACGGCAAAACGCCGGTAAAAGTCATTTGTCCGGGACGGGTGTATCGCCGCGATGACGATGACGCGACCCATTCGTTCATGTTCCACCAGATCGAAGGTTTGGTTATCGGGCCGAACATCCGGATGAGCGACCTGAAGGGGACGTTGCTGCAGTTCGTGCAGGAAATGTACGGACCGCAAATGCAAATCCGGCTTCGCCCGAGCTTCTTCCCGTTCACCGAACCGAGCGCGGAAGTAGACGTGACGTGCGCGCAATGCGGCGGCAGCGGCTGCCGGATGTGCAAGCATACCGGCTGGATCGAAATTCTCGGCTGCGGAATGGTTCATCCCAAAGTATTGGAGCACGGCGGATACGACCCGACGGAAGTAACGGGTTTCGCGTTCGGCATGGGCGTGGAACGGATCGCTCTGTTGAAATACGGAATCGACGATATCCGTCATTTCTACGCGAACGATACGAAATTTCTAAGCCAGTTCGCGAAGATGTGACTTGACGGTTAGGGACGGAATTTAAACTGCGGAGTGGCTGCCAAGCCATTACTTTGATCAAACGAGGGGAGTTTCCCATGAACGTATCTTATCGGTGGTTATCCGATTATATCGACTTAAGCGGCATTGCCGCAAAGGAATTAGCGGAAATGATGACGAGAGGCGGGATCGAGATCGATTCCGTTCCGTCGCGAAATGCCGGAGTCAGCGGCGTTGTCGTCGGTTATGTGAAAACGAGGGAAAAGCATCCGGACGCGGACAAACTCAGCGTCTGCACCATCGACGCGGGAACCGGCGAGGATCTGCAAATCGTATGCGGCGCGGCGAATATCGGCGCCGATATGAAAGTGCCGGTCGCGATGATCGGCGCGAAGCTGCCTGGCGGTTTGGATATCAAACGCGCTAAGCTTCGCGGCGTCGAATCGCAAGGCATGATTTGCTCCGCCCGCGAGCTCGGCATCAACGACAAGCTGTTGCCGAAGGAGCAGCAAGAAGGCATTCTGATCTTGCCGGACGATACGGAAATCGGACGCGACATTCTGGACGTGCTCGCGTTGAACGATTCCATCCTCGAGCTGGATCTTACGCCTAACCGTTCGGATTGCCTTAGTATGCTCGGAGTCGCCTACGAGGTTGCGGCTCTTACTGGGCGCCCGTTGAACCTTCCCGAACCGAAGAAGGATATTTTCCCGACTGCCGACGTGGCGTCCGATCATGTACGCGTGTCGATCAGCGCGAAGGAACAATGCTCTCTGTATACCGCGCGTTATATTAAAGGCGTGAAGATCGCTCCCGCTCCGCAATGGATGCAGAATCGCCTTATCGCTGCTGGGGTGCGCCCGATTAATAATATCGTCGATATTACGAATTATGTCATGCTGGAATACGGCCAGCCGCTTCACGCTTTCGATGCGGCCAAAGTCGCGGGAGGACGCATCGACGTTCGTCTGGCGCAGCCTGCCGAAACGCTCGTCACTCTCGACGATCAAGAGCGCAAGCTTGAGCCGCAAATGCTCGTTATCGCCGACGCGGAAAAGGCAATCGCATTAGCCGGAGTCATGGGCGGAGCGAATTCGGAAGTGACGGCGGAGACGACGGATATTATCCTCGAATCCGCTAAATTCGATGGCGGTACGGTTCGTCGTACGTCGCGGCAATTAGGACTGCGTTCGGAAGCGTCCGCGCGGTTCGAGAAAGAAGTCGATCCGTCCCGGGTTCGGGATGCCCTTGATCGTGCTGCGGGATTAATCGCGCGTTATGCGGAAGGTCTTGTGACGGAAGGCATCGCGGAGGCGGAAGTATCCGTTCAACAACCGGCGAACGTCGAAATCACGCTTGGCAGAATTAACGGAATGCTCGGTACGGAGCTTTCGAAGCTGGAAATAAAGACGATCTTCTCCCGATTGAATTTCGCCGCGGAAGTAAGCGGAGACGGGATATGGACCGTATCGATCCCTTCGCGCCGCGGAGATATTACCCGTGATGTCGACTTGATCGAAGAAGTGGCGAGACTGCACGGATACGACGAAATTCCGACGACGTTGATCGACGGAGCGACTACCGCCGGTTCCTTAACGAAACCGCAAGCGATCCGCAGGGAGTTGCGCTCGATCTTGACGGGAGCGGGCCTGCACGAGACGATCTGCTATTCGGTTACTTCCGTGCAACGAACGACTTTGTTCAAGGAGCTGTCCGGAGACGCGAAGCCGATTCCGCTCGCCATGCCGATGAGCGAAGAACGCAGCGTGCTGCGGACGAACTTGATCCCAAGCTTGCTCGATGCGGCGGCTTATAACTTATCGCGTAAAAATAACGAACTGGCGTTATTCGAGATCGGAAACGTCTATCTGACGGACGAAGAAACGTTGACGCGTTTGCCGCAGGAGAAGCCTCGTCTCTCCTTGCTGTTGAGCGGCAACCGTCGCTCCGCTGCTTGGAACCGTTCTGCGGAGCCGGTTGATTTCTACGATGCCAAAGGCATTCTGGAAAAGCTGTTCGAGCGTTTGGGACTTTCCGGAAAGATCGCATACTTGGCCGCGCAGCCTGCCGGATTCCATCCGGGAAGAACGGCGGCGATCACGATCCATACGGAACGCGGAGATGAAACGATCGGTTACGTAGGGCAATTGCATCCCGAGCTGCAACGGGATTTCGATCTGCCGGATACTTACGTCGCCGAGTTGGAGCTTGCTTCGATCTACGAATACGCGGATCGCCATATCGAATACCGCACATTGCCTCGTTATCCGGCAATGGAGCGGGATATCGCGGTCGTGGTCGACCGCGGCGTAGCGGGCGGGGCATTGACGGACGCCATCGCCGCTTCGGCGGGAGAATTATTGGAATCCGTTAAGGTATTCGACGTCTATACGGGAGAACGAATCGGCAGCGACAAGAAAAGCGTCGCATTGGCGTTAGTCTACCGTCACGGGGACCGTACTTTGACCGACGAGGAAGTCACGGAAACGCATGCCCGGGTATTGACACAATTGGAACAATCTTTCGGCGCGGAACTTCGCAAATAGGCAGGAAACAGTAAGGGAGGCAGCGAATACATCTAGACGCCGACTGGCGCGGATGGTTCGCTGCTTTTGTATGATTTGGAAGGTTGATACATAACTATGGACGCAATGGGAGGATCACGCTGTGCAGGCTAACGACAAGACGCGTGTGACCGTTGACATATATGGAACGCAATATACGCTAACGGGTCACACCAGTACCGATCACATGAGACGGGTCGCCGCTCTGGTTAACGAACAGATGAGCAAGATCAACAGCGGGTCTCCCCGTTTGGATTTGCCGAAGTTAGCCGTTCTCGCCGCCGTGAACGTAGGCGACGAGTTGATGCGCTTGCGCAGGGAGAACGAGCAGCTGCTTAAGAACGAGTTCGAGAATAAAGGCAAAATAGAAGAACTCGAAAACTTAAAGGTAGAAACGGCCCAGGAGCTCGCTTTCGTAAAGGAGCAGGTGGCGGAAGAGCTTGAGTTCGTTAAAGCTCGGAAGGCGGAAGAACTGGAGCTCGTAAGAGCGCAGACGGCGGAAGAGATCGAGAGCCTGAAGGCGAAGTCGGCTAGAGAACTTGAAGAATTGAACAAGAAGACGCTCGAGGAGTTGGATAACGAGAGAGCTCGGCTAGCGGAACAATTGGAGAGCTTGAAAGCGGCGGCAGCCGAAGAGCTGGCAATCGAGAAAAACCGCATGGCTGCGGAGATTGATTTAACGAGGAAGCAATCCGCTGATGCAATCGAGCAAGAAAAAATTCGGACGGCCGAGCTTGAAAACGCGCAAGCGCAACTGACGGAAGAGTTGGATTTCGTTAAGTCGTTGCTTGAGAAGAAGACGGCGGAGCTGGAAACCGTCAAAACTCAGAAAGCGGCGGAGCTGGAAAGCCTGAAGGCAAAAGCGGCCGCGGATATGGATAACGCGAAAGCCCGATCGGCGAAGGAACTGGATAATCTTCGGGCTCAACTATCGGCGGAATTCGAAAGCGGAAAAGCCCAATTGGCCGAAGAGCTGGATTTCGTTAAAGCGCAGAAAACCGAGGAGCTGGATCGGCTCGCGAACAAGGCATCCTCCGACCTGGAGAAGGCGCAAGCGCAATTTGCCGATGAATTGGAATTCGCGAAAGCCGTTGCGGCGGAAGAGTTGGAAAGCTTAAGGCAAACATCGGCCGCGCAATTGGAGCTCGCGAAGGCGCAAGCCAAGGAAGAGCTGGAAGACTTGAAAAAACGAATGGCTGCCGAATTCGACAAGGAAAGACAAGCGGATAGACACGAATTCGAACAAGTATCCGGCGAGCTTGAGCTATTGAAGTCGGAATCGTCCGAGCTGCTCGAGTCGGTAATAGCGCAAGCCGCGGCAGATCTCGATAACGCCAAAGCAAAGGCGGCATCGGAACTCGAACAAGCTAAGTCTGCGGCACAACGGGAGCTGGACAGCGCCAAAGCGCTGGCGGCTAAGGAGTCCGAGCGCGTGCTGGCGGAAATGTCGCAGCGGTTGGATGAAGCGAAGGCCGAAGCCGAGCTAGAGCTGCAACGAGCGATAGACGAAGCGGATCAAGCTCGGCAGGCGGCTTTGGCTCAAGCCATGCAAGCCGAGCGGGAGCTGGAGAGCGCTAAAGCGCAATTCGCCGAAGAGCTGGGGCAGTCTAAGGCGCAGGCGGCATCCGAGCTGCAGGACGTTAAGGCGGAAGTGGATAAGCTCGTTAATCAATTGGAGTCGGAAAAGGTCGCTTGGCTGAAGAAACAATCGGAGCTTGAAGAGGTTCTAAATACGGAGCTTGAAAAGTTGAAGCGACAGCATTCGCACGAAATCGAACGGCTGGAAAACGCTAAAATCGCGGAGATCGAGCAATTAGTCGGCAGGAATAAAGCCGAAATCGAAGCGATGCAACAACAGCTCGTCTCGCAAAGAACTGAGATCGAAAGCAAGCAAGAGGCGGAAATTCGACTCGTGAAAGACAAAGCCGCAGCGGAGACGAAAGAAATCGAAACGATGTACTCCGAAGAGCTTGAACTTGCGGAATCCAAGCTGGAAGCTTTGAATCGCGAACGGGACTCCTGGCAGGTCAAGGAGCGGGAGTGGCAGCAGTTGCGCGGTCAGCTGGAAAGCGATGTAGAGCATTGGGCGCGGCAAGCGGAAGACCAGCGGCGCACGGTTATCGAGCAACAGGAAATGCTGCAAATGGTCGAAGCCCAAACGTCGGAGCGGTTGAGCATGCATGCTTCCGCGCTGGCTAAGGCGGACAAAGAACGCCAAGAGCTTGTTAGCCAGCTAGGCGAGCGGGACGAATGGGAGAAAGCGTGGAGCGATTCGATGCAGGAGCTCCAAGCGCGTCTCGCGTCGGCGCAGCAAGAGAAGCAAGCCGCCGTAGATCGGGCGGCGGCTTTGGAAGCCCGCATCGCCGAGCTTGGCGATGCGGAGGAGCAATTGCGCGAAGCCGCGCATCGCGCGGAGCGCGAGCTTGAAGCGGCGCGGGCCGAAGCCGCGGCCGCGCCTGCCCGCGAGGCGGAGGACGCCGCCTCGTTGGATGAACTGCGCGAGCAGGCCGCGCGCGGAGATCGCCTGCAAGCGGAGCTTGAGGAGCTCAAGCGGGAGCATTCCGCTCTGAGCAACGAATACGCGAAGCTGCAGAACGAGTATAACGAGTGGATCGATCTGCTGGAACATGAATAGTCGAAACCAAGCGGGGCTTGTAGCCGCAAAAACCGACTAATTCTAGGAGCGCGCCGCGGAGCGAGTTAGTCGCCAAAACGATCAACGGCGTCGCAAAAAAAAGGCTATCCCTCGGGGATAGCCTCAGATCGTCGAGAAACCCACATCTTTTTAGACATTGGGTTTCTTTTTTTATTTAGGTGCCTGGAAGAAGGGGGATCTGGGGAGATTATTACCCCATTTCCCTCCTGTCCAGATGGAGGGCAATCTTCTTCATATTCTGTACAGCAGCAGTCATAAGCGCTTGCTCGGTCACATTTCGCAGTCCTCGCAAACGGCAATAGCGAAACCCGTGGAGCTCTTTGGCGTCCGCAAAGCTTCGCTCAATCGTTTCTTTTCGTTTGCGGTATAGCTTCTTGCCCGACTTGCTCAGCCGGTTAAGTCGCACGCGCTCTTTGCTCTCTTCCCACACGTGCCGAGTCACGACTTTTCGGCGGTTCTGTGACCGGGTACACTTGTTTAACATCGGACATGACGCGCATTGCTGCGGATCAGAAGCATAGTGTCGGTAACCATGTCGGTCTGTCGTTTTGTACGGTAACTCCTGCTTTTGCGGACAAATATAAAGATCTCGCTCGGCATCATACTTAAATTCATGTTTGTGGTACAGGCCTTGTGTAGGATGGAATCTGCGGTGAGCAATAACGCCAAAGATTTTCCGCGTGTCCAACCCCTTACAGATCGGTGCTGTGAGGTAACCTGAATCCAATGCTACTGCTTCTACCTGAAAACCGAATCTTTCGCGTTGACGGTCCAATCGTTCGAGATAGGGCATCGAATCATGTACGTTACCTGGCGTGACAAAGACATCGGTAATGAGATTGTACTTCATATCAACCGTGCGGTGGTCCAGATAAAAGAAGCCTTCCGGCTTGCCGTCCCGAACCATATACCCGCTATCGGGATCGGTGGTACTAACCTTCACTTCCTTGTCTTCGTTCACCTCCTCTCTAGGTTTCAGGGCTTTTTTCCATGCGCCTTCCGATCAGCTTCAACAGCGGCGTTCAGCTCGTCCACATACGCCTTCGTATTTTGCTGTACTTGTTCTTTGGTGTACTTATGTTTATTGGCGCTGGACTTGATGTGAGTCGAGTCGGAAATAAGGACTCTTCCGCCGACCATCCGGTGTGAGATCGCTTGTAAGACGATTTCATCAAAGATATCTTGAAATACAGTTGTATCCTTAAACCGTGTTCTTCTATTCCAGCTAATCGTCGTATGATCCGGCACGCGGTCAGTCAATCCGAGGCCGAGGAACCAGCGATAAGCAAGATTAGTCTGGATTTCTCGCTCCAACTGCCGTTCGGACCGAATGCCATAGAAGTAGCCCAGAAAAATCATCTTAAAGAGTACGACCGGATCAACAGCGGGACGACCATTGTCTTCGCAATAAAGTGGGCGTACCTTATCATCGATGAAAGAGAAGTCGATATATTTATCGATCTTTCGAAGCATGTGATCGGCGGGAACAAGATCTTCGATGGAAACAAATTCATAGTTCTGTTGTTTATCGCGATTAGAACGAAGCATGGAAACACCATCCGTTCGGTATAGTTAAATCTATTATACCAAATTAACGCGGTGTCGTATTAAACTATTTAGACATAATAAAAGCTGTCGAGACTTTCTCGACAGCCTGAGGCTATCCCTCGGGGATAGCCTTTTCAGCATAAGTACGTTAGCTTACGACAAGTTTCGCGACCATTTGGCCGTGTCCGTTGCCGCACATGATGTTGCATTTGAATTCGTACGTGCCTGCGGGCAATGTAACGACTTCCGATTTGTTGCCGCGGATTTTGATATCTTGCCCGATAATCTCGATGCCGTGGGCGCCGCTCAAGTTTTCGACCGTCAGCTTAACGGGAGTATCCTTAGGAAGGGCATATTCCTTTTGGTCGAATTCCCAGCTGCTCGCCTTGATGACGACTTCCGTCGAAGCGGATTCAGCGGGGGATGGAGCACTTTCTTCGTTTGTATTCTTGTTGTTGCCGCCGCACGCCGACAGCGCCAGCACCAATGCCGTTAGAGTTAGAAAATACGCGATTTTTCTTTGCATGCAAGTCCCTCCGACTTTCATATTAGGCAGATGGCTTCCTAATGGTAAAGTCCGCCCCTGACGAGCAATATTGTACCATATGTTGGCTGAGCAACCCATGTCGGAAAAATGACAATATCAAAATGAACGCAACAAACAGCCTCCCCGCCCATCGGCAAAGAGACTGTTTGCGCCGCGTTCGACTAACGGATTTAGCTCCGGCTGCGCCGGCCTGCTTCGTATGGCGTCGCCACCGGGATGAACAGATCGATGATCCCGATCACTAGCGCGGCCAGCAAAGCGCCGATGACGGATACATGAACGTGGCCCACGACAAACTGCGCTAACCAGATCACGAGCGCGCTGGACAGAAACCCGACGATTCCTCGGCCGAACGGAGTGACTTTTTTGCCGAAGATGCCTTCGATGATCCAGCCCAATACGGCGATGACGATCGCGAGCATGAGAGCGCTCCAGAAACCGCCAACCGAAAATTGAGGGACCAACCATCCCACCACCATGAGAACGATGGCCGAGACGATAAAGCGAACAACGGTGCCTAGAAAATTCATTTTATCGACCTCCTTGAGTGTTAGTGTATCCTTAGTTTTAAACCGTATGAGTGGAAGGTTTCGCAAGATTGATCGATTCGGCTATAATATAAGGCGAAGGAGATGAATTTCGCCGTGAACGACAAGGCCTTACATACATTGGAATACGATAAAATCATCCATCGGCTCACGGGGTTGACCTCAACGAGCCTCGGACGGGAAGAGGCGGAGAAGCTGTCTCCGTCCCGCGAGCTTCCTATCGTGGAACGCCGTTTAGCCGCAACGGACGAAGCGGTTCGCGCCGTCATGCTGAAGGGAACGCCTCCCTTCGGAGGAATAACGGATATTCGAGCATCCTTGTACAGAGCCAAGCTGCAAGGGATTTTGCAGCCCCCCGAGCTGATGGAGGTTGCCCAGTTCATCATGGGTTCCCGTCGCCTAAGCCGGTTTATCTCATCCGCGGGCGAAGAAACCGAGCTCCCGTTGTTGAGCGATCTATGCGAGCCGCTCACCGATTTCAAAGCGCTGGAGGACGAAATCCGCCGTTGCGTAGACGAACAAGGAGAAGTGCTGGATTCGGCTAGCCCCGAGCTGGCTTCCGTTCGACGGGACATTCGGATCAACGCCGGCCGCGCCCGCGAGAAGCTTGAAAGTCTCGTTCGCTCCAGCTCGGTTCAGAAGATGCTTCAGGATGCGCTGATTACGATGCGCAACGACAGGTATGTTATCCCGGTGAAACAGGAATACCGTTCCCACTTCGGAGGCATCGTCCACGATCAGTCGGGAAGCGGCGCCACGCTGTTCATCGAACCGGAAGCCGTCGTGCAGATGAACAATAAGCTGCGGGAATTGAAAATCAAAGAGCAGAACGAAGTGGAGCGCATTCTGCGCAAATTGAGCGAGCAGACCGGAGAACGAGCAGAACTGTTGTCCGGCGATGCGGAGATTCTCGGCTTGATCGATTTTATTTTTGCCAAGGCGGCATTGGCTAATGCGCTATCCGCGACGCTTCCGTTAATGAACGGAGAGGGTAAGCTGCAGCTGCGGAAAGCGCGCCATCCGTTGATCGACATCAAGCAAGCCGTTCCGATCGATATCGCGCTGGGAGAAGAATACTCTTCCATTATCGTAACGGGACCCAATACGGGCGGGAAAACCGTATCCTTGAAAACAATCGGCTTATTAAGCCTGATGGCGATGTCCGGTTTGTTTATTCCCGCCGAGGATGAAAGCCGGTTGTGCGTCTTCGACGGGATCTACGCGGATATCGGCGACGAGCAAAGCATCGAGCAAAGCTTAAGTACCTTTTCCAGCCATATGACCAATTTGATCTCGATGCTGGGGCAAGTGACGAGCCGAAGCCTGGTGCTGCTCGACGAGCTGGGAGCGGGGACCGATCCCGCGGAAGGCTCCGCGCTGGCGATAGCCATTTTGGAACATCTGCAGAAGCAAGGCTGCCGGTTAATCGCCACGACGCATTACAGCGAGCTCAAAGCTTACGCGTACAACCGGCCGGGGATTATTAACGCCAGCATGGAATTCGACGTGGCCACGTTACGCCCGACTTACCGCCTCCTTGTAGGCGTTCCTGGACGAAGCAACGCGTTTGCCATCGCGGAGAGGCTGGGCCTTCCGAAGAGCATTATCGATCACGCGCGCGGCGAGGTAAGCGACGATGAGCTTAAGGTCGACTCGATGATCGCTTCCTTGGAGGAAGATCGCCTTCGCGCGCAATCGGAGCGCCAAACGGCGGAAAGGCTGCGCCGCGAAGTCGAGAAACTTCAGAAAGACATCGAGGACGAGCGGTTTAAGTTTCAAGAGCAAAAAGCGAAGCTGCTGGAAGGCGCGCGCGAAGAAGCGCGCCTTGCGATCGCGAAAGCGAAACGCGAAGCCGAAGAGATCATATCCGATCTGCGGCGCCTTGCCATGGAAGAAGGGGCTTCGGTTAAGGAGCATAAGCTAATCGAAGCGAGGCGCCGCCTGGAGGATGCGGTGCCTTCGCCGGTCGCCAAACCGAATAAAGGTACCGGGGCGAAAGCGGCTAAAATTTCGGCGGGCGATGAAGTCAAAGTTCATAGCTTGGGCGGACAGAAGGGGCATGTCGTCGAACTGACGGGCAACTCCGAAGCGGTCGTGCAGCTCGGAATCATGAAGATGAAGGTGGCTCTGGCGGATCTGGAGCCTATCCGCAAAGCCGCGGCGAACAAAGCGCCTGCAGCCCAGGCGACGATCGTCAAGCGTTCCCGCGACGAGACTATTCGAACGGAGCTCGATCTGCGCGGAATGATGCTGGACGAAGCGCTAATGGAAGTCGATCAGTTTCTCGATGAGGCATTTCTATCTAACCTAGGACAGGTTTACATTATACATGGCAAAGGTACGGGCGCTTTGCGAACGGGAATTCAGGATTTCCTGCGTCGGCATAAACATGTTAAAAGCTACCGGTTAGGCCAATTCGGGGAAGGCGGCGCGGGCGTGTCCGTGGCCGAGCTTCATTAACGGGAGGTCGTAAGTTTTGAAGGGTATGGTCGATTCCTTGATGTCCCATCCTTTTTTCGCGGTTCTGGCGTATTTCTCCGTAGGAATTCTGGCGCTCATCGTGTTCCTGTCGTGCTTCGAATGGGTGACGAAATACGATAGTTGGAGTGAGATCCGCAAAGGAAATTTATCGGTTGCCATGGCGACGGGCGGGAAAATATTCGGGATATGCAATATTTTCAGGTTCTCGATCGAAGCCAACGATACGATCTATCACAGCCTTATGTGGGCGGCGATCGGTTTCGTTCTGCTTCTCGTCGCCTACTTCTTGTTCGAATTTTTGACCCCGGTGTTCCGGATCGACGACGAGATCGAGAAAGATAACCGTGCGGTCGGGTTTCTCGCTTTGGTGTTATCCGTATCCCTTTCTTATATCATAGGAGCGGCCGTTATTTAATCGGAGGAATGAAACGTGAAATATTTATGGGGAACGCTGCTGGTTCTGGCTATCTTATTCGTAGTAATCGGTATTTTATATATGAGGGGGGTATAACGCGTAATGGCTGTCGTGATTTGTCCGTGGTGTCAAAGCGAGATTATTCAAGAAGAGGGTCAGGAGCCCGAGAAATATTGTCCGGTATGCGATAATGAACTGGACGGTTACCGCACTTTAAAACTTAGCATCGGCGGCAACGAGGACGATTACGATGACGAAGACGAAGATGAAGAGGGAGAGGTTTCCGCGTTATCGTCCGAAGACGAAATCTTGAGCTGGGTGGAAGAAGATTCGTTGTTGGAAACGGACGACGAGCTACAACTATTCGAAGAGACGGTTGAATCGCTGTTAAACGAACAGGAACTGGTACCCGAATGCCCGCTTTGCCGCGAATATATGATTGAAGCCGGGGAACAACGGGTTTCGCCCGAGCAATATCGCCCTAAGGTGACGGAAGCATTGGGCAACGCCGTGCTCGAAGCTCCCTTCTCGATGACGCTGTACGTGTGCCCGTCTTGCTTTACGACGCAATCCTTCTTGGGCGATGCCCATAGGCATCAGATCGTACGAAGTTTGAGCCAACATTCAACAAGACGCAAAGAGGAGTACTAAGCATGACTAGAATGGTTCAGTCCGTCATCGAGTTGATCGGGAACACGCCGGCCGTGCAATTGCAAAGGCTGACGGGACCCGAGGACGCGCAAGTTTTCGTTAAGCTGGAAAAAATGAACCCGAGCGGCAGCGTAAAAGATCGCGCGGCTTCCGGATTGTTGATCGATGCGGAAGCGCGCGGTTTGATCGTTCCCGGAAGCTTGATCGTGGAACCGACGAGCGGCAATACGGGAATCGGACTAGCTATGTATGCCGCGGCCAAAGGTTATAGGCTAATTCTTGTAATGCCGGACAATATGACGGCCGAGCGAATTTCGTTGCTCCGCGCTTACGGAGCGGAAGTCGTACTGACGCCCGCTGCGGAGCGCATGCCGGGCGCCATTGCCAAGGCGCGGCGGATTATCGCGGATAATCCCGGCAGTTATATGCCGAATCAGTTCGAGAACAGGCCAATCCGGATATTCATCGAACGACAACGGCTCTAGAAATCTTAGAGCAAACGGGCGGGCTCTTGGATGCCTTCGTCGCGACGTCCGGAACCGGCGGCACGATCACGGGAACCGGCGAAGCGCTGAAGGCGAAACTTCCTAACCTGCACGTGGCGGTAGTCGAACCGGCAGGCTCTCCGGTGTTGTCCGGCGGTCAGCCGGGCGCGCATAAGCTGGTGGGAACGAGTCCGGGATTCGTGCCCCAAATCCTGAATACATCCGTGTACGACGAAATCATCCAAGTATCGGACGACGATGCGCTGGAAACGACGAGAAGGCTCGCGAGAACGGAAGGATTATTGGTCGGCCCTTCTTCGGGAGCCTCAGTCTGGGCGGCGATTCGGATCGCCAAGCGCCTAGGAGCGGGCAAACGGGTGCTTTGCATTGCTCCGGATACGGGAGAACGCTATTTAAGCATGGATATTTTTTGATCGACCGAGTTAAGAAACATCCGCGGCTACGCGGATGTTTCTTTGTCGTTTTGTTGTCGCGTGCATAACCGGAAGCGCATCATGACAGACTACAACCTGATGTCCAAACGATCGTTCAGGAGGGAATTCGGGATATGGTGCAAGCTATGACTGCTAAGGAATTGGAATACGTCGCCGACTCCATGTCTAATGAAGATCTGCTTATCAAGCAATGCGCGGTAGCGGCCGCGACGATGTCGAACGTACAGCTTCAGCAAGTGTTTTCCCATATGGTCGAAGTGCACACGCAGCACTACGGGACTTTGCTCAATACGATTCAACAGCATCAATCGATGGCTCCTGCCCAACCTCAATCTTAAAGGAGGATGAACATGTTCAATAAACCGGCTCTAACTGACGAGGACGTGGCTTCGGGCATTCTCTCGGATCTTAAGAGGGTGACGAGGGAATTCGCGACGGCGGCTACGGAAAGCGTGTGTCCGGAAATCCGGCAAATGTTCACGCAAATGCTGAACAACACGCTAACGATGCAAGGCGAGTTGTACACGGCGATGTCGCAAAACAATATGTATAATGCCTCTTCTCCCGCGCTGAAGCAAGAGCTCGATAAGCAATTAAAGCAATACCAGCAAACGCAGCAAAAAACGTCTCAGTTCGTGCAGCAAGCGCAAACGGCGCAAAGCCATATTCCCCCGAATCAGGCAAGCAATCCATCGATGCCGGCTTATCAATAACGACCGTCAAGGCCGGCGAGCGATCGCGGCTGCAATCCCCGGTTGGCAAACATTGCCGACGCGGGGATTTTTTAGGGGCTTAACCGATTTAACTTTTCACACTGCCTGTTTTTGATGTATGATGAAGAGTAATTCAGGAGGGATCACGATGAACGAATTCAAATTAAGCATCTTGGATCTGCTCAAGGAAGATGCCCGTTTGTCTGCCGCAACGATCGCTACGATGTTGGGCGCAGAGGAAGCGAGCGTTTCCGCGCGATCGCGGAGATGGAGCAGGACCATGTCATCGTTAAATACGCTACGGTTATTAACTGGAGCAAGGTTGACGACGAGAAGGTAACGGCGCTTATCGAGGTCGAATGCACGCCGGAGAGAGGCCGCGGCTTCGAGAACATCGCGGAACGCATTTACTTGTACCCGGAAGTGAAATCTGTCTATCTGATGTCCGGCGCCTACGATCTGCTTGTCGAGATCGAAGGGAAGAACCTGAAAGAGGTTGCCTCCTTCGTGAGCAATAAGCTATCTACGATCGAATCGGTTATCGCGACGAAGAGCTTTTTCATTCTTAAGAAATACAAACAAGACGGCATTATTTTCGAAGAATTCGAAGACGATCATCGTCTGCTCGTATCTCCATAAATTCGCAGTCCATCGTAAAGGAAGAATGCCCCATGATAAAAGATGAGGAAAAGCCGCAAATCCAGCAGATCGAGCGTCCACGGAGCGGCGGAATGCAACAATATCTTGCCGCGCACGCGCGCGCGATCCCGCCTTCGGGAATTCGGCGGTTCTTTGATCTGGTTAGCGCCAGCAAAGATAAAGACATCATCACGCTCGGGGTTGGCGAACCGGACTTCGTAACCCCATGGCGGGTGAGGGACGCCGCGGTATATTCTCTTGAAAAAGGGAAGACGCAATATTCGCCGAACGCGGGACTGTTTGAGTTGCGCGAAGCGATCGGACAATACTTATACAATCAATTCCATTTGACCTATGATCCCGCTAAGGAAATGATCGTAACGGTAGGAGGCAGCGAAGGGATCGATTTGGCGCTTCGCGCGCTTATCGAGCCGGGCGATGAAATTCTCGTGCCCGAGCCTTGCTACATTTCTTACTCGCCGATCACATCGTTAAGCGGCGGGGTAGCGGTAGGAATCGAGACTTTCGCCGAGAACCAGTTCAAGCTCACTCCGGAGAGCTTGCGAGCGGCCATCACGCCAAAGTCGAAAATTCTCGTATTGTGTTATCCGAGCAACCCGACCGGCGCGATCATGACTTACGAAGAGATGCTGCCGATCGCCAAGATCGTAGAAGAGAACGATCTGATCGTCATTTCCGACGAGATCTACGCGGAACTGACGTTTAACGGCACCCATGCCAGCTTCGCGTCGTTGCCCGGCATGAAGGATCGCACGATTCTCGTCAGCGGTTTTTCCAAAGCGTTCGCGATGACCGGCTGGCGCATGGGCTATGCGTGCGGTCATCCCGATTTGATTAGCGCGATGCTCAAAATTCACCAGTATACGATCATGTGCGCGCCGACGATGGGGCAAGTCGCTGCATTGGAAGCTTTAACCAAAGGCGGTCTGGAAGAGAAGGATCGCATGATGGAGTCGTATAACCAAAGACGTCGTCTCGTCGTTCAAGGGTTCCGCGAGATGGGGCTGGAATGCCACGAGCCGCAAGGCGCGTTCTATGCGTTTCCTTCCGTCCGTTCAACGGGATTAACCTCCGAGCAGTTCGCGGAAAGATTGCTGCTCGATGCTAAGGTCGCCGCCGTTCCGGGACACGTCTTCGGCAAAGGCGGCGAAGGATTCCTCCGTTGCTGCTATGCAACGTCGGTTTCCCAGCTAACGGAAGCGCTGGAACGAATCCATTCGTTTTTGAGAACCTTGGAATAATAATTCCAATTTTTCAAAAATGGTGTTCATTTTAATTGTGTTTTGCTATAATAACCATGGTTTTCAACCCGCCGAGAATCGATTTTTCGTCATGAGAAGGGGGAATGTACATGGCTGCGGCAGAACATAATTCCATATCTATGTCGTCTTTACACGCCGATGCATCCATCATTTCTCATTACCCGAACGGGGTGGCGGATTTAGTGGAAGAGATCGATAGATTGCGCAAGGCAATGACGGAAACATTCCTGCAAGAGCACTCCTTAATCGCCGATTCAGTCATGGAGCTTAGCCGCCAACTGGATCTTAAAATTAACGAATATATGAAACAAGTACTCTTGAGTCGGGAGGGGGTTCGGTGATTCGTTCGCCGGCCTCTTTTTTTCGCTTTAGGGGGCAATTGCGTTTGTGCTATAGTTAGCATACGTAAGGAAAGGGAGGGGGGCACGTCCATGCGATGGTTAATCACCGGAGGAATCGGCGCCGGCAAATCGGCGTTCGCGGAAGAATTGGCTATGACCGTGGGCCATGAAGGCATATGGCTGTCGTGCCCCCCTTTTCCGGATCGGGCTTCGGGGTATGGACCTGGACCTATGGAGGAAAGAAAAGGAATTCGTTCGGTGTTTCCATGGACGTATTCGGACGCTGACGAGACTTTGGCGAATAAACTGAACGCGATCAACCTGGAATCGAACTTTTTCCGGGCGGACCGTCGCGTAATCGTAGTGGACGGTTTATCCGGCTGGCTGCGCGGATTGTACCGCAGGGTCGAGCCGGAGTCGCCGAACGCGGATGATCGAATCGATGAGGAATGGCAAGCCGTATTAGCGGCCATTCTTTCCTTCGAAGGGAAAGTCATCGTCGTCACGGAAGAAGCGGCGTCGGGTTTATCGATGAGCCCGCGGGATACGGAATATGCCTATCGATTAGCTGCCGCGAACCGCGCGTTGTTGGACGGGAGCGCGATCTTATATCGCATGACGGCAGGAATGGCTACGGAAGTAAAAGGTTATCGATTGAAACGGGGGCTTACAGGAGATGAAAATCTATACTCGAACCGGTGACGAGGGCAAAACATCGGTCATCGGCGGACGCGTAAAGAAGGACGACACGCGAGTGGAAGCCTACGGGACGATCGACGAATTAAACAGCTTCGTCGGGCAGGCGGCATCCGTATTGGCGAGAGAAACGACAGCGAATTGGGAAGATCTACTGGAACGTCTTACACTCATTCAGCATGAATTGTTCGATTGCGGTTCGGATCTCTGCTATGCGAACCCGGAGCCGGAAAAGATGAAAGTTACGCCGTCCATGACGGAACGCCTGGAGGGCTGGATCGATCACTACGAAGCTCAGACGCCTCCGATTACGAAGTTCATCTTACCGGGAGGCGGCGAAGCCGCTTCCTTGCTGCATGTGTGCCGGACCGTATGCCGACGAGCGGAGAGAAGGGTCGTTACCTTGGCTGAAGAGCAGCCTTGCCCGGATGAGGTTCGCAAATATTTGAACCGGCTATCGGATTTTTTCTTTACCGTCGCGCGGGCAGCGAATGCCCGCCTTGGGCTTCTTGACGTCGAGTATGAACGCGGCGCGCCCGTGTTTCGCCGGAGGTCTTGATTCATGACGACAGAGAACGAATATTACGCTCCGATCGAATACGTCGCCACCGCGTCCGACCAAGGACGAAGGCTGCGGGACGTCCTGCGCAAGCGGATCGGGATTTCGCGTCGTCTCATGGTTAAATTAAAAACTTCCGACGAAGGCTTATCCGTGAACGGACAGAAGGTGTGGCCGAACCATACCATCTCCGAGGGAGACGTGATCAGCCTTCGCATGGAAGCGGAACAATCGGAGACAATTCTCCCGCAACCGATGGAGTTGAATATCGTATTCGAGGATGACCATCTCCTCGTGTTGAACAAACCCGCCGGCATTATCGTACATCCGACGACGGGGCACTATCTCCATACGCTGGCCAACGGAGTCATGCACTATTGGCACGAGCGCGGGGAACGAATCCGATTTCGCCCCGTCCACCGCTTGGACGAGCATACTTCCGGCTTGGTCGTCATCGCCAAACATCCGCTCGCGCAGCAGCAACTGTCCGCCCAGATGATGGAAGGTACGGTAACGAAGGAGTATCGGACATTCGTCTACGGCCTGCCGCCCGCATCCGAAGGAGAGATTAACGCGCCGATCGGCAGGCAGACGGAGGATCCGCATCGTCGCGTCGTTCGGGAGGACGGGCAGCCTTCTCTCACGTTCTATCACGTAACGCGAACTTACGGCGATCAGGCATGCGCGGTCGACATTCGCTTGGGAACGGGGAGAACGCATCAGATCAGGGTGCATATGACCTCGATCGGCTGTCCGATTATCGGAGACAGCTATTATTCGGTCGAGAAGTGGCAGGAGACGGAGCTTGCGGCGAGGTTGTCGGAGGTTATTACCCGGCAAGCGCTTCATGCCGCCCGTCTAGGTTTCAAGCATCCGGTAACCGGCGAACCTATGGAGCTGGAGGCGGAACTGCCCGAAGACATGAAGAGGCTGGAGCAAGAGTTAAATAAGCTAGTGGATCAATAACCAAAGGAGTTTGTTGGACGTGGCCGAACGCTTAAAGATCTATCATTTGCCGACCTGCAGCACCTGCAAGAGCGCTATTAAAGCTTTGAAACAGCAGGGTTACGAACTGGAACAGCAAGATATCAAGACGACTCCTCCTACCGCGGAAGAACTGAAACAACTCATTGCCAAGAGCGGCTTGCCGATCGGAAAATGGTTTAACGTCTCCGGCGAGGTATATCGCGAAATGGGATTAAAAGATATATTGCCGGGCATGTCCGAAGAAGAGAAAATCGATCTTCTTGCTTCCAACGGCATGCTGATCAAAAGACCGATCGTCACGAACGGAACCAAAGTATCCATTGGTTTCCGGGAGCAAGATTTCGGTCCGATGTGGTACGTTTTATGAAGAAGTTTCAATTTCGGTCCGATCGCCTTGATCGGTTGGGCTCCGCGATATTCGCGGAAGTGGCGGAGTGGAAACGGGTAGCGCGCGACAAAGGCCTATCCGTCATTAATTTGGATATCGGCAGTCCCGATCGGCCTCCGGAGGAGCAATTGCGGTCGGTGCTGGCGGCTGCAAGCCTCCGATCGGATACGTATCGGTATCCGGGCACGGAAGGAACGTTGGCGTTCCGGGAAACGGTCGCGAAGTGGTTCGAGCATCGTTTCCGGGTGAGCTTGGATCCCCATGCGGAAGTGCTGTCTTTAATGGGAACGCAAGACGGGCTTGCCCATTTACCGCTGGCCGTAAGCAACCCGGGCGATGCGGCGTTGCTTCCTGATCCCGGTTATCCGGTTTACGGAGCGGGACTCGCGGTCGCCGGCGTCGAGGCGATTCCATTGCCTCTTCTCGAAGAGAACGGATATTTGCCCGATTTCGAGGCTATACCGCAGGCGACGTGGGATAAGATCAAATTCATGATTTTGAATTACCCGAGCAATCCCTTGTCGGCGACGGCAGACTTGGCGTTCTTCGAACGCGCCGTACATACGGCGAAGAAGCATGGCGTTCTGCTCGTCCACGATAATGCATACAGCGAAATGGCATTCGACGGCTTGCGTCCGCCAAGCGTTCTCGAAATTCCCGGCGCAATCGATATCGCGATCGAGTTTCATTCCGTCTCGAAATCGTACCATTTGGCAGGAACGCGGCTTGGTTTCGCGGTAGGCAACCGCGACGCGTTAGCCTCCTTGCGGGCGTTGAAAAACAATATCGATTTCGGCGTATTCTTGGGGAGTCAGGAAGCGGGCATTGCCGCGTTGGAAATGGATATTCGCGATCCTAAGCCGATTGCGGGCTTGTATGAAGGACGCAGAGACGTATTCGTTCAAGCGCTGCGTGAGCAAGGCTGGAACGTCCCTTCGCCTAGAGCGACGATGTTTCTGTGGGCGCGCGTCCCGGAAGGTTGGTCGTCGCGGACGTTCTCCCAGGCGTTGCTCACTTCGACGGGAGTGGCTTCCATTCCGGGCAACGCGTTCGGCGAACGCGGGGAAGGTTACGTGAGATTGGCTCTAGTCGAGCCCGAAAAGATGTTGTTGGAAGCGGCGGTACGTATTGGCGCGTTCATCCGAACCGCGCGACCGGAGAGATGAGGGGGAGTACGAAGCGATGGCAGATGAGAAAGTATTGTTAGTCGACGGGATGGCTTTGCTGTTCCGGGGATATTACGCCAATTCCTATGGAGGGTATATCCGAAAGACGAAAGCGGGCTTGCCGACGAACGCCGTATACGGCTTCGTCAAGTATTTGCTGGACGCTTGCAAGACGTTTAATCCAACGCACATCGTCTGTTGTTGGGATATGGGGAGCAAAACGTTCCGGACGGAGAAATTCGCGGATTACAAAGGCAATCGCCCGGAAGCTCCCGCGGATTTGATCCCGCAATTCGATCTCGTGAAAGAAGTCGTTAGCGGCTTGAATATTCCGAATATCGGCATCGTCGGTTACGAGGCGGACGATTGCATCGGCACATTATCCAAGCAGCTAAGCACGCATTTGGATGTGCTCGTGCTGACCGGAGATCACGACATGCTCCAACTGGTCGACGAACGGGTGCAGGTCGTGATCATGAAAAAAGGACCTTCCAACTACGCGGTTTACGATTCCGTGAAGCTGCTGGAAGAAAAGCGATTGACCGCCAAGCAGTTTATCGACCTGAAGGGCCTTATCGGCGACACTTCGGACAATTATCCGGGCGTCAAAGGGATCGGGGAGAAGACGGCGACGAAGCTGCTGGTCGAATACCTATCGATCGACGGCATTCTCGACAATCTCCATCAGTTGCCCAAAGGCATTAAAGCGAAGATCGAAGCCGACCTGGACATGCTGCACCTTTGCCGCGAGCTGGCCACGATTACGTGCGACGCGCCGGTTGCTTGTTTGCCGGACGAGTGTCTCTGGCGGCCCGATCAAGCCCAAATCGCTTCGTTATTCGAGCAGCTTGAATTCAGCAGTTTAGTGAAAGAAGTAAACCGATTAATCGCGGTATCCTAATCTTATATACTTGAATACGCAATGAAACCGGAGGACGATGTCTGCCTCCGGTTTTTTTGACGTTTTGGACAAACTCAAAAAAAATTTTTTTCGCGAATGAGCGCTCGCTCATGCGTTGGGTACGCCTTTCGTCAGCAACATGCATTGGACACGAAAGAGCGAAAAATAAGTTTTAATGATACCCTCCGAACACGTCCATCCAACCGTTTTGAATTTTTAGTTTGGATACTTCGGATTCGCGGGACGGCTTGCGTTGATCCGCGCTTAACCCGGCGAAGAGGTAAAGCGGCAGCTGCCTCATCTCGCTTAGAGGGTCTATGAATTTGGATTTGCGGGAAGACGAATGGTTCATTTGATAATAGAGGGTGGAGCGGCTGAGTCCGAGGAGGGCGGTTTGCGTTCGAATAGGTAGGTTCGTCTCGTCTTTGTTGACGAACTCGTTGCGGTCTTCCTTGGATAATCTCGAGATCGTCGCTTGCTTCAACCAGTCGAGCTGCAGGTTCAGCTTGTCGATTTCGGCTTGCATTTCTTCGATCTTTTGCTCGTACGAGGACTTAAGCTTCTCCGTTTTTTTATGGTCGTTCTCGAACAGCTTAGCTAGATTTTGTACGGCGTGATTTCTCCACCGGGTCAGGACAAGAGGATGTATGCGATGCTCTTCCGCCAGTTCGGCGATGCTGATTGGTTCCTCTAGAAGCTTGGATATAATGAGCGCTTTCTGACTGGGCGTGAACCTTCTGCGGGTAGTAGTCGCCATATTTATATCTTCCTTTCCGTGGTCCGAATTTCATCTTTTTCGTTGACTCGCGGGCTCATTTTTAACCTCATTTTAGTGCATGTCCGAGCAAAGTTCAAGCATTAATCCTACTTGACACATAGGAATTAAGTGGATTAAGATTCCTAATATCCTGCGGCGATACATCGTCGTTTAGGGACGCAATGCTGACCAGACAAACTGGAAGACTGTTGACTATAACTAACGCAGTTGTCGGCAAGGAGTGGTGCGCAAGTGGAAGTTCTAGGGCTGAACAATGTTTCGAAGACGTACCGGAACGGAACGATAGCCGTTCAAGAAGCGAATCTAAGCATTCATGAAGGAGAATTCGTCTCTTTCGTCGGTCCGTCGGGTTGCGGGAAATCTACGATATTCCGCATGTCGGCCGGGTTATCGAGCCCGACCTCGGGACAAATCGGGATTCTCGGAGGAACGCCCGAGCAAGCAAGGAGAAGCAATTCGATATCTTGCGTGTTCCAAGAGGCGACGCTCCTGCCTTGGGTTTCCGTTAGAGATAATATCGCGCTGCCTTTGCAGCTTAGGAAGCAACCTCGTAAACGGCAGTTGGAAGAAGCGGAGCGGGTATTGCAGTTAGTAGGCTTGCAAGATTACGCGAAGGCGTTGCCGCGCGAGCTTTCCGGCGGGATGAAGATGCGCGTGTCGATCGCCAGGGCGTTGGTAGCCAAACCCCGGATTTTGTTCATGGACGAACCGTTCGGCGCTCTGGATGAAATCACGAGACAGACGCTTCAAGAGGAACTGCTGACGATCTGGCAGAAAACCGAGCGAATGACGATCCTGTTCGTCACGCACAATGCGTTCGAGGCGGTTTACTTGTCCAATCGCATCATGGTCATGACTCCTCGGCCGGGCCGCATTTCCAATGAGATTTCGATTGACGTTCCGTATCCGCGCGGGGAAAGGTTTCGCGAGCTTCCAGATTTCAGCCGATACGTCAGTCTTGTCAGCGAATCGTTAAGACATTGACTACCGATCCGATCGTCACTCATGAACATTCCACGCGAAAGGAGGCTGTTCCTTATGAACTCTCTTAGATCCGGTACGCTGAACCGTTATCTGCCGCCGATAGCCGCATTCGTGCTTTTCGTCGGTTTATGGCAGCTCGTCGTCGGGCAGGCCGGAATCCCGGCATACTTATTGCCTAAGCCTTCCGACATCGCCGAAGCCGTCGCCGCCAACTGGAGAAGCTTGCTCGGCTCGGTATATACGACGACTCTCGAAACGATCTTAGGCTTTCTGTTCTCGGTAGTCGGCGGCGTGCTCGGGGCAATCCTATTGGCGAGCTCCAAAATGATAGAGAGAAGCATTTATCCGTACGCAATCGTCTTGCAGACGATTCCGATCGTAGCGGTCGCTCCCATCATCGTCATTTGGTTCGACGCGGGGTTAAGGTCGATCGTGATCATCGCTTTCCTGATCGGATTTTGTCCGATGCTATCGAACACGCTGATCGGACTGAACTCGACGGATCAGAACCTGAAGAACTTATTCCATCTCTATAACGCGTCGAAGTGGCAGACGATGTGGAAACTGCGCATCCCGGCTGCGCTTCCCTACATCGTAGGGGGACTGAAAATCTCGTGTTCCCTATGCGTCATCGGCGCGATCGTCGGAGAGTACGTCGCCGGCGTAGGCGGCGGCCAGGGAGGCTTAGGCTATGCGATCACTTACGCGGCGATGCGTATCCAGACGCCCTATTTGTTCGCTTGCGGGCTCATGGCCTCGCTTCTCGGCATCGCTTTCTACCAACTCGTAAGTTATCTTTCCCGGAAGCTTCTCGGCTCTTGGCATGAATCAGAGCTGAGGACGGATATCGATTAATCTTAAATTCCCCCATTCGAAGGATAGATGAGAAATGAAAAAAACTCCGATTCAATTCGTCGCAATCATGATATTGGCAATCGTTGTCGTTGCCGGATGCGGCAAAAACTCGAACTCGAACTCGAAAGATACGGCCGCCGCCCCGGCATCCGCGTCTTCGTCTTCGCAGGCCTCGGAAGCAGCGGCCCCCGCGGAAACTCCTTCGCCGGAAGCGTCCAAAGAGCTTCGCAAAATCACGGTTCAATTAGGCTGGTTCGCCGAGCCCGAATACGGCGGCGACTATGCGGCTTTGGTAAAAGGCTACTTCGCGGAAGAAGGCCTGGACGTTACGATCAAATCCGGCGGACCGAAAGTGAACGGCAGACAAATCGTCGCTACGGGAAATGCGGATTTCGGATTCGCGAAAGCCGATACGGTATTGCAAAACCGCGAAGAAGGCCTTCCGATCGTAGCCGTGGCTGGGGTGCTTCAGAGCTCGCCGCAAGCGCTCATTTTCCATAAAGACCAGAACATCAAAACATTCGAAGACTTGAACGGACGCACGGCGTTCTTCGTTCCGGGAGTTCCGGCATACGAGTATGTTAAGGAAAAATATAACCTGCAGCTGAAAGAGCAAGTGACGGACGGCACGCTCGTACGGTTCTTGGAAGATAAGACATCGTTGCTGCACGGATTCGCGACTTCCGAACCGATTACTCTGAAAGAACAAGGAATTGAAGCAGAACCGTTCTTGCTGTCCCAGTCGGGTTACGACCCTTACGAGATTACGATCATTACTTCGGAAAGCTTCCTGAAGGATAATCCGGAGGTCGTCAAAGCCTACTTAAGAGCGGTTAAGAAAGGCTGGGCGTACTACTTCGACCATGCCGAGGAGATCAACGTTCGAATCCACGAGGATAACAAGGATCTGCCGATCGCGGCGATGAACGAGCAGGCGATTGCTTACAAACCGTACGTGACGGGCGGAGACGCGGCAACGGAAGGCTTCGGCGTCATGAAAGAAGCCCGTTGGGAAGAAAACAAAAAACAATTGCTAGAAGTCGGCTTGCTCAAAAAAGACGTCGACGTGAACGAAGCGTTTACAACGGAGTATTTGCCCGAATAACGAGAAAGCATGACGGAGGGATAAGCCTATGAGTACCCTGTCTTCGAGAACGAAGGAACAATATTGGATAGATCTGGCGGTCGAGCTGTCGGCGCGGTTCGCCTTAACGGCGGCGGAGACGGATAGAAAGGCAGAGCTGCCCAAGGATAACCTTCGTTTATTGTTCGAGCGGGGCTTGGATACGGCGATATTGCCGGAAGAGAAAGGCGGAGCGGGCATCTCGTACGCGACGTTCGGGCGTATCGTATTCGAAATCGCGCGAGGATGCCCGTCAACGGCTTGCGTATGGCTGATGAACACTTCCGCTGCGGAATCTCTTATCACGTTATCCAATCCCGAGAGATCGGATTATTATTTGCAACAATGGAAGCTAGGCAAACGGTTCGCCAATGCCTTGAGCGAGCCATCTTCCGGGAATCTGTTCCTGAATCCGGTTCAGGAAGCGACGCCGCTCGGAGACGGGGATTGGAGCTTGGACGGCGCCAAACGGTTCGTATCCGGCTCCGAGTGGGCCGACTTTTTCCTCATAAACGCAAGCATCGACGGCGCTCCGGCGTTCTTCGGCGTAGAGCGCGACGAGACGGTCGAGATTCACGAAATATGGGATGCGTTAGGCATGCGAGGCACGCGAAGCCAATTGATCGGGTTTAATCGCACCCGCCTGAAAGCCGACAACCGTTTCGGGCAAGTCGTCTCCAACCGCCAGAATCTCATTGCCCTCGGTCTTCCTTGGCTATCGCTCGGAATCGCGCAATCGGCATACGACGCGTTGAAGGCGCAAGCCGAAGGGAAGAAGCTGTCGGACGGCAAGCCTTTGTCCCACGTGCAATGGATCCAATACGAGACGGCGGAAATCCATGTCAGGCTGAAGGCGGCGAAGCTGTTGGCGGAGCATCTGCTGGAGTTGGCGGATGCCGGGTCGGAGCAGACGATCGTCGTCTCGATGGAAGCGAAAATATTGGCCAACCAAATCGGCAAAGACGTCGCGGATCTCGGATTGCGCGTAGGCGGAGGCCTTGCGTTCACGCGGGCGCTGCCGTTCGAACGTCATTTGCGCGACGCGCAGGCAGGCGGGCTGATGGCTTATTCCAGCGAGCTGTGCAAGCTGTTCGTCGGCAAGAACGAGCTGAACGTGCGGGAGCAAGATTAATCCCATGGCCAAACAAATCAGGCTTAACGCCTTCGATATCAACGCGGCCATGCACAATTCGCATGGCTTATGGAAACATCCGGAAAACGAACGTTATCGGTATAAGGATTTGAAATACTGGGTCGAGCTGGCGCAATTGCTGGAACGCGGACTGTTCGACGCATTGTTCCTCGCGGACGTATACGGTTTTTACGATGTTTTCCGGGGAAATAGGGATGCCGCTCTTCGGGACGCCATCCAGGCGCCGATTAACGATCCTTCGCTCATTATCCCGACAATGGCTTACGCGACGAAGCATTTGAGCTTTGCCGTCACGGTCCCAACGACTTACGAGCAACCCTACGCCCATGCCAGAAGAATGACGACGTTGGACCATCTGACGAACGGCCGGATCGGCTGGAACGTGGTGACGTCCTTTCTTCCGAGCGCGGCGCGGAATTTCGGGCTGCGGGAGATGATCGGTCACGACGAGCGATACGATATCGCCGACGAGTATTTGGAAGTCGTCTACAAGCTGTGGGAAGGAAGCTGGGAGGACGACGCGGTTATTCGGGATGCCGTTAACGGAATTTACACGGACCCGTCGAAGGTTCATGAGATCCATCACGAAGGCAAGCATTACCGCATACCCGGTCCGCACTTGAGCGAGCCTTCCCCGCAGCGCACGCCGGTGTTATATCAAGCGGGAGCATCCCCTAGAGGCCGCGCTTTCGCGGCCAAGCATGCGGAGTGCGTGTTCATCGACGGCCATTCCTACGAGAGCATGAAGTTTTACGTCGACGATATCCGGGCGCAAGCCGCTGCTTACGGAAGGCGTCCAGACGATATCAAGGTGTTCATGGCGCTTAGCACGATCGTAGGCGAAACGGCCAAGGAAGCGGAAGAGAAATTCCGCGAATTGACCGCGCTAAGCAGCGAGGAAGGGCCGCAAGCGATCTATGGCGGGTATACGGGGATTGATTTGTCCAAGGGAGATCCGAATCAGATCTTAACCTATCGATCTACCGATCATGGACAAACCGTGCTGGCCAGGTATACGAAGATGTCTCCCAAAGAGATGACGTACGGAGAAGTTATCGAATCGGTTAAGAAAATCGGGGGCAGAGCGGTCGTCTTGATCGGTTCGGCCGAGCAGGTAGCCGATCAGATGCAGGCTTGGATGGAGAAAACCGGCATAGACGGGTTTAATCTCGGTCATCTCGTCACGCCGGGCAGCTTAAAGGAAGTCATTGACGGCGTCGTTCCGATCTTGCAAGAGCGCGGGATATATAAAACGGAGTATGAAACAGGTACGATGCGCGAGAAGCTGTTCGGAGCCGGACAAAGCCGGCTGCCCGAACGGCATCCCGGCGCAGGCTACCGATACAAGTGAGGGAATGCGACGATGGGGAAAAAAATACTGCTGAACGCTTTCGACATGAACACCGCCATGCATAGCGCTCACGGATTGTGGAAGCATCCGGCGAACCAACGCCATCGCTATAAAGATTTGAACTATTGGGTGGAATTGGCGCGGCTGCTGGAGCGGGGGAAATTCGACTCCTTGTTTTTGGCGGACGTGCTCGGATTCTATGACATTTTCGGCGGAAGTCGCGATGCCGCGCTGAGAGACGCGGTTCAAGCGCCGGTCAACGATCCGTCTTTGATCATTCCTACGATGGCTTACGCGACGGAGCATCTTAGCTTCGCCGTGACGATTCCGACGACGTACGAGCCGCCTTACGCGCATGCCAGGCGGATGTCGACGCTCGACCATCTGACGGGCGGGCGCGTGGGCTGGAACATCGTGACTTCATTTTTGCCGAGCGCGGCGTTGAACTTCGGGTTGGACCGGATGGTCACCCACGACGAGAGATACGAGGTTGCGGACGAATATCTAGAAGTCGTCTATAAGTTGTGGGAAGCGAGCTGGGAAGACGATGCCGTTATTCGCGATGCTGCGAGGGGCATCTATACCGACCCTGCCAAAGTTCACGAGATTAACCACCAAGGCAAATATTATAACATTCCGGGGCCGCATCTGAGCGAGCCTTCTCCTCAGCGCACGCCCGTGCTCTATCAAGCGGGCACGTCGGCCAGAGGAAGGGAATTCGCGGCGAAACACGCCGAATGCGTGTTCATCGATGCCCATAACTTCGAGAGCTTGAAATTTTACGTGGACGATATTCGGGCCAAAGCGGTCTCTTACGGTCGCAAGCCGGAAGACGTGAAGGTATTCATGGCGATCAATTCGATCGTCGGGCGCACCCGCGCGGAAGCGGAAGAGAAGTTCCGAGAGTATACGGCGATTCGCAGCGACGAAGCTCCGCAAGTGCTGTACGGCGGGTTTAGCGGAATCGACCTGTCCAAATACGATCGTTCCGATTATTTATCCTACTATGCATCGGATCACGGTCAAGCGGCGGTTGCCAGGTTCACGACGATGTCGGAGAAAAGGATGAACGTCGGGGAAGTCGTGGACGAGATTACGAAGATCGGCGGAAGAAGCGCGCTTCTGTTCGGTTCGGGCGAAGAAGTCGCCGATCAGATGCAGCAATGGGTGGAGCGTACGGGAATCGACGGGTTTAACATGGCCCATCTGATTACGCCGGGCAGCCTGGAAGATATTATCGACCTCGTCGTTCCGATCTTGCAGGAACGGGGATTATACAAGACGGAGTACGAGAAGGGGACGATGCGCGAGAAGCTGTTCGGCCCTGGGATTAGCCGGCTTCCGGACAGGCATCCCGGGGCGGCGTTCCGTCGCCCTATACGATAAAGGAGTGAGTGGGTATGTCCTTCAGAGGAAAACGATTCCTGGACAGCTTGAACGACGGCCGCAACGTCTGGGCCGATAACGATAGAGTGAGCGATCTGCCTTCCCATCCGGCATTCGCGGGTACGCTGAATACGATTAGCCGGCTATTCGATTTGTTGGACGACGTTAAGGTTAGGGATCATGTCGGGTATCCGGCGGAAGGGAGCGACAAGTACGCGCATAGTTCTTTTCTCGTTCCGTATAGCGCGGAGGATCTTGCCAGAAGAAGCCATGCTTTCTCCTATTGGGCCAAAGAAACGAACGGCGTCATGAGCCGGCTGTCCGATTACGCCCGTTCTCTCGTCACGGGCTGGTACGGTTCGCGGAAACAGCTCGGAAAGCTGGATTCGAAGCTGGAAGCGAAAATATCGGCTTACTATGAGGAAGCGAGAGACAAGGATCTGTTCTTGACGACGTCCTTGCTCGATCCGCAGATCGACCGATCCAAAGGGCTGGACGATCAACGCATCGCGGATAGATATTTGCACGTCGTCAAAGAGACGAAGGAAGGCATCGTCTTAAGCGGAGCTAAAATGATCGCCACGGGCGCCCCCTATACGAACGATTTTCTGATCTTCTCTTTCAACAAGCTGGATGCCCGCCATAGCAAGCATGCTCATGCGATCATCGTACCCGCGGGCTCGAAAGGATTGCACATCGTCTGCAGGGAGTCGTTCGCGGAGGCGGGCGTGCGGGATTATCCGTTAAGCTCGCGCTATGACGAGATGGATGCCGTCCTCCTGTTCGACGAGGTGCTCGTGCCTTGGGAACGGGTGCTCATTAACGGGGACGCGGATGCGGTGTGGAAATTAAGATCCCACGTTCCCTCCAATACGCTCGCGTTCCACCAGACGATCGTCCGATTCGTCGCGAAGCTGGAATTCGTCACGGGAGTAACTTTCGCGGTCGCGGATGCGATCGGCGTTAACGGCTTCCTGCACGTTCAGGAGAAATTAGGCGAGCTCATCACCCAGATCGATACGATCAAGGCGCTCGTCATCGCGTCCGAAGCGCAGGCGAAGGCGGATCCGTCGACGGGCATGTGGTTGCCCGAAGCTTCGTACATCGATACGGCGAGAAGCATCGGAACGAAGCTGTACCCTAGGGCGATCGAAATCCTGCAGCAGGTCGGCGCGGGCGGATTCGTTCAGACGCCGGCGAAAATGAGCCAGTTCGACGGCCCGCTTAGCGATCTGCTGAATCGTTATTTCGAAGGGGTATCCATTAACGCGGAAAACAAGGTGCAGCTGTTCAAGCTGGCTTGGGATCTACTCGGCAGCCAGCTCGGCTCCAGGCACGAACTATATGAGCGATTCTACGCCGGAGATCCGGTAAGAAGCTTCGCCAATCAATATTTAAGCAGCGATAAGTCCGCATTAGTCGATCCGATATGGAAGCTTTTGCGTCAATCGCGCTAGTCAAGGAAGGTGTGAGCGACATGGAAGTATTTTGGTTTATTCCGACGCACGGGGACGGCAAATATTTGGGGACGGGCCACGGAGCGCGAGCGGTAGATTTCGATTACATGACTCAGATCGCCAAAGCCGCGGACAGCCTAGGTTACGGCGGCGTGCTTCTGCCGACCGGCAAATCCTGCGAGGACCCTTGGATCGCGGCCTCCGCTTTGATTCCGATGACCCAGAGGCTGAAGTTCCTTGTCGCGGTGCGTCCGGGGCTTATGTCGCCTACGATCGCGGCGAGAATGGCGTCGACGTTCGACCGGATATCGGGCGGAAGATTGCTGATCAACGTCGTGACCGGCGGAGATCCGGTGGAGCTTGCGGGCGAGGGCCTTCATCTCGACCACGATGCCAGATACGCGATGACGGACGAATTTCTGACCGTCTGGCGCAAAGCGCTTCAAGGCGAAGAGATCGATTTGGACGGCGAGCATATTCAGATCAAAGGCGGCAAAGTTCTGTATCCGCCGGTTCAACAACCGTACCCGCCTCTATACTTCGGCGGCTCCTCGGACGCCGGACACAAAGTAGCGGCTAATCACGTCGACGTTTACCTGTCATGGGGAGAGCCGCCGGAGCAAGTAGCCGAGAAGATCGAAGTCGTTCGCAAGCTCGCGGCCGAACAAGGAAGAACGGTGCGGTTCGGAATCCGGCTGCATGTCATCGTCAGGGAAAAAGAAGAGGACGCTTGGAAAGCGGCCGATGAGCTCATTAGCCATTTGGACGAGAACACGATCGCCAGCGCCCAGAAAATATTGGATCGGTTCGACTCGGTAGGTCAGCGTAGAATGATGAATTTGCACGGGGGACGTCGCGAGAACTTGGAGATCAGCCCCAATCTATGGGCCGGCGTCGGACTCGTTCGCGGCGGAGCGGGAACGGCGTTAGTCGGAGATCCCAAGACGGTCGCGGACCGGATGAAAGCTTACGCGGACATCGGGATCGAGACGTTCATTCTATCGGGATACCCGCACTTGGAGGAAGCGTACCGGACCGCGGAACTTTTATTTCCTTTGTTGCCGCTTAAAGACAGGCAAGAGAAAAGTAAAGGAAATTCTTATATTAGCCCGTTCGGCGAAATGATCGCGAACAACGAAATTCCGAAAGCTAACGCTCGTTAACGCCGCGATGGCAGGAGGAAATAAGCCATGACGGACAAGATAGACGCCGATTGGCTGGCGGGTATGCCTAAAGCGGAGCTGCACATTCATCTGGAAGGATCGATTCCGACGGCGACGTTGCTTAACCTTGCGGGCAAATACGACGTCGATCTGCCTAGACCGGCAGAGAGGTTATACGAATTCGATGGGCTGAAGTCTTTCCTGGCGTTCTTGGATTGGATCTGCGGCTTAATTCGATCAGATGACGATCTGGAGGGCATCGCCTACGAGTTCGCCCGTACGATGTCCGAGCAACGCGTTGCCTATGCCGAAGTAATCGTGAACCCGTCGCATTGGCGCAAACATTGGACGGTGGATCGTTTGGCCGCATCGATTGTTTCGGGTTTTGAACGAGCGGCGGGCGAAGGATTGGCCGACTGTAGGCTGTTGTTGTCCATTTTGCGAACGCAGAGCGGCGAAGACGCCGAGACGCTCGTCGATTGGATGATCGCGAACCGGAACCCGCGCATCGTAGGCTTATCGATCGACGGGAACGAGCAGGCGGCGGGGAGAACCGGGACTCGGTTCGCGCAAGCTTTCGCCAAGGCGAAGGCCGCGGGAATCGCAACGACGGCTCATGCGGGCGAATCCTCGGGGCCGGAAGGGGTTCGGGATGCTTTGGATCTGCTGCGCGTTAATCGGATCGATCATGGCGTGAGGGCGGCGGAGGATCCGGAATTGCTTGCCCGGCTAGCTCGGGAGGGCATCGCCTTGAATGTGTGCTTGACCTCGAATCTGGTGCTGCTGTATCCGTCGATCGATCTGCATCCTCTTCGCAAGCTGCTGGAAGCGGGAGTCCGCGTGACGGTCAATACCGACGATCCGGCTCTGCTCGATGTCACTCAGGGCAGCGAATGGGCTAAGGTTGCTTCATTATGCGAGTGGACCCGTCGGGATGCGGCGGCCGCCGCGCGCCGCGCGATCGATGCGGCTTTCTGCGACGAGGGCAGGAAAAGGGAGTTGCATCTGGAGCTGGATTCTTATTTATACTGAAATCGGCGATATAACGGTGCACAGCCCGCTAATCGTGCGACTGTCGGGAAAATCGGCGAACTAACGGTGCTCAGATCGGGTATTCGTGAGACTGGCTAGAAAATCAGCGAAATAACGGTGCACAAATCCGGTATTCGTACGATTGGCGAGAAAACCGGCGATATAACGGTCCTCAGACCCAGTATTCGTGCGACTAGCGGGAAAATCGGCGATATAACGGTGCACAGATCCGCTATTCGTACGATTGGCTGAATAAACAGTGTCAGCTTCTCAGGGTTGAGCAGGAGTTTATTCCTGCTCAACCCTATTATTTTAGAATCCTAATTCTATTGAATGTATTGAGGTTTCCCCGCATAAGTATACTGGCTGACGAGCGTTCCCGCGGAATCGATTTAAAGTTGCGGTATCCCCGGTATTGTTCCATACGGTTTGGGATCGTCCCCAATACAGGTTAACGGAATCGTTTGTTCCGATGCCGGTCGGGCGTAAATAGCGTTTGTTCGTTCGCCATGTTTTCACCTCCTTTTCGGGTTCGCCTGTAATCATTTGGATGTGTCGCAGGGGGATAGTATCATAAGCGACGGGGAATGGATACGGGGTGTTTTTGTCTGAAAATGACAAAGAAAAAAGATTAGGAGACAGTTCGGCTGCGTCCTAATCTTCGTTTGCATAGTTACGGTTAAATGCGGGCGGATAATCAAATATGCCAGTAAAGCAGACGGAAATTCAATCGTTCATACTGGAGGGCGAGCCGATATTTTTGCGATAGTCGCGGGCGGACGATCTTGTTATTTTCTTGAACGTTTTGCCGAAATGGGAGAAGTTCTCAAAGCCCGTTTGCGCGGCTACGGCGGTGACGGACAGGCTGGTTTCCCTAAGCAAGCGCTGCGCTTCTTTGATACGGGTGAGGTTTAAGTAATCGATCAACGTAAACCCGGTCACTTCTTTGAACGCCCGGCTCATGTAGTAAGGGCTTATGAAAAATCGCGCCGCGAGGTCTTGGATACGAATTTGATCTCCGTAATGGGCGTTCAAATAACGAACGACCTCCGAGATTTTACGATGCAAGGGCGAAACGTATACAGGCTCGGGGGGGCGATTGGCGGCGACATGGCGCGAGGAAACAAGGAGCAGGTCTACGACGGCTTGCTGCAAGGGAATTTCGTACCCCATCTGCTTATCGCGAAGCTCGGCTAACAGTCGGGTGAAGGATTGTTTCAATTGCGCTCGGCTTTCTTCGGGCAGGGTGACGACTGGGCTTCGTTGCTGGAAAGGGGCTAGCAGCAAGGTGCCGTTATGCTTGAGCACGTCCCTGACGAACCGATCGTCGATATGAATCACGATTCGTTCGTGCGCCGGTTCGACGTCGAGCAGCGTTTTATGAACTTCGTTCTTATCGATGAACACAAGATCGCCGGCGGCGACCCTGTAGGTCGTATCCTTGACGAAATAGATTCGCGAACCGGACAGGAGGTAGTAGATTTCATAGTAAGGATGAAAATGATTGCTGAGCATGCTGTACGGGGTTGTTCTTCTCATGTACTCGATATATAAGGGGTCGGAATAGTTCCCGTGAATCATCGTCATCGGCATATTCATCGCGGATCAACTCCTCTCATCTATTATGATTATAGCAAGATATGCGGGGTTTTTGTGATTTTGAGCAGAAAATACGGAGAATGACGTGCTCATTTGCGATAAATTATCCTTATAGGATTCTCAATAACCGCAAAAGGGTGAGCGAAATGAGCAATAAGAAAAAGTACGTGCTTGTCGGTTCCGGTGGAAGAGCCGAGTTTTTCTATTCGGCGATCGCAACTTCGTTCCGCGATACGTCAGAGCTGTTGGCGTTCTGCGACACGAACCAAACCCGCATGAATTACGCCAACCGGCAATTAACGAATAAATACGGATATCATCAAGTGAATACGTACAAAGCCGAGCAATTCGAGGAAATGATCGCGAAGGAACGCCCGGATGCCGTTATCGTAACGAGCGTGGATCGTACCCATCACAGCTACATCATACGGGCAATGGAACTGGGCTGCGATGTCGTGACCGAGAAACCGATGACGGTGGACGAGAACAAATGCCAGGAAATTCTCGACGCGGTCGAACGGACGGGACGCAACGTACGCGTGACGTTCAATTACCGTTATGCGCCGCATCATACGAAAGCCCGTGAACTGATCGAAGACGGCACGATCGGCAAAGTCACGTCCGTTCACTTCGAATGGCTGCTCAATACGCAGCATGGCGCCGATTACTTCCGGAGATGGCATCGCGACAAAAGAAACAGCGGCGGCTTGCTCGTGCACAAATCGACGCATCACTTCGATCTCGTCAACTTCTGGATCGGTTCGGAGCCAGATACGGTATTCGCGTTCGGAGATTTGCTCTTCTACGGCAAAGAAAACGCGGAGCAGCGGGGGGTAACGAAGTTCTACGACCGGGCGACGGGCAGCCCTAATGCCAAAGACGATCCGTTCGCGCTTCATATGGACGAGAACGAGAATTTGAAGGGCTTGTACTTGGATGCGGAGCACGAGGATGGATATCGCCGCGACCAAAGCGTATTCGGGGATGGAATCAACATCGAGGACACGATGGGCGTCATGGTCAGATACAAGAATAACGCCATTATGACGTACTCCTTGAACGCGTATCTTCCGTGGGAGGGCTACCGGATCGCGTTCAACGGAACGAAGGGCCGGATCGAGATGACGGTCGTCGAGCAATCTTACGTCAATTCCGGCGGAGAGAAATCTCAAGAGGGAGCTTTAAAAGACAAGAGCATCACGGTATTCCCGATGTTCGCGGCTCCGTACGAGGTTGAAGTAGAAGAAGGCGTAGGCGGGCACGGCGGCGGAGATCCCGTGCTGCTGAACGATATTTTCGGTACGCCGGTAGAGGATCGCTTCAAACGTGCGGCGAATCATATAGACGGAGCAAGATCTATTCTGACGGGAATCGCGGCTAACCGGTCGATTCGGACAGGCCAAGCGGTACGCGTAGACGAGCTCGTCAAATTTCACTAAAGGAGCGGGAAAATATAGTGAAAGCTTTCATGGACGATAACTTTTTGCTTCAGAACGAAGTATCCGAACGGTTATATCACGATTTCGCGGCGCGTCAGCCGATCATAGACTATCATTGCCATTTGAATCCCCAGGAAATATACGAGGATAAGCGGTTCGGCAATCTGGCGGAAATCTGGCTGTACGGCGACCACTATAAATGGCGGGCGATGAGAGCGAACGGAATACCCGAGCCTCTCGTTACGGGAGGCCCCGGCGTTAGCGATTATGACCGGTTTATGGCGTGGGTGAAGACGGTTCCGACGACGCTGGGCAATCCCTTGTATCATTGGTCCCATCTGGAACTGCGCCGGTACTTCGGCATCGAAGAGACGATTAACGAGAAAAACGGCCCTGTGATTTGGGAAAAAGCCAACGCGATACTGCAGTCGGAAGGATTTTCGGTCAGGCAGCTTATTCGGGAACAGCAAGTTCGCGTAATCTGCACGACGGACGATCCGACGGACACGCTTGAGTACCACGAAGGCATTAAAGGGTTGCCCGATTTCGATTGCTTGGTGCTTCCGTCCTTCCGGCCGGACAAAGGGCTGGAAATTCGCCGCGGCACGTTTATTCCATGGGTTCGCAAACTAGAGCAGGCCGCCGGCTTGCCTATCGCCGGCTATGAACAATTTCTGGCGGCGATTGATAGCCGGATAGAACATTTCGCCAAAGTCGGATGCAAAGTGTCCGATCACGCGCTCGATCAGGTGTATTACGCGGAAGCATCGTTGGAAGAGGTGTCCGCTATTTTCGCCAAGGCGTTGGACGGGCAGACGCTTACGTTGGAGGAAGAGCAGAAGCACAAGACGTATACGCTGATCCACCTCGGAGAGCAGTACTCGAAACGCGGTTGGACGATGCAACTGCACATTCACGCTTCCCGGAACAATAACGGTCGAATGTTCGATCGGTTAGGCCCGGATACAGGGTATGATTCCATTCACGACGGTCAGCTGGCTTACCCGTTAATGAAGCTATTGGATGCAATCGAAGGCAAAATCTCCTTGCCCCAAACGATTCTGTACTCGCTCAATCCGAAGGATTATTACGTGCTCGGTACCTTAATGGGCAGCTTCCAGGACGGCAAATCGCCGGGGAAAATTCAACTGGGCTCCGCGTGGTGGTTCAACGATACGAAAGACGGCATGCTCGAGCAGATGAACGCGCTCGCTAATCTGGGACTGCTTAGCCGCTTTGTAGGCATGCTAACGGATTCCCGCAGCTTCCTTTCCTATCCGCGCCATGAATACTTCCGCAGAATCCTGTGCAACATGATCGGGGAGTGGGTCGTCCAGGGCGAAGCGCCGTACGACCTTGAGTTACTCGGGGGCATGGTGGAAGATATTTGTTACCGCAACGCCAAACAATATTTCGATTTTTAAATGGTTAGTCCAGAAGAGAAAGGGACAGCACTTAGAGTCGGTTGACTCTAAGTGTTGTCTTCTTTGCGCTATTAACTTAAGCTGGGCTCATCGTTTTCGCTATGGATGTCGTGGTCTCCGGGATAATCCCGGTCCAGGCCTGTATGCAGCTCGCGGTTCTCATAGGCAAATGCGCTTAGAGACCGTTGATCATCGCGCCATGAAGTGCCGTGTTCCAGACTGTCCATCATGACCGTCGAGCCGTAAGGCCCTTCCGGGAACTCTTCGGGGATACGCTCGTTGCGTTGGGATTCTACCGTTGCAAGGTCTGTCGTAAGCCGTTTTTTCTCCGAGCGAAAACGAAACGGAAACATCGGGAAACCTCCTGTCGCATGAAAGTTGATTTCCCGTTATCTTGTCCGCCTCCGCCCGCGTTTAGTCGGTAAAGTTGACCGCTCCTAGCACAAGCGTTAGAAATTGGGCGAGCTCGGCGGCTTCTTCCTGGTTAATGCGGAATACCGACTCCAGCACGCCTTCTTCTTCAAGATCGTCCGGTCCGAGAATGGCGCTGCGTCCGAACATCAGGTCCGTTACGAGCTTTTTGCCGTAAAATCGGTTGGTCGACAGAATGGCAAGATCAAATCGTTTAAGACTAGGCGTAACGAAAGTGACGAACCGGGTCGTCGTTTGTTCCGTCGAATCCGATAAAAAATCGTAGTCTTTCATATTCATCCGAATAAGTCCCCCTTGGCGTCGCTGCTGCCCTTATTATAAATGATCGAAGAGGTATTGCCTAACGCCGATAATTTTGATAATCTGGAGCTGTTCATGTTAGCAGGAGTGAGGAAGCACCTCACCGCCGATCGGCGGGAGGTGCTTTTTTTGCGTTCCCTAGGCCGACAATGCTGCTTGAACGCTCATAATCATGCCGCGCGTGCGGCCTAGGAGGAATCGGAATGCAGGTCGTGTTTTTGAATCAATTCGAGAAGGTAACGGGGCAGACGGAGGAGAGAGCGCAAGTGTTCATCGGGGAGCTCCAAGGAATTTGGAGCGCAGGCTGGCGGGCGATCGGGAGCGGCACTTCGGAGGTTGAGGACTTGTGGTACGAAGGCATGAGCTGGGAGGAGCTTCTGGCCGCGTTTCGTCACGGGGTCGCGAGCAAATTGAAAGTCGGCTTCCGGCCGCTCTTGGACGGGATGCTGGAGGAGACGCCTTTCTGGGAAAAGCGCCCCGCTCTGCCTCAGCTTCTTCAGTGTTACGCTGATGCCCAGGACGCCGAGGAAACGGCGGCGGGATTGCGTAAATGGAGAAGGGCCAAATCGTTGGAAGAAAAGAAATCCGCTTATCTCATAGCGACGAATCGGGAATTGCAGATGCTGGCGGTATATTTGCCGCAATCGATCGAGGAGCTGGAACAAATTCCGGGCTTCGGTAAAATCAAGACCGAAAAATATGGCGGCGATATCATCGAACTGCTGAAGGGGATAGAGAGAAACCATGCTTACCCGTTGCAAGAATGGGTATCCTTGGCCGTTAGCGAGGCGCAATTATCCTCTTGGATGTTCCAGATGAAGGAAGAGAAATACGGCAAAGCCTTGTCCGCGGTGAAGGAGAAGCGGTCGCTGTTGAACGGAATTCGGGAAGGCTTGACGCTGGTGCAATTGGAAGACGAGTTGAATTGCACGCGACGCAAACTGCTGGAACGAATCGAGCGGTTGGATGAAGAGGGCTACGACGTCCTCCCGGTCGTAGACAAGGAGCTATTGGAGCTGTCGCCCGAGGAGTCGCTTCAAATCAAAACGGCAATCGAGCAATTAGGAGACCGTTATTTGAAGCCGTTGCTGCAACAAGTGTACGGAGAGAATAACCACGAGGAGGAAGTCGAAAGACAGTACGAGAAGCTCCGAATGATGCGAATTCGGCACAGAAGGGTGAATCAAAACGCGGTATAGCGGCTAGAAGTCGAGGAAATTGCGGGTGAATGAAGGCACAATTTTGGCCTTCGCGAGTCAATCGAGGCAATTGCGGCTCAACGAAGGCACTTTTTTGGCCTTCGCGCAAAAAAGGAGGGAACGTATTTCCGTGCGGGGAGCGTCAGCAGCCCGAGGAAACATTCCCTCCTTTAAATATGCTCACAGCCAATCTTTCTTGCGGAAATAGTAAAACATTCCGATGCCGATAACCGCCATGCATACGATCAATACGACGGAGCCGAAGCCGAAATGCATGCCCGGAATATAATCGAAATTCATTCCGTATATTCCGGTAATGAACGTCAATGGCATGAATATGGTCGTAAGAGCGGTGAACACTCGCATGATTTCGTTCGCGCGATTGGCGAGGCTGGATTGATAAGCTTCGCGCAAGTTGCCCATGAGGTCCCGGTAAGTCTCGAACGTTTCGTAAATTTTAACCGCGTTCTCGTGGATGTCTCCGAAATACTTCTGAAGCTCGTTGTCGATGAGCCGCAAATCTTTTTTATTCAAAGTGGCAATAAGCTCGCGTTGCGGGCCTAGCACCTTTTTGAGCCACAGAATTTCGCTTCGGAGACCGATAATCTCCGTCAGATGGGATTTCTTCGTATGCATGAGGATATCTTCCTCAAGGCTTTCGATCCGCGCTTCGATACGGTCTCCGACGGAAATATAATTGTCGACGACGAGATCGACGAGGTGATAGAGGAAACGATCGGAAGTGTTAACCTCTTGTTCCCATAAGATCGGCTTGACGCTGCGCAGTTCGTTGATTTTCTGGCGGGTCACCGTAATTAAATAGTGGCGGCCGAGAAAGATGTTCAAAGCGCGAAGAAAAATTTCCTCGTCGTCGAAACGTATGCTGTTGATGACGAGAAAGTACTGATTCTCGTAAATTTCCAACTTGGGACGTTGTTCCTCTTCCATTAAACAGTCTTCCACGGCGAGGTCGTGAAGACCGAACAGAGGTTGAAGGACCATCAGGTCGTCAACGTCCGCGTCGATCCAGTAAAAGCCGTTATTCGGCGGGATCAGCGTATCGCTGATGTTATCGATCGGCGTAAACACGCCATTATTAACCAGTCTGATTTTCATGGGATTCGCTCCTTTGCATGTCCGTTCAGGTTCATGCAGGACGCTCTCCACTGAAAGAGAAATCTTAGCCGAGGAAGCCGGACAAAGAAATAGCTCCCGCTGCGGAATACGATCCTGCATTCATTACGCGATTGGCTTTGGGCCTGGGCGTATCGCCTTCCATGTCCGACTCCCCCCTTTTATCTTCGAAAGATGCTGTCGATTCGTCGTTATTGACGTGTTAAGTATAATCCTCACCCCCCGAACCTTTCAAGGAGAAATTAAGACAATAAAATAGAGGGAACCCCCACCTTGACTGACCCCCGATTTTCAGGTACATTTAGGTTAGTTTTAACGACAACCGAATAGAGTTTGCCATCTTATCAAGAGCAGGCGGAGGGACTAGCCCTATGAAGCCCGGCAACCGACGTAGTCATTAGACGCACGGTGCTAAATCTTGCGGAAACGTTAACGTTTCTGACAGATGAGAGGGGCGCGCGTACGAACTGCTACACGACCCTATCTCATTTGGGGTCGTTTTTTTTATTGCACAAATCCGTTTGCATACAGGAGGAATGAACATGCCGATCAAAGTACCCGACAATTTGCCGGCTAAGGAAGTGTTGGCAGGAGAAAATATTTTCGTGATGGACGAAAGCGTCGCATACCATCAAGATATTCGTCCTTTGCGAATTGCGATCTTAAATTTAATGCCGACGAAAGAAACGACGGAAACCCAATTGCTTCGCTTGATCGGCAATACTCCGCTTCAATTGGAAGCAGTGCTGCTGCATCCGAAGACGCACCATTCCAAGAACACTTCGGCCGAGCATTTGGCCAGCTTCTATAAAACGTTCGACGATATCAAAGACGAGCAATACGACGGATTTATCATTACCGGCGCTCCGGTCGAGCATCTTCCGTTCGAAGAAGTAAACTACTGGGATGAACTGAAGGAAATTATGGATTGGACGGTTAACAACGTAACCTCTACGTTGCACATATGTTGGGGGGCGCAAGCCGGGCTATACCACCACTTCGGAGTTCCGAAATACGCACTGCCCGAGAAGATGTTCGGCGTATACCCTCACGGGATATCCAAGCCTAACGTTCAACTGCTCAGAGGATTCGACGAAATGTTCTACGTGCCGCAATCCCGTCATACGGAGGTGCTGAGGTCGGATATCGAGAAGGTTGAAGGCTTGGAAATCTGGTCGGAGTCCGAAGAATCCGGCGTTTATATCGCGGCTTCGTCCGATGGCAAACAAATTTTCGTGACGGGCCATTCCGAATACGATCCCCAGTCGTTGAAATGGGAGTACGACCGGGATAAAGCGAAGGGACTTCGCATAGACGTTCCCAAAAACTATTTTCCGAACGACGATCCCGGGAAATTCCCGGTTTCGACTTGGCGGGCGCATGCCAACCTGCTGTTCTCCAACTGGTTAAATTATTACGTATACCAAGCCACGCCTTTCGAGCTTGGGAAAGCGACTCCGATTACCATTCGCTAGGGAGGAAATTGTACACAATGAACATTGAGAGCCGTTTAGCCCAAATCGGATCGATCAACGATCCGCAAACCGGAGCGGTCAGCTTCCCGATCTATCAGTCGACCGCGTTCCGCCATCCGCGTCTAGGACAAAGCACCGGATTCGACTATTCGCGGTCCAAGAGCCCGACAAGAGCGGTCCTTGAAGCCGCCGCAGCCGACCTGGAGAGCGGAGACGCGGGTTTCGCGACGAGCTCGGGGATGGCCGCGCTGCAAATCATTTTCTCGCTGTTCGGCCAAGGGGATCACTTGTTGGTCTCGTTGGACTTGTACGGCGGTACTTATCGTCTTTTGGAGCAAGTGATGTCCCGTTTCGGAGTGACTGCGTCTTATATCGATACGAACGACCTTGACGCGCTTGAATCGCACAGAAAACCGAATACGAAAGCGGTTCTCATCGAGACGCCGACGAACCCGCTCATGATGGTAACGGACCTTGCAAAAGTAGCCGCATGGGCGAAACAGAAAGGATTGTTAACGATCGTCGACAACACGTTGTTGACGCCGTTCTTCCAACGACCGATCGAGCTGGGCGCGGACATCGTCGTTCATAGCGCGACCAAATACTTAGGCGGCCATAACGACGTGCTTGCCGGGCTGATCGTGACCAAAGGCGAGAAGCTGTCCGCGGACGTCGCTTTCCTGCATAATTCGATCGGAGCCGTGCTCGGACCGCAGGATTCCTGGCTGCTCATGAGAGGGATGAAAACGTTGGCGCTTCGTATGGAACGCCATCAATACAACGCTACGCGGCTTGCCGCCTGGCTGAAAGTCCATCCTTCCGTGGAAGAGGTTTATTACCCGGCATTGCCTCATCATCCGGGACACGAGATACAAAATTCGCAATCGTCCGGGAATACGGGAATTTTCTCGTTCAAGATGAAAGACGCCAGAACGATCGAGCCGATCCTTCGCCATATTAAGTTGATCGCGTTCGCGGAAAGCTTGGGTGGCGCCGAGTCGCTGATGACCTATCCGGCCGTTCAGACTCATGCCGACATTCCCGAAGAAATCCGCCGCGCCGTCGGGGTCGACGATCGGTTATTGCGTTTCTCGGTCGGGCTGGAGCATGTCGACGATATTATGAATGACCTCAAACAAGCGATCGAAGCCGCGGAGAAAGAAATCAACGGGTAAATCAGACCGGAGGGAAGCAACGATGAAATACGATTTCGACAAGAGAATCGATCGGACCGGAACGGCTTCTTACAAATGGGACCAGTCCGAAAAGCTGTTCGGACGGGCGGATATATTGCCGCTATGGGTAGCGGATATGGATTTCGAAGCGCCTAAGGAAGTCGTAGAAGCGATTACCCGCAGAGCGGAACAAGGCATTTACGGCTATACCGTTCGCACTCAAGCGTTCTATGACGCAATCGTCGGCTGGTTGTCGAGACGGCACGGATGGACGATCGAGCAGGATTGGATTAGCTCCAGCCCCGGCGTAGTACCCGCATTAAGCGTAATGGTACTTGCCTTCACGGAGCCTGGAGACGGCATCATCCTGCAATCGCCGGTCTACTATCCTTTCTACGACGTCATTAAGATGAACGGGCGCAACGTGGTGGACAACCCTCTGATCTTGAAGGACGGCCAGTATACGATCGATTTCGATCTGCTGGAAAGGCAAGCGAGCGGCGGAGCGAAAATGCTGTTATTGTGTTCTCCCCATAACCCGGGCGGAAGGGTATGGAAGCGGGAAGAGCTCGAACGGATCGGCGATATTTGCTCGAAACATAACGTTCTGGTCGTCGCGGACGAAATTCATCACGATCTCGTGTTCGCCGGACATAAGCATATTCCGTACGCTTCGATATCGGAGACGTTAGCGAACCACTCGGTTACTTGCATCGCGACCAGTAAAACCTTCAACCTCGCGGGCTTGCAGGCGGCGTCCGTCATTATTCCTAACGAAGAAATAAGGCGCAAATACAACGCACTGCTCAAAACGTTATCGATTCACATGGAGAGCTATTTCGGATTAACCGCGATAGAGAGCAGTTATACCCATGGAGAAGAGTGGCTTGATCAACTGCTCGTATACTTGGAAGGCAATCTTAACGCATTGATAGAGTTCGCGGAGAAACGGTTGCCGCAAGTAAAAGTAATCAAGCCGGAAGGAACTTACTTGGTGTGGATGGACTGCACGGCCATCTCCGAGAAGCCGCAAGAACTGAAGCAATTAATGTTCGAGAAGGCGGGAGTCGCTTTCTCCGAAGGGTCCGTATTCGGCAAACAAGGCGCCGGTTATTTGCGCGTTAACATCGCTTGTCCGCGATCTTTGTTGTTGGAAGCGTTGGAGAAATTCGAAGCCGCGCTTAGTTCCGCGACAATCGCTAATCCATAGACAACAACCCGCGAGAATATTCAGAATTCTTGCGGGTTTTTGGTAATTTTGTCTATTATGGTAACCGGAAACATGCTACAATTAGTCCAACTCTACCCTAGACAAGGATGATAGGCCGTGAATTTCCAAACGTTGTTCGACCGGGTTATGCTATTCGGCCAGATGATGCTTCCGGATCGTTCCCTGAAATATTTTCCCCCGAACTTCACGGTGCGCCGTCCGGTCGTTTCCTTGCTGGACAAACGCGTGAAGCAGGGCGCGGAATGTTATCTAACCTTATTTCGTTTGGAATTCTCCGAGCTTCAGCAAGAAGTCCCCGAAGAAGTCTGGAACGGGCTGCAGGAGTGCAGCCGCAGGCATTTGCGCTTATCCGTTACGAATACGCTCGGAGAGCATCGGGTCATCGCCATCGATCAGTTCGACAAGATGGATTTCGTGTTGCTGTTAGAAGGGCATTATCGTCAGGGTGACGAGAACGGATTGATTCCCGTTGAACATAAGATGAATATAGACAGGATTCGCAGCGAATTGGAGATCGGATTGGCAGGCAATCGGCCGGATTGGCGGAATAGCTTGAGAGTCGTAACGGCTTCGGTTCCTATATCTTCCAAGAACCCTTTATTGCGAACGGAAAGATTGTTATTCGAGAGTTATCAGACCGCCGTTGCGCTTGCTACGGGAGTCATTACTCCTCAAATGAAAGATCTGCGCAGCCAAATGGAGCAGTTGCTCGATCAAGGATCGATCTCCGTTTTGGCGCAGCCGATCATGAATTTGACGAGCGGCGACGTTTACGGCTGGGAGATCTTAACGAGAGGTCCCGTGGGCAGCGTCCTGCATTTGCCCGACGAGCTGTTCCAATTCGCTTCGCAAACGCGGTTATTAAGCCGATTGGAATTTCTTGTCGTCAAACGCGCGCTGGAAGAAATCGCCTCCAGGAAAATCAAAGAGCCGGTATTCCTGAACGTGACGGCCGTTACGTTATCGCATCCGTTGTTCTTATCCCATGTGCTGCAATGCTTGGAACGACATTCGATGCTCAGCCCGCAGCAGGTATATTTCGAGATCACGGAGCGCCATCAGATCACGAATATGGAAGCGATGATCGAGATCTTAAGAACATACCGAACGCATGGCTTCCGGTTCGCCGTAGACGATGCGGGCTCAGGCTATTCGAGTCTTCAATGGATCGGCGAGCTCGTTCCCGAGCTTATCAAGATCGACCGATCCGTAATCCGGCACGTGAATCGCATCGCGATCAAGGAATCGCTGCTTCGCGCGATTGTTACGGCTGCCCGGGAGATGAAATGCGAAATCGTCGCGGAAGGCGTCGAAAGCGAAGAAGAAGCGGACGTCTTGTTCAAGCTTGACGTCGACATGGGGCAAGGGTTTTATTTTGCCAGGCCGAACGTGCTCCTTCACGAGAATGAAAGAGACATGTTTCAGGAAACGAAAGTACGCATCCAGCATCGCCGCGGTTTGGTCGCCTCTTAGGTGACTACCGCGGTGCTTTTGTGTTACGATGGGATAAGCGAACAGAGAGCACCATAGTCCCGTAAGAAGGAGGGTCCCGAGAATGAATCCTGTGGACCGGATTTTGGATGGAGCATTGCAAGGAAAAAGATTGCAGTTAGAAGATATCATAACGTTATACGAGAGCGATGAGATAGAGAAGATGGGCCATACGGCCAATCAGATCATGCTGAAGAAGCATCCCGAGCCGATGACGACGTTCGTGGTCGGAAGAAACGTGAATTATACGAACATCTGCGACGTGTACTGTAGATTTTGCGCTTTTTATCGGGCCCCGGGTTCCAAGGAAGGCTACGTTTTGCCGGATGAATTGATTCTGAAGAAAATTCAAGAGACTGTCGACGTTGGCGGAACCGAAATTCTTATGCAAGGCGGAACGAATCCGGATCTGCCTTTTAGCTATTATCTGGATTTGCTTCGGAAAATTAAGCAGAACTTCCCCGACATTACGATGCATTCCTTCTCCCCGGCGGAAATTCGCAAAATGCAGGTTGTTGCCGGCAACATACCGATCGAGGACGTCGTGCGTCAACTGCACGAAGCGGGATTGGATTCCCTGCCGGGCGGCGGGGCTGAAATTCTCGACGACCGGACCCGCAAGAAAATCAGCCGGTTGAAGGGATCTTGGCAAGATTGGATGGAAGTGATGACGACCGCGCACAAGATCGGCATGAACACGACGGCCACGATGGTTATCGGCTTCGGCGAGTCGATGGAAGAGCGAGCGCTGCACCTACTGCGCGTACGCGATGCGCAGGACGAATGCTTGAACAATCAATACCCGTCCGAGGGCTTCTTGGCGTTCATCCCGTGGACGTTCCAACCGGAGAACACGAATATGAAACGGGTGAAAGCAACTCCCGAAGAATATTTGAAGACGCTGGCAATTAGCCGGATTACGCTCGACAACATCGCTAACTTCCAATCTTCATGGGTTACGATGGGTCCGGAAATCGGCAAATTATCGCTCTCCTACGGCTGCAACGACTTCGGGAGCACGATGATCGAGGAGAATGTCGTTTCGGCGGCGGGAACGACGCACAAAGTCAATATCGAACTTATTCTTAAGCTTATTCGCGAATGCGGCAAAATTCCCGTACAGCGCGATACGAAATACAACACGATCAAGGTTTACCACGAGAACGATACGGTTGCCAAAGATTACGTAATGCAAAATTAACCCCGAATAAACGAAAGCTCCGTCTCTATTCCGAGACGGAGCTTTTTTGAGGCCGTTTTATGCTTCCGCGTTAATCGGAGCGGCGACAACGGTGCGATTCTTGCCGGAATGTTTGGCTTCGTACAACGCCGCATCCGCTCTTAGAAACAACTCCTCCTTACCCATCCCCGGGGAATAGGGGTTGAGGCCGATACTGACGGTCACGTTCAATCCGTTCAACGCGGTATGATGGGTAGCGGCAATAGAACCGCGGATATCCTCAACAAGATCGTAAACCTCTTGAAAGCTTTTCTCCGTAAACAGGATAACGAATTCCTCTCCGCCGTACCGGGCTACGAAGTCGTTGCTTCCGGTCTTGGAACGGGCGATCGCCGCGACCTTCTGCAGAACTTCGTCTCCCGCTTTGTGGCCGTACGTGTCGTTGACTTTCTTGAAGTTGTCGATGTCCAAAATGGCCAAGTGAAGCGACAATCTCCCGTTATCGGCTTGCTCCACAAGATGGTCTTTGTACTCATGATAAGCCATGTGGTTATAAGTTTCGGTCAGCGCATCGGTCTTGGCGAGCTTGTCCATGAGAATGGTGCGAACGAGAAGCTCTTGGTTGGATTCGTAGGAAGTGCGCAAATGCATAAGAATTTCTCGGCCCCGCGCCAGAACTCCGAATGCGATAACGCTGTATACGAGCAAAATCCCTACCATGGCAAGGGCTCCCGCGAAAGGGATGTTCTGATGAATTTCCTGGTTGAAGAAGAAAAGGACGAAAAAAGCGATGATCGTGTTTAATATCGCGTACAGCAATTTCTTATATTGGAAGTAAAAAGTACTGATCATGATGGGGAAAAAGAGAAAGAAAAGGAGATACTCCAATGAGGAATGAATGCTGGTAAGCGTTACGGTGAGCAAGGTTGCGGACGTAATCAGGATGTAGTCATGGTGCCTGGACAAGAAGCGTACGCCGAATTCGGCAACGATAACGATCAAAGTCATTATCGCGGTTGGACGAACGATATACAATCGGACGAATTCTCCGGTCGGGACTTCCGTAACTCGCAGGAACAAGCACTCCACTACAACGGATAACGCCAATACGATCCAAAAGCTTCTAATGAGAAGACGGTTCCAACGTTCTTGATTAATTTCCAAAGAAGGTAAAGACGGCATAAAGACTTCCTTTCACGATCAAACTCCATAAAATATACCATAACTAACAACCCATCGTATATCCCTTTTTGGGCGACCATATAGTAAGTATCAAGCTTGGATGATGGAGGTGTGGAATTGAAAAGGGTAGAATTCGTCGTCGGATACGGAAACGATCATCCTTCATTGGAGCGGCTTGCGGGTATGTTGAATCGAACGTTAGTGGGAACGGACAATCCGGTGGATAGCGTGGAATGGGAGTTGTCACGGGAAGACGGAGTTATTCGCTGCCAATTTCCGATAGGTCCCGGACCGGAAAATAAAAAAAGCTACTGCGACAGAGTCGGGCGAGTACTCGCGGAATATACTTTGTCGGATCAGGAGCCCGCGCTGCTTCGTCATCTGTTTCACTTTCGCTTCGGATTCAAGGACGAGGTGGAGATCGACGCTTTGATCGCGGAAGCGGTTTCCTTATTGGACGGCGAGCCTGACATTGAGGAAGCGTGGATGGGGCGCGGCAGGGAACGCCGTTTGCATAAGCTGGCATTGCGATTTTCTCATTACTTGGAGGAGCACGAGAGGCTGCACCTGGATGGGTTCCTTCGGTTCCGGTTAAGCGATTATCGGGCGGAAGTACAGGAAGCGGCGGAAACGGCGATCGAAGAGAGAATGATGGAAAAGCAATATCAAGAATTCATGACGCTGCTCAAGTCGATGGTCGAATGGCAAGAGACAAGAACGTCAACCGTGCACGTATTGCATTCCGGAGGACATGCATTTCGATTGCTGGACGAAGAGATGCGGCCGCTCGAGCAAGATATATCGGAGCTTAACGCCTTCTCCAAGAAGGAATTTCTGGAGGCGCAAGAAGAGCAGGAGGAGGAAAGCCGTGTCGTAAGCCGATTGCTGGCGGCTTCTCCGCGACATTTGTACATCCATACTCCCGAACCGGAGTCGCAGGTCATTCGCACCATTATCGGGATATTCGGAGATCGGGCGGCGGTATACCCCGATTTGCCCGCTCATTAACCGATTTGGGTCATTACACAGGCTAGATATCTCAAATGATGCTCTTGACTGGAGTCGTTTCAAATCGTTATAATATTCGATATCAGTCCACATTCAGAAGCGATGAGAAAGACAGCGACGCCCGATCCGGACGGCTCAGAGAGAGGAACCTAGGCTGCAAGTTCCTTCCGAATCCAACTGGCGTTGACCCCTTTCGAGCTGCGGGGATGAATTCGCGGTCACCTGTGATTGCGTTAGTATTCTTCGCCGGTCATGACCGTTATATCATGCCAGAGTATCGGTAATCATTCTTTGCCGGTTAATGGAGGGTGGAACCACGGGCCGCATACAGAGCACCCGTCCCTTTTCGGGACGAGGTGTTTTTTTGTTTCCCATATATTTAAGAGGAGGAATTCGGAATGTCTGTTCAAGTAAAATTGCCGGATGGCGCGATCCGGTCTTATGATGCGGGCGTAACGGTTGAAGACGTAGCGTTCTCGATCAGTCCCGGACTTAAGAAAGTAGCGGTAGTAGGTAAAATCGACGGTAAGGTAGTGGATTTAAATACGCCGATCACGAATGACGTTTCGTTGGAAATCGTGACGCTCGAAAATGCAGACGGTTTGGAGGTCATGCGTCACAGTACGGCTCACTTGTTGGCTCAAGCGATCAAACGCGTTTATGGAGCGGACAAGGTGAAGCTGGGGATCGGACCGGTTATCGAGGACGGTTTCTATTACGATATCGATATGGAACAATCCGTCACGCCCGAGGATCTAGCGGTAATCGAGAAGGAAATGGACAAGATCGTCAAGGAAAACCTCCGATCGTCAGAAGGGAAGTTAGCCGGGAAGAAGCTCTGCGCATATTCGAAGAGATTGCCGATCCGCTTAAGCTTGAGCTGATTCGGGATTTGCCGGAAGGCGTCGCCATTACGATTTATGACCAGGGAGAGTTTTTCGATCTTTGCCGCGGGCCTCACTTGCCTTCGACCGGCCGGATCAAAGCGTTCAAGCTGCTTAGCGTTGCCGGCGCTTACTGGCGCGGAGATAGCAAGAACAAAATGCTGCAAAGGATTTACGGGACTGCTTTCGCGAAAAATCGGAGTTGGACGAACACCTTCATTTTCTGGAAGAAGCCAAGAAACGCGATCATCGTAAGCTTGGCCGCGAGTTGAAGATGTTTACGTTTTCTCGCGAGGTTGGCCAAGGGCTGCCGTTATGGCTTCCGTACGGTGCCAAATTACGGCAAACTTTGGAGCGGTATATCGTCGATCTGGAAGAAAGACTTGGATATACCCATGTTTATACGCCCGTTCTTGCTAACGTGGAGCTGTACAAAACTTCGGGGCACTGGGAGCACTATCAAGAGGACATGTTCCCTAAAATGACGTTGGATAACGAAGAGCTCGTTCTTCGTCCGATGAACTGCCCTCACCATATGATGGTATACAAAAGCGACATGCGCAGCTACCGCGATCTTCCGGTGCGCATCGCCGAGCTAGGCACGATGCACCGTTATGAAATGTCCGGAGCGCTTACCGGATTGCACCGCGTTCGAGCGATGACATTGAACGATGCCCATATTTTCTGCCGCCTAGATCAGATTAAGGAAGAGTTTACTCGCGTCGTTAACTTGATTCGCCAAGTATACGAGGATTTCGGCATTAAAGAATACCGTTTCCGCCTCTCCTACCGGGATCCTAAGGATACCGAAAAGTACTGGCCGGACGACGAAATGTGGGAAACTTCGCAAAGGATGCTGCGCGAGGTCGTGGAAGAGCTCGATTTGCCGTTCTTCGAAGCGGAAGGCGAAGCGGCGTTCTACGGTCCGAAGTTGGACGTGCAGATCAAGACTGCGCTTGGAAAAGAGGAAACGTTGTCGACCGCGCAGCTCGACGTATTGCTGCCGGAACGTTTCCAATTGGAGTATGTCGGCGACGACGGCAAGAAACATCGTCCGGTCGTAATCCACCGCGGCATTATCAGCACGATGGAACGCATGACCGCGTTCTTGTTGGAAAATTTCGCCGGCGCGTTGCCTCTCTGGCTGACTCCGGTTCAAGCCAAGCTAATCCCTGTTAATCCGATCTACGAGCCATACGTTAAAGAAGTGGCCGAGAAGCTCCAGCGCGCAGGCGTTCGAGTGGAATCGGATTTGCGCAACGAGAAGCTGGGATACAAGATTCGCGAAGCGCAATTGGAGAAAATTCCTTATATGCTCGTCATCGGCGAGAACGAGTCTTTGAACGGGACCGTATCCGTTCGTCGTCGCGGCGAAGGAGATCTAGGCGCTCAAGCGGTAGATGAGTTCATTGCGAGGATCACGGGCGAGATTGCATCTAAGCGCGTCGATTAAGGGAATAAAAGCTTGCAAATAGCAAGGAAGACGACCCGTAGGCAGATCTAACAAGATTAGTCTACGGGCTTTTCTTTGGATGGAGATAAAGCATTTGTCGCTTATTTCCTATTAAATGGTAATTATTCTCTTTTTATCGAGTTTATGATAGAATGATAATACTTCAAATATGCATCCTTTTAGGAGTGGCTGGATACATGAACTACCTCCGTGATTCTAATTTTCCGGATGCGTTCTGGTCAGAAGATGAAGTATTGTGCGAGCTTTATTCCCAGATGTTAAAGGTCGTTCGGCACAAGCTGTGGCACAAGAACGATGCCGGGGACGTGGTCCAAGAAGCTTGGGTACGTATTTTAGAGAAAAAATCGACGTTGCGGAACAAGGAGAAGCTTATCCCTTGGGCCAAAGCGATTGCCTCTAATCTAGCATCGAATGCGAACCGGGCAAGGCGGCACGAAAGGATTTACGATCATCAGGAGCACGAGTTCGCGGATACGAAGTCCGTCTTTGATCCGGAGTCGTTGATGGAACTGTCCGATCTATTAGGGCAGTTGGATCCCGTCACGAGAACGTTGCTTCTGTATAAGTTTTATTACGGGCTCAAGGACGCCGAGATCGCGACGGCATTGCACTTGCCGGTAGGTACGGTCAAGGCCCGCATTCATCGCGGAAAAGCAAGATTAAAAACGCAAGTGGAAGACGAGGAACGTCATACATAATCCATAACCTCGCAGTTCATGCTATACGGTGGAGGTGAGGAAGGCAATGGCTAAGAACAAGAAACAGAAACCCGGAAACTCGAATGCTTATCAAGCCGAGTTTGCCTCTGAATCGGATGTTAGCAGTACTCAGAATAAGGCTACGCAGAAAAACCCAAGTCAATCCAACCGCTAATGGATTGAGGAATGTGCCATGTCCACGTTATGTTTTAATGTAACGAAAGCAACAATATGATCAGTTTTTGTGAAAAGGGACCTTACGGGTCCCTTTCTTTTTGTCGATTTTCGGTATATAATGTTAGGAAACCTAACGTAAATAGACAAATGACGCGTGGAGTGATGAGAGATGGCTCAATGGCAACGGTGGTTAAAGAGCAACGGCAAGGGAGCGAACAAGCTGCATATTTCTCGGCCAGACCAGACAAGCGTTGCCTTGCGGGATTCGGATACGTCCGTTCATGCGAAGCCTGAAGCGCTCCGTAAAATGATAGAGGAAGCAGTCGTCATATCGGATCGTCTGCAAGCGGCCGTATCCGAAGTGGATTCGAGCATGAATCAATTGGATGCCATTGCCGATCGGGCAACGGAGCAAGAGGAGAAGCTTCGCGAGATCAGCAAAACCGCCATGGTTCGGCTGGAAGAGGCGTTCTCGTCTTTGCAGGAAGTGTCCGCGGCATCTCAAGAAATTCGCGGCGTTACGGAGGAATTGAGCGCGCAAAGCCAGAAGACGAAAGACGTTGTCGTAGAAGTGTGCCGTTCGCTTAACCATACGGATGAAGTCATGAACGATCTGTCTAAAAACCATGGCACGATGGAAGAACGAGTCAATGCCTTGATCGCCCAAGCTTCGAAAATCGGAGAGATTAACGAACTGATCCAAGAAATCGTTACGCAAACGTCGTTGCTGGCGCTGAACGCGGCGATTGAGGCTGCGCATGCCGGAGAGCATGGCAGAGGATTCTCCATCGTTGCTCAAGAGATCAGGAAGTTAGCGGAACAAAGCGGACAAGCGGTTAAACGGTCTACAAGCGTCGTTCAAAATATCGAATCGGGAATTCGTCAGGTCGTTAGCTCCGTGGAGCGCGAGAAACAATCCGTTACTCTGGGGTTGGCGGAAATGAACAAAACGCGCGAGAAAATGGACGTTATCTTCAATTCCTTCTTGAACGTGGACGAGCATGTCGGCAAAACGTTGCAGTTCGCCGTAGAGCAAGCGGACCGGACGTCCGCTACGAATGCTTTGCTGGAAGATGTCGTTGAGTCGGTAGGTTTGACCATGAACAGCGTAGACGATACGTTGGCGCAGAGCAAACGGCAAAGATCGGAAATTAATAATCTGGGCCGGGTGTCGGAGGATTTGAAGGAGTCGGCGGACGAGTTGATCGCTGCCGTCCAACATGCCGGGGGTCGCGTTTGGGAAGGGGCGGTAGCCGCGGACACCGCTCGTTGGACGGACGTACTGCGCACGCTTGCCTCCGATCCGGAGCTTGCCGATATGGCTGAGGATAGCCACCGCGAGGTGCTGGGCGGTTGGTTGAGGCGTACGACGGGCATGGAAGCGATCTGGTCTAACCGTAGCGACGGTTCCTTCGTATACTCGGAGCCGGAGGCGGGATTGTTGAACGCGAGAGGCCGGGATTGGTGGAAGCGGGCGATGAACGGGGAAATTTTCGTGTCCGAGGTCTATCTCTCCGCGATTACGAAGAAGCCTTGCTTGACGGTTTCGATGCCGCTTAAGAGAATCGACGGAACTCCGTATGGAGTAGTTGGCATAGACATTGTGGTTTCCTGACCAATAAATTGCCATATCCGGTTCTCAAATGACTAAAAATCCGTTATGATATAAACAATGTTATGAAAGTTAACGAGAACTAGGTAGGTGAGCTATCATGGTGAAGGCGTCCGTATCCATTCCTGCTTCTTCCGCGCCGCGCCGCAAAGCTGCGGAGGTTCATTCCTTGCTGGAAGCTTTGATCTCAAAGCGGGAACAAGAAATAACGGAAATCGAGCAAATGGTGGAGCGGTACGAGCGGAGAATCAGGCTGGAGGAACAGGCTTATCGATCGATGTCCACGCTTCGCCGTATGTTGTCGGGCAAGAAGCCCGACCATCATTTAGCGCTCGAATACATTCATTACGTCAAGAAACCGATGGAGAAAGTCCGGTCGCTCCGTTTGGAAATATCTAATTATCAAGAGATGCTCTCGGGTGCTGTTCCGGCCGATCTTCCGGACGTCTTGGACTAACGGCTGATATAGAAGTGGGTTAACGTCAAAAAAAAGATGGTTGGGCGGCAAGTCGCTCAACCATCTTTTTGATTCCTGTGAACGGATTACGGTTATTTGTTCGAGGATTGCCTTAGTTGATCCACATCCAGGAAGTCGTGGTCTTGGCTATAGGCGGGTACTCCGTGGATACCTACGTCGAGGCCGATTAGTTCCTCGTCGCGCGATACGCGCACGGGCTTAAAGAGTTGAATGAGCTTCAATACGATCCATGTTAAACCGAACCCCCAGATTGCGACCGTAAGCAATCCTAACGCTTGAACGCCGAGTAAATACCAACCGCCGCCATAGAACAGGCCTTCATGAGCGGCGGTGCCGGGCATGGCGAATAGTCCGACGGCAAGCGTCCCGATGCTCCCGCTTATGCCGTGCACGGCGAATGCGCCGACAGGGTCGTCTACTTTGCGCTTTTCAAGCCATTCGCTCGCCAATACCATGACGACACCGGATACCGCTCCGATAAGAATGGCTGCGGCATCGGATACGAAAGCGCAACCGGCCGTTATTCCGACTAGTCCGGCAAGCGCGCCGTTAATAACCATCGGGGGATCCGCTTTCCGGTATCTAAGCATCGTGAAGAGTATGCAAGCCGCGCAGCCGGCCGCGGAAGCGAGCATCGTCGTAACGGCGATATGTCCGATCCCTTCGTTCGTCGCGCTTAACGTGCTTCCGGAATTGAATCCGAACCAACCGAACCAGAGGATAAAAGCGCCGACGGATGCTAACGGCAGGTTGGAAGGAGGAACGACGTTGATTTTGCCGTCCGCGCCGAATCGGCCGATTCGCGGACCGATGAAGATCGCGGCAGCTAACGCGGCGAATCCCCCGAGCGCATGGATGGCCGCGGAGCCGGCAAAGTCGATCATTCCCATCCGGGCTAGCCATCCGTTGGCGGACCAGATCCAATGGCCGGAGATGGGGTAGATGAGGCCTGTCATGAAAATCGTATAAATAATGTAAGCGCGGAAGTGGATTCTTTCGGCGACCGCGCCGGATACGATGGAAATAACGGCGATGACGAACGCGCATTGGAACAGCCAGTACGTGTCGTAGGAAATGTTCAAGCTGAGGTGCGTCAGGTCGCCTCCCATGAAGAAGCCGGTTAGGCCGATCCACCCTCCCGCATCTTTCCCGTACATGAAAGCGAACCCGATCGCATAGAAAACGAGCGCTCCGAAGGAGATGTCCACGAATACTTTCATTATGATGCTTACCGCGTTTTTCTGTCGTACGAAGCCGGCTTCCAACAAGGCGAACCCGCCTTCCATCAACAAGATCATCGCGGCTGTTAAGACGACCCAGATCGTATCCAGACCGCTCGATAGTTGCTCAATATCCATTGCTTCAACTCCTAATAGCTTTATGAATATCTGACATGACATGAGGAAATCCGAACTCATTATATAGTGGGGAGTTACCTAAGTCAACGAATAATGTGATAATAAGTAACATAAATTCAATGAAAATGGAATTCTTTGATTGTTGATGGTAGCTAATCGTCGGAAAGGGTTTGTGCTCATCCTCTTGATCTCGGTCTGCAGACCGAGATCAACTTACAACCCGCGCCGCTGTTGTTCCTTGTGCTTGTTTCGCTATACTGATTACAGAAGAGTCGATCAGCAACTATTGGAGGACAGGGTTATGAAATCATCTACAGCTCACCGTTTATTATGGGGTCTCGTTATAGTGGCGATCGGAGTTGTATATTTGCTCAATCAAATCGGGTTTATCTCGATCGATATCGGAGAGATCGCATCGACGTATTGGCCGGTATTAATGATCTTGTTCGGTTTGCAAGCTTTATTGTTTCAGCAGGGCGGGGGATTCTGGTGGAATTCGATCATCATTCTGATCGGTTGCTATTTTCTCGGCCGGAACTTGGAATTGTTGGAATGGGATTTCTCGGATTTTATCCGTATCCTAGCGCCGGTCGCGATTATTTTATTCGGCATTAACTTGATTTTCAAAGGAGACCGTTCGGATAAATCCAAACATACGGACAAAGGAGAAGGATGGAATACGTTTGATCCGGCGGTTCCTCCGATGCCCCCCGTTCCTCCCGGACCTCCTCCCGCGCCATCGGAAGTAGACGAGTTCGAACGCAGAGGCAAAATCGACCTTGAGAAGAAGCCGTTTAACGCGGAGGATCCCTTCCGGAATTCGTACCAGGAAGCGAACCAACGGGAACCGTTCCATAACCAGCATTATGGAGGCAAGCATAAGGGCGAATTCAAAGATTGGTGGAAAAATAACGATTGGTCCCATTCATGTAAAAATAATCATAGCCGGTTCATCGGGGATGCGCATTTCGGCGCCGATTATTGGGAATTGAGTCCAATGAACATTTCTCATTTCATCGGGGATACGATGCTGGATTTGACGAAAGCGCAAATCTCGATGGGCGAAACCAGAGTATACGTTTCTTCCTTTATAGGGGATGTAAAGGTGTTCGTTCCTAACGATATCGCGGTGGGGATAAAAGTGGTCTCTAGCTGTTTGATCGGCGATGTTAAGGTGCTGGATCAGAAACGCGGAGGATTATTCAATCAAATGTCCGTGGAAACTCCGAATTTCGCCGACTCCGACAAGCGCGTCGTACTTGTCGTCAGCAGCTTCATCGGCGACGTTCGGATCACGAAGGTAGGCTAATGGAGATGGTGAAAAGGGTAAGAACAAGCAAGTGGGCGTCATCGCTTTACTCGGGCTTGTTAACGATGATTTTGATGGCTCTGGTCTATCTCGTGTTAGTAATGTCTATGGATGAGGCGCCGAATCTGGAAACTTGGCTTACGTGGGTCGGCGTCCTCGTCACCGTGCAGATCGTCGTCGCTTATCGTACCGGACAAAAAACGCAGCATAAGATCGATCAATTGCAGCTTGCGATGAAACAAGTGTCCGCAGGCGGCTGGAATACTCGGCTTCCCGTTGTCGAAGGGGATGCGTTTTCGGGCGTATTTCGCGAGATGAACGCCATGATGCAACATTTGGAAGGACGTCTCAAGCTTCTTCAGCAGCTAGGGGAAAGAGAAGTAATGGAAGGGATTCCCGCGCAGGAAGAAGCCGTGTTGGAAGAACGGAAGCGGCTCGCGCGCGACTTGCACGATACCGTCAGCCAGCAATTGTTCGCGCTGCACATGTCGGCTTCCTCTCTGCCTAAGCTGTTGGAGAAAGATATGGAGCACGCGCAGAAAGTCATGGAGCAATTGATTGCGATGTCGTCTTCGGCGCAGCGCCAAATGCGAGGGCTTATCGCGCAATTAAGGCCGATGGAGTTGCAAGGAAGAACGTTAGAAGAAGCGGTTGGGCGTTGGTTCCCGGACTACTGCAGGCAGAACGGCGTCCAAGGAACGCTGGAGATCCAAGTGCATACCCGGATCTCCGACGCGAAGGAACACCAGTTGTTCCTGATCATTCAAGAGGCGATGGCCAATGTGGTCAAACATGCGGAAGCGCAAAGCGTGAGACTGTTTCTAGGGGAAACGGACCATCAGATTTCTTTATCTATAGAAGATGACGGTTCGGGTTTTAGGAACGACCAAGTAAGAACCGGTGCATATGGCTTGTCTACTATGCGCGAACGCGCCCAGAAGCTGGGCGGGGAAGCGGAAATCGTGACAAAGCCGGGATCGGGTACGCGGGTGAAAGTTTGGTTCCCGAAATTTGAATAGGAGCGATGAGGATGACGGAGCCGGCAGGTTCTCCATGGAAAGTACTTATTGTCGACGACCACGAAATGGTTCGAATGGGTTTGCGTACTTATTTGATGCTTGATTCCAGGTTTGAAGTTATCGGGGAAGCTAGCGGAGGGAAAGACGCGTTAGAGAAGCTCGGCCGCGGAGGATACGACGGGCAATTGCCGCAAATCGTGCTGATGGATTTAATGATGCCCGATATGGACGGAGTCCAAACGACGCGCGAATTGCTTAGCCGATATCCGGAGTTAAGGATCATTATTCTTACAAGTTTCTTGGAAGACGAGAAAGTCGTTGAGGCTATCGAAGCGGGAGCGGTCAGCTATGTGTTGAAAACCGTATCGGCGGATGAATTGATCTACGCGATGCAAGGAGCCATCAAAAACATGCCCGTCATGAGTTCCGACGTATCCCAAGCTTTGACCCGCGGACTTCGCAAACGCTCGGCGAGCCACGAGGTTGAGGGATTGACGGAGAGGGAGCGCGAAGTTCTGCTCTTGATTGCCGAGGGCCTTAATAATAAGGACATTAGCGACGAGCTGCATATCAGCATCAAAACCGTGAAGACGCATGTCAGCAACCTTCTGATGAAATGCGAATTGGAAGATCGGACGCAGCTTGCTATATACGCGCACCGCAAAGGATGGGTTAAAGAAGGATAAAGGGCAACGAATGGGATACCCTATAGAAGGTTGTTCGAAAAGTCCATCTTATCGGACGCTTACTATATAAAAAAAGGGGATCCCCCAAGTGCATACCCTTTCTTCTTCCTTAACGTCGCAGGTTCAGGACTACGAAGTCTCGAGAAACGCGCTGCTGGATCATGGATTCACCCTCGGCGGCAATTGGGATTACGACCACGGCTCCTTTGACTGCGCTTTGGATGAAGCGAACAAAGTCTGGCTAAGGCTCCCCTTCGAGGTGACGGCCGGCAATTTGGACAGCGAAGCCGGAGAGGTGAGTACGGAAATTCAGTTCGGACAACCGTACGTCCTTAAACACGTTTATAATGAAGGGTCAGACCGGGAAGCCCAGCCAAGGGCGCTCGGAGCGCTAATCGATCAATTCTCCGATCCGCTGGATGCCGATGCCGAAGTCGATTCCAAATGGATCGAGCAAGCCAAACGGAAACTGCAAGAAGTAGAGGCCATATACCCGGCATGAGGACATTCGAACGGCACGCCAAGTGCCGTTTCTTTATTTTTATCAAGGCGCGATTTTTTTTGCGGGCTTTTACTTCGTCTTCATTAACGTTTAAGATAGTTTTAAGGAAACTCGTTTAATATACGGATATGAAGTTCAGAACGGCGCCGAAGAACGCGGTGCGAGGAGGCATATCAAAATGGATGATCAATACAAAAAACCGGAAGAGCAAGGCCTAACATATGATCCGGAGAAACGGGACGACCCTTATGCGGATGTACGCAGGGAGTCCGAGCCGTATACATTCGGCCCTTTCGGCCAGAGCCAAGCTCATAGCGATAACGAGCTGCAACAGCATTCCGAGCAATCGAAGACGCTGGACGTCACTCCGACAACGACGAAGGAGTATCGCCCATTCACCGTATCCGGCGGTCCGGCTCGCAATGACTGGGGGGCTAAACCTCCGAAACGAACGTCGTTTCGCGCGATATTCGCTTCGTTCTTGGTCGGGGTTGTCGCTGTCGGGGCTTTAATGTTCACGGCTGACCGGCAGAATTGGTTCTCGTCAGAATTGCTCGGCGGATCCTCGCAGTCCCAGAATGCCGCGGTCGATGCCAAACCCGTGAGCAACTCGGTAGGCAACTCCGAGGATGTCGTTCGCCCGAACAACATCGCCAAAATTTTCGAACAATCCTCTCCGGCCGTCGTGAAGATCGAGACGTACGCGGCCGCGCAACAAAACAACGGAGGCAGCATGTTCGACGACGATTTTTTCCGCCAATTTTTCGGGGATGATTTCGGAGGCGGCAACAACGGCGGGGAAAGCGGCAACCAAGGCGAGCTGCAACCGAGCGGGATGGGATCGGGATTCATTTTCGACTCGACGGGATATATCTTGACCAATCAACACGTTATCGCCGGAGCGAGCGAGATTAAGGTGACCATCGAAGGCCATGAGAAAGCCTACACGGCTAAACTTCTCGGATCCAGCTACGAGTTGGATCTGGCGGTATTGAAAATCGAAGGCAATAATTTCCCTACTCTGAAGCTAGGCGATTCCAGCAGCTTGAACATGGGAGATTGGGTTGTGGCGATCGGAAATCCTTACGGTTTCGAGCATACGATCACGGTAGGCGTGCTTAGCTCCAACGAGCGCGAGATCAGTATTCCGGACGCGAACGGCACGCGGAACTACGAACATCTCTTGCAAACGGACGCTTCGATTAATCCGGGCAACTCCGGCGGTCCGCTCCTTAATCTGAAGGGAGAGGTCATCGGGATCAATACGGCGGTCAGCTCCCAAGCTCAAGGTATCGGATTTGCGATTCCGACCAGCACGATTACGGAAGTGCTGGATAACCTGAAGAACAATACGAAAATTCCGCAAAAGCCGGCACCGTTCATCGGGGCGACGCTCATGGACGTGAACGAGGACATCGCTCAGCGTTTGGGGCTCGATAAGAGCGTAACGGGCGCGTTCGTACGGGAAGTGCTGTTCAATAGCCCTGCTTACAAAGCGGACTTGCGGCAATATGACGTCATTACGGGCATGGACGGCAAGTCGTATAAAAACAAAGAAGAACTGATCGCGGCCATCCAAAAGAAAGCGGTCGGCGATAAAGTGAAGCTCGACGTATTGCGCGGAGATAAGAAAATCGAGATCAACGTCGAGATCGGCAATAAGAACGAATATAACACTCAAGAATAAACGAATACGGTTTGAGGATAAGACCATGAGGAGCGGGAAACCGGAAAGAGGTTGTCCCGCTTTTTTGGGCTAGAGGAGGCCATGTCGGATGAGACCCCATATTGCTGTGATCGACGATGATGAGAAAATTACCGCTCTGTTGCGCCGCAGCTTAGCTTTCGAAGGATATGAAATTACGACCGCGCCCGACGGCGCGGAAGGATTGAAGCTGCTTAACCAACGGCAAGTCGACCTTGTTATTCTCGATGTCATGATGCCGAAGATGGACGGTTGGGAAGTGTGCAGAAGAGTGCGGGAAGCGGGAATCGAATCCCCGATACTTCTGCTCACGGCCAAGGACGAGGTGACGGATCGCGTGAAAGGGCTCGACTTGGGAGCGGACGACTATTTGGTGAAACCGTTCGCCCTGGAAGAGTTGATGGCCCGCGTTCGCGCGCTGTTGAGAAGGCGTCCGGAGAAGTCGGAGGAAAGCGGGCATTTTCGTTACGAGGATCTGCTGCTCGACGTCGATGGCAGGGAGACGCTTAGAGGAGACCGGAGAATCGATCTGACCGCGAAGGAGTTCGATTTGCTGCATCTATTCATGCAGAATCCGAAAAGAGTGTTATCGAGAGATCTCATTATGGAACGCATCTGGGGATACGATTACAGCGGGGAATCCAACGTGCTAGAGGTATATGTGGCCATGCTGAGGCAGAAGTTGGAGGAGAACGGGGAGAAAAGACTGATCCAGACCGTTAGAGGCGCCGGATACGTTCTGAAGGGAGAAGGCTAGCATGTCCATCCGGCTGCGGCTAACATTATGGTATTCCGGTTTGCTTGCGGTAGCTTTGGTTGCTTTCGGGGTTATTATCTATGGCGTGGTTCAGAATAACACGATGTCCGAGCTCAAGGACAATATGAAGAGGATCGCCGCGAATACGGATGTATCTCTAACGGCTAATATCAATCTTCGAGGAATTGTTCCGCGGGGGATTGATTACAACAGCATCTATATTCAATTGGTCAACTATACTCAAACCGTTACGGGAACGGTCGATCAGAAGACGGATAATATGTTTCCGAGCCAGAGGAGAGACGAGCTGACTTTCCCTTTTCCAAGGCAAGACGAGGCTGATCCGAACTACCGGTTCGTGTCCAAGGAAGTGAACGGAGCTCCGTTCCTTATTCTGGAGAAATCGTTGCTGTACGATAAAAACGTTGTCGGACTGCTTCAAGTCGGGGCATTTACGGGGCGTGAAGAACAGTTTCTAACCCAACTAAGAAACATTTTGTGGTTTTCCGGCGTTGCCGGAGTAATAGCCGCGTTTTTCCTTGGCATGTTCTTGTCCCGCAAAGCGTTAATGCCGATCAATCGGGTAACGGAGGCGGCGGAACGAATCCAGAGCGGGTCTCAGCTTAGCTTGAGAATTCCGCGGGAGACGCCGAATGACGAGATCGGGCGTCTGACGGATACGCTTAACGGGATGTTATCCGGCCTTGAGCGGGCGTACAAAAATTTGGAGGACTCCAACGCCGCGCAAAGAAGGTTCGTATCCGATGCATCGCATGAGCTGCGAACCCCGCTGACGACTATACGCGGGAACGTGGATCTGTTGGAGAAAATATGGGAGAACGACTTGCGCGGACCGACGGGTCAAGTCGAGCATTCCGCGTTGTCCGCGATGGATAAGCAGACGATGTCTCTGGAGTCCATTCGGGATATAGCCGACGAAGCCCGGCGGATGAGCGGCTTGGTTAACGATCTTTTGTCCTTGGCTAGAGCCGATGCGGGGTACGTGATGGAGATGGAGAACGTGCCTTTGCAACCGTTGGCGGAGGAAGCTTCTCGCCGAGCCGGATTCCTTCCGCGCAAAGCGGAGTGGGTGGCAGGACCGTTTGAGGCGCTGAACGGAGTGGAAGTACGGGGGAATCGCGATTACTTGCTTCAATTATTGTTCATCCTAATCGAGAATGGATTCAAGTACACGCCTCATGGAACCGTTCGATTGTACGCGTCCCAAGCTGACGGATTCGTAGGCTTATCGGTAGCGGACACCGGGATCGGCATCCATGCCGAGGAAGTGCCTCACATTTTCGAACGGTTCTACCGCGTAGACGTGTCTCGAGGCGAAACATCGGGAACCGGTCTGGGATTATCTATCGCAAAATGGATAGCGGATATGCATCACGCCAGGTTCGAAGTCAGAACGCAGCTTGGAGAAGGCACGGTATTTACGATATGGCTGCCGATTTTGGCAATCAAAGATAAACGATTATCGGATTAATTCAGTAGAAGGCGTCAACACCGGTGCTAGAATCCGTGTTGCCGCCTTCCGCTATTCGCGTCGCCTTTTCCCGGTAACGTTAATAAGTTATAATAGGAAGAGAGTCGTTACGTCCATCGAACTCGGAGAAGGAAAACGCATCATGGGCGAGAAAGCGGGCGTTGATTATGGAAGTCGTGAAAATTTCCCCGAGAGGCTATTGTTACGGCGTTGTGGATGCAATGGTGCTTGCCCTGCAGACCGCGCGTAACTTAGACCTTCCAAGGCCTATTTATATATTGGGAATGATTGTTCATAATAGTCATGTAACGGAAGCTTTCAAAGACGAAGGGATCATTACGCTTGACGGGAATGATCGGCTGGAAATATTGGAGCAGATCGAGCAGGGTACCGTTATCTTCACCGCGCACGGCGTATCGCCCGAAGTTCGCAGGAGAGCGAAGGAAAAGGGATTAACGTTAGTGGACGCCACGTGCCCGGACGTAACCAAGACCCATGACTTGATCAGGGAGAAGGTTGGCGAAGGCTACGAGGTTATCTATATCGGCAAGAAAAATCACCCGGAACCCGAGGGCGCGATCGGAATCGCTCCCGGCAACGTACATCTTATCGAGCGAGAAGAAGATATCGAGAAATTGAACCTCGCCACGGAACGGATCATTATCACGAACCAAACTACGATGTCCCAATGGGACATTAAGCATCTCATGGCCTTATTGCTTGCCGCCTTCCCGACTGCCGAGATTCATAACGAAATTTGCCTAGCGACACAGGTTCGTCAAGAAGCGGTAGCGGATCAAGCGGGAGAAGCCCAGTTATGCATCGTCGTAGGCGATCCTCGAAGCAATAACTCCAACCGTCTAGCCCAAGTTTCGCAAGAGATCGCCGGGGTCCCCGCTTACCGCGTAGCGGACGTATCCGAGATTAAGCAAGAATGGCTGCAAGGGCTTGAACGGGTTGCCGTGACATCGGGAGCGTCGACTCCGACCGCACTGACCAAGGAAGTGATCGCTTATTTGGAGCAATTCGATTCCGACAACCCGGATACTTGGCCGATTAAACGTACCGTTAATCCGAATAAATTGTTGCCTAACGTAAAAATGAAGGCAGCGGAAGTCCAAGCCTAGAGTTCTTCTTGATCGCAAGATGATTTTTTTGAACGGCTTCTAAGCGGACTTGCTTCCGTCATCCTTGGAAGGAGCTTCCCATGCATCGACTTCAACAAATACCGCGTTGGCTGAAATTCAAATATATGATGTTGATCCGGGCAAAGGGCGGTGCCTCCATTGTCGCGATGGGCTTCGCAATCGGGCTTGCAATCGAAATGTTTACTCTGCCTACGTTGGGGTTCGCATTCGTGCTTATTTTTCCGCTGTGCTATTTACTCAAGGGAAACTTGCCTGCAGCTTTGATCGGATTCGTCGTGGGTAAAATCATCTACATTCCGATGATGTACCCGAATTCCAAAGTAGGCGGTTGGATTCTTCCGAAGCATCTCAGCTTCCATATTCCGGTCGTTCCCGAATGGTTCAATCATTTGTTGTTGACGAACCTAAAGCTGATCGTCGGCGGAATGGTGGATGGGGCGATTCTGGGAATGCTTTGTTATTTCCCGATCAAATACAGTTTGGATACGTACAAGGCGAAGCGTAAAGACAAGAAGAAACTAAACAGAGCGAAGCTTGAAGCTAGAATTTAGTCGTTTGTAGGTAAAAATGTCCAAGGCCAACCGATTCGCAAAACGATTTTGCGGGGTTGACAGTGGACTTTTTTTCATCTATATTTACTTTAGTGCTTAAAAGCGTATAAGCGTCACAGCGTATACGCGTTAAATCATTCAGGAGAGTGAATGTCATGATCGTTATTACTTCCCCTCAAATTACAGACGACCGCATCGCGGAAATCGTCCGTTATATCGAACAATCCGGCGTCCAAGCGCACGTGTCGCGCGGAACGGATCGTACCGTCATCGGAATCATCGGCAAAGCGGAGCCAACGCTCGCCGAACATGTCCGTTCGATGAAAGGCGTAGAGAACGTAATCAAGATTTCCAAATCGTATAAACTCGCTAGCCGGGATTTCCACCCGGACGACACGATCATCGAAGTGAAGGGCGTAAAGATCGGCGGAGATAACCTGGTCGTAATGGGCGGACCTTGCGCGGTGGAAACGCCCGAGCAGATCGACGAGATCGCAAGGTTGGTGAAATCGGCGGGCGGACAGGTGCTTCGAGGAGGCGCGTTCAAGCCCCGCACGGGTCCGTACAGCTTCCAAGGGATCGGAGTGGAAGGCCTGAAATGGATGAAGGAAGCGGGCGAGAAATACGGCTTGCTTACGATTACCGAAGTCATGGCTCCGGAGTTCGTCGACGTATGCGCCGAGTACGCGGATATCATGCAAGTCGGCACGCGTAACATGCAGAACTTCGACCTGCTTCGCAAGCTAGGCACGATCAAGAATCCGGTATTGCTCAAACGCGGTTTCAGCGCGACGTACGATGAGTGGTTGAATGCGGCGGAATACATTCTGGCGGGCGGCAATCCTAATGTTATGCTATGCGAGCGGGGAATTCGCACGTTCGAAACGTATACCCGAAACACGTTCGACTTAACCGCCATTCCGGTTATCCAGCAATTGTCGCATCTTCCGGTCATCGCGGATCCTAGCCATGCGACGGGTCGCAGGGAATTGGTCGAGACGATGACGAAAGCATCGCTAGCCGCGGGGGCGAACGGCTTGATCATCGAGATGCATACCGATCCGGACAATTCGGCTACCGGCGACGGCGTGCAATCCCTGTTCCCGGATCAGTTCGCGAACTTGCTCAAGGAACTGGAGCAGCTTGCGCCGCTTCTCGGCAAGAAGTTCGATACGGAGAAAGCGCCGGCAGAAGCGTTTGCCACATGGATTAAATAGACGAAATAAATCACATCGCATGCTTGGACGGAAAACCGTCGGCGGCGATGTGATTTTTTTTGATTTGTTCGGATTCTGGGCGAATTTCCTTAACTAACTAAGATCTGAAGAACAAATGTAAGCCTAGGACATTTATGAATAGCTAATGGATTAGCAAGGACAGCCATGTCAGGTTTTAAGGGTGGATTGGACGTAAGCGCATTCAATGCTAGAGGGACACGGTGTGTACAAGAGGAACGCATGGAAGATATTGCGAGTGAAATGGAGGAATGTAATTATGTACATTTGTTGAAGTTGTGAGCAATGCTCACACAACCGCAAAAAATACCTTACATAAGTATTGACGCTCATATAGGAGAGTTTTATAATAACTTCATAAGTTCGGTGAAAACTTGAACAATAGATCGGTTTCACACACTTAATGTTCGGAAATGGGGAGGAAATTCAAAATGTCAGTACAACAAGTTTTGGATTTGATCAAGGAAAAAAACATCGAGTTCGTTGATTTCCGTTTTATCGACCTTGCTGGTCGCGCTCATCACATTACTTTGCCGGCTACCGAAGTCGATGCGGAAACGTTCGTTAACGGGGTAGCATTCGACGGTTCCTCCATCACGGGTTTCCGTGGTATCGAAGAATCCGATATGGTTATGATGCCGGATACGAATACGGCATATGTAGATCCTTTCACGGCTCATTCGACATTAATCATTGTTTCTAACATCCATACGCCTGATGGCGCGCGTTACGAGCGTGATCCTCGCTCGATCGCGCATAAGGCTGAAGAATATTTGCAAACTACCGGAGTAGGCACGACTGCGTTCTTCGCTCCTGAATCCGAATTTTTCATCTTTGACGACGTTCGTTACGAATCCACGATGAATTCTTCTTCCTTCTATGTAGATTCCGAAGAAGCGGCTTGGAACACGAACCGTAAAGAAGAAGGCGGAAACCTTGGTTTCAAAGTAGGCGTAAAAGGCGGATACGTTCCGGTTGCTCCCGTCGATTCCCAACAAGATATCCGTAGCGAAATGGTTCGCCTGATGCAAGAAGCCGGTCTTCGCATTGAGCGTCATCACCACGAGGTAGCTACTGCGGGCCAAGCGGAAATCAACTTCCGGTTTGATACGTTGACGACTACGGCTGATAACTTGATGAAATACAAATATATCGTGCATAACGTTGCTCGCCAATACGGCAAAGTCGCAACATTCATGCCAAAACCTTTGTTCGGCGATAATGGCAGCGGGATGCACGTTCACTCGTCCATTTTCAACGGCAGCGAGCCTTTGTTCTACGAAAAAGGCGCATACGCTAACTTGAGCCAAATGGCGTTGCACTACATCGGCGGTATTCTTCACCATGCTCCCGCTTTGATCGCGATCACGAACCCGTCCACGAACTCGTTCAAACGTCTGGTTCCTGGTTACGAAGCGCCGGTTAACTTGGTTTATTCCAAAGGCAACCGTTCCGCAGCGGTTCGTATCCCTGTTGCGGCGGTTACTCCTAAAGGCTGCCGTATCGAGTTCCGTACGCCGGATTCCACGGCTAACCCTTACCTTGCTTTCGCAGCGATGCTGATGGCCGGTTTGGACGGAATCAAACGCAAAATCGATCCATCCGCGCTTGGCTATGGACCTTTCGACACGAACATCTACGAGCTTTCCGATGAGCAGAAGAAAGAAATCCGCAGCGTTCCAGGTACATTGGACGAAGCGCTTGACGCTCTGGAAGCCGACAACGAGTTCTTGACTGAAGGCGGCGTATTCACGAAAGAATTTATCGAGAACTACGTGAGCGTGAAACGCGCTGAAGCGAAATCGGTAGCTATCCGCATTCATCCGCACGAGTATGGCCTCTACTTCGATTGCTAATTGATCGACATACTATCGAATATCAAAAAGCCTTTCATCCATCCCGGGTGAAAGGCTTTTTTTCGCGTCTTTTTATAAAAGACATTTGAAAAGTATCATTTTTAGTTGATGATGCAAATTTTAATAGCGCTTACATCCTCTTAGAATATAGACATGAAGCTTTGGCAGCAGGAGGGGTGGGAATGGCGCAGCTTACGCTTAACAAAGATGTCGCACCGAAGAAGAAGTCGAGTCGAACATTCGTGCGGTTCCTGAGGCAATGGGATATCCAACTAATGGTCATTCCGGCGCTGATGGTTATTTTCGTCTTCAGCTACATTCCGATGTACGGGGTTTTGACGGCATTCAAGGACTACAACATCATCAAGGGGTTCTCGGCTAGCCCGTGGGTCGGATTCAAGTATTTCGAGCAGTTCTTCAATAGTCCCGATTTCGCCAGAGTTATGCGCAATACGGTGATCGTGAGTCTCTTGAAATTTCTGATCGGATTTCCGGCACCTATCTTATTGGCGCTGATGTTAAACGAAGTAAAAAATATGTTCTTCAAAAGATTAGTGCAAACGGTCAGTTACTTGCCTTATTTCTTGTCTTGGGTCATCGTGGCGGGTTTCTTCACTTCGATGCTGGCTACGGACAACGGCAGCGTCAATATCGCTCTGGAGAAGGCAAACCTGATCGATGAACCGATTAACTTCCTGTCCATTCCGGAGTATTTCTGGACAATCCTCATTACGGCGAACGTATGGAAAGACATCGGATTTGCCTCCATCGTTTATCTGGCGGCGATTGCGGGAGTCGATCCGCACATGTACGAAGCGGCCGAGATGGATGGGGCAAGCAAGCTCAAGCAAATGTTTCTGATTACTTTGCCGTCGATTATGCCTGTCGTTATTATTTTCATGATCTTGGCAATGGGGAACCTGTTAAACGCCGGCTTCGAAGATATCTTGCTGCTCGGGGTCAATCCGTTGCTAAGAGAAGTGACGGACGTGTTGGATACGTACGTATACCGCACCGGGATCCAGAACGGAAGATACGCATACGCGACCGCAATCGGATTATTCAAAGCGCTTATAAGCGTAGGGATGTTGATTATGGCGAACTATTTGGCCCGTCGATCCGGCAACAGCTTATGGTAATGCGCCAATTTTACGGAAGGATGCGTGGACGGCCATGAGAAGACTTGGTTACGGCGACCGCACGATGGTCATCGTCATTTATATCCTGTTGGCATTACTGGCTTTTACGACCTTTTATCCCTTTTGGAACGCATTGGTGATCTCTTTCAACGAGGGCAAAGATACCGCGCTGGGGGGAGTAACGTTCTGGCCGAGGGCATGGACATGGGAAAACTACAAGACCGTGTTCGAAGACGACAGATTGGTTGGGGCGTTCACGATTACTATCCTGCGTACGATAATCGGAACGATTACCTCTATACTGGCAACTTCGATACTCGCATACGGCATGACCAAAAAAGAGCTGATCGGCCGCAATTTTTACATGGTCGTCTGTATCATTACGATGTATTTCGGCGGCGGTTTGATTCCGACTTATTTGCTCATTCGCGGGATCGGGCTGGACAATTCGTTCTGGGTATACATTATTCCTTCATTAATTAGCGTTTGGAACATGATCATCTTCAGGACATTTTTCAACGGCTTGCCGGACGGCTTGCAGGAGTCGGCCAAGATCGACGGCTGCGGCAACTGGGGAACGTATTTCCGAATCGTCCTTCCGCTATCCGGTCCCGTTATCGCGACTTTGGCGCTTTTCACGGCGGTATACCATTGGAATGAATGGTTCTTGCCTAGTATCTATATTACCAACGAGAAATTGATCCCGATTCAGACGCTTCTCCAGCAGGTTCTTAACACGAACGTAATCACGGCGAACACGTCGGCGCTAGATACGGCTTCGCAGGCCATACTAGGCAAAATGCAAACCATTACGAGCAAATCGTTGTCGATGGCGATTATGATGGTGGCCACGCTTCCGATCGTCTGCGTCTATCCGTTCCTGCAAAGATATTTCGTCAAAGGCGTATTGGTAGGATCGCTGAAGGAGTAAGAGGATTGTCTCCCGAGTTTAGAGCAATTTGCTTTAAACATAGATTATACTCAAAAAGGAAGGGGCATTCAGAAAATGAGAAACACGAAAAAAGCTTTGCTCGTTTCAGTTGCAATCCTAGTGGTCTTAACCGTTGTCTTAGCCGGTTGCGCCGGTAAAAACAACAATGGGGGGAAGGAGGCTTCGCCTAGCAATAGCAGCACGCCATCGGCTAGCAGCAGCGAATCGGCTTCGGCCGAAACCGAGAACGCTTCGGCAGACATTTACGAAGTCGGCAAAGAACCTCTTGAATTCAGCTTCTATGGACACTACGATTGGTATTCGATGCCGAAATGGGGCGAGGATGCAGCCTCCAAGTGGATCAAAGAAAACAAAAAGGTGAATATCACGGCAGTTCAATCCGCAAACAATGCTAAGCAAAAGTTGAATACGATGATGGCATCCAACGATCTTCCGGACGTTATTTGGGCGGATCGCCATTCCGCGGATATCAAATTGCTTATCGAATCGGATATGCTCGTACCGTTCGACGATTATATAGATAAGTACCCGAACTTGAAAAAATGGCTGAGCACGGAAGCGATCAACATGCTCCGCAGCGATGACGGCAAGCTGTATCAATTCCCGAACTGGTACACGAACCAACCGAACGGCAACGCAGGTTACGTCGTGAACAAGAAAATTTACAAAGAGCTTGGTTCCCCTAAATTGGAAACGACCGACGACTTGTACGAATACCTTAAAGCGGTTAAAGCCAAGTACAATGACGTAACTCCATTCGAGCCTGAGCTAGTTATCGACGGTCAAGGGTTGGATGTTCTATACACCGCCTTCAAAGAAGGCGCATTGAACCGTTGGGTCGGTAACCGCTCCGTTCCTAAAGACGGCAAGATGAGCTCGATCTTCGAAGATCCGACATTCCGCGAATCCATGCAGTATGCCGCTAAACTGTTCCGCGAGAAGTTGATGACGCAAGACGCTTTGACGCAAACGCGCGACCAAGTCAAAGAGAAAGTATTGAACGGCAAAGTCGCCGTGTACGCCAGCTCAAGCCCGACCGACTTTGCGGCCGAAGGAGACGGCATTCTCGCCAAAAACGATCCGGACGCCGGTTACTTCGTCACATGGCCGATCGCTAAGCCCGGTTTAGATAAGAACAAAATTTTCCCTGGAACGTATAGCAAACTCGGATGGAACGTAAGCGTCATTACGAAAGCTGCCGAAAATCCCGAAGCGATCTTCGCGTTCCTTGACTGGTACACGGGACCCGAAGGCCAACGCGTTCTGATGTGGGGACCTGAAGGCGGATATTGGAGCGGGCTTGAGGAAGATGGAATTACACCGAAATTCACCGAGAAATATACGTCGGACAAAGAAGGGCTTGCTAAACTTCAAGCCGATTCCAACAATATTTTCTGGAATGGCAACACGGTATTCCTCGACACGACGAAAGCGAAATACGAATCGACGTTGCCGATGGAGCAACGCAACTGGAATACGCATTACCAATACGAAGTCACTTGGAAAACGCAAGCCGATGCTACGGAATATTCCGTAAACATGCTTCCTTCCAAAGATTCCGAAGCCGGTATTGCTACTCAAGCCGTAGAAGATATTTTCGACGAATACAGAGCAAAAGCATTGTACGCGAAAAACGATCAAGAAGTTCTGAAAATTCTCGACGAAGCGAATGAAAAAGCGTTCGCCGTAGGCTACCAGAAGCAATTGGATTATCAAACGGAAGCTTGGCAGGCTAACATGAAGAAAATGCAAGGAAACTAAGTCATCATAAAACATATAGGCAAGGAGGGTATACTTCACGGTATACCTTCCTTGCCAATGTTCATTTATGCAGGGAGTGAGAACGTTGTATAAAGTGCTGCTCGCGGATGATGAAGTATTAGACCTTGAAGGGATGCGTAAATTCATTCCATGGCAAGAGATGGGCTTGGAGGTCGTCGAAGCGGTGAACAACGGTTTCGCGGCTTGCGAAGTGATCGAAAGAGAGCATATCGATATCCTCGTGACGGACATCCGCATGCCGAATATGTCAGGGTTGGAGCTTGCGAAGAAAGCGTTGGAGAAGCAAGAGAACCTTAGAATTATTTTCGTAAGCGGGCACCAGGATTTTAACTATGTCAAACAAGCGATCTCGCTGAACGCGCACGGATACGTGCTTAAGCCAATGGATGATAAGGAACTGATAGAATCCTTAAATAAGCTGTGTCTGGACCTGAATCGGAAGAAGAAAGTACGGGATACGGAAGAGGCTTACAAGCAAATGGTTCCCATCGTTAAGAACGAGTATCTGATGCAGCTGCTGGATGGCCCTAGCGACAGCAATGCTTCGGAATGGCTGGAGAAGGAATATCAATTGGACAGTCTCGATTGGCCGGCGAGGGTTGCTCTGGTGGAGATCGACGATTATTTTTGGAAGTTGAATCCGTACGAAGACGACAAACGGAAGAAGATGCTGAGCTGGTACTACGAGGAGCTAGCGGAGTCTTTCAAGCGAAACGGCATTGCTCACGTATGTAGAATCACGAAGCAGAGGACCGCGTTGCTGCTGGACGGGAACGTAGCGCTTCATGCGCTGAATGAAGTGGTCGCGGACATCAAGACGATGTTCCCCTTTACGATTACGATCGGGTTAGGCGGAGCGGTGGACGGATTATCGGAGATATATGTCTCTTATGGCCAAGCCGTTGAGGCGATCGATTCCAAAATGTTCAGGGGCAAAGGGAAACTGATCCGCTACGACAAAGTGGGAAGCCATGAGATACAGGATATCAAAAGCCTGGACGAGCGCTTGGAAGCGATGCTGATCGCCATGTCGAATTATGATCTGGTGCGCATTCACGACGAATTGTCCGGACTATTCCAGATTACTTCGAGAATGGGCTCCAGAATTACGATCCACAATTTTGCCATGTACTTGGTCATGAAGCTGAACGATTATTTACGGGCCAATAACGAAGACCTCTTCAAGCTGTTAGGAATGGAACTCAAGAACCTGGACATCTTGCTGCAATTCGAAACGATCGACGATATTCATAAATGGTTGCGATATCGCGTATTCGAAATATCCGAAATGTTGAATTCGAAAAAACATACGAAGAACGGGAAGCTTATCCAAGCCATTATCGCTAGCGTCAGCGATCGGTTGCAGGACAATATTACGTTGCGCGAGGTTGCGGACCAATTCTCGTTCTCGCCCAACTACTTAGGCGTGCTATTCAAAGAGGAAACGGGCCAAAATTTCAGCGACTATATTATCGCGCTTCGGATGGAGAAGGCGCAACGGCTGCTGAAGAGCTCGAAGCTCAAAATTTATGAAGTGGCGGATAGGGTCGGTTACCGATATTTGCCATACTTCAGTCGACAATTCAGGGAAACAATCGGAATGACGCCGCTGGAATACCGGAGAAAATCATAAAAGGCGAGTGGAAGGTGCGGGTCGAGGATGAGAGACAAGACAGCAAGGAAGTATATGCCTTTCGGATACAAGCTCATGCTTTCCTATTCCGTGTTTATTATCATTCCGGTCCTTCTGGTTGGCTATATCGCGAATTCGGTTTTCGTCGAATCGATGCGCAAACAAACCCGATCTAATATACAAGGAACGCTTCAACAAATGAAAGACAACATCCGTTACAAGATGGAAAATATCGAACGCATTTCCGATTTGCTCTATTTCGACGACCGGCTGGCGTCTCACCTCCATCATTACGAAATGGGGTGGGTCAATTACGAGGCGACCAAAAAATATATGCTGCCTAAGTTTCGAACGGCGATCGAAACGACGGAAAGCAAAGTTTGGCTGTCTTTTTACTTTCATAACGAGACCTTTAACGAAATATACAACCTGTGGGGATCATCGGATCCGCTGGTTACCCATCCGCAAGTATTAGAGTGGTATCACATCACGCGAATTGCCGAGAAGGAATGGTATAAGCGGTTTCCCCCGGAAAACTACGGGAATACGATGCAATGGAACAGAATCGAGGACGACGGAAAATACGGCCGGATATCCTTGCTTAGAAGAGTTGTAGACATTAGCCAATCGGATATGAAAGAAATCGGATTTCTTCGGATCAGCGTGTATTTGACGGATTTATTCGAAAGCATAGATTTTCAGAAAATCGGGGAAGGCACGACGATTTTCGTTGCGGATCAAGACAAACGAATATTAAGCTCGTCCGGATCGCCGGGATGGCGGACGGGGGAAGCGTGGACGGATGCCAGCTCGAAGGATCATCTGGTCATTCAGCAAAATTTGCCCGATTTGAACTGGAGTCTGATCGCCCTCGTACCGACCGAACTGACGGACGGAGATACGGACAAGGTAAAAACGCTGACCCTTCTGATATGTTTAGCCTGTTTCGCCATTTTTTCGGTTGCCGGTTTTTTGATCTCCAGATTTTTCTCCAAACGGGTATCGAAAATCGTATCCGTTCTGGATTCATTTCAAGAAGGCGAATTCCACAAACGTATTCTGTTCAAAGGAAACGACGAGTTTACTAGGATCTCCTCGGCATTAAACGATATGGGACACAATATCGGCGGTTTGATCAGGGAAGTCTACATGACGAATCTTCGCAAGACGGAAGCGGAGCTGGAGACGCTGCAAGCTCAGATCAATCCGCATTTCCTGTTCAACACGTTATCTTCGATCAGCAGGTTGGCCAAGTTCGGCGAAGTGGACACTCAGCATCAAATGGTCATGAATTTGGCGAAGTTTTATCGGTTATCCTTGAATGACGGGCGCGCGAATATTTCGATTCTGAAAGAGTTGGAATTGATTCAAGCTTATCTGGATATCCAACAGGTGAAGTTCGGCGAACGGATGCAGGTGCAGTGCGATATTTCCGTCGATATCGTTCGGTTCGATACGTTAAAGCTGATTCTTCAGCCTTTCGTCGAGAATTGCTTGAAGCATGCTTGGTGCGGGGATCGGATCCACATTCGCATTACGGGGACACTCGAACGAGATCTGGTCGTGTTCCAAATTATCGACGACGGGGTCGGCATGTCCTCTCAAGCCATCGCTAGGCTTTTCGAGGACACGGAAGACGCCAAGGTCGGGTATGGCGTTCATAACGTTAACGAACGGATTAAGCTTTATTATGGACAACATTACGGAGTCAAAATCTACAGCAGAAAAGGCATCGGCACGACGGTACAAATCAAAATTCCGGCGATCAAACACGAGGAAAAGAAAAAGACGAAAATTTCTTAGGCATGATACCGCTTTCGTTCGGAAATAAGTCACAATCGTGAGAAATATGGTGTGATAATGGTTGCTCTTCGGCGCAAAGCTTTGATATGATAAGCCTATTATGAATTTAATTAAGGTGGGGACAAGATGGCTAACCGCGCTTATAATTTCAATGCCGGTCCAGCGGCGTTGCCGTTAGACGTACTGCAGAAAGCCCAAGAGCAATTCGTCGAATTCGAGAATAGCGGAATGTCTCTCATGGAGATGTCCCATCGGGGCGCCGTTTACGAGAAAGTCCATTTCGAAGCCGTAAATCTGCTTCGGGAATTGCTTGCGATTCCGGATAATTACAAAGTATTGTTCGTCCAAGGCGGAGCGAGCACGCAATTCGCCATGATTCCTTTGAACCTCCGCGGTCCGGGAACTTCGGCTGCTTACGTCTCGACGGGCAGCTGGGCGACGAAAGCGATTCAAGAAGCCAAACTGTTCGGCGAAACGACGATCGCCGCTTCTTCGGAGGCCGATTCTTATAAGCGGATTCCCGCGATCAGCGAATTGAACTATTCGTCCGACGTTGCGTATTTGCATTTAACTTCCAACGAAACGATCGAAGGGACGCAGTGGACGGAATTTCCCGACACGGGCAGCGTGACTCTGATCGGCGACATGTCGAGCGACATTTTAAGCCGTCCGATCGACGTTTCCAAATTCGGCGTTATCTACGCCGGAGCCCAGAAAAACCTGGGGCCTTCCGGTGTAACGATCGTCATCATTCGCGAGGATCTCATCGTCAAGCCATCCGTTCCAGTACCGACCATGCTTCGTTACGACACGCATGCGAAGGCGGATTCGTTGTACAATACGCCTCCTACGTTCGCGATCTACATGATGAACGAAGTGCTGAAGTGGATTAAAGCGAACGGCGGAGCTGCGGGAATGGAAGCTCGTAACCGCGAGAAAGCTAAGCTGATCTACGATGCGATCGACGGCAGCAACGGGTTCTACCGCGGATTCGCGGAAGCGGGCAGCCGTTCTTTGATGAACGTTACTTTCACGCTTGCGAACGAAGAGCTGGAGAAGAAATTCGTTAAAGAATCGGAAGCTAACGGCTTCGTCGGCTTGAAAGGGCATCGCAGCGTAGGCGGCTTAAGAGCTTCGATCTACAATGCCGTTCCTCTGGAAAGCGTACAAGCGTTAGCGGAGTTCATGCGCGGATTTCAAAGCCGGAATGGCTAAGCAAGTCTGATTTCTATAACGAAAAGTTGAGAAATAGCGGTCTATGCCGCTATTTTTCAATTTGTCTCAGGAAATAAAAGGTTAGGGGGCAATCGCATTGGCGTTCCACATCGTGCTGGTCAATCCGGAGATTCCGGCGAATACCGGCAATATCGCAAGAACCTGCGCTGCAACGGGCACTCACCTTCATCTGGTTCGTCCGCTCGGCTTCTCTACGGATGACCGCGTCTTGAAGCGGGCCGGTCTGGACTATTGGTATGCGGTAAATATCACCTATTACGATTCGTTCGAAGAAGTCGAAGCGGCCAATCCCGGGGCCCGGTTTTTTTTCGCGAGTACAAGGGTTAATAAGCGGTACACGGATTTTCAATTTCAAGACGGAGATTTCTTCGTCTTCGGCAAAGAGACGGCGGGATTGCCGCAAGCGCTGCTCGATTCCAATTTGGAAACATGCATGACCATTCCTATGACGGATAAAGTACGTTCGTTAAATCTGGCCAACTCGGCCGCTATTGTCGTATTCGAAGCCTTAAGACAAAATGGATTTCCGCTGTCTTAACGATGAAATTGATTCTTCATATAAATACATTATTCGACAAATTCCACTTTTTATGAGATTATATTGTCGAAATGTTGCACTATTTTAAGCAAATCGAATGTTTGGAAGGTTATTAAAGCTCTTTATAGAACGGTATAGAGTGGCTAAAAGGTTTCGAGATAACTAGCTAGAATAGCGTATGAATGGAGGTACTGCATTGAAACCTGCAGGCGTAGTTCGCAAAGTCGACCAATTAGGACGTATTGTACTGCCGAAATCGTTGCGTAAACGGTATCAAATGAATGAAGGGGATCCGGTAGAAATACTGGTCCAAGGAGATCACATCATTCTGGAACGTTATCGTCCTCGTTGCGTATTTTGTTCTTCGATGGAAGGCGTCGGAGAATTCAAGGAGCGCTATGTATGCGCATCTTGCGTGAAGGATATGCACGGACTGTAAACATAACCGACACAAAAGAAAACCGTCCCGGGGGGACGGTTTTCTTTGTTCGCTTCGCGCAATAAAAAAGCCGGAACCTTCTCCGCGAAGAGGAAGGTTCCGGCTCTTGGGTGGCTTTACAGCCCTTTGGTTTTATCTTCGTTATAAGAAGACGTCAAGATAGCCGTGACGAACAAAGCCAGAACCAAAATTACGATCCAGAACTTATTGGACATTCCAAACAACTCGAACTGCTCTGCCGCTTTCGCAGCTGTCTCAGCAAGAAACATGTTCCACACCTCCGCTTAACTATCCATATTATAACCAACCCCTCAAAAAAAGAAAACGCAAAATGTTGTGAACAAAACGAATAAGATACGATTGTTCGGAAATCCGCTTGCGATCCTTCATCGAATATTGGTTTGTCGGCTTAAACGCGGGCATATAAATGAACCAAGGCCAACATCGTCATGGGAGGGGAACGCCTTGAGTTCGATTATTAACTGGATGGGCGGATGGCCTAAGGAAGGATTGGTTTCCTCGGCGGACTGGGAGGAGCGGGTAGAAGCGGCCGCGGCCTTCGCCGCGACGGAGCAATTGGGCATACTGGAAAGAAAGTCCGATCTCTATGGAGAGGAGAAGCTAAGGGAACAGCTGGCAAAAGGTTTATTGAAGGGGAAAACGGGCGGCAACGGCAATCAAATCAGGATGACGCGGGGGGCGGACGGCGCGCTTGCGTGGATACTGGAAAATAAGCTTATTCCCGGAGACACGATACTAACCGAGAAGCTCACTTCCCGATCCGCGCTCATCGCCTTTCGCAAAGCGGGGTTAAAGGTCGAGGCGGTTGAAGGCGACCGAAGAGGGATGGATCCCGAGGCGCTCACGACGGCCTTGTTCCGTTATCGTCCGAAAATGGTGTACGTATCGCCGACGTTAACCGACCCTGAAGGCGCATGCTGGAGTCCGGAGAACAAGACGGCCGTTCAGAGCAGATGCAAGGAAGCCGGAGTCTTGCTCGTGACGGACGATCGGCATGAGATGCTGATCTATGATCAGGCCGAGTTACGTCCTCCTCGAAGATTGGAGCCGGGCGCTCTGTCCATCGGCCAGATCCCGCCAGGGTTAATAGCGGGGCTGCGTATCGGCTGGATCGCAGGCGCGACGGAATCGGCATATTCGCATTCGAACGGGACTCCGGTGCGAGAAGAATATTCAGCCAATACGATAGAACAACTAGCGCTTGCGCAACTGATAGAGGAACAACCGCTGGAGCCTTTGTACGATATGCTTCGCGTCCAATGCGCGGAACGAATGAGAAGAATGACGGAACAATTGGCGCGCAAAGGCATAGAGGATTTAAGCTGGGTCCAGCCGAAAGGCGGGCTCCATCTTTGGGTCGTCTTGCCTTCCGGACTGGATGGAGAATCGCTGCTTCGCGGGGCATGGCTTAAGGGACTCATTTTTCAGCCCGGGGCGCCTTTCTACGCGAAGGATCCTCGTATCAATACCCTTAGGATCACCCACGCTTTCGCGGACGAACGGCAAATGAAGCAAGGACTGTCCAGGCTTGCCGAGAGCATGGAGGAATTTACGGGGCGATGGTCGAGGAGCTAGCCGTGTTCCCCGACCGCGAATAACCGGCCGTCCCTTACGATAACCCGGCGCCGCAGGAGTCGCTCGGACGGATCGTTCAAGCAAACCCCGCTCTCCGCGTGGAATGTCCAGAAATGCAATGGACAGAACAAGACGTCGTTAAGGGGGCGGATTTCTCCTCCCGCATGCGGACAGATTGCCAGCAGCAGACGAAACCCGCCTTCGGCTTCGGACGTACGGACAAGCCAATAAGGGGTATGATCTATCATGACTTCCGCGGGCAACTCCGCGTAAGCGTCCAATGGACCGAGTTCGATCTCCGATGGGTTCATGGGGTTGGTACTCCTTCCGTTTGCTCTTCGAGCGTAAGCGCATAGCGCGTAGCCCAAGGATATTGATTAGCCCATACTTTTGTCACTTCGGAGTATTGCCGCAAAGCGGCTTGGCCTGCGGGCGTCAGTTCGTATATCCCTTTCGCGACCCTTCTGAACCAGCCGTAATAATTGTGCTGAAGTTGGGCTGCAGCCGTCGGGCAGTGGGTCCAATCTCTTACTTGGCGGGGAGCGGAAGGGCCATGGCACTCTAACGCCAAAGCGCACTGGATCGCTCTTTCCCGATAGGCGGTTACGAGCTTGCGCTTCGTACTGCCGCCGACGTTGTAGTCTCCGCTACGGGCATTGAATTCCTTCAACAGCTTAGCGGCTTTAGACTTGCGCCGCCCGGCAGGGGCGCTCTGATAAGATGGCGACGACTCGGCCGCCAACTGTCCGAGCGCGGACGAGGCGAGCGGCGTCGGTTCGTTGCCGGCAGGTTCGCACCACACCTCGAGCACCGGAGATTTCGTCCGGAAGAAGGTAACCGTAAGGAAACCAAGATTCAACCGCCGACATAGTGCGGTGATTTCCGTGAATCTCTGATTGTGGGCTCCGCGTTTCGTCCGGTTGCGTTCTACCGCCAACCATACCGCCGCGCCGGTCTTTTGACGATCGATGCCTTGAAGCAGCAGGGGCAGCGTAAACGTTTTTTTCATTTCCACGATGATCGGATTCGCAAGATCGGCCCGATAGGCAACCAAGTCGCATCCTCGTATTTCCGCCTTGACCTCATAACCTCTTTCGGTAAAAAAGCCTTTGACCGGCGGGTATAGCTCGGTTTCTAATTTGACTGCCACCGGATTTCCCTCCCGCGCATTGAACGGATAACCTAAGAATACCGCAATTATATCACACCCTTTTCGAATGAAATGAGTAATGTAAAAGGAATGTAAGGTCAAATTCGTCCGTCCCCCCGCATAAGTATGTATTACGTCAGGTCAAGAGTAGAGAAAGTTGCGAGGAGGAAGCGGCATGGACATCTTCAGTCGGATCTCAGAGTATCGGGCCGAAAGTGAGAAACTAAGCTGGTCGGGCACTTTTCGGGATTACATCGATCTACTTCGCCGCGACAATACTCCGGCGATGACCGCTCACGCGCGGGTATACGATATGATCGTTTCCCACGGGGTAGAGGAGCGGGGCGGTAGTAAAAAATATAAGTTTTTCAACTCCGAGATTTTCGGATTGGACCAGACGATGGAGAAATTGGTGGAGGAATATTTCCATTCCGCCGCTAGAAGGCTTGACGTCCGCAAGAGAATTTTGTTGCTTATGGGTCCGGTGAGCGGCGGGAAATCAACGATCGTAACGTTACTTAAGAAGGGGCTTGAGCAATATTCACGCTCCGCGCGGGGCGCCGTGTACGCGATTAAAGGCTGCCCGATGCAGGAAGATCCCCTTCATCTCATTCCGAACGAGCTTCGCCCGGAAGTAGAGCAAGAGCTTGGCGTTCGCATCGAAGGGGACCTTTGTCCTTCGTGTCAAATGCGGCTGAAGCTGGAATTCGATAACGACATCGAGCGGGTTCCGATCGAGCGAGTGCTCATCTCGGAAAAAAATCGGGTAGGGATCGGCACGTTCAGCCCGTCGGATCCGAAATCGCAGGATATCGCGGATTTAACCGGAAGCATCGATTTCTCGACGATAACGGAGTTCGGTTCGGAATCCGACCCGCGGGCCTATCGTTTCGATGGAGAGTTGAATAAGGCTAACCGGGGATTGATGGAGTTTCAGGAGATGTTGAAGTGCGACGAGAAATTCCTTTGGAACCTGCTCTCCCTCACGCAAGAAGGCAACTTCAAAGCGGGCCGCTTCGCTCTCATTAGCGCGGACGAATTGATCGTGGCGCATACGAACGAATCGGAGTACAAAGCGTTCATCTCGAACAAGAAGAACGAAGCGCTTCAGTCGCGGATGATCGTCATGCCGATCCCGTATAACCTGAAGGTATCGTCCGAAGAGAAAATCTATACGAAGCTGATCGGCCAATCGGATATGAGCCATGTCCATATCGCTCCTCATGCTTTGCGCGCCGCGGCTATTTTCTCCATCCTGACCCGTTTGAAGGAATCCAAGAAGCAAGGGATGGATCTCGTCAAAAAAATGCGTATGTACGACGGCGAGGAAGTGGAAGGCTACAAAGAAGCCGATCTGAAGGAAATGCAGAACGAATTCGTCGAGGAAGGAATGTCCGGAATCGACCCGCGTTACGTCATCAATCGAATATCCAGCGCGCTTATTAAGCAGGATTTGCCGTGCATTAACGCCTTGGACGTTCTGAGGGCGCTCAAGGACGGCCTCGATCAGCACCCTTCGATTACGAGGGAGGAGCGGGAGAAGTATTTGAACTTCATCTCGGTCGCGCGCAAGGAATACGACAATCTGGCGAAGAAGGAAATTCAGAAGGCGTTCGTATATTCGTTCGAGGAGTCCGCGCGCACGTTGTTCGAGAATTATCTCGACAACATAGAAGCGTATTGCAATTGGTCGAAAATCAAGGATCCGTTAACGGGTGAAGAAATGGATCCGGATGAGCGGCTTATGCGGTCTATCGAAGAACAGATCGGCGTCTCGGAGAACGCCAAGAAAGCATTCCGCGAAGAAATTCTTATCCGGATCTCGGCTTATTCGCGCAAAGGCAAGAAATTCGACTACAGCATGCATGATCGGTTGCGCGAAGCGATCGAAAAGAAGCTGTTCACCGATCTGAAGGACATCGTCAAAATTACGACCTCGACGAAGACGCCGGACGAAAGCCAGTTAAAACGCATTAACGAGGTAACCAAACGGTTAATCGACGAACACCATTATTGTCCGGTGTGCGCGAATGAGCTGTTGCGATATGTGGGCAGCTTGCTGAATCGTTAAGGGGAGCGGGAGGAAAATCCAAGAAGCACCTTCGCGGGTGCTTTTTGGGTTGGAAAACGGAATGTTGAAATGACTAGATATTCCCATGACGTAATAGTAATATTACTTCTATAAGATCTAGCAAGGGAGCTACTCGCATGAACAAAGCATTTTGGAAAGAAGCGGTCGTGTATCAAATTTACCCAAGGAGCTTTAAGGACAGCAATGGCGACGGGATCGGCGATCTTCGCGGCATTATTTCGCAGCTCGATTATTTGAAAGATCTCGGCGTGAACGTCGTCTGGCTAAGTCCCGTGTATCAATCGCCAAATGACGACAACGGTTATGATATCAGCCATTATCAAGCGATCATGGACGAGTTCGGCACGATAGCCGATTGGGAAGAAATGCTTGAGGAGATGCACAAACGGGGTATAAAGCTTATTATGGATCTCGTGGTCAATCATTCCTCCGACGAGCATGACTGGTTCGTTAAATCACGGCAGTCCAAAGATAATCCGTACCGAGACTATTATATTTGGAGACCGGGCAAGGACGAACGGGAACCGAACAACTGGGTGTCCGTCTTCAGCGGCTCCGCTTGGGAGTGGGACGAGAAGACGGGCGAATATTTCTTGCATATTTTCTCCAAAAAACAGCCGGACTTGAACTGGGAAAATCCTAAGCTGCGGCAAGAAATTTACGACATGATGAAGTGGTGGCTGGACAAAGGAATCGACGGCTTCCGCATGGACGTCATCAATTTCATCTCCAAAGTACCCGAGCTTCCCGATGCCGGAACCGAACGCTATGCGTGGGGCGGCGACTATTTCATGAACGGTCCGCGCATTCACGAGTTTCTGCAAGAGATGAACCGGGAAGTGCTGTCCAAGTACGACGATGTCATGACCGTCGGCGAAATGCCGGGCGTAACGGCGGAAGAGGCCAAGCTGTATACGGGAGAAAACCGCAACGAACTGCAAATGGTGTTCCAATTCGAACATATGGATATCGGTTCCGGTCCGGGGGGCAAATGGGATCTCGCTCCGTGGACGTTGCACCAGCTAAGAGGAATACTGCACAAGTGGCAAGAGGGGCTCGCCAACGACGGTTGGAACAGCCTCTATCTCAACAATCACGATCAACCGCGGATGGTGTCGCGCTTCGGCGATGACGGCGAACATAGGGTCGAATCCGCGAAAATGCTCGCAACCCTGCTGCACACGTTGAAGGGGACTCCGTATATTTATCAAGGCGAAGAAATCGGGATGACGAACGTGAAGTTCGATTCGATCGATCGTTATAAAGATATCGAAACGCTTAATATGTACCGGGACGCCGTCGGTCAACAGGGCAAAAGCGTAGAGCAAGTCATGGAATCGATCTACGTGAAAGGTCGCGACAACGCGCGGACGCCGATGCAGTGGGATGCTTCGGACAATGGCGGATTCACGACGGGGACCCCATGGATCGAGACGAATTCCAACTACACGACGATCAACGCCGAATTGGCAGTCCAAGATCCTCAATCGATTTTTAACTATTATAAGAAGCTAATCGCATTGCGCAAACGGCATGACATCATGGTTTACGGAGATTATGAATTGTTGCTCGAGAATCATGATTCCATATACGCGTATACGCGCAAGCTCGGCGAAGAAGTTTGGCTGGTGATTTTGAATTTCTTCAAGGAACCGGTAAAGTTCGAGCTTCCCGCGCAACTTCATCATGAGTCGCGAGAACTGATCATTAGCAATTATGAGGTCGACTCCAAGGAGTCTATTGCATCGGTAAGCTTGCGCCCATATGAAGCTAGAGTGTACAGGCTGCAAGGCGTTCAATAATCGCTGTGACGTTAAAAAAGCACCCGGATGGGTGCTTTTTTCGATAGTGTACATAGCACGACATTCAAATGGTTATTCCTTTACAACGACCTTCACTGCTGAAGTTTGTCCAGGATTAGAAGTTAAATAAATCCCAACCGTCCATGCTTTCGCTTCCTTGCCAACCAATGTTTGGTCTAAGGGGATTGTAGATTCTTTGCCGCTTTTTATATTATTCTACTTCAACGAGCTGACCAGCTTGTTCAGCAAAGTTCGGTTATCGTCTTGGCTGATCTCCCACAGCATCGCTCCGCCTAACCCCTTGGAACGGATATACTCCGCTTTGTAAGCTATCGATTCCGGGTCCTCGTATACGATTAGCGTGCCGGTCGTTTTTTTGTACAGCCAAGGAACTTTGGCGTTATCATTCCAGTATCGGACGAACCCGTTTCCGTTAATCCAGCCCATCTTCTCCAGCTCGTCGTATTCGTGGACTCCATTAGCCGTGGTTCCCTGTGAGACGTCTTTACACGTCTGATATAAGCCTTGATTGGTCTGAGCGCAGCCCGTCCATCCCCGCCCGTACATCGGGATGCCCAAGACCAGCTTGTTCGCCGGAACTCCCTCATTCAAGAACGTGTTGACGGTATGGTGAATGTTGGATTTCGCGCTAGTCGAATCCGCAGGATCCGCGTATAAGGGGGCATTATGATTGCTTTTCTTCTCCCAATTGCCATGGTAGTCATAGGTCATCAGATTGATCCAGTCTACGATGGACGCAACTTTTGCTATCTCCGTATTGCTTGCGTATGAGGGGAAGGCTCCCGCGGCAATCGTCAGCGAATACGTATTGCCGTCCTTGAGCTGCACGGCATCCAGCTTGTCGCGGATCGTCCGGAGGAGCAAAGTAAAATTGATCTTGTCTTCCGCTCTGGCCGAATTCGAAGCCAATCCTCCGGCAACCGGGTATTCCCAATCCAGATCAATCCCGTCAAACCCGTTGTCGCGCATGAATTTCACGGCACTGTCGGCGAATTTCGTACGGGAGTATTGGGATAACGCGATATCGGAGAAAAATTCGGACCACGTCCATCCGCCAATGCTGATTAGCGTACGAAGCTTCGGGTTGGCTTGCTTAAGCTTGCGAAGCTCGGGAAAGTTAACTTGGTCCGCCCAGTAATCTCCGTTGACGACTTGGCCGTCTTTGACGTTGGCGAAAGCATAGTTGATGTGGGTAAGATTAGAAGCATCTGTTTGCTTGACGTCGAATTTCTGATAAGTTCCCCAGTAAGGGTAATAAGCAACGATTTTATACGATGATTTGTCGGGCACCGGCATCGATTGGGCGGAATTCTCGGTTATCTCGATCGTATGGGTGGCCGCATACCAATGGATTCCTAGATCCAAAAGCGAAACAACGGAACGCAAGGGTAGAAATAGGGTAGATCCTTTCAATAGAGGCGCTGCCGTTAGGTTAACGATATCGTTGTTTAAGTAGGCAAGTTTTTTGTTCACTTCCATGACAATCGCTAGATCGGACTTGGAAAGCTTGAACTTGGTTTTGTCGATCCAATCGACCTGCAAGCCAAGCTTTTGCGCCAACGGCCTCGTTTCCACGAAGGTGCTTCCGTTCTGAACGAAAGGCTGCGTTTGGAAAGCGATTCTTTGTTGGTTGTATGTAACTTTGATTTCATTGCCGGCGTGGCTCGAAGGCGTAGGAATAGTGGAAACGCCTACAAGAATAGTCAGCACAAGGATACGGAGAAGGGTTGCGTAGTTTTTCATTCGTCACTCTCCCAGTCATGAATCTAGTTCATCTTATTTTCCGGGAGAGGTAGATTGTTAGTAAAGGCAAACAATATGGTAATAGAGGCGATATTATGCAGTGTGTTTAGGGAGAGTTATGCGGATTTCGGTGGTGCTGCTATTCTCGTCGGAATGTACATCGAGTTCGCCGCGATAGTGTTTGACCCGTTCCTGTACGATGGCCAGTCCAAGGCCGGAATGACCTTCTCCTTTAGTCGTATAGCCGGGAAGAAAGATACGTTCTTTATCTTGAGCGTTTAGCATGCGGCCGCTATTGGAGACTTGAAGCTTGATCGTATTATCTTTCATGATAAGGATAGAGGCATGTACTTGACGCTCGTTCTGCGGGAGCAGGCTGGTTTCGTCAAACGCGTTGTCGACGAGATTACCCATGATTTTAATGATATCTATCACCCTAATGGTCGTTTCGTCCGTATTCCAATCGTCCGGCATCTCGTAGGTAAAAGTGATTCCTTTGCCGATCGCAACGGTCACTTTCGCTTGGATAAACGCAGCCAATGCCGGCGAAGAGTGATGGACGATATCGCTGACGTCGCGGGTTTCTTTGACCAAGTCAGCCACGTATGCCCTTAATTGATCGGTTTTGCCCATTTGGACCATCGTGTGGATAACCTGGACATGGTTAAGAAAGTCGTGACGCTGCCCGCGAATCGAAGTAAACATGTCGTTGATCTCTTCCACGTACACTTCCTGCGTCATGCGAGCGGCATGTTCTCTAGTGCGGACAAGCAGACGGATGATAGAGACTAGGGCTAGGAAACTGAAAAAAATGGTCAAATAAATCAACGACAAGTTGAATAGTTGGTTATACTTATCTGGCGTAATTTGAATGAGTATGAGTACTCCAAGTAAAAAAAACTGGATTACAATAAGCGCAATGACTGTAGTTAAGGTGCGTCGGTCGCCTTCTAGGACAATAGAGAAAAAACGTTTACCGGAGAAGAAATTCCTTTTGCGAATAAACCAAGAAACAAATAAAACAATTAGTAATTGGGGGTACATAACTTTAATCATTAGCATCAGATCATCTCTAATCAAATCCTCATGAGATGAAACGCCGATAATATAGATAAGAGTTATTCCAGATGTGGTATCCATGCAAATGCCAAACAAAAACCAGAAAAGTAACAGGTATAATCTTTTTTTCAATCGTAGATCCCTGAACAATATTAACATAAGTATAGTTCCTGCCAAGATTGAGTTAACTAGATGTAATGGCAGCGGTAATACTAGGATTAGCGCATCGGTGTAAATAGAATGTATCAGAGTAAAAAGGACTAGGCGTCTCAACAATTTAGGCGGCTGAGGATCCAAAAATGAAAAACAAAATAACAAGTATGTAAATGTCTGAGGTTGAGCGACTAAGACATCCAGTTTTAAGAAAGTGATGAATTCTTGCATGTCTAGAGTACCTCTCCCAATTATTTCTGCATGATATACTTCTTTTATACCATTAATTGAAGAAAATAATTTAATTACTTTATTTGAATGATATATGATGTTACAAAATTTACCAATTTAATGCGAGGAATCATAAATTTTGATACGAATTCTATGGAATATGATAGAATAGTAGTAGAATAGTTATTAGGTCTTTTGGGATAGAGGAGTACATCTACGATGGATTTGTTTAAGTTTATTTTCTTTTCCTCACTTGAATACTTTTCTTCTTTTGTTTTTATTTTAGTTCAATTTAGATTCTCTCTTAAAGAGAATGCGACTAAGATTGTTTTAATTTCCTTATTGCTCTCGTTTGTTTCTTATTCCTTTATTAATGCTGACTTAAGTACTATATCTCCAATCATACAAATTGTCATTTTTTTGATTTATATTCAAATGGTTATGAAAGTTAGCGTTATAAATTCCATCATCATGGTATTCACGGGCTACATAGTATATGGATTGGTACAAACGTGTATCATCGCGGTTTTTTCTCATGTCGGAGTGATTGAGAGAGAGTTGGAAGCCGCTACTAATACGGCATACTTATTGCAAGTTTCATCTTGTATCTTGATGCTTCTTTTGAGCTTTTTGAATTATTATTTTAAAGGCGGCTTTAGCTTTATCGAAGCGCGAAGTAGGTTTTCAAAGAAATCGTTTACCGGGAAAAACAAAGGTTTTATCGCATTCATTTTTATTGGGCTGTTTATTTCGGTATTCTCAAACATTGTAATATTGGAAAGCGAGACGCCCCCTTACTTATTAATAGCATCCGTATTATTGGTAGCATTAGTCATTCTGTTCTACTTTTCTTTAAGGAGAGATGAAGTCGTTGATTGACGCAATCGCAACTAAGCTGGCTGTTAAAATCAAGGAAGCAAACCCAGAGGAGACTGCAAGCGTCGAGGTAATGAAGTTTGCTCTTTTTGGAATCATCCATAATACGTTGACTTTCGCGACCGCTCTGATTGTCGGATTGTGTTTGGGACAATTATTGGAAACCTTGCTTGCCGCGTTTAGCTTTATGATTTTGCGATTCGTGTCGGGTGGATACCATTTCAAAACACCGCTATCCTGCCTTCTTTTTTCATCTTTTGTATTTGTATTAATCCCTTTCATTCCTATGCAAGGAACATCTGTAATCATTATTAATTCGATTAGCTTAATCCTAGTATTACTATTTGCTCCTTCGAACATTAGAGAGCATATAAGAGTTTCGGAGAAATTTTTTCCGATTTTCAAAGTCATTTCCGCGCTTTTGGTCGGCGCTGGTTTCCTATTAGACAATCCTATTATTATATTGGCTTTTTTCGTACAATCGATTACTTTGATTACTTTTAAGAAGGAGGTGAACAATCCATGAAAAGAAAAGGAGTCGTAATCATTTCTAAGCTGTTGGCAATGGCAGCGGTCATTTTTGTAAGTACGGCTTGTTGGTGGGCGGTATATCGTCCAGAGGTACCTAGTGAATTAAAAAAACCTGCTTAAGGAAAGTAGAAGGAATCAATTTGTATAAGGGGATGAAACCATGTCTGATCAGATCCGCTTGTTGGACCGTGATGGGAATCCGTGCACCGTGAATATTGAAGATTTGATTGCGATTAAACCGACGGCGGATGGTCCGGAGTTCTATACGAAGGACAGCATGTATTTCTATCCCACTACGCTTGATGAACTTTTAATTCTGTTTAAGGATTTAGGTTTCGAACGTTTGGACCGGACGAATCTGGTTAATCTTAATCACGTTAAGGCTTTTGATCCGAAAGCTCGTAAGGTTTACTTTGAGCATCCCTGGAGTAAAGACAGCAAATTTGCTACCGTCTCGGAAGCGAATGTAAGTAAAGTGCAGCATCTGGCGAAAGAAGAGCAAGCCAAGTACAAGGTTTTTCCGAAGCCGTCGTTGTTCTGGAAGAAGTGAACTCGCAGCCATAAGGAAGCAGGAGCCAAACCGCCTAGGTTTGGTTTTTTTATTTTATTGTTCCCATGCGACGAAGCAAGAACAATCTCCCTCAATTATAGGTATTTCATATAATAAAAATAGTTTTTATATATTTTAACTATTAAAAGCCGTGTGCTATAACATAATTATCAAGTTAACCGACAAGGGGATGTGTAGGTATGAGTAAGAACGCGAACGAACAAAAAGTGCATTGGGAAGCGGATGTGTACGATCAGTCAATGAGTTACGTGTCCCAATACGGAGAAGACATTTTGCAATGGTTAAATCCTAGTCATGGCGAGAGGATAGTCGACTTCGGCTGCGGAACAGGGGATCTGGCGGCGAAGATCGCAGCGCGGGGCGCGGAAGTTACCGGAGTGGATATTTCCCCGGAAATGGTCGAAAGGGCACGGATTAAATACCCCGAACTTACCTTTCAATGCGCGAACGGGATGAGCTGGAGATCGGAACAGTCGTACGATGCGGTATTCAGCAATGCGGCTTTGCATTGGATGAAGGATCCGGAAGCCGCTATTGGCAGCATGATATCAGGGCTTGTTCCCGGGGGGAGATTGGTTGCGGAGTTCGGCGGGTTTGGCAATGTGGCGACGATTGTCGAAGCCGTGAGAGAAACGCTGCAACGGCATGGGCGGGAAGAAGAATTCGTGAATCCCTGGTATTTTCCTACGGTGGGACAGTATGCTGCCTTGCTTGAGAAACACGGAATGGAAGTAAGAAGCGCGAATCTCTTCGACCGCCCTACACGGTTAGACGATGGAGAAGAAGGAATGAAAGGTTGGCTGCAGATGTTCGGAACGGCGATGTTCCCTCAGGCTGGCGAATCGGAAGCCGGGCAATGGATAAGGGAAGCGGCGGACAGTATGAAACAAACCGAGCTGTACGATCGAGGCGTCTGGACGGCCGATTATCGGCGCCTACGAGTGATCGCTATCAAAAAATAAATCGTAATATAGCACAATGGGATAAAAATAACACCGTTTCGTTCATTGACTAATAGAGGCAACTCGGGGAGAATGGGGAAATCACTATTAGCGGGGACGGTATTGCATCATGAAACTTCTCAAAGGCTGGTATGGCATTCTCATGCTGGCGCTCCCATCTTTATTCGCGTTCGCGACCCAAACGTTAACCGGAACGATCAACTTGATCGTCGTCGGCGATCTCGGCTTCGTGGTCATTGCGGTCGTTGGCGTGTCCAACATTATCATGTATAACGTATTTGCCATCTTTTCGGGGATCGGCCATTCGATTAACTATCTCGTAGCGCAAAATTTCGGAGCCAACGAAATGCGCAAAGGAATGCAGAGAACCTACTTAGCGCTGATCGTAAGCGTTGCGGTTGGGCTTGTAATTGCATTGGCGGGCTGGCTCGCGAGCGGCGCGGTCCTGAAGCTGACGGGCGGTTCGGCCGATCTGATCGCGACGGGCGGAGACTACTTGGAGTTACGCTTCTACGCGATGTCATTCGGCATCATTAGTTTCGTGTTTCATGGATTCTTCCGAGGCGTGGGCGATACCCGTACTTCGATGATCGTATCGATCGTGGCGAACGTTCTTATGGTAGGACTTACCTACGCTTTAACCTATGGGCATTGGGGATTGCCGGATCTGGGAGTCATCGGCGCCGGATACGCTTTGCTGATCGGGGAAGCGGTGCAGCTGCTGGTCTGCCTGATCGTCTTCTGGGGACCGATGCATAAGCGTTATCAGACTCGGAAACTTCAGAAACCGGATTGGAAGGAACTCAAGCTTATCTCTCTTGAAAGCGGGAAACTAGGTTTGCAAGAGTTCTCGATGAGTATCTCGATGTACATTTTCACGATATTCGTGCTGACTTTAGGGGACTTGGCCGCGGCAGCGAACGAGGTAGCGCTTAGCATTATGTCGTTCGGGTTCATGCCCGCGTTCGCGTTCGGTTCGACGGCGACGATCTTGGTCGGGCAGGAGATCGGGCAGAGAAGGCCGGATTTGGCGAAAAAGGCGGGTACGAGCACGGCGATACTCGGTTCTATCTTTCTGATCCTGCTAGGGACGGTCGAAATAATCTGGGCGGTTCCGATAGCTCGATTGTACAGCGACGATCCCGGCGTATATGAATTGGCGGCTTATCTGATCCAAGTATCCGCGTATTTGCAAATATTCGACGGATTCTATAACTTCTACGCCGGCGGTTTGCGTGGGATCGGCGATACGACTTTCTTGATGCGGGCTTCGTTCGTGCTCAGTATATTCATGTTTATCCCGCTCACTTATTTGTTCGTTATAGTTTTCGATTGGGGAAGCATCGGGGCATGGCTTGCGTTGTACTCGTTCTTAGTCGCTTTAGGATTGGCTGTAATGATTCGTTACTACCGAACGGATTTTAGTTCCGTTAAATTGAAGGAAGCGCATGCGTAACTCATAAGAACAAAAACACAACAGGCCTTCTCCTAACCGGAGGAGGCCTGTTCCGTTCATTCATCCTACCCGTTCACGACTTCTCCGCCGTTCACGTGAAGCACTTGTCCAGCCATATAGGACGAATCCTCGCTCGCCAAGTACACGTAAGCGGGTGCCAGTTCATCGGGCTGACCGGCGCGTTTCATCGGGGTATCGGCTCCGAATTTGGCGACCTGCTGCGCGTCGAAGGTGGACGGGATGAGCGGCGTCCAGATCGGTCCGGGCGCAACGGCGTTCACGCGGATGCCTTGTCCGATGACGTTCAGAGCCAGCGAACGGGTGAAGGCGACCTGGGCTCCCTTCGTGGCCGAGTAATCGAGCAATGTCGGGCTTCCCCGATATGCGGTTACCGATGTCGTATTAATAATAACGGAGCCGGAAGGAAGATGGGGAATCGCGGCCTGCGATAAGAAGAACATGCCGAACACGTTCGTGCGGAACGTTCTTTCCAACTGCTGCGGCGTAATCTGCTCCAGCTTGTCTTGCGGATGCTGCTCGGCGGCATTGTTGACGACGATGTCCAGACGTCCTAAGTTAGCGACCGTTTGCTCGACCGCTTGTTTGCAGAAGGCTTGATCGCCGATATCCCCTTTGATGAGGAGACAACGGCGTCCTTCGGCTTCGATCTGGTTTTGGGTTTCCGCGGCATCCACGTCCTCGTTCAAGTAAATGACGGCTACGTCGGCTCCTTCCTTGGCGTAGACGATGGATACCGAACGGCCGATCCCGCTGTCTCCTCCGCTGACGATGGCGACTTTGCCCATCAATTTGCCCGCCGGGCGATAGACGGGAGACTCCGCTTCGGGAAGCGGGTTCATGTATTGCTGGATGCCGGGTTGATGGTTCTGGTGCTGCGGCGGGAACGAGCTTGGCCTTTGGGGGGAGCTGCTTGACGGCGTATTTTGCGAGTTAGACATCATCATGAATCTCTCCTTTGCTTAAGGGTCGCTAACGGAAACCGATCGACGGCAGCGATAGAAGTAGGTTAAACCAAATCGATTTATTTTAAGCAAAAATTTCAATATAACTCGTTATTTGTCGATATAAATCTCATCCAGTCGAATGGGGGTTGTATTTCTGAACAGAAAAATCAAACTAAATCTAACGTTCAAATTCATTGCCGTGCTCGTCGTGTTTTTGGGCGGCGTATTCGCCGTCATGGTGCAGCTCAATCTCAATAACCTCAAAAGCGAGAGCGTGGGTAAAGGGGAATTCGAAGCGAAAAGCGCAGGACAGGATTATGGTTTGTCGTTCAGGAAAACGCTCGTCGGATTTCAGCATGAGCTCGAAATGCTTTCCCTGGTCTTACGGAATGCCAAGGAATCGGGATCCTTCTCCCGCGAGGAAGTCGTTGCGCTGTTGCAACAAATGCTGGAGGCTAATCCCCAAATTGTCGGAACTTATACTTTGTGGGAGCCGAACGCGTTCGACGGGAAAGATGCGGATTACGTTAATAAGACCCCTTATGACGACAAAACAGGCAGGTTAATTCCATACGTGGTAAGAAGCGGAGAGAAGATCGTCGTAGAACCGCTTAAAAATTACGAAACTCCCGGGGATGGAGATTTCTATCTGTTGCCAAAGAAAAACAAGAAAGTGACGTTAATGGAGCCTTATTCGTACGAGATAGAAGGTAAAGCGGTTCAATTAACGTCATTAATCGTTCCTATTATTGACAATGAAGAGCATTTCTTGGGCATGGTGGGGGTCGATTTCGCACTAGACTCCTTGCAGGAAGACGCGACTAAATATACTCCGCTTGGCGGGTATGTCACTATTGTGTCCGGCCATGGCAATTACGTAGCGAATGCCGCTCATCCAGACTTAATCTCGAAACCTTACGGAGAGCAAGAGGATAAAGCGAAGTTATTCGCGAGCGTCATCGCCGGAGAAACGACGCAGGGCTATACGAATGACGAAAACGGAGATACGGTGCTCAGAATGTTTATGCCTATACGCCTAGACGGAAGCGACGACGTCATGTACGCCGAAACCGTTATTCCCAAGGACAAAATCATGGAATCGTATAATAAAGGCAGAACGGTTACGCAAATCATAAGCCTCGGAGCGCTGATCGTACTGGGGCTCGTGCTTGCGTTTGCCATCAGGCGATTGATCATTCGCCATTTGCTTGTGCTTGTTCGCAGCATGAAAAGCATGGCGGAAGGAGATTTGACTCAAAAAGTCGAAGTCCGAAGCAAGGACGAATTCGGCGAGCTCGCCAAAGATTATAATCACATGACCGGAGAACTGCGCGGCATGTTCCATCTCGTTCATGATCTCTCTATGTCGGTAGGAGCAACTTCCGAGCAATTGACGGCTAGCGCCGAACAAACAAGCCAAGCGTCGGAGACGATTGCGCGCTCCATCGAGCAGGTAGCTTCGGGCTCGACCACGCAAAATCGTTACGTGAATGAAACGGCGACCGCCATGTCCGAGATGTCGGCCGGCATACAGAGAATCGCCGATTCGACTTCCGCGGTGTCCGCTTCCGCGCAAGAAGTACAGTCGCAAACCGAGCTTGGCAACTCGCGATTACGCGAAGCAGGGGAACAGATGGAACGGGTTAGGAATACGGTGACCGAAGCCGAACGGGTGATGGATCAATTGGGCGAACGTTCCAAAGAAATCGGAGGCATCGTCGATCTGATTTCCCGCATTAGCTATCAGACCAACTTGTTGGCGTTGAACGCGGCTATCGAAGCGGCCAGGGCCGGAGAGCACGGACGCGGATTCGTCGTCGTGGCCGCGGAAATTCGCAAACTCGCGGATCAGACCTTCAAAGCGACCGAACAAATTACCGGACTTATTCAAGTCGTTCAGGATGAAACGGCCAACGCCACGAAAATGATGAAGCTAGGTACGGCTGAAGTCAGATCGGGAGAACAGCATGTTGTGGAATGTTCGGCGTTGTTCCGGGCCGTCGCCGATGAGATGCTGAGGGTCGGGGAGCAGATTCAAGAGGTGTCCGCAACGTCGGAGCAAATGAATGCGAGCTCGGAGCAGGTTAGCGCTTCTATCGGGGAGTTGGCGCGACTGGCAGAGGAAGCTTCCGATAATTCGCAAAACGTGGCCGCGGCTTCCGAAGAACAGCTTGCTTCGATGGAGGAGATCTCTTCTTCCTCGGCGGCACTCAGCCATATGGTTCAAGAATTAATGGAGAAGCTGTCGCGTTTCAAAATTTAATTGCCGAAGGGCAGCCTAAGTTGATCAGGGCTGCCCTTCGCGTTACTCACGTGCTTTTGCGAGTCGTCTTTTTCCCGTCGCAAGTAAAAACGATTTTTTTGTCGTCCGTCACGCTCTCCAGGTGTACCGGTTTGCCCCATAGTTGAACCAAGTAAGGGAGAGTGCGTTCGACGTATTTCAGGTCAAGTTCGGTTCCTTCGTAGCTATGGGTCACGTACAGTTCCCCGTTCCGTTGATAGTCCGCGTCCGTTACTTCCAAATAAGGGAATCCGCCGTTTACCCGCGAATAGACGAGCTGGTCGCGAATCGTTTCCCACGTTTTGTCGGTGATTTTCCACTCTTGGCCTTTTTTCTCGAAAATGTACAAATCCAACTCTTCCGTTAATTCTTTCGTTAAGTAATTGCGAAGGAATGACGGATCGGAATCGAGCTCGCGAACTTCGAATATTTTCTCCTGTCCGAATCTCTTCTCGATGTCCTCGAATATCTTGAGTCCTAAATAGTAAGGGTTCAAGGAGTGGCGCGACGGTTGAACGACGGCGGAGTTCAATTTGGCATATTCGATCGTTTCCTCGCTCGTGAGCGGAAGCTCGCGCATGATTTTCTGGTGCCAATAGGACGCCCAGCCTTCGTTCATGATTTTCGTCTCGATCTGCGGCCAGAAATAGAGCATCTCTTCCCGCAGAATGCTCATGATGTCGCGTTGCCAATCCTCCAATTGCGGGGAAAACTCCTGAATGAACCAGACGATGTCCTTCTCCGGGTTAACCGGGAACTTGCGCGAATCGGACGATTCTTCGGGTCGGTCCTTATCCGCTCCGGTCTTCTCGAAACTCTCCAAGTCCCACAAATCCTCGTAAGGGGAAGAAGCGCGGGATAATCCGCGGTCCTTGCTCTTGTCTCGTTTCTGTTGCGATTCCATATAATGCTTCCGATCCAACCCGTAGGGCTTGTGAATAACGGGGTCTACATGCTCCTGAATGGCCATGACCGCATCGAGGAAACGCTCGACTTGAATCGTCCCATGTTCGATCTCGTATTGACTGATCCTTTCGGCAGCGGCGGACATGCTCTCGACCATATTGCGGTTAGACCTGGAGAAGCGAGCGTTGTTCTTGAAAAAATCGCAGTGGGCGAGCACGTGGGCGACGATCAGCTTGTTCTGGACCAACGAGTTGCCGTCGAGCAGGAACGCGTAGCAGGGATTCGAGTTAATGACGAGCTCGTAAATTTTACTTAAGCCGAGGTCGTACTGCATCTTCATTCGGTTAAACGTCTTGCCGAAGCTCCAGTGGCTGAAGCGGGTCGGCATCCCGTACGCGCCGAAAGTGTAGATGATATCCGACGGGCAAATTTCGTACCGCATCGGATAGAAATCAAGTCCGAACCGCTCCGCGATCGCCGTAATTTCCGTTATAGCGCTTTCCAACTCCTGTTGTTCCTCTTCGCGCATCATGCGAGCCAAGCCCCCAGTCCTAAACAAAGATTTCACCACCTTATGTATATGTGGGAACCGGCGGGAGTGTGTATGGGACTTATTGAACTTGGCCTTTTTCCGTTACTCCGATATCCATTTGCAAATAAGCGTACCATTCGCTAAAGCGCTTTATATTTCCTCTTGGATCGCGGTGCAGCAAAAAAGCTTCCCTCCCAGGAAACGAACCGTTGGAAGCCACAACGCGGTGGGAGGACCAACGGAGCTGTTTTAAGTTAAATATCCATATGGGTGCCTCCAATACAACGAATAAAACGCGGGAGGAAGGTTCGGAAAGAAGTCGATCGGCTTCTTTGAATCCGTTTAATCGATAAGATACATAAAGGATCGGATGTTCTAACGCTTCGGTCGGTAATGGTTGCTTTGACGGGTCCGAAGACCTTCGCAGCCTATTCATCGCGAAGCCGGCTGCCGCAGCTACGACGAACAGCGAGCCCTGCAGCGTTGATTGCAGCGGGGACAGCGATACGCCTAATGTAATCGGGTTGAGGAGTAACATGATCAGCATTAGATTACGTATGACGGGAAATCGGTTCAGATTGGAATGGTCTCCGAAGCAGGCACATCCTCCCGTTTGAAACGCCGTTCGGTTGCGGAGCAGGAAAACGGTAAAGGAAATGAGTACAATGCCGGCCAACGGCTGACGATACCCGTTTCCCAGGTTGAACGAAAAGGCGGCAGCCAATAGCGTCTCCGTCAACATAACCCCGTAAGCAAGTTGTCGGGCGCCGAGGAACGGCAATGGCCATTTAAAACGGGAGAGCAACAGGATAAAGTTCAGAGGATTACGCCATTTAGTCGAAGCGGACTTCATGAACAAGTAACCGGTTAGGAGGTTAACCGCACAAGCGAAAGCTGTCGTCCAGTTCGTCGGATTAAGCACTATTGACCTCGCGTTGCCTCCAGTGTGTTGCCACATCTTCGGCCGAATCCGCCGCAAAGCCTTTGACGATGAGCCCCCTCCCATCGACCAAATAGAAATAGGGGGTTTGGTTAACTTTGTATACCTCAAGAATATCTTCTTCCTCGATGCTTACAAACGGAAATTCGGCCTTAAAATAGGCAGCGATGTTCTCGTTTTCTTGTGTTGTCCCATTGCTGACGAGAATAAAAGGGATCCGGTCCCGATGGACGATAGACGTCAATTCCGGAAGAAGCTCGATGCAATGGGAACAATAGAGCGAGATAACGGCGACGATCACCGCTTCTTCGCGAGGCAAGAGAGATCGCCAGTTTAAGGGGAAGGGCTGATCTGGCTGCAGAGTTTCCACAGTTTCTGGCGGCTTCGGGGCTTTTTTAAATAACGTTTTGAAATCCATGGCCGTTCGGCACCTCCGATGGAATTTGTTTGTCTTGCATTCGCTTGAACAGGGAGGAATATTCCGCTAGGCGCGTTGGCGGCCCTTGTTCGGCTATTCGTCCGTCCTCCATGACAATAACGGTATCCGTTAGCATAGCCAAGCGAAGATTATGGGTGACGATAACCGTCATTTTATCTTTGCGGTCCGTCAAAATTTTGGCGATCAGTTCCATTTCAGCGACGGGGTCAAGTTCGGACGTCGCTTCATCAAGAAGAAGCATGTCGCAATCTTTGTATAGGCCCCTAGCGATGGCAATGCGTTGCCATTGCCCTCCCGATAGTTGTATCGAGTTCAAATATTCATTGCCTAATACCGTGTCCGGATATTGGATCAAATTCGACGGAATCAATTCGGTATAACGGGTTTTTATGTTTTCGTATTTGGGATCTACTCCGTTATTTTTGTTCAACGAAATATTCTCGTATACGGACAAGGGGTATTTGACGAAGTCCTGGGAGACGATCGAGATGCGACGCAACAAGGTTTCCCGATCTATTCGCTCAATGGGCACGTCGTTATAAAACAAACGATTCTCCTCGACCCGATGGAGACCCGATAGTATTTTGGCTAGCGTCGATTTGCCGGAACCGTTTGCGCCGACAATGGCCAAGCTGCCGGAGCCGTTCAACCGTAAGGAAACATGATGCAACGCCGGTGAGTCCCGCTCGGGATACCGAAAAGTCAACTGTTCGGCCCTGATATTCCGAATAGTGTCTATGCGGTGAGAATGATCCGCCTTTGAATGAGACAAATACCGATTGTGAAAATGGCTCCATTTCTCCCGGAACAGCCTCAAGTTTATAAAGGTGTCCGTCGATACGATCAAGGATCGGATGGCATTGTCCAGAGGCGTAAGCGATGCAGTCACTGCCAAGTAATCGCCTAAACCCATTTCTCCTCGGTAGAGAAGGGAAATAAGAATCAGTTGGGTTACCGCGTATTTGATCGGTAGGAACAAATCGACGAGCAGGCCCCAAAAATATTCGCTTTTCATAAATAGGCGCCGCTGTCCGATGACCTTGTCGGAGGCGGTCTCCCATTTTGCCAGAAAAAACGGCTTAGCGGCAAAGACCAGCATTTCTTTAATGGCCATCGGCATGATGAGAAAGCTGGTTACCCGGCTTGATTCCATTTGCGCTTGGGAAATGCGTTCGAAGAATAAATCAAGGCGGCTCGCATGCCTCCACACGTATAGCAAATTCGGAAAAGAAAACGCGACGACGGCGGCCAAGACCAACCAGCTCTGGGCGATAATCAAGTAAGCGTATACGACGATGATGCCGATCTCTTTGACGACGGTAAGGCAAGAGTGAAGAAGTTGTCCCAGTTTCGTTAAGTTGTTATTCAGTAAATTTAAGTCCTGTTGGTAGGAGGGCGTTTCCATCCGGGTAATGTCCGAGGGCTGAATCAGTTCGAATTGATAGGCTTCGATCCTGCGGTTAAGGTTTAGCAAGAGAGACTCTTGAACGTAACCGTTGAACCGGGTTAAAGCGCTTTCCAACGCTTTAATAGCAAATAAACCGATCAGCAGTCCGACGAGGAGAGCAAGCTGATCTCGAAGATCGGCTGTAATTTGATTGAAAAAACGTTGAGACCATTTGAACTGGAACCAGCTTAAAAGCGGTATGGCTACCATCATTAGAATAGCTGCGGACAGCAGGCCATGCGATCCTCTGGACAAATAAACAAACCATTGCAAGACGGTCTTCATCCGACTTCACCGATCAGGCCTCGAAACGGTTGCACCAATCGGAGAAATTCGGCCCGGTTGCCGCAAACCGAACTGGTAATGATCTGGCCGACGGAGTTTATACCGTATCCCCAAGGGGTCGCCCCCGTTCGGAAATGCGCCCTCATTTCCTTCAGGCTGTATCGATGCACGTCGGCCATGCCATCGAACGCATCCTTCAATACTTCGAATTTGTCCGCATCCGGCGTCGAGACGAGAATCGTTACGGGCAGATCATACTCGGAGAGCATTTTGTACAACGTGTTCAAGCTATCGCCGCATGGCTCGCATTCGGTATCGATAAAAAACAGAAAAAGACAAGAGCGGGGCCTCGGATCGAGCTTGATCCCGTTATGAACATGAAAGCCGGCGAAGTCGGGTAAATAGTCTCCGGGGTCAAGCCAGTCCTTCGCGCGTTTAATAAATTTGAAATGCCCATGCAATTCATTCATTGGATATCCCCCTTACGAACAGATCGTATTGGGCCAAAGTATCGTTAGCGCGCTTGACTTCGACCGAGAGCAAGTTTTCTCTTTCGATGAGGAACGGAATGCGCAGCGAAAGATCGCATCCGGAAGGAAGCCCGGATTGCCTGACATTCCGTACCTCTTTGAGAACGGAGAACAATACGCGATGATCGTCGTCCTTAACTTGAATCTCGATTTGCGTTTCCGACTCGCGGTTATCGAAGGTCAATTTGACCAAAAGATCGCATGAAGCGATAAAAGGAAAAGTCGGCACGGTCAGATGATTAAGGACGTGATTCAGATGATGCGTTCGCAACTCGGGATCGTAGCGAATTTCACGAGCTGCGATGACTGAAGCCTTCAACGATGAAGCGGAAGAAGCCATGGCCTAATCATCTCCCTTATCGACTGCGGCCAATCCTTCGTTCAACTTGGCCTGTCCCTGTTCCTGAATGGCTTGGAGAGCTTCGTCCAGCGTTTGTTTGTTTTGAATGACGTCGTCCAGTTCTTGGTTGACTATGGGCGTGACGTGTTCAAAATAGTAGAGCGGAGTCAATTTGATATTTTGCCATAACGGCGTAGGCGGGAGGATATCCGTTGGTTGGAAGGGCTCGAGGCTAACCCCGTTTCTCTCTTTGCTGTAGACCGTTCTGGACATTAAATCGGATACGGAAAGCGAACGAGCTCTGGCGGTTTCGTCGCTGTTCATGAACCGGATATATTTCCAGGCCGTGTTTTCGTTCTCCGCATGTCTATACATGGCATATATGGGTTGAACCGCGATCGATGCCGTCGTTGAATGATCCGAATTCAGCGGTAGCTTCAGGATTCCCCATTCAAAAGGGGCTTGACTTAATTTTTGAATCAAACCGGGACCGGCAACGAACATGGCGGCTTTTCCTTCAATAAACATAGTTTCCCCGTCAAACTTGGGGTTTTGGGAGTCCGACCCGGGAGGCATGTAGGGAAGATGTCCGGACTGTATGGCGGAAATCAACGGTTGAAGCGTGTTATTCCAACTCTCCGTGTTTATTGTCATCCGGTTTGTGCGCGTGTCCCATTGTTTCAAGTTGCCTGAGATCGCATTCATATAAGCTAATAGATCGGAGTACCCGTTGTGGTATCCGAACAATTCGATGCCGTTGTTATCTTGCAAAGGAATGCGCCGGGCGAGGGCAAATACTTCGGACCAGGTCATTCCTTCCGAGGGAATCGAGATTCCGTTTTCGAGAAACAAGGAACGGTTATAGTAGAGAGCCGAGCTGGAAAATTGCGGTGCCAATCCGTACAATTCGTTATCGGAGGAAGTTGATTTTAAATATCGAATGACGATCGGATGAAGCGCATCCAAATCGAAATTGTCTTTTCTGATATATGGAGATAGATCTTTCAGAACGCCTGCTTCGATTAAATTGGCATACAAGAACGAGATGATGATGTCGGGCTTTTCTTTTTCGATCAGCTTTAATAGATTCGCTTCATAGTTTTGGTCTTGGCTGATATAATCTCCGTCTCTGATATAGGTAACCTCTATGTCGGGATATTTGCTTTCGAACATATCTCCGCCATAGAGCATTCTGTAATACTGATCGTCCATGTTCATAAGGATCTTCAGGTTTTCGGGTTCGTCCCGATCGACTTGGCACGAGGAGAGAAGTAAAGCGAACATAACTGCAAGCCCTATTTTGTTAAGGTTGCGCAACAGCGACCCCCCTTATTAATGTTAAGCCGTCGGATTGCATTCGATAGAAGGAGGAAAGGCAATCCAACGTCTCGGATTGCCTTCCTCGACTTTAGCAACAGCCGATATCATTGTAACCTGATCGATTGTAAGTCGCTCCATTGCTCGGATTTACGCAAGTTAAACTGACGTAAACTTGGCGCTGCGAACCGCCGCCTTGCGTGCAACTTTGTCCTGCGCAAAAAGGCGTGCCGCTGCTGCTGCTGGCGATATAATGCCCGCTATCACAAGAAACCGCCATCATTTCACCCCCTTAACGTTCAATTTGCTTTCGTTATTAAAGTATCACATCTCATAAAATGGAAAAATAGAACAATTGTTGTATTTTTGGTTGTTGTAACCTAAAGAATACTTAAATGATTTCCTGAACGATTTTAATAATCAATGAAGCTTTCGATCTCACTCCCATTTTGTTGTGAATATTGTGGATGATGGTTCTTGTCGTAAATTCGCTGATGGTCAATAATTCTGAAATTTCTTTGTAAGTGTGGTCCAACATCCAATAGACTGCTACCTCTCGTTCTCTTCTAGTAAGCCCGTAGCCGCTAATCTTCTTTTCGAAAAAAGAATGAATATCCACTAAGTCCCCCCTCTTGAACGATAAATAGGTCTGATTTTGAAAACGTTTTCCTCAAAATATTATCATTAAAAGATCGAATTAGTAAACGATAAAACTGAATATTTTGGAAATTTTCAGCAATGTATGTCAGCATCGTCGGGAGCGTGTTGACAATTTAGGCGAGACCGATTATGATGATCTACATACCCTACAGGGTATATATTTTTACAATAAAACATACCCCATAGGGTATAAAATCAAGCAAGGAGGAATCACCTCGTTATGACTCAAACATTCACGGCTAATCAAGTATTGGATTGCAAAGGGCTTGCTTGCCCGATGCCGATCGTTCGGACCAAGAAAGCGATGGACGGCTTGCTGCCGGGCGAAGTCATAGAGATGCAAGCGACGGACGTAGGTTCTCTCGCGGATATTCAAGGCTGGGCCAAAAACACCGGGCATCAGTATTTAGGAACGTTGCGCGAAGGGGGAGTGCTGAAGCATTTTATTCGGAAAGCTTCGCCCGAAGAAATGAAGGATGAAGTTCCTTTCTCCCCGGAAATCGCGAATGAAACGGTCAAAAGCTTGCTGGAGCAAGGAGGAAAAGCGGCCATTCTCGATGTTAGAGAGCCCGCGGAATTCGCCTTTAGCCATATTCCGGGAGCGATCTCCATTCCGATTGGCGAACTGGACAGCCGGATGAACGAGCTTGACCGGAGCGAAGAGCTCTATGTCATCTGCCGGACGGGCAGAAGAAGCGGATTGGCATGCCAACGGCTCAAGGAGAATGGCTATAAGGTAAGCAACGTGATGCCCGGCATGACGGCATGGAGCGGACCGACGGAACAATCGGAACAATAATCGCCAATCAATCACATCTGGGAGGTTAACGAAAATGATCAACGATAACGTGAAATTAAAGAACGCCGACAATGCCGATACGAACCCTCAAGCCGTCCCGATGAGCGCGCAGGAAGTCGCCCGGGCGGTCATAGACCATAAGCCGCTTTTTATCCTAGATGTACGTAACACGGATGCTTATGCGGATTGGAAAATCGAAGGCACTCAAGTAAAGAGCGTTAACGTTCCCTATTTCGAACTGCTCGAGGGTGTCGATTCCGTTCTTCCATTGCTTCCCGATCATAGCCCGGTACTCGTCGTATGCGCGAAGGAAGGCTCGTCGAAGTTCGTTGCCGAGCAGCTCGCGGAAGCGGGAAGAAGCGACGTCCGTTACTTGGAGGGCGGGATGAAGGCATGGAGCGAACATCTGGAGCCGGTGAAGATCGGCGATCTGAAGGACGGAGGCGAGCTGTACCAATTCGTACGATTGGGCAAAGGCTGCCTATCGTATATGGTTCTGTCGGACGGAGAAGCGGCGGTCGTGGATACTTTGAGGATGACCGACGTATTCGAAAAATTCGCCAAAGAGAAGGGCGCTCGCATTAAGCACACGCTGGACACGCACCTGCATGCGGATCACATCTCAGGCGGGCGTAAGCTTGCCGAGGAATCGGGCGCGGAATATTGGTTGCCGACGAAGGACGCCGACGAAGTTACTTTTTCCTACAATCCGCTTGAAGACGGTCAGACTCTCACGGTCGGCAATACGGAAATCGCGATTCAGCCGGTATACTCCCCGGGGCATACGATCGGAAGCACTTCGCTGGTCGTGGATGATCAATATTTGCTGAGCGGGGACATTTTATTCGTCGCTTCGATCGGGCGGCCCGATCTGGCGGGGAAAGCCGGGGATTGGGCGGGCGACCTGAGATCGACGCTATACGAAAGATACAGGAGCTTGTCCGAAGAGCTGACGGTGCTTCCTGCCCACTTCGGTCAACTAAGCGAGCTGGGCGAGGATGGAAGAGTGTCGGCGAAGCTGGGAGAGCTGTATGCCAACAATCCCGGCTTGAACATGAAAGATGAAGCAACGTTCAGGCAAGCGGTAACGACGAATCTGCCGTCCCAGCCTAACGCCTATCAAGAAATTCGCGGAACGAATATGGGCCGGATACAGCCTAACGAAGAAGAACAACGCGAGATGGAGATCGGGCCGAACCGGTGCGCGATCCACGACAAATAAGGAGGATAAACAAAATGAATATCGACGTACGCGTAGACACGAAAGGAATGGCATGTCCGATGCCGATCGTGAAAGGGAAAAAAGCTTTGGACGGCATGATGCAAGGACAAATATTGGAACTTCTCTCGACGGACAGAGGGGCATTGAACGATTTTCAGGCTTGGGTGAAGCAATCCCCGAACGAATGGATTTCTCATGAAGAAACGAACGGAGTTCACCGCTTCCTCATTCGCAAAGGTTGACGCAAACGGTAATTTCAACATGGGAAGGGGGGCAAGTAACGATGGATTTCAACTTAGATTTGGGACTGATCGCGGGTCTCTTCGCGATCGGTTTCGTCGGATCGATGATCTCGGGCATGGTGGGCATCGGGGGTTCGATCATCAAGTATCCGATGTTGCTCTACATCCCGCCGGCGCTGGGCTTCGCTGCCTTCACCGCGCAAGAAGTATCGGCGATCAGCGCGGTACAGGTGTTCTTCGCGACGATAGCCGGCGTCTTCGCCTTCCGTAAAGGCGGTTACATCAACAAAGCCCTTGTTCTGGCGATGGGCAGCGCAATCGTCGTCGGAAGCTTCGCGGGCGGTTACGGATCGAAATTCCTTGCCGACTCCGCGATCAACGTCACCTATGCTATCTTGGCGCTTATCGCGGCCGTCATGATGTTTTTTCCTAAGCGGGCGGAGGAGAACGGGGATTTCACTCAGTTAACGTTCAACAAGACGCTTGCGTTCTTACTTGCCGGGGTGATCGGCATCGTATCCGGTATCGTCGGCGCGGCGGGCGCATTCATAACCGTTCCGGTCATGCTGGTCATTCTTCGCATCCCGACAAGGGTAGCGATCGCTTCCTCCTTGGCGATCACGTTTATTTCGTCGATCGGCTCGACGGCGGGCAAGCTGCTCGGCGGTCATATGCTGCTCGTCCCTTCGGTCGTCATGGTTGTCGCGAGCCTGCTTGCGGCTCCGCTTGGGGCGCTGATCAGCAAGAAAATCAATACGAAAGCACTGCAATGGATTCTGATCGCGCTCATTACGGCGACGGTCGTGAAAATTTGGACGGACTTGTTACTATAATTTATAGGAGGAATCGATGAGATGGAAAAAGAACAAACGACGATTGTCCTCTTCAGCGGGGACTTGGACAAGGCGATAGCCGCATTCATCATTGCCAACGGCGCGGCGGCCTACGATCATGACGTTACGATTTTCTTTACCTTCTGGGGATTGAATACGATGCGCAAGGAGGAGGTCGTTAAGACTGAAAAAGGCTTGCTGGAGAAAATGTTCGGTTGGATGATGCCGCGAGGCGCGAACAAGCTCGGTCTTTCCAATATGAACATGATGGGCATGGGTCCCAAAATGATTAAACACGTCATGAAGAAACATAACGCGCTATCGCTTCCTCAATTGATCGAATTGGCGAAGGAGCAAGGAGTTAAGCTCGTGGCGTGCACGATGACGATGGATTTGCTCGGCTTGAAGAAGGAAGAACTCGTCGACGGCATGGAGCTGGCGGGAGTAGCGGCTTATCTGGGAGACGCGACGAAAGCGAAGGTGAACCTGTTCATCTAATCGGGACATGGCGCGGCCATTTTTTTTGGATTATAATATACCCAATAGGGTATGGTGCGCCTAACAAACGAGGAGGTATGAACGAAATGGCATACGAGTACAACGATGATCTGAAGAAGAGACTCAAGCGACTGGAAGGACAAGTGCGCGGAGTTCTCCGGCTAATGGAGGAACGGAAAGATTGCAAGGACGTCATTACTCAACTGTCCGCGGTCAGAAGCGCCGCGGACAAGGCGATCGCGACGATCGTAGCCGAGAATCTGGAACAATGCATCATCGCCGAGCAAGAGATGGGCGGAGATACGAGGAACGTGGTCAAACAAGCGATTGAACTGCTGGTGAAAAGCCGGTAGCGGACGTCGTTGCTGATCGGAAAGGATGAATTCTTAATGGAACTCTCGACGATACTAGGTCTATTGCTCATCGTCGTTATCGTATGGCTTGTTCTAAGGGGATTTTCGTCATCGAAAGGCTTGTCCAATTACGACGCCGAGCAATTCGGCGAACGGTTGAAAGCGACTGCAGACGTGATGCTGATCGACGTCAGGGAGGTTGAGGAATACCGAAGCGGACATCTTCCCGGGGCGATCAACATTCCGTTGTCGCAGCTGCGAAGCCGTATCGGCGAGGTTGCCAAGGCTAACGGTCGCGAAGTGCTTCTTTATTGCCGAAGCGGGATGAGAAGCAAACAAGCGGCGGCGGTCATGCGCGGTCAAGGCGTGGAACGCTTAGGCCATCTTCAAGGCGGGATCACGTCCTGGAGGGGCAAAATTACGAAATAACGGAGGGCAGCATGGACTTCCATTATACGGTCGAGACGACAAAAGCGTCGAGGAAGCGATATCGTCATTAGAAGAAAGCTTAAAAGAGCAACAATTCGGCATCTTGTGGCAGTTGGATCTTCCGGCGAAGCTTAAGGAAAAGGGAATCGATTCGTATACGGAACCCTATCGCATACTCGAAGTATGCAATCCGCGCGAAGCTGCCCGGGTTCTTGGGGAGAACGAGCTGTCAGGCTATTTCCTTCCCTGCAAGATCGTCGTCTATAGCCGGAACGGAACAACGAAGATCGGGCTGCCTAGACCCGAAGCGCTAATGCGGCTTTTGGAGGACGAACGTTTGCAGGAAACCGCGCGGAGCGTCGAACAAGTGCTTGTCGATGTATTGAATAGAAGCAAATAAGCTAAGGATACGGCCCCGTACAATGAATTGTACGGGGGTTTTTGTGCCGCTTGGGAGAGGAGAAGAGAATTCGATCGCAAAGGTTGCACTCGGTTCATTCGCGTGATACAACATAGAATACGAAGGTTTAACTTGGGAGTTGAGAAATGTGGTGAACGAGCCGATTTCGCCTCGCGACGAGGAAGAGAAGCGGTTGCTCGTCGTACTGGAGCAAGTAAGCAGACGGATGCGGAAGGAACTGGCGTTGCTGGGAGACCGGCGCGAAGACGTGGTCGGCATTCGCCAAGAATTCTGGGACGACGTGCGGATGAACTTCTCCGATTCGACGGAAGTCGGCGAAACTTGGAGCAGCATCGTGCAGCAGGCGGAACTGCTGGCGGAACGGGAGCGCAGCCATCGGGTAGCGTCGGAAGCGGTGGAAAGGCTGACCAAGCAATTCGACTCGCCGTATTTCGCGCGAATCGACTTCGCGGAGCGGGGAGCGAATGCCGAAGTCATCTACATCGGACGCGCTTCCCTCGTCGGCGAAGACGGGGAGACTTTCTACGTATACGATTGGCGCGCGCCGGTATCGAGCCTGTTCTACGATCATGAACCGGGTCCTGCAACATATCGCGTTCCGGACGGGGAAATCGCGGGAGAGCTTAAGCTTAAGAGGCAGTTCGTCATTCGCGGCGGACAAATGAAGCATATGTTCGATACGTCCGAGACGGTCGGGGACGAAATTTTGCAAGCCGTTCTATCGGAAGGCTCGGATACGTCGATGAAGAGCATCGTAGCCACGATTCAGAAGGAGCAGAACTGGATTATCCGCGACGAGAAGCACAAGCTGTTAGTCGTTCAAGGCGCCGCGGGCAGCGGGAAAACATCGGCTGCATTGCAACGGATCGCCTATTTGCTCTACCGCTTTCGGGAGACGCTCGGTCCGGATCAGATCATTCTCTTTTCCCCGAATCCGGTTTTTAAAGGATACATCTCGCGCGTATTGCCCGACCTAGGCGAAGCGAACATGCGACAAATGACGTTCCGCGAGTTGATCGAGGCGAGGTTGGGCCGCAGATACGAGGTGGAGGATCTTTTCTCCCAGACGGAAAATATCGCGGCGATAGAAGGAACCTCGCAAGGAGAAGCAAGAGAGCGATCGATCCGGTACAAGGGCTCGGAGCATTTTTTCGTTACGGTCGAAAATTATTTGAAGCGGCTTGAGCAAGAGGGAGTCCGGTTTCGCTCTTTGCGATTCCGCAACATGACGATCGTATCGGCGGAAGAGATCGCCGAGCAGTTCTACGGCATTCGGTCTTCGGAAGGCTTCGGCACAAGAGCGGCCGGAGTTCGGCGATGGCTCCTGGAACGCTTGAACGCTTGGATCGAATCCCAGATGGATGAGCCTTGGCTCGAAGAAGCCGCGGAACTCGCGGATAGCGAGAATATTCAGCGCGCGTACGTCGACGTCCGTCGGAGCGGCGGATTTCGTGACGAAGCGTTCGATGATGAGGAGCAGATGAGCGCCAGAATTAGGCGGCACGTAGCGGAAGGGGCAATCGCCCCGCTCGTGAAGGCGGCGCGCGGCTATCGGTTCTTGGATGCGATCGGAACTTATCGGCAGCTGTTCGAGAGCCGAACGCTGTTTACGGCATGTTCTCCCGACGGCAAGCTCCCGCTCGGTTGGGAATGGATGCAGCAACGCGCGGAAGAGACGATGGGCCGCAAGCTCATCGACCACGAAGACGCGACTCCGCTTATGTACGTGTTGGAGGCGTTGGAAGGATTCCGCCGCGTGGAGGGAGACATCCTTCATGTGTTCGTGGACGAGGCGCAGGATTATTCTCCGTTCCAAGCGGCGTTCATACGTCGGAGATATCCGCGAGCGCGATTGACCGTTCTTGGCGATTTCAATCAGGCGATCTACCTGCAATCGCAGGAAAGCGGCGGATTCGGCGGGTGGACGCGGCTAATGGCCCCGGATGTGACGTCCGTTCTTCGCCTGACGACCAGCTATCGCTCGACCGAGCAAATCGTCGACTACACGAAAGCCATCTTGGCACCGGAAGATGCCGCGGGCATTACTCCTTTTCAGCGCAAAGGGGAGGAGCCTACGGTAATTGCTTGCAGCGACGGCGGACACCTCGGGGACAAAATGGCGGCGGACATCGTTGAACTGTTTGCCCGAGGTTACGGGACGATCGGCGTCATTACGAAGACCGCGCACGAAACCGGCAATGCTTCCGCGTTGCTGAAGGAGCGTCTGCCTGACGACGTATCGGTCACCCTCGTGACGGGCGGGGCCGCCGAGCTTCCGAAAGGCGTGTCCGTGCTTCCTTCTTACTTAGCCAAGGGCATTGAGTTCGACGCCGTCCTTGTATGGGATGCTTCATCGGCGAGTTATGGCCAAGAGAAAGATCGCAAGCTGCTCTATACGGTTTGTACTCGGGCGCTGCATGTTCTGCACGTCTATCACACAGGCGAAGCTTCTCCTTGGCTTCCTGGGCAAGGAGGTTGAAATGAATCCGGCAGCTATTGAAGCGTTAAAGACCTATTACGGTTACGATCGGTTTCGGGAAGGGCAATCTACGTTAATCGAGGCGATCTTAAGCGGCAGAGACGTGCTCGGCATCATGCCGACGGGAGCCGGGAAATCGATCTGTTATCAGATTCCGGCGATCCTGCTCCCCGGGGTGACTTTGGTTATTTCGCCGTTAATCTCGCTTATGAAGGATCAGGTGGATTCGCTCAATTCCGCGGGCATCGAGGCTACTTACATTAACAGTTCTCTATCCGTTAAGGAGACGAACGAGAGAATGCGCCACGTGGCCGCCGGCCATTACAAGCTGCTGTACGTAGCTCCGGAACGGCTGGAGTCCGAATATTTTCGCGAGCTCGTTCGTCAGTTGGAAGTGCCGTTGATCGCCGTGGACGAAGCGCATTGCGTATCCCAATGGGGGCATGATTTCCGGCCGAGCTATATGACGATCGTTCGGCTGTTGCGCGATATCGAGCCTCGACCGGTCATGGCGGCGTTTACGGCGACCGCGACCGATGTCGTCAAAGACGATATCGTGGAGCGTCTTAAACTGAAGGCTCCCGCCAGGGTAACGACGGGGTATGCCCGAAGCAACTTGGCGATGTCCGTCGTTCGAAATGCGGACAAGCGCGATTATGTCGCTAGATACATCAAGGAACATTCGGATCATGCGGGCATTATTTATGCGTCGACCCGGCGCGAGGTGGAGAGCGTTTATTCTTTCGTGCACGGGCTCGGAGTCGACGTCGGCAAATATCATGCCGGGTTGAGCGAGGAAGAACGCGCGAGCACCCAAGAGGCTTTCCAGCGGGACGACTTGCAGATCATCGTGGCGACGAATGCGTTCGGGATGGGAATCGACAAGTCTAACGTTCGGTACGTCATTCACAACAACATGCCTAAAAACCTCGAAGCTTATTACCAAGAGGCCGGTCGCGCGGGGCGGGACGGCGATCCCGGAGAATGCGTGCTGCTCTTCTCGCCGCAGGACGTCGTAACGCAGAAGTTCTTCATCGAGCAGAGCGAAGCGACCGACGAGCGGAAGCGGAACGACTATAAGCTGCTGAACGACATGGTTCAGTACGCGCATACCGGGGATTGCCTGCAGCTCGCGATCGTGCGTTACTTCGGCGAGGAGAACGGCAAACCTTGCGGAACGTGCGCCAATTGCACGGATACGCGGGAGCGGAAGGACGTCACCGAGGAAGCGAAAATGATCTTCGCCTGCATCTCCGAGATGAAGCAGAGATTCGGCGTGACGCTAACGGCGAAAGTGCTGCGGGGAGCGAACGACGCGAAGATCCGGCAGTTCAACTTCGACCGGCTGAGATCGTACGGCAGGTTAAAACAGATGGCGGAGAAACCGCTCGTGCAGCTCATCCACGCGCTCGTGGCGGATGGGTACTTGAGGATGTCGGATACGGCGTACCCGGTCGTTCAATTAGAGGAACCGGTACTCGAAGTCATGAGGGGACAATCTCGCGTCTATCACAAGGCGGAACCGGAAGCGCCTTCGGTATCACGCGCCGGCAGCAGATACGGTTCCACGCGCGGCGGCTCTTCGGTTCAGGTCGCGAACGCGGAGCTGTTCAACGCTTTGCGTCAGCTCCGCAAGCGAATCGCCGACTCGGAAGGATTGCCGCCGTTCGTTATTTTCCACGACGCGACCCTTCGGGAAATGTGCGAGGCGATGCCGGCCGGCGAAAGAGAGATGCGCGCGGTCAAAGGAGTAGGCGCGGCTAAGTACGAGAAGTACGGACATGCGTTCCTGGAACTTATTAGGGAATTTTGTTAGCTTACCGGAATGGACTCGTTACGGGAGGGGACTCCAGTCCGGGATCTTTTTTCAAGAAGAGATCGGGAGATTCAAGTGAAAACCGTCGAAAAAAGGAGAGTTATGATAAGATAGAGCTTATTTGAGAAAATGGAAAACGAAGGGTGACGAACGGCAATGACGATACCGAGTCGGCGGATCCGAATCGCGGTGCTTCTGGCCTTGATCTTCGCGTTTGCCGTCGCATTGGCGTTGCCGTTCGCGGGTGTCACCTCCGGCGATGGCGGACCCAAGGCGAAGGACGGCACGCTGGACTTGCGAGAGTGGAACTTGGCCGAGATCGGGGCTGTTCGGCTGAACGGAGAATGGTGCTTCAACTGGGGGGAGTTGCTCCGGGAGGGCGATGACGGCTGTCCGGGAGGTCTTGCCGAAGTTCCCGGGGAGTGGGAGCCATACGGGAAACCTGGACGCGGATATGCCACTTATCGGCTGAAAGTCGTGATCGGGGAAACCGGCGGAACGCTCGCCTTGCATATTCCGGCGATCGCTCCGGCTTACCGGCTCTACGTGGACGGCCGGGTCATCGCGGAAACGGGCCAAATCGGAACCGGCAGCTCAGGGACGGTATCCGCCTATCGGCCGCAAATGGCGGCGTTTACGCCTGAGGGAGAGACGTTCGAGTTGATTCTGCAAGTCTCGAACGTCCTCTATCCGTCCGGCGGTATCTGGTATAGCCTGACGCTCGGCACGGAAAGCGGAATGGCGGCGATGAAGACGCGCAATACTGTCGTCGACATGGCGGTGTTCGGGGGCTGCGCGTTGCTCGGCTTCTATCAGATCGCGGTATTCCTGTTGCGCCGGACGGATCGGTCGACCTTGTATTTCGGCATCTGCTGTTTGTTCGGCGCGACGCGTCTGTGGGTTTTCGGCGGGATGTACGCGGTCGACGCATTCCCGGGGACGGACATTACGACGATCATCCGGTTGGAGTATTTAACCTATTACGGCGGAGTGACGATGGCGGCTCTCTTCGTGAAGGAGCTTTTCCCGCAGGAATTCAGCGCTCGAATCGTTCGCTTCATTGCCTACATTGGGTGCCTGTTCATCGGCTCGGTGTTCTTCCTTCCGGTCGAAACGTTTACGGGTTTCATCGATTACTTCAAGATCGTGTCTCTGTCGGGGCTGGCGTATTTCCTTTACGGATTCTCGCTCGCCTCATGGAGAGGGCGCAGCGGAGCATTACTCCAGCTGTTCGGTTGGTTGGCGTTCGTGGCCGCCGCCTTCCACGATATACTCTATAGCAACGGTCGGATCATCTGGATCGATCTGCAACTCGTTCCGTACGGATTTCTATTGCTCGTCTTCATTGAAGCGTTGGAACTGGCCCGCCGGTTTACGAACGCTTACCGCATCATCGGGACTTTGTCGGAGGAACTGATCGATCTGAACCGGATGAAGGACGAGTTTCTGGCGAATACGTCCCATGAGCTGAAGACGCCGTTGCACGGTATTCTGAATCTGTCCTCGGCACTTAAGGAAGGCACGTCGGGACCTCTCAACGGCCAGCAACGAGCGCAGCTCGAGGTCGTCATTTCGGTCGCCCGCCGCATGTCCAATTTAATTAACGATATCCTTGATTTATCCCGCTTGAAACATAGAGGAATTCAGTTGCAATTAAAGCCGGTCGACGTTCGGGCCGTCATCGGTTCCCAACAGGAAATTTTCCGCAACTATATTGGCGATAAGCCCGTGACGCTCCGCATGGAATGGCCGGACAAGCTTCCGGACGCGACCGCGGACGAAAGCCGGCTGCTCCAGATCGCCTACAATCTGATCGACAACGCTATCAAGTTTACGCCCGAAGGAGAAGTCAAAGTCACGGCTTGGTCTTCCGGAGCTACGGTGAGCATCTCCGTCTCGGATACAGGAATCGGCATCGAGGCGGATAAGCGGGAGGCGATCTTCCAGACGTTCGAACAGATGGGCACGTCGGTCGCCCGGGAGTACGGGGGGACGGGACTAGGTCTCGGTATCGCTCGCCGCTTGGTCGAGCTGCACGGCGGAAGGATCACGGTCGATTCCGAAATGGGCGAGGGCTCCGTCTTTACTTTCACGCTTCCCGTCAGCGCGGTTAAATCCGCGGATCGTTCCAACCCCGTATCGAAGTCCGAATCCGTCGATACGGACAGATACGAGGTGCGGAGAGGATGGATGGAATCCGCGGCCTCGTTCGCTCCCGAGAGCGTCTCGAAGCGGGATCTTGCAATTCTGGCCGTGGACGACGATCCGGTCAATCTCGTCGTGCTGAGAGCCGTGTTCGCGGACGAGCCTTACGAGATCGTTACGGCGTCTGGCGGCGCCGAAGCATTGAAGGTGCTAGCTAAGGACCGAAGCAAGATCGGGCTGGTTATTCTGGACGTCATGATGCCGGGTTTATCGGGGTACGAGACTTGCAGGCGGATTCGCGAGCAACATGCCTTATCGGACTTGCCCGTCCTGCTGACGACGGTAAGAAGCGAGCCGGATGACGTCATTCATGGCTTCGAGGCGGGGGCGAACGATTACGTGACCAAACCGTTTCAGGCCTACGATCTGCGTGCCCGGGCTCGCACGCTGCTGGAGATGAAACGATCCGCGGAAGCGGCGGTGAGATCGGAGATGGCGTTTCTTCAGGCGCAGATCAAGCCTCATTTTCTGTTTAACGCCCTCAATACGATCATCTCCCTTTCGCTCGACGAACCGGAAACCGCTCACGATCTGCTGTTATACTTGAGCCGGTATTTGCGCGGAAGCTTCGATTTCAAGAACAAGGAAAGGCTCGTTCCGCTTCGCAAGGAGTTGGATCTAGCGGAGGCCTATTTGAAGATCGAACGAGCCAGATTCGGCGATCGGCTTCGCGTCCGCTACGAGATCGACGGGAACGCGGCGTGTCTGCTGCCGCCCTTGACGCTCCAGCCCTTGGTAGAGAACGCCGTGAGGCACGGGGTCACGAAGAAGGAAGATGGAGGTACAGTTACGGTATCCATTCTCGTAGACGGAGAGAACGCGGTCATCTGCGTCGAAGACGACGGGGCGGGGATGTCCGAGCCGGCGGTAGAAATTATGGCGAAAGAACGGGAAGTCGGATCCGGGGGAATCGGGCTGAAAAACATTCATCAGAGAATGCTTCGCCAATTCGGCAGAGGACTCGAAGTGGAAAGCGAGCTCGGCAAAGGAACCAAGGTAGCGTTGCACGTTCCCTTGGTAGACAAATTCGAAGATTAGATATGCGAGAGAGCAGCGCAAATAGAAAGCGGTTTTCCGGAGACGGAAAGCCGCTTTTTTCTCTTTATTCGACAATTTTATGCGTAAACCTGACATGAAGCGCTTTCTTTTCAGTCTGTATCAAGGCGGCCAAGCTAATCTGTAAGAAGAAAAATTATCGAATCGAGGTTAAAGCATGACACGTAATAAGGCGCTTTGGATTTTGATTGCCACGCAAATATTGTTTCTCTTGTTTGTTCCGGTATGGCTGTTTATGACCGGGATTGCCGTCATGGCGATCGCCGATCCGAACGCGGGCGAAGCGGCGATCTGGCTGGTCATGATCTACGTTCTGCTCTATCCGGTCGGACTGCTGCTCGCGCTAATCCTCGGATGGATTAAGTTCGCCGCCAGCAAATTCAAGGCCGCGCTGATCTGGAACGCCGTCCCATGGCTCTGGATCGCGCCTTTGGGCGGATTTCTAATTTTCGCTAATAGTTAAGTTGATCAAATCGGGAGGGGTATGGGAATGAAAGCAATTCGGAAAAAAAGCATGATGATCATGTTAGCTATGCTCGTAGCGCTTGGAGGCATACCGGGTTGGACTATGCCGGGAATCCGGCAAGCCGCTGCAGCCGCAACCGGCATATGGGAGCCGGTTGGAAACGCGGGACTAACAACTGGCGAATCCGTCAATACCGATCTATTTATCGCGGCTGACGGCACTCCTTACGTGGCTTATAAGGATGGAACAAACTCCTATAAAGCTGCGGTCAAGAAGTATAACGGGAGCAGTTGGGTAACGGTAGGAAACAGCGGTTTTTCCTCGGGAGCAGCTAACAATATCCAGATTTACGTGGACAATGGAACCCCATACGTCCTCTACTCGGACGAAGGGCAATCGGGCAGAATCTTCGTCATGAAATTCGATGGAACGAACTGGGGGCCAGTGGGGGGCGGGCCGTTGACGTCCGTTAATTCGGCATATTTTCATGAGTTATCGATATATGTATACAATGGCGTTCCGTATGTCGCTTTTCCGGATCCGGCGAATCAGCTCAAAGGCACGATGAAGAGGTTCAATGGAAGCGGTTGGGAAACCCTCGGCGGTTTTTTTACGACGACTACCGTGAGTTCCTTGTCGCTCTATGTGTATGAAGGAACTCCTTATCTCGGTTATCAGAGAGGGTTTGGCGGCAATAAGGCGAACGTCATCAAGTTTAACGGAAGCGGCTGGGAAACGGTGGGCAACGCGGACCTGTCCGGCGGCGCCTCCGATTATTTGTCTCTGTACGTGGATGCCGGCACTCCGTATCTCGCCTATCAGGATTCGGACAACGGGAAAAGAATAACGGTAAGAAAACTGGACGGAGGCACCTGGCAGCCGATAGGCATCGCAGGTTTTTCGGCCGGAACTTCCACTCATACCTCGTTGTTCGTCTACGGCGGGACTCCTTACGTTGCTTATAAGAATTACAATGACAACGGCATCATGGTCATGAAATATGCGGGAAGCGCCTGGGAGTTGCTCGGCGGAGGACTTCTAGGTTCTGGAACCTATCCATCCCTATACGTTTACGACGGAGTTCCTTACGTGGCTTATCAAGATTATGGCGTATCCAGTAAAGTCACGGTAAAAAAATTGAAAAAAACCGTCACGTATGACGGCAACGGCAGCACAACAGGCACGGTGCCGGCAGGTACGATCGGCTACGATAAGAATGCCGTCGTCACGGTGCTCGGCAACGCGGGCAACCTGGAGAAGACGGGACATTCGTTTACGGGATGGAATACGGCGGCAGACGGAAGCGGAACGCCGTACGGCGCGGGGGCTACGTTCGCGATGGGCGAGGATGCCTTGACGTTGTATGCGCAGTGGACGATCAACAATTACCAGGTCGCATACGATGGCAACGGCAGCACGGGGGGCGGCGTTCCGGCCGGAGGCAGCTACGCTTACGGCACCGCCGTAACGGTTCAAGGCAACGCCGGCAATCTGATCAAGACCGGCCATACGTTCGCAGGATGGAACACGGCCGCCGACGGAAACGGAACGAATTACGACGCCGGAAGCTCCTTGACGGTAGGGCCGGCGAACGTGACGCTCTATGCGAGGTGGACGGCGAACAGCTATGCGCTCGACTACGATGGCAACGGCAGCACGGGAGGCGGCGTTCCGGCCGGGGGCAGCTATGTTTACGGTTCAGGCATTACGATATCAGGCAATTCAGGTAATCTGACCAAAACCGGCCACACGTTCGCCGGGGTGGAATACGGCGGCGAACGGAAGCGGAACGGCTTAGGCTCCTGCGGCTACGTTGAATATGGGCCCGTCTGGCGATACGACGCTGTATGCGCAGTGGACTGTGAATGATTACCCGGTTTCCTACGATGGGAATGGCGCTACTTCTGGAAGCGCGCCGAGTGGCGGCAGCTACGCTTACGGTTCCGACATCGCCGTACAAGGCAACACCGGAAACCTGGTCAAAACCGGCCATACGTTCACGGGGTGGAATACGGCGGCGAACGGAAGCGGAACGGCTTACGCTCCTGCGGCTACGTTGAATATCGGCCCGTCCGGCGTAATCTTGTATGCTCAGTGGACGATCAACAGCTATGAGGTTGCCTATAACGGTAACGGCAACACAGGGGGCAACGCGCCTGTCCGAAGCAGTCATCCTTACGGCAGCGGCGTCACGGTATCGGGCAACTCGGGCAACCTGGTCAAGACCGGTCATACGTTCGCGGGGTGGAATACGGCAGTGAACGGAAGCGGGTTGAATTATGCTCCGGGATCGACATTCAATATGGGAGCGGCCGGAATGACGCTGTACGCGCAATGGACGGTGAATAGTTATGCGGTGAATTTCCAAACCAACGGCGGCTCATCGGTGGGCTACCAGATGGTTGAATTCGGTCAGAAAGTTACAATGCCGAGCGAGCCGACGAAGACGGGCTATACGTTTGCGGGATGGTACACCGACGGGGGCTTGCTGACGCCGTTCTCGTTCGAAACGCCGATGGGCGCCGCGACTATGACGCTGTACGCGAAATGGACGACCAACAGCTACCCGGTCTCTTACAACGGCAACGGACAGACGGGAGGTACCGTGCCGCCTGCGGGCAGTCACGCCTATAATACGAGTGTGACGGTGCAGGGGAATGCCGGGGGGTTGTTCAAGACTGGCTACACGTTCGCGGGCTGGAATACAGCGGCGGACGGATCCGGTACGCCTTACGTTGAAGCGCAAACGTTTACGATCGGAGCCGGTGGAGTCGTGTTATACGCCATTTGGACCGTGAACAGTTATACGGTTTCCTATGATAGCAATGCCAGCGATGGGGGAAGCGCGCCATCCGGCATGAGCGGGAATTATAATACGAGCATTACGCTTCCGGGTAATGTCGGCAATTTAGAGAAAATAGGTCATACGTTCGCGGGTTGGAACACGGCCGCGGACGGAACCGGGACAAATTACGCCGCCGGCGCCTCATATTCGATCGGCGCGTCGGACGAGATCTTGTATGCGGCATGGTCGGTAAACAGCTATACGGTTTCTTATGACGGGAACGGCAGCTCGGGGGGCAGTTCTCCGGCAGATGCCAGCCATAACTATAATACTGGCGTCACCGTGGCGGGAAGCGGAAGCTTGTTCAAGACGGGATATACGTTCGCAGGCTGGAATACGGCGGCGGACGGAACCGGAACGGGTTATGTCGAGCACGACGCATTTACGATCGGAGCCGCGAACGTTAGCCTATACGCGGTGTGGACGATTAACAGTTACACGGTTAGCTTCGACGCAGATGGCGGCACGCCGGTAAGCGATCAGACGGTGATCTACGGCAATACGGTTTCAAAACCTGTCGATCCGGAGAAGACGGGGCACACGTTCGACGGATGGTATACGGACGAAGATTTGCTGACGCCATACGATTTCGCGGCGGCAATCGGCGATTCGGACTTTACGTTGTATGCGAAATGGAACATCAACAGCTACACGGTCGCTTACGACGGCAACGGAAGCACCGAGGGCACTGCGCCGACAAGCGTTAGCTACGATTACAATGTCAACGTCGCCGTTTCGGATATCGGCAACTTGGTTAAGGCCGGTCATACGTTCGCGGGATGGAACACGGCGGCTGACGGAAGCGGTACCGGCTACGACGCGGGAGATACGTTAACGATCGGAACGGCCGGCGTAACGTTATTCGCGCAGTGGACGGTTAACAGTTATTCAGTAGCTTACGACGGCAGTGGCGCTACATCCGGCAACGTGCCAGCCGGCAGCAGCTATGACTATAACGCCAACGTTACCGTGCCTAACAATTCGGGAAATCTCGAGAAAACAGGCTATACGTTCGCGGGATGGAATACAGCGGTTGACGGAAGCGGTACGGTATACCGCCCCGGAGAAACGTTTGCTATGGGCGCAGGCCCGGTGACGTTATTCGCGCAATGGTTAAGCAATAACGCCTTATTATCCTTCTTGACCGTAGATGCGTCCGTTCTATCGCCAACTTTCTCGCCGACGGTTTTGAATTACGAAGTCGAATTGGATTACTTGGAGACCGAATTGAATCTCTCTTTCTCCCAAGCCGATCCGACCCAGTTCGTCTCGGTGACGGGAGCCGTCTACCAATCGGTGACGGGGGCGGTCTACCACTATCAAGCGACCGGCCTTCCGATAGGACCGACTCCGATCCGTTTCGGGGTTACCGCGCAGGACGGCACGGTTAACGCGTACACTATAATCGTGAAACGAGACTCCGGGAATAACGCGGACTTGAGCGGATTGTCGCTTTCGGGCGGATCCCTTTCTCCCGTGTTCGCGCCTGGAACGACGACTTATTCCGCCAACGTATCTAACGGAGTTTCCAGTCTAGCCGTTACGGCGATCGCTTCCGAGTCGCTGGCTTCGATCACCGTCAACGGACAGCCGGTTATTAGCGGTCAGCCTAGCGCCGCTATTCAACTTGCCGTCGGCTCTAGCCCGATATCCGTTGAAGTAACGGCACGAGACGGGACGAAGAAGACGTATGCGGTAGATGTATACCGGGCTTCCGCCAGCGGAGGCGGGACCGGTCCGATCGCGCCGGCTCCGGGCAGTACGACATCCGAGAACGGTCAAATCGTGCTTCCGCCCGGTGAGAAGGGCGAGGTCAGCCTAGGAAATGCGATTACGGTCTCCATCCCGGCCGGCGCTTCGGGACAAGAACTGAAAGTGTCGATAGCCGAGAGGCTGGACGCGCCAGTTCCAACCGGCTCCTCGCCGATCAGTCCGATTCTATGGATAACGAGTAACTCGACCGCGCTTTTTCTTAAGCCTGTCACGGTTGCGTTGACTTTTGATTCGGCGAAGCTGAAGGGCAACCAAGAGGCTGTCGTATTCGCTTACGATGAAGAGAGCGCTAAATGGACGAAAGTCGAAGGTGGACGGGTAAACGGCAACCGGATCGAGGTCGATGTGAAGCGATTGCTACCGATGGTCGTCATGGCGGTAGATAAGGTAACAGAGCCATCCCCCGGCACGAAACCGGACCGAACGTTCGGCGACGTCTCCGGACATTGGGCAGCGGCAACAATCGAGCAAGCGATCGCCGCCGGAATCGTCTCCGGATATCCTAACGGAACATTTAAACCGAACCAGACGGTGACGCGTGCCGAGTTCGCCGTCCTGCTGGTCAAAGCGCTTCATCCGCAAGGAGAAGCAGCGACGCTTGAGTTCGAGGACAAGAGGAAGATCGGAACATGGGCTCGGAACGCGGTCGCACAAGCGGTGCAAGCCGGGTGGATCAAAGGTTACAAGGATGGCAGCTTCCGTCCCGACGCGGAAATCACGCGCGCCGAGATGGCGGCTATGGTCGCTAACGCCATGGGCAAGTCGTTCGATGCCGACGCGACGACCCTTTTCGCGGACGACAAAGATATTCCGAAGTGGGCGAAAAGCGCGGCGAACGCCGTTCAGCAATCGGGTCTCATTCAAGGCAAAGGATCGGGCGAGTTCGACCCGTTCGGCAAGACGACCCGAGCGGAGGCAGTGACGGTTCTTCTGAAGCTATTGGATTCGCAGCGGTAGAATGATAGAATCGAACCAACGATAGAACGATGCCGAAAAGGAGGAATCGAACGATGATTCGGGTGATCGCCGTCGACGACGAGTTGCCCGCGCTGAGAAGAGCGGGAAAATTGCTGGAAACATTCGAAGGCGTGCGGGTAGACGGCTTGTTCGATAAGTCCCAAGCTTTCCTGGAGCACGCGCTAACGACGCCGGAACCGATCGATTTCGTGTTGCTGGACATGGAGATGCCCGGGATTCACGGCTTGGAGCTGGCCCGGCGGCTCCGAGATATCCGTCCGGAAATTCAGATCGTCTTCCTTACGGCTTATGAGGAATACGCCCGGGAAGCTTTCCAAGTGGAGGCTCTCGACTATTTGCTGAAACCGATCATGAAGGAAGACATGGAACGGACGCTTGGCCGGGTTGCGAAACGGAACGAGCGAGGAAATCCGTACGAGCGTACTTCCGAAAGGGGAGTATCCATTCGCAGCTTCGGCCCGTTCAACGTCGAAGACGAGAACGGTCGGCCGATCCGGTTCCGGAATTCGAAAGGCAGGGAACTGCTCGCTTTCTTGCACGCGTACCGAGGAAGACCCGTAAGCAAAGCGCAGATCATGGACGGCTTATGGTTCGGCCGCGATATTGATCGCACGCAGGCCAACCTGCATACAACGGTCTATCAATTACGCAAGGATCTCGAATCGTGTGGGCTGGAGAACGTGATCGAGCAGACCAAGACAGCGGGAGGCAGCTATTCCTTGCGTTGGACCGTCGCTTTCGACGACGTGGCTGCCTACGAGGAAGAGCTTCGGAAATTCAAGTCTACCGCATCGCTAACGCCGCTCATTCGCGCCGTTCGGCTCTACGGGGAAGGATACCTGGCCGGAAGCGGATACGTGTGGGCTGCCCCGCGCCAAGCCGAACTGGAACTCGGCTTCGTCGAGCTGCTGGAAGTAATGGTGGATGCTTATGTCGGGCAACAGCGCTACGAGATCGCCTTGAACCCGATGCATAAATGGTCGCAACTGCTGCCGCTAAGCGGCCGGCTTCATGCGAAGATGATCGCGCTCCTGCTTCTCATGAATCGGGAAAAGGATGCCTTCGCCTACCATGAACTCGCGTTGGAGCTCATGGATCAAACGAACGAAGCATCCGAATTGAATTACGGAAGGATCTCGGCGAATCCCGCCGCGATGTTCTAATGCAATCCCGCCGACGCGGGGTTGTTTTTTCGCGGGCTTAAGCGTATTTGATCTCGATAGGCACTATGCTCGCTTGTTGCGGATACCATTTGGGAATTCCGAACTTTTTCATGTAGCCGAGCACGTTTAAGTCGTTTTCCACGCTTTGCTCCTCGTTCATCTTCTCGAGCAGTTTCCAGCATGCATAAACATCGTTAAGCGAACGATGCGCTCCTTCAAGCGCGATGCCGTAGCGGTTGCACATTTCTTGCAGGTTATGGGGATATGTATGTCTTGCTCGCGCGATCGTCAGCGTATCCAAGAAAGAGTTGTTAAAGGAACGGTTAGCTAGCCTAAGCAGCGTATGGTGCAGGAAACTCAGGTCGAACATGGCGTTATGGGCGACGATGACGCTGTCTCCGATTATCCGGTTCAGGATGCGGAAAGCCGTTTCCTCGTCCATGCCGTTTACGAGATCGGATGACGTTATTCCGGTGATCTCCGTTATTTTGGGCGGAAGCTTTCCGTCGAAACGGACGAGCGTCTGAAACTGGCTGACGATCTCTCCTCCATAGCAGCGAATAGCCGCCATCTCGATGACGCGGTCGCGGGATGGTTCGAGTCCGCTAGTCTCGAAGTCTAGCACGGTGATATTGTCTAGTTTCACAGCAGGGCCTCCTCTAACGATTGCTTAAACCAATGAATATACCTTACCATATTGGCTCTATGAAAATCCTATTTTTAGCGGAAGAAAGGGAGATTTTAGTCGAAAAAAAGGGGCGCTGAATCTGAATACGACCAGATAACAGCGCCTCTTGGCTAATTACGAATACTCGTTATTACGAGCAGTTTAGTGTTTGGCATCGGACTCTTCGTTGTCGTTAGACAGCTTCGTGATCTCGAACAGCTTGAACAACAGGCTGAATACGATCGCGACAACCGTCGCCAGCGCCATTCCCGACAAAGAGAAGTCGCCGGCAGTTACTTTAACGCCGCTTAAACCCGTTACGAGTACGATCGTGGTCAGGAACAGGTTAGTCGGCTTGCCGTAGTCTACTTTCGATTCGACCAGCATTCGGAAGCCGGAAGCCGCGATGACGCCGAACAGCAGCAACGATACGCCGCCCATTACCGCAACCGGGATGTTGGCGATCAGCGCCGAGAATTTACCGAGGAACGACAGCACGATCGCGAAGACGGCCGCGCCGCCGATGACGAAGGTGGAATACACGCGCGTGATGGCAAGAACTCCGATATTTTCCCCGTATGTCGTATTCGGCGTAGAACCGACGAAACCGGAGATCATCGTCGAAATTCCGTTCCCCAGCATCGAACGGTGAAGTCCCGGATCTTTGGACAAATCCTTATTGACGATATTTCCCGTGACGATAAGGTGTCCGATATGCTCGGCGACGACGACGAGCGAGGCGGGAATGATCATGATGATCGCGGTCCATTCGAATACGGGAGTCGTGAAGGTGGGCGTATCGATCCAATCGGATTTGTCCAAGAAACCGAATTTTACCATTCCCATTAAGTAAGCGACTACGTATCCGGTAATGATTCCGACGAGAATCGGGATAATTCGCATGAAACCTCTAAAGATGACATTGCCTAGAATCGTAACGAGCATGGTTATAATCGACAGAATGATGGTATTCCGGTCAGGCGTCCAATCCGCAGCGCCGGAAGGAGCGATCCAGCCCGCCATCCCGGCAGCTACCGGGATCAGTTCCAATCCGATAACCGCTACGATCGCGCCCATGGCTGCAGGAGGAAATACGACGTTAATCCAGTTGGTGCCCGCGTATTGGATAATGATCGCCAGAATGGTAAATATCAAGCCTGTAATAATAAATCCGCCTAGCGCCGCGGCATAGCCGTCGCTCTCCGAGGCATAATTGCCGATGACCGTTCCCGCGGGAGCGATGAAGGCGAAGCTTGAGCCAAGATAAGCCGGAATTTTGCCTTTGCAGATCAACAGATAGAGCAGAGTGCCGATCCCGTTCATCAACAGGCAAACCGCCGGATCCACGCCAAGCAAATTCGGAACGAGCACCGTCGAGCCGAACATGGCGAACAAATGCTGAAGGCTCAATGTAATGCTTTGTCCGATGGGGGGTCTTTCGTGAACCCCGATTTCACGTTTCATGTGATGTTTTCCTCCAACTAGTCGACTTATTTTCGTCAATTTCCTTGTTGATTCTACATAGTCCCCTAACATTTGACAAGCGCTTTCTTCGAATTAGCGAAAGGGTTATCTCCGTTTGCCCGAACAGAGGAAAGTATTAGAAGTATGCTATAATGAAAAAATCATATTCACCGGCCGCTAAGCAACGCCGCAGCTACTGCTCTTTCGCTTATTATGGGATATAATAAGGAACAGCGAGCTTTATAGTCATGAGGAGGATTACCTTGAACCAAACGATTACGATCAATAAAAAAGAAGTAGCCGTCACCTTCACCAACTACTTCGACTCCGAACTCGGCGAGTTCTTGTTTAAACAGGTGATGTGCGACGTTTATATGCCAGGCAACGAAGTGGTGCCGATCGATATCGAGAAAGAGCAAATCAGACGCGTTATCGAAGGGTTCAAGAAACGGAAAGAACTTCACGACGAGATTCCGAAAGAGAATATCCGCGGAAAGTCTTATTACGTTATTAATTCAAGAATGCGCTACGACTTGGATTGGATGAAAGGCAACAAACCTCCGAAACCGATGTCGCTGGCGGAGCACGAGAAGCTTAAGGCGGACGAAGCGCGGGGAATCAAGCGTCCGGCGGTCGTCGAACAACCGGAAGAAACGCCGGAACCGGAGGCGACGGTTCAAGAGCAGCCCAAAGCTCCCGAATATACCGACAACCGGAGAAAATATTTGCTTTCCAAGGGATTCAAGCATAATCTGCTGACGAATAACTGGGAAGCCAAAGATATTCGCTTTCCCGACTCGAAGATCGACAAGGTTTCCTCCGACGAAGAGTTCGAAGAAGGAATGAACCGGTTATTGGATGCATCGTACCAGAATCACTTGAAGCGCAGAGCTCAATCCAAACCCAAAGCGTAAATTAAACCGTTCTCTTAGCCGGCTAAGAGAACGGTTTTTGTTTTCCTGAGCCTCGTATCGACGATCACGTATTCTTGTAGACGCGGCGGATGATTCAAGGTATTATCTATCAGGTGCGCTACAGCAGCTAGAGAAGGAGTGCGGATATGTTAACCCGATTACGAACGACATGGTTTTCTAACATACGAGCGGACGTGTTGGCCGGAATCACCACGGTTCTGGCCTTGATCCCCGATTCCCTTGCGTTCGCGTTCATCGCGGGCGTGAACCCGATGGTCAGCATTTACTCGACGATAAGCATTCTTGTGCTGATCTCGATCTTCGGCGGCAGGCCGGCGATGGTGTCTTCCACGGCAGGTTCAATGGCTGTACTCATGACCGCTCTTGTCGCCCAACACGGAATAGAGTACTTGTTCGCGGCGACCATCCTGACAGGTATCCTCCAATTAGCTATGGGGCTGTTAAAGTTGGGCAGATGGATGAGCTTCGTTCCGCATTCGGTCATTACGGGATTTATTAACTCGCTGGCGATTCTTATATTTATTTCTCAGTTGCGCTATTTCGAAGGCCAATCGTGGCTTATGTACGCAATGGTCGTGGCGACTCTGGCCATCATTTATATTTTGCCGAAGTTTACTAAGGCAGTCCCGTCTCCGCTTATCGCGGTCGGGTTTATGACGCTGATCGTCTTTTTCGTGAATATGAACTTAAATACGGTTGGCGACCTGGCCACGATCGAGCCTGCGATTCCTTTCTTGCACATCCCGAACATCCCATTCACATGGGATACGCTGTGGATTTTGTTGCCGACGGCTTTCTCGCTTGCCGTCGTCGGCTACTCGGAGACGCTTCTTACTCAAACGATCATCGACGAGATGACGGAAGAGAAGACTAGCAAGGATAAGGAAATGAAGGGACAAGGAATCGCGAACGCGGTGACGGGTTTCTTCGGGGGAATGGCCGGCTGCGCGCTTATCGCGGAATCCGCCATCAACGTCAAAGTCGGGGGAAGAGGCAGGCTGTCCACTTTAGTTGCGGGATTGGTTTTGTTCCTTCTCGTATTCGTGCTGGACGACGTTCTGAATAGCATTCCGATCGCCGCGCTCGTAGGGGTGATGATGATGGTATGCATCGAGATATTCGATTGGAACTATTTCCGCAACCTTCGCAGCAAACCGTTGGCCCATACCCTGATCATGCTCGTTACGGTAGCGATCGTACTTATCACCCACGATCTGGCTGTCGGCGTTATAGCTGGCGTCCTCCTTAGCGTACTAGTCTATGCCTATCGTTCGGCTACCCAATTGAACATTCAGGAAGAACGGAACGGCGACGAGAAGGTGTACCGCGTACGCGGCCAATTGTTCTTCGTCTCGAGCGACGCGTTGCTCGATCGGATCGATTTTAACGACGATTCCGATAAAGTGTGCATCGACCTAACGGCTTCCCACGTTTGGGATCATACAGCTTCGAAGACGTTGGATAAGATCGTCCTGCGGCTTCGTGACAAAGGAAAGATAGTCCGCGTTTTGCGCCAACTCCCCGACGGCCAATCGCGAACCGCATGAAACCGGGATTCGACGGTTGTCTTCCCGCGCCGAGAGAGTAAACTTGCATAAGCTAGGCACCTCTTGCGTTTCTTCCTAATAGTGTATGGGTGAGAGACGATGAGAGGGAGCGCGTGCCGATGAGCGGATATAATAACCGTACGGCCATTTTTTTGGCGGCCGTATGCAGCCAAACTTATGCGCATTTCAATAATCCGAGCGGGAAGTTCGTTATTCCGAAGTCTTACGAGCTCGTTACGGACATACGGGCGAGATCGTTGACCGGAGCGGCGGAGAAATTCGGATTCATTCTTCAATCCGACAGTCACGTGATCGTGGCTTTTCGGGGAACGAGCACGACGACCGATTGGATCTCGGACGCGATGGCGAGCCAAGCGAAGTTCAAATGCGTGAACCATTCGGGCTATAGCCATCGGGGATTCTCGAAAATCTATTATTCTGCGAGGGAAACGGTATTGTCGGCCATAAGCGGTCTTTCCGCGGATAAATCCTTATTCGTTACGGGACATAGTTTGGGAGGGGCTTTGGCGACTTTATGCGCATTGGACGTAGCCGCGAATTCCTTTTACGATCATCCGGTCGTCTATACGTTCGCCTCTCCAAGGGTTGGCGATCCAACGTTCGCGAAGGAGTACGGCAAAAGAGTAAACGATAGCTTCCGGATTCAGAACCGGTTCGATGTCGTAACGCATTTGCCCCCTCCGTCTTACAAACCTCCAAGGCGGGAGAAGACGTTTATCTACGAACACGTTAGCAAAGCAGAGACGCTAAGCTTCCATAACGGATCGGTTCCCGGCAACCATGTCATCGGCAGCTATTACGAGGAACTGGCCAAGAGAGATCCGCGGTTTGCGGAACAGCTCGGCAAGCGGAATCCCGGACTTTGTCCTGAGCCTTCGAGGTACGGCTTTGACAAGCGTTAACCTTCGAATAGACATCGACACGACAGTCGGATAGAACCGCGTTTCCGGAATACCGGGAACGCGGTTTTTTTGCGTTGGCAGGGGTTCGTTCATTCATTGAGCGCGAGCAAAGGTATTCATGGCTCGCCATCGCTAGTGGCGATAATCCGCAGACTTCCAATATGAAATAAGAAATAATGAACATAGACTGCCCTTATTAATGAAAATTTTTCTCTTTACATTGATTTAATTCCGAGTTATTCTATTGGATAAATAATTAGATAAAAAGATGTGGGAACCGGGGGTGCTTCTTGTTAATATAGAAAACATCGAGGCATTCGTATATGTGATCCACTGCGGAAGTTTTAATAAAGCGGCGGAAGCGTTATACTTATCCCAACCGTCGGTAACGGCCCGCATTCAATCTCTCGAGAGGGAGCTCGATTGCAAGCTGTTCGACCGTCAAGGCAAACAAGTCCAGATTACCGAAGAAGGCAAGCGATTCCTGCCTTACGCCCAGCAGCTTCTGTTGACGTACCAGAAAGGGAAGCTGCACGTAAACCAGAAGAAAGCGATGCCGGAGGAGTTCAGGATCGGCTGCACGGTTTCGGTATCCAACTATATCATTCCGGAATTGCTGCCCCGGTTGAAACGAAAGTTTCCGAATACGCATTACAAATTCTTAACCGGCATTACGGACGAAATCGTAGGCAAAGTGCTCGGAAAGGAAGTCGATATCGGCTTCGTCCGCAGGGTGAACCATCCGAATCTTCAATCTTTGAAGTTCTACGAGGATCCGATATCTCTGTATGCTTATGAGGGCCACCCCTTCGTCGGGTCCGAACGCTTATCGGTAGAGGAAATCGCGGAGCAGCCGCTTGTATTTTTCGAATGCGGCGCATTGGATTGGCTGCGGATACATCGGGTGTTCGAGAATATCGAGCGTCCGCCCAATATCCAGATCCAGACGGACAATTCCGAGATGGCCAAGAAGCTGGTCATCCGCAAGGCAGGCATCTCGTTCTTGCCGGGCTTGAGCGTGCGGCAAGAATTGGCCGAGGGGAAATTGATCCCTCTCCGAGTTCCGGAGACGGACGGCATTTCCTTGCAGACGAACGTAATCGCCAACCTAGGCGAGCATACGCAATTTCTCGACGAAATTATCGAAATCGGCAAGCAATTAAACCACCATTAGGAGGAGTTACCAATGAGTCATATCGTCATTATTTCAGGCAGTCCGACACCGGGATCCCGGTTGAACGGGTTAATCGAGCGAGTGGAAAGCAAATGGACCGAATCCGGGGTGAAAGTCAGCCATATCCGGGTTGCCGAGCTTCCGGCGGAAGCTCTTCTGCACGCGAATTTCAAAGACGAGCAAATATTGGCGGCCCTGGCTTTGGTCGAATCCGCGTCGGGAGTCGTCATCGCGAGCCCGGTGTACAAAGCCTCTTTCACCGGAATATTGAAGGCTTTCCTGGACCTGCTCCCGCAGACGGGGCTCAAAGGAAAGGTAACTCTCCCTCTGTTCATCGGGGGAACGATCGCTCACCTGTTGAGCCTGGATTACGCGTTGAAACCGGTGCTGTCCGTGCTTGGAAGCAGAAACATCATCGGCGGGGTTTACGCGATCGATCAGTGGGTGCAAAGGTTGGATAACGGAGGATTCGAGCTTTCCGAGGAATTGCAGGAACGGTTGGATCGAGCAGCGGAGGAACTGGCCGAGGAGATCACTTGGCTGGGCATTCGCGCCAAAGAGAAAATCGTCATTTCATAATAGGCGTATGAATGAGCAAGGGCTGTCCAATTGTCGTGTAGACTTAGGGCAGCCTTTTGCGTATCGTGCGCTTTATATTGGCTTTCGTGCTTGAAGCGTGGGCGAAGCGGCTAGACGAAGGCACATTTTTGGCCTTCGTGCTCCATGCGCATCCGCATTGGCTCAATGTTGCTTGCATTCGGTAGAGTCCCGAGTAATAGCATCGTTCCGAGGTGATTGATAAGATCCATAGTGCAACACTTATCGTTATTTTGTATCGTCGTATAGAAAAACTCTATTACCTAGCGCATTGACGCTGATGCGAGCGAGGTGGTAAGTTTATTCCAAGCATAAATCTTACTTTTCCAGTAGGAATTATAAGTTTAAAAAAGAGGAGAAAAACGGAGGAAACGAAGATGAAAAAATGGGCCATTTTATCGCTCGCGCTATTATTCGTATTTACCCTTGCAGGCTGCGGCAACAAAAACAACGAGGCGTCCGGAGCATCGTCCGGAACGCCGGCGGCATCTGCGGCGAGTGCATCGGCGAGCGCATCGGAAAGCGCGCCGGCTGGCGAATCGGCGTCCGCCAGCCCGGAAGCCCCGGTCGAAGCGAAGAAAATCATCGTCGGAACGTCAAGCCTGTTCCCGCAAGTGTGTTTCCTGGACGAGAACGGGAAATTGACCGGTTACGACATCGAGCTCGTTAGAGAGATCGATAAAAGGCTGCCGGAATACGAATTCGAATTTCAGTTGCTAGATTCGATGCCGAGCTTGCTATTAAGCCTAGAGACGAAAAAGGTCGACTTCGTCGCCCACGAAATCGAGAAAAATCCGGAGAGAACGGAAAAGTACTTGTTCAACAAAGTGCCTTACGCGCATTGGAAAAACAAAATCGTCGTCTCCGTAAACAATAACGATCCGATCGAAACGCTGGCGGATTTGAAAGGCAAAAAGGTGATCACCCACGCTTCCAGCGCCGCGGATCAAATTCTGAAAAACTACGATAAGGAAAATCCGGGTACGTACAAGATCGTGTACTCGAGCGGCGCCGCCAACGATACCGTGCAGCAAATCGATTCCGGCCGCGTGACGGCAACGGTCGCGGCGGATTTCGCGCTAAGCCTGATCGATCCGGAGAAAAAATTGAAAACCGTAGGCAAGGCGCTGAGCACGGCGGACATCCTTTTCCTGTTCCGCAAGAACGATTCCGATGCGCAAGCGCTGGCCGACGCGATCGACGAAGTGCTGCTCGAGATCAAAGCAGACGGCACGCTTAGCGCCCTGAGCAAACAATGGCTTGGCCAAGATTTCACTACCGCCGAATAGGCGCATTAATCAAGGAAGGGTGACATCGTAATATGGGTGCGCAATTCGATATCACCACCGTGTTCGAATATTTCGTCAAGCTGCTTCCGTTCATCAAGATTTCCTTGCTTATCGTTGCCGGTTCAATCGTCGTAGGACTGGGCGTCGGATTTCTCGTCGCCCTTCCGCGGCTTTATCGCATTCCGGTGTTGCAGCGGATTTCCCAGGTGTACGCTTCCTTCTTCAGGGGGACGCCGATCCTTATTCAATTGTTCTTGTTCTATTATGGGCTGCCGGAATTGCTGAAAGTCGCCCATATCGACGTGTCGCGCGTCCCGGTGCTCTACTTCGTCATCTTGACTTACGGATTGCATAGCGCGGCATTCATATCGGAAGGCATCCGCGCGGCGGTAACGGCCGTGGACCGAGGGCAAATCGAAGCCGGCTATGCCGTCGGAATGACCGGCGTTCAAGCTTTTACGAGAATCATTTTCCCGCAAGCGTTAGCGGTTGCGATTCCCATTCTCGGCAACGTGTTCATCGGAACTCTGAAGGATACGTCCCTCGCCTTTACGTTGGGGGTAATGGAACTAACGGCGAAGTCCCAATCTTTGGGGCAGTTGTCCAGACATTTCATAGAATCGTATATTGCGCTCGCAGCCATTTATTTTATTTTGAGTTTCGTATTGGAGAAGGCGTTCATAGCTATCGAACGTAGACTTCTGCGGCATGAGGCTCGGACCGGGGCAACGGAGAGGGTTCCGTTAGGGAAAAAATGGCTTAAGCGCCGGTTCGCGGCCAATATCGAATGGAACAAGGGAGGCACGGGAATATGACGTTGGATCCGTCGTTCATCTGGACCGCGTTCGTCCAAATTTTGCCGGCCATCCCGACGACGCTGTACATTACGATCGTGTCCATGTTTTTCGGATTGTGCATAGGGACGGTCGTGGCGTTGCTTCGGATTTATAAAGTGCCGGTACTTTATCGGATCGCCGCGTCATACGTTACGGTCATTCGCGGAACGCCGATGTTAACGCATCTCTTATTGATCTATTTCGGACTACAGATGGTCATCGACAGTCTTGCGGAAACATACGGTTGGTCCTTCAATTCCGTATCGATTCCGATGATCGGATTCGCGTACATTTCCTTCTCGGTAACTGCAGGCGCCTATCTATCCGAAGTCGTTCGTTCGGGCATGATCGCGGTAGACCGCGGGCAGATCGAAGCTGCCCATTCGGTCGGGATGACGACGATCCAAGCGCTTCGGCGCATCGTATTGCCCCAAGCGCTCGCGGCTAGCCTGCCGAATTTGTCTAACAGCGTGATAGGGATGCTGCACGGCTCTACGCTTGTATTTACCGTATCCGTCGTAGACATTAACGCGCAAGCGCAGATCGTGGCTTCGACCAATTGGAAGTTCTTCGAAGCTTATCTGGCGGCAGCCGTCATTTTCTGGGGGCTCACCGTGCTCGTCGAGAGGCTGACGGCGCTTATCGAGAAACGCATCAATGTGTACAATCGCGGGGGTGTAGCATGATTAAGCTGAGACGGGTATCCAAATCGTTCGGACGCAACGAAGTGTTGAAAGGAATCGATCTGACCGTCGAGAAGGGCGAGGTAGTGGCGATTCTCGGACCAAGCGGCTCCGGCAAAACGACTCTGCTCAGATGCATCAACTATCTGGAGAAGCCGGGCGACGGGGAAATCTCGATCGACGAGTTCACCGTCAATTGCCGCAAACCGCACAAGAAGGACATTCATACGCTCCGCCGGAAGACGGCGATGGTATTCCAGCAATATAATCTGTTCCGTCACAAAACCGCGCTCGAGAACGTGATGGAAGGTCTTGTCACCGTCAAAAAGCTGCCGAAAAACAAAGCCCGGGAGCAAAGCGTCGAGCTGTTGGAGAAAGTAGGGCTCGGCTCCAAGCTCGACGCGTATCCGAGCCAACTATCGGGAGGGCAGCAGCAACGCGTCGGAATCGCCCGCGCCTTGGCCTTGAATCCCGAAGTCATTTTGTTCGACGAGCCGACCTCGGCGCTCGATCCCGAGTTGGTCGGGGAAGTGCTGGCCGTCATACGCAAGATCGCCAAAGAAGGGATCACGATGATTATCGTGACGCACGAGATGGGCTTTGCCCAAGAGGTGGCGAACCATGTCGTGTTCATGGACGGAGGCGTGATCGTCGAGGAAGGGCCGCCGAAGGTCATTTTCCAATCTCCGAAAGAGGAGAGAACGAAGCAGTTCTTGGCGAGAATTACCCCGGAAAGCGCCTATTCGATTTAATTCATAGAGTGGAGTGAGCGAGAGATGACGCTTAAATTCGGCATATTGGATCAAAGCATCGTATTTCCGGGGCAGACGCCGACGGAGGCTCTGGGAAATACGGTCAAGCTTGCGCAACTGGCGGAAAAACTAGGGTTCGAACGCTTCTGGGTATCGGAGCATCATGATTCCCCGCAGATGGCGGGAGCTTCTCCCGAAGTACTCATTTCGCATTTGCTCGCCCGTACGGACAAAATCCGCATCGGTTCGGGCGGCGTCATGCTCCAGCACTATAGTCCGTATAAAGTGGCCGAGAACTTCAATGTCCTCGCGTCGTTGGCGCCGGGGCGGGTGGATCTGGGTATCGGCCGTGCGCCGGGCGGGTTGCCCCGGTCGACTAAGGCTTTGCAGAAAGGCGTTACGGAGCCCGAAACTCTGGACGACAAGCTCGTCGAGCTCGAACGATTACTTACCGGCTCGCTCGGAGAAGAGCATCCTCTCGCCGGGTTGCAGGCCAATCCGCTGCCCGTTGAACCTGCGCAAATTTATTTGCTCGGCACGAGCGTGTCCAGCGCAAGGCTGGCGGCGGAGAGAGGTTATCCGTACGCGTTCGCCTTATTCATCAACAACGACCCGGAAGCGGCTCGCGTAGCGTTCGATACGTACCGGGAACGTTTCAACGGGGCGAACGGCGCCGAACCGAGAACGATACTCGGATTATCGGTCATCGCGGCGGATACGGAAGAAGAAGCCGCCGAACTCGCCGGTCATTTCAAGAGCGTTCGCGTAACGCTGGCCAGCGGGAAAACCGTAAACGTAGGGACGCTGGAGCAAGCGGAGGAATTCGCTAGACAGGCCGGCGAGACGTATACGGCCGAAGTCCGGGACGCGGATATTACGAGAGGGACCAAGGAAACGGTACGCAAGCGGCTATTGGAATTAAGAGATACCTATGGCGTTGATGAATTGATCTTTACGACGATAGTTCCCGATTTCGCCAAGCGCGTTCGCTCGTTCCAATTGCTGAAGGAAGCGTTCGAGGAGCAACCGGTATAACGACATAACTAGCGAATATTTAGGAGGGAAAACGATGGGCATTTTGACGGCTGAACCATTGGCTGAACGGCTAGTGGCGATCCGCAGACAACTGCACGCCAATCCGGAGCTGTCGCACGAGGAATTCGAGACGACGGAGGCGATTCGCGGCTGGCTTCTCGAAGCGGGAATCCGCATTGCGGCGTATCCGCTGAAGACCGGCTTGGTAGCGGAAGTCGGAGGCCTGCGGGATGGTCCGATTATTGCGATCCGAGCGGATATCGACGCTCTTCCGATCCAGGAGGAGACGGGACTGCCTTTCGCTTCCCGCGTTCCCGGCAAGATGCACGCTTGCGGGCACGATTTCCATACGGCAACCGTATTGGGGGCGGCCCTGCTGCTTAAGAAGCAAGAGCAGAGCTGGAAGGAACGGTCAGGTTTCTGTTCCAACCGGCGGAAGAGAAGGCGAAGGGCGCCAGCAAGTGATCGCCAGCGGCGCGCTGGAAGACGTGCGGGCGGTATTCGGCTTGCACAACAAGCCGAACTTGCCGGTCGGCACGATCGGCATTAAAGCCGGTCCGATCATGGCCGCGGCGGACGGTTTCGTCGTCGAGGTGGAAGGGCGCGGCACGCATGCCGCGGTGCCGGAGGCGGGACTGGATCCTATCGTGGCATCCGCGCATATCATCACCGCCCTGCAATCGATCGTCAGCCGCAACGTTAGCGCGCTGGACAGCGCGGTCGTCAGCGTAACGCGCTTGAACAGCGGAACGGCGTGGAACGTCATCGCCGAGAAAGCCGTATTCGACGGGACTTTGCGGACTTTCGACGAGAAAGTGAGGGCGAAGGTGCGAGCGCGTTTCGAGCAAGTCGTTACCGGAGTCGCGACCGCGCTTGGAACGTCGGCGAACGTAAAGTGGCTGGAAGGACCGCCTCCGGTCGTGAACGATGCGAAATGGGCCGAGCAGGCGACGAGAACCGCCGAATCTCTAGGCTTGACGGTCGTGGACCCCGTTCCTTCGCCTGCCGGAGAGGACTTCTCGTTTTATTTGCGGCAAACGCCGGGCATTTTCTTTTTCTTAGGGACTTCGGGCCCTCAGGAATGGCATCATCCGGCTTTCGATATCGATGAACGCGCGCTGCCGATCGGCGCCTCGTTCTTCGCGGCGTTGGCTGTTGACGCGTTGGCGAAATTATCCGGTCCGTCTCTTAAGTAGGAGGGTTCAGCCATTCGAAAATTATACGACGTTATCGTAGTCGGCGCGGGATCGATGGGGATGAGCGCAGGTTACGAGCTGACTCGCAGAGGGTTCAAAACGTTGCTCATTGACGCCTTCGATCCTCCTCACCCCCACGGCAGCCATCACGGCGATACGCGCTTGATCAGGCATGCCTATAGCGGCGGCCCATCTTACGTTAAGCTAGCCCTACGAGCGGATGAGCTGTGGCGGGGGCTGGAAGAGGAGACGGGAGAGAAGCTGTTGGAGCGAGCCGGCGTGCTGAATATCGCGGACCCCGATTACTATTCTTACGAAGGCAGGTTTCAGGATGCGGCCGATCATGGGGTCGTCATCGAAGATCTCGACGCGGAACAAATCCGCGATCGTTGGCCGACGTCCGGGTTCCCGATCATTATCGCGCGATGTATGAGCCGAATGCCGGGTATCTATACAGCGAAAGATGCATATCCGCTCATAAGAAGCTGGCTCTGCAAGCAGGCGCCACGCTGCTAGCTAACACGTTCGTGACGCGGATTCAGCCGGAACACTCATTCGTGACCGTCTACACGAAGACGGACGAATTCATCGCCAATAAAGTCATTCTAAGCGCGGGAGCTTGGTTCAAGACGTTGGAGCCGTTCGTCCGCCTGCCGATCCGCGCCGTTCGCAAAGTCGTCGGCTGGTTCGAGCCGAACGGCGTATCGTTCGATGCCGGCAATTTCCCCGGGTTTACGTTCGGAAGCAACTTGGGCGGGTACTACGGTTTTCCTAGCATCTCGGGCGGAGGGGTGAAGATCGGCAGGCACGAAACGGGAGCTGAATGGCAGCCGGGTCAAGAACCCGCGCCATTCGGCGCCTACCCCGAGGACGAAGGGGATTTGCGAACCGCTTTGGATACGTTCTTGCCAGGAGCGGCAGGCAAACTACTAAGGAGCGCGGTTTGCAAATACGAGCACACGCCGGACGATCATTTCATTATCGATACCCATCCCGACAATCCGAATATTTTACTGGCCGGCGGTTTTTCCGGGCATGGATTCAAGTTTTCAAGCGTGGTCGGAGAACTGCTGGCGGATCAAGTCGAAGTCGGCAGCTGGAGACGGGATGTCGGCTTATTTTCCATATCCCGATTCGCTCAGCCTATTTCATAACCCATTTCTAAGGAGGCAGTACCCATGAGCCATTCCCCTGTTAATATCGAGTCCTATCTGCATACTTACGAACAACTGCAAGAAGCGGTCGAAGGGTTATCCGACGAACAGCTGAAGTGGAAAGCGGCGGAAACCCAATGGAGCGTTACGGAGGTGCTCACGCATCTGGCGGATCACAATATCGTCGTTTCGTTCCGTATTCGCGAAGTGTTGGCCGGTTCCGAGGTTCGTTTGCCCGCGTTCAGCCAAGATCCTTGGGTCGCGGGCCAGAAGGCGAACCAAGGCAATGCGGCGGACGTTCTCGAATTTTTCAGAAACCTGCTTATTTATAACAGCTTGCTGTTCCGTCGATTCACGCCGGAGGATTGGAACAAAACCGGGGTTAACTTCAAGGGAGAGACGGTCACGATTGCCGCGATCGTTCAGGCTTTTATCGACCATGTTCAGGTCCATCTGAAGCAAATCGAGAGAATAAAGCAAGGAGAGATCAGCTCTCAGAATTCAAGCTGCACGATCTAATAGTCAAGCTTGGATGGTTCAAATTCCGAAAAACGAGGTGGAGAAGATGTCGGACAACAAAGTCGTGATTCGCGCCGCGCGGGAGGGCGATCGCGTTGCGGTCAAGGAAGTTCTCAAGTCCGCGTACCAGCAATATGAAAGTACGCTTTCTAAGGAAAGGTGGGCGCACTATAAAGAAAACATCGATCAATCGGTAGACTCGGATACGACGAAAGCCAGGCTTGTCGCCGAATTAAACGGGGAAGTCGTCGGGAGCGTGTTCCTGTACGAGGGTTCCGATAGGGCATACGGCGCGCCGCAGTTGGAAATCCACACTCCGATTATTCGCTTGCTCGGCGTCTCGCCGAACGTTCGCGGGCTAGGGGTGGCTACGGAATTGCTTCGAGCAAGCGCGAAGCTTGCGCTGGAATGGGGAGCGGAAACGATCCACCTTCATACCTCGGACATTATGGACTCGGCGGTCAGGCTGTATGAGCGCTTGGGCTTCGAACGGGCTTACGACAAGGAGTTCAACAACGGAGAGGTGCTGGTGAAGAGCTACCGGCTTCAATTGAAAGAAGCGGAATTGCTCAGGGTTTAAGGGTAGACGAAGAGGACGTGAAGATCGGAACCGAATGCCATGAATAGGGAGGAAATCACAATGGGAAAACGTAAGCAACTGAAGCTGGGCGCGATTATTCACGGGGTCGGCGGCAACATCTCCGCTTGGAGACACCCCGAAGTTCCTGTCGACGCCAGCGTGAACTTCGAGTTTTACAAGAAACAGGCTCAAACCGCGGAAGCGGGTAAATTCGACCTCGTCTTCATCGCCGACGGGTTGTACATTAACGAGAAGTCGATTCCGCACTTCCTTAATCGCTTCGAGCCGATCACGATTTTGTCGGCGTTGGCCGCGGTCACGCAGAAAATCGGACTCGTAGGCACGTTATCCAGCTCCTACAGCGAGCCGTTTACCGTTTCCAGGCAATTCGGTTCCCTCGACCATATTAGCGGGGGACGCGCGGGTTGGAACGTCGTTACTTCTCCGCTCGAGGCTCCGCCAAAAACTACGGAAAACCGGAGCATCCTTCGCACGATGAACGTTACAAGATCGCGGAGGAATTCTTGGAGGTCGCCCGCGGCTTATGGGATTCTTGGGAGGACGATGCCTTCATTCGCAACAAGGAATCAGGAGTGTTCTTCGATGCTGCCAAGATGCACCGTTTGAACCATAAAGGGGCTTATTTCTCCGTTCAAGGACCGCTGAATATCGCCCGTTCCAAGCAAGGGCATCCGGTTATATTCCAAGCCGGTTCCTCCGAGAGCGGCAAGACGCTGGCGGCCAAAGGAGCGGATGCCGTCTTTACGGGGCATGAGAATATCGAAGAGGCGAAAAGCTTCTATAAAGACGTTAAGGACCGCGCCGTCGCATTCGGCCGATCCCGCGAAGACATCGCGATTTTCCCCGGCATCGGACCGATTATCGGGAAGACGGAGGAGGAGGCCGAGCGCAAGTATTTGGAGTTCGCCAACCTTGTCACGATCGATAAAGCATTGGAATATTTAGGCCGATTCTTCGATCACCACGATTTCTCCCAATATCCGCTCGACGAGCCGTTCCCCGAGCTTGGGGATCTAGGTTCGAACAGCTTCCGCAGCGGAACCGACAAGCTCAAGCAAGTCGCGAAAGAGCAACGGTTGACCCTTCGCGAAGTTGCGATCCGCACGGCTACTCCGCGAAGCGAATTCATCGGCACGCCGGAGAAAATCGCGAATCTGATCCAGAGATGGCACGAGGAAGAGGCCGCCGACGGGTTTATCGTTCATTCGGCGACTCCGGACACGTTGAAGGATTTCGTGGAACAGGTCGTTCCGATCCTGCAAGAGCGAGGAATCTACAGAACGGAATACGAGGCGGACACGTTGCGCGGCAACTTGGAGCTGCCGATTCCGGTTAATCGTTATGCTGCTGCCAAGGTTGGAAGCTGAAGTTTCGCGAGGATAGCCGAAAGCCAAACCATTCCGAAAATCGGATGGTTTGGCTTTTTTTCGCGGCTTATGGGTGATAGAGCGAAGCTGGGAAATTAGCCGTTGGGAGCGGTTTAAATGGCGGAAAAGCGGGTGGATCGAGGAAATAAGTCGCTGGGAGCGGTTTAAATGGCGGAAAAGCGGGTGGATCGAGGAAATAAGCGCGCTGGGAGCGGTTTAAATGGCGGAAAAGCAGAGAGAACGAGGAAATAAGCCGCCGGGAGCGGCTTGAATGTTGGAAAAGCGAGCGAAGAGAGGAGGTAAGCCGACTGGGTCGTGTTAAATGGCGGGAAACCGGGCGAGTCGAGGAAATAAGCCGACTGAGTCGTGTTAAATGGCGGGAAACCGGGTAGTCGAGGAAATAAGCCGCTGAGAGCGGGCAAGCTGAATAGCAGGAAACCGGGCGAGTCGAGGAAATAAGCCGACTGAGTCGTGTTAAATGGCGGGAAACCGGGCGAGTCGAGGAAATAAGCCGACTGAGTCGTGTTAAATGGCGGGAAACCGGGTAGTCGAGGAAATAAGCCGCTGAGAGCGGGCAAGCTGAATAAGCACTTTTTTTACATAGTAGGTTGCTTTTTTTAACAAAGTACAATAATATAACTTTAATACCAATTAAACTGATAGGATATATTAGTTTAATTCTCATGAGCTGACAAGACCACTTGAAGCGACTTGTATTCAGGAGGAGCTGTTGCATAATTGACTCGTTTACCGGCAGTTCAGGCCGACAAGCTGTCGAAATTCTTCACTCACGAAGGGAAGTCCGAGCAAGTGCTGGAGGACATTACTTTCGCTATCGGGGAAGGGGAAATCGTCTCGGTGCTGGGGCAGAGCGGATGCGGTAAAAGCACGCTGTTAAATGTGTTGGGCGGTTTCGAGAGTGCCGGAACAGGTACCGTAACCGTCGGAGGTAACCCCGTCAAACGTCCGAGCCGCAAGTGCGTCATGCTTTTCCAAGATTACGGACTGCTCCCTTGGCGTTCCGTATCGGGGAACGTGGAGCTTGGCTTGGAGCCGCTGCGTCTTCCTCCCAAAGAACAGAGGGAGAGGGCTTTGACTTATATCCGGCTAGTCGGGCTGGAAGACAAATCGTCGTCTTTTCCGCATCAGCTGTCCGGAGGAATGAGACAGCGGGTCGCCCTGGCAAGGGCGCTTGCGATGCAGCCGGAGCTGCTGCTGATGGACGAACCGTTCGCCGCGTTGGATACGTTCACCCGTTACGCCCTGCAGGACGAACTGCTGCGGATCCAAGCCCAAGAACGAGTGACGATCGTACTCGTTACCCACGACATAGACGAAGCCGTTTATTTGTCGGATCGGGTATTCATCATGAACTCGTCCCCCGGACGGCTGAATAAGGAAATCAGAATCGATGCCGCTAAACCGCGGGACAGGGGGTATGGGGATTTTCAGCATTATCGGAAAATGATTCTCGAGGAATTCCGGTATACCGGATCGGGGTCGGAAGAAGAATTTACGATTTAATAGGAGGTTCGTTGAAATGATCCATCAGCTAAACCGCAGAAAAACATTCATGGCGCTCGTCATTATTCTCTCTCTCATCCTGCTGGCGGCATGCGGCGCCAACGAGAAAACAAAAAAGCGGATGCAGGGCCGAAAAGGACGATTCAAATCGGATACCTGCCCATCACGCACGCCGCCCCGCTCTACATAGAGGAAGAACTGGGGAAAGCGGGATACGATCGCTTCGAGCTAAAGCTAGTTAAATTCGGTTCATGGCCGGATTTGATGGATGCGCTCAACACGGGGAAAATCGACGGAGCTTCCGTTCTGATCGAATTGGCGATGAAAGCCAAGGAGCAAGGCGTCGACTTGAAGGCGGTCGCCCTCGGACATAAGGACGGCAACGTCATCGTGACGGCGCCGGATATTCAAAAAGCGGAAGACTTGAGAGGGAAGCCGTTCGCGATTCCCCACAAATTTTCCACGCATAACATCCTCCTCTACCAAATGCTTAAGAAAGCCGGGCTTCAATACACGGACGTAGAAGCGATTCAATTGCCTCCGGCCGAGATGCCGGCAGCCCTGTCCGAAGGCCGGATCGCGGGTTACGTCGTTGCCGAGCCGTTCGGGGCGAAGTCGGTCGTTATTAACAAAGGCAAAGTGTTGTACCAATCCGAGGAGCTGTGGCCCGAATCGGTGGATTGCGCTCTCGTGCTGCGCGGCGAGCTGATTAACACGGACAAGGAAGCGACGCAGGAACTGGTCGATAAATACGTCGAGGCCGGGAAAAAAGCCGAGCTGAAGGATGGAGACGCGAAACAAATTTTAGGCAAATACATGAATGTCGACGAGAAGGTGCTCGACTTGTCGCTGCAATGGATTAAGTACGACGAACTCAAGCTGGACGAGGAGTCCTACGAGGTTCTAAGACAATATTTGATCGAGATGAAGCTGTCGGATAACCCGCCGACGTTCAGCGATTTCGTCGATAATTCGTTTATCGACAAGGCTTTGTGATTCGATGCGGGGGCTTAACAAAACCGTTAACGTGATCATCGGATTGGCGATTCTGCTCGCGATCTGGCAAGCGGTCGTAGCGACGGGGAAATACGAAGAGTCATTGCTTCCTTCCCCGTTAAACGTCGCTCGGGGTATCGTGGAAATGATCGAAACGGGCATCATTTTTACCCACTTGAAAGTCAGTCTGATCCGGTTCGCCGCCGGGTATCTGTCCGCATCTATATTGGCGGTAGCACTGGGATTGGCATTGGGCCGGATAAGACGCTTATGGAACATCATCGACCCGATCGTGCAGGTCATACGTCCGGTGTCCCCTATCGCGTGGTCTCCGTTTATCGTGCTGTGGTTCGGTATCGGCAATGCGCCGGCGATCGTCATTATTTTCTTGGCCGCGTTCTTTCCGGTGTTGCTGTCCACGGTGTCCGCCGTGAGGAAAGTAAGCCCGATCTACTTGAAGCTGGCGCAAAATATCGAGTTGAACCGGTACTCGCTGCTTACCAAGATTATTTTCCCGGCGGCGTTCCCGACGATCGCTAACGGGCTTCATATCGCCGTCGGAACCGCATGGATATTCCTCGTATCCGGCGAGATGGTCGGAGCGCAATCCGGCTTAGGTTTCTTGATCATCGATAGCCGGAACATGATCCGCCTCGATCTCGTGTTGGCGGGAATTCTGTTCATCGGGATATGCGGATTGCTGCTCGACCAATGCGTTCGCCTGTTCGAACGATGGATGGAGAAGCAGTGGGGAATCGCGCCGAGAGATTGAACTAACGGCCCATTTTACCGGGCGATTGAAGGATCGAACGCGATTGGGGAGACGTCCTCTACGATTTCTTGGCAGTGATCGCAATAGCAGACGAGCCGAACTTCATGTCCGCACGAAGGGTGCACGAGTTTTTTGTAGCATTTTTTCAGATTGCGTCTGCCCCAGAGCAACAGCGCATGGAACACCGTCTCAAGCTCCTTCCCGCTGTCGGTTAACTTGTATTCGTAGCGGGGAGGGTGGGCGGAATAGAGGGCGGATTCGACAAGTCCCTGATCCTCCAACGCTTTTAATCTGTCCGAAAGCAGTTTGGAAGACAGGCCCTTAAGAGCTTTCTTGATTTCGCTGAACGTCGTTTGTCCGACCAATATTTCGTGGATAATCAAGAGCGTCCAACGGTCCCCGATGATATTTAACGTTTGAGCGATGTTGCAGGGTAAGTCGTATCTATCTTTCATGGTCGTCCTCCGCGTGCTTGAGTATGGGTTTCCTAATGAGTATAAATTTTACACCAAGTATATTAAAATCACAATTTTGATTCGCTTCATCCCTATTTCGATTTTCCAAAGGAGAGAGTATAGATGTCCCTTTACTTAGTAGAAACCTTATTTCGCGGAGCGGTTCAAGACGCCGCAAGCTTCCGCGAGCAAACGAATCGTATCCAGCAGGTCATCGCGAAGCGGGACGCGAGGTTACTGGAGGTTCAAGTATCCCAAGGCTTCGAACGGGCGTTCTTCATTCTGGAAGGCGAGGAAAGCGCCATTCGCGAGAGCTTGGATACAATCGGTCTAGCCGTATCGCTGCTCAAGGAAGTCCGTCTCATCGGCAAACAGCCCGAAGAGATTGCCCCGTCGGCGGAAGGGCTTAACTATCTAGTGGAATGGAATTTACCGGAGCATCTGACGATGGAGCAGTACCTAGAGCGGAAAAAGACAAACTCCGTGCATTATGCCGAAGTTCCCGAGGTTTCTTTTTCCCGCACCTACGTATGCGAGGATATGACGAAATGCCTCTGTTTCTATAAAGCTCCGGATGAAGCGGCCGTGAAGCGGGCACGGGAAGCCGTTCGCGCTCCGATCGATTCCATTACCGCAATCGCGCCGCAGGATTGATGCGCATGCCGGCCATGAATAACGAAGCTGTCCGCCGATTAGAGGAGATCATCCATAGGGATCTGAAACCGAAGGTCAGAGCCGTCGATTCCGATGCCCATTATCCGCTTGACTATATGGTGGCGTTAGGCAGGGAAGGCTTCTTCCGATCAGAAGGCGAAAATATCGAGGATGTTCGGGTTAACGGCGTCAGGTTGGCGGAGGAAACGGCCAAATCCTGCATGACGACGGCGTTTAACATTTGGTGCCATTTGGCCGCGTTAACGTATCTGCGTCTGACCGATAACGCCGAGCTGAAGCAGAAGCTTCTTCCCAAGCTTGAGAACGGGGAGCTTCGAGGCGGAACGGGCTTGTCCAATCCTATGAAGTTCTACGCGGGCATGGATAAATTGTATTTGAAGGCAGAGCCAGCGGACGGAGGGTATTCGTTAACCGGTCAATTGCCGATGGTATCCAACTTGGGCAACGACCACTGGTTCGGCGCGGTTGCGGCTTCAGGGGAACGGGAGCGTATAATGGCATTCTTGCCATGCCGGGCGGACGGCTTGACTCTGGATGAACGGCTCGGCTTCTTGGGCTTGAACGGGAGCGCGACTTACGCTTGTCAATTCGATCAAGTATTCATTCCAAGAGAATGGGTGGTGTCGGAACGGGCGGATTCCTTCATCGAATCCGTTCGGCCCACGTTCGTGCTCTATCAAATTCCGCTGGGGCTGGGGATTATCGAAAGCTCAATTCGCTCCATGCGGCAAGCGCAAGAGAAGCAGGGAGGCTGCAATCGGCTGCTGCCCGTTCAACCGGAACATCTCGAGTCCGAATGGCTGCGGTTGCGAGAGAGGACGTATCTATTAGCCGGAAGCCCCAATATGCAAGAGGCATGGAAGCCATTGCTGCAGGTTCGGCTAGAAACCGCCTATCTTGCCTTGCAAGCGGTTCAAGCATGCATGCTTCACCAAGGCAGTGCCGGGTACTTGCACCACAGCGCGCCATCCCGCAGGCTGAGGGAAGCGTACTTTTTTGCGAACTTGACGCCGACCGTACGACATTTGGAGAAGCTGAATCGAGCATTTACGAACTAATGCTTGGCGAGAAGCTCGAATCCCCACGAATGCTATCATTTCCTGGGGAATGAATCTCCTTGAATTAGGGGCTGGCTTGATTTAAACTAATAGCAACGGTTCGGATAAAAAAAGCATAGCTTTTAGGCAAGGGTGCCTAGGGTTTAAGAACGTTGATCGTTCTTCTAACCTGGGCACTTTTTTGTTTTTTTCGTCTTGAAAGTACGATTCCGCATGCGAAGAGGTGAAGGGAGTGAATCGTCGACCGATCCGGGGAGTTCCGCTCGCCGTGAGGCTGATTCCGAACGTGGACGCGGAGCTCGCGAAGGGATTGAAGCTGAAAGAAGGAATTCGCAGCTTGGGTATGTTTACTTCGACCGTGGATGATATCGGCTATACCGCTATTGACGAGGCGACCAAGAAGGCGGCCGTAGAAGTCGTCTACGCCCGTTCGTTCTACGCGGGCTCGGGTCACGCCTCGGGACCGTTGTCGGGGGAATTCATCGGCATCATCGGCGGAGAGACGCCCGCGGAAGTCAGAAGCGGCTTGGATGCCGCGTTAGAGATGATGGAAAACGGAGCGTGCTTCTACGCCTTGAACGAGGAAGGGACCCATGCGTATTACGCGCACGTGATCTCCCGAACGGGCTCGTATTTGTCCAAACTGGCGGATATTCCGGAAGGCGAGCCTTTGGCGTATTTGATTGCCCCTCCGTTAGAAGCGATGTACGGGTTGGATGCCGCGTTAAAAGCCGCGGATGTCCGACTCTGCCAGTTGTACGGACCACCGACGGAGACGAACTTCGCCGGCGGGCTGCTGACGGGGAGCCAATCCGCCTGCAGCGCGGCGGCCGAAGCTTTCGCGAGCGCGGTGTACGAAGTGGCGCGCGATCCGAGGAAATGAGGCGGGTGAGAACGGTTGACGACGAAAAAGGAAGCGCTTGGGATCATTGAGACATGGGGCGTACCGGCGCTGATCGCGGCAGCGGACGCGGCGGCCAAGACAGCGGATGTAGAGGTAACCGCTTACGAGAAGGTCGATGCAGGGATCGTGACGATCTACGTGCTCGGAGACGTTGCGGCGGTGAAAACGGCGGTAGATGCCGGAGGGGAGGCGGCCAAGAGGGTCGGCAAACTTCTCGGCACCCATGTTATCCCCCGGCCGGACAGCTCTGTATTCGATATGGTACAGGGCTTGTTCCCGAAGGAAAGGGATAACCGCGATCCCCAGGCCGAAGGTAATGGCGAAGGCAAAGGTGAATCGTCATGAAGCTGGACGAGGATTTACTAGGCATTCAGGAAGTAAGGAGCGCGCTGCGGGAAGCGAAGAGGGCGCAGAAGTTGCTGGAGCAAATGAGCCAAACGCAGATTGACGGCATCGTGGCGCGGATGGCTCAAGCTGCGGAAGCGGAGGCGGAGAGACTGGCGGCGCTTGCGGTAGAGGAGACGGGATTCGGTCTAACGGCGGACAAGAAAGCGAAAAACCTATTCGTAGCCAGAGACGTGTACAACGCGATCAAGGATATGAAGACGGTAGGCATCATCCGCAAATCCGAATCCGGGCAAGTGTGGGAGATCGCCCAGCCGATGGGCGTGGTGGCAGCCATTATACCCTCGACGAATCCGACCTCGACGGTTATTTTCAAATGCCTGATCGCTTTGAAAGCAAGGAACGCGATCGTCATCAGTCCGCATCCGTCCGCTCTCAAGTGTTCCGCGGAATCGTCGGCCCTCATGCGCGCGGCGGCCGAAGAAGCCGGTGCTCCTCCGGGCATTATCCATTGCCTCTCTCATTCTTCGATCGAAGCGAGCAACGAGCTTATGAAGCACAAGCTGACCGATATCATTCTTGCGACGGGCGGCACGGGGATGGTCAAGGCGGCTTACGGCTCGGGCAAACCGGCATACGGCGTCGGTCCGGGCAACGTTCCGGTATACATTCACCGCAGCGCGAACGTGAAGCAAGCCGTCTCGCGGATCATTCAGAGCAAGACGTTCGACCATGGGACGATATGCGCTTCCGAGCAAGCCTTGGTCGTGGACGAGACGATTAAGCCGCAAGTGATCGAGGAATTGCGAATACAAGGAGCTTATTTCCTGAACGAGGGGGAGAAGCAACAGGTCGCTTCGGTGCTCGCGATCGGCAAAGGAATGAACCCCAAGGTTGTTGGCAGATCTCCGCAGGCTATTGCAGCGCTATCGGGGATTGCGATTCCGGGCACGACTCGCGTCATCATTGCCGAGGAAATATCGGTAGGGCACGAGTATCCTTTTTCCGTCGAAAAGTTATGTCCGGTACTCGCGTTCTATACGGTGAAGGATTGGCAGGAAGGTTGCCGCCGATGCATAGAACTGCTGGAACAAGGAGGGTTAGGCCATACGCTTGGCATCCATTGCGAAGACTCATTGGTCATCGAGGCATTCGGTTTGGAGAAACCGGCTTCGCGCATCGTCGTCAATGCCGGAACGACTTTCGGAGGGATCGGCGCGACGACCGCGCTTTTCCCGTCCATGACGCTTGGCTGCGGCTCGTTCGGAGGCAACATCACTTCGGACAATATCGGTCCGCAGCATTTGCTTAATACGAAACGAGTCGCTTTCGGAGTTCGCGAGATGCCGGCGGCTCCCGGTCCCGAGCTTCAACCGGCCGAGGAACGAGTCGCCGAAGCCATAGCCGGTAACGGCGGATTCAACCGCCAAGGCATCTCCAGGGAAGAAGTGACCCGCATCGTTCGGAAGGTGTTAGCCGAGATGGAAAATAGAGAAGGAGGAATGTTGTGATGGCTGGAGAATTGACGGCCCTTGGAATGATCGAGACGAAAGGGTTGGTCGGATCGATAGAGGCGGCGGATGCGATGGTGAAGGCAGCCAACGTTAAGCTGATCGGCAAAGTCCACGTAGGGGGCGGTCTGGTTACCGTGATGGTGCGCGGCGACGTAGGAGCGGTCAAAGCGGCAACCGACGCGGGAGCTGCCGCTGCGGAGAAAATCGGGGAGCTCGTATCCGTGCATGTCATTCCTCGTCCGCATTCCGACATCGAATTCATTCTTCCGAAGCTGGAAGGCTAAGATGAACGATGGCGCACATTACGGAAGCTAGCCTGCGCGCCATGCTGGGCCGAGGCCGGGGGCTGCCCGATCCGTTTCCGGTAAGAGCCGGGGATAAGCTGACTCCCGCCGCGGCGGATTTCCTGAAGCAACGGAATATCGTCCTAACGCGTTCGGATCGAGGCAATCTTGCAGACCGTGCGCTCATTCCCGTCGGCGTATCCAATCGGCACGTTCATCTCGCGCCCCGTCACGTAGAGGCTTTGTTCGGGGAGGGATACGAGTTGAAACCGCTGCGCGAACTGTCTCAGCGCGGACAATACGCGGCTCAAGAAACGGTTGCGATCGTCGGACCGAAGGGGAACATTCCCGGGGTGCGGATTCTCGGACCGGCCAGAGGCGAGACGCAGGTAGAAATCTCGCGAACAGATAGCTACAGATTAGGGGTGCAAACGCCGGTTCGGCTATCAGGCGACATCAGGGGAACGCCGGGAATCACGTTAATAGGATCGGCTGGTACGGTCGTTCTGTCGGAAGGCTTGATCGTGGCGCGGAATCACCTGCATCTCTCTCCCGAAGACGCAAAGCGGCTTCAAGTCGGTCAAGGAGATCGGCTTATGCTGCGGACGAACGGCGATCGGCCGGTTATATTCGCGGGGGTCGTCGCCAGAATCGACCCTCGGTTTACATTGGACTTTCATATCGATACGGACGAGGCGAATTCCTCGTTCCTGAGTAACGGGGATAGCGTAACGTTAATCGGAGCGAACGGCAAACTATCGGATTCCGTCAAGGAGGAGCTGTCGTGAACATGGAGATCAAACCGATGGTCGAATCTATCGTTCGCGAGCTGATCAGCGAATGGCATACGGAACCCGCCGTTCAACCGCCTCAGCCGAAGCTCCTGTATATATTTTGCGATAGCGCGGCCCATGAGGCGTATTCGGACCATTTTATCCATTTGCGCAATCACGGGATATGCCATGACTTGTTGTTCCTTGACGGCGAGACGTCGGCGTGGCTCGGCATGCATAAGCTCGAATGCGGCGGGGCGGGCCGAATTCTGACGGCGGACGAGTTCGCCCCGGCGCCGTTGGAGGTTCCGCTCGATTACGCGGGCATCGTTATCCCGGAGATCGATTTGGACAATGCGGCGAGAATCGCGCTTGGGATGAAGGGCACGATCAAATCGGAAATCGTCTTCTCCGCGCTCGTTCAAGGGAAATTCGTGCTTGTCGGGGAAGACAGCCCGGGCCTGAAGCGGGCGGATCGGCGCACGCTCAAGACGATCGCGCTTCCTCAGCCTTATGTCCATCTTTTTAGCTACTACAAGCAAGAGCTGCGGATGTACGGAGTCGAATTCGGCGAGCAGAAGCGATTAGCCGAGCTGGCGGTGAGGAAATGCGGCAAGGAGAAGGCCACTTCCGCGCAATCGGCAATAGCGACGACTACCCAACAGCCTTCCGCGCCGGAGGAACAGGGACTGCTAGCGTTCGAGAATAAGCTCGTTAGCTCGGAATGGGTGATCGCGCAGCTTATGCTACGTCGCTTCCATACGTTGATCATACGCCGAAGAACGCTTATTTCTCCGCTGGCGCTGGATTTGCTGAAGGACAACGGGATCGCCGTCCAATACGCCGACGAAGGGTGAGATCACGATGTTTATGGGAAAAGTCATCGGCAGCGTATGGGCGACGCAGAAGGAAGAGGGCATGGATAATTTGAAGCTGCTCGTCATCCAGCCCATCGATTTCCGCGACCGCGATGCCGGACAACACGTCATTGCCGCGGATCGGATCGGAGCCGGAGTAGGCGAGAAAGTGATCGTATCGCGCGGAAGTCCGGCTAGAATATTGTTCAATCAGAGGATGGTGCCGATCGACGCCATGATCGTGGGCATCGTGGATAGCTTCGAGGTTAAGGTCGGCATCGCGGAGGAACAGGAGGAGGGGACATGGAGCAGCCCAAACAACGGGTAATTCAGGAATACGTGCCCGGCAAGCAACTCACCTTGTGCCATGTCATCGCCAATCCCGACCCGATGCTGTATTCGAAGCTGGGATTGGAGAGGGGCAACGCGATCGGCATTCTCACCCTCACGCCGACGGAGACGGCCATTATCGCGGCGGATGTCGCCACGAAAGCGGCGAACGTGGGCATCGGTTATTTGGATCGTTTTACGGGATCCCTCGTCATCACCGGAGAGGTTTCCGCCGTAGAGATGGCGCTGGGCGCCGTTAATGCGTTCTTGCAAGAGAAGCTGCAATTTTCCATTGCTTCGCTGACGAGGTCGTAGGGATGAGTAGAATCATGCTCATCGGCGCGGTCGGCGCGGGCAAATCATCGTTGATCCGAGCATTAACGGATGCGGAGCGGCAAACGGTGAAAACGCAAAGTCTAGTTTACTACGACGCCTTGATCGATACGCCGGGCGAATATACGGAGAACCCGCTCTTTTACCGCTCGCTCATGGCGACCTCTCATCAAGCGGCGGCCGTGCTGCTCGTTCAGGACGCGACCAGAGACCGTACCGGGTTTCCGCCGGGCTTCGCCGGAGGGTTTCCGGTTCCCGCGATCGGCGCGGTGACCAAGCTCGACCATCCGGAAGCGAATACGGAACGGGCGATCGGACTGCTCAGGCAAGCGTTGCCGGTCGGGGACATCGTTCTGACTTCGGCGTTGAGCCGACTCGGCATCGAAGAAATGCGGGAACTGTTGGCGCGATACGGCGGTCAGGCAAAATAAGCAAAGAACCGACGGTTTCGTTCGACAACGAAACGCCATCCCCTATGTCAGAATAGAAGCGATCAGGGAAAATCCAATACGAAGAGGGATTCTCTATGGGTTCTATTAAGGAGCTCTGTCTAGAGCATACCGTGCTAAACGCGCAAGACGCGGATACGATCGAGGAACTGGCCAGGCATTTGCAGCTGATCGCGGATATCTCCCAAGCGGACGTGTTCATCGATTGCCTGTGCCGGACGCAAGCACGGCGCTTGTCGTCGCCCAAGCGCATCCTTCCACCGCCCCTTCGCTATACCGAACTTCCGTCGTCGGCCAGCATGCGTACGCGCGGAACGAACCGCTGTTATGTACAGCTTGCTCTCCGGGCAACCGGTCATCGGCTCCCGCGGAATCTCCCAAGAACAAATCGCGATGCAGCAGAACGTGTCTCCGATCATGGGCCGAAGCGGGAAGATTATCGGAGCGCTGATCATGGAGCAGGATATTTCCGACAAAGTGGAACAGGAACGCAACGTGGAAAGATTGCTGGAGACGACCGAGCAACTGAGCGAGACGCTGCTTACGATCGCGATGTCGGAGGGCAGGGTGCAGTCCCTCATGCATGAAGGAATCATTCTGTTCGACGAAGATGAGCGCATTACCTACATGAACGCGCGGGCTAGAACTCAACTTCGCGAAATCGGCCATCCTCCGGTCGCGGAAGGAGACGGGATCGAAGGGCCGATCTTCAACCGTTTGTCATGGGGGAATAACCTTGAATCAGCCGGGATGTTGTGTCAGGAGCTGCAATTCGGGAAAATATCGCTCGAGCTCAAGGCCGTATCCATCTATCGCGGCAACCGAACGGTCGGAGGGCTGTTGCTCATTCGCGACATCACGGACCTGAAGGAGAAAGACAAACAACTGATGATCAAGTCGGCGGTCATTAAGGAAATCCATCATAGGGTCAAGAACAATTTGCAAACCGTTACGAGCCTGCTCCGTCTGCAGATGCGCCGAACGAAGCATGAGGAAGTCGCGGCGATCTATCGTGACAGCATGGACCGGATCAACAGCATCGCGGTGATACACGAAATGCTGGCTTTCGATGGAAGCGACATGATTCATTTTAACGAAGTGATCGACAGGATCGCGAAAAATACATTAACTTCGTCGGTCAAACCCGACCAACATATCCATGTAAAGCTGGAAGGCGACGAGCTGACGCTGCCGTCCGAAGCGGCGACGACGTTGGCGCTTGTCGTGAACGAATTGATTCATAATAGCGCGCAGCATGCTTTCCCGGATCGCTCTTCGGGAGAGATCGGAATTACGATCCGCGTTCGCGCTCAGGTCGCGGAAATTCAAGTAGCGGACAACGGCACGGGGATTATGGCCGAAAGGATTAGAGAAGGCACGACCCATCTGGGATTGAAGATCGCGGAAATGCTCGTAGAGGAAAACTTGGACGGCAACATCAGCATAGCGTCGGACGAGCGAGGAACGCGGGTCCGGATCACATTCCCGGCAATCATCCCTATGGCTGAAGGAGGCTGAGCGGGTATGAGACCTTCCATCGTGTTAGTAGACGACGATCCAATCATTCGGATGGATATTCGCGAAATGCTGGAGGATCAGGGGTACTCCGTCGTCGGCGAGGCCAAGAACGGCGAAGAAGCGATCGAGTTGACGATAAGGCTGAAGCCGGATTTAGTCATTATGGATGTCAAAATGCCGGTTATGAACGGAGTGAAAGCCGCGCGTATCATACGTAAGCTGGATGATGCGGCAGCGGTGCTTCTGCTGACGGCATATAGCCAAAAGGATTACGTTCGGGACGCATGCAAAGCCGGAGTAACGGCCTATCTCGTGAAACCGGTCGCGGAAGAAAATCTGATTCCAGCGGTCGAGATCGCGCTAAGCCAGAAGGAACGGTTGGATAGTCTGCGCGATGAGCTCAACCAGATGAAGCAATCGGTCGAACACCGGAAAGCGGTTGAGAAGGCGAAAGGGATCGTCATGCAGGCCTATGCTCTGAATGAAGAAGAAGCGTATCGGAAAATGCGGGGAGCCAGCATGGAGAGCCGCATATCGCTGAACAAGCTCGCGGAGCATATCTTGGAAGGCCGCGCGGATCGGCTATCCGGCATGGCCGGGAACGGGTGAACGGGCGATGGACGGTTCGTGGATTACGAGCGCGGGAATCGATATCGGCACGAGCACGACGAAACTGATCGTCAGTCGGCTGAAGCTCGTCCGGGTTTCCAGCGCGCTTAGCTTACCCCGGTATGAAATCGCCGAGCGCGAGCTGCTGTATGCCAGTCCGATCCACGGTACCCCGCTGGTCGGCGAAAATGCGATCGACGCGGATCGCGTATGGGCCATCGTATCGGGAGAGCTCGATCAGGCGGGTATCGGCAAAGGCGATCTGAAATCGGGTGCCGTTATCATCACGGGAGAAACGGCAACGAAGACGAACGCGAAGGCGATCGTCCATCGCCTTGCCGAGAGGGCGGGAGATTTCGTCGTCGCTGCCGCGGGAGCCGATCTGGAAGCGTATTTGGCCGGCAAGGGGGCCGGGGCGGACCGGCGTTCCAATCGGATTCGGGGCGCGGCCGTCAATATCGATATCGGCGGCGGAACCGCGAACGCCGCGATTTTCAAGCGCGGGAAAACGATCGGAACGGTAACGTTCCATGTAGGCGGGAAGTTGATCCGGCTCGACGGGACGGGGAAGATCCTGTACATTGCCCCCTCGATTAGACCATGGTTACGGATGAACGGATTTCTTATCGAAACGGGAACCGTCGCGACATTCACCCAACTGAAGGACATTTGTTACGCGCTAAGCCGATCTATGCTGAGTTATTTCCTCGGCGGGAATGACGCTTTAGCCGATTGGAACTTAAGCAATCACGGATTGATCGTTGGCAAACCGCTGGATCGAGTGCCCGAGATCGAAGAGTGGATGGTATCGGGCGGGATCGGCAGGCTCATTCGGGATCGGGCGGCTCCCGATAATCTGGCGGAGACGGCGATCCATCAAGACATCGGGCCTCTTCTGGCCTATGCGCTTATGGAATGCATGGCCGCAAGCTCGCTGCGGATCGCCGAAGCGGACGAAACGGTAAGAGCTACGGTCATTGGCGCGGGCATGCAAAGCACGGAAATCGGCGGGGCTACCGTTCACCTGGATCCGAAGCTGCTCCCGATTCGCAACCTTCCGGTTTTAAAGCTGGAGATGTTTTCCGAGGGTGACGAACGGTGGCTAACGGGGTCTGGGTTCGATGCCGAGTTAGAAGCAACGATGAGCTTGGCTTTGCGATTGCACGATTCGGAAGCCGACCCGCCTTTTGCTCTAGCTATAACTGGTTTCAGGGCAATGGACTATAGTTCTCTTCAAAATCTGGCGGATCGGTTGCAATCGCGATTCGCGCGCGATTTTCCGAACAGCGGGGTTATGGTCGTTCTGTGCGAGAGAGACATTGCCCAAGCTCTGGGGCAGGCGTTGCAACGGCGTTGCGGACAGAGGCCGAAAGTGATCTGCATCGATCAGGTGCGCGTGGAGCATGGAGATTATATCGATCTGGGAGAGCCGGTCTCGGGGATGACGATTCCCGTTGTCGTGAAGACGCTCGCTTTCCCTAGCGAAACGGGGTGACGACGGTTGAATCTAACGACGACGGTGCTCGGCAGAACGTACCGGTTGAAGAGCTTAAAGGAAGTGCTCGCCAAAGCGAACGAGGAGAAGTCGGGGGATCAACTGGCGGGAATCGCCGCCGAAGATGCGAAGGAACGGATGGCCGCGAAGCTGATTCTCTCGGATCTGACGCTCTCCGATATCCGCAATAACCCTTTGCTTCCACCCGAGAAAGATGAAGTGTCCAGGGTGATCGAGAATGCGGTTAACGAGAAAATATACGGAGAAATCCGCAATTGGTCCGTCGCCGAGCTGCGCGAGTATATTCTGAGGCAAGATACGGGGAACGATCAGATTCGCCGGATTTCGCGAGGGATGACGAGCGAGATGGTGGCGGCTTGCGCGAAGCTCATGAGCAATCTCGATCTGGTGCAGGCCGCCGCGAAAATCGAGGTCGTTACGCATTGCAACATCTCGATCGGACAGAGAGGAATTCTGTCCGGTCGCGCGCAGCCGAATCATCCGACGGATAACATTCAGGGGATCAAAGCTTCGCTGTTCGAGGCGCTAAGTTATGGAATCGGGGACGCGGTCATCGGAATCAATCCCGTGATCGATTCGGCGGACAGCGTGAAGAGCATTCTGCACGCAACGAAGGAAGAGATGGAGAAGTGGAGCATTCCGACGCAGAATTGCGTCCTGGCGCATATCAAGACGCAGATGAAAGCCATTCGCCAAGGCGCCCCGGCGGATATGGTATTCCAGAGCTTGGCGGGGACGGAGGACGGCAATCGTGCCTTTGGGATAGACGAGGCGCTGCTAGATGAGGCGGATGAGCTGATTGGCCGCGAAGGGACCGGAACAGGTCCCAACCTATGGTATTTCGAAACCGGTCAGGGCTCGGAGCTGTCCGCGGAAGCGCACCACGGAATCGACCAAGTCACGCTGGAAGCGCGATGCTACGGATTGGCGAGGAAATACAAGCCTTTTATCGTGAATACGGTAGTCGGGTTTATCGGCCCGGAATACTTATACGACAGCAAACAAGTGATCCGAGCGGGCTTGGAAGATCACTTCATGGGGAAAATGCAGCAAATTCCGATGGGCGTGGACGTCTGTTATACGAATCATATGAAGGCCGATCAGAACGATATGGATAACCTCGCCGTACTGCTCGCAGCTGCGGGAGTGAACTACATTATCGGAGCGCCGATGGCGGACGATTGCATGCTGAATTACCAATCCACGAGCTACCATGACATCGCGACGCTCCGCGAGACGTTGCGCCTAAGGCCGGCTCCGGAATTCGAAAAGTGGCTTAACAAGATGGGGATCATGGACAACGGACGGTTAACCCCGCTAGCCGGAGATCCAACTTTATTCATGTGATCGATGATGTGAGCGGTCGGGAGGAGATGAACGATGAATCCATCCATCGAATTGGAACAATTCGTCGATCGCGTGATGGCGGAGCTGGAAAAGAAGTTTGCTTCCGAGGCTACTACCGGGGAAACAAGAACAATAGAGGACGATGCTGCGGATTCGACAGAAGCAACTGATTACTCGACCGCGGCCAATTCTCATATAGCGACGATTAAAGTACCCGAGCCGAAATGGGAGGAAGGGCTCGCCGAGCTGATCGAAAGCACGCCCGCGCGCATCGGGGTTTGGCGAACCGGAACAAGGCCATTGACGAAGGAAATGTTGAAATTTCGCTGCGATCACGCGGCCGCTATAGATTCGATCTACGGGGAAGTGAACGGGAAGCTGTTGTCGCGATTCGAATTGTTCACCGTGGAGACGCGATACGGCAATACGGAAAACTATTTGAAAAGACCGGACATGGGACGGATCGTGACCGAGGAGGGAGAGGCGCATATCCTCGAGAAATGCGTGCTGCATCCGCAAGTACAGATCGTCGTATCGGACGGGTTAAGCGCAACGCGATCGAGGCCAATTTGCCGGACGTGTACCCCTCGTTGTTAGACTCGTTGGAAGCTTACGGTTTACGGACGGGAACTCCTTTTTTCGTCAGAGGGGGAAGGGTTGCCGTCATGGATCATATCGGGGAGCTGCTGCAGCCGGACGTTCTCGTGCTCTTGATCGGGGAGAGGCCGGGACTCGTATCCTCCAAATCGATGAGCGCCTATCTCTGTTATCGACCGCGCAAAGGAACGGTGGAAAGCGACCGCACGGTCATCTCGAACATCCATCCCGGAGGCACGCCTCCGGTGGAAGCGGGAGCGTACATCGGAACTCTTGTACATAACATGCTGGAGCAGAAGACTAGCGGTATCCATTTGGAGTTGTAGGAGCCGTAGAGGCATCGGGAAGCAGGAGTTTGTTTGGGAGGTTTGGGATGGCGGATTAACCAACGGCAGAGGAGGTGGGGGAGGATGGAACTGGGAATCGGTATCGCATTGATCGCGGTCACGTGTTTGTTTGCGCTTTGGATCGTTCGTCTTGCGGGCAACAACGTAAGAAATTTCGATGAAAGCAAGCATGAAAGCTTTATCGGGAAATAAATCTAACGCCTGATAAGGACTAGAACCGCGTGACGTTGGCAGTAGAAAATGCCGAGGAGGGTAACGGTATGAGTACTCAAACCCATCACCATGACAAAGACAAACAGGACTTGAACAAGTTCGGTTATGCGCAGGAGCTCCTTCGCAGCATGGGCGGTTTTTCTAACTTTGCGATTTCGTTTTCCATTATTTCCATCCTTACCGGAGCGTGTCCTTGTACGGACACGGGCTGACTTACGGAGGTCCCGGAATGATGGGCTTCGGTTGGCCGCTTGTCGCGCTATTCGTCATGATCGTCGCGGCATCGATGGCCGAGCTCGCTTCGGCGATTCCGACGGCCGGGGCTCTGTACCATTGGGCGTCCATCTTAAGAAACAAGCGCTGGGGTTGGTATACCGCATGGATTAATCTGATCGGCCAGATCGGCATCGTCGCCGGAATCGATTATTCCGTCGCTTTGTTCGCCGATCCGCTCTTGTCGGACGTGTTCGGTTACGCTTCTACCGAAACGACGATCTTGATCTGCTTTGCGGTCATTCTGTTAAGCCACGGCATCCTTAACCACATCGGGATCCGCAGCGTCTCCAGGTTGAACGACTTCTCCGCCTGGTATCATATCGTCATCGTACTCGTGCTCGTAGTATCGTTGGCTTTTTTCTCCAAAGGCAGCTTGAACAGCGTCGATTATTTGTTCAAGGTTGGGGAGACGTTCTCCGACAAGCCATATATGTTCGCGTTTCTCATCGGTTTGCTGCAAGCGCAATGGACGTTCACGGGCTTCGATGCATCGGCGCATACGATCGAGGAGACCGTTAATCCTCGCGTCCGCGCGCCTTGGGGGATTTTCACGTCGGTGGCCTATTCGTTCTTCTTCGGATTCATTATGCTCGCCTTCGTGACGCTGTCCATCAAGGATGCCGGAGCGGCGACGGGCGCGGACAATGCGTTCATCTATGTCATCAGCGAAGCGCTAGGTGGCACGTTCGGAAACGTCATTCTGTGGCTGGTAACCGCGGCGATGTGGTTCTGCGGTTTGTCTTCGATCACTTCCTTCTCTCGGATGATGTACGCCTTCTCCCGCGACAAAGGAATGCCTCTTAGCAAGCAATGGGCGCAAATCTCCAAGAAATTCCGTACTCCCGCTAAAGCGATCTGGCTTGCTGTCATTCTGTCGTTCCTGCTCGCGTTAGTCGACTACATCATTAAGCAGGCGAATCCCGGCACAACCCATACGACCATTGCCTTTATGACCGCGGTTAGCGTCGTCGGCTTGTATGTCGCATACGGAATTCCGATCGTGCTGAAGATGATCGCCAAGGCGCAAGGGAAATTCCAAGCGAAGCATCTAGGACCGTGGCATCTTGGAAAATACAGCGATTTTATCGGCGCTCTGGCGATTCTATGGATTGTCTTTATCTCGGTTATCATGGTCATCCCGCCGAACGAGATGGCCGGGTACGCGCTAGGCGGAATGGTCGTGTTGCTGATCATTATGGATTTCGCCTATTACCGGAAAAACTTCCCAGGACCGCAAGCCGCATTGAACACGTCGATGGCGGAGATCCTTCGGCGGGAAAAAGAGCTGGAAAGCAACCCTTCCGGCGGCGGTTCGGGTATTTCGCATAAGGGGTAGCGAGGCTGCCGGAATGAAACCCGCCGATGTTGATCGTCGGGTTTTGTTTGCGTGGCGGCGCTCTTGAATTTGTTACGTTAACGGCATGGGATGCCGTTATTTTCGCGAAATGCAATTTGATTGACGAATAGCGGTACGGCGTACCGTTATTTCTTGCGATCAGCATCATTTTCCCGCAATCATGCCAAATAGCGGTATGGGATGCCGTTATTGTATAGAAACACGAGCTAAGATCGCGAATAGCGGTATCGCATGCCGTTATCACTTTGAAAAAGACGCTCTGGCGAACCCTATCATGCGTGATGGGCGCTACCTATTCTGCCATTACTGCACTCAAGCCGTTCACTCTCGCCATTGTCAGCGTGCGCAAATGGACGACACCCCCGCCATAGTCGCAAAAACCGACTATAAGCGTGCGCAGATGGGCGATAGGCTCGCTATAGTCGCAGAAACCGACTATGAGCACGCACAAATGAGCTGCACCCTCGCCATAGTCGCAAAAACGGTTCAACCCCCTAAGTTTGGACACTCTCGTCCAATTTCAGGTTCTATCGTATTAAAGCGCGATTTCCCGCGGTTTAATGAGTCCATTTAGATGCTTGCTAAGGTACTCCGCTGGGGACAGATCTTGGAGACTTCCATGGATCCGCCTTTCGTTGTAAAAACGAATATATCGGTCCACAACGGCAAAAGCTTGCTCGTATGTTTCAAAGACATTTCTCTGGTAACATTCTCGTTCTAAGACACTGTGAAACGATTCGATATATGCATTTTTGTTGGGTGTGCGATTAGGCGTGCGTTCGTGCTCAAAGCCCATTTCGTTCGAAAATGCATGGAAAGCATGGCTACAAAACTGCGGACCATTGTCCGTGCGTATTACGAGCCGATGCTCGTCTACATGCACGTTTCGTTTCAGAAGTGCTTTCTGGACCAACTGCAGGATCGCCTTGGTATCGCATGATTTGCCTCTGAAATGTGTGACGATGCCGCGGTCATACACGTCTATAATGCTGGCTAAGTAGAAATGTCGACGAAGGCCGGTGACATACCCATACTTAATGTCCATTTGCCATAGCTGATTGGGTCCAGTCACCACGCGGTTGTTCGCTACCTTGCGAGGCACACTGTTCTTCACCTCTCTTTGAGGCTGCAGGACGCCTAGCAACTTGCAAAGACGGTAAACCTTCTTCTTGTTGATACGCAGCTTGTACTGCCTTCTAAGACACAACGTAAGCTTGCGGTAGCCATAACAAGACTCTTCTTCTTGGGAGAGCAGATGGCGAATGTAGCTTTTGATTCGCGCATCCGAAATCTTCTCTCCACGGTGGTTCCAAGAGTATCCCGGAACGGGCCGGCCGCCACGAGTTGCTGGCGTAATTGTAGGATGTTGTAGGCGATAGTAATACGTAGAGCGCGGTACCTTGCAAATACGGAGCACCGTTTTCACGGGGTAACCGGCAGCAATCCAGGGTAGCGCTACTTCGAGTCGGGTGTCGACTGTGGATTCGTTTTTTTTACCAGGTCTCGGAGAATGGCGATCTCCAAATCCTTCTCTCCAAGCAACTTCATGGCTTGGTCATATCTCTTTTGCAAGTCTTGAGAATCTTTAGTGATCTGATCTACTTGCTGTTTCTTTTTGACCATCTCAGCCTGCACCTCATCCCAATATTGGCGTACCCATCTCTGAAGAGTTGATGGAGACATCCCGTGTTCCCTAGCTACATGCTCCGTTCGATATCCGGAGACCACCAACGCCACATACTCCTTCTTCAACTCTTCCGTACAATGAAAACGTCTCTTCACGAACATTTCCCCCACTCATTTAAGTTTACTTTGAGTTGGAGAAAGTGTCCAAAGGGATTAGGGGGCTAAATAGAAAACCGACAATAAGGGCGCGCAGATGGGCGACAGGCTCGCCATAGTCGCAAAATCCGACTATAAGCACGCACAAATGAGCTGCCTCCCTCCCCCACGACTAAATGAACTAGCCAGTTCCGCGTATAAATTCTATAATGATTTTCATGCATCGCCATACAGGAGACAACAACAAATGAAACTCGCAACGGAGAAAATATTCACACACCCGCTAGGCATCATAGGAGCTGCAGTAGGAGCGACGGCGTTATGGGGAAGCGCGTATCCGTTCATTAAGCTTAGCTACGCGGAGCTTGGAATCGGGAGCGACGATATTTACCGTCAAATCCTGTTCGCGGGGTACAGGTTTTTCCTGGCGTCCCTTCTCATATTGCTGTTCATGAAGCTGATCGGCAAAAAAATCTCCTATCAGAAAGGAACTTTGGGCAGAGTCGGGCAAATCGGCTTGTTCCAAACGCTCCTCCAATATATTTTCTTCTATTACGGGATGAGCGGATCGTCCGGCGTGACCGGGGCGATTATCGCGGGAACGACCTCCTTCTTCCAAATTTTGTTGGCGCATTACATGTATGCAGGCGACAAAATCAACGCTCGCAAGTCTGTAGGCCTGATTATCGGATTCTCGGGTGTCGTTCTAGTCGGGATATCCAAAGGTTCGTTAAGCCTGGAATTCGGCATAGCGGAGATTTGCTTGCTGCTGGCGGCGTTTTTCGGGGCTCTCGGCAACATATTGTCGAAGAAGGCGTCGGAACAGTTGGATGTTCTCTACATGACCGCATGCCAAATGTTGCTGGGAGGCGTTGCCTTGCTGGCGATCGGAGCGATCGGAGCGGGGGCGATGCCGTTCGAATTCACGGCATCCGCGGCGTGGATGCTGCTGTATCTCGCGATATTGTCCGCGCTAGGGTTCGTGCTGTGGAATACGGTGATGAAATACAACAAAGTCGGAAGCATCTCGATGTATTTGTTCCTGATCCCCGTCTTCGGCGTATTCTTGTCGGCCGGCATCCTCGGCGAAGAGCTTCATCTGTTCGTATGGGCGGCTCTGGCGTTAGTCGTAGGGGGTATCGTGATCGTCAACGGTACAAGGAAACCTTCCGGAATGGAGCTTCCTCGTTCCGCGAAAACTACAATTTAGTTATCTTGCAAAAAACTACCGACGCCGGGTCGGTAGTTTTTTTCCGCTCTTCCGCCGGTAATCCCCTATACTAGAATCAGCAAGCAACTTTCAATCAATTTGTAATAATTCATATCCCGATCCGAAAAAAGTTAAAAGGATTAGGCGCCGCGGAGACGAAATGGTTGACGTTAGGCGCAGTTCGAAGCAAAAGGAGCATGCCCGGTGATCCCTAAGATCCTGCACAGCCTGTTAAACCGAGTGCTTAACAAGAAGAGCATACAATTTCAGATGTTCTTCACTTTCATGATCATTACGCTCATCCCGATCGTCATCGTCGGCTACATCACCTTCCGGGTCTCCTCGGCTACGATCACCAAGGAGGTCAAGAACAGCAACGAGCAGTTGATGGAGGAGATCGTCAGCAACTACGAGCTGTATTTCCACAACATCGAGATCGACGCCAACAAGTTCGCCTCGCAGATGGTGAACAACAATATCCGCTTGAACGAAAAAGTATATTTCTTCGATACGTTCATCGTGGAAAACATCATGGAAATCAACGATTACTTGCACAGTACGTTCGAAGCGACGGGGAACTTCCTCAGCATTCGGGTATTTTCGGACAACGGTCATTTTATTAGCAGCGCCTTTAACAAGGAAACCTATCAGGTGTATTCCTACAATTCGGAAGCCGATCTCTTATGGCGCAACGCGATGTTGGACAATCGGGAAGACAAGCTGATCTTCGACGTTCACCCGATCAACCGGGAAGGGCTGATGAGCCTGGTTGCATCCAAACCGGTCATTAACCCTTTCAGCGGCAAGAGAATGGGTTATATCAGCTTCGATAAGGAGCTGGATTCCTTCGCGGCTTTGTTCCAACCGTTCGAGAAGAGGGATGGAAGCACCATTCAGCTCATCTCCAAGGAAGGCAAAATCCTGTACCATACGGACCGGATGCAAATCGGAAAAAACGCCGATCCGTCTTGGTTGGCGAAGATGACCGCGTCGATTGCTTCCGAGGGAGAGGAAGACGTCGAGACGGTCGATCGGGACAACATGGTATTGACGAGCATCATGCCGAACAAGGACGCTTACATGGTTAGCTCCGTTCCTCTATCGATCATTAATAGCCAAGTCGATTCCATTCGCAATATTACGATCTGGATTATGCTGCTCTCGATCCTTCTCGTATTCGGTTTGTCTTTCGTGCTGTCGCTCTACATTTCGCGGCCGATCAAACAATTAAGCAAAGCGATGCAGCAGGTGGAACGCGGCCGGTTGACGACGAACATCCCGATCAGCGAATCGAACCTCGAGACTTGGCTGCTTAGCAAGAGCTTCGAGTCCATGCTAGGTAGAATCAAACAACTGGTAAAGACGCAGTACGAGATGGAGCTGCATAAAAAAAGACGCCGAGCTGAAGGCGCTCATGATGCAAATCAATCCTCACTTCCTTTACAACACGTTAGAGGTCATCAGCGGAATCGCGGATTACGAGCAGGTGACGCAAATCTCGGATATTACCCAATCGCTTAGCAAAATGCTGCGCTACAACATCGATTTGAAGTCGGAGGAAGTCCGGATCGCGGAGGAAATCGACAATTGCAACAACTTTTTCCTGATTTTGAAGAGCCGCTTCGAGGACAAGCTTCAAGTCGAGCAGGAGATCGATCGGGAGGCGCTCCCGTTCAAAATATTGAAAATCACGCTCCAACCGCTTATAGAGAACGCGGTCAAACACGGGGTCGAGAAAAAACTGGGACAAGCGACCGTGCTCCTGGAAGTGAAGAAAGATAAGGATTGGATCGTCATTCGGATCGTCGACAACGGCACCGGGTTCGATCCGGAAGCATTGGAGGAATTCGAACGGTTCAAGCATAAATCGGATACGACCTTCTACGAACCCGCGGGCGGGCGGAAGGTCGGATTGAAGAACGTGTATTTAAGATTAAGGATTTTATTCGGAGACCAGTTGGATTTCGCCATTCGCAGCGTTGAGGGAGAGGGGACGGCCATTACGATTCGTTTTCCCGCCATACCGGCAAAATAATGGAGGGTTCAAGCATGCAGCAGCATTTCGCGGTTCGGATATTGGTGGTAGAGGACGAAATCGGAGTCAGGCGAAGCCTGATCGGGAAGCTGCGCGGTATCGAGCTCCCGATCGAAATCGCGGGAGAAGCGGAGAACGCGGAGCAAGCCCTCGAGATGATGAAGAAGGACTTGCCCGACATCGTGCTGCTGGACATGCGGATGCCGGGCATGGGAGGATACCGTTTTCTCCCGATTCTGAAGGAGCAATTCCCGAAAGTCAGAGTCATTATTCTAAGCGGATATTCCGATTTCGAATACGTTCTGCAATCGCTGAGGAACGGAGCGGAAGATTACTTGCTCAAGCCCGTCATCAAGGAAGATTTAGAGAAGACGCTTCGCAAGACGATCCAATCGATCCGTTACGAGTTGGAACAGAGCAGGCAGAACATTTCTAACGGCATGCTGCTGAACCAAGCGGTTCCGTTGCTTAAGCACCAATTCCTAAACCGAATTCTGAAGCCGCAATCGGCGTTGCAAGCCGCGGATAAATTGGCTCATCTAGGAATACTCCTCGATTATCCCGGCTATTTGATGATCTTGGTTCGTATCCTGGATTACGCGAAGGTTAAGTCCCGTTATTTGGAGGAGTCGAATTTAGTCTTCTTCGTGTTCGAGAATATCGTGAACGACACGTTGTCGGAACCGGTCCAATGCTTCCCGCACGAGCACAAGGAAGGTGAGTACGTCATCTTGATCGGCTTGCCGCGCGACATGGATTCGCAAAACGAGATCGCCGACTGGAATCCTCGATTGGAGCGCATTCTGGACAATATGAGGCAATTCGGAAAAATCCAAGCCCAATTGCTCGTTACCCAACCTTTCCAATCTCTTCGATCCGCCGGACTGATTTACCGCCAAGCAATGGAGCATGCCGACTTCCCGGGCGCGAAGCCGAAGCCAGGGACGGAGGAGCAGGCGCAGGTAACATACATGGCCGATAACGAAGACGATCGTTGGGTGGAGGACATGGCTTCGGAGTTGGATTCGGAAGCGCTCGTCGCAGCGATCGAGGAGAGGAACGTCAGGGAGTTGACGGAGCTCATTCAAGCTCTGTTCGAGAAGAAGATGTCGCCTAGACAAGCGGCGGCCGTAGCTTATTACGCGTTGGAGCAAAGCTTGGACAGGCTGTTCGTGGATCCCGAGGCGATGAGGCAAAGGATGCCCGGGCTTTCCGGGCTGCTCGAGCGCGTATCGGATTCCGCGGGCCTTCAGAAGGAGATGCTCGTTCTGGCGGTGCAGATCGGAGAAGCGGCGTCCAAACGCAACCAGGGCGAATCGAGGCAGATGATCTCCCAAGCGCAAAAATATATCGAGCAGTATTATTTCGAGGATATTACGCTGGAATCCATTTCGAAGAAGTTTTACCTGAACCGTACTTATTTCAGCGAATTGTTCAAGAACGAGACCGGATGGACGTTCAAGAAATACGTGAATCACATCCGCATGGAGAAGGCGAAACGGCTGCTCGTCGATCACGAATTGCGCCCTTCCGTCGTAGCCGAGCTGGTCGGCATCAAGGATCCCGTTTATTTCACGGTTCTGTTCAAGAAGATGACCGGGTTGCCGCCGGGAGAATACCAGCGAGCGAACGGCGGCTGACGGTCTCTTGGAACGAATCGGGTTAGCGGATCGCGGTAAAGTAATCGACGTTCTCCTGGGTTACGAGCCTGTAGGGGATAAAATAACTCTTCGCCACTTGGCCGTTCTGCGCGATGTTGATCGCGAGGTTAACGGCCATTTTGGCTTGCCCGATCGCATCCTGGAACACGGTAGCCGTCAATTGTCCGTCTTTGACCGACAGCAGCGCGTCCGGTATGGCATCCACGCCGATAACCGGGATGCGGATTCCGGCTTCCTTCAAGTAATCCAGCGCCCCGAGCGCCATCCCGTCGTTATGGGAGACGACGGCGTCGATTTTGTCGCCGTATTTTTCATGCCAGTCTTTCATAAGCTCATAAGCTTCGTTCCTCGACCATTTGGCCGACACGTCTTCGAGCACGTGGATATTCGGATATTTATCGAGGACGTTCAGTATTCCCCTTGCCCGCTGGATTTGGGACGATTGCTCCGCCAAACCCCTAAGAATAACGATGTTTCCTTCCCCGCCCAAGCTTTCCGCGATGAATTGCATTTGAATTTCGCCGGCTTGAATATCGTTGGAACCGACATAGGTCGTCAGTAGGTCGGTATCCGGAATCGTGTTGATTCCAACGACGGGAATCCCCGCGTCAACGGCCATCTTGACCGCGACGTCCGATTTGGCGGCGTTAACCGGATTCAAGATGATGACGTCGACGTCCTTGGCGATCATGTCTTTGACGTCCGCAAGCTGCTGCTCGGCGTTCGCATGGCCCTCATAAGAGTACAATTCGATATTTTTCCGCGAAGCGACTTCCGCCTCTAATTTGTCCTTAATCATATCCGTAAACTCGAAGCTGCCGAGAACCGTAAAACCTAGCCTGATCGGACGCGCCTCGTCCGGATTCGCGGCAACGCTCGCAACCGGAGTCCCGCCGGTAGGCAAAGGGTTGTTCGCCGTTCCGCCGAAGCAAGCGGGAAGCAGCAACAAGCTCATGATGGTCCATACAATGGATGTCTTCCGCAATTCCTCGCACCTCCGCGATAGTCCTCATCTTGAATAGGGTAACACATTTTCGCCTTCTCGCCAGTACCTCTTGGGGAATCCCGACAAAAACGAAAGCAACGTCCAAAAATACATATAGAGCCGGCCGATCGGATCGCGCAACAGACAAATTTAGAACGACAATCGGAAAAAATCGAAATGTCATGACGGCCGACCGGATTTAGAATTCGATTAGGCAAGCGGCAGCCGCCGTGCCGAATCCGTTCCAGACAGGGTGATGCGAACATGAGTGCAGACTTGAACGTGTTGGAGATGAGGAATATCTCGAAAACTTTTCCGGGCGTTCATGCATTGAAAAACGTAAACCTCGCGGTTAAAAAAGGAACCGTTCACGCTCTTATGGGGGAGAACGGCGCCGGGAAGTCCACGTTGATGAAAATACTGATCGGAATGTATACGCAATACGAAGGGGAAATCGTGTTCAAAGGCGAACGCTTGGCGCATACGAGCATCAAAAGCGCGATCGATGCGGGCATCTCGATGATCCATCAAGAGTTATCGTACGTGCCCAATATGACCGTATCCGAAAACTTGTTCCTCGGCAACGAGCCTAAGAACAAGTGGGGCGTCATCGATCGGAAGAAGCTGCGCGAGGATACGCAAAGTTATTTGAGCCTGATCGGGGTCAAAATCGATCCCGGCACGCTCATGAAGGATCTGAGCGTATCCGAGAGGCAGATGGTCGAAATCGCCAAAGCGATCTCCTATAAGTCGGACGTCATCATAATGGATGAGCCTACCTCGGCGATCTCGGACCGGGAGGTCGAACGCCTCTTCAAAATCATCGAAGGGCTGAAGAAGCGGGACGTCGCTATTATCTATATCTCCCATAAGATGGACGAGATTTTCCGCATCGCCGACGAATTCACGGTGCTGCGGGACGGGACTTACGTCGGCACGCAGCCGATCGCAAGCGCGAATATCGATCAGATGATCGCGATGATGGTCGGACGGCAACTGACCGACTTGTTTCCTCGGCGAACGCCGTCATACGGCGCGCCGGTTCTGTCGGTTCGAAATCTTACGAAAAAGGGCGTATTCGAGAATGTGTCGTTCGAGGTCCGCAAGGGGGAAATCCTCGGAATCGCCGGTTTGATGGGCTCCGGCCGAACGGAGGTCGTCAACTGTATTTACGGCTTGGACCGGAGCGATAGCGGCGAAATCCGTATACGCGACAACGCCGCCGCGATCCGATCGCCGAAGGACGGCATGCGCCATGGAATCGGACTCGTCAGCGAAGATCGCAAGACGCTCGGTTTGGTATTGCAGTTGTCCGTGAAAGAGAACATCATGCTGTCGAACTTCCGGCTGTGCGCGCGTTATCAGGTCGTGTCGGACGCGAAAGAGAAAGCGATCGCCGACGGCATCATTAAAGATCTCGCGATCAAGACGCCGACGCGCGAGCAGAAAGCGGGCAATCTGAGCGGCGGCAATCAGCAGAAGATCGTCATCGGCAAAGTGCTGCTGGGCAATCCCGATCTGTTGATTCTGGACGAACCGACGAGAGGAATCGATATCGGCGCGAAATCGGAAATCTACAAGCTGATCTCGCAGCTGGCGGATCAAGGGAAAGCGATTATCGTCGTTTCCTCCGAGCTCCCGGAGATTATGGGCTTGAGCGACCGGATCGTCGTCCTGCACGAAGGGAAAGTCACGGGCGAGTTGACGCGGGAAGAGGCAAGCGAAGAAAAAATCATGGCGCACGCTTTCGGAAAGTAAGGGCGTTTGAGAAGCAAAAGTAAGGGAGTCGTTCATATGGGCCAAACGATTAAAGCAACGTTCACAGGCGACCTGTTAAGAAAATACGGGCTATTGTTGGCATTGGTGCTCCTATGCGCCGTATTCGCCTCCATGTCCCCGGTGTTCATGACCGAGCGCAACTTGCTCAACGTACTTAACCAAGTTTCTATCAATGCGATTCTGGCAATCGGAGTTACCTTCGTCATTCTTATCGGCGGAATCGATCTCGGACTCGGCTCCTATGTCGCGTTAACCGGCTGTTTAGCCGCTTTGTTCGCAAGTTCCGGGGATGCCTTGTTCATCCCGATCCTGCTCGGCATTCTCGGAGGGCTGCTCATCGGTTTCGTCAACGGAATAACGATTACGAAAGGGAAGCTGGCGCCGTTCATCGTGACCTTGGGGATGATGACGATCGCCAGGGGAGGCGCGCTCGTCGTCAGCGACGGGCGGCCGATTTCCAACCTTTCTCCGTCTTTCAACGCGATCGGAGGAACGTTCCTGGGCATTCAAATTCCGGTCCTTATCGTGCTGGTCATTTTCCTGATTTCCTTGTTCGTCCTGAACAAGACGGTGTTCGGCCGTTATGTCTATGCGGTCGGCGGCAACGAAGAAGCGGCCAGGGCATCCGGGATCAACGTACATCGGATCAAGCTGTACGTGTACGTTCTGTGCGGAGGATTAGCGGGCGTTGCCGGCATCATCCAGACGGCTCGCATCGAGACCGGCCAGCCGAACATCGGCGTCGGATACGAGCTTGACGCGATCGCCGCGGTCGTTATCGGAGGAACGAGCTTGTCTGGCGGTTCGGGCCGGATCACGGGAACGATCATCGGAGCGCTCATTATCGGGGTTATTAACAACGGATTGGATTTGCTCAACGTTCCATCGTATTACCAGCAAATCATCAAAGGCTTGATCATCGTCGGAGCGCTGTTGATCGACCGGAAATCCTGATGCTAGGCGGTTGACTACGCGTAGGAGGTGTTGAGAGGCATCCAGCGGCCGGACAGGCCGGAGCAAGGTACCCTGAGTATTCGCTTCAGACTCGCAGGTTCATTGTTTTAACCTAAACCATACCATCCATCGGAGGTCATGAAAAATGAAGAAGAGCACAAGTTTGATCCTCGTTCTATTGCTGGCTTTCATGCTGGCGGCTTGCGGCAACGACAAAGACAATTCGGGCGGAGATGCGTCAGGCTCTCCGGCGGGCGAAGCCGGCAGCGGCAAGAAAATCGTCATCGGCGTCAGCATCCTGAACATGGCGAACGAGTTTACCGCGACGCTCGCTAAAGGTATCGAAGAGAAGGGCAAAGAGCTCGGAGTCAAAATCATAATCAATGACGGTCAGAAGGATCCGAATAAACAAATCCAGCAAGTCGAAACGTTCATCGCTCAGAAGGTAGACGCCATCATCTTTAACCCTATCGAAGCCGAAGCGTCGTCTCCGGCGGTGGACAAAGCGAAAGAGGCGGGCATCCCGATCATCAACGTCAACTCGGTAACGAAATCGGCTCCGGACGCGTTCGTCGGCTCCAGAGACCAAGAGTCCGCGAAGATCGCGATCGATTATCTCGCCGAGAGACTCGGCTCCAAAGGCAATCTCGTCATGATGCACGGTCATCTGGGACAATCGGCGGAAATCGATCGGACGGAAGGCGCGGTCGAAGCGCTGAAAGCTTATCCCGACATGAAGCTAATCGCGGAACAGACCGCGGAGTGGAACCGCGACAAAGCGCTGACCTTGATGCAGAACTGGCTTCAAGCGCACGACGGCCAAATTCAAGGCGTCTTCGCGCAGAACGACGAAATGGGCATGGGAGCGTTGAAAGCGCTGGAAGATTCCGGAGTCAAGAAAGACATCGTGCTCGTCAGCGTGGACGCGATCGCGGACGCCCTGCAAGCGGTCAAGGACGGACGTCTGGACGCGACGGTATTCCAGAACGCGGCGGCGCAAGGCGGCGGAGCGCTGGAGACGGCTCTTAAGATCATCAACAAGGAATCGTTCGAGAAAGAAGTGTTCGTGCCGTTCGAGCTCGTGACCAAAGACAACGTAGACCAATACTTGAAGTAAGGAAAGGACAACGCGCATGAAAGTCAACGACAAATTCCGTCTCGACGGCCGGGTATCCCTCGTAACGGGCGGTGCTGCCGGACTAGGCAAAGCGATGGCGCAGGGCTTGGCGCAAGCGGGTTCCCGTCTCGTCATCGCGGATATCGATGTGGATGCGGCCCGCCGAACGGCGGAGGAATTCGCGATGGAAGGCGTCGAGGCGATTGCCGTTCAAGCGGATGTGACCGATCAAGGTCACATCCGTCGGATGGTCGCGGCGGCAATGGACCGGTTCGGCCGGATCGACGCCCTATTCAATAACGCCGGCATCAGCATTCACGTTCCCATCGAGGAGATGCGGCTAGAGGATTGGCAGAAGATCATGAACGTGAATCTGACGGGCGTGTTCCTTGTCTCCCAAGAGGTCGGCAAGGTCATGATCGCCCAGAAGAGCGGCGTTATCGTCAATATTTCGTCCATGTCCGGACTCGTCTCCAACGTTCCGCAGTACCAAGCCGCATACAACACGTCCAAAGCCGCCGTGATCATGCTGACGAAGAGCATGGCGTCGGAATGGGCGAAGCACAACATCAGGGTGAATACGATCGCGCCCGGTTACATGAGGACGGAGATGACCGCTCCTTATTTCGAGGAGAACGGCCCGATGGTTCAGGAATGGATGAAGCTTACTCCGATGAGTCGCCCGGGTATGCCCGACGAGCTTCAGGGCATTGCCGTGTATCTCGCGTCGGATGCCTCGACTTACGCAACCGGAGGCGTGTTCGTCATCGACGGCGGTTATACCATTTTGTAAATTCAGGAGGAGACGACAACATGAGCGACGCTTTAAGGAATAAAACGGCGATCGTCACCGGCGCGAGCCGGGGACTCGGACGGGTAGTCTGCACGCATTTCGCGAGCTTGGGCATGAAGGTGGCGGCAATCGCCCGCAACGAGGCCGAGCTCAAGAACCTGCGGGAGGAAATCACCCAAATGGGCGCGGAATGCATGACGTTCGCTTTGAACGTCACCGATTACGACGGCATCGGAAAAGCGGTAGACGAGGTTCAACGGGCTTGGGGGACGATCGACGTTCTTGTCAACAATGCGGGAGCGGGAGTGGATACTTCGTTCGAGGAGATCACCAAAGAAGATATCGACATGACCATCGACGTGAACCTGAAGGGCGTTATCTACGCATCCAAGCACGTTGCTCCTTATATGATGAAGCAGCAGTACGGCCATATTTTCAACATTTCGTCCATTGCCGGAACGCGGGGCCTCAATACGAAGAACAACAATAACGGCATCTACACCGCGACCAAATTCGGCGTGAACGGCTTCGGAGACGCGATCTCCAAATATTTGATGAAGGACAACATCCATGTCGTGACGTTGTGCCCGGGCGGAATAGACACGAGCTGGTGGGATCGCTGGACATGGCTGCACGAGAAGGACGCCTTAATCAAGCCGCATGACATCGCCTCGCTGATCGAGTTCATCCTGAAGGCGCCGAACAACATTTTGTACAAGCAAGTATTGTTCCACCCGACCGTCGAGGTCGATTCTTGGTAAGCGAGGGGATAGACGAATGAACAAACAAATCGGCGCGCTCGCGTGGATTATCCCGGACGGTTTCACCCCGGTGCGAAGCTCGGGTTTGCTGGAAAGCCACGAAGCCATCTGTATTGTCAATTGCACGACCGATAGAGCAACGGTGAACGTGACGGTTTATTTCGAAGACGACAATCCGATCGAAAATATACAGTTCGCAGTAGAAGGCCAACGGACGAAACATGTTCGCACGGACGCGCTGGAGAAGCAGGGTATGAAGATTCCGAAAGGCGTTCCTTATGCGATGAAAGTAGAGAGCGACACTCCTATCGTCGTTCAATATAGCCGCATGGACGCGACGCAAGCGGAGAATACGCTAATGACGACGATGGCTTATCCCGTCTAAGAGAGGTGCGACAACGATGAGTTCGAGTTCATTGATAGAGAAGCTGCTGGAGGAAGGCCAAGGCGTGCTGAGACTCGCGCCCGCATGGGTTCCGAGATCGTTCTGCCGCCCGGGCAGACGGATCAAGCTGCATCCGCAGGATTATTTCGTGCTCGGATTGGCGCGCGGAGGGATAGACGAACGCTGGTTCTCGTCGACGACCCATGCGGAGAACGGGCCGGGAACGCCGGAGGACGAAGGAATGAGTTACGTCGTCTCGGCGGACGGCCGAGAGCGGGTGCTGCTGAAGGACGTCGTCGACGAATTGAAAGGCACGGCGATCGGAGACGAAATATGGGACAAATATAAGGGCTGGCCGATCTACTCGAAGCTGTTCGACAACCTGAATCCGTTGCCGCATCACGTTCATCACGACGACGAAGCGGCTGCGCGCGTGGGCCAGAAGGGCAAGCACGAGATGTACTTCTACCCGTCCCAATTGAACAACCACGGGGGAGAGTTTCCGTATACGTTTTTCGGGTTCAATCCGGGAGTGACCAAGGAACAAGTGAAAGAGACGCTGATGAACTTCGCCAAGGGCGACAATCAGATCACGAATCTATCGCGCGCTTATAAGCTGACTTTGGACACCGGTTTCGACGTGCCTCCGGGCATCCTTCACGCGCCGGGCAGCTTGTGCACGTACGAGCCGCAATTCGCTTCGGACGTATACGCGATGTATCAATCGGTGTTGCATGGCGAGCACGCGGTGCCGGAATCGCTGCTGTGGAAAGACACGCCGCCGGAAGAAGTCGGCAACTACGACTACCTAATGGACATTCTGGATTGGGAAGCCAATACCGATCCGGACTTCTACCAGCGGTTCTTCATGTCTCCGAAGCCCGTCCGTCCGATCGAGGAGATGGAAAAGGAAGGTTATGTCGAGGAGTGGATCTGCTACAAGAGCAAGCTCGTATCGGCTAAGCGCCTGACGGTACTGCCGGGAGCGACAGTCACGATAACGGACGGCGCCGCTTACGGCTTGTACATGTTGCAGGGCCACGGCAAGCTTGGCGTATGGGACATCGAGACGCCCGCGTTGATTCGCTACGGGGAGCTCACTCACGACGAGTATTTCGTAACCGCGCCGGCGGCGAAAGCCGGTATCACGATCACGAACGCGTCCAAGACCGATCCGATCGTGCTCCTTAAGCACTTTTCCGAAAATCCGGATTTGAAATAATCGCATGAAAAGAGGCTTGCCCTTAAGATAGATTTTGGGCGGCTTCTTCCTTTGTAGCGATTGTGTTTTTTTGCGGAGATGTATCTCCTTCCGGTTGCTGCCCCACCCCGCAAAGTGAAGAAGACGCTATCGAAGCCGATTCCGATTACTTAGCGGGGACCCCGGGTTAAAATCGTGAAATCTGATTCATCTAAGCCCTTAGCAAGGTAATTTCACGATTTCGAAGGCAAACGCTCCGCTCCTACAGGAGATACATCCCCACTTTTTTCATCGATTGTGTCAAGAACAGTCCATAAACACATTCAATATCAGTCAAGCCATTGAAATGCTCGATTCAAGAGAGACCCTAGGATGAGTTGCGTAAGAAAGCAGCAGTTGACCAAAAACGAAAAAGTGTTGGTAAAGGATTAACCCCCTATACCAACACTTTTTCATTTTAAGCATGATTTCTGATTAAGTGAGCTGTTTCGTAAGTGAACTTAACAAGACAGTTCCTTATTTACTAGGTTAATGCATCGTCATGCCGCCCGTTACGTTGATGGCTTGACCGGTCATATAGGACGATAAAGGACTAGCCAAGAAGAGGACGACGTTAGCGACGTCTTCGGGCTGTGCCGTCCGGCCTAACGGGACTTGCGAGCGATCCTCGGCAAGAATATCTTCCGGAGACATGCCCCTTAATGTCGCGCCTTCCACGCGTTCGCGCCTCTTCATGTCCGTTTCCACGATGCCGGGACACACGGCGTTCACTAGGATTTGCTCTTTGGCCAGCTCGATCGCCATAACCTTCGTAAAGCCGAGCACCGCGTGTTTGGAGGCGCAATAATTGCCCATGCAGCGGTAGCCGTTCTTCCCCGCTTGCGAAGCGATGTTGATGATACGACCTCCGCGACCTTGCCTCAGCATTTGTTTCGCGCCGGATTGGGATACGAGGTATACCCCCTTGGCATTGACGTCCATCACCTTATCCCAGTCGGATTCCTTGATGTCCGTTACGTAATCCATAGTAGAAGTCCCGCTGTTGTTCACGAGAATGTCGACCCCGCCGAAGATTTCGACCGCGGTACGGATGAGCGCGTCCGCGTCTTGCTGCGAGGTCACGTCCGTCCTGGTATGAACTAGCCGGTCATGAACCTTGTCCACACCCGGCTTGCACGCGATATCCCCGATGACGACGTTGGCTCCGGCCGTCAAGAATAGGTCGGCGATTCCTTTGCCGATACCCGTCAAGCCGCCGGTAACGACCAACGTTTTATCCGATAAATCGATCGTAAGCATGGGCTTGCTCTCCTTTACCGGCGAAAAGGATCATCGCTAATGCCGGCCTCCAGCACGATCTTGGCGTATTCCTGAGCGCTGAACAGGGAGTGATCCTTGTAGTTTCCGCATTCCAGCGCGGATACGGCCGGAACGACTTCGGTCGTCAACACCTTCTTCAGGACGTTCGTAAGAGCGGCGGCAACGTCCTTGGGATCGTGCTCGTCCCAAATAATCAAATAAAAACCCGTTCTGCACCCCATCGGCGATACGTCGATTACGCCTTTCAATTCGTCTCGCAAATTGATCGCCAGTAGATGCTCAAGAGTATGGACCGCTGCGGTAGGCAGCGCGTCTTGATTAGGCTGCAGAAAACGCAAGTCGTATTTTTGTATCGTGCTTCCCTTTTCGTTTTTCTCGGTTCCCGCGACGCGTACGTACGGAGCTTTAACGATCGTATGATCCAATTCGAAACTTTCTACTTTAGCCATGGTGTGATCAACCTCTTCCTGCGAATTTATAATTCAAAGTAACACAATCGGAATTATATGTAAACAACGAAAATTTTGTCGAAAATAGGGTTGACATTGCGTCAAGGTACGGTGTAAAGTTCGTTTAAACTACAATTTGCATCAGATTACTCGGAATTAATCGAGTACACAAAGGGAGAGAAACATTCATGAAGAAAAAATGGATTTATCCGGTTCTGTTAATCGTGGCGGTCGCACTAATCGTATCGGGGTGCGGCAATTCCAATAGCGGCAAAAAGGCCGACGACGATAAAACGATCCGCATCAGCTTTAACCCGGGACCCTACAGCGACCAGTTCAAGAAAGGCGTGGCGCCTTACTTGGAGAATAAAGGCTACAAGATCGAATATACCGAGTTCACCGACGGCATCCAGCCTAACGTAGCGGTATCCAAAGGCGAAATCGACGCCAACGTCTTTCAGCATTCGCTCTATCTGGAATCGATCAATAAAAGAGAAAAAATCGATTTGATCGGCGCGGTTCAAGTGCCTACGCCTCCTATGGGGCTATACTCCAAGAAACACGCGAGCCTGGACGAGATCAGCGAAGGCGCGACGATCAACCTGCCGAACGAACCGGTGAACATGCTGCGCGCGCTTAATATTTTGAAAGAAGTCGGTTGGATTACGCTAAAAGACAATATCGATCCGCTGCAAACTTCGCTAAACGACATCACGTCCAATCCGCACAAGCTGGATTTCTTGGCAACGGAACCGGCTCAAGGGCCGCGCGCGCTTCCGGATGTCGACTTCGCGGCTATCCAAGGGAACTTCGCGGTGGCCAACGACATTAAGCTGACTACGGCTCTTCAATTGGAGAACATGACCGATCCGTTCACGAACATCGTGGCGATCGACAGCGCGAACAAAGACGCCCAATTCGTGAAGGACATCGTCGAGGGTTACCACTCTCAGGAGTTCCAGGATTATATTAAGTCGAATCCGATCTACGAGGGTTACAAGCTTCCAAGCTACTTTAAGTAATCCATTCTCGGTCCGTCATTCGGATTCGCCGAATGACGGACCTTTTGTTTGCATTCAATCTTGCGCAAGGGAGAACGGACCATGGCGGAATTTAATCCATCCGATATCGTAAGCAGGCTTCCCGACAATTATTTCAGCGCGATCGACGAGAAGGTGGCTGCCTACCAGAACAAGGGGATCGACGTTATTAATTTGGCCAACGGAAACCCCGACCAGCCGACTCCCGCGCATATCGTCGAAGCGTTAAAGGAAGCCGTGGAGCTGAAAAATAACCAAGGTTACCCGCCCTTCTTCGGGAAGCAAAGCGCGAGGGAGGCGGTATCGGTATTTTACGAGCGGGAATACGGCGTGGAGCTGGACCCGGATACCGAGGTGGCGGTCTTCAACGGCTCGGCGATCGGGGTAATGGGCATTCCGCAGACGATTCTTAATCCGGGAGATTATTTGTTGACGACGGATCCCGCCTATCCGCCGTATTATACGGCGGCGAAGCTTGCCAGGGCGGAGATCTATACGATTCCGGCAGAGGAGCGGGACGGGTTCCTGCCCGACTATCGAACCGTTCCGGACGAGATTACCCGCAAAACGAAGCTGTTAATGCTCAACTATCCGAACAATCCTACGGGAGCGGTGGCGACGAGAGACTTTTTCGACAAAACGATCGCTTGCGCGGCGGAGCATCATTTTCCCGTCATGAACGATTTTGCTTACGGGGCTTTCGGGTTCGACGGGCATAAACCGTTAAGCTTGCTGCAGATCTCCGGGGGCAAGGACTACGGGGTGGAGACGTACACCGCGTCCAAAACCTATAACATGGCGGGCTGGCGCTTCGGCTTTGCCGTCGGCAACGCTTCGGTGATCGGGGCGTTGAAGCTGTACCATACTCACGCGTACAGTACGGTGTTCGGCGCCGTGCAGGATGCGGCGGCTGCGGCGTTGCTCGGTCCGCAGCAACCGGTGCAGGAGTTAGGCCGATTGTACGAGCAACGCCGGGACACGCTCGTTCGGCGATTGCGCGAAATCGGGTGGGACGTTGCTTCCCCTAAGGGGACCTTTTTCGCTTGGTTCAAAGTACCGTCCGGATTTACGTCGGAGACGTTCGCGGACTTCCTGCTCGACCATGCGCATGTCGCGGTCGCGCCCGGCAGGGGTTTTGGAACGCAAGGCTCGGCTTACGTGAGGGTGAATCTGTTGAACAGCGAGGAAAGGCTCATAGAAGCAACCGAGCGAATCGCGGCAACGAAACTGTTCAAGCAGGCTTCGCCGCTCTGACAGGAGGTCAAACGGGATGATCGAACTAAAGGACATTCATAAAACGTACGAGCGGAACGGGGCAACCAACGCGGCTCTCAAAGGCGTGAGCCTACGGGCGGAGAAGGGGGACATCTTCGGCGTCATCGGCTATAGCGGCGCCGGAAAAAGCACTTTGATCCGCCTGATCAACTATCTCGAGAAGCCGACCAAGGGTCAGGTCATCGTCGATGGCGTGCCGCTGGACTCTTATAACGACAAGGAACTTCGTAGCGTCAAGAAGAAGATCGGGATGATTTTTCAGCATTTTAACCTGCTCGAGTCCAAGACGGTGTTCGACAATATCGCGATTCCGCTGGTGTTGTTGAAGAAGAGCAAAAAAGAAATCAAGGAGCGCGTAACCGAGCTTCTGCAATTCATCGGGTTGAGCGACAAAGCGAAGAGCTATCCGAAAGAGCTGTCCGGGGGACAGAAACAACGCGTCGGCATTGCCCGGGCGCTCGCCAGCAACCCGTCGATCCTGCTGTGCGACGAAGCGACGTCCGCCCTGGATCCGCAGACGACGCAGTCGATCCTCGCCCTGCTCAAGAAAATCAACGAGGAATACGACATTACGATCGTGATCATCACGCACGAAATGGCCGTGATCCAACAGATTTGCAATAAAGTCGCCGTCATGGAGGACGGCCGAATCATCGAGCAGGGCGACGTCTTGTCGGTATTCGGAAATCCGGAGCATCCGACGACGCAGAATTTCGTCAGAACGGTCATTCACAACACGGTTCCGGGGAGCGTGCTTCATTCCCTTCAAACGGAAACGAAAGGCCGGGTGTTCAAGCTGGAATTCATCGGCGACTCGGCCTCGAAGCCGATCATTAGCGGGTTGATTCGCAATTACGACGTTCAGGTCAATATTTTGTTCGCCAATATGACGGAAATTCAGGCAACGACGCTCGGGAACATGATCATCCAACTGAACGGCTCGGACGAGACGATCGACCGTGCGGTCGCGTTCCTCGCGGGCGAAGTGCAATTCATAGAGGAGGTTGACCGCGTATGATAGATACCGTGATTACGTCGGAGCAGCTGGTCCGGGCGATTAACGAGACGCTGCGAATGGTCGGATTTTCCCTCTTGTTCGGGGCGCTGCTCGGAATTCCGATCGGTATTCTGCTCGTCATCGCCCGGCCGGGCGGGCTGCTCGAGAACGCTGCGCTATATCGGATCCTGAATCCCGTCATCAATATCGTCCGCTCGTTGCCGTTTATTATTTTGCTCGTGGCGATCCTGCCGTTCACGAGACTGATCGTCCATACGTCGATCGGTACGAGCGCGGCAATCGTGCCGTTGGTTCTTTACGTCGCGCCTTATATCGGCAGGCTCGTGGAGAACTCGCTGCTCGAAGTAAGTCCCGGCATTCTGGAGGCGGCGCAAGCGATGGGGGCTACGCCTCTGCAGGTGATCTGGTATTTCATGCTGCCGGAAGCGTTCGCTTCTCTCATTCTAACGATGACGACGGCGACGATCGGCCTGATCGGGGCGACGGCGATGGCGGGAACGGTAGGCGGAGGAGGATTGGGGGATCTGGCGATCTCTTACGGCTATCAACGTTTCGATACGTTTACGATTATCGTCACCGTCGTTCTGCTCGTTATTTTCGTGCAAGGCATTCAATCGTTAGGCAACGTGCTGGCCCGCAAAGCGCGCCGCGAATAGACAGGTTGAAATAGACAAGCTGATAGACAAGCTGACATAGACGATCTGGAACAGACTTTCGAGAATGCGGGGAAACCGAAACATGCACTTGGATAAAACACTGATCGTACGCGGGGCGCCGCAGGAATTCATTTGCCGGACGGGCTGCTGGGATGAACTGGAACAACATTTGGAAAGGCGGGGAATCGGAAGCGCGCTAGTCGTTCATGGCGAGGCGTCATGGCAGGCCGCGTCGTCTTACTTTCCCGAAATGACAAGAACGAGAGTTCATTTCGAGAAGTATAACGGCGAATGTACCTACGATGAACGGGACCGGTTGATTCGGGCGATCGAAGACCGGGGGCTGCAAGCGATCGTTGCCGTCGGCGGGGGAAAGCTGACGGACGTAGCCAAAGCCGCGGCCAATTCGCTGAACGTTCCCGTGATCATCCTGCCGACGCTCGCCTCGACTTGTGCCGCTTGGACACCTCTAAGCATCGTATACGATGACTCGGGAGCGATGGTCGGTTTCGATGTATATCCCCGGGGCAACTCTCTTGTCCTGTTAGATCCGCAAGTGATTCTGGACTCGCCTTCGGAGTTGCTGATTGCCGGCATCGGCGATACACTTGCCAAATGGTACGAGGCCGACGTCATCATCTCGCAGTTGGATACGGTTCCGGTCGAAATCGAGATCGCCCGTTTCGCCGCGAGAAAATGCCGGGACGACTTGCTGCAATATAGCGTAACGGCGCTGAAGGCTTTGGCGGACAAGCGTCTTAACGAGGCGTTCGTTCGCATTGTCGAGACGAACGTTATGGTAGCCGGAATGGTGGGCGGATTCGGTGATCGTTACGGCCGTACGGCGGGTGCTCATTCGATCCATGACGCGCTTACCTACGTCCCGCAATCCCATCGTTTGAAGCATGGCATGAAAGTCGCTTACGGGGTGCTCGTGCAACTGACGATAGAGGGGAAGCGTGGAGAGATCGATGCCTTGCTGCCGTTCTATGCGCGATTAGGCTTGCCTGCTAGCCTGAGAGACATGGAATTGGATTTCTTGTCGCGGGCTGAACGGCTAAGATTAGCGGAACGCGCCGTGGAGAGGGAGGCATCGATTCATATGATGCCGGGAGACATAACGGCGGACGCCGTATTCGACGCGATAGAAAGGTTGGAGCGGTATACGACATCTCAGCCTGAACGACTAGGAACACAAGGAGGAGCATAATGAGTATTGCTATCATAGCCGCCATGGAAGAGGAAGCGGCAGAGCTGAAGTCGCGGATCGAGGGGATTCGGACGACGACCGCGGCCGGAGGCGTATTCCACGCGGGGCAATTGAGAGGACAAGATGTCGTATTGCTGGAAAGCGGCATCGGCAAAGTAAACGCGGCATTAACGACGGCGCTGTTGATCGAGAGATATCGCCCCGAGCTGATTATCCATTACGGAGCCGCGGGAGGGCTGGATCCGGAATTGCAAGTCGGAGACGTCGTCATCGCCACCGAAACGGCTTACAGCGACGTCGATGTGACGGCATTTAACTATGCCTACGGACAGGTGCCGCAGAGACCTGCGCGATTTGCCGCGGATAGCGGATTGATCGAGCTAGCGCGGAAGTCGCTGGCGGGCAAAACGTTCGACTATCGTATCGTCTATGGCCTGATTACGACGGAAGATGCCTTCATCCACGATCCGGCGCGCGTCGCGCGCATTCGCGGTCATTTTCCCGATACGAGAGCTACGGATATGGAAGGCGCGGCTATCGCGCAGACGGCCCATCAGTTCGGAGTGCCCGTCCTCGTTATCCGCTCCTTGTCGGATTTGGCGGGCCAAGGGGCGGCCGGTTCTTTCAAATCATATGTGGATCTAGCCGCGAGGAATTCCGGGAAGATCGCCGAAGAGCTTGTTGCATCTTTCAAGGGAGCTCATTGAGCAGCAGGGACAGACGCAGTCGCCTAGCTAGTGAATGCTCGATAAGCGATTGTCCTGCATACGTCGTCGAAGCGAATAACGTTATAGGATAACTCTATCTCACTGCCTCCAACTGGATATGCTAGCAATAGGGTGATGCCATCCCCTTATTGCTGTCCAGCCGGCGAATTCGCTCGCTGTCGATGCAAATAACGTTATGCGATAACGCTATCTACCTGCCACCAAATGGATATGCTAGCATTAGGATGATGCCATCACCTTATTGCTTGTCAAGCCGGCAAATTCGCTCGCTTGAAGAACGAAGGCCAAAAAAGCGCCTTCGTTGAGTCGCACCAGCCTCGCTTGAAGAACGAAGGCCAAAAAAGCGCCTTCGTTGCACTTTATTGCTCATCAACCGCACTCCCCCATATTGCCAGACCGAATCCGCCGTCCGTGTGCGGAATATAGCCCCGCCCATTGGTTTTACTTGCCAAGCGATTCCTTGAAACGGCATATTTACAGATTTCTAGCCAGGGGTTAATATAATCAGGGTAAAGTTGTATACAAGTATACAAATATTCAAGAGCAACCTCACGAATTTAGTCACGCATTTCATCACACATCAGGCAGGGGGGAGTCAATTGGAATTAGGTTTGATCGGACTTGGCAAAATGGGGTTCAATTTGGCTCGAAATCTGCTGCTTAATCAACATCGGGTTACCGTCTATGACGTAGATCCCGAACCGGGGGCGGAACTCGCGAAACTCGGAGCGGTGCCGGCGGCTTCCATCGGGCAACTGGCGGCGAATTTGCCATCGCCTCGAACGATATGGATTATGGTACCCGCGGGAAAAATCGTGGACGAGGTCATTGATAGCTTGCTTCCCGATCTCGAACAAGGGGACATCGTTATCGACGGAGGCAACTCCCACTACAAAGACTCCGTCGTAAGAGCGGATAGGTTACGGGAGCGGGGCATTCGGTTCTTCGATGTCGGCACTTCGGGCGGCATGGAAGGGGCGGCTAACGGAGGCTGTTTTATGATCGGGGGCGATCGGGAGGCGTTCAAGTTTATCGAGCCGCTTTTCCAAGCCATCGCCGTCGATCGAGGGTATTTGTATGCGGGCGCCAACGGCAGCGGCCATTATTTGAAAATGGTCCACAACGGTATCGAATACGGGATGATGCAATCGATCGCGGAAGGCTTCGAATTGTTGTCCAAGAGCCAGTACGAGTTCAATTACGAAGACGTCGCGCGGGTGTGGTCCAACGGATCCGTCATACGCGGTTGGTTGATGGAGCTTGCCGAACAAGCTTTCTCCAAAGATCCGAAGCTAAGCGGCATCAAAGGGAAAATGATGAGCTCCGGGGAAGGCAAATGGACGGTTCAAACGGCGCTGGATCTAGAAGTCGGCACGCCGGTCATCGCGCTGTCCCTGCTGATGCGATACCGTTCGCTCGAAGAAGATACGTTCCACGGCAAAGTAGTCGCCGCCTTGCGCAATGAATTCGGAGGACATTCGGTCGTTCGGAATTCATAGCCGGCCGCGCATGAAGGCTTCGTCTCCTATGGATACGATCGGGATGAATATGCTAAAATCAATCGATAAACGGTCGATTTTGCGAGTCCGATTACGTAGTTATAGGAGAGTTAACCGATGCTTCATTTTCCTTCCGCATGGCTTCAAGGCGTTTCACGGGGAGAATCGATTGCGAGCGAGCTAAGGCTGCAGATCATTAAGGGCACCCTGCAAGCCGGCGAAGTCATTTCCGAGAACAGAATAGCGGCGGATTTCGGCACGAGCCGATCGCCTGTCAGGGAAGCGTTGAAAACGTTGTCCAACGAAGGGCTTATCCGTCTAGAGAGAATGGGAGCGGTCGTCCTAGGACTAAGCGGGGAGGACGTCGAGGAACTGTACGACGTTCGTTACTTGATCGAGAGCTTCGCGCAGCAACGGCAGGCGGAAGCGGGCAGCGACAAGCTGATCGGTCAATTGAACCAGCTAATCGACAAGATGCAATTAGCCGTCAAATACGGCGATATCGTGGATTTCTCCTACTCGGATTTCAGCTTCCACGAGGCGATAATATTGGAAGCCAAGCATACAAGAATATTGCACATGTGGAAAAGCATTCGGCAAATCGTGCTCACGGTTATGCTGATCACGACCGAAGAGATATTTTCCCAAGGAGAAGAGAAGCTTAAGCTGGTGATCGACAAGCACCGCGCGATCGTCCAAGGGTTGGAGTCACGTAACTCGGAAGTCATTCAGAAAGTCGTCCAACAATATTTCGCGGATTCCAAATTAACGCTTCATAACAGCCTGCCGTGACGCTTCATTAAGCGGGCGATTGGTTATTCGAAGTTGTCGACAAGTATACATGACTCCATGCCGCTAAAGCTTTAAATCGCTCGACAATGGATATATTACCAACATCTAAGAACTCACATACGGAAGGATTTTACCCATGAACAATCTCCTTGGTCTGAGCCATAACGTGACGTTGATCGTATGGGCTTTGGTTTGCATCGTGTTCCTTGTCGTTCTGATCGCGAAATACAAGTGGAACCCCTTCGTCTCGTTATTGATCTCGGCTCTGCTGCTCGGCTTCCTCGCGGGCATGCCGCGCCGGAAATTATTAAAGCGGTTACGGGCGGGCTTGGCGGCACGTTAGGCACGATTGCCATCGTCATCGGTCTCGGAACGATGCTCGGAAAAATGATGGCGGAATCCGGCGGGGCGGAACGGATCGCGACGACGCTGGTCGACCGGTTCGGAGAGAAGCGGGTTCATTGGGCGATGATGATCGTCGGATTTATCGTCGGAATTCCGGTTTTCTTCGAGGTCGGCGTGATTTTGCTCATTCCGATCGTGTTTATCGTCGCCAGGAAAACAAAGATGTCGTTATTGCAAATAGGGATTCCTGTATTGGCGGGTTTGTCGACGGTTCACGGTTTAGTTCCGCCGCACCCGGCGCCGATGATCGCGATCGATGCTTACCAGGCCGATCTTGGGAAAACGATTCTCTATTCGATCCTGATCGGATTGCCGACGGCCATCATCGCCGGGCCTCTGTTCGGTAAATTCATCGGCAAGCGGATCGCGATCGAACCGCCCGCGGATCTGGCCGAACAGTTCGCTTCCAAAGGCAGCCGAGAGCTTCCGGGATTCGGAATTACGTTGTTTACGATTTTGTTACCCGTTATGCTAATGTTGATCGGCTCGATCGCGATTATCGTCGATCCGGATTCGACGAGCCGCCTAACGCCATTTTTCGAATTCATCGGGCATGAGATCATCGCGCTGCTGATCGCGGTCGTGTTCTCCTTCTTCTCGCTCGGATTCGCAAGAGGCTTCAACAAAGAAGATATTTCCCGGTTCGCGAGCGAGTGTTTGGCGCCGACGGCGACGATCATCTTGATCATCGGCGGGGGCGGGGCATTCAAACAAGTCTTGATTACGAGCGGCGTTGGCGGAGCGATCGCGGAAATCGCGACGCAAGCCAACATCAACATTATATTGTTCGCATGGTTCGTGGCGGCGCTCATTCGCGTCGCGACCGGATCCGCGACGGTGGCCATGACGACGGCGGCGGGAATCGTAGCCCCGGTGCTTGCCCTGAGCCCCGGAGCGAACGTAGAGCTTGTCGTGCTGGCGACGGGAGCGGGCTCGCTTGTACTGTCGCACGTGAACGATGCGGGATTCTGGATGGTCAAGGAGTTCTTCAATATGACCGTCCCGCAAACCTTAAAGACCTGGACCGCAATGGAAACGATATTATCGGTCGTCGGACTGGTATTTATCCTGTTGCTGAGCATGGTTCTTTAGAGGAGTTATCTTAAAGGGGATTGAACGACCGATGAATAATACCCGATACATGATTGGCGTCGATATCGGAACGACAAGCACGAAAGCCGTTCTGTTCGATGAGAAAGGCAAACCCGTGGCCAAGGCCGACGCGGGATATCCGCTTCATACGCCTACGGCGTCCGTTGCGGAACAGGATCCCGAGCAAATCTTCCGCGCGGTGATCCATACCCTTAAACAAGTCGTGTCCGACGGCCGTATCGGCGCCGATCAAGTCATGTTCGTCTCCTTCAGCTCGGCGATGCACAGCGTCATAGCCATCGATGCCGACGGCAAACCGCTTACGCCTTGCATCACTTGGGGGGACAACCGCAGCGCCGAATGGGCGGAGCGATTGAAGAACGAGATGGGCGGATTGCAAATTTATTCGCGCACGGGAACTCCGATTCATCCGATGTCTCCGCTGCCCAAGTTGATGTGGCTTCGGGATGAGCAGGGGGACGTATTCCGCAAGGCGGATAAATTCATCTCGATCAAAGAATACGTGCTAGCCGAACTTTTCGGCGAGTATGTCGTGGACTATTCGATCGCATCCGCAACCGGATTGATGAATCTGAACAATCTAGACTGGGACGAAGAGGCTCTATCCGTTGCCGGAATTACCCGCGACCGGTTGTCCAGGCTTGTTCCGACGACTTACGTGCTCGAAGGCATGAAGTCCTTCTATTCGGCGGAGATGGGATTGGCCGGCTCGACTCCGTTCGTAATCGGAGCAAGTGACGGCGTTCTCTCCAATCTCGGAGTGAATGCGATTCAGCCGGGAGTCGTCGCGGCGACGATCGGTACGAGCGGCGCCATCCGGACGGTCGTGAACCGGCCGATGACGGATCCTAAGGGCCGGATTTTCTGTTACGCGTTAACGGAGAAACATTGGGTAATCGGAGGCGCGGTGAACAACGGAGGGATGCTCTTCCGCTGGGCGAGGGATGAATTCGCCGCAGCCGAAGCGGAGACGGCCAGAAGGCTGGGGATGGATCCTTACGATTTGTTGATGCAGATCGTCGAGAAGGTAACGCCGGGAGCGGACGGGCTTCTCTTCCACCCTTATTTGACGGGAGAGCGGGCTCCGTTATGGAACGCGAACGCGCGGGGATCGTTTTTCGGGTTGAACCTTCACCACCGGAAGGAACATATGATTCGCGCAGTGCTGGAAGGGGTTATTTTTAACCTGTACACGGTGCTGCTGGCCATGGAAGAACAGATGGGGAGGCCGACCAGAATCCACGCGACCGGAGGATTCGCCCGTTCTCCCCTATGGCGCCAAATGATGGCCGATATTTTCGATCAGGAAGTGGTCATCCCGGAAAGTTACGAAAGCTCGTGCCTAGGCGCGGCCGTCCTCGGGTTATACGCCACGGGCAGGATCGATTCGCTCGATGCGGTGGCCGATATGGTAGGCGCTACTCACGAGCACAAGCCGATCAAGCGGCATGCCGAAATCTATCACGAACTGTTGCCGATCTTCATCGGAATTTCCCGCAAGCTGGAAGAGGAGTACGAAGCGATAGCGAAATTCCAACGGAAAATCCGATAACGCATAATGCTTTCATACTAAAGCGGAGCCTTCGCTAGGAATAACCTAGGAGGCTCCGTTTTTATGGATTCGCAACGTTGTCTTGCCTGCCGCGGGATGAAACCGAGATCGCGACGAACAGGCTTCTGGAAATCAGGCTCGCCATGCTCATCACGAGATGAAGCCGCGTGTTCTGCAGGACGTGGTAAGCGAATAACCCGCCTACGTTAACGACTCCGGAAATGTGAATGTCCCCGACGGGAGATAACGTTTTGTTCACTCCGGCGCCCGGCCGCAGCGGACCGTCTCCGACGAGAACCGCCCCGATGCTGGCGACCGTTCCGAGACAGGCATCGATTCCGATGACGAACGGATCGTCGATCGTACGGTTCAACCGTTCGAGCGTATCGTCCAGATTCATCGCGTGAACGGGATTTTCCAGCGTACCGAACAGATCGAACGACGGCGAACGGTATTTGCTGAGCAACGATCCGGTTAGGGGACCAAGGGCATCGCCCGTGCAGCGGTCCGTCCCGATGCACACGACGGCGATTCGCCGGCCGGGAGGCAAAGCTTTGAAGTAGCCGCTCAGGCGATTAGTCACGCGTACCGTAGCGGCGGGATCGGTATGGGCAATGGGAACGGGAGGAACGGATAACGGCGACATAGTTCACCTCTCTAAAGTAGAAAATATGCATCATAACTAAATGATACATTATGTATCACAAAAGTGTTGTCGATATTTAGCGGGGATTTATAAGCACGGAGTAAGTTTTTTTCGACAGTGTGCAAGCGCGGTCCTTAGCCGAAACTGGATTAAAGAAGTCGAATATTCGTAACAAGGGTTGTGAGAGATATCACACTTCTATAAACTGGAACTGAGTATACTATCGATAAGTTCCATCCCGAAGGAGGAAGATTCCATGGTCAAAACGAAAACGTTCATCATGATCAAACCAGACGGCGTGCGAAGAGGATTGGTCGGGGAAATCGTAAGAAGGTTCGAACTGAGGGGATTCCGACTCGTCGACGCCAAGCTGGTCGACGTGGATCAAGCCCATGCGGAGAGGCATTATAGCGCGCATAAGGACAAGCCCTTCTTTCAAGAGCTCGTTGATTATATTACTTCCGGTCCGGTGTTCGCCATGATCTGGGAAGCGGAGAATGCCGTGGAGATCGGAAGAAGCATGATCGGCGCGACGAATCCCGTGAAAGCCGTATCCGGGACGATCCGCGGCGATTACGGAACTTCGGTGGAATTCAACGTCATTCATGGCTCGGACTCTCCGGAAAGCGTCGAAAGAGAGATTGCCGCCTTCTTCGGCAAGAACGCTAGGGCGTAAAGGTTCAAGGGTTAAGCGGAGAAATCAAGCCGTTTAACCCTTTGTCTATCCCGTGACATTATTTATGTCCGTTTTGCGACTTTTGCCGAAGAGTGAAAAAAGTCATATTTACACAATGGCTGTCTTGCTAGACTAAAGTCGTAACCTAGTAAGTGAATTTTTTCACAATAAAAGCAGAAGCTTCGTTGAAGGGGAGATTGCAAATGGCAACCGTACGTCAGAAGCTAGTGTTAGTCGGGAACGGCATGGCGGGTATAAATACGATAGAGCATATTCTGAAGCTGGCCCCCGAGCGGTACGAGATCACCGTATTCGGAAGCGAGCCGCATCCGAATTACAATCGGATTATGCTGTCGTACGTGCTCGAAGGCAGCAAAACGAAAAACGAAATCATCCTGAATGACTGGGATTGGTATAATGCCAACGGCATTACGTTATATACGAACACGACCGTGACGCATATCGACACTGCCGAACGCACGGTTCATGCGGACAACGGATTAGCGGTTGCGTACGATCGTCTGATTATCGCTACGGGATCGAACCCGATCATCCTGCCTGTTCCGGGGCACGAATTGCCGGGGGTAGCCGGGTTCAGGGACCTTGCGGATTGCGACACGATGCTGGAAACGGCTCAACGGTATCGTAAAGCGGCTGTTATCGGGGGAGGACTGCTGGGACTGGAGGCGGCAAAAGGACTGTTAAACCTTGGCATGGAGGTCACGGTCATCCATCTGATGGCGGACTTAATGGAGCGCCAACTGGATCCGATCGCGGCCGCGATGTTGAAGGCCGAGCTGGAACGGCAAGGGCTGGCGTTCCTGATGGAAAAACAAACGGCCGAGATTTACGGATCGGAGCGCGTGCAAGGGGTGCGCTTCAAGGACGGATCGGAGCTGGACACCGATTTTATCGTGATGGCGGCGGGCATCCGTCCCAATATCGGTTTGGCGGAGCGAAGCGGAATTGCCGTTAAGCGCGGAATTATTGTCGATGACCTGATGCGGACATCCGCGGCGGACGTGTATGCGGTTGGGGAATGCGTGGAGCACCGTAACGTCTGTTACGGCCTTGTGGCGCCTTTGTTCGAACAGGCAGCGATTCTTGCGAAGCAGCTATGCGGCGTTGAGACGAAATCCTATGAAGGCACGTCGTTGTCGACGAAGCTGAAAATATCGGGAGTCGACGTGTTCTCGACGGGAGAATTTCTGGATAGCCCCGAGCTAACCGTTATTCGTAAGCAAGACGACTGGAAAAAGATTTATAAGAAATTATTGCTGCGCGGAAACAAGATCGTCGGCGGAGTTCTGTACGGGGACGTCGCGGATTCCAGCAGAATGCAGCAATGGGTTCGCGAAGGCGCGGAGATGACGGAAGGTCTTTACACCGAATTCATGGGCCAGTCGGGCGAAACGATGTCCGCCGCGGATCGCGTCGCGCAAATGGCCGATGAAGAGATCGTATGCGGCTGCATGGGCATCTCCAAAGGATCGATCGTAGACGCCATTAAGCAGCATGGACTCACCTCGGTAGACGAGGTCAAAACCTGCACGGGCGCGGGCCGTTCGTGCGGAGGCTGCAAACCTACCGTCGCGAATATTCTGCAACACGTTCTCGGAGATCAATATACCGGTGCCGGAGCTTCCAAAGCGGGGATTTGCGATTGTACGGCTTTGGGCCGGGACGAAGTCGTTAACGAAATCAAAAGGCTGCATCTGACGACGATCAAAGAAGTCATGAACGTTCTAGGGTGGAATAATCCGGAAGGATGCTCCAAGTGCCGCCCGGCTTTAAACTACTACCTCGGCATGTTATGGCCCGAAGAGCACGAGGACGAGAAGGAATCGCGTTTCGTTAACGAGCGGATGAACGCCAACATTCAGAAGGACGGTACGTATACGGTCGTTCCACGGATGTACGGAGGAGTTACGACTCCGCAAGAACTGAAGAGAATCGCGGAAGTCGCCGTGAAGTACGACGTCAAGATGGTTAAAGTGACGGGAGGACAGCGGCTCGATCTGATCGGGGTGGGCAAAGAGGATCTGCCCGCCGTATGGCAAGATCTCGATATGCCTTCCGGTTATGCTTACGCCAAGTCATTGCGCACGGTCAAAACTTGCGTCGGGTCGCAATTTTGCCGTTTCGGCACGCAAGATTCCATCGCGATGGGAATCCGGCTCGAGAAGACGTTCGAACGGCTGGACATGCCGGCTAAGCTGAAGATGGCCGTTAACGGTTGCCCGCGCAATTGCGCGGAATCGTGCACGAAAGACATCGGCATCGTAGGCAATGACGGGGGCTGGGAGCTTTACGTGGGCGGCAACGGCGGAATTAAACCCCGCATCGCCGACCTGCTGTGCAGGGTGAAAACGGACGATGAACTGGTTGAGATTGCCGGCGCTTTCCTCCAACATTATAGGGAAACGGCCAAATACTTGGAGAGGACGTCGGATTGGCTGGAGCGAGTGGGCTTGGATTCGATTAAGCAGCAAGTCGTGGACGACCTCGACAATCGGAGCGCGTTGAACGGACGGATCCAGGCGGCGCTCGCGGACGTGGAGGAGCCTTGGAGCAGCGCTATCGCGGAGACCGTTACCCGGAAGCAACTTTACGAGGATATCAAAATATAATTCACGCAAATATTCGAATTGGACAAGGAGGCACGAATATGGGAGCGAATCTTATTCATAAGATGACTTATGTTTCCGTCGGAGCGCTGGAGGATTTTCACGTGCGAATCGGACGGGTCGTTCATACCCAGCAGGGAGAAATCGCCGTTTTCCGGACAACGGACAATCAACTGTTCGCGCTGGAGAACAAGAGCCCTCACCGCAAAGGGGGCCCGCTTGCGGAGGGGATGGTTTCGGGACGCATGCTGTACGACCCTCTATATGATCTTAAGATTTCGTTGGAATCGGGGCTTGTTCAAGCCCCGGACAACGGGCAAGTCAAAACTTATCCCGTACATGTAATCGGGAATAAGGTACTTCTAGGATTAACGGACGAATAATAGGAGAGTGAACGAAGATGCAATTCGAATTGCTTCATCCCGCCGATCAAATCACCTTAATGATGGAGCGTATTTACGGCTACGGCATGACGACGACTTCCGGCGGCAATCTGTCCATCCTCGACGACAACGGCGACATTTGGATAACGCCTGCCGGGGTAGACAAGGGTTCGCTAACCCGCAAAGATATCGTCTGCGTGAAAGCGGACGGAAGCGTGGAAGGGATACACAAGCCGTCCAGCGAATTGCCTTTTCATAGATTGGTTTACCGAACGAGGCCCGATCTGAAGGCGGTCGTTCACGCCCATCCTCCGGCTCTTGTTTCCTTCAGCATCGTCCGGCGCATTCCGGACACGAGGATGCTTCCGAACGAAAGGAAAATATGCGGACAGATCGGAATGGCCGATTACGCGCTGCCCGGAAGCGAAGAGCTTGGCCGCAATATCGCCGACGTCTTCGCGCAGGGGATCGATACCGTGATGCTGGAAAACCACGGCATCGTCATCGGAGGTCCGGATCTATTCCAAGCGTTCAAAATATTCGAAACGCTGGATTTCTGCGCGAGATTGGAAATTAAGGCGAACACGATCGGCAAGCCCGTGTTGCTGTCGGAAGAGCACTACGAGACGGTTGCCGCGAACGAGGAAATCCGTCTAGAGACTTTCCGTCCGCAAGGCTATAGCGCGAAGGAAAGAGAACTCCGCAGGGAAATGATCAAATTCATTCAGCGATCGTACGACCAACAGTTATTTACGAGCACGCAAGGGACGTTCTCGCAACGGCTTGACGACGGCGGTTTCATCATTACGCCTTACGGCATGGATCGCAAATACATGGACGTCGAGCATCTCGTTCGCGTCGATCAAGGGAAAGCGGAGGAAGGCAAGCAACCAAGCCGCTCCTGGAAGCTGCACGAAAGCATCTACGAGCAGCATCCGCACGTGGATTCCGTCATGATCGCCCATCCTCCCAATATTATGGCTTTCGCCGTAACGGACAATGTTTTCGATTCCAGAACGATTCCGGAAAGCTATATTTTGCTCCGGGGTACGCCAAAGCTGTCATTCAGCTCCATCTATAAGAACCCCGAGAACGCGGCGGCGAGTTTTACGAAAGATACCCCGATCGCTCTGGTGGAGAACAATTGCGTGATCGTGACCGGCCAAAGCTTGCTGAACGCATTCGATCGGCTGGAGGTCGCGGAATATAGCGCGAAGGCGATTATATCGTCCCGATGCATCGGCGATATCGTGCCGATAGACGATAAGAAAATTCGCGATATCGAAGAAGCGTTCGGGCTAGCCTGACGTATAAGACGGGCGAAATGGCGGCGGAAGGATGGACATCCTGATGCCGCCATCATTCCTGTTTATGACTCATACAGAGCTGGAATTTTGTTTACGAGTGTTCTTCGACAATAAAGTTGTTTAATTTTCAATCAAATAACTCAACAAAATCAAAGGCCCTTTTATTAATAATTTTCAATAAAGTTGTTTAATAATCTAACGATTTCATTTGAAAAGTATAATAAAGTTGTTTAACGTTCTGAGTGGTCCTATTCAAACAATTGCTACCGAAAACTTATTTTGCATAGTTCGCATTCAATCAGCAGGCATACTCAAATTAGCACCATTAATCAAGTAGATAGGGGCGGAAAGCCCATGACCTCTCACACTACCATACATGCGGGACCGCATACGGCGGTTCCTAAAGGTTAACGAATTTCAAAATGCCGTTTATTTATATTTCGGGACATCTCCCAGCATCTATACGTACCCGCTTGGAGTTCCCACTTTACGGTTTCCCAGCGTTCCCACAAGTTCGCTTGTAGCTCAGCTACCGTCACTTGGTCTATGCCGGGTGCTCTTCCGTTTTGTTTCACACGCTTATAGGCGTCTCGAAGATTGCTCTCTTCGAGCATCCGCTCCAGCAAGTCGTATTGTCCTTCGCGAGAAGAATGGTCGATTTTGCCGACGAAGAACTCGGCGCTCCGGCATACCCTGGCGGTTTCACCGTTTCTCTTTGCCGCGAGCTCTCTTGCGGGATATTCTGCTGTCGTTGCTCTTCGCGCGAACGCATCGGTTTCTTCTCTCCTTTAAGTTCAGCTCTTCCTTGTGTTGTTGCAACAACACACGTACTATGGCTTCTGCTGACTCCTGCGGGTTCAGCGCGGCTTTTCAGCCGCGGTTACGAAGTTACTTCGCGTATCCCGCAGGCCTCCCCGGATAAGAACGCCATCTTTCCGCCCGTGCCCGCCCAAGTCTACAGTCTTTGGCAGCTTAGGTTATGTTATGGTGACTCATCCGTCTGCAACCGCATCAAATTGGATTCGTGTACCTCGAGCCGTGCTTTTGCCTCCGGCTTCCTTCAGATTCCGCCTCGCGGCGGTCACCCTTGCCCTTGGCTAATGGTAGTCGCTTGCCAGCCCCCCATTCGGGACTTTCACCCTAGAGATGACGCCCATGCTGGGTGTACATAGACAAAACCCTGCGAAATCGCAGGGTTTTACTGTCTCAAATTATTTGGCTGAAAGCAAAGTAGAAATCAAGAGACCGTCTGCAGCGGTTAGCAGCCTTGGGAGTTTCCCACCGTCTGGGAAACCGGTTATTGAAGGAGCTAAAGGGTTTTGGTTTAGGACAAATCGAGAGTTCAAATGAGACGTATGTCACACCTAGAGAGCTTTTCAAAATGAAATCTGCCATAACGCTGCTTCGATTAATTACAGAATAGAACACGATTATTTTTTTAATATCAATTTTTCAGTCTCACCATCGAGTGTTAAAGTAATAATAAATTCGTTGTTTTCATTGGGAGTGAGATTATTATTGCTGTTACTTTTCTCATATCTGTAACCAGATGTCCATTCCCCCTGTTCGGAACCTGAAAAGTAATTTGAAGCTCCTGCAAGTTTGTATTCGAAATTATTAATGGTATCTGTTCTTTTTCCTATATATTCACATGAAATTGTACTTATATCTTTATTGTTAATTGTGAGTGAAACCCTCCAATTTTCAGAGACACCTTTGTAAATGTTTGAATTATTTGATTTGTAAACAAACACTGATGATACAAGAACAATAAATAGTATGGCTACTGATAGGACATACGCTCTGTTAATCCTCAATTGAATACCTCCTAATTTTTTCCTTTACACATCTTACTACTAATGTTACCATATTTTTGTAACTAAAAAAATAATGTCATCTAAGGAGGGGTGAATCAGTTACTATTATTACCTCGGCAGTACCAATACTAAAACATCTTGAAGGGAGAATTTACTTATGAAAAAATTCTTGTCTACATGTCTAGTTAGTGTTTTGTCTATTGGTCTAATAGGTAGTTCATTTTCGGCTTCCGCTGCAGCCTATCAAAAAAAGATGATTCAAATAGTATCCCTGCCGGATATGAAATTGTAAAGGTCTATGATGAATCAAATACTGCTACCAATCAGCGAATGAATAGATTGGCTGAGTTGGGAATGGTGGTGGCTCCGGTAATAACTAATAATGTTACGGGTGAGACAACCACGCTTGATGTCATAGAGCATGAAACAAGACCGCTTTACGATTTAAGAAATTTAGAGACTGGAGCAATTGCTACTCAGTATGCAACAGATGTAAGCGCTAGGGCTTCGGGGACATATTCTGATAACATCAGTGACTCGACTTTAAGCGTTACTGCTTATGCTACTTTATTCTATATTACTGAAACCGTTAGTGGCGAAATATTTGCAGGATTAGATAAGGTTTCTTGGCGTTATGAAATAAGTGATAATGCGGTTGCGTTAAAGAATTTAACTCATAAGTACCAACAGTCTGGCGCAGGACAAGGTACGTCAACGGCCATTGATCAAAGAAATACTTTGTATCCCACGGCTCTATCTGGAACAGATCTTGTAAGAAATTGGGGCTGGACGAAGGTTAGTATTCTTGGTACTTTTTATAAATATGGAGTAGAAATGACCTCAACTTTATACCGGACAAATAATCCTACCTATACTTGGACAATGAACCTCCAAGTCTACCAGGTAGGAATACTTTAACAGTTTAATATGTTGTCTTCCAACAGCTGTTCACCTAACCGCTGATGTGTAACCGATAGGTAGTGAAGATATTAAATGTTCGAAAGAAGCAAAAGAACCAATACTTAAAATTGGTTCTCAGGCTGTCGAGAAAGTCTCGACAGCTTTTATTATGTCTAAATAGTTTAATACGACACCGCGTTAATTTGGTATAATAGATTTAACTATACCGAACGGATGGTGTTTCCATGCTTCGTTCTAATCGCGATAAACAACAGAACTATGAATTTGTTTCCATCGAAGATCTTGTTCCCGCCGATCACATGCTTCGAAAGATCGATAAATATATCGACTTCTCTTTCATCGATGATAAGGTACGCCCACTTTATTGCGAAGACAATGGTCGTCCCGCTGTTGATCCGGTCGTACTCTTTAAGATGATTTTTCTGGGCTACTTCTATGGCATTCGGTCCGAACGGCAGTTGGAGCGAGAAATCCAGACTAATCTTGCTTATCGCTGGTTCCTCGGCCTCGGATTGACTGACCGCGTGCCGGATCATACGACGATTAGCTGGAATAGAAGAACACGGTTTAAGGATACAACTGTATTTCAAGATATCTTTGATGAAATCGTCTTACAAGCGATCTCACACCGGATGGTCGGCGGAAGAGTCCTTATTTCCGACTCGACTCACATCAAGTCCAGCGCCAATAAACATAAGTACACCAAAGAACAAGTACAGCAAAATACGAAGGCGTATGTGGACGAGCTGAACGCCGCTGTTGAAGCTGATCGGAAGGCGCATGGAAAAAAGCCCTGAAACCTAGAGAGGAGGTGAACGAAGACAAGGAAGTGAAGGTTAGTACCACCGATCCCGATAGCGGGTATATGGTTCGCGACGGCAAGCCGGAAGGCTTCTTTTATCTGGACCACCGCACGGTTGATATGAAGTACAATCTCATTACCGATGTCTTTGTCACGCCAGGTAACGTACATGATTCGATGCCCTATCTCGAACGATTGGACCGTCAACGCGAAAGATTCGGTTTTCAGGTAGAAGCAGTAGCATTGGATTCAGGTTACCTCACAGCACCGATCTGTAAGGGGTTGGACACGCGGAAAATCTTTGGCGTTATTGCTCACCGCAGATTCCATCCTACACAAGGCCTGTACCACAAACATGAATTTAAGTATGATGACGAGCGAGATCTTTATATTTGTCCGCAAAAGCAGGAGTTACCGTATAAAACGACAGACCGACATGGTTACCGACACTATGCTTCTGATCCGCAGCAATGCGCGTCATGTCCGATGTTAAACAAGTGTACCCGGTCACAGAACCGCCGAAAAGTCGTGACTCGGCACGTGTGGGAAGAGAGCAAAGAGCGCGTGCGACTTAACCGGCTGAGCAAGTCGGGCAAGAAGCTATACCGCAAACGAAAAGAAACGATTGAGCGAAGCTTTGCGGACGCCAAAGAGCTCCACGGGTTTCGCTATTGCCGTTTGCGAGGACTGCGAAATGTGACCGAGCAAGCGCTTATGACTGCTGCTGTACAGAATATGAAGAAGATTGCCCTCCATCTGGACAGGAGGGAAATGGGGTAATAATCTCCCCAGATCCCCCTTCTTCCAGGCACCTAAATAAAAAAAGAAACCCAATGTCTAAAAAGACGTGGGTTTCTCGACGATCTGAGAACCAATACTTAAAATTGGTTCTTTTGCTTCTTTTCTAAATAGATTATTAATTTGAGGCACGAGTTTCTACATTCCTAGTAATATATTATACCAATTAACCGGCGTTGAATCATTTCCATTTATATACATTCTAAATCTAATGTTCTAAGCACCGGTTCTAGTGTCACTTGACAATGAACGTGTAGTATTTTCTGCAAGAAATCCCCTCCAATTTAACAAAAAGAGTCACGTTCTTATTTGTCTACTTTAAGGGGATATTTTATACTCACTTTTACATAGAACATTTTCAAATAACTATATTGTAAATCAAACGACTTTATTGTCAAAGAACAACGAGACAGCCTTCTTATCTATTTAAGAATAAAATGTGTCATTTCGAAATGTTTGGACTGTTCGCATGCTCAGTTGTGATTTTTTCACATTAATAATTCATCTTGCGAAGTATACTCAAATCAAGAAACAGCCACTTCAAACTTCGGTAACGGAGGGATACGCCATGAAACAGCATGTGTTGGAGAATACGTTCACGACTCTGGGCTACTCGAAGCTGGAGATGAGCGAGGCGGTCGAACGCTTGCACGAAGAGCACGAGGAACTGCGGGAAGAACTTCATGATCTGCATGTCTGGGTGAAGGCGGTCAGCGAAACATCAGGGGCGATCAATCGCACGGGAATCCTTAGCAATCTTAGAGAGACGGCCGATCAATTCAAGAGACAACTAGACGCTCACGCCAAGTGGGAAGAAGAACGATTGTTCCCGATGGTCGCCTGGTACTACGGCGAGGAGCTCGGTCAATTCACCTTGATGGAGCAAGAGCACGTACTGGCGGAGCAGTTCATCCAAGCTTTCGTCGATGCGTTGGAACGCGCGCCAGTGCGTCGCCACGAGGAGAAGGAGATGGTTTCTTATTTGACGCAGGCGATACTCATCTTGAACCAACATTTTCAAATGGAAGAGGAATTGATCGCAACGCTTATCGATCGTTCGGATAGTTACGGATATTGAGTCGAACCATACTGCCGACCGAACTCTACCGGTAAGGTTATTTTTCACCGGGTGTTATGTGAATTAATTCACAAAAATGCGGGATCAGTACAGAGACAGAGATACAGACAAAGAGATAAAGACAAAGAGAAGCTAGACAACAATAGGAGGTAGAGAGGAATATGGCGATCAAGGAAAAACAAGGCGAAGAGAAAGCGGTGCCGACTGCCCAGGTCGAGGTGAATCGCCTCGTTAACGCCGCTTTGAAGGCTAGAGACGAGTTCATGAAGCTGGATCAAGATCAGGTAGACCGCATAACGCAGCAAATGGCGCTGGCCGGCTTGGATCAGCATATGATCTTGGCGAAGATGGCGGTCGAGGAAACCGGAAGAGGCGTATACGAAGACAAAATCACGAAAAACATCTTCGCGACGGAGTACATCTACCACAGCATTAAGTCAGACAAAACCGTAGGCGTGATCGAAGAAAACCTGTACGAGAACTACCGCAAAGTAGCGGAACCTATCGGCGTAATCGCCGGGGTAACGCCCGTAACGAACCCGACCTCGACGACGATGTTCAAGGCGATCATCGCGATGAAGACGCGCAATCCGATTATTTTCGCTTTCCATCCTTCCGCCCAGAAGTGCAGCGAAGCAGCCGCCCGGACGGTGATGGAAGCCGCCGTCAACGCCGGAGCGCCGGAAGGATGCATTCAATGGGTGGCGACTCCGTCCTTGGAGGCGACAAGCCTGCTGATGAACCATCCCGACGTCGCTCTGGTGCTGGCGACCGGAGGTTCGGCCATGGTGAAGGCGGCCTATAGCACAGGGAAGCCGGCGCTCGGCGTCGGACCGGGCAACGTGCCGTGCTTCATCGAGAAATCCGCGGATCTTCATCAGGCGGTTACGGATTTGATCCTGTCCAAAACGTTCGACAACGGCATGATCTGCGCATCCGAACAAGCGGTTATCATCGAGGAGCCTATTTACGCCGAGACGAAACGGCTGATGAGCGAGCTGGGCTGCTACTTCCTGAACAAAGAAGAGACGGCAGCCGTATCCAAACTGGTCATCAACGAGGACAAATGCGCGGTTAACGCCGTCATTGTCGGTCAATCCGCGGCGAGCATCGCCAAGATAGCCAACATCAACGTCCCGGATAATACGAAAATCCTCGTCGCCGAGTTGAACGGCGTCGGCCCGGACTATCCGCTGTCGGCGGAGAAGCTAAGCCCGGTGCTTGCGAGCTACAAAGTGAAAAACGCCGCGCAAGGCATTCAGAGGGCGGCGGAAGTGACGGCTTTCGGGGGAATGGGCCACTCCTCGGTCATTCATTCCAAAGACGACGCGGTTATCGCCGAATTCGCCGCCACGTTAAAAACCGGACGCGTCATCGTCAATTCGCCGTCCACGCACGGGGCGATCGGCGATCTGTACAACACGAACCTGCCGTCCTTAACGCTCGGCTGCGGATCGTACGGCCACAACTCGACGACTTCGAACGTAACCGCGGTAAATCTGCTCAATATTAAGCGGGTTGCATACCGCACCGTAAACATGCAGTGGTTCAAGGTTCCGCCGAAAATCTATTTCGAGAAAGGGTCAACGCAATATTTGGAGAAAATGCCGGACATTCACCGGATCCTCATCGTCACCGACCCGGTGATGGTGAAACTCGGCTACGTCGAGAGGGTCGAGTATTACTTGCGCAAACGGAAAACGCCCGTCGCCATCGAAGTGTTCTCCGAAGTCGAGCCCGATCCTTCCGTGGAAACGGTGGAACGCGGCACGCGAATGATGGCGAGCTTCAAGCCGGATTGCGTCATCGCCCTCGGCGGCGGATCGCCGATGGACGCGGCTAAAGCGATGTGGCTGTTCTACGAATATCCGGAGACGTCGTTCCACTCGCTGAAGATGAAATTCCTGGACATCCGCAAACGGGTGTACAAGTATCCTCGCCTCGGCAACAAAGCGAAGTTCGTCGCGATTCCGACGACATCGGGAACGGGTTCCGAGGTCACTTCCTTCGCGGTCATCACGGATAAGAAGTCGGGCAATACGAAATATCCGTTGGCCGACTACGAATTGACGCCGGACGTCGCCATCATCGACCCGGAATACGTATATTCCTTGCCCGGAACGGCGGTTGCGGATACCGGAATGGACGTGCTGACGCATGCGATCGAGGCATACGTGTCGGTAATGGCCAACGATTACACGGACGGATTGGCGATCAAAGCGATCCAGCTCGTCTTCGAGAATCTCGAGAAATCGTATAAGACGGCCGACCCGCTGGCCCGCGAGAAAATGCACAATGCTTCGTCGATCGCCGGCATGGCTTTCGCGAATGCCTTCCTCGGCATCAACCACAGCTTGGCGCATAAGTGGGGCGGCGAATTCCATACGGCGCACGGCAGAACGAACGCGATTCTGATGCCTTACGTCATCCGATATAACGCGCAGCAACCGACGAAATTCGCTTCGTTCCCGAAATACGACCATTTCGTAGCGGATAAGCGGTATGCCGAAATCGCCAGAATCTTGGGGCTTCCCGCCCGGACGACCGAGGAGGGCGTGAACAGCTTGGTCGAGGCGATCCGGAAGTTGAATCGGACGCTCGACATCCCGGCATCGTTCGGAGAGCTCGGCATCGATCCTCAGAGATTCGAGAGCAGAGTGGAAGAGCTGGCGGATCGCGCGTTCGAGGACCAATGCACGACGGCCAACCCGCGCATGCCGCTCGTATCCGAGCTGGCCGACATATACCGGAAAGCCTTTTACGGTCGCGGCGAGTAACGACATCACGAATCAATCCTATTAGTGGAGGTGCCTGAATCATGGCAGTAAAAGAAGCGGAGCTTAGGCAGAACGGCAGAGGCAATGAAGCGTGGAGAGGATTCGCTTCCGGAAGTTGGCAAGAGCGCATCGACGTCAAAAATTTCCTGGATCGCAATATTACCCCGTATGCGGGAGACGAACGGTTTCTGTCCGGACCGACTGCGGCGACAACGGCGCTGTGGCAGCAAATCCAGCTGCTGACGAAGATGGAGCGGGAAAACGGGGGCGTTCTGGATATCGATCTTCGGACGATATCGACGATCACTTCCCATGCTCCGGGATATATCGATCAGAACAAGGAGCAGATCGTCGGCTTGCAAACCGACGCTCCGTTGAAACGGTCGGTTCAGCCGTTCGGCGGAATCAAGATGGTCGTGGATGCTTGCGAAGCGTACGGCTTCCAATTGCCGAGCGAGATCGTGAAGCTGTTCACCGAAGTTCGCAAAACCCACAACCAAGGCGTCTTCGATGCCTATACGACCGAGATGCGCACGGCGCGGAGGGCCGGCATTATTACCGGCTTGCCGACGCGTACGGACGCGGACGGATTATCGGGGATTACCGCAGAGTGGCGCTGTATGGAGTCGATCGCCTGATCGCCGGCAAGAAACAAGATCTGCTGCAGTCGGAAGTAGACACGATGACGGAGGACGTTATCCAGCTTCGCGAGGAGTTGTCGGAACAGATTCGCGCGCTGCAGGAATTGAAGCAGATGGCATCGGCCTACGGATATGATCTGTCCGGTCCTGCGACGAACGCCAAAGAGGCTTTCCAATGGCTCTACTTCGCCTATCTGGGAGCGATCAAAGAGCAGAACGGCGCGGCGATGAGCATCGGCCGGGTGTCCAGTTTCCTGGACGTATATATTGACCGCGACCTGCGCGAAGGCAAACTGTCGGAAGAGCAAGCGCAAGAGCTCATGGACCACTTCGTCATGAAACTGCGCATCGTGAAGTTTCTGCGGACGCCCGATTATAACGAGCTGTTCAGCGGCGACCCGACTTGGGTTACCGAGTCGATCGGCGGAATGGCGCTGAACGGGGAAACCCGCGTGACGCGCAGCTCGTTTCGGATTCTCCACACGTTATACAACTTAGGTCCGGCACCGGAACCGAACTTAACGGTATTATGGTCGGTGCAGCTGCCGGAAGCGTTCAAGCAATATTGCGCCAAGGTGTCTATCGAGACGAGCTCCATCCAATACGAGAACGATGACCTCATGCGCCCGCAATTCGGCGACGATTACGGAATCGCCTGTTGCGTATCCGCGATGCGGATCGGGAAGCAGATGCAGTTCTTCGGGGCTCGCGCCAATCTGGGCAAAGCATTGCTCTACGCGATCAATGGAGGCGTGGATGAGAAATTAGGCGTCCAGGTCGGTCCGGCTTACGCTCCGATTACCGGAGAGAAGCTCGATTACGATGAAGTGATGAAGAAGTACGACGACATGCTGGAGTGGCTGGCGAAGCTGTACATGAACACTTTGAACGTCATCCACTACATGCACGACAAATACTCCTACGAACGATTGGAGATGGCGCTCCACGATCGCGAAATTCTCCGCACGATGGCTTGCGGAATCGCCGGTTTATCGGTGGTGGCGGACAGCTTAAGCGCGATTAAATACGCGACGGTGAAGCCGATTCGGAACGACAAAGGAATCGCGGTCGATTTCGAAATCGAAGGCGACTATCCGCAATACGGCAATAACGACGAGAGAGTAGACCGAATCGCGGTGCAAATCACCGAAGCGTTCATGAACAAATTGCGCAAACACGACACTTACCGCAACGCGCTGCCGACGATGTCCGTGCTGACGATTACTTCCAACGTCGTATACGGAAAGAAAACGGGCAGCACTCCGGACGGAAGAAAAGCGGGAGAGCCGTTCGCTCCGGGAGCTAACCCGATGCATGGACGGGATCGGAAGGGAGCTCTCGCATCGCTCGCGTCCGTCGCGAAAATTCCGTACGACAGTTGTCTTGACGGCATCTCGAACACGTTCTCCATCATCCCCAAAGCTCTCGGCAAAGAGCAAGGGGTACGGATCAACAACATGGTGTCCATGCTGGACGGCTATGCGGAAAGCTCCGGTCATCATCTTAACGTCAACGTGTTCGACAGGGAACAGCTTATGGACGCGATGGAGCATCCGGAAAACTATCCTCAGCTTACGATTCGGGTGTCCGGCTATGCGGTTAATTTCATCAAGCTGACGAGAGAGCAGCAATTGGACGTTATCAACCGGACGTTCCATGGCGCGGTGTAATTCGGTTCGGCTGTAAGGGAGGTAGTTGGCATGAAAGGCAGAATCCACTCCATTGATACCTTCGGTACCGTTGACGGGCCGGGAATACGCTTCGTGCTTTTCATGCAGGGATGCGCGCTTCAGTGCCGCTTCTGCCACAACCCGGACACTTGGGATACGGGAGCCGGCAAAGCCGTATCGGTAGAAGAGGTTTTGCAGGAGATCGAGAAATATTTGCCTTACTATCGCCGATCGGGAGGCGGGATTACCGTAACGGGAGGAGAGCCGACGCTTCAAGCCGGTTTCGTGGCGGAGCTCTTCTCCGAATGCAAGAGGCGCTGGGGACTTCATACGGCGCTTGATTCGTCGGGCTTCTGCGATCCCGGCCACGCGAAGGCGCTGCTGGACGTAACGGACTTGGTGCTGCTCGATCTGAAGCAAATGAACCCTGAGAAGCACGAGTGGTTGACGAGCCGCGGGAACGACCGCATTCTGCAGTTCGCCGCCGCGCTGTCGGAGCGGAACAAGCCGATGTGGATCCGCCATGTGCTCATTCCCGGGATTACGGACGACGGCAACGATCTGCGCGTTTTAGGTTCATTCGTCGAAGGGCTGCGTGGAGTCGAGAAGCTTGAACTGCTCCCGTACCACCGAATGGGAATCTATAAGTGGCAGCAGCTCGGCAAGGCTTACCCGTTAGAAGGCGTGCAAACCCCAACGGATCGAGAAGTTCAGCGGGCTTACCGGCTCATCGAAGAAGGAAGAGCTCTCTATCGGCGAGAGCAAGGGTTGACAGGAGTTGCAGAGCAGACGTGTTAGATAAAGAAGAAGCTGTCCCATATCTATTCTGGGGCAGCTTCTTTTGACAGACTAGAACATTCTCCGCGCGGTAACGAACCGTTTTTTCCACTTGTCGCTAAACTCTTCGAAATGCACGCCTTGCTCTTTCGAGTAAGTATGCAGGATTCGATTGTCGCCGACGTAGATGCCTACGTGTCCGATGTCGAGCCCGCGGCGCTGAAGAACAGCAAATCGCCTTTCCGAAGCTGGTCTAGCTGCACTTCTTTGCCTTCCTTGGCTTGATCGTATGACACCCGCGGAAGATCAATGGACAGCACTTCGCTGAAGACGTGCCTGACGAAAGAGGAGCAGTCGAACGTTAACGTTTGATTAGCGTCCGCCCCGAATTCGTAAGGCGTGCCCAAATATCGCTGGCCAAAGGAAATAAGCTCGTCCCCTTGAAGCGAGGCGAGAGACGGGCTGGAATAATCGGTATAGAGAGGCTTGGCCGAAATAAATCCGATCCGATCGTCTTCGGTTCTGACTTCCAGCCAATTCGCGTCGATCTCCCGGAGGATTTGAATTTTCTCGCCTTTCCTTACCATTCGGGCTATCGGGCTATCGGGCAGCGCGGCGGGAGTAACGCGCAAGTTAACGCCATACGTTACGGTATTGCTGGCTACCTTAGAGGAGGAAATCGATATTTCGTTGGAGTAGGCATGCCACTTGACGAGATCGCCCATCGTTTCGCTTATGAAGCGCAAGGGAACCATCGAGAAGCCGCCTATGATCGTCCCGGGTTGGGTTAGGGGAACGCGTTCCTTATTTAGATAGGCGGACGTGTCTCCGATGCGGTATGTAAGGGTGGTGCCGTTCTTCGTTGCGGTAACCGTCCGAGTATCGTTTTCCCACGAAATTTCGGCTCCTTGCGCTTCGAATATGGAGCGCATAGGCACGAGCGTGGTGCCGTTTTTAACTACCGGCCGGGCGGCAAACTCGAGTTTCTTGCCATCGATGTAAACGTCGGGAGCCGCTATCGCAGCTGCGCTGATACGGGCATCTTGACATAGCAATAAGCCCAGCAAAGCGATCGAGCCGATTTTAACAAACATGGTGAATTCATCATCCTTTCGTCGTTGTCCCTACTTCTTATGACGAAAGGATGATGAAGTTAGTTGTGTGGAAATTACCGGTAATCGAAGCCGGGAGGCGGTTTATCCGGCGTTCGTAAACGGAAAAGAATCCGGAGATTTCGCGCAAACTTCCAAACTCTGACTGATAACCTGGGTGAATGCCGGCTCGTTCGTGGTCGGAATTACCCATACAGTTCGGTCGTTGAGAGAGGATCTCGGAAGCCGATACGCGTGATTGCCCAGAGGCTCCGAGTAGGATTCCGTGCGAAGCGTCATGCGAATGTGTCCGATAGCCTTGAATAGATTGCTATAATCCGTTAATTGCGCGGTATCCCAATGAATTCCGTCGATACGTTCCATGAGGAAGAGTCTGTCCGATCCCACTTCGTTCACAAGACGGATCCGATCCATGATCACATTGTTTTCGTTCAGCAGGAAATCGGCCATTTCCAAGGCGTGGCTTTTCCTTCTTGCTTTCACCATTAATGACAAAGTTACGTTTAACGTTGCTCGTTCCAAACTAAGGCTTCTGATCATCGTGAGGTTATCGATCTCCTTCGATTTATGAATTTTGATACTCTATCCATCTTACCTATATGCAACCGAAAAGAATGTTAGACTGTCGGGTCTAATCTTAACTATTATTGTCGATGATCCTTTTAGATCGCTTAACGGAGCGAAATCGGAACATTTCGAGACATTATCGCCGAACCGAACAGGAATAGAGCCCGAAGCGTCGAAATGGTGTACGGACATATTTTTAATAGAGGAGCTGTCGGCATTGTTTTTACATTTTCTACAGGCAAAAGAACATAAAGAAGCGTTTCTGGAACTCGCGCAAGTCGTGGCGAACGCCGACGGATACGTAAGCGGAAACGAAGCGAGGAATCTGCAGTCGTTCAGAATAGAAATGGGCATGGAGATTAACGGGATATCGCCGGTTGCGCCAAGAAGACAAATCTCGGAAATCATCGGCGGCATTCGGGACGAGCAAGTCAAAAACGTTTTTTTCACGGAAATTCTGCTTCTCGTCTTCGCGGACGGGGATTATAGCGATGACGAACAAGAGCTCGTGCACGAGATGAAGCGGCTGTTCGGTTATTCCGACGAAGTGTACGAGAAGATCAAGGATTGGGTCATTCGTCTGGATCAATTGAAGATCGAAGGCGTTAAGCTCATACTAGACCCGTCTCTGTAAACGGACATTGACAAAAGAAACCCTGCTCGCGCCGCGGCGCGAGCAGGGTTTTCGTTATTCGCGTCGCATGGAGGTACTAAGGAAAAATGGTACTATCGCGATTTGATTTTCTTCCTCATAATGGAAATATAAAGGTTCCCGACAGAGGAACCTAAAGGGGGAATTCAAATGAGAAGAAGGTCGTTTCTGCCTTTTATCGTCGCGATGGCCATTGTCGTTTCCGGGTGCAGCGCTTCTAGCAATGAGGATGACTCAGCGCCCGTCGCCGCGCAAAGCGAGGCGCAAGCGCGCGCTCCGATCGAAGCCCCGCCGAACGATATGTACTTCAAGGATTACGGGTCGAATGCATTCGTCTCCGCCGAAGACGACCGTCAATCTACCTTTGCCGTCGACGTCGATACGGGGGCTTACGCGATTGCAAGAAGCTATGTGGAGGACGGCTCTTTTCCTCCCCGCGAAGCAGTCCGGACGGAGGAATTCATTAACTATTTCGATCCGGGTTACGAGCCTCCGCGCGAAGATACTTTCGCCATACACGTAGACGCGGGCGCATCGCCCATAGAAGATGACGATTATTCGATCGTTCGCATCGGGATCAAAGGGAAGGAAGTCGATTCCGAGCAGCGGAAACCGGTGAACCTTACGTTCGTGATCGACGTATCCGGATCGATGGACAAGGATAATCGAATAGATCTGGTTAAAGACAGTTTGGAGCTGCTCATCGGGCAGTTAAGAGACGACGATACGATCGGCATAGTAGTTTACGGAACGACAGCTCATAAAGTATTGGATCCGACTTCGGTGGAACAAAGGGACGCCATTCTCGATGCGATAGAAAGTATCGAGATCGAAAATACGACGAACGTGGAAGAGGGCTTGCTGCTCGGTTACAAAATGGCGAACGAAACGTTCGAGCCGGAGAAGATCAACAGGGTCATTCTTTGCTCCGACGGGGTGGCCAACGTAGGCAGAACCGGACCGGAGGACATTCTGGAACAGATCGAGCGTTACTCCGAACAGGATATTTATTTAAGCACTTTCGGATACGGAATGGGAAATTACAATGACGTGCTGATGGAGCAATTGGCGGACAAAGGGAACGGGGTGTACGCTTATATCGACGATATGGGCGAAGCAAAGAAAGTATTTAAAGAGAAGCTGACGGGCAATTTGCAGACGATCGCGAAGGACGCCAAAATCCAAGTGGAGTTCGATCCGGGCAAAGTCGAGAGCTATCGTCTGCTAGGTTACGAGAACCGCGCGGTTTCCGACGAGGATTTCCGCAACAACCGGGTAGACGGAGGAGAAGTGGGGGCAGGCCATTCCGTAACGGCGCTCTATCAAGTCCGCTTGAAAAACAAAGCGGCGGGGCAGCTTGGCAAGGTCACGATCCGTTACAAAAACGTAGACGATCGTGCGGAAATTCGGGAAATGAGCGAAGAGATCCGTCTGTCCGGCGAATTGTCCGACAATACGAAATTTCTGGTTGCCGTAGCGAAGTTCGCCGAGTTGATCCGCGAAGGCGAAGGAGCGAGCGCTCCCGCGCTTGAGGAAATACGCATGCTGGCCAAAGGCAATGCCGAGGGCAAGGAACAAAAAGAGTTCGTAAAGTTGATAGACCGTGCGATTGATCTGGGCAAAGAGACGGAATAACACTAAAGGCTAGCTCGAGAAGGCGGCGATCGCTCTCATCTACGGATGGGAGCGGATCGCCTGTTTGGCATTTCCGGATTTACGCCATGCAGCGACAAAATGTATAATATTGGATATCACCCACGAGTCAACCATACAACGATCATAGTTACGGGGGAGTCATGCTATGAGAGTAGGGTTAGGGAGATGTTCATTATTTACTTGTCTAATCATTGCGAATGCGATCAGCCTGACCGGATGTATAGATCCGGCAATCACTAAGCGGCATTCCGACGCCCAGCCTCAAGCTGCGTCGACTCCATCAACCGCTAACGCGAAGCTTGTCCCGGTTACGATTACGACCGTGGAGGAAATCGTGCCATCCATGGTATTTAAGAACGGGGAAACCCCCGAGAACAATTGGCATACGAGATGGGCGAAGGAAAAACGCGGAATCGACTTTAAGGTGCTTTGGTCTGCCAGCAGCCAGAACAATGCTTATATCACGAAGCTTCGGCTTTCTCTAAACGCGAACGAGCCGCTGCCCGATACTTTCCACGTGTACGATAAGTTTCTGGCAAGCGAGCTTATAGAAGCGGGGAAGCTCAAGGATATCACGAACGAGTTCAATAAGTATGCTTCCCCGCGCATGAAGGAGCTTTATGCCCGATATCCGGAAGTATGGTACCCGGTAACGAAGGACGGGAAAAAGTACGGATTGCCGGTACTGACGGCTGGAGACGAACAGGACGCGCTCATGTTCATTCGTCAGGACTGGCTGGACAAGCTGCGGTTGTCGCCTCCGAAGACGATCGAAGAGTTAGAGAAAGTGATGGACGCATTCGTTAACGACGATCCCGACGGCAATGGGCTGAATGATACGATCGGCATGTCGACCGGTCTTAAAGACGGCTTGTTCTCCGTAGTCGGAGACGCCAGTTGGTTGTTCGGATCTTATGGAGACGCGTTGCCGGACCAATGGTTAAAAACGGAGGACGGCTCTTTGCAATACGGTTCCTTACAGCCGAATGCGAAGCAGGCGTTAGCTAAATACGCGGAATGGCTGAAAAAGGGATACTTGGACAAGGAAATCGCCTTAATGGACGGAGGCATGGCCGCGGAAGCGTTCAACGAAGGGAAGTCCGGCATTTATTTCGGCGCGTTCTGGAATGTGGCCTGGCCTCTAGGCGACGTGAAGAAAAGAGCGCCCGAAGCCATAGTCAAAGCTTACCCGTTGCCGGCCGGCCCGAATGGGCAAATCGCCCGGAAAGCTTCGTTGCTGTCCGTTGGATTTATTCTATTCAACAAAGATTTCGCGCATATGGAAGAAATCTTGAAATACTACGATGTTTTATACGGTTTCTTATTCTCTGAAGAGAAGGACGAGCTGAGGTACGGATTCGCCGAAGGGTACGATTACGCAATGGCGAACGGAGAGCCTGTCTATGACGAAAGCAAAATACCCGGCGGGAAAATCGAGGCCAAGAAGGTTATCCTATCCAACGACGAGCCGAACATTCCGTTCAAGCAGACGAGAATCTATTATGATCTGCATCATGGGAAAAAGCCCGAATCGGCTTACGAGAAATATTTGTTCGGCGCGGGACCGGAAATTCACCAGGCGGGCGCGGTTAATTACGAGATGATGAAATACTCCGTCCGCGATCGATTTAACGGGGCACCGACGACAACGATGAAGGAGAAGGACGAATACCTTAGGAAATTGGAAAATGAAACGTTTATTCAGATCATTTACGGGAACGCCCCTATCGATCATTTCGACGAATTCGTGCGAAAGTGGAAGAACTCTGGCGGAGATGAAATCACCAAAGAAGTGAACGATTGGTACTTGTCGGTTAACCGGGGCGAACCATGACAATCCGATATTCGTTGTTCGCCAAAATACTGGTTCTGATCCTGTTGCTCCTCGTTCCCGTAATTCTGTTGATCGGTTATTCCCACCAGGTGAGCGTCAAAGTCATCGAATCGGAGCTGCAGCATACGAACCAACGGCAGCTTTCTTTTTTGCTGCATCAAATGGATACTTCGATCAAGCAGCTTGAACAGCTGGCGGTCATTCTGAACCGCGATCCAAGCGTGCGGGATCTTCCTAATCTCCCCTATAAAGACAACTTACTGGACAGGGTCAAAACGAAAGCCGCGGTATTGGAAAAGCTTACGTTACAGAGCCTTTCTAGTAACTGGAGCAACGAATTTGTCGTATATTCCCCCACTGCCAAGCAACGCATCGGCATCCAATCATCGATTCCTTATGAAGAAAGCTATTTTCCCGATAATCTGTCCTCCTATTGGCGGATAGAGGCTCAAGCTTCCGCGGCAGGGAAGGAAACTCGGGTGTTCAAAAGATTCATTGTGGACAACCTACTGCCGGTCGCGGATATTTCCAAATCCAAATTGATACTGGAAGTGCTCTTCGACGCGGACAATATCGCCGACCTTCTGTCGAACTATCAAGAAGGAGGAAGGGGAAGTCCGTTCCTCTATCATCCCAATGAGCGGCCTATCTATGGGAAACAGCCGGACTCGAAAGCGACGGAAGGGTTGATCGCTTGGCTCGATAAGCAAAACTTGGAGCAAGAAGCCGCGTTTCGCATAAAGCTGAACGGAAGAGGATACCAGGTATATTATTCGGAATCGAAAACGATGGACTGGTATTTGGTCGATTTCCTGCCCGTGGAAGATGTCGTTACCCCGATCTACAAAAGCCGCAATCTATTCTTTATCGCGATAGGCGTGCTTCTCGCCACTAGCTTCGCCGCTTTGGCGCTGTTGTACCGGAACATTCAGATTCCTGTCCGGCAGTTGGTGAGAGGGTTCAAGGAAATTCGCGACGGCCGGTTCTCGGCAAGGGTTCCTCTCGGCTCCAGTCCTGAATTCGTCTATATGCAACGGGGCTTTAACGAGATGGCCAAGGAAATTCAACTGCTCGTCGAGTCGGTGTACGAGGAAAAGATTCGCTCTAAGGACGCCCGGTTGAAACAACTGCAAGCGCAGGTGAACCCGCATTTTCTATACAATTGCCTAGCTTATATTACTAGCATGAACGAGTTAGAGAATCGAGAAGCGGTGGCATCCATGGCGCATAATCTTGGCGACTATTATCGTTTCACGACCCGATCGGACAAAGAGATAACGACGCTGAGGGAAGAGCTGTCGATCGTCACGAACTATTTGAACATTCAACATATGAGGATGCCCCGGTTAACCTTTACGATCGATATTCCGGACGCCATGAACAATCTGGTCGTTCCTCGTCTTTCTCTCCAGCCAATCATCGAGAACGCCGTCGTCCATGGGATCGAATTGAAGCCGGGAGAAGCGATGATCCGCATCATGTGTTGCACGGAGGAGGAGCGGTGCAGCATTATCGTCGACGACAATGGCATCGGCCTAACGGAAGAGCAGATGCTGGATATGGACAAGCGAGTGGGGAGTCCGTCGGAGAGCGAGCTCGGTTATGGGCTGTGGAATACCTGTCATCGGTTTCAACTTATGTTCGGACAGTCCTCCGAAATTCGTTTCGAGCCGTCTCCATTAGGCGGGTTGCGCGTCCAATTGCTGTGGAACGTCGAACCTTTCAAAAGAGAAGAGGGATGTTAATGACCACGCTGCTCATCGTTGACGACGAGACTCATTTGGTGGATAGTCTCGCGGAGAGTCTGGATTGGAGCTCTCTTGGCATAGAGTCCGTATGGAAGGCCTATTCCGCGTACGAAGCGATCGAACGTATGAAGGCTCAATCCGTAGACATTCTAGTGACGGACGTACGAATGCCCGGGATGTCCGGGCTGGAATTGATTGCTTACGTTAATCGGCATCATCGAAAAGTCAAATCCGTATTGTTGACCGGGCATGCGGAGTTTGCCTACGCCAAGGAGGCCGTTCAGGCGCAAGCGATGGATTATTTGCTCAAGCCGGTCAGGGCGGAAGTGCTGGAACAATGTCTTAAACGAATTCTGGAGATGATCAAGCAAGAATGGGAGGAAGTCAGCTCTTATCGGAGAGCGGTCGCCACCGTTCGCGGCAATCTTCCGCTGCTGCGGGCTTCGCTTCTGGAAAATTTGCTTTACGGCAAACGGTATGCTCCCCATGAACTTATCGACCGTCTCAAGCTTTTCGAGATCCCATTTCAGCCGGAAGACGAGTTCGCGATGATGTTGATTCGGCTGGAGGAGGAGTTCGCGCGCTATGACGTTCAGGGAATGTCCTTGATCGAGAATGCCGTAACGAATATTGCCGAGGAAATTTTCGGGGAATGGTTCGAGCTCTGGTATTGTCGGGACAAGCGCGATTATCTTGTTTTTCTAATAAAAGAGAAACAAGGGCTGAAGCAATCGAAAGGAAATCGAATGGATGAAGAAGATCGGCCAGAGAGCAGCCGTTCCCATCTGGAAGATGCCGCGACCCGATTGCAATACAACGTAAACCGGTATCTGAAAGGAACCGTATCCGTCATCATAAGCGACAGGCAAGCGTTTCCTTCCGACGTGTCCGAGACGTACCGACGGATGGTCGCTACGTTCCTTCAGAAAGTCGGCAATATCAGAGACATGTTCGTTACGTTGTCCGGCCAACGCAGGGAGACCGAAGAAGTTCATTCATTGCGAATTCCCCATGAATCGCCGATATTAATCCATCTGCTAGAGTCCGGAAGATGGGAGGAGGCGGAACATAAAATCAACGGCATTTTGGACGAATTGACCGAACGATGGAACGATTCGCAAGCCCATCTATACGAGGTGTTCTTCCACATCGCCGGCGCTTTCATTCCTATCGTTCATCGCAGCGAGCTAACTTTGTCATCCGTGTTGGGGGAAGATTTCGACAAGCTTGCGGTAGGACCGTGGTGCCGTTCGCCGAAGCTGCTGCGAGAATGGGCCTTGCGGCATCTGCATCGGATCCGCGACGAGCTGGCGCGGCGAACGGCTAGCAGCCAAAGCTTCATCGTACGGCAGATCCATGCTTTAATCGAGCGAACCGCGATAAAGGAGCTCACCGTACAAACGATTGCGGACGAGGTCCGGCTGCATCCCGTCTACCTATCCAAAATATACAAGCTGGAAACGGGGATGAACATAAGCGATTATTTGCTTCGCCACCGAATGAATCGGGCGCAATATTTGCTGGCGAAAACAAAGAACAAAATATACGAGATTACGTCGGAGCTAGGATTCCAAAATCCGAATTATTTCGCCAAGGTATTCCGGCGACAGTTCGGCATGACTCCGCAGGAATACCGAGAACGGGCGAATCTTGAATGATTATCCGAAATCTTGCAAATCTGCCCTCCAATCCTTCACACCTCCGCTGATACACTGAATATGCGGTCATCTTAATCAGTGGAGGAGTGTGGATTATGAAACGGTTAATCTCTCTAGTATTCGCGGTGTTGCTCCTGCTGCCCGCGTTCGGACAAGCATCGGCGGAGGAGACCCTGCAGAGCGCGTGCGCAGCGGGAGGAGACGGCTCGGCCGGTAATCCCTATGTGTTATGTTCGCAACCTGATTTGGAACTGCTTCGCTCTCACCCGGCTGCGCATTTCGAATTGGGGGCGGACATCCAAATGACGGGGAATTGGGAAGCGGTAACTTCTTTCTCCGGAGTTCTGGATGGAAAAAATCATACGATTAACGGCTTAAATTCAACCCTTGCTATGTTTGGAACTTTAGAGAGTTCGGGCGTAATCAGAAATTTGAATTTATCGAATATAAAAATTAAAAACTGGTCTGTTCCAGGTACCGGTCAACCTGATACCATAATATCTCCCAATCCTGCAGGACTGGCATCGATCAATTACGGGCTAATCGATAACTGTTCCGTATCCGGCACCGTTAGCGGATTAGGTTCAGCATCTCATATCGCAAATAGAAACTATGGGACGATTCAGAACAGCCGTGCTTCCGGGGATAACAACAAAATCAGCGATCTAGCCGGCGGAATAGTCTCCATTAATGATATTGGAGGTCTGATCTCCAATTCAGTCTCGGAAGTTAACGTGTCTGGACGAAGCGATGTTGGAGGTATCGCGGCTAAAAATAGAGGCACCGTTCAAGATACCTGGTCTCGGGGAGAAGTTGCCGGCAAGAACCAAAATATAGGCGGGTTGGTTGGCCATAACGAATCCACGGGGGTAATCCTTCGATCGAATGAAATTAAGGGAGTCGTCGTAGAAACCTATTCCAGGAATTTCGGGGCGATATATGGGCTTAATCATGGCCAAGTTACGGAGAGCGCCGGCTTTGGGAATATTCGCGTTTTGAACTATTCTGATATCCCTAAGGTCGAAAACGTTCAGGCAGCCGCCAAGACGTATAATAGCGTTACTCTAAATTGGGATCCGGGCGAGGGGATTTTGAGTTATGATGTCCTGATGGACGGAGCGGTGATCGGAGTGTCTCCGTCAAGAAGTTATACTGCCACGGGATTGGACGTTAACACCCCGTATTCCTTTACGATTGTTGCAAAAAGCAATTATGGGAAGGTGTCAGTACCTAGCGCGCCGTTAACCGTAACAACGGATTCGTCTACCCCTCCGCTTGCAGAGTCCACGGCCCCTTCTGCTCCGGAAAATATCGGGTTTGGAGCGATTTCTTCGAACAGCGTCGCCTTAAACTGGAGCGAATCAACCGATAATGTTGAAGTTACGGGGTACGAGGTACTGCAGGACGGAGTTATAGTCGGATCAACGGTATCCTCGAGAAAAATTTCAATTACGGGATTAATGCCGAACACGACGTATCACTTTCAAGTCAGAGCTAGGGACGCAGCGGGTAATCTATCCGATGCGAGCCCATCGCTGTCCATAACAACCTACACGGAGTCTGGCGTACCGGGCGGAAGCTCGGTCGTAGATGCGACTGCTCCAACGGTCCCGGGTAATTTTGCGCTTGCCGCGAAGACGGAGAACAGCGTCTGGGTGACATGGAGCAATTCAACCGATGAAATAGGCGTAGTCGGTTACGACATCTTGCAGGATGAGGTAATCGTAGGAACGACGGAATCGATGAACTTTACGATTACCGGTCTATCGCCCGGCACGGCTTATACGTTTCAAGTCAAAGCGAAGGATGGAGCAGGGAATACATCGGCAGCGAGCGTTCCTCTATCGGTAACAACGTATTCAACGCCAGGGGAAGGAACGCCGGTTTTCGTCAAAGGGATCAATTTCGTAGGCGACAACGTTACGATTGAAGGGAATCATTGGTTGGACGGCAAATCGTCAGGCGTCATGACTAGTAGAATCGGCGAATATGGACATTTCGTTCATTTGCAGCCTACGGCGGATTTTGAGACAACCACAATGCTTAGCAGCGGTTACAGCGTGCTCGATTGGAATAACTGGGCTAGCGTCAATCAACATTTACCGAACGGGAATTATGAGATTTACCTATGGGCCATAGAGACAGGGCAAGCGAATTCAACGTCATTTCACGTCAAGTTAGAAGGCGAGCAGGTGACGATCAGTCCGATCGGAGAGATGCCGTTAAACGAATGGCGAAAATACGGCCCATACGCTGCAACGGTTAAAGACGGGCTTCTGAATATGGAAATCGTAAAATTGTCCGGTCGCCCAATCATTGCCGGAATGGCCATCCATTCGGAGAATACGACAGCAATTTCTCCTACTGATCATATTGCTCCTTCAATCCCGGAAAATTTGCATGCGGCAGGCATAGCCTATTCCAGCGCTGGTCTGAGTTGGGATCTTGCAACCGACAATGTGCGCGTAACCAGTTATGATGTGTTTCAAGACGGGGTTCCTATCGGAAGAACGAATGGGAGTTTTTTGTTAGTCAATGGATTAACGCCGAGAACGACTTACAATTTTACCGTTAGAGCAAGGGATGCAGCAGGTAATGTATCAGGAGAGAGTGATCCGTTATCGATTGCAACGGGGCGCGCGCCCGGGAAAGAACAAGAGGTCTTCTACAAGGGAATCAATTTCAACGGCAACGCGGTAACGGTTGAAGGGAACGCATGGTTAGCGGAGAGCTCGGCCGGTGTTACGACCTCTACAGTCCAAAGGTATGCCGGGAACATAAACTTGCTGCCAGAGGCCGACAGCGAGACGCAAACGATGTTGAATAGCGCGATTTACCTCAATAAGACGTTTAGCGTCAATCAACCGATAGCCAACGGTAATTACGCGGTTTACCTGTGGACTACTGAGAACTATGGAGCTAGTTTTCGGTGGTTCGATGTCTACTTGGAAGGCAAACCGCAAAATAAATACGGTTCGATTGGAACGTTGCAGTTAAACTCTTGGCGCAAGTACGGGCCTTTCGACGTAACGGTACAAGATGGAATTCTGAATATGGAGCTAGTCAAGGGGGCGGGGGATCCTACGATATCCGGAATGGCGATTTACTCGCTGATACCTGACACTCCTGCGGATACCGTAGACCCTTCCGTTCCCGAGAACCTGACGGTCTCATCGAAAACCTACAATAGCGTCTCGCTTTCTTGGTCCGCTTCTACGGATAACGCGGGCGTATCGGGATATGATGTTCTGAAGGACGGAGTTATAGTCGGAACGGCTTCGACAACGAACTATACCGTTACGGGACTAAACGCGAACACGACTTATAACTTCACGATAGTCGCCAAGGACAATAGCGGGAACTCGTCGGATCCGAGCGAACCGTTGGCGGCGACTACGCATCCGGGATTTTATTTCGGCATCAACTTTAACGGCGAGGCGGTTACGGTCGATGGGCAAGCTTGGCACGGGGACAACACGGCCGACATAGCATCCAATGTTAAAAGGTATTCGGGCAATATTGCCCTGCAACCCGAGACGAACGGCGATAAGCTGGCTATGTTGAACAGCGCGATCTACTCGAACGATTCGTTTAGCGTAAGCCAAACGGTGACTCCGGGAACTTACGATGTATACTTGTGGACTACAGAGAACTACAAAGCGAACTTTCGGTCGTTCAACGTTAATATGGAAGGCTCTCAAGTGACAAGCAGTCCAATCGGGTCAATGCCGTTAAACGAATGGCGAATGTATGGACCTTATACCGTAACGGTTAACGATTACAAGTTGGACGTGGAGCTTGTTAAAGTAACCGGAGATCCTACCTTGTCCGGAATTGCCATTTACGCTCCGCAAAATGCGGCGGATGTTGAAGCCCCTACGATTCCGCAGAACGTATCGGTGACTTCGGCAACCTATAACAGCGTCACGCTAACGTGGAACGGCTCTTTAGATAACTTTGCGATAGTAGGTTACGACGTGTTTCGGGACGGAAATTTGATCGGATCCATAGGCTCCAATCTATACACGGTCAATGGATTAACGCCTAACACAACGTATAGCTTTACGGTAAAAGCAAAGGACGCTTCCGGTAATATCTCCCTAGCAAGTACTCCGTTGTCCGTGACAACGCCTTCTGTGCCGGGGGGAGGATCGCCGATGTTCATTAAAGGGATTAACTTTAATGGAGGCGCAGCTGTAGTTGAGGGGAATGCATGGTTGGCGGAAAGTGCAGCAGGTACCACGAATCCAACGGTTCATAGGTATTCTGGACACGATCCCTTGCTCCCCGCAGCAGACAACGATACGAATACGATGCTGAACAATGGAATCTATTTAGCGAATTCGTTTAGCGTCGCGCAACCTATAGGTAACGGAACTTACCAAATTTATTTGTGGAGCATCGAGAACTACCAGGCTAACTCGCGTTCGTTTCATGTGAAGCTGGAAGGCTTGCAGAAGACGAGCAGCCCGATCGGGTCAATGCCCTTAAACGAATGGCGAAAGTATGGCCCGTATACCGTGACTGTTCAGGATGGCGTTCTGAATATGGAGCTGGTTAAGGTGACCGGCGACGCTAATCTTGCCGGCATGGCCATTTACACGGGGGAAGCGGCGCCTCTCCCTCCTATGGATCTCCTTGCTCCATCGGCTCCGGGTGAGGTTTCGGTGACTTCCGCAACGTATAACAGCGTATCGCTGACATGGGGAATTTCTACCGATAACGTCGGCGTGACGGGTTACGAGGTTCTGCAAGACGGCGTGGTCATCGGAACGACGGAATCGACAACGCTCGCCGTAACCGGATTAACGCCGAATACGACTTATATTTTCACCGTCAAAGCGAAGGACGCCGCAGGTCATGTGTCCAATGCTAGCAATCCTTTGCTCGTAACGACCGATTCTGCGCCAATGGAGGGTTTTTCGAACCTGGCAAGTTCAATCCCGAAACGGTTAGCCCGTTTTATACCCGTGCCTCCCACGCCTTACAATAGAATGTGAGATGCCGCTAAGGATTAAGAGAGTGCAATTTTGGTAACATTGAATCCCGCCTACGTACGTTCCCGTACGGGCGGGATTCGTTTTTCGGCCATCTCCCCAACATTTCGTACCATTTCCAAGGATCAAGGGATATCTTTTATTCTTCTCATCGTTATAATAGAATACTCCAGATGTTATTTTATGAAAGCGCATACAATTTTCGAATCCGAAAAACACAAACAAGTCAGTCATCCAAAAGGGGACATTAATATGCTTCAGTGGAAAAAGAGGTTTCCAAGGGAATTGAACCTGCGAACGAAATTGTTGTTCCTTTTCGTCTTCCTGATTCTGTTTCCGCTATGCTTGCAAGGGATCGCGACCTATCGGCATTTCTCGTCCACGGTCGATCAGAAGACCGAACAATTCACCATAGATATCGTGCGGCAAATCAACGCGAATCTGGATCGGCTTATGAAAGATTACGAAAGACTGTCGCTCATGCCTCTATACGATGAAGTGGTTCTGAAAATTTTAGGCAAATACGACGGCGAGATGGGGTCGGCTACTTGGGCTTCCTCCGACGATTATATGAAGATGAAGCTGTACACATCAGCGCAAGCTTACGATAGAGTGGAAATTCGCGGAATCCACTTCTTGAGCAATAGCGGCATTCTGTTCTCCAACATGGACTCGATGGCCGTGGAATCGGTTTGGGACGGCAGACAGGACGAGTGGTTCGGAGAAGTGAGCCGTTCGGACGGGGCGTGGCTGCTAATTCCTCCCCATATGCCGTCGTACTATAACGGCGGAAATGCAACCGAACCCTACGTCACGGTAGCGAGAATGATTCGCGAACCGAATACGCTAAAGCGGCTTGGTTATATTCTCATCGACATTAAACTGGACGCTTTTCGGAACATCCTGTCCAATCTGAACTTCGAACAAGACGCAAGCTTAATCATTATGGACGCCCAGAAGAGATTGCTCTTCGAACGGAAGTCGGGAAGCGGAATTTCCGCCTACGAGGATTTGCTTCAACACGATCAACTCCGGAAATACGGCAGCAATCAGAAAATCGAGCTGGACCGTCAGCAATATTTGTACGTTCAACATCATTCCGATTATTCCGGCTTGTCCGTCATCAGCCTGACGCCGATCAACGTCATTCAGAAGGAATCGCGCGAGCTATGGAAGTACACGTTAGGGTTCGCCGTCCTTTGCTTGGCTATCGTTACGATATTGGCCGTTGCGATCTCTTATCGCATCACGCGCCCTCTTATCGATCTAAAGAAGAAAATGGTCGGCGTAGAGCAAGGGGATTTCAATAAAAGGGTGTCGACGTTCGGCAATGACGAATTCGGTCAACTGGGGCGCGGATTCAACAAAATGATGGAAGAGATCAATCGGCTCTTCAACGAAGTGTTCATCCTCGGCATCCGAGAGAAGGAAGCGGAACTGTCCGCGCTGCAAAGCCAGATCAACCCGCATTTTATTTATAACACTTTGGAATCCATCAGCATGATGGCGATTCGGAAAAATAACGTCGAAGTATCGGACATGGTTTCCGCTTTAGGCAAGCTGTTACGGTATACGATCGACAAAGTCGATCGGCAGATTCCTTTGAAGGAAGAAATTCGCTTCGTTCAATCCTATGTCCAAATCCAGCAACTGCGTTATGGCGGTAGACTGAGAGTAGAGTACGAGATCGACGAGGACATCGTCGATATTCCGATACCGAAGCTGATTTTGCAACCGCTCGTGGAAAACGCCCTGTATCACGGAATCGACGGCGAAGAACACGGAGGTACGATCTGGATATCCGCTTTGCGGTTCGAGGACGAGCTGCTCATTACGGTCAGAGACGACGGAAAGGGGCTGACGGAGACGGAAATCGAAGAGCTGAACACGAAAATCCGCACGCAGCCGTCGTACCAGAGCTGGCGGAGAGAAGGCGAGCATGGGCTCGGCCTTTCCAATATCGCTCAGAGAATTAGGTTTATTTACGGGGAACAAGGAGATTTGACGATAGACGGAAGCCTTGGACAGGGGCTTGCCGTTACGATCACGATACGACTTCAAGAGACGGGCGGTGCCAGACATGTATAAGGTGTTACTCGTGGAAGACGAAACCGTTATCCGCCAAGGGTTGCGAGAACTGATCGGCCAATCGACCAGCCAATTCGGGGTGACCGGCGAAGCGGCTAACGGAATGGAAGCGTTGGAGTACTTGAAATGCGAAATCCCGGATCTCATGATCACCGACATCCGCATGAGAGAGATGGACGGATTGACGTTGGCATCGAAAGTTAAGGAAATGTACCCTGACTTGCCCGTCGTGATCATCAGCGGATACGGCGAGTTCGAATACGCTCGCAAGGCGATCGAATTCGGGGTGTCCAATTATTTGCTGAAGCCGATCGAACGTCTTGAGCTGGTCTCGACCTTGGACAAGATTAAGCTGTCGCTGGATCAACGGCACGGGATAGCGGCTTCGCCGCCATCAGGCGCCAAGCTTAACGAACCGAACGCAAGCGGAGATGCGAGAAAGATCATTCGCGACGTGAAGGAATTCGTCAAGCTGCATACCGACGGGGATTTGCGCCTGCAAACCGTAGCGGCAAGGGTTCATTTGAACGCGACCTATTTAAGTCAATTGTTCAAGGCGGAAACCGGAACGAATTATTCGGAATACGTGTCGGAAGCCCGCATGGAGCGGGCCAAATGGCTGCTGGCCAACACCCGGCTGAAAATCTACGACGTGGCTCGTTTGTCCGGGCATCAAAGCCCTAAGCACTTCATGCTGGTGTTCAAGCAGCAGGTCGGTTTGACGGCCGGGGATTATCGGGATCAATACGGTCAATCCGTCCCGGAAGAAGCGGGTCAGGGATGAAAATATGTATAAAGAAGACGTACCATTTCTAAAGATGGCGTGATTTAGGCTAGGATCGCCCCCCCGCTATAATCAAGAGGCAACAACATAATGATACCTACTAAGGGGGATTTACGTGAAAAAGACAGGGTTATTGCTCTCATTGTCAATGTTGGTTGCGTTTACATTCGGGTGCAGCAACAACTCCGAACCGGGGAGCAGCTCGACGGGCAGTCCGGCGAAATCGGGAGACGTGGAGCTGAAGTTCATGATGTGGGGCAATCAGGCCCATATGGACGTGTACAACAAGTTGATCGAAGGGTTCGAAAAAGAAAATCCGGGCATCCAAGTCACGATGGAATCGGTTCCGTTCACGGATTATCAACAGAAAATTTCCGTGCTTGCGGCCGGGAAATCGTTACCGGATATCGCATGGGTGTCCGAGCGCATGGTTCCTCAATTCAAAAGCAACGGAATTCTAGCCGACGTATCCGAGTTCAAGAACGACGCGGCTTTCAAGCTGGACGACTATATTCCGAGCACGCTCGATCTGTTCCGCGACGGCGATCAACTGCTGGGCTTGCCGTTCTCCACTCCGCCTATGGTTATGTTCTACAACAAAACGTTGTTCGACAAAGCCAATCTGACGGATCCGAACACATTGGCCAAAGAAGGCAAATGGACTTGGGCTGAATTCGAGAAATCAGCAAAAGCCCTTACGAACAAAGACGCGCAAAGTCGCGTGTACGGCGTTAATTTCTTCCGCGATTGGAAAACGTGGGTTGCGCTTTCCTCCTATTCCTGGTCGAATGGCAGCGGGCCTTTCAACAAGGATATCACGGAATTCACTTGGAACGACCAATACGGCGTGGAAACGTTCGAGATGCTTGAACGAATGATGTTCACGGATGAATCGCATCCGAAAGCCGGCGAACAAGTCAGCTTCGACGCAGGCAACGTAGGCATGTTCTTCGACGTCTACAGCTACGTATCCAAAGCAAGGGAAATCAAGGATTTCGAATGGAGCATCGCTCCGACGCCTTCCGGTTCGCAAGGAAGCGTGCCGATGTTGGGTCAAGCGGGATACACCCTGTTCAAAGACAGCAAACATCCGGAAGAAGCGAAGAAACTATTGAAGTATTTCGCAAGCGAAGCAGGCATTCAAGCGACATCGACGTTCTTCGTGCCTCCTCGCACGTCGGTATTGAACTCCGATGAGTTCATCAATCAGCCTAACAATCCGAGCAAAGAGCATATCGTTCAGGCCGTCATCGACGAAATGCCTAAAGCCCGCATCATTCCGGGACACGTCAACTGGCAGAACATCGACAACTCTATCCTGCAAGGATTCGATAGATTGTTCGGCAAGGTAGCTCCGGCGAACGAGAATCTGAAGAAGATCTCCGAAGAAGTCAACGCGCTCATGAAGCAGTAAATTCAATAGAAGTCAAGGACAACGGTTCGGGTTCGAGCCGTTTCCTTGTTACAGGAGGCTTAAAAACATGCCTAAGCTGCAACAGAGCTTGGAGAAACGAAATCTTACTCTAATCGTCAGCCTTCCAGCCAACGATGCGGAATTGGCCAGAGCGGCGTTGGAAGAAGGCGCCGACGGCCTTAAAGTGCACTATAACGTCGGTCATCGCGCAAGCGGAAACCATTTCGGCCAGTTGGACGAATACGAAGACGTATTTCGCAGCATTCGCGGCCAATTCGACGGCCCGTTCGGGGTCGTTCCCGCCGGAAGCATCGAAGGCGCCAAACGAGAAGATATCGAACGTCTCGCTCCGATGGGATTCGATTTCTACTCGATTTACGGTCATCATTTGCCGTCCTTCATGCTTCAGGGATTGGGCTTGGAGCGCACCTTCGCGATCAACGAGACTTCGGATCTTTCCTTGTTGCCGTCGGCGAGCCGCTTCGGCTTCACGGCGCTTGAAGCTTCGGTCATTCCGGGTACGGAATACGGAACGCCGTTAAGCTTCGCGGACGTGCTGAAATACCGTTATTTGGTCGAGCATGCCCGGATGCCCGTCCTCGTTCCTTCGCAGCGCAAGCTCGTCCCTGACGATATCCTCGCGCTGAGCGAGACGGGAATCAAGGCGGTTATGCTGGGGGCTATCGTCGTGGGCAAAACGGAAGAGACCTTACGCAAAGCAGTGGCCGAAATTCGCAATGCGATCGATAGATTGACCTAAAAGGCGGTGAACCGGTTGAAAGACAAAGGAAAACAACGAAGAAAAGGGCCGTTAACCCGGGAAGCGCAAATTACGGGATGGCTTTTCATCTCCCCGATGGTGATCGGTTTTACGTTGCTGTTATTGTTTCCAATGGGTTTGGCTCTGTATATGAGCCTTACGGACTGGCCGTTGCTGGGTGACCATAAATTCATCGGATTAGACAACTACGAACATATTATGTCGGATTCCCTGTTCTGGAAAGTGCTTACCAACACCGTCTACTTTACGGTAGGACTCGTACCGTTGAATATTGTTTTGGCTTTGCTGTTAGCGCTTCTCTTATCCAAAAGCTTGCGCGGAATCGGCTTTTTCCGCACCGCGATATTCGTTCCGGTCATGACTTCCCTGATCGTATGGTCGATCGTCTGGAAATACATGTTCGCGACCGATTCGGGCTTGATCAACCAGCTTCTTATGCTGTTCGACATTAAAGGCCCGGCTTGGTTATACGATACGGATTTGGCGATGCCGGCCGTCATCGTGACGAGCGTGCTGAAGAACGTCGGTTTGAACATGGTATTGTTCATCGCGGCGCTTCAGCAAGTGCCAAGATCGTTGTATGAAGCCGCGACGCTGGACGGCGCCGGCAAAACGAAATCTTTCTTTAACGTGACGCTGCCTATGATCACGCCTACGGTATTCCTGACCGTCGTGATGACCGTTATCGGATCGCTGAAAGTATTCGGCCAAATCTTCGTCATGACGCAAGGGGGACCGAGCAACAGCACGAAAGTGCTAGTCTACTATATTTGGGAGAAAGCTTTCAAATTGTTTCAGCTCGGATACGCCTCCTCGCTCGCGTTCGTATTGTTCTTCGTCGTGCTAGTCTTGACGTTGGTGCAGTGGCAGCTTAGGAAAAGGTGGGTGTTCAATGAAAGCGACGCATAATGGGGCCATCCGCAGATCGCTAGGCACCGTCGGCACCTATACGATACTAAGCGTGATTTCGCTAATCATGATTATTCCGTTCCTGTGGATGCTCTCGACATCCTTCAAGGAACCGCAGAAAATATTTACGTATCCGCCGCAACTGATTCCTACGACTTTCAGATTCGAAAACTATGCCGACGTATTCAAGCTCATTCCGTTCGAGTCGTTTTACTTCAACAGCGTATACATCGCCTTCTTGGTCGTGGGAGGAACCGTATTTTTCGCGTCGCTTGCGGGATACGCTTTTGCCAGAATACCGTTCGCGGGCCGGAATATCGTATTCCTGGTCTTGCTTAGCGCAATGATGATTCCGCACGAAGTAACGGCGATTCCGATGTTCTTGTTCATGCGGGAGCTCGGTTGGATCGATACGCACTTACCGCTTATTTTACTGCCTATCTTCGGGGCGGGCGGCGTGTTCGGCATCTTCGTCATGCGGCAGTTTTTCATTACGATTCCGAAGGAGCTGGAAGAGGCCGCGATGATCGACGGCTGCAACCGGTTCCGCATTTACGGCCAAATCATGCTTCCGATCGCGAAACCCGGTCTGGCCACGTTGACGATATTTACTTTCGTTACGAATTGGAACGAATTTTTCGATCCGCTGATTTTCATCAATACCCGCGATTTGATGACGTTGCCTCTCGGGCTTTCCTTGTTTACCGACGAAGTAGGCACGGCGTGGCATCACCTGATGAGCGCGACGGTTATGGCGACGGTACCGCTATTGATCATATTTTTCTTGGCGCAGCGCCAGTTTATCGAAGGCGTCGCGATGACGGGGTTAAAAGAATAGGAATACGGGGAGTGGCTTGAAAATGATGAAAACCTTGGAAGCGGACGTTGTCGTCGTCGGGGGAGGCCCAGCGGGAATTACCGCGGCGATCGCAGCCGGACGGCAAGGAGTAAAGACGATTCTCGTGGAACGATACGGTTTCGTCGGCGGGATGTCCACCGCGGCGATGGTTTACCCGTGGATGACCTTTCACGCCGACAGCGGAGAGCAAGTCATCAAGGGCATCGCGCAGGAAATCGTCGATCGGCTGCAGGAGCGCGGGGGTTCCCCGGGCCATCTGAGGGACACGGTCGGATTCGTGCATACGGTGACGCCATACCATCCCGAAATCTACCAAGTGGTTGCAATGGACATGCTGAGAGAAGCCGGAGTCAAGCTGTTGCTGCATAGTTTCGTGGACGAAGTGGAAGCTTCGGATGGAACGATTCGGGCGGTAAGGATTACGACCAAGTCCGGCAAGATGGAATTGAAGGGCAAAATATTCGTCGATACGAGCGGGGACGCGGACGTCGCCTACTTATCGGGAACGGATACGCTTCAAGGACGCGACGGAGATCTTCAATCGCAGCCGATGACGATGAAATTCAGAATGCGCGGCGTCGATCTGGCCAAAGTCAAAGCTTATATGATCGAGCATCCGGAAGATTTCTATAAGAAGACTCCGGTGAAGGAACTGCCCGATCTTCCTCTGACGGGCGTATGCGGCTTCTATTCGCAGTGGAAAGCGGCGGAAGTGCCGATCAATCGCGACCAAGTGCTGTTCTTTACCGGTCCGGCCGAGGACGAGGTGTTGATCAACTGCACGAGGGTGCAAGGTCTGGACGGCACGAACGTCGAGGACTTAACGCGCGCGGAAGAAGAAGGGCGCAAGCAGGTGCTGATGATGTCGGAGTTCCTGACGCGGGATGTGCCGGGCTTCGAGAAAGCTTCCGTATCGGCCGTCGGGACGCAGATCGGCATTCGCGAGACGAGACGGATCGTCGGCCAATATTCGCTGACCAAAGAAGACGTAGTCGCGGGACGCAAGTTCGACGACGCGATCGCCAGAAGCGGATATCCGATCGATATTCACGACCCGTCGGGAAAAGGCGTGACCGCTTCTTGGATCGCGGGCGACGGAACGTACGATATTCCGTATCGTTGCTTGGTGCCGAACAAGACCCGCAATTTACTGGCGGCGGGAAGATGCATTTCCACGACTCATGAAGCTTTGGCGACTACAAGGCTTACTCCGAGCTGCATGGCGACGGGGCAAGCCGCCGGTACGGCCGCCGCTCTCTCCGTCCTTGCCAACGTTGCGCCTGTCGACGTGAACATTGAGCAGTTGCGAGAGGCTTTGAGGAAAGAAAAGGCTTGTCTTTAGTCTAATGAAATCCCGCGAAGAGCGCATTTATGCGATCTTCGCGGGATTTGTCGTTCGTAATCGATTACCTCGCGATCCAACCCGTAAAAACGGCACCGCCCGAAGGCGTTCGATTGGTTGCCGACAAATCTCCCCCGTGCGCTCGCATGATTCGCCTTGCGATCGCTAGCCCAAGCCCGGTGCCGCCGGTGCCCGGATTCCTTGAATCGTCTCCCCGATACAAAGGCTCGAAGATATGAGGCAAATCTTGCTCGGCAATTCCGGGCCCGCTATCTTCGATCGTAAATGTAATCTTGCCAGAGTCTAACTTCCAACTCACTTCTATCCTTCCTGTCGAAGGGGTATATCTAAGCGCATTATCGATCAGATTCCCCATCGCGCGTCTAAGCAAATGAGAATCTGCTAGAACAAGTACATGATCGGTGTCCGAATCATATCGGAGTTCGATCTCTTTCTCCTTTGCATAAGGGCGATAGTCATTCAGGGTTTCCGAGAGAAAGGAGTTGAACTCGATTTGCTCCGGCCTGAGGGTTTGTTCGAGATACTCCAGCCGGGTGTAAGAAAAGAGGTCGGTTACCAGCCGGTCTAATTGTTCGGCTTTCTGCCCGCAAATCGCAACGTATCTCGAAGCTTTCTCCGGATCGTCCGCATATCCTCGTTTTAATCTCGATAGAAAACCTCTCAGCGTAAATAACGGCGTCCTTAGATCGTGCGCGATCGCATGAATGAAGAAACGACGTTCTTCCTCCATCTTGGACTGCCGAACCAACGATTCCCGAAGCCCGTCGCCCATTGCTTGAAAGGCGGCGCGAACTTGGACGATTTCCGCGACGGTAGAGTGGGGCAACTCGAAGTTCAGATCGCCGTCAGCTACTTTTATGGCCGCCGCGCCCATGGCTTCGAGAGGTTTGACGACTACGCGCCCCATCTTCCAACCGATAAATACAATCGCGCCGATCGCCGCGGCGACATAAGAAGCCGAAGCGAACGCGTGGCTTGGATGCGGAACGATTATTTGCGCCAACTCGAATACTAGTCGCGGAATGATTAGCACGATAGCCATTCCGACGAACATCCACTGGCGTATCCGAAGCGGCTTCATAATCGTATCCCGTCGAATCGGTACCCGACTCCCCAAACATTCGCGATTAGCCGGGGGTTCTTGGAATCCAATTCGATTTTATCGCGGATTCTTCCGATATGCACCGTCACCGTGTGCTTGTCTCCGATGCCGTCCCAGAAACGTTGCAGCAACTGATCATAGGTAAATACCTGTCGCGGATACTCGGCGAACAATCGGAGAATATCGAACTCTTTAGGGGTAAAAGAAACCGATCGGCCGTCGACGATCGTCTCGTGCGCTTTTAAGTCAAGAACGAGACGATCGAATCGCAATTCGAGCTTCTCATCCCTTCCGTTCTTGCCGTAACGGCGAAGCACGGCTTTAATTCGGGCGACGACTTCTTCGGGAGTCGCGGATTTGACGATGTAATCGTCCCCGCCCAAGCTTAATCCCCGTATCTTATCGACATCCTCCCCGCGCGCGCTCAGGAATAGGATGGGCGTATCCAGCGAGCGCCGGATTTGCCGGCATAGATCGAAGCCGTTCTGTCCCGGCATCATGACATCCAGCAGAATGCAGTCTACGGCATTGTCTTTGATCGCCTCTAGCGCTTCGTCGGCATTATTCGCTTCAACGACCGCGAATAACTCGTCTTCAAGGAAGTCCTTCATTAATTCGACGATTTCCTTATCGTCGTCAACGACGAGTATCGTAGGTTTTCGCACAAACTCACCTCTATTTCAGCTGTTTGCAAGCCTTTTTCTATTTTAGCATATGGGAAATCGAGGTTAGCCGGTTTTAGCGATATGTACTCGTTTGTTGATCGTTTTGTGACTGTTTCCGGTATTCGTCCGTGAGTTTTAAAAGCTATTTTAGAGTTGCAGTCAGATTCAATCAGCCAGCTAATAACCGCAAAGGAGTGCAAAGCATGGACGGAAAATCTATATTCAACCGAGCCGGAAGGATCATCTACGTTACGCTGGCGTGGGGATTTCTCCTCTGTATTCTGGTTCAGGTCGTTATTGCCGGGATGGCGACCTTCACGGATCCGAGCGATTGGGAACTTCACTCTGCTTTCGTAAAGGGGTTTGCGATGGTTCCTCTCGCGATGTTCCTGCTCACGTTCGTTGGGAAAATTAACGGACGGAATAGGTGGATAAGCCTCGCCTTATTCGGGTTGATCGTCTTTCAGTTTCTAACGGTTCAGGTATTTTCCTCGATTCCGGCCATTACCGCTCTTCATCCCTTGATCGCGTTACTGCTATTTTGGGGCTCTGTAACTACCGTTAAACGAGAAAAAACCGCAAGACAATAACCATGACATAGGAGTGATTATGGTGGAATCTCAATTCAATCCCCATTGGGTTAAGCTTGTTCGGTTCCAGCATCCGGCGAAGACGCTGGGTTTCGCGAAAAATATCGGCGACAACGTCATCGCGGAACTGTATGGAATGACAGCGGAGAGCTTTCGATCGATCCGAGACCGGTTGGAACAACAAAGAAGAGACGCGGCGCTTCAACTGCTGGCGGATGCCGCCTTCGCCGACCGCGTCGACCGCTTGCCGTTTAAGCAAGGGGAAACCGTGATAGGAATCGGTGAAAGCACGACGGACGATTTGCATTCTTGGTTGGAAATCCTCCGGCACCTGCTTCAGCTCCGAAGGCCTCAAGACGGAATTCGTCTGCTTAACGAAGGCGTTTCAGGCCATACTTCCACCCAGGTTCTCGGACGTATGATCGGAATCGTCAACCAAAAGCCCGATTGGATTATTTGCATGATCGGGAGCAACGATGCATTGCGTATCGGACCGGAGCCGGCCAAATGCCAAGTCGGCCTGGAAGAGACGATAATCAATTTGAAGAGGATTCGGACGATCGCGTCTACAAGAACTCGGGCTCGATGGGTATGGATGACGCCGCCAATGATCGACGAGCTGAAGGCCGGGAATAATCCTTACTTTCGTCAGGGGGAGCTCGCATGGCGCAATGAGGATATCTTAGCCATTGGAGACTTCATGAGAAAGCAACAGGAAACGATAGTCGATCCGCAATACGATTTTGGAGCATCGGCTTCATCCGAATGGATAGAGCAAGATGGAGTTCATCCTTCATTGGAAGGACAGAAAGCTATCGTGAAACGACTAGTAGAGGAGCTTACTGGAGGGATAGCGCGGTGAAAGTAATCGTGTTCGGGGCGACCGGAGGCACGGGACGCCAGGTTGTCGCTCAAGTGCTTGAAGCCGGTCATGAAGTAACCGCCGTCGTTCGCAAGCCCGAAGCGCTCGAAGTCTGTCACGAACGGTTGGAGATCATTCGGGGAGACGTACTTGTTCCGCATTCGTTCGAGAAATCGATGCTAGGGCATAACGCGGTGATCTCGGCGCTCGGGGTTACGCACCGAAGGCCGACAACTCTCTATTCGGAGGGAACGGCCAATCTTATGAAAGCGATGAACGACTCAGGCGTTCGCCGGTTGGTATGCTTGTCTTCCGCCGGTCTTGAAATTCCGGAAAATACCCCGTTCATGCAGCGAATCGTCATTCGGCTGCTCGTGCAGCGCATCTATAGAAACGCATATGAAGACATGGCGCGCATGGAAGCTAAAGTACGATCTTCCGGACTCGATTGGACGGTCATTCGCCCTCCTAGGCTGACCAACGGACCGAGAACGGGGACGTACCGGACGACGGTCAACCAATCGCTACCAGGAGCCCGGGGGATTGCCCGTGCCGATCTGGCCGACTGTATGATCCGTCGTCTATTCGACAACGAGACCTATCGCGCAACAATGGAGATTTCGTATTAATGAGCAGGTGGTACGATAATCGTAGAAGTTGGCTCGTAGTCGTAGTATTAACGCTAGGAGCGGCTATATTCGCGGCGGCGCCTTATTTTCTGTTGGACCCCTCCTACAGCAGAGTGAAAATCGTTGCCGATCATCCGTTTCATTTTCCGTTGCTGCTCATTCATATTTTCTTTTCCTTCGTTGCGTTGTTGATGGGATGGACTCAATTTCTTCCAAGTCTCCGGATTAGAAATCCGAAAGCTCACCGCGTTATCGGGCGAATCTATCTAGGATGCGTGGCGATAGGCGCCGTTACCGGGATTATCGTGGGCTTCTATACGACAAGCTATATCCGGCAAATCGCTTTTTTGACGTTGTCGGTATTGTGGCTGATCACCGGATGGAGAGGATTTCAATCGGCTCGTCAACGCCGCTTCGAAGAGCATCGGGTATGGATGGCGCGCAATTACGCGATTACGCTGGTCGCTTCGACCGCGCGGCTCGTAACGCCCATTTGCATCTTGATCTTCCGTGCGGGAGGTAGGAATACGGGAGGCGGGGGAGTCGACTTCGTTCTCGAGCATGTACTGGAAGTGAATATTTGGCTGGGCCTCGTGATCAATATGGTCGTTGCCGAGTGGTTGATCGTGCGTCCATCCAAAGAAAAATAAACTTAGCCCGGCCCGCGATTCGAACATCTTCAAGTATTGTTCAAGCGAGTGCGGGCGAAGGCTTGGCGATAAGAGGTCGGCGTTACGCCTGCCATTCGCTTGAACCATTTGGCGAACTGCTTGTCGTCTTCGATCCCGACCTTCTCGGCGATTTCTTTGACGTGAAGCTTCGTGCTCGCAAGCAGTTCCTTAGCCGCTTCCAACTTGATCTGATGGATATATTGCAACAGTCCCGAGCCGAATCGTTTCTTGAACATTCGCGATAAATAATCTTTATTATAGCCCATATGGTTGGCAATTCGGGCCACGGAGATGTTTCGTTCCAATGCGTGCAGGCGCGTCCACTCCAGCAGCTCCGGAAGATGCGGGGCTAACGCGTCCAAGGTGTCGGAATCCTGCAGCTGATCTGCCAATTCAATGAGCAGGCAGGTCAGAAAGTAGTCGCCGGCATGAGGAAAGCGATAGCCTCCGTTCGCCGCGTGAAGGAGCTGACGGGCCAGAATGTGAACCCGGCTAGGTTGGGGGCAAGCCGCGTATCGAGGGATGTTGCCGTCCGGTTCCCCTAGCTGTTCGTCCGATATCAGAAAATGGAACCAGTAAAAGGAAACGCCGGGCGAGGACAGCTTGTATCCGCGATGCCGCTCCCCGGGCATTAGAACTAGTATATCCCCTTCTTTCACCTCGTACATTCGGCTATCCACTTCAAGGAAAACAACGCCGGACACGCCGATAATAAGCTCATGGTCCGAGATCGTGCGATCCATATGAGTCCAGCTTTCATAGGAGAGAAACTGGCCGCCCATGATCAGCCGATAGGGCTTTTGCAAATATAGGGGCAGCATCGCGGCGCTCTTCCTTTCTTTGGTTTAGGGTGAAAATGAGATCAGTTTTTGACACCTATTATACTCCAAACCCTACCGACAAGCGACGGTCATTCCTTTTATGATAGTTTACAGGCGGACCCCGGAGTCACTGCGATGGGAAGTTCCGCGCGAATCTATCAGGAGCGGAGCGTGTCGATGATGTTGGAAGCCAAGAAGCATCAATACTCTCGTCAACTTAATTTGGAAGCGGTCAATATACAGGATCGGTATTGGTCTTCCTATGTGGACTTGATCCGCAATACGGTTATTCCTTATCAATGGGAAGCTATTAACGACAGAATTCCCGATGCCGAGCCTAGCCATGCGATCCGTAATTTCCGTATCGCGGCAGGATTGGAAGAAGGGGAATTCGCGGGATTCGTATTTCAGGATACCGATTTGTACAAGTGGCTGGAAGCGGTCGGCTACTCGCTAGCGGTAAAGCCCGATGCCGATCTGGAAAAGATCGCGGACGAGGCGATTCGATTGATCGCCTCCGCGCAACAAGACGACGGCTACTTGAACACCTATTTCGCGGTGGCCAAGCCGGGTAAGCGTTGGACCAATTTGACGGATTGCCATGAGATGTATACGGCCGGCCATCTGATCGAAGCTGCCGTTGCTTATTATCAAGGAACGGGCAAGAGCGAATTATTGGACGTGGCTACGCGCTTCGCGGATCATATCGACGATAAATTCGGTCCGGAACCGGGCAAGATGCGCGGTTATGACGGTCATCAGGAACTGGAGCTCGCCCTGGTGAAACTCTACGAAGCAACGGGCAATTCCCGTTATCTAAACCTTGCGGGTTATCTGATCGATGAGCGCGGCAGCGAACCGAATTTCCTGCGCGCGGAGTGGGAAGAACGAGGCCGTATTTCCCATTGGGCTCCCGGCGTCGTCCAGCAAACTCCAGGCCTTGAATATCTCCAAGCGCATCAGCCCGTGCGGGAGCAAACAACGGCTATCGGCCACGCGGTAAGGGCAGTCTACATGTATACGGCTATGGCGGATCTGGCTTTGCATAGAGGAGACGCGAGTTTGCTTGCCGCATGCGAACGGTTGTGGAACAACCTCGTCCATCGGCAAATGTACGTCACCGGAAGCATAGGCTCGACGCATCATGGGGAAGCTTTCACTTTCGATTACGATCTGCCGAACGATACGAACTATTCCGAGACTTGCGCTTCGATCGGCCTCATCTTCTTCGCGCACCGCATGCTGCAACTGAAGGCCAAGGGCGAATACGGCGACGTGATGGAAAGGGCGCTGTACAACACGGTCACGGCCGGAATCGCGGGTGACGGCAAGCATTACTTCTATGTCAATCCGATGGAAGTATGGCCGGAGGCTAGCGAGCGCAATCCCGGCAAGCACCATGTGAAGGCGGTCAGGCAGAAATGGTACGGATGCGCTTGTTGCCCGCCTAACGTGGCCCGGATACTCTCCTCGCTCGCGTACTATATTTTCACTTCCGACGAGAATACCCTTTATACGCACTTGTATATTGCCAACGAGACGGAGCTGGAACTGTCCGGACGCAAGGTTCGCCTTAGGCTGGATAGCGGTCTTCCTTGGAAAGGCGAAGCGAAGCTAACCGTTGCCGAGGCGGCGGGAGAAGGCGCGTTCACGCTCGCGATGCGCGTTCCTGGTTGGTCGAAGACGAGCGCCTTCTCTATCAACGGGGAAAAGATTACTCCGGATATCGTCGATGGTTATGCGTACGTTAGCCGGGATTGGCGCGCAGGCGATGTATTGGCTATCGAACTGGACATGGAGCCGCAACGGATCTACGCGCACCCTCATCTTCGCGCGAACGCGGGGCGTGTCGCCCTCCAGCGCGGTCCGCTCGTCTATTGCTTCGAGGAGACGGACAACGGCGCACCGCTTGCTTCGTTAACGCTGCCCGCGACTTCTTCCATTCGACCTGTTCATGCCGAATGGCGCGACGGGGTCGTATTCCTGGAGATGGAAGGGTATCGGACGGAGGAGACCGAGCTACAGGAAAGCAAGCTCTATCGAACCGATCCGTACAAGCGCGAAACTCGCCGCCTGCTCGCCGTTCCCTATACGCTGTGGGGCAACCGTAATCCGGGCGAGATGTTGGTGTGGATTAGAGAATCGGAGTAATCGAATCGATTGTGGGAGCTTTACGAATGTCAGAAGACCGGCAAAATGCAAACAACCCTGCGCTTCCAATAGGAAGGCGGGGTTGTTTGCGTCTTGACATAGGCTGACGAGCAGCCGGTTCTATCTGGTCTTCGCGCCGAGAAAATCCCGGTAGATCCCGGGAGTGGAATCCGGAATTCGGATCGCTCCGACGGCTTTCTCGTAAAATTCAGCAGGTCCGACGCCTCCTATGATCGCGTAGACGTAGCCGGCTTCCCTCATGCCGTAGAGGCTCTTGAGCAGCAGCGCTTTGCCGATGCCTTTGCCTTGCTCCGATTCCAGCACCCGAGTGGGACCGAAGAAATTCGGCGCCGTAGCATCGTAGCAGGCATAGCCTAGGATGTCCGCGCCCCGGGTGGCCAAGTAACAGGTAACCGGCGTTCGGGAAAAGCAGACGTCGGCTTCTCCCGCGGCGTTGCGGCTGGAATGCTGCGCGACCCAGTCGACGACTCGGAGCTTATCCGGAGCGAGCGCGCGGTGAATGCGGATGCCTTCTTGCTCCAGTCTGGAGAGAAGCTCCTCCTGAGGGGGAAGCTTTAATAAATTGACGAGCATATCTGCCATTTTTTCGTTCACTCCTCGTTAGGGTTACTCAGTCAGTAGGGTAACGGTCGGTTTGCCGACGGCTTCCGACTTGCCTTGAAGCACGTTCGCGACGGCGTCGAAGATTTGGGCGGTATATTCGTAAGCGGCCAGCGACCAGACCGCCGGGTTCAGATGCTTCAGGTCGTAAGGATTCCGCAAGGCGACCGCGACGACGGGAACGCCTAGCGACGCCAGACGGTTCGCCAGTTCCAACTGTCCCCGATAGAGGTGGCCGTTGTAAGTTCCGACCACGATACAGCTGGCTCCGGTCGTTCGCGCGACGATCGCGGCGATTTCGTCCTCCGTCGGATTAGAAGGCGTGATCTCCGCGCGACCCCCTAGCTTCTCAGCCATATAATCGGGGAAGGTCAACGGATCGTCGACGAGATTGGATACCTTCGTGGCCCGGAAAATCGCGCAACCCAGAAAAAATGGATTATCGCCCAAGGGCGGGAACCTCCCGCCCGGCACGCGGATCGGCGTTAACGTCCGCTCCAGCAGCTTGCGGTTCTCTTCCGCATGGGCGGAGCAGCCGACGATCGACGGATTGTCGGCGGCCGGTTCAAATATCTCATCTTGAGAGCGGAGATGCGCTCAAGCGACCGTTCCCATTCCGCTTGGTCGATTTCTCCCGCTTCCAAGGCTTCCCGGATCGCTTGCGCGGAGGCGGCCGCTAAGGAAGCGGTATGCGATACGAGCAGCAGATCGGCTCCGGCTTTGGCGGCTTCGACCGTTCCCTTGACGGTGCCGAATGAATGCTGGATCGCTTTCATCTCCATGCAGTCCGTCATGACCAATCCCTGGAAGCCCATCTCTTCCCGCAGCAGTCCGGTCAATATTTTCCGGGACATCGTCGCGGGCAGCTCCGGATCCAACCGAGGAAATACGATATGGGAAGACATGAGGGCCGGAATTCCGGCTTCGACGGCAGCCTGGAAGGGCGCCAGCTCGATTCTCCGAAGCTCGTCTATCGTTTTATCCACGACGGGAAGCGCAAGGTGGGAATCTACGCTAGTATCCCCGTGTCCCGGGAAATGTTTCCCGCAGCTGAGCGTGCCGCCGTCGTCCAACCCGCGCATCATGGGGAGAGCGAATCGAACGACCGTCTCGGGCTTCTCTCCGTAGCTGCGAACGCCGATGACCGGGTTCGCGTCATTGGAATTGACGTCCAGCACGGGCGACAGGTTGAAGTTGACGCCGAGCGCCCTCAGTTCCAGCGCGGTCATCCTTCCTGCCGCGTAGGCGTTTTGCGGGTCGCCCGTCGCGGCAATGGCCATGGCGCCCGGAATGCGGGTCGCGTCTCCGGGCAGACGGGAGACGGCTCCGCCTTCTTGGTCGATGGCGATAAACGCCGGCTGTCCGGTTTCCTCCAGCACCAACCGCTGAATCTCCCGGCATAGCTCCCGAAGCTGCTCCTTGTCCGTAATATTCCAAGCGAACAGGATAACGTTGCCGATTTTCCACGTTTTCACTAGGTCGATAAACGCTTCATCCAGATGGGGGCCGTCGAATCCCGCCATCATCCGTTGTCCGATTTGACGGGTAAGAGATAAGTCCTTAATCATTTTCGTTTCCTCCAGGTTCAGGCCCTTTTCGGCTGCGGATCGCCGCCTTGAGTCTGCCTTCGTTCAGCTCGAGCAGCGTCGTCGCTTCTCCGAAATCCGTACCGGTCTCCAGCATCAGAATAGCGGTCTTCACGTGCAACCCGGCCTGCTTCAACGTCTCCGCCGCCTGTTGCTCGGAGACGCCGGTCACTTCGCGCACGATGCGGATGGAGCGGTCGTAGAGCTTGCTGTTGCTGGCTTTCAGGTCTACCATCAGGTTGTTGTAGACTTTGCCCAGTTTGATCATGGCGCCGGTTGTCAGCATATTCAGCACCAGCTTCTGGGCGGAACCGCTTTTCAGCCGGGTGGACCCGGAAATGACCTCCGGACCGACCACCGGATCGATGCAGATATCGCACAGTTCGCTCAGCCGGGAATTTTTGTTGGTGACGATGCCTATCGTTGCCGCTCCGATCTCCCGGGCTTGGCGAATGGCGCCCAGCACGTAAGGGTCGAGCCGCTAGCGGTGATTCCGACGACCACGTCGCCGGCGATCACGCCCTTCTCCCGGATCAGCAGCGCCCCGCTCTCCGCGTCGTCCTCGCTGCCTTCCACGGCGGTGCGGATGGCGGTATCTCCTCCGGCGATGTAAGCCTGCACGAGCTCGGGATCGGTTCCGTAGGTCGGCGGACATTCGCTGGCGTCCAGCACGCCCAGCCGTCCGGAGGTACCGGCTCCCACGTAGAACATCCGTCCCCCGTCCTTCAGCGATTTCACCACCATATCCACCGCTTCGGCGATCGTGTCGATCTCCTGGCGAACCGATCCGGGAACGCGCTGATCTTCTTGATTCATCAAGAGGAGCATTTCTCGCGTGTCGCGCTCGTCGATAGCCGAGGTCGCGGGGTTGTTCATTTCTGTCGTCAATTGCGCGAAGTAAGAAGTCATAAGTCATCCATCCTTTTCTGGACGCGATAGTGGTTTGATTCTATCGAACGCTCTGCGTATAATGAGAATAATTTTCCTTTTCTATAAATATTGGGGCGGGTGATAGATTTGACGAATATAGAAATCCGCATACGTAATGTCTATAGCGCCTTAAGCAACTCCGAGAAGAAAGCGGCGGATTACTTTCTTGCCGATGTCGAGAGTCTGTTTCATCTACCGATCGCCCAACTGGCGGAGAACGCCGGCGTTAGCCAGGTCGCTTGGGTCAGGCTGGCCAAAGCCCTCGGCTTCGACGGCCTGAAGGACATGAAGCGAAGCTTGTTCAGCGAGCTTAACAGCGGTGCGGCGGAGGACGAAGACAAGAACCGTTTCATTTTTACCGATATCAAAGATTACGCCGGACTCCCGGATGTTTTCAAAGCGATCAAAAGCAGCAGCATGCAATCTATCGAAGATACCATTAGCCTGCTTAACGCCGAAGTGGTAGACGCGGTCGTGCGGAAGCTCATCGATGCGCGCTCCGTCAAGCTTTTCGGCGTAGGTGCATCCGCGCTAGTGGCCGAGGATTTCTACAACAAGCTGCTGCGCATCGGCAGCAACGTCTGCTTCAGCCATGACGGACATATTCAGTTGACCTACGCGGCCAATACCCGGGAAGGGGACGTCTGCTTTTTCATCAGCCATTCCGGCATGACCAAGGAAGTGAACGAAGCTTTCGACATCGCCTCCCAAACCGCCAACGCGACGATGGTTTCCTTGACCCGGCTGGGCAAAAATCCGTTGGCCGCCAAATCCGACTACGAACTCTACACGTCGTCGCCGGAAACCAATCATCGCAGCGGCGCCATGAGCAGCCGGATTTCCCAACTGATCGTCATCGACGTGCTGTTCACGGCCATGGCCAACAGAAACTACGACAATGTCATCCAAAACCTGGTTCGGAGCTCCGAGTCGTGCCGGAATTACAGGAAGTTCTAGAAACAAGGCGATCGTCGGGACCTTCCTTAAGGGGGATCTTCATGGCCGGTTAGCCCTTGACCGATCCGACCGTTAACCCGGCGACGAAGAAGCGCTGCAACAGCGGGTAGAGAATGATGATCGGCAGCGTCGACGTAATGATGACCGCCGATTTGATCGACATGGCGATCGTGCTCTTGTCGGCCGCTCCGGCTCCGTCTCCGACCATGGCCGTTCCGTTGACGATATTGCGCAGGAAAAGCATGACCGGATATTGATTCGTATTGAGATAGATCAGGCCGTTAAACCAGTCGTTCCAGAAGAAGACGGCGGTGTACAAACCGATCGTGGCCAGCGCGGGCGTGGACAGAGGCAGGATCACCCGCTGCAATATTCCGAAATAATTCAAGCCGTCGATTATGGCGGCTTCTTCTATTTCCGCCGGAATGGCCCGGAAGAAGTTGATCAGAATGATCAGGTTGAACTGGTTGATGGCGAAAGGGATCAGCATCGCCCATACCGTGCCGGTCAGGTGAAGATCGGAGATCAGCAGGTAGGTCGGGATGAGTCCGCCGGAGAAAAACATCGAGAAAACGATGAGCATCATGACCAGCTTATGCCCCTTGAGAAATTGCTTGGACATCGCATAGGCGAACAGGGCGCTCATGAACAGGGAGATCAACGTTCCCCCGATGGTATAGAATATCGTATTGCCGTAAGCCTTGAAGAAGTTCGGATAAGTGAAAATCTGGTTGTACGCTTCGAAGTTCAAACCGACGGGAAAGAGCGAGACTTTGTTGTTGATGATCGCGTCGGGGCTCGAAAGCGACAGTGCCAGCATATAAAGAAACGGGACGAAGCAGATCAGGACGACGACAACCATAAAACCGTTGATAAGCACGTCGCCGATCGTCAGGGGCCGATATTTTCGTTGTTTGTTCATGCGGTGCCGCTCCTTTCCGGGTTAGTAGATGCTTTCGCCGGACATTTTTTTGCTAAGCCAGTTGGTGCTGGATACGAGAATGACGCCGATGACTCCGCTGAACAGTCCGATGGCCGTCGCGTAGGAATAGTTCTGGTTCATGAGGCCGGTACGGTAGACAAGAGTGTCGATAATGTCGCTTACCGCGGCGTTGGACGGCGTATAGAGCAGCAGCACTTTCTCGAATCCGAGGCTCAGGAGCGAACCGACGTTCAGGATCAGCATGACCATGATCGTGGACATGATCGAAGGAATGGTCACGTAGATCACCTTCTGGAACCGGCTGGCGCCGTCGATGTCCGCCGCTTCGAACAGCTCGCGGTTGACGCCGGTAATGGCGGCCAAATAAATAATGGCGGTCCAACCCGTATATTGCCACGTTTCGGTAAGGATGTAGATCGGACGGAAGTACTGCGGTTCGTTGACGAAATAAATCGGATCCATGCCGAACAAACTGCCGAGCACCCGGTTCAGCAGCCCGGAGCTGGGGGAGAGAAGCTCGCCCAGAATCGCGATGACGACAACCGTGGAAATAAATCGCGGCATATACGAGATGGTCTGCACGAATTTGCGGAATCTCTTCGAGCGCACTTCGTACAGCAACAAAGCGAAGATGATCGGAATCGGGAAATTGATCAGGATGTTCCCGAACGACAGGATAAGCGTATTGTTGAAAGCGCGCCAGAAGGCCGGGTCCTGAAGAAAACGTTCGAAGTACGCCCATCCGACCACTCGGTGCCGTAAGGGCCCATGCCGGGACGGTAGCGCCGGAAAGCCAAGACGTTGCCGATGAGCGGAGCGTATTTAAACAGTAAAAAGTGGCACAAGGGCAGCAACATCATCACGTAAAGCTGCCAATAACGGCGAAAATGGCGGCTCGACGAAGAACGCGGGGTAACGTTATCGCGCGGAGACTTGGAAACCATCGTCGTATCGGTCATAATCTTTCACCTTCTTTGCTGGGTTGAGGGAGACGGCGAAGCCGCGCGTACCCGGATGAACAAAGACCTGCCGCAAAAAAATGTCGGTCAACCCGTGACTCCATTTTTCCTGGCAGGCCTTTATTCAAGTCATTGGAATTTCCGGAATCCGTTTATTTTTTCAAGTTGTCGTTGTACATTTGAGTGAATTTCTCGATCTGCAGCGTCTTCATTTCTTTCACGTATTGATCCCAGTCCTTATCCAGGCTCTTCTTGCCGGTCAGGAACCCGTCGGCCCACACTTCGAACGTGTCGTAGAGAGGCGTCTGCAAGGATGCGGCTTCCTCGGCCGTCATGTCGTCGAACATCGGCGTCGGAGGAATCGCCTGAATCGGATCTTGCATCGCGGCTACCGTAGCGTTGATCTGGCTGTAATTTTCGTCGTACTTCGTCATTTCGCGCGCGTTGACCCACACCAGCTGGGTAACGTCGGAACCGGCGCCGTAGTTCAACTGCATCGTTTTGTAGATGCCGTTAGGAGAGTTGACGATTTCGTCGGAATACTTGATTTTGTCGCCGTCCATCGTGTAAGTTACGCCTTCGGCGCCAAGACCCCAAATTTTCGAGCCCTCTTCGGAGAAGAAGATTTCGTCGACTTTTTTGACCAGTTGTTCGAAATCCTTGCGGTCCGCCGTTTTCTTAGGGAACATGATACCGGAACCGGTTCTGCTCTTTTGTTGGTGGTGAGCTCCCGCCGGGCCTGCGAGCGGCGGATACATTTGCAGGTCGAATCCGGCTTCCGTCGCCGCGCCTTCCACGCCGCCGATTTGGTCGTAATAGGCATAGGAAGCGAAGGACTTGCCGGTCGCGAGCTTCGTGGACCACTTGTCTCCGTCGATCGGGTCGGCCATTTCCGGATCCAGCAAACCTTCCGCGTACAGCTTGGAGAAGAACTTCATGTATTCTTTGTATTGGTCGCTGATGGCGCCCGGGAAGTAGGTTTGGTTCGCATAATCCCAGCTGAGCGTTCTGGAGCCGTCGGCGCCGTTCTTGCCTACGCTGATGCCGAAGGAAGGCATCGTCATGCGGTACAGAACCCGCGGGCCGGCGAGAATCGTCAGCGGATAGGAATCCGGGTTTTCCGCCTTGAATTTCTTCAATACGTTGTACAGGTCGTCGAACGTTTTCGGCTCTTGGAGACTGTATTTCTCCAGCAGATCCTTTCTCAGGATCAGGCCGCCGTCGTAAAACGGCTTATCGTAAAGCGATGGCAGATAGTAGCGTTTGCCGTCCTTCAGGTTGAGATCCGCGAGATCCTTTTCCAGACCGAATTCCTTGGCTTTTGCATTGAAGTTAGGAGTCCAATCGGAGTAATCGCTGATCGGCACGATAGCGCCGTTCAAAGCCAAGGAGGCGTTCTCCCCTTTGGTGGATTGGTACAGAATAACGTCCGGCGCGTTGTTGCCGGTATTGAGCGCGAGAGAAACTTTCGTCTGGTAGTCGGCGATCGGAATGACTTCGAAATCGATATCCACGTTGAAACGTTTCTCGACTTCCTGGACGACCAGCCAATCTTCCTTGAAAGGCAGCGTCGCGTTGTCGGAGTAGAAGACGGAAAATTTCAATTTGTCTTCCGTCTTGCCGGAGTCGGTCGACGCGGGCGAGCTTGAGCTCGCGCTTGGCGACGGCGAAGCGGATTCGCCGTTGTTGTTCTTCGAACTGCATGCGGCGAGCGATGACATGACCATGATTGATGCAAGCGCGAGAGAAACGATTTTTTTCTTGGACATACGTGTGATGACCCCCCTGATTTTGATTGAAAGAAGGTTAGGCGGAACTACTTTCGAGAGCTATTCGCTGAAGGATTGGAAGCGGTTCCATTTTCCCATGAGCGAATAATAACATATTTTATTTCAGTGGTCAACGATGTTTTCTGAAACTTTATTTCAAGATTGATAAGAGATATTTTCCTTGCAATGCGGGTTATCGAGTCGGGGATGATCAAGAATTAAAAAACTAAAATTAACAATAATATATGAAATATTGTTTCAAATATGATTGACGAGTTTGCGGGCGGCGGAATAAGATTAACCTCAGAAATATACAGAGAAGAGCGTCTGAGGGGTTAGAACGGAACTCCGAAACAGGAGGAGGAGAATGGGAATGATGAGCTCGAATAAGCATTTTAATAGTCGCCGTTACGCCGTGGGCTTGATGTCGGGAACTTCCGTGGACGGCATTGACGCCGCGGCGATAGAGATCGTCGATGGAGTTGCCGGAGAACGGCCGCAAACCAAATTGCTTGCCTTCGAGAATATGAGTTATCCGGTAGCCGTACGGGAAGAGATTTTCGCGTTATTCGATCCGAAGACGGCCACGGTAGACCGAGTAGGACGCATGAACGTATTGCTAGGCGAGCTGTATGCGAAGGCGGCGCTATCCGTGATCGCCAAAGCCGGACTCGTAACGGAAGATATCGCGGTGATCGGTTCGCACGGACAGACGATCTATCATTCTCCGGAAGCTCAACCCTGGGAGGATCTCGACTTGCGATATACGGTACAGATCGGCGAAGGAGCCGTTATCGCGGCGAGAACGGGCATCCCTTGCGTCTCCGACTTTCGCCCGGCCGATATGGCCGTAGGCGGACAAGGAGCGCCGCTCGTTCCATTTACGGAATACTTGCTCTATCGTGAGTTAGATCGGACCCTATTGTTGCAAAATATCGGCGGTATCGGCAATATAACGGTTCTCCCCGCTAACGGATCTCCCGAACAGGTATACGCTTTCGATACCGGTCCGGGAAATATGCTGATCGACGGAGCGGTAGCGCGCCTGTATCCCGGACGAACGATGGATACGGGCGGGGAGATCGCCCGAGAAGGCAGCGTGCATTCCGGCCTGCTGGAACGATTGCAGCAAGAGGAATATTACAGGCTTCCGTTGCCGAAATCGACGGGAAGAGAGCTATTCGGCTCATCCTACGTCGATGGATTGCTTCGTTACGGACAGGAGTATCGGTTGTCTTCGAACGATCTGATCGCTACGGTGACGAAGCTTACGGCTTGGTCGATCGGCGAAGGGTATCGCCGATTTATTCGGGATTGCAATCCGGCGGAAGCGATGATCGTCGGCGGAGGAGGAAGCTATAATCCCGTGCTGATGGCATATATCGAGCAGGAATTTGAGCCGATGGGCGTTAAGGTGCTGACCCAAGAAGACGTCGGACTGAACAGCGACGCCAAAGAGGCGATCGCCTTCGCTTTGCTTGCCGATTACGCATTGGCCGGACGGCCGAACAACCTTCCGAACGTGACGGGGGCGAGGCGGCCAACGGTTCTAGGTAAAATATCATACTAAATTGTAGAGGAGCCAAGTCGCCATGAAGATCCGAAACGGCATCGACTGCATTTCCGAATACGGCCATCTATTCGAAGGGAAGCGCGTGGGACTCATTACGTCGCCGACAGGCTTAAACTCCGACTTCGTATCCACGATTCGAATCTTGCATGAGAAGCATCAATTAGCCGCGATGTTCTCTCCCGAGCACGGCGTACGCGGAGATCAACAGGCTGGCGCTCTAGTGGACACTTATGAGGATCCGATCACGGGCGTCCCCGTATACAGCTTGTACCGTCAAGATTCCAAGCGGCTTACGCCGGAGATGCTGGATGCGGTGGACGTTGTCGTATACGACATTCAGGACGTCGGGGTCAGGTATTATACGTTTATCTACACGATGCTCTACGCCTTGGAAGATTGCGCGAAAGCGGGCAAGGAATTCGTCGTGCTCGATCGGATCAATCCGTTGGACGGCATGACTGTCGAAGGAAATATTCTTAAGCCCGGCTACCGGTCGTTCGTCGGCAACTATCCTCTAACCGTACGATATGGGCTGACAGCCGGCGAAGTAGCGACGATGGCTAACGAGCAAATGGATTGGAACGGAAAGCTGAGCGTCGTAAGGTGCGAAGGCTGGGAACGGAACATGCTGTTTCCCGATACCGGCCGCATTTGGGTGCAGCCGTCCATGGGGCTTCCGCGGTTTGAAGCGGCGCTGCTATATTCGGGTACCTGCTTGTTCGAAGGCACGAATCTATCGGAAGGAAGAGGAACGACCTCGCCATTCGAAATGATAGGAGCGCCTTTCATAAACGCCGAGCGGCTGGCGGACGAGATGAACCGCAAGAAGCTGCCGGGAGTTATCTTTCGTCCCGTCTTTTTCAAGCCGACCTTCTCCAAGTATCAAGACGAGCTGTGCCGCGGCGTCCAAGTTCACGTAACGAATGCGCGAGCCGTTCGCGCCTTGGAGACGGGAGTCCATTTGATGTTTACGATCAAGCAGAGTTACGAGGAGTTTGCTTTCCTGCCGCCGATCAAGGAGAATAGCAGGCCTTTCATCGATTTGTTGGGAGGCGACCGGTTATATCGGGACTCCGAACCAGCGGACGTACCGGTCATGCTGGCGCAATTCCGGGCGGAAAGCGAAGCGTTCGCGAAGCTTAAGGAGCGCTATCATCTTTATTAGCGGAGAGGTCGAGGAGAAGCGACTCGGGAATCCGTGTCCCAATATGAGCCTTGCGCGGCTCGGATAAGGAAGTGACCAGCGATGAGATACGTAGCCGGCATGGATGGCGGCGGAACTAAAACCGCGGTGATTATCGCCGATGAGCGGGGTACCGAGGTACATGCCTTTAATTCCGGGCCGATTAATTATAACGGGCAGGACGAAGAAAGCATCCGCCGCAGTTTCGCGGAGATGTTCGAGACGATCTGCCGGGTTTGCGGCGGGTTGGAGCATTGCGCGCAATTGTGCATCGGAGCGGCCGGCGTCAGCAATCCGGCGGTCGTTTCCCGATTGACATCCCTTGCGCGGGAGTGCGGTTACCGGGGAGGAATCCTCGTTACGGGCGATCATGAAACGGCGCTGCGCGGCGCGTTGGATAGCCCGTACGGCATCATTCTGATCGCCGGTACCGGATCCATTTGTTACGGGATGAACGAATCCGGCTTGACTCATCGCGCCGGCGGCTGCGGATATCTCATCGATGACGAGGGCAGCGGTTACAGCATCGGCCGGGAACTCGCCGCGGCCGTCGCGAGAGCGAACGACGGCCGGATACCGCCTACCGCGATAACCGGACTCGTATACGGACGGTTGGGGATTGATTCGGTCCGTGAACTCGTCGGTTTCGTGCACGATAAGCGGACCAACAAGAAGGACATCGCCGCTCTGGCCCCCTTGTTGTCGGAAGCTTGCGCGCTCGGCGACGAGGCTGCGCTCGCCATCGCTCGCCGGAGCGCGGAGGCATTGTGCGAATTGGTCCATCCCGTCGTTGAAAGGCTGGGTCAACGGAGCGGAAATCTCGCCTGGCCGGGAGCGTCTTGCTCCATAACGGGTTCGTGAGGTCCGAATTGATCGGGTTGTTAAAGCAGGATTATCCGGATTTGGACGTATTTCCCGCTAAGAGAGAGGCGGCTTTGGGCGCCGTTCAAATCGCGTTGGAACAATTGCGCTAGCATTCACGGGATATATCGTATAGATCTTAATTGGCCATGATAAGCTGTTCTCAGCTCTCATGGCCTTTGTTCATGCTGCACATATCGTGCAATCTTGTCGGGATTTGTTGTTTGATAATGTGATACTATAGATAAACCAGATCTTACCAATGTACGGAGATGAAGCAATGAGAGCCGCGGACGGGAAATTAGAGGAAAAATATGCGAGATCGCTTGAAAGGCAAAAGGAATACAATGAAAAGCGATTTTTGCTGGACGAAGAGTTTAAGGCATGGGAGAACGCCAAGCAACGGAAATTAAAAGAGGAAAAAGAATACAAGTCGTTTTTCTTAGAGCAGCGGGCCAATAATCTGGACGGGGAAGAAAACGGACCTGTTAAAATGGCAATCGATCAACTAAGGAAAGACGGCAATGCCGATCGAAAGCCTTTTTTCTTTTACATAAAAGAGATATTATTCGTGCTTGTTTTTATTGTGTTGCTAACGTCCGGGTTGCTGGCGCTTAGGTTTTACACTAGTCCGGCAACCGATTGGCTGACTGCATATAAAGCATTTACCTATGTGGCATGGGTAGGTTATTTGTTATTGGCAGCTACCGTTATTTTGTTCTACTGTGCACTAGGAGTAAGAAAAAAGGGGAATAATCCGCCTTTATTTGAGCTGTCCAGCGATCGTCTGGTTCTTATCGTATCGATCTCGATTATCGGAAGCCATGGATTGGATCGACGGTTGGTAGACGTATGGACGATTTCAGAAAACCCGCATATCGGTTCATGGATGTCGCTATTTTCATTTTACGCTTCCGTATTGGCGCTTGCTTATTTACTTGCCGGAATCGCGCTTGCTTTCGTTAGAGGCAATGAAGGGGAAAATCATGTACCTGCGGCGATCAATTCCGATCGGCCGATCGGCGATTGGACGGAAGATTTATTATCGAGAAGAGAGTTTGCCGAGCATATCACCCGTTTTATTTGCAGACGAGGAGAAGACAGTCTTACGGTAGGGTTATTCGGGGAGTGGGGGTCAGGGAAAAGCTCCATTTTTAATATGACGAAGGGGTTAATTCCAAAGAAAAATACGATCGCTTTCGAATTTAAGCCATGGTATTTCGGCGTAAATACGCACGATATCATTCACAAATTTTTGCTTCAATTTCTGGAAGAGGTTCAAGCCGACAAGCAACGTAACGTTCAGTTGAACAAGCTGTTGCGCAAATATATCCAAGCTTTGGCGTCTGTTAGCTTAAGGCCGCCCGGAGCCGTAATTTCCGTTAAAGATTTTTTGGATAAAAGTTTCGCGGACGTCGATTCGTTAAGCGTCAATTCGTTAAAAAAAGAAATCGATGCATGCTTAAAAAAGCTGGATAAGAAAATCGTAGTGTTTATAGACGATATCGATAGATTGGATTCTCAGGAAATCCAAATGGTGTTTAAAGTAGTGCGCCTCGTTGCGGACTTTCCGAATACCATCTATATATTAGCCATGGACGAGCAAGTTATCGTTGATGCGCTCGGTGCTTCTTTCTATAAAGAATTGAGCATTGGAAAAGAAGAGTCGAGAAAATTGGGACAGAAATATTTGGAGAAGTTTATTCAAGTTCCATTGTATTTGCCCAAAGCGGACTACCAAGCTGTCGCAAAGTTATGCTGGAACGGATTGGAACGGACATTGGAGGAGATAAATTCAAAAATTTTAGACGATACGGAAGCTCCAAAGGCCGAGGAGTTTGTTTACCAAGCCACATTCCTGCATTTGACTCCGCGGAACGTCAAACGTTACTTGAATTTGGTCGAAGTATTCGTCCCGATGATGGAAGACAAAGTGAATGCCCGTGATTTGCTGTATTTATTGTTAATTAAAGTTACCTCACCTTCCTTATACGAACATATTTATTATCACAGCATCCTGTTCTTAAATGAGTTTAAGGAACCGAATAGCGCCCAAAACGCGTACAACAGCTTGATTAACGCGATTCCCGATATTGCAGCTTACTCTAACATTCTCGTCGAATTATTTCCGCAAACTACTTCTATGTTTAATAGTCGCAAGCGTACGGATCAAGATAAGGAGCAATGGGAAAAGCAGCGAAGAATTTGCTCCGGTAAACATTTCGCGGAGTATTACACCTATGCGATCAACGATTTCGTCACCAAACAGGATATCGAGAAATACGTATCGAGCCTTTCCGGCTCCGCCGATAAGAAAGAGCATATCTCAGCCTATTCACGTCTTCTGGAAAGGGCATCGGCATTTGAATTAAATCAAATGATCTTCGAGCGAGTTGCCTCTGACGATAGCGTGAGAATAAAGATCAACTATATGGATGTATTGATTTCCCGATATAGCGCGCTGTTCGACAAACGGAATGAAAAAGAAACGAGTCTCGAAAAACATTTTACGCTTAAGGCGATTATGGATATTGCGCTATATGTTAAAAAGAGTATCCCGGAAACATCGCTCTTTTATGATACACATGCAAACGGGACGCTAGGAGTCATTGCGAATCTTTATGGCCGCTATCACGAAGTAGAGGGTATGCCGGATTTAGCAAAGATGTTTTTAGATCGTATCGAGAGTTACAATTCCTTAGATCATTTCATCGATAGTATGTTTATCAACGATTCGCTTCTGATCTTTGAATTGTGGACACAAATAGACTCTGTCCATAAAGAACGTATCTTGAACAAATGGCTTGGAAATATAGATCAACTTGAGCAGTTGATCCGTCTTACGTATGAATTTAATTATGACTTAACAACCCCGATAGAGAAGCAGGACGAAAAATCCATCCTTTATCCGCTATATCAGACCTTGAAACATCTGCCCTTGGACACAGTGGTACGCATTATCGGAAGTCATGACAAATCTCTGTCGTCAAATGAGATAAATGGATTCATCGAGGTTTATTCCAATCTCGATACTCTTTTGTACCGTTATTTCCGAAAATTATACGAGGAAGCAAAAGTAAATAACACCAACGTATTCAAAACGGACGCAACAATCAATTACGCCGGTCTCGTGAAGAGCAAAGGTTACAAAGCAGGTTGGATTAAATCGTTTGAATTAATTAGTGAAATCGAGCTATATCATTCGGAATTACGCCAATAATCCCGCTAGCTGACCCTCAAAAGTCAGCTTAGCGGGATTTGTTTCACACCGCCGCCTCCCGTTTCCGGAAGAAAGTCTTCAAAGCGTTATAAATCTCGCCCTTCTCTTTAATGACGTAATAGAGAAACTGCTGATGCTCCAGGTGCTTGTAAGCCGACATAAGAGTACTGCTGCGGTTGTATTGGTTGACTTCCCCGTAGCCGAAAATATTCGATCTCTCCAACAGTTCCTTGATCAATCGAACGCAACGCTCGTTATCGCTCGTCAGGTTGTCACCGTCCGAGAAGTGGAACGGATAAATGTTGTACAGCGACGGAGGATACCGGGAGTCGATGATTTCCAACGCTTTGACGTATGCCGACGAGCAGATCGTGCCGCCGCTCTCGCCGCGGGTGAAGAATTCCTCCTCGGTCACTTCTTTCGCTTCCGTATGGTGCGCGATGAACACGATGTCGACTTTCTCGTATTGGCGGCGGAGGAAGCGGGACATCCAGAAGAAGAAGGAGCGAGCGCAGTACTTCTCGAAGGAGCCCATCGAGCCGGACGTATCCATCATGGCCAAAATAACCGCGTTGTTCTGCGGCTTTACGATTTCCTCCCATGTTTTGAAACGAAGGTCGTCCGGCGATATTCCGCCGATCTCGGAGCGGCCTTCGCGGGAATTTCTGCGCAGATTTTCGAGAATCGTCCGCTTCTTGTCGATGTTGGACATGATGCCTTTGCGCCGAACGTCGGTAAACCGCACGTCTTTGACCTCGATCTGCTGTTTGTCTTTTTTCTTCAGGTACGGCAGCTCCAGCTCTTCGAATAGCATCGTCTCGAGCTCAGCGATCGAGATTTCGGCTTCGACGACGTCGTCGCCGGGCTCCGATCCCGCGCCTTCCCCTTTGCCGCCCGCCGGCGTCGGATCGACTCCGAGCACGTCCCCGACCTGACTGTCGCCGTTGCCTTGCCCGACGTGTTTTTTCTTGTTCGTGTTGTACACGAAGTGGTATTCGTCGAGGCTGCGGATCGGAATTTTTATAATTTGGCGCCCATCGGACATGACGATATTTTCTTCGGAGATGAGGTCGGGCAAGTTCTGTTTGATCGCATCGCGGACTTTCTGTTGATGGCGCGCTTGGTCCTGGTAGCCTTTGCGATGAAGCGACCAATCTTCTCGGGACAAAATAAACGAGGGATGATTCATGGGCAACCCCCTATCGCTTTATTTTTGAAAGGATGTGTATTAATCAATATATTCAACATCGGCCAAAGGATGTGTGCGTATATTGGGGACAAGAAGCTGTGAGATAGCGTTATGGGATCGCTTTATTCGCTGCGAACTACCGTGAGGATCGACCAATAGGGTTATGGCGTAACGCTTATGGCTTCCAATCATCGATTTTGAGCAGGATTTTGTGAAATAACTTTACGGTATCACTCTATTCGCTGCTGAACTACCTCGACATGAACCTATAGCGTTATGGGATAACGCTAAGCTCGATAGGTGCCCAAACGTCGGAAACGAAACAGCCCTCTACGCAATCGAGTTGCGATAGAGGGCTGTTATTGTTAGAGGAGTTTATTATTTTGCCAGAACGACATCGTCCACGTAAGCATCGGCCGTTCCCGAGCCCGTGAACGACTCGAATTTAAGCCCGATCGCGCGGACGTCGTTACGGTTTGCTGCTTGCGCCAGCGCAATCGAGAGCGTCGTGAACTTGCTCGAGTCGATATCGACCATGCCGCCGTCCGTCCACGACCAGTCCGACCCCGATTTAATATACAAGCGTGCTTTGGCGGTGCCGGCGGACAGTTTGACCTTGGCGCTGATCGTAGCAACTGCCGATAGGTCAAGATTTCCGACTTTGACGATTTCGAAATCCGTTCCGGCAAACGAGAAATTCGTCGCGAGCGCATGAGTGCCCTCGGCGGCCGCGGCAGTCGTGATGGATGGCGCGGTTGCGCTGGCATTGTTCGCTTCTACTTTCCAGTCCGGCGTATCCGATTCGAAACCATACAACAGACCCGGTTGCGCAGCGGTGCTTCCCGATCCTTCGCCGCCGTTCGGTACGCCGCCCGTGCCGTCGTCGTAAACATGGATATCGTCCAAATACAGAGTGCCGGCCGTTCCCGTGCTGCCATCCGCCTTATTCACATAAGTAGCGAAAGACCGGATTTCCTTCAGGTTTTCTTTCGTCATCACCTTGCCGGCATTGGCGGTATCCCACGATGCCGGTTTGAATTCGCTGAACGGGATCTCCACGTAACCGGCCGTCGTACCGGCTAAGGAAGGGTAAGCCTCGAAAGAAATGCCGCTGGCATTGACTTGGATAACGAATTTGTTGCCGCTGCCGTCCGGCTTCAGCCATAGCTTGATCGTGTTGGCGTCCGACCAGTCCACGCCCTCCATGTTTTTCACTTGGCCCGTATAGCCTTGACCGTCTACCTTGTACTCGAATTTCAAGCCGAACTTGCCTTCGCCTTTGTTCGTGTCCTCCAGCGTGATCGTATTCAAATCTCCCGCGGGACTGTAAGCCGCATCGAGCAACTCGTTGCTGCCTTTGTACGTTTCAAATTTATCGACTACGTGGGGATCGGTATTCGCAGGCGTGTCGCTGACGAATACTTGGATCGTTTGCGTAAGCGCGGCGCCGTTCTTCGCATAGGATTTCACGGTCAGCGTCGTGCCGGATTCGTCAAGAGCTTGGCCTGGCGTCCACGCTGCCGTATAGTAGAAACCTTGAGCATCCGCCTTCATCGGATACTCCGTCTTTCCTTCGCCGATCCGATAAGTTACTTTCGCAACGTTCTGGTTCAGGACGCGGGCGCGAATCGTCGTTGTGGTTGAAGCCGGTACGGTTTGCATGGCGGTAGGGGAAGCGACGTGCATGAACGGAGCTTCTTTCGCCGCCGTGATCTTCTTATCGAAGGCGCCGGTCACTTCGTTGCTGAACGCCGTATAAGGGTCTTTATAATATTCGATAAAATCGGGAAGCAGCTCATGGTCTCCGAGGCCGCCCGGCGCATTCTTATACGGAACGTAGATGTTGTCCGTGTTGAAGTTCGCCCAAGTCAGCATATAAGCCATGCGTTTGGCGTCTTTATCGGATTTCAACGCATTAATCAGCTTCGTATAAAATTTAAGGTCTTGAGTTCCCGTCGGCTTAACGCCGGAGTATCCGAATTCGGTGAAGGCGGCCACTTTGCCGCGGGCGTCCGCTATGCGGGAGACGAGTTTGGCGTCTTGGACGACCGCTTCGAACCAACCTGCGGTTTTGCCGTCGTAGTAAGTGTCGAAGCCGAGAATATCGACATATTCGTCCCCCGGATAAGTTTCAAGGAACGTGGCTTCCGTCTGGTTGAACGGGCTGCCCGGCGAGAACGCGTACAGGAAGTTATGGACGCCTTTCTTGTCCCGTAAATATTCGACAGTATAACGATAGATTTCGATATATTGAGCTTTCGTACGGTAAGGGGCTCCCCACCAGAACCACCCGCCGTTCTGCTCATGGAACGGGCGGAAGATCACGGGAATGAGCTTGCCTTTATCGTCTTTCAGATGGTTCGCGAAGTCCGCGATCATATCGAGATAGTCGTTGTAGGCCGCATTCTTGTCTCCGCCCGGCAGAATGTGCGTCAGGACGTTGCCTTTTGTATCGTAGAAATCGTTGCCCGTGACGAAGTTCGGCATATGCGCGCTCAGCGCCAACACTCCTCCTTCCTTGTGCGCGGATTTCATAACCTTAATCAGATTGTCCCTGTTTTGTTTTCTCGAATCCGTCAACGAACCGGGTTTCTCATATCCCGCAAGGCTTAGCGTATCCCATCCGAACATGCCCGGAAGGTCGCCGACGGCGTTCTTCGCCTCGGATTGCGTTCCGTCCTTGGCGGTAATGGAGATTCCTTCCGTCGTCGCGTGCTGGTGGCCGAATAAGATCTCCTTGCCGCGAATGCCGCTCAAATAAGCGAACAGGGATTTGGTCTCTGCCGTCGCTTTCGAATCCGTGAAGTTAATGCTCTTGCTTTTGCCGGCAGGAGCGGCGGCAGCCGCGGAAGAGAGCGACGAAGCGAGCAAAGTTGCGGAAACCAACGCGACAAGCCATTTTCTGGTGATCATCATGAATATCCTCCTTTAATGATAGAGTTATTCGTATTGTGTTGTTAGTTAATGTTGTTTAATAGTTAGACTAAAAACAAATAACAACACAAAACGAATACTCGATTGTAAGCGCTTCGAAATGGATTATACTACATAAATCTGAAAATATAACAGAAAAATTTGTTATTTATCTCATTTTGTTATCACTAACTAAAGTTTAATATTATTTTGTTATGCAATTATCGTAAAATCTTTCTTTATTCCATACACAGGAAGCATCATGCCATTTACCGATAAATCGCCCGAAGCTATGCTGAAGTGAAAATAGGTTTTTCCAACAAATAAAAGGAGTTGTTCCCGTGAGCATCTACATAGACGAAAAGTCGCTGTTGTTCCACATGCAAGCCAAAGACACGAGTTATATCGTTCAGATCCTTAATGGATATCCGTTGCATGTATATTGGGGTCAAAGACTTCGTCACAACGGCAATCTAGTTAATCTTCGGCACTTATCCAACGAGAAAAACTTGGACCGCTTGCCGCAGGAATATCCGCAGTACGGATCCGGGGATTACCGGCAGCCCGCTTATCAAATTCAGCTCGAGGACGGCAGCCGAATTACGGAGCTCGTCTATAAGGGCTATCGAGTGCTGAAGGGAAAACCTTCGTTGGAGGGGCTTCCCGCGGTATACGTCGAGTCCGAAGCGGAAGCGGAGACGCTGGAATTGGAGATGGAAGATTCCTATTCGGGCATTAAGGTTGTAGTTAGCTACAGCGTGTTCGAACATTTTAATGCGATCGCGCGGTCAGTAAGGTTTCTTAACGACGGCGAGAAACCCGTTCGTCTTCTGCGCGCGTTAAGCGCAAGCGTCGACATGGACAAGTCGGGCTATGAGATGATTTATCTTGCGGGAGCTTGGACGAGGGAAACGCATCTGAAACGGAGACCGATCGGTGAGGGAGTAACGCGGCTTGAGAGCAGAAGGGGAGCGAGCGGTCACCAGTTGAATCCTTTCTTAGCTCTCGTTAGCCCGAGCGCGAATGAGGAACAGGGCGAGGTTTACGGCTTCAGCTTGGTATACAGCGGCAACTACGTTGCCGACGTGGAAGTGGATCCGTATCATTCCGTAAGGGTGTCGCTAGGCATTAATCCGTTCGACTTTGCTTGGAGGCTTGAGCCGGGGGAGAGTTTTCAAACGCCGGAGGCCATCATGGTTTATTCCGCGGAAGGCGGATTAGGGGAGATGTCCCGTACGTATCATCGTCTATACCGGACAAGGTTATGCAGAGGAATTCACCGGGATCGGGAAAGACCTATTCTCGTCAATAACTGGGAAGCGACCTACTTCGATTTCAACGCGGAGAAAATCGAATCGATAGCCCGAGCGGGAGCGGAACTCGGAATCGAATTGTTCGTATTGGACGATGGATGGTTTGGCAAACGCAACGATGACCGGACTTCGCTCGGAGATTGGGCCGAAGACCGGAACAAGTTGCCGAACGGGCTTAGAGACCTAGCGAAACGGATAAACGAGCAAGGATTGCAGTTCGGATTATGGGTGGAACCGGAAATGGTATCCCCGGACAGCGATCTGTACCGCGCCCGCCCGGATTGGTGCTTGCATGTGCCCGGCCGCCGAAGAACCGAAGCCCGAACGCAGCTCGTGCTCGATTTTTCACGGCAAGAGGTGCGGGATTATATTTTCGACTCGTTAAGCGAAATTTTCCTAACCGTGCCGGTATCCTACGTGAAATGGGATATGAACCGCAACTTAACCGAAGTCGGATCCGCCGCGGCGCCGCCGGAACGCCAAATGGAAATCGCCCATCGCAACGTGCTGGGGTTATACGAATTGCTGGAACGATTAACGTCCGAGTTCCCTCATATTCTGTTCGAAAGTTGTTCCAGCGGGGGCGGGCGCTTCGATCCCGGGATGCTCTATTACATGCCGCAGACGTGGACGAGCGATAACACGGATGCCATGGAACGGCTGAAAATCCAATACGGAACCAGTCTCGTTTATCCGATCAGCTCGATCGGCGCGCATGTGTCGGCCAGCCCGAACCATCAAATCGGCAGGGTTACGCCGCTAACGACTCGCGGCGACGTCGCGATGTCCGGGAATTTCGGATACGAGCTTGATCTGACCCGATTTACCGAAGAGGATAAGGATGTCGTCAAACGGCAAGTCGCGTTATACAAAGATATTCGGCCGCTCGTGCAGCAAGGGGAATACTATCGGTTGAAAAGCCCTTTCGAAGGTAACGAGACGGCATGGATGTTCGTGTCCGAGGATCGGACGGAGGCGCTCGTCTTTACCTTCAAGGTGTTGGCCGAGCCGAATACGCCGCAGAAGAAGCTTCGGCTCAAAGGGTTGAATCCGGATTATGATTATTTCGTCGACGAGGGAAAGGCTCCTTGCGGCGGAGACCATCTGATGCAAGTCGGTCTAACGATACCGTCTTCGCATGGCGACTTTACAAGCAACCTTTTCCGGTTGAAAGCAAGCACAGCGATTTAATATCGCAAGCCATTCTCCGCGATTGGACGCGGGGAGTGGCTTGCTTAGTCTAGGCGGGCATATCTACGCGTTCTGCTGCCGATATTGCATGGGAGACAAGCCTTTGAGCTTCTTGAATATTTTAGAGAACAGCAAGGGTCTTCATAGCCGACGGACCTGGATATATCGCTAATAGACAATTCGCGGTTGACCATCAACTCGCAAGCTTTTTGAATGCGATAGTGGATTAAATATTGTTGAAGGCTTGAATTCATACGAGCCTTAAACAGGGAACACAAATAATTGCGGTTCAAGCCGATAAAATTCGCGATTTCGCCGATCGCGATCTTTTCGGAATAGTGCATCTCGATAAAATCGACCGCTTGGTTCACATATCTTTCTATCCGATCGTCTCTTCTCTCCGGTAGAGTCGTATTCGGGCTGTGCTCTACGATCAAAGCCATCATGGAATAGAGCAATCCGCTTAGCCGGATGTCCCTTGCCTTGTCAGATGGTTTGGTCTCGATCATCGCCAACAGAATCTGATGGATTGCATCGTCTTTATCGTAGCCGAAAACGGGCGAGCTTGCGGATAGGCCTCCCTGTTTGAGATAGGCTTCGGCTTGTCGGCCGTTGAACCCGATCCAGCAATAATGCCATGGCGTCGAACGGTCGGCTTGATAATAAGTAACGACGTCCGGACAAATCAAAAAACCTTGGCCTTTGCCGAGCCGATAAGTAACCCCGCCAACCTCGAATAAACCCGATCCTTCAAGGATGTAATGCATGAGATAATGATCTCTTAAGGCAGGCCCGTGGTCATGTCCGGGAATGCATTGTTCGATTCCGTATTGGGTTAAGTACAAATCCGTTTGTCGTACATTGCGAGGCAAATATTCGATCACGGGCGGGACTCTCCTTTTTCTTACCATTATAAATGACTCCCGCTCTTCGTGCAGATAGATTAAAATAAGGAGAATGGAAGTTCGCGATCAAAAGATGACTAGGGAGAAAAAGCTTAATGAAATTTATACATACCGCCGATTGGCATTTGGGCAAGCTCGTACAGGGCGTATATATGACGGAGGATCAGCGTTACGTGCTGAAGCAATTGGTAGAGACGGTGGAAAGGGAACGTCCTGACGCCGTCGTCGTCGCCGGAGATCTTTACGATCGGGCTATTCCGCCGACGGAAGCGGTCGACTTGCTGGACGAGCTGTTTCAGACGATCGTAATTGAATTGAATACGCCGTTGCTGGCCATATCCGGCAACCATGACAGCCCGGATCGGCTCAATTTCGGAACGGCTATTATGGAAGCGAGAGGGCTGCATTTGGTCGGCCAGCTTAAGCAAGTTCATAAACCGGTCGTGCTGCGAGACGAGTTCGGTGAAGTCCATTTTCACCTCGTGCCGTATGCGGACCCGGCGCAGGTGCGTTTTACGTTGGAGATGGAAGAAATCCGCTCCCACGACGACGCGATGAAGGCGATCGTCGGAAGGATCGAAGCTTCGATGCATCCTTCGGCGCGTCATGTGTTCGTCGGACATGCTTTCGTGACGCCGGGCGCAACGCCGGAGGAAAACACGAGCCAGTCGGAACGTCCTCTGTCCATCGGTGGAGCGGAATACGTGCATTCGGAATATTTCAAAGCTTTTCAATATACGGCGCTCGGCCACTTGCATCAGGCGCATTACGTATCGGACGAGAAGATCCGGTATTCCGGTTCGCCGTTGAAATATTCGATTTCCGAGGAAAACCACAACAAAGGCTTTCTAATCGTGGAGATGGACGGAGCGGGTAACGTCGCCGTCGACAAGAGAGAGCTGAAGCCGCGCCGCGACATGCGCCGGGTTAGCGCGCCGATAGAAGAAATCGAGAACCATCCGATCAATGAGGATTACGTGTTCGTTACGCTGCTGAACGACAATCCGGTGCTCTTCCCGATGGAGAAGGTGCGCGCCGTGTATCCGAACGCGCTGCACGTTGAACGCAAAGCGACCATCGGGGCCCATGCGAATGACGAAGCAAAGGAGAGCGTTCCGGCAAGAAGGGAAGCCGATCCGGTAACGTTGTTCAGCGCGTTCTATCAGGAAGTGAAAGGCGTGCCGCTTACGGAGGACAAACAGCGCCTATTCGCGGATACATACGAGGAAGTGCTTCGCGAAGAGGGGGGCGCCGTATGAAGCCGATTCGAATCAGCATGACGGCATTCGGGCCTTATCGCGATACGGAGACGATCGATTTCGGCGTGCTGGAGAACCGTCGCCTGTTCGTGATCTCCGGGAACACGGGGCAGGCAAGACGACGATCTTCGATGCGATCTGCTTCGCTTTATACGGCAATGCCAGCGGGGAAGATCGGGCGGAGACGCGGATGCTGCGCAGCCATTTCGCCGCGGACGAGGAGCATACTTCCGTCGACTACCATTTTTCGGTGGGCAAACGAACGTACCGCGTCTTTCGCCAGATGGCGCATCGAAGAGGGACGAACAAGAACGAAACCGGAGGCAAGGCGGAACTGTACGAGACGACTTCCGGCACGGAAGTGCCGTGCATCGATCGCTTTACGGTTTCGGACGTGAACGCGAAGGTGGAATCGGTCATCGGCTTGACGAGGGAACAGTTCAGCCAGATCGTCATGCTGCCGCAGGGAGAATTCCGCAAGCTGCTTACGTCCGACACGGAAAATAAAGAGGAAATATTGCGCCGTATTTTCCGGACGGGACTGTACCAGAAAATAGAAGACCGGTTTCAACGGCAGCATCGCGAGCTTCAGGAGTCGCTAAAGCAGGCGAAGGCGATGCAAGACCTCTATGCGAAGCAAGCGCAGGAGACGTTGCCTCAGCGAGAGGAAAGTTTGCTGACGGCCACGCTGCGTCAGGAATATAGCAGCATGGCGCAAGTGTCTCAAGGGCTCGTGCAAGAGATGGCCTATTACGACGGACGGGTTGCGGAGCTTGAGCAAGGAAGAGCGGCGCTTAGCGGTAAGCTGCAAGCGCAGGAAGCGGCGCTGTTGGAGGCGCTTGCGCTTGACAGCCGTTTCGCGCAATTGGCGGAGAAGCGTTCGCAAGCGGAGCAACTGGAAGCTCGCAAAGCGGAAGTAGGCGAGAGCGAGCGAATCGTACGGCTGGCGGAGCAGGCCGCCAGGATCGAGCCTTACGAGGAGCAAGCGCTAGCGGCGTCTCGGCAGTTGGAGCTGAAGCGAGCTTTTTACGAGCGGAAGCTTCTGGATGCGGCGGAGGCGGAGCGCGGGCACGCCGTCGCCGAGGAGCGGTTCCGAAGCGAGGAATCGCGCGACGCGGAGCGGAAGGAAGCCGATCGGGAGCTTGCTCGGCTGGCCGAGCTTAAGCCGATCGTGCAGACGCTCGAAGAGCGCAAGGTCGCGGTCGAGCGGCTGGCCGCGGATGAGCGCGGGGCGTTGGCCAAGCGCGAGTCGGTAGAGCAGCGGCTTGGCGCCCTTCGCGAGGAGAAGCGCAGCAAGGCCGAGCGGTTGAAGCTGGCGGAGACGGAAGCGGCGAAGCTTGCGGATAAGCTGCAGCAATACGAGCAGATGAAGAATAAATATAAGCTGCTCAAGGAAATGGCGGAACTGGACAGGCGACTCGCGGAGCTGTCCAAGCATGAAGCGGAACGGGAAAAAACCGTTCGTCTGTTGAGCGCCGAGCATGACCGGTTGGAGTCTCTTTGGTTGGAAGGGCAAGCGGGATTGCTGGCCGCGCATCTTCATGACGGCAAGCCATGTCCGGTATGCGGGAGCGAGGAGCATCCGGATAAGGCGATCGTCGTGGCGAGCGTTCCCTCAAGAGAGGGACTTCAAGCCGCCAAGGACAAGCTTCGGCAAGCCGAGCAGGAACTTAACGAAGCTAAAGCGCAAGCGGCCGCCGCGAGCGGGGGCAAGAACGAGAGAGAAAGCTCGTTCGCCGAATACGGAATTACAAGCGAGCCTTTCACGGAGCAGTTGATTCGAGCGGAAACGGAAGGCAAGCTTCTTCGCGCGGAGACCGATAGGTTGAAACAGCAGGCAGATGTCGCAGCTTCGCTAAGACAGGAAGGCGAGAGATTCGATCTTGAGTTGGATAAGCTTCAAGCCGAGCGGGAGCAATTGCTGGCCGAACAACATCGGCTGTCCGTCGACCGGAACGCCAAACAATCCGTCCTCGACAATGAGTTGAGCCGAATTCCGGAAGATTTAAGATCGCCCGCTCAGTTGAATGCCAGAGTCGGTGAGCAAACGGCATACGTGAACAAGCTGAACCTCGCTTGGCAGGAAGCGCAGCGCAACTGCAAACCGCTAAGGCGCGTCTCGTCGAAGAGAGAGCGATCGTCGTACAAGCCGCGGGGCAGTTGGAAGAGAGCGACCGCCAACACGGCCAATCGCGGCAACGATTCGAGGAGGAATTGGCGAAATCCGGCTTGGCAACGGAAGAAGCCTATCAATCCGCTAAGCTTCCTGAAGCCGATAGGCTTAACCTTGCCCGGCTGATCGAGGAGTTCCAGTCCGCAAGCGCGGCGTTGCTTCTTCAGGTCGCGGAGCTCGAGCGGGAATTGGCCGGACGATCGCGCCCGATCCTTGGCGTTCTGCAAGAGGCGATCGCAGGCTTGAAAGATCAGCTAGAGCGGATCGCTTCCGAGCTTCATACCGTGTCGGCCTACAGGCAAGAAGCGCATCGGCTGCTTGCCGCGATCGAGAAGGCGGTCGAACAGTTCCGCGAGTTAGAATTGAAGCAGCAGCGGGTTTCCGATATTTATCAGATGCTGAAAGGCGATAACCCGCTCAAAATCTCGTTCGAGCGTTACATCCTGATCGAGTTTCTGGAGCAAATTCTTCACGCGGCGAACGTTAGGCTGAACGATCTTTCGAACGGACAGTTCAAGCTCGAACGCAGCGACCGCTTGGAGACGCGAGGCAAGCAGAGCGGTCTAGGATTGGACGTCTACGACGCATATACGGGACAGAACCGCGACGTTAAATCCATGTCCGGGGGGGAGAAGTTTAACGCCTCTCTCTGCTTGGCGCTCGGAATGACGGATGTCATCCAATCCTATCAAGGCGGAGTTTCCATTGAGATGATGTTCATCGACGAAGGCTTCGGATCGCTTGACGAGGATTCCTTGAACAAAGCGATCGCCACGCTCGTCGACCTTCAGAGATCGGGCAGGATGATCGGCGTCATCTCGCACGTACAGGAACTGAAACAGGCATTTCCCGCCGTGCTTGAAGTCAGCAAGACGAAGGAAGGCCACAGCAAGACGGCGTTTATCGTCAAATAAAGAACGCCCTCTCACGTGCCGTAATGGCAGAAGAGAGGGCGTCCTTTCGTTTAAATATCGGTTATGGATTTAATGGCCGATTCTTGCGAAAGGAACCGTTAATAAGTCGATATCTCCCCATTCCTTCGGAGAGTTGGAATCCGTGACTCCCGGAGTATCGGACGTAGCGGGATCGTTAGGCAACGTATCCACCGGCGAGAACTCGCCTTGATGGATCATGATCCCGATGCCGGTGCTTTCGATGTTCGGATTACCGAGCGCGCTGAGCGGAAATTTCGCTTCATAGAACGTATCTCTATTGACGTCATGGCCTAGCGTCATGAAGTTAACCAGTTTGGCCGGATTGGTTACTTCATCCGTATCCTTCACGCCCCATAGAGTGCTATAGCCGTTTCCTTTTGCGAATTTGACTTGAATTCCCGCGGCTGCCCCCGTTTTGTAGTTGATGCCGTTATCGTCAACGGGGAACACTCCGTCTACCGCTCTTGAAATATAACCGGAGTGGAACATATTAGAAGCGATATTGAATTGATAATCGGGCAGATTAGAACCGCCCCAAATCGGCGATTTGCCGTTCTTCTTCCACATGTCGAGAGAGGCTCCGGATCCCGCAATCGTATCGAACGCCAGCGTCTGCGGCATATCCATGGAACGAATCGGAGTACCGCCGGCGCTGCCTGCATTAGAAGGGTCCACGTTGTCGGTGACATCGACGTATTGCCACGCCAGGTACAAAAACTCATTGTCCCATGCCGCCCACAGATGGGTTAAGTCCATCGGGGTTTCGTGCATCGTCCAGTTGGAGCCGAGGGATCGAGGATCATCATTCGCCATATCGATCGCGATCAGCATGTCGTTCGTCCATTCGCCGTTATTGGCTCCGTCGATGATCATTGGCGAATTTACCCTCTTGCCGAATGTCGGATTCGTCGAATACGGCTTGTCGCCGCCTGGTTGGGTAATAGGTCCCGTCAGAGTAACCGTCGCGATCTCGTTGCTTGCTTCAGAGAAGTTGCCGGCCAAATCGAACGCCTTAACCTTGTACTTGTAGGGGGTCTCCGGCGTAAGGCCCGCATCGGTGAAGGATACGGTTGATGAGGTACCGATCTTGGCGTCGTTGCGATAAATCTCGTATCCGGTTACGCCAACGTTATCCGTTGAAGCTGTCCATTGCAGAGCAACAGTAGAGTGAGTAGGGACAGCTGCTACGTTGGCCGGAATCGACGGGGCAATCGTATCGGTGCCTCCTACAGGAGGCGGCTTAACTCCTGCTTGCACTTGACCCGGGGCTCCGTTGGTGCCCGGGAGGAACGTATTATCGCCAATCGGGAAAAAATAGTTTTTATTCGCATTATTATCCCAGACATTGTTGCCATTATTGAATACGGCTTCGAGTCTTGAAGCGGTTCCGATATCGACCGTTATGAGGCTATAACCGGGATAGCCGGAGTCGGCGTTCATTCTAACGCCGGGAACAGCGGTCCATGTACCGCCTTCCGGCCGATAGTGGATGTTTACGGGATTCCAACCCTGCTTATAGTAAATACTCACCTTGTTGCCTACAGGCGCAGTCGCAGGTTTACCCGGTTTCACGTTTCCGGCGGCACCGTTCGTTCCCGGAACGAAAGTGTTATCGCCGATCGGGAAGAAATAATTACTATTATTGTTGTTGTCCCACACATTGTTGCCATTGTTAAATACGGCTTCAAGTCGTGTGGCCGTGCCAATATCGACGGTCATTTTGCTATAGCCAGGGAATTCCGGGTCACTGTTCATCTTTACGCCGGGAACGGCTGTCCATGTGCCGCCTTCCGGGCGATAATGAATGTTGACCGGATTCCAACCTTGCTTGTAATAAACCGTTACTTTGTTGCCCTGAGGCACTGCAGGCGGTTTGCCTGGCTTAACAGTTCCTGCGGCGCCATTGGTGCCAGGCGTATATGTGTTATCGCCAAGATTAAAGAAATAGTTCTTCGTTTGGTTGCTATCCCATGTCCCGCTGCCGTTGTTGAATGCGGCTTCCACTCTCGTAGCGGTCATAGGGTCGATCGTGATTTGGGCGTAGCCGGGGAATTCGGTTGAATCCTCCATCCGTACGCCTGGTGGTTGTGTCCATGTGCCGCCTTCCGAACGATAATGGATAAAAGGCGAAGGGTATCCTTTTTTGTAATAGATAGTGACTAGGGCTTCGATCGTACCCGATTGATCGGTTGTCACGCTTAATTGTTGGCTAGGATCGGATATTCCGCCCGATTGATTTTTCGCGGTAACCGTATAGATGTACGCGGTTTCTGCCGTTAAACCGGTGTCTTTGTACGTGGTTGTTGACGAAGAGCCCACTTTTACGTTATCGCGATAAATATCGTACCCCGTTATTGGCGAGGTGCTTGTTGACGCTTGCCAGCTTAGCGAGACTGTAGTGGCGGATTTGCCCGTCGATATTAAATTTGCAGGCGGCGTTGGTTTTGTGATTATCCGCGGATCAATGACATGCCAGACGCTGCCGTCGTACCAACTCGTCTCCGATCTTGCGAAACCGGCTTGGCCCTGGCCAGGCGTTTGTTTGCCGGTGTTATCCTTGAACATGATCGTGGCGCTTTCCGCCGTATCGAAGGTGTAGGAGTACCAGTCATCTCCGACGCTGGTCATAGCGGGAGAGGCAGCCCAAGCAGGTTCTGATTGTTTGTGTGCCGTATCATAATAATAAATAGAAGGCGTTCCCCAGTTTGCTGGTTTCTTGTAGTAAATCGTAAGCTTGGCATTAGGATCTCCTTTGATGAACGAATAGGAATTCGTTCCAACGCCATTCTCGTTTAATGCGTACATTTTCAAAGTTTTCGTATCGTTGATAGCCATATCCGAGCCGATCTCGATGGATGTTCCGTTCGTGAAGTCGATTCCGTTGCTAGGATCGCTGCCGTCCAATGTATATTTGCCGGCCGTCGCGTTTTTCACGGAAAGCGTAACGGCAGTCGTTGCGGTTTTGAATTTGCCGCCCGCCGGGGAAGCGGTTAATACAGGGAACTTCAAGTTAGGGCCTACATTCTCGATCAGAATAACGCCTTTGGCGCCGGCGGTAAATCTTGCTTTTCCGTTTGACACAACCGCTTCGCTGTTAGTGTACGCATCGCGAACGGTAGTGCCGTCCGGGAACATGCTTCCCACGTTAATATCGACCGTACCGGAAGCTCCCGTGGCTACGACGACCTTATCCAGAATGTCGTCTTTCTCATAGGCGCGCGAGAAGGTATAAGGAGCATCGGCAATTTTGCTGTGACTTCCGGCTCCGATGGCCATATGCTTGTTCCTGAATTGTCCGAGCTTCTGCCAGTGGGTTAGAACATCCTGATTGATGCTGCTCCAGTTCATGGACGACCGGGTCCCCTGTTTATCGTCAGAACCTCCGTCGCCTAGCGGCCTTGCCGTTTCGTCTCCGTAGAATGTTTGTACAGCGCCCGGGAGCAACAGCAGTGCCGTTCCGGCCTGAACGAGATTGGAGCGATTGTATAGCGCCGTATCGTGCGACGAAATGTAACTCAGTACATTGTAATTAGGGAGATTTCCGTTCAGATCGTTGGCATAACGCGAGAAGATACTTTCTAACGAACCCATATTTTCCCCTTGGAAGGAAAAGTTGATGACCGAATCGAATCCGTGGTCGAAATAGCTGTCTCTGCCAAGTCCATGTCCGAAATCTTCGGCCGTCATCCAGAAATCATCGGTCCAATCGGCGCCCGGTTTCGTCGGATTGTTCTGCCTCCACTGGATTAAGGCGCTCTTCGCTTGCGCCTTCAATTCCCCCCAACGTTCCTTCTCGATATGTTTAGCCGTGTCTGCACGGAATCCGTCTATCCCGAACTCCGCTACCCATGAAGTGATCCATTTGATCATGTAGTCTTTAGGCGGAATGTTCAGATCTTTGCGAAAGGGCTTGGCGGCCGGTACGATCCAGTTGTCAAAGCCGGTGCTTTCGCGATTCCACTTGGTTTTTAAGACAGGGGGCAATCCGACGTTGTTGGTGGATTCCGTCTTGAGATCGGGCAAAGATCCTACGCATTGCGTCGTATTAGAGTTGCCGCAATTGTCGTACCCGGATGTATTTTCGGTTCGAATCCAATCCTTGCCCCACCAAGCTGCCCATGCGCTCGTATTGTTGCCGTTAAGGATTCCGTTATGCGTGTGCCAGTTCTGGTTCTGGCTTTGGTTAGGAGTCCATGTGCTTGACAATCCGCCTGTATCGCCATAGTTTAACTCCACCATGTCTTGCAGAGTTCGATAGGCGACATGGTTCAAGACAATGTCGAGAACGACGCGGATTCCTTTCGAATGGGCGAGATCGACGAATTCGCGCATTTCTTCAATCGTTCCCATGTTTTTATCCATCGAAGTAAAATCGAGTCCGTAGTAACCATGATACCCGTAATGAGCGAAATCTCCGCCAGTGCCTCCGCCGACCCATCCATGCATCTGCTCCCATGGGGCAGTGATCCAGATCGCATTCGTACCGAGTTCGGTGAAATATCCTTCATTAAGCTTTTTCGTCAAACCTTTAATGTCCCCGCCATGGAAAGTCCCAATATTTTTGCCCCAGGCATCTGATCTCGGTCTTCCATAGGAATTGTCATTGCTTGTATTGCCGTTGTAGAAACGATCCGTCATAACGAAATAGACGTTGGCGTTGTCCCAACTGAACGTTGGAGGCTCGACGGTTGGGCCGCTTACGCTCTGAGCATCGGCAAAAGCGATATTGCCAGCGGGTAAAATCATTGCGCTCCATAACAGGGAACAGATGATGCACAAACTGAAAACAAGTAATCGACTTCTTTTCAACATAACCATTGATCCTCCTAAATGTGTGCGTTACCAGGCAGCCTTAAGTAAGCTGCGCTCGCAATTTCTCCCATACTGGGATGATGCCAGTTGCCAGTCGGTTTTCTCAATCCTCCTTGTTGCGCAAACGTTTTCACAACTAGCAATAGTTTAGCGATTGATTTTAAAGTTCAGTTAAAGTTTCGCGTTGAATTTGTATCCGACGCCTCTAACGGTATGTATATAGCGTGGTTGGCGGGGGTTCTCTTCGATTTTTTGCCGCAAAGTATAAATGTGAACCATGACGGTTCTTATGTCGCTTAGCTTAGTGTCATTCCATATCAGTTCATACAAAGTTTCGGAAGGATATACGCGATTCGGGCTTTTGGCGAGTATTTCCAGGAGTTTAAACTCTTTCGGCGATAGCGTAACTTGCAGGCCATAGGAACGGATGCTCTGGGTTAGCAAATCGATCTCCAGATCAGGGAACAGTAACAGATGACGCTGGTTAATCGGGAATGCGCGTCTGTCTCTGCGAATGAGCGCTTTGATTCGGGCGAGAAGAATATCCATGTTGAACGGCTTGGATATGAAATCGTCGCCCCCTGAGCTAAGAGCGGAAATGTTGATGCTATCGTCGTTATGGCGGCTCATGAAGAGGATGGGGATATCGCTGAATTTACGAATGTCGATGCACAGGGCAAAGTTAGATTCGCAGGGAGTCGGTATATCTAGAGCAATCAGCGCCGGGTGATGGAAGCGCAATAGATCCATTGCTTGTTGATCTTGATAGGACGAGTTGATGACTTCATATCCTTGTCGGGTTAGGAATTGAGCTAGATGCATGCGGAGTTTAACGTCATCATCGATAATGATGATCTTATCTCGCACGGAGTATTTCCTCCTTTGACGTAGTTTTGAAACCGGTTTCCTGAATTACATCTATCATTAATAGGTTTGCCTAGCTTGTCAATGAGTCCCAATTCGTAAATTTAATCGTTCAAGCATTGTCGATTGATTGGATGAAAGGGCGGCTTCTTTTTTGGGCGTCACGAAAGTGTTATATAGGTCACCGTAGTATGTAGATGGGCATTCGCGGGCGGAACTATAATAAATAGGGATCATTATGGAGAGAAGGAATGCGCATGACCAGCAGTGGATCTATTAATGGAAAATGGGCGCTTGTAACGGGCGCTAGCCGAGGAATAGGGAGGCAAATCGCGTTAGGACTGGCCGGACAGGGCTGCAATGTCATCGTTCATGCTCGTAAATTAGAACACGCCGCCGACACGGTGGCGATGGTGCAACGATATGGGGTACATACCCACTCGGTCGAAGGAGATCTCTCGTCGCCGGAAGAGACCAATCGCTTGATTCAGTCCGTACTTATTCGGTTTGACGGAGTGGATATTTTGTATAATAACGCGGCCATCAGCACCCCGCCGAAACCGATCGGCGAGTTCGCGCAAGAGGAATGGAAGAAGTTGTTCCAGGTAAACTTCTATAGCCTGATTATGTTATGCAACGCTTTTGCTCCTGGGATGGTCAAGCAAGGCTACGGTCGCATCGTCAATCTCACTTCCGGAATCAGAGACCAGCCCGAGCTCGCGCCATACGGCGCTTCGAAGGCAGCGGTAGACAAATACACGCAGGATTTGGCTTACTCGTTGCTGGACACGGGAGTTCTCGTCAATCGTTTGGATCCGGGCTGGCTTCGAACCGAACTAGGGGGGAGCGGCGCCGATAACCACGTAAACACGGTGTTGCCCGGCGCTATTATGCCGATACTCCAAAACAACGACGGAATGACTGGACGTTTGTTCCGCGCGCAGGATTATCGCGATACCATTTAACGAAAAGGGGAAATCCACAATGATACGACAGTACGAGAATTTCAAGCTTGCTCTCTATTGCCCTGCCCCCGATCTCGCCAACATCCCGGAAGATAGCCTGAGCGAAGACATGAGCTTCTTGGAGAAGCATCTTAAGCTGTCCAAAGTTTACATCGAGAATCATCGCGGCGACATTAGCCTTTCCAAGGAACGTCTGACGGAGCTGAAGCGCTTCTTCGAGAAGCGCGGCATTCAGACCGCCGGCGGAATTACGCCGACGTTGCCCGCGTCCTATCGTCCGGGATATTCCCGTCTGTTCGGTTCGATATGCTATACCGATCCGGAATCGCGAAGCAAGTTTCAAGAGCAGGTCGAGACGGCCGCTTCCGTATTCGACGAAATCATATTCGATGATTTCTTCTTCACGAATTGCGCTTGCGACGATTGCTTGGAGCGTAAAGGCGATAGTACTTGGGAACGATTTCGCTTGGAACTTATGGTAGACGTTTCCGTTAACTTAATTAGAATACCGGCTAAGGCGATCAATCCTGAAGTCAAGCTAGTCATTAAATATCCGAACTGGATCGAATCCTATCAAGCAACCGGCTACAACACCGAAGAGCAGCCCGCCATTTTCGACGGCATCTATACCGGTACCGAGACTCGTAATCCCGCGAACAGCCAGCAGAGGATTCCCCGTTATGCTTCTTACTCGTTGCTACGTTGGATGGAGCGCTTGAAGCCCGGAGCTAACGGAGGAGGTTGGTTCGACAGCTTGGACTGCACTTACGTCGATTACTATCTGGAGCAAGCGAATTTAACGGTATTCGGCAAAGCCAAGGAGCTTACGCTGTTCTGTTACGGACTATTGAAGGACTCCGTGTATGTCCCCGCTCTTGGTTTCCAATTAGATAAATTGGACATGGTGGCCGGGGAGATCGGTAATCCGATCGGGCTTAAAGTTTACGATCCCCACCATGCCAGAGGAGAGGACCATCTCGTCAACTACTTGGGCATGCTCGGCCTGCCTTTAGAGCCGTCTCCTCGTTTTCCCGAGCCGGGAGAAGATGATAAGGTGCTTGTAACGGCGGCGTCCGCTCAAGACGACGAAATAATCGGCAAAATAAAAAGCTACGTTCAAGCAGGCGGTCAAGTGGTCATGACATCGGGGTTTGTCGAAGCGATGCAAGGACGGGGAATCGAGCATTTAACGACTCTCCGTCCGAATGGCAAGAAAATATCGATCGGTCGTTACGGCGCGCTAACCGATTCTTGCACGTTCCGGGACTTTGCGGACGGGGAAGCGATAAGTTATCCGGTGTTCGATTACTCCACGAACGGGACTTGGCAGCGTATAGTCGGTTTTAACGGAGACAACAACATACCGATTCTCATGTACGATCATTATGGGAAAGGCACGCTATACACGCTCGTTATTCCGGATAACTTCGCGGATTTGGCTAAGCTTCCGGTTCCGATTCTTAACGAGCTTCGCGAAACGTTAGCGGATCACCTGCCAATGCAGCTGGAGGGTAAGGCTGGGGCAAGTCTTTTCCTTTATGAGAATAGTACGTTTATCTTAGAGTCGTTCCGTACGGATCCTGAATCATGGTGGATCGGCATTCCGGCAAGATGTCGGTTGATCCCGCTTGCGGGCGCGCGTCCTCCGCGCTTATATCGCCACAACGCAGAGACCGGGAACACGGAATGGGAAATCCGCTTAAGCCCCGGATCGTATTCGGCTTTTCGAATCGTCGAATAGACAGGTTTATAATCAGCGTAAAAGAGAGACCGCTTACCGAGCGGTTTCTTTTTTTTCTTTGTAAGCTAGCGAGTTATGAGGCATAATTGATAATGTTATAGCGCTTATACTTTTGAGTGCGGCAGGAGGAACTCCAATGTACAAAGCCATCATCGTCGACGACGAGGCGGTAGTCCGGAACGGATTAAAAAACACGATCGACTGGAAGGAGCACGGCTTTGAATTAATAGGAGATTACGCGAATGGCCGGGAGGCTTGGGAAGCGATCGAGCAGCATCGGCCGGAGCTGGTCATCTCGGACATCAGCATGCCCTTCATGGATGGATTGGAGTTAGCCGGGTTAATATCCGCTCAGTATCCCTATATCAAGATTATCATTTTAACTGGTTTCGACGAGTTTGAATACGCGCAACAAGCGATCCGGTTAAAAGTGTCGGATTTTATTTTGAAGCCGATCACCGCCCAAGAAATTCGCGCATTGCTCAACCGCGTCAAAGCGGAAATGGACGAAGAAACGAAACGTCGCGAGGATTTAAGCCGGCTTACGAGCCAGCTCAACCAGAGCCTTCCGCTGCTCAAAGAGCGGTTTCTAGAACGGCTTGTAGCCGTAGGGCTTGGCAGAGCGGAGATCGCGGAGCGGTTCGCGTATTTCGGCATTCCTCCTATTTCGCCGCTCTATCTCGTCATGGTAGTCGATATCGACGATTTCGGGGATCGGGAGCTTCTCTCGTACGAACACGATGCCGAGTTTTTGCGCTTTGCGGCTTTTGATATTTTCAAAGAAACGCTCGAAGGCGATACCGCCCTCTTCTTTCGCACAAGGGAAGAGCGGCTTGTCGCGATCGTTTCCGGGCAGGACAACGAAAGCTTGCTGTATGAGCAGGTGTTCTCGCTTGCGGAGCAAGTTCGGTACCATATCGAGAAATATTTGAAATTCACGGTCACGATCGGCATCGGGCGAGCGTGCGCCAATGTCGAACAACTGCCGCTGTCTTATAAGAGTGCTTTGTCCGTGCTGGATTATCGGTTTTTACAAGGCAAGAACAGAGTGCTTAGCATTTTGGATATGGAAGGCAAATCTTCAAACCCAATGCCGCCCAATCTGGATTGGGATCGCAAGCTCGCTTCCGCGGTGAAGACGGGGTCTATCCAGGACGCCTATCAATTGATCGAGAACGGGGTAGCCGAGCTCAAGCATTCGTTAGCCCCGATCGAAGCGTGTTTTCTCCAAATGCAGAAGGTCGTGCTTTCTCTGATGAATTCGATCCAGGAACTGGTCGTACATGACCAAGAAGCTTCGTTCGATCGGCAGATGAAGCTAATGGACGTGTACAAATTCAAAACGTTGGATGAAGTCGAAGCATGGTTAAAAGAAGTGGTGCATTCGGTTATTTCGATGATTGCGGACAATCGCAGCCATCTAACGAATATGCAAATCCACCGCGCGGTAGAGTACATCGAAACGAATTACGCGAACGAGAAAATGTCGCTGCAGGACTTGTGCCGTTACGTGCTCATGAGCACGAGTTATTTCAGCCTCGTGTTCAAGCAGCACACCGGGGAGACGTTCATCGAATATTTGACCGGGGTGCGAATCGGCAAGGCGAAGGAGCTGCTGCACAACACGACGCTTAAATTCTACGAGATCGCCGAACAAGTCGGGTATAAGGATCCGAACTATTTCAGCATTTTATTCAAGAAGCATACGGGCATGACGCCAAAGGATTACCGGGAAAAACAAATAAAGGAGAGCGGAGCCTAAAATGCCAAGAGACCGCGCTATCCGCATTCCGTTGTTTCCTTTGAAAAGCATACAGTCGAATATATCATTGGCGTTTTCTCTATTAATATTGGCGGCGATCGTTCTGACGAGCTTGGTTAGCTACCAGGTGTCCGTGGATGCCGTCGAGAGAAACTCCAAAGGGTATATCGAGGAAATCATTAAGCAAGTGAATATGAACATCCAATCCTACGTCGATAACATGGAAAATATATCTTTGCTCGCTATGACCAACAAAGACGTTAAGTATTATATTTCCGATAACAGCTTCATTAGCCCGGAAAATCGCCGTACGTACGAGAAACGGATTTCCGACTTGTTTCAGGCGATCCTGTATACCCGCAACGACATTGCGTCCATTATGGTGTTCGGATATAACGGACGTTTCGTCTCGGACAGGCGTATAACGAACTTGAATCCGAACGCGAATCTGCAGGAGCAGGCCTGGTATAAGATGGCCAAGAGCGAAGGCGGCAAATCCGTAATATCCGCTCCTCACGTACAGAATATTATTCAGAACGAATACCGCTGGGTCGTATCGTTGAGCCGGGAGCTTAAGAGCACGGACGGCATTACCGCGGAAGGCGTGTTTCTCGTCGACCTGAACCTGAGCGTCATCAACGACATCTGCAGCAATATTAATTTGGGCAAGAAGGGCTACCTTTTTATCGTCGACAATAACGGCAACATCGTCTACCATCCGCAGCAGCAACTGATCGACAGCAAGCTTCGCAAAGAACGGATTTCGGATGTGGTTCAAGCATCAAGCGGCAGCTCGTTCATCGCGAAAGACGGGGAAGGCAAACGAATCTATTCCGTTCAGGATACGAATTTCGGTTGGAAAATCGCCGGGGTGGCTTTTACGGACGATTTGATCGCAAGCAAAGACGAACTAAGAAATTCCATCCTGCTCTATTCCTTATGCGGGTTGACGATCTCTTTGCTGATATCGGTTTGGCTGTCGCACCGTCTATCGAAACCTATCAAAGATTTGCAGTCGGACATGAAACAAGTGGAAAAAGGGAACTTCGATATTCAGACCGAGATCGGGGAGATGAACGAAATCGGGCAATTGGGCCGATCCTTTAATCTCATGGTCAGCCGGACGAAGTTTCTTATGGAGGAAATGATTCATAATCAGGAGAATAAACGCAAGAGCGAACTTCTGCTGCTTCAATCGCAGATCAATCCGCATTTTTTATACAATACGCTGGATTCCATCGTGTGGATGGCGGAGCAGAAGCAACACGAGGAAGTCGTGCTTATGACGTCCGCGTTGGCGAAGCTGTTCCGTGCCAGCATCACGAAGGATCAAGAACTCGTACCGATCCGGGTAGAGATCGAACACATAACCAACTATTTGCTCATACAGAAGATGCGCTACGAAGAAGAGTTGGATTATGTCATCGATATCGACGAGTCCATCCTCTCCTATAAAACTCTTAAAATCTTGCTGCAGCCGTTCGTTGAAAATGCAATCTATCACGGCATTCGCAACATGTACGGAATAGAAGACGGACGGATTACGATCCGCGGCAGAGAAGCGAATGAACAGATCGTATTCGAAGTCGAGGATAACGGGCTTGGGATGACGCCGGAACAGTTGGGGAAAATCCGCGTCAACGGTGAACAAGATACTCGCAACCAAGGGATCGGCATTCGTAACGTCAATGAACGGATCAAGCTTTATTTCGGCCATGATTACGGCATTCAAATTCGCAGCGAGATCGAGGTAGGCACCTGCGTGACGATCACGATACCAAAATTGGAGTAGAGGGAGCAGGCTCATGCGCATGAGGAGGTTTAGAATCTGGTTGATCCTGTCCGTCTGTGTGGCAGCGATATATTCCATGTTTTATTACAAAATCTTTTCCGGCGTGTCGGATCGGGAGAAAAGCGTGACGGTTATTCTTAAGTCGCTTAACGTCCGCTTGGATTTCTGGCAAGCCGTGAATAAGGGCGCGGAAGCGGCGGCGAAGGAAATGGGAGTGGAGCTTAACGTAGTAGGTCCGCTTCAGGAGAATGACGCCAACGATCAGATTCGTATTCTGGAAGCTGCCGTCGAGGGCAAGCCCGATGCGATTGTGTTAGCTCCCATCATGAACGATCGGATGCCCGAGATCCTTTCCAGAGCAAGAAACGCCGGAATCGAGCTCGTTATCATCGATACGCCGCTGGAGTTGGTGCCGGTTCCCGTCCTGGTCTCTAACGACCATATAGAGGCGGGCACTCTCGCGGGACGAACGACTGCTACCGCAACGAAAGGTCATCCGACCGTAGCGATCATAAGCGATGACGAGGACTCGAAAATTTCGTCGGAGAGATTATCGGGGATTAAGCAAGCTTTGGATGCTTACCCGAACAGCGTTCTCGGAGTGTACTATGCGGACAATTCCGAAGACAAAGCCTACGAGATTGCCAAGCAGTTACTGGCCGAAGACAAGCCGTTTAATGCTTTTATCACGTTGAACGAATCGGCGACGGTTGGCGTAGCCAGATTATTGCATGAGCAGAGAAGGGCAGGGGCCATGTCCCTGATCGGATTTGACAGCTCGGTCGACGAGATTCAGTTGCTTGAAGCCGGCACGTTGAAGGCGGCAATCGTTCAGAAGCCTTTTAATATGGGGTATTTAGGAGTAAAAACGGCGCTTAAACTCATAGATGGCGACAACGTCGACCCCATTACTTATATCGAATCGAACGTGATTACCAGAGAAAATATGTATACCCCGGAAAACCAAAAGCTCTTGTTCCCGTTCATCAACAATAAGTAATTACCATTTGGAAGGAAGCGAATAGACCCATGCAATCTAAGTTCCGCCACTCGATCATACGATTCGGAGCCGTAACCGGTCTTCTCATTCCGTTAACGCTATCCGCTTGCATGAAATCAAGCACGGAGCCAACGGTCGCCCCGAAAGAAGAAAGGGCGTTAATTCGGTTTGTCGCATCCGAATACAGCACGGAGACGAAACCGCTCCTGGAGAAACTAGTGAAGGAATTCGAGTTGAAGAACCCTCTGATCGACGTCGAGCTTCAAGTGGCGAATTGGGACATCCTTGACGGAATCTATACGACGATGATCAGCAAGAACCAACCGCCCGATTTGCTCAACACGAACGTATACGCCCATTTTGCGCAAGACGGCCATCTTAACAATTTCCGGGAAATCGTTTCTCCCGAATTAGCGAACAAGCTGTATCCTAATTTACTAGAAATGGATCGGATAAACGAGACGCAATACGCCCTTCCTTACGTGGCTACGGTTCGGCAATTGTACTATAACAAGGAGCTGTTCCGGAAGGCAGGGATTACGGCTCCGCCTCAAACTTGGTCCGAGTTAAAGGAAGCGGCGCGTAAAATCAAAGCTACCGGAGAAGCGGACGGGTTTGGCGTAGATTTGACGGACAACGAAACGCATGCTTATTTATCATACGTTTTCTACGGATCAGGCGGAACGTGGACGAAGGACGGCAAATGGACCATTAACTCGCCTGCGAACGTGGAGGGCTTGACCTTCCTTAAGGAATTGTTCGATCAAGGATTAACGGATCCGGAACCGACTATTACGACAAGGGACGAGAAGCAGCGGATTCTGGGCAACGGCGAGCTGGGAATGATGATATCCGGCAACTATTTCTCGACGGTCGTACCGAAGGAGTTTCCGAAGCTGAATTGGGGTGTAGGACCGATTCCGGTTAAGGACGGGACGCCTCCGATCACCTTCGGGGTACATGACGTGCTTGTCTCTTTCAAAACGGACCATACGAACAAAGAAGCGTTATCCAAATTTCTGGACTTCCTGTACGATGATTCGAATTACGAGGAAATGGTGAAACGGGAAGGTTTCCTTCCCGTGACAACGACGGTTGGCGCCCGCTTATCTACGGATGACGAAAATATGAAGAGCAGCCTCGAAGCGCTTAGCAAAGCAAAGTTTTACCCCGTTCAAGAACCGTCTTGGCAGGCCGTCTTGGATTACGCTCGCAAAATGGGCGACGCAGTCCTCTACGAGCACACCACCCCGCAAGCCGCGTTAGATAAACTTCAGCATTTCGCCGAATCGAAGAGCGGCCGCTAACCATAGTTACCTTAAGGGGTTAAGGCGAATGCCTTAACCCCGTTCCTATTCGCCACTTCCCCCACGAGCTCAGTCGTACGGACCTTTGTAATTCATAGTTCTATATTCATTGATCGTATATACGGTAGTAGCGCCGCTCGCGATCAGCCTCTCTATCGATTGGATTGGGTTCCGATGGATGCTTCGGAAGCGGTATTCGCTGAAATAGCTATGTCTGCTTCGCTCGGCGATACGTCGGTAATGCTTGCGGATGAAATTTTCCGCCTTCTTTAGCATTCTAAGCTTCGCTCTCTTCACGATAGGCGGGAACCCAGGCTTGTTCGGCAGCCAGAAGGCGTACAGCCCGTCGAACTCCGCTCTATACATTGCGTGTCGCACTTTGTGAAGCAAGAGCAATGCCGTTCTGTAGTTAAGCTTCAGCGTCTTGGCGATTTTCCGCGCTGAACACCGAACTCCCGAGCCTACCCAGTAGAATGTAAACAGCCAATATCGAAGCGGCAACTTCGTCCTGTGCATGACGGTTCCCGATGTGGTTGAGGTTTGGGTTCTGCAATAGGCGCATTCGAACAAATTCCGCGTGTAAATCACGCTGTATTTACTCTCTCCGCACTTCGTGCAGATGAACCCTCGCGGCCAACGTACGTGGAAGAGATATTCTCGGCAAGCTTTCTCGTCGGGAAATCGTTCTATGAATTTCCGAATGGACAACATCAAGTTCACCCTCCCATTTCACGAACATTTGTTTCTATTTTCATTTTACAGAACATGTGTTCTATTATCAATGGAATTTCCATAAAATGAGAGAATTATAACCTGCACTTCTTCATTTTTAGTTCCCTGAGTCATCTGCACACATCTATTAATTTGGCGATGTATGCAGATGGCTCAGGAAGCTTCGAGGGGGAGATAGTCGATTGTGGGGAAGAAGTAGGGGCGAGGGGGGAGGAAAGAGGAAGGTAGAGGAGGTAGAGAGGAAGCCGACCAGTGAGGAAAGTAGGGGCGGGGAGAAGGAGTGGAGCAGAAACAGTAACGAGAGCGTGAGCATGATGAGTATGTAAATACGATAAAGAAGAAAACAAAGAATTCGTGGAAGATATTCGATAGAGACTTCCGCCCTCCCATTCTATGATGGATTCAAGCGCTAGAGCTTGCTTGCGGGCTCCAAGATAAAGTGCGTATAAAAACATTATTCGTGGGAGGGTTTGCTTTAATGAGCATGAAGAAAAAGTTTGCAGCGCTCGGCATCGCGACGATTTTGGCGGCCGTGTCGCTAACGGGATGCGGATCGAACAAGGAAGAGGCGTCCAATTCGCCTGCCGCATCCAAGCCGGCAGCTACCGAATCGGCAAGCGCGCCTGCATCCGAGTCGACGGACAACGCGGTTAAGTTGACCGGGGATTTCGAAATTCAATATTTCGTTGGCGGATACGGAGACAAGTGGTGGAAACAGGTCATTGCCGATTTCAAAGCCGCGAATCCGGATTTGAATATTAAAGAAAGCGCCGGACCGAAAATCAACGAGCAAATGAAACCGCGCTGGATCGGCGGAACTCCGCCGGATTTCGTATACATCGACGGACCTGAATTGTTTAACCGCCAAATGGTCGAAGACGGCCAATTGTTGGATCTGACGGACTGGATCAGCACGGCTACGAATGCCGACGGCGAGAAAATTATCGACTTGATGGCTCAAGCTCCGCAACAATACGACGGCGGCAAAATCTACGATATTCCGCTTGTTCTGAATGCATGGGGTATTTTCTGGGACAAGAAATTGTTCGCGGACAAAGGCTGGGAAGAGCCGAAAGACTGGGCATCCTTCCTTGCGACGAGCGAGAAAGTCAAAGCGGACGGAATTACGCCGTTCATTCACACGGGCAAATATCCGTACTACATTCTCCGCTCGCTCTTGTATCCGGCTATCGTCTCGGCTAACAACAACGACATCAATATTATCAAAGACTTGAGCGAATCCAAGGCTGACGCTTTCGGCAACCCGGCGGTACTCGCGGGCTTGAACCAAATCGTCGAGCTTCGCGACAAAGGATTCATCGACAAAGCATCCGTACAAATCAACCACACGGATTCGCAAATGCTGTTCCTGCAACACAAAGACGCCTTCATCCCGAACGGACTGTGGCTGCCTAACGAAATGTCCAAAGACGTGCCGGAAGGCTTCGACTTCGGCTTCATTCCTTCCGTTACGCAAGCTGCCGGCGGAAAAGTCATCGCTAACACAAGTACGGCTACAGTAGGGATCGCGGCCAAAGCGAAAAACCCGGAAGCTGCGAAAGCGTTCCTGGCGTTCATGTTCTCTAAAGCCCAAGCTTCCCAATTCGCCGAATTGAGCGGCGCTCCATCGAACATCAAAGGCGATATCAGCAGCTCCAAAGCGCCTAACTTCGTTAAGGACGCAGCTAAATTCCTTACGGATTCCAACACGGTCGTCATTCCGTTCTTCGCATTCAACCAAGACGTCGAGAACGCTATGTACGATGCGACCGTAGCTCTCACGATCAGCAAAATTACGCCTGAAGAGTGGATCGAGCGCGTCTCCGAAGTCGCTAAAAAAGTCAGCAAATAATAGAGGCTTCAATAAGCTAAAAGCGGAGGGTGACCTGGGCGGAAGCCGCGGTCATCCTTCGCGAATTTCCTTGGAGGGACGGTAGGGCAACTATGAACTCAGGAACGGCCAAGTGGCAACGAAACATTTTTATCGCGTCATTCATCCTTCCTACTCTTGTATTTTTCGGCGTATTTACGATCTATCCGGTCGTACAAGGGTTGTATTATTCCTTTTTCGAATGGTCGGGGATGTCGGAACACAAAACGTTTATCGGCTTCGATAATTTCAAGGAAATGTTTCATGATCCGATCATCTGGAGAGCGATCGGCAACGATTATTTTCTCGTGGCGGGCAAAGTAGTCGGCATTATGGTTCTAGCTACCTTCTTCGCGGTTGCGCTCACCCGTTTCGGCTTCAGGATGGCCGGCTTTTTCCGGTCGATCTTCTTCATTCCGAACGTAATTTCCGTCGTCGTCATCGGCGTATTGTGGAATTTCATATATAATCCGCAAATCGGATTTCTGAACGCGTTTCTCTCGCTGTTTACGAAAGAGCAAGTCACGATCGCTTGGCTCGGTTTTACATCGCACACGATATGGATGCTGTTGCCTCCGGCGATTTGGGCGGGTATCGGATTTTACATGATTCTATTGATCGCGGCAATTCAAAGCATTCCCGCATCCTACTACGAGGCAGCCGGCCTCGAAGGCGCCGGCCAATGGAAGCAATTCTGGAACATCACGGTTCCTCTTGTCTGGGAGCAGATCAAAGTATCGGTTCTTAACATCATGATGACGACTTTGAACGGATCGTTCGTCATCGTCTGGATCATGACCCAAGGCGGACCGGATAATAGCACGCAGGTTATGGGCTCCTACTTGTATCAAATGGCATTCAGGCAATACCATTTCGGCTACGGTGCTTCGATAGGGTTTGTCATCTTGGTCCTGTCGCTAATTACGACGATCGTTCTTCAACGGTTAATGCGTCATGAAACCGTCGAGATGAGCTAGGAGGGATATCGAGATGAAAATAGGAATTAGAAATCCGGTCGTTAAGTTATTCTTTTATGCTATTCTGATCGTGTGGGGAATTTCGGTATTGTATCCGCTCCTTTGGACATTGCTGGACGCCTTGAAGGACAACGAGCAATTTTTCTTCAACGCCCCTTGGTCTTTGCCCGAATTCCCGCTACTATGGGAGAACTTCTCTTACGTGTGGGAGAAATACAATTTCAACACTTACTTCTTTAACTCGATAGTCGTTACCGCGGGTTCTACCTTATTGGGATTGCTGTTGTCGGCTACGACGGCGTACGTGCTCGCTAGATACAAGTTCAGAGGAAGCAATTCTTTATATCTTCTATATATATCATCTATGATGATCCCGTTCGTGCTCGCGTTGATTCCGCTATTTTTCTTGATGAACTCCATGCATCTTATCAATACGAAGCTGGGCTTGATCGTCGTATACGCATCGAGCGTGCTTGCGTTCGGGATATTCGTTCTCGTGGGATTCTTCAAATCTCTGCCCAAGGAGTTGGAGGAAGCGGCAATCGTAGACGGCGCTTCCTATTATGGAACGTTCTTTAAGGTTATGCTTCCGTTATCGCAGCCGGGGTTGATCACGATCGCCATCATCAATGTGCTTAACATTTGGAATGAGTACATCGTCGGAACGATTTTGGTCAACGATCCCGCCCAATATACGCTTCCGGTCGAAATCGGCATTATGCAAGCCGAAATGCAATATCGCACGGAATGGGGACCTCTATTCGCGGCACTGTTCTTTACGATTGTACCGGTATTGGTCTTGTACATTTTCTTTCAGCGTCAGATCGCGAGCGGGATTACCGCGGGCGCGGTCAAATAAGGGCGGTCATCATGCGGGGGTAGCGGCATTTGTCTAAGGAAATGCGCAAATTGCTGGTCATGAATGCGATCAGTTCGATTATCGCGATCTACATCGGGATTTTCGTTAATCTGTATATTTGGGAGCACAGCCATTCCATTGCCGAAGTATCCCTCTATAATATGTCGATGTTTATTAGCTGGGGGATTTCGTTCGCCATTACGGCCAAGTTGCTCGCCCGGTTCTCCATACGTTTGCCACTGGCGGTTTCCGCGCTTTGCGGAGCCGCTGCTTTCATGTATCTGGTGTCCGCGGAGCTGGATAACCGGATCTTGTGGATCCTGATTCTAGGCATACCCGTCGGAGCCATGTTCGGGTTCTCGCAAGCTTCGCAGAACTTAAGCATCGCACTGAGAGGCAAGGGAAGCGAGTACGCGCCGTACTTCGCTACGATGATGGTCATCTCGCAAGTACTGTCGATGGCCGTTCCGTTCGTGTCCGCCAAGGTCATCGATTGGCAAGGGTACGCGGGATCGTTCGGCCTTATGCTCATCTTCGTCGCGGTGATGCTCGCCTTCTCGGCGTTCATGCCCAAGATTTCGTTGGCTGACAGGATGAGCAACTCTCCCGAGCCGGCGGTCAAGTTTCGCTTCCGCACGGCATTCGGCCGTCCCGGCTCCAAGTGGATTTTGTTGTCCTTGTTGACGGCGGGAATATTCATGCAGTTTCAGAATTTGTTTACGTTGTTGTTTACGTTCAGCGTAACGCAAGACAAACTGCTGATCGCCTTGCTGAACATGGTGTATACTTGCTGTTCTTTGCTGGGATTATGGATGTACCGGAAAATCAAGCTGGACGAAATGCGCTGGTTATGGATCGGAATGTCGCTGCTGGCCGTCGGCTTTATCATCGTGCTGTTCCGGCACCCGGCCGCGTTAATCCTGTCTAATTTACTTACTTCCATCGGCATGTTCTATTTTACGACTGTGTGGAACGCACAGCAGTTCAGGTTTATTCACCATGCAAGCCCCGTCAGCCTGACGTCGTTCCTCGTATGGAGGGAAGGGCTGCTTGTCGCGACTAGATGCGTATTGCTTGGATTGACTTTGCCTTTGAAGGATATGGGGGGGACGGGGTTCGCGCTAATTATCGGAGTCACGGTGATTTGTTTGCTATCCATCCCCGTATTCCAGCAAAAGGCGATCCAAGCAGCGGCTTTAAATGAAGAAAAAGGGGGCTAGGCCCCCTTTTCGTTACATCGAGACTAATCCGATCAGTATAAACAGGGCTACCAGCAACAGAGGAATGCCATTAAAAACGGTGCCCAAAATGGCGAATACTTTCTTGTAGCCCGGTTTGGCCAAGGCGACGATACCGATAATCAGTCCGATTACCACAAGGACAAGCAATAACGGATATAGAATCATGTAGCCGACGTAAGGCTGGATTTTGTCTACGAGTTCTTCATCGGACATTAATCGGTTTCCGTTCTCGTCCACGATCGCCGTAAAATCGATCGCATTGGCGATTAAGGTAAAGATAACGATCGATAGGATGATGAAGGAAGCAATGCTGACGAGCGAGAGCACGAAGGACGCGATACCGAGCCCGCTATGCTTTAAGGGAACATGGGATTGGTCGTGGCTAGGGGAGAAGATATTCCGGTTAACAAATTGTTCATGATTATCGTGTTGCTCGTTCATGACTTTCCACCTCATTAAAGTTATGATAGGTACAGTTGCGAAAATCAATTGCCAGGAGGAACACCCATATGAACAAGTATGTAAAAATAGGAGCCCTCACCGCGATGTTATCGGTCGCATTCGGCGCGTTCGGCGCGCATATGCTGGAGGACAAGCTGTCCGCGGATGCCATTGACGTGTACGATACCGCCGTTCAATATCATATGTTTCATGCCGTCGGCTTATTGCTGATTGCTCTGTTGATCGAGCGCCTGCCCAACCCTAAGCTTGCGATATGGGCGGCAAGACTACTCCTTATCGGCATTGTGCTGTTCTCCGGAAGTCTCTATGCTCTCGCCCTTAGCGACGTGAAAGTGCTTGGAGCGATTACGCCGATCGGCGGAGTCTCTTTTATCGCAGGATGGATCTGCGTGGCTTTAGCCGCCCGTTCGGCTAAGAAGCCGTAATGCTTCTCTCGACATATTAGACAAAGGGTCGATAAATTCCTTTATCGTTTCGCGTTTTTGCGAGAAAAAAAAGGAAAACGCTATACAACGTCCGAGATTGTTCTATAATAAAGAAATGATTCCTTAGAATGATTTCCCAATGCGGAGGAAGGACGTAGCCTAGTGAACGGATGGTCTAATAATGGACTTTGGCTGGCGACGTTTGCCGCCGGCGCAGCTTTGACCGCGGGTGCCGTTTCATTGGGCAGGTTGCTCGACCGCAGACGTAACTCGAGATCGTCTTCCGGTCCCTCTTATCAATTGGAATTATTGGATTCTCTTTACGATAACAGCCCGATAGCTTTTGCGGTTATTGACCGTCAAGGAAGGTTTATCGATATCAATCGCGACCCTTCGGATATCGTAGGATACAGCAAAGTCGAGATGACGGGTCAGCCGTTCGCGACGATGGTCGACCGGGAGTCCCAAGAAATCACGCGTCAAATTTTCCATAGAACCCTTAAAGGGGAGAAATGCTCGCAAGAGATCAAGATCGTCCATAAGCTAGGACATTCCATGGATTTGAATATACACACTTCGCCGTTGGTTAGAAGGAACAAGACGATCGGCATTCTCGTGTTCATCCAAGACATCAGCGACCGCAAACGTTCATTGGAACGCATTCGCTATATGGCTTATTACGACGATATGACGGGTTTGCCTAATCGCCGTTTTTTCACGAATCGGCTGGAGGAGAAATTAAAGGCGGCGCAGGGAAACGGCAGCCGTATAGCCGTATGTTACTTGGACGTCGATCATTTCAAATTGGTGAACGCCTCGTTCGGCAGGGATTTCGGGGATATGCTGTTGCTGCAGATCGCGGAGCGGCTAAGCCGCGGCATGACCGAACCGGGAGATCTGGCCCGCATGGAAGGGGACGAGTTCGCCGCTTGTTTCGATCTTCATCAGAAGGATGAAGACGTGAACGCGCGTCTGGACGAGATGATGTCCGTGCTGGAAGAGCCTTTCGAATTAAACGGCGTGCCGGTATACATAACGGTAAGCATCGGCGTCGCCGTATGCGACAGTTGCGCGGACGACGCGGCTACACTGCTCAAAAGAGCGGATACGGCCCTTCATCGGGTCAAGGAAACCGGCAAGAACGGGTATATGCTCCATGTGAGCGATATGGATCCAATTGCCCTGAATAAGCTCACCATCCAGCATGAGATGCGCAAAGCGCTGCAGAACCAAGAATTTCTGTTATACTATCAGCCTCAATACGACTTGGCCTCGGGCCAGATTGTCGGGATGGAGGCTTTAATCCGTTGGAATCATCCGGAACGCGGCCTCGTCCCTCCCGGGGAATTCATTCCTGCGGCCGAAGAGAGCGGCATCATCGTGCCGCTGGGAGATTGGGTCATCGAGGAAGCCTGCCGCCAGAATAAGGAATGGCAGGATGCGGGCATGCCGAAAATTCCGGTTTCCGTAAATCTGTCCATGAGACAGTTCTCCCAACGCAATCTGAATGACAAGGTATCGGAGATCTTGCGGCAGACGGGGCTTGACGCCAAGTACTTGGAGCTGGAAATTACGGAAAGCATGACGATGGACGTCGAACGCGCAACCCAATGCCTGAAAGAACTAACTGATTTGGGCGTGACGATCAGCATCGATGATTTCGGCACCGGATATAGTTCGTTCCACTATTTGAAAAGCTTGCCGATCGCGCGCCTCAAAATCGATCGCTCGTTCGTCAGGGATATCCAACAAGACCCGAACGACGCGGCGATCGTGGCGGCTATTATCGCGATGGCACACAATTTGCAGCTGCAGGTAATCGCGGAAGGGGTAGAGACCGTGAACCAGGTTCACTTTCTTCGTTCCCACAGATGCGACGAGATGCAGGGGTATTTCGGAAGTCCGCCGCTACCGAGCATTGGGGTATTGGAGTTGCTTCAGGAGAAGCTTAATCGTCCGGCTTTATCCGCTTTTCATTGAGTCAACATCTAGTGTATTTAGAACGGAAATGAGAGGGTTGCCTACTCCGGCAGTCTTCTTTTTTTTCGTCGTCAAGGCTTGCGGAGCGGCATTTGTTGCATGGAATTAAGCAATAAAAAAGAGATTTGCAATAGGTCCTGCGTCACCTTGACACATACAATATATTGAGCTAAATTATAACAAGTGGCTATACATATTGTGTTTAATGCGCGGAAGGAGAATGGGTTCAATGTTGATCGTATACGATTCGAAGACTGGCAATGTTCGGAGGTTCATAGATAAATTAAAGCTTCCCGCAATCCAGATCGAGGACTCGATGCATGTCGATCAGAACTTCATTCTCGTTACATATACAACCGGCTTCGGCCAGGTTCCGGAGAAGGTCATGTCTTTCCTGAAAAGAAACCATGACAGATTGAAGGGCGTTTCCGCAAGCGGTAATCGGAATTGGGGAGACGGATTCGCGCTCAGCGCCGATCGCATCTCGGAGATGTACGGTGTCCCCGTTATTAGCAAATTCGAACTGTCCGGCACGACGCGGGACGTAGAACGATTCGTACAGGAGGTGCGCGCAGTTGCGTCATATTGAACTGAACAATCTATTAATGCAAAGAGATCCGCAAGGTTTCTTCCAATTGGATAAGGACCGCGAAGCCGTAGAAGAATTTATGGCCGACGTCAACCGCAAGAGCATCCACTTCGCTTCGACCAACGAGAAAGTCACATATATGGTGGACAACAACTTCTACGAGAATGTATATGAAAACTACAGCAAACAAGAGGTAGAAGATATTTACGAGCTGGCCCACAGTTACCGCTTTCAATTCAAGTCTTACATGGCCGCTTCCAAGTTCTATACGGACTATGCCGTGAAGACCGACGATAAAACGAAGTTTTTGGAGCATTTCCCGGATCGCGTGTCTATCGTGGCCTTGCATCTCGCTAGAGGAGATTACGGCGTAGCCCGTTCCTTGACGGCTTCCATGATGGAGCAGCGCGTGCAGCCCGCGACCCCGACTTTCCTGAACGCAGGCAAAAGCCGGCGCGGAGAGATGGTTTCCTGTTTCCTATTGGAGATGGACGACTCGCTTAATTCGATTAACTACGGAATCGGAACCTGTATGCAGCTATCGAAGATCGGCGGCGGCGTGGCGGTGAACCTGTCCAAGATTCGCGGTCGCGGAGAGTCAATCAAAGGCGTGGAAGGCGCGGCGAAAGGCATTATGCCCGTGCTTAAGTTGATGGAAGACGCGTTCTCTTACGCGGACCAAATGGGCCAACGCAAAGGCTCCGGAGCCGGATATTACAATATCTTCGGTTGGGACGTCATGGAATTCCTCGACAGCAAGAAAATAAACGCGGATGAGAAAACTCGCCTTAAGACGCTTTCGATCGGTTTGATCGTGCCTAATAAGTTCTATGAATTGGCGGAGAAAAACGAGCCATTGCACGTGTTCGCGCCATATACGGTGTTCAAAGCTTACGGCGTGCATCTGGACGATCTGGATATTGACTCCATGTACGAAACGCTTCTGGCCGACGATCGCGTCAAGAAGAAAGTCGTCTTGAGCGCGCGCGACATGCTCTCGAAGATCGCCACGACCCAATTGGAGTCGGGTTACCCTTATATCATGAACAAGTCCAACGCTAACGGCGCCCACGCGCTTAAAGATTTGGGCAACATCAAGATGTCGAACTTGTGCACGGAAATTTTCCAGCTGCAAGAGACGTCGGAGATCGGCGATTACTACGAACCGGATACGATCCGCAGAGACATCAGCTGTAATCTCGCTTCTTTGAACATCGCGAACGTCATGGACCTTCGCAAAATCAAAGAATCGGTACACGAAGGAATCATCGCATTGACCGCGGTTAGCGACATGACGACGGTAGCGAACGCTCCCGGCGTGGCGAAAGCGAATGCGGAGCTGCATTCCGTAGGGCTGGGCGCGATGAACCTTCATGGTTACTTGGCCAAAAACAAGATCGCATACGAGAGCGCGGAAGCCCGCGATTTCGTCCGCACGTTCTTCATGATGATGAACTTCCATTCGTTGGAGAAAAGCATGGAAATCGCAAGGGATACAGGAGTGACGTTCCAAGGATTCGAGCGTTCCGAATACGCCAAGGGAACTTATTTCGATCGTTACCTGGAGACCGATTACCGCCCTTCCACGGAGAAGGTCAAGCAATTGTTCGAAGGCATTGCGATTCCGTCTCCCGAAGATTGGAACAAGCTGAAAGGCGACGTGGCGAACAACGGCCTATACCATGCTTACCGTTTGGCTATCGCGCCGACTCAGAGCATCTCGTATATCCAGAACGCGACATCAAGCGTAATGCCGATCGTCGAGCCGATCGAGACCCGCACTTACGCGAACTCGACGACTTATTACCCGATGCCGTTCCTTAGCCGCGACAATTTCTTTTTCTATAAATCGGCATACCAGATGGATCAATTCAAAGTGATCGACTTGATCGCGGAAATCCAGCCTCACGTCGATCAAGGCATCTCGACCGTTCTTCACGTCAATAGCGACGTCACGACGAGACAGCTTTCCCGGTATTACGTTTACGCGGCGAAGAAGGGCCTTAAATCGCTCTACTATACTCGCACTAACCGGTTGTCCGTAGAAGAATGCATCACTTGCTCGGTATAAGGCAGTTTGTTCTATAAGCAACAGAGAGGACTGGAAATCTAATGTGCGCCCTTAAAGCCGTTAACTGGAATCGTCCCGACGACGATTTCACTATCACGTTCTGGAATCAGAACATCATGCAATTCTGGACGGACGAGGAAATTCCGTTATCCGACGACAAAATGTCTTGGATGTTGTTGAGCGAGCAGGAACGCGAGCTCTATATGAAGGTTCTAGGAGGCTTAACGCTCCTCGATACCGTACAAGGCGGCGTCGGGATGCCGAGAATTCTGGAGCACGTAGAAGGCTTGCAGCGTAAAGCCGTGCTCGGGTTCATGGGGATGATGGAGCAAATCCATGCCAAGTCGTACAGCAGCATTTTTACGACGCTGGCGACGACGGAAGAAATCGACGGCGTATTCCGCTGGGTAGAGGCTAATCCTTACCTGCAGACGAAAGCGGACACGATCGTCGAATATTACAATAACATCGACACTCCGAAAAGCCTGTTTCTGGCGATGGCTGCCTCGGTGTTGCTGGAGAGCTACTTGTTCTATAGCGGTTTCTTCTATCCGCTCTACTTGGCCGGACAAGGCAAGATGACCAGCAGCGGCGAAGTGATCGATCTGATCTTGCGCGACGAGAGCATTCACGGCTTGTACGTAGGGGTTCTGGCGCAAGAAGTATACGGCAAGCTGGACGAGGACGAGCAGAAGGAAGCTTACGAGGTGTTGCACGGCCTTCTTATGTACCTGCATCAGAACGAGGAGAAGTATACGGATGAACTGTATACCTCGATCGGACTGGCCGATGAAGTGAAGAAGTTCATTCGCTACAATGCCAATAAAGCGTTCATGAATATGGGCTTCGATCCGATCTTCGAGGAAGAAGAAGTAAATCCGATCGTATTTAACGGCATCAGCACGCGTACGAAGCAGCACGACTTTTTCTCCAAAAAAGGAAACGGATACGTTCGTACGATCCACGTGGAGCCGATGACGGACGATGACTTTACTTTTAATTTCTAATTTTTGAACGGATAACGAAAAGGACTTGCACGGGAGATCTCCCGTGCAAGTCCTTTTCGTTAATTGGTTATTTGTCAGTCTACGAAATCGTCGATTTCGTTTAATACGACGCTGTATACCTGTTTCTCGTCGACATGGTATACCGTAAGCAACTGGTTGCTAGGGTCGAAGTTGATCACGCGGCAAGGAATGCTCATTTTCACTCCGAGACCTTTATTAACGTTAAGTCTGATGAGCTTGTTGCTCTCGATATATTGGCGGATACGCGTCTCCAGCGGATCAGGCTGCGATGGGTTTTTGGCGGCCTTCTTCGGAGCGGATGGCGCGCTTGCCGGAACGTTGTCGGATTCCGCTGGCAACGTGCTTATAATTTTGTAATTCTCAAAGTCCGCGTTGCTTAGTACCTGGCGTAATTGAACTAAAGCGGCACCTTTGCTGGAGGCAGAAACGTTGATTTCCACATGGAAAGAATAGGAGCCACCGGGTGTTTGATTGGAACGGTTCATGCAAAATGCCTCCATTGTATTGCGTAGTCCATAGAAACTATGCCTTATTTCCTAATATATCATGATTATAATGCCCAAAAAAGCATCATAGGTCTAAATGCCCTGAAAAATGAATCTCTAGACGCATATTCTATATCGCATGAACCTATGCCTTAAGCATGGCAGGGAGGTGATATGCATGGTAAAGGTGGTTCCGTTGCAGATTGAAGATTGGACGGCGGTTGGCGTGGAAGTGCTGTTGCCGAGAACAACGCTATTAGCCATTACGGCCGGCGATGGTTATATCATGTGCGGAGCGTTGGATGTGCAGCTTCTCAATGAAAGGCTCAAAGCGCGCGAGATCGTTGCGGGTCGAGCCGTCGGCGTGCGGACATTGGAGCAGCTGCTGGAAGCTCCGCTCGAATCCATAACGGATTCGGCGAGAAATTTGGGCATTACCGTCGGGATGAGCGGTCAAGAAGCCCTTCGCCTTATGGCGAAGGCAGCTCCATAACGTCATCGTCGCCGGTCGGGCTTTAACGGTCGAATAGTTGTCGCAGATTGTCGGAATAAGGCGCTTTAATGATTCCTTTTTCCGTAATGATCGCGGTCACGAGTTCGTTTGGCGTAATGTCGAAAGCCGGATTGTACACCGCAACGCCTTGAGGAGCGGTGCGCTTACCGAATCCCATAGACACTTCGTCCGAATGACGTTCTTCGATCGGGATGTCGGCGCCGGTTGGCGTCGACAAATCGATGGTCGACAGCGGACAGGCTACATAGAATGGGATGTTATGCGCCTTTGCGAGAACGGCAACGCTATAAGTTCCGATCTTATTGGCGACATCGCCGTTCGCGGCTACCCGGTCGGTTCCGACGATAACGGCTTGAATCCAGCCTTTGGACATGACATGGCCAGCCATGTTATCGCAGATCAACGTGACGTCGACGCCCGCTTGTTGAAGCTCGAACGCGGTTAATCTAGCGCCTTGAAGCACCGGACGCGTTTCGTCGGCGAACACTTTAAGCTTGATGCCTTGCTCCAGCGCCAAGTAGAAGGGAGCGAGGGCCGTGCCGTATTTCGCGGTCGCAAGACCCCCGGCATTGCAGTGGGTCAATACGCCCATTCCATCTTGGAACAAAGTGAGGGCATGTTCCCCGATTAGGCGATTAGTCGCCTCGTCTTCTGCTTGGATAAGCTGCGCTTCAGCCAGCAGAGCTTGATTAGCATCTACAATCGTTTTACCGGATTGCGCTAAATCTTGGGCAAAAGCTTTCATCCGGTCAAGCGCCCAGAACAAATTGACGGCGGTCGGTCTTGAGGTCGCCAAATATTCGGCATGGCGATTAACCTCGGCAAGCCATTCCTCACCTGAACCGGCGAATTCGGCAACGCCGAGCACGACGCCGTAAGCGGCGGCGATTCCGATAGCAGGCGCTCCTCTAACCTTTAGTTCCCGTATGGCTTCCCATACCTCTTGCGGCGTTGTTAGGCGCAAATAAACGGTTTCCTCGGGCAATAATCTTTGATCCAGTAGGGATAAAGCGCCTTTCTCCCATCGCAAAGATTGCAAAACCTCATCTGACTGTTTTCCCTGTCGTTGTTCCTTGCTCATTATTCGTACTCCTCTCGGCTCGTAAAGGGCGAGCCTTATGTCCTTAAGCTTGGGAGGCTGAATCGACGATACTTATCAGTTCCTCGATAGATGCGATTTGACGGTTGCGTTTGATCAGGTTCTTGCCGATCGCTAACGCCAATCTCTGCGCATTCGCGCGTACGGTTGGATCCGGAATGCGATCGATATCGGCTACATGCGCTAGTCCAACGATGCGCCGTACCATTTTGGCACCCGCAAACCCGGCGGTATCTTGAAACAGATTGCGCAAATACAAATCCTGATACCCTGCCGTTTTCGCGATTCGATCCTGTCCGCGCTCATCCCACAGCTTGCGGAATTTGCGCTCGAATTTCGTCCAGATGTCGCGAACCGTTCCGATCAAATACTGCCTGCGCTCTTGACGCGTTGCTTCATTAGCCGACCAATGCTCTTGGGAAGCATAGTGGAGCAACAGGTTGGCAAGAACGGCGCCGACGTCGAAGCCGATCGGCCCGAAGTAAGCGAACTCGGGATCGATGACTTTGGTCGACTCCGGCGTAATGAAGATGCTGCCGGTATGAAGATCTCCATGAAGCAGCGCTTGGGCATGGGTCAGGAACTTCTCCCTTAAGATCGCGACCTCCAGATGCAGTTCCGTATCCGACCATAGCTTCTTGGCATCGTCCTGCAAATGCGGGTCGAAGCTGTTCGTATCCGCATCGGCGTACGGATGATCGAAAATTAAGTCCTCCGTTATTTTGCACAAATCCGGGTTAGCGAACGAACGGGCGAGTAGTTTTTTCTCCTGCTGGTTCATGCCAAGATCCGAAGTGAAGAACAGCGTATTCGCCAAGAATTCGGAAATATGCTCCGCGAACAACGGATATACGCCGCCGTCGATCAAGCCTTGCCGCATAATGACATGGCTGCTCAAGTCTTCCATGATCGTGAGGGCCAGATCGTTGTCCGCGTGATAGACTTTCGGAACGAGTCCCGGCGCCAACCGATCTTCGATGATCAACGCTTCGCTCTCGATCCGAGCGCGATCGAGAGACAATGGCCAGGATTCTCCGACGACTTTGGCGTATGGGAGCGCTTGTTTAACGATCAAACTGCGACCCGAAGTAGGTTGGCTAACATGAAAGACGAGATTCAAGTTGCCGTCGCCGATTTCACGGCATACAAGCTCGCCTTCATCATTAAAAATACCGTTAATCTTACGAGCGATCCGGATCGCTTCGTCCTCGGTTAATGGATGATAGTTGCTCATAAAATTTCGCCTCCACAGGGTTATCCGATAGGTGCAGTCGTATTATTAATAAAATGATCTAGATGTAAGTATAAATCATGTTCCCCTTGGTTTAAAGTACGGGTAAAAAGTCAGTTTTATCTACCTATTGTTGGGTTTTAGCGGACTGACCATGCAAGCTCGCCCATGTTAATTTGTAAGTATTAGGAAGGATACTTACAAATGGGAGAGGATTGCGCAATGAGAAAAATGAATCCGGTTTCAATTCCGCAAGTGAGCATTCAAGACGAGTTCTGGGCACCGCGCCAAAGGCTCGTTCGCGACGTGGTCGTTCCCTATCAATGGGAAGCGCTCAACGACCTGGTGCCCGGCGCGGAGCCGAGCGGAACGATCGCCAACTTCAAAGCGGCCGCGGGCGAATTGGAGGCGGCCCATCACGGCTTCGTCTTCCAAGACAGCGACCTCGCCAAGTGGCTGGAGACGGTAGGTTTCGTGCTGCAGCAGCAACGGAACGAGGCGCTGGAAGCGTTGGCTGACTCGGCGATCGAGCTGATCGGCCGCGCTCAAATGCCAAATGGATACTTAGGCACGTTTTACCAGCTCCAGAAACCCGGCTTGCAATGGACGAACGTCCGCGACGATCACGAGATGTACAATGCCGGCCATTTCATGGAAGCGGCCGTTGCTTATTACGAAGCGACGGGAAAGCCGAAAGCGTTAGAAATTTTGTGCAAGTTCGCGGACCACATCGCCGAGGCGTTCGGTCCCGAGGAAACCCAAAAACCCGGTTATTGCGGCCATCCCGAGATCGAGCTGGCGTTGGTCAAGCTCTATCGTCTGACCGGCAATACGAAATACTTGGCTATGTCTAAGTTTTTCATCGACGAGCGCGGGCGAGAGCCTCTGTATTTCGACGTAGAACTGGCCGAGCGGCAAGCGGCCGGCATGAAGGAAAGAGTCGATCGGAGGCAGATGGCGTATTTCCAATCCCATGCCCCGATCCGCAAGCAGCAATCGGCGGAAGGGCATGCCGTCCGAGCCGTGTACCTGTTCGCGGGAGCGACGGACATCGCCGACGAGTACGAGGATTCTTCGTTGCTGGAATCGGTGCGGGCGTTATGGAACAACACGGTCCAGCGCAGGATGTACGTCACGGGAGGCATCGGATCCTCCGACGCCTTTGAAGCGTTCTCCTTCGACTACGATCTGCCGAACGAACGGGCTTATGCCGAAACGTGCGCCGCGATCGGTCTCATGAACTGGGGACATCGCTTGCTGCAGATAGAAGCGGATTCCAAATACGCGGACATTATGGAACGAACGTTATATAACGGACTGCTAAGCGGGATATCGCTGGACGGACGCAGTTATTTTTATGTCAATCCGCTTGAGGTATGGCCCGTTATCTCCGGCAAGCGGGACGACATTCCGGGAGCGACGCTCCGGCGCCAGCCATGGTTCGGATGCGCGTGCTGTCCTCCGAATATCGCCCGGTTGATCGCTTCTCTCGGAAGGTATATCTACTCCGTGAACGAAGAGGAGCTGTACGTCCACCTCTACATCGGCAGTCGGGTTGCGCGCGAATTCGGGGGACGGCAAGTGACCGTAACCCAGAGAACCGAATATCCGTGGAACGGCGTCGCGGACTTTCAGCTTCAGACGGATGGTCCCGTCGACTTTACGCTGGCGCTTCGTCTGCCGGGCTGGTGCAACGACATCAAAGTCAAGGTAAACGGACAGCCGGTCGATCCGGCACTAATCGAAGTGAAGGGCTACGCGAAGCTTAGACGCGCATGGAATTCGGGCGACCGGATACAAGTCGAGATGGCGATGCCCGTCGAGCTGGTTCGTTCCCACCCGGAGCTGCGGGAAGCGGCGGGGAAAGTCGCGGTGCAAAGAGGACCGATCGTATATTGCATGGAAGAGGCGGATAACGGCGGAAACCTAAGAGACGTTCGGCTTTCTTCCGAGGCAACGTTCGGCGGCCGCTTCGAGCCGGAATTGTTAAACGGGGTCTATGTTCTGGAATCCGATCACGGGTGGAGAACGGATGCTTCCACGGTAACGGACGATTTATACGTCGCTAAGCGTTATCCGTTAACTCAGGCATCGCTCCGATTCATTCCTTATTACGCATGGGCTAACCGATCGGAAGGCGAGATGGCCGTCTGGGTACGCGAAAAATAACCCGATTTTCGAGATGAGGCGGAAAGGAGCGGTTCCGGCATGGGGGAGCGACGGCGCATCGGCAACGGATGGACGATCAGAACGATCCGCGGCAAATTTCTGTTGTTGACGCTGCTGCTTACCGTTGTTCCGATGGTTGCGTTAAGCTTTACGTTCTATCGCATAGCCGTCCAATCGCTCGGCAACAAGGCGGAGGAGCATGCTTACCAGTCGAGGCTTATGAGCGCGAATTTCTTGAACGGAACGATCTCCGACTTGAACGACTTGACGAACGCGATTCTCGGCAATCCGGAAGTCCAATCCATCCTGCAGCAAACCTCTTCGGACGATTACGAATTTCTGCGCAACGTGGAGAGGATGAACAAAATTATCCGCGCTCAGACGCAGACGAAATCCTATATTATTTCAACACTCGTCTATGCCGCCAACGGCGGATCGAATCGCTCCTTTTACCAAGGGAACGATTCGATCCGCTTTGGCGGTCTTCCCACTTTAGAGGAGGCAAGAGACTACTATGAATGGCTTAGCCAAAATAATAGGCTCACTTGGCATAGCGGGTCGCCTTTCGTCCGCACGGATTTTTCGATCCCGGATGAACACCTCTACGTGGGCAAGCTGCTCAGGCGAACGGAAGGAAACTACGAGGAACTCGGTTTTCTCATGCTCGAGATCGAGAAATCGAGTTTCTTCCACGGCATCTCCTTCTTAGAACCCGATTCCAAGTCGCAATATTGGATTCTGGATCAAGTCGGCAATCCGATCTATCGGCTGCCCGAGAACGATAATGCGGATTTCAAGGCGCTTCGGCAGATCGCGAACGAAGCGAAGACGAAACCGGAGCAAGACAAAGAATGGTTGGACTGGCACGGGAAACGTTCGATGGTGAGCTATGTCCCGCTTAATCTGAACGGCTGGACTCTGCTTCATCGAGTGGATAGCGAGGCTCTGTTCGAGGACGCTAACCGAATCGGCAGATTAACGATCCAAATTTTCCTCGTCGTCTTATTGGCAGGATGGATACTGGCTTATCGAATGAGCGATACGATCCGGCGCCCCCTTCGCAAGCTAAGAGGATTAATGACCTTGACCGGAGGAGGAGCGGCGTCAACGTCCGTCGCGTTCGACACAAGAGACGAGGTGGGACAGATCGGCGAGCGGCTTCATAGGACGATGAGAGAAAACCAGCGGCTGAACGACCAAATTTACGAAGCGATGCTCTCGTGGAAAGAAGCCGAGTTTCGGGCTTTGCAGGCGCAGATCAATCCCCATTTTCTCTATAACACGCTTGAATCGTTGAACGGTTTAGCTCTAGCTAACGGTCAACGGGAAATGTCCGAAATGATCGGCGCGCTGGGCAAGTTTTTCCGCATTGCGCTCAGTCAAGGCAGCGAGGTCATTCGCATCGGCGAAGAGGTGGAGCACGTGAATGCTTACGTTCGCGTCCAGCAGTTTCGATTCCGCGATAAATTCGAATGGATATCGGAAGTCGACGATGACATATTGACCGGTTACGTACCGAAACTGATATTGCAGCCGCTAGTGGAAAACGCGATCTACCACGGCTTGAAGAAACGCAAAGGAGTCGCTTACTTGATGCTAGCCGGGGAGAAGGACGATGGCGTAGTTAAATTCTCGGTCAGCGACGACGGCAACGGCATCGAGCCCGAGCGACTGGAGCAAATCCGACAAGCGCTCGAGGGCGAGGAAACCGAGGATAAAATCGGATTCGGACTCCGGAACGTGCATGCCAGATTACGATATTACGGCCCGCAGTACGGCGTGCAAATTTCCAGTGAGCCCGGCTTATATACAACGGTAACCTTAATCGTTCCGTGGTGGACGAATCGACCGGAAGGAGGAAGGAAACATGTTCCGACTGTTGATCGTGGATGACGAATTCCATATTCGCGAAGGCTTGAAGCACCTCGTGCCGCAGACAGGGCTTCCGATCGAGATCGCTGCATTGGCCGAAGACGGAGAAACGGCGCTCCGTCTATTCGAGGAGCAGAAGCCGGATATGGCGATCATGGATATTAATTTGCCGGACATGAGCGGGCTGGAGGTGGCTAGGCAGCTTCGCGATAAAGGCGACGAGGTTCCGTTGTTATTCCTGACCGGCTATGAATCTCTCGCCTATATTCGGGAAGCGATCGGATTACAGGCCGTAGACTACCTGCTTAAGCCGATCACGAGCGATGAGCTGGCAAAGGGACTGCTTCGTGCCCAAGAATCCGTCAAACGGCAAAGAAAAGTCGCCGAAGGGATGGAGCATAAACAAATCAAACAACGCTCTATCGCTCAGGAATACGCGTTGCTTGATTTGTTGCTGCAGAGGCGTTCCGTCGAGGACACGATCGGCGAAATTCGCAGTTGGCAGATGCCCGCGCCGAACGGCGACGCTCCGTACGTCGTTCTGTGCTGCGATTTGGACGTTATTCCTCCCCGGGTCAACGGCAGCGACGAGCAGCGGTTATACGGATATGCGTTCAGCAAGCTGGCGATCGAAGCCGCATCGTCCGTGTCGGGAACGCTCGGCGCGGCGATGGCGCCCGATCGCGTCATTATCGTGCTGCCGAACGCGTACGGCCGGACGGTAGAAGAAGTCGTCGGACAGGTGCGGTCCGTGCTTAGGAAATATATGGACGTCACGATGACGGTTGGGATCAGCAGCGCGGTACGCCAATTGAACCGGTTGCCGGATGCTTACCGGGAAGCAGTTCATGCGGCGGAGCACAAAGGGTGGGTCGGCAACGGGCAAGTCATCCCGTACGAGAGCGTGCAGATAGTGCAGACGCAGCATGATCATCTCGATAAGGAGTTCATTTTGATCTCGGAGATTAGAGCCGGCAATGACGGAGCCGTGCTCGCGATCTTGAGGGAATGGTCGGCGCGACTTGAACAATTGCCGTCCCGGCAGGCGAGAATGTTGGCCACCCAGCTCGTGTTGTTCGTGATGAGGGTAGTGAAGAGCCATATTCCGCACGCGGAGGACGGGACGCCGCTTGATCCCTTGCTAACGTTATCCCAATTGAGCAACGGGCACGATATCATCCGGTTCGTGACGGAATATTTCGTTCAGGTCGGCCGACTGATCCGCGAGAATAGGGAAGCGACCGTTCCGAGAATGTTCGAGCAAGCGAAAAATTGGATTCGGGAGCATTTGAAAGAGGACGTCAGCTTGAACGGATTGGCTATGCATTTGCATCTCAGTCCGAAATATTTAAGCTCCAGGTTCAAGCAAGTGACGGGAGAGTGCTTCGCGGATTATTTGACGCGAGTGCGTTTCGAGAGAGCGCGCGAGCTGCTGCTGGACTCCGAGCGCAAGGTCGGGGAGGTCGCCGAATCGGTCGGCTTCGGGGACGCGAATTATTTCAGCATCGCATTCAAGAAGAACACGGGATTTACGCCGACCGAATTCCGCAAGCGATACTTGTAGCTCGCCCAAATCATCGAACCAAAACAAAGGCGGCATGGAATCGTTATATGGTTCGTCTATCCGGAGCGTTCCATAATCAAGTTGAGTGACCCAATAAATCGAATCGAGAGGGGACCAAAGTATGCTCAACTTGCGCAAGCACAGATGGCTCGCCATAGTTCTGGTACTCGTATTAGTCGGAGTTACGGCCTGCAGCTCGGGAAACAAAGGCGGCAACGATTCGAGCTCAAGCAGTCCGAGCGAAGCGAGCAAACCCGCGGAAGAGTCAACCGAGGCGGCTTCGCCCGCGGAGCACGTCGATTTAACCTTCATGTATTGGGGAAGCAACGACGAGAAAAAAGCGATGGAAAACATGATCGAAGCTTTCAATAAAAGCCATCCGAACATCACGGTGAAAGGCGAACACGTTCCGGGAGACTACAATACGAAAATGAACACGCTCATGGCGGCCAATCAGCTTCCGGACGTGGCGTATTTGGGAGACGGTCTGACGAACAAGTGGGGAAGCGAAGGCAAACTGCTGGACTTCAGCCAATATTACGACCAGTATCCCGCTTTGCAGAACAAGCTGCAAGCCTCATATCTGTACACGGAACCGGGTAAAGCAGTGGCTAACTTCACCGCGCTGGAGGTGATGGTGCTGTATTATAACAAAGAAATTTTCGAGGAGGCCGGAATTCCGCTTCCGCCTTCCGAGCCGGGGAAAGCTTGGACGTGGGAAGAGTTCGTGACGGTAGCCAAACAACTGACCAAAGACAAGAACGGCAAACATCCGGGAGAAGAAGGTTTCGACGCGAAAAATATCGATCAGTACGGCTTCTCGTTCGGCAGCGACAGAGGAACGTACGGGCCGTTGCTGGAAAGCAACGGGGCCGGCATCTTGGATGAATCCGGCACCAAATACGCGCTTAACTCGCCGGAAAGCGTCGAGGTTTTCCAGAAGCTTCAGGATTTGATCTATACGCATCGCGTTTCCCCGGATCTCATCCAGCAGCAGAACATGCCCGACAATCACGTCAGGCTGCAAACCCGCAAGGTCGCGATGGTGCTAGACGGAACTTGGGCGTTACTCGATTTGACGAACAACAAGAAGCTTAAGTGGGGTATCGGCGTTCTGCCTAAGCTTAAGGAGCCGAAGACCGTTATTCTGGCCGGTACGACGGTCGTGTTCAACAGCACGAAACATCCGAAGGAAGCGCTGGAATTTTATCTGTACCATAACAATCCCGAACAGGTCGATCTCTATAGAACCGGCCTATGGATGCCGACCGAGGAGAAATATTATACCGAGGACGAAGCGATCAAAGCTTGGACGGACAACGAAGCGCATCCGCCGGAATTCCGTCAAGCCGGAATCGAATATACGAAAGGCTACGCGGTCAAATCGCCGTCGACCCAGATCAAAAACTGGCCGGAAATCAATTCGAAGCTGGCGCCGGGACTCGATCTGATCTGGACGAACAAGAAAACCGCGCAAGAAGCGCTGGATGAGCTTGAAGCGCAAATCCAACCGCTCGTTCAAGGGAAATACCCCAACGAATAACGATTAACCGGATGGACTCGGGCGGGATAGGGTCAGCTTGGCTCTTCGTTCCGCCCGTTAGTCTCCGTAAGTTAAATCTTCCGTGAGGAGATGAACGCGGATGAGACGAAACAAATCGGGGATTCTGCGTATGGAACGCAATTGGGGAATCCTTCTGGCTCTTCCGGCGATGCTGGGTTTATTGATATTTACGATCGGTCCGGTTATCGCTCCTTTTTTTTCAGCATTACCGATTGGAGAATCGGCGACGAAATGAAGGTTATCGGATTCGACAACTATAAGACGATTCTGACCGAGGATCCGACGTTTACCAAGTCGCTATACGTAACGACCTATTACTCGTTGTTCAGCGTGCCCGTATGTCTTGCTATCGCCTTTATGGTTGCCTTTCTGCTTAATCAGAAAGTAAGGGGCTTATCGGTATTTCGCACGATTTTCTATTTGCCTACCATCGTACCCAGCATCGCCAGCACGATGTTGTGGATATGGCTGTTCAACCCGGATTTCGGCTTGTTGAACTCGATGCTCGAGAGCATGGGATTGTCCGGCAACCGCTGGATCTACGACGAAGCCACGGCGATTCCTTCGATCGTACTGATGAGCACTTGGTCCGTCGGCAATACGGTCATCATTTTCCTAGCCGGATTGCAAGCGGTGCCTGCGCATTTGTACGAAGCGGTCGAAGTCGACGGCGGAAGCGCCTGGCGCAAATTTTATCACATTACGATTCCTTCGATGACGCCGACGATTTTTTTCAACCTCGTCATGATGCTGATCGGCACGTTCCAAGCCTTTAACCAAGCTTATGTCATGACGCAAGGCGGACCGAACAATTCCACCTTGTTCTATGTGTACTATTTATTCCGTACGGCCTTCACCGAGACGAAGATCGGGTACGCTTCCGCCTTGGCGTGGATATTGTTCCTCATCGTCATGACGCTCACCTTCATTATTTTCCAGACGTCGAAAAAATGGGTGCATTACGAAGGGGGCAACAAATAATGCCGGAAGCCGCTGCGGTCGTTCGTTCGAAAAAAAACTTTGCCGTTCGGAGGGCTGCCTGGAGACCGTCTTTGATCTTCACTTACGCGATCCTGATCCTGGGCAGCCTCTTAATGATCATGCCGCTCGTGTGGCTCGTGCGCAGTTCGTTGATGGACAACTCGCAAATTTTCGTTTTTCCGCCGGAATGGATTCCCAAGCCTTTTCAATGGAGCAATTATCCGGAGGCGCTGACGAGCGTTCCGTTCGGCAAATATTTCATGAATACGTTAACGATCGAAGTGTTCGTGTTGGCAGGCGTCCTGTTGACGAGCGTCATTACCGCTTATAGTTTGGCCAGATTGCGCTGGACGGGAAGGAACGTCGTATTCGCGGTTATTCTCGGTTCGATGATGCTGCCGAGCGCGGTTACGATCATTCCGTTGTTCGTGCTCTGGCGGGAGCTTGGCGCGCTTGATTCGTTAGTTCCGCTGATCGTGCCGGCTTGGTTCGGAAGCGGGGCGTACATCGGCCAAGGGCATTCCAGATCTTCCTGCTGCGCCAATTTTTCATGACGATTCCGAAGGAACTGGACGAGGCGGCCTACATGGACGGGGGGACCCCTTTCGCGGTGCTGTGGCGCGTCGTTATTCCGTTGTCGACGCCGGCGTTGCTCGTTGTCGGAATATTCACCTTCATCGACGTATGGAACAATTTTCTGGAGCCGGTGCTTTATCTGAATAGCGAGAAAAACTTTACGTTGGCTTTGGGGCTAGCGACGTTCAAGGGACTTTATAACGCGCAATGGGGATATTTAATGGCCGCTTCGATGGCGATGATCGCGCCGATTATTTTGCTGTTCTTCATCGGTCAACGCTATTTTATCGAGGGAATTACGTTAACCGGCATCAAAGGATGAGCAGAGCGAAGGGGGATGTGCATGAACGGATCCAGGTTAACCCGGCTGAGAGCGGAGATGGCGCGGAAGCAAGTCGACGGTTTTCTGATCTCGCATGGGCCCAATCGAAGATACATGAGCGGATTCAAGGGATCCGCGGGTTACGTGCTGGTCACGGCTCGGGAGCAGCTATTGATTACCGATTTCCGGTACGTGTCCCAAGCGAAGGAACAGGCCGAAGGGTTCGAAATCGTCCGCCATTCGGCGAAGACGATCATGGACACGATCGCCGAACACGTGCACAGATTAGCGATCCGCACGCTCGGAGTCGAGAACCAGCATTTGACCGTCGTGCACTCCGAGACGATGAGGGAAGCGATAGGCGAACTGGATTACGTGGCGATGACGGACGTCATCGAGAAGCTGCGCAACGTGAAGGACGAGTATGAGATCGGATGCCTGGAGCGCGGGGCTCGGATCGCCGAGGAAGCTTTCGCCGAGGTGCTGGGATTGATTCGTCCCGGAGTGACGGAGCGGCGCGTCGCGGCTGAGCTGGAGTATCGAATGCGGCTGCTCGGCGCGGATTGCGGAGCCTATCCCTTCATCGTGGCATCGGGCGAGCGTTCGGCTTTACCCCATGGTAGCGCGAGCGACAAGGAGATCGGCATGGACGAATTCGTCACGCTCGATTTCGGGGCGAACGTGGACGGTTATTTGTCGGATATTACGAGAACGGTGTTCGTCGGCACGCCTTCCGAAAGGCATCGCGAGCTTTACGGCATCGTACTGGAAGCGAATTTGGCGGCGTTGGCCGGCCTACGTCCCGGGATGAACGGCCGCGAGGGCGATACCTTAGCCAGAGACGTCATTACCGCGAGAGGTTACGGGGAATATTTCGGACATGGGCTCGGCCACGGCATCGGACTGGAAATTCACGAGCAACTCCGGCTGTCGGCGAACAGCGAGTCGATCGTGCTGGAGCCGGGCAACGTGTTGACGGTTGAGCCGGGCATCTACGTTCCCGGGTTCGGAGGCGTACGCATCGAGGATGACGTTTTGATCACGGACGGCGGAATACGCGTGCTGAATTCGTCTCCTAAAGAGCTCATGACGGTATAAAAATACGAATAATCGGAAGGAAGGATACGAATGAGTCGTTTTCCCGGCGTATATGTCGCTATCATTACCCCTTTTCATGATAATCAGGAGCTTAACGTGCAAGGGTTGAAGGAACACGTGGATTGGTTGATCCAAGAAGGGGTGGACGGCATCGTTCCGACGGGATCGGTCGGGGAATACGCTTCGTTGTCCGCGGCCGAACGCGCCTTGGTCGTGGAGTCGGTCATCGACGTCGCGAACGGGCGCGTTCCCGTCGTCGTCGGCTCGGCTGCCCCATCCACTCAGCTTGCCGCGGAATGGGTGGCCCATGCCAAAGAAGCGGGAGCATCGGGCGTTATGGCTTTGCCGCCTATCAACTATAAGCCTACCGAATCGGAAGTCATCGCCCATTACGAGAGATTGTCCGAGGTCGGATTGCCGATAATCGCCTACAACAACCCTCACGACTATCCGACCGATTTGAAGCCCGCGCTGCTGCGCAAGCTGTCGGCCATCGAGAACGTAGTCGCCGTTAAAGAATTTTCTGGAGATATCCGGCGAGTCCATGATATCCGGCGCGAAACCGATCTGGAGATTCTAATAGGGGTAGACGATTTGTCGATGGAAGGCGGGTTATTCGGGGCGACGGGGTGGATCGCGGGGCTGACCAACGTCATTCCCGGAGACAGCGTGCGAATGTTTAAGCTGGCCCAGCAAGGTAAGCTAAGCGAGGCGAACGCGCTCTATCAGAGAATGCTGCCGTTGTTTCATTGGGACGCCAGTCCGCGGCTCGTTCAGGCGATCAAGTACAGCTTGGAGCTTGCGGGCAGGCCGGTCGGCGCGGCAAAGCCGCCTAGGTTGGAGTTGACGCCGGAGGAGAAGAGAGCGATCCGCGATGCCTACGAATACGCGACTCTAGCGAAGTAAAGATGCGAGATTACCGGATAGAGGGAGTTGAGCCGGGATTGGAAACGAGAAATTGGATCGGCGGCGAGTGGTCGACGCCTAGCGCAGGGGAAGTTGTCGTGCGGAATCCGTCGGCGATAACGGAAACCGTAGGCAAGCTTCGGCTGTCTTCCGGCGCGGAATTGCTGCAGGCGGTAGAAGCGGCTCGCCGCGTCTGGAGAATCTGGGGGAAGATGACCGGAGCGGCGCGGGGCGAATGCTTGCATCGAATGGCTCAGCTCTTGGAACGCAATTCCGAAGAAGTAGCGCAACTAGCGAGCCGCGAGATGGGCAAGCCGATCGCGGAGATGCGCGGAGAAGTGGCAAGAGGCGTACAGTTGCTTCGCTATTATGCGGCGGAGGGGGTCAGGGCTAACGGAGACGTTATCCCGTCGACTCAGCCTAACGTCATGCAATACTCCAAACGGGTGCCGCTGGGCGTCGTCGCGATCGTCACGCCTTGGAATTTTCCGGTGGCGATCCCGATCTGGAAGCTGGCTCCCGCGCTCGTCTGCGGCAACACGGTCGTGTGGAAACCGGCGGAATTCGGTTCCCTTACGGCCGCCAAGCTGGCAGAGTTGTTCTCCGAAGCGGGTTTGCCTCCGGGTACGCTGAATCTGATCATCGGCAAAGGAAGCGTGCTCGGGCGAACTTTGACGGAGGAGGCGGCCATCGACGCGCTCAGTTTTACCGGTTCGACGGCGACGGGCTTAATGATCGGAGCGGCTTGCGCGGCTAGGAACATTAAATATCAGACCGAAATGGGCGGGAAGAACGCGGCGGTCGTGCTGAAGGACGCGAATGTTCCGATCGCGGTGAATGCCGTGCTTAGCGGCGCGTTTCGGTCCGCCGGGCAGAAATGCACCGCTACCAGCAGGATTATCGTGGAGGATGCCATCTACGATGAATTCGTTCAAGAGCTGGCGACCGGAGCATTGCAACTGCAAGTAAGGAACGCGCTGGACGAACGGGCGTACTTGGGGCCGGTTGCTTCCGAAGAGCAGTTCCGTATCGTTACGGGTTACGTCGAGATGGCCAAAACGGATGGCCGTACCGTCGTTGCCGTGGAAGCGCCGGAAGCGGAGCAGGGCTATTACATCGGTCCGCGGATTATCGACGGAGTCGACCCCGGCCACGCGCTCGTCCAAGAGGAAGTATTCGGTCCGTTAGCCGTCATTCTTCGCGCGGCCAACGTCGACGAAGCGATCGAACTGGCGAACCGAACGGTATTCGGCCTTAGCGCCTCGATCTTCACGACGAACTTGGCGAATTCCTTCCGTTTTCTCGAAGAGATGGATGCGGGAATGGTACGGGTCAACCAAGAGACGGCCGGCGTCGAATACCAAGCGCCGTTCGGCGGAATGAAGGGCTCGAGCTCGCACACGAGAGAGCAAGGCCAATCCGCTCTGGATTTCTACTCCGCCGTCAAAACTTGTTCCATTCAATATCGCTAACGCCAACTACGGGGGGACTGACATGTTTCAGGGAATGGCGCTCTTACAGAAGCCCCAATTGCGGTTCGTGCTTGCGCATGAACTAAGGCAGTCGCTTCATTTGCTGCAGATGTCCACCCTCGATTTGTTAGCCCACATTCGCGAGCAGGAGCAAGACAATCCGCTGCTTGACGTCAGTTGGCCGGATGATCGCTTCTCGCGCAAAGCCGCGAGAAGACGTTCTTCTGCCGGGGGCTTAAGCGACGGGGCGCAAGATCCTTTTTATCGTTTCCAATCGCCGGTCACGTTAGAACAGCGGTTGTCTTCCCAAATCCGATTGCTAGACTCATCGCCGGAAGGTAAGAGGAACGCGGCGTTCCTGGCCGGTAATCTGGATGACAGCGGATACTTGGCCATTGGGTTGGAGGAAGCGGCGGCATGCATGGCCGTACCCGTGCCGCAAATGGAGCTTGGATTGCGTTTGCTGCAAGCTTGCGAGCCTGCCGGAGTCGCGGCGCGTTCCCTTGCGGAATGCCTGCTGCTTCAATCGCGGCGCGACCCGCAAGCGCCAACCGTCATGGAGAGGCTGATTCGGGAACATTTGACCGACATAGCCAAAGGACGATGGCAACGGATTTGCCGCAGTTTAGAGATTACGGAGAAGGAGGCGAGCGCGGCCGTCCGGTATTTGCGCAGGTTAAATCCTCGCCCCGGGCTGAGTCACTGCGTATCCTCTATTCCATATGTCATTCCCGAAGCACGCCTTCTATGGGAAGATGAGCGTTCTGTCGTACGTTTCCAGCATGCTTTCTTGCCGAAGGTTAACTTGCTCTCGTCGGCTTGGACGAATGTCCATGAGTCCTCATCGGAATGGCGGAGCTACGCGGCAGCTAAGCGAAAGGAGGGGAGATTGCTCATGGACGGACTCTCTATGCGCCAACGTACGTTGCAAAAGGTAATTCGTTCCGTGGCGGAAGAGCAGGTTTCTTTTCTCCGGTATGGCGCCGAGGCGATCAGACCGCTCGGGCTGGAGCAAATCGCGGCCCGATCCGGCGTTCATCCGTCCACGGTAAGCCGCGCCATCCGGGATAAATTCGTCGAGACTGGGTTCGGCGTCCTTCCGTTAAGCCGGTTTTTCGCCGTCGGGATAGGGACGGACACCGGCGAGAGCGTCTCCTCGAGAACCGTGAAATGCAAAATACAGGCTATGATCGCATCCGAGAACAAAAGCCGTCCGCTCTCGGACAGCGAGCTTGCGGCGGCGCTGCAAAAGGAAGGAATTCGGATATCCCGCCGCACGGTCGCCAAATATCGCGAAGAAGAACGCTTGCTTCCTTCGACACTCCGTAGTCCGCTCGAGCTCAAAGGATAATGGAAAGGAGGTGACGCTTATGTATTAACAATTGCGTGGGAAGGGTGTGAATGACGAAAGGATCGGTTTCGTAACGGCAACGAACGTAAAAATCGAATGGAGGGTAATGACGATGAAAAAGGCCATATCGGTTGTTCTAAGCTTGGCGATGGTCGTCGGCTTGTTTTGCTACGGGCCGGCACGGTCGGCGAATGCCGCGGCGAACTACGCGGAAGTCGTGGATAATTTCGGCAGAACGATTAACGACTACGGCATCGACCTCTTGGATTGGCAAGGCTATCTAGCGAATCCGCACGTGAAGCTTACGGTAAAACCCCCATCCAATGCCGTTTTTCCGGTGACCATCACTCTCAAAGCGCAAGGAACTTCGAGGTTGATGATGGATAGCCCGAGCACGTTGTCTTCTACGGGGGCGACCAAAGTACTGACCTTCGCGAACGCGAACGAGCAGAAGTCCTTTTACTTGGAAATCCATCCCGATCGCATCGGCGGACCGAACGAAATCGAAAATTATACGTTGTCGCTAACCGTGGCTCAGAACAACGGGACCCAGAACGTACAGAGTATCCCGATCCGGGTGCTCGACCAGGACGATAACGCCGATCCGTCGATGCCGCTATTGTTCGATTACCGATTCGATACGATAAAGAACTATTTTAGCGATCCGGCTATTAGAGCCGCCGCCGAACAAGCGGTTAAAGACTGGTTTTACTTTTTCGACATGGCCTCCTTCGACACCGTTCCGGTCAATGCGGAAAGCATCTCGATCCCGGGGGACAATTGGCAGAACTCGATTACGGCGACGAATAACGTCGCGTACAACGGGATGTGGATCGTGTTCAGGGGACTTAACGATCCTTACTCCACGGGATGGCCGGCAAACAACGGCAATTACCACAAACGCGGAGGCGTTCAAGTTCCCGGACCGATTCACCGGTCTCTCGGAACGATTCTCGATTTCTACACGAACTTCACGCCGTTTACCTCCCTGAACGACGAAGAGTGGTATTTGACGCAAATGCCGGGGTCGAGCTGTACGTCCAATTGCCAGACGGACGTGCTCGGCTTGATCATGCACGAATTCGGACATGCGGTCGCATTCCATAGCGATTGGGCTGGCATGGCGGCTTACGTGAATTCCGGAGGGAACAACGATGCCGAAGTCATTTCTTATATGGGACATGCCGTTCCTTTGGACTCCAGCTATCATATTCCGGACACCGATCCCGCCAACTTCGACCGTCTAAGCGGGATGGGCAGCGGAAGGAACAATTTGTTCCATCCGAAGAGGTGGATGCATACGAAGCTTTCCCTGCTCATCGCGGAGAATGCGGGCTGGAAGCTGAACAAGAACCTGACGCCGTTCCTGGCGCCGTCGATCACTACGGCTTCTCTTCCCGCGGGTACCCCCGGGCAGGCCTATAATCAGAAGCTGGCAGTGAAAGGCGGCGTTCCGTACTACGATTGGACGATCACCGGCGGAAGCTTGCCTGTCGGCTTGAGCTTGGACAGGTTCACCGGGACGATCAGCGGTACGGTAGCGAACAGCCAGCCGCAAGCTATAAGCACTTTCACGGTGCAATTGAAGGATTATGACGCGTTAAGCTCTCCGGTGACGAAAACGTTCACGATCGGCACGGGCGGCTCGACGGGAACGGGAAATTACGAGGCGGAGTCGGCAACGATCAACGGGGCTAACGTGAACACGAGCACGGGAGCGTCCGGGGGATCCTACGTCGGGGGCATTGACAATGCGACGAGTTACGTTCAGTTCGCCGTGCAGGCGCCGAGCGCGGGAGCCTATGACATGACGATCCGATACGCGAACGGAACCGGAGCGAATTCCACGCACAACTTGAGCGTTAACGGAGGCGCGGCGCAAACGGTCACTTATCCCGCTACGTCAGGGTGGGGGCAGTTCGGCAACAAGGTCGTTACGGTTAATTTGAATTCCGGAGCGAATACGATCCGTCTCACCAAAGGGGCGACCGGCTATGCCGAGCTTGATTACATCAAGCTTGATCCGGCGACGTCGACGCCTACGCCGACGAACATCGCTTCGCAAGGGACGGCATCGACGTCTTTCGTTTCTTCGTGGGAAAGCTTGGCGGGCTTGAACGACGGGTATAACGTCACGAGCTCGAACGATAGGGGGCACCCGGTGTACGGGAATTGGGACAACCCGGGTACGACTCAATGGGTGCAGTATGATTTCAGCTCCAGCAAAACGTTATCCAAAGTAGAAGTATATTGGTTCGACGACGACCAAGGCATCGATCTGCCGGCTTCCAGTTCGATTCAGTATTGGAACGGCAGCGCGTGGGTGAATGTAGCTAATCCATCAGGACTAGGCGTTCTGGGCAACCAATATAACGCCACGACCTTTACGCCGGTATCAACAACCAAGATCCGCCTGAACATTACCGCGAAGGCCTCGTATTCTACCGGCATCGAGCAATGGAGAGTATTCGGCTATTAATAAGTTGAACCGATAAGAATACCCCGCGGCCTTCCGGCAGTGGGGTATTCTTATCGGTTGGGGCGGTCGGCCGAAGCCTCGCTAACTGATAGTCGCATTATGCGACGATGGCGGAGGAGAGCCAGCCAAATCCGCCTTTATAGTCGCATAATGCGACGATGGTGGAGGAGAACCAGCCAAATCCGCATTTATTGTCGCATTATGCGACGATGGCAGCGAAAAGCTCAACCTAGCACCTTCAAGCTTGAGAGAGATAGAACTCTACGCGACATTGCTCGATGTCCGGATGGAATTGGATAAGCGCCTCGCGCCGCACCTGCTTAACCCGGGCGATCGCGAGCTCCAGCTCCGCGGCAAGCGAAGCGGGTTTATCGCCATTTTCATCGAATGCCATAGCCAATCCCGCGACGAAGCCTTGTGCCATCGCGACTTTAGCGCTTTCGACGCCGGTGATGTTTCCGGCTACGTACAGCCGGGAAAGAGGCGTTCTCATGCTCTCGTCATGCAGCGGAATATGCCCGCCTAACTGCGGGACGTAACGAAACGGACAGCCGGCTACCGCCGCAAGCTCGGCAAGCGGGTAGAGCCCTCCGGCTATGCAGACGAAGTCGGCCTCGATGAACTGTTCGGTGCCTGCGATTACGCTGCCGTCGGTTCGGATCGCAGCGGTACGCACTCCTTCTACGCAGTCGTTCCCGACGATTTCGAGCGCGGCTCTGCGCAATTGGAGCGGGGTCCCCCATATTCGCATCCCGCCCTTGGGATAAGCGGCGAGCGCCATGCGCTGAAGCAGAGGATGCCGTATGAGGGAGGCTCCCCGGCGAAATAGCGGATGGGCCAGATGGGCAACCTTAAGAAGCGCGCCGAATACGCGGCCGGGATCGGACGAGTGTCCCGATACGGGGGATCCGGGAGGAAGCACGATCGCCTCCAGATCGATACCCGCTAACCGAAGCTCAGACACGATCGCCATGGCCAGAACGTTCATTCCGATGACCACTCCGCGCGAGCCGACTTTGACTCTCTGCACGTTCGTCATGACTTGCGCCGCCCCGATGGACATGACTCCGGGCAATGTCCAACCGGGCACGGGCACGGCGGATTCCGCCGCTCCGGTTGCGAGAAGAAGCCGTTTCGCCTGGAACAAGCCCGCATTCGTCCATAACGTCCAGCCTTCGTCTCCCGTTCGCTCCAGCCCTGTAACGGATACGCCCGTACGTACGCTCACGCCGGCCTCGCGGGCAGTATCTTCCAAGCGCCGCGCTTCCTCAATGCCGTTCCACCACTTGCCGTTCGGCTCTTGATGGAGTTGGCCAAGCAATCTTCCTCCTGCCCGGGGATATTCGTCCAGCACCGCGATCCGCAATCCGTTCTTTGCCGCCGATATCGCGGAGGACAGACCCGCGGGTCCCGACCCCACGACAATCACGTCGGCGTTAGCTCCGCCGTTGCTCACGAAATTGCCTCCCCCACCGGAGTTGCGGCCTTACGGAAGGGCGTCGGCAAGCGCTCGCCCGAAGAGATGGACATGCCTTCGCGGATCGGCGTCATGCAAGCTCTTATCCCGCCCATTCCGTCAACGGTTAGACGGCATTCCATGCAATGGCCGATATTGCAGTAGATTCCGCGAGGAGCGCCGTTTTCTTCATGCGAGCGCAGCTTACGGATACCGTTTGCGAGCAGAGCGGCCGCGATGCTCTCGCCTTCTCTGCCGATCAGTTCAAGCCCGTCGAATTGAAACCGGATCGGAGGCGATTCCGGCAATCGTCCGAGGATAGGGTGGTGATCGATCCTTCCTATGGTCCGTCGAGCATTCACCGGCTCTTCCCCCAATCACCGAAGCTCAAGGGTCTAACGGGCTGCTGGATTTTGAGCGGAATGGACGCCTCCGCCTCAGCCCCGCGAACCTGCATCGCCATGCTCTCGATTAACGGCCTGCACGTTCTGCCTCCGCATATGCCCATGCCCGCGCGGGTACGAAGCTTCGTCTCCCTGGACGAACAACCGTACCGGTTCAAAGTATCCGTAATCTGCGATAGAGTGACTTCCTCGCAACGGCAGACGACCAGGTCGTTATGATTCAACGCGATCCCTCCTTCAATTATGACAACTTTGATCCAGCAAAAATCATGCCAACGCATAGTGGAAATGGTATCCGTTCCAAAGTTGGCATCTATTTTGCTATGTCGAACAGAGGAGTCTGGCGTAATCTAAAGCTGACCATACTTAACGGTGCCAACATAACAAGATCGAAGGAGAGATTCGCAACATGTCCAGTTTAAGAAAACAACGCTTCGAGCAGTTTCGCGAACGGCTGCGGCAACGCGGGATGACCGCCGCGCTGCTTACTTCGCCGACGGCTTTACTCTATTTGACCGGTTTTCAGTCCGATCCGATGGAACGTTTCCTAGCTCTATGGATACCCGCGGAAGGAGAAACCATCCTTTTCGTTCCCGAATTGGATGAGGCTAAAGCCGCAACGGCGGAAAATATCGGAACGATCGTCCCCGTGACCGACAGCGACTCTCCCTACGAGATTGTGCGCCGTGAATGCGGAGAAGCCCCGGCCCGCTGCGGAATAGAGAAAAAAACAATGTCCATCCACGTCGGAGAACAGTTGAGCCTGCTCTGGGAGCAAACGGAATTTCTTGAAGTCGGCGGAGAGCTGTCCGCCATTTGGGGAAGAAAAACGAGAGAAGAAGCGGATTTCATCGGCAAAGCGGCGCATATCGCCAACGAAGCGGTAGAAGCGGCATTGAAAAATTTTAGCCCGGGCATGACGGAAAGGGAAGTCGCGGAACGCATTCTACTCGAAATCCGATTGCTGGGAGGCGACGGTCCGGCATTCTCGCCGACCGTATTGGCGGGGGTTCGCGCAGGCCTGCCGCATGGGGAAACCGGAGATACGCCGATTCGGGACGGAGACTTCCTGCTGATCGATATGGGCGTGTCCTATCGGAATTATTTATCGGATATGACCCGAACTTTCCTAGTGGGAAGCGGGACCGCCGAGCAGGAAACCATTTACGATACGGTGCGGGAAGCGAACAGAAGAGCGATAGCCGCGATCCGTCCCGGCGTTCCGCTGAGCGAAATCGATGATGCGGCTCGTTCGTGGATATCTGCGCAAGGCTATGGCGAATATTTCATTCACCGCGTCGGACACGGATTAGGAATGGTCATACATGAGGAACCGTCCATACATGGCCGCAACGGGGACGTTATCGTGCCCGGCATGCTGTTCACGATCGAACCGGGCATTTACGTTCCGGGCGTTGGGGGCGTCAGGATCGAAGACGATATTTACGTGAACGAGAAGGGGGAGACGGAACGCTTGACCTGTTTCCCCCGGGAGCTGCGCCGATTGTAGCCGAACGTCGGCTAAGAACGGAGAGGTGTTCCTAGCTTCTTGTACAACGACATGCGGGAGATGCCGAGCCGTTTCGCCGCGGCCTGCTTGTTGCCCCCAGCCTGTTCGAGTGCGGCATCGACATATTCCCGTTCGCGCAACGACAACCAATCCGCCAATGTGCCGTCGGAAGGGAGCGAAGGTACCGCATTCTCTTGTCCGGTTGGCGGATGAGATAAGCTTAGTCGAATGGCCTCCGGCAGATCATTTAACCGAACAACGCCATCCTGCGAGAAAACGACAAGCCGTTCTATCGCGTTCCTCAGCTCGCGAACGTTGCCGGGCCAAGGGTACGCCGACATCGCCTCGATGACCGGAGCGGATAGTTGCGCGACGGGCCGTTCGTATCGGTTGCCGAATTCGCGCAGGAAAGCGTCAGCGAGCAGCGGGAGATCGTCCTTACGTTGGCGAAGCGAAGGGATCTCGATAGCGATCGCGCTAAGCCGGTAGTAGAGATCTTCCCGGAATAAGCTTTGCTTCATCCTCGATTCCAAGTCGCGATTCGTCGCGGCGACGAATCGGCAGCCAACCTCCGCGGCGCGAGTGCCTCCTACCGGAAAATAGGTACGCTCCTCTAGAACGCGTAGAAGTTTTACTTGCATGTCGGCCGGAAGCTCTCCGATCTCATCCAGAAACAATGTCCCGCCGCGGGCTAACTCGATTTTACCGGGTTTGCCTCGCGGATCCGCGCCGGAAAAAGCCCCTTTCTCGTAACCGAACAGTTCGCTCTCGACGAGTGAAGCCATCAGCGCTCCGCAATTGATGGCGATGAACGGCGCTTGTTCGCGCTCGCGCAGCGAATGAATCGCTTGGGCAAACCGCTCTTTGCCTACGCCGGTTTCACCGGTAAGCAATACGGTAGACAGAACTCCGCCCAGCCTGCGCGCTCTGTCGACGGTCTCGAGATAAGCGGTACTTCTGCCGAGCATGGAAGCGAAAGGGTCCGTTCGCTGCATGGAGTCGTAAGCGGACATTCGAGATGCACCTCCCTCATGATTCTACAGAATATGTAAATAAATTATTACACTGTACGGCATTGGATGTAAATCAAAATATACACATGCTCGATGATCATCTAATCGTTAACGACAAAGGGAGGTAGTCGAATGGCAACAAGCCGCAGGACGGTAAGCCAATCGGCGGACGTACTGATTGCCGGCGGCGGCATCATCGGGATGTCCGTCGCATATTATGCCGCCCGGGCGGGGTTATCCGTCGCGGTATTGGAGAAGGGAGAGATCGCGCAAGGCACGTCCTCCCGCTGCGACGGCAATATCCTCGTCATCGATAAGGAACCTGGATTCGATAGTTTGATGTCGCTGAAGAGCCAGCAGCTTATCGACGAACTGACAAGATGGCTTCCGCATTCCTTCGAGTACCGCGCTCCTGGCAGTATTTTCGTATGCGAGACGGACGAAGAGCTCGCGGCGGCGCAGATGTGGGTGAATCGCCAAGCGGCTCTAGGATTGCCGTTTAGGATGCTGGATCGATCGGATCTTCGCCAAGAATCCGACTATTTCGCCGACGATTTGGCCGGCGGTCTGGAGTGCGCCTCGGATTCGACCGTTAATCCCTACATGCTAACGTACGCGCTCGCCGAAGGGGCCGGCGGTTTTGGGGCCGTGATCCGATTGCACACGGAAGTTCGCAGCATTACGCGTCTGAAAGGAGGCGGATTCGCCGTAGACACGGACAGGGGCGAATGGTTAGCCGGCAAGATCGTGAATGCCGCGGGCTGTTGGGCGCCCAAGATTGGGGGGATGGTCGGTTTGGATATCCCTATCGTTCCGCGCAAAGGTCACCTAATCGTTGCTGCCCGCCAGAAGCCGGTAGGGATGCGCAAAGTGATGGAGTTCGGCTATTTGATGTCCAAGTTCGGAGGAACCCGCCAAGTCGACGAGGAAACGGAGCGCTTCGGCGTCGCGCTCGTGTTCGAGCCGACGGAAAGCCAGAACTTCCTTATCGGATCGAGCAGGGAATTCGCCGGATTCGATACGGTCGTACGGCCGGAGGTAATCAGGACGATGGCGCGGCGAGCGCTTCGGTTCTATCCCGGCATCGCCGATTTCCAGATCATCCGCGCTTACGCCGGGCTTAGGCCGTGGACGCCGGATCATTTGCCGATCGTGTCGGAAGTCGATGAAGTTCCCGGCTACTATATTGCCGCGGGCCACGAAGGGGACGGCATCAGTTTGGCGGCGGTGACGGGCAAGCTCATGAGCGAGTTGCTAACCGGAGCCGATAATACGTGCATTCCGGCCGCTCCCCTTCGTTACGATCGTTTTCAAGCCGAGGAATGGAGGAGACAGCATGCGCGCTAACCGAGTATTCCGGACGATCGATACGCATACCGGAGGGAACCCGACCCGAACGTTAATAAGCGGCTTACCGATGCTTAAGGGAAATACGATGGCCGAAAAAATGTTGGATATGAAACGAAACTATGACGATATACGCCGATTACTTATGAATGAGCCGCGCGGACATGATGTCATGTCGGGCGCCTGTCTCGTTCAACCGTGCGATCCTGCGGCGGACGTGGGCGTCATTTTTATCGAGACGGGCGGTTATTTGCCGATGTGCGGGCACGATACGATCGGGTTCTGCACGGCATTGGTGGAATGCGGACTCGTACCGGTAAGGGAGCCGACTACTCTAATCGCGCTCGATACGCCCGCAGGGCTCGTCCGCGCGGAAGTGACGGTGAGTAATGGCTCGGCGGTACGAGTAGCGTTTCGCAATATTCCGGCGTTCTTGCATAGCCGATTCACCGTCAAAGTAGACGGCATCGGGGACGTCTCCGGCGAGATTGCTTACGGCGGCAATTTCTACGCGATCGTGGACGCGAGGACGATCGGAGTGGCGTTGGAGCCTTGGAATGCGGGAACTATCGTCGACCAGGCTTTGTTAATACGACAAGCCGTGAACGAGCAGATGCAAGTCGTACACCCGGAATCGGAATTTATCCGAGGAGTAACGCATGTCGAATTGTTCGGCGACCCTCGGCATCCCGAAGCGGATACGCGCAATACGGTCGTCGTGCCGCCCGGAGGCATTGACCGTTCTCCTTGCGGTACGGGAACATCCGCTAAGCTTGCGGCATTGTATGCGCAAGGCAAGATCGGAATCGATGAAACGTTCGTGCACGAGAGCATCGTTGGCTCCCTTTTTCACGCGCGGGTGCTCGAAGAGACGGAGGTCGGCGGGATGCCTGCCGTCGATACGGAAATAGCAGGCTCGGCTTGGATGATGGGCATGCACACCTTTTATTCCCACGAGGAAGATCCGCTTAACGAAGGTTTTTTGTTCATTCCCGCGGTTGATCATGATTAGGAGGTCGGTCCATGCGATTATCCCATATGATTCATACGATAGACGTACATGTTGCAGGCTGGCCGCTAAGAGTGTTGCAATGCCCTATTCCGGAGGGCAAGAACGAGCAATCGCTGCGCCAGGCGGCTCGGAAACTATGGGACGACGACCATTCCATTCTTCACTGGCTGCAGAGAGAACCCAGGGGGCATGCGGCTATGCGGGTTGCGGTCGTAGATACGTCCGATGCTGCCGATGTCCGGATGCTCGTTTTCGATTCGGAGGGCTACTGTCGGACGGACTCGCTTGATGCCCTATGCGTTGCTACGGGATTGGCTGAAATAGGAGCCGGAACGTTCGACGCGTTTAGATCGCCTGGTCAAATTCATCGGACAACGTTTACGCCGCATGATTCAACGGTCGACGAAGCAAGGATCGAAGGCGACGCGGCGGAATGCGTCGCGATTGACGAGGAAATCGAATTAGGCGATCTTAACTTCACGGTAGACAGAGCTGACTGCGGCCACCGCTATGTCATCGTTGACGCGAAACGGGCGGGTTTGGATTTGTCGGTCGCCAACAAATCGAAGTTGGAGAAGCTGGCTGCGCGAATAGGCCAAGCAACTAAGGGGAACTGGGAAGAGAGAGGAGATGGGCAATCGAACGTTCCACGGTTGGCTGAGAATAACTGCCGCATCGCGTTCATGGAAGCCAGCTCCGGTCAAGAGAGCGCATGGCGAGCGGTTACGTGCTATGAGGATGGCAGGCTTTTCCGTGCGCCGGAAGCCGGATCCATTGGAGCAATGCTTGCCGTCATGAACAAACGTAACCGCGTTACTGTCGGGGGAAATTTCCTTTTTCAAGGGTTATCCGGAAGCTCGCTTCATTCGAACGTAACCGGATTATTAGACCAAGAGGGGCGGCCGGCATTGTTCTGGGAACTGCGCGGGCGCGCATTCGTTACCGGATCGCATCAATTTCTCGTTCATCCCGACGATCCGCTGTCGAGAGGATTCTTATTGCGATAGCGGCATCGCAACGCCGTCATCGGATGTTCAAGTGTTTCCGATAATAAGCGTTGCGATATCCGGTCGGAGTCAAATGCTCGTACTTGCGGAACAGTCTGATAAAGTATTTTTCGTCGGCCATGCCGATATCGAAGGCGATTTGTTTCACCGTTCGGTTCGTGCTCGTCAAGAGGGATTTGGCCTTGGCCATCTTCTGTACGTGTATGTATTCCTGCAAATTCATGCCCATCGTCCGTTTGAAAAGACGGGACAGATAATCGCGGTTGTATCCGTATTTCTCCGCAATGAAGTTGACGGTTAACGGTTCTTCCGCATGCACCCTAATCCATTCCACGATCGAAGCGACCAGAGGATCGGGCTTATAGCGAACTTCATGGGTATTCGCCGACTCCGCTTGCTCGGCTAGCTCAAGCACGATGGAGGTTACCGCGTAGTGAAGGGCGCGACGATAATGAAGCTTCGAGTTGGCCAGATGCTGGAGTTGCTGAAATAAGACGTTGATTCGTTCTATGCTGCTTAATTGGAAAAAAAGCGGGAGGTACAGGGATTCGCTAAGAGAGGAGAGGAATTCGTTCGATTGGCGCAGCTTACGGTCTTGCTCGCGTTGATCATCGTCGGAAAACTGCAAGGAACCGTGAGATAGATAGTGAAACCAATAGAAGATCAGCTCCCCGTCGCTCGGCCGATAACCGGAGTGAGGGAGACCTGGAGGGAGCAGAAGGACGGAACCGGGAATGACCGCGTACCGTTCTTCTCCCTGTTCAATGTACATCGTCCCCCGCACGCCGACTATGATTTCATAGCTGTCGATCGTGCGGCGAGAGTGAGTCCATGGGATGGGGGAGTGAAATTGCCCTGCGGATAAAAATTCTAAAGGTTTACGAATGTCCGTTTTGACGAATCGCAAGGCAGTCGGACTCCCTTCCGTAATCGGATAGGGATATTATACAATAACGGTCACGCGTGCGTAACCGTCCTCAGCGAGGATTCGCGAACGACTAGGCGATGCGGGATAATTTGCCGAGTGGTGATCTCGACTTGCTGAATCATCCGGAGCACCATCTGCGATGCGGTATAACCGAGTTGGTAGGTGCCGACATCGACGCTGCTGATCGGAGGCATCGTCAATTCCGATAATGCGATGTTGTTGAAGCTCACGATCGCCACGTCATGCGGGATGCGGTAACCTAGCTCGGCAAGCCCTTTCAGCACTCCGAACGCCACGACGTCGTCAATGACGACCAGCGCCGTAGGCGGTTCCGGTTGAGACATGATGGATGCCATGGCGCGGTAGCCGCTTTCAAGCAGAAATTCGCCTTCCACGATCCAGCTTTGCTTGACCGGCAATCCGGCTTCCACGAGAGCCCTGGAGTATCCGGCCATGCGGTCTTGAGTCATCGCGAGCTTGGTTGGCCCGCTTACGAAACCTATCCGTTTCTGTCCTTGAGCTATCAGGTGGTTCGTCGCGTCGTACGCCGCTTGCACGTTATCGTTATCCACCGAAGGAACGTCCTCGTAATCCAAGCTGCGCCCTATGAGGGCGAAAGGAACCTTTTCTTTGCGCAGGAAACTAATGATGGGATCGGAGGAACGGGAATAAAGCAGCAGCAATCCATCGATTCTACCCCCGCGAACGAGCCGCGTAACGGTTTCCAGCTCTTCTTGCTCATTGCTTCCGCCGGCCATTAGCAGGTCATAACCCGCGCGGGTTAGTTGAGCGAGAACCCCTCTTATTAATTCATAGAAAAAGAAGTTCAATAATAGCTCTTCCGCCGGTTTCGGCAAAATAACGGCGATCGTGCGCGTCGTCCGCGAGACGAGGCTTTTCGCCATTAAATTCGGATGATATCCGAGTTCTTCCATGATTTCTTTTACTTTCCTGCTTGTCTCTAGGCTAATCCGAGGATGTTCGGCAATGACTCTGGAAACCGTGGAGGGAGATACTCCGGCTTTTTTAGCCACATCTTTAATCGTAACGCTCATCTTAGGTATCTTCCTTTTCCAATGAAAATGATATATATATTGTATCCTATTTAGTCGAAATAGTAATGCAGAACATGGTGAAGGGCTTGTGCAACATTTGCACTCGGATACGCTTACATTGTGCCACATAAGGCACGCGGTAACAACAAACGTAATTGTTTGAAAACAAGAGATAATGAAAGATAACTATAGATTATATTTAGAATTTGACTGAATTAACTCTGTGCAAACGATTTACTTTTTCTCATTTTCGATTATCATGAAATTAGCGTCAAAAGCGCTTACATCGGTCTCAAAACGTTGATATCATCGCATTATAGCGGCTTTTGGCGAAGTTTGAGCAGACTTGTACAAACGTTTGCACAACTTGCGAAGCCAATAAGAACGGTGAGACCAATGGACGGGAACGGGCGATGGCGCTCAATAACCGATATTCAGAGAGGGGTTCTACAGGTTAATGAACAAATCAAAAGGGTTGCTCGTATCACTCGTGCTGATGATGGTATTCGTACTTGCGGCATGCGGCGGTAAAAATGAGAACAACAACGCATCTTCCTCCCCGAGCGCAAGCGCTCCGGCTGCGACTTCCAGCGCATCTTCCTCCGAAGAAGCACCGGCGGAAGAAGAGTACCTGCCTGAAGAAGGCGCTAAATTGGTTGTATGGTATTCCGCAACTGAAAAAGCAATCATCGACGAAGCCGCAAAAGTCTTCAAAGAAAAATATGGCATCGACGTTGAATATCAAGACGTAGGCCCGGACAAATCGATCGAGAAAATGATCACGGACGGTCCTGCCGGAGTCGGCGCGGACGTATTCTTGGCGGTACACGACCGTCTTGGTTCCGCGGTTCAAGCGGGCGTCGTTCTTCCGAACGATCTTCACGCAGACGAGTCCGTCGCGAACAACTCCGAGAAATCGGTAGACGCTCTGTCAATCGACGGTCAATTGTACGGCTACCCGATGTCCGTTGAGACGACGGCCGTGTTCTATAACAAAGACCTGTTCCCGGATACGAACGGAGAAGCTCCGAAAGATTGGAACGGCGTTATCGAATTCGCTAAAAAATTCAATGACACGAAAGCTCAAAAATACGCCTACATGTGGGAAGTCGGCAATGGTTACTGGAGCTGGGGCTTCTTCGGCGGATACGGCGGATACGTATTCGGCAAAGACGGCACGGATCCTGCCGATATCGGCCTGAACAGCGCAGGCGCAGTCGAAGCGGCTAAGTTCTTCGGAAGCCTGAAAGAAATTCTTCCTATCAAAGCTGCGGATATCAAAGCCGACATCAAAACAAGCTTGTTCAGCGAAGGCAAACTGGCTATGAACGTCAGCGGTCCTTGGCAAGTAGGAGAATTCAAGAAAGCTCTTCCGAACGTTGCCGTAATGGAATATCCGACATTGCCTAACGGCAAACCGATGATGCCATTCTCCGGCGTTAAAGGATTCCTGGTTAACGCAAACACGAAATATCCGATCGCGGCTAAATTGTTCGCGCAAATCGCTTCCTCCGAAGCTATCCAAGCGAAAAACTTCGAATTGTTCGGAAGCCTGCCTTCGAACAAAAACGTAGCAGCAAGCCCGGCAGTAAGCGGCGACGCGTTCGCAAGCGTGTTCTTGAAACAGTTCGACAACTCTACTCCAATGCCTAAGATCGCGGAGATGGCCGGATTCTGGGGTACTCACGAAGCTGCTCTTTCTTCCCTCTGGAATGACGGCGCAGATGCTCAAACGACAATGGACGATTGGGCGAAAAAAGTAAAAGACAGCAACGCGGCAGCTAAGTAAATCGTTCCTAAGGCTTAATAAATACCATTCACCCGCCGTTCTACGGCGGGTGTAATGGGTTCAGAAAGGAGATGGCTCAGCTTGAAGCGAAATGCAGTAGCCGCCGGTTGGCTTTCGGTACTGTGCGCCGGACTTGGACAGTGGTATAACAAGCAATACGCGAAAGGCCTGCTGTTTGTTTTTATTCACGCTATCGGAATTTACCTCGTCTCGACGACCTTATTCACTAAAATCAAAGGACTTATCACCCTTGGCGAACAAGGGCAACACTTGGAAAAAGTAGGTAAAATATTCAAAAACGTTCCGGGAGACCACTCCATTTTCATGATGATTCACGGAGTTCTTGCGGTCATTGTTTTGGGTCTGTATATCGTCTTCTACATTTTGAATATTCGCGATGCCGTAGCTGTAGGCCGCAAACGGGACACGGGAAGTGCAGTGAAGGGATTAAAAAACGATATTTTCCCCTGGGCGCTTCTGGCGCTGCCGATTATCGGAGTTCTGTTTTTCACAATCATGCCTATCGTGTTTACTTCTTTGCTCGCATTTACCAACTACGCTTCGCCCCATCATATACCGCCGAAAAATTTGGTGGACTGGGTCGGCTTCGGAACCTTCGACAAGCTGTTTAACATGAACGTCTGGGCCGACACCTTCGGAGGTGTCTTGACCTGGACGATTATCTGGGCAATTCTGGCAACCGTCACCTGTTACTTCGGCGGGATTCTGGTTGCGCTGCTTATCAATCAACAAGGAATCAAGCTGAAGGGCTTCTGGAGAATGCTGTTTATTATTCCTTATGCGATTCCTCAATTCGTTTCCTTGCTGATCATGAGAAACATGCTGAACGAGAAGTTCGGGCCGATTAACCAATATTTCAGATATTTCGGTTTGGAAGGGTTACCGTGGCTGAACGATCCGTTCTGGGCCAAAGTATCCGTTATCGTAGTCAATATGTGGATCGGAATTCCGGTTTCGATGGTACTGGTCATGGGAATCCTGACGACGATCCCGAAAGATTTGTACGAAGCCGCGGACGTAGACGGAGCATCCGCGTGGATGAAATTCCGCAATATCACGATGCCGTATGTCCTTTTTGCGACGGCGCCTATCTTGATAACGCAATTCGCGGGCAATATCAACAGCTTTAACGTCATCTTCCTGCTGACCGGGGGTAATCCGGCGACGATGAAGTATAACAACGCCGGACAGACGGACTTGCTGGTTACCTGGTTGTACAAGCTGACGCTCGATTTCAACCAGTACAATATCGCTGCCACTGTAGCGATCCTGCTATTCCTAATCATCGCAGTCATGTCGGTTCTGTTGTATAGCAGAACTAGATCGTTCAAGGAGGAGGACATGATCCAATGAAACCGCGTATATTCTTCAGTTACCTATTGTTGATCCTGATCGCGCTCGCATGCGTATATCCGGCGTTATGGACGATCTTGTCCTCCTTCAGGGAAGGCAACTCCTTGTTCAGCGACACGATCATTCCGACCAAGTGGACTTTCGATCACTATCGGGATCTGTTCGTGGAAAGAGTGGACAGGAAAATTCCTTACGCGACCTGGTACTTGAACACGATGAAAGTAGCCGTAGCAAGCATGGTGCTTGGAACGCTGATCCAACTGTTGACGGCGTATGCCTTCTCGCGCTTCCGCTTTAAAGGGCGCAAATCCATGCTTATGATCGTTTTGATTCTCGGAATGTTCCCAGGTTTCTTGAGCCTGATCGCTATCTTTACTATTCTCAACACGCTGGATCTTCTGGATTCCTTGTGGGCGCTCATTCTCGTTTATTCCGCCGGGGCAGCTCTCGGGATGTTCGTCGCCAAAGGGTTTTTCGATACGATTCCCCGGAGCTTGGAAGAAGCGGCTAGAATCGACGGCGCAAGCCACATGAGGATATTCGTAAGTATTATCCTGCCTTTGTCGAGACCTATTATTACTTATATCTCGCTCACCACTTTCGCGGGGGCATGGGTAGACTTCATTTTCGCAAGAGCAATTCTAAGAACGCCGGAAAACTGGACGCTGGCCGTAGGACTTTGGAATATTATCGATTCCTATAACAGCACAGAGTTTACCTTGTTCGCCGCGGGCTGCGTCCTTGTGGCGATCCCGATAACGCTTCTCTTTATGTACACGCAACGTTTCTTGGTTGACGGCTTAACGGCAGGAGCCTCCAAAGGATGAGGAAAGCGATCAAGCATTCGCTTGGGCTCTTGTTCGCAACGATGCTGCTAGCCGGGTGCACTTCCGCTCCCCCCGCGGAGTCGCCGGCAGCGTCACAGGCGGTTCAACTATCCCCCGAAGGTTGAAGGGCCGACGAACGTGTATTATGAAGTATTCGTTCGATCCTTCGCGGATTCGAACGGCGATGGCATCGGAGATTTGAACGGGCTGACCGATAAGCTGGATTATCTGGACCGCTTAGGAGTAGATGGTCTGTGGTTAATGCCGATTCAGCCCTCTCCGAGCTATCATGGGTACGATGTGACGGACTACTACGGAATTAATCCCGACTACGGCACGATGGATGATTTCAAACGATTAATCGCGGAAGCTCACAAAAGAGATATTCGTATCCTGATGGATTTGGTCGTTAATCATACTAGCGTGGAGCACCCGTGGTTCGTAGATTCGGCCGCAGGCAAGGACAGTCCTTACCGGGACTGGTACACATGGGTCGACGACGCGGAGAGCGCGACGCCGGCCGACAGCGCGACAAGCAATCCGGCTTGGCATGCCGCGCTCAACGGCCATTATCTTGGCGTATTCTGGGAAGGGATGCCCGACCTGAATTTCGACAATCCGAAGGTTCGCCAAGAAATGATCGCCATCGGCCAGTACTGGCTGAAGGAAGGCGTAGATGGCTTCCGGTTGGATGCGGCTAAGCATATTTACGGCGATTTTAATGCCACGGTCGGTTCTAAGCCTATTCAAGCTAAAAATAAAGCTTGGTGGCAGGAATTCCGGCAAGGTTTAAACGCGGTGAAACCGGATGCTTATTTGGTCGGCGAAGTGTATGACAATACGGCTATCGTCGCCCCTTATTTGGATAATGCGTTTAACTCGGCGTTTAACTTCGATCTGGCCGAGTCGCTCATTAGCTCCGCATCCTCGGAGAGCGCGTCCGGCATCGGATTTACGCTGTCCCGGATCCACGAGTTTTTCTCCAAGACTTCGGGCGGCAAGTTCGCGGACGCCCCGTTCTTGTCTAACCATGACCAGAACCGCGTCATGAGCGCGCTCGGCAACAACGTCGATCATGCCAAAATAGCCGCCTCGATGCTGCTCACGATGCCGGGAAATCCCTTCATCTATTATGGCGAAGAGCTGGGAATGAGCGGAGTGAAGCCGGACGAGAGAATCAGGGAACCGTTTCCGTGGACGCGGAATGCGGGATCGCCGGAGGAAACCGCTTGGGAAAGCTCGACTTACCGGGATCCTGAAGTATCCGTAGAGGCGCAGGAGAGCGCCCCCGACTCGTTGCTTAACCATTATCGAAAGCTAATCTCTTGGCGCGCCCAGGAGAAGGCTTTAAGAGAAGGGACGATCGGTTCTTACGATACGGATAGTTCGTTCGTGACTTCTTACACGAGAGTAAGCGGAGACGAACAAGTATTGGTGTTGCACAATATGACCAAGGATCCTCAAAGCTTAACGCTTGAGGCAACCAAGTCTCAGCCTACCGTATTCGCCAAAATAGCTCATTCGAATAACTCCGAAGCGAAGCTTGATGGCCGGAAGCTCGAACTGCCGCCTTATTCGACGGTTATCTTGAAACCCTGAAAGATTTTCAAAGAATTTCAACCCCGAACCCGAACCCCCTTCAGGTTCGGGGTTTTTTAATTGTACGAACGCTATCCATCCTCCGACATACAATGAAGCACTTACATGAAAGACTGGAGAGTGGCTCTGGTGGACATTCAATTAACTTCGCTGCATTGGGTCTATTTAGCCTTCATTGCCTTTATTTTAGCGCTGCTGTTGAAGCGTCGGGACACGACTCTCATTTGCGTTGCCGGTATTTTCACGCTCGGCTTGATCGCTACGGAAAGCTTGAACGGCTCCGTGTCCGGCATTTTCAATAGTTTCATCTTCGCGACCAAAGAATTGCTCGGCACTATTTTCATTATTTCCATAATCGTCGCGATGAGCCGCGTATTAATCATTACGGGCATAAACGAAACGATGGTAAAACCGCTTACCGGATTTCTGCGAACCCCGACGCTGGCCTTCTGGGGAATCGGGATCATCATGTTGGTAACCTCGCTGTTTTTCTGGCCGTCTCCCGGGGTTGCGTTAATTGGAGCCGTTCTTCTTCCCGTGGCCCTGCGCGTTGGATTGCCGGCGCTTGGAGCGGCTATCGCCATGAACCTATTCGGGCATGGGATCGCTTTATCCGGCGACTATATTATTCAAGGGGCGCCTAAGCTGACGGCTGACGCGGCAGGTTTGCTGGTGTCGCAAGTCATGGAAGCGAGCGTGCCTCTCGTCATCGTAATGGGGTTGGTGACGACGATCGTCGCTTTCTGGATGATGCGCAAGGACATGAAAAACGGAAAATGGAGAGACGGTCTCGTAAGCGGAGCGGGAACCGGCGTAACGGGAGCAGGTTCTGCGACGGTTGCCTTGCCCCAATCGCTTAAGAGGGTTCTGGCGATGATCATTCCGCTTTTATTCGCTATAGACGTAGTCGCCATGTTCGTCTTTGATCTTCAAGGCGGGGATGCCACGGCATTGATCGGGGGAACCGCGGTAGTCATTCTGATCGGAGTGACGATGATCGCGCATCGAAACAAGGGCTTGGAAGAAACGACTTCCTATTTAATAGAAGGGTTTCAATTCGGATTTCGAGTATTCGGTCCCGTTATCCCAATCGCCGCGTTTTTCTATTTGGGGGACTCGGCGTTCAAGGATTTGTTCGGCGATCAACTGCTACAAGGCTCGCACGGAATCGTGAACGATCTCGGGGTCGCGCTGGCGAATCACGTTCCGATGAACGGAGCGGTCGCTTCCGCGACGTTAACGGCGACTGGAGCTATTACGGGGTTGGACGGCTCGGGGTTCTCGGGCATCTCTCTCGTCGGCTCTATCGCTCACATGTTCTCTGCGGCGATCGGAACGGGAGCGGCTACATTGACCGCGCTCGGCCAAGTGGCGGCGATCTGGGTCGGCGGCGGCACGTTGATTCCGTGGGCGCTTATCCCGGCGGCGGCGATCTGCGGCGTGAGCCCGTTCGAGCTGGCGCGACGCAATTTCAAGCCGGTGTTGATCGGTTTGGCCGTAACGACGTTCGTTGCGATGTTCTTAGTTTGAAGATTAGTTTAAAGAAAAAAAGCTGTGCTCCCTGCTCATGATGAGAAGAGGGGCACAGCTTTCATGCGTTCCAAGGTTCGAACAATGGCCGGTCTACTTCAGTTGCAAGACGGCAAATCCGATCGCTGGAACGGATACTCTCAGCATGCCGGCCGACGCGCTCAGGACGCCGTCGCCGAACACGACTCGGTAAGCGGAGGTTTCGCTGCCATCCACGGGGATAGGCACGGAACTGCCGCTCTCGCTTGCGTTCAGCACGACGATGAATTTTTCTCCGTCCGCTTCGCGCGCATACGCAACCGATTTATCGCCGGGCTCCGAGTATAGCAGTCGGTAGCTTCCATCCCGCAAGGCGCGATGATCGTTGCGCAGCTTCACCAAGTCAGCGAAAAATCGGAACAAATCCCGATCTTGCTTGGATGTATCCCATTCCATGCATTTGCGGCAGCCTGGATCGTGCTCTCCCGTAAGACCGATCTCGTCTCCGTAATAGATACACGGCGTACCCGTAAGCGTAAACGGAATGGCGTAAGCCAGCTTCATTCGGCGTTTGTCTTCATTGCAGACGGTAAGCAACCGCGGCGTATCGTGGCTTCCCAGCAAGTTAAACGCGACTTCGGATGCTTGCTGCGGGTAAGCGGCATGCAAATAACCGACCAAATCGGCGAACTGGCGGCCGTCTCGGGTATCTTTAACCGCATAATCGATGACGGCTTCGGTCAAAGGATAGTTCATAACGGCATCGAATTGATCCCCGGCTAGCCATGGCTGGGAATCGTGCCAGATTTCCCCGAGAATATACGCTTCCGGATTGGCGGCCTTGACTACGTCGCGGAATTTTCTCCAGAAGCGGTGATCCACTTCGTTGGCTACGTCCAAGCGCCAGCCGTCAACGCCGATATCTTCGATCCAATACCGGGCAACCTCGAGCAAATATTCCTGAACGGCGGCGTTCTCCGTGTTGAGCTTAGGCATATGCGGCTCGAAGGCGAATGCATCGTAAGTCGGCACGCGATCCCGGACCTCAAGCGGGAACTCCCTTACATGGAACCAGTCCGCGTATCGGGAGTCGGCCCTTTCTCCTTCACGTCGAGGAACGGAGGGAACATGCCGCCGCTGTGGTTGAATACGGCATCCAGCAGCACTTTGATCCCGCGTTCATGGCAGGCTTGCACCAGCTCTTTCATTTTCTCGTTAGTCCCGAAGTGCGGGTCGATCTTCATATAATCCATCGTATCGTATTTGTGATTGGTAACGGCTTCGAACAACGGATTAAAATAAATCGCGTTAATTCCTAGATCAGTCAGATGGTCGAGATGATCGATAATGCCTTGCAAGTCTCCTCCGAAAAAATTGTGAGGAGTAGGCACTCCTCCCCAAGGCTCCACGTTGCTCGGATTAATGGACGGATCTCCGTTCGCGAATCGTTCCGGGAAGATTTGATAGAAAACCGCGTCTTTCACCCAAGCAGGAGGAGCGAACACGTCCGCCGGATTAAGGAACGGATATTCGAAATACAGATTCAGGTTATCCGGCTCGCTATCGTGGAACCCTTGCTCGTTTAACCAGATCGTTTCCGTTCCGGATTGAAACTTAAAGCCGTATTTCAGCCTGCGATATGTCGGCTTGATCTCAGCCTGCCAATAATCGAACAGGTTATCTTGGGAAATGATCTTCATTGCGGAAGTTTGCGAACCAAGAGTCGGCCAAATGTATTTGTCTCCGTGGATAAGGGTAACGGACTCGACGTCATCTCGTTTGGTGCGAATGCGCACATGAATCGTTTCGCGATCGTAGGCATAAGACCAATTGTTCTTAGGACGGTGGTAAATAGCTTCTTTTTGCATGAGATGAGCTCCTTTGTTTGAATAAATAGGGCACGATAATTCCCAACATAACAAAAAATAGGCGCAACCAAGGAACATTCGCTCCGAGGTTGTGCCTATCGTCGTTTGACTGGGCAACAGGGCCTTTAGATTTAATGAACCCATTATACGCTATAATGAGTCGAAATGGAATCTTCTAAATAAAATGAACCGAGATTGCCGCTCCGACATCTAACGGATAGGAAACATTAAGATCGTCATAAATACGCAAAAGAGAGGGGAACGTTATGTCGGAACTGGCATGGAAAACAGACGTGCAGCTGGCTTGTTCCGGCGATCGGGACGCCTTCGCGAGGCTTGTTCGCGAGATGCAAAACGAGCTTTACGGGATGGCCAGGACTCTGCTGAGCAAGGACGAAGATTGCGCCGACGCGATTCAAGAGGCGATCCTGAAAGCCTACCGCGGCGTTCCGAAGCTACGGGAGCCGGCTTATTTTCGAACATGGATAATGCGGATATTGATTCACGAATGCCAACAAATTTACCGTAAGCAGAAGCGGACGACGCTATCGGATAATCTACCGGAGAGAGCCGCGCAGTCGGCGGAGAGCGATCTGGATTTGCGGCAAGCCGTGGAGAGGTTGGAAGAGCCGTTGCGATTGTTGGTTAAGCTGCATTATTTCGCGGATATGCCGCTCGCGCAAATCGCCGAGATGATGGACGTTTCCGAAGGAACGTTGAAATCGAGATTGTATCGGGCTAGACGTTATTTGGCTAAGTGGCTGAATTTGCCGGAGAGAGGGGAAGTCGGTTATGAGTTCTAACGAATTGGACGCGCTGCTTCGAAACGAGAGGCCGGCTATGCCGTCGAACATGCCTTGGAGCGTTGCGCAACGAATGGAAGAAACGCTGCAAGCCTTGCCGACGCGGGACGCGCTAAAGCGGGGAACGCAACGGATTCGCAGGCTGGCGGTTGCGGTCGCGTCCATCGCGGTTATCGGAGGCGCGGTCGCGAGCTATGTTTTATTTGCCAAGGATCAGCCTTCGGAAATCGCGAAATTGCCACCCGATAGCACGGTCGAGCAACGATCGGAATTCATTCGGACTCCCGTACTGGGCTCGTTGATCCATGATGCGAATATGGAAAAGAACGGTCCGGCCGTGACGGATCAAGGAATTACGTTAATGGTGCGCGACGTTACTTATGACGGGTCCGAGATGGCCATACGATACTCCGTTCAGTCGGATAAAGAAATTGACGGATATATGATGGATGCTATTCTGGCAATGGATAGTCGCGATATTGGAAAAGTGGGGTACATCTCATCCTCGGAAAATTATGAGCAACTACAGCATCGTTACGAGAAGTTGGATTCGGATCAATACGAGGGGGCTATTAACTCTTGGAAACTAGCCTACTCGGACTATCGTCCGGAATCCTTTAACTTAAAATTGGAAGTTACGAGAATCGGCAATCAAGCCGGTAACTGGTCGTTGAACATTCCGGTGTCCAAAACCCCGGACATGACCGTCGTTACGTCCGACTTAATGAAGACGACGGATGAGGGCACTCTGGAATTGAATCGGATTGTGCTTTCTCGGATATCTTCTCAAGTGGAATATCGCTTCGAGGGGGGGGGTAAGAACAAGTCATCCTGGTTCGGCGTAGAAGTGACGGATGACAAAGGAATCCATTACGGAAGCCATATCGCAGATAACGTTACTTCATTGGGTTATATGGACTTAGGTCCCGTGGCTAGCGGAACGCAAGCATTGATTATTCGCCCCTTTTACGAGGACTTTCGAAATAGTAAGAAAATAGAGGTAAAGGATCTCTTCCACACTCCGATGCTGAAGCAGCCGACGGAAGACGAGCCGCTTGTCTTGCCTCTTGGGGAAGGGCGAGAGATGTACGTTACGGGATTGGAATATTTGGCGGACAAAACGATCGTACATTCGAAGTCGACATCGGTGAGCGGAGGGTTTGCCATTCAAGACGAGAACGGCAAATTGCTTCCGGTTCTGTCGTTTGGATCGGACGGCTCGGTCGAATTCAAGCCGATTCCCGAAGATGCTAAGCTGACTTTTCTAACCCGACCTACATATCCGCGGACTTACATTCCCGAGCTCGAGCTTAGAGTCGACCTCCCTCAACGGTAACTGTGCTATAATGAAACCATTATTGTTGAGGCAAAGGGGAGCAGCTCAGAATGGACAATCCGATCGCGCTCAGGGAATGGGCGGTAGCAGTCAAGGCGCTGGAGGAAGGCCGGCAAGTCATCGTCTTGCGCAAAGGCGGGATTTCCGAAGAGACCAAGGAATTCAGGTTGGAGAGCCCGCGGTTTTATTTATTCCCTTCCTTCGAGCACCAAAGAGCGAATCTGGTCAAACCGGAAGCGAGCGGGATGGTCGGTCTGACGCAAGCCGAGGCGGAGGAACTGGACGGCCAAGTACGCATAGCCTCGTATGCGGAAGTGATCGAGGATATTGAGGTGACGGACGTAGAGACGCTGCAGAGGCTGGACGGACTGCACATCTGGACCGAGGATTACGCGGAAGAACGATTGAAATGGAAGAAGACGAAACCTCTGCACGTTCTAGTGCTTAGAGTGTACAAATTGGATACGCCGCAAACGATTCCGATGAAGGAAAGCTACGGCGGCTGCAAATCTTGGATAAGCATTGAAGATATTTCGTCGGCGACGATGAAGCCGGTGCTGAACGATAGAGACTTCGAGCAGCAGGCCAATGCGGTGAGGAAGCGAATAAACGGTTAACGGAACGGCCATTCCGGACCTCTTACCCATGCGGAAGAGGCCCGGTTTGCTTTTTTGCCGTTTCTTTCATAAAATTGTTATTGAGAATCAGTGAGAATCAAATTAAAATGATTATAAATAAGGATTTATTTTAGTTGCAGCTTTGACTTCTATAAATCCTCATAGAAACTTGGAGGTTAAGTATGTCTACTCAATTCGAAATTCAAGGTTTGAAGTCGTCCATAGAGGGCAAAGAGATTTTGAAGGGGATCGATCTTAAGATCAAAGGCGGCGAAGTTCATGCGATCATGGGCCCCAACGGTACGGGTAAAAGTACGTTGGCATCCGCGCTCATGGGCCATCCCAAATATGAAGTAACGGACGGTTCCGTAACGCTTAACGGCGAAGACGTGCTAGAGATGGGCGTGGACGAGCGCGCGCGCGCGGGCCTGTTCTTGGCAATGCAATATCCTAGCGAAATTACGGGCGTGACGAACGCGGACTTCCTGCGCAGCGCTATCAACGCTCGTCGCGAAGAAGGCAACGAGATCTCCTTGATTAAATTCGTGCGCCAAATGGAAGGGAAAATGAAGGAACTGGAAATGAACCCCGAGTTCATGCACCGTTACCTGAACGAAGGTTTCTCCGGCGGCGAGAAAAAACGGAACGAAATTTTGCAAATGATGTTGCTCGAGCCTAAGCTCGTCATTCTGGACGAAATCGATTCCGGTCTCGATATCGATGCTCTCCGCATCGTAGCCGAAGGCGTTAACGCCATGCGTTCCGAGGATCGCGGTTTCCTGATCATCACTCACTACCAACGTTTGTTGAACTATATTACGCCTGACTTCGTGCACGTCATGATGCAAGGGCGCATCGTGAAATCCGGCGGGCCGGAGCTGGCTCACCGTCTGGAAGCCGAAGGATACGATTGGGTTAAAGAAGAACTGGGCATCGTCGACGAGACCGTCGGCCAGGCTTAAGAGGGGGCATAGCAATCATGAGTACACCTACCACCTCCTTCGGCCGGGAAGCGGCTGCCGCGTTGGCTCGCAGCAAGAATGAACCGGCATGGCTCGTCGCTCAGCGCGAAGAAGCCGGACAATTGGCGACGGAATTGAATTTGCCGAAGCCGGAGAAGCTCCCGCTTACCCGCTGGACGTTAGACCAATACGGCACGAACCGTCCCGGACAGACCGTATTGTCCGTATCCGATTTGCCGGCCGCCATTACGGCGCTGCTTCCGGAAGATCATGCAGGCACGTTGATCGTGCAGCACAACTCTTCCGTTGTCTTTACCCAGTTGTCCGATGAATTGAAAGCGCAAGGCGTTATCTTGACTAGCATAGAGGATGCCGCGCGGAATCATGAAGAGCTGTTCCGCAAACATTTTATGACCGCATATACGAAAGACGAGCACAAGCTGGCGGCGGTGCACGCGGCGTTATGGAACGGCGGGGTATTCTTGTACGTGCCTCGCAACGTAACGATCGAAGCTCCTATTCAAGCGCTTCTGTTCGCGGACGACGCGGAAGCGACATTCATGCCGCATATTCTCGTGATCGCGGATAGCAACAGCCGCGTCTCCTTCGTAGAACAGCTTGCGTCCTCTTTAGGGGATTCGACGGCAACGCTGCTTCATAACAGCGCGGTAGAAGTATTCGCCAAAGCGGGAGCGGTTGTCCAGTACGCGGCAGTTCATCAGATGGACAATAGCGCGATCGACATTGCATACCGTCGCGCCGTCTTAGATAACGATGCTCGCATCGAATGGATCATCGGAGACTTGCATAACGGCAATTCCGTTACGGACACGAAATCGGTGCTTAAGGGCAACGGCTCGACTTCCGATTCGAAGATCATTTCCGTCGGAACGGGAAGCCAGCGGATGAGCTTGACTACGCAAGCCGTTCACTTCGGCCGTTCGACCGAGAGCGACATGATTACCCGTGCCGTCATGAAAGAAGAAGCGACCGCGATCATTAACGGCATCACGAAGATCGAGAAGGGCGCAACGAAAGCGAACGGCCAGCAGACGGAGAAAGTTCTGATGTTGAGCCCGAAAGCGCGCGGAGACGCCAACCCGATTCTATTGATCGACGAAGACGACGTAAAAGCGGGCCATGCGGCCAGCGTCGGCCAAGTGAACGCCGACCAAATATACTATTTGATGTCAAGGGGTATCTCTCGCAGCGAAGCGGAACGTTTGATCATTCGCGGATTCCTTGATCCGGTCGTTTCCGAAATTCCGCTGGAAGGGCTGCGCGAGCAATTGCACCGCATCCTCGAAAGAAAGCTGGGCTAACTATGGATCCCATCGCGTTGAAATCGGAATTTCCGATTCTTCATCAAGATATTAACGGTCATCCGCTCGTATACCTGGATAATGCGGCTACGACACAGAAGCCGCGATCCGTTATCGAAGCGGTTAAACGCTACTACGAGTGGGACAACGCCAACGTGCACCGCGGAGTTCATACGCTAGGCTCGAGGGCGACGGACGCCTATGAAGGAGCAAGGGAGAAAGTCGCCCGGTTCCTCAATGCTCCCGCTTCCCGCCAGATTATTTTCACGCGCGGAACGACGACGGCATTGAATATCGTAGCTTCCGGCTATGCCCGCCAGACGCTTCGCGAGGGCGACGAAATCGTCATTACACCGATGGAGCATCATAGCAACTTGATCCCTTGGCAGCAAGCCGCCAAGGCTACGGGAGCCACCCTGAAGTACATTCCGTTGCAACCGGATGGGACGATTACGCTCGAGGACGTAGAAGCTACCGTGACTGAGCGGACGAAAATCGTCGCCATCACGTACGTCTCCAACGTGCTCGGCACCGTCAATCCGATTGCCCGGATCGCCGAGATCGCTCACCGTAAAGGCGCGATTATCGTCGTTGACGGCGCGCAAAGCACTCCGCATCTTAAAGTGGACGTACAAGCGCTCGACGTGGACTTCTACGCGTTCTCCGGCCATAAAATGTGCGGACCGACCGGAATCGGGGCATTATACGGGAAAGCGCAATTGCTTGAACGTATGGAGCCCGTGGAGTTCGGAGGCGAGATGATCGATTTCGTCGAGCTGCACGATTCGACATGGAAGGAGCTGCCTTGGAAATTCGAAGGCGGTACGCCGATTATCGCAGGCGCCGTAGGATTAGGCGCGGCGATCGATTTCCTCGAGCAGGTCGGCCTTCACAATATCGACCAGCATGAGAAAAAGCTAACCCGGTATGCTATGGAGAGGCTTTCCGCTATTGAAGGCTTGACGATCTACGGACCGCGCGAAGAACGGGCCGGGCTCGTGACCTTCAATCTGGGGGATGTTCACCCCCATGACGTCGCGACCGTGCTGGATACCGACGGAATTGCCGTTCGCGCAGGGCATCATTGCTGCCAGCCGCTCATGAGATGGCTGAAAGTGAGCGCGACGGCGAGAGCGAGCTTTTATTTATACAACACCGAGCAAGATATCGACCGGCTGGCCGAGTCCTTGGTTAAAACAAAGGAGTTTTTCGGTTATGAGTCAATTAGATGATTTGTACCGCCGCGTCATTATGGATCACTATAAAACGCCGAGAAATCGCGGCGAGCTAGAAGAAGGCTCCGTTACGGTTAACTTGAACAATCCGACCTGCGGCGATCGGATTTCCCTTCAGCTTCAACTCGAGGACGGGATTGTCCGAAACGTTAAGTTTACCGGAGAAGGCTGTTCGATCAGCATGTCGTCGGCTTCGATGATGACGGAAGCGGTCATGGGCAAGACGAGCGAAGAAGCGCTCAAGCTAGCGGATAAGTTTTCCTCCCTGATGAAAGGCGAGCCCGTCGAATTCGAAGATTACGAAGACGTCGAGGCGCTGTCGGGGTCAATAAGTTTCCTGCGCGGATCAAATGCGCGACGCTCGCTTGGAATGCGCTTCGCAAAGGCGTAGAGCACGGAGAAGGCAAGCATGAAGGCATTGAAGAATAAACAAGGAGGTTGAACGTTATGGCTAAGCAAATGCCCGAGATGGAAGAGTACAAATACGGGTTTCGCGATGAGCATAAAGCGATTTTCCAATCCGGTAAAGGCCTGACCGAAGAGATCGTCCGCACGATCTCGGAAATGAAAGGCGAGCCGGAATGGATGCTGAAATTCCGCCTCAAATCGTTGGAGCAATTCCGCAAGATGGAAATGCCTAAATGGGGCGGCAACATGGACGATCTGGATTTCGAGGACATCCAATACTACGTCAAACCATCCGAGAAACAAGGGAAAACGTGGGAAGAGGTTCCGGAAGAAATCAAGGCTACGTTCGATAAGCTAGGTATTCCCGAGGCGGAACAGAAGTTCTTGGCGGGGGTATCGGCCCAGTACGAGTCCGAGGTTGTCTACCACAGCATGCAAGAGGATCTGGAGAAGCAAGGCGTTATCTTCATGGATACCGACACCGCTATCCGCGAGCATCCGGAAATTTTCAAAGAATACTTCGGCACGGTCATTCCCCCAGCCGATAACAAATTCGCGGCGCTTAACAGCGCGGTATGGTCGGGCGGAAGCTTTATCTACGTACCGAAAGGCGTTCAATGTACGGTTCCGCTTCAAGCCTACTTCCGCATCAACTCCGAGAACATGGGCCAATTCGAGCGTACGCTGATCATCGCGGACGAAGGCAGCTCCGTTCACTATGTCGAAGGTTGTACGGCTCCGGTATACAGCACGAACTCGCTTCACAGCGCGGTCGTTGAGATTATCGTCAAGAAGGACGCCCGCGTCCGTTACACGACGATCCAGAACTGGGCGCCCAACATCTACAACCTCGTTACGAAACGCGCGGTTGCGGAAGAGAACGCGACGATGGAATGGGTCGACGGCAACATCGGTTCCAAGCTGACGATGAAATACCCGGCCGTCGTTCTGAAAGGACGCGGAGCGAAAGGCATGGTACTCTCCATCGCGGTTGCAGGCAAAGGCCAGCACCAAGACGCGGGCGCTAAAATGATTCACTTGGCGCCGGACACGAGCTCGACGATCGTATCCAAATCGATCTCCAAGCACGGCGGTAAAGTGACGTACCGCGGTCTTGCCTCTTTCGGACGCAACGCGGAAGGCGCGAAATCGAACATTAAATGCGATACGCTCATTCTCGACGACCAATCGACGAGCGATACGATTCCTTACAACGAAATCATGAACGACAACATTACGCTAGAGCACGAAGCGACGGTGTCCAAAGTATCGGAAGACCAACTGTTCTATCTGATGAGCCGCGGATTATCGGAAGCGGATGCTACGCAAATGATCGTTATGGGCTTCATCGAGCCGTTCACCAAAGAACTGCCGATGGAATACGCGGTCGAGATGAACCGTCTGATTAAGTTCGAGATGGAAGGTTCGATCGGTTAAGTAAAATATAACGTTAATAAAATGAAATCCCGTCCGGCCTTAAGTGGCTGGACGGGATTTTCTTTATGGCAGCGGCTCGTTATTTCGATTCGTCAGGCTCCGACATAAACCAAGCGATATGCGTACATTTTCGACAGACGAGTATGGTGGCATTTTTGTTTGCCCAATCTAATCCGAAAAAAGTCGCTCCCCTTGAATTCAGTTGCCGGTAGTCTTTATCAAAGGTATCGTTTCCGCAACATGGGCATGAGAGCGAAGCGCCGCCAGCATGATATCTCATCGTAAACCGCTCCTTTTTATTCTTGTTCCTCTTTCGTGAAATATACGTACTTTAATCTCAAAGGTTGCATAGCGGGCATAAAAGGTAAGCCGCAACGCCATTCTATAGGTGAATGACTATCTACTTGGAAGGCGGATTAAACTCCATGAAGCTCACCAGAACGTTATCGTTAGCAACATTCCTGACCTTGTTGGCCGGCTGCGTCCAGAATCCAGGCGATACGATGAATCTTAAGCAGCATTCCGGTCCGGTCAAGGTTCAGTCCAACGGACAATCTCCGGCGGATTTGACGGAAGGCCGGCACATCGTACCGATCCAAAACTTGCAAAATACGGGCTATGTTTCTCTAGACGATCTTGCCCAAGCAACGGGGTATCACGGAGCCTGGTTGCGGGACGGGACGTACGGAGTAGGCGACTACGATGCGGCATGGTTATTCAAAACGGGAGACAGCACGGTAACGGTTGCCAACAATAAAGTTGAAATGCCGGCTTCGGCGATCAAAGACAATAATCATTTGTACATTCCCGTTGCTGCATTGCAGAAGCTGTTCGGAGACGTAACGGTGTTTACTGTCGAACCGGACGATGTCGCCTTTTTCCCCAAGCCGTCGCCTAACGAAACGGGAGCGAACGGCCGTAATTTGGATTTCGCGGATGCCCGGCCTACGAAACCCGCTTTAGCGGCGGATTCGGAAGGAATTATGAATGCGGCAAGCGAAGATTCGCGAATGATCGCGTTCGCCAAGAAATTTCTGGGGATCAAATACGAGTTCGGTACAGGCGCGTACAAACAAACCGGAACTTTCGATTGCTCGTCGTTTACTCGCTACGTCTTCGACCAGTTCGATGTAGACCTGCCAAGAATAGCTAGAGCGCAAGCCGAGAAAGGACATTATGTCGACAGAGATAAGCTTGAAGTCGGCGATTTGTTGTTCTTCTATGTGCCCGGGCGTTTCAAGAGCAATGAAACGGTAGGGCATGTAGGCATCTACATGGGCAACGGGAATATGATTCATGCGAGCCCTAAGCCGCAAGACGGAGTTCAAATTACTCCGATCAACAAAGCCTACTGGAAAGATACCTTTTTGTACGCCAAACGCTATTTGTAATTTCCGGAACAACAATAAAAGGCAATTCCTTGAGCCCGCGGCTCGGGAATTGCCTTACGTTATTTAAGCATGAACGTGTTTGATTTCATAATTCCGTTTCACGGACAGATCGAGAAATTGATCGCCGACTTGTACGAGCGGCCGGAAAAAGTCGGTCGGATGGGTCATGACGATCGTTCCGATTTCTCCAGTCGATAATTCAACGCTCTTGCCGATAAAATTGGGAACCATATGACGGATAAAAGTATGGGTGATATCCGGATCGAGCTCCCGGAAGCTTAGCTCGAACATCTCCCGTAAAACGTGCAGCAGATCTCTTTTCTCGCGGTATACCCGAGAAGATATCATAGCGCTATAGACGTCTGCCACGGCAACGACTTTGGCCATCGGATGAATCTGATCTCCCGAAAGTCCGTGCGGATAGCCTTTGCCGTCCATTCGTTCGTGATGCTGCAAAGCGGCTAGAGCGATTGCGTTGTCGTCGAAGGAGTTTTTCAGGATATCGTATCCGAATTGAGGATGGTTTTTGATTTCGTTGTATTCTTCGTCCGAGAGCTTGGTAGGTTTATTAAGAATCGTTTCGGCGATCTTGCATTTGCCGATGTCATGCAGAAATCCCGCTTTGCCGGCCCGTACGGTCGCTTCCTCGTCCCAGCCCAGCCAACGCGCTATGTAGTAACTAAGCATGCCTACTTGTACGGAATGCTGGTAAGTGTAGTCGTCTTGGCTATTAAGCATCAGCAATAAAGAGACGACATCGCGTTCCGCGCGGAAGTTCTCGACGAGAGGCTGGAAACTTTCTTTGACATCGTCCTCGTAAATACGCCCTTCCTCCAGAGCGCGTTCGAACAACTGCTCGGCTCCGGCTACCGCGTCGTGGTAGAGCGGGCGAAGCAGCGGATTGTAAGTAGAAGGCGCAGGCTCTTCTTCGGCTTGAAAAGGCGCGTTGCCGGGGCGCCATTCGATTTCGACGAAATCAATCTGGTGTTGGTACATACGAGATAATTCTTTTTCGTTAAGAACGGTCCCTTTGGAAAGGACGTGTAACCCGAAGGAGTTAAATATATCTTCGGATAATTGGTCTCCCGAACGCACATCCGTAATATGAACTCTCATATGACACCTCGATAAGGTTATCGTGAAGAAACGACGATTTTCGATGAAATTCTTCCCAATTCCTATGCTACCAAGTTAAGCGTTTTCTTGCAATAAATTGTTGGTAGATTCTTTAAGGCGTTAATTTAATTTCAGGGATTCCGCAAATTTCATCATTCACCCATTAGCTCAGCGTAAATCCGCCTGGCCAGCAAGGGATCGTCCGTGCCCATGACGAGCGCGCGCCCGTCCGAGAAGAGCAAGAAAGTCATTCCGTCAGGTAAGTGCAATCTTAAGGAGTAAGGATTGAGTTCGGTACGTCCGGCTTTGCCGAACCGCAGCTCTATCGATCGCAGGTCCAAGGATAAGGGGGTTCCCGGCGACACTTGAACCGTATTGCGTCCGCAAAGGGATGCGGTCATGGTTTCGCTCTGCTTTTCCTCGTCCAGCAATGCGAAACGGCGCTCGCCGCAAACGGGGCAGGAAATCTTCCTGGCTCCTTGGACGGATAAAGATTGCCAATTATGCTGCCAGAGGTCGATCTGCAACAGAGAGCCGTGCAGAGCTTCAGGCTGGCCCGTCAGCAGCTTGATCGCTTCCATGACTTGAACGGAACCTATCGTGTCCACGATAGGAGAGAGCACTCCCGCCGTTTCGCATGTATCCAGCGAGCCTCCCGGAGGAGGCTCCGGAAACAGGCAACGCAAGCATGGAGTCGACCCGGGAACGACCGTAAGCGACATGCCGGAGGCGCCGACCGCTCCGCCGTATATCCATGGAATCCGATGTTTGACGCTGAACTCGTTAATTAAATATCTAACGCTGAAATTGTCCGTTCCGTCGACGATAACGTCGGCTCCGGATAGAAGCGCTTCCGCGTTGAAGGAAGATAAGTCCGCCACGCGGGGAACCAGGTTAATTCCGCTATTGACGGCAGATAGCCGGGAAGCGGCGGCGATCGCTTTCGGAGTGCCGCCAGCCGCGTCCGTCTCGTCATAAAGAAGCTGCCGCTGCAAATTGCTTCGATCCACGATATCCCTATCGATCAGGGTGAGCTTACCCACGCCTGCCCGGGCTAAGTGGTTGGCGATTACGCAGCCTAAAGCGCCGACTCCGACGATAGCCGCGTGGGAACCAAGCAAGCGCTCCTGCCCTTGTTCCCCGATCGCCGAAAATCGCGCTTGCCTGGCGTAACGCGAATCCTTGCCGGCGCTAGTCATTGTTCCTCTCCTCCAGCTCCGTCAAGCGAAGCGATCGGATTCCAAGGTCCCAACTGATGGCCTTTCCACTCCGTACCGTCCTCGTAAATTTCTTTTTTCCATATTGGCACCTTCTGCTTCAACCGTTCGATCGCATAACGGCTCGCTTCGTAAGAAGCGGCCCGATGGGAGGAAGAGATGGCGATGACGACGCTGATCTGCCCGATCCCGACAGTGCCGATCCGATGGGATATGGCGCACAGCGTGCCAGGCCAACGCGCGGATATTTCTTCGCCGATCTGGGCTAAAGCCGACTCGGCCATGGGGATGTACGCTTCGTATTCCAAAGTGACGGTCCGCTGTCCCGCCGTCCATTCTCTAGTCGTGCCAACGAAAGCGATAGCGGCTCCGTGGTCGGGATGGTACACCTTGGCTAAAATGCTATTTACGTCTATATCGCTTTCGGTTATGACGTACCGCGGCTCTTCGCCGATACCGTCGTCCGCGATCGTGCCGCCGTCCGAACCTCCCGAGACCGGAGGCAGCAAAGCGAGCTCGTCCGAGCTGCTTACGAGAGTGTCGTCGCCGGCATAGGATTGATTTTGCGCCAAGAAACATACGGATAGAATATCCGCGTGTTCGGGATATTGAGCTGCAAGCTTCTGCTTGATCTGTCCTGCCGTAAGCCGGGAGTCTTCCCAATCTTGTTGAATGGCGCGCGTTCCTAATCGTTCGGCAAGTCCTGCGAATAATGAGATCGTCCAAATGTTTGTCATCTTTATTTACAACTTCCTCCCGCGAAACGTTGAACATTACTTACCAAGCATACCATATCGCTTGCGAAAATGTTATGCTAGAAGGACACCAGAAACGGCACCGAAGGAGAGAGTCGAGATGCCAGACTTAATAGATCGGTTCGGAAGAAAACACACCTACTTGCGTATTTCCGTAACGGATAGATGCAACTTGCGATGCCTGTATTGCATGCCCGAAGAAGGCATGGTTTTTATGGAGCAGGAAAAATTGCTGTCTTACTCTCAGATTATTGAAGTCGCGGCCAGCGCCGCCAAGCTCGGCATTCGCAAATTCAGGATTACCGGGGGAGAGCCGCTCGTCAGGCCCGGACTGGAAGAGCTGATCGCCGGCTTGTCGGCTTTGCCCGGCGTGGACGATATATCTCTGACGACCAATGGATTGTTATTGGCTCCTCAGGCCGCGAAGCTTAAGCAAGCGGGACTTAAGCGCGTGAATATTAGCTTGGATACGATGGATTCCGCCCGGTTCAAATTTATCGCCCGTCGCGGGAACCTTGATAAAGTATGGGAAGGAATCGAAGCGGCGGTTGAAGCGGGATTAAACCCGATTAAGCTTAATTGCGTGCTGCTCAAAGGAATCAACGAGGATGAAATCGGACGGTTCCTCAAGCTGTCGATGGAACAACCGATGCATATCCGATTTATTGAATACATGCCGATCGGACACGATGACGATGGCTGGAGGAAACACTATCTTCCGCTCTCCAGAGTGTTGGAAGAGGCGGCGCGCTTGGGCTACGAGCTTGTTCAGGAAGAAGGACCGATGGGAAGCGGGCCTTCCGAGAATTGGAAAATCGTCGGCGGCGCGGGATCGTTCGGGCTCATCCATCCGATAAGCGAGCATTTCTGCAAAAGCTGCAACAGGTTGAGATTGACCGCGGACGGTCATATTAAACCGTGTTTGTATTGGGTTGACGAGCTGAATGTCAAACCTGCGCTCGGCTCTCCGGAAGCGATGGAGCAGTTGTTCCTGAAGGCGATGGACATTAAGCCGGAAAATCATGAAATGGCCGCATTGCTTGCGGGAGACAAACAAAGCCATGTGCCGACGGAGCGGCGGATGTCGCAAATCGGCGGTTAGGAGAGAAGACACTTGTCCGTAATCGTTATTTTGCCGAATGAAGAGAAGTCCGAGACGACGCCGGTAGCGATGGCGGAACTGTCGAATGAGCTTTTCCCCGTCAGCGCGCGCGTTCCCGGAACAGTCGGAGAAGGCTTTGATTTGCTTAAGTGGTACCGCGCTTACGTTCGCTTGAACGTTGCCGACGGGAATCCGACGCCAGAGGAACCGACTCATCTTATCGTAAGGGCGGCCGACGAATTCCAAGCGACCATTCCTTGGCAGCAATTAGACAACGCCCTGTTTCAATACGCGATCGACGGACAACCGCTCGTCAAAGGGAAACCGCTGCGTTTATACGTTCCGGATGGAACAAGCGCGTGCCTAAACGTGAAAAGCGTCGTTTCCATACGTTTCGCAACCGACGCCGCGCTGGGAGAGGAAGCGAAGTACGGTTTTCTAAACGAAGTTTCACCGGATCTGATGATCAAAGGGTTGAAAACCCGATGAGCGAGACGAAACTAACGCTAACCCTGTTGCATACGAACGATACTCACAGCCATTTCGAAGAGGTCTCCCGGATCGCCGGTTATTTCGCGCAAGTCAGAAACCGGGTAGAGCCGGATAATCTGATCGCGATCGATTGCGGCGATTTTCTCGACCGCGCGCGGATGGAGACCGAAGGCACCAAAGGCGCCGTGAATCGCGCGGTGATCGAATATATAGGTTACGATGCGGTTACTCTCGGCAACAATGAAGGATTAAGTTATACTCCCGGCGAGTTGGATGTACTATTCCAAGGGTTGCCGATTCCGCTCGTGTGCTCCAATATGAAGCTTCAGCAATCCGGACAATGCCCCTCCTGGATGGTGCCGTCGCTTAAAATCACGAAATCGGGCGTGCGAATCGGGATCATCGGGCTAACCGCGCCATACAACGATTATTACGACCTGCTAGGCTGGAAAGCGGCGGATCCAATGGCCGCCTTGAGATCGGAAGCCAATCTTCTGCGAGGCGAAGTCGACGTTTTGATCTTATTGTCCCATCTTGGCTTGCGTCACGACGAGAACATCGCTTCTACCGTCGAAGGCATCGATCTTATTTTGGGAGGGCATACCCATCATTTGCTCGAGGTCCCTTTGCAGATCGGAACAACGACCATTTGCGCTGCCGGGAAATTCGGTGCCCATGTCGGACATCTGGAGCTTGAGTTCGGCTCCGATCATAAGTTGATCAAGATATCGGGCGGGAGTCGGGCGACGGAGACGTTTCCCCGCGAACCGGGCTTGGATCGACTCATCGAGAGCTATCGCTTGCAGGCCAAACGGAAGCTGAACCGTCAGATCGCGAATTTGGCGCAACCGATCGAATTGCGGCTGGATCAGGAATCGCCTTTGCCGACATTGCTCGCAAGCGCGGTAAGGCGGTTAACTTCGGCCGAGATCGGGCTCGTGAACGCGGGACAATTTCTCGAGGGATTGCCTGCCGGTCCGGTTACCGAAGAGATGATACATGCGATCTGTCCTTCGCCGATTAACCCGTGCGTTATTCAGCTGCTCGGGAGCTCGATCGTTAGATCGTTAGAAGAGAGCTTGCTGCCCGAGTTTCAAGGACTTGAATTTCGAGGATTCGGCTTTCGGGGGAAAGTACTGGGAACATTGTGCGTAGACGGGCTGGAGATTATAGCGGACCTGGCTCAGGCGCCTTACCGTCGAATCGCGGAAGTCAAGGTCAATGGCGTTCCGCTTGAGGAGTCGCGAACGTATTCCGTCGGAACACTGGATATGTTTACGTTCGGAGTCGGTTATATCGGATTGAAAGAAGGGCAAGACGTTCGTTACTTTTTGCCGGAATTCATTAGGGACGTGCTGGCCAAGGCGCTAAATGAACAGCAGATGATCCAAGACTGCCGTTTGCCTCGCTGGAGGCTTGCGGGTCAGGAGCAAAAATAAATGACCCAAATTCAGAGTTTATCCAAGGTTAGGAGTGAAGGGCAGTCATGCTGCATTGGTTCGATTCTATTATTCTAGGCATCGTAGAAGGATTAACCGAGTTTCTGCCGGTATCGTCAACGGGACACATGATCCTTACGAATAAGCTGCTAGGCTACGAGGAAACGCCCGAACAGCTTAAGACGTTCGAGATCGTTATCCAGTTCGCCGCGATTCTTGCGATCGCGCTAGTGTACCGTCAGAAGATTTTGCAAGTATTCGGTCTTGGCAAAAAGGAAACCGTTCAAGGGCTTTCCGTCGATGCTTTTCCGAAGCGTCGCTTGAATCTCGTTCATGTCGCATTGGGTATCGTTCCGCCGCTCGGAATCGCCTTCCTCTTCCGCGATTACATTAAAGAGATCGGCTTCCATACCGCGCCGGTTCTATGGGCGCTCGTCGTCGGCGGTATTTACATGTGGGTGACCGAGGCGTTGTACGATTCGGGCAAAATCAAACGAACGGCGGAGACGATGGATGACATTTCGTACAAGCAAGCGCTGCTGATCGGGGTGTTGCAGTGCGTATCCGCCGTCTGGCCGGGTTTCTCCAGATCGGGATCCACCATTGCGGCCGGGATGTTAGGCGGCGTAAGCTATCGGGCATCCGCGGATTTTTCGTTTTTCATCGCGATTCCGATCATGACGGTCGCGACGGGTTATGAAGTACTAAGCAATATAGATAACTTCCGTTCGGGCGCGATCGACGTTGGATTTTTATTGACCGGATTTATCGTTTCTTTCCTCGTGGCATGGATCGTCGTCGTTGCGTTTTTAAAAGCTTTGCAGAAGTTTAAATTAAAATATTTCGCTTGGTATCGTTTTGTGATTGCCGCTCTATTCTACGTTTTTATCATGAGATAGAAACTGCCGCATGATGAATTATGTCGATTTATGTGGAAAAAAGTGATATATCTATATTGAAAACTCTTAAATAATCGAGTCGGACTTCCGATGTTAAGAATAACGGTCTAGAATTCAAGTTGAAAATTTCCAGTAAAAGGGGGGAAATGAAGAAATGCGCATGATGCCGATTTCTCTAAGTCGGCCGGGCATGAAACTGGCCAAGAAAATTTACTCCGATGACGGCATCGTGTTATTGGCCGAAGGGGTCGAGCTGACGTCGTCGCTCATCCGCCGATTGGGAGATTGCGGTGTCAGTTTCCTGTATATCCAAGATGCGAGATTGGACGACTTGGTCGTACCGGAGCTGCTGAGCGAAGAAACGCAACGAAACACGATTCAAGCGATTCGTCACGCTTTCCGTGAGTTCGTCGATTTTCCTCGTCGCAACAAATCCGCAACATATCCTTACATCGGACGAAACATGCGCAACGCGATGCAACAAATTATGGACGAACTTGGCAGCAGCAAAGACGCGATGATCATGCTGATGAATTTGCATACGGTAGATCATTATTTGTATATGCATTCGTTGAACGTGTGCGTATATTCGACTCTGCTTGGCATCGCCAGCGGTTATGACAATGAGCAACTGATGACGTTGGGGCTTGGAGCGATGCTGCACGACATCGGCAAAACCCAAATTTCCATGCAGGTGTTGCTGAAGCCGGGAGAGCTATCGGCTTACGAGTTCGAAGAGATGAAGCGGCATGCGGAACGCGGCTATTATCTGCTCAAAGACGAGCCTAACATTCCTTTGCTGGCGGCCCATTGCGCTTACCAGCACCACGAGCGGATTAACGGTTCCGGTTACCCGAGAGGGATCAAAGGCGATGAAATCCATGAGTACGCCAAATGGATCGGCATCGTGGATTCTTACGATGCCATGACCAGCCACAGAGTCTATCGCGATGCTATGCTTCCGCACCAAGCGGTGGAGGCATTGTACGCCGGCAGCGACATACTGTACGATACCTCGAAGCTGCAATTGTTCCGGGATAAGGTAGCCATTTATCCCATCGGAATTACGGTAAAGCTTAATACGGGACAAAGCGCGGTCGTCAGCGACATTAATTCGACGTGCGTCCATCGCCCCGTCATCCGCGTCCTTACCGACGAAGAAGGCATGGAGCTTAAGGTGCCGTTCGATATGGACTTGTCGAAGCATCTTAACGTCTTGATTTCGAAAATCGAGCTGAACTCGGACGAAATGAGTTCGCAGCCCGCATGACGGAGTTTAACGGCTGACCCTGAAGCAGTGTGGATACTGCGAAGGGTTAGCTTGTTTTATTTTACCGATCGTTGAACTATCGAACTTTATTAAGAGTTTGTTTTTATTCCTCTCGACCAGTACAATAAAAGGAACGTAACAAACGACAGGAGTATGAACAAATGCAAGCAATTTCCCAACCGGCTGCAGTGGCTCCGTTCGCGCCGCCATCAGGCTGGAGAGCTTTAAACCCTTCGTACGATCCTTGGGATCCGATCCGTTCGCTGCAACGGTTCGGACGCCATGAGCTTACGAGCGTCGAATTAACCGTCACCCATTTGTGCAATATGAGATGCGAGCATTGCGCGGTCGGAGATAGCCTGACGATGAAAGAGGCGCCGAATATTCCGCTGGAGCTGATTTTCAAAAGACTAGACGAAGTCGAGCACCTAGAGACGATCAGCATGACCGGCGGAGAACCGACTTTCAGCATGGACACGGTCCGCAACGTGATTATACCCGTATTGAAGTACGCGAGAACCCGCGGGGTGCGCACGCAGTTGAACTCGAACGTCACGATGGATTACGAAAGATACGAGCTTATCGCGCCTTTTTTGGATGTCATGCACATATCTTTTAATTATACGGAAGCGGCGGACTTCCATCAGGTCGGATTCGCCCGGACAGGCCGCGAAGTCAAACCGGCGGCGACGGCCAAGATGTACGAGCGAATGATCGAGAACTCGCGGAAGCTTGCCGAAGGCGGTTTATTCGTCTCCGCTGAATCCATGATCAACTTTAGAACGTATAACAAGATATCGGATATCCATCGGATCATTGTCGAGATGGGTTGCCTGCGTCATGAGGTACATCCTATGTACCCCAGTTCCTTCGCTTCGGGTCTTCCCGCTATTACCCGCAAGCAAATGTTCGAAGCCGTGGAGACGCTATTGAACACCCGCGATCCGAACGTTTGGATGTTGTTCGGCACTTTGCCCTTCTTCGCTTGCAGCGAAAATGAAGTGGAGCGGCGGTTAGTAAAAAGGCTAAGGGAAGAAACTAACGTTACCGTTCGCAATGATCCGGATGGACGAAATCGGGTAAACGTAAATATATTCAGCGGAGACGTCTACGTTACGGACTTTGCCTCGGTGCCATCATTCGGAAATATTCATAACGAAAAGTTAGACGATGTATTCGCCAAATGGCGGGAGCATCCGATGCAGCAAGCCGTGAATTGCCATTGCCCGAGCGCAAGCTGTTGCGGTCCTAATTTACTCGTATCCGATATGTATTATCGAGAAGTCGATTTTACCAAAAGGCTTGCAATCCCCTAAGGCATCGAGCCTTGAATTGTCCGGACGGGGTAGATGAGGAGGAGCACGATTTAATTGGAACTACAATGGGGTTTAATTTTTTGGAACGTTGTTTTGGTCTTGTTTCTAGTGTTTCTTAACGGTTTTTTCGTGGCATCGGAATTCGCGCTGGTCAAAGTGCGTCAAACTCGGTTGACCCAATTGAGCAACGAAGGGAACGTACGCGCCAAATACGCCCTTAAGGTCAACAAAAGATTGGATGCTTATTTGTCGGCGACTCAGCTGGGGATCACTCTGGCTTCGCTCGGACTCGGTTGGGTAGGGGAGCCGGCGATCGCCGACTTGATTATCGCTCCGTTGCTGCACGATTTCGGCGTCACCGATGAAACCGTTATTCATACGATCGCATTTACCGTAGCCTTCTGCGTCATTACTTTCTTGCACATCGTGCTTGGCGAATTGGCGCCCAAATCGTTGGCCATCCAGCGGTCCGTAGGCGTTTCGCTCTGGCTTTCGTTCCCGCTGTTGATGTTCTACAGACTGTTTCTTCCCGTCATTTGGTTCCTGAACGGTACCGCTAATCGCCTGCTGAAGCTTGTCGGCGTAGAGCCTGCCAGCGAGCATGAAGCTGCCCATACCGAGGAAGAAATCCGCATCCTGATGGACCAAAGCGCGAAGAGCGGCATTATCGATAAAGACGAAATGACTTTATTCGATAACGTCTTCGAGTTCGCCGACCGCGTAGCCCGCGAGGTTATGTTGCCGAGAACGGATATGGACTGCTTATTCACGAATATGTCCTATGCGGACAACATGAAACAGGTGTATCTGTCCAAGCATACCCGTTATCCGGTTGGCTTAGAGGATAAAGACCAGATTCTCGGTTTCGTGCATATTACCGATCTATTGACCGCGGATCCGGACGAAGAGCACGATCTCAAGGAATTCCTTAGGCCGATACTGAGCGTCCCTGAATCGATGGAGATCAGCAAAATATTGAAGCTGATGCAGCGGAAAAAATCGCAGGTCGCCATCGTCATCGACGAATACGGCGGAACGGCCGGAATGCTTACAGCCGAAACGATTCTAGAGGAGCTCGTCGGCGAGCTGCACGACGAGTTTGACGATGAGTTGCCAATGGTCGTCGTAAAAGGAGAATTAACGTCCGTAGAAGGGCGTATGCTTATTGAAGACGTAAACGATTTGTTCGGTCTCGAGATCGAAGACGAGGAAGTGGATTCGATCGGCGGTTGGTTGTTCAATTACCTGGAAGGCAATATTTCCAAAGGCCAGAAGGTCAATTACGAGAACTACGTGTTCGAGATCGCGCAGACCGAGCGCTTGCGGGTTCAACGGGTACATATTTATAAAAATAAAACGGCCCCGGTCGAAGTCGGGGAGCCTGGATCGCAGTCGAAAGATCAAACGAAATAATCGGGGGATTACGGGAGTAAGAGGAGATAGGCCATGCCGATTCGAACGTTGGTGTTGATGGTTGTTTCGCTCGCCTTTCTGTATTTATTGTTTACGGTGGGCGCTCCGTTTCTATTAGCTCTAGTCGCGGCTATCTTTCTTGAGCCGTTGACGGAGCTGCTCATGGTCAAGACCCGAATGAATCGATTGGCCGCCTCCACGATCTCCAGCACCTTGTTTACGGTCATTTTGCTCGGGCTCTTAGGCTTGATCGGGATGAAGCTGGTCAGCGAGCTTAGAGCGTTCTTCGATAAGCTTCCGGGCATGCTCGAGACCGCGAATGATTACATACGCGATTTGATCGAACAGGCTCAACGGTATTCCAGCAATGGATCCGCGCCCGTCCCCGACCAATTGGAGCAATGGGTTACGAACGCAACCGGGGCTCTAACGCAGCTGTCTACAAAAATTTCCGGAGTCTTGTTCGGTTTCGCTTCGGGAATACCGGACTTCTTCATCTTCTTCATCGTATTTTTGGTAGCCGTGTATTTATTCACTTTGAGCTTGCCCGTTATGAAGAGCTCGTTCTTGTCTTTGTTCGAGGATAAGTCCAAGCTTCAGGTTGAAGAGGTATTGGTAAGCTTGCGCAAATCGGTATTCGGATTTCTCCGCGCGCAACTGCTGCTTAGCATTATTACATATGTGTTATCGTTTATCGGTCTATTAATTATTGGCACGGGATACCCTCTAGCGATCGCTCTATTGATTGTGGTCGTGGATATCTTGCCCGTACTCGGCGTCGGATCCGCGCTAGTGCCGTGGGCGTTATATCAACTGGTAACGGGTAATGTATACACCGGTGTCGGCTTGATTCTGCTGTTCCTCGTCATAACGGTCGTTCGTCGCATCGTGGAGCCGAAAATATTGGGAGATGCGGTCGGTATCGGGGCTTTGTCCGCATTGATCAGCCTATACGTGGGGTATGAGCTCGTGGGCGTTATCGGTGTGTTCTTAGGCCCGATCGTCGTTATCGTATTCATGGCGATGCGCAAGGCAGGCTTGTTCGACTTCAAGATCAAGTTCCAGTAGTCCCGTTCCCGGGAAATAGATAACACAAAGAAAAATGGAGGGCCTCGGCTGGGAGGCTCTCCATTTCGATTTTGCGCGAGATTAACGAGTTTACATGCGTTCTAGCAACGTCTCCCTAAGGAACGCATATTCTTTGCTCTTGCGTAAAGACGCCGTGCTTCCGCCTTCTTCGAACAGGGGATTCGCCATATCGGTGCCGATCGTTCCCGGGGAACCGCGCATGACGATAATCCGCGTGCCTAAGAACAAGGCTTCATCCACATCGTGCGTAATGAAGAAGACCGTACGGCGCTCGGTGCGCCAAATCGATTTGAGCAAATTTTGCAACGATTCCCGGGTAATGGCATCCAGTGCGCCGAACGGCTCATCCATCAGCATGATCCGCGGCTCGGAAGCTAGCGTTCTGGCGATCGCCGCCCTTTGTTTCATTCCTCCGGACAGCTGGAAGGCAAATATTGAGCGTAAGGCCCAAGCCCTACTTGAGCGATTATTTCCGAGGCAATACCGTTGCGCAGTTGCTTGGGAACTCGCTTCATTTTCAGTCCGAACTCCACGTTTCGTTGCACGTTAAGCCAAGGAAACAGGTTGGCATGCTGGAAAACGACGCCTACTTCGGCATTGGGAGAGGAATGGGCTCGACCCAACACGTTGAAGCTCCCGTCCGTCGGTTGCTCGTATCCCGCAAGCAAGCGAAGCAAGGACGTTTTACCGCATCCGGATGAGCCTAACACGGCTACGAATTCATGCTCTCGAATGGTTAAGTCGATCCGTTCAAGAACTTGTTTGTTCTGACTGCCCGAACGATAGCTCAATGACAGATCGCGAAGCGCGATTAGAGTCTCAGCTTCGGCGGAAGGGGAGCGATCGGCCCGGCTGTCCGTAGAGATAGAGAGCGCCATACTCCGGACCTCCTATCGTTTCAATGCTTCTTGGCGAATCGCATTCCGAAAGCTCTGGATATCGGGAGCGGACGGAATTTGTTTCTGGTCGACTAGAAATTGTCCGGTCTGAAGAAGGACGTCCGCAAAGCCGCTTTCGCTTTTTTGGCTGCCCAAATATTTAGCGTCGCCCTGCTCCTCGGAAGTGAGCCATACGAGTTGCTTCGTCTGAGCGAGCGCGTCGTTCTCGTCGGTGCTGAGCACGGGCGCCAACGCTTTGGCGACCTCTTGCGGGTTATCCCGGTATTGCTTAACTGCCTCATCGAGCACGGTTACGTAATCCTTCACGAAATCCGGATAATCGTCGGCGAACGCGGTGCGAACGACGCCTACATCGGCGGTAATGATTCCTTTGTCCGCCAGTTGCTCGGCCGTAATCAACACGGAGCCGTCATCGGCAATAAGCTTGGCGAGCGTCGGGTTCCATACGAATGCGCCGTCGATGTCTTTGCGTTGCCATGCCGCGAGAATATCCTGCGGCTGCAGGTCGAGAATCGTGACCGAAGCGGGATCTACCCCGTCCGATTTCAAGGCGGACAGCAAGCTGAAGTGAGCAGTGGAGCCGAAAGGCACCGCAACCTTCTTGCCGGCCAAGTCCTTCACGCTTTTAACGTTGGAGCTGTTGCGCACCGCTAACGACTCGGCTTCTCCTATAATGTCGTGAAGGAAGTAGACTTGATAAGGCAGTTTGTTCGTAATGCCTATGGCGACCGGAACCGAGCCTGCCAAACCGAGATCGATGCCTCCTGCGGCAATGGCCGTATTCACGTCGCGGCCGGAATCGAAAGCTTTCCAAGTGATCTTGGTATCCGGGAATTTTTTCTCCGCCAAGCCTTGCGTTTTGACTAGCAATTCCGCGTTCGGAATGACTTGATAGCCAATGGTCACTTCTTTAGGAGTTTTCCCCTTGTTATCCGAATCGCCGGAACCGCAACCTGCCGATAGAACGGATAATACGATAATAAGCGCTAACGATAAGAGAAGACTTTTTCCTTTGAATAGGTTTGCTGCCATGTTGATTAACCCCATCTCCGTTTTATTATTCTTTGCCTTTCCAAGGTACCCGGTTATGCTCCAGCCATCTGATCGACGCATCGATCAAAATGGCGATTAACCCCATAAGGATAATGCCGGCGAAAATGATGTCGCTGCGAAGAAATTTACTAGCGTCGAGTACCAACCAGCCCATTCCGGATACGGCAGCTACCATCTCCGCGGCAACCAGCGTCGTGTACGTCATGCCGATCGACGTGCGGATGCCGGTGAAGAGATCCGGCAACGTTGAAGGGAAGATAACATGGGCGAAAATATCCCAATCCTTCGCGCCGAGAGAGCGAGCCCCGTTAATTCGATCGCGAGGCACTTTGGAAACGCCGGATACGACGGATAAATAAAGCGGTGCAAATGCCGCGAGAGCGAGCAAGGCTACCTTCGAGGAGTCGCCGATGCCGAGCCATAGTACGAGCAAAGTGTAATAGGCGAGCGGCGGAAGAGGACGATAGAACTCGATGAAAGGATCGACGAACGCCCGGACTTTGGCAAAATACCCGCTCAATAGACCAAGAGGAATCGCGGTCAGCAGGGCGATGGCGAAAGCAAGGGCCAATCGCTTTAAGCTTTGGCCGATATGGATGATTAAAGGGCTTCCTTTGTAACCGTCTTGCATGATTTCCATGAAGGCGTTCCATACCGCTGCCGGAGTCGGCAGGAATAAAGAACTGACGGCGCCGCTTAAGCTTACGATCCACCATGCTCCGAGAGCCGCGAGTACGGCAACGAAAGAAATTCCAAGATTGCGAACGTTCATCGGCGGTCATTCCTTCCGGTTGAAAGTCGGGATAGGCAGAGGGGCGCTGCCGTTTGCCGCAGGGAAGTGCTCATATGCAACGATCTCGCCCGCCGGGGGGTTCTGCTGCCCGCTGTTGGCCTCGGCAACGGCCGAAGTCCGCGGCAATAACGGGAATAGCAGTTCGGCTATCCTATGAGCTTCCTCAAGATGCGGATATCCGGACAGAATAAACTTCTCGATGCCCAAATCCGCGTATTCGCGAATCCTTTCGGCAACCTGCTCTGGGCTGCCGACGAGAGCCGTTCCCGCTCCGCCTCGGGCCAAGCCGATTCCAGCCCATAGATTGGGGCCGATCGCGAGCTTGGACCGGTCTCCTCCGTGCAAGTCCGCCATCCGTCTTTGACCGTGCGAATCCATTCTCGCGTATACTTTCTGGGCTTTGGCGATCGTATCGTCATCTAGATAACGAATTAAGTCGTTCGCGGCTTCCCATGCTTCCCGTTCCGTTTCCCGAACGATCACATGAAGCCGGATACCGAATCGCAACGTCTTTCCGCTTGCCGCCGCCTGCTCCCGGACGTTTTCGATTTTCTGTCTGATCTGCTCCGGCGGCTCTCCCCACGTTAAATACACGTCGCAATGCTTAATGGCCACGTTGATTCCGGCAGGCGACGACCCTCCGAAAAATAGCGGCGGGTGGGGCCGTTGAACGGGAGGATAGAAAATTTTGGCGCCCGTTACCTTCAAATGCTCCCCTTCATGATCCACGGAATGTCCGCTCAGCGTTGAGCGCCAGACGTGCAGGAATTCATCGGTTACCTCGTATCGTTCGCCATGCTCAAGATAGACTCCGTCGCCTTCCAACTCTTCGGGGTCGCCGCCCGTCACGACGTTCACGAGCAATCTGCCTTCCGAAGCCCGATCGAATGATGAAGCCATTCTAGCCGCCAAGGTGGGAGACATAAGCCCGGGCCTTACCGCTACGAGAAACTTGAGCTTGCGAGTGAACGGAATAAGCGTGGATGCCACGACCCATGCATCTTCGCATGCTCTGCCCGTCGGCAGCAGCACTCCTTCGTAACCCAGTTCGTCCGCGGCCGTTGCGATCTGCCTGAGATACGCGGGCGTTATCGCCCGGGCGCCTCGGTTAGTACCGATGTGGCGACCGTCTCCGTAAGTCGGAATAAACCAAAACAGTTCCATGAGGTTTTCCTCTCTTTCCTTTAATGGGTAACGCAAAAAGATCCATCCAAGAGGAGCCAGATAAAGGCGACTTCGGATGAATCTCCAGTCATCTGGTAGATTCTTTACGAGTTATGAAAAAAATGTTAACCGAATATTCCGAGTATGTCAATCGGAATTTAACGATAAAAATTAAAGGGAAAGAAGACATGTATACCGGGCATAGGATATAAGCGGATAGGTTAGGTGAACTCACATCGAGGAGGTAATAACCGATGTATGATGCCCAGTGGCGAGATTATAAGCCTTTCGTTAGCCCGTTCGACCCTTGCCCTCCTATTCGCGTAAAGTGGTATATCGTACCGCCTAACCAATTTATTAATTTCCAGCCGATGAATTTGCCGCAATATTCATTAGACGAAGCCTTAAGGCGGGGAACTTTATGGCCTGCGCTCTATAGCCCTTATCCGTCCAGACGCGCGGTTAAAGGAGGCAAAGGGAATGGTTGACCGATTCGAACGGGAGGAGCGAGGCGGACGTATTGACCGTAATGAACATTTCGAGTACCGTAACGATCGGGATATTCGCAGCGATCGGGATGTACGAATTGAACGCAACGAACGCAACGAACGCGAAGAGCGAGGCAAAAAACCGGCGCAGAGCCTGCGCGGAGACGAAGCATTTTACATGGAGCTCTTGGAGCTTCAGAAGGTAGATTTCGCTCTCGTGGAGCTGACTTTGTATTTGGATACCCACCCGACGGATATGCAGGCGGTGCAGCAATTTAACCAACTGGCCCAAAGAAGGCAACAAATCGCCAACGAGTTCGAGATGAGATACGGCCCCTTATTGCAGTTCGGACATAGCTACAGCCGTTTTCCGTGGCAATGGGTGGAGAGCCCGTGGCCGTGGCAAGTATAAGAAGGGGGGGAACGTAATGTGGATCTACGAGAAAAAGCTGCAGTATCCCGTTAGAGTAAGCAAGTGCGATCCTAGGATGGCTAGATATTTGGTTGAGCAGTATGGAGGCGCGGACGGCGAGCTGTCGGCCGCATTGCGGTATTTGAATCAACGGTACACGATACCGGATAAAGTGATCGGATTGCTGACGGACATCGGGACGGAGGAATTGGTACATATATGTTATAAGTGATGATAAATTACTGAATGGCTTTAGGGAATAGGTCTAGTGTGAATTGATCTTCAACACCAGACCACCGACCGCCTTTGTCTTTGCGGTAGGTTGCAGAAGATAGAACCGACTTTAACAACTCGTTCTTCTTACTTGCCTCGCTTGTCCTCGGATATAGAGAAAGAACCTCTTTAACTTTTGGTATGATCTCCTTATTAGCAGAGATGCGTTTTTCCTCTTCCTCAAGAACAGCCTCAGCATTCCGTATACCTTCTTCTATTTCTTCAATCGTCTTTTTCAATGCAACAGAACGTTCCATAAACACATCAACCGTATACACTCCCTGTTCCAGTAAATCATGGAGATTGTTTTTTTGTCCCTGCAAGGTCGACAGTTTCTTCCTCATACCCTCTACGGCGCTCTGTACGGCTTTCTGTTTAACTGCGTCAGTCTGTTCAGCAATATGACTCTTTCGTTCCCATTGGGTGCTGTAACGCTTCAACCACTCCGTTAGACCCGATAGAATCCGTTCTTCAACGATATGGAGGTATGAGCTGACGTTTGGGCATCTCGGGCGAGAGCAAATTAGCGAAGTATAATCCTTGTCCTTGTATGGTCGTCCAACCATTGCTTTACCACAAATTCCGCACTTAACTAGACCGGCTAATGGGTTTGTGATTTTCCCTTCGACCGATCGTATATGGGAGTTTCCCTTCATTATCCGTTGCGCAAGATCGAACGTTTCTGATGTTACGATTGCAGCATGAAGTCCTTTCTTTTCTATCGTATTCTCTCGGGCGACCCGAGGGCGGCTTTTTCCATCTTTCTTTCGAACCTGTGGGCGCGATTTCCAACGAACATTTCCAATGTATGTCGGATTCCGCAATATGCCATTTATTGTTGCGACCGTCCATTCTGCTCCCTTGAGAGTTGGTATTTTAAGAGTTTCATTCAAATAACGAGCGATCCGTGAACTACCCATACGCTTTTCGGGATCTGGGTCGGTATATAGAGAGAAGATGAGTTCCACGATCGGGGATTGTTCTTGATGAGGTTCTAGAGTCCATCCCTTACCTTCAAGCTTTTTACGTACATAGCCGTAAGGAGCGATGTTCCCAGCGTATCGGCCATCTATTACTGCGGTCGTTCGTCCGCCCTGTAGTCGGCGTGTGATTGTCTTAAACTCGCGACGACTCATAAATAATCCAAATTCGAAATACTCTTCATCATCTGGGTTTGTTGGGTCGTATGTACGCATAGGCGTAATAATTAACGTGTTAGAATATTTGAATGCTTGAGCAACAATGCCTTGATCCATAGTATCGCCACGGGCTAGTCGTTCAACTTCTACAACCAAGATTCCATTCCATTTACCTCCCTCAACATCTCCAATTAGGCGAATCATCTCCGGACGCTCCGAAATACGTTCTCCTGATGTCGCCGGCTTCTCCTGATACACTTCTGAAATAGTAATATTGAAACGTTTAGCTAGGTCAATGAGCGTTCGTCTGTGTACTTTGAACGTGTCCTCTGCACCGCGAGATTCACTCTCAAGATCTATACGTGATTTACGAAGATAAGCTGCATATTCTCCGGGCGGTAACTGTCCGTACATTTGTATCCCTCCTGAAAAGAAAAAGCCCTGCTCGGGCTTATTTCATGGCGTCCCAAAAAGTGACTTCAAGGGCTATAACTATTCGTAGCCGTACATTCTTCGATATCTGTCGAGCATGTCCTCATTCTTTTTCCAAATAGCTTCGTACCGTCGTTCAAATAAGCGTTGTTTTATTTTTAATAAGCGTTCAGTTTCTTCGATCGCGGCTGCGGACTCCTCATATGCAACCCAAGTCGCGAACTTCGCTTCTAAAGGAGGTTCAGGCAGTACAACTTCTTCAATAGGCGGCCATTCATCCAGCCTTGCAGAACTAATAAGGCTATCACGTATATTTGGAGCAAGGTTATTTATTCGTTTGTTTGCTGCCGTTATATTTACATCGCATTTATCAGAGAGATGCTGAGCGGATAGATCGGCAACACTATTAAATATGTAATTTGGCATCAACACCCGACTCGCGAACCAATGTGCCTCGACTTCCATAATTCCGGCCACATAATCTGGAATAGCGGACATGTCGGAATGACTGTTCAGGAGAAATTGTCCGTGCAATAAGATATGACCGAGTTCGTGAACTTTAGTAAAAAGTTGTCGTCGGCGCATGGTCTGTTCGTCATATTTAATATCTATGTCTGTTGCTAGAAAGATGATATACCTGCACTTATTTCCTTTGATGAGTTTGACCATATAACCATCAGGACCTTCGAGTTCTTCGTATCGAATCTTCCACTTACGCTGCTCAAGGTATTTTTCGATTCGGATCGGGGGGGGAGGATATCCGAGTTCTGCTAGTACCGATTGTGCCACTCGGTTGACAAGTCTAAAGCGCGGAGCGGTCAAGTTCGGTAATTTCAAATTGTGATCGCCCCTTGAAAATTAGTCTTCGTCCTCGTCAAATGCTTTCTTAGCTTGTTCGACAAGCTTCAAGAATTTAGCGTATGCCTTGGGAGACATTTCTTCTTTTGCACGCATGATAAACTGAACTTCCGGAAGGCTGGCAATATCCTGAGAGTCCTTTTTCAAAGTAGGGTCATCAGATCTGCCAAGTAAATAGTCGGTCGAGGTATTAAGTACTTTTGATGTGGTCTGGATGTCCATAGAGTCAGGTATGGAATACCCGCGCTCCCAATTAGAAATAACCTGCGGAGAAACGTTAACGCGTTTCCCGAGGTCTTCTTGGGTCCATCCCCGTTTTTTTCTTAGTTCTTTTATCCTTGATCCAACGCTCTTTTCCATATAGATCACCAATTTCATAGTATCACCAACTAACGGATTATGATATAAAACTAACGAAATATGAGAATATCCCTTGACACTAACGGAATCTGTTAGTAATATGAAATCAACGGATTGCGTTAGTTGAATGGAGGTGATCTCGATGGTACATGAAAATGTTGAGAAAATTCGTACCGCAAAAGGAATTACAAAAACGTTCGTTGCAAATAAGCTTGAACTGTCATTGCAAGGATATCGTCACATCGCCTCTGGTAATGTTCGGCTTGATACGGAGCGATTGAAGGTAATTGGCGAAGTTCTAGGCGAAGATCCGGCAATTTTTTTATCGAATGAACTAACGGAATCCGTTATAAATCGATTGTCCGGTAAGATCGCATCAACAGCTTAAGGTGAGGAGTGAATCTATTTGAAACGCCCAGGACATGAAGAAATCGAGGCAGCTCTCGCACAGATTGCTGCGACTTCGAGCGATTATCACGTTGCGGAAACGCCGGAAAGACTTTTGGAGCTCAGCGGAATGTCCGCGAGCTTCGTGAAAATCGCGGTAGAAACGAAATCAGTCACCCCGTCCGAGCTACGATTGACGGTTGCGCTGTTCAACCAAGCAGCGGACAAGTGGCTCCGACTTTACGAAGCGAGGTGAATTTTGAATGCCCGTCCTCCAGTTACAGCCGCATATAACTCCTAATGGAGGGGATGCGGTTATGAAGAAAGAGAAGGCACCATTGCATGGGAATATCGTTAAAACAATGATGATCGGAAATACGACGATTAATTTTTGCGATGACTGCATTGTTAAGACCCCCGAAGAACTTGAGAAAGTCCTTGATCGATTCCACGCAGCCGGTTGGGCCATTATCGAAGAGTTGGTAGCGAAGGGCGAGTCTGTGTAAAAAGAAAGCCCGCCAACCGGCAGGCCATAAACAGAAGGTGTGGGGTTACACCGGGTACACAACTAGATTACTATAGCCCATTGATCTTTGTCTGTTCCAAGTCGGAACAAGGAGAGGCTAAGAATATGGAACAAATCGGAATGCTATTAAAAAAATGCAGGGAGCGTAAAGGCTGGAGTCAAGAGTTCTTAGCAGAACGGCTGAACTACTCCAGAAGCAGCATAAGCAAGATCGAGAAGGACCGAAAGGGCATCGACTTTCAAGTCGCGATCCAGTGGTTCCGAGAAACCGGCGCACAAGATGCCGCCTACGCGATCATTTCGGGAACGGATGTAATTTCTATTATTCAAAACATTTTCGATATGGGAACCGGCATTATGAACCTCTTATTATTAGTTGCTTAATATACAAATTGTATCATTATTTGAAAATAATAACAAGATGTATCGAAAGGTAGTGATAGTGTGTTCCACGGAAACGACACTCAGCGTGCCGCCAAGCATATTGAAGCGGCTTTGCAACACTTGAACGAAGCAAAGCATCTATTGCTTCGAGCGAAGAACGACCAACGAATTCACCTTTGCGTGAACGTCGGATCGCTGGAAGAAATTAATGCGATTTTGTTAGACCCGCAGTGTACGCCGGATATTGCAGAAAGTTATGACGAGCTAGAATACGCTCCCATATTTGATGACTGCGCATGGGACGGGGATCGCATCGACGCTACAAAATCCATGCTATTCAATCAGTACCTTATGAATGGAGGCTGAGGCAGTGGAAGGGTTAAGGAAACATTTATGTGACCTCATTACATTTCGGAATCTACTGCAAAGGCAAGTAATGGACCCCGAATCATTGGCGCTTGCTCTTTGGTGGCTAGATAAAGAGATTGACGAAGCGTACAGGGACTTGGATGCCTTGATGAGAAGTTCGGCGGCATAAAAATAACCCTTCTGCGGGAACAGAAGAGTTTCGGGCCTTACAAATTATTTAGGACTTTATTATACCACATTCCAACGGGAAGAAGGGAAGGAAATGGGATTTCGATGGAATAAGGAAGGCTCCGAAAAGGCGGTTGTCTGTATGGCATGTAGTCGAATTAAGGCTAAGAGAATGTCTATCGATGAAGCAATCAGATTTACGATTCCTCTTCATTCCAAAAACCCCGAAGCCATCCCTAAGAGAACGTTGGAAAGGTTGCGAAAGCTGATTACGGAAAAAGCGGGATGAATCGATGTCCCAAGGGGGATGAGGTAATGACGGATAGTTACCCGTTTCCGATGTACTCGGGGATCTTCGAACCCAAACATTACGACAGAATAGGGACGGCCCTGTGGTTCTTCTCTTGGTGCATCAACTCCACGACAAAAGAGTCCGAGGAAGGGGACGGAGTGACGTGGGGATACGTGCAAGGCAGTAGACCCATTAAGTTGTCAGAACTGGCCGCTCCATTCGGAGTATCGGAAAAAACGGTTAGAAGATGGATCGACGACCTCGAAAAGTATGGGTACATTCGGACGAAACGAGCGCCATACGGACTAATCATCGCTGTCCGAAACTCGAAAAAGAGAAAGGACAAAAACGTCCAATCTGATGATAAAGAACGGACAAAAATGTCCGATCTCTCAGGTGGAGAATGGACAGAAACGTCCGATCTCTCGGACAAAAATGTCCAATCTAATAAAGACTTTGTAATAGACCTTAATACTTCTTCTTCTGTTTCTTTGGATCAGGAAACCTTGATTAAGAGGTCGTTGGAAATCGAATCACATTTCTGCTTAAGACGAGGAAGGGGCTTTAACGTAAGTCCGGCAGACTTTAAGGCGATTCAAGAGATTGTCGCGGAAGGAGTTCCAACAGACCTGATCAAGTCCAGTATCGACCGCGTGTTCGCAGAGTACAAGCCTAAGCACCAGAGAGATGAAATACGAACGATAACCTACTGCCTCCCGCGCTGCTATGACGATTGGGAGAAGAGTAAGCAGCTTGAATCCATAACTTCTCCTGTCGTGCCGTCGGCGGGGTTAGTCGCCCTTGGGACTCAACGCAAAACGAAGAATCAGCAAGAAATAGACGAGCTTGAAAATTTGATCCGGGAGGAGAGAGAGCGTCTTGAGACTGGATGAGGTGGCCGAGCTCTACAAGCGGATTAAGAAACAATATCCATGGTTCGACGCAAGTATAAATCGCGTCCGAGAAGACCATTCCGATTATCTGCATAAGTTTCCGTTCGAAACTGCTATGGAGAATGTGAAAAACCATATTTTGACGGAACCCCAACCCCCAACAATTGCCCACATCCGCGGTCGACAAGGGGAGTTGATGGAAGCCAAACGAAGCAAAGAATCAGCTTCGGCGCACATGGCTAACTTGGATTCGGCGAGTAAATCTAATATTCCCCCTCCAATCGGATATTGGGAAAATCTTAGATCAAAGATTCGGGGTGACGCATGAACGACTTAGATAACTGGCTGGATATGCAACCGCAAGCAGACATTGAAGCCGAGCATGCCACTCTTGGAGCGATACTTCTTGAACCTGATACGCTTGATTTGGTCAGAGAGAGGCTTCAAGGCGGGGAATTTTACGAACCGGCACATCGGAAAATCTTCCGGGCAATGGTCAAGGTCACAGATAACGGGAACCCGTTGGACCTTCGATCCTTGACGGCTGAATTGTCCGATAGCAAGGAACTTGAATCAGTCGGTGGCATTATGTACCTAACCCGATTGGTGAATTCTACCCCGACGGCGGCGAACGCCGCTTGGTATGCCGAACGTGTTGCGGACGTATTCTTGCGGCGCGAAACCTTCGACACTTTGACGGAGTTATGGCGCAAGGCAATGAAGCAGACGGACACGCGGGCCTTTTTAGAAGTCGCGGATCAAGCCATTAGCAAAATATCCGATCGCGCGGCACCGAAACAGGAATTCAGGAAAATACAAGACGTCATTATCGAAGTCATTGATCAAGCGGAAGTGAAATACAACAACCGCGAGAAGTTCAGCGGCGTGACTGGAACACCTTCGGGCTATGTGGATCTGGATAAAATGACATCGGGATTTCAATCGAACGACCTGATCATCGTCGCGGCTAGGCCGTCAGTGGGAAAAACGGCGTTTGCACTTAACATAGCTCAGAACGTAGCAGTAAGGACCGAGCAGACCGTGGCAGTATTCAGCCTCGAAATGTCGGCGGGGCAGCTAGTTCAGCGAATGGTGTGTGCCGAAGGCAATATCGACGCGAGCCGGATGCGCTCGGGATTCTTCGAAGGGGAAGACTGGGCGAGGATGGGGGAGGCTGCCGGATTACTTGGACAAGCCAACATCTTTATCGACGACACTCCCGGAATAACCGTAAATGAGATCCGTTCGAAATGTCGGCGGCTCAAGAAGGAGCAGGGTATCGGATTGATTCTTATCGATTACCTACAGCTAATTCAAAGCAGCGGGCGCGGGGCAAATAGACAAGAAGAGGTATCGCACATTTCACGGACGTTGAAGCAGATTGCCCGGGAGCTTGAGGTTCCGGTAATCGCGCTATCCCAGCTTTCCCGCGGCGTAGAGCAACGGCAGGATAAACGACCGATGATGTCGGACCTTCGGGAGTCTGGAGCAATTGAGCAGGACGCGGATATCGTCGCATTCTTGTACCGGGATGACTATTACGACAAGGAATCCGAGAAGAAGAACCTTATCGAAATTATCATAGCGAAGCAACGTAACGGACCAGTAGGGACGGTCGAACTCGTTTTCTTGAAGCAGTTTAACAAATTTGTAAGTCTGGATCGTTCTCATGGATCAGCGTTTGCGCCTCCCTTGAAACAAACTGGGACCGATGACAACGAGACGGATTAATAAACCGGAGGTGTGCTGAATGAAAGCAGGCGAAGAGGGTTGGTTCTCGACTTTCGAATTACCCCCGAAAACGGCGATGTTGGTCAAAGAAGAAAAAGAGAAGAAGCACTTTGTACGGATGGATAAACAGGCAAACGGAAACTACATCGTGAAGTATCGCGGACTTACGGAAGCTGAGAAAGCAGATAAGAAACGGCAAGAGAAGATGATGAAAAATATCGTCGGTTGAGAATTAAACCTAGCACCTAAAGGAGAGATAGATAGATGAAAAGCAATCATTCAACGAGCAAATCAGGAGGCATTGGATTTACAGGGTTACTGACCATATTGTTCATTGCATTGAAACTAATCGGCGTTATCGATTGGTCATGGTGGTGGGTTCTGTCACCGATATGGATATCCATCATTATCGTAATGGTGATCCTGTCAATTTTCATTCTAATCACGAAAGGATAAGGAGGCTCAATCCCATGAATGATATAAGCAAACAGAGATATATAGACGGAGATAAGTTGTTGAAGTGGATTGAAGAGCAAATGTTAGCGGGGATCTTTGAAAACGACAACCTTAACACAATCAGAGGGAACGTATTCTCAGGTATTCATGAACACATCAAGTCCGGTCGTTTCGATCTCCTATCCGATCAAGGAGAATCTACAAGGATGCGGGAGGCGTTGGAGAAATTCGCAGACGGCAAAAACTGGACGGTCAGCACGTACAAAAGCGATGTCATTATGGAGTGGAATGAAACGCGATACGGTGACCCGCAAAAGATTGCACGCGAAGCACTCTCCTCCCTTACAGAGGAACGGAAAATACCAACTGATGAGGATTCGATTGCTCGGTACATCGGAGACGTTTTAATTAATGCTGGCGGCTTTCGAGCAGTTAACTGGGAAATGGTGGACATGGACGAGGGGATTATCGATGGTCTCCATGCGGGACGAATTACCATCACGTTTGATTTCCCAGCACTCATCCCAGGAATCACGGAGGAGAGATAGAGCCGATCTATCTGGCGTAGTAGACCCATTATGTGCAGGAGTGAGGTGGAAATAGATGGGCTATGGAATAAAGATGTATCACAAGTATAGACCCGAATCTTTCATTGCAACTCTAAGCTATAAGCCTTCACTCGAAGACATTATTGAGATTGAAGGAGAGTTTTTCAAGGTTCTAAGCGTAGAATCCAAACCTAGAGCCTGTTATGCAACATATGCTTCAAATCACGAGATTTATCAGGTTACTGGATCGTACCCAGGCTAGGTGATTCGATGACCCATTATGCGAAGGAGCGATATTAATGAACATTAAAGAGAAGATGGAATTGAAGTGGGAAGAAATGACTGCCGTAAAAAATGAGCGAGAATCCCTTTTCGATAATTTTGAAGCGAATAAGGAACGAATTGCAGAGTTGCATTTTGAGGTCGAGATTAAGCAATTAGAGTATATGTTTTTGAAGCGAGAGCAGTTAGCTGAACTGAAAAAAACCGAAAAAGTAGCTATCGTTGCTGAATCTGTGGCGAGTGTTGAGAGCATTAATGATACGTGCATTGGGCTTGTTCAAAAACGACTTATTGAGTATGGCTATGAAGAGCGATTAAAGCAAGAAGGATTGCTGTAGCTTATCTGTTGAACAGTACGAAGACAAAGCCGCAAAGGACCCAAAATGCAAACAAAGGAGCGCGATAAAAAATGAAGTGTGAAATGTGCGGTAAAACCGGCCTAGAGGTATCTTTTAATAATTCCACCGAACTATGTGACGGATGCTATCACGAAACTGAGGGCGACGAAGAGCAAATGGAGCGCGAACAGCGCGAAGAATGGTAATGTCGCAGAACGAAGATAAAGCAAAGGAGAGATAGGACATGATTAAACTTACGGACGAACACGGAAATGCAACATACATCAGCCCTGACAATGTAACTGCTATAGCAATTAGAGATCAAATTACAAATGTATGGACATGCGACAGTGGTAGACCGATGACGGTAAAAGAAACACCAGAGGAAGTAACCCGCAAGATACTAGAGTATAAGTTGGCTATGGTGCGGTACAAAGAATCTCAGCACGAAACAGTAAAACACCACGGAGATCCGATCTACTTGTTCGAATGCGCCGAGGATGCTTTAAGGAATCTCGCCGGACTGGAGGATTCAGGACATGACCAATAAAGGAGCGATTGAAGTGGACAAGCAAGCAATTTTGGACGTATTGAACAGCCTTGAAGTTATGGAATATCAAGGTGGCGAAGAAGCTTATGCGCTCGTGGAGAATACCCTAGAAAACCGCGCCGAACTTAACCATGTCGGCATCGCGGAAGAGACGGTTAACAAATACGGCGACAACGAAACATTCTGCATCTTCGCGCTCGCATTCGACAATGGATTTGCGGACTATCACCAGGGCGGGAAACTGTACTTGTTCGGGCCGATCGACGACGACTTGCGCCAACGTGTCATTAATGGAGAGGGTACAGCGATCGATGCCGAACGCCTACTACGTGCGCTTGAGTCGGAGTTATTCGGGGAGGTATCCCGTGACCCAACCTAATGAGCAGATAACCATTGACCTAAATAAACGCCTAATCGCACATGAGGAAGGTGAGGAACCATATGAAATCGATAGATACGAGTTTATCGGTTCAGATGGAATTAAACTCTATATGGGTCAAAGGACGTTAACCCTCCGAAAGTCGCTTGTATCGATTAAGCAATCATCCTATCCCCCAAGGGAGAAGGGAGCAGACAATGAGCAGAGAGGTTAAAACCAAACTGACGAACGCAGAAATAAAAGCGCTTGTTGTTGCTTGCCGGGAATTAAATGACAAGATGGGTTTCGTGATCAAAGAGTATTATGAGGATTTCGATGACCTTGGGTTTAAATCAAACAACGATCTACATGATGGATTAATGTCAGCAACAGAAAAACTGGAATCACTATTAGGGGAGAAGGGAGAGGGGAAATGAAAGACTAAATAGAGAAAACCCCCGAACCTAAGCTGGGGAGCCGGTCGGGGGTTACAGAACACATGATCCTATTATACACCAATATAGGGGAGTGTGGGTTACATGGGTGCATTAAAAATAAAAGTAGAAATAGAGAAAGAAATCATTGAGCAATTGAAGGGGTATAAACGACTATGCGGTCGGATCAAGGTGTTAGAACGCCAGCCGGTCGGCATGGGATATGAGGTAAATGCTTTCGACGAAGACAAACTACAAACGCTTCATGCAAGATTGAAAGGACTCCCGTCTTACATGTACTTGAATAAGCGGGAACAACATCTGGAAACAATCGCTCATGCGTATTTAGAACAATATCCCGTCGGCACAAAATCTCAATTACAAGAGATTAAGAGCCAGCACGGAGCAGACGCCGATGATCGAAAAGACCTTAAGGAGTTAGCGAGAAGGATTCAGAAGGTCAGGGATGCAAGGCTTGGCACCTTGAGGGGAATCGACGCTATTCATGAAAAGGAAGCACAATTAAGGGACTTGATGGACGAACGAGATATGATTTCGAACACGTTGGAGGCGCTTGGGGATGTCAACAATAACTACTCCCGATTGCTTCTTCATCGTTACATCGAAGGGAAAAGCGTCGACGAAGTGGCAAGTATTCTCGGAATCGTCCGTAAGACTTTTGATCGTTGGAGGGTGAAAGCAATAGAAGAATATGCGATTCTAGCGGGAATGTCCTAAACTAGTCGCGTGCATGTCCCTCCTTTGGCGTTTTCTGGAGTTTAACCCGTGTTATTATGCTAGTGTGAAGTAAATAGGCGAAGAGAGGTTGTCCGAAATCGGACGGCCTCTTTTTTATTGGGAAGGTGACAAGATGAACAGGGTAAGAGTTCCGCCGCCAGTCCTCCAGCCCGCAAAATGCGCATCCTGTCCGTGGGGGAATTGGGCGGGGTCGAAACAACATTGTATGTTAGTGAAATGCGTAAAGGAGGGCGCGAATCATGAAAGTCGTACAACCCATACGCGATCCTGACATTATCGCAGATATTAAGGTATGGCTTAAGGAGCGGAACGAACGGAATCACATTTTATTCCTTACTGGCGTCGATACCGGTTTAAGAATTAGTGACGTCTTGAAACTGAGAGTTCACGACGTGACCGGGACACACATCGCCATTCGTGAAGGGAAGACGGGGAAACAAAAGCTTATCCTTATCTCTCCGGAATTGAAACGAGAGCTTAAGCCTTATATCTCCGGGAAGAGCGGTCACGAGTTCTTGTTCAAGAGTCGGCAAGGTCGGAATCAACCAATCGGTCGGAGTATGGCCTATAAGATCCTTCGGCAAGTGGCAGAAGAATTTAGGCTCGATCATATCGGCTGCCATACATTGCGGAAGACGTTCGGTCGGACACTCTATTTCCTTTCGGGTAAGGACGTCGCAATGGTGCAAAATTTCTTCGGACACGTTTCTCAGCAGGACACATTGCGTTATATTGGGGAGTCTCAAGAGACGTTGGACAACCTTCTAAAACGCTATAAGTCGTCTTGAGTTCTCTTCATATAGGATACGTGTAACTGGATTGTTAGGGAGCTTGAGAAGCCTTGATATGAAAGCGAGAGAGGCTATTGATTCAGTTCCACTCCACATATGAAATAGAGAACTCAAAAGAGAGAAAAAGCCAAAATAGCATAAGAAAAGAGGGGCATTTTTGAGGGCAATTTTTTAAGGAGGAATAATATCGGCAGTGTCGAAATTTGATACGAGGGGAGTGATTGAAATGTCGACTAATAATATCATTGCATTATGCATCTCGGGTTATGCAGCTCTTGTGGCAACGCTTGTTTTGTTTTGGAACATGTACATGTATTCAAACGATAGAGGTAAAATCCAAATCGGAGGTTTTTTTGGACATCGTTCAGATGGTTATTCACCAGCAGAAGAAATACTTTACTTCGAATTCGTTAACTCTGGAAGGAAACCTATTTTACTCACCAACTTTGGAGGTTACACCAAAAAGAAATATGTACAAAACGGTAAGTCAGCATTCGTAATAAATATTCCCGGCATTCCTAAAAAACTTGAACCGGGCGACAGACACCAAGTAACTCTCACAAATTTTGAATGTATTGATGACACTGTTAAGAGCATGGTTGCTTATGATTCGTTAAATAATCCTTACAAAATGAAGCGCTCAATATTGAAAAGACTACAGAAAGAAAAGAAAGAAATGAATGAAATGAATGAATCTTACAGAGCATCCTGATGGGGTGCTTTTTATTTTTCTAATAAACGTAAAGGAATAGGATTATGGCGCGTCATCCTGAGATATACGCCGACCCTGAATGGAAGAAGGTCAGGCGGTTCGTCATCGTCCGTGCTAATGGGCTGTGCGAAGGGTGCCAGCGTAAGGGGGTTGTAAAAAGCGGGCGCGAGGTAGATCACATCGTCGAACTTACGGACGAGAACAAGCACGACTGGAACATCGCTTATAACCCGGACAACCTTCAATTGCTTTGCCCTGACTGCCATAACCAGAAGCACGACAGGAGCATAGGGCTTCAAAGCTTCTTAAGTCCACCTTGAAAGGAGGTTGCTTATATGGGGAAAGGCGGGTCATTGGAATACAAGTGTAGAAGATGCGGCGATGTTCGCGATGTGTACCATCTTCCAGACGGACAAGTGGGCTTGATCAATACAGTCCTCGACATTCCATTACCTAGCGAATGGGAACGAGGATTCACACCGCGTATGCTTAATGTTCATTCGTGCGAAGATGGAAATATCGGCGTTGCTGACTTAATCGGAATGAGACACGATGAATGAAGAATCCCCCCCCGGGTCATGTCTTTCGGGTACCCAAAGGGTAACCGTGGAGGGGAGCTACAAAATTACTCGCGGGGTTTTCGTATAGACCCCTCCCCCCAAGAATCAGAGAGAAGATTCGAGAAAGAAAGGAAGGTGATGAGATTTGGCGATTTCATCGGGACCATCTAGAGAAGAACGGATTAAGCGGGAGTTCAATCGGTTGAAGCGATTGCTTAAGGACATTCCGAAAGAAAAGTATTCGGCAGCGGAGGGGATTGTTCGCCGTGTCTCTTTCATGGCGATCACGCTAGAAGATTTGGAAGTCGATATCAACGCGAGTGGAGCCGTCGAAGAGTTCACGCAGGGAGATAACTCTTACGAACGCGCTAGGCCGTCCGTTCAGATTTACAACACGACCGTTAAGAACTACGCGACGGCTTGCAAGCAATTAACGGACCTCGTTCCAGAAGGGAAACCGAAAGTAAATCCTGTTTTAGACCCATTCCAACAAATCATGGCGCGTGGTCAAAGTGGCTAATGTCCCGGAATACATCTACGATTGGCATAGTTATGTAAAACGCGAGCCGGAGAAGCATTGCAAAGATATCAAAGACCTGATGAAGCTTGTCGAAAAGCTACTTAGAAGCAAGACGGTCCGATATGATCCGACGGACGTTGATGCGTTCATCGCCTTTTGTGCGTTGATTAAGCATCGTGAAGGTCGTTGGGCGGGACGATCGTTTGAACTAACGATTGAACAAAAATATATTGTCGCTTGTATCTTCGGATTCAAAATGTACGACGATGAATTAGGCATGGAAGTTAGATACTTCCGTGAGCTAATTCTTTTTGTTGCCCGCAAATTCGGGAAATCGTTCTTTATATCAGCGATTGGACTTTTCCTCCTTATGGCGGATCGCGAACCGGCTGCGCAAGTATGGTGTCTTGCGACGCAGAAGCAACAAGCGGCGATTGTCTACGAAAATGCGAAGGCGTTCTTAATGACGAGCGATGTCCTCACGCCTGCCGAAAATCCGAAGAAATATTGGCGGACGAAGAGGGACAAGGACAATTCTGAAATGCTTCTCTTTCCTGCAACGAACAGTTACATGAAAGCTGGGAGCAAGAATAGCAATTCGCAAGACGGCTTGAACCCGCACGCCTTCATCATCGACGAGGCTCATGCAATCACTCATCGTAACACCTATGACGTTTTCTCGTCCGCTGGAGGAGCAAGAGCGCAACCCCTCGGCGTAACAATCTCGACATTCGGATTTATCCGGGAAGGGATATTCGATAGCTTGCTTGAACGCTGTAAGAAAGTACTTTCCGGTCAGAGCAAGGAACGCTTGTTTCCGATGATATTCCGAATTGATGACGACGATGACCCGGATAACCGTTCATGCTGGATAAAGGCGAATCCCGGCGTTGCGGAAGCAAGACCGACGATGTCCTACTTGGAAGGCGAGTATCAAAAGGCGCTTGAAGATCCGGCGCAAATGCCTTCCTTCCTCGCGAAGCATCTTAATCGAGCAAGTAGCTTGAGCGTCGTTTACTTTGACTTGCCGATGGTGGATCGCTGCGCAATCGAGCTATCCGACGAGGTCATCTTCGGGAAGTACGCGGTCGGCGGCGTGGATATGGCTGAAACGACGGACTTGTGTTGTGCAACTGCACTTGTTCCGATTAATGGAAAACTGCACATATTCCAAAAGTATTTCATTGCACGCCAGCGGATCGAGCAGAACAGCAAGGCGGACCAAATGGCCTATGAAAGCTTTTGTAATACGAAGGCACCGGATCTTCTGAACAAGGAACTACTTCATATCTGCGATGGCAGTATGGTCAAGAAGGCAGACGTTACGGCGTGGTATATGGAGCTATCCGAGATGTATCAGGTCACATTCTGGAAGATCGGATATGACCGGTGGCACGGCGGGGACTGGGTCGACGACATGGAGGCAAACGGATTTCCGAAGGAAGACGAGAAAGGCAGGGGGGTCACGTTCCCCGTTCCGATGGGGGCGAAGACCTTATCCGGTCCCATGAAGGAAACCCGTTCACTTTTTGAAGATGGAGTAATTCAATTCAGTCGGCATAACGGGCTTTTCCGATGGTGTACGACGAACACCGCGGCAACCATTGACATTAATGGGAATATCCAACCGAATAAGGCAAAGAGCAGGGCGCGTATCGATGGATACGTGTCCTTTTTAATTGCCTATATCGCTTATCAGAAAGTTCGGGATCAATTCGAGATGTATCAACCATAGGAGGTGAACGTGTTGGGTATGTGGCAAAGATTTACGAACGTCTTCAAGAAAGAATCGGAGGCGTCCGTTTCAGCGGCGCAAATTATTGACCTGTTGAACAGGGGAACGCCGCTGATGAGCTTCGGGAAAGACCTTTATAATATCCCGGAGGTACGAACGGCTATTAATTTTGTCGCGGAGAAAGTTGGCTGCATTCCGTTCTATCATGCACGGGCGGACACGAAGGGCAACGTGACGCCAATTAATAGTCGGTTGCAATACGTCCTAACCATTCGGACGAATCCTTATCAGACCCCCCAAGTGTTCTGGACCTACGTTGTGACGCGTTGCTCTTAAGCAACAACGTCTTCATTTTCCCGGATTGGGACGAACGGGGAGAGTTAAGCGCGCTTTATACGATGCCGTTTTCGAACTTCATATTCGGACAAGATGAAGGCAGGCTTACGGTCAAGTTTCCAGCGGCTCCGGGATATACGTTCTTCTATGATGACGTTATCCACCTCCAACGTTTTCCGACACAAAACGGAGGCGCGACGAAGCAAGCGACCGGCGGTTACGTTCAGATCGTGAACACGCTGCAAGATCAAGCGGTCAAAGATAGCGTAAACAGCCAGCGTATCGCGGCTTTGCTGATCAACAAGACCCAGCTTAAAGGGGCAGATCAGAAGAAGAAGCTCGAAGAATTTAAGGATCTCTTCTTGACGGCTGAGAATACAACCGGCTTTGGGATGGTAGGCGCGGAGTATGAAGTTCATAACCTTGATTTGAAGATGAACCCTTTGAACAAGGAAGTTCTCGAAACCATCGTTGGATATATGTACTTCTATTTCGGCGGCTCGAAGGAAATTTTCACGCATACCGCGAGTGAGATTCAGAACGAACAATTCGTCGACAACTCGATCCGTCCCCTCGTCTATCAGATCGAAGAGGAGTTAACATTCAAGCTTTTCTCCTTCGAGGAGATCAATCGATTCAATCGGGTATTGGCTGAACTCGTCGATCTGGAGATAAGCACACTTTCCGCGAAGACTACCTTCTACAAGGAAATGTTGTTCGGCGGCGTGATGTCGCGCAACGAGATTCGAAAACGGATCGGATTGTCGGTAGGTCCGGCTCAACTGGATCAGTTCATGGAAAGTAAAAACTTCCAGACCCTCGAACCGGGAACCTATTCCGTGGGGGGAGGTGATAAGAATGAAAACGAAGGAGAATAAGACGTCGCCACTGATGACCAGGACGAAACGAAAAGTCGCATTCAAAACCGATGAATCGAAATTTCGAGCGATCGCGGAAGAAGCGGACGGAAAGCAAGTACGAAGGCTTCGAGGTTATCCCATCTTGTTCGGCGTACCGGGGCGACCGTGGCGCAGTAGCGAATGGGTCGAGAAGGTGGATCGCACCGCACTCGAAGGCGTCGACTTTTCTAATCTCGTCATTTTGCTTGACCATAATACAAATTGGGTTCTAGGCCGTTACGGCAAGAACCTCAAGGCCGTTGTCGATGACATCGGTCTTTTTGTTGAGGTCACGCTTGGGAATACGTGGATGGACGACTATGTGTTCGACCGCGTCGAGCGAGAAATCGTCGACGGTATGTCCTTTTGGTTCGATAGCAAGTCCATTATCGCGAGCGATTGGACGAACAAAATCGACGTCGTGGTCAAGATTAACGAAGTATACGAAGTCAGTATCGTTACATTTCCGGCTTACGAAGAAACGGTCATTATCGCCGAAACAGGCGAAGGGGAATTGGCGGACCCGCCCGAGGACGACGACTCGGAAACGACCGAAGAAGAAGTACGCAAACAAGCGCTTCTCGCATTAATCGATCAACTATAAACCAAAAACCCATTGGGAGGAACAAGACATGAAATATTCGTTAAAAGAAATCGCAGAATTGAAGCGGGAGAAGAGCGAGCTTGAGAAAAAGCGCCTCGCATTGAAAGAGACGGTCAAGAATCACCGGAACGCGTCGGCGGAAGATTTGAGCAAGACAGCGGATGAACTCCGCTCGATGTCGGATCGTCTCGACGAAATCAATGCAGCCTTGGCCGATGCACCGGAACCGCAAAAAAGAGGAGGAATTCCTTACATGAAAACCGTAGAACTGACGGAAGAAAACTTCCGTAGCTCCGACAAGTACCGCGACGCCTTCTATCGGAGTTACATCAACCGCTCTGTCTCTCCAGATGACGAGGAGATCATGTCGTTCGGTAAACGTGCGATCACGGACATGAACGGCGGAAGCGTGACGAGTGGAGCGGCGTTCCTTGTTCCTGAAACGACGTTGAACGTCATTCAATCCATTATTACGAAATACGGTCAAGTCTACGCCGCCGTAACGAAGTACGGCTTCACAGGGGATGTATCGCTTCCGATTGGTACGGCGGGCGCGACGACGGATAATGAAGACGGTACGGTGACGCTTAACTTCGCATTTTCGGAAGCGAAGATCACGCAATCGGCGGTTGTGGCGACGATCAAAATCAAAAACGTACTGCTTAAGAACAGCATTTCCGCGTTGGAAACCTATCTCGCAACTGAGATGGGTAAATATTTGGGAATCTATCTCGACAACGCCGTCATCAACGGCGACGGAGCGGGTGGCAGCTTTACGGGCATCATCCCGGCGATCACGGCAGCACCATCCGAAAAGCAAACCTATTCCACGATGGATTGGGACAAGCTCATGGACATCGAAGGCGACGTCGACAGCCCATACGGAGACGACGCGGTCTTCATTATGCGTCGCAAGACGTTCTTCAACCGCTTCCGCAAGATGAAGGACACGGCGGGATTGCCGATCACAACGAGCGTTCCCATCATTACTGGCGATGGAAAAACGCAATTCTTTCTTGACGGTCATCGCGTCATGTTTACAACGGCTATGGCCCTTGACGACATCTTGTTCGGCGACATCAACCAATACGTCGTCAATGAATCGCAAGAGATCGTAATCGAGTCCTCCAGCGTCGGGGACGATACGTTCGGCAAGGACCAAACGATGTGGCGCGGTAAAGTGTACAGTGGCGGAACGCCAATGTTCGCCAAGACGACGTTCACGCTTTGGGGCTATTCGGCAACCTAATCGTCGCCTAGACAATTTGGGAGAAAGGATGATCTAAATGGGACGCAAGAAAGCAGACCTTCCCGCCGAGAAGCTGGAAGGTCTTGATTTGTCCAAGGGACCGGACAAAACGGTTGTCGTATGGAAGGCAACACGACCGTTGACCGTACAAGAACACGAAGAGTTGTCGGAGAAACTGCGGTTCGAAGAGAAAGAAACGGGACTGGAGATTATTCTAGTCCCGTTTTCCGTGGAACCGTCCGTCTCCACTGGGGAATCCAATGAGTGATGCGGAACTTCTTGCCAAGGTAAAAGCGGGTTTGGGCTTGAGCGGGACGCATAATGACGTCACGCTCACGGTCAAGACTATCGCGGTGAAGGAATTCATGCTGAACGCGGGCGTCTCTCAAGCACAAATCGAAAGCAGCCTCGGCATTGCGAGCTTAACCCTCGGCGTGTCGGACTTATGGAATATTGCGCCGGGAGAGGTCAAGTTTTCGGATGCCTTTCTTTATATCCTAATGCCTCAATTAATGGCGGTGAGTATGCCTGATGCGTAGATTCTCGGACCTTGTTCGTCTTATCGGGTTAACGAGCCTCTCGGGAGTAAATGGCGACACCATTACGGAACAGCCCCCCCGGGATGTACTGGCTGAGAAAAAGTCCGTCCGTCTAAGCGAGTATTATCAGGCTTTGGCGAACGCGCTTCGCCCGGAGGTCATGTTTGTGATTTGGTCCTCTGAATACAACGACGAACCCTTACTGGAGTACGAGGGCGTTCGTTATCAAATCATTCGGACCTTTGTTCCCCCGAATGACCGCGTCGTCGAATTGGTTTGTACAGTGCAAGATTTGGTCAAAACCAATTTGGCCCGCATGAGGGAAGAGATCGAAGTATGGTATCTCGCCCCTTCGCTGAATGATCTCAGTGAAACGATTCAGGAAGAAGCTTTATTCCTGACGTTGCCCGCCGAGGTCGTACCTGTTAGCGGCGGGGTAACCGGCCAAGCGGCAGACACGAAGATCGTCAATGTTTCTCATAAGCTCATCGTCAAGTACAGGGAGGGGCTTACGCCGGATATGTTCATTCGCTTTGGGGAAAAGCGAATGGAAATTCGCTACATCCTGAACCCGTTCTCTCGAAACGAGACGTTAGAAATCTACGTCGAGGAGTTGATTGAATGAGTATCGAGGTGCAGGGGTTAGACAATTTCCAACGGAATCTACTTAGGCTTGCGACCCGAACACTTCCGCGAGAGTCATTGAAGATAATGCGCAAGATGGGCGGCAGGGCGCGGACCATAGCGGCGAAAAATAGCCGTTCTGAGGTAGGTAAGGTCACCGGGAAATATCGCAAGGGCTGGAAGGTCGGGAAGTCCTTTCGTCGAGGTGGCGAGTTCATGGTGTATGTGAAGAACGTATCGCCTCACGCGCATTTGATCGAGAAAGGGCATCGAATCGTCGGACCCGATGGGACTGAACATGGATTCAAAGAAGGCTTGCACATTCTCGAAAATAGCATGAAACAGTTCGAAGAAACCGAAATGGAAACGATGCTCGGGGAATGGCTCGATCAATTGTTAAGCGAGGGGCTTTGATATGGCTGGATTGACGCTAAAACAGATTAAGAAGGCAATCAACGAAGCCGTAATCGCCAAGTATCCAGAAATTCCGGTTATGTCAAACGATGTGAAAGAAGGATTCCCGCGTCCTTCTTTTTTTGTGCAAATGGAGGATGTTACGGCTGATAATCGTCTTTATGTTTCTGAACGTAGCATGACGGTTCGCATCTACTTCTTCCCTAAGGACCGAAACAAGCCCAATGCCGAGATGTTGGACAAGATAGACGGCTTGCAGGAAGTCTTTGATTTAAATATTAAGGTCGAGGACAGATCCATCACGATTAACGAGACAAATGCGGATACCGCTGATGGTGTTCTTCATTTCGACTTTAGCTTTATGTACTTGGAATCGAGGCTTAAGGAGCCTACGGAACCGCTTATGGCGGAAATTGAATATGGGGATGGTGTTTAGCTTATGGGATTGCCTGAGATCGACATTTCGTTCAGGAGCAAAGCTGTTAGTGCGATTCAACGTTCGCAACGCGGGATTGTCGCGCTCATCTTGATCGATGCAACCGGAACGTTCGACACAAGAGAATATAAGACGGCGGCTGACATCTTGGCGACCGATTGGACGACAGCAAATCTGGATTACATCAAACAGGCGTTTCTAGGTACGCCTTCGAAGGTCATCGTCGAGCGCCTTGATGTTGAGGACGAACTATCCGTTGCATTAACACGCTTGGTGGGCAAGAAATGGAACTATCTCGCCGTACCATCCGAGGACAACAATACGACATTATCGGGCTGGATCGCTGCGGAGCGGGCGAAGGGAAAAATCTTCAAAGCGGTTCTCTCGAATACTGTCGCTGATGCTGAGGGCGTGATCAACTTCACGACCGAGGGCATTGTCGTCGGAAGCGGTACCTATACCGCTGCACAATATACGCCGCGGATTGCGGGAATTCTGGCCGGACTGCCGTTCACGCGTTCCTCGACTTATTACGTCTTGCCGGAAGTCGTTTCGATTACGGAGTCGGCGGACCCCGACGAGGACATCGATGATGGGAAACTCATCTTGATTAACGACGGCGAAAAAATCAAGATCGGGCGGGGCGTTAATTCTTTCACGACGACGACGCCGGAAAAATCGGCCGAGTACAAGAAGATCAAAATCGTCGAGGGAATGGACTTGATTCGGGAGGATATTACGACGACGTTCGGCGATGAGTTCGTCGGGAAGGTGAATAACACTTACGACAATCAGGTGTTGTTCTTCGCGGCAGCAAATGCCTACTTGGTTACACTTCAACCCACTGTCCTTGATCCAGCGGGAGACAATCGCGTTGATGTGAATATCGATGCCCAAAGGCTTGCATGGGAGAGTATTGGAGTTGATACGTCCGAGTTAACCGATCAGCAAATTAAAGAGAAGAGTTTTGGGAGCAAGGTTTTTGTCGGAGGTTCTGCCAAGTTCGTTGATGGTATGGAAGACCTGAAATTCGCGATTGCGATTAACTAGGAAAGGGCGTGTGAACAATGACTCAACCAAATGGAAAAAGGCAAATCAACGGTAGCTTCGGTTCAGTGTGGTGGGACGGCGAACTACTTGCCGACATCGATTCGTTTGAAGCGAAGATTTCCATCGACCGCGAGGAAGTGAACATGGCGGGATCTCTTTCAAAGGACAGCAAAATGACCGGATGGAGCGGGGAAGGCACGATGACGGTCAAAAAGGTCTATTCTCGCGCGCAACGAAAAATCGCGCTGGCGATCAAGAGGGGCGAGGACATCCGAAGCAAAATCGTCGCAAAGTTGGCGGACCCGGATGCTTACGGGACGGAGCGCGTCGTATTGGAGAATGTCTGGTTCAATGAAGTTACGCTTATGAAATTCGAACAGAAGACGCCGGGGACGGAAGATATTCCGTTCGGCTTCTCGGATTATAACTTCCCTGACTTGATCCCTGCCGCATAACAAAAAAACACATCCATAGGAGGATAACAAACCATGAGTAAAAAGCTAACTGTTGCCGCGCTACTAGAGCGCAAAGAACAACTTACCAATCGGGCGAACGTAACGGCTGAAATCTACATCCCGTCTTTAGATGCGGAAATTGTGATTCAGAAACCGAGCCGCGCACTCTGTCTTGAAGTTCTGGCGATGGCCCAAGACGATAGCAAAGAGGATAAAGCCGACTTGCATATGGCATACAATTGCATCGTCGAACCCAATTTGAAGGACCCCGGTTTGCAGAAAGAATTCGGTTGCGTCGAGCCTTACGACATCGTAGAGAAGCTTTTCGAAACGGGAGAGATTGGCAGCATTAGCGGTCATTGTCTGAAATTGGCTGGGTTCTCCGATGGCGTCAAGCTGGTTAAAGAACTAAAAAACTAATTGATAGTGATGGGGACCTGTATTTCCTCCATCACTATCTGCAAAAAGGTTTTATGGTCGAATATCTACTTAATCTATCGTATGACACCAAATCTTTCATGATGGCCAGCATGCAATTATTTTTTGAAGAGGAGAAAAGGAGAGGGAGCCTATAGCTTCGTCTCTTTTTTGTTCTTTGAGGGAAGGAGATGAGGATATGTCGCAAAATAGGGTTCTAACGGCGGTATTGCGTTTGCGAGACATGAACTTCGGTGCTGGCATGGGGCGAGCAAGTCAGGGCATGGATCGTCTGCGGAGACAGACCCAGCACACAAGAAACCAGATTTCGCGTTTTGCAAATGATTCGGGTGCCCAATTCAAGAAGATGGCGCTAGGTGTTGGCGGGCTTGTAACGGCATACGCGGGGTTTAACAAGATTGGTGAATTTATTAGCAGCGGCGTCGATGAAGCTAAAGCCATGATCGAGCAGGAAACCAAACTGCAAACGATTATGAAAAACACTAAGGGCGTTACAGATGCTCAAATTAAATCGGTTATGGATTACGCCAATGCACAAGAGGAATTGGGAGTAGTCGGCGCAGATGTGCAGATTGCCGGAGCCCAGCAAATGGCTACTTTCCAATTACAAGCCTCCACGATCAAAACACTAATGCCAGCAATGAACGATCTGGTTGCTCAGACCAAGGGCGTAAATGCCACTACGCAAGATGGTGTTGGCGTGGGGAACTTGATGGGGAAGGTTATGAATGGTCAGGTTGGGGCATTATCGAAGCTTGGGATTAACTTTACTAAGGCCCAAGAGAAGGTTCTTAAATACGGAACTGAGTCGCAGAAAGCCGCGACTTTGGCCGAGGTTCTCAAGATGAACGTCGGCGGAGTAAATAAGGCGCTGGCGGAAACGGACGAGGGCAAGATCAAACAAGCCGATGATCAGTTCGGGGCTCTTAGAGAGCAGGTCGGCGGTGTTGTGCTTATGCTTAAAACTCAGTTTGCCCGATGGTTCGTGCAGTACATTCCGGTCATTAAGAAAAACCTTACCTTCCTCCTTGATGGATTGGTTAACGGCCTTGATGCGGCGAAGCCTCATATCGACAGAATGGGGGCAAACCTAAAACAAGGGTTTGAAAAAGCCAAACCGACGCTCATTTGGTTGAAAGACAAAGGACTCCCGAAAATAAAGCAGATTTTGGGAGGCGTGGTGACAGTTGCGAAGGATGTCATCGACTTTTTTACTACTCACTGGACGACACTGAAACCAATCGTATTAGGTGTGGCCGCTGCATTAGGTATTTGGAAGATTGCTCAGATCGGCGTGAATCTTGCGATGAACGCCAATCCGGTTGGACTTGTCATCACGGCTATTGGACTTTTAGTTGTAGGCGTAATCGAGTTGGTAAAACATTGGGACGCCGTGAAGAGAAAAGCGATAGAAATATGGGACCGAATGGGAAAACTGAAACTCATCATTGCGGCCATCGGCGGACCAATTACTGCTGTCGTAATTGCTGGCCTTACGTTGATCAGACATTGGGATGAAGTAAAAGCCAAAGCCGTGTCACTGTGGGAGGGTATCAAGACAACATTTAGTGGAGTAGGGGAATTCTTCACTAATACTTTCCAAGGTGCGGTAGAAGGTATAAAAGGCTTTTTCAGACCAGTTGTCGATATGATCAATATGCTAATCGATGGCATAAACAATATCCAAGTTGACCCCCCGGGATGGGTTAAAGACTTAACGGGGATGGGTTCATTCGGTTTTGATATTCCAAGAATACCCGAATTCGCAATGGGTACGGCCTACGCCAAAGATGGACTCGCTCTAATGCACGAACGCGGCGGCGAGATCCGGCGGACATCGAGCGGCGAAGCGATTATTCCGGCTGACAAATCTGAACGTCTACTTGATAAGGCGGGCGGGGGGAACGTCATCAACGTGAATATAAACGGAAGCGGATTGACGCCGATGCAAGTCGTAAATGAACTTGTCCCCATGCTTAAAACAGCTTTGGCTAATCTGTAAGGAGGGACGTGGCATGATTAATGTTTTCCTGTCTATCAATAACCGTGAACAAGTCCTCCAATTGCCGGTCGTGCCGGAGTCATTCGGGATAGTCTCTCCACTAAATCATGAGACATTTACGACCATAAGCCAAGGGGAAATCAAACTCATTGGATTGCGCGGGCTTAAATCGATATCGCTTGAAAGCTACTTTCCTGTTCGCGACTATCCATTCCTCCGGGACCGAACCTATCGCGGGTTCGAGTATGTACGGTTACTCGATTCTTGGATCGCTAGGAAAATACCGATGAGGCTTACGATCACCGACACGCCGATTAATATGCCGGTTGTTGTGGACAGTTTCGAGTATGGAGTCGGTAAGAGTGGCGATGTCGATTACAAGCTTGCCTTAAGCGAGTTCCGGTTTATCAAGGTCAAGGGGGTGTGACGTGGCGCATCAACTTTTACTCGTTAAGAAAGATAAGACCTTTGATGTCTCTCCACTTGTCGGAACGATCGGATGGGGGAGCAGCATCGAAGAGTTGGGGCAAAGCTTGACCTTCGATGTAGCCTTTAATGATTCGAAGGTATTCCCGGTTAATCCGTGCGACATCGGGGATATGGTCGTTTTACGTAACAAAGGGGCTGAGATTTATCGAGGTGTTATCATCACGGAAGGTCGATCCGGGCGAGCGCCACTCTCGTATACCTCATTCGATTTTGCCTTTTACCTGAACAAAAGTACGGCGGTCTATCAGTTTAATAAAGTATCAGCGGGACAAGCCATTGCAAAGATCCTCGGAGACTTCGGGGTTCCCGTCGGTAGATTGGCGAACATGCCGACGATGATCAAAAAGGTTTTTATCAATGTCGTGGTTTCGGAAATTATTCGCGATATACTAGCCAGCGTCGAAGCGGATCAAGGGCATAAGTTGCGAATGGAGATGCGCGCGGGCAAGCTTTATATCGAGAAGCAAGCGGATTTAGTGGTAAAGGGGACATTTGTCCTAGCGAGAGGCATCAATGAGCGTGACGTCATGACCGCCATATCGGGTGCGTCTCGCACTCGAAGCATCGAAGAGATGAAGAATAGTATCAAGTTAGTGCTTTCAAAGAGCGACGATCAATACAGCATTGCCGCGAGCGCGGAAGATGCCACTTTGATTACCAGGTACGGCCTTCTCCAGCTAACCGAAACGATTGATGAGAAGGATATCGCGCAAGCTCGAAACATCGCTCGGAACAGGCTTAAGGAATTCGGGCGAGTCCTCGAAGACAATAGTCTCGAATTGATAGGCGACGATAGAATCCGGGCTGGAAGATTGATCGTAGTGGATGAACCACTAACCGGAATGAAAGGTAAGTATCTGATCAAGTCGGTTTCCCATTCTGTTAAGGGCGGCACCCATACAATGTCTCTCGGTCTGGGGGTGGTGGATTGAATGACGCGATAATCCAACTCGCGATGATGCTCAAGGACCGGGACAACAAAGAGGGCGTCGGCATCGGGATCGGCGTCGTCGTTGATCCGTTGCCGGACATCAAGGTCAAGTTCGGCGAGCATATCGTATTGCAGCGGGAAGACATTGTCGTCGCTGCCGGATTAACACAAGACGGGGCGGGCGTCGTTGAGATCGCAGGGGTAGAATATCCTGTCAAACGGGAAATAGTGGCCGGTGATCAAGTTATCCTTATTCCGACACCTGATAATCAGCAATGGTATTTAATCGATAAGGTGGTGCCATAAATGCTACCGCAAATTGCACAACTGGAAATCGAAACGGAATCGGAAGAGACTGTCCAACCTCGGGGCAAGTCTTTTTTATTTGATTTCAAAACGGGTGATTTCGTCTTAAAGGACGGGAAAGTCGTCGAAGTCTCAGGCGTCGAGAGTTTGAAAGTTTGGATCGATAAGGCGATTCGGACGGCAAGAAATCGATTCTCTATTTATGACGGTGAGGAATATGGGGCGAGCATAGACAACTTGGTCGGTTCCAATTTGCCGTTAGAGTTCGTGTCCGAGGAATTGCAGCGAGAAATTACAGAGGCGCTAACTGAAAACGCCGAGATTCGGAGTTTGAGCGATTGGACGTTCGAGCGGGACGGCGCTGCCATAAAGGTTTCGTTCACGGTCAACTCGATATATGGCGACGTCCAAAGAGAGGTGAGTGTGTAACATGGCGACGGCAACGGAAATACGGAATCAGCTACTCGCCCGTGTGCCGGATGAGTACGACAAGATGGTCGGTTCATTTATTTATGACAGCTTGGCTCCAGTTGCGATTCAATTCGAAAGTCTGGATAACGACCTTTCCAATCTACGGCGAATGCTCGATATCGAGAATTTGACAGGCGATGACCTTGCGAAGCGCATTTACGATCGGACCGGGATTATACGGAAACCGGCGACATTCGCGGTCGGATCGGTTGTCGTGACAGGAAACGGCGCGATATCCATCGGCGATCTATTTGAAACGGCGAGCGGCTTCCAGTTCAGTGCAACGGAATCGAAGTCCATCACAGGAAGCGGATCGGTAGAAATCCGAGCGGTCATTGACGGACCGTCCGGAAATGTCCCGGCGAACCAAATCACGATGATACCGGTCACGATTGCGGGCATTACCGGCGTTAACAATCCCGCGCCTACACTTGACGGATTTGATTCCGAGACGGATGCGGACCTTTTAGTCCGATATTTCGAGCGTATTCGAACGCCAGCCACAAGCGGGAACAAGAGCCATTATAAGAATTGGGCAAAAGAAGTAACCGGCGTAGGGGATGCGCGAGTGATACCGCTTTGGAGCGGACCCAATACGGTTAAAGTCGTGATTATCGATTCGGACCGGAAAGTCGCGTCTACGCAATTGGTAGATGATGTGCAAACTTATATTGACCCGGGCATAACTGGTTTGGGCGAGGGGGTTGCCCCTATCGGTGCATATGCGACCGTCTCCAGCGCAGCGGGCTTGTCTATTGACGTTGGCGTATCTATTTCGCTATCCGTCGGGTTCACGCTGGAGCAAGCAACAGACAATGTAGAGGTGTCGTTGACGGAATACCTTAAGGACATCGCTTTTTCCGAATCTATCGTCAGTTACGCGAAAGTTGGGGCGGCGATTCTGGATAGCGACGGGGTGGAGGATTATTCCGGCCTAACCGTGAACGGCGGAACCTCGAACGTAGCTGTCGGTTTTGAACAGGTCGCGGTTCTCGGGAGTGTGGACGTCGATGTTTGATGTTACGCTTCTGCCCGTCTTCATGCGGAAGAGTCTTATTTATAAGACGATCTTCGAGTCGGAGGCGGCACAATTCCTGATCGCAGGAAACAATTTGGACGACCTCGGGGATCAGCTTTCTATCGATTCGGCAACATGGGCGCTTGCGATCTATGAGAAGGAATTCGGCGTTGTGCCGGAAGCCGGGAAACCGCTAAATGATCGTAGGTCCGTCATCAAAAGCCGGATGCGTGGAACGGGAAAGGTTGGCGCGGAGCTTATTAAGGACGTAGCGGATTCCTTCTCAAATGGGGATGTAACGGTCGGTTTCGATGGTGGAGTCATTACAATAACGTTCGTCAGCGTCGTGGGCATCCCACCGAATTTGGACGACTTGAAAGAAGCAATAGAAGATGTGAAGCCCGCCCATCTGCATGTAACCTACGTATTCAACTATACGCTATGGGACGAAATCGATGCGCTCAATAAGACGTGGGATCAATGGGATGATCTGAGCCTTACGTGGGATCAGATGGAAGTCTATACCTAATTGAAAGAGAGGAAACCGAATGCCTGACATTACACCCAACCTTGGTCTTAAGAAGCCGCTCGGCAATGAGAATTTTACTCGGGCAGCATATCGCGAAAATTTGGATTTGATTGACGCCAATGCTGCGAAGAAATCAGATGTCGGCGACATGTCCGCTGTCCCAACCACGTCCAAGAACGCGGCGGGAGCTATAACAGAGCTTTTTACAAATGTCAGTGACGGTAAAGCTTTAGTCGCCGCCGCGATCACTGACAAAGGAATACTAACGGCGGTGGATGATACTTTCGCAGAGATGGCGGTCAATATCGAGGCGATTCCGGTCGGGCCGGACACAAGTGACGCTACGGCTACGGTCGGAGATATCCTTGCCCCAAAGACGGCATATGGATCGGCGGGGACAAAATTGACGGGGACTCTGGCGCTAACAGGCAGCGCGGCGGATGCTGACGTTCTGGCAACCAAAACGTTTTACAATACCGATGCCAAGACGAAACGGACCGGAACCATGGTTAATCGCGGAGCGGTATCGATTACGCCAAGTGCATCGGCTCAGGCTATCCCGGCAGGCTATCATAACGGTAGTGGAACGGTTGCGGCCGTCGCTGTTCCGGCAGCTAACGTATTGACTGGAACGACTATCGCGGGTACGGCGGGGACTATGCCTAATCGTGCTGGAGATACTGCGGCGCTTGCTTCTAGCGTATCTGGAACAACTCTTAAACTACGTACGTCGAACGGCTATCGGGATGGAGTCGATGATAATGTTACGATCACTGACTCCAATTTTCTCGCGGATAACATTCCAGAAGGGCTTTCTATGTTTGGCAAAACTGGAACGTTAAAAACTGCGGGGGTTATGCTAATTGCTCCAACTCTAAGGACAACAACAAGTACGACGTTTGTTTCGTTAAAAAAAATTACAGTTACCTATACCGGTATTGTACGTATTTCTTTTAGAGTTGGAAGTATAAATACAGGTTTTTTTGTAAACGGCCAGATCTACAAAAATGGAGTCGCCGTAGGGATTATGAGACGAACAAGCGGCTCCATATTCATGTACACTGAGGATTTGCCGTGCAACAAGGGAGACTATTTCGAGATAATGGCGAGAATTGAGGCTAGTGGTACTACGTGTCAAATCGACTCTTTTCAAATCCAGACGGTTCTCACGTCTCCATACAATGGAACAATTGATTTTGATTAGAAAGGATGAGCAGAATGGGAAACATTATTAGGCTCCCATATGTTACTGAGGCTGATCGCGAACAGCTAATACAAGATCACGCCGATAAGAAACTAGTCGAAGAACAAAATCTGTTTGAAAGAAATTTTCTCGTCTTCGATGATCAAGCGCAAGAGAATTACATCAAGAGCCTAGAGGATCAAATCTTATTAATGGCCGATGAAGCCAGCGGAGGGATTCTATGATTAATCCAATTGTTGTTCGAATCGCAGCGGAACGGATCTTGTCGGGTGGTATCAACCCGAAGACCGGCAACGTGTATGTACTGGATGACATCACTAACGCAGATTACCGGCAAGCCGTTGAGGATTATATTTTGATGAATACGCAAGGTATTTAAGGGCTCCGCACAATAGCGGAGTCTTTTAATTTGGGGAGGTGGGGCGGTTGTCAAACAACGAGGTACAAGTCCTATCGGATATCCGCGAGCGGGTTGTCCGGCTTGAAACTAAGATCGACGCTATGACGGATGTAAGGACGACAGCAGATGAGGCCAAGGAAAAAGCTATCGAAGCGCTGCAATCTGCCCGTTCTGCACATCTTCGCTTAAACGAAGTAGCAGACAACCAACGTTGGTTGTGGCGAACACTAATAGGTGCGATTCTGGCCGGTGCAGTATCTGCATTTATCAAATTTAATGGAGGATGAGACAAATGGAATGGAATGCAATTTTTCAGCTAATTGATCCGAAATTACTTATCGTTGTTGCAGTATGCTGGGTATTGGGGTTTGTGCTTAAGCGAACCCCTCGCATACCGGATTGGGCGATTATTTATATCGTTATGGCCATCGCGATCCTGTTAGCGGTATGGTTGATAGGGATTGGTCCAGAGGCGATTATTAACGGCATTCTAGCCGGTGCTTTTGCCGTCTTTGGGCACCAAGCGATTAAACAAGCCAAGGAGGCGGCCAGCGATGGCAAGTCTGACTAAAAAACAGTTCATCGCCGCTCTCGTTCCCCACGTTCTCCAAGTACGTAAAGAGGGATCGCCGATGTTCCCGTCCGTTCGGATCGCTCAGAACTTGTTGGAGACCGGTGGGAAGATCCACCCTTGGAATAACCTCGGCGGTATCAAGGTAGGCTCAGGAAAGCTGAATGCCTATTGGAAAGGGAAGTGGGTTAAGAAGGGAACGTGGGAAGTGGAAAGCGGTGTGAGAGTCGACACGGCAGCTTACTTCCGCGCATACGACACTCTATACGATTTCTATAAGGACCAAGACTTGTTGTTCCAGCTCCCGCGATACCGTGACGTTCGGGAGGCAGGGACGCCAGAAGAGCAGGCAAAGGCGTTGCGCTCGTGCGGCTACGCTACCGATCCGCAATACGCGGAAAAGATCGTGGCGCTCATTAAAGCGAATGGATTGACCAAATACGATGAGGCGGCCACGCCGGACAAGGGGGAGAAGACATTGGATAAAGCTAAGGCGATTGTCAACGGCAAGCCGATTGCTGACGGCGTGATCATTGACGGTAAAGTCTATGTACCTGCGAGGGATGTCGGTGAGGCGTTCGGAGCTAGTGTCGCATGGGACAACAAGACCAAGACGGCAACGTTGACGAGTAAATAATGATCAGCCCGGGGGCTTCGGCTCTCGGGATTTTTGTCATTTAACTTTACATATTCGCATGTCCTCGGCAAAAGCCCGTCAACCTTATCTGGTCGACGGGCTTTTATTTGTCTTCATACTATTATTCTAAATTATCTATCGCGTACTTCGCTTCCTCTTTGGTGAATTTTTCGCCATATTCTGAAATCAATTGATCGTAAATGGCCGAATCTGACATACTCATATCTTCTGCATATGATTTAGCCTTTTTTAGTGCATTTTCGTTCCAATCAAAAGTGATATTATCAATGGCATATTGAGCGGCTTCTTTAGGGAAATTTTCTCCATATTCAGAGGTCAATTGATCGTAAATAGCCGCCTTTGACATACTCATAGTCTCTGCGTACGATTCCGCCTTTTTTAATGCTGCCTTATATTCTCTAGGTACACTCTTCTCAGTAGCTGTCGGCTCCACGGTCTCTTTAGCCACTTCCGGCGCAGTTGTTGACTCGGGCGCCTTGGTCACAGGAGTCGAGCTTGCTGGTGCTGATTCATTTGCAGGCTTAAGAGCTTCATTTTCCGACGAGCAACCAGAAAGAAGTAGAGCAGCCATTGCGCTAGTGATTAAAACTTTCTTCATTCCAAATCCCCCAATTATAGGAATAAATTCTATTCACAATGTTACAATAAGTGGCGAATTTTGACGAGTCCTGGTTTTCAAAGAGCATTTATGTATCTTGAACAGAACGCATGTTCTTGTTATTATGATCATACTTTCATTAAGGGGCGATCTTAATGCTGGATGATACATCACGTAAAATACTCCGAATCCTTAATAACATGCGATACGTACCAACGATGGATGAACTCGCCCGCAAAGCTGGCCGATCACCTGAACAGGTCAAGATTGCGTTACGAGTCTTAGCAACTGAACGATTTATTGAATACGCTCCAGATCGGCATCATGAGCTCAAGATCATTCAAGCTTGGGAGTTTCAACAGCCTAAGCCGCAGCCGATGTTTAAATGATGGGAGCACGACTAGAATCTAGATTATCACCTACATGATGATGGTACGGAAGAATTCGCCCATTTGGAAATGATTGCGACCATGATCTATAAGCTTACGAAGGACGCGACGCCGGAGCAGCTGGAAGCTGCCGGACTAGGGGCGAATTTCGTCAATCATGACGGAGCCATGTTCTATAACAATGCTGCCGGCGTTCCTTGGACTGCCGCTTACATAGCGGCCAAAGGCGACCCTATAGCCGACCTGTACGAAGACATAGCGGCGGAAGAGAAGGCTAGAGCGACTTATCAATGGCTGATCGACTTTACGGACGACGTGGACATTCAGGATAGTTTGAAGTTTCTTCGCGAGAGGGAAATCGTGCACTCCTTGAGGTTCAAGGAGGCGGTAGAAATTCTTAAAATGGATAGGGAACAAAAGAAAGTATACTGAATGGAGGCTGTCCGAAAGCAGCAAGCTTCTCTTGAAAGTCTGCTTAACGCAAGTTAAATGCGCTCCAAAAATCGTAAAAATAGCGGGCAGGATATCTCATCCTTGCACTGCTATTTTTCGTTTTTGCTTTATAGTCGCCCTCTTGAGCAGGTTTTGGGCGTTTTAGCATGGACTGTTCGGGCACTAGAGACCTTATTTGTTGCTTAACCTCGGTTTTCCCGTTCCTTGCAGTGAAGGAGATTGTAGATTTATGTCGAATTTTAACCATATACTATCAAGATCTTTGGGAGATATAGATATGGTCAAAAGAAAAGGCTTTAGAATCAAATCGATCGTAAACGCGATCGTGCTCTTGACTGTAGTGGCAACGATGGTCATTAGTTCGTTCATCGCTTACGGCAGCGAGAAGCAATCGCTTACCCGGATGACTTTCCAGATGAATCAAGTCTATGCCGATAAAATTTCGGAAACCGTTAACAGCCTGTTTCAAAATATGAAGCAAAGCCTTGCCGTATCGGGAGAGTATCTCGCTTCGGATCTGAATAGATCCGATATGCACGAGCAACTGGTGTTATTCCAACGCAGCCAAGGGTCGTTTAACTCGGTATTCCTGATAGACAAGGACGGAAAATTGATCGAGGGCTCTAACGTCAAACGGGAAGATATCGGCAAGCTGATCGATTCCGAAGGTACCCAACAAGCGCTCGCGGAACGGGTCCCGCTCGTTTCGGAGCCTTATATGAGTCTGACGACGCAGAAGCTGATCGTGATGGTAAGCCATCCCTTAACCGATACCAAAGGCCAATATCTAGGTTTCATCGGAGGCTCGATTCGGCTTCATGAAACGAATATTTTTCAGACCGTGCTCGGAAGCGCCCTAGACAAGTCGAACGGCTCATATGCTTACGTGGTCAGCTCATCGGGCAATTTACTGTATCACCCGGACGATAGCCGCATAGGAGAGAAGGTCGTCGGCAATCAAGTCATCGACGATATCATAGCCGGCAAAAGCGGTTCGAAACGGGTGGTCAATTCGAAAGGGTTAGACTTGCTGGCAAGTTATGCGTATATTCAGGAAACGGGTTGGGGGATCGTCGCCCAGACGCCGACCGAAGTCGTTCTTTCTTCTGCCCGTACTCTCGTGCTTAAAATGGCGCTCTATATACTGCCTGCGTTGCTTTTATTTATGGTTGTCATCTATTGGGTCATCGGTAAAATTTCCGAACCGTTATCCAAATTGTCCGATTTCGCTTCGAGGTTGTCTCCGAACCAGAGCGAAGGCGACGCGCTGCCTCGAATCCATGCGCTGAACTACGAGGCGAACGAGCTGCACAAAGCGTTCGGACGAGCGGTTCGCCATTTTCGGTATCAATTCGACAGCTTATCGTTGGAAGCGCAAACCGATCCCTTAACGGGCTTGTTTAATCGGCGGACATTGGACCGTTTCGTGAAAAGCTGGATAAATCAAAATATCGCGTTCTCCTTAATGATCATGGATCTGGATAACTTCAAGCTGGTGAACGATACGTTCGGCCATGATAAAGGAGACGACGTGCTCCGGTATCTGGCGAATTCTCTTCCTAGGTTGCTGGATAACCGTGCCGTGCGTTGCCGATTCGGCGGTGAAGAATTCGTGGTTCTGATTCCGAGCGAGGATTCCGACGCGGCCGAGCTGGATGCGGAGCGGATTCGTAAATATATGGCGGAAACCGTCAGCCCTACCGGCAACCCGGTGACTCTGTCGATTGGCGTAACGCATTTCCCGGGGTTCGCGAGAGATGCCGAAGAGTTGTTCCGGCTAGCGGACGGGGCATTGTACCGCGCGAAAAGATTGGGCAGAAACCGGGTGGAAATCGCGAACGGAGCGGAGCTTGAGGATAAGACCAGCTAGTCTTCCATGCGGAGATTAAAGCCGCGGTGTTAGCCTGTTTTTGTCCCCAGGTTACAAGCCTCCACATAAACTGAATTCAGGTTCATTACCGTAAACTGAGTTCAGGGAGTGTGCAACGTGCCTCAGTATGTGGGGAGTAAATGGAGGAAAACGGTCGCGTTGATGAGCAGCGGACCGCTTAAGCGGGTCATCCCTGTAACGGTAAGATTCAACGTGAGCAAGCTGAAGAAGATGCTGGAGCAACATGGCATGGTTTACGTTAAACCGGACGTAGGTTCGCACGGCAAAGGCGTCATGAGGGTAGAGCATTCCGGAGGACAATACAGCTTCCAGTTGGGCAAACGTCTCCGCGCTTATCCATCTTATGATCTTATGGCTTCGGAGCTTCGTAAGCAATTCAAAGGGAAACGCTATTTGATTCAAAAAGGCATCCACTTGCTCACGCATAGAGGCCGGCGATTTGATATTCGCGTCATGGCGCAGTTTAACCCAAGCAAACAGTGGGAAACGACCGGAATGATCGGACGGGTGGCGGCACCGCGGAAAATCGTGACCAACTACCATGGCGGGGGCGCTCTAACGCCCCTTAGCAGCTTGTTAGGCAAGCGGTTAAGCAGCAGCGGCTATAAGAAAAAAATACGCTCGTTCGAGAAGATGGGCGTAACGGCGGGAAGGACGATGCGCAAGCATTTCCCGGGCGTCTGCGAGGTCGGTCTGGACATCGGAATGGACAGAACGTTAACGCCCTGGATTATCGAGGTGAATACGGCTCCCGATCCTTATATTTTCCGTAAATTGCGCAATCCGGCGATTTTTCGGAAAATCAGGCGTTACGCCAAAGCTTACGGTCGCCTTAAATAGCAATGAAGAGGTGCTATCTCAAAAGAAAGATTGCTTCGCTTGACGGACAGCTGACTCAACCAAAAATCAAATGAAAAATTTAAAGGAATGACGGCGTGGGATTCACCCCTGACCGTCATTTCTTTATGTTAATCAATAAGAGGAAAGGGGGAGAAAAAAGCAGGGGACGGTTCCGTTTTATAGTTTTCCATTTCCATTTCGAATAGCGGCACCGCGTGCCGCTATCGCGGAAGAATTGCCGAATCGTTGTGGAATAACGGCACCGCGTGCCTCTATCGCGGAAGAATTGCCGAATCGTTGTGGAATAACGGCACCGCGTGCCTCTATCGCGGAAGAATTGCCGAATCGTTGTGGAATAACGGCACCGCGTGCCTCTATCGCGGAAGAATTGCCGTTTTGTAACGAAATAACGGCACCGCGTGCCGTTATTCTCATAATCGCGCAACTTCTGGATTCGACTGAACCATCTCGCAGAAAATAATCGCAATGTTTTACTCGTAGTCGGCCCTTTTGGGAATACGTCCTTCCTTCTTTCAAGATTTGGATTTCCGGTACTTGGAATAAACCCGCGTAATCCGATTGGCCGTTGCTCCCCAGCTAAACCGCTTCACGCAATCCCTTCGCGCTTGGAGCGACATTCTGTTTCTCAATGCGCGATCGTCGCTTAGCTTGAGAATCGCTTTGGCGAACGCTTGCGGACGATGGTAGCTTTTCACCAGTATTCCGTTGCGATTATTTTTGACGATTTCTTTGATTCCTCCGTTATTCGAGGCGATGACGGGCAAGCCGGAAGCCATCGCTTCGACGTTCACCAACCCGAAGGCTTCATGCTTCTGGGAAGGACAGACGAACACATCGGCTTTCTTATATACATGATGGATGCGGCTGTGGGGAATGTTTCCGAGAAACTGGGCGTTCACGCGAAGATTGCTGGCTAACGAACGCATTTGGCTCATATATCCCGACCGGGACGAGCCTCCGGCTATCATCACGTGTATCGGTCTAGCCGATTGGCTTTGGGCCAATTTAACGGCTTTGAGAAGTACGGGAACACCTTTGCGGGGGATGACCCTTCCCGTGAACAATACCTTAAAGGCATTGCTCGTCTTAGATTTTCTTGCAGGCGAGAAGCGTTTCGTATCCACGCCCAGCCATACGCTGCGGATTCGCCCCGCGACTCCGGGGAAGCGAGAAGACAATTGCTGCTTCAAGGATGAGCTATTGGCGAGAATAAGATCCGTTTTCGCTAAATCTTGCGCGGCGGTAGCGCGGGAAGTGAACGGGGGTCCGACGAAGGTGAGGGAATGTAGAAATAGCGTAACCGGGGTATTCGTTCCTTGGAACTTTTGTTTCAAAGGACCGACGAATCGCGGGCGGTTGTTAATCTGGATAACGTCGAAACTTTTGTTGCCGATCCACTTCTTAACATTGGATAAGTAGGTCATAGGGCTGCCGGTTGGCACCCGGTAAATATCGACTCCATCTATTCTGGAATGCTGGGGATATCGGGGATGGCTTCGGCTTATTACGGTTACGCGATGCGATCTGGCCAATCGCTTAGCCATGGCGAGAATGACGATTTCGACGGAACCTCCAAGTATGGGAGGTACCGTAATTTGTTCCGGGGCAATTATTAATATATGCATGTTCAACCACCTAATCCGCAATATTCTCTTCGTTTGTTACAAAAACAATCTATGTCGTAGACGAGCAAATATCTTGAGGCATTTGTCTCCTAGGTCAGGCCTTATTCGTGAATTCCGGCGCACATTTGCTATAATACGTCCATACAAGAGAAGGGAGTATCGGGGATGACAGTAATCGGCAAATTAGCGACGTCCCTCCATCGCAAAGACGAGGAACCCAACGTGGAGCTAGCGCGAGCGATCGCGGAAGACGGAGACGACGAAGCGGTTAAAGAGTTGGCGGGCAACCTGACTCATAAGGATAAAAGCATTCAAAGCGACTGCATCAAGGTGCTCTACGAGATCGGAATGCTGGAGCCGTCCATGATCGCGGAATACTATCCCTTGTTCGCGGATTTGCTGCGAAGCAAGAACAATAGGCTGGTGTGGGGGGCGATGACCGCTCTGGACTCGATCGCGTCCGTTCAGGCCGATGCCGTCTACTCCGTGCTGTCTCCGATTCTGGAGGCCGCCGACAAAGGATCCGTCATTACGAAAGATCATGGGGTCGGCATCCTGATTAAGCTTTATCAAGACGAACGTTACGCCGATCATGTATTTCCCTTGCTGATCGGCCAGCTAAAGGGTTGTCCGACGAATCAGCTTCCGATGTACGCGGAGAACGCGTTGCCGGCGATTCGCAACCAGGACAAAGATGAGCTTGCCGAGACGCTGATGTCTCGATTGATCGAGATCGAAAAGGATAGTAAGCGTAGGCGAGTCGAGAAAGCGATCGAGAAGCTGGGCAAGTAAAATCACAACAAGGGAGATACAATCATGAGCCATTTGAATCCGGCTATTACGAAGCCTCAAGCCGTTCTTTTTGATCTGGACGGCACATTGTTTCAAACGGAGTCGTTGCTGGAAACGGTACATCGGCGCGTATTCGAGACGTTGCGCGAGGAAGGGTTATACGAGAAACCGATGCCGTCGATCGAGATTTTACTCGGTTCGCTGGGCATGCTTTTATCCGATATATGGAAGAAATTGATGCCGGACGGATCCCCGGAAGCGCACGAAAGGGCGAACGTGTTGCTACTGCAATATGAGATGGAAGAGTTGGGTAACGGTATCGGCCATCTGTATCCCGGCGTCGCCGAGACGCTGCAAGAGCTGCGCGGCAAAGGAATCCGTCTGTTCATCGCAAGCAACGGGCTCGAGGAATACGTGAAAGGCGTACCGGCGCTGAGAGGCATCGGCGATCTGTTCGAAGGGATGTATAGCGCGGGAGAGTTCGCGACGACGACCAAGGTGGATTTGGTTCGCCGTTTACTCGATACGTTCGAAGTGACGGAAGCATGGATGGTGGGAGATCGTTCGTCGGATGTGGAAGCGGGCAAGCGCAACGGCTTGTTCGTCGTCGGCTGCGACTACGCGGGATTCCGTAGAGAAGGCGAATTGGACGGGGCGGACGCGGTTATCGGATCTTTCCCGGAGCTGTTGAAGCTATTGCCTTAGTTCGGTTATGACAAATGATAGGGGCGATCCCGAAGGTCCGATAAGACCATCCGGGATCGCCCCTTTATCGAATACGATAAGCCTTTAGTCCGGCGGTTCCGCCAAATCGTCTTTTTCATCCGCATGCTGCCGTTGTTCCAAATTGGTGCCCTTACTTAAGGAAGACTTAGAACTGCGGGATTCTTTCTTTTGCCGATATGCCCACAGCGCATACTCGATCGGGCGCACGATCGCTTTGCGGTAGACTTCGCGTTCTCCCGCTTGTTTGAACACTTCGCGGGACGGTTTCGGATTGACCTCAAGCAACCAGATCTTCCCGTTCCTGTCGATCGCTAGATCAAGCGCAAGCTCGCACAATGCGCCGTACGAGCTCTCGAGATGGCGCGCAACGCTTAATCCGAATGTTTCGGCGGTTTCGCGGATTTGCTTTATCGTCGTTTCGTTGCCGATCCATTGCCGCAGTAGGGAGTTCATGGAAGCCGCTTCCCCCCCGCCGTGCAGATTGGAAGTTATGCTGCGAAGGGGACCGACGCGTCCCGCGCAGCCCGTAACCTCCCACGTACCGATGCTGTTTTTTTGAACGAGCATACGATAGTCATGAATTCGTCCGTTAGGCAGTTTAATGTTAAGACCTTGCTGGACGATATAGCGGTCTCCGCGCATATCCCATTTTCCGAGAGCGGCCGCCAGGCCGCTTCGAAGGATGCGTTTCGGTTGGACGATGCTTCGCGAATGGTTACGGCCTTGCAGCAACAACGTACCGTCACGTCCCCGATCGATGCGAAGGATGCCCCGTCCTCCGGTTCCGTTTATCGGTTTTAAGTATACGGTAGGAAATTTCTTGAGGGCGGAAGAGACGTCTTCGGCGGACTGGTACAGTTTCGTGGCCGGCAGGTGCGAGCGGAAGTTAGCGACTTTGCCGAGCGTACGATAGATGGTCCATTTGTTGCGCAGCGGCCTATTGAGGAATAAAAGGTTAGAGTATCGCCTGCGGAATGCAAGCAGCTGTTGGAAACGATGGCTTTTCTGAATACGGCATCTGTCGTAGATCACGTTCGGAAAACGAACCCAGCGTCTGCCCCATTTATTCGTTGCGGCGTTATAGACCATCGCATGAATTTTTCCGGTGCTATCCTCTACGTCCTGCGGAGTAAACACGAAGACGGAAATTCCGATCCTCTTTCCCGCGGCGATCATTTTCTCGTAAACCGGACGTTCCTCCAACGCTTTCGACTCGTTCAAATACAAGGTAAGAATGCCTAGTACGGGTTGAGCCATGGAAAAATGTCACCTCCGGGCCGGCGAAGCAGGCTGGGGGGGAGGGAAGCATGAGCCGCGGTAAGCATCATTCACGTTCATGTGGCTATGCCCCCCTTGCTTTCTAGCTGCTGGCGATGAAGATAGACGCTGTATTGGAATATTCGTTCCAACGATTTGCTGCGAATGTGCGGTTCGTCGAATTTCATCGGCTTGGAATTGGCTTCGAAGAACCAGACGTGTCCATCCGCATCCACCCCCAGATCCATGGACATCTCGCATAAGCGGGAGTGGGCGGAGCGCTCGATCTGTTTGGCCAACGTTATCGTCGAGTTGCGGACTTTGCCGAGCACCCTGGCCGTTCTCTCCTTGCCGAATATCGAATTGAGCAGCTTCTCCGGATCATCGATGTATCCGCCGCGCGGAACATGGGTCGTAATGCTAGAATCCCCTGCCACACGAGCACCGATGCCGGTAATTTCCCATTGCCCGGCTCCGTTTTTCTGAACGAGCGCCCTTAGGTCGAACGGACGACTGTTTACGGTGGCAAGGGTTATGCCTTGCTGGGCGATGTACGGCTCGCCAAGAACGGCGGATTGCTTCACCACGCGATTCCAAAGCCCTCTCATCGATCCGGACCGATAAGTCCGGCTGCCCTTTTCCTCTTGAATCTGCAGGCGATACGGCAACGGCTTCTCCGGCTGAACGGTCACGGTCATAATCCCGACTCCGGCTTTGCCCCGCACGGGTTTCAGGTAGAGAAGCGGATACTTCTTCAGGAGATCCGCGAGAATGAACGAAGCCGTTAATTTTCTCGTCTCAGGGATGTACGCTCTCGTTGACTTGCTCTCGTTCAGCCATTGAAACAATGACCATTTGTTGAAAAACCGGCGATTGAACAGCCTCACGCCGGGATTTCTAGATATCGCCGACAGCTTTTTCTTCACTCGCGGCATTCTCTCGTCTTCCCGTTGGGGAATCCGGTTGTAGATGATGCTCGGACGCGGGAACCAGTTCCGGACCCACGTATCGTCCTCCTGGCGAAAAGTGTAACCGAGCACCCGAGCGGCATGAAGCTTTAAGTTTTTGACCGTTACGACATAGGTGAGGATGCCCATTTGTTTTCCCGTGTGGATGAGATCTACGAAGTTGCTCCGATTCCCGCGAAACAATTGAACATCGTCTTCTATCGTTAGAATCGCGACGACCGGTTTTTCGGAAGGTGCTTCCGCGATTTTGGGAGCGGGAGCGGGGGATTTCGGAATCGTCAAGATTCATCCCTCCTGCGGAATTTACTCAGGTAAAGGCAATGGTCGAGTATATATTCGAGAGAGGCTCTTCCTTGCTCCTTCAGCGCCGGATGCTTGAAGATCGATCTGCCGGGTTTGGCGTTCGCCTCGAACATCCATACGGCTTTATCCCGGTCGATGCCGATATCGAGCCCAAGCTCGCCTAACTGGTGAGGGTAGTTGCGTTCGATGGCCTCGGACAGTTTGATGGCGACCTGTTTGGCCTCCTTCAGCACTTCCTCCGCCTTGGCGCCGAAAGTCCGGCTAAGCGCTTGCTCCGGCGTCATAAGCGACCCGCCGTTCTTGATGTGGGTCGTTACGCTGCCCCGTCCCGCTTTTTTGGCGCCGATTCCGGCAACGACCCATTCATTGCGGCCGTCCTTGTGCATATGGAACCGAAAATCGATCGGGCAACTGTCGATCTCGATTAAACGAATGCCTTGCTGAACGACATAACTGCTTAAGTTGCCGCCGTGTCTGGTCCGCAGCATTTTCATCAGGCTATTGAAGTTGCTGAATCTTAGCAGCACGTTGCCGCCGTTCTTGCGGTATCGGATGAAATATCCTTTGCGGGGATGGTAAGTGAGTCTATAGATCCCGATTCCGAGGCTGCCCGCGGTCGGTTTGTAATAGAGAAATTGGTGCTTCTCCAGCAGCTCCTTGATTTTCTCGGGACTCGGATTATTGACGGATTCCGGTAAATGCCGCAAAGCTTCTACGTCTTTGTCGAGAAGATTATAGACGTCGGACTTGTTGAAGAAGCTCCAGTTGAAGAACGGGATCCTCTTCTTGACGAATCGTTCCCGGAGAGACGTCATCGTGGTTCCGACTTCCGCGCGCCTGCTAGGCAAGCGGTTGTAAACGACGTCCGGCAGGGGAACGACGCGGCGAGTCCAGCCTCCGCCTCCATCCAGGAACCAGCCATGAATCGTTTCTTGCTGCCAATTAATGTCTCGAGGCGTGAACGCGAAGAAGTACGCTTTTTTCTGGCCGAGCTGAAGCAGTTGCCTGACGAACCCGGTCCGGTCTCCAAACGGGGCCGTCGAGGAACGGGTATTGCTATCGGTCAGCACTCCGATGAGAGGTCCGAGCTGAATTTCTTCGCCTTCGTCGTTAGCCAAATATACGTTGCCGGATTTAGGAATTCTCACGGAACGCCGAAGCCCTGCCGACATGTAGACATGATGACCTTTACGATTGATGGTCCGCACCGTGGCGGGTACGATGTCTTTGCCGAGCTTGACATTAACCGATTTACGTCCGCCCAGCTTGAGCAGCTTCGCAAGTGGGCTGGAAAACCATACGATACGTTCCGGCTGCTGCGTGAAATGGACGTTACAGATGGTCAAACTCATGAATTACCCTCCCAGGTGTAGCGCAACCGTTATCCAGCGGCGATCGCCGCGCATCGGTTGTCGCAAGTGAGCAACCGTTATCCAGCGGCGATCGCCGCGCATCGGTTGTCGCAAGTGAGCAACCGTTATCCAGCGGCGATCGCCGCGCGTCGGTTGTCGCAAGTCGAAGCAGGATAGATCTGGCATAGGACAGCGGCTGTCGCGCGGCGGCAAGCGCGGCATCGCGGCCCGCGGAACGCATAGAGGCGCGTCCCGGCTTGGAGTTGGCCTCGATAAACCACAACTTGCCGCTTCGGTCTATCCCGAAGTCCAAACCGATTTCGGCGAATCGTCCCCATGTTTGTTCCAGTCGAGCGACGATCAAAAACGACAAACGGCGTACTTCCCGCACCAGCTCGGCTCCGCGATGTTCTCCGAACAGCCGAGTCAGTACGTCCTCCGCGGATGCGGCCGTTCCGCCCCCGTGCAGGTTGGCCGTGACGCTATCGGGAGCTCCGAGACGAGCGGCGACTCCGGTTAGCGTCCAATGGCCGGATTTGTTTTTTTGCATCAAGACGCGCAGGTCGAACGGTTCTCCGCTCGGACCCTTAAGCTCCAGCATCGGCTGCATGAGATAGACGCGATTGCCGATCCAACGGTCAAGACGTTGCAAGGCCGCCGCCTCGGTCACGCCCTGGATGGCCAGCGGGCGATTATCGCTATGCCTGCCCGTTAAGTTAACGGTTCCGTTTCCGGAACGGACGACCGCGACTACGCGCTTCCCATGACTGCCGGCGATCGGCTTAAGGAAAACGGAACCGCGATGTCTCGAGAGCCATGAGGCGACGGATGCCGGTCCTTGATACCGCGACGTCGGAGGTATCGCATAAGCGAGTTCCCGATCCTTCGCGAGCGTTTCGTAGACTTTGCCTTTGTGCGGCAGAAGCCCGTTCAAGAAAGTTGTACGTTTTGCGGCGCGCAGCCTCCGGATGGCCAGTCGGCAGCGTTGCTTCTCTTCTTGAGTTTCCGGCCAAGCGCGATCGTAGACCACGTTGGGCAGTTGCCGCCGGCAAGCTTCCCAACATTGCTTCTCTTGGCTCCAGCTCCAGCCCTTGACGGAATTGCTCGAAGCATCCCAGGTCCAGGGGGCGAACGCGTACAATTGCAGCCCGACTGCCGTACCTAGCTCGTTAAGGCGTCTGATGAAGGTGCTTTCAGCGAACGGGGGATCCCCGGACCGTTCGCATACGAGTATACCTATTGCCGTATTCGAGCAGACGTTTCTATAGGTGTTAGAAACCGGAGATGTAGCGGGCATATTGAATTAGCATCCGCACCGAGGGGCGGATTTTCCCTTCTTTAAGTGGTGTGTTATCGTTCTTGGACGGTTTGGAATTGACCTCAAGCAGCCAGACTCTTCCCGCCGTGTCCAAAGCCAGATCGATTCCAAGCTCGCCGAAATGGGCCGGAATATGATTGTCTACTCCCCGGGCGATGTCCAGCGCGGCCCTCGACAGACGCGAGGAAGCGTCTCCCCGGAATTGGGCGGGAAGATTGGATTTGGCAACGGATTCCCTGACCGTCGATAGCGTTCCTCCCCTGGCGAGATTGGAGACGAAATGATGGGAACCCGCCGTTCGGGCTACGATCGAGGTGATCGCCCATTTGCCGCTGGAGTTCTTCTGCGTTAAAGCGCGGTAATCGACGGGACGGCCGCCGGCTTCGATCAAGTTAAGACCTTGCTGAACGAGGTAGCGGACGGTTTTCATTTTGCCGGAGACGGTGGAGAACAGCTTCACCAAGCTGCTGTAGGATTGTCTCCTCGTGCCTCCGACGGTTGCGTAAGACGCTTGCCAATTATCCGGCCCGATTCGCGATAGGCGGATGATACCTTTGCCTAAGCTTCCTCTAACCGGCTTCAGGAAGACGGAGCTGTACTTGGAGCACATGCTCTTGAGCATCGCGAAATTTTGCAAGGTGTGGGACTCGGGCAAATACCTTTGCAAGGAACCGTCTTTCTTCAGAGCGTCGAACACTTCCGATTTGTCGAGAAACTTCTCGTTGAACACGTGCGCCCCGAACCTGACTTTGATTTCCCGCATGAACTGTTGCACGATCGGGCGATTTTCCAGCTTGCGGTACGTTAGGCGATTGTTCACGACGTCAGGAGCGGGCAGCGTCATCTTATGCCAGCCTTTGGCATAGACCCAGCCTTCTACGGAAGACAGACTTGACCCGATCCCGTTCGGAGTGAAAAAATACACGTAAGCGCCCTGGCTGCGGCAAGCATCGGTTAACTCCCGGCAGAACATCGTAATGTCTCCGAAGGGTTTATCCGGCTGTCCGGGATGATCGCGGCTGACCAATACTCCGATCAACGGTCCGAGCGAGAGCGTTCTGTTCGAGGTCTGGTACTGGATGCGAAGCGGGGTCCCGGTGAAGATTCCCATTCTGCGAGCAAGCGTCTGGCTGATTCTGAGCCCTTCATACCGGGGCACGGGGACAATGGAGACGGAGTGACGGAAAGAACCGAACCGTAAAGCTAGATGCTGCTGGGCAGGGATTTTCCACTGCTTCATCAGGGATTCCCCCAGCATCAGGACGTCATCGGACAATATGCCGGAACTGATGACCTGGACGTCGATTTTCGGGGTGGACATGTTTCGTACTCCTTCCACCTTTGCGTATGTCGTGGCGAAGGCTCTCGTAGGCTTCCTTCCCGGGGGCTAGCGAGAATACTCCATCATATGAGGACATCTATCCATCGGTGATAGCCCTAATTGGATTGGGACTTGGTGTGGGAATGATGTTATGATGGAAAATAGGGAATTTTCGTAAGGGAACATGAAAGAATAAAGGGGTTTATGATTCATGGGGGATTGGTTCACGGAGAGCTTCGGCGAAGATTATAAAGTCGTATATCGTCATCGGAACGGGGAAAACGCGGCGCGGGAAATCGGAGCGATGATGGATTGGATGAATCTGCGTCATGGAGCTGCCGTGCTGGATGTCGGTTGCGGTATGGGACGGCACGCGTTAGTCCTTAGAGATTTGGGCTACGAGGTAACGGGATTAGACTTATCGAAGGTTCTGCTTAATGAAGCGCGCAGCGCCGAATCGGAGGGGAAAATCTCGTGGGTAAACGGTGACATGCGCAGCTTGCCGTTCGAGGACGGCTCGTTCGAAGCGGTCGTTAACTGGTTTACTTCGTTCGGTTACTTTGCCGATTATGGGGATAATGCGCGGGTGTTGCATGAGATTAAGCGGGTACTTATCCCGGACGGGCGGTATTTGATCGACTTCTTGAATCCGTCTTACTTGATGCGCCATTTGGTGCCGCGCTCGGAGAGGGTGGATGAGCAGACCGGTCTGCATATTGTGGAAAAACGCGCGATCGAGGGGGAGTTCGTCGTGAAAAAAATCGAAGTCAAGCCTCCAATAGATCAGGAAGGCAATCAAGGCGCTATCCGGCATTACGAGGAGCGCGTGCGGTTGATCGGCTTGAACCAGTTCGAGGAGATGTTGGAGGAAACCGGCTTGTCGCTGGAAAGCGTATACGGGGATTACGATGGCAGCCCTTATTCGATGGAAAGCTCCAAACGTCTTATCCTGATAGGGAGAAGCCGCGGATGAACACACGGTCGAATGCGGTTACGAGGATGGAAGACGGTTGGCTGCAAATTAAAGTTCCGCTTCCCTACTCGCTGAAATGGGTTAACGCCTACTTATTGCCCGAGCAAGACGGATGGACTCTAATTGATCCTGGACTACGAAATGAAGATATAGAGCAATTCTGGGCTGAAGTCCTGTCCGAGCTAAGCATCGCTTGGAACGAGATTAAATCCATCGTGATTACTCACCATCACCCCGACCATTACGGGCTAGCGGGATGGTTTCAACAAAGGACCGGCGCGCCGGTCCGCATGTCTCAAGTCGCGCTGGACAACGCGAATAGACTGTGGGGTGAGAACGAGACATTTTCCGGCGAATTGACGGACGCCTTCCTTCGCCATGGTTTAGCGGAAGAGCTTACCGACGATATGAGAGCCCATATGAGCGGCTTCAAGTTCAAAGTTTCTCCCCATCCGGTGGCTCCGATCATTTTGAACCCCGGGGAAACAACGACCATGGGGGGAGCAGAATGGGAAGTTCACGGCGGGGAAGGACATGCTCCCGGCCATTTGATCTTCTACGATCCGGTCGGTCGAAAGCTGCTATGCGGAGATCAGGTGCTTCCCGACATATCCCCGAATATCGGCTGGATGCCCGGCGGCGATCCCGACCCGCTGCATTCTTTCTTGAATAGCTTGCAGGAATTGCGGCGTTTGGATGTGCGAATGGTCTATCCGGGTCATAGGGATCCTTACGCTAAATACCGGCAAAGGATCGATGAGTTGCTGGAGCATCATGAGCGCAGGCTGCTGAAAATGGCCGAGCTCATCGGCGACGAGGAGAAGACCGCGTTCGAGGTATGCGAGCTATTATTCGGCACTAGGCTGCGGAGCAATACGCACAATTTGCGATTCGCGCTCGCGGAAACGATCGCTCATCTTGTTCGGATGGAGAAGCGTGGAATGGTCGTGCGGTTAGAAGCTCCGGCCGAGCCGCCTCACGGCAGCCAATCGTTGATCCGTTTTCGCCGGCGGATGGAAGGGTAATTTGCGCGGATTTTTGGCGCTCCCGCTGCGGGATAGCGGCACGGAATGCCGTTATTCAAGTGCGGAGCGGGAGTTTGGGAGGAATAGCGGCACGGAATGCCGTTATTCAAGTGCGGAGCGGGAGTTTGGGAGGAATAGCGGCACGGAATGCCGTTATTCAAGTGCGGAGCGGGAGTTTGGGAGGAATAGCGGCACGGAATGCCGTTACTCAGGTGCGGAGCGGGGGTTTGGGAGGAATAGCGGTACGGAGTGCCGTTTTTCGGGTGCGGAGCGGGAGGTTCGTTCGCTCTAGCACATAAACAATAAGGCTAATGCCGTCTGACGGCATTAGCCTTATTTGCGCTCCAACTCCCAAAATAACGGGCCATCTCCGGGTCTAAGATGACCGTCGGAATAGCCCGTTATTTCCTTATTCCCCGCCTTCTAGCAGCGCTTCTTCAAGCGCTTCGCGCTCCGCTTGCTTGCGGTGGGCGATGCGGCTCGAAGCCGCCGCGGCGATAGCGCCGACGATATCGTCGAGGAAAGTATGAATTTCACCGCTATTTTTATCGTTTAGCTTACGCAATACACCCGGCTTAAGCTTATCTACGTAACCGAAGTTCGTAAATCCGATGCTTCCGTATACGTTAACGATGCTCAGCGCCAATATTTCGTCGCACCCGTACAACCCTTCGTCGTGCGCGATCATATTTTGCAGAGGGGGGAGCAGCTTGCCTTCTTCCGCGAGTATATCGAGCTGAATTCCGGTGAGGACCGCGTTCTGCACTTCGCGTTTGGACAATACCGATTCCACGTTGATGACGCACTCGGCCAGAGTCAGCTCTGGAAAATAATCTTTCTGAAGCAGCATAACGAGCTGTCCGATCTGCTCCTTCGTAACTCCCCGCTTCGTTAACCATTCTTCCGTCGATTTGGCGACTTCCTTGCTGTTTAGACGGTATACGTTCGGTTGGGACATATACAACACCTCTTTCCGAAGCCATCGGCCTCCGTCGTGAACTTGAGTAGGACAAACATACATAATTATCCTAAGGGCTCGTATACATAGTACTACAAATAGGATGCCGGCGGAACGGCAGCCCGCTCTTATGAAATTTTTATAATGGGAGGAATCGAGGATGAAGACCATGTCCTACCGCAGCCGGTCAGTCAGAAGATGGGGGGGACTATTGCTGCTTCTGCCGCTTTTATCCGCATGTAGTCTAGGAACTCCGGCCGATCAGGGAGCGGATGCCAGAATAGATCCGCCGCCTTCCGCGGTGGAACAGGCAATGTTGCAGGAAACGTCGGCAGCCACGTTCTCGGAAGCGAATGAAGTCGTTACGGTCTATTTGCTGGATCGGAACGGTTATCTCGCGCCGATGTCCTTGAGATTGGACGGCGGAGCCGCGAACTCGCGAACGTCGGCCCGGAAAGCGATCGATTGGCTGATCGTCAATCCGCAATTAAAGGACCAGCTTCCCCAAGGGTTTAAGGCGGTATTGCCGGAAGGGACCCAAGTAAAGTCCGTATCCGAGAATCAAACGGAAGAAACGATTACCGTCGATTTCGCCGCTCCGTTTCCTAGTATCGAAGCCGCTCAAGAAAGGAAGGTAATCGAAGCGCTTGTATGGACTTTGACGGAGTTGCCCGGAATCAACAAGGTCAAGCTGTCCGTAGCGGGAAAGCCGATTAAATCGCTTCCTTCTTCGGGTCTGCCGGTCGATACGGTGTTAACGCGCGGTCTGGGCATTAATCTTCAAACGTCCAAAGACGTTCAACTGAGCCGCGCGATGGGCGTGACGCTCTATTTCTCTTCGCAAACGAAAGACGGAGAAGGCTATTTCGTACCGGTTACCCGTCTCATCCATCGTCAATCGGATGCTGCCAAGGCGCGCTGGAGCAGCTCATTCTCGGACCCCAAAATTCCAAGGATCTTCATGCGGTCCTCACTTCGGACATGAAGATCGAGAAGCTGACTCCATTGGCCGATACCGTTAACGTCAGCTTGAAGCACTCCGATTGGGAGCCGAAGGCATTGGTTCCCGCGGAAATGATGGAAGCGCTCGTGCTTACTTTAACCGAGGCGACCGGATTGCCTCAAGTACGCGTAGTCATGAACGGCGACGACTCCTTCTTGGATTCGGAGCAACGTTCCTATGATCGTCCCGTAACGCGCCCGGCATACGTCAATACGTTATCCCGATAGAGATTTATTTGACGAGACCGGATTTGTCGATGACGATGCGGCTGGTGACGCGGAAGGAAACGTCGGGATAAGTTCGTTTCCAATGCTCCCATTCCTTGCTTCTTCCGAAATGCTGCGCTAAATAGCCAAGTCCGAAGCCGTATGGATCAACGCCGGCGTCGCGAATCTTGTACAGCAAGTCTTCCAACTGGGAGTTGAAATTCGATTGCAGCATGCTTTCGATTTTATCGATATTCCCTTCGAGCAAATTTTGCGGGCTTTCTTCCAAGAAGCCCTTCGCCCGGACAAAATAGTTCACCGCCGGCACGCTGTCCTTGCTGATGCTAACGCGCGATTTCACCTGCGAGAGGGCTAGCACGATTCGGGTTCCCTGATAGGGAACGGCGATGACCGATTTGTCGAAATGCATGGCCGATATGTTGAACAGCTGCGTCTCGCTCGGATCCAAACAGAGGCGCAGCTTTTGTTTGTCCAGAAAAGCGACGCGATCGAGACGATAAGAGTTGTTGTCCGTATCTCTTCGAATGATGGGCAAATAGCCGTCTTTGCCGGTTTCCTTTTGCCTGCGGGCCCAATCGAACAAATACTCGGTCAGAGTAAAGGAAGATTCGGTTCCTTCGCTTCCGAAGGTGAGAAACAAGGCGTTGCCGGGATAACGCTCTGACTGGGGATGCAGTTTAAGCACTTTGAAAGCGTCGGGCTCGGCCATTCCCATGAAGCTGACCATCGCGATGTCCCTGCGGCGGGACAGCCACTTCAGCGGGGACGATACCCCGTCCTCCATTAGAGGCTTGCCAAAAAGAATAACGCGGCAATGCCCGAAATCGAGCTCTTTGTCAACGAGCGCTTTGAGGTGGCGTACGGCTTCGGCTATGCTTGGCGCCTCGAACGATTCGACTTCCGTCTTCGTCTCTCCGCTCTCGATCTTGGAAGAGGGGATGGCCAAGCGAAGCGTTACCCTGTAGGTATCGGATTTGCTGCCGCGGTCTATTCCCATGGCGACGACGAAAAACCGCTTGTCGATGTCCTTGAAGCCGCAGCCGGAGACGGCGCAGACGAGGGACAATAAAAGAAGGAACAGCAACGTTATTCGACCTTTCATGCAGCATTCCTCCTTGAATCAGGAGTCCGGTGCCGAGGCTTCCGCGGAAACGGACGATTTTTTCTTGCGAAGTCCTTTCAGCACCAGCAAACCGAGTATAAGCGGCGTCGAGACGTCGGTTATCGTTCGGGCAATAAGCCAATTCTCGTTCACCATTTGGTTGCGTTGCTCGTTGGTCCATAACGCGTAGCCGAACGTAAGCAAGGCAAAAACGATCGTAATCCACCAATTGGCGGCGGGTACGGGAAATTGCTCCGGCTGCGATTTATGTTTGGGATGGCAGGCTTTAATGAGCTCCATGGCCGTATGCCATGTGTTCATCGCAAACATAAGAGACAAGGCGGTATATAACAGCAAGAAGAGGTACAGCACCCGGTATACGAACCCGTATTCCAGAATCATCGAATCGGCGGTTACGCTCCACAAGTACAAATGCTCCCCTACGCCGACGGTGCCATGAAAACCAATAGGGATAAAGAAAGAGACGAATAGGAAAAACGAGCAGAACAGCGGAATAATCCAGCGGAAGCGGATTTTCGTCCCATTCGGGAGCAAGCGGTTAAAGACGGTTAATGAGTTATACCCCGCGAAAATGAATGTCGCGGCGCAAAAAGAAATGAAGGAAGGAGCCGTACGAATGTACCCCGCGGTTACGCGTATGGCATTCCAATCAAGCCAAGGGCTGAAAATCGCTTTGAACAAGATCATGATGATAAGGGGAGCGCTGATCAGCAGTAAAATTTCTTGGGCGAACTGCACCGTGCGCGTGCATCTGCTAGCTCCCCAAACTCCCGCTACCGTCATTAACAGCAAGAAAAGGTAGGCATTCATATCGGGATTGAAAAATTGCTGTATGGTTGCCGAATAAGCGTAAATGACCAAAATGCCCGCCAAAGTCCATACCAAGGCGCCAATGAGATTAAGCGAAACGGCGAGGCCGCGCGGCAATAGATTGTTCAGAATGTCGGCGAGTCCCATCCCAGGAAAACGAAGAAAGAGCGAAGTCGTGACATATGTAAGAACAGTCCCGACCGCAATGGCGACGGCCATGGCCGACACGGCGCCGTTGAAACGGTGCTGTTCGAGAATCCAAGGAACGAAGAGCATAATATTGATCATCCCGACATAGATGACATGGTAATAAAAATAACGGGCCATTCTCTCACCTCGTTTGTTGAGATTGGCTTGCCAGATCTTTGGTTCGCGGAGTAAATAAAGCGAAATACGGTTCGCCGAAGCTGCGAAGGTTGCATAAGTAGACGATCATGGCAAAGAAGAGAACGGCGACCCCGCTGATCCCGTAAATCATGGCAATGACGACGAACAAGTATTTCAGCAACCTGACGGATTGGCTGAACGCGGAGTTCGGGATAACGAAGTTGGAGATGGCTACGACGGAAGTAATGATAATCATAATGCTGCTGACAAGTCCGGCCTGTTGCGCGGCTTGGCCCAGAATGAGCCCTCCCACGGTCGTGGCCGTCGAACCGACGAAGCGCGGCAGGCGTATGCTGGCTTCGATCAGCGCTTCGATCATGAACAGCATAATGAACACTTCGATGAACGAAGGATAGGGGACTCCCGCGCGGCTGCCGTCGATCGTAAAGGCGAGCTGGACCCGGAAAATTTCCGGATTGTAGGAGACGATCGCGATGTAAGCCGCGGGCAGAACGATCGTGAAAAAAACGGCGATATACCGCATGCCGATGAGGAATCGGCTCATCCAGAACGAGTCGTAGTCGTCGTCCATCGCATGCATGAAGTCATAGAGCCTGACGGGCAGGATGATGGCGAATCGGCTTCCGTTGATCAGAATCGCGATTTTGCCTTTGCGGAGCATGGAGGCAACCCGGTCCGGTCGTTCCGTCTGCAATAACGTCGGAAACAAACGATGGCTTTTTCCCGTTAATTCCTTGACCATCTGACCGGAGGATAACAGCAAGTCGATTTTGATTTTATCCATCTGTTCGTACAGCATTTCCAGAACGGCGCGGTTGACAAGCTTCCGATCGTATACGACTTGAATAGCCGTATTGGAGTACGAGCCTTTCTCGTAAGGTTCTACCGTTAAGGTCGGCACGTTATACCGGAAACGCAACAGATATAGATTGAGATCCAAGCTTTCCGTAAACGCGGATTGGGGGCCTTCGAGCGAGGCTTCCATTTTCGTCGTGTCCGGCTCGGTGACCAGCGTACGATCCGATTTGAAGGAGTAGCATTCATCGCCGATCCGAATCAGCACGAAGCCTTTCAGGAGCAGGCTCGCCCATCCTTCGGGTTTGTTCGCCTTGGCATATTTCGGATTCGCGTGAAGCATTCTGCGGAATTCATCCGGATCGAAACGATAGGAAAAAGGAACGAGAAGACCATCCTTGATATGTTCGTCGCACAGCGCGGGAAAATAGGCGATCTCCATTTGCCAGAAGCCGTTGTCGAGCGTATCCGTGAACAAATCGGTTGCATCGCGGAATTGTTGTTTGATTTGCTCCAGCATACGGATTATCCTCCGTTCCTTCATTTTCCATTGTTTGTATATTGCCCCAATTAATCCGGATCATACGCGGCGCGCATCGTCGGCTAAATGTACGGGTTGGGTGCTTTTGTATTCAACCTTTGGTAAAATGGGAGAGATTGATTTACTGGGAGGTAAAATGATGAGATCCGATGGCAGACAATCCCGTGACCTGCGGCCATTCGCGGTTACGCTTCATCCGAATAAATACGCGGAAGGTTCCGTGCTTATAGAAGCCGGGAACACGAAGGTGCTCTGTACCGCTTCGGTGGAGGAGAGAGTTCCTCCGTTCCTTAAGGGACAAGGCAAAGGTTGGGTAACCGCGGAATATTCCATGTTGCCCCGGGCGACGCATACCCGCAATCAAAGAGAATCCGCCAAGGGCAAGCTTACCGGAAGAACGATGGAAATTCAGCGGTTAATCGGGCGCGCGCTTCGTTCCGTCGTCAACCTTCATGCGCTCGGCGAAAGAACGATTACGCTCGATTGCGACGTGCTGCAAGCGGACGGAGGCACTCGGACCACGTCCATTACGGGGGCCTATATCGCGCTAGCCCTCGCGATTCATAAGCTCTCGGGGACGAACAGCTTCGACAAATATCCGTTAACCGATTTCTTGGCGTCGATAAGCGTCGGCGTCATCCAAGACGAGCCGGTCGTCGATTTGAACTACGAGGAAGATTCCAAAGCGAAAGTCGATATGAACGTTGTCATGACGGGAGCAGGCGCTTTCGTGGAAGTTCAAGGGACAGGCGAGGAAGCACCGTTCACGCGAGCGGAGTTGGACGGCATGCTGTCGATGGCGGCCGAAGCGATTCAGCAGCTCGTTCAATTGCAGAAGGATACTTTGGGAGCTGCGGGAGAACGAATAGGCGGAGGAAAGGCATGATCGGGAAAGGCAGCACGTTAATCATTGCAACCCGCAATCGAGGCAAAACGAAGGAGTTTCGCGAAGCGTTCGAGCGGATCGGCATCGCGGTCAAAGATTTGCATGATGTCGAAGGGATTCCGGATATCGAGGAGACCGGCGTAACGTTCGCGGAAAATGCGTGGTTGAAAGCGAAAGCAGTAGCGGATATCGTCGGACTGCCCGTATTGGCCGACGATTCCGGTTTATGCGTGGATGCGCTGGACGGTGCGCCCGGCGTTTATTCGGCCCGCTACGCGGGACCATCGGCGGGAGATTCCGCCAATAACGAAAAGTTACTGCGGGAGCTTGCGTTGCTTGGCGTAGGGGAATCGAGTAAGGGCGTGGCAGGGAGTTCGCAAGAGCCTAAATTGTTAAGCGCGGCAAGGTTCGTATGCGCACTTGTTCTCTACGACCCGGCGGACGGCGGCAAGCTAGAAGCCGAAGGCGCGGTCGAAGGGCATATTATGAGCGAAGCGCGGGGGGCGGACGGTTTCGGTTACGATCCGTTGTTCTGGGTTTCGTCGCACGGTCGCAGCATGGCCGAACTGTCGCTTTCCGAGAAGAACGAGATCAGCCATCGCGGACAAGCATTACGCCGGCTGTTGGCTCTGATCGTAGAATAGGATACCGTTATCTAGCCATAAATCGAAGAAAACCCTCCAAGTCGGTTAACGACCTTGGAGGGTTTTTTTGGCTATTCGGCAATACGCAAAATCTACAGGACCAGTTTAACCTTATATTCCCTGAGCCAGAAGTCCATTTGGAGCAAATATGCGAATAGCTGCGGTCCTGACATTAACTGTCCGAACCAAGGGAGATGGGAGGAGGCGTCCGATGCGGCGGCGAGCTCCCTGATTTTGCTCTCGTTGATGAGCGGCAACAGCGGGCTGGATGGATCGTCCAGTCTTTCGAGGAGACGAGAACGAACGGCGGCCAAATAATTCGGATTGTGCGTTTTCGGATAAGGACTCTTTTTGCGATATAAGACGTCGTCCGGGAGTACGCCTTCAAGGGCTTTTCTCAGGATGCCTTTCTCTCGCGTGCCGGCGGTCTTAATTTCCCAAGGGATGTTCCATACGTATTCGACCAGACGGTGATCGCAGAACGGAACCCGTACTTCCAACCCGACCGCCATGCTCATCCGGTCTTTGCGATCGAGCAGCGTAGGCATGAACCGGGTAATGTTCAAATAAGACATGCGCCGCATGCGCTTGCGGGCCTCGTCTTCTCCGTTCAAACGAGGCACTTCGGCGACGGCCTGAGCATAACGGTCGCCCAAGTAGTCGTGCGGTCGCAGCTTCTCCCTGAGCTCAGGCGATAACAAGCTTGCCCGCAGGCCGGTTGCCAGCGACCATGGGAAAGTTTCCGCTTTTAAGGCTTCTTCGCGATGGAACCAAGGATAACCGCCGAAGATTTCGTCCGCGGCTTCGCCGGATATCGCGACGGTCGCTTCTTTCTTGATCTCCCGGCAGAACAAATACAAGGAAGCATCGATGTCCGCCATGCCGGGCGTATCTTTGGCCAGCACGGCAGCCTCCAACGCTTGAACGAGCTCGGGCGTATCGAATTGTTTCGGGTGATGAACGGTAGATAAGTAATCGTTCATTCGCTTGATCCACGGCGCGTCGGAATTGGGTTGGAAATCATGCGCGTGGAAATGTTTGTCGTTATCCACGTAGTCGACAGAGAACGTGTGCACGTTTCCTTGATTCGTCGTTTTGTAATAGTCGACGGCAAGCGCGGTTAGCGCGCTGGAATCGAGACCGCCGGACAATAGCGTGCAGATCGGAACGTCCGACACCAGTTGTCGCTCGACCGTGTCCGCAAGCAAATAGCGGACTTTCTCCGCCGTCTGCTCGACATTTTCCTCATGCTCGGAGCTTTGCAATTGCCAGTAGGCGAACGTTCTAAACCCGCTGCGATCGTACTGCAGGCAATGCCCGGGCTTCAGCTCGAGGAAATCCCGCCATATCCCGTGCCCCGGCGTACGTGCTGGACCGATGACGAATAGCTCCGCCAGTCCTTCGGCGTCGATCTCGGCGGGGACGTCCGGATGGGCGAGAATCGCTTTGGGTTCCGATCCGAACATGAACCGGCCTTCCTCGCGCCGGTAGAACAGCGGCTTCACGCCGAGCCGATCCCGCGCCATGAATAGCTTCTGATCGGCGGTCTGCCATACCGCGAAGGCGAAGATTCCGTTTAGTTTCTCGACGCATTCCGGTCCCCACTCCACGTAAGCCAGCAGTAAAACCTCCGTATCGCAGGTCGTGCGAAACCGGTAACCCAAATCCTCCAACTGCTTGCGGAGCTCGGGAGCATTGTATAATTCGCCGTTATACACAAGCACGCAATCGTGATTGTCCAAGCCTTTGGCGGGACGAACCATAGGCTGAGCGCCATTGGCGGGGTCCATTACCGACAAGCGACGATGACCGAAGGCGCAATGCCGGGACAGCCAGGTGCCGGTCGCGTCCGGTCCCCGCAGCTCCAGCGTCTCGGTCATTTTCTCGATCGTATCCGCCTGAGTCGTTAAATCCTTGTTCCAGTCAATCCATCCGGTAATTCCGCACATGTGCCTTCAACCCTCCTCTGCCTAGAACAGATCAATAAGATGAATATGCGAAAAAAGGCATAAAATGTATGTCCACCGGGAGAAAATACGGAAGATGAATTGCCCGTTACGGGGGAAGGAAGGATCAACGAATGAGCGATGCGCACGTTGCGGAATCGGACAGAAAAACATACTACGTATCGGTCGGAGCGGGTCAAGTCTTGCTCGATCCGGAGGCGGCTTCGTTCGAATTCGCCATTCACGCGAACGAAGCGGAGCTCGACAAGCTTCAGGAGCTGTTCGAGGAAATCCAGGACGCGGATGAAGACGAGGCTCTCTCTTACAAAGGGTCGCCCACGGTTAGCGATTCGCCGGAAAACGATACGTACGATGCTCTCTTGCAGGAAGTATATCGCATGCTCCATGAGCTAGGCACCCATGAGACGAGACAGCATATCGAATCGATGAACATCTTGTGACGAGCCGCAAGGAGGAGAAACCATCTTATGATGAAGGTTAGGGAAGCCCAATTTCGGCGCGTATTGGATCGCGGCGGACAGCGATTCGCCGAGGTGGAAGTGTCCACCGACCATCAGCGCGATCCTCAGATGCTGGCTTACTTTCGTGCCGGGAGCGACGGCTCTTACCCGCTAGTTAGGGTTATTGCCAACGATGCGAATTATGAAGTCGATTGGTTCGACAACAGCTTGCATTCCGCTTTCGAGGACGTGATGAAACCGCTCTTCTCGTCGCCAGACCATCTGGCCGCCGACGACCGGGACGAATTCGCCGCGCAGATTCTGGCTTATACGGGAGTATCGGATGCTTTGGAGAGAAATCTGAAGCCCTGAACTTGGACAGGAGGTGAAGAGAGAAACAATGGCAGAAAAATTCAAGAAAAACTTAGGCAATCAGATCGCCAAGAAAGGCGAGGAGTTCGTAGAGGAAAAGCTCAAGATCAACACCTTTCATCCCGCTCAGAACAGCCCGGCCAAGCCTCATAACCGCTAGTATTTGACCGAACGCAAACGCGCAGCCTGGGCGGATTTTCCGCCAGGGCTGCGCGTTTCGGCGTTTATAAAGCGGGGCTGAAGCTTTGGACGATTTTTTCTCGGAGTTTCATCGTTTTGTGCCGGTTACTTAACGGCGACCAATACCGCTCCGCCGGCGATCATCGCCACGCCTAACGCGTTTACCCAAGATATCTTTTCGCCAAGGAAGAAAAAGGCTAATAAAACCGCGAGCACGACGCTCAGTTTATCGATCGGACCTACTTGGGATACTTTGCCTCCCTTGAGCGCGAGAAAATAAAACAGCCATGACAACGCCCCGGCCGCTCCGCTTAACACGATAAAGGTCATCGCTTTTCTCTGCGCGAAAATTTCGCCGAGCTGCATGAACTTCCCTTGGACGATGACGACGCCAAGCAAGAATAAGGCCATGATGACGGCCCGGATCGCCGTTGCCGAATTCGCGTCGATATCTTTCAAGCCGATTTTGCCGAAGATGGCGACAAGCGCCGCGGTGACGGCCGACAAAAGCGCATAAATTAGCCAAGTACCCATACTCGTCCCTCCGAAAGTCCATTCTGTTTGTCTGTATTATACGGCATTGTTATCCATTCAAGACAATCCTATGTGATAATGGGAAGAAAAACGCGAGGAGTCGATAACGGATGTCTATACCAACGATCAGGTGGGGTATCGCGGGCCCGGGGGGCATATCGAAGCAGTTTGCCAAGGACTTGGCTTATGCGGAAGGGGCGGAATTGGTTGCGGTAGCCGGACGCAGCTTGGACAAAGCCGAGAGCTTCGCCAAGGATTTTCGTGCCGCGCGCGCATATGGGAGCTTTGATCGGTTGGCGGCGGATCCCGAGGTGGATATCGTATACGTCGGAACGCTGCACCCGGCTCATCATGACAATGTTCTTACGTTCTTACGGGCAGGGAAAGCCGTGCTATGCGAAAAACCGTTTACGATGAATGCTTCGGAAGCGGAGGAAATCATTCGATATGCCAAGGAAAATCGGATCTTCCTAATGGAAGCGATGTGGACGCGTTATTTGCCGCCGATTCGCCAGGTTAGGCAATGGCTTGCGGAGGGTGTTATCGGCGATGTCAGGATGGTTAAGGCGGACTTCGGCTTCGATCTGGGCTGGCAGCCGGAAAGCCGTCTGCTCGATCCGAAATTGGGAGGCGGGGCGCTGCTGGACGTCGGGATCTATCCTGTTTCGTTCGCTTCCATGATTTATGGCGCACGGCCGAGGAAAATCATGAGCAGCGCACGGATCGGAACGACCGGAGTGGACGAGCAGTTCTCAATCCTGATGGAATACGAGGAGGGTCAAATCGCGGCGTTGAATGGCGCCGTTCAACTTGAAATGGTTAACGATGCATACATCATCGGCACGAAAGGGCATATTCATATTCCGATGTTTTTGGCGGCGCGTTCCGCTAGCTTGCATGTACGGGGGCAAGATCCCATTCGCTTCGAGGACGACAGGCAAGCGTCCGGTTACGCATTCGAGGCGGAGGAAGCGATGGCATGCTTGCGGGCGGGCCGTACTGAAAGTCCGGTCATGCCGCTCGGAGAGACGCTGGAAATTATGTCGACGTTAGATCGGATAAGGCAACAATGGAATTTGCGGTATCCATTCGAATAAACGGCTTAATCGGGAACGAATAAAGCGCGGCATGCGAATCGTACGCATGCCGCGCTTTATTTATTCCGTAAGAGCCTTCGTCATGTGCCAATAAGGCTTATGGTGGATCGTGATTTCTTTGTCGGCCGCATAACCGAGTTTACGGTAGAGCGAATGGGCTATGTCGTTCGCCTGGTCTACGTTAAGGGCGATTTTATCGTATCCCCTATCCATGGCTCTCCGTTCCGCCGCGGAGATTAGCATTTTGGCAACGCCTCGGCCTTGGAACGCGGGATCAACCGCAACGGCGTCAATATAGTATTCGTCTTCATCGGCTTCTTGGTCGATCTGGACATCGGGGTCGCCGGTTACTTGCTTTAAATGGTCGATGACGGGTTGATATAGCCGCTGGGCATCGCGGCCATGATAACAAAGAATCATCCCGGCAGGCTTGTATTCATTTACTTCTACCAAGAAACAGTCGGCGCTGAAACGATTGCCAGCCGCGGCGATGAACTTCTCCAATTGTTCAAGAACGCCGGCTTCGTTCGATTGTCCCGTTAATTGATAAGCAATGTCTTGAATCGCTAATAAAACAAGCTTAGCCAGCGGTTCGGCATCTTTAGCCGAAGCGACGCGAATTGTCATGCTATCACCTTTTTACTTGAAGTATTGTCGTAGTTGAACTTAATGCGGTAAAGTGTTGGCTCTTGAAATGGGCTTTATTCAAGTTACGGGGCGTGATCCTTGAATTCTATTAAAAAACCCGTCGCGCGGCATCATGAATGCCGTCCGACGGGTTTGCGTATTAGCTGGAATGGCGTCCCAGGAGGGATTCGAACCCCCGACCGACGCCTTAGAAGGGCGTTGCTCTATCCAGCTGAGCTACTGAGACACGCAAAAAGTATCTTATCATAAACATTTGCCTTCTGCAAGGGTTAAACTTCCTCTGATAATTTTTCTTTTAATAGCCTTATATTAAGCAATTGAACTTTCTTATCTTGAATGTGGATCAACCCTTCGTCTTGAAACTCCTGTAATACTTTGGATACCGTCTCGCGTACGGCTCCGACCATCTCCGCCAATTGTTGGTGCGTTATCTTTACTGGGATGACGAACTCGTTCGAATCATCGAGCGAATATTCCTCCGCCATGTATAGCAATTTCTTGATCATGCGCGATCGGACATTCAGAAAAGTAAGATCGTATATTTGCTGGTTAGCCCGGCGCAACCGATCCATCGTGTAGTCCAGCAGATGAAAAGCGATATTGCGGTCGTTCTCGATCAACAGCTGGAAATCGGTTCGGCGCAAGCTGTACAGGCGGGTCTGCATTAGACATTCCGCGGTCGCCGATCTGACCAATCCGGGTTTCATCAGCGCCATCTCCCCGAAATATTCTCCTTCCCGCAGGAAAGCCAGTATCACCTTCTTCGATTTATCGAAGGTATAGATACTGACCGAGCCGCTTCCAATGAAGTAAATTTCGTTGCCTTGATCTCCTTCCAAGAAAATCAATTCGCCCTTGCGGTAATTTTTTTGATGCATATACGGGATAAGGCGATCAATCAGGGTTGGTTCTATGTCTCGGAAAAAAGGGATCGATGCCCTAAGTTTATTGCCGTCGACAGGCATATGTGATCCCTCCATAGGTCAAGAAATGGTTTGAAGCACCTTTTCGATTTTGAATGTCATATGTTTCATGAGATCAATCCGGGTATCGCTTTGGTTTAACTGAACGATCGGGCGGGAAGCGTTTGCCTTATTGATCGCATACACCGTCCCGGTTAACCCGCCGGACAAGCCGACCTTGGTGCCTACCGGGTAAGGCTGGAAAGCGGCAAGAAAGGATCGCACGACGGCGTAACTGTACGAGGAATCTATTTTCGACATCACAAAGTCAATTCCTTCCGAAGGAAGGCGACGGATGGACGGATCGTTCATGAAATAGTCGAAATCGCTGGCGAGGCCGCAAATTTGCGAGCTTTCCGCGAACGAGGCGCCGCTTAATCCGTGAGGGAATCCTCTTCCGTCTATTTGTTCATGGTGCTGAAGGACGATCCGCAAGGCGGCTGCCGGGATGTCCCTCATCTTGCGAAGATAATCGTAACCGACGACGGGGTGGTGAAGCAGCAAAGTTTCATCATGCGGAAGCACGAGCCCAACGTCGTGAAGGAGGCTTCCAATGGCTACGTGCTCCAGTTGCTTTTTCGTGTATCCGATCGCTTTGGCGGTCAGAAGGGAGAGAAAACATACGTTCATGCTATGGGAGATCAGTTCCGTTCCGCCCGGCACGAGATCCTGACAGCTTATCGTCATATTGTGTTCATCCGATATCGTGGTCGTCACATGGTCCGTCCACTCCAGCAAGGCACGCTGGGGGAAGCTGCTCACGGAACGCATGGATTGAAAGATTTGCTGCAAAATGTCTTTCGTCATGTTCATGAGATTTCTCTTGACGTCCGTGCCGCTGATCGAAGCTCGAATCGGGGTTAATTCAACGGAAATATAACGGTGACCCAATCGTTTAATTCCTTCGATGAGGTTTCCGTTCAAGGTTACGCCTTGCTTGAGCATGAGACGTCCATCCGCGGCGTACAAGCCTCGACCGAGCAAGTCGCCTTCGACCAACTCGTTCACTGGGATGATTAGCATCATTACCACTCCTATTTAAGACTCTGTCTCTTATAGGACGATGGTACCATTACGTCTCCGTCGAATTCTGTAACCTAGGTTACAGAATACGAGGGTTTAGTGGCAAAACTCACGCGATTGACAAAAAAAACCGCCTGGCGCAATGGCCAAGCGGGGATGTTAGAGATCATTACTTCGTTTTGAGCCACAAACCGCCCGTGCCGTCCGTTTTTCTGCCGAAGAGGATGAGAGGGTCGGCATCGTCTTTTTTCACTTTGAACGCTACCCATCCCGTCGTGCTTTGACCTTCGGACAGAATACCGAACAACTCCGGTTTCGGCGTAACGATAGAAGTAGAGTCGTAATCTTTGCCTCCGGACGATACGAGTTTAAACTGTCCCGCCGAAATGCGGGTCGTCCCGTCTGCGGTTGCAACCGTAGTAGGGCTTACCTTGATTCTGGCTAGCAAATACTCGGAATCTTTATCCGGCGCCGCGCTAGCCGGATTGACGTCTTTAAGGAGCTGCCATGCTTTGTCGCCGCGTACGGTTTCTTCGACTTTGTAAATGGCTATGAACTTATCGAAATAGCCTTCCAAATTGAAGGATACGGCTTTACCGACGGGAGCCGGATTATTCGATGCCAGGCCGAGCGTTTCGGGAGCGACGGGAGGGAGCTCGGATTCATCGACTTTATCCGCGATCGCGATCGTGCCTTTTTTGGCGTCGCGTTGAATCGTAATGTTCTCCAAACCGGAGAGGGCGGACAACGGGATGTACGTCGCACCGTTGATCACCTTGACTTCGGTTTTAACTTGCTTGCCGTTGACGGAAAGCGAATACTTTACCGCGGCGTAGGCGCCAAGCGCGAAAGAAGCGAATACGACTACGAGGACTAGAAGCGATAAGGCCATTTTCTTTTTCACTTTGAATTCCACCTGTTGTTGTTCCCGATCGGTTCGGGGATTTGCTGAAGTCGTGTATGCGTCGAAAAACATTGTACATGACGTTCCAAGTTTTGACTATATGGATAGTTGGATAGCTAGGTCGCGCAAAATCCGCGGTGCAGACGCGGCCCGGTTCTTTTTCTTTTCCCCGGCGGTTCATGATATAATGCGAAGGAACTGAAATTGCTGCTTTAATCTGGCCGATGTGTCGTACGGAAGATGAAACCAGTCATGAAGCCAGTAACTTTGGAGGGGGATTCCCCATGACGGACGGCACTAGAGACAACTTGGTGTTATTTCCCAAAACGTTGGACTATTATCAAATTCAATTGACGAAAATGCTGGAGACGGAACGATACGGCGACGCTAAGGCGTTGCTTAACTTTCTTCTGCAGTGCCACGGAGAAGCGGATCGCCATCATACGGAATGGCAAGCGCTTTTAGGCTGGCTTGTAGCCGCTTTTCCCGATGCGGAAAGCGATTCGGATTTCGGAATCTACGAAGAAGACGACGATCAGGATGAAGAAGACATCGTTAAACGCAAAGTCATCGAACGCTTCGAATCCGATACGGAGTATATTCCTCAGTTATTAGCGACTCTCTACAACGGGGATGATCCGGAACAGCAATTATTGATCTTAGGCCAACTCATGCACATCGTGCATCCCGATATCGAGCTCTCGCTCAGGCAATGGCTGGCGCGCAAGGAGTACATTCCTCCCGTGCAGTTTCGCGCGCTTCAAGCCTTGCAAAGGCAGGGAGCGACGGGTTCCGTATCCTTCTGGAGAGACGGCGAAAGCATCGCCGTAGATGCGAAGGACACGCCCGCGTCGTTCGCGGAGTTTCCGCAGGGCATCCATCAAGTGCTCGACAGGGTACGCCAGACCGCGGAAGTATCCGATCCCACGCTTTCCTATTTTGCAGAGGAAATGTGGAAGGAATGCGTCGAAACGGCGTATGGAACTTCGATTTATAAGAGCATGATCGAAGATGACGACGGCTCGGCCGATTTGTGGGGGGCGGCTCTTCATCAATTGCTGATGGAAAAACTTCACGGCAAACAAAGCGACGAGTGGATCAGGGAGCAGTACGGCATAACGGGGGAATTGCGCTTTCGTTACGAGCAGGCGCTGAGGTGGCTGCGCCAATATTCCGTCGAGCCCCGGCTCACGGGGATATGACTTTTGGTTATGCCTTGAATGCGGAACGATGTTGTTCTATAATAGAGTGGTTTATGTGAATGGTCGCATTGAAGCGGCAAGATGTTACGGAGGGGAAAGCATAAAATGACAGCAAACTGGGAAAAGATAGAGAAGAACGTCGGGGTTCTTGAAGTTGAAGTGGATGCGGAGCAAGTTTCTCTTGCTTTGGACAAGGCATTTCGCAAAGTCGTACAAAAAGTAAACGTACCGGGATTCCGTAAAGGCAAAGTGCCGCGCGGCATTTTCGAAGCTCGGTTCGGAATCGAAAGCCTCTATCAAGATGCGATCGATATCTTGCTTCCGGAAGCTTACACGAAAGCAATCGACGAAGCCGGCATTGAGCCGATCGATCGTCCGGACGTAGACGTGGAGCAATTCGGCAAAGGACAGTCGTTCAAATTCAAAGCTAAAGTTATGGTTAAACCGGAAGTTAAGCTTGGCGAATATAAAGGTTTGGTCGTTCCGATCGAAAGTTCGGAAGTTTCCGATGAAGAAATCGCTGCCGAGTTGGAGCGTTTGCAAAACCGTCACGCCGAGCTTGTCGTCGTAGACGAAGGTCCTGCTCAAGAAGGAGACCACACTTCCATCGACTTCGAAGGATTCTTGGATGGCGTTCCGTTCGATGGCGGCAAAGGCGAGAATTATTCGCTAGAGCTTGGTTCCGGTTCCTTCATTCCGGGATTCGAAGAGCAAGTCGTCGGGCTTAACATCGCCGAGGAGAAGGACATCAACGTTACTTTCCCGGAAAACTACCAAGAACCTACGCTGGCCGGTAAAGCAGTTGTGTTCAAAGTGAAGTTGCACGAAATCAAACGCAAAAACCTGCCTGCTCTTGACGATGAATTCGCTAAAGACGTAAGCGAGTTCGATACGTTGGAAGAGTACAAAGCGGACTTGGCCAGCAAGCTGAAAGACCGTAAAGCTAAAGACGCGGAAATCGCTCGCGAAGCGGCAATCGTGGATAAAGCTTCGGAAGTATCCGAGCTTGACGTACCTGAAGTCATGGTCGATACCGAAATCGGCCTTATGTTGAAGGAGTTCGAAAACCGTCTTCGTCAGCAAGGCATGACTATTGACCTCTATTACCAATTCAGCGGTCAAGACGAAGCCGCGCTGAAAGCGCAAATGCATGGCGACGCCGCGAAACGCGTACGCAACAACCTCGTTCTTGAGGAAATCGCCAAAGCGGAAAACATCAGCATCTCCGAAGACGACGTTAACGAAGAGCTCGAGAATTTGTCCAAGCTCTACGGCCGTTCCGCGGAAGAACTTCGCAACATTTTCGCTGCCAATGGCTATCTGGATACGATGACTGGCGACCTGAAGGTTCGCAAAGCCGTGAAATTCCTGATCGATAACAGCAAATCCGCGTAAAACCGCACAACGAGAACGAACATAGTAAAGGCACGTGAAACCCGCGTGCCTTATTTTTCACCCCGAATACATAATTTCAAGACCGTTGCCGTTCGACGTTCGCCCGAAAAGAACTCGTCAACATGACATTCCGATTTGAACGTGTTAAACTATTACCGAGATTTGAAGTCCAATGAGAAAAGGGGTTGGTAACATGTTGGTACCAATGGTCGTCGAGCAAACGAATCGCGGAGAGCGGTCGTACGACATCTATTCTAGGCTCTTGAAGGACCGGATTATTTTTCTCGGAAGCGCGATTGACGACGATGTCGCCAATCTCATTATCGCCCAACTGCTTTTCTTGGCAGCGGAAGATCCAGAGAAGGATATCCACCTGTACATTAACTCCCCGGGCGGTTCGGTGACGGCCGGCATGGGAATCTTCGATACGATGCAATTCATTAAGCCGGATGTTTCAACGATTTGCGTCGGAATGGCAGCTAGCATGGGCTCCCTGCTCTTGACCGCGGGGGCGCCGGGCAAACGGTTCGCTTTGCCGAACAGCGAAATCATGATTCACCAGCCGCTTGGCGGCGTGAGAGGGCAAGCGTCGGATATTAAAATCCACGCGGATTGGATCGTGAAGACCAAGCAAAAGCTTAACCAAATTTACGTTGACCGCACCGGCCAACCTTACGAGAAAATCGAACGGGATACCGATCGCGATAATTTCATGAGCGCCGAAGACGCGGTACAGTACGGATTGGTTGACAGGGTTATTACCACTCCCGTTGCTCCAGATAAAGCATAAGGATGACGATTCCGTCCGAATGGACGATAGATGCGGTTTACTAAGGAGGGTTTACCTTGTTTAAATTCAGCGACGAAAAAGGCCAGCTTAAGTGCTCGTTCTGCGGCAAATCCCAGGATCAGGTCCGCAAGCTGGTAGCCGGTCCAGGCGTATATATATGCGATGAATGTATCGAGCTTTGCACGGAAATCGTGGAAGAAGAGCTCGGACATGAAGAAGATCTCGATCTGAAGGATATTCCTAAACCGAAAGACATTCGCAACATTTTGGACCAATACGTCATTGGCCAAGAGCAAGCGAAGAAGTCGTTATCGGTTGCCGTATATAATCATTACAAGCGGATTAACTCCCAATCCAAGATCGAAGACGTAGAGCTGCAGAAGAGCAATATCATGCTTGTCGGTCCTACGGGCTCCGGTAAGACATTGCTTGCACAGACGATGGCAAAAATTTTGAACGTACCGTTCGCGATCGCGGATGCGACGTCCTTGACGGAAGCCGGTTACGTGGGCGAAGACGTCGAGAATATTTTGCTTAAGCTCATTCAAGCGGCGGATTACGACGTGGAGAAAGCTGAACGCGGTATCATTTACATCGATGAAATCGATAAAGTGGCCCGCAAATCGGAGAACCCGTCCATTACCCGCGACGTTTCCGGCGAAGGCGTACAGCAGGCTCTGCTGAAAATTCTCGAAGGAACGGTCGCTTCCGTCCCTCCGCAAGGCGGACGCAAGCACCCGCACCAAGAGTTCATCCAAATCGATACGACGAACATTCTGTTCATTTGCGGCGGCGCGTTCGATGGTCTCGAACAATTGATCAAACGGCGCATCGGCAAAAAAGTCATCGGATTCAGCTCCGTTCTGGAAGGTCAGAAGGATTTGAAACCGGGAGAATATTTGTCTCTCGCGCAACCGGAAGATTTGCTCAAATTCGGGCTTATCCCCGAGTTTGTCGGACGTCTTCCCGTTATTTCGACGTTGGAGCCTCTCGACGAGCCAGCTCTTGTCCGTATCTTGTCCGAGCCGAAGAACGCTTTGGTGAAGCAATACCAGAAGCTGCTCGAGATGGACAACGTCAAGCTCGAATTCGAACACGGCGCGCTTGAAGAAATCGCCCGCGAGGCAATCAAGCGGAATACGGGAGCACGGGGACTAAGGGCGATCATCGAGGGCATCATGCTCGACGTGATGTACGAAGTGCCTTCGCGCGATGACGTAGTCAACTGTTTGGTAACCGAGAAGGTTATCAAGGAGAAGATGTCGCCGGAGCTTACGACCAAAAAAGGCAAGAAAAAAGAAGAGAGCGCGTAACGGGAGCAGGACGAAAGCCGCCAACAAGGCCTTTCGGCCGAAGCGGAGTTCGCCTAGATTGCCGGTTCCACCCTGCCTAACCGCGGGGTGGACTTTGGCGTATACAGGGGAGAAAATCATATGTTCAGACGTACGGATACCGTTGCCGTTAAAGTCGGCAATTTAACGATCGGCGGCAATAACCAAGTCATCCTTCAAAGCATGTGCACGACGAAAACAGCCGATGTCGAGGCGACGGTCGCCGAGATCAAACGGCTCGAAGAAGCAGGCTGCCAGCTCGTGCGCGTAACCGTGAACAATAAAGAAGCGGCGGAGGCCATTAAAGCGATCAAGCAGCAGATCAGTATTCCTCTAGTCGCGGATATTCATTTCGATTATCGTTTGGCGTTGCTGGCCATCGAGAACGGAATCGATAAAGTCCGGATCAATCCGGGCAACATCGGCCGCCGGGAGAAGGTAGAGGCGGTCGTACAAGCTTGCAAAGAACGCGGCATTCCGATCCGGATCGGCGTTAATGCCGGATCTCTGGAAAATCACCTGCTTGAGAAATACGGCTATCCGACCGCCGATGCGATGGTCGAAAGCGCATTGTTCCACATCGGCATTCTCGAAGAACTCGATTTTCACGATATTATCGTCTCTCTTAAAGCATCCGACGTCCCAATGGCGATCGAAGCCTATACGAAAGCGGCGGAAGTCATTCGTTATCCGTTGCATTTGGGCATTACGGAAGCGGGTACGCTGTTCTCGGGTACGATCAAAAGCTCGGCGGGCCTCGGAGTTCTGCTTAACCATGGAATCGGCAACACGATGCGGATTTCCTTAAGCGCGGACCCGGTAGAAGAAATCAAGGCCGCAAGGGAATTGCTAAAAGTGTTCGGACTGATTACGGACGCTCCTACGCTTATTTCCTGTCCGACGTGCGGACGTTTGGACATCGATTTGTTCGCCGTAGCGAACGAGGTTGAAGAATATTTGTCCAAGCTTAAGGTTCCGATTAAAGTATCGGTTCTCGGCTGCGCGGTCAATGGGCCAGGCGAAGCTCGCGAAGCCGACATCGGCATTGCGGGAGCCCGCGGCGAAGGGATGCTGTTCCGCTACGGCGAGATGATTCGCAAAGTGCCGGAAGCGGAGCTCGTTAGCGAATTGAAAAAAGAAATCGACTCGATCGTGGCTTCTTATGAAGAGACGGGCGTTATTCCGGGGCGCAAACATGGATAAAATGAAGAGATTGACCTTTACGATAATCGGACTGGGGATGCTTGCCCTTACCGCATGCGCGAAAGATCAGGCGTCCCACTCCGATCATATCGGCCATGCTCCGAACGGCGATTTGCGGGAGGTTACCGTCTCCGCGCAGAAGTTGCCTTCCTTTCTGGATACGCAACAGAACGCCGTTCAAGTGGCTTATCAAGTCGCCGGCACGTTAGGCGACACGCTGCAATGGATTCCTTGTTATTGCGGCTGCGGAGATAGCGCGGGTCATAAGAGCAACCTGAATTGTTTTATTAACGAGATCAGAGATGACGGTTCCGTGGAATGGGACGATCACGGGACAAGGTGCGGCGTATGCGTGCAGATTGCCATGGTTTCCGCTCAAATGAAGCAGGATGGCAAGACGAACTTGGAAATTCGCGAGTATATCGACAGTAAATACGCCTCGGGTTATGCTAACCCGACGGATACGCCAATGCCGCCCAGCTGATCAGAACGGAATGCGGGATGATGAATGATGGCTCGAATAGGGGATGTGAAGAAATTCGCGCTCAATAAGCAATCGATCCAAGAGCTTTGCGGTCCGGCCTCCTATATGCGCGGCGAAGCTTATTTCCGGGCGGGGCAAGTTCTTTCCGTCCGGAGAGAAGCCGAGGATACGGGATACAAAGCAATAGTCAAAGGATCCAATCGTAACCGATACGAGGTTGAGGTCGTCATCGACGGAGACGGAGAGATAGGCGCTTCCTGCGATTGCTCGGCCTATACGCCTCTTTCGTTCTGCAAACATATCGCGGCCGTGCTGCTTAAGCTTGCGGAATCGGAGGAGGAAGAGACTGCTCCGGAGCATGAAGCGATTTCCGAGAAGGACACGCATCTGACGAAGCAGGTTATTTTCTTGTTCGACCGCGTGTTAAGCGGACAGGCGAACGCGGAGTTAAGCGCAGTCGACGACGAGAGATTTGAAACGTTGCCTCTCGAGGTAGAGTATTCATGCAAAATCGTGAAGAGCTTCTCGAGTAAGCCTATGTTTGCCGTCTCGATGAAGATCGGGTTATCCCGGCTATATATCGTCCAGAGAATCAAAGATTTTCTGGGGCATGTGGACGCCGGCACGCCGATGACGTTCGCGAAGCATTTTACTTACGACCCGTCCGAGCATACGTTCAAGGAACCGGACGCCCGGTTCATCGAGCTGCTCGTCGAAGCTATGAAAGTAGAAGAGATCTACAAGGACCTGTTCCATTCTTTCTCTTCGTACTCTCACCGGGAAGAGAAAATTTTGGTCATCCCGCCCGCGATATGGGAAAGGATGTTGCCGCTGCTGGAGCGCGTGAATATCAGCTTCGAGGACAGGGCGGCGGGCGCGCACCGCTTGGAGTTGATCGACGGGGCGTTGCCGATATCGGTTCAGCTCAACTCGGCGGGAGAGGGGTACCAGCTCGAAATCGAAGGCTTGAAAAATTCGACCTTTATGGACAACTACGGAATTGCCATCGTGAACGGCTTGCTCTTCAAATCGGATCCGGACCAGCTAAAACGAATTTCGGACCTGAAGAGAATGTTCCATTATGAGAAGCACACGCGTCTACTGATCGCTCCCGACCAGATCGAGCCTTTCATCGATCGGGTCGTCAGAGGATTAAATCAGTTCGTGAACGTAGAAATCTCTCCCCGGATCGCCGATCGGATCGTTAATCCGGCGCTTAACGCCCGTCTGTATTTGAATTTCGAGGAAGACAGGCTATTGGCCAGACTTGAGTATGCTTATGACGACATCATTATATCGCCCTTACCGCAAAACGCGATTAAGAATGCCCGCGATGATGTCATTCTCATGCGCGATCTGGATCGGGAAAATCGGATTATGGCGTTGATCGAACGTTCTTCCTTTAAGTTTAACGGGAAAGAAGTTTACTTGGACCATGAAGACGATATTTACGATTTTCTCTTTGACATCCTTCCTCAACTGGGCGATGACGTAGAAGTTTACGCGACCGACTCGGTCAAAACGGTCATGCGCACCGTGGAGTACGCGCCCAAGGCGCGTCTGGATATCGACGTCGGGACCAATTGGCTCGAAGTGTCCTTCGACATGGAGGGTATGGACGAACAGGAGATTCAGAATCTGCTGCGCAATCTCGTGGAGAAGAAGAAGTACTACCGTCTTCCCGGAGGGGAGTTTCTCTCCCTCGAACAGGAAAGCTTCAAGGAAATCAACCGTCTATTCGAAGAACTCGATCTCAGGAAGCCGGATATGAGCGGAAACCGCATTCGGATGCCTGCCGTGAGAGGCTTTCAGTTGATGGATCAGTTCGGCAAAGCATCGCCCGGCATTCAACTAGGGAAGTCTCTTCGCAAGTTATGGGATAACTTAAGGAATCCCGACAATCTCGATTTCGAAATTCCGCCCGATATGGATTCCGTGCTTCGCGATTATCAGAAATACGGCTACCAATGGTTAAAAACATTATCCCATTACCGGTTAGGCGGAATATTGGCGGACGATATGGGATTAGGCAAGACCGTGCAGAGCATTGCCTATATCGTATCCGAAACAGCCCGTTCTGCCGAGGAAGACGTTTCTCCTTCGCCGGTATTGATCATATCTCCGGCTTCGTTGATCTACAACTGGGAGCGGGAATGCGGGAAGTTCGCTCCGGGGCTCAGAACGGTCGTTGCGGCCGGCGATCGCCAAGAACGGAGCGAGCTCATGTCGGAGATGAAGGACGTCGACGTCTGGATTACCTCGTACCCTCTTCTTCGCAGAGATATCGAATGGTACGAGAAACAGCATTTCCGCACGGTCTTCCTCGACGAAGCGCAGGCCATCAAAAATCATGCGTCGCTTACTTCGCATGCGGTAAGACGGTTGAAGGCGGGTCAGCGATTCGCGCTTACCGGAACTCCGATCGAGAATTCGCTGGATGAGCTATGGTCGATCTTCGACGCGATATTCCCCGGGCTGTTCAGCGGGAAAAAATCGTTCGCCGAAATGCCGCGGGACAAAGTCGCCCGGATCGTTCGCCCCTTCATTCTTCGCCGTCTGAAAGGGGAAGTGTTGAAGGAGCTTCCCGACAAAATCGAAAGCGTGCAGCCTTCGGAGCTCTCGACGGAACAGAAGAAGCTTTACCTTGCTTATCTGGAGAAGCTGCAATCCGACATTGAACGGGATCTTGCCGCGGATGGCGGTTTTCAACGCAACCGCATGAAAATTTTGGCGGGATTAACCCGGCTGCGCCAGCTATGCTGTCATCCCGCTCTTTTCTTGGAAGGGTACGAGGGGACTTCGGGCAAGCTGGAGCAATTGCTCGAAATTATCGACGAGTGCCAGGGAAGCAGCAAACGAATGCTCATTTTCTCCCAATTCACTTCTATGCTGGATATTATCCGTCAGGAGCTGGATGGACGAGATACGCCGTATTTTTATTTGGACGGGACGACGCCTTCCATTCAGCGCTTGGCCATGTGCGACGCGTTTAACGGGGGCGAGAGGGACGTCTTCCTGATTTCGTTGAAAGCGGGAGGCACGGGCTTGAACTTGACCGGAGCGGATACGGTCGTGCTGTACGATTTATGGTGGAATCCCGCCGTAGAGCAACAGGCGGCGGATCGAGCGCATCGCATCGGGCAGAAGAAGGTCGTTCAAGTCATCAAGCTAGTGGCGCAAGGTACGATCGAAGAGAAGATGCTGGAGCTTCAGCAACGCAAAAAAGATCTAATAGAAGAAGTCATCCATCCGGGCGAGACGGCACTGTCGACGCTCACGGAAGAAGATGTACGCGAGTTGTTGGAGATGTAGACGATTTAATTAATCGCAACGTATCAAAGGGCTGTCAACGGGGTTATTTCCCGATGGCAGCCCTTTGTTTACGGTTTGTCGGCGGCGACCGCAGCCGCTTGGCGAGACGGCAAGCCGTTCAAGATCGCGAACGCGATTAAAGCGCCCGCGATACAGCATATTGCCGCAACCAGCAACGCCGAGTGCATTCCTTCTATGAAAGACATAGCATCGCCGAATCGGTTATGTTCATTGCCTGACGCGGATGATGTTGGGCGTATTTGATTCGTAATTAAGCTCCCGGAGAGCGCGACTCCGACTACCGCGCTTATCTGCCTGAAAGTGTTGGCGACTCCGGACGCCATGCCGGCCCTTTCCGGCGACATGGAGGTCATCAGGGAGACGGTGGCCGAAGTTCCGGCGAACGAAACTCCGATGCCGAGTAAAGAAAGCGCCCACCAATAGGTGGCGTACCCTCTGTCGGCTTCGATGCCGGTTAATGCGATAAGCGCCGCTCCCGCGATTACGGAACCAAGCGGAATCATGATTTTCGGCGCCAATCGGGTAGCCAACGTACTGCCTAGGAACGAGGCGATCATGATGCTCGCGGTCAGCGAAAGGAAGCGGATGCCCGTATCTACGGCGGAAAGTCCGTTAATGTTTTGCAAATATAGAGTGAGCAGGAAAATGACGCTAAACAGTCCGAAGAAACCGGTGAAATTAATGAGGCAAACGACAACGAAAATCCGATCTCGGAAAAAAGCAAGCGGCAATAGCGGATGGGGATGACGCCATTCCCATATTACGAATATGAACAGGCTTGCCGCGGATACCGCGAATGATGCGACGATCCAAGAATCGCCCCAGCCATAGGAGTTTCCTTCGATCAAACCGAAGGCGAGCGAAGCTATACCGACGATAAATAGAAGCTGCCCGAAAAAGTCGATGGACGTCGTTTTCTTCGGGCGAGAGCCCTTCATCGTAAAGACGAGAGCGATCGAAACAAGCACGCCGACCGGAACGTTAATCCAAAATATGCTTTGCCAGCCTTGAGTATCTACCAACCATCCTCCAACGACTGGCCCCGCGGCTAGAGCGACTCCCCCCAAGGCCGTCCAAACCGCGATGGCTTTCGCTCTGGCGGCGGGGTCTTCATACAGGCTGCGAATAACCGCCAGAGAAACGGGGATTAGCAGCGAACCGAAAATGCCCTGCAAAGCACGGCCGATTAACAGAACGTCCATGGAATCCGAGATCGCGCACAGCACGGAGCTGATCGTGAAACCGAGCATCCCGGTCATGAAAACTATCTTATGCCCGATAGCGTCTCCGATGGAACCGGCGGCAAGGAGCAAGCATGCGAAGGTAATGGCATACGCGTCGACAACCCATTGCAGTTGTTTCAAGCCTACGTTCATCCCGGATTGTATATCGGGCAGGGCGACGTTGACGATCGTTCCGTCCAAGTAAATCATGAAAACTCCGAAGCATAAAATAAACAGCGTCCATCCTCGTCGGGGGGATTTCCGAACGGGGTTTGCGTTCATAGTCTTATCATCCTTCCAGTCGTTTGCGTTCAGCGGATGCATCCGTCCGTGGCTCCATTGTAAAATTTGACAATTCATATTGTCTAATTTATTGTTTTGATATAATTAATAAATTTCGCTCATGTATGGAGGGGGATGAACATTGGAACTCAACCAGATGGAATACTTTTTGACCGTCGCTCGTACCCAGCATGTGACGAAGGCGGCGGAAGTTCTGAATATTACGCAGCCGGCGCTCAGCCATTCTCTTGCCAAGCTGGAAGAGGAACTAGGCGTTCAGCTCTTCGAGCGGAGCGGAAGGAACGTTCAACTCAACCGCTACGGCAAGCTGTTCGCAGGACGAGTGGAAGAGGCGTTGCGCCAGGTCGGTTTAGGCAAGCAGGAAATATCCGAGCTGGCCAATCCGGAATCGGGAGTCGTCTCTCTTGCGTTCTTGAATATTCTAGGCAGCGAGGTCGTACCTAAGTTAATCAGCGCCTTTCACCGGCGATATCCGGCCATTCGCTTTGAATTGGAGCAAGGAAATTATCAAACGGTTCGTGGTTTGCTCGATTCCGGGCAATCGGATCTTGCCATCGTCTCTCCTTGTTCGAATATTATGGGCGTCAACCGGGCGCTGTTGTTCGAGACGGATTTGTTCGCGGTCGTGCCGGAGGGGCATAGGCTCGGGGAGAGGAATAGCGTTTGGATGAAAGAGTTGGAAGATGAACCTTTCATCGATCATAATCCGAACTGCGGGTTCAGAGCGGTGTTAGAGAGAAGTTATCGTCAAACCGGATTTACGCCGAAGGTGAAATATCAAGCGGAGGATTTGCAGACGGTGGCGGGTTTCGTATCCGCCGGTCTGGGCGTGGCCTTGTTACCCCCTTCGAAAGGGTTAAGGTTGCCAAATATGAGCTGGATTCCCGTGAAGGATCCCGTGTGTAGGTGCGAGGTGGGCCTCGAGTGGAAAGATAAGCGATATTTGTCTCCCGCCGTAAGGCTGTTCCGCGAATTCGTCATTGAATTTTATGAAAAGAAGGAAGTCGAAGCGCTTCCCGTATGACTATATCTTCCGGCAATCGGGCAATACTACCAAGTATAGCCCGGGTGCCGGTTTCTTTGTCTTTGGCCGTGCCTGCCCGAGGGCATGAACGGGGAGGATGATCCTGATGACTTTAAGTTTGGTTCTTATGTTGGTACAAGTTTTTTTTGCCGTCGTAATCGGCATTTACTTTTGGAATTTGCTGCGCAACCAGAAGAACAACCGCAGCTCCGTGGATCGAGAGTCCCGCAAGGAAATGGACAAATTGCGCAAGCTTCGCTCCATCTCCTTGACGAAGCCGTTGTCGGAGAAAACGAGGCCGGCGGTCATTTCGGATATCGTCGGACAGAAGGAAGGGCTTAGGGCGCTGAAAGCGGCCCTGTGCAGCAGCAATCCTCAGCACGTTCTCGTATACGGTCCTCCGGGCGTCGGGAAAACCGCTGCCGCGCGCGTCATCTTGGAGGAAGCGAAAAAGAACAAGCTGTCTCCCTTTCGCATGGAGGCTAAGTTCACGGAGATCGACGCGACGACGGCCCGGTTCGACGAACGCGGCATCGCGGACCCGTTGATCGGCTCCGTGCACGATCCGATCTATCAAGGGGCCGGGGCGATGGGAGTCGCCGGCATTCCCCAGCCGAAACCGGGAGCGGTCACGAAAGCGCACGGCGGCATCTTGTTCATCGACGAGATCGGAGAATTGCATCCTATTCAACTGAACAAGCTTCTCAAGGTGCTGGAGGATCGCAAGGTTTATTTGGAAAGCGCGTACTACCATGCGGAAGATACGAATATTCCGCTGTACATTCACGATATTTTCCAGAACGGGTTGCCGGCGGATTTCCGGCTCGTCGGAGCAACGACGAGATCGCCTAACGAGCTTCCGCCCGCGCTGCGAAGCCGTTGCATGGAAGTGTATTTCCGGCCTTTGCTTCCCGAAGAGATCTCCCAGATCGCCGAGAACGCGATACACAAGATCGGGTTCGCTCCGCGCGAGGACGCGCTGGACGTCGTGAAACGGTATGCGACGAACGGACGCGAAGCGGTGAATATTATTCAGTTAGCCGCCGGTCTCGCTCTGTCGGAGAATCGCGAGGAGCTGACCGCTGCCGACGTGGAATGGGTTGTCAACAGCAGCCAGTTGCCGCCTAGGCCCGACCGCAAGGTGCCATCCAAGCCTCAAGTCGGTTTCGTGAACGGACTTGCTGTATACGGACCAAGCATGGGAGCGCTGCTCGAGATCGAAGTTACCGCGATTCCGGCCTTGCACGGCAGGGGACAGATGAACATTACCGGCGTCGTGGAGGAAGAAGAGCTAGGCGGCGGACAACGGACGTTGAGACGCAAAAGCATGGCCAAAGGCTCCCTTGACAATGTATTAACGGTGCTTCGACGTAACGGATTTCAACCGGATAATTTCGACCTGCACGTTAATTTTCCGGGCGGCACGCCGGTGGACGGGCCCTCCGCCGGCGTAGCGATGGCCGTCGCGATCGCTTCGGCCATGACCAAGCAGCCCGTAGACAACAAAATCGCCATGACCGGGGAAATCAGCATTCATGGCGCGGTTAAGCCGGTCGGCGGAGTAGTGGCCAAAGTAGAAGCGGCTTTCCAATCCGGCGCGGAAACCGTCCTTATTCCGAAAGAAAATTGGCAAGCGATATTCGAAGGGCTGGAAGGAGTTCGAGTCATTCCGGTCGATCGGATGGAGGACGTTTTCCGCCATGTATTCGGAGATCTATTGCCGTGGGCGGAGACGAACTGGCAAGCGGGAGAACTGCCGGTTGCGGCGGACGCGTTCGCGGCGGCTCCGACCGGTTCGGTGTTGCATGCAACGCCGGTTCTTAACGAGCCTAAATCGTTAGACGGAGCTAATCTTCGAATCGAAGGGTAGGAAGGCGATTTTTCGGAGAGCCGCCCTAAAGGGAGGCTCTTTTTTGCGGCGAGCGAATACATTTGATACAATGACTGGAGTGTTTGAAATCGTTCCAGAACTGCGAGGTGCGTCAATTATGGGTTCGAGCAAACAGATAAGCCGTTCCATACCCCTGCTACCCTTAAGAGGGCTACTCGTGTATCCCAGCATGGTGCTTCACTTGGATGTAGGCCGGGAGAAATCCGTTAAAGCGTTGGAGCAATGCATGATCGACGATCATATGATCCTGCTCTGCTCGCAATCGGAGATCAATATCGAGGAACCGACCCAGGAAGATATTTATCAGGTCGGTACCATTGCCAAAGTACGCCAAATGCTGAAGCTGCCCAACGGAACGATTCGTGTTCTGGTGGAAGGCGTGACGAGGGCGGAGATCGAGCAGTATTTGCCCAACGATGATTTTTACGAGGTGCTGGCCCGCGAATTGCACGAGGGACAGACTAACGATTCGGAGCTGGACGCGCTTATGCGCGCCGTGCTTAGCCAGTTCGAGCACTATATCAACCTATCCAAGAAGGTCACTCCGGAGACGCTTGCCGCCGTATCCGACATTGATCAGCCGGGTAGGCTGGCCGACGTTATCACGAGCCATCTGTCGCTTAAAATAAAAGATAAACAGGAAATTCTCGAAACGGTCGAAGTTCGGCCTCGCTTGGAGAAGCTGCTCGATTTTCTCAACAACGAGCGCGAAGTGCTGGAGCTTGAGCGCAAGATCAGCCAGCGCGTCAAGAAACAGATGGAGAAAACCCAGAAGGAATATTACCTGCGGGAGCAAATGAAGGCCATTCAGAAAGAGCTTGGAGAGAAGGAAGGCCGCGCCGGAGAAGTCGAAGAGCTTCGGGCGCAGCTCAAGGAAGCGGAGCTTCCGGAGAAAATCTCCGCCAAAGTCGAGAAGGAAATCGACCGTCTGGAGAAAATGCCCGCTTCTTCCGCGGAAGGCGGAGTAATCCGGACTTATATCGAATGGCTGCTCGCCTTGCCGTGGACGAAGATGACGGAAGACGATCTGGACATTCAGAACGCCGAAGCGATATTGAACGACCAGCATTACGGTCTGGATAAGCCAAAGGAAAGAGTGCTGGAGTATTTGGCCGTTCAGAAGCTGGTCAAGAAGCTGAAGGGTCCGATCCTTTGCTTGGTCGGCCTCCGGGGGTCGGCAAAACCTCGTTAGCCAAATCCATCGCATCGTCTCTCGGACGCGAGTTCGTGCGGATATCGCTTGGAGGAGTAAGGGACGAAGCGGAAATTCGCGGTCATCGCCGGACTTACGTCGGAGCCATGCCGGGACGCATTCTGCAAGGAATGCGCAACGCCGGCTCCGCTAATCCTGTGTTCCTTCTTGACGAGATCGACAAGATGGCGATGGATTTTCGGGGCGACCCGTCTTCGGCATTGCTGGAAGTGCTCGATCCCGAACAGAATACGACGTTTAGCGACCACTATATCGAGATGCCTTTCGATCTGTCGAACGTCATGTTCGTAACGACCGCCAACGTCGTGCATAATATCCCTAGGCCGCTGCTTGACCGGATGGAGCTTCTTCAAGTTCCCGGGTATACGGAATTAGAGAAGCTGCAAATCGCGGAACGTCATCTCCTGCCGAAGCAGAAACGCAATCACGGTTTGGAAGATGACCAGCTCGTGTTGGAGAGCGAAGCGCTTATGGCCTTAATCCGCCATTACACGAGGGAGTCCGGCGTCCGCAACATGGAACAGCAGCTGGCTTCCATTTGCAGGAAAGCGGCCAAGGCGATCGTAGCGAACGCCGAAGCGTCTCCGTTCGTCGTGGACGAGGAGAAGCTGAAAGAGCTGCTCGGACCTCCGAAATTCCGCTATGGCATGGCGGAACAGGAAGACCAGATCGGCGCCGTTACCGGGCTTGCTTGGACGGAAGTTGGAGGAGATACTCTCGTCATCGAGGTTACGGTAATGCCGGGGAGCGGAAAGCTGACCTTAACGGGCCAACTCGGCGACGTCATGAAAGAATCCGCTCAAGCCGCGTTCAGCTATACGCGCAGCCGCGCGAAGGAGTTCGGCATCGATCCGCAATTCCATGAGAAGAACGATATTCACGTTCATATTCCGGAGGGAGCCATCCCGAAAGACGGTCCGTCAGCGGGGATAACGCTGGCTACCGCTCTTATCTCGGCTCTGACTAACCGCAAAGTAAAGCGGGAAGTAGCCATGACGGGCGAGATTACGTTGCGCGGCCGCGTGCTTCCGATCGGCGGATTGAAGGAGAAATCTTTGGCCGCGCATCGCGCCGGAATTACGAAGGTGCTGCTGCCCAAGGATAATGAACGGGATCTGCGCGACATTCCCGAAAGCGTGCGGGCGAACATGACGTTCGTTCCGGTTGCTCATATGGATGAAGTGCTGCAGCATGCCCTGTCGGAGCCGCTGGGCCTGGGTTCAATCGAAGCGGGCGTTACCGGTCAGGAAGAGGATGAGCTGCAGGCGGGGGCCTCGGCGATCCAGACTCCAGTAGACGATAAAGCGGAGGACGTACCGCCGCTTGGAACGCACTGACGGAATTCGGCTCTGGCGGATTCGATACACATGGATGGGAGACCTTTGGTTACATGAAGATCAAGCAAACGGAATTTGTCATTAGCGCGGTAGGCCCAGGCCAATATCCGGAGGATGGTTTGCCGGAGATTGCCTTGGCCGGCCGCTCCAACGTAGGGAAATCTTCCCTGATCAACAAAATGCTGCTGCGCCGCAATTTGGCCAGGACGAGCCAACAGCCCGGCAAGACGCAGACGCTGAACTACTACAGAATCAACGGAGATCTATTCTTCGTTGATTTTCCCGGTTACGGGTATGCCCGGGTATCCAAGTCCGAGCGAGAAGCGTGGGGTAAAATGATCGAGCGGTATTTAAGAGGGCGAGAGCCTCTTAAGTTAGTGCTGCAGCTGGTCGATTTGCGGCATCCGCCTTCCGCGGACGACGTGCGGATGTATGAGTGGCTTTCCCATTACGAAATCCCGATGGCCGTCGTGGCGACCAAAGCGGATAAAGTATCCAAATCGCAATGGCCTAAACATATGAAGATCATCCGCCAAAGCCTGGGAATGCCGGGTCATGTTCCGCTCGTCTTGTTTTCTTCGGAAACGGGACAAGGAAGAGACGAATTATGGAGCATTATCATGCAATCGGCAGGAATACCGCTTAATCCCCCCTCTGAACCCCTTAACAACGTACAGGAAACAGAGGATAACGGGTAAAAGGTTGGCTGGATCGCGGGAGAAATCGATTTTTGCGCGTTTTTCCCGGGAATATCAAGTTTGGGCGAGAGGAAACGGCTTGCGAATTGGCGTATAATAAAATTAATTATCGAGTAACACAATCGCAAGACAATGGGAATTGAGGAGATTTTATGGCTCAACGCGTAGCCACGGAGTATGTCAATGCCACTCTGACACTGACGGAAGCCGAAATGCCGAGATTGATCTCTCTGTGCGAGTTCCAGCAGCTTCGTCTGCAAGTATTTGTATTGGATAACGGCAATCAGGAGATCGTGTTGGAAGAAGATGCCGGCGGTGAATCCATTCGCCTGACTTTTGAACGCACGAACGGACAGTACCAGTGCGTATTGACTTGCCGCGTCGTTCAACCCAAGCTGACCAACGCTTTACGCAAACTCGTTTCTTCTTTCAAAGGCGATGCGGTAGTAAATCGGATTTATCAAGGTTTTACGATGATATATCATTATATTCAGGGTAACGTTGCTCGGATCGTGGAAAGCAAAGGAACGATTCTAAGGACGGTATTCGAGCATAAGGATACGCTAGGCCGATTGGAATCCCGGTTCAAGTTGTTCTCGGTCGAAGAGGAAATAAGCCGTTTGCGCGGAACCGTGAACGAGCTGCTCGACATTCGCAATCAAACGAAAAAACCTGAACTCATCGCCGAAATCGACCAAAAGTTGAAATATCATAGCCGTCTATTGTTCGCGTTAGAAGCTTAAGCAAGCAGGTTAATCACAATAGAGAAGAAGAGCCATTCCGATGGCTCTTTTCTTTTTAGCCGGCGCAGGCACTTTCCCTGCCTCGGCGGCATATTTTAGGACGTATTAGCTCTCCGGGGCAGCTATGCGGGAAGTTGGGCAAAACCCTGTCGGGACGCGGAAATAAAAGGATTTGTTAACCTTCGAAAAAACTGTTGCATTTACCCCGGATAGATGTTATTTTTAGATTCGTTGACAACACAATACAATAGGAACCAGGATTCACTCAAGGAATGCGGTGAGAGCAAATTCCCTCCAAGTGAATGACGTAGGTCCTAGCGGATGAAATCAGTTTCACATTTTATTCCTAGGAAGGGGGAACCGAAAGATGGAATATTCAACTTTCGGACGGCACGTTGCGGTTGATACATGGGGAGGAAACATCGACTTACTGAATAGTGCGGAACTTCTCCAATCGCACATGGTGGAAGCGGCTGAAGCATGCGGCGCGACTGTACTCTCGGTTCAAGCTAAACAATTCGAACCTCAAGGCGCAACGGTATTGGTCCTGCTGTCGGAGAGTCACATCTCCATTCACACGTATCCTGAGAGAGGTTTTGCCGCGATCGATTGTTATACCTGTGGCGAGACCGTGGATCCGCAATTGGCAATTGATTATCTTGTCAGTGTCCTGAAACCGGAAAAAACGTATGCAAAAAAATTGATTCGCGGACTCGGCGAATTGCAGGTCGAAGAACCAACGATTAAGCAAGTCGAGTTTGTCAAATAAAGTAACGGCAACGGAGCCATGAGGGTCTATCCTCGTGGCTTTTTCGTATTCATAGGGAATACGAATGGAACAAAACGCCGACAATAGAAAGAAGATCCGTGCACGGTTTTCATAAAGTTTTCATATTTAAGGGTAAAGAGTCCGGTTAACTGTGCTATAATAATCGTTGACATAAAGGCTTGCCCTTACTCTCATGCAGAAAGTCAGGTGAATGCTATGCATCTTATCGTTGTCGGATTGAACTATCGTACAGCCCCTGTAGAGATAAGGGAACGGTTTGCCCTGTCCGAACGGGAGATGCCGCTTGCCCTGCAAGCGTTAAAGCAAACGACGGGCATTCTCGAGGGAGTAATCGTGGCGACCTGCAACCGAACGGAACTATATGCGGTCGTGGACAGGCTTCATCTGTGCGGACATTACATTCGCGCTTTCATGGAGCAATGGTTCAAGATCCCGCGCAAGGAATTTAACTCTCATCTCTATATGTACGAGGACGATCGCGCCGTTGAGCATCTTTTCAGAGTGTCGAGCGGCCTGGATTCGATGATTATCGGCGAGACGCAGATTCTGGGTCAAGTTCGCGATGCTTTCCTGTTGGCACAGGATCAGAAGGCAACGGGAACGCTGTTCAACCGGTTGTTCAAGCAAGCGATCACGCTGGCTAAACGGGCCCATTCGGAAACTTCCGTCGGGGAAAGCGCCGTATCCGTAAGCTACGCCGCCGTAGAATTGGGCAAACGAATTTTCGGGCGGTTCGACGACAAGTCGATCATGATCGTCGGAGCTGGGAAAATGAGCGAGTTGACGGCGCAGCATCTTCACGCCAACGGCGCGAAAGAAGTATTCGTCGTCAATCGGACGTTGGAGAAGGCGGAGGAGCTGGCCGAGAAATTCCAAGGCTCGGCAATGGCTCTGGACGAGGCGCTAGGACGCTTGAAAGATGTAGATATCGTCATCAGCAGCACGGGGGCGGAGAAGTTCGTCGTCACGCGCAAGCATATCGAAGCCGCGATGTCCGCGCGGAAGAAAAAACCGTTGTTTCTGATCGACATCGCGGTACCTCGCGATATAGAGCCGTCTTGCGGCGACATTCCGAACGTGTTTCTCTACGATATCGATGATCTGGAAGGCATCGTGGAGACGAATATGGCCAAACGGCGCAAAGAGGCGGAGATCATTGAGGAAATGATCGAGCTGGAACAGGAAGCTTATCGCCAATGGTATGCCACTCTCGGGGTTAGTCCGCTCATTCGGGCGCTTCAGGAGAAGGCTGCAGCCATTCAGGAAAATACGCTGGAGAGTTTAATGCGCAAGCTGCCGGAGCTGGATGACCGACAGGTGAAAGTCATTAGCAAGCTAACCAAGAGCATCGTCAATCAAGTCATTCACGATCCGATATTGCGGATCAAGGAACTTGCCGCGGAGAAGCGAAGCGATGAAGCGATGAAGCTATTCGTTCAACTGTTCGCTCTTGAAGACGAGGTCGCTCAGTTGAAAGCGGAAGAAAAGGCCGAGGAGAAGTCCCGGAAAGAACCGCACCCTTCCGCCAGCGGCTCGGAAACAGCCTCGGGCTCCATCCTGGACGTCGAGAAATTGCTGTCACAGCTAGCGGGAGCGCTAAGATAATGCAAGGGATGCTGGAGGCGCTGCTCCCATGGTAACACAAGACTGGTTAACCGACGCCGTACTTTATATTTATGCCCTGAGCTTGCTTTTTTTCGTGTCCGATGCCGCATCCGGCAACCGGAACGCGAGGAAGGTAGGAACAGGGCTGCTTGTTTTTGTCTGGGTGCTGCAGGGGGCCTTTTTATTGGTCTTATTGATGGAGCGTTTCTCCGTTCCTACTTTGACGCTGAGAGATTTCTTGTTTGTCGTATCTTGGCTGCTCGTCTCGGCGTCTTTTATCCTTAACAGGCTTATGCGGGCAGAACTGCTAGTGCTTCTGGTCAACGTGGTCGGTTTTGCGGTATTGGCCCTTAATTTGATCGAACGGCCTAAGCGAGCGATGGAGCTCGAGCCATGGGAAGTCGCGAGGAGATTGCTCATCGTCCATGTCAGTCTCATTACGTTGGCGTTCGCGGTATTGACGGTAACCGCGATTCTCGGCGTGATGTACCTGTTCCTTCATCAGAGGCTGAAGGCTAAAAAGTGGACGCACGTCATGAGCAGAATGCCTAGCTTGGAATGGATCGATCAATATGCGTACCGAGCCGGGCTGATCGGTATCCCGCTGCTGCTATTGTCTTTGTCTACGGGTACCGTCGCCTTATTAATCGATAAGAGTCCGGCGTTGCTGTTAGACGAGAAGGTTTTGCTGTCTTTCGCGGCCGGATTGCTATATATCTTTTATTTGATCCGAAGATTAGCTTCCCGCGATGACGGCTCTAAGCTGGCGATATGGAATTTGCTCGGCTATCTCGCTTTGGTCGCAGGATTTTTCGCTGATTCCCTTTCTTCGTTTCATCAATTGCTATAAGCGAAAAAGAAGTATCCGAGTTGGTTGCCGGCCGAGCGTAAAGTCGGATGGGGGAGGGATTAACGGTGTCGGATTGGTATCCGGTATTGTTAAAAGTAGAAGGGCGAAAATGCGTCGTCTTCGGCGGAGGTTTCGTTGCGCAGCGCAAAACGGAGGGGTTGCTCCAAGCTCGGGCGGACGTCCGTCTGATTAGCCCGCGATTGACTCCCGAGTTAAGGGCGTGGGCAGAAGCCGGACGACTGCTCTGGACCGAGAGGGAGGCGGAAGAGAAAGATTTGGACGGGGCCATGCTCGCGTTCGCGGCAACGGACGATCCGGATGCGAATCGGAGTCTAGCGGATGCCGCCCGGATACGGGGCATTCCGATTAACATTGCGAATGCCGGCGAAGCGGGGGAGTTTATTTTACCCGCCGTCTTGAGGCGAGGAGGTCTGGTGTTGACGGCTAGCGCTTCAGGGGCGGGGCCCGCGTTGGCTGCTCGGATCATAGATGAGCTTGCTGAACGCTACGGCCCGGAATACAATGAGAACATTGAAGCATTAAGAACGATCCGCGGTATCGTGAAATCGGAAGTGGCAAACCCCTCGGAGAGGCGCGCGTTGCTGCAAGCAGCCGTTACCGACGAGGCCTTGGAAGAATGGCGGTCGTCGCCGAGGCTGCAGGATAACGCCGAACTCCTCGCGCGATTACGACAACGGGCAATTGACCGGAAGGGATAGATAAACATATGCGTAAAATTATTGTCGGATCCAGACAGAGCACGCTAGCTCTGACGCAGACGAATCAGACCATCGACCTGCTCAAACAACTGTGCGCCAGGGATAATCTGGACTATACGTTCGAAGTTAAGCCTATCGTCACCCGAGGTGACCGCATTTTGGATGTTACCTTGTCTAAGGTTGGCGGCAAAGGGCTGTTCGTGAAGGAAATCGAAGAGGCGTTGCTGAACGGAGAGATCGATCTCGCTATCCATAGCATGAAGGACATGCCGTTCGAGCTTCCCGAAGGATTGGTTATCGGGGCCGTACCCAAACGGGAGGACCCTCGGGATTGCTTAATCAGCAAAGAAGGCGTAATGCTGTCCGAGCTGCCTCACGGGGCTCGCGTCGGAACGAGCAGCCTGCGCAGATCCGCTCAGCTTCATGCTCATCGTCCGGATCTGCTGATCGAATCCATTCGCGGCAATATCGATACGAGGCTTCGAAAGCTTACCGAGGAAGGCTTCGATGCCATTCTTCTTGCAGCAGCAGGCTTGCATCGGATGGGCTGGAAGGAGCGGATTACGGAATATCTGCCTCCGGAAGTCTGCTTGCCTGCCGTTGGGCAAGGCGCGCTGGCGATCGAATGCCGCGGCGACGACGAGAATGTGCTCGGCGTGCTTCGCCGGCTGAACGACCCGGCAACCGAAAGAACCGTCGCTGCCGAACGTCGCTTGTTAGGTTTATTGAACGGCGGGTGCCAGGTGCCGATCGGAGCTTACGCGCAGTTGGAATCCGATGCTCCCGAGGCTGGGGTCGCCTTGACGGGATTGGTTGCTTCCCCTGATGGAACGAACATACTTAGAGAAGCCGCTGTCGGACCGGATCCGCGGCAGGTTGGCTCAGATGTCGCGCAAGCGCTGCTTCGCCGCGGCGCGGATACTATTTTAGCGGAAGCGAGGGAATAGTCGGATGGAGAAGGGTAAGGTCTATCTGGTCGGCGCCGGACCGGGCGATCCTAAGCTGATTACGGTGCGAGGATTGGAGGCTTTAAAGCGGTCCGACGTCATCGTGTTCGACCGGCTGGCGGGGCCGCAGCTGCTTAACTTTGCAAAACCGGACGCAGAGCGCATATACGTCGGCAAGCTCCCCGATCGCCATACGATGAAGCAGGAAGACATCAATCGGTTGCTTGTCGATCTGGCGCTTCAAGGCAAGACCGTTATCCGACTGAAGGGCGGAGATCCGACCGTATTCGGGCGGGTCGGGGAAGAAGCCGATTTATTGCAGAAGAACGGCATCATTTATGAGATCATTCCCGGCATTACTTCGGCGATATCCGTTCCCGCATATGCGGGCATTCCCGTGACGCATCGCGACATGGCATCTTCTTTCTCCGTTATTACCGGACATGAAAGCCCGGACAAGCTCGATCTGTCGATCTACTGGGACAAAGTAACGAACGCAACGGGCACGCTCGTCTTCCTGATGGGCGTTGCCAAAATTGCTTATATTAGCGATCAGCTCATTAAACACGGCAGATCTCCGGATACCCCGGTTGCGCTCGTGCAGTGGGGGACGCGGGCGGAACAAAAAACCGTAGTCGGCACCCTAAGCAATATCGAGGAACGGGTCAAGGCAGCGAACTTGAAGCCGCCCGCGGTCATTGTCGTAGGCGACGTCGTGCGCCAGCGGGAAACGTTATCTTGGATCGAAAAAAAGCCTTTATTCGGGCAGAGAATTCTCATTACCCGCGCTCGTTCGCAGGCTAGCGATTTGCTTGCGAAGATAGACGATCTAGGCGGAGAAACCTACGAATATCCCGTAATCGAAATGAAGCTGCCGGAGAAACCGGAACAACTGCAGGAGATCGAACAGGCTTTGGCGCAGGCGGAAGCTTATGATTGGGTTATGCTGACGAGCGTTAACGGAGTGGAATATTTTTTCCGCTGGCTAGACCGGTATGGAGTCGATATTCGCCGATTCCATAAAGCGAAGTTCGCCGCGGTTGGACCGAAGACGGCGGATGCGCTTAGAGATCGGGGGATTCGCGCCGATCTGCTGCCGGAGAGCTTCCGCGCCGAAGGGTTATTGGATAGCTTGGACGGGGTTATCGCCCCGGGACAGCTCGCACTCCTTCCTAGAGGAGATCTGGCAAGGGAAACGCTGCCTAAGGAATTGAAGGAACGGGGAGTTCGAGTTGTCGAGCTCGACGTCTACCATACCGTTCTGTCGGCGCCCAAGGATCTATGGCTTCCGGAGATGCTGGAGAACGGAGAGATCCACGTCATTACGTTCACAAGCTCTTCGACGGTCGTTAATTTGATGGAAGCGTTGCGGCAATTAGGAGTGAGCAATCCGGCCGAAGCCTTGCGAAACGTTGAGATCGCCTGCATTGGGCCGGTTACCGCCCAGACGGCCAAGGAACATGGTCTAACGGTGACGGTCGTTCCAGAGAAATATACGATTGACGGCTTAGTGGAGGCGTTGGTGGATAGAAGACGCATGACGAAAGGGGATTAACATCATGGCTATAACTTTTGACCGGCATCGCAGACTGAGAGGCACTGCCGGACTGCGTAATCTGATCAGAGAAACAAGCATCGGGGTCAACGATTTCATCGCTCCGATCTTCATAACGGAAGGCTCGGGGATTAAAGAGGAAATTACGTCGATGCCGGGCGTTTACCATTGGTCGTTGGATACGGTGGATCAAGAGTTAGCTGACATTGTCGGTCTAGGGATTCAGTCGGTTCTCGTATTCGGGGTTCCCGACCGCAAAGATCCGAGAGGCACTTCCGCATACGATGACAACGGAATCGTCCAGAAGGCCATTCGGCAAATCAAAGCGACATATCCCGAGCTTGTCGTCGTTGCCGACACTTGCTTGTGCGCATATACGGATCATGGACATTGCGGCGTCGTTCATACGACGGAGTGCGGAGCGGTGATCGATAACGACGAATCGCTCGCCCTTCTGACGCAAACCGCGGTTTCCCAAGCTCGGGCTGGTGCCGATATTATCGCTCCTTCCAATATGATGGACGGTTTCGTAGCGGCCATACGCCAAGGACTGGATGAAGCGGGCTTCTCGAATACGCCGATTATGTCTTACTCGGTGAAATATTCTTCCGCGTATTATGGACCGTTCCGCGAAGCTGCGCATTCTTCGCCGCAATTCGGGGACCGCAAGACTTATCAAATGGATCCGGGCAATGCGCGCGAAGCGCTAAGGGAAGCTCAATCCGATGCGGACGAGGGAGCGGATTTCCTCATGGTGAAACCGGGGCTTGCTTATCTCGACGTCGTTAGAATGCTGAGAGACCGTTATTCCGTGCCGATCGTCATCTACAACGTGAGCGCGGAATATTCGATGGTGAAAGCGGCGGCTATGCAGGGGTGGATCGACGAGAAGGCGATCGTGCTGGAGACGTTAACCGGAATGAAACGCGCGGGAGCGGATTTGATTATTACTTATCACGCCAAAGATGCCGCGCGCTGGTTGCAAGGCATTTGAGGCGGTTAGCCCCGAAGCTTTAATAAATTCAGTTTGTATTCGTTGATGCCGAACTGCAGAACTCCGCGAGATTCCAATTCGCGAATGACTTCGGATAATACGGCTTTGGTTACGCCGGCCATCTGGGCAAGCTCGTCGTAATTAAGCGACACCGGGATGGAGATGATATTCCCGTCCCTCTTGCCGTTCTTGTTGGCTAGAGCGATCAAGTTTTTGAGTACCCGGGTACGTCCGTCGAGGAAAGTCAGATCGTTCACGTGCTCGTTCGTCGTACGCAATCTCCGGCAGAGCTCGGCCAAGATACCGCGGGTTATATCGAAGTGCGCCTGCAGCAAGTCCATGAACTGCTCGCTGGAGAGCTCGAGCACGGTGGTCGGTTCCAGCGTTTGCGCCGTAGCGGAGCGCGGACGTCCGTCGAGCAGCGACAGTTCGCCGAAGCTTTCGCCGCTATTGACGAGAGAGAGGATCTTCTCTTCGCCGGTATTGCTCCTCGTAAACAGTTTAATGGATCCGCTTAGAACGACGTAGAAGGTCAAACCCATTTCTTTTTCGTGAAAAAGAGTCGTTCCTGCGGCCAAACTGCGTCTGTGGGATATTCTAAGAATGTGCTCGAGCTGTTCGTCGTTTAAGTTGTCAAACAGCGATACTTTTTTCAGCCATTCGATCATCGGTATCTCTCCTGCTCTACTAAAGTACGATAAGTACGATTATTTGTCCTAAGTTTACCACAGCCATTTCCAATTCTGATAGTAGGGACGTGACGAAAATGAGCGAAAATCATCGAAAACGCGTGGAAACCCGCTCTAAGGCGGCCTTTGAACGTGCGAAACATGTCATACCCGGAGGGGTTAACAGTCCCGTTCGGGCTTTTAAGTCCGTCGGTTTGACGCCTCTGGTCATAGAGAAGGGCGAAGGCAGCCGAATTACGGATATAGACGGCCAGACGTATATCGATTACGTCCTCTCATGGGGACCGTTGATCGCGGGACACGCCCACCCTGAAGTGGTCGAAGCGATTAAACGGACCGCCGAAAAGGGGACAAGCTTCGGAGCGCCTACCGAACTGGAAACGTTGATGGCCGAGCTCGTGTGCGAGCGGGTTCCTTCCGTCGAGATCGTTAGGATGGTCAATTCCGGGACGGAAGCGACGATGAGCGCGTTAAGATTGGCTCGGGGGTATACGAAACGGAGTAAAATATTGAAGTTCGAAGGCTCGTACCATGGCCATGCGGACAGCTTGCTCATCAAAGCGGGCTCAGGCGTTGCGACGTTGGGTTTGCCCGACAGCCCTGGCGTGCCCGAGAGCGTCGCCTCTCATACGCTAACGGTTCCTTATAATGATCTTGCATCCGTTAAGCTGGCGTTCGAGCGTTACGGAGAGGAGATCGCGGCGGTTATCGTCGAGCCGATCGCGGGCAACATGGGCGTCGTTCCGCCATTGCCGGGATTTCTATCCGGCTTGCGGGAACTGACGGCCAGCTACGGAAGTCTCCTCATTTTCGACGAAGTCATGACCGGTTTCCGCGTCCATATGAACTGCGCGCAAGGACTGTACGGGGTTACTCCGGATTTGACCTGCTTGGGCAAGGTTATCGGGGGAGGCTTGCCGGTCGGAGCATACGGCGGCCGGAGGGAAATCATGGAGCAGATGGCTCCGGTCGGACCGATCTATCAAGCCGGAACGTTATCGGGCAATCCGCTGGCGATGGCAGCGGGATATACGACGCTTAAACTAATGACGGAGGAAGCTTACCAGCTTCTGGAGAGATTGTCCGTTCGCCTGCAGGCGGGGCTTGAACGCAATGCTCGGGAGACGGGCATCCCTATGACCATTAACCGCGTAGGCTCGATGGTTTGTCCGTTCTTCACGGACAAGCATGTCATTAACTACGACGTTGCCAAAACCGCGAATTCGGAACGGTTCCGCACCGTGTTCCGCAGGCTGCTGGACAATGGCGTAAACATCGCTCCTTCGCCCTTCGAAGGTTGGTTCGTTTCTACCGCGCATTCCGAAGACGACATCGATCAGACGATCGCGGCGCACAGGGCGGCGTTGGAAAAAGGATAATTTATTGCCACAAGCGCACCCCTTGTCATTTTGATGGCAAGGGGTGCGCTTGCATCCGCCGAAAAAACCCGAGTGAGTCGTGCTAAATCCGCCTAAAGTGTCTCCCCGATCGAAATAACCCGAGTGAGTAGTGTTAAATCCGCCTAAAGTACCTCCCCCGATCGAAATAACCCGAGTGAGTCGTGTTAAATCCGCCTAAAGTACCTCCCCCGATCGAAATAACCCGATCGAGACGTGTTAAATCCGCCACGAGTACTTCTTCCACCAGCCAAAATCCAAGGGGTTGTTTGCTTTTTCAGTCATGCCCGACTAACCACGGCATATAGATAATTAGTGAATTGTAAAGGACCCCGGTCTATGCGATCGGGGGCTTATGCCGAAAGGAGGACTTCGTCGTGACTGACCAGTTGAACGGGTTACGATTCGATATTTACGAACGTGTGCATCTGCCAGACGATGTAGCCGCAATTGAAGAGCTGGAAGAAATCGAATTGGTGCCCCATATGCAGGCGCTGCCTCAAGATGATCAGGTCCTGTTAAGGGGCCATCTGTTGCTGTCCGGAATTTACCGGTCTCAGGACGTCGCCGGCGCGAGCCAGCTGGAGCATTGGATACCAGTAGAAATCTCGTTGCCGCTGAATCGGATTCAGAACGTGGAAGAACTTGCCGTGGAGATCGATAATTTCGATGTCGATTTGCTGACGTCGCGTTCGTTAAACGTTACGGGCGTATTAGCGTTGCGAGGGTTGCAGGTCCAGTCGGCGGAAAGTCCGATATGGAGGGACGACAGCTTTACCGTCGTGCACCAAGCCCGATCGGATACCGACGAGATCGAGCTGACCGAGCCGGGAAGGTTTCCGCAAGCAGGGGGCGGGTTAGAAGACGAAAATCCGGGCTCATTCCCGGCAGGCGATTATGCACCCGAATATGTCGAGCAGCTCATTGAACAGGAGCGCGAGGAATCGTTGGAGCCGCAGTCCGCGGCGGACCTGAATGAAGTCCAAGACAACGCCAAGGAAAGCGGTTGGCTGTCCATGTTTCAGCACTCGGAACAATCCAGAGAAGAAGCGGATCTTCCGCAGGAGCAGTCGGCGGAAGCCGTGAACGAAGCGCAAGCGTCCTCTCCGTGGGGCGATGTGACGAAGGAACGGCTGGAAGAAGCGGAGGTTGTTCCGGAACTTGAATTAACCTTGGCCCAAGAGGCGGTAATCGAAGCGGAGCCAAAACCGGATTTGAAGGTAGCGCTTGGAGGCAAAGCGCTTGACACCGCCCCGGCACTGCAACAACAGCAACAGCAACCATTCGGGGTCGGGCTGCTGTCCCAATTAGGCGACAAGGGAGCGAAGAGAGAAGCGGAGCTGCGCATCCAAGAGGCCGCGCAGGCGGAAGAAAAGGCTCAGCTGGCGAGCAATTCGGCGCAAAGTACCGGCGACGAGCTGGAATGGACCCGGTTATTCTTGAATAACGCTCCCGCGCAATCGTTCCGCAAAGTGAGATTGTGCATCGTTCAACGCGAGGAAACGCTCGAACTCATCGCGAATAGATACAATGTCCAGCCGCGGGAGCTTCAGCTCTATAACAGATTGCACGAACCTTACTTATCCGAAGGGCAAGTCCTCTACATTCCGTAATAAACAATAAGGCCGATCCTCGATTCCATTCGACGAGGATCGGTCTTTTGGCTTGTCCGCAAACGTGATTGAATTAGGGCACTTCCTTGTGGGATTTTCGCCCTTCGCCCATGAATCTTTTTGCTAGAATGAAGTCAGAGCTTCTTCCATTCCTCTTGGTTTCATCTCCTCTCTCGCAACAAATCCATCGCAACGGTTAAGAATAACGAATCCGGTTTTCCCTATTCAGTGCGTCATTTCGCGAATATCAAGGAGATCTTCTTAATTTAAAGGAGAGTGCTCGTTCTATGAAACTGCCAATTGGCAAGCCTCCGATCGTCGGATTGTTACGTTGGGCGCATACGCTCGGCATTACTTCGAGCTACAAGGATACGCAACCATGGTTTTACGGCAACTTCATCCAACTTAGCGGAAACCGACGATTCATTGAAAACGGGGAAGAGTTTTTTTTCGATTTTTACAGGGGCGGACGTTCCGAGTTCGATAATAATAACCCCTTCCTGCATTACCGCAAGCTGGGAGTCGAGGTATTCCGAATGCTCGGATTAAAGTCGATGTCCTCCTTTTGCGTAGAGGCGCTTGAGGAGGGGTATTACCCTGACGTATTCATCGACGAGCAATGGATTCCGCATAGCCACGCTTTCGGCTCCTATCGGTTACCGCATCACCTTCTCATTTACGGATATGATTTCGGTAAGCATTTCTATTGCCAAGGCTTCGATAAATTCGGGATTTACGGGGATCACATGGTTTCGTTCGATGATTTGGACCGCGCTTACGGCTCATTGTCCGAGCTTATCCAAAACGGGCAAGTGGGGGAGCAAGGTACTTACCTGTTCAAGTTCAATGCTAACTATCGTTATCATTTCGATATGCGTTCCGTTGTCAATCAATTGCAAGATTACTTACGCGCGGATACGGACGAGAACCGGATCAATCGCAATCCGGAGCAAGACGTTCTGGGCGTCGAAGTGTACGACAGCTTGCTGAAGTATTTCGATTTTGTCAGCAGGGAAGATCCCACTCTAAAGAGAAGGGCGGACATCCGGCAGCTACACATTCTATGGGAGCATAAGAAAACGATGGTCGATCGCCTCGACTATATGAAGAGGGAAGGCTATTTAACCGATTCCGACGAGCTCATCGCGGCATATAAAGAGGTAGCTAAGAAGGCGATGTCGATGCGGAATCTTTATTTGAGAGACGCGATGGCGCAAACCGACGATTCCCCCTTTCCCGCCGCGCGAGTCCAAAACTTATTCTTGATGGTGGAAGAAAGCCTGCACGAAATAAGGGGAATGGAGACCGTGATTTTGCATAAGCTGATAGAAGTATTGGGACAAGCTTCAAACCACCATATGTCTTGAGATTCCATCCGTATTGACTCTCCCACGGACGGCGGGTAGAATAGGTAAGAAAGACACGGATAGGGAAGAGCAGGCAGTTTAACCCTTCAGAGAGCGGAACCGCCGGTAAATACGGCGCTGCGAGGTTCCGCAGGACAACACGCTGCTGCAAGTCGCCCTGGAGTTTCCTGCTTGAATAATCGTCCGTTTCGGGACGATCCTGTAGAGCTGGACGGTAGCAACCGTTATCTTGCAACGAGTGCCGTTACGGGTAATGATGCCGAACGGAACGAAGGTGGTACCACGGAAGTTTACCTTTCGTCCTTTGCGACGGGAGGTTTTTGTGTTTTTTTAAGCATCTTTACGAGGAATATTTCTCGGTAAAGCCGAATTGACGTCTTATGGAGGTAGTGTCACTCATGTCCGAATCCCAAGAACGCCTTAACGTCGAAATGCCGACGACCTATGATCCTACAAGCGCTGAACGCAAATGGTACGATCATTGGCTGAGCAATGGTTATTTTCAAGCCGGACGTCGTCCGGACGCTCCTAAATACACCATCGTGATCCCTCCCCCGAACGTAACCGGTATGCTGCACATCGGCCATGCCTTGGATTTTACGCTGCAAGATATCCTCATTCGCTTTAAGCGGATGCAGGGCTTCGATGCGTTATGGCTGCCGGGCACCGATCACGCGGGTATCGCCACGCAGACCAAAGTGGAGCAGAAGCTTCGCGAAGAAGGAAAGAGCCGCTACGATCTAGGGCGCGAAGCTTTCCTCGACAAGGTATGGGAGTGGAAAGAGCATTATGCGGGGACGATCCGCGACCAGTGGTCCAAAATGGGACTTAGCCTCGACTATTCGCGCGAGCGCTTCACTTTGGACGAGGGGCTTTCCAAAGCCGTGCGCGAAGTGTTCGTTCGATTGTACGATAAAGGCCTTATCTACCGCGGCAAAAGAATCATCAACTGGGATCCGGCGGCTCGTACCGCGCTCTCGGATATCGAGGTCGAATATAAAGAAGTAAACGGGCATTTGTATCACTTGCGTTATCCGCTCGCGGACGGCAGCGGCCATATTACGGTGGCGACCACGAGACCGGAGACGATGCTCGGCGATACGGCGGTTGCCGTTCATCCGGAAGACGAGCGTTACAAGCATCTCATCGGGCGCATGATTCTGCTTCCGATCGTAAATCGGGAAATACCGATTATCGGAGACGAATACGTCGAGAAGGAATTCGGAAGCGGCGCGGTCAAAATTACGCCTGCCCACGATCCTAACGATTTCGAAGTAGGCGCGCGGCACGATCTTCCTCAGATTACGGTCATGGACGAAGGCGGACGCATGAACGAGCATGCGGGCCCGTACCAAGGACTGGATCGCGCGGATTGCCGCAAGGCGATCGTGAAAGATATGCAAGAGCAAGGAATCTGCATCCAAATCGAGGACCATGTCCACCAAGTCGGCCACAGCGAGCGTTCCGGCGCGGTCGTCGAACCTTATTTGTCCACGCAATGGTTCGTGAATATGAAGCCGCTCGCCGAGAAAGCGATCGAATCGCAGAAATCGGGACAGGGCGTGAACTTCGTTCCGGATCGCTTCGAGAAAATTTATTTGCACTGGATCGAGAACGTTCGCGACTGGTGTATTTCCCGCCAGCTCTGGTGGGGCCATCGGATTCCGGCATGGCATCACGAGACGACGGGCGAAATCCACGTCGGCGCGGAAGCTCCGGAAGGAGCGGACCAGCCGGATTCCCCGTGGAAACAAGACAACGACGTTCTCGATACGTGGTTCAGCTCGGCGCTATGGCCGTTCTCTACATTGGGATGGCCGGAAGACAGCGACGATTTGAAAAATTATTATCCGACCGGCGTACTCGTAACGGGGTATGACATCATTTACTTCTGGGTTGCCCGAATGATTTTCACCGCGCTTGAATTCACGGATCGAATTCCGTTCAAGGACGTCCTCATTCACGGACTCGTCCGCGACGCGGAAGGACGCAAAATGTCCAAATCGCTGGGCAACGGGGTCGATCCGCTGGAAGTGATCGAGAAGTACGGCGCGGACGCGATGCGTTTCATGATCTCCACGGGCAGCACTCCGGGACAGGATTTGCGTTTCCGGTTCGAGAAGGTCGAGCAAGCGCGTAATTTCGCGAACAAAATATGGAACGCGTCCCGGTTTGCCCTCATGAACCTTGAAGGGTTCACCTACGAACAGATCGACCTTAGCGGCGAGTTGTCGACGGCGGATCGTTGGATTCTTCACCGCTTGAACGAAACCGCCCGGGATATTACCCGGTTGATGGAGAGCTACGAGTTCGGGGAAACAGGCCGGTTGCTCTATAATTTCATCTGGGATGACCTGTGCGATTGGTATATCGAGTTCTCGAAGCTTACGCTGTACGGAGACAATCCGGCGGCTAAGCGCAGCACTCAATCCGTCCTTGCCTACGTGCTTGATCGCACGTTGCGCTTGTTGCACCCGTTCATGCCGTATCTCTCCGAAGAGATTTGGCAGCATTTGCCTCATGAGCCGGGCGAGACGATCATGCTGTCCGCATGGCCGGAATATCGCGCCGACTTCGAAGCGGCGAACTCGCTCAAAGAGATGGAACTATTGATGGAAGCCATCCGCGCCGTTCGCAACGTCCGAGCGGAAGTGAACGTGTCCCCGGGCAAAAAAATCGAGCTGCTGCTGAAACCGACAGGCGAAGCGGAAGAGGGAATATTCCTCCGCAACGAAATTTACGTTCAACGTTTCTGCAACACGTCGTCTTATACGCTCGATCGCGCATTGACGCCTCCCGACAAAGCGATGACGGCGATTATTACCGGAGCGGAGCTTTTCTTCCCGCTTGCGGGGCTCATCGACATCGGACAGGAAATCGCGCGTCTAACCAAGGAAGTAGACAACTTAAACGCGGAAGTAGAACGCGTGGAGAAGAAGCTGTCCAACGAAGGTTATATCGCCAAGGCGCCGGCTCACGTCGTGGAGCAGGAACGCGCCAAAGGCCAGGATTATAAGGAAAAACGGGATAAAGTACTGGCCAGAATCGCCGAGCTTCAAGGATGACGGAGGAGATGAGCGGCATGAATAAAGACGGCATCTCTCCATCGGAGGCTCTTCGAAGCGCCGAAGAAGCCATGGCTTGGATTACGGGCCTTACTGCCTTCGGTATCCGGCCGGGCTTGGATAGAATTAAGCAGCTGATGGAAAGCTTCAATCACCCCGAGCGGAGATTGAAGTTTATCCATGTGGCCGGGACGAACGGCAAAGGCTCGGTTTGCGCTTATCTTACGAGCGTGCTCAGGCAGAGCGGATACGACGTGGGGACCTTCACTTCTCCGTACCTCACTTCCTATTCCAATCGCCTCCAATATAACGGGCAAGATATCGGAGACGAAGATTTGGTACGGTTGGCCAATCGGCTAAAACCCGCCGTCGAGGAGATGGCCCGTACCGAGTGGGGATCGCCGACGATGTTCGAGGTGACGACCGCGTTGGCGTTGCTTTATTACGGGACCGTCGCTTTTCCGGATTTCGTCGTGTGGGAAACCGGACTAGGCGGCCGATTAGACGTTACGAACATCGTAACTCCTATCGTGAGCGTCATTACGAACGTAGGCCATGACCATATGGACGTGCTCGGACCGACGTTAGTCGATATTGCAAAGGAAAAAGCCGGGATCATTAAATCCGGCGTTCCTGTCGTGTCCGCGGTTTCGCAACGCGAAGTCATAGATGTCGTCAGAGAGTCGGCAAAAGCGCGCAAAGCGACCCTGTACTTGCTGGGGGACGAATTCTCTTACGAGAAATCAGCCATAGCGGAAAATGAGCAAAAGTTTTCTTTTCAAGGACCGTTCCGTGCTTTACAATCTTTAACGGTGACGATGAACGGAGCGCATCAGATTACGAATGCCGCCACCGCGGTGATGGCCTTGGAAGTGCTGCGGCAATATTATGCATTGATCGTGGACGACGAGGACCTTGCCGCCGGGCTTAAGAATACGGCATGGCCGGGTCGGCTGGAGATGGTGTCCCATGATCCGAGAATTCTAATTGACGGCGCGCACAATCCCGAAGGAATGGAAGCTCTGAGCCACGCTCTTCGGGATATTTACAAGTTCGATCAATTAAATGTGATGATGGCAATGATGCCAAATAAGAATCATGAGCATTCCCTGCGGCATATACTACCAATGGTGGATACGCTTGTGATTACGGAACCCGATTTTCATAAAAAAATGAACGCCGCCGACCTGGCCGACGTCGCCGAAAAGCTGCGTTCCGAGCTCGGACGGCCGCGCAATGTCATCGTGGAGCCGGATTGGCGCCGTGCTCTGGAGCTTCTGAAGGAAGCTTCCGCATCGTCTAAAGCCGAGCAACCTCTAAACGTCATTACGGGCACTCTGTATTTGATTGCCGACGTTAGATCGTGGGTGCTCCATGGAACGAAATCTGAAAAAGGCTGGTGAAGCGTTGTTGCGGACCGCTGAACACGTGCATTTTATCGGCATCGGAGGATATGGAATGAGCGCCATCGCCCGGGTCATGCTGGAGATGGGTTATCAAGTGTCCGGTTCCGATGTGGTACGCCAAGAACTGACCGACAAGCTGGCGGCCAAAGGGGCACAAATCTATATTGGTCACGAACCGGAGCATGTCCGGGGCGCTGATCTGGTCGTTTATTCAACGGCGTTGTCCAAGGACAACGTCGAACGGCAGGAAGCCGAACAGTTAAACATCCCGATCTTGCATCGGGCGCAGATGTTAGCCCGTCTGCTCAATTCCCGTACGGGAATTGCGGTTGCAGGCGCGCATGGCAAAACGACTACATCTTCCATGATCGCGTTGGTCATGGAAATCTGCGGCTTGGATCCGACCTATATTATCGGCGGAGAGATCGTGAACGTCGGAACGAACGCCAAAGCAGGCAAAAGCCGGTTCGTCGTGGCCGAAGCCGACGAGAGCGACGGCTCGTTCTTACAGTACGAATCCGCCGTCGGCGTCGTGACGAACATCGAAGCCGACCATCTGGAAAATTACGATGGAGACTTCAATAAGCTTAAAGAAGCTTACGTCTCGTTCCTGCGCAACATCAAGCCGGAAGGCTGCGCCGTCGTGTGCGTAGACGACGAGAACGTTCGGGAGCTTCTGCCTCAAGTCGGCGGACAAAGAGTCATCACGTACGGCATGCAATCCGAGGATGCCGAATATCGGGCTACCGATGTTCAACTGGGCGATCGCTGCGCGACATTTACCGTTAGCCATCGTGCCGATGTCCTCGGTACCGTAACGTTGTCGGTGCCGGGCAAACATAACGTATATAACGCGCTTGCGACGCTTATCGTTTGCTTGGAAGCGGGAGCTGCATTCGAAGCGATCGCGGAAGCGATTCGCGAGTTCCGCGGCGCGAAACGCCGGTTTCACGTGCTCGGCGAAGTGAAGGACATGCTCGTCATCGACGATTACGCCCATCACCCGACGGAAATCGAAGCGACGATTCAAGCGGCCAAAGCTACCGGCAAGCGGATTATCGCGGTATTCCAGCCTCAGCGATATACAAGGACGTTCTTCTTGCTGGATGCGTTCAGCAGAGCTTTCGCGGGTGCGGATGAAGTCATCATTACCGACATTTATTCGCCGGCCGGCGAGCAAAGAATCGAAGGGGTCAATTCCCGCAAGCTGGTGGAATTGATCGCCCAGAATAGCAATTCCAACGTCAGTTACGTTCCGACCAAGGAAGAAGTTCGGGATCAGCTCGCCGAGCGCGTGGCTCCGGGGGATCTCGTACTGACGATGGGGGCGGGGGATATTTGGAAGACGGCGGTCGAGTTGTCTCGCATTCTGCGCGAACGCAGCGCTGAGTAGGTCGAGTCGCCAACTGAAACGGGATGGAGAATGGGGAGACCCTTTCTTCATCCCGTTTCGGTTATTCGGCAACCGCGTGGACATAGCGCTAGCATAGCGGCACGGCGTGCCGTTATTCGGCAACCACGTGGACATAGCGCGAGCATAGCGGCACCACGTGCCGTTATTCAGCAACCTCGTGGACATAGACCGCTAGCATTAGCGGCACGGCGTGCCGTTATTCGGCAACCGCGTGGACATAGCGCGAACGCAGCGCTGAGTAGGTCGAGTCGCCAACTGAAACGGGATGGAGAATGGGGAGACCCTTTCTTCATCCCGTTTCGGTTATTCGGCAACCGCGTGGACATAGCGCTAGCATAGCGGCACGGCGTGCCGTTATTCGGCAACCACGTGGACATAGCGCGAGCATAGCGGCACCACGTGCCGTTATTCAGCAACCTCGTGGACACGTAGCGCTAGCATTAGCGGCACGGCGTGCCGTTATTCGGCAACCGCGTGGACATATCGCGAGCATAGAGGCACCACGTGCCGTTATTCAGCAACCTCGTGGACATAGCGCGAGCATAGCGGCACCACGTGCCGTTATTCAGCAACCTCGTAGACATATCGCGAGAATAGCGGCATGCATGTCTTACCTAGCTAGAAGGAGAAAAATAGCCAGCATAACATAGTGCGGAGCCGATCATATTTCTCTCTATCCTCTCATATTCTAATTACTAGATTGAGGGACAAGGGGAGACTCCGCATGCAACAACCGAAAGCAAGGATGACCATTCGTTTCGAGCCGCCGGTGAAACCGAAAGGATCGGCGAAGCCGACCCTTCGAACCGTCGAGCTCGACGCGGAAAAGGCAGAGCCCGTAACCGAAGAAGTACTTACGGCCTGGAATAGTCCTTATCAAGACGATATACATGCTTTGGAGGAAATCATTCGCAGAACGGAACCCGCCAAGGAATCCGACTATCCGACTGTCCAATCGCTCGTTCCCTCCGTACCGATCATCGACAATCCAATTGCCCGCAAGCCCGAATATTTCCGGAGAGAAATTACGATTGACGAAACTTCCGAAGACATTTGGAGCAGGGAAACGCCGGAATTCGGGCAGGAGGACTTGCGGCATGCTGAATGGTATAGCCGCACGCCAAACGTTCGAGAAGAGAATCCGTCTTGGGGCAGGGTTTTCCTGTCCGTCGCCGCGGCCGTTGGCACGGGGGCCCTGTTCGGATATATGGTCCTTAGCCTATTCACGGGGGAACCGTTGTTTCCCGGCAAATCGGGAACGGCTGCGCAACTGCCCGTGCAGGCTTCGTCCAGCCAAACCGATACTCCGGGAAGCGCGCCGCCTGTTTCCCGCGAGCCTGAACAATCCGACGTACCGTCTGCCGCGACTCCCGTTGCCGAGGAGAACGCCGGAAATTCCGTTAACGCCTCTAATACGGAATTGAAAACCGACGTTTACTACATGCTTCAGTACGGCGTGTTTCAAAGCGAAGAGAGCATGGAGACGGCGGTCAAGCAACTGCAAGAAAAGGGGCTTGCCCACGCGTCGGAAACGAGCGACGGATATCGGGTGTACGTCGGGACGGCAAGGTCGCGGGATGAAGCGGAGCTGCTCGCCGCGCAGATGCCGGATACCGAGATTTACATTAAGCCTATCGGGGGAGACGAACAGTCGGTTCCTGCAACAACGCTCTCCGAAGAAGACGTTGAATTTATGAACGCGAGCGCCGGAATGATCCGGAAGCTGGCGCAAATATCGGCTATCGGCTTGCAAGACAAGCTGCCTCAGCGATTAGGAGAAGCGGATCTTGATTCCTTAGAGAATTCGCGTCGGGCATGGGTGGAAACTATTCCGGCGGCCGACAAGTTAAACGGCAAGACGGCGGAGGATGCGGAAGCTATCGTGAAAGGAATTCAATCGGCGATGCTCTCGATGACGGAGTTTAATCGCAAGCCATCGCGATATCACCTATGGAACGTGCAGTCCTCCGTGATGGCAGCCTTGCTCGCGGACAGACATATGCGCTCCCTTTTTTCAAGCGGCGACCTAGGATAGGAACGGTTCATAATTCGTACTCGGGACTTTAGAACGGGGCAGCCTGCAACCTTGGGGCTGTCTTTGTTTTATACGTTGTGTGACTTGTCCGAGGAACGTATAATGAGTAGACGGGTGTCAAAAAATGGTGGGAGACGGAGAATCATGAAGAAAAACGGATGGATATTGGTGCTGTTTATTTTCTTGGGAGTACTTGCCGGAGCGTTGGTGGCCGTCTGGCTTCAGGAAGTTCCCGGACTCACCTTTTTAACTCGCGCGATCAAGGTCAGTTGGTCTCCGGCAGCGGATTTGTCAGTCATTAAGTACAGCTTGAACTTAAGCATTAACTTTAGCTTGTTAAGCGTGATAGGCGCTATCGTCGCGATATGGCTGTATCGCAAAATGTAATGCGAAAGGAATCGTGACAACATGCAGTCCGTTACGCAGCATCTCGTACTAGCTTCTTCTTCGCCCCGCAGGCAAGAATTGATTTCATTGCTGGGGTTGCCGGTGCGAATAATGCCTAGCCAAGTTTCCGAAGAAACTCCGACGGAATGGTCTCCCGAGGAGATCGTCGAAGGACTTTCATTGCGCAAAGCGTTAGCCGTGAAAAAAGATTTAACTAATCCGGCGGAACAATCGTCTATTATCGTAGGCAGCGATACGATCGTCGTGTTGAACGGTCAAGTGATGGGAAAACCTAGAGACGAGCACGATGCCAGAGAAATGCTCGGCAAGCTCTCCGGAGCAACGCACGAGGTTTACACCGGGGTGACGTGCCTTCGGGTTTCCGACGGGAAGACGGTAACTTCCCATCGCGTAACGAAAGTGTCCATGAGGCCGTTATCGGCCGGCCAAATTTCCAGATACGTCGCTACCGGCGAGCCTATGGACAAGGCCGGGGCATACGGGATTCAAGAGATCGGCTCCCTGCTCGTCGAATCTATCGAAGGCGATTATTTCAACGTCGTGGGTTTGCCTGTTTCTCTCTTAGCGGTTCTATTGGAACAATTCGAAATTACGGTGCCATGAACGACGAAGCCAATTCCGCGGCCGACGCGGCATTCGAGGGTAGGTTAACGACGTGGAACAACGATCCTTCCGACTGCGAGAAATCCCTTCCGAGGAACGGCCGCGGGAACGCATGCAGAGATACGGCGCAGAGGCGCTCAGTCACGCGGAATTGCTGGCTATATTGATTCGGACGGGCACGTCCAACGAATCCGCGATTCATCTTGCCCAACGTATTATTAACGAGAGCGGCGGGCTTAGGCGATTGGCGGAAAAAAATTGGGAAGAGTTGACGCAAATTCACGGAATCGGACCGGCGAAGGCTTTGCAGCTTCAAGCCTCTCTTGAGCTCGGGAGAAGGATAGCCCGTTCCAGGTTGCCGGAAATGGTTAAGATCACGAGCCCTCAGGATGCGGCCGATCTTCTAATGGAAGAACTCAGGCATCACAGGGAAGAGCATTTCGTATGTTTGTTCCTTAATACCAAGAATCAAGTTATCGGTCGCCAAACGTTATCCATCGGCAGCCTGAACGCTTCTATCGTCCATCCAAGAGAAGTGTTCAAAGCGGCCATCAGGCGCAGCAGCGCTTCGATCCTCTGCGCTCACAACCATCCGAGCGGAGATCCGACTCCGAGCGCGGAGGACATTCAGCTTACTAAGAGATTAGGGGAAGCCGGACACTTGATCGGGATAGAGCTTCTCGACCATTTGGTAATCGGTGACAATCGCTTTATAAGTTTGAAGGAGATGGGTTGCTTGTAATATAATAATAAGGATTGTCCCGACGACTGACACGCATCTTGAGGCGTCAACATAGCAGTCGCGGTCAAAGCAGGAGGTAGCGGAATGGTAGGAGGATTTACGCGGGATCTGGGAATCGATCTTGGAACCGCAAACACGTTGGTTTATATCAAAGGTAAAGGAATCGTCGTCAGAGAACCGTCAGTGGTCGCTCTGCGTACCGATACAAAGAAAATCGAAGCGGTCGGATCCGATGCCAAAAAAATGATCGGACGCACGCCCGGGAATATCGTTGCCATTCGTCCGATGAAGGACGGGGTTATCGCCGATTTCGAAACGACGGCCACGATGATCAAATATTTCATCCGTCGCGCTCAGAAGCCGCGGTCGCTGTTTCCGCGCCATCCGAACGTGATGTTTGCGTCCCGTCCGGAATTACGGCCGTTGAGAAACGCGCCGTAGAAGATGCCACGAAGCAAGCCGGCGCACGCGAAGCTTACATTATCGAAGAGCCTTTTGCGGCCGCTATCGGAGCGGATTTGCCGGTATGGGAACCGATGGGAAGCATGGTCGTCGATATCGGGGGCGGAACGACGGAAGTCGCGGTGATCTCGCTAGGCGGCATCGTAACCAGCAAATCGATTCGCGTTGCGGGCGATGAAATGGACGATGCGATTATCGCGTACATTAAACGGTTGTACAATTTGATGATCGGGGAGAGAACTTCCGAGCAATTGAAGATGGAGATCGGTTCGGCGATGCCGCTGGACAAAGTCGAATCCATCGAAATTCGCGGACGGGATCTTGTCTCCGGGCTGCCCAAGACGTTGGCTATTACTTCCGATGAAATCACGGAAGCGTTGTCGGATACCGTGAACTCGATCATCGACGCCGTTAAGGTGACGCTCGAGAAGTGTCCTCCGGAACTGTCCGCGGATATTATGGATCGGGGTATCGTATTGACGGGCGGCGGAGCTTTGCTTCGCAATTTGGACAAGATGCTGGCTCGCGAGACGGGAATGCCTGTATTGGTGGCGGAGAACCCGCTTGATTGCGTTGCGATCGGTACGGGAAGGGCTCTCGAGAACATTCATCTCTTCAAGTCCAAAGGCGGAGCTTCCCGATCTGGACGCTAATACAGTGATAATTCAGAGAGGTTAAGTTTAGGACGGGAAAGCAGGTGAGCGGGATCTTTCGATTAATGCGCAACAAGCGATTGTTTATCCTCATGATCGGGCTTATCGTATTTATTGCTCTCATGGGATTTACGATGGGCCGAACTCGCTTGACCTGGCCGGAGAAATTTCTCAATGATGCCTTTGGGACAGTGCAAGGAGCTTTATACCGGCCGGTCGGAGCGGTCGCGGATTTCTTCCGCGACCTCGGCCGGCTTTCCGATGTATATAAGGAAAACGAGCAGTTACGCCAGACGGTAGCCCAGTATACGCAGGACCAGATCAAATTCAACTTGCTTGAAGCGGATAACAAGCGGTTGGAAGATGCGTTGCATTTTACCGAGCAACAGAAGAACATGGACAACTACCGCTATCTGATTGCTCAAGTCGTAGGAAGCACGTCCAATCCGTACGAGAAAACGATCACGATCAATCTAGGAAGCCGAGACGGGATTAAACCCGAGATGGCCGTCAGAACGGTCGATGGTCTGGTCGGATTGGTAAGCAAAGTCAAAAATTTTACTTCCACGGTCACATTGATTACGAGCCTAGACCCCAATTCATCCAAAGGCACCCCAGTGTCGGCTACCTTCTTAGGAAGGCCTGAATCATTCGGAATCATAGAATACGACGATGAAACCCAATCGCTTCAGATGACCAAAATCGATGAGCACGACAAACCCGCCGAAGGAGACAAGGTCATCACTTCGGGGTTAGGCAGTTTATTCCCCAAAGGAATCATTATCGGAACGGTCAAGAGCAGCCAGGTAGGAGATTTCGGTCTGACATACACCGCTATTATCGAACCCGCGGCCAAGTATGATCATTTGAGGGAAGTATTCGTAGTCGTCGTTCCAGAGGTGGAAGAGCCGTGAACATGCGAATCAACTGGGTGATCCTGTGCGGCATAGTCCTGCTGATCATAGAGAATTCCATCGTGCCATGGATCGTTCCTCCGCAATGGAGCGAAAGATTGCTTCCCCATTTGAACCTGATCATGACTTTGTTCGTAGCGGGTTTCGCGGGACGGCACAACGCATTCCTGTTCGGACTCGGCTTCGGATTGCTTCAGGACCTGTTATCCTATGGATATTTGATAGGACCTTACGGCTTCGGAATGGGCTTGATCGGTTATATGGCAGGGCTCGTTGCGGAACGAAAAAGCTTCACGCTCGGTTTCTTTGCCTGGGTTGTCCTTATATTCGGGATTATACTAGATTCGATTGTCTACTCCATATACAAGCTGTTCCGGATCACGAACCTCGAGTATGATTACATCTTGTATTGGCAAGTAGCTCCGACGGTGCTGCTTCAACTGATGATCGCGCTGCTGATGTATGTTCCGGTTCGCCGCCTTCTGGTTAAACCTTCGCACTCTTCGGGAGAAGAATCTCCGGAATGAGCATCGTTTAGCTTGACAGGCAGGAATTCCGCTTCTCGAAGCAGAATTTCAAATACCGTGGGGAGGAGCGGACGCAGTGACGGGCAAATCATACATTACGATCAAAGGAACAAAGGAAGGCCTCGTCTTTCTACTGGATGACAAATGCGATTTCGTCCTGCTATTGGATGAATTGAATTCGAAACTAGATAAACATGTACAGCAATTTACCGGACCAATCGTCCATATTTTTATAAAGCTAGGCGCTAGGCAGTTGGAAGAGGAAGACAAGGAACGCATCCGGTCCATCCTTCGCAGGCAAGGCAATTTGCTGATTCAGTCCATTGAAAGCGATCCTCCGGCGGTGGATCCGAACCTTAAGCTTGCGCCGACTTTGCATACGATGACCGGTATTATCCGTTCCGGCCAGACTGTCGAATACGAGGGGCATCTGCTTCTTCTTGGGGACGTCAATCCTGGCGGCACGATCAGATGCAGCGGGGATGTATATGTGTTAGGAGCTCTAAGAGGAACCGTGCATGCGGGCAAGTACGGAGACGAAGAAGCGATCATCGCGGCATCGCTGATGAAGCCGACGCAGCTGCGTATCGCGGATATCATTAGCCGTCCGCCGGATGAATGGACTTCCGCCGAGCCTTGGATGGAATATGCGTTCTTACGCGAAGGCACGATGGCCATTGACAAAATGACGAGCTTAAGCCGTCAGCGCAAAGAAGTCATGCTGTTCAAAGGAGTGTAGAAGGATGGGAGAAGCGATCGTTGTCACTTCTGGCAAAGGCGGAGTCGGCAAAACGACGACGTCAGCCAATCTAGGCACGGCATTGGCGATAATGGGGAAAAAGGTATGCATGGTGGATACGGATATCGGCCTGCGTAACCTTGATGTCGTCATGGGGCTTGAGAATCGCATTATTTACGATTTGATCGACGTAGCCGAAGGCCGCTGCCGGGTAAACCAGGCATTGATCAAGGATAAACGGTTCGATGAGCTTTACATGCTCCCGGCGGCCCAGACGAAAGACAAGAACGACATTTCGCCGGATCAAGTACGTCAAATTATCGAAAGCTTGAAGCCGGATTTCGATTATATTATCATCGATTGCCCTGCCGGAATCGAGCAAGGGTTCCGCAACGCGATTGCCGGCGCTTCTCAAGCTATCGTGGTGACCACGCCTGAGAACGCGGCGGTTAGGGATGCGGATCGGGTTATCGGCCTGTTGGAGAAGAGCAACTTTCCGTCTCCCAAGCTGATCATCAACCGCATTCGTCCGAACATGATGAAAAGCGGGGATATGCTGGAGATCGAAGACATTTGTCAGGTGCTTGCCATCGATCTGATCGGAATCGTCCCGGACGACGAACACGTCATCAAAGCGGCGAATTCCGGGGAACCGACGGTCATGAACGTCAATTCGCGCGCTGCGATCGCTTATCGCAACATCGCCCGGCGAATTTTGGGCGAGACGGTTCCATTGTCGCAGCTAGAGGAAAAGGCAGGAGTGTTCCGCAAAGTAAAGAAGTTTTTGGGAATGGGATGATCGGACTTGCTTAACCGATTGAAGAAAATGGACTGGATGATGCTCATCATTCTCATACTGTTCATGGGAATAAGCACCATCCTGGTTAGAAGCGCTACGTATAATAATCCGTTATACCCGAACCATGACGTGAAAACCCTAATTTTCTATGGTTTGGGGTTCGTCGTCATTTTACTTGCGACGTTGGTCGATTACCGGCTAATCTTGAAGGTTTGGTACGTATGGTACGCGCTAGGGATCGTTCTTCTCTTGCTTATTTTCGTGTTCGTCGAAGAGAAGAACGGCGCTCGCAGCTGGTTTGAGTTCGGCGAAGTTTCCTTCCAGCCCGCGGAGGTCATGAAGCTTTTCCTGATTATCGCTATCGCGGCGTTGATGGGAAGAAGGCAAGGGGATCCGCTGCGCATGCGAAGCGACGTAATGGTCGTGGCGGCGGTTGCTTTTCTGCCTTTTCTGTTAGTCATGATGCAGCCGGATCTCGGGAACGCGATTATTTACATTTTTATCGTGCTCGGGATGCTATGGATCGGTAACGTGCGCTACTCTTATGTCATGATCGGATTGGCTGCGGTCGTGGGCGGATTGATCCTGTTCGTTACGTTGTTCAATGCGTACAATACGGAGATTCGCGACTACTTGAAGGAACACAAAAAAGTCCACTGGTACGAACGGATCAACACGTATATTCATCCAGAGGAAGCTTCGGCAGACGATAGGCGCCAATCCGAGTATGCCAAGATAGCGATCGGTTCCGGCGGGCTTGCCGGCGACGGGTATTTGCAAGGGGAATCGAAAAACCGGAAATTCATTCCGTACACGTATTCGGATTCCATCTTCGTCGTTATCGGGGAAGAATTCGGGTTCCAAGGAGCGGCCGTGCTGTTGCTGCTGTATTTCCTCTTCATCTATAGGATGATTCTTATCGCCTATCAATGTTATGACTTACGAGGGTCGTTCATCATTATAGGGATAGCGACCATGATGGTGTTTCAGATTTTCGAGAACATCGGAATGATGATCGGAATCATGCCGATAACGGGGATTACGCTGCCGTTCATTAGCTATGGCGGAACTTCCCTGTTGCTCAACATGATGTCGATCGGACTCGTATTCAGCATACGCGCCCATCAGGAGAAGTATCAGATGGAGAGCTAATCGCGAAAATGCGAATAGAGAACAACAGGGACTGACCGCTCGTCTCTCCCTTCAAACAGATATTGAAATAAAGCGTAATACTGTCCAGCGATCTATTCTCGGTATTCTACCGGGAGAGATCGCTGATTTTTTGTTAGCGATCATTCCCATAGTCGCAAGAAGCGACGATGGGCGCAGCCCGATACGCCGAACGCAGAAGCCCAAGGTCTAATCACCGCTTGTCCGCCATAAAGTAATAGGAGAGAGCGGACAAGGAGGGCTTGCTATGCAAATACGGAACAACGTTCGGGAACGCAGGCGGCAGCGGATCGAGCAAATCATTGGACGGCACGAGGCGGAGAAGACGAGCCATGCCGCCGAACGATCGATAGACGAAGCTAGGATAAAGGAAAAGGAAAACGCCGAAACGGCTGGGCCGACTTACTCGAACGCGGAGATATCTGACATCCATACCGAATCGGATCCGACTTATTTTGCCCCCGATAACCCGTCTTCCGTCACTAAAAATGGCTATGCGAATCCGCGCCCAACGAACGAACCGGATCCGGAGTTGTGGTGGCGGGAGCGAGAGAAGCGTCTGAAATCCGGACAAGCCGCCGATTGGCAAGGATTAAAAGGAATTCCTCCAACCTCTTCCGCTAGAATCGATCCCCCGAATAGCGATGCGATTAGCTTTTTTATGCGGGGTTTTACTTTGCGAATCGTGCTGGCGGCGTTAGCGTTAGCCGGAATCTGGGGCTGGCTTAAGCTTGAATTGCCGGGAAGCGGGGAGGCGCGCGATTGGATGGTGACCTCGGTAACCCGCGATATGGACTTCGAAGCGGTCGAGGCATGGTATGGGGATACGTTCGGAGGCTCTCCGTCTTTTTTCCCGTTTAACCGCAACGAACCGGAAACGAAAGAAGCTTCAACGTTATTAAATCCGACGGAAACGGCGGTTCCCGTGCAAGGACGGGTCGTGCAAAGCTACACCCAGGAGGGGACGGGCATCAAAATCGCGGCGGCCGGGGGCAGCGAGGTGTCCGCAATTTACACGGGGCGAGTGCAGCAAGTGACCCCCGATCAGGACGGCGGCATCACCGTCATCGTTCAGCATCAAAACCACATTCTCTCCGTCTACGGCGGCTTGGAACAATCATCGGTCAAACCGAACGACTGGTCGAAACGGGGCAGCAAGTCGGGCAACTGAAACCTTCCGGCGACAACGATACGGAGGGCGTTCTTTATTTTGCCGTTCAACAAAAAGGGAAAGCGTTGAATCCTGCGGAAGTGGTTGCCTTTGATTAAATGGCGGGGAATCCAGTTCCGTCTGCATCCGTTATTCGTGCTCGTCATGATCGCCTCGGTCGCGACAGGCCGCTTTGCGGAGCTTGCTATGCTATTCGTCATCGTTCTATGGCATGAATTAGGCCATCTCTTAGCCGCGCTTCGCTTCGGATGGACGGTTAAGGAGGTCAAGCTGCTGCCCTTCGGAGGCGTCGTGGAAGTGGAAGAAGCGGGGACGTTGCCGGCAAGGGAAGAAGGTTGGGTGGCGATAGCCGGTCCCGCTCAGAACGTGATCCTAGCGGCAATCGGCTATTTTCTTGGTCACGTCGGGTGGATCGATAGGGGGTGGTCGGACGATTTCGTGCGTGCTAACGCGCTGATCGGCCTTTTTAATTTATTGCCGGTTCTTCCGCTCGACGGGGGAAGAATATTACAGGCTTGGATCTGTTTGCAGGTGCCCTATCATCGAACTTTAATGTGGAGCGCGAAGATAAGCTTGGCGTTCAGCGGGTTAATCGTCGTCGCTTCGATATATCCGCTCTGGAACGGCGGGTTACTCCATTTGAATCTGTTGGCCGTGGGACTCTTTTTGTGCGTTTCGAACTGGATGTATTACCGTAATGTTCCTTTTGTGTTTCTGCGTTTTCTAGTTCACCGGAGCGAACGGGCTGAAAAGCATATCGATCGGGGCAAGCTATCCCAACCGATCGTGATCGCCGAGAACCGACCGTTGTCCACGATCATTCGGCTATTCATGAAGGAACAATATCACCTCATCTATGTGATGAAACGCGGTAAAATCGCGAAGGTCGTCCCCGAGAAGGCTATTATCGACGGATTTCTCGGTCATTTGACATCCGGGAATGCGGATATGAAGTTTTTCAGGTAAAATGGAGAAAAGAGCACCAAGTGGGAGGTTTGCATGAAGCAGCTGTTTATCCATTGCTCGCAAAATATTACCCAATCCGCGCTATTGGAAGACGGGAAGCTGACCGAGTTCAGCGTGGAGCGGACGGAAGGAACGTCGCTGATCGGCAATCTCTACAAGGGGCGGGTCGTGAACGTTCTTCCGGGCATGCAGGCGGCATTCGTTGATATCGGATTGTCTAAGAACGCTTTTTTATACGTTGACGACGCGTTGCATCCTCACTTGGATAAGCAGCCTAAGGTGAAGCCGGCGATTAACGAGCTGCTGAAACCGGGCGATGAACTGCTCGTGCAGGTTATGAAAGAGCCGCTCGGCGGAAAAGGGGCTCGAGTGACGACGCATTTCTCCATCCCGGGGCGATGGCTCGTATATATGCCGGACGCGGACTACGTAGGCATTTCCAAAAAAATAGAGCTCGAAACCGAACGTGCCCGACTGAAGAGCTTGGCCGAGACGATGCGCCGGAACGGGGAAGGGGTCATTCTCAGGACGAACGCCGAAGGAGAAAGCCAAGAGTCGCTGGCCGAGGATCTGGAAGCTTTGCGCAGAGCGTGGCGCAATATCGTTAACCGAAGCCGGGAGGCGAATGCGCCATCCGAACTGCACCGGGATTCGGGCCTTGTCGAACGGATGGTTCGGGACGTGATTACTCCCGATACGGAGCAACTGATTATCGATGATCGGATAAGCTTGCAGGCAGCTAAAGACTATCTTAGGCAAACGGCTCCCGCGCTAGAAGGGAAAGTCCATCTTTACGAAGAAGCTAAACCATTATTCGACAAATACGGGATCAAAGAGCAGCTGGACAAGGCTTTTCAACCGAGAATATGGCTGCCGAGCGGAGGATATCTCGTCTGGGAGCAGACGGAAGCGTTGACGGTAATCGACGTGAATACGGGCAAATATACGGGCTCCATCGATTTGGAGGAAACCGTATTCCAGACGAACAAGGAAGCGGCGGACGAGGTTGCCCGCCTGTTGCGGCTTCGCGACGTCGGAGGAATTATTATCATTGATTTTATCGATATGGAAACAGATGAGCATCGCCATCAGATCGTGCAGCAATTAGAGCTGCGAATCAAACGGGATCGCACGAAATGCCAGGTCGTAGGCTGGACGAAACTCGGGTTAATGGAGATGACTCGCAAAAAAGCGCGGGAAAACGCGATGAACTTCTTCTATGAGACATGCGCATCCTGCAAAGGAAGAGGTAAAATTTATATCCGATAAGAACATATTGATTTCTTTTGGCGGAGTATGCTATAATCCCATAGTGCGTGCAATCTGAAGATTTTGCAGGCTACAACCGCACTCCACCGGGTCGATAAGATCGGCGCTGCCCTAGCTGAATGGCGCTGCGGCATCCGACACCCTATGAGGCGAGTCTTAGACATGAGGAGGTGCACCAGATGTACGCGATTATTGAAACTGGCGGTAAACAGTACAAAGTTCAAGCGGGCGATGTTATTTTCATCGAGAAGCTTTCCGCAAACGCAGGCGACAGCATCACGTTCGACCGCGTGTTGGCAGTATCGAACAAAGACGGATTGACTACGGGATCCCCGATCGTGGCAGGCGCGTCCGTAACGGGCAAAGTCGAGCAACACGTGAAAGGCGAGAAAGTCATCGTTTTCAAGTACAAGCCAAAGAAAAACTACAAGCGCAAGCAAGGCCATCGTCAACCGTACACGAAAGTGACGATCGAGAACATTAAGGCATAAGCGAGGTCGCCGAGATGATCACGATAACGATCGTGCGCAATGTTGAGAAGGCTATTATACGGTTTACCGTAACGGGACATGCTTTTTACGACGATCCTGGCAAAGACATCGTCTGCGCCGGCGTATCGGCCGTAACGATCGGAGCGGTTAACGCGATCGAGAAACTAACGGGGCTGCAGCCTCGCGCCGTTTCCGAATCCGGACTGCTCAAGGCGGAGACGCCGCATAGCCATGATCCCCTGCGGAACGATCAAGTCCAGCTTCTGCTGGAAGGAATGGTCGCCGCTCTCGAGTCCATTGTGGAATCATACGGCAAGTACGTGAAAATAAAAGAAACCTTTGCGGAAAAAGGAGGTTGACACCATGTTGAAGTTAGATCTTCAGTTATTCGCCTCGAAAAAAGGGGTTGGATCGACGAGGAACGGACGGGACAGCCACTCCAAGCGTCTTGGCGCTAAGAGAGCTGACGGTCAAGTCGTAACTGCAGGCAGCATCTTGTACCGCCAACGCGGCACTAAGATTCATCCGGGCAGCAACGTAGGCATCGGCAAAGACGATACGCTCTTCGCTTTAGTGCCAGGCGTTGTTAAGTTCGAACGTTGGGGACGCGATCGCAAAAAAGTTAGCGTCTATCCTGTAGCGCAAGCTCCCGTAGCTGCCGCTCTTGAAGTTTAATATGGCATCCAGAACCCCGGCCAATGCAAGTTGGTCGGGGTTTTTGCATGAACGGCGCTTCTATTGGGCTATCGTGGTTAAGCTGATCTCTCCATGCTATACTATGGAAGTGGATAGTTTCCAGGCTTTAGACGGAATGGATTAACGAAACGGGGAAGTCACATGCTGTTTAGGAAAACGACACTGTGGGGACTTGCATCTTTGTTATCGCTGACTTTGCCTGCCGCGGCGGTCTTAATCTGGCATCCATCATGGTGGCCATTAATCGTATTCGTCGTATGGACGTTCGCGGTATGTGCCGTTATCGTTGCACTGCAACGGGTGAAGCACCGAGAACATAGCGACCGTTTGCTTACCCACGCGCAAGTATCGGCTATTCGCACATTAAGCCATCATCGGCACGATTGGATGAACGAGCTGCAAATTTTGTATGGATATTTAAGGCTCAACAAGCCCGATAAAGCAGTGGATGTCGTGGACAGAATAAGAGGGCGGATGGAGCAGGATAGCAAGGTGTCGCAGATCGGGATTCCCGAATTGGCTACATACCTATTATCCTTCCGCACGGTTTGCGACACGATGCGTCTGGATCTGGACATTGAGGACGGGCTTCATCTGGAGAGATTACCCTATTCGGCAGAGAAGCTGTCCAAGACGATAACCGGGCTGGTTAACGTCATCCGGTTCCGCGCGACGAGTCCGATCAGCGGAGAGAACGTGCTGAAGCTCGTTTTGTCGCAATCCGAGGGCGAGCTTAAGATCGTGATGGCTTATCAGGGCGAGCTTGCCGCCGCTGATAGCGTACGCGCGGAGTTGGAGAAGTGCTTGGAAGGAATAGGAAAATTAGATCAGGGAGAAGAGCCGGCAGAGCATTGCGAACCAGCGCGGACGATGGTTATCCATTTCCCTCTGCCGGCATAACGGAGTGAACTCAACATGTTTGTAGACAAAGCGAAGATTTTTGTTAAAGGCGGAGACGGCGGGGACGGCCTCGTATCCTTCCGCAGAGAGTTGTACGTGCCCGAGGGCGGACCCGCGGGCGGCGACGGCGGCAACGGCGGCAACGTCGTTTTCAAGGTGGACGAAGGCTTGCGCACGCTAATGGATTTCCGCTATCAGAAACACTTCAAAGCGGACAAAGGCGAGAAGGGACGCAACAAGTCTCAACATGGCGCTAACGCGGATCACATGATCGTACGCGTACCGCCGGGCACCATCGTCGTAGATGACGACACCGGCGAGACGATTGCCGATCTGACTCGCCATGACCAGCAAGTCATTATCGCCAAAGGCGGTCGCGGCGGCAGAGGGAACATCCGGTTCAAGAGTTCGGTGAATACCGCGCCTGCCATCGCCGAGAACGGGGAGGAAGGACAGGCCAGGTGGGTAACGCTGGAGCTTAAAGTGATGGCTGACGTCGGCTTGGTCGGGTTCCCGAGCGTCGGCAAGTCTACGTTGCTATCCGTCGTATCCGCGGCGCAGCCGAAGATCGGCGCCTATCACTTTACGACGATTACGCCTAATTTGGGCGTAGTGGATCTTGGCGACGAGCGTAGTTTCGTAATGGCGGATTTGCCGGGTTTGATCGAAGGAGCGCATACGGGAATCGGGCTGGGGCACGAGTTCCTGCGGCACGTCGAACGGACGCGGATCATCGTTCACGTCGTAGACATGTCGGGTATGGAAGGGCGCGATCCATATGAGGATTGGGTCAAAATCAATGACGAGTTGAAGCTGTACAACGCTAAGCTGGCAGATCGGCCGCAGATCGTCGCCGCGAATAAGATGGATATGCCGGAATCGGAAGAAAATTTGGACGAATTCCGCAAAAAAGCCAGTGAAATAAATCCCGATATCGTGATCATGCCCATCTCGTCCCTTACGAAACAAGGCGTAAAGGAATTGCTGTACCGCGTGGCCGATTTGCTCGAATCGCTTCCGGAGCCTTCCGAGATCGAAGAGAGCGAGCAGTTGGCCAAGGCGGAGGAAGGCATCGTATACCGTTATGAATCCAAAGGCGATTTGGAATTCACGATCACGAGGGATAACGAGGTGTACGTCATCGAGAGCGAATCGATCGAGAGATTGATGAGACGGACCCAATTTAATTCCTACGAAGCGATCATGCGTTTCGGTCGCATCTTGCGGGGAGCGGGTATCGATGAAGCGTTGCGTAAACGCGGAGCTAAAGATGGCAACATCATCCGGATCGGGAAATTCGAGTTCGAGTTTTTCGAAGGCGGGACCGACGAATATTTGTACGAAGACGAATAGAAACGACAAAGCGAAGACCGGTCTCCGTCGGAGACCGGTCTTTGTCATTTAATCGGTCTGCTCCATTATAAAATATATAAGTTGGATTTGCCTATTGAAGCTTGCTTCGCGATTCGATATAATGTCCACTATACACAAACATTCGTCTTTCCTGGGAGGACGCATTATGGCGGAACGTTATTATGTCGTCCGCGAGGATTTGCTGCCGGAAGGCATTCTCAAGACTGAGCAAGCCAAAGAGCTGCTGCGACGCGGCGAAGCGGCTACGATACACGAGGCAGCCGAGAAGGTTGGCTTGAGCCGCAGTGCCTATTATAAGTACAAAGACGGAGTATACATGCTGGAACAAGCTTCGAGAGAGTCGATCGCCACATTGTCGATGGATCTGGAGCATCGTTCGGGCGTACTTTCGAAGGTGCTCGGCATGCTCGCTGCCGGCGAGGGAAACGTATTGACGATATCCCAATCGATCCCTCTTCAAGGGATGGCCAACGTTGTCGTCTCGATGGACATTTCGATGATTAACGGGGCGTTGCCGGAACTTCTGGAGAAGTTGCGTTCATTAGACGGCGTCAAACGGGTCGCCGTGGTTGGACGCAGTTAACAAGGGGAAGCAGATTATTGCGATAGCTGGAAGCGGAGGAAATAGAATGAAACCGGTAAAAGTGGGTTTGCTAGGTCTAGGTACAGTGGGAACGGGCGTCGTTAGAATCGTGGAAGGCCATCAAGAGGATTTGTCTAACCAAGTTGGATCTCCCATCGAGATCGCTCAGATTCTCGTTAAAGATCGCGCGAAAGCGCGAAACATATCGGTGGACCCGTCCAAGCTGACGGAAGACCCATGGGATATCGTACGCAACCCCGGGATCGACGTTATCGTTGAAGTCATGGGCGGCGTTGCCCTTACGAAAGAGTACATTCTCGAGGCATTGGAACGTGGTAAACATGTCGTAACCGCGAATAAAGACTTAATGGCGATGCACGGCCAGGAAATATTGGCGAAAGCTCGCGATAAGGGCTGCGACGTATTATATGAAGCAAGTGTAGCGGGCGGGATTCCGATTATTCGTACGCTGATCGAAGGCTTCTCCTCGGATCGGATTACGAAAATCATGGGAATCGTCAACGGAACGACCAACTATATCCTGACCAAGATGAGTCAGGAAGGCGCGGCGTATGCGGATGTGCTTAAAGAAGCCCAAGAGCTTGGTTACGCGGAAGCCGATCCGACCTCCGACGTGGAAGGGCTGGATGCGGCTCGCAAAATGACGATTCTGTCGTCGCTTGGGTTCAGGGCGAACGTCTCGTTGGATAACGTAAGCGCCAAAGGGATTAGCGGAGTAACCCAAGAGGATATCCAATATGCCAAACGGTTAGGTTATGAAGTTAAGCTGCTCGGAATAGCGGAGCGTCAGGACGATACCATCAGCGTAAGCGTACAACCTACGATGATCAAGAGAAGCCATCCGATCGCTTCCGTAAACGGCGTATTTAACGCGGTATACGTGCATGGCGAAGCGGTTGGAGAAACGATGTTCTATGGCGCGGGAGCGGGAGAATTGCCAACGGCAACTTCCATCGTCGCCGACTTGGTTGCCGTTATTAAGAATATGAAGCTTGGGGTGAATGGACGCCAAGCTCAGTTATCCTATAACGTGATGAAGCTGAAAACGGACGAACAAATCGCGTCGAAGTTTTTCTTGCTCCTTCATGTAGAAGATCGCGCCGGCGTATTGGCGCAAATCGCCCAAGTATTCTCGAATTGCGATGTCAGCATCGAATCGGTCATGCAGCCTTCGACGCCGAACCAGTCGAGTACGGAAATCATCATTATCACGCATGAAGCCAGCAAAGCGGCGATGAATCAAGTTCTTCAAGCATTCGAGAGCCAGAACTCGATTCGGAAAATCAAAAGCGTATATCGCGTAGAAGGCTAACTTCTTACTAATTGGCGAAAACAGCATTAAAGGAGCCTAGTTATGCGTTATGAAGCAAGGAAAGAAGCAAACGTAACAAGCGGAAGAGCAGTCGTCAAGGTGCCGGCGAGCACGGCTAATCTGGGACCGGGATTCGACTCTCTCGGTATGGCGTTGTCCTTATTCGCTTGGGTTAGCATGGCGCCGGCGGAGACGACTAGAATTACGCTGGTAGGCGATAATCTGCAAGGCGTGTCCCGGGACAAAACGAACTTGGTATATACCGTAGCGCAGGCAGTCTTCCACAAGGCTGGAGTCGAGCTACCGGAGCTGGATATCGGCATTAGAAGCGATATTCCGCTTACGAGAGGACTCGGAAGCAGCGCCGCGGCCATCGTTGGCGCGCTAGTGGCGGCAAACGCGCTCATCGGCAATGCATTGACCGAGGGCGAGCTGTTTCAAATGGCGACGGCATTGGAGAAACACCCGGACAACGTGGGAGCTTCGTTGTTCGGAGGAATTATCGCCGCGGCTTGGGACGGCGAGAGAGCCGAATACGTGCGTATCGAGCCTCCCGCGGGAATGGACGTGCTCGTGGCGATTCCCGAGTTCGAATTATCGACGAAGAAAGCGCGCAACGTGCTTCCCGAGCGGATTTCGATGAAGGATGCGGTATTCAACGTTACGCATAGCTCGCTCTTGACGGCGGCGCTTGCGTCGGGCCGATTGGATCTGTTGGCCCACGCCATGAGAGACAGGCTGCACCAGCCTTATCGGGCGGCGCTTATTCCGGGAATGGAGCGAATTCTTCGCGAGGCAACGCAGCATGGGGCGCTCGGAGCGGTTTTATCCGGCGCGGGTCCGACTTTGCTGTTGCTGTCCAGAAGCGAGCACTCCGGCGACGGGAAATTAATCTCTTTCGTGCAAGAAGTCATGGGGCAAGAAGGAGTGACCGTCAAAACGCGTTGGTTGGAACCGTGTTTGCATGGACCGATCGTACGCATGGTGAACGAGAACGATGCCGATTTCAATCTGGATCTTGAACAAATATTAGGAAAGGCCGGAGCGGAGGTGGGCGCATGAGTAAACGTAAATCCGTAGCTCTATTGCCCAAAGGCACGGTTTCCGACGAAGCGGTTCGTTATTTGTTCCGTAATGAAGACGTAGAATTCGTATATTGCAAAATGATCGCCGACGTTTTCCAATCCACGGCCAAAGGGCAAACGGATTGGAGCGTTATTCCGATAGAAAATACGATCGACGGATCGGTTAGCTTGCACATCGACTGGCTTGTGCATGAGGTGGACTTGCCTATCCGAGCGGAATGGGTATTCCCGTCCATCCAGAATCTGATCGGTTCGGGAAGCGAATTGGCTGGAGAGAACGGTGTCTGGGATCCAAGCAAGATAACGAAGGTGATGAGCCATCCCGTCGCAATGGCGCAGTGCTTGCAGTTTATTCGGGCTAAGCTGCCTCATGCGGAGCTGGAGACGCTTAGCAGCACGGCCGAGGCTGTCCGAATGGTGAAAAACAACCCGGGCCAAGGATGGGCGGCGCTCGGTACGCGGCTAGCCGCTGCGGAATTGGAGCTTGACGTCCTAGAGTCCGGCGTCACCGATCACGATAACAATTTCACGCGGTTTCTGTTGGTCGGGAATTCATCTTACGAGAAACCTGAAGCTCCATTGCGTAAGACGAGCATACTCGTCACTTTGCCGGAGGATTTTCCGGGAGGGCTTCACCAAATGTTGTCCGCCTTTGCATGGCGCCGCATCAACTTGTCCAAGATCGAATCGAGGCCGACGAAGAAGAAGCTTGGCAATTACTACTTTTACATCGACATCGAATATCCGCTCGACTCCGTTCTGCTTCCGGCTGCCATAGCGGAGATCGAAGCGATCGGATGCCAGGTGAGGCTTCTTGGCTCCTATCCGAGCCTGCCTTTCGAGCAATAATATACGCGACTTCAATCCGACATGCCGTCAGGCGGTCGGATTTTTATATTCGGGGATGTCAAACGCCCATTCCTTGCATAGGATGTAGAGATTGCGCGAGGGCATTCGCCCGCTCGTGAGCTAAGTCAACCATCAGGAGGGAATGGCGTGAAGATCCATATGGTAAAGCAAGGGGATTCGCTCTATTCGATAGCCCAGAAATACGGTGTAACGCTTGAGGACATCGTAAAGGCAAATCCGGATATTAGCAATCCCGATGCGATTGAGGTAGGAATGAAGGTGAAAGTCCCTTCGCGACCGCAGACAACGGCAGAGGTCATTCATCATCATGTCGTAAAGCAGGGGGATACGTTATGGAAGCTTTCCAAGTCTTGGGGAATACAGCTTACCGATATGATCAAGGCTAATCCTCAGCTCAAAAATCCGAATGCGTTGTTGACGGGCGAAGTCGTTAACATTCCGAAACCGGCGCACGGAAACGACGCCGCGAATGTAAACGCGAACGGAAATCCAGGGCAAGGCAAAGCGAACACGGGAGTTATGCCGAGCACCGGAGCGAAAGCCGATACGAGCGTTCAGCCCCAGCCAACGCCTGCGCCGGCACCCGTTCTGGTTACCCCGGTTGCGCCGATCGTCCCGGAACCCGTTCCTCAGCCGGTCCCGGCTCCTGCTCCCGTCCAGCCGATTGCCGAGGCGAAGCCGATCTACGGGTTCGAGGTTCATGAACACGTAGAATTGTTCAAGCAATATCCCGTACCGGCGGTGCAAGCTACGGTTCATAAGGAAATACCGCATCCGGACGCAGTGCCGTATGGGTATGGACACGGTTACGACGCGCAACAGCCTGCCTACGCGGATCATGCGCAGCGGGCAGGGCTACGGCGCGCAACAGCCTGCCTACGCGGATCATGCGCAAGCGGGACACGGCTACGGAGCGCAACAGCCTGCCTACGTGGATCAGTGCCCAAGCGGGTTACGGCTACGGCGCGCAACAGTCTGCCTACATGGATCATGCCCAAGCGGGTTACGGCTACGGCGTTCAGCAGCCGGTCATCTCTCCTCTCGGAGGCCAATTGGCCGGGAATATCGGCGGGTTAGGCTCTTATGGATATCAGGATATTTCGTACAGCCCGCCTGAAGTAGAGGCTTCTATCCCGGGCATGCACTATCCCGTTATGCCGAGCGGTAAACCGGCTTCCGGCTGCAAAACCTGCGGCGGGCAGTCCGCTTGGCCGTCGACCGCGGCGATTAATTCAGCAGTTGCTCCTCACGCAGTCGGCTACCCGGGTATGGCCTATTCCGACGAAAGAGTTCCGTACGGGGTCTCTCCGTATGGCGCAGCTCCATACGGTTACGCACCGCAAGGCGTAAGTCCCGCGGGGCAATTCCCGGGAATGAACCCCGGACCTTATTACGGTTCGCCGATGGGAGACATCCCGGTAGGCGCAAGCCCGCTGGCGGAAGGTTTGCCAGGAACCGTAGCGGGGGTCGCGAATTGCGAGCCGTATCCCTATTACGGAGGTGTCCCGTCCATTCCTCCTATTCCGTCATTTCCTCCAATGCCGCCTTTAGGGCCGCTAAGGGGAGATGGAAGCGGCGAGAGCGGCGAGAGCATCGATAGCGAAGATGAGGTGACGAAAATAGCTCCCGTGAAGAATCGACAGGCTAAGACGAAGCTAAAGGTCGCGGTAGCTAGAAAAAGCAAGCCGAAGCGCAAGGAAAGCCTTCCATGGATTAAATGGTAATTAAAGCGCATATCGCCGGAATTCCCAGGGAACAATAGAGAAAAAAGCAGAGAAGGGGATTCCGGTGTCTCGCTTTCGCATTCTTAAAGAACTCAAAAAATCGTTGAAGAGAAAACGCCGTCACGTATGGTCTCTCGGGTTGGTTGCCGCTTTGTTCCTGCTCGCAGCGATCGCCGGTTCATGGATGGCCCATAGGATCGTTGCGCAGAAACCATCGCAGGTGTTCCTGCCTATCGAATCGGCGTCCGCTTGGGCGGAAGAACCCGGCTTGGCTCGTCATCCCACTTCGCGTGATCGGACGCTTAGCGCCTTGCAACGATGGCACGGGCAAGTCGAACTCATCCTTCATCGCACTTATTTGTGCGGGGAAGAAACTCGGCAACTGGGCAGATTATCGTCCTCGGAGGCTTCGGATTTACTTAAATCCCATCGCGAATGGGAAGCGAGCTTCGATTCGGCGGGCAAGATGCTCATGGAAGAATCGATTGACGACTTGTCTCCCCAATGCCGTAAAACCGCCTACATAGGGATGGATGGAGACGGCAATTTAACGCTGTTCGACGGACCTCCCTGGCAGGAAAAAGCGATCCGTACCTTTTTTCAACTCGATGTAGAAATGTTGGAGTCGCGAATGTCCGACGATCGCCTTCGCGATCTGGCGAACGGCATTCGCGTAACGGATAAGGATGAATACAACAGCGTATTGTCTAGTTTCGACGAGTACGCCATCATGAAGTCGCAAGCAGCTCCGCAATAGAACAATGTGGGAAAAGGGCGGCATACGGGACGCCCTCGTATAATTTGGTCAGCCAGGCTTTTCTGGTTGGCCTATTTTTATGGCTGTATGATGAAGGCCGGGAGAACGCGGGGCGCTTTTTTGGCCTTCGTGCATCAAGCGCGGTTGTTGTGCTCATCGAGGGCCATTTAGCGGAGCGTCCCAAATTCAAGTATGCGTGACCTTCGGACGATTTTTCTGCGGAACGATTCGCCTTAACCCTTACCACGCTTAAAACAAGCTTAACACTAAGATTGGCGTTCACGTATTTGCGTTCTCCTTCTGTTCTCATGGGGGGGAACATTTGATATAATTAAATGAATTGTGCGTAGATAGAGTATAAACGGGGGGATCGTGCTCATGAGAGTACTCGGAATCGACCCTGGGATAGCCATTATGGGATTCGGGTTTATCGACAAAACGGGGCATAAATTGACTCCCGTCCAATACGGATGTATCGAGACCGCCGCGGGTACCCCGCAGGAAGTACGGCTCAAACAAATCTATGAATCCGTCTGCAGTTTGCTAGATCAGTATAAACCGGATACCGTTGCGGTAGAGAAGCTGTTCTTCAACAAGAACGTTACTAACGCGTTCAGCGTCGGACAAGCTCGCGGCGTATTTATGCTCGCGGCGGCCCAGCGCGGATTGCCGATCGCGGAATACACTCCGATGCAGGTTAAGCAGGCGGTTGTCGGGTACGGAGCCGCGGAGAAAAGACAAGTCCAGGAAATGGTCAAAATGCTGCTCAAATTGTCCGCGATCCCGAAACCCGACGATGTTGCCGATGCGCTTGCCGTTTCCATCTGCCATGCCCATTCCATCGTCCTAAATGACCGAATGAACGGAGTGAAGCGTTAATGATCGATTTTTTGCGAGGAAAGGTTGCTCATCTGGAAAGCGAATACGTGGTGCTAGACGTCCGCGATGTCGGGTACAGGGTGTTTACTCCGAATCCGTATGGTTTGGCGCGTACGAACGAGCCCGTAGAACTGTATATTTACCACCATGTTCGCGAAGACGCGATACATTTGTTCGGATTTACGACGCGGGACGAGCAAGCGTTATTCCGCAGATTGCTAGAAGTATCGGGTATCGGACCGAAGGTGGCGCTTGGCGTATTGGCGGGCGGACGTCCGGAAGCGGTCGTAGCGGCGATTCAGCAGGAGAATCTTGCTTTTCTGACCAAGCTGCCGGGAATCGGCAGAAAAACGGCGCAGCGAATGGTTCTAGATTTGAAGGACAAGCTCGGAACGATCGACAGCCGTTGGGCTGTTGCTTCGATGATCGATATGTCGGAACCGGCCGCCTCGGATAGCAGCTCGGCATGGACCGCTGCCCGCGAGGCGTTGACGGGGCTTGGCTACCGGGATGCGGAGCTGGACAAAGCGTGGCTGACGCTGAAGGATAAAGTAACCGGCGAGGAGTCGCCGGACGTGTTGATTAAAAAAGCTTTGCAGCAATTGTTCCAAGGATAATTCGCAAGCGGAGAGGAGGCCGGAACAATGGAAGACGAGCGTATCGTCACCGCGCATTTGATGATGGAAGACCAAGCGGTGGAATACAGCCTGCGCCCTCGCTATTTGGCGGAATATATCGGCCAAGCGCAAGTGAAGGACAACCTGAAGATCTACATAGAAGCCGCCAAGATGCGGCGCGAGCCGTTGGACCATGTGCTTCTGTACGGTCCTCCGGGACTAGGTAAAACAACGCTATCGAACATTATCGCCAATGAGCTTGGCGTTAACATTCGCACGACGAGCGGCCCGGCCATCGAACGCCCCGGCGATCTGGCTGCCATTCTAACGAATTTGCAGGAAAACGACGTTCTGTTCATCGACGAGATTCATCGGCTGCATCGGACGGTAGAGGAAGTGCTATACCCGGCGATGGAGGATTTCGCGCTGGACTTCATTATCGGCAAAGGACCGAGCGCTCGCTCGGTACGGTTAGACCTCCCTAAGTTTACTTTGATCGGAGCGACGACGAGAGCCGGGTTGTTGTCGGCTCCGTTACGGGACCGCTTCGGCGTCGTAAGCCGGTTAGAGTTCTATACGGAGGATGAGCTGTCCTATATCGTAACGCGTACGGCTGAAATTTTCGGAGTAGGCATCGTCGGCGAAGCTTCGCGCGAGATTGCCAGACGCGCTCGCGGAACGCCTAGGATCGCGAACCGGCTGTTGAAAAGGGTACGCGACCATGCGCAGGTCAGAGGGGATGGCATCATTACCGATGCGGTCGCCCATGACGCGTTGGAAAGAATTCAAGTCGATCCGATGGGATTGGACAGCATCGACCATAAGATGCTCCGTTCGATGATTCAGAATTACGGCGGCAGACCGGTCGGGTTGGATACGATAGCGGCTTCCATCGGCGAAGAGAGCCAAACGATCGAAGACGTATACGAGCCGTATCTGATGCAAATCGGCTTTTTGCAGCGAACTCCGCGAGGACGTATCGTTACGGCGGCAGCATATCGGCACTTAGGCTTGCCTATACCGGATCAGAATGGATGATCGAACGAAGACAATACTTAGGGTCGATAGTCGACAGGCTGACCTAAACGACGGAGGAGAATTCGATGATCCCCTATGCTAAGCGCAGTTTTGCTCGATTGTTAATCACGCTCCTTATAGCTTCTTCGGTTCTCGCAAGCGCTGCCCCGCATCCCGTTCACGCCGCGTACCAAGCGCCGGAGAACATTCGGGTAGCCTTTTTCCTTAACTTAAGCTCGTTTAAATCGATTACTCCGGTGGCTACGTTACAATCCTCCGGCGGCTTAAACCTTAGTTGGAACGAATCCGCGAATAGCCTTCCGCTCGCGACTGCTCCCGCAGGTCAAGCGGTCCGCTTCGGGATGGACGGCTATCGCGCGCTGCTAGCGGAGACGGAGGATTACAGTGCGGCGATTGCCGTTCTGAAGAAAGTGCAAGCCTCGTCGAACGCGGCATTCGTGACCCAACTGTCCAAATCCGGCAGAACGGTCTATCAAGTGTCCGAGGGAGCTTATGCCAGCGCTTCGGAAGCCTCCGCCGCTTTGACGAAATGGACGAAAGCGGGAGTTGCCTCGGGCGTGCAATCGTCGACGGCTGCCCGGATAGCAGGCCCTTTGGCTCTGGAAGCCGGCCCTTACGCTAGCTTGGCGGAGGCGCAAGCAGCCGCCGATCAGTTCGGCGGGGCAGGTTTGGATGCATTCGCAGCGCTTAAGCCGCAGAATGGCGCGCTGAGCTATATCGTCCGCGTTGGCCAAGAGAAGGATGCCGCGTCTGCTGCGGCATTGCAGCAATCGGCTATGGCAGCCGCAGGAGGAGCGAACGTACGCATACCTGGTGTCAACGAACCATACGTTACGCTCCGCAATGACATGACCTATAACGGAAGCGCCAAAGTAGCGGTACCCTTGTATGCTATCCCGGTTGGCGGGGGAGCCGTCTTGAGGGCGGATCCCGCCGGAGAGGGCGGAATTCAATTAATCGAACGCAGCAAAAGAACGTACCGCGGCAGCATGGAGATCAGCGTGCTGAACCAAGCGTTAGCCGTCGTGAATGACGTTAACTTGGAACAATACCTGTACTCCGTCGTCGGCACGGAAGTCGGTTCCGGTTGGCCGTTGGAAGCGCAGAAAGCGCAGGCGGTCGCGGCAAGGACTTATGCGCTGTCCGTGGGAACTCGCTATCAGATTGCGCACGTCGTGGATACGACGCTCATTCAAGCTTATTACGGAATAAGCTCGGAAAACGCGAACTCGACGGCCGGCGTGAACGAGACGGCGGGACAGGTGATGACGATCGGCGGCAAACCGATCAGCGCCGTTTTCTCGTCTAATGCGGGGGGCGTAACCGCAGACACGAAATCGGAAATATGGGGAGGAGACAACTCTTTCCTAGCTTCGAACGTGACGAGCCCTGACGAAGGGCCGCAGAAGAGCAAGCTGGATTGGTACTACGTCGCTCTTCCTTCCGGACAGGTCGGATACATTCGTTCCGACTTGGTCTCGGACAGCGGACAAACCCACGTTAGCGGGGCCAAGTATTTGAAGGTGTCGGGAGAAGGGACTGCCGTTCGCTCCAGGCCTCAGGTCGTCTCGACGATCGAGCCGATAGCCCGCGTCGGAGCGGGAACGCTCGTCGTGGAGCTGGATAAAGTGCCGGAGTACACGGTATATAGTTGGACGGAAGCGCCGATGACATCGGAACAGTTGTTGACCGCATTGAACAAACGCGCCAAAACCCCGATCAATGCGCCTCTGGTAACGTTGGAAGTATCCAAGAGAGGTCCTTCCGGGCGCGTGACGGAAGTCAAAGCGAACGGAACCGTCGTGGACGTAGGAGTACCGGACAATCTGAGAGGAGCGTTCGGCGGATTGATGAGCACGTTGTTCTCCATTGAGGAGACGGGACGCTATACGATTATAAACGGCGACGGCGCCAAACGCGAAGTTCCGGAACGGAGCGGCACGCTCCAAGCGATCGGCAGCGATGGCCAAGTCCGTTCCATCCAAGATCCCAATCTCTTTATCATGGACGGAAACGGCAGTTTGCGAGCTGCAACGACTTCGCCTTCGTTCGTCATCTCCGGTAAAGGGAACGGACACGGCGGAGGAATGTCCCAGTGGGGGGCTAGAGGACTTGCGGAGCAAGGGTATGACTACCAATATATCCTGCAATACTACTACAAGAATGTAACGATCGAAAAGGATGCCTAATCATGAACGTTAGCGATTACGATTTCGAATTACCGGAGACTTTAATAGCCCAGACTCCGCTTCTGGAACGGACTTCATCCCGTCTTTTAGTCCTCGATCGGAACAACGGACAGCTCGAGCACCGTACTTTCACGGATTTAGCGGAATACTTGCGACCGGGAGACACGCTCGTGCTGAACGACACGAGAGTGCTTCCCGCAAGATTGTTCGGGATCAAGGCGGACACGGGAGCCAAAGTCGAACTGCTGTTGCTTAAACGGATAGAAGGCGATAGATGGGAAACGTTGGTTCGACCTGGCAAAAAGATTCACATAGGAGCAAGGTTAAGCTTCGGCATAACGGCCGCGGAGGAAGGCGAAGAGGGAGAACGGACAGCCGAACCTCTGCTGTCCGCGGTCGTCGAAGACGAGGGGGAAATGGGAGCCCGAACGATACGGTTCGAATACGAAGGAATATTCAACGAGCTATTGGACCGACTCGGACAAATGCCGCTTCCTCCTTATATTAAAGAAAGATTATCGGACCGGGAACGGTATCAGACCGTTTATTCCCGCAATGAGGGTCCGCGGCCGCTCCGACCGCGGGGCTGCATTTCACGGATTCGTTCTTGAACCGATTGCAGGAGAACGGGGTGAATCTCTGTCCGATTACGCTGCACGTCGGTCTCGGAACTTTTCGCCCCGTAGCGGTAGATACGATCGAAGAGCACGAGATGCACGCGGAATGGTATTCCGTTAGCGAGGAGAGCGCGCGAATTCTTAACGACGCAAAGGCAACGGGAGGCAGAATCGTCGCGGTCGGAACAACTTCGGCACGGACGCTGGAGACGATCGGCCGGCGTTTCCAAGGTTCGCCTATCGAGGCATGCGACGGTTGGACCGATATTTTCATTTATCCCGGCTACGAGTTCTCGATGGTCAATGCGCTCTTAACGAATTTCCATCTTCCGAAGTCGACGCTGGTCATGCTCGTAAGCGCATTGGCCGGACGCGACAACGTTTTGAACGCCTATAACGAAGCCATTAAGCAGCAATACCGCTTTTTCAGCTTCGGCGACGCGATGTTTATAAAGTAAATATAGAATTTAGATATAGTAATCGCGGAGGCGGGAGGAAAAGGGGAGGTACGGAAAGTTTACGTCCGCCTTTAAAATCCGAGTTGTATCCGAATAACAAATTCATAAACAACTCGGATTTTAACGGCGGTGGAGTAACTCCCCTTTTTCGTACGGCGATCATCGATTATTTAAAGGAAGGACCACCCCAATAATGGCAGTCAAATACGAATTAATCAAAACTTGCGCCCAGACCGGCGCGCGACTCGGCAGATTGCATACGCCGCACGGCATTATCGAGACTCCGACGTTCATGCCCGTCGGTACGCAAGCCTCCGTCAAAGGGATGAGCCCCGAAGAGCTTAAGTCTCTTGGAGCGCAGATCATTTTGAGCAACACGTACCACTTGTTTCTTCGACCGGGACACGAGCTCGTGAAAGCGGCAGGCGGGCTACATAAGTTCATGAATTGGGATCGCCCGATTCTGACGGATAGCGGCGGCTTCCAAGTGTTCTCCTTGAGCGAAATGCGCAAGATCACCGAGGAAGGCGTTGAATTTCGCTCCCATATTAACGGCGACAAGCTCAGCTTGACGCCCGAGAGCGCGACGCACGTGCAGAATGCTCTCGGAGCGGACATTATTATGGCTTTCGACGAATGTCCGCCTTATCCGGCCGAATACGAATACGTTAAGCAATCGACCGAGCGGACGAGCCGTTGGGCGGAGAGATGCCTCAAAGCGCATGGCCGGCCGCATGATCAAGCGTTATTCGGCATCGTCCAGGGCGGCATGCATAAAGATTTACGCAAACAAAGCGCGCTGGATTTGACTTCCCTAGATTTTCCGGGGTATGCTATGGGTGGACTGAGCGTGGGAGAGCCTAAACATCTCATGTACGAAATGTTGGAAGAGACCATCCATTTGCTGCCTAGCAGCAAGCCTCGCTACTTAATGGGAGTCGGATCGCCGGATGCTCTGCTTGACGGCAGCATTCGCGGAGTCGACATGTTCGATTGCGTTCTGCCGACGCGCATAGCGCGCAATGGAACGCTGATGACTAGCCAAGGCCGAATGGTCGTCCGTAACGCCAAGTACAGCAACGATTTCGGTCCATTGGATCCGGAGTGTACCTGTTATGCATGCCAGAACTATTCCCGAGCCTACATTCGACACTTGATTAAAGCCGACGAGATGTTCGGGCTACGCTTGACGACCATACATAATTTGCATTTCTTGGTGCAACTCATGGGTCAAGTTCGAGAGGCGATCCGGGAAGACCGGCTGGGAACGTTCCGAGACCAATTTTTCGAGAAATATGGAATGGCACAAAACGATAGCGGTTTCTAAGAGAGGAGGGAATACAAATGTGGTTAGCGGAAACAACTAGCGGCGGTGGAAACCTTCTTTACACACTGGCGCCTTTCATCCTGATGTTCGCTATTTTTTATTTCCTGCTGATTCGTCCGCAGCAAAAGAAACAGAAGCAACGCGGTTCGATGTTGAATGCGTTGAAAAAAGGCGATAAAGTTACGACGGTAGGCGGCCTGCACGGAACGATCTCGGAAATTTCCGACGATACGGTCGTTCTTAAAGTAAACGACGTAACGAAGCTGACGTTCGATCGTTCTTCGATCAACAACGTAACGGCTCGTTCCGAAAAGAGCGAAGCTGGAGAATAAGGATACTTATTCCACGCAGTAGACGAAACGAAAAGCCATTCTGCTCCGGACATCATCCGCGGCGGAATGGCTTTTTTCGTTAGGAGCCGATCGGCCCGGAAGCTTTGATTTTGGCCTTCGCGCGCACGCTTGAGCCGATATGCGAACGGCTTTCCGCCCATGCGCCTATTTTGAGTCCTACAGTTGCCGAGAATAAGGCGAGAGCGATTCCCGCGACCATGTCCGTAAACCAGTGAATGCCGAGATAAAATATCGAGAATAGAATAATTGCCGCGTTGATCCAAGTAAAAATCGCCCAGCGTCGTATTCCCGATTTGCTCGCTAATAAAGCAATCGTAATCGAGATTGAAGTATGTAGGCTTGGGAAACAATTATTCAATCCCGATAGCGGACGATATTCGCGTTCGAATGCAGGGAACACGTCCAGCAGCAGAAAACGGACTTGCGGATGGACGAACCATACCTCGTTAACGGGGACGAATAAGTAAAAAGGAACGGCAAGGAAATAGTTGAGCAATAAGGCGATGCAGAAAGCATAAAAAAGCTTCATGTTCTGATGATGGGTATAGATGGCGACGGACGCGATCATCGCGGATTGAAACACGACCAAGTAAAATATCGCGCAAATCGCGGTTAGCGCCGGGGATTGAAAGTTCGTCTGCAGCCATGCGGGCCAACCGCCTTCCCATCCGCTAAGCATGGGAGTAAGATCGTAAGGAACTTTGAGCCAGTTCTCCAGCAACAGCTCGGTTTTATTCAATAGCATAATCGCCATTACGGAAACGAAAAAAAGCAAGTATTTGCGCGAGACGACTAACGTTTTCAGGAATGACCACGCAGCCGCGAAAGGTTGGCGTCCCGTTCCGAAAGCGATAAGAACGCTGACCGCGACGATCGTGCTGATCGATATAGCCGACATGCTATGGAACAAAACCATGATGCGCCCCCCATGTAGCCTTCTTAATGCAAGCACCGATATATTATATCATATTATCGGGATGCTACGATCATTATCGGGCTTTGGAGCTTGCATTGACTCCTAACATGCCTCCGAATGCTCCCGCAAGACACGTGACCAACAGCAGGATCGGAACGGCTGCCGTCCAACCCGCATCCGTGGCCAGAAAGCTGATCGTCAGAAGCAGAACGGTATAGAGCAGGCCGTTAGCCATTCCGAAGTACCAGCCTCGCCGGCCCGACCGTTTAGCCGATACGAAACCTCCTGCCAATGACGCGCAACCGTGCACGCCGAATACCCATGGAAGCATGTTCGATTCGCTAAGCGAAGAACCCATAAGCAGAACGGATAAAATAATCGCCCCGATAGCTAACCATATCCCCGACCAATATAAGCCGGAGGCAACCGGCGATGCGTTGCGCAAGCCGAATAAACGGGAAAGCGAGCTCACAATCAATCACTCCTTCATGAAGTCGTTTGTAACAGCATATGGCGATGCCGCGGCGCATAGTACAGGCTTCTGATTACCATATTTTCCGTACGGATGTCGGGAATGAGCGTATTCCTACACGGTGAAACTAGGAGTCCACGCTTCTGTTCAACGCACGACGATGACGATAAGACGGAACGGCTTCAAATAGTGCGACAATGATCGGAGGGAGACCATGGAATTGGCATCGATTCTGCTAAGAACGACGTTCATGTATTTCTTCATTTTCTTGATCATGCGATTGATGGGCAAGCGCGAAATCGGCAAGCTTTCCGTATTCGACCTAGTCATCTCCATTATGATTGCGGAGATCGCCGTAATCGTCATCGAGACGACCGATAAATCGATGTTCTACGCGATCGCTCCGATTGTTCTTCTTGTGCTGATCCAGATCGGATTCGCCTTTTTCTCCATGAAGAGCAGAACGCTCCGGATGCTCTTCGACGGCAAGCCTAGCGTTCTCATCCGGGACGGACATTTGAACCGCAAGGAAATGTTCAAGCAAAGGTACAACCTCGACGATCTGATGCTCCAGCTTCGGGAGAACGAAGTAACCGATATCGAGAACGTCGAGCTCGCCGTATTGGAATCCACGGGCAAACTATCGGTCATCAAGAAGGACAATTTGGGATCTACGGAAGAGCATTCCGATCGCTCTGCCGCTAATGCGGAATCGAAAGAGCGTCTCTACGCCAAGGAGGATAGCAGTCCCAAAATTAGGTATGAGGTTTTGCCGATCGCGCTTATTCTAGACGGACAAGTACAAGATGAAAACTTAGAAAAAATAGGAAAAACCAGGTTTTGGTTAAAGAGCGAGCTGCAAAATTATGAGGTAGACAATTTCAAGAATGTTTTTTTCTGCAGCATCGATCATAAAGGCAAGCTTTACGTGGATAAGAAATGAAATGAATGGCATTAAGTATCGCTTCTAGGTTGGAAGAAACGCCCGATTATCGGCACGCGCGCGGCATCGTGCCTGTCGATCAGCTTGAGCAATACAAGCAAGAACAAATAAATAACGATTGCAACTAAACTGGCTAATCCTAAGTTGAAGCTGCTCTGCTTAAGAAGGTTAATGTTCCATATCCATAGTGCCGCAGCGCTCATGACGATCATGGCGACGGTAACCTTGAGAAAATCAAGCGGCTGCATCCGGAATCCGGTTAACCGCGAAATGCTGATCCAGTGCAAGAGAGTGACCAGTACCATGTTTACGCTGATGGCGATCACGGCTCCGATAATTCCGAATCGGGGATCCGTAACAAGCTGCGCGATCAGGACGAGCTTGACTGCAGCGCCGGCGAACGTATTGAATAACGCCGTTCCGGGGCGATTTAATGCCTGAAGCGCCGCTTGCAACGGGGCTTGCATATAAAGGAAAATCGCAAGAGGGGCGATCCAGCGAAGCATGTCCGCCATTGAATCGTCGCCGTATAGCAAGGTGCAAATAGGTCCGGCCATCAAACCAAGCAGGACGACGAAAGGCGCACCCGTGACGATAGCCAGCCTCATCGATTGGTGGAGCCGAATATGAATCGTCGCCCAATCTCCACGGGAAGCAGCCTCCGATAACGAAGGAACTAGAGAAACGGCCAGCGAATAAGTTAGCGCCCCGGGAAGCAAGAGCAACGGGATAACCATTCCTTGAAGGGCGCCGTATTGAGCCGTTGCCGCCGCCGTAGCGACTCCGGCTATCGTAAGGCTTCTTACGGTTAAGATCGATTCGAGCAAGTAGGACAGCGATCCGATCATCTTGCTGCCGGTAACCGGAATGGCGGTATGCAATATTTCCCTTAACGGCCGATCAGCTCGTCCGAACCCGGTTTTCGGGACTTGAGGTTCGGCTTTCGTTTCTAACGGCTTCCGACGATCCCGAACGAGTTGAATCCACAGTACGGCTAGCCCGGCGAGCTCGCCGGCAACCATCCCCAGAACCCCCCCGGCCGCGGCCATTTCCAAACCGTAAGGCATAAACATCCAGGCAAACAATAAAGTCAGAACGATTCGGAACACCGTTTCGGACGTTTGGGACAACGCGGTAGGAATCATATTTTGCTTGCCTTGAAAATAGCCGCGCCAGACGGACGATACGGCGACGAGCGGCAATACCGGAATCATCGTCAGAAAGGCGGTATGGACCCGCGGATCGGTCATGATCCGATTGGCGATGAAATCGGAGAGGACCAAACAAACGGCTGCGGCAACGAGGCTGATGGAGATTGCTAAAGTAACCGATACGCGCAATATCCGCTGTACGGATTTATGGTCATGACGCGAGTCCGCTTCCGCGACCAACTTGGCAACGGCAAGAGGAATACCGCCCGCGATCAATGTCAGCAGCACAATGGTAAAAGGATAAACGAGTTGAATAAGGCCGACGCCTTCCGCGCCGATCATTCGCGGCAGCGCTATGCGGGGGACGAACCCGAGTATTCGGTTTAAGAGACCGGCAGCCAGCAAGATCATGGCTCCCTGGATAAACGATTGTTTGCGCAAGCTCAACGGAATCCCTCTTCCCTCAGATGGGTTAGTCCATATGTATGCCGAGGTTGTCCTTATTCATGCCATTGGCAGGAATTTAGGCTTGCGCATAGAAAGTATATAGAGCATCATGGGAACGACGCACATTCACCAGCAAGGAGGGAAAGCAAAGGTGGAAGAGCATAACGAAGAGTTGCCGAATCAGCAAATTAGCGTCAAAGAAGCCGAGACGGATCGTGAGTTAAACGATCATGAAATGAACGAAACGATTGAACAGCTCTGCCAAAGCAAAGCCGAGGAATTTCATCTCATCGGATATACCCAGGTGAGCGGAGCCGACGTGTGGGAATGCGTTAGCGACAAATACCACAAAAAAGGCACGCCTCCGCTATATGAAGTCGTCAACGACATTTTGTCTCTCAAAGTGACGCAGTTCATGAATTTCATCACATTAAGCATGTACCGGGGCGAAATCCGTAAATAATAGGATCTTCAGGATCAAAGGCGAGCCTTCCCGAAGCCCGGGGAGGCTTTCTTTTTGACTTCCTTTTCGTCGCGTAGGTATAATAGGAACATTGAGAATCGAAAGGGGTCGCACTAGAAATGAAACGAATAGTAGCATTCGTGCTCGTGGTTCTCGTTGGTTTCGGGATTATGGGAGCTTTCACTCCCGGACTATTGAACGAAACGAAGCTTGGGCTCGACTTGAAAGGCGGAGTAGAAATTCTTTACGAAGCGCAACCGTTAACGGAAGGCGGCGTCGTAACGAAGGAATCTCTGAATCAAACCGCGAAGAGTTTGGAGGAACGCGCGAATAAAACAGGCGTTGCCGAACCCGAGGTCACGACGGAGGGAAAAAACCGGATTCGTTTGAAAATCGCGATTTCGACGGGGGAGACCGCCAAAGAACGCGATGAAGCGGTACAAACCATCCGCGACCTCATGAAACGTCCCGCGGAATTGCAATTCCGCAGTTCGGTCGGTTGCGCGGACGGTACGGATTGTAATGTAGAACTATACGGCTCGGACTTCAAAGAAGGCGCAGCGAAGGTTGAGATGGGCGATCTGAACTCTTTGATGGTTCGTATTGTCGTTAAGGATAAGAAGAAGCTGGCGGATGTTTCCACAAAGCTGATTGGTCAAAACCTCGCGATCTACCTGGACAACGAGCGCATATCTGCGCCGGTAGTTCAACAGGCTCTGACCGACGGCACTGCCGTCATTACCGGACAAGAATCGCGGGAAGAAGCGCAAAATCTTGCGGATATCATCAATTTGGGCGCATTGCCGCTTAAGATTACGGAGAAATATACGCAAAGCGTCGGCGCGACATTAGGTAAGCAATCATTGCATGATACGTTGTTCGCGGGCGGGCTCGCTTCCGTTCTCATCTTGCTGTTTATGCTGGTCTTATACCGACTGCCAGGCGTCGTGGCGAGCATCTGTCTCATCGTGTTCGTATGGTTGTTGCTTGGAGTGTTTTATTTGATGGACGCGACGTTGACCCTGCCGGGTATCGCGGCGTTCGTACTCGGAATCGGGATTGCCGTCGATTCGAACATCATTACGGCGGAACGGATCAAGGACGAGCTTCGCAGCGGCAAAACGATTTCGTCTTCGTTGCGCGCGGGAGCGAAGAACAGCTTCCGGACGATCATCGATGCGCATATCACGACGCTCATCGCGGCCGGCGTACTCTATTTCATGGGTCACGGTATCGTCAAAAGCTTCGCTGTCGTCCTGATCGCAAGTATTATCGTTAATATTCTTACGAACGTATTCCTGCCTAGGTATTTGCTTAATTTACTGGTCAAAAGCGGCAAGTTTAATAAACCGTCGTATTATAGCGTGAAGGAGGATGAAATCAGTGCGCTCTAAACGCTCATTCGACTTTGTCAAAACAAGCAAAAAGTTTTTGATCATCTCGGCGATTGTTACGCTTCTTGGCATCGTGGCGGTAAGCATCTTCGGAATGAACTACGGCATTGATTTCAGCTCCGGGACGTCCGTGGACATCTCGACTAAGAAAGCCGTCGAAGAAGACAAGTTAAGAACGTTCCTCGATGATCAGAAGCTTGGGGAATATACGCTCACTACCGCGGAGAATCGGGATTCGATCCGATTCAAGCAAGCGCTGGACGAGCAACAGGAGAAGGCTTTTAAAACAGCTTTCAATTCGCAAATCGATCCCGACGCTTCCTTCGAAGTCAATATCGTGGACGTGGACATCGCGCGAGAACAACAGAAGAGCGCGTTAATAGGGATGGCGGTCGCTTGCTTAGGGATCGTTCTCTATGTAAGCATTCGCTTCGAATGGCGGTTCGCGGTCGCCGCGGTAACCTCGCTGGTATATACTGCCTTTTTCGTTATCTCCGTGTTCTCCATTTTCCGGCTGGAAGTTAACTTGCCTTTCATTCTGGCGGTGCTTACCATTATCGGTTACGCCATCAACGATACGGTCGTTATCTTCGACCGGATTCGCGAGAATTTGCGTTTCGCCAAGCTTAAGACCTATGCGGATTTAGACGAATTGGTCAACAACAGTATTTGGCAGACGCTAGCTCGTTCCATTAATACGGTCATTACCGTTTTGTTCGCGGCAGGATGCTTATTCATCTTCGGCAGCGAATCGATTAAACTTTTCTCCCTGGCCATGATTCTAGGATTGGTATGCGGTGCTTACTCTTCCATCTTCATCGCCAGCCAGCTATGGTTGTATTTGCGGAAGAAGCAACCGATTAAGAAAGTGGCTGTTAAACCGCAAAGCACGCCTTAAGCAACAGGAAAGGAGTGGTTCTAGTGGCTTTGGAACAACGCTCCGTCTCCGCGGAACGCGGCTCGCTCGTCTCCTTATGGGGGCTGCTCGGCTTGTTTATCGTAAAAGGTACCGTCGGATGGGTTACGGGAAGCAAAGCTTTATTGGCGGATGCTTGCCAATCGGCCGCAGACTGCGCCGGTACATTAACTTCTTATCTTGGAATTCGCAAAGCGCGGATAAATCCGAACGCGACGAGCTCGTCCCGTCCGCAACCCGAATCGGCGGCAGCGATCGTCTTATCCGCTATGCTGTTAGTCGCGGGAATCGAAATCGGCATCTCTTCGGTGCGCTCCGTCGCGAACGGAGTCGATGAAGCGCCTGGGATCGGAGCCGTTATCGTCATTGCGGTAGGGATCGGAGTAAGAGAAGGCCTAGTCCGTTACAAGCGAAGCAGCGACAGCCGTTGCGGCATTCGCGGCGATCGGGCGGGAGATAACCGTTCCGATATATTCGCTTCCTTAACGGCATTGGTCGGAACGTCTGGCGCGGTCGTAGGGGATCTCTACGATATGCCGTTCCTGTACGTGCTTGACCCGGCCGCGGGTCTCGTGATCTCCGTGTTCGTCCTTCGGATGGGCTATCGAATGACCACGGGCGTCCTGCGGGCATCCGATCGAAGCGTTATGGATGATTCCGACGCCCAAACGCTGTTAGAAGCCGTCCAGCGGGTGGACGGGGTAGTAGCGGTAGACGAAGTCAAGGCAAGAGAACACGGACATTATATCGTGTTGGATGTGGTGATTCGCGTCAATCCGCGAATCAGCGTATTCGAAGGGCAAGACGTCGCGCTTCGCGTAAGGCGACAGTTGACCAAGAGGTTCATTCATGTCATGGACGTCGCCGTGAAGGTGCAGCCGTATGACCCTGGTTTTCCTTATAAGTCCAATCATCATGAAGACGAGCTTGCCTCATTAGTGCAATAATCCAATTCAATCCGCCGTCACTGTGCCGGCGGATTTGTTCTTTATAAGCGGGTAGGAGGGACGAAGGTGATTAAGTCCAAATACAGATGGGATCTTCCGAAGCTGGAGGAAGGGATAACCGACGGACTGGCGAAGGAGTGGAAGGTTAGCCGGATCGTAGCCGGCGTGTTGGCCAGCCGCGGTTGGGCCCCTTCGGAGCAAACGACCGCGTTTCTGCGTCCGGAGACCGACCATTTGCATGATCCATTCGCGATGAAAGGGATGGCCGCCGCAGTAGACCGCATATCCCGAGCTATTCGCGAAGGCGAGCGTATTCGCGTCTACGGGGACTATGATGCGGACGGAGTAACCTCTACCGCGCTCATGATTCGCTTGCTTACCGAGTTGGGAGCCAGCTTTGACACATATATCCCCCATAGGAGCCGCGAAGGCTATGGGCTCAATCCGGGAGCAATCGACTTGGCGAGCGAAGCCGGGGTGCAGCTTCTCATCACGGTAGACAATGGAATTAGCGCGGTAGATCAGATCGCCTATGCCGCGGAAAAAGGAATCGAAGTGGTCGTTACCGATCATCATGAGCCGCCGGAAACGTTGCCCGATGCTATCGCGCTCGTCAATCCGAAGCAGAAGGATTGCCCTTATCCGTTTAAGGGTCTATGCGGAGCGGGAGTCGTATTCAAGCTGGCACATGCCATGCTAGGGCGTCCGATGCTCGAATACGCCGATCTCGCGGCGATCGGGACGATCGCGGATCTTATGCCCCTTACGGGAGAGAACCGGATCATCGCTCGCCTGGGGTTGGAGAGAATGCGCCGTCATCCGATAGCGGGCATTCGCGCGCTCGCCAAAGTCGCCGGTTGCAAGACGGAGGAGCTAACGAGCGGACGGATCGGATTTTCCTTGGCTCCCAGGCTTAACGCTGGGGGACGACTGGAGCATGCGGACGGAGCGGTTAAGCTGCTAGCCGCGACCGGCGACGAGGAAGCGGAAACGCTGGCCAAGGAGCTGGACCGGCTGAACGGGGAACGCCAAGCTTTGGTGGACTTAACGGCACTTGAGGCGGATGAGTTGTGGCAGAGCATGTGCGCTGTTGACGAGGGCAGGACAAAGAAGGTTATCGTTCTAGCGAAGGAAGGCTGGAACGCGGGTATTGCGGGTCTAGTCGCTTCGAGGCTCGTAGAACGCTATTATCGTCCGGCCATCGTGCTGTCTATGGATGCGGACACGGGAATGTGCAAAGGCTCGGCTCGTTCCATCGACGGCTTCGATTTGTTCGCTGCCTTGACCGAATGTGCCGGTCTCATGGAGCATTACGGCGGACATCAAGCGGCTGCGGGGCTGACCATTTCCCGGGATAACGTATCGCAGCTAGCCGACCGGCTGCACGATCTGGCGAACGACTGGCTAAGCGAGGAAGATTGGCAACCTAAACGGCGGGTGGATCTTAGCATAGCGTTATCCGACGCGACGATCGACGCCGTAGATCAGTTAGCCGGCTTGGAACCGTTCGGAAACGGAAATCCGACTCCGCGTATCGTCATTCGGAACGTGAACATTCGGGAAAGCCGAACGATGGGGAAAGATGACAAACACCTGCGGCTGACCGTTCAACAAGGCAACCGCACGATGGAAGTGGTCGCGTTCGGCTTAGGAGGACAACGCGAACGGTTGGCGCCCGGTATGCAAATCGACATGCTAGGCGAGTTGTCGATCAATGAGTGGAACGGTAACCGAAAGGTGCAAGCGATGCTTCAGGACTTCCGTTCGGATCAGTTGGTACTTAAGGATAGACGGAATGAACGGGATAGTTGGAGCGGCGTCGAACATCTGGTCGATGCGGTCCCTTCCGGTTTAGCGATAGGCTGCGCTACTAGGGATAATTATGAGTTGGCCATGTCAAGATTCGGACCATCCGGCATACCGATCAGCTTGTACGATGAATTCGAAATAGATCGAGTCGCGGTTAGTCAAACCGCCGCAGCTTCCGAACGAACGCAAGATAGCGAGGTATTCACGGAGTCTGATTCGGGCGGCGAATGGCGCCATCTGATTCTATTGGGCTTGCCTAGCAACGACCAGGGGACGAAAACGTTGAAACGGTGGCTTGCTCCGGAAAGAGGCTTGGAATGCGTGACCGTGTTCTCGGGCGGAGATGAGATTCGAACGGAAAGACCGACTCCCGTCCCGTTCCCCGACCGCAAACAATTCGGCGAAGTGTACTCCGCATGCCGCAGCAAGGGGAGTTGGCTGGATAGTCCCGACGGATTCCTGCAGGAAACGGCGTCAAGATCCGGTTGGCCGCTATCGACTATCCGTATGATGCACGAAGTGTTTATCGAGCTTGGTTTTATTGCGGCGGACGGGGCTTCGCGGAAATTCGTACCGGATCCCCCTCGCAGGGAATTGGAGGAATCCGCCCGTTATCGCAAGGCGCGAGAACACGCGACGGGGTTGCGTTTGGCGGAGATGTCAACGGAAGAGCTTCGTCATTGGTTCTCCGCCTGTCATACCGCATCCGAAGGGAAGTAACGTCTCCCTCTCTAGCCAAAGGGCAGGCTAAAAGTGTATAATGCTGTTCGTGATCCCATGCGCGTGATCTAACGGGCATACGGCTTGCATTCGTTTTATTTCCATAAAGGAGTTTGGTTATCGTGAATTTCAAAGACTATATTCGGGTTATTCCCGATTTTCCGCAACCTGGCATTCGGTTTAAGGATATTACGACATTGCTGAAAGACGGTCCAGCGTACGCGGCGGCCATAAATGCTTTGAAAGAGCTCGTGAAAGACAAACAAATCGATCTGATCGCCGGGCCGGAAGCTCGCGGGTTCGTCATCGGAGCGCCGCTCGCAATCGCGCTTGGCGTCGGTTTCGTGCCGATTCGCAAGAGCGGCAAGTTGCCGGGCAATACGGTCGAAGCGGCATACGATCTGGAGTACGGCAAAGACCGGCTAGCCATTCATAGCGATTCCATTAAGCCCGGACAAAAAATATTGATCGCCGACGATCTGCTTGCGACAGGGGGCACGATCGCCACGTCGATCGATCTGATCTCCCAACTCGGAGGAGAAATCGTCGGAGCGGCATTCTTGATCGAACTGAGTTATTTAAGCGGCCGCGACAAGCTCACGGGCATCGACGTAGCTTCGTTGGTCACCTATTAATCCGTATTACATCATTTATCGGGACATTCTTGATTGCCTAGCGGCTTTCGGAATGTCTTTTTTCTATGTGTATCCCCATCTTAAGTCATGCGCCTTCCGAACCAAGGTTGACGTTTTACGTCGCTAAGAGGCATAATGATAGCAATAACTTCAGGGGAAACTCCCGGTGTACGGCGCCGGTAGAAAGGAATATAGCATGGGCATGGAGCTGCTTCTCGAGAAAGCGACTACTTATATGAAAGAGCAAGATTTGCAGAAAATCCGGGAAGCTTACGAATTTGCCGAAGAAGCTCATCGCGGCCAAGTGCGTAAATCCGGTGAACCTTATATATTGCATCCCGTGGCGGTCGCCGAGATTTGCATGGGAATGCAGATGGACGTCGTTACGGTAATGGCGGCGTTGCTTCATGACGTGGTCGAGGATACGAACGTAACGCTTGAAGACCTGCGCGATCGCTTCGGCGAGACGATGGCAGGTCTTGTTGACGGTTTGACTAAGCTGGAACGCATTCAGTTTCAATCCAAGGAAGAACAGCAGAACGAAAACTACCGCAAAATGTTCGTGGCGATGGCGAACGACATTCGGGTCATTCTCATTAAACTCGCCGATCGTCTGCACAATATGCGTACTCTTAAGTTTCAATCGGAGGAGAGCCAACGCCGGATCGCTCACGAGACGTTGGAAATTTTTTGCCCGATTGCCCATCGGCTGGGGATCAGCTCGATCAAGTGGGAGATGGAGGATATCGCGCTTCGCTTCCTGAACCCGCAGCAATATTACCGCATCGCCCATCTCATGAAAATGAAACGGACGGAACGCGAGCAGCACATAACCGAGGTCATCGAACGAATCCGCGAGAAGCTCGAGGAAATGGGCATTCAAGGCGATATTTCCGGTCGTCCTAAACATATTTATAGCATTTATAAGAAAATGACTTCGCGGAACAAACAATTCAACGAGATCTACGATTTGCTCGCGATCCGCATTCTTGTCGACAACGTGAAGGATTGTTATGCGACTCTGGGGATTATCCATACGCTGTGGAAGCCGATGCCGGGCCGGTTCAAGGATTATATCGCCATGCCGAAGGCGAACATGTATCAGTCGTTGCATACGACGATCATCGGTTCGACGGGCGAACCGACGGAAGTGCAAATCCGTACGTGGGAAATGCACCGGACGAGCGAAATCGGAATCGCGGCGCATTGGGCATACAAGGACGGAAGTTCGGCGGCCGGCGTAGCGCCGGGCAGCTTCGGCGATAAAATGAATTGGTTCCGCGAAATTATCGAGCTGCAGCAGGAAACGCGCGATGCGGCGGAGTTCATGGAATCGCTCAAGATGGACTTCTTTACCGATCTCGTTTTCGTGTTTACGCCTAAAGGCGAAGTGTTCGAGTTGCCTGCCGGCTCCGTGCCGCTCGATTTTGCGTATCGCGTTCATACGGAAGTCGGAAACCGTACGATCGGAGCGAAGGTTAACGGCCGCATCGTGCCTCTCGACCATAAGCTGAAGACGGGAGATATCGTCGAGATCCTTACCTCCAAGCATTCCTACGGCCCTAGCCAGGATTGGCTTAAGATAGCCCAGTCTTCCCATGCGCGAAGCAAAATTCGCCAATGGTTCAAGAAGGAGCAACGCGAGGAAAGCGTCGATAAGGGGCGCGAGCTGCTCGAACGCGAGCTCAAGCGGTTAAGCTTGGAGCCGTACGAATGGATGACCGACGAGAAACTCCAGGAAGCAGCGAAGAAATTTACTTTTAACGATGTGGAAGATATGTTGTCGGCGATCGGTTTCGGAGGCATCACCGCACCGCAGGTATGCACGAAGCTAACGGAGAAAATGCGCAGGGAAGCGGAAGAGGCGCAGCAAATCCAATTGACGACGGAAGTCAAGGAAATGAAGGCTCCGGCATCGGCGACCGAGAAGCGGCGTCCTACCCATGGCGTAAGCGTCAAAGGCGTAGACAACCTGCTTGTTCGGTTTGCCCGTTGCTGCAATCCGGTGCCCGGCGACGATATTATCGGCTATATTACGCGCGGACGCGGCGTATCGGTGCATCGGACCGATTGCCCGAATATCCCGACGGGGGAAGACGGCGAAGAAGCGGCTCGCGTAATCGAGGTCGATTGGGAGTCCGCGGTAGAGTCGAACTATAGCGTAGAGATAGAGATCCTAGGCCATGATCGCCGGGGATTGCTGAACGAAGTGCTGCAGGCCGTCTCGGAAAGCAAGACGAATATTTCAGCGGTATCCGGACGTTCCGACAAGAACAAGATGGCGATCATGCACATGACGATTCTGATCCGCAATAAGGATCATCTGCAGTCGGTCGTCGATAAGATCAAACGGGTCAAAGATATATTCTCCGTGCAACGGATGATGCAATAGAAGCGGACGGCAAGAACGGAGGAAGCGGGAATGAAAGTGGTTTTGCAGCGGGTATCCGAAGCTAAGGTAACCGTCGAAGGGGAAACCGTCGGCCGGATCGAAGCGGGTTTAATGCTTCTCGTCGGGGTCGGACAAGAGGATACGGAACAGGATCCGGTCTGGATGGCGGACAAGCTGGCCGGTTTACGGATCTTCGAAGACGATGCCGGCAAAATGAATCTGTCGGTCGAGGACGTAAAGGGATCGATTCTCTCCGTTTCCCAGTTCACGTTGTATGGGGATTGCCGCAAAGGCAAACGTCCGAACTTCATGGGAGCCGCGAGACCGGAGCTGGCCGAATCGTTGTACGAGCAGTTCAACGAGCGGCTGCGGGCGCGCGGGCTTCACGTGGAAACGGGCCGATTCGGCGCGATGATGGACGTTTCCCTAGTCAACGATGGTCCGGTTACGTTGATCCTGGATAGCCGGAACGGTTGAAAATCGCGCGATGAGGCAACACTACATGTCAAATCCTTCTTCATAGGAGTGTTGGCATGAGGCAATCGCGCAAGGAAGCGAACCTGGAATGGATGATGCGGGAGGGCTTTATGCCGGAACGCAGGGAAGCAATGGCTCTGTCGAGTCAAATTCGCGAGGAGTTCGGGAGCGAGCTTGGCGATGGTTCGCCTGCGGGAGCCGCGCACGGAAGGCGCCATCCCCCCGGCGGGCGAGGGTAGTCCAGATCACTATAGAAATCCCCTCCGGGATCGGAGGGGATTTCTTATTTTCCTTACGGTTTCTCGATTAACGTAACGTTATCAATCCAAATGCTATGCGGTTGGAACAGAGGACCGGAATAGTCCGGTGAAGGCGGTGAACCCGGAACATTGTTGCTGCCTAGAAGGAAGTTCAGTATGGCGTTCTGATCGGTATCCCCGCTGACCGTAAATTCGAAAGTATGAGTCAGTTCGGCAGAGGTCAATAAGACCGGCTGCGCGGGTAAATGTAAACCGGTGCTCCCGTTCTCCACTTGGACCAAGACGCTCTTGCCGATCGAAGAACGGGCATCGAAGGAGAGGACGTAGGTTTTTCCGGCGACAAGCTTTAGGCCTGTCTGGAACACTTGAGTCGACCATTGGAACCAACCATCGTAATTCGGAAAGTCGACTTTTAATTTCTGGGCGTCGACGGCGAACACGGTCGTATCCGCGCCATCGTTCACATAGGTTTTCCAATGGTCCATGTTCGCGTCGAACGTTCCGTTAAGGAGAGCATGACCCTCGAGTGATGGCATCGTAACTTCGACTAAGCTGATATTATCGAAATATAGGTCATGGGCCGCGTCGATCGCGTCGTCAATCCGGCCAAGCAGGAAGTTGACGTGGGCGCCGGTGTCCGTTGCCGTATTCGAGGTGAAGGTATAGCTGTACGTTTGGGTCGTATCCGTTAACGCGACAGTACGAGGTTCTAAATATTTGGCGTAATCCCCGCCCTTATGTTCGACGACGACCTGAATGTTGCGGTCGATCGTGGAACTGGCGTCGAAGGTTAGGCGATAGCTTTTGTTTTGTTCGATCGTCACGTTCTCGTAGTCTACTTGGGCGTTCCAAGAGTCGGGACCGCTCCGGTTAAGGCTCGCTTTCATCGAACCGTTTTCTCCGTAGACGGCTCCCGTAACTCCGCCGCCGTTATGGAAAAAACTAGTCCATCCCGCCGTGTTCGCATCGAAAGTTCCGTTAGTCAACCGATTGCTTAAGCCTATCGCCCCTTTGGGCTCGAAAACGACGTTATCGATGAACACGTCATGCGCTCCAAGCGCGGCATCTTCGCCTATTCTGCCAAGCAGAAACTTCAAGTCGACGTTCTCGCTGCCTGATTTCATGAACTCGAATCGATAACGCTTTTTCTCGGCCGTCAGATCAATGATCGTACTGAAAGACGGTTGGTAAGCGGAATTCTCGATAACGGCTTGCATTTTCCGATTCGTTGTCGCGTATGCATCGAATTCGAAGAGGTACGGAATGCCGTTCGAAGCGCTAAGGCCTTCTTGCAGGAATAGGGCGCTCCATGGGTTGGGCCCGGTTCCCCCGATCGATAGCGTGGCTTGGGATTGCTGCGTCGAAGCGGCAAGAGTCGCGCCGTCATTGGCGACTGTCCGCCATCCGGCAAGTCCGCCGTCGAATTGGCCGTTCCGTAACGGGAATTTCACTACGGTAGGATCCAGATAGAGACTTGTGCGCACGAGTTTAATGTTGTCCAACTTCAGGTTGCCTGCGGATCCTCCCAAATGAAATACGAGTTGGGCTTCGTTAGTCGATGCCTCGTTCATCGTAAAGGACATGCTCTTCATTTCCGTGACCGTCGTAAGATTTAACGTTTGTTCCGCATAAATCTTGTCTCCGTTCTTGCTTTGGAGTCGAACGGTTATGGCACGCGCCGCGTTTGCGCTGCCTTCCCATGCGAGAAGATAACTTTGTCCGTTAATCAGCGGCAATCCTCTCTGCAGCCATTGAAGTTGATCCGCGGCAGAGCCGCCGTTCGCGATATTCAGATTGAGCTTTCGCTCGGTCTCGTTAACGGAGGCAGTCGCTTGAGATCCTCCCGACTTTATCAAATGCCAATAGGATAGTCGGTTCGGCTCCCCTTGGTCGAATGTGCCGTTATAAATATGGTTGCCTTCCGGTCCGTATGGCGTTTTGGGCAAGTCGTGCTCGAACGCAATGCTGTCGATCTCGACCAGCTTCACGTTGCCGAACCAAACGGGATGCGTGTTCGTCCCCATATTGAATTCGATTCGTGCGGCGATATCCGAATCTTGTTTCATCTGGAAAGACATTTGGTAGCTTTGGAAAGTATCGGTTAAAGGTACGGATAAGGAAGGAGAGTAAGCTGTGAATCCTCTGGACTGGCCGCCCGTCAACTTAACGTTCATTAACCGCGAGCTGTCCGTCTTGGCATCGAAAGTAAGCTTGTAATAACGACCCTTTGCCAAGGACACGATCGCTTGCGGCTGAATGGAGTAAGGGTTGCCTCCGCCGTTCGAGATACTGACTTTGGCGTAGTTGCGGTCATCGATTGACTCGATGGCTACCGTTGCCGCCGCGCTTCCGGGTTCCTGGAAGAGGTTCCAATGCGCCGTACCGCTTACGCCCATTCCTGCATCTCCGGCCGTTGTCTGAGTGAAACCGGCGTTGTAGACCATATCGTTGTCAGGGGCTTGAGGAAGCTTAGATCCCGGCAGGTAGCTCTCTTTGGTTAGGGTCGGAGGCGTCGGCTCGCTATAGCTTCTCCCCGTTAACTTGTAGTAACGAACGTAATCAATCTCCATCGCCTGAGGAAATACGGTATCCGGAGTCGGGTCCCCGTCGAAATTTCCTCCAACCGCCACGTTCATGATCAAGTGGAAGGGTTGATCGAAAGGAGCCGGATAAGAATTAACGTCAGGTTGGTTCGCGCTTCGGCTGTACCAGTCGTTCTGGGTGGAGTAGAGGTGGCCGTCCACGTACCAGCGAATCTCGTTAGGCTCCCATTCGATGGCGTAAGTATGGTATTGTTGCGTCGTGCTATTCACGAACTTGTATTCTTTGCCGCTGCTTGTATTTCCCGGAGCGGGTTGGCCGTAATGGAGAGTTCCCGCAATCGTATCGGGCTTGCTGCCCCACGTTTCCATAATATCGATTTCGCCGGAGGCCGCCCAAGTACCGTACGCATTGTCTTCCGGCAGCATCCATATGGCGGGCCAATAGCCTTTGCCTGCCGGCGTTTTGGCCCGGATTTCGTATTTCCCGTATTTCTCCTTGAATAGCCCTTTCGTCTTAATGCGCGCGGAAGTATAGTGGAACCCCTCGTACTCTTCTTTTTTCGCCGTTATGACAAGCTTGCCGTTCTCAACCTTTACGTTGTCGGGCCGAGACGTATAGTACTGCAACTCGTTATTTCCCCAACCCGGGATGTTAACGCTAGCTCCGTTCGTTGTATCGAAGGTCCATTTAGTCGGATCGATCGTATTGCCGTCGAACTCATCGCTCCATGCTAAAGTCCATGGATTCGAAGTCGTCGTGCCGCCTCCGCCGCCTCCGCCGCCTCCGCTAGCGGATCCTCCCGTAGCCATGTTTCCTGCCGAAATCCCGGAAGGCAACTCTTTGCCGTTAAACAACACGCCGGCAGCTTGATTATCGAATTTTTCGATTTTCCCTTTCCCCTCGATCGTGGTTTTGTCGGCTTGCTGCGTAATGATGAATTGCTTGATAACGGCGCCTTCCGCCAAGATGATATGAGCTAGTCCGTCCACGATCAGTTGATCAACCGTTCCGGAAATGACGACGCGGACGAGACTGTTTTTCTTATTCACGACAAGAGTTGCCAGGCGTGAATCGTTGAGGGTAACGCTATGATCGCCGCCCCCTTGCACGAACGTAGTCCCTTTCACGGTGACCTTATCCAATTTTACGTCGCCATCGCCTATTCCGGGCGTCAAGTACAAATTCCCTTCGACAACCGTGTTTTCGATCACGACATCGGAATGGTTAAGAACGGCGTTTCCTTTGACGGACCCTGCTGCTACGATGCCCTCTTTGTTTACATATAAAGCGGTAATCCGATCGAGCATCGCGGCAAGCTCGGCACGGCTTATCGTCTTGCCGGGCTTGAACGTCCCATCGGCGAAGCCGTTCGAATAACCTCCCTGCGCGAGCGCGGAGATCGCGTTTACAGTCGATTGTTCAAGTCCGTCTAGATCGGAGAAGGAGGGGGAAGATTTACCGGAAGCAGCCGTAAAATGAAAGACCTTCGACAGGGCCGCGGCTACTTCCGCTCGGCTAATGGGGGAGTTGGGATGCGCGGCACGGTCTTGATCGAGAGACAAGTATCCCGCTTCGATCGCTTTGGAAATTTCCGTATTCGCCCATGCGCTAGCGGTTCTGTCTTTTAACAAGGCCGATGATAATGCATTGAAACCGAACAATCGGTTGATCATAGCCGCGAATTCGACTCGCGTGATCGGCTGGTTGGGACGGATCGTTCCGTCGGGATAACCGGACAAGACGCCGTAGCCCTTAAGATGATCAATCGCGGATGCCGCCCAGTGCTTGGAAGGAAGATCCTTGTACGCCGGTGTGCCGGCGCCTGTCGATGGTGTTGCGGCAAAAGCCCCGTTCATCACGATAGAGAAAAGCAGTAAATAAATTCCGAAAGATGACAGGCCTTTCTTGATAAATCCGTTACGCTGCATAACAGTAAATCCCTTCTTTCGTTAAAATGATTTACTTCTGAAAGCGTTTTCCTCTGTCGCTAATCAAAATGTCCTACGTGGGACATTTTTGATTAGTATACCTCCGGTCAGTCAGGATTTCAATGTGGTTTTTTTGTCGATTCGTAAGCCAAAGGGACATTAATTTATTGCGTTACGGCAAGAAGAGCGTTCGACGAGTGCAGCGCGAAAAGTCGGAGATGGCATGGCGTTACCGGCTTTGCCCTCCATCAAGTCAATGATCCGTTCCGTGATTGAAACGGCCATTTCCACGCGAGGGACTCTCATCGTAGTAAGCGGGGGGTGCGTATACTGGGAAATCAGGAGGTCGTCGAATCCGATGATCGAAAGCCGTTCGGGAACGGATACCCCAAGCCGGATGGATGCTTGAATAGCCCCGTAAGCCATCAAATCGTTGCTGCAAAATATCGCTTCGGGAAGATCGTTGCTCCGAACCCATCGTTCAACCGCGTCGTAACCGCTTTTCTCGATGAACTGACCGTAGTAGATATGGTCTTTCTCCACCGACAATCCTCGGTCGCGAACAGCGGCTAAGAAACCGTCAAGACGCTCTTGCGAAGCCGGGATAGCCATGTCTCCGGTGACGATGCCAAGACGGGTATAGCCGAGATCCAATAAATATTGACCTGCTTCATAGGCGCTCGTTCGGTTATCCAAGTAAGGAAAGGGGATATCCATCGTGCCCGGATGCAGGTTGTTCTGATCGAATACGCCGATGCTGAAGCCGGCTTCCGTTACTTTATCCACGATAAACTGCACGTTAGACCAACTGATGATGATACCCGAATCAATGCTCTTCTGCTTGTATAGGCTTAGGAGTTGGTCGGTGTCGGATATATCCATGATCGAGACAAGCACGTTATAGTTTCTTGAATTGCTGTAGCTGACGATACCTCCGATTACGGCGCTATAGAATAGATCATCCGTATACAATTTATACCGCTCCTGGTTTTGTACGATGAAGACGGCAATGGTGGTAGGTTTGCTAGAAGACAGCTTACGTGCGGCCGCGCTCGGTTCGAAATGATGCTCTTCCATGATTTTCTGGATTTTGGCTTGCGTTTCGGGCTTGACGTTCGGGGCGTTATTCAGAACTCGCTGCACGGTTTTGCGGGACACCCCCGCAAGGCGCGATATATCGTATATATTCATGAGCAAGCCATCCAATCTTGAAGGATTTCGTGAAATAGGAAATGTTTAAAATAGTCTATCGAATACAATGGAGAGGGTCAACAGGCCGAAGTTAACGCTTTCTTTTTTGTAACGAAACTGTAATCTGTTATACACGCCTTCTTAAAGTAAATAGACTAATCTATAGACGACCCCCTTTTTCAATATATTTAATCATTGAACCTGCCGATCTTCGGCAGGTTATTTTCTTTCAGGTCCGCAATTTCTTGACATGCATTCATCAACAGACTACAATAAATAACAATTGCATTTTGCCTTTGATTCCATGACGGGAAACAGTACTTCGAACCCACGCCCACAGAGAGGAAAGCCTTCAGGCTGCAAGCTTTCCGGCGATGATCGGACGAAAGACGTCCCCGAGAACCCGATGCGAAAGACGCCGTACGACAAGTTCTGGCGGATGGAGTAGCATTGAGGCGTAGCCGGGCGTTAACCGGATGAAGCGCAAGCCGGCGAATGATCGTCTCAATACGGACGTCAATAAGCGGTTTGAATGACGGGTGGCACCGCGGGAGCATGGAGAATACGCTCTCGTCCCTGACGATCTTAGCAATTGGGATCGTCGTGGGACGGGAGCTTTTTTAATGGCTTGAAGAGGGAGTGAATTCGATGAGTTTTCAAAAACCGCCCGGCACTCAGGATATATTGCCAGGCAATTCCGAGCTATGGCAGTACGTGGAGAACACGGCTCGCGACTTGTGCCGGCGATTCCGGTTCGGGGAAATCCGCACGCCCGTATTCGAGGCGACCGAGCTGTTCAAGCGCGGCGTGGGCGAAACGACGGACATCGTCGAGAAAGAGATGTACACGTTCGAGGATCGCGGCAAACGCAGCATGACGCTTCGTCCGGAAGGCACGGCGGGCGTTGTCCGTTCTTATGTGGAGAATAAGCTGTTCGGCGAACCGGACGTTTCCAAGCTGTACTATATCGGACCGATGTTCCGATACGAACGGGCGCAAGCCGGAAGGTACCGGCAATTCCATCAATTCGGCGTAGAGGCTATCGGATCTTCCGATCCGGCGATAGACGCCGAGGTGATCGCATTAGGGTACACCTTCTATCGGGAGCTTGGGTTAACGGGCGTGACGGTCGATCTGAACTCCGTCGGGACACCGGCGGTCAGAGCCGATTTTCGGGAGAAGCTGCTCGCGTTCTTGCTGCCGATGAAAGACGAACTATGCAAGGATTGCCAGTCGCGTATGGAACGTAACCCGCTGCGGGTGCTCGATTGCAAAGTCGACCAGGATAAGTTTACGAATGCGCCGTCGATTCTGGATAGCCTCGACGAAGAGTGCGAGACGCATTTCGCGCGCGTTCGCGAGTGTCTGAACGAGATGGGCATTCCTTACAACCTAAACTCCAGACTCGTACGCGGCCTCGATTATTACACGCACACGGCTTTCGAATATAAAGCCCAAGGTATCGGCGCGATCGACACGATCGGCGGAGGCGGGCGGTATAACGGGCTAGTGGCGGAGATCGGCGGCGAGGACAAACCGGGCGTAGGTCTTGGTATCGGTCTGGAACGGACGCTTCTCCTACTGGAAAGCCAGGGAATCAAACCCGATTTAGGCAATCAAATCGATGTCTATTTCGTGGCGTTAGGAGAGCGTGCGGAGAAAGCGCTGCCTGCCTTGCTGCAGCAGCTTCGCGTAGCGGGCATAGCGGCGGAGCGGGATTATCTGGGACGGAAGACGAAAGCCCAGTTCAAAGCCGCCGAACGCAGCGGAGCCCGGATCGCGGCCGTGCTCGGAGACGACGAGCTCGATCGCGGGGAAATTTCGCTTAGGCCGATAACCGGCGGAGAGCAGCAAGCGGTTAAGTTAAGCGAGCTGGTCCGAACGATTCAAACCATTATTTCCAAATAAGAAAAGGGGAACAACCACTCATGATGCTCAAAAACATCGATTGCGGTAAATTAACGAAGGAAAACGTAGGCCAGACGGTCGTCCTGAACGGCTGGGTACAAGGATGGCGCGATTTCGGAGGCATTCTGTTCATCGACCTCCGCGACCGTACGGGAATCGTACAGGTCGTGTTCAATCCGGCATTTTCCGGTCAAGCTTTAGATATCGGCAGCCGGGCTCGCAACGAGTACGTATTAGCGGTTAAAGGGAAAATCGTAGAACGCGATCCCGAGACGTTCAACCCTAACCTGGCAACGGGCGAAATCGAAGTTCAGGTAGAAGAGGTAGAAATCATTAATGCCGCGAAGACTCCTCCGTTCCCTATCGAGGATGGCGTAGAAGTGGACGAATCGCTTCGCTTGAAATACCGTTATTTGGATTTGCGCCGTCCGGAAATGCAAAAAACGCTGCTTCTTCGTTCGAAAGCGACCAAAATTTTCCGCGACTTCTTGGACGACAACGGGTTCATTGACGTCGAAACTCCGATTCTGACGAAGAGCTCGCCGGAAGGCGCGCGCGATTACTTGGTACCGAGCCGGGTTCATCCGGGCGAATTTTTCGCGCTCCCGCAATCGCCTCAATTGTTCAAGCAATTGCTGATGGTCGGCGGAATCGAACGGTACTACCAAGTGGCCCGTTGTTTCCGCGACGAAGACCTTCGCGCGGACCGTCAACCGGAGTTCACGCAAATCGACATCGAGACGTCTTTCTTGACCCAAGACCAATTGCTCGGCATGATGGAACGGCTGATGGCGCGTTTGTTCCGCGAGACGATCGGCGTAGAAATTCCGACTCCGTTCCAACGGTTGACTTATCATGACGCGATTCATAAATACGGTTCCGACAAACCGGATCTTCGTTTCGGCTTGGAGATCGAAGACGTGACCGATATCGTCAAAGGCAGCGAAGTGAAAGTGTTCGCTTCCGTCGCCGCTTCCGGAGGCGTCGTCAAAGCTCTGAACGCTAAAGGCTGCGCAAGCTGGAGCCGCAAGGAACTCGATGATCTCCAACCGTTCGCGGCTCGCTACGGCGGTAAAGGGATCGCTTGGATTACCGTTAAAGACGGCGAATGGCGCGGACCGATCGTTAAATTTTTCAAACCGGAAGAAATCGCGGCTCTCACCGAACGCCTGAACGTAGAAGAAGGAGATCTATTGACGTTTTCCGCCGATAAGCTGAAGACGGCTGCCGACGTGATGGGCAATCTGCGTCAAAAAGTGGGGCGCGATCTAGGCTTAATCGACAACAAAGCGTACAAATTCCTGTGGGTCGTCGACTTCCCGCTGCTCGGCTGGGACGAGGAAGCCAAGCGGTTCGTGGCGGAGCACCATCCGTTCACCCGTCCAAGCGACGAGGATCTGCCTTTGTTCGACAGCGATCCGGGCGCGATTCGCGCGCAAGCATACGATATCGTGCTTAACGGTTACGAAGTCGGCGGAGGATCCATGCGGATCTATCGTAGGGACGTTCAAGAGAAGATGTTCAACGCTCTCGGATTCTCTCCTGAGGAAGCGAAAGCGGAGTTCGGCTATTTCCTTGACGCGTTCGAATACGGTACGCCTCCGCACGGCGGAATCGCTTTCGGCTTAGACCGTCTCATCATGCTGCTCGCCGGCCGCACCAACCTCCGCGAGACGATCGCGTTCCCGAAAACCGCGAGCGCAACGGACTTGCTGTGCGATGCTCCGTCGCCGGTCAAGGAACGTCAATTAGACGACCTGCATGTTCGTCTGTCGGCCAAAGCGATCGCCGCGCAAACGAAGAACGCGGCTTCGGCAGAAGTCTCCGAGAACAACGAGCCCGACGCGCAAAGCCAAGGCTAAACCAAAAGGAGCGAACGAACCGATGTTGCATCAGTTCTCCAGAACGGAATTAGCGATCGGGCCGGAAGGGTTAGAGGTGCTTAAGGGCAGTACCGTCGCCGTGCTCGGCATTGGCGGAGTAGGCGGCATCGCGGCAGAGGCGCTGGCGCGCTCCGGTATCGGCCGTATCGTATTGATCGACAAGGACGTCGTCGATATTACGAATATCAATCGCCAGATTCACGCTCTGACGACTACCGTCGGACAGCCCAAAGCGGATCTGATGAGAGATCGCATCAAGCTCATCAATCCGGAGTGCGACGTCATCTCTTTGCGGATGTTCTATACCGAGGAAACTTACGAAGAACTGTTCAAATACCCGCTGGATTACGTCATCGACGCATCGGATACGATTTCCTACAAGATCCATCTGATCAAACAGTGCCTGGAGCGGAAAATTCCGATCATCTCCAGCATGGGAGCGGCGAACAAAACCGATCCGACAAGGTTCCAGGTCGCGGACATTTCGAAGACGACGGTCGACCCGATCGCCCGGGTCATCCGCAAGAAGCTGCGCAACGAAGGGATCAAGAAAGGCGTGCAGGTGGTGTTCTCCACGGAACTTCCGATTAAACCCCGGGAAGACGTGACGCAGCGAATCGTTCCGGAAACGGCGCCCGAGATCCGCAAAGCGCAGCAGCCGCCATCCAGCAATGCCTTCGTTCCGCCTGTTGCGGGATTGATCATGGTGAGCGTTGTTTTCAAGGATCTGCTGGATAAGGTAGACAAGCCGTATGGATGAAGCTCTAGTTAAAAAGCTGAGAGTTCCCGGCGGCGGCAGAATAGCAATCGTCGAACCTCCCGAAGGTTTTTTGGCTTCGATAGGCAGAACGGTTGACGAGACTAAGCTGAATGTAGGCGAGCAGGGCACGTACGATTATGTCCAGCTATTCGCAACGAATGCGGCCGACGTAGAGAGGCTGGCTCCGATGGCCATACGCGCGGTAAAAACAGACGGTTTGCTGTGGATGTGTTATCCTAAAGGCTCGTCGAAGCTCAAGACGGATCTGAATCGAGACCGCGGATGGTCCGTCGTGAAGGAGTCCGGCTGGGAAGGAATCGCTCTCGTTTCCGTGAACGACGTATGGTCCGCGATGAGATTCCGTCCTGTCGAAGCGGTAGGCAAAGTCCGGGTTACGCCTGCCGAACGCAAAGCGTCTAACGCCGAACCGGCAACGCCAATGGAAATGCCCGAGGACTTGCGGCAGGCGCTCGATGCGAACGCGCAAGCGTCGGCTTTCTTCGATAAGCTTGCTCCCTCTCACAAGAAGGAATACATGAGGTGGATCGTGGAAGCCAAGCGCGAAGAAACCCGGGTTTCCCGGGTTCGGAAAGCGATCGAGAAGCTCGGCGGGGGACTCAAAAGACCATCCGATAAATAAGGCGAGAACCATGTAAAGCTATTTCGGCTCCATTAGCCGGGATAGCTTTTTTTTGCGCGTGCGAGTTGTCGATAAATCCGCGCATGATGGAGCAGAAAAGCCCCTTTTCTCGCGTTGTTCTGCGCTTGTCTCTATCGGTATCGGACAATTCTTCATAAAATGAATGATCTTCATATTGGAGGTGTAGCTTCATTGACGATGGAATTGCACGGAGCCAGACGTAAACGTTCCAAGCGCTTAGTCCGTAAATGCACATGCGTATGGAAAAAAGTACCGAGGAAAAGAAAGTGCGTAAAACCTCATCCTATTAAAAGGAAACGCAAGCAGCGGCACCACTCAAGTCCGCGAAAGGACCATCAAACTTGGGGGAATTGGGGGGGCCGCGGCAGCGGTGGGACAGGCGGTCGCCATACGAGCGGACGGTCCGACGGATGCAAGGATCACAGCGAAGGAATGAAAGACCATAGCGGGCACAAATCCCAGCATAGCGGACACGAATCCCAGCATAGCAGTCAGAGGGATCATCGCAGCGGAGGGAGCAGCGGAAAGAGCTGGCGCGATTGATTGCCGGTTAACCGGCAGAAGACAAAGATGAGGTTTCCTTTTGCAGCCGTTGCAAGGAGGGAGCCTCATCTTTTTTTGCGCGGCGGAATAGACGAATGCCGTTTCCGCGAATGCCGGGGCAACATACGCTGATTCTGATGAAAGGACGCTTCATGAGGAAAGGCGGCGACGGCATGCCATTACCGATCAGAACGCTGATTATCAGCGAATCGGCAAGCCGGGAATTGGAGAGGAATCTATGGAACGACAACTATGTGCCGGCAAAAATGAGAACGAACGGGAGAACGGTGGACGTCTCCGTCCGGTATCGGGGAGGTCATACGAGAGGCTATCCTAAACGTTCCTACGAGGTTGTGCGTAAAAACCAAGCTTTTCATTACAATGCGGAGTTCGATGATCCCTCCGTTGTTCGCAATGCTTTGTCGTTCGCTTTTTTTCCGATGATCGGAGTGCCGGCTCCCCGAACGAAACACGTGCTACTAGTCGTCAATGGCCAGCCTTTAGGCGTCTACCTGGAAATAGAAGGCGTAGAAAAGCTGTTTTTCCGGAGAAGAAAGATCGGGGCTTTGTCGTTGTTCTATGCGGTCAACAATCGGGCGGATTTTGATCTCTTCTCCTCGGAATCCAACCGTCTGAAATCGTCGCTTCTGGCCGGCTACGAGCACAGATTCGGGGAATCGTACGAATTGTCGAAGCTAAGATCGTTTATTAAAGGGATTCACATGCATAGAGGATCGCAAGGGGAAGCGTTTATAAGATCATGCATGGATGTCGACAATTATTTAAGGTGGTTGGCGGGAGCCGTACTTACGGGCAATTATGACGGGTTCGAGCAAAATTACGCGATTTACCGAAGCCGATCGACACGGAAGCTGCGAATGATCCCGTGGGATTATGAAGGAACCTGGGGACGCAATTGCTACGGGAAGCTGGTGGAGAGCGATTTGGTCAAAGTGGCCGGTTACAACTTCTTAACGAGAAAACTGCTGTCCTATCCCAGCTTCCGTAAACAATATAAGACGATTTTGCAGAAAGCGCTGAACGGTCCCTTTACGGAGAGCAAGCTTATGCCGATCGTCGATAGAATGTCCGACCAAATTTCCTCCTATATTCGCGAAGACCGGACTCGTAAATGGTCCTACCGGGATTTTCTAAACGAACCCCGCGTCATTCGGAATTATATTCGGGAGAGGAGGGCGATCGTTAGAGCCGAGCTAAAACATCTATAGACGAACGTTCGTTCTTATTCTCTTCCGGTAAGATCCGCTTTCTGGTATGATGGAGGAGAAGAAAGGCGGTTTAACGCTATGGATTTATTCAGCTTTGGCGCGGAATCCGAGCCGCAGGCACGATTGCTCGCCGATCGGATGCGCCCGGAGACGCTGGACGAATATATCGGCCAGGAACATGTCGTCGGCGCAGGGAAACTGCTGCGGCGAGCCATCGAAGGGGACGTCGTTTCGTCTATATTATTGTTCGGTCCTCCGGGATGCGGCAAGACGACGTTGGCTCATATTATTTCCAAGCAAACGAAAGGCGATTTCGTTCGGCTTAACGCGGTAGACGCCTCGGTAAAGGACGTGCGCGAGGTGATCGAGCAAGCGGAGCGCAACAAGAGCATGTACGGACGCAAAACGATCCTGTTCCTCGATGAAGTACATCGATTTAACAGCGCCAGACAAGACGCGCTTCTTCCCGCCGTCGAGCGAGGGATTATTATATTCATTGGCGCGACAACGGAAAATCCGTTCCATTCCGTGAACGGAGCTTTGCTGTCGCGTTCGACTTTGTTCCGGTTGGAGCCGTTAACGAAAGAGCATTCGTTGCTGGCGATGCGCAGAGCGTTGGCGGATTCGGGCAAAGGGCTTGGATTTATGAAGCTCGTCGTGGAGGAAGAGGCGTTGGCGCACATCGCTTCGATGGCTAACGGCGATATTCGCCGCGCGCTGACGGCGTTGGAATTGGCCGCGGTAACGACGCCGTCGGAGCTTGACGGCACCGTTCGCGTCACGTTGGAAATCGCGGAGGAATCTATCCGCCAACCGACCGTCCAAGCGGACGAATCCACGCAGTACGATGTTTTGTCGGCTTTCCACAAGAGCGTCAGAGGCTCCAGCGATGCGGCTCTATACTGGTTTCTATATGCCGTGGAGAAGCTCGGAATGGATCCGATGGTGTTCTTGCGGCGGTTAACGGTCGCTTGCAGCGAGGATATCGGTTTAGCCAATCCGCAGGCGATGGTGCAAGCCGTTAGCGCAATGGAAGCCTACCATCGAATCGGCTGGCCGGAGTCCAAGTACATCGTGGCGCAAGCGATCTTGTTCGCCGTGGAAAGCCCGAAATCGAATGCGATCGCGGTTACGATCGGCAAAATCATGGAGTCGTTCGAAGCCGTTAAGTCCGCGGAAGTTCCGCTGCATCTAAGAGATGGCCATTACAGCGGAGCTAAGAAACTGGGGCATGTCGGTTACCAATATCCTCATGATTATCCGGGACATTACGTGGACCAGAAATATTTGCCGGACAAGCTGTCTTCCAAGGTATTCTATGAAGCGACCGAACAAGGAATGGAAGATAAGATCAGACATAACCAGCAACTTCGAAGAGGCAACGGTAGAATCAGAGGCAAATGAGGAGTTTTTTGGTCATGGACTACCTCATATGTTAATATCGAAATAGAATATGATTCCATCTGACATTATGCAACAAATGGAGGCGATAGCGTGCTGCGTCGCAACGATTGGCGTCTCGCTAGCCTGTATATTTGCACGATCGGTTTGTTTTTGGTCGTGAGTATTTTTAATTACATGTCGTTCCGAGAAATAAGCGATTCGACGAATCGGTTAACCCGGCACACTTATCCGATGGATCACATCGTTAATCGTTTAATGCTCGCCGTCGTGAATCAAGAGAACGGAATTCGCGGGTACTTGCTGACAAAAGATTCGAGTTACTTCGAGCCATATGAACAAGGGATAACCGAGGTAGAGAAGGTTAAAGGGCAGTTACTCGCGGAAGGCTCGCTAACGAGCGCGTACGAAGCCGAAATTCGGACAACGTTAGCCGGTCTTGCCGATGTGGAAGCGTTTTTCGAACGCGTTACGGGGTTGATCAAAGACAAGCAATTGGACCAAGCCGTCTCCGTGTTCAACGATGGACAAAGCGATATGAAGCGATTCCGGGAAAGTACCCACAACTTGGAGCAAATAGTCACGGACGCGATGGAGGAAGCTTGGAACGATCAACAGAGCCGGGCGAACTACTCTATGGCTTTGATCGTGACGGGCGCGGTCGTATCCTTGTTCGCGATTGTCGCGACTTGGGGAATGTTCCGTACGACCAAGAATGCCCTTAGGAGCACTCTTGAAAGCGAGCGGCGCTATAGGCGATTGGTCGATAATTCTCCGGATGCGATCGCCGTGCATCAAGACGGAATCGTCGTGTTCGCTAATCCGGCTTGCGCGAAGCTGATGGGAGTGAGCGATTCCTCGCGTTTGATCGGAATTCCTATGATGCGGTTCGTTCATCAACCCTACATGGAAGTCGTTCACGACCGAGCGAAACGCGCGTTAAGCGAGAAGGACGTCGGGACGATGGACGAGCAGTTCGTTAGGCTGGACGGGAGCCTAGTGGACGTAGAGGTGACGGCTATCGGTTTTCCTTACGAAGGACGGCCGGCGGTATTGATCGTAGCAAGGGAAGTCGGAATCCGCAAGGAAGCCGAGCGTAAGATGAAAGAAGCCAACGCGCTATTGCAACGGTTGTCTACGCTAGATGGATTGACGGGCATTCCGAATAGGCGCTCCTTCGACGGCGATCTTCGCGAGCTGTGGGAGCGTACTAGAGATTCCGGTGAACCGAATTCTCTTCTTTTGTTCGATGTGGACAATTTTAAAGCTTATAACGACTATTACGGGCATCAAGCGGGAGACGAATGCTTGCAGCAAATTGCCCGCATCGCGGAATTCGAAGCCGGCCGGACGCAAGGAACCGCTTATCGCTACGGCGGAGAAGAATTCGCCATCCTGCTGCCGGAGCATGACCGGGAACAGGCGTTAAGCGCGGCGGAGCAGATCAGGCAAGCCATCTCCCGAAGCCAAATACCCCACGCGGGAATTTCAACCGAGGCGACCGTTACGATCAGCCTGGGCGCGGCTACATGCATAAGCGTTTCGGACCAAACGCCGGCTCAATGGCTGCATGCGGCGGACCAAGCTTTGTATCGGGCAAAAAATCAAGGAAGAAACACCATTTCCGAAGCCAAGATTTCCTCCGCGTAAGCGGAATTCGTTGGAAACGGGGATATACCGCCTTTTCGTACGAAAATCGGCATAGGTGGCAGGCTCAAGTGAATAGAGATGGGTACTACGGCAAAATACTCGGTTAATCATCGTTTGACGGACCGGGCTAAACCGTCTAATCTATAATAAAGATATATACCCTTTTTCAATACTTTACGCTAGTAAGTTATTTTTCATTATATAAAGGAGGTGTACCTGTCCTCTCCCGAGGGTGAGGATAGGGATTATTTGGACGGTGACCCCTTTCCATTAAGCGTGGACTTGGTCTTGATTTTTGCTCTGGTGTTTCTGAACGGTTTTTTCGTAGCCGCGGAATTCGCCATGGTCAAAGCACGCGGTTCAAGAATTGATTCGTTAGTTCAAGAAGGGCACAAAAAAGCGAAGGTCGCTTCTCATCTGATGGATCATCTTGATGCGTATCTGTCGGCCTGTCAGCTTGGTATTACTCTTACTTCTCTAGGACTCGGTTGGATCGGGGAGCCGGCAATCGCCAGGATGCTCGAACCGATGTTCGAAGCGATGAATTTGAGTGAAAAGCTGGTACACCCGTTATCTTTCGTTATCGGCTTCTCGTTCATCACCGTGCTTCATATCGTTCTGGGAGAACTCGCTCCGAAGTCGGTAGCCATTCGCAAAGCCGAGATGGTCGCGCTGTGGACGGCAAAGCCTTTGTACTTTTTCCGCAAAATCATGAGTCCGTTTATCTGGGCTCTTAACGGAACAGCGGGATTGCTGCTCAAGCCGTTCGGAATAGACACTTCGGAAGTATCCTCTTCCGCCCATACGGAGGAAGAAATACGGATATTAGTGAAAGAGAGCCATAAGAGCGGGCTGATCGACAAAACCGAATTAACGCTTATGGATAATATTTTCGATTTCGCGGAAACCAATGCAAGAGAAATCATGATTCCGCGAACGGAAATGAGTTGCCTGTACGGCAATTTGTCGTTCGAGGAGAACAAAAGCATTGCCTTGCGGGAGATGCATACGCGATACCCAGTATGCGAAAAGGATAAAGATAACATCATCGGATTCGTGCACATTAAGGACCTGTTAAAGGTTCCCGACAATTCGATTCTGGATATCCGGGATTTAATGCGGCCGATGACGACCGTGCCGGAAAGCATGCCGATAAGCGCGCTGCTCAAGCTTATGCAGAAGAGGAAATCGCAAATCGCGATTCTGATCGACGAGTACGGCGGAACTTCGGGATTGGTCACGTTAGAGGATATCATGGAAGAGATCGTAGGAGAAATTCAAGACGAATTCGACGAAGAACGTCCCGATATCGAGAAGCGGGATGACAGCACTTATTCGATTAACGGAATGATGCTTATCGAGGAAGTGAACAGCTTCTTCGGACTTGATATTTCAACCGAGGATTACGATACGATCGGCGGATGGATTTACTCGCAAATCGAGAACCCGCCTAAGAAAAATCAATACGTCGTATCCGAGGAAGGATTCCGCTTCACGATCGAAGAGACGGATCATCTCCGGATCTCGAGAATCGAGGTTACGCGTTCGGACGACGAAAGCTGGGAACCGCAGGCGGAAACGGGTTAACTAAGATAGAAACGGGCTTTGCCGTTGTAACACGGCGAAGCCCGTTTTTGCATACTTGCGGATTAGAGTCGGCTGCGGCGAAGATGCACGAATAGAAAACCGAAAGCGCCGATCAGAGCGAAGATCGCGCCGGAACGGAACACGTAAGACAGTCCCATTGTATCGTATAACCAACCGCCCAGCGTGCCGGCGATGAGACCGGCTAACCCGGACCAGACGACCGCGAATACGGCTTGGCCGGACGATCGGTATTCGTCGGGAATAAGCGCCTGCAAACAACGCAGAGCCGTAATATAGAAAATCGCAAAAGTAACGGAGTGCATCGTCTGCAATGCGACCATCATCCATGGCTCGCTTGCATAGCTAAGCAATCCTAACCGGATTACGTAGATAAAGCTTGCCAGAGCCAGCAAAGGCAGCTCTCTAAACCGATGCCCGAACTTGGCGAGGAGGAAGAACATCGGGATCTCGCTGACGGCGGAAGCAAGCGAGGCGTATCCGATGACGGAGTCGTCCGCTCCGATCTCCCTCATGGCGATCGATAGAAAACCTTCGTTCATGCGATGGGCAATGGAAACGACCATAATGAGCACGAAGAAGGTGACCGTCTCTCTCTTGCGCAGAAGTCCCCACAAGCCGCTGAATTCGAATTTCCTCAAAGTCGCTTGATAATTGCCGATGAAAAAAGAAAAGAGCAGCGATACGCCGATGACGCACAAAGCAAGGGTAATCGTGAGGTCGGAACCGTAGCTTTTCAAGATATACCCGAAGACGACCGCGCACACCGCGTAGCCGAGAGAGCCGAACATCCGTATCGAAGGGAAGCTTCGCTTCATTTGGTCGGCGGCGAGCAAGGACACGCTGTCCATCATGGAGTTGATGGGCGTCTGGAACAAGTAAAAGAGGGCCATGATTCCGGCCATGATGCCGAACTCCTTTTGCGGCAACAATAGAGCCAGAGCAAGGATTTGAACGGTGAAGAGCAAGCTGAGAATGCGCCTCAAATTTTTGGTGCGGTCGCTCAAGACGCCGACAGCGAGATTGGAAATGATGGATAGGAAGGGACCGACGGAGTAGATCGCCCCGATCTGAAGCTTCGAATATCCTAAACTCTCGAAATATAAAGGAAAATAAGTGACGAGCAATACCATCGTCGCGTAATTCGTAAATTGCATCGTTCGCAGAACGAATAACTGGCCTTGGTGCGAATTTGATCTTTCCATTAGATGCCTCCTGTTCTGGTTACGAGTCCGTTACTTGTCTCCCCGGTGGCTTCGGCGGAATAGCCAAGCAAGGAAAATCAGCTCCGCGAGCAATCCGGCGGACTGGGCCAGCGAGCCTAATACGCCGCTCCAGTCAGGCAATAGCAAGACGAGAAGGACGATGGTGATGGCCGTTATGATCGCGTTGGCGAGCTGAGAGCCGAACATCAGCTTCGTTTCTCCGTTGGCCATGACAATCCCGTTTAACGTATCCAGCCAGGGGAACACGAGCACGAAAGGCAGGAATCCTCGCAAAGCATGAATGCAAGCGGTAAGCAGCTCGTCTTTGACTCCGAGAATATGAGAGAACATCCAAGGCCCGATCGGCGTAAAAGCCATCAGGAGCATGAGCAACGGAGGAATGAACCCCAATAATAAGGTAAATTTGCGGACGATCGCCGGATTTGATTTGACGAACAGCAAAGCGATCTGATGAAAATAGGTGAAGAAACCTAGAATCAGGTTCATTAAGCTTCCCGCGACGGCGAAAGAGGCAACGGCAAGCGTTCCTCTATCGGTGGTACCTAGAAGCGCGTTCAGAATAGGCAATAGCCAGACGACGATCAGGGAGGAATAGAGCAGCGGATTATAGAACGCCGTTACTTGTTTAGGTTTCGTAACGTCGCAGTCTTCCGCTTTTTCCGGCATTTTCTTCAATAGATTGCTAGCTTCCCACCAACTGATGGCAGCCTCGATGACCATTCCGAAGACGAAGATGATCGTGCCGTGCAAGGCGCTATCGACGCCGACATGCAAGAAATATTGGGATAGAAGAAACATTCCCGTTAGACGGAAGATCATGGCGATCGTCAGCCACTTCGTCCTCATTTTGTAGATAATGACCCCTTGATACAAGCAGCGTATCCCTGAGAAAACGGATAGGAACATTAGGGCAAAGTAAGCGTGGATCGCTTCTTGCTCTACGATAGGGTCGGCTCCGTAGGCTAAACCGAAAATCCAATGTCCTAGAGGCGTGTAAGCGACCAAGCCTCCGAAGACGAGAGCCGCTCCGAATACATAGAAGCTTACGCTTCTAACCGCCCTGAACGAGGTGCGATCCCGAACTAACGCCGAGCAGGTTTGGCGGAACAGCACCGCCGGCTTCTCCGTTACGACGAGCAGACTCATGGCGAGCGCGTATCCGGCCAGAATGATCTCCGGATTGCTGGATCTCGCCAGCGTTCCGTTAATGATGACATGGCTTAAGTTGATTAAGAGAACGGAAATGCCCATGGGAATGAAAAATAGGAAAAGCCGTCTCAGCGAGACCGGCCCGTTATCTTGTGACATAGTTGGCTCCTTCTAGGTGATGTTTTTCATTGTCCGTTCGTCCAGATAGCTTGTATTATAACAGATATTCGACGGATTTCGGGAAAGGAATTCAGACAATAATGCTGGATTTCGTCGTTCCGAAATGATAAATTAAAGGATGATCCTTTTTGCTAGGCTGTAAGAAGAAATCGGGTGGAAACAATGCGGATATCCGAGCGGTGGCTCGATAACCAATTCGAATTCAGCGAGCGGCATGGCATTTCCGTTCCTCATTTGGATTGCGATTGGAATGAGTTGGATATTGAACATCAAACCGCTATTCTGGCGAGATGGGAAATGATTCGCGGATGCATACCGGATCATATTATGAAGTTTGAAGACGCGATAAGAGTCAAACAGCAAAGGCTGTTCGAGGAAGACGATTTCGCGCTATCCTGCTTGATTAACGGGGAAATCGCGGATCTGGCAAGCCGTATCAACGATCTGAATATTTGGTTCCGTACCCAGCAGGAAATAGACGACGAATCCAAAATGCATATCGGATAGAGCAAAGCGGAGGACCCTTGAAATGAAGAGTCAGACCTTGTTGGCGGGTCGAGCCCCCAGTGGACCAATTTCGCTGATGAAAAGAGTATATAAATACGTATTGCCGGAAGTTCGCGCGGAGTTGGCCCTGTGGCGTACGAGAGCCGAGGCGATAGCGGATCCGGAGCTTCGCAAGCAAGCGCTCGATAGCATGAACGCCAAACAGTTCCATTGCGAAGGCGGCGGGGTGTACGCGGCCGCCAACTTAGAACAGAGACAAGTGCTCATTCCGTTAATCGTCGCTCTGCAGACGATAAGCGATTACTTGGATAATCTATGCGATCGGAGCACATCGCTCGATCCGAACGATTTCCGTTTGCTGCATCAAAGCATGATAGACGCGGTATCTCCCGAGTTAATTACAACGAATTACTATGCTTTGAGGGAAGAGCAGGACGACAGCGGTTATTTAGCCGCTCTTGTCGCGCAATGCCGTACCTCCATCGCCGCGCTTCCCGCCTATTCTCTCGTGCAGGAGCATGTCGTAGAGCTAGTAAAGCTTTACGGGGATCTGCAAGTATACAAGCATATCGCCCAAGCCGATCGCGAACCCGCGCTGTTAAGCTGGTGGGAGCGACATTCCTCCCGCTATCCCCAATTGATGTGGAACGAGTTCGCGGCGGCGACGGGGTCGACGCTGGGAATGTTCATGCTATTCTTGGCCGCTAGCGATCCTAAGCTTGACGCAGAGCAAGCCGCATCGATAAGAAATCATTATTTTCCGTCAATATGCGGGCTCCATATTCTGCTCGATTACTTGATCGACCAGGCGGAGGATCGTATCGGCGGGGATTTGAACTTCTGCAGTTATTTCGAGAACCAGAAGATGTTGAACGATCGGATGGGGCAGATGGTGCAGGCGGCAAGAAAGTCCGCAGACGAGTTGCCGTTCGGACATTTTCATCGGATGATCGTGGAAGGTCTAGTGGCGCTCTATTTATCGGACCCGAAAGTCAGGGACCAGCAGGACGTTCGAAAGACCGCCAAGCTTCTCATGAAGGGAAGCCCTTGGACTAGGGTGTTTTTCTGGCTGAACAGCCATTGGATAAGGAAAGTCATGTAGAGTTACAGAAATAATCGGGAGGAATTGGAAATGAGTGCTGTAAAAAAGATTGCCGTATTGACAAGCGGAGGAGATTCTCAAGGAATGAACGCGGCGGTTCGTGCTGTCGTAAGGAGCGCATTGTACCGCGGTTTGGAAGTATATGGCGTGCAACGTGGTTATCAAGGCTTGCTTAACCAAGATCTGAGACAGATGGATTTGCGCAGCGTGGGCGACATCATTCAACGCGGGGGCACGATTCTTCAAACCGCCCGCTGCAAAGAGTTCATGACGCCGGAAGGCCAACAGCGCGGCGCCGATGTCCTTCGCGAGCATGGGATCGACGGTCTTGTCGTCATCGGCGGAGACGGATCTTACCAAGGAGCTAACAAGTTAAGCAAGCTGGGCATCAAGACGATGGGATTGCCGGGAACGATCGATAACGATATTCCGTTCACCGATTTTACGATCGGATTCGATACGGCGGTCAGCATCGTCGTGGACGCGATCAACAAGCTTCGCGACACGATGACTTCCCACGAGAGATCCTCGGTCGTCGAAGTGATGGGCCGTCATTGCGGAGATATCGCATTGTACGCCGGATTGGCAAGCGGCGCGGAAGCGATTCTCGTTCCGGAAGTGCCGTTCGACATTAAAGAGATTTCCTTGCGGATGAAGGACAATTTCCAAAAGGGCAAACGGCACGGGATCGTTGTCGTGGCCGAAGGGGTATGCTCCGGGGAAGAAGTAGCAAGGAATATTACGGAGTTTAGCGGCATCGAGCCTCGGGTAACGGTACTCGGACATATTCAACGCGGAGGTTCTCCGACGCACAATGACCGGATTCTGGCGAGCCAACTGGCCGATTTCGCGGTTCAGCGCCTGCTGGAAGGCGATTCTGGCAAAGGAATCGGAATCATCAAAGGCGAATTCGTAGCTACCGACATCGAGAAGGTCATATCGACCAAGAAGTCTTTTAATCTTGATCTTTATAATTTGGCATTGCGTTTGGCGCAATAATCCATAGTCTATGAGAGGGACTGCCCAGGACGACCGTTCGGTCCGGCCTGTCGGTCCCTTTGCTATCTACTATTCAGCGAAGGAGTCTAGAGATGTTTCTGTATAAATTGGAAGTTCAACTGGCCGATAAGGAAGTCGTATTGATCGTAATGGGAGACAATGACGAGGAAGTCATGCGAGAGGCCGAAATGAATTTATCGAAACATTACGTCATTCCTCCGGTCATTCGCGAAATTGCGCTGATCGAGAAGAAGCGGGCGAACAAAGGAACGGCATACGTGATCGAAAAGTAACTTTAAGGGAATAGTAGCGTAAAAGAAGCTGACGCCGGAATCGCGGCGTCAGTTTTTGCATGTATTTTGCCCTAGCGCGGAAATCTAATATCCATTATAATAGCGGGTATGAGAACATAATTTCATTTCGAATGAACATAATTTCAAAAAATCGGAACTTCGAATGGTGTGACTTTTGTTGGATAACGACAAAATCAAAAAAATAATCGAAGCGGCCAAGCTGTATTACCACTTGGATTATAGCCAGAATCAAATCGCGGACGCTATGGGCGTATCGAGGCCGACGGTATCCCGTCTCCTTCAACAAGCGAAGGCGGAAGGCATCGTCACGATCGAGATCAAGGACCCGACGGAAGATGTCGAAGTGCTGAAGAGCATGTTGAAAACCAGATTTCAATTAAACAACGTAATCATTGCTTATACTCCGACCTATGAAGAGCACATCGTGAAAAAATACATCGGGCAAGCGGCCGCGGCGTACGTAACCGAGTTGGCCAAGGATGGGGACACGATTGGCGCTTCTTGGGGGTCGACGATGCATCAGGTTGCCCTGCACCTGAAGACCAAGTCTTTGAATAACTCCTTCGTCGTTCAACTGAACGGGGGCGTCAGCGACGCCGACGTTCATATCTCTCCATCGGAGATCGTCCATTTGTTCGGCAAAGCCTTTAACGTGACGCCGTATTTTATGTATTTGCCGGCAATCGTCGACCATATTCTCGTGAAGCAGTCCATGCTTACGGATCGTCATATCCGCAGAGTCATGGATATGGGGAAAGGGGCCAACATCGCCGTGTTCACAGCGGGCTCCCCCACGCCGGATTCCGTACTGATCAATTCGAATTATTTGCGCGAAGACGAGCTGGAGATTATCAAATCGAAAGCGGTGGGCGATATTTGTTCGAGATATTTCGACTGCGGCGGCGAAATCTGTTTGCCTAGCCTTGACGAACGCACGGTCGGGATCGAACTCGCGGATCTGCGCACGAAGGAACACTCGATTCTCGTCGCCGGCGGTCCGTCCAAAACGAACGCGATTTTCGGGGCGTTAAAAGGGAGATACGCGAACACGCTAGTGACGGATCAGATTACGGCGAAAGATTTGCTCAAAAAAATAGACCCACAGGAGAAGTGAATATGACGCCAGAACAAATTGCGGGATTGATAGATCATACTTTGTTGGCCGCGGTAAGCACGGAGGAAGAAATCATCCGGGTGTGCGCGGAAGCTAAGCAATACGGGTTCGCAACCGTATGCGTGAACCCGTACTGGGTTCCTATTGCCGCGAGGGAGCTAGCCGGCAGCCAAGTCGGGTTAACGACGGTGATCGGGTTTCCTCTCGGCGCGAGCCGGACGGAGATCAAAGCCGCGGAGGCCGCGGACGCGATCGTTGCCGGAGCTACCGAGATCGACATGGTCCTTAACGTCGGCGCGTTGAAAACGGGTCGCGCGGATGCGGTCAAACGGGATATCGAAGAGGTTGTCAAAGCGTGCAAAGGGAAAGCGCCGGTTAAAGTCATCATCGAAACGTGTTATTTGACGGACGACGAGAAACGGCAAGCTTCCCTCCTATGCAAGGAAGCGGGAGCGGATTTCGTCAAAACTTCGACGGGTTTCGGCACGGGCGGAGCTACCGTCGAAGATATCGCGTTAATTCGTCGCGTCGTCGGTCCGGAGATGGGCATCAAAGCGTCCGGCGGTGTCCGGGATCTGGATATTGCCAGAAAATTGATTCAAGCCGGAGCGACAAGGCTCGGCGCAAGTTCCTCGATAGCGATCGTTACGGGCGGGGTCGGGCAAGGGTATTAATCGGGATGACATAACGAGCAGGCTGCAAGGAGGAAGAGCGATGAGAACCGTCGATTTGATCACGAAAAAGAGAGATGGCGGAGAGCTGACGGAAAACGAGATCAACAACCTCATTAGCGGATACACGGATGGTTCCATACCCGACTACCAGATGTCGGCCATGGCCATGGCAATCTTCTTCCGGGGAATGACTCCGATGGAGAGAGCGAACTTGACGATGGCGATGGTCCATTCCGGAGAGACGATCGATTTGTCCGCCATTTCCGGGGTTAAAGTAGATAAGCATAGCACCGGTGGCGTAGGGGATACGACAACGCTCGTTCTCGCGCCATTGGTTGCCTCGATAGGCGTTCCCGTGGCCAAGATGTCGGGAAGGGGACTAGGACATACGGGAGGTACGATCGATAAGCTTGAATCGATTCCGGGATTCCATGTCGAAATCGATAATCGTACTTTTATCGACTTGGTTAATCAGAACGGCCTTGCGGTCATCGGGCAAAGCGATAACCTGACTCCTGCCGATAAGAAGCTATACGGGCTTAGAGACGTAACGGGAACCGTTAACTCCATTCCGCTTATCGCAAGCTCCATTATGAGCAAGAAAATAGCTTCCGGCGCGGATGCGATCGTATTGGACGTTAAGACCGGCGACGGGGCGTTCATGAAAGAAATGGACGAAGCCGAGGAGCTGGCCGCATGCATGGTTGACATCGGCAATCGAGTCGGACGCCGTACGGTTGCCGTGCTTTCCGATATGAGCCAGCCTTTAGGGAATGCGATCGGCAATGCTCTTGAAGTCAAGGAAGCGATCGATACGTTAAGGGGGATCGGCCCCGATGATCTGACCGAGCTATGTTTGACGCTTGGCAGCCATATGGCCGTATTGTCCGGCGTGGCTTCGACGAAGGAAGAGGCTCGGAAGCTGTTGGAGCAATCGATTGCCAGCGGTCAAGCTCTAAGCAAGTTCAAGACCTTCTTGGCCGCGCAAGGCGGAGACGCCGACGTCGTGGATCACCCGGAACGATTGCCGTCGGCTAAGTTCCGAATCGAGGTTCCGGCTAAGGAAGCGGGATACGTCGCCGCGATAGCCGCCGAGAATATGGGGCTTGCCGCTATGCTGCTTGGAGCGGGACGCGCGACTAAGGAATCGGTGATCGACCTGGCGGTAGGAATCGTATTGCACAAAAAAATCGGAGACTCCGTACGGCTAGGGGAATCCATCGCGACGATCCATTCCAATACCGAATCGGCGCCTGAAGCATTGGCAAAAATTTACGAATCGATTCGGATTCAAGATCAACCGGTAACCCCTCCTCCTCTGCTTGTTGGAGAAGTGAAATAGAAGATAGAGATATGAAATATTTGGGGTAGATTATTAAAGGGGGTGAATCGAAAATGGGCCAGTTGCTTCACAGAATGGAAGAGGCGAAAACCTACATTCAGTCACAAATATCCGTTCAGCCGCAAATCGGTCTTATTCTCGGCTCCGGATTGGGAGAGCTCGCCGATGACATTCCGGAAGCTGTCCGGATTCCTTACGAGTCGATTCCGCATTTTCCGGTATCGACGGTAGAAGGCCATGCGGGCCAGCTTGTGACAGGCCGACTCCATAATAAGGCTGTCATAGCTATGCAAGGGCGGTTTCATTATTATGAAGGCTACTCCATGCAGGAGGTCACTTTCCCCGTCCGCGTCATGAAGGCGTTGGGGGTAGATCAGCTTATCGTGACCAACGCTTGCGGAGGCATGAATCCCGACTTTAAACCCGGCGATTTGATGCTCATCAAGGATCACTTGAACATGACCGGGGCGAATCCGCTTATCGGAGCGAACGAGCCCGCGCTGGGGCCGAGATTTCCGGATATGAGCAGGACGTATACGCCGGAATTGCTCGAGTTGGTTCGCGAAACGGCCAAGTCGCTGGACATTCAAGTTCAGCAAGGCGTGTATGCCGGAATAACAGGTCCGACTTACATGACTCCTGCCGAATTGACGATGCTGCGGAAGCTTGGCGGCGACGCGGTAGGCATGTCGACGGTTCCGGAGGTTATCGTGGCCAGCCACATGGCGATGAAAGTCATCGGGATTTCCTGCGTGACGGACATGGCGATCGGCGAGCACTTGGAGCCGTTAAGCCATGAACAGGTCATCGAGGTGGCCAATCGCACCAAGCCTATGTTCATCTCGTTGGTAAGAGAGATCATTGCGCGATTGTAAGCTCTTAAGGGTAATTATTGATTCATGCACGACAACATCAGAAATCGGGGAGGCATTCTAGAATGAAGAAAAGAATCGTAATGCTGGCTATTCTAACGATGGTATTCACAGTGCTCGCGGCTTGCGGAAACAAAAATAATGAAGGAAGCTCTTCCAGTGCTCCAGCATCGGAAAGCGGCAGCTCCGCGCCTGCGGCAAGCCCGAAAGCCGACTTTAAAGTCGGTATGGTTACCGACTCCGGTACGATCGACGACAAATCCTTTAACCAAGGAACTTGGGAAGGCGTTCTGAAAGCAGTTGCGGACCTAGGCGTTAAAGAGAAATATCTGAAGCCGGCAGGAACGACAGAGGCCGATTATTCGAAAGAAATCGGAAATCTGTACGATGCGGGCTACAAATTCATTCTTGCTCCGGGATTTAAATTCGAGACCGCGATCTTTAAAGCTCAAGATAAATATCAAGACGCTAAGTTCGTTATTATCGACGGCGCACCGCACAGCGGCGATTTCACCCCCGTTGTCAAACCAAACACGGTTTCGGTCTTCTTCGCCGAGCATGAATCCGGATTCCTGGCGGCTATCGCTACCGCGCTTGAAATCAAAGAGGGCGAAGCCGGATTTATCGGAGGAATGGAAATTCCAGCGGTTCAGAAGTTTAACTGGGGATTCCAACAAGGCTTAGCTTATGCTAACGAGAACTTGGGCACTAAAGTATCGATCAAAGCCGAGAACGTTATTTACCAAGGCAGCTTCGATAACGTTGCGGCAGGCGGACAGCTGGCTGCGCAAATGTACGATCGCGGAGTTAAAGTGATTTTCGCGGCGGCAGGCGGCGTAGGCGTCGGCGCGATCAACGAAGCGAAAAACCGTTCCGACGTATGGGTAGTCGGCGTAGACGTCGACCAATACAAAGACGGCGTGAAAGCGGACGGCAAATCCATCATCCTGACATCTGCAATGAAAAAAATCGACACCGTTGCTTTTGATATGATCAAAGCGGAAGCGGAAGGCACTTTCCCTGGTGGACAAACGTTGACGTTCGATGCTAAAAACGACGGCGTAGGCCTTCCTAAAGAAAATCCGAACTTAAAACCGGAAACGGTCGCGAAAGTGGATGAAATCTTCCAAAAGCTGAAATCCGGCGAAATCAAAGTTGCAAGCGAGCAAGGCAGCCTGATTAAGTAAGCAACAATTGAATAGAAAAAAGACGGGACCTCCGTCTTTTTTTGTTCAACAGACCCGATAAGCCGTTGGCGGCTTATCGGGCGTGTTGAACTTGCTAATATCACTATTATTCGTCCTGTCCATAGGAGGGAATACTCATGGATTACGTAGTGGAAATGCTGAATATCAGGAAAGAGTTTACCGGCATCGTCGCGAACGACAACATTACGTTGTGTTTGAAGCGAGGGGAAGTCCATGCTCTGCTCGGCGAGAACGGCGCGGGTAAATCTACCCTGATGAGCATTCTATTCGGCATGTACCAAGCGGATAGAGGCGCGATCAAAGTTAACGGCAAGGAAGTTCGGATTTCCAACCCGAACGTAGCCAATGAGCTCGGGATCGGCATGGTGCATCAGCATTTCAAGCTGGTTGAGGATTTTACGGTAACGGAAAATATTATTATGGGGATCGAGCCTCGCAAATGGTTCGGGCTGGGGATAGACATTCAAAAAGCCGGTAAAAAAATCGAAGAGCTATCCAAGCGATACGGATTGAACGTAGACCCGCATGCCAAAATCGAGGATATCTCGGTAGGCATGCAGCAGCGGGTGGAAATTCTGAAAACCCTCTACCGCGACGCGGACGTGCTCATCTTAGACGAACCGACAGCCGTATTGACGCCGCAGGAAATCGAAGAGCTCGGACGGATTATGAAAAATCTGATCGCCGAAGGCAAATCGATCATTATCATTACGCACAAGCTCAAGGAGATCAAAGCTTTCGCCGATCGTTGCACGGTTATTCGCCGAGGCAAAACGATAGCAACGGTAGACGTCGCTTCGACAAGCGAAGCGGATATGGCGGAAATGATGGTCGGGCGAAGGGTTTCCTTCGATGTCGATAAGAAACCGAGCGTTCCGGGAGACGTCGTGCTTAAAGTGGAATCGCTTTCCGTCAGAAACGCGAAGAAGGTGCTCGGCCTTAAAGAGTTCACTTTGGAGGTGCGGGCAGGCGAAATCGTAGGCATTGCCGGAGTAGACGGCAATGGTCAATCGGACTTGATCGAAGCGATTACGGGCCTGCGCAAAGCGGAGTCGGGAAGCGTCTTCTTGAACGGACAAGAAATAACGGGGAAGTCGATTCGCGACCGGATCGAAAGCGGCATCGGCCACATCCCCGAGGATCGCCAGAAACGGGGCTTGGTTCTAGACTATACTTTGGCGGAGAACATGGTACTCGAAGTGTATTATCGCGAGCCGTATTCCCGCAATGGGATTTTGCAGCATTCCACGATCAAACAGTATGCGAGTCAGATCATTGACAGCTATGACGTCCGTTCGGGTGAAGGCGCTTTATCGGCGGCAAGATCGCTCTCCGGGGGCAATCAGCAAAAGGCGATCATCGGCCGGGAAATCGAACGGGATCCGATTCTGTTAATCGCCGTTCAGCCGACCAGGGGGTTGGACGTCGGCTCGATCGAATATATCCACAAAAGGTTGATCGGTCATCGGGACAACGGCAAAGCGGTATTGCTCGTCTCGCTTGAGTTGCATGAAATCATGAACTTATCGGATCGGATCGCGGTCGTTAACCAAGGCGAACTGATAGGCGTCGTACAAGCCTCGGAGACGACCGAGAACGAGATCGGATTAATGATGGCGGGCGTAAAGAAGGAGGAAGGCGCATGAACAACAAAATAGTCGTCTCCTTGATCGCCGTATTGTTCGGATTGTTGGCCGGAGCCGTATTGATGGCCGCGACGGGGCATAACCCGTTAACGGGTTACTCTTATTTGTTCGAAGGCGGGCTTAAAAATCCGGAAAGGATCGGGAATACGCTCGCTACGGCTACGCCGTTGATTTTCAGCGGACTTTCGGTCGCATTTGCGTTTCGCACGGGATTGTTTAATATCGGCGTAGCCGGACAATTGCTCTTCGGAGGCTTCTGCGCCTCGGCCGTCGGATTGACCGTAGACCTTCCTAAGGCTCTGCTGCTCATTCTGATGCTTCTCGCGGGTTTCGCGGGCGGAGCTCTATGGGCAGTCGTTCCAGGCTTCCTGAAGGCTAAATTCAACGTCCATGAGGTCGTCTCCTCGATCATGATGAACTGGATCGCTTACTGGACGATCTATTATGCCGTTCCTGCTTACCTGAAGGGCGAGTTTCTGGAGACGGAATCCAAGCCGTTGCCGGAGTCGGCTTCGCTGAAGGTTAACTTCCTCACCGAGATGTTCGACGGTTCTTTTATCAATTTGGGGCTATTCGTAGCCGTGCTTATCGTTATCATCGTCTCGTTCGTCATTAACAAAACGACATTCGGTTACGAGCTTAAAGCCGTAGGCCATAATCGGCACGCTGCCGAATACTCGGGGATCGCGGTAAACCGGAGCATCATTATGTCCATGGCGATCTCGGGCGGGATTGCCGGTTTAGGCGGAGTAGCGCTGTACGCGGGGAACGCTTCGAATATTCAAATCGGAATATTGCCGTCGCAAGGCTTCGACGGAATCGCCGTCGCGTTATTGGGAGGGAATTCGCCGGTCGGCGTATTGCTGTCGGCGCTGTTCTTCGGTCTGTTGTATTCCGGCCGCGGATTTATGAATGCCATGACCGAAATTCCCCCGGAAATCGCGGATTCGATTATCGCGATCATCATTTATTTCGCCGCTACGAGCATATTGATCGAGCGGTTGGTTAGATGGTTAATCCGTCGCAAGGCCAACGCGAAATCGGCAGCCGAACAAGAAGGGAAGGTGAAATAGCCGTATGTGGACAACGATAACGCAGATTGCTCCGTACGCTATTGTTTTCACGATTCCTTTGCTAATAACCGCGCTAGGCGGACTGTTCAGCGAGAGAAGCGGTGTCGTCAATATCGGGTTGGAAGGGCTCATGATCATGGGGGCCTTCGCGGGTGCCTTTACCATTTTCAAACTGCAGGCTCTATATCCGAACAAACCGATCGTGATGTGGGTCGGGTTGCTCGTGGCTATGCTCGCCGGAGCGATATTCTCTCTTCTGCATGCATTCGCGAGTATTAACTTGAGGGCGGATCAAGTCATCAGCGGTACGGCGATCAATATGATTGCCGGAGCGATTACGATTTTCTTGGCGCGCAACATGACGGGAAGCGGAAATATTCGGATCAGCAGCTTCGCGCCTTTTAATATGCCAGGGTTTTCCGATATTCCGATCATCGGGCCTTTGATCTTTACAAAGACCTATTTAACAACATGGCTCGTATTGTTCATCGTCGGTCTAACCTCATTCGTCCTTTACAAGACCCCGTTCGGGCTGCGACTAAGAGCTTGCGGAGAACATCCTCACGCGGCGGAAGCGGCGGGAGTCAACGTGAAGAGGATGCGGTACGTAGGCGTAATGATCTCGGGCGCTTTCGCGGGACTCGGCGGAGCCATTATCATCGTGACCTACGCAGGGGAGTTTACCGGAAGCGTAGCGGGATTAGGTTTCTTGGCGTTAGCTTCCTTGATCTTCGGACAGTGGAGGCCGCTAGGCGTGCTGGGGGCGACTTTGTTCTTCGGAATCGCCAGCACGGTCGCCAACGTGTCTCAGGTCATTCCTTCGCTCGCGGTGTTTCCGCCGATCATTCTGAAGGTATTCCCGTACGTAGTGACGCTCATCGCTTTGATCGTTTTCTCCAAATCCTCAAGAGCGCCTAAGGCGGTAGGGGAGCCGTACGATTCAGGCAAACGATAGTCCGATCGACGTTTACAGCCACATGAATTGCCGGCGAATTCAGAACCGCCGATTCATGTGGCTTTTTGTTTGCTTCGCCGCAAAAGAAAGGGGGAGGGAGATTGAAACCAACCGTTGAATTGCATACGACCGGGCAAATCGCGAAACAAACGGGAATCACGGTAAGAACGTTAAGATATTATGATCAGATAGGTTTATTGACTCCATCGCAGATCAACCAAGCCTCGGCGCGCTTATATAATAAAAGCGATCTTATCAGGCTACAGAAAATCCAAACGTTAAAATCCATCGGTTTGTCGCTCGTGGACGTGAAACGGATTCTCCATGAAGACGAATCTTCGGATCAGGATTTGCTAAACTCTTTGAGGATGCAGAAGGAATTCATTTTATCTAAATACGCGCACTTGAACTTTGTAGTTAGAGCGATAGACGAGGCCATGAGCGTATGCGAGGGGACTAACGGGGACGGCGATTGGAAATCTTTATTCGCTCTCTTCGATGTCGTGAATACGGAGAGGCGTTGGCTCGAACAGTACTTAACGGCTAACCGTTTGCAAGCGAGAATCGATTTATACGATCGGTTTAGCGCGAACCGGATGGGGTGGCATCGTTGGTTTTTCGAACATTTAGGCACGCAGCCGAACTTGAGAGTATTGGAGGTTGGCTGCGGGGACGGTACCTTATGGGAGCGCAATCGCGATCGGATTCCGGAATCTTGGCAAATCACGTTGACCGATATCTCCCAAGGCATGGTTAACGAGGCGCGCGGCAAAACGGAACATTCCGGCGGAAATTTCAAATTTCTAGCAGCCGATATACAAGATATCCCTTTTCATGACAATGAGTTCGACGTGGTCATTGCCAACCACATGCTTTATCATGTTATAGATCAGTCGAAAGCGATGGCCGAGCTCGTCAGGGTGTTAAAGCCTGGCGGAGCTTTATTCGCATCGACGATGAGCAGAGACCATCTATCGGAGTTGGAGACGCTTGTCGGAGCCTTCGACCCGCAGTTGGAAGTGCTGGATCCCGTGATGGAACGGTTCCACCTAGATAACGGGACTCGGATCTTAGAGGGATGGTTTTCGGAGATCAAAGAAGTACGTTACGAAGATCATCTGCTGGTGAACGACATAATCCCGCTGTTAAGCTACATCACTTCAACCCCTATGAACGCGAGAGAAATCTTAACCGGCAAGAAGCTTAACGAGTTCAGGGCATTCCTGAATGAAAGGATTACGAGCGAGAAACCTTTCTATATCACGAAAGATTCGGGTTTTTTCCGCGGGACCAACCGAAAGCGACAGGACCGCAATCCGTAGACCGCCTCTTATGCGAGAGCGGTTTTTTTTATTGCATGACATTAATAAAAGGTTGCGGGTGACGTTACGTAACGCATTAGAATCAAGGATGTCGAATGGAAAACATGTATAGGATAGGGGGATAAAGCTTGAATCCGAAGATACGCATCATTAAAGAAGAATTACTGTCTAACGATTGGTATGAACTCAAAAAAGTTACCTTCACGAAAGAAAAAAGCGACGGCACGGTGGAAACCCAATCGAGGGAAGCTTATAACAGGGGGAACGGCGCGACGATTTTGCTGTTTAACCGCGAGCGACAGACCGTTATCCTTACGAGGCAGTTCCGGTTACCTACATATGTGAACGGTAATGAAACGGGGTTGTTGATCGAAGCTTGCGCGGGGCTTCTGGACAATGAAAGCCCGGAGGAAAGCATTTTGCGGGAAACGGAGGAGGAGACGGGTTACCGGGTAACCGGTCTGCACAAAATCGGAGAAGCGTATATGTCCCCGGGCTCCGTGACGGAAATCCTCCATTTCTATGTTGCGGAATATTTGCCGTCGATGCAAATCGGGGAAGGCGGCGGATTAGCCGAAGAGCATGAGGACATCGAAGTATTGGAATATCCGTTCAAACAAGCGATGGATATGGTGAAGAAAGGCGACATCAAAGATGCGAAAACGATTATGCTGCTGCAATATGCCGAGATAAACCGCTTGATAGAGCCGGTGAAATCCCAACATATTCTTATCGCCGGACCCTACCGCAGCGGGACGAACGACGATCCTCGATTAATCGAAGAAAATGTAGCTTTTATGACAGCCATCGCTCTTCAAGTATATGAAGCGGGACATCTGCCGGTGTTAGGCGAATGGTACGCGTTGCCGTTAATCGAGAAGGCCGGTTCGAGCAAGATAGGCGACGTCGTGTTCAATCGGATATTCCATCCTTCCTCGATAAGGTTATTGGACCACTGCGATTCCGTCTTGAGAGTCGGCGGGCCTTCCCTAGGAGCCGATGAAATGGTCAAGATCGCATTGGAGAAGGGCTTGACCGTATACTCCCATTTAGATGATATTCCCAAACTTAAATAACGACAATAAAAATGGCAAGCAGACGAACAAATCTGCTTGCCTTTTTAGGTATGGAATGAGTGCTATATCCGTTAAGAAAGATTTTAGAATTTGGCGTTCTCGGAATATTTGTTGCCGGCGTTCCAGAGCAAATATTCTTGTACTCCGCTGTCATTTAGTGCTTTGATCTGAGCCTCTACCTCTGCCGCTCCGTATTTCGCATAATGCCCTTTGCCTAACCAACTCGCCGTGAAATCTTGAATCCATGGACGGATGATCGGTTTCTTGTCGCCAAGCGGATCGAGTTTTTTGTGAGTATCGTCCATCGCGCCTTTGATCGTCGCGTAAGGCGCTTTGTCCGGATCCTTTTGTTTGAACCATCCCGTACTGTAATGGCTCGGATAGATCATCGGGCTAATGACGTGAACGGCGTTCGAGATTTTGACGAAATCCTGCCCGATTCCTTCAGCGGCCGGAACGGATGCGGCGTAACCGAAAATATCGACGGAAACCCGGACTCCGAGCGGCGAGAGCTCTTTTTTCGCGTATTCGACGAATCCGGTAACGATATCCACGCGACTTAATTCGTTTTTCGTAAACTTCAGTCCGTCCGCCTTTTTCTCGAAGCCTTCCGGGAACCTTACGTAGTCGAATTGAACTTCCTTGAATCCGAGCTTAGCCGCTTCCTTGGCGACTTCTACGTTGTATTCCCATACTTCTTTGCGGTAAGGATTCACGAATTTATCTTTGTTTCCATTTTGCCAGAGTGAGCCGTCCTTCTGTACGAACGAGTACTCCGGATGTTTCTTGGCGAGTACGCTGTCTTTGAATACGACGACTCTGGCGATCGGATAAATTTTGTGTTGTTCCAACGTGGACATGAGTTTGTTTATGTCTTTAATGTACGGTTGCGGATTGCCCAGCTGCAATTTCGGGTTATCCGTCTTATAAGTAATGTTGCCAAGATCGTCTTTGATATCGATGACCATGGAGTTTAATTCCGTTTTGTCCAGCAAGTTCAACAGTTTTGCCATTCTCTCTCCGCCTGCGCTGTAAGCCGTTACATAAATGCCTTTGACGATGGGAGCGTCGGGTTGAGGATCTCCCGTAACCTGAGGGGATGGTTCATTGCCCGAATCGGGCTTCGCCGGTTTGGAATGCATGCCGGTTTGAATGGTTTTCCATAGATTCCCTGGCGAATCTCCGCTCGCATGCGGACCGCCGAATACCGTATTCATAAAGAGGAAAAACGTGATAAAAATGTTCATCTATGCTCTCTCCCATCAGCTCTGTAACAAGATTATAAACGACTTAGGGAGGAGTAGACACAGGTATTTTGTAGTATTTTGCGGAAAAATAGCGGGAAATTCGAAAACATTTATTTTTTGCGGAAATCTCCGATCACGTCGATCGTTTGAACGACGTTCACGAACGCTTTCGAATCGATTTCTTTAATCATTTTGCGCAGGTCGGCCAGCTCGTACCGGGTCGCCACGGTCATCAGCATATCGCGTTCCTCGCTCGTGAAGGCGCCGCGGGTTTTGATGATCGTAACTCCCCTAGGAAGCTTTAAGAGCCGGGATGCCAGCTCTTGGGTCCGGTTCGTAACGATGAACGCGGTCACCTTGTGATGAGGGGTATGCACGGCATCAATTATTCTTCCCGTTAAATAGATCGACAGCATAGAATATAGGGCGGCATTCCAGTCGTCCTGCAAATAACCAAGCGCCGCCACGACGATCGTGTTCAGTAGCACGGTTAGAATACCGATAGGTATATTCCTGTAACGTGATATAATGGAGGCGATGATGTCAAAGCCACCTGACGAACCTCCGAATCGAAGCGCTGCCGTGGAGCCAAGCCCAACGAGCACGCCTCCGAACACGGAAGCCAGCAATCGGTCATCGGTCAGCTTGACTTCGGGGATGACTTGCAGGAAAAAAACCGTCGACAATACGGTGATCATACTGAGAGCGATAAATCTTTTCCCTAAAATCAAATATCCCCAGAGCAAAATCGGCACGTTCAGGGCAAAATACAGCCAGCCGATATTCCAACCGCTCAAGTAGCCTATGATCATTGCGACGCCGGAAAGCCCGCTGCTTAGCAGCCGTTCCGGGATAAGGAGCAATTGAAAGCCGCAGCCGACGGCGGCGGCGCTGATTATCATCAAAAATACGGGGCCGATTATGGCAATTCTTTTCATGTTAGCACTCCTTTGTAAGCGGAACGGGCTTCGTTTAGGTTCCCCTTGGAGAAGACGATCATTCAAAAGAAATGGTATTCTTTTCCTGAGACTAGAGTTTACAAACCGGTTTGTGCTATAATGAACTGATCATTTTTTTGGAAGCCGTAAGTTGAAGGCCCAACACAGAAGGAGATTGAAAAAGTTTGAGCACATTTGCAGAGTTTGGTTTGGAGTCCGACGTTCTTCAAGCCATATCGGAGATGGGATTTGAAGAGGCGACCCCAATCCAAGCGAAAGCCATTCCAGTTGCCATTGCAGGCAAGGATATGATCGGGCAAGCCCAGACGGGTACTGGTAAAACCGCAGCGTTCGGTATACCGCTGATCAGCAAGATTGCCGCATCGGAAGATCGCATTGTTGCCCTGATCATGGCCCCGACACGCGAGTTAGCTATTCAGGTGTCGGAAGAAATCGAGAAGCTTGGACGTTTCAAGGGACTGCGTTCCTTGGCTATATATGGCGGTCAAGACATCTCACGTCAGATTCGCTCCCTTAAGCGGAGACCGCAAATCATTATCGGAACACCGGGTCGTTTGTTAGACCACATCAACCGGAAAACGATCCGTCTAGACGACGTTCGGACGGTCGTATTGGATGAAGCGGACGAAATGCTGGATATGGGATTCATGGAGGACATCCAGTCCATCCTGAAGCTCGTTCCGGAAGAACGCCAAACGTTGCTGTTCTCGGCAACGATGCCGGCGAACATTCAGAAGCTCGCACAGCAATTTCTGCGCGAGCCGGAGCATGTCAAAGTAGAATCGAAGCTGCTAAGCGCGCCTCTGATTCAGCAGTATTACGTTGAAATTCAAGAACGGATGAAATTTGACGGACTGTGCCGTTTGCTGGACATGGAACCGCCTGAATTGGCAATCATCTTCGGTCGTACCAAGCGTCGCGTAGCTGAATTGTCCGAAGCGCTCATGAAGCGCGGATATGCATGCGATGGATTGCACGGCGATTTGTCGCAGAACCAAAGGGATACCGTTATGCGCAAATTCCGCGACGGCAGTATCGACATTCTTGTCGCTACCGACGTTGCGGCTCGCGGACTCGACGTATCGGGCGTAACGCACGTAATCAACTTCGATTTGCCGCAAGACCCGGAAAGCTACGTTCACCGGATCGGCCGTACCGGCCGTGCGGGTAAAGAAGGAACATCCTGGTCGTTCGTAACGGCTCGCGAAATCGATCATCTTCATTTCATCGAGAAAGTAACGAGACACCGGATTTCCAAGAAGTTGCTGCCTACGCTTTCGGAAGCGTTGGAAGGCAAACAAAAACTTATCGCAGAGCGCATTATGGACACCGTTCGCTCCGAAGAAGAAGTCAATCCGTTCAAATGGGTGGCTATGCAGCTTCTCGAGCAATACGATTCCGTTGAACTGCTCGCGGCAGCAATGAAAATGCTGACCGGCGACAAGAAAGACGTAAACATCGAGCTTACGCCGGAAGATCCGATTCGTTCCAAGAAGCGGAAATTCGAAGGCAACCGCGGCGGCGGTTACGGCAGCAGCAGCAGCGGTCGTCGATACGGAAGCGGCGGCGGAAGCGGCCAAGGCTCTTGGCGTCAAGGACAAGGACGCAGCGATTCCCGCGGCGGTTCCGGTTATGGCGGCGGTCAACGTAAGCCTTACAACGGCGGCAATCGTTCCAGCAGCAATCGCGATGATAGCAGTTACCGGGATTCGAATCGCGGCGGTCGTCCAGAGCGCCGGGAAGAATACCGCGGAAGCCGCTCTCAGAGCGAAGATTTCGTTAAAATCTAAGCCAGTAGCTTACTGACGAACGTCATCAGGGAGGAATCCCCATGGAAATGCGGGGCATGATGGGCGGCTTCTACAAGCTGTCCGAGTGGATCATGAGGTTGTCAGTTACGAACGTATTGTGGCTTCTCACTTCGATACCTTTTTGGTTTGTTTTGTTCACGGTATTCATGGCCCAACCGGCCAACGCGAATCCCGACGAATACGCAAACACGCTTAAATTAACAGTGATTCTGCTTGCGATTGTTGCCCCGTTTACCTTGTTTCCGGCGACCTCGGCGATGTTCTCGGTCGCCCGGAAATGGGTTCTAGGCGATACGGACGTTCCGCTTTTCAAAACCTTTTTCCGCAACTATAAGCAAAACTACGTTCAAGCGATGCTTGGCGGCATTGTCTATGCGTTGTTGTTCGCGATACTAATCATCGATTTCCAGGTTTATTTGAAACAAATGACCGGATTTCAATTGCTCGCGTACTTATTTATCGCTTTGATGGTGTTGTTGCTGATATCTTTGTTGCACTTCTTCTCGCTTTTATCGCATTTTCATATGAAAACGGTTCAGTTGCTTAAGAACGCCCTTATTCTGACGATCGGACGCCCGATTCGTTCCATTATTATGGCGATCGGAGCAGTGGCCGTTCTATTCATAAGCACGCGATTTACGTTCCTGCTCCCGTTCTTCTTCGGAAGTATCATTGCGGTGTATACTTTCTACAACTTCAATCTGGTCATCCAGAAAATGATGCTGCTTAAGGAAGAAGCCGAGACGGAAGCGGACTCCGAAACGGAAACCGACAAGGAATCCGATGAGGAAGAAGAGAAGAAATCCCAGAGCTAGCCATTTTACTTTTCTTATCCACCTGCTTATAATGAGAATAATCCTGCCTTGTGCGTTACGACGCTCTAATGTTTTGAACCAATGTTTGTTTCCAGGGAGCTCTAGATTGCCAAGTGGCTGACATGCCCTCGAAAAGGGAAGTCAAAAGCTGGGCTGCGGGCACCCACCTGCCAAAGCAGGTTCAGAAACATGCACGTCGGACGGCAATGGCGGGTTTTCTCTATCCTTGGACTTTAATCCCCGGGTTAGGCGTGGTAAGATAGAAGGTAGCGCGCCATGGGTACCCGGAGGGAGAGAGAGCATTGAAGCGATTGCTGATTGGATTAATCCGCAGCCACGAACATACGAGTGATAAGGCCAAAGATCCGAAGCTTAAATCTCATTACTATCGCCTTTCGAAAGATCGTGCTTGGGACGAGGTTAGTTCCATCCTCAAGAAGATGAAGGGCTACAAAGTTCTGCACGAGGTTCAGACGGTCGGCGAGATCGTCATGGAGAAGAAAACGATGTCCGGCCGTACGATGGATATCACGATCCAGATCGTCGGTACAAGCCCGGGCAACTCGGCGGTAGACATCTATTCGGCATCTCGGGGATCGCTTGGGGATCTGGGTGCGAATTACCGCATTATTCAAGAAATTTATAGCGTATTGGATCGCAAGCTGTCCTCATACAAAGTTTAGATAAATGTTGCCCGTGCAATAAGAAAAGCGAGGAAGGCGGTTGGCCTAACCTCGCTTTTGTTGTATTCGCAATCCCGTTTAGATCAAGCTTTTGACAGCGGCAAGCGCTGTTTCATAATTCGGATGTTCAGTCATTTCGTTCAAAACCTCGACGTATGTAATTTGGTTGTTGCCGTCGAGGACGAAGATCGATCTCATATCCAGGTGGAGTTCTTTAATGAATACGCCGTAGGATTTACCGAAGCTGTTTTCTTTGTAATCCGACAACAGGAACACGCGATCGACACCCGCTGCAGCGCACCAGCGCGCTTGCGCGAAAGGAAGGTCGGCGCTCACCGTGATGATCACGACGTTGTCGCCCAATTTGGAAGCTTCTTCGTTGAAGCGGCGAGTTTGCGCATCGCATACGCCCGTGTCGATCGAAGGGACGACGCTGATGAGTTTGACTTTACCGGCGTAATCGGACAGGGAAGACGTTTCGAGCAAGTTTTTGTTAAGAGTAAAATCGGGAGCGGAATCTCCTGCTTTCAACACGGGACCGATAAGGGTAATAGGGTTGCCTTTAAGTGTAGCTGCGCGTTCTTGGGACATGAATATAATCCTCCTTCATTGATAAGGTTTGCAGTAATCATTATAATCGTTTACGAATACCATTGTCCAATCATTGGAACAAGCGGATGGGCGTGGAAGGGGATAGGGAATTGGAACTTAGGCAACTGGAATACTTCGTGAGGGTCGCGAGACTGCAACACGTTACGAAAGCAGCGGAAGAACTGCACGTGGCCCAATCCGCGGTCAGCAGGCAAATCCACAGGCTGGAGGAAGAGCTTGGCATTCGCCTATTCATGCAGCGGGGACGTAACGTTCAATTGACTCCGGTCGGACAATTGTTCCTTCGACGCGCGGAAGCTTTGCTCGGCGATTTGGATCGGGCGGTCATGGAAATTCATGAGTTCCTGGATCCCGAGGTCGGCGAAATCAGGCTCGGATTTCCTCATAGCTTAGGTATCCACCTTGTACCCCAAGTCGTTGCCGCGTTCCGCAAGCAGCATCCGAACGTGAAATTCAGGTTCCGCCAGGGAATGTACCCTTCCTTGATTCGGGATATCGTCGACGCGGAAGTGGACATCGCCTTCATTTCGCCGTTCCCGGAGACCAGCGAGCAAGTAACGGGGGAGGTCGTGCTAACGGAGGAGCTATTCGCGATATTGCCCGATTCGCATCGGCTATCTATGAAGGAATCGATTAACCTTAACGAGCTTAAGGATGAAACCTTCGTTATCTACAGCGCCGGGTACTCATTGCGGCCGATCGTCTGGGAAGCCTGCAAGGAAGCCGGGTTTACGCCGAAGATCGGCTTCGAGGGAGAAGAGGCGGGGACGATTCGCGGCCTTGTAGCGGCAGGCATGGGCGTGAGCCTGCTGCCTGAAATGGCGATGTACGAGACGAGCTCGATGATGCCTGCCGTCGTCAAGATCAGCGAGCCCCGCGTTACCCGTACGATCGGGCTTATTCGGCGAACGGGCGAGAAGATGCCGCTTGTCGTACAGATGTTCCATGCGTTCTTGCTCGACTTCTTCAAGCACCAATATAAATCTCTTTGAGAATATCGCCATGGAAATAGAGGAAGCCCCGTCGGCTCAACCGACGGGGCTTCTTTGCGTCTATAGGGGATTGCTCATTCCCGATTGCTGTTCGCGAAAATCATAATATATTTGAGCAGCTCGAGCAGGGCGATCAGCGCGGCGGCTACATAAGTTAGAGCGGCGGCGTTTAATACTTTCGCTACTCCGCGTTCTTCCTCTTGCGTAATGAATCCTTCGGCAATCATCAAGTCGCGAGCGCGCGAGCTGGCGTTAAATTCGACGGGCAGCGTGACGAGCTGGAAAGCAACCGCGGCAGCGAAGAAGATAATTCCGATTCCGATCAAGTTCATCGAGTGGAATAGAAATCCCGCGATGAGCAGAAAGGGGGCTATTCCCGACGAGAGCCGAACGACCGGAAACATTTTGTGGCGCATCACCAGCATCGGATAGGAGTTCTGGTGCTGTATGGCATGTCCGACTTCGTGACAAGCGACGGATACGGCGGAAATCGAGCTTTCATAGTACACGGGTTCAGATAGGCGCACGATTCGGCTAACGGGGTCGTAGTGGTCCGAAAGCTTTCCGGGTACCGGTTCGATCGGAACATCGTGCAATCCGTTGCGATCAAGCATTCGCCTGGCCGCTTCGTAGCCGGTCAAGCCGCTTGCGCATCGCACGTCGGACCATCGGTTAAACGTACTCTTGACTCTGAACTGAGCCCATAGCGACAGGACAAAAGCGATAATAATCAGAAAATCCATCGGGTGAAAGAACATGATGTAATCCCTCCGCGTTGCTGGTTTAAGTCGTTGCTTGCTTTACATGAAGTTACTTTTCCCCAAAAGAAGAAGAAGCGCTTCTACGCAAGCTGCTGTTTGCGGCGTGATGGCACGGAAGAGTCGTTTAGCCTGTTGAGGCTTCAATTGCTCAAGAACGGGTTCTAATTCCTTGACTTCCCTTTCCAGCATGGCGAGATGGGCCTGCAGATCCGAAAGCTTGCGCGTCACGGTTTCGTCCGGTACTACCCGGCTTACGGAAGCGAATTGCTCGCGGATTTCTTCTAATGAGTATTTCTGTGCTTTCAATTGTTCAATGCGCCTTATGCGTGTAAGGGTTTCGTCGTCGTAAAGCCTGTAATTCCCGGTCGATCTTTTGGCTGGCGCCAACAGTCCCAAGCCGGTGTAATAATCGATTGTGCGAGGGCTAATGCCGGCCAAATTGGAAATTTCGCCAATCCGGTACAGGCGTGGGGCATTCATCGATCCGTTGCGCATCGATTCACCTTCTTTCCTGCTTGTAGCTTTATTGTACTATCATACCGAAAGGATAACCGTACAGTCAAACGTGTTACTTAGGCTCATGATTGCTGTTATTATAACGATTTGCCAAGGGTGTGGAATATTAACTAACACTATTTATAGAGATGTGAGGTATCCGCTGTACGAAGAGATGCGTAGAATGCATAAGACAGGAGAGTCTACGCCAAAGATTAGTGAAAATAGGGTCAGAATCCTAACATTAAACTCTATTTACAATGTTAATGTTAGATTTTTGGTGTAATTATTGAATTTATTTACGAAAACCGTATTGTCAAATCGTAATTATCAACCTATAATGACACTAAGCCTTTCTTAAAATGTTAAGAAACATTACACGTAGGGAGTGGTCGGTTTGATTAAGAAAAGTTTAGTATCGTTGGGTGCGCTTCTCGTGCTGTTTCCGACAATCGCGTTCGCAGAGGATCCATCCGCAGCGCAGCTTAACATGGGACTTAACGCGCTATGGGTAATGCTTGCGGCGATTCTGGTTCTGCTCATGCAAGGCGGATTTATTCTTCTGGAAGCCGGTTCGACAAGAATGAAGAACGCCGGCCACGTAGCAGGCAAAACGATTTTCACGCTTGGCTTGGCTTCGATCGTCTACTGGGCGGTAGGTTACGGATTCACATTTGGCGGCGACGCTTCCGAATCGCTGAACAAATTTATCGGATTAGGCAATTTCTTCTTCGATCCGGCAATCGCTTCGGAGGATAATGCATTACCTAGTTCCGTATTCTTCGTGTTCCAATTGGCATTCGCGGCGGTTTCGCTTTCCATCGCATGGGGCGGATTCGCGGAGCGGGCTAAATTGTCCGCTTACCTCATCTTTACTTTATTCTTCGTATCGGTAATCTATCCTGTTATCGCTCACTGGATCTGGGGCGGCGGTTGGCTTGCCAAAGACGGAGCGCAAGATTTCGCCGGATCGACGGTCGTTCACTTAACGGGCGCGATCGGCGCATTGGCGGCAACTATTCTGTTGAAGCCGCGTATCGGTAAATTCAACAAAGACGGTTCGGCCAACGAGATTCTTGGGCACAACCAAGTGTTCACCGCTCTAGCCGTATTGATTCTTTGGGTAGGTTGGTTCGGATTCAATGCAGGCAGTACGGTAGCGATCGGGGACGGATTCTTCGGTTTCGTCGCATTCAACACGCAATTGGGCGCGGCGGCCGGCGCGGTAGCGGCATTGCTCATCTCTTGGTTGGTTAACGGCAAGGCGGATATTACGACGATGTTAAACGGCGCATTGGCCGGCCTGGTCGCCATTACCGCATCTTGCGCATTCGTCGATCCATGGGCTGCGGTCGTAATCGGATTAGTTGCGGGCGTACTCGTATTCTTCAGCGCTAAATTTTTCGAGAAAATCAAAGTCGACGATCCGATCTTCGCGCTATCCGTTCACGGAGCGGCAGGAGTTTGGGGAACATTGGCGAATGGTTTGTTTGCTACGGAAGAATTGGCTGCCAAAGTCGGTATCGGTAAAGCGGGTCTATTCGAAGGCGGCGGTTGGGGACAACTGTGGGTACAATTCGAATCCGTCGTCGTATGCGGAGCGTTCGCGTTCCTTGCTTCCTTCATCGTACTGTGGGTCGTGAAACAAGTTATCGGATTCCGCGTTACGGAAGAGCAAGAAATTATCGGTCTGGATTTGAGCGAGCACGGTAACTACGGTTACCCTGAGCAAATGAAAAAAGCCGGTACTTCGGTCTGATTCAATAGTCCTTTCACCGGCGCAAATACAGGAGGGGTAGAAACCGCATGCATAATCCCACATGGGAGAAGCGGTTGCTTGACATCACCGGAGCCGAGGATCTTGAGCGATTGAGATCGATTAGGGAAAGCGAGCAATCCCGGTTGGCAACGGAGCTGTCCGCCTCTCCGGCATATGCGGTGATGGAGTCGTTGAACGAACTTCACGACGCTCTTATCGCTCAAGCGTTAAAGCTTGCGGAGAACGATCTGGCACGGTTGGGGCATGGCGTCCCACCCGTGCCTTATACGTATATGCTATATGGCAGCGGTGGGCGCTACGAGCAGACGATGTACAGCGATCAGGATAGCGGTCTCGTGTACGCGGATGCCTCGGATGAAGTCGAAGAGGAACGATGCCGCAATTATTTTCCCTTATTTGCTTCTACGGTCGTGCAGTTTTTAATCGCGTTAGGATATCCCCCGTGCGAAGGCAGCGTAATCGCATCGAATCCGGAGTGGTGTTTGCCGCTTCGGGGCTGGGAGGAAAAAATAGATAGATGGTTCAAGGAGCCGAGTTGGGAGAACGTCAGGTATTTGCTCATCGCGGCCGACGGACGCGCGTTATCGGACGATACGTCCCTGGCGGACAAACTGAAGGATCGGTTTTTCAACGATATGCTCGATCACCCGGTAATCGCCCGCAGGATGATGGAAAACACGATAAGGCACAAAGTGCTTGTCGGCGTGTTCGGTCAATTGTTGACGGAGAGATACGGAGAAGACGCAGGAAGCTTGGATATCAAATACGGCGCTTATATTCCGATGGTTAACGCATTCCGCTTGCTTGCGATGCAAGCCGGAATACGCGAAACGAGCACGATCAGGCGGATCGAAGCCTTGAAGCAAGCGAATATGCTCGGCGATTCCGAGGCGCAGGAGTGTCTGGAGGCTTTTGTCTTTTTCTTGAAAATGAGATTGCTGACGACGGGCTCGATCGAAGACGGCCAGTTGGTCGGTACGGGCAAAATCTCGTCTAAGCAACTGACGAAAGATATCAAATTTCCGCTGAAACAAGCATTGAAAGCCGGCAAAAAAATACAACGCAGAGTTCAAAGGGAGTTGCAGCACCGCTTCGGCGGGAGGTGAAAGCGATGAAGGAACCCAAAGATACGAATTCGATGGGCAGAATGTGGAATTTGTACAAGATGGGCGGGATAACGCCGGCTATCGCATCCATGTTAGGCTCGTCCAACGCTCAGCAAATGGCTTTTATCCGTTCCATGTCGCGAGACCAACGCAAGGAGAGCGCGTTGGAGTTGCAGCTATCGGAGATGGAGGCGGTTGTTTTCGACTTGGAAACGACCGGCTTCTATCCGTACAACGGCGATGAGATTTTGTCGATCGGCGGAGTCAAAATCCGCGGAGGGAACTTTGAAGAAACGGAGCCGTTTTATCGGCTCGTGAACCCGAAGAGAAAGGTTCCTAGACATATTACGGAATTAACGGGCATAACGAACGAGATGGCGGAAAATGCTCCGGATTTGATGCAAGCGTTGCATGATTTCATGGATTTCGTGGGAAAAAGAGTGTTGATCGCGCATGGCAGCGGACACGATAAACAATTTCTGAATAGCGCGCTATGGCGTACATCGAAGGTGAACTTGACGCATCGGATCGTCGATACGATGATGATCGCGAAGTGGCTCGAGCCCAAGGCGATACAATATGGGCTTGATGAAGTTTTGGATCGATACGGGGTAGAAGTGACGGAACGCCATCATGCGCTGCATGATTCGGTCATGACCTCTAAACTGTATTTTAAATTTCTGAAACTCATTACGGATAGGCATGTAACGACGCTAGGAGAGCTATACGCTTATTTAAGCCGACATTGACCATTAGGGTTCCTGACGAGTAATCGGCAAGGGTAACCATCCGTCTTGGGAATCCCGCACATATATCGCCATCTCGCAACCGTCCCGCGAGAGTCCGACAATCCAATAAGTGCCCCATGGGACGTAACCGAGCCCGTCGCTCAAGCTCGGAATTGGCGCCCCCTGCGGGTGGGAGTGAAAAAACCGACGATTTCTCGTTGGTTTTTTTGCGCGTCGTAATAAGCGGATATCCAATCTTCCGGGTGAAAGGCAAACGTATCGATCGGCGAAGCGGAACCGTTGCGAAGAAGGCTGAAGCCGTCTGCGGTCAAAACGCCGCCGATCGAAAGCGTGCCGTATACGACTCCGCAGCATTCATAAGGCAAACGCATCCGTGACGCGGATTCCAGGCCGCTCGCGAGCGCGTTATTTAAGATGACTTCCTTCACTTTGTTCATTTTCCCGTCATACCGCCTTTCGATCGAACAGCCTCTAGATTAGAGTATGGGCGATCACGGCGAGCAGGGCAACCCTTATTGCACCTGTTTTCCCGGCTTGACCAGGAAAAATACGAGTCCTAACGCGACCAGCGATAACAAGGAGACGGTGATGAATACGATTTGATGGGAGATTCCCATTAACCAGCCGAAGAGAGGGGGACCGAAGGCGACCCCGAAAAACCTCAAGCTGCTGTAGAGCGAGGTGATCATTCCCCTCTCCGCCTTCTCCACCGCGCCGGTAATCATCGTATTCAAGCAGGGGAGCAACAGACCCGTTCCGATGCTGCTGACGGTCAATAGACCGATAAACACGTACAGTTGGGTATTGAGCCAGATGGCTAGGGCTAACGAGACGACCATCAACGCTAAACCGATGTTCATCAGCCATCGCATGAGCACGCCGTTCTTGCGGATGACCGTTCCCGTCACGTATGCGGTTGCAACCATTCCGAAGAGCGGGATCGCCAGCACGAAGCCTTTTCGAACCCCTTCAATGGAATAAGGCGGTTTCTCGAGGATGTCCGACAGGAAAAAAAGAACGCCGAACAAGATGAATAACGCAAGGGAACCGCCGAAGAAAGAAGACACAAGCCATCGGCCGTTCTTGGAGAAAATTCGTTTGATCGATTGAACATATTGTTTCACGGGCGGAGGAGGCTCTTGTCGCTTCGGTTCTTTAATGAAGAAAAGGACGGCTAACAACGAAAGCAGGCAGAAAGCCGGAAAGGCAAAGAAAGCGGCGTACCAAACGATAAGAGCCAACAAGGAGCCTAGAATGGGACTAACGACTTTGCCTGTTCCATTGGAGGCCTCGATCAGTCCGAGCGCTTGACTTTCTTGTCCGTTCTTATACATGTCCCCGACAAGAGCCATCGCGATCGGAGCCGTTCCGGCTGCCCCGATGCCTTGTAACGCTCTTGCCGAGATGAGCACGCCGTAAGAATCCCATAAGGCTCCGAATCCGGCTAGAATACCCGCTCCCCCATACACGATAAGGGAGGGAATGATGACGGCTTTGCGGCTGAACCTGTCGGATAAATATCCTGCGAACGGAATGATGATAGCGGCGCATAAGGAAAATAAGCTGATGACCAAGCTGCTTTGGAATTGCGAAATTCCGAGCTTGTTTCTCAAAGTCGGCAATATCGGGACAAGCATCGAGTTCCCCAGAACGAGCACTAACGGAACCGTTGAAAGCGCGATATACTCGGCGATTTTGCTTTTGCGCCCGCCTTTGGAGCCCGGAGAAGATTCGGCATTTGCGTCCTCGTGCGTAGCTTGCGAAGAAATATCGCTTGTAAAGGTTACGGTAAGCTTATGCTTGGATTTCGTAGTCGTAGACAATCCGAAATTCCTCCTTGGAGTGAGCCGTTTGAAATTCGCAATAACGGGTTTAGAGTTTCCTTCCGGTAAGGCCAATATGCGCGAGCGCGATTGAAGAGCGCATGCGTTTCAGCGATCCGGTGACAGTTTTGTGGCTGAGGTTGGATGGGGACGCGTAATGGGGTAAGATAAAGGAAAACATCATGCTTGAAAAGAGTGGTTATCGATCATGAAAAGAAATATCGTCATATTAGCTTTGGTAGCGGTAGCCGTTATCGCCGTGTGGTTCTGGGATTCGTCGGACAAGGGGAAGCAAGATCAAGCGGCCGAGAGCTATGCAGGCGGAAAATTAGCGGAGGATATTCCGGCCAAGCCGGCTCCTAAACCGAACCATTATGCGCCTTCGGTTAGCCTTGCTTCACTGGATGGAACGACTTCTTACGATATTGGCGGCAAAAGGGATAAAGTTCTAATCATTAATTTCTGGGCGGCGTGGTGCGGGCCTTGCGAAGAGGAAGCGCCGGATCTCAAGGACATCTTCGAGACGCACAAGGATAAGCTGGATTTATACGCGGTGAACGCCACCAAATACGACAAGCTCAGGGAAGCGAAGGATTTCGTGAAAGAGCAGCAGATCGTGTTCCCCGTTATGACGGATCCAAAAGGCGAAGCGCTCGATTTGTACAAAGTGACCGGATACCCGGTTAGTTTCATCGTCGATCGGAACGGCGTCATTCGGCACCGGATCGAAGGGATCATTGACCGGGAGCAATGGGAGCTGTATTTGCAGGACGTTATTAATTCATAGCGAAAAAAATCATGAGGCTGTCCCTTGGGGCAGCCTCTTTGCCGTTTAACGATGAAGCAGGGGGGGAGGGGGCACTGGCGACAACGAAGGCCAAAAAAGCGCCTTCGTTGAGCGGAATCGGCCGGGTTTGAGGCGTGAAGGCCAAAAAAGCGCCTTCGTTTCCTTTGCAATAGGCAGAAAGTGAGCAAAAAAGCGGCAGTGCAGGATTAATCTCCTGTGCCGCCGCTTTTTCGACATTTCGTAATTGGGCATTCCGTTTAATGATTGACTAATCCGTGTATTCCGCCGGTGAATTCAGGTTCGAATTCGTCTTTGACCATGCCGAGCAATGCGTAGCGGATGCTATCGATCAGCGCTTCCCAGCTGGCTTCGATGACGTTGGAGGAGACGCCGACCGTGCTCCACGTATCCTTGAAATCCGTCGATTCGATCAATACGCGAACTTTGGCTGCCGTCGCATCCTTCTCGTCCAATACGCGTACTTTATAGTCGGACAGATGGATCTCGCGAATTCCGGGATAGAACTGGACTAAAGCTTTGCGCAGCGCGTTATCCAAGGCGTTCACCGGTCCGTTTCCTTCGGCTACGGTGTACACTTGCTCGCCGGCTACGGTAATTTTTACGATGGCTTCCGTGATCATCTGACCGGCTGTTTTCTCGACCATGATCTTGAAGGAGTCAACGGTGAAGGTTTGGACGGCGCCGCCGTAAGCATCTCTAAGGAGAAGCTCCAGCGAAGCGTCCGCGCCTTCGAATTGGTAGCCCTGATGCTCGAGGTCTTTAATGCGGTCGATCACCTCGCGGGATTTCATGCCTTCCGGGTTCACGTCAAGGCCCATCTCCTGCGCTTTCGACAGGATGTTGCTTTGGCCGGCCAGCTCGGATACAAGCACGCGTTGCTTGTTGCCGACGAGTTGAGGCTCGATATGCTCGTACGTCTTCGAATCCTTCATAATCGCGGAGACGTGGATTCCGCCCTTGTGGGCGAACGCGGCATTCCCGACGTAAGGCTGGTTAACGGGCATAATGACGTTCGCGATCTCGCTAACGTATCTGGCTACGCTGGTCAACGACTTTAATTGCTCGTTGCCGACGCACGTATAACCCATTTTTAATTGCAATGTAGGTAAAATAGAGCACAGATTCGCGTTGCCGCAACGTTCGCCGTAACCGTTAATCGTACCTTGGATTTGGCGGGCGCCGGCCGTAATGGCAGCCAGCGTGTTGGCTACCGCCAGCTCGCAGTCGTTATGGGTGTGAATGCCGATAGGAGCATCGATTTCCCTCACGACGCGGGATACGATCTCGCTGATCTCTCCCGGCAACGTACCGCCATTCGTATCGCAAAGAACGATCCATGCGGCTCCCGCGGCTTTTGCTTTGGCAAGGGCGGCTAGAGCGTATTCCGGATTGGCCTTATACCCGTCGAAGAAATGCTCCGCATCGAACAGGGCTTCCATACCGCTGTTCTTGACGAACGCGAGAGATTCGTAGATCATGGCCAAGTTTTCATCCAACGTCGTCTGCAGAGCCGTATGCACGTGGAAGTCCCAAGACTTTCCGACCAATGTGGCGGCTTGGGCTCCGGATTCCGTTAGATGTTTCAAATTAATATCTTGCTCGCAGGTGCTGTTCTTCCGGCGCGTGCTGCCGAAAGCCGTTAATTTCGCTTGAAGCTTCAACTCTCGGATACGGCGAAAAAATTCGATGTCTTTGTTGTTGCTGCCGGGATTTCCGCCTTCGATATAGTGGACGCCCAGAGCATCGAGCTTCAGGGCAATTTTGACCTTGTCCTCAGCGGTAAGGCTGATGCCTTCGCCTTGCGTACCGTCGCGCAAAGTAGTATCGAAAATACAAAGGGGAGTTGACATGCGTAACCGTAAAGCCTCCTTAAGTAAAAACAGGTGAAACTATTATATCATGGCTTGCCTTAAATGTAGAGAGCTACCGACCCGGCCGCTATGTTCGCGGCGTCCTATTTTGTATAATAAAAAAGAAGAACAGGAGGGATGAACGTGAGCGAGAGAGAGGACGCGAGCAGACGAAGAATCATTTTGCATATCGACATGAATGCTTTCTATTGCTCCGTTCATGCCGCCGAAGAGCCGGATGCATACAAAGGAAAGCCGACGGCCGTAGCCGGCAGCGTGGAGCTTCGCAAGGGGATCTTGGTGACAAGCTCTTACGAGGCCAGAGCTCAAGGGGTACGCACAGGAATGACGGTACGTCAAGCGCAGTCCGTATGCCCCGAATTGATTCTGATATCGCCGAATTTCGACCTTTATCGCAAATATAGCCGCGGATTCCTCCGCATAGCCGGCAATTATACTCCGTTAGTCGAAGCGGTATCGATCGACGAATGTTTCCTCGATATCACGGGAAGCTCCCAATTCGGGACGCCCATCGAGATCGCGGAGACGATCGCCAGAAGGGTGAAGGAAGAGCTGTCGCTGCCTTGTTCTATCGGAATAGCGCCGAACAAGCTTCTGGCTAAGATGGCGTCGGATATGCGCAAACCGGACGCGATTACGATTCTCCGCAGGCGCGAGGTGCCTAAGCTGCTCTGGGGCAAGCCTTGCCAAACATTGTACGGGATCGGCTCCCGGACCGCGGATAAACTAATGAAGCTGAACATAAGGACGATCGGCGATCTTGCCGGCTCGGACGAGAAGATGCTGATGGAGAGATTCGGCGTATACGGCGCGTGGATGAAGCAAGCTGCCAACGGGATCGACGAATCCCCGGTAGAACCTCTTCAGGATGCTCCGAAATCTATCGGGCATACGACGACGTTGCCGGCGGATTTGACCGAGAGGGAGCAATACCGCCGCGTCATGCTCAATCTTGCCGACCAGACGACCCGGAGGCTAAGGCATCAACGGATGGTATGCTCCACCATTCAAATTACGATTAGGGATCCGGATATGCGCACGATATCCAGATCGTCCACTATGGCGACGCCGACCGAAACGGCCGATGACGTGTACCGGGTCGCCTGTCGGCTCATGGACGCCCATTGGAAGGAAGGGAACCCGGTTCGGCTGCTGGGGATCACGTTGCAGGGACTGACCCCCAAAGAGGAAACTCCGCTTCAGTTGGATTTGTTTTCGTACGAAGAGAACCCCAAGAAGGAACGCTTGACGAATGTGATGGATATTTTGCGGGATAAGTACGGGGAGGGCGCGGTTTTGACCGCGGGAATGCTGGGTGACGATCCGTCGACGTTGATCCGAAATAAAAAGCTGCGGGGAACGTCTCTGCAGAAAGACTTTTTGCGCGATAAATCCGACGGAAATGAGAATGATTATTAAGTACTGGGCACGATAATATTGATCTGCTTTTTCGTTTGATCTTAGCTTCGTTTTGTATTATATTGGACAGTAGTGGACTACTATTAGTATTCGACTCGGATTGAAATTAGGAGGTTAACACTCATGGCTAAGTATACTTACGTAGATAAAGACACATGTATTGCTTGTGGCGCATGCGGCGCAACCGCTCCTGACATTTACGATTATGACGATGAGGGATTGGCGGAAACGATTTACGGAAACGATGGCAACCATGGTAACACGGAAATTCCGGAGGATCTGTACGACGATCTGCAAGACGCAGCGGATGGCTGCCCTACGGACTCCATTAAGATCGCGGAATCTCAGTTTAACATGTAATTCATAACGAAACGACGAAAGCCCTTTCCTAGGTACGATGACCTAGGAAAGGCTTTTTTTGTCATGGAATTCATGACTACCGTCATGAAAGTCATTTTTTGGACAATAATCAACAAAAAACCTAGTACCTGAGCTATAATAGAGGGTAATTGGAATCATTTACATAGGGTAGGCGGGATATCGTTTGAAAGAGCGGATTAAAAGAATTGCCATCGTACTGAACGTGCTGCTGCTCGTCGCGACGTATTTTGTTTATCAATCGCACTCTCTGCAGAAAATCGATAATTTGCTATTCGATTTCGATATGAAGAAGGTTGCGGATCATAATCCCGACCCAAGGATCGTGATGGTCGCCATCGATGACGCTTCGTTAGCGGAATTGGGAAGATTCCCTTGGGACCGGGCGGTCTATGCTCCGTTCCTGGCGAATTTGAACCAAGAGGGCAACCTGCCCAAAGCGATTGCGTTCGATATCATATTCGGCGAAGAAAGCGAGAATCCGGATAGCGACATGGCCTTCGCGGAAGCTTTGGCCAGCTATCCTAACGTGATTTTTCCCGTAACGGGAATAATGGGAGACGTGTTCAGCACGTCGATCGCCAAACGCGATGAGCTGATCAAAGCCCAAGCGATCGCGAAGCCTTACGAGCTGTTCTCCGATCTCGTCCAGCTTGCGCATATTAATCGCGTCGTGAGCAAAGACAGCGTCATCCGCCAGACCTGGTTGAACATTCAAGGCCCCGACGGGGAAGTCGTTCCTTCGTTGGCGTGGAAAGCGGCGGAGATGGCCGGAGCCGATCTGAGCAAATACGCCGATCTTACCGATCCGATCAAATCGGGCGAACCCGTCGCGAAGAATACCGTCACGATCGACTTCCAGCTAGAGACGGACGATTTCATGACCGTGTCGTTCGTAGACGTGCTCAACGGCGCGTTGCCGCCCGATTTGTTCAAAGACTCCATCGTCTTTGTCGGTTTCACTGCCGTAGGATTATCTAGCGACGGCGGGCAGGATACAGGCGCATCCCCGATCGAGAAAAACTTCAAACTGATGTACGCGCACGCGAATATCACCAACCAATTGCTAAAAGGGACGAACGTATCCTACTTACCGAACTGGGTTGAACTGAGCTTGACGCTGCTGCTGTTCGCTTTGTTCGTGTTTATTCCGTGGAGATTGAAGAACGTATACTCGATTCTTATCTTCTTGGTTGTATTTGCCGGCATTCTCTACGGACAATTCGCCGTCTATCAATCTTCGGCTCTTCATATCAATATCGTTTACGCCATGCTCGCGATGATGCTGGCCTATCTGGCCAACGTGTCGCTCAAATCGTACATGGACAGCGTTCAGAAGAGCTTCGTTACCCGCCAGTTCGGGCGTTACATTTCTCCGGATCTCGTTAAACAGATCGTCGCCCAAGATATCGAGATCAAGCTGGGCGGAGACTTGAAGCTGATCACCATTCTGTTCTTGGATATCCGGGGCTTTACCCCGCTGTCGGAGAAGCTGTCCCCGCCGGAGCTCGTCGATACGTTAAACACGATGTTTAACATGATTACCGAGACGACGCTCAGAAACGAAGGCACCATCGACAAGTTTATCGGGGATGCGGCGATGATTTTGTTCAACGCTCCTCTTGAAGTCGTCGAACACGAACGGATGGCGGTCAAGACCGCTTACGAAATCCAGCAAGGCATGAACAAAATCCGCAACGAGATCATGGAGAAATACCAATGCGAAGTAAACGTCGGGATCGGAATTCACACGGGTAACGTCGTCGTAGGCAACATCGGCTCTTATCTGCGGGTCGACTATACGGCGATCGGAGATAACGTCAATATCGCGGCCCGGATCGAATCGCAGACGAAAAAGGGACAAGTTCACGTTTCCGAGCAAGTCTACGAAAAAACGAAAGACTACTTCCTGTTCGATGAAGGGGAAGACCGCATGTTCAAAGGGAAGTCCCATCCGATTCGCGTATATGAAGTTCTTGGCGTGAAAGCATAAACCTCCGTTTGAGAGGAAGAGATCTGCCTTATTTTTACTTAATCTAACAAATCGAACTGAACAGATTCTGAAAAATCGAAGGGAGATAGACAAATGAGAAAAACGACGATTCGATTACTAGCAGTGTTGCTTGCTCTACTGCCTCTATTGGGCGTATGGACGGGAACGACATCTGCGGCTTCGTCTCGCGTGGCGGTCATTAGCGAACTGAAAGGGACCGTCAAGGTCAAGAAAGCGGGAGGTACGAAAGAATTTACTGCGTTCGCCAAGATGAGCTTGAACGAGGGCGACGTGCTGTCGACAAGCAAGGATTCTTACGCGGAATTGCAATTCGCCAACGGTTCCTCGCAGGACGATCGGATGACCGTTGCCGAAAACTCTACGCTGACGTTCTCCAAGCTGTCTGACGGCAAAGGCACCCGGACGAAGATCAGCATGCTGAAAGGAACGACCTGGTTCGAGGTCAAGTCTATCAAGACGGCGCAAGACGAGTTTCAATTAGAGACTCCGACTGCGATAATGGGCGTCCGCGGAACGAAAGTCGTAACGATCGTTGATCCGATTACGGGGGCTACGAAAACGATTACGATCGCAGGAATCGTTAACGTTCAACCGGCAGGACAGCCGGGACCGAATCCGCCTTCGATCCTTGTATTTCCATCGCAACAAATCTCCTTATTCCCGCCGGTCGGTCCAGCCGTCCCTTATTTGCCGAATCACCCAAGCGTCGTGCAAATTCCATCCGCGGTAAGCACGACACCGCCGAAAATCATCGAAAAAATCATTCAATCCGCGAGCGAGATCCAAGAAGAAAACGACAAATTGATGCAGAAATTGCGCGATCAGCTGAATCAAGGAATCCCGAACGGTCTCGCGACTCAGTCGGGGCCGGTCAACACGGCGGAAGACTTAAATAGATTCCTCCAAAACTTCGATAATCTCCTTGGGAATTTGGCGAAGGAAGCGATCAATCAGAAGAAAATCAACGATGATCAAATGCGGAGAATCATCGAAGAAGCGAATAGCAAAATCAACGATCCCGCGAAAAAGTTGGATCTGGATAAAACAAAGCCGCTCGATCCGGGAAGCGGAGTAGATCCCGAACTGGAGAAAGCCAAACAACTGGAGTTGCAAGCTAAAGCTAAATACGAGCAAGAACAAAGGCAGCTTCTCGAAAATCAACAAAGGCTGGCTGCCTTGCTGGCGAAAATTGAAGCGGATAAAAAAGCGATTGACGAAGCAAACAAGAAGGCCGCGAAAGAGGCTGCGGATAAAGCCGCGGCACAACTCAAATCGCAGTTGGACGAAACGGCGCGCAAAGCATTCGAAGATAGACAGAAGCAAAATAATCCGCCTACTACGTCATCGTCAGGTGGTTCAAGCAGCGGTGGCGGCAGCCCAGGTGGCGGCACTCCTGGTGGCGGCACTCCGGCGCCGGCAAGCAAGCTAGCCACGCTGAGCATCTCTTCAGGGACATTGAATTTCGATCCGATTTCTTCCGTGCGTACTTATTCCGTTGACGTAAGCCATGAAGTGAGCTCGGTAACGATCTCCGCGACGGCGTCTTCCGGTTCTACGATTCGGATTAACGACGGGGCGGCTGCCACGAACTCGGCGAGCGCGATCATCCCGTTGCCTAACGTTGGCGCGCATACGGTCACGGTTAAAGTGACGGAGCAGGGTAAACAGCTTACCACTTATACTCTTACCGTTAACCGTGGCGCTCCGGGACCGATAACTCTCCCTGACGGAATAACGAATTGGAAAACTACGAATTCGGCTGGCGGAGACGTGACGTGGAAAAAAATAGTGCTACCGGAAACTTACGAAGGACCGGAAAATCGATACTCTTCATACGTCGAAGAATCGATAACCTCTCTTTTCCTAAATATGAGCTTCATCGAGGATGTTCAAAGCGTTTCGATTTATAGCGTAAATGAAGATACTCAGCTTTTTAATACGCAAAGAGAGCCTGAAGGTCCGGCTATTGCGTTGACCAATATCTCTCTCCCTCTAGACGATCACGAATTGTATTCCCGTTTCGATATCGTTTATAAAGTAGTTTCCGGGGACGAAGATTACCAATATCATGCGATAGAACTGATTGTTCAGAAGGGGCAGTCCAATGCGGAACAATTAACGTTAGATAATATAGGCATTCGGTACGGAGAAACCCAAATTCTTGATGTACAGCAGTTGAGTGATAGCGAGTATTTTGCGTTAGCAGGGACGGAAATAGCGGAATATGGCGGGGAAATAGCGATAGTGCCAAACTTTAACAAAGATATTGCAATGGTCGAAGTCATTTTTAATGGAAGTGTTGTCGAATACGGTAACTTTGGATATGAAATTTCGCTCGAAGAAGAAGATGAAGAAGAAGAGGTAGGATTAGAAGAAAAATGGTTCGACGTTACGATACGTGTATGGGACTTGGCCAAGGAACAGCATGGCAGCACGGATTATAAGTTAAGCATTTGGTATGGAGAAACAATTCCAACGGAATTTTTAATTTCTAGCTTTGGCGCAGCAGACCAGTCGGACGTTCCGGTAACAGTAGCTTCTGCTACGTATGATCCGTTGAACCTTTATGCTGAAGTGGCGGCCGGAACGACAGAAGTTAAGCTGAAACCGATCCTTGCGTTGGGAACTGAAGTAGCAAAAGTGGAATATTGGAATGATGGTACTCCGCTAGAGGTAACGAGAGCCTCGACTTCCGATCCTTACATTATTCCATTCAATGGTGTAGATAGGGAAGTAACCGTGCAGCTCAAATCAGGAGACAGAAAATGGCAATACATGGTGACTATTATTACCGAGATCAATCCTGAGCTACTGAATGTGGACATGATCAACCGTACCGATGGTTATATTAACTTTTTAGCGAGTCTTTCTCCTTCCGGTAATCATTTCGGATATACAGCGCCGTATAACGTATATTATTTTACGTTTACACCTGTGACTAGCCATGAGAACGTTGAAGTGCTAATCAATGGAGAGAGTAGCAAGGAGATAGGATTAAGTTTAGAAATGTATCCTCTCTCGGAGGGCGCGAAGGTATTTACGATCGTAGTCGTATCGCCTTCCGGAAAAAATTCTAACTCGTATACCTTAATCGTAAATCCATATACGGTCTAACGTAAGAAAGATAGAAACAGAGGAGATTTTAAATGAAAAAACAACTTAGCACGTTAAGTCTTCTTACGCTAGGCCTGTCCCTAGCCCTCCCATCCGTCGCGCTTGCCGCGCCGGATACGGGCTGGACGAAATCTACCAAGCTCTATGAAGTTCGTACTTGGACGGGACAGCCCCAATGGGGACATACGGACGGAACTTTGAAATCCGCTACGTTATTTCATCCGCGTTCCGTAGTGGTTCTTCCGGACGGAAAGCTGTTGGTCGCGGATCGGGACAATCATCTGCTGCGCGAGGTTTCGACGGACAAAGTGTCGACTTACGGCGGTCTGATCGTCGGTCAGTCCGAACCCAATACGTTCATCGGGGCATATAACGACGATGCGAAGGCGCAAGCCGCCTTCAATCGTCCGGCCGGGTTGGCCACGGATGCCCAAGGCAATATCTACGTGGCGGATTCGGGCAACCATGCGATTCGTAAAATATCGAAGGACGGCAAGGTAACGACGCTTGCGGGTAACGGGGTAATGGGAAGCAAAGACGCAACGGGAAAAGAAGCGTCATTCCATTCTCCGTCCGACGTCGCCGTAGATTCCAAAGGAACGGTTTACGTCGCCGATACGTTGAACCATACGATCCGCAAAGTGTCATCGGATGGCGTCGTAAGCACGCTAACGGCGCTATCTGAGAGAGTAATCGAGGATTCTCCCGGCAGCGCGGATTTCGTGGGCGACTATGCGGACGGTGCGATTGCCAAAGCCAAATTCAATGAGCCAAGCGGGCTCGTCGTAGACGCGAAAGACAATCTCTATGTAAGCGACCGCGGGAATCAGAGAATCCGATATTTCGACTTCGCCAAAGGCACCGTATCGACTATTGCCGGCGGCAATCAACCTGCTCCCGGAACTTCGATCTATGCTCAAAACGCTTCTTATATAGTAGGGGATTTTCAAGACGGAGTAGCAGCAAACGCTAGATTCAACGGGCCTGAAGGCTTGGCGTTGACTAGCGATGGATCGCTGCTAGTTGCCGATAGCGAAAATCATGCGATTCGAATGATTAAAGACGGCCAAGTGACTACAGTAGCGGGTGTTCCGGCAGAATACGGCACCGCTGACGGCGTGATCGGATCGGCTCGATTGAACCATCCAACGGATGTTGCCCTTCTCGCGGACGGGCGTCTGGCCATTGCCGACGAGCTCGGAAACAAGATTCGTATTTTGCAGAAATACGCCAAACCTGCCGCGATTCCGGCCGACCAATCGATCACAGTTATTCTTAACGGATCGCTTGTCCGTACGGAAGTCCCGGCTCAAGCGAAGGCAAGCGCGGTTATGCTTCCGGTGCGAAGCGTTGGTAACGCCCTAGGTTATGAAGTCGAATTCGATAAGAAAACCGGCGCGGCGATCTTGTCGAAGAACGGCGTCGTTTATACGATCGTCAGCGGAGCAAGCACGGTCACGAAAACGGTAAACGGTTCGAAACAGACGTTAACTTTGAATGCTCCGGCAATCGAAGCGAACAACCGCCTATTCCTTCCCGTTCGATTCTTTGCATCGGAGAGCGGACTGGATATTCAGTGGGATTCGGAAGCGAAGATCGTCGTCATTCGCGATCCGATATTCTGATTGGCTTGAGCTCACGAAGACTTGGCTGGCGCTTCTTCAAGAAGCGTCAGTTTTTATAAGAGATTAGTAGGATAGATAGGGAGGATCCATATGCGCAAAAGTTTAGTCGCCATCATCGTTTTCGCGCTAGCCGTGTTGCCTTTGTTCGGCGCGTTCGCGAAACCGGCGTCCGCGGCATCGTCGCGGGTGGCGGTCATAAAGGAATTAAAAGGATCGGTAAAAGTGAAGAAAGCCGGGGGCTCCAAAGAGTTCACGGCCTTCGCCAAGATGAGCCTGAACGAAGGAGACGTGCTGTCGGTCGGCAGCGGCGCATCCGCGGTTCTGCAGTTTGCCAACGGGACATCCGAAGACGATTCAATGACCGTTGCCGCGAACTCGACGTTAACCTTCTCCAAGCTGTCTAACAAAAAGGGGACGACGACGAAAGTCAGCCTCTTTAACGGTTCGGCTTGGGTCGACGTCAAATCGATAGAGAACAAGGACGACGAGTTTACGTTGGAGACGCCGACCGCGATCATGGGCGTTCGAGGAACCCATTTGCTCGTCAGCGTCGATCCGGTATCCGGCGCCACGAGGTTAACGGTTGCCGCAGGCGTCGTAACGACGCAAACGACGGACGAGAACAACCCTCAGACGGAAGAGGTCATACCGACCAAGAAAGCCTTGATCACGAAAGACGGCAACGATTCGGAAATCACGATCGCTCAAGTCGATCTTGATCTGTTGATGAAGCAAAGCGAAAGGTCGATTATCGAAGCGATCGTTAAAGCCGCCGGAGAGATCACGCAAGAGAATATCGCTAAGATGAACTCGTATCCGGCGGACGGTTCGGAGTACTTCAAGAAAAACCTGACGGGCATCGTTGGGGCAATCATCGCGTCCGCGCTAGAGTCGAAAGCGATCGACCAGAACCGGATTAACGAGCTGCTGGCCGAAGTGAAAGCCAATTCGGGCGTGGAAATCGATCTGAGCAATAAAAAACTGGAAATCTCGAACGAAGAAAAAGCGAAGCAGGAAAACCAAAAGAAAAAAGAAAAAGAAGCGTCCGACAAAGCGGCCGATAAGAAGAAGAAAGAAAAGGAATCGCGAGATCGGGAAGAAGAGCTTCAGAAGAAGCTGAAGGAGAAACGCGAACAGCAACAAAAAGACAAGGCGAAGTCTCTAGAGGACGCGAGAAAGAAAGCGCTAGAAGAGTACGAGAAGCAGTTGTCCGAACTAGAGAAGAAGAAATTCGAAGACGACAAAAACAAACGGGAGAAGGAGCGCCAAGACCAAACGGCTAGTCCTAGCGCCACAAATACAGGCAGTAGCGGAGGCGGCGGTGGAGGTGGAGGAACCGTTACGAACCCGCCTACGCAGACGCCGAGCGGAACGCCAAGCGAAACTCCGACGGAGCAGCCTTCGGAGCCTCCGTTCGACGGACTGAAATATTATTATTTCGACGCTAACGCAGGCTTGAAGTGGAATCATGCGCTTGTTTTCGATCCTGATCAAATGGACTATCAGATAGAAGTACCGGTGAACGGCGTGTATGCGATCGTAACGGAACGATTAGCCGAAAACATCGAAGTAAAGAACGTCAAAATTTACGACGGATATGAGGGGTACTGGGACGCCTATTCGGATGAAACGGGTTATCTTGTACCGCTTCAAATGAATAGGACGGAAATCAAGATCGAAGCCAGAATCGACGGGACCATTACTAAGTACTACTACGTAACGATCGCGAAAGATTCGACGCCTGAGGGGATTGCCTCATGGACGCAAAGCTATGGAATAGGCTCTGAATGGAATTCCTTTGAATGGCTTGTCAGCATTGGAAATACGTTCGGTTACCTAGTACCTTCCAATAGCTCGCAATTAAAGGTGAATTGGACTTTCGAACCCGGCATCGCGAAAGCGGTCGTTAAGCATACGAAGTATAACGTGGACATTCGAAACGGCGATTTGATACCGACCGTCGAGACGGCCACCGAGACTATCTTGAACGGCAAGAATAAAATTCTCGATATTGCGAGCGACGTAGATTTGTTCGAAGTGCAGCTGCAGGATGCGGCAGGGTCTCCGAAAGGCGACGGCTACATGATCTGGGTCATCGACGAAGATCTGGATTACGAATATCCGGAGAAGCCTTTCCTGATCAATGACGGTAGCGTGTCCTACGAGGAAGACTATGATCCAAATAGATTTTACGCTAGGGTAGACGGAACGGTTAGCTCCTTGCGGATTACGAAAGCCGAAGGTTCGATCATCGCTCCTTCCGAAGCTTACAATTATTCTACCGACGAGTTCATCTACGCGTTAAACGGAGTTCTCGATCTTCCACTTCAAGAAGGCAACAATGAATTTGAGATCGTGTTGAAAAATGCTTCAGGATTAGAACAGAGCTACAACTTAACCGTAGATAAGTACGATTTGCCTCAAGGAATCGAAGACTGGTCCGTAATGGATTCCAGCGAACATAGTCATCGCTGGGAGTTGGCAGTCAATCAGCCTCCGGGGACTTTGAAGAGATATTTCGTCGAGGTAGGCGACGTCTCCAGAGTAGATTTGGATTTTACCGTAGCAGCCGGGTATTCCTTGTCGTTAACGGATGCATCGGGGACTTACCCGATAACGGGCAGCAGTCATAGCGTGAACTTAAGCGGAAACGGAGGCTACTCTCTCAAACTGATGAACGGTTCCGTCGCGCTGGCGGAGTTGTTGATCATCAAGGGCGGATTAGAACCGTTGGATGAAAGTACTTTGAGATTCTCTCAAGGCGAATCCACGATGCTAGAGACGACCAATACGTTGACCGATGAATCGCTCGAGAATTACTCCCAGGGTTTCTCCGTCGTTTCGGCTACCTATTCTACCGATCCGATCACGATGAAAATCTTAGCCTATGTGGGGGACGTTTCCGTCATTCCATTGGAATCGGGAGTTACGATTAGCGGTCCCTATATGACGATGAGTTTTCCGGCGCCGGGCGTCTATCACGTGAACATTAAGGCCTATGACCCAACTGATCATGACGAGTATTTGATTTATCCCGTTACGATTTATTACCGGGTGTCTCCGGTACCGGTAACGATAACCAATAGCGATTTTATATACTCCGGCGGCGTGAATGTGATTGCGCCGACGCCGAACAAATTCGATTACAGCGTGTCGGTGTCGGGATACAGTACCAGCATCGGGTTTAAGCCGCAGCTTCCACCCGGAGCAAGGATAGTCGGATTTATCCCGAATGGCAATTTATCGGCGTCTTATGACGAACCGTCCCAGAGCTACACCATCTATGGCTTGTTTGCCGGAACGACGAGGAGCATATCCTTTACGGTAGAAGATGCTTCCGGAAACCGGATAAGCTATACCCTTACGTTTAATCTGAGCTATGTCTAACTTTCATCCCATCATTTGATACGAAGGAGTTTACTATGAAAGCGAATATGAAATCTTTGATTTCCGGGTCCATCGGATTAATAGTAGCGTTATCTAGCCCCGTCGCCGCATTCGCGGCATCGGATACGAGTTGGACGAAATCTACGAAACTATACGAGGTCAGAACCTGGACGGGACAATCCGAATTGGGTCACGTTAACGGAACGCTTAGCGAGGCGACCTTTTACCATCCTAGATCGGCTGTCGCGTTGCCGGACGGAAAGCTGCTCGTCTCGGATTCTTCCAACCATTTGATTCGGGCGGTATCCGTCGATCGCGTCTCGGGTTATGCGGGACTCGATCTAGGAGAAGACGAAGCGAACTTGCCTTATGGCGGCTATAACGATGCGGAGCTTGCGAAAGCGGCATTCGAATTGCCTTCGGGGCTTGCGCTCGATAGTCAAGGCAACGTATACGTGGCGGATACGAAAAACAATGCCATTCGCAAAATTTCGAAAGACGGCAAAGTGTCGACGCTCGCGGGGAACGGCAGCATAGGATCCGCCGATGGCGTCGGCGCCAACGCGGCTTTCTACGAGCCGTCCGACGTTGCGGTCGACCGGCAAGGCAACGTGTACGTGGCGGACACGCTTAATCACGTCATTCGGAAAATCGCGGCGAACGGTACGGTGACCACTCTGACGGCTCCGTCTACCCGGATCACGGAGTATTTTCCGGGAGCGGTCGAGACGGCGGGAGATTATTCGGACGGCGCGATCGCGTCCGCGAAATTTAACGAGCCTAGCGGCTTAGCTTTGGATAGCAAAGGAAACTTGTATGTTAGCGATAGGGGCAATCAACGGATCCGGTACATCGATTTCGCCTCCGGCAAAGTTTCAACCGTCGCGGGCGGGGGCGCGCTGGGCAAGCAAGCCTCTTACGTGGAAGGAGACTTCGTAGACGGGACTGCGGCTCAATCCCGCTTTAACGCTCCGGAAGGACTGACGGTAACGGAAGACGGTTCCGTGATCATCGCGGATAGTTTGAACCACGCGATCCGCATCGTTAAGGACGGCAAGGTGTCCACGTTGGCTGGGATCCCGACCGAATTCGGCAAAAACAACGGATTGGTTGCTTCCGCGCAATTCAATCACCCGACGGACGTAACCGTGCTTAGCGATGGACGTCTCGTCATCGTGGACGAGTTCGGCAACAAAGTACGGGTGCTGCAGAAGTACGCCAAACCGGCTTCGCTCCCTGCGGGCCAATCCGTATCCGTGTTGTACAACGGCAAGCTCGTTCCGACGGAAGTTCCGGCTCAGGTGAAAGCGAATGCGGTACTCTTGCCGCTCCGTGACGTAGGGAATGCCCTTGGATACGAGGTTAGCTACGATAAGGCCACAGGCAACTCGGTACTCGCTAAGGGAGACATCGTTTACAAGATCGGTAACGGAACGAATGCCGTAACCAAATCCGTTGCGGGCAAGAGCGAGACGTTAACGCTTAATGCCAAGACGGTTACCGTAAATAATCGCCTGTTCGTGCCGGTTCGTTTCTTCGCGTCGGAGAGCGATCTGGACATCCAGTGGGATGCCTCGTCTCAACTCGTAGTCATTCGCAGCAAAGTATTTTAATTCGCAAACCCGCTAAGGCGGTTTACAACAATTACCTGTCATTCTGGCGCTCCGCGCAGGAGCGTCAGCTTGAGGCATGCCAAAAAACGGTACAGAAACTCAAACTAGAAGCAGAGAGGAAGAAAAATGATGCGTAAATCCATGATTCGATTGCTCATTTTCGTACTCGTCGCTTTGCCCATGCTAGGTTCATACGGGAAGGAAGCATCGGCTGCATCTTCGCGCGTGGCGGTTATCAAGGAAATGAAAGGCTCGGTGAAAGTCAATAAAGCCGGTGGTTCCAAGGAATTCACGGCTTTTGCCAAGATGAGCTTAAATGAAGGGGATGTTCTTGCGGTCGGAAGCGATAGTTCGGCCGTACTCCAATTCTCTAACGGGACGTCGGAGGACGATCGGATGACCGTCGCTTCGAACTCGAAGTTGACTTTTTCCAAGCTGTCGAACAAGAACGGCACGACGACGAAAGTCAGCCTGTTCAACGGCTCTGTATGGGCCGATGTCAAATCGATAGAGAACGAAGACGACAAATTCACTTTGGAAACGCCAACTTCGATCATGGGCGTACGGGGCACGCATCTCCTCGTCAGCGTAGATCCGGTCTCCGGAGCGACGCGACTCACCGTTGCCGCAGGCGTAGTGTCCGCGCAGACGACGGATTCGAACGATCCGCGGACGCAGGAAGTCATTCCGACGAAAAAGGCTTTGGTCACGAAGCAACCGAAAGGCGGATCGGAAATTACGATCGCGCAAGTCGATCTGGAATTGTTGTTCAGCCAAAGCGACAAGACGATTATCGAAGCGATCGCAGGAGCCGCATCCGAGATCGCACAAGAGAACGTCGAGAAAAGGAACGCATACCGCGAAGCCGTTGGCGGCGCTTATCGGCAGAATGAGGAATCGAACGTTCAGAATCTGGTCGGAGCGATTCTCGCTTTGGCCGTTCAGAACAAGATCATCAATCCAGTGCGCACCGAGGAGCTTCTTCGGCAAGTGAAAGCGGCCACCGGAAAAAATCTTGATCTGGAGAATAGCGCGCTTCTCTTGAGCGACGATGAAAAGGCCCGGCAACAGCTTCAGAATCGTAAGGATCAAGAAGCGCATGATCGCGCCAAAGCCTTGAAAGACCAAGAGAAGGCGGTACGCGATCAAGACGCCCTGCTGCAGCAACGATTAAAGAACAATCGGGATAAACAAGAAAAGGAAAATAACGATTCCTTGGCGGAGAAGAGGAAGCGGGCTCTCGAGGAATACGAGAAGCAGCTTTCCCAAGCGGAGAAACAACGCTTCGAGGAACAACGCAAGGCGCGCGAAGCCGGACAAAACACTTCTACCGGAAACGGAACGGGCGGCGGCGGCGGGGGCGGCGGGGCGAGTTCAAGCCCAAGCCCTAGTCCAAGCTCCAGCTCATCGCAATCTCCATCTCCGTCGCCAAGCGGTGAAGTTCCGGCGAACGACGCCAGATTGAGCGCCGTCGCGATTCAAGGTCATTTCGACCCTTTGTCCAAACCTGACGCCATGCCTATCAACGTGCTATACGCTCCGTCATTTCAAGCGGATGTTTACAGTTATTCGGTATCGGTCGAGGCCGACATCGTCTCTCTTACCGTCAAGCCGACGGTGAAGGAAACGCACGCGACGGTAAAGATCAACGGACAGTCGCTGGATAGCGTAACCGGGAGCGTCTCCGTTCCGCTCGTAACCGGAACTAACGCGATCGAAATCGTGGTCACGGCGCAGGACTCGACGACGAAGAAAACTTATCGGTTCGACATCGCAAGGAGCACAAGCGTCCCTCTCCTGAATTGGAAGACGACTTTGCTCGACGGGTCGGAGCTCGCATGGAATGCTAGCCCGTTGGATTCTAATGCCTATAACACGGGCGTAGCGACGACGATTTCGGGATTCAATATGCAATTGGATTATAACGAAGCGATCATCGAGCGAGTCGAAGCGAAAATCATCGATCCTAACTCCGCGGAACAGTTATTATCGTGGACAGCAAGCGGACAAGCGAAGCCGATCGGCGGATTGGCTAACGGGTTATACAAGGTTGAACTTACAGCTTTCGATGCCGGCGACGCCACGGTAGGAAACACGTTGACGCTGTGGTTTCATAACAACACGGCGGCTCCGGATTGGAGCACGATTGCCAGACCGTTCACCGTGAACCGGGTCGAAGCCCATCATCATATCATCGGATATCAAGATCCGGGACAATCGATTATGACGGTAAACGCGAACGTAAGAAAAGTTCGGTTTACGGAGGCCGTCGGCGCGGCGGGAATCCAAGCGTTGACGGAGGCAATTACCGTTAACGGGCAAGCCATCGAACCGGACGGGGTGATCCCTCTGAGTTATGGCGAGAACACGGTACGCGTTCCGGTCGTCGATAAGACGGGTTACTATTCAGGCACATATCAGTGGCGATTGATCCGTTTTAACGATCCCGAAGGCGTAAACGGGTGGGCGATCGCCAAATCCGATTCGACGACCGATCTTTGGACGAACATTACAGATTTAGATGCAAGCGGAAAATATCGATATTTCGTCAATGTTCCTATAGGGGTAACGAAATTCACGATCATCGTGAACTCGGACGCCGACAAAACAGTGAGCGCAACCTTGACCGACGTACAATCGGGTACCGACATGCCGTTGTCGCGCACGGATCAGTTCAAGGAGTTTACTTTTAACGATGCCGGTTATTATCGCTATCTGCTGAAAATGACCGTCGAGGGCGTCTATGAAGAATACGAGCTAGTTTTCGTTGTCGGATCTCCCGATTGGGAAAATCTCATTTCAGGTAACTTAAAAGTCGACGGCGTTCCGGTAATGCCAACGGTTGGCGGATTCTCCGTCGTTATCCCCCCGGGCCAGGTAGATCAAATCCGTTATCTGGATTTCTTCGACGTCGAAGAGGAAGACGTCAAAGTATTCCGCGGGACGGAAGAAATAACGGGCGGCGTCAGCAAGGTTCTCGGCATCCTCGCAACCGGATCGCAGAACGATTACGAGATTCGGTTATACGACCCTACCCATCGATTGGCGCCTAAGCTCTATCCTTTGACCGTTTTTGTCGGCGGGGTTCCTAACGAACTGGTCATTGATTCCATAGCGGCTCTAGACGATCAGGACAGGAATATCAGCATGTCCAGGAAGTCGCCATCGGAACCGTGGAACCTAACCTTCGTTTCGGATTCGATAGATCCTACGGCGACAGCCGTATCCATGTCCGTTCAATTGGCGGATATCGTTAACGGGGAGATTAAGAGAGTTCGCGTCGGCACGGGGGCTTCGATTCCGTCGATCGATGGGGAATTTGCGGTTGATCTCGTCCCGGGAACAACCAGCTTGGAGATCGTCGTTCAATCGCGCTTAACCGGAAGAGAAGTCTGTTATGTCGTGAATTTATTCCGGGCTTAAGCGTTCAACTCGCGTTGTCAGCTGGCGCTCTGCCTAAGAGCGTCGGCTTGCCATGCGAATAAACAAGTAGAGGGGAAGAAAAAGGATGCGAAAGAAACTGCTTCATTTATTCATTTTCATACTCGCTGCAGTCCCCGTGCTCGGGGCGTTCGGCAGTCCGGCCGCGGCTGCTTCGTCTCGCGTGGCGGTGATCGCGGAAATGAAAGGAAGCGTCAAGGTAAAAAAAGCCGGAGGTTCCAAGGAATTTACGGCCTTCGCCAAAATGAGCCTGAACGAAGGGGATATTTTGGCGGTCGGCGTCGGAGGCTCCGCGGTGCTGCAATTCGCCAACGGATCATCCGAAGATGACCGGATGACGGTATCGGAAAAATCGACTTTAACTTTCTCGAAGCTTGCCGATAAGAAAGGCACGACGACCAAAGTGAGCTTGTTCAACGGCTCCGCTTGGGTCGATGTCAAATCGATCGAGAACAAAGACGACGAGTTCACGTTGGAGACGCCGACGGCAATCATGGGCGTTCGGGGTACTCATTTGCTCGTGAACGTAAATCCTCTGACTGGAGGAACGCATCTGACCGTAGTCGCGGGAGTCGTCAACGCGCGGACGACCGACCCGACGAATCCTGACGTTCGCGATGTCTACCCGACGGAGAATGCGTTCGTAACGGATGACCGGCAAGGAATTCCGGAAATTACGATCGCGTCCGTCGATCTAGAACGATTGATGAAAATGAACGACTCTTCTATCGCTCAAGCGATCGTGCGAGCAGCAGGAGAAATCATCAAAGAAAACGATTCGAAAATGAAAGAATACCTGGATCAATTCGCGGCTGATCAACCTGCGGACAAGGAACGTCATAAAAACAACGTACAAAATATTCTGGGGGCGATTATTGCCCAAGCCTTGGACAACCGATTACTGACCCAGGATCGGGTCAATCAATTGTTGGCCGAAGTTCGTTCGCAAACCGGAATCGCGGTTGATTTAACGAAGAAGGAAATCAAGCTGTCGGAAGAAGAGAAGCAGCGGCAGCTCGATCAACGGAGATTAGAAGCGGAAGCGCAGCAACGCGCGCTGGAACAGAAGGAAAGGGAAGAAAGAGCCCGGGATAAGGCGCTGGCGGATAAGCTGGATCAAGAACGCAAAAAACGGGAAGAGGAGAAGCGCAAAGCGCTTGAAGCGAAAAACAAAAAAGCGCTTGAGGAATACGAGAAACTGCTGTCCGAACAAGAGAAAAAACGGTTTAACGAAGATAAGAACAAGCTCGGTCAAGGAACGACGCAGTCAGGATCGGGCGGAGGCGACGGTGGAGCTCAGTCTAGCCCTTCGAATACGAACTCTCCTTCTCCGAGCACGTCGCCAACTACGAATCCGAACGCATCGAACGCGACTCTCGGTTCCCTATCGATGAAAAAGGATATGGGCGAAGGCTGGGTAGACCTTCCGATCGGGTTCGATCCGGCCGTTACGAGCTACACGCTCGAATTACCTGACGAGAATAAGATGATTCGGCTTTCTGCGACTCCTGCCGCGTCCGGAGCAACGATAGCTTCCGTTCAAGCGAACGGATCGGATCTTACCGCATCCGGCGGCATCTATACGTTCTATTACACGGGTAATAACGAAATTGTCGTGAACGTAGTCGCGCCTAACGGAACCTCCACGAAGAAGTACACGGTTAAGTTGGTTCGTCCGCTTACAATGGAAGGTGTGTTGTCATGGACGAACGACGGAGGCGTCGCTTGGAAGAAGGTAGACGGTAACCAATACGGCGGACAAGCTTTAACCTCTCTGAGCAATCTGGGCATGAGCTTCGAATTCGATCCGAACTACGAGGTTGACTATGCTGAAATTCATTACGTGGATTCCTCGGATACGCCTAGAACGATTACGACGGATAGCTCCGGCGGTCTTCTTCTGACCGGGTTAAAGAATGCGGCATATCAACATTTCTCTTTACAGTTGTACGATTCATCGGATGAACCGATAGGCTATCAGCAAGAGTTTTGGCTGATGAACGGAATAGCGACGCCTAATTTCGAAGTGGAGGAACCTTTTAAACTATTAATGGATATCCCCAGCCCGTCGCCGATCGACTATGATCCATCGACTGAGGAAGATCATTATGAAGTGGTTTCCGACCATTGGCTCAAGGGGGCGTTCATATCCGTACCATACGTTAACGATATGAGTCCGGTCGTTCCGGTAACCGTCTTCGATCATCAGAACTCGACGACGATCAGCCCGACTGACGGTAAGCTTAAGCTCGGTCTGCAGCTTGGGAATAACGATTTTACGGTATCCGTCACGGATCGCTCCGGACTGTTCGTTCATACGTACGAATTGTCTGTTTTCAGGAAAACGGCACCGGGGATGCTGTCGGATTGGAGTTTGAGCTACGGTACGGAAAACGACTATTGGAATATAGTCGAAGGCCTATATGGGAAGAGCCGTTATTATGTCGATGTTCCCGCCGATGAGGCATCCGCTCAATTCCATATGACTTGGGATCCCGATTCTTCCTATCCGGTCGTTTCTTATAAGTTGTACGACGAAGCGATGGGAGTTATAGCCGAAGGAGACGGAGCATCGGGGTCTTTCAACCACAACCTGGCTCTCGCTCCGGGGTACAACCGTTATCTTCTGGAATTGAAAGATAAAGAAAATTATCTCGTGAAGTACGAACTCGTCGTCGTACGCGGAGACATCCCGGAAATCAAACTCGGCGCCATCGAGCTTAAACAGCATCTTTCGGAGAGTTCGTCGGTAACGCTATCCGTTTACTCAACGGGCGCAACTACGTTCAAAGGCGTTGCGATCAACGGAGACTCCAACGACTTTACGTTCCGTATGCTCGACCATAATTTGGACGAGGTATATGTTTACGCTCCAGGGTTTACGTCACCTAACGGAGCCGGAGTCTATTCCTTCTACGACGTGCCGAACGGCATAAAGCCGATAGAGATCATCGTAGACGAGATCACCCATCGGGAGCAAAAGACGTTTAATTTGGATCTTTACTATAATTACTCCAACGCCGATTTAAGCAATTTGGTGTTCGAGAAACAAGTCTATACAGGTTCGGAATGGATATTTGAGCCCCAAGCATTTGGATTTAATCCAACGCAAGAGGAATATAATATCGATTTGCCCGCGCAAATTACGAATACACGAATATCTGCGGTAACTTCGGTACCCGGAGCTTCGGTGAAGGTTAAGGTGAACGAAGATCCATACAATAATCTGAGTGGATTTTTTACCTTTAGCTCGGCACCCGTGTATACGGAAGTTTTCGTTCAGGTTACCGCGATGGACGGAATGACGACTAAAACGTACAAGCTTAATGTAAGACGCCCAATGCCCGAAGGACTTTCGGTATGGACTTCTCGAAATAGCAGCAATCAGCTCGTACACTGGTCTTTAGTTGCAACATCGGGATCAAACAATGGGTACTTCAAGGCCAACACGCTTTCTCCAACCGCTGCTCTCGACATGAAGTTTACATTCGCTTCGGGTTCGCCGGCAACGGATTACGTAGAAGTGCAGAAGCTTACGGGTGTTGCTAATGACGATCTTTCGCATGCGGATTCGGGCACTCTAATCGGAATACCTTGGATAAGCGATACATCAGGTACGTTACAGCTTACAGGCTTGACTCCCGGCTACAACTACTACGTAATGAAAGTTTATACGGATTCGACTCCTACGCCGATCATCCACTACCTCGAGATTTATAGCTTCTAAATCTGAAGCGCATCAATTCAGTTTATAAACTGGATTGATGCGCTTTATTACTAAAGTACACCGAGGTTTACACCGATAATAAGTCGAACGTACTTTTGCAGATTAGAGGTGACGGCATGAGCAAAGAGTCGCGCATTGACGAACAGATCCAGCACTTCTATGACAACGTTCCCAATGTCGGAGATGCCTTGCCGCTCAAGGAATACCTTCTTAAGCACGAGGACAGCCGAATGGCTTGGTATTTGCTTGGCAAGGAATACGAGGGCAAGGGAGATACGGCGAAAGCGACTTATTGCTTCGCCCAAGCGGGGGAAATTTACGAGGCGTTCGAATCGAAGCCGGCCCCGCAATTACCGGAAGGGAAATCGTCGAAAAAGGGAAACTGGCGGAAGTGGCTTATCGGACTATTGGTTCCGATTGTGTTGATTGGCGGAGCCATCGTGGCGTTCAAACAGCTAATGCCGGATTCCGATGAACCGCCCGTCACGAATGAACCTACCTACGAAGCTGCGGTTACGTCTACTCCGACTGCGGGAGCAGCCGAAACGAAGGGTACGAATGGGTCCAAAGGCCAACCGACTAAGCTGCCCGCTAACGTCGTTCCTCCGGATCAAATCGCCGGAGCGGCGGAACCGGACGAGACCGGACATCACGTGCTGGGGACGCTCTTGACGCTGGACCCTTCGCGGCAACCGCGATTGCTGATCAACACGCCGTCGCTAGGCAAATGGAGCGATTGGGTAAAGAGCGGCAAGCCGATCGCTTCCGCGACGACGGATAAGGAGTCGGGTACCGCGGGGATTCAATGGTTCGATCCGAAATGGTGCAACTGCAAGCCCGAAGATTCGAAGAACGTCCAAAAGCAGGTTCAAGGCTGGAAGCCGTTGCAGGAAGAGAAGATCGCGATGCGCTCGGCCATGATTCGTTATCGTCAGAACACGGGCAAATGGCCCGCGTCACCTGAAGCAATGGCCGCGGATTATCCGGCGAATACGATGGCAGGTTGGACGGAAAACATGACGCCATGGTTCGACGAGCTTAAAGCCGCTCTGGACAACAAGAAGGACGGCAAAATCCCGCAAACCGTGGGATGGCCGGACAACGCCGGACCGGACATGGGGCATGGTACCCCTTCCGGCCAACTGTCCCCGCTCGCGGAGCAGCCGCTCGAGATTATCGTGGATAAAAGCAATCACAGGTTAGCCGTCGTAAGCGGGAACGTGATTTTACGGAATTACGAGGTCGGATTGGGCGGCGAAAAGACGCCTGAAGGGAAATTCGTGATTTCGGAGAAGGTCAAGGATCCGAACGGAAGCAGTAAGGGAGTGTTCGGCAGCAGAGGAATGACGTTGTCGGATACCCGGTATGGAATCCATGGGACGGACGAGCCCGAGAGCATGGGGAAAGACGAATCGTTGGGCTGCGTTAGAATGAAAAAGGAAGATATCGAAGAGCTTTACGATCTCGTACCAATGGGAACCCCGGTCACGATAACAAAAGGAGGTCTGCCTGACGAACTGCGCGTTCCGCCGGAAAGGTTCCGGTTGAAGAGCACGCAGGACGAGACAAACCCCCGCAAAGTATATGATTGGTTAGGTTAACGAGATAGGATCGACATAAGGTTATACGTCCAACGCAAGCAACAAAGCCATGACCACTACGATGACCCCGAAAGCCACCCCTATCCAAATAAGCGCCTTTTTATTAACAGTTTCCTTCTGTTTAGGGCGTGAAGTGATGGGTGGTTTTTTTTTGGCTGTGCTCATGAGTATCAACCTCTCTATCAATATGATTCGCGAACTCTTTACATTGTAATCGTTTTCCACAAGAAATACCAGACAAGCGGGGGGAGGATTGTCATCGCATAGACAAGATTGGCGCTTCATTGTTGCCCAGACGGGCATGTTGCCCTTTTCTTTTCGCGCGGAAAAGGCTAAACTGTTACCCGAAAGGTTTTCTTTATTCAGCATCGGCTGCCTTATTATCTCTCGTACGGATTCCGTGAAAGGATGTCGAATTCATTGTTGTACCAAATGGCCAAACCCTTCTTATTCAAGATGGATCCTGAAGCCGCTCACCATCTCATCATCGACGGGATGAGCACGTCCGCGAAAATTCCGGGCATGCCCGCGCTTCTCTCCGCAATCTGGGGGACGAAACATTCGCCGGAGCTCGCGGTCGATTTGTTCGGGCTTCATTTTAGCCATCCCGTAGGTCTAGCGGCAGGCTTGGATAAGAACGCTAAAGCAGTGACCGGACTATCGAGAGTCGGATTATCCTTCATGGAAGTGGGAACGGTGACGCCGAAGGGGCAAGCGGGGAATGATCAGCCTCGCTTATTCAGGCTACCGCCGGACGAAGCTCTCATCAATCGGATGGGCTTTAACAACGAAGGCGCGGACGTGATGGCGGGAAGGTTGTCCAAGCTTCCGCGGCACCGAATCCCCTTAGCGGTTAATATCGGCAAAAACAAGGCGACGCCGAACGAGAATGCCGCCGACGATTATCGGGCGTGCGTTCAGAAGCTGTTTCCTTACGGCGATTTCTTCGTCGTGAATATCAGCTCTCCGAATACGCCTGATCTTCGCGCCTTGCAGCATGGAGACGAATTACGCCATCTTCTCGACGCCGTGAAGGACGAGATGGGCAAGCAGGCAGAGCGCCATGGCGAATTGCCTAAGCCGATTCTGGTAAAAATCGCGCCCGACAATACGGAGGATCAACTCGCGTACATGGCGGAAGCGATACAATTAAGCGGAATGTCCGGCATTATCGCGACGAATACGACGATAAGCCGCGACGGCTTGACGCATAAGAACGCAGGCGAAACTGGAGGGCTTAGCGGGCGGCCGCTCACGCAGCGTTCGACGGAAATCATTCGCAGCCTGTACAAGATTACGAACGGCAAGCTTCCGATTATCGGCTCGGGAGGGATCTTCACGGCGGATGATGCCTATGAGAAAATTCTTGCGGGAGCAAGCCTCGTAGAAGTATATACGGCCATGATCTATAAAGGACCCGGAGTGCTTAAGGAAATCCACGGCGGATTGTTGAAGCGGCTCAAACAAGACGGCTTTACTCGGATAACTCAAGCGGTAGGAGCGGGTCATCGTTAGGAGGAATGTCGATGGACGGAAGGGACTGGGGGAAATTCCTGCTTCCCTATGAACAAGCGGTAGAAGAACTGAAAGTCAAGCTGAAGGCGCTTCGTTCCGAGCTGAAAGCAAGGGACGAATACGCTCCGATCGAATTCGTCACCGGACGGGTGAAACGGGTATCCAGCATTTTGGAGAAAGCTCGGAGACTGTTAGTTCCGCTTGACCGCATCGAGCTCGGCATCGAAGATATTGCGGGCATCCGAATTATGTGCCAGTTCGTGGACGATATTTACCGGGTGGCGGATTTAATCCGCCAACGGAAAGATCTGACTCTAGTCTACGAGAAAGACTATATCACGAATTACAAAGAGAGCGGTTATCGAAGCTACCATCTTATCGTGGAATATCCGGTTCAGACTTCCCTCGGTTCCAAGCCAGTATTAGCGGAAATTCAGATTCGTACGTTAGCGATGAATTTCTGGGCGACGATCGAACATTCCCTGAATTACAAATATCGCGATCAATTGCCCGAACACGTAAGGGAAAGATTGCGCAATGCCGCCGAGGCGGCTTTTCTGCTGGATAACGAAATGTCGAGCATCCGTCAGGAAATCGTGGACGCGCAGCAGGATTTCGAGGAGAGCTCGGTTATCGTTCGCAGGGTGCTTAACGAAATCCAAGAGTTATATTTTTTCCGGAGGGTCCGGGAAGCCGCGCAATTCCAGCGCCGTTTCAACGAGCTGTGGGAGCAGGACGACGTGTGGGGACTAAAGGAATTGTCTCTGGAAGTTCAGGCTGCTCTGGATCGCGCGGGAAAAGGCGGACATTCGTAAAATGACGGATGTCGGTAAAAGCGCTAACCGTCTGACCGGTATTATGAACGACGAGCGATATTTGGCTTATCTCTCGTTGTTTAACCGGGAGCGGGACTATTTCGAGTGCCATGAAGTCATGGAGGAGCTGTGGCTGGAGGAAGGCCGCAGTTCTCTGCTTCAAGGGCTGCTTCAGGCAGCCGTTGGCTTGCACCATTGGGATAACGGCAATCGCTCGGGCGCCGCGAAGTTGATGAATGCGGCATTAGAGAAACTGAACGGATATGCGGACATCGTTCTGGGACTGGATTTGTCGCGGTTGCGGCAAGATCTGGAGATAAGTTTGCGGGCGTTGTCATCAAGACCGGCAGATGCTCCTTTTCAAGCGTTCGACTTGCACATCGTCGACGAGACGCTGCGATCCGCGGTCGACCAGTAGGAGAGGAGTAATACCGGAGACGACGAAGAAGCAGAATAAGCACGCCCCGCGTGCTTAAATGGCCGAAGAACTGTCGAAGGAATAGCATCTCTCCTCTATGAAAGAGGGCTCCGCCTAATAAGCCAACATAATGGCTTGCGAGGCGGAGCCCTTTTCGGCTAGTTGCCGAAACTAAACAATTTTAAGCATTAGGATTGAAGTTATCCTCGATCAACTGGTGAATTTGCTCGGGGGTTTTGCCTTCTTTGCTCCACTCCTCGATTTTCGCCAGCTCTTCGGTACAGATGCCGCATTGGCCGCTGTGATCGGTCCAAGTTACGCTATTCTCGTCTTGTTCCGCAACGTAGCATCTCATAAGGGAAGCATGAGGGTCATCTTCGTACTTCATGCAGCCGCAGTAACAATTGACCATTTTCATGACGTCTTGGTATTTGCCGACTACCGAATACAAGTGCTTCGTTCGGCCCGAGTACTTGTCCAGGAAAGAAGGCATGTCCGCAAAGGACGCCTCGCGCTCCCAGTTTTCGTTGCCGTGGCGATGGGGTTCGCTATCGTTGGAGCCTCCTCCACCGCAAGCAACCAATAGAATTCCGCCAGCCAGGACGGCGGCAGGCAACGCGAGCAACCACTTAGCTTTCATCAGCTGTTCCCTTCCGGCAGATGCTTGTTGAAGAAGGCTTTGAACTCATCCAACGTATACCCGCCGTCGGCCGTTCCTTCCTTCAAGCCGCCTTTCATTCGTTCGCTCTCCACGCCGTCTTTGAAGTAGACTAACGTCGGAGTAGCCTCGATATTCATTTTGCCGAAATAGTTATCGAATTCGCGCAAGTTGAATTGGTGCAGGTTGACGCCGAGATCGTCCGCGAGCGGCTTCAATTGCGGAGTCGTCAGGCGGCAATGAGGGCAATCGGAAGCGAAGAAATAGACGAAGAAGCTTTCTTTATTCTTGATCTTTTCCTCCAATTCGTCCGGAAGCATGATATTGTTGTAATTAGGATCGTTCAGAATTTCTCTCGTTGCGGGATAGAGATCGTCGGACGGTTTGCCGTAGATCGTATCGGGTTTCATGTTATTCAGTACGACTAAAGCAATAATCAATACGGCGAGTATTCCGAAGAAGATCGATAATTTTTTGGCGTTCATTTGGCAAAACTCCTATCTAACCTTGAATATGTAGCTAACGTAGTGGACAAGTCCGTGGAACTCTCTTACATTATACCTGATAAGGTTGTTCAGCAAAACCGAATTAATCGTAATGACATTAAACTGTCGCAATAGAAACTGCCGCAACAAGAAAGTAGGTTTTTACATGAAAACAACGATTCGTCTGGATAAAATGTTAGGCAATCTAGGGTACGGCACCCGAAGCGGAATCAAACAGCTGATCAAACAAGGCGCGGTTACCGTAAACGGCAAAACGGTCAAGGACCACGGCATGCAAATTAATCCGAACGGCGACGAAGTGGCGTTGGACGGAGAAACGATCCAATATAGGGATACCGTATACGTACTTCTCCATAAGCCAGCCGGCGTCGTCTCCGCGACGGAAGACCATCGCGACCGCACGGTCATCGATCTATTGGACGAGGATATAACGGTACTGTCGCCGTTTCCGGTAGGACGGCTGGACAAGGATACGGAAGGTTTGCTGCTGATCACGAACGACGGGAAGCTGTCGCACGAATTGTTGTCCCCGCGCAAGCACGTTCCGAAAACTTATCGCGCGCTAGTCGCGGGAGCGGTCGGGCAAGAGGACGCCGAGGCATTCGGCCAAGGCGTGACATTGGATGACGGTTACGTGACGATGCCTGCTCAATTGCGCGTATTGGCAACCGCGAAGGGACAAGCAACGCCATCGGGAGACGAAGAGGGGCACGGAACGGAATTGACCGAGGCACTCAAGCTCGTTCCTCAACTCGCTGAACTAGACACCAATGAAGCGCTGAGCTGGATCGAGCTTACGATCCACGAGGGAAAGTTCCATCAAGTGAAGCGGATGTTCGAATCCGTCGGCAAAAAGGTTCTCTACTTGCGCCGCGTTTCGATGGGACCTCTGCTGTTGGATCCGAGCCTGGCGCCGGGCGAATGGCGGGAGCTTACGGAAGAAGAATTGGAAAGCCTGCGTAATTTTCGGAAGGATGGTAAACAATGAAGTTTCGCATGATAGCCTTGGACGTAGACGGAACGCTGCTTAACGATCATCATGTAGTCACGCCCCGGGTTCGCAAGGCCGTCCGCGCAGCCGCTGAGCAAGGCGTGGAAATCGTCATTTGCACGGGGCGCGGCTCTACGAGCGCGTTGCCCGTATTGCAGGAATTAGGGCTAAAAGGGACTATGATTACTCATAACGGAGCGTCCGTCGTAGATAGCGATACGCGCGAGGTCATATACGAAACTAAGATCGCGCATGAATTAGCGGAGCGATATATTAAGTTTTTCCGGGAACGAGCCATTCATTTCGATATGAATACGGCCTTCGATCTGTACGTCGAAGAGATGAAAGACGAGGCGGAACAGATGTACCGCAATCTATTGGCGCAGCCTATATTACGGAACTCGTCGGATGATTTTCCCGAGCATTTGGTCAAGATGTCCATTTTCGCTCCGAAAGCCGTATTGGACGAGGTCGAGGAAGAGTGGAAGAGCTGGCGCCACGAGCTGCAGGCGATCAGAAGCGGGGATAACTTTATCGACATACAGCACTTGCAGGCGAGCAAAGGAAGGGCGCTTGAGCAACTGGCGACCCTGAGGGGAATTCCGAGGGAGCAAATATTGGCCATGGGCAATTATTATAATGATACGGGAATGATCGCGTATGCCGGCTGGGGAGTCGCCATGGATAATTCTCCGGCGGAAGTCAAGTCCATAGCGGACGAGGTAACGGTCTCTAACAACGAAGAAGGGGTCGCCATCGTTATCGAGCAGCGCGTTCTGGCTTCATCTTAAGATCCGGCAATCGTATATCGCATCCTAAGCAAAAAAAAAGCAAGCCGACGAATGCGGCTTGCTTTTTTCGCATGGTTCAGAGGGATCTTCGCCCAATCCCGAACTTAGTAACCTGCGCGCAAGATGATGACAAGCAAGATGAACAAGACCAGCACGAAGGCTGCCGATGCATAGTATCCGCCGACTGCACCAGACATGCAAACTCCTCCTTCATGAAGAATGTATTGTGGGGTTGCCGAAGGGGGCTGCACCGTGAGTGCTGCCCCGTTCCTCGGTCTACACTTATAGTATGAAGAAGGAAGTTTGCGGATTGGACATTTACCCGGTGGCGGTCGATTTTGGGTAAATGCGGAAAATGGCGAACGCGCTTTATGGACGTTGATGGACTGCGATTTAACTTCCGCGACGCTGCTTAGTAACGGATGGAGCGCTATCGGTTCTCATCGTCGCGTAATCGGTTACCCGGTTTTTCCCGGAAGTTTTGCTGTTATACATCGCTTGGTCCGCCTGTTTCATAAGCGACTCCGCCGTCTCTCCGGGAGCAGCCATGCTGAAGCCGACGCTGACCGTGACGATCGTTTCTTTCTCCGTTCGCGAGCGAATCGATTCGGCAGCTTGCTGGAGGGCGGCAACGGGTCCGACCACGAACGCGACGAGCTCTTCTCCGCCGTAGCGGCCGGCTAACCCGACGCCTTCCGTCTCCTCCATCATCATCGCGGATACTTGCTTCAGGACGCCGTCGGCTTTGTGGTGGCCGTGAGTATCGTTAAGCTTCTTGAAATTGTCGATATCGCAGAAAATAACGCCAAGCATGTGTCCGGAGTTAAGCGTCTGCTCCAGCTTGCCCATGAAATATTTCCGATTGTACAAATTCGTTAGCCCGTCCGTAATCGAAGAACGATAGACGGACTGCAGGATCTCGACGACCCGCTCGAACAATAACGCGAAGAGCATGATGTAGTAGAAGACGGGAAGAAGTCCCGCGATCGTTTTGAATATTTGGACTTCAGGAGCCCAGTATGTACCCGAGATAACCGCCAGCTGCATCGTAAACGCGATCATAAGACTAGTCAGGTATTTCCGAGGCTGACCGATATGAGGGGAGAACATGAGCACGAACAGCGGACCTAGCAGCAATAGAAAACCGTCCAGCACCGGCGTCGATTGCATTCTGCTCATCCAATCCTGCTCGGAAGCGGAAACTCCCGGCAAAATATCGCCCAAGGCAATGAGCAGCCCGGTGAGCAGCAAAGCGAAAAACCATAGCCGCGTTCTAGGCCGGCGGCGATGATAGAGTTCGAAAATCGCGAAATTGATGACGATAAACGCATATACTTGTAGAAGCTTCCCTATAAAGATCAAGAAAGGCGTCGAAGGAGCGAGTCCGATCGATATGGCTAGCTGTATCCCATGGTGCACTAGGATGAATAGAAGAGAGTTGCGCAGCGATCGGTAAGCTTGCTTGCGATTATGTCCATATAAGCGCAACGACATGAACAACATCAGCGATACGATCACGACCGACATCGCGGACGAGAACAGGAGACCGAAACCATTGGGCGTTAGCGTGATTTGATACATGTTGGGCTCCTTTGGGCGGACTATGAAACTTGCAGAACATATGTTTCTAATATATCATATTTTCGAGAGGCTAAGTGCGTTAAATATTCAAAACGATCTTATTGATCTTCGGAAGCGAGGAGGTATCGCCCTTGAACATTTTACAGGCGCTGTTTTTTCCGCCGGAACAACCGGGCGGCGTCTCATCCATGGTACCTTACATTGGGGAACGGTTCCGTAAAATCGGCTGGGAAATGGAAATGTTCTCTCTGCCGAAGCGAATCCGCAATAAAGGACACGAAGAGATCGAGTTCGCGACATTCGACTGGCGTCCCTACTCGGGTAACGCCATTGTGGACAAATATATTCAGACTTACAAAGACTACGTATGGTGGGTTAAGCTGCGCCTTGCCGGGCAGAGGTACGACCTTATCCATGCCCATCATCCGGTCGCCGCGCTAGCGATGAAGCACATTTACCCGGACACGCCGGTGTTAATGACCGTTCACTCCAGCTACGAGCGCGAACTGATTCTGAACGGGAAAATCGCCGAAGGCGGCATCGAACATCAATTTCTGACCCGAATTTACGGAGAACTCGAGCACCGGACGGATCGGTTGATGACGGTGTCGAAGTCGTTTGCTCAATATATCGGCAATTATTTGCAAGATCCTAACAGCACGATCGTAATTCCTAACGGCTACGACGAGAAAAGATTCAAACCGATCCCGCACGAGAACGAAGTCACCCAGCTTGTGACCGTGTGCCGTCTAGTGCCGGCCAAAGGGTTAGACGTTTTGTTGCAGGCTTGCGCGGAGCTGCGGAGAAGAAACAGCAAGTTCGTCTTGCACATTATCGGGGACGGCCCGATTCGCAAAGAGCTCGAAACGTTGTCCCAGCAACTGGGCATTTATGACGATACGATTTTTTACGGTTACATGCTTCATCCGGAAGAATTGCTTCCGTTCTTCGATATTTTCGTGTTGCCTTCCCGGGCGGAGGCGTTCGGCTCCGTGTTCGCGGAAGCTGCGCTATGCTTGCTCGCCTTGGTCGGAACGGAGGTCGGAGGAATCGCCGAACAGATCGAAGACGGCGCGAACGGATTGCTTGTTCCGTCCGAAGATCCGATCGCTCTGGCGAACGCGCTGGAATCGGTCATTAACGATCCCCATTTCCGTTATGAGATGGCGCGCGCCGGATGGAACAAGGCTAAGAAAACCTACTCTCTTAACCGGGTAATAAGCGAGCTGAAACGGATTTATTCTTCGTTTGATTCACAATCCAAACCTGGCGACGATATTGAGCAAGGGACGGATATACAGGAGACGTGATCGAGGTGAATGTACCTTTTACGTTCCTCCACGCGGCTGATCTTCACCTCGACAGTCCGTTCAAAGGTCTGTCCAAAGTGCCCGACTTCGTTCGGGATAGGCTGCGGGAGTCGACATTCGCGGCGTTGCGGGGGCTTTGCGACATCGTGAGGCAAGAGAGCATCGATTTCGTCGTGCTCGCCGGAGATCTATTCGACGGAGCGGACCGATCCTTGCGAGCACAGCTTCGTCTGCAGCGCGCTCTTGGCGAAATGACTTCGCACGGAGCGCAAGTGTTCATCGTGCACGGCAATCACGATCCCGAGAGCGGTCGCCAAGCCAAGCTGGATTGGCCGCAGGGCGTGCACGTTTTCGGTTCGGCGGGAGTAGAGTGCTGCCCCGCCTATTCGCACGCCGGCGAGCTTGTTGCCCACGTCTACGGCATGTCTTACGCGACATCGGCTGTTACGGATAATTTAGCGCTCCGCTTCAAGAAACGGGAGGGGGCGCCTTTTCATTTGGCATTGCTTCACGCGAACGTCGACGGAGATCCGTCGTACGATAATTACGCTCCTTGCAAGCTGGAAGAGCTGGCGACGTCGGGATTCCATTATTGGGCGCTGGGGCACGTTCACGATCGGCGGACTCTGCATGAATATCCTCACGTCGTCTATCCCGGCAATATTCAAGGTCGCAGCATTCGCGAGACCGGAGCAAAAGGCGCCTACGTAGTCTCGGTGAAGAATTCGGGATCGATCGACATGGTTTTTCGCGACGTTGCGGATGTGCTTTGGCAGGAAATGACGGTATCCATAGAGGGAACGGAAAGCGAGCAGGAACTCAAAAACCGATTGCTATCGGCCGTTGAAGAAATACGCGACGCCGCTCCGGCACGCCCTTCGCTCGTGCGGATCAGGTTGGAAGGACGAGGTGTCATGCATGATCGCCTGCTTCAACCGAACGTGACGGAGGAATGGCTCGAGGAGCTTAGAGAATGGTTGGGAACCCCTGACGAGACGGACAGCTGGCTCTGGCCGGAGTCTATCGTCGTACGGACTTCAGGAAGGATAGAACTGGAGACGATTGCCGAAGAAGAAGGTTTCGCGGGGGAGCTCGTCCGCAAGGGAACGGAAGCGGCAGGTCGTTCGGACTTATCCAAAGCGTTGCTGGATGAAGCGATGGAAGCTCTCCATAAACAACCGAGAATACGGGAGTGGCTGGCGTCGAGAAACCACGATGAGCGAGCGCAGTGGATCAATCGGGCGATGGAGCTTTCCCTGTCGTTGTTGAAGGACGAAGATGCCGGGTAAACAGTCAGAACGGAGGTTGCGGGATGTACATACGGGAGCTGCAAGTTGACGGATATGGCGCGTTGCAGGGAGTGAAGCTGGAGCTGGATGCGCCCGTATCCGTTCTCTACGGTCCCAACGAGGCTGGCAAAAGCACGCTGCTTCGTTTTGTTCGCAGCATGCTGTACGGGTTCCCGACGCGCAAAGATCCGGTCGAGCGGGGAGAGCCCGTGTTCGGGGGGCGTCACGGCGGCAGGCTGCTGCTGGCGGATAAGGACGGAATCGTATGGGTGTTGGAGCGGTACGCCGAACGAAGCAACATGGTTACGCTAAGGGATGGCAATGGCATAGAAAAGACGCTCGGGCAAGCGGATTGGCAGCGGATGATGCTAGGCGGAATCTCGGAACGGACGTTCAAGCAGCTGTTTTCCGTATCGCTTAACGAGCTGCACGAGCTTCGTTCGCTTCAAGGGGAAGAGGTCGGCAATTATTTGTACCATGCAGGCCTTGCCGGAGGCTCCGCGATTACTTCGGCTCGGCGTCAACTCGGCACCGAGATGGATCGCCTTTTCCGTCCCAAAGGGAGACGCAGGAAATGAATCGCGTTCTGAGCGAGATCAAAGATATCGAATCCGCCATTCGCCAGAGCCGCGATGGCGTCCAATCTTACTTAAACGCCAAGGAGACGCTCGCCCAGGCAGAGTCTCGGATTAGGACGATCGAGGAAGCTTTGCCGGAACTGCGCGCGCAAACGGCCAAGCTTCAAGGCGCATACGAGCTGCGCGAATGGTGGCTGAAGAGGGAGATGCTGCTGGCGGAAGACGCTGAAATACGCAGTAAGCTGTCCGATCCGACAGCGCCGTTATTGGATGAAAATGCCAAATCCGCGTGGGAGCAAACGAAGAAGCAAAGGGACGAAGCCCACGGTAATCTTTCGGCGATACAAAAAGAGCTGTCGGAAGTTCGATCGTTGCGGGAGAGGCTGATTTGGGACGAAGCTTTGCTCGCGTCCTATCCGGAGCTGGAGCGCCTCGAGTCCGCGCGGGAAGCCGTAATCGCCAAGCGCGAGGAAAGGGCGGAACTGGAGGCGGAACGAAGAACGCTGGACGAATCCGTGCGCCATATTCTGTCGAGGCTTTCCGGCCAATGGGGCGAAGCCGAGCTGCTTGCATTCGGAAGTTCGGCGGCGGACCGGGAAGAAGCAAGAAAGCTGCAGCAGTCGTGGGAGCAGGAAGAGCGGGCATCCGTTAGCCTTCAATCCGAGTTGCGAAGATTTGCCAGACAGATCGAAGTTCTCGAAACCGAGCGCGACTTTTCTCAATCTCTTGCGCCGGACGAGTCGATCTTAAGTCCATCTGTTGGGAGCGACTTGCCCTTCGGGCCGTTTGTACCGCGAACGAAACCGGCATTGCTCCAAGCTTGGCATAACGTAGAGGATGCGCGCCGGGAGTTTGAGCGGGCCAGATCGACGCTTAGACCTTCCCGTCCGAAGTATTCCCGCGTCCATAAGAACGCAGGCCAAGCGGGAAAAGCTAACGGGAACTCGCCGAGGTACGTCATTGCGGGGGTGCTCGGAGTTACGGCGGTCGCGATGCCTTTCTTGCTGAACGAAGAGGGGGACATTCCCTTCCTTGCCTATGCGATATCGGTTTGTTTGCTCCTCCTATCCGCAAGCATCGCCATCATGGTTTCTCGCCGTCGCGCCGACAATGAGGATCGAAGCGCTACTCAACAAGACATTGCGGAATCCGAACAATACATAACTAGCGTTCGTATTCATCAGAAACAACTTAACGATAAGTTGCGTCAGTTGCTGGAACATGCCGAGACTGCAGCGGCGGAGCTCGTTCCGGTGCTGCCGGAGACGGATTCGGATGATGCGGCGATCTCTTATGGCGATACGTTCGATGCCGTATGGCAACAGCTCCGGGGGGCCGTGCACGGGCAGCTTGAGCAGTTGGAGGAACGGAATCGGGCCCAATCCAAGCAGCAAGAGCTGCAAGAGAGAGTGCAAGAGCTTCGGATGGAAAGAGATTTGGTAGAGAAAGATTCCTTGGAGATTAGCAAGCGACTGGATGTACTGAGATTGAACTGGCAGGAGTGGCTGAACAGCAGGCGACTTCCTCTTCATCTGAAGCCGGACAGTATGCCGGAACTATTCGGCATAGCGGAACAAGGGCAGGCGGCGCTTCGCCAGCTTCGCCGCGTTACCGAAAGGTCGCGGATGCTGCTGCGGACTATTCAGGAGTTCGAGCAAGCGGCGTCCGCGGTCATCGCGGCTTATCCCCCTCCGGCAGGAGTTCGAACGGATGCCGCGCAAGCCGTGCAATGGTTATACCGGGACGCGGTAAAGCAACTCGCGGCGAAGGAAGAAGCGGATCGCCTGGATCGCCGACTGGTTGCAGCCGAAGCGTCCGCCGAGGAAGCCCGATACGAGGCCGACCGTATCGGGACTATCATCGCCGAGTTGTTCGGCGAAGCGGGAGTCGAAACGGAATCCGATTGGGAGCACAGCTCCGCATGGATGAACGCTGCCTTGCGCTCCGCAGGGAAGCTCGCGAGATTCAGCTTAGGCTCGAGTCCGGCAGGGATCGCGACGAGCAAAAACAACTGTACGAGCTGCTCCATACCTACGACGATGTCTCTCTCGTTACGTTGCTTAACGAGCGTAAACGCGCGCTAGCCGCGGAAGAGGAGCTGCGTTCCGACCTGCTGGATCAGCGCGGCCGGATGGCCCAAGAGCTTGACAGGCTGCGTGCCGAAGCGGAGCACGAGGACAAAATCCAGAACCTTCGGCAACTGCAAAGCAAGCTGGAGCTTCTGGCGGAAAGGTATGCCGTTCTAGCGATCGGCGATAGGCTTATCGCTCGGACGAAAGCCGTATTCGAAGAAGAGAAGCAACCGGAAGTGCTGCGGCGAGCTTCCCGCTACTTCCGGCAAATGACGAATGGCGCCTATACTAGAATCGTAGCGCCCGGGGATACGAAAGCGCTGTTCGCCGAGGCGAAAGACCGAACATTGCTCGACAGCTCGTTTCTAAGCCGCGGCACGCAGGAGCAGCTTTATTTGGCTATGCGTTTCGCGTTGTGCGAAGCGGCCTCGCCGGAACAGCCGCTGCCGCTATTGCTGGACGATCTTTTCGTTCATTTCGACGAGCAACGGTTAGCTCAAGCGCTGCCCGTGCTGGAGGAATTAGCCGAGGGCAGGCAGGTCGTGCTCTTTACCTGCCATCGATACGCGGCGCGGTTAATCGTTGAGGGGATTCCATCGTCCCGGTTGTTGACGTTGGAGGGCTAGGAGGTTTGGGAGGAAGCGCCGTACGCGCGCGATCCCGGCTGATCAGGAATAACCAGCCCAAACTAAGCAATCCGAACATAGGGTACAGAGTCGACAATAGCGGACCGAAGCCTAACTGGCCCGCAAGGAAGCATAACAGCAGCAATAGCAACGTTAGCATCCATTGGGATGCTTTCGTTCTCTCATGAAGTTGCAGCGTTAACCCGTAAATATCGGCGACGAGCGTCGTGAAAATTTCCATGAAGATCAGGAATACGTAGATCCAGTGAATCCATGCCCCGAGCTCGCGCGCGATTCCGCCCATCGGAATATCGAATTGGGCGATTCCCGGCATGCGCGCGGACAAAGCGAAATGACCGGCAAGCAATAACAAGCCGATACCTATGCCGCCTATCCATGCTCCTCTTCGCAACAGCTTGGCATCTCCGATCGAAGAGCCTAACGGGACCAGGACGGCTTGGGACATGGATAGGTTAAAAGCGGCATACAGAAAAGGGGACAGCCAGGCGGCCCAAGGCGACAGATCGCTTGGACGCATGATCCAAGGACCGGTGCTGGGACTGTTCAGCGTCTCGAATACGAGGAACGCCGTGAACCCTATCATAAGCGGCACGACAAAAGTATTAATCGTCAGGATCGCGTTCATTCCTTTGCGGAGCAACATGAAGCAGGCGAACATCGTTACGATCAATCCGGTTTGATAGCTTAGATTCAGATGCTCGGAGAAGACCGAGCCCGCGCCGGCCAGCATGACCGCATTGACGCCGAGCAGCACGACGAGCATGACATGGCTGACCCAGAGACCCGCTTTTTCCCCGAATAAGTACTTATTGAGATCTTCGTAGGATTTCGCTTTAAGTTCCGCGGACAACAACATGACCTTGGCTCCGATCCAAACGAAGAACAGCGTAGAGACGATAATCAGATACGGTCCCCAATAACCGAAGCGGGTAAAAAATTGCATCACTTCCCTGCCGGAAGCAAACCCGGCGCCGACGACCGTACCGATAAAAACAAGCGCGACTTGTATGCTTTTGGCCCATTGCCTCATCTCATGGAACCTCCCAACCCAACAACCTTGTCCATCCCTTCCAATACTCTATGTGTATTAACGGACGAGCATGACACTAGGAGCAGCCGACAATGATTGTACTATTCTCGATCTTCGTATTCGCAATCACCCTAACCTTGATAATCTGGCGTCCCAAAGGGTTGAACGAGGCGTATTTCGCCGCGCCCGGAGCGCTCTTGCTTCTGTTGACGGGATCTCTTGCCTTGGAAGACGCGGCCTATATTTGGCAGCTCGTCTGGAATGCCACCTTGTCGCTGATCGGCATCATGATTCTGACGGCCGTAATGGACGACAACGGTTTTTTCCGGTGGGCGGCGCTTCATATCGTTCGCCGATTTCACCGCAAACGGATGATGCTCTTGGTTGGGCTATCGCTGTTTTCCTGTTTGATCACGACCTTCTTCAACAATGACGGCACTGTGCTGATCATGACGCCGATCGTGCTGGAAGCGACCGCCTTGCTCGGCATGGGGCTCAAAGCCCGCATCGCTTTCTTGCTATCCGTCGGATTGATGGCGGATACGGCGAGCGCGACGTTAATGGTTAGCAATCTGACCAACATTTTGACGGCCGACTTTTTCGGGATATCGTTCGGGGATTATGCGAGAAACATGGCTTTTCCGGGGTTGACCGCATCCATGGCGACGGTTGCCGTGCTGGTGCTTGCGTTCGGAAGAACGATAAGGAAGGATGGAGAGGCGAACGATGGCTCTTATTCCTTTCCCGAGCCTGCTTCCGCGATAGGTAACCCTATCGTGTTCCGGTTATCCTGGGTCATTTTATTGTTAATCCTGATGGGATATTTCGCTTCGGAGTCGCTTAACGTTCCGGTTTCTTTCATCGCATGCGCCGGTGCTATCGTATTGTGGTTGGCGGGGGTGGCGACAAGAAGTTCCGATTCGTTGCGGATCGTGCGCAGAACGCCTTGGCTCATCGTCGTATTCGCGCTTGCGATGAATCTCATCGTCTATAATATGCATCTTCACGGGGCGACGGATTGGTTTGCGGAATGGCTCGAACCCGTATCCGAGGCAGGGCTCGCGGGAGCCGTTTTCGGTTCGGGTATTCTATTCTCGTTGCTCGCCGCTATTATGAACAACTTGCCGGCCGTGCTCGTTTCCTCCTTGTCGATATCCGGGATGGAAGGGAATCCGATATTGCCTTTCGCCAGCTTGATCGGGATGTCGGTCGGGGCCAAGCTGACGCCGCTTGGATCGCTGGCAACGTTGTTATGGCTGGGCCTGCTCAGAAGAGACGGCGTTCATCTCGGGTGGGGGCGGTATATGAAATACGGATTTCTGCTCACGATTCCGGTGTTGATGATTTCGTTGGGCGCGCTTTGGCTGCAAACTTGGCTAAAATAACAGGAAAATTGTAGAAAGATTAAGGATGTGGGGTTGATCGATAGAAAAGATACGGTAAAATAGGATGAGGACGATTCACGGACCCGAGGGGGAAGCGAAACGGCCGTCGGCGTGGGTGCTCCAGCCGGCAGGCGTCGCTTCGGGCGCTGAACGCGGCAACGCGTTCAGTGATGTGAGCTAACGACTACCCGGCCCGGGAGAATCGTCCGCGCGTTCCGGGCTTCAAAAAGGAGCTGCTTCATGATTAAAGAACTAAAACTGCAACAACATCTACGGAAGAAACCTTATTTAGTAGACGCGATTGCAGGCAATTCCGCCATGCTGGTCTCTCTCGGACAAACCGGAAGAATGTATCGGTTATGGTGGCCGCACATCGATTACCCGCAGCATGTAGACGAAATTCGCACCGGACTTAAACTCGGGACTATGCCGGGGGGCGTAACCTGGTTTGACGATCCGGAGGCGGGTTGGCAACATGCCGCAAACTACGTGCCTCGCACGAACGCGTATCGCGTAACCTCCACCCATTCGGATTATCCGATTACGGTGGAGCAGACGGATTTCGCCGTTCCCGGACAGCCTTTATTCGTAAGAGGATATCGATTGACCAACCGCGGGCACGAAGCGACGGACGTGGAGTTCTATCATTATGGTTCGTTCCGAATTATGGACAACGAGCTATACATGACGACGGAGTTCGTCGACAAGCAAGACGCGCTGCTTCATTTCCGCCATCAGTATGCTTTTGCCGTGGGAAGCTCGGAAGAGTGCAGCGGATACCAAGCCGGTAACGGCGCGTGGAACGGTGCCGCGAGCGGCAATTTGAACGGCAACCAGATCGACATGCAGCCGGACGGCGCCATGAAATGGAATATCGCGGCAATCGGTCCGGGCCAATCGGTGGAAATACCGGTATATATCGCTGCAGGACATTCCCGCAACGATGCTTTAGCCGCGTTGACGTCGGCGAAGGGCAAGTCATACGGGCAGTGGTATGAGGAAATGGTCGCGTATTGGTCGGATTATTTGGCGAATGCGGCACCTTGTCCCGGAGGGAACGAACAGATTGTTGCGCTCTATGAACGTTCCCAGCTGGCCATGAAACTCATGGCGGACGAAGCTACGGGAACGATAGTGGCTGCTCCTGAATTTGACGAATATTTCAGCCGTTGCGGCGGATATGCTTACAGTTGGGGTCGCGATGCGGCATTCGTAACGACGGCGTTCAACAAAGCCGGATTAGGCTCCCTTTCGGAGAAGTTCTACGATTGGTCCATTACGGCGCAAGAACCGGACGGCTCTTGGCAGCAACGCCATTATCACGATGGCAGCTTGGCGCCGCATTGGGGGCTGCAAATCGATGAAGGCTCATCTTTGATCTGGGGAATGTGGGAGTATTATCTTCATTCCGGTGAACGGGAAGCTTTCCTTGAGCGCGTATGGCCTGCGGTAGAGAAGGGCGCCGCGTTCCTGGTTCAGTACTTGGACCCGGAGACCGGTCTTCCGAAGCCGAGCAAGGATTTGTGGGAAGAACGCGAAGCGGAGCATACTTATTCGGCCGCGGCTGTGTACGGCGGTCTGACGGCTGCGTCTTCGTTCGCCAAACGCAAAGGGAAAGACCAGCTCGCCGAGGCATGGAATAAGGCTGCCCGGCAAATCGCGGCTTCCATCGAGGAACGCTGCTGGAACGAATCCAAGAACTCCTATTATCGGGGATTGAAGCTGACGGTTTCCAAGGAAGCCTATGAAGCCGCAATCGCTCGCGGCGAACGCGGTTACGTTCAGCAACGCGATAAAGGGTATTCGAGATACGTTCTTGAATTCGACCCGATCGTCGATATTAGCCTGCTAGGCATTAGCGTACCGTTCAACGCCGTAGCGGTTGACAACCCGAGAATGGCGAAGACGGCCGATACGATCGAACAATTGCTGACCTCGCCGAAAGTCGGCGGAATTAAGCGTTATGAAGACGATACGTATATCGGCGGCAATCCGTGGATTCTGACCACCTTATGGTTGAGCCATTACCGTACGCTTCAAGGACGTTATGAAGATGCGAGAAAATTATTGGACTACGCGGTAGACCATGTTACTTCTTCGGGACTTCTCCCGGAACAAGTGGATCAGGAGACGGGCGAGACGGCGTGGGTCGTTCCGCTTACTTGGTCCCACGCGATGTTCGTTCTTGCTGTACACATGCTGGCGGAACGGGGACAACTGTAAGCCGAGGATCGTCCTAATCATTGTTCATGCAACTTAAAAGGGTAACCCAACGAGTCGGTTGAGACTCCTGAGGGTTACCCTTTGTACTATATTAAGAAGAGCTGCTTAAATGTCCTTACTGAGAAGCTTCAAAGACAATACTTGCTGCGTATCGGGATCGAGATCCAGCTTCAACCACCCGCCGGACACTTCGAGAGCGAGAACGTTCGATTGATCCTCGGTCGGGATACCGAGTAATTCCGCGGCCTCGGAGCCTTTCATGCCGTATCGCAAATGTTGAATTCCCGTGCTGACATCCGAAGAATTGATTTCGACGTATACGACTTTATTCTTGTCGTTAAATCCGATCGAATAACCGTCGTATTCCCATATATTCACGTTTTGATCATCGCCGGGAAGAGAGTAGGTATCGTTAGGAAGTCCTTTATTGTCGACGATATCCTTCTCTACCGTGCCAAGCTTGATACCCGCGAGCGAAGGGGTCTTGGATTGGAACGTTTGATCGCGAGACGAAGCAGGTTCCGTCGGTTTGGGTTGGATCGTGGAAACTTCGACGGAAGGCTGCGAGGGCTCTGATTCGTAGCTCGATGCGGATTGGGAAGGCGACGGCGCGACGGGCGGCAGATCCGGCTCCGTCATACCCGATGCTTCGGGCGTGGGTTCGGCAGGCGAATGCTCTATTGAAGAACTAGCCGGAGGATGATAGGAAGAATCGACGTTTTGCAGCGTATCCTGGGAAGAACTGCACGAAGACAAAGTTGCCGCCAGCAAAAGCGCGCCCCATATTTTCAGTCGGGCATTGAAGTTATTCGGCAAGTTCATCCCTCCGTTCTATCATTTATACTATATAAGACATAGCAAATAGTGGAAAAGTTTCGGGGCTATCCACTTTATTTCATAAATCATTCTTTTGTCGCATTTGGTCGCAGGTTGTCGGGACTTTGGTCTTATTTAACCGAACAAGAGTTTAACGGGATTGGCGACCGGGAATTGTGAAACCCGATGTTGCGCGCGGGAAAAGGATATGGTACGTTAGACGGAAAAGACAACGGGTGGTGGGGAAGACGATGGATATTCTCAAAGAGAGGATTCTAAAGGAAGCAAGCGTCATAAATTCCGGGGTGTTGAAATTGGATTCTCTGCTGAACCATGGCGTCGATCCTCAATTGACAATGGAAATGGGCAAGGAATTCGCCGCCAAGTTCGCCGGAGAGAATATCACGAAGGTGATTACGGTGGAATCCTCGGGAATTCCGGTTGCGTTCGCAACCGCCTTTCAGTTAGGAGTTCCGCTTGTATTCGCCCGTAGGAAGAAAACGTTGTTAGGCGAACCGGACGCATACTGCGAGAGGGTTCCTTCCTTTACGAAAGGGATCGTTACGGATTTGATCGTATCTCGCCACTTGTTAAGCTCCGAGGATTCCGTCCTCTTTATCGACGATATTATTGCCAACGGGGATGCCGCTCGCGGCTTAGTCAAGATTATCGAGCAATCCGGAGCCGAGCTTAAAGGAATCGGAATCGTTCTCGAGAAATCGTTCCAAGCCGGCGGACGTACGCTGCGCGATCTCGGGTATCGGGTGGAGACGCTGGTGAAGATTCAGTCGTTGGACGACAACACGATTACTTTCCAAGATTAACATAAGGGCGAAGTGCATCCTTTTCCAATTGGAATTCGTTATCGTATAATAGGAATAACTTGCAGATGGGGAGGCGAACAGCAAATGGAAAACGTAAATAACGTAAATTTGTCGGTCGACTTTTTCCTGAATAAACTGGAAGAGTCCAAAGTACATTTCGAGCGTGCTCTCGATTGCAAACACACGGAGTTCGACGACCTGTATCCATACATGATCGAGCACCCGCAATTTTTCTGGTATAAACGTTATGTAGCCTGGTCGGAACTGCTCACGATCGTGAAACTGTGCGAGGAGCTGAACATTCCTTGGACGGAACGCTTCGCGAGCCATCAAGCGGAATACGTCAGCAAACGGGTCATGTCCAGCAAAGTGTTGGATTTCTGGTATGAAACGAACGATACGAGAGAGCACGTCGGGTAACGAAGCAGATTTGCTTGGGAAGACATACCCGGAGAACCCGCGAGGACTTAGGTCCCTGCGGGTTTCTTCGGCTCAATGGGAGGCATAATGCAGTGATGAATGACGAACAATTGGATCGCTATCGCATCGAGGGAACGAAAGTCAGGATCGTGAGGGATGCGTTGGAGCAGAACGACGTCGTCGGCATCGTCGTCGCTTGGGATGACGAGCATTTGCTTATTCGGCGCCCGAATCGGCGGGTCGTGAAGGTTAAACGCGGCTACGATATTCAGAATGCGAGCGAGCCTAGACATTGGTCCATCGAGTGATATTAACTGAAAATTTGGACTTTCTCCATTGGCTTGACTTCGCCTTCTTGGCTATGCTATTTTAGTATACGTGATTGCGAACAAGATTATTTTCTCCTTAAGCCAATGAGGCGAGAATAGGACGATCACAACTTCATGCGGTCGTGGCGGAATTGGCAGACGCGCTAGATTCAGGTTCTAGTGGTGTAACAGCCGTGGAGGTTCGAGTCCTCTCGACCGCACCAACCTTATCAATCCAGGAAGCCTTGCCGAGCAGGGCTTTTTTTTGTTTTTCAGAAATTCGCTTAATGATCCCCCGCATCCCTCACGTACAGACTTCCGTTAAGCCGACGATATTGAAGAGGGGTTGTATTCGCTAGCATTTTGAACTTTCTAATAAAATTATTCGCGTTGCGAAAACCGACTTGTTCCGATATTTCCGTGACGGACAGGTCGGTTTGCTCTAGCATGATCCGCGCTTTGGTGATTCGTGCTTTCAATATATATTCATAAGGAGTTAAGCCGGTTTGGCGCTTGAATAAACGAATGAACGCATAAGTCGTCATATGGATTTTCCGGGCCAGTTCCTTGATGGAGATATCTTCCGCGAAATGCCGTTCCATATCAATGACCGTTTCCGAGATGGCCTTCGCGGCTGAGCTCGACAACTTCAAAGTGTCGTTGACATGCTTGTCCTCATACATTGCCGTCAGAATGCCGCATAGCGCCTCGGCCATGATCAAATCCGCGGCAGGGGCATGATGGTTAGCCTGTTGGAGGATGGCTCTCAAGCGCGTTTCCACATAGCCGAGCCTTTGCAGCGCGATTGGCTGGAAGCGACCGGCGTTAATTAGAAATTCGTAATCAACCCCCGTGTTTTCCTCGAATCTAACCCATTGGATCTCCCAATAGTCGCCTACGCTTTCGTACTGTTGCTTTTCGTTGCAATCTATCAAGAAGACTTGTCCCCTCGCCAACGGATGCGTTACTCCCCGATATGTAATTTGTCCCTTGCCCGCCAAGGTTAAAACCATAAGGCGGTTGTCCAGGCCTTGACGCTCGACGCGGTAGCCATTCAGACAGTAATAATGGCCGCATGCGAATATCCGCAAAGGCAGCATCGAGGCAGCCATATTCGGGGTATGCAAGAGATGGACGGAGTCGGGGCGAAAGAGATCATGAATCACGCTATAGGGAGCAGTCATGGAGTTCAACCTCGCAATTTTTATATATTATCGGTTGATTATTGGCGATGCAAATCCATAATACCGCAAATATAATGGGATTGAAAGTCGACAATAATTAAGTATGGGGGATATGGACATGAGCATTCCTAAAAATGATTTAGAGTTGTTTGAACTTATGAAACGCGAGTTATATACGCCGGTTATCGGAGATATTTTGGATGATTTGGGCCGGTTCCATCAATTCCTTCCCGCAGCCGTTCAACCGATGAAGGAGCATATGGTGTTAGCCGGGCGGGCGATGCCGGTAAACATGATCGACGTGTATGGCAAACAGGACAAGCCTTTCGGATTGTTAACCGACGCTCTCGATCAACTGCAACCGGGTGAAGTGTACGTTGCCCACGGCGGTCATATGAGATGCGCTTACTGGGGAGAAATCCTAACGGCTACCGCCAGAACGCGCGGAGCCGCAGGTGCCGTAGTCAACGGATACCATCGGGATACTCCTCAGGTATTGGAGCAGAACTGGCCGGTATTCTCCCGCGGAAGATTCGCCCAAGATTCCTCGGTTCGAACGAAGGTCGTGGATTACCGTTGTCCGATCGAGGTGGAAGGAGTATGGATCAATCCCGGCGACTTGATCTTCGCCGACCAAGACGGCGTGTTAGTCATTCCGCGGGAGCTGGAAGCCGAAGTCGTCGAACGGGCATTGGAGAAAGCCAAAGGCGAGAAATTAGTGAGGAAGGAAATCGAAGCGGGGCTGTCGAGTACGGCCGCATTCCAGAAATATGGCATCCTGTAATCGAACGATTGCGGCAGCACGGAAAGGCGGGGATCGGTTATGAATGACAAATTTCGTCAAGCAAGCTTTCAAATCGAGAAGGATGACAACGTCGTCGTCGCGTTGTCCGATCTTGAGCCTGGTCGTGTCAGAATTCATGGCTCCTCCAGGCTGGAAACGATAGAGATAACGGATCCGGTTAAGCAGGGACACAAGATCGCGAATAACGCGATTAGAGCAGGCGAGCCTGTCTTGAAATACGGAGTGGCTATCGGAATAGCCATTCACGACATCGAACCGGGGACATGGGTACACCTTCATAACTGCAAAAGTTATTACGATAAGCGTTCTTCCACTCTTGATCCGGTATCCGGTGCGCCGACCGATATTCAGTATGATTAAAGGAGACCAGATGCGATGAGCGGGTATGCGGAAATCACTTGGAAAGGGTATCTTCGGAACAACGGTTCGAAAGGAATTCGTAATAAAATTCTGGTGATGTATACGGTAGAATGCGCATCGTTCGTCGCTAAGGAGATCGGCGCGGCTTATCGGAATACGGGAATGGATGTGGATGTCGTCGGATTCGGCGGCTGTACGGATAACGAATACGCGCTGCGTATGATGATTGCGATGATAAGGCATCCGAATGTCGGGGCGGTCTTGACCGTTGGCCTTGGCTGCGAGTACTTGCAAGGCAAAAGTTTGGCTGAAATCGCCGAGAACGAAGGTAAACCGGCTGCATGGATGCTAATTCAAGATTACGGCGGCACTTCCAAGACGATTGAAGAAGGCATGCTGGCAGTCCAGCGTTTGCATGAACGGCTTGCCGATGAAACGGTACTAGTCGACATGAGGGTAAGCGACCTGGTCATTGGCGCCGAATGCGGCGGGTCCGACTATACGTCCGGTTTGGCGGGCAATGTCGTTGTCGGGCGTCTGTTTGACCGGCTAGTCGAAGCCGGCGGCACAGCCATATTCGAAGAAATCGTAGAAGCGATAGGATTGCGGGATATTTTGCTCGGGCGCGCTAAAAACGAGGAGGTACGCGGCGACCTCGGATCGACTTACGATAAAATGCTGGACTATTGCAAGAGCGTGCGGCAATACTCGGTATCTCCCGGCAATTTCGCGGGGGGACTGACTACGATCGAGGAGAAGAGCATGGGAGCGTTCGCCAAGAGCGGCACTAAGCCGATCGAAGGCGTGCTTAAAGTGTCGCAAAACCCGGCGCACGCCGGATTGTGGCTGCTCGACAGCACTCCGGATCCGCATTATATGAGTTTCGGTTATACGAATCCGAACGACAACGAAGGTTTGATGGATCTCGTCTGCAGCGGTTCGCATTTGCTCTTTCTCGTGACGGGCAGAGGGACTGTCGTGGGGAGCGCGGTAAGTCCGGTTATCAAAATAACCGGCAATGAAAAGACGTACCGCAGAATGTCCGACGATCTCGATTTCTGCTCAGGGTCTGCGCTGACCGGAGAGAAGCCGATGGACGTCTTGACCGAGGAACTGATGTCCCTAGTGATTGCCACTTGCCAAGGGCTGCAAACGAAAGCGGAGAGATTAAACCATAAGGAATATTTCATTCCGTACAAATATCAAGCTTCGGAATCTACGGGAAGAAATTGCGAGGTGTAACGCAAAGTGAAGAGCTATCAGGAAATGTTCGGACTCAAAGGAGAGAGAGTGTTAATTACGGGCGGGGCAACCGGCCTCGGCCTCGCGATGAGCCGATGCTTCTATAATGCCGGGGCGGAAGTGATTATGGTCGGTTCCGGAAACGGAGAGGAGCGCGCCCGCCTTGCCGAACAAATGGGCGAAGGGGTATGGTATCGTTCGTTCGATGTAGCGGATACGGCGAATACGGCTCGTTTCATCGATGATATAGAGCAAACGATCGGACCTGTAACCGTGCTGATCAACAATGCCGGCAATCATTGCAAGAAGCCGATCGAAGACATGACGGACGAGGACTTTCGATCCGTAATGGATGTTCATTTGCTGGGGGCTTTCTCCTTGTGCAGAGCGCTTATCCCGCGAATGAGGCAGCGGGGGAAGGGAAATATTATCTTTCAAGCTTCCATGACGTCGTTTATTGGACAACCTAACGTAATCGCTTATTCCAGCGCCAAATCGGCCTATCTCGGCATGGTGCGAACATTGGCATCCGAAACGTCCGCATACGGCATTCGCGTGAACGGCATTGCTCCGGGTTGGATCGAAACGCCGATGCTCCAAAAAGCGCTGCATGGAGACGAGCCGAGAAAGCAGAAAATATTGGGACGAACTCCGATGAAAAAATTCGGGGATCCGGAAGATATAGGTTGGGCAGCCGTTTATTTGGCTTCCGATGCGGCATCGTTCGTGAACGGTACGATTTTGCCGGTGGACGGCGGCGCTCTAATCGGATTTTAGATGTGCTAAGCTTAACGAGAGGGAGCTATCCCATTCCAAGGGGATAGCTCCTTTGCGTCCATATTAAGGAAATGCAAAGCACTCAGATTTATCGATAAGAAAATATGAATACATGAATGTCGGATTATTGCTATAGGTTCAGGGACGAGAACTGTATAAAATGAAAGCGTAAACAACAACACTGAGAGGGGTAATCACAGTGAAATTCAGAAAAACAGGATTGCTTAGTTTGTCACTTGTTACGGCATTAACGGTTTCCGCTTGCGGAAACAACGGCAACGGCGGCAATGAGGGAGCGGCGCCTTCCAGCTCCGCGCCGGCATCGGGAGCGGCGACGACGGTAAGCGAAAAACCCTTCGACGGACAGAAAATCACGATCTTCGCGGTTAACCATCCGTGGACGGATGCCGTTAAGGGACACATTCCGGAATTCGAGAAAGCTACGGGCATTAAAGTCGATTTTCAGGTTTTCGCGGAGGAGCAGCTTCAACAGAAGCTCGCCGTACAGCTTACAACCGGAGCGGAAACGCCGGATGCATACACCTACCGTCCTTACATGGAGAAAATTTTATATGCCAAGAACGGTTGGACGACTCCGCTTGACGAATACGTGACCAAGAACTCAAGTTACGAATTCCAAGATTTCTCCAAAGCGACGATCGAAGCGAGCACGATTGACGGCAAGCTGATGTCGATCCCGTTATGGACGGACCAATTCGTCATGTACTATCGCAAAGATATTTTGGAGCAGAACAATATCGCGGTTCCGAAAACGATGGCGGAATTCGAAGATGCTATGAAGAAGCTGCACAAGCCTAGCGAGGACTTCACGGGTTTCGTAGCCAGGGGGCAACGTAATGCGCTTGTTACCGCGGTATCTTCGTTCGTATTCTCCGAAGGCGGAGATTTCATGACGGACGGCAAAGCGGCGGTTAACACTCCCGAAGCGGTTAAAGGGTTCAAACTGTATGCGGATCTCGTCAAAAATTACGGTCCTAAAGGCGTTCTGAATATGAACTGGATGCAGGCCATTGCCTTGTTCGCGCAAGGAAAAGCGGCATTCTACGTAGATTCGGCGGCGCTATACAAAAATACGACCGACCCGGAAAAATCGTTGATCGCGGATAAAGTGGGCTTTGCGACATTGCCTGCGGGCAGCGCGGGTTCCAAGCCGTATAACATCGCTTCGTGGTCGTTCGCGATGAATCCGAAATCCCAACACAAAGACGCGGCATGGGCATTCATGGAATGGGCCACGAACAAAGAAAACGTATTGATGATCCAACAAAGCGGCGTACCGGGAGCGCGCGACTCCGTATGGGCTTCGAAGGAAGGCATCGAGAAGTTCCCGGCTGATCTGGCCGCGGCGATCCAAGAAACGATGAAAATCGGCGTCGACCATAGCGTACCGCAAGTCATGAGCGTTACCGAATCGCGCGACGCGGTCGGCGCGATCGTAGTAAAAGCGATTCTCGGCGAGGATATTCAGGCTGCTGCCGAAGAGGCCAACAAAGAGCTTCAAGCCATTATCGACAAAGACAGCGCCAAATAGAAACGGATCGCAAGCTCGTACAAGCCGAATGCACGGCACTCGGCTTGTACGTTATCTTCATAAGAAGGAGGGGGCCCGGTGATAACTAACTGGTTCGACCGCAATATTAAATGGGTTTTTATTACGCCTGCTTTGCTATTCATTGCTTTTATGGTTGCGTACCCTATCTTCTATACGGCAAGGCTCAGCTTCTTCGAATGGAGCATGTCCGCGGTAAGCCCATCGAAATGGGTTGGGTTCGATAATTATACGACGCTGCTGAAGGGCAAGGATTTCTGGCATGCGTTATGGATGACCTTCTATCATTCTTCTGTCAGTATCGTGCTGGAGACGGTACTCGGCGTAGCGATCGCAATCCTATTCTCTCGAAAAATGGCCGGCGCTAAAGCAATGAAAACGATGATGATGCTGCCTATGGTAGCTACACCCGTATCGATCGCTTTAGTCTGGTTGCTCATATACGAGCCTTCAATCGGATTAGCCAACGAGTTTCTCAAGATGCTTGACATCGAAACCCAGGAATGGCTCGGCTCCGTAACGCAGGTTATGCCTTCGCTTATTATCCTGGACGTATGGCAATGGACTCCGATGATCGCTTTAATCACGATCGCGGGGATCGCCACGATACCGGCTGATCCCTATGAATCCGCAAGCGTGGACGGAGCGAATATTTGGCAGAGATTCCGGCATATCACTTTGCCGCTTCTTATGCCGACGGTGATTACGGCTGTAACGCTGCGAATGATCGATCTACTCAAAACGTTCGATACGATCTATGCAACGACCCAAGGCGGACCGAATTTCGCTTCCCAAACGTTGAATTTGATGATTTTCGATACCGCTTTCTCAAGGTTCCAATTCGGTTATGCTTCCGCTCTGCTAATGGTTTTCTTCATCATCCTTATCGTGATCGTTCTGTTATTAATGGCATTACGCAAAAGGTTAGGTGGTATAGAATGAGAACGACAACGACAGCGCGCATCAGCTATTCGGTCTTGAACGTTATTGTCCTTCTCGCCTTGCTGTTTCCTTTTTTATGGATGATATCCGCTTCATTAAAGACGCAAATTCAAATTCTTAACCCGGACAACTTGTTCAAATTCACGCCTACGTTCGACAATTACGTTACCGTATTTAAAGAGTACGACTACTTGAAATATATATCGAGCAGTCTAATCGTTGGCGTATTGTCGACTTTAGGGGCGTTAGCGCTCGGTCTTCCGGCGGCTTACGCGATTGCCAAGTACAAGATGGATTCCGTGTCGGTCGTTATCCTAGTGGCCAAGATCTTGCCGGGGATCAGTTACTTGGTTCCTTGGTATGTATTGTTCAATAAGCTGCATCTTATCGATTCGTATTTGGGATTGATTTTGAGCCATATGGTCATCGGGCTTCCGTTCATCATGTGGATTATGATTCCGTTCTTCGCTTCCTTCCCGCGCGAGGTAGAGGAATCCTCATGGATCGACGGCAGCTCGAGAATGCGTACTTTCGTCCAAATGGTGCTTCCCGTCTCTCTTCCGGGTATTATTACGGCTTCGCTGCTCGCTTTTATTTACTCGTGGAATAACTTTATGTTTTCGTTCGTTCTGGCGGGCGAATCAACCAAAACGCTTCCGATCGCGATTTACTCCTTCGTGGGAGGGGCATCGATTCAATGGGGCGCTTTAATGGCCGCGGCTTGCATTATCACTCTTCCTGTTATTATCATTGCTATGTTGGCGCAAAAGTACGTCGTTAGCGGTTTATCCGCAGGCGCCGTTAAAGGATAGGTTTAAGGAGCTGTGGATATGCATCCAAGATGGAATACATTCAGCAAAATGATCATTATGATCATACTCTTAATTATGCCCATCGTCATTATCTACAGCTACACGAACCATACTTCGATTAATGTTATTCGCCAAGAGTTGCAGGACAAAAATTTGAACAGGCTTAGCTTCTTTACGAGTCAGGTCGACAACATCGTAGAGCAGCTGTCCATTCTTTCTATCATTGTCAGCAAAGACCCTAGCGTGAAGAAGCTTGGCGATACCGATACGTTGCCGACTTCCTATGCACAGCTGCAAGCGCAAGAAGATCTGATCAAGAAGTTGAGCTTGCTTAGCGTAACGAGCAGTTGGAGAAACAGTCTGATTATCTATTTGCCCCGAGTCAAGCAGTCGATCTCGAACGACTACTTCAGTACGTACGATGACGAATATTTAAGCAGCTTAACGGAAAAATCGTGGGTATACCATCCAACGCCGAACGATCAGGGAGAAGGTTATTTCTCCAAGGTGTTATGGAGTCCGCTCCTCGTTAATAGAAGCTTGCTTGAAGCGGATGCGGTCGTAGAGGTTCGTTTTTATGAAAGCAACATGATTCGCATGTTGAATGATTATAAGAACGATGGACAGGACGTGCATTCGTTTTTCTATAAGCAAGGGTCTCGAAAGATCGAAGGAAACGTCATAAACAGCGAAATTTCGCAAGAAATAGCCGGCGTACTGGACAAGACGCCATTGAGCAAAACCGGATATCAGACCATAGAAATCGGCGAGGAGCAATATTTGGTCAGCTACGTGCAGTCCAAGAGCTTAGGCTGGTATACGGTTGATTACTTGCCGCTGAAGCAAGTGCTTGCGCCGATCACGAAGAGCCGCAATTTGTTTTACGGAGCTATCGGACTTATTTTGTTGATCGCGCTAATGGGGACCGTTGTCTTGTATCGTCAAGTACAAGTGCCGATTAAATTGCTGCTTAAAGGAGTACAGAAAATTCAAACGGGTTCGTATTCCCATCGGATTAACTTTCGGCCGCGGAACGAATTCGATTTTCTGTTCACGAAGTTTAACGAAATGACGGATGAGATCCAGCGGCTGCTCGAGAAGGTTTACATGGAGAATATCCGGTTCCGGGAAGTCAAGCTAAAGCATCTCCAATCGCAAATTAATCCTCATTTTCTGTCCAATAGCTTATTCTTCGTGAAAAACATGATCGCAATCGACGATAAACAGGCCGCGACGACGATGATTCTCAATTTGGCGGATTATTTCCGTTACATTACGAAGATGGAGCATACGTTAACTACGCTTCGCGAGGAAATCGCGCTGATCGATAATTACTTGACGATTCAAAATTTGAGGATCGAGCGGTTTCATTACGAGATCGATATCCCGGAGCCTATGCTAGATCTGCAAATTCCTAGACTGATGATTCAGCCGATCGTGGAGAATACGATTATTCACGGAGTCGAAAAAAACGCGAATTACGGCATCATCCAAATTACCGGGGAAGAAAGCGACGGAGAATATCGCATAATTATCGATGATAACGGCGGAGGAATAACGGACAAGCTGTTAAGAGATCTGCAACTGAAGGTATCCGAACCGCTTGATCAAGAGCAAGGCTGCGGATTGTGGAACGTACATCAGAGATTGTTCTATCAGTACGATCAGCATTCGGGCCTTAAATTCGAGAATTCGCCGCTTGGGGGCTTAAGAGTAATCGTACATTGGCGCGGTCCCGATCGATAGGCGAAGGGAGGAATGGATAGAATGCTGCAACTGCTGCTCGTAGATGATGAAATGAGCGTCGTGGATACGATAGCCCAGACGATCCATTGGGAAGAGCTAGGGATCGGAGCGGTGCATAAAGCCTATTCCGCGCTCGAGGCTATGAATCTGCTCAACATTCATCAGATCGATATCGTCATTACGGATATAGGGATGCCGGGGATCAACGGTCTTGAGCTATCGCGGAATATCTATATGCATTGGAAAAATACGAAGTGCCTGCTTCTTACCGCCCATGCCGACTTCGACTATGCGCAGATCGCGATCCAAAACAATATTTACGATTATATCCTTAAGCCGATCAGCGATGAAGCGCTGATCGAGCGTGTTCGAGCGGTCGTGGAGACGATTCGCGTGGAAAGAGAATCCCACAGCGTAGTCCAGCGGGCGAAGGATACGATGCGCGAGCATATTCCAAGATTCCGCAGCGAGCTGTTGCACGATTTGCTGGAAGGAAAACGGATTTCCGCGGAGAAGCTGGCGGAGAAAATCAATTTGCTTGAAGTACCGATCGAGATCGGCGAGAACGTGGCCATGATGCTCATCCGTTACAAGGAGCAATTCTCGGACTATGATCCTTTCGATATGTCCTTGATGGAATTCGCGGTAGGCAATATGGCGGAAGAAACTTTCCATGAATATTACGACCTCTGGTGCAGCAGAGACGTTCATGATTATTTAACCGTCGTGCTTATCCCTAAAGAGCAGGACGACGGACCCGCGCAACCTAACGAGGAACTGCTTAATCGATTGATCAATCAGTTTCAGAGGAACGTGCAGCATTATTTGAAACGAAACATTTCCGTGTTGTTCGGGCACGGAGGCGTATTTCCGCAGGATTTGTTTAGAATGTACCATAACCTGCTGCTCTTGTTCCGGCAGCGTTTCGGCAGCGAACAAGACATGCCTCTGTACATTACGGATGGCGGCGAGTTGGCGGATATCGCCACGCTGCAGCGATTGTATGAACCGCCGAGACTGATGCACCTCATGGAAGCCGGGGATTGGAGCGCTATCGAGCAGAAGCTGGATACGATCATCGAGGAGTTGGAGCAGCGATGGGCGGAGTCTCCCGAGCATATTCTGGAAGCCTTCTTCGCCATTTATTCGGCTTTCTCGAATATGGCCCACACCAATGGGAAGATGATGATCGACCTCATAGACAGCGATTACATGCGGGCCAAAGAACTTCAGCCATGCAAGACGGTTAAGCATCTAAGCGATTGGGTATGGAGCGTATTCCATAAATTTCATCAGCAAGCGCAGAGCGAAACGCTTAGCGCCAGGTTATCGACGGTCAAGGATGCGCAAAAGTATATCCTGTCTAATCTCAGCTACGATATATCGGTGCAATCTATCGCCGATCATTTGCGGATGAATCCTTCCTACTTGTCCAGGCTCTATAAGCTGGAGATGGGAGAAAACATAAGCGACTATATAACGAAGCTCAAATTGGAAAAGTCGATTCAACTGCTGAAATCCAGCACGAAAAAAGTATACGAGATTTCCATAGAGGTCGGATACCAGAACCCGCATTATTTCATCAAGCTATTCAAGAAACATTACGGAACGACGCCGCAAGAATATCGAAATGCGCAAGTGTAATGAAACACACCATCAGATGAGGTGACCGAAGATGAAAAGCTTGGCGTTAAGAGAGCCTAATGTGTTCGAGATGCAGCAAAAGGATATTCCGGTTCCTAAGGAAGGCGAGGCATTAATTAAAGTTCTTGCCGTTGGAGTATGCGGTACGGATTACCATGCCTTTCGCGGCAATCAGCCCTACTTCGCCTATCCGAGAATATTAGGACACGAGATTGCCGGCGAAATAGCAGAAATAGCGGGCGGGATCGGAAGCGATCTGCGGGTTGGCGACCGCGTAACGGTTATGCCGTATATCGCCTGCGGCTCGTGTATCGCATGTCGTAACGGGAAGACCAACGCATGCACGAAATTGAAGGTTCTCGGCGTTCATATTGATGGAGCAATGAATGAATATTTTACCGTTCCGACGGAGTATCTCGTTAAGGCGGAGGGCTTGAGCGTTAGTCAAATCTCGATTATCGAGCCTCTAAGCATCGGGTTGCACGCGGTCAATCGGGCTCGTCTTACGCCAGGCGAATTCGTATTGGTTCTTGGAGCCGGGCCAATAGGATTAGCGGTAATGAAGTTCGCCAAGCTGGCGGGGGCGCGCGTCATTGCGCTCGATATCAATAAGGATCGATTATCCTTCAGCAAGCAATGGGCCCAGGTCGATGCCGTTGTCGACGCGTTAGGAAACGTAGAGGACGAGCTAATTGAAGTTACCGCGGGCGATTATCCGACAACGGTAATCGATGCAACGGGTAACCCGCAGTCCATGATGAATGCCTTCAGTTATGCGGCTCATGGAGGAAAGGTCGTTTACGTGAGTTTGGTGCAAGCGGATATTTCGTTCAACGATCCCGAGTTCCACAAGAAGGAGCTGACGTTGATGGGAAGCCGTGCGGCAAGCTTGGACGAATTCGAGTATGTGATCGCCAACATGAAAGCCGGACATATCGATGCGGATGCATTCATCTCGCATCGCGCTCCGTTCGAGGATACGATAGCGGCATTCCAGACTTGGTTGAAGCGGGATAGCGGCGTCATTAAAGCGATTATTGAATTTTAGGCGGGTCACGGCGAATCAAATATATGGCTCTAATAGGGGGATAATAAATTGAAAATTCAAAGTATTCAGGCAAATGCTTATCGTATGCCGCCATCATCTCCTTGGGAAGATGCCACGAACAAGGTTGACGGTTTGGAATTCATTATCGTAGAAGTGACTACCGATAACGGGTTGGTTGGAACCGGCATTAGCTATACGGTCGATATCGGCGGAACGGTGATTAAAACTCTCATCGAAGATTATTTGGCCCCTCTGGTTCTCGGCATGAATCCGCTCCACTACGAGCAGGTTTGGTATCATATGCAACGCCAATCCAGACGGCTTGGCCTAGGCGTCAATTCGATGGCGATCGCGGCGATCGATATCGCCATCTGGGATCTGATGGGCAAGCATTATCATCAACCGCTGTACAAGTTGCTTGGCGGAGCGCGAGATTCGATTCCTTCCTATATTAGCGAGATCAATCTTAGCAGCAATGACACCGTCGAGAATCTGCTGGATCGCGTGGATGGATATATCGCGCAAGGCTACAGAACGGTCAAGATGAAGATCGGCAAACCGGATTTCGAAGAGGATATCGAAAGAATCGCGAAGGTTCAGGAGCGACTAGGCAAGGGAGGCACGCTGCTCGTCGATTTGAATCAGAAGTGGAGCGCGGCCGAAGCGATTCAGAAGGGCGCTCGTCTCGATGCGTTGAATCTGGGCTGGATCGAGGAGCCGATGCTGTATCAGGATATCCATGGACACTCCCAGCTTAAGAAGGCTATCCGGACTCCTATCGCATTAGGAGAAAGCATGTACAGCAAGCAGCAATTCTTGGAGTACTTAAAAGCCGACGCCGTTGATATCGTGCAAGCGGATGTCGCTTTTGTCGGAGGAATCACGGAATGGCTGAAGATCGCCCATCTCGCTAACGCTTTCGGTAAACCCGTTGCCCCGCATTATATGATGGAGCTTTCGCTTCAGATGCTGTGCGGCGTAACGAACAGTTATATGCTCGAAAATGTAGTCGGCGGATCGTTCACCGAGCTCGGCTTGCTGGAACATCCGATTACGGTGGAGAACGGAATGGGAGCCCCGTCTTCTCTGCCGGGTCATGGAATCGTGTTTAATCAATCCGCGTTAAAACCGCATCTGCTCGATTCTTCCAAGCTTCGCGGCAACTTCGTCGGAGGCAGCAAATAGGACGAGCAAACAGGAGGTTATTATGAAGATCGTTAAATTCGAAACCTGGTGGGTACGGCGAGACAATTGCTTATTCGACGAGAAAAGGCAAGGAAAGAGCAACATGCCTTGGGATGTCGTCGTCATCAAGATCACGACGGATAACGGCATTGAAGGTTTGTCCGTTGCCATGGCGGCGAGATCGGGGGCGGTTACGGAAGCTTATTTAAATGACAACATTGCGCCTATTCTGATGGGACGAGATCCCTATGATCGAGAAGCGATCTGGCATGAGCTATGGAACATCGATCGGCATCTCGGGTTTTTCCCGGTATACTTGCCGGGACCCGTCGATGTCGCCTTATGGGATATCGCGGCCAAAGCTGCGGGTTTGCCGTTATACAAATACATCGGAGCCTACCGGAACAAGCTTCCGGTGTATGCTAGCGGACTTTTCCATGAAACGGTCGATCAATATGTCGAAGAAGCGCTGTACTACAAGTCATTGGGCATCAATGCTTATAAGGCGCATCCTCCGGGCCCGGTAGAGATGGACATGAAGATTCACCAAGCGTTAAGAGACGCGGTAGGCGATGATCACGTTCTTCTGACCGATCCCGTCGCGGAGTACAGCCTGGATGAAGCGATTAAAGTAGGCAGACACTTGGAGCAATTGAACTATAGATGGTTTGAAGAGCCTTTCAGGGATTTCGAAGTCAATAAGTACAAGCAGCTTTGCGCGGCGCTCGATATTCCTATCGCGGCAACGGAGACGACGAGAGGCTGCCATTGGGGCGTTGCCCAATCTATCATTAACAATGCGGCGGATATCGTTAGAGCCGACGTATCTTGGAAGAACGGGATAACGGGCACTTTGAAAATCGCCCACATGGCGGAAGCGTTCGGTTTGCGCTGCGAGATTCATACGACAACGATTAATTACATGGATATCGTAAACTTGCATGTTTCTTGCGCGATTCGAAACTGCGAGTACTATGAATATTTCGTGCCGGAAGATCAATTTCAATTTCCGACGAAAGGGAAGCTGCCGATCGATTCGCAAGGCATGATTACGGTTCCGGAAAGCCCCGGAGTCGGAGCGGAGCTGGACTGGGAGCTAATCGAGAAGCAATGCGTCTCCTATAAAATAATCGAAGCTTGAACAAAGGCGGGAAAATAAACATGACGAATCCGTTTAGTCTTTCAGGGAAGCTTGCGTTAATAACGGGTGGAGGCACCGGGCTTGGCTTGGGAATGGCTCGTGCGATTATCCAAGCGGGCGGGAAAGTCGTGATTACGGGGAGAAGGGCGGATAAGCTGAAGGCAGCTTGCGAAGAGTTAGGCTCTAGTTCTTCTTACATTCAACACGATATTAACGAGCTGGATTCGTTGCCCGGTTTGGTCGATGAAGTGGAGAGCCGCTTCGGCCCGATTGAAATTCTGATCAACAACGCGGGAAACCACCTCAAGAACAACGCTTTGGAAACAAGCGACGACGGCTTTGCCGAAGTGCTTCAAACCCATGTGCAAGGAGGCTTCGGCTTAGCGCGCGAATGCGCTAAGCGCATGATACCGCGCAAGTCCGGTTCGATCTTGTTCATCTCTTCGATGTCGGCGATCATGGGGATTCCCAACGTCGTTGCTTATTCCGCGGCCAAAACCGCCGTTGCCGGAATGGTGCGGGCGTTGGCGAGCGAGTGGTCCCCGCACGGGGTGAGAGTGAATTCCATCACTCCCGGTTGGATCAAGAGCGACATGACCGAGAAGGCGCTCGACAGCGATCCGCCGCGAAAGCAGAAAATCATGTCCAGAATTTTCATGGGCCATATGGGAAGTTCCGAAGATATCGGTTGGGCTGCCGTATATTTAAGTTCGCCGGCCTCTCGTTACGTAACGGGATTGGATTTGCGAATCGACGGCGGAGCGGGCTACGCTTTCTAGCGACCCCGATTTTTCGGCCGATAGCAGAAACGCATAACTTACAATCCCGAGAAGCCTTGCTGAGCAAGGCTTCTTGTAGCGCGCCAATCTCTAGGGGGAAGTCCCGGAATGGGGAAGGCAGCAGGACTAAGCGCTTGCGGACTTCTGCCGGATTTTCCCTACGATCAGCAGCAGCAGCGGCAAAGCGAACATATTTACGGGCAAGGCGAAGGGAATCCAGTAATTGAGCAAATAGTTGGTGGCCGCTTGTTCGACGTTTCTCGGAATAAAAGCAAGCCCGAGGATAACCGGTGCATTGATCCACACCATGGTCTTCCATTTTTTAATTCCCAGAAATTCGGCCGTACCGTATGAGATTAAGAACAAGTAAATCGCAAGCTTGATGAATACGCTCGCCACCCAAATGACGATCGTGACCGGGTCGATGTTCTCGATGAAACCGAACAACGAGATTTTTCGCGCCAACTCGAAATACGGATACCACATTTTCGTGGACAGCTCGACTCCGAGCGTCGCCATCGTTACCGTGAAGGAAATCAGAACGAGGAAAGAAGCAACCGCGACAGCCCCGTATATGTACGGTGCGCCTTTCTTCGGCTGCCGCAGAAACGACGAGAGCATTAGAAATTCGACCGCGTGACCGAGGTAGGAAGCCGGGGGCAGCGCCCCTTTAACGATATTGATCGCCCCGTTGTCGGCGTAAACGGGCAGCAGGTGAAAGAAGTTAGCTTGTAAGAGGCTGGCGGCGATGACAAGGACGACCATCAGCACGATAACGGGACCAAGCACCTCGCTGCACCTCGCAATATTGACGATCCCTCCAGTAACTGTCGCGTATGCTATGAGCAGCACCATAATCAGCATCACCGCCAGCTTGGGCGTCGTGGGTAAGATCATGACATGCAGCACATCGTTGAATTGGCGCAACACGATCGGGGTGATCGTGTACCATTGAACGAAATAGACGAAGATGACGACCGTTCCGATCCATCTGCCCATTACCGTCCGGCATAATTGAATGAGATTTTGGCCTGGATGCAGGAGAGTCACGTTGTGTACGACTACGGATATGAGCAGAATAGCCAACCCGGCTAACAGAATAGATATCCATACGTCTTGTCGAGCGAATTGCGCGCTTGGCGAGAGCGTCATGATCAACGTCATGCCGAGATCCATCGATAGGATCATCCAGAAGATCTGCCGTCCCGTAACGTTCATTATGGACATTTTCCCTCCGCTTATTAATGAGTTTCCGCGCTTTCGATCGGACCGGGAGCTTCCGTTCTGCCCATCCGTTCGATTGTGATCCGAGCTTTCACGTCGACCTGGACTCCAGGATAGATTTCGTTCCATTGGCGCTTCAAATGTTTCCATTGCTGCGGGTACTGTCTGTGAAAGGTTGTGCCGAAACCGAGCGCGTCCGATTTGAACTCGCGTTGAAGCTTACGCAGCATGCGTTCGATCGCGCTTCGGATCATGTCCGACAGCTCCGATTCCAGTTGAAGCAATTTTCGGGGTCTGCTGAAATCCAGCGTGGAATCGTTATTCGTCATTCGGGCCGTCGCGTAATAGAACACTTCGTAGTGCGGCGTTCCGTTCCGCATGCTCGCTCGCAACCGCGCTTTTCCCTTCAGAATTTCCACTGTGGCGGTTCCTTTCGTCTTCAAGCGCTTCGCTTCGACTTTTTGCGTGATCGTGATGTTTTTGGACCCGTCCTTAATCATTTTAAAGGCCTTCAAATCCGTTCCGGACAAGTACCCGACCAGCATCGTGTTCCGGTATACGGCTACCTTATCGATCTGGAAAGCGGTCTCGTTCCCCGAAGGAACGAGGCTGATCGCTCCCGTGACGGGCATCTTTCCTTCAATTGCCAGATCGGCTATGAATTCGTCGATTTTGACGTCCAAGGAAAAGTCGCCGGATTGGATGTTTTTCATCCCGATAGCGGGTATCGATTCCATACTGTAAGGGGTATTTAATATCTCTTTCGCCGTTGTGCCCTGAGTGGTCAGAATGTAGCAGTTGTGACGGCTGTCGGGCAAGCGGATGAGTGCGTCCAAGGTTTGATCGACGCTCTGCCTCGCAAAGGCTTCCCCAATGACGAATACGGCCCGGTGACCGAAAAAGAGCCTCCGAGACAACCGCTGCTGCAGGATACTAATAATTTCGAACGCGTTGGCGCCCTTCGCCGAAATGACGTCGACGGGTTTCTTTTTTCCTCCCGATTGCAGGGTCCCCGGAATGCCGGTCGGAACGGCAATCTGGAGCGTCACTTCAATTTGTCCGTCCTCCGCGAGATCCACGCCGCTGGCCATCACAAGCGCTAGCTCATCCATTTCCTGACGGTCCCAGCAGCCGGACAAGCCTAGACAGGCTGCAAATAGGGCGGCGATGAGCGCTTTCCTGCTTGGTTTCATGGATTTGGCACCTCCGAATCCCGCTGCGCAAGCTGGCGCCGCTTGTACATCAAGCGCCATGGCGCTCGAAACAGGACATCCATGACTCCGGCCCGGTTATACGGAGTGACCGGCCAGAGGTAGGGAAATCCGAAGGATTGCAGATTCGACAAGTGGATCAATATGGCGATCATGCCGGCGCTTACTCCGTAAAGCCCGAATGTACCCGCGCAAATGACCATCGGAAAGCGAAAAATACTGATGGCTTGACTCATGCCCGGTTGAGGGATGAGGAACGAAGCGATTCCCGTCAGCGAAACGACGATAATAATGGGAGCGGAAATAATTCCTGCCTGAACCGCGGCTTGTCCGATGACGAGCGCGCCGACTATGCTGATCGTTTGCCCGACGGCCCGGGGCAGACGTACACCCGCTTCGCGAAGCGCTTCGAACGTAACTTCCATGATCAGCGTCTCGACCATCGTCGGAAACGGAACGATCTCTCGCGCGGTAACCAAGCTGAGTGCCAGGCTGGTCGGTATCATTTCCTGGTGAAAGGTCGTAACCGCGACATATAGGGAGGGGGCCGCTACGGCCAGAAAAGCAAACAGAAATCGCAGCCATCGAAGCATGGTCGCAAAAATAAAATTCATGTAATAATCTTCTGCCGACTGAAAGCCGAACCAGAAGGTGACGGGCATAATCATGACCAACGGCGTCCCGTTAACGAGCACCGCCACTTTTCCCTCCAAGAGAGAGCCCGCCGCGGAATCCGGCCTCTCGGTCGTATTGATGATCGGAAACGGCGAGTAGGGATGATCGCTGATCATTTCTTCGATATAGCCCGTCCCCAGCACGCTGTCCATCTGAATTCGGGACAGTCGGCTCTTGACTTCCCGTATGACGTCGGATGGAGCAAGCTTGTCCAAATAGACGACCGCTACTTCGGTACCGGTGACCGTTCCAACCGTCATTCGCTCGATTTTGAGCTGCGGAGATTGGATATGCTGGCGAAGCAGCGTAAGATTGATTTCGATTTTCTCGATGAACCCGATGCGGGGACCGCGGATGACCGCCTCCGTTTTCGGTTCTTCTAAAGCGCGATGAAGCTGGTTCCGTATCTTAACGGTCAAGGCAAACGAATAGGATTCGAAAAATAAAGCAACGCCGCCGCTGACGATGCTTCTCACGACCTCGTTGAGCGTTTCGGCAGCATGCGGCTGTATGGTCGAATCGATGCGCGTTCTCAGCCATTCCAGCAGCTTGGAACGATCCTCGAGCTGGTCTGTCTTCAGGGTCATCAACGGCTTCAGCAGACCATCGCTCCATTGGGCGTCGTCGACTAGCGCGTTCAAATAAACGGCCATGCAAGTTACGGAACCGGGGAGCAGAAGCCTGCGGACGACCAAATCAGAGCATCTGTCGAAAATGCTTCGAACGATGGCCTCGTTATCGTCGAGCTTGTCGCGCAGCTTCTGTTCCCGCGGTATCGAGCTGGATCCCGAATGTGAATCGCCGAGCGGCGGAAATCTCGTTTTTTTTCGCAAGGAATCACCGCCGATAGAATAGTTGTACGAAATAGGATTCCCTGCTTTTACCAACCATATGCGCGACAATAGCCAGCCTAGAGGACGGGTATAAGAAGAGCGTTTAACGTGCCGTTCGGTCGAGAATACTGGGCGATATCAGGGAAAGCGCGAAAGGGGATCGAACTTGATTGAAGCTGATTTGGAAATCGCTCGCTTTGCTGCTTATCGTCGCGTTGTCGGGTGCGGTGCTCTATTGGTCCGTATCTATGCCCTCAGGCTAAGAAAAATATAGACTAGCGAGCTTCTCGGAAGTGCGGGTGGCTAGCGCCTGCGTCGTCAACGTCGGATTCGGGCCGCCGATCCCGTTGAAGTGAACGCTGTTGTCCGCGATAAACAGCCGCTTTACTTGATAAGCCTCGCAGTTCGTGTCGACGACATACCCCATTCTCATGGTGCTTTCCATGTGCAGCATGAAGCTGAAGGGCGTATCCGAACGAATGATCGTTTTGGCGCCGGCCGCCTTCAACGATTCGCTGGAATATCGGGCCAAGAGATCCCGCCGCTGCAACGTCTTTGGGCTGGGGGTGTAATAGACGACGGGAATCGGACCGTTCTCGTCTCTCAGAATCGGGTCGACTTCCACCCGGTTGCGAAACAGCGTTTCGTCATCCGTCAAGAGAAGGTAGGTCATCGTCCGAGCGTAGTTCATCATCAGTTCCTTTAGCGCCGGACCGACTACCCGGCCCCGAATGTTCCACGGCTCGCCCGGCGCGGGGGGGTTCAATGCGTCGTATCCCGCTTCGCTGAAGCCGTAAGTCAAGAAAGACATCAAGCCCGGACTGAGACACGACACCTGGAAAACTCCGGTCCCCGGGATGTCGACCCTTGCTCCTGAAGTATGGCCGACGTATGGATAGACGGAGGGCTGGCCCATAATCCGCATGAGCTCCCGCTCGTCGAACACCCCGCCGATCCAGTCGAAGCAGTGATTCGTAAGCCCTCTCCCGACCCAGGAATTCGAAGGCAGGCCGGAATTGAGCCATAGCCGCGGAGACTCGATGCAGCCGCCGGACAGGACGACGGCTTTGGCCGTCAGCTCGTGAATTTCTCCGGTCCACGTATCGCGAAATTGGACTCCGGAAGCGCACAGCCCTTCTCCCGCCTTTTGCTCGGTCAGAATCTTGATGGCGAAGGAATTGGGCCGGATCGCCACATTGCCTGTTTTGAGCGCAAGCGGGACATAACTGACCAACGTGCTTCGCTTAGCGATTTTGTCTACGGACGGTCCGGCCGAACATCCGTTGACGCAATGCCCCTGCAAGGTGCAGCCTTCCATATTCCACAATTGGTCGATGGAGTAGCGGGAATCCATCAAGCGAGGGTTAACCGGCAGGATAGCATTCGGGTTCGGCCGATAGCCGGGCGTGGTCACGTTCAACGTAGGGATTAGCTTCCAGCCTGCTTTTTTGACGCCGTAGTAGAACAGTTCCTCCTTGGGCGTCGTTGGGGAGAATTGCACGGGCAAAGTAGCTTCCACTTTCTCGTAATACGGGATCAGTTCGTCGTAACTGATCGGCCAAATGCCGTCGATCGCGGAGGGGAAAGCCCGCGGCGATTGCGACCAGTAATGCTGCGTCGTTCCCCCGACTCCCGCAGCCTGCCAAATATCGCCCTTCTGCCGCATTACCCGATGCCATGGCGTTCGTCGCCTATCCGCAGGTCCGAATCGAAATGTGCCCGATACGACGTCGTTCATATTGTTCTCGTACATGTTGAAAATTCGTTTATATATGCCAACGTCCAGATCGGCATAGTCGGAACTCCACTCTCCGCCCCGCTCGCCGTTCGGATTTTGCCATTGCTTGTTCCCGTAGAAAGGACCGGCTTCCAGCACCAGAACTTTCAGCCCAGCCTCTCCAAGCTCCTTGGCCGCGGCGGCGCCTCCGCCGCCGGAGCCGATAACGATCACGTCTGCGTCATACAATGCGGGACTCGCCTCCTTCTCTGACTATCGTCAGCAAATTGCCGCGAAACGCGCGATATCCTTTGGATACTCCCGGATAACCGGTTTGGCGCCAACCGATCGGAAAATATTCCAGCCTTCGTTCGGTCGGCGTTGCGAGCCGGGTCGTCCCGTACGCGGACCATTCCGAGTAATTTCCGAACATCGTCTGCCGATTGAGGAAGTCAACGACGAATTTGACCAGTCCGCCGTCGTTGCGGTAGGGAGGCGGCAAAGCTCCGAGATCGACTTGGAGATTCTCGAGAAGCGCCAAAGTTCGGATACGGTTTTCCGGCGAGAGGGAGGCGAACGGCACAGAGCCCGGTACGGCGTAATTCGCTTTGCCGGAGGCCGCGAGCTGTATCGCTCCCGCGTTCAGCAATCCGGCTGTAGGGGCAGCCAAAGGCATCACTTCAGGATAACGGCCGAGATCGAGCGTCAGGCTATGATCCATCTCCCAGATCATGTATTCGTGAATGGCAAGCTGAACGCCCCCGATCGCCAAATCCGCTCCGAAGACGGATAGTTCGGGCGTACACGGTACGATTGCATCGACAAGAGCGCGAAAAGTAACATAAGTGTAGGAATTCGATTCTGCCGGTTGCATCGGGCAATCTCCTCCTTATTCAAGAGCTTTAGATCATAGGAACGTATTCGAGAGAAGCTGTCCATTATGCGGATCTCCGTTGCAATTAAATAAAATCGACTCCTTCCCAAAACTCGGAAAGACTTGTTTTTATGCGGTTTTAGGAGTTTTTACGTTGTTTTTTTTCATTATTCTTTTATTCTCGTTCCTTATACTGTTTCACAAGAAGCGTCAGACAAGGAGAGGATTTTCGTGCCGAAAGCGATCAAAGTTCGCAAAGAAGAAGAAGGAGCGACTCGCGGACGTTCCCCTTCGCGGGAAGACGTTGAACAGGAGGAGCAATCGGAGGAGTCCGAGCAGAGTCCCGACAAAGCCTCTATCATCCAGAAGCTGAAAGCTCAAGGAGCGGTACGCGTGTTTCCGGGCATGGACGCGGGTTCGGAGGCGGAAGCTCCGGGGAAAGTGCCGGAAGCGGCCGTCGAAGCGCCGAAGGAGCCGGAAGCTCCGGCGTCGGCGCCGATTGCGAGCGGACCGTCGAGCGAGTCGGAATCGTCGGCAAGCGAATCCGAGGAATCCGGAGGGATAAGCAAAGAGTTTCACGAACGGGTGCAAAAGGAGACGGATGCGGCCAACAATCCCAATTGGTACGATCTTCCCCAGCATATCGAGAATGCGCGCTACGGTAAATGGGATTTGTCGCAAAGCCGCGAACGCAGCGGCAACCGGAGGCAGGACGTGAATCTGGAAGAGGACGTGCGGACGAATAAGATCGAGAACCGAATGATGCCGGGGAAATTCGATGTCAAGCAAAAGGTGAAAAACGCGGTAAACGACGCCGTGCAAAACCCGGGCCAGACGGCCGCGGGCATGATTCCGATTGTCGGGAAAGGCATTCAGCAGAAGATGGCCGAGAAGTTCGACGTGAAGGAACGGGATTTGCTCAAAGGAATCTCGGCAACGACGACTAACGAAGCGATCAAGACAAGCACGGCATCCCAAGCCCAAGCGGTCGGCACCAAAATTACCGCCGGCCGGATCAAGGCGGGAATCGGAACCGTGACGGGAATCGCGGGCAACATCGTTCCGGGGGCGGGTCAGGTCGCCGGCGCGGTAGGTTCGGCCGCCGGAATGATCGGCGATATCGCGACATCGAGCCAACAGACTCAGGTGAAGAAGGCGCGGGCGCGCGAAGAAGCCCGCAAAGCGATGGGCAAAAAGGAGTTTGCGGGTTACGAGAATATCGACGAGTTTATCGGTCTGGAAAAACAAAGGCATGCTTTAGTCGCGGCAGGCAAAGGAAAAGAAGGCGCGGGAGCGCCGATCGTGGACAGCGATGATCAGGTCAAGCGTCTGACGGCGCATGCGCGGGGAGAAACGGAGCATCACAAATACTACAAACAGCGCGCGAAAGAAGTAGAAAAAGAGAGAGCCGAAGCCGCCAAGCCGAAAAGCGAAGGCGAAGGCGTCATGTCCAGAATCAAGAAATTTTTCGGCCGATAGCCTTTTCGCGATTGAAGTCGCGGTTAAACTGACATAGGGAGGGGTAACGGATGGAACAAGTCGTTCCGCTGCGGAGATCGAAGACGGAAACCTCGGAAAGTCCTTATGCCGACGGACTTGAATACGTGAGAGAGTGGCTTCGGTGGCTGGATGCGGGCATCGAACTGCGCATGTGTTCGGAGGAAGGCAATCGGTCAAAGCTGGAGGATCGTTGGGAAAGCGCGCGTCAGAGGGCGGAGCTGCGCATGAGCTTAAGCGAAGAGGCGAACGTTTTCCTGCCACTTTCTTATTTGAGGCGCATATTCGGAATGACGGAGATGGAAGAGAAGATCGTCTTCGTCTGTCTCGCCGTCGAGGTCGATCGCAAATACGAAGCCGCGTTCGAGTTGCTGCAGGACGAACGCGGCGCGACTTACCCCCGGCGGGATTTAATCGCTTCCTTGGTCGGAAGAGACGAAGAGCAACGGTTTCAAGCGGTGCGGGCGCTAAGGGCCGACGGCTTGCTTCGCCGATTTTTCCTCCGCGAGCCGGCGGTCAATCGCAAATACGAAACGACGATTAACCGGTATTGCCGCTTGGACGAGAGAATCGTCCGATTCGTGCTGGATTCGGCCGAATTGCCGGCTTCCATGGTACGATATATGAGCCTGTTGCCGCCGTCGGCGGAGCCGGCGCCGCTTCTCGGGCATGCCGATATTCAAGACAACCTTCGACAGTGGATCGCAAGCCGCGCTTCCGAATCGGAGATTTCGAATAAATCGGCCTTGATCGTTTCTTTATGGGGCGACGAAGGGGCAGGCAAGAAAACGCAAATGTCTCATTTGGGCCGTTACTTCAACGAGCCCGTGCTGTTCATAGATATGGCTAAGCTCCCTGAAGAAGAGTCGGACGGACGGGATGCGTTGGACAATGTTTTTCGCGAGGCGGCTATTCAACAAGCGTTGCCGGTTCTGTGCGGCTTTCTTCTGAAGGAAGACTCGGAGACGGATCGGAAGATCAAGAGGGACAGGCTCGATCGGCTGAACGAGATGTCCGGCGTCGTATTCCTGCTCTCGGAAGAGGCTTGCCGGCCGATCGACCATCGCAACCGGATCGATCTGGAGATCGAAATCCCTTTGCTCGATGATGAGCAGAGAGCGGGGGCGTGGCGAACGCTTGCGGCAGCCTACAATGTAGAAAATTCGCTGGACTGGGATGCGATCGCTTCCCGTTTTCTATTCAATCCGGGCCAAATAGCGAACGCCTTGCGGACGGCTCGGGCGTTATCCGAATGGAAGCGGGACAGCGGCGATCACGGCTATATTCGTTGGAATGAAATCATAGAAGCGTGTTACAAACAGCTGAATCACCGTCTCGGAACGAAGTCCAAGCGCCTGTCGCCGAAAAAACGGTGGGAAGACCTCGTGCTTCCCGAAACCCAAATCCGCAAGCTGCGTCACGCCTGCAATCATATCAAATATAAGCATACCGTTTACGGAAGTTGGGGATTCGACCGGAAGCTCTCTTACGGCACGGGCGTCAGCCTGCTGTTCTCCGGTCCGCCCGGCACGGGGAAAACGATGGCCGCCGAAGTCGTAGCCAAAGAGCTGGATATGGAAATCTACAAAATCGACCTCTCGCAGATCATAAGCAAATACATAGGCGAAACGGAGAAAAACTTGCGCGAAATATTCGACGAGGCGGAATCGAGCTATGCCATTCTGTTCTTCGACGAAGCCGATGCGTTGTTCGGCAAACGTTCGGAGGTTAAAGATTCGCACGATAAGAACGCGAATACGGAAGTCGCATTTCTGCTGCAGAAAATAGAGGAATACCGCGGAATAAGCATTATGGCGACTAACTATTTACAGAATATGGACGAAGCTTTTTGCGGAGAATCAATTACGTGATCCGGTTTTCATTTCCCGACGAAGACCAGCGCGAAGCGATTTGGCGGGGGATTTTTCCTCAGCAAACACCGCTTGACCACGAGCTCGACTACGGTTTTCTTGCGCGAAAACTGCCCATGGCCGGAGGCAGCATCAAAAATATCGCGCTGACCTCCGCCTTTCTCGCCAGCGGCAACGGGGAAGCCGTAGGGATGAAACATATTCTCAAGGCCTATCAATACGAGCTCGACAAAACGAACCGTACGATAACCAGAGACGAACTCGCGGAATATGCTTATTGTTTTGAAGAAATCCACCGTCTATAGCTAATCCTTTCATTCAGGAAGCCTTCTCTAGCGAGGCTTCTTTTTATTGAATTGCCATAATTCGAGTGATTTCGTCAATTCGACAATTTTTCGGGACTTAGGACCCTATTTAAAAGACGAGTATTGACAACGGATTTCAGCTCATGCTAATTTTTACTTAGGAAACCGGTTTCCTCAAAAGTGCTCTGATCAGGCGCTTCTCAAGATTAGCTTATTTCGCATTCAGTATTCCGGGCATGCATAATTAGCTAACGACTTTACTCAAGATTATGTAAGCGCTTTACTAAAACGGTACAGGAGGGAAATAATAGTGTCCATGATTAGAAGATGGTTTTCTCCGTTACTCATCGCCGCTCTTTTGTTGTCCGTTTGCGCAAACGTTTTCATCGCATCTCCTAAGACGGTTCATGCGGCAAGTATCGGAACAGTGGACGAGAACGATACGATCTACCAGATCATGGTCGACCGGTTTCACGATGGCGATCCTAGCAACAACGCGACGGGATCGGCCATTCGTTACGGCGAGACCTCGGAGGAAGATTTCCGCCATATGAAAGGCGGAGACTGGCAAGGCGTCATCGATAAGCTGGGCTATATTAAAAATATGGGCTACACGGCTATCTGGATTTCGCCCGTTGCCGAGCCTCAAATGACGAATCGCGAAAATAACGGGTCGGGCAGAAACACCGCTTATCACGGTTACAACGTCAAGGATCCGAACAAGGCGAATCCCTTTTTCGGAACGAAGGAAAAGCTGAAAGAACTCGTAGACTCGGCGCATGCGCTCGGAATCAAAGTCGTGATCGACGTCGTTCCGAATCACGTCGGAGACTATATGCTGGGTACGCAGGCATTTTACGATATTCCGAGCTTGCAGCCTGCCGCGCCGTTTAACAACCCGGCTTGGTATCATCACAATGGGGATATCAATTTCGGTTCTGTCGATGGCGTCTACACTCAAGCGGCGCAAGATTACCTTGAGAATCATGACCTAGGCGGACTGGACGACATCGACTTCGACGTTCCGGCCGCAAGGCAAGCGATGTTCGATTCGATCAAAGGCTGGTTCGATTACACGGGAGCGGACGGAGCTCGCGTAGATGCGGCTAAGCTAATGAAGCCGACGGATATCGGAGCGCTGCAAAATTATCTAGGCGTCAATACGTTCGGGGAGAACTTCGACGGCAACGCCGAATTCGTCTCGCGCTGGGTAGGCGCGAACAAAGAATGGGGAATGCTGGACTTCCCGTTATTCTTCCAAGTGCTTAATAGCTTCGCATACGGCCAGTCGTTCGATGCGAACGTCAAAGCTGCCTTAGACCAGGATTATCGCTATAACGGCAACGAGAATCATATGGTTACGTTCATCGATAACCATGACCGTAACCGGTTCCTCCAAGTAGCCGGCGGCGACGTGCAGAAGCTGCAAAACGCGTTGTCGTTCATCTTTACCGTCCGCGGTTTGCCGGTCGTATTCCAAGGGACCGAGCAAAACAAAGGGAACGGCAACAACCAAGTTCTGAGCGACGGAATCGCGGATACGTGGAACCGTTGGTCGATGGTCAAACGCGACGCGAACGGCAACGTCATTCAGGACTATTTTAACGAGAACACGAACACTTACCAGCACGTCGCCAAGCTGAACCAAATTCGCAAGAAGTACGAAGCGCTCCGCAAAGGGAAACAACGCGAAATGTGGTCCGCTCAAAATCTGTACGCCTTCTCCCGCCGCGTAGATAGCGGCACGAACGTCGGACAAGAGGTCGTATCGGTATTCAGCAACGCTTCGGGCGGCACGCAAACCGTGACGATTCCGCTTCGGGCGGAAAGCACGATGACGGTCGGAACGATATTGGTCAACCAGTTGAACACGTCCGATACCGTTACCGTGCAATCCGGCGGAGTAACGGGCAAGCAGATTACGGTTAGCATCGGAGGAAACTCCGCGAAAATCTATGCCAAGGAGATAACCGATACGCAAGCGCCGACGGTTCCAACGAACGTAAGCGCCAACGCGGTTAGCTCGACTAGCGTTCAAGTGACGTGGACGGCTTCCGCGGATAACATCGGCGTGACGGGATATGAAGTATACCGCAACGGTTCGCTCGTCGGAACGACGGCGGGAACTTCTTACACGGACAACGGTTTAACGGCTTCAACGACTTATTCGTACACCGTTAAAGCATACGACGCGGCCAATAATAAATCCGCGTTAAGTTCGCCGCCGGCTTCGGCGACGACGAATCCGATCGATACGCAAGCCCCTACCGTACCGCAGAACGTAACGGCAACCGCCGTGTCGTCCTCGTCGATCAACGTCGCATGGACGGCTTCTACGGATAACATTGGCGTTACGGGATACGAAGTGTTCCGGAACGGCACGCTTGTCGGCCAAACCGCGACCGCATCGTTCACGGATGTAGGATTGGCGGCAACGACCGCATACGCTTATACGGTCAAAGCTCTCGATGCGGCGTCCAACCGTTCGGCAGCCAGCTCGCCTCCGGCGGAAGCTACGACGCTTGCCGGCAATAACGTGACGATCTACTACAAGCAAGGATTCACGACGCCTTATATCCATTACCGACCTGCAGGCGGTACTTGGACGACTTCTCCGGGCGTCGCCATTCCGGCATCCGAAGTGCCCGGATATAACAAGATTACGATCAACATCGGCACCGCAAGCCAGCTTGAAGCTTGCTTCAATAACGGAAGCGGAACATGGGATAGCAACAACCAGCAGAACTACCTCTTCGGAGTAGGAACTTGGACGTATACCCCGACGGGCAATATCGTGTCGGGAGCTCCGGCTCTTCCGGAGAACGAGCCGCCTTCTGTTCCTCAGAACGTAGCGGCGACCGCTCTTTCGGCTACTTCGGCAAGCGTCACCTGGAACGCTTCTACCGACAATGTCGGAGTTACCGGTTACGAGGTGTTCCGGAACGGTACGCTAGTCGGAACGTCAACGACGACGTCCTTTACGAGCACGGGATTGGCAGCAGCTACTACCTATACCTTTACGGTGAAAGCTTACGATGCGGCCGGCAATCGCTCCGCGGAGAGCTCGCCTCCGGCATCGGTCACGACTCCGGCCGGCAACCAAGCGACGATCTATTACAAAAATACGGCTTTTACGAACTCTTACATTCATTATAAGCTCGACAATTCGTCGACTTGGACGACGTTGCCGGGAAGCCAGATGCAAAGCTCTACGTATCCGGGATATGCAAGCATCACGATCGAGCTTGGCAGCGCTACGGGTTTAACCGCAGCCTTCAATAACGGCAGCGGAACCTGGGACAATAACGGAGGCAATAATTATACGTTCGCTTCGGGAACTTGGAGCTTAGTGAACGGCAACAAAACTTCCGGAACGCCTCAAGCGGACAGCGTAACGTTCAGGGTTACAGTGCCGGCTTCAACGCCTGCGAACGGCCCAGTCTATTTAGCGGGCTCGTTCAACAGCTGGAATACCGCGGATTCCGCTTATCAGTTGACGAAAGGAACGGACGGCGTCTATTCTATTACGCTTAGCTTGCCGGCCGGGACCGCAGTCCAATATAAACTGACGCGGGGAACGTGGGCTTCGGTAGAGGCGAACTCGAACGGCAGCGATATTTCCAACCGCACGTTGACTCCGTCAGGGGGCGCGCAAACGGTTAATGTAACGGTACAGCGCTGGAAAGATCAATAAGGGAAGACAGAGGGTTGTTGAACTATCAACAACCCTCTCTTTTTCGAAAAGGGAGATGAAAGGGGATAAATGAAAACTATGTTTAAGATGAAATGGCTTTCTAAAACGATGGCCGTTCTATTAGGGGCAACCTGGTTATTGCAAGCGAACGCGTCCGGCGTATCCGCCGAAATCGCCGCCGCTCACGTCTATCATAACCACATGCCGAATTTCTGGGCGTATTACGACGTCAATCAATACGGCTCCACTCCCGTCGGGAGTCCGATCCGGTACGCGTACGACGGCGACGTCATTGCGCTCAAGCAAAATCCTCCGCAGGGCTATCCTTATTATTTGCCTAACGGAGCGATCATGCCGCACGACGATCTGGTATCCTACTATTCACATCATGCGAAGAAAGGAGCTTATCTGTCTTGGCCATGGAACGTAGCGACAGATTTGCGCAACAATCATTCTCAAGCGCAGATGCACGTGACGATGTCGGGCGCGGTCGTCAATAACGTGAACAGCATCATTCAACGCGGCAACGTGTCCGACTATAACAACCCGAATTGGGGGCAGCCATGGCGGAATGCCTACAACAACCTCCTAACGACGAACGGGAAAAAAACGCTGGACCTGATCCATTTTACGGGTCATCACACGATGGGTCCTCTGGCAGGCAACGATTATATGTTGAAGGATTTGATCTACCAAGGCGCTACGCTCGCTCAGCCTTATTTTATGGGCAACAGCTATAAGTCGTCGAAAGGATTTTTCCCCACGGAGCTCGGTTTCTCGGAACGCATCATTCCGGTGCTGCAGAAGCTTGGCATTCAATGGTCGGTTATCGGGAACAACCATTTCTCCCGTACGCTGCGGGACTATCCGCTATTGAACAGTCCGGGTACCGATACGATGGTATCGCCTCCTAACCGCGCGGATTTGCAGAACACAAGCAACGTCGGTTCTTGGGTAAGCCAAAATATGTTTAACGAGCAGCAGGTCGTTCATAACAAATATCCGTTCGCGTCCACGCCGCATTGGGTTCGTTACGTAGACCCGGCTACGGGACAGGAATCGAAGGTCGTCGGCATCCCCGTCGCTCAAGCCGAGTCTTGGGAGGAGGGCTACAACGGAAGCACGAAAGCCACCGCGCTCAAGCCCTTCGAAGGAATATCGTCCCAGAAGCAGTTCTTCGTTGTCGCTCATGACGGGGACAACAACATGGGACGCGCCGGCTCGGAAGAAACTTGGCGCAACGCGGGCAACGTTACGTATACCGATACCGGGGTAAAAGGAATGGGAATAGACGAGTATCTTCGCACGAATCTTCCGGCGGCGAACGACGTCGTTCACGTGCAAGACGGATCTTGGATCGATACGAGAGATTCTTCTTCCGATCCGACTTGGTACCACTGGCATTTGCCTTTCGGCATATGGAAATCGCAATTCTCAAGCTTCAACCAGGTAAATCAGACGTCTTTCGCGCCAAAGAAAAACCTATCCGGAATCGACGACGGTATGACGGTATCGTTCGAATACGGATATCACTACCTGGAGCGTAATTTCGCCTTGCTGCAAGCCGCATTGAACTATGCGAAGACGGCGGAGCAAATTTGGCTGGAGGAGCATCCGAACTATTGGCAGCCGACTACCGCGTTGGATAATGAAGTTACGTATCCCGGGAACCAGTTAAATCCTTGGATGCTATCGTTCCCGGTCAAAGGGAACGCCGCCAACGATTACGCGGGAGGCGCCAATCCGGCGGAGCTGGCGTGGTATTTCCTGTTGCCGGCGATGGATTCGGGCTTCGGTTATTATGACGAGAACGTGGACGATAACGTTAAACCGACTCTGTCGTTTAATCAGTCTTTGTTTTTCTCCAAACCTTACGTTCAGGCTAAGCTAGCCAAAGATAAGGTCGGTCCTTCCGTCTGGTGGCCGCAAAGATATCCGTATAACCCGGGCAGCGCGAACATAAGCAAAGCGGAAGGATGGACGCTTCATCACTTCAACAATTCATTCGCCATCTATACGTATGCTTATGACACGAGCGGAATTCAGGATATCAAAGTCAAAGTGAGAGCGCATACAAGCAAGGTTGCCGACGCTTCGGACAACACGTTCAAGGTGTACGATCCGGCGGCGCTTCAGGCGGCGGGCGTGCCAGGGATCGATACGTCCAAGGTTGGCGCTTGGACGGAATATCCGATGAACGCGCGCGACCTGACGCCGGACATCAACGGAGTGGATTGGCAGCCGAGCGGCAAGGCCGTCATGGCGAAGGTGCCGGCACAGGAAATCGGCAATCTGTACTACTCGTATATCAATGATTACCGCGATCAATTGTTGGATTATTATATCGAAGCAACCGACTCTAAAGGAAACGTTACCCGAAGCGAGATCCAGCAAGTATACGTCGGGGCTGGCAAGTACAATCTCGTAGGCGGCAAATACGTCGAAGACGTGCAAGGGTCGATCACGGGCACGCATCCGTTCATCACCGATCAACCCGTTATTCCGGACGACGAAGCGCCAAGCGTACCGACCCAGGTAAGCGCGCAAACGATTAACGCTTCGTCCATTCAAGTGTCTTGGAGTCCGTCTACGGATAACGTGGGGGTTACGGGTTACGAAGTGTACCGTAACGGAACGAAGGTAGGTACGACGGCGAATGCCTCGTATACGGATAACGGCCTAGCGGGAAGCACGACTTATTCCTATACCGTTAAAGCTTATGACGCGAAAGGCAACCGTTCGGATTTCAGCACCCCGCCCGCAACGGCCACGACGCCTCAAGGAAATAACGTCACCATTTATTACAAACAAGGCTTCACAACGCCATATATTCACTATCGGCCGGTCGGAGGGACTTGGACGACTTCTCCGGGAGCCGCCATCCCGGCTTCGGAGCTGCCAGGGTACCATAAGATCACGATTAACATCGGTGCCGCTACGCAACTTGAAGCATGTTTCAACAACGGCAGCGGTACATGGGATAGCAATAATTCGCAGAACTATCTGTTCGGCACGGGAACTTGGACGTACACGCCAACGGGGAATATCGTAGCGGGTGCGCCGATCGTGGATACGGAAGCTCCTTCCGTTCCGCAGAACGTGACGGCTCAAGCTTCGTCGGCAAGCAGCGCAAGCGTCTCTTGGAGCGCTTCTACCGATAATGTCGGGGTCACGGGTTATGAAGTGTTCAGGAACGGCGCCAAAGTCGGCTCGACGACAGGCGCGACCGCTTATTCCGACAGCGGACTTACGGGGGGAACAACGTACTCTTATACCGTGAAGGCGTTCGATGCCGCGGGTAACCGCTCCGCGATCAGCGATCCGCCTGCGACAGTAACGACGCCTGCCGGAAATAGCGTCACGATCTATTACAAGAAAGGGTTCACGACTCCGTACATTCATTATCGTCCGGCAGGAGGCGTCTGGACGACCTCTCCGGGAGTCGCCATTCCGGCATCGGAAGTACCGGGATATAACAAGATCACGATCAATATCGGTTCGGCGAGCCAGCTGGAAGCCTGCTTCAACAATGGAAGCGGGACATGGGATAGCAATAATTCGCAGAACTATCTGTTCGGTACGGGTACATGGACGTATACGCCGACGGGTAACATCGTTTCGGGCCCTCCTTCTCTTCCGGAGAACGAACCGCCGACCGTTCCGCAGAACGTGGCGGCGACAGCGTTGTCGGCTACCTCGGCTAACGTCACTTGGAGCGCTTCGACCGATAACGTCGGGGTAACGGGTTATGAAGTGTTCCGTGACGGAACGCTAGTAGGGACGACAGCCGCAACGACTTACACGAATACGGGACTTGCGCCTTCTACGACCTATAACTATACCGTGAAAGCTTATGATGCGGTTGGCAATAAGTCGGCGGCAAGCACGCCGGCGGCATCCGTAACGACGCTCGCCGGCGGAGGGAATAACGTCACGATTTACTACAAGAACTCTTCGTTCGCGAACTCTTATATTCATTACAAGCTGGACAACGCGACGACATGGACGGCGTTGCCGGGAAGCCAGATGCAAACCTCCGCTTATCCGGGATACGCAAGCATCACGATCGATCTCGGCAGCGCAACGGGATTAACCGCGGCGTTCAATAACGGAAGCGGTGCCTGGGATAGCAATGGAGGCAACAATTACTCTTTTGCTTCGGGAACTTGGAGCTTAGTCAATGGCAACAAAACATCCGGCACGCCGCAAGCGGACGGAGTTACCTTCCGTGTAACCGTGCCTTCCTCGACCCCCGCGAACGGTCCGGTTTATTTGACGGGCTCGTTCAACAGCTGGAATGCGGCGGATTCCGCTTATCAATTAACGAAAGGAACGGACGGCGTCTATTCGATCACGTTAAGCTTACCGGCAGGGACGGCCGTTCAATACAAGCTGACCAGGGGAACGTGGGCGTCGGTGGAAGCGAACTCGAACGGCAGCGATATCGCCAACCGTACGTTAACACCGGCCGGCGGTGCTCAAACCGTTAACTTAACCGTTCAGCGCTGGAAGGATCAATAGACTTATAGAAGGAGTCTCGGGCTGGAAATCCCGAGACTCCTTTACAAACCTAGTCATTCGTGATATATTATTATTCTGACTTGGTTGCCAATGTGGTCAGAAACGTGCGGTCGTGGCGGAATTGGCAGACGCGCTAGATTCAGGTTCTAGTGGTGTAACAGCCGTGGAGGTTCGAGTCCTCTCGACCGCACCAACCTATACGATGAACGAGCTCTGGATGTATCCAGAGCTTTTTTGCGTTTAAGAACATGGGTAATAATGCCTCCGGGTTACTTTCTATCCGTACGTTTGAATGGATTAACGGAAAATTAGACGTGGAAATGGTTAAATGGACAAACCTTATTTCCTCCTCCTCCATAGATTGAATTATCAAACATAAAGGAGGAAATCAAATTTGATCAGAAGAACGACAAGGAAATATGCAGCCAAGCCTAGACTCGTCAAAAGAACAAGAAAACTCGCGGCAAAACCTAAACCCTATCTTAAACCAAGACGCGTAGGCGCAAGGCTGCTCGATCCGCAGCTTCAAGTGTTTACGGGTCCGAACTTAACCGGACTCAGCAGAACCTACAGGGGTAATCTCGGAATTCGGAATTTGTCTAGGGTCGGTTTGAACGACAATATCGAGAGCTTGCGACTAACGAATGCGCCCGGATCCGCCGTTTTGTTCAGGGAATCCAATTACCAAGGGGATTTCGAAATCTTCACGGCCAATACGACGGTGAACGATCTTACCGATCTCAACTTCGACAACGAAGCATCGTCGCTAGTCGTCACTTCTACGCCTCTAACAATCGCCGATGTCCAAACGATTCAAGCTCAAGGCCTGACTGGCAATAACTTTGGTGAAATTCTTAGAGCCGTAAGGATCGCAAGAATTCGCCGCGCGGCAAAACGCAGACGCAAATAAAAAAGCAGGCATAAGACAAATGGGACGAGCCTTCCCGGGCAGTCCCGTTTGTCTTGGCGCGGTTGTGGCATAATGGATTCATACGGTAGATGGAAGGGGTTAGCCACATTGCTGCAATTCTCAAGAACTCCGTTAGCCGATCAAATAGCGGACTTGATAGCTACGGCGCGCGGAGATAAGAAAGCGACGCTGGTCATTACGAACGGGACGTTAGTAAACGTTTGTTCAGGCGAAATCCTCAAAGGCATGAGCGCTAAGAATTTCCGATAAAGGCCTCGTGCGAATCTCCTCCGAGGGCATTCAACTCGTGCCTTTGTTTAGCGAATAGAATAAAAATAACCGAGTGTACGATATAGAGACGGAATGGAGAAGGCATGGCGCCAAACTCCACTCCGTTTTTTTTTAGTCGCGCAATCACGGTTTCAATTCGTATCCTATCCCACCGAAATGATCCTTCCATACAATAAAGTGCGTACTTTTCAAAAGAAAAGGGGGTTGATAATCTAGTTGAAAAAGGAGTTGAGGCGCAATCATGTCGCAATATCGTTTATCACTGGGAGATCTCGGCATTAACTGGGGAACGGCTATCGATATCGAAGAACGGGTAGGCTACCCTTCCAACGTTTCCGTAAAACGCTCTGATTCGGACGGGGTGTGGGATTGGGATTTGCCCGATGGAATCTATCGCGCCAAAGACATCGTTCGGGAGTTAGGGACGCTTCTTGAGGCCATACATGTTCAGCTTGGAGCGGCTGCGGATGCCGAGGCCTTGTTAAGCAATATTCAAGCGACTTTGGCCGTTGCCGGCAGAGAAACTTCCTTACCCGTCGGATCGCTCATTATTGAGGATAAAGCTAGAAACGAGCTCTCCCGGCAAGCGGACCGCATCGGGACTATCCTTACGGGCTGGGCACGGGAATTCAATTCGCGGCAATTGGCGTTAAAGAAGTACGGAGAAACGGTTCTAGGCAGCTTGGTATTTAGGAGTCGGTGCGATCATCACCTATGGACGCATAAAGTCACGGACCTGTTGACCGGACCTTCGGGAGGACCGGCGGTCATGCAGTTATTTAACGAGTATTTGCATCAAATCGTACTCCTGAGGGATGCGCTTATCCCGTTCGATAATTGGGGAGAAGTGCCGATCGAGCTCCGCGATAGAAGGGTGAAAGGATTGCGCGAAATGGAGCAAGCCCATTCGGGATTTATCGCCGAAATCATGGTCAGGCCGATATCTCATCAAACCCTCGTGCGTTATGCCCAAAGCGTGCTAGGTACAAGTTTGACTACGGCAGGTTACGGATTTCAATACCGTCTTGGCACGATCATTCCGGCTAGCTTGGCTGTACCCCTAGCGGAAGCTCCGGCTTATCTGCTCCGTTGGTATCCGGTACGGACGGTTGAGGCCGATTCGAATGACGGTCAAGCCGAATTCGCATTCGATTATGCTTACCCGGATTACTATTCAGCGCCTCGAAGCCATGCGGGTTCAGGAACGCCTGTCGTTCGTCTCGGGGGAAGAACGAGGCGGGAGTCCGGATCCATTGGCGAAGCGTATCTCAGGATTGCCGGCAGGGAAGCAGACCGAGTTGTGCTGGATTACGGGTTTCGTATCGATTCAACCGACTATTCCGTAGACCTAGGGCAGGCATTGCGGGGACATCGGTTCAAATATCGCCCGCAGAAAGGCGAAAGCGACTTAACGCGTATCAACAACTCGGACATTTTCAGCCATGATGCAACGGATATACTGAGGTTGACGGATCTTGTCACCTGCGACTCGGGCATTCATCTGATTGACACGGGCGGCAATGAACTCGTAAGATGGGCGCTTCTAGGCAAGCTCTATCCCGAGAACGTCATCGTGCTTGATCGCGGAGATTCAGAGGAGATCGCGTTATCCGAGCGGGCAGGCAAAGGATTCGGCGCGAAGTTTCTCATTCATTAAGGAAGAGGAATCGGCCTGGCAGAGGCATAGCGCAGAATTAGGCATGTTTATTTTCCGAATCCAACGGCGAACCGTTGATGCTATCGATATACTCAGCGCCGTAAGTACAGAGCATTTGCAGCATAGGAACTAGCCGAAGTCCTTGTTCGGACAGATAATATTCGACTTTAGGAGGAATGACCGCATACGCTTTACGGACGATCAAGCCGTCGTTTTCCAAATCCCTAAGCTGCATCGTTAACATTTTTTGGGTTGCCCCGGGCATTAGCTTCTGCAATTCGTTAAAACGGAACGTATTATCGGACAAATAACTTAAAATGAGGATTTTCCACTTGCCGCTAATTAAGTCCAGCATCACTTCGGATGTGCATCGGTACTCATTATTTCTGAATTGAATCAACGGGTCCACCTCATTCCATAAAGTTAAGTAATTAACTGTGATTAATAGGGATTATAACAAAGGCAAGAGGCTGCTTCAAGTCGGCACTGCTGTTTCGTTTTTGATTTTTCGCCTCGATTCCGCTATGATTAACGGATACGGACTTATGTCGTTTGAAAGCGGAGGTGTCCAGCAAGATGAATATCGTGGAACAAATCGACAAGATTAACCGCCAACTGACGGTCAAAGGCTTTAAATTAACTCCTCAACGCGAAATTACGGTTAAGGTGTTGCTCGAGAACGAGAAGGATCATTTGAGCGCCGAAGACGTGTTCATTCTGGTGAGGAAAAAATTTCCCGATATCGGTCTAGCTACGGTATACCGTACGCTGGAACTGCTTGCGGAATTGCATATCGTACAGAAGATGAACTTCGGGGACGGCGTGGCCCGATTCGATCTTCGCATGGAAGGGCACGAGCACATGCACCATCATCTTATCTGCAAAGTGTGCGGCGCACTTGAGGAAATCGAAGAGGACTGGCTAACGGACTTGGAGCAAAAAATCGCGCTCGAATACGGTTTCCAAGTAACTGATCATCGTCTGGATTTCAGGGGCGTATACCAAGCGTGCAAAAACAACAGCAAACCTTGCAAAAGGGTTGGGCGAGCGGTGTCCTGATCCGAATGTATGCATACAACAACCCCCGGAGGCAGAGCCTTCGGGGGTTGTCTTATCCAATGGGATCCATTTTAATTTCGGGATAGCTTGTCTTCAAAAGTCGAAAAACGGCGATATGCGGAATTTAATTAACGACAAACCCGCCATTCCGTGGGGACTGGCGGGTAAGAAAAGCCTTTACTCATTAATATCCGGCGCGCAAGATGATCACCAAGAGGACGAAAAGTACAAGTGCGAAAGCAGCAGCACCCATTCCGCCACCACCGTAGCCGCAACCTTCACCTGCAACAGGGTATCCCAAATCTTTCACCACCGAGCTTTTATTATGACGTTGAGTCATATATGTAGCTTATGTCTATATCGATAGTTGGTTTGTACATCAACCTAATAGTTGGCAGAAAAAATAATAATGCTTATTTTAATGCGGAGACAGATGGAATAGAGGAGTTCAGGGCGATTGCGGAAAAATCTCATTGATCGAAGATTGCGGTTGAATAACGTTGCGAGCCATCGCAAGTCCGCAAAGAACTAAGCAAGCCGACGCTGGACGAGGAAACGGGCTCGCGTCCATCTCCTTGGGATTAGCTGATCTGGATATATTCCACGGAATAAAACGAATCCGCGGGGACACCTTATGAGGGTAATCCATTATACTGAAGGAGGTTTTATCTTGAGAAAGTTTCTGTCCGGTTTGATGATGTTCGCTTGTTTGTCGCTCGTTCTGATGGTCCCTGCATTCGCCGAAACGACAACGCCTGGGAAGTTGAATGTGGACAACAATCCGCTGACGGGCCAGCCGGGAATCAATAAAACTTATTACCCGAGCGGAACGACCAACGGAACGACGAACGGTTTGACCACGAACGGAACCGACGGGACAACCAACGGCTATTATTATAATCGGTTGAACGGTAGCCGGACAGGCACTGGGTTAGGTACAAGCACAGGGTTTGGAACAGGCACCGGGGCAGGAACAGGCGTGTATCACAACGATGGGACTTACAGACCATATGGCGTCAATGGTACCTACGGCAACTACGACTCGACGAGAATGAATGCGTACCGTCCTTACAATACGACGAATTTGACGACCCGAACGAACAATACGGTCAGAGCAATGGAAACAACGCCTAGACGCGGTTTTAGCTGGGGTTGGTTAGGATTGTTGGGCTTGTTCGGTTTAGCGGGCATGCGCAGCCGCAGCAGAGACGAAGTTCGCTAACGCTTAAGTTCCCCATTCCCCGTTCGCCTCATTCGAGGAGGGCGGGGATTTGGGCTTCCTAAGACCGTTGATTTTAATCGATGAACTCCACGAACCCACTCTTTAATGAAGCGATACGAGCTAAGGATTCGACTTGGTAACCCTTCTCCTTGAGCTTGGAATTACCATTCTGGAATGCCTTTTCAATGACGATTCCGATCCCGGCTACGTTGGCCGAAGCTTGTTCGACGATTCTTGCCATCGCTAGCGCCGCTTCTCCGTTCGCCAAGAAGTCGTCGATTAGCAGGACGCGATCGATCGGCGATAATAGCCTCCGGGAGACGGAGACCTCGCTTTCCTCCTTCTTCGTGAACGAATATACCTTCTCCGTGTACAAGTCGTCCTGAAGCGTCAATGATTTTCTTTTCCGCGCAAAAATAACCGGAACTCCAAGCTCCAACCCGGCCATAACCGCCGGTGCGATTCCGGACGATTCTATGGTCACGATCTTCGTCACTCCGCTCTCGCGGAATCGGTTGGCAAATGCTCTACCTATTTCCTGCATTAGCGAAGGGTCGATCTGATGATTGAGAAAGGAATCTACTTTCAACACCTGATCGCTGAGCACGACCCCTTCCTCCACGATTTTCTTCTTCAGTAACTCCATCGTTCGACCCCCTTTTCAATCATTTTAACATTTGCAAGCGAGTTAGGGAAAAGCCGTATTTGTTAGCATAAAATTATGTTAAACTGGGTGAAGCCTAAAGGTAACAAACTAACTTGATACTGATGGATTGCGAGTTCGTTAAGGGAGACCAGCAGCTATGAAAAGATGGATCGCCGAATTGCAGAAAATCGTGAAATTGCCGGTCAAAAGAATGGAAAGCAAATTGTTTACCGTTTTTTTGTTTCTCATTATATTGCCGATGGGCATATTAAGTTATCTCTCCTCCGAGCGCTACCAAGGGTCTATCGAGAAAAACACGGTCACTTACGTTTCCCAAGTTTCGGACATCGTGATCAGCAAGCTTGACGACTATATGGAGGACATGAAAAAGATATCGATCATTCCTTCTTATGTCGACAACATCATGGATAACTTGGTGTTGTCCAACGAATATTACGAGCGCCTGTCCAAAGAAGAGCCCGACTCCGGAGCAAGGTTACCGGAAGGGGAAGAAGTGATGGAAATGGAGCAAGCACCGATCATGCAACCCGAGGACGGTTACGAGCGGTTCGGCATAGGAGGAAAAATCAGGGACAGCATCTACTTTCTCAACACGATCAAGCAAGGAACGAATACGGTCTATTTGTTCGATCAATACGATCATCCTTATTACGTTGTTCGCGGAGGCGGGGTCCGCAACGATTTGGAAGCGGTTTATCCGAAATGGAAAACGCTGGCGACCGAAGCGCACGGCAGGCCCGTGCTTGTCAGCACGCAGGAAGTATTGGGAGCGAATCAGAGCGGCCAATTCGTGTTCACGGTCGTCAGAGCGATCATCGGCCCCACGTACGAGCAGATCGGCATGATCGCGATCGACGCGAACATTAGCGTGATCGAGAAGTTCGTTAAAGATTTGGACGAGGACACGCACGGAACGACGTTGATCATAGACGAAGAAGGGCGAGTCGTATTCGATAGCGAGAAGAAATATTTAGGTCAGAATTTTAAGGAAAACGAACTGTTTATCCAAGCGCACGGACAAGAAGGAAGCTTTCACGGTAATCTTAACGGCCAGGGCATCCTGACGATCTATAAGCAATCGCCTAAGACGGGTTGGAAAATATTGATTACGATTCCGGAAAGCCAACTGACGAAAGAAGCCGTCAAGACGAGAAACATAACGGAATGGACCGCGGTCGCGATTATCGGCTTTGCATTGGTCATCTCGCTGGTATTGATTCTTGCTTTGACCCAGCCGCTCCGTTCGCTCGTAAGATTAATGAAGGAAGTGCAGAATGGAAATCTGGATGTCGTGTTTCCCGTGCGGCAGCGTGACGAGATCGGTCTTGTAGGCAACGCCTTCAACCGAATGATCGTCCGGATCAAGTCGCTCGTCGACGATGTATATATCGTCGGACAACGAAAGAAAGAAGCCGAGATCGAAGCTTTGCAGAACCAGATTAACCCGCACTTCATTTATAACACCTTGGAAGCGATACGAATGACGGCCGTAATCAACGACGACTCGGAAGTGAGCGATATGGCTATGCTGCTGGGCAAATTGCTCCGCTATAGCATCGGCTCGGGAATGGAAACGGCTACGCTAACCCAGGAATTGAACCATCTAGAGATGTATATTCAGCTATTGAACTACCGATATAGTAATAAATTCACGTTCGATTTTCCTAACAAGCCGATGAACTCGAATATGCCTCTTATGAAATTGCTGTTTCAACCAATAGTCGAGAACAGCGTCTACCATGGGATGGACGAGTCGAAGCGAGGGATGGAAATCCGCATGGACTATTCCCTAGAAGAAGGAAATCACGTCTTCACGATCGAGGACAACGGAATCGGAATGAGCCAAGAGGCATTATTCCGGTTAAGGTCTCGACTGGACGGGAGCGTGACGGAGGAGAGGGGTAGAGGGATCGGATTAAGGAACGTCCATGAACGGCTAAAGCTTAGATACGGGGAAATGTACGGCATCACGGTGGAAAGCGAAAAAGGGAAGGGAACGAAGGTCATCATTCGTTTTCCCGAAAATCCGAAAGAGGGGGTATTGCTGCATGGTTAACATAATCGTAGTCGACGACGAGGAACGCATTCGTCTTGGATTGGTCAAGCTCATCTCCCAAATCGGCGAGGAATACCAAGTGAAGGGGATATACGCGAGCGGAATCGAACTGCTGGCCGATATCGACAACGTGGAAGCGGATTTGCTCATAACGGACATTAAAATGCCGAAGCTAAACGGTTTGGAACTGGTTGAGAAAGTCAAGTCGATGCGTCCGGAAATGAAGTTCGCGATCTTAAGCGGTTTCGACGATTTCTCGTACGCCCGTCAAGCGCTTCGTTACGGAGCGATGGAATATTTGCTGAAGCCGGTCGACAAGACGGATTTAGAGCGTTTGCTGGTTAAGGTAAAGACAGATCTGGAGCAGATAGGGAACGAAAACAAGTTTAACGCCGAAGACCATTTGAAACTGCTGCTGTTGAACGATTCGGAAGATTTGCCTATGCATATGACGGAAGCGGCTTCTAGATATCTGAAAGCGATTCCCGCTTTGCAGAGCCATTTCGCCGTGTTCGTGCTCAGGGGGAATCCGGTCGTCACGCGGCAGAATTGGCAATTCGCCGTAGCCGGTACGCAGCGAGAGTGGTTTTTCGTCGAACGAGACGAACAGACGACGGCGGCGATCGTATGTATCGGCGACAGGGATCACGCGGATACGACCAAGGAGCTTGCCCAAACGTTGCTCTATCGTTTGCCGGCGTCGTTTTGCGGGCAATTAGGCTGCAGCGACGTATTCAACGGCTCTAACTGGTTGAGGCAATCCTACCTTCAGGCGGAGAGAGCGGTTCAGCACGGTTGGTATTCGGATGCGAAAAAAGGCTATTCCGTCTATTCGGATTTGCCCAAGAAGCAAGAGTCGGTTGCCAACCCTTACATTATTATCGACAGAACGTTCCGCGAGGCGCTTGCGTTGGCCGACTACGAGCGCGCCCGCGAGTCTCTGCATCTATGGGTCGAAGAAATGATCGAACGCCGGCCGCTATGGAACGATTTGTTCGATGCTTGCGTGGCGTTACATGCCCTTCTTCCTAGGGGGAGCGAGGATCACGGACAGCCGCCGCAACAGACGCAATCTATGATTATCGAGCGGCCGGAAAGCTTTGCGAATGCGAGAGCGTTCACATCGTATTTTCTCGGCCTAATCATGGAGCTTCTATCCGAGAAGGAGCTTGCCCGTCAGGAAAATCGCGTCATAGAGACGGTTAAAGCCTATATTCGGAATCATTATACCGAGGAGATGGAGCTCAATCGACTCGCGGAGAAGGTTTTTTTGACGCCAAGCTATTTAAGCAAATTGTTTAAGACGGAAACCGGGGAAACGCTGACCGAATATTTCATTTCCGTGAGAATCGAACGCGCAAAGGAGTTGCTGAGAGATCAGCGGGCTCTAAAAACTTATGAAGTGGGAGAGAAAGTCGGTTATTTCGATCCGGCTTATTTCAACAAAATTTTCAAAAAAACGGTCGGATGCACGCCTAAAGAGTACCGTGATCGGGTCAGATAGCGATATTTAGGTTCGTGTTATCTAAATTGAAGACAAGGAAAACAAACATAGCACCTTATATTACATAACAAAAGGTCGTATAATTAGTTTCGTGAAAACGGTCTCATTTCAACAACAGACGATTGCATTAGAAAGAAGGGAATGAAATGTTTAACTTCAGCTACAAGACACAGCGGTATTTGATCTTGTTCGGGTTTCTGACGATACCGCTGGCGCTGCTGTTCACTTTTACGTTTTATCCGGCAGCGGCCTTGCTCTATTTCAGCTTCACGGAATGGGACGGCCTCGGTTTCGACATGAAATGGATCGGCCTAGAGAATTATAAGGAAGTGTTCGCCCGTCCGGAATTATTCGGCGTATTCAAGAACAATCTGTATTACTTTATCGGCGGGCTTATCCAGCTAGCCATCGCTTTGTATTTCGCCGTTATCTTGACCGGCAAAGTCCGGGGGCGGAATTTCTTCCGCGTCATTATTTTCTTGCCCTATATTTTGCATAGCGTAGCGACTGCTATCATGTTCAAGAATATGTACCATGCGGAGTATGGCGTCATTAACACGATTCTTGGCTCGATCGGATTGGAGTCTTGGCAGCAATTATGGCTGGCCGATACCCGTTTCAACAATTTTGCGTTGGCTTTCGTGTCGATGTGGAAATTTCTCGGTTTGAACATGGTTATCTTTATCGGGGCGCTTCAATCGATACCTGACGACATGTACGAAGCGGCGAAAATCGACGGCGCTTCCAAATGGCAAAGCTTCCGGTTTATCACGATTCCGAGCATACGAAGAGTTATCGAATTGATGATGATCTTGACGCTTACCGGCGCGCTTGAAGTATTCGATATTCCGAAGGTCATGACGAACGGGGTAAACGGTACGAATACGTTCGTCTTGCAAGCGATCGATACGGCCTATTCTTATCAGAAATTCGGACTTGCTTCTGCCATGTCGGTCGTCTTGTTATTAATGGTTGTCGCTGTCATTCTCATCCAGCGCAAATTACTGTTCAGAGGGGAGGAATGACGATGGACCGCTACGAAAATCGATTTTTCACCGTGTTCAAGTACGCAAGCTTGATTCTCGCCACGATCGTCGTATTGTTTCCGATCTATTCCGTCTTCGTAGGAGCATTCAAGACGCGCGAGGAATATTACGACAGCGGCTTGGGACTGCCCGACAGCTTCTTGAATTTCGATAATTTCGCGCGGGTATTCGAGGTAGGCAGGCTGGACGTAGGTTTCATGAATATCATAACGATCCTTCTTGTCGCCGTCTGCGGAAACATTTTGTTAGGATCCATGGTAGCTTACGCTGTCGGCCGATTCGAGTTCAAACTGAAAAATTCGATCGTGGGTTTGTTTCTTATCGGGCAACTGATCCCGACGATTACGACGCAAGTCGCGCTTTTCAGCGTCGTGAAAGGATTAATGCTGTATAACAAGCTGGCCGTTGCCATGGTGCTTTATATGGGGGCCGACGTCCTGCAGATCATCATCTATTTGCAATTCGTCAAAAGCATTCCGAAGGATCTGGACGAGAGCGCGATGATAGAAGGCGCTTCCTTGTTTAAGATTTACCGCTCGATTATATTCCCGATGCTCGCGCCCGCTACGGCAACGCTGGTCATTCTGAAGACGATATCGATATACAATGATTTCACCGTTCCGTTTCTGTTTATGCAAGCGGAGAAGCTCCAAGTCGTATCGACGGCAATATCCGCATTCGTTGGACCTAATGCGGCTCAATTGAATTTGATATCCGCCGCGATCATGGTTATTTTTATCCCGACCGTCGTTATTTTCTTAGTCCTCCAGCGATTTATCTTCGCGGGCGTGACGAACGGTGCCGTAAAATAAACCAAACAAATGAGAATTCCGCTAACAAATGAAATATGTTATTATAACGAATAACCTATTTCGTCCATTTTAGAGCGGAGTGAACAAGTAATGTCGATGAGGAAAGTAACGATGCAACAAATCGCCGATTATGTCGGCGTTTCTAAATTCGCCGTATCCAAGGCTCTATCCGGAAAGTCGGGCGTCAGCACGGAAACCAGGGAAAAAATCATCCAGTCGGCAACGCAGCTCGGGTATTTCGCCCAGAAAAAAACAAGGCCTTCGGCTAAACGGAATACGGAAAAAAAGCTGGATCAAAAGGATACGATCGTCGTTCTAATTCCCAATATCCGGTATCAGAACAGGCAGTCATACTATTGGGGCAGAATCCTTGACGGGATTACGGCCGTGCTGGACTCGAACCGGCTCGGAATGGTTATCGTTACCGAACACGTTCAGGAAAACTTGGCCAAGCTGATCAATCCGGAGGGGGTCGTCGGATTGATCGGCGTCGGGCTGATCTCGAATCAATTGCTTCTCGACATCCGCAATTGGGGCGTTCCTTTCGTTCTGATCGACCATGAAGATCCGCTCATTCCTTCGGATGTTTTGTTTATGAACAACTATGAATGCTCCCGGAGAATCGCGAATTATTTGGCCGGAATCGGGCATGCTCGTTTTCAGTTCGTTGGGAATATTCGTTATTCTCATAGCTTCTACGACCGCTGGCTCGGGTTTCGCTCGATTTTGGAGGAGTCGAACATTCCATTGAACCAGAACGCGGAATTGTTGGCGCTCGAAGGCGATAATCGTTCGGAAATAACGGACAATCTCCATAAGATCCTTAAGAAAATGCAAGAGAACGGCGAGCTTCCCACTTCCTTCGTATGCGCGAACGACTCGTTGGCGATATGCGTCATGACCGTTCTGACAAGGCTTGGCGTAGACGTGCCTTCCATGTGTTCCGTTACCGGCTTCGACGATATCGAAGATGCCGTATTAGCGCAACCATCGCTTAGCACCGTGCACGTCAACAAAGAAGCGTTAGGCTATAGGGCGGTCGAGATGCTGCTGAGGCGCGTAGGTCATCCCGATAGCCCGAAGGAGAAAATATTGCTAACAGGCGATTTTATTTTGCGAGATTCGACTGGAAAGGCTCCGTCAACCGGGTCTATCTAGCGTTGTTTTTCCCGATGTCTGTTTCCGATAAAGAGGAGCTGAATCTCTTTATCGGGAGCAGCTTTTTTTATGGGGAAAACCCGGTTGAGAGTGATTGACATTCCAGCGGTCGGTGATAAAATCGTAATTATATTGTTATTAATAATTATGTTTGTTATTGATAACAAAATAAAAAAAGAGATAAATTTCAACAGCTTAGGAGTGAGCGGGCAATGAAAACTTGGGATGAAACGGTTTGCGGCATGACATGGGGATGGACCGGAGTGCGCGGAACCTGGAATACGCCGCGTGCGGAGCATTCGATGGAAATGATGAAAGACGTCGGCGTCAATTGGGTCGGAATCGCCCTGGCGGCCGTTCAAGAGAACGCGCAATCGACGGATATCCCGTTTCAGGGGCCGTCTTCCCCGACGGTAACGGACGAGGAAGTCAGATGGGCTATAAGGAAGTCCAAAGCAATGGGGTTAAAAGTATGTTTAAAGCCTGTCGTGAATTGCAACAATGGCACATGGCGCGCTCATATAAGCTTTTTCGACGATGAAATTCCGGGCGAGCCGAGTTGGGGACAATGGTTCGCCTCGTACGGACGGTTTATTTTGCATTATGCCGCGATTGCGGAAGAAGAGGGCTGCGAAATGCTATGCATCGGTTGCGAGATGGTTCAGGCGGATAAAAGGGAAGCCGAGTGGCGCGCTCTCATCCGTGAAGTTAGGAACGTATATAAAGGGTTGATCACGTACAACTGCGATAAATATCAAGAGGAAAGAGTGAAGTGGTGGGACGCGGTCGACATCATTTCCTCCAGCGGATATTATCCGGCAGACGAGTGGGAAGCGCAATTAGACAGAATCGAAGCGGTAGTGAAAACGTGGCAAAAGCCCTTTTTCTTTATGGAAGCCGGCTGCCCAAGCCGGGTCGGTTCCGGCATGAAGCCGAATGATTGGAACTGGGAGGGAGCTCCGTCGGAAGAGGAACAAAGCGAGTATTACAAAGCGATGTTCGAGAGCTGCGGCCGTAGGGATTGGGTTCAAGGTTACATGCTGTGGGATTGGCCGGCCGAATTGTACGAACCGCAAGAAGCGTCTAAGAACGACGATTATTGCATGTACGGCAAAAAAGCCGAAGCCGTCGTTCGCCAATACTACACGTCGCTGTCGGGTCAGCCTACGGGGGTGCGCTAAGTTGGAACGCGTTCAATTGCAGAACTGGAAAGACGAGATCGGACGGGAACTGGACGACAACATATTAGCCTTCTGGATCCGCCATGCGCAGGACGACCGGCATGGAGGCTTCATTGGCGAAATTGCCAGCGATATGACGTTGAAGCCGGAAGCGGACAAAGGACTGGTTCTGAACGCCAGAATATTATGGACGTTCGCTTGCGCCTATCGGCTTAACCCCGATGAGCGGTATTTGGAAATGGCTCGAAGAGCCTACGATGCGTTATGGAATCAATTTCGCGATCGGACGCACGGCGGGTTGTATTGGATGGTCGGAGTCGATGGAACGCCGACCCAAACGAAAAAGCAAGTGTATGGGCAAGCTTTCGCCATCTACGCCTTAGCGGAATATTACCGGGCTATCCCCGATCCCGACGTCTTGCGCTGGGCGACGGAACTTTACGAGCTGTTAGAGAAGCATGCGTACGATCCCGTGCATCTCGGGTATTTCGAGGCTTTGGCTTGCGATTGGTCCCCAACCCGCGAAATGAGCTTAAGCGGCAAAGACATGAATGAGCCCAAGTCGATGAACACTCATCTTCATGTGCTGGAAGCGTACACGAATCTCTATCGGATTTGGAAGCCGGAAGGTCTTCGCGATAAGCTTGCCGTGCTTATCGATATTCATCTGGATAAGATCGTGGACGGCGGCAATCATCATTTCAAACTATTTTTCAGCGAAGATTGGGTGTCGCAGACGTCTCATATCTCTTACGGGCACGATATCGAGGGAAGCTGGCTGTTGATGGAAGCGGCGGAAGTGCTAGGAGACGGCGAACGTACGAAGAGGGTCAAGGCCGAAGCGATCGAAATGGCGAGAGTAACCTTGGCGGAAGGCACGGATACCGACGGGGCCATCCTCAACGAAGCGGACGGACAGGGGCATCTGGACGATACGAAAGATTGGTGGCCGCAAGCGGAAGCCGTCGTCGGTTATCTGAACGCTTTTCAGCTTACGGGCGAACATGCGTATTTGGCAGCCGCTAGACGCAGTTGGGAATTCATTCTAAACTTCATTCGGGACGACGTGAACGGGGAGTGGCATTGGGGAGTTACCCGCGACGGCCGACCGATCGCCGAAGAACCGAAGGTCAGCGCGTGGAAATGTCCGTATCATAACAGTCGAGCTTGTTTCGAGGCCATGGAACGTATCTCGCAAATCATTAAATCGGAGGGAAAACAATGAGTGAATTTATGAATCGTTTGAAGCAGTTGTCGGAAAACTATGAAACCTTAGTAGCTAGGAAAAACGCTCCCGCGCAGAACGGGAACGGAGTGTTCGCCCGATACGAGCATCCCGTCATCACCAATGAGCATACGCCGCTTTACTGGCGCTATGATTTAAATCCCGAGACGAACCCGCATTTAATGGAGCGAATCGGCGTGAACGCGGCATTTAATCCGGGAGCCATCCGATTAAACGGGAAGTACTTGCTGATGGTTCGGGTAGAAGGCGTGGACCGCAAATCGTTCTTCGCCGTGGCCGAGAGCGACAAACCGGCCGAAGGGTTCCGATTCTGGGATTATCCGGTGCTGCTTCCGGAGACGGAAGATCCGGATATCAACGTGTACGACATGCGGTTGGTGCAGCATGAAGACGGATGGATTTACGGATTGTTCTGCAGCGAACGCAAGGATCCGAACGCCCGGCCGGGAGATACGTCCAGCGCCGTCGCTCAAGGCGGAATCGTTCGCACCAAAGATCTGAAGACGTGGGAACGATTGCCCGATCTGAAGACGCCGTCTCCGCAACAGAGGAACGTAGTGCTGCACCCTGAATTCGTCGACGGCAAATACGCGTTCTACACGCGGCCGCAAGACGGATTCATCGATACCGGAGCGGGCGGCGGCATCGGCTGGGGATTGTCGGACAGCATGAATCCTGCCGTACTGGAGCAAGAGACGCTCGTTGACGAGAAGAAATATCATACGATCAAAGAAGTCAAGAACGGACAAGGTGCTGCTCCGATCAAGACCGACCGCGGTTGGCTGCATATCGCGCACGGCGTCCGGAATACGGCTGCGGGCTTGCGTTATGTTATCTATGCATTCATGACGGATCTTAATCAACCGGACAAGGTCATTCATTCCCCGGCGGGACATTTAATTGCTCCGGAAGGCATCGAACGAGTCGGCGACGTGTCTAACGTCGTATTCTGCAACGGCGTCATTCAGGATGGCAACGACGTGCACATTTACTACGCTTCCTCGGATACTCGCGTTCACGCGGCATCGACTACGGTAGAGAAGCTTGTCGATTACTGCATGAATACGCCGGAAGATCCGCTGCGCTCCAGAGCTTGCGTCGAGCAGCGTCATGAGCTTATCCGACGGAATTTGGAGCTTATGGAATCTCCCGAATATCGTTTTTTGAAGAATTCGAAATAAGTTCGAACGCTAACAAATCAACTTTCGATCACCTAATTAAATAAAAATGTTAGCATAATTCGAGACAACAAAAACAAAATGAGAGCATTTTCAACAATAGATTTAACTCTATAATTAGGTAATGTAAGCGATGCCATATGACTTGAATTGCGGCTCGCAAAACTTATTTCCATGGGGGTAATTATCGAGATGAAGAAAAATTTGTTACTCGCATCGGCTTTAGTGATGTCGATGGGTTTGTTCGCCGCATGCGGAAAGAACAACAATGAAGCTTCTCCTTCGGCGTCCTCGTCGGCACCCGCTAGCCAGGCGGCATCCGAAACGGTCGATAGCGAAAGCGGATCCGTGTCGGATCTGGGCGGCAAGATTACGTTCGTTAGCACTCGCACGGACATGAAAAACAACGGCGCGCTTGACAAGTACGCGGCTAAATTCAAAGAGAAGTATCCTAAAGCGGAGTTCGAGTGGGTTGCGATCACGGACTACGCCCAGGAAATCAAAGTCCGCTTGACGACGGGCGAAGCGGGAGACGTAAGCTTCCTGGATGCCAGCCTTCCTCTGAGCGAATTGCCTAACTATTACGAGCCATTGCCTGACAGCTTGTTCGACGACGCCTATTTCGCCGACTTTAAAGCTTGGGAAGGCAAACGTTACGGTCTTGCAACGGGCGTTAACACGCAAGGGATCGTATACAACAAAGCGGCATTCAAAACTGCCGGCATCGACAAAGTGCCGACGACATTGGACGAGTTGTACGCGGCAGCCGAAAAATTAAAAGCCGCTAACATCGTTCCGCTGTACATGAACGTAGGCGCGATGTGGCCGATTACGAACTGGGGCGAGAATGGCGTATGGTACGTCGCCGGACAAGGCAACTTCTTCGACCAATTCGTCAATGACGAAGCGCCATACAAAATGGATAACGCTTGGGGAACTTTGCTTTCGATCGGTCGCGAGTTCGTAGAAAGAGGATACACGGAAAAAGACTTGGCTACGAACAACTGGGAATTATCCAAAGGCGAAGTTGCAACAGGCAAAGCGGGAATGTACTTCCTCGGCAACTGGGTCATTCCGCAATTGATCGAAGCCGGCGCGAAACCGGAAGACATCGGATTCTTCCCTCTGCCTTACGATAACAAAGGCGGCAGCTACAACGTACCGCGCGGTCCGGACTACTTCATCGGCGTAAGCAAAGACAGCAAAAACAAAGAGCTAGCGTTCAAGTGGGTAGAATTCTTCGTTAAAGAATCCGGTTATACGGATGCCGGCGGCTACTTGCCGGTGTACAAATCCCAATCGTCGAACAATGCGCAATTGTCCGAGTTCGACTCCTTCAAACCAACATATATCGAGAGCGTTGCTTCCGATCCGAAGTTCAACGAAATCGGGAACAAAGCGGAAATCGATTTGTACGGCGGCAAGTATATCCAGAAGATCTTGATTTCCAAAGACATTCAAGCAGAGTTCGACGCGCTTAACGCGAAATGGAAAAAAGCGAAGGAAGCTCTTGGATACTAATTCTAATTGATAAGTCGTCATGGCCTCCCGGCATCTCGCCGGGGGGTCATTCCTTAACCGCTTCCGGAGGGATGAGATGCTGTTTATCAATAAACAACGATACGTCCGCAGCGATCTGGCATCGGAATTCAACAAAATGGACGCAACGGACAAATTAAGCAACCCCGAAGGAAAAGGATATGCCGTATGCGTGAACGATCCGTTCCTTTTGATCACCTTGTTAATGTATTTGCGCGAACGATCGGCATCCATCATCTTGATCCACGAGGATACGCCGAAGACAACGGCGGCGGAGCTGGCAACCCGCGCGCGCTGCCACTATCTGGTTTACGGACAACTAGACGAAATCCTCACATTACAACCCCCCGCGACTGTACATGAACCATCCTTGCTTCAATTCAGCTCAGGAACGACAGGAGAACCGAAGCTGATCGCGCGTCGTTGGAGTCAAATCGACTCCGAAATCGATAGCTACAACCGAAAATTATCCCCATCATCAATGGACAGGCCTTTGATTCTTGTGCCGGTGTCCCATTCGTACGGTTTAATAACCGGGCTTCTTGCCGGAATGGCGCGAGAAGCGGAACCGATCGTCGTACACAGCAAAAATCCGAAATTTTCGCTTCACATGATTCAAACTACGGAAAATTCATTCGTTTACGCCGTACCGTTTCTCTATCATTTGCTCAACGCATTAGGAAAAGACGAACTGAAATACCATAAGCTGATCAGCTCCGGCGCTCCGTTGAACGAAACGCTGCTAGCCCGCCTGAAGCGGGTATCCGACGAAGTCTGGCAGCAATACGGCTGCACGGAGACGGGGTGCGTTTCGCTAGGTACTCAACTAACCGACTATACCGACGTCGGAACGCCGCTCGATGATTTGCAAGTTTCGATTGCTTCGGACGGGACGGAGGTTTCTTCCGCGGACTTGCCAAGCGAAATCATCGTAACCGGCGGGGCAGGAAGGGTAAATACGAAAGATGTCGGCTATTGGTCCGAAGGCGGCAGGCTTCATCTATCCGGGAGAATGGACGATCTGATTAACCTATCCGGACTTAAGGTTATCCCGGCGGAAGTCGAGCGGGTGATGGAACGAATGCCAGGCGTCGAGGAAGCGGTCGTCTATCGAATGAATCACTCCATATGGGGCGAAGCCGTCCAAGCATTGGCCGTCGTGTCCGGAGCGGTGTCGCAAAACGACTTAAGGCAGTGGTGCATCGAGCATCTTCCCGCCTACAAGGTGCCTAGCGCCATCAAGATCGTGAAGGAAATCCCGAAATCGGCCGCCGGCAAAATCAGCCGTAAATACCTTTGCGAAATGGAGAGGGACGCGTAATGGAGCAACGCGAGATTCTAGAGCTTTTGAGGAACGCGATCACGGAACGGCTGCGCATTGAAGTGCCGGATAAGTTAAACGAATCCGACCGCATTTACGAGGATCTGAACATCGATTCCATTGTCGTGCTGCAGTTATTGGTGTATATAGAGGAAATTTTCGAAGTGTCCATCCCCGAGGAAGACGTCGATCCGAAGGTGTTCAAAACGATCGGATCGCTTGGCTTGTTCATTCAATCGCTGATTAGGATGAAGGTGTGAAGCATGGGCGACTACGAGAATAGCGAGAAACGCGACCGAGATGCGATTTTGAGTTACATAAGTGAGCAAGTGGCTAATCTTACCGGAATTCCGGAGCAGGATGCTCCTTCGGACGTCCATGTTCCGATCAAGGATCGGGGAATGGATTCCATCAAATTCATTCATCTGATCGTCTTGATCGAACAGCGTTTCGACGTGGTCTACGAGGACGGTCAGCTGTCGTTCGATGCTTCGTTAACCGCGGAATCTTTGGCTAAGAGCGTTGTCGGGAAAATCGCCGGGAAGGAACGGGAACGAGAGGAGGGGTTTCGATAGAAAAGAAGATCAAGCTTGTCCGGATCGGTTACGTCGGCGGACAATCCAATCGGATTAACGAACGGGCTATCGATGGACAGTGGATTCATTATTTGGGGGAATCCGCGGAATTGGTGAAAATTCCTCCGTTCAGCCTCGTCAAATTGTTCGGAGGAACGATCGAACAATGGATTCGGGGGTTTCCGCAATCGCTTGAACAGTTGTCCGAAGGTCTGGGGGAGCTTTGCGAACGATTCAACATCCGAATCATCTATCTTAACTTGCCGGCTCTGATTCCTTACGTTCTAATGGCGCGCAGTTATGCCGGACTGGACTTGGGGGTTCTGTTTCTCGCTCATTCCGTCGGATCGGAGCCGTGGGTAAAGCATTGGATCGGCATCGCTCCTTGGTTGACTGAGCGCGACGTCCTGCTCGCAAGCACGGAGTCGAGCAAAAAGGCGTTATTGCAAATATCCGACCGGTTCGAGCTTGCGCGCCATATCCCTCTTTGTACGGCGATGAGGAGCCATGAACCCTTGGCAGTCGGAGCTTCGGAAACGCGTAACAAACGTTTGCTGTCGATAGGAAGACTCGAAGACGTTAAGAACATTCATCTTCTATTGTCGTGTTTCAATGAGATTCGGTCGAGGGTGCCCAACGCTTCGTTGACGATCGCCGGCGAATATACGGGCGGATCGGCTAGTCAGATGAATAGTTATCGGGAAACGTTGGAGCGTTTGACGAATGACCTTCGGTTACGCGAAGCCGTCGTCTTTGCCGGCCCCGTCGAAGGCGAACGGAAAGACGAACTGTTCCGCAATTCCGATCTGCTGATCAATTTATCGACGGACCCCGGGGAAAGCTTCGGGTTTAACTTGATCGAAGCGAAAAGCTGGGGATTGCCCGTCGTGTGCTCCCGTTGGGATGGTTTCATGGAGGTTGTCGAGCACGGGACAGAAGGTTATCTAGCCGATTGCGATTGGGACGAAGAGCAGCCTTCGCTGCGTCTTGACCAGGTCGTCGAATATTGCGTTCGCCTTCTTCTGGACGAATCGCTTCATACGAGCTTCTCGCGCAATGCTTCCCTCGCTGCCGAGAAATACGACTACAAGCGGATAATGCCTTCGATCGTTGAAATGGTCGATGTCGCTTCCCGCAAACCGAGCATGGCCCGGCCGAATGCGGCGCAAATCTTGCAAACTCGATTATCCGGGTTACCGCATTTGTATCGCTTGGACAATTTGCGGAGGCTTCCTTATGTCGGGATGACGATCTTGTCCGCATTAACAAGCGAGTGCGCGGAGCCCCTGGGTTCATGGATGAGTTCGGTAAAGCCGCTTATTCATCATTTCGCTGGAACCTTATCCAGCCCGGAACGGGAGCCTAGTCTATGATCGCGGGTACGATGGCGGAATTTTTCGCGGCAACGGCTAGAGAAGACAGAGGCATCCTATTCATAGACCCGGTCAGTCAACGGGAACGGTTATGGAGTTATGCGGAAATGCATGGAGATGCCGAACGTATGGCGTCCCGATTACAAGGCATCGGTTTTAGAAAGCGCTTCCTCGCCGTCATCTGGATGGAGCAGACGCCGGCCTGCTTCCGAGCCTTCATGTCCGTCCTGTTGGCGGGAGGCATTCCGATACCGCTCCATCCTGCCAATAAACCGGAGGAAACCGTAGCCGTCATTCGACAACTGGAGGCGGAGGCGGTGTTGCTTTCCTCCGAGAACGCGGCGAAAATGCGAAGCTTATTATCGGATACGCCTAACGAGCGGCCTCCGTTGCCGCACGTTTGCTATTTGGACGGGGATACGGGAGAAGCGATCGAGGGGATCGGTGAGAGGGGCCAGGCCAGCCAGCCGCGCAGGGATTGCGTTCCACCCGAAGAAACGGCGGTGATCTTCATGTCTTCCGGTTCGACGGGGACGCCGAAAGGCATCATGCTAAGCGAGCGAAACTTATTGTCGAACGTGAGCTCTATCCAGAGCTACCTTAAGCTGACGGAAGAGGATCGGGTGCTCGTAACGAAATCATTCGGCTATTGTTCCACGATTACGGGCGAATGGTTACTGGCGCTTCATGCGGGGGCTCATATCGTCATGTCCCAAGGCTATTTTCATCCGCTATACTCCGTATCCTTCATTCGCGAACATAAGGCTACATTCATGTGCGCGGTGCCTTCCATGCTGCTTCCCCTGCTTAAATCAAGCAAATGGGAGCATACGGACCTGCGAAGCTTGCGCCAAATGATCGTCGTCGGCGGACAAATGCCCCCGGAGATGCTTTTGAAGCTTCAGCGGCGGCTGCCTTGGACGGCAATCAGTCCCTGTTACGGCTTAACGGAAGCGTCTCCCCGGGTCACCTATTTGCCGGCCGGCTCGCTGACCGCAGCCAAAGCGGGATCCGTCGGCATTCCCGTCGCCAATGTCCAAGTCGATATTTACCGCGAGGGAAAGCCGGCAGCCATCCGCGAAATCGGGGAAGTCGTCGTGAGGGGACCGAACGTGATGCTGGGATATTACAACGACCTTCAGAGAACGGAAGACGCCTTATCGCCGTACGGATTGCGAACGAAGGACGGAGGGTACATCGATGAAGACGGTTATCTTTATTTGACGGGGAGGTTGGACAATGCGATTAATGTCGGGGGACATACGTTATACCCGGAAACGGTCGAAAAGTGCCTTACGGCTCACCCCGCCGTGGAGGAAGCGGCCGTAGTCGGGCGAGCAGACGAAATATGGGGACAACTTCCGATAACTTTCGTCGTATTGAGGGAATCGGACATCGGCGCAAGCGACATGGTAAACGAATTGTACCGGTATTGCCAGAATCATCTTAGCGCCGTTCAGCGGCCCCATAAGATCGAAATCGTCCGCGACTTGCCCAAGACGAGGAGCGGCAAATTAGATCGGGGCCGACTAACCGCCATTGCGAAGGAGATGCAGGATGTTAACTTTATCCGATCAGGAAATCGAGCTTAAAGTGAAAGAAATCATTGCCGCGATCAGCAGCAGGGACGCTGCGAGCCTGCAAATGGGAGACGTGCTGGCCGACGGGCTCGGAGTGGATTCGGTCCGGTTTTTGGAGCTGCTGGCCGTGATCGAAGAGGAGTTCCGCTTCGACTTGGGCGTGGACGATATTCGTCCCGAGTTATTCCGTACCGTACGATCGGTCGTCTATTTCGTGAAGGAAAGGATTAACCGCGAATGATTCCGCCCGGTTCGAAAAGAAGATTGGATGAGCTAGCCCGCGAGCTGGCAGATAAATACCCTTACTATCGTCAAAAGTCTAACGGCATCATTCGCTTCGAGAATTTGCCGATCGTTGATAAATCCATCATTAACGAGAACCGGCGCTCGTTCGAACTTCCGGTTTCCGATACCTTGCTCGAATCTTTCACGTCCGGCAGCACGGGTGTTCCGTTCCGCTGCTCGAAGTCGAAGGAGGAGCAATTAAAGCTGTCGATGGCGATTCATCGCCATCGGCGCAAGCGGGGATTGCCTTTGCGATATCGTTCGGTGCTTTTGGGCAATTCCTTGGTCGCAAGCGAAAGGATGGTCGCCCATTATGCGCATCAGATCGCTAGAGAATCCCCCCACATGATTCAAGGGCGCTGTTCGGCATTGTACAAGGTAGCGGAATATATGGCGGGCAACGGGATTCCCGTCCCCGGAAGCTTGCTCTTCGCGCAAAATTGGGGGGAAATCTTGCATCCGGCGCAGCAGAAGAGGATCGAGGAAGTGTTTAAGGTTCCCGTTCTGAATTATTACGGCATGGAAGAGATGTGGCTGATCGCGTTCTCGAACGACCGGGGCCAGCTGGAGATCGACGAACAGGTCGTACATGTCGAAGCGGTCGATCCCACGACCGGTACGCCGTTGCCGGAAGGAGAAATCGGAGATCTTCTCATTACTTCTCTCGTGATGAAAAGTATGGTTTTCATTCGATACCGCACGGGGGACATTGGGCGCGTATTTCGAGATCCCGCGTCCGGTACGCGATTGCTGGAGCTGCTTCCCTTCCGTTCGTCCCAGATCAAATTGAAGGATAGAACGGTAGACGCCTCGATCTTTCGATATTTCGACGATTTCTACCGGCAGATGGCAATGGAAATGGACGTGAAGCAATTCCAGATGGTTCAGCGATCGTATACGTCGTTCCGGTTATACATCGTCTCCGGCGACGTGTCCGAAGACATGTTAACGGCAGCGGCAACGCGGCTGGAAACCCTCTTGAGGCAATGCCTTTTTACGGAAGACTTGACCATCGGGATCGAGCGGGTTCCGTCTATCGATCCCCATCCCGTCAGCGGCAAGTTTCAACCGTTTATCAGTCTTGTTTCTTAGAAAGGGGGAGATAGGCGAATGAATTTGCAATCGCAAGCAACTTCGGGCGACATCAAGAAGTTGGCGGCGGTGGAATGCGTAGCATCGTGTCTGATGACGGGACTGCATATTAGCGGATTGGACTATCGTTATTTCCTGCTAGGTCACTGGAATCTGGTTTATTACGAGAATACGCTGATGCCGGACAATAACATGACCGACCTCAATCTTGAATACGCGTACGGCATCGAGATGAGGCAATGCACGGGAAGGGCGCCGGACATCGTCTCATTGCTGCAGAGCGGGGGGTGGGTTCTCCTAGCGTGCCGCGCGTCCCGTCTTTCCTTTTTCCCGGGCAACCTGCTTGGGCTCGAGTCGCATCAGTTTCTTCACTTTATTCTCGTATACGGTTACCGAAGCGCTACGGATACTTTCTCGGTTATCGATCCGATCGCGGATTTCATAGGCGAAATGAACGAGCGCGAGCTGTTGGCGGCTGCCGTAGAAGAAGGGCAATTGAACTATTATGCGTGCATTCCTTCAAGCAAAGGAGACCTCCCTTCCGCTAAGGCCATCTTCTATCGGGAAGCCGCGGATAATCTGATGAAATATGAGCGGGGCGCCGGGCAAACCGGACGCGAAGCGTTCCGTCTGTTCGCCCAAGACGTTGCCGATAGCGCAAGCATGACGCAGCAATACCGCGCGGCTTGGATCGAGCGCAACAACATTACCCTATCGTCGATCGTGAAAGCCCGCGAGAGGGTGTGGCAATGCTTCCGCGAGCTCGATCTGATGACCGAGGACGAAATGGCGCAGGGCGATGCGTATTTGGACGAGATCGCGAAGGGGTGGACGGCCGTTAATTTCGCGCTCGTAAAGTTGAAGAGAAGTCCGCAAAATCCCGAGTTAACGGCCGCCATACAACGGTTGTTGGAAAAGAACGCGACGTTAGAGCTGGAATGCCTCAGGTTCATTAACGGAAAGGGTCGTGAACGGGTTGCGCTATAACGTTTGCTCCATTTCCTTTCGCCATGAGCTGGTTTCCTTTCGGGACCTTGTCGGTTTCGCGCAACGGACGGGCTTCTCCGGAATCGAGCTATGGGGCATCCATGCAGAATCTCTCTACCGCAGCAACCCGTTGGACTTGGCGCGCATGGTCAAGGAGATGCGGCATCGGGGATAGCCGTATCGATGATCAGCGATTACGTGGACCTCGCCGCGGGAGAAGAGTCGTTCATCGGGGCGAAATTGAAATGGGCTCGCTTGATCTCGTTGGCCCGATTGTTCGAAACGAACAAAATTCGCATATTCGCCGGCAATCGGCCAAGCGGTTCGGCCACCGAGCAAGATTGGGAGACGTGTACGGGTTATGTAAGGGAATTGGCCCGAACGGCGGCCGAGTACGGGATTTATACGATTATCGAGACGCACCCCAACACGTTCGCCGACGGATTGGCGTCCACGCTCCGGTTGATCCGTCAAACGGAACACGACTTTCTCGGCATCAACTTAGATATCCTGCATTTATGGGAAGCGGGCTGCGAACCGCTCGCGGCGATGAGGGAGCTCGAACCGTGGACGATGAATTATCATCTGAAGAACGTGCGGTCGCGAGACAAGCTGCAAGTGTTCGATCCGAGCAACGTCTATTCGCCAAGCGGAAGCCGGGAGGGAATGGTTTCCCTTGCGGAAGGCGCCGTCGATTTCGTTCCGGTCATTCGCGCATTGCGGCAAGCCCGATACGCCCATTCCGCGTCGCTGGAATGGTTTGGCCAAGAGCCTTATCGATTTTTGAGGAATGAACTTCAGTGGCTGTTAAAGCTAACCGACGATTAGGCGGTAACAAAGGAGCCCGGTGTGATGGAAGTCGTACGATTGAGGACCGACATATACAAATTCGTCATGAAGCTGATCGTCAAATCGCTTTATAAACCTAAGCTGCTCAGAACGAAAGAAATCATCGGATTCGTCATGGAACCGATGGATTATTGGCGGATTCAGGAGATTCCTCAAGCGCTGAGCTATATTAGGCTCAAAGGGGGAGAGAAGGTTCTGGATATCGGCAGCCCGAAGCTATCCTCCCTGTACTTGGCTTCGACAAGCCGATCGGACATTCATTCGACGGATCTGCTGGACTATTTTATTCCGGATTACGAGAATATCAAAAAGCACCTGAACCTGGAAAACCTCATTAACGATACGGCAGACGCAACGAAATTGAAATACGAGAACGGGGAGTTCGACTATGTCTTCTCCATTTCCGTGATCGAGCATATTTTCAGCGACGATATCGCCATGAAGGAAATCGCGCGGGTACTAAAGCCCGGCGGGCTTGCGATCTTCACGCTTCCGTTCCATTCCGATGCCGTCGACGAATATCATGACGCGCCATATTGGTCGGAAGAGAAGGGGAAGGTGTTCTACCAGCACCGATATAACAAGGAAACGCTGGAGCAACGGATCATCGTTCCGTCCGGACTGCGAACGAAAGAAATCAAGTATTTCGCGGAAAGGCCGATCGGAGAATTAAAACTCGTCGACGGGGTGCTGACGGAGAATATTCATCACGTCAAGAAATACACGGAGTTTTTCAAAAAGATCAAGATCCCGTTCGTGTCCAGCCTCATTTCCTTGCATTACTGGCGAAAATATCAATACGATATCCAGAATCCGGATCAGAATACGAGATGTATTTTGCTGGTGTTGGAGAAAGCGGGGAACGAACCGTGCTGAAACTGGACATTACTCCCATTCATCTGTTCGGGGCTACCTGTTACGAGGATACGATCATAACGGTCGCCAACTGGTGGGATTTGGAATACCTATTAGGCTTTATGGAGAGTTGGAGGTTCGAATACAGAAGACGGGAAGACGAAGCCGATGAGAAGCTCGGCGACCGGATCCGGTATTCGACGACCTATGAAGTGAACCGTTTCCGGGATTCCGTCGGCATCGAGGTCAAAGCGCTCAGGTACGCGCATTTCGATGAGGCGATCGCGAAGATCAAGGAGGAGATCGCCGACAGGAAACCGGTCGCTATTTATATCGACGGTTTCTGGGCGCCATGGGATCACATCTATCAAAAAGAACATTTCCTTTATCACGCCTGTATCGCGATCGGATTCGACGAATCGAACGACAACCTGATTTGCATCGATCCGTTCCATGGCATTTTTCACGAATTGGAGCTTCCGCTTGATCATTATCGGAAGGGCTTCGGTTCTACTCTTCTCGTCTTTTCCCGATCTCTTTCGTCCGATGCGGCCTCGCAATCGAATTGGCGCGATTCCTTAAGCCGGACGATCGCGACGCTGCGCGGAGAGGGGCAAAGCCCAAGCCAAAGCAGTTTTAAGGCGTTAGAGTCGTTCGCCGACGATATCGAGAACGACATGGATCTTACGAAGGAGTTCGACGACATCAACAGCATATGGAAGTCTTCCTTGTATTTAAGCATCGAGACGGCCATTATGGGCAGAGTGAAGTTTCTGAACGTCATCCATCATCTCGCCGTCAAGCATAATGACGAGGAACTGCATGCCTTTCACGACCGTTTCGAGGTCGGAATCAACAAGTGGCAAGTATTCAAGAACAAGCTGTTGAAAAGCTACATGACGAAAAATACGGGAGCGAACGCCTCGTTAGCGAAATTGGTGAGAGAGCAAGCGAAGCTGGAACGGCAATTAGCCGAAGAGCTTGAGGACATCGTCTCCGGGTCAACCGCATCCGTACGCGATCCGTCGCTAGGTTGCGAAGATTTGGCGTTAAGCGCGGTCGTAACCGCTTCATCGTCGGAAGTCAGATACCCCGCCTCGAATATTAACGATGGACTGTTCTACACGGAATGGCGGGCGGAAGGCGAAACGAATTCGGCATGGGTGAAGTTGGAATGGGAAAGCGCGCGAACGGTAAATCGAATCGTGATCAGGGATTCGCCGAACCAATACATGAACCTTAACGGCGGCCGGTTAATCTTCAGCAGCGGCTATTCCGTCGAAGCAGAGGGTATTCCGACCGACGGGACTCCCAAAGACGTCCGGTTCCCCGCGCAGAAAGCGACCTGGGTCATGTTCCATACGACGGGCTGCGCGGGAAGTTCCGATCGCGAAGCGGGAATCGAAGGATTGGGCGTGAGCGCCTGCATCAACCAGATCAAAGCGTTTTACGATGTTCCGCAGACGGGAGGGAATTCGGTTTGAAACGGAACAAGCTGTTCCTTAACCCTTCGCCTTCCATATGCGGTTACGCGTCGCATGCCAAGGCGCTTGCGATCCTTTCCGTGGACGACGATTATTTGCCTTGGTATTACAGCAACTATATTCAAACCTGCTGCAAGAAAGACTTTTCCACGGAAGCCGGCGTGCCGTTCGACTTCTTCATCGCCGTGAAGAAGGATTACAATTATTATCTGAACAATCCTTGGTTGTTCTCGCAAGTGATACGGCGGGAGCTGCTATCCTGGTTATCCGGCGACGACTTGATCCGGTTCATCGTTCAATGCATCGACAACGGTTTTTACGTCGATCTGTTCATGAACGAATTTTATGTCCCTAATCGGGCTCCTTACCGGGAGAGGGACTATTATCACGACAATTTGATCTTCGGCTACGATGCCGACAATGAAAGCTTTGATCTGTTCGGATTTAACGGCCGTTTTTTCGCGACATCCGTTCTCTCCTACGAGGAGTTTCTGGCCGCATACCGCTCTTGTCCGATAGAGAAGTTCTACAAATCCTTTTATTTGTACCACGTGGAGAAAATTCGAGGCGGTTCTCCCGACGAGACTTATCAATTCGATGCGGGGTTCGTGGTCCAGTCGCTGCGGGACTATGTGAGATCAACGAATTCATCCGTTCACTTCGCGTATTTCAATAATCCGACCGCTTCCTTTGCTTACGGCCTGGATTGTTATGCCTCTTTGCACGCGAATTTGAGAGAAGAACCTCACCGGTACGACCTGAGACCGCTGCAAATTTTATACGAGCATAAAAGCGCCATGGTTGAACGCTGCAAATATTTGTTCGACATCGGGCTGATCGGAGAAAAGGATTACGCCCAATTCGACAGGCGTTTCCGCGAACTGAGGAAGCAATCGGTCACGTTAAGGAACTTGCAGATTAAAAACAAGCTGAGCTCCAGAAACGATTTTTCGTTTTTATCAAGCCTGCTGGATATGCCGGAAATAGAAGAAAGGCTGTTGATCGATCTCATTCACGCGATTAAATAAGGAGGCTGCGTTATGAGCGACGCACAGGACAAAATTTTGGATATTATCAGCCGGGTCTGCAAGAAGGAACGGATGACGTTGTCTAAGGATACCGATATGGGCGATTTGGATTTCGATTCCATGACTTTCGTCGAAATCGTGCTTCTAATGGAAGAAGAGCTCGGATTAACGATTCCGGATAACGATCTCGCCCTGGAAAGCTTCAGAACCGTGGCCGACTTCGAGGCGGCGGCGGTCATATGGAAACAACGCTAGAGGTTCAAGCCATAAAGTTAACGGACGAAATTGACGATGCCTTGTTCAACCGGCTTCTCGATTACTTAGACGGAACGAAAAGGGAAAGAATCGCGAAGCGCGGCAACCGGGAAGATGCCAAACGTACGTTGATCGGGGATTTGATGATGCGAAGGCAAATATCTAGCCGGCTAGGAATCGCGAATCGGGACATCGCCATGGCGTATAACGCATTCGGAAAACCGGTGCTTCCTCATTCGGAGGGGATCCACTTTAATGTCTCCCACTCCGGGGAATGGATCGTATGCGCATGCGACAATCGCGAAGTAGGCGTCGATGTGGAACAAGTTCGGCCGATGGAATTGAATATCGCCAGGAGATTTTTCCACCCGTCCGAATTCGCTCAGCTCATGGCGGTTGAAGATTCTCGCAGGTTGGAGCTGTTTTTCAAGTTATGGACTTTGAAGGAAAGCTATATCAAGGCAATCGGTAAAGGGCTGTCGCGTCCGCTGAATACGTTCTCGTTCGATTTGACAAGCGGGGTTCCGACGCTAGATTCCGGCATTGGCGAAGACGAAGGGGATTATTACTGCAAACTGTACGATTGGGACCAACATTATCTAGTCGCCGTATGCTCGCGGTCCGCTCTCCTGCCCGACGCGATCGACAGGATGGAATTGGTTTCCTTTTGCCGCGAAGTTCTGGAGCATCCGGCGAATTGAGCGGCATAAATTTTACCATTTAACTCCATACTGTGTGGAAGAGTCGAATGAATGACCGACCGTACATGATGGAGGTTTTGCAAAAATGAACAGGAAGAAGACAACGATCCGATTTACAATGGCGGTTATCCTGTGCGCGGGATTGCTGCGCGGGGCTAATCCGGCCCAAGCGGACGAATTGAACCCCTTAGAGGTGAACAGGTCGGCCAATTCCATATCCCGGCAAATAGCCGTCGTTATCGACGATTTCGGTAACGGAATGAAAGGGACGGAGCAAATGCTCGATCTGCCGATCAAGCTGACGGTCGCCGTCATGCCTTTCCTCCCCACGACGAAGCGGGATGCGGAAGCAGCTCATCTTAAGGGCCATGACGTCATCGTCCATCTGCCGATGGAACCGGTCAGAGGCTTGCGAAGCTGGCTCGGCCCAGGCGCGATAACGACGGATCTGACGGACGAGGAAATCCGCAAACGGGTCGAAGCGGCGATTGCGGAAGTTCCTCACGCGATCGGGATGAACAACCATATGGGTTCCAAAGCGACGGCGGATAAGCGGGTCATGCGGGTCGTGCTGCAGGTATGCAAGGAAAAAGGGTTGTTTTTCCTCGATAGCCGCACTTCCTATAAAACCGTCGTTCCGAAGATCGCCGAAGAGGTAGGGGTTGCCACGCTGCATAACGATGTTTTCCTGGATGACGTCTACACCCAGAACCACGTGCTGCATCAGATTTCCGTCGTAAAGAAATTTCTGACGAAGAACGAACGCTGCATCGTCATCGGACATGTCGGAGCGCCTGGTCTTCACACCTCCAAGGTGCTGAAGAATGTCATTCCGGAATTGCAAAGCAAAGCCGTATTCGTCAGATTGACGCAGCTGCTTCCGATGCCCGAGCCGTTCAATCAAGGGCAAATGGAAAAGTAACCGACGATGCCGCTTGCGATGGCGGCGGCAATCCGGTTCTGTCCGGGGGCAGAAGTCAGCATCGTCCGATCGTCCGGATCGTTCAGGAAAGCCGTCTCCACGATTACGCTAGGCACTTGTACTTGATTAAGCAAATAATACTTGTTAGCCACTTGCGGCAGGCGAAACTTGTTCTGCTGCTGATTTAAGCTGTTCTGGATCAAGCTTGCCAGAACGGCGCTGCGGCCTTCGTCCTGATGAATGACGAGCGGTCCTCTTTTCTTTCCTTTGGACCAGTTCACGTGGATGCTAACGAATACGGAAGCACCGATCTCGTCGGATAAGCCTCGGCGTTGGGACAGATCGCGCCGATGCCTCGACCGGGTAAGATGCCAGCGGTTGTCGTCGCTAAGAGCGTAATCGCCGGTCCGGTTAAGTATGACTTTGAGGCCTTGGCTGCGAAGCAGCAAATAAAGCTTGCGGGAGATCGCCAAGTTAATATCCTTCTCATAAACGTCGTTCCATAAAGTTCCGCTATCGATTCCCCCATGGCCGGCATCGATGATCACGTCCGCGGTAGGCAACGCTCTCTTCACGTGCGGAGGTTCGGATCCGCGTTGCCAGCCGGTAAGCATGAGGACAGCGATCGCGATCAACATAACGCGATACAATTCGGCTTCGCCTCCGTTCATTCATTACGTCTCGATGGAATACATCCCTTCAAACGTTAGCGTGGCACAAATCCGTCAGCCTCATACAAGAAGCAAGGAACGTTTTGCTTTCGGTAGCGGGACGGGATTGCGAAGCGGCAGTTTCGGGCATGCTATAGCCAAGGAGGCGATTATTGATGGATAGCTCTGAATACTTGAAGTACGTGACGGAGAAGGTCGTTAAATACATGGACCCGTCCGAAGAAGAGGAAACGAAGCCGAGCAGAAAAGCGAGCCGCGAGCCGTGGTTAACGAGATGGTTCGGACTTGCTCCGCTGGGGCTTATGATGTGGTGGGGCGCAAGAACGCACGGAAAGAACGAAACGCACCCGGAGGCGCGTTCCATGGATTCGACTTCTTATCGATAAAAGAGACCGTTCTTAAGCAAAGTATTTACGGGGATGAACCGGATTCCTTCCATATCCATCGCCATATCCAAGCGGCCGTTCGACCAACGCTGATAACCGATGACCGGAACAGCGTAAAGCATGGTATCGCCGAACGGCTCCGTTACATAGCGCAATTGCTGGTTGTCGTTTAATCTTTGCTGCAATTTGGAGGCGTCTTTCGCGGGGAAAGGCGCCTCTTTGGTGAGCCAAGGGAGCCTCTCGTAGACATCGAACGGTTCGTTAAGCCGGAGTTTAGCTGGTTTCAATTCCTCTTTAACGATTAAGCCCAAGGAGGAATCGGATTCGGGAAACATGATCTTCCATTGCATGCCGTCTACCGGTAACTGCTCCGCGGTTTTGGCGTCCAGCCATACTTTTTCCTTGCCGACCGACACTTCCCATGCGGCGGCGAACGGGTGAACGTAATGCTTGACCGCTGAGAACGGTTGGTCGTCTTCGGATAGCAAGCCGTTCTCGACAAGCGATTGCTTCAATCGTTGCTGGGAGAATAGCGCGTAAGGACCTACGCCGTACTCCCCGAGTTGGAAAGACCCGTCCGTAACGGCATGAACGACCATATATCCGATATCCTTGCCTTCTTTCGTAAATAAAACGAGCCAGCTGTGCGTGCCCGGTCCGAGCGCTTCGATCTGCGGATCGGCCGTTTGCCACGCTTTGAAAGGCTTTTGCTCCGAGAGACGGGCAACCCATTCCCGAACTTGCCGTTCCAGCTTCGAGGGATTGGGGTCCCGATCGGCTTGTTCGTTGGATGCCGCGGCGATCGGTTGCATTGGGAACGAGCCTATAAACAATGAAAAGAGCATCGCGGCAAGCAAAAATGTTCGCGCTCGCGGCCTGAAGGATTGCGGACGGACGGACAAGGCTCATCACCTGCATTTTGTTGGAGTAAGGTAAGGATTGACGCATTTTCGCTCTAATTGTAAAGGACTGGCTCTGCCGAGGCTGTTATAACGTGTCAGCGCCTAGAACGATTCCCGGTTCTAATTTTGCCGATTATGGGCGTTTTTCCGCTCCCGGCATCTAATGTATGCCGGGAAGGTGAAAAATTCCGCAGTTCATGACGGTTACGGATACTCTCGGACGATATTGCCAATCGATCTCGGCTTCTCTTTGCCGGAATCGGGCGGATAGCGCCTCCTTCTGTTCCGTCTGGTCGGGATGCGTCATGTTATCGAGCATCGGACGATAGTATTGCCGGATCCGTTCAAGCTCGTCTTGACGTCGTTGCTCCGCTTCCGCGGCCCAGCTGAAATCGGTATTTTTGAGCTTGCGTTCCATCGACAGCTCTAACTGATTCATTCCTCTGCGCAGAGACAATCCATTCTTCAACAGATGAACATTGGAAGGAAGACGAGGGGTCAACCGCCTGTCTTTCAGCGTTTCCATAAACTTCTCGTTAATAACCCCGGTCGCCAGGGAGATTCCCCAACCGTACAGTTCCTCGCGTTTCATGTCGCATTCGAACCCGACTTTGAAGTTGACGCCAAGCCATGCCGTATAGGGATGGGAGCTCAGCGGATCGATTCTGTTGCGCGGCGGCTCTTCGAACAGAGTGACGCATCGTCCGCCAAGCAAGGCCGAGCCGAATAGCTGATACAGTCTTCTCGAACCGAAATACACGTCTTCTTGAATGACTCTGCCCGATTCCGTCATCACGTAAGAGACGGGGGACGCGTTTGCCCGATCCGCCATGGAAGGGCTCTCGAACGACCAACGGTAGGTCATCGTTTCCGGAACGGCTCCCGTCCGGTCGATGAAGCTCCAATAATAAGGGCGGTTCGATAGCGCCCGATCCGCGTCCGGCGACAGCTTGACCGTAACTTGGCTAAGGCTCTTCTCGATAAAGTGGCATCCGGTAGAGTCCAAATAGGAGACGACGAATTTCTGGACTTGTTTGGGATTCATGGTTGATTCCCCCGATGCAGTTGATTTTTCGTTGCGAGCAACGTGTCTCCGAGTCCGTCGATCTTCTTCTGCAATTCTTCGCCGTCCGCGGATTCCAGCACCATCTGGGCTAATCGGTGCTCCAACGAATCCTCTTTTTCGAAGTGCTGGATAATCTCGTCGAGCTCCCCGATAACCAATTCAAACATATTGATTTTCTCGTGGAGCAGGTGTACGATATGTTCTTCGATCGTTCCCAGGGTGCACAGATTATAGATTTGAACGTCTTCCGTCTGTCCTAGACGGTGGACCCGGCCGATCCTCTGTTCGACCCGCATCGGATTCCATGGAAGGTCGAAGTTAATGACATGGTGGCAAAATTGCAGATTGATTCCTTCGCCCCCGGCTTCGGTAGCGATCATGACCTGAGCGCGTCTGCGGAATAGATCCATCATCCAGTCTTTCTTGCCCCGGTTCATGCCGCCGCGGTATGGAACGGCGGTCAGCCCGTGTTCCTTGAAAAACTTAAGCAAATATTCTTGGGTCGCGCGGTATTCCGTGAAAATAATCACCTTGTCGTTCATGTTCCGGATAAGCTCGATTGTCTTCTCCGCTTTCGTATTCGCCTTAATGCTGCGAATGAGCTCTACGAGCTCCCAGATTCGGGCGCGCAAAGGGGAGTCTTCGGATGTTTTCTTGAACAGGTTAATAAGGGTGAGGAACACGGCGTCGCGGCTCGAGCATACTTCGCGTTGCAGGGTTACTAACGAGAGCATGCTCGTCAAGTCGCCATTCTCCGTCGTGGCATGCTTGCGGACATAGTCGGTGACGCCATGGTAAAGCGCCATCTCCTCGGGAGACAGGCGGAGAGGAACGTTGGTCACGATACGTTTCGTGAACTCGACCCCGCCGTCGCTGCGCCGATTGCGGATCATCACTTGCCCGAGCGCCTCATGCAGCTTGGCCTCGTTCTTCGGAACTCTGCGGTCCGCTACGAAGTTCGCCGCGAAGTCGCCTTCGCCTCCGAGTTGGCCGGGCTTGAGCAGGGTAATCAAATTATAGAGCTCGGAAAGATCGTTCTGGACCGGCGTGGCGGTTAGCAGCAGACAATACTTTTTGCGCAGCTCGTTGATGAACTGATAGTTGCCGGTACGTTTGTTTTTCAGCTTGTGGGCTTCGTCGACGATAATGAGGTCGAACTCGTTGTCGAGCAGCAGTTGGCGATGCGGATCCCGCTTGGCCGTATCCATCGAAGCGACGACGATATCGTTGTCCCACGTATACGCCTTACGCTGCGCTACTGCCGGGATGTCGAATTTGCCGTTAAGCTCGCGAACCCATTGCAGCACAAGAGAAGCCGGGACGAGGATAAGAACCTTCTTCACCAAGCCGCGGATTAAATATTCTTTCAGAATGAGGCCGGCTTCGATCGTTTTTCCCAATCCGACCTCGTCCGCCAAGATCGCGCGACCCCTCATCTCGTGGAGTACTTTGCGCGCGGTATCGATTTGGTGGGGCAACGGTTCGAAATGTGGCAAAAGAGTCAGGCATTGCAAAGCGTGGAAGTCGGTTACGAGCGACGCTTCCTCCGCTTCGAGCGCGAGCTGATACAACGACCAATCGTCCCAAGGACCGTTGCGTTCGACTCGGCGCTCCAACTCTTCGAAAGCCGTTCGGTCCACGTGCATCTCTACGAGAGGGTGAAGCTTGCGCGGCGCGAGATCCGGGGAGTTGCCGGCAGGAGATTTGAAGAGATGAGGAACCGATGGCGTAGCTCCTTCCTCGATATCGGTTACCGTAAGCGGCTCGGGCGACATAGGAGCATCTGGTGAAGCCGCGCCGGACGGAGGGCCGGCAGGAGAAGAGAAAGGGATTTGCAACTGAGTTCCTCCTGAGAGAAAATTTGTCGTTTCGAGCGTAAGCTAAGCATGTATATGAAAGGCTGTAAATCACGATGGAATGCCATGTCTATTCCCTAGTATGAGCAAACGGGACGGATTCAAAACCATGTGCCAATAACTGGGGAAGATTCCGACGAATCGAGCGGATTCTAGCTCATTCGCGGTTTTTCGAGGTTTGTGCTATATGTCCTATGGAAGCACCAGATGTGGTGTAGTATAATAGTATTCGCACACAATATGTTGTACGATTTTACATACACGAAACGTGCTGCGAGCCGTATGGAATGCGCTTTTATTCTGATATTCGGGAGGGTGTACCGGATTGAAAACGATGCAAGCAAGACGGTTGGAAGGATTAAGCGAGAAAATATTTTTGGATCGCTATGCATGGAAGAATGCCGATACCAATGAAACGAAAGTAGGGGACGTCGTCCTCGTGCTCACGAAGGATGATCCTAAGTTTCCTGCCAAAGACGTTGGGGAAGTTATCAAACGCGAAGGACAGAACGTAACCGTTAAGCTGCGGAACGGAGAGTTAGTGCAATCTACCGTCGAGAAGCTGACGTTAACTATTGAGAAGACGCCGGAGGAAATGTGGACGCGGCTCGCCAACGCTATGGCATCCGTGGAAGATTCCCCCGAGAAGCAAAAAGATTGGTCGGAGAAATTCCGCTGGTTACTCGACGATTGGAAGCTCGTTCCGGGCGGACGGATCGCGGCAGGGGCGGGAGCAAGCGACGAGTTGACGTTGTTCAACTGTTACGTAATTCCGTCTCCTCATGACAGCCGCGGCGGCATCATGCAGACGCTGTCCGAAATGACCGAAATTATGGCGCGAGGCGGCGGCGTCGGCATTAACTTGTCTTCGCTTCGGCCTCGCCGTTCGATCGTCAAGGGCGTTAACGGTTCCTCCAGCGGCGCCGTATCCTGGGGCGGATTGTTCAGCTACACGACAGGCTTGATCGAGCAAGGCGGAAGCCGTCGCGGAGCGTTGATGCTCATGATTAACGACTGGCATCCCGACGTCGAGGATTTCATCACCGTTAAGCAGACGATGGGTCAAGTGACGAACGCTAACTTGTCCGTATGCGTAAGCAACGCCTTCATGAAGGCGGTTAAGGAAGACGCGAACTGGGATTTGGTGTTCCCGGATTCCAAGGACCCGGAATACGACGTTCTATGGGACGGCGATCTGGATAAATGGAAGAAACTCGGCAAGAACGTCGTTCATTATCGGACCGTTCGCGCGCGCGACGTGTGGAAGAGCATCATCGAGGGTGCATGGAAGTCTGCCGAGCCGGGCGTCGTATTCATGGAATACTACAACCAAATGTCCAACAGCTGGTACTTCAACCCGATTATTTGTACGAATCCGTGCGGCGAGCAAGGTTTGCCGGCGTGGGGAGTATGCAACCTGTCGGCGATTAACCTATCCAAGTTTTACGATGCGGACAAACACGACGTGGCATGGGACGAATTGTCCCGCGTCGTCCGTTATTCGACTCGTTTCTTGGACAACGTTATCGACAAGACGCCGTACCACTTCCCGGAAAACGAGAAAAACCAAAAGAACGAGCGACGCGTAGGTCTCGGTACGATGGGGCTTGCCGAGCTGATGATTCGGCTTGAGGTTCGTTACGGAAGCCCGGAAAGCATGGACTTCCTTGATAAATTGTACGGATTCATGGCTCGCGAGGCGTATTTGGCATCGACGGAGATCGCGGCGGAGAAGGGCTCGTTCCCTGCATTCGAGGCCGAGCCGTTCTTGCAAAGCGGGTTCATGAAAAATATGGTCGAGGTCTATCCGGAAGTCGGAGAAGCCGTGTCCAAGCGGGGCATGCGCAACGTAACCGTTCTTACCCAAGCGCCTACGGGCTCTACGGGTACGATGGTGGGCACGTCCACGGGAATCGAGCCATACTTCGCTTTCGAATTTTTCCGTCAAAGCCGGTTGGGCTTCGACAAGCAATACGTTCCGATCGCTCAAGAGTGGCAGGACGCGCATCCGGGCGAGACTCTTCCGGAGTGGTTCGTAACCGCGATGGATCTGTCCGCGAAGGATCATATCCGCGCGCAAGCCGCAATCCAGCGTTGGGTCGACAGCTCCATCTCCAAGACGGCGAACTGCCCGTCCGACTTCACGGTCGAAGAGACGGCGGAGCTGTACGAGATGGCGTTCGAACTCGGTTGCAAAGGCGTAACGATCTACCGCGACGGCAGCCGCGACGTTCAAGTTCTTAGCACGGCTAAGGACGAGAAGAAGGAAGAGGCGAAGGCGGAAGCGGCAGTGGAAGCTCCGGCTGCTCCTGCAGCGGTCGCGGAAGCGACTCCGGCGGAGACGTTGAGCGCCGCGCTCAACGTGAGCGTCACGCCGGAACAGAAGCAAGTGTTCGACAAGCAATATAAGAGCCGTCCGAAAATTCTTCGCGGCGCGACATATAAGTACAACACGCCGTTCGGAATGGCGTATATTACCGTTAACGACATCGACGGCACGCCGGGAGAAATCTTCCTGAACGTCGGCAAGGCCGGTTCCGACGTCTTCGCCATGGCGGAAGCGCTCGGCCGCGTCTGCTCGCTGTTCTTGCGTTACGGCGATCACGGAGATAAGGTTCAATTGTTAGTGAAACATCTGAAAGGCATCGGCGGCTCAGGAGCGGTCGGCTTCGGCCCGAATCGAGTCGAGTCGATCGCCGATGCGGTCGCGCAGGCGCTTGAAACCCATGCCGGCATCGTCGATCACGAGCACGCGGCGGCAAGCGAAACTCCGATCGCGGCAACGGCTTACAACGTTCTCTCGGACAAATCGAGAATCGCGTATACGTCGAAGGATTTGTGTCCATCATGCGGATCGGCTTCGTTGCTGAACGTAGAGGGATGCAAAACTTGCGGCAACTGCGGATATAGCAAGTGTTCATAAGAAGAAGAAGAGAGGGATGATTCCCTCTCTTCTTTTTGTTATTTTTTATGTGATATTCCATAATTCTTTAGATTTGTTCCAAAATTGATTAGACGAAAAATTCCACAATTCATTAGAATGTATATTTATACAAGGTTTTGAACAAAAAGCGATCATTAAGGTAGTTGCTACCATGAATGGTCGTTTTTTAAGTCTCAAATGCAACTTCAATAAATAAATCGATTCAGGCAATTAATTGTCATTGGCTTACTTCAGGCTTGGAAAGGAAAAGGAAAGGAACAGTCTCTATGCATTCCGGTACTTATAATTTTGGGGTTAAAATAAAGAAGTGTATGAAATCCATTTTTCAACAAACTAGACGCAGGAACTGACGCAAAGATTTCTCAGAAAGTACCCTGTTTATATGCGCGAACAGAGATTATATCTATAGTCAAGCTCTCATTTGGACATGAACGTAGCAACTTCCTGATATTATTCGCTTCGTCGATAGTTGTTTGGACTTGTTCCAGTAATTTTACGAAACACCTGTCTAAAATGCGTCAAGCTACGATATCCAATATTTCTAGAAATATTTTCTATTCTTAGATCTGTCTCAATTAGCAAGTGGCATGCAAGCTTAATTCGTTTATACTGCAGATAATCTGAAAACCCCATCCCCGTCAGCTGTTGAAACAAGCGAATGAGATGTCGGTTGCTAATTCCGGTATCTGCAGCCAAACGCTCCAAGGTTAGCGGCTCCGTAATATGATTGTTTACGAAGTCAAGTATAGCTGACATCTCCGCACGCCTCTGTCCACTTAACTTGGTACCGCCTCCATTGAATGTCTTTTGTTCTAACAGACGATTAATTCCTACCGTTAGTTCCAAAAGAATTGAGAACATGCTTGCCTCATACCCCGGCTTCATTTCCTCGAACTCCTGATGTAATCTTTCAAATGCACCTCCAAACTGCACAGCTTTGTCTTTAACCGCAAAATGACTCCCTGGTTTGCCACTAAAAATTGAAAGTAACTCGCTACTGGTACCGAGTTGCATTAACCAATTTCTAAGCAAATCTATAAATTCCGGACGAATACAGAGGTTGTAAACAATAAGTCTGTTTTTTCCCGACGAGTCGCTTGGACGCATTATATGGGAAGTACCGACAGGTAATATATATAGGCAACCTGTTGAAGTCCGCTCTACGCTATTTCCAATGTAATGATAACCTTCTCCTGTCATTACATAGATAATTTCAAGGTACTCGTGGTCATGTTCCCGAAGGTCAAAGCCTTCTTTCCAACGATTCACGAAAAGGGGGAACGATCCGAGAAAATGCTCAGAGACCAGTGAGTGATGGACTGTTGCTTTTGCAGCTTTTTTCGGCATTTCGTCAATGGTTTTGTCACTATATATAAGCATAGATGTCATTTCTCCCTGTCCTGGATTTCATGCGATTATTATACAATCATACTTAGAAAAAGTGAAAGGAGTTATCCAATTGGAGCAGTACACAAAAAAGAATGCTGCAACCTGGATCTGGTATCCAGGAGACTTCGAAATTCGGCTGCATGAAAAGATGTCTGTCAAACGTAGGGCACGGGGGGTCATGTATCCGGCATTTTGGCGGCTTGACCGTCATTATTCTAACGTTAGTTTTCGATATTCCTACGATCTGCCGCAGGAGGAACAAATCAGAATTACGTCGGAAGGAACGTTCTCGCTCTTTCTTGACGGGAAAGATAACTACCGTTCGAATGATTCTGTTATTACTCTTCCGGCTGGTAAACATAAAATCACTGTTAGTGTTTTCAATGATGTGGAAATACCAGCGCTGTTGATCGAAGGCGTAAATATTCGAACTGACTCGAATTGGGAGGCTAGTTCCTATCAGAACGATTGGTTACCGGTGGGGGCTTGGAAGTTCGATTCGCCGGAAAACCGTCCGTCGCAATTCCGTCTGGCTGTTACCCCACAGGACCCGGTCTCGGTTGAACTTCGGGATGGCTTCCAACTGCTTGATTTTGGACAAGAGACATTCGGTTACCTGCGGTTTCACAATCTTAAAGGATCCGGTTCCGTGAAGGTCTTTTACGGGGAATCGATCGCTGAGGCTTTATCAACCGAAGAATGTTACAACACGGACTGCTTCGTGGCTAGTGATGAGGCTGCGTATGCTAAGGACGGTATTCTTATTTTGGATGACGCCAAGGCTTTTCGATACGTGTGGATTCATGCAGATCACGGAATTAGCTGGGACCATATTTCACTCCTTTACGAATATGTACCGCTCACATACCGCGGCTCGTTTGAATGCTCGGATTCGAAGTTGAACAAGATTTACGACATGGGGCTATATACGCTGCATCTGAATACCAGGGAGTTTTTCCTTGATGGCATTAAACGTGATCGCTGGGTCTGGTCCGGCGATGCTTACCAGGCGTTTCTGATGAACTATTACAGCTTTTTTGACCTAGATGTAACACGCAGGACACTCATCGCGTTGAGGGGCAAAGATCCGTTCGTCAAGCATATTAATACGATTCTTGATTATTCACTGTATTGGTTCATTTCCCTCTATGATTATTATCTTTATACCGGTGATTCTAACTTCATCAGACAATATTACGACCGTGCTGTAACTTTAATGGATTTCTGTCTCAAGCAACGCGATGAGGAAGGCTTCCTCGAAGGCAGACAGCAAGATTGGGTGTTTATTGATTGGGCAGATTTCAAAAACACAGGTGCAGTAAGCACAATACAGCTTTTGCTAGTACGGAGTCTTGAAGCCATGAGTATATTCGCTAGACTGTTCGGTAACGAACCGGCTGCCGAATCCTACAGTAATCTTGCCGAAGAAATTAAAGTAAAAACGATTCAACTATTCTGGGATGAAGATAAAGGTGGCCTGCTGCACCACCGGGTTAAAGGAGTCACGCAACCTACGCTAACCAAGCACGCGAGCATGTTCGCCATGACCTATAATTATCTCACACCTGAACAACGGGACAGTGTTATTCGTAAAGTCATGCTTAATCCGGATGTTCAGCAGATTCGAACACCGTATATGAGATTTCACGAGATGGCGGTTCTCTGCGATGGAGGACAGCATGATCAGGTAAGGCAGGAGATTCTGTCCTATTGGGGAGGCATGATCAATCTCGGAGCGACGACATTCTGGGAGGAGTTCGATCCGTCGTTAGAAGACGATGCCCACTATGGAATGTACGGGCTAACATATGGAAAGAGTTTGTGTCATGCATGGGGAGCAGGACCTGTCTACTTGTTTGGTAAATATTTTCTTGGTGTTACTCCTACTTCACCTGGATATGAGACCTATCTTATTCAACCGAACCTGGGCGGTCTAGAGTATATAAAAGGGACGGTACCGACCGTCAAAGGACAAGTTAGCATTGAGGTTAACCGCTCAAGCATTCATGTTGAAAGCACCTTTGGGACAGGAGTACTTAACTTCGTCAGTGCCAAATTACCCGAATGCCCTGATAGCGTTGTTCGCTCGATCGGCGGAAATCGTTACGAAATTATGATTGAAGCAGGAAAGAGTCATCTCATTTCCTACAAGGCTGTCATTTGTGACGCATTGAATGATTAGTTATTTGGTTGATTTCCAAAGGAGGAAAATGAATTCATGCCGATACCTAAACTAATAAAAGAAAATGGAGTGTATAATCTTTATGTCGATGGAAAACCATACATCGCATTAGCCGGTGAACTTCATAATTCAAGTGCCTCAAATTTGGACTATATGAATAAAAAGGTATGGCCGTATCTCAGAGATCTACATCTTAATACGGTGATCTTGCCGGTTTACTGGGAACTAATTGAGCCTGAACAAGGGAAATTTGAATTTGATTTGCTCAACGGAGTTATTGAACAGGCTCGGACAGAAAATGTGCGTCTTGTGTTACTGTGGTTCGGATTATGGAAGAATGGAATTTCTAGTTATGTTCCAGGCTGGGTTAAGAAGGATTATTCAACCTATTTCCGTGCGGTCCATTTTAATGGTGTAGCATCTGATACCATCTCGCCTTTATGTGACAAGGCTGTAGAAGCTGACGCTAATGCATTTACACAATTCATGACTCACTTGAAGAAAGTTGACGGTGATCGAAATACCGTCATTATGATTCAAGTCGAGAATGAAATTGGGTTTCTCGGAAGCGACCGAGATTATTCAGACTTTGCAAACGCAGAATTCAATCGTCCACTGCCAGCCGTTGTTGAATCCCTCTATGGGGTTAGCGGTACGTGGAAGGAGGGATTTGCGGATGACGCGGCGGAATATTTTATGGCTTATCATTATGCTCAAGCAATCGAACGAATAGCGAGTGCAGGTGCCAAGGTCTACCCATTGCCACTATTCGTTAACGCCTGGTTAGAACAATTCCCCTGGAGACCCGGAACTTACCCGAGTGGAGGACCGATTGCTAAAGTAATGAGGTTATGGAAAGCAATAGCTCCTACCATTTGCTTGTATGCGCCGGATATCTACTTGCCCAACTTTGCTGAGATTTGTGAGGAGTATACGGCCAACGATAACCCCTTATTTATTCCAGAAGTAAGAAGGGATATTTCGTCGGCTACCAACGTTTTTTATGCGCTCGGCAAGCATGATGCTCTCTGCTTTTCGCCTTTCGGAATTGAAGATTTTATGGCACCATCAGAAAATGGTGATAATATTGATCCAACTATTATGATGGCCCTCAATATTGAGAACTCCGGCTTTGTCTTGAATGGCACAGGTCCATATCTTGCGCGCAGCTATGAGTTACTAGGTAATATGCTCGGAGTTATCCAGAAGTATCGCGGAACAGGCAAAATGACAGGCTTTCTTCAAGGTCATGAAGCAGGATGCATTTTATCGTTTTCTAAGTATGACATCAGAATAACTTATAATCGTCTGCCAGATGGCAAGCCTGTATCTGGGGGTCTTGTAATTGAGGTTTCAGAAGATGAGTTTGTTTTTGTCGGAATAGGCTTTTCAATTGAATTTTTGCCGAAGCGCTCAAATCCGATGCAAACAGGTTATGTGAAAATCGAAGAAGGAATGTTTGTTCAAGATCAATGGGTCGCCGGTCGTGTCCTTAATGGTGACGAGGGGGCTTACAAGATTAAAATCGGAAGAAGTCCGGCTGCGATACGTGTAGAGTTATATCAGTACAAATAAGTCATGTTCCAACTGAGGTAGGACCTCCGGTTTGTATTCTCACGAAGCATGACTTGAATGGAAAGGCTGCCCCCTATATTCGAAGGGACGCAGCCTTTCGTAGTATAGATTTTAATACTTAGCCGGAGGTCAACATGAAATGAAGTACAAAGAATTGAAAATGAGTTATAATTCCATATCGTTTAAAATATTTATGCTTATTCTTGTTATCTTTACGCCACTTGTTTTGCTCACCATTCATAACAACTATCAAGCGCGAGATTCTCTGTTGGATCAAGTAGAAGGCGTTCACATGAATTTGGTGCAGTCGTATTTGACACAAATAGATGTTCAACTTAGAAGTTCAATGACTACTGCACTGGACTTGGTCCTTTTTCAAAGTGATCCGGCCACTTTGGCAAACAGTAACGACGAATCAACCATTGCATTTTCGAAAATGGCGATTCACAACAACTTATCAAATAAGTTGCTGACTAATAACTTAATCGACTCACTTTTTGTCTATGTAAAAAGTAAGGACTATTTAATTGTTGCCAGTCAAAGTGACGTTTCTCCAAATGAGATTGATCATATTAAAAAATATATAGTTGCTCAAACAAAAGAAATTGATTTCACACATTCATCCCCAACGACCAACTGGCACTTAACAAAGATAGAGAATGAAGATAGTTTGGTCAATATCACATATGGAGTTAACGAAATCGTTGCAGGAGCCTATGCCCAAAACGATAGAATAATACAAAAATTTAAGCCTGAGAATTCCGAACTTATGATCATCCCTAGTTCTTCTGTAAGTCTAACAGCTGAGAAGATTTCGTCGGATCGTATATTAATCAGTACACAGTCCAATGTTGCAGATATAGTATTGGCTGAAGTTCTTCCGAGAACGGATTTGCTTCGTATCCTACCTTTTATTCAAAAATACGTGTTACAGATCTCAATCTCACTTATCTTGCTTGTGCCTATTTTTATTTTGTTGATGAAATTGATCGTTATCGATCCATTGAAAAACCTAACAAAAGCTATGCGCCGTATTCGAATGGGTGATATCGACTATAGAATCAATCAGCGGCGAAATTCGAATGAATTTGAGATCGTCAATAATACGTTCAACGAAATGATGAATGAAGTCAAAGATTTAAAAATCAGCGTATATGAAGAGCAAATTAAGTTACAAGTATCTCAATTGCGGAATTTACAGTTACAAATTAATCCGCACTTTCTAATTAACTCTCTAAATATGATTCATAATTTAATTGTGAATGAACAGCTTGTTCCTGCTAAACAATTAATTCAGTTTTCTGCAGGATATTTCAGATACATGGCTAGAGCTGAAGACGACTTTGTAATCCTAAACGATGAAATGAAACATATTTTGAATTACTTAGAAATTCAAAAGATAAGGTATGAAGAGAAAATAACTTATAATCTAGACGTCAATCAGTTGATTGAGGATATGCTAATTCCTCCAATGCTAATTCAAAACTTCGTCGAGAATTCCATTAAATATGCAATTGATATGAGTAAATCACTTCATATTACCGTAGCAATAGAATATTTCGAGATTGATTATTACCCGTATGCAAAAATCACCGTGTCGGATACAGGGGTCGGATATCCCATTGAAATATTAGACCCAATAAATGCTGGTGAAAAAATAACGGGTACAATTGGAAACCACATAGGCATATACAATTCCTTACAGCGGTTGAAGGCTCTCTATGGTGGGAAAGCTAGTTGGAGATTTTATAACAATCGTGGGGCTGTAACTGAACTTATTATCCCTGCATGGTTTGAAAAACCTTAAAAGTAAGGAGTGAAACCAGATGAAAATATTGATCGTCGACGATGAAGGAAGTGCAATCGAGGCCGTAAAAAAAGGTGTACAATGGCAAAAGTTAGCCATCACGTCGATTTATACGGCAATGAGCATGAACGAAGCTATCGCAAATTTTAATCAACATTCTATTGATATACTTCTTTGCGACATTGAAATGCCGATGGGGAGCGGGCTCGACCTGTTACGATGGGTGCATGATAATAATTTAAATGTGGAATGCATTATAATGACTTGCCATGCCGATTTTTCTTACGCGCAGCAGGCAATTCAATTAGGAAGTCTGGATTATTTACTAAAACCATTATCCTATGAAAAAGTTGAAGAAACGATCAAGAAGGCAACTGAGAAAATTAGCCATGAAAGAGCCATAAAGCGAAACAGCGGCGCATGGTTACAAAATAAAGAAGCAGTGATCAGACAATTTTGGAAAGATTATTTCGTTGGGGAAATAGCACCAAATATGCAAAGCCTCTCATGGTACATTCAAGCCAAGGGAATGGATATTAATCTCGAGAATGATTATTTGCCCATATTGGTAAGCTTAAAAGAGATGAGAAATGAGTTCAAAAAGGACGAGCGTAGACTAATGGAATTCGCAATAAAAAATGTGTCTGAAGAAGTCTTCGCCTCAATAGATATTTCGAATGAAGTAATGACATTTACTGAGAACACAGTTTTAATTGTTTTCCAACTGAAACAAAACGAGAAGGTCCGTAATGATTTTTATAAGGTGATTAACGAAAAGTGTAAAGAGTTGATAACAGCCGGAAAAGAATACTTAAAATTAGTCGTTTGCTGCTATATTGGAACTCGAGATAATATTTATAAAATGCCTGGCATGATTGAAAACCTGCAAACCATTGATTTTAATAATGTAACCTATCAAAAGAATATTATATTATTGGATTCGTATAGGCATCATCCGGTGGAATTTAAGAACTCAACGCTCAATTTATGGACAGAATATATTGCTAATCATCGGTTTCACTATTTATTAGATGAAATCAAAAAAACGTTGAATGCAGAAGAAGTCTTACGAAAAATCGACAGACAGTACTTAAGTGATTTTTGCCAAAGCTACAACTACCTTTTATTTGTATTCGCAACAAAGCATAATATTTTTCTCAATGAACTTTTGAGAGGTGAGCAGACCCACCAACTATCGCAAAAAGCAGAAACTTCATTAGCCGATTTTTTAAGATGGGCAAAATATACAGTTGAGAAAATGAAATTTTATGTGGAGCAAAATATCGAAGCGCTCAACCCGGTCGACAAGACAAAAAAATATATAGAAGCGCGCATATCAGAAGAAATTACGGTGGAGGATATTGCGCAGCAAGTACATCTGAATTCGGATTATCTTACAAGGATCTTCAAAAAAGAACTGGGTATCTCCATAAGCAAATACATCATTAATAGGAAAATGGAGATTGCGAAGGAACTTTTGAAGAGAACGGATAAATCCATTGGTGACATCGCTATGGCAGTTGGTTACTTCAATTATTCAAGTTTTAATAGGATATTCAACAAAGTAGTCGGAATGTCTCCACAAGAATACAAATTGAATTACGTAGACCGAAGCAGATGAGCTATTCATCTGTTTTTTTTGCAAGAAACGTTGGTTTAAATTAAACGGCGCATATAATAAGTCGGATATTTATATTGATCAAGTCGGATTAAGTATAACGGAGTGAATTATTCTCCCCTTATAATCTTTTCTGAGAAGATAGGACTATTAATCAAGCACGTAGAGAGAAGTCTGGCCAATACTTAAGATCAAGATAGGGCTGAAAAACATAATGCAAAAACTTTCAAATCTTCACATTACTGGAAGTGTCTATTATGGAAATGTAATCTTTGCTGCTGGATACTCGGCCTCTGTTTGTTACAGCGATGACAAGACCAGAGCGTTAATCAATGGTAAAATACATTCTCAAGGAGCAGAATCTGCTCTCACATCAGATGAAGTATACTTATTCGGAGATCATCTTTTGATCGGACTGGATGAGCCGGTAACCGTAGACAGAATCATTATCAAATCTTCGGCAGAAGCTGAGATGCCATACAAGCTAAGGGTTTCATATTCAAATGAATCATTAACATCGGTGATGACGAATCCTTCAAACAGTATTGTTGTTGGTTTTGTCGATGGGTACGATACAAACGGAGAAACAATAAACATCGATCTGCCGCATTCGATTACTGCACGGAATATATTCATTAGCGCTTGGACCAATGGAATGACTAATGAACCTGGTTTGGTGCCGTGGTCCGTTTCAGAAATACATCTTTATGAGTATTCAAATAATGAACTCCCGGATATTCCAGCCAATATAGAACCCGGATTTGGTGGGGAAGACTATTTATCAATGAGGTGGACTTGGACGTCTAGGAATTCGACCGCTGACATTTACCGTTCTGAGAGTGAATATGGTACATATTTAAAAGTAGGTTCTACATCTGTTGCGGGCGAAGCTACATACTTGGATAGCGGATTAAGAAAAGGTGCGACTTACTACTATAAATTAAAATCAAAAAATTTTTAGGCGAATCGGACTTTAGTGAAGTCTTATCGATGGCTACAGCAATAGATGTAACTGATTCAACTGGGGCGATAAAGTTTAAGACTCAGGTTGGTGGACCTTATCACGGTATGCCGCTGTTTGATGGTAAACCAGAACATCTTGAGGCCTATGTTGATGCATATTTTGCATATACGGGTATAGAAGGTCCGGCTGTTTATGTTACTGGTACACGTAATATTTATGAATTGAAGAGAGGAATCAATGCTGGTCGTAATATTCCTGGGGCTTTATCTGCAGAGGATAATGTGCAGGGTGTATCTACTGACTTTCCATCCATGCTGGCAATAGGACAATCCTGGAATAAGGATCTTGTTACGAAGATCGGTGATGTCATAGGTCGAGAGAAGATACGCAAATTAAGCTCAAAACAGGGCGTTGCTAACATCATGGATTCTACGAGTACGAATAGATCTTCGAAGACAGTTGCCTTTTCTGTTATTACGGATTTGCGTATAAACCCGCTCAGTGGGCGGTTTGATGAGAACTATGGAGAGGATCCATATTTGGTTTCCACAATGGTGGATAAGATGGCATCCTCACTTAGCGGAATTAATGATCCAATAAGTAACAACGGTTTTTGGGTCCGTGCTATTGTTGGAACAAAGCACTTGTCAGTTTATAACTCACAGTGGTATAGGCAATTTGCAAGCAATTATGCAAGTGCCAGAAGTATTTTTGACTACCACATCAAGGGGATTGTAAGGGGATTTGAGTCAGGCTCTGTCTCGGGTGCAATGAGCTCATTTGGCCGTACTAACGGTATCCCGAATATAATTAGTTCTTATAATATTTTTGCGAATCAACTTGCAAAGTATGGCATGTATACTTCTCCTGATTATGAAGCTGACGAAATATTATTTAGTAGTACAACTAATGGTGCTTTAAGTAATGGGTACGATTCCAGTTATGCCCCTGGCAGATCGCATAGTACTGTGTTACAGATACTGGCACATACAAATGCAGGAAGGCCGCATAAATATTCTGAGAGTGACGTAACCGATTTGGTTGATGCGGTTCAGACAGGTCTATATGGCGTAACAGTGTCCGATCTGATTGAGGCCGCACGTCCGCATGTGAAAGCAATGGTCAGAGCAGGGTTGTTCAATGAAGTTGATTCTAATGGATTCGCTAATTATTATCCATTTATTAACTGGACAAGAGAAGTGGATACCTCTACCGTTGATTACACTTTGCCTGAACACCAAGCTGTTGCTCAGCAAGCTGCACGAGAATCCATTGTGTTATTAAAGAATTACAACAATGCTCTGCCATTAAGTAAAGACGCAAAAATTCAGTTGACCGGTATTTATGCAAATACTCGGTTCAAAAATCAATATTCTGTATCGAATACACCCTCAGCAAGCGAAACTGTGCGCGATACAGGGTATACTCCATTACAGGCTATTCTCAAAACAGTTACCGATCCGTCAAATGTAAAGTTTGATACAGGCAATGCCATTTTCGCGTTGAAGGCAGTAAAGAATGGTCAGTACGTAAGTACAACAGATGCGGAATCAGGAGATGGTTTGTCTGCTGCTGCTATTGCTCTTGGTATTAACGAGCAGTTTAGTTTTTATGACTGGGGACAAGAGGGGTTCAGTCTTCAGGCTAAGAGCAACGAATTATGGGTTGCCTACTCCACAAGCACACGAGAAATATCGAATACAGATCGAACGAAGTTGGCCGTAAATGAAAATACATGGGGCAATGATGATTTGTTTGGCTCTTCTAGTTCATTACCGCCTGTATGGAGAAGCATTAGTAACAGTGATGGAACTCAATCTTTTATCGTAGACTCATATTCTACGGAGTACTCGGCCGACTTTCCTTACTCCCTCTACGCTAAAGGAAGATATATTAAGGTAGAAGATCATGGGAATCTAATGGGGGAAGATAAAACGGTTGGAAATACGTCCAATCTAGCGAATCCCGACGCTTCAACCAAGTTTAATGTTGAGGTGGTAAAAGAATTAGGGGCTGATGCAGAAGCGTGGGCCGACAGTGATGCCAAATACGCGATCGTATTTGTTGGAGCGAACGTTAAGCATAGCGCCAGTGAAGGAAAAGACAGATCTTCTTTACAAATGGGCAATTCAGACTATGAGTTAATAAAAAAAGTAGCGCGTGCATTTAAAAAAGTTGGAAAGAAAACGATAGTAGTCGTTGAAACGAACTTCCCTGTAATTATGGAAGATATACAGAACGATACCAATGTTGATGCCATCGTCTATCAGCCATATGGTGGACAATACGATGGAAAAGCTTTGGCAGAAATATTATTTGGAGACGTTGCCCCTACAGGTAAATTGACTTCAACATGGTATGCTAATATGGAAGCATTGCCAAGCATCAGCAAATATTCAATACCGGAAGGTTTCACTACAACCCTACACCAAATTGATCCGAGGTTCACTAAGGATATGACGAATGCAGATCCAATTGGATCTAGGCTAACGTATCTATATACGGATGCCCAGGTAACCTATGAGTTTGGCTATGGCTTAACATATAGTACATTTAGGTACAGTAACTTTAAAGCACCGTCTTCTAACGATGGCAGTCCTTTTAGAGCAAGTGTTAATGTTCAGAATACTGGTCTTGTTAAAACATCGGAAGTCGTACAACTCTATATCAATAATTCAATATCTGAATATGGGGACGTTACGCCAAATAAATTGTTGGTTTCATATGAGAAAGTTGAGCTTGAACCAGGCGAATCAAAGAATGTTATATTACATGTTAATCCGATGGATTTTAAGATTTGGGATGTCAACCGAAGTGACTATATAGTTGAGACAGGCGAATATCGATTAATGGTGGGTGCTTCATCTACAAAAATTAATTGCACTCGGAGTATTGAAATAGTTGGTGATTCGCTTTTGACTTTGGATCCGTTTACTGCATTTAATTTATTTGACCGTTCGTTTAACGCTCATGAAGTTACTTATAACGAAATATCAAAAGTCAGAACTGTAGAAAACTTGAAGTCAGATAAAGTAGTTGGAGGGTACTACAGTGTTACTTCTAAAGGTGCTGGTTCATGGGTTGCCATTCCTAAAGTAAAGATGGATAATGCGACCGGTGTGACCGCCAAAGTTGCGTCAATGGCTAATGGAGGTACATTTTCTCTTCATGCGGATTCGCCAGACCATGAGGCATTTGCCACTATTTCAGTTCCAAGCACAGAGAAAGTTACGCAACCGATAACATTGGGTACGATTGTGCAAGAACTTGGTTACTTGGATGTAACGTCAAAATTCAACATGGATTTATCAGGCATACATGACATTTATGTTGTATTTCATGAACAAGATATACGGGTAGATAACCTTGCATTTTCTTTCAAAGAACAAGCCGAAATGTAGGCTTGTTCTTTTATTAGCCAGTGAGTAGGGGGGGCGTATTGGAGCTTTTTGTGAATTCGCCTACTTGTTTCGCGTTCGTCTGATTTAGACGTATAACGTTTGCGTGACTAGCCGGTTTGAGGTGATTTACTTCGTGAACGGGTTGGGCGACGTGATCGTTGACGCTGTAATCATTCGCTGCAGCTCGTCGCAGCCGGAGATTGCGGATATCTTGACAGAAGTCCGATGGATCGAGAACAGAAACGGAGTGGTAAGGGTTGAAGTCTAAGTAAGCAAACAACAGGCAGCTCGGAACCTATTCGTACAGGTTCTGAGTTGCTGTTGCTTTATGAAAAGAGGGTATAGGCAGTGCGGATTGGTCGGAAATGTACATTAATCGAGTCGGATCAAGTATAACGGAGCGAATTAATCCCCACGTATACTCAATAGTAGACAGAATAAATACACACAATTTGGAGGGGAAATCGTGAATCATGTCGATGCCGTAAACAAGGCCAATTTAATTCATAAAAGAAAAATAAATAAAAAATGGAAACAGTTCATTCCCGTATATCTATTAGCTTTGCCGGCTTTACTTTATTTGCTGATAAACAACTATTTGCCATTGTACGGAATGCAGATTGCTTTCAGGGAACTCGATTATTCCGCTGGTGTATTTGGAGGCCGATTTGTCGGATTCGACAACTTTAAGTTCCTATTCGCGACGGAAGATGCATGGATCATGATTCGGAATACGGTGCTATATAATTTGCTATTCATCGTCGTTGGGACAGTTTTGGGATTGACCGTCGCCATTTTGTTTAATGAGATAAAGAATAAATTGGCTCGAAAATTCTTTCAATCCGCCGTGTTAATCCCTTACGTTATGTCGATGGTAATCGTAAGTTATATCGGCTATGCGTTTTTAAGTAACGAAACCGGCTTTATTAACAACTCGATTTTGGAGCCTCTAGGTATTGAACCGGTATCTTGGTATCAGGAATCTAAGTTTTGGCCGTTTATCCTACTGTTTTTTGAGAACTGGAAGGGCCTTGGGTTTACAGTGCTGATGAATACAGCGTTCATTATGTCTATCAATGACGAATACTATGAAGCCGCTGAAATCGACTCGGCAACCAAATGGCAACAAATCAGATATATTACCTTGCCGTTGTTGAAACCAGTCATTACATTAATGATCATTTTGCAACTTGGAAGAATTTTCTCTTCCGATTTTGGTCTATTCTATCAGTTGCCGATGAATTCTGGTGCGCTTTATGACGTTACAACAACGATCGATACCTACGCCTTTAGAGCCTTGATGAAGGTTGGCGACGTTACGATGTCATCGGCCGTAGGTGTATTTCAATCCGTCGTAGGCTTTGTCTTGTTAGTATCAGCTAACGCTGTTGTTCGGAAATTTAACAAGGATAATTCCCTATTTTAAGGAGGTGTAAAGATTGACTACCAAAAGATATGCTAACTGGGAATTGAGCGGATATCTAGTGATGAGCATATTAGCTTTTCTCGCGATTGCTCCGTTTATACTTCTTGTTATTTCTTCTTTCACCGACGAAGTAACGGCAGTCAGGGATGGGTATAGCTTCTTCCCGGAGAAATTCTCGATTGAAGCCTATAAATATATAGCAAGTGAATGGGGCACCCTTGGAACAGGGTATATGGTGACTATTTTTGTAACTTGCATCGGAACTTTTGTAGGAGTCACGATAGCAGGATTACTAGGGTATGTACTGAGTATTAAAGAGTTGCCTGGTAGATCTATATTGCTTTTCCTGGTCGTTTTTACAATGCTGTTCCATGGGGGGGCTATCGCCACCTATATCATTTACACTCAAATCTTTCATCTTAAAAATACGATTTGGGGCTTGATCATACCAGGGCTGCTATTGAATGGCTATTTCGTAATGATGTTCCGTACTTATTTTGAGAATTCGATTCCTAAAGCGCTTCTTGAATCAGCAAAGCTTGACGGAGCAAGCGAGATCAGAATCTTTTTCAGGATCGTGTTTCCAATATCTATGCCGATTGTTGCTACAGTTGGTGTATCTTATGTCCTTATCTATTGGAACGACTGGATCAATGGCATGTACTATCTTACATTCGATAGTAAATTACAATCCATACAAACGATCTTAAATAACATGAACGAAAACATTAACTTTCTAAAAAATAATGATCTCGGAGAGACCAGTGCAAGGTTACAAACGGTAGAATTGCCTACAACCACAGTTCGAATGGCCTTGGCCGTAATCGGCATACTGCCCATATTATGCGTGTTCCCACTTATACAGAAATGGCTCGTTAGAGGAGTTACTATGGGTGCATTAAAGGAATAAGGGAATAAGTGAAAAAGGAGAAAAAATATGAACCTTCAGATTACGGAGAAAGGCGCCAACCCCAAAATCGCCCGTTATGCAGCCACACAGGGAATGGTGCTTCTTGAAAATCGAAATGATGTATTGCCCTTAAGTAGTAAAAAAATTGCACTCTTCGGCGGTGGCGCGCATGTCACGGTGAAAGGCGGTACCGGTTCTGGTAATGTAACGTCTCCATATGAAATTTCTATCCGCAAAGGGTTCGAGAACGCTGGGTACGTCCTTACTTCCTCTGCATGGCTGGATGCTTATGCAGCGTCTTATCAGAAAGCACAAGATGAAGATACGACATTGAGCGAAATTGACAAGATGTGGAGCGGCAAAAGAATACTCGTGCCTGATCCAGCTTTAACAGAACAGGACATTTCGGCAGCATCTGATGCCGATACGGCCATTTATGTGGTTTCTCGGGTTGCGGGGGAAGGGCATGACAGACAAGCAGTCCCAGGCGACTATTATTTGACGGATCACGAACTGCACAATCTGAAGATAATAGCGGCATATTTTAAGAACAGTATTGTCGTCCTGAATACATGTGTTATCGATACGAAGTTCTTCCAGCAATTCGGTGAGTTGGATGCCATGCTTCTTATGTCCTTAGCCGGGATGGAAAGCGGTAATGCTCTGGTGGATGTACTGAGTGGGTCGGTCACCCCATCAGGCAAGTTGACAGATACTTGGGCAATCCAATATGAGGACTATCCTGCATATAAAACCTTTGGTAGAAACGCAGGCGACAATAAGCAGCAAAACTATGAAGAAGGCATTTATGTCGGTTACCGATACTTTGACAGCTTCAATATTACACCTGCATATGAATTTGGATACGGATTATCCTACACCGAGTTCAGTATCCTCGTGAACAATGTATTTATTACAGATGAACAGATTTCCATAGAAACTACGATAACCAATACTGGCAATAAATATACGGGCAAGGAAGTCGTACAAATCTATATCTCTGCTCCGGATGGCGAGCTTGAAAAACCCTATCAATCGTTAATTGGTTTCGGAAAGACGAACGAATTGAAGCCGGGCGGAAGTCAAACCTTAACCATCTCCTTCCCAGTAGCAGAGATGGCTTCATATAGTGAGGCATTGGCTGCATGGGTGCTTGAAGCAGGCGATTATCTGATACGTGTAGGTCATTCGTCCAGAAATACGAAAGTTGCAGCCATTATCCGTTTGGATGAAACGAAAATTACCGAGCAAGTAAGTAATAGGCTTCCGCTGGATCAGGACTTTAAAGACAAATCCAGCAAGGAGGTGCTTCCATTTAGCTATGCAACAGAGACGGACGAGATCAAGAATGCGCCTGTACTCAGGTTTGAGGCGGAATCGCTTACCATGCGGAATTGTGCTTCCACTGTGGATACATCTTCCGTCACAACCTATTTGACGGAGGGCTCGGACTATCAGTCCCGTTTCAAATCTGGTTCTAGATTCGCGAATGATAACTATGTCGAGCGGTTTCAAATTGTACGCCCAAAACCTAACGCCAAGCTCTATGATGTCTACAGCGGGGAAATTACAATGGAGCAGTTTGTGGCGCAATTCGATTTGCCGGCACTTGCAACTTTGGTTAACGGCCGATTCAGCAATTCAGACTATACAATGGTCTCGGATGAGCCGATTTTGAGTGCGGCGATAACACCTGGCGGGGCTACCGGGCAGACGACGACGAATTTTGTCCAGTCCCATGGTATTCCGAACAATATTATGCCTGACGGACCTACTGGGCTCCATATTCCAATCAACCAATATGGCTGTACAGCCTTTCCGGTTGGAGTCATGCAAGCTCAATCATGGGACGCCGAGTTATGGAGTGAACTCGGTAAAGCCTATGGAAAGGAACTACTTGAGAATCAAACGACCATGATTCTCGGGCCGGGTATGAATATCCACAGGGATCCATTGGGTGGTCGAAACTTCGAATACTATTCTGAGGATCCGCAGTTGACGGGTATTGCTGGAGCGATGTTTACGCTAGGGGTCCAGTCCCATCCTGGAGTTGGGGTTACCATTAAGCATTTCGCTGCTAATGAACAAGAAACTGAAAGGGCATTCGGAAACAGTTCTGCATCAGAGCGGACTCTAAGGGAGATCTATCTGAAGGGCTTCGAAATAACGGTTAAATCTGCACAGCCCATGACGGTGATGACAGCTTACAACAAAATCAACGGTGCTCACACCTCCAGCAGCATTGACTTGATAACCCATATTCTTCGCGGCGAATGGGGCTTCAAAGGATTTGTAATGACCGATTGGTTCACGCAGAGCGATAACGGCCTCGATATGCATGCTGGCAATGACATGATCATGGGAGGGTGGCATATCAGCAAATTGATTAATTCTGTAATGGCACCAGAGCCCGTATTTAACGATGACGGAAGCGTGGATGTCACCACGATCTCCCTATACTCAGGCAGGAAAACTGAAACAATAGAAAAGTGGAACGCTTTTGTGCCTGGGGCGGATGGCGAGGATTTCTGCTCGACTCTAGTAGCGGTGGAGGTTGAGTTAGGGAGCAAGGTCAAGGACATGGAGAAACAGAACATCGCAAAGGTTACAAGAAATCAGGATGGGACCAAAACCGTGACTTACCGGGGAACCAGTAAAGACGCGTATACTGCGCTGGGTGATCTACAGAAATCAGCGATGAACATTTTAAACCTGTTTTTGAAATGCTGGACCGTACGTAATGTTTATAACGCTGAGACCGGATATACGGAAATCCCGATGTTGCCGTACAGTTCCTTGTTTAGCGACCTCAAAACCTATTTGAAGGTGAGTAAGAATCATGATCGGAGGCCAACAGCATGAGTTCAGAAAGAGAAGCTTTTCTTAGAGAATATATGTACACACCGGACTTCCGACCGCAAACTCCTTACGTGCCTTCTTACTTAGAGGCAAGAAAGGCTTTTGGAAATTCAGGTTCCGGATTAAGTCCCGATCCTTGGGAATGGGCGGAACGGATGCTCGCCGAATTAGAAGAAACCGAAGCCCCTACCCAAGAGTACGAGGTGTTCGTCCCGAACACGGACACTGAGGAATATTGTTTGAATACCAAAGCCATGGTAAGGGAAGAAACTCCGTTTGCTACAAGATCGCTTGAGACAATTAAGGGGTATCGTCCGCCCAGTGCATTGCTGGAGTTTGATCGTTGGGGAGGACGGATCGATAAATTCTACGGCGCAACGGGCTTCTTTCGGGTTGTGCGCGATGAGGGGCGTTTCTGGATCGTCGATCCAGATGGACACCCTTGCTATCATACGGCAATATCCCAAGTATCGGCGCATACTTCTCCGAACACCGTGAAGAATGCTGTCGATAATTTCGGAAGCGTTGAGGGTTGGGCCGACACGGCGACCGAGCGGCTTCGAGAACTGGGTTTCACGGCAGTAGGGATGTGGTCGGACGAATCACTGGTGCATCAATCGAAGACACCGATCGGTATCTGTGGAACTGCGTATTTCATTACCACTTATGGCGATCGGAACGGTCTGACGAAGCCATCAGTCGGTCATAAGGTATTCGCGCATAATAATGCGATGCCTGTATTCGATCCAATGTTCGAGACGTTCGCTCATGATTATGCACGAGAAGTGACCGCGGAGTTGAAGGGGAAACCCGATGTTGTCGGATGGTTTTCTGACAACGAACTGCCGGCCAACCTCAATATGTTGGAGCGGTTTTTAACGCTTGATCCGAATGAGGCATGCAACCGATATTCTCTTGCTGTCGCTTGGACCTTCTTGAAGCACGAATCCGGACTGGATGATCCTAAGATCGAAGATGCTACTGACGATATTCGCGAACGTTTCCGCGGCGCGGTGTATGATCGCTATTTCCGCGTTGTCGCTACAGCTCTGAAAGTTGCCGATCCCAATCATCTATATCTGGGATCTAGATTTATGTTTCTCGGACCGCATTTCATGGATGGAACCTTGCTCGGGGAAGGCATGATGCGAGCTGCGGGCAGATGGTGTGACGTCATCTCCGTAAATTATTACATGGCTTGGACACCAGACGGGAAAGAAATCGAGAAGTGGGCGCTGTGGTCGGGAAAACCTTTGATCATTTCAGAATGGTACGCGATGGCATCCGATTCGGGAATGGCAAATGCGACAGGAGCCGGATTCCGAGTTGCTACGCAGAAAGATCGGGCACGCTTTTATCAGAATTTCGCGCTTTGGCTCGTGGAGTGTCCTTGGTTCGTTGGCTTTCATTGGTTCAAATACAGTGATAACGACCCGACGGATGCGAATGCTGAGGCTTCGAACTTGAATGGCAACAAAGGCATTGTTACAACGCAGTTCGTAGAGTGGACGGATTTGACTGATGAGATGATGGAACTAAACGGACAAATATACTCTTTAATTGATTTCTTCGACCGAAGAAATTCGGTACTTGATACAGTCGGAAATGTAAATCTATAAAGTCGGAAAAAGTATAACTGAATGAAAGCGTTGTCTTTTATTATGAGATTGTATAAAACAAATACGAATTGGGGGTAGAACGATGAAAAGGACCATAAGCCTTTGGGTAACTTGTTGCTTACTTGTGTTACTTATTGGCTGTAATTCAAACGGAGGCAATCAAACCGATACAACAACTCAACCAGAAACAAGTACTCAGCCGGCAACGAGTACCCAATCAGAACAGACTGCGAGTAATGAAATTAACTTTGATGAAGATCCATATACGATACAGGTAGCGTATCCAGTTTATGGTGCAGTTCAGCCGGATCTGCAAAAGGTTGTCGATAAAGTTAATGAAATTGCACTGAAAAAGATAAATGCGAAAGTGGAATTCAAAATCGTTAATGTTGCCAATATGGCAAACACCTATTCAATGGCTGCAGCCAGCGGCGAGAATTTTGATCTCATCATGTTGCTTCCGGGAAATAGATATCTTACGGCATATGCTGGAAATAAAATGATTATGCCGATTGATGAGCTCCTTGAAAAATATGGACAAGACATCAAATCGAATATGGCAGATATATTGAAAACGGCAAACTATCAAGGCAAGCAGTATGGCATCCCGGCCAAAGAAGGCGATCCTCTTGCGAGAGGTGTTGTATTCCGTAAAGAGATAGTGGATAAATACAGTATTGATTTATCGAATGTGAAAACGTTAAGTGATTTGGACCCTATTTTTGAGAAAGTGCATGCAGCCGAACCGGAATTACAAATCGTATACCCACAAGGAATGGCTTATCACCTTCTAAGTTTTGACGATTTAGGTAACGGGTTTGGCGTGTTAAGAAATGGCGGGCTTGACGACCTGAATGTCGTCAATAAGTTTGAAACCGATGAGTGGGTTAGCATGGTGAAGAAAGCTAGAGAGTGGTATCAGAAGGGGTTTGTCAACAAAGACTATGTCACTTCCCAAGAGAGACCAACCTCGTTGCAGGATGCAGGCAAGTTGTTTGCTGTGCCTAACGTAACTTACAACACGATATGGTTAAATGAGAAATCAACCGTGAAATTAGTTCACCTAGTCCCTCCAATTAAAAGCACGGAGACCTACCAATCATTTGTATGGGCAGTCCCTTCGAATTCGGAAAGGCCTGATAAGGCAATACAATTCTTAAATCTATTGTTCCAGGATCCTTCGGTCGCAACTTTGCTTAAGTTTGGAATTGAAGGGGAGCATTATGTCAAGCAAGACGATGGGCGAATCGATACTGCTTTAGGTAAGCAGAAGTTTTTACAAAATTGGAACATTTGGGGCGATTATTCGAAGTTGCCAGGCGTAGTTGATCCTAATTCGACCACAACAGCTGAACAAATAAAAGCTGCTGTAGAAGAATGGAGCAATTGGGTTCAAACCTCGAAAGCCTTTGGTTTTATCTTCAACCCAGAGCCTGTAAAGACAGAAATAGCTGCTCTAACTGCTATTTACGATCAGTATGTCAAACTGATTGAAGGTGGTGCTGTTGATCCGGATAAAGAGGTTAAAAAATTCAATCAAAAGCTGTATGATGCCGGACTGCAAAAAGTAATGGATGAGAAACAACGCCAGTTGGACGAATGGGCTAAAACACAGCAATAAATAAATTAATCATACGAAGGGATGGGTAACATGAAAAGATTATCTAAAGTAACAGCATTGGTAGTAGGAATATTCAGCATGTTGATTAGTTTGGCGGCATTCGCTAGCGCGGCTACTACGACAGGGTTGCAGGATGGCATATATAGCACTAGCTCTCAACCGGATGCACGAAAAAGTGTTTATAAAATGACAGTATCGGTTTCCGACGGAAAGGTCTCGACTGTAGAGTTCGGACAGTATAACGGCACTACAAAGCTGCAAGCTTCATTTGCGGAGCATGTGCCTGAAGACTACAGGGAAACTTTTAAATCTATCGTAGCTGAAGTTGAAGATTATCAAAAGCAACTGAACAGTACCCTTGATGGTGCCAAGGTTGCAAAGTCAGCTGATGCTGTTGACGGCGTGTATGAAGCTTTTCAGCAACTATGGGAATCCGTAGTGAAAGATGCGGGAGGTACGATTCAGGCGGATGCAGTTGAAGTTTCGGCAGACCAGTCTCCTAGTGTATCCAACAATCCCAAAACAGGGGACAATAGCATGATGATGTATTGGGTCGCAACTGGAGTTGCACTTATCGCGATGATTGTTTTGGTTAGAAAAATGAAAACGGCCTAATTAGTTAATATAGTCGGGAAGATTCCAGAATGAGCTGCTCCTATCGGGGGTGGCTCATACTTTTCATCGAAAGCTTCAGGGGGGACTAGGGTGCAAAAGTCCATTCGTATCGCTTTGTCCATCATATCTTTAGGTGTATTTACTTATTCTCTTGTTATGATCGTAGAAAAGTATTATTCATCTTATCGTGATAACAGGCAATATGAGCAACTAAGGGTACAAGTGGCAGAAGCACGAACTACTGACATACCTAAAGTTAAGGAGCAGATATTCCAAATCGCAACTCCAGATGCTCCTGTAGAAGATGAGAAAATCCAGAATAACGTGCCTTATGAGATTTTATCAGGTGATCCTGTAAAGTTGGATGAAAACGGTGTTTTGAAACAATATTCGGAGTTACACATGCAAAACAGCGATTTCATCGGGTGGATCGAAATGCCGGGCTTTAATAAGCCAATCGATTATCCTGTAATGCAGGCTGAAGACAATGACTTTTATTTAAAAAGAGATTTCAATAAAAAACATTCAATCTCAGGAACGATTTTTATGGATTACACAAATAATCCCAGAGAAGACCGGAACATAGTGCTTTACGGTCATGCCATGAATGATCGCACGATGTTTGGGGATTTAATGGATTTTTATAGGGAACCTGATAAATATGAGAAACTCACAAAAATATATTTGGATTTCTTGGACGTACAAATGGAATACGAAATTTTCTCTACCTATACCGAACTACAAGATTATAACTACAGACAGGCGGATTTTGCAGATGATAAGGAGTTCATGGACTTTTTAATAAGGATAAATGACAAGTCCGTCTACGATTACCATGTAGATCTTACACCGCAAGATAAAATACTTACACTTTCAACCTGTAATAATAAAATGGGTGCCGAGTACCGGACAGTGATTCATGCTAGGCTCGTAACGCAAACGAAGTACAATAACTCGACAGCACTTTAAATAGGGAGGAAATTATGCAAAAAGAACATTTACAGTCGGATAATACTGTTCATGAAACCTATCATGTAGGGATCGGAAGAGTAAGAGTAGACAGTGTCCCATTATCTAAAGGGGTTAAAGCATTTTATTCGACCTACACCTACTCAGGGAAAGTGCTGATCTCTTATAGGACTGAAAACGACAGCCATCTTACTGATTTTTATAATATTGCTATTCTCAACGATGATGGAAGCGATTTTCGACTGATATTCTCTGGATTCATACCTACAAAACCTAAAGCGAACGGTATTCGATTCATGATCTTTCAGGACAATACGAAGGTACTGTTAGGAGACTATGTGCTAGAATGCACACCTACAATTGACACCTGCACATCTTCAAAGCTGGTTCCTGTCTCATACCCATCGATTCTTGAAGAAGATGAGCGTACGACTCATCATTGGTCAGAGATCATCATAGCACCAGACAATAAGCATATCAGCTGGACGATGTTACGATCTGATGTTGGTGCTGCGGTAGCAATTGGTACCCTTGAACGTAAAGCGGAGCGCTATGTCATCGAAAACGTTCAGCTTATCAGTTCCATACAGTATTTCAAGAACGATCCCATTCACGCAGGCTACATCCTTCCGCAAACGATTAGGGGAGGGGAAGTGAAACAGTTTATACGTGGAGGAACCGCCATATCCGTGGTGGGCGGAGGAAGAAACAGTACGCCCGATTCAATGGTGATGGATTTATTATCAGAACAAATAACGCAAATCACACATACTCCAGGTTACGATGAAACAACCATTTTCTCCCCCGATGAACGCTTGGGGATCGTAATGAGTACCAGGTTTTCGAAAAGTACGGACCCAGCCATCTTTGGAATTCTACCCAAGCCTTATGGAGCTCAAACCTTAATGGGCATGGCGTGGTCTCTATATATGTATGCGATCGCTGGAGTAAGACGATTTAGAAAAGGGAACATTGGTCCGGTGTTGATCGACATTCAACGCTCTATGAACGAACCGGGCTATCTTGGGGTTCAACTAACAACCGAAGAAAATTGGGTCTATGTTTCGCCGATGTCTTGGCACCCGGATGGTAAACGAGTCATGTGGATGGAGATGTTGAGAGGAATCGGGCAAATGAGGATCCAATACGCAAAGTTGCTTGATTATGAGCCGTATCCCTTTGTACATCTTAAATCGACCCCCGATCATATCCCTTATGGGGTCAAAGACCTGTCTCTATTGAATTCTGCTAATCCGAATGTGGAAGGTAAGATTGCCGGGAAACACTTGGGTTATATCGACTATATCAAGAATGTTAAAGGTTATTCAGGAAAGACGGAAGCTCGTTATGTAAACTTTAGCGATGATGGTATAAATTTCTACTCCGGGACCGAGAAGGTCCTGTTTAACGCAACCTCTGAGTGCAGGTATGAGGCGGCACTAGAATTGAAGGGGCCAATTCCAGGGGAAATGAACCTTAGGGCAACTTTCTCATCGCTTGTGGGGCCAAAGCCCGCGAGATTACTGTTCGAAACGGACATTGACGGTAAGCCCAAGAGCTATGGCTATGCTCAATACAATGGAACTAGACTAAATATCGAAGATCTTTCGGAATGACCCGTTTCTTAGAGTGAATGAAAGGATGAGTCGAATGAGTTACTGCATATCGGAAATCACTGTTCATTACGAAACCGAACCCATAGGGCTTGATGAGAAAAAGCCAGTTTTCGCATGGAAATTTGTCTCAGATAATAATGATATGAAACAAACTGCTGCTAGACTTTTGGTCGGTACTATACCGGGAGGCGCGGATCAGTGGGACAGCGGCTGGATAGACACGGATTGTTCTACGGGAACTGATTATGCGGGGTATGAGTTGCAGCCTTGTACGGAATATTATGTCACCCTAACTACGGTAAACCAGCTGCAGGAAATGACGTCCGCTTCAACCCGATTTGAAACCGGATTGTTGAACCAGGGTAAGGATGCTTGGAACGGTGCTCAATGGATCGGGGCGCCGGAGTATTATGTCTGCAGCGATGCCTTGGGCATATTCTCGTTACAAGGAACGATCGCTATCGCCCCCGGCGGAACCAGGGCTGGTCTCGTGTTCGGTGCTAATGACGATAGGCTTCTGAATCGGGAAAGGAACGAATCGTTCTTGGAGGGCGAGAATTATATCTGCTATGAAATTAACATCGGTAATCGCCCTGCTACACTAGATATTTACAGAGTCGGTTACCATAAAGACGATCGTAAGGATGTACCGTTTGCTTCTATGCCGATTGTTAATTTCGAAGGAGAGACGAAAAAGGAACTCTTTACAGAAAACAACCTTTACGAACCACATGAGATAAAAATCGAGGTGACGGGCAACAGCGCTTATGCGTACGTTGATGGCGTTTTAGTCGACGCTGTTTCGTCGAAAAGCGGAAAGCCGATGCCACGTCAATTGAATCCGTTAGGGAATAACGATATAACGACTTTCCCTAGGCTTTGCGAAATCGGGTATTTCTTAGCCTCTGGAACATCGGCACAATTCCATGGGATTCGCTTGAATTATATGCGTCATCCCTCCAACCAATTCCTTGCAATGGATATCGAGCATGGAGTGAGTTTGACGGCAGAAGACAGCGATATCATGCAGACTAGAAATCCTGATTGTCACGCCCTCCCTATGCTCCGACGTGATTTTATTGCCCGGAAGTCTCTGAAAAAAGCGAGATTGTATGCAACCGCTAGAGGAATCTATGATTGCATGATTAACGGAGAGGCTATTAGCGATCAATTTTTTGCGCCTGGCTCCAGTCAGTTTGATAAGCACCTGATGTATCAAACCTACGATGTTACGGGATTGATTAATGAAGGGCAGAATGGAATCGGCTTTACGTTGTCCTCTGGATGGTGGAATGGTTCACAGACATTCGTCCTGCGAAACTACAATTATTGGGGAGATAAGGAAAGTCTCTTAGCAAAACTGGTGCTCACATATGCGGATGGAACTTCGGACACTTATGGGACCAATGAAGAGGAGTGGCAGTACTACGGAGAAGGGCCTTACCGGTTCTCAGGTTTTTTTCAAGGGGAACGGTTCGACGCCAATTTAGCCTTTATATATGAAGATTATTCGAAACCTGGTTTTAACATTGAGGGATTGAAGAAGCCGGAGGTCATTGAGGCGGTTCCGATTGGTGAATTTGATTCCTTACCAGGCTTCTTCCTTCCTTGGCCAGCAGTGAATGAATCCGAACCGGAACTCATAGGACATTTCAACGCACCGGTAAGAAAGGTGGAAACATTCACAGCCAAGAGCATGACTGAGCCTGCACCTGGACTATTTATTTATGATTTGGGACAGGAGATTGCAGGTGTTCCGGTGTTGAAGTTGACAGGGGAACAAGGGACGAAGGTCCGCATCCGATACGGAGAAATGCTCTATCCCGATCTGGAGGAGTATGGAGAGTTGCACGGAAGAATGCTTCAGGTTAACTTGAGGGACGCTGCCTGTACAGATACTTATATTCTTCGTGGGGATCCGAATGGCGAAACTTACATGCCTAAATTTACGTTTCACGGCTATCGCTTCATTGAGATTTCAGGCTTGAAGATTGCTCCGAAGCTTCAAGATGTGCAAAGTATTTTGCTTTCCAGTATCTCTTCTATTACCGGCAAGATTAAAGTTGATCACGACCTAGTAAATAGGTTAATCAGTAACGTGAAATACAGTCAGTTATGCAACTTTATCAGTATTCCTACCGATTGCCCTCAGCGCAATGAGCGGATGGGCTGGACCGGTGACGGGCATGTGTTTGCACGTACTGCCGGTTATCAGAGCGAATCAAGAACGTTTTATCTCCGCTATCTTCAGGCTATTCGGGACGGACAGTTACCTGATGGGAATCTTCCCAATATCGCTCCGGTGGGCAGTGGATTCGGGGGAATAACGTATGGCAGTTGCATTCACCTCATGGTATGGGAGATGTATCAGCAATACGGGGACAGACGCGTTATTGAAGAAAATTATGAAGCGATGAAGCGCTATATGAATTATCTCGAGGCGAAGGGAATGCCGGGACCCGTCTATATGGGGCCGATCGATGATTGGCTTGCGCCGCAACGGACGGACAGCAACCTTGTATGGAATGCATTTTATGGCAGAGACGTTTTCTTGATGAGTGTATATGCACGGGTCTTAGAACTGGAGGAAGACGCTTCTTATTATAGGAGGAAAGCTGAAGAAGCGAAGAACTATTGGAATCGTACGTTTGTCGATCCGGAAACCGGCAAAACATTAAAATTGGACGGTTCAATAAACGACACCCAAGGCGGATATGCGATCGGCTTAAGCTTCGACATGTTTGAAGACGAGGTTAAGCAGAAAGCTTATGACCAACTGGCTGCAAAGACTAGGGAAGTCGGATGTACCGTGACGACCGGATTTTTTGGTACAGGTCCGTTGAACCCGATGTTAAGCGAAGGGGGCTATGCGGAATTGGCACATGCGCTTATCACCCAGACCGCCTACCCAAGCTGGCTATATCCGGTGACGCAAGGCGCAACGACCATTTGGGAACATTGGGACAGTTATACGGTGGAGAAAGGATTCGGCGATTACAATGCGATGAACAGTTTTAACCACTACTCGCTAGGGAGCGTAGTCAGCTGGTTATATGAATATGTGTTAGGGATTTGGAGAGACGAGAATGATCCAGGATATAGGCATTTCATATTGAAACCGGAACTCGTCGGATTCCAGGTGGCAGAGGGCGGTTTTGAAACACCATACGGCAGGATCGAAAGCAGCTTTACAATAGATAGAAACAAGCTAACTTATATATGCTCGATCCCGGCCAATGCTACAGCCACCGTCCAGCTCCCTGGAGTTAATGTAAAGGTTGGCAGCGGGAGCTACGAGTTTATTTGTAATATCGACTCCGACAACCTTCATTGACATTACTTTGTAGGGGGAATAAAGATGAGCAATTCATTGTATCGAGTAGCATTTATTGGTTGTGGCAAACGTGCGCATGAACACGCTATTGGTGTACAGGCTGATCAAAGGTGTAAAGTTGTCGCCTTGTCCGATATCTCGGTTGAATCAGCGGAAAAGCTGAATGCGACTTTTGAATTTCAAGGTGTAATCTATTCGGATCATAAAGAAATGCTGGCTAAGGAGAAACCTGACATTGTGTTAATTTGTCTATGGACTCCGTTGCATTTATCGGTTTTCCAGGACTGCGCGAATGCTGGTGTTAAGGCGGTAATGTGCGAAAAACCGATGTCGGCCACCTGGGGGGAATGCCAGGAAATGAGCCGGATTGCGGAAGAAACGGGTTGCCAGCTGACATTCTCCCTTCAACGCCGTTTTGCAGTGGGGAATAAGACCGTACGCCGTCTAATTAAAGAAGGGAAAATCGGACAAGTGGTTCGATTGGATCTCTATTCGCCGGAGAACCTGCTTGATTGCGGTATCCATACTTTTGACCAAGCCATTAGTTATTTGAATGAAGCTTCGGCGAAATCGGTGCTTGGAGCAATCGATACTACCAAGATCTTGAACTGGTTCAACGTTCCTTCCGAATGCGGCGCGTCCGGACAGATTGTATTTGCCAATGGCGTGCTAGCCAATCTGTATTCCGGGACAATCGATACATGGGAACCGGATCAAGATATGACGAAGATTTGGGCTGGCGTACGTGTATTCGGTACAGAGGGTTTTATCGAAGTCATGTGGGACGGTCAGATCATCAGAGGAATAAATTATTACGATTCAACTTGGAAGCCTGAGATGGAATTATCCTCGATGTCCGATCAGATGAAGGGCTATGTTAGCCATTCGATCGACTGTTTGGAGACAGGAGAAGAACCCGAGGTTTCACATCGAAAGGCACTTCGTGCCTCGGAAGTTATTTTTGCTGTTTACGAGTCAGTTCGCCGTAATGCACTAGTCGAACTGCCGCTTGCCGGCGTAACGGACAGCCCCTTTATTACGATGCTTGAAAACGGTCAATTTGCTAATAAAGGATCGCAAATCTAAGTATCGAGACTGCGAGTGCAGCCAACATATTGAGAGAGCAAGTTCAGCGATTTTCGGGCAAAACGATTGAAAATAAGATCCTAAAAATGACCTAGAAATCCCTTAACTCTGCCTGTTTATCAAGTTGGAGCTCTACTCTATGCTTGTTGTAATCGAGTCAACAGTAATCTGTATAACGAATGGGTGGTCGAGATAATGAGCATCGAAACAATAACACGTGGGCAATTTCTGAATCCGCCAAACGAATTTCGTTCCGTACCCTTCTGGGCATTAAACGATTGGCTGAGGCCTGAAGAGTTCAAAAGACAGTTACAGCAATTTAAAGACGGAGGGTATGGAGGTGCCTACCTTCATAGTCGCACTGGTCTTCTTACAGAGTACATGGGCCAGGACTGGTGGGGAGTCATGGACGCGGGAGTGGAAGCCTGCCGGGAACTTGGATTAGAGGCTTGGTTCTATGACGAAGACAAATGGCCTAGCGGATTTGCGGGCGGAGCGGTGCCCAAGATGAACAGCGATTTTCGGGCAAAGTCGTTGCGGCGGTTGGATAAATCAGAGCCTATCCCAGATAACTGCGAGATGCTGAGCGAAGATGAGCAATACTTCTATGTCTGTTGTACGGAAGACATGGGGGATCCTTGGTTTAACGGCACTTCCTGGGTAGACCTGCTCAATCCGGACATGGTGCAAGCGTTCATTGATTGCTCGTACAAGCCCTATGCAGAACGGTATCGGGAAGAAGCTGGTTCTGGAGTGGTCCATGGTATTTTTACCGATGAGCCTCAGGTAAGCCCGAGACCTCTAAAGGGGGTCGCAAGCGATGGTGCGATCAGCTACTCCCCTTTATTGCGGATAGCTTTTGAAGCCCAGCATGGGTACGACATCATTAAGCAGGTTGCTTGTTTGTTTGAAAACACGGGAAATTTCCGCAAGGTGAGGCTGGACTATTATCGAACCCTTGGTAGGGTGCTAGAGGAGTCGTTCAGCCGTAAACTCGGCGAGTACTGCGCTTCTGCGGGTATAGTATTGACTGGACATTATAACGGAGAAAACTACTTGAATGCGGTTATCCGGAATGTCGGCAATATGATGATCCAGTACAGGCACATGCAACGGCCGGGGATTGATTTTCTGGGACGCACCATTAAGAACGGAAACGGGATGCTTGCGGCCAAGAGTTTGTCAAGCGTCGCAAATCAATATGGTTTGGAACGCAGACTCACGGAATTGTTCGGGATCGGCGGACAGAACATGAGCTTCGAAGACAGGCTGGGGCTTGGGGCTTGGCACATCGTCAATGGAATTAATCATTTCTGTCCCCATTTGGCTCTATACAGTATGAAAGGCTGCCGTAAACGAGATTTTCCGCCGACGCTTTCTCCCCAGCAACCATACTGGAAACACAACCATTTGTTGGAGGACTATTTTGCTAGAATAAGTTATGCCACAACCATCGGAGAGTTTGCGCCTGATCTTCTAGTTGTAAGTCCTCTGGAAAGTGCCTATATGGACATGATGGATTGCTTAAATGACAGAAATCCGGGAAGCGAGCTTATCCATAAACGGGACGGTGATTTTGGCAGACTACTTGAAACGCTAATGGCAGCACAACGGGATTTCGATATCGGCGATGAAGAAATTATGTCGCAAATTGCCGTATTGGAAAACGGCAGTGTTCGCATGGGGAAGATGCGTTACAAAGCTCTTGTATTGCCGTTTATGACCACTATTAGAAAGAACACGCTGGAGTTGGTCCACTCCTTTGCGAGTGAAGGCGGCAAAGTATTTGTAGTAGGAGAGTTTCCGTCGCTGGTTGACGGCGATGATGTTGAAGACTTGTTGTTGGAGTTGCGGAAGGTCGTACAAGATGTTCCGGAATCGGAATTGGTCGGGCGACTTGCCGCAGAGGTGCCGGCGGCGGTTGAACTGCAAGGAGATGGCTGCGAGTCAGTATGGATCCAGCGCAGAACCGTAGAGCAAGGTGAAATGATTTTCTTTGTTAACACTTCTCGTTTGCGACCGGTCACGTTAAAGGTCACACTGGGACAACTGCCTGAAATGCCATTAATCTGGGACCCGGCAGATGGTGCGGTTCAAAGTGTTTCTATTCAAAGAGAAGGCACGATTCTGCTTAAATTGGCTGAAGCACAGTCCCTGATTTTGACGACAGGCAGTTTATCACGGCATACACAGATTGATGGTAAGTATTCGGTTTCTGATTATGAAGAGACTTCGATCCTGTCCCTTGATGGTAGCTGGAATATAAATCGTCTTGATCCTAACGCATTAACTTTGGATTATGCCCGTTATTCGACTGATGGAGGACAGACGTTCAGCGAACCGGAACCCGTAATTGGGATTCATGCTCGTTTTACAGATCTCAAGTACACAGGTTCGCTGCTCCTGGAGTATGAGTTTGACATTCAGCACATGCCCCGTCATTGTGCGGTTGTCATTGAGCAGCCAGAGTTGTTTAAGTCAATTACGGTTAATGGAATGCCATATGAATTTGCGGATGCCGGCCCTTATGTAGACAATGCTTTCCGCACTAGCGACATTGTTTCTTTCCTGCATCCTGGCATTAATCTTATCCGATTGAGCTTGGATTATGTGGCACCGGTCCTTGACAGCTACAATGCTGAAGAACGATATGGTACGGAAATCGAGAGCATTTATCTGATCGGGGATTTCGCGCTGGAATCATTAGTTTCTCAGCATGAGCCGGCGGTGTCGCAGTACAACAGTATGTCCGTGTTTAAACCAATGGATATTCACTATTTCTCCTCTTTCCGACTGATAAAAGAAACGAGCCATACGAAAGGGAATCTTACTGAAACGGGATACCCCTTCTATGCAGGTAGTGTCATGTTTGAATATAGTTTCAATTGGAACTTTAATGATTCAAAAGGGCGTAAGGTGATCATACGTTTCCCGGAGATACAAGCAACCGTCATGACAGGCGAGTTGAATGGTCACCACCTTCGCGCCGTCGCTTGGAGTCCGTGGGAGATGGACTTGACTGACGCTATTCAGGAAGGTTCTAATACCATCCGTTTGACACTTGTGAATACGCTGCGAAATATACTTGGCCCACATCACCACGCCCTTGGGGAGCTTACGCGAGTTGGACCTAGCAGTTTCACCGGTGATGCCGGCTGGCCTAACGAGAATGGTCAGAATGATTGGTATGATCAGCGGTTATACGGCAAGGCGAGGTTGTGGCGTGACGATTACTCGTTTGTTCCCTTTGGCTTTTTGAAGCCGCCAGTCATTGTCGTTCGATAGTATAAGGCGGTCCTAAGTTAGTAACGTCTGAAGAGAGACACAACGAACGTTAAGTTCATGGAGCCGAGCTTCTAAGAGGTCGGCTTTCAATTTCATAGTCCAATTAGGCTTCTATAGAACCTAAAAAATGCCCCAGTAAGTCCCCAAATCTGCCCGTTTAAGCAGATTTCGCGAAAGTATATCATTAATGCAAGCGCATTCACGAATCGTTCGATCGGATACATGCGCAAATTAAAAAGGGGGACGAAACATGTTAGGGAGAAAAAAACTCATCGCGACTACGATGATTACGGCGCTGCTTGGCGGACTTATAGCAGGCTGTTCATCTAACAACAACGAGAATAGTCAGACTAGCAGCACTGCACCAAGTTCGAATGCGGCGACAGAGACAGCGAGCCAGCAACCGGCAGATTTTGTTGACATCGAGGTTTGGTGGACCAATCCGGGGTTAAAGGGAATTGACAAAGGCAGCCCGTTGTATAATTTATACGCTGAGAAGCTGGGGGTAGGCGTAATCTCGCCTTATGTCGAGTGGAACGGCGGAACGGATTACTTGAACACTCTCAATACGAATATTGCAGCCGGAGAAATGCCGAACGTATTCCTACCATGGAATGGTATTGAAGCGGATCTAGCCAAGAACGGGGCAATTGTAGATCTGACGGACCTGTTACCCAAGTACGCGCCGAATCTGTGGAAACTCATTCCAGAGAATGTATGGAATGTCGTCAAGGCGGCTGACCCGACCGGTCAAGGCCGCATTTATTGGGTACCTGGTGTGAACGCATACGAGAAAACGACAGGTCTGATCCGTAAAGATTGGTTGGACAAACTGGGCTTATCGATGCCAAAGACACAAGAAGAATATGTGAATGTTCTAAAGGCGTTCAAAGAGAAGGATCCGAACGGTAACGGCCAGGCGGACGAGATTCCGACTGGCGGGCGGGCGGACGCTCGTTGGATGGACCACTTGTTCAATATGAATGGTGTAGCAATGTTGGAAGGATATCCGGAATGGGATGTCTATAATGGAGAGCTGACGTATTCAGCAGTCACACCGAACATGAAGGATGCATTAGCGTTTATCTCCAAGCTCTACAAAGAGAAGTTGATTGACCAAGAGACATTTTTGAACGATAAAGCAGCTTGGGATGGGAAGATTGATTCCAACCTTGTAGGGAATTATTACCATTGGGGACAAGGTGTTTCCGAGCATCTTGGGAGAATCGAAAAGGCTAGCGGCGTGAAAGCTGACTTGGCAGTTCTTCCCGTCATTCAGGCGCCTGATTATGAGGGCAAAGGATTTATCGCCACTAAACAAGTTGGAATTCCGCAGTATGTAGTTAGCGCACAACAGGATGAGAAGCATCTGATGGCAAGCTTGAAATTCCTCAACGGCATTGCGGATCAAGCGAACTGGATGGACTTGTTTATGGGCGCGGAAGGTATGCATTACAAGGTCGAGAACGGTAAGAAAGTCATCTTGCCGGAAGACAAGAGCACGCAGCAGAACAAATTGAACCCCCAAGACCAATTCGGCGGTTCCACTGATTTCATAGAACAAATGATGTTTGTTAATGTAACTCCGGAAGTCGAATGGCAATTCAAACAAAATGTCCGTAATATGAAAGAACTTCAACAGTATGTAAAGGTGATTGGCGGCGACGGGTTACCGGCCACTGTTTACGACGATTACCCTGACATTAAGAATCGCATGCTCTGGAATGAATACGCGACGAAGATCATAATCGGGACTTACTCGATTGACAAGTTCGACGAGTTCGTCGAGAAGTGGAACAAGTCGGGTGGCGAAGAAGTAACGAAGCGAGCCAGAGAATGGTATGCGAAGGCCCATAAATAATTCCCACTGCGAATAGCCTGAATCAAGAGTGGAGGGCAGCCCTCACGTAGAGGCTGCCCTTTTCTTACTCATAGACACTTGAATAACGCAAAGAAAGTTGAAGGGGTGACCCTATAATGGCCATAACAGAACGTTTCGCAAGTCATCTCCAGAAGTGCTGGCCGCTATATCTAATGGTATTGCCCGGCTTGGCATTTTTCATCATCTTCCGGTACATCCCTATCGGAGGCTCGGTTATCGCATTCCAAGATTATTCTGTGTTCAAAGGAATCGCTGACAGCCCATGGGTAGGATTCAAACATTTTGAGCTATTGTTTGATTCACCTGGTTTCTATCGAATTTTCATGAATACTCTCATTCTTGGCTTGCTTAAATGTGTCTTGATGTTCCCAGTACCGATTATTCTTGCTCTTATGATAAATGAGGTCAGAGTAGCTTTGCTGAAGAAAGGCATACAGACGGCACTATACATTCCGCATTTTTTATCGTGGGTCATCATCGCGGGAATTACGTTCGATATTTTCTCAATGAACGGCATTTTTAATATCGTTCGCGGATGGTTCGGAATGGACGCGAATCTCATCATGCAACAAGAACAATATTTCCGATGGGTTTATATTTTTACAGGCATTTGGCGTGATGCAGGCTGGGGGACGATTATCTATCTAGCGGCGATAAGTTCCATAGATCCTCAGATCTATGAATCCGCAATCGTGGACGGCGCCTCTCGGTTTAAGCAAATGATGCGTATTACGCTCCCACTGCTGTTGCCGACTGCCACGATTTTGTTCCTGCTCGATCTCGGAAACTTTATGGAGCTTGGCTTCGATCATGTGTACAATCTGCTTACGCCGATGACGTATTCGGTTGGCGATATTATCGATACCTACGTATACCGGACAGGAATTCAGGAAGCACGCTACAGTTTCGCGACTGCTGTCGGACTATTCCAAGCCGTGATTGGATTCACGCTGGTGCTCATCTTCAACAAGTTTTCGAAAAAGGTATCCGACGGGGGGTTGTGGTAAGATGGTGTCTTTGACGTTCAAGGAAAAGTTGTTCCAAGCCGTCGTTGTCGTCTTGCTCTGCCTCTTATCGGCTGTCGCAATCATTCCGCTTCTTTCGGTGTTATCCACATCACTTAGCTCAAAGTTACCCGTCGAGTTGAATCAGGTTACGATCTGGCCAAAGGATATAACACTGGATTCTTGGAAATACATGATCGATAGACCTGACTTATGGAGATCGTTTGCAATTACAGTTGTTTCGACCGGAGTAGGCACGTTCCTTTGTTTGCTGATTACAGCTTTAACGGCGTATCCGCTGACGAAGAAAGAGTTCTGGTTTGGAAAAATCGTGATGATTGGCGCGCTCATTACGTTAATTTTCAAGGCACCGCTCATCCCTTACTTTCTAACGGTAAAGGGGGTCGGGTTATACGATAACCCGCTTGTGCTCATTATTCCGCACATGTTAACCGCTTTTAACTTGATTATTATGAGAACGTTCTTTAAGCAATTCCCGGCTGAACTGGAAGAAGCCGCGGTTGTTGAAGGAGCCGGCTATTTCAGAGTGTTGTTCCAACTCATTCTTCCCTTGTCGAAGGCGGTACTCGCGACGTTGGGCTTGTTTTATGCAGTCACCATTTGGAACCAATTCCAGCATCCGTTGTTATTCATTCAGGATCCCGATTGGTATCCACTTCAAATCAAGCTCCGGCAATTCATTACTAGCGACAACGAATTGCCGATTGTCGGCGATGTCGCTCAATTGAATTACAATACACGAACGCTTAGAGCCGTAACGATTACTTTCACAGTCATACCGATCTTACTCGTCTATCCTTATCTTCAGAAGTATTTCGTTAAAGGAGCTTTGCTCGGTTCAGTTAAAGGGTAAGAGTGAAGCTAACGTTTCTTAGTTGTACATTCTCTGCATTTTGTACGGAGGCAAGGGTAAGTATGTGGAGGAGAATCTTGCACGGTATCGGCCAAATGAAACTACGAAGCAAATTGATGGTCAGTTTTCTCGTCGCATCCATCATTCCGATTGTCGTTATTAGCTTAACGGTATATCAGCTATCAGCGGAAAGCGTCGAAGAAGCCTCGCAGGAGTTCGCCTCCATGTACATTTCGCAGGCAACAACCAATCTTGACGATTTCGTTCAGCGATACGACCAGACGACCCGGTCTGTATTGTTGGAACGGAATGTAATGAAAATTTTAAGCAATGAGAATCCGGTTTCGATGGATCAGTTAATCGAGAACAAGGCTGAAATTCGGGGCTTTTTCGGTCGAATGATGATGGTCTATCCGGAGATCGAGACGATGATGTTGGTTGGAGTCTCTGGAACTGCTTACCATTACACCAAAGCGCCGGATGAGTTGAATCTCTCGGTTCTGCAGGATCAACCATGGTACGAGCATTATCGAACGACAGAGAAACAAATGTTTATAACACCTGTTCATAATCGCTCCTATTACAAGCTAGACACGGGAGGCGCGGCATTTACGGTCGGACGGATCCTGTGGAATTATAACGGCTCGTACGCAGGTATGCTCCTGATCGAATTGGACCCGAGCGACTTAATAAAATTGAGCAAGGATTTTCTTAAGCTAGGCAATCGATATGATATCCGCCTGATCATCACGGATGAAGCCGGCGGAATTATTTATCATTCCGACGCAGCGACGGGCAAACGTCCTTGGGAAGAAATCATTGGTCAGCATTATCGATCGGAAGATGCCAGAAATAACAACAATATAATCGTGCTGTCTGACAAGGCAGACAAAGGAAAACTGTCCTTAAGCACGGAAATTCCGATCGACAAGTTGCTGGCCAATATTAATAGCATAAAGCACGTTACTTTAATGGCGATCGTTGCTTGTCTTCTGTTCATTGTCACGATTTCAATCGTGTATAGCTATAAGATCACAAGACCGATTCAAGATTTGCGCAAGAGTATGAAGCAAGTGGAACTCGGACATTATTCCACGCTAATTCATGTCCCTGCTTCCAACGATGAGATAAGCGGTCTGGTCTTGAGTTACAACAAGATGATCTTGAGAATCAAGGAATTAATCGAAGATGTCTTTCTCGCCGGAATGAAGCGCAAGCAAGCCCAGTTCCTCGCATTACAGACTCAGATCAATCCGCATATGCTTTACAACACGTTGGAATCGATACGAATGAAAGCAATCGTGAAAGATCAAGATGAAATCGCTGAAATGATCAAGATGCTGGCCCGTATGTTCAAACACTCGCTTCGGAAGGAGAGAGAACAAAATCTCGTACGCCACGAGGTGGAGTATGCCTCCAACTATATCTTTCTGCAGAACATTCGCTATGAGGACAGGTTCGTTCTGGAAATCGAACTAAGCGAAGAAGTGCTGAACGCGCCGATCATTCCGCTTGTATTCCAGCCGATAGTGGAGAACAGCATCAAGCATGGGTTCCGAGACTATGCCACGCGACTGCATATCCGTATTGAGGAGAGACGAATCGGCAATGATGTCCTTATCCGGATCATGGACAACGGAATGTCTTTGACTCCTGAGAGAGCGCAAGAGATTAATCGGATGTTGCATAGGGCGGACGCAGGCTGGTTACAATCGGAGACTGATCCTGATGATGCAGATACAGGGATCGGTCTTCGTAATATCTCTGAACGTCTTAAGCTTCAATACGGCGAACGTTACTTTTTGAATATAGGTGTTGAACAAGGGAATGGAACAGTTGTCGAAATGTTGATCCCGCTCCGAGGAGGAGACATTCAATTTAGGGGGATCTAGCTCATGTACACCGTTATTTTGGTGGACGACGAGAAGGGGATTATTGAAGGGCTTAAAGTGATTATGAGGCGTTTCTTGCCAGAATGCCAGGTGATCGGCTGCGCCTATGACGCCGTGGAAGGATTTCGGCTGGCTTATGAATTGCGTCCCGATATTGTTATTACGGATATTCGAATGCTCCAGAGTACCGGACTGGAGATGATCGAGATGTTGGCAAACGAAGGCATTCATACCAACGTCATCTTGCTCAGCGGATATTCAGAATTCGAATATGCCAGAAAAGCTATGCATCTTGGCGTCAAATATTATCTAACCAAGCCGGTCGAGGAAGAGGAGCTTCAAAGCTGCGTTCGCAAGATCATAAAAGATATTGAATTTGCGCGATCGCAATCAAGGGATCTCCGTTCCATGTCTTCATTGAAAACGGCCCATTTTGAAGGAACTACCGACACACCGAAGACAAGAAACTTAATTGCCGAAATCAAACAATATGTTAACGATCACTACAATCAAAATATAAGCCTTGCCGAGTTATCTAATCACTTTTTTCTCAATCTTCACTACTTAAGCCAAATGTTCAAAGAGAAAACAGGACAAACGTACTTGGAGTATTTAACGTCTGTACGAATTGAGCACTCCAAGGAGATGTTGGAGCATAGCCAAATGAAAATTTATGAAATCGGTCAGAGAGTGGGCTATTCGGACACGACACATTTCTCCAAGGTGTTCGAGAAGATCGTAGGTTGCAAACCAAGCGAATACAGAAAATTACCTAGGTAGGCGTACCACTGAGTTTTATGAATGAGAAAGCTGATTAGCAGCAGGAGGTAAGCGATGATCGCAAACGAATTTCTGTTCGGCGTTTGCTACTACCCTGAACATTGGGAGAAAAGCGACATCGACGAAGATTTACAGCGGATAAAGCAGTGCGGGATGAATGTAGTGAGATTAGGCGAATTCTCATGGCATTCCTTTGAACCAGAAGACAGTGTATACGACTTCTCCTTCCTGACAAAGATTGTGAAAAAATGCGCGGAGTATGGACTTGCTGTTATTCTCGGAACGCCGACCGCAGCGCCTCCCGCTTGGCTGATCCGGAAACATCCGGAAGCCCTTGCGGTAACTTTTGACAGGCAGGTTATGCAGCACGGCTCCAGAAGGTATACCAATTATACTGCGGAATCATTCCGGTCATATAGCCTTCGCATCGTTGAAAGAATGGCCGAATGCTACAAGGATGAGCCTAACGTGATCGGGTGGCAGATCGATAACGAGTTCCATTGCCATATCCATGAAAGCTACGCGGATTCTGACTTCAAAGCTTTTCGCGAGTGGTTAAAGAGAAAATACGGTTCAATAATGCAAGTTAATAAGGCATGGGGAACGGTATTCTGGGGTCAAGGCTATAATTGTTGGGAGGAAGTTAACGGCCCGCTACCAACTCCTGCGAAGATGAACCCGAGCATGTTGCTCGATTATAAGCGATTCCTCTCGGACATGACGATTGAATATGCCGGGATCCAGAGCGAAGCGTTACGGCGTATTACGCCCGATAAATTTATTACTCACAACGGGATTTTTAAGAATTTGGACTATGCGAAGCTAACGGAACTCACGTTAGATTTCCTTTCGTACGATTCATATCCTACATTCGGAGAAATGGAGAAGCGTGGTGCGGGGAGAGGTTGGAATCGACCGCTTTCCAAGGTGAGAGGAGTTTCCGATAAGTTTCTGGTGTTGGAACAGCAGACAGGTCCAGGAGGCCAGTTGACATATATGACCCCGGCTCCTGAGCCGGGGCAAATTCGCTTGTGGACATATCAATCCATCGGGAATGGTGCGGTGGGAATCGTATATTTTCGCTGGCGGACCTGCACGGTCGGCGCCGAACAGCAGTGGCACGGCATCCTCGATTACGACAGTCTTCCGAATAGGCGTTACATGGAAGTTCAGCAGATCGGAGAGGAAATGAAGCGGATAGGTGCACTGCTGAAGCATGCTAAAGTTCGCAATCAAGCAGCATACCTCCTCGACTTCGACAACGAGCTGAACAGTACCGTCGAAACATATTTACAGGACATTGTCTCTGAGGAAGCGTCCGCATTATTCGCAGTCTGTGACACGAACCAATTTGGCTTGGATTATATAAGCGATATCGACAGAATTGGAGACTATAAAGTTATCTTCTACTTGCATCCTTCTATTTCATCACCTATTGTCGCGGAAAAGCTTGCAGCTTTCGTTTCTGCAGGTGGAACACTCGTGATGGGAGCAAGGAGTGGTTACAAAACAGAATGGAATCACTGTCTCAGGCAACCGCTTCCGGGAGTCTTTCAAGCATTGGCCGGAGTTATGGTAGAGGAACATACCATCCTATCTAAAGACCATGAGCATAGGATCGATATTAACGGAGAGAGCATAATCCCCGAGAAATTTATCGAAATGCTATCACCAGTTGCTGCACGTCCAATTGCTTACTATACGTCGAGACATTATCAAGGAAAGCCAGCATTGACGGTCAACGAGATAGGGAATGGGCGAACGATTTACTTCGGCAGCTATTTTAACCAAGCAAGTTTCCGCAAAGTACTTGATCTTGTAAGGAGCGAGTTGCCTGCGTCGCCTTTTATTCGCATTCCTGAAGAAGTTCAAATATCGAATATGACACACGAAGGCAAGTGGTACTACATGCTATTGAATTATGGAAACTCGGAAGCAAACCTCGATTTGGGAGCAGCTTATACGGACCTGATTACGGGAGAAGAAATCAAGAATCGACTCCCGCCTTACGGCGTCGCGATTGTTGAAGTTCTGTGAGTTGAAGGGAGAGTGCTAAAAATGATTCAAAATCCAATACTTCGTGGCTTTAATCCAGACCCATCAATTGTTCGCGTCGCCGAAGACTATTATATAGCAACATCAACGTTCGAATGGTTTCCTGGTGTTCAAATCCACCATTCACGTGATTTGAAGAATTGGCGTTTGCTCACACATGTATTAACACGGCAATTGCAGCTTGATATGGTAGGTAACCCTGATTCGTGCGGCGTTTGGGCACCATGTTTAACATACGATGGCGGTCTGTTTTACTTAATCTATACGGACGTTAAAAGTCGTCTTGGCGCATTTAAAGATACTCACAATTATTTGGTAACCTCAGAGAACATCGAGGGGCCATGGTCAGATTCGATCTATCTGAATAGCAGCGGTTTCGATCCGTCATTATTCCACGATGATGACGGTCGAAAGTGGTTAGTCAATATGTTGTGGGATTATCGTGCCAAGGGGCGTAAGACTTTTGCTGGTATTGTATTGCAAGAATACTGCGTGCGCCAAAAGAAATTGATCGGGAACAGAAAGAATATATTTCTGGGCACATCATTGCAAGTTACTGAAGGACCACATTTATATAAGCGTAACGGTTTCTACTATTTAATGACGGCCGAGGGCGGGACAGAGTATGGTCATGCTGTAACGATGGCTCGCTCGAGTACGATAGATGGACCATATGAAATAGATCCGAAAAATCCTATATTAACATCAGCAGGACATGAGGAATGGCCATTGCAGAAAGCAGGCCACGGCTGTCTAGTACAGACGCCAAATGACGAATGGGCAATGGTCCACCTGGTTGGCAGGCCAATTAAAGACAAAAAGTGTGTCCTTGGCAGGGAAACGGCTATTCAGCGAATGGAATGGACTAATGAAGGTTGGCTACAGATCGAGGGTGGAGGTAATACTCCGCATCTCGATATACAAGAATTTAAATTAGATGAGCAATCATTTCCAAAAGAGCCTGAGATAGATCATTTTAACAGCCCTACACTAAACATTCATTGGAGCTCGCTGAGAGTTCCACCTGATTCCACATGGGTTTCGCTTACTGAACGGCAGGGCTATCTTCGAATCCGAGGCAGGGAATCCTTAAGCTCGTTGCATAGGCAAAGCCTGATTGGACGGAGACAACAATCAATTTACTGTGAGGCAGAAACAGAATTGGAATTTGAGCCCGAGCATTTTCAACAAATGGCGGGCATGATCTTGTACTATGACACCAAGGATTATGTATATTTGCGAATAAGCCGTGACGAGAGGTTAGGTAAATTTTTAGGTATTGTACGTTCTGTAAATGGCGTTATCGAGAGCTTATCAGATTCTGAGGTTTCAATTGATGGCACAATGCGATGTAGGCTCAAAGTAGTCATTGAGGCTGAGTATGCTCAATTTTATTATTCGTTAGACGATCGTGAGTGGCACCAAATCGGTTCAAAACTTGATATTTTACACTTGTCAGATGAATCGAAGATTGCACTTCGTTTTACGGGTAATTTTATCGGTTTATGCGCACAAGACTTAAGTGGAACGCGTAAGCACGTAGATTTTGACTACTTTAGGTATACGGAGTTAGATTGATCACTGTTTATATTTTGAGTGAGGCTGTTCGGCAGAGAACCAAGGAGGATATGTATGAATCAAAAAAAACTTACTGAACTGGATTTAAAGGGGTACGGACGGTTTCTTGAAGAAGAAAAGGCTGGTTTCGAGCTCAATTCCATCCATACACCGACATCGTGGGATTATATTTATCAAAACCGGAAATTGCTTCTACGTGTAGATCAATACGGTTTATCCTATGCTGCTGCACATCCACCTGTCGATATTGTTATGATGATGCGCGACCGATTCCAAAAACATTCCGTCTGGATGACTTGGTATCAGTCGGAACAATTCACCTCCCCATTTAACAACTTTTACTATCCAAATCAAGGAAGTCCATTGAATGAACCGAGTCATCATGCCGTGCGATTTACCCCTTCCGCAGCCATTTATACTGTCGAGAACGAGGGCTTGCGATCAATAACGGAAGTGTTCGTACCGAAAGATGATGCTGCAATCTGCCAACGGATTACTCTGACGAATTTGAGAAACGAACCTTTGAAGCTATCAGCCACTCCTGTGTTGCGTCATGCAACGATGTGGGCCAAGAGAGATCCGTGGGATAAGCCCGAGTGGTACATTAAAACCGCGTTCCATAAAGATTTGAAGCGAAAAATCGCCGGATTTTCGGTTTATGTTACGAGTCCAGTCTGCGATATTTCCAAACGAAGGGGAGCGGTTTTCTGGTCTGATATGGAGGGGCTGTCCGGTGGAGAAGTTAGTTATGACAAGTTTGTGGGAAAAGGCACTTTTGATAAGCCGGAATCTGTTTACAACGGAAAACTCGAACTTAACCTAGAAAAAGCGACACAGTGGGGGGAATTGTCCGAAGATAACCACATTTTTGCATACCCCCCCGTTTGCGCGCTCCAATACGATTATGTTCTGCAACCTGGAGAGTCCCGGAGTTTCCAACAGGTGTTCGCTTGGATTCCGTTGACGGACGAAGGTCTCCTTCCATCTGCAGACGAAGCCGGACATTATGCCAAATACGTAAACGCAAAAGGGTTCGAAGAAGCACTGGCAAAGACTCGGGAAGAAAAGGATCAATTGATGTCGTTGCGCAGTATCCAAACTCCCGACGAAGCTTTGAATCAATATGCCAACGAATGGCTGCCTCTTCAATTGGATTGGGTTTGTTCCCTAGATAGAGGATGGCCTACAGGTATGAGAGGTGGGAGAGATGCGGCGCAAGACTTTACCGCCATGGTAGAACAAGATCCCGAGTATACTCGTCAATTGATTCTTACCGAGCTTTCGTGCCAAAGAATGGATGGTTGGATTCCTAGGCATTTCTCCGCTCAAGGTCATGAGGGCAAAGAACGTGATACACGATATACCGTTGATGCCGGCGCATGCATGACAGAACTGATTTATCGGTATTTATCCTATACTAAAGACTTCAAGTTGCTGGAAGAAGAGCTTCCTTGGTTGGATCAACCGGCAGGAAAGAAGAATTCAGTATTAGTCCATGTGCTGTTACTAGTGGAGTATTATTTGAACGAAGTCAATATTGGCGAACATGGTCTTTGTAAGCTGCATGAAGGCGGTTGGTTAGATACAGCAAATCGACTTGGTATTAATGGGCGTGGCGAGGATGTCATGCTGACAGGACAAGTGATCGTCGCTCTTCAACAGACAATGGAAATGGTTGAACATTTCTCCGCGGTAGGTTTGATGGATAGCGCTCAAGCAAAGACTTATATTCGAAAATATACGACAAGTCGAAATCTTTTCATTCAGGGAATCCGTAGTCATGCTTATAATTTTGACGGATATTTTAATGGTTATTTCAAGGATGACGGTGATTGGTTATTCAGCCCCATGGATCAGGACGGGCAACGTCGGATATATGGACCAGCAAATTACTGGTCTATTATATCGGGTGCAGCTACGAAAGAAATGGCACAATCCTGTATGAAGACGATCGAACAGCTTCGATGTCCGGATGGCTATCGTCTTATGACTCCGCCTTTCGTTTATAGTACTATCCCCCACGTTGGTAGAATGGCCTCTGGCGATTCTCCCGCCGGACGTTCCGAGCATGGGAATCCTTATAATCATGGTAGTCATGGATTTTTAGCGAGGGCTTTCGCAGTGATGGGTGACGGGGATGGCGTACGGGAAGCGTTGGATTGCCTTTTACCATATAACCAAGAGCGACATCCTGTTGATCGGGCAATGACCGCACCGTATGCGATAGTAAATGTATGGGAGGATATCCCGCGATATAAAGGACGAGGTAAAGATACATTCTTAACCGGAAGTACGGGATACGGAATGCGTATCGTTTATGAGTGGATGTTGGGAATTCGTCCTGTCCTCTCGGGAATTGTCGTAGATCCTTGCCTACCTAAGGAGTTCGACCGTTGTTCAGCACAATTCCGTTATTTGGGCAAAAATGTACGTTTATTAATCGAGCGTAAGTCGGATCGCTGTGCAGGTGTGTCTCAAATGATTGTTGGAGATAAATCCGTTGAAAGCAGTACGATGGATCCATTCAGCGGAAGGAAAGTATTCGTCGCGCCAGATTCTTTGTTTTCGGATGACGTAATTGAGATTAAAGTGATCATTTAATGCCGATCATGTAACCCAAAGGAGGGGTGGCATGCTGGAGAAGTATGGCCGACTTCAGGAAATTCTGAGAGAAATGGATTCTGTCGTAGTTGCGTTCTCGGGAGGCGTCGACAGCACATTTTTGCTGTATGCTGCTTTGGATTCACTTGGCAAGGAACGCGTGTTAGCCGTAACGGCGGATTCGGAAACTTACCCGACCGAAGAACTTGAGGAAGCTCGCAGGCTGGCATCGGAGCTTGGAGCGAATCATGCGGTAATCGAGACCTCCGAGTTGAGTATACCCGGTTATCGGGAGAATGATCGGAACCGCTGCTATTTCTGTAAACAAAGTCTATTCGAGCATTTGGAACCGTTTATTCATGATGGAAAATATAAGCAAATAGTATACGGGCTCATAGCCGACGATATTAACGAATTTAGGCCTGGCGTCAAAGCTGCCCGAGAGAAAGGGGTTCGCGGACCCCTCCAAGAAGCAGGTTTGCTCAAGGAAGAAATTCGGATGCTAGCCCGTGAAGCCGGACTATCCGTATGGGATAAACCGTCGTTCGCTTGCCTTTCGTCCCGGATTGCATATGGAGAAACGATCACCATCGAGAAGTTGGATCGTGTCGGAGAATCTGAGCGCTATCTTCGTTCACTTGGGCTTCGTCAGGTTAGGGTTCGATCTCATGACGATATCGCTAGAATCGAAGTCGAGATTGCCGACATGGTATCGATCGTTCAAAATGCAGAGAAAATTACGGAGAAATTGAAATCGATTGGTTATTTGTATGTAGCGATGGATCTCGCCGGTTACAGAAGCGGAAGTATGAACCGAGTATTAGAGCGAGAGGGTCTTACAGATGCAAAGCTTTGAAGAGATGGATTTTTGCAAGTTGGATGTAGCGCGCGAACATAGAACCGGGTTCCCGGAAGTCGTGTTTGGACTTGGCAAGACCGTGGAGCAAGTAGAGGCGATTTTCACTCGACTCGTTGACATTCATGGAAGAGCTTTAGTGACTAGAGCGACCGAAGAAATGGCCGAACAAGTGAAGAAGGTGTTTCCGGAAGCGAAGTACGATAACGTCGCTAGATTGCTCTTTTACGGAACCGCTACTCGTAGGCTATCTGGTAAGGTAGCCGTATTAACAGGCGGTACTTCCGATATTCCTGTCGCGGAAGAAGCGGCAGGAACTGCCGAATGGATGGGATGCGAAGTGGATCGCATCTATGACGTCGGAGTTGCCGGGATCGATCGTCTAATGGCACATAAAGATCGCATTCGTGAAGCGTCCGTTGTCATCGCGGTCGCCGGAATGGAAGGCGCCCTTGCTAGTGTTATCGGCGGACTCGTTCGCAGGCCGGTTATCGGGGTTCCGACCTCCATTGGTTATGGAGCCAATCTCCAAGGGTTGACGACGATGATGGCGATGATGACGTCCTGTGCATCAGGAGTAACTGTCGTAAACATCGATAACGGATTCGGAGCGGCCTATCATGCCGCGTCCATTCTTCAACTCGTAATGGAGGCGTATATGAAATGACGACACTCTACTTGGATTGCATATCGGGAATCGCTGGTGACATGGCGTTGTCTGCTCTCGTAGACTTGGGAGCGGACCCGGATTATATTCGCCGTCATTTATCGGAACTGCCGATCGATCCGTTTACGATGGAATTCGTGCCGGCTATCCGTAGAGGAATCTCGGCAAAGTGGCTCAAACTTAGCTTTAAGGATGATGTAAGACAGCACAATCACCATCAACAAGAACATGACCATCATCATGATCATCATCATCATCATGATCATCACGATGAAGATGGCCTCGATCATGGACATTCTCATGAGCATCGCAAAGCTTCGGAGATATTGCACATGATCGAGCGTTCCAATCTGCCGCCAAGAGTCAAAGCTCGAAGCTTAGCCATTTTCAAGGTCATCGCGCAAGCCGAAGGGAAAATCCACGGAATGGATCCTTCGGAAGTCCATTTCCATGAGGTCGGTGCCATGGATTCCATATTGGACATCATCGGGGTGTGCTTGGCTTTGGAGAATCTGCGCGTAGATGAGATCATCGTTTCTCCGGTTCCGGTTGGTTCCGGCCGGATGAGGATGGCACATGGAGTGTACCCGATTCCAGCACCGGCCACTGCGGAAATCATGATTGGTGTTCCTGTCTCTTCCTTTACGGCTCAGGGAGAACTTACAACGCCGACAGGAGCTGGTATCGTTAAAGCGCTCGCGACATGTTTCGGTCCGTTGCCCGGTGGAACGATCGAGCGGATCGGTTATGGAGCAGGGACTAAGGATTTCGAGCATCCGAATGTGTTACGGGCCATGCTGATTCAGCTAGGGACAGTGTCATCCATTTCCTCTGAGACGATTACGGTATTGGAAACCCAAGTAGACGACACACCTGGAGAGACGCTCGGTTATCTTATGGAGCGATTGCTTACTGACGGCGCACTAGATGTGTATTATACGCCAGTATATATGAAGAAGAATCGACCTGGTGTTCTCATTACGGTTTTGTGTGAAAAGAATGAATATATAAAGTTCGAAAATCTGCTGCTTCGTGAAACATCCACATTCGGAGTCCGTCGGAGCGACATGAAGCGGACTGCCTTAAATCGGGAATGGTCGGAAGTAGAAACCCCCTATGGAACGATTCGCGTCAAGCACGCTTATGCGGGGACTGAAAGGCTTCATTCATCCCCTGAATTCGAGGATGCAGCAAAGGTCGCTCGTGCTTCAGGCGTTTCGCTGGAAAAGGTATACCGGGAAGTGTTGAATAGGTTAAATCATCAGGAGTGATAGAGAATGGAATTTGCCGGGGCTATGATGCTCGCCTTATTACTCGGCCTGCGGCATGGATTGGATTGGGATCACGTTTCAGCTCTGGCGGATATTACGGGGAGTGACTCAGGATCAAAGAGACAACGGGTGAAGTTATCACTATGGTATGCTATCGGCCACGAAACAATGGTGTGTCTGCTAGGCGGTTGTATTATTTTGTTCGCTTGGAGCGTTCCGGTATGGGTTGACAACTTAATGAGTAAAACGATCGGATTAACCTTGATCGTCTTGGCGGTCCTATTGTTGGTGGTAAGGAGGCATCGTCCTTATCTGAGCCGAGGCGTCGCGATCTTTCAAAGTCTTCGAAAAAACCGGAACCGTCCTTTTACGTTTACGAAGTCAAATGTGTTTTTGGTCGGGATCATACATGGCGTAGGGGCCGAAACCCCAACCCAATTGCTTCTCTTTACAACGATTGCAGGTATGACGGCCCAAAGTCATGGGATCGCGGTTGTCGTCGTATTCTGTGCGGGATTGCTAATCACGCATCTGGCAATAGCGATAGCCGGTATCTATTTGCACGATTGGACGAATAAGATCAGACCTTATTTTCCCCTAACGGTTTATGCATCTGCAGCGTTAAGCTTCTTGCTTGGATTTAAATACTTGTTGTTGGAATCGTAATTCTATTATAAATGACGAAAAGGAGGGGCTACCGTGAGTGAAATAATCAAAAAAATGCTAGAGCCGATTCCGATTCCGAATATGGTTCGCATACGCCAACAATTCGATACTTCGAAATTGGACGACCCGGTTGCAGTATTAAACAAGGAATTAAACAGACCTGGTGCCGCTGATTCCCTGAAACCGGGCCAGCGTGTCGCGATAGCTGTAGGTAGCCGCGGGATCGCTAATATCGCCGCAATTACGAAGGAGACGATAGATGTGGTAAAGGCTGCCGGAGCGCATCCTTTTATCGTTCCATGCATGGGAAGTCACGGCGGCGCGACGGCGAACGGACAAGCCGAGGTTCTCAAGCACCTTGGCATTGACGAAGAGTCAATGGGTGCCCCGGTAGAGTCCTCCATGGAAGTCGTCGAAATCGATCGGCTGCCAAACGGGCTTCCGGTTTACGTTGATAAGATCGCCTCAGAGGCAGACGCCATTATCGTTATCAACCGAGTCAAGCCCCATACCGCGTTTCGTGGTCCGATAGAGAGCGGCATCATGAAGATGATTGCAATCGGACTTGGCAAGCAAAAAGGGGCTGAAGCCTGCCATCAACTCGGCTTCAAGTACATGGCGGAATTCGTGCCGGAGATGGCGAGGGTCATGATCGATAAATTACCGATCCGTTTCGGCATCGCCGTCGTGGAGAACGCATATGACGAGACGTGCCACCTGGAAGTGCTTCCTGCCGCCAATATTTATGAACGGGAAGTAGAGTTGCAGAAAATGGCGAAGTTCCATATGCCAAGGTTATTTTTTGATGAAATCGATGTGCTCGTCGTGGATCGGATCGGCAAGAATATCAGCGGAGACGGCATGGATCCGAACGTCACGGGTCGTTATCCGACGCCGTATGCAACCGGCGGTCCTGATGTGAACAAAATCGTCGTGCTTGATGTAACCAAGGAGTCGAAGGGGAATACGAACGGCGTTGGTACAGCGGACTTCACGACTCGAAGGCTGGCAGACAAAATGGATTTCACCGCGACGTATTTGAACGGGTTGACGTCGACTGTTTGCGCACCGACCAAGCTCGCCACGACGTTAGAGAGCGACGAACTGGCGATAAAAGCGGCAGTGAAGACGTGCAACGTGCTCGAATTCGAGAAATGTAGATTAGTAAGGATAAAGGACACGCTTCACCTAGGCGAAATCGAAATATCGGTTCCGCTGCTGGAGCAGGCCCGCAACCATCAGGACATCGAGATTGTATCCGAGCCGTATTCGTGGACGTTCGACCGCGAGGGATATTTCGTAAAATGAAACCTTACGTTGTTGCAGTCGATATCGGAACGACGAGTACGAAAGCGGTAGCTGTAGATCGAGAGGGCGGAATCCGTGCCACAGTTTCAGTTGAATACTCTCTCAACACGCTGGCACCAGACCGCGCGGAGCAGAACCCTAACGAGATCACGGAGGCCGCCGCTAATGCGGTAGCTGGGGCGAAGGATCAAGCTAAAGCCAGGGCGGACGAGGTTCGATGCATCGTTTTCAATTCTGCAATGCATAGCTTGATTGCTTTGGACGGGAAGGAGAGCCGCTAACCCCATCGATTACGTGGGCAGATAGTCGGAGCGCTGCCTATGTAGGTATGTTAAACGAACAACACGACGCACAGGCAATCTATTCTGCTACAGGGACGCCGATTCATCCTATGTCGCCACTGCTAAAACTTATGTGGCTTAGGGAGAAGGCCAAAGGCGTGTTCAATAAAGCCTACCGCTTCGTCGGTATCAAAGAGTATGTGATGGGACGTTGGCTCAGCGGTGGGAGACACGTCGTTGACCATTCAATCGCAAGCGCGACCGGACTTTTCTCTCTTCGAAACCGGACATGGCACGAGCAGTCGCTTTAGGCTGCGGGAATCGACACATCCCGCTTATCCGGATTTGGTCTCCACGACGCACGTGCTGGAAGGTTCGAATCCGGTGTGGCGGAGCGTCTTGGAATTACGGCTGATACGTCCGTAGACGTCGGCGCATCCGATGGTGTTCTTGCGAACGTTGGTATTGGAGCAGTGAAAACTGACCAATTCGCGGTCACGATCGGCACTAGCGGGGCGGTTCGGGCTGTCGTGGGTACACCGCACACCGACCCAAGGGTGACATTCTTGGTGCGCCTCTCACTGTACCGGATGCCATTGAGAGCTCCTCGCTTGGTGCAGCGGCAATAGGCCTCGTAACTCTTGGTGACTGGAAAAGTCTCGATCAGGCGAAAGCTTGGTCGAATTCTTCGTTCACCCACGAGCCGAGTGCAGCTAATCATGGCGTATAAAATGAACTTTTTGCGATATACGGTGCTTGTATCCAAGACTTGTCGATCCCTTTCAAATGATCGTTCGATTTCAAACTCAATAGTTGGGAGAGTGAAGGATTTTGGTAACAGTGGACTTATTCGATTTATCCGGTAAAACTGCTGTCATTATAGGCGGAAACAGCACATTAGGAACCGCAATGGGTGAGGTGCTTGGAGCGTATGGTGCGAAGGTCGCAGTCGTTGGGCGTAATGCGGAAAACTCGGTTGCAGCTAAATCGAGAATACAAAATGTCGGAGGTGAAGCGGAAGTATTTACTGCGGATGCAACGAGTAATGAGGATTTAGAGAGGATACTCTCCGAAATTGTAAGTTGGAGCGGCGGCGTCGACATATTGTTCAATTGCCCCGGCAAAAACAGTGCAACTCCATTCTTCGAAATCACTGAAGAAGAGTGGGATAGTATTATGGACGTAAATTTGAAGAGCGTAATGCTAGCGTGCCAAGTATTCGGTAAGCAAATGATCGATCAAGGAAAGGGAGGTAGTATAGTCAATATTTCTTCCGTTTCGTCCGGACCTCCGTTATCCCGAGTATTCACATACTCAGCCTCGAAAGCAGGCGTAAATTCGGTCACGCAATTTCTTGCTAGAGAACTGGCGCCCCATCGGATACGTGTGAACGGCATCATTCCTGGATTTTTCCCTGCCGAACAAAACAAAAAAATTCTGTCCGAAGAACGCATCAAGAGCATCATGGGGCACACGCCTATGAACAGGTTTGGTACTCCTGAAGAGTTACAGGGAGCGGCCATCTATCTAGCATCGGAGAAGGCTTCGGGGTTCGTAACCGGAACTTTCTTGCGAGTTGACGGCGGATTTGGAGCGATGACCATATGACCAATCTTACTAATATGACGAAGCCATTTATGGATGATGACTTTATGCTTCGCAGTCCCACTGCTGTTACGTTGTATAATATTTTTGCGAAGAACCTGCCGATCATCGATTACCATTGCCACTTGAGCCCGCAAGAAATATACGAAAATAAGAAGTGCCGGAACCTCACGGAAGTATGGTTGGCTGGGGATCATTATAAGTGGCGGGCGATGAGAGCGAATGGGGTTGACGAAGCCTATATTACCGGCAGTTCGAGTGACTATGATAAATTCCTAGCCTATGCGCGGACTGTTCCATTGACAATCGGTAACCCTTTGTATCACTGGACGCATCTAGAATTAAAGCGGTATTTCGGCATTGAAGAGCTGTTGAGCGAGAAGACAGCTCCTGTGATCTGGGAAAAGGTAAACACCCTATTGTCTGGCGATGGATTCGGTGCGCGCGATTTCATATCAAAATCAGACGTTCATGTGATCTGTACGACGGATGACCCGACGGATTCGCTCGAGTTTCATGCCAAGTTAAACACCGATAGAGATTTTTATACGGCTGTATTGCCGTCGTACCGACCAGACAAAGCACTGGAAATTAACAATGCCGGTTTTTGTGATTGGGTTCGTAAGTTGGAGAGCGTATCTGGGGTCCCAATCGACGATTACGACGCTCTGTTGGATGCACTCGAAAATCGCATCAATTTCTTCCATACGAATGGCTGTCGCGTTTCTGACCACGCGCTAAACTACGTCCCGTTCGTCGAGGCAACAAGGACCGATGCTGCATCGGTGTTAGCCAAGGCGATTAAGGGTGAAGCCATAAGCCTTCATGAGGAGCATATGTATAAAACCTATACACTTGTTTTCCTCGGACGGGAATATGCCAAGAGGGGCTGGGTGATGCAATATCACATGAACGCCCTGCGCAACACCAATACGAAAGCATTCGAATTGATAGGCGCGGATACCGGCTACGATTCCATCAACGATAGCGCAATCGCCCAACCTTTGTCGAGACTGCTAGACTCAATCGAGCGTGAAGGCGGGTTGCCCAAGACAATTCTTTACTCGCTAAATCCGGTCCAAAACCACGTCATCGGTACGATGATCGGTAACTTCCAAGGCGGCGTTGCAGGTAAGATACAATTCGGCTCCGGCTGGTGGTTTAACGATACAAAGGAAGGAATGATCGCACAGTTGAAGTCACTTGCAGAACTCGGCTTACTTAGTCGGTTCGTCGGCATGTTGACCGATTCTCGTAGTTTTCTGTCATACACCCGACACGAATACTTCCGGCGCATTCTTTGTAATTTAATCGCCGAGTGGGTTGATAATGGAGAATTCCCTAACGACTTGGAGCTTTTAGGAGAAATCATTCAGAATATTTGCTATTTTAACGCGAAGAAATACTTTCCGTTCGAATTAATATAGTTCCTTAAATAACACTCCTTATGCACAAAATGGAGGCGTCGAAATATGAAGTTAATCGGTAAAGTGGCAGTCATTACAGGGGCAGCTTCTGGAATGGGTAAAGCAATCGCGGAGCTGTTCGCTGCGGAAGGAGCAAGTGTCGTCGTTTCGGATTTGAATGTCCAGAACGCTAAAAAAGTGGTGGAGGACATCGCAGCAAAAGGTGGGAGCGCCATTGCGATTATGACTAACGTAGTCGTCGAAGAAGACGTTCAACGGTTAATTGATTCCACAATTAATGAATACGGAACGGTAGACATTCTAGTTAACAACGCGGGGATCATGGACAATTTCGTTCCGGCTGGGGATCTTACTGATGAACTATGGGATAAGGTTTTTGCGGTTAATACGACCGGTCCAATGCGGACCATGCGTAAGGTGCTCCCGATATTCACGAAGAAAAGACAAGGCGTTATCGTAAACATCGCTTCTGCCGGTGGCTTGTTCGGCTCACGTGCTGGTGCGGCTTATACCGCATCAAAACACGCTGTCATCGGATTGACAAAAAACGTAGGCTATCAGTATGCAAAACTCGGTATTCGCTGCAATGCAATTGCACCAGGCGGCGTGAAAACGAACATTAGCGCTTCAAATACGGAACCGAATCTATTTGGAGCAGAAAGAACGATGGCCGGTATGGCGATCATCCCGCGCGTGGGCGAGCCTGAAGAGATCGCGAAGGTCGCATTGTTCTTAGCCTCTGACGATTCCAGTTTTATTAACGGTTCAACAGTTACGGCAGACGCAGGATGGACTGCATTTTAATTTTATTAGAGTTTTAGACTGATTTTTAAAAGAAATGGCGGCAGACCAAGACTTGATAATTATAGTCTTGGTCTGCCGCTGTTGTCCGCCACATCTTCTGGCAGCGGTCATGCCAACTCCTTTTCTATCGCATGGCTCAACACCTAGGAGACAGTGAGGGAGATTAAAGAACCTGTATCCAAATCTAATCAAGTCAAGGGACTTGCAGTTCGTCAGAACTCAAATTCCGAAACAAGTCTTTCAAAAGAAAATTGAGGGATTTTTTCCATTTTAATTGTAAATTGAGGTGTATAACTGATTACATCATTAATCTTAATATCAACCTCAGGTTTGATGTTAAATAACGCATAGTTGGTATACGACAACTTCTCCCCGTGTACACCCTCGTATTTGACTCCGTGATAGCCAATATAGCTGCAACACGTTCCAATGAAATTAGGAAGCAAATATACTTGCTTAATGGCCTTTGTTTCTTCGTTCGTTTCACTAAAGAATCCCTGAAACGTAGGTTCAAATGACCCTAGTTCAAACAAGAAGAGCTCATCTTTGATGATTTGAAACTCTCCGATGTCTATTGTATCCTCATGAGTCGGGTGGATCTCATATGGAATACCCTCCAGACGATCGGAGACATACAGGACAGGCACGCCAACACAGTTATATCGACCATGTTGTGGGAGGCCTGCGGGCGGAGCCCACAACTGTTCCTTTTCCAATGGGGTAGCAGCGTCCCTTTTTCGTGTACGGCCACGGTACAATATGCCAACACCAGGAGTTAGTATGGAAAATCTCTTTGCATCAAAGTGTTTTTTCAACGTTCGATAAATTGCACGGCCGGTTTCATGTTCCAATGCAAGCATTGGATACAGGCTGAGGTGCATCCTGAACTCGTGCAAGGCTTCGACCTCGATCGTTTCCCCATATTGCTCACTGAAGACACAAAATGCTTCGTATTGGAACCCCCAATAGTCTGCGATATCACGCTTTGTATAGATTTCATCATCCAACTCAAATATTCCGCCATAGAGGTCATCCGAGTGACCTGCTTCCCTGCCATAGCTACACCGGCATTGGATATGAGTGCAAAGGAGTGGAAATAGCTCCTCAGGAACGTCGTGATGATAGAGATAATCACTGATGCTAATCCCTTCTGGCGGGTCCATTCGGGAACTTTGGTCATAGGGATCATTATTGTATGCATTAACAAGATTCCACCTTTCCCCACCTTCGCAATGCTCGCATCCGCCAATATCTTCGCCAATCCGATCCGCGATGTCGTCGATTATCTCATCATCCACCGTGAAAATGTAGTAGTCGTCCCCCAATTGAATTTCTTCATCACAACATGCGCAGCATAAGGTTTCAATGCCATCGTGTTCCTTTTCATCGCAATCAGGTATCATTTCGATCAGTTTGTATCCGTATTTCTCAAAAAATCGATCACAATATCTCCGCAACTGTTACATAGAATGGTCTCTTGCAATTCCGTGATAGCGCGCATATACATCCCCCTTACCTTATCAAGTTTGAATGTCAGCCCCTCCCACGAGGCGGACGATCAATATAGCCTGTCTGATGAATCACCTTTTTAGTATATACCAATAAATTAATCTGCCTGTTAGCTTATTGAAGCGACGACAGTCGAACACCTTATTCTCTCAGTCTACAACTTTATTTTCCTAGTCTAATACTTTATTTTCTTCAGACAACTTTTAGAGATTAAGGTTGGACAACAGTCTGGAACCGCAAACTAAATAATAAAGGTAAGATTCGGCTCGTTATAGGACTAATGGAGCGGGATTTCTTGGTCATTTTATGTAATTGGTTTTACCGGTTGTTTATATATAGGCGTTTAATAAAAAATTTATCCGGGCAACCTTAAAATTTATAATCGGGTGGAGGAGAAGGCATTGTATACCATTTGGAACAGGCTTTAACTATTACCTGTAGAAGTTGGGCTTAGGGAATCCGAACAAAAGGGCCTTCTCGATGAGCCATTAACTATATAAGTATTGAAGTGAGAGATTTTTGTTACAATGTTCATGAACAAATAAAATATGAAGGAGATGGTAACTGTGATGTGGCCGATTCAACCAATACAACAAGAAAAAGAATCATTTTATAGTTACATCTGTCGAATTTCTGAATTGAATCACTGTGATTTGAAAGCAAATTATAAATTGCTTGGAGTAAGATATAGACAGAATAATCCTAACCCGATTTATTTAGATGAGAGGGACACAATAAGATTTATTAATCTAACCGTTAATAGTAGAGTTAATGATTGGTTGTTTCTCGAAAGGGGATCGGGAAATACTGATTGCTTTCTATTTGGGCAAAAGTTTCCGCGATATCTACTGTCAAAAAAAGTGAAAGTTTGTCCTTTATGTATGCGTGATCATAATACATTTAATTCAGAATGGCAATTTACTCATATTACAACTTGTATTGAACATCAATGTTTACTTCAAGATTCTTGTCCCAGTTGTAATGGATTGTTCTCATGGAGTGAGGAGTTATTACATAAATGTACAGTATGCCATATGCAATGGAAGGACATATGTCGGTACATAGAAAAATTCAATAAAGTTGAGAAGTTAGACGTACATAAGCTTTTAATTTATCAACTCAATAAAAATAATAAGCTAGAAAAAGAGCAATATCCTGTAGAAGTTCTAAAATTAAGATATATCGACTTAGTTCACGTCTTATCATTTTTTCTTGGTTAGCCAGTAATCATAATGATTATTGGAATAGCAAGTACAATGATCGACTTAACATTTTTGAAATCCACGAAGGGATTCAACATGCGGGGGAAATTTTGTTATCGTGGCCACTAAATTTCGACATATCTACAGCTAAAATGAAGATCGAAAAATTATTCGATAAAAAGATGGGAATTAATTTATTTCATTCTCGACCTGATGTTGCTTCTTTTGAGATTGAAAGTTTGTTCCCGGAACTAAATACCCAATATCGGATCGATAGAACAATCGAATATCTCGATAAAACTAGCAACAAAAAAGTTGAAACTAGAAGACTGGAGCTTTCAGATCTTACATATATTGCTGCTCTTAACTATCTTTATTAAATGAGTAGAAATGAATAATAACTATATTCCAATGTCCTTTGCTGCATTTTCTGAAAATAAACTAAGCTTAAATTACAAAACTGTGAAGGCATACTTCTTTTCGCTGGTCCATTCAGAATGTCATCATGCTTCTATTCGTCGTAGGTAATCGCGGCCTCCAATTACGCTGACGGCACCTCAATTACATAATCTATTTTCATAAACGAGCTTCGATTCAACGAAATTCAGACAGCATTTGTAGCGGATTTTGTATCTTATTATTTGTTTTCAATAATATCGATACCGTTCGTACAGGGAAAAGTCCTGAATCAGCAGATACAGGACTTTTCTATCCATTACGGATATTAAGATGCAATTCCAAGAGTTACTCATTACGAGCTTGAATGATCTCATTATATAGATTTATTTCAGGTGCAGTCAAACGATGGAAGGGAAAAAGGAGGTAAAAACGATTGTATAAATCGGTTATCAAACAAGGTAAATTTCTAGTTATTGTTACTGATGGAATTTTTGAAGCACCTATAATTGAGCTACCTACAGAAGAGCTTGCTGATAGGGTGGCTTATGAACTACAAACCGCTCGAGATGAAGGTGAATCCTTCGGAGTAGAGCAAATACTCAAGGAAATTGATGGTGAGAAAGTTATGAATGAAACTAGTGAAGCGCTAAAAAAGATAAGGTCTATGGATATGGATGAAAGAGAGTTTTATTTTGAAAAAATACGTCGTCGCCAAGAAAGAGTTCAAAAAGTTCAACAAGCACGAAGGTGGGAAAGTGTATTAAGTTGGAAGAAAAAGCACATCTAAAAGCACAATTATTAGAATACAGTTAGAAAGTCAAGGAGTTGACGCTTGATTCCCGACAGGGAGGAGGACTGAGCTGTAACAAAAGGAAAAATTAGTGCGCATATTCAACCGCCCTTTAATTCAATCGGATCAAGGTAGAAGCCAGCTTTAAGAGACGTGTACTAAGTTCACTAAACACTGTATACGATCAGGCCGGTAACGTGGGAAATGTCAAACAGAAAACCTCTGGAGCGTTTCCAATGGAAGCCGGGCGCTGTTCTTTTTGAAATTGTACTCTTGTTCCTGGAACTAAATACTCAATATCGAGTTGATTGAACAATCGATTTTCTCGAAAAACATAAAATAAATTAAAGACCGATGTCCTTAGCTGCATTGTCTGAAAATAAATCAGTATTGATCTTGTATCTTTTCATTAATTTATCATTTGGTTTATGTCGTTTTTGTAATAAAGAACTCAACTCAGAATTTATCAATGCAGATACAGTAAGTCCTGTTCGTATACTATGACCAGAAAATAAATTGTCGTCAATTCCAATAACCGATAAGTGTTTTTTTAATATCAGTGCTACTGATTTGTCAGAGAGTTTTTTATCTGAGATATGACTGTGTAGATTGATGGGTCTGAAAACTGGACCCAATTTAAGCCCTGAAGCTTCTTTCCAGGAGCAAAAAGATCTAACAGGACAAATACGTTCTTCAATTGAATAAGCTATTTGTACTGTTTCAGAAGGAATTGAATCATTGTGCCTGAACAGTTCAATTGATAGTCCATATTCAGATAAATGTATGTTTTCAAAATTGAGGTTTGACAACTCAGATCTTCTTAGTGCACCGTAATATCCGATCAAAATTATGGCGCGATCTCTTTTCCCAGATAAACTATCGGGAATTGAATATCTTGTAATTATGCTAAGTATTTCGAAAACTAATGGTAGCTTATGATCAAGTACCCCGTTTTGGATTCTAAGAATTTCTCTCCATACATTTTGTACGTTTATGGTAAAAGGGCAATTAAAGCCGGCATTTATATTTGTCCAATTTATTGCCTGTATTTTCTTCTTTAATGTATGTACTTTGCTTCCTTTAAACAAATGGTAAGTCATGTAGAGGCAATATGTGTATTCATCTGTCGGAAGTGGATGGAAATCGAATTTTTCACACCACTCGATAAATGATGTCCAATGTATGTGTCTAGATTGTGTAGTTGAACTAGATAACTCTTTTTCACCATTTGAACTCACAGCTTCTAATAACTTATTTAGATGGAATTCAATAGCGCTAAGATCATTTATGTTTTTCATTCATTATTTGCTCCCTCGTCATACAAAGTTCCACCACTTCCGATTGTTAAAATACTCAACCCTCAGGTTAAGCTAAAAAAAGATCAAGCCGCTAAAAAGATTAACGTCTTGACCCTTCTTATGAGAGTAACTCATTAATGATATTTTTAATTTTACTGAGTTGAATAACATCCTGACTTATAATCATTTCGAATATTTCTAGGAGTTCTGATTCTTTTTTTTGATCAATATACGGGTTTATCGAATCATTGTACCTTAACAAATCGGAAATGCTCACACCAAGGGTAGTGCTAATACGTGTCAAGTTCTTAAGGGTAATATTAGCTTCCCCACGTTCAACACTACCTATATATGTGTAATGGAAGCCCGCCTTTTCTCCAAGCTCTTCTTGAGAAAGGGACTGGGCTTTTCTTACTTCTTTGATTCTTTGTCCGACTAAACGTAAAACCAATTCGGATTCGTTCATGATTCATACACCTCTATAGAAGAAGTGTAGACAAAAGGAGCTTAAGTAAAAATGCATACATATATATCTTTTTATAAAATACTATATATATGTATTAATACGACAAGAAAGGTCAATAATTAATTTATACAAGATTCATAATACAAGGGGCGGTTAGGTGATTCGAAAGAACTCATGCCAAATATAGGACATCTAATACAATAATAAAGGAGGATATACATGAAATTTGTATTTTTACCAATCACTAAATCGAAAGAAAGCCTGATTAGTTACCTTAATAGAATCGCTAATGCTAATCGTTATTTAAATACATTTCAAATAGCAGATGCACTTAAAATGAATTACAACGGTTTAAGAACTAATCATTTTACTAGCCCTGAAATAACATTATTATCTGAACTCATAGATACGCCGAGTAACAAAATCATTTCAATGACCAGCAATTACTTTGAAGCATTACTGGGAGAACAGTTGTCCAATAAGATGGTGCTCAAAAGCAGGTTCAAATTTTGTCCATTATGTATAACCGATGATTCAATCTATCAAATGAGTTGGTTTCTGCGTTCTATAACGATTTGTACTAAGCATCAAATTGTTCTTTGTGACCACTGCAATGTTTGTGGATCCGATGCCTCTATTGATTCAATAATGGCCGACACCTGTAGATTCTGTGCTCATGCCTATTCAAGCTCGATCACTTCAATGGATGTACCAAAAGAATGGACTATCCATCAAATTTTTGACTGTGCAGATGCTGGAGAAGCCCGGTTTATGGGTCACAATTTGACATTCAAGAATATTCATCAACTTTTATACACGAGTACATTATTTCTTGAGGGTTGTCCCTCTCCATTGATACCTGACCAGGTTATTCGTATCTTTCATAATAGAAGGTCGGGTTTAAGAGATAACCTTAGTTATCATAATGCAATAATGAGTTTCTTTTGGATGTACGATCAATTTCCTGAAAATTTTTATAGGATCCTTGAATATCAATTAAAACTACCAACTAAGTCCATGTATTATCGGACAAGAGAGTTTGAAAAAATATTCGGTGATGAAACTTTTAATTGGATTAAATCTGCATATGAGCACTTTTGGTTATCAAAGCTAGACGAAGGTAGAGTAAGGAAAGACTTGTCGGTTTTCAAAAGAAACACATCGTTATTAGAACAAAGAGGTTATATAAGAAAAGAAGAGGCGAAAAGTTATTTCTCAAATGAGAAGTTAATATCATTGGTTGAAGAGAACCTACTTATTCTCAAAGAGAACAATAAAAAATATTTAGTTGATAGGAGAAGCCTTAATAAACAGTTTGAATCAAAGTGCAGATTTGTTAGTAAAGCGAAGTGTTCGCAACTATTAGGACTGAACATGGAAATTGTTAAAGGCTTACTTGAAGTTGGAATACTACATGAAGACTCGATTGACGGGGCTTTCTCTAAGTTGATTCGTAAAGAAGAGATTGATCACCTATTGGAAAAATGCTTAGTAATGATAAATAAAATTGACGATGGATGGATTGCGTTTAGCATTTCACTGAGAAAATACAATACAATAGGCCTGTCTGCAATTTTATTAATAAAGAAAATGCTTGAGGGTAATTTAGCCGCGGTTACCTTGAATACTATTGGAAATTTTAAGAAGTGCTATATTAATAGAAACCAACTATTGCTTACTATAAAAGAAATTAAGGAAAAGAGATCAGTTGAGAAAGGATTATATCGAGAAGAAATCATGCAAATATTAAAAATTGGTGAAAAGGCCGTAGTTTCACTTGAATCCTCGGGCCTATTGGTGCCTAAACAAATTATCCAGTTAAAGGGGGGGCGTAAACGATACTTATACGACAGGGAAAAAGTTATGGAATTAGCTCGCAGTAATGAGAAAGCATCTTAAATGCATAGTTACTTCTCAAACCAAGCCGCTGAGAAGGCTTGGTTTGTATTTTTCCACATGTCCTATAATAATTTTGATGATTACTATATTTATTTTGTGAATTAATGTATATATGTATTATTTTAATGGTTTATGAGAATAATAATCATATAAATTAATAAGGAGGTTTAGGTAATGAAGGATTTTGTGTTTCAATTTAGTCCGCAACTAGCAGTGAAGTCAGGATATCATGTTTTTTTTAATGGTTCTATTTATGAACCAAAACGTGTTGTTATCGCTTTTGAAGATGTAACTCCAGTGCTAGTTGTTCAACACATTTTAAATGACGATGAAATTTATGTTAAGGTTTCTAGTAGTCTTCCGCTAATTGAGTATGTAAGAATTAAAAGGGATGATCCTGACCTCAGTACACAAGAGTATTTCTCACGGATGCAGAAGTTGAAGTCGGAAATTATTAAACATCGTGTATTTAACAAGGGAAAGAAGTTAAAAGGGGCATAAGTAGTGCAATCATGATGAATACAACAAATAGCTAGTTATCAAAGAACGATGACCGAATATGGTCATCGTTTTTTGATACGAATAAATGTCTGATGTATCACAAATATCTATGAGCGCCTAATACAGAATGGTTATCACAACACATACAATTTATCCGGTTGTTAGAGAAGAAGCTATTCTATAAATATACTCCTATAGGCTACGCAGAACATTCTTTCCTCAATAACGAAGTTTTGAATGTTATTTCAAGCTTGTTGAATAAAGAAATAAATGGTCGATGATGGGTTTTATTTAATAGCCAACTAGTAATGAAGTTATGGAAAATGAAAACCAAAAATAATAAAATAGGATCATGACAATTATTGGAAGGGGGGGCACCTTCTAAATAAGCTATTTGAATTCAAGATAGTAAGTCATGTGGTTGCTTAGAATAGCATGCTAGAAACTCTGAGCTAATTTATTCGGGATGGGGTATATAAATGAAGATTTCAAAGATAAACATAAAGAATTATCGGAATTTAAAAAATGTTGACCTAAGTCTTAATAGACTGGTCATATTTATTGGAGAAAACAATAGTGGGAAAAGTAATATTTTAAAAGCAATAACTCTTCCTTTTATGAATGATGAGGTTGGTAATATAAGCAAGAAAATTGGTTGGCAAGACATTAATAACGATTCAAAAAAAATATATTTCTCTTTCGTTCAAGATAATTTAGGCAGAATAAAAAATGAAGAAGTTACACTAGAAGAGTTTATTGCTATATTACCTTTCGTTGTTGTTGAGATGACCTTTACCCCTGACGGTTCGGATGAGTTTTACGCGCGTAAGTGGGTAAATGCTATTGATGGAGAAGAGCCTAACTACTCGATAAAGTATAAATTTGAAGTATCTAACCCGAAAAAGTTATTAGATCATATAACAATGATTTTAAAAGCTGAAGATGCAATTGATAAAATCAAAATGAATTTATTGCCCATTGACTATTATAAGTACTCCATAACGGTAACTTCTACAGATGAGCAAGTTTCATTTAATGATTTATCTAACTATATATATAATTCATTAGCTGCAGAACGTGATGAGTTTTCAAATAAAAATACTCAACTTGGTTCAAAAGCGTTGGTCAATTTACTAAATAATAAACTAAAAGAAGATCAGAAGGTTGCGATAGAGAAATCATATGAATCATTCTTCTCGGAACTGAAAAACATTAGTAATATTGAAGGGATTTTTAATTGGCAAGAAGATTCAATTATCGAGAATGCAAAGGATTTTTTTAAAGAAATCACTTTACTTCCCAATATGCCGAGTATGAATTCTCTTCTAAATAATGTGCGTCTAGGATTTGGCGAAGAATACCTTAACACACAAGGGTTAGGGCATAGGAATTTAATCTACCTGCTAGTAATGATCAACTCATTAAATGTAAAAAACGATGTCGCTTTAAATATCCTAACGATTGAAGAGCCTGAAGCGCACTTATGCATTAGTAATGAACATTTATTGGCAAGTTTTATTAACTCCGCGATTCAATCAAGCTACCAACTACAAATCTTCCTTTCGACGCATAGTACTGAGTTCTTGAACAAATTGCAACTTGAGAATGTATCAGTAGTTAACGAGGGGAGTGCATTTTCTCTAAAAACCTCTCTAGGCAGTGAACAACTGGATTATTTAGCAAAAAAACCTAATATGGATTTTATTAAGTTCTTATTTTCTAGAAGAATTATTCTTGTAGAAGGTCCGAGTGAAGAAATGCTAATTAAATCTTATTTAAGTTCATTAGGTAATACGCTCAATGACATTGAAGTAATTTCACTTCATAAAGGATTTACAAAGATGATTGAGATATGGCTCGAAGTAAATAAAGAGTCATCACACCGTTTAGGTGTTATCCGAGATTTTGATAACCAACCTAAAGCTCAAGCTGATCATGAGCGGTTCAATATTAATAATAATGTTCTTATTACTACTACAACTGAATACACGCTTGAACCTGAATTCGTTAAAACAGGGGACAACTACTTGAAACTAAAGAGTTATTTTGAAACCAATGAAGGTTGGAAAAATATTAATTCAGCCGATGAGTTGGCCGAAAAATGGAAAACTGCCAAGACAGATACGATGTTAAAGTTTTGTAGAGACTTTGGTAAAGGTGAATTAACGGATATAGTTTTGCCAAATCACATTGCTAAAGTACTTAAGTTCCTTAAATCTGGTGAAAAATCATGAAGATAGTTGTTGCAGGAGCGGGTGCGGGCAAGACAACATCTATGGCTAAAGTAGTGATGGACAGATTAAAAGAAGTCGTAGATGGAAAGATGATTTATGTTGTGACATATACCAATGCTGCCAGAGATCGTATTAGAGATTTAATAAATAAAGAATATGGTAGCATTCCTAAGAACCTTCATGTTGAAACGTCTCATGCTTTTTTACTCAGAGAGGTTATATTTCCGTTTCATCATCTTGTCTTCGTAAAGCACTTTAAAAGAGTCTCTCATATTTCGTTACCGGATAACCCAATGTATAGAGCAAAAAAAATAAGAGAATTAGAAAACCGTAACATCATTCATGTTGAAAAAGTTACAGAAATTGCGAAATGGGTTTTAAGTCGCAAATCGAATGACAATAAATTAGTTAGGGAGAGACGAGTAAAAATATTATCGATAATATCTCGTTATTTAGATTCCGTTTATGTAGATGAAGCACAGGATATGGATGATCATTTCGTAGATGTAATTAATTCACTAAATAACCAAGGAATTATTACTCATTTAATCGGGGATCCTAAACAGGATCTACGAGGAAGAAATTCCTTCAGGCAGTTAGTTCATGCTCATGGAAAAGACGTTGAATTCTTGCAAATGAATTATCGATGTCCGACTTCTCATGTGACTCTTTCAAATATATTTGTTCCTAAATTGGAAGAGCAAAAACCTCACCGAAATGCTAATGGCGAACTTGGCTACCTGTTCGAAAGTGATATTACCCCTTCAGAGTTGATCAATAAAAATGATTGGAATTTGGTTTATATTCTCAAAAAAAACGAAAGGTATTTAACGCATTCTGAAGATCGATTTATTTCAGATAGGAATTTATTATATGAACTTGAACAGATTATTGGAAACTCAAAAGTAACAGATGATATGGCTGATAGAGTACTTTACGTATTAACTAAGAAGATCTTTTCCTTCGTATCAACTAAAAATAATTTTGAAATCTTTGATATAATCGAGAATGATTTGAATTTTACACTATCAAGACAGGATAAAGGAAAGCTTCGTGGCCCCTTAGAGGAAATTCGAAATTCTTCAGCCAGGGCCGATGGGATTATAGTTAGATCCATAGATAGTGTTAAAGGACTTGAAGGATCTAAGTGTTTGTTAATCCTTACCACAGATCTAGCTGCCTATTTATTTGGTGAAAAAACAGAATATACAAAAACAATGAATTATTTATACGTGGCCCTTACTCGAGCGCAGCAGATATTGGTATTCCTAATTACTAAAGAGGTAGAGAATAAGTATACAAAGTCAAAAACTGAGCGCATGCTTGAAAACCTATTGATAAGCAAATTCACTGTAAATTATAAAGAGGGCATGGAGTTGAAACGGGGGTTACTATGTTAGATTTTAAAGAATTAAGTAAAGATGGGAATGATTTTGAATTATTGGTCAGAGAACTCTTGTTTAGTATGGGGTTTAAAGTGTACTGGAGTGGGAAGGGGACTGATGGTGGAAAAGATTTATTATGTGTTGAAACTCCTGTTAGTTCAATTCTTTCCATTGAAAAAAGATGGCTTGTTCAATGTAAACATAATGCGCATGCAAATAAGGCTGTATCAACTAGTGATCTGGACGAAATAGTGGACTCGTGTAGCCAATATGAAGCAACTGGATATTTATTGGTATGTTCCACTTACCCTTCATCTAAATTAGTTGATAGGCTAGATGGAATAACACGAAATAAAAGAAATAACGTATCAGCTACTTATTGGGACTCAGTATCATTGGAAAGGATGCTCTCAACACCAAAGACATGGACAATTGCACAACGATTTTTTCCGAAATCCGCTAATGAGATCGGATGGAAGATATATGCAACTGAAAGTCCAAATCGGTGGGTAGTGAATTTCAAAGGCTATTACTTTCACTTGTCAAATAGAATTGGATCGTATGCAGAATTACATTTGTCGAGTATTAAATCAAGAATTTGCGATTTGGAAAGTATAAAAGTACCCAAAAAACATAAATTACGGCCAAGAGCTGTTTATTATGATGATAAGAATGGTGTATATACGTGGTATATAGATTATATGTACCCAAGAGGTTCAAAGCCGAAACTAAGTGCATATTCCATTAAGAAAGAACTTGGTGATGGTTATGCACTCGAGGATGGTCAAATCTATTCTTTTGATGTTCACGTATATGATTATTTAGAAATAAGTGATCATTTTGATGAAGACCATTATAATTATTATCAGCCTTACGTGCGAGATTTCTCATTGGGATTTGAGCGGAAGAGTCGATAAAATGACATTAATATATAAAGCGAATGGATGTGCGTTCAAACGCCCATCTTTTTTTGTTATTTCATTGTATTCTTCAAAATTTCAGTATAACGACAATTCGGACGGGGAAAAATAAGTTCTAATGATTAATGAAATGAGGTAGAGAGTAACGTGCGTAAACCGGTTCGAAAGATCAGACCTTCACGGGGAATGCACTATAGAAGTAAAATACCCCGGTCAAAAAATTTGAAAATAGTACATACGGAAAGTCTATTAGAGCGTGATTTTGTAAGGTTAAGTAACTACGATCGGACTGTGAAAGCCATTTACTTCCAATGTGTGTCGTTAAAATACAATTTCAAAGGAAAGTCTCATAAGTACTTTCCTGATTTCTTATTACTGCTGCACAACGGAAAGTATCTGTTGGTTGAAGTAAAACTCAAAAAGTTCAAGGACACTGACGAGAATAAGGCAAAATATAAGGCCGGTGAAGCTCACTGTAAAAAAGAAGGATGGACTTACTTAGTGGTAACGGAAGATGAGATTCGTCCTGGTTTTTTGCAATCGAACTTGAAATTACTTCTAAGGGCTAAGGTGCATAAAGAGACACCAATTATTACGGAGTATATTCTCGCTGCAATGAGCCTGTTTCATGAAATCCAAATCAAGGATCTGATGGATAAATGTAATATCGTTACTCCATCTCTGTTCATGATCAATTTATACAAATTAATTTATTCAGGAAGGATTTTTACTGATTTAATTGGCTCTAGGTTAACAATTGATTCGATTTTGAGTATAAGGAATGATCAAGATGTCTCGTAATTTTTTTAATTATGGCACTAAATTTATGATGGACGGTAAGGAACATATTGTACTGAATAAAGAACAACAAAATGTTGTTGTTGAGTTGATTGAATATAAACAGAAAAGATCCTACTCATTGAATGAGCTTTTAATTGCTTTCGATGAAGAAAGACTTGTTTTTAAAGATCCTAAGAACCGCTTCCCAACTGTAAGGTCAACTTTTTCAAAAGTAGAAAGTGAACTGCTAAAAATGAAGTTAGTCGTGTTAGATCCGGTAATTAATGGATATTTTAATACAATCAACTTAGATACATACTTAAGGGAGCTGGAGGTTGAAAAGGGAATAAAGGTATCTCGAGCATCTTTCTATAATTGGAAGAAGACTTGGGAACAATATGGTGATGCGAGGTTTCTTCTTAAAGATAAGAGTGGGCCTCGTAAACGGTGGACTGAAAAAGAAATATTAGATTCACTCCAGCGAATCATGGATGAAAATCTCTACAACGGCCCTGATATGCCGTATCTCTGGATTTATCGAGAATATAAAAAAAGTATTAAAGCAGTAAATGAAATGAGGGACGTCAAAGACAAAATTATTATAAGGTCTTTCCAAACAATATGGAGAATTATTAAAGAAAAAAGGGATTTTTATAAACAGCAAAAAGCAAGAGAGGGGCATGTAGCAGCTAAACTTCAACGAGATGGGTCTAAAAGCGTTGATGAGAAGCCAACACGTCCACTTGAACGAGCTGAGATCGATTGGACTCCCACTGACTTGTTTTTGGTTGATCCACATACTCTAAAAAGGAAGTCTGCATGGTTAATTTATGCAATCGATGTCTTCACGGGTAATCCTTTAGGATTCTACATCACGTTCGAATATCCAGATAGCTTCGCGGTAAAACAATGCTTGCTTCATTGTTTTCTACCTAAGGTGTACTTAAAGAGACTGTATCCTGATGTAGCAAATGAATGGACTGCGTATGGTATCCCAACTGAAGTTGTAATCGATAATGCTAAAATTAATGACTCTTATGAATTAGAAAGAGTATTTCAGTTCTTCGGCATTACCCCGATATATCCTGAGGTCGCAGCAGGGCATAAAAAAGGAACAGTCGAGAGGGGACAAAAAACATTTAATGACATTGTTCATACTTTGAAGGGTACGACGTCTCAAACATATTTGAGAAGAAGCATTACGACTCTGATGGTGAGGCGTGTATAACATTACAGGCATTTTACTACATTGCACACATTATTTTTGTAGACATTATTTCTCACAATTTCAGTCATAGTCGTATTGGTGGAACACCTCATCAAATATGGGAGGCAGGAATAGCCGAGAATCCAGATTTATTGACATTACCATTTTCCAAACGAGATATGCGCATTACGTTATGTGGAGGATCCGAGAGGAGAAAAATTCAATCCAAAGGTATTTTACTATCTCGGGGATGGTATCAAAGTCCAGAATTGATGGCGCTTCGAACAAGAATGAAACAAGAAGGAAATGAGGATGCTGATGTAGTTGTACGATTTGATTTCGCTGACGTAAGAAAGGTGTTTGTTGAAAATCCATATGATTTAAGCTTCATTGATGCCGAGCTAGATCCAAATACAATAAGGGACTATCAAAAACACTTTGACGTTATACCAGACCTTCCACTTCCTTTTCAACAGATTAAAGCCATTAGTTTAAAGATGGGAAGAGATGAAGCTGACTTCGACGATGTCCCTATTGCGGATGCAATTGCAAAAATTAGAGCAATAGAAGAATCTCAGGACAAGGATAAGAAAAAAGGGTATAAGGAAACAATTGCTCAAGAAGCTTCAATCATTGAGGCACTTGCCAAGTGTGGTGCAACATTAGACGATCTTACCCCTCTAAATGAAGCAGATTCGTTTGCATTCATCGGTGAGGTATCAGAAGCGGAACTTAAGCAAACTAATAAGTCTAAGAATTCGAAAAAATCTGAAGGAGCGAGTAAAAGCAAGAAACGAGGAAATAAGCTTGGGAAGGGGCCGCTGAATCAGGAAAATCAGAATTTAATGAGTGGTAGTGATATAAACTATTCAACAAATGGAAATAATGAAAGTACATCTATCGATGATGATTTGCCGGATTATGATGTTTCTTTTATGAGGAGGATGTAAATGGAGTCTCATTCTTTTTCAGAGGGGCAAGAAAGTAAAGCAATAGACATGACACCAAAAATTCAATCCCTCAATAGTAGACCAATTGATGATGTTGAATTAGCAAATCGAATTGCTAAATTTGACTCAATCATTGTGCATCATAAACGACATAACGAATTATTCCAGGCAATTTGGGACTGTCATTTACTTCAAAGAAACAGTGTTAATAAAAAAGGTTTGAGTATTTTCGGCGATCCAGGAGTAGGTAAGTCAACTGTGTTTAAGAAATACGAAGAAATGTTTCCAAGAACAATTGGTCAAAAAATGTTTAGAGGACAGATGTGTAAATTTAAAAAGATTCCAGTGCTTAGAGTGGAATTGGAATCAAATTCTAAACCAATAAATGTGGCTTCAAAAATGCTGGAAAAACTAGGTGACCCACTCTACTACAAAGGCACTGAAAAAGAATTAACTTCTCGACTTAAAGAATACCTTAGCGGTTGTGAAGTTGAGATAATAATTATTGATGAATTGCAGCACCTAATAGATACCGATACTTTAAGAGTAATTAGTAAAGCTGCGGATTGGTTAAAGCAACTTATTAACGAAATTAATCTACCTATTGTGTTCGGAGGCGTTGAGTCGGCGAGCAACATTTTTTTGCATAATGAGCAATTGGGGAGCAGATTTCCAGAGAGACATATTTACCAGCCTTTTGATTACGAGACTCCTGAATCAATTAAGAAGTTCCGGGCATATGTCAAGAATATTGAAAAGGAGCTTCCGTTATCCGGAAAATCCAGATTGTATGATCCTTATTTATGCGAAAAAATTTATTATGCTACTAAAGGTTATCCGCGGTTTTTAAATCATTTACTATATCACGCATTAAGAATTTCGTTGCGAAGCGGAAAAGATATAATAGACGAGAATGATCTCAATGTTGGATTCAGTAAACTTCAATTCGACAATAGGCCAAAGGTTATTAATCCCTTCAATGGGAAGACATTTAATTTGAGTGCTGCATTAAATGCAGAATAATTAGACACTCCCTTCACGGAGTGTTAGGCTGTCGAGAAACCCCCTCTTTGCAAAAGTAGATCAAAGTTGAGATCCACCACATCAAAATTGAAATGACGAATATTTAGCTAAACTTTTTCGACACTCTGACACTCCTTTCACGGAGTGTCTTTTTATCTTTGTCCTGAAATTGAGTAAATCGTGAATGGGCTGTATGATTATACAATAGTGCTTATATTTGAAATGAAAATTGTCTAATGAATTCTGCAATAACATCAATTTTAACTGGGCATACAGGAAGGTTTCTAAATAATTATGGAATAATCTATGCGTGATAATGCGGCTTTTGAGCGTTTTTGTCTAAGAGAATATGGAATATCACATTTATCAAAAGGGTAAATGGTTCATAATAAGTTGTAAAATTTATTATTTCAGAACTTATTAGTATCCGGGTATACGCCGTTGAGAATATTAATGCGTTCTAAAAAGGTGCTGGTCCCATCGTTTTCCTACGGTAGAACGACGCCTTTATTTATATCCGTTGTTATTATTTTTGTCACAACTTGTGTGATATTCTGGATGATCGAAAGCCCCTCACCCGGGCACATCTATCCGTATAGCCGCTTCACTTCAATGAGGCGGATTTCAAATGGTTCCAAAATGGTGTGTACGAGCAGATTGCCTGAACTGCTTATTTTTTCTTTCTCTATTTTGGGTATGGAGAGGTTCCTCAAATATTGGATTTCATCGTCTGAGTGATCCGGGGAAAGGCCCATACGAACTTCTTGATCGAAGGCGCTCCCATATTCGCGATTAACGAAGTGGTGTGTGATCAAGTATTCTCCCTCCATCTGAGAAAGGTTGAATTGAAATTCTCTTTTTGACTTTCGCGGGAAATGCGAATACCTTTCGCTGTAGGAGATGCTCAATGAGATCCCTTGGGCATACATGTCGTCATAATGATGATAATTGTGCAGAATGATCTGATAACCTTCCGATGACTGCGTGATCATGAAACCATCCCCGTTCGCAACTTGCGTATCCCCCAGCTTATTCAACAGATAAAAAGCATGGTAGGACGGCTTCTTAATATGGTTGTAGGTAAACATGCCAAGTCCACCATGAAATAAAGCGGAAGGAAGGAAGTTTTCCTCGTGCAGGTCTGTTAAGAGCCAGTAGCCAAATGCCTCCAGACGGTCGTAGTTCTCAATCACATGCTTGACGATATAGGCGGATTTAAAACAGGTATCGCTCATTAAATCCTTATGTGAAACGGTTGAATTCCATTCAGTCATATACACCGGCAAGTGGCCGAGCTCGAAGTCGCGTAAACCGGTCTTCAAGCGGTCAATAAATTGTCGGAATGATGTAGTAACCGGGCTTAGATGCAATTGATTTTCGATTGTCGGATGATGAAGATTCACATGGGCTAAATCGATATCATAATAGTGAACCGTAATAAAGTCAGGGACACAATGATGCTCCTTGCTGAAAGACAAAAAGTCAAACAGCCATGCATCGCTTTTGTTGTAGGTTGAGAAGGCAGCGGGACCGCCAAATAGTAAAGAAGCGTCAACCTGTTTAACCGCTCTTCGCGTATGCTCATAGAGCTGATAAAAAATCCGGTCTTCGGAAAATCCAAACAAAAGATTGGAGGAGCTGGGTTCATTCCATACGCAGAACAGCCATGAGCGCACCTCTTCAATCCCGTAGCGCATAATAAAATGACGAGTCAGTTCCGTAATCAGACGATCCCACTTCTCTATATCATTAGGAGGGCTGGTATTAATTTGAGTATAAAAAACGGTCTTGGAAATATCACTGGCTAGCAATTTCGGCATAAAAGAGAATTGTACAAGCGGCTTGAGTTTGATGGATAACAGAAAATCCATCACTTTATCAATCAAACGAAAGTTATAGACCGGTTTTCCTTGACTGTCCTCGCTGTAAACCATCATATCGTCATCTAGCAGACTGTGCATTTTGATATAGGAAAAGCCGATTTCCTCCTGTGCATTCCGCAAAGCCTCCTGTACGTCTGCGAAGAGCACCTCCTTGGCTCTGCTGACACCGATAAATTTCTTAAACGTATGCTTTAGCTCTTGGCCGGTTGCTTGAGTGTCAATATCAATGGATGTGTATTGGGTTGAATATTTCGGAATCTGGATTGAAGCTGGCTTATAGTCAATATGGTTGTATATAAATTTGGATATTTCTTCATAATAAGACTGCGGTTCAACCTGATAGTAGTTTACGGACTTTTCCTTTGTTGCCTCAATGCTTCCCAATACTTGGCCGGAATGCTTCTTTCTCCAGACGCTGGGGAACTCATTGTATTTCTCCTGGAATGCTGTCACGAAGGAGCGCGTATTGGGAAACCCGTTACTGGAAGCGATCGTGGCAATATTCAAGGTATCGTTGAATAAATCATTGACTGCATGATGCAGTCGAACTTGTTTTAAATAGTCCTTGAATGAGATTCCCACGCTCTTGGTGAAAAATTTCGATAAATAAGGCACGGATAAATACTCCATTACGGCAACCGTCTGCAAGGAGAGAGGCTCGCGGAATTTGCTGTTTATATAATCGAGAATTCGACTTAATCGGTTGAGGTTTTCTTGGGTATGCTTCTTTGCGCTATTCTTGCCGCTGTTGAAGTTGGTGCAAAGCGCATGCAGAAGCTCATAGACGAGAGAGACATTCTTTACATCTATGAACTCATCCGCACTGATATTATGTCTTAATATTTCTGCAACAATCCTCTTGATGTTGTTAAAACGAGAAGAATCCTTCGAATTGACGGAGTTGCAGTCAAAATAGATTTTATTTGTATCAATAAAACTTTCATTAAGCAATTCTAATTTGATCTGCAGAGCAATTATGGTCGCATCTTCAGAATGTAATTCATGGATTTCATTTGAGTTAATCAAGATGACATCTCCTGTGCTTAATGTATAGGGAGTGTCTTCAACCGTTATCTCTACATTTCCTTTTATATTGAAGATCAATTCAAGCGACTGGTGCCAATGACGATTTACATCACCGATTCGGTGAAGGAAGAAATGAATGGGAAGCTTTTTTGGAAAATTGATAATCTCATGGCGATATTCCATCTGAGATGTCTCCTTTGATGTGCAAATATTTAATCTTAGTGGCGTGAAATCTATGTGCATTATTGTCTTATTATCTGTAATTTCTAATTCCCTCTCATTGTATCAAATAATAAGGTTAAATATACGCCCTTAATCGGATAATCTATCTACTTATATTTGATTTTTCTTGGTGATAACATATTGAAGTGCAGTAAGCGATATTATGCGCTGAAAAGGGTGAGCAGCAACATGAAGGAAAAAGTGTTACTAGAAACGGTAAACTTGACGAAAACCTTCGGTGAAGTGAGAGCAGTCAATAAGGTCGGCATAAAGATTTATTCCGGAGAAATTCGTGGGTTAATCGGTGAAAACGGATCCGGGAAGTCGACGGTTTCATCTATGCTTAGCGGCTTGCTCCCGGTTACCGACGGAGAAATGTTTATGCGGGGAGCTCCTTATCGCCCCCGGAATACATTGGATGCCAGAGACCATAAGGTATCGATGATCGTACAGGAAACGGGTACCATTCATGGACTGTCTATAGCAGAGAATATATTCCTGGGCGATGAGGCGAGGTTCTCGAAAGGAAGCTACGTGGATCGGGGTGCCATGCACCGCGAAGCTAAAAAAGCGCTTGAATTGATCGATATGGGGCATCTGGATCCAGGCTTACCTATACAAACCCTCAATTTTGAGGAGAGAAAGCTAATTGAGATAGCAAGAGCGCTGTATCATGATCCAAGTCTGATCATAGTAGATGAAACAACCACTGCGCTGTCTCATGAGGGGAGAGAAATGATTCATCGAATCATGCGGAAACTGAAGCAGCAAGACAAAGCCGTATTGTTTATCTCGCATGATCTTCCCGAATTGATGGATACCTGCGATGCGCTGACCGTTATGAGAGATGGGAATTTGATTACGACGATTGAGCGTCATCAATTTAATGAAAGCCTTATCAAAAAATCGATGGTCGGCAGAGAGATTGAAGGTGATTATTACCGCAGCGACTGGGATGGCTCGCACGATGATCAGGTCATGATCTCTGTGGATAACGTAAGTGCCGGTATCTTACAGAATATTACCATTCAGCTTCATAAAGGGGAAATATTGGGTGTCGGAGGATTATCAGGGAGCGGCATGCATGAATTAGGCAAACTCATGTACGGAGATCTGCAGCCTGGTAAAGGAACTGTAACGGTATATGGACCTAAACCGCGGTTATCCAGGTGGATGAGATTCGGAAAAAATAAAAAGACGGTTTCCGATGAACGGCTATACCCAAGTCCGATGAAGAATATTCAAACGGCCATTGCGAACAAGGTGGGATATGTTTCCAAAAATCGCGATCAAGAAACTTTGATCATGGAGGCATCCATTAAAACAAATTTAACCCTATCGGCTTTGGATCAACTAAGTCGCATGGGATTCATTATGCCGGCAACGGAGAAGAAATTTGCGAAAGAGCAAATTGAAGGTCTGAATATTAAAGCCAGCAGCATGAATCAGACTGTCGGCGAGCTTTCCGGCGGCAATAAACAAAAGGTGTCCTTCGGTAAATGGATCGGAAATGATTCGCGAATCCTGATATTGGACAGCCCGACCCGTGGTGTGGACGTAGGGGTGAAGACCACGATGTACAGACTTCTGTATTCATTAAAGAAGCAGGGATATTCCATCTTGATTATTTCGGAGGAATTGCCTGAACTGATCGGCATGAGCGACCGGATTTTAATGATGAAGGATGGGCGGATTAATAAAGAGTTTGTTAGAAGCAGGGAATTGGATGAATCCTCGCTTATCGAACACATGATCTAGAGGAATTCGAAATGGTGGTGAAGGAATTGGAAATAACGAAGGAAAGAGCGCCGAGAACGGATGGGCTGGGTATCAGGATGTTCACTTTTATAAAAAAACACAAAAACGTGATCATTCAATATTTAGGCCTAGTGTTTGTACTGCTGCTTTTTACTGTTTGGACGGACGGCAACCTGCTATCCTCTTTCAACGTGAAGACAATTATTCGGCAACTGGCTGTTTTGTTTACCGTTTCCATAGGTCTAGTATTTGTTTTCTCGCACGGTGGCATGGACATTTCGGTTGGCGCCGTAACAGCGCTAAGTTCAATGTCCGCAGCTCTTGCTATGAATGCAGGCGCCCCCCTCTATGTTGCAGCCTTAATCGCAATCGTGGTCTCTGTATCTTGTTATTTCATTAATATCATGATTGCTGTGCAGTTTGGTCTTATGTCCGTGATCTCATCCCTTGCGATTATGTTTATTGCGCGGGGGATCGTCACCTATCGGGTATCTACATCTGTAGAGGCGATCAAGCTCCAAGACTCCTCGGCATTGGATATGTTTCGCAATCAAACTTTCATTTTAATATCGCTGATCGTTATCGGGGTCGTCGGATTGGTCTTATTTAATTGGATGAAGATAGGCAAGCAGAGCCGCGCAATAGGTGATAACCCTTTAGCGTCCATGCAGAGCGGAGTGTTGATCAAGAAAACCAAAATGATCGGTTATCTGTTTGCAGGAGTCCTGGTGGGATACGCGTCTCTGTTTTCATTAGCCAGATCATCAACCATAAGTGAAAATACCGGATCCGGCCTGGAAATGGATGTCATTGTGGCTCTCGTGCTCGGCGGTCTTGCTCTCAATGGGGGCAGCAAGTCCAAAATGAGTTCGGCGATCGTCGGAACCATCACCTATGTGCTTCTTAACAATGGATTGGTTATGGTGGGGGTAGCTACAGAGATGGTTTCCTTAGTGAAAGGTTTGATCTTCCTTGTTGTTGTGTTTCTGCTGCTTAGGAGACCGAATTCGGAGGTTGTTCCAAGATAGTCGTCCAAGTATTGCAAAATATTAAAAAGTGAGGTTCATAACGATGAAAAAAAGCAAATTGACGTTGGTGTTTGTTGCTGTAGTCCTGGTGTTCAGCATAGTTCTTTCCGGTTGTGGAGGCAATAACGTAAACAATGAAAAAAACGTGAATGACGAAAGCGGCAACGCTGCAAAGAATGATGGAAAAAAAGCTACGATTGGAATTATGTTGTATAACTACACCGACATTCAAGGCAAGGAGATTAAATCGTACAGTAGTTATTTGGAGAAGCATTTCAATGTGACATTCAAGTATGCAACTATTGGTACCAGTGAGGAGGAGCATATTACCGGGTTGGAAAACCTCCTGGCTTCCGGAGTTGACGGAGTTATCAGCGGCTACGATACAGCACTGGAAGAAAGCGTGAGGCTCGCTGAAGATGCCGGGGTTTATTATGCTGTAGCGCTTGGTGAAGCGGATGAGAACGTGAAAAGCGACTTTTTCGTTGGGGGCGTTAAGCAGTTTGGAGAGAATGCTGCCGAGATCGGTGCGGCATACGCGGAACAGGCCCATGAAAAGGGTGTAAAGAATATTGCGATCACTTCGTTCCCGGCTTTTGCGTTTCTGGATGCACCCGCCATCATCAGCGGATTTAACGCCAAGATGGGCGAGCTAGACGATACCGTTACCGTATATGATCCTGAATATCATTCATTTTTACCTCAGAATGCGGTGGATGCAGTAACAAAAATCATGTCCGGACATCGTGAAGTTGATGCTATTTTTGCACTGGGCTCCGGTATGGACTTTGTCTATCCTGCAGTGCTGGACAGCACCAAGCCTGACGTGAAAGTACTGGCGCTCGGTTATAACGACTCAACTGAAGCCGCGTTGGAGAATGGCACGGTATTAATGGCTGGAACCAACAATTACAGCCAGTCCATCGCCGATGTCTTTGCTCAACTATATGATCGCATCAATGGTCATAAATATACGGACTGGAAGCCGAACGGAAGCATCAATTATGTGACCATGAAGTCGGCAGAGGACGTCTCTGATTTTAAAGCTTACGTTATTCCGGCGGATAAATCTAAAGGCTCGGTGACAGCGGAAGAGCTGAAACAAGAAATGTTGACGTTCAACGAGCAGGCAACCTGGGAAGGGTTGCAAAAATTAACGAGCCGAACGGTTTCCGAAATTAAGCAAGCGAGACAATAATGAAATTGGTTGCGGGGGGATGTCCCCCGCAACCAATTTAATGGAGTGAGCAGGATATGAAAGGCAGAGTCGCCACGAATACGATCAATCTGATAAAGACATTTTCATTTCCTATCCTCGTTTACTTGATCCTTCTCATACTTACTTGGATAACCGGTGAATCAGGCTATGCATCGGAAGGAGCTTTCGATCGCATTATTCGAGGCAGTGTCTTGTCTACAATAATTGCGTATGCGATTGCACTCCCGCTTTCCGGGGGAAGATGGGATTTTGCACCGGGGATTATCATTATACTGGCTGGCATTATTGGAGGGAATTTAGCCATTGACCTGGGGCTCGGGCCTGTCATGCTGCTAATCCTGACAATTGGAGTAGCAATCGTACTTAGTATGGTTGAAGGCGTTCTTTACTTGTTGTTGAGGGTTCCGACGATTATTGTTTCGCTTGGAATCGTCATGGTATATGAAGCGATGTCCGGGGTGATATTTGACGGATCCGGAACGCAGCTGTTCATGTATCCTCACCTAACGATTTTTGCTAAAAGTCCATGGTTATATATTTTGCTGGCCGTCACCATGCTGATCTTTTATTACCTCTTGACTTATACCAAATTTGGTTATGACACGAAATCATTGTCTGCCCATCCGCGGCTTGCTGTCAATATGGGGGTTAAGGAGAAGAAAAATATCCTTTTAACCTATTTGGTTGTAGGGATTTTGCTGGGACTAGCGGCAGTGATTAACGCGTCGAGCGTTCTTGTATCGCCAGCTAATAATTTAAGTTCAACCTTCTTGATGTTCTCCTCCATGGGCTCTGTGCTTGTCGGTCTGTATTTGGCTCGCTTCAGCAACATGGCGCTGGGGATATTTGCAGGCGCGATTGGAATGAATGCATTATCCTACGGCATGGTTGTATTAGGTATCGATAGTGCGATCCAAACCGTGTATTTGGGTGTGTTTATTGTTGTTTTCATGGGATTAACCACAAATGAGCATGTCATTAAAGGCCTGTTCGGGAAATTGAAACGCATTCCTTCATCGACAAGTGAAGTGAAATAGCCAGGTTGGGGGGAGATAAGGCATGAACATTCAAAAGCTTAGGGAGAAGCCGTTTTATTTGCAGGATGAAGACCTCGGTTGGGTGGAAGCAACCTTCGACGGAATGACTACGGACGAAAAATTGGGGCAATTGTTTTTTATGGTCGGATATAAGCAGGATGAGGCCTTTTTGAAGAACTTGACTCAGGATATTGGAATCGGAGGACTAATGTGCCGATCCATGGATAAGGAAAGTGTGACGGGGACCGTATCCATTCTGCAGTCGTCATCCAAGATTCCGCTATTAATTGCGGCTAATCTGGAAGCGGGAGGCTCAGGCATTACTACGGATGGGACTAAAATCGGCTCCAACATGGCCGTCTCGGCTACTAACAATACCGAATACGCCTATCAGTTAGGGAAAATCTGTGCAAAAGAGGGTTCGGCTGTCGGAGCAAACTACGCCTTTGCCCCTGTTGTTGATGTTGACTATAACTTTCGGAATCCTATTACCAATACTCGTACCTTCGGCAGTAATCCAGAGCAGGTCAAAGCGATGGGCGCGGCATATGTAAAAGGTTGTCAGGAAGAACAAATGGCAACCTCGATCAAGCATTTTCCCGGAGACGGCGTGGACGAGAGGGATCAGCACTTATTGACCTCAGTCAATACAATGTCCCCGGAGGAATGGGATCAGACTTTTGGTACCGTCTATCAAGAATTGATAGATCAAGGGGCCATGACGGTCATGGTCGGACATATTTCTTTGCCTTACTATTCCAAGCGGTTGAATCCGTTGCTTAAAGATGAGGAAATCCTTCCCGCATCTCTCGCAAAAGAACTGCTGAACGATCTGCTTAGAGAGAAAATGGGCTTTAACGGATTGATTATTACGGATGCTTCTACCATGGCTGGCATGAATATTTCTATGGCCAGAAATGAATTGGTGCCGAAGGCTATTGAATATGGCTGCGACATGTTTTTGTTTACGAAAAACCTTGAGGAAGATGTTCGGTTTATGAAGGAAGGCTTCATTAAAGGCTGGTTGTCGCAGACACGCCTGGATGAAGCAGTATTAAGAATATTGGGTCTGAAGGCTGCCTTGCAACTGCACAAGAAGAATAACATTCCTTCGCTTGAGCAGGCTAACCAAATTCTGAGACACTCCGAGCATCAAGAGATTGCCAAACAGGTTACGGATTTATCCATTACGCTGGTGAAAGAAGAGCAGGGCGTCCTCCCCATATCTCCGTCCAAGTTTGGCCGCATATTGCTGTACGATATTGAGAGTGGAGCCAACGCACTGGGGTACATCAGAACCAGCGTGGCTGAGAACTTCAAATCGCAGCTTGAAGCACAGGGGTTTGAAGTCGCAAGGTTTGAGACGAATGGGGTATACGAGGGACTGCAGAGGTCGTTCGATGAAATGACCAAGCAATACGATCTGATCATTTATTTGTGCAATCTGGCAACCAAGTCTAATCAGACGACTGTACGTATTGAATGGATGAATCCTATGGGCGTCAATGTACCGATTTATATGAATTCGATTCCTACGATTTTTATATCAACCGAGAATCCATATCATTTGTTGGATGTGCCGCGAGTCAAAACGTACATTAACACTTATGGAGTCAATGATTTCACTCTTCCATTGCTTATTGACAAGCTGATGGGAAAATCGACATTCAAAGGAGTAAGTCCCGTCGATCCATTCTGTGACCGATGGGATACAAGACTATAGTGGGGTGTAGAAAATGATCCATAAGAAACTAAAGCTGTTTGAGCATTCTGAGGCGACCTTAACGACTTATGTGCTGGATGATGGCGAATATGATCGGAAGAATCTGGTTCGGCCGGCAGTAGTCATTTGTCCTGGCGGGGGATACACGATCATTTCTCATAATGAAGGAGAGCCGGTTGCGCTTGCATATGCAAGGGCGGGCTACCATGCATTTGTGTTAACTTACTCCATTAAGATCGATAATCCTTTTCCGACTGCTTTAAGGGAGTTGGCCAAGGCGATGTCGATTATCAGGGAGAATGCGCAGGAGTGGCTGATCGATCCCGATAATATATCGGTTGCGGGCTTTTCGGCCGGGGGAAATCTGGCCCTTAGCCTGGGAGTGAACTATCGGAAACCTGTGATTACAAGCGAGATTGGATTAACTTCAGAGGAGATCAAGCCCAATCGTCTTATTCTAGGCTATCCGGCTGTTACGCTTAAGGCACGGCCTACAGAAACGCCGTCTTTTCTTATCGAGTTGATGGAGAAGGGGTTGATGCCTGATTTTAGAGGGCCAAATATTCAAGAAATTCTGATGGGCAAAGAGAATCTAACCGATGACGAAATCGACTCGTTAAATTTACTTCAGTATCTCCATGACGAGATGCCGCAAACATTCATATGGGGTACTTATGAAGATATGGTCATACCGGCGACGGACCTGCTCGGACTGGCTGAACAACTGTATCGGCGAAAGGTGCCCTGTGAGCTGCATCTATTCGAAAAAGGCCAGCATGGAATGTCGCTTGGTGACGAATCAGTAAAGGCTGGGGATCAGGTTGGTCATTTAAGCCTTGGAACATGGTTTGATCTTTGTCTAAAGTGGATGAAGCAGATCAGAAATTGACTTTGTTTCTGAGCAACTTAAAGATACAGAACCATACATGCGGAGAGGAATCGGAGAATGAATAAGCTGCCAAAGGCGATTATATTCGATTTGGACGGGGTCATAACGGATACCGCGGAATATCACTTCCTCGCTTGGAAACAGTTAGCTGAAGAGCTTGGGGTGACCATCGATAGAGAGTTTAACGAAATGCTAAAAGGCGTGAGCCGTATCGAATCTTTGACTCGTATTCTCGCTTTGAATCCGACTCTCGCGAATATGTCAGAGGAAGAAAAAAACAGGCTTGCCGCGAAGAAAAACGAACACTATAAATCGTATATCGCGCGCCTCAGCCCTAAGGATGTCCTTCCGGGGGTCAAGCCGTTAATCAAGAAGTTGAAGAAGGAAAATCTGAAGCTGGCAATAGGATCTGCGAGCAAAAACGCGCCTGAGGTCCTGAAAAGACTGGATTTGGAAGAGACCTTTGATTACGTTGTGGATGCTGCCAGGATTTCAAAAGGCAAGCCGGACCCGGAGACGTTCACGAATGCTGCCGATTACTTCGGTGTTTCTTATGAACATTGTATTGGTATAGAGGATTCTGCAGCAGGCATTCAGGCTATTAACGCTGCTGGGATGTTCTCTGTTGGTATCGGTAATGCCGCTGATTTGTTCGAAGCGAACTATTTAATTGATACTACTGCCGAGTTGAACTATGAAGCCATTATTCTAGCGTATAATCAATCGTGACGTTGCCGGAAACATTGCTGCATGGCATGAGTGCGCACCCCAATTGGATAAAGACGTTAAGGGAGTTGACTTATGGCAGCAATATGGAAAAAACGAAGAACCTTGGGAAAACAGTTGCTTATACAACTCAACATGATGAGAACCAAAATGATCCTTGCTTTTGTGCTGGTGCTCATTATTCCAAGCTTTTTAGTCAGCTACATTTCATATCAAACCGCTAAGGAAGAGGTTCAGAATCGAATAGAGGATTCCATTTATTCTAAACTTGATTTGATACGCGGCAATCTGCATATGCAGATTGAATCGGCAATGAACACTCTTGAAGGTTTAGCGGCACGGTTGGAGCAACAGGGGGATTCTCTCGGAAGCAGTCAACTGGACGCAATATTGACAGAAACACGCTATTTGAATCTTGTGTCCATTCGATTGGTGAAAAAGAATGGAATCGTCATTGAATCGACTACCCAAGAATACTTCGATGCTTTGGAGGGGCAACAGGCTGCCATGCTGCAACAAATGCATGCCGCCACCCCTTCGCCAGAAGAACAATTGGTAAATCCGGGTTCACCAGAGCAACCGTCTCCCCCTGCTGATGTAAAGAAATCCGCTGACATCCGGGTAACGGAGTGGTATTTGAAAGCCAGTCAGGATCCAGGAAAATCTATTATCTCCGATACGCTTGTGGATCAAGTAACAGGCCAGACGACCATTGCCCTTTCCCGTTCGCTTTCAAGCGGAGAGGTTTTACAGGTAAGAGTTGATATTCGGAAACTGGCTGAGCATGTGACAAGAACCCGTATCGGAGATACGGGAACGTTGATCGTGTCAGATTCCCAAAACATTATCGTTTCCGGTTCAGGATTCGTATTCGATTCGGGATTCTTTAAATCGGGAACGCTTTCCTCTCCGCTTCCACTATTAGAAGAACCTGTATTGGATGAGGCTAGAAATATATCCTATTCGCATGCGCAAAGTGACAACGGGGAATTGGATAAGATCATTTTGGACGTCTACACCGCCGTAGAACCCTTATCCGGATGGATGGTAACCGGGATGCTGGACATCACTGATTATGATGCCGCTGCCGAGCCGATTCTGAAAAAGGCTCTAATGGTTATTGGAATATCAATACTGATTGCTGCCATTATTATGATTATCATCCTGCGTTTGTTCATGTTGAAAATGAGAAAACTGCGGGAAGGTACGATGGCCGTACGCAATGGAAATTTGACTAGTCGAGTGGACATGAGTAACACGGATGAATTCGGTATATTGGCGGAAGCTTTTAATGAGATGACAGATTCACTGCAATCGATGGTCCGGGAGCTCAGCATGACTGCAACTCGCTTGACGGATTCCTCCTTAACCATTCATGCAAGTACAGAGCAAACGGCACAATCGATTCAGCGCGTCACTGAAACGATGCAGGAATCTGCTGAACTCGCAACTAACGGAGCGAAATTTTCACAACAAACGGCAATTGCAGTTGATGAGATGGCGAAAGGCGTTGCGGCAATTGCCGAGTCGGCAGAAGCGATTGTGGATTCGACCGAGAAAAACGAACGAGACGTAAAGAAAGGTAATGCAACCATTGAAAAGGTTCAAGCTCAGATGGACCGTATTCTTGGCGCAGTTGGACAAAGCATGGAAATCATCAATGGATTAAGCGAACTGTCCGGGGAAGCAAGACGGATGAACGAATCCATCACTGAAATCGCCAATCAAACCAATCTGCTGGCATTGAATGCAGCCATTGAAGCTGCAAGTGCAGGAGAAAAGGGTCGCGGCTTTGCTGTTGTAGCTGAAGAGGTGCGCAAGCTTTCCAAACAATCCAGACAATCCGCAGAGCGGATCCATGTTTCGATCACGCAGATGTTTGATCTGATAGAACAATCCAAAGATAAAATGAATGGTGATGTGACGAATCAAGTCAGGGAAGGCATCCTAATCAGCAGGGAGGCAGCAGCGGCTTTCTCAAATATCGAGAAGTCGACCTCTAATATTATCCAACAGATTCAGGGAATCTCGGCAGTATCTGAGCAAATCTCTGCAAGCACGGAGCAAGCGGCTGCATCCGTTAACGAGCTATCCGGGCATGCCATCCACTCCGCAGACAGCGCACAGACAAACTCCGCTGCAATCCAGGAACAAATGGCTTCGATTGAGGAGATTTCCTCTTCCTCTCAGGAATTGGCTAATATGGCAAGATACCTGCATGAACTGGTAAAGCGCTTCAAGCTTTAAAATATAAAATAAATAATAAGAAACGGGGCAAGCAGGAGAAACATCTCCCTATTTGCTCCGTTTCTGTTTGAAAATCACTCATCCGCAGGCACCGCTCCGTTGCTTTGAAAGAAAGGAAAAAATAAGATGAACATGCCTGTAGGTGTTATCGCGTCCAGCCTATCCCTTTTGATTGGAGGCATGATAGGCGCGCTTTTAGGTCAAAAAATCCCGGAAAGATTGCGTATGGCGCTTCCGCTTACATTCGGTCTTGCTTCCATGGCGATGGGGCTTAGCTATATCGTAAAATTAAGCACGCTTCCGGCAGTTGTGCTGTCCTTAATTCTAGGAAGCATAATTGGTGAGTTCATAAAATTTGAGAAGGGGATTGAACATTGCGCTACGCTGGTTCAAAAGCCCATTGAAAAAATGTTCAAGAACTCCGGGAGTCAAGATCGAATGGAATTTATGGAGAAGTTTGTCGGCATACTGGTGTTGTTTTGCGCCAGCGGCACCGGTATTTTTGGCGCTTTAAATGAAGGGATAACTGGAGATGCAACGGTACTATTTACTAAGTCATTCCTTGATTTTTTTACAGCGGTAATCTTTGCGGCGTCATTAGGAGTTATTGTCATAACGATTGCCGTACCTCAGTTTGCCATCATGATCGTTTTGTATTTTAGCGCGAGCATGATCATACCTTTGACGACCCCGGTTATGATGTCCGACTTTACATCAGTTGCGGGAATCATCATGCTGGCAGCGGGCTTCCGGATATGCGGAATCAAGCTGTTCCCGGTGGCCAATATGCTCCCCGCACTATTGATCGTCATGCCGATCTCGCACATTTGGGTGTCAATCATGCCATAATCTCATGGACCCCTTGCGGAAGGAGCGGTGCGAGCATGAGGAATGTGAACGGTAGGAACAGCTGCGCCAGGCGCCCAATACTTCCATTCCTCGCCTGACATTAAACTTCCCTTCAGGAATTTATTTTGCATGCACAGTTTTAGAGAAACGGGCACCTAAAGGGCACCCAATCGGGAGCCTTTTAATTTCGCTTTATAGATGATATGGTGAACCGTATCACAAGTAAAAAAATCAAGCCCCCTCTCGAAAGAGGGCTAGGTTTTGGGTCACCAATATGATATAGGTCTGAAAAACCGTTTTAAACGGCTCAGGAAGGGTATGCTTATGAAAATAATTACATTATGCGGTTCTACAAAGTTCAAGGAGCAATTTGAACAAGCCAATGCATTTCTTACACTCCAGGGAAACATTGTGATTAGTGTAGCCTTCTTTGAGCAAAGTGAAGGTTTTGAAATCACTGAAGAACAAGCTGAGTTGCTTGGAAATCTTCATTTTAGAAAGATTGATATCTCTGACGAAATCTTCGTAATTGATGTTAATGGTTACATTGGCAACAGTACAAGAAAAGAGATTGAGTACGCTGAAAAAAAGGGTAAGGCGATCCGCTATTACTCTGATGGAGAGATTCCTTTTACATTCTCGGCTAAAGGAACTCTTTAGTTACGGGTTGCGGGATTCCTAACGTGGCACGACTCATTATGAGATTATCTTTGATACCTTGAAAAAACAAATTTAACGAAAGGGAGGATAAAGTAATGTCCGATAAGAAGCTCACAGAAAAATTGCTATCTCAATATTCAACGCGGTCGTCTAAAGACCGTCCCTTTATAGTCGCAATAGATGGTTTAGGTGGAGCAGGAAAAACGACATTAGTAGAAAAACTTGAACAAGAATTAAATAATAATAACTGTAAGGTAGTCATTATTCATATTGATGACCATATCGTTGAGAAAAATAAACGATACCAAACAGGACATGAGGAATGGTATGAATATTATTACTTACAATGGAATCTTAATAAATTAACAACCAATCTATTTGAAGTATTACACAATAGTCATCATAGTATCGTTTTACCTTTTTATGATACATCTACCGATTCAATTTCGAATAAAGAAGTTACAGTACCAACTGATAGTATTGTTCTTATTGAAGGTATATTTCTACAAAGAAAAGAATGGAGGAAATTTTACGATATTATTATTTTTTTGGACTGTCCTCTTGAATTAAGGAATGAGAGAGTCTTAAACCGAGATTCATATATCGGAGATAATCATGCAATAATTAATAAGTATAAAAGCAGATATTGGCCAGGAGAAGAACATTACCTTGAAATAGAAAAACCATTTAGAAATGCAGATATAATATATAGGCTCTTTTCGTAAAAATTGTTGCTATTGACGATGGGTTCAACTAGATATTCTTTAGGAACTAATAATCATATCGGCGTTGGCTAACGGAGCTATCGAATCCAAATAGAAGTCTTCCGCTTTCCAATACCTTGACCTGAATTTTTCGATGTTCTCCTTGGCAGATGCAGATTCACGTTCGAATCGTTTATCCCTTGGGCAATCCAAATACACGATGAATTCAAAAAAGTCTCGCCACTCTGGTCGTTGAAGAAACACACCTTCAACAATCAGAATGCAGTTGTTTGGTATAGTAACGGTCTTTATTTCTAATTTATCCACAACGGAGTTGTAGAAGGGAAGTTCTACGACTTCTGCATGGTTTAACTTTGAAAATAACTGGTTACGCAAAAGTTCAACATCCCATTGAAGGTTGTAATACTCGTACCATTGCTCAAATTCAGTGTCATATCTATTCTTGCGTTCCACAATATGGTCATCAATGTGGAAGATGCAAACAGGTTTCTGGTATTGAATCAGCCTGTTTCCCAATTCCGTTACAAATGTGGTCTTTCCAGAACGGCTTAGCCCGTCAATCCCAAGTACGAGTCGGTTGCTAACATAGCGGTTCAAAATGGTATCCATTATCTTATCATAATCGACCATAACTTCACCTCTTCATATGACTAACGGTTCGCAAATAACAACCGTCCATTACGATGCATTTCTAATAACATGTTTAATGGCTATACTTCCACAGTGAACACAAGCCAAGCCTCCGCTGAAACGAACTTCTTGTATGTCGCCAACCATGTTGGCAATATCTTCTTTGGGTTCAGGAAAGAGAGTTTCTTGTATCGCTTGGAATAATCGAAGTTGTTCAGGTTTTGGCAAATCGCTAAAATCACCATAAACGGAACGCCAGTCCATTGTTCATTCATCCTGTGCAAACAAATGTTCTGGTTTAATTATATCACTTTCCCGATAAGCAACAATCTTTTAGAAAAGAGCTACACTTCGCTGTGAAGTGTACTGTTTTGCTGAGTTCCTTTCGATATGTCCTTCCTGCACATCCTAATGCATCCTGGCTTCAAGAACAGCTTTCTGGTATTCGCCTGGCGTTTGATTAAAATATTGCTTAAAAACATAATAAAAATGTTTTGAATTCATATATCCGCAGGATTCGGCAACGCTTGAAATTTTCAAGTCAGGATTATGGTAGAACTGACTGGCAGCATATTCCATTCCCAGCTTGGTAAGATATTTAATGAAGGAAATGCCTTCCGATTCTCGGAACAAGGTGCTCAAATAATTAGGCGACAGTCCCAGCAGAGCGGAAATCTGCGCGAAACCGATAGATTGATTAAAATGTTCTTTGATATACTTTTTGCAGAACACGATATAATCATGAGGGTCTTCCGATTCTTCTTTTTTGGGCAAATCGAGATGATAAAGATTCCCAAGAGATTTGAGAATGGATTTTTTACAATCTCCTTGAGGGACGTTTGATGAGATTCAAGAGACATGAAAAGGTCGCCGCAGGCATCCGAAAGCCATGTGGAGGATGCGGAATGCGTACGGGTAGTGGTATTGAAATAGCAAAAGATAGTACAGGCAAACCGATACAGATCTTCTAGATTATTAGGGCAGCGCTCCAACAATTCATAAATGTTTTTTTCCCATTCGGCCATATTTCCGGTATAGCCGTTCCTTACAATGTCTTCGATTTCCAAGCTGTTGCTCAAAGCTTTCGTCGAGAAGTCGAAGACGAAGCTGCTGCAAGCGATTCTGCTCGACCCGCAGGTACCGACCTACTATCAAGCGTGCGCGATGATCGACGAAATGTGCGAGCTTCAGAAGGATATTTTGCCGGCCCTTGAATGGGTGTAAATCCGAAAGAGGGACCTTAGCAAATTACAGGCGAACTCTATGTCGGTCATGACGATGAGATGTGAGGACGGGATCGGCTTAGTAAAGTTGAGTTAGACAAGAGCGCTGTAATGGTCACGTATGACAACGCATTCTTTCGATATGCGACAGCGTTCTGTATCTGAAGGACAAGCAATTGCATAAGGATAGTTACTTCCTATGCTATCCGAGGTGACAAAACTAATAGCAGTACGGCACAAGGCCCCGTTGACAGGGCCTTTGTATTGTTTTGAGATAGATAGCCAGTCGATTGGTGAACGGTTCTTCCCTTGAAAAACCATATTCAAGCACGAGCTCAATGATTTACTTCTCAGATGAGCTCAATAGCGTAGCCCGCATAAGTCAATAATTATAATTGAGACTATTCAATGTCCTCCTTTTTTTGATTCCCTTATCCATGCTTTACTTGTAATTGGTTCTTCGAAACCATGCTGTTATGACCAGGAGCATTCCGAGAGCAATGTTCAAGAAGTCTAGCACGACATGGCTCGTTCCCAAGTACTCTTCGAATTCGTCTACGCCGGAAGGCCCCCACATGCTCATAACAAGTGCAAGCAAACCAATCGGGAATACTAGCGAACGGTATTGTTTAAGTCCGAGCAATTGGGCCGCCCCCAACGCTGCCGAAAACAAATAGGCAGTCAGTTGAATGAACGTACCGGGGAGCCAAACGGCCAGCAGTAAAGCGTCGATATGCTGGAGAAATTCACCTACGCCGATATACCTAACGACTTCAATGAACGGATAATTCAATGTGCTGGCATGCTTGCCGAAAAGCAAGATGGATACGAGCCCGGAGACAGACAACGTAATCATCAGCGTGAACCAGGTAGCTAAGGTGTACGCCTTCACTTTCAGCTGATTTGAAACGAACGGAATATACAGTCCGAGCAAAATATAGCCGGAAAACCAACTGAACGGGATGATTGCCCCCTTGGCGGAAGGAGCGATTCCTCTGCCCATGATAGGTAACATATTGTTTACGTCCCATTCGGGAATCGACAAGATGATCAACAGTGCGAACACGAGGAATGTGAACGGTAGGAACAGCTGCGCCAGGCGCCCCAAAACTTCCACTCCTCCCCTGACCGCGTAGGACACTAGCAGCATCATACCCCCCATGGAGACTAGCACCGGCGTTTTTGCAAAAAGACGACCGAAATGAAGTTGCCATACTCCCTCAAGATGACAGAAGTCAGATTAATGCCGTAAAAAACAATGGCTAAGCCCACCGCTTTGCCCAGCCATGATCCGAGTAACCGCTCGCTGTACTGGATAATCGTTTCCTTCGGAAACTTGCGGCTAAGCCAGAGCATCGCAAGTATGAAGAGCAAACCGAGCAGGTGGGCCCAGATCGGTGACAACCACAAATCGCGCCCGGCTTCCTTTCCCGTAATTTTTGGAATAAACAAGATGCCGTCGTAGGCGGAAACCGCATAAAAAAGAAGTCCAAGCTGCGCCGCGGAAATCTTTCCTTTCTCCACCATCGGCCAAACCCTCCTCACCTAACCCCGTCGGTTAGCGGTTTGCATACACGGTTGAACAATTCGATTGGTCCGGGGAGATTCGGAAAAAGAATAACGAGCACAGCCGTGAGCCAGCCAGCGGTCGCGAAGCCGATCAACGCCGCCCGTTCCCTCCTGGTCTTATCTTCGAAACAACGCCATTCGGCCCAAACCATCAACAAGACTACTAATGTAACACCCATTAGGTTCAACAAAGTCACGACTTCTACACCTCTTCTCGCGGTTCACCGGCAGGCAGATTGTTCATTCCGGTGTTCCTGACCTTCACCAAGACCTTCACCTTAACTTGCAACGAAGGAAAAATCCGTTCCCAGCGAGCTTGCAGTCGTTGCCATTGTCGCGGATGACGGCGGTTTATTGCATCGCCGAAACCGAAAATATCGCTCCCCATCCTCTGAGCCTGCTTGATTGTCTTCTCTACCTTATGGCGAATGTGGTCGGTCGCCGCTTTTTCGACCCCGTGGATGAATTTCGGATCGGTTGCCGCGAAGCGAGTCGTATTTTGAACGACTCTTAACTCAGTTTCGATCCCTACCTCTATTCGAGGCATTCCTTCCTCGAATCCAGGAACAATGCGAGTTCTGGATGACAGGACGCCAAGCGAGATGAGGGATGTAGAGGGCTCTTCCAGCTTAACGGTCTCGGTATCGCCTTTAACTTGATGAAGCATCCACTTCATCCCGAAGAACGACTCCCCTTTGATTACTCCGGCCATCCGATCATGAGAAAAAATGGCATAGCCTTTCACGTACGGAATGCTTTCGTTGCCGTCTTGTGTAATATCAACGTAAGGTAGTATCGACGCTTCCGATTTATTGCCGAGGTTCTGTACCAAGCGGTTTAGCGTTATCGGCTGACGGATGGCGTGGGCAGATTCTCCGCTCAGAAAATCCGCTTTGGTCTGTTCTAGCGGAGAAGAGGAAGCGAGAAACTCGCGCACGACTCCCCTGCAGACGAACGGCTGAACCCGCAATCGAATATTATTGTCGCGCACGAGATAATCCATCTGTTCCCGGAATTGACCGCGGGACAACGCTTCTCCTATGACTAACAGTTCTAGTTGCCCCCAGTAGATGGCACGGGGAAGCTTCAGTTGCAGCTTGGAGGCAGCATCCGCCGCAGTCAATCCCGAAGCGGACCAAATCAAGGTCGGGCTGCTCCCTTTGGACTGTTGCTTCTCTTTTCCTCCCTTCTTCGGCATAACGATTTCAAGCGTTAATTCGATCTCCCCGTCGTCCTTCCGATCTAACCCGGCGAACGTAACAATCGCAAGATCGTTTACTTCCTTCCGGTCCCAACAGCCCGTCGACAACAGCAATGTGGTCGCAACCAACACGAGTGATAGCGGTTTGAAAGTACGTAACTGGGGGAATGCCAAACTTCTGCCCATATTCTGTTAGTTTCTTCCTCCTCTTCCTGGGCCCGGCTTTTGCCCGCGCGCGAGTCGTTTGCTGTTCCGCAAAGCCGCAAAACCGGGACGCATCGTCATTTTCCACCAAGGAGCCCGTATTGCGGTATCCTTCATTTCGTTTGCCGCAAACGGCGCGAATGGGGATAAATAAGGGACACCGTAAGAGCGAAGCATACACAAATGGATGGCAATGGCTATAATGCCGAACATAACTCCGAGCATGCCTAATGTCCCGCCAAGCACGATGAGCGGCAGCCGCAAAAGACGAATGGCAAGCTCCAACGAATAATGGGGGGCAGTAAATCCCGCAATGCCCGTAAACGCGATAATGATAACGATCGGCGCCGATACAAGCCCTGCCGATACCGCAGCTTCTCCTACGACGAGCGCGCCGACGATCGTAACAGCCGACCCAATTTGCCGCGGAAGGCGAAGCCCGGCCTCGCGCAGCACCTCGAACGCGAGTTGCATCATCATCACTTCAACGAATGTCGGGAATGGGATTTCTTCACGTGCCGAGGCGATGCTAATCAACAGTTTGCCGGGTACCATTTCATGATGAAAATTTAACAACGCAACGTATACAGACGGAAGTATCGTAGAAATGAGTAGTGTCAAATAACGTAAAAAGCGAAGAGCGCTGGAATATACTGCGCGGTTATAATAATCATCCGCAGCCTGCAGAAGCGTTGCTAGCGTCGCGGGAACGATCAGCACATTGGGCGTTCCGTCCACCAATACTACGATGCGGCCTTCGAGCAGGCTTGCAGCCGCAATATCGGCCCGTTCTGTAAACATTTGCTGAGGAAACGGGGAATATGGATCGTCTTCCGTTAGTTCTTCTATGTATCCCGTTTCCAACACGCTGTCCACATCGATACGTTCGAGCCGGCTTTGCACCTCATTCAGCAAGGAAGGCTTGACTAGATCCTCCATATAAGCGATATAGACTTCCGTCCCCGTATAGCGACCGATATTTAACGATCTGAGCTTCAGCTTTACGCTCTGGATTTTTCGTCGCAACAGCGACAGATTAGTTGCGATCGATTCGGTGAATCCATCGCGCGGCCCCCGAAGCGAAGGCTCAGTCTTTGGCTCTTCTACATTGCGCTTGTCCAATTGGGCGGTTCCGAGCAGCAAAGCACCCGTACAGCCGTCGATAAGGAGCACAGAAAATCCTTTAATCAACTGTCCAGCGCATTCCTCTACAGTCGCGGCATCAAAGACCGAGGTAACAGGCAAGAGCCGAAGTTTGATCGCATGCAAATCTGTACATGCCAAGTCTTCCGATTTCATAAGCGGCATCAGGACACTATTGTCGACTTCTTTCCTATCAGTCATGTAGGGGATATTGACGAGCTCAGCCCGAACCGTTCCGCCGATCAGGAATGAGCGGAACGAAACGTCGTCGGCTTCGCCGAGCACTTGCTTGAGCGACTCAATATTTCGGTCCAACTTCGGAACCAATGCTGTTTGATCACCGGATTCTAAGTTGCCGAAACGAGTAGAAAACCGCGCCTGCACAGTCACCTTCTCCTTGTCGTTCGAATTACTGAGACTGTTCCAACTACGTTCAGGTATTTTTACCTAAGTGACAACTTTTCATCCCATTTCCCAGGGTATACCGATTTACGCTTATTCGAGAGTAAGGCTGGTATTGCACCTGTCAATTTGACGAGATTAATCCCTTGGATTAAATTTAGTTTAAACAAAGATGCAGGGAGATTGGGATTGTGAGAAAAGGGAACTTGGAGCTTCTGAAGAAAATAAACCGGAGTCTCGTACTGGAAACGATACGCTCCCAGCAGCCGATCAGCCGGGCGAAAGTCGCGCAGCGCTTGAGCTTCAGCCGTTCGACCGTCTCGTCCATCGTTGACGAATTAATCGCCAAGAAGTTCGTCGTGGAGACCGGATTCGGGTCCTCGACCAGGGAAGGCGGGAGAAGGGCGATCGAACTCGGGTTTAATCCGAGGTCCGGCTACGGCGTCGGTGTCGAGTTATTGGAGAACGGGCTGTTCATCTGCATTACGGATTTGGACGGGAACGTGGTCTTGAAGGAGAGCTCGGTCGCCGGCAACGACTTCAAGACGATCTACGAGTGCATCCTTGCGAGCTTGGATAAAGCGTCGGTATCGATGGATGCCGTGATCGCGATCGGGTTCTGTATTCCAGGCCTTACAAACAGTAAGGAAGGAATCGTCGTGGATGCGCCGGAGTTCGGCTGGAAGGACGTTCCTTTCGTCGATGAGATGAAGAAGTATCTGGCCAAGCCCATCTACGCGAATAACGATGTGAACTGTGCGGCTCTCGGCGAACGTTGGCTTGGCGGGGCCAAGGACCTGGAGGACTTTATCTACATTTATATCGGTCTGGGCTCCGGAGTCGGAAGCGCGATCGTTGCGAACGGAAACTTGGTTCATGGCAAAGATTTCATGGCCGGAGAAATCGCATATCTGATCCAAGAGGAAGACATTACTCGTAATCAAGTGAACGTGGCCGGACAATTCGGGGTCTTCGAGAAAAAGACTTCGGGTAAATCGCTCGCCGAGAACGATAACACGGTTCAAGCTCTTTTTCAGGGATATACGCAAGAAGATCCCCGCTCCGTACAAACGGTAAACCGCTTCGTCACCCAACTGTCCATAGGAATCTCCAACATGGTCAGCCTGCTTAATCCCGAGAAGGTGATTCTTGGCGGCGAGGTGGCCGGATATCTGAATCCCGTGTTGGACGAGATCCGATCCAACATTGGCCGAATGACTCCGATTCAAACGACAGTGGAGATTTCTCGAATGGGGGTTGAAGCGGGAGTTCTCGGGGTGATCGCTTATGCTTTCGAGCTGGAACAGAACGTCATCTAGAAGCCATGGCTCGCTCACATTCGCTTGGCTTGATACATAACGCGGTTGTTCGCATTTCCAGTGCGAACCAACCGCGTTTTTTTATTGACAACGCTATCATGTTGATATAATATTTGGTTTAGTTAGTACGTACTCAGTACAAACTAACTCCAAAAAGCGGAAATTGGGGTGCAAACAGAGTGATTATACGATGAAAAGGAACGATGCACAGCCAACTCAAGCTGAACAGTTGTATGGTGTCGGAGTCGATATCGGCGGAACGAAGATCATGATTACGATCGCCAATCAAGCCGGCGATATCATGTACAAAAAGAAAATGAACACCTCGGGAGATATCGACGTCATCTCTATGCACATTACGGAATGTCTGATTGCCGCGGCCATCTCTATGGATCAAGTGGCCGCCATAGGCTTCGGAGTCCCGGGCATCGCCAACAGCGAGGAAGGCACCGTTATCGAAGCACCAGCGCTTCAGTGGAATCACGTTCCGTTTCGGGAACAAATGCAACGGTACTTTGACAAGCCTATCTTCGTGGACAACGATGTCAACTGCGCGGCTCTGGGCGAGAGATGGCTCGGGTCCGCTCGGAACACGAACGACTTCGTTGTGGTGGCAATCGGGACGGGCGTGGGTAGCGCGATTATTGCGAACGGTTCGCTTGTGAAGGGCAGTAATTACATGGCCGGTGAAGTCGCATACATGGTCATGGAGCAAGACGTTCTCGACAATGGCATCAATGCTTTCGGCGATTTCGGACAATTTGAGAAGAAGATCTCGGGAGTGGCTTTGTCGCAGTACGGAACGTTGCCCCAAGAACTGTTTGAGCAATATGCGCGCGGGGACGAGAAGTCGATCCCGATCATTCAACAATTCGTAACGGATTTGTCGATCGGCATCGCCAATATGGTGAGTATGCTGAATCCGCAGAAAGTGATCCTTTGCGGTGGGGTTTCTCAATCGTTGTCGGGGGTGCTAGAACTCATTCGCTCGACGGTATCAAACTTCACGCCGATTCCCACAATGATTGAATTGACATCCATCGGGGAGGAAGCCGGGGCAATCGGAGCGGCAGCTCTCGCTCTTGAGAAGGTAGGCTTGATCAACTAGAAAGGGGTTTAAAATGAAAACGCACATCGCACGCAATTATCTTGAAATGTCGTCGCAAGCCGCCGAATTGATCATTAATCAAGTCAGAGAAAATCCCAATTCGCTGGTGTGCTTCGCCGCCGGCAATACGCCTCTCGGTACGTTCTCCTGTTTGGTGGAAGCGTTTCACGGAGGAAGGATTAACTTCGATCAGTGCCGCTTCATCAGTTTGGACGAATGGGTCGGTCTGGGCGCTTCGGATGAAGGCAGCTGCCGGCAGACGCTTGACCGCCATTTTTTCGAACCGTGCGGGATCAAGAAGGAAAACATCCACTTCTTTAACGGAACCAGCGACGAATTGGAAGCGGAATGCAAGGCGATGGACGACTTAATCGTGGCTCATGGGACGATTGATCTATTGTTGCTTGGCGTAGGAATAAACGGCCACTTGGGCTTTAACGAACCGCATGTCGACTTAGAACAGTATTCGCACGTGACGGATCTCGATTCTGTTACGAAACAAGTCTCCGTGAAATACTTTACGGAGCGGAAGAACGTGCAAAAAGGAATTACGCTCGGGATCAAACATCTGATACAGGCGAGTATGGTGATTCTGATCGCGGACGGAGAAAAGAAAGCGGATATCATGAGAAAAGCTCTGCGCCACGAGGTTACGAACGAAGTGCCGGTTACGGTCATGCAACGGCATCCGAACGTCCACGTCTGCATGGATGAATCGGCGGCGGCATTTGTTCTCTGAAGAGATTACTACGACCATGCATCGAAAGCAACGAATCCGAGAACACCTAAATTTGAGACGAGAAGGGGATCTCCAATGTCCAAATCAAAAGTTCTGCTTTTAGGAAGTTTGTCTGTCTTGCTTGTCGGCCTTGTTGGTTGCGCTTCCAATAACGCGGATAACGCTGGCGCTTCATCCGGTTCCGACAAAATCACGCTCACCGTCACCTCCTCCATGGTCGACGAAGCCCGCGTCAATACCATGAACGAAACGATCAAGATTTTCAACCAGACGCATCCTAACGTTACCATTCAATATAGCCCGAGTCCGTGGTCCGAATACGCCCAAAACCTGAAGTTGGCGTTCAATTCCGGCGCGGGGCAAGATATCGTCTACTTGGACGACACGATGCAGCAGATGCTGCAAAAGAACAACTACCTGATGGACATTACCGATGACGTGAAGAGCCGGGGCTGGATCGACAAGGAAGTGGAAGGAGCGATCGACTTCCAAAACGCCAGAACGCCAGGAAAGTACTACAGCATTCCCTATATGGCAGCACCCATTGTCGTATATTACAACAAGGACATTTTCTCTAAGCTGAATCTGACGCCGCCTAAGACAATCGACGAATTCAACTCGATTCTGGCCAAGGTTAAAGAAGCCGGCTATGTTCCTATGGAGAATGGCGGCATGTCCAATATGCCGAAGATGTGGTCGGTGTTCCACATGCTTTATAATCAAACATCGGCGGACGACATCAAAAAGTTCTATTTCCAGCAAGGGATTACGCCCGAGTTCGAAAAAACGTTCACGGCGGCTCTAAATCAGGTCAAAGAATGGGAGAATAACGGATACTATCGGAAGGAAGACGCTTCGATCGACGGCAGCGCGGTGCCGACTTATTATGCGAAGGGGCAGTCCGCGATGGTGCTCGGCGGAAATTGGGACATCCCGAATTACGAGGGCACGAACATTCCGACAGGCGCATTCGCCTTCCCGCAGCAGGATGCGAACAGCCAGTCGCACACGATCGTGAACGCGACGGATGGCGGATGGGCGCTGAACGCGGAGTTGAGCGCCGAGAAGAAACAAGCGGCGCTGGACTTCATCGAAACGTTCATGAACCCTGAAGTCGTCAAGCTTTGGTATGAAGGCGGTTCTACGCCCACTATCAAAGCGGACATGTCAGGGGCACAAGTTTCCGACTTGAAGAAAGAAGTCGACCAAGCCATTCAAGGCACCCAAATGGGTTTCTACCTCGATAATGCCGTTCCGGGACTTTACGATATTCTGAACAAGCAGATGCAAATGATGTCCTTCCAGAAGAACACGCCCGAGAAAGCTTGGGATGAGATCAAGCAGGAATACGACAAGTTGTCTGCGATAGCGAAGGGTCAGTAGGCATCGAAATTGTAGTTAGACCAGATGTCCTTTAACTCTTCAGGGGTTAAAGGACATCCATCCTGTATAATGAGGCGATCTTTGTGAAACAAGCAGCCATACCTCGGCAGGTGCGCACGTTCAAACGAAGAAGCGCGGAGAAAACCAATCCGCTCGCGTATTTGTTCCTTCTTCCGGCGTTTGGGATGATGGCCTTCTTCATGATATGGCCGGCCCTGCAGACATTTTATATCAGCACGACGAGCTGGGACGGGATCAGTCCGAAGAAATTCGTCGGATTGCAAAACTATATTCATCTGTTTACCGACGAACCGATGTTCTTGCAGGCGATTAAGAACACGCTGCTATGGGTCGTCGGCGGCGCGACGATTCCCGTATGTCTGGGTCTTGTATTTGCCAATTTGCTCGTTCGGGGAAAAATCCGATTTACTAAATGGTTTCAGATGGGGTTTTTCTTCCCGCAAATCATCTCTTCCGTCATCGCCGCTGTCATTTGGAAGTGGATTTACGATCCGAGCTTCGGTCCGTTATCCGCCATTCTGGATCAGATTGGCATCGGACGGCCGGTCGCCGGCTGGCTCGGTAATCCTGATCTCGTCATGTACGCGCTGTTCGTCGTTTTCGTGTGGGGTAGCTTTGGCTATACGACGATGCTTTTCACCGCGGCGCTGCAGAGCGTAGATTCGCAACTGTACGACGCCGCCAACATTGACGGCTGCGGTCCATGGAAACAATTCCGGCACGTCACGATTCCTGGCCTGAAGCAAACGATCACGACGGTCGTTATCCTGATGACGATCGGTTCGTTCAGCGTGTTCGATATCGTAATGGCCACGACGAAAGGCGGTCCCGGATACAGCTCGTATGTTATTTCATATTACGTCTATACGCAAGGCTTTATCTTCAACCGCTTGGGTTTCGCCGCTGCGGCATCCATCGTTCTGACTTTGTTCATTCTCATCGTTTCGAGAACCATCATCTGGATCAGGGAAAGGGATCAATAGCTTATGACAATGACCCGATCTTTGCTCATTCGACGCACGCTCGTATATGCCGTCATGATCTGCACGGCACTGCTGACGATTTCTCCGTTTCTGCTCGTCATCAGCACGTCTCTGAAAACAATGAACGAAATTAATATCAATGGTCCCTTGGCTTTGCCGGATGTTTTCCATTGGGAAAATTTTACTCGCATCTGGGAAGTCGGCAATTTTGTAACCTATTATAAGAACAGCTTGATCGTAACCGTTGTCGTTGTCGCTTTCGTCGTCATGCTGTCCCTGCTCGGCGCTTACCCGTTCGCGTTTATGAAGTTCAAGGGCAAAGGAATCTTTTTCCTGATCGTACTATGGGGACTTACGATTCCTTTAGATTTGATCATTATTCCGTTGTTCAATAATTTGAAGTCGATGGGTTTGCTGAATACGATCTGGTCGCTCATCTTGCCGCAAATCGCGTTGAACATTCCGTTCTCGATTTTCCTGTTGAGAGGGTTCATGAAGGATATCCCTTACGCCCTACTGGAATCGGCTAGAATCGACGGCTCGACAGAAGCGAAGAATTTGTACTATATCATCATGCCGATGTTGTATGCGCCCATGGTGTCCCTAATCGTTTTTACGGCGATCGGTACTTGGAACAACTTTATGCTGCCGACGATTCTTATTCAGAACGACCAGTTGAGGACGCTGCCGGTAGGGCTGAATTATTTTCAAACCAAGTTCACGATGGACTTTCCCATGATCGCCACGGCGGCCGTCGTCTCGGCGCTTCCGGTCGCGTTGGTGTACATCGCCTTCCAGCGGAACATCCTGTCGGGTGTCATGGTAGGGGCACTTAAGGAATAACATCACACCAAAAAGGAGTTTATTAGCGATGAAAAAAATGAAAATAGCGTTAATCGGAGCTGGAAGCGTGTCGTTCGCGCTTGGAGCCTTGCAGGATATCGTGCTGTCCCCGCGGCTCAAAAAAGAAGTGGAGCTTGAAATCGCGCTCATGGATATCAGCGAGGACAACGTTAACCGGACTTATCGATATGCGAAAGAAATGTTCGATTCGTACTCACATCCGGCCGTCATCTGGGAGACGACAGATCTGGAGCAATCGCTGCAGGGCGCCGATTTCGCCATCGTCGCGATCGAAGTCGATCGGTACTTTTACTGGTCCCAGGATTTTCACATTCCTCGCCGCTACGGCAGCAAACAGATTTACGGGGAGAACGGCGGGCCGGGATCGATGTTCCATACGCTCCGCAACTTGGGCCCAATGCTCGAGATTGCCCGGACAATGGAGAAGGTGTGCCCGGACGCTTGGTTTATCAATTACACGAATCCCGAAGCGAAGCTGGTCGAGGCGATCTCCAAGCTGACTTCGATCAAGATCGTGGGTCTCTGCCATGGGCTGGATATGGGCATCCATCAATTGAGCGAGTTTCTGGAGCGGAAGCCTGATGAGATTGGCATCGAAGGCGGAGGCCTGAACCACTTCGGATTCTTCACCAAGATTTGGGACAAGAAGACGGGAGAGGACCTGTACCCGTTGTTCCGCGAGAAGGAGCGCAAGGCCAATCGTCTGGCGCAATTCGACCATATCGGGCTGTCGCGAACGTTGTACCAAATTTACGGTTATTATCCGTACCCGGGGACGAACCATTGCGGTGAATATGTCTCATATGCGGATGATTTTTATGCAGGGCTGTCACTGCAATTCCGTTATGATCCCATTCGGGAACAACTGTGGAAGAAAGGCTCGAGAACGCCTGAATTCGTCTATGCCGCGAGCGGCAACAGCTTGGACAAAGGGTTATTCGACAGCGTGCAGACGCAAGAAAGCTGGGTAGAAGAAGCCTATACGTTCGATAAAACGAAGGTTTGCCCCAGCCAGGAATACGCCATTCCGATCATCGAAGCGATCTTCTTCGACGACGAGGTGCAGCTGAACGCCGTCAACTTGCCGAACAAAGGCGCCATCCGCGGGCTTCCCGACGACATGGTGGTGGAAACGCAAGCGATCGTGAACGGACGGGGAATCGTCTTGAAGCCGATGACCGTCGATCTGCCTACTGCCGTAATCGGCACGATCCACATTCAAGGGACGATTCACAAGCTGTTGCTCGAAGCTTTCGTCGAGAAGTCGAAGACGAAGCTGCTGCAAGCGATTCTGCTCGACCCGCAGGCACCGACCTACTATCAAGCGTGCGCGATGATCGACGAAATGTGCGAGCTTCAGAAGGATATTTTGCCGGCCCTTGAATGGGTGTGAATCCGAAAGAGGGGCCTTACGATGGATAACGATCGTTTGCAAGAGTTGCTGGCGTCGATGACGTTGAAGGAGAAGTTCGGACAGCTGTCGCAAATTACGGGCGAACTCTATGTCGGTCACGTCGACGATGAGATGGTGGAGACGGGACCGGCATACCCGCGGCATATCTTGGATGAGGAGACGCTTTACACGATCGGCAGCGTCATCGGCGCATCCAGCGCGAAGATGACCAACCGGATTCAAGAGGAATACTTGAAGCGGTCCCGCTTGAAGATTCCTTTACTGTTCATGCACGACGCGATTCACGGCTACAAAACGATTTTCCCGATTCCATTGGGACTATCCTGCAGCTGGGACGACCGGATCGCGGAGCGGGTGGCGGAAGAGACGGCGTCCGAGCTGCGGGCGGCCGGCATCCACGTCAATTTCTCGCCGATGACGGATCTTGTGCGGGATGCTCGATGGGGCCGGGTGATGGAATCGTTTGGCGAAGACCATTATTTGTCTGGCAATCTAGGCAGGGCCATGATCCGGGGGTACCAGAAGATACGCGATGGGCAAATCTCGCCGGCCGGCGTGGCGGCTTGCCTCAAGCATTTCGCCGCTTACGGAGCGGGAATAGCGGGGAAAGATTATAATACCGTCGACATGTCGATGCGCGAATTTTACGAGTACTACGTCAAGTCTTACGAGATCGCGCTGCAGGCGCGGCCGAAATTCGTCATGAGCTCGTTCAACTCGTTTAATGGGGTTCCGGTCACGTCCAGCCCAGAGATGTTGCGGGAGATTCTGAGAAGACAGTACGGTTTCGAAGATTTGGTCATCTCCGATTGGGGCGCAGTGTCGGAGCTGCAGAGGCACCGCGTGGCGCGGGACGGCCGGGAAGCGGCGGAATTGGCTCTGGGCGCCGGCGTCGATATCGAGATGGTCTCGACCCATTATCTTGAGCATTACGAGGCCATCATCGAAAAACGGCCGGAATTGCTGAAGGATGTGGACGCGGCAGTTCTGAAGGTGCTGCGGCTCAAAAACGAACTAGGCTTGTTCGAGAATCCTTTTGCGGACGAAGCCGCGGAAGATGCCGTTCTTCTGAATTCCGCATCCCTAGCTCTTGCCGAAGAGGCGGGCATCCGAAGCTGCGTCTTGTTAAAGAACGAGAACGAGACACTGCCGCTGCGCCCGGAGCATCGGAACGTCGTTCTCGTCGGGCCGTATGCCCGTACGCTGGAGCTGCTTGGCAACTGGGCTTGCAAAGGGAGCTTCGGCGATGTGGTGACGCTGGAGGAAGGTTTAAGGCAGGCCGATGGCTCGATGTCGGTCGCCGCCTTCGACAAGTTGGAGGATTGTCCGGAGGATCTGCTGGCACGGTGCGATTACTTTGTCGTTACCGTCGGCGAGCATTGGGGAAGAAGCGGAGAGGGGCATAGCAGCGTCAAGCTCGAATTGGAAGAAGAGCAGAAGCGGCTGATTCGGGCAGTGAAGGATACCGGCCGGCCCTATGCGTGCGTCTGCTTCTCCGGTCGTCCGCTGGCGTTGCAGGATATTATCGGCGATATGCCTGCCTTATTATGGTGCTGGTATCCGGGGACAATGGCCGGGTCGGCCGTCGCCAAGCTGTTGACCGGCCAAGCGACTCCGTCCGGGAAGTTGACGATGTCGTTCCCGCGCGATTCGGCACAGACGCCGATTTATTACAACGAATTCAGCACGGGCCGGCCTGCCAACGCGTCAAGCTACAGCAGCCGGTATCAGGATTGCGACATCGGTCCGTTGTTCCCGTTTGGCCATGGGTTAAACTACGCCGGATCGACCTATTCGGACTTCGCCGTATCGAGTTGCCTTATAACGGAGAACGAGGATGTTAAGGTGACCTTCCGGATTCACAATCCGAGCCGGTACGACTACTCGGAGATCGTCATTCTGTATATCGAAGATGCGGTATCCAGGGTGGTTCGTCCGGTGCGGGAGATGAAAGCTTACCGGGTCGTTCCGGTTCCGGCCAAGGGTTCCGTAAACGTCGAAATGTCCGTCTCCTTGGAAGATTTAAAATATTTGGATGCAGATTTGCGGCGGACGGTCGAGCCGGGAGAATTTCGGATCTACGTGAACGATCTCGAACGTCCGGTGTTTACGATCGAGCATTGAGCCATGAAGCGTCGAAGACAGTTATCTGTCTTTGGCGCTTCTTTTGTTTGGGACTTTACCATGCTTGATCGGTGAAGACACGAGTTTTACGGTAACGCTTTCTTAAATGTAATTGGCTATTCACGCGCCGTTCATATTCGCTTACTAAACTTTAATTATCGATAGGGAGGGAATCATAATGTATTTGGCCATTCGAGAGATGAGATTCGCCAAAGTCCGTTATTCGTTGATCGCAACTATTATGCTGCTAGTCGCCTTTTTGGTCCTGTTTGTCACGGGGCTAGCGCGCGGTCTCGCTTATGACAACGCGGCATCGATTCAGAACATGGACGCTACGCATTTTATTATGGAGAAGGAATCGAATCATCGCTTCACGCGGTCTCAATTGGGGGAGCCTGTGTTGGCTCAGGCCGGTTCCATAGCAGGGGAAAAGAATGTGCAGCCGCTTGGCGTCAAAATGACAACGGTGACGACCGAAGGGACTGCCCACAAGCTAGATGTTACGCTGCTCGCGGTAAATCAGGAGGGTTGGCTTTTACCTTCCGTAACCGAAGGAACAGCCGCCCAGAGTGAAGGACAAGTGGTCGTCGACGACCAATTAAAGGATTCAGGAATTGGCATCGGCACCGAGATCCTCGATCAAGCTTCAGGGATGAAGTGGACAGTTAGCGGGTTCGTGAGCCATGAATCGTTCAGTCACTCTCCTGCTGTGTTTCTAAACGTGCGAGACTGGCAGCAACTTCAGTTGAAGTCGGCAGAGTGGCAGGGAGCAAACGGAACGGCAACTGATATACGTTACAGCGCGATCGCCGTAAAGGCGAATAAGGAACAGGCTAAGCAAATGGCTGCAGCGCTTCCAGATGCAGAAGTCGTCACGAAACCGGATGCCGTCTCGGCCATACCGGGTTATAAGGAAGAGCAGGGCTCGCTCCTAATGATGATTGTTTTTTTGTTTGTCATTTCTGCGTTCGTCTTGGCAGTATTCTTCTATGTGATCACGATCCAAAAAAGCAGTCAGTTCGGCATTTTGAAGGCAATCGGTACTCGCACTTCCTACCTTGTACGAAGCGTCGCCCTGCAAGTGCTGTTATTGTCGGTTGGCAGTCTCGTTGTCAGCGTGCTCCTCGTCCAAGCGATTGAAGCGGTTTTGCCGAACGGAATGCCGTTCCAGCTTGATGTTTCTACGTTGGCGAGTACATGTGGAGCATTTATCGGGATGTCGCTAATCGGATCGTTGCTTTCGGTTTGGAAAGTCACCAGAATAGACGCACTGGATGCGATCGGGAGGACTGCGGCATGAGACATAGACTCATATTGGAAAATATTAAGCGTACCTTCGAGGATGGCGGCATGCAACGGACAATTCTGGACAAATTAAACTTGCAAGTATCGGAAGGCGAGTTGGTTGCCGTAATGGGGCCATCCGGTTCCGGGAAGAGCACGTTCCTATCGATAGCGGGTTCTCTACTTGAGCCAACGAGCGGTAATGTGCTGCTCGATGGAAAATCGATTGCCGGTAAAAACAAGAAAGAACTGACTGACATTCGGCTGCGTCAACTCGGCTTTATTTTTCAAAGCGCAAATTTGATACCATACTTGAAGGTTGAAGAACAGCTTCTGCTTGTTGCAAAGTTGGGCGGGAAGAACAAATCGGCGTCGGCAGAACGTGCGCGCGAGCTGTTGCATAAGCTGGGCTTGACCCACCGCCTCAATGCTTATCCCGAGAAATTATCTGGGGGCGAACGCCAGCGCGTCGCCATCGCCAGAGCGCTCATGAACGATCCGGCGGTGCTGCTGGCAGACGAACCTACGGCGAGCCTGGATGCCTCGCGGGGAATGGACGTTGTGCGCATGCTTGCCACTGAAGCTAAAGAGTTGGGCAAGAGCGCTGTAATGGTCACGCACGACGAACGCATTCTGTCGCTGTGCGACCGCGTTCTGTATTTGGAGGACGGACGTTTGACAGAAAAACAGATGGCATTGCGCTAACGTGTAAGGAGAGTTATCAGGAGGACTTGTCTCTGCAGGTCCTCCTTTCTAATGCGTAACAAATCGTTTGGCGCTTTTTCCCATCCGCGGTGCTTATCGACATCGTATCTTGTTGCCATGTATTCCTGGATATGAGGGCGTAGGATCAGTCATCAATATAGGTAGCAGAGTGCAAAAATCCATGCTCGGTAGGCGTGTATTGCCTCTTCGGGGAGATGGAACTTGGCAGCAATATGTCACAACATCTGCTTCATCAGCAAATGAAGTGCCGAATTTCGTCAGGACATAACGATGGGGCGGGGCGTTCATGCCGCGAATGATTCTATCGGTGGAAGAGAAGGATTTGATATTGCGCATGCTGTGAGACGTGGCGGTCTATTTTTGTCCATTGGATTGCTATCGGAGCTGCAAGTGGATTGGAAGCGAATCGCAATTGAACTCGCCAAAAGCAGCTCAACTTGGGAAATGTTGAAGCGAGATTTAACTTAAACGAAATTACAAAGGCTTTGCAGATGTCCGAACGGTTGGGCCGGCAGGGGAAAGTGCTTCTTACATAATGGTAGGGCACGTCGGGGGAACTACCGATATTTTGTCCACCGCGTACAATTCCGGCTAAACCTGTTTTCGTTCAAGCTTTTGAAGGAAAGAGGAAAAGCTAGCAGAGAAAATATCGCTTGATAAATCGTACGTTGATCATTTATAATGAATCCGAAACGTTTTGGAAAGGTGCTAGCATAATGGCGACAATTAAAGATATCGCGAAAAAGGCGGGTGTATCCGTCACTACGGTATCCAGGGCATTGAATGGCTACGACGACGTAAACGAGGAAACGAGAAAGAAGATCAAGCAGGTCGCCTCGGAGCTGTCATATAGCCCGAATGCGGTTGCCAGAAGCCTCGTATCCAAAAAAACGCGCACGATTGGCCTGATCATTTCGGACATTAACCGCGCGGGGGCCAAAGACGCGTTCACATACGAAGTTTTATGCGGAATTAACGACAGGGCCGGAGATCTGAATTACGATTTACTCTTATTTAGCACGAATCCGTCGAAGCAGATAGAGAAATCCTATACCGCGCTTTGCAAAGAACGGAACGTGGATGGGGCGATTCTGTCCGGTCTTCGTCTCGACGATCCCTATTTGCGGGAAGTCATTGAACAGAATTCGTTCCCATGCGTGCTCATCGATATTCCCGAGACCGGACAGAACGTCGCCCATATTACGTCGACAGTCGGCTGGGCGCTTCGATGGCCGTGCGACATTTGCTCGAAAACGGACATCGGCGCATCGCCATGATCAACGGTCACAACCAAGCTTTCGTCAGCCGCGAACGGTTGGAAGGATTTCGGGACGCGATGGACGAATTTGGACTTCCGACGGAATCCCTCCCCGTTTACGACGGAAAGTTCTCGGAGGACGGCGGCGCGGAGGCCATGTATCAGATATTGCTGCGGCATCCCGACATAACGGCCGTTTTCTGCGCGAGCGACCTAATGGCGCTCGGCGCCATGCGTTCCTTGGAGAAGCTGGGACGCAAGGTGCCGGAAGACATCTCGATCGTCGGATTCGACGATATCAATATCGCGTCGTATTGTTCGCCGAAGCTGACGACGGTAAGACAGGACAAGTACGAATTAGGCTTTCAAGCGGCTCAATTATTGATCGACATATTGGATGACCGAACGGAAAACCGTAAGATCTTGCTCGGCAATCAATTGATCGTAAGAGAAAGCACGCGGCGTATAGCGGAGTGATTCCGCTTTTTTTTACCCTCAATCCGAAACGTTTCGGATGATTTAGCGGAGAAATAGAAATATTAAGGTGGAGAGAGAATGAACTACAGAGTAATCAAAAACAATGACGTTTTTCTATTGACGGATCACCACGGAGACATTCGGGGCGCGGATCCGCAAGGCGGCCTTTACATGAAGGATACGCGCTTCCTTAGCAAGCTTGAACTGAGTCTGAACGGGAAACGCCCGTTGCTCCTTTCTTCGGCGGCCGACGAAAATTATTTGGCCCGGATTCGATTGACGAACGAGCATGAGGAAGAGGAAGGTGTCGTTAAACTGTGGAGGGAATCCGTCGAGCTGGTTCGCGAGCGATTCGTCTACGGAGAAGTGCTGTACGAAACAATATCCGCAACCAACTTTTCGACGAAGGATTTGGCATTCGATTTGGATATTGCCGTGGATGCGGATTTCAGCGATATGTTCCTAATACGGGGATTTCAGCCAGCCGAAGCGCTCGGCAAGATTACGGCTAGAAGCTTCGGCAAGGAAGGGTGGCATGCCGTCTATGACGGGGTGGACGGCGTCCGAAGGGAAACGCGCGTGACTTGGGACATAGAGCCCGACGAAGTATTCGATCAAGGAAACATCCGTTACGGAATCCGTCTCAAACCGAAGGAAGCCAAGCGGATTACGTTGAAGGTCATACCTTCGATCGACGGAAACCTTCCGGCTATCTACCCGAAAGATGAAGCGCTGTCGGAACTTAAACGGATCTACGCCGATTGGGGTGAGCAGTCGACGAAGGTCGAGACCGATTCGCTCGTTCTCGGAAGATTGTACGAGCGCGGCATGCAGGACTTAAGAGTCCTTCTAACCGATTTCGGCCAAGGCCTGTTCCCCGTGGCGGGACTACCTTGGTTCGCAGTGCCATTCGGGCGGGACAGCTTGATCGCCGCGTTGCAGATGCTTCCGCTTTATCCAACAGTCGCGAAAGGAACGCTTGAGATCATGGCGGCTCATCAAGGGATGGAGATCAATCCTTGGAAGGACGAGCAGCCGGGCAAAATCATGCATGAGATGCGCAGCGGCGAACTGGCGAGATCCAGCCAGGTTCCGTTTGCTCCCTATTACGGAAGCATCGATTCGACGCCGCTGTTCATTATGCTGGCGGCGGAGTACGCGCATTGGACCGGCGATATGGATACGGTCGCGTGCCTGCTGCCGAACATCGAGCGAGCGCTCGAATGGATTGACCGTTACGGAGACCGGGACGGAGACGGGTGGGTCGAATACTACCAAGAGTCATCTAAGGGCATCGCCAACCAAGGCTGGAAAGATTCCGCGGACTCCGTCATTCACAAAAACGGCGAATTCGCCCATGCGCCAGTTGCGCTCGTCGAAGTGCAAGGTTACGTATTCCAGGCCAAACAACGGCTAGCGCCGATCGTCGCGAAACTCGGTAAGGAGGAAATGGCAAAGCGGCTGACGGTGGAAGCCGCGATCCTTAAATCGAAGTTCGATGAGGCGTTCTGGATGGAGAAAGATCGTTTTTACGCGATAGCCCTCGACGGCGATAAGCGCCAAGTACAATCGGTGACTTCCAACCCAGGCCACTTGCTTATGAGCGGCATCGTCGAGCCAGAGCGCGCGCGGGAAGTGGCCCGAAGGCTCGTGGCCCCGGATATGTTCGGCGGATACGGCATTCGCACGATGTCTAACGAATCGACCGGGTATAATCCGATGAGCTATCATGACGGCAGCGTTTGGCCGCATGACAACTCGCTGGCTTTTCTGGGCATGGGCCGGATGGGTTTCAAGGAAGAAGCGGCGACGGTTATCTCCGGATTGCTAAGCGCGGCGGAAAAGTTCGAATACAATCGACTTCCAGAACTGTTTTGCGGATACGACGATTCGATCGGTTATCCGGTATCGTACCCGGTAGCTTGTTCGCCTCAAGCTTGGGCGGCGGGCACTTCCGTCATGATGATCCAGACCATTCTCGGATTGAAGCCCGATGCCTTGGAAGGCACTATCGTGTTGGATCCGTTCTTGCCCGATGGCATTGACCGCTTGATCGTTCGAGACTTGCCCGTGGCAAGCGGCCGAATCTCGGTCGCGCTACGGCGCAAGGGAGACGGCGGCGAGTTGACGGTCGAGATTCTCTCGAACGATAGCGGTTGCGACATTAAGATTGGCGGCAAGTCCGTTGCGACGAACAGGGATTGAACGAACGAGGGAATCGCTCTCCGTCGGTTCCCTACTGGTCGGTACCACCGGTCGGGAACCGACGGAGAAAGCAGATCCCTTCGGCCGTTTGATTGTATAAACAAATAAAAGGGAGGAAAAATCGTAATGAAGAAATTAACGCTTACACTCGCAACTTTTCTTTCGACGTTTATGGTTCTGTCCGCATGCGGGGGAAACTCGAACAATGACGGGGCATCCCCGTCCTCGTCCGCGCCGGCATCGTCATCGGCGTCGACAACCCCGGAGTCGGCCAAAGACCCGGTAGAAGTCACGCTGGCGGGTTGGGGATCTTCGCCCGAGGAACAAGCGCTTTTACAGCAAGTATTGGACGAGTTCCAAGCGAAGAACCCGGACGTCAAAGTGAAGTACGAAGTTATCGCCGATCAATATATGGACGTCATCAAGACGCGCCTCATAGGCAACGAAGCGCCGGACGTGTTCTACTTGGACGCCTTCGAAGCGCCGGCTCTGATCGAAAAAGACGTTTTGGAACCGCTTGACGGCTACGTGACGCCCGAATTCGACACGAACGACTTCGAAGCGCCAATGCTGAATGCCTTTAAATCGACAGACGGCAAAACCTATGGTTTCCCGAAAGACTATTCGACACTCGCGTTGTTCTACAACAAAAAAATGTTTGCCGACGCGAACATTGCCGCGCCTCCGGCTACTTGGGACGAGTTACTCGCGGTATCCGAGAAGCTGACGAAGAAAAACGGCAAAAAAGTCGAAGTTTACGGCTTGGGTCAAGCGCCCGAGTTGGCTCGCCAAATGTTCATGATCAACGCGTTCGGCGGCAAGTTGGTCGACGATCAAGGCAATGCGACGTTCGCCACGCCGGAAGCTGAAAAAGGATTATCGCTCGTTATCGATCAGCATACGAAAGCGCAAACGGCGGGTCAGCCTTCCGATGTCGGCGCCGGCTGGGGCGGAGAAATGTTCGGTCAGCAAAAAGCGGCGATGGTGCTCGAAGGCAACTGGGCGATCCCCTACATTCAGACGAACTTCCCGGAAGTGGATTTCGGAACCGCAGAAGTACCGACGGTCAACGGCAAAAAAGGCACGATGGCGTTCACGGTTGCGTACGTTATGAATAAAAATTCTCAGAAAAAAGAAGCCGCTTGGAAGCTGCTGTCTTACTTGACGGGTAAAGAGGGCATGAAGACGTGGACAAGCAAAGGCTTTGCGCTCCCGACCCGTAAATCGGTAGCGGCCGAGCTCGGCTTCGACAAAGATCCGATCCGCGGCGCGCTTGTCGCCGGAGGTTCTTATGCGATTCCATGGCAAGCGGGATCCACGCTGTCGACGGTAATGAACAACTTCAATAACCAATTCGTGGCGGCGTACTCCGGTCAATCGACGTTGACCGACGCGCTTAATAAAGGGCAAGATACCGCAAACAAAGAAATCGAAGCCGCGAAATAAGAATCAATCAAGGATACGACTTACGGGGGGGGCTTATTCGGATCGCCGATCCGCTTCGGCCCCCCTTTGAATCCGCTTACGCCTTGGCGTGGAACGAGTGAAGCCACAGTTGCCTACGGCTCTAGTCGTTTCGTGTCCAATCGCGCAATGGAGGAAAGGAGGCGCCAAAGATGGCTAGACCCAACGTAATGCGCAAGTGGAGGGAATCACTGTCGGGATATGCTTTCATGACCCCGGCGATCCTCATTTTGGGCGGCTTTTTATTGCTGCCGATCGCTTACGCCGTTTTTCTTTCGTTTCATAAAGTAAATCTTCTCGGAACGGTTAATTACAAATTCATCGGAACAGCGAATTTCGAGCGGATGATCGACGACCCCCGGCTATGGATAGCCCTGCGAAACACATTCAAGTACGCGCTGATCGTAGTTCCTTCCCAGACGATTCTAGCACTGGTATTGGCCGCGGTCTTGAACATGAAGCTTCGTTTTCGGAATTTTTTCAGGGTCGCGTTCTATTTACCCACGGTAACGTCGTCGGCAGTTCTCGTTCTCATCTTCATGTGGATCTACAACAAGAACGGGCTGCTCAATTATTTTCTCGAGTTGGTCGGCCTGCCGACTTACAACTGGCTGGGGGATCCATCTGTCGCGCTGCTCGGTATTATGATCATGAATATCTGGTCGACTGCGCCATTGTTCATGGTCATCTACTTGGCCGCCTTGCAAGATATACCGGACTCGCTTTACGAAGCCGCGGAAATCGATGGGGCAAACGCCTGGAAGAAGTTTTGGCGCATTACCGTCCCGCAGTTGAAGCCGGTGACCTTCTATGTTATCGTCATGGGCATTATCGGCACGTTTCAATTGTTCGACCAGTCGTACATCTTCTCCGCGGGATCGGGCGGACCGAACAATGCTACGTTGACGATGGTACTGCTCATTTACCAATATGCGTTTAAGAGCCTGGACATGGGCTACGCTTCCGCGTTGGCGTTCCTGCTGGCGGTCGTCATCATGCTTATCACGGTTATACAACGGTTGATCTTCAAGGAAGAGAAGCTGAATTAGGAGGGAATCGCAGTGAATAAGACTCTGAATCGGTACAGGCCGCTGTTTTACGTCCTGCTCGGAATCTACGCCATCGTCACGTTCGTTCCGTTCCTATGGGCGTTATCCGCTTCCTTCAAGACATTGCCGGAGATCGTGAAGGGAGGCATGAGCTTCATTCCGGAACATTTTACTTTCGATAATTACCGGACCATCTTTCGTCAGGAGCCGCTATTCGTGCGTTGGTTTTTGAATAGTGCGCTGATCGCGGTATCCATTACCTTATTCAATCTGCTATTCAACTCCATGGCGGGCTATGCGTTAGCAAGAATCAAGTTCCCCGGGAGCACGCTCATGTTCTACAGCATTCTGGCGATGATTATGATACCCGGCCAATTGACCATTATTCCGAGCTACTTGATCATCAAATACTTGGGCTGGTTAAACAGCTATCAGGCCATCATTGTGCCGATGGGGGCGCAAGCGACGTACATCTTCATGATGCGGCAGTTTTTCATCAGCTTTCCTAAGGAGCTGGAAGAAGCGGCGGAGCTCGATGGACTCGGCAAGTTCGGCTTGTTCGTCCGGGTCGTGTTGCCACTCGCCAAGCCCGCGATTGCCGCGCAGACGATATTCATCTTCATGGGCGCATGGAACGAGTTTCTGAAACCGCTCATGCTGATGTCCGACAAAGCGATGTTCACGCTCTCTATCGGCTTGAATACGTTCAAAGGGCAATACATCAGTTTCTGGAACTATATCATGGCGGCTTCTATTATCATGACGATTCCGGCTTTGCTCATCTACATCGGATTTAACAGGTTTTTCGTCAAAGGGATTACGTTTACGGGTAGTAAGTAAGACATTGCGTCGGATGTTTTTATGCCGAGGTATCCCGATAGGGTGATATACTCCCAATAGGGTAGTCAGGTGAAATAATGACTACCCTATTTGGGAGTATTTTTCATGATAAAAATTAAACTTAATGCCTAAGAAAAAAATATCGTACATTTTAGTGATGATTTGAGAACTTTCGAGAGTCGTACTGTAGATTTTCCTATCCAATGCTTTTCTTAGCTTGTTCGAGTAAATTGTATACGTAATCGGCTTTATCTTTCGAAAAGGTTATTTACCCATTGCTCTCCGTTCCAAATGACGACGGCAAGGTTATAGGCATGTTCTTGGCGTTTTCGAAAATATAACCTTCCCTTAACGCCGGTTTCTCCAAGCCCTTCACATAAGGAACTACGCAAGCAGCATTTGTGCCTAAAACGTTAACAATGATGAATTTGTTTAAAAACTGAATGCACTGGAATGCTTGGCGAGTCTCTGCTCTGCTAGTGCGCGAAACAATAGGATACACCTCGTGACTGTGGAACAGTTAAAGGGCGTATCCTATTGTATTCTGTGATTGCGTTTTACATCCGCAAAAGAACAGCATGTTTCGACAGCGCCCCAAACGCAATTATAACGCTATAAGCTTAAACAGCATTATCTAAGCACAATTTTTCTAGCAACCCATGTTTAGAGAGATTTAAAGATAGTCGCACTTGAATTTTGAGAACTCGGCCTTAGATTCTTCCCCGTAAGCATATAAGCCGATGAGGACGCCCGTAAAGCCTCCCGCAACTTCAGAGGATAGGTATCTGGTTTGTGCCGTGCCTATAAGAGTATCCTTGCCGTTTGCTTGAACTAGGAAGCTGTAGCGCTCCTGGCTTGCCCGTATAATCAGAGTAGCGTGGTTGTCGCTTCCCAAATCTATTTCATGTTCAATGGATTTAATATCTCCGATATTCAGGCGCTCGATAACTTTATACCCGGTTTCAGCTTTACGTATAGCCAAATCATAATGATGATTCTCATCCATATAAAGGGTAATGCCTGCTTCGCCGCTGGTGAGGTTGACATCGCATGAAATTGCCGCGTTGAAGTCTCTTTGACGTATGCCGATAAAAGTCGGGGATGCTGGAATATCCAGAGTCACCGCGGTCCCATTAAGCGTTGCTTTATCGGATTCTAACAAGTAATTCCCTGCTATAGGATGACGGAGATAGCACCAATCCAAATTCCAATCCGTGTTCTCGAAGGTAAAAAACTTTTTCTCCTGCTGAACGGTTTGACTTGGGATCCGATCAGTCTCGAAACTCGTAAGAGCGGTCCCGTTGTACCCTGCCGTAAACCAGCCATCCTCTCCGAAAGTAACCGGCGTAAGGAAAACTTCGCGTCCGAGATGATGGTAGGTAAGCCATTGACCGATTTGACGGAAGCCTAGATGGAGCATCCACCAGTTTCCATCGTTATCTTGAATCAGATCGCCATGGCCAACCCCCTGCAGTTCATAACCGCCCATATTGCGGTTGGTCAGCACGGGATTATTCGGATAAGCTTCAAACGGTCCGGAAGCAGATTCTCCCCGCGCATAGATGACCATATGGCCGTATTCGGTTCCGCCTTCAGCCGCCATCAGGTAATACCGGCCATTCATTTTATATAGATGCGGGCTTTCCAAATAGCGCCCGCCTGCCCCCTGCCAAATCGAACGGCTCGGCGTCAATTTGCAGCCCGTTTCAATGTCAATTTCACACTGAACAATGCCGTCCTTGCCGTTATCATCTTTTCCGTTGCTCATAAAAAAGGCTTTTCCATCTTCAAAATACAAATCGGGATCGATTCCTCCCTGATCCACATAGACCGGTTCGGACCATTCGCCGTAAATATCGTCGGTCCATACATAGAAATTCTGACGAGTGGTGTCGTTGGTCGTAGTCATGTAGAATCTCCCGTTGTCGTAACGTATCGTAGGAGCAAAAACTCCGCCGGAGCTGCCCACCTTGCCTAGTTGAACCTGACTCTCTCTGGTTAGGCAATGACCGATTTGCGTCCAGTTAATCAGGTCTTTGCTCTCAAAAATCGGTACGCCGGGGAAGTACTGAAAGGAGCTGCAAACCAGATAATAGACGTCTTCTGCTTTGCATACGCTAGGGTCTGGATAAAATCCTTTGATAACCGGATTATGATATTTCATATATCCTCCTCATTCATAAATTCATATTAATATAAATTTAATTTGTTCGGCAGCTAAGGAAATTAAACAGCATTGTTGAAAATCTTGCAATAGATTGGGCTTGAAGGTTCCTGTTAAAATTATTAAATTAATATATATATGATTTCAAAGAAATGCAGTCAGGAGACTATGATGATAATCAAAGCGAACGGGGAAGCGAAGTTCATGCCGTTATACGAAGCGTTGGCCAGCGAGGTCAGATGGAAAATCATGAGTCTCATTGCCGATAACGAAATGAACGTGAAAGATATTGCGGATCGTTTAGAGCTCAGTCCCTCTATCGTCACCATGCACATCCGAAAACTCGAACAAGCCGGGCTCATCGGCAGTCGCAGGGTTCGGTTGAACGGAGGGACGCACAAAATGTGTTTTCTCCAACAGAAAACCGTCGAGATTGAGCTGCCGTTCGCCAGCCATGCTGCGAAGACCAGAGAACAGAGAATTTCGGTCGGTCATTACACTGCCTTTGAAGTCCATCCTACTTGCGGGCTTGGGACGCTCGAGAAAGAAATCGGAAAATGGGATGACCCTCGCTATTTCCTTGATCCCGAGCGGGTACACGCCGCCATTCTATGGTTCGGATGGGGCTATGTTGAATACAAAATGCCAAACTATCTGCTTGCGGATCAAACCGCGGAAGCCATCGAAATATCGATGGAGATTGCTTCGGAAGCGCCCGGCTTAAGAGATTATTGGCCTTCGGATATCGAGTTTACGTTCAACGGCATATCCTTAGGCACATGGACAAGTCCGGCTGACTTCGGAAGAGCTGCGAGAGGGAGGCTTACGCCTGAATGGTGGCATCGAAACGTGAATCAATACGGGTTATTGAAGACGATACGTATTGACGCCACGGGTACATTTATGGATGAAGAGCGTATGTCGGATGTGACCCTCGCGGATATTAAACTTCAGGAATCATTCTGGACGCTTCGTTTCGCGGTGGATGAGCATGCCGTTAATGTCGGAGGGTTGACGCTTTATGGTTCGGGATTCGGCAATCACGATCAGGATATCGTAATCCGCGTTCGCCTTAACCCTGATCATTAATTCGATAATCTGATGGATGAAAAATTAGAATTCAAAGAGATCTGGCTTAATCCGAAGTAAATAACCCGGGAGATGGACACTAAAAAAGTGCCTCTCCCGGGTTATTTTACGTTTTATCGTTGGTTATTTCGAAAAGAGGAAAAGGTAACTTTCGAATAAACGAGGTCACCTGCGATAGAGAGATCTTAATTCTTAACAGAGTACAATGAACCCATCCTGTTAAATTGGAGCGAGGTTATAGGCATGGCTATTCAATCGAACGTTAATACATCAATTAAGCCGGCGAGTTCACGGCGGCAGAGCGGCATCGTCCGCTTACTTCGAAATATCGTGAAATATCGAGTACTGCTGTTTATGCTTTTACCGCCGGCGATCGTCTTTTTCATTAATTGTTATATTCCGATGTTCGGCGTATTCATCGCTTTCAAGAACATCAACTACGTCGATGGGATTATGGGCAGCCCGTGGACGGGACTCGACAATTTCCGCTTTCTCTTTGCCACTTCCGATGCATGGCGTGTGACCGTTAATACGGTTGCATACAATATTTCCTTTATTGTGTCCGGTTTACTTCTCTCGGTTGCTGTCGCTATTGCCATTAATGAGGTACGTGCCAAGATCGCTTCGCGATTCTATCAAACGGTTATGATCATGCCGAATTTCTTGTCTATGGTCGTCGTCAGCTATATAGTATACGCCTTTCTGCATCCGGAATACGGCTTCCTGGTCAAATACGTCTTGCCTTTATTCGGCCACGCTTCAGTTAATGCTTATATGCACCCGCAAGCATGGCCGTATATTTTATGGTTAACGAAAATGTGGCACTCCGTAGGAATAGGCAGCGTCATCTATCTAGCAGCCATAACCGGAATCAGCGAGGAGTTGTATGAAGCCGCGGTTATGGACGGCGCCGGCAAATGGCAGCAAATCATTCGAATTACGATTCCGCTCCTTACGCCGGTGATGGTCATCCTGACGATTCTGAATTTGGGAGGCATTTTCCGCTCCGATTTCGGTTTGTTCTATCATGTTACGCTCGACTCCGGCGCGTTGCGCTCTACGACGGATGTCATCGATACGTATGTTTACAGAGGTTTGATCCAGCTCAACGATCTGGGAATGTCCTCTGCGGCGAATTTTTACCAATCGGTAGTCGGATTTTTTCTTGTCATCGGAGCTAACAGTCTGGCTCGCAAATTAAATCGCGATACGGCGCTTTTCTAGAAAGGAGAATCGAAATGAATAAAGCGGGTAGCATGAAACCTTATCAGCAAGTGTCCAGGTCGGCTAAACTATTTCTTCACCTATTTTTCGTCGCTTTCAGTCTCGCGTGCATCATGCCCATCGTGCTGATCGTCTCTATCTCCATTTCCGACGAAAAAATGCTCACGTTAAAAGGTTATAAGTTCTGGCCTGACGTTATTGATTTGTCCGCATATCGATTTCTGTTTACCGATTCGTCAACGCTGTTGAAAGCCTATGGGGTTACCTTAACCGTTACCTGTATCGGAACCTTATTGGCGGTGTTGTTGATTGCCATGTACGCATATCCGATCTTTCGCAAGGATTTTCCGTTCAAGAAAGCTTTTAATATCTACCTTTTGATTACGATGCTTTTCTCCGGAGGGTTAGTCCCGTTCTACCTCTTGTATATCAATTACTTGGAGCTGAGAGATTCTCTTATCGCTCTTATCCTTCCGGGTCTTTCGAGCGCTTTCTATATATTCATTACGCGTACCTTCTTTCAGCAGACCATACCGGAAGAGATGATCGAGTCGGGTAAATTGGACGGGGCTTCGGAGTGGCGGATTTTCTTCCAGCTTGTTCTTCCGATTTCGCTCCCGGTTCTTGCGACCATCGGCTTGTTCACGACGCTGATGTATTGGAACGACTGGTTTAACTCCTTGTTGTTTATTAACGATACGGATAAGTTCTCCTTGCAGTACGTGATGATTCAAATGATTCGCCAGGCCGAGTTCTTCAAAAATCAATTGGCGGGAAGCGGCGTAGCCTTGCTGGTGCAAGAAACGGTTCCCACGGAAAGTCTTCGCATGGCGATGGTTGTCGTCTCGATTGGTCCTATACTGTTCGTTTATCCCTTCTTCCAGAAATACTTCACCAAAGGGCTTACCATCGGGGCCATCAAGGGTTAAACCGTCTAACTCTGGCTAAATGGCCGGTTAGAATATATGATAAAATGATAGGGAGGCACGACGAAATGAAGGCAGCAAAAGGTTGGGGCACGGCGCTTTCTTTGCTGATCGCGATCATGCTGGTTATCTCTGCTTGCGGTAACAATGACAACGCAAGCTCGTCAGGTCGCCAAGCGCGAAACCGACGGCAAGCAGCCAGACATCCGGCGATACCGGATCCGGCAATCCGGATATCTCCAAGTATCGCAAGCTCAAAGTGTACACGGTAGGTAATTTCCCTCAGAAGGACACCGCGGCGGTCGTAGCGGAGATCAACAAGTATCTCAAAGAGAAAATAAACGCCGAGATCGACTTCCAAGGACTCCCATGGTCCTCCTGGGCGGAAAAGATGGTTCTGGCATATCAGTCCGGAGAACAGGTAGACTTGACATTTGCTCCGAACTGGTCCGATTTTGCCAACAACGTAGCGAAAGGCGCCTTTCTGCCGCTCGATGAACTGTTGGCTCAATACGGACAAGGAATTACGCAGACGTTAGACGCCCGTTTCTTCGAAGGCGGCAAAGTAAACGGCAAAATTTACGCGATTCCTACGAATAAGGAAATCGGCGAAAGCCACACCATTATGTTAAGAAAAGATATGGTGGATAAGTACGGGTTTGACGTAAGTGCCATCAATACATTGGAAGATCTCGAGCCATGGCTTGAGACCATTAAGGAAAAGGAACCCGGCTTCGCTCCGATCTGGCTGTCGGGCAGCGGTTCCGATACGCTTAGTTACTTCGACAAAACCAGGAAAAGCATGGAGGAAAACTTCCGTTACGAGCTGGTAGCGGGCGCGCCTGCCGTAATCGTGCTGGACACGAAGACGGACAAGATGGTCATCAGCTCGATGGAGAACGATGCCGCTATTTACAGATGGAGGCTCTACAGCGACTGGTTCAAGAAGGGCTACATCAACAAAGATGCCGCAACGACCAAGACAAGCACCGAAGACGCATTGAAAGCAGGAAAAACATGGATGAAGTTCGGCTCCGACAAACCGGATTCCGATAAGGAAGATTCTAGCGCCACCGGTATCCAGCTCGTCAAGCTTAAAGGAAACGATCCCGAGATGAGCACGGCGAGCATCAGCAACTCCATGATGGCCATCGGGCGCACATCCGTCGATCCGGAGCGGACGATGATGCTGCTGAATCTTCTCCACACCGACAAGCATCTGGTCAATTTGTTCGATTTCGGCGTGGAAGCTCGTCAATACGTTAAGCTGGAAGGCCAGGATAATTTCATTAAGCTGCCGGACGGCGTCGCTACCCGAGCGGATACGGGTTGGGCACCGGGCATCGAGTGGATGTTCGGCAATCAGACGCTCACTTATTTGTGGGAAGGCGAAAGCGCTGACAAATGGGAAAAGTTCAAGGAGTATAACGGCAGGGCCCATAAGGTGAAATCGTTCGGTTTTAGCTTCAATACGGAACCGGTCAAAACGGAAGTATCGGTTATCAGCAATATTATCAAGGAATATCGTCCGTTGCTTGAAACGGGCAGTCTGGACGCAGACAAGGTTCTCGCCGAATACAACGTCAAGTTAAAAGCCAACGGCATCGAGAAAATCCGCGCTGAGGCTCAGAAGCAGTATGATGAATGGAAAGCGAAACAACCGTAAATAGGCTAGGGGGAAGACTAACAAAGTCTTCCCCCTTTCGTGCCGCATCGTCGCTTAAGGCCGAGCAAGAGGAGAGAGATTGTGAGACTATCGTTGCGATTTAAGGTAAGCGCTCTCGTTCTGCTATTAGTGACGCCTCTTTTTCTTTTCCTGTACTATACGAATATCTATTCAACGAACATCGTTCGGGAGAAAGTCGCGAATTCCGCCTCGGATACGCTGGCTCTTCATTTAAGCGCCCTTGACGAACTGCTGGAGCAGACCGGCACTTATTTGACTCGCACGGCAAACGACAACCTGCTGTTGGAACTATACTCGGCAAGCGACCCGGATAGCGTGAACTATTACGTTTCCCTGCGGAAATTGATGGATCAATGGTATAACGATGTCAGTTACTACTCCATTATCCGCACCGTGTTCGTCTATCATCAGAAGAGGGATGAATTGTTCCTAAGCAGCCGAAAAGAGTATTACCAAGAGAGAGACGACATCCGATCCGGATTGTCTTCGCGGCTGGAAACGCTCAAGCTTCCAACTTCTTTGAAGTGGGAAATCGTCACCGTCGGCGGCGAACCTGTCCTGTATAAGGCTCTGCCGGATAAAAGCGGAAGGTTGCTCATCGGCGTACTTGTCAGCATCGACTCGTTGGCACAGCCTTTAACGCAGCTAGGACCCGCAAGAAGCGATGAGAAGATCGGCATGATATCGAAAGACGGCAAGCCGTTATGGGGTCGATTCACGAATGAGGATCTCGTCAGCATCCGCGGCCTTCTGAATGAACAATCGGATCGCACCAGCGCCTCCATTCGTCTCGATGACGGTAACAACTATTTGTTCGTAGGCAAACCTTCCCTTTTTTCGGATCTCAACGCATTCATCCTATTGGACGAAAAATCGCTATTGGATGAGCTTCCTTTGTTCCAACGCGTTATCGAAGGCATTCCGGCCGCGGTTATCGTGATGTTGGTCATTCTTCTTATTCTACTTAGTCGGCTAGTGTTTAAGCCGATTCATTCATTGACTAGCGGAATGCGCATACTGGGCAAGGGACAATTGGATTACCGACTAAAGGAAGGGAATACCAAGGAGTTTCAGTTGATAACGGAACAGTTCAATCGGATGGCCGAACAAATCGGCGATCTGAAAATCGACGTATACGAAGAGAAAATGAAAGTCCAGCAGGCCGAGCTTAAACATCTTCAGGCCCAAATCAATCCTCATTTTTTTATGAACTCCCTGAATATCGTCTACCATCTGGTAGAGCTTCAGAAGTACTCTCTGATCAAAAAGATGATCGGCCATCTTGTTTCTTATTTCAGGTTCATTATGAGTACCAACGATACGTGGATTCCGCTTGCCAGCGAAATGAATCATATCCGGAACTATATGGAGATCCAAATGGTGATGTACCCGGATAAGCTGACCTATCGCGAACGTCTTCCGAAGGAACTCGAAAGTCTGTTCGTCCCGCCGCTGCTTATCCAGCCTTTCGTGGAAAATGCCATTAAGCATGGATTTATAGATAACTTAAAACCATTCCAAGTAGAGATAACGGTGAGCGCGGAATCCGGGGATGACGGGGTCCCGTACGTTTCCATCCAAATCAGCGACACCGGACGGGGATTTTCCGACCCGCAACTCGAAATGCTTAACGGCGGTTTATATGAAAAAGAGCCGACGGACAGCCAGTTGGGGGTATGGAACGTTCGTAGACGCTTAGTCATGTTCTACGACGAACGAGCGAATCTTGCTTTCCGGAACGATCCTCGGGGAGGCGGAGTGGTAGAGATGAAGTTGCCTATGACGAGGAGGCCGTGATCGACCCTATGTACCGGATTTTGATCGTAGACGACCAATATTTCGCTTTGCTCGGTTTGCAGCAAGGCGTGGATTGGGGCGAGCTGGGCGTTACGGACGTTAGGCTTGCGGAAAACGTAGAGCATGCGGTGGAGTGCCTAAGAAACGACGCAGTCGATCTGCTTATATGCGATATCGAGATGCCGGGGAGGAACGGGCTGGATTTGTTGGCCTGGGTAGAGCAACACTCGCCGAACACCCTGACCATTATGCTCACATGCCATGCGGATTTCGAATACGCGCAGCGTGCCATTCAACATGGAGCGTTTCATTATTTGTTAAAGCCCGTCGATTACGGGCAATTGAAGAAAGTGGCGGGCGAAGCTATCGCCGAAGCGGGCAGGCGGAAAGATCGGCAAAAGTATGACGATCTTATGCAGGATTATCGAAGGAAATGGGATCGGCAGCTGCCCATCCTGGTGGAACGCTTCTGGCAGGACGTTCTTAGCCGGCGAGCGTCGCTTCATCCGGATTCGTTGCAAAGATCCGCGGAAACTTACGGATTGGATTTCAAGCCGTGCGATCGTTTTATCGTGGTCCTGTTAGGTCTGGAGCAATGGAAAGAGAACCTGAGCGCGCGGGACGAGTCCATTATGGAATACGCGCTTCGTAATTTGGCCGGAGAACTTCTGTTGAGCGAGTTAGAAGGCGTCGTTCTTCAGAATCATGCGGGTCTTAATCTGGCGATCGTATACGAGAGGCGCGAAGCGGACCCTGTCGGCAACGTACTGAACGCAACTGCCGGCGGTTCTTGAACGAGTGCGAACGGCTGCTCCATTGCTCCTTGTCCATCTACATTAGCCCTTCGGTGCTTCTGTCGGAGATCGTGATCGCCTACGCTAACGTGACGGAGAGAGAACAACGCAACATCAACCGTTCCCGGCAAGTATTCACTGCCGTTTATCCGCCATCCGTTAAACCGCTGGAACAGATACCGACGGCGGCTCCTTTGAACTTGTTTTCGGAATGGGCCACCATCCTGGAACTCGGCGAACTAGAGGAATTGGATCGCCGCGTTACGCAATGGTTTAGCGGCAGCGGGACGGAAACCTGGACGAAAGAATCGCATGACCAGATCATCCATGGCATTCTCTTTATCATTCATACCCTACTTGCGAAAAAAGGGTTAACGATGCACGAGTCGGCGGAGTTGAAAAAACTGGCGGACAAGGAAAGCTATCCGAAACATATGACGGCCCTGCAGAGTTGGACAAGGGAATGCCTAGGGGCGACCGTGCGGCTTCTTCGGACAAGCAATAACGTATCCTCCACCGTAGTCGCCAAGATCGGACAATACATTCGTTCCCGCCTGAGCCAGGAGATAACCCGGGAAGATCTGGCCTCCCATGTCTACTTGAATCCGGCTTATTTGTCCAGGATGTTCAAAAAGGAGACAGGGCTATCTTTGTCGGACGCCATCATTCAGGAACGAATACAGGAAGCCAAACGATTGCTGGAAGAAACAGAATACAAGATTACCGATATTGCGGAAAACGTAGGTTATACCAGCTTAGGGAGCTTTTCCAACTTGTTCAAAAGAATTGTCGGCGTAACGCCTCAGCAGTATCGGGCTAGAAAAAAATAGAACGAGAGCTGGTGCCAGCATGCCGATCGGATGAACTTTCATCCGAATTATGCTCCGGAGGAAAATGATGAGGGAGATGGACAAATCGAGGCCAAAACCTCATGGAACGGCCCCGTTCTCGGAAGGATACCGGTCGACTGTACGAATGTATGGAAGGAATATTCCGTCGATCTAGACATCCCGGACGGCATCCAAGCTTTGTATTTTACGTATGTTGGCGAGGGAGGCGCAAATCTGACTTCGGTCGTGTTGGAATGATCCGTCGGGGCTAATATGCCTGGGAAGAGCCGTTCCCGCTGGAATGCATAAAGCGCTTACATATAGTAAAGCCCGGGTAACGAAGTAAAAACTTGCACATTGTTACAGCCAGAACGGGCTTATTATAATGAAAGCGTAGACATCGCATGCGGCATTGTCTCGAAAACATAAGATGGGGGAACGGCTATGAGAGGAAGAAAAGGAGAAAAAAAGTATGCCAAGACCGTAACAATGCTCTTGGCGGCAATCATGGTACTCTCTGCATGCAGCGGCAATAACGGAGACAATAAGGATAATGCGCCGGCGAATCAAAGCTCAGCCGCAACGAACAAAGGAAGCGATGAAGCCGCGGGAAATGACACGACGGCGGATCCGACGGGCAAGTACGATCCCCCGATTGAAGTAACGACCGTCCGGAATTTGAGCGATGTCGTCGAGAATAACGTACTTGGCGTACTCCAAGGCGAAACACTGGAAGACAATAGATGGTCGCGGCTGTACGAGGATCAGCTCGGTATTAAGATAAAGTACGACTGGGTCGTTAAGGGCAACCCCGATTCGGACCAATACCTGCAGAAGTTGAACGTAACGCTGGCTTCCGGAGAACTGCCGGATTTCCTTCCGGTTAGCCCGATTCAGTTAAAGCAATTGGCGGAATCCGATCAGATCGAGGATATGACGGAACTGTACGAGAAATATGCGTCTCCACTGACTAAGGATATCTTGTCACAGGAAGGCAGCGGCCCGTTCGATGCAGCGACGCTCGACGGTAGGTTGATGGCGATTCCGCAAGTCGAACCGTCGATTGAGCGATCCATGTTTATCTGGATTCGTACCGATTGGCTGGAGAAGCTCAGCCTTCAGCCGCCGAAGACAATGGCAGATGTGCTCGCGATTTCGAAAGCGTTTGCAGAGAACGATCCAGACGGTAACAATAAGAAGGATACGTACGGCCTCGGCATGACGAAGGACATCTGGGGCGGGGGAATGGGTCTTGAAGGTTTCATGGCCGGCTTCAAGGCGTTCCCGAACATCTGGGTAGAGGATGCGGAAGGAAATCTTGTTTACGGCAGCATCCAGCCTGAAGTGAAGAAGGCTCTTCAGGAGCTCCAGAATATGATGAAGAGCGGTCAACTCGACAAGGAATTCGGCATCAAGGACGGCGGCAAAGTGGCGGAAGACATTACGGCGGGCAAAATAGGCATGGAGTACGGCGAACAATGGAATTCCATCTGGCCACTGCAGCTTAACAAGAACAACGACCCGAATGCGCAATGGCGTGCTTTCCCGATCGTATCGGAGAACAGCGACCTGCCGAAAGTGCCTCAGAAGTTCAGCACGACGAAATTCTTCGCCGTCCGGAAGGGCGCGGAGCATCCGGAAGCGGTCATCAAGCTGTTCAATATGCACCTCGAGAAGAACTGGGGCGAATCGGCCGAATTTGACACGTATTACGCTCCGAAAGAAGCGGAAAGCGTGTGGCAGTTGTCACCGGTACAGCCGCGCCGCCGAAGAAAAACGTTACGGCGTATCGCGAGATCGACGCGGCACGCCAAGCGGGTGACATGTCGGTGCTGAAGGGCGAAGCCAAGACGATCCAGGAGAAGATTGACTTGTATAATTCCGGCTCGAAAGATGGATTCGCGGTATGGGGCTGGGAGCGCATTTATGGTCCGGAAGGCTCCATGGGAATTACTGACCAGTACGACAAGAACAATCAATTCCTGATTGACAAGTTCGTGGGTGCACCTACACCGACCATGGTCGAGCGGAAATCCACCCTAGAGAAGCTGCAGGACGAGACGTTCGTCAAGATCATTCTCGGCCAGTCGATCGATGCTTTCGATAAATTCGTCGAGGACTGGAAGAAGCTGGGCGGCGAACAGATTACTCAAGAAGTCAACGAATGGTACGCAACGACGAAGTAATGGTTAAGCAGGGGCAGGCGCCTATGGCTCCTGCCTCCTTGCTTCTTTGCACTTGAGACGGAGGGGATATACATGCGGAACAGAAAAGCGTGGAGGGAACTTCCCCTGCACTTGATGATCATACCGGGATTGCTGCTTGTCGGAATCTTCTCCTATATTCCAATGGCCGGCATCACGATCGCTTTTCAACGATTCATACCTGCCAGAGGACTGTTCGGCGACCAGAAATGGGTTGGCTGGGACAATTTCAATTATGTCATGGAGCTCCCCAGCTTTATGCAGGTACTCTGGAATACCTTATACATCTCAAGCTTCAAGCTCGTGCTCGGGCTTCTCGTGCCGATCGTATTCGCGATCTTGCTGAATGAGTTGAAGAACGAAGCGATCAAGCGCTCCGTCCAGACGACGATTTACCTTCCCTTTTTCTTATCATGGGTCGTCTTGGGTGGAATCCTGATCGACCTGCTGTCTCCATCCGGCGGAATTGTCAATAGCTTGCTGAAGTCTTTCGGAATGGAACCGATTTTTTTCCTGGGAGACAACAAGTGGTTCCCGGCCACTTTGATCGTATCGGACATTTGGAAGAGTTTCGGCTATGGAACCATTGTCTATCTAGCAGCAATAACGGGGATTGATCCGGGTCTGTATGAAGCGGCAACGATCGACGGCGCGAACCGGTGGAAGAAAGTGTGGCATATTACGCTGCCCGGCATGCAAATGGTCATCGTTCTGCTGGCGGTGCTGAGTCTGGGTCAGCTTCTGAATGCCGGCTTCGATCAGGTATTTAACCTGTATAGCCCGCAAGTATACGAGAGCGGCGATATTCTCGACACCTTCGTATACCGGATCGGATTGCTGGATGCTCAATTCGGTGTAGCAACGGCGGTCGGCTTCTTCAAATCGATCGTATCGTTCGTGCTGATCGCGGGTTCGTACTACTTCGCGTACCGGTTCGCAAAATACAGAATCTTCTAGGAGGAACCTTGAATGTCCGGCCAAACGTTAAAGCCTGCATCCCCCACGATATCTCAAACTATGAAAGCCGGCAAGCGGTTCGACTGGTTTGCGGCCGTCAATACGACGTTCCTGATTCTGGTTGCACTGCTGTGCGTGCTTCCGCTCATCCATATTATCGCGGTATCGTTCAGTTCCAGCACCGCTGCCGCAGCTGGCTACGTGAAGCTGTGGCCGGTCGATTTCACGCTCGCGTCCTATGAGTTCACCGGCGGTAGGGAAGGCTTCTGGCGCTCGATGCTCGTCTCCTTGGAACGAATCGCGATCGGAACACCGCTCAACTTGCTGCTGACGATCATGGTCGCTTATCCGTTGTCCAAAGAGTCGAAGAACTTCCGATTTCGTCTCGTCTATGCGTGGATTTTCTTCATGACGATGCTGTTCAACGGCGGGCTGATTCCGTGGTACGTCACGATTAAAGAGCTTGGGCTCCTCGATTCCATCTGGGCGCTCGTTCTTCCCAACTCGGTTCCGGTATTCAGCATCGTGCTGCTGCTGAACTTTTTCCGCGAAGTTCCCAAAGAACTCGAGGAGTCGGCCGTGATCGACGGCGCGAGCCAGTGGACGACGCTCTGGCGGATTTATGTGCCGATCTCCAAGCCCGCAATTGCGACGTTGGCTCTGTTCTCGATGGTGGAGCACTGGAACAGTTGGTTCGACGGCCTGCTCTTGATGGGAAACCCGGCTCATTATCCGCTGCAAAGCTACATTCAAACCATCGTGGTTCAGCAGAACTTCTCGGCGATGTCACGTGAAGATATTCTGAATATGGCGATGATTTCGGACAGGACGCTAAGAGCGTCGCAGATTTTCCTCGGCGCTTTGCCTATCATGGCGGCCTATCCGTTCCTGCAGAAGTATTTCGTCAAGGGCATTGTGCTCGGCAGCGTGAAGGGATAGCCAAAATGAGATGAAACGGCGGCGCACCACTTGAACTATACTTAAGGAAAAGATCGGGGGGAGACTGCGATGTTCAAGCGACCCGAATTTTCTTTGCGCAACACGATTTTTACTCGATTGGTGATGACCTTTCTGCTGATCATGCTGCCGATCATCCTGCTCGGCGTCTATATCTATCAATGGAGTATTCGTACTGCTAGCGATGATATTTCGAAGACGGCCGTTTCCCAAATCTCCTTCTATCTCAGCGACCTGGAGAACGAGATCGAACGGATGAAGCTGCTTCAATTCGGGATGCTGGAGGACACCGACATGAATAGGCTCGCCTTCACTTGGGAAACCATGGGGGACATTGAGCGGATGGAGAAGATCACTTCGGTACTGAATCGGATATATTCCCTGCAGAACAGCAGCGATAACATTCATAACGTGAGCGTGCATATCCGGTCTATCGCCAAAACGCTCTCCTCGCTGAACGGAGCGGGAAAATACGAAGGTGACCGGAATCGGGCGATTCGCGCCGAGTCCGGGGGACAGGGATCGGGGCTAATTCAATGGAAAGGGAATCTTTTCCTTCATGCCGCTAAGCCGAGCGGCATGAAGGGGAGAGAACCGCTGTTTACCGTCGAAATCGAGCTGGACAGCCGGAAGCTAAGGCAGGCGCTGCAGCAGTTCAATACGTATCCAGGCAGCAGTACGATTCTGATCTCGGGTCAGCCGGGCTTTGTGCTGGGAAGCGGCTCCGTCAGCGCGCTGGACAGCGAAACGCAGCAACTGCTCTCCGGGATCGCAGACGACGGTTCCGCAACGATTACGCTCGGGGAAGAACGGTTTTTCGTTTCCCATGCTTATTCCGACAGGTTGGATATGTCGATTTACCGTTTTATTCCGGAGCGAATCGTACGCAAACCGCTGGACAAATTTTATACATGGGCGTGGCTTTTCGCGGCTGGAGCCTTCGTTATTATCGCCGTATATGCCCTATCAATGTATAAGTTCATTCACAAGCCGTTACTTAAGCTGGTCAAGGGGTTCCGCCGTCTGGAAAGCGGAGATCTCCAGCAAGCTATCGACCACGAAGCAAACGACGAATTCGGCTATATTTATACTCGTTTTAATCAAATGGTCGTCAATCTGCGCACGCTGATCGATCAGGCGTATAAGCAGAAAATCATGGCGCAGCGCGCGGAATTGAAGCAGCTTCAGTCCCAAATCAATCCACACTTTCTGTATAACAGCTTCTTTATTCTCAATACGATGGCTAAGATCGGAGACACGGACCGAATCGAGCAATTCACGACCCAACTCGGCGAGTATTTTCAATTCGTAACCCGTAATGCGTCGGACGAAGTCACGCTCAAACAGGAAGTCCATCACGCTAGAATGTATACCGAGATCCAGGAACTTCGTTTCTCCAGAAGAATCAGGGTCCGATTCGATGAAATGCCGGCAGAGTTAGAACGGGTCATGGTGCCCCGCCTGATCGTGCAGCCAATCATTGAGAATGCATTCGAGCATAGCCTGGAGAAAATGACCCGGGACGGTATCATCGAAATACGCTTCGAGCGCTCGAAGGAGTGGGCCTGCATTGTCATTGAGGATAATGGCGATCGGTTAGCCGACGAGGAGCTGAGGCGGATATCTAAATCCATCGCCCATGAGAACGAGAAGTCGGAAACGACGGGCATCGTCAATATTCACCGCCGCATCGTAATTACGTACGGCGAAGGCAGCGGGTTGCAGGTCATGCGTGGGGAACTGGGCGGTCTCAAGGTGACGATCCGACTACCGCTGAGGGAGGCAAATGCAATTGTACAGAATGCTGATCGTTGACGACGAGGCCATCATTACCGACGGGATGGCTGAAATTCTGGCTAAACTGGACATTCCCGGGTTGGATATATACAAGGCTTACTCGGGTGGAGAAGCACTGGATTGGCTGAACAGTACACGAATCGACCTCGTTCTGTCGGACGTCCGCATGCCTGGCATCGGCGGAATGGAATTGATGGAGATTATCCGCAAGAACTGGCCGCGATGCCGTATGATTTTTCTTACGGGTTATAACGATTTCGATGCCGTCTATCAGGCTATTCAAACTTGGGGCGTCCGCTATCTCCTGAAGACCGAAGGCTACGACAAAGTGATCGCCGTGGTGCGGGACACGATTTACGAGTTGGATGAGGGGCTCCGAACCGACCGTCTCCTGGCGCAAGCCAGGGAGCAGCGCAATACGCTGGAAACGCTCGCGCATGGCGAATATTTCCGTCATTTGCTCGCCGGCTCCGGAACATTCGATTCGCTGGTGCGTTCAGAGGACTTTCCCAAGCTGAATATTCCGCTCGATCCGTCAGTCCCCGTTCTTCTCGTATTCGGGAGCATGATCCGAGCGGAGGAGAACCCGTCTTATGCAGACCGGCAGGAAGCGGCAATGGCCGTTATGCTTATCGGCGACTCCTTTCTTCGCGATATGACCCGTTGTGTCGGCATTATTGACCGATTTGGCGACCTGCTGTGGTTGATCCAACCGAATGCAGAAAGGCAAGAAGGATCGGACGCGGCATACGCCGATATCGTCCGTTTTTTGGAGGGGACACTGGAGCTGATCCAGGCGGCATGCTCGCAATCGCTGGCTATCGATGCCTCGTTCATGGTCGGCAACACCCCGCTGTCTTGGGAAATGCTCCCTTGGGCTTACGATCGATTGCGCCAGCAGCAGCATATCCGTGTAGGCGACGGGGCAAGCATGGTGATGACGGTAGACGTCGGGCAGGACGATTCGGCCGAACCGATCCGGGAGCGGGTGCGGACCGATAAAATCGACCTTCTCTCCGGTCATCTGGAAGGCGGGCGAAGGGATGCGTTTATGCAGACCCTGAAGGAAATATCCGAGCCAATAAACGGAGGACGAATGGTTAATGCGACGCACGTGATGGAGCTGTATTATTCCGTTGTGCTCGTGATTCTATCCTATATCAACCAGAGGCCGAGCGACAACCAACTTAAGGCGGCCGCTTTGCTGCCGCTGGACACGCATGCCAATTGGCACGAAGCGTTCGAGTATTTGACCCGGACGGCGGATAAGCTGTTTGCGCTCAGACGTCAAGGGGAGAGCAGCAGAGCCGCAGGCGCGATGGAAGGTATTTGCTCCTACATCGAACAGCATCTGAACGAGGATCTATCTCTTGTCCGGCTGGCCAGACATTCGCATTTTAACCCTTCTTATTTATCCCGTCTGTTCAAGCAGGAGAAGGGACAGAATTTGTCCGAATATATCGATCAGGCAAGGACTAAGAAAGCGAAGGAGCTGCTGACTAAAGACGAGTGGAAGATCCATGAAGTCGGATCTCGCGTCGGCTATGAAGCGGCACATTCGTTTACGCGATTTTTCAAAAAAATGACAGGTGTTACGCCGCAGGAGTACCGGGAAGCGGCAAGAGGCGTGGAACCGTGATGTTTTTCCATGAAGAGAGAGAGTGGTGATCTCCGTGAAAATAACGTATGGCGATTATGCCATCTTATTTAAGGATGGCGGTCTTGAGGTTCATAAGAACGATAAATTGCTCTATTACAACGAACGTCCCCTCTTTGCTACGGTAAAGACTTCCTCTGCTCTTAGTGAATTTTATGACGCCGTTTATACTGAAATGATCGAATCCGGTGACAAAATCACAGCAACCGGCATTCTGATCGTGCCATCCGGCTCTGAATTTTTATTCACAGACTTGTATGAAACGACCAGTGCAGGTTTCAAGGTAAGCCGCCAAGTAAAAGTGCTTAAGGCAGGAGATGATCTTGGTTTTTCCACCAAATATTCTTTGATCATGACGGAGTCTGACGATGCACATGACTATAACTATTTCATGCCAGGCGTCTGGTATAAACAGAACGAATTTGCTCCGGAACATTTCTTTGGCAAGGACCTGAATAACGAATATTTCTGGCAGATGGAAACCCGCTGTGCCTTGCCTCTTTTTGCCGTGCAAAATATGGCGTCCGGAGAGATGGCGGCTTTCTCGCGCTGGGCATCGGACGTGACCATGAGATCCACCGATATTGTGCTGTCCGAAAACAGTGTCGACCCCGAATTTACGGTCGGGGCCATTGGCATGAGTAAGCCGGAAAGCAGGACTTTAAATTATTTATATTACGGATTTGCGGTACGCAAGGATTTCGAGGCGAATATCGACGGACTGTCCATCGATTATGTATATCCGGGATGCGATGGACAGATGCCCGGCAAAAATCGGTTCCAGGGTCTTGACTACAAGGGGAACTCCAAAACTTTCCGCCGCGTCAATCACCCTTTGGAAACCGGCTTTGAGCAAAACTACGCTGTGGCGCTTCATTTTGGGCATTACAGCGGCTTCCAGCCCATGATGAAAGACATTTGGCGGACAACCTACAACCGGATGCGTGACAAGCTGTTTGATGTAGACAATGAGCGGTATTTCCACAACTGCATGAAGATTCTTAATACTTATACGCGTCAATACGGCGATTCATATGGTCTGCCCTTTGCCTGCCAACTGCCCGATATGGATATATCAACCGTGTCCTTCCAGTTCGGTTTCGTGGGACAGCAGCCGGGCATAGGCTATCAGTTGCTGCGTTATGGCGACAAAGAGAACGATCCCGATGCCTATGGAAAAGGGGTAAATGTGATTGACTTCTGGGTGAGGACAGCGATGACTGATTCCGGCTTGCCTCAGATGTGCTACCACCCCGGAATCAAGGCTTTTGAACCGTACCCGCATTATATCAGGATGCTTGCGGACGGGATCGAGGCGATATTGGATGCTTATCTCTATCAGCGCAAAAGGGGCGAAGAGAGACCGAGCTGGCTGGAATTTTGCAGAAAGACCGCCGATTGGCTGGTGAATATCCAGAATGAAGACGGCAGCTTTTACCGCGCTTATAATACAGACAGTTCCATCCGTATGGACTCGAAGGCCAACACGCCAAGCGTGATCCGCTTCCTGGTGCAGTTCTACCTGGTTACGGGCGACGAAAGATATAGAACCGCTGCCACAAAGTCCGGCGAGTGGTCTTTTGACAATGCCTACCGGGACATGGAATACCGTGGCGGAACGTGCGATAACACGGATATCATGGATAAAGAGGCCGGCATATACGCTTTGTTCGGATTCCTCGCCCTTTATGACCTGACCGGTGAAGACAAATGGCTGGAGGGCGCGGTCGGGGCCGCAGACTATACTGAAACCTGGACCTATGCGTGGAAATTCCCTGTACGTTCTCCCATGCCGAAGCATCCGTTCAATAAGTATTCCATTAGTGGACAGAGCATCATTACGATCGGCGGGGGCGCCGATGTGTACATGGCCGCATGTGCGTATACGTACTACAGGCTATATGTGATTACAGGCGATGAACATTATCTCGACTTTGCGGAGTTCATCCACAAGAATACCAGGCAGTCCAGCGATGTGGACGGCAGCGTCGGATATCTCATGCCGGGTCTGGGACACGAAAGCGGCAACTTTACCAGCCAAACGTTGGAAAGCCACTACCACTGGCTGCCCTGGTGCACCTTCGTCGAAGTTGATCCATCGTCCAGGCTGTATGATACCTTTGGCGGCTATGAGATTGCAGACGCGCAAAAACTCAATCCGGAGGAACGGGCGGCAAGAAACCGGGTTTATGATGCCTATGTTTAACTCCTGAACAATCATGACAGGGAGGAAAATAAGCAAGATGATAAACATACTATTTGAATGATTACGTTATGCTGGACGGAATTATCAAGGCAGCATATTGGAATTGAATGCGAACTGGATGGAAAGCGCTTTCCGAAGATTGCCCAGCAGGGAAAAACGTATTCCACCGGTACTGCGACTGGGTTCGCATGGCGAATTTCGCTCAATCGGAGAGGTTGCGAAACAAACTATTGGAGGAGATCTTAAATGCGTATTTTTCGGTACTGGGACAACTCACAAAAGTGTCTGGGAGCTCTGGCTGACGACGGAAAGGTCTATCGGCTTGATTCGCCGGATCTGATGAAGCTTGTCCGGGAGGCCAGGGCTGCGAACGTCTCGACAGACGAATATGTCCGTTCTCGGATTAACGGCCTGGAACCGCTTCGGGTCGTATCCGCGGAGTCGCTGGATCTCGCGACGCCTCTTGATGCGCCGGAGGTTTGGGCGGCCGGTGTCACGTATCAGAGCAGTCGCGAAGCGCGTAACAACGAAGCGACGGCGGGGCGCTCGGACGCTGAAACGTACTACGATAAAGTCTACGACGCCGAGCGCCCGGAGCTGTTCATGAAGTCGACCGCGGCCCGTACGGTAGGACCCGGCGAGCAGGTTTGCTTGCGTAGCGACTCGTCGTGGCAGGTGCCGGAGGCGGAGCTCGGACTGGTGCTGGACAGCGAAGGCGCGATTATCGGTTACACCGCCGGCAACGACATGAGCTGCCGCGACATTGAGGGGGAGAATCCGCTCTATCTGCCACAGGCGAAAGTCTGGAAGCGGTCTTGCGCGATCGGCCCGTTCGTCCGGCTGGCGGAGACCATGGCGGATCCGTACGCGCTGGCGATCACATGCCGCATTTACCGGGACGGGGTAAAGGTGGTCGACGAGACCGCCAATACCGGACAATTGAAGCGTAAGCTGGAAGAACTGGTCTCCTTCCTGAAACGGGACAACGAGCTGTTCGATGGTACGGTACTGCTGACCGGCACCTGCCTCGTGCCGCCGGATCAATTCACGCTGGCGTCCGGCGACCGGATTGAGATTGAAATCGAAGGGATCGGCACGCTGGCGAACACGGCCGTCTTTACCCACGAGTTGGAAGCGGCCGGCACTCACGCATAAGGAGGAATCGAAGAAATGGCAATCACGGATAACCAGATTCAGCAGGCTGCTGTAACGATAGATAACTATATCGACGGCTCTTGGAAAGCGCCGGCGTCCGGCAAACGGATGCCGAGTCTTAACCCGGCGCGCAGGAGCGAGATTGTCGGGCAGGTTCCCGATTCCGATCTAGGCGATCTGAACGAAGCCGTAAAAGCAGCCGAAGAGGCCCGCAAGGCGTGGCGCAAGCTAACCGGCGCTCAGCGTGGAGCGCTGCTTTTCAAGGTGGCGGATCTGCTGGAGAGTCGGATGGACGCGATCGGGCGGGCGATGACCCGCGAGATGGGCAAGACATTCGGCGAAGCGAAGGGCGAGACGGCCCGCGGTGCGGCAATCCTGCGTTATTACGCCGGAGAAGGCATGCGCCCGATCGGCGACGTCATTCCAGCGACGGACGCGGAGGCGCTGATGTTCACGACCCGCACGCCGATCGGCGTCGTGGGCGTGATTTCGCCGTGGAATTTCCCGGTAGCGATTCCCGTCTGGAAGATGGCGCCGGCTCTTATCTACGGCAACACCGTCGTCTGGAAGCCGGCAGCAGAGACTGCCGTCACTTCTGCGCTGGTGACGGCATGCTTCCATGAGGCCGGCTTCCCGGCAGGCGTGGTCAATATGGTTATCGGCGAAGGCGCGTTGATCGGACAGGGCATTGCCGAACACTCGGGCATTCATGGCGTCACATTTACGGGCTCAGGCGCCGTCGGGAAGCGGGTCGGCCAGATCGCGCTGGCACGGGGAGCGAAGTACCAGCTGGAGATGGGCGGCAAGAATCCGATCATTATCGCAGCTGACGCCGACCTCGACCTCGCGGTCGACGCGACGATCAGCGGCGGGCTTCGCTCGACCGGCCAGAAATGTACGGCGACAAGCCGAGTAATCGTGGTGAGGGACGTTTATGAAGCTTTCAAGCAGAAGCTGGTCGAGAAAGTCAAGATGCTTCGTGTCGGTGACGGGCTGGAGCAGGAGACATGGCTCGGCCCTTGCGCGAGCGAGAAGCAATACGAGACGGTCCTCCGGTATATCCGAACGGGCATCGAGGAAGGAGCCGACCTGCTGTTAGGCGGGCAACTGCCCGAAGAACCGACTCTCGGTGAAGGCTTCTACGTCACGCCGGCCGTGTTCGACCGGGTCAAACCTTCCATGACGATTGCAAGGGAAGAGATTTTCGGTCCCGTACTGGCGCTTATCGAAGCCGCTGACCTGGAGGAGGCGATTGCGATCGCGAACGATACGGAATATGGACTGAGCGCGTCGCTGTACACGCGAGACATCGGCAGCGCGCTGGCGTTCATTCAGGAGATGGAGGCCGGTCTGGTCCGCGTAAACGCCGAGACGGCGGGCGTGGAGTTGCAGGCTCCTTTCGGCGGCATGAAAGCTTCCAGCTCCCATTCGCGGGAGCAGGGCCAGGCGGCGATCGAGTTCTATACGTCGGTGAAAACGGTGTTCGTCAAGCCATAACCGGCTGGAAGGGGGACTCGGCATGAATGAACGTTTAAAGGCGGTCATGGGCCCGGACGAGGAGGATTATTTCGAAGTGGAGACGCATGCGCCCGGACCGTCAGGCTCCCTGCCGCTAACGTCGGAGCAGTTGTTGAACGCGCCGAGCGGCGACCTGTTCGGCTGGAGCCAGAATGTCGGGATGGGTTGGCGGCCGGAGCGGCTGAAGGGCCGGGAAGTGCTCCTCCTGGGCACGCTGGGCGGCATCCGCAACGAGGACGGTACGCCCGCGGCGCTGGGTTACCATACCGGCCATTGGGAAATCGGCATGCTGATGAAGGCGGCGGCCGATGAAATCTCCGCTGCCGGCGGGATTCCGTTCGCCGGCTATGTTAGCGATCCGTGCGACGGTCGTTCGCAGGGCACGACGGGCATGTATGATTCGCTGCCCTACCGCAACGATGCGGCAATGGTCATGCGGCGGTTGATCCGCTCGCTGCCGACGCGCTCGGCGGTCGTCGGCGTCGCAACGTGCGACAAGGGTCTTCCCGCCATGCTGATAGCGCTGGCAGGCATGAAGAAGCTGCCTGGCGTCATTGTGCCTGGCGGCGTCACGCTGCCGCCGACGCGGGGCGAGGACGCCGGCAAAATCCAGACGATCGGCGCGCGTTACGCGAACGGCGAGCTGACGCTCGAGGAGGCGGCCGATCTTGGTTGCCGCGCCTGCGCGACGCCCGGGGGCGGAGTGCCAGTTCCTCGGCACCGCGGGAACCTCCCAGGTCGTCGCCGAGGCGATGGGCCTGACGGTGCCGCACGCTGCCCTCGCCCCCTCGGGCCAGCCGGTTTGGAAGGCCATGGCCCGCCAATCCGCACGCGCGGCGATGGCGCTCGCGGCATCGGGCTTGACAATGGGTGACCTGCTCACCGACGCGTCCATCCGCAACGCTATGGCCGTCCACGCGGCCTTCGGCGGCTCGACGAATCTCCTCCTGCACATTCCGGCGATTGCGCACGCGGCGGGGCTCGCCGTGCCGGACGCCGGGGAGTGGGCGGCCGTGAACCGCGCCGTTCCGCGGCTTGTCAGCGTACTGCCTAACGGGCCGCTTCCTCATACCACCGTCCGCGTATTCCTCGCCGGTGGGGTGCCGGAAGTGATGCTGCATCTCCGAGAGCTGGGCGTGCTTGAGGAGAAGGCGCTCACCGCGTCCGGCCTTACGCTTGGCGAGGTGCTGGACTGGTGGCAAGGCTCCGAGAGAAGAAGGCGGATGCGCGCATATCTCGCCGAACGGGAGGGCATCGATCCGGATACGGTCATCTACAGCCCGCCAGCGGCGAGCGCGGCGGGATTGACGCCGACAGTCACGTTCCCGGTAGGCAATCTCGCGCCGGAAGGCTCCGTAATTAAATCGACCGCGATCGATCCTACGGTGCTGGATGAGAACGGTGTATTCCGGCACGTTGGCCGGGTGAAGGTGTTCACGACTGAGCGCGAGGCGATCCGTGCGATCAAGACTGGCGGCATCGCTGCCGGCGACATTCTGGCCCTGATCGGCCGCGGACCATCCGGGACCGGCATGGAGGAGACGTACCAGTTGACGTCGGCGCTGAAGCATCTATCGTTCGGTAAGCAGGTGTCGCTGTTGACCGACGCCCGCTTCTCTGGCGTGTCGACCGGGGCATGCATCGGTCATATCGGCCCCGAAGCACTCTCAGGCGGTCCCGTCGGCAGGCTTCGCGACGGTGATTGGGTAGACATCCGGATCGACACGCGCGGACTCGATGGCAGCATCAATATGGTCGGATGCGGTGAACGGCCGGAATTGCCGACCGCCGGAGCGGATATCCTTGCTGCGAGACCGCCGCACCCGGGCTTGACAGAAGATCCGGATCTGCCGGATGACACCCGCCTGTGGGCCGCATTGCAGGCAGCAAGCGGCGGCACCTGGAAGGGCTGCGTGTACGATGCGGATCGCATCGTTCGTACGCTGGAAGCAGGCATGCGTTTGCTCGGGGAAAGTGGTAGTTAGCGAATTTTTATTATCTTACCATTTGAAATAAAGAAGGAGATAAGTTATGAAAAATGCGCCTAAGCAGAATCAACCTCTGGTGACACATATTTATACGGCGGACCCATCGGCCCATGTGTTCGAAGGGAAAATTTACATCTATCCGTCGCACGACCTCGATCACGACGGACCGAGCAACGACAATGGCGACCAATATGCGATGGAGGATTATCATGTTCTTTCGATGGATGGCTTCGACTCCCCCGTCGTCGATCACGGTGAGGTCCTCCATCTGAGGGATATCCCATGGGCCTCCAAACAGCTTTGGGCGCCGGATGCGGCTTACAAGAACGATACCTATTACCTGTTTTTTCCGGCACGCGACCACGACGGAAACTTCCGAATCGGCGTTGCAACGTCGAAATCGCCGAAGGGCCCTTTTACTCCGCAAAGGCGGTATATCGAGGGCAGTTTCAGCATCGACCCGGCCGTGCTCGTCGACGACGGAAAGTCCTACATTTATTTCGGCGGGCTATGGGGCGGTCAGCTCGAGAAATGGCAGACCGGCGAGTTCAAGGCGGATGCGACGGGGCCGGCGGCGAACGAGCCAGCGCTCGGTCCGCGTGCGGCGCTGCTAAGCGACGATATGTTGAGCTTCCAGGGCAGTCCGCAGGAGATTTCGATCATGGACGAAGACGGCAATCTGATTCAAGCTGGCGACGAGGAACGGCGTTTCTTCGAGGGACCCTGGGTGCACAAATATAACGGCTTATACTACTTATCCTACTCGACGGGCACCACCCACAAGCTCGTTTACGCGGTCAGTGAGAATCCGCTCGGCCCGTATACGTTCAAAGGGACAATCCTTACTCCCGTCATCGGTTGGACAACTCATCATTCGATCGTTCAGTTCGGGGAGAAATGGTATCTGTTTTACCACGACTGCTCCCTGTCGGACGGGGTGAACCACAAGCGTTGCGTGAAATTTGCGGAGCTGCACTACAACGAGGACGGCACGATTCAGACGATCGATCCTTATCGATAACATAAAATAAAGAGGCTGCACGGCAGTGGGCTCTCCCAATGGAGGGCTTCATTTTTTCTAATCACGGCTGTAGCGATATCGATAAGCCGACCGATATTTTGTGCGAGAACTAAATCTTAGTATATATCAATAATGCATTAGTATAGATCATTGTTTTAATCGGGTCATTAATTTAAAATTTTTGTGTGTTGAATCCAATGAATGTAAAAAGAAAAAATGGAAACGCTTTCGCAATATCTTATTTTCTTTCAAATCCGATGGGGCTGGTCGATCCCGGCTTGGCATCTCAAGAGACGAGCCCCGATTTTCTCGGGGTTTTGCTTTTGGTTTTCAAATAAACCATGCCTATTGCCGGCTTCAGGCAACTTTAATGAGCTGCGATTGGACTTACGAAGGGAGACGTTAAACATGCTTAGAGTCGTAAAAGTTGAAAACGGTCTGGTTAAGGGACTGCCGGCAGCTGACCCTCGGATTACGAGTTTTAAGGGAATACCGTTCGCAGCTCCGCCCGTAGGCGATAACCGCTGGCGCGCGCCGCAGCCCGCGAAAGACTGGGAGGGCGTGCTCCAAGCCCACGAATTCGCGCCAATCTCGATGCAGGTGAGACAAGAGATCGACGATAACAACATTTATACCCGGGAATGGGCCGTGGAACCAGACATTGCGATGGACGAGGACTGCCTCTACCTGAACGTGTGGACGCCGGCTAATCGAACCGATGAAAAATTGCCGGTATATGTATGGTATTTTGGTGGGGGACTGCAGGTTGGCCATCCGGCCGAAATGGAGTTCGATGGCGAACGCATCGCCAAACGAGGCATCGTGGTCGTCACGATCAACTACCGTCTGAATGTCTTCGGATTCTTAGCCCATCCCGAAATCTCGGCGGAATCGCCGGAAGCGCCCGCCAACTTCGGGAACCTTGACCAACAGGCGGCCACAAGATGGGTCAAGCGCAATATCGCGGCTTTCGGCGGCGACCCGGACAACATCACCATCGGCGGTCAGTCCGCCGGCGGCGGAAGCGTCATGAGCCAGCTCGCTTCGCCTCAGAACGAAGGGCTATTTCAGAGGGCGATTATCCAAAGCGGGATCTTTACGAAACTATACCCGGGAACCCTCTTGCCCGGACATCGGAGTCATTTGGCGGAAGCCGAACAGGACGGCGTGAAGTTTTTTGAGTATCTCGGCGTATCCTCGCTTGCGGAAGCCCGGCAACTGGATGCGGTCTATCTCCGCGACAAGGCGGTGGAGTACCAAGGATTCTGGGGCACCGTCCCGGATCAGGCGTTCCTCTTAGGTAACCCGTTTGAATTGTTCGTTCAAAACAAACGCTGGATGGTGCCGGTTATGTTCGGCCATACGTCCTCCGAATTTTTCAGCGTTCCGAATGTCGATACACTCGGCGACTTCAAGAAGATGGCCTTGGACATGTTCGGAGACGATGCCGAGGCGTTTCTGGAGCTTTGCAACGCTCGGTCGGTCAACATCGAGGAGATCAAGAAGAAAGCTTCGGTGAGCGGCATCGAATATGCGATTCGAATTGCCGCAAAGGCTAATGCAGATACCGGGGTCGATACCCCTTTGTACTATTATAATTTCGACGCGGAGATACCAGGGTGGGATAACCCCGGCACCTTCCACTCGGTGGATCTCTGGTTTTTCTTCGAGACGCTTGCTAAATGCTGGAGACCGTTTGTAGGCAAGCATTATGATTTAGCCCGCCAAATGTGCAATTACTGGGTGAACTTCATCCGTTCCGGAGACCCGAACGGTCAAGATTCTACGGGAGAGGAACTGCCGCGATGGGAGCCCTATTCGCCCGAAGCACCGGGTGGGATGCTGTTCGCAGATCGGGCTGAGTCTTCCGGGGAACAACCGAGCGAGATCATGAAGTTCCTTGTGCAGCAATACTTCAAAAAGAAAAGGTTGTTCCTGCAACCGGAAAAATAGATGGGGAAAGGAGGAGCGATCGATGAAACCGTCATACGGCGGCGGAAGTGTGTCGGAGCATCAACCTTTCGCATGTTTTTGAAATTTTTTCGGCGGATTTCCTGTCATCTGTTTGAATTGTCTGCAGAAGTGCTCCACGTTCTTATACCCGCATCGAGAAGCGATTTCAGCAATGCTTTGGGTACTATGAATCAAATATTCTTTGGCCAATCGAATTCGGCTGTTGATGACGTCATCCATGCAGGAAATCCCGAAGGCTTTCTTGTAAATGTTCTGAAGATAGCCTGGACTGATTCGGAGATAATCCGCCATTTTCGAAATCGTCCAATAATCGCCCGGATTGTTTTGAATGGCGGTGCGAAGTCTCAAAAGATTGTAGTATTGGGGCGTAATGTCATCTTGGAAGTTGGATTCCAATAGTTTGTTGAACAGCGTCCTCAACAAACAGTCGATGGAAGATTCTCTGTAATCTCGATTAAAGTTGTGTTCGATGACTAACAATTCAAACAGCTTGTGGCAGTAGTCCGGATCATTCAAGGAAAAAGGAACGCCGAACGGAAGCGGCGATTCCGTTATATAAGGTTCATTGGATTCGAAGCGAATCCAGTCATTGGCGAAATAATCGGCGCAGGCTCGGTAATAGACTTTCTGTGATGGGCGGTAGAGAATAGCGCTGTGAGCGGGGTATTCCTTGAGATCGCCATTGACCCAGAATTGGGCGGGAATCTTGGTAATGACTAAGAGCCAGTGAAAGCCCACGGGAACATCGATTACAAAATGGCTTGAGTGCGTGGTATTGCATTCAACATAGTGAATATGGGCCATCCGTACCCCTCCCCGTAAGCATGTCTTTAATATACCATAGCGAGGAAAATAGGAATGAAGATTCGAGCTAGATCAGAGCCGTAGCCGAAGGGAATCGCAAAGCTGAATGAAACTGATATAACCACCAAGTCATAGGAGGCGAGGGAGAACGATGAAGAACTTGGATAGTACGGGAATTCCCGACGCATATATGAGGGCGACTGCTAGCGGCAAGCAAGGCACGGTTAAGGAGGTAGTTTATCCGGTAAATAACTATATTAACTCGTCGCGCCAGCTCGTGACGGATCGCCGAATCGATGCCGGGGAAGCGGGAAGAGCCACGGTTGACGGAGAAGCGATCATGAAATCTTGCAGCGTATATCTCCCTGCTTGTTACGACGAACTCGATGCGGATACCCGGTACAATGTGCTCTATTTGCTCCATGGAGTAGGCGGGGACCAATACGAGTGGTTACGCGGAAACGGGATTGATGGCGGAAATTATCTCTTGTGCAATATGTTGGACAATCTCATCGCGGGCGGCGATATCGATCCGATCATTGTCGTTATGCCGAATGGAAGAAGCTCATATGATTGGACGGATTGTGCTTTCAATTCCGAAGGGACCAACATGCTTGGGTTTTACTATTTTGATTATGAGCTGAGATACGATCTTATCCCGTTCATTGAATCTACGTTCAAGTCCTATGCTAATATTCGAGAGGTGTCTCCGGAAGCAGTTGAATACAGCCGTATGCACAGGGCTATCGCGGGTTTATCCATGGGCGGCATGCAGACATTGAATCTGATCCTTGGCGGTTATCGATGCGATTCCGCGGCGATTGCAGGTAAGGAGAGCGGTTGGAACAACGGGCTTACCGCGACTGTCCACGCTCGGGGGATGACCGATCTGTTCGCTTACGTAGGCGCATTCTCAAACGCGCCAACTTCAAGCGGCGGTAAGTTTCTGGGCTCTAACATCGCTTTGAGCGGCAACAGACTTAAATTGCTGTATATGACATGCGGAGATGCGGATGATGTATCGATCGATTGCTACGCGCAATCGATTGACGGTCTCGCGGACATTGCAGGGGATTATCTCGATGCGTATTACCAAGTCTCGATCAAGGACGGTGTTCATGATTTCAACGTGTGGTACAACGGCGCGTATCATTTTACCCGTCTGTTATTCGGGAATGGAAGTCATTAAGGAGAGATACGGATGAGCAAGACAACGATTACGAATCCGGTCATCTGGGCGGATGTCCCGGATATAAGCGTGATTCGGGTAGGAACCGTCTACTATATGGTAAGCACGAGCATGCATTCGATGCCCGGCTGCCCTATCATGAAATCGGAAAACCTGATGCACTGGGAGATCGTGAATTATGTTTTCGAGACCCTTGAGGATAACGACGCCCACAATTTGCTGGACGGCAAAGGTATCTATGGCCAGGGCTCATGGGCCGCAAGCCTTCGCCATCATGAAGGCATGTTCTACGTTTGCTTCTCGTGCAACGACATGAATCGCTTTTACGTTTACAGGACAGCGGACATCGAGAACGGTCCATGGGAACGTTTCGTCATTCCAGGTCTTCACCATGATCCGGCCCTGCTGTTCGACGAAAGCGGCGTATTTGTGATCTATGGCAACGGCGAAATCCGAATTGCGGAGCTGACGGCCGATGCGACGGCCCATAAACCCGGCGGCGTCAATCAGTTGCTGTTCGAGACGGAACGAGACGGGATCGGACTCCGGTGCGAGGGCTGCCATGCGTACAAGTTGGACGGCTATTATTACCTGTTTTACATCGAATGGCCGAGCACGGGGAACCGCCGCCGTAGGCAGCTGGTCTATCGTTCGCGCGAGCTGCTTGGCCCCTACGAGCGCAGAATACTGCTCGACGACGACATGGGGTACCGCAACAACGGCATCGCGCAGGGCGGCATTGTCGACACGCCCGCCGGAGACTGGTATGCCGTGCTGTTTCAGGACCACGATGCGGTCGGCCGGATTCCTTGCGTGCTACCTGTCTCTTGGGAGAACGGTTGGCCAGTTTTCGGCGAGGAGGGAAAGGTGCCCGCGTCATTCGAAGTGCCGCTGCCGGGCTCGAACCCGAAGCCGCTCGTGATCAGCGACGAATTCGATTACGCGTTTGACAAGCTGGCGCTGAATTGGCAATGGAATCACAATCCTGATAACTCGCTGTGGTCCGTAACAGAGCGGCCGGGCTGGCTGCGGTTGCGGACAGGGCATCTTGCCAGAAGTGTCGAATTTGCCCGTAATACCTTGACGCAGCGGACGGAGGGTCCGACATGCAACGCTTCAACGATGATCGATGCGGCGGGGATGAAGCCGGGAGACCGAGCCGGTTTGGTCGCGCTGGCCTTCCACTTCGGTGCGGTCGGCATCCTGGCTAACGAGAATGGAGAATACCGCGTCATTATGAGCGTCAAAGGTGACGATGGCGGCGAGGACACGGTCGAAAGCCATCCTTACGCGGACAGTCTGATTTACATAAAAATCGAATGCCATTTCGAGGACAGCGCGGACTTCGCTTACTTCTTCTATTCGGCTGACGGCGAAACATGGCGCGAGATCGGACAGCCTCTGAAGATGAAGTATACGCTGCATCATTTCATGGGCTACCGGTTTGGACTGTATAACTATGCCGTGAAAGAAACCGGCGGTTACGCCGACTTCCATTATTTTCGGTATGCGAGGAGGAGTTGACACCCAGAACATAGATTTCGTTCGCGCTTATTTCTAATCTGAAATTATAAAAATTTGAATTTCTTCATATGAAAACGCATTCATATACCATGGTATAATAAAGATTATTTTCGGAGGGGAGAGGATCCCGATCTTCACCGTTCTGCTTGTAGACGACGAACCGCTCGTCCTGGAAGGCTTGGCGTTCATGATCGATTGGGAAAATCACGGCTTCCGCGTCTGCGGCGAAGCGTGCGATGGGGAAGAAGCGCTGGACCGGATCAAAGAGCTGAATCCCGATCTAGTCGTAACGGACATCAGCATGCCGGTCCTGGACGGGCTGCAGTTGATCGAGCACTGCGCGAATGTATTGAACGCGCCGTGCCGTTTCGTCATTCTGAGCGGGCACGACGATTTCGCCTTCGCCCAGAAGGCGCTATCGTGCGGAGTGCTTGATTACTGGTTGAAGCCGATCGACGTCGGGGAGATCCACGCTTCACTCGGGAAACTGCACAGCCGATGGTCGCATCCGGACGGAGACGATGCCGCGGATTCGCCGTCTACGGCCTCGCCGTTGGAAGCGGCTTGGACGATCCCGGATGCCGATGATCCGTTGTTCGAAGCGGAAGACCGTCTGTTACTGGCGATCCAAGCGGGCGACGGGTCGGAGATCGACGAAGCGGCCGGCCGGCTGTGCCGGCAACTGGTGCTTTCGTTCGAAGGGGATGGGGAAGCGGGTAAGGCTTTCTTGTCGAACGTGTTATTGGAATTGATATGGAAAGTGATGGAGGGAGAAATGACGAATTCGGCTTCGGAAGGCGAACATGACCTCTCGCTTCCGATTCTGCCAAACGGGGCAGCCCGCTGGCCCGACGCCTTGGCGTCTTTCGCCCGCAAGGCAGCGGAGCAATTGACGCGACAGCGGATCGTGACCGGCCCTGCATGGGAGACGGCCCGGATTATCCGGGAGCGTTACCGCGAGCCGCTTCAGTTGCGGACCATCGCAAGGATGCTTCATTTTCAACCTGCTTATCTAGGTCAGTTGTTCAAGAAGCAGATGGGTCTATCTTTCCTCGACTACGTTCACCGCACGCGGGTCGAGGCAGGCCGCAAGCTTCTGCGGCGTACGGATCTGAAAATCGCCGACGTAGCCCGGACGGTCGGATACGCGGATCCCGAGCAATTCGCCGCGAAATTCAAGCAATGGATGGACATGACCCCTTCTCAATACAAGAACGGCTGATTCGAAGGAGGCGAATGTATGCGTAAGCCGATCGGCTGGTTCAGCTTCGTCAACAACATTCCGCTCAAATGGAAGTTCACGCTTATCTACCTTCTTTGCGTTCTAGTACCGATCCTAACGATCAACGTTCTCTTTTTCCGACAAACGTCGGAGAACATTCAATCCCGGGAGCGGAACAACCTTCAGCTAACGATCGAGCGGGCAGCCAAGAAGGCGATGGACATGATCGAGGGCGGAGTTACGCTTAGCCATTCCGTGGCGACGGACCGTACATTGTACGAAGTGCTGGACAAGGAATACGCCGATATTGTCGATTTCTATGAAAGCTTCAAGGAAGTGCTGACCGGCAAGATGAGTCCGTTCATGTCCGCCTACACGTACGTTGAGAATATTTCGGTGTTCACGGAAAATCCGACGATCGTGAGCGGCGGTAATTATTTCGTGCTGGACGAAGCTGAGAAGCGTAGTCCTGGTACGAGGCAGCCTCAAATTCGCCATCGGCTGTCAACGTCCTGGTGTACGCTAGCGTTGACCCTTTGAACGCGCAAGCAAGCAAAGTATATTTCAGCATTGTGCGCAGACTGAACGAGTACCCGATGTACGGACAATATTCGAAATATTTGCGCATCGATCTTAAGCTCAGCAGCTTCGATGGGATACTGGAGCAGGAGAAGCCGTACATGACTCTCAGGCTGCTGGATCCGGAAGGCAGGCTGCTGTTTCCCTCCTCCCAATTCATGAAACAGATCAATTCATCGGACAGCGGCAACGACGACGGATTGATGTTCCAGAGCCCCTTAGGCAAGGCTTCTTATATCAGTGGTTGGACGCTTGTAGGTCTAGCGGAAGAGGACCGCTTGCAGACGGCCGCCCAGGGTTCCAAGCGCTTCATCTGGATGCTGGCCGCCATCAGCACGTTGCTGCCAACGTCGCTCATCTTCGTTATGCTGCGTTCGTACAATTATAGGATCCGCCGATTGTCCCGCCATATGGAGAAAGCGAAAAACGAGAAGTTCGATTTGATCGTACTGCGAGAAGGCAAAGACGAGATCGGCGGGCTGATCCGCAGCTACAATCGGATGGTCGCCCAGATCGAGTCTCTCATCAACGATGTCTACAAGCTCGAGATCCAGCAAAAGGACATGGAGTTGGAGCGGATCCGCGCCGAGATGAAGCTGCTGCAAAGCCAGGTAAACCCGCATTTCCTGTTCAACACGTTGAACGCCCTGCTCGTCGTCAGCGCTAAGAACGGCTATACGGAAGTGACCGGCATTATCCGCAACTTGTCCCAATTGCTTCGCCGGATGCTCAGTTGGACCGACGCCGCCGTCACGTTGCAGGATGAGCTTCATTTTACGGAAATGTATTTGAAAATCGAAAAGTTCCGGTTCTCGGACCGGTTCGACTACCTCTTCCATATCGAAGAAGAAGCGGCTAGTTGCCTAGTGCCGAAAATGTGCATCCAACCGCTTGTCGAGAATGCATGCAAGCATGGGCTGCAGGCGGTTAAAGGGCAGCGCGTGATTCGGATTGAAGCCCGGCGTACGGACACTTATTTGCATGTGCAGGTCGAAGATAACGGTAAAGGCATGGACGAGGACCGGTTGAACGAGATCCGAAGGATGATGAACGGCAGTCTCGATTCGGACGAGAACGTGGGCATGCGCAACGTCTATAAGCGGCTACGGCTCCATTACGGGGAGCGCGTAGATTTTTACATCGACAGCCGGCCGGACGAGGGTACGCGAGTCAGCTTTCGAATTCCTGCGTTGTCCGCGGATGAAGGGGGGAGAAGAAATGTACTCGGTGCTGCTGGTGGATGACGAACCGTTGGCGATCGAAGGTTTGCAAATGTTCGTTGATTGGGAGCATCTCGGCTTCCGCGTCTGCGGTGTGTGCGAGAACGGCGTCGAGGCTCTGTCCGCGGCGCGCGAGTTGAAGCCGGATGTTATCGTGACGGATATCCGGATGCCGGAGATGGACGGCTTGGAATTGATCGGGCAATTGCGCGGCGAGCGGGGAGTTTCTGCCGAATTCGTCGTGCTCAGCGCCTACGGTGAATTTGCGTTCGCCAAACGCGCCATGCAACTCGGCGTTCATCAATACTTGCTGAAGCCGGTCATCGGAGAAGAGGCGGCGGAAGTGCTGAATCAGATTCGCATGCGGCTGGATGTCCGCCGCGAGTTCCGACTGAAGGCGAGCGACGGCGGTGAAGAGCAGTCGCTGCCGGCTCTGGCCGCGCATCGTATGAAGGACGTGCTGCAGGCGATCGAAGATGCGGATCGGGTTCGGGCGGCGGACGTGATCGATAGCTTGTTCCGGGAATTGCAGGGCCGTTCGTTAGAATGGGCCGAACTGTTCGCGGGTTCCTTGACCGTCCAATGCGGCAAGCTGATTCGCGAATCCTGCGGCGATCCGGCTTTGTTGCCGCATCCCCGTCCGGACCATGTTGCATACGGGGCGGATGCCGGACCGGTATCCGTACGGAAGCGCATTCTATCGTATGCGGAGCAAGCGATCGATGCCTTGCAATCGATTCGCGAACGCAGGCCCGGCAGCACGATGACAGAGGTCGATCGGTACGTCCGCGAGAATATCGCGACCCGCTCTCGATTCGGGACGTGGCGGCGCGGTTTTATTTGAACCCCGTTTATCTAGGGAAGGCCTATCAGGATAAATTCGGCTGCGGCTTGCTCGAACGGATGCACGATTTGCGGATCGCCGACGCGTGCGAGAAGCTTCGCGGCTCAACCGAGCCGACCGGCGCTATTGCCGAGCAGGTCGGGTATGCGCATTACCATCATTTTCTGCAGCATTTCGAACGGCGGACGGGCAGGAAGCCAGCGGAATACCGGGAATCGAAAGGGGGAAACGGCAAGAACGCAACCGGAGGGTGAAACCGATTTTTAAGGGGGGTATTCCTTTATTTCATGAATTGTAACCGCATACAGGAAAGCGCTACCATGGATACAGCAAGACGAATGCGCGCCGTCTTGCGTCACATCCGCTAAGGAGGATTTAACATGGGGGTTCGTACTAGAAAAGCGGCCTTAGGGTTGCTCACGCTGATTCTGGCGTTTAGTGTCGTCGCGGCAGTTGTTCCAAGAACAACAATGAAGGCAGCTCATCGTCATCACAAAGCTCGAGTGCTTCCACGAACGAATCCAGCTCGTCTGAATCGAGTTCGGCTGATACGAAAGTGGAGCCGTTCACCATTTCCTTGTTTACGGCTGCTACGGGACCGATCCCGACGGACAACAACAAGATCTACCAGGAAATCAAGGAGCAACTCGGCGTGACTCTGAAGGAAGAATACCTGGTCGGCGATCTAGAGCAGAAGCTCGGAGTTATGATCGCCGGGGGCGATTACCCGGACATGATTACGGCGAATACGAAGCTGACGGCGGCTAAAGCGGTCATTCCGCTGGAAGACCTGATCGAGCAGCACGCGCCGAACTTGAAAAAGCATTATGGAAAAGTGTGGGAGCAATTGAAAGACCCGGCGGACGGTCACATCTACTGGCTGCCGAACTACGGGGTCTATCAAGGCGACTTCAAGCCGACGGATTACATGGGACCGGGATTCTATATCCAGAAGGCAATTCTTAAAGAATACGGTTTTCCGAAAATCAAGACGCTGGACGAATACTTTAAGCTGATCGAAGATTATGCGGCCAAGTACCCTGAGATCGACGGTCAACCGACAATCGGTTTCACAGCGCTCGCTTTCGACTGGCGCGACTGGAGTCTGCGCAACGCGCCGCAGCATTTGGCCGGTCATCCGAACGACGGCGGCGTCCTCGTCGATCCGAATTCGAACGTCGCAACGCTATATTCCGCTACGGATATAGCGAAGCCTTACTATCAAAAGCTGAACGAAATCAATGCCAAAGGCTTGATGGACAAAGAAGCGTTCGCGCAAAACTTTGACCAGTATCTGGCGAAAGTGTCCAGCGGCCGCGTGCTCGGCATGTTCGACCAACGCTGGAACTTCATTGAAGCCCATAATTCACTGACCTCTCAGGGCAAGTTCGATCGTACTTACGTTGGTTTCCCACTCGTCTACGACACGAACACGAGGGACTACTATCTTGACCGTCCGCCGATCAACTTGGGCAACGGATTCGGCATCACGGTCAATGCCGAGGATCCGGTGAAAATCATCAAGTTCATCGACACGATGCTCTCGGAGAAATGGTCGAAGCGCCTCAACTGGGGCGAAGAAGGCGTAGATTATCTCGTCGGCGACAACGGACTCTATTACCGGACGCCGGAAATGCGCAAACAACAAGAAGACGTCACTTGGAAGCAGCAGTACAAGGCGGACTCGCTCTGGGGCTATCTGCCTAAGCTGGAAGGTAACTATCCGGACGGCAATGCCGACACTCCGAACAACCAGCCGGACGAATTCTTCGCGAACTTGAAGGACATCGACAAAGAGTTGATGACTGCCTACGGCTACAAAACGTGGACCGACTTCTTCTCGGCTCCGCCGGAGAACCGCGTGTCGTACCCAGCTTGGAACATCGACCTCATCGAAGGCTCCCCGGCGAAAGTCGCCAACCAGAAGATGAAGGATCTGGATTTCAAGTTCTTGCCGAAGGCGATCTTGAGCAAACCGGATAAATTCGAAGAAGTATGGTCTGATTATGTAGCTCAGATGGGCAAAGCGAATACGCAAGCTTATCTGGATCGAGTCAACGAACAACTGAAATGGCGTGCAGATACTTGGACGAGTAAATAAGACGAAGGAGGGCGGAAGGTAGGAGCGATTGTTCCGGCCTTCCGCTTCTTCGAGACAGGAGGCGGAACCGATGCCGCAGCATACGGTCCACAAGGTTGAAATCGCACCTCAGTCCGCTCAGCGGACCGATACGTTCTGGAGGAAGATGGTCCGCCAGCGACAGTTGATCATCATGTCTATCCCGATGGTGTTATACGTCCTGCTCTTCGCCTATGGTCCCCTCTGGGGCTGGCTGATGGCGTTCCAGGACTTTAAGCCAATGGCGGGAGTCTCGATCTTTGATCAGAAATGGGTCGGACTGGATCAATTCAAATTTCTGTTTCTGGATGAAGGCTTCACCCGTGTACTTCGCAATACGATCGCGATGAGCTTCATCTCGCTCATCCTTGGGTTTGGCACGGCGATCGGCTTGGCGCTGCTGCTGAACGAAATCAAGAAAACAGGTTTCAAGCGGTTAATCCAGACCATCTCGTATCTTCCGCACTTTCTATCTTGGGTTATCGTGACCGGTCTCGTCTCGATGTCGTTGTCCACCGAAAGCGGGATCGTGAACATCGTGCTCATGAAGCTCCATCTCATCAATGAACCAATTCTGTGGCTGGGCGAAGGCAAGTACTTCTGGGGAATCGTTGGGATGACCAACGTCTGGAAGGAAGTCGGCTGGAACACGATTATTTACTTGGCGGCCATTGCATCCATCGACCCGTCCCTGTATGAAGCGGCTGAAGTAGACGGCGCGGGGCGCTACCGCAAAATATGGAATATTACGTTACCCGGTATCAGGCCGATTATCATCATCCTGCTGATCATGAACGTAGGCTGGATTCTGAACGGCGGCGGTTTCGATATTCAATATTTCCTCGGCAACGGACAAGTGCTCGACTGGTCGGAAACGATCGACATCTTCGTCCTGAAGTACGGTCTCAAAATAGGGAACTACTCGCTCGGCGTCGCAGCCGGCATATTCAAAACCGTTGTCAGCATTATACTACTCTACTGCGCGAATAAAGTCGCAAAGCGTCTCGGCGAAGAGCGACTTATATAAGGGGGGCTCCGCATGCAAACGACCATCAAAAAATTCAAGACGGAGCCGTTCCTGTTTCATACGTTTAACGTCATATTCATGCTGTTCGTCGCGGTTGTCACGTTGTATCCGTTCCTCAACACGCTGGCGGTCTCATTCAACTCGGGCCTCGATACGACGCGCGGCGGCATCTACTTGTGGCCGCGGGAATGGACGTTCAAGAACTATGAAGCGGTATTCGCGACCGGCAAAGTGTACCATGCGTTCTGGGTGTCCGTCGCCCGGACCGTAATCGGCACGATAGCTAGCGTCTTCCTGACCGCTATGCTAGCGTATACGATTAGCCGTAAGGAGTATATGTTCCGCAAGCCCGTCACGCTGATTTTTATTCTTACGATGTATTTCAGCGCCGGCCTCATTCCTTCGTATTTTTTGATCAAGGATCTGCACCTGCTGAATACATTTCTTGTGTATATTCTGTTTCCGGGAGCTGGGGCAGGGCTGATCAGCGCGTTTAACATGCTTGTCGTCCGTACCTACATTCACACGCTGCCGGAAAGCTTGAACGAATCGGCTAAGATGGACGGAGCGAGCGACTACCGGATATTCTTCAGTATCATTATGCCGCTGTGTACGCCGGTGCTTGCGACGATCGCGCTGTTCACTGCCGTTGGTCAATGGAACACATGGTTCGACACGTTCATCTTCGCCTCGTCCAAGCAGAACCTGAGCACGCTTCAATTCGAGCTAATGAGGCTGTTGTCTTCATCGGTGAATTCCAATGCCAATCCGAGCTTGTCGTCTACGGCTGCCAAGGATACCGCAACGATGATAACACCGCTGTCGATCCGAGCGGCTATTACGATGGTTGCATCGGTGCCGATTCTGGTTGTATATCCGTTCCTGCAACGGCATTTCGTCTCGGGATTGCATTTGGGCAGCGTGAAGGAATGACGTCGGCGTATATGTCCGAGCGAACGCCCGCTCGTAACCCTTAATTATTTTGAACATATAAAAAAGCCCTCGAGGGGGCTTTTTTTACTTCACGCGATAATCAACGATAAACTTAGATCTAGGCAAATAGAAAAACTCAATCTCTTTTCCGGCATGCTTAATTAAACGCTCATCTTATCATGGTTGATAAGTACTCCTTCTATTTTTCTATAGTCTTTTGAAAGGCACTTACTCGATCAACTTGAGGGTAGTGTCAACGGTATTGTCTATAAACGATCGATCGGGACGGGATTTCATCATTACGGTAAGTCCGACGAGAGATACGACGAGCGTTTGCGCCAAAGCCGCGGCATTCGTCTCTTTTTTGATTTCGCCCGACCGTATGCCTAGATTGATCGTTTCTTGGAAAATAGCGGATAAGTACATCTGATGTTCTCTGGTGAGGATCTCGAATTTAGCGTCATGAGGCGCTAGCTCCACCATCGTATTGATGCAGAAACATCCCCGATGAACATCATCATCAAAGCCTTTTGCCACGACCCCCTCGAAGAAGGAACGGAACGCTTCTTTCACGGACCGGGGTTTATTTAGCTGTGCTCTAACGTTCGAAGCATGTAACTGCGTATAGTTTCGAAGCGCCGCTTCGAATAACTGCTTCTTGTCCCCGAACACCGAGTATATGCTAGGTCGTTGAATCCCCATTCTGGAAGTCAAATCGCTTAACGAGGTTGCTTCGTAACCTTTCTCCCAAAACAAATGCATGGCAGCATCCAAAGCTTTTTGTTCATCGAATTCACGTGTCCGTGCCATATTTGCGCCTCTTTTCATATCGATCAGTATGATATTATTGTACGAAAAATAATGCTCTTTTGTCAAAATATTGACGTAATAAATTAATACTGCTATAAATTTATAATAATAACTTACCGTTCGGTATGTTATAGAGGGAGGAGTGTCTTCATTGAATAAAGCGGAGATGGAATGGTTTCAAGAGAATGCGGATGCGTCGCTTTCGCGTCCGGTTATGCTGTTGATTGCGGTCGCATGCGGTATGGCGGTTGCAAACATTTATTATGCGCAGCCGCTGTTGGACGCAATTGCCGGAGATTACGGTATCGGTCAAGCGCGCATGGGATTGATCGTTACTATCACGCAGATCTGTTATGCGTTAGGCCTTATTTTTCTAGTACCTCTTGGCGATCTACTGAATCGACGCAAGTTGGTTGCCGGTATGATGTTTATCTCCGTCCTCGGCCTGATCATGGTAGGAATGGCTCCCAATCTCCCCGTTCTGTTGACGGGGTTGGCGGTGGTCGGTCTCTTCACGGTGGTCGTGCAAGTGCTTGTAGTCTATGCAGGGAGTTTGGCAGCGGCATCGGATCGTGGACGTGCCGTCGGAATGGCGACGAGCGGCGTAGTGGTCGGCCTCTTGCTGGCGCGCACCTTCGCGGGCATGATGTCCGACCTCGCGGGATGGCGTTCGGTCTATTGGGTCTCCGCGGGATTGACGTTGTTGATGGTCGGAGTATTGCTCCGGTTGTTGCCGAATGAAGACAAGTCGAAATCGCCAATCTCCTATCCTCGATTATTGAGTTCGGTTTTTGTCTTATTCGTTCAGGAACCGATCCTGCGAATCCGCGCCGTCTTAGGCATGCTGATCTTTACCGCGTTCAGTATATTGTGGACGTCGCTCGTACTGACGTTAAGCGCGCCGCCGTGGTTGCTTTCGCATTCCGCTATCGGGTCGTTCGGCCTTGCGGGCGCAGCGGGGGCAATAGCAGCGGCAAGCGCAGGACGACTGGCCGACAGGGGGCTGGGGCAGCGAACGACTGGCTTGGCGCTGGTCGTATTAGCGGGATCCTGGCTGCCCATCGGATTTACCGAACAATCGCTTGGGGCGTTGATCGTCGGAGTTATCGCCCTTGATCTTGCGGTACAAGCCGTTCACGTTACGAATCAATCATTGATATTGCGCGTGCGGCCGGAAGCTCGCAGCCGGCTTGTCGCTGGGTATATGGTTTTCTATTCGCTCGGTAGTGCTGCAGGTTCGATCGCTTCTACCGCGGTTTATTCGTCTTTTGGATGGATCGGCGTGTGCTTGCTTGGGGCTGCGGTCAGTGCGTTCGCTTTGTTGTTCTGGGCATTGAGCTTAACAATCACGCGTGCTTAGTTGACAAAGCCTCGGAAACTTCATTATAATTTTATTGAACAACTGTTCATTAACTATCAGGAGGGATTTGCATGCGTTTGGAAGGTAAAGTAGCGGTCGTTACCGGCGCCGCATCGGGCATGGGTAAAGCGATTGCCGAGCTGTACGCGAAAGAAGGAGCTAAAGTCGTCGTTTCCGATTTGAATATCGAAGGCGCGGAAGCGGTCGCGGCAGGCATTCGATCGAACGGAGGCGCGGCAGTCGCCGTCAAAACCAACGTAGCCGACCTGAATGATATTAACGCTATGATCGATACGGCCGTTAAGGAATACGGAACGCTGGACGTTCTGGTTAACAATGCCGGCATTATGGATAATATGGCCCCTGTCGGCGACGTGAACGACGAGAAATGGGATCTTATTTTCGACGTCAACACGAAAGGCGTCATGCGCGCGATTCGCAAAGCCCTCCCGATCTTCCTCGAGAAAGGCAAAGGCGTGATCATCAATACGGCATCGACGGGCGGTTTCAGCGGGGCGCATGCGGGAGCGGCATACACGGCTTCCAAGCATGCCGTTATCGGGATCACCAAAAACACGGGCTTCATGTACGCGCAGAAAGGCATTCGCTGCAACGCGATCGCGCCCGGCGCGACGATGACGAACATTGCATCGACGATGACGAACGTGAACGAGTTCGGCGCTTCGCGAACGAAGGTCACTCAAGGCGTTATTCCTCGCGTCGGATCGGCCGAAGAAATCGCGCAAGTGGCGCTGTTCCTGGCATCCGACGAATCGAGCTTCGTGAACGGCGCGGTTATCGCCGCGGACGCAGGCTGGACGGCAGGCTTCTAATTCGGAGACCCGCGGAAGTCAAGACGCAATAGAAGGCTATAAGCAGCCAGGCTGCATGTAGCCTTCTTTGCCGTATAAAGGTATTGAACAGACGAGTATGAAAGCGTACAGTAAGGGAAGCATAGCAATTGTTCAACAAGCGGGGAATAATGGACATGAACGAAAATGATTTAAGAGTCGTCAAGACGAAACAAGCCTTGCATCAGGCGCTCTTGGCCTTATTAAAAGTGAAAACGCTCGAATCGATTTCCGTGTCCGCCCTATGCCGCGAGGCCGGTATTAACAGGGGCACCTTTTATTTGCATTACAAGGACGTCGGAGCTTTGTTCGACGAGCATCTTCATTATTTGCTTCAAGATTTGGAGGAATCGTATTACGAGCCATACCGGCACGTGTCGCGAATAAATCCGAGCCATCTCGACCCTACGACGATTCGTATCTTTCATCATGTGAAGAAATACCAGCCGTTTTATGAGATCGTATTCGATAAAAAATCGCCGCTGTCCTACTACTATTCTCTGCTTATGAAAATTAAAAGCTTAATGCAGAGCAGCTCGTCGGATGATCTTATGGGCGAAAGCGAATTAGATATCTCCTTAGTGGTCGCTTACCAAGCCAATGCGATAATGGGTTTGCTTATCCAATGGAGTGCCGACGGCTTTGTCCGCAGCCCGGAATATATGAACGAACAACTCGCCAATTACTTGAGGATACAGCATAAGACGATATCGCCCGAATAATCATGAATATTTGCCGCAAATAAAACCTTTCCGTTCCAGTATGGGAGCAGGAGAGGTTTTTGCGCGTTGACGCCGCATGAACCCTAGTGGGGGCGTAATAAAGCGAACTGCTTGGCCAGATAAGTCGGAGTATACGGCATGTCGTTGCGAAGCCAAGACACGATCGTGCCGATTAAGGCGGAAGAACAATACCAGATGGCGATATCCTTCTGAATGCCCGCAGTCGTAATATAGGAGCCGCTCTCCATTTTCTCTATTCGGGCAGCGACTAATTCGGCAAGCAGCTTCAAGAGGCGCTCCGTAAAAACGGGAGCTTTTCTCGATGCGAAAATGACTTTGAAAAATTTGCCGCGCTCGGCAATATGCTCGAGCAAGCTTACCATCATCGGCCAATATTCGTCCGTGGGACTCGGATTCGCCGGGGAATCGTTCAAAGCCCGCTTTATCTCGGCAATCATCCCATCCGCCATTTTATCGAGCATATCCGGAATGTCCCGGTAATGCAGATAGAACGTAACGCGGTTGATCGTGGCCCGCTCCGCGATGCGATTGACCGTAATCTTCTCGATATCCATTTCCTCAAGCAGATCGATTAAGGCTTCTCCCAGCAGCTGGCGCGTGCGAAGGATGCGGGGGTCTGTACGGGACGTATTAGGATTCACCTTGGTTTTCTTCCTTTCCTGTTACGATCTAAACGACAATTTTGGGTGTTTCGAAGTACTTTAGCCACATAAATTACACAGTCTGCAGCCATTGTAAATTAAACTACACTTCATTAAGTTGTGTTGATTGTCAATGCGATGAATCGGTATATAATCTAGTTTATGCCGTGTTAACTATACAACACTGTGTAAATTTAGTCTACAGAGAGAAATGAAAGGATGGAGTAGGTTGAGTAACCGTACGGCAAACAGCAGTACCCTTAAAAAGGGACCAATCTTGTTCATTATGATTTTAGGCGCCTTTATTGCGACGTTGAACCAGACGATCATGAGCGTTGCCGGTCCCGAATTAATGGTCGATTTCGACATTTCGGCCGCAACGGTCCAGTGGCTGACGACGGGTTACATGTTGGTTAACGGCGTTCTGATCCCGATCACGGCGTTTCTGATGCAGCGGTTTACGACGCGAGAGCTTTTTCAAACCGCGATGTTCGTTTTCCTTGCCGGAACGATCGTATCCGCTATTGCAACCGATTTTCCTGTCCTGTTGGTAGGACGTCTGATTCAGGCAGCCGGCGCCGGAATTATTATGCCGCTCCTGATGACTGTTATCCTGACGCTCTTCCCTCCCGAGAAGAGGGGAGCCGCCATGGGCATGGTCGGGTTCGCCATTATTTTCGCCCCGGCGATCGGACCTACGCTTGCCGGATACATCATGGAAAACTATGCATGGGAAACGATGTTTTACGGAATGATTCCATTCGCTGTTATTGTTATCGCCTTAGCTTTTAAGTATTTGACGAATGTGTCGGAACGAACTTATCCCAAAGTGGACGTAACCAGCGTCATCCTGTCCACGGTCGGATTCGGCGCTCTATTGTTCGGCTTCAGCCGAGCCGGCAGCGCGGGGTGGTCGAGCGCGGAAGTGCTTGCGACAATCATTGCGGGCGTTGTATCTCTGGTCTTGTTCACCTGGAGGCAAATGGCTTCTCGCAATCCGTTGCTTGATCTCCGGGCTTTCAAGTACAACATGTTCACCTTAACGACTTTCATCAATATTGCGATTACGATGATTATGTATGCGGATATGATGCTGCTTCCTCTGTACCTCCAGAATGCCCGCGGGTTTACCGCGCTGGAGTCCGGTTTGCTGCTGCTCCCCGGAGCGCTTGTGATGGGCTTCCTCATGCCGATCACCGGAAAGCTGTTCGACCGGTTCGGAGCGAAATGGTTGGCTATCATCGGTATGGCCATCACGATCGTGACTACCATCGGCTTTATTGATTTGTCGGACTCCACAAGCTATACGTATCTCATTCTCATGTCTACGGGCCGGCGCATCGGGATGGCATTGCTGATGATGCCTGTTCAAACCGCGGGATTAAACCAGTTGCCGAACAGTCTGAATGCCCATGGTACAGCCATTTCCAATACGATCAGGCAAGTGGCCGGAGCGGTAGGCACATCGCTGTTGGTTACCGTGCTGACGACCCAGACCAAATCCCATCTTACGGATATGGCGGCTTCGGGCGCAGCCAACGGCGTTTCGCAGCAACAAATGATCGTGGAAGCTTCGATCCAAGGGATGAACGATTCGTATCTGGTTATCGTCGGCATTGGCGTAGTCGGATTGTTGCTTTCCTTCCTTCTCAAACGAGTTCCGCAAGGAGCCGAGAAAGAGTCCGAAGCGGCTTTGAAAAAGGCAAAAGTTCAAGAAGCTTAAGTTGTTGCAGAACATACAACCACCGACGGCAATCCGTCGGTGGGCGCACTAGAACCGCCAAGAAATTGGCGGTTTTTTTGTCGTTTTGGGTAACTGGAGATTAACTGTTATAAATATGCAATTTGTCATATGACAAATAAAACACATAACTCACTATTCTTACCTTCCTAATTCTAATATAATTATACGGTTACTTGCATAAGCACTGGTTCTAGTCAACTTAAATCATCAAGGCTTTATACTTGGAGCGAAGATATGTTATTTAATTCATTCGAGTTTATTTTAGTATTTTTGCCGATCGTTACTTTTGTCTATTTTTTGCTTAATAAAAAGAAATTAACGATTGCCGCGAGAGTTTGGTTGGTTATCGGCTCATTGGTTTTTTATTCTTGGTGGAATTTAAGTTATTTGCCTCTGATATTGTTGTCCATAGTCGTTAACTATGGAATTGGGTTCATTTTAAGCCATGATCATGTAAAGTTACCCCGCAAGTTTATTTTAGTGATCGGGTTGGTCTTCAATATCAGCCTGTTAGGGTACTATAAATATTCTGATTTCTTTATAACGAATACGAATGCGCTTATCGGTACGAACATCCCTTTATTAAACATCGGGTTACCTTTGGCGATTAGTTTTTTTACCTTTCAACAAATCGCTTATATCGTGGATTCTTATCGGAAAGAAACGCGGGAATTCGATTTTATTAACTACGTCCTGTTCGTAACTTTTTTCCCCCAATTAATCGCGGGTCCCATCGTACATCACAAAGAAATGATGCCCCAATTTAGAATCCTCAGAAATAAATTCGTTAATTATAGGAATCAAGCTTTAGGAATGTTCGTTTTCTCGATCGGCTTGTTCAAGAAGGTCGTATTGGCGGATACGTTTGCCGTGTGGGCCACGCAAGGCTTTGACCAATTGGATTCCTTGACTTTTGTAGAAGGATGGGTTGTCTCGCTTTCCTATACGTTTCAACTCTATTTCGATTTTAGCGGTTATATGGATATGGCTATGGGTGCCGCATTACTCTTTAATATCAAATTGCCTATTAATTTCAACTCGCCGTACAAAGCGCTCAATATTCAGGATGCTTGGAATACTTGGCATATTACCTTAAGTAAATTTTTGTATCGATATATTTATATCCCTTTAAATAAATTTTTGCTCAATAGGATCTTTACGCCCCTCGGATTGAAAAAACAAGTCATGGCGAGGACATGCTTAGGTTTAGTCTTATTATTCCTAATTAGCGGCTTCTGGCACGGAGCCGGGTGGACCTTCGTGTTATTTGGATTATTTCATGGGATAGCGATGGTTATTCACCGGTATTGGAAGTTAACGAAAATCAAGATGAACAAAATTTTGGCTTGGTTGATTACTTTTAATTTCATCAATTTGAACTTTGTCTTTTTTAGAGCGACAAGTATGGAGGATGCTTTCAAGGTTTTAAGGGGGATGGCCGGATTAAACGGAATCGTTGTTCCGACTAAGCTCGTGGAAGCTTTGCCGAGCTTGGCCCAATTGAATTTCTTGGAGTTCGGGGGCACGCCTCTAAATGATGTATCTTCGGCATTTAAATATATCTTCATCGGTTTTGTTCTTGTTCTAGGCTTTAAGAACTCGGGTCAGTTAATGGAAAAGTTCAAACCGACCTGGTATTTGCTTCTGTACACCGTTATCCTCTTCATTTATTCCTTGCTTAACATGACGAAGGTGAGCGAGTTTCTATACTTTAATTTCTAGAGGGACACGACATGAGAAAATATAAAAAATGGGTTTACACGGCACAAGGACTGCTCATCGCGTCTATCGTACTGATTGTCGCATTTAACTATGTAGTGGATCCCTATCAAATTTATCGAACGCCGACCGCAACAGGGTTTAATCTTAAGAAACTATCGAATCAAGAATATTTGTGGAAAGCCAGGCTTATAGCCGATAATAAACCGGACGTGATCTTTCTAGGTTCATCTAGGACTAGCCGAGGTCTTGATCCGGAATATTATACGCAAATAACGGGAGACCAAGCATTTAATATTGGTCTGTCGGGCGCCAATGTATATGTTGAACTGCGGTACTTAGAATATGCATTATTGAATAATAAATCGTTGAAGACAGTATATGTCGGTTTGGATTTTGAAGGCTTTAACAAATATAGCGAAACGACCATGTTAGATGGAAAAAGATTGGAATCCGTTTCCTATATTAAAAATGATCTGTTATCGACGTTGTTTACCAAGCAATCTTTATTAGATAGTATTAGAGTATTGAAAATGAATAGGTCGATTATTCCACCGAATGTTGATGAGTTTTTATCTAATGGCAGTAATAGCGAGGTAGGGCTTGTTACTCGGAATCAACAGCTTCTGGAACGACAACAGAACCGATTCTTTGATCATCTCAAAGATCATCTAGACAGCAAGCAAATTTATGCGAATTACGAGTTATCACATCAACACTTAGATGCTTTTCGAAAAATCGTCTCGTTATGTTCCGAAAACAATGTTGATCTGCACGTGTTTATTCAACCATCACATGCGTTGCAATGGGAAGGAATACAAACCTCGGGACTATGGGGCGAATTCGAAGAATGGAAAAGAGAGGTCGTAACCATAACGGAAGTGTGGGATTTCTCGGGCTATAATTCCATCACAACGAGCCCGCCCGATCGCTTCGATACGTACTTGGACCAATCGCATTATCGCAAGCACATAGGTAATTATGTCTTTAATAGAACGTTGCATATTAACGAAGAAAGCGTACCTGATGATTTTGGGTTCTTACTGACTCGAGACAATATTGAAGAACAATTAACGAGGATAAGGAACGAAAGAGACAAGTGGGAAAAAGCCAATCCAGACATCGTTATGAAGGTTGAGGAGCTGAAAGCGAGTTCTCCGTTGCCATAATTGTCTGTCATAGAATTGCAAAAAAAGGCGTGGCCATTATGGCTTCGCTTTTTTTCTTCCAAAAAACAAACCAATCTCAAACCAAACCTGACATGAAGCGCTTTCTTTTTAGTTTGTCTGCAGATTGCACAGATAATATAGAAGATGCAAGCTGTACTCGCCAATGGTACTGCTTAACGATCAGATTCCCTAATGAAGGAGACTTGCCGATGCTCTTCAAGACCATTGCCGCGTACATAAGGTCGTCTCCGATTCTATTCGCGCTAATTACGATGGGAGGGCTGTTCGGGCTTCTCTTTCATTACTTATCCGCTCTGAGTTACAAATACTTGATCGATAAGGCTTTGATTCCCAAGGATGCTTCCGTGCTTGCCGTCATTGTGGGATCATTGCTTCTGCTCGGGTTTCTAAGCGTATTAACCGGTATTGCCGGAGACTATGCCAAGGCGAAGCTGGGCAGCAAGCTCGTTTTCGAATATCGAATGAAGCTGTTCAAGCATATGCAGATGCAATCGCATCGCTTCTACGAAAGGTTCGGTCTCGGAGATCTACTCGCTAGATACAGGGAGGATATCCCGAACATTCAGATGGCAGCGCTCCAGACACTCTCATCCGGGTTAATATCGGCACTGAGCGTAGTGGTCGGTCTAGCGATCTTGCTAGCGACGGATTGGAGACTGACTTTGCTTGCGATCGGCGGCTCCGTTCTGCTGTTCCTGCCCTACCGTCTGCTCAAATCCCGATCGCTCAGGTTGAACGAAGCATACTTGGGGCAATTGGGACTGTTTACCGGAGCTATCGACGAAAATATTAAAGGTTATCAGGTAATTCGAGGCTTCGACTTGAGGACAAAGATGCTCTCGCGGGTGGAAAATAATCTACGCGCCATGTTAACGCTCGGAATAAAAAGGAGTTTCGTCGATGCGAATATGAATCGTCTCCCGCTACTGGCGATTTCGATATTAACCGCGATTATTCTCGCCTACGGCAGCTTTTTGACGTTTCATGATCGGCTCTCGATCGGTTCATTTATCGCTTATAACTCTATTTTTATCACGGTGGCTCAATCTCTATTCGGCATAACGGCGCTCTTTCCTTACATCCTGAATTCGAGGACAAGCATACAGCGGCTTGATGAGGTACTGAACTGGCAACCCGATGTGACGGAGAACGGTACGCGCGAGCTCCCGCCGTTCCATCGGGAACTGGCGATGCGTAATGTGACTTTTGCCTACAAGCCAGGCGAGCCGGTGCTGGAGCAGCTCGATCTTACCATTCCGGCTACGGGCTATACTTCGATTGTCGGCGCTAGCGGGTCCGGCAAAAGCACGGTGCTCCGGTTGTTGCTTAGATTCGAAGAGCCCGCGAGCGGTAAGGTGCTGTTCGATGGCGAGGATATACGAGATTCTGCGTATGCTTCATTACTGCGGCAGGTTGGCATTGTTTTTCAAGATTCGTTCTTGTTTAACGGTACGATCCGCGACAATATTCTCGTAGGCAAACCGGATGCGGAGCAGCGGGAGATCGAGGAGGCTTCCAGGTCGGCGGGCATTCACGATACGATCGTCGGCTTCAAGGACGGGTACGATACGGTAATTCGCAATCAAGGCGATAACCTGTCTGGCGGACAGAGGCAGCGAATCGCGCTGGCTAGAGCGCTCATCCGCAAACCGGCTATTCTGTTTCTAGATGAAGCGACCTCGGCATTGGACCCCGAGACGGAACGGGAGGTCAATGAAACGATCCTCTCGCTTACGCAGAGCCGGGCGGTTATCTCCGTAACCCATCGCTTGGCGTACGCGGCCATGTCCGACCGGATTATCGTACTTGAGAAAGGAAGAGTAGCCGAGTCCGGACCTCATGAGAACTTAATTAAGAAAAAGGGAATATATCGCCGAATGTGGGACAAGCAGCAAGGGTTCGTGCTGTCTAAGGGCGCCGCTCGGGTGGAATCGGCACGGCTTGGTCAACTCCCTTTCTTCGAGGGACTTGAGCATGCGGCGCTAGACGAGATTTCCCGATTATTCGTCATGGAGAGATTCGAAGCCGGCGTTCGCGTAGTGGAGCAGGGAGATAAAGGAGATAAATTCTACATTATCGTACGGGGGAAAGTAGAAGTTATCGTTCAGTCAGGGGAAACGGGAGAGAGCAAGAAAGTAGCGGTGCTGGAAGACGGAGATCATTTCGGAGAGATTGCTTTGTTGCATAACGTACCGAGAACGGCTACCGTTGCGGCCTATTCGCCTTGCGTATGCCTGGCTTTGTCTAGCGAAGACTTCCATCCGTTAATGGTGCGATTCCCGCATGTTCGCGAGTCGCTTGAGGCTTCGCTCCGGATCCGAAATCAAAGGAGTGCATCGCAATGATAACTTGGAAAAATGCCGAGTCGGAAATCGATAGAGAAGAAGGTATTCAATTTCTATGCCGGCACGGAACCGACCTCGGTTTGCTATATAACTGGAGTACGGTAATGAATTCGCTTCATTACTCCATGGAAGATAACGGATTCCTGATCGGAACGGACGGCGATGACCGAGTCGCGGCCGTATTGGCGCATACGGTGGGGACGTTAGAGGACGGGTACAAGGATAGAGCGCGAATCGAGATTCATCTCGTGCACATCGAGGAACGTTGGAGAGGCGGGGCGACTCTCTTGTCCATGCTGCGCATGTTCGCGCGGAAGTTGCTGGAATCGACCGGAGAGGTCAGAGAAGTCGTCTTTTTTGCGCCTTCTACCGACGCGAATAGGCGAAGGTTCGGCAAGTTGGCGACGCTTACGAAGACGACGGAGCCGCCATGCGGAACGCTCGACTTCTATACGGTCTCGATGGATCGTTTGCTTAAATTCGATGCAAGCCTTTGAGCGTAGCGGCTCTCTACATAGTCTCGAATGGCCGACAAATCTGCCGGCCACCGAGGATGATCCATCTCTTACATCTGAGCCGTGTCTCTTACAACCCCTGACGCCATTGGCGCGTTGCATGCCGGAGCTCCCATCGTAACACCTCCTCAAAATGGATTAAATAGAAATATAATCTATATAATTTGAATATGCAACATAAAATAGTATTTTGTCGAAAGACACGATAAGAGAGGGGATGACGGCTAGATGGTGCAGATTGAGTTATGCGAAACGAACGGACAATGGAGCAGGTTTACGGACTTTTACGTTACCCATAGGCAGCGGATCATACCCGGTTACCCGGTAAGCAACGCGCTCGTCGATATCAAAAATTACATTCGGAATGGAAGGGGAGCCATTCTAATGGAAGAGACTAATCAAGTGATCGGCATAGGAAGCTTCGTGCTCGGGCTAGAGGATCAGGGGTTTAAACATAAAGAGATCGCCGTGCTAGGCAACAGTTATTTCGTGGACAAGTATCAGAGCAATCGCACCTTTATAAGAGGGCTTCAAGTGTTAGCTGATCAGATCGGGGATATGAATGAGGACGTGAAAGAAGTGCGGATCCCGACGTCGGCCGATAATGCCTATACGAACGGGCTTTATCGGAAGATCGCGGATAAGGTAGAAACCGTTGAATCGCGTTACGGCACCATCAACACGTACTCTACGACCTATGAGGATTTCGTAAGCTTCTGCAAAAGATTCCGTTGACTTGTGGGGATTAACTAACGATTAAAGGGACGAAGCAGAGAATTTCTCTGCTTCGTCCCTTTTTGGGTCAAATAAATGGAAATATCGTTATTACTTACGTCTCTAAGGTGCAGATCGGAGCGAGTTAGTCGACAAAACCGACTAATTCCACCCCCGGTAGTCCTTCTCGGAGCGAGATAGTCGATAAAACCGATTAATTCCACCCCCGGTGGTCCTTCTCGAAGCGAGATAGTCGATAAAACCGACTAATTCCACCCCCGGTGGTCTTCTCGGAGCGAGATAGTCGATAAAACTGACTAATTCCACCCCCGGTGGTCCTTCTCGGAACGAGATAGTCGACAAAACCGACTAATTCCACCTCGGTGATCCTTCTCGGAGCGAGTTAGCGAGGAATCCGACTAATAGGGTTGTGCGAATTCGAGGAGACCTGAGTAGTAACGAAATATCCATTTATTCTTCGGTTGGACTACCGTTTCTAGAGAATAACTGGATATGTACATTTATCTCAGGTCCAGTTAAGTCGATAAATCCAAACGGGTAACTAATCAAAGTACATTACTGATTATTCTTAAGCATTCCCTTACTTTTGTTTATGTCTTTCGCTTCTTTCCTATCCTACAATGAAAAGGCATTCAAACATTAAGGAGGGTTAGCTTCATGTTCAACAAAAAAGCAATCACCGCGACTTTGCTTGCTTCAATGATGCTGGTAGCCGCTTGTTCGGGCGGCAATAACGAGCCGGGCAAGGAGAGCGCGGCATCGCAGCCTGCGGGTTCGGCACCCGCGAATAGCGGCAAGACGGTTGAGCTTCGGATGTCTTGGTGGGGTTCCGATGAGAGACATGAAAAAACGCAGAAGGTCATCGAACTGTTCGAGCAAAAAAATCCAGGCGTCAAAATCACGGGCGAGTATTCCGGATTCGACGGATATATGGACAAGCTGAACACTCAGATCGCCGCTGGCAACGCCCCGGATTTGATCCAAATGGGCGGAAATATAAAAGAATACGTAGATAAAAAAGCTTTGCTCGATCTTACGCCTTACGTGGGCAACGTCCTGCACGTGGATGACTTTAACGGAGGTTTGGTGAAAGCGGCTTCCTTCGACGAGAAGCTGTACGGCGTCACGCTGGGCGTAAGCTCTTCCGCGTTGATGTACAACGCAAGCATGTTCGAGAAAGCGGGCGTGCCGCTTCCGACGGACAAGTGGAATTATGACGATTTCAAAAATTCGGTCATCCAGATCGCGCAAAAACTGGGCAAAGGAAATTACGGTTCGTACGATCTCTCCAGCGATGCGGCTACGCTTGCTTCTTTCCTTGGAAGCAACGGCAAAGAATTGTATCGCGACGGCGAGCGCCACTTCGACAATCAGGATATGATCAACTGGTTCGCGTTGTGGGATGAACTGCGTAAAGCGGGAGCGATCGTGCCTGCTGACGTTCAAGTCGCGAACCCGCCGACGGCCGTCGACAAATCCCTTGTCGTTAAAGGCCAAGTCGCTATTCAGCAAGCATCGGCTTCCCAAATCTTCGGCTTCCAGGAGCTGACGCAAGACAAATTGGCATTGAGCGTATTCCCTTACGGACCAGCCGGTAGCGGTATGGTTCCGCCGATCTCCGGACAATTCATCACTTCGTACTCCGGTACCGAGCATCCGGAAGAAGTGGCGAAATTCATGGACTTCATGGTGAACGATCCCGAAGCGGGAGTGATCTTGGGCAGCACGCGCGGCGTTCCGCCGGCAGGCAAAATACGGGATGTACTGTCCGCGCAAGCTACGCCGGTCGACAAGGTGTTGTACGATTACATTTCGTTGGTAAGCGACACAGCTCCCGAAATCGAATATCAGCAATTCCCTCTGGACAACGAATTCATTAAGCTGTTGCAACTAACAAGCGAGAAGATCGCGTTCGGCGCTCAGCCGATCGATTCCTCGGTCGAAGAATTCATGTCGGAAATGGACAAACTGCTGGCTAAATCGAAAGCGCAATAATACGCATTACACGCGACACCAAGAGAAAACGGGAGTTTGGGGAGCCCATGCAAGGCTCCCCTTTCCTAAGATAGGAGAGCTGCTCATATGCAGAAATACAAAACCTACGCAGCCGGGTATTTGTTTCTGTTGCCATGGTTGATCGGTTTGTTTTTTCTTTACTTAAGCCCGATCTTCGCATCTTTGTATTTGTCCTTTACGAAGTATGACTTGCTTACGGCACCGAAATGGATCGGCTTCGACAACTATAAGACGATGTTCACGGACGATTACCGGCTGGGCGATTCGATCAAGGTTACTTTCCAATACGTGTTGCTATCGGTTCCTTTCCGGTTGGCATTCGCGCTTGGACTGGCTATGCTGCTTAATCAAGGAATGAAATTTCTCGGATTATATCGCACGATCTACTACATTCCTTCCCTGCTTGGAGGAAGCGTTGCCATATCCGTTCTGTGGAAGCAAGTGTTCGACAAAGAAGGGATTTTCAATCAGGCACTGGCCTACTTCGGAATCGAGGGACCCAATTGGATCGCCGATCCGAAATACGCGATTTATTCTTTGATCGGATTATCGGTATGGCAGTTCGGAGCCGTCATGATCATTTTCCTGGCCGGGCTCAAGCAGATTCCTCAGGAACTGTACGAGGCCGCGACCGTAGACGGGGCCGGCATTTTCCGGAAATTCTCGAAGATCACGATGCCGCTGTTAACGCCCGTTATTTTCTTTAATTTGACTATTACGTTGATTCAGTCGTTCCAAACGTTCACCAAAGCTTTCATTATAAGCAACGGTTCGGGCGGTCCGATCAATTCGACTTTGCTCTATTCCTTATACTTGTATATTAAGGGCTTCACATTCTTGGACATGGGATACGCTTCCGCGATGGCATGGTTGCTGCTGGTCATTATCGCGGCTTTCACCGGTCTATTGTTCTTGACTTCCCGTTACTGGGTTTATTATTCGGATGGGAGGGATTAAACGATGGCCATCAGTAAACCATTTAAATCCGTGCTGTTCCATGCGATCGTGTTGGGGTGCGGACTGTTGATGCTATACCCGGTATTCTGGCTGATCAGCAGTTCGATGAAACCGACTACGGAAATCTTCACTTCCAAAGGCTTATGGCCTTCATCCTTTACGTTAGAGCATTATTCGGATGGGTGGTTCGGTCTACGGAACATTCAGTTCGGACGGTTTTTTCTTAATTCTATGCTGCTGTGCGTAGTAGCCGTAATCGGGACGGTTCTGAGCTCTTCCATGGCGGCGTTCTCGTTCGCGCGAATCAACTTCCCGCTGAAAAACCTGCTGTTCGCGCTGATGCTAGGTACGATTATGCTCCCGGGACACGTTACGCTGATTCCTCAATATATCATGTTCCATAAAATCGGCTGGGTAGATACTTTTCTGCCGCTCATGGCGCCTAAGTTCGTCGGAGATGCCTTCTTCGTCTTCTTGATCGTCCAATTCATCAGGGGAATCCCGAAAGAACTGGACGAGAGCGCGAAAATCGACGGCTGCGGCTGGTTTACGCTCTACTTCCGCATCATCATGCCGCTTAGCCTGCCTGCTCTCATGACGGCCGCGATTTTTACGTTCATGGGTACTTGGGACGATTTCTTCGGTCAATTGATTTACTTGAGCGACATTAAGAAATTCACGGTACCGCTCGGCTTGCGTCTCTTCCTCGATTCCAGCGGAAGCTCTAACTGGGGAGCCGTGTTCGCCATGTCGGTTCTGTCCATCGTACCAAGCCTTGTCATCTTCTTCGTAGGGCAGAAATACTTTACCCAAGGCATCGCGACAACCGGATTGAAAGGTTAAAATGGTCGTAAAGACTTTTCATGAAGAGGACTGTAAGAGATGCGCAAACTGATGAAATATCCGACAAAACTTTTTACGCTCATGGTGCTTTGTTTCATCGGTTTCAATAGCCTTCTGCTGCTCGTGTCGGGAATCGTGTATTACGAGACTTATTCGAAGATTGCCTACCGCGAAATCCGGGCAACGAAAAAAGAACTGCTCGACGAGACGTCGCAGAAGCTCTCGAATTACGTGGCGGGCATCCAGGATACGGCCATGTTCTTGGTGACGAACACATCGGTTCAGCAAAACCTGTCGGTACCGCCGGAGAGCGAGTATGATTTCGTGACCAAGAGCCGTCAGTTGTACGAGGAATTTCAGAAGCTGGCCACGGTGAAAGAAGGTTTGCACTCGATTGAACTGTACACCGATTGGCTTACAGGATATTCGTCCTTTCAAGGTCAATTCATGCATCCGATAGCCGACGCGCAAACGCAAGGCTGGCTTGGGCGCATGGATAGAGCTGACGGATTCTGGATCGCTTCCCACGACTATCCGGCCAGCGGAAGCGATATGCGAATGGTCAGTTACGTTCATCGGATCATCGGCAACCGAGGCGAAATTCTGGGCATCGTCAAGCTCAACATTCCCGACAAGAAATTGTTCGATATCCTGAACAAGCGCGCCGCGCTCGCCAACAACGGCAATTACTACGTGGTGTTGGACTCCGGCGGTCATTATATCGCCTCGGTGCTGCCGGAGGGAGTCGAAATACGCAACAATGTAGACGAGATGGTTCGCGAATTATCGGGCGGCTCGAAATACAGCGTCATTCAATCGGATACGAACACGCAGTATTGGATGCTCATGCAGCTGATCTCCAAAGACGTGCTTAAGCAGAGCGGCAAAGAGATCCGAATGCTCATCATCGGGCTGTTGGCGGGGCTGATTATTCTATCCATTCCGCTTGCCCTCTGGGTATCCAGGAAATTGACTTCTCCCATTTACAGGATCGTGGAAGGCATGCGGACCGTGGAAAAAGGGGATTTCAACGTTCGGATGGGAGCGTCCGGCATTCAGGAGTATCTTCATCTGACGACGCATTTCAATCGCATGGTTCATCGGCTGAAGGCGTTGATCGGACAATTGAATCAAGAGCACCGCGATCGCAGGGAAGCGGAAATCCAGTTGCTGCACGCTCAAATCAAGCCTCATTTTCTATACAACACTTTGGATCTGATCCATTGGCGAGCGCTCGATTACAACGCGCACGAGATTAGCCAGATGGTCCAGCAATTGTCCAAGCTGTTCCGCATCGGGCTCAGCAACGATAAGTGGTACGTTCCCGTTCGGGACGAGTTGGCTCACGCCCGCTGTTACATGGCCATACAGGAGTACCGGCAAAACTTCAGCATCGAATACGTCGAGAACGTCAAGAGCGATTTGCTGGACGTTATTATTCCGAAGATCGTTTTGCAGCCTTTTCTGGAAAATGCGGTTATTCACGGGTTCCAACACCGGAGCTACGAGAAAGCGGTTGTCCAGGTCAATTTCGAGCAGCGGGCGGAAGCCGGCGGCGAGCAGTTGATCATTACGATTACCGATAACGGAAGCGGGGTGCCGGAAGGATTCGATATCCAGAAGACCGGAGGGATCGGCATTCGCAACGTCATGGATAGGATACAACTGTATTGCGGTCCGAAGTACGGAGTGCGGGTCGTACCGGGAGAGCAGGGAGGCACCCAGGTGATCATGAACTTGCCGTTGATCGGACATGAGGAGGAAATGGAACAACTAAGAAGGAGCCTTACCCATGAATACGATTCTCTTGGTCGATGACGACGAATACGTGATAAACGGGTTGCTCAAGCACATCCCGTGGACGGATATGGGCGTACGTATTGTCGGAACGGCCGCGGACGGAGCGGAAGGCTTGGACAAATTCCGCGAGCTGAGGCCGGATTTCGTCATTACCGATATCTATATGCCCGCTATGGATGGATTTCAGTTAACCGAAGCGATCCATGCGATCGACCCTGACGTTCCCGTCGTTATTCTAAGCGGGTATGACGATCTGGCGAACGCGAGAAAAGCGGTATCCACGGGCATTCACCACTTTCTGCTTAAGCCGCCCAGCATTTCGGAGATCGAGTTCGTCGTACGCGAAGTGCTGCAGCAGTTGAACGAATCGAAGGAGCACGACGAGCTGTTGTCCAGCTACTTGCAGCAGCAAGATATCGTGCGGAAGTCGATGAAAGACGCTTTTTTCCGGGATTTACTGTCCACCCGTTACCGGCGTGACGAACTTCCGGGCGATAGAATCGCTTTTATGGGTTTGCCCGAGCAGCCGTCCGTCCAAGCATTAACGCTAAGCCTGGTTCGATCCGACGTCTCCGCGCGAAGGGAAGAGAGAGATTGGCAGTTGTTGCGATTCGGGACGGGGAACATTATCCGAGAAATGCTGAATGCCCATTTGGGAAACCATCCGCTCCTGTCCGCCGAAGTGCTGGAATATTCGGACCAGGAGTTTGTCGTTATTTTCGTAGGCGATCTGACGCAGGAAGATACAAGGCAGGGATTCATCGTCGAACTATCGGATGCGATATTGGATAACATTCTTCAGTACATGAAGCTGTCCGTGCTGGCGGGGCTCGGGACCGTCCGCGGCGGGTACGATCAATTGATGGATTCTTACTTGGAAAGCCGCAGCGCGGTGGAGATCGCGGAGATGAACGAGTGGAATCGCGTATATTCTTTCGCGGATTCATCCGAGACGACGGAGCCGGGCAAGATGGTGTCCATGGACGCGGTTCGTTATCTTCACGACGCGATCTTTCAGAAACGGTGGCAGCAGGCTCACGAGCTGTGGAACCAGCTCGGCAAGGAGCTGTCGGGCGGCAACGTGTCTCTTCCGGTATGCAAAGGGGTTTGTTCCGGCATCGCAAGCGCCTTGTGGACGGCCGCGCAAACGTCCGAGATACAGGAGGAATCGGTAGGCCCCGGATTGGAAGAACTGTTGCTTAAGCTGAACCGGGCGGGTTCCGTCAGGCAAATGCTGGACGGGATGGACGTGGCGTTCGATCGGTTGATGGCTCAAATCCGGGAAGATCAGGCCGGCAAAAAAAGCAATTCTCTCGTGGAACGGGTCATCAAAGAATACATCGAAAAGTGCTACCACGAGGATATTTCGCTGGAACGGATCGCGGCTAATCTTCACGTGAACCGCAATTATTTAAGCCAACTGTTCAAGAAGGTGACGGGCGAGCCTTTCGTCACTTATTTCAATAAATATCGAATACGCAAAGCGATTGAATTGATCGGCACGGGCAAATACATGGTGTACGAGATCAGCGAGAGGGTAGCTTCCAGAACTCGACTTATTTCAGCCAGGTGTTCAAATCGATTACCGGGTACAGCCCGTCCGAATACAATCGGTAACGTATCGGACTAAGGAGCTTACGCACATGAGTACGGTATTGGAGAAGCTGAGGGCTAAGATTTCGCTCGCCTATGCGAGGCAGCGGAGCCCGGAACTCGCGCAGTCGTTTCACGCCGAATTCGACCGTTCGGGCGTCAAATTCGCCGTATCGCCGGATCGGCTGGAGAAGGTGCACGATTATGCCGTCGGCAAGCTGGCGGAATGCGTCAAGCCGGACGAGCGGGGCACGCTCGTCTTGCAGGAGGGCGGCGTCTATTTCGGCTGCTGGCTGGAAAGCACGGGCACGATTAACGCGGAAATCTTGGCGCGGTTTTGCCCGGATACGGCGCAGGCCACATTCTCGCAGTTTGCCGAGCTGCAGCGCGAGGATGGCTTGCTTCCTTATAAGGTGACGGGGGACGGTCCCGTCTTCAAGCAAATTCAATTGGTTACCCCTCCGGCAAGGAGCGCATGGAATCACTATTTGTTGAACGGACGGGACCGCTCGTTTTTGCAGAAAATGTACGACGCTCTAGCGAGGTATGACGAATGGCTGGAGACGTATCGCGATACCCGGGGAACGGGCTGCGTCGAAGCGTTCTGCGCGTTCGATACCGGGCACGACTTGTCTCCGCGATTCTGGCACGTGCCGGATACGCCGGAGCAGGACGATTCGAAGCGCTACGATCCGAATTCGCCGATCCTGCCGCTGCTTGCCCCGGATCTTACGGCTAGCGTCTATTGCAGCCGCGAATATTTGTCGTTAATGGCCGCCGAGCTGGGGCGGGACGACATGGCGCGGGTATGGAAAGACAAGGCGGCGGATACGCTCGGAAGCTTGTTCGAGCATTGCTTGGACGAGTCGGACGGGTTCTTCTACGACGTGGACAACAACGGCAGATTCAACCGGATTCAGACCGACGTCCTGTTGCGCGTGCTCGCTTGCGAGGTAGGGGACGACGAGTTCTTCGCTTCCTCGTTGTCGCGCTATTTGCTGAATACGCGGAAATTTTTCGCGAAATATCCGTTTACGTCCGTCGCCATGGACGATCCTCGCTTCGATCCGTTTACGAGCTACAATACTTGGGCGGGAGCCGTCAATTTCTTAAGCCTGATCCGGGCTCCGCATGCGTTCGAAGCGCACGGACGACATGTCGAGCTGACTTGGGCCATGCAGCCGATCGTCTCGGCGATCTCGCGCATGACCCGGTTCGGCCAGTGTTTAAGTCCATGGACGGGAGAAGAAGGATATACGGAGACTTATTCCCCGGCTATTCTATGCGTTCTGGATTATATAGAGAGATTGAGCGGCATCTTGCCGACGCCGGAGGGCGAGCTCTGGTTCACCGGGTTGATGCCGCAGACGTTGGATCATGGCGAGAAGTTAGCGGATGAAACGGCGTACAGCCGGAAGGTAGATGGTATTGTATACGAGCTTCACAATACGCGGGAGAGCTGTTCCATCTATCAAGACGGCAGATTGTTGAGCCGCTTCCCGGCAGGCACTCGGGTCGTGACGGATCGGTCGGGAGCCTTGCGCCGAATCGTCGGCATGTCCGTCCGGCCGGTGGAGGGAATTTTGCGATTCGAAGAGCGTGACATTCCATTCCGAGCCGAGGGTAACGAGACGTTGCGGTACGAGAATGGCAGCTTCGTAGTAGAATCGGCTCCGGGTGTAATTCTACCAACTTATGAGTAACTATAGATAGAGAAAGGAATGTTTGGCATGACGTTGACTAAGGAACAAATCCAAATGCGCGACCCTTTCGTCCTCAAGCAAGAAAGCGAAGGCTGCTATTATTTGTACGGTTCTACCGATCCGGATATTTGGAAGGGCAAGGCCATTGGGTTCGATGTGTACACGAGCCGGGACTTGGCGGATTGGGAGGGGCCGTTCCCGGCATTCCGCCCCGACCCCGATTTCTGGTCCGATACGAACTATTGGGCTCCTGAAGTGCACGCATATCAAGGCAAATATTATATGTTCGCCACGTTCAAGGCGGAAGGCGTGTGCAGGGGAACGCAAATCTTGGTTGCCGATCGTCCGCTCGGGCCATTCCGTCCTCTTAGCGACGGGCCGGTCACTCCCCGCGATTGGGAATGCTTGGACGGAACCTTGTATGTAGACGCGGAAGGCACGCCTTGGATCGTCTTCTGTCATGAGTGGGTGCAAGTCAAGAACGGAACCGTCTGCGCGCTGCGTTTGACGCCGGAGTTGGACAAACCGGTCGGAGAGCCGATCTTGCTATTCTCCGCGCAGGATGCCCCTTGGGTCGATCCGGTCAAGGGGAGAGCGGGCTACGTTACGGACGGTCCGTACGCTTATCGCTGCGACAACGGCGAATTGCTGCTGTTATGGTCCAGCTTCCGCCAAGGACGCTATGCGCAAGGGATCGCGCGATCGACGTCCGGCGACATTCTCGGGCCGTGGGTTCAGGAACCGGAACCGATCTTCGAAAACGACGGCGGCCACGGCATGATCTTCCGTACGTTCGACGGTCGAATCCTGCTCGCGCTTCACACCCCGAACAGCACGCCGGACGAACGTCCCGTCTTTATCGAGCTGGCGGAAGAGGATGGCTGGTTGAGCGTTCGGTAAATGTTTAATTGAAGAGAAACCGTTGCTTTAGTAGATGGGGGGTAATTCCTCCGTTTATTGAAGGGCGGTTTTTTGTATTATTAGGGCAATAGACATTTCTGGTTGATCTTTAAAAACGAATACGGTTAATGCCGTCCCGCAGACGAATATTTTAGCGACGTACACTTACGATAATGCAGGAAAAGTATTAACAGCGACCGAATATGCAACGTCACCGCCAGGTACGATCTTAACCCTTTCCGCCTCCGGCGTTAATCCATTGATTTAAAGCCCTTCCCCCTCCCCCTGTTTCTTGATTGTTATGCTTCGAAGATTCAACAAGATCATCCAATTCGAGCCCGGGCTCCGGAAGGATCACATGATAGAACACAAGTAAACTCATGCTTGGCGGGCATAACTTAGACGCTCATGCCTTTGCCAGCGTGCAGGAGATACTGCTGCTTGAGATAACATTTACGTTAGTTTAGGTGCACGTAGGCGCTGCCGCTCACCACGAATAGGAAAACGTTCGCCGGCAACCGGTAAGAGAGCAGGTCTTGCCCTTCCCACAGCACTTTATGGCGAATATCCGATACTTCGACTGCCGCTCGATTCCACTGCAGCATCTGCTCGTCCCCATTCAATGTCCGCACCTCGCTCACGATGGAAATTGCGTATTTGAGGTTATTTGAATCGACAACCATTCTCGTTACAAGGTTGCGTAAATAGATTCGAGGGATGTTAAGCAGCGTGACTCGCGGTTTTAAATTATTTTTGATACCGGAAAAGGCTTGATTTTACACGAATGTTGTCGAATTCTTTCATTATTCTTTTATTTGGTGGTTCTACAATGAAAGGGGAGACGATTGCAGTGTAACGTAAAGGAGATCGATCATGAGAAAATCGGTTTTATGCCTAGGGATGGCTTTGTTGGTGTTATGGACTTCATTGGCGCAGGTTCAACCTGCGCACGCTGAGGAAGAAGGCGGGTTTTCTTATACCGTTGCAGGAACTGCGGCTACCCTTAAGGGTTATACGGGAGGACAACTCGGAGTGAATATCCCGGCGACGTTAGGGGGATTGCCGGTAACCGTCATCGGAAGAGAAGCATTCGATGCGGACAAGCCGGGACAAACGAAAATTACGAGCGTTGCTATTCCGGACAGCGTAGCGAATATACAAATATATGCTTTTCGTAATAATAATCTCTCCTCCGTGGATCTTCCGGAAAGCTTGACGACGATCGGCGCCAGCGCGTTCGAGGGCAATTTGCTGACGAGCGTCGTTTTCCCGGACAGCATGATCTCGATCGGTAGTTACGCTTTCTATAGAAACAAATTAACTTCGATCAAGTTGAACGAAAACCTGAAGACGATATCAGGCGGCGCATTCGACACGAATCAGATCGCGAAACTGGTCATTCCGGCTGGAGTAACAAGCGTCGCCGACTACGCATTCTTTCGGAGCAATCTAACAAGCGTTACGGTACTGGGGGCTGCGACGACCTTCGGAGCAACGGCCTTTCATGAAAATCCCGCCAATATGAAAATTTTCGCAATCGCGAATTCCCCGGCGGCGACTCTTGCGGCGAGCAGAGGATACGCTTTCGTCGATGGAACGGCGTTGTTCCAAGGGGTAGAGACAGCCAAATCTCTATTGAAAGATCACTTGCCAGGTACCGGCGTAGGACAAGTGTCTGCGACCGCTCATGCGGACTTGACCAACGCGCACGCCGCAGCCAGGCTCTTCATCGACGGGATCGGGAACGCGACCGTAGCCTCAGACCTGACCTCCGCGGCCGCTCCGCTCGGAACGGCGATTTCGACTTTCGAAGCCGCGATCGTCCAAGCTGGCGATGCCACCGCATTAGGATCGAAGATCACGGAAGCGAATCAGGCGCTTGCGGACCATCCCGCGGGCACGAACGTAGGGCAGACTACCGTCGGAGCTCGCTCCGCTTTGCAAGTCGCGGTGAACGCGGCGCAGCAAGTTTACAGCCAGGCCGCCAATTATACGCAGGCTCCGCTCGATGCCGCCGCTGCGGACTTGAACGCGGCGATCGTTGCGTTCAAGGCTACGCTGATTCAGGCGGGGAGTGCGACCGCGCTAGGGTCGAAAATCGTAGAAGCGAATCAGGCGCTGACGGATCATCCCGCGGGTACGGGCGTGGGACAGACGTTAAGCGGTGATTATTACGCCTTGAAGGCTGCCGTCGACACAGCGCAGAACGTGTTCAATCAGGCTGCGAATTACACGCAGACTCAGCTCGATGGCGCGATCGCGGTCCTGGACTTCGCGATAGACACATTCGAGGCAAAAATCATTCAGGCGGGGAATGCTGCGGCGCTGGGTGCGAAGTTGGGTGATGCGCGGCAAGCGCTGACGGACCATCCCGAGGGCACGAACGTGGGAGAGACGTCCGGTGCGGATCGCACGACGCTGCTAAACGCGATTAACGCGGCGCAGGCGATCTTCGACGATGCGGCTAATCGGACGCAAGGCCAATTGAACACGGCGGTCGCGGATTTGAACGGCGCGGTTACTGCGTTTGGAGCCGTGATCGTTCCGGCGGGGAATGCTGCGGCGCTGGGTACGAAGTTGGGTGATGCACGGCAAGCGCTGACGGACCATCCCGAGGGCACGAACGTGGGAGAGACGTCCGGTGCGGATCGCACGACGCTGCTAAACGCGATTAACGCGGCGCAGGCGATCTTCGACGATGCGGCTAATCGGACGCAAGGCCAATTGAACACGGCGGTCGCGGATTTGAACGGCGCGGTTACTGCGTTTGGAGCCGTGATCGTTCCGGCGGGGAATGCTGCGGCGCTGGGTACGAAGTTGGGTGATGCACGGCAAGCGCTGACGGACCATCCCGAGGGCACGAACGTGGGAGAGACGTCCGGTGCGGATCGCACGACGCTGCTAAACGCGATTAACGCGGCGCAGGCGATCTTCGACGATGCGGCTAATCGGACGCAAGGCCAATTGAACACGGCGGTCGCGGATTTGAACGGCGCGGTTACTGCGTTTGGAGCCGTGATCGTTCCGGCGGGGAATGCTGCGGCGCTGGGTACGAAGTTGGGTGATGCACGGCAAGCGCTGACGGACCATCCCGAGGGCACGAACGTGGGAGAAGCGTCGGGACGGATCCAGCAGACGCTGCTAAGCGATTAACGCGGCGCAGGCGATCTTCGACGATGCGGCTAATCGGACGCAGACGCAATCGATTCGGCGGTCGCGGATCTGAACGGCGCAATCGCTTTGGAGCCGTGATCGTTCCGGCGGGAATCCGCAGCGCTGGGTACGAAGTTGGGTGATGCACGGCAAGCGCTGACGGACCATCCCGAGGGCACGAACGTGGGAGAAGCGTCGGGACGGATCGCAGACACTGCTAAGCGCAATTAACGCGGCGCAGGCGATCTTCGACGATTCGGCTAATCGGACGCAGACGCAACTCGATTCGGCGGTCGCGGATCTGAACGGCGCAATCATGGCATTCGAGGCTACGCTGATTTCGGCTGGCGATGCAGCCGCGTTAGGACAGAAAATCGGTGAGGCGAATCAAGCGCTCGCCGATCACCCCGCGGGAACGGGCGTGGGGCAGACGTTAATCGGTGATTTTAACGCATTGCAGGCTTCCATCGCGGCAGCGCAACAGATTTTCAATCAAGCCGCGAATTACACTGATACACAGTTGGCCGAGGCTATTGCCGATCTGAATGCGGCGCTGGCATCGTTCGAGGCAGCGATTATCCCGGCGGGGAATCCCGCGGCGTTAGCAGCCTTGTTATCCGATGCGCGGCAAGCGCTGGCGGACCATCCCGAAGGCGCGGGCGTCGGGGAAGCATCCGGTTCGGCTCGCTCCGCGCTGCAAAGCGCGATCGACGATGCCCAGGCGATCGTCGACGCCGCCGCCAACCAAACCGGAGATCGGTTAAGCGACGCCGTGGTCGCGTTGACCAAAGCCATGGCGAGATTCGAAGCCGCATGGGTCGGACTAGTCTTGACGGCGCCGGCAAACGGTCTTTACGGTGCAGGCGATACGCTGCGGTTTACGGTGTTTTACGGGTACGAGGTCACGGTGACCGGTATGCCGGTCCTTCCGCTCCGGGTAGGCGCCGATTCGGTCACCCAAACGGTGTATGCACCCTACACGGGAGCCCTCGGCACGGCGATCACAGAACTTACTTTCGAATACAAAGTACCTGCGGGACTTGCAGACACGGACGGCCTGGAGGCTGCGAACGCGTTAGAGCTCCCGGCCGGCGCGGGCATTGATCGCGTATCCGGCGGGGCAGCGCCGTTAGCGTATGTCGCTCCGGCAACGGGCGGAATTCGTATCGTGGCGATTCCACCCGAAATTACGTTGTCGACCTCGCCGAACGGATCTTCGCGTCAGGTCGTCAGCGTGACGGCCAACGTGTACGGAGAAGCCTCGGGCAATATGTTAACGGCGCTAAGATGGCTGCCGGGAAACGTTAGTACCGCAGAATTTGCCGGCGGAACAAGCGGAACTGATCTGATGGCCGCGTCGCAATTCACCGTTACCGTTAATGGCGATTATACCGTTTACGCCCAGGATGGCGCAGGTAACGAAACGGCGAAGTCCGTTATCGTCAACGGCATCAGCTCCGGCAACCCTGGTCCGTCGGCGCCGATCGTTCCCGATCGCCCCCCGACTTCTCGAACGACCGTAACGGTGCAACCGGCAGGCGGGATAATCGTCCGCGTCGATTCGTCCGACATCGAACGGACATCGCGTCCCGACGGGACGGCAATCGAACGGATACAACTATCCGAACGAATAAGAGAGCAAGTGCTAGAGGCGTTGAAGAGTATGAAGAATACGACGATCGAGATCATCGTCGACGATCGGGAAGCGGCCGTGCAAACGAAGTTCCCGGCTGCCTGGATCGCGGAAATCGCCAAAGCTTATCCGAACTCGGTTGTCGAGACGAAGCTGAATGACTCCAGCTACCGACTTCCGGTTAGCTTGCTTGATCTGGCCGCTCTGGCCAAGCGCCTGGGTACGGATGTGTCGGCTATGACCGTGAGTATCGTCCAAGAGCGGTCCGGCCAGGACATACGCCGCGAGATCGAACGGATCGGTGTCTCCCAAGGATTTGCCGTCCAATCCGACGTCATCGATTTCAAAGTAACGCTCGAAGCGAACGGGCAGACGTTGGAAGTGCGGGAGTTCGGGGGAATGTACGTCGCTCGGTCCATCCAGCTGGCGGGAGGAACAGCTGATCGCAATCTGGTCGCAGTGTACTACGACCGGGCGAACAGCCAAGTCTCTTTCGTTCCGACTAGGCTGCTAGCCGGGCCGAACGGTACGACGGAGGCGGCTCTGAACGTGCCTCACAACAGCTTCTTCACCGTAGTGGACGTGAAAGCCCGACAGTTCGCGGACCTCCAAGGACATTGGGCGAAGACGGACGCGGAGCTGCTGGCTTCCAAGCTGCTCGTGAACGGCGTAACAGCCGACCGTTTTGCGCCGGCCAGTACGCTGACTCGCGCCGAATTTTCCGCGATGCTCGTTCGCGGGCTGGGGTTGACGGCAAAAGAGGGCGAGGACGGTGTCCGGTTTGCTGACGTCTCCGCATCCGCATGGTACGCGCCTATGGTAAAGGCCGCTGTGGAGGGAGGCCTGGTAAGCGGAGTCTCTTCGGATAGGTTCGCTCCGAACGATCCGATCACCCGCGAGCAGATGGCCGTCATGATCGACGGCGCTCTGACTCTTGCCGGTTATACGGGGCAAGCGACCGAACCGACATCAGGATACGCGGATCGCGAGGCTATCGCGTCCTGGGCGCAAGCGTCGGTAGCCCGAGCGTCGGAAGCCGGCATCCTGCAAGGGACGGCCGACGGGAGATTCGTGCCGAAGGCCTACGCGACACGCGCGGAGGCGGCAGTTATGCTGAAGAGGTTCTTGTACGCTATTCATTTTATCGATTAAGCCAAAAGCGAGGCGAAGGTTGCCGTCAGCAGAAAATAAGTTTGGAAAAATCCCCACAGGAATAGCGCCGGTTCACGATGTTATCATGAGACCGGCGCTTATTCGATCGTTTCCACATATACGTTCAAATGGAGTCTCTGTTAGGAAGCCCTTTAATTGATGAAATGGAGCTGATTCAATAACCTTTCCAAGAGCACTGCCGCTTCCACCCGGTTCGTATGCGCCAAGGGTGCAAATTGATCAGCGCTGCGCCCCCGAGCCGGACCTACTCAGCTCCATTGGGCACCGCGGGACTCCGGCTGGTTGCTATTCAGGTAACGCGAGTCAATTGCGACGAGCGTTCGCTCTATGCCATCAGCGGTTACTTTGTACAGTTGGTGCGGCAGGTCGTGTCCCATGCCGTCAACCAACATTAGCTCAGCGCCCGGGATGGCAGAAGCCGTGTCCTCTCCACACGCCGGGACGAACAGGGGATCGTCCACCCCATGAATGACAAGTGCTGGTACTTTTATGGTCGCCAGCCGCGGACGACGGTCACCGGAGACGGCGATCGCAGCAATTTGTCGTCCGACACTGCCTGGATCGTAGGCTCGCCGGACTTCCTCCAGAATGAGTGCCCGATAAGCGTCTTCTTCAAACGGATAGCCAGTACCGGCGATGCGTTTGGCAAATGAGAGGCTGTGCGCCAAAAATCCTGCTTCATCCTCGAAGGGGTTCGGCGCCGGTTTAGTCATCATCGCCATGACATCCGGGGAAGCTTGCGGAAGGGTGGGATTACCGGAACTAGACATAATGGAGGTGAGTGATAAAACTCGTTCAGGGTACTCGCTGGCTGCAATCTGGGCGATCATTCCGCCCATCGACCTGCCAACGAAATGTGCCTGGTCAATTGAAAGGGCATCGAGCAGTCCGATAGCGTCGTTGGACATGTCATCTAGAGTGTAAGGGATGTCCGGTCGCTGTCCTGACATGAGAGCAGTCGCCAGTGCGTCAAAATCCAGCGCCCGATAATGGCTAAAGTGTGTCGAGCAACCTACGTCGCGATTGTCAAAGCGGATCACGCGAAAGCCCCGCGCTGCTAATATCCGACAAAACGGATCCGTCCATCGGATCATCTGGGTTCCAAGCCCGGCGATTAGGATAATAGCCTCGTCATTTTCGTTACCGAAACTGTCATAGGCCAAATCAATGCCGTTGACTTTCAGAATGTTCATGATCATGTTCTCCTCCAATTAATTCGGTATCGGAAGATCTGCCATAGGCAGAAGGCGTGAATCTTCGATCGCTGCAGTCCGATGCCCGATACCGGCCAGGTAGTCTTGATGACCTCCGCTTTCACGGAGAAACGGGAGGGTGTACTCAATATAACGGTTGAAAGCTTCGGCACCGCTGATTGGGTTCTCCGGTGTTAGTTCAGGATTGGCTATATAATCGGCAACATCGCGAAAACGCAGCAGGTTCAACATGACGATGCTGCCCTTAATGCCTCGTTGCATGAACCTCATGCCTGCGCGTTGCGATGGTTCGATGTAGGGAATGCATTAGCGGCTAATCTTTTGACATGGTTTCTGATATCAGGTGCCCAGTCATCGATGAAGTGGTAAAAACGATCCAAATCACTAGCATACAGTGCCCGCAGAGCTTCTTCGTATTGATGGAAGTTCCCGGCCATAGCTGTCATAAAGTTATACGTTGCTTCTTGCGACTCTCGGATATTGCTCTGTTTTTCTCCAGCACGGCGAGCCTCATCAATGAGTTTTCGTAATGTTACCGACGCCCTCCAGGTTGACTCTTGAGCCATTCCCAATGCCGTGGCAATAACGTAACCTCACCGGATACAACCCCCAGCTTGGGTCGGCCGACCCGCCGTGAAAGCTGGTGATTCACTTCCTTACCGGGTAAGTCACCAAACGGTTCTCCTAATCGTTTGAGCACATCATCTGTCTTCCCGCGAAAATCAACATCTACTGGCTTCCCCGTGGAATCGTCAAATAAAAGCAACTGTGTGAGGTCTCTGTCATCCAGAGCATCCTTCACTGTAGTAACAACGTGCTGTAACGAACCGCTGGCTACGACTCTCACACCCAAAAATGCCGTGCAGTATAAGCGCGTTAGGGCCATTTCTCATGCTGACCTCCTCTCTAATTACCTCATTAATTATACCCGGATAAAAATAAGGAATCAATATTACCCGGGTAAAATATATTTTATCGTTCGTTATTGAGTAAATGCAAAAGACGCGGCCTAAGAGGAACCGCGCTGTTGAGAACTATTGTTTTCTTTATGTTGTACATACTGTGTTTTGTCGCAAAACTGCCCATGGGGGCTTAGTGAGGCGTTACCAGTCTAATCATCGTGAAGAAGACGCCGGGGAAGATGCCCGGCGTCTTTCTTTTTGAACCCTAGTACGAGCGTGCTCTCCGTTAGCCTTAACCTTGTGCCGCATCCATGTTCATGTAGTTAATGGCCCACAGATGGCCGTCCAAGTCCACGAAGCCCCAATGATACATGAACCCATGATCTTCAGGTTCAGCGTGCAATTTCCCGCCCAAGGAGACCGCGGTATTCACGATTTCATCGACCTTTTCCCGGCTCTCGAAGGCCAATGCGATCGTCATCTGCGCATACTTGCTCGTATCGACGGATTCCTTCTCCGTGAGAGTATTAAAGAATGCTTGATTGATCAGCATGACCTGCAGGTTTTCGCCGATCACGATGGCTACCGAATTCTCGTTATCGGGGAATTGCGGGTTGAGTTCGAATCCGAGTCCGGTGAAGAACGCTTTCGATTGTTCTACGTTTTTTACAGGCAGGTTGAAGCTCGTGAATGCGGACGTTAATGCCATTTTCAAGACACCTCTTCGTCAAATTAGTTTGTGTTCATTTATGCCTTCGTTTATATAGACGACAGCCGATCCGGGAATTCATCGGTTTCATGGATTCGGAAGCGTAAATTTTGAAAAATAACTTGGTATTGAGTTAGGATAGTGTAGTTCTTAAGATCAAAAATAACAAATGCTGGCATGGCGTTTAAAGCTATATGATTTCCAAATTTTCAAATAAACGAATGGTCAATTCGCTCAGGCAGCCCAAATCGCGAAAATAATGGCGTATGAATGAAGTTTTGAACGTGCAGGATTTGATTTTCTTTGGTTTCGATGACGTGGATGCCCCAGGGGACCAGGCCAGAGCCCTCTTTGTCCGGCATATACTGGGCCAACGCCGGATAACCGCCATTCAACGTAATGGGCACAAATCGCGAACCTTCGCAATGCCAGCGAGTAAGCGAATAGAAGGCGGACAAATCTTCCATGCCGCGGATCCACATCTTGAAGGGCGGCATCGACATGCAGCCTTCCTCGTGGAACAACGCGACGAGCGCAGCAATATCGAATTGCTCGAAGGCCTCCACATACCGGGACAGCAGCTGCTGCTCCGGTTGAACGTCCATGCTGCTGAGTTCATCCGAGCGAAGCTGCGCCCGGTCCATCGTCTCTCGGGCTCTTTGCAAGGCGCTGTTCACCGCTGCCGGCGACATCGCCAACGTTTCCGCGATCTGCTTGGAGGACCATTCAAATACATCCTTCAAAATGAGTACCGCGCGCTGCCGCGGAGGCAAGGTCTGCAGGAGAGCGATGAAGCACAGTTGAAGGGTATCTTTGCGGACGAGCCGATCCTCCGGATTGCCCCCAAAGTCGGGAGACGGCCAGATCCAGGCAGAGTCCGGCAGCGTGTCGCGCGGCTCGACGATGGCGACGGCCGGGTCGAACAGGTCAACGGGAAGCGCGCGGCGTTTGGATTGTCTCAGCTTGTCCAAGCACAGGTTGGAGGCAATCCGATAGACCCAAGTTTTGAACGAGGAATCCTGTCTGAACGTGCTCCAGCTCTGCCAGACCCGAATACTCGTCTCTTGAACGGCATCGTCCGCATCGTCCATGGAGCCTAGCATTCGGTAACAGAACGAGGTTAAGCCCGGCTTCAAGCTTGCAAATAATGGTTCGTCAAATGCGGTCTCGTTCATCGCGGCCTCCCTTAACGTCGTAACTGAAAAAAGCTGTTGTATCTGGTTCTTCCTTCTAGTGAATTGAGTAGAAAGAAGCCATCTATCCCTTGAACCAACACTTAAATGGATATATACATTTATTTTTCGTGAAGATTGCCCTCATTCTGAAAATAACAGGAAATCTACAGTTATTTCTAAGCATCCGAGCCGAAATCGTGTTCGAATAAAGAAAATAACTGTATTTATCCTGTTATTTCATCCTGTTAGATGAATAGTAATCAATTAACTGTAGATTTCCATTTATCAACCGCAACTAAGCCAACCAGAAGTAGCCATTGCTATCTCTTATTTTTTATCCGGAACCTTAATCGACGTAATCAATTTAGGAACCTCATTACTAATATAATTCTGATAAGTAACGTTAATTAAACTTGATTTCAGCTCGTCTTTGACTTGGTCAAGCGTATGGACGGTACGTGCTTCGACTTTCATGATGTGGTAGCCGTACTCGGTTTTAACCGGATCGCTGATCTGGTTAAGCGCCAGCTCGGCTCCCGCTTTTTTGAACGGTTCGACGAAATCGGTCAGCTGCGAATCGGCATAAAGGCCGCCGGAATCTTTGGAGCCCGGATCGTCCGAATATTCTTTGGCTAGAGCGGTGAAGTCGCCGCCTGCTTTAAGCTTCTCCTGAACTTCCTTGGCGCGCGACAGTGCTTCATCATCCTTGCGAATAGATTCGCCGGTCTGAGCATTCGTCGTCGAGATCAGGATATGGCGAACGCTTGCGGTTACGAAAGCGGCGGAGTCCGCTTTGCGTTGGCGATCGTATTCGGCTTGCAAAGTTGTGTTGTCGATCATGTCCTCGAGCGCTTTGCCGGCCAGAAACTGTTGCTTAATGAAGAGCTTGAGCTCCGCTTCGGTCAGATTGGCGTCTTTCAACCGGCTGGCAAATTCTTCGTCGGCGCCGAAATAAGCTTTAACTTGTTGCAGGGCGGAAGCAACCGAGGCATTCGCTTCCTTGCTTAAGGCTTTTTCTTTCTTCGCGGCAAGCAGCTTTAGGGCGATCAATTGCTTAACAGCTGCCTCTTGGTCCGTTGGCGCGGGTTGTCCGAAGTAGAAGGTACTCGCCGCCACAAAGGCATCGTATTCTCTAGGCGTGATCGCACCGCCTTTGTATTTTGCGATTTCCGAGATGCCGATCGACACCGTTCCGGTCTTTTTATCGAAAGTCACGGGTTTGCCGGTCACTCCGGCAACGGATTTGATCGGAACGTATACCGTATCCTTATAGATAATCCCTGTTGAGCTAGCGTTAGGCTTAACCGTGCCGTCGAGCTTGAACTTCAAATCTTGCAAAATCACGTTAATCGTCTTGCTGTTAGCGGCGTAAGCCATGGAGCCCGTCACGAGCGAGCCGATCAATAAGCCTACTGCTAAACCTTTAAGCTTGTCTCTCATTAATCTCATCCTCACTTTAATAGAATAGATACTTCTTCCATTGTGACTCCTTAGCACTTGGTAATCAATAGAAATCGTTACAAGAAGACACATAAACTGTTGCCTAGATGCAAAACATACATTTAGACCGCAGCTCGCTTATTCGCAAAAGAGACTAAGTGTAGAACATACAATTAATTCCGCCGGATAGTCCGATTCGAGTGAGTTGCCGAACATCTAATTGCACTTTTTCCACTTAGGTGCTGAAATGGCGAGTTTCGATAAAATTAGCTGTATATTCTGCACTTAGCGGTTGCTGAAGCTGGCTCCCAGGGATCGTTCGCTTAGTCGGCACGGCTAATCAACCTCTCCTCTGCATAGATTTCTAAATACTTGTGTAATCTATATTAATGAGTTATACGAGTGGATTAGTGGTCTATCGAAGCTAAGGAGGAATTGACAATGGCAAACTTAAAAATAGGCATTATTCTAGGAAGCACCCGTCAAGGGCGGGTAAGTCCGCAAGTCGGGCAATGGGTGAAAGGAATTGCAGACAAGCATGGTTCGGCGGATTATGAAATCGTCGATATCGCGGAATTCAATCTTCCCTTCCTAGGAGTAGGTACGGGTCAAGAGCCGGGTTTAAAGGCGTGGTCTGAGAAGCTGTCCAGCTTGGATGGATTCGTCTTCATCGTCCAGGAGTACAATCACAGCATTACCGGCGCATTGAAGAACGCGCTCGATCTGGCTCGCGACGAGTGGAACAATAAAGCGGCAGGAATCGTAAGCTACGGGTCGACGGGCGGAGCGCGTGCGGCGGAGCATTTGCGCGGCATATTAGGCGAGCTGCAAGTCGCCGACGTTCGAGTGCATCCGACCTTATCGTTGTTCACGGATTTCGAGAACGGTTCGGTGTTCAAACCGGCCGAGCTTCACCTTAACAACGTCAACGCCATGTTGGATCAAGTGATCGCGTGGAGCGGTGCGTTAAAAACATTACGATAGTCGCAATAGACGAATCGGCGATTAACTCCCGGTATCCATTTCGGGATCAGGTCGCCGATTTTTGCTGCCTATAGACGAATGTTGTTGGAAAACAATGTAACTGTTACACTGAACCAATATGACGCGCATGTTCCCAGACATCAAACCGTAAAGGCAGGCCATTCCTATGCAAGCGCAGAAAGTCCCCTTCGGCTACGAGCCGCCGATCGAACGGAGCTCGGGCACGATGATCTACTACGATTCGTTCGAGTATACGACAGACGAGGAACTGGACGTTGCTGTCGAGACCGCGGATTCCCGTTCCTTCAAGAAGCTTGTGCTGTACCCGATCCACGAGGAAACGATGAGAAGAATGTCCAAGGACCCGATCAGCGCATACTACAAACGGGAAAAGCGACTGAACGAATGGGCGCGGGACAGAGAGAACGACAAAGTATCGATCGACGGTTGGGAAGGCAAACGCAAAAAATACACTCCGATCGATGCCGCCCTGCGACATTTGACCGAAACGCTGCCAGCCCCGCATTTTCTTTATGTCACGCCGGAGACGGCGAATCTGTTCTCTTCGTTCTCTTCCTTCGAGGAGTGGATCGTAAAGATTCGTTTAGTGTTATCTGCGGAACCGGATAGGCTGCACCCTCGGCTAGAGAAATACGGCCATCGATGGGACTGAACAAATAAAAGATGCTAATCAACCGCGCAAGCGGGATTAGCATCTTTGCATTTTAGCTCCTATTCGAACTTAATCCAATCAAAGTCCGCATATCCGTCTTTAGGAGCTCCATTCAGCGCGAGGCAGAACAAGCCGATTTTCGCACCGACCCAGCCGCCGGCGCTTGCCGCGAACTCGTACCCGAGAGGAAGGAAAGTAGCCCCGGAGTCGTTGCTATATTGGAACGTACACTTTGCTCCCTCGGATACTCTCACGCGAAGCAGCCAGTCCGTCGCAACTCCGTCGACCGGAATTTCCATGACGATGCTCTCGTTGGAGACTTCGCCTTTTTTTCCGTTCCCCGCGGTCAAAGCGAGAGAGATCCCTTGTTCGCCGCAGTAGAAGGACATGGATCGGAAGCTGTGCCCTAATACCGTGAGACCGGCGCGGAAGCCGCTGCGGTCGACCGGAATCGATAGTTTGACCGTCGCGGTAAAGATAGGCGCCGCGAACTTCTGGCACAGGACGTTCGGAGCGTCGAACAACGTGCCGTATCCCGGAACGGGTACCCCATAAAGCCGAAGCCAGCCTGGACGAGCTTCGAGCGAATGCCACTCCGGCTTCCGGTTCGCTTGCCATTGCCACTGCAAGCCCAACTCGGATCCTTCGAAATCATCATCGGCTTGAGGCACCGCAACCGGCCATACTGCGCCGACGTCGGGCTTGCGATAGCGCAGCACCGGTTCCCCGATCCCGTCTCCGTTCGTATCCACGCCCATGAGAGGCCAATCGTCCACCCAGCTCATCGGTTGAAGATGAACGATTCGTCCATACGCTTCGCGGTCTTGGAAATGGAGGAACCAGCTTTCCCCCGATTCCAGCTCGACGTATCCTCCCTGATGGGGCCCGTTGATCTCGGTGTTCCCTTGATGAAGCACGTTTTTCCACTCGTAAGGTCCCCGGATATCCTTGGCACGGAGGACAAGCTGCCAACCGGTTTCGACGCCTCCCGCCGGTGCGAATATATAGTAGAATCCGTTTCGCTTGTACAGCTTCGGTCCTTCGATCGTCGGATTGTCGACCGTGCCGTCGTATACGATCCGTCCATCGTCGAGAAGCTCGCGTCCGTCCGCGGACATGGCGCAAATCTGCAGCTTGCTCTTAATGCCGCTGCGGCTCATTGCGAAGCCGTGGACGAGATAGGCGTTGCCGTCGTCGTCCCAGAGCGGACAAGGATCGATCCAGCCTTTCACTTCCTTGACGAGATGAAGGGGGGACCAGGGACCGGAAGGGTCGCTCGCGTTCGTCATGAAGACGCCTTCGTCCGGCATGCTCACGTAAATCCAGAATTTCCCGTCATGATAACGCAAGCTCGGAGCCCAAATGCCGTCCGCATGTCGCACCCGGTCATAGTCGTAATCGCTTGGCAAAGTATCTACGGCGTGTCCGATGATCGTCCAGTTGACCAAATCTTTGGAATGAAGCACCGGCAATCCCGGAGTGCTGTTGAAGCTGGAGGAGATCATATAGAAATCTTCTCCGACGCGTATGACGTCGGGATCGGAATAGTCCGCGAACAAGATCGGATTGCGATAGCAGCCGTCTTCGGTGTCGGCTTGCCAAGGCCGTGCAGGTTGCGTGGATAGGTTGCTCATTTCGTCTTGCTCCTCTCTTATGAAGAAAAGGGCCCCGCGGAATCATTTCCTCCCGCGGAGCCCGAATACAATTATTTCGCGGCAGCTTGTGCGGCTTTTTCCGCTTCCAGCAGCTTAGCCCATTCGTTCAACATCTCTTGGGCCGTCATTTTCTTAGCCATGACTTTCTGAATCATCGGTTCGACCGTTTTCTGTACGTTGTTATAGCCCGGCAAGTAATACGGCGTACCTGCGAAGGACGTATCCGGGGAAGCGAGCAAATCCGCAGCGGATTTCATGTACGGCAAGTCTTGCACCCAAGCGTCTTTCGCTGCGTCCAAGTTAGCCGGAATTTCGCCGTAGAGCTTGCTGTAACGGCTGTTCACGTCTTTGGACAGGTAGAACGTCATGAACTTCCATACCGCGTCTTTGTCTTTCGCCGTCTTGGACATCGTAAGGCCGAGCGGCATGAGGCCCGGGTGGCCTTGCGTGCCTTTAACGGATTTCGGGAACGGAGCGGCTTGGAACTTCGTATAGTCTCCTCCGAAAGCTTTCTCGTGGGAGCTTGCGGAACCGAGGTTGTGCACGACGATAGCCGCTTTGCCCGATTGGTACGTTGCGGCAAGCTCGGTCCAGCCTTTGTTCAAATCGTCTTCCGGCGTATAGACGTTATAAGCGCCAAGATACTTGTCCACGAATTCGACGTGCAACGGATCGTTAATCGTCGCTTTGCCGTCAGCGGTGAAGTAATCTTTGATACCGGAGTAAGCGTACATGAGCATTTCTAACGTGTTGGCGCTGCCTGCGCCGCCGCGGATGCTGAGTCCGTAACGGTCTTTGGATTTATCCGTCAGCTTGGCGACGGCATCGAAAAATTGGTCCCAAGTTTCCGGGATCGGCATGCCCGCTTCCGCGAACCAGTCCGGACGAAGCCACATGTTCCAAGTTTGCGAACTGTAAGGTATCGCGTACAGCTTGCCTTCCTTCGTATCGAGCAGGCGGTTGCTTTCGATCGTGCCCGGAGCAATGAGATCCTTCTGATCCCAGCCGTCGAAGTAAGTATCGAGCGGCTCGAGAACTCCGCGAGTGATGTACTCCGCTTTGAAGTTGTTCGTAATATCCGGCGCTTGGTTGGAAGCGATCGCTACGTTGAGCTTCTGCTCGTACGCTGCAAGATCTCCCGGTACGCCTAAGTAATCGACTTTGATGTTCGGATTGGCGGTTTCGAATTCTTTAATGATTTCCTCGAAGAACGCATTGCGCTCCGGCGTAACCGCCGCCGCCCAGAAGCTGATCGTCGTTTGCTTGCCGGAAGACGCTTCGCCGCTCGCGGAAGGGGATGCCGCTTTGCCGTTGGAGCTGTTAGAACCTCCGTTATTGCCGCCGCACGCCGAAAGGACGAGAGCGAACGTAAGCAGAAGGAGAAGCGGGGATACGATCTTGCGGGCTTTCTTCAACATCTTTGGTTGACCTCCTTGAAGTAGTGTAGCTTGATTTATGTGAAAGAACGGGTCACCTTGAGGATGCCATTCTTAAACATACCACAGATAGCGGGGGGCCTGTCAGCCCTTGACTCCGCCGCCCAAACCGTTTACGAGGAAACGTTGGATGTACATGAACAGAAGGACGGGCGGGACTAGGCCGATCATGCTTCCGGCGGCCAGCTTGGCATACTCGACGCTGAATTCCCCGATCATGAACTTGAGGCCGATCGGAATCGTGAACTGATCGGGCGTCGTAATGAACGAGAACGCGACCAGGAATTCGTTCCATACGCCGATGAAAGCGAAGGCGCTCGTGGCGACGATGCCGGGCAGCACGATGGGGGCGATGATGCTGAAGATGACCCTCAACCGGCCGGCGCCGTCGACCATCGCGGCTTCGTCGATTTCCTTCGGCGTGCCGGAGATGAAGCCTTGCATGAGCAGCGTATTGAACGGAACCTGCGAGACGATATAGAACAGCACGAGCGAGTAAGGCGTATTGATCAATCCCATGTTTTTGAAGATCAAGAACAGAGGGATGATAAACAGAATGACCGGCATCATCTGCGTGCCGAGCAGCACGATCATGAACAGCCCGCGTCCGCGAAAACGAAACCGGCTCAGCGCGTATCCGTTCATGATCGACAGCAGCGTGATGAATACGATGGACACGACGGCGACGAACAGACTGTTGAAGAAGTAGGTCGAGAAGCTGTTGTCGTTCCAGACGGTCGCGAAATTGTCGAACGTGAGCGGATTCGGCCAATAGCGAATCGTCGAGCTGATAATATCTTCTTCGTTCTTGAGCGAAGTGGAGAGAGCCCAGAGGAACGGAATAAGCACGAATGCAAGCATAAGAGATAAAGGGACGTAGAACAGAACAAGCTTGGAAGCGATTTTCGAACCTTTCATGCGTTTCAATCCTTTCCTTCGCGATTCAGTCTAAGGTAGAACAAGACGAAGACGAGCAGCATGAGGAAAGTGACGACGCCGAGCGCCGAGCCGTAGCCGATGTTGCCTTCCAGAATCGCCTTTTGCATCATATAGATCGGCAAAGTGGTCGTCATGCTCATCGGTCCGCCGTTGGTCATCGTGAAGATCATGTCGATCGAGTTGAACTCCCAGATTCCGCGGAGCAAAGTCGCGAAGAGGATGCTTTCCTTCAAATACGGGAACGTAACGGATACGAGTTGGCGGAACTTGCCTGCGCCGTCGACTTCGCTGGCTTCGTACACTTCCTTGGGAATCGTCTGAAGGGCCGCGAGGAGCGTGATGGCGAAGAACGGAATTCCGCGCCATAGCTCTGCCGTGACGACCGAACCGAAGACGGTATCCACGTTCGCTAACCAAGCGATATTGTGATCGATGAACCCGATTCGTTTGAATAAATCGTTGATTACGCCGATGTGCTGGTTGAACATGAGCGACCATAGCATCGTCGTCAAGACGCCGGAGACGGCCCACGGAACGAGGGACAGCGAACGGATCAGTCCGCGCAGCTTGAAGCTCTGGTTAAGCAGCAGCGCTAGAATCAAGCCGAAGACGAGTTGCAAAGCGACTTCCGAGAATACCCACTTGACGGTAATGCCCAAGACGCTGTAGAACAGGTCGTCCTCGGTGAAAATTTTTCGGAAGTTGTCCAATCCGATGTACCCTTGTTCGTGCATCTTCGTAAAATCGTAGTTTTGAATGCTGAGGTCGAATACCCGCAAGACCGGATAGACCATAATGCCAACGATGAGCAGCAGCGTCGGGGCGATTAGGATGTAGGGTAGCCAACCCCCGTCTTGCGGCCCTGCGAACCGGAGACGTCTTGATCTTTGTTGCGTGTTTGCCTTCATGGAAGCACCTCCGGATTTCATCTTAGCCGGAATTCGGGAGAGGATGAATTCACTATCTTTCAAACGTTGTTTGTTTTTTTACACGGAAAATAAAACAAACACCCTTCTCAGGGTGTTTGCCGTTATGACGATCTACTTTTGATGTTTCTGACGATATTCGAGCGGGGAGCAGCCGGTATGCTTCTTGAACGCGACGCTGAAATACTGGGAATTTGGATAACCGACGCTTTCCGCGATTTCATAAGCTTTGCGGTCGGAATGGATGAGCAGTTCCTCGGCTTTCTCCATTCTTACGCGAATCAGGTAGTCGACGAAATTCACGTTCTGGTATTTCTTGAACAGCGTGCTCACGTACGTCGGCGTAAGATGGATGAGACCGGCGACGGTCGTCAGCGTCAGCTTCTCGTCCCCGTACCGGGAATGGATCACTTCGAGAATCCGGTTCAGCATGTTTTGATGGGACCCTTGCGAATGGCGGACGTCTTGGCTGAACGAGATCCCCGAAGACTCGGCCGCGTCCTTGAGCTGGACGGCGGCTAAAGCTTCGTTGTAGCTGTCGGGCAACAAGCCGATCGACTCTCTCACGCCGCCTACCCCTACCCGGATCGGCACCTTCAGCACTTTCGCGACGGTATCCCGGATAAGTCCCGCGACTTCCTCGATTCGCGCCGTCGTTTCGGCTTCCGACAATCCGTCGGGAAAGCTGTAGATGACGTTAATGCGCTGGTTGTAGGAGACGAAGAACAAGTCATGCCGGTCATCCGAAGGGAATAATTCCTCGCAGATATTGAGTATCGAGAACAGGAGCAGCTCGGGGTTCAGCATGGCGTAAGGACGGGAGAATCGCTTGACGTCCTCGGATTGGATGACCGCGACGGCAAATTTATCCCCCGCGAAGCGAATTCCCAGCAACGCCGATTCGCGTCGAACCCAGTCCGTCGTTCCCCCTACGCCGATCAGATCCGCGAAAAACTTGCCGCGAATGAGCGCTTGGCTTTTGCGGGCTTTTTCTTGCTCGTCCCTTTCCCGGATCAACTCTTGCCCAGCTGCCAGGACGGCTTGAAGGATGCGATCGTTGTCTTCGAATTTCATGACGTAATCCGACGCTTTCAGCTGGATGGCTTGTTTCGCGTACGCGAAATCGTCATACCCGGTCAAGAAAATCACTTTCGTGCGCGGAAGGCTTTCTTGAACGAGGCGGGCGAGCTCCAATCCATCCATGAACGGCATGCGTATGTCGGTCAGCAATAGATCCGGCGAGAGCGAACGGACGAGCTCCCAGCCCTCTTGGCCGTCCGCGGCCGTGCCGACGACCTCGATTCCGCTGTCGCTCCAGTTCACGTTTCTGCGGATCCCTTCGCGAATCCACTCATCGTCGTCCACGATCAATAGTTTAAGCATGATGGTTTCCTCCAATCGGCGCGTTGCCCGGCAAGGTGACGGTTACCCGCGTGTAGCAGCCTTCTTCGCTGTCCAGCTGCAGTCCGTATTCCGCTCCGAAATGAAGGACGAGCCGGAGGTGGACATTGCGCAGCCCGAAAGTGATCGGAGAAGGATCCACCTCCTCGGACCGGATCGACTGTTGAAGCTGGCCGAGCCTTTCTACGCTCATTCCGGCTCCGTCGTCGTATACTTCCAGAATCGCGCGGTCATGGACCCTATGGCCGGACACCCGGATCGTACATTTGCCACGCTTGTTTTTGATGCCGTGATAGATGGCGTTCTCGACGATAGGTTGCAGAGTCAGCTTCATGACCGGGAGCTCCATCAACCCTTCGTCGACGTCGATTTCGAAATCGAAATCTTTGCTGTAGCGGATGTTCTGAATAAGCAAGTAATTCCGGACGTGCTCCAGCTCTTCTCTTACGGAGATGACCTCTTTGCCGCGGCTAATGCTGATTCGGAAATATTGGGTAAGCGCGCTCACCATCGTTCGCGCCCGTTCTTTCTCGTCCATGTCGATCAAATGGCGGATAGAGCCCAGCGTGTTATACAGAAAATGCGGATGGATTTGCGATTGGAGAACGAGCAGCTCGACTTGGCGCTTTTTCTCTTGCTCGTCTCGCACTTGCTGCAGCAGCTCCTGGACGGAACCGGATAAACGGGTCAATCCGCTGGATAGAATTCCGATCTCGTTGCGGCTGTCGACATGGAAGTCGGCGCGGAAATCGCCGCGTTCGAAGCGCCTCATTTCCTTGGACAAGTAGCGAATCGGGTTCGTTAGGCTTCGGGCGAAATAAGCGACGGCGAGCACGGTAACAAGCAGGATGAGCACGGTCACGTAAAAGGAGATGTATTTGATTTGGCTCGCTTGCGCGATCAGGTCCTTCTCCGGAACGACGGCGGCTACGATCCAGCCGTTAATGGACATCGTATCGTACGTCACGGTCATCGGTTTGCCGCTATCGCTTGTTACGGCTATCGTTCCGCTTCCGCCGGACCGGGCGCGAAGAGCGGCCATTTCCGTCTCGCTGACCCGATAATGGGAATTCAGCTCTTTGGCGAACAAGACGCTGTCGGGAGTAATAAGCGCGAGCGTTCCGTTCTCGCTCACGTTCACGTTGCGCATGATCTCCAAGAAGTGGCTTTCCCTCAGGTTGATCAAGACGAGCCCGTTAACGGCGGAATCGGCACGGCCGATCATTTTGAACGTGGACAAGACGCTTCTCGGCTCTACCGTGTCGAATACGTCGTCGACGTGGCTGCCCAGCCAATAATAGCCTTTGTCGGAAGAATGGTAGCGTTCGTGCCATTCCGGCAAGGATACGCCGACGCGTTTCGGAATGAACTCCTTTTGCAGGTCGAATGAACGTCCGTTGTTAAAGGAGACGTAGATGGAGTCTATCATCTGGTAATAAGTATGGTACACTTCGTCGAACTGTTTGCGAAGCTCTATAATATCGTCGTAACGGCCGGTCTCGATCGTCTGGCGTTCTCCGGACAGGATTCGCCGGAAAGCCGGGTTTTCTTCGATGATGACCAATTGCTCGAACGCGGTATAAAATTTCTCGTTCATGAACGTAGCGGTTTGGCGTGTCGTATCCGATAACAGGATATTCGCGTTTTTCTTCAATTGCCGAACGGCGGAATAGTAAGAAAAGACGCCCGTTAACACGACCGCCAGAATGAGTATCGGTATGAAATAGAGCAGCAGTTGGGATTGAATCGAACGGTCGGACGATTTGGAAGGGGTCATCTCGGTCTCCTGGTAGTCTCTATTGTCGGTCGTCTATTAAAAATAGTATGACTTTGCGGCGCTTGTAAAGCTCTTCGAAAGTTCTATTATTTCTCAGTAGAGCGGCGCAAGAGGCTGAAACCGCAATGAACGGGGATGTATAACGGGTGCTGTGCGTTCGATTAATGGATGGGACTGCTTAAAGTTCGTAATCTCACGGGATTGGACAAGCTTGACCAGTCGAAGGAAACTTGTCCCGATCCCAATCGATTCAAGGGGGTGCCGCGGGATTACGAACCGGTCCGAATATTTTATTCAACCGATCGGGAAGAAGCCGGAACCTCGACGCTCAGAATAGAAACCCTGCCGGAAAAACGCGGATCGAAGACGCGAATGGACTCCCCCAGATCTTGCGTAACGACGAAAGGGGCAAAAAGCAACAGGTTTCTGGCAGGTCGATATTGCATCAATTGCTCCACGTCGACGGGGTCGTTCCGGAAAGTTCGAACGATTCCGCTCTCGCCGCCGATCTCATGTCTGCCTTCTACGACGACATCTTCTTTTTTCGCGTAATAGGAAATTCCTCCGGGAATCCGGTCCGCGCGAACGGCCACTTGATCGTACCCATCCTTTTTCAAATCCGCGTACACGTATGCGGAATGCACGAGCTGGAACCCGACATAGACGGCTCCTAACACCCAGAACGTCCGGAATATCCGCCGCCGATGTTCTTTAGAGCGAAACAGCAGGAGTAAGGGCAATAGAACGGCAGCGAAAGTCCAGAAAACATAGCCTTTGTTCGGAACAAACCCGCTGGCGTACCTTCGCGACGTGAAGGGCTCTAACAATCCGGTGCCCCAAGCGTTCGTCCAATCGCTAATGATATGCAGAAGCACCCCCACGACCGCGACGATGAAAATGCGGCGGTCCTTCACCCGCAAGATCGCGTAGCTCAGCAAGGAGAACATGACGGCCCAGACGGGAACCATCAGGAACGAATGGGTAATCCCCCGGTGCGACATTAAATAATCGGCGCCGGCTCTTGCCCACTGGATGTCGATGTCCGGAATGACGTTGGCGCCGACGGACGCGGCGAATAGTGCCCATTTTGTTTTCGTATCCATATTAACTTTATTTAGCGCGCCATACATTGCGACTCCGAATAACGTGTGCGTCATATAATCCATGTAGATGCGGCCTCCTCAATCAACTTCAACTACCCCTTATCATCGTCGAATTGAACGAAGGAATCAATCTCCATTATTGGGGCATAATACATACGTTCAATTCGGGATGATTACTATGAAGATAATGAGGGATTCGAATGGTTGAAAACGTGTTGCTGCTGCTGGAAATTTTGTTGGTCAATATCGTGTTAAGCGGGGATAACGCGGTCGTTATCGCCTTGGCTAGCCGCAATTTGCCCGAGCATCTCAGGAATCGGGCGATTTGGCTGGGGGCGATCGGAGCCGTCGGATTAAGGATCGTTCTGTCCATAGTAGCCGTCGCTTTGCTTGATATCCCTGCCGTACAGATCGTCGGAGCCCTTCTGCTCCTCTACATCGCCATTCATCTTCTATTGGACGACGGAGAGTCGAAAGAGGTAGAAGGGGTCGGCTCGCTGGGGAAAGCGGTAGGCATCATCCTCGTGTCCGATTTGGTCATGAGCTTGGATAACGTGCTCGCGATCGCTTCCATCGCCAAGAACAAGATGTGGCTCATGGCCGCGGGTATCGCGCTTAGCATTCCGCTTATTATATGGGGGAGCCAATTGATCCTGAAGCTGCTGAATCGGTTTCCGGCCGTCGTATGGATCGGCTCGGGCATACTCGGCTATACGGCGGGAGAAATGTTATCGGAGACTCAGGCGGTTCGCAAACTTCTACCGGTCATGGGAGCATGGGGAGTCGGCTGGTTTCCGGTCGCTGCAGCGATTTTCGTGCTCGCGGTCGCTTTTTTATGGCGGAGGATGACATCTTCCTTGCAGGGGAAAACGACGGAAGGCAAAAGATTACACTAGAATTGACAGTTTAGTTAATATGCTGAAACCCGATTGACACTTGGACTCGATGTGACTATAATAACTTCTTGGATTGAGAATTATTATCATTTTCATATTGACGATTTCAAGCTGTTGCAAAGGGGCGTTCTTAGAATGAATAACGCAAATCTACAAGACGTTCGAACGCGCATCACGGCGGTTTGCGCTATCATTTTGATTGCGTCTTTTTTTTGTCTGTTTTTCGCTTCCGCGATCTCGCAGGCGGCTTCGTCCGGTCAGCCCGTCGGAACGACGATTGCCCAGACCGAGGAGATGGTCTCCGGCATCGAGTCGGGAAATCCGGAGCAAGCATCGGCGGCTTTCGCGAAGGTTAAGAAATGGTGGACCGGCAACAAGAAGACGGTCAAGGAGAACTCGCTGGACATGGCGCTGGAGATCGACCGCCAGATCGCGAGTTTATCGTTGGCCTTTCTGAATCAAGACGAACAGGCGATCAAGGATGAGGCCGGAGCGTTGCTATTCTCGCTCAAGAATTATGCGGACGGAGCTTATACGGATAACGACGGCAAGCAAAGGATGACCTTGAGCGTATACGTCATGAAGCTGCGCGAAGCCGAAGATCTGATGAAGCGGGAATCCTGGCCCGAAGCCCAAAGCGCGGTGAAGCTGCTTCAGCGGCAATGGTTAGCCGTCGAAGGGGACATCGTCAGCCAATCGCAGACGGTGTACAATCATGCCGAGCGCGATCTAGTCTTAATGGACGCTTACCTGTCGAACGCGGACAAACAAGCGGAGGCGGCGGGAATCGCAGCTAGAATGATCGATTCCTTGACGCCGCTTATCGACGCCCAATATTCCTGGTGGGATGCCGCGTTGATTCCGATCCGGGAAGGCATCGAAGCGTTGCTGGTCGTCGGCACGTTGCTCATGTACGCCAAGAAGTCCGAGTCCAGAACCGCAAGGGCATGGGTAATCGGCGGCTCCGGCGCGGCGGTTCTCGTGTGCATCGGGGTCGGGTTCGTAGTCGCGTTCCTGCTATCATCGAGCGCTTTCGGCCATAATAATTCGCTCATTAACGGTTGGACGGGAGTATTCGCCAGCTTGCTGCTGCTTTACGTGAGTTACTGGCTGCATCGGAACTCCGACGTGAAGCGTTGGAATCAACTGCTGCAATCGAAGAGCACGCAAGCGTTATCGAACGGCAAAATGATCTCCCTTGCGCTTCTCGCCTTCTTCGCCATCGTGCGCGAGGGCTTGGAGACCGTCATTTTCCTCATCGGCATGGTAGGCAAGATGTCCGGCGGCGAGCTCGCGGGAGGCATTGCCGCAGGCTTCGGTATTCTCGCGATATGCGCGTTCGTTATGATTAAGTTGGGAACCCGCCTGCCAATCCGTCCGGTGTTCCTCGTATCCAGCGTTATCGTCTTTTATTTATGCTTCAAATTCATGGGTTCGGGCATCCATAGCCTGCAGATGGCGGGGGTTATTCCTTCGACGGTGCATGAGTATTTGCCGGAGCAGGTTACCTTCAGCCTGTACCCGTCCTGGTACAGTACGATGCCGCAATTATTGTTCGTCGCGATGGCTATCGTCGTTCTCGTTTATCAGAGAATGGCAAGCAAAGCTTCAGACAAGAACATGAAAGTGTTAACGACTAAAACGAACTAATGGGGGATTCACAATGAGTAGACAAATGAAATTGGCAAGCGTCATGCTTGCCGCAACTTTGGTGTTAGGCGCGTGCGGCAAAAACGACAACAACGAGGCTGCGGTAAGCGCGTCGCCTTCCGCATCGGCTCAACAATCCGAAGCGGCGCAACCATCGGAGTCGACATCCGGCGAGCAGAGCGCCATTCAGCAAGGCACGGCCAAGCTGCAAGAGGAAACGACCAAATTGCAAGAAGCGATCGAGAAAAAAGACGAAGCCGAAGTGAAGCGTCTGGGCAAATCCATTAACGACGCTTGGTTGGCTTACGAGAATTCCGTTCGTCAAACGTTCCCGCTTGAATACACGGAAGTAGAGAAATACGAAATGCCGATTTTCTCGGCTTCGGCATACGACAAAGTAGATTTCGACGCTTTGAAGGTAACGGCGGACAAGCTTCAGGAAGCTTTGACTAATCTTTACAACGCCAAGGAGACGACAGGCAGCGCATCGGAGCTTCTGACGAAAGCGGTAGCTAACTACAAGGTTTACGTTGAGGAGCAAGCGGACAATCTCGTAAACCAGACGAAAGTATTCGTGGAAGCCGTCAAAGCGGGCGACGCGGAGAAAGCGAAGCTGGAATATCCGAAAGCGCGCGTATTCTTCGAGAATATAGAGCCGATCGCGGAGAGCTTCGGAGACTTGGATCCGAGAATCGATGCCCGGTTGGCGGACGTAGAAGACGAGAACGCTTGGACCGGGTTCCACCGGATCGAAAAAGCCCTTTGGTTGGATAAATCGCTAGAGGGCATGGATAAATACGCGGACCAACTGGTTAAGGATACCGAGGAGCTGCGGCAAAAGGTCAAATCGATCGAGTTGGAGCCGAAATCGATGGTCGCGGGAGCGATGGAATTGCTGAACGAAGCGGCGATCTCCAAAATCACCGGCGAAGAAGAAATCTACTCCCACACGGATCTGGTAGACTTTGCAGCTAACGTCGACGGTTCGAAAACGGTATACTTAGCTATTATTCCCGCGCTTAACGAGAAGAATCCGGACTTGGCTAATCAGCTGGACCAACAATTCCAATCGCTGGAGGAAACGCTTCGCGGACACCACAAAAACGGCCAATACGTGAGCTACGATCAGTTAACGACGGAACAGATCCGCACGATCAGCGATCAAATCAGCCAGCTTTCCAACTTGATGTCGCAGACAGCCAGTATCCTCTAGTCATTAACGGGGTGAACGAATGGATTCCAAAAATAAACAAGAGGGCATGTCGAGACGCGACTTCCTGAAAATCTCTGCTTCGGTAGGAGTCGGACTTGCGATCGGCGCATCCGGGATGGCGGCGATCGAGAATGCCGTCGCTCCCGCCGACAAGACGGCGAACGGAAGCGGATACGAGCCTACGGATGAACGTATCCCGATGTACGGCGAGCATCAAGCGGGCATTATTACGCCGCAGCAAACCTACATGTACCTGGCTAGCTTTCGCTTAACGGTAACGGACCGCGACGCCCTTATTAAGGTGCTGCGCGATTGGACGAAATTCAGCGATCTCAGCACGGCGGGCGGCACGATGAGAACGGGAGACAACCCACTGCTGCCCCCGTCGGATACGGGAGAGACGCTGGATCTTCCCGCATCGAAGCTGACGGTCACTTTCGGGTTCGGTCCTACGTTCTTCAGCTTGGATGGGAAGGACCGGTTCGGCATCGCCCATAAAATTCCCCGCTTCCTGAAGGATATTCCGAGAATGCCAAGCGATAATCTCGATCCTCTCATGTCGGGCGGAGACATATGCATTCAAGTGTGCGCGGAGGATCAGCAGGTCGCTTTCCATGCGCTGCGTAATTTCATTCGGTTATCCATGGGTTCGGCGACGTTAAACTGGATGCAAGAGGGCTTCATTAGCGGCGGCCAATCGGGACAAACGCCCCGCAACCTGTTCGGCTTCAAGGACGGTACCGCGAATGCTCTTCATCAGACGCCGGACGGATACAAGGATGTCGTATGGGCAGGAGAAGACGAGCCTGACTGGATGCGCGGCGGCACGTACATGGCTTATCGCAAAGTGCGCATGTTCCTTGAAGTATGGGATCGGTCGTCGCTAAGCGATCAGGAAGACACGTTCGGCAGATATAAGGAATCCGGCGCGGCATACGGCAAGAAGGGCGAGTTCGACACGCCCGATCCGGCGCAGATGCCGATCGCGTCCCATGTCAGGTTGGCCAAAGAGTCGAAGCAGCTTATCCATCGTAGAGGTTACTCTTATACGGCGGGAGTAGACCCGAGAACGGGCAACGTGGATGCGGGGCTATTATTCATTAGTTATCAGAGAAATCCTGAAGAGCAGCTTCTGCCGATGCTGAAGCTGATGCAGAGCAAGGATGCGCTTAACGAGTACGTGTCCCACGTGGCGAGCGGGTTGTTCGCTTGTCCGGGAGGCTTGCGCGAAGGGCAGTACATCGGTCAAACGATTTTGGAATCATAACGGTGGTTAAATACGGGATTGGGCAGAGACGATATCTGCTCGATCCCTCTTTTTGTTTGCATCAAAGTGACATTTATCACAGTCGCATATTGTTAACAGTGGTTTAATTAGGATGACATCTAGGTTACGGAGGAGAAGCCTCATGCAAAAGAAGTTCGGCATCGTCAAGAAGATGGTTATCGGCATTACTGCCGCTTCCGCGGTCACTTACGGGACAAGCGCCTTTTTCCTGCTCGTTCTGAAAGACGTTTTCTCTTTCTTGCCTGGCTGGTTGTTCGTTTTACTGACTCTTGTGTTCGGAGTGTTCTGGACCGGATTATTCGGATATTTAGCCGCGAAGTGGTTGTTGCGTCCCCTATTATCGTTGACGCTGGCTGCGGAAGAAGCGGCAAAGGGGAATCTCGGCGTCAAGGTCGTCACGAATCCATCGAACGACGAGATGCAAGCGCTCGGAGAAGCATTCGAGCAGATGTTAGGGCAGCTAAGGATCATTATTGCCGGAATCAAGGATAACACGCGCCTTACGGATGCTCACGTGAGAGAACTGCAGGAAGCGATCGGTCAAGCGACGGGGCAGATCGAGCAGATGACGAACGAATCGGAAGCGATAACGTCGGGCACGCAATCGCAAGCGGAATCGGCGGAACGGTTGCATCATGACGCGGAGACGTTGTCGGACGCGGCCGATCGGATGAGCGAGGAAGCGTCGAACGCTCGCGAGAGGGCATGGCATATGAACAAAGCCGCCAAACAAAGCGAACAAGTGTTTCAATCGCTGGTCGGGGGCATGAAGCAACTGTCGGTGCTCAATCGGGAAGCGATGGACGTCGTGGCTACGCTGAACGGATACGCGAACGAGATCGGTTCGATCTCCAGCGTCGTCGGGGATATTGCAGATCAAACGCATCTGCTCGCTCTGAACGCTTCCATCGAAGCCGCTAGAGCGGGGGAGGAAGGACGAGGATTCGTCGTAGTCGCCCAAGCGGTCAAATCGCTCGCGGATGAAAGCGCCGTATCGGTCAAAAATATACGTAAACTTATTCTTCAACTGCAGGAAGAAGTATCGAGAGCGGTCGGACACATTCGAACCCAATACGAAGTGTCCGAACGGGAAGCGAAGATGGGCGAAGAATTCGCGGCGGCGTTCCGCGAGGTCAACGCGGAAGCGCAGCAGGTCGTCGGGATCGTGGAAGCGATGGCCGGGGAACTGACCCTACAGGCACAACAGGCTACCGAACAGTTGAACGAAGCGCGTCGCGTCGCCCAAGTCGCGGAGCAAATTAGGCTTGGCGCGCAGCAAGTATTCTCGGCCTCGCAGGAACAGACGGCGGTCATGCAGGAAATATCCGCTTCGACGGACTCTCTGCGAGCCAAGTCCACCGATTTGCGGAGCAAGGCGGATTTCTTCCGGTCATAATTTGATGGAGGATGTGAGCCAGATGAAGATGTTAAAAGTACCGATGAATAGAGCGACGACCGTTGCTCCCGGCAAATATCGTACGCCGGACGGAGCGCCCGCCGACATCGTGATTTTCACGATCACTTCCACGGAGCGCAAATCAAAGAAGAAGTCGCTTCCGCGAAGAGAGCTTAAAGTGTTGTTGATCAGGAGGAAAAATTGGCCGTTCGAAGGGCAATGGGCGTTGCCGGGCGGTTTCTCCGAGCCGGCCGAATCGATGTACGAATGCGCGAAGCGGGAGCTGCGGGAAGAGACGGGGATCGTTCCTCAACATCTGGAGTATCTCAACGTTTACAGCCGCTTGGGCAGGGATCCGAGAGGCTGGATGATCTCCCACGCGTTCGTCGCGCTGCTGAACGAAGCGCACCTAGCATATCGCTCCGCCGGAGACGACGCTTCCGAATTGGGATTGTTCTCGGTCGAGGAGGCGTTAAAGCTGCCGCTTGCTTTCGACCATAATGAAATTTTGAAGGATGCGTTGGATCGCGTTCGTCAGAAGATGTTAACGACGACGATCGCTAAGGAGCTGCTGCCGGAGCAATTTACGATGAGCGAGCTCTATCACGTCATCGTGACGGTAGTGCCGGAATTCGAAGAGAAAAATTTTATTCGCAAAATTACTTCAACCCAAAGCCGCAAGGGTATACTGGAAGAAGTGAGGGACCATTACGGACAGCTCAAAGGTTCCAATCGCTATTCCCAGAGAACCGCGCAGCTTTACCGGTTCACGGATTATCAGCCTCAGCTGTCCATATACAGCTAGGCTTTTTTTTTACATGCGAGAGGAGCCGTTTCCGATGAATTCCGAGAACCTGACATTGCATACCGACAAATATCAGATCAACATGATGTACGCGCATTGGAAGAGGGGATCGCTGAACGACAGGGCCGTCTTCGAGGCTTATTTCCGTAAACTGCCCTTCGGCAACGGATTCGCCGTGTTCGCGGGCTTGGAACGAATCGTCGGCTACATCCGCGATCTGACCTTTGACGATGAGGCTATCGGTTACTTGCGGGTGCAGGAAGAGAACTACGAGGAGGGCTTTCTTGAAGAGCTTCGCCGTTTCCGCTTTACGGGAAACCTGTACGCGATGCGGGAAGGGACGATCGTATTTCCGAACGAGCCGCTCATTCGGGTTGAAGCGCGTATTTTCGAGGCCCAGTTGATCGAGACGGCGATGCTGAATTTCTTGAACTATCAAACGCTAGTCGCAACGAAAGCGTCGAGGATTAAGCAGGCGGCTCCGAACGACCTTCTTCTTGAGTTCGGGACTAGGCGGGCCCAGGAAGCGGACGCGGCGATATGGGGGGCGAGAGCGGCTTATGTAGCGGGTTTTCACGCCACCTCCAACATGCGGGCGGGCATGATTTTCGGCATTCCGACTTCGGGCACTCACGCGCATTCATGGGTTCAAGGACATGACAGCGAGGAAGAGGCGTTCAGGCAATTCGCGGAAGCGTTGCCGGATCACGTGATCTTGCTCGTCGATACGTTCGATACCTTGAGGAGCGGAGTGCCCAATGCGATCAGGATTGCGGCCGAGCTGAAGCGCCGTGGCAAAAGCTTGAAAGCGATTAGGCTGGACAGCGGCGACCTGGCTTATCTTTCGAAACGCGCGCGGATCATGCTCGACGAAGCCGGATTTCCTGACGTTAAAATCGTAGCCTCCAATGATCTCGACGAGAACATTATCGCGGAGCTCAAGGCGCAAGGGGCGCAAATCGATAGTTGGGGCGTCGGCACGCAATTGATTACCGCTTTCGACCAGCCGTCGTTAGGCGGGGTGTACAAGCTCGTAGCCCGGGAGAAGAACGGACAAATGCTGCCGGTTATTAAGATTTCCGGCAATCCCGAGAAAATATCAAACCCGGGCATCAAGGACGTCTACCGCATCGTTAGCAAGAAGACCGGGATGGCGGAAGCGGATTATATCTGCATGCCCGAGGAAGAGGATATTCGCGCCGGAACGCCGATCAGACTGTTCGATCCCTTACACGCGCACCGGTTCAAAATTGTCGACGATTACGCGGCTATCCCGATGTTGCAGCCTATTTTCGTCCGGGGAAATCCGGTTTACGAACTGCCAACGCTGGACGACGTCCGCAGCTATCATCGGGATCAGCTCGCCCTATTCTGGCCGGAGCATCTGCGAAAGCTGAATCCGGAAATGTATCGCGTCAACTTCAGCCGCAAAGTTATCGACCGGAAGCTGGAGCTTCTTCAACGGTACCAAGAGCAATAAATCTGGCAAACTTATAGGAAATAAGTAGTAAGTTGCCATTAGCTAGAGCGGAATGATAGACTATAACGATAGCCAGTCGCAGACTTACACCAAGCGAAAGCAGGATGACTCCCGTGAGCATAATAAGAGTAGTAACCGATTCCACAGTCGATCTGTCCGATGAGATTTTACAGGAGCATGGCGTAGAAGTCGTGCCGTTATCGATTACCATTAACAACGAAACCTACTTAGACCGCGTGGATATTACGCCGACGGAATTTATCGCGAAGATGCAGCAATCGAACGAGCTTCCGAAGAGCTCGCAGCCCTCGGCGGGCGCATTCTTGGAAGTATACGACCGGCTTGGCGAGGACGGCAGCGAAATTATCTCTATCCATATGACCGGCGGAATGAGCGGAACGGTACGATCCGCGGAGATGGCCGCGGAGATGTCCAATTCCAAAGTAACCGTCGTGGATTCAAGATACATTACGAAGGCGCTCTCCTTTCAAGTGCTGGAAGCGGCCGCGATGGCGAAGATGGGTAAAGGAATGGCGGAGATCGTGGAGCGCCTTAATCAGATCCGCCAGCAAACCCGTTTGTTCGTGGTCGTGGATACGTTGGACAATCTAGTGAAAGGCGGCCGCATCGGCAAAGGCAAAGCCTGGATCGGCTCCTTGCTGAAGATCAAAATCATCGCCTCGCTCGATGGCGGCGAATACACTCCCGTCGCGAAAGTGCGGAGCAAGGCCCATGTCATCGATTATTTGGCGAAGGCGTTCGCGGAGGACGTCAAGGGCAAAGCGATCAAAGGCGTCGGCCTAGTTCATGCCGCGGGCTTCGAATTAGCGTCCAAGCTCAAGGAAGCGATTATCGGGCTGACCGGCTTCGACAAGATCAGCATCGAGGACACTACGCCGATTATTAGCACGCACACGGGCGTCGGCGCGATCGGTTTTACTTATTACTTCGAGTAGCGGTTATCCGCAATGGAATATTACGAATGCAAGCCAATCTTTGGTCCTCTGCGGGGTCGAAGATTGGTTTTTTTGTCACGGGGAAGGAAAGGATTTCCATGTCTTTTGTCGAATATGTGATTCGAAACCTTCGGGAATGGGAGCGATGTCCAGTGGCAATTTTGATCAACAAGCGTCATATCGTATTTATCGGGTTAGCGATTCTCGTTCTGTTCGCGTTAATTCCGCATACAGCGGCAGAGGCCAAGGAAGGCGCAGCCGCTCCAACGTTATACATTGACGGGAAACCCGCGGAATATAAGCAATTAAAGGTCAACAAACGGGTCGAAAATATGATTTCGATGAATACCGCGACGACAAAGCTTAATCTGAAGCTGAAATGGGTAACGAAGAACAAGGAATGGATTTTATCGAATGCCGGCCACACGATCCGAATGAAGCTGGATTCGACGACCGCGACCGTCGATTCCAAACAACAGAAGATTACGACGCCCGCTATCGTGAGTAACGGTACTCTATATCTTCCGTTAAGGTTTATTGTCGTTTCAGGCGGCGGGAAGTTCCATAACAACGCGGATATGCCCGTGTTTTGGGTGCTTTCCGCGGATCAGAACGCTCTTACGTCGGCGATCATGAGAAATAACGCGGATGAAGCAAAGTTATTGCTTAAGGATTGGAAGGATGCGACGATCCCGTTGGCTTTGGATGGAACGATGCCCTATAACTATGCCGTGCATAGCGTTGAAATGACGGAGTTGCTTCTGGATAAGGGGTTTCCGGTCAATTATCGGGACAATGAGTACGCTAACGTCGTCATTCGCAAAGGAGCATCAACGCTGCTCAATCAAGCCGCCTCTTATGGCGAGATCGAAGTCGTGAAAGTGCTGCTCGATCATGGCGCGGATCCGAACTTGAAGGACTCGGACGGCAGTTGGAACGCGGTGGAGTCCGCCGTCTGGGGCAGGGATCAAGCCGGAAGCGAATTATTCGCGCTCTTGGGCTACGACGCAACGGTCGAAGACTACGACCGGATTATCGAACTGTTGCAAGAGAGAATGAAACAAGGGGAGAAACAAACTTGAGAAAAGCTAAATTCTTTTTCTTTCATTCTATTCGCCTGCATCTTGTTCGTACCGACGCTAAGCGCCAATGCAGCTGAAACCGGCTCGGAGCCGGCAGCGGACATCGAGTCGTTCGAGCCGACCGTTTTGCCTAAGCCGCCCTTTCAATATTATATGAGCAAATTCGCGAATGCTGGACCGAATGCCAAGAAAACGGCGAAACTTACGCTGACCCAAAAATCGGTCAAAAGTTTCCCGTTCGACCAAAGTTATGAGGATACCGCGGCATTTGCGGCCAAGGAGTATACCGTTCCGAATTCTTTTCGGTCGATCGCAGGGAATTTGCCGGAAGGTACCCCTATCGAATACCGCGGAGAGATGCTCGTAAGGGCGATCAAAGGAAAAGACCGCGTATTTCTTATTTACGGACAAAACTTCGGGGAAAATCGTTATTTGGTCGCCATGGACAAGACGATGACCAAGACGCTGTATGCGTACGATTTCATTCATTACGCTTATTCTCCCAAGTACGTGGAGGCAGATTACGATTATATTTATCAGCAAATCCAGTGGGCCTACGAAGAGGACGGCATTCTCTACGTCTCGAATAGCCATAGGACTTATGCCAAGAGCTCGAAGGGAATGAACGGATACATTACGGCGATCCGCCTTGCCGACAATAAACTGTTATGGAGATCCGCGTCGCTAGTCAGCAACGCGCGGAGCTTCGAAGTCGTCGGGGACGTGATTGTGTCGGGTTACGGCTTCACGGCGGAGAAGGATTATCTCTACCAGCTCGATAAGAGAACCGGCAAAACGCTAGGCAAAGTCGCCTTGAAGGACGGACCCGACTATATCGGCAAACAAAACAACGATATTGTCGTATACGGATATTCGGTCGTGACCCGGTTTAAAGTTAAGTGATATCGTCTTCAAGCAGAAACCTCCAACCTCCGCTGGTATAGGCGGGATTGGAGGTTTTTCCTAACCTATCGGACATCGTTTCCTATCCTATTTTGTATAAGAGATCGTTACCGAGGTTTCGCCTTTGACTTCGGTGGATTTGGCAATCGTGAGGTAGAAAATCCAAGAGGGGGTGTTGCCCGTGAGGGAGACGCTGTCGGCAACGGGTTCATCTTCGTAGTCATACTTCTTTTCTTCCAGTTTGTTGCGATAGATCGTCGCCGTTTCTTCCAATCCGCTTGCGACGCGGAACGACAATTGGTAGAAGCCGTCTCCTTTCGTTACGCCGTCTCCCGTCCGTACGGCCGTAATCCCTTTGGCACCGTCCAAGATCGGAATATCCGCAGGCACATCCGCCGGCAGCTTGGTAACCGGGTCGGTCGCGATCGCGGATGCCGCAGGCGGCTTCGCCTTATTGTCGGTACCGTTTGAGTTCAACAGATTAGCCAAGTCTCCGCATCCGACGAGAATAACGAGCAACAGGGCAGAGAGCCCGATCGATCGTAATTTTTTGCCGAGTTCATGAATTCGCTCCTTTGCTGGGGGGTATTGATACAAATCGTATCAAATATTCGGAGCTTAAGCAACGATTTGAATGGAAGGTACCATAATAAGTTAGTACTATTCGCGCCATGCTTCTCCTCGTATGATTGCATTAACAACTTAGCGACTTAACAAGTTGAAGCAATCATTCCTAGGAGGACTTCAAATGGAAAATCAAGCTTCGAATACATCCGTTCATCCCCAGCCGAACGCATTTCACGGCCGCATAAACAATTTCTATCGCCGCAGGAATACGCCGACTTATACGTTTATGGCTTGGGCGGCTTTCGTCCTCGCGTTCGGCTTCGAGTTCGGCGGCATCTACTCTTTGAAACAGCCGCTTTCCGTTAAAGGTTATTACGCCGCTGTCGCCATTCTTCTCATTATTACCGCTTTCGTCCTGCAGAAGGTGATCAGGGACAATGACGAAGATCAATACTTGCGCGAACAGAATCCTCATCATCGTAGACGCAATACGTCGGCGTTCACTTTCCTCTCTTGGGTCGGTTTCATCTTGGCGATCGCCTTCCAATTCATCGGCTTGACCACGCTGGAAGAGCCGTTCTACGTCGTCGGTTATTATGCGATCGCCGCCGCGTTCCTTATCGTGACGAGTCTGGTGCTGCAGAAGACGATCCGGGACAACGAGGAAGACAAGCTGAACAATGGGACAATGGAAGGGTAGGGGAATTGTTGGTGCAGTGCATCTGTTGTTGCATTCATGGACGCCGAGGGCTATAATTCCAAGTGATTGATAGCTTCCAAGAATTGAATAGCCTTCTAAGCCTCAGGGTGCCTTCCGCTAGTAAGCGATAAGGTTAAAAGGGAAGCCGGCGAGATTCCGGCACGGTCCCGCCACTGTGATATAGGACGGCATCCGCCTACGGTAGTTCGAGTGCCGATCGGGGAGGTGCCGGAAGTCTATTAGTCAGATGACCTGCCCGGGGCGCAGCAGACGAAATCCTTCGCGGATAAGGATCCGGCTCACTCGGGAATATTACCTATCGCACGTAGAACTTTCGTTTCCCTGTTTGCTGACCATCAGTCCGTTTAGTACGGACTGTTTTTTTGTTTTGAGACATTCATAGCGAGTAGATTGATCGCTGCAACCGGTTGCGGCTCAACGAAGGCACTAAATCTATTTCGAGAGGAAATGAACGAATGAGCTTGAACGTCCCTTCACGAATTCAGGAAATGATTGATTCCATTAAGCCGCTGGACCAAGACGCAATGGAAGCCGCGCAGCAGCGGTTGGATAGTTTGACGAAGCCGCCGGGCAGCCTAGGCAAGCTGGAAGCCGTGGCCAAGCAAGCGGCGGGAATCACCGGAGAGAGCTTGCCGGACTTGTCGCGGAAAGCGGTAATCGTCATGGCCGGCGATCACGGCGTTTGCGAGGAAGGTATCAGCGCCTTCCCCGCCGAAGTCACGCCCCAGATGGTGCTTAACTTCTTGGGAGGCGGCGCGGCGGTCAACGTGCTGGCCCGCCACGCGGGAGCCGACGTCGTCTGCGTCGACATCGGCGTGAACGCGGACCTTGCGCACCCCCGATCTCGTCGCGCGCAAAGTCCGCAAGGGCACGTCTAACATCGCCCGCGGAGCGGCGATGTCCCGAGAAGAGGCGGTCCTAGCCATCAGCGTTGGCTATGACCTCGTATCCGAGCTCGCGGCGCAAGGAACGCGCGTCTTCGCCACGGGCGAGATGGGCATCGGCAACACGACGCCGAGCGCCGCCATCCTGATTGCTCTGGCGGGATTGTCGCCGGAGCAAGCGGTCGGCCGCGGCACGGGCATCGACGATGCCCGCCTGCTGCACAAGCGCGCCGTAATCGAACGCGCGCTTCAGGTCAATGCCGCCGACCCGGCGGACCCGCTGGACGTCCTCGCGAAGCTCGGCGGCCTGGAAATCGCCGGCCTCGTCGGCGTTATTCTCGGCGCGGCCGCGAATCGGGCCGTCGTCGTCATCGACGGCTTTATCTCTTCCGCCGCCGCGCTAGTGGCAAGCCGCTTAGCGCCGTTGTCGGTTCACTATATGGTCGCTTCGCATATGTCGCTCGAGCAAGGACATGCCCGAATGCTCGAAGCGGTCGGGCTGTCCCCGATGATTCAGATGGATATGCGGTTGGGCGAAGGGACCGGAGCGGCGTTATGCTTCCATTTCTTCGACGCCGCAGGTAAAATCATGAGAGAAATGGCAACCTTCGAGAGCGCAGGGGTATCGCAATCATGACGTGGAAGCCCTCTTTCGCCGGACTTCGGCCAGCGCGGACCCTTATGATCCAAGGCACGGCTTCGGACGTAGGCAAGAGCATTATTACGACGGCGTTATGCCGTATTCTCGTACAGGACGGCTTGTCGGTTGCTCCCTTCAAATCGCAGAACATGTCGTTGAACAGCTATGTGACCCCGGACGGCAAAGAAATCGGCCGAGCACAAGGGATGCAAGCCGATGCATGCGGAATACCCGCAACGACGGATATGAACCCGATTCTGCTCAAACCGACGACGGACCGGGCTTCGCAAGTGGTCGTGCACGGGAAGCCGTACCGGACTATGGATGCTTTCAGTTACCGTCGCGAGTATTTGGCCGAAGCGGGAATCATCGTGCGCGAAGCGCTCGATCGGCTTCGCGGCGAACACGACGTCGTCGTGCTTGAAGGCGCGGGCAGCCCGGCGGAAATCAATCTCAAGGACCGCGACATCGTGAACATGCGGATGGCGGGCTGGGCGAACGCGCCGGTTATTCTCGTGGCGGATATCGATCGCGGCGGAGTGTTCGCGTCCATCGTTGGAACGTTGGAGTTGCTGGAACCGGAAGAACGGGCCAGGGTGAAGGGGTTCATCATCAATAAATTCCGCGGGGACGTCGCTTTGCTGCAGCCGGGGTTGGATTGGCTAGAGCAGCGGACCGGGAAACCGGTGCTGGGCGTCATTCCTCATATCGATAGCTTGAAATTAGAGTCGGAAGATTCCTTGTCGATCCAGAAGCTCGCTTCGGCAAAGAATTCGAATGAGGCGTTGCTCGATATCGCCGTCCTCCGATTTCCGCGGATCGCCAACTTCACGGATATCGATCCACTAATCGCGGAGCAAGATACTTCCGTACGATACGTGACGCGGAGAGAAGAGTTCGGTAATCCCGATGCGGTCGTTCTGCCGGGCAGCAAAAATACGGCGGAAGATCTGCTGTTCTTGCGCGAGACGGGTTTGGATCGATTGTTGTTGGATTACCGGGAGCAAGGGGGGATGGATCGCGGGAATTTGCGGCGGTTATCAGATGCTGGGGGAGAAGCTGCTCGATCCCGACCGTATCGAATCCGCAAATGAAAGCTTGCCGGGTTTAGGATTCTTTCCCATGGAAACCGTATTTACGCCCGATAAGAAAACCGAGCGAGTCGCAGGCCAAGCTCTGGGTTGGCCGATTAAGTACGCGCAGGCCGAACCTATGCAATCTTCGAATCTATCGATCGAAGGTTACGAGATACATATGGGCAGATCTTCATTTATTCATGCTACCGAGCATCCCATGACGATAGGCATCGCAAGAGGAGAGCCCGCTGGACGAACTGTGCATCAAGAAGGCGCCCGCTCAGCGAACGGTAAAGTTTGGGGTACTTATATCCATGGCATTTTGCATAACGACGAGTTCCGGCGCAACTGGCTTAACGCCATTCGCGAGAGCAAAGGTTGGTTGCCGCTTGCCGGAGAGTTGCGCTTCAACGAGCAGAGAGAAGCCGAGTTTGACCGTTTGGCGGAACATGTACGACGGTTCACGGACATGCAGGCCATTTATGCCATCATGAATTTCAGCGAGGAGGCCGACCAATGAGCGGCAATCAAACGACGACAAGCGAGCTGGAGCCTTTCGGACATGGAGGGGACATCGAGACGGCATCCGGCCGCTTCGGCATACGATCGGATGCTTGGCTCGATTACAGCGCGAACATTAACCCGCTCGGTCCGCCCTCTCAGGTGATGGCCGCGCTTAACGATGCGTTTCGTTCTATCGTGAATTACCCGGATCCCGGTCATCGGCAGCTTAAGCAACTGCTGGCCGACAAGCTCGCCGTGACAACGGACAAGCTGATCATCGGTAACGGCGCGGCCGAATGCATGGCCCTTGCTCTATTGGGCTTGGACATTCGCAAAGTCGGCGTCGTCGCTCCTTGCTTCTCGGAATATACCCAGCTAGCCGAAGATTTCGGCGCGGAAGTGTATACGATTATAGGCCGGGAAGAGAACGGTTTTCGAGCGGAGCTTGCCGACCTTCTGCCTTTGCTAGCCAATGTGGATCTGCTGTTCCTCGGGCATCCGAACAATCCGACGGGACTTACCTATTCGTTGGATCAACTAAGGTCGATCGCTCGCGGCGCGGAGCAATCGTCGACCTATCTCGTCTTGGACGAAGCATTCATCGATTTCATCGCTCCCGATCAACGCGCGACGCTATTGCCGGAGCTGGACAACTACCCGCATGTCATCTTGATTCACTCCATGACGAAATTTTATGCCATCCCCGGACTTCGGTTAGGGTATGCCATCGCCGAGCCTCGGCTCATCGAACGGATGGCGCGCAAGCAAGTGACTTGGAGCGTCAACGGTTTGGCGCTTCTCGCGGGACAAGCATGCCTGCAACCGGAAGTGGCAACCTACGAAGAGCAAACGCGGGAGCTCATCGCCGGAGAGCGGGAGTTCCTGCGGGAACAATTGGTACACGGGTTAGGATGGCAAGTATGGCCGGGCGAAGCGAACTTTTTGCTGGTCAGGGTTGCCGCGCCATGGACCGCCAGCCTGTTGCAGCAAGCATTAGGGCCTAAAGCGGTCATGATTCGCAGTTGCGCCATGTACGAAGGGCTAACGGAAAGGGATATCCGCATCGCGGTACGCGGAAGAACGGACAACGAGCGGTTGCTGCAAGCCTTCCGCGAAGTGGATGAAGCAAGAGAGGGGCTTCGGTAGATGGACATCGTAATGGTTACCGGAGGCGTTCGCTCAGGCAAAAGCGCCTATGCGGAAGAACTGGTCCTTGAGCGATCGAGAAGGTTAAGCTATCAAGCCAAAGTGTTATACGTGGCGACGGGGATGCGTTCCGACGGCGAGATGAAAACGCGAATCGAGGCTCATAGGCTTCGCCGCCCGGACACTTGGGATACGCTTGAGGCTCCAGACGAGTTAAGCGCCGATTCCTACCGCGGCTACGATATCGTCCTCGTCGATACGTTGTCGGCATGGATCGGCAATCGGTTGATGGCCGTGCCGGATGAGCATTGTAGGGACGCCGGTACGACGTCGTTCATCCAATCGGAAATCCAGAAATACATAGACGAACTCAGAAATTCGAAGCTCCGCGCGGCCGTCATCGTCACGGATGAAGTGGGCTGGGGAGGAGTCGCGATGTCGCCGCTCGGCCGCTGGTTCCAAGACGTCATCGGCGAGGCGAATCAAAAGCTGGCAAGCCGCGCGGATGAAGTCGTTGCCGTGATTAGCGGGTTGCCATGGAGGCTGAAGGGATGAACGCATTCTGGCAAGCGGTAGGTTTCTTGACCCGTTTTCCCGTACCGGCTAAAGCGCAAACGACGAAAGGCTGGGACAGCAGTCCGCGCTATTATCCAATCGTCGGACTTTTGCTCGGAGCGGTTCTCTGGCTAATCGGCTGGCTTGCGGAACTAGGCTTCGGATCGATCGGTTTTACCGTTACCGCGGCGGTAACGGTCGCTTGCTGGATCTATTTGACCGGAGCGCTTCATCTGGACGGCTGGATGGATTTAGCGGATGGATTAGGCAGCCACCGCAGCCGCGAGCGGATGCTGGAAATTATGAAAGACAGCCGCGTTGGGGCGATGGGGGTTGTCGCGGCGATCGTCCTGATTATCCTTAAGGTCGCGGCTATACAACAATTGGCCGTACATGAGGAGCTCGGCGTTCTGTTGATCGTTCCCGCCATGGCAAGATTCGCGCTTGTGGGGGCGATCTATGTTTTTCCATATATTACGGCTCAAGGTCTTGGAAGCGGCTTACGCGACGGGGTTACCCGTTGGAGCTTATGGCTTAATCTGCTCTTGCTGTCGGGCGTGTCGTACGTCGTTGCCGGGATTTCCGGAGCTCTCGTTCTGGGTGGAATGCTTATAGCCGCATGGGTCTTCGGACGATCGCTCGTTCGCAAGCTGGGCGGGTTCACCGGCGACGGATACGGAGCGCTAGTCGAAGCCATGGAGACGTTCGTCCTGTTGCTGTATCTCATCCTACTGAATCATCCTATCTTTTAACAGAACAGGAGCTTATGAGAACGATATGACTCAACCTTTTCGCGATATTTCCGTTAAGAGTTACCTCTCCCCATTGTGGCCGGAGCTGGATATTCGGTTTGCGGAGGAGCATGTGCTTATTCGCAGCGAGAAGCTCCATGAAGTCGTCAGCAATGCGCCTTACCGCGGCGGACTAAGCAACGGCAACCATTTCGTGAATTGGAAAGTGCCTAGAAGCTACGATTGCTCGGACCCGGAAGCGATGATGGCGTACGAGATGCATAAGTGGGGTTATCCCGCGCAATCGGCGATCGGGTTGCAGACGGCCGCGCATATTACTCATACCTCGTTCGCGGAGGAGTCCGGGGACGAGTTCAAGCTGCTCGTGTGCGCGTCCGCCGGAACGGGAAATTCTGCTAGGGCGGGATTGATTCGAGAGACGTTCTCCGCGTACGTTCCGGGTACCGTCAACATCATGATTTTCGTTGATGGCAAAATGACGCCAAGCGCGATGGTGAACGCGGTCATCAGCGCAACGGAAGCGAAAAGCGCGGCGTTCGACGATTTGCGAATTCAAGATTACAGCCACGAGCGCATCGCAACCGGCACGACGACCGATACGGTGCTTATCGCCGTAAGCCAGTCCGACTCGTTCCTGCCCGTTCACCGGTATGCGGGAGCGGCTACGACGATCGGCAACGCGATCGGCCGGCTAGTCTACGAGACCGTTCATGAAGCCGTTCGGACGCAAGGAGAAACGTCCTCATGATAGTAGCGGCGATATTATTAGGAGCCTATGTCATCGACTTGGCGATAGGGGATCCGAGGTCGTTGCCGCATCCGGTCGTCGGGATGGGGCATGCGATTCGGAAGCTGGAGAAACCCCTTCGCGGGTTGGCTGGCAGGCAATGGTTCGGAAAGATAACGGGTTCTTCGCCGACTGAGGACGCGGAGCCGGGAGATCGGGCATTGAAAATCGTCGGGATCGCTTTCCCGTTCTTGTTGGCGGGAGGTTCGTTCGCGATCGTATGGCTGTTGCTGTATATGCTAGCCCGTATCCATCCGTGGCTTGCTTATGCGATCGAAGCTTGGCTCATCGCGACAACGATAGCGACCAAAGGGTTAGCGGATGCCGGGATGGACATCTACCGGCTGCTGAAGCAAGGAGATCTGCCGAAAGCACGTTACTCCTTGTCCATGATCGTCGGTCGGGATACGGACAAGCTGAACGAGGGCGAGGTCACTCGCGGCGCGGTAGAAACCGTCGCGGAGAACATCGTCGACGCGATCCTGTCGCCGCTGTTTTTTGCGCTTATCGGCGGTGCTCCCTTAGCGATGGCTTATCGGGCCGTGAATACGCTCGATTCGATGGTCGGATATAAGAACGAGAAATACCTTCATCTTGGCTGGGCGTCCGCTCGCTTCGACGACGTGGCGAACTGGGTTCCGGCGCGCTTATCGGCATTGTTCATCGCGATCGCCAGTTTCGCGCTGCGACTGCCGTTCAAACGGCCGATACGTACAGTGGCTCGTTACGCCAAGCTGCATCCTAGCCCGAACAGCGGGTTTCCCGAATCCGCCGTCGCGGGATCGTTAGGCATTCAATTGGGCGGGATCAACTATTACAAAGGCGTCATCTCCGACAGGGCAAGAATGGGAGAACCCTTAAATCCGCTGGAAGCGGAGCATATTCGATTGACGGTAAAGCTCATGTACGCCTGCTCGGCGATATTCGTCGTGGTTTTAGCGATCGCGGCAATCATTATTTGGTAGACCTACATAATTTTCCACTTATCGGCTCACACTGTTTACGAGTAAATTCGTGGAAGTGAGCTGATCGAAATGTGTAATCGTTTTTCGCTAACGGCTGAACTGTCGGATCTTACCGAGAATTTCCGCATTGACCGGGTTCACGTGCCTTACCTGCTGCGTTACAATATTGCGCCAACCCAACAGATCCCGATCATCCAGCAGATCGGGGAGGAACGCTGTTTGAACCAGCAGCGATGGGGCTTGATGCCCTATTGGGGCAAGAACTCGATCAATGCCAACGTCGACACGCTAGGCGACCGGAAATATTTGCGCGCGATGTTGACGAAGAAGCGGTGCGTCGTCCCTTGCAGCGGGTTTTATATTTGGAAGCAGGAAGGGAAAAGCAAGAGCGCTTGGAGAGTCGTGCACCGGAAAAAATCCACGTTCGCGATGCCCGCCCTGTACGATGTATGGTTAGATTCGGAGAAGAACGAATTCCCGATGTGCACCGTTATTACCAGGGGGTTGTCATTCGAGACGGACCAGCCCTTGCCCGTCATTCTGGACGACGAATCGTTAGAGTTATGGCTGAATCCGGAGGAAACGCGGATCGATGTGCTCCAGTCTATGCTTCAGTCGCTGCCCGACGCCGATTTCAGATCCTACCCGGTCACGCCGTTCATAGAGAACTCGTCATGGGAAACGCCGGATTGCATCGAGGAGGTTCATCCTTCGCTGGCACTAGTGAAAATTTAGCGGATGTCTTGGTAAGCAGCTACGCCTCCATGGGCAGTAGCTGTTTTTTTGCGGTTAGACCGCTCCCAGCGGCTAAGAGGGTGGAGAATTCCCTGAGAACCGGAAATAGACCGCTCCCAGCGGCTTAGAAGGCTCAAAACTCCCGGAGAACCGGAAATAGACCGCTCCCAGCGGCTTAAAAGGCTCAAAACTCCCGGAGATACGGAAATAGACCGCTCCCAGCGGCTTAAAAGGCTCGAAACTCCCGGAGATACGGAAATAGACAGCTCCCAGCGCCCTGCTCATAGTGACATGTAGGTATCGTTTTTGGCATAGTAAGCGATTTGGGCGGCATTGGCTGCTTTTTTTGTTGGCTGCAAAGCTCGAAAACAGTCGAAATTTGTTGATTAAACACGACAATTATGGTTCAATTTGTGTTGAATCTCGCGAAAATATTTCCAGCGAAACGAAGGTCGTCGACCTCGCTTACGTGATGGAAGAAGAGAGGGAATGCAGTGGAACACGTTCACGGTTCATATGACAAGCTGTTAGTTATTTTTTCTTATATCGTTGCCGTCGTTGCTTCTTATACGGTGTTGGATTTGGCCGGAAGGGTAAGCGAGACGACCGGGAGAAGCCGTGCGCTATGGCTCTCTTTCGGCGCGATAGCGATGGGAATGGGCATTTGGTCGATGCATTTCGTCGGGATGATGGCCTTCTCGCTGCACGTCCCGGTCGCTTACGATCTCGTTATCGTTTTCTTGTCGGTTCTTGCCGCGATCATTGCGTCTTTTGTCGCTCTATACGTAGTTAGCCGCGGTCGGTTAACGATCGCCCGTTTGCTTGGAGGCGGATTGCTGCTCGCGACTGGAATTTCGGCGATGCACTATATCGGAATGGCGGCCATGCAGATCGACATTACCTATGATCCGTTGTTTTTTACGCTTTCCATAGTCATTGCGATCATCGCCTCTATTGCAGCCTTATGGCTCGCGTTCTACTTCCGCAAAGGCGCGGATAGCGGAGAAGTGTGGAAGAAGCTCGGCAGCGGATTGATTATGGGAGCGGCAATCGTAGGGATGCATTATACGGGGATGACGGCTAGCCGGTTTCATGTGGGCAGTAAATCGATGTTATCCTCGGGAATGATTCTCGACCAGAAGTGGTTGGCGTATTTCATAGCGGGTGGAACTTTATTTACGCTAGGATTATCGCTGCTAGGGATATTCGTCTCGAAGCGGTTCTCGCACAAGGATTCGGAGCTCCAAGAGAAACAGAATGAAATTTATATAATGAATCAAGAACTCCGGGCGCTTAACGGGAATCTTGAAGCTTTGGTGGCGGAGCGAACGGCGCAGCTGGAGAAAGCCCACGACGAAGCGATCCAAGCCAATCTTATCAAGAGCCAGTTCTTGGCCAATATGAGCCATGAGCTAAGAACTCCGCTTAACGCCATTATCGGTTACAGCGAGATGCTTAAGGAGGAAGCGGAAGAGTTAGGCGAGCCGACCTTCGTGGACGACTTAGGCAAAATCAGCAAATCCGGCAAACATCTATTGGCGCTCATTAACGATATTTTGGACATTTCCAAGATCGAAGCGGGCAAAATGGACATTTACTACGAGTCATGCGCGTTAACGGAACTGCTGAACGATGTTATCTCGACGGTCAATCCGCTTGTGGAAGGGAACGGGAATCAACTCCTTACTCAATTCGCGGCCGGCGAGATGATCGTCGACGTGACGAAGCTAAGGCAAATATTAATCAATTTACTTAGCAACGCCAGCAAATTTTCCAAGAACGGGACGATTACGTTCGAAGTCCATCCCCAAGCCGACCAGGGCAGAGACGGCTACTTGTTCAGCGTTACCGATACAGGTATTGGCATGACGCCGGAACAGCTCGGGAAGCTGTTTCAACCGTTCTCGCAAGCCGACTCTTCCACGACGCGCAAGTATGGAGGGACGGGGCTGGGGCTGGCGATCAGCCAACGCTTCTGCCATATCATGGGCGGCGACATTAGCGTCGAAAGCCAGCCCAATCAAGGCAGCACGTTTAAGTTTTGGCTTCCGGCTTCTCCTTCCAGCGAACCTGCGACGGCCGATTTCGCGGAGTTTATCAACGGGGACAAGCCCGAGGATTCCAGCCAAGTCAGCATTCTGCTCATTGACGACGAACCGATTAATCAGCAAATCTTGCGCAGCTACTTGTCTAAGGAAGGTTGGACGCTGGCATTCGCGGAGACCGGTCAGGAAGGGCTTAAGCTCACGAAGGAGCTGCGTCCCAAAGTCATCTGTCTGGATATCCTCATGCCGAGCATGGACGGCTGGAGCGTATTGACGGCTCTCAAGAATGATCCGGAATTAGCCGATATACCCGTTGTCATCATGTCGTTGACGAACGATAAGCAGCTGGGATACTCGCTCGGCGCGTCCGAGTTTCTGACGAAACCGGTGCAGCAGGATCGTCTTATCGCGGTCATGGACAAGTACATTTCCAATCGCAACGAACACTCCGTGCTCGTCATCGAGGACGATGCGACGACAAGCGATCTGATGACCAGAGTGCTGCAAAAAGAAGGTTATGCGGTCAGGCAGGCGCACAACGGAAGAGTTGCGTTGGAAAGCATGGCCAAAGAAGCTCCCTCTTTAATTTTGCTAGATTTGATGATGCCGGAAATGGACGGCTTTCAATTCGTCGAAGCTCTCCGCAAACGAGAAGCTTGGAACAGAATTCCGATCGTCGTCGTAACTGCGAAGACGATCACTTCCGACGACCGACTGAAATTGAACGGCTACGTAAAAAGCGTCATTCAGAAGGGATCGTTCGATCACAGATCGTTATTGACGGAAATTCGCCAGTTCATGACAGGCGCTTAAGGAGCATGGAGAAAATGCATACCGTACTATTAGTCGAAGATAACGAACTAAACCGCGATATGTTGTCGAGGCGTCTTATTCGCAAAGGGTTCAAGGTTATCGTAGCTGAAGATGGGCAACAAGGGGTCGAACTCGCGACTGTTCATCGTCCGGACTTGATTCTAATGGATATGAGCTTGCCGATATTGGACGGTTGGGAAGCTACTCGACAATTGAAGAGCGCTTCCGGGACGAAGAGCATTCCGATTATCGCGTTAACCGCCCATGCGATGGCGGGCGACAAAGAAAAAGCTTATCAAGCCGGGTGCGACGATTTCGATACGAAGCCGATCGAGCTGAGCAGGCTGCTGGAGAAAATGGAAGCGGCGTTATCGGCTCCGCAATGAACAGCAAAAGGCGAAAGGTGAGAATACGATGGATAAGCTCGAGCTTAACCTAGCGAAAATATTAATCGTGGACGATCAAGAGTACAACATAAGCCTAATGGAGCGGATTCTCGTTCGAGCCGGCTTTCAACACATTCATAGCACGATGGATCCGCTACGAATCGAGCTTATGCTGGAAGAGATCGAGCCTGACATCGTGCTGCTGGATTTGCACATGCCGGGCATGGACGGGCTTCAAGTGCTTAAGATGATCCGCGAACGGACCGGTCTAGAAGGCTATTTACCCGTTTTGATGCTAACGGCGGATACGACATCCGAGGTCAGGCAGCAGGGCTTGCAGGCTGGGGTGAACGATTTTCTAACCAAACCTTATGACAGGGTGGAAGTTATTCTCCGTATTAACAATTTGCTTAGAACGAGGTTCCTCCATCTTGAGCTGCAGCAGAACAATAGCACTCTTGAGGAGAAAATTTTGAAACGGACGAACGAGCTGCAGCTAGCGAAATTCGAAATTTTGCAGGTGCTCGGGCGTGCGTCGGAATACCGCGACGACATGACGGGACAGCATACTCAGCGAGTAGGGGATCTGTCCGCATTGATCGCAAGCCAAATCGGACTGCCGAAGCAGCAGGTCGAAATGATTCGCATGGCGGCGCCTTTGCACGATATCGGCAAGATCGGCATCCCCGACGAGCTGCTCTTAAAGCCGGGACGATACGAACCGCATGAATTCGAACGGATGAAAGCCCACACGACGATCGGCGAGGGTATCCTGCAAGGAAGCTATTTCGATGTGCTGAAGCTGGCGGGAGTTATCGCAAGATCGCATCACGAGAAGTGGGACGGAACCGGTTATCCCCATGGCCTGAAGGGCGAAGATATTCCTATCGAAGCACGGATCGTCGCACTCGCCGATTTCTATGACGCGCTCACTCACGAACGCCCTTACAAAAGGGCTTGGACATCCGAGGAAGCACTCGCCGAAGTCGAAAGACAGAGAGGGCTTCATTTCGAACCGAAAATCGTGGATGCTTTTATTCAACTGTACCAGGGAAACGAGAATGAATATTTCAAGGCTGCGGGAGGGCAATCTTAAAGGGGTACGCACATATCCCAAGGAGATGATTCCCCTGTCAGACGTCAAGCTCGCGGTCATTTATTATAGCTCCACCGGCACGAACTATCAGTTGGCGCAATGGGCGGCGGAAGGGGCGAAGCAAGCGGGAGCCGAAGCGAGAGTATTGAAGGTGCCCGAGCTCGCTCCGGATGCCGCTATCGCCTCCAATCCGGCATGGAAGGCGCACGTAGATGCTACCAAAGACGTGCCTACGGTCGCGAATGCCGATTTGGAATGGGCGGATGCCTATATTTTCTCCGTGCCGACCCGGTTCGGAAATATGCCGTCGCAGATGAAGCAATTTTTCGATACGTTGGGCGGATTATGGTTCCAGGGTAAGTTGGCCAACAAAGTCGTTAGCGCGATGGCAAGCGCGAGCAACGCGCACGGAGGCCAAGAGGCGACGATTCTGTCGCTCTACACGTCCATTTACCACTGGGGAGCGATTGTAGCCGCTCCTGGGTATACCGATCCCTCTGCTTATACGTCCGGAGGCAACCCGTACGGGACAAGCGTAACCGTCGACCAGTCCGGGAAGATGGTGGAGGACGTTCGAACCGCCGTCATTCACCAAGGCAATCGGACGGCGACTGTGGCGGGATGGGTAAAGAAGGGGCTGCAAGGGTAACATAACGCGTAGACTACGAATGCCGATCTTGTCGCACCGGAGAGAGCGACGGGATCGGTTTTTATATTGAATCGGGTATAGGATACGTGTACACTTAGCTTACGCTTGTACATGCGTACATCATGAGAGGGATAGAGGCGAACCGACGATGAGCGTAACTTATAAAATAGCGGTAGCGGGCTGCGGGAACATGGCGAATACTTGGGTTAAATACGCGTTGGGACGATCGGACTCGGAGATCGTGGCGTTAGTCGACATGAAGCGGGAGTTCGCCCAATCTATGGCGGATAAGCATGGGCTAACTTGCCCGACCTACACGGATATTAAGCAAGCGATCGAAGAAACCGGAGCGAATCTCGTGTTCGATATCACGGTTCCTTCCAGCCACTATAAGATCAGCACGACGGCGATGAAGCTCGGTTGTAACGTGTTCGCGGAGAAGCCGCTTGCCGAGACGTTGAAAGAGTGCGAAGACATCATCGCCGTTTCCGATCGGACGGGGCGAACGCACAACGTTATGCAGAACAGGAGATACGATGTTCGAATTCGCGCTCTCCGCGAACTGATCGCCTCCGGTCAAATAGGCAAGCCGGGCTATGCGGGAGCGGATTTCTTCTTAGGCCCCCATTTCGGCGGATTTCGCGACGCGATGGACAGCCCGCTCTTGCTGGATATGGCGATCCATACTTTTGATCAGGCTCGGCTGATTTTGGGTGCCGACCCGGTATCCGTTTACTGCCAAGAGTTCAATCCGGTCGGATCGTGGTATGCCGGACAAGCCGCGGCGATTTGCATTTTCGAAATGTCGGATGGCTCGGTGTTCTGCTATCGGGGTTCTTGGTGCGCGGAAGGAGTTCCGACATCTTGGGAAGGGGATTGGCGGGTAACTGGCGCTAAAGGAACGGCCGTCTGGGATGGCGTGAATAACCCGTATGCGGAAGCGGTAGCGCCCGGCAATCAGGAAGGGAATTTTATGCGGGAATGCGTTCGAGTTGAGGCGGAGGTGCCTCCGCAACATAAACCGTTTCATGAAAGCTGTTTAGACGAGATGTTCGCCGCTCTGGAACAAGGAAGAAGGGCGGAAACGGATTGCCGCGACAACATTCTTAGCATGGCGATGGTACTAGGAGCGATAGAGAGCTCCAAGTCCGGGAAGAAAGTTATCATTTCAAATCTCTTGAGCTGAGCGCGAAGCTGATGCGATCATTGCGTCGGCCGTTCATACAGAGGCGTTTCTTAAACCTTGCCGGTTTAGGAAACGCCTTGTCCGAAGGGAGATTGATCGAAAGTCGGGTCTCCTCGCAAGACGTATCTAAGAAAGAGTTTCTGGATAGACAGCGGGATTCTTTTCAGGAAGTCGTGAAGAAGCTGGTTCGCTTGAATATCGAAGACTACGGATCGATCGGGAGTTCCTAATAAATGAAGTCTATTGCAACCGGGCTAACTATTGTATAATGATTGCTATCTATCATCATCGTTGCGGAGGTAGCACATTGGCTCAGTTGTACTACAAATACGGCACAATGAATAGCGGCAAGTCATTCGAAATCATTAAGGTTGCCCATAATTACGAGGAGCAGGGCAAGCCCGTTCTCATTTTCTCTCCCTCCATCGATACTAGAGGCGGAGCGGACCAAGTCGGCTCGCGCGTCGGGTTGTCCCGTAAGGCAATCCCGGTCGATATGAACACGAACATTTACGAGAGCGTTCAAATCCATCAAGCCGCGACGAAGAACAAGCGGATCTACTGCGTGCTCATCGACGAAGCGCAGTTTCTGTCCAAAACCCAAGTGCTCGAACTAGCCCAGATCGTCGACGATCTCGGAATTCCGGTCATGGCGTTCGGTTTGAAGAACGACTTCCAGAACAAGCTGTTCGAAGGAAGTTACAATCTGCTCATTCAAGCGGATAAAATCGAAGAAATCAAAACGATCTGCTGGCATTGCGACCGCAAAGCCACGATGGTCATCCGTTACCGCGACGGCGTTCCGGTTAACGAAGGCGAACAGATCCAGATCGGCGGCAACGAGGATTACAAGCCGGTGTGCCGTCGTTGCTATAACGAAGCGTTCAAACAGAAGTGAGTCGTTATTGAGGGAGACAGGGGCGGATTGCCCTGTTTTTTTGTGCCCAGAGCGAGCTTGGGAGCATAATCGCGGCACGGCGTGCCGTTATTCTGTGTTGAGGCGAGTGATTGCGGGAGATAGCGGCACGGCGTGCCGTTATTCTGTGCTGAGGCGAGCATTGCGGGAGATAGCGGCACGGCGTGCCGTTATTCTGTGCTGAGGCGAGCAATTGCGGGAGATAGCGGCACGGCGTGCCGTTATTCTGTGCTGAGGCGAGCAATTGCGGGAGATAGCGGCACGGCGTGCCGTTATTCTGTGTTGAGGCAGTGATTTCGCGAGATAGCGGCACGGCGTGCCGTTATTCTGTGTTGAGGCAGTGATTGCGCGAGATAGCGGCACGGCGTGCCGTTATTCTGTGTTGAGGCGAGTGATTGCGCGAGATAGCGGCACGGCGTGCCGTTATTCTGTGTTGAGGCGAGCAATTGCAGTAGCGTCAAGAAGTTTGTGTAGTAGGATTATCCATAGGTAGCGTAGTTACTTATTCGGTAGGGGGTTAATCTAGCGGTGTACATCTTTGTCGTTTACGTGCGCCGCAAATGGGCGACATTCGCCTTGAAAAGCAAGAAAATCAATAGTACCCATCAATCTTCGACATTTTTCGCCTCTATTTTCCAATAAAAGCGATTGCAAACAAAAATGGTAGTGTGATATAACGAGAATAATAGAACATCTAAACGTTTAGATAAACGAGGTGTCGGGTTGTCTGAGGTCGGCATAAAGGAAATCGCGGCAAGAGCGAACGTATCGACGGCTACCGTGTCGTACGTGCTTAACGGGACGCGGAACGTAAAGCTGAACACCCGCGAACGAGTGTTGCGCGTAATCGAAGAATTGAACTACAGGCCCAATAACGCGGCGCAAAGCCTGAAACGGAAGCGCACCAACACGATAGGCGTCATCGCCGAAGACGTAACGGTATTCAACGTGCCGGAAATCATCGACGGCATCAACGATTGCGCGGATAAGATGGACATGCATATTCTGCTGACGAACCTTAGGCTCGACAAACGGATCGGCCGCAATTTCGATCAGACGGATCGTTATCGCCATTTTGCGGACAATGCCGTATCGGAACTTCTTAGCAAACAAGTCGAGGGAATCGTTTATATCGGCGTTCATCCCCGCGATCTTACGGGGTTAATCGATACTTTGGGCAAACCGATCGTCTATGCCTATTGCTACACCCAAAGCGAAATATCCATCCAATACCATGATGAGCAGGCATCTTATGAGGCTATGGCCTACCTCGTGAAAAAGGGCCATAAGCGCATCGGGATCATTAGCGGAACGATGGACTCGATTCCTTCCCGGCTTCGGTTTAACGGTTACTATAAAGCGGTAACCGAATTCGAGTTGCCGTTCGACCCGCAACTGATCAAGATGGGCAACTGGGAGGCGGAATCCGGGTATTGGCTGACGAAAGAACTGATGGAGCTTGACGAACGCCCGACCGCTATTCTGGCGATGAACGATGTCATGGCCGTCGGGGTCATGCGCGCAGCGTCCGAGATGAACGTGCAAATTCCAAGAGATTTGTCCGTTATGGGATTCGATAATCGGGAGTTCAGCGACTATTTAATCCCCCGGATCACTACGATGGATTTGCCGCTTCACGAAATCGGGTATCAAGCCATGGATTCGCTTGCTCTCATGATCAAGGGAGAACAAGCCGTGCGCAAACCGATGCCCGAATGTAAGCTTATCGAGAGAGATTCCGTCGCATCCCCCCGGTTGCGATAGGTTTTTCCGCAAGAAAATCTAAACGTTTAGATTTTGAGCCTACTATCGTCCCTTATTCGTTGCCATTTAATCACACCCTTGTCCCTGAAGCAGACACTAGCATTCGCTTCTTTTTGATAGGGGTTTTTCTATTTTACCGAGAGGGGGTGATTGCGATTCGTTGAACGGCGATTTAGAGAGCAGCTTTGGCATCATGAAGGAGAAGAACCGACTGATAGCAAACCAATGATGAAGGAGGAATTGTTGATGCTTACGCCAGAGGCCCCTAGAACTAATCGTCTTTTTATTTTCGTAGCGTCGCTTTTTGTAACCGCTTTATTTGCATTCTTATGGCCAAAGATGGCTGCCGCGTACACGCTCTCCGACAGTAATTTCAACGTTCAGACCGGAACGCACGGGGAGATCACTTCATTGCAATTGGTTGGAGATTCGTTCCCGACGAATTACGTGATGAACGGCACGAACGCCCCGAATCAGAATACCGCGGATCATCAATGGCTTGGCGAATTGATGTTCAAATACAAGCTCGGAAGCGGAGCTTGGACGAATGCTTGGACAAGCAAGTCCGCCGATGGCAGAACCCAGAGCCAGAGCGGGAATACGGTGACGGTTACGTATCAGAACGCTTCCAATGCGGAGGGGATCAAAAACTTCAGAGTCGTGAACACGTACTCGCTCGTGAACGATTACTTGCTCTGGTCGATCAATATCACGAATACAAGTACCCAATCGATCGAGTTCGGAGACGTCGGGCTTCCGCTTCCGTTCAATGAATTCTGGACGGGCGGGAACAATGAGGAAATCTATGAGACAAGAGTTCTAACCCATTCGTACGTAGGAAACAACAGTTCCTACATTACCGTCGGAAGACCGAGCGGAATCGGCTCCTCCCTGCTGATGATTCCTGACGCTACTACGGGAGCGGGCTTCGAGTATCAAGACCGCTGGCGGATCGAAGAGCATCCCGGCAGCAAGTGGGCCATGGATCAAGGCGGATGGATCGAAGGGCTTAACGTTTTTTATATTCATTCGAACGTTATCAAGAGCACGAACCGGGGATACCTCCCGAATACGAGCTTGATTCTGGCTCCTAACCAAAGCAAGACGTATGCGTTCAAGTTCTTCAGGGTGGCTAACGAGAATGCCGTGAAGGACAAGCTCTATAGCGAAGGACTAGTCGATGTCACCGTCGTTCCGGGGATGATCTTCTCGACGAACATGAAAGCGAAGGTAGACCTGAGAACGACTAAACCGATTACCTCCGTAACCGCGCAGTATCCGGCGGAGACGACGATCAATTTCCTCAATTCCGCAGCCGGGGGCCACAATATCTACGAGCTCACGCTTGGCCATCTGGGTCCCAATAACATCACGGTTAACTATGGCAACGGAGAGAAAACGGTATTGCAATTTTACGCGATCGAACCGATCGACGCGGCGTTGCAGCGGCATTCGACCTTCATGGTTAACAGCACGCAATGGAACGCGCCCGGACAGCTTAAGGATAAGGTGTTCGACGACTGGATGATGGATACGAAAGCGAAGAGGAATGTCTTCAACGGCTACTGGGGATGGGGCGACGATTGGGGATATACCCACGGCCAATTCCTGGCGGAGAAGAACGTGCAGACGCCGGTCGCTTCGGAAATCACGGCAGTCGACCAATATTTGGAGACGGCCATCTGGAACTCGCTCATGGCAACGAATCATTCGGATTATCTCATCTACGATTTCCTCATGCCTGCCCCCAACACGACTCCAACCTATCGCGGTTACGCCTATCCGCACATCTACAACACGTACTTCAGCATGTATAAGATCGCGAAGCTGTACCCGGATACGACCACTTACATTCATCCGAGGAACACTTATTTGCTCAGGGCTTACAACATTTTCAAAGCGTTGTACGACGGTCCCGTCGCCTATAACTGGAATACGGGGCTGATGGGCGAGCTGACGACGCCGGAAATCATCAAAGCGTTGCAAGACGAAGGCTATACAGCCCAAGCGAACGACGTCATCGCGAAGATGGCGACGAAGTACAACAACTTCAAGAATACGACTTATCCGTACGGCTCCGAGTACAACTATGACAACACCGGCGAAGAAGCGGTATATACGCTGGCTAAGATGAACAACAATACGACGATGAAAAGCAAGATCAACGCCAAAACCCGCGCAGCGCGCGGACATATGCCGATCTGGTATTACTATGCGGATCCGGTGACCATTACGGGCGAGAACTGGTGGAACTTCCAATACACCGTCTCCTTGGCGGGCTACGCGATGGACGATTGGATTCGCAACCATTCGTCGACGCCGGAGGTCGAGCAGCGGATGTCCTACGCAGCTAAGATCGCCAACGTAGGCGCGATCAACTCCGGACAGATCAGCTCCGATCCGGCGAATATCGGGGCGGTGGCATGGACCTATCAAGCGGAAAAAGGCAACTACGGCGCATTGGGGCACGGGGGAGGGCCGTTGCAGAACGGTTGGAGAGGAATGTCGGGAGAGGCGGATTTGGGCTTGTTCGGAGCGATTAAGATTCTAAGCTCCGACGTTGCCGTAGACCCGATATTCGGCTTATATTGCTACGGTTGCGACGTCACTTCCAGCGGAGGTAACTACACGGTTATTCCGAAGGACGGCGTATTCCAGCGCCTCAACTTGATCACCGAGAAGTTCGGGATGGAACTGGAACGCGACAAGTATACGGCGGCAACGGTCGCGATCGCCAAGAACAGCGTCAACTTCACGTTGAAAAATTCTACTCTTGGAGCGGCTCATGCGACGAAGGTAACGTTCACCGGACTTGCTCCGGGCTCCTACAACATTTTAGTGAACAACGCCGCAGCGGGAACGGTCAACGTTACCAGCGGCAATAAAGCGACGATAAGCCTCAACGTGGGAACGGCTGCCACGTACGACGTGAAGCTTCAGCAGGGAACTCCTCCCGCGAATACGGCTCCCGTCGTGAACGCTGGCACGAACGCGACATTCACGTTGCCCGCAAGCGTCGTTTTGGCCGGAACGGTAACGGATGACGGATTGCCTAGCGGAACGGTAACGACAACATGGAGTCTCCAAAGCGGCCCAGGCACGGCTACTTTCGCTAACGCCGGCGCTGCGAATACGACCGCGACCGTATCGGTTGCCGGAACGTACGTATTCAAGCTGACCGCGAGCGATGGCAGCTTGTCTTCTACCGCAACGGTAACCCATACGGTAAATCCGGCGTTACCGGTACCGGAAGTCATCGCGAACTATTTGTTTAACGAAACGTCCGGGGCTGCCGCGAACGACTCCTCCGGCAATGGCAAACACGCCGCGCTGACCGGCGGGACTTCTTGGTCCGCCGGTCATGCCGGGAATGCTCTTACCCTGAACGGTTCTAACGCATATGCGACCCTGCCAACCGGAATCGTAAGCAATCTAAACGATTTTACGATCTCGACTTGGGTAAAGGTGAATAGTTTAAGCGACTGGGCGCGCATCTTCGACTTCGGCACGGGCACTAACAATTACATGTTCCTCGCGCCGCGCGCGGGCGGCGCAGGACTTCGGTTCGCGATTACGACGGGCGGCAACGGCTCCGAGCAAGCGTTGAACGCGCCTGTATTGCCGACCGGCGTATGGAAACACGTCGCCGTCACGTTATCCGGTTCAACCGGTAGATTGTACGTCGACGGGGTTCAGGTGGCGAGCAATACGAGCATGACGCTCAAGCCATCCAGCTTAGGCAATACGAATTTGAACTATATCGGCAAGTCTCAGTTTAGCGATCCTTACTTCAACGGATCGATTGACGATTTCCAAATTTACAGCAGGGCGTTAAGCGCCGGAGAGATCAGCACTCTATTCAACGGAAGCCCGACCTCTTCGAATATTGCCCCGCTAGGCACGGCGTCCACTTCGTTCGTTTCGAGCTGGGAAAGCTTGACCGGCTTGAACGACGGGTACGCGCCGACCAGCTCGAACGACCGCGGACATCCGGTCTACGGCAACTGGGACAACCCGAATACGACGCAATGGGTTCAGTACGATTTCGCTCAGAACTACACGATATCCGGCGTCGAAGTGTATTGGTTCGACGACGATGACGGCATCGACCTTCCGGCATCGTATACGATCCAATATTGGAACGGAACGGCTTGGGTTAACGTAGCCGCGCCATCAGGACTCGGGCTGCTTGCCAATCAATACAACGTGACGACGTTCACGCCCGTATCGACGAATAAGATTAGGTTAAACGTGACCGCCAAGGCTACGACCTCGACGGGAATCGAGTCGTGGAAAGTCATAGGCAATTAGTTAAGTTCTAGTATGGAATCTAGCCACCCCAACGGTATGGGATGCCGTTGAGGTGGTTTTTATCCGTTGCGGACGTTGTCGATTCCGATGTAACCCTTTACAATGGAAAATGGAAAACCTAACTTTCAATCGATTCTTATAGCTGAGCGAGGAGATGCGAGAGATGGCTGACAAAGATAGAGAATGGATCCGCTTATGGCAGGACGGCGCACCTGGAGCGCAAGGGAACGGGGACGAGGATATTCCCGCGATTAAGGCATATCCGGTAAACGAAGCCGGTAGAGGTGCCGTCATCGTATGCCCCGGCGGCGGCTATGGCATGCGTGCCGATCACGAAGGCGAACCGATCGCTTTATGGCTGAACAGCATCGGCATCCCCGCATTCGTATTACGGTATCGAGTAGCGCCGTATCAATATCCTTGCGCGTTGAAGGACGTACAACGTGCCGTTCGATATGTTAGGCATCATGCGGACAAATGGGGGATTAACGCAAGCAAGATCGGGGTGCTCGGCTTCTCCGCGGGAGGCCATTTGACGGCTTCGATCGGTACCCAATACGATTCCGGCGATCCGTCCGCCGAAGATCCGATCGATCGGCAATCTTGCCGGCCTGACGCCATCGTCCCGTGTTATCCGGTGATTACGCTGACGCAACCGTACACCCACGCGGGTTCATTATTGAATCTATTGGGAGAAAACCCGGAACCCGCGATGGTAGAGTCTCTTAGCTGCGAGAACCGCGTGACTTCGGACACGCCTCCAACGTTCCTATGGCATACGGCGGACGACGGTGCGGTTCCCGTAGAGAACGCGCTGCTCTTCGCAACTTCCTTGAGCAAAAATAAAGTTCCTTTCGAACTGCATGTCTATGAGAAAGGGCGGCATGGCCTTGGATTGGCTGAGGATGACGCCCATGTCGCGTCGTGGAGTACGTTATGCGGAACATGGTTGAAGCGACAGCAATTTTAGGATAGGAGCTATCATATGCTTGTCGTCTGGATCGCATTATGGTCTGTAGCGCTTATTTTGTGTTTGGCCGATCCGCGCTCTTCCGTTAATCGCACACTAAGCGCGGTTGCCTTGTTCGGAGGAGCCGGGGCGCTGGCCGCGACGCTGGATAACGTGTTTATTCCTTATCTCCAAGTGAATCATCCCCACCAACGGGTGGAGGATATTTTGTATACCCTTCAAGCAGGTTCATCCTTAGCTTGTAATTACGGCCTTCCTTATTCTTTTCTCTTATTCGCGATGGCCTACAACCCTAGCAATATGACGAGCAAAACGCAGCGGATCATTCAACTGGCGTTGCTCATCCCTATCGTGTTGTGCGTTTTATTTACGCCTCCTTACAATGAATATCGACCGATCAGCCACTCTATCGTCGTTTGGTGGGCCGTTCCATATATTGTGGCCGGAACGTACTTCGTATTGTCCAGAAAATCGAGGCATTTCTCGTTATCCCATTCCCACTGGATCATTTGCTTGGCGGTGTTGCCGCCGGTATTGTTCGCTATGGCGATGAATTATATTTTGCCGAGCTTCGGTAAACTGAACATGTGGAAATACAACGTATGGGCCGTACTGATCGCGGTAGCCGTCTTCCTCATCGGATTGTTCACTTACGGATTTCTCGGCTTAAGAATCTTCATTGATCGTCGCAGGCTCGATTCCACGTTGCGGGCCGTCACGTCCGGTACCGCCATTCTCCATCATGCGATCAAGAACGACGTCGGCAAAATGCGGCTGTTTACCGAGAAAATGAAAGCATACGCCGAGTCGACGAACCAGCCGGAGCTGCTGGAAGACATTCGCGTCGTTCAGAGCGCGTCGCACCATATCCAGGACATGATTTCAAGGGTTCACCGACGTACGGAAGATCTTGAAATTCAGCCTAGAGAGGTGGAACTCGGCTCGCTCCTGCGGGAAACGGTGAAGGGGCACGAACCGTCCATGGGGAAAATAAAGCTTCATTTTACGGTCGCTGGCGGCTGGCGATGCAGGCTGGATCCGGCGCAAGTAGGGGAAGCGTTGAATAACGTCATTTCCAACGCCATCGAAGCGATGGGCGGGGAAGGAAATCTGTTCGTTTCGTTGCGGGAAGGAAAAAAAGAACTAACCGTGGAAGTTCGCGATACGGGAGCGGGGATGGATAAAGCGCAATCGTCAAGAGCGTTCGAGCCCTTCTATACGACCAAGTCCGGTAAAGAAGCCAACTTCGGACTCGGCCTGCCCTATGCTTATTATGTGATGCGCAAGCATGGAGGGTCGTTGCATATTCGAAGCAAGCCGGGAATCGGTACGCGGGTTTATTTCATATTTTCTAAGAAAAGCGTGGGAGCGGTAAAGGTTCCGAAGTTGGAAAACGCGTTGGTAGAAGGAGGCGCCGGTCATGGCTAACGTCAAGGTGTGGATCGTCGAGGATGATCAAGATTGGTTACGCGGCTTATGCGCTTATTTGGGCTCGCAGCAGGGAATAGAAGTCATCTTCACCGCCGACAATCCGGAAGACGTTCGGCTTGCCTTGGTCGGGGACGCGAATGCGGGCGCGGCGGACGTCGTGTTAATGGATATAATGCTGGACGGGGTTCCGGCCGGAATCGCGTTAGCGGAAGAAGTAACGCTCGCGACGGGAGCTAGAGTGATCATGCTAACCTCGATGGAGGAGAAGGAGCTTATTTTCCGTTCCTTCCAAGCGGGCGCGATCGACTATCAAATCAAATCGGAGTTCGAGTCGTTGCCAACGGCTATCGTCGCCGCTGCACGCCGCGAAGCTCCGATCAGCTCGTTAGCAGCCGAACAGATGCGCGAGGAGTTTCGTCGGTTGAAGAAGCTGGAACGCGAGTTCGAAGTTAAGAAAATGCAGGATCTCATTACCCCATCCGAGTTAGAGCTGCTTAAGCTCGTCGACCAAGGCTACACGCAAACCGAGATCGCCGGCCGGCTTGTCGTCTCGATCCGCACCGTCAAAAACCACATCAACCACATCCTCAAGAAGCTAGGCTCCAAAGGCTCCAAGGAAGCGGCGGAAGCGGCTAAGGAGAAGGGGTTGTTCTAGTTAGGGTCGTATGTTTTAGTACGATTTAACCCGAGTGAGTCGTGCTAATTGGCTTCCAAGTATGTTTTCGTACGGTTTAACCCGAGTGAGTCGTGCTAGCTGGCTTCCAAGTATGTTTTCGTACGATTTAACCCGAGTAATTCGTGTTAATTCGCCACCAAGCATGTTTGCGTACGATTTAACCCGAGTAAATCGTGTTAATTTTCCCCCCAACCAATCGTTCCCAAGTAGAACTCCTTATCATCCCTACAAAACATAGCCAGATGAATAAGGTTAAGCGAACCGCTCCGAGGGTACCAAATAAAGTTGGTACTATTTTTTTTGCGCCGATTTTCTAGAATGAAGGTGTAAAAGGGCAATCCCGCTCAAGGAAAAGAGGAACGGAAATGGCATTCATACCATTCTCGTGGGCTCATGGATTAGGGCTGGCCATGGCTGCGGCGATCGTGCTGGGAGTCGTGATCTTCCGCAAAAGCTTGCGAACGACCAGGTCAAACCGCAGCGCCAGATACGCATTGGTCGCCGTGCTCGTGGGCTGCGAACTATCGCTGCAAGTGTGGTACGGGCTAACCGATAACTGGGGGCTATACTCGCTCCCGTTTCAGCTTTGCAGCATCATGATGTGGTTATCGGCGCTGTTGTTGCTTACGCGCAATCGCAGGCTTTATGAGATTACGTTTTTCCTCGGGATCATGGGAGCCATGCAAGCGTTGCTAACGCCGAATCTGGATGCCGCTTTTCCCCAATTCCGCTACTTTCATTTCTTCATCGCCCATGGCGCGATTATCGGGGCAAGCGTCTTCCTAACGGTTATCGAAGGCTATCGTCCGACTGTCGCGTCCGTATTCCGGGCGATCGGCTGGCTGCACGTCCTGGCGATTCCCGCCGCGATCACGAACAGTTTGGCGGGCACCAACTTCATGTTCCTCGCCCGCAAGCCGGATACGGCTTCGTTGCTGGATCTGCTGGCTCCTTGGCCATGGTATTTGCTCCAACTTGAACTGGTCGCGCTTGTTCTATGTTTTTCTTTGCTTGGCATCGTGAAAGGGCTTGATCGGTGGTCGCGCGGATTAACGGAAAGCGGAAGAGGGTAAAGACGAGCAAACCGGCGAATTCCGATTTGTGACGAATGTCACATTTTTTATATCCTCAATATGATATAGTCAAACCATCGAAACCATCTCAACCAAGAGACGCTGAGGGGGGAGCGCAAATGGAGACTGAAGCCTTACAGAAAGTCGAACAGCTAGCCTCGAAAAAAGTAAAAGTATACGAGCACGGCCGGCTGCGTTATCTTGCGCGATCCATGTTAGCCAGTATGTTCATCGGCTTCGGAGTCATCGTCGCCTTCAAGACGGGCAGCTTCTTCTACTCGGAGCATTCTCCGCTCACGTATCCGATGGCCGCCCTTACGTTCGGAGCCGCAATCATCTTAATCTCTTACGGCGGCGGCGACCTGTTTACCGGAGATACGTTCTATTACACTTATGCGGCGCTGCGCAAAAAAATAAAAGCAAGCATGGCGGCGAAGTTATGGGTATGGAGTTACATGGGGAATGTTTTGGGTGCGGCGGTATTCGCTTTTCTAATTTATACGACCGGGCTTTTCGACGAATCGTCCGTAAACGGGTTTCTGCTCAGCGTAGTGGAGAAGAAAATGCATACACCGACGATGGAGCTGTTTTTTCGGGGAATTTTATGTAACTGGCTCGTCTGTCTGGCTTTCTTCATTCCGTTGTCCATGAAGGGCGACGGGGCCAAAATGTTCGCCATGATGCTGTTCGTGTTTTGCTTTTTCATTTCCGGTTACGAGCATAGCATCGCCAACATGTGTACGTTCGCAATCGCGCTCGTGCTTAACCATCCGGGAACGATATCGTTCGATGGCGTCATGCACAACCTGATCCCGGTAACTTTCGGAAATTTGATCGGCGGCGGGTTGCTAATGGGTTATATGTATTATTATGTTAATAAGCCTTTTATGGAAGATTAAATGCTGGGAGAGTGTTGAAGATGGCAAAAAGAACAAGAATCGTCATTATCGGTGCGGGTGCCGTAGGATCGACGACGGCCTACACCTTATTGTTGAGGAATAGGGTAGACGAACTGGTATTGATCGACGCGAATCATAAAAAAGCCGTCGGCGACGCGTTGGACATGAATCACGGCATGCCTTTCTTAGGAGGGGCTAAGCTATGGGCGGGTACATACGAGGATTGCCGCGAGGCGGATATTATCGTGATCACGGCAGGCGCCGCGCAGAGAGAAGGAGAGACGCGAGTCGATCTTCTGAAGCGTAACGTGGCTATTTTCGATAGCATCATCACGGAGGTTCTGAAGCATAACTCGCACGGCATCTTATTGATCGCATCGAATCCGGTAGACGTCATGAGCTATTTCTCGTGGACCAAATCGCAATGGCCGGTTAACCGCGTCATCGGTTCGGGAACGTTGCTGGATAGCGCCCGGTTCCGTTATTTGATCGGAGACAAGCTGGCGATCGATCCGCGCAGCGTGCATGCGCACATCGTAGGGGAGCATGGGGATTCTGAGCTTCCGATCTGGAGCCTTGCTAACGTGGCGGGATCGCAGATTCAATTGGACGATGAAGCGAAAGAAGAAATTTTCACGAACACCCGGGATGCGGCGTATCAAATCATCAGCGCCAAAGGAGCGACTTATTACGCGATCGCCCTTGCGCTAGACCGGATCTGCACGGCCATTCTGCGCGACGAAGGAGCCGTCCTGAACGTCTCCACCTTGCTGAAAGACTACCATGGCATTTCGGACGTATTCTTAGGCGTACCGTGCGTCGTCGATCGGACGGGCGTCAGGGAAGTGTTGCCTATCCAATTGGCGGACGAGGAGAAGGCGCTCCTTCACCGGTCGGCCGATAAGCTCAAAGGCTTGATCGAATCGATATCCTAATCAGGTTAAGATAAAAGGCGTCTTGGCGAAGGGAATTCCTTCCCAGGGCGCTTTTTTTACGTTGTCGCTTGATAAAAAGTCCATGCCAAGATCTAGTAAATCGCCTATTATTAATTGTACAATGGCAGTAGTCGAATCAATGAAAACGAATTCAGTAGGTCGGGGGAGAGACGGAAATGTTGTTGCAACAAGGTCAGAAAGTATTATTCATCGGGGACTCGATTACGGATTGCGATCGGGCGAAGCCCGCGGGAGAAGGATTGTTCGGAGCGCTGGGCAGAGGTTACGTGTCGTTGGTGGATGCCTTGCTGCAAGCGATATATCCGGACCTGGGCATTCGCGTGGTGAATACGGGAATTAGCGGCAATACCGTCGTGGATCTCGAAGCAAGATGGCAAGAGGACGTATTGGACCGGAAGCCGGATTGGCTATCGATAATGATCGGAACGAACGATGTTTGGCGCCAATACGATACTCCGTTCATTAAAGAATGGCATGTATACCCGGACAAGTACGAAGCGACGCTTCGTGCGTTGGTTGAGCGAACCAAACCTCATGTCGGCAAAATTGTCCTTATGACGCCATTCTATCTCGAAAGCAACGAACAGGATGCGATGAGACGGACGATGGATGAATACGGGGCTATCGTGAAGAAGATCGCGGAGGAAACGGGATCATTGTTCGTGGATACGCAAGCCGCGTTTAACGTGGTGCTTAAAGATCTCTACTCGGCAACCCTCGCATGGGATCGCGTACATCCGACGCAAGCCGGGCATGCCGTTCTTGCCCGGGCATTCCTGAACAAAGTCGGGTTTGATTGGAATAGAGAATAATTTTCTGCCCAGCGCCGCGGTGTCGGTACTGGGCTTTTTTTTGTATCGTCGGAGGCACCGGCTATTACGAGAAATCCAAGCCGTTTCCATCCATATTGAATCTCTCCAAGTGGCGGATCAGATTTTCTTTGCGGAGAATTTCCTGCTGTTTAGCTCCCATCAAGTCGAAGTGGGGGAACGGAGGACGGTTATGAATGTAATTTGGATTGAGTCCGTTGGCCGCGCACCATTCGGTTAACCGTTCAAGATTCGCGTTGCCTACTTTGGTTACCGTACGAAATTGCGGAAAACGCGGATCGAACCAATAGTGGGTCAAGAAGGCTGTTTCTCCCCTGATGACGGCTGCTTTCCACGCGTTCAACTCCGCTCTTTTTATGCCGAAAGCCATGGTGCTTCATCCTTTGCTCGAGAAATATCGGTTTGCTTCCCGTTTGCATCAGGAATAGTATAGCATGAAGATAAGGTTTGACGTGTTGCGGCAGGGGGAGGATAATTGACCGCATGGACATTTTTCTGCTTATCCTTACGAATAACGTACTGCCGTTATCGCTCATCATCGGTCTTGGGATCGTGCTGCATCGTATCTTCACTTTGGACATCAAGACGTTATCGAAGCTCAATTTCTATCTATTTTCGCCGGCGATCATGTTTGAGTTGCTGTATGGTACCGCGATTTCCGCCCAGTTGTTCGGGCAAGTACTGCTCTTTTTCGTCGTGTTCATGTTAGCGCAGTATGGCTTGCTCGAAGCCGTCGTTCGCCTGCGAAAATACGACGGGGGCATGCGCGCGGCTATGAGGAACAGCGTTCTATTCTACAATAGCGCGAACTATGGCATCCCTATTAACCAGTTGGCTTTTGCCGGCAATCCTTACACGTTGTCCGTGCAGATCATTATCATGATGATGCAATCTCTTATCCCGAATACTTACGGTATCTATAGCGTGAACGCTCACAAAGCGAATTGGCGAGAAATTCGCAAAGTGATCTTATCGATGCCCGTCATATACGTCATTCCTCTTGCTTTGTTATTGCGGGGGTTTCACGTTCCGTTGCCTGAATTCATGAGCATATCCGTCGGCTATTTGTCCCATGCGTTCATCGGTACGGCGCTTTTTACGCTTGGCGTACAACTGGGCAGCATGAAAGGAGCGTTCAGCCGCAAGCTGGCGTTCGATGTCGGCTTGGCGTCCGTGCTTCGTCTCATCGTAGGTCCGTTGCTGGCCTGGGGCGTCGTGCTCTTGTTCGACGTAGAACCGACCGTAGCCGCGGCGCTTATCGTATCTTCGGCCGTCCCGACGTCGTTATCAAGCGTATTGCTAGCCGTCGAGTTCGACAACGAGAAGGATTTCGCTTCCCAGACCGTGCTCGTATCCACTGCGCTGAGCATCATAACCGTCACCGCGGTTATTTACTTGTTGCGGGTTTGATTAGTATTCTGTTTAACAATGCTGCTAGCATTTAGGAACTCAATAGTATCGCCACGCGGTACTAATCCCGGTAATCGAGCACGATCGAGCCGAGGCGGGTTGGCGATGAAAAAGAGAAGTATCTATCGAAATGGGGCATTCTCTAAGATCGATCTTGATCTTAAGAGAAAGCCCCTCTCTCATTCTTCTGGATAAAGTCGAGTTAGCGAGTAGACTCACAGTTAAATGCGTCCTAATAATCGTTCCTCAGAGTGAAGTTCATCCACAGTTAAGGTGATACAATACCTGTAGATGAATATCAAGCGAAGAAGGAAGGCGAAACCCGTTGAACAAAGTGAGGATCGGTATCATCGGCCTAGGAAACATGGGGACCGGCCACGCCCAGTATTTGATTGAAGGTCAAGTGGCCGGAGCCGAATTAACTGCCGTCAGCGATGTTCGGCCGGAGCGTTTGAAGCTGGCGAAGGAGCAAGGGGGAGACGGCGTTCTGACGTTCGAGACGCCTGAGGCGATGTTTCGTTCCGGGGCGGTGGACGGCGTGTTATTGTGCACGCCTCACTACGATCATCCGAAGCAAGCGATCGAGGCTTTCTCCCATGGTCTTCATGTGCTCGTGGAGAAGCCCGCCGGCGTCTACACCAAACAAGTTCGGGAAATGAACGACGCCGCGACAGCAAGCGGCAAAGTATACGGGATCATGTACAATCAGCGCACCAATCCGCTCTACGCAAAGCTGCGCGACTTGATTTCTTCGGGGGAGCTTGGAGAGATCCGGCGTACGAATTGGATCATTACGAATTGGTACCGATCTCAAGCGTATTATAATTCCGGCGGTTGGAGAGCGACATGGGCCGGAGAAGGCGGCGGGGTACTCATTAATCAGGACCCTCACCAATTGGATCTGTGGCAATGGACAACGGGCTTAATGCCGAGGCGGATTCGCGCGTTCTGCGCTTTCGGTAAAAATCGCGATATCGAGGTCGAGAATGACGTGACCGCTTACGCGGAATACGAGAACGGCGCGACGGGGGTGTTCGTCACCTCTACGCATGATTGCCCGGGAACCAACCGATTCGAGATTTCCGGCGATCGCGGCAAAATCGTGATCGAAGACGATAAAATGACCTTCTGGCGATTAAGGGAATTGGAGTCGGAGTTTAATAAGAGCAACAAGTCGCCTTTCGCCCAACCGGAAGTTTGGAAATGCGACATTCCGGTGGAAGCGGGCGGAGCTCAGCATTTGGAAATCACTCGAAACTGGACGGACGCTATTCTTAACGGCACGCCGTTGCTGGCGCCGGGCGAAGACGGAATCAAAGGGCTCTCGATCTCCAACGCGATGCTGTTGTCGACTTGGACGGACAACTGGGTAGACCTGCCGCTGGACGAGGATTTGTTTTACGATAAGCTTCAAGAGCAAATTTTACGTTCGAAGAGCAGCGGAAGAAAAGGAGAATGACGATGTCCAAAGCCAATGGCATGAACTACGCGCCGCAAGGGAAGCCGCGGCCGGTTGTCGGCGACGGAGAGTTCGCGTTCGCGGCGATGTCGCTTGATCACGGTCACATCTATGGAATGTGCAACGGGCTGCGGGAAGCGGGAGCAACGTTGAAGTGGGTATATGATCCCGATCCCGAGAAGGTGAGCAAGTTCATCCAAACGTACCCTAACGTTCGCGTCGCCGAATCCGAGCAGCAAATTTTGCAGGATACGGAAGTCGCGCTCGTTGCCGCCGCTGCCATTCCTAGCGAACGCGGGCCGCTCGGCGTGAAAGTGATGGAGCACGGCAAAGATTATTTCACGGACAAAACGCCGTTTACTTCTATCGATCAATTAGAACGGGCTAAACAGACCGCCGAGTCGACCGGACGCAAATACGCAGTCTATTATAGCGAGCGCCTGCATGTGGAAAGCGCGGTATTCGCGGGACAGCTTATTCTTAACGGGGCGATCGGGCGCGTGGTTCAGGTGCTCGGGCTTGGACCTCATCGGTTGAACGCGCCGCAAAGACCGGATTGGTTTTTTAAGAAGCAGCAGTACGGAGGCATACTGTGCGATATCGGCAGCCATCAGATCGAGCAATTCCTCTACTATTCGGGTAATCAAGACGCCAAAGTGCTGCATAGCAAAGTGGCGAATTACCATAACAAGGGGTATCCCGAACTTGAGGATTACGGCGACGCCACGCTTGTCGGCGATAACGGGGCGACGAATTATTTTCGCGTGGACTGGTTGACTCCGAATGGACTGTCGACATGGGGGGACGGCCGGACGGTGGTTTTGGGGACGGACGGGTATATCGAGCTGCGCAAATATGTCGACATCGCGCGAGCTGCCGAAGGGGATCAGCTATACCTCGTGAACGGGGAAGGCGAGTTCCGCATGGAACTCGGCGGGAAGGTCGGTTTCCCCTACTTCGGCGAGCTTGTGCTGGATTGCTTGAACCGGACGGAAAACGCGATGTCCCAGGCTCATGTTTTCAAGGCGGCGGAGCTTTGCTTGCGGGCGCAAGCTCAAGCTGTTCGCGTCGAATAACTAGCGAATAATGATTCCTTAAGAGGAGGAACGTACTTTATGATTAAACTATCCGTCTTTACGGTCGCGACTCCGGAACTAGAACCGGAAGAACTCGCTGCGGCGGCCAAACAAGCAGGTTTGGCGGCAATCGAATGGCGCTATAAGGACACCCCCGCGGATGCGGCGAACGAGAAACCGTCTTACTGGGGCAACAATCGCTGCACGATCTCTCCGGCCGGCGGCGTAGCGGAACTGGATCGTTTTAAGCAAGCGGCGGAAAAACACGGACTGGCCAACTTGAGCGTCACCCCTTACTTGCGCGCGGGAGATTTGGAGGAGACGGAGAAGGTATTGCAAGCCGCGCAATATATGGGCGCTTCTTATATCCGCTTGGGCGTGCCGGGATATGACCGCAGCCGACCGTTCGGCGAATTGTTCGAGCTTGGCCGTACCTATTTGCAAGAAGCGGAAAAGCTATGCCGGAAGTACGGCGTTAAAGGTTTAATCGAGATTCACCACGTTACGATAGCCGCTTCGGCTTCCGGAGCGAGGAGACTGGTCGAGGGCTTGGACCCGAACGCGATCGGCGTACTCTTCGATCCGGGCAATACGGTACACGAAGGGTTCGAGAATTACCGAATGTCGTTGGAGTTGCTGGGGCCGTATTTGGCGCATGTGCATGTAAAAAACGCGGGATGGAGCATTAAGGAGACGGCCGAAGATGGAACCAAGAGCTGGCACTGCGATTGGATGGGGCTTAAAGACGGCATTGTTCCATGGAGACAGGTGGTATCCGACCTGATCGCGGTCGGATACGACGGTTACCTCGGAGTCGAGGATTTCAGCGGGCAATTTCCGGATTCCTCGCAAATGCTGAACCATTTTTCCGTGGTTATCGGAGGACTGTTGACGGAGCTGCAACCGAATGTTTGAGTACAATTACCGGTCGACGGGCGTATTCGAGCCGGTGTTTCATTCGCATACGTTCTACGAGGTGTATTATTTTCATGAGGGTAAATGCAATTATTTGATCGGGGACCAAATCTATAATCTCGCGCCGGGCGATCTTATTCTCATGTACGGCATGACGCTTCACTGCCCGAAGATCGACCCGTCCGTCCCGTATATCCGGTCGATTATCCATTTCGATCCATCCATCCTTCGTCCTTATACGGATTTGCCGCAAGCGGTTCCGATATTGCAGCCTTTCGAGCAGTTCAGAAATTACAGGCTCATCTTAAGCGCGGAGGATAGGGAAGAATTGGAGAGAATACTCGTGTTGATGCACGGCTATCAGCAACGGGGAGATCATGTCGGCGAAGGCCGGTTAATGCTTGCGTTCTTGGATTTGCTGCATTTTATTTACGACCGTTGCCGTCAACCGCTTCGGGAACAGAGGGAGTTTCCGTCGGATAAGGAAAAGGCGGTACAAGACGTAATCGCTTTGCTCGAGACCCGGTATACGGAAGAGGAACTGAGCATGGAGCGGCTCCAGCAAGAGCTTCATCTTAGCAAATCGTATTTGGCGAAAATCTTCAAGGAAGTAACCGGGGTAACGATCTTCGAGTACGTGTATCGGAAACGGATCAACGAAGCGAGAATCTTGTTTTTGCTCCATCCGGGCTTGGCGGTTACGGATGCGTCTTTTCGCCTCGGGTTCAAGCATCTCGCGCATTTCAGCAGGCTGTTCAAAGAGCATGTCGGCGTATCCCCGGAACGTTACAAAAAGCAATTGAAGGACGAGCAAGCCGCGATGAAAAGATCAGGAAAGCACTGAATAGTCAAAAAAAGATATATATATGCAGGAATATGATGTTTCATCGCGTTGACCGTGGTGGTAAAATGGGATACGTTGGTTACGGTGAATAGAAAGATCGACTACACCCAAAGGAGTTTTCATATGCCTTCAGAAATCATGCAAGCCTTGTCACGAGAGAAAATCGTAGCGATTATTCGCGGCATTTCCGCGGAATCCGGAGATGCGACCGCTAAAGCGTTGGCGGACGGCGGAATCGTTTTCCTTGAAGTTACTTTGAATACCGATGGCGCGCTAAACATGATCTCGCGTTTCCGCGAAAACTACGAAGGCCGTCTGCGCATCGGCGCGGGCACCGTGCTTGACTTGGGACAAGCCAAGGAAGCGGTCGCGGCGGGCGCGGAATATATCATTTCGCCTAACTTGGACGAAGAAGTGATTTACTACGGCGTCGAGAAAGGCGTCGAAGTATGGCCGGGCACGATGACTCCGACGGAGATCGTCCGCGCGTATAAGGCGGGGGCATCCGCGGTCAAGGTATTCCCGATGGGCTCTCTAGGCATTAATTACTTGAAAGAGATTCGCGCTCCGTTGAACCATATTCCGATGGTCGCCACCGGAGGCGTGAACTTGCAAAATATCAATTCCGTTCTGGATGCCGGCGCGATTGCCGTAGGATTAGGCGGAAACCTAGTCGACAAGCAACTGGTGAAGGACGGGAAGTTCGACGAGCTGCTCAAGCTGGCTCAGGCGTTCGTGAATGAGGTTCAAGGGGCGAAGCAGGCATGAGCACCCCTCGGGAAACGGATGTCGTTACTCTAGGGGAGAGCATGGTGTTGCTTCAGCCGATGAGCGAAGGCTCGTTAGCTTATGCGCCTTTGTTTACCCGTTCGATCGCCGGCGCGGAATCGAACGTTTCGATCGGCCTATCCCGGTTGGGATTTAAGGTTCGTTGGATTAGCCGCTTAGGCGCCGATCCGTTCGGCGATTTGATTTTATCCACTTTGGCCGGCGAAGGAATCGACGTGACGCACGTTGCCAGAGACAACGCGTATCCGACCGCGATTTATTTCAAGGAGTTTAAGGGATACGGAGATCCGAACGTCTATTACTATCGCAAAGGATCGGCGATCAGCCGGTTAACGCCTCGCGACGTGGAAGCTTCTTGGCTTCAAGGGGCGAAGCATTTGCATGTAACGGGGATCACGCCTGCCCTCGGCCCCGAGACGGGCGATGCCGTTAAAGAGTTGATGAAGCAAGCTCGCCGGCAGGGAATGACGATCTCTTTCGATCCGAACTTGCGACGCAAGCTTTGGGGCGAAGAGGAAGCGCGGGCGATGCTGCTTTCCTTGATTCCTTTGTGCGACATTTTCTTGCCGGGCGTCGAGGAGGCGGAATTTCTCGTCGGTGAAATGCCTGAAGACCAGTATGGGCCGCGGTTTCTTGAATTAGGAGCCAAGGCTGTCGTGCTTAAGCTAGGTGAACGCGGTTCCAAGGGATTCCTCGCTAACCGTACGGTCGAGGCGAAGCCGTTTCCCGTATCGCGAGTCGTGGACACCGTCGGCGCGGCGATGCTTTCGCTGCCGGATTCCTATCGGGATTTCTGGAGAACGGAGATTTGGAGCAGGAGGACAATCTGCTCAGGGCATTGGAGAGAGCCAACTTCATGGGATCGTTGGCGACGCAGTACAAAGGGGATTGGGAAGGCCTTCCGAAACGGGAAGAGCTTCTCAGGCTATTGTCCGGCGGCAAGGAAATAACGCGATGATGCGAAGACAACCGAGCAGGGGATCATCCCTTACGCTCGGTTGTTTTGTTATTGTGATAGACTAAGATAAGGCGTCGGGAGCATCATATACGCCCAGTTTGATTAGGATCGCTTCGAATTCGCTTTTTAAGGCGGCTTTCTCATGGCTTTCGAGGAAGGAAGCCTCCACTCCGTTCAGAATGAGCTTCGTGATCTCCCGCAGCGTGAAGCCGAACTTCTCCGCGATGACCCGGTATTCATTCGTAATATCCGTACCGGAAACGCCGGGGTTATCGGTATTGACCGTAAACACGATTCCTTGATCGTAATATTCCCTGATCGGATATTCCTCCCAGCCGAGTACGGCTTTAGTCTGGATGTTGCTTGTGGGGCAGAGTTCTAAGGGGATTCTTTGTTCTTTGATCATGTTCAAGACGTCGGAGTTTTCCTTTAACCGTACTCCGTGCCCGATCCGGCGAGCTCCGAGGCGGAGTACCGCCTCTTCGATATTATCCGGACCGGCAGCCTCGCCCGCATGGATCGTTACGGGAATGCCCAGTTCTCTTGCTCTGGCGAACACCTCGCGGAATCGCGCCGCGGGATAGGTCGTTTCATCGCCCGCTAAATCTACGGCTACGAGCCCGTGGCCGATATAATGGAAAGCTGCTTCGATGACTTCCAGGTTCGTTTCGGCGGAATGGTTTCTCATGCAGATGGCGATTGCTCTTGCTTTTACGCCGAACCGGGCTTCTCCGAGCTTTAAGCCTTCAATGACATGGTAGATCGCGTCGGCGGCGGATAGTCCGCCGCTCCGGTGCAATTGCGGGGCGAATCGCACCTCGATATATTTGATCCGTTGCTCGGCTGCTTGTTCGACGACTTCGAACGCGACCTGTTCCAACGATTCTTTGGTTTGCAGATAAGGAAGCACGAAATCGAATTTCGTTAAATATTCCGTAAGATTCGTGCATTCCTCGCCTACTTGCACGTAAGGAAGCAGATCCGTGGCTTCGTAAGATGGAAGGGGAAGGCCTTGTTGATCGGCCAGCTTAAGAAGCGTGGCGGGTTTGATGCATCCGTCGAGATGAACGTGTAAATCCACTTTCGGCAATTCCGACAAAAGGTGCAACGATTCCATCTTGATCAACTCCCTCGCAAATATATGTTATAGAATATAACATGATGATGGAGAAAGTGAAATCCCCTGTTTGTAAATGTGATGTAAATGTAAGGTAAATATTTGATTTTCGGAGGTTGAAATGGTAAACGGGAGCATTTTCGATTCGAATTTATTGAAGGCGGATTACTCTCCGCGCGTATATGCTTACTATTTCAAGCAGTGGGAACAGTTTCGAATGGCTTTCCATCAGCATGATTCCACCGAAATCATGTATGTCATCCAAGGCGATTGCGTCGTCGAATGGAACGGGGGAGCGGGACTTCGGGAGTCGATCAAGCTTACGAAAGGCGAGTTTATCTTATTGGATGCGAACGTGCCTCATCGGCTTATCGTCGAACGGACTTGCCGCATGCTGAACGTCGAGTTCGGTTTTGCCGAGCATGCCGGGAGCTTTCCCTCGATCAAACAAATCGCCGACGAAGAGGATTCGTTGCGCGCGATGATCGAAGCCCCGGCCTCCTATTTGATGCTGCAGGATCCGGATGAAGTTTATCACTCCCTGAAAAGCCTCGTACTGGAACTGGATAAGAGGGACGGCGACGGGGGGATGCTCGATCGTTTGCTCCTAACGCAGCTGTTCATTCGGATTAGCAGGCTAAGAGCCGATTCCCGGAAGAGCGGTTGGCAACAGGCCGAGCATTACGTCAAGCAAAGCATTGAGTTTCTGCACCAGAACTACGATCGCAATATTCTCGTACAAGAGGTTGCCTCCTTCGTGAGCTTGCATCCCGGTTATTTGCAAAGGATATTCAAGTCGCAGACGGGACAAACGTTAATGGAATATTTGACGGCCGTCAGAATGGAAAAGGCGAAAATGCTGCTCCTGCACACCGATATCCCCGTGGCGGACATTTCCGAATACGTCGGTGCGGGCAGCCGGCAATATTTTCACGCGCTCTTCAAGAAACATACGAACATGACTCCTATCGAATTCCGCAATACGATGAATACGCATCATTATCCGGGAATGAAAAAGTGAGGATTGTTGACAGCTTGAGGTTAAGATAGTCATGATTCCGATAACGCTTCCCCGATTAGGCTTGTTACAATGAATTCATCAAATCGATTTCATTTAACATGGACCTGGAGGGCTGTTGATATGTCATTCAAGATTGCATTCATAGGCGCGGGGAGCATCGGATTTACCCGCGGATTGCTTCGTGACTTGCTGAGCGTACCCGAGTTTAAAGACATTGAGGTTGCTTTTACGGACATTAATTCCCGCAACCTCGAGATGGTGACGGAGCTTTGCCAGCGTGACATTAACGAGAACGGGCTGGCGATTCGGATACAAGCGACTACGGATCGGAGACAAGCTTTGACGGGGGCGAAATACGTATTCTGCACGATCCGGGTCGGCGGCTTGGAAGCGTTCGCGACGGATGTAGATATCCCGTTAAAATACGGCGTCGACCAATGCGTCGGCGATACGTTGTCGGCTGGCGGCATTATGTACGGTCAACGCGGTATCGTCGAGATGCTGCAAATTTGCAAAGATATTCGCGAGGTAGCGGCGAAAGACGTTCTGCTCATGAACTACGCCAATCCGATGGCGATGCTGACATGGGCGTGCAATCAGTACGGCGGCGTACGCACGATCGGACTCTGCCATGGCGTGCAGGGCGGACATCGGCAAATCGCCGAGGCATTCGGACTGGAGAAGCAAGATGTCGACATCATTTGCGCGGGCATCAACCACCAGACTTGGTACATCCAGATTCGCCATAGAGGAGAAGATTTGACGGGGAAATTGCTCGAAGCGTTCGAACAGCATCCGGATTTCAGTCGTACGGAAAAAGTGCGAATCGATATGCTTCGCCGATTCGGCTATTATAGCACCGAATCGAACGGCCATCTGAGCGAATACGTGCCATGGTACCGCAAACGCCCGGACGAGATCGAGCAGTGGATCGACCTGGGCAACTGGATTAACGGAGAGACCGGCGGATACTTGCGCGTCTGCACGGAAGGGCGCAATTGGTTCGAGACCGATTTCCCGAACTGGATGAAGGAGCCGGCCATGAAGTATGCGCCGGAAGAACGCGGCGAAGAGCATGGTTCCTATATTATCGAAGGCTTGGAAACCGGCAGGGTTTATCGAGGGCATTTCAACGTAAGAAACAACGACGTCATTGCGAACTTGCCTGGAGATGCCATTATCGAAGCTCCGGGATATGCGGATCGCAACGGAATTTCCATGCCGATCGTCGGCAACCTTCCGCTGGGTCCGGCAGCGGTATGCAACGTCAGCATTTCCGTTCAACGTCTTGCGGTTGAAGCGGCCGTTCATGGCGACGACAAGCTGCTTCGTCAAGCTTTCATGATGGATCCATTAGTCGGAGCGGTGTGCAATCCGAAAGAAATATGGCAGATGGTAGACGAGATGCTCGTCGCTCAGGAGAAGTGGCTTCCGCAATACGGAGAAGCGATTGCCGAAGCGAAGCAACGTCTTGCCGCCGGCAACCTCATCCCGACGAACGAAGGCTACCGCGGCGCCGCTCGCTTGAAGGTGAAGACGGTGGAAGAGATGCAATTGGACCGAGAATCCGCCAACAAGAACGCCGGCGATTCCGACAAGGGCAAAGAACGGACGAAGGTTGGTCACTGAGGCGATCGAGAAGAGTGGATGATCGGGGTGTGAGCCCCGTGCTTCCACTCTTTTTTGCGATTTATAAAGTGGCTGAGCCGAGAGTGGTGAATTAACGGTGCTGAGCACCGTTAATTCGCGTCGGAGCCCGCAAAAAGCGTTAATTACGGTGCTGATGCAACTAGAATAAAAAGTGGACACCTCATAAGAGAATGCAGATAATTAACACAACAAAATGAAGAGGTGTCCGGCATGGGTGAGCATAGACAACGTTACAGCGACGAATTTAAGGAACAAGCAGTCAAGTACATTCAGGAACAAACGAAGACAATACCTCAAATTGCAGAGGAACTGAATGTACCGGTAGGCACATTGCATCAGTGGATGGCGAAGTACCGCAAGTTCGAGAACGAGCCGCTGGTAGATCGCGAGACAATCCGCCAGAAGGATGAGCAGCTTCTAGAGCAAGAGCGCCAGATCGAAGACCTCAAGGAGGAAATCGCCATCCTAAAAAAGGCCATGCACATCTTCAGCAAAGAAAGGAACTAAGGTTCCGGTTCATTGAAGATCATCGCTCCGAGTTTCGAATCGAGAAGATGTGCGTCGTTTTAGATGTATCGCGGAGCGGCTACTACAATTGGGTTCAAGAGAAAGCCGAACAAAATAGCTATCAGAAACGTCGTAAGGCACTACTGGCGCGTATTACATGGCTTTTTCTAGATTCCAAAAGACGTTACGGCAGCCCGAAAATCACGAAGCTACTGCGGGATGAAGGATGGACGGTTTCCGAGCGTTTGGTCGGCAAGCTCATGAGCGAAAACGCGCTTCGGTCATGCGTTTCTAAGAAGTTCCGTGTCACTACGACGGATTCCAATCACACGCTCCCTATTGCGCCAAATGTACTGAATCAGAATTTTAAGACAACGGCTCCGAACAAGGTTTGGGTAACGGACATTACTTACGTACCGTGCCGCGAAGGGCGCATGTATCTGGCAAGCATCATGGATCTTTACACGCGCAAAATCGTGGGCTGGAAGTTGGGTGACCGAATGACGACGGATTTAGTGCTAGCTGCGTTGGACCAAGCTTATAAGGCTCAAAAGCCCTCAAAAGGGCTAATACACCACTCCGATCGCGGCTCACAGTATGCCTCGGACGAATACCGCAAACGGCTAAAACAGTACAGAATGAAAGCCAGCATGAGCCGGAAAGGCAATTGCTACGACAACGCCTGCATCGAATCGTTCCATAGCGTGCTCAAGAAAGAGTTTATTTACTGTACGCGTTTCAGGACGAAAGTCCAAGCACAGCAAGAGATGTTCGAGTATATTGAGTTCTTTTATAATCGTAAAAGAATTCATGGTTCTTTAGGCTACGTTTCGCCGGATCGGTTCGAAGCCATGTACTACAAGATGTTGGGGTAACTTCGCTTAACGGGTGTCCACTTTCTTGACAGAGGTCCATGAGCACCGTAATATCACGGCGGAGCCCGCAAAAAGCGTGGATAACGGTGCTGAGCACCGTAATATCACGGCGGAGCTCGCAAAAAGCGTGAATAACGGTGCTGAGCACCGTTATTTCGCGTCGGAGCCCGCAAAAAGCGTGAATAACGGTGCTGAGCACCGTAATATCACGGCCCGCAAAAAGCGTGAATAACGGTGCTGAGCACCGTAATATCACGGCCCGCAAAAAGCGTGAATAACGGTGCTGAGCACCGTAATATCACGGCGGAGCCCGCAAAAGCGTGGATAACGGTGCTGAGCACCGTAATATCACGGCGGAGCTCGCAAAAAGCGTGAATAACGGTGACTGATGCAACTAGAATAAAAAGTGGACACCTCATAAGAGAATGCAGATAATTAACACAACAAAATGAAGAGGTGTCCGGCATGGGTGAGCATAGACAACGTTACAGCGACGAATTTAAGGAACAAGCAGTCAAGTACATTCAGGAACAAACGAAGACAATACCTCAAATTGCAGAGGAACTGAATGTACCGGTAGGCACATTGCATCAGTGGATGGCGAAGTACCGCAAGTTCGAGAACGAGCCGCTGGTAGATCGCGAGACAATCCGCCAGAAGGATGAGCAGCTTCTAGAGCAAGAGCGCCAGATCGAAGACCTCAAGGAGGAAATCGCCATCCTAAAAAAGGCCATGCACATCTTCAGCAAAGAAAGGAACTAAGGTTCCGGTTCATTGAAGATCATCGCTCCGAGTTTCGAATCGAGAAGATGTGCGTCGTTTTAGATGTATCGCGGAGCGGCTACTACAATTGGGTTCAAGAGAAAGCCGAACAAAATAGCTATCAGAAACGTCGTAAGGCACTACTGGCGCGTATTACATGGCTTTTTCTAGATTCCAAAAGACGTTACGGCAGCCCGAAAATCACGAAGCTACTGCGGGATGAAGGATGGACGGTTTCCGAGCGTTTGGTCGGCAAGCTCATGAGCGAAAACGCGCTTCGGTCATGCGTTTCTAAGAAGTTCCGTGTCACTACGACGGATTCCAATCACACGCTCCCTATTGCGCCAAATGTACTGAATCAGAATTTTAAGACAACGGCTCCGAACAAGGTTTGGGTAACGGACATTACTTACGTACCGTGCCGCGAAGGGCGCATGTATCTGGCAAGCATCATGGATCTTTACACGCGCAAAATCGTGGGCTGGAAGTTGGGTGACCGAATGACGACGGATTTAGTGCTAGCTGCGTTGGACCAAGCTTATAAGGCTCAAAAGCCCTCAAAAGGGCTAATACACCACTCCGATCGCGGCTCACAGTATGCCTCGGACGAATACCGCAAACGGCTAAAACAGTACAGAATGAAAGCCAGCATGAGCCGGAAAGGCAATTGCTACGACAACGCCTGCATCGAATCGTTCCATAGCGTGCTCAAGAAAGAGTTTATTTACTGTACGCGTTTCAGGACGAAAGTCCAAGCACAGCAAGAGATGTTCGAGTATATTGAGTTCTTTTATAATCGTAAAAGAATTCATGGTTCTTTAGGCTACGTTTCGCCGGATCGGTTCGAAGCCATGTACTACAAGATGTTGGGGTAACTTCGCTTAACGGGTGTCCACTTTCTTGACAGAGGTCCATGAGCACCGTAATATCACGGCGGAGCTCGCAAAAAGCGTGAATAACGGTGCTGAGCACCGTAATGTCGCCGCTTTGGCGAAATCCCATCGTCAACAAAAAAGGTCAACCATGTCTGGTCGACCTTAATCATATTCCTACCATAGGTTCTCCTATGGGCAAGCCTATTTAGATGAATGTGACCTAAACGCCCGAATATGCCATGAAGCCGCCGTCGACGGGAATGACGGTTCCGGTAACGAATCCGGAGGTCGTGTGGTCCGCCAGCCAGAGCAGCGTGCCGATCAAGTCGTCCGGCTCGCCGAATCTGCGCATAGGCGTGTTAGATAAGATTTTATGAGACCGTGCGGTAAGCGAGCCGTCCGGGTTGGTGAGAAGACTGCGGTTCTGCTCGGTTAGGAAGAAGCCGGGCGCGATCGCGTTAACGCGGATACCCGCCTCCGCCATATGAACGGCCAGCCATTGCGTAAAGTTGTTAATCGCGGCTTTGGCTGCGCTATAAGCGGGTACTTTGGTCATCGGGCTGGGCGCGCTCATCGACGAAATGTTGATGACGGTAGCGCCGGGACGTCCGATCATCCCTTTCGCGAACGCCTGCGTCGGAATCAGCGTTCCGATGAAGTTAAGGTCGAGCACGTTGCGGAATCCTTGGACGCTAAGGTCGAAAAATGTCGTCCGTTCGGGCTGATCGAGGTCATCCGTGTTAAAGGTTTCCAGAGTCGTGTTCGCGCTAGGATGATTGCCGCCGGCCCCGTTAATAAGGATGTCGCATGGACCTAGCCGTTCGCGGACGAACTGCTCGGCCGCCTTGACGCTATCCGCGTCGGTCACGTCGCATGCAGCCGATATCGCGTGATGTCCGAGTCGGCGAATGTGCTCGGCTACCGCGGCTCCTTTTGCCTCCGTCCGGTTCAAGACCGCAATCTTGGCGCCTTGTCTCGCTAACTCCACTGCCATCGCTTGGCACAGAACGCCGGAACCGCCGGTCACGACTACGACTTTTCCATGTAGATGAGGGTGCTTCGGCCATTCCTTCATACGGATTTTTTCCTCTCTTCCCGTTGACTAGCGCGTTCCATAGAATCCCATACTCCCCACAAATACATAATCCCTAGAGCCCGATCGTATAAACCGTAGCCTGGACGGCATTGCTCTCCCCATATGTGCCTGCCATGATCCGGTCGGCAGTAGCCTTTATAACCGTTCTCATGGTATGCCCGCACGATTCCGGCGATATCGACCGTTCCGTCCTGGGTTCGATGGGAAGTCTCGATGAAGTCTCCATTGTCGTATACGCGTACGTTGCGAATATGAGTGAACGGGATGCGATCCGCGAATTCATGAACCATCGACACGATATCGTTGGCCGGGTTGGCGCCGAGCGAGCCGCTGCATAGCGTGATTCCGTTAGACGGACTATCATGCAGTTTAAGGAATCTTCGCAAATGGCGTTGGCTCGTTATGATTCGCGGCAGCCCGAAGATCGGCCAAGGCGGATCGTCCGGGTGGATAGCCATTTGGATGCCGTTGCGTTCCGCTGCGGGGATGATGGCTTGGAGAAAATAGTCCAAGTTGCGCCATAAGTCTTCCGCGGTAACATCGCGATAGGCATCGAATAAGGAGGAGAGATGCGCCAGGCGTTCCGGTTCCCATCCGGGCATGCTTAGCTCGGAGTTTTCCGTAATATTGCGAACCAGCTCAGCCGGATCTACGTCGGTTGTCTTGCTATTCTCGAAGAATAGCGCGGTAGAGCCGTCATCCATCGCTTTGAACAAGTCGGTCCGAACCCAGTCGAACACGGGCATGAAATTATAGCAGATTACTTTGACCCCGATCTGTCCAAGCTTCTCGATCGTGCGAACGTAATTCTCGATGTATTTATCCCGGGACGGAAGCCCAGCTTAATGTCCTCATGAACGTTGACGCTCTCGACGACCTCGATGTGCAGTCCAGCGCGGGCCGCTTGTTCGCGGATGCTTATCAAGCGATCCAACGGCCATTCTTCTCCGGCCGGCACGTCATGGAGCGACCAGACGATGCCTTCCACGCCGGGGATTTGCCTGATTTGATCTAGCGTTACGGTATCGTTTCCTTCTCCGAACCAACGGAATACCATGCGCATCGTTCTCACCGCCTATTTGAGTTTGAAAAAATGAGGATATTCCTCTTGCAGCACGACCAAATTGGAAATGCTTAAGCTTAGGTGCTTCTTCATGATGCTTTCGGCATAATCCGGATTCCGATTGCGAATCGCTTCTACCAAATCTTTGTGCTGCTCGTAGAGCGGTTCCCAATGCGAATCGGCCAGAAGCCAGAGAACCCGGCTGCGATTGAAGTGGGCATTCATCTGCTCGATGGCGGACCAAGTCCTCAGCTTACGGCAACCTTCGAATAAGATTCGGTGAAAAGCGTCGTCAAGCCGGTACATGCGTTGATTGTCTTGTTGGCCAATGCTTTCGACTTGCAGGTCGAGATTGGCATCAAGAGCCTGAAGCAACGATTCGGGAAATCTTTCACAGGCTAAGCGAACGACAGCTCTTTCCAGCTGTTCCCGCATGAAACGCCCTTCCTCGATGAGTTCCGGATCGATAAGCGATACTTGCGTGCCTCGTTGCGGCAGGACGTTGACGAGTCCTTCCTGAGCAAGCCTAACGAAGCTTTCTCGTACGGGCGTACGGCTCATTTGGAACACGGCGGACATCTCTTTCTCGGATAGTGCCGTGCCCGGGGGCAGCTCGAGACTTAGAATTTGTTCCTTCAACCGCGCGTAGACGATGTGGCTTGCCGTTCCCTGCTGCGGCTCCGAGCTCTGGTTCAATGAATTCACCACCATTACGTTTATCGTATAGTTAGATTGTAACACACTGACATACTAGTATGGTAGTATGTCAGTTCATTTTTTCAACTCGAATTTTCCGCACGCATAATAGAAGTTATCTCTATTAATTAATCATTAAAAAGATAAAAACGACCGAATTTCAACAATATATAAAGATATAGGGTTAAATGTTGTGTCATAAATAGGATTATGGTATACCATATATAAGATTTGCATTCGTTGAGAATAACGGAAGCGGGCTTTAAGGCCAAACGAAGGAGTGAGACGGCTATCGAACTCACGGTAAGGCAGTTAGCGATTATCGATCTCGTGAAAAAACAAGCTCCCATTACCGGAGAGCAAATCGCCGAGTATTTGGGAATCAGCCGTCCGACCATCAGGTCGGACTTGTCCGTATTGGTAATGCTGGGCTATATCGACGCCAAGCCGAAGGTCGGGTACTTTCTCGGCAAGGTCATGACCTCCGAGGGTCGGCAGAGCGAGAAGTTCATGAACCTTAAGGTGAAGGACGTCATGAACCGGCCGGTCGTCATCGCGGAGAGTTCAACGGTAAACGATGCAGTCATTTCCTTATTCGTCGAGAATACCGGATTCCTGACCGTTACGGACGAACAGGGCACGCTTACGGGAATGGTTTCCTTGAAAGATTTGCTTAAAGTAACTTTGGGCAATCCGAATGCGACTTCTATCCCGATCAGTATGGTCATGACGAGAGTGCCTCGTCTTGCGTTTGTTTCTCCCGATGATTCCGTGCTGGAAGCCGCCAAAAAAATGCTGGATCATCATGTAGGAGGGTTGCCGGTCGTGAATGCGCATGGTGACCGCAGCCGTCTCGAAGTAGTCGGGAGAATTACGAAAACGAACATGACGCAAGCATTGGTAGACTTGACCTCGGGGTTTATTGCTGAGTAGGGGGAGAATGGATGTCGGAGCAAAGCCAGAAGGTTATATTCGTCTGTTCGGACGCCGTCGGGGAAACCGCGGAGGCCGTCGCGAAAGCGACAGCTCGTCAATTCGCGACCGAGCAGGTCAAGATCAAAAGATACGGACACATTAAACACGAGGATGAGATTAAGTCCATCATCCAAGAGGCGATCCAGGCGGGCGGTTTCATCGCTTATACTCTCGTTCAGCCGGAACTGCGCGAGACGATGAGGGAAGAGTCGATCAAGCAAGGCGTGAGGGCCGTCGACGTCATGGGCCCGATGATGCAAGCTTTTATCGAAACGTTTAATGACTCGCCCAAATATAAACCCGGATTGCTGCATGAAATGGACGAGAACTACTATCGTAAAATAGAAGCGGTCGAGTTCGCGGTCAAATACGACGACGGAAAAGACGTTCGGGGATTGTTGCAAGCCCAGGTCGTACTTGTCGGGGTATCCCGAACATCGAAAACGCCGCTAAGCATTTATTTGGCCCATAAGGGGATCAAGACGGCGAACTACCCGCTTACGATTGAGGTTAAGCCGCCGCAAGAACTGTTTACTGCATCGAATCGGCTTGTCGTCGGCCTGACGATGCAGCCCGAGCGATTGCTGAAGATCCGCACGGAACGATTAAAAGCTCTAGGGCTGCCGAGCCAGGCGAATTACGCCTCCATGGAGCGGATACAGAAGGAACTGCGCTTTGCGTCGGACATCATGGACAAATTGCAATGTCCGATTATCGATGTGTCCGAGAAGGCGATCGAGGAAACCGCCGGACTCATTATGGAGTTGCTGACGCCTTGAAAAGAAGCTGTCCCGGTAGCGGAACTTTTTGTTTCCGTTAGACGGGACAGCTTCTTTTTTATGAACTCTTCAATTCCTCGATCGATTGGACGTCCATATATTTCGGCACGACGAAGCCTAATCTCGTTCCGGTGAGGTTCTCGCCTAAATCCTCGAATTTGCCTTTGTACTTCTTGTAATAATCGATGGAAGTTGTCGGGAGCCAGGCAGCCACCATCGCATCCGCATCCCCGTTCGCGATACCCGCCCACATGGGGCCGATCTCCACTTGGAGCATATCGACCTTATAACCGAGCCGATCTTCCAATACGTTCTTGACGACGTAAGTGCTGGCTATTTCGGAGTCCCATGCGACGTATGCCAACTTCAGGCGCCGGCCGGAACCGGGAGAGACTCCTTTCACCCACGATTCCACGAGACCGGAATTTTCTTTCACCCATTGGTTAGCGGCATCGTCGGGAGCGGCCCCTCCGCTAATCCGGATCATGACCTTCTCCATGTCGGAGGGCTCCCAATGGAATCGGTCCAGAAAGCGAAAGGCGGCAGGCTCATCCTTGCTCAGGTTAAGGCGGGTTATCGTATGGATTTGCTCGCTTTCCCCGAAAGCTTGTTTGGGATCGTCCAAATACTTGAGGTCGTACTTCACGAACATCCAATGAGGCGTCCACCCGGTCACGATAATCGGTTGTTCGTTCTTGTAAGCTTTATCCAATGCGGCCGTCATGGCCGTGCCCGATCCCTCCAACAAAGTCCAACCTTCTAATCCGTAATCCTCGATCGCTTTGGCCGATGCCTTCATCAATCCGGCTCCCGGGTCAATCCCGACGATGCGGTACCCGACCTGTTCCCCGATCGCGTTTTTGTTGCCCTTATCCATAGTTAAAGTACTCTGATATATCCATGCTGCCGCCAGTACGACGACAAGACCGATTGCGAACAGCGATACGCTTCTTAACCAGCCCTTGTTCCTCTTGCGGTTGGAATTAACGAGTTTTTGCGACATCCGATCCAGCAGAATGGCTAGAATGACGACCGCCAATCCTGCCTCGAAGCCTTTGCCGGTATTCAACTGAGTAACGGACCGGTAAACGTCTGCGCCGACCCCTTGGGCTCCGATCATGGAAGCGATGACGACCATCGATAAGCTAAGCATGATCGTCTGGTTAATGCCGGCCATCATGCTGGGCAGAGCAAGCGGCAATTGCACTTGGAACAATTTCTGGCGAGGAGTAGAGCCGAAGGCGTCGGCAGCTTCGATGAGCTCTTCCGGCACTTGGCGGATTCCAAGATTCGTTAAACGAATCGTGGGCGCGATGGAAAAAATAACGGAAGCGATGACCCCCGGAACGACTCCCAATCCGAAAAAGGTAACGGCCGGAATCAAATAGACGAACGCCGGCATCGTCTGCATGAAATCAAGTATCGGGGTCAGGACGTTCCGCACGCCGCGGGATCGCGCGCAGGCGATGCCTAACGGAAGACCGAGCACGAGCGAGACGAGCGAAGCGGTTAAGACGAGAGCGGTCGTATCCATCGTGGGCGACCAATATCCGAGATTCCAAATTAACGACAATCCGATTACGGCGAACAGGGTAAGCGACCAACGTCCTAATCGATAGGCGGCAACGCCTAAGAGCGCGATAATTAGCCAGGCGGGCAGTAATTGAAGCACGTTGGAAAACGCGGTTACCGTTCCGCCGATAATCGAAGCCAGACAATCGAATAGGAAACCGATGTTCGCGGCCAACCAGTCCACGATCGTCTCTACCCAACGGTCCAAGGGAAGCTTAGGCATTCGGTTGTCCTCCCGTACCAGACTCGTCGGTACTGCCCGATAACGCGGACAGAACGGCGCCTCGCAAAATGATGCCCAGCAATCTTCCGCTTTCGGAGACGACGGCTCCGGGAATGCGGCTGTTGCCCACGACGTCGAACAGCTCGTTCAGATGCTGATCCGGGCTGAAGACCGGGACGTCGCGAATGACGATGTCCATGAGCGTCTGCCCGGCGCGGATGGCCGTTAAAGCGTCTTCGGCCGTTATCGCTCCGATCAATTTCTTGGACTTATCGACGACGTATAGATTGGATACCCCGCTGTCGCGCATGAACTGCAGCGCGACGCGAGGTCCGCGATCGGGACTTATCGTCTCGGGTCTGATCATGACATGGGAAGCGGTTAGCACTTTAGACAGATCGACGTCTTCCACGAATCGCGCGACGTATTTGTTGGCGGGATTGATCATGATCTCCTCGGGCGTTCCGATCTGAACGACCGAGCCGTCGCGCATAAGCGCAACCCGATCGCCGATACGCAGCGCTTCGTCGAGATCGTGCGTAATGAAAATAATCGTTTTCTTCATCGTGCTTTGGAGCTCCAATAGCTCGTCCTGCATGTCTTTGCGGATAAGCGGGTCCAGCGCGCTAAAAGCCTCGTCCATGAGAAGAATATCGGGTTCGTTGGCGAGCGCCCTCGCGAGTCCCACCCGCTGTTGCATGCCTCCGCTCAGTTGATCGGGATAGCGGGACTCCCATCCTTCCAAACCGACGAGCCGGAGGGAGTTTAATGCTTTTTCGCGTCTCGTTTGCTTGTCCGTTCCTCTGATTTCCATCCCGTATTCGACGTTCTCGATAACAGTTTTATGCGGGAATAACGCGAATTTTTGGAACACCATAGCCATGCTTTGTCTCCGAACGGTTCTCAGTTGTTGCGGATTCATGGCGACGATATCTTTCCCGTGGATCAGCACGCTTCCTCCGGTTGGCTCGATTAAACGGTTCAAGAGGCGGACCAAAGTCGATTTACCGCTGCCGGATAGTCCCATGATCACGAAAATTTCGCCTTCTTCTATGCTAAAGCTGACGCGGTTGACTCCTACCGTCATTTTGGTTTTCTCGTAAATCGCTTTTTTGCTTAACCCTTGCGCGAGCAGAGCAATGGCTCTCTCGGGCTCGCTGCCGAAAATCTTGGTTAACTCCCTTACTTCGACTATAGGCATAGACCCTCCGCTTTCTTGACGTTGACTTTGATCGATCGCTAAGTGTTAGATTTAGCCAAATAAGGCAACTTTACGCGCGAGAGGGTAGGGAATGTTCGATTTCCGGGAAAACAAACAAAGCCTGGGTCAACCGAGGAAGAATTCTCCCTGGGTTCACTCAGGCTTTGTTTGATTGCTTATCGTTACCCGACCGATTACTGATCGAGTAAATGACGAATCATCTGTTGCTTGCGTTGGGAGCAAGGAAGGCGTTTCGAGGTGTCGCCGAAGAAAATATGCTGTTCACCCAACACCGAAATGTTGCGTACGTTGACGTAACAGTCGGACGAGACGCGGAAGAAAGTCGAAGTATCCGTAATGAGGCGGTTTCTTTCATCGGCGGACATTCTCTTTTTGATGTTGTAATTCCGTCCGTGAAAGCTGATTAATCCATGTGCTCCGACTTTGAAGAACAACGTGTCCTGACGAGGCTCGAAGTCCTCGTACACATTTTTCCCCTGCAGCGCTACATTCATCGTTCCAATTCCCCCTTAGAATGATGTTGCTTTGGTAGCGCTTTCAGTATAACACAGATTTCGGCGTTTTGGGTAACATTCCTAAAAAAATTATAAAAAATCACAATAAATGAAGAAGCCTCGAAGCGACTAAGGAATGAATCCCTAAGGTAACTTCGAGGCTTTTCGTTATTGCAAGCTGATTCGAATGACGTTCCACGATGCTTTGCTCAACGCGGCATTAATCTTCGTACCGTCCGCAGCAGCGTTACCGTTCGCGTTCGGTTTAACGCGGCCGGGTTGGCTAGCCGTATTCGTCGCCTTAAGGTCATCGTTCTCGAGCACAATATGCTCGATGACGCTGCAAGAGCCGAAGCTGCGCAGGTCGACTTCCAGCGGCAGGGAGTCGGTCAGATTGCGATTAACCGCGAATACCGTTACTTCCTTAGCTTGCTCGTTGTATACGGCGATCGATTCGAGGTAAGGAATATCCGTAATTTCCTTCGTATCGTATTTCGGAGACTGAACAAGCGGAACGAGCGCTTGGCCGCGGCCGAATACGGATGCGTGCATGTAAGGGTAATAGATCGTCTGCGCCCAAGCTTGGCCGCCATTCTCCGTCATGATCGGGGCGATGACGTTAACGAGTTGGGCTAAGCAAGCCATCTTGACTCGGTCTGAGTTTTTCAGCAGGGCGATAAGCAAGCAACCTACGACTAAGGCATCTTCCATCGTATAGACGTCTTCCAGCTGCGGAGGCGCGATTTGCCACGGCTCGATTTGTTTGTCCGCGTCGTTGGAGTGGAACCATACGTTCCACTCGTCGAACGACAGGTTCATCGTTTTCTTGCTTCTTTTCTTAGCTTTAATGTAGTCGCAAGTCGCGACGACGCTGCGGATGAAATCTTCCATCTCGAGCGAACGCCCGAGGAAGGTAGCCGTATCGTTCCCGTGATTACCGTAGTAGCTGTGCAAGGAAAGGAATTCAACGTGGTCGTAAGTATGGTCGAGAACGGTAGCTTCCCATTCCGGATAGGTGGCCATCATCTTGCCTGAGCTGCCGCAAGCGACGAGCTCGATGGAGGGTCGACCCATTTCATGACTTTCGCCGATTCGGCGGCGATCCGGCCGTACTCGACCGCCGTCTTCGCGCCGATCTGCCAAGGGCCGTCCATCTCGTTGCCTAAGCACCATGTTTTGATGCCGTGCGGCCGTTCGTAGCCGTGACGGATTCGCAAGTCGCTCCAATAAGAGCCGGAAGTGTGGTTCGCGTATTCGACGATGTTGCGAGCTTCATCGACCCCGTGAGTACCGAGGTTAATGGCCCACATGATATCCGTGCCCGCGATGCGGGACCAGTCGACGAATTCGTTCAGTCCGAATTGGTTAGGCTCGACCGTTCTCCAAGCGAGCTCAAGCCGGCTTGGGCGCTGATCCTTCGGTCCGATTCCGTCTTTCCAATCGTAACCCGAGACGAAGTTGCCTCCCGGATAACGAATAATCGGGACGCGAAGGTCTTGGATCAAAGATAGAACATCTTTGCGGAATCCGCGCTCGTCGGCTGCGGGATGGCCCGGTTCATAGATTCCGCCGTAAACCGCGCGGCCAAGATGCTCGATGAACGAGCCGTAAATACGATCGTCGATTGCGGAGATAACGAAGTCTTTGTCGACGATCATTGTAGCTTTGTTGGACATGATGATCTCTCCTTGGAATAACAAAATTATTAATCAATAAACATATATATCTATTCAAAACATATTAAACAGGATAGAGAGGCGTTTGGCAACATGTTTTTAACAAAAAGATTTGATCTTTTTAGGATTTATATTTATATTAATCTAAGGAAAAGAAGGGGAGGTCCCCGATGATAAGAGCGAATACGGATCGAAAGTGGCTTCCGTTGTATGAGGCTCTGGCAAGCGAAGTGCGCTTGCGGATCCTGGAATTGTTAGCCGAGAAGCCCATGAACTTAAAGGAAATCGCCGAGAGGCTTGAACTGAGCAGCGCGATTCTTACTATGCACGTGCGCAAGCTGGAGCTGGCGGAATTGATTCATACGAAGATGGTTCGCAAGGAAGGCGGTACGCATAAGATTTGCTCTTTGGCGGAAACCGGAGTGGAAATCTCGTTGCCGCAGGCCGGCGCGACGGAAAGACTGTACTACGAGCAAAATATTCCCGTCGGTCATTACACTTCGTTCGAGGTTTATCCGACGTGCGGATTGGCTACAAGAGAGAAGATGGTCGGCCAATACGACGACCCGCGTTATTTTCTGGATCCCGAACGGGTGAACGCGGCCATCCTATGGTTCGGCAAAGGCTACGTCGAATATAAAGTGCCGAATTACTTGTTGCCCAGCCAGGCGCCGGAGGAGTTGGAAATCTCGTTCGAGATCGCGTCCGAAGCGCCGGGGGCGAACGACCAATGGCCTTCGGATATCCGCTTCTATCTTAACGGCGAGCGGCTAGGGGAATGGACGAGCCCGGGCGATTTCGGGGCGCACACCCGAGGGCGTTTCACCCCGGAATGGTGGCGGATCGAGGTCAACCAATACGGCTTATGGAAAGTCCTTCGAATCAATCGAAGCGGCACGTACATGGACGGCCAGAAAATATCCGATACGACGCTAGACGAGCTGAGACTGGATAAGCACTTCTGGACGCTGAGGTTCGCGGTGGAAGACGATGCGCCCCATGTGGGCGGCCTGACTTTGTACGGATCGGGCTTCGGCAACTATAATCAAGATATTCAAATTCGCGTGTATTACGGCCAGAGGAGATAACGAACTATGATTAACCGTAAAATTACCCCTTCCGAGGGCGGCAAAAGGCTGCATCGGTTCCTTAGAAACTTGATGCCCAACATTCCTCTGGGGCAAATCTATAAGATGATCGATTCCGGCAAAGTCAAGGTGAACGGGAAGAGGAAAAACCAGAATTACGAATTGGCAGCCGGAGACGAGCTCGTACTGTACGTAGAGGAAGCGGCATATCAAGAGGCGAGTATCGGCCAGAAGAAAACGAAGTATGTCGGCGTTAACGCCAATATTGACGTCTTGTACGAAGATGCCGAGCTGCTGGTCGCAATTAAACCGGTAGGCATGCTGACGCATCCCGATCAAGCGGATCAGAAGGACACGCTGGTCAATCGCGTGCATGCTTATTTGTATCGCAAAGGGGAGCTGGACAGTCCGCTGTTCATGCCCGCGACGGCAAACCGGTTGGATCGGAATACGAGCGGCATCGTGCTTGTCGGGAAGACGGCCGGGATGCTGCATCAATTAAACCAATGGATCCAGAAGCACGAGCTGCAAAAATATTACGTCACGATCGTCGAAGGCAGGCTGGCGGGCGAAGGGACATTGGCGGGAGATCTTATCCGCGACGAGAAGAAAAATCGGACCCATGTCGTAGGCAGCCTTACGGATGTTGCGAAGCACGGAGGCGCAGATCAGGTGAAGTCGGCGGAAACGCGTTACCGGGTGCTGCAAACCGGTGCTTCATACTCCTTCGTAGAGATCGAACTGATCAGCGGCCGGACGCATCAAATCCGCACCCATTTTCAGAATATCGGGCACTCTCTGCTGGGAGACATCAAGTACGGGGGCAAGAGATTCGGCGACGTGAACCATCAGTTGTTGCATGCTTGGCGCATCGTCTTGCCCGACGGCCGGGAGTTCAAGGCTCCGTTGCCGGTCCAAATGCGCACGGTCGCCGGCCAAGTCGGGTTGAATCCGAACGTTTAGCAAACGTGATGGACGGGAGTGAGGGGAACGCGTATGAGCGAATATACGGACAAACTGGCGGCTTGGTTCAGGCGGCATGCCGACCGGGAGAAGGCGCTGCCGATGGAAAGCTACATGCGGAATCGGTTTTCCTTCCTGGGAATCAAGACGCCGGAACGGACAAGCATAACCAAACGATTCTGGTCCATGCACGGATTGCCTTCCGGCAAAGAGATGCTTGTCGTTGCTCAAGAGTTGTGGCAACTGCCCGAGCGGGAATTCCAGAACGTAGCGATGGCTTTCTTGGAGAAGTACGGCAAACTGGCCGTTAAGGAAGACATCGATGCTTTCGAAAGATTCGTCACGACGAAACCCTGGTGGGACACGGTCGATTATCTAGCCTCGCATACGATGGGCGACCACCTGCGGAAATTCCCGGAGCTGATCCCGGCATATACGGAGCGTTGGATCGAATCGGACGATTTCTGGCTGCGCAGGACCGCGATTCTCTATCAATTGAGATATAAGCAACGGACCGACGTTGCGAGGCTCTTCGATTATATATTGCGATGCAAAGACGAAAAGGAGTTTTTCATTCGCAAGGCGATCGGTTGGGCGCTGCGCGAGTATTCGAAAACCGATGAGACGGCCGTTAGGGAATTCGTGTCGGTTAATGAGCTTTCCCCGTTGAGCGAGAGGGAAGCGTTGAAGTACGTTAATCGTCCGAAATGACACAACTTATTCACAGCATTCCGTCATGACCGTTGGTATGATAAAACTAATTTGGTCAGTCGGAGGTTATCAATATGTTAAAGACGCCGATCGGTCGGCTCCGCGCAATCGGCACGGCCGAAGCGATATCTTTCTTGGTTCTGCTGTTGATCGCGATGCCGCTTAAGTATTGGGCCGATATTCCCGAGGCCGTAACGGTTGTCGGGATAGCTCACGGAGTTTTGTTCACCTTGTACCTGCTCGCGGTTCTTAATGCTCTCATCGCGCGCAAGATTTCGTTCCTCATGTCCGTGCTTGCGGTTATTGCCGCCTTTCTGCCATTCGGTCCTTTTATCGTAGACCGTAAAATTCGTTAATCGAGGGATCGCCCATGATCGTTGACCACCTGTTCGATCGCTTTCCGGTTCTAGAATCGGATAATTTATTGCTTAAGAAAGTAGAAGAACGGCATCTGGACGGGCTTTACGAGATATACGACAATGAGCGGGTGTTCGAATATTGCGGCATCGTCCCGAAACACAATAAGGAAACGGTAGCTAACATGATCGGCCATTTCGAACGGGATTACAACAAACGTTTCAAAGTGAAATGGGGCATTTTCCGTAAGCAGGAGAGCGATGCGTTAGTCGGCATTATCGATACGTTCGACTGGAACCAACGCGTGGACATGGTGACTGTCGGATTTTACTTGGCGGAAAAGGTCTGGGGACAAGGGATCGCGACCGAAGCGGTTGGGAGATTGATTAAGTATTTGTTCGAGGATATCGGCGTAAATCGCATTCAAGCCGAAGTGATGCCGGATAACGGGCACTCCAAGCGAGTACTGTTGAAGAACGGATTTCTCTTGGAAGGGACGCTCAGGCAAGCCCGGATTTGGACGGGAAAAGGAATCGTGGATCTGGAGATTTACGGCTGTTTGCGCGAGGATTACATAACTAAATAATATAGAATAGATGGCCTTCAGGGGTCATCTATTTGTTTTCCGTTCATATTCAGTTCATAATAACGTCATATTATCATTTTTACATATTGAAAGTTTGGATGCATGAATTTATAACCCGGAGTTGATGCGTATGATAAAGCTTTTTCGGTACCTTAAGCCATATCGCTGGGCGGTTGCGGCGGTTATGGCGCTTATTCTCATGCAGTCTCTTAGCGAGCTGTATCTGCCGACTTTGATGGCGGACATCATCAATGATGGCGTCGTTAAAGGTGACACTGCGTACATTTGGAAAATAGGAGGTTTCATGCTCGCGGTCACGGCGGTAGGTACATTGGTGTCTATCGCGGCTAGCTATCTCTCCTCCAAGATCGCTTCCGGTTTCGGAAGGGATGTGCGCAGCAAGACGTTCCGGCACGTGGAAAATTTCTCGTTGCAGGAATTCGATAAAATCGGGACCGCCTCGCTCATCACTCGCACGACCAACGATATTACGCAGGTGCAAACGGTGCTCATGATGATGATGCGGTTGATGGTAGCCGCTCCGATGATGTGTATTGGCGGACTGATCATGGCCATATCCAAGGACGCCCATCTGTCGCTTGTATTTGTTGGGGCGATTCCGATTTTGGCGTTAACGATCCTGATTATCGCCGGCAAAGGAATTCCCTATTTCAAAGTGATGCAGAAAAAGATCGACAAGCTGAATCTGGTGCTTCGCGAAGGGTTGACGGGAATCCGCGTCATTCGTTCGTTTAATCGTTTCGAGCATGAGACGAAACGATTCAAGGAAGCCAACCAGGATCTGACGCAAACCGCGATCAAAGTAAACCAGATCATGGCGTTCATGATGCCTATGATGATGTTGATCTTGAACTTCTCGTCGATCGCCATTATCTGGTTCGGAGGCATCAGGGTCAGCGACGGCGATATGCAGGTCGGCGATTTAATGGCGTTCCTGCAATACGCGATGCAAATCATGTTCTCGCTTCTGATGGTGTCGATGATGTTCGTCATGGTTCCGCGCGCCTCTGCTTCCGCGGTTCGAATTAACGAAGTGTTGAACACGGAGCCCGTTATCGTAGATTCAAAAGGGAAAGAAGCAACGACGGCAGCAGGAGACGATTTGGAAGGGCAATATCCCTCCCCGCAAGGGTCGGTCGAGTTCGAGGATGTGACTTTCCGGTATCCGGGCGCCGAAAGCCCGGCGATCACGGGGATTTCTTTTCAGGCGAGACCGGGCGAGGTTACGGCGATTATCGGGGGAACCGGCTCCGGCAAATCCACTCTGATCAGCCTGATTCCAAGGTTCTACGACATTGAAGAGGGCGCTGTTCGAATTAATGGTACGGACGTACGCGAACTGTCGCTCGACGAACTGCGATCGGCTATCGGACTTGTCCCCCAGAAGGCGCTTCTGTTCACGGGGACGGTCGCGGACAATATTCGCTACGGGAAACCGGACGCAACCGATGAGGAAGTCAGCGAAGCCGCCAAAATCGCCCAAGCGAGCGATTTTATCGAGGGCATGCCGGAGAGCTATTCCGCGCATATCTCGCAAGGCGGAGCGAATCTGTCCGGCGGGCAGAAGCAACGGTTATCCATCGCGCGCGCGCTTGTTCGCAAACCGCAAATTTATTTGTTCGACGATAGCTTCTCCGCGCTTGATTTTAAGACGGATGCCAAGCTAAGGGCGGCACTTAAAGCCGAAACGACGGAAGCGACCGTCATTATCGTTGCGCAACGGGTGAGCACGGTCATGGATGCTGACAGAATTATCGTGCTGGATGAAGGCCGGATCGTCGGAATGGGCAATCATCGGGAGCTGATGGATACAAGCGGCGTCTATCGCGAGATCGTATCCTCGCAACTGTCCGAGGAGGAGATCGCATGAGCGAACAACGTGGAAATCAAGGCGGGGCAGGCCAAGGCACGGCTCCGGGAGGACCTGGCAGAGGCCCGGGAGGTCCGGGCATGGGTGGAATGGGCGGCATGGGCGGCATGATGCCCGTGCAAAAAGCGAAAAATTTCAAAGGCACGCTTCGCAGATTAATGGGGTATTTGCGCCCGCAGCGCTTTAAACTGTTGGCCGTACTCATTACCGCTATCTTAAGCACGGCGTTCGCGATCTATAGCCCCAAAGTGCTGGGGGAAGCTACGACGAAGCTATTCGAAGGCATGATGGGCAAGCTGAACGGCGATCCGAACGCGCATTTCGATTTGGCGGGCATTTGGCAGATCGTCGTTTTCCTCGCGGGGTTATATGTGGTGAGCTCCATTTTCAGTTATATCCAGCAGTTTTTAATGGCGGGAGTCGCTCAGAAAACGGTATTCGGTTTGCGTAACGAAGTGAACGCCAAACTCGGCAAGCTTCCTCTTAAATATTTCGATAGCCGCGCGCATGGTGAAATTCTAAGCCGCGCCGTCAACGACGTAGACAATATCAGCAATACGCTGCAGCAAAGTTTGACCCAACTTATTACTTCTCTTATTACGATAATCGGCGTAATCATCATGATGCTTACGATCAGTCCGTGGCTGACGCTGATCCTGTTGCTTACGCTGCCGCTCTCGATGATCGTCATCAGAGGCGCGGCCAGCAGATCGCAGCAGCATTTCAAGTCCCAGCAGATGGAGTTAGGGAAGCTGAACGGACACGTCGAAGAGATGTTCTCGGGACATAAAATCGTCAAAGCGTTCGGGCAGGAAGAGAAGTCCGTCGCGAAATTCGACGAGATCAACGAGCGCCTGTACGAATCCGGCAGAAAGGCGCAGTTCGTCTCCGGAAACATTATGCCGCTTATGAGCATGGTCAGCAACATCGGCTACGTCTTCATCAGCGTCGTCGGAGGGATCATGGTCGCGCGGGGATCGATCTCCATCGGGAACATTCAAGCTTTTATCCAATATGCGAGACAGTTCTCGATGCCGCTCGTGCAAACGGCGAATATCGCGAATATCATTCAGTCGACGATCGCTTCGGCCGAGCGCGTATTCGAGTTATTGGATGAAGAGGAAGAAGTGCCCGAAGCAGCCGACGGGAAAGACGTGAAGTTGACTGCGCCGAAAGGCGAAGTCGCGATGCATGGCGTTAACTTCGGCTATAGTCCGGATGCGATGCTGATCGAGAATATGGATATCGACGTCCGAAGCGGGCAGATGGTGGCCATCGTAGGACCGACGGGTGCCGGCAAAACGACGCTCGTTAACTTGCTTATGCGGTTCTATGAAGTAAACGACGGCAGCATTACGGTCGACGGAGCCGATATTACGAAGATGAAACGCGGGAATTTGCGCAGCTTGTTCGGCATGGTGCTTCAAGACACATGGCTGTTTAACGGCACGATTCGCGACAACATCGCTTACGGTCGCGAAGGGGCGACGGATGAGGAGATTGTCGAAGCGGCCGTTGCCGCGCATGCGGATCATTTCATTCGTACCTTGCCGGAAGGCTATGATACGGTGTTGAATGAAGAAGCATCCAACTTGTCGCAAGGACAGAAGCAGCTATTGACGATTGCCAGGGCGATATTGGCGGATCCGGCCATACTTATTCTGGATGAAGCGACTAGCAGCGTAGATACGCGTACGGAAGTTTACATTCAGAAGGCTATGCATCAGCTCATGCAAGGAAGAACGAGCTTCGTCATCGCTCACCGGTTATCGACGATCCGCGACGCGGATTTGATCTTGGTCATGAACCATGGAAGCATTATCGAGCAAGGCACGCATAACGAATTGCTCGCGAAGGGCGGTTTCTATGCGGACTTGTACAATAGCCAATTCGTGGGCGGAAACCTGCAACAAAGCGCGGGATGAGTAAAACGTTCAATTAACGAAGGGATAGATGGGGATGGCTAGCTTAGAAGAAATCATTCAAGGCAGACGCAGTATCGGAAAGGTCAAGGATGACCCCGTGCCTCGGGAATTAATAGAGAAGCTTCTTGAAGCGGCGACCTGGGCGCCGAGCCACCATGCGACGGAGCCGTGGAAATTCGTGGTCATGACGGGGGGAGGCAGACGGGTGCTTGGTCAAGCGTACGCCGACATTGCAGAGGATACAATGCAAGATTTAGCCGGAGAGGATCGTAAGCAGCGACTAGAGAAGGAAGTTGCCAAAGCGTTCCGGGCGCCGTCGTGATCGCCGTGGCTTGCTCGCCGTCCGATGCGCCGCGGGTGAATCCGGCCGAGGAGCTTGCAGCGGCGCAAGTCGCCGTGCAAAATCTATTGCTTACGGCGCATGCGAGCGCCTTGGAGCGGTATGGCGTACGGGTGATCCTGCCTATCATCCGAAGATGAAGCAAGCGCTAGGGTTTAACGGAAACGAGCAGGTCGTCGGCCTGATCTACGTCGGATATCCCGACATGAACCCGCCGGCGGGCAAACGAGTGCCCGCGGCCGAGAAGACCGTCTGGCTGGAAGGTTAAAGTCATATTAATAATCGAAAGAGCCGATCGCCGCGTTAATCCGTGGCGATCGGCTCTTTGTGCGCTTGGTAGAGAGCCGAGACTCCGACTCTCATAGGAGACCAGGAACCGGTCTAATTCCGACTTTAGATTATACCTTCTACCGCCGATACCGAGCGCCGAACGATCATGTCCGCGGGAAGGACGATTTTTTTCCACGGCAGGCCGGTTTCTCCGCGTTCCTGAATTCGTTCAACGAGCATCTGCATGCCGAGATAACCGAATTGGTAAGCTTGCTGGGCGATTACGGTCAGGAACGGATCGATCTCCGAGTACGGGCCAAGATCGTCGAAGCATACGACCGATATCCGATCGGGTACCCTAATGCCCCGATCGTGAAGCGTTCGTATGACTTCTACCGCGAGCACGTTGTTTCCCGCGACGATCGCCGTCGGCAAGGGGGACATTCGATCCAGCCAGCTTTCGATTTCGGACAAGTCGCTTCGCGGCTCGAAAGCAGTCTCGAGTACATAAGCGTCGTCGTATGCGAGATCGTTAAGCTTTAAGGCTTCCCGGTAACCTTCCAACCGCAATCGGGCGCTGGAAATGTGCGGCGAGCCGTTAATCAGCGCGATTCTACGGTGGCCTTGGGAGGTCAAGTGGTCCACGAGCTTCCGGGCGCCTTCCTTGCTATCCCCCAGCACCACGTCGCTATCCATTCCGGGCACTTCGCGGTCGAGAAGCACGAACGGGACCTGATGCTTGCGCAGCGTCTCCAAATGAGGCAACGAAGGATCGCCGGCCGGGGCGACCAATACGCCGTCCGCTCTCGTCGCTAGAATCGTATCCACGTAATCCTTTTCTTTGTCCACGCTTTCGTCCGAGTTCCCGAACAACAGTCGGTAGCCGTATTTTTTGGCGGCATCCTCCGCGCCTCGGGCCAATGTCGTGTAGAAAGGGTTAGTAATGTCGGTAATGAGCAGGAACAGCAGGTTGGATTGCTGCAGAACCAAGCTTCGGGCCATATGATTCGGGACGTAATTCAGCTCTTCCATCACGCGCCTGACTTTCGCCCTCGTTTTATCGCTGATTTTGCCAGTGTTATTGATAACCCTGGATACGGTCATCGCAGAGACGCCAGCTTTGGCCGCAATGTCGTAAATGGTAACCATGGGTGAAGCTCCTTGTTGTCAGGATGTTGTTTTTATATTACCGAATTAAACAATTGACAGCAAGCGTTTACCCTGATAATTTAAGGTTATCGGTAACATTATTTCTCCCATTTGGAGGTACTAACATGGTAGAGCAGCATTTCAGATGGAACGGCGGATTTCCGAAAATCGGCATTCGTCCTACGATTGACGGCAGACGCAAAGGCGTCCGCGAGTCGCTGGAAGATCAAACGATGAACATGGCCAAAGGCGTTGCTAAGCTGATTTCCGACAACTTGCGTTACCCGGACGGTTCGCCGGTCGAATGTGTCATTGCGGACTCAACGATCGGCGGCGTTGCGGAATCCGCGGCTGCGGCAACCAAATTCGCCCGCGAGAACGTCGGGGTATCGATAACGGTGACGCCGTGCTGGTGTTACGGTACGGAGACGATGGACATGGATCCGACGATTCCGAAAGCGGTATGGGGCTTTAACGGTACGGAGCGTCCGGGCGCGGTATATTTGGCGGCGGTTCTGTCCGCATACGCGCAGAAGGGCTTGCCGGCGTTCGGCATCTACGGCCATGACGTTCAGGATGCAGGTTCGACGGAAGTGCCGGAAGACGTGAAGAGCAAATTGCTCGGATTCGCGAGGGCGGGACTTGCGGTTGCCCTCATGAAAGGCAAATCCTACTTGTCGATGGGTTCCGTATCGATGGGAATCGCCGGCTCGATCGTGAACGATAGCTTCTTCCAGGAATACTTGGGCTTGCGTACGGAGTACATCGATATGAGCGAGTTCGTTCGCCGCATGGAAGAGAAAATCTATGATCCCGCGGAATACGAGAAAGCGCTTGCATGGGTTAAGGAAAACTGCATCGAAGGCCCGGACAACAACCCGCCGCAGCTGCAGACGTCCCGCGATCAGAAAGACAAAGATTGGGAAACCGTCGTCAAAATGACGATTATCGCCCGCGACTTGATGATAGGCAACCCTCGTTTGGCCGAGCTGGACTTCGGAGAAGAAGCGCAAGGTCATAACGCGATCGTCTCCGGTTTCCAAGGGCAACGCCAGTGGACGGATCATTTCCCTAACGGCGACTTCATGGAGACGATTCTGAATTCCTCGTTCGACTGGAACGGAATTCGCGCGCCATACATGGTGGCAACGGAGAACGATAGCCTTAACGGCGCGGTTATGCTGTTCGGCAACCTGCTCACGAATACGGCGCAAATCTTTGCGGACGTTCGTACGTACTGGAGCCCGGAATCGGTAGAGCGCGTTACGGGACATAAGCTGTCCGGCGCGGCGGAGAACGGAATCCTGCATTTGATCAATTCCGGTTCCGCGACGATGGACGGTACGGGAGAGCAATCGAAAGACGGCAAGCCGGCGATGAAGCCGTACTGGGAAATCTCCGCCGAAGAAGCGCAGAAGTGTCTCGATGCGACCTCCTGGCGTCCGGCATCCGTCGAATATTTCCGCGGGGGCGGCTATTCGTCGGATTTCCTTACCCGCGGCGGCATGCCGATGACGATGTCCCGCTTGAACCTGGTCAAAGGAATCGGACCGGTGCTGCAAATCGCGGAAGGTTATTCCGTAGATCTGCCGGCGGACGTTCACGATACGCTCGACAAACGTACGGATTCCACATGGCCGACGACTTGGTTCGCTCCGATCATAACGGGCAAAGGCTCGTTTAGAAGCGTATACGACGTCATGGACAACTGGGGCGCTAACCACGGATCGATCAGCTACGGACATATCGGCGCGGATCTGATCACGCTGGCTTCGATGTTGCGTATTCCGGTCAGCATGCACAACGTATCGGAAGAGAAGATTTTCCGTCCTCGCGTCTGGGGCCTGTTCGGAACGGACAACGCGGAGAGCGCGGACTATCGCGCCTGCAACAACTTCGGACCTCTTTACAAATAAATCTACCGACGACGCTGTCGCCTGTTTCTTCCGGGAGGCAGGCGGCGGTTGTCTGTCCATCGAATGGAGCGAACACAACCATGAGCAGCCAAGATATTCGTCTCGAATTATGCAAATACGCGCAAAAAACCGTGTCCAACAAGCTTGTCGTCGGTCCGGGAGGCAATATCAGCGCGCGTTACGAGGGGAAAATGTACCTTTCTCCAAGCGGTTTCGCATTGGACGAAATTAAGCCAGAGCAGTGGGTGGAAGTAGACATCGAGACCGGCCATATTACCGATATCGGACTGCGTCCATCCTCCGAAGTGCTTATGCACTTGTATGCTTATCGCCAAAACCCGAACATCGGAGCGATGGTGCATACGCATCCGCCCTATTGCATCGCGTTTACGCTAGTTGAGAAAGACTTGCCGATCATGTTCCCGGACCAAGCCGCTCTAGTAGGCAAAACCGTATACGTAGATTACGTGCTGCCGACGACCGATAAGCTCGCGGACGCCGTAGTCGAGAAAATCGAACATTCCTCGATCTTGCTTGGCAATCACGGGCTGGTAACGACGGGGCGCAACCTGCGCGAAGCTTATTACCGTACCGAGGTCGTAGAGGAAAGCGCGAAAATTTTCCTGATCGCCAAAGCGATCAAGGAGCCGAAGGTGCTGACCAAAGAAGAGTTCGAGGAGATCGCTTCCTTGGAGAGCGAAGCGTATCGCATCGAGCTGCTGCAGAAAATGAAATAGAAGCTCTCGCTTCGAAGAAGGGAGGGAATTACGATGACGACGGCAACGGATACGACGATATTGGCGTTCGACATGGGCGCAAGCAGCGGCCGGGCGTTAATCGGACGGCTGACGTCCGGATCGGATGGACGGCGGAAGCTGGAAGTGACGGAAATCCATCGCTTCCCCAACCATGCGATCCATGTCGGCAACCATTTGCATTGGGACGTTCTGAGATTGCTGCACGAGATGAAGAAAGGGATCCGATTGGCATTCCAAGGCGGTTACGAGCCATCCACGTTCGGTATCGACACGTGGGGCGTCGATTTCGGTTTGTTGGATGCGAACGGAGAGCTGCTTGGCAATCCTTATCACTATCGCGACTCGCAGACGGAAGGCTTGATCGAGGAAGTGAACGGTCTCATCGGTCAAGAAGCTCTGTTCCGGCAAAGCGGCTTGCAGTTCATGCCCTTTAATACGCTTTACCAGCTATATGCCATGAAGAAGGCGGCATCCCCGAAGCTGGACATCGCGCGGACGTTATTGCTCACCCCGGATTTATTGGCTTATTTGCTAACGGGAATCAAATCGTGCGAGTTCACGATGGCCACGACGACGCAGTTGTTCGATCCGGGCGCGCAAGCGTGGAACGCGGAGTTGATGGATAAGCTAGGAATTCCTTCCCGGTTGTTCCTCGATCCTGTACATCCGGGGACGATTATAGGGCCGTTATCGCCAGAGGTTACGTCGGAGCTGGGCGTTCCGGCGATGCGCGCGGTAGCGGTCGGAACGCACGATACGGAGTCCGCGATCGCCGCCGTACCGGCAGGGGACGATCCGTTTGCCTTCCTCGTATGCGGGACTTGGTCATTGTTAGGAACGGAGATGTCCGGGCCGCTGCTCAGCAATGAGACAATGGAATTGGAATTTTCCAACGAAGGCGGAATAGGCGGGACCTACCAGCTGCTTAAGAACATCATGGGCTTGTGGTTGCTGCAAGAATGCAAACGGGAATGGGACGAGAAAGGGAATGAAATCGGTTTCCCCGATCTCGTGCGCATGGCCGAACAAGCGACGCCGTTCCGCAGCCTTATTCATCCGGACGATCCGAGATTTTTCTCTCCCGGCGGCATGGCGGACAAAATCCGGGCTTTCTGCGAAGAGACGAAACAACCTATTCCGGAGTCCGAAGGCGAAGTGGCCCGTTGCATTCTGGAAAGTCTCGCGCTGCGTTACCGTCAAGCCCTGGAGCAAGCGGAGAAGCTGACGGATATTCGATACGGCGGCCTTCATATGGTCGGCGGAGGCATCCAGAATAAGCTGTTATGCCAATTCACCGCCAATGCTCTGGGAAGACCGGTTTGGGCCGGTCCGATCGAAGCGAGCGCGATCGGCAACATGCTGATGCAGCTTGTCGCGCTCGGCCAATGCAAGGATTTGCGGGAAGCTCGCCGGCTCGTTGCGGCTTCCTTCCCGATCGACGTTTACGAACCGGAAGCGGCAGCGAACTGGGTTGCGGCTTACGAAGTTTTCATCGGCTTCGGCCGGGTATGAGGAGGAAGGAACGTTTATGTTGATCGGAATATCCAGTTTGATTTCTCCCGAGCTGTTGAAGGTGCTGATGGAGATGGGCCATAGCGACGAAATCGTGCTCGCGGACGGCAATTTTCCCGGGGCGAGCCATGCGCAGCGCTTGATCCGCGCCGACGGCCACGGCATTCCTGAGCTGCTAGATGCCATTCTTCGTTTGTTCCCGTTAGACCCGTACGTGGACAAACCTGCAGCTCTGATGCAGGTCGTGCCGGGGGATACGGTGGAAACGCCGATATGGCAAACCTATGGCGAGATCATCGAGGCGCGCACCGGGTTCACGGCGCCTTTCGAGGAAGTGGAACGCTTCGCGTTCTACGAGCGGGCTAAGAAAGCCTACGCCGTGATCGCAACCGGGGAAAGCGCGTTGTACGCGAACTTGATTTTGAAAAAGGGCGTTATTTCGGAGTAGTTCGGGTTCGTTACGGTGCGATTCGTTAGCCTTGTTCGCGCCAGGTAAATGGATTTATACAGTTATTTTGTTGCGGAATGCGCTCTATATCTAAATTAACGGGAAAATACAGTTATTTATCGTCGGATGGACCTCATTCCATCAGAAGACGAACAAATAACTGTATTTTTCCGCTTATTTCGCTAGCGTCAAATATCAAGGGTTAGATTCCGAGCCAGACAGAACGCTTTTACTTCGTCCATAGTAGGGATTCCGTCTTGTGCACCGTGCTTTGTCACTTTTAGCGCGCTGACGATGGAAGCGAACTTAGCGGCATCCGGTAAAGGTTGCCCCTTAGCCAACGCATATGCCAGCGCCCCGGCATAACAATCCCCTGCTCCTACCGTATCGACGGCATGGACGGAAACGCCCCGGATATGCACGCACTCTCCATCCTCGTATACAAGAGATCCATGGGCCCCCATCTTGATGATGCTTTTCGCTATTCCATATTGTTCGTGCAGGTAGATCGCCGCTTCTATGGCGGAAGGGATATTGTTTACCTCGATATGGGTTAGCGCCTTTGCTTCTTGTTGATTCGGAACTATGATATCCGCATACCTAAGAGCTGAAATACGGATGCCGTCCGCAGGCGCAGGGTCGAGTATCACGGTCACCCCATGCCTTTGGGCCGTTTTCATTGCGTATAACATGACTTCTTCGGGTATTTCCATTTGAACAAGCAGGATATTGCTTTTGCTAATCTGATCCTCGCAAGCTTGAATATCCTCGATCGATAGACATTCGTTTGCCCCTTTGATAACGAGAATAGTATTTTCGGCGGTTGAATCGACCGTCACCTGGGCAGTTCCTGTACCCGTATCGTTAACTGTTTTCATAAATTCTATATTTACATGATTGCTCCGTAATTTGCGAAGCAGCGTCCGTCCAAAAGAATCATTGCCGACGCATCCGATGAAGTTCGTTTCCGCGCCTAGCTTAGCGCAAGCCGTTGCTTGGTTTGCTCCCTTTCCCCCGGGAGAGTATCTGATTTCATTGCCGAACACGGTGTCTCCGCGCCGGGGGTAATGTTCGGTCAGAAAAACGATATCCATCATGGTGCTCCCGACAACTGTGATCGTCATCCGTTTACCTCCTCAATGCTCGGATCCGTTGAATTCCTATTTCGATTGATAAGATGTTTGACTTGCCTCACGGAATGCTCCAGCGGTTGTCCCGGGATAAATACGCTCGATGTGCCGCATACGAGCATTTCGGCGCCATGATATATCACTTCGGGAATAATTGCGTTGCTGATATTTCCGTCTACTTCGATAGAGATGTCCGGTTTCTCCCGAGCGATCTTCTGCTTTAGATCTTTTATTTTGCGCAGCGTACTCGGAATAAACTTCTGGCCGGCGAATCCGGGGTTAACCGTCATTACGCAGACGTAATCAAGGCAATCCATCACGTAATCCAACTCGCATAACGGCGTCGAAGGGTTAAGAGCAACTCCGGCTTTAAGCCCATGACTTCTAATTTGCTGAAGCGCTCTTTGCAAATGCACCTTGGATTCCGAGTGGATCGATATCATATCCGCGCCTGCTTCGGCAATCAATTCTATGAATCTCTCGGGCTCCTCGACCATCAAATGCGCATCGAACGGTTTGTCGGTGTGCGGACGCAATGCTTTTAGCAGATCAGGTCCTAAAGTAATATTAGGAACGAAGTTGCCATCCATAATATCGAAATGATAGAAGTCTACCCCGGACATATCTAACTGATGGATGTTCTCGATTAATCTGCCAAGATCCGCGCACATTAAAGATGGACCTATTTTCCCCAAACCGTAATCTCCCCTTATTATCCAGTTCGAATCATTGTTTAATGATTTATAATCAAACTATATAAATAGGCGAGACCGAAGAGAATGAACGTATCCAACGACTCATTTGAACAAATAGTAGCGAATTCGAGGCCGATATCAATGATTTGTGCCATCAACCTATAAGGTTTGTTCCATCAGCCGCGTTTCGAATTCGATTAAAATAAGATAGAACGGATCAGTAGACACAGGTGGAAGGGAAACGCATAAACATGATGACGATCTATCATAAAATAAAACCGAAGAGCTTAAAGTCGAAGCTTTTTCTATCTCTGTTAATCCTCATCATTACTCCTTTAATCGTTCTATATCTTTATTTGTTCAACCAATTCGAAGGCGCCTTGCAGGACAAAATCGTAACGCAAAGCTCCAAAGGCTTGGATCAAGTCCAGCAATCGACCGAGGATCTGATGAGCTTGGTTTATAAAACCCTAGTTATGGTTCAGAATGACAAGGTGATATACGATGTGTTGACGGAGCCCGAGAAATATACGGAATTGGATCGGGTGCATCTGATCGAGCGGGTATTGAAAAATATCGACAATAGTATTTTTTTATTTAATTCGCAAATCGTGTACTATACTTTGCTTGATGAATATGGAAGCGTTTACACTTCTTTTCAGCCTCAGCAAATGTTGGACTATAACGCGATTAAAAATGAGCATTGGGCGAAACAATTAAACGTCGATCGTCCTTATTTGTGGATTGCGAATGACCCGAATTACGTCGTGCGAGACGTCACGAGCAGTAAGTATTTGCTGACGCTTGGTTCGACGATGAGAAATACGGACAATACTCCTTTCAGCTTAGCCAGAATAAGCATCGATTATGAAAAATGGTTCAAAGCGTCCGTGCATAGCGACGAAGAACATCAGTATTACCTTATCGATAAAGCAGGGACGCTTGTTTCTTCTTTTAATAGCGGACTCGTGTTGGACTCCCAGGTACTCCATTTCTTTAGGGAAACAACGGAAAAAGGCGGTTTTTATTTCGATCAAAGAACGGATTCTCTCGTGAACTACCGAAGCATTCCCCAACTTGATTGGTACTTCGTTGATGTTATTCCTAGAAAGGTGTTATTCCAGGAGATATGGGATTTGAAAGTCAAATTTTTTAGTATTTTTATCGCGTTTATCGTACTTTTTATCGGGATCAATATGTTTATTTCCTACAAATTCACCAAGCCCTTAACGGTGCTGGAAAAGAAAATGAGCAGCATCGTCAAGCAGAACTTAAAAGTAACGATTTCGGAAAAAAACTATACGGGCGAAATTCTTCAATTCATCCGCTCGTTCAATCAGATGACGACGGATATGAATACGATGGTGAAATTATTGAAGGACGAGCAGAAGCAAAAGGAGCTCGTTCATTTTCAGATGCTCCTGTCGCAGATAAATCCTCATTTTTTGTTAAATACGTTGAATACGATCAAGTGGCTTGCCATTAGAAAAGGCGACAAGGATATTCCGGATATCTGCTTATCGCTAGGCAATATTCTCGAAACGAGTTTGCATTCGGAGGTTGAATTAATCTACCTCAAAGACGAGCTTAAGCTGATCGAGGATTACTTGCTCATTCATGAATTGCGTTACAATGACCAACTAAACGTTGACTATGACTTTAATTCGGGAATGGATTATGCGCTTGTGCCGAAATTAAGCATTCAGCCTTTAGTAGAGAACTCAATCCTGCACGGGATAGCTCCGCTTAAAGGTCAAGGAAACATTATCATTCGCATATTTACCGAGAATAAGCTTCTCTATATTGAAATCGAGGATAACGGGGTTGGCATACAAGAACAAAACAAGGCGCAAAAAGGGCGAAGCCGCAAAGGGATAGGCTTGCAAAATTTGAAGGACAGGCTTCAGATCTTATTCAAAGAAGACGGCAAGCTTGAAGTGATTCCTTTGGAGCATGGGACGTTAGTTCGAATGCAATTGCCATATTTGCTTTCAAGTCCTTACGAGGGAGGTTGACGACGATGTGGAAGGTACTGCTGGTCGAGGACGAATTGTTCGTAAGAGAATCCATAAAGATGATTATTAATTGGGAGGAGCTTGGCTTTGCCATTCAAGGGGAAGCGGATCATGGTGAAGAAGCGTTGCGGCTGCTTCAAGAAAAGCACTTCGATCTCGTCATTACGGATATTAAAATGCCCGTCATGGACGGAGTCGAACTGCTAAAACAAGCAAGAACGCTGGATTTGAATTGCAAGTTCATCATGTTAAGCTGCTTGAACGAGTTCGAATACGTGAGACAGGCTCTTGAATATGGCGCTTCGAATTATATTTTGAAGCTGTCCATGAGCGTATCCAGCCTAGTCGAATCCCTAACCAAAATTAAATCGGAGCTTGAGGTGCGCAACCAATACGCGGATCAGAAAATCCATCATTATTACGAGCAGATTTGGCTAAGGATTAACGACTTGAATCAAGATGAGCATGAAGCCGTTCCTTCCGTCATCTCGGATCTGGAGCATTTCAACCTCACGATCGTATCCGTCATTCGCGGCGAGGAGCGATGGAATGCCCAAGATCATAAGCACGCCTTGCCTATTATACAATTCCGTTTCGCAGAAGCGGTTCATATGTATCACGGCGACGGTCTGACTACCGTATTCGTCTGGCACAAGCCGGGAATAGCGATCGTCGATGCCCTTGCGGCCGATAAGAAATATGCGATCGTATATGCAACCGATTTTCATTCTTCGCAGTTGAACATGCAATGGAGAAAAGTGATTCAACAGTTGGGTTACGCGTGGTACGAGGGGGCGAAAGGGGCATTTTCCGTTGAAGACATCGAATATAAGGAATCCGCTCCCTATTTCGCATGGAGAAAAAAACGAGAGCTTGTGGCCAGCTTTGAAAGAGATGAAGAGAAACGATGCTATGAGCTAGTCGATGAAATATGGATGGATATGCGAAATAGCCATTTGACGATGATCGACGCGAAGAGAATAGCGGCAGACGTGGATTATACGCTCTATTCGATGATCCAAATAGGAAGCCACAATCAAAGCCCGTTGTTCGATGCAAGGAATCATGAGGAATTGAAGCAAGCGATGAGAACGAAACTGCACGCTTACTTGGAAGTTTATAAACAATCGCAGCCCACGATCTTAACGGATCATCCGGAAGTGAATAAGGTCATTGCCTATATCAACGATAATTTCCACAAAGAGATTTCGGTGAAGAGCATGGCGGCTATGATCTCGATGGACGAGAACTATTTCAGCAGCTTATTCAAAGCCAAAACAAAGGAAAGCTTGATTACTTACGTGCATCATCTGCGGATCAACAAAGCGATGTTTTATTTAACCAAGACCGATCTTACGATTAATCAAATCTCGGACAACGTAGGGTTCAACAATATTAATTACTTCAATCGGATTTTCAAACGAATTACGGGAGCTACTCCATCGCAATATCGAGATTAATGCGGAATCGCATTTCAATGGTTTTGTTCTAATCGGTTAATGGATATGTTCATTCTTTTGAGCTTCAATCCTTTATATGATGGACAGCGTAAGATCAAAAACAGATGGAGGTCAAAAGAAGATGAAGAAAACAAGTATCGTTCTAGCGCTTATGTTGATTGTAGTCTCTGTCCTATCCGCTTGCTCGAGTAACGGCAATAACGGCAAAGAGTCGAGCGGACAAGCGGGATCATCGGCCGAACCTTCCGAAGACGTCGTGAATCTGACGTTCTGGGGAGGAGTACCGCCCGAAGCAGGTCCGCAAGAGATCGTGGATAACTGGAACAAAGCGAATCCCAACATCCAAGTGACCTACACTCGATACGTAAACGATGACAGCGGGAACTTGAAATTGGATACGGCTCTCATCTCGGGCCAGAGCGTAGATATTTTCGCAAACTATACGAAGCCGTTACTAACCAAACGGGTAACATCGGGTTCGGCACTCGATTTAAGTCAATTTACGGATTATAACATCGACGACAAGATGGGGCCCAGCGCCAAGGAATGGGCGGTAGACGGTAAATATTATGCCATGCCGACGAAGAGAAACATGCACTTCGTATGGATGAATAAGGATGCTCTTGACGAGGCGGGGCTGCCCGTTCCAACGGATTGGACGTTGGCGGACGTCGAGAAATACGCCAAAGCGCTTAAAACGGACACAAGATGGGGTTATACGATTTTTCCGTTCTGGAGAGATATCGTTACATTCGACGGATCTTTGGCGGTGCAAGGATACGTCAAAGAAGACGGTACCTCTAACCTCGGCGCGCATCGTAGAAAAAGCTTTGCAGGCTCATTACGATATGATGCATGCCTCTAAAGTGAGCCCGCCGATCAGTTTGATCGAGACGACGAAAATGAATGTCATTGGAGAGTTTTTGGGCAATAAACTGGCAATGTTGAATGCGGGAGAATGGGTGTTCCGAGATGCTAATAATTTGAAGGATTATCCGCGCGACTTCAAGGTTGCTTTTGCTCCATTGCCTCGAATCACACAGGATCAAGACGATTTCAGATATTTGGGCGGATTGGGCGATGCTATAGCAATTAACGCCAAATCCGAACATAAGGAAGAAGCATGGGCGTTCCTGAAATGGTACGCGGACGGCGGTATGCTCCCTCAGGCCTCGGGAGGCCGCATCCCGGCATCGAAAGACGCCGACCAAGAAAAAGCATTGGAGCTGTTGATCGGCGATTTGGGAGATAAATACGACGTAGAGTCTCTTAAGAGAATTCTAAACAATGATCTGCCTACGTTCCAAGTCACGCTTCCGCAAGAAGTCATCGATATTAGACGCGAAGAGTTTGATAAATACTATATTAAAGCCCAGTCCTTAGAGGACACGATTAAAAATCTCGTCAAGAGACACAATGACTATCTGAAGCGAAAATGACGATGCACTAACAACAAGAGTGAGGGCATTGACGGCAATGCCCCTCACTCTATTAGGAGAGGCTGTAGATGAAGCTAAACTGGATGAGAAAACAACAACTGACAGGGTATTTGTTCATTGCTCCCAATATGATTGGCGTTTCTCTCTTCATCATTATTCCCGCTTTATTTTCTATCTTTTTAGCATTTACGAACTGGGAGTTTCCGCTGCTTAAAGCCGACTTTGTAGGTCTGAGCAATTTCGAGAGATTGATTCATGACGAAGTGTTCTATACGGCATTAAAAAATACGTTGATCTTCCTGGGATCCGTTCCGATCTCCGTAGGTCTCGGATTTTTGACGGCGCTTGTGTTGAACAAGAGCGTATATCTCAAGAACATGCTTCGCACGATGTTTTTTCTTCCATACATTACGACGGGAGTTGCGATCGCTTTCGTATGGATGTTAATCTTTCAACCCGAAAACGGACCTATCAATTCGTTATTAAGGAGCATTGGAATCGATCATCCGCCCGGTTGGCTTTCCTCGACTTCTTCGGCCATATTCGTATTCGATATTATTTGGATATGGTTTTTGCTAGGGTACAACATCATCATCTATTTGGCGGCATTACAGGAAGTATCCTCCGAGCTGCTTGAAGCCTCCAGGATAGACGGCGCTCGCAAGCTGCATACGATTCGATACGTGATCTGGCCTTTGGTCAGTCCGACAACGCTGTTCCTGCTCATGACGGGATTTATCTTATCGATTAAGCAAATGGGAATTTTCCAAGCGATCACGGACGGCGGTCCGGGAAACAGCACGACCGTGCTTTCCTTGTTCATCTATAAAACGGCCTTCCGATATTACGATATGGGGTATGCGTCCGCGATATCGGTATTCCTTCTCCTTATTATTATCGCGATTACGGCAATACAATGGATCGCACAGAAAAAATGGGTTCACTATTCATGAAGGGATAGAGCATATGCGTAAACTTTTTCCCACGATTATGATGTTGATATTTGCATTCGTCATGATCTATCCGTTCCTTTGGATGATAAGCACTTCCTTTAAACAGCCATTCGAAGTGTTTGAGTATCCGTTTCATTGGATATCCGATCACCCTACGATCAAATATCACGAGAATGTATGGACAGGGCCGGCTAGTTTTGCTAATTATTATCTGAATTCTCTGAAAATATCGATCATTAGTACGATAGGAGCTGTATTTCTTGCGGCCGTAGCCGCTTATGGATTCTCAAGAATCGAATTCAAAGGCAGGGACACGATGTTCGTCATCTATCTCGTCGCAATGATGATTCCGAATCAAATCATTTTTATTCCGAAATTTATTATGTTTAACGCGATCGGGATCTATAACACGCATATGGCATTGATCTTGCCGGGCATATTTACCGTTCTTGGCGTATTCATGCTTCGACAATTTTTCATTGCCGTACCTAAAGATATTTCGGAATCGGCCATGCTCGATGGCGCGGGACACTTCGGGATCTTCCTTCGTATGATGCTGCCGATGGCCAAGCCTTCGCTGGCAACATTCGCCATTATCGATTTCTCGTGGCATTGGAACGATTTCGAGAATGCTCTTATTTTCTTATTGGATAAGAAGCTGTACACGGTCTCGCTCGGATTGCAAAACTTCGTCCTGGAGAACACCGTGGATTACAACGGAATGATGGCGGCGGCGACGGCCGGGATGATTCCGATGATTATCGTCTTTCTGATCGGTCAGAAATTTATCGTCGAGGGATTAGCGAGCTCTGCTGTTAAAGGATAACGAGAAGCCAAGTGCCGAAAGGGGTAAATGAAATGAGATTTGAATCGGTGAAGTCGGATGTTACGGTGATCGGGGGCGGGCTGTCGGGAGTGTGCGCAGCCGTAGCGGCCGCTAGAAACGGAAAAAAGGTAGCTTTGGTGCAAAATAGGCCCATGTTGGGCGGGAATTCAAGCAGCGAGATCAGAGTGTGGGTGGTCGGCGCGACGGGGCATGGCGTAAATCGTTATGCGCGAGAGACCGGGATTATGGGCGAAATGTTCCTTAAGAACCAATACGTAAACCCGGACGGCAATCCGTATTTATGGGATATGGTCGTTCTGGAGACGGTCAGGAACGAGAAGAACATTCAGCTATTTCTGAATACGGACGTTCACGAGATCGAAGCCGATGGGCCGCAAGACGCTCGGGTTATCCACTCCGTGACGGGGTGGATGATGGGCTCCGAGCGCAAAATCAGGTTCGAGAGCCCCGTGTTCATGGATTGCACGGGCGATGGCCTTGTCGGTTTCTTGGCGGGAGCGAAATACCGGATCGGGCGGGAAGCCCAATCCGAATTTCTGGAAAAGTGGGCACCGGAAGAAGCGGACGACATTACGCTGGGCAGCACGTTGCTGTTCTATACGAAGGAAGTCGACCATCCCGTTAACTACATCGCGCCAAGCTTTGCGAAGGACATTACCCAAACTCCGATTCCGATCAAAAGAGTGCTGAGAAGCGGCGATTCCGGATGTCACTATTGGTGGATAGAGTGGGGCGGAGAAATCGACACCCTTCACGATAACGAACGCATTCGGGACGAGCTGTGGTCGGTCATTTACGGGATCTGGGATTACATCAAGAACTCGGGCAAATTCGACGCGGAGCGGATGACGCTGGAATGGGTGGGCAGCGTACCCGGCAAACGAGAATACCGGCGTTTTATCGGCGATTACGTCCTGAATCAAAACGATCTCGAAGTCCAAACGCAATTCGACGATTGCGTCACTTTCGGGGGCTGGTCTATCGATTTGCATCAGAAGGAAGGCATGTATGCCGTAGATCACTTGTCTATGCACTTCCATAGCGACGGCACATTCCAAATTCCTTATCGCTCCTTGTATTCCACCAACGTCCGCAATCTGCTCTTCGCGGGACGGAACATTAGCGCGACCCATATCGCGTTCGGCGCAACGCGAGTCATGGGTACGTGCGCAACCATCGGCGAGGCGGCGGGGACCGCTGCGGCTTTATGCGTGGAATATGGCGTAACGCCGCGAGGGTTATATGAGAATCATATCAAAGAATTGCAGCAAGCTTTATTATGGCAAGACGCTTCGATTATCGGCCTTAAGCATGAGGACGAGAACGATTTGGCGCGACATGCGAAGATTTCCGCTTCCAGCTACGCTGCGGCAATCCGCATCGATTCCCCGGCCGAGAAGCATCCTTTGGTTGGGGATGCCGGTATTCTGGTGCCGGTTGATCCTGGCATCGCTAACATCGAGATTCTAATGGATGTGACGGAAGCGACAACCGTGGAGGTCGAGCTGTGGAGTACGGGTAGACCGGAAAATTATATTCCCGTGGAACTGCAGGTTAAGGATGCCGTACTCGTTCAAGCGGGCGATTTGCAGTGGGTTTCGTTTCATTTGCCATGGAATCCGGCTCAAGCCGAGAACGCGTTTATTATCGTTAGAGAAAATAGCAACGTTCAGCTTCATTTGTCGCACAAGCCTTGGAGCGGCGTGCTCTCCTTCGTGAGGGAAAAAACATTGAACGCGGCCAGAGGTTTAGAAGGCCTTGATCCAAATCAGCTTGTCGTTCAATGGAATATGAGACGAACGGTAAGGAAGCCATTCTGCATCAGACTGCAAGAGCCGATGGAAGCCTATCATCCATCGAAAGTGTCCGATGGTTATATGAGGCCGTACGGCGGCCCTCATATGTGGTCTGCCAAAGCGGCCGGTCAACCGGAGTGGCTGGTTTTGCAATGGGATGCACCCGTTGCGGCGAATGAGGTGCATATTACTTTTAACGACGACGTGAATGAAGATTTGATCAATTTGCATCATCATCGTACGCCGTTCGAGGTCATTCCCGAACTCGTCAAGAGCTACAAGATCGAAGTCCTTCGCAACGGGGAGTGGATTGCGGTCGCGGAAGTGGACAATAATCGCCAACGGAAGCAGGTCCATCGTTTCGAGGGATCGCTTACGATGCAGGAAATGCGAATCGTCTGTACGGAGACGAACGGTCATTCGCAATACGAGATCGCGGGAATTCAAATTCGATAGTCGAGAGGCTGGGGAGCAGAGCATGGGGAACGTTATGATGAACGCGGCGATAATGAAAGAGAAATTACGCATCGAAGTGGAACGGATCGAAAAACCTGCTCCGGGACCGAACGAAGCGCTGATCAAAGTGCAGTGCATCGGCGTGTGCGGCTCGGATATTCATTATTACGAGCATGGCAGAATCGGAAGATACGTGGTGGAAGAGCCGTTGATTCTAGGGCATGAAGTGGCAGGTACGATCGTCGAAATCGGGTCAAATGTCAGCAACGTAAAAGTAGGGGACAGGGTGGCGATCGAACCCGGGGTGCCTTGCGGGCAATGCGAGTATTGCAAGGGGGGGAGATATAACCTGTGTCCGGACGTGTTCTTTCTGGCTACCCCGCCCGATAACGGAGCTTGGGCCGACTATATCGTCATGCGCAGCGATGTCCTGTTTCAACTTCCGGATACGATGAGCTTCGAGGAAGGCGCTTTATTGGAACCTTTGTCGGTAGGTTATCATGCCATGAATCGCGCACAGGTGAAGCCGAGCGATAAGGTGTTCATCACGGGTCTTGGTCCGATCGGCTTGTTAGCCATCCAAGCGGCCAAGCTGTTCGGAGTCAAAGAGATTTATGCGAGCGACGTTGTGGCGTTTCGCCGGGAATTCGCGCTGAAGATGGGGGCAACCGCGGTCTTTAACCCGCTCGAAGATTCGATTGCCGAGGAGATCGCGAAGCTCACGAACAACTCCGGCATCGACGTAATCATGGAGTCTTCGGGAAATCGGAACTCCATCTCAAGCACGGTGAATTTGGTGAAAAGAGGCGGCAGAATCGTATTTGTGGGTTTGCCTCCCGAAAATGAAGTTCTGCTCAACGTAGATAAAATCATTGATTCCGAATTAAATATTTACGGCGTCTTTCGATACGCCAATACCTATGCGGCAGCCATACGGGCGTATGCCAAAAGCGGTCTAAATATTAGCGAAGTCATTACGCATCAGTTCGATCTGCAGGAGATCAATGCGGCTTTGCAGCTTTCCAGAACGCAAAAGGATAAAGCGATTAAAATCATGATCTATCCGAAAGCAGAATAAAAACGTACTGCTAGCGCAAAACCGCAACCTCCTGGAGGTTGCGGTTTTGGCATGGATTGTCTTGTTGTATTTCGTACACTTATTTGAGCCCGAAAGTCGATACTGAACAACTAAATGCAAAAATTACAATTCGTTCACCTGAATTCGAACAAAATCAAGTTGACGCAATGAAATAGATGTAGAAAATGCAACTACTTTCCGAAGTTCGAATGATGGGGCTACTTTAAGTGTACAAAATGCAACTAGATGCAGCTTCATGAGGCGTACGAGTCCGTTCTTGCTTAAGTTTACTTTTTCCGTTACAATACTGAATAAATGTTCAGTAATATTCGGGATTCGGAATCTTGTTCGGGATAAGCATTTATCCTTCGAATAGGGAGTGGGAAAGTTGAATAAGAAGAAAATCCAAAGCGAGCAAACGAAAAAACGAGTGGCAGACGCGGCCAAAGCCTTATTCGTGCAGAAGGGTTACAAGGCCACTTCCATCGAAGACATCGTCAACGCGACGGGCAGCAGCGCGGGCAACATCTATTATCATTTTAAGAGCAAGGAAGGCTTGTTTCTCTACCTCGTCAGCGAATGGGATCGGGATTGGGAGGAGAAGTGGCAAGCAAAGGAGCCGCTATTCAAGACGTCCAAAGACAAGCTGTACGGAATGGCGGAACATCTGGTGCTCGAAAATCTCAACCATCCGCTCACCAAATCGGCCGACGAGTTTTTCAATGCCACGGATAAGGCAAGCGACGTCGAAGATAAAATATCCGAAATGATGGCTGGATATCTTAAGTTTAATCAGAAATTGCTGCAGCAGGGAATCGATAACGGGGAATTCGCGGAAAATAACGTGGAGAACCTCGCGATCATTTTGGACAGCCTCATTATCGGCCTAAGCCAGCACTCCCGCCAAGCGAGCCGGGAAGATGCGCTCGCGTTATATAAATCGGCGATCGACGTGTTCTTGAACGGCATAGCCAAGGATCGCTCTTGATCCTTTGACGTTATAATATAGAATGAACGTTCAGTATAAATATTCGGTATTCCCTATTCGTTTTTGTTTTTCATCCCAGATATTTAGCTTAGAAGCTTGGAGGATTCATTATGTCGTTACTTTTAAGAAATCGAGCAGCATTATTGCTCCTCATGTTTAACCTTTTTCTAGTTTTTACGGGAATCGGCCTAGTCATTCCGGTTATGCCTAAGTTCATGACGGAGCTTGAGATCAGCGGAAGTATCGTCGGGCTGCTCGTTGCGGCGTTTTCGCTTACCCAGCTGCTATTCTCGCCATTGGCCGGGAGGCTGTCGGATTCGTTAGGACGAAAACCGATTATCGTATCCGGCATGATCGCGTTCGCGCTTTCCGAATGGCTCTTCGGCGCGGCCGATTCGACGTTTGTTCTGTTCGCGTCAAGAATGCTGGGAGGAGTCGGCGCGCTCTTATCATGCCCGCGGTCATGGCTTACACGGCAGACGTGACATCCAGCGAAGAACGGGCCAAAGGCATGGGATTCATGAACGCGGCGATCACGACGGGTTTTATTATCGGACCCGGAATCGGCGGATATCTTGCCGAGTTCGGCATTCGCGTCCCTTTCTATGCGGCGGCCGTTGCCGGCGCCGTAGCGGCGATCATTACCGCGTTCATCTTGCCCGAATCGTTGTCCGCGGATCGACGGGCTCAATCGAAGCCGATGCCTCTGCGGAAGCAAGAACCGAAGCATAATCTTCTTACGCAACTGATCCGTTCATATCGCGAGCCTTATTTCTTAAGCCTGGTCATCGTGTTCGTCATGTCGTTCGGATTGGCGAACTACGAGACGATCTACAGCTTGTTCGTCGATCATAAGTTCGGTTTTACGCCGAAGGATATCGCTTTTATTATTACGTTCGGCTCCATTGCGGGCGCCGTTGTTCAAGTAACCGTATTCGGATGGCTCTTGAATCGGTTCGGCGAGCAAAGAGTCATTTCGGCCTGTCTGCTCATGGCCAGCATATTTGTCTTTTTGACGCTTTTCGTGAGCAGCTTTTGGATGATTTTCGCGGTTACGTTTATCGTGTTTCTTTCCATCGACATTTTGCGCCCGGCCGTCAGCACGCAGATGTCCATCATGGCGGAAGATCAGCAAGGATACGTCGCAGGCTTGAACTCGGCCTTTACGAGCCTTGGAAATATCATCGGACCGGTGGTCGCGGGAGTGCTGCTGGACGTGAATCTCAACTATCCGTATTCATTGGCGGCGCTCGTCTTATTCATCAGCTTCGTCATGTCCATCGGAATTAATCGAAACGTTCGGAATTAAGAGCCTGAACCTTTTTACCTTTTCCGACCAATATAGGTTGAGAAATCAGGTGACTGCCATTAAGGGGCGAGGTTCGGACGATGCGGTATTTTTTTGCTTTTTTGTTGATCGCGATCTGTATAACGGCCGATTGTAATCTCCTCAAGGTCGAAGCGTCGAATCGACCAATAGACGAGAAGAAAGTGGACGAGATAGTGGAGCAAGGGATGAGAAATTACGATATCCCCGGCCTCTCCCTTGGCATAGTCAAGGGAGATCGAGTCGTATATCTCAAAGGTTATGGAGTAGCGGACGACAGCGGAAGAGAAGTGACTCCTCAAACTCCTTTTATGCTCGGGTCGGTTAGCAAATCCTTTACCGCGTTAGCCGTGATGCAATTAGCGGAACAAGGAAAGATCGATTTGGATACGGCCGTGCGGCGTTATTTGCCGGAGTTGCGGTTGGAGGATCCCGGGGGAGCTAGACAAGTTACCGTTCGCGACCTGTTAAATCAGACAAGCGGAATTTCCACCTACGACGGAAGGGACATTTTAACTGCGGGCAATCAATCATTGGAGGAAGTCGTCCGCCGGCAGAGTAACTTGAGGCTGACCAAACCGGCAGGAACCGCATTTCAATATTCCAATACGAATTACATCCTTTTAGGTGAAATCGTTCGGCGAATTTCAGGGTTGGACTACGAGCAATATATAGAAGATCGAATTTTTGACCGGTTGGATATGAGGAATAGCTTTACGCGAAAATCGGAAGCCGAAACGAACGGATTGGCAAGCGGTTACCAGTCCGTATTCGGAAAGATGATCTCGACCGATCCCAAGATTCACCGATCTAGTGTACCGGCCGGGTACATCATTTCTTCCGCGGAGGATATGACGCATTATGTTATCGCCCAGATGAACGGAGGCACTTATCTCCATGCTGCCGTCATCTCCTCGGAGGGAATGAAGGCTATGCATCAAAGCTCCGCCGTTTTTCCTTATGGAATGGGCTGGTTTACGGATGCTCGCACGATTTCCCACGGCGGGGACACCGAAAACTTCCATTCCGATGTCATTATGATTCCGGAGAGCGAGTGGGCCATCGTCGTCCTTATGAATACGAACGATGCTTTAAAGACCAAGTTGTATGGGAACGTTTATGAGCAGCTATCCTATCGCATTATGAATGTGGTTTCCGACGGAGAGTTGTTTTTTATGGGGATCCCGGAACCGACCGAGTTCGGTAACGTGGATTTGTACGCGAATAGCTTATTCATCCTTGTGAGCCTTTGGATTGTTTGGTCTACTTACGGCTTAATTAAAATGAGATCAAGCTATAAAGGAATAACCTTGAAATTTGTCATTGTCTTTTTGGCAACCGTCCTCTTTCACATTGTTTTACCGCTTGCGGTCATTGTACGCGTTCCGAAATTAGCTTCGGCTCCTTGGGGGACGATTTTTAACTATATGCCCGGTATTGGTCATGCTTTAATGTTCTTTTCGCTTGCGTTACTGTTGATCGGTCTAATGAACATCTATCTTAGGATGGGACAGATACGAAAAGGATATTCGAAGGTGCAGTAACCGCGATAATCGACTCCAATTTCGGATACCGCGGTTACGTTTCATTGTCCGGCAGACATCAGAGCATCATCAGAAATTAAAGTTGTCCGGATCGGGACCAACCCGGTGATTACGATTCAAAGCATCGATTCGCGTCATTTCCTCGTCGGTCAACTCGAAATCGAATACGGATGCATTCTCGATAATGCGTTGCTCTTTCGTCGACTTCGGAATCGTAACGACTCCATGCTGCAAATCCCATCTCAGAATGATTTGGGCGATCGATTTGCCGTGTGCGTTAGCGATATCCCGCAAGGTAGGGTTATCAAGCAATTGGCCTTGCATTAGCGGAGACCAGGCTTCCATCTGAATGCCCTGATCCTTGCAGTAACGGATGAGTTCCTGTTGCGTCAAATAGGGATGGAATTCGACTTGGTTCACCATCGGCTTGATTTCGGCATCCCGCATTATGTCTTCAAGATGGTGGATTTGGAAGTTGCTCACCCCGACGGCTTTTACCCGGCCGTCTTTATAGAGAGTTTCTAGAGCTCGCCAAGCTTCTTTGTACTTCCCTTTGACAGGCCAATGAACGAGATAGAGATCGAGATATTCTAATCCTAGTTTATTAAGGCTTGTTTCGTAGGCGGCCAGCGTCGATTCGTAGCCAAGATCGGCATTCCATACTTTCGAGGTGACGAAGAGATCTTGTCTGGCAAGTCCCGTTGCGAGAAGCGCCTCGCGAATTCCTTGTCCGACCCCTTGTTCGTTCTGGTAGATGGCGGCCGTATCGATGCTGCGATATCCGTTACCGATGGCGAACTTCACCGCGTTCACCAATTCGGCGCCTTCTTCGACCTTGAATACTCCGAGCCCGAACCAAGGCATAGACACGCCGTTGCTTAAGGTTGTTGTAGCTTGCAAATGGTTTAGCTTCATTCTAAAATCCACTCCTATTATGAATTATTTTACAGGATCGCTTTATTGTCCGTTACACTCACGCAGAGATACCCAGTTTATTGGGCTCGGACGCATCTCGGGCTTCCGAAGCTCGAATCCAACCCGTCAAAACGACGGCGCCCGCGACCATCAGCGAACCGATCCAAGCGGTATGAACTAGACCGATCGTATCCGCGATTATACCTCCCAAGTATGCCCCGATCGCGATTCCCGCATTAAACGCGGCAATATTGAACGCGGAAGCTACATCCACCGACTTTGGCGTATACCGCTTAGCCAACATTACTACGTAGACTTGCAGCCCCGGAACGTTCATAAAGGCAAACAATCCCATCAAGAGGATCGTAATGAACCCGGCAACCTTGAATGGTGCGGTGAACGTAAGCAACAGCAGCACTAGAGCTTGTACCGCAAACATATAAAACAAGGCAGTCGCGGGGTTGCGGTTGGCGGCTTTTCCCCCGATCACGTTACCGATTGCAATGGCGATCCCGTATAAGACGAGAATGACGACTACCGCTTCTTCGCTAAATCCGGTTATGTCGCGGAGTAACGGGGATAAATAAGAAAAGACGACGAAAGTACCCCCGTAACCTAACGCGGTGATGGCAAACGCAAGCAGCAAACGTCCGTTCGTAACGACTTTGAGCTGATCGCGCAGCGGCGTAACCGTACCTTTGCTTAATGAAGAGGGGACAAGCACCAGATTGGCGATGAAAGCAAACACGCCGATCGCAACGATTGCGAGGAAAGCGATTCTCCAACCGAGTTGCTGACCTAGCCAGGTGCCAAGCGGCACTCCCGTCACGGTAGCGATGGTGAGCCCCGAGAACATCGTGGCAATGGCGCTGGCCCTGCGATTCTCGGGCACGTGATCGGCCGCGATCGTAGAACCAATGGACATAAATAAGCCATGGGCGAACGCGGACAAGACGCGGGCGAGCAGCAGGATCGCAATTCCGTTAGCGGCGGAAGCGAGCGTATTGCCGATGATAAAAACGACCATGATCGCTAACAACAATCGTTTGCGCGAGACGTTAGACGTTAGCCATGTCAGAATCGGAGCTCCTATCGTAACTCCCAAGGCATACAGCGAAATCGTTAAACCCGCGGTTTTGATCGATATGTGCAAGTCATCAGAGATGAGAGGCAAGAGGCCCACGCTGATGAACTCCGTCGTTCCAATGGCAAAGGCGCTTATCGCTAAAGCAAGGAGCGCCAAGGTGTCTCTCTGTTTATTTAATAATAACATTCTCGTCACTCCCCGGTATGGTATCGCCGGCCGGCAAATGTTATTATGAGTTACTCTATCCGATAAGGGTAGTACGCACTTTAAAGTACTATAGGCACTAAAAAGTAATATAGGCGGTATATCAAGTTGGTTTATCATCAGGAGGGAACGGCCGTGACGCAAAAGAAATACAACATTTCCGTGGAAGCGACCTTGGATGTCATCGGAGGCAAGTGGAAGTGCGTAATCCTCTGCCACCTTACGCGCGGAAAACAACGAACGTGCGATTTCAAAAACGTGATGCCGGCAATCACGCAAAAAATGCTTACTCAACAGCTTAGGGAGTTAGAGAGCGACGGGATCGTAAACCGCATTAGTTACAATCAAGTTCCGCCTAAGGTCGAATATGAGTTAACCGAATACGGAATGAGCCTGAAACCGATCTTGGATGCCCTTTGCGCTTGGGGAGACAATCATATTATTAAAGAATACGGAGATAAGAGCGCGATGCTGGAAGACAACATCTTAAATCAAGTTCCTAACCAATGAAAGCCATTGTCCGTATGTGGTTCCATAAAACGATTTTCGCAGCACCCATCGATCTCATAGTCGAAAGCGATGCTTTATTCGAAAAGGAAAGCCTCCATCGATAGAAGGACGCTCAATCGGACAATGAAAATCGAAATGTGATATATTGGATATCAATCATTTATAACTAGGTATGGAGGGGAAGGAATGAACGTACGCGTAGACCAAAAGGGAAACTCCAGCGTAGCGGTGATCGATAGCGATCAATTGCTTATCGAAGATGTCCAGGGAGCGCTCGATTTGATGGCGACGGTGAGCTATAATGACGGGTGTCACAAACTGCTCCTCCGTCATGCGAATATATCGGAGGCGTTCTTCGATTTAAGTACACGCCTGGCGGGCGAGATTCTTCAGAAGTATACGAACTATCAGGTGAAGCTTGCGATCGTCGGGAATTTCGACGGCTATTCGAGCAAGAGCTTAAAAGACTTTATCTACGAATGCAACAAGGGGAACCAGGTGTTTTTCTTGCCGGATGAGGAGTCCGCTCTCGAAGCGCTTCATCGGGTTTAGGGAAAGCAGCCACACCCGGTGCATCCGCCGTTTATTTTTTTCGACATAAATAGACCTTTAAAGTGAATATTTTCATGTGAAAAATTCACTTAACAAAAAGGTTGAAAATGGTAAAAGAGATATACAAAGATTTATATCTTGATAAAAAATTTATAAAGTTTTGGATAAATATGTATGGTGAATATGCAAGAATACGGGGTTAGCAAAAAAAGCTAACCTTTTTTTGCGTATAATCGATGCCTTGCACGGAATACAATAGGGGGTGCTCTTGAAGACGCGTTGACGGAATGAGATCGCACAGCATCGGGAAGCTCCCCGTTAAGTAGAAAAGAAAGCAGCGATTTCTTCCAATGAAAGCCGGATCGCGGAAAGTTCGTCAATCGGGATCGAATGGCATACGGATAACATATAATCGGGTTCGGGTTGCATCGAATGGAGAAACCATGTCCGATCGGACGTTTGCACTTTCGTTCCGGTTGCCTCCGGGAACTGAATTTCAAACGAATCGAGGGGGGTAGACAGTCCGGAGCCTGTCGCTTTGAGATAGCTTTCTTTTTGCGTCCAAATTCGATAGAACGCCGTTAATTTGTTTTCGTCGCCTTGTTCAGATACAAAGGCGTTTTCGTTACGCGTGAAATACCTGTTCGCTATGCTGGAATATTCGAAATCCCGCATGTACTCGATATCGATGCCGATCTCGCTGCTATCGAAAATGCAAGTTACGTAATCTTCCGCATGCGAGAGATTGAAATACAGATGGGGATGGGAAATCAGATAAGGTTTGCCGGAATGCCGATAACCCCACTCTAAATCTCGTTCCAAGATGCCGTAATGGGTCATAAGGATATAGTTGACGAGTAGTTCGCCGGCAATAGAACGGTTAAAGTCATTGAGCATTTTAAACCTGATCGCTTTATCCATCCGAGTCTTGGATACGAAGATCGATAACCGTTTGATGAGACTCGCGTGGTATTGATGATCAATTCGAATGAGATAGACTTTCATGCTCAACTCTCCTGCCCAATTTAATAGAAATGGGTAAGTACAATCATATAACATTATATTCCAAACATATTGTAAGTTATTGGATTTTATTTCACTTAAAAAAATCGACAAAATCATCGTATGTATAAGTACTAATCGGGACTATTAGTCTATTCTTTCTGTGTTTTAATAGGTCAAAATGACTATGTAGAAAACTATGAATCCAGTGATACAATACAGATCTCACAAAATTTAGCCGAATTAATTCCTATTATATCTGATTTGTATCATTTTTGTTTGTCGCGAATAGCGGCTCTAAATTGGTATAAATAAGAAAAGTAATCGCGACCGCGGATTTTTTTTGCTTATTGTGCAAACGTTTGAACAAAGGAATGAGATCGAGGAGGAATAGAGTGACGAAACGATATCATAATCTTAACGAAGCTTTTGAATCCGCTAGCCGAACGGATAAAGGCATTGTTTTTGTCGAAAAAAACAAGGATCGAAGAGTGCCGTATCATCAACTTTACGAACAAGCCAACTCCATTCTTTATCAATTGCAACAAAAAGGCATGAGAGCGGGAGATCTTCTGCTGTTCCAAATCGAAGAGCCGCATCCTTTTCTCGTATTCTTCTGGGCGTGCTTGCAAGGCGGCATAATTCCGGTACCTATCACCGTGGGAACAACCGCCGAACATCGCTCGAAGGTTACGCGAATTTGGGAACTTTCCGGCAGGCCGTATTTGATCGCATCTCCGGAACTGCGCAAATCGTTCGAGGAACAGAACGAGCAGGGCGAACTCGGCCGACCGGCGGCGGAATTTACGGAGCTCTTGTGGGATACGGACTCCTTCGGGCATGATTATTCCAACAAGGCTGCCGTATATTCCGCCGAAGCTGACGATATAGCATTCATCCAGTATTCGTCGGGCTCAACGGGAGACCCCAAGGGAGTTATTCTTACCCATCGGAATTTATTAACGAACATTGACGCTATATTGACTTGTTCGAATGCCGTTCCGAGCGACAGATCGCTTAGTTGGATGCCGCTGACTCACGATATGGGGTTGATCGGGTTTCATTTAGCGCCTCTTGCCGGTTCGATGGATCAATGGATCATGCAGCCGAGATTGTTCTTAATGAGACCCCATCTTTGGTTAAGCAAAGCGGACGAATACCGCGTCACCCAGATTTCGTCTCCTAACTTCGGCTATAAGCATGTGTTAAATCATCTCAAGCCCGAAGAGGACTACAAATGGGATTTATCCTCCATCAAATTTATTTTTAACGGCGCCGAACCAATATCCGTGCAATTAGCGAACGAATTTCTAACGCGGATGGAGCGGTATGGTCTACCCAGAAATGCGATGTTTCCCGTTTATGGAATGGCGGAAGCCAGCTTGGCCGTCACTTTCCCGCCGATAGAAGAGGAGCTTCAAGCCGTTCATATCGAGCGAAAGTCAATCGGAGTCGGAGCTGAGGTCGCGTATGGTCAAGCGGACGGCGCAACAAGCGTAGCGTTCGTCGATGTAGGATATCCCGTCAGCGACTGCGAGGTACGAATATGCGATGATACGGATGCACCGCTAGCAGATCACTATATCGGCAACATTCAAATCAAAGGGAACAACGTAACTAGAGGTTATTACCGTAACGAAGAAGCCACGAAACGTTTAATCTCCAATGACGGATGGTTGCAAACCGGCGATATCGGATTTATGCGGGAAGGCAGATTGGTCATTACGGGGCGGAAAAAGGACATTATCTTCGTCAACGGCCGTAATTATTTCCCTCATGATTTGGAACAATCGGCGGAGGAAGTCGAAGGAGTTGAACTCGGCAAAATCGCGATTTGCGGCGTGGCTAGCGACGAGTTAGGGACCGACGAAATCGTTGTTTTCCTCCAATATCGCGGCAAGGACGAAGCTTTTGCTTCGATCGCATGGGAGCTAAGAAGGCATTTGAGCAGGAGTACGGGAGTAACCGCGGCCTGCGTCATTCCGATCAAACAAATACCCAAAACGACGAGCGGCAAGCCGCAGCGATACAAATTGGCGGAACAATATACAAGGGGCGACTTCCAAGAGGGTATCGAAAAGTATCGCGGCATGATGAATAGTCGAATGGATTCAAGCTACGAAGGTCCGCATAACGAGGTGGAACGCAAGCTGTCATCGCTATGGTCGAGCGTTATGGGAAACGCGGCCGGAATAACGGATTCCTTCCACGATCACGGCGGAGATTCTCTGAAAGCCGCGATGCTTATCGCTCACATTCATAAACATTTTCAGGTGGAAATTCCCGTTAAGCACTTTTACGAAAATGCCACAATCCGCTCCATTGCACATTACATTCGCCATTCCGATGCCACTCCCTACGTTTCGATCGAGAGTGCGGAGGCGGCAGCGCATGATCCGGTGTCTCCGGCGCAACGGAGAATGTATCTTCAGGAACAATTCATCGGGACCGGAACGGCCTACAATATGCCTTTCGCGTTAAAACTCGAAGGGGCAGTCGATGCGGATAGGCTCGAACGATGTTTACGACAAATCGTTAGCCGGAACGAAGCGTTACGCACGTCATTCGCGATGATCGAAGGCAATGTGCGGCAAATCATTCATCCTAGCGCGGATGTCCCGTTGGAACGATTGACAACGGACGACCGGAATTTAACGGAACTATTAAGACGACTCATACGACCTTTTGACCTACACAACTTGCCTCTTGTTCGCAGTACCCTCATCTCAGTGCACTATCGCGTACCCTATCACATCCTTCTCCTAGACATACATCACATTTGTTCTGACGGAATATCCGTAAATCTCTTGCTTAACGAACTGTTTCAACTGTATCAAGGAATCGAATTGCCGCGGCCTTCCTTGCAGTACCGCGATTACGCGGTGTGGCTGGATAATGCGCCCCGGCATGAAGAGAAACGTCGGCTAGCCGAGTATTGGTCCGAACGGTTGCATTCGGATTTGCCGACGCTAGATTTGCCTACCGACCTTAAGAGACCCGAGCGAAGAACATTCGACGGGGATACGATACGGCTTCCTATTCCGGAGCCTCTATCCATCCGAGTACTCAATCGGATTCAGGAGGAAAAGGTATCGGCGTATGCGTTCTTAATGTCGGTATATTCCTTATTGCTTCACAAGTATGCGCGTCAGGATGACCTGATCGTAGGAGCTCTGGCGGCCGGCAGGAATCATGCGGATCTGATGTCGGTTATGGGAGCTTTTATCGACTATATTCCGGTTCGTTTCCGAATCGATTCCGATTCGAGCTGGTCCGACTATATCCGTAACACGCACCAAGCGATCGTCGAAGACTTCGAACATCAGCAAATGCCTTTTGAAGATATCGTATCGCTAACGAACTATACGACGTCTCGGTCCCGCAACCCGTTATTCGATACGATGGTCATCTTGCATAATCAGCTGGACGTTGCAACAACAGTCGCTTTAAGGGAGATGTCCGTTACGAATTATCCGCTGCCAGGCGGAACGGCGAAGCTGGACATTAAGCTGGACATCTTCATGCATGGTTTATCGGAATGGGAGTTCGTATGGGAATATAATACGAATTTGTTCCATCGGACGACGATCGAACGGTTCGCTGCCCACTTTGTTCGCTTGTTAGAGCAAGTAATCGAACGGCCGAATACGAAATTGATAGATTTGATGCTGCTTACTCCCGAGGAACAGCAACGGCAATCGATGGAATGCAATCCGGCCGCGGTGCCATTCTCCGAGCATCGCCTTGTGCATCAATGGGTTGAAGAGCAAGCAGAAGAGAGAGCCGATAAAATCGCCGTAGCATTCGATCGCACGGAATTGTCATACGGACAATTGAACGCCAGGGCGAATCAGCTAGCTCGATTGCTTCGCGAACGGGGAGTGAAGCCGGATAACATCGTACCGATTTCCGTAGACCGTTCTCCGGCCATGATCGTCGGCATATTGGCTATTTTGAAAGCGGGGGGTGCCTACTTGCCGATAGCGCCGGAAACTCCGGCAGAACGTATCCGTTACGTTCTCGAAGATAGCGGAGCAAAGTGGCTGCTAGTCAAAGACGATAGGTTCGACGCTATTCCTTTCGATGGCGAACTCATTCGTTTGGATGACGAGAATATATACGCAGGAGATTCCGCTAACCTCGCGACGGTAACCGAGCCTTATCATTTGGCGTACGTCATTTACACTTCGGGATCGACCGGTAACCCGAAAGGGGTCATGATCGAGCACCGTTCGGTCATCAATCGATTGGAATGGATGCAAAAGGCGTATCCGCTGAACGAACGCGATGTCATCTTGCAGAAAACGGCGTTTACGTTCGACGTGTCGGTATGGGAGCTCTTCTGGTGGGCGCAATCCGGCTCGTCGGTACATTTTCTCGTTCCGGGAGGCGAGAAGGATCCGGAAACGATCGTGAAGGCAATCGAGAGAAACGGCGTCACGACGATGCATTTCGTGCCCTCCATGCTGCATTTGTTTTTGTCTTACATCGAAGACAATCCGGGACGGATCGAAGCCTTGCAGAGCTTACGCTATGTGTTCGCAAGCGGAGAAGCTTTGCCGCTGCGGCATGTAGAGCGGTTTAACGTATTGCTTCACGAACGTTACGGCACCAAGTTAATCAATTTGTACGGTCCTACGGAAGCGACGGTGGACGTGTCTTATTTCGATTGTTCGGCAGGAGAAGCGTTAAGCTCGGTTCCGATCGGCAAACCGATCGACAATACGCAGTTGTATGTCGTCGATAGCCGCAACCGATTGTTACCCCATGGAATTCCGGGAGAGTTGTGCATCGGCGGCGTCGGCTTGGCGAGAGGATATTTGAACCGACAGGAGCTGACGGCTGAGAAATTCGTGCCGAATCCGTTGCAGCAGGGAGCGCGAATGTATCGCACGGGCGATTTGGCGAAGCTGCGTTCCGACGGCAACATCGAATATTTAGGGCGACTCGACCACCAAGTGAAAGTTCGCGGCTATCGGATGGAACTAGGCGAGATCGAGCATCATCTGTTGCAGCACGATGCTATTCAAGAGGCTGTAGTAATCGCCAAAACCGAAGAGGACGGGAATACGGAGTTATATGCTTATCTAGTAGGTCTGCAGCAATTGAATGCGGCAGACATCCGTTCGTTCCTGCACAAGCGATTGCCCGAATATATGGTTCCCGCTCATTTCGCGCGAATCGATCGTATGCCCCTCTCTTCCAGCGGTAAAGCGGACCGCAAAGCATTGGCCGGCGACAAGCGGAAATGATGTTAAGCAAACCGTTCATGCCGCCGGAAAGCCGGTTGCAGATTGCCCTGGCTGAGATTTGGCAAGACGTGCTTCAAGCGGACCGCATCGGAATCGATCATGATTTCTTCGAGTTAGGCGGTCATTCGCTTAAGGCGGCACAGCTCGTGCAAACCGTGCATAAAAAGCTTCGGATCGAATTAACTTTGAGCGAGATTTTCAGTTCTCCGACGATTAAAGAGCTGGCGATGCGCTTGGAGAATCGAACGGAAAGCATTCTCGCTCCGATCGTTCCAACGAAGAGCCGGGATTATTATTCGTTGTCATCCGCGCAAAACCGTCTGTATATTCTGAACAAATTCGAAGGCATCGGAACAACCTACCATCTTCCGGTCGCATTCGTTGCCGAGGGAACTATCGATCCTATTCGATTCGAACAAGCGGTTCACGCGCTCATCGCCAGACATGAGAGTTTGCGGTCGACTTTCGATCTCGTTGACGGCGTTCCTATGCAGATGATCCATGAACAGACCGCATTTCGACTCGAATCTTTCGATGGAAATATAGCGAGTATGGAAGAGACGCTCGAGAAATTCATTCGTCCGTTCGATTTCGACCGCGCTCCTTTAATGCGGGCAGGTCTGAAGGAACGGGCGGATGGAAGGCAATTGATCTTATTCGATATGCATCATCTAGTATCCGACGGCGTGTCAATGGGCGTTCTCGTTCGGGAATTCGTCGAGCTGTATACGGGAAGAGAGCTTCCCGCATTGCATGTGCAATACAAAGATTATACGGCTTGGCAAAAGGAGCAATTAACGGCCCCGCCGCTGCTTAAACAACAGCGATACTGGCTGAACGTATTCGCCGACGGCGTGCCTGCGTTGAATCTTCCCACGGATTTCAAAAGGCCTACCGTCAAATCGTACGAGGGCAACCTTCTGCCATTCAGCTTAACCGCGGAACAAACCCATGCCCTGAAAAAAATGGCGGGGGATTCGAAAACGACGATGTACATGGTCATGCTGGCGATGTTCAATGTTCTGCTCGCCAAGTATTCCGGCCAAGAGGATATCGTCGTCGGATCGCCGGTATCGGGAAGATCCCATACGGACGTGAACGGCTTGATCGGAATGTTCGTCAATACGATCCCGTTCAGGAATTATCCATCCGCGGATAAAACGTTCCAAGAGTTCTTGCAAGAACTGAAGACGAACGCGATTCATGCGTACGACAATCAGGATTATCCGTTCGAAGAGCTGGTCGGCAACTTGCAAGTGAATCGCGATTTGAGCCGTAATCCCTTGTTCGACGTTATGTTCGTCATGCAGAACATGGATATTCCCGATCTGAAGCTCGACGGGATTAAGTTGGAGCGGGTAACGATGCCGCATTCGCACGCTAAGTTCGATCTCGCGTTGGAAGTCGTCGAGCAAGCCGACACGCTCTCTTGCCATTTCGAATATTGCACAAGATTATTTACGGCCGAGACGGTCCAACGTTTCATTTCGCATTTCCAAGCGATCATTTCCAGCGTATTGACGGATCCGCATAAGCGGATCGGCGATATCGAAATGATATCGACGCAAGAACGGCACCGGATTTTACGGGAATTCAACGATACCGCATACGATTTTCCGTCGAACGAGACGCTTCATCAGTGGGTGGAAGCCCAAGCGGAGCTTCGGCCGGAAGGGGTTGCGCTCCTCTATGGGCATACCCGTTTGACGTACGCGGAGTTAAATGCGAAAGCGAACCAATTGGCTCGCGTGTTAAGCAAGAACGGGGCGGGGCGAGACCGGATTGTCGCGGTTATTGCCGAACGTTCGCCCGAGATGATGATCGCCCTTCTGGCCATATCCAAAGCGGGCGGCGCCTACTTGCCGGTCTCTCCCGAAAATCCGGGCGATCGGATCGACTATATGCTCAAGGACAGCGAGGCCGTCATCTTGCTCGCGCAGGAGCGATGGATGGCTGAGCTTGCGCCACGGATTACTTATTCCGGGATGAAGATCCGTTTAGACGACCCGTCTCATTTTGAAGGCGATGCCTCGAACTTGCCGCAGGAGGCTTCGCCGCGCGACTTGGCTTATATGATCTACACTTCGGGATCGACCGGAAATCCGAAAGGAGTCATGATCGAACACCGCGCCGTAGCCAATCGAATCCATTGGATGCAGCGACAATACCCCATCGGCCCGGGTGACGTGATTTTGCAGAAAACGGCGTTTACGTTCGACGTATCCGTCTGGGAACTGTTCTGGTGGAGCTTAGCGGGTGCAACCGTCTGTTTCTTGGAACCCGGCGGCGAAAAGGATCCCGACAAAATCGTTCAGGCGATCGGGCGTTACAAAGTGACGACAATGCATTTCGTCCCTTCCATGCTTCATCTCTTCCTTGACTATCTCGAGAGGCGGGCGGACCTCGAAAATTCGGCAGTCTCAAGCTTAGCAAGCTTGAAGCAAGTGTTCGCAAGCGGAGAGGCTTTGCCGATTCAACAAGCCAATCGATTTTATGAGCTGTTTCGGACTCGCATGGCAACCGCGGCAAAGCTGATTAATTTGTATGGGCCGACCGAAGCGGCGATCGATGTTACTTATTACGACTGCGTGCCCGATGATCAGGCCGATGCGATTCCGATCGGCAAACCCATTGCCAATATTCAGCTGGTTATCGTGAATTCGCACAATGGTTTGCAACCTGCGGGTATTCCCGGCGAGCTATGCATCGCTGGCGTCGGGTTGGCGCGAGGGTATATGAATCGCCCGGAGCTGACGGCGGAGAAGTTCGTGTCGAATCCATTCGCGCCGGGAACGCTCATGTACCGAACGGGGGATTTGGCGAGATGGCTTCCGGACGGGAACATCGAGTATATGGGCAGGTTGGACCACCAGGTGAAGCTTCGCGGTTACCGGATCGAGCTTGGAGAGATCGAAGCGGGATTGCTGCGAAACAAAGAGATCGCCGAAGCGGTCGTGCTCGTGAAAGACACGCCGCAAGGGGATAAGAAATTATGCGCTTTCTTCGTATCGAGACAAGAGCTGGATGCCGCTGCCGTTAGGCAAAATCTATCGCGCTTGCTGCCGGATTATATGATTCCTTCCTCGTATACGCGAGTAGATGCCATGCCGTTGACCGCAAGCGGCAAAGCGGACCGCAACGCGTTGGCAAAGCTGGAACTGAACTTGCAATCGAATCAAGACTATGTCGCGCCGCAGAACGAAATAGAAGAGAAGCTGGCCGGGATATGGAAGGAGCTTCTGAACGTAGACCGGGTCGGCATACGCGACCAGTTCTTCGATATCGGAGGCCATTCGTTGCTTCTCCTCCGCATGCATGCGATGTTGGACGGCGAATATCCGGGTAAAGTGAAGGTCACCGATTTGTTTGCCTACCCTACGATCGAGAAGCTCGCCGAGTTTCTCGCTCCTATCCGCGCGGGATCCGAATCGGAAACGTCGTTGGCGTATATCGAATTGCCGGGCGAGTTTTTCTCCGGCGGCCAGGAGCTCCAAGAGACAGGGACGGCTTTCAAAATCCAGCTCGACGAAACGGTTTCGAAGGATTTAATCCGAGCGGGCAACGAGCTGAACGGCGGATTGGAACCGATTCTCTTTGCGCTCTACGCCTATCTTTTCGCCCAAGTGACCAAGAAGTTCGACAATGGGATTAACGTGGGAGTATCCGATCAGAAAATTTATCCGGTAGAGGTCGATCTTCGGCAAATTGGTCATTTTTCGTCTTTAGCGCAAACGTTTGCGCGTGTAAAAGATGACATATTGAAGTCAGGCAACGGTTTCGAATGGAGCGATGTTGCGAAGCAACGGCCTTCTCCGCCGGAGAAGAGGATTTCCGCATTGATATACGACGCTGATCTTTACGCGGCTCAAACCCGGGCAACGGAAAGCTTCGATCTGATTGTTTCTTACCGAATCGCAACGAATCAGATCGTACTGTTCTGCGATTACAACGGCAGACGATTGCGCAAGGAGAAAGTCATGCAGCTCATTCAAGGATACGCAAAATTAACCCGTTGGTTCGTCAGCCAATATAGCAGCGACCGTAAAGTGTCGGCTGCGCGGGATGGGGGGACGGTATGATCGGTAAAGTCGCGTTGATCTTTCCGGGAACGGGCTCTCAGTACGTCGGCATGTTTAAGTCTTTCTATGAACGGTATGCGATCGTAAGAGAGACTTTCGGCGAAGCGGAAGACGCGCTCAAGCTGGATTTGGCGACGATGTGTTTCGAGACCGGCTTCCGGGAGCAGACGAGTATCGCTTATGCGCAGACCGCGATATTCGTCTGCAGCGTGGCGGCCTGCCGAGTGTTCATGCACGAAGTAGGCGTAAAGCCAAGCTTGATGGCAGGCCATAGTTTAGGAGAGTTATCGGCTTTAACTTGCGCGGGCGTCTTCCGATTGCAAGACGCGGTTAAAGCCGTATGGTTTAGAGGCGAAGCGATGGAAGACGCGGTCCCCGAAGCCGGGGGCGCCATTGCGGCAATCAAACATCTGTCGGCGGAGCGGGTGAAAGAGCAATGCGAGCGCATGGACCCGGTAGGGGGTACGGTCTCGATTGCTTGTTACAATTCATCCGATCAAGTCGTGATAGCCGGCTATAGCGAAGCTGTCGGCACGGTGTCGGACGCGCTGAGAGAGCTTGGCGGGCAAGCGATCGCGATCCATTCCAACGTCCCGTTTCACACGGCCCTCATGGCTCCGGCCGCGGATCGTTTGAGAGAGAAGCTTATGCAGGTCCAGATGCGCGATCCAACCAGTCCCGTCATTTCGAACGTGACCGCGTTGCCCTACGAACAGGGGGCGGCGAACGTAGTCGAACTGCTGTCGCGACAGCTGACGCATCCGGTTCGTTGGGAAGAAACGGTTCGATACATGCAGCAAGAAGGAATTTCGTACGCGGTGGAGCTAGGGCCGAATACGATTCTCAAGAAGCTGAACCGAACGACGGCGCGCAATATTCGGGCTTATTCCTGGGATGAGGCTGACGACTTCCAACGAATCGTTGAATTGAAGCAGCTGAGGCCCGCATTTATCGACGTTTGTTTATCGATCGCAGTCTCTACGCGAAATCATAATGACAATCCGGATCAGTACGAGAACGGGGTTGTCGAACCATACAAGACGATATTACGAATCCGGCAAGAGTGCGAGCGCATCGGTCAATCGCCGACGTCCATGCAAATGAAGGACGTCTTCGAAAGTCTTCGTTCGATCCTGCTGACGAAAAAAGTAGAACAAGCGGAACGGGAGCAGTTGTTGCAACAAGCGGAGCTAGAAATGATCGGCATCCTATAGTCCTATCGCAAGCGATTATTATTCGAGAGGGAGAAGACGATGAAAAAATATTTGTTAATGGCCGGGGAAGTCGCGTTGCTGCTGGGTACCTTTTTGGGGGTATCCATCGTTCACAACAATATTCTCGTACCGAATTCGGGTGCTTACGGACAATTCGTAGGGAAAAATCTGCTATCTGGATCACCATGATGTTTTTGATAACGTCGGTTCTCTACGTGATTTATTTCCAAGTAAAGAAACGAATCGCGAAACAAAATTACGAGAGCATTGTCCAATTAAGCAATTTTTCGAAAATGAACAAAATCGACGTGACGATTTCCGCCTTAATCGGTTTGTTCTTGGGCGTCTTCTTTATTTGTTTCATGAAGCTGTCGTTTATTATCGACGGGTTCCCCGACTTCGAGAACTATGTCGCCATGTTTATGAATTCGGAATCTTTCATCGTCACGATCATCGGATTGTCGATCATCGGTCCCTTATTCGAGGAAGTATTATTCCGGGGGTTGCTGTTCAACATCATGCGCAAAAGCTTGCCTTTCGTTGCGGCGCTGCTGCTGCAAGCCGTCTTTTACGGATATGCCCAACCGAATCCAAGCATACAAGTGATGGCGTTTTTCCTGGCGCTCGTCTACGGGATTCTCTATTACCGCTTAAAGTCGATCTGGTCCTCGTTGATAGGGGCCGCAGTGATGAACACCGTCATCTTCGTAACAAGGGAGTACGGCGTACAAGAGTCGATCGAGACGATTCCGGATCATATTCTGATGTTTGTTTCCGGATTCTGTCTTTTCTTTATGATCTCGTTGCTGGTGTCCGTATGGAAAGGCGACACGAAAGCGGCCGTCTTGAAAATGACCGGAAACTTGTTGTTATGGACGTTCGTATACGCGGCTTTCTACTACCCTTTCATCTTCATCGTATGGAATCAATATATTATGGGCATCGATTCGATATCGACTTGGCTCGGGCAAAATAACGTCATCGGATTCGTTCCTTACGATATTCTTGCGTTCGTCATTTATTTCTACGTCATGAAATGGGTGAATAAGAAAAATCTGATCAAAGCGAGCAATTTCACGCGCATGTCCGTCAAGAACGGGGTTCTGATTTCCATATTGGGAATCGCGATGGGCGTATGGGTTCAATGCTTCTTCGAAATTCCTTATTTCAGAGACAATTATCCTCAATTCGAGCAATTGACCGTCTATTTGACGACTACGATCGTGCCTGTTTATTTATTGTTTTTGATCATCCATTCCATTTATAAAGAAATTTATTTCCGCGCGCTCATTTTTAACGTTCTAAGATCGGCGATGCCCGTCTGGGTTTCGGTTCTGGGGACGGGGATCATCTACGGCGGCTTGTTCTTCAACTGGGACGTTCCGCTGACGATTTACGCGTCGCTCGGAGCCCTTATATTCAGTCTCATGTTCGAATGGTATAAGTCGATCTGGGCGCCGATCATTAACGAGTTTTTCGTCTTTGCGGCGTATTACGTGCTAAGGAAATTGAATCTCTCTTACGGACCGGGCGTAGTGTGGGCTCTTGGCATCAGTTCCGTCGTCGTCATCGGCTTGATGTTCTATCTTTGGAAAAATCGGGAGACGAAACGCGCGCGGAACTCCGCTAACGAAAAGGCCGGCACCATGGTTGCTTAGGAGGGAAATCCATGCTGGATTTTAACTTGATCGAATTTAACGATACGGATGCAGATCAACTAGAGGAAATAGAAGAGTTGTCATCGCAGGAAATCGCCGTCATCGGAATTTCGGCAAAGCTGCCTCTGGTCGATAACCTCGATCAATTCTGGAAGTTCGTACGCAGCGGAGTGGATTTCATTTCGGAATTTCCCAAGTCCAGGCGCCAAGATACGGATATCTACGCCCGGGGCAGAACCCGGGAAGGGGAGCAGCCTGCCTATTTCGACGGAGCTTATTTGGAAGACATCGATTGTTTCGATCATGCTTTTTTCCGTCTATCGCCGAAGGAAGCAAGCTTGATGAGTCCTAATCAAAGGTTGTTTCTCGAAACGGCGTGGAAAGCGATCGAGGATGCCGGTTATAGCAAGCTTCAGATGGCTGGAAGCCAGACCGGAGTTTATGTCGGATTCAACACGGATACGCTCTACGACTACAAAAGAATGATAGCCGAGACGGACCCGGACTCCCTTTCGCTTGCGGTACCGGGAAACCTGACGTCGGTCATTGCCGGCAGACTCTCGTATTTGCTCGACTTGAAAGGCCCCAGCATGTGCGTGGATACGGCATGCTCCTCTTCACTAGTGGCGGTACATCTCGCTTGCCAGGCGATCCGCAATCAAGAATGCGAGATGGCGATCGCGGGCAGCGTCAAAATGAATTTATTGCCGTTAGAAAATGAGGTCAAAATCGGGATCGAAGCTTCCGATTGGCGAGCCCATACCTTCGACGATAGTTCCGATGGTACGGGAGCAGGCGAAGGCGTCATTGCGTTTGTGCTGAAGCCTCTGCATAGAGCGCTCCAAGACGGGGATTTCATTCATGGCGTCATTAAAGGCAGCGCGGTCAATCAAGACGGCAGCTCGGTAGGCATGACAGCTCCTAACGTGAAATCCCAGGAGGAAGTGATCGTCCGGGCATGGCAGAACGCGGGCATAGATCCCGAGACGATCTCTTATATCGAGGCCCACGGAACGGGAACGAAACTGGGCGATCCGATCGAGATCGACGGCCTCCATCGCGCGTTCCGCAGATTTACGGATCGCAGGCAGTTCGTCGCTATCGGATCCGTCAAAGCGAACTTCGGCCATCTGGACCATGCCGCCGGTATGGCCGGCATGCTGAAGGCCATTATGGCGATGCGGAATCGGGAAATTCCGCCTTTGCCGCATTTCGCGAAGCCGAACCGGGCGATCGATTTTATTCAATCTCCTCTGTACGTCAATGACAGACTAACGGAATGGGAGACGAACTCCTATCCGCGCAGATGCGGGGTCAGCGCATTCGGCATGAGCGGCACGAATTGCCATGTCGTGCTGGAAGAAGCTCCGAAGAAGGAGGACAAAATGGACTCGGGAGAGGGGATGCAAGAAGAGCATCTTTTAACTTTGTCTGCCAAGAGCGAGGCTGCGCTTGGAAGGTTAGTTCAACAATACGCCCGATTAAGCTTGGAGCAAATTTCTCTTGCCGATCTTTGCTATACGGCCAATACGGGCAGAGGGCATTATGAATATCGTTTGGCGGTCGTTTTCCATAATGCCGGCGAACTGTCGGAACAGCTCGCAAGGCTTATCGACGGCGGCTTAACCGACAATCGATCCCAAGGCATCTATTATGGCAATCCGAAATCCATTTCCGAAGGAATTGCGGGGACTGGCGCATGGAATGCCCAGCGCCACGTAACCGATGTCCGTACGGACCCCCGAAGGGACATCGCTCGTTCGTATACGGAAGGAGCGGACGTCGAATGGAGCAAGCTTTACGCAGGACAGCGGCGTTATCGCATCCCGTTGCCGACGTATCCTTTTGAAAAAAGCCGTTGCTGGCTGGATGCTCCTAATCCTGCGCGGTTCGGAACGGAGTACGACGCGCGGATCGAGCGGAACTCCTCGCCGGACAGGGAAATCGTAATAACCGGAAAACCGAACGGCAGCTATTCCGACATTGAGACCGTAATCGCTCAGGCATGGGGGCATACTCTCGGGCTTCGTCAGGTGGATTTGGCCGATAACTACTACGAGTTGGGCGGAGACTCGATTATGGCGATGAAAATCGTCAACCGAATCAGTCTGCAATTGTCAGTCCGCTTGGAAGTGGCGGATTTGCTCAAACATGCTACCATAGGCGATCTGGCTTCCTTCATCGAGCGGTTGCCGATCGATGATCCGCAATCGGCCAGCGGGATCGCTGCTTTGACCAAGATAGACGCCAGGGAGCAATATCCGTTGACGTCCTCTCAGTACCGCGTTTTTATACAAGAGCAATTCGCGGCCGCCGGAACCGGCAATAATACGCCGTTCGGTATCAAGGTAACCGGAGAACTGGACGCAAGTCGGTTGGAATCCTGTTTCCGGCAATTGATCCAAAGGCATGAATCGCTAAGATCTTCCTTTGCATTCGTTAACGGGGAAGCCGTAACGCGCGTCGATCTAGATCCGGAGTTTCAGGTGCAGCATTTTCGCAGTTCCGAGGAACGGCTGGACCAAGTCGTTCGGGAATTTATACGCCCTTTCGATCTGGAGAAGTCGCCGTTGCTGCGCGTCGGACTCGTGGAAATATCAACTCGTCAGCATCTGATCTTAATCGATCTGCATCATATCGTTTCCGACGGCGTATCGACGAGCATTCTGATCAAAGAATTTTGCGAGCTCTACAAAGGCGCCGCTTTGCCGGAATTGCCGCTGCAGTATACGGACTATTCCGTTTGGCAGCGGGAGATGTTGGAGAGCGACGGCTATCGGCAACAAAAGCAATTTTGGCTCATCCAATTGTCGGGCGAGCTTCCTTTGCTGAATATGCCGGTGGATTATGCCAGAGGGGATCGCAAAGCGTTTAACGGAAATACGCTTCATGCATCGATATCCGCCGAGTTGAAATCGAAGCTGGAGCGTCTGGCCCAACAACGCAACATGACCTTGAATTCGTTATTGTTCTCCGTCTATGCATGGATGCTAAGTCAACGCTCCGGCCAGAACGATCTCGTCGTCGGCACGCTTGTCGCGGGGAGAAACCAACCTCACTTGGATAAGATTATCGGAATGTTCATTAACTTTTTGCCGATACGCGTCGGGGTGCAGCCGGAGCTCTCTTTCGCAGATTTCGCCTCCGAAGTTCATCGTTCGATCGTAGAGGCTTACGCGCACGATTATCCTTTCGATCAGATGATCAACGATTTGCAAGTCAAGACGGAGCGGTCGCGTAACCCGTTGTACGATACGATGTTCGTTTACCACAACGAGTTCAGCATGAATCCGACCGATCGATTGAACATGGACGAAGTGGGTTTGCTCTTCGAACAGTATCCGTTGCTGAATCCCGCGTCGCCGCTGGATTTCAAACTGGACGTATGGAACGGACTCTCGGAAAGCTTAACGCTAGTTCTCCAATACGATACTTCATTGTTCAAGGAAAGTACGATGCAGCAAGGGCTGAACCATTTCGTGAAGTTGGCGGAGCTCGTTGCGGAGAACCCGGATCAGCTTCTCTCCAGCATCGTTTTATTCGATGCGTCCGAAGCTGCCTCAAAGGCCGATTCACGGTTGAAGGAACCTTTGCCGGTAGCGGTAAGCGCGACTTTCACCGCCGAGCCGATCGCCGCTTCCGTGGAATGGTGGTGCCGGCAATTCCATCAAGAAGTCGGGATCGAATTCGCCGCTTATCATCAAGTTTTTCAGCAGCTGCTTGACCCCAACAGCTTGATTTCCGTTAACGACGGAATCAATCTGTTGCTGATCCGGTTCGAAGATTGGATTCGGGACGACGATTCTGTCGCAATGGATGGGATAACCAGTAAGCTTGAGCGCATATATAGCGATCTGATGACGGCTCTTCGCAATCGCAGCAAGTTGGGAACTTATTTGATCGGAACGTTTCCGGTTTCCGCTCGTTTGACGCATTCCGGCGAAATATCCGCTTACTTGGAAAGCTTGAATGAGCGCTGGATGAACGACCTGGCCGGTCTCGGAAACGTGCACGTTATCGACCTGGGACAATCGTTGGCGGCGCTCTATCAGGTTCCCGAAATTTTCGATCCGGTCAAGGACCAAGAGGGGCATATGCCTTTCACCGATGAATTTTATGGCGCGATGGGTACTGCCGTTGCCCGTACGATCGTTAGCAGGAACGCGCATCCTTTCAAAGTTGTCGTCTTGGATTGCGACAACACATTATGGCGAGGCGTTTGCGGGGAAGACGGACCGTTAGGCATCTCGATCGACGAACCTTTTTTGGCTTTGCAGCGGTTTATGCTGGACCGATACAACGAGGGCATGTTGCTGGCGATTTGCAGTAAAAACAATGAACCGGACGTATGGGAAGTATTCGATCGCAATCCGAACATGCTGCTTAAGAAGGAGCATTTCGTAGGAGCCAAGATCAATTGGTCAGCCAAAGCCGACAATATCCGCACGTTATCTGAAGAGCTGAACCTAGGTTTGGATAGCTTTATTTTCGTGGACGACAATGCCAAGGAATGCGGAGAGATGATAGCGCGTTGTCCCGAAGTGCTGACGTTGCAAATTCCGAAGCTGGCATGGCAAATTCCTTATTATTTGAAGCATGTATGGGCATTCGATAAATTCGTCGTCACCGAGGAAGACCGGCAACGGTCGGCGTATTACGCGGCCGAGTCCCAACGGCGCAGCATGCAGGACCATGCTGCGGCTTCCATCGACGAGTTTCTCGGAAGCTTGGACCTTAAGTTGAAGATGCGTCTCTTAACCGAGGAACAGATTGGCCGCGCCGCGCAATTGACGCAGCGAACGAACCAATTCAATCTCAGTACGATCCGCAGAACGGACGAGGACGTTCGGAGGTTGATCTCGGACCCGAACATGATGTGTTGGGGGATCGAGGTGGCGGATCGCTTCGGAGATTACGGATTCGTAGGTCTCGTCTTCGGCTTTGCGGAAAGAAACGCGCTCGTGCTGGATACGTTCTTGTTAAGCTGCCGGGTGCTCGGAAGACGCGTGGAGCAAGCGATATTAAGCGAATTGAAACGAGTTGCCGTCGCCGCGGAAGCGCATTGCATTGAAGCGCCGTTCGTCGCCACGGCCAAAAATGATCCTTTCAAGCTGTTTCTTGAACAAACCGGGTGGGAGCACTCGGAAAATCAGCCTGACGAAGAACGTTACGTCCTGCCGCTGGAACGTATTCCCGATGAGGTTGCGTGGATAACGGCTTGGGAAGACAACCCGGAATTAAACCTTCCGGAGCGTCAGGTTGCAGCCGGTTATTCAAGGGCGTCGAATTTGGCTTCCCAGCCGGAAGCGCGGCAAGAGCAACCAATGCTTTGGGATGTACTTGGCTATGAGGACGTCGAACTGACTCATCGCAACCAACTTTTGCCCTTGCAATTCCATAGAGCGGAACAATTAATGAAGCTGACGATACGTACTCGAGAAGAACAGCAGCGAATGGGCAAAGAGTATGACGAGCCAAGCAATGAGACGGAGATGGAATTGACCTCCATCTGGGAAGAGATTCTCGGCATGGAACCGATCGGCGTTCAGGATCATTTCTTCGATATCGGCGGCAATTCCTTGCAAGCCGTGTCGCTGGCATCCCGCATCCACCAACGTTTCCAAGTCGAAATTTCCTTGCGCGACTTGTTTGCCATACCTACGATCCGCCAATTGGCGAGCCTGATCAATCGGAAGGAACAATCGGAGCATAGCTCCATCGAACCTGCGATAGAACAAGTCGCATATCCGGTTACATCGGCCCAGAAGAGACTGCTCGTGCTTCAACAACTGGATGTGCCGAATTTGGCCTACAATCAGCCGGTTTTATTTACGGTTGACGGCGATTTGGACGTGGGACGCTTTCGTTACGCATGCGAGCAGTTGGTTCGCAGACATCGCATTTTGACGACGGCTTTCAGATGGGAGCAAGGCGAATTCGTAGGTTGGTTAGATGAATGCACGGATTTCGCGGTTGATTATGACGAGTTAGCGGGGAAGAGCTTGACAGAAGCGATCGCCGAATTCATTCGACCGTTCGATTTGACGAAAGCGCCTCTGTTCCGCGCCGGATTAATCCGAACGGATGAGCGAAAGCATGTCCTGCTATTCGACATGCATCATATCGTAGCGGACGGCGTTTCCATCAGCCTGCTCATGAAGGACTTCTTCGATCTGTATCAAGGGACGCTTTTGCCGGCGCCGCGAATCCAATATCGCGATTATGCCTTTTGGCAAGGAGGATTCTATTCCGAACCCTCTATGCGGCAGCATGAATCTTATTGGTTAAAGGTATTCCCGGACGAGATACCCGTATTGAATTTGCCGGTTGATTCCCCGCGTCCGGTCGTACGCAGCTACGCCGGTCGACGCTTCGGCTTCGAGCTTGCTTCCGACTTGCGGGAAGCGGTCAAGAAGCTTGCGTTCGGAATGGGTGCCACGCCGTATATGGTTTATTTGGCCGCGTTCAATATCCTCTTAGCCAAAACCTCGGGACAAGACGACATCGTGGTCGGTTCGCCCGTTGCCGGCAGGCCTCACGCCGATCTTCAAACGATGGTCGGCATGTTCGTTCAAACGCTGGCGCTACGGAACAAGCCCGTCGGTACGAGAACGTTCCGGCAGTTCGTCGCGGAAGTGAAAGATAACGCGCTGGAAGCTTTCGAACATCAAGATTATCCGTTCGAGTCGTTGGTAGAGAAATTAAACGTCCCGCGCGATCTCAGCCGAAATCCGCTGTTCGATACGATGTTCGTCTATCAGAATATGGACTGGACGAATCAACAAGCGGCGGGGCTGCGGTTTCAACCTTATCTTTACGATACCGAACAGAGCCGCTTCGATCTGACGCTGGAGTTGGCGGAAATCGGTGATGGCATGCGGGTTCATTTCGAATTCGCGACGGATTTGTTTTTGCCGAAGACGATCGAACGGCTTTCCCGCCATTTTATACAAATTCTAAAAGAAGTCACCACTGCTCCGGACATTCCGTTGTCCCGGATCGATATGCTTGAAAAAGCCGAGAAGTCGCAGATTTTATTCGGGTTTAACGCGACTTACTCCGATTATGCGGGAGATAAGACGGTTCATCGGCTATTCGAGGAGCGGGTTCGCCAAACCCCGGATCAGGCGGCGCTTGTTTGCGAAGACAAACATCTAACTTACCGGGAGTTGAATGAAAAGGCGAATCGGTTAGCCCGAGCGTTAAGGGACGAAGGGGTACAGCCGGATCAATTGGTCGGCATGTTGGTCGAGCGGTCGTTCGAAATGCTCATCGGCATTCTCGCGATTTTAAAAGCAGGGGGCGCTTACGTTCCGATAGATCCCGAATATCCGCCGGAACGCATGAGCTACATTTTGGAAGACTCCGGAGCGAAGCTATTGTTGCTCCAAGGGCGATTGAAAGGAAGGCTGCCCGAGGAAGGCTTTTGCGGGAAATTGATCGAATTGGACGACCCGCGAACATACGATCGGGACGGGGCGACGGTCGAGGCCGTTGCGGCGCCGTCTCACTTGGCTTACGTCATCTATACTTCGGGTTCCACGGGTAAACCGAAAGGCGTCATGATCGAGCATCGATCCGCCGTTCACATTCTTAGTCAACTGGAACGCAAATATCCGATGCTCCCGGGCGATCGGTATTTGCTGAAAACAACCTACGCGTTCGATGTATCCGTTGCCGAACTGTTCGGTTGGTTTGCAGGGAACGGAACGTTGGTTATTTTACCGCCGGGACACGAGAAAGATCCGACATTGTTGCTGCATGCGATCGAACGCCAGCGTATCACCCACGTCAACTTCGTTCCTTCGATGTTTCATGCCTTGTTGAATTCATTCTCGGAATCGCAATTGGCCGGCGCTCGGAATTTGAAATATGTTTTCGTGGCCGGCGAAGCGTTATCCAAGAAGTTAGTAGACCAATATCACAGTCTGCAATTGCCGGCTAAGCTGGAAAATATTTATGGACCGACGGAAGTGACGATCTATGCAACCCAATATCCGACAGTGCTAGGCGCTACGGCTTTGTCGAACGTCCCGATCGGCAAACCGCTGGGTAATGTTCAAGCTTGGATCGTGAACGGCGACTTCCAGCTTCAGCCGATCGGCGTACCCGGCGAATTGTGCGTATCGGGAGAGGGATTGGCGCGGGGCTACTTAAACCGGCCGGACTTAACGGAACAAAAGTTCGTCGACAACCCGTTCGTTCCCGGGGACCGAATGTACAGAACGGGGGATTTCGTTCGCTGGCTGCCGGACGGAAATATCGAATATTTGGGACGGATCGACCATCAGGTCAAAATTCGCGGCTATCGGATCGAGCTTGGAGAGGTGGAATCCCAACTGCGGCAGACTGCGTTAGTCGAAGAAGCGGTGGTGGTCGCTTTAACGGACGGGACGGGGCAAAAGGTTTTATGCGCTTATTTCGTTGCCGGGGAGCCGTTGTCCGCCGCCGAACTGAGAGGGGCGCTCGCTAAGGAGCTGCCTGGTTATATGATTCCTTCCCGCTTTATGCAACTGGAGAGCATGCCGCTGAACGCCAACGGGAAAATCAATCTCAAAGCGCTGCCCGAGCCCGTGTTCGAGCTTGATCAAACCTACGAAGCGCCGAGTAACTCGCTTGAATCCGAGCTGGCGCAAATTTGGTCGGATGTGCTCGGGATAGAGACGATCGGCGTGCAGGAGCGTTTCTTTGAAATAGGAGGCCATTCCTTGAACGCGATCGCGATGCGGACCCGAATCCAGCAATCGTTCCAAATCGAGCTTTCCTTAACGGACATTTTTCAATCTCCTACGATAAAACAGCTCGCCCAGGCGATCGAGCAAGCTTCTCCGGCCGTTTACGCCGGCATTCCGCTGGCGGAACAGCGGCGCGATTATCCTTTGTCTTCGGGACAGTTGAATCTGTTCGTCCTTCATCAACTCGAAGGAGGAGCAACCGCCTATAACCTTCCCGGCCTCTTCAGGGTGGAGGGAGCCATAGATCGGCATAGGGCGGAAGAAGCATTCCGGAAGTTGATTCGCAGACAGGAGTCGCTCCGCACGTCCTTTGCGGTTGACAATGGCCGGTTCGTGCAGATTATCCATTCGGAAGCGGAGTTTGAGATCGAGTATCGGGAGGAGTACGAGGATACCTTCGAGTCCGTCTGCCGTTCCCTGATCGCGCCGTTCGATTTAAGCCGTCCGCCGCTCGTGCGAGTTGCCTTGATCAAATTGATCGATAGGCGCTTGATCGCACGGGAAGCTTCCGCGACAGAAGAAGATCAACGCCACGTGTTGTTCTTCGATATGCATCATATCGTTTCTGACGGAGTCTCCTTAGCCGTAATGATGCGCGATTTCGTGCAGCTGTACGATGGCAGGGAACTCCCCGAGCTGCGCATTCAATATAAAGATTACGCGGTATGGCAACAGCAACAGATGGAGAGCGATGCGTACGCGCGGCATGCGGCTTATTGGCATAACGCGTTCGGCGGCCCGCTGCCGGAGCTTAGGCTGCCGACGGACTTCCCGCGTCCTGCCGTTCAAAGCTTCCAAGGCAATCGGGTCCATCTTTCTCTCGACGAGGATTTGACGGAGAAGCTGAAGGCGATCGCCGCCGACAACGGCGCAACGTTAAATATGGTTTTATTTGCTGCTTATTCCATACTGCTCTCCAAGATTAGCGGACAAGAGGACCTGGTCATCGGAATTCCATCAGCGGGCAGAACGGACCACGATTTGCAGCCTTTGATCGGGATGTTCGTCCAAATGCTGGCTTTGCGGTGCAAACCGACTAACGGCCTTACTTTCGATCGTTTGTTGCAGGATGTCAAACAACTGACGTTGTCTGCCTTCGAACATCAGCATTATCCGCTCGAAGAGCTGATCAAGGGATTGAACCTTCCTCGCGATATTAGTCGGAATCCGTTATTCGACGTTTCGTTCGTTATGCAAAATTACGAGAAAACGGAGTTCAAAGCCGATCGGCTTAGCGCTTCGCCTCTTGCTTTCGTTCCCGATTCGGCTAAGTTCGACCTCACTTTGGAGGCGGTCGAGTCGGACGGCCGTCTGGATTTGTCGTTGGAATACGCGGTCAAGCTGTTTCGGATGAAGACGGCCGAAAGATGGCTAGACGACTTCGCGCGCGTTCTGCAAGTCGTCGTATCCGATTCGAAAATCGAATTGCGCAACGTGACATTGGACAGCGGCTCGTTCCGTAACCAACCTTTAATGCTCGAGGACGTGGATTTCAACTTTTAATGGGGAGGAATAAAAGTGATCGATAAGCAAAGGCAGAACGGGACGGAAGTCCATGCCGATTATGAGATCGACAAGCAATACTGGTTGAAGCAACTCCAGGGAAATCCGGCTCCTTCCGCGTTTCCCTTCGATTTTACGATCGCCGATCGGAGTAGCCGTAGGATTGACGAGATTAGCGTCCCGATACCGGATGCGCTGGCAGCCAAGCTGACTTCCGCGAGCAACGGTTCGGACCTTGGCCTATATATGATCTTACTGTCCGGCATCTTGTATTTGTTGCACAAATATACCCAGCATACGGATTTGGTCATCGGGTGTCCCGCGCTGCGCGGCGATGCCCCGAGGCTGAACCATATGCTGCCTGTCAGGGTGGAAATCGACGGAGAGATCACGTTCAAAGAGTGGATGTCCTCGATTAAACGGGCGGTAGCGGACGCCCTTCGGCATGACCGGTTCCCGCTGCAGCAGCTCAGACGGGATGCCGCATTGTCCCGAGTGATCGTCTTGCTCGACCCCCTTCAGGAGCAGTCGCACGCGAAGAGCGCGGATGCCGACATGCTGCTGAGCTTCGCCAAAGACATAGACTCGTTACGCTTGACGCTGCAATTCGATGCCGGTCTGTACCATGATCAGACCGTGCATGCCATAGCGAACCAATCGATCGCCTACTATTCCTCCGTCATGGATTTCCCGGGTTGCCGGTTATCGGAGATCGAACTGCTGGCGCCGCAAGAAAAGGAACGGTTAGCCGGTTTCAACGGCGCAGCCGCAACGTATCCTCGAGAGAAGACGATCCATCGGCTGTTCGAAGAGCAGGCCGAGAAGACGCCCGACGCAGTGGCCGTCGCCTATGAAGGCAGCCGATTGACGTATGCGGAGCTGAACCGAAGAGCCAACCGACTCGCCCGTACGCTAAGAGCTCAAGGCGTTCAGGCCGACCAACTGGTCGGAATCATGGCCGAACGCTCGCCGGAGACGATTGTCTCCATCCTTGCGGTCGTAAAAGCCGGCGGCGCTTATGTCCCGGTCGATCCGGACTATCCGCAAGAGCGCATCGCCTACATGTTGGCCGATTCGGGCGTGAAGGTGCTGCTGATGCAACGGCAACAACGCGAACGCGTTTCGTTCACAGGCACCGTCGTATATGTCGACGATCCATCGGCTTATGATGCGGACGGTGCGAATTTGGAGCCGATATCGGGCCCGGATCATTTGGCATATGTCATTTACACGTCGGGATCGACGGGGAATCCGAAGGGAGCCTTGATCGAGCATAAGAACGTTGTCCGGCTGTTATTCAACAGCGACAATTTGTTCGACTTCGGCGCGGAGGACACGTGGACGTTATTCCATTCCTTCTGCTTCGACTTCTCGGTATGGGAAATGTACGGGGCTCTGCTGAACGGGGGAAAACTGGTTATCGTTCCAAGCCTTACCGCGAGAAATCCGGAACAATTCCTGAGACTGCTCCAAGACGAGCAAGTGACGATCCTGAATCAGACTCCGACCTATTTCTATCAAGTCGTTCAAGCGGATCAAACCTATGATGTCCGCAACCTGCGCTTACGAAAAGTAATCTTCGGCGGAGAAGCGTTAAGCCCCTATGCGCTGAAGGACTGGAAAGCGAAATATCCGAATACGCAGTTGATTAATATGTACGGCATTACCGAAACGACCGTCCATGTTACCTATAAGGAAATTACGGAGTTGGAGATCGAGCAGGCGAAGAGCAATATCGGCAAAGCGATCCCGACGCTGCAAGCGTACATTCTGGACGACAACGGCCGTCTTCTGCCGATCGGAATGCAAGGAGAGCTATACGTCGCCGGGGACGGTCTGGCGCGAGGTTATCTTAACCGGCCGGAGTTGACGGCCGAGAAGTTCGTGACTCATCCTTTCAGCCCCGGCGAGCGGATGTACCGGACGGGGGATTTGGCGAGATGGCTGCCGGACGGCAACCTCGAGTATTTGGGACGGATCGACCACCAAGTGAAAATCCGCGGATATCGAATCGAGCTAGGCGAGGTGGAAGCCCAGTTGTTGAAAGCGGCGGCCGTTCAGGAAGCGATCGTCATCGCGCGGGAGGACGGCGCGGGGCAGAAGGAGCTGTGCGCGTATTTCGTGTCGGACCGGCCGAGAGCGGCGGGCGAGCTGAGAGAAACGCTGGGGCAAACGCTGCCGAGCTACATGATTCCGGCTTACTATGTGCAATTGGAGCAGATGCCGTTGACCTCCAATGGCAAGATCGACCGCAAAGCTCTTCCCGCGCCGCAAGATATCGTTCAGTCCGGCGCGTCGTATCAAGCGCCAAGAAATACGGTTGAAGAGAAGTTCGCGCAAGCGTGGCAAGAAGTGTTGGGGCTTGCGCAAGTCGGCATTCACGATCCGTTCTTCGCTATCGGCGGAGATTCGATCAAGGTGATCCGCATCATCAGCAAGATTAACCAGCAGCTGCGAACGTCTATAACGGTGGCGGATTTCTATACTTCTCCGACGATCGCCGAATTGGCGGTTTTGGCAGAGAGCCGTCCGGCGGCAGGCGATGAACGGGAGAAGGGCTTGCGCATGGTGGCCGACATCAAGGAAAAGATCGCGGCCGAAACGGCTGAACGTCCGTTACCGGAACATACTGAAGACTACTATCCGCTCAGTAACATTCAGATGAGCATGGTGTTCTACTCGAAGATGATGCCGCAGCAACCGATCTATCACGATCAATTTTTCTTTCTGTTGGAAATGCCCGGCTTCGATTGGGACACCTTTCAACGGTCGATCACCGTCTTGGCGCAGCGCCATCCTATTCTGAGAACGTCCTTCGATTTGCAAAGCTACAGCGCGCCGCTTCAGATCGTTCATCGTAATCGTTTGCCGCAAGTGGAGTTAACCGATTTGACCGAACGCCGGGAAAGCGAGCAAGAGCAGGCGATTCGTGCTTATATGGCGCAAGATCTGCAGGACAAATTCAAGTTCGACGGAGATCTAATGTGGCGCCTGCGCGCGTTTCGTTTGACCGACAGGGAATTATGCCTCGTGCTGTCGTTCCATCATGCGATATTGGACGGTTGGAGCGTGGCGACCTTCAACAAGGAGTTGATCGAAACATACAGCGCGCTGGTCGCCGGCAAGCCGTATACGTTTCCTGCTCTGAAAGCGACTTACAAAGATTACGTGGCCATTCAGCAATCCCGACAAGAATCGGAAGAAACGCGACGTTTTTGGAAGGATTGCCTGCAAGGCTACACGCGCAACAAGCTTCCGTTCAATTTGGCCGGCAAAGTGATCGGCGAGCAAGCGGGGAACGCCATTTACCGGAAACAGGTGGATCCGCGAACGTGGGGCTCGCTAGTTAAGTTCTCGCAACAGCATCGGTATACGATGAGGGAAATTTGTTTCTCCGCTTATTTATACTTGATGCACGTTCTCACGACGGAGCACGACCTGGTAACGGGAATCGTTACCCACGATCGCCCGCAAATCGAGGACGGGGACGCGATGCTCGGCTGCTTCTTGAACACGTTGCCGTTCCGGATCGACGTCGACCGCAAGTTGACGCGGCTGAAATTCCTCGAACAAGTGAAAATCCGGATGCACGACATGTTCGCGCACGAGCTCTTCTTAGTGGATATCGCTCAAGAGGTCGGAGACGCGAAAGGGGATTTAAGCAATCCTTTGTTCGATGCTTTGTTCAATTATACGGATTTCCATGTGATGGACGGGTTGGAGAACAACGCGTTCATGCGCGCTTCGGAACGCCGGATCGAACTGTCGTCCAGCGAAATGACGAACACGCTGTTCGACCTGGAAGTGTCTAGCGCGATGGATCAGACTTACATCCAGATTAAATACGCGCAAACGCATTTTCATAAGACGGAGATCGAAACCGCGTTCGACCTGTACGTGCGGATTTTGCAAGCGTTCGCCGATCATCCGGGCAGCGCGCTGCAAGAGATTCCGGTGCTGTCGGACGCGGAGCGCAAGCGGATTCTCTACGATTTCAATGCGACGGAAACGGCTTACGCCAAAGAGAAAACGTTGCATGCCTTATTGGAAGAACAAGCGGAGAGAACGCCAAACCTCGTCGCCTTGAAGCAAGACCAAGCCGTGATGACCTATGGGGAACTAAACGGACAAGCGAACAAAGTTGCCCGCATGCTGATCGACAGAGGGGTAAAGACGGGCGATCACGTGGGCTTGGCGGCAGAGCGCGGGTTCGATATGATAGTCGGCATGTACGGCATTTTGAAGGCCGGCGCGGCTTACGTTCCGATCGACCCCGAATATCCGGATGACCGCAAAGATTACATCTGCCGCAACGCGGAGACGATGGCGTTGCTCGCGGATCGCGACTATGGGCTCGCGATCGAGAATACGGTACCGCTCGACGCAGGAACGTATGCCCAATACCCGGACAACGATCTTGCGCTGCCCAAGGATTCGGGAGATCTGGCGTATATCATCTACACATCGGGCTCCACGGGCACGCCGAAAGGCGTCATGATCGAGCACCATTCGGCCGTGAATCTCGTTCAGTGGGTGAACAAGCGATTCGAGGTGGGCGAACGGGATACGCTGCTGTTCGTGACTTCGATGTGCTTCGATCTATCGGTTTACGACGTATTCGGCACGCTGGCTTGCGGAGGCAAGGTCGTCATCGCGCGCAAGGAGCAAGTGCAGAACCATGTCGAACTCATTCGCCTGATGAAAGAGGAAAACGTGACGTTCTGGGATTCCGTTCCTTCGACGATGAACCATCTGGTCAACATGATCGAGCAAGAAGAGCCTAGCTTCCTGCAGAGGAGCCTAAGGCTCGTCTTCTTAAGCGGGGATTGGATTCCCGTTCCCCTGCCGAATGCGATCCGTTCCTTCTTCCCGAATGCGGAAGTGATCGCGCTCGGAGGCGCGACGGAAGCGACCGTCTGGTCGAACTATTATCCGGTCCAAGCGGTAGAGAAGACGCAAACGAGCATTCCGTACGGCAATCCGATGGACAATAATACGTTTTATATTTTAGACGATCAAATGAGCCCCGTGCCCTATGGCGTAGCCGGGGAGCTGTATATAGGCGGCGTCGGGGTCGCCCGAGGCTACATGAACGACAGCGAGAAGACGGCGAATTCCTTCGTGCCTAACCCGTTCATAGACGAACCTGGATCAACTATGTACAAAACCGGGGATTTAGGCCGGATGCTGCCAAGCGGGGCGATGGAGTTTCTGGGCCGGAAGGATCATCAGGTTAAAATCCGGGGATTCCGCGTGGAGCTCGGAGAGATCGAAAGCCATCTGTTCAAGCACGAACAAATCAGGGAAGCGGTCGTACTGAGCAAACAGGATGCGGACGGGGTCGCCTATTTGTGCGCCTATGTCGTCTTCCATGAAACGATGACCTCGCAGGAATTGAGAGAATACTTGTCCGCGAAGCTGCCGGGTTACATGGTGCCTTCGGCATTCGTGACATTAGAGCGGCTTCCGTTAACTTCGAACGGCAAAATAGACCGGAAAGCGTTGCCTGAGCCTGAACGGCATACGAGGAGCGATTCCGCGGAATCGAAGCCAAGAACGGGGCTCGAGTCGCAGCTCGCGCGAATTTGGCAAGACGTGCTAGGCCTGGACGAGATCAACAGAGACGATAACTTCTTCGAAATCGGAGGACACTCTTTGCGGGCAACGAGCTTGGTCACGAAGCTTCACAAGGAGATGAACATTTCTTTCCCGTTGCGGGAAGTGTTCGAATTTCCGACGATCGAGCAGATGGCTCAAGCGATTGAGGGCCTGCAACAAAACGCGTATTTCACGATACCCGTCGTGGAAGAGAGGGAGACTTATCCCGTTTCTTCCGCGCAGAAGCGGTTGTATATATTGAGCCAAATAGAGGATGGCGTAACCAGCTATAACGTTCCGGCCGTCCTAACCGTCGAAGGGGCGATTGACAGGACGCGGCTGGAAGCTACGATTCGGCGATTAATCAATCGCCACGAGACGTTGCGAACGAGCTTCGAGTTGGTTGACGGGGAACCCATGCAGCGAGTGCACAAAACGGTGGAATTCGTTGCGGAATACAGCCAGCTAGGCAATGAAGATTTAGAGGCGAGAGTTCGGAGATTCGTGCGCGCGTTCGATCTAGGGCAGGCGCCTCTCTTCCGAATCGAGTTGATCGAGCTCGAAGCCGAGCGCCACGTTCTATTGTTCGATATGCATCACATCGTCACGGACGGAACTTCGATGGGAATTCTCGTTCGGGAATTTTCCAGCTTGTATGCGGGAGAAGATCTGCCGCCCTTACGAATCCAATACAAGGATTATTCGGATTGGCAACGTCAGCAAATGCACAGCGAGCGTTATCGGCAGCAAGAGAACCATTGGCTTGAGACCTTTGCCGGCGAATTGCCCGTATTGGACTTATTCACCGATTTCCCAAGACCTGCCGTGCGCAGCTTCGAAGGATCGCATGTCGAATTTGTCGTGCCGAAAGAGCTAACGGAACGGTTGAGGCGATTGGCGGCGAACAGCGGCAGCACGTTATATATGGTTCTAATGGCTGCTTATACGACGTTGCTGCATCATTACTCGGGGCAAGAGGATATCGTCGTGGGAACTCCGATCGCGGGAAGGTTATCCGCGGACTTGGAGCCGCTGATCGGCATGTTTATCAACACGCTGGCGATACGAAATTATCCGACGAAGGATAAAGCGTTCCTCGAGTATTTGGCGGACGTGAAGGAAAACGCCTTGCGAGCTTACGAAAATCAAGACTATCCGTTCGAGGAATTGGTTTCGAAGCTGAACGTGACGCGGGATCTCAGCCGCAATCCTTTATTCGATGCGATGTTCGTGCTGCAGAATACCGAGAACGGGAAGCTCGAAGTCGAATCGCTAAGCTTCCTGCCCAACGTTCAGGAGCATGCCATCGCTAAATTCGATCTTACGCTCACGGTCGTAGAACTAGGAGATGAATTGAGCTGCAGCTTGGAGTACAGCAACGCTCTATTCAACGAAGCTACGATCCGCCGAATGTCCGGTCACTTCGTTCAGCTCTCTAGATCCATCGTGGACCAGCCTGACGAAAAGATCGGATCGCTTACCCTTATGACGCCGTCGGAAACCGAGCAGATCGTGCGGTCGTTCAACGATACGAAAGCGGACTATCCGCGCGAGAAGACGATCCAGCAGTTATTCGAAGAGCAGGTCGCCAAGACGCCGAACCATGTGGCGGTCGTGTTCGCCGATCGGCAGCTTACCTATCGGGAATTAAACGAACGAGCGAATCAATTGGCCAGAGGGCTGCGCGAACAGGGAGTACGTTCGGAGAGCGTCGTGGGGATCTTGGTCGAACGTTCGCTGGAGATGATGATAGGAATATTAGGGATTTTAAAGGCAGGAGGCGCCTATTTACCGATAGATCCCGATTATCCGCAAGAACGGATTCAATACATGCTAGAAGATAGCCGCGCGAAGCATCTGCTCTCTCAGAAGTCGATCTCTGTCCCTGCAGCGTACGACGGAATCCGGTTGGACATCGACGACAACCTCTATGAACTCCATGACGATTCGAATCTGGAGCTGGAGCAAGCTTCGAAACGGCTCGCTTATATCATTTACACATCGGGATCTACGGGGAAACCGAAGGGCGTCATGCTCGAGCATAGAAGCGTGATCAATTTTATCCAAGGGATGAAGGATCGAATCGATTTTTCCGCCGATAAGACGATTCTATCGTTGACCACGATCTCGTTCGATATTTTCGTGCTCGAAACGATCGTTCCCCTTACGCAAGGAAGCAAAGTCGTTATCGGAAGCGCCGACGATCAACAAGATCCGAAGCTCATCAGCGACCTGGTGAATAATCACCGGGTAAACATCGTGCAGATGACGCCTTCGAGAATGCAATTGTGGATGAGCGATCCGACGCATGCGTCGGGCATCCGTCAATTGACGGAAATTCTAATCGGAGGAGAAGCGTTTCCGGCCAAGCTGCGGAACGAATTGCGCCAAGCCGCCTCGGCCCGGATATATAATCTGTATGGTCCGACGGAAACGACGGTATGGTCGGCGATGTCCGAGATCGGTGCCGACGACGGTATTTCGATCGGATCGCCGATCGCGAACACCCAAATCTATATCGTGAACGACGGCGACCGTTTGCAGCCAATCGGGGCGATCGGAGAGCTGTGCATTGCCGGAGACGGGCTAGCCAGGGGGTATTGGAACAGGGAAGACCTTACCGCGGAGAAGTTCGTGGACAATCCGTTCCGTCCGGGAACGAAGATGTACCGTACGGGCGATTTGGCTCGCTGGCTGCCGGGAGGAAACTTGGAATACGCAGGCCGGGCCGATCATCAGGTCAAAATTCGCGGTTATCGTATCGAGCTTGGCGAGGTAGAGGATCAACTGCGGAAGCTGGCGTCCGTCCAAGAGGCGGTCGTTGTCGCGAGGAATGACGATAACGGGCACAAGAGCCTGTGCGCCTATTATGTAGCGGACGCCGAATGGAGCGTTGGCGAGCTAAGAGGAGCGCTTGCCGCTCGACTGCCGGGGTACATGGTTCCTTCCCATTTTGTTCGATTGGACCGACTGCCGCTAACGCCGAACGGGAAAATAGACCGCAAAAGATTGCCTGCTCCGGAGTCGAACAGAGCTTTGATCTCGGCGTACGAAGCTCCGTCTAATTCAACCGAGGAACAGCTGGCCGAGATCTGGCAGGAAGTGCTTCGGGTTCCCGTCGTCGGCGCGCATGACAATTTCTTTGAATTGGGCGGAAATTCCTTGAATTCCATCCAAGTCATCGCAAGGACGAATACGCTTCAGTTGAACCTATCGGTTAAAGATATTTGGGACTATCAAACGATACGGCGAATTACGGAGAATAAGAGACTGAATCATTCGGCAACGGCGGTTAAGGCAAATAGAAGGTTTAATCGATCTTTCGAAGTCACTTACGATTACCCTTACTATTATCCGTGTCTCATCGCGGTTATGTATGAAAAAATGAAACATCAATTCGGTTACTCGCTTGCAAGGGGTTTCCTCCCGGTTTTCGACGGTCTGGCTTTGCCGACAATAGAATTCGGGAGATCGGAACAGGGCGTTAATCGCAAGAAGTACTGCAAACTTCCTTCCGTTCCGTTTATAGGGCTTATCAAGATGATGGAGAAGACGGGCATTTCCTTTGATTTTATAGCTTACCCTTCGTTGGAGGAAGGTATTGCGGCGATCGACCGGAGCTTAAGCAACAATGAAATCGTGGCGATCGGCGGCGTAACTTATTACTTGAATTATTCGCCGGATTACAAGCTGCCCGAGGAGGAATGCCGAGAAAGATTGAAAAAACCGGCTGCTAACGTTCCTTTCGATCATTCGTTGCTGGTCATCGACCGAACGGAGTCGGGGTACATCGTCTACGATACAAGTTACCAATTTTTCGGGGAAATCCCCAGCGAAGATTTGCATCAATCCTTTTCCGGTTATCGCGATCTGTCTTTCATGGATACGATTCCGCGATTGACGGATTACTCTTACCGGGTGTTCCAGACTAACAAACGGGCGCCGGGGCCGGATGAGCTTGAAGATCGGCAATGGGAACTGACTATGTTTATCGAGTTGATCAAAAATTGGTTAACTTTGCAAGAAAGGGATTACGAAGCGGAAGGAACTGTCTATTCTCAATTTGCAGGAATGGGCGCCATTAACGAAATGATGAACATTTTGAGAGACGAACGATTTTTGACGGACGTTCAGGCAGATCGAACGTTCCTGTCCGCGGTTCTAATCGACTGGAAATACAACTTTGTTTTCTTAAGGGACGTATTGGATGATTTGTCTAAGTCATTCGCCGAATTTAAGGGATCGTCAAGACGAATCGACGAGATCATCTCGTCCTTTGGAGAAGCCTATAACGACAGCTTAACCCTTAACGCGGATAATGGAATACCCTTCGCAAGACGTCTAGAAAGCACGTTGGAAGGGATTCATTCCCAACTTAGCTTGCACTTGCCTCAATGGAGTGAGTTAGCCTCCAAATATAGAAATGAACATTCTCCGCGCAATTAAGGAGGAGGACAAAGGTGAGCGGTAAAATCAAACTGTTTTGTTTCGCCCATGCCGGAGGTTCGGCCGTCGGCTTCAGCAGGTGGCGCAAGCTGCTCGATCCCCGCATAGAGCTCATTCCGATCGAGCTTAGGGGACGGGGGGCTAAGGCCGGATTGCCTTTCTACGAAAGCATCGAAGAAGCCGTAAAGGATTTGTATCCGCAGTTGGAGCGGGAGGCGGGTTCGAGTCCGTATGCGTTGCTCGGCCACAGCATGGGGACGTTGCTCGTCTATGAGATGTGCCGCCGCATCCGAGCGATGGGGTTCCGGGATCCGGCCGCAGCGTTTTTCTCCGGTCGGATTGCCCCCCACTTGAAGGAAGACGAGAAAATTTTACATCTCTTGCCGGACGACGAATTTACGGAGGAAATCAAGAAGCTGGGTTTGACGCCGGCCGAGCTGTTCGAACACCAGGAGCTCGTGAATCTCTTCTTGCCGATCTTGAAGGCGGATTACCGGATGATCGAAACGTACGAATGCGATGTACGAACGGATCCGATTAACTCCGAATTCGTCATCATGACGGGCAAGGAAGACCAGTGGACGCAAAATCGAATCGAAGAGTGGGCCCCCCTAACGTCCAGGGGGTGCCATTTTCAAGAGTTTGCGGGAGGCCATTTTTTCTTGTACGAACGAACGGCGGAAGTTCGTAGACGCGCTGAACCGCCGTTTGTTATCCCATACAGGGACGGTGTCCCGATAAAACGGAATTCCGTCGGATACCGAGGAGGGCTCATGTGAACAGCGTTTACGAGATTCGCAATTTGCGGAAGGTGTATAAGAAAGGCAAAAAGCTTGCCAACGACGATATAACTTTCGACGTGAAGGAAGGAGAAATCTTGTCGGTGCTCGGCCCGAACGGCGCCGGCAAGTCTACTCTCGTGAAACAGATGGTGGCGCATGCCAGACCGACATCCGGTTCTATTCTTCTTTTTCGGCGAGACTTGATTCAACATTCCCGCGACGTATCCCGACAGGTCGGGTACTACGCGCAGGAATCGTGGGCATTGGCGAACTTAACGGTGAGGGAAGCCATATTCTTCACGGCCCGGTTAAGAGGAATCGGGAAGCAGGAGGCGGAGCGGCTTACCGGATGGTGGATGGAAAAACTCAGCCTGGGGGCCATTTCCGACAAAATGATGAAGCGGATATCCGGAGGGCAAAGGCGGCTTGCGGGACTAGCTGCCGTTATGATCGGGGATCCGCCGGTGCTTATTCTTGATGAGCCGACCAATGAGCTAGATCCCGTTAAACGCAAAATCGTATGGGATTTAGTGCGCGAGAAAAACCGGGAATGCGGAACGACCGTACTTCTCGTGACCCACAACGTGTTGGAAGCGGAGCAAGTCGTGGACCGGGTTGCCATTATTAATCAGGGCAAATTGCAAGTCATTGATTCGATTACGAACTTGAAAAGCCGAGTGGACCCTCGCTTGAAAGTAGAAATCATCGTGCAAAGCGGTAAACGCGATGCGGCCGAGAAGCTTTTGAATCAATGGGGGACAGTCGAGATCATCAGCGAGAATCGCGTGCAAATGCTCGTCGGACGCGAAGAAGCGAACGGACTCGTCTCCCGAATCACGACGAATCTCGACGAGTTGGCGTGTACGGAGTACAAGATCGTTCCGCCTAGCCTGGAGGACGTTTATATGAAATTGGGAGGAGATGTCCACGGTGAATCCGATTGAGGAGGGCTTGGCGAAACAGAGCGCCGCTCCTGGCGCGGCGTTAACGTTGGCGCAAGCAACACCCGTATCGACGCTGAGAAGCGTCGCGGCATCGGCGACGGAATTGATGTATTTGCTGCGAATTCAGTATGCGGAAGTCCGCGAAACGTGGATGTGGGTAATCGGCTTGGCCTCGATATTTCCGTTCACTACGCTGCTGTTCATGAAGTTTTTTCTGGAATCGCCAAGCCCTGACGTCGTGATGAGGATCGTAAGCGGCAATATTGTATTTCCGATCATTATTATGGGGATCAACGGTCTTGGCAATCACATCGCTTGGAGCAAGCAGCAAGGGCAATTTACGTTTTACGCTTCGCTGCCGATCTCCAAAATCAATTTTCTCTTGGCGTTCATGATCCGCGGATTTTTGATGTCTTTGCCTTCCGTCATCATCATGTCGATCGTCGGGCACTTCGTGTTTCACATTCAGATTCAACTGACCTTCGGCTTGATTCCAATGGTGTTGCTATCCGTAGCGGCACCGGCCGGATTCGGGATCCTTATCGGGTTCCTATCGAAAAATCAGGATTTGACGGGCATGATCACGAACTTGCTGATGGTCTTTTTGAATTTTCTGACGCCGGTCATGATCGATATTAAGCAATTGCCTGCCGCGTTGCAGACGGTTTCTTATTTGTTCCCGACCACTTACGCGGCAGACGGCTTAAGACAACTGCTCCAAGGGACGTGGACGACATCGGTGACGATAGATATGCTGGCCCTTATCTTGTTCACTTTCCTTACATTCTGGATCGTTGTTCGGAAAATGGATTGGAGACTCGAGAAGTGAGCTAGGGCTGATACGAAAATCCAATCTTGACTTTTACAAGCTTCATTCTGTAAGATTACACACAAGAAATTCATAATCGGCATTGACCAAAGACACGATTCCCTTTACGGGCCGTACAGAGAGAGAAGATCAGGCTGAAAGCTTCTCCGGTAACCGGTTGCGGAATTACCCCTTTGCAGCCGTGGCGTTGAACCCGTCGAGCCATCGTTCGCGGCAGTAAGCGACACCGTTTTATCCCCGATACCGGATACCAATAAGGTCCTTGCATGTTATGGTGCAGGTCGAATTAGGGTGGAACCACGAGCAGAACGCACTCGTCCCTTTCTGGGAGAGATGCGTTTTTTTGCGTTCATACAATCAAGCGGAAACGGAGGAAAAGAACATGGAGATCAACGTAACGTTGCCGGATGGATCAATAAGGAGGTATCCCCGGAGCACGACAATCGAAAGCGTAGCGGAATCGATTAGCTTAGGGTTGAAGAAAAACGCGATAGCGGGAAAGATCGACGGCAAGCTTGTCGATCTGCGACGATCGATCGAGCGCGACTGCTCCGTCGAAATCGTGACGCTGGACGGCAAAGACGGTCTGGATATCTACAGGCATAGTACGGCGCATGTCATGGCGCAGGCCATTAAGCGCATTTACGGAGACCAAGCCGTTAAGCTCGGAATCGGACCGGTCATCGAAGACGGATTTTATTACGACATCGATATCGCAAAGCCGTTGTCCAGCGACGATCTAGCCGCGATCGAACGTGAGATGGACCAAGTCGTCCAAGAAAACTTGCCTATCGTTCGCCGGGCCGTCAGCCGCGAGGAAGCGGTGCAAACGTTCAAGAAGCTGGAAGAACCGTTAAAGCTAGAGCTGATTGAAGGATTGTCGGAAGATGCCGAGATCACGATCTACGATCAGGGGGAGTTTTTCGATCTTTGCCGGGGACCGCACCTTCCTTCCACCGGACGCATTAAGGCGTTCAAGCTGTTAAGCGTGGCGGGCGCATACTGGCGGGGAGATTCCAACAACAAGATGCTTCAGCGGATTTACGGGACGTCTTTTCCGAAGAAAGCGGAGCTCGAACAACATTTGCACGTGCTGGAGGAAGCGAAGAAGCGCGACCATCGCAAGCTTGGCAAAGAGCTTGGCTTGTTCATGTTCTCCGAGGAAGCGCCCGGCATGCCTTTTTATCTTCCGAAGGGGATGGCCATTCGCACGGAGCTTGAAGATTTCGCCCGCGAAGTTCAGAGACAGCGGGATTACGATGAAGTGCGCACTCCGCTCATGATGAATAATCGGATTTGGGAACAATCCGGACACTGGGACCACTACAAAGACAACATGTACTTCACTAACGTGGACGACACGAAATTCGCTCTTAAACCGATGAATTGTCCCGGCCACATGCTGATTTACAAGAACAGCTTGCGTCCTATCGGGAGCTGCCCATCCGTCTATCGGAATTCGGCCAGGTACATCGCCACGAATATTCCGGAGCCCTTAACGGAATGATGCGCGTTCGCACGTTTTGCCAGGACGATGCTCACCTCTTCGTTCTGCCCGAGCAAATAGAAGATGAAATCGGGCGGGTCATCGAGCTGATCGGTTACATTTACGAGGTGTTCGGATTCGAATACAAGATCGAGTTATCCACTCGGCCCGACGATTATATGGGCTCGGATGAATTATGGGATCAAGCGGAAACGTCGCTGCGGAACGTACTGGACAAGCGCGGCATAGTTTACCGTATCAATGAAGGCGACGGCGCTTTCTATGGACCTAAAATCGATTTTCACATTTTGGACGCGCTTAAAAGGAGCTGGCAGTGCGGAACGATCCAATTGGATTTCCAGATGCCAGACAAATTCGAACTCGCTTACGTCGGCGAAGATAATCAAAAGCATCGTCCGGTCGTCATCCATCGCGCGGTTTACGGCTCGATCGACCGATTCATCGGAATTCTTACCGAACATTACACGGGGGCTTTCCCGCTGTGGCTAGCGCCGGTTCAAGCGAAGCTGCTTCCCGTGTCGGACAACTATATCGATTATGCATTGCAAGCGAAAAAAACGTTGGAAGAGTCCGGCATTCGCGTCGATGTCGATATCCGCAACGAGAAGCTGGGATACAAAATTCGCGAAGCCCAACTGGAAAAAGTGCCTTATATGCTCGTGCTGGGAGAAAACGAGAAAAATTCCGCTACGGTATCGGTTAGGAAGAGAGGACAAGGAGACCTCGGGACGCAAAGCCTATCCGCGTTGAAAGAGCAAATCCTCGAAGAAATTCGGATTAAAGCTTAATTGGACCACCGAATCGACAAGGAATTGGCACTGTTCATTCTAGCGTAGATCGAATACGATCTACTGAAAAACGCAAGGGATGTGCAGTGCATTGCGGACTATCGAGTATAAGATAAACGAGCCGCTCCAAGCCCGGGACGTATCGGAAGTATTCCGCGGCTCCGGAATCAAACGGCCTGCGGACGATCTCGTCCGCATTCAACGAATGATCGATAACGCCGACATCAACGTATCGGCTTGGGACGGAACTCGGCTCATAGGAGTAGCGAGAGCGATTACCGATTACGCGTATTGCTGTTATTTGTCCGATCTGGCGGTGCGCGGCGAATATCAGAAAGCCGGAATCGGCAAAGAACTCGTGCGAATCGTTCGGGAACAGATCGGGGAAGAGGTATCTTTGCTCCTTCTGTCCGCGCCGTCCGCCATGGACTATTATCCCCGTATCGGCTTCGAGAAGAAAGACAATGCTTTTATAGTTCCAAGAACCAGATAAATTTTCGTTCAGAACGGATGGTGAACATGAAGCTTGACCGTTTGCTCGGAATCGTCATTATGCTGATCAATCGTAGGATGATCCAAGCCAAAGAACTTGCCGATCATTTCGAGGTTTCCGTGCGCACCATCTATCGAGATATCGAGGTCATCAATCAAGCCGGCATCCCCGTCATCTCTTATCAGGGAGCCGGCGGGGGAATCGGCTTGTCGGAAGGCTACCGTCTAGATCGCAACGTTCTGACCAACAATGAACTCGTCGCGATCGTAACCGCTCTGCAGAGCGTCTCGACGACATACGATAACCCGAACCACAAGCAACTGCTCGAGAAGATGCAAAGCATCGTTCCTGCGGAGGAAACGGAGCAATTCCAATTTCGGACTCAGCAGTTCATCGTCGATCTGTCCCCGTGGGGCCGGAAAGGACATTTGGAAGATAAGCTCGCCAAGCTTAAGACGGCGGTGGAAGAGAGCCGCGAAGTGTCGTTTGCGTACTGCAGCGCGCAAGGGGAAGTAACCGAACGCCGGGTTGAACCCTACACGCTCGTGTTGAAGAAGCAAACGTGGTACTTATACGCTCTCTGCCTCGATCGCCGGCAATTTCGATTATTCAAGCTGTTCAGGATGAAAGGAATAACCGTAGAGGAGCGCGCGTTCATCCGGCAATCGATCCCGATCGAACAAATGCCTTGGAAACAGGATTGGTCCGCGCCTGAAACGGCTACGAAAGTGGTACTGCGATTTCATCCAAGAGCCAGGCATCTGGCCGAGGAATGGTTCGACGTCGAATCGCTCGTTGCGGAAAAGGTGGAGATTCCGGGAAAAGATGCGGAGGAACGGTACGTCGTCTCGATGCATTTTCCGGAAGACCGCTGGTTGTACGGGTTTATCCTTAGCTTCGGACAAGACGTGGAAGTGTTGGAGCCGGAGCACATCCGAATTAAGATTAGAGAGATTGCCATGAACATCGGAAAAATTTATGATTCGCTCCCTTGAAAACCTGACAATCAGTTGTCAAGTTACTCCTAGTATAGTCAGGGTATAACCGATAAGGAGTGATTGAGATGTCGCAACAACAGGTTGAATCGCAATGCCAGAGCTGCGGAATGCCGCTAACCGGTCCAGAGGTGTTCGGATCGGATAAGTCCGGCGCCCCCGTTGAGGATTATTGTAGCTATTGTTATACGAACGGGGAATTCACCCAACCTGACTTTACGGTAAACGATATGGTCGGCTTCTGCGTTCCGTTTCTAGTCGAGCAAGGAATGGACGAGAATACCGCTCGCGGGATGCTGGCGGGGTCGCTTCCAAGCTTGAAACGTTGGTCATCCGTTCGAAACGAGCCGTCATACGCGCTGGTGCATAGGGACGAAATCAAGCTGGTCGGCATCGCGACGACGACTTCCAATGAGCAAGAGTTCGGTCCGCAAGCCCAAATCGGCGGTTTGTGGGATAAGTTCTGGAAGGAAGGCGTCCGGCAGTCGATTCCGCATGTGCAGCAAGAATCTCCGCAGCCGATCTACGGATGCTACACCGATTACAAGAACGGAGCGGCGGGCGAATATAAGCTTCTGATCGGCTGCAGCGTGTCCGAGATCGGTCACCTTCCGGCCGGATTGGAGGCCAAGATCCTGCCTGCCTCGCAATATGCCGTATTTACGACTATGAGAGGCCACGCAACGACAGTAGTAATAGAAGCATGGCAAGCGATATGGAGATGGTCGGCCGCATCGAAACTGCAAAGAACGTTCACGGGCGATTTCGAGCTCTACGACGAACGCAGCTCCGATCCCGACAATGCTCAGATCGATATTTACATCGCGGTTAAATGATTGGAACTACGGTTTAAATGATACCTCGCCTTTATAGGTGAGGTTCTTTCTTTTTTCTTCACCTTTATCGATGAGATACATCCCCGCAAAAGATAATTAATAGATTTTCTAACAGATAGAAAAAAATTCAACTACTTTCGAACGTTTTTACATTCCTTTAACGTTTCCAAGAAGTTACGATTGAATTATTTCTATTTATCCGACGGGGGATATTCCTTCTTATAATATGTTAGACTCAGTTAGTGCACGATCGAGCAGATCGATTTTATCGCGTCCGTAGCCCACTAGATCAACAAGAGGCGGGGATATCATGTATAAACTACTCATCGTCGACGACGAAGCATTGGTACGGGAAGCGATCAAGGAACAGATGAGTTGGGAGCAGCTCGGCTTCGTATGTATCGGCGATTGCGAGGACGGGAAGGAAGCGCTCGAATTCATCGAACGGGAGACGCCCGACGTCGTCCTGACCGATATCGGAATGCCTTTCATGGACGGCCTTGAGCTGACGAGCGAGCTGTCTATTAAATATCCGAACGTGAAGGTTATCATTCTGACCGGATACGACGATTTCGAATTCGCGCAGCAGGCATTGAAGCTGCAAGCCGTGGACTATATTTTGAAACCGATTACAGCTACGGAGCTCGAAGAGATCATCCGTAAGCTCGCCCGGGAAATGGATCACGAGAGAAGGCAGATCCAAGATTACGAGCATCTGAAACGCGAGTTAACGGCAAGCATGCCTTTGCTTAAGGAGCGGTTTCTGGAGCGGCTCGTTACCGCGCCTATGACCGAGAAGCAGATCAGGGAAAGCTCCGGTTACTTCGGAATCGAATGGAACGGACCGTACTTAATCGAGCTCGCGATCGACGTGGACGAATTCGAGTGGAGCGTTCCTTCAACTTTGTCCGATCAGGAGCTTATTCGATTCGCTCTCTTTAATATCGCGCAAGAAATCACGGAGAAATATACCGGAACCGCGATTTTCCGGGATCGGGAAAATCGCGTGCTCGTACTGCTATCGGGTCCGGATTCCGATGAACTGCAAGAATATTCACTGTCGGCGGCCGATGAAATCCGCAGCGCGGCTACATCTTATTTGCCAATCAAATTATCGATAGGGATAGGGCATGCGAGTATGTTGACGGACAATGCGCCAATAGTCCACCGATCCGCGCTGTCCGCGTTGGACTATCGCTACGTCATCGGAATGAACGAAATCATACGCCTATCCGATATGGAGCGGCGGGAACGGCCGGAACTGCTATCGGTCGTAACTTGGGAAAGCGAACTGGTGACGAAGCTGAAGACCGGAACGCTTCAAGAGATGGACGAATGGCTGAGAAAGCTGTTCGCGACGTTCCGGGAGCATGTATTTCCGATCGATATTTGTTATATCTATCTGCAGCGTATTCTATTGACGATGATGCACACCTTATATGAAGTAAACGGTCACGAGTCGCATGCGTTCGGTGAAGGCGTTAATCCGGTGACCGACATTAACGGCATGACCAATCTGGACGAGATGGAAGAATGGATGAAGGCGCTGTGCGGCAAAGCGGTTACCGTAATCAGAAGCTCGCGCGAGGATCAAAGCGCATTCCAGATAGCTAAGGCTATCGAGTTCGTTAAGGAACGTTATTCGGACCCGGACTTATCGTTAAAGTCGGTTTGCCAGCACGTTTCGTTAAGCTCCAGCTATTTCAGCAGCATGTTCAAGAACCATAACGGCAAATCGTTCGTGGAATTCGTAACGCACGTGCGAATGGAGAAAGCCAAGGAATTGTTGAATTTGACGGCGATGAAGAGCTACGAAATCGCTTATGCGGTAGGGTATAGCGACCCGCATTATTTCAGCGGTGCCTTCAAAAAGCATACCGGAGATACGCCTACGGACTATCGCAATAAAATGACGACAGGGAAAGCGTGATGACAGGTGGGTATCTTCTCGCGACTACGCAGCATTCAGACGAACATGGTGCTCGCATTTGTTATTCTGATTTTGATGACCATACTGATCATGAGCATTACGTCTTACTATTTGACTAAAGAAGCGGTTAAATCGAAAGCGCAAGCGTACACGACCGAGCTTGTGAAACAGGTAAATAACAATATCAAATCTTACGTGAACGGCATGAAGAGCATGTCCGATCTCGTAGTCGGCAACCACGCCGTTCAGCAATATTTGTCCACCACGGAATTCGGCAGCCTGCAAGAGGAGAAGAAAGCGAAGGAAGCCGTAGCCGATATGCTAGAGTCGATGCTCGTATCCCGGACGGATATTTCGTCGGTTAACGTGATCGGTTACGGAGGACAGTTCGTGTCCGGAAGGAAGGATCTGGAGCTTAATCCTTACATCGATATTACCGGTTTAAGTTGGTATACGAAAGCGAAAGAAGCGGGCGGGGAGAGCGTCATCTCTCCCTCGCACGTCCAGCCGGTGTTCAAAGATCGATATCCTTGGGTCGTCTCGCTAAGCCGGGAACTCATCAGCAGGGACGGACAGACGAAGCTCGGCGTCTTTTTGGTCGATCTGAATTTCAGCGTCATGAACGATATGGTCAAAGAGATTAGGCTTGGCCAACGGGGTTATTTGTTTATCGTCGATTCCGGCGGGAAAATCGTGTACCATCCGCAGCAACAGCTCATCTATAGCAATTTGAAGTCCGAGATGATCGATCAGGTGCTCGAAATCGAGAACGGTACGTTCACGAGCGACGAAGGCAGCGATAGTCGGATGTATACGGTGCAAAACTCCGATTTCGGCTGGAAAATCGTCGGCGTATCGTACGTGAACGAACTTGTCGATAACCAGAACGAAGTTCGGTTGTCCTTTATTATTCTGGGGTTGATTTGCATCGTCATCGCGATCGTCATTTCGGTTTTCCTATCGCAGCGGGTCAGCCGGCCGATCAAGCAACTGCAGGACTCCATGAAAGAAGTGGAGAAAGGCAATTTCGATATTCACGTGAGCGTTCCCAAGACGATCGAGATCGGCAGGCTTGCGCGGGCATTCAATATCATGGTCGGGAAAATCAAAGAGCTGATGTCCCAGACGGTGCTCGACCAGGAGCAGAAACGCAAGAGCGAAATCAACGCGCTTCAAGCTCAGATCAACCCGCATTTTTTGTATAATACGTTGGACTCCATCGTTTGGATGGCCGAGAGCAATAAATCCCGAGAGGTCGTATTGATGACTTCGGCGCTAGCCAAGCTGTTCCGGGCGTCTATCAGCAAAGGAGAAGAGCTGGTATCGATCAAAACGGAAATAGACCATATCACGAACTATTTAATGATTCAGAAAATGCGTTACAAAAACAAATTGGACTACCAGATTGAAATTAGCGATTCGATACAGCATTTTTTGACCATTAAAGTCATTCTGCAGCCGATCGTCGAGAACGCGATCTATCATGGCATCAAGATGAAGCACGGGCCTGGCTTGATTACGATTACGGCCGAGGAGACGGAAGCGGATATCTTCTTGATCGTCGAAGATAACGGAAAGGGCATGGACGAGGACAAGCTGCGGACGATGCTGCTCCCGGCGCCGCAACAGAGCGAAGGAAGAGGCGTAGGCGTAAGAAACGTTCATGAACGGCTTCAATTGTATTTCGGGCCGCAATACGGACTGACTTATAAGAGCTCGTTAGACCAAGGTACGACCGTCTATATTCGCATCCCTAAATCGATTCCGCCGGCAAAGGAGGAAACCTGATGCCTAAGGCACACCAACGGTCGATCGGGGCGATCTTCCTCATTCTCGCAGTCATCGCAGGTCTCTTGTACGGGTTCAACGGACTGTCCGACAAGAAACAGTTAGACATCACGGTCATAATCAAGTCGACGGATGCTTCGATCGAGTTCTGGGAAGTGTTGGTCGATGGCATCCACGAAGCTTCCCAGGAGTTCGATACTAACGTACAAGTGTGGGGCTCCAAAACCGAAACGGACGTCGAGGAGCAAATTGCCCTCGTGGAGAAAGCGATACATGACCGGCCGGACGCCATCGTGCTGGCTGCGAACGACTACGATCTATTGGTTCCCGTCGCGGAAAAGGTGAAGAAGAACGGGATCGATCTCATTATCGTCGATTCCGGAATCCGTTCCGACGTCGCGAGGAGCATTGTCGCTACGGATAACGTCAAAGCCGGCAAAGAAGCGGGCCAAGCGATGAAGCAGCAATTGGCCGGTCCGGCGAAAGTAGCGATCATCAGTTATGTCAAAAACGCCGCTTCGCATATCGACCGGGAAAAAGGAGTTCGGGAAATTCTCGCAGGCAATCCGAACATCGAGTTGCTAGATACTTTTTATGTCGAGGGGTCCGAACAAAATGCTTATTTCATGGCTAAAGAGATATTAAGCAAGTACCCCGACATGCTTGGAATCGTCGGGCTTAACGAACCGACGACGGTAGGAGCGGGAAGGGCGATCCAAGAGCTTGAGCTTAAGGACAGGGTCAAGCTGATCGGGTTCGATAGCTCCTTCAATGAAATCAAGCTCCTGGATGAGGGAGTTATTCAGGCGACCGTCATTCAGCGTCCGTTTCAGATGGGATATTTAAGCATCAAGACGGCAGTGGAGGCGGCAAGGGGGGAGCAAATTCCCGATAGAATCGACACGGGCTCCTTGCTTATAACGAAACAAAATATGTACGAAGAGGAAAACCAGAAGCTGTTGTTCCCATTCGTCGGCAACTGAAGAGGCGGTTTCGGAAGGTCGGTAAACGACTTGCCGAAACCGTCTCTTTGTTTATATTCGCTGAAAGGCAACCTCATAAATTATTCGACTCTTACAGGAAGAAATCACATGTAAGCGCTTCGATTCTGCGTGTAAAGTGAATATCAACAACAAGAACAAGGAGTTGGGAGGGAAACAGCGGTGAGTCAAGTTGTCGTGAAGATGGAAGGTATCGAGAAGCATTTCGCCGGCGTTCACGCCCTAAAGCAATGCCAATTCGAACTGCGTGCCGGGGAAGTGCATGCCCTAGTGGGAGAGAACGGCGCGGGAAAATCGACGATGATGAAAGTGCTGACCGGCGTCTATCAGAAAGATGAAGGGCGCATTATCTATCAAGGGAACGAAGTTCACATTCCCGATACGGGCTCGGCTCAGAAATTAGGCATCAGCATGATCCACCAGGAGTTGAATCTGGCCCTCGATCTAACGGTCGCGCAAAATATTTTTATCGGCAAGGAGCCCCGCAAGGCGATTCGCTTGTTCCTGGACGACAAAGAAATGAATCGGCAGACGGCGATTTTGCTGAAGCAAATGAATTTGGATATCGAGCCGACGACTCCCGTGTCGGAGTTGACCGTGGCCAAACAGCAAATGGTAGAGATCATTAAAGCCATCTCTTACGACTCTCAAGTCATGATCATGGACGAACCGACGGCCGCTCTTAGCGACGCCGAGATCGAAGAGTTGTTCAAGATGATCGATAAGCTAAGAGCCAAAGGAGTAGGCATCGTATATATCTCCCATCGGATGGCCGAGTTGAAAAGAATAACCGATCGAATTACGGTCATGCGGGACGGAAGCTATATCGATACCGTGAATACAGGCGAAGTCAGCATTGACCGAATTATCTCGATGATGGTAGGCAGAGAGATTTATCAGCCGACCAAGCCGGATCGCCGAATGCCGGGCGACAACGATGTCGTGCTTGAAGTACGCAATCTGAACCGCGGGAAAGTGCTTCAAGATGTTAGTTTTTCGCTCCGCAAGGGAGAAATTCTCGGCGTAGCCGGACTCGTCGGAGCGGGAAGAACGGAAACCGCGCGCGCGATATTCGGAGCCGACCCGGTCGAATCCGGGGAGATCTATATTCGCGGCAGTAAAGTGCGGATTTCGGGACCGGATCAAGCGGTCAAGCACGGCATTGGGTATTTGTCCGAAGATAGGAAGCACTATGGCTGCCTGCTAGAGATGGACGTCAAAACGAACGTCGGGATTGCCGCTTTGGAACGGTTCGCGAAAGGCTTCGGCTGGATGAACGACAAGCGAATGGCGGACGTGGCGAACAACGTTGTCGAGGAGCTGAAGGTCAAGACGCCGGGCATCGGGCAGAAGCTGAAAAATTTGTCCGGCGGCAATCAGCAGAAAGTCATTATCGGCAAATGGCTAACGCGCGACTGCGACATTCTGATCTTCGACGAGCCGACGCGCGGAATCGATATCGGAGCCAAGAGCGAGATTTATAAATTGTTGGAGAGTCTAGCGGCCTCGGGCAAGTCGATCATCATGATCAGCTCGGAGCTTCCGGAAATCTTAAGGCTTAGCCATCGCATTATCGTCATGTGCGAAGGAAGAATTACCGGAGAGATGATCAATGACGAACAGGCTACGCAAGAACAGATCATGACGTACGCAACGGACAGAATTAGCTAGAACCGGTATTAAGAAAGAGAGGGAGTCTTCATGAAATTAGCAACAGGAGAAATCCGGAAAAAGCGGTTTGCGGTTAACGCGGGACTGCAGCAGTTTTTGGCCTTCGGAAGCTTGATTTTACTCGTCCTATTTTTCTCGTTAGCATCCGGCAATTTTTTCAATTTCTCCAATATCGTCGGGATTCTGCTCTCTACCGCGGTTATCGGCGTACTGGCGCTGGGGGTCACTTTCGTAATCGTGACCGGAGGGATAGACTTGTCGGTCGGAACGGTAATGACGCTGAGCGCGGTAATGACGGGCGTGTTCATCACGATGTGGGGCTTGCCGGTGTGGGTCGGCATTATCGGGGGCTTGTTAACGGGGGCGCTGTGCGGTTTCGTGTCGGGTTATGCGATAGCGCGGCTAGGCATTCCGCCGTTCATCGCCACGTTGGCCATGATGATGATCGCCAAAGGGCTTGCGCTCGTCATTTCGGGCACGAAGCCGATCTATTTCACGGACGACGAAGTGTTCATGGAAATTTCGTTAGGTTCGGTGCTGGGAGATTTGATTCCCGGATTCGATATTCCGAACGCCGTGCTCGTATTCTTCCTCGCGGCGGTCATCGGCAGCATCTTGCTGGCTCGTACGATCGTCGGACGCTACAACTTCGCGATCGGCAGCAACGAAGAAGCGACTCGTCTCTCCGGGGTTAACGTTCGGAAATGGAAAATTATCATCTATATGATTACTGGCGTGTTTACCGGTCTAGCCGGCGTGCTCATGGCGTCTCGCCTGAACTCGGCGCAGCCTTCGCTTGGAATGGGTTACGAGCTCGAGGCCATCGCGGCCGTCGTCATCGGCGGCACTTCGCTCAATGGCGGTAAAGGAACGATCGTAGGCACGGTTATCGGCGCGTTGATCATGAGCGTATTGACGAACGGTCTTCGCATTATGTCGGTTCCTCAAGAGTGGCAGACGGTCGTCGTCGGTTTTGTTATCTTGCTCGCCGTATACGCGGATATTTTACGTCGTCGCAAAGCCTAACGCTGGTATGGTCTCCGATGGAGATTATATAAATCAAGCAATTATCTTTCATAACAAAGGGGATACGAGGATGAAAAAGGGTTGGTTATTGATGGTATTGGCGCTTATGCTCGTCATCAGCGCTTGCGGTTCGAACAACAACAACAACGGCAACAAAGGAAGTTCGTCGTCGCCTGCGGCTTCTCCAAGCGCGGAAGCGAAGGCCGAAGGACAAAAGATGTACATTCCGATCATCTCCAAAGGGTTCCAGCACCAATTCTGGCAAGCGGTCAAAGCCGGAGCGGAGAAAGCGGCCGCCGAATTGAACGTCGAGATTACTTTCGAAGGACCCGAAACCGAATCGCAAGTCGATAAGCAGCTTGAGATGCTTCAAGTAGGCTTGGACAAAAAACCGAGCGCGATCGGATTCGCTGCGCTCGACAGCCAAGCTTCGATTCCGCTCCTGAAGAAAGCCCAAGATGCCGGAATTCCGATCGTCGCATTCGACTCCGGCGTGGAAAGCGATATTCCGGTAACTACGGTTGCAACGAACAATGCGGTAGCGGCAGGCATCGCGGCGGATAAAATGGCCGAGCTTATCGGCGGCGAAGGCGAAGTCGCGGTCATCGCGCATGACCAAACGAGCCGCACGGGCATTGATCGCCGCGACGGATTCGTAAACCGTATAAAAGAAAAGTATCCGAACATCAAAATCGTCGATATCCAATACGGCGGCGGGGACCACTTGAAATCGACCGATGCCGCTAAAGCCATTATGCAGGCTTACCCGAACCTCAAAGGCTTCTTCGGCACGAACGAAGGCTCCGCGATCGGCGTCATCAACGCGGTAGCCGAAACGAAAAAAGAAGGAAAAATTACCGTTATCGGCTATGACTCCGGCAAAGCGCAAATCGATGCGATCAAAAACGGCCTGATGGCGGGAGCGGTATCGCAAAATCCGGTCGGCATCGGTTATGAAACGGTTAGAGCAGCCGTAGCTGCCGCGAAAGGCGAACAAGTAGAGCCTGTAATCGACAGCGGATTCGTATGGTACGACAAAACGAATATCGACAACGAAGACGTCAAAGCCGTTCTCTATGAATAAACGAATATAACTAGCGAAATGCCGAAACAGCCAGCCGCAGCTCGGAGAGCGAGGGCTGGCTGTTTTGTTGTTTTTTTGGCAAGGCAAGGTAGGTATTTCCATTTGGATGTCGAACTTACATCTATGAACCCATCCTTGAGGAGGAATAATGACGATGGAAAACCAACCGATCTATAAGGATAACAATTTCACCATAACAAGGGAACTGTTCGTAAGCGGGAATACTCGGTTTGCCATCCAGCATTTATGTTCGATTAAGTTGACCAAGACGAAGAGGCAGATTCCCTATACGTTATTGGTCATTGAAATCCTCCTTATTGCAACCGGATTCATATGGGACTTCCGATTCCATTCCATCGTCACTTTAATAGGTTTTCTTGGGCTGATCGCTAACGTGTTGCTGTATATTTTCGTGAAACCGGTCCATAAGCTGGCGCTGTCGTTTTCCTCCGGAGAACGAGAGATTATCGGCGTGACGGATTATGCTTATCTTGAAGGGCTTGCCACTGCTTTCAGCCGTTCCATCGTGGAGACGAAGCAGCGGAATTTGATGATTAGTTAGGCATGTTTATTTGCTTCAAGCTCCTAGGACGGAGTTGATACATTCACATAGGCCAAAAAAGTGCCTTCATTGCGTCGAAGCGGCCGAGCTTGCCGAACGAAGGCCCAAAATAGTAAAAGCGAGAAATAGAATTAGGGGTTGGACAATAAGGTCTATTCTAGACTTTATTGTCCAACCCCTATATTTTACTTACTTCGATTCGCCGTTCAAGTAATTGAAGAAAGGTCCATCGACCCAGAAATCATAGTTGATTACCTTTACGGAAGGATCAAGCTTCTCGAACCCGGCGGCAACGGCCGCGGATTGCTCTTTGAGCGAGAAGGATTGAGCGTAATAGTGGCCTTTTTCGATTTTGTTGTTGGAAATTTTCTTATAGTTTTTGAGCTCCGTTATAGAGAAATACAGCGGTTGCCACCAAGAGCCGTAGATGAGGCCGGGCTGGTTCTCTTCGTTCTTCTTGGCGTATTTAAGCACGATCTGATCGAACCGGGCTTTGTCCGCCGCCGATGCGAATTCGAATGCCAGGTCGTATTCTTTGGCGTATTCGATATAGTTTCCGTTCTCGATCTGCACGACTTCGAACAAGTCGGATACGCCGGGATCCCCCCATTCCTTCAAATAAATGAAGGCGGACGTTTTGGGCTCGAATTGGATTTTGGCCCGAATCCCCTCGCTGCGAAGCAAACCGACAAGCTGGAGAGCATGCTTGAAGTCGGAGTGTCCGTATACGAGCGACAACGAATCTACGAAGTTAGCATCGAAACGGCTATCTTTCAGATTGTAACCCGTTACGAGATTTTGCTTCAGTGCTTCGTCCACGATATTCCTCAGCTCGGGAGCTTTGATAATGTCCGAAGTCCGATAAGCGTCGTATAATTTGGCGTAAATATCGGAGTCGGACGAATACCCGATATAATGCTTGTATTGACCATTAGCTTCAAGAACCTTACCGAGCAGGACGGTAGAGAGCGACGCGGAAGCTGCCGCGTTATTCCTAATGTCCCCGAAGTAATCGGAAGGGAGCAGTCCGGTATCGACCGCTGCTGCCAACGCCCGAGCTTCCTTGGAAGAGTAAACGTCGGATTTCCAGTTTAATTTCAGTTTGGCCAGCGATTTCTTCGTTTTGTCGGCAGGATATGTAGAGGCAAGTTCTTCAAGATCGGCCGCTGCCAAGGCGATCTGCACGGCTTCGATTGCTTTCAGGCGATCGTTTGGTTTGCTAGCAGCCGTCGCTTCGATTGCCGATGGAGCGAGAATCTTATTTACCGCCGCGGCGTATTGTCCTTTCGTAACCTTCTGTCCGATTACGATTTTGTATTTTTCTTTTAGGAAAACGCCGTATTCTTGAGCTAGAGAAGAGGAGGCGCTTAGGACGTTCGATGAAACGCTGGATGCTGCCGATGACCAGGACGGCGCCGCTGCGGCCGATGCCGATAATAGGATTGCGGATGCTAGAAACAGCTTGGAACCTAATCTGAGTTGTTTTTTCATCATCAAAAACCTCCAATTATAATAGGGTTACTCGGAAATGTTAGAGTTGATCATAACACCGGTTTTGGAATGCTGTCAATCCATTGACAACGCGAATCCGATTGTTATATCGTAAAACCAATCGGATAACTCAGATATCTACCGTACAACCGGAGATCATCGGCCTATGCGCTGATTTTCTCTGGTTTTTGTATTCGTCGGAGACGCCGTTTCATGTCCGGGAGGGCGGCAGATCTCGTGTATGTACAAGGGAGGGATAAAGGCTAGTTCATCACCGGCACGCTACTAATCTAAATTTGGAGGATGAAAGCATGAATCAGAGAACGCTTATCTTAACGCTGGGAGCATTGGCGGTAGCGATTAACGTCATTGCCGGCACGGTTATCGGGAATTTGAATATCCCGTTTTTATTTTTGGACGTCATCGGCACGATTTTCATCGCTGCGTTATACGGCCCATATTGGGGGGCTCTTGTCGGATTGTTGACGAATCTCGTACTCGGGGTTACTTCAAGCTATACGTCCATCCCGTTCGCGATCGTTAATATTCTCGTCGGTCTTATCGTAGGATTCGCTACCCTAAAGTTCGGATATACGATCAAGACGGCTCTTGTATCGGGTGTTCTGCTAGGAGTGATCTGCCCGGCGGTCGGTACGGTTATCGCGGTGGCGGTGTTCGGCGGCTTAACGGGCGGAGCGACGGATATTTTCGTGTTATGGCTCAAAAACGCCGGCTCCAGCGTATTCGCCTCCGCGTTCCTGCCGCGGCTATGGGGGAATCTAGCGGACAAAATCTTATCGGCCGTGCTGATCTACTATGTGTTGAAGGGGATTCCGCAATCGTTGCTGAAGCGCCCGGCCGTTCGCCAATCGGGGCAATCCAATGCGGCGTAGTAAACGAATTATCGTCGTTTCCCATTGCGTGCTGAACCAGAACGCCGTTGTCTCCGATGAGGCAAGAAGCCCCGGCGTCATGAAGGCGGCGGTGGATTGGGCGAACGAGCAGGAATTCGGCATATTCCAGTTGCCTTGTCCCGAATTTACTTTTCTAGGTCCCGATAGACCTCCAATGACCGTCGAGCAATACGATACGCCGGAGTTTAACGAGCATAATCGGAAAATTCTGCTGCCGTACCTAGAACAACTGAAGGTGTATCAGGACCACGGTTATGAAATCGTAGGAGGGATCGGGATATCGGATAGTCCGTCCTGCGATCCGGGCAAGGGCATCTTCATGCGCGACTTTCTGTCGTTCGCGGAGCAATCGGGCGTAAAGATCGATTACTTCTGGCAAATCCCGAATACGGCGGAGGGAACGTTCGACCCCGCCGACCCTAAGAGCGTGTTTGGAGCAGTACCGCAAGTCAGATAGAAAGCCGCTACTCTACGAAGAAGGTGCCGCTAACATGATAACGATCGAAAATGTTTCTTTTGCTTATCCAAGCATGGATATTGAGCCTCGTTACGCTTTGCGAAACGTTAATTTGGATATTCAAGAGAACGAGTTTATTGCTTTCCTCGGACCGAACGGTTCGGGGAAATCTTCTTTATCGAAGCTATTAAACGGAATCGAACAGCCCACCGAAGGCGCGATCGGCGTTGACGGGCTTTCGGTCGCCGAAGGGTCGTCGATTAGAGCCGTGCGCAAGAAGGTTCAGATCGTGTTTCAAAATCCGGAAAACCAGCAGGTCGGCGTCACGGTCGGAGAAGATATCGCTTTCGGATTGTCCAATATGGGTTGGGCGAGGGAAACCATGTCTTCCAGAATAAGCTGGGCGCTTAAGACGGTAGGTCTGGACGTAGACGAAGATCGCTTAGTGACTCAGCTGTCGGGAGGGGAGAAGCAGAAGCTGGCGCTTGCCGCCGTGCTCGCCATAGATCCGGAATATCTGATCTTGGACGAGGCCACCTCCATGCTGGATCCGACCGGAAGAAGGCAGTTTCTTTGCTCGCTAGCCGAAGCGCGCCGGACGAAGTCGTTCGCCGTTATTTACGTGACCCATCATATGGAAGAGGTGATGGACGCCGATCGTTGGGTATTGTTCTCCGGAGGCTCCATTCGAGCGGTGGGGCGACCGGACGAGCTGTGGAGGCAGCAAGATTTATTGCGGGATTGCGGACTAGAACTGCCCTATCGGCATCGTCTTACGTTGGAGCTGGAACGACGCGGGATCCCCGCGAACGCAATCGATAGTTTGCTGAATGGAGGGACCCGCGATGCGGATTGAATTAAACGGCATAAGGTTTAACCACGGCAAGCCAAAGCGCCGGGGAAAAACAAACCTTCTTCCCAACGTGCTGGAAAACGTCGGTTTCGCGATCGAACCCGGAGAGAAGGTAGCTATATGCGGGAAGTCGGGCAGCGGAAAGTCTACGCTTCTGCAATTGATGAAAGGCTTCATCCGCTCGACCGGAGGAACGTTAAAGCTGGACGGATACGATCCCCATCTGGATCGCAGACCGGAATTGTTCGACCGCATCGGCTACGTCTTCCAATACCCGGAGCACCAATTGTTCGCTCCTACGGTAGCCGAAGACGTCGGATTCGGGCTGCGGAATTCCAACCTGACTCCCGAAGAACGGGAGAATAAGATTAGGCGAGCGCTGGATGCCGTCGGGTTGCAGGAGAATCAATATGCGACCCGAAGTCCGCTCGAGTTAAGCGGCGGAGAGAAAAGGAGGGCCGCCATCGCGGGCGTTCTCGTGCTTGAACCGGAAGTAATCGTGCTCGACGAACCGACGGCGGGTTTGGATCTGCCTTCCCGCACGGCATTATTCGATCTGCTTCGAGAATTAAACGAGAGTAGGGGCACTACGGTCATTTGGGTTAGCCATCAATTGGATGAAATCCTTGAGCACGCTCCGCGTATGCTTGCGTTGCATCACGGCGTCATCGTGGCGGACGGAGCCCCGGCGGATCGGATCGCTGACCCGTCCGTTAGGTCGTTATTCGATTGGGAAGAACCGACCGCGCTTGCGATCGCCAGATGGTTTAAGGAGAGTCGCGGCATCGTTATCGCCGAACCTTGGAACGAGAAGAACGTCGCGGACGCTTATCAATTCATCATAGAGAGGGATTCCGAATGGCTTCAGGCAGCTACTTAATATTCGAGAAGAGAAATTCATGGATCGAAAGCTGGGATCCCCGGATTAAAATCGTCGCATTAGCCGTGTTTTCCTTAAGTATAATCATTCACCATTCGCCCGCGCTGAAGACGGTTCAATTGTTGGTCCTCGTCGCGTTGTGGGGGATCGCGAAGCTAAGATGGAGCACTTTCCTGTGGACTTTGCTTTCTTTAAGCTTGTTCTTCGCGTCAACGATGGTATTTCGGGCGGCGTTGAGCACGAAGCCGGAAGATACCTTAGTTCACTGGGGAGGGATGACGTTCTCGCGGGAGGGGATCGTATCGGGAATTCTGATGTGCGAGCAAATCTTCGGCATCGTCATCCTTTTGTCCTTGCTGGTGAGAACGACTTCCCCGGTCGTGCTGGCGGAAGGAATGGAGAAGCTTTGTTCTCCGCTTAAGAAATGGAAAGTTCCCGTTCACGATGCGGTGATGATGTTCTCGATCGCGCTAAGGTTCGTGCCTTTGCTGCTCGAAGAATTCGATACGGTACGGAAAGCTCAGATCGCGCGCGGCGGCGGATTTCACCGAAAAGGCGTCATGTCCCGGTTTAAAGGCGTATTGCCGATGCTTATTCCGCTATTCGTGCTCTCGATCCATCGGGCCAAAGATTTGGCGATCGCGATGGAATCCCGCGGATACCAAGGAGAAGAAGGACGTACCCCGATACGCGAGTATCGGATACGTCCTTCGGATGTATTGGTATTGACGATTAGCATCCTATTCTTGGTTAGCGTAGCTCTTGTCTAGCGTCAGCGATAATCTCGAACGATCTCAATCGAGCTTGGTGGTCAAAAATTTGCGATGCGATGATGAGCTCGTCCGCGCCAGTCTCGCGGACGACGGATTGCAATCTGTCTATCAATTGAGCTTTGTCCCCGACGACCGCATATCCGAATTGTCTCTGAAGAGCCGCTTCCTCTTGGGGAGACCATAGACCGTCCATGCTGTCTACGGGAGGCGGCAATTGTCCGAAACGTCCGCGAATCATGTTCAGGAAGGCTTGCTGCTGCGAAGTGGCAAGCCTTTTGGCTGCTTGCTCGGTATCCGCGGCGGTAACGTTAAGCCCGACCATGACATAGGGCTTAGCCAATGCGGCCGACGGACGGAAGTTGCCGCGGTAGATTTCCAATGCAGGAATTAAATAATCCGGCGCGAAATGGCTGGCGAACGCGAACGGAAGACCGAGCTGGCCGGCCAATTGAGCGCTGAAGCCGCTTGATCCGAGGAGCCAGATCGGGACATTCAAGCCTTCGCCGGGGATGGCGCGGACGATGTTGCCGGCGGTTCCTATCGACGGATCGAAGTAAGCGCGAAGCTCGCTAAGAAGCGCCGGGAAGTCTTCCCCTCCGGCTCCCAAGCCTCTGCGTAAAACGCGCGAAGCGGCTTGGTCGGAGCCGGGAGCTCTTCCAAGGCCTAGATCAATCCGATTAGGATACAGCGATTCAAGGGTACCGAATTGTTCCGCGATAACTAGCGGCGCGTGATTCGGGAGCATGATGCCGCCCGAACCGACGCGAATCGTCGACGTGCCGGCGGCGACATGCCCGATGACGACGGAAGTAGCCGAGCTGGCGATGCCGGGCATGCTGTGGTGCTCCGCGAGCCAGAAACGGCGATACCCCCATTGCTCCGCGTGCTGGGCGAGGTCAAGCGTGTTACGGAAAGACACGGCAGCCGTGCTCCCTTGAACGATAGAAGCCAGATCAAGAACGGAAAAAGCGACAGGTTGTGTTGTCAAAGCGGTTTGCCTCCTTAATGGGCAGGAGTTACTCGTCGTTCATGTTCTCGATTAATTGCTGAAGGCACCGGTTGAAGGAGGTTAGTTCTTCTAGCCGCAGACGATCCATAGAGGTCTGGCCGCTAAGCGATCCGCAGCTTTCCAGGTGCACCAAAGCTTGTTTTCCCTTATCGGTTAATCGCACGAGAGTGATTCGGCGGTCTTCCTGCGCTTCGTATGTCGTAACGTAGTCGTTTTGCTTCAGGCGCTCGATCATTCCGGTCATGTTTTGCTTCGTCACATGCGTATTCGTCCCTAATTGTTTCAAGGAAAGGTCTCCTTCGGAAAGGGACGACAGAATAAACCACTGATGGACGCTTGTGAGTCCGACCTGGGATACGAGCTTGCGACCGATGCGTTCAAGCAGGTTGGAGCATCGGAAAATATTCATAACAATGCTTCCGTGTAACGGATCGTCTTTGTCCAATGCGGTTGCTCCAAAAGTCAATTTGTTGACTATATCCTAAACAATTGATCGTGCGATGTCAAATCGATTGAAATCGGCTTCGTACCGACGATGCGTTATCCGCCGTGCGCCCGTTTGAACTGTTCCGGACTCATCCCTTCGGATTTCTTGAATACGTAACTGAAGTAACTCGGCGTATCGAATCCGACCCGCGCGGCGATTTCCTGCATTTTCAAGCCGGGCTCGCGGAACATCCATTCCTTGCTCTTATTGATTCTCTCGCGATTGACGTATTCCATGGGACGCATTCTTAGAGTGATCTTGAACAGGTGACAGAGATGCTGGGCGCTCACCCCGATGCATTGGGCCATCTCGTCGATCGCGATCGGGCGATGGCAATTGGCTTCGATGTATTGGGTCACCGGATGTAGCTTCATATAGTTATGGGCGGTTGAAGGCGAGTTCGTCCATACGTTTTTCATAAGATCCAGGAGAAAAGCGTATAAAAGCTTCGAACACTCCATTCCCATGAAAGGATGACCGGAGAGCGACATCGCGTATATCGTTTTCATGTGCGAAATCAAACTATCCGGAGAGGTAATCGTAAATACGCCCGAGCGCTCGATGCCGGCTTGCCGAAGCAGGGAGGGGATGAGGCTGCCGTTAAAAGAAATCCATTGAACATCCCAAGGCTCTGCCAAAGGCCGGTAATAGTGGGCTTCGTTCGCGAATAGGAAAAAGCCTTGACCCGGTTTAACGATATACCGTTGATCGCCGACGATCAGCTCGCCCGTGCCGGAGTGCGCTTGCAGCCATTGGTAATCGGGGAAGCCATCCGGTCTTCTCGTCCGTTCTTGATCCTCCCAATGCCCTACGCTCGTGAGATAAATCGGCAGCTCGGAGTCGCTTTCCGTCACAATGGGAAAAGAAGGAATAGTCATTTCGGTAATCACCTTCATATTTTGATATTTATGCGAAAATCTTTAGATTTTATTAGGATGATCGTGATCTTATAATACGAATATAGTTACATTATGATAGGGAGTGGGCGATTTGTCCAAGACAAAATGGAATTACTCCGCGCCGGCTAACGGTTACCCGGAGTGGAACAACAATCCAGAGATTTACGAGCTTAACCGCATGGAGGCCCATGCGACTCTCCTAACGCATGACTCGCTCGAAGAAGCGCTAAAGGGCGATCGTAAATTGTCCCGGCATTATATGTCCCTGAACGGGCTATGGAAATTCTCGTTCGCGGAAAATCCGGAAAAAAGGATTAAAAACTTCTACGAGCAAGGGTTCGATCATAGCCAATGGTCCGAGATCAAGGTTCCCGCCCATTGGCAATTGCAAGGCTACGATTATCCTCAGTATACGAACGTCCGATATCCATGGATCGACTCGGAACCGCTGAAGCCGCCGTTCGCGCCAACGAAATATAACCCCGTAGGTTCATATATTACAACGTTCGAAGTGCCGCAAGGCTGGCGGAACAGACCGGTATTCATCAGCTTCCAAGGCGTCGAATCGGCGTTCTATGTCTGGTTAAACGGCGAATTGGTCGGCTACAGCGAAGACACGTTTACGCCCGCCGAGTTCGACTTGACTCCGTATTTGGCCGAGGGCGAGAACAAGCTGGCGGTAGAAGTTTACCGCTGGTGCGATGCGAGCTGGCTCGAGGACCAGGATTTCTGGCGGATGAGCGGGATTTTCCGCGACGTGTATTTGTTTACGGCCCCGGAGACGCACATCTACGATTTTTTCGCGAATACCGATTTGGACGAACAATTCCGCGACGCGTTGCTAAGGATAGACGCCAAGATCCACAACTATTTCGGAAGAGACGTCGGCATCATGACCGTCCAAGCGGAGTTGTATGATCATCGGAACCGTCAGGTGCTGCAACAGCCTTTAAGGATCGAAGCGGCGGTCGGCGTGCAAGAAGCGATAGCCGTCCAAGGCTCCATCGCGGTAACGGATCCTTTGAAGTGGAGCGCGGAGCATCCGAATCTGTACACGCTAGTGCTTCGTCTTGCGAACGAGCAGGATCAGGCAGTTCAATTCGTCAGCTGCAAGGTCGGCTTCCGCGCATTCGAGATCAAAGAAGGACTCATGCGGATCAACGGACAGCGCATTGAATTCAAGGGCGTTAACCGGCACGAGTTCTCGAGCGTGACGGGCCGCGCTTTGGGCGAAGAGGACATGATCAGCGACATTAAGCTGATGAAATCTTACAACATAAATGCCGTTCGGACATCGCACTACCCGAATAACCCGAGATGGTACGAGTTGTGCGACGAATACGGCTTGTACGTGATCGACGAAACGAACCTGGAAACTCACGGTTCATGGGAGTATGGGCAACAGGAAGAACTAGACACCGTGCCGGGAAGCAAGCCGGAATGGCGCAACAACGTCATCGATCGGTGCAACTCCATGCTGCAGCGCGATAAGAACCATCCCTCTATCGTGATCTGGTCGCTTGGCAATGAAGCTTGGGGCGGCGATAATTTCGAGGATATGCATGACTATTTGCGCGCCAACGATCCATCCCGAGTCGTTCACTACGAAGGGGTGTTCCATTGCCGGAGGTCGGAGGCGGCTTCCGATATCGAGAGCCAGATGTACACGAAACCTCGGGATGTCGAGGAATACGCGCTTCGAAAGCCGGCTCCCTCCAAGCCGTTTATCCTTTGCGAATATAGCCATGCCATGGGGAATTCCTGCGGCGGATTGTCCGAATACACGGATCTATTCGAGAAATATCCGATCCTGCAAGGGGGGTTCATCTGGGATTGGATAGATCAGGCGATCTCCGTGACGGACGCGGAAGGGAATTCGCATTTGGCTTACGGAGGCGATTTCGGGGAGTCTCCTCATGACGGCAATTTCTGCGGCAACGGCCTTATTTTCGCGGATCGCACCGTAACGCCTAAGCTATACGAAGTGAAGAAGTGCTACCAGAACGTTAAGTTTACGGCGGAAAATTTGGCAGGAGGCCGCTTCGTTATCACCAACCGCAATTTGTTTACGGACTTGAACGCTTATGAGTTGGCTTGGTATGTGGAGGCAAACGGCATACTCGTGAACGAGGGGGATTTGATCGTTCAAGCGGCTCCTGGACAATCGGTCGTTGTAGATCTCCTGCACGCTTATCCGCGGGAAGCGGGCAACGGGGATGAATTCGTTCTTACCCTTAGCATGCGGTTGAAACAAGCGACGGCATGGGCGGAAGCCGGCCATGAGCTCGCGTTCGAGCAATTCGTACTGCCGATTCCTGTTCAGGGTGCCGCAGGAGAGCAACCGAACTATGCTGTCGTGCAGACGGTAAAGGAAAATAGACTGTGGATCGCTAGCGGGGATGGTTTCTCGGTTAGTTTCGATACTGCGGCCGGGAATCTTGTTTCTTATCGAATAAAAGGCACGGAGCTGCTTACGGAAGGGCTGTCGCCGAACTTCTGGCGCGCTTATACGGATAACGACAGAGGCAACGGGCATCACGAACGTTGCGCGATCTGGAGGGATGCGGGTGCGGACCGTAAGCTGTTGAAGTTCACGGCTGCAGCCGCACCGGCCGGGGCGGAAGTCGTCGTGGAATATGCGCTTCCGACGAACCCCGTCTCTTCGTGCGCGATTACGTATTCGATTCGCGGGAATGGCGAAATCGGAGTACGGCTTGAGCTGAATCCGGGCAAAGGGCTTCCGGAAATTCCGGAAATCGGAATGATGTTCGAGATGGATTCCTCGTTCGATACGGTCGCTTGGTACGGCAAAGGGCCGCACGAGAATTACTGGGATCGCAGCGCCGGAGCGCGGTTGGGTTTATTCTCGGGCAAGGTGAATGAACAAGCGGTTCCCTATCTGAGGCCGCAAGAGACGGGCAATAAGACGGAAGTGCGTTACGCCACGCTGACGAATGCTAACGGCGTGGGTATCAGGCTCGAAGGCGCGCCGGTATTCGAGCTTAACGCTCTCCCATATACGCCTCGCGAGTTGGAGCAATACGATCATCAACATTTGCTGCCGCCTCTGGACAAGACGGTCGTTCGCGTTAACTATAAGCAAATGGGAGTCGGCGGCGATGATAGCTGGGGCGCCCGCACGCATGCAGAGTATACGTTGTTCGCTAATCGGACTTATAGTTATGCTTTTGTGATGATGGGCATTGTCGGTTAAACTGATTAGAAGCGATGACCTGATACGACGTCAGGAGTAGGAGGATGACATGGGGATACATTTTAACGCGGAACATCGAGTGTTCCATTTGCAAGGACCGAATACGAGCTACGTTATCCAATTAAATAAGAACGGAGTCCCTATGCATGCGTATTGGGGGCGTAAAGTATCGGATGCGCCATGGGAAGGAATGCTCGACTTTCAAGAGCGCGCATCCTTCTCGCCAAATCCGTTTCCGGAGGATAGAACCGTGTCGTTCGACACGCTCCCTCAGGAATATCCGGCTTACGGAACGAGCGATTTTCGCCATCCGGCTTACCAGATTCAACTGGAGGACGGATCTACGATCACGGAGCTAGCCTACGTAGAGCACCGGATCGTGAACGGGAAGCCTAAGCTGAAGGGGTTGCCGTCTACGTACGCGGAAAAGGAAGAAGAAGCTCAAACGCTGGAGTTGGTGCTTCAGGACGAGAAAACCGGACTGCGCGTCTTGCTTGCCTACTCCGTGTTCGCGGAACATGATGCGATCGTAAGATCGGTCAAGCTATCGAACAAAGGAGAGTCTGCGCTGCGCTTGCTGCGGGTATTGAGCGGAAGCGTGGATTTCCGTCATGATAGGTTTCATTTCCTGCAATTGTCTGGTGCCTGGGCTCGAGAGAGAGACGTGTACAGGCGGCAAGTCGTTCCCGGTATCCAGTCCGTCGAGAGCCGCAGGGGTTCCAGCAGTCACCAACAAAATCCGTTCGTGGCGCTCGTTTCTCCGAACGCGAACGAAAACCATGGAGAGGCTTACGGGTTTAGCCTCGTCTATAGCGGGAGCTTCGTCGCCCAAGCGGAGGTCGATCAATTTAGGACGACGCGCGTGTCGGTCGGGATCAATCCGTTCGATTTCGAATGGCTGCTAGAAGCGGGCGAAGAGTTTCAAACTCCCGAGCTCGTCATGGTGTATTCGTGCGAAGGGCTAGGCGAAATGTCGAGAACGTATCACCGGCTATACCGCAGCCGTTTGTGCCGCGGCGCTCACCGGGATCGGACAAGACCGGTGCTCGTGAACAACTGGGAAGCGACGTACTTCCAATTCAACGCCGACAAGATCGAGAATATTGCCAAAGTCGGGCAGGAGCTGGGGATCGAGCTGTTCGTGCTCGATGACGGCTGGTTCGGTCATCGGGACAACGACGATTCCTCGCTTGGCGATTGGAAGGTCGATTATCGCAAGCTGCCGGGCGGCCTAGCGGATTTAGCGTCGCGCGTGAACCGTCTGGACATGCAATTCGGACTCTGGTTCGAGCCGGAAATGGTCTCCCCCGATAGCGACTTGTACCGCACGCATCCCGACTGGTGCCTACACGTGGAAGGCCGCCGAAGGACGGAAGCGCGGCAGCAATTGATTCTGGATCTGTCGCGCGATGACGTGTGCGACTACTTGATCGAGTCGGTAAGCTCCGTTCTGCGTTCCGCGCCCATTACGTACGTGAAATGGGATATGAACCGCAACATGACGGAAATCGGCTCCGCTTTATTGCCGCCGCAACGCCAGCGCGAAACCGCTCACCGTTACATGCTGGGGCTCTATCGCGTGTTGGAAACCATTACTTCCGAGTTTCCGGACGTCTTGTTCGAGAGCTGCTCCGGCGGAGGGGGCCGATTCGATCCGGGGATGCTGTACTACATGCCGCAAACGTGGACAAGCGACAACACGGATGCCGTAAGCCGTTTGAGGATTCAATACGGAACGAGCATGGTTTACCCGGTCAGCGCGATGGGCGCGCACGTGTCCGCGGTACCGAACCATCAGGTGAACCGGATGACTTCGCTCAAGACGCGCGGAGACGTCGCCATGTCGGGAAATTTCGGCTACGAGCTGGATTTGACCCAGATGTCCGACGAAGAGAAAGCGATTGTCAAAGATCAAGTAAGGCAATATAAGGACATTCGCCACTTGGTGCAGTTCGGCGACTTCTATCGGCTGAGAAGCCCGTTCGAAGGAAACGATACCTCGTGGATGATGGTTGCCGCGGATCGATCCGAAGCGTTCGCGGTGTATATCCGCGTCTTAGCCGAACCAAATGCGCCTCTGGATTGGCTGAAGTTCAAAGGATTGGATGCTTCCGCCCGGTACCGAGCAGACGGGAGCGACGCCATCTATGGCGGCGATCAGCTCATGTACGCCGGATTGCCGATCCCACGCCTTCACGGCGACTATCAGAGCCATGTGTGGCATTTCGTTCGAATTTAACGATAGTAAGATAAACCTCGATCTTCCGATCGAGGTTTTTTCTTACGGAAGCGTCCGTCTCGTTGTTCGACAAATCCAAACTAATGTATGCTTATATACTTATCCGCCGAATGACCTTGCATATTTCTCCCATTATATGAAAAGACTATCCTCTTGGAGGTGGTTACAATGGATCAACAAAGCGGCAAACAGCAGATCGTGGCGGTGCGCAAAAACGGCGACGGGGATATCGTGGAGCTTCAGCTATCGTCGGGGCAAGTGGTCGGATATAAAGAAGCGCAACAAATGGCCAAGAATGACCAACTTGAGAACGTGAACGTGTTTAAAGGACGCGACGGGGACGAGCACCTTCGTTCCGATCCGGACGGCCGAACGGATAACAACTTGGATAACTTGCCGACGTTCTGATTGGGGAGGAACCGCACATGGTGCGGTTCCTTCTTGCTTTAGGATGCGGATTTGCAAAAATGAACGGGAAAATGCGCGAGGCCCGCTCTATAGTCGCGAGATGCGACAATGAGCGGTGGCGGGGCGAGGGTCCGGGCATTATCGTCGCATAATGCGACAATGAGCGGGGCGGGGCGAGGAACCGGCTATCGTTGCATAATGCGACAATGAGCGGTGGCGGGGCGAGGAATCCGGCATTATCGTCGCATAATGCGACAATGAGCGGTAGCGGGGCGAGGAAACCGGCATTTTCGTCGCATAATGCGACAATGAGGGGAGCGACGGTAGCGCCGAACCTAACCTCTGCTCCTTCTGTCAACTCGTATGTACAACATGAATAATATAATCGAATTTTCAATACAACTACGAACCGGAACAATAAATAAATGGTTGTCATAAGCCATTTCGCGCTGTAGAATAATATTGTAATCATGTACGTACAAGTTTATATTAATTATTCGATACTTAGGAGGATTCCCTAATGTTGCAGTTGAAGCCTTATGTTTTCTGGTTTGTTACGGGCAGTCAGCATCTGTACGGTCCGGAGACGTTGGAAGAAGTCGCTTCCCACTCCGAGGAGATCGCGAGCAGCCTGACCGGCGACGCTAGCATTCCGTTCCCGATTGTATTCAAGCCGGTAGTCAAAACTCCCGAAGAAATTCGCCAAATCTGCATCGCCGCCAACTCCGACGATAGCTGCGCGGGAATCATCACTTGGATGCATACGTTCTCTCCGGCTAAGATGTGGATCGCGGGATTGTCCGAGCTTCGCAAGCCGCTTCTTCATCTTCATACGCAATACAATCGCGATATCCCTTGGGATTCGATCGATATGGATTTCATGAACACGAACCAAGCCGCTCACGGCGACCGGGAGTACGGCTTTATCGGGGCGCGCATGGGGATCGCCCGCAAAGTGGTCGTAGGCCACTGGCAGGATCCGCAAGTTCGCGCTCGCATCAGCGGTTGGGAACGCACGGCGGTGGCGTACGCGGAGAGCCGTCAATTAAAAGTCGCTAGATTCGGCGACAATATGCGCCAAGTTGCCGTAACCGAAGGCGATAAAGTAGAAGCGCAAATTAAATTCGGTTGGGCGGTGAACGGATACGGCGTGGGGGATTTGGTAGAGCGCGTCAACGCTGTATCCGAGTCTGCCGTTAACGAGCTGCTGGCCGAGTACGCGGACAAATACGTTATCGTAGAGGAAGGCCGTACGGCAGGCCCGATCCGCGACGCGATCGCTTATCAAGCGCGTCTTGAGATCGCCCTTAAATCTTTCTTGGAAGAAGGCGGATTTACGGCGTTTACGACAACGTTCGAGGATTTGCACGGCTTGGAGCAATTGCCTGGGTTGGCGGTTCAACGCCTGATGGAGCAAGGCTACGGATTCGCGGGCGAAGGAGATTGGAAAACCGCGGCGCTTACGCGGTTAGTCAAGATCATCGCCGGCGGAGTGGATACTTCCTTCATGGAAGACTACACTTACCATTTCGAGCCCGGCAACGAGCTCGTGCTGGGAGCCCATATGCTTGAGGTGTGCCCGACGCTCGCGGCATCGAAACCGCGTATCGAAGTGCATCCTCTCGGAATCGGAGGCAAAGCGGATCCTGCCCGTATCGTATTCGACGGCAAAGGCGGCTCCGCGATTAACGTGTCGGTTGTCGACATGGGTAACCGTTTCCGCATGATCGTGAACGAAGTGGAAGGCGTACAGGTCGACAAAGCGATGCCGAAACTTCCGGTCGCGCGCGTGTTGTGGAAGCCTCAGCCGTCGTTGCAGCTCGGAGCGGAGGCTTGGATCTTGGCCGGAGGAGCTCACCATACCGTGTATTCCTTCGCCGTTACGACGGAGCAAATGCTCGATTTCGCGGAAATCGCCGGAATCGAATGCGTCGTGATCGACAAGAACACGACCCCGGTTCAATTCCGCAACGAATTGCGCTGGAGCCAAGTTGCTTGGAAATAGGATGATTTCGCGAAATATCGCATACCGTTAACCGAACGCCCCGTGTATTCAACGCGGGGTGTTTTTATATTTTCGTTAAGTTCATGAAGTCGTAAAAATGAAATAAAAATGATAAGCAGGAGAATGGAGCATGGAATACGAATTATTGGATTGACATACAAATAATTCATTGTGGATGCGGGTCCACAAACTTTCTTACGACTTTTTTGAAAATGGGGTGAATCTTTTCATGAAATTCGCTATAATGAATGTAAGTTTTATGTAAATTGTGAGGTAAGTTTACAAATAGTTAACATTCCGTAGACAAAAAGCAACATCGACAGCATTAAGGCCCTATTCGTCGGGAGGTGATTTCGCATGCAGGCTTCGCCGGCTTTGGTTTCATCCGACGACCTGTACTTGTTCAATACCGGGCAGCTTTTTCGCGCCTATCGTACATTCGGGGCACATCCAATGGAATATAATGAACGGCAAGGCGTTCGTTTTGTTCTGTGGGCACCTAATGCTCGCCAAGTTGCCGTCGTTGGAGATTTTAACGGCTGGAACAGCTTCGAAGGAAATGTCAATTTAACGCAGGTTGGAACAACGGGCGTATGGGTTGGATTCGGCCCGGGCATCGTGGAAGGCGCCCGTTACAAGTACGAGATCGTAAACGCGGGAGGGGAACGGCAGCTGAAGTCCGATCCTTTCGGTTTTCAATGCGAATTGCGACCGAATACCGCATCCGTCGTCGCTTCTCTTCAACATCACGTTTGGCAGGACCAGGCATGGATCGAACACCGAAAAAAGCATCCGCCCTACCAACAACCGATGCTGATCTACGAGGTTCATCTCGCTTCGTGGCGAATGGACGCTCCCGAACAATTTCGCGACTATGAGCAACTGTCAAATGAGCTTGTCGATTACGTCAGCGCAATGGGGTATACCCATATTGAAGTATTGCCGCTAACCGAGCATCCTCTCGATCGTTCATGGGGCTATCAGGCTACGGGGTATTTTGCGGCAACTAGCCGGTATGGCCCATCCGAAGGATTAAAAAAACTCGTCGATTGCTGCCACCGGCGCGGAATCGGGGTGTTGCTGGATTGGGTCTGCGGACACTTCTGCAAGGATGACCACGGACTGCGGTTGTTCGACGGAACGCCTACCTACGAGCATTCGGATTACCGTCGCGCAGAGAAGCCGCTATGGGGAACGTTGGCGTTCGATTTCGGCAAGCCGCAGGTACAGAGCTTCTTGCTCTCCAACGCCTTGTTCTGGTTGGACGTCTACCATATCGACGGCTTGCGGGTAGATGCCGTCGCAAGCATGATCGAGCTTAATTTCGATAAACCGGAGTCGATGAGGACGGTGAACCGTTACGGCGGAACCGAAGACATCGAAGCGCTCCAATTTTTGCGCAAGCTGAACGAAACCGTCTTTCACTATTATCCCGAGAGTCTCATGATGGCAGAAGATTCTTCCTCTTATCCTGCAGTAACATCGCCCACTTATCTCGGGGGACTCGGATTCAACTACAAATGGAATATGGGCTGGATGAACGACATGCTCCGCTATATGGAGACGGATCCTTCCCACCGCTCAACCAAACACTCTCTCATCACGTTTTCCCTTCACTACGCCTTTTCCGAAAATTACGTATTGCCTTTATCGCACGACGAAGTCGTCCACGGCAAACGCTCCATGCTAAACAAGATGCCCGGCAATTATCATGAAAAATTCGCTAATCTTCGTTTGTTCTACGGCTATTGGATGACCCATCCCGGCAAAAAGCTGCTCTTCATGGGCGGGGAGTTCGGACAATTCGACGAATGGAAGGATTACTCCGGATTGGACTGGAGCTTGCTTCAGTACCCGATGCACGACAGCATGCATAAGTACGTCGGGGAATTAAACCAAATATACGTGGATAATCCGGCGCTTTGGGAGAGCGACCATCAACAGAGCGGCTTCGAATGGATCGACGTCAATAACGCCGCGCAATGCATACTCTCTTTTCAACGAAACGATAAACAGTTCGAATCTCCCATTGTTACGGTTTGCAATTTTTCCAGGGATGCGTACCCGGTATATCGGATCGGAGTCTCGCAGCCCGGCAAGTATCGATTACTGATAAATAGCGATAGATCGGAATATGGGGGCATAGGAACCGAACTGCCTTCCCAAGTGCTCGCGCAAAACATTCCCCGGCATGGCAAGCCTTACAGCATTGAAGTAGCGTTGCCCGCTTTATCCGTCCAGCTTTGGAAGTCAGAGACAGCTTGATCAGTCGCAAAGATCGTTTAGCTTGACGACATTGAAGCCGTTTTTACTCGGAGAGGAGTGAAGTTCATGCGCAAGAATGAATGCATTGCCATGCTGCTGGCCGGCGGAGAAGGACGCCGTTTGGGGGTATTGACTAAAGATTTAGCGAAACCCGCCGTTCATTTCGGAGGAAAATACCGCATTATCGACTTCACGTTGAGCAACTGCGTGCATTCCGGTATCGAGACCGTCGGAGTGCTCACGCAATACCAACCGCTTGAGCTGACCCAGCATCTGGGCATCGGAACGCCATGGGGATTGGACCGCCGGGAAGGCGGGATGCACGTGCTTCCCCCTTACGTCCGCCAGAAGGGCGGCACATGGTATAAAGGCACGGCGAACGCGATCTATCAGAACTTAGGTTTCATTGAACGTTACGATCCGGAATACGTGCTTATTATTTCCGGCGATCACATTTATAAAATGAACTACGACCTTCTCCTGGATGCGCATAAGAAAAACAACGCGGACGCGACGATCGCCGTCATTAGCGTTCCATGGGCGGAAGCGAGCCGATTCGGCATTCTGAGCGTGGATGAAGACGGCAGAGTCGTCGAATTCGCGGAAAAACCGAAGAAGCCGACCAGCAATCTCGCATCCATGGGCGTTTATATGTTCACGTGGTCGGTGTTGAAGGAGGCGCTCGTTCGGGACGAGGCGGACCGTCTCTCTTCCAACGACTTCGGGAAAGACATTATTCCTACTCTGCTTCAAGACGAAGCTCGGCTCTATTCCTATCAATTCGACGGCTACTGGAAAGACGTCGGAACGATCGATAGTTTGTGGGAAGCGAATATGGACCTGCTCGAGGAGAAGCCGTCGTTGCGTTTGAACGATCGTTCTTGGCGCATATTCTCGGCAAGTCCGAACCAACCTGCCCAATATGTCGCTCCTACGGCCAAAGTTCAAGGTTCGCTCGTCAATGAAGGCTGCGTCGTCGAAGGCCAAGTGAACAGATCGGTGCTCTTCCATGGCGCCCGCGTCGGGGAGGGCAGCGTCGTCGAGGATTCCATCTTGATGCCTGGAGCGATCGTCGGCAGCAATGCGCGCGTCATTCGCGCGATCGTCGGCGAGGGCGCGATCGTCGGCGACGGTTGCCAAGTCGGCAGCGTGGACGCCGAGGATATTGCCGTGGTCGGAAGCGGAGAAACGATCCGCCCGCTAGCGGAACTTAAGGAGGCGGAGCCGGTATGAAGTTATCCTTAATGGGCGTTATCAATTTAATTCACGAAGCGGACGAAATGGAAGCCTTGACGGCCAATCGCTGCCTGGCGACGGTGCCGTTCGGCGGACGTTATCGTCTGATCGATTTTACCTTATCCTCAATGGTGAACTCCGGCATACCGAAGGTCGCGGTATTCGCGCACAGGAAATTCCGCTCGTTGATGGACCATTTGGGCTCGGGAAGCAACTGGGACTTGCACCGCAAGCAAAGCGGGTTGTTCGTGCTTCCGCCTTCTATGGAGGACCAGACCGACTTCGGCCGGGGCGATCTTTACCATTTCTACCGGAACCGCGATTATTTCGCCCGCAGTCCGCTGGAGTACGTCGTCATTTCCCGCAGCCATATGGTATGCAACGTCGACTTCGTTAAGGTGTTGGCGCACCACAAGGAGACGGGAGCAGACATTACCGTCGTGTGCAAGCAAAGTCCGGATGGCGTGCCGGGCTTGGCGCGCAAAGCGAAGGTGAACTCCGCCGGGCGGATTGTCGAAATGCAGGACCATTTCGGAAGACTGGACAGCGACATCGTGTCTATGGAAATGTACGTACTCAGCAAGGAGTTGTTGCTGGATCTCGTAGAAACGTCTTTGGCCCAAGGCCGCGATCATTTCGTCCGTCATTCGATCTTGTCGCGCTTGAACCAATTGCAGGTTAACGCTTATATGTATGATGGGGTGCTGGGGGTCGTGAACAACGTTGCCGCGTATTATCAGCACAGCATGGAACTGCTGCGGCCGGAGGTTTGGAAAGAGCTGTTTTTCAAGCCGGGCTCTATTTATACAAAAGTCAAGGATGAGCCGCCGACGCATTACCGCAACGGCGCCGACGTAACGCATTCGCTTATCGCCAACGGCTGCGATATCGAAGGGACGGTCTACAACAGCATATTGTTCCGCGGGGTAAAAGTAGCCAAGGGCGCGGTCGTTCGCAACAGCATCGTGATGCAGAACGGCGTAGTCGGCGAGAACGGATCGCTGGAAAATTGCATCTTGGACAAAGAAGTCGAAATCAGAGCGTTGCAGCAATTAAAAGGAACGACCGAAATGCCGTTTATCGCTTTGAAGCGGAAAGTCATATAAATAGGAGTTGACCGCATGCGGGTTATGTTTGCGGCATCCGAAGCGATGCCGCTCGTGAAGACCGGGGGGCTGGCCGACGTCGTAGGGGCGCTTCCGAAGGCGCTGGCTAAGCAAGGAGTGGAAGTCACCGTCGTTCTGCCTAAATACGGAGAAATTCCCAAGGCGATATCCGATGCCGTAGTTACGCTAACCGTGATGGAGGTTCAGCTAGGTTGGCGCAGACAGTATTGCGGGATTCAGGAAGTCATGGTGGACGGGGTTCGGTTTCTTCTGATCGACAACGAGTTTTATTTCAAAAGGGGTTATTTGTACGGATACGGAGACGAAGCGGAGAGGTTCGCCTTCTTCAGCTTCGCGGTGCTGGAAATGCTGGGCAAGCTCGATGATTTGCCGGATATCCTGCATTGCCACGATTGGCAAACCGGACTGATCCCGTTTTTACTCCGCACCAGGTATGCGTATCATCCGGGATATCGAGACATTCGGACGGTATTCACCATTCATAATTTGCAATATCAAGGCGTCTTCTCGCGGGAGCTGCTGCAGGATCTGCTGGCGACGGGAGACGACTCCTTCACGGGAGACAGCCTGGAGTTCTATGGCGCGGCGAGCTGCATGAAAGCGGGTCTCCGTTTTGCGGACAAGCTGTCTACCGTAAGCAATACGTATTCCTACGAGATTCAGACGGAGGAGTACGGCGAGAAGTTGGACGGCGTCATCCGGCAGCGTTCGCACGACCTATGGGGAATCTTGAACGGGATCGATACCGAAGTCTACGATCCGATGAACGATCCCCATTTGGCCGTCCCCTATCGGAATTCCGTCGCCAAGAAGCGCCAGAACAAATCAGCGTTGCAAGAGGAGCTGGGATTGCCGGTAGACGCCTCCGTTCCGATGTTCGGCGTCGTCTCGCGATTAACGAGCCAGAAGGGCTTCGATCTGATCGGGGCGGCATTGCCGGAGCTGATGAAGGAAAACATACAATTGGTCGTACTCGGCTCCGGGGACCATGAGATCGAAGAGATGCTGCGCGGCGCGCTGCTGAGCCATCCCGACAAAATCGCGCTGTGGTTCGGCTTTAACGAAGGCTTGGCCCGGAGAATTTACGCGGCGTCCGATATGTACTTGATGCCTTCCCGGTTCGAGCCATGCGGCTTAAGCCAATTGATCGCCTTGAGGTATCGTACCGTTCCGATCGTAAGGGAAACGGGTGGCTTGCGAGACACAGTGGAATCGTATAACGAATATACCGGAACAGGGACCGGATTTACCTTCGGGCCTGCCACCGTGCACGATTTGCTGTTTACGGTTCGTCGAGCTTTGTCTTTCTACGGCAATGAAGAGCATTGGAACCGGATCGTGGCTAACGGCGCCAAGAAGGATTATGGATGGGAATCCTCGGCACGTTTATATTACAAACTATATCGCGAACTCGTCAGCTAAGAAGGAGAGGGATTGGCATGGCACGTCATCTTGTCATTGGAAATGGGAAAATGCTAGTCAATTTGGACAGCAGCTGTTTTATTCGCGACGTTTATTTTCCGTACGTAGGCCAGTTAAATCATGTGGGCGGTCATGCGTGCCGCTTCGGGATATGGTGCAACGGGACATTCGCATGGCTGGATGATCCGGAATGGACGATCGATCTCGGGTATATCGAGGACTCTCTGGTCACGAACGTCACCGCCCGCCATGAACGATTAGGGCTGGAGCTACAACTAAACGACGGCATCCATCAGCGGGAATGCATTTACTTGAAACGCGTTGTGGTTCGGAATTTAGGCGATACCGATAAGGATGTCCGGGTGTTTTTCCACAATGACCTGATGATCGACGGCAACGAGGTCGGGGATACGGCGGCCTTCTATCCGGGCAATCGGACGTTGTTTCATTACAAGCGCTCCTCTTATTTCATGTTCAACGGCAGATCCGAGCAAGGCGGCATTTACCAATTCTCGACCGGCGTCAAACGGTTCCAATCCGCCGAAGGAACTTGGAGGGACGCGGAGGACGGCGAGCTGATGGGAAATGCCATCTCGCAAGGCTCCGTAGACAGTACGATCAGCTTCCGCACGATCGTCCCGCCGGGGAATGAGAAGACGATTTACTACTGGATGTCCGTGGGTACCGATATGGAAGAAGTAAAACGGCTTGACCAGTATGTGCAGGAAAGCCATCCGGAGAAGCTGTTAAGCCGTATCGTGATTTATTGGAATCATTGGCTGGCGAAGGTCGGGGAGCGCTTCGGCGATCTGCCTGCGCATGTCAGCAGACAGTTCAAGCACAGCTTGCTTATCGTAAGAACTCAGATCGACGAAAGAGGAGCCATATTAGCCGCGAACGATACCGATATTTTGCAATATAACAGGGATCATTACAGTTACATGTGGCCAAGGGACGGAGCGTTGATCGCGGACGCGATGTCGCTGGCCGGCTATCATGGAACGATCGCGCCGTTTTTCCATTTTTGCGGACGCCACCTGTCCCCGGAAGGGTATTTGCATCATAAGTACAATCCGGACGGAACGGTAGGCTCGAGCTGGCATCCTTATGTCGTGCAAGGGGTTCCGCGCTTGCCGATCCAAGAGGACGAGACGGCGCTCGTGCTTTACGCGCTCTGGAAAGATTACGCGAGGCACGGGGAGATCGAGCTGTCTCAAGCGTTGCACGGCACGTTGATCCGGAAAGCTTCGGCGTTCTTGTGCGAATACATGGAGCCCGATCTGGGTCTGCCGAAGCCGAGCTACGATCTGTGGGAGGAACGCTACGGAATCTGGACGTACACGGTGGCGTCCGTATACGGCGGTCTGATGGCTGCCGCTTATTTCGCCGATTTGTTCGGAGATTACGATCGCAGCGACCAATATCGCGTCGTGGCCGAGCGGATGAAGCAGGGCATCGTAACTCATTTGTGGGATGAAGAAGCCGGAAGATACGCGCGGGGCCTTGTCTACCAGGACGGCCGGTGGGTGAAGGACATGACGGTGGAGAGCAGTCTGTTCGGATTGTTCGAGTTCGAGGTATTCCCCGCGGAAGACGAGAGGGTAACCCGCACGATGCATGCGATTTCGGAGAAGCTTCGCATCCAGACGGATGTAGGGGGGATCGCGAGATACACGAACGATTATTACTTCCGGCAATCCGACGACATCGACAAAATACCGGGCAATCCATGGATTATTTGTACGTTGTGGGTGGCGAACTTCCAGATCGAAACGGCTAAATCGCCGGACGACTTGGCGGAGCCGCGCAGGACGCTGGAGAAGGTAACGACGTTCGCTCTCCCGGGAGGCAATCTTCCCGAACAAGTCCATCCGGAATCGGGAACGCCGATCTCGGTCGCGCCTTTGACTTGGTCGCATGCCACTTACGTATCCACGGTATGCAAATACGTGCGCAAGCTGGAGCAATTGAAGTCGTCTTCTTGAACGGGGTGAAAAGGTTGGTGCAGGGAATTATTCCTGCGCCAGCCTTTTTTTCGCGAATGGGCAGCATTTCACCTACATGGGCATCTACACAATCATATAGTTATTAACCTACATATTTTTAAAAACAGGGTATTTGACTTATGAATAGGGGATGTTTAATTTGTACGGACAATTTCAAAAGCATGAGCATAGTAACTATACTCATTCCAGAAGCATTGCTTTGCTAGATAGGAAGCAAGGAGATGTAAACGGGGACGGAATAATGGATAACGTGTATTTGTACGGAAATAAACCTGATGGAATCTTTGCGGATAACATCACGCTTATTATTCAAGATGGACGCTCTAATCAAAGTACGACGGTAAATCTTCAAAACAATGCGGGATATCATGCTAGGCTATTCCTTGGGGATTTTTCCAAGGATAACGTAATGGACATTTTAGTCAGCATAGATACTGGAGGAAGCGGCGGATATGGCATCTTTTATATCTATTCCTTCAAGAATAACATTCTGCATGAAATGTTTGATGTTGAAAAATATAATAACGAGCATAAATTCAATGTGAATTATGAAGATTTTTACAAAGTGAGTGTAGGGAGTCCTCAACTTGACGTGCTATTTACGATAGACATTAGTTATAAAGGTTATGACTATTTATCACAGTATTACTACGAAAATGGTAAACTTAAACGGCCGATCAAAGGTGAGGTTCTTGCCGTTGGCGCATTGTATCCCATCGTTACAAACGAAAAAAGCATGGGTTATGATTTACTTGCTTTTCAACGTATTATTGGTACCTCTAACTCCGACACATTAGGGTATGTCGAAAACCTTATGACATGGAATGGCGCTCAATTTATATCCTCAAGATTGTCGGTAGCCATACTGGGTACGAGGTTAATCATGACTCAACGTCAGTCTAATGTTCTTCAGAGCGGTTGATGTGCTCACGAATATCTCTCACGCCTTCCGAACGGAGGGAGAGTAAAATACGTCACAATGCAGATGCTGAATTTTGTCCCAATTGCCGGGATTGGTCGTGTCCGGAGAGCGGTGCTCCAGAATGGCCTGATATAGAGCGGTTTTTTGTTCCAAATGGGCAACGTGCTGTTTGGCTTCTTCGAGCTTAACGAGCGACGCTTCTTTATGCTCCATCATGAGTTTGCAGCGCTGCGGAATGGTCGAATCCCCTTCGAGACAGAGATCGACGTACATTTTAATGGCTTCGATCGGCATCCCGGATTGCTTGAGGCATTTGACGCCATGCAGCCAGTTGATCGATTCTTCGTCGAACAACCGAATGTTGTTTGGATTGCGCTGTACGCTTGGAACTAGGCCTTTATCCGTGTAAAAGCGCACGGCGTGCTCGGTGAGTCCCGTTATCTGGGCGGCTTCTTTGACCGTATGCATGTGAAATCCTCCTAGGAAAATAAATTTTTGAAGACGGCTTGACTTCGTGTAACACGAAGGTTCTAAGCTTATTGTAATGCAAATCAGCCGTAAGCGGAATTCCCGCTGCAGTGCCCGATTCCCGGGATACGCGCCGTTTGCTGTTATACATTCGAACACTGGGAGGAGTTACAATGCAAACCGTAACATTGAACAACGGAGTGAAAATGCCGATCATCGGCTTCGGCGTCTACCAGATTCCCGATGCTGAAGAATGCGAAAACGCGGTATATGAAGCGCTGATGACCGGTTACCGCCTGATCGATACAGCCGCCGGTTATCTGAACGAGGAAGCGGTCGGACGCGCGATCAAGCGCAGCGGCGTACCGCGTGAGGAGCTGTTCATCACGACCAAGCTCTGGGTTCAGGATGCCGGCTACGAGAGTGCCAAGCTGGCGTTTGCCAAATCGTTGAATAAGCTACGGCTCGACTATCTCGATCTGTACCTTATTCACCAGCCGTTCGGCGATTACTATGGCGCTTGGCGTGCGATGGAAGACCTGTACCGCGAAGGCAAGATCAAGGCGATCGGCGTCAGCAACTTCTTGCCCGACCGTCTGATGGACCTCATCGTGCATAACGAAATCGTTCCCGCCGTCAACCAGATCGAAACGCACCCGTTCTACCAGCAGACTGAGAGCGCCGCTTTTATGAAAGAGCAGGGAGTTCAACACCAGTCGTGGGCGCCGTTCGCTGAAGGGCTTAACAACATGTTCGGCAACGAAGTGCTGACCTCGATCGCGGAAAAACACAACAAGTCCGTCGCCCAGGTCGTGTTGCGCTGGCTTGTTCAGCGTGAAGTCGTTGTCATTCCGAAATCGGTGAGAAAAGAGCGGATTGTCGAAAACTTCGACGTTTTCGATTTTGAGTTGAGCGCGGACGATATCGAACAAATTTCCGCCCTCGATACGCGGGAAAGTCTTTTCTTATCCTACCACGATCCGAAATTCGCCAAGATGCTGGGCACCTTGAGAGTCGAACTGTAAACCTTGATCGAACCGTAATTCACTGAACGGCTCAGATCTGTTAGAATGGATTAGTAACAATGAACGCGTGTTCATAACAAACTGCATAAAAAGGGAGCGTTACGGCTAATGAAATATCGTCCACTCGGGAAAACGGGAATGAACGTCAGCGAAATTAGTTTTGGAACATGGGCGATCGGAGGATCGTGGGGCCAGACGGACGAGAAAGAATCGTTGCGCGCGCTGGACAAAGCGATGGACGAGGGCGTCAACTTCTTCGATACCGCCGATGTATACGGCGACGGGAAAAGCGAACGGTTGTTGTCGCAGGCGACGAAAGGGAAGGAAGACCGGATTTATATCGCCACGAAGTTCTGCCGGGCCGGCGACATCCATGACCCCGCGACATACTCGGAAGAGCGGATTCGCGAATGGTGCGAAGGAAGCTTGAAGCGACTAAACCGGGAGGCGATCGATCTGTATCAGATTCATTGTCCGCCGCTGGCGATCCTGCAGGAAGGATCCGTATTCGAGGCGCTGGACAAGCTGCAATCCGAAGGAAAAATCAGGGCGTACGGCGTCAGCGTGGAAAGCGTCGAGGAAGGTTTGTTTTGCCTGAATCAACCCGGGGTACAAGCGCTGCAAATTATCTTCAATCTGCTTCGTCAGAAACCTCTCGCGCAGTTGCTGCCTAAAGCGCAGGAGCGCGAAGTCGGCCTGCTTGTCCGGTTGCCTCTCGCCAGCGGCTTGCTGACGGGCAAATTCTCGGCGGAGACGAAATTCGAAGACCAAGATCACCGAAACTTCAATCGGGACGGACAGCATTTCAACGTGGGCGAGACTTTCGGGGGACTGCCTTTCGCCAAAGGCGTGGAGCTGTCGCGCGAATTAGCTTGGATTGCGGAAGGACGCGAAAATATGACTCGCGCGGCGTTGCGTTGGATTCTGGATCAACCGGAAATCTCTTGCGTCATTCCGGGCTTCAAGAACGTTCGTCAAGTTGAAGACAATCTTGCCGCGCAGGCCGTTCCGTCTTTCGCGAAGACGGAGCTAGAACGATTGAGCGCTTTCTACACGGAACGCGTCTATGAACATATTCGCGGTTCCTACTAAATCGAAGCAGCCAGTAGCTTGCCGGGTTCGCGAATTGTCCAAAGGGGTAAGCTTATCTTGACTACAAGTTTCTCGGTATTGCATCTTTGTCAGGAATGATACAAAATGTATATATTGAGGGCGATATTGTCGAGGGAGGCGGTCAACTAATGGAAAGGCCTGACGTGCCGATATTCGCGAAGCCGATCTTCGATCCGTTATTCTTCGTATTGATCGGGACGTCGGTATTATGCGGTTTGCTCATCTACGTGCGCGAGATTCAAGAAGTCGATTATTTCCAGTATCGCTTCTTGCTTTGGAATCTTTTTCTTGCTTGGCTTCCGTTGCTGGTCTCGATGTCGGCATTGCTGCTAGCTAGAATCGCCAAAGGAAGGGATTTAGCAGTATGCCTTGCGTTATTAGGGACGGCTTGGCTGCTTCTATATCCTAATGCGCCTTATTTGACGACCGATTTCATACATCTCGTATCCAACCCGAATTATTTCGCGCATCAAGATAAAGGATTAAGCTTCTGGTACGATCTTGTTTTGTTCTTCCTATTCTCTTGGTGCGGCCTGTTGCTAGGTTATCTCTCCATGCGGCATTTTCATTCCATCGTCAGTTACTACGTTAACGCATGGTTTGGCTGGATTTTCGTGTTGGTCGTCGCTTTTCTGGGAGGCTTCGGCGTTTATCTGGGTCGCGTGATTCGCTTGAATAGCTGGGACGTGCTGTTTAATCCGTTCCGGTTGATCGGCGGGATCGTGGAGGGAATTAACAGAAACGCGGCGATATTCACGATTTTGTTCGGTACTCTTATTCTTATCGTGTACGTCACGCTCTTCCTGCTGGGAAGCCACCATCTCAAACGTTCTGCGGTTATGAAATAGGCGCTTAAGTTTGTTATAAGGGAGTCGAACCGTGAAGCCTCCGATATTTCTCGGGAGTCATGCCTTCTTTCTGGCGGAAGGTGGCGACGAAGTGGCTGGCATCGCGGAACCCGACCGCCTCGCCGATCTGGCGAACCGTCCATTCCGGACGGGCGGGCAGCCATTCCTTCGCTTTGCGAAGCCTTAGCTGAATTAAATAAGCGTAAGCGGTTTGACCGAACAATTCGCGGAACCTCTCGTTGAGTTGTCGTACTCCGATGTTCAGCCGCTCGGCCATTTTTGCCAACCCCAGGTCGGGGTTGGCATATTCTATTTCCAGCCAATCGAGCAATTGCTGAATCCGCTCCAATCTGCGCGACAAGGAGGGGAGATGGTTTTTTCTTCCGTTTGTTTTGAGCAAGGTTAGGAAACGATACAATTCGGCGGAGCTTTTCCATCCCGACGCATCCGTGCCGGATTCGGCCAGCAGAAGAATGCGTTCCAGTTGCGGCGTAATCTCGTTATCGTCCCGATCCCACTGGATCTTGTCGGATAGGGATCCGTGCAGTTCGATCGCGAGGCTGGACGCCATCGTACCCGTAAAGGTGACATAGTAAGTTTTCCAAATCGCGCTCCGGGCGAAATAGAAATGCTGGACATGGGGATGGAGAAGAACTCCCGAGCGCTCGGGAAGCTTGAAGACGGTTCCTTGAACGTTGATCTCTCCTTCTCCTTCGATCGTCTGGAGCCAATGGAAGCAAGGATATCCTTCCGGCCTATGAATATATTCTTGTTCGGGGTTCACGCCGATCGTTTCCATCTGCAAGGGCAACGACTCGGGCGGAGTGGGAAAGACGGTTCTGCGTAACATGGTTGAACCTCCATATTGTTATATGTGATTTCGCTTTTATTATATAGGATAGCGGATTGATTAAACATATAATAAGAGAAGGAACGACATTTTACCACATTGCGAACATGAGGTGTCCGAATGATCAATGCTCAGAAACCGAAAATCTGGTATGGCGGAGATTACAACCCCGATCAATGGGAAAAGCCGGTCTGGGATGAAGATTTAAGAATGTTTAAGCTGGCGGGAATCGATGTGGCTACGTTAAACGTATTCGCGTGGGCTAACAATCAACCCGATGAAGATACTTATGAGTTCGGCTGGCTCGACGAAATGATGGACAAGCTTCACGCGGACGGCGTGGGCGTATGCTTGGCGACGAGCACGGCGGCTCACCCTGCTTGGATGGCGAAAAAATACCCGGACGTCTTGCGCGTCGATTTCGAAGGCCGCAAACGGAAGTTCGGCGGACGCCATAACTCTTGCCCGAACAGCCCGACGTATCGGAAGTATTCGGTTCGGATGGCGGAGAAGCTCGCGGAACGTTACAAGGATCATCCCGCGCTTCTTATCTGGCATATTTCCAACGAATACGGCGGTTATTGCTACTGCGATAATTGCGCGGAAGCATTCCGCGCATGGCTGCAAAAGCGTTACGGTTCGATCGCGGCGGTGAACAAAGCTTGGAACGCCAGTTTCTGGGGCCATACGTTCTACGATTGGGACGAGATCGTGCCTCCGAACGTGCTGAGCGAAGAGTGGAGAAGCTGGAACGGACGCACGGCGACGAATTTTCAAGGAATCTCGCTCGATTACTGCCGGTTCCAATCGGACAGCCTGTTAGAAGCGTACAAGCTGGAATACGACGCGGTTAAGAAGTTCACGCCGAACATTCCGGTTACGACGAATCTGATGGGCGCGTTCAAGGAGTTAGACTACCATAAATGGGCCAAGCATATGGACGTCGTCTCGTGGGACAACTACCCGTCGTTGGACACGCCTTACAGCTATACGGCGATGATGCACGATCTCATGCGCGGTCTTAAAGAAGGTCAGCCGTTCATGCTGATGGAGCAGACGCCAAGCCAGCAAAACTGGCAGCCGTACAACTCCTTGAAACGCCCGGGAGTCATGAGGCTGTGGAGCTATCAAGCGGTTGCCCGCGGCGCGGATACGGTCATGTTCTTCCAATTGCGCCGTTCTATCGGAGCTTGCGAGAAATATCACGGGGCTGTCATCGAGCATGTCGGCAACGAGAATACGCGGGTATTCCGGGAATGCGCGGAACTTGGTTCGGAACTGTTCAAGCTAGGAGATTCGCTTCTCGATTCGCGTGTCCAAGCGAAAGTCGCGATCTTATTCGATTGGGACAACTGGTGGGCGGTGGAGCTGTCCAGCGGTCCGACCATCGCGTTGAAATACGTGGAAGAGCTGCATAAATACTATGACGCGCTCTACCAAGCGAACATTGCCGTAGACGTGATCGGCGTGGATGCGGATTTTAGCGGGTACGACCTCGTTATTGCTCCCGTAATGTACATGGTCAAGTCAGGCGTTGCCAAAAAACTGGAAGAGTACGTTCAAGCTGGAGGCTCGTTCATTACGACTTATTTCAGCGGAATCGTCAACGAGAACGATATCGTTACGCTTGGCGGATACCCAGGCGAGCTGCGGAAATTGCTCGGCATCTGGTCGGAGGAAATCGATGCTTTGCTTCCTTCCCAGAGCAATCGGATGATCGTGACCGCTTCGTCCGAAGGGTTGAAGGAGTCTTACGGCTGCGGGATGCTGTGCGATCTGATTCATCCCGAAGGCTCTTCCGTAGTGGCCGAGTACGGAGAAGACTTCTACAAAGGAATGCCGGCGTTGACGGTGAATAAATTCGGTGCGGGGGAAGCTTGGTACGTGGCGACGAGTCCCGAAGCGGCATTCCTTCAAGATTGGCTGCCTAAGCTCTGCGCCGAGCGCGGAATCGAACCGTTAGTGGCTTCCTCTCCCGTAGGCATTGAAACATCGTTGCGCGAGAAGGACGGAGCGAAGTACCTGTTCGTGTTGAATCATAACGCCGAAGCTTCCCGAGTTTCTCTGGGTCTTCAGGCCGGGACCGATTTATTGACCGATAAACGTCTGACGGGCGATGTCGAGCTCGCAGGCCGGGACTTGTGGATCATTAAATTAGACGCATAAGGGATAAGAATACAGGGCGACTCCTCGCGCAAGCCGATTTCGGCCGCGGAGGAGTCGTTTTGTTGTTCGCTGAATTAAGACTTATGGAACCATGATAAAAGCTGCGCCGTATGAGATAATAGGCATAGAGAGGAGTGAGTGAGGATGAGTTTCTTTAAGAAGATTACGGACACGGTTAGCAAAGGAGTAACAACGGCAACCGAGAAAGCGCAACAAACCGTCGAGATCACGAGATTAAACTCGCAAATATCCGGCAAACGCAAGGAAATCGAAAAATTGTTCGCTCTCATCGGCGAATCCGTATACGATGGATATCAAGCCCACGACTTGTCTTTGGCGCAATCGAAGGTGGTTACGAGATGCGAGGAAATCACCGCTATTCGATTAGAGATCGACGCCTTGAACGATCGGATCAAATCGATTCGCAACGAGAAGGATTGCGTGTGCGGCAAACGGTTGCCGGAAGATACCCGGTTCTGTCCATCCTGCGGCAATCGGTTCCCGGATCCGATACCGGTCGAGTTGGAGAAAACTCCGGTACAGGTAGACCCCGTCGTTCCCGAAGATTCGAACGACGTCTCCGAGACGGCGCAGGAAGATGAGCCTGTCAAGGCTCATGTCGACCAGCGCCAGATTTGCAATAGCTGCGGTACGCCTTTATACGCGGATAGTCATTATTGTCCGGCTTGCGGGCAACCGACCCGATGAGCGAATAAATCGACAGCCCCGATCGTCCCGTTCGAAGCAACGGACAACCGGGGCTGTTTTTATTATCGTATGGACAACGATTATTCCTTGACCGCTCCGGCGGTAATTCCCGAGAAAACGTATCGTTGAAGGAATAAATAGAGCAGCAACGTCGGGATCAGTACGATTAGAATGGCCGCGGATAGCTGCTCGAAACTGGAAGCCCGTTGCCCGACGAACGACATCAGCGACGTCGATAACGTATGCAGTTCTTTGGAAGGCATGTACAAATAGGGAATGTACATGTCGTTCATGATATCGACCGCTTTGATGATGCCGAGAGTCGCGGATGCCGGCAGCAATAAAGGGAAGAGAATTCGAGTAAAGATACTGACATAGGACGCCCCGTCGATCATCGCGCTCTCGTCCAGCTGCGACGAGATTTTCTCGATGAATTGCAAGAAAATGAAGATTTGCAACAAGTCGGTTCCGGCGTAGATGAGCAGCGGCGCGCCTAACGAATCATATAATCCGAAGCTTTTGATAATCTGAAACCGAGCTACTTCCGTCGTGTAGAACGGAACGACCATGGCAACGATGAACATGCCCATGATGACCTTCTTGAAGCGGAAATCGAAGCGGTTCAGAACGTAGGCCGTCATCGCCCCGAGAATCGTGTTCAGGAACACGCTGACCAAGACCAGAATACCCGTATTTTTGAATCCGATCAGCATATTCCCTTTTTCGAAAGCCGTCTTCAGATTGTCGAAGCTCCAGGTTTTGGGTAAGGCGAGCGGAGACGAGCTCATGAGATCCCCCGGCGACTTGAAGGCTGTCAAAACGTTGATCAGGATCGGAAAAAGCACGATGACGGAGATGAACGCGAACAAGAGATACATTAACGGGAGGGAACGGGTTTGTGCGTTAAGTTTCATGTTAATCCCCTTTCCCTTTGAACAATTTGCTTTGGAAGTAACTGAACAAAATGATCATCAGCATAAGGATAATCGCCAACGACGAGGCAAGACCGTAATTATTGTACTTAAATGCCGTTTGAATGGTATATACCGTAAAGGTCGTACTTGCAAGCCCCGGTCCTCCTTGAGTCATAAGGAACGGAATATCGAACACTTGCAGGGCGCCCCGGACGTTCAAGAACAGGACGATTTCCATCACTCGGGAGATGCCCGGGAGGGTGATATGCACGAACTTTTTCACGGGGCCGGCACCGTCGATCGTCGCGGCTTCGTACAGATCGTTCGGGATCGATTGCAGCCCGGCGAGAAACAAGATGACGTGCAATCCGCTGAATCTCCACAAGGAGACGACGATCAGCGAGTAGTTGACGACGCCTTTGTCGCTTAACCAGTTTTGAATCCAGCTTTCCAATCCGATTGCTTCAAGTAAAGCGTTAATCGGGCCGTTGATCGGGTTGTAGAGGAAGCTGAACAAGTAGGCGACGGCTACGCCGTTTAAGATATAAGGCATAAAAACGATGGATCTGAAAAAGTTGCTTGCCCGCATCTTGTTATTCAGGAATACGGCCACCATGACTTCCAGCGGGATGAAAACCGCGTGAATGCCGAAATAAAGGAAGTTGTTAGTGAGCGCTTTCCATACGTCCGGATTTTTGAAGGCGTCAATGTAATTGTCAATGCCAACGTAGTTAAAGCTCTTGCTGATTCCGTTCCAATCCGTCAAGCTGAATTGCAGCAAACGAAGCGATGGATAGAGCAGGAAGAGGAGAAGCAGGGTAACCGGCACGAACAGAAACGAGACGACGACCAGCTTCTTTTGCAACGAATAACTCATTCCACATCCCCTTAATCATTTGGAGAAAGCCTCGGAAGAGGCTTTCTCCAGTCGTAATGGTTTCTATTTTGTCTATGGAGGCTAGCGGTCGAGCTTCATTACTTGGAGGCTTTGGCTTTCGCCCATTTATCGTTCAGGTCAGGCAGGATGTCGTCTACTTTCTTCCCGGCCATCATATCCTGGCCGATCGCCTTCACGTCCAATTGAATGGCGTTCGTAATTCTTGTGTATTCCGCATCTCCAGGAATATAGCTGAACGATTCGTTCTTGTTGCTCGCGAAGAACGCGTTCAGGAAAGGAACGTTGGACTCCACGCCTTCGAACGTAGATACGAGCTTCTGAGCGTCGATGTAAGTTTGATAGACGTCAGGCGAGAAGAACCAGGTTAGGAACGCTTTGGCTTCGTCTTGATGATCCGAGCCGTTCGTAATGCCGTAGAAGTGGTCGGTAAACATCATGAGCTTAAGCGGTTCGTTTTCCGATTCGCGATAAGGCATCGGGAAAGCGGCGAGGTCGTCGATATTGCCGACCTTGGATTCGTAAGTAGGAGCGAACCACGATCCGGCGGCAACGACGGCAGCTTGCTTGGAAGAGAACAGATCGGTTGCTTGATCCCAACTAATGCCCAGCGGATCGGGCCCCATGACGTTGCTGGAGTACAGTTGTTCGATTTGCTTATACGCTTTGTGGAACGGTTTGCCTTCGGAGAAAGGCTGATCGTCCTTCGCCATGTCGCTAAGATAGCTTTCGGAACCGGATACGATCTGCGGAAGAAATTCGTTGAACGGATAATCCGGCCATGCATCCTTGCCGCCCATGGCGTAAGGGATGTATTTGCTGTTGTCTTTGATTTTAGTCAGAACGTCGACGAATTGCGGCCAAGTCGTCGGAACTTGCAGGTTCAACTCCTGGAAAATGCTCGGGTGGTAATAGACGAGCTCGGGAAACGCCATCATCGGAACCGCGTATACTTTGCCGTCTATCGCGAATTTATCCGCGTATTTATTTTTGGCCAGATACGCTTCTCCGTCCAGCGGGAGCAATTGTTCTTGAAAATCGTGCAGCCAGTTCGGCTTGAGTCCCATGATGTCGGGAAGTTCGTTGCCCGTCGCGCGAACCTTCATGGCTTGCAGATAGTCTCCGTCGGATTTGAAGGTTTCCAGCTCGACTTTTACGTTCGAAGCTACCGCAGTGTATTCTTTGACTTTTTCATCGAGATAAGTAAGGAAATCGTTGTTGACATCCCAAATCGCCATTTTTAACGTTACTTTTTCTTTATTGGCGGACGAGGATGCGGACTGCGATGCCGCGGGCGATGGAGAAGACGAGGACGATGCCCCTTGTTCGTTGCTGCCGCCGCATGCCGTAATGACGGTGAACGACGCGAGCATGGCCGTCAGCAACAGGGTGACTTTTGACTTTCTTTTCATTTTGTAAACCCTCCCAGTGGTTGGTTGTAATCGCTTTCGAAACTGATTGTATCGGGAATGAGGGCGCTTTCATATGAACATCCTTGTTCTTTTTTTCTCTCTTTTTATCCTCGGCGCGGGAGAGAGATTACTTGGATAATTTCTCTTCCCGATATTCAAGCGGCGTTTTTCCGGTTACTTTTTTGAAAATTTTGCTGAAATGGCCTTGGTTCGGATAACCGACTTTCTCGGCGATTTCGTAGATTTTCATTCCGCTGCTCATGAACAGGATAGCCTGTTCTACTCTTGTGCGCGTTACGTATTCGACGAACGTTTCCCCGGTTTCCTTGGCGAAAATTTTGCTTAAATAACTTTCGCTGATTCCGACGGCTTCGCTAGCGCTCAACAAAGAAATCGGTTCCTGATAGTGCCGGTCGATCCACTTTTTCACCTTATCGACTAACGGCGGAGAGTTTTCCAGGATCCTTTTTTTGGGATCGACGTTATCGAAGACGGATTGAATGAGCGAGCGGAACGAGATATTCAACTGACTCGCCTGCTCGTAATGCGCTAATCGCTCGACGGGAGATTCTTGTTCGCCGATGCTGACCCAGTTAAGTCCTTTGGAATAGAGCAACGAACTGATTTCCCAGAGCAGCGCCTGGTATACGTGCAACGTTTGCTCGACGGGAACTCCGCATGCGTTGGCGAGAACGGCCATGCCCTCATCCAGCAGCTTCCGCCACTCCGGATTGCCGGTTTCTAAATGACGCAACAGCTGGGGGGCGTTCCAGACGGGATTCGGAAGGGTACTCGGATACACGGTAATATCCTCTTCGAAATAAGCTCGCCCGGAACCGAGATAGAATCTGGCTTCCGCCCATTGCTTGGCTAGCTTATGCTGTTCTCCCCAAGACGAATAATGTCCGCAAATTCGCGATATGCCTAGGGTCGTCTCCAGATTCATATAGTCGCGTATATGGTGAATGATCTTGTTTGCCATCTCGGAAACGATCTCTCGGGCTTGAAGTTCTCCGATCTGTCCCGGAATGCGGAATAATAGCGCATATTCCCGTTTGCCGATTTGGGAGATGACGGAATCCACGCGATAGACGTCCGCGACTTGGCGAATAGAATGGGCGATCAGGCGGCTGCGGTGCTTGTCCAAATCCTTGTCCCCTTGATGGGATTGCCGGTCGATTAGCAAGCAACTTACGATATGCCGGGAACCTGCCGAGGATAATAGCCATTCGGAACCTGCGTCTTCTTCCTCCGTCAGGGTTTGTTCCGACAAAATCAGCGAACGAAACGTTTCTTCCCTGATCTGCTCTACGCGCGCAAGGCTTTCTAGCTGTTTCTGCTCTTGGAGGTCGTTCGCTTCGCCTATTTTGCGAACCGTCTTCTGAATGACTTCCCCGACATGCTCCGCGTTCAGATCCTCTTTGATGATGTAGTCGTGCGCGCCGTATACGAAGGCTTGGCGGACGTAATCGTACTGGGAATAAGCGCTTAGAACGATAACGGCCGTTTTCCTGCCTTCTTCCGTCTCTCTTAGCTGCTTCAGAAACTCGATGCCGGAAAGGATGGGCATCTGAATGTCGGCGATGACCAAGTCGATGCGATGCGGAGCGATCATTCTTAACGCGTCCTTACCGTTCGAAGCTTCTCCGGCGATCTCGCATCCGTATTCGTCCCAACGTATGAGTTCCCTTAACGCGAGCCTATAGATCGGCTCGTCGTCCACGATTAATACTCTAAGCATCTTTGTCATCTCCTCGAAGATTAGGCCATACGACCGTGACGGTCGTTCCCTGATTCGGCTCGCTCTCTATGGTGATGCCGTATAGAGGGCCGTAGTTCAATCTCAACCGGTCATGGACGTTCTTCAAACCGATGCCGTTAAAGCTTTCTTGAACGTTCGTTTCCGTAGAATCCAGCAACTTACGCAATACCTCGGGGCTCATTCCTCTCCCGTTGTCGCGAATAACGATTTGGCAATCGTGTCGACGGGTTTCGCCGGACACGAGGATTAACCCTCTCGTCTCCCTCTCGTGAAGACCGTGGATAATGGCATTCTCGACGATCGGCTGCAACAACAGCTTCAAAATTCGGTTCGAGCTCGTCTCGGGATCGATCTCATAGCGGATGTCGAACTGGTCTCCGTACCTGATCTTCATGATCTGCACGTAATAGTCGAGCAGCTTGATTTCTTCCTCGACGGTCGTATACATGCCGCCGCGATTGAAGGCGGAAGAGAGAAGCTTGGTCAACGCTTCGGTCATTTTCTGGATATTGACCGCATTCGAGATGCTGGCCATCAGCTTAATCGTATTTAAGGTGTTCAACAGGAAATGCGGGTTGATCTGCGATTGAAGGGAGGCGATCTCCGCTAGCCTTTTCTGGGTTTCCTTGTCCTCGATTTCTTGGATCGACGATTTCAGTCGGGACACCATCTCATTGAATGTCACTCCGAGCACGTAGGTTTCGATAGGGCCGGATTCCTTGATCTTAGCCTTGAGGTTGCCAGCTTTAACGGCAGCCATCTGATTCACGAGCGAACCGATCGGTTTAACGATGCTGCGTACGAGCAGATAGGAGACGAGCAGGAATACGATCAGGCCGGCGGCGGACAGCGCCAATATCCGCTTATACATCGTGTTGATTTGCTCTACCATGTTGCTATACGAATAGACTTGAATGTACTTGAACCCTTGCTCGGAGGAGCGATAGACGATGAACGATTGTCTGCCGTCGATATTCTCTACGTAATTGCCGCTTGTTCCCGCGATCGCTTGCCGGAAGTGGGGGTTCGAGCTTAGGCCGTCTTTCATCGCGGCTTCGTTAGTCGAAGCGACGACAGAGCCGGATGCATTCAGGACGAAGCCGTCTCCGGCATCGGAAACTTCGGTTTTGAGGAGTTCCGTGATTTCGGCCGCGTTAAAAACGAAATAAATCATTTCCACTTTGAAGAAAGTCATACTGTAGTTCGGGGCAACCGCGACGCTTATGTAGTTATCGTTATCGTTGAACATGCCCGAATTCGTCTCGGCTCCCATGATATGCACTTTATTTTTGTCATGAAGAATCTCTTGATACCAAGGTTGAGCGCGCATTCCTGCTTCGTCAATGGATAAGTTTTGTTTGTAGCTCGCAGCCCCGTTGTCGTTAAAAGTGAACACTACGGATAGAACGTCGGGAGTGTAGTGGAAGTAACTATGCAAATTGGATTCGAGCTTTCTGCTTAATTCGAGCTGATCTTGCCTCGATTCCGAAAAATGGGCGGAGGAAGCGGCGATAATCATTCCGCGATCGTTGGCGATCGTCGCGATCGTGTTTTTCATCAGCCGCAGCTTGGCGTCTACCGTATACGAGATTTGTTCCAGCGTCTGCATGGCTCGCGACGTCGCGTTATCCAGCAGAATCGTATTGAAGGATCTAACGGAATAAGCGGCGATCAAGCTTATGGGGAGAGAAATCATAATGACGAAAGAAACGATTAGAATAGTCGAAATATTCCATCTCTTCCGATGAGTGGGCGAAGACGTTGGCAGCAACGGGATCTCCTCTTTCCGCTTGGCGAAATGTATTAATTGTTTACAATAGCACTCTCCTAACGGTTTCGACAAGTAATGAGGAGACTTCCCGAAAGTTGTCTCGGCGGGGATGAAACTCGTTTAGAAGCTATTGAAACATGTCATCGGAAGTAATGTATTTCAAGCGGAACCGATTCGAAATAGTAAAAAACAATACAATTTACTCCATATTACTAGTGGAATACTATAAAGACTTTCAACTAATTATGTAATATTATATTACATAAGAGTGCTAATAAATGAAATGCAATCATTTGCGTCATATAAATTGACTGTTGGGCATAGAAGAAGGAGGCTGTCTTATGGCCATGATTCCGCGTAAAGAAATGCTCCCAGGAAGCTATTCGGAATACTCCGTACTTACGGTAGAGGAATTGCTCGCCTTTCCTTTGTTGAAGGATGCGCGGTTGCTCGCGGGCATTCAAGGCATACGCAGAGCCATCACCCGGGTAAACGTTGTAGAGATTCCTGACATGATCTCCATGGTGAATCCGGGAGAGCTTCTTATTCTGTCCGGTTATTCTTTCCAGGAAGAGCCGGATCGGCTGAAACAGCTCGTGCCGGATTCCGTCATAAGGGGCGTCGCCGCCCTTGGAATCCATAAGAAACATTCCAATGACCGAGTCCCGCCCGAGATTATCGCGGATGCCGAGAAGGCCGGGCTGCCTCTGATCGAAATACAGGGAGAAACCTCATTATCGGCGATGGTTAAGATGGTTATGGAACGAGTGTTGGCGCAGGAAACCTCGCAACTCGCCGACTTGCAGATTCGCATACAAAACATGACGAGATTGCTTCTGGAAGGGAACGGGCTTTACGCGTTCTTGGATGCGATGGAGGATATGCTGGACAATCCGGTAGCGGTCGTGAGGGAGAACGAAAAGCCTTGGTTGTCCAAAAGTTTGAGAAGCACGGAATCGACGGAAGTATGGCCGCTTCTTCAGTCGCTCACATTTCGGCAGGTCGGCAGGGGCGCGAGCAACGGGTTTATGCATCTGCAGAACGCTTACCGGACGTACGTCCACCAGATTCCGACAAGAAAGATGAAGCAAGCTTGTTTGGTGTTAGTGGAGCGTAATCGGGACATACAGCCGATCGACGCGCTCAGCGTGGATCGGCTCTCCTCGCTAGTGGGACTTGAACTCGCTAACGTGGAAGCGGTTCGCGAGGTGGAGGGAAAGTATCTTGACCAATTTCTGCAGGATTGGCTTTCCGGCAAAATCGTCTCTCAGGCGGACTGGAAGCTAAGAGCAGACGTATGCGGCTGCCCGATACCGGAAGGCACGCCGATGTGCGCGATTCTGGTCGGCTGGAGGACTCCGGAACCTCCCGAGAAGCTTAGAGAGGTGGCGAGAAGGCTTCGATCCGAGCGGTTGCGTTCCGTGGACGGCTTGCTGGCCGCTCCGATCGGCGACGACCTGGCTTTGGTGCTGCCGATCGTGCCGAACGTGCCCGCGGGCGCGGAAAGGGATGAAATAAGCTCGCAACTGATCCGACGGCTGCTGATGGAGCTTCGAATTTTGCTCGGCGATCGCGAGCTGATGTTATTCGCCGGAAGGGTCACCGAGAGATCGGATGGACTTCAAGGCAGCTGGGCTCAAGCTAAGCGGGCTCGCCAAGTCGCCGAGGTGTGCAGGCTGACCGGGGAAGTCGTGGCATACGACGGGCTGGGCGTCTACTCTTTGCTCTATCTCATCCCTTCGGGAGAGGAAAGGGAGCAGTTTATTAGCCGCTTCGCCTTGCCTTTGCAGCAGGCGGACCGCAAGGGCGGCGGCAGGCTTATGGAAACCTTAGAGATGTTCTTCCAATGCAACGGTAACATTAAGCTGACATCGGAGAAGCTGTACGCGCATTATAATACGATCGTTTACCGTCTGGAGAAAGTCCAGTCGATTCTGGGCGTCTCCTTGGACGATCCCGAAGACCGCCTGCAGCTGCATCTTGCGCTGAAGCTCGGGCAGATTACTCCGGCGACTTCCGGATAGATGGACGTAAAAACACCTTGCCGTCGGGCAAGGTGTTTTTATGTGGAATGATTAGTCGATCAATAACCAGCCCTTAGGATGATGACCAAGAGGATAAAGAGAACTAACGCGAAAGCGGCAGCGCTCATGCCCCCTCCGTAAGAAGGACCGCACCCACAACCAGTAGCTGCGCCTGCAACCGGATAACCCATTGTTGAAAACCTCCCGTGTTCTCGTGTTGTGTGTGATGGCGAATCACAATGTCAGCATATGGCGGGGGGCGACCGGAATCCTGTACGTTTGTACCGGGAGGGCGGATATTCCCTGTTTTTCAGCGAATGCCCCGATCATTGAAATGGCGAATGTGTTTAATTCGGGCAACGGCTTGCAAAGGACCGGTATTGCCTACGCGCAATATAGAAGAGGCCGATACGCCGAGCGTTCTGACCGAGCCGACTTCAAGGCATGGAAGAGGAGATCGGCTTTGAAATCGAACATTCGCGCAGGGCAGCAACGTGAGCTTGGGAAGCGAGAAAATTCGGTACGAGGCAAAGCGGTATTCGTCCTCTACGTTGTTAGGCACGGCGCGCTGAATGGCCAAAGCTTTGGATGTGAGATCATTCTTCCGGCCGTCTCCCAATTGCACCGTGCTTGAAGAGCTGACCGTATTGACGAAGAGGCAAGCTAAAGTCGTGCATCTGTACTGGATACTCATTAAAGCTCCTCTTCCGGCGGGGCAGGGAGAGGGGCTAAAGGCCCGACGATGACGGATTCCGGAGGCGTATCGAAGTAGGAATACAACGTTAGCGATTCGGTATCGCCTAGCAGAAGGGCGGAAGAACTGGATACGCCGACCAGGCGAATCGAACCTACGCAGACGGGACCGTTGGTGACGTTAAGGTTATAAGGCGGCGGGGCTGTCATGATGACGCCGATTCTCCTTTCTGCGGTTCCGTTTTGATCTGTTTGCTCAAGTACGCCGAGAACGCGGCTTGAATATCCCGGCGGGTTTTTTCCTTGACCGATTCGTTCCAGCGCTTCCGTTCGTCATCCGTTCCTTTGTCCGGATAGGCTATCGTAGTCGCATAGAATCGTACGCGATCGTTCAGCTGCTTCTTCACGTCTTCGACTATTTTTCTCCGATGATCATCCTCCAGCCTAATTCCGAATTGCTTTTCCAGATCTTGGAGAACCCACGAAGCGTCGTTATTCATATAGTCGGACATTTCGTTTTGCAGGGCGCCAATCGGCAATTGATCGCCTTCGGATTTCTCCTGCTTTACGTTCCAGCAAGAGGGATCGGGGGCTTCGAATGATTCAATCCCTTGGATGCCTTGAGGGGATAAGCCGACGTTCAGCGTACCCTCCAGGCGATTCACTTTTAACTGGTCGAAGTGATATTCGATGTGCAGCGGGGGCTTGTTTTTCAGATCGTCTAATTGCTTTTGCATACTCGCCAACTGGTCGACCACCTGCTGAAGTTTCAACTCGGATTGGTGGAGTCGTTGAAGGAGCTCCGTCCAATTCGAACCGACGGGTGCTTGGAGCGGCTGCGGATATCCGTTTTGGGGATATACGACGTTCCAATGGCGAGGCTGCTGCATCGGCATCTGCATCTGCATCGGAATCCCCTCTTTCATGTTGGATTGGGGAGCGGCACTAAGGATAAGGCGCTGCTCGCCTCGCCCAGCTCATCCAGCTCCGGAGCCGGTCCCGTGAAGCCTCCGGTATTATATAGCTGGGATAATGCCTGGATGCTGCCGGCGCTTCCGATCTGCAGCACGGAGGAGTTGGTCACGCCGTCTATTCTAAGCTGGCCTATCGTTATCGTTTGATGTATGTTCCAATTCATCAGATAACCCCCGAGTTTCCTCCTATCGTATTGTCGGAGGAGTCCTGAACGTCAGGATCGTTGGTATTCGTTGCGTTTACGGCGTTGTTGCTTCGCGATAGATCCCCCGTGAGGAAGGAACCGGAGCCTGCATAGGTTTTGGATGTGCTAGTCGGGGAAATTTGGAGCGTATCCCCGAACTGTACGACGCTGCCGCTGCCGACGCTAAGAATTTTGACGTTGCCAACAATGCAAGGCATGGGCATAACGACTCCTTCGTTCTAGGCTCATAGAACAGTGTATGAAGGCAGACGCCCAGAGGTTCGTCGGTACGATCTAGCAATCGTTATGCGCACAGGAGGAATGGCTCATACATATGTTAAAAAATAAAATCTGGGCGGTGGTGTCGATAGGTGCTTCCTCGTTCGCCTCGCCGTTTGGCCGTTGGAGGGATTGAATCGTGAGTTCTTTTTTCGATAGTGGACCGCTTCCGGACTGGAAGGACATTCAGCGCTGGCTGGGCAAGGACATCCCTTGGAAGCTGGCGGCCGATTGGGACCGAGGAGGACATTCCGATTGGTTGAATCAATATGTCAAAGACATTTTGCAAAACTCGAAGAACGCGGCGCGTACCCAAAGCAAGAGCACATTCCCGATGGAGACGAAGCAAAACGCCAAAACCGTCAGCGTAACCATCCGGTTGACTCCCGAAGTCGATCTTAAGCAACTGCAGCTCTTCGCGACCCCCGACCGGCTTAGGATAGTCGGGCTTCCGGGCGATAAGAAACGGGTAGCGCGTTTCCCTTGCCTAGTGTACGCACGTTCGGGTAAGGCCGTCTTGGACAAAGATCGGGCGTTAGTCATTCGATTTAAGAGAAGGCCCCCGGAAAAGTCGGAATACGAATTGTTTATCCAATCGTAAATCGGTATAATGCTAGTGGAAGGAAAGAGACGGCTTGTTTTATTGTAAACGGGGGTATTGAGAATGGGTGAGGTCGACGTAACGGAGGTATCTCCCGAGTTGTTCATTACGGGAATTATCTTCATCATGCTGATCGGTTCTTTTTTGAGCTTAGGCGTACTGCGCTTCTTTCAGTTAAGGAAAAAACAAGGCGGCATGTTCATGGGGCTGTCCGCGCTTTCGTTCGTGTTGCTGATTGTCGTCACGAATGTGTGGTTCTAACGAATACTTGCCGCTAGAAAACAAGGGCTATCCGCCACGGTCGACTTGGACCGGGGGATAGCTCTTTTTTGTTTATCGATCTTGCTTGTATGCCAAGATTATGTATGTTACAACGAGAGTAGATTGAAAACGTTTTACATTCCCATATCAAGGGGGAGGACCGCTTTGTCGACGAGGAGCAAGAGGTTCCGCGTTACGGTTATCTCAATCGGTATTTTACTAGTCATTGCCGCTATTCTTCTATTATGGAGTAACGAATCCGGAGAGAATGCCGATAACGCGTCGGCAGGAGTGCCTACGGCGACGAATACGCCGTCGCCATCGGTTGTTTCGGAACAACCTGCAATCGATACCGCTTATCTTGATGCCTCTCTCCCGACGGAAGAGAGAGTGGAATCGCTGCTGCGGCAAATGACGTTGCCGGAGAAAATCGCGCAAATGGTGCAAGCGGAACGCAGAACGATCACTCCGGAGGAAATGGCGGATTACGGCGTCGGTTCCATCCTTAGCGCCGGCGGTTCGGCGCCTTCTCCTAACGAACCCGCCGCTTGGGCCGAGATGATCGACGCGTATCAGCGAGCGGCGCTTCAAACCCGGTTAAGCATTCCGATGCTGTACGCGATCGATGCCGTACATGGCAATAACAACGCGTACGGAGCGACCTTGTTCCCTCATAACATCGGATTGGGCGCGACTCGCGACGCCGATCTGGTCGGAAGGATCGGAGCGGCTACGGCTCTCGAGTTAAGAGCGACGGGAATTCCGTGGAATTTCGCGCCCTGCTTATGCGTGCCTCGGGATGAACGATGGGGTCGCACTTACGAAGGTTACGGAGAAACGCCGGAGCTCGTTGCCGAACTAGGAATGTCTTATGTCGAGGGTATGCAAGGGGAAATGGGAGAAGGCGATTGGTTAGGGGATCAAAGGGCGATCGCGACGTTAAAGCACTGGATAGGCGACGGCGCGACTCAAGGGGGAATCGACAGAGGCGACGCTGTGTTGACGGAAGCTCAATTGCAGAAGCTCATCGCGCCTTACGCCGCTGGAATCGAAGCGGGAGCGCGGTCCGTCATGGTTTCGTTCAGCAGCATAAACGGAGAGAAGATGCACGGCCATCGCGGCATGGTCAACGATGTGCTGAAGGAGAGGCTTGGTTTTACGGGGATCGTCGTTTCCGACTATAACGGGATCGAAGAGATGGAGCCAGATTTCGCCAAGGCGGTTAGAAGGGGAGTGCTTGCGGGAATCGACGTGTTCATGCAACCGGATAATTGGAAAGGGTTCGTGACGACTCTTCGGAAGCTGGTCGAGGACGGGGAAGTGCCCGAAGAGCGGATTAACGATGCGGTGCGGAGGATCTTAAGGGTGAAGTTCGAAGCCCGGCTGTTCGAAACCCCGATGAGCGACCGTTCGCTGGGCAAGATGCTCGGATCCCCGCAGCATCGAGCCTTGGCGCGGGAAGCCGTCGCCAAATCCCTCGTGCTCTTGAAGAACGACAATCGCTTGCTGCCGCTGGATAAGAAGCTGAAAAAAATCGCGGTCGTCGGTTCCATGGCAGACGATATCGGCGGGCAAAGCGGCGGATGGAGCATTCAATGGCAGGGTCAGCTTGGAGACATTACGCCGGGGACGACGATACTGGAAGCGATCGAACAGGCGGTTTCTCCGGCAACGGTTGTCGTTCACGATCCTAAGGGGACGAATATCGCCGGCGCGGATTCTATCGTCGCGGTATTAGGCGAGCCGCCATATGCCGAAGGAGCCGGGGATAATCAAGAGCTGCGGTTGAGCAAGGAAGACGCAGAACTCCTTGATCGGATAAGCAAAGCGGAAGCCCCGGTAACCGTCGTGCTGTTGTCCGGCCGCCCCCTTATCCTGACCGACGAAATGGACAAAATGGATGCGCTGGTTGCCGCATGGCTTCCGGGAACGGAAGGCGGTGGCGTAAGCGACGCTCTGTTCGGAGATGTTCCGTTCACGGGCAAGCTCCCGATCTCTTGGCCTCGTTGGATAGAACAAATCCCGATTCAAGCGAATGAGGATACGGCGACGTCAAACAAACCGCTATTCGACTATGGCTACGGTCTAACGACAACCGTACGGTAAGAACGGCCCCGATCGTAATGGGAATCCGCGATCGGGGCCGCTGATTAGGCAGAGCGAGGGGTTAGCGTTTCCGAATCAAGCCAGTAGTGCGAAGGCCGTGTCGGCTTCCTTCAAAATCGCCGCAATAAACGTCTTTGACCGATACCGTCGTTACGTGGTGGTAAACCGGAACGCAATGGTGGCGTCTAACGACTTCGACCTGGTGGATCACGTCGACCTTCTGAGGATGATAGTAATCCTCATATACGGTTTGAGGAGGATCGTAAATCGCTTTACCTTTGCATTTGGGGCAATCCGACATTCTGATCAAGCTCCTTCCTCGGGATATCGTACAGTATACGGGCAATTTATCCCGGCGAACTGTTCTAAAGCCTACAGGGCTCGCCCACATCGCCGAGCGTTTGACGGAAACTCTCATTTCCTGCATAGTAAAAAGATAAGGACAATACGGGAGGGTTTGTTTTGGCAACGACTGAGGATATCATGCAGCGAATGTCCCGGAAAGGTTTGCGCATTACGGAACAGCGCAAGACGATGGTTAAATTGTTCGACGGCGCTTCCGGGTATTTGACGCCCAAAGAAGTCTATGAGCATATGCAAAGAGTTTATCCGGGCTTAAGCTTCGATACGGTATATCGCAATCTGCGTCTGCTGCTGGACATGAGCGTCGTGGAACAAATCGTGTTCGAGGACGGCGTTAAGTTCAAGTTGAGTTGCGAAGAGGAGCACCATCACCATCATATGATTTGCCTGCAATGCGAGAAAACGTTGCCTATTCGCTTCTGTCCGATGTCGGAAACCGACGTTCCGGGTGATTTCGAGGTCGTTAAGCACAAATTCGAAGTTTTCGGCTATTGCGGCGAATGCAAAGAGGCTTCGACGAACGCGGCATCGGCGAAGGAAACGTAATGAAGATCGTTCGTCGCACGCTCCAGGCGCCGATCCGGTTTTACCGGACGTTCATTTCTCCTTTAACTCCGCCTTCCTGCCGTTTTCTGCCGACATGCTCGGCTTACGCGCTGGAAGCGATCGAAGTTCACGGGCCGGCGAAAGGCTCTTACTTGGCGGTGAAGAGAATAAGCAAATGCCACCCGTTTCACCGGGGAGGTTACGACCCCGTTCCTCCTCCGAAAACGAAGAAATGACGCGAAACTAAGCTCTTACTTGACAGAGGCGAAGAAAGTCGGTACTATTTTGGCGAATAGCCATATCAACCTTTCCTTGGAAGGGATAAGTACGAAGCTGCGCGCCTATCGCAGAGAGCCGGGAGAAGCTGAGAACCGGTATAGGGCGTCTTTGGAAAATGGTCCTGGAGGAATCGTCTTCGAGCAGCGCCGATGCCTTCACAAGCATCCCGCTCGTAAGGGGATGACGCGAGTCCGGCGTTACGGATCGTTCTTAATGAGCCTCCGCGCGTTTCGCTGAGCGGGGGGAAATTGGGTGGTACCGCGTGAGTTACAACTCTCGTCCCATACGGACGGGAGTTTTTTGTCTTTAAACGATCTAAGGAGCTGGAAAAGATGACGGAAGCGAACAAATCTTTCTACATTACGACGCCGATTTATTATCCGAGCGACAAGCTGCATATCGGCCATGCCTACACGACGGTGGCGGGAGACGCTATGGCGCGCTACAAGAGGCTGCGCGGATACAGCGTACGTTATTTGACGGGGACGGACGAGCACGGCCAGAAGATCGAGCGCAAAGCGCAAGAAGCGGGCAAGACGCCGCAACAATTCGTGGACGACATCGTAGTAGGCATTAAAGAACTATGGCGCAAGCTGGAAATTACGAACGACGATTTCATTCGCACGACGGAGCCTAGGCATACCAAGGTCGTGCAGGGAATCTTCTCCAAGCTGCTTGAGCAAGGGGATATCTATAAAGGCGAGTATGAGGGCTGGTACAGCATCTCCGACGAAACCTATTACACGGAAACGCAGCTCACGGACGTCGTTCGGAACGAGAAGGGCGAGGTCATAGGCGGTAAGAGCCCGGATAGCGGGCATCCGGTCGAGCTGGTCAAGGAAGAGTCTTATTTCTTCCGGATGAGCAAATACGCGGATAGATTGCTTGCTTATTACGAGAAGCATCCCGACTTCATCCAACCGGAATCGCGCAAGACGGAAATGATCAACAATTTCATCAAGCCCGGTCTAGAAGATCTGGCGGTGTCCCGTACGACGTTTAATTGGGGGATTCCGGTCCCGGGCGACCCTAAGCATGTTATCTATGTATGGATAGACGCGCTATCCAACTACATCACGGCGCTTGGCTACGGTACCGACTCCGACGAGCTGTTCCGCCAGTATTGGCCGGCAAGCGTCCATCTGATGAGCAAGGAAATCGTCCGTTTCCATACGATCTATTGGCCGATCATGATGATGGCCCTCGATCTGCCTTTGCCGGAAAAAGTATTCGCTCATGGATGGCTGTTGATGAAGGACGGCAAAATGTCGAAATCCAAAGGCAACGTCGTCGATCCGGTTAAGCTGATCGAGCATTTCGGCTTGGATGCCGTTCGTTATTATTTGTTGCGGGAAGTGCCGTTCGGAGCGGACGGGGCTTTCACGCCGGAAGGTTTCGTAGAACGGATTAACTACGACCTCGCGAACGATTTGGGCAACTTGCTGAACCGAACGATCGCGATGATCGACAAATATTTCGACGGCGTCCTTCCCGTGTTCGAGTTAGGGTTTACGGAGTTCGATACGGATTTGGAGCAGTTCGCGCTAGCGACGGTAGAGAAAGTGGAAACGGCGCTAGAGAGCATGGAGTTCTCCGTCGCGCTCGGCGCAATCTGGGCGTTCGTCGGCCGCACGAACAAGTACATCGACGAGACGAAGCCTTGGGCGCTTGCCAAAGAGGAAACGAACAAGCCGGCATTGGCATCCGTTATGGGGCATTTGGCGGAAAGCTTGAGGATCGTGTCAATTCTCATTCAACCGTTCTTGACCCAAACGCCCGGTCGGATTTGGACGCAGCTCGGCATAGAAGAAGGTTCTCTGACGGCTTGGGATAGTCTGGCGGAATTCAGCAATCTCATTGCCGGGACGAAGACGAGCAAAGGAGATCCGATCTTCCCGCGCCTGGAATTGGCCGACGAAGTCGCATGGATCTCCGGAACGATGTCGGGCGGGTCTTCCGCGGCGGCTTCGGCTGACGCGAACGCTGCTGGCGCAGTCGAGGCGGCGAAGAAGGAAGAAGCTCCCGAGCTTGCGCCGGAAATCAACATCGACGATTTCATGAAGGTGGAGCTTCGCGTCGCGCAAGTCGTTGCCTGCGAGCCGATTCCGAAAGCCGATAAGCTGCTTAAGCTGCAGCTCGATCTAGGCTTCGAAGTGCGGCAAGTCGTCTCCGGCATTGCCAAGTTCTACAAACCGGAGGAATTGGTCGGACGCAAAGTCATTTGCGTAACGAACTTGAAGCCGGTCAAGCTGCGCGGGGAGCTGTCGCAAGGGATGGTGCTTGCGGCGTCGCAAGGAGATCAGCTCACGCTGGCGACCGTGCCGGACGGAATGCCTAACGGCGCAATCGTGAAATAGTTTGCGCAATGAGAAGGATCATGCAAGGATACGGGGATTACGTCAACTCTCGGTCCAATGTCGGGGGAAGCTAAGCCGCTGCGAGCGGCTAGCTCAGCTTGCTACCGTGCTTGAACCTTCTGCGCAATAGGTTGATATACTTAAGTTTTTATATAAGAGCTATCTTAGGAGTAGTCAATCCGGACTGCCTAAGATAGCTTTTTATTTTGATCGCTTCTACTACCATGTTGACATAGCGGGGGCAGGGGTCTATAATCGGTTTTGTTAATAAAAATGTTTACGATTAAGGAGATTCATAATGAAAAAACGAACGCAAGTGAAGAAACCATTAAAGCTGCTCTCGATAGCATTCATGATAATTGCCATCGCAATCGTCTCCGCATGCGGCAAGAGCGGAAACGATAGAGAAAACGTAGAAGGCAAAGTAAATGTCGTGACCAGTTTCTACCCTCTGTACTTTTTCGCCAAAGAAATCGGCGGGGATAGAGCGCATGTCGTGAACTTGATTGCCGCGGGAGTAGAGCCCCATGATTGGACGCCGAAAAGCCGCGATCTGACCTCCGTCTCGAATGCGCAACTGTTTTTGTACAACGGCGCCGGATTAGAAGGTTGGGTAGACGACTTCTTGAAAGGATTGGGCTCCGACAGCAAGGTCATGACAGTGGAAGCGAGCAAAGGCATTCCGCTCATCGAAGGAAACCCCGAGCACGAAGAGGGGCATGAAGAGGAAGCGCATGAGGAAGAAGAAGCTCATGGAGAAGAAGGCCACGAGCACTCGGATCTCAATGTCGATCCTCACACGTGGGTCAGCCCTCGTTCCGCGTTTACGATGGCTGCCAACATCCGCGACGCTTACGTGAAAGCAGATCCGGAGCATCAAGCGGAATACGAAGCTAACTACGCGGAGTTGGAAAAACGCCTTAAACAGCTTGACGATAAATATACTCAAACGTTGTCCGGGTTCGAGCGCAGAGACATCGTCGTGTCCCACCAGGCGTTCGGCTACTTATGCCGCGATTACAACTTGAACCAGATCGCGATTATGGGCCTGTCCCCGGAAGCGGAGCCTAAAGCGCAGGATTTGCTTAAAATCGCGAAATACGTAAAAGAGAACAATATCCGTTACATTTTCTTCGAAGAACTGGTGTCGGAACAACTCGCGAAGACTCTGGCCGGCGAAGCGGACGTGGATACTCTCGTGCTTAATCCGCTGGAAGGACTGACTCCGGAACAAGAGAAAGCCGGGGACGATTATTTCACGCTTAGCGAACGCAACTTGCAAAACTTGCAGAAGGCTCTTCAGTGATCTAACATAGAAGGAATGAGTCTTAACGCAGGCAGCATAACGATAAGGAGGACCCTCCATGAACACGACTGCGAGCAACCAACAGGCAGGATGCCATCAAGAGATCATCCGGCTGGACGGAGTGTCTTTCTCCTTCGATTCCCAAGTTGTGCTCTCCGATGTTTCTTTTAGGGTAATGGAACGGGATTTCGTCGGGCTTATCGGCTCCAATGGCGCGGGGAAAACAACGCTGCTGCGGATGATCGTGGGGCTGACCCAGCCTCAGAAGGGCTCCATTTCCCTGTTCGGCACCCCCTCGAACCAGTTCAAGGAATGGGACAAGATCGGGTACGTCCCGCAAAGAAACCATTTCAACCCGCTATTTCCCGCCACGGTCAGGGAAGTGGTCTTGTCCGGCTTGTACGGCCGCAAGAAACTATTTCGCAGGATATCCAAAGAAGACGCAAGCCGTTGCGAGGACGCGCTTGGAGCATTGCAAATCCAGAATCTCGGCGACAAGAGGATCGGCGCGCTGTCGGGAGGACAGCAGCAACGCGTGTTCTTGGCTCGCGCGCTGATCAATAATCCGAAGCTGCTCATCCTGGACGAGCCGTTATCCGGAATCGATATCGAGACGCAACAAAGCTTCTTCCATATGATCAAGCACATGCACCAAAGGCATAACATTACGTTTCTTATGGTGTCTCACGATATGGACATGGTACGCTCTTATTTGGGGCAGGAGCCCAAAGAAAAATGCGGCAAGCTTTCGTTCTACGTCCGTCATTCCCACGATCTAGAAAATTGCGAAGGCACGGATTTGCTGCACTCCCTGCGGAAAGAAGGTTAATCGAGCTTGGATATTTTGACGGCTGAATTTTTTCAAAGGGCTCTAGTCGGAGGCGCTTTGATTGCGGTAACGGCTCCGTTGATGGGGCTGTTTCTCGTGTTAAGAAGATTGGCGATGATCGGCGATACGCTGGCTCACGTCAGCATAGCCGGAGTCGCGCTTGGATTTTTGATCGAAGTGTACCCGGTTGCGGTCGGGCTGCTATTCGCGATATTGGCGTCCTTCGCCATCGAACTGCTGCGCCGGACGTACCGAACTTATGCCGAATTATCGATCGCGATCATTATGTCCGGCGGAATCGCCCTCGCCTCGTTGTTATTCACGATGGGCAAGGGCTTTAACGTAAACGTAACCTCTTATTTGTTCGGCAGCATCTATACTTTGGATAGCACGGATTTGATAGTCATCGCCGTTGTAACGGTCATTGTCCTAACGATGGTTCTTATACATAAGAAAGAGCTATTCTTGCTGACCTTCGACGAAGATGCGGCGGCCGTTAGCGGACTGCCCGTGAAATACTTTAATATTATGTTGAGCATTCTGACGGCTTTGGTCATCAGCGCCTCGATCAAGATCGTCGGGGCACTGCTCGTCTCCGCTTTGCTCGTCATTCCGGCCGCATGCGGCCTTGCGCTGTCGCGAAGCTTCAAACAAGCGGTCATTCTGGTCGTGATCATCGGCGAAGTGGCGGTGCTGGCGGGCTTGTGGATCGCGGGGGTTGCGAATCTGGCTCCCGGCGGCACGATTGTTCTTCTGCTGATCGGCATTTTGGCGATATCGGTCGCGACGACGAGGATCATGCGGACATAGGATTAGGGGAGGTTATTCGTAATGGCAGACGTTAACGTAGGAATCGCGTTCGCGGCAGGGTTCGCCTCATTCATATCACCCTGCTGCTTGCCTTTATATCCGGCATATTTGTCTTATATAACGGGAGTATCCGTTAATCAGATTAAGACCGATACAAGCCGCACGATGCGGTTTAAGACGATGAGCCATACTTTTTTCTTCATTCTCGGTTTTTCCGCCGTTTTTTTCGCGCTTGCTTACGGAACTAACGTATTTACCGATTTCTTCAAGGATTATCAAGATACGATACGCAAAATATCGGCGATCTTCATCGTACTGATGGGATTGTTCTTAATGGGGATCTTTCAACCGCAGCTGCTGATGAAAGAACGCAAGTTGAACATGAAATGGAAACCCGCGGGTTACTTGGGCTCGTTCGTATTCGGAATCGGGTTCTCGGCGGGGTGGTCTCCGTGCGTGGGTCCGATTCTTGGCTCCATCTTATTGCTTGCCGCCAGCAATCCCGGCACTTGGGCCGGGTTGACGACGGCCTATTCTCTCGGGTTCGCGGTTCCGTTCTTCGTTCTGGCTTTCTTCTTAGGCTCGACGAGATGGATACTGAAGTATTCCAACATGCTGATGAAAATAGGCGGAGCGATCATGATCTTAATGGGCGTGTTGCTCTTCACCGACAAAATGACTTCGATTACGATCTATTTGCAAGGAATTACGCCGAAATGGCTTGGCTAACCGTTAAGTGAAGTATTCCAATTTCGCTTCCGGAAAATGCTCGAAGATGCGCTCCGTGATAAATTCGCGGAGCGCTTCCGCTTGTTCGTCGGGATAGACGTATTTGTGTTGGCCCCAGCGTCCCCATTTCTTTTTCCTTTTCTCTTCGTCCATCTCCAGTTTCGTCTTCGGATATCTTTTCTCGATGATGGTTTTGGCCGTCTTCGTAAACCGATGTTGAATCAGTTCGAAGGTCAAGTCGCGGGTCGCGTCGGCGGGAAGCGTCTGCGCGAGCTTCTCCAGAAGCTCGGCGTACCCTTGACGCCAGCCGTCGTACCAGATGATGGGGGCGATAATGAAACCTAACGGATACCCTGCCCGGCCGATTTTGCCGGCTGCCTCGATTCTCTCGTGGAAGCGGGATGTCGCGGGCTCGAAATGGCGAATGACGTAATCGGCGTTAACGCTGAAACGAATGCGGGTATTGCCGTTGTGCTTAAGCGGAAGGAGCGAATCGACGTGATGGAACTTCGTTACGAAGCGAAGGCGGCCGAGCGGTTGATCGGCCATGAAAGTAATCGCGTCGGCCAGAGATCCCGTGAGATGCTCGAGTCCGATCGGATCAGAGGTGCAAGCCGCTTCGAACCTCGTAATCTCGGGCGCGCGTTCTTCGATATATTGCTTAGCGGCTTTAAGAATGTCGTCCATGTTGACGTATACCCTAATGTACGGTTTGGCGCCGAGCGTCGTCTGCAGGTAACAATAATGGCAATGGCCCATGCAGCCGGTCGCGAGCGGCATGGCGTATTCCGCGGAAGGCTTCGAGGTGTCGAATTTTAACGTTTTACGGATTCCTACGACGAGCGTTCTTTTGGATATTTTGTACTGCTCAAGCTCCGTTTCGCCGGGCAGGTTCGTAATCCGGTTATGCGAGGTCGTCATTTGGTACGGCAAGCCTCGTTCCTTGACCCAAGCAAGAATTCGTTGTCCTTTTGGATAATCCAGGGACGCAGGTTCGAAGTATACCAGCTCCGGTACGAATAACGCGGTTTCTTTGGCCGCATTCCGCGGCGTTTCCGTTGTGATCGTGTTCATCATATCATTCCTCCCCCGGACGTATTAGCAGCCGTCGTCCGCTGTGGTATGGCTATTATGCGATAACGGGACGTCTCCGATTCTTTTCGACAGATCGGACTTGCCCAGCGGCCTTGGCATACTGTATGATATTGAAGGAAAGGGGGACTTGCGTTGCCTACCCCAAGCATGGAAGATTATTTGGAACGGATCTATAGGCTGATAGACGAGAAGGGCTATGCACGCGTCTCCGACATTGCCGAGGGGCTGGAAGTTCATCCATCGTCGGTTACGAAGATGATCCAGAAGCTGGATAAGGACAGTTATCTCATATATGAAAAGTACAGAGGACTTGTCTTAACGAACAAAGGTAAAAAGATGGGCAAAAGGCTCGTCGATCGGCATCTTCTGCTTGAAAACTTCCTGCAAATCATCGGCGTTCAGGAAGACAAGATTTATGCGGACGTTGAAGGAATCGAGCATCACCTGAGCTGGGATTCCATTACCTGCATCGAAACGCTGGTTGAATATTTCAATCGCGATCCTTCGCGCGGCGAAGAGCTTAGCAAACTGCGCGCCGAGCTGGATAACGATTGATCTTCTTTAACGTTCTAACGTTCTAACGAGCTTAAAAGCTGTTTTCCCGCGGGTCAACCGGGAGAGCAGCTTTTTTTATATGTGTTATAGAGATTGACCTTCGCATATGGATGTTAGCGAGAGCGATACTGTGCTTTGGCCGGACGGGAGGGGGACATCCGATGGAGACGACGCTCGTGAATGCCGTGTTCGAAGGCGGGGGCGTAAAAGGAATTTCGCTCACCGGCGCGGTGCACGCGGCGGAAAAATGCGGCGTGGTCTTTAATCGGGTCGCGGGTACTTCGTCAGGCAGCATTATCGCTGCCCTTATCGCGGCAGGTTACAAAGCCGAAGAGATGAGGCGCGTGATCGAGACGACGCCTTTCAGGTCGTTATTGAAACGGAATCCGCTATTTAACTTGAAGTATATCGGACCGGCCGTTCGACTCTATTTGCGCAAAGGATTGTATTCTGGCGAAGCGTTGGAGCATTGGATCGAGGAATTGCTCGGAGCGAAAGGGATCCGAATGTTCGGGGATTTGCCCGAAGGCAAACTGCGAATAATAGCATCGGATATTACGAACGGAAGATTGCTGGTCCTGCCTCAGGATATTTCTAATTATGGAATCGCTCCGAAGAAGTTTTCGGTCGCCAAGGCGATTCGGATGAGCACGAGCATCCCTTATTTTTTCGATCCGGTCATTTTGCGGCAGCTTCGAAGGAGCGCAAGATGAACGCGGTGAAAACCAAATTTTTTTACGTCGTGGACGGCGGGTTGCGTAAGCAATTTCCCGTTATGGCTGTTCGAGGATGACGTATCGGCGGGCGCGCGGGTTCCCGTAATCGGATTTCAGATGGTCGGGCGTTCGGAAGCGCATCCGCATCCTATCGTCGGACCGGTCACGATGTTTCAAGCGATGTTCGAAACGATGCTCAGCTCTCATGACGAGCGATACATCGAGAAGCACAACCTAATTCGTACGATCAAGATTCCCGCGCTCGGGGTCGGTACGACTCAGTTCAACCTGACTCCGCAATTGAGCTCGGATTTATATCAATCCGGGTATGCGGCCGGAGAAAAGTTTTTTCAGAGCTGGGATCGCAAGTCGGGTACTTTAAGGGTGTCGATAAGATAAATAAAACCGCTTCCGCGGCATTGGTCGTAACCTCAGCCGCGGAAGCGGTTTTATTAGTGATAACGAGGCGGCTCGTCATCTTTGTTTTTGCGTCCCTCGATTACGGTGAACGGGGACGTTCGGCGTCGATCCGATTTGACGCCGGCGCGTCGTGCTTCCGGCCGCGACCCGCGTACCGGCGAACGACCGCGGGTCGGTACGTTCTTCCAGCGCGAAGGCGGGAATTTATACAGCAGGAAGACGATGGCGACTAGCAACACGGGAATGAGCCACGATTCGATGGAGCCTTGCGACAGCCGAGCCGCCAATCCGATGGCCATAAACACGAGCACGACGGCAAACCAAGGTTGGATTCGGTTTCTCATGCGTTTCCTCCTCCTAATGTCGCCAGATTACGCTTGCTTGGATAGGGATACTGCAGGTTTGATCTGTTGATCCAATTCTCTCATCCGATTGAAGGAAGCAATGGACACGGCTACTTGATCGTCGTTCGGTTCCTTGGTCGTAAGAAGCTGCAGCCACAATCCGGGTGCTCCCAGCCATTTCAGTACCGGGATATCGCGCAGCGCGTTCGTCCATCTCAATACTTCGTACGAGACGCCCAGCACGACCGGAAGCAGGATAATCCGTTGAACGATTCTTTCGCCCATCGTGTCCCAAGTGAAGAAGGAATAGATAATAACGCCAACGATGACCGTGAAAATAATAAAACTGCTGCCGCATCTGTAGTGGAGCCTGCTGAATTTCTGTACCGCGGATACGGTCAATTCGGAACCGGCTTCGTAAGCGCTGATGACTTTATGTTCGGCTCCGTGGTATTGGAACAGCCGTTTGATCAACGGAGTTTGGGAGATGAACCAGAGATAGAAGAGCAGGAACACGATTTTGATAGCGCCTTCTAACAGGTTGTGCAATATCATATTCTCGAACGCTTGTCCAAAGATCAAACTTTCTACGAATGCCGGCACTAATGTGAAAATTAGTTTACCAACTACGAAGGAAAGTATACCCACGACTGCGACGCCTAAAATCATGGTGAGGTTCCATCGTTCTTTTTCTTTCGGTTTGTCCGCGTCTTCGGATCCGGTTTCGTCTTCGGCATAGGCTTCGGCGGAGTACGTCAAATGCTGCGAGCCTTTGGCCGCGGATTCGACGATTCCGACGATTCCCCGGATGAACGGGATTTTCTTGATTGCCGACAGAATAGGAGTCGGTTTCTTAGGTACTTCAAGGAATGTAATCTGCTGGTCCTTGCGGCGAACCGCAGTAACATGAACATTTTTGCCCGCGAACATGACTCCTTCTATTACAGCCTGTCCGCCATAAATCGAAGGGGATTGATCAGACATGGTTGGCCACCTGCTTTACGGAAACTCTGGGTGATAGCTTAGAACGCCCAAGTACATCTATTTTACTAGATCGAAGGGGAGAATGCCACAGGTAAAGGAAGTTCCTGCTCGCGCGGCGGATTAGACAGCCGCGGCCGGGTGATACTAAATCGCGGTTTATCCAAAAGAGGTTAAGGATGGTCGACATGACGAACGCAACTGAGAAAACGAATCGAGAGTCGAACGGGAAATCTTCGCCGCCGCCTACGCGTCCGCTTATGTTCAGCTTGAAAACCGGTTTTTCGCCGGCTTGATCTGGGGATTGGTGCGTTGGCTGGCGACGGGATTGAATTTTACGAAAGTGAGCCAAGCTTATCTGCTCGATCCATTCTTTCCGAGAAAGCTGCTAGTCGGTTTCTACTGGCAAGCGGCGGGACTCGGAATGTTCATTTTGATGTCCATGTTGGCAGCGTTGGTGTATTTCGCCATACTGGGTCGTCTAAGAGGACCTTGGCCTGGCATTTGGTTCGGCGCCGTGTGGTGGATGCTCGCGTACGCATGGGCGGGACCGTTGGTCGGCGCCGTTCCTCCACTGAACGCGATCGGCTGGAATAGCATCGTCACGGACTTTTGCCTGTTCCTTATGTGGGGCGTGTTCATCGGCTACAGCATTGCGTTCGAGCTTCATAACGAAGCGGCTAGAGAGCCGGCCGCCCAGGCCGCGAAAGGCTCGCCGCAGCCGTCTTCCTAGACCGAAGGAAGCGTGGTTTGCCGCCGCGCGGCGGCATTCAGCCTTTTTTGGTTATCCGCGTATGGTACAATGTCTGATGAACTTTATTCGGCGACGGATTATCGGCGCTGCCGAATCGTCAAGCGGCTGTACGCGGGAGGAGTTTTTGAACATGCTGAGTATTTTGGTGCTTAACGGACCGAATCTGAATATGCTGGGGGTTCGCGAGCCGGGGGTATACGGAGTTTTAACGCTTGCGGAAATCGAGACGCGGCTGATCGAGCTTGGCAAGACGCTCGATGCGCAATTGCATTTTTTCCAATCCAACCATGAGGGCTCGCTGCTGGACGAAATCCATGCGGCATACGGCAAGCATGACGGAATACTTATTAACCCGGGAGCTTTGACGCATACGAGTTATGCGCTGCGGGACGGGATAGCGGCAGTCGGGCTTCCTGCCGTCGAGGTACATCTTTCTAATATTCATAAGCGGGAAGCTTTCCGGCATACATCGGTTACGGCGGCGGTCACGCTCGGGCAGATCGCCGGATTCGGTCCGGTAAGCTATGAACTGGGACTGCAAGCTCTGTGTCGCCACATTCGAGATTAACATCATGAGACAATTAACCGAGACGGGATCTCCGTCCGACGAGAAAGCGAGGAATAACCGATGCCCAATGATCGCGTTGTCCGATTGCGCGAATCGATCGCGAAGTCCGAAGGGGATGCGCTTCTTGTCACTCATCCCGTCAATCGGCGATATTTAACCGGATTTACCGGCTCTTCCGGCGTTGTGCTCATCACGGCGGACCATGCCGCGCTCGTGACGGACTTCCGGTATAAGGAGCAAGCTCCGCGGGAAGCGAAAAGCTTTCAGGTCGTCGAACACGGACCGAGCCTATACGAGACGGTTGCGGTTCTGCTGAAGCAATGGAACGTTGGACGGCTGCTGATCGAGGAACAGGATGTCACTTATGCTGCCTATAGAAACATAGAGAAAGCGTTAAACCCTGTCCAGCTCGTTATGTCCGAGGGGATCGTCGAGAAACTGAGAATGATTAAGGACGACGGCGAGCTGGAGATCATGCAACAAGCCGCTGAATTGGCGGACCGGGCTTTCGAGCACATTCTGAGCTTCATTAAACCCGGAGTGTCCGAGAAGTCCATTGCTTTGGAGCTCGAAGTGTTCATGCGTTCCCAAGGAGCGACTAGCTCGTCTTTCGATACGATCGTGGCCTCCGGGGAACGGTCGGCGTTGCCTCACGGCGTCGCCAGCGACCGGATCATCGGACGCGACGAATTCGTTAAGCTTGATTACGGCGCGTATTATAACGGATACTGCTCGGATATTACGCGTACCGTCGTCGTGGGCAAACCGAGCGACAAGCACCGCGAAATTTATGATATCGTCAAGGAAGCGCAGCAATATGCGCTGGATCATCTTGTCCCCGGAATGACGGGAAGAGAAGGCGACGCCTTGACGAGAGATATCATCACAAGGTATGGTTATGGTGAATATTTCGGTCATGGCACGGGACACGGACTCGGGATGGAAATTCATGAGTCGCCTCGTCTGTCGCTGACGGGCGATTTCGTTCTGGCTCCGGGAATGACAGTTACGGTGGAGCCCGGAATTTACCTCCCCGGCTTCGGAGGAGTAAGAATCGAGGACGATATCGTCGTTACCGAGAACGGGATCCGTATCTTGACGAAGTCGCCCAAACAACTAATCGTATTGGACTAATCATGGAGCAATGTCTCTACAGGAGGAGTAATTAAGTGATTTCCGTAAACGAATTTAAGACAGGCTTGACGATCGAAGTGGAAGGCGGGCTCTATTCGGTGCTCGATTTCCAACATGTTAAACCGGGCAAAGGCGCGGCGTTCGTGCGCTCCAAGCTCAAAAACCTGCGCAACGGCAACGTCGTCGAGAAAACGTTCCGCGCAGGCGAGAACGTTGTTCGCGCTCACGTCGAGAACCGCGCGGTTCAGTACTTGTATAATTCGGGTAACGAATATACGTTCATGGATAACGAAACGTATGACCAGTTCGAGTTAACGAAGGCGCAATTGGAGTGGGAAGTGAACTTCCTGACCGAGAACATGACCGTTAACATTTCCAGCTACCAAGGCGACATGATCGGAATCACGCTTCCGAACAGCGTCGATCTTAAAGTCGTGGAAGCCGAGCCGGGCATCAAAGGCAGCACGGCCACGGGAGCTACTAAATCGGCTAAGCTGGAGACCGGCTTCTCCGTGCAAGTGCCGCTGTTCATCAATGAAGGCGACGTGCTGACGATCGATACGCGCGAAGGAAAATACGTTTCCCGCGCATAAGAAGCTCGAATAGTTCCCTGATTTCGCAAAATATTGCGAAATCGGGGATTTTTATTATTTTTGGGCCAATGTACTTGTGCTATAATATAATGCTGTATACGCCTAGAAAGATTGACTTAGGGAGTGACTACGGGTGTCATTGATCGTTATGAAATTCGGCGGAAGTTCCGTCGGCACGACTGAGCGCATGAGTCGCGTGGCGCAGCGTATTATCGACAAGAAGCTGCAAGGAGACCGCGTTGTCGTCGTCGTGTCGGCGATGGGAGATACAACGGATGATCTGATCGACAAAGCCAACGAGATCAACGATAATCCGCCAGCTCGCGAAATGGATATGCTGCTCACGACGGGGGAGCAAATTTCCGTCGCGTTATTGTCGATGGCTATTCATAAGCTGGGGCATGCAGCCAAGTCCTACACGGGATGGCAAGCGGGAATCGTGACCGAGGACGTCCATGCGAAAGCAAAAATCAACGATATTTCCCCGGATCGGATATTCGCTTCGCTGAATGAAGGCAATATCGTCATAGTAGCCGGATTCCAAGGGATGACGGCAAGCGGAGAAATCACGACGTTAGGGCGCGGAGGCTCCGATACGACGGCGGTTGCGTTAGCGGCGGCTATTAAAGCGGACGTGTGCGAAATTTATACCGACGTAGACGGCATTTACTCCACCGACCCGCGGGTCGTGAAATGCGCAAGAAAGCTAAACGAAATTTCCTATGACGAAATGCTTGAGCTTGCCCACTTGGGGGCTGCCGTACTTCATCCGCGCGCGGTTGAGTACGCTAAGCACTACAATGTGAACTTGGTCGTACGTTCAAGCTTTACGAATAATGAAGGCACGTTGGTGCGGGAGGACGCGGAAATGGAACAAGGCATCGTCGTAAGAGGAATTGCTTCGGATAAAAATGTAGCCCGTATCAGCGTGCTGGGCGTTGAAGATTTGCCAGGCGTATTAGCGAAAATGTTCGGCGCTTTGGCCACTAACGGCATCGACGTGGATATTATCGTGCAAAGCGGAGTCCAAGACGGCAAAGCGGATTTCTCGTTCACGGTGTCCCTTGCCGATCGCGGGCGCGCGTTGGAAGTGCTATCGAGCATTAAGAACGAGGTTCCTTACCGCGAAGCGACATACGAGGAAGGTTTAGTGAAAGTGTCGATCGTAGGCGCGGGAATGGTGTCGAACCCCGGAGTCGCGGCAAAAATGTTCGAAGCGATCTCCAGCGTAGGAGTAAGCATCAAAATGGTCAGCACGTCGGAGATCAAAGTATCCTGCGTTATCGCGGCGGAGCCCGTACAAGATGTCGTACGCGCGCTTCACACCGCATATGGCTTGGATACGGCGGACACCGCGTTCGTCGGCGGTCCGCAAGATCGCCGCTAACATTCCCGATTGACCCAATAACCTGTCTTAGAAGTCGTACGCGGCCTCTAGAGACAGGTTTTTTGTTGTAGCCCGATACGATTATTTCCCGACTATCATTTGTATGATGCTGATGATGATAGCGGTCAGGCCCGCCGCCATAAGGGGACCGACCGGAATGCCCCGGAGAAAAATAACGCCGGCGATGGAACCGACCACGATGCCTACGATAAGTTGCGGATCCATTTTCAGCGTCTCCAAGCCTTTGCTGTTCAAATAGGCGCCGATAGCTCCGCCGGCAAGCGCGACCCAGCCTGTCCAACCCGTAAAAGCGACGAGAATATCCTTGGGCTGTACCCTGCCCGACGCGAAAGGGACCAGAACGGCCAAAGTAAGAAACAGCAAACCAAGCTCGATTCCTCTTCGTTCGATGGAAGGCAGGTAGCGTTCCAGATGGGTTAGCTTGACGATCAGAAGGATGCATGCCGCGGTCGTGATGATCGACGATCTCCCAATCAAGCCTATAACGATCAACGCGACCAATACCAACTCTCCGTACATAAAGGCTACACGCTCCCGAATGGATGGTTGGTACACGATATGGAACAAGCCTTGCGTTTAGAACGCAAGGCTGATCCTGAATTGGCTATTTCAAATCATATAATCGCAATTAGGAACTTGCTGCAGCCCGAAAGTATCGGAACGAAGCCCCCGGCGCAACGTTTCTAACGTGAGGACATCTTGACAGGGAATATTTCCTAAGTGAACGTCCGCTCCGAGCGATTGGATCAACGCCACTTGCTGCTCTTTGAGCGGCGCTTCCCACAGCACGCGATTCAAATTCGGAACGACTTTCAAGATTTGCGACAGATCCCCGTCCCGGCAATCCCCCCGTTCGTCGAATAACCCTACGCCCTTCCCGGATTCCCTCGCTTCAACTGTAACGAGTTCCGCTCCGCAAGCCCAATCCCGTTCCGCGGTCGCGGCGAAATCGTTCGCGTCGATCCGGGAACCGAATTGTTTTTTGCCATATTCCGTGAATACCGTCAGGCCTAAGCTCTTAGCATCCCGTATTAACTCATTGCGCTGGGATCGGCTAATCTCGATCGTGCCGTCCGAAACCTCTACGCCGGTGAAGCCTAACGCGAGTATTTGGCGGAAAAAGCCCGGCACCACATCCAATCTTACCGCGGCTTCCAGCAGCGTTCCGCCCGGAGTAACGATAATTCCTTGTTTGACCGCTAGCTCGATTTTGCCTCGAATGACGGGGATCGGGTACAAGGGCGAGGTGCCGAAGCCGAATTTGACGATGTCGATAAATTGTCCGGAAGTAGCAAGCAGATCGGAGAAGGCGTTCATTCCCATGCCTTTGTCTATGACCATCGTTAGGCCCTTCGTACGCGGTTTGGCTTGCCTAAGTCCGCTTGGGTCGGATAACGCCTCGGGCCAAGTGGATGTCGGGGTTGTAATTTGCATGTTCAACTCTCCTCGTTAGTTTACAAGGTGGATTTTTACTAAGCCAATATATGCAATCGCCTATTGTTAGGTGTTTTTCCCGCTGCGATGTTCCCCAAAGTTCCCGGACCTAAGAGACAAGTTGTTCGGAGGATGAGCATAGAGTTAATAACGAGGTTTATTAAGGGGGAGGAAAATATGGACAAAGCCGCATTCAGCATGGCCATGCTCCGCATATTATCCGGAAGCATAGAATTAACCGCAGCCATCGTGATGCTCCGCTTAAACGACGTTCAGAAAGCGTTAGCCGTCAATTCCATGCTGGCTCTGGTCGGCCCGTTAGTGCTGATTTCGACGACGGCGATCGGGCTCGTCGGCTTGGCGGACAAGCTGTCGCCTTCCAAGTTCATATGGATTCTTGCAGGCGTCAGCTGTCTATTAATAGGGATCCTAAGGAAGTGAGTATCGCTAGATAAGGTTGCCCAAGCAGGCATAATCCGGCTGTCCAAGCATACATATGAAACAGCAATGATCAACTAGCGGAAAGGGGGAGCCTAGTTGCCGCAGCCATTGATCGAGCTATTCCCGACTTCTCTGCGCCTAGTGTTGGAACGAATGCCGACGATTGCTAGGGATACTTTGGAAGAGATCCGCATACGCGAGAATCGTCCGTTAGAAATCAGCTATGGCAGCCGTTATGCGTTCGTGCGCGAGGACGGTACGTTGACCGACCGTCACCGGGAGGCATACTTGCCGGGTAAGGAGCTGTGCCGGGCGCTTCTGGAAAGAATAACCAACCATTCGATCTATGCGGCGGAAGAAGAGCTTCGCCGAGGATTCATCACGGTGGCCGGGGGACATCGAATCGGACTTGCCGGACGAACGGTTTTGGACAAAGGTCTCGTTTCTCACCTGCGGGATATCGCAGGTTTTAACGTGCGCATCGCGCGGGCGCGTACCGGTTTCGGGACCGGAATCGTTCCCGAATTGCTAGATTTCACGGCCAGGACGATTAAACACACTTTGATCGTTTCTCCTCCTCAACAAGGGAAAACAACGCTTATTAGAGATTTGGTTCGTTGCATAAGCTCCGGGGAATGGAACCATCCGGCAGCCCGCGATTGGGGAAGCCGGAAGGTCGGCGTCGTCGACGAGCGATCGGAGATCGCGGCCAGCGAAAGAGGAATACCGTCCTTCGATCTGGGACCGCGTTGCGACGTATTGGACGCTTGTCCGAAAGCGGAAGGAATCGCGATGATGTTAAGATCGCTTTCGCCGGAAATCATCGCCGTAGACGAGATCGGACGCCCCGAGGACGCGGAAGCCATTAACGAAGCCATTCACGCGGGCGTGCGAGTGTTGGCGACGGCGCATGCCCAAGATATCGAGGACGTATTCTCCAGGCCGGTGTTAGCCAAACTTGCCGGGGACGGGGTGTTCGGCGCTTACGTATTTCTATCCCGAACCGGCGACAAGGTGAAGCATTACGTTATGTCCGCCGAAGAAGCCGTTCAATTGTCTTCGCGCCGATTCGGCCGTACGATCGGGGCGACCCCGAGGGATGCCCCGACCGAACCTTCGCCGGCGAAAGGGAACGCGATAGCGGCGTCTACGATGCGAGTAGCGGTCAAAGCGCGGCCGTTGCCGGTAATCCGATCGCCGGCCCTTCGCGAGGGGATGGGGACAGATCATGCTTAAATTCGCCGGAATCGTGCTTGTATTGTTCGCGGGGACGATGATCGGCTTTTTGCAGGCCGCTCGTTTCGCCGCCCGTCCGCGGCAAATTCGCGAGCTGCTTCACGCGCTGCAGCGGCTGGAAACGGAAATCAGCTACGGTCAAACCCATCTGCCGGAAGCGTTGAGCCGCATTTCCAGAATGGTTCCTCATCCCCTTTCTTCGTTGTTTGCCAGCATCGCGGAATCGCTTTTGGCGGATTCGGCGGAAACCGGCGAAACCGTCAGGGAGTGTTGGGAAAAGGCGATTAACGCATATTGGCCGACGACGGCGATGAAGAAGGCGGAGAAGGAAGCGTTGCTGAGATTAGGCTCCACGTTAGGAGGCAGCGGGCGGGAAGACCAGCTTAAGCACATCCGGCTCGCCGCGATCCAATTGCAAGCGGAAGAATCGTCGGCGCGCGACGAACAGTTCCGCTACGAGAAGCTTAGCAGAAGCTTGGGGATGCTCGGAGCCGCGCTGGTCGTGATTCTGATGATTTAGTTTGTTTAGGAGGCCATAGCGATGAACATCGACATCAGCACCATATTCCAAATCGCCGGCATCGGCATCATCGTGGCGATGATTCATACGGTGTTGAAGCAGATGGGCAAAGAAGATATGGCACATTGGGTGACTCTGATCGGCTTCGTGGTCGTTCTGTTCATGGTCGTTCGGATGCTTAACGATCTATTCCAGGAAATCAAAACGATATTCCTGTTCCAGTAGGTGAAGCGGGTGGACATACTCCAGATTGTCGGTATCGGGTTTCTGGCGACCGTGCTCATCCTCGTCATCCGCGAACAAAAGCCGATGTTCGCCTACCTGCTCTCCGCTTTCGTCGGCGTCGCTATTTTCTTGGCGTTCGTCGGGAAAATCGACGACGTGATCTCCGTGCTGGAGGAGCTCGCGGACCGCTCGGGCATTCCGACCATCTATCTCAAGACGATGCTGAAAATCATCGGAATAGCTTACATAGCGGAGTTCGGAGCGCAAATCGTAAGAGATGCGGGGCTCGAAAGCATCGCGACGAAAATCGAATTCGCCGGCAAAATGCTCATCTTGGTCATGGCGGTGCCCATCATCAGCGTCATCGTCGAAACGGTGCTGAATTTGTTGCCGGCTTGACGGATGCGAGGACGGGAGGGTGAACATGCTTCGGCAGACGGGAATAGAGAAACGGCTTATGATTCTGCTGTTCGTGCTCATGTCTTTTGTTCTCATGGGAGAGTCCAGCGTATTCGCGGAACCGGGCGCGTCCGCAACGTCGGCGGCGGAACCGGGGCTTAACGAAGCGGGAAATTTGTCCGGCGACTTGGCCAAGCAGCAGAGCGGGGACGTCGAGCTCGGGGAGATCCAGAAGTACTGGAACGATCTGAAAGGGGAGTACGGTGGTTATTTCCCGGAAGGAAAGCTGCCGGAGTTGCGTCAGCTCATGTTCCCGCAAGGCAAAGAGTGGAGCGCCAGCCAAGCCATGACGGGACTCGCGAAATTTTTCCTGCACGAGGTGCTCTACAGCGGCAAGCTGCTGGTGACGATCGTGCTGCTTACGGTATTTACGATGTTGCTGGAGACGATGCAAAACGCGTTCGAGAGAAACGCGGTAAGCAAAGTCGCCTACGGAATCGCCTATTTGGTTCTCGTCATCTTGGCGGTAAACAGCTTTCGTACCGCAACCTCGTATGCCGGGGAAGCAATCGAGAAGATGGTGCAGTTCATGCTGGCGATGGTGCCTTTGCTATTGACCCTTCTTGCGGGTACGGGAGGGATCACCTCGGTAGCCGTGCTCCACCCGCTCATCGTTTTTATGATCCATACGGTGGGCACGTTCGTTCATTTGGTCGTGTTTCCGCTCTTGTTCTTCTCGGCAGTCCTGCATTTGGTTAGCGCGATTACCGAGAGGTACAAAGCGACACAACTGGCCAATCTGTTGCGCAACGTCGGGATCGGGGTGCTGGGCATCCTGCTTACCGTTTTTCTCGGAGTGCTGTCGGTGCAAGGGGCGACCGGCGCGGTTACGGACGGAGTCGCGCTTAGAACCGCCAAATTCGTCACCGGAAATTTCGTTCCCGTCGTCGGGAAAATGTTCTCGGACGCAACCGATACGGTCATGTCGGCCAGCTTGCTCGTCAAGAACGCCGTCGGTTTGACCGGAGTCATCGTCTTGCTGTTCCTGTGCGCTTTTCCCGCTTTGAAAATATTGACGCTTGCCTTGATCTACAATCTTGCGGGGGCGGTTATGCAGCCCCTGGGAGATACTCCGATCGTGCATTGCTTGCAAACGATCGGCAAGACGCTGATCTACGTGTTCGCGGCTCTCGCTTCTGTCGGATTGATGTTCTTCCTGGCCGTAACGATTATTTTGACGGCGGGCAACGCCGCACTCATGATTCGCTAGGCAAGGGAGGTGGGCGACAGATGGGATTAATGGAGGGGCTGTCCGACTGGCTTCGCCAAATTATCGCCGTCATCTTGCTCGCCGCGCTTATCGATCTGCTTCTGCCCAATCGCACTATGCAGAGATACGTCAGGCTAGTCGCCGGATTATTCATTCTCTTGACGTTGGCGACCCCGATCATGAATTGGATCAAAGGCGATTTTACGAGCGAGCTTGCCGCGGGACTTCAGTCCGTTGAACAAAACCCGCAAGGAGCCGGCGACCAACTCGCCATGATCGAAGAAGCGGGAGCGAGGCTGCGCGACAAGCACCAGATGCAGGCTGCAGAGCTCGTATCGTCCAGGCTTGAGGCCTCCATACGGAACGAGGTAGAGCAATCCGAGCAACGCGAAGTACGAAGCGTAGACGTCCAATTGGAGCATGGGAAGGACGGCGCGCTGAACGTAGCCAAGGTGGTTGTGCTGCTAGAACCCGAAGAGGCCGTTCCCTCCCGGACTTCCCTATCCTCGCCCGTCCGGGAGGTAGATCCGATTGCGGCCGTTGACGTTCAGGTCGACGTAAAGGTTTGGTCGGACGAGTCGCAAGCTTCAGAAGCAACGGAAGGGGAGGCGGATCGTGCTGCGATGGCAAAGGAACAAGAACAAACGGAGGAACAGGTTGATCGCGATACCCGCTTGCGAATCTCGGCTATGATCGCGAGCCGCTTCGGGGTGGCGGTTCGCCTCGTCGAAGTTAAGCTGCCTTCGGCTGTCGCGGAAAGCGGCAACGGATCGTAGTCGTTCGTTTGCCAGAAACTAGTCCATTCACATGGGAGGTGCGAAATGGCAAAGTGGCTACAGCAACTGGAATCGTTCATCGGCGGCGGCTCGGGCGGACCGCGCAGAGTCAAGGCGTTCCGGTGGCTCGTGTTGATCGGATTGATCGGCGCAGCCCTGCTCCTCGCGGCTTCCATGTTGAATGTCAAACCGCTGGATCCCGCTAAGGATCCGGATCTGTCTCCGCCGCGCGACGAGGATATTCCTCAGCAAGAAGCGTTCATGGGAAGCGTAGAGAAGAAAGGGACTTCCTTCGCGGACATTGAATCCGAATACGAGGGCAGGCTGAAGGAACTGCTGGAACGGATCGTCGGGGTCGGGACGGTGGACGTCTTGGTAACGGTCGATTCGACGGAAGAAACGGTCGTCCAGCTCAACGAGAAAATGGTATCGACGATCACGGACGAGACGGATCGCAACGGGGCCAAGCGGCATATTACGGATATCTCGAAGGACGGCCAAGTCGTGTTGTACGAGGTGTCGGGCAGTCAATCTCCAATCGTCGTGAAGAAGCTTAAAGCCCGTATTCGCGGGGTTCTAATCGTGGCGAAGGGAGCGGAGAACGCTACCGTTCATAAACTTATCGCCGAAGCGGTTTCCCGCGGAATCGACGTGCCGATTCATCGAATATCCGTCGTGCCGCGCAAATCATAGCGGCAAATCAAATGATACGAAATTGGGAGGAATGGAAAAATGAACAACAAACGCCAAACGATATGGTTGGTCTCGATGCTTAGCTTGATGGTGATTTTGTCCGCTTACTATTTGTTCACAGAGGATGCCCCGACGAATTCGACCGGTACGGAAGCTACCCAATTGCTAGATGAAACGGGCAAAGCGGCCGCCTCGTCCAATCCGGAGGGGGTTACGGTAACGGAGGAGGAGCCTTTAACGGACGAACTTGCAGGGGTGAATTCGGACGGAACAAGCGGCGGGATCGCTTCGGGGGAAGGTTCCAAAGGAACCGCGCCCGACGACGAAACCGTGCTTAAAGGAATCAACAACGCGACCGGCCACGAGCTGATCGACAAGATCGCGTTGGAAGAACAGATCAAGATTAGCAAATTGTCGGAAGAATTGTACGCGAAAATAGCGAGCAACTCCAAGGTCAGCCAAGAAGAGGCGACAAGCGCGGCGGAAGAATTGGATCGGCTGGAAGACAAGGATTTGCGAATTACGAGCCTGCAGGAAAAATTGCTTCAGGAATACGATAACGCGGTCGTTTCCGAAGTGGATACCAATTTCAAGGTCATCGTATTGAGCGACAAGCTGGAGAAGAAGCAAGCGATCGGAATCATCGATTTGGCTACCAAAGAGCTTAACGTGACGCCGGATCGCGTAACGGTGCAATACGTGAAATAATGATTTCCGATACCGAGACGCGCGACGAACCGAAGCGGGGAGACGGTCCCGAAAGTAGATTGCAACTCTACTTTCCGGATGTCTCCCCGTTTGTGCGTTTCCCTGCCTGCTTTAAGCGGAAGATGGCATAACTCTTTCCATTTCGGTCGATTATGGTATAATAGTTCCGTTATGGGATCGAACATGCTTTCTTTAGACGGGGAATCCCGAATCAAGGAGTGACCGAGATGTTTAAGCTGAGCGAAATTAAAGAATTGATCAAATTAGTAGACCAAACTACCGTACATGAATTGGAAATTGAGAACGAAGGTATGCGGTTATCGATTCGCAAACCGGGTCGCACGGAAGTCGTTAACGTGCAAACGCCCCAACTTTCTCATACATACCTGCCGCCAGTACAGACAGCCGTGCAAGCGCCTGCGGTTGCCGCCGCTCCCGTTCCTGAAGCGAAAGCTTCGCCGCGGATCAATCCAATCTTCACCGTATCGTATCTCCGATGGTCGGAACCTTCTATCGTTCTCCGTCTCCGGATGCATCCGCTTTCGTGAACATCGGAGACAAAGTATCCGACAAAACGGTCGTATGTATTTTGGAAGCGATGAAGTTGATGAACCCTTTGGAAGCCGAAGTGAAGGGCGAGATCGTAGATATTCTCGTGGAGAACGGACAGCTCGTCGAATTCGGCCAACCGCTATTCCTAGTGAAGCCGGAATAATCCCGAGGAGGATGTCATTTTGAAATTTAATAAGATTTTGGTCGCTAATCGCGGCGAAATCGCGGTTAGAATTATCCGCGCCTGCCGGGAACTGGGAATATCCACCGTAGCGGTATATTCCGAAGCCGACCGGGAATCGTTGCACGTACGATTAGCAGACGAAGCCTATTGCATCGGACCGACAGCGTCCAAAGACAGTTATTTGAACTTGACGAACATTATGAGCGTTGCTACGTTAACGGATTGCGACGCCATTCATCCGGGATACGGATTCCTTTCTGAAAACGCCGATTTCGCGGATATCTGCGAAACTTGCAATATTACGTTTATCGGTCCGTCGTCGGTCGCGATCAGCCGCATGGGAGACAAGTCGGTTGCCAAGCAAACGATGAAGGACGCGGACGTGCCCGTCATACCCGGATCCGACGGCTTGCTCGAGGATCTCGACGACGCGATACGCGTTGCCCGCGAAATCGGATATCCGGTCATTATTAAAGCGACTGCCGGCGGCGGCGGACGCGGAATTCGGATCGCGGAGAACGAAGAAATGCTCGTTCGCGAGATTACGACCGCGCAACAGGAAGCGGAAAAAGCTTTCGGCAATGCCGGCGTATATCTCGAGAAATATTTGACGGGCATGAAGCACGTGGAAATTCAGATTATCGCCGATAAGCACGGCAACGTCGTGCATCTAGGCGAACGCGATTGCTCCGTGCAACGTCGCCGCCAGAAGCTGGTCGAAGAAGCCCCGTGCTCGATCATGACGCCGGAACTGCGCAATCGGATGGGGCAGGCTTCCGTACGGGCCGCCAAAGCCGTCAATTATTCCGGAGCGGGCACGATCGAATACTTGTTAGGTTCCGATGGGAATTTTTACTTCATGGAGATGAACACCCGTATTCAGGTAGAGCATCCCGTGACGGAAATGATTACCGGGATCGACCTGATCAAAGAAATGATCGCCGTTGCCGAGGGCGCGCCGCTTTCCTTCAAGCAGGAAGACGTGAAGTTCGACGGATGGGCGATCGAATGCCGCATTAACGCGGAAGATTCGGAACGCAATTTCATGCCTTCCGCCGGTCGAATCGGCTTCTACTTGCCGCCGGGCGGTCCGGGAGTACGGGTTGACAGCGCTGCTTATCCGCAGTACGTGATTTCTCCCCATTACGACTCCATGATCGCGAAGTTGATCGTTTGGGCGCCGACGCGCGACGAAGCGATCGCAAGAACTCGCCGCGCGTTAAGTGAATTCATGGTAGAGGGCGTGAAGACGACGATTCCGTTCCACATGAAGCTGATGAACCATCCGATCTTCAACAAGGGCACTTTCGATATTAAGTTTTTGGAAGAGCATGATATTAACGGCGAGAACGAAGCTTCGCCTGAGAACGGTTCTTCGAACTAATTTCAGGCCAAGCGTTTGTCATAATAATCCGGGAATGCTATATTTATAAGTAGTGAAGGCGAATGCTCGGACTTACTTAGATCTGCTCCGGGTATGTGGAGGTGGAACTACGCATGGAAACGATAGCTCCGGATTACGAACGGACGGACATGGGCACCATTGAGATCGCGCCGGAAGTCATTGAAGTGATTGCCGGTCTAGCGACTGTGGAAGTCGATGGCGTTGCGGGCATGAGCGGTGGACTTTCCTCTGGAATCGCTGAACTGTTGGGACGCAAAAATTTGTCCAAAGGCGTTAAAGTGGAAGTCGGGCAACGCGAAGCCGCTGTTGACGTATCGATCATTGTCCAATATGGACGCCGGATTCCGGAAATTTCAACCGAAATTCAACGTAACGTCAAACGCTCGATCGAGACAATGACCGGATTGAATGTTGTTGAAGTCAACGTACATATACACGACGTTCACTTCAAAGCGGGCGACAAGCCTGAAGAAGATGAATCGCATGTACGTGTCCGATAATGATGTGACCGCAACCTGATTTCCGCGGGAACGGCATAACCTCCGGTCTGCGGATGACGGCCCTCTGACGAGAAGTTCCTTCAGGGAACTCTCGCAGAGGCCTTTTTCGCAATCCCGGAGGACATTTTCTTGTCGGTAACAGTTCATTGCTTAGCTTCGTGATCAAAAGATGACTTTTTGAACTACCTCTATGAGGAAACAGGAGGGCTCTAACGTTGGCTAAAGTGTTGGACAGGCTGCTTCTATTTTTGTACAGCGTCGTCATCGGGATCGCATCCATTGTGGCAATCGTGGCTGCCAGCGGCGGGTTTTCAGAGGAATGGCTGAAGGAAGTCGTATCCGATTTTACCGGCGACGTGCGTGCAGTTCAGGGCTCGGTCATCGGGGCCGGTATTATTCTATTGCTCCTAAGCATTAGATTTTTCGTCGTTTCCGTTCGCCGGGACGGCAATTCCGCACCGTCTATCAATCAACGGACAGAGCACGGCGATATCCGGATTTCCGTGGAGACGGTCGAGAACCTCGCTCTCAAGGCGGCATCCAGGACACGCGGAGTGAAGGACCTGCGCGCTCGCGTAAGGGTGTCCGAAGCCGGGCTTGGAATTTTGATTAAGGCATTCGTAGAAGGAGAAGGCTCTATTCCTACGATGTCGGAAGAGATGCAGCGCACGGTGTCGCAGCAGATCGAAGAAGCTACGGGCATCCCGGTCGCGGAAGTGTCCGTATTCATCGCGAACGTCACGCAAGCGCCTACTACCTTTAAAAGCCGTGTAGAATAGGAGGGGACGACCGCCAATGTGGAAAGACTGGTGGGAAACCTTCGGGGGGAGAATCGCCGGCGTTGCGGCAGGCCTTCTGTTCGGCATTATTTATTTGATTAGCGGATTTTGGGACATGCTTTTTTGCGCTTTGCTCATTGGCATCGGATATTGGATTGGAAAGCACAAGGATGAACGACGCGGACCTGTATTGCCGTTGGATAAGCTGACGGAATGGGTGAACGATCGTTGGCCTTGGTCACGATAATCCCTGTGATGTTCTTGCCCAGGCAGGAACGGTGGAGCTTTCGCAAGCTCCGCAGTTTCCGATGGAAGAGAGGCTCATGGGTTTTTTTGTTTTTTATAGTTAGCAGCCTCTAATCGCAACATAATAAATCGGGATTAGGATTTAACGATTACGATCGTTCGGGAGGAAACATGAAGCGCAGACTCGCAAGGGAAATCGTGGTACAAAGCTTGTACCAAATAGAGATGAACGGCGTGACCGGCGATGAGGCCGTCAATATCGTCATGGAAGAAGCTCGTCAAGACAACGAGATCGGAACCGATGTAGCAGAACTGAAGAGCATCGATGCGTTTACGCGCGAATTGGTGCAAGGCGTCAAGGACAAGCAAGAGATTATCGACCAGAGCCTCGTCGTTTATTTAACGGGCTGGCAAGTGGAACGCTTATCCCGAGTGGATAGGCAAATTTTGCGTTTGGCCGTATACGAGCTGATGTTCCGCAAGGAAGTGCCCGCTAAAGTCGTCATTAACGAAGCCATAGAATTGGCTAAACATTTCGGCTTGGAAGAGAACGGGAAGTTCGTAAACGGGGTACTCGGACGGATGTTGAGAGAAAGAGAAGAAAACCAAACGCAGGAGGAAGACAAACAGTGAGCGCTCAAATCATCTACGGTAAACAAATTTCGGATACGATTCGCGAAGAGCTGCTTCAAGAAGTCGAGCAACTGAAGCAGCAAGGAATTACGCCGGGCTTGGTTGTCATTCTAGTCGGGGAAGATCCCGCGTCTCAGGTGTACGTGAGAAACAAAGCGAAAGCATGCGAACAGCTGGGCTACCACTCGGAAGTCATCAGGGTGCCCGCCGAGACGACTCAGGAAGAGTTGCTTGCTCTGATCCAGAAGTATAACGAGCAGCGCAATATTCACGGTATTCTTGTTCAGCTTCCCCTGCCGAAGCACATCGAGGAAAAAGCGATCATCGATGCGATCTCCGTCGAGAAGGACGTAGACGGGTTCCATCCTGAAAGCGTCGGCAATCTGATGATCGGGGACGATGCGCTGTTGCCTTGCACTCCATCGGGCGTAATCGAGTTGCTTAAGAGAACGGGCAACTCTCCGGCGGGCAAGCATGCGGTAGTCATCGGCCGAAGCAACATCGTCGGCAAACCGGTAGCCATGCTGTTGCTGCGCGAGAACGCAACGGTCACGATCTGCCACTCGCGTACTCCGAACATTGCGGAGATCGCGCGCCAAGCGGATATTCTCGTCGTTGGAGTCGGCGTGCCGAAGCTCGTGAAGAAGGACTGGGTTAAGCCGGGAGCCGTCGTGATCGACGTCGGCGTTAACCGTTTGCCGGATGGCAAGCTGTGCGGAGACGTGGACTACGACGATGTATTCGACGTAGCCGGCTGGATCACTCCGGTGCCGGGCGGCGTAGGACCGATGACCATCACGATGTTGATGGCGAACACGTTGAAGTCCGCGAAGAAAGCAAGAGGCTAGGAAGGAGCCAAAGCGATGGAACCGGCTCGCGCTTTAAGCATCCGCGATATCAATCGCCTCATTAAGATGAAGCTAGAAGGCGACTCCGGACTCCAAGACATCTGGCTGAGAGGCGAAATTTCCAACTTTACGTTTCACTCCAGCGGCCATATGTATTTTACTCTTAAGGACGAGGGCGCAAGGCTTAAGTGCATTATGTTCGCTTCCCATAACGCGAGGCTTCCGTTCGCTCCGAAGGACGGGATGAAGGTACTTGCGCGCGGAGGCATTTCCGTATACGAGAGAGACGGCCAATATCAATTTTACGCGACGGCCATGCAGCCGGACGGTATTGGAAGCCTTTATCTGGCGTTCGAGCAGTTGAAGAAAAAGCTCGAAGCGGAAGGGCTGTTCCAAGACCGCCTCAAGCGCGCATTGCCGCGTTATCCCCGTACGGTGGGCGTTATTACTTCGCCGACGGGAGCCGCGGTGAGGGATATCCTGATCACGCTTGAGCGCCGGAATCCCGGCGTGCATGTGTTGTTGTATCCCGTTGCCGTACAAGGCACCAGTGCCGCGCCGTCCATAGTGAAAGCCATTAAGGCGATGAACGCGCTCGGCGAGGCGGATGTGCTTATCGTGGGTAGAGGCGGCGGCTCCTTGGAGGAATTGTGGGCATTCAACGAGGAAGCGGTCGCCAGAGCCATTAGAGCATCGGGAATTCCCGTTATCTCCGCGGTTGGACATGAAACGGACTTTACGATATCCGATTTCGCGGCGGATCTAAGAGCTGCTACGCCTACGGCTGCTGCCGAGCTTGCGGTTGTGCATTGCGGCGAGCTTAAACAAGGACTCGTTCATCTTGAGCAAAGAATGGCTAAATCGTTAATCGGTTTGCTTGGCAAAGCCCGCGAGAGATGGCAGCATGCGGCGAGATCTCCTTATTTCACGCAGCCGAGACGAAGCCTGCTCGTGCAAGCGGAGCGGCTCGACCGATTAAGAGACCGCATGCAATATCGGATTCGTACCGAGCAAGCGAAAGCCCAAGAACGATGGACACGTTTGAACGGAAGATTATCCTCGGTTAATCCGAATCAACAAGCGGCGTTCGCGCGCAAGCGGATGACGGCGGCGTCGCGAGGACTCGAACTAGCCATGAACGGGATTTTGCGTCATCGCCAAAACCAGTTCGGCTCGCTTGTTCGGCATTTGGACGCGCTTAGTCCGTTGAAGGTCATGTCTCGCGGCTATAGCTTGGTATACGACGAGCAAGAGAAATCATTGGTCCGTACGATCAATGAAGTGCAACCTGGGGACCTGATCCGCGTTAAATTATTGGACGGAAAGCTGGATTGCCAAGTATGGGGGATTCACGGGGAGGAGAAATCAAATGGCTAAAAACGGCGCAGCCGGAAATACGGCAAAAGAAATTGAAGCTCCAGCTCTTACGTTCGAGCAGGCGATGGAGAATTTGGAAACGATCGTAGCCAAGCTCGAGAGCGGAGACGTGCCGCTCGAAACCGCCATTGAGCTCTTCCAAGAAGGGATGTCCCTTTCCAAATTGTGCGGTCAGAAGCTAGAACAAGTAGAGCGTCGCATCGAAATGCTGGTGGAAGGCGACGCGGGGCTGCAGCGTAAACCTTTCGCTGGGACGAAAGAAGAAGCATAAGCTTCGGGAGACAAGGGGTATAAACGTGACGACTTCGGTGGGAATACATACCTATTTAGAACAAAAGCGAGAAATCGTGGAGAAAGCGCTAACGACGGTTTTTCCGGCGGAATGGGCCGTGCCGGGCAAGCTGCGCGAAGCGATGGACTATTCTCTGCTCGCAGGAGGTAAACGATTGCGCCCGATTCTCGTGCTGGCAGCCGCGCAAGCGGTCTCCGGCAGCGATGAAGGGGAAGCGCGGGCATTACCTTTCGCTTGCGCGGTGGAAATGATCCATACCTATTCTCTTATTCATGACGATCTGCCGGCGATGGACAATGACGATTATCGCCGAGGCAGGCTGACGAATCATAAAGTTTTCGGGGACGCGATGGCTATTTTGGCCGGCGACGGGTTATTAACCCATGCTTTCCATGTCGTTACGCAGGCGGCTAAGTTGGGAGTTCCGTCTGAACGCGTGTTGGCAGTCGCAGAGGAACTGGCTAATTACTCGGGCATTTCGGGTATGGTCGGCGGCCAAGTGGACGACATGCTCGGAGAACAAGGAGTCACGTCGTTACGGCAGCTGGAAAACATACATTTGCACAAAACGAGCGATTTGATTGCATTCTCGCTAAGAGCGGGCGGTCATGCGTCGTCGGCCGACGATACGCAATTAGCGGCATTCGGCTTGTTCGGGCGCAACGTCGGACTTGCGTTCCAGATCCAAGACGACATTCTTGACTTGACGGGAACCGAAGCGAAGCTTGGCAAACCGGTAAAGAGCGACGAGCGCCAGGAGAAGGTGACTTATCCGTTCTTGATGGGCTTGGACGAGAGCCGCAAGCGGGTCGTGGAACTGACGATGGAAGCAAACGAAACGTTGCTGCAAGCCGGGCTGGCCAAACCGGATAAACTGATCGCCATCGCGGATTATTTGCTCAACAGGGACCATTGATCGACGTAGTCCCCGGTAGCTTGCCGAGTTCTTTAATCGCTCAGCGGCTATTGGGGCTTTTTTTTTGCCGCCATCCCTTCGTTGCATGGCGAACTGCGCAGAAATTTGGGCATTGTTCGGGGATATGGTATAATAGCGCTAATATCCATTTGGGGAAAGCGGGGAACAAACTTGCTGCTCGAGCATATCGACAGTCCGACCGACTTAAAGAAATTATCGCTACCCGAACTTCCTCAGTTGGCTGAAGAAATTCGGCATTTTCTTATACAGAAGTTATCCGCGACAGGGGGGCACCTCGCGCCGAATTTAGGCGTGGTGGAACTTACGCTGGCGTTGCATTATTTGTATAACAGCCCGGAAGACAAATTTATTTTCGACGTTGGACATCAAGCTTACGTTCATAAAATTTTGACGGGCCGTCAGAATCGATTCGACACGTTGCGGCAGAAGGACGGATTATGCGGCTTCGTCAAACGCAACGAAAGCGAGCATGACGTATGGGAAGCCGGCCATAGCAGCACTTCATTGTCTGCAGCAATGGGCATGGCTTTAGCTCGCGATTACAAAGGCGGGTCCAACAAGGTCGTTGCGATTATCGGCGACGGGGCTCTGACGGGCGGGATGGCGCTCGAAGCGCTGAACCATATCGGCCATGAGAAGCGCAAGCTGATGGTCGTGCTTAACGATAACGAAATGTCCATCGCTCCTAACGTGGGAGCCATTCATAATTATTTAGGCAAGGTTAGATCCGAGAAAATCTACCGCAAAGCAAAAGACGAGCTCGAATGGTTGCTGCGCAAAGTGCCGGCGATCGGAGGCAAGCTTGCCCGCACGGCCGAGCATGTCAAAGATAGCTTGAGATACTTGATCGCTCCCGACGGGATGTTGTTCGAGGAATTCGGGCTTAAATATTTCGGACCGGTCGACGGACATGACATCAACAAGCTGTTGGAAGCCTTCAACCAAGCCGATAACGTTGACGGGCCCGTGCTTGTTCACGTATTGACGGTGAAGGGCAAAGGGTACTCTCCGGCAGAGCAGGATTCGCACAAATGGCACGGCGTTTCGGGGGCGTACAAGATCGAATCCGGCCAAGTCGTGAAGCCGGTCGGTCCTCCGATGTACACGGAAGTGTTCGGGAACGCCTTGATCGAGCTTGCTGATCGGGATAAGCGGATTATCGCGGTTACGCCTGCGATGCCCGGCGGATCAGGGTTGCTTAAATTCGCCGAGAAATATCCGCACCGAATGATCGATGTCGGAATCGCCGAACAGCATGCCGCTACGATGTCCGCGGCGCTAGCCATGGAAGGAATGAAACCCGTATTCGCGGTGTATTCGACTTTCTTGCAACGGGCTTACGATCAAGTCGTACACGATATTTGCAGGCAAAACCTTAACGTCATCTTCGCTATCGACCGGGCCGGCTTCGTCGGCGCGGACGGAGAGACGCACCAAGGAGTATACGATATTGCTTTTCTAAGACACGTTCCTAACATGGTGCTCATGATGCCTAAAGACGAGAACGAGCTTAGAAATATGATGAAGACGGCAGTGGAATACGACGCGGGACCGATAGCGGTTCGTTATCCGCGGATTGCCGGAACCGGAGTAGCCTTCGACGACGAGATGAGCACGATCGAGATCGGGACATGGGAAACGGTGCGCGAAGGCGACTATGCGGCGGTATTGGCGATCGGACCGATGGTACAAGTGGCGGAAGAAGCTTCCGAGTTGCTTAAGCGCGACGGAATTAACATTCGCGTGATCAATGCGCGGTTCGTTAAACCGCTGGATGAGAAGATGCTATTAGCCTTGGCGAAAGAGCGAATTCCTCTAATGGTAGTCGAAGAAGGATCTGTTCAGGGCGGGTTAGGCAGCGCTATCCTTGAATTCTACGCCTTGCAAGGAATCCAGCCGGCTTCAATCCAGCTCGCGGGCGTACCGGATCTGTTCATCGAGCATGCTTCGATTAAAGAGCAACGCGTCGAAACCGGTTTGACGGCCGAAGATATTGCTAAGCAATTGGCATCCCTCGCAGTACGCAAAAGGCAAAGGGCGACGTAATGGACAAATCGACAGCCACTAAAGAACGGTTAGATGTTTTATTGCTCGAACTAGGCTATTACGAGAGCCGGGAAAAAGCAAAAGCGGCCATCATGGCAGGATTGGTCTTCATTGGAACGGAACGAGTGGATAAGGCGGGGACGAAGGTGCCGCGCGACGCCGCGATATCCGTTAAAGGCGCGCTTCACCCTTACGTCAGTAGAGGCGGACTGAAGCTGGAAAAGGCGATCAAGCATTTCGGATTGCAATTGCGGGATGCCGTTATGATCGATATCGGCGCTTCTACGGGAGGGTTCACCGATTGCGCTCTGCAGAATGGCGCATCGCGAGTGTACGCGGTAGACGTCGGATACAATCAATTAGATTACTCGTTGCGTCAAGATAACCGGGTTCAGGTTCTGGAGCGAACGAACTTCCGGCATATGACGTTAGAGCAATTGGACGGTCCGAAGCCTAGTTTCGCTTCTATCGATGTTTCGTTCATTTCTCTTAAGCTTATTTTACCGGTGCTTGCCGAATTGCTTGAACGTGGCGGAACGACCGTAGCGCTCATTAAACCTCAGTTCGAAGCGGGCAGGGAGCAAGTCAGCAAAGCCGCCGGGATCATTCGTGATCCGTCCGTTCATGCAAGCGTTCTTAAGGAAGTGCTGACGGCTGCTCATGAATTCGGATTCGAGCTTAAAGGACTTACGTTCTCGCCGATTACGGGAGGCGAGGGCAATATTGAATTTCTTGCCTACTTCCGGTTAGCTAACTTGGAGGAGCCGATTGCCGAGCTTGCGGATGACGAGTTGACCAACATGATTAAGATGACTGTCGAAGAAGCGAATTCCACTTTCAAGCGCAGTCCCGCAACTTCAAAATAATGATTGCCCGGTTGACCCGGAGCTGCCGAAGAACGGCCGGAGCGCTAGAACCGGATCGTCGGCATGCTTCGGGTTTTGTCACGATTCGGCATGTTATCCGTTTGGGCTTGCGAAAGAGGATAATCCGGGTTCGATCTCGAAAGAAAAGAGTGCATGAGAACATCATGTCCAGACAGCGCGAGTTCCAATAGGGTACTTCGTATCCATTGGAACAAACCTCATACAGCCTATATTCATCCGTAAGACGGAATGATCGGGAGGTTTGCGTTTGGATAAGTTTGGAGATTGGCTCATTATGCTGGTCGCGGCCGGCATTATGATAGGGTGGGCATTCAGGCGGTTCGACCGCTGGCTTCACGAGCCTCCGGGTTCAAGGTTGCGAAAGCTTGCTCGGGATGGAGGCGTCGAGCTGGATGATAACGTTCAACTTCTGAGAGAGCATGAATACGAAGTTTTGTCCGGCAAGCATCGAATTCCCCTCGGTGTCGCATTGGACGATGGCCCTGTTATGCCGACGCGCCTTTATTTCGATTATTTGGCGACTAAGGACGACAAGTATTACTTGGTAAAAGTAGAGCGGGCAAGGCTGCCGTTCGATTGGACGGCAAGCGGGTTGCGCGAGCGGTTGCTCGTATACGCCTTATTATTCCCGGATTGCGATGGAATCGTAGTCGTACTTGCGCAAGCGCAGGAAAAACAATTAAAAACGGTAAGATTCAAAGTGGAGGCTGGCGAGGAATGAAAGGACCACGGCAACGTAAAATTCGCGAGTTAATCGGTTCGCGCGAGATCGAGACGCAAGAGGAGCTCGTCGAAGTGCTTAGCTTGGAAGGAATGCAAGTAACGCAAGCAACGGTGTCGCGAGATATTAAAGAGATGCAATTGATCAAAGTGCCGCTGGAAGACGGTAGATATAAATATTCCATGCCGCAGGATCAACGTTTCAATCCGGCTCATAAGCTGAAACGCGCTTTGCTTGACCACTTCGTAAGCGCGGATTCCGCGGAAAATCTGGCGGTATTGAAATGTTTGCCCGGCACGGCGGGGACGATCGCGGCGTTGATCGACGGAATGGACTGGCCTGAAATCATAGGTACGATCGGCGGAGACGACACGACGCTCCTCATTTGCAAAACCAAAGCTCATGGAGAAGAAGTGTTGGAGCGCATTAATGAGATGATGCAATAAAGAAGAATCCTTCTTAAACATAAGTTATGATCACTGATCAATGATCAAGGAGGCCATTCATGCTTCGGGAATTATCCATCCACAATTTGGCGGTTATTGAGAACGTATCCGTTACCTTTCACCCGGGGTTTCATGTGTTGACCGGAGAGACCGGGGCTGGCAAGTCGATCGTCATCGATGCTTTGACGTTAACCGCCGGAGGCAGAGGCTCCGCGGAGATGATCCGTCATGGCTGCGACAGGGCAGTCATCGAGGCGGTGTTCGATCTGCCGCAGCAGCATCCGGCTTGGGAAGCGTTGGAGCGTATGGGTGTTGAAGCCGACACGGATGAAACGCTGCTGATTCGGCGGGAGCTGTTGACTCATGGCAAATCGTCCGCGCGGATTAACGGCCAGAGCGTCACGCTAACGATGTTGAAAGAAGTAGGGGAGCATCTCGTCAACATTCATGGGCAGCATGAGCATCAGTCGCTGTTAAGAACCGATAAGCATTTGGAATGGCTTGATCTGTTCGCGGGCGAAGAGATTCAGCGCGTGAAATCAGAATATCGTCGTTTATTTCATGATTATCAAACGATCAACAAAGAACGACGGGAGCTGGAGGACAAATCCCGGCAAGGGATGCAAATGCTCGACTTGTACCGTTATCAGCTGGATGAAATCGCGGCTGCGCGGTTAAAAGCGGGAGAAGACGAATCGCTCGCCGACGAAAGGCGTAAACTAGCCCATGCGGAGAAATTGACCGAATCCGTAACCGAAGCTTATGACTTATTATACGGTACGAAAGGGCTGGCTGCTCTCTCGAGGGCGTTAACTAAGCTGCAGGACATCGTCAAAGTCGATCCGACCGTCTTGCAGCCGTTGGTGGAGCAATTGCAATCGGCTTATTACGGCGTCGAAGATAGCGCGTTTCAATTACGCGATTATAAAGAAGGAATCGAATTTAATCCGGCGCGCCTTGCCCAAATCGAACAGCGGCTGGACGTTCTCCATGGCTTGAAGCGCAAATACGGGGAAACGGTTGAAGATATCTTGAATTATCAGGCTCGTATCCAAGCGGAAACCGATCAACTGGATAATCGCGATGAGCTTCTTAAAGACCTTGAGGCGCGTGAGGAGGCTTTGATGTCAGAGCTTCAATCGAGAGCCGCGGTCTTAACGGAGATCAGAAAATCGGCTTCTCGCGAGTTATCTCGCCAAATCGAGCAAGAACTGGCGCATCTTCAGATGAATCGTTCGGTATTCGAAGTTAAGCTTGGGATATCGGCATTAACGAGCTCCGGCGCGGATACCGCGGAATTCGTGTTGTCCACCAATCCCGGCGAACCGCCGAAGCCGCTTGCCAAGATAGCCTCGGGAGGCGAGATGTCGCGCGTAATGCTTGCTCTTAAAGCTATTTTCGCCCAGATCGACGAAATTCCGGTGCTTGTCTTCGACGAGGTCGATACGGGGGTCAGCGGGAGAGCCGCTCAGGCCATCGCCGAGAAGCTGTCTTTGCTGTCCAGGCACTGCCAGGTGTTCGCGATTACGCACTTGCCGCAGGTCGCTTGCATGGCGGATCATCAATACGAAATCCGCAAGCAGGTGACGTCGCAAGACCGAACTCAGACGTCCGTAACCGAACTAACGGACACGCAAAGAGTCGAAGAGTTGGCGCGAATGTTGGGCGGTGTGGAAGTAACGGAAAAAACCCGCCATCACGCACAAGAAATGCTTAGTTTGGCCAACCAGCAGAAAAACGCGTAAGGACGCGAAAAAACTAACGAAAAGGAAGCTTTTTGGGAACATAAAAGAGGCAAGGCACGGTTACCTTATAGGTACGTTATCGGCGGCATAAAAAAACGCCGGTTCAGACTGTAAGGGAGCGTGAGAACTTGTACCAGAAGCACTCCAGGAAACGTCGCATCGGACTTGTTGTCGTTCTTATGCTATGTATCACCGTTTGCTCCGCGCCTTTTCAGCATTTCGTGAAGTTTCCCAATGAATTAAGGATGTTTCAAGGACAAGCGGTTTCGTTGCATTATGCGATGCCCGTGCATGCTCAAGGCAGCTTAAATACGCAGGTAGCGGAAATAAACGGCAGCAATAACTCCTCCGTACGCGTCGATCTCAGTCAGCCTTTATCTATTCAACCCAAGCATAGCGGCGTTACGGATCTGAAGCTTAAGCTGTTCGGCAGGATTCCTTTTAAGACGGTCCGTCTTCAAGTCGTCCCCGATCTAAGGGTTATCCCCGGCGGGCAAACGATCGGAGTGAAAGTAAAATCGGCGGGAATTATGGTCGTGGGCCATCATTTGGTGAAAACGAAGGAAAACACGAAAGTGTCTCCCGGCGAAGAAGCCAAATTGCGTTTGGGAGATCTGATCTTGGAAATCAACGGCGAAACGTGCAACGATATTTCTAAAATCGCGCCCTACGCCGAAAGCGCTGGCCGTAATGGCGCTCCGTTGAAGCTATTGGTCCAAAGAGGCAAAGAAAGATTCCGTACGTCGTTAAATCCGGCATTCGACGAAGAAGACAAAGCATGGCGTCTAGGCTTATATATTCGCGACTCCGCGGCAGGCGTCGGTACATTGACTTTCTACGCTCCTGATCAAGGCGTATACGGCGCATTAGGCCATGTCATTACCGATATGGATACGCAAACCCCTATCGTTGTAGGAAGCGGAGAGATCTTGCAGTCTAACGTAAATTCGATTTCCAAGAGCCAGAACGGCGAACCCGGCGAGAAGAGAGCGAGTTTTCTTAAAGGAGGTCGCGTGCTAGGCAGCGTGGAGCGCAATACTCCGTTCGGCATTTTCGGCCGGATGAGAGAAGTGCCGGAGCATGCTTACAACCCGGAGCCGATGCCCGTCGCTTTCGCGGAGGAAGTTAAGGAAGGACCCGCGCAAATCCTGACGGTCGTGGAGAAGCAGAAGGTCGAACGGTTTAACATAGAGATCGTTCACGTGTCCAAACAATCCTCCCCGGCGACGAAAGGGATGGTTATCAAAATTACCGATCCCAAACTCATCGAGCGTACCGGAGGAATCGTTCAGGGAATGAGCGGCAGCCCGATTATTCAGAACGGTAAATTGGTCGGCGCGGTCACGCATGTGTTCGTAAACGATCCTACGTCCGGATATGGATGCTTTATCGAGTGGATGCTGCAGGATGCGGGTATTATGCTTAACCCGGAGCAAGCGACTTCTAAGGCGGTTTAACGCCTTAGATTTTGCCTATTTGGGAAAAGACGAACATTTGTCGAAAATGTACGAAACCTATCAATCTTTGACCTATTGTGACGCAAATTAAATATTATATTCGATTTTAATGAATAAATAAAGAAATATTTTTTAAATCGAGAAGGAATACAGAATGGCGATGTCGAAAACGGATAAACAGAGAAACGGTGAGCGTTTTTCGTCAATTAATTCTCGCATAAGAGAAAGGGAGGACCAGACATTGCCACGTATTGAAGTGTTCCTAGCAGACGACAACCGAGAATTTACGAATTTATTATCAGAGTACATCCAAGAGCAGGATGATATGACGGTCATCGGAGTGGCGTACAACGGAGAAGAGGTCATCCGTCAACTGGAAGAAACACGTAGGGTACCGGATGTCATGATCCTCGATATTATTATGCCGCATTTGGACGGACTTGGCGTCCTGGAGAAATTGCGGGATTTGAATTTATCGCCTATGCCCAAAATCATTATGCTCACGGCTTTCGGTCAAGAGAACATTACTCAGCGTGCGGTACAACTTGGCGCTTCTTACTACATACTTAAACCGTTCGATATGGATGTTTTGGCTAACCGGATTCGCCAATTGGCAGGAAACTCCGTCGCAAGTTCGGTTACGTCATCATCCGTGCAGAGCAGCAACAACCGTTCGAACATCGTACAAATCGGCAAGCCGAAAAATTTGGACGCCAATATCACGAGCATTATCCATGAGATCGGCGTACCGGCGCATATTAAAGGGTATCAATACCTGCGCGAAGCGATTACGATGGTGTACAATAACATCGAAATTCTCGGCGCGATTACGAAAACTTTATATCCCGCTATCGCAGAGAAATTCAAAACGACGCCTTCCCGCGTAGAACGAGCTATCCGCCATGCGATCGAAGTCGCTTGGACGCGCGGCAACATCGACAGCATCAGCCACCTGTTCGGCTATACGATTAACATCGCGAAGTCGAAACCGACGAATAGCGAATTTATCGCGATGGTCGCGGATAAGCTTCGGATCGAGCATAAGGTGAGCTGAGGAGGCTTGGCGTAAGGGATTTCGGGTTTTAGGGCGATTGCAATTATGCCCATAAATATCCGAAAAGGTGTATGTAAACCCTATTCATATTTTTGAAGAAGAGCTACTTAAAACCGCTGTTTATTGGGTTCCAAAATCCAATAAACAGCGGTTTTTTTGACCGATATTGAATTTCAACTAGACAATTTTATATTGTATTGCTCATCGAAGAACTTATCCCGTAAGACTTTGGCAAGCTATGATCAAACCTTGAAGTTATTTACCGTTTATCTATGGGAATCCTCACTCGCCTGAAGTCGAACCAATCTTTTTATTCCAACTGATCTGATGAATTTCAATATCTGTTGCCTTATATCTTGCCCATACATCACCACCAAATGACCAGCCCTTTGGCATCTCTCTTTGATATCCATTTTCATTCAATAAATCGTCTTCTTCCTTTGTTACAATGCAACCAATTAAATTATCATTGAGAAATTTATAAACTTCTTGTCTTGACATCAATTCTCCGAATAAGAGCCTTTTTACTATATAATTACGAGGAACTACATGATCGTGTCTAAGTATTTTTGACTTAACACCCTGAGGTTTATCAATATGCTCTAGAGCTTGCTTAGACCAAAACTTACATCCAGTATATTTTCCTTCTGCCTCAGTCCAAAGCCAAGTGACTTCAAATACAACAGCATGTTTTGCCCCAATTGATAATGATTCAGATTGAAGAATATGAAAAACATCATCAGCTAATTGTTCGTTGGTTCGATAATACGGATTTTTTTTGCCACGCGGTGCCATGTATCAATACTCCCCTAATAAGTCCGAAATTTTAATCGCTATTAATTCGGATGTATACCAACCTTTAATAGTTTTCTTTATTTTTAGCGATAGTATCTAACCTAAAAGAAACCTCTTCTCTGTTTTTTCATCAAACAGTCGTAACTTTTCGATTTCATCAAGTGTGGTGGGGAAAGAGCTTAATGTAGTATCGCGAGTTTTAAGCAGGTTGGCGAAAAAGTAATATAAGATGATCTTAAGCAAACCTTATTGGGGAGTGTAAACCATAATTTAGGAGGACGCTATATGAACAGGAAATATATTTTTTTAATAGTAGCTGTGTTACTCGTAGTAACCGCTTTTATTGTACTTACTTATAATGCTAGTAAAGAAGAAAAATACACTGCTGAGTCGGAAAATTGGAAGGTTAGTCTTACTCTAGCTAAAGAAAATGAAAAATTTGTATCGCTAATATGTGAATACATGGGTGAAATAAATGAAACGATCAATCACTTTGAGTATAAGTTAAAAGGAGCGAGCGATTACTTTGCCGGGACAGAAAGAGGCAACTGGGATTCAAAATATATATACAAACATAGTGCATTAAGCAATAGAGCCCTTGTACCAAATGAAAGTAATCAGTTTGAAATTACGATTACTTTTGGTGGTCATACGGAAACATTGAGCTTAACTAAGTGATAGCTTGACTAAGAGCCGGCGTTTCTTTTTTGTTGTTAGAGCGTTGGTTAGATAAATTCTGCGTACCTTCGGTTATTTTTCATGATTAGGAAGTTTTCTAGCAATAACTTGCAGATAGCGAATGACCTCGCCAATGCCTAGAATCAAGATGGTCGCTGCTATTCCAAATAGCAAACCGAACTTTCCCATTTCTTCTTGCCAGCTGAACCCCAAAATTCCTACAAGTATGCCTCCAACAGTGAAGAAGTTAGCCGTTGTTTTGTCTTTGCTTTTAGCTTGCAGATCTTGCTCCTGTTTGTTCTGGCTCATTTTTATCCTCCACTGTTTTTGGATATAGATATAAAGCAGATAGATTCGACGTATTCGTATTTTTTTCCTGCACAAAAGCGAATGTCTATGAACTTCTTGTATTGCCAACTTTTAGACGTTTGTGGTATCTTTGTTGTGCCTTTTGCACTAATTTTAGGGGGAAGAAAGTTGAATCGAAAGAGATTGGGATGGATCGCGGCTATTTTACTTACTTTATTGCTTGTTGGTTGCGGCAGCGACGCCGACTCGACGGAAACGTCGAGTACGAATGAAGGCAAGACGGTTGAAGGAAGCCAAAATCAAGAAAGCAGACTACAAGACGAAGTCACAGTAGGAACGATTAGAATCGGGGATTCGGATGAGAAAATGCTTAGCGAGTTGGGCATTCCTATAAGTTCCGCCAAACTATCCGATTACTCGGAAGAGTTCACTAACGGCGACGATCGGACAATGTATGGCTACCAAGAAGGTACGCTTTATACCGTGGAAGGCGTGGTTTATCAGATCGATTTGTCCAAACAAAACGCCGAAACGAAAAGCGGGTTAGCGAAGTGGGACGATAGAGCGAAGGCTTTGGCGTTGTATAGTAAATACGAGAAAGCGGTAGCCAATCTTCATCAGCTTCAGATTTTGGAGGACGGGTATTTCTTCATCGTTGAATTCGAGGGCGGAGATGCGTCCGAGTTCAGCCTTATCGATGCCAAATATAGAATCAAGCCGAAGCTCGACGCTTTTGGCGAAGCGGAGAAATATAGAGGTACGGCGCTTCATGTCAATGGATTCGGCTCTTGCGGCGATCTCAACGTGTTCAGATACGTTAAGGAGTTGATTGATCCTTCTACCGGGCTGTGGGACGGGAACGAGGGATCATGTTACCCTCATAATAAAGAGCAAAACGAATCTAATCCGGGCACTTATGATTCCGCTGAACAAGAGGATACCGCGGAAAGAAGCGACGGTAGTCAGCCAACCGATAGTGCGACAGAAGCAAGCTTGATCGATGGATTCAAGGGTAAATGGTGCGATTCAGATCAAATGCTGTGTTTTGAAGTTGCGATCAACGATAACGAAACGGGCGGATCCCTCGACTATTATCAGGAACAAGAGCCCTATGAAGAGAAATTTAGAATTCCTTATATGGATGAATACGAGATGGTTATCGAACTTGAAGCCGGGGCAAGCCAAGTCCGACTAAGCTTAAGTGACGATAAACAATCCATGGCGTACGAATCAGATTTCAATACAGCAACTATGATTAGGCAGGACTAGCGCCTACGTGGCGCTTTTCTTATAGTTTTCAATAAATAACGAAATGCCCGGAACGAAATACACGTTCTGGGCTTTTTTTCGCTTTTACGCAGTATTCAGTCAAAACCGCCGCTAAATCCTATCGTAAAGAAAACGACAAATAGAAACGTGATGACGCCGCCCGTCCATACGCCGGCAATCGCCATTCCTCTCCACTTGGAGGAATTGATCGAGATTAACCCGAACACGAGCGACAGAATGGATAAGAGGATCGAAAAGGTGATGGACATTCCAATTGCCGGATTAACGGAATCACTCTCGTATGAGCTAAGTATAATAAGGATCAGGACGAAGAGGAAATCAACGCAAGCTAGAATCATTGAAGATAAAGCAAAAGTTGAACGATCTTTCCTTTGCTTGGATACCGTAATAGCAGGCTTTGCTTGGAAATATACGGGTTCCAATTGGTTAGTCGAAGGCTCCAACTATGATCAACCTTTCCCTTTGAAGTATGAGACAATAGTACCAAATCCTTCAATTGATGGACAGACTTATCCGCAAAATCCATGGAAAAATATACTTTGCAACATTGGAAGCTTGCGCTCGTCTTAATAGACATCTATGGGAGCAATGCCCGAAGGAGAGACTCCATGTGTCCAATAAGTTACGTTATATGATAGCAACGGCGTCGATTGTAGCGGGGTTCGCGATTGCGGCGACGCAGCTTTATGGTTCGGGCAAGGGGCTTACTCTGCTTAAACCGTTCATTCAACCCTTGGCGTCGGTTACGGACGATATTCAACCTGCCGACGGTTTCGACGTACGGGCGAATTTTACGATCGTAGACGACGTGTTAAAGAAGCATTTTTCCGGTGAAACGAAGTTTAACGATTATGGCACGTACTATATCGATAATGAACGGAACAAGTACGTATTTATTCTGGATAAGAACGATGCTGTCACGGAAAGAGTCGAGAAGGAATTGAAGTCGATATTCGGCGATCATGTTTCGTTCACCAAGGCAAAATCCTTTACAAGAATCTAAATCGATGACCGCAACAACGCCGGTGGCGGGCTTGTTTGGCAAATGGTAGAATGTTGGTTATTAATAGAATGAATTCGAGAATAACATGAAAAGGCCAAAAGAAGACGAGGAAGGAAGTTACCATGAAGAAGCTATTGCTGATTTTGCAGATCGCGGCACTGCTAGCCATTGCGTTAACCGTTCAAGTAAGCGCAGCCAGCGCGGCTGCTAAACCGAAGGACATTTTCGCGAAAAAGTACCCGAACGAAATTATTAAACAATTGACAACGGTGGATCTTAACCTGGATAAAAAGTCGGAGCATCTCATTCTTAGCGAATCGGGCAACTTCTACTTAATCAACTCGAAAGGCGTCGTCGTTCTTGTCAACACGGGTATCGTTAGCGACGAAGGATTTGACAAAGCGCGGCTTCGGGTATACTCCGTGAACAAGGGCGAGAAACATGTCGCGGTTTCCTTCGAGTTCGGGCCGTCCAACACCCAACTGTACGCGTACAGATTGAAGAATAACGGACTGAACAAAGTGCTGGAACTCATGGGCGATGAGGGCATCGAGATAGACGGCAAAGGTAAAATCCATATGTATTGGAAGAAATATAAAGACGAAGGCGGATGGGATCCGGCGGAAGCGGTCTATACATGGAACAACAAGACGCTCAAATATAAAGGAACAGGGATTTTGCCGTAACATAACGACTAACTTAAATCGAACGATCCACAAAGAAGCTTGCCTCAAGCCGAAAAACGGCGAACGGGCAAGCTTCTTTGTTTATTGAGTCAGCGGCTTTCATTGTATTCTGCGTCCGTTCGGATAGTAAGGATGGTGTCTCCCGCCCCCTGCGCCTTATATGCTGCCTTCGCATAGCCGGGTAGAAAACGGTTTCATGAAGTTAGAAGTTTGTTCTGGATTTACGAACCGCAGGCAACATAGCGGAAACGCCAATCCATCCCTCCCCATAGTGCGGCGCCATTAAAATAGAGTTGTTAGAAAGCGCTTTCCGGAGAGTTGTCCATAACTCGGGAAAAATGCAACAGGGGGGGTAACATGAAACCGGCCATTCAAAAAAGAACAAACTACATGTCTATCAAAAGCGGCAAAATACCCGAACGTTATCGGCTGTTCCTCTACGCTACGCCACTGCTCTTGTTAATTTTCTTGTTCAGCTATTTGCCATTGTACGGATGGATTTATGCCTTCTTTAACGTACGTCCCGGTTTTTCTCTGTTCCAATCGGAATTCGTCGGCTTGAAATGGTTCAAATCTTTGGTCTCGAATCCGACGCAGACGGCGGAAGTCGTTCGGGTCATGAAGAACACGATGGCTATGAGCGTTCTAGGCATCGTGACCTCTATTTTCCCGGTTATATTCGCCATCTTCCTTACCGAAATTCGGTCGAGCAGATTCAAGAAATGGGTTCAAGTGCTTACGACGCTGCCGAACTTCATCAGTTGGGTGCTCGTGTTCGCCATCGCGTTCATGTTGCTCTCAGTCGATAGCGGAATCATCAACAAACTGATGATCGAGCTTGGTTTCCAGGATAAGGGCGTCAATTATTTGGCATCCGACCAGCATATCTGGCTGAAAATGACGCTTTGGTCGCTGTGGAAAGGGCTCGGCTGGAGCGCCATTCTGTACATAGCGGCGATTACTTCGATCGATCAAGAGCTTTACGACGCGGCGAAGGTGGACGGGGCCGGTAGATTCCGTCTCATGTGGCACATTACGGTGCCTGGCGTTATGCCTACCTATTTCGTGCTTCTGTTGCTATCGATCGCGAACTTCATCAATAACGGGTTGGAACAATATTACGTTTTCCAGAACCCGATCAACAAGAATTCAATCGAGGTATTGGACCTGTATGTCTATAACATCGGTTTGCTCGGAGCGAATTTCTCGTTCGCCACGGCAATCAGCATGCTGAAATCTTTAGTCAGCATCGCGCTGTTATTCTTCGCTAACCGCTTGTCCAAGATCGTACGCGGCGAATCGATCATCTAACCGGAAAGGAAGGAGGTATCCCGACATGATTGAAAAACGCAGCAACGGAGACCGGGTGTTTACGGTGATCAACTATACGTTCTTCGCGATATTTACGCTTCTGTGCGTGTTTCCTTTCTATTATTTGTTCATTCAGACGATCAGCAGCAACGACCTGAGCGCGCGGGGACTCGTCACCTGGTATCCGAAGGATATCCATATCACGAACTATACGAAGGTGCTTGAGATAAAGGGACTTGGCCACGCCGCATTGGTATCTATAGGAAGAACGGCGATCGGAACGGTTCTTACCGTGCTCGGTTCCGCATTCCTCGGTTTTCTGTTCACGAAGCGGAAAATGTGGGGGAGACGCTTCTGGTACCGGTTCGTCGTCATTACGCTGTATTTTAACGCGGGCATCATTCCGTGGTACATCATCATGATGAACCTCCAGATGACGAACAATTATCTCGCTTATATTTTGCCTTCGATCATATCGCCGTTCTACGTCATCCTGATCAAGACGTTCATCGAATCGTTGCCGGAAGCGCTGCAGGAAAGCGCGGAGCTGGACGGAGCGGGAATCATGACGCTGTTTACCCGGATCGTCTTCCCGCTCATTACGCCGATCGCCGCAACGACCGCAATCTTCTCGGCAGTCGCGCAATGGAATTCCTTTATCGATACCGTATTTTTAATGACCGATACGAAATTCCATACTTTGCAATACGTACTGCTGAAGTATTTGAACGAGTCGAATTCGCTTGCTGCCATTATCCGTTCGCAAGGGACCGCAAACGTGGATCTGACGAACCTGCAAACGCCGAATTCGATCCGTACGACCGTGTCCATGATCGTCGTCATTCCTATTTTGTTAGTGTATCCGTTCTTCCAGCGTTATTTCGTGAAAGGCATCTTGATAGGCTCCGTGAAAGGGTAAACATTCCCGTCCTTCTAAGGAGGTGGTGCGGAACGGTTCGGTTTAAGGCAACCGGAACCAGCAATCGCAAGATCAAGTCGTCTAATAAAAAGGGAGGCACACCCGCGTGGCATCGATTAGAAAAACGATATTCGTAATCCTTTCAGTTATTTTGGCGATTTCTCTGGCAGCTTGTTCTTCAAACAACAATAAGCCGGAAGCATCGTCTTCTGCGCCGGCTTCCGCTAACGGGGAAGCTAGTCCATCCGATTCCGCGTCCAAAGAACCGGAACGGGAAGAAATTACTATCGACGCGTTCTCCTTGACTTCCAACTTCACGGGCGAGCAACCGGGCTGGTTCGCGAAACTGGTCAAGGATAAGTTCAACATTAACCTAAACATCATTTCTCCTCAGCTAGAAGGCTCCGACGCGAAGTTCAGCGCGCAGATGGCTTCCGGCAACCTCGGCGACTTGGTCATATTCGGCGGCGCAGACCAGAAGTGGCTGGACGCGATCAATGCCGGCATGCTGCTGGACTGGACGAAGGACGGCATGCTTGAGAAATACGGCCAAAACATGCTGAAGTACGCGCCGAAAGCGTTGGAGAAAAACAAAGTCAACTTCGGCGGCGGCACGAGCATCTACGGAATCGGCTTCGATGTCGGTCCGGACGAGGAAGGCCCGTCCGAAGCGAAGGATTTGAACGGGCATCCGAATATGCGTTGGGATCTGTACGACAAGCTCGGACGTCCGGAAATCAACAAGATGGAAGATTATTTGCCGGTTCTGAAGAAAATGCAAGAACTGGAGCCTAAGAGCGAATCCGGCCGTCCGACCTACGCGTTCTCGATGTGGGGGGACTGGGACGGCAACATGATGGTGCACACGAAAGCATGGGCAACGCTCATGGGCTACGAGGAAGGCGACGGTTTCAATCCGGGAGGCTTCTCGCTCATCTCGGCGGACAAGGACGAGGTGCAAGGCATTCTGGATGAGAACGGCATCTACATGCGGACGCTGAAGATGTATTTCGACGCGAACCAAATGGGACTCGTCGATCCGGATTCATTAACGCAGAAATTCGACGACGCGCAAAACAAAATGAAAGACGGCCAGGTGCTGTTCTCGATCTTCTCTTGGCAGGACGACGTGTACAAAACGCCGGAGCGCCTGGAGCAAGGGAAAGGTTTCCACCTCGTTCCGTTTAAGGAAGAGCGCAACTTCTCCGTCGGCTTCAATCCGTATGGCGGCGATCGTTTCTGGGCGATCGGCTCGAAGACGAAACACCCGGAACGCGTCATGGAATTCATCGACTGGATGTATTCTCCGGCAGGTTACATGGCTTCCAACTACGGTCCGGAAGGTATGTTATACGATCTGAAGGACGGCAAACCGGTATTGAACGAGCTCGGCGTACAAGCGTTGCCGGCAAACGAAACTCCGATTCCGGAAGAGTTCGGCGGCGGTAACTTTAAGGACGGCCGCAACCAATTGTTGAATTCGTTCAAGTTTACGGCGGTTAACCCGGATAACGGCGAGCCATATAACTATGAACTCTGGTCTTCCGAGCTTGCGAAACCGACGAACAAAGTCGACGAAAGCTGGAACAAGGCGATGAACGCGACTTCTCCGCGCGATTACTTGGAGAAGAACGGCATGCTGGCCGTCCAGAAGCCGATCTTCACCGGAACGGCACCAGAAGTGATCCCGGAAGATCTCGAACAGAAGAGAGGCCAGATCGCTCCGGTCATCAAGGAATATTCTTGGAAGCTGATCTTCGCCAAGAATCAAGCGGAATTCGACAAGCTGAAGAAAGAAATGATCGACAAAGCGAAAGGTCTCGGTTACGACGAGGTTCTCGCATTCCACATCGAGCAAAACAAAAAAGTGTTCGAATACCGCAAAAATAGCTAACCATCCGCTGCGAAAGGGTATGGAAGACGCCGCTTAAGGGCGGGTCTTCCAACCTTTTTTCACATTTTTGTTACTTGATGCTTCGCGAACTGGTAACATTGTAGGGAAAGTAAACGATTGGAAGGGGGCATCCGATTTGTCCGCGCTGCGATTTCTCCGCCGAATGCCTCACCCGTTCAAATCGGGAACGCTAAGGCGTACATTGGTTATCTATTTGCTGATCGCGTGCTTGTTTCCTCCCATTCTCTTTTCCGGATATACGTATTCGTCTCTACACTCGATTCTCACGCATAAGATCAGGGCGGGCATAGACGCAAGCCTGAAGCAGGAAGCGATGGGACTCGAGAACGTGCTGAGCAACTTGGATTTCGTCTCGAAGCAATTCGCGCTCGACGGGCAAACCGCCGAAAAGGTGAAGGCTTATTTGAACACGCGAAAAGTGACGGAAAAAGCGGAAATGATGAAAGATATCGAAGAAAGCCTTAACGTGATCAATTTCACGAATCCGAATCTCGGATTGACGGTTTACTATAATCCGAATGAGAGCAATCCCATCCTGTTTACGAATTTGGCCGTCAGTTCATCGTTCGGAATCGCTGAACTGCCGAATTTCGTCCATTACAACGGCGCTTCCTACTTCGGTCCGCACCGTACCCAATACAAGAATAGCGACAATACCGTATTCTCTTCGTTGCGCGAAGTCCGGACGGACGGAGAGCAATCCGTTTATATTTATCTGGAATCCAACAGCAATCTGTTTCGGGAGATTATGAACAGCAAGTGGTATGGGATGCAAGTGTCCCATTATTTAATCAATGAGGTCGGCGAAGCGTTTTACTCCGACGAGGGCGTATCCCCTCTCGATACGGCTTCGTTGCGTTGGGAAATGGCCTCATCCGGCGACCAGCTCCATGAAGGGCATTATTTGTTCGGCTACGAGAGCTCGCAAGGCTGGAAGCTTGTCACGGCGGTAGATAAGGACGCTTTCAACCATGAGATTAACGTCTGGATGTGGCGGATGGGCGCATTGTTCATCATTTCGTTCGCATTCGCGATATTCCTGGCGATGATGATCTGGCGTAAAGTGTACGGCTCCTTGCGCAAGGTAAATCGGGAGATCGTCAGGATGACGGGCGATCGGGAAGCGCCGGTCGTTCTAACCCGCGTGGAGGAATTCGATCAACTGCTGCGCAACTTCCAGGTTATGAAAACAACGGTAAACGAGCTGATCAGCGAAATCTCCAACAACGAACGGATGAAAGGTCAGCTTGAGATGGAGAAGCTTCTCAGCCAGATTAATCCTCATTTCTTGCACAATACGCTGAATACGGTGCAATGGCTGGCCCGCTCCAACGGGCAAGACGATATCGACAGACTGCTTACGCTGCTGGTTCAAGTATTGCATTATAACATGGGCAAGCAAAGCTTGATCGTTACGGTACGGGAAGAGATCGAAGCTCTGAAAAATTACATCGAGCTGCAAGGCTTCCGGTACGACGGGGAACTCGATTTCCATATCGATATCGACGATTCGACCCTTAATCTTCCGATTCCGCGTTTTTTGCTGCAGCCGCTCGTGGAGAACGCGATCTACCACGGGAAGAACGAGGAGCGCGGGGAAATCCGCATCTCGATCAAGTTGACCGCCCGCGGCAAGATTCGTCTGGAAGTAAGGGACAACGGTCCGGGCATCGATCCGGACACGGTACAAAGGCTGATCGGCGGCTCCGGCGACAGGCCGATCCTCGGGATGGGCATCGGTTTGAAATACGTTCGCAGCTTGCTAAGACGTTATTATGGCGACGAGGATTTGCTTATGATCGACAGCCAACCGGGGGAAGGCACAGTCCTCTCCGTCGAAATCCCGAACGACATCAAGGAGGAACGTTATGATCAACGCCTTAGTGGTTGACGACGAGAAGCTCGTTCGCAAAGGCTTTATCGCGATGGCGAATTGGCAGGCGTACAATATCCATTTCATCGGGGAAGCCAAGGACGGTAATTCCGCGCTAAGCATGCTGGGCAAGCATGAGGTGGATTTGCTTTTCGTCGATATCAGCATGCCCGGGATGTCCGGCTTCGAGCTCATGGAGCAAGTGAGAATCCGTTATCCTCAAATCAAATCCGTCGTGCTGACCTGCCACCACGAATTCGATTATGTACAGGAAGCGTTAAGATTAGGCGCAATCGATTATATCGTCAAAACGTTGCTTAACCGCAACAACGTCGACGAAACGATATCCAGAATCTTGAAAAGACTAACTTGGGAAACAAGAGATTCGGCCGTCCCGTCAGCACCCGCCGCCGCGCGCTCGTTTCCCGGCGCGGCGGCGTTCTGCGCGTTCGGCTGTAAAGGGCAGCAGCCGCCGCTGCTGGACCTTCTTCCGACTAGTATCAGGCCGAGCGCGCTCGGTGATTCGTTATGGTTGCACGTAATGGGCAATGCCGAGACGGCGGATTGGATGAAAGAGCTGCCCGCAGAAATAATGGAGCATTGGCAGCCCGTCCATATCTCCGGTTCGTCCAATATCTCGATGTCGGAAGCCAAGACGGCGATCTCCCAGCGTTTGCGGGAGTATTTGTTTTACTGGCCGAAAGGGGAAGCTCCGTCCGTCGTGTCGCTCGAGGATGTATGGGCGGAGAACAGACCGGAGGCCTCCAAAGACGAAGCCGAAGCTCTGTGCCGCGAGCTGGAGAACATGCGGTGGTCGCTATTCGGCAAGGATTGGAAGCGTTTGATGGATAGAATCGAAGAGGGGTGGCCGGCTCCGGATTGCCTGCTGGCATCGGCGGTGCAAATCGCCGAGGATTGGCGGCATTATTTCGAATGGGATGCGGACAGCACCGAACGTTGGATGCCGGCGCGAAAGCCTCGATCCTGGAAGCAGGCAAAAAGCTGGCTATCCGATATGGCAGCCGACATCCAGCGAAGGATGGTCGAGATGGCGTTATCGCGCGAAGTCGCTCTCTGTCTGCTCCAAGCGATGGTCTATATGAAACGCAACGCATGCACGGATTTGAACCAGAACGCCGTAGCCTATCATGTCGGCATGAGCCGGAGCTATTTCAGCCAATGCTATAAGAGGTTTACGGGCATGTCGTTCGGAGAAGCGCTCAGGAAGATGAGAATCGAGCACGCGAAGGAATTGCTAGCGTTGTCGGACTTGTCGGTCTACGAAATCGCGAGCCGGATCGGCTTCGAAGACGACAAGCATTTCAGCAGGGTGTTTCGGGAACGGGTCGGACTGTATCCTACCGAGTTCCGAACGAATAGCGCCGCGAGGGGGTAACCGGTCATGAAGAGAGAGAGAGTAACGGTCTGGCGAAGGCAGCTGGCATCGCTCGGCGCTTGCTCGTTGCTCGTTGCCATCGCGGCGGGCTGCACCGGTTCGTCCGCTTCGAAGGAGCCGAATTCCGTCGAAGGCGACGCGTTCTCGCCGTTCGAATCGCCCGTCACGATGGGGATCGCGTATTCCTATTCGGACATTTCGCTCCCGGAGGGCGAATTTACGGACGATCATTTTTTGACCCGTTACTTGGAGAAGAAAACCGGCATCAATATTAAATACGAATGGGAAGCCAGCGGGGAAGAGCAGTATAACAGCAAGCTCGATCTGGCGATTCGGAGCAACGACTTGCCGGACGTGTTCATCGCGAACCGGGAACAGTTCCGGGTGCTCGTTCAGCGGGATATGATCGTGGATTTGAAGCCTTATTACGAGCAGTATACTTCGGATCTGGTTAAGTCCATCTACGATGCGACGGAAGGAAAGGCGCTGAAGGAGGCCTCCGTCGAGGGCAAGCTATTCGGAATGCCGAACGTAGCCATCGAAGCCGATTCTCCCACTTACGTATGGGTCAGGCAGGATTGGCTGGATAAGCTGAAGCTTCCCGCTCCGCGTTCGCTGGACGATCTTGAGCGGATTTCCAAAGCTTTTATCGAAGAAGATCCCGACGGCAACGGAAAACCGGACACGATCGGCATTCCCGTCAATAATACGCTTATCTATGGAGAGAAGACGGGCGTTCACGGCCTGAATTCGGTATTCTCGGCCTACCACGCTTTTCCGAAATCATGGATTCGGGACGAACAAGGCCACATCGTATACGGTTCGATCCGCCCCGAGGCGAAGGCGGCGCTGGAGCGTATCGCGAAATGGTATCGAGAAGGGGTTATCGATAACGAGTTCGTGCTGCGCAAGGATATCGTCGATATCGTAGAACTGAACAGGATCGGCATCGTATTCGCGCCATGGTGGGCGACTTACTGGCCTTTGTCTAGCGCAGTGGCTAAGGATACGAAAGCGGAATGGAGAGTATTCGCGGCACCCGTGGACAGCAACGGCGTGTTTATGACGAACAGCTCGCCGACAACGGACCGATACTTGGTCGTTCGCAAAGGCTATGCCCATCCGGAAGCGGCGCTGAAAATGCTGAACGTGCTAACCCGGCTCGAGCGCAACCAGGAACCGAACAAGGCCGAGGCGCAGAAGCTACGGGCGACCGCGGTGCAGTTGGGCGTGCAGCTTCGCAACTATTATCCGTTCGATTTGCTGCTCGATTACCCGGATGCCATCGAGAAGCGTTACGATCTGCTCATCCAAGCTAAGAACGGCGACATTGATTCGGAAACGCTGGACCCCGAGACAAGATCGATTTACGAGGATATGTTGTTGGAGAACAAAGCGCCGCTGAAAAATATGGAAGCTTGGAGCACCTCCCAAGCGTATTTGCTCGGAGGGGCTGTCAGCAAACAGCACAAAGTCGTGAAGACGAGCCTGTTCTATGGCGTAACCCCGACGATGGAGAAGAAATGGACAGCGCTTCAGAAATTGGAGCACGAAACCTACTTGAAGATCATCACGGGTGAGCTGCCGATCGAGGCGTTCGACGCGTTCGTCAGCAATTGGCGAAATCAAGGCGGAAGCTTAATTACGTCGGAAGTCGCCGGTCTTGTAGACGGTAACGAATAGATAGAAATGATGAGAGCTTGCTTACGTCTTCCGGGGCGTTAAGCAGGCTTTTTTCGTTTTTTAAAAGCAAGGGAGCGAAAACGGTACGATGAGGTACGAAATTCGTTCGATTTTTCCCGACGAACGTCTGCCAGCGAAGAGCTTCTTTCGCTCTCTTGTTGTCGGATTGGCGGATTACAATGAAAGCGCAAACAAGATTTCAAAGACAGGCAGGGGACGCAGACGATGAACAACACATCTTCCGACACTTTCTATGCGAAGGGTTACGGCGCCGGAACGAAGAAACGGGGATTGCCCAATAAGTACAAGCTGTTCCTGATGGCGTTTCCGTTTCTGGTCATGACCTTTATTTTCTTCTATTTGCCCATAACCGGTTGGATATACGCCTTTTACGATTTTACGCCCGGCATTCCGTTATCCGATACGCCTTATGTCGGGTTGAAATGGTTCAAGTCGATCGCCCAAAACCCGACGCAGGTCGACGAGGTGTTGCGCGTCATGAAGAATACGGTAGCGATGAGCACGCTCGGCATCGTAACCTCCGTTTTTCCCGTCGCATTCGCGATTCTCTTATCGGAAATCCGTACGCCATGGTTCCGCAAGCTCGTACAAACGCTCACGACGATTCCGAATTTTATTAGCTGGATTCTCGTATTCGCGCTTGCCTTCGCTTTGTTTTCCGTAGATAACGGGATCGTGAATACGGTACTCGTCAAGCTTGGCGTCATCGACACGGGCATTAATTTCCTGGCAACGAACTCGAACATTTGGTTAACGATGATCGCATGGTACTGGTGGAAGTCTCTCGGCTGGGGAGCGATCCTGTATTTGGCCGCCATTGCCGGTATCGATCAAGAGCTGTACGAAGCCGCCGACGTGGACGGGGCGAGCCGATTCCGGAAAATATGGCACATTACGGTGCCAGGCATTATCCCCACGTTCTTCGTCCTTCTGATCCTGTCGATCGGCAACTTCATCAACAACGGCGTCGAGCAATATTTCGCCTTTCAGAATCCGATGAACAAGGACACGATCGAGGTGCTCGACCTGTACGTGTACAATATCGCGTTCGCCAACAATTTCCCGTTCGCTACCGCAGTCAGCATGCTCAAATCGATAGTAAGCGTCGTGCTGCTGTTCATAGCTAACAGCATGTCTAAGATTGTACGCGGGGAATCGATCATATAGCGGAGGGATTTATATGCGAAGCAAAAAAATGAAAAAAAGCGATATCGCTTTTCAGACGGTTAACTATCTCTTCTTCGGTTTATTTACGATAGCTTGCATTTTCCCTTTTTATTACTTGTTCATCAACACGATCAGCTCCAACGATCTGAGTTCTGCCGGTTATGTTACGTTTTACCCCAGGGAAGTGCATTTCAACAATTACTTGAACGTCTTGAAGATCGACGGTCTGGCGGAAGCGGCGTTTGTCTCCATTTATCGAACGGTAGTAGGCACTTTGCTAACGGTAGCGGCATCCGCTTTTCTCGGATATTTGTTCACGAAGCAGGACATGTGGCTCCGCAAAATCTGGTACAGAATGATCATCATCACGATGTACTTCAGCGCCGGGCTCATTCCCTGGTACATTACGATGCACAATCTCGGCTTGACGAACAACTATTTGGCTTACATTCTGCCTACGGTTATTACCCCCTTTAATATCATTCTGGTCAAAACGTTCGTAGAGGCGCTTCCTCCGTCTTTGGAGGAATCGGCTGCGCTCGACGGGGCAGGTTATACGAGAATTTTCGCGAGTATCGTCGTTCCGTTGATTACGCCCATACTGGCCACGATTACGATATTCTCCGCGGTGACTCAGTGGAATTCGTTCATCGATACCGCGTTTCTGATGACGGATACGAAATATTACACGCTGCAGTTCTTGCTCTGGCGATACTTGAACGAATCGACCTCCTTGGCCGCGCTTATTCGGAACTCCCAGGATATGGCCGCCAGCATGCAGCATATGCAGACGCCGGGCTCCGTGAGGATGACGGTGACGATGATCGTCGTGTTGCCGATTCTCATTATTTATCCGTTCTTCCAGCGCTTCTTCGTAAAGGGCATTCTGATCGGCGCGGTCAAAGGCTAGGGAAAACGTAGCCTTCGCTAGCCGTAACAGCGGTTTTATACGCGGAATATCGGGTTTACACCCTTACCGGGGGTTGAACTAATATCAGGTTCTAAATAAAGGGAGGCACTTCCGAAATGAAACTAAAAAGAACGCTGATTCTCATGCTGTCGGTCGCGATCGTTGTCGTCATGGCCGCGTGCAGCAAAGGTAACGACAATCCGAAGGCTTCGGAATCTTCGAGCCAGGCTCCCGCTTCGAGCTCGTCCCAGGCCGAACCGTCGGCATCCGATAGTCCGTCGGACTCGGGCCTTGATCATTCGGAGACGCTAAAGCTGTCGGTTTTCTCGACGACGGCGAACTACGCCGGTCCGCAGATCGGATGGTTCGCGAAAGCGATCAAAGACAAATTCAACATCGAACTGGACATCGTTGCTTCCAACCTTACTGGAGGAGATACGAAAATCGCGGCGATGATGGCATCCGGCGATCTCGGCGATATCATCGTTTGGGGCGACGACAAAAACAATTACCCGAACGCGATCAAAGGCGGCTTGCTGCTAGATATGGCGAAGGACGGGCTTCTCGATACGTACGGTAAAGATATCGTAGGTAAATATCCTAAAGCGATCGAGAAGGCAAAAATCGCTTTCGGCGGCGGGAATGCCGTATACGGTATCGGCAACAACGTAGCCAGCAACCCGAGCGGTCCTTCCGAAGGGAAAGACATGACATGGGGACCCGACTTGCGTTGGGACTTGTACCAGCAAGCAGGAGCGCCGGAAATCAACACACCGTCGGATTATCTTCCCGTTCTGAAGAAGATGCAGGAGCTTGAACCCAAAAACGCCCAAGGCAAGAAGACTTACGCGTTCTCGCTATGGTCGGACTGGGACGGCAACTATAAAATGACGCTCGCCAAGCAGTTCGCGAATATGTACGGCTATGACGAAATCGTAGATACGGCGCTTTACACGAAAGCGGACGAGGAGAAGTACTATGACTTCCTGTCCGAAGAAAGCTGGTACATGAAATCCCTTAAACTCTACTTCGATGCCAATCAGATGGGCTTGCTCGATCCGGATTCCATGACTCAGAAGTTCGACGATGTCGTCGCCAAGTACAAAGACGGCCGCTTGCTCTTCTCCTGGTTCCCGTGGTTAGGCGCAGCGAATTATAACACAGAGGAAAATAAAGCGGCAGGCAAAGGCTTCGCGACTGTCCCGTTCAAGGAAGAGGTCATGTATTCCACCGGATTTAACGTATACGGCGGCAACGGAATCATTTCCATCGGCGCCAAAGCGAAAGATCCTAAACGCATCATGGAATTCATCAACTGGATGTATACGCCGGAAGGCGCGATGTTGTCCGCGGGCAGCGGTACGGCCGTACCGAACGGTCCTAAAGGATTGACGTGGGATATCGGCACGGACGGCAAACCGTTCGTAACGGATTTCGGAGTTCAAGCGTACTCGGATCAGCAAAACACTAAAATTCCTGAAGAATTCGGCGGCGGCGATTTCTACTACGGCGCTAACCAAATGAACTTCTCCTTCGTCGTGCCTGCCGAGGTGAACCCGGAAACGAACGAACCGTACGACCATAACTTGTGGGAAACGTGGCTCAAACGGAATCCTAGCAAGCTGGAAAGCAGCTGGCGCGAGAAGTACGGGGTGCTGACGCCTAAGGAATATTTCGTCAAGAACAACAAAATCGCGGTCGCGCCGCAAGGCTTCACGGGCAGGGAACCGCTCGTCATGGACAAAACGCTGGAACAGAAAAACAAATTGATCGGTACCGTAATTCAGCAATTCTCTTGGAAAATGGTATTCGCGAAAAACGAAGAACAATTCAACAGCCTCAAGCAGGAGATGCTCGACAAGGTAAACGGCTTAGGCTATAAAGAAGTGATAGATTTCTCCGTCAAGAAGGCAGAAGAATTGTACGAAGCGCGCAAAAGCGTGAAATAAGACGGTTGAATCAAAGACATCAAGCGTTCTGGCAGAGGGAGCTGACCCTCTGCCAGATTGCCTTTGCCTTTGCTTGCCGCCATTCATTCCAGTACGCGTATGGTATAATATCTGAAAACAATTCGGTACTAAATCATGACAGCATACGAGAGAAAGAGGATGGCCGGGATGCTCGGACAGCTTGGTTGGCGCAAGCATTTTGCCGCTCGTTCATTAAGAAAAAGGTTGGTCGTCTTTTTGATGATCGGCTGTTTGTTGCCTCTAGTATTGGTAGGCATCCTCACCTATTCTTCCATTTATTCCATACTTACGGGCAAAATTCAAAGCGGCATTAGCGCCAGTCTGCAACAAGAGGCCGCAAGCCTCGAAAATACGATCAACAACCTGGATTTCGCTTCGAAGCAATTCGCGCTAGACGGCGAGATCGTCGATGAGCTCGCCGATTATTTGCAAGAGAAGCAAATCTATCGCAAATCGCAAATTATGGCCTCCATATACGAGAAGATCAATCTCGTTACCTTTACTAACCCTTACTTGGGTTTAACCGCGTACGTCGCTCCGGGCGAAGAAGAACAAATTCTGTTCACGAATCTCAACATGGCGAAACAATTCGATACGGACCAACTGCCTATGTTCATGAAATATAGCGGCGCCGAGTATTTCGGGCCTCATAGAACGTTATATCGGGATAGCACCAATATCGTTTTTTCCGTGCAGAGGATCGTCAAGTCGACGAGCGAGCAGCCGGTATACGTCTATTTGGAGACGAACTATAACCGGTTCCGCCAACTATTAAACCAGAAATCGTACGGTATGGACGTGATTCATCTTCTGGTCAACGAACAAGGACAACTCACTTACATGGAGAACCGCGACGTTCCGAGCGGAATCGAGAAACTGGATTGGGGCAACGGATCGTCCAATCATAAAGAATATAAGGGATATCACCTGTTTCGTTATGATAGCCCTCAAGGATGGCAGCTGATCGCGGCGGTCAAGAAGTCGAGTTTCAATAGCGAGATTTATTCATGGCTCTTGAAAATGATCGTTTTGGCGGTATCTACGTTTCTATTCGCCGGTTTGCTTGCTTATTTCATATGGAGGCAGGTGTACAGGCCCCTCCGCAAAGTAAACGTGGAAATCGTGCGCATGGCGGAAAATCGCACGACGCCGGTCTCGTTCACGAACGTGGAGGAGTTCGATCTGGTTCTTAACAATTTTCAGATGATGAAAACCCAAGTGAACGATCTGATCGATGCCGTCGCGCATAACGAGAAGCAGAAAGGGCAATTCGAGATCGAGAAGCTGCTTAGCCAGATCAACCCTCATTTTCTTCACAATACGTTGAATACCGTCCAATGGCTGGCTCGTCTGAACGGCCAGAAGGAAATCGATAAATTAGTCACTCTGCTCGTGAAGGTATTGCATTACAATCTGGGAAAACAAAGCTTGATCGTCACGATAGGCGAAGAAATCGAAGCGCTTAACCACTATATGGAGCTTCAGAGAATTCGGTATGATTACGAGTTCGAGTTCAACGTCGACGTTGACGAAGACACGATATCCGTTGCCGTTCCGAGGTTCCTGCTGCAGCCGATCGTGGAAAACGCCATTTACCACGGAGTAAGCGAAAGAAAAGGACGCGTCGCCATTCAGATTCATTCGGTCTCCGAGGATCGCGTATCCCTGAGCGTGGAAGATAACGGCGCCGGAATGGAACCCGAGACGATCGAGAAGCTGCTGAACGATGATGAAGAATCCAAGCGAAGAGGGCTGGGCATCGGACTTTCCTATGTTAATCGGATGCTGAGAAGGTTTTACGGAGATAACGTTCAGTTTACGATCCAGAGCGAACCGGGGTCCGGCACGAGAGTATCCATCACCATTCCTAAGAAAAGAAAGGAGGAGTTCGATGATTAGGGCGGTTGTCGTCGACGATGAGAAGCTGGTCCGCAAGGGCTTCATTTCCCTGATCGATTGGGCTCGCTTCGGAATCGTGATGGTGGGGGAGGCAGCCGATGGCCGTTCGGCATTGGAACTGCTGGAGCGGACCGAGGTGGACTTGCTCTTCACGGACATTACGATGCCGGTGATGTCGGGCTTCGATCTGATCAAGCAAGTGAGGCAAAAATTCCCGAAGGTCAAATCGGTCGTTCTTACGTGCCACCATGAATTCGATTTCGTGCAAGAAGCGCTCCGCCTCGGCGCGATCGATTATATCGTCAAAACCTTGTTGGAGATGGACAACGCGGACGACGTGGTTATGCGTATCGTCGAACGGTTCGAGTGGGAAGAAGGGAATCGGGCAGCCCTCATGACGGACGTTAATCCGAAGCGATTGTCCGCTCACTCCGCGATCTTGTTCCTGCCGTTATCGCCCGAGCTGGATAACAGCCAATTATTCCAAATGGGCATCGTACGCAGGAATCCTTTGGAGCGGCTGGATCGGATGTGGATGGCTCAGCTCGTTCATCCGCCTACGCTGGAGGAATTGAACCGCGACTTAGGAAGAGAGCTTCTCTCAAGATGGCAAATCGCTATCGTCTCGGGGCTCGATAATCGGCTTATCGAAGAAGTCAGAAGAACGTTGGAAGACAGGTTGCCGCAAACGCTGTTCTACAAGGCTGCCAAGGGGGAGCTGACTCGATTGCGTTACGACGAGCTTGCCTGCGCGGAGCCAAGCGGCCTTAAGCCGGCTGAGGCGTGGATCGATGAGGGGCTGGAGATGAAATGGACGCTCTCTGCGACAAGCTGGGACTCCTTCATAGGCAGGGTACTCAAGCAAATGCCCCTTGCGGAGGAAATATTGCGCTTCGGAGAATCTCTCTGCCGAGATTGGAGCGGGTTGTTAGTAAAGCCGTCCGATGCGACAACGTTGCAAACGGACATGAAAGGCAACTTGAATTGGTCCGATTGGCAAAGTTGGCTGAAGAGGTACTCGGATCTCATCCAGCTGCGAATGATCGAATTGTCGTTGTCCAAGGAAGTGATGCTGTGCCTGATTCGGGCCATCCGCTTCATGAAGGAGCACGCGGGAGAGAAGATTAACCAAGCGGACGTAGCGGGTTACGTCAGCATGAGCCGAGGCTACTTTAGCCAATGCTTCGCCAAATTGGCCGGGGAAACTTTCGGCGAGGTGTTAAGGAACATGCGAATCGACAAAGCGAAAGCAATGCTAGTGGAATCTACCTCCCCGATCTATGAAGTCGCGTCCATGGCAGGATTCGAGGACGATAAATATTTCAGCAAGCTGTTCCGCGAGCGAGTAGGGAAGCTGCCGACGGAATACCGGCTCGACGGCGGGAAAGAGGTCTATCCATGAATGCGAAGACAGGAAAGCACTTGCTAGCGATAGCGGTATTTGCGACGGTTATCGGCCTGCTTGGTTCATGCACGAATGGCAACGGGGAGCTATCCGCGGACGGGAACGAACGGAGAGAAGGCGCGAAATTCGCCATTATTCCGTCGATCGAGGAAGATCCCGCCTACGGTAAATACGCGGAGCCCGTTACCGTTCACATCGGCTTCAAGATTCCGGACGAGAAGAACGTTCTGGGCGAAACGAACGATAACAACCCGGTATCTCGGTACTTCGAGAGCGTCACGAATATTAAAGTGGTGCATTCCTGGGAGTCGAAGAGAGACGATGCGTTTCTGCAGAAGGCGAATATGGCTATCGACAGCAGGGATATCCCGGATGCGATGGTCGTCGATCGGAATCAATTGAGGAAGCTGATCGAAAACGACATGGTTGCCGATCTTACGGAGGTATACGACCAATATGGCTCAAACTTGGTGAAGGCCATGTACGATTCGACCAAGGGGATCGCTCTGCAAGAGGCATCCTTCAATGGAAAACTATACGGCTTGCCCAATGTCGCAATAGAGGCCGATGCTCCTTCCTTGCTGTGGGTTCGGCAGGATTGGATGGAAAAGCTGAAGCTGATGCCTCCGAAAACGCTGGACGATATTGAGCGGATTGCGTTAGCCTTCGTCGAGCGCGACCCCGACGGGGATGGCAAACGGGATACGATCGGTCTTCCCGGAGACAAGAAGGTCGTTCACGGGCAACTCAAAGCGGGCTTAAACGATTTCGATACGTTGTTCAGCGCCTTCCACGCCTATCCGAAAAACTGGGTAAAGGACGGCGAAGGAAAGGTCGTGTACGGTTCGATTACCCCGGAAAACAAGGAAGCATTGGCAAAGATCGCGGATTGGTACAAAAGAGGAGTTATCGATAACGAGTTCGTCTTGTACAGGGAAGCGCAGCAACCGATCGTCGACAATAAGGCGGGGATGTTCTTCGGGCCATGGTGGGCGCCTTATTGGCCGCTCGCCGAAGCGGTTTCCAACGATACGAAAGCGGAATGGCGCGCCTATGCGGCACCGGTTGATTCGGAAGGGAAATTCATTACGCATATGTCGCCGACGACAGACCGATATTTGGTCGTACGCAAAGGTTATGAGCACCCGGAAGCCGTCGTGAAGCTGCTTAACGTCTTCACCCGTTTGGAAAGAAGGCAAGATCCGAATGCGGCGGAAGTTCGCAAACTGGATGAGTTCTCCGCGCAGACCGGCGTTCAACTTCGCAGTTATTATCCGTTCGATCTGCTGCTCGATTACGCGGACGCGATAACTCAGCGGTACGTCAATGTCCAGAAGGCGCTGCGAGGGGAGATCGATCCGAAATCCCTGGATCCCGATACGAAGCTGGTGTACGAGCAATCGGTAGCGGAAAAAGAAAATCCGCGGAAAAACATGGACGGCTGGAAATCGGCCACTGCGCACGAATATGGCGGAGGCTTGCTGTACACGACGGACATGGTTCAGGTGCGAGGGATATTCTATGGCACGACCGTGACGATGGAGTCGAAGTGGGCGGAACTGCAAAAGCTGGAAAACGAAACTTTCCTGAAAATTATCGTAGGGGATCTGCCGGTAAGTTACTTTGATGAATTCGTTAAGCAATGGAAAAATTCGGGAGGCGATCGAATAACGGCGGAAGTTGCGCAGATCGTGAACGGCAATTCATGAATTCAACCTATGGAAAGGGGGTGAGCATAATGGGCTGGTGAAAACGCGTCCGTAGCGACAACAAGAATCGACTCGCTGCAGAGCTTTTCTCCTTACGTGTTTGTATGCGGATACAATCATTCTTTGAAACCTGAATAGGAGGAGTTATGATGTCCGGAAGGTTGATTCGTACGGCTTATGCATGCATTTTATCCTTTTCTTTGGTGGGCAGTTCTCTCATCGGATTGCCATCGAAGGCCGCGGCGGCGGGGACCGAGGCTTATCATTGGGCCAACGTTGCCACGGGTGCCGGGGGCGGTTTCGTACCGGGTATTATTTATAACGAGACCCAGCCCAACCTGATTTACGCTCGAACCGATATCGGGGGGGCTTACCGTTGGAATCAGGCGACGGGCAGTTGGGTGTCCATCTCGGATTCGGTAGGTTGGGTGGATTGGAATAAGAACGGCGTGGACGCGCTGGCAACCGATCCGGTTGACCCTAACAAAGTGTATATGGCAACCGGAACGTATACGAATCATTGGGACACGAACGGCCAGATCATGCGCTCCAGCGACCAAGGAGCGACCTGGCAATCGACACCGCTGCCGTTCAAGGTAGGAGGAAATATGCCCGGTCGGTCAATGGGAGAACGTCTCGTCATCGATCCGAACAAGAACAGCATTCTTTTCTTCGGCGCGCGCAATGGGAACGGGTTATGGAAAAGCATCGATTCCGGGGTCACTTGGAATAAGGTGACCAGCTTCACGAACACCGGAACTTATATACAAGATCCTACGAACGATTACGCGAACGGAATCGTCGGCTTGGCTTGGATCACGTTCGATAAATCGACGGGGACGGCGGGCAATGCGACGCAGACGATCTATGTCGGCGTAGCGGATTTAGGCAACAGTGTCTTTCGCAGTACGGACGGCGGAGCGACTTGGTCGGCCGTTCCCGGTCAACCGACGGGATTTTTGCCGCATCATGGAGTGCTATCCTCTACCGGAAAACTCTATATTTCTTATAGCGACGGGGTCGGACCATATGATGGGGCCAAAGGGGATGTATGGAAGCTGGATACGGCTACGGGGGTCTGGACGAAAATCAGTCCGTATCCCAGCACCAGCGCCGATAATTACTTCGGTTACGGAGGATTGGCCGTGGACGCCCAGCACCCGGATACGGTCATGGTCGCCACTCTGAATTCTTGGTGGCCGGACGCGAACATCTACCGCAGCACCGACGGAGGGGCAACCTGGTCGGGGATATGGGAATGGAACGGCTATCCGAATCGGAACTTGAAATACGCTCAGGATATTAGCGCGGCGCCATGGCTCAACTCGGGAGGCGTAGACAATCCCCCGGTTCCTGCACTGAAGCTGGGCTGGATGATCGGGGACTTGGAGATAGATCCGTTTAACTCCAACCGGATGATGTACGGAACGGGAGCGACGATCTACGGAACGAATAATCTTACGGACTGGGGAACGAGCAGCAAGGTGAACATTTCCGTCATGGCCAAAGGGGTCGAAGAGATGGCGGTGCTTGGTTTGATCAGTCCGCCGTCCGGTGCGCACTTGCTTAGCGCGGTAGGCGACGTTACGGGGTTCCGGCATAATGACCTCACGCAGCCGCCGGCTACGGCTTTCACCAGTCCGACTTATGCGACGACTTACGGAATCGATTTCGCGCAATCGAATCCGAGCCAAATCGTGCGGGTCGGCATGGCGGATTATACGGCCGACCCATCGGCGAAGTCGGTCGGCATTTCCAACGACGGAGGATCTACGTGGTATAAAGCGAATGCCGAGCCGCCGGCCACCAAAGGAGGCGGAACGGTGGCTGTCGCGGCAAATGGCAGTTCCTACGTATGGAGCACATCCGATGTAGGCGTGTATTATTCCAAGACCAACGGCAATTCCTGGACGGCAAGCACGGGGGTTCCTGCCAAAGCGGTCGTCGCGTCGGACCGCGTGAACCCGAACAAGTTTTATGCCGTTTTCGAAGGGAAGTTCTACTTGAGCACGGACGGAGGCGTATCTTTCGCCCAGACGACCGCAACCGGATTGCCCACGAATGTCGTTCCGGCTTTGTTGCCGAACGAGGCTTCGATCAGCTTTAAGGCGGTACCGGGTATCGAAGGCGATATTTGGTTCGCGGGAGGCAACAGCTCGGAGGGCAAGTACGGCTTATGGCATTCCACCGATTCCGGCGCAAGCTTCACGAAGCTGGCCAACGTGCAGGAAGCCGATCTGATCGGATACGGCATGGCGGCTCCCGGCCAAACCTATGTGGCATTGTACACCGTTGCTAAGATCGATGGCGTGCGAGGCGTTTTTCGTTCGGATGACGCAGGTGCCGCTTGGGTGAGAATTAACGATGACCAGCATCAATACGCACGGATCAATATGGCGATTACCGGCGATCCACGAATCTACGGACGAGTGTACTTAGGTTCGAACGGCAGGGGGATTTTGTACGGGGATCCCGTGAGCGTAACCAACAACTCTTCCATTACGCCGACTAGCGCTACCTTCGATAAGAAGACGGCTAATCAAGCGGACGTCACGGTAACGCTGACGCTTAACGGGAATTCGCTGAGCTCGATCAAGAACGGGGCTGCGACTCTCGCGGCGGGAACGGATTATACGGTATCGGGCAACGCGGTTACCGTCAAAAAAGCTTATTTGGCTGCCCAGCCAGTAGGGACGGCAAGCTTGCAGTTCGACTTCAGCGCAGGCATCGATCCAGTGCTGCAGGTTAATGTCGTAGATACGACTAGCGTAGCTAACTCCGCCATAACGCCGACAAGCGCAACCTTCGATAAGAAAACGGCTAACCAAGCGGACGTTCCCGTAACGCTGACGCTTAACGGGAATACGCTGAGCGCGGTCAAGAACGGGGCTGCGACTCTCGCGCCGGGAACGGACTATACGGTGTCGGGCAACGCGGTTACCGTCAAGAAAGCTTATTTGGCTGCCCAGCCGATAGGGACGACAAGCTTGCAGTTCGACTTCAGCGCCGGCATCGATCCGGTCTTGGCGATAGGTATCGTAGATACGACGACAGTCACTCCGGGTACGGTTAAAGTGCAAATGTACAACGGTTCGTTGAATTCTTCGCTTAATACGATTAATCCGAGATTCAAGCTTGTAAATACAGGGACTTCCGCGGTGGCTCTATCTAACGTGAAGATAAGATACTACTACACGATCGATGGGGAAAAAGCGCAGAGCTTCTTCTGCGACTGGTCTCAGGTAGGCAGCGGTAACGTTACCGGTACTTTCGTCAAGCTGGCGACCGCCAAGACGGGAGCGGATTATTACGTGGAGATAGGTTTCGCCAGCGGCGCGGGAAGTCTTGCCGCAGGTCAGAGCATAGACATCCAAACTCGGTTCGCTAAAAACGATTGGACAAACTATACTCAGACAGGCGACTACTCCTTCGATGCTACGGATACGAATTACGTAGACTGGAGCAAAACGCCGGCTTACGTCTCGGGAACCTTGCAATGGGGCATTGAGCCTTAATCGATTAAGGCCCGGGAAAAACGCAAAGAGCTTGCCGATCCCCGCGAGGGAGTATCGGCAAGCTCTTTCGTTTCGCAAATTTAATTACAGAGCGATAGTGATTGAAGTAGCGCCAGCGTTTGGAGAGATGCTTGTTCCTTGCTCGTGAGCGCTCGCTTGACCGTTATCGACGTTCGAAACGGCAGCCACTCCGCGAAGCAAGACGCTCCAATCGGATGCTTGACCATCCGCCGCGATCGTAATCGTATTGCCGTTGCGCTCGCCGTTACGGTAAATTGCGTTTCGCCTTTGATCGTCGGTACGGAAGCCGAAGCCGATGCCCCGTCCTGCAACGCGAACAGTTGGAACGTGACTCCGTCCGCGTATTCGTAATCCGGACGGTTCTCTTCGTTCCCAACCGGAATCAAACTGTTCTCCCGCGCATACAGAGGCAGGCTGAAGTAGTCGTAGCTATCCTTCCGCCATACTCCTCCTTGAACCTGCTCCCCGCTCAAGAAATGCGTCCAAGTTCCTTGCGGAAGATAATAAGTCGCTTCGCCTTCGGGATTGAAGATCGGCGCGACAAGCAGGGAGTCTCCCAACATGTATTGGCGATCCAGGTAGTCGCTCGAAGGATCGTTGCCGAACTCAAGCACCATCGCTCTCATCAGCGGAATGCCGATGTTCGAGGATTCAACCGATTTGCCGAATAGATAAGGCATTAAGCGCATTTTGAGTTTCGTGAAGAAGCGAAGCACGTCGACTGCTTCTTCGTCGTAGAGCCAAGGCACGCGATAAGACGTGCTGCCGTGCAAACGGCTATGGCTGGACAGCAAGCCGAATTGCACCCAACGCTTGTAGATGTCGGGAGGAGAGCTTTGCTCGAAGCCCCCGATATCATGGCTCCAGTAACCGAACCCGGACAAGCCGAGCGATAATCCGCCGCGCAGGCTTTCCGCCATCGATTCGTAAGTCGCTTCGCAATCGCCGCCCCAATGGACGGGGAACTGTTGGCCGCCGGCCGTCGCGGATCTGGCGAATAAAGCCGCTTCGCCTTTGCCGCGCTTCTCTTCGAGCAGTTCGAAGACGACTTTATTGTATAGCTGCGTGTAATAGTTGTGCATTTGTTGCGGGTCGGAGCCATCATAATAGACGACGTCGGTCGGGATCCGCTCGCCGAAATCGGTTTTGAAGCTGTCCACGCCCATATCGAGGAGAGCTCCTAGCTTGTCCTTGAACCATTGGCACGCTGCCGGATTCGTGAAGTCCACGATGCCCATGCCGTATTGCCACATATCCCATTGCCAGACGCTGCCGTCGGGACGTTTCAGCAAATACCCTTTTTCCATGCCTTCGTCGAAGAGAGCGGAACGCTGCGCGATATAAGGGTTGATCCAAACGCAAATTTTCAGGCCTTTGTCCTTCAAACGTTTCAACATGCCGACAGGATCCGGGAATACGCGCTCATCCCATTCGAAATTGCACCATTCGTATTCTTTCATCCAGAAGCAGTCGAAATGGAAAACGGCGAGCGGCAAATCGCGTTCGGCCATGCCTTCCACGAAGCTTGTAACCGTAGCTTCATCGTAGTTGGTCGTAAAGGACGTCGTTAACCACAATCCGTACGACCAAGCCGGAGGCAGCGCCGGTTTTCCGGTAAGCGACGTATAGTTTTGCAGGACGTTCTTGAGGGAATCACCGCCGATCAGGTAATACTCTAGACATTCGCCTTGGACGCTGAACTGGGTTTTGGACACGATTTCGGAACCGACCTCGAAAGAGACCAGCTCGGGATGGTTGACGAATACGCCATAACCGCGGTTCGTGATATAGAAAGGAACGTTTTTATAAGCTTGCTCGGAAGCGGTACCTCCGTCTTCGTTCCAGATATCGACGACTTGCCCGTTTTTCACGAACGGAGTGAATCTTTCGCCCAAGCCGTAGACGGTTTCTCCGACGCTCAAGCTCAATTGCTCGCGGAAATGGTGGTTGCCGTTCTCGGCTTTGACATAAGCGGTAGAACGCGTTCCGCTGCCCGTTAGCTTTTTGCCTTTATGCGTATACGTAATTTTAACCGGATTTTTTTTCGTGATCGTTACCGTCGTGTCTCCGCTCGTCAGGCTGACGAACTCGTCGTTGTTGTCGATCGCGACCGGAACGTTGCCCTTGGGAAGCAAGTCGAAGGAAGAAGGGCCTTTGCGTACCGTTCCTTTGTGATGATAGAATTTCACGCGAATGATGTCGGGCAACGGCGAGGAGAACTCCATCGTCATCAATGGCTCGTTAAGCGTGTTTGCTCTATCCGCAAGGTGGCGATGCGTAGCGTATACGGTGATGGAATCCGCGCGGGTCGTTACGTCATGTATTTCGTATGGGCTTAACAGCTGATAGCCTTTACGCGTCATCCAATAACCGTCTGTAAATTTCAATGGAATCATCCCTTCTCTATGATCAACTTGATTCTTAATCTAATTAACATTATATTGATCTTGATGATTGTTATCTTGCATTATAATGCTCATTAATAACAATATTATGATAAATTGGAGAATGAATATGGATCGGCGACACCTGCGCGAGAATCGGCGGCACGGGACACCGCAATTTCCCCTTGCGACTTATTTGCAACAGCAAGAGACGAATGAAACGATATTGGACAACCACTGGCATGACGAAGCCGAATTTCTGTGGATGCTGAGCGGACATGCGGTATTTCAGATTGGTCTGTCGACTTTTGAACTGAAGGCCGGGGAAGGAATCTTTATCCCTTGCGGCGAGGTACATGGGGGATATGCTCTTTCTTCCTCGTCTTGTACTTTTATCGCCGTCGTCTTTCACATGGATTGGCTGACGGAAGCGAAGGACGGAATCGCTACCCGGTTTCTTCAACCTCTGCAGAGAGGGGATGCCGTCATTCCGTACGTTTATAATGAAGGGACGGTTTGGGGAAAACTCGTTCTCCGGCATTTCGCGAATATTTATCGGCTTAATGAATCGTCGGATCCCGAGAAGGAGCTAAGGATCAAAGCCGAGTTATACGGGTTGTTCGCGGACTTGATCGGCTATGGGCAATGGACGCGCAGAGATCCCGCCAACCCCGTCGATACCCAGACGATGGACAGGCTGAAAAGCGTAGTCGCTTATATCGAGAGCCATTGCGGCCAACCTCTAACCGTTCCACAGCTTGCCGCGGTTGCCGGCATGAGCATCGGGCATTTCAGCCGCGTGTTTAAATCTTTCATGCGCAAGACGCCGATGGACTACGTCAACCATTATCGTATACAACAAGCGGCGTATTTATTGCAGAACACGAAAATGTCCGTCGCTGAAGCGGCCATGGAAGTCGGATTGGCGAATTTCAGTTACTTTAGCAAAAAATTCAGGTCTACTTACGATTGCACTCCCTCGCAATTCCGTAAAAAATTTAGGAGTCTTTAAGGTAATATCCCGAAATTCTGATATAGTGAATGAGTCGGTTGTAAAAACAAGGAGGAAATTGGATAATGAGCGAACGCAATGAGAATGAATTGAACGATAAGGATCAACAGGTTACGAACGAGGAAATCGAAAGAGAGATCGAACAGAACGAGGGGCAGATCGAGGAATACAACGAGAAAGAAGACGCGGAACAAGACGTCATACGAAATAAAGAGCATACGGTAGCCGGAGAAGCTGCCGAGGCGCCTGCGAAAAATAACTCCGCCATCATCGTGCCTTGGATTCTGACGGTTATCGCGGTTGCGGCATTGGTGTTCGTGCTCGTTAACAAATCGTCGGACGGCGGTCTTAACGAACCGGTAGCGGAGATGGACGGATATACGCTTAAGCAATCCGATATTTACGCCGAAATGACTAAACAAATGGGCGGCGAAGAGCAGCTGATCGCGCTTGTCGATAGTATCGCTCAGACCAAAATGGTCGAATTGGAAGCCGAAAAAGCCGGAGTTACCGTTACGGAAGAAGACATTAAGAGCGAACTGGAAAACATGAAAAAACAATACGGTTTCGCTACCGACGAAGACTTGTCCGCGGCGTTGCAACAATCCGGCATCACTTTGGAAGACTTCAAGGAAAAACAACTCAAACCCGGCATGCTGATCGAGAAGCTGTTCGAAAGTAAAAATCCGGTATCGGAGGACGACCTGAAAACGTATTTCGATAAAAACAAAGACCAATTCGCAACGACTCCCAAAGAAGTGAAGGCTTCGCATATTCTATTGAATACGAAAGAAGAAGCGGATGCGGTGCTGGCGGAGTTGAAAGCCGGCAAAGATTTCGCCGCTCTGGCCAAGGAGAAATCCCAAGATCCGGGCTCCAAAGATCTAGGGGGAGACCTCGGGTTCTTCGGAACCGGAAAAATGGACGCCGCATTCGAGGAAGCGGCATTCGCATTGGGCAAAGGCGAATTGAGCGATGTCGTGCAATCGCAATTCGGATACCATATCATCAAAGTATTCGATGTGAAGGAAGCGGTTCTTCCCGAGTACGACAAAGTGAAGGAAGACGTCAAGGAAGCCTATTATGGCGAGAAAAAACAGACGGAAGGCCAAACTTGGGTCGAAAGTCTGAAAAAAGAATACAACTATAAAAACCTGTTGGAGAAGGCTCCCGAGCCAACGGCTTCGGCTAGTCCGGAAGCTTCGGCAACGACATCTCCGGCCGCGTCGCCTTCCGCATCCGCGAAAGAGTAATCCTTATTCCCTCCAAAAGCTTGTCCCGATCCGTTCGTCGACGGAGCCGGACAAGCTTTTTTTATCGTTAGGCGATGCACGCACGGGTAAAATTAATACTAAAGTAAACCTTAAGGCTTCCTTAAGAAGTGTAAAAACTGGATGGAACTGCGGACAGAGGCAAAAGGTTAAGGTATAGTGGGGAAGATAGGTACATTGCGATGGTAAGAAGTAAAGGAGTGGCCATGTTGAGCAAATCGATTCTAATCGTTGACGATGACCGGGAGATCGCCAACCTTATCGATATTTACTTACGGAACGAAGGATTCCTGACGGAACAGGCACACGATGGGGTTGAAGCGCTGGAAAAACTGGACAATCGGGATTTCCATTTGATCGTACTCGACATTATGATGCCTAAGATGGATGGAATGGAAGTGTGCAGGCGCATTCGCGAAACGGCTTCGATCCCCATACTGATGGTTAGCGCGAAAGCTGAGGATATGGACAAAATACTCGGTCTGATGACGGGTGCCGACGATTATCTAGTGAAGCCGTTCAATCCGTTGGAATTGGTCGTCCGGGTGAAGACTTTGCTTCGGCGCGCTTACCAATACGGGGCGCAATCCGTCTCTCCCGCCGAAGAGGAAGGTTTGTTGAAAATTAACGAGCTAACGGTGAACAAATCGACGCATACGGCTGAAGTTGACGGGCGTCCCGTTCATTTGACTTCCACGGAATTCGGCATTCTCTACTTGCTCGCCAGCAACCTGGGACGCGTATTCAGCGCGGAAGAAATTTTCCAGCAAGTATGGAAGGAAAAATATTTCGAGTCCAACAATACGGTCATGGTGCACATCAGCAAATTAAGGGACAAGCTCGAGCAAGAGATGGGCCGGAAGCTCATCACGACTGTCTGGGGGGTTGGCTATAAAATTGAGAGCTAATATCGCGATGCGCATGGCATGGCGGCTTGTATGGCAGATCGTGCTGAGCGCTATTTTATCCGTCATTACGTTTTACCTGACGTTAATCATCGTGGAACGGATGACCCGCAACAACTATGGCCAACGTTCGTTTCTCATTTGGTTGTGGGAATTGTTCGGATTCGGCGATATTCCTAAAATTTTGTTCAGTTGCTTCTTCCTGTTCGTCGTTTATATGGTGCTGCTTAATTGGCGGCGCTTCAGCTACTACGACAAGCTTACCCGTTCTCTTGAACACATCGCGAAGGGCAATTTCGACGACTCCGTTCCCGTCAAACAAAACAACGAAGTGACCTTGCTTGCCGAAAATACGAATCTGCTCGTTCTTGAGCTCAAACGATCGCTCGATGAGGAACGGAAGACCGAACAGACGAAAAACGAGCTCATCACGAACGTTTCGCACGATTTGCGCACTCCGTTGACCTCTATTCTCGGTTATCTCGGTCTGATCGAACAGGACCGTTATCGCGATGAAGTGGAGATGCGGCATTACGTCCAAATCGCCTATGCCAAAGCCGAGAGGCTGAACGTGCTCATTCAGGACTTGTTCGAGTACACGCGCATGCGGCACGACGTCATCCCTCTCAATAAACAGAAATTCAACCTCGTCGAGATGATGAATCAATTGCTCGTGCATTATCGTCTGTCGTTGGAGACCGCCAAGATGAAAGGAAACCTGATCTCGAACGAGAGCGATTTGACGATCGTGGGGGATCCGGACAAGCTCGTGCGCGTATTCGAGAATTTGCTTTCGAACGCGATAGCGTACGGCAATACCGGCGGGAGAGTCGACATTTACTTAACCAAGCATAATCATGCGGCTATCGTGGAGATCGTTAATTACGGCGAAGCCATTCCGGCCGCCGATCTGCCGAATTTGTTCGATCGATTCTACCGGGTGGACAAATCGAGAACGGAGAACAAGGGAGGAACGGGATTAGGGCTCGCCATCGCCAAAGGACTTGTCGAGAAACACGGGGGAACGATCTCCGTTACGAGCGACGGCGACAGTACGAATTTTCGGGTATGGCTCCCTTTAACCTGAACCAGATCCTCCTTCTTAAGGGAATCTTATGATTTGCTTTCAATATGTTTAAAAAATTCCCTCTACAATGAACTTATGGAATGTTGTTCAGGAGGGTAAGGAAATGAAGTGGAAACGACTATTCGTAGTAATCATCTTGCTGGTCGTTGTAGGTTGGGCAGTGGATATTAAGGAGAAGTTAAGCTTCTCGAAGGCTCCTGGACCGAGCTTGGCCGTTCTGTCCGCGGTAATGATGGATGCCGATACCGGGAAATGGTTATATACGAGCAATGCCAAGGAGGCGCTTCCTCCGGCGAGCATGTCGAAGATGATGACGGAGTTGCTCGTTCTGGACGCCGTTCAAGCCGGAGAGCTTTCTTGGTCGGAGCCGGTGGTCGCCAGCGAGTACGCGGCACAAGTCGGCGGCGCGGGAATGGATTTGACGGCAGGACAATCGGCTACGGTGAAAGAGTTATTCCAGGCAATGGCGATACACTCGGCCAACGATGCAACGATAGCGCTAGTCGAATATATCGCCGGCTCGGAAGCGGAATTCGTAGAGAGGATGAACGTCAAAGCCAGAGAAATCGGATTATCCGAAAATACACATTTCGCTAACGCCACCGGGCTGACAAGCGTTGATCTTGATAGCTTCGCTACGGCGGCGACCGATGGCGAAACGATGATGACCGCCGAGGACGTTGCTCTGCTGGCTAGAAATTTAATCGAAACCCATCCGGAAGTATTAAAGGTCACGAAGGAGGCTTCGGCTTTCGTGGCGGTCGGCAATGGCAAACAAACGGATCTGAAGACAACCAATGAAATGCTTCCGGGTCAAAGATTCGGAACGAAAGGCAACGATGGGCTCAAGACGGGATATACGGAGCGGGCGGGCTATTGCTTCACGGGAACGACGGTCATCGACGGACGGAGATTTATTACGGTCGTCATGGGGGCCAGCACCCCGGAAGCGCGTTTCGAGGAAACGAAGAAGCTGCTCGCCTATGCGGAGGGGAACCTGTCATGATCGAGTACCGCAAGCGAGTAGATAGCTTAAAGACGATTGAAGTTCTTTGTTATTCGTTATGCATCCACTTGGTGGCGGAAGAAGTACTGGCTGCTAACGCGGCCAAGGCCGCTCTGCTGGATTTGTTCGGCGATGAACAGTTTTGGAAGCTGGAAGGTTCGGAACGGGAACAAAGAGTGCGTAAGCAAGCCGTTCGAAGATCGCTGGAGTGTCTCGCAAAACTTAAATAATAGTTTGGTTTCTATTAAGGTTCTGTCTCCTTAACCGGAGCTAGAACCTTAATTTTGTTTAAATTCTATTATTCGAGCAACCTTTGGCTGGTATTGTCGTTAATACATATGATTAAATAACTGGATAGAGTCGAATCTACCAACGAGATTAGAAGGAGCACGATATGAACAAGAAGTTAGTACAAATACTGCTTGCCGCCCTCATGCTGTTCACGATTCAGCTCCCGGCCCACGCGGAAGGCAGCGTGGACGGACAAGAAAAATTGGTTTTGACTATCGGCTCGAAGGAAATGAATCACAACGGCACGATCGTGAATGCCGCCCAACCGCTTACCCAGAACAAAGGCGTAACTTACGTCGCGGCCAAATCCTTCATAGCCGAGCTTTACGGGAAGATCGTCTATGATGCCAAGAGCAAGCAATATACGCTGACAAGCGGAGATTATACGCTCGTGATGCGCAGCGGATCGACTTCCTATACTTTGAACGGAGTCGTTAAGACGAACGCGCAAGGGGCGCCGTATTTGCTTAAGGGTACATTGATGATTCCTTTGCGAACGGCGGCTCAAAGCTTCGGACTCCAAATGGTGAACGTACCGAAGGAGAAAAAAATAGAACTGACTTGGGAGTCCAAGCCGGTCGCTAAATTCTCGGTCTCGAATATGAATCCTTACGCCCAGCAGACGGAAGTGATTTACACGAACGAGTCATACCATCCAAGAGGGCTCAAGATCGTCGACGAACGCTGGGAGAATAACAATAGCGTATTCGAACAAGCGGGAACTTACACCGTATCGCACTGGGTGCAAGACGAAACCGGAGTGTGGAGCGAGCCTTATACGGTGACGGTGACGGTTAAACCGCCTAATCAACCGCCCGTTGCTAATTTTACGACGGAAAAAGACACATATCGTATTGGCGAATTTATTACGTATACCGACCAAAGCACGGATGACGAGGATCGGATCGTAACCCGGCAGTGGACGAATAACGAAAAGGGCTTTTTCGTAGCCGGACCGCAAACGATATCGTTGAAAGTGACCGATGCGAACGGCGCGGTTAACGAAATCACGAAGACGATCTCCATTACCGAAGAGGTCATGTATACGAAAGAAGAATTCGACCTCCTATATACGGAAATCGGGGATAAATTCGGAATCGAGGGAGCTTCGGTTTTATCTTTGCCTAAGATCCCTTATTGGATCAACGACCGAGAGCAGACGTTAATACGGGCGAATAGCCCGGAGACCATATTAGAGGAAGGAATTTATTACGAAGATACGGTAACCGGAAACGTGAGATTTCTTCTGCACAATCGCAACGGACGCACGAATCCGGTCAAAATCTACGTTCTTTTGACTAACGAGAACGCTGAACCGGCGACCGTTAGATTGGGCGCCAAAGGAATGGCCGGTCCTAATCCTTTTGTATCTACGGTCGGCCGCGCGGTTACCGGCAGGTTCCTCGAGTCGGTATTAAACCCGAAATACTCTTATTTGCAAATTCCCTCGGGGGAAAGCCGTCTTATTTTTGAAGAATACAGCGAGAAAACGCTTCGTCCGGGAGACGTGTACTCCATGTTCGCGGACGTGCAAATGAGCGCCAATCTCAAATTCCAAGTTGTCGTAATTGACGAGCAACGGGAAGTTATGAGCATGATGCCGTACTTGAAATTATTGCCTAGCAACGACCGGCACATCCGCGGAACTTTCGAAAACGCCAATCGGATGATGTACGTGAATCAGACGATCGGCGACGAGAAGAGCCGGATGATACTGGCGGACAACATAGTCGATACCCGGCTTAGCGGCTTGGATAAGACTACCGATACACCCGTGCTGAATATGGGGAATTACGGAGTGCTGTACACGATTAAGCTAAGCAACGTCCAACCCCATACGGCAATCGTCGTAAACCTCGCGGGGGACATTACGCAGGGGCGTTTACCGTTAACGGGAGAGTGGTTTATACGACCAATAACGGGATTCTCTCGAACCCGAACGAAGTAGGCATGCTTTATAAGTCGGGCGATACCCAGGAGACGGTAACGATCACTTTCACCCCGGCTAACGGGAGCATGTTGCCTATCAATCTATTATTCTTGCCTATGCCTGAACTTAAATTGTAAGGTCCATTTGAAATATGAAAAAAGTGGTGGGGCAGAGATGAATCCTGCACCACCACTTTCGCTTTATCATGCTTGAATTCGCGAGCGTCAGTCCAAAGCTTTATTCGGTATTGCCGTCTTGAGGACGCTGAGCGGAATCCGTTCGCTCCGGCCGCGGAGGGCGCGGAACTTTAGGGCGGAACCGGGAAGATAAATAGTTGTGTTTACGGTCGCGGAAGAAGATCCAACCGCCGATAAATCCGACGCCGATCAGAAATAAAATCGCGCCGCCGATAAATTTAACCCAGGCAAAATCGGGCGTAATCGCGTCAACGCCCATCTGAGCAAAATAATCGTACAAAGCGTCCTTCATCAACAGAAAACCGTAAGCAGCCATAAGGCCGGGAATAACGAGCAGTAAGATGGCAATCAGGCGCTGTAAAACCAATTTCATAAGATGAGTAAGCCCTCCTTCCAATTCTCTAATCATAAACGATTTCCCGAAGGATTGTCCACGAATGCCATCAATCACCTGCCATATCCTCTATGATCCGACATAAACCTATGGTATTATGACACAAGAAAAAGAGAGAGAGGAGATTACTTGCAGTGGTATTTTCCAGTTTGTTCTTCTTGTACCTATTCTTACCCATTTTGCTTATCGCCTATTTCGTATTTAAGAATACGACATATCGAAACTGGATATTAATCGTCTTCTCCTTCGCTTTCTATGCTTGGGGAGAGCCTGTCTGGATCGTTTTGCTCTTGCTAGCTTCCATAATCGGTTACTTCTTCGCTCTCGGAATCGACAAATTTCGAGGGACATGGCTGGCCAAGGCGCAATATGTCGCCGCGATAGCGGTAAACATCGGGATATTAGGATTTTTCAAATATGCCGGGTTTCTTGTCGATAACGTTAACGCGGTACTCCCTTTTAACATTCCTCATCCTGAGGTAACATTGCCGATCGGGATTTCTTTTTTTACTTTTGAGATCATTTGTTACTTAACGGACGTCTACAAGGGGACGATTAAAGCTCCCAGATCCCCTAAGAAGCTATTGCTCTATGTTTCCTTCTTCCCGCATCTGGTTGCGGGTCCGATTATCCGTTACTCGGATATCGAGCAACAGATCGATAATCCGCGCGTAACGATGGCCGGCTTCAGCGAAGGGATTACCCGCTTCATGATCGGGTTAGGGAAGAAAGTCATCATCGCTAACCTGATAGGGGAGAACGTGTCGCAGTTCTTGAATCCAAGCTCCGATTCCTCGTCCGTGCTCGGCATTTGGTTCGGCGTATGTTTATTCGCCCTGCAGATCTATTTTGATTTCTCGGGTTACTCGGATATGGCGATCGGCTTAGGGAAGATGTTCGGGTTTAATTTGCGCGAAAACTTCAACTATCCGTACGTTTCGAAGTCCGCCGGAGAATTCTGGCGGCGCTGGAACATGTCGCTTGGCGGTTTTTTCCGGGATTATGTGTATATTCCGCTCGGCGGAAACAGGAGGTTTTATTTGCGCAACCTGTTCGTCGTCTGGTTCCTCACGGGATTCTGGCACGGCGCGAGCTGGAACTTTATCATTTGGGGTCTCTATTTCGGATTACTGATATACATGGAACGGATGTTCCTCGGCAAATGGCTGGAAAAAGCGGGAGCCTTCGTTTCGCATGTTTACGGAATTCTGATGATGCTGGTCGGGTGGGTTTGGTTTTATTTTACGGATCTCTCGGAGGCAATCGACGCGCTGCTTATCATGTTCGGGGCATCGCATAGGGTCTTCTCTAATCTCGAGTTGCAGATTTACTTTAATAACAACTTATTGCTGATCATTGTCGCGATTATCGCCTCGACTCCGCTAATGAAGTGGACCTTCTCGCGAATGGCGGAATCCAATCCTAAGCTAGGGGTTGGACTGCACAACGTAGGCGTCCCGTTGATGAATATCGCGATACTGATAGTAGCTACCATCCTACTGATCGGCAGCACTTATAATCCGTTTCTTTATTACCGGTTTTAGCGAGGAGGGTTAGGATGAAACTTCAGACGAAGCTTAATCTGATATTGTTTTTGACGTTTATATTCGGGTTTGCGATCGTTAACTTGCTGCGGCCGCATTCCGAGGCGAAATCCAATCTCGAACAACGCGACATTATGAAACAGCCGGAATTTACGGTCGATCGTTTTTTCGATGGCGAATATACTCGCGAATACGATAACTACTTCGCCGACAATTTCGCGTTCCGTACTGAGCTGGTCCAGGTAGGCACGAACCTGAAAGAGCTTAAAGGCTTCCCGACCGAGGATCAAATGTCGATCGTCGTCCAAGGCGGGGACAATATGAACGCCGAACAGGGGGAAGGCAGCTCCGTAACGAACACGAACTCAAGCAAGTACATTATCATTAAGGATCGCGCGTTTACGGCATTCGAATATTCCGCTTCCGCCGCCGAAATGTACGCGGACACTCTAAATCGTTTCAGGAAGTCCGTTGATAAGAAGGTTCGAGTTTACTCGTTGCTTGCGCCTACGTCCGTAGAGTTTACCGATAATGCCAGCATTAAAAAGTTGACCGATTCGCAGAAAGACGCTTTCGCGCACGTGCTGGAGCGGCTGGACGGCGCAATCGGGAAGGTTGACGCGTATAGCGCTCTAGAGAACCACAAGGAAGAGTATGTTTATTTCCGTACGGATCACCATTGGACGGCTCTTGGCGCTTATTATGCTTATACGAAGCTTATGGAGCAAATGGGAGAAACCCCGGTACCGCTCGATAAGTATCAGAAAAGCGATATCCCCGATTTCTTGGGTACGGCGTATAAACAGACTTTAAGCCCGAAACTGAAATCTCATCCGGATACCCTGACGTACTACATGCCTTTTACTAAGTATGACTATATGATGTACACTTCAACCAACAAAGCGGTCAAAAGAAATGTCGTGGATCCGAAGTACGCCGAGCTTAGCAGTACGTTCTACGCGGCATTCCTCGGAGGAGATTTTCCTTGGGGAGAGATTACGACGGATAAGAAGAACGGCAAACGGATCGTCGTCGTTAAGGATTCATACGCGAACGCGTTTGTCCCGTTTTTATTGCCGCATTTCGAAAAAGTATATTATTTAGACCCTCGTCATTACAAAGGTAACCTTATCGACTTCGTGAAAGAACAAAAAATCACGGATGTCCTGTTCCTTAACAACTCGACCGTTACGCGAAATACGGGCATCTCCAAGATCCTGAACGAGAAGATGGACATTGGCAAATAATATCGCCCACGAAAGCAGCGGCCTCTATGCAGGCCGCTGTTTTTTTGTAACGCCGGGTTGGAAAGGGGAGCTTTAGATATAGGTTTTGTCCCGGGCGTTAAAAAAAGGTACAATGGGAACGTGAGTTTACATACGGAGGGGAAACTATGCCAATCGAAGTCGATGTCGCCATCGTGGGCGGCGGGCCGGGAGGCTATACGGCAGCGGTGAAAGCGGCCCAGTCCGGGCGCAGCGTCGCGATTATTGAACGGGACAAGCTTGGGGGAACCTGCCTGCATCGCGGATGCATCCCAAGCAAGTCTTTGCTTAGAAGCGCGGAAGTATACGCAACGATAGGAGAGGCCGCGTCTTATGGCGTTACGTTGCCGGAAGGTAGCGCGACGATAGATTGGAAGGCGGTCCTTCATCGCAAGAATAGTATCGTGGAACAACTTCATAAAGGGCTGCAAGCCCTTATGAAACAGCATCGCATAGAAGTCCTCAACGGGAGCGGGCGCATTATCGGTCCTTCGATCTTCTCGCCCCGCAGCGGAGCGATCGCGGTCGAGCTTGCGGACGGGCAATCGGAAACGGTCGTTCCCAAGAACGTTATTATCGCGACGGGATCTCGTCCTCGTCGTCTCGATGGTCTTGTCTATGACGGCGTCGCAATCGCGACTAGCGACGAGGCATTGGATTGGGAGACGAGGCCGTCATCCATTATTATCGTTGGCGGGGGCGTAATCGGCGTAGAATGGGCTTCGATGTTGAGCGATTTCGGCACGGAAGTCACGATCGTCGAAACCGCGGACCGGATTCTCCCGACGGAAGATAAGGAAGTCGGCGCCGAGATCGCCAAATCGTTGCAAAAGAGAGGCGTCAAAATCATCGTCGGAGCATCCTTGCAAGCGGATAGCTGCAAGCTTACGGATTCGGGCGTGCACGCGGAGGTAAGCGTCAAAGGAGACACGGTGTCGCTGCTTGCGGAGAAAATGCTAGTATCCGTAGGACGCCAAGGAAACACGGACAATCTCGGGTTGGAGAACACGGACGTAAAAGCCGAGAATGGGTTCGTAAAAGTTAATCCGAACACTTTGCAGACAGGGGAATCGCATATCTACGCGATAGGAGACTGTATCGGCGGAGTTCAGCTGGCCCATGCCGCCATGCATGAAGCGGCGGTTGCCGTCGAACATTTGACAGGGAAAAAGCCTAAGCGTTCCGCTGATCGCGATATTCCGCGTTGTATTTATTCCCGGCCGGAGGCGGCTTCCGTAGGCTGGACCGAAGCGGATGCCAGAGCCGAAGGGTATCACGTGAAGACGGCCAAATTGCCGTTGCGCATCTTCGGAAAAGCGCTTGTATACGGGGAGAGCGAAGGTTTCGCCAAAGTCGTATCGGATACGGCCACCGGAGATTTGCTCGGCGTTCACCTCATAGGCGCCCACGCGACCGAGTTGATCGCGGAAGTTTCGCTCGCCAAGTTTCTCGATGCCGTTCCATGGGAGGTCGGCCGGGCGATCCATCCGCACCCGACGCTGTCCGAGTCCCTGCAGGAAGTCATGCAGGCATTGGACGGAGGAGCAGGGCACGGCTGACAAATGCACAAAAGATATGCTCAACCCGGGAGACGAAGTCTTCAAGTTAGCGGGTGATATGCCTTTTTGGCAAATTCATTCGCGTAACGAGGGGTTGAGCGTTTCTTTTTGCTTCCAAGCGGAGTATAATAGGCTTTAAGCTCAAGTATTAAGACCAGGTTATAAAACTAAACCAAAGCAGGAGGACGAACCCATGAAACAAACCGGTACCGTCCAGCAAACCCTTAGGCACGCCGCGCTCGGTTTAACCGATGAACGCGCCGTAGAAATGTACAAGACCATGATGCTTGCGCGTCGGTTCGACGAGCGAGGTCAATTATTGCAACGCGCGGGTAAAGTTAACTTTCATATTTCGGGGATTACCCAAGAGCCTTCGCAAGTCGCGATGGGCTTTGCCATGGATCTGCAACATGATTGGTTCCTCCCTTATTACAGGGATTATGGATTCGTTTTGTCGCTAGGAATGACGGTGAAAGATTTGATGCTGTCCGTATATGCCAAAGGAGAAGACCCGAACAGCGCGGGAAGACAGATGCCGGGGCATTTCGGAAGCAAACGTCTGCGGATCGTGACGGGCTCGAGTCCCGTAACGACGCAAGTGCCGCATGCGACCGGATTTGCGTTAGCCGCGAAGATGAGAGGGGAACCGTCCGTAGCGATAGTAACATTCGGCGACGGTTCGAGTAACCAAGGGGACTTTCACGAGGGTTGCAACTTTGCGGGCGTCCATCAACTTCCGGTTATATTCGTATGCGAGAACAACCAATATGCAATCTCCATGCCGCTTGCTAAGCAAACAAGGGGAAGAATTTGCGATCGTGCGCTCGGATACGGATTCCCGGGCATTCGGGTTGACGGGAACGATCCGCTCGAAGTCTATCGCGTCGTGAAGGAAGCGCGCGAACGCGCAATCGCTGGAGAAGGACCTACTTTGATCGAGATCATGACTTACCGGGTTACGGCTCATTCGACATCAGATAACGACTTGGCATACCGCACGAAAGAAGAAGTCGATCTTCATCGCGGAAAAGATTCTTTGCCGGTATACAAACAGTATCTTCAGGATGCGGGTTTGTGGTCGGAGGAGCAGGAAGCGAAGCTTCAGGCGGACATACGCGCCATCATCGACGAAGCGAACGAGTACGCGGAGAAAGCGCCGTTCCAGCCGACGGAAGACGCCTTCCGTTACGTATACGCGGAGCAGAGCGGGGAGGGACACTAATGCCGGTAATCGAATATATCGAGGCCATTCGCTTGGCGATGAAGGAAGAAATGGAACGGGACAGCGACGTGTTCGTCATGGGAGAAGACGTGGGCTTGAAAGGCGGCGTATTCGGCACGACGAAAGGGCTGCAGCAGCAATTCGGAGAGCAACGCGCAATAGATGCGCCGTTGGCGGAATCCGCGATTGCAGGCGTGGCGATTGGGGCCGCAATGGCCGGCATGAAGCCCATCGCCGAGATGCAATATTCGGATTTCATGTTTCCCGCAACGAACCAGATTATTAGCGAAGCCGCTAAAATCAGATATCGTTCCAACAACGACTGGGATTGTCCGATCGTCATCCGCGCGCCGATCGGCGGCGGCGTATTCGGAGGACTGTATCATTCCCAATGTCCGGAATCGGTATTTTTCGGAACGCCGGGACTGAAGATCGTGGCTCCGGCTACCGCTTACGATGCCAAAGGGCTGTTAAAAGCCGCTATTCGCGACCCGGATCCGGTGATCTTCTTCGAGAACAAGAAATGTTACCGCCTTATCTCCGACGAAGTTCCGGACGAGGATTACATCGTGCCGATAGGCCAAGCCAACGTGATGAGAGAAGGCAGCGACATTACCGTGATCGGTTACAGCATGCCGCTCCACTTCGCGATGCAGGCAGCCGAAGAATTGTCTCAGGAGCACGGCATCGAAGCGCATATTCTCGATTTGCGCACGATACAGCCGTTAGACCGGGAGGGTATTCTGAAAGCCGCGGCCAAAACCGGAAAAGTCCTTATCGTTCATGAAGACAACAAAACGGGCGGAATCGGCGCGGAAGTGGCTGCCATTATCGCGGAAGAACTGTTATACGACCTGGATGCCCCGATACGCAGATTGTGCGGCCCGGACGTGCCGGCAATGCCGATTAATCCGCCCGGCGAAAAGCATTTCCTGCTGAACAAGGAAAAAGTGAAAACAGCGATGCTGGAGCTCGCGCGGTACTAAGCCGGTGACCGATACCGGGGAGGAGAAGACAAGAAATGGCTAAACAAATAATCGAAATAACGATGCCGCAATTGGCGGAATCGCTAGTCACGGCAACGATCGACCGGTGGTTGAAGCAGCCCGGCGATATGATAGATATGTACGAGCCCATTTGCGATCTGATTACCGATAAAGTCAACGCGGAGCTTCCTTCGACGGTAAGAGGGAAACTCGTTAAACATTTGGCCGGTTCGGGCGAGACGGTTGATGTCGGTGCGGCGATCTGCCTCGTGGAGGTCGAAGTGTCGGATACTTCAGCAAACGCGGCTGCTCCTGTTCAACCGGAACCGGGAGCAACTGGGCAGCCGGTTTCCTCCGTTTCCCGTCCTGCCGGCGTCGCGGCTAGCGGAGGGGTCGTCGATGCTAACGCGCCGATGCGCCATCGATATTCACCGGCCGTTCAAATGCTTGCCTCGGAGCACGGCATCGATCTGAACCGGGTTTCCGGAACGGGCGAGGGCGGTCGCATTACGCGCAAAGACGTACTGGCCGCGGCAGCTTCGGGTACCGCCGCTGGCGGGCATCGGCTGCATCAGCTCCGGCTCCGGTACCTACGCAAGCACCGATCGCTCCGATGGATCCGAAAATTCCCGTTCGTTCAACGGGAATCCACTTGTCCCAATCGCCGCGAATTCCTTCCGTCGAAGTAGAAGGACAGGAGCTGCCGGGCCGCGGGGAATATTTTATCGACGTTACTCCCGTCAGGAATACGATCGCGACCCGCATGCGTCAAAGCGTCAGCGAAATTCCGCACGGCTGGATGATGATCGAGGTCGACGTTACGAACCTGGTCGTTCTTCGCAACAAGCTTAAGGAAGAATTCCAGAAGCGGGAAGGCATCAACCTGACCTATATGCCTTTCTTGATTAAGGCGGCAGTCAATGCGATCAAAGATTATCCGATCATGAATTCCGTCTGGGCAGTCGACAAAATCATCGTGAAGCGCGATATCAACATCTCGCTTTCCGTCGGAACGGAAGATTCCGTCGTGACGCCGGTCATTCGCAACGCCGATCAGAAGAACATCGCGGGCATCGCCCACGAGATAGACGATTTGGCGCGCCGCACCCGGGAGAAGAAGCTGAAGCTGGACGACATCCAAGGCGGGACGTTCACGGTGAACAACACGGGTTCGTTCGGATCGATCCTTACGCAGCCGATCATCAATTATCCGCAGGCGGCTATTCTGACTTTCGAATCCATCGTGAAACGTCCTGTCGTCATTAACGATATGATCGGGGTCCGTTCGATGGTCAACCTTTGTTTGTCGCTTGATCACCGGATTTTGGACGGCGTCATTTGCGGACGTTTCCTCCAACGCGTCAAAGAGAATCTGGAAAGCTACAACTCGGATACGAAGCTATATTAATCCATGCAGGCCCGGTACAACGCGAATTGAGCGATGTGCCGGGTTTTCTGCGCGAATGGTTCATGATTGCGTGTCAGGATTGGTTTGCAGAGCATGATTTCGATAAGCTACAATAGGTAAGGAACGATGGGAAGGAGGTTCTCGGCATGTTGAAGCTGGAACCTGAATGGTTGTCCAGGATGGACTACGGAGAAGCTTGGGAGCTTCAGAAGAAGCTCGTTAAGGAAATCGACCGGGAGGAGCGACCGGAAACGCTGCTGCTCTTGGAGCATTCGCCGACCTATACGATCGGTTCGGATCGTCATCCGGAGCATTTGTTGTACGGGAAAGACGAGCTGGCGCGCAGAGGGATCTCGCTATACGAAATAGATCGCGGCGGAGATATCACATATCATGGCCCCGGGCAGTTGGTCGGCTATCCTCTGTTATATTTGGATGCGGTCGGGCTGGATCTGCACAAATACTTAAGAAACTTGGAAGAAGTCATTATCAGGTTGTTAGCGGAATTCGGCATCGCGGGAGGAAGGAAGCCGGAGTATACGGGCGTCTGGGTCGGGGATTCGAAAATCGCGGCGATAGGCGTAAAATTCAATAAAGCCCGCGCTCGGCGGGGATTCGTCACGAGCCACGGGTTCGCGCTTAACGTGAAAAGCGACGTGGAGCAAGAGGGCTTCCAAGGCATTATCCCATGCGGGATTAAGGAATACGGCATCGTATCGCTTGAGACGTTAACCGGGAAACCCTTGCAGGTCGAGGAGATAGGAAGGCGAATACTTCCTTATTTTACGGAAGTATTCGGTTACGAAGCATCCGTTCCTACTGCATTAGAGAGCCTAGGCTCATCAGCAAGGTAGAGACGAGCATAACGCCTAGTGTGACGTAAATAATGATCTTGAACCAACGTTTGTTCATCGTTAATCATCCTTCCGTTTGCGCTTGTCTATATCACTATTGTAACGAAAGCTTCGTCAGGAGGAAAGATCATGGTACAAAGAGATCGGTTAATTAAAGAATTCATGGAATTGGTGCAAATCGATAGCGAAACGAAATACGAAACGGAAATCAGCAAAGTATTGAAAAGCAAGTTCGAAGCGTTCGGACTCGAGGTCGAGGAGGATGACGTCGCGGAGAAGATCGGACACGGCGCGGGCAATCTGTTCGCGTGGCTCCCCGCTTCGGCCGGTCAGGAAAACGTGCCTACAATCCTGTTTACGTCGCATATGGATACCGTATCGCCCGGTAAAGGGATTAAACCGCGTCTTGATGACGACGGGTATATTCGCAGCGACGGAACGACGATTCTGGGCGCCGACGACAAAGCGGGATTAGCCGCGATCTTCGAGACGCTGCGCGTGATCAAAGAACAGGGAGTGGCGCACGGCGGCATTCAATTCGTCATTACGACCGGGGAAGAGTCGGGCTTGCTTGGCTCCCGCGCGATGGACGGCTCCCGTCTGCGGGCGAAATTCGGCTACGCGCTGGATTCTAACGGGGCGATCGGCGACATTGCCGTAGCCGCGCCGACGAACTCCCGCCAATACATCACGATCAAAGGTAAAGCCGCCCATGCCGGCGTTAATCCGGAGGACGGCATCAGCGCGATCCAAGTCGCCTCTAAGGCAGTTTCCCGCATGAAGCTTGGCCGGATCGACAGCGAGACGACGGCGAACATCGGCCGTTTCGAAGGCGGCGGAGAAGTGAACATCGTCACCGATTCGATTAAAATTTACGCCGAAGCGCGGAGCCAGGTACAGGAGAAAATGGATCGCCAGATCGAGTTGATGCGCGAAGCGGTGGAAAGCGCGGCTAGCGAGTCCGGGGCCGAATTCGAGTTCGTCACGACGACGATCTATCCGGCTTACTCTTATGGCGACGAAGACGAGGTCGTGCAGGTAGCGAAAGCCGCGATCGAAGCGATCGGGTTGAAGCCTCGCACGTTCTCGTCCGGCGGAGGAAGCGACGCCAACATGTTTAACGGCAACGGCGTGCCGACGGTCAATCTTGCCGTAGGTTATGAACATATCCATACGACGAAGGAACAGATCAAAGCGGATGACCTCGTGAAAACCGCGGAACTGGTCCTGTCGATCGTCAAAGAAACGTTGAGTCGCTAGAACAAATTGAATATAGGGCAACCTCCCGAGCAAAAGCAAGCTTTTGCCGCAGAGGCTGCCCTTTCTTATTTACTAACCGAAAGCATTTTCTCCGACAGAAGCACGGCCAGCGGTAAATTTTCTCCCCGCCGCTTCTTCTCTTGGCGGAGCGCATGGCGGATTTCCCAAGCCTTGCCGACGAATTGCAGTTTATGTGGCGTTACGTATTTTTTCAACATTGGACATTACCTCCTGTTAGGGCGGTCTTCCCGCTGCAAAGCTTGCAATAGGGAGGACAAGCCTATATGTTGATCTTATGAGCAAATATTCGAAATCATGTCTGGAGGCTACTGCCATGAACGAACGTAACAATTCCGTACCGCATCCTTTTTATGAAGAAACGATTGAATCAAAGCCGATTTTCCAGGGGAGAATCATTTCCCTTCAGGTGGATACGGTTCGCCTGCCGAACGGAGAAACCGCTACTAGGGAAATCGTGCGGCATCCGGGAGCCGTAGCGGTAGTCGCTTTGATTGACAATAAGATGCTGGTGGTCGAACAATTCCGCAAGCCGCTGGAGAAAGCGCAGGTAGAGATTCCGGCAGGCAAGCTGGATGCGGGAGAAGAGCCTGTAGCGGCCGCTCTGCGGGAGTTGGAGGAAGAGACGGGGTACCGCGCGCGAAGCATCGAGCATCTGCAGTCTTTCTCCACATCGCCGGGATTCGCGGAAGAGGTCGTTCACTTATACTTCACCGACGATCTGGTGCAAGGCAACGCGCACTTGGATGAGGAAGAGTTTTTGACTTGCGAAGCGATTACGCTCGAACAAGCGATGGCGTACGTTAAGGAAGGACGGATTTGCGATGCGAAAACGTTGTTGGCCGTCTATGCCTGGCGTATGCGCACGCTAACAGGCTCCTTCTGATCATGAGCCGCGTTTTCCTCGGAGAAGACGAGCTGCGGCCATATTACGCGGACCTGCATGTGCACATAGGGCGCAGCCAAGACGGACAGCCGGTTAAGATCAGCGGAAGCAAGGATCTTACTTTTCTGAACATCGCAAAGGAAGCGTCGGAGCGGAAAGGGATCGAGCTTATCGGCATTATCGACTGCCATTCGCCTGCCGTTCAGAAAGACATAATGGAATGCTTGCACTCGGGCGAGATGATGGAAGTCGCCGGCGGCGGAATTCGTTACCGGGACACGACGATATTGCTCGGGATCGAAATGGAAGTGAAGGAGGAGGGCGGCGGTCCGTTCCATTTGCTCGGTTATTTGCCGAGTTTGCAAGCTATGCAAGAATGGACGAAGTGGATGGAGCCACGCGTAACGAACATCCAACTAAGTTCGCAACGGATTCGAGTTACGGCAAGGGAACTGCAAGACGAACTGCTGGCACGGGGAGGTTTGCTCGTTCCCGCCCACGTATTCACGCCGCATAGAGGGTTGCTTGGTTGCTCCGCGAATCGGTTGTCCGATCGGCTTGACCCGGAAGGCATCGCGGCGATCGAGCTGGGATTAAGCGCGGATACGGCTATGGCGGGTTTGCTGTCGGAACTGGATCACTATCCGTTCTTGACGAACTCCGACGCGCATTCCACGAAAATGATCGGGCGCGAATGCAATGAATTGCTCCTTAAGGAGCCGAGCTTTTCGGAGCTGGCAAAGGCCTTGAAGGGATTGGACGGCCGCACCATTCTAGCGAATTACGGGTTGCATCCGCAACTTGGGAAGTACCACACGGCCTTTTGCAACAGCTGCAAGAAACCGATACCCGACGGAGAGGAATTAACGGGGAGTTGCCCTTCCTGCGGAAGCGTCAAGTTGACTCGGGGAGTATCCGGTCGCATCCTCCAACTGGCCGACAGGAGCGAGTCCATGCAGCCTGCCGGCAGACCCCCTTATCGCCCGCAGGTTCCGTTAACCTTTTTTCCCGGCGTCGGGCCCGCGAAGCGCGAGCGCTTGTTCGCGGAGGTCGGAACCGAGATGGAAGTGCTGCATCGCGTTCCGCGCGAGCGAATCGCCGAAGTGACGGGAGATCCGATCGCCGAGCTCATCGTCGGCGTCAGAGAGGGGAAGGCGCTCTTCGCTTCAGGGAGCGGGGGAAGCTATGGAAGGATCGTTCAATCATAAATCGGGCTGGATCCACATACACATAGGCACGAGACATGCCGTGGCATGCGGACAAGGAGGAGCCCTTATGAATGTTCGGTTATGGAATCTTTCGACTCGCGATAATTTGAATTTGTATGTGTTCGTGGGTGTTCTTGTCATCGTCGGGGCGATATTCGGAGCACTGCTCGTAAATGCGTTGACGCTGGAACAGCAACAGGAGTTAGCCGACGAGATCGGAGTATATATGACAGCCGTTAAGGAATCGCAACAGATTTCTTCATCCGCGACATTCTGGGAAATCTTCTGGTTCTATGGCAAATGGCTGCTGTTAATGTGGTTTCTGGGTTTGTCCGTTATCGGGCTTCCGCTAGTGCTCGTGCTGGATTTCCTGAAGGGCGTGCTCATCGGGTTTGCGGTAGCCTTGCTCGCGCAACAGCTCGCTTGGAAAGGCGTGCTCTTCTTCTTGATAGCCACGGCGCCGCAAAACGCGATCGTCGTTCCGGCGCTGGTTATCGCCAGTATTTCGGCGTCCAGATTCGCTTTTTTTGTCGTGAGAGAGCGGTTGTTCCGCCGCAAGGGGCAGCTAATGCCTCCTTTTCTGGCACACACTGCGGTGACGGGGTTAATGCTGGTCATGTTGGCCATTGCCTCTTTGTATGAAGCGTTCGTAACTCCTATCGTTCTAGAACACGTTACGCCAACGGTCAAATCCGCTGAAATTTCTTCCGATTCTTCTAAATTTTGATATGAGGTTTGACTTATCGAATAGCATCATCCTATAATGGAAGGAAGTGCACAAGCGACCGGAGGGGGAAACCATGGAAGCCCGCATCGAAAAATCAAACAGCAATTGCAGTCCCAGGGCTACAAACTGACCCCGCAAAGGGAAGCGACAGTTCGGGTACTGCTAGAGAACGAAGAAGATCATCTTAGCGCCGAAGACGTATTTATGCTAGTGAAGGACAAAGCTCCGGAAATCGGCCTTGCGACCGTCTATCGGACGTTAGAGTTGCTAAGCGAAATGCATGTCGTCGAGAAAATGAACTTCGGAGACGGGGTGGCCCGTTACGATCTTCGTACCGATAGCAATAAGCATCATCACCATCATTTGATATGCGTGAAATGCGGATCGATGTCGGAAATTATGGAAGATTGGCTGGGCCCATTGGAAGAACGGTTGGAAAAGGAATACCGTTTCACCGTACTCGACCATCGTTTAGATTTTCAGGGCGTATGCGCCAAATGCCAAACCGAGGCTCCGACCGATTCGAATAACGAATAAAGCGAGCGCATAAGATAGAGGCTATCCCGCAATCGGAATAGCCTCTTTTTGATGTCTGGATAACGAACGGATGGGTTGAATTACTTTTGTTGCAACAGTTTTTGAATTTGGCCTTCGATTTTTTCAGGGGTATCCGTAGGGGAGAACCGCTTAACGACTTTGCCGTGCCGGTCGACGAGGAACTTAGTGAAGTTCCATTTAATGCTTCTCAGACCTAGGAATCCCGGCGCAGCCTTCGTCAGATGCTTATAGAGCGGGTGAATGCTTTTTCCTTTGACGTCGATCTTGGCATACAAAGGGAAAGTAACGCCGTGATTGATTTGGCAGTGCTCGGCGATCGAATCTCCATCGAGCGGCTCTTGGTTGGCGAACTGGTTGCTGGGAAACCCGAGCACGGCCAATCCTTGCTCGGCATATCGCTCGTGCAGCCGTTGCAAGCCTTTGAATTGCGGCGCGAATCCGCATTTGCTTGCCGTATTAACGATTAACATAACCTGACCTTCGTAATCGCTAAGCTTCTTCGCTTCGCCGCGCGTCGATTGGACTTGTATGTCGTATAATGTCATTCCTAACGCCTCCTATATGAACTTTTTAAGCGCAAAGTAAGTTTTGACAAATTAAATTGTATACAATTAATAGGGTGAAAGTCAAGGCTTTGACAGGGCAATTTTCGAGTGTTATAGTATTATCAATTAAATTGCATGCAATTGATTTACGATAAGCAGAGTGAAAAAAGGAGGCGCAAATGGATAACGGCTCGGCACTGAAACTGGACAACCAGCTCTGTTTCGCGGTGTACGCTTGTGCCCGGGAAATCACGAAGCTCTATCATCCCCTTCTGCGGGAGCTAGGGTTAACCTATACGCAATACATTACGATGCTGGCGTTATGGGAGGAAGACCGCGTTACGGTCAAGCAACTGGGGCAACGCCTGTATTTGGATTCAGGCACGTTAACGCCGCTGTTGAAAAGGCTGGAACAGCTAGGGCTGCTTACGAGATCAAGGGATAAGCAGGATGAGCGCAGCGTTATTATCGCATTGTCGGAGCAAGGCATTCGCTTGCAGGAACGGGCGTTGGAAATTCCCGAGAAGCTGCTCTGTCAGGTCGGCGTTACGCCGGAGGAAGTAGCGGCGCTGAAGGATCAAATAACGGGAATCATGAACAAAGTTCAGCAAATTCCTAACAATCCATAAAAAAGGTATCTATCAGGAGGCTAACCCTATGTCCATTTATTCTTTTTCTACCCGCAAACCGAACGGCGAAACCGTAAGTCTCGATTCCTACCGGGGCAATGTTTTGTTGATCGTCAACACGGCAAGCGAATGCGGGTTTACGCCGCAATTCGCCGAACTGCAAGAGCTGTACGAGAACTATGGAGATCAAGGCCTGGTCGTACTCGGGTTTCCTTGTAACCAGTTCGGGGGACAGGAGCCTGGAACGGCTACGGAAGCGGAAGCGTTCTGCAGCTTGAACTACGGCGTATCTTTTCCCATCTTCGAGAAGGTCGACGTGAAAGGACCCCAAGCGGATCCGATCTTCGAATACGCAACGGGACAGACGGGCGGAGAAATCAAATGGAACTTTACTAAGTTCCTTGTCGATCGTCAAGGACAAGTCGTTCGGCAATTCGACTCTTCCGTTAAACCGCTGGAGATAGTGCCAGCTATCAAGGAACTGTTAGGATAAATGGTTATAACGATAAAGGGAGGCCTCGGGCCTCCCTTTATCGATTGATTTGCTCTACCCACTGCCGAAGGGAGGAGGAGGGCTGAATTCCGTACTCTTCCTGAAGCATGGCGCAGAGCTGCTCGAATTTTTTGTTGGCGAGGTGAAGTTCGCCGTTCTCGGCATGAAGTTTCATAGAAACGACGTAGACGTCTTCGAGGAACGGAAACCGTTTCTCGATCGTTTCGTAAAGCTTTAAAGCCTCTTTCAGATCCCCTGCTTCGTAATACACCCGGCCGACATCCATGGCTTGTTTGTACCAGATGTCGCGCAATCTCTGCTTTTCGTTCTCCGCCCATAAATATTCATGTTCATGTAAATAATCGCCTTTATAATCATCGAGCCATTGAACATGCTGATGAGCCGTATCGATCGTCAGCTCGGGTAACGTCTCCCGCGCGTTCTCCCACTCCTGAACGTCATACAGGTTATTGCCCATATCCAAATAATAATCGCTGCCGCTATTGGTTAGCCGGATCGTTATCCCCGCGGCTTCAAGAGATTTGCGCAGCTGATAAATCGTCGTATAGAGCTGTGTGTAAGCTTTTTTATAATCGGTATCCGGCCACATGAGATCGAGAAGGATATCCTTTCGAACAGGCTGGTTCCGATTGTAAACCAAATAAGCAAACAGCTCTTTCGTGCGTACCGTGCGCCATGAGAACGGTTCTGCTTTGCCGTAATCGAGATGCAATCTTTGGAAGCAGTTCACGGTCGTGACGGTCGGTTCCGACGTTTCATCGGCAAGGACGGGGTGAAGTTGCGCAAGCCTTTTGATCGTATGCTGCAGCCGATCGGAGTTGATCGGCTTGAGGATATAGTCGAGCGCAGCCAGTTCGAAGGCTTTCACGGCATACTCCGCGTACGCGGTAACGAAGACGATATGGATCGTGCTATCTATTCTTTGAACCCGTTCCGCGGCTTCGATTCCGGAATTCCGGCATGTCGATGTCCAAGAACACGATATCGGGTTTCAATTCAGGGATTTGTTCAAGCGCATCGCTAGCCAACCGAAACGTACCCGCAACCTCGATTCCCGCGATTTTGCTCAATTGCCGTTCCAGATCTCTTAGCGCCAAATTTTCATCGTCCACTATGATGGCTTTCATCTTTCTTCCTTCCTTCATTACGTTTACTTTCCCTTTTTCATCGGCTTAATCGAACGACTAGTTTAGCTTTCGCTCAACGGCTTCGGCAATTTGTAACAATCCGCGGCCGACCGAGGTTACGCCTCCGGGAATCCGCAACGCGGATTTATTGATTGTTTTTCTGACTGCCGAGGCGCAAAGATTAGGTTTGACGGCTCTCAACAGAGCGACAGCGCCCGTCACATGAGGAGCAGACATCGAAGTGCCGGATTCCCGGACGTAACCCCCTTTGAGCCATGTCGATAAGATATCGAAGCCTGGTGCCGATACGTCGATGCCGCGGCCACGGCTGGAGAAAATCGCTGCGCGATCGGCTCTCGTTGTCGCCGCCACCGCGATCGTCTCCGGATAACGCGCGGGAGCGTCAATTTGCGGGTAATAGGATTTACCGCTGTTTCCTGCCGAAGCGACGATGACAGCTCCTTGTTTGTTAGCCCGTCTGATCGCATCTTTCAACAATCTGCTTTCTCCGTTCAGCCCGAAGCTCATGTTGATGATCTTAATTCCCCGAGACAAACACCAGTCTATTCCTTCAACGATATCGGAGATGTAGCCAATACCTTCTGCATTAAGCGCTTTAACGGCATATAAGCTGACTTTGGGCGCGGTACCGTAAATTTTGCCGCGCCCGGTTGCGGCGGCGATTCCGGCAACGTGAGTCCCATGACCGTTATCGTCCTTGAAAGATTTGCCGGTTATCGTATTCACTCCGCCGGCGATTCGCAGATCCGGATGGCGGGCGATTCCCGTATCGAGTATCGCGACCTTGACGCCGTAGCCTAAACGGGCAGCCCGCCAAACTTTGGGCGCTTGAACCCGATTAATATTCCACGGGATTCGCGCTTTAACGTTGGGGAAGTTTGCTTTGAAGGCACTCGCGCCGTGGGCCTTCACCGTACGGTCCCGTTCAACGAAGGCAACGCGGGGGTGCATGTGCAGATGCTTCCAGCTGCGGGAACGGTCGGCATGACAGCAAATGCAGCGAATCGAATCGATGGCTTTCACCGGTTTGATCCCGTCGGCGTCAAGCTGCTTCAAGCAACGGCGGTAATCCCGTTCCCGATGAAAGACGATGTTCCTTCGTTCGGATCGCAATGTTCTTTTGGGTTGTACCGCTCGGCACACCAGCTTAGCCAAATCATTCATCGATTGTCCTCCTAGGCGGGTCTTGGCCTTATTCTGTAGTAAAGTATGGAAATATCGAAAATATGGTGAATGAGCGAAAAAAGCGTTACATATTTTTGTTTGCCGGGGATAATGTAAGTAGGATTGTGATTCCGTAACAAGGGGGGAAGCATGATGATTATCGGATTGCCGAAGGAAATCAAAAAACAAGAGTATCGGGTCGCGTTAACGCCCGCGGGTTGCGAAATGGTCGTAAGGCAAGGACAGCGGGTTATCGTTCAACGGGGGGCGGGCGAAGGCAGCGGCTTCTCCGACGAGGAATATGTGACCGCCGGGGCTAGTCTCGCTGCCGATGCTGCCGAAGTATGGTCCGCCGCGGAAATGATCGTGAAGGTGAAAGAGCCTCTGCAGGAGGAATTCGCCTATTTCCGCGAAGGCCAAATCTTATTTACTTATCTGCACCTTGCCGCCGCTTCCGAGCTTGCTCAGCAGCTATTGGATAAGAAGGTTACGGCGATCGCTTACGAGACGATTCAAGCCCCTAACGGCAGTCTTCCCTTGCTGACCCCGATGAGCGAAGTGGCTGGTCGTATGTCGGTTCAGGAGGGGGCTAAGTATTTAGAGGCGTTCCAAGGCGGGAGAGGAGTGCTGCTGGGAGGAGTTCCGGGAGTCCCTCCGGCGGAAGTGATCATCCTAGGCGGAGGAATCGTTGGAACGAATGCGGCGAAGATGGCGCTGGGGCTCGGAGCGGATGTCGTCGTGCTAGAGAAAAACGGGGACCGCATGCGATATTTGGACGACGTGTTTAAAGGCCGTCTGCGTACATTGACGAGTAATCCATATAATATAGCCAAAGCTGTCCGAAAAGCGGATTTGTTGATCGGTGCCGTCTTAGTGCCGGGAGCTCGAGCTCCGAGGCTCGTAACGGAAGATATGGTCAAGACGATGAAGAAAGGGGCCGTTATCGTCGACGTCGCCGTGGATCAAGGCGGGTCCATCGAGACGATCGATCGGGTGACGACCCATGAGAATCCGATATACGAGAAGCATGGCGTTATCCATTACGCCGTCGCGAATATGCCTGGAGCGGTTCCCCGTACTTCCACGCTGGCGTTGACCAACGTGACGATCGATTACATTTTGCTGCTCGCGGCTAAAGGGTTTCAGGACGCGGTCAAAACGAACTCGATGCTGGCGCTTGGCGTGAACGCATACAAAGGAGCGATTACCCATACTCAGGTTGCCGATGCCGTAGGTTTTGCTTATACGCCGCTCGAAAGCTTGTGGTGACATCATTTTCCCCTTTTCCTCATACGGATTAGTATGAGCGGACAAGAAGGGGAGAAGAGAAATGAAACAGCCTATGGACAAATGGTGGGAGCGATTGCAGTTTACGCTCCTTTTTCTTGCGTTGACGGTGTTCATTCACGGTTTTTTTGGTTGGTTTCACAGTTGGTTGAAGCCGTCCGACCCGTACAAAGTTCCGGAAGGAAGAGCTTCGAAGGTGTTCCAGTCCGGGGAAGGAAGCGATCCCGACGACTCTCCGGGAGACCGGCTTCGGCTGTTTTTTTGGTTAGGAGAATAACGGGTCCCGGAAGGAATTGCGTCTTCCCGTGTGGAATACAGAACGAGTCCGGAAACAAGAGCGATAGGTAGGTAATGTTCATGGAGTTGAGAAGCTGGCTGCGATCCTATCTCTCTTATATGATAGAAGAACGAAGGGTTTCCCGTAATACGGAGCAAAGCTATTCCGGGGATTTGACGGATTTGATCGATGTTCTGGAGTTGAACCAAGTCCGTTATCCGAATGAGCTTAAGCCTCATCATTTGACCTCGTACTTGAACGATTTGCGCAAGGAAGGCCGTTCTACGAGCACGATCACGCGTAGAATCGTGTCGATCCGTTCCTTTTGCAAATATTTAACGATACAGAGAGCCGTAGATTACAATCCCGCCATCCAGCTCGAAGCGCCCAAGGTCGACAAGAAGCCGCCTAAGACGGTCGAGATCGGCGCGTTGGACAAGCTGATGGAGCTTCCCGACACGAGCAGCGACATCGGGACCAGAGACCGGGCGATGCTGGAGTTGCTGTACGCGACCGGCTTGCGGGTATCCGAACTCGTCATGCTGGATATCGGGCGCGTTAGACTGGACATGGGATTTTTGCTATGCTTGGGTTCAGGGGGCCGCGAGCGCATGGTTCCTGTCGGGGATGTAGGCACGTCATGGGTTGCCAAGTATTTGGAGGAAGTCCGTCCGCGGCTCGTCCATCCGGATAAGCCGAACGAAGCGCTGTTCTTGAACCATCTAGGCATGCGCTTGTCCAGGCAAGGCTTCTGGAAAGTCATGAAAAAGTATGCCGGTCAAATCGGATTGGACATCTCGCCTCATACGCTGAGGCACTCCTTCGCCGCGCACTTATTGGAGAACGGGGCGGACGTACGCGCGGTACAGGAGATGCTTGGACATTCGGATCCCTCCACTACGCAGATGTACCAAACTTCCGCGAAGTTGAAAATCAAAGAAGTATACGAAAGAAATCATCCGAGAGCGCGAAGTTGATCGACGGATAAGGTTATCGAAAAGGGGAGCAACCGAATGGCTTATCAGAAAATAACCGTAATTGTATTGGATAGCGTAGGGATTGGCGAGCTGCCGGATGCCGCGCAGTATGGGGATGCCGGTTCGCACACGTTAGGCCATATCGTTCAAAAGGTCGAGGGGCTTGCTTTACCTAACATGCGCCGTCTTGGGCTAGCCAATATCGCGCCGTTGAGTCATTGGCAGCCCGAGCCGTCCGTTATAGGCTATCATGGAAAAATGGCGGAAGTGTCAGTGGGCAAGGATACGATGACAGGTCATTGGGAATTGATGGGTTTGCGGATCGATACGCCTTTCCGCACGTTCCCCGACGGGTTTCCCGCGGAGCTGATAAGGGAATTCGAGGATCAGACGGGCAGGTCGGTCATCGGCAATAAGCCGGCTTCCGGCACGGAAATATTAGACGAGCTTGGAGCGGAACAAATGAAAAGCGGGGCTTGGATCGTCTATACGTCGGCGGACAGCGTTTTTCAACTGGCGGCGCATGAGGACGTCATTCCGTTGGAAGAACTGTACAACGCTTGCCGCATCGCGCGCAGGTTAACGATGAAGGACGAGTTTTCCGTCGGAAGAGTCATTGCAAGGCCGTACATAGGGAAACCAGGCGCTTTCAAAAGGACATCGAACCGGCATGATTACGCCGTCAAACCTCCGCAACCGACAGTATTGAACGCGTTGAAGTCAAAAGGGTTGGACGTCGTCGCTGTCGGGAAGATCAACGATATTTTTTGCGGAGAAGGCATTACGAGGTCGACTCCGACCAAGAGCAACGCGGATGGAATCGCGATCACCTTGAAGGAGATGCAGACAGAGTTCCAAGGGCTATTGTTCACGAACCTGGTCGATTTCGATTCCCTGTACGGGCACAGAAGAGACCCTGAAGGTTACGGCCGGGCGTTGGAGGAATTCGACCGGGCGCTTCCCGATCTCATGGGAGCCGTGAAAGAGAATGAGTTGCTAATGATTACGGCTGATCATGGCAACGATCCGATCCATGCGGGAACGGATCATACGCGGGAGTTCGTGCCTTTGCTAGCTTGGAGCCCCGGCTTCTCCGGTATGGGGCGGCTAGCCGATCGCGCCAGTTTCGCGGACTTGGCGGCAACGATCGCCGACAATTTCGGGGTGGAATTCAACACGCACGGAAAGAGCTTTCTAGACGGATTGAAATAATCGAAGGATGAGGAGAGATTATAATGGCACACGTAACATCGAAAGCGATTATTGAAGAAGCAGCTGCGTTTATCCGTTCCACTACCGACGTTCGTCCGGAGATCGGACTTATTTTAGGTTCCGGACTAGGCGTGCTGGGAGACGAGTTGGAGGACGCGGTAACGATTCCTTACGAAGATATTCCCCACTTTCCCGTTTCGACGGTCGAAGGCCATGCCGGCGAGCTCCTGATCGGCAAGCTGCAAGGGCGCAGCGTCGTGCTTATGCGCGGTCGGTTTCACATGTACGAAGGATACGAGCCGGAACGGACGGCATTGCCCGTTCGGGTCATGAAGGCTCTTGGCGTAACGACGTTGCTCGTAACGAACGCTGCCGGCGGAGTGAATCTCGGCTATAAGCCCGGCAACCTTATGCTCATCTCCGATCATATTAATTTGACTGGACGCAATCCGTTGATCGGACCTAACGACAATGCGCTCGGCGTCCGGTTCCCCGACATGTCGGACGCGTATAGCTCGCGATTGCGCAAGATCGCCAAGGAAACGGCCGCCGGGTTGGGTTTCTCCGTGCAGGAAGGCGTTTATGTCGGCTTGTTGGGACCGAACTACGAGACACCGGCGGAAATTCGCATGCTTCGCGCTTTGGGAGTCGATGCGGTGGGAATGTCTACCGTATCGGAAGTCATCGTCGCAAGGCATTCCGGCATTGAAGTTCTCGGAATTTCATGCATCAGCAACATGGCGGCGGGCATTCTCGATCAACCGCTCTCCCATGAAGAAGTGATGGAGACGACGGAGCAAGTGAAAGAACAATTCCTGTCTCTCGTATTGTCGGTTATTCCAAAAATGTAAATTTTTCGTAGAACGATCGAAGGAGCGCGCACCGGATGGTGCCGCTCTTTTTTTTTTATGCGGTTGTAGTCGAAATGAATTGCAATTGTTCAGATTTTGTTTATTTACGTGAAGTAGAATATTTTACCATACGGGCTACTAGAACATCACAGATAAACGAGAGTTATGTAGGGGAAGAGGGAGGAATGGATTCGATTAAGCTGCAGTCGATCGTTCAAAAAAATAAGCATACTGCTGGAATGGAGTTACGCTAAGGATGAAGAAAAAATTTGGATTTGTCTTACTTGCAGTATTGATCATTTGGCAAAGCATTAACGGATTAGCCTTCTTTAAGGAGGCTCATGCCGCGGAAATCACGGACAACCTCATTACGGGCGTTAAGCTGACTGTGAAAGACGGAAGCGGAAACTCCGTCACGGATGTCGTATACGAACAAGGCGCAAACGTTCAAATCGATTTCGATTGGAAATTGAAGAACAACCATGGATACAGCGACGGCGATACGTATTCGTTCGATCTGCCGAACAAGTTTCTCCTCAACAATGACGTGACCGGCAAACTGTACATCGATGGCGATGACGTCGGAGATTTTCTCGTGCGAAAGGCGGATCACAAGGCGATCATGACTTTTAACGAGTACATCGAGGATTACGACGACGTTCAGGGCAAATTGACGATCAATACGAAATTCGACGCGCAGCAGATCACGGGCAGCACTACGCAATATATTGATTTCCCGTTCATCACCCCCGCGGTAACGCTGACGTTGCAGTTTAAACCCAATGTCGGCAAAACGATAAACAAATCCGGCGCGGCTCAATCGTTTAATCCCAAGCGCATTGATTGGACCATTGACGTGAATAAGAAATTAGAGACGATAAACAACGCGGTTGTCATAGATCCGATTCCTGACGGCTTGCAATTTCAATCGGCTACGCTTGCCGTCTACGAGCTCGGCGTTAATTTGGACGGCTCAACCGTCGTAGGGGCCGTGTATAACAACAACTATGTCGTGACGCAAACGGATGATCTTAAAGATTTCAAACTGAGCTTCACCGATCCTAGCATAAGCAAAGCCTATCGGATCGTATACTCGACCGATATTACGGACTCCAGCAAAACAAGCTTCACTAACGAAGCGACGTTTGCATCGGGCAATACGGTTATCGATAAATCAACTGCCAATGTACCGATTGTATACGGGAAGGAACTAGAGAAAAACTCAACCGGTTACGACGCCCCTACCCAAACGATCGATTGGCAGATCAAGTACAATTTTAAAGAGTCTACCATCGCGCAAGCCGATGCTAAACTGACGGATCGGTTTAACGATACGCAAGAACTCGTGCCGGGAACGCTGAAGATTTATCCGGTTACGCTAGACTCAAGCGGAAACCCGACTAAGGGCGCGGCTTTGTCATCGGGCTATACGAAAACCGATTTCGTGCCGGCCGGAGGCAAGGGCGGATTTGATATTCAGTTCCATAGCGCGGTTACCGGGGCTTATATCATCGAATATCAAACCCAAGCCAAAGTACGGGTGGAAAATTCCGCTACGATCACTAACGACGTGAACGGAATCAAAGGGTACCGCAGCATCGAACAGTTGATCATCAAAAAAAGCAGCGGAACTTACGATTACAATAACAAAACGGTTTCTTGGACCATCGAGATCAACGGGGATAATGACACGATGAAAGACGTGGTCATTACGGATACTTTCGAGAACGCGGGGTTGGAATTTGTTCCGAGTTCATTGGTAGTTAAAGATGACCATAACCACACTTTAACAAGTCCTGGGGATTATTCGGTAACGACTACGACTACCCCTCCCGGTTTTAAGCTGCAATTTGTGAATGACGTTACCGAAAAACACACGATTACCTACAAAACCAAATACGATTGGAAATCCAGAGACGATGACTCAGCCGGATTCCAAAACGTAGGAAAGATCGGCTGGAAAGATACGTTAATGGTGTCCCATACTAAGGTAACGAACGTCGTATCTTCGTCCCCGAATGCCCAAACGAAAAATAACGGGATCAAAAAAGGCGAGTACAACGCGGCTACTAAAGAAATTACTTGGGAGATCGAAGCAAACTATAATAGAGAAACGATTGCGAACGCCATCGTGCAAGATCCGTTGCTGAACGGTCAAACGCTCGTACCGGGTTCCTTGAAAGTCCATAAGTTGAACTTCAGCAGCTCCGGATCTTCCGTAGGGACGCTCGTGCCTGCCGGCGATTATTCCTATGCGGTAGACGGTTCTAACGTGTTGCGAGTGAATCTGGGTTCGATCAACTCGGGTTACTACATTACGTTCAAAACGACTCTCGACGGCAAGCTGATCAATAACGATATTACCAACATCGCTAAGGTGCTTAACGGTACTACGCCGGTGTCGGGAGACTTGGTGAAGACGGTCACGATCCCGAAAGCCGGCGAGTACGTCTTCAAAAAAGCGACGCAAAACGGATCCAAGATCGACTGGACGATCAATATTAACCATGGCCAATCCTATGTCAAAGATGCGAAGATCATGGACGAGCCTAGCGTCAATCAACTGTTGCTAGAGGATTCGTTCCATCTGTACGCAACGACCGTGCTGCCTACCGGCGTTGTCAATCAGGCGGGAGAGCTGACTAAAGGCACCGACTACGATCTAGCGATCACAACCGCGGCCAATGGAGTTCAAAGCTTCGTTCTAAGCTTCAAGCAAGATATTTCTTCGGGATACATCTTGAAGTATCAATCGGAAATCGATGCGAATAACGGAGATACGGTTTCGAACAAAGTCAGCTTCGCGGGGAACAATGTCGCTACCGTGAGCAAAGACACGACCGAGAACATCGTCGTAGCGGTAACGACCGGTTCCGGAACGGGAAGCGGCGTGCAAGGTTCGCTTACCGTCGCGAAAGTAGACGAAGATAATCACGCGACCGTGCTGGAAGGCGCCACGTTTACGTTGCATCGCAAAGTCGGCACCAATTTGAAATTAATCAACACGCTGACGACTGACGCGGACGGTATCGTTCTATTCGACAAGCTGAAGTCGGGGGATTATGTCTTGGAGGAAACCGTCGCTCCGAACGGATACGATTTGGATTCGACGAAAATCAACGTTACGATCAGTTCTGCTAATCCGAATATTCATCAACAAGTAACGAACAAGGCAGAGCCGAGCCCAAGTCCGAGCCCAAGTCCGAGCCCAAGTCCGAGCCCAAGTCCGAGCCCAAGCCCAAGCCCAAGCCCAAGCCCAAGCCCAAGCCCAAGCCCAAGCCCAAGCCCAAGTCCGAGTCCGAGCCCGGAACCAAGCCCAAGTCCGAGCCCAAGCCCAAGCCCAAGCCCAAGCCCGGAACCAAGCCCGAGCCCAAGTCCGAGCCCAAGTCCGAGCCCGGAACCAAGCCCGAGCCCAAGTCCGAGCCCGGAACCAAGCCCGAGCCCAGAACCAAGCCCAAGCCCAAGCCCGAGCCCAAGCCCAAGCCCGAGCCCAAGCCCAAGCCCAAGCCCGAGCCCAAGCCCAAGCCCAAGCCCGAGCCCGAGCCCAAGCCCAAGCCCAAGCCCAAGCCCAAGCCCAAGCCCAAGCCCATCTCCATCGCCGGACAAGGAGAACCAAAAGGAAAAAACGCCTATTGATACTCCGGTAAAAGGAAAAGTAACCGTTCCGGAAGGCGGCAAAGCTTCAATCGGAGAACAACCGAAACACGGTACCGTTACGATTACTCCGGATGGCAATTGGAAATATACGCCTGACTCTGGCTATACGGGGAAAGATAAATTCAAGGTGATCGTAACGGACGATGAAGGAAACGAAGATGAAATTCTCGTTGAGATCGATGTCGAAGACATCCCTCGAGGCGGAGTTAACGGCGGAGAGAAATCACCTCCGACGCTGCCGAAGACAGGCGAAGAGAGCCAGCTTCCGATTCAGCTTACGGGACTCGGTTTAATCGTCCTGGGAGTGTTCTTCCTTGCAAGGAAAAGAATTTTTCGCAAAGCGAAATAAGAGTTGAAAATAGACGATAAACTTCCAAAACCTGCTGATTTTCAGCAGGTTTTTTCTTGCTTTTCTATTGAAGATTTAGTAGAGTTGACATAAGAAAGCTAACGCGATAACGGCAAACCTGTCGAAAGGCAGGGACGCAAAGCTAAAGGCCTTCCCGTAAGGATGGCAGCCAGTTACCGAAAGTCGATGCTTTTTTTCTGTTTTCGGAAGATAAAACGATCACGATAAACGGCAAACCTGTCGAAAGGCAGGGACGCAAAGCTAGAGGGCCTTCCCGTAAGGATGGCAGCCAGTTACCGAAAGGGGTTTTATCCTATGCTTAAAGTTTCAAGAATGTTGTTAGCGTTAGCGGTACTAATCGTTGCCATACCGTCTATGGCTTTCGCCGGCTCGGCCGCCGGCAAGGGAATGTTGGAAGTGTCCCGAGTTGACCAAGGGACGATCGGCGTAACCGATGAGGCCAACCGCGCGGGAGCGACGAAAGTAAAGATTGCGAAAGGCGAGATCAGCTATATATACTCGCTGAACGACGCAAAAGATGATCAAACGGTTTGGCTTCCGTTGCAGATGGGCGACGGAGCTTACGATATCGCGGTTCTGGAAAATGTCTCAGGCAACAAATATAGGGTTCTTGCAACGGAGAAGCTGGAAGTTAAAGTAGCGGATGCCGAAGACGTCTACTTGAATTCCGTGCAGAACGTGAATTGGCTGGATGCCGATAAGGCCGTAGCCAAAGCGAAGGCATTAACTGCCGGCAGCAAGACGGATGAACAAAAAGCAACCGCGATTTATCAATATATCGTCCGCAACATCCGTTACGACCATGAATTGGCGAGTAGCGTGCAAGCGGATTACGTCCCGGACATCGACGAGACGTTAACGACAGGCAAAGGCATCTGCTACGGCTACGCTACGTTATTCGCCGCGATGCTCCGCAGCGAAGGGATTCCAACGAAGCTGGTTATGGGATCTGCGGACGCCGTTAAGGAGTATCACGCTTGGAACGAGGTTTATTTGAACGGGAAATGGGTCATTATCGACACTACCGTGGACGCGGGTTTGAAAAAGGCGGGGACGAAAGAGTTGCTCGTTAAAAAAGCCAGCGAATATAAAGCCGCTAAAGTTTATTAATGCTCGAATGTACACAATTTAAGCCACTAGGTCATTATTGCCTAGTGGCTTTGTTTTTTAGAGCTTAGCATGGATGATTAATCTATGGGTCGGGTTAACGAGCGGATCGCAAGTGATAAGAGTAAGGATGCTATCGTCGTTGTTGCCGTTCAGAACGGACAGATCGGTCGGTTCGACGACGGATATTTTGAACACGGTATAGTTTAGCTGTTTATTTCTAGTTTGGATTGCAATGGCGTCGCCGATTTCAAGTTCATTCAAGCGATTGAACAGTCTGCCTTTCGTCCGGGCTCTATGGGCGGCTATGGCGGCATTGCCGACCTCTCCGAGCGCTGCAGTTTCGGTCATGTGCGCGGCTGCGATTTTCATGTTCGCTTTCGTAGCCCCTTCAAGCACAGGCAGCTTCAGATCGATTTTATCGATCGCGATGACGGCGATCGCCTGATCCTGCATTTCTTCCGTTTCCGTATCGGTTGTCGCGGCGGGTTCGGGTTCAGGCTGCTCGGCCGATTCGTTGAATACGCGCGAGAGCTGCTCGTATCGATTTTTGATCAGGTCGTTGTTGTCGGTTTCGTTCGGATTGAATTCGATCTGAACCGCGTCATCCAACAGCTTCCGTTGTTCCCAGTCGTAATAACGTTCCTTGACTGTCGGGTACAGCAGAAGGCATATGCCGGCAACGATCAACAGATAAGGCCACTTTCTCAAAGCGCTTCTCCTTCTTTCCTAATATTCCTGAATTAACAAACTACTGATTATTAATATACAGTGTATTCCTGAACAATAACTAGACACAATAGCGTGAGTCGAAATTGACACTTGATGTTCATAAGGGAGTACAGAAATTGTTCAGTTCTCTTTGTTAAGATAAGTAGTATTGTGCAAGTAATAGTCTCAATGTACTATTATTCGATATTATTCGACAAAATATGCCATTACTATTTAGTTACTAAGTAATGGTATTATGGGAGAACGAAAAAAAGATAGATTTAGGCGGTAGAACAAGGCTTTACTTGGTTATTGAAGGAGTAGAAGAACAATGAGAAAAAGGGTTGGAAAACAAGTAAAAAAAGGCGCTCCGATCTTACTTTTGGCCCTTGCGCTGTTCGGGCTTTCCGGCTGCGGTTTATTCGGCGGCGGAAACGATCAGGCTTCAGGCGGCGAAAACGCGGATAAACAAACCCATTCCCCGATCGCTCGGTACGACGGGGAGATGAGCAAGGTCATTCCTAACGTATACACGGCTAAGAAGGAGCTGTCTTTGACGTTTAACGGGTTAGGGGACGATCAAACGATTAAAGCTTTGCTTGACGAACTGGATACCTATCACATCAAAGCTACCTTTTTCGTGCCGGGGATGAGGGTGGCGGAAGAGCCGGAACTCGCGAAGGAAATCGTATCCCGGGGCCATGAGATCGAGAACAATACGCTGAACCGATTGGACATGACCAAGTTAAGCTATGAGCAAATAGTAGAAGAAATCGGACTAAGCAACGAGATCATCGAGAAAAACACCGGTATCGCTCCTCGGTATGTTCGGACTAGATCCGGGGACTACAACGACGATGTCCGACTGGCGGCAGCCTATAACGGAATGGACGCCGTCGTTGTGTATAGCATGTTTCTACATAACTGGCAGCAAGAGAGCGACGCGGAAAAGGAACTCTATGTCCGGAAGTATATCAATCGCGGCGGCATCATTACGGTCGATACGGAAGAGAACAAGAATGCGGTCGAGTCCATTTCGATTCTGGCCAAAGCGGCCAAGGAAGTCGGGTACGACTTTATTCCGCTTAACCAATTAATCGAGCACGGCGGGGAAAGGAAGCCCTATACGGACATTAAAGGCTACGATGCGGCAACCGTTAATCCCAATTATCAGAATGCCAAATACAACCTGATCTATGACAAAGAAACGGATAAGAAAGAAATTACGTTGACGTTCGACGATTGGGGGACGGATTATACCGTTACGAAAATATTAGACATTCTGGCCGAACACGACGTTAAAGCGACTTTCTTCTTGCGGGCAAAAGGCGTCGAAGCGAATCCGAATTTGGCGAGGGCGATGATCGAGGAAGGGCATGACGTAGCTAACCACTCGTATACTCACCCGGTCGTGACGACGTTATCCGCGGAAGCGTTGCAGGAGGACGTCGTCAAAGCCCATCAAGTGATCACGGAAGCGATCCAGCAGCAGCCGACGATGCTTTTTAGGCCGCCTACCGGAGAAATCGACGATCATACGGCAAAGGTCATCGCGGCGATCGGTTACCCGGATATCGCATTGTACGACGTCACGACATTCGATTGGGACATAAATAACAGCGCCCAAGATATCGTGAACAAGATCATGGAGCAGACCGAGGACGGCAGCGTTATTTTATTGCACATGTTGGACGACATTCATACGATCGAGGCGTTGCCGATAGCGATCGAACGGTTGAAGCAAAAAGGTTTTACGTTCGTTAAGATGGCGGATCTCGTCGGATTGAACAAGTAATTATGCAGGTTGCGGGGGTATGGCGAATGGGACTTTATGATAATATCGCAGACCGGCTGGAAGCGATCGCCGTTGTCGGATTAGGATACGTAGGACTGCCATTGGCAGTCGCATTCTCGAGGAGAGCGCGAGTGATCGGATTCGACGTAAACGAGAAGAAAATCAAGGATTATGTTAGCGGAAAAGATTCCACGGGAGACCTCGGCGACGAGGCGATTAAATCTTGTTCGGTCGATTTCACGTCGGATGAGAATAGGCTCGAGGGAGTTAAATTTTTTGTCGTATCGGTTCCGACGCCTATCCAGAGCGGTAACGTACCCGATTTGAAATACGTTCAAAGCGCCAGCCGCATGGTAGGCCGAAAGCTAAGCAAGGGCTCGATAGTCGTATACGAATCAACCGTTTATCCGGGAGTCACGGAAGAGATCTGCATTCCAATCCTGGAGGCGGAGTCCGGCTTACGATGCGGTACGGATTTCAAGGTCGGGTACTCCCCGGAAAGGATCAATCCGGGGGACAAAGTACATCGCTTGGAGAATATCGTGAAGATCGTGTCCGGGATCGACGAAGAAACGACGGAAACCGTCGCGAAGCTGTACGAGCTAATAATCGATGCGGGAGTATACAGGGCGGAGAGCATAAAAGTCGCCGAAGCGGCTAAAGTCATCGAGAACGCGCAACGCGATATTAATATCGCGTTCATGAACGAATTGTCCATGTTGTTCAACCATATGGAAATCAATACGAAAGCGGTGCTCCAAGCAGCGGGCACCAAATGGAACTTTCTTCATTTTACGCCGGGTCTTGTCGGCGGGCATTGCATTGGCATTGATCCCTATTATCTGACCTATAAAGCAGAGGACACCGGATATCGGTCGAAAATCATTCTAGCGGGACGGCACATTAACGACGGCATGGGGAAATACGTCGCGCAAAATATCATTAAGATTCTCGTAAAGAAAAAACTGGATATCGGGAATACGAGAATCGGTTTTCTGGGGCTTAGCTACAAAGAAGATTCCACGGATATCCGAAATACGAAGGTTACCGATATCATTCAAGAACTGCGGGAGTATGGCGTCGTTCCGTTCGTAGCGGACCCGCTTGTCGACAAGCAAGAAGTCTATCGGGAGTACGGAATCGAACTGACGGAGATGTCCGAGATGACGGATTTGAACGTGGTAGTCTTAGCCGTACCGCATCAACCGTTCGCAAAAATGGAAATAGGCGATTTCGATAAGCTGTACGGCAACGCGGAGTTGAAGATCATGGTCGATATTAAAGGGATCTATTCCAAATCTCTTTACGAGAACCACGGTTACCATTACTGGAGTCTTTGAATACAGGCAGTACGGAGTGGGGGCAGTACCTTTGTTTAAGTTCAAAAAGAAAAAGAAAAAAATCGTAGAGGTACTAACTGTACCTCGCGAGGATCGGCGTACTTTATCCAACGTACCGGATCCCGAGAATATAAGATCGACCGCGGACCGGAGGGGATCAAGAGCGGATCAGGAGGACGGTCAGCAACGGGATGCCGATTATCTTAACCGGCTTCGTCTGCTCAGCCTCAGATACGTAGCGGATTTCGAAGTGAACATGGTCGAGGAAGGCAAGAAACCAAAGAAGGGCATTAAAGGCCGCGCGGTCGATATTTCGTCGACGGGGTTGCTTGTCGGAATCGATCCGGGGATCGATCGTTTCAAGATCGGAGACCGGGTGAATATCCGCTTCAATATTCCCCCGGGAACGATGCCTGAAGGTTTCGAGCTGGCGGTAAATACTTACGCGACGGTCGTCAGATCGTTCAGCCGCGAACATGAGGGACAGGAAAGGCTCATGCTGGCGGTCGAGTTCGTGAAGCCGTTAACCGAGTATTTCCAGAGAAAACGATGGGGCTATTCCGTCTACACGGCTAGCGGGCTGCTGTTCGTAGCCGTCACCTTCATCATGCTGATGCGCGTCGAGAGCATTATTTATTTCAAATATAATTTTTGGCTTTATTTATACAGCATGATCGCTGCCGCTTTTCTTTTAAGCCGGTATTTATTCGGAGCATTGTACAGGGAAGTTCCGGTCAATCCGGATTATACGCCGGGCGTATCGATTATCATTCCTTGCTTTAACGAAGAAGAATGGATACATAGGACGATTCTCAGCTGCGTCAATCAGGATTACCCGCTCGACAAGCTGGAGGTCATCGTGGTCGACGATCGTTCGACCGATAAATCCGTAGCCCGCATTCACGAAGTGTTGGCGATGGTTCATAAAGAGGCGGAAAGGTTCGAAACGAAGGAACGTTTGAAAATGCACGTGCTGGAAGCGAACGGAGGCAAACGCGTCGCCTTGGTGAAGGGCGTGGAAATGGCGAAGCACGATTTGGTCGTGTTCGTCGATTCCGACAGCTTTCTTGAGCCGACGGCGATCAAGCATTTGGTCCAGCCTTTCCAGGATCCTCGCATGGGCGGTGTTGCCGGACGTACCGATGTCGAGAACAAATACACGAACTCGATCACGAAGCTGCAGACGGTACGTTACTATATCGCGTTCCGCATCATGAAAGCGGCCGAATCATGGTTCGACTGCGTCACTTGTTTGTCGGGACCGTTATCTTGTTACCGGAAAGATTTAATCCTTAAGCACTCCGAAGCTTGGTTGAACCAGAAGTTCCTTGGGCAACCCGCCACGTTCGGCGACGACCGAAGCATGACCAACTTCATTTTGAAAACCCATCGCACGGCTTATCAGGACTCTGCCATTTGCTCTACGATCGTGCCTTCGGATACGGGAGTTTTCTTGAAGCAGCAGATGCGGTGGAAACGCTCTTGGTTAAGGGAGTCGCTGCGGGCGGGCACGTTCATCTGGCTGAAAGAACCTTTCATGGCGTTATTTTTCTACATCGGCCTAATCGTGCCTATCGCCGCTCCGGTTATCGTTCTTTACAACTTGGTCTACGTTCCGCTATTCCATCATGTATTCCCCGGGACCTTCTTGATAGGACTCTTAATGATGGCGATGTTGATGAGCTTGGCCCATCTGTTGTTTCGCAAGAGCAAGCTGTGGATATTCGGTTTGGTGTTCTGTATTTTCTATGAGCTCGTTTTGCTCTGGCAAATGCCCGTCGCTTGGGTTACCTTTTGGAAGTCCACGTGGGGGACAAGGGATACACCGCAAGATATCGAGGCGAGAAACAAAAAAGAAGCAAGGAAACAAAAAAACAAAGAGAAAATCGGATTGCCGCTCTAAGGTAATTAAGGAATGGCTCTTTGGGTGAGGGATGCACTAATGAAAAAAAGCAAGAACTACGCCCTAGACTACCGCAAAAAAAATCGAATGAAAGTATTCAAGACGATCGTTCAATTCGCTCTCTTGCTGCTCGTAGGCTTCATGCTGTTCCACGTGCTCGTGGACGTTAAGAAATTCGAAGAGCCGGACAGGTCGAAATGGACGAACGACAAAGGATTTATCGCGATCTCTTATTTCGGGGTGAGCAGGACGGGAACGCCGAAGCTGATCGCGAAGAAACAGCTGGATCAGCAACTTAAAGCTCTGAAGGACCAAGGATACGTCGCGATCTCGCAGCAGGATATTCTCGATTATTACGATAAGGGCAAGAAACTTCCGGACAAGGCTTTGTATCTTTCGTTCGAGGACGGACGTAACGATTCCAGCCTATTTGCTCAACCGTTGCTCGAAAAATACAACTTCAAAGCGACATTCCTATCGTATGCTAACAAGATGGGGAATAGCGACCGTAAATTCCTGCAACCCGGCGACATGAAGAAAATGATGAAAAACGGGTATTGGGAGCTGGGAAGCAACGGCTATCGCCTTTCTTACATCAATATCGTCGGCAGCGACGGCCAATTCATAGGGATGAAAGACGAGAACGAGCTAAGAAACAAAATGGAAATCGATTACTATAATCACTTTTTGATGGATTTTGTTCGCGACGGCAACATGATTCCCGTTGAGACCAGGGCGGAGATGGAGTCGCGGATTACGAAGGATTACGAACTTATGAACGAGATTTATACGGATAAGCTCGGGTTCGTTCCGAACGTGTACATGATCATGCATGCTAACGCGATGAACGAGGGTATGAATCGGCTCGTATCCGACGCGAACTCAACGAATATCCAACGAATCTTCAAAATGCACTATAATAGAGAAGGGAATGCATTCAACTCCCGATCGGACAGCAAATTCGACCTAACGAGAATCCAACCGCAGCCGTACTGGTATACGAATCATTTGCTGATGAAACTCCGCAAAGATACGGCGCAGGAAATGAAGTTCGTCGTCGGCGACGAAAACCGCTCGAAGGATTGGACGGTCGTCCATGGCGCGGCCCAGTTTATCGACGACAGAATCGCCCTTACGTCCGAGCCTTCCGGCAAAGGTTTGCTCTTATTGAAAAACAGCGAGAAATACGACGATATTCAGCTGAGCGCCAACGTTAACGGCAATGTCGTCGGCAGGCAGACGCTGTATGCCCGATATGACCGGCAAAAGGATTCCTACGTCCGGGTAACCATCGAGAACAATCGGCTTGTCGTGGAGCAGAAGTTGCCATTTAAAGCTCCGGAAAAACTGTATGACGATAAGTTGAATGACGTTCAATGGAATGAAACCGAGCTTGCCCTGAACAAGGCGACCGTCTATTCCAAGGAACAAACGTCCGTCATCGACTTGACGGAGGAGGAGCAGTATCCAGTCAATATTAAGGATAAGAGGAAAGTTACTCTTTCCCTAGTAGGGAATAAGCTCAACGTTACCGTTGGCAAGCAAATGCTGTTAGTCGATCGGGCGATCGACGAAACGATACAAGCCGGCTCCGTCGCCATTCAATCGGAGTATCACGAACAGAACGAGAAAGACGATATATACGACGGCGTGTTCGACGATATCAAAGTGTCGGCTCTCTCTAAGAACGGCGAGCTACAAACGACTTTGTACAGCAACGGATTTGCCGGAGTCCGGAAGCTTGCCAGCGAAATGAAGCGGGCGTTCGATTCGACAATCGATTGGATGATCGATACGTTCTAATCCAGACATCAAGGAGTGCAGCGCACTATGTTCAACCAACCGCATTCACGCAAACGCGTTGCTCTGAGCATCATTATAGTCGCCTTCGTTACGGCGACTGTTTTTCTATATCTCATCAAGTTGGAAGCTTTCGGAGCGGCCAAAAAACCTCCGATTACGGAACATGTAACGGAACGTTCGGCATGGCTTGCCGACTGGCAGTGGGAAACGGGGATAGCGGATCTCGAAGTTATCGCGGACAAGCTGACCAGCCTGCAAATGTTCGCCGCTTATTTCGACGGTAACGATCGCTTATGGTTTACGGAGGAGTTCCGGGAAGCGCAGCCGAAACTTCTGGAACTTGCGAATCGGAGCGTTCTTGAACATGTGGATTTGACGCTCGTAAACGATATCAAGACTTCCGACGGGACGTCCGTCGCGCAGAAGGATACCTCGTTGGTTACGAGATTAATAGGTTCGGAACAAAGCAGGATCGGCCATATCGAAGATATTGTGGCGGCCGTAGAAACTTACGGATTCGGCGGCGTAGAAATCGATTACGAGAAAATCGGCAATGACGACTGGAACGACTTTGCGCGATTCATCGAGGAATTGCAAGCAAGGCTTCAACCGATGGGGCAGACGCTTAGAGTCGTACTCGAGCCCCGAGCGCCAATAGAGGATGTGAAACTGCCCGAGGGGCCGACCTATGTCATGATGGCTTATAATCTGTACGGCGGTCATAGCGGACCCGGGCCGAAAGCGGATTTCGCGTTCATTAAGGAGCTTGCCGCGCGGTTGAAGCATCTTCCGGGGACCCCCTATCTTGCTTTCTCGGCAGGAGGGTTCGATTGGAATGCGGCAACGGGGAAAGTAACCTCGGTGACGGAAAAACAAGCAGCCGATCTTTCTAACCTTAGCGAAAGTACCCCCTCCAGGGATTCCGGCAGCGGCAGCGTCTATTTCGAATATACGGATGCCGATCAAGCGAAGCATACGGTCTACTATGCCGACGAAACTACCTTAACCGAATGGATCAATGCCGCCCAACAAGCAAGGATATACAATATCGCGCTTTGGAGGCTCGGCGATTTGAGAGAAGGCACGTTGCATGCGTTTTGATACGCGGCAATCGTGCCTTTTCCTTTTTCGGAACCGCTTTTGGAATATTTTCCATACCGGAAGGGAAGACTAGAGGGAAGTACAACTTGGCCGTTACCCGGCCGTAGGAGGGGGAGCCACTTTTGGCCTGTAGAGATACAAGTAGATCCGGTTTACGCTCGTTTGTTCGGATAATCGCTTGGACGTTAACGGCAGCGCTGATGATTCCGTCTATTGCCGCGGCGAAAGAACCGACACCCGGCAAAGCGGTTACGGACCTGGCTTCGAGCGCCAGATCCGCGATTCTGATGGATGCGGATAGCGGGACGATCATCTACGAGAAAAACAGCAACGTAGCCTTGCCGCCCGCCAGCATCACGAAAATCATGACGATGCTGCTGGTGATGGAAGCTATTGACGAAGGCCGGCTCAAGCTAACCGATAAAGTACAGGCAAGCGAATATGCGGCATCGATGGGCGGTTCGCAAATCTTTCTGGAGCCGGGAGAGGAAATGAGCGTCGACGAGATGCTTAAAGGCGTCGCGCTGGCTTCGGGCAACGATGCATCCGTAGCGTTAGCGGAAAAGCTTGGCGGAAGCGAACAGCAATTCGTAGCCATGATGAACGAGAAAGCCGAGCAGTTAGGCATGAAGAACACGAAGTTCGCCAATTGCAACGGTTTGCCCGCCGAAGGCCACGTTTCTTCCGCGCACGATATCGCCCTCATGTCGCGGGAATTGCTTAAATACGAGAACATCACGAAATATACGGGGCTCTATCAAGATTATTTGCGCAAGGGCAGTCCGAAACCCTTTTGGCTCGTGAACACGAACAAACTTGTTCGGTTCTACAGCGGCGCCGACGGATTAAAAACAGGTTTTACGAGCGAAGCGAAGTTCTGCCTGTCCGCCACGGCTCGCAGGGACAACTTGCGCTTAATCGCCGTTGTCATGGGAGAACCGAATACGAAGACGCGAAATGCCGAGGTTTCCCATCTGTTCGACTACGCTTTCGCGCAATACACGAATATCCCGATCTACAAGAAAGGCGATCCGATCGGAACGTTATCCGTGGAGAAAGGCAAAGTGGATAAAATTCCGTTGACCGCGAAGCATTCTTATAGCGTCTTGCTTAAGAAAGGCGATGCGGGCAAAGGCATCCGTCACGAGCTCGTGCTGAATTCGGACGTCAAAGCTCCGATCGAGATCGGACAATCCGTCGGCAAACTGGTCGTGTACCGCGGCGATGAAGTGCTGACCGAATTCCCGGTGGAATCGCCGATGGCGGTAAGCAAGGCCGGTTGGTGGACGCTTCTCCGAAGAACGACAGGCCAGCTGTTCTTCTCTAATTAGCGGATAAATGGCGGTTAGACGGAGTTTGCGTCGCCGCTTATTTGCCGTGTTTTGTCGAATAGGGCAACGTTGCTTCTAGTTTTGTCGGGCGGCAGGAATGGGAGAACCTTCCGTAGAATTGGACACGATGCAAAGGATTACAGATCAATAAGCGAACTTCGTTTTCGCTCTATCGGTCTAGCAGACGTGACGAGCTGTGCTCGCACTATTGGGGAAGGGGAAATGGGCATGAGCTTACAGGTCGAGCTGGAGCAGCACCGCAACGTATTGATCGTCCGGCTGAGAGGAGAATTGGACCATCATACCGCGGATATCGTCCGATTTAAGATGGAGGATGCGATATTAAGAGGCCGGTGCGACCACGTCGTTCTGAGCTTGAAAGATCTGGCTTTCATGGATAGCTCGGGGCTTGGCGTCGTACTCGGAAGGTACAAGCTGGTCAAAAGCCGCGGCGGCAAAATGGTCGTGTGCGACACGCAGTCCAGCGTGAAACGGTTGTTCGAGTTATCGGGTCTGTTCAAGATCCTATCGTTCTACGATAACGAGCGTTCTGCCGTTGCCAGTCTGGAGGTCGTATCATGAGCGGACATAATCAGATGAAGCTGTCGTTTGCCAGCCGTTCCGAGAACGAAGCGTTCGCAAGAATAACCGTTGCCGCGTTCGTCTCCCAAATGGATCCGACGATGGAGCAATTGGACGAGATTAAGACCGTCGTGTCCGAAGCGGTAACCAATGCCATCATTCACGGCTACGACGGCAATACGGAGGGAACCGTTACCGTTGAAGCCGAAATCGATGGAGATACGGTTACGATTTCGATTAGCGACCAAGGCAAAGGAATCGAAGATCTGGAACTCGCGCGCCAACCGCTCTTCACTTCGCGTCCGGAATTGGAGCGTTCGGGAATGGGATTCACGATCATGGAAAATTTCATGGACGTCTTCGAAGTCGTCAGCACTGAGATCGGCGGAACTTCTCTCAAAATGAAAAAACGGATCGAGTCGAAAAAGGCGCTATTTAATTAAAAACCGTGCGGCAGGGTTGGAGGCATGGAATCAGAATGGAAACGATCGTCTCCGCCGGCTTACTTGGATGACAGTGAAGTGAAGCGCCTGATTGCGCTTAGTCAATCCGGAGATACGACCGCGCGCGATACGCTCGTGAATAGCAATATCCGTTTAGTATGGTCGGTCGTCCAACGGTTCTCGAACCGCGGTTACGACAGCGACGACCTGTTTCAAATCGGTTGCATAGGGTTGCTCAAGTCGGTCGATAAATTCGACCTTTCTTACGACGTGAAGTTTTCAACGTATGCCGTTCCTATGATCATCGGAGAAATTCAAAGGTTTCTGCGCGATGACGGTACGCTCAAAGTCAGCCGTTCGCTTAAAGAAATGGCTAACCGCGTGCGCAAAGTGAAAGACGAACTGTCCAAAAGAAACGGGCGCGCTCCGACGATCGGCGAAGTGGCGGAAGAGATCGGCGTGACGCCGGAAGAAATCGTGTTTGCCCAGGAAGCGAATAAACCGCCGGCCTCGATTCACGAGACGGTGTTCGAGAACGACGGGGATCCGATTACCCTTATGGATCAGATCGCGGACGAATCGCAAGAGCGTTGGTTCGACAAGCTCGCTCTGACCGAAGCGATCCAAGGCTTGAGCGATCGGGAGCGGCTAATCGTCTATCTCCGCTACTTCCGGGACCAGACGCAATCGGAAGTCGCAGGCAGGCTAGGCATTTCCCAAGTCCAAGTAAGCCGGCTCGAGAAAAAAATCCTTCAAAACATTAAAGACCAGATCGCCCAATAGCATGCCGTATCGCGAACCTCAAGTGCAATGGAGCCCAGCCCTATTAATGGCGCTGGGCTACTTTATGTTTACAAGTCAACAGATCGGTAAATTAATCTACCGGGAGCGGCTTAGATCGTCAAAAATCCATCAACCAACCAATTAAGCCGCTCCCAGCGGTTTAATATACCGCTCCTCGATCGCAAACTCGACTCTCCGCGCGATCTCCAACCTTTTTTCCGTTTTCCGACTATATTGGCCGATTGTTCCCCATACTAAGCGAACTGAACGTTAGGGGAGGGAGTCGTCAGTGGAGCTTTCGCCTACGGAATCTAAAGTCGTCTATGTCCGCATGAGGCGCAGGGCCGTCGTCCGTCCCCGCTCGGTCGTGACCTTGGGTCATGTCGCGAGGCTGGTCACCGAGAATCAGCTGCAGCATCGTCTTAGGAGCATTCCGCTGCACCGGGTTACCGAACAAGACGGCAATTTGCTGCTCATCGATATGCTTCAAGTCGTCAAAGCGATTCGCGAGGCGGAGCCGGGGATGATCATCGAGACGTTCGGCGAACCCCACGTGCTGCTCGAGATTTCGCCGGAAGGGCAAGTGAAGCCGCGTAAAGTCGTGCTGGTGCTGGCATGGCTGTTGCTCTTCTTCGGATCGGGCATGGCGATGATGAACTTTCATGCCGACGTGAACATGCCCGCCGTTCAGCGCCGAATTACGGAGTTGATCACGGGCGATGCCAAATCGCATCCTGGTTGTTTCAAATCCCATACTCGCTTGGCGTGGGCATGGGAATGTTGTTATTTTTCAATAGGCTGCTGCGCAAAAGGCTTAACGACGAGCCGAACCCGCTTGAAGTCGAAATGTTCATGTATCAGGAGAACGTGAACCATTACGTTATCACGGAGGAGTATCGAAAAAAACACGAAGATCAGGTGGGAGGAGACGGTGGTTGATTTATTGCAGTGGCTTCTGATCGGGGTTATCGGGTTAGCCGGAGGGTTCTCGGTGGGGAGCGCGTTCGTGGCCTTGTTAATCGTGCTGGATCTGATCCCTAGGCTTGTTCAGTTAACGCGGGCTTATCGTCGTTCTTCCATTTTCGAATCTAGCATCTTATTTGGGTCGCTCTATTGGATCTGCGCGGATCTTTTCGATTGGTCCTACAAGCTGCCGACCAAACTGCTACTATTGCCGGCCGTCTTCCAAGGTTTATTCGTGGGCATGTTCGCGGCGGCTTTGACGGAGGTGCTTAACGTCATTCCGATTGTATCGAAAAGGTTCAAGCTTAAGCCGTACTTGCTGCCCCTCTTGATGGCGATGGTGCTTGGCAAAGTTACGGGTTCTTTAGTCGACTGGTTATGGCTGCATCCTTAACCGGCGCTCGATCATGATGATTAACAAGGAGCGGTGAACAGATGGAATCGACCGAACACGGCAGCATGGACTTGGAGCATGCGGGGCATCCGGGTATTTATAAACCTAAGGATCAGGAGGGCAACGACGAGCAACGCGGACAGAAAGCAGAGACGCCCAAAGACGAGGCCAAAGAACCTATTGCTTCCGAACAAGCCCGTAAGCCCCAGAAGAGAATTCCGGACGACTTGGACAGCTGGAAGGAGCTGCTGAAGAAATCGATCGGCTTGGATAAGAGCTTCGAGGTGCAAGTGCGCGAGATGGTGTTCGGCGGCAGGCGAGTGGCGTTGCTGTTTCTGAGCGTATTCGCGAAAGATACCGCGCTTACGGAAATCATTAAACGCCTTTCTTATATAGAACCCGAGAGCAGAATGGATCACAACGCGATACACGCCTTTCTCGAGCTGTACGTCCCGGCGGTCCAGATCAAAAAAACGACGTCTTTCCCGCAAATGATCGACGATGTTCTCGCCGGCAACACCGCCTTGTACGTAGACGGGGAGTCTGCGGCGTTGATTATCGACGCGAAGTCGTTTCCCGCGCGCAATCCGGAGCAGCCATCGCTCGAGAAGGTCGTACGGGGCAGTCAAGACGGCTTCACGGAAACGCTGCTCGTGAACGTCGCCCTTATAAGGAGAAGACTTCGCGATCCGAACTTGCGGTTCGAGATTATGAAAGTAGGGCGACGCACTCAAACAGACGTCTGCATCGGTTATATCGACGATATCGCGAATACAGAGCTCGTGGAGTCCATTCGGGACAAAATCAAGGCGATCGACATCGACGGAATTCCTCTTGCGGACAAACAACTGGAGGAGATGACCGTGAGCAGAAGTTGGAGCCCGTTTCCGCTCGTTCGATATACGGAAAGGCCGGACGTCGTCGCGGCGCAGCTTCTTGACGGGAGCGTCACGGTCATCGTCGATACGTCTCCCAGCGCGATCTTGTTGCCGACGACTTATTTCGATCTGGTGCAGCATGCCGAAGAAAACCGTCAAAATCCTTTTATGGGGACGTACATGCGATGGGTGAGATACTTGGGTATGCTGGTGTCGCTGTTCATGATGCCGCTTTGGTTTTTATTCAACGAAAGGCACGCGTTGCGTCCGGAATGGCTTTGGTTCGTCGGCGCCAACAAAGTCGGGCAACTCCCGTTGATTCTGCAATTCCTCATCGCGGAGATCGGCGTTGATCTGCTAAGGTTGGCAGCCGTTCATACGCCTGCACCGCTCGTTACCGCCATGACCTTGTTATCCGCCATCTTGATCGGGGATATCGCTGTAAAAACGGGCTTGTTTATCAATGAGGTCATTTTGTATATGGCGGTGTCGGCGATCGGGATGTTCGCTACGCCTAGCTACGAGCTCGGTCTGGCGAACCGGATCGTCAGGCTGGTGCTGCTATTGGCCGTATTTTTCTTCCATGAGATCGGTTTTGTCGTCGTCACTACGTTTGTATTTCTGTTCCTTGCCTTGGAGAGATCTTTCAACGCTCCTTATTTATGGCCGTTTTTGCCCTTTAACGCCGCCGCTCTGCGGAACATCCTGTTTCGGCAGCCTCTGACGAACAACAAAAAACGGTTGTCGCTTTACCGGACCAAGAAAAACCGCAAGCAGCCCGTGTAAAGGTAATAATGCAAATGTTGTGGCAAATCCTCCATTTCCCCGAGGCGAGTTTTCCGCTATACTCAGGTTATATCGTGCTTACGCCGGATTGAAGTCGAATGCCGGAAATATCGCCAAAGGGGAATAAGATATGTTTTTGCATGGAACCAGCAAAATTAACAGCAAAGGTCATCTTGAGATCGGCGGCTGCGACGTTACGGACTTGGCGCGCGAGTTCGGAACGCCTCTATACATCGTGGACGAGGCGCTCGTGCGCCAACGCGCGCGCGAATTTATGGAAGCTTTCCGTTCGACGGGACTTCGCCATCAAGTCGCATACGCTTCCAAAGCCTTTTGCGTTATGGCTATGTGCCGCGTAGCGGAAGAAGAAGGAATGAGCCTTGACGTCGTATCCGACGGGGAATTGTATACGGCATTGCAAGCCGGATTTCCGGTCGAGCGCATTCATTTCCATGGCAACAACAAGACGCCTGAAGAAATCGACATGGCGCTGGATGCGGGCATCGGATGCTTCGTCGTCGACAATTTTAACGAATTGCACCTGTTGAACGCTTTGGCTGCCGACAAAGGCAAACGCGTTAACGTGCTGCTTCGCATTACGCCGGGAGTAGAAGCTCATACTCATGACTATATTTCGACCGGCCAGCAAGACTCCAAGTTCGGCTTCGATCTTGGCAACGGAACGGCTTTCAAAGCGATCGAAACCGCGATCGGCTTGCCGAACCTGAAAGTTCTGGGCGTTCATTCCCATATCGGTTCGCAAATTTTCGAAGTAGAAGGCTTCCGCATGGCCGTCGAGAAGGTTGCGGCGTTCGCGGTCGAGATCCGCGACAAGCTGAACCATACGTTCACCGTTCTCAACTTGGGCGGAGGTTTCGGAATTCGTTACGTGGAAGGCGATCAGCCGCTTCCTGTCGGAGTATACGTTCAAGCGATCGCAGATGCGGTGCGCACGACTTGCGAGAACGCGAACTTCGCCTTGCCGGAAGTATGGATCGAACCCGGCCGCAGCATTATCGGCGACGCGGGAACGACGTTGTATACGGTAGGGACAAGCAAAGACATTCCGGGCGTACGCAAATATATCGCCGTTGACGGCGGTATGACCGATAATCCTCGTCCGGCTCTGTACGAGTCTAAGTACGAAGCCGTTCTGGCCAATCGTGCTAACGATACGCTTGATGAAGTCGTATCCGTAGCGGGCAAATGCTGCGAGAGCGGGGATATGTTGATCTGGGATTTGAAGCTGCCTTCCGTTCAATCCGGCGATCTGTTGGCCGTATTCTGCACGGGCGCCTATAACTACGCCATGGCGAGCAACTATAACCGGATTCGCCGTCCGGCCGTCGTATTCGTCAAAGACGGTCAAGCCGACCTCGTCGTCGCTCGGGAATCCTATCAGAACATCGTCGGCAACGACGTCATTCCGCAACGCTTGCAGAAACAAACCGTCGCGAAATAAATCCTAATTGAGATGCTACGGACATCATGCCTAGTCACATCGGGCATGATGTCTTTTTCAATTTTGAAGGATTCGTGCGAATCATGTCGAAAAAGAGAAGAATGATGAAAAATAGAAAAGTATTGCTAATTACGATAGCGTTCTTGATGATCCTGACGGGCATTCGTCTAACCTGGATGGCCCTTCAAGCTCCGCCGGCTCACCCTCATGCCGTTCAAGGCGTCTTGGATTTGCGCGGCTGGAACTTTGATTCCAAACGTTCGATCACTTTAGACGGCGAATGGGAGTTTTTTCCCCAAAGGTTGATCATGCAGGAAGGCCTGGATTTGGAGAACGATCTCCGTCCCGATTATATTCAAGTCCCCGGCAAGTGGAAGCCTTCTTTGTCACCGGATTCAAGCTCGCAGTTCGGCTACGGTTCCTATCGATTGAAAATTTTAGTCGATTCCGCGCATCAGGATCAAAGTTATGGGTTCAGGATGAACCGGATATCCAACTCGTCCGAGTTCTACGTTAACGGTCGACTGATCGCCCATGCAGGCAAACCCTCTTCCCATTCAGCGGAATATACCCCGAGTAGCTTGCCGTATACGGAGTTCTATACAACGGATTCGGATGTTCTCGATATAGTCATTCACGTCTCCAATTATTCCAATCCCGTCAGAGGCGGAATCGTTCACGCCATCAAATTCGGAGACGGTCAGGCGATCGAGAATGAAAAATGGTTTTCCATCGGCGCCCAGTTGATCGTATGCTTCTTGTTCTTCCTTCATGCCGTTTACGCATGCATACTCTATTTCGTCGGGCAGCCTCAGAAAATATTGTTGACCTTCATCTTGCTAAATATTTGCGCGATCCTCATGACCTTGACCGATAACGATCGATTATTGTTAACTTGGTTTCCGATAAATTACACGTGGGCGATAAAAATTCAATTTTTAATGCTTATCCTAATAGGGATGCTGCTTTTGCGGTTCGTCTTGCAATTGATACCGGAGTATTCGAAGGTCAAAACGTTTAAGTATTTCCTCGTTCTAAGCGGTTTGGCCGTCATGTTGATTTTAATGACGCCAGTAACGTTTACCCTTCAAGCGGGCGTGTTTTATTTTTTGATTCTTCTGGTTCCGGGTATCATCGTTTCGGCGATCGTGCTTCAATCGGCCGCAAAAGGCGAAAAAGACATCGTATTTCTAATGCTTGGAGTTACTGCCATATCGGTAAACGCGATTTGGGGTCTTTTTAAAGGCGACATCAGGACCGACGTGAATTATTATCCGATCGATTTCATTATTGCTTTTCTAATGCTTGCGGCTTACTGGTTCAAACGCTTCTTTCGCGCATCCTTACAAACGCAGCAGCTTGCCGACAAGCTTCGGAAGGCGGATAAGCGGAAAGACGATTTCCTCGCGAACACCTCGCACGAATTGAGAAATCCGTTGCATGGCATGCTTAATTTCGCCCAGTCCGTCTTGGATACGAGCGCGGACAAACTGGATGCCGATAATACGAAAAAGCTGGAGACGCTGATTACCGTCGGGAAGCGGATGACCATGCTGCTGAACGACCTTCTCGAGCTTAATCGGCTAAAAGACAGCGGAATCGTGCTCCACGCCGCCCCGACTCGCATTCAACCGCTCGCGCTTGGCGTGATGGACATGCTTCGCTATATGGTCGAAAGCAAGCCGGTTCACTTGTCTAGCGCCATTCCGGATGATTTCCCGGCGGTAGATGCCGATGAGAACAGGCTCATTCAAATCTTGTTCAACCTCGTTCATAATGCGGTCAAGTTTACGAACGAAGGCCACGTTACGATCGACAGCGTCATCATTAACGGGAAAGCATGGATTTCCGTTCTGGATTCCGGTATCGGGATGAACGAGGAAACGCTGGGGAGAATATTCCAACCGTATGAACAAGCCGACTCCGGCATGACCGCGGTCGGGGGCGGGCTGGGGCTCGGCTTAAGCATAAGCAAACAGCTTGTCGAGCTGCATGGGGGGCAGTTGAGAGTCAACTCCGTTTTAGGCAAAGGAACGGTGTTTTCGTTCGACTTACCGGTGTCCGATCAATTTTTCTTGCCTGGGAATATTGAATCGGCCGCATCTCTCGTAGCTGCGTCCGGCAATGACGCCCAACAGTCTATATCCGAACAGCCAATCGAATGGCCGGAAGCCAGAACCACGGATAAACTTAGCATTTTGGCCGTAGACGACGATACCGTTAATCTTAGCGTTCTGGTCAATATTCTTTCCCCGGAAACCTACGACGTCGTTACGGCGACATCCGGGGAAGAGGCGCTCGCCATGTTGGACAGAAGTGATTGGGATCTGGTCATCAGCGACGTGATGATGCCGAGAATGTCGGGCTACGAATTATCGCAGGCGATCCGCGAACGATACTCCGTATCGGAGCTGCCTATCTTGCTTCTTACGGCGCGTAGCCGTCCGGAAGACATCGCCGCGGGTTTCCGCTCCGGCGCCAACGATTACGTGACCAAACCGATGGACGCGCTGGAGCTTCGGTCCAGGGTTCGCGCGTTAACCGAATTAAAGCAATCGGTCCGCGAGCGGTTAAGAATGGAAGGGGCGTGGCTGCAAGCGCAAATTCAACCTCATTTCTTGTTCAATACGCTGACCGCCGTTGCCGCCCTTAGCGAGATAGACACGTTAAGGATGCGCGCGTTGCTTGAAGCGTTCGGAAACTATTTGCGCAGCAGCTTCGATTTTCAGAACGCGGAACAGCTCGTTCCGCTGAAACACGAGCTGGATCTTGTACGCTCTTATTTGTACATCGAGAAGGAACGATTCGAGGAACGGTTGGAAGTCTCTTGGGAAGTGAACGAAGCCAGCTTTTTGCGCATTCCGCCGCTTACGATCCAACCTCTGGTAGAGAACGCGGTTAGACACGGCATCATGAAACGGTCCCGAGGAGGAGGCATTCGCATCCGCGTCGTGGAATACGAGGAGTATGCGGAAGTATCGATCAAGGATAACGGCGTCGGCATCGAACCGGACAAATTAAAACGCATTATGGATCCTCAAACGGGAAGCGCGGAGAAGGGCATCGGCCTATTGAACACGGATCGGAGACTTAAGCAGATTTATGGAGAAGGACTGCATATCCGCAGCGTACCGAACGATGGGACTACGGTAACCTTCAGGGTTCGCAGGCAGAAGTAATGCGACTGAGGAAGAGGATTCGGCTTTCTTTCGATCTTGGTCTTGTTGTACAATAAAGCGATATGATTGAAGGAGGAAATACAAATGTCCAAACAAGCGGTTATTAAAATGGCTAACGGCAACGAAATTAATCTTGAATTGTTCAACGAGGACGCTCCGAATACGGTTGCCAACTTCGAGAAACTCGCGAACGAAGGTTTCTATGACGGAATTCCTTTCCATCGCGTCATTCCGGGGTTCGTCGCGCAAGGAGGCTGTCCGAACGGCAACGGCACCGGCGGGCCGGGATACTCGATCAATTGCGAGCATAACCCGAATAAACACGATCGCGGCAGTTTGGCAATGGCTCATCGCGGACCGAACACCGGCGGAAGCCAGTTCTACATTTGCTATAACCCGCAACCGCATCTTGACGGCGTACATACCGTATTCGGTAAAGTAACATCCGGCATGGAACACGTGGACGCGCTTAAAGGCCAAGAAAAGATGGAATCGATTCGCGTCAGCTAATTGAAAATCCAAGACAACGAAACCGTGTTGAGCCTCGGAAGGGGATCGGCACGGTTTTGTCTATTGGCCATGGTTCCTATTGATAGCCAGACAAACTTGGCATTAATTCCTAGTGTATCGCTTGCAATTTGCGATAAGGGATGGTAAACTTCTTTTCAATAAGTTGCTTACCTTCGGGGCGGGGTGTAATTCCCCACCGACGGTGATCGGCCGTATCGCTTATTGATAAGCATGGGGCCGTCAGTCCGTGACCCGTCATCGCTGCTACCGGAACAACCGGCGAGCGTGGTGCGGTGGACCTGGTGAAATTCCGGGACCGACAGTTATAGTCTGGATGGGAGAAGGAAGCGCAGCGGCCAAGCCGTGTCCAAGAAAGCAAACATAGCCTCAGGCAGACAGATTGATGAACGACAACGCAAGTTATTGTTCTTTTTTTCACAAACCTGCGACTATGACAGGCTGTTTCGTTATGCGCGTCGGCAGTTTTTGTCGATGCTACATAAGCGGCTTGTGTTCGAATTGCTTTTTCAAGGCATGCTCTGAAGGTCTATTTATCGCTGTGCATCTATCGCCCCCGAGGTTCCGGCCGCGGGGGTTTTCTGTTGTTTGAACTGAGTATTCCGGTCTACGGTGCGGGAAAGGAGAGAGGCTCATGGAAGTGCTGAATGACGAATTTTATATGCAGCTTGCATTGAACATGGCGAGCGGCGCCACCGGTCAAACCGGCGTGAATCCCGTAGTCGGTTGCGTCATCGTGCAAGAGGGCCGGATCGTCGGAATGGGAGCGCACTTGAAACGCGGCGAAGGACACGCCGAAGTGCTCGCATTAAACATGGCTGGAGATCGGGCAAAGGGAGCGACCGCTTACGTCACCTTGGAGCCCTGCAGCCATTACGGAAAAACTCCGCCTTGCTGCGAGCGCCTGATCTCCGAAGGCGTATCAAGGGTCATCGTGGCCGCGTTAGATCCGAACCCGCTCGTGGCAGGCAATGGCATTCGGCGTTTGCGGGAGGAAGGCGTTCAGGTAAAAGTCGGGGTGCTTGAAGCCCAATCCGTCCAACTTAACGAGGTGTTTAACAAATTCATCGTGACGGGACGACCGTTCGTCACCTTAAAAACCGCATTATCCTTGGACGGCCGCATCGCCACGCATACCGGCCATAGCCGCTGGATCACGGGTGCCGAATCGAGAGAAGCGGTGCATACGCTCCGCCACCGCCATAGCGCCATCATGGTGGGAGTGGGAACGGTGCTAGCGGACGATCCGGAGCTAACGACAAGGTTAAGCGTTCCCGGTTTGAACCCGACTAGAATCGTCGTCGATTCCAAGCTCAAAATTCCGGCAGAAGCCAGATTGCTGAACGACTCGGCGCCTACGATCGTTCTGACGACCGAGCAAGCCGACGAGAAGAAGAGCGCCAAACTTCGTGAACTTGGCTTCGAAGTGGTGGCTTGCGGCTCCGGCGATCGGGTCGATCTAACGATCGCGATGGAGTCGTTGGGACGGCAAGGGATCAACTCGATCCTGCTGGAAGGCGGGGGCGTGCTGAACGGGGCGATGTTGGAAGCGGGGCTCGTAGACAAGGTCATGCTGTTCTACGCACCGATTGTCGTCGGCGGGGAAGGCGCTCCTTCGGCATTCCAATTCAAGGGACCCGATGAGATGTCGTCAGCCATACGTTTAAGCCGCGTATCGATGCAGACGTACGGCGACGACTGGTGTATCACGGGGTATCCCGAGACCAAGGCGGCTACAGCAGCGGAACCAACGGCCGTTGCCCCTAAGGAGGATTAAGTGATGTTCACTGGACTTATCGAAGAGATAGGAACGCTGAGATCGGTACAGCGCCGGGGCGAAGCGATGATTCTGGGCATTGCCGCTTCCAAAGTGCTATCCGACGTTAAGATGGGCGATAGCATCGCGGTCAACGGGGTCTGCCTTACCGTCGTCGACTTCGACCGTTCTACGTTCTCGGTAGATGTCATGCCGGAAACTTACCGGCTCACGACTTTGCAACGTTTGCAAACGGGCAGCCCTTTAAATTTGGAAAGGGCGATGATGGCCGGAGGGAGATTCGGAGGTCATCTCGTTCAAGGGCACGTGGACGGGACGGGGACGATCAGAGGGAGATCTTCGGAAGCGAACGCGGTCGTGTTCACGATCGAACCGAACGATCCTCGATTGCTCAGGAACGTTGTGCAGCAAGGTTCGGTAACGCTTGACGGAATTAGCCTGACGGTCGTATCGGTGGATAGGGATTCCGGTACTTTTACCGTATCGATCATTCCGCACACTTTACGGGAAACGGTGCTGCAAATAAAACAGCCGGGCGACGTTTTGAACGTCGAATGCGACATTTTAGGGAAATACGTCGATCATTTGCTGAGCTTGCGGGATGGACGGCCGGCCACGAAATCCGGCGGCTTAACGGAATCCGTTCTGCGTGATAATGGTTTTATGTGAAAGGAGCGAGAGGAATGACATACAGACATTTTGACCCGATAGAAGATGCGATTTATGATTTGATGAGAGGGAAGGTCATTATCGTCGTCGACGACGAGGATCGGGAGAATGAAGGGGATCTTGTCGCGCTTGCGGACAAAGCTACGCCGGAAGTCATTAACTTCATGATCCGGGAAGCAAGAGGACTGCTCTGCGTGCCGATTACGCAAGAGAGAGCGGAAGCTCTTGACCTGCCGCCGATGGTCAGTCACAATACGGACTATCACGGCACGGCGTTTACCGTCTCGGTTGACCACGTCTCGACAACGACGGGAATATCCGCGCCTGAACGTTCCGTATCGGTTAAGGCGCTTATCGATCCTTCCGCAAGACCGAGCGATTTCCGCAGACCGGGGCATATTTTCCCGTTGATCGCGAAAGACGGCGGAGTGCTTAGAAGGGCCGGACATACGGAAGCTGCGGTAGATCTGGCCAAAATGTGCGGTTCTTCTCCGGCCGCCGTCATTTGCGAAGTGATAAAAGAAGACGGTACGATGGCGAGGCTGCCCGATCTTGAAGAGTTCGCCAAGGAACATTCCCTTAAGCTGATTTCGATCAAAGATTTAATCCATTATCGCAACGAGAAAGAAAAGCTCGTCAAGAGAGAAGTCGAAGTGAGATTGCCGACCGATTTCGGTACGTTCCAAGCGATTGCCTATACGAACGAGGTCGATAATAAAGAGCACGTCGCGTTCGTTAAAGGAGAGATCGACGGTTCGCAGCCGGTGCTCGTCCGCGTGCATTCGGAATGCTTGACGGGAGACGTCTTCCATTCCCATCGCTGCGATTGCGGCCCCCAATTGGAAGCCGCGCTGAAACAAATCGACGAAGCCGGAAGCGGGGTTCTGCTCTATATGAGGCAAGAAGGCCGCGGAATAGGCTTAATCAATAAATTGCGCGCGTATCAGCTGCAAGAGCAAGGTTTGGACACGGTAGACGCGAATCTTAAATTGGGCTTTGCTCCCGACTTGAGAGATTACGGCATCGGCGCTCAAATTCTGAAAGATATCGGCATCCGGGATATTCGTCTCCTGACGAACAATCCGCGCAAAATCAAAGGGTTGGAAGGTTATGGCCTTAACGTCGTCGAACGCGTGCCTATCCAAATGACCGAGAACGAAGACAATACCGGTTATTTGCACACGAAAAAATCGAAATTAGGTCACTTGCTGTCTTTCAAAGGCGACCCGGATTACGAAATTTAATCAAAATAAAACGATTACCTATCTAAGAGAGGATGAATGACATGTCAGTCGTATACGAAGGTCACTTAATTTCCAAGGGGTTAAAATACGGAATCGTCGTCGGAAGGTTTAACGAGTTTATTACTTCAAAATTGTTGGGCGGAGCGTTGGACGCGTTGAAGCGCCATGGAGCGGAAGAGAACGAAATCGAGATCGCATGGGTACCGGGCGCGTTCGAAATTCCTTTTATCGCGCAGAAGCTTGCGGAGAGCGGCAAATACGACGCCGTTATTACTCTTGGCGCGGTTATTCGCGGCTCTACTCCCCACTTCGACTACGTTTGCAATGAAGTAGCTAAAGGCGTCGCGGCGATCTCGCTGAAAACGGGCGTTCCGACGATTTTCGGAGTGCTTACGACGGACAGCATCGAGCAAGCGGTCGAGCGCGCGGGCACGAAAGCCGGCAACAAAGGCTGGGAAGCTGCGTCTACTGCGATCGAAATGGCGAATTTGTCCCGTGCGATCTCCGGTTAATGTTATAATAGCGAAAGTGGGATAAGTCAGCTTTGACGGATGTCCGATTCGCGCCATGCTCGCAATCGCCATTAAAGGTTGACCTAAGTAGGAGGAGAAACTCGCGTGGCAATGCTGTACAAGCTGGAAACGTTCGAAGGGCCGCTCGATTTGCTGCTGCATCTAATAGATAAAGCGGAAATCGATATTCAGGATATTTCGATCAATGATATCACGGATCAATATATGGAGTATTTGGCGGCAATGCAAGAGTTGGAGCTTGACATTACCAGCGAGTTTCTCGTTATGGCCGCGACGCTGCTGTCCATGAAGAGCAGGCAGTTGCTGCCGAAGCCGCCCGTTACCGAAGAGCCTTGGCTCACGGTGGAGGACGACGAGTATTTGGATCCGCGCGAGGAGCTTATACGCAAGCTGATCGAATACCGCAAATTCAAGTCGGTCGCCGGTCAACTCCGCGAGAAAGAGTGGGACCGGAGCCAGGTTTATACGCGCGAGCCCGCAGATCTATCTCCGTTCGAGAAGGTCGTTCAATCGAATCCGGTGGAAGGGCTTCACGTGGACGATCTGGTTAACGCGTTCCAGAAAGCGATGCGCCGATTAGCGGGACGGCATCGGGTATCGTCTATTCGTAAAGACGAAATCTCGGTCAAAGACCGGATTTTCGATATCATCGAGACGTTAAAAAGCCGGTCTCATGATGGGAAGTTGCTGTTTTCCCAGTTACTGGGGGATGGGGATGATCGCGAGGAAATCGTAGTTACTTTTCTCGCAATACTCGAATTGATGAAGCGCAAGTGGATTTCATGCCACCAGAGCGGATTATTCGACGAGATCGTGTTGACGTGGACGGGGAGAGAGGATAACAATGGATTACTCGACATTGAAATCAGTACTTGAAGGACTTCTATTCGTATCCGGCGACGAAGGAATCAGCGCCAAGACGGCTGCCGAAGTCGTCGAGACGGACATCGAAGTCGTCAAGGACGTGCTGAAGGATCTGCAGAAAGAGCTCTCCAAGAAAAACCGCGGAATTCGGATAGCCGAAGTCGCCGGAGGGTATCGTCTGACGACCGTCATCGAGCATGCTCCTTATTTCGAGAAACTGGCGTACTCCCCGACTCGATCGGCTCTATCGCAAGCGGCATTGGAGACGTTGTCGATCATTGCCTATAGGCAACCGATTACCCGGATTGAAATCGAAGAAATTCGCGGAGTCAAAGCGGACCGCGCGTTACATAATTTAATAAACAAGGATTTAATCGAGGAGAAGGGCCGGGCTGAAGCGTTAGGCAGGCCGATCTTGTACGGAACGACTAAGTCGTTCCTCGATTATTTCGGCTTGGCGAGTATTTCCAACCTGCCCGAACCGACGATCTCGGACGGCGATGACGAGCTCGAAGAGAGAACGAAAATGCTGTTCGACCGGATCGAAGGCCGTCAGCTATCTATGGAAGATATGGATAAGGAACTGGATATGGAATGAAGTTAAGCCAGAAGGTCATACTACCCCTAGGAAAGGCGGGGAAAGTATGGCCTTCTGGCTTTGGATCGTATTGGCACTTGTGATCGTTGGACTGGCCGCAGCTTTGGTGTCCCGGATTAGGGTTCGGGTACGGTATTCGCGCAGCGGCCGATTGGATCAACTCGTCGTCGTTATTCAAGCCCTTTACGGTCTGTTTCAATACCAGGTCATCTTGCCTTCCATCGTCATTCGCGGCTTGAATGTGGTGTACCGGGAGCGCAAGGATGGAAACCTCCCTGGTTCAAAGAAGAAACAGAAAAAGCGAATCATCGGCAGAGGGACGATCATACGTTACGCGAGAGCCTATCGGACGATATTGCTGTCGACGAAGAAATTCAAGAGATGGGCCAGGTACTCGTTGAAAAAAATCGAGTGTACCCGATGGCGCCTTGATTTTCGCGTCGGTACGGGAGATGCGGCTTCTACGGCGGTGATTACGGGGCTGTTATGGGCAATATCCGGTTGCGCTTCCGGTGCCGCCGGTCAATTGCTGTCTTTGAAAACTTCGCCCAAGAGCGAAGTGGCGCCGAATTATTCATCGGTCGAATTCTCGATTGTTTGGGAAGCGGATTTCCGCATTCGTTTGAGCGTCGCCTTGTGGGCAATCTTGAAGCTTGGAACGAGCACGGTCCGCATAGGCAGAGCCGTTCGAGCTTGGCGAAGCTGGCTGTCCGGTCCACCGGAAAGCGTTCGTTAATAGCTGCTGAATCTGTTCGTTATCATGTTTGCGTAAAGAAAAGGCACTGCTCGCCAAAAGCGGTGCCTTTATTTTGCGTTGCTTTCGCGGATAATAATGTCGCAAAACTTGGGTGAATGACGTAAGTACACTATGGGGAACATATTGATCAACACGATCATGCAACATAGGGAGGATATGAAAAATGACTCAGCATCCGATTAACGGATTAATGCAAACCGCCATGGAAAATATCAAAGATATGGTGGACGTCAACACGATTGTCGGAGAACCGGTTCAAACTCCGGATGGCAGCGTCATTATGCCGATCTCGAAAGTCGGATTCGGTTTTGCGGCCGGAGGAAGCGAGTTCAGCGCTCTAGACGATGCATCATCGGGAGGATCTGCGAAATCGAACGGACAAGACTCGCATAATGCTTCCGTATCGCTTCCGTTCGGTGGAGGTAGCGGCGGCGGCGTATCGATCACTCCGATTGCTTTCCTCGTCGTTGGCGCGCAAGGCGTCAAAGTCGTACCGTTGGACAACCAAACCCATATTCTAGAGCGTTTGATCGATGCCGCGCCGCAATGGGTGGATAAATTGAAAAACGCGTTTCAGAAGGACGGAAGCATAGCAAACACGACTAACCAAATTCCGCCTAGCCCAATTAATCCGGCCAACAACAATCTCATGTAATATGTCCAGTGCGCCGATACGAATCGCATTGCCGGCCATCTTCGGCCGGCTTTTTGCTGTAGGCAGATTTTCAATACGGGCGCGTTGTCGTTATAAGCGATTCGAATCGCGAACATTTCCACTCTAAACACGCCGCTTACATACTTAGGGACATGCATACATAAAATGGTTACATGATCTTTTCGGACAGGCCGAAACCGCTGTACTAGACGGCTAGTCGTTCAAGGAGGAAACGCATGTTCACCTTTACCGGAAATCGTTATGCCCGCAAATTATGGACGGGTTTGATCGCGGTTCCGCTGCTCATGGTTAGTTTACATTCGGAAGCCCATGCGGCTCCGGAAATATCCGCCACAGAGATCAATAAATGGCCTAAGCCTCCAACCAACCATGCGAGAGCGGCGCGCTAGCCGACGTTACTTCGGGTCGTATCTTGTTCAGCCAGCGCGGGGACGAGCCGATGAAAATCGCAAGCTTGACGAAAATCATGACCGCGATCGTCGCGATCGAGCATAGCAAGCTGGATAGCACGATTAAGGTAAGCCCTCTGGCCGCAGGTAAAGAAGGTTCATCCCTGTACCTGAAAGCCGGAGACAAAATGACGTTGCGAAACGCATTGTACGGGCTCATGCTACGTTCGGGAAACGATGCTGCAACTGCAATCGCAGAGCATGTCGGCGGGTCGGTGGAAGGTTTCGCATTCCTTATGAACAAGAAGGCGGAAGAAATCGGGCTAACCCGCAGCCATTTCATGAATCCGCACGGATTGGACGAGCAGGGGCATTACTCCTCTGCGAACGACTTAGCCAAACTTACGGTTTACGCGCTGCATAACCCGGATTTCGCGAACATCGTCAAGACGCAGGTAAAGTCGGCACCAAACCCGAACGACAAATGGGATTACAAATGGGTGAATAAAAACAAAATGCTCACGATGTACGAAGGGGCGGATGGAGTTAAGACGGGTTATACGAAGCAGGCGCTTCGTACGTTGGTGAGTTCGGCGACCCGCGGAGGACAGCAACTCGTAGCGGTTACCCTGAACGACGGGGATGATTGGAAAGACCATCGCAATTTGCTTGATTACGGTTTTGCCCATTTTCCGCTTGCAAGCGTCACGAAGAACGGCGAACCGATCGCAGGTTATCCGTTCCAGGTCGCAAATAGCTTCTCTTATCCTTTTGCCAAAGGGGAGCGAGAGCAATTGGAAATTAGATTGGCCCCCTTGCGCAAGGGTACGGTGCAATATAACTTAGGGTATCGAGGACAACTGAAGTTCGTATTGAACGATCGGCTGATCGGAACCGTACCGTTCATCGACAAACCCGAGCCGACTCAATCCGGGCAACGGCAGCTTCCGCTATCGGCGAGCGACCGAGAGTCGGCCCAACCGACGGACGTTCAGACCTCGCCGACGAAATCTTTTATCGCTTCCGTAAGGGCTGCGCTTAAAGCGCTGTTCCTGCAAAGGGGGACGTAGGGATGGTAAATTGGATTTGGATGGGCATGATCGTCGTTAGCGTAATTTTCGGAGCGGCGAACGGGAAAATGGAAAAAGTGGCGGAAGCGGCGTTCGGCGGCGCGCAGACCGGCGTAACCGTATGCTTAGGATTGATCAGCATTCTCGTGTTCTGGATGGGGCTCATGAGGATAGCTGAGGACGCGGGGCTCGTTCGCAAGTTAGCCGACATCATGGCCCCGGTCGTTCGTAAGCTGTTCCCTGACGTGCCGGACGACCATCCCGCCATGGGCTACATCTTGTCCAATATGAGCGCTAACTTGCTCGGATTAGGGAACGCGGCCACTCCGATGGGAATCAAAGCAATGCAGGAGCTGCAGAAAATGAATCCGAATCCCACGATCGCCACTCCGGCGATGTGTACGCTGCTGGCGCTTAATACGGCAAGCATAACCCTTGTGCCAACGACGATGATCGCGATCCGAATGAATTTCGGCGCCGTGCATCCCGCGGATATCGTCGCTCCGACCTTGCTTGCGACTATTGTTTCAACGGGGGCGGCTATTTTGGTGGACAGGTGGTACCGCAGGAGAAGCAAAGCCCCGCCAAGCGCGCCAACCATTCAACTTCATAACGGAGCATCGCCGCCAACTTCCGTATCTAAGCCTTCCGCTCCTATCGGAGGAGGCTGAACGAATTGATCTCGTTAATTCAGATGATCTCGACTTGGACGATTCCCGTACTTATCGCTTTCATACCTTTATATGCATCCTTGCGCAAAGTTCCGGTATACGAATCTTTCATCGACGGAGCCAAAGACGGTTTTCAGACCGCGGTCAGCATCATTCCGCATCTCGTCGGCATGATGACGGCGATCGGCATGTTCCGGGCATCGGGCGCCATGGATGCTTTAATCGGCCTCATTAGGCCTCTGCTGGAGGGCTTCGGCATTCCCGGAGACGTCCTTCCGCTAGCTCTATTGCGTCCGATTACCGGAGCGGGTTCTCTTGCGTTCGTTACCGATTTAATTAAAGAACAAGGCCCCGATACGATCGCGGCTAGAATCGCATCCACCATCCAAGGGAGCACGGACACGACGTTATATGTGTTGACCGTTTATTTCGGCGCCGTGGGCATACGAAATTCTCGTTACGCGCTCAAAGTAGGCCTTATCTCCGACTTCGTCGGGTTTTTCGCCGCCGTTGCCGCTTGCTGGTTGCTGTTCGGCTTGGTATGATGGATGATGAGGTGAAAGTCCGTGGAAGAAAGATTACAGAAGGTTCTTGCGAATGCAGGAGTCGCTTCTAGAAGAAAATGCGAAGAACTCATTACGGCCGGCAAAGTTACGGTTAACGGAGAAGTCGTAACGGAGCTTGGCGTTAAAGCCGATCCGACGAAGGATGTCATTACGGTATCCGGCAAACCGATTAAGAAAGAAGCGAAAGTATATCTTATGTTTAATAAGCCTAAAGGGGTTATTACGAGCGTATCCGACCCCCAAGGCCGAAGCGTCGTTACCGATTACATGAAGGAAATCAAGGAACGGTTATATCCGGTCGGGCGACTGGACTACGATTCCGAAGGGCTGCTGCTCATGACGAACGACGGCGATCTGGCCCACAAGCTTACGCATCCGAGCCATCATGTGCCTAAAACTTACCATGCTACCGTGGAGAGAGTTCCTCACGGCAACGCGCTGGAGAAGCTGCAGAAGGGCATCAAGCTGGAGGACGGCATGACGGCGCCTGCCGAGGTGGAGTATCATGATATCGATCCGGAGAAGAAATTCGCCACGATCGCCATTACGATTCACGAAGGCCGCAACCGCCAAGTCCGTCGGATGTTCGATGCGATTAACCACCCGGTCACGCGATTGAAGAGAATTTCTTTCGGCGGGCTGTCTCTAGGCAATCTCCAACGCGGGAAGAACCGCCGGCTTACGGCGGAAGAAATCAAGATGCTCCAAGATTCGGTAGCGGGCGTAGCGATTACGCCTGATACCGTGGCGTCGGAACTCGCTCAAGACTAACCCCATATTGCGTCAAACTGTGGTTAATACCGGCGGTCGGGTTCTTGCCCTTGACCCCGGTGTTTTCGTTATAATGGACTTCATCATCCGAAATATTACTATATTAACGAGGGTTGGCTATCAACGGGAACTTCTTTGCCGGCTTCGATAGCAATTCGTCGGTTGGGAGCGATATAGAATCTTTGAGTATACGTGCAATAGGGTGAACGGCGATCTGGAAATAAACGGCGATCTTAGCAAGCCCGAGTGGAGGTTGGCCGCCGAAGTAAATCTCCGCGACGCGGCTACGGGACAAGAGCCAAAGCAAGCTACGACGGCTAGGCTGTTATGGAACGAGCGATGGCTGTATGCGGCATTTCATTGCGCGGACGCCCATATCTACGCAAGCATGACGAATTTTAATGACCCGATCTATAACGAAGAAGTCGTCGAGCTGTTTATTGACGACAATTGCGATTTGAAATCGTATATCGAAATCGAGGTAAATCCGCTCAATGCTTGTTTGCATTACGCAATACACAACGACTTGAACGGCCATCTCCTGTCGTATGCCCGAACCGAGCAAACGATTGTAACGGCTGTCCATGTAGACAAGGCCAAAGGTTCATGGAGCGCGGAGCTGGGGATTCCGTTACGGGAGTTCGCCTCCGCGTCGAATATTCCCCCGATTCCCGGCGATGCCTGGCTTTTTAATTTATATCGCATTGACCGTCCCCCGCATCGGGAAATCGAATTTTCCGCATGGTCGCCGACGGGCGAACATCAATTTCATCGCCCGCATAGCTTTGGCCGCTTGCTATTTCGCTAATTGTTCTCGCGCGCCTAGCGGCAGCAAAGGCAAACGCTTCCGCTTCTCCAGGAAATACATGCCCTCTTTTTCTCATCGGTTTCGGATAACAATGCGTAGGGCAACGTAGTGACGAAAATGCGAAATGGCGATACAGGGATGACTTCCCTAGTATCGCCATTTCATCATTTTCACGTCGTTCGTTGGTTAAGTGAGCGATCTCCTAAGTGAGATTCCCTACTTTTGAGTCGGTCCCTTTTTTACGCGCATTACGAAAACATGTAAACGTATTTCTTTAATTCGATGTAAGTTCAACCAATCTCGGTCCATGCTCCGCCGGCATTGGCGGAGCGGATCTCGGCTTCTATGATGGCGATACTGTCCATCGTTTCGTTGGGGCTGGCTTCTTCGATCGGCTTATCCTGCAGCAAGCGTTCCACAAAGTAGCGCAGCTGGTGGTAGTAGCCGAGCTCGGGGGATAACTCGGGAACGAAGCCTTTGCCTTCGTTGGGATTTTCCCGCACGACGCCGTCCTTCAAGACGATATTTCCCCGTTCGAAATTAACCCGGAACGACATGTCGAAGCCGTAGTCGCCTTGCAAAGTCCAATCCGCCTGCGCGTTCACGATCTTGCCGTCGTCATACTGATAATGGGTAGAGACGATGTCGTATCCGCTCCCCGGGATAACATTGCGTGCTTGGCAGGAGACCGAATTCGGCCTACCGAACAGCCAGTTGACCACATCCGTATCATGCACGTGCATGTCCAGCATCGCGCCGCCGCTCAGCTCGTTATTTGTCAGCCATGCTCCCCATGTAGGCGTTCCGCCGCCGCGATAGAACGAAGCCGCGAGCACCTTTCCGTAAGTCTGATCCTTGACGAGCTTCTTAAGCCGCACGTAAGCAGGCCAGAAGCGCAGGCATTGACCGATCATGAGCTGGCGGCCGCTATTCGCGGCTGCTGCCGACATGTCCGCGCATTGCTGGAAATCTCGCGCCATTGGCTTCTCGCAGAGTACGTGCACTCCGTGCTGCAGACATTGAATCGCTGCATCTTTGTGGAGAAAAGTAGGGAGCGTAATATCGACCGCGTCCAACTGCTCGTTCTCAAGCATATCCGACACGCTCGTATACTTGCGATAACGGTTGAAGTCAAGAGAGGAGCCCGAGTCGGATCCGATATTGCCGACAACCGCTCCGCCTTCCATTTTTATGGGGTCAACGTCGCACAGCGCCGTTACGACTACCTGTACTCCTTCTTTCTCTAGCCGATCGTAGATTTCTAGATGCGTTCTTCCCATGAAGCCTAATCCGATTAAACCGATTCTGATCATGCTCTGCCCCTCCCGAGAATTTGATCCATAGAATTAGAAGTATTGTATATGATCTGCTCCGCATGATGCTTATAGGGAGGTATCATCTCCGCCGTCACGTAATCGTCGTAACCGATGTCTTGGAGAGCCTTTACCACCTCCGGATAATCCACGTCGCCGGCCAGCAAATCGACAAAGCCGTGCAGTCCGCCCGCTTCTCTTCTGTAATCCTTGAAGTGTACCTTCTTGATTCGGTGGGCGAGGATGCGAATCCAATGCTCGGGATAACCGGAATAGACGACATTTCCCACGTCGAAATAAGATCCCACGAAAGGAGAAGCGATCTGGTCGATGAATCCGCGCATCTCGAGCGGAGATAGGAGGAATTTGTTCCACACGTTCTCGATCCCGATGGAAACTTGCAGCGACTCCGCTTCGCGGGCTAGCTTGACGAATGCCTCCAACGCGTAATCGTAAGCCTGCTCGTAAGGAACGACCTCCGAGCCCGGAATGAAGTCTACGCCGACCGCTCCCGGAACGATCAATACCGTATTCGCCCCGAGAATCGCGGCACATTCGAGCTGCTTGCGGGCAATATCGTATGCCTTTGCGCGAATGTCGCTCTGGGAGCTGGTTAAGGAGTAGTTCCAGAATAGACCGCTTGCAAGGCTGGGCAGTTGAAGGCCGAGATCCTTCGCACGATCGCGAAGTTTGTTTAGATCTGCTTCGCTGCTGCCTAGGCTCAACTCGCCTTCCTCATCCAGCGATAGCTCAATGCCCTCGAATCCGGCTTCCGCAGCTAAACTCAAGCTTGTATCAATGCTATAATGGGCTGGGAAGGACCAAATATTAATGCCTTTTCTCATCTTCCAACACTTCCTTATTGTCGTTTGAGTCGATTATAGTAAGCGGGAAGAGACTTGCCTTTATCCAATTGACCGATATATTTGCACATTCCGTCAGGCGTAACGGCCGGACGGACGATAGGGAAGGGGATTCCGATGGAGTTTGCCAAGTTAGCGCTTCAAGAGCATGTATCGGTGGATAAGTTGATTTCCTTCCACTATTTCGAATATGCCACAGGTTATGCGTTCGATGGCGAGGAGCACGACTTCTGGGAGTTTTTGTACGTGGATAAGGGGGAGACTGAAGTTCGGGCGGACGATCGCATATACGAGCTGAAGCAAGGTCAGCTCATTTTCCATAAGCCGAATGAGTTTCATACCGTGAGAGTCCATAAACATCATAAGCCGCCCAACTTGGTCGTTATTTCGTTCGAATGCCCTTCGCCGGCGATGGCTATGCTGGAGGATCGCGTTTTCGCGCTCGAGGATAAGGAAAAGAAGTTGCTCTCGGTCATCGTTAAGGAAGGATACCAATGCTTTGCGCCTCCGTTCGACGATCCGTCTTCGCATAACTTGATCCGCCAAGAAAACGCCCCGTTTGCAGGCGAACAACTGATTAAAGCATATTTAGAGGTGTTATTGATTTCGCTAATCCGACTCATTAAGCACCCGGACAGCTTGTTCGGCCAAATCGGTACCCCCCTTCAGTTAGAGAGCAATAGCGAAGCGGATGTCGTTAACGGGATCGTCGAGTATATGAAAAATCATATCTCGGAGCCGCTTGAGCTGGATAAGCTCAGCAAGCGATTTCATCTGGGGCGGAGCCGCCTCCGCGAAGTGTTTCACAACCATACCTCGATGGGACTGCTGGAATATTTCAAGCACCTTCGGATCGAATTCGTCAAGTCGGCTATACGCGAGAACCGTTGTAACTTTACGGAAATCGCCGAACGGCTGGGCTACGCGAGCATACATTACTTCTCGAAGGATTTTCGGAAAATGACGGGCATGTCGCCCTCCGAATACGCTAAATCGGTTACTTCCCGCATACCGACTTCGAAACCATGAGGGAATGGGAATAAAACGAAGACTCCGGGGATTTTCCCGGAGTCTGTTCTTTGTCGATAACCTACCTGGAATCGATGATCGTTTACGATCAATAACGCTGGGTTGCATTGTGCTAATTTTGACAAACAAAACTGCGAAAATCCAGTAAAACCAACGTATACTGGAGAGTGTTGATTGATGCTAGACAATCATTCCGTTACAATGAAAGTATTGGATACAGGTGGTGAAAATGTTCTAATGGGGCGTCATCGGAAAACAATTCAATATATCATATTGGCCGCCGTACTCCTCGTTGGAGGATTTGCGATCGGCAATTCGTTATTTTCGAAAAGTGTCGTACTTACGAAGGGGGATAAGCCTCCCGCTTTCCGTTTGGCGGGATTGGACGGTCAGGTGCACGAGTGGCAAGATTACGAAGGCAAACCGTTGATCATTAATTTCTGGGGGACTTTCTGTCCGCCATGCCGGAACGAGATGCCCGCCTTGCAGAATCAATACGAGAAATGGAAGGGACAGGGGCTGGAGCTGATCGGAATCAATTTGAGCGAAGACCACTTGACCGCGGAAAGTTTTATACGCCAAGTCGGGGTTAACTTTCCGATCTTGATGGACAAGGACAAACGAACCGAAAAAGCGTACGGGCTCAAGCAATACCCGACGACGTTCTTCATATCCTCAAACGGAAAAATTCAAGAGGTCGTCATAGGCGGTTTGTTAACGGAAGAAGAGATCGAAGTGCGCGTCGAACGACTGATGAAGTCGTGAGCGGAAAGTTAAGGAGGCTTCACAGTTGTTTCAGAACACCAAGTGCGAATGCGGACATCAGAATCCCGTAGGTACGGTATTATGCGAATCGTGCGGCAAACCGCTCCTCGAGGATTTGCTCAATGACGAAAGCGCTCCCTTAGAAATGAGATATGACGGGGTCGCCCGCAGATCGCAAAAAGCGAACCCTCATATCGTCGATCGGATATGGAATTTTTTCTCATCGGTCAAAATCGCGGTCTATTTGATCGTTATTACTTTGTTGGGAGCGGCTCTGGGAACGGTCTTCCAGCAAGAGAGCACGTTGATCAACTTAACGGAATACTCCGAGTTTGCGGCATACTACAAAGAGCAGCATGGGACGCTCGGGGTCATTTACCATGCGCTCGGTTTATCCAGAACCTATGAGTCGTGGTGGTTCGTTACGCTGCTCGTCATGATCGGGACATCCCTAGTCGTCTGTAGCCTGGATCGCGTGCTTCCGCTGTACCGCGCGTTGGCCAAACAGCAAATCCGCAAGCATCTCCAATTCATCACCCGGCAACAGGTCGTTTATACCGGCGACGTGCAGGGAGATTCCGAAGCATGGATAACGGATTTCGGCAAGCAGCTTAAGCGTAAGCATTATCGGATCTGGCAAGAAAACGGGGCGTTGTTGGCGGAGAAGAACCGATTTAGCCGTTGGGGTCCCTATATCAACCATATCGGACTTATTATTTTCCTGCTGGCGGTATTGGGCCGCGGTATCCCTGCATGGCATATGGATCAGTACCTCGCTCTCTATGAAGGAGAGACGAGACAAATACCGGGCACGAACTACTACGTGAAGAACGAAAAGTTCACCGTGGACTACTACCCGGAGAGCGAGCTCGCGCAAAACCAGAAAGGTACGAAGGTCGTAAAGCTGTACGAGACGAAAGCGCGGCTGTACGAGTGCACGGACGCATGCGACGATCCGGTCAAGGATCCTGAGCTGACGGAAGTGAAAGAGCATGAAATCCGCGTGAACAGCGCCTTGTCTTATAAAGGCTTGAAACTGTACCAGAACAGCTTTCAAGAGCGGGTACGCTTCATCTCGGTACATCCTTCTCTAATGGACACGGCAACGGAAAAGCCAATAGGCTCATTTGACCTGCTGATGGACGATCCGGCGGAAACGTATCAAGTCGGTCCGTATACGTTGAAGCTTAACGATTATTATCCGGACTTCAGCTTGGACGAGCAGAACCGTCCGATGACGAAGACGCGCGAGCCGAACAACCCGGCATTCGTGTTTAGAATCGAAGGACCCGATGTTAAACCTAAAGGCGAAATCTATATTTACTTCCCCATGCCTAGCGAGAAGAGCAAATTTTACGAGAAGCTCCTTAATGATAGCTTCAAGCAAAGAGGAGATAGCACGGGGATTTTCGCAATTAAGGTGGAAAACCCGATCGTCGATGGTAAAATGAATAATATCAAGTATTCCGAATACACGACCTATCTGAACATCCGTATGGACAAGGCAATGCCTTATATCTGGGTCGGCGCGGCGATTTCCATGATCGGTCTCATCATGGGCTTCTACTGGCAGCACCGGAGAATTTGGTTGCGGATCGACGACGGCAAGCTTTCGCTTGGAGGACATACGAATAAGAACAGCTTCGGCTTAAGGGCCGACGTTGCATGGGCTTTGGGACGAACGGGCACTGAAGTCGATCCCAAGTCGTTAGATAACAGGAGGAATGTACGTTGACGTGGTGGCTAGATTTCAGCAGTGACGCTTTTATCGTCGCATTTTATTTGTATTGCGCTTCTTTTATTTTCTTCGCCATTGCGGTCGGAGGCAAACGCTGGAGTAATCGCAAGCCGGAAGACCATACTAACCGTTGGGGCAAACTCGGATTCGGGGCAGCCGTCATTGGTTGGTTGGCTCATCTGACGTTCTTCTTTACCCGCTGGTATGGCGGCGGTCATATTCCAACCAGTAACATGTACGAGTTCATGACGTTCCTCGGCATGGCGATCATGTTCGCGTTTATCGTCGTACACTTAATCTACCGTAATATGTTGCTGGGTGCATTTGCGCTGCCTTTAGTAGTTATCATAATTGCATATGCATCCGTGTTTCCGTCCGAAGTACAGCCGCTCATCCCGGCATTGAATAACTACTGGCTGAAAATCCATGTGACGACGGCCGCGCTCGGCGAAGCTTTCTTCGCGGTCGGATTCGCCGCCGCGCTGATGCAGCTAATTCGCGTGGTCGATTTTACCCGCGAAGATAAAGCGGGCAAACGCGCTCAACGTTGGACGGAGTTTTCGCTCTTCGTCATTATCGTGCTGATCGGATTCCTTGTCGCCGTATTCGGGTTCCGAGGCGCGGGGTACGAGTCGGTATTCAAACAAGAGACCGTTACGATCGACGATAACGGAATCGCAAGCTCCGAGGTGAAGGAAGTCGTATATAGCCTTCCGCCGATCGTAGCTCCATACAATAGCGAAATCGTATCCTTCCAATCGTTCCTCGGGATGAAAGAACCTGCGTTCGAATCATTCCCTTGGCTGAACGGAGTGAATGCGGGACGCAAGCTGAATACGGTCATTTGGTCCATTATCGCGGGCTTGGTCGTTTATGGAGTGCTGAGACTGATTGCCCGCAAGAAGCTGACCGCGGTTATTCATCCTCATCTATCGGATATCGATCCGGAAGACTTGGAGGAAATCAGTTACCGGGCGATCGCGATCGGATTCCCGATCTTCACGTTAGGAGCTCTCATTTTCGCGATGATCTGGGCGGAAATTGCCTGGTCTCGTTTCTGGGGCTGGGATCCGAAGGAAGTATGGGCGCTCGTTACGTGGTTGTTCTACAGCGCATATTTGCATCTACGGCTTTCCCGCGGCTGGCAGGGAACCCGCTCGGCTTGGCTGGCGGTTATCGGTTTCTTGGTCGTCATGTTTACTCTAGTCGGGGTTAATCTCGTTATTGCCGGATTGCATTCTTACGCAGGGGTATAATGTGGCACAATTAAGGCGAAGAGCCGAAAGGAGCGCATTCGGATGAATAATGCCGGTAATCGGATATTGGTCGTAGACGACGAAGAAAGAATTCGTCGTCTGCTCAGAATGTATTTGGAGAAAGAAGGATATTTGATCGAAGAAGCGGAAGACGGAGAAACCGCATTGCGCATGGCGCAAGAAGACGATTTCGATCTGATCGTGCTCGATCTTATGCTGCCCGGAATCGACGGAATCGAAGTATGCGCCCGTCTTCGCCAGCAGAAAGCGACTCCCGTGCTCATGCTTACGGCCAAGGGCGAGGAAGTCAATCGCGTGCAAGGCTTCGAAGTCGGCGCGGACGATTATGTCGTGAAGCCGTTCAGCCCGCGGGAAGTCATCTTCCGCATCAAGGCGATTTTACGGCGTTCGTCGGCAACGGCGTTCCTATCGAAAGAATTGAATACGAGCAACAACATCGTGTTTCCATACTTGGTCATCGAGCATGACGCGCACCGCGTTACCGCAAGCGGCCAAGAGGTGAATTTGACGCCGAAGGAATACGAACTGCTTCACTATTTGGCAAGTACGCCGGACAAGGTGTTCTCGCGCGAAGAGCTTCTGAAGGACGTATGGAACTACGATTTCTTCGGCGACCTGCGTACCGTGGACACCCATGTCAAACGGCTTCGCGAGAAGCTGAATCGCGTGTCTTCGGAGGCGGCTTCGATGATTACGACCGTATGGGGCGTAGGGTACAAGCTGGAGGCGGCGAAGTAGTCTATGGCGATATGGAGAACGGTCGTCGGCAAGATGTGGCTGACGATCATGGGTTTGGTTGCCGTAGTCATTCTTACGCTGGGCTTGTTCCTGCTGGAGTACATCGATCTCACGTTTACCGACCCGCTTGCGATCAAGCGATTGTTCAGTTACGCGGGAATAATCGGTTTTCTGTTAACGACTTTCTTCGCTTTCTTCTTGTTGACTAAGATCACCCAGCCGCTAAGGGAAATGAAGGACGCGGCGAATCGGGTCGCGCAAGGCGACTACACGACCCGTGTGGCGATCCGTTCGTCCGACGAGATCGGCGAGCTTGCTAACACCTTTAATCAGATGGCTTCCGAGCTTCATACGTTGATCCGCGATCTCCAACACGAACGGGATCATCTCAGCAGCGTCCTGAAAAGCATGACGGATTCCGTCATCTCCTTCGATGCCAATGGCGAGGTCATTCTGACCAATCCTCAAGGCCGGTATTTGCTAGAAGATTGGAGCTCCGTCGATTGGTCTGACGAAGAGTTGCCGGAGAAGGATGCCAACGTTCCCGGACCATTGCGGGAAACGTTCCGCAACGTCATCACTAGCGGCAAGGAGCTTACCGTCAAGGTACACGTCAAAAGCGGCGTATGGTCCGTCGTCATGACTCCGCTCGCGTCTACCGAGTCCGTCAGAGGAGCGGTAGCCGTTCTTAGGGACGTGACCGAGGAATTCCGCGTCGATAAGATGCGCAAGGATTTCGTTGCGAACGTATCGCATGAAATTCGAACTCCGCTCTCGATGGTGCAGGGGTACAGCGAAGCGCTCATGGATGATATCGCAGCCTCTCCCGAGGAACGCAGGGAGCTCGTGCAAGTCATTCATGACGAGTCGCTGAGGATGGGGCGGCTGGTCAAGGATTTGCTAGACTTAGCGCGGATGGAAGCCGGTTATCTCGAAATGAATTTCCAACCTCTTGACGTTAACGGCTTAATGTCGCGGGTATATCGTAAATTCTCGGCTTTGGCCAAAGAGCGCCAGATCGTTCTGTCGAAGACGGAGGAAGATCCGAGTTTGATCGTTGAAGCGGCGGACGCCGATCGTCTGGAGCAGGTGCTGACGAATCTGATGGATAACGCGCTGCGCCATACGCCATCAGGCGCTTCTATTGCATTATGCGCCACAAGGGTGGTCAAGCCGAAGGGAGATTGGCTAGAGCTTAAGGTCAAGGATGAAGGCCAAGGAATTCCGCACGAGGATTTACCGTATATATTCGAACGATTCTACAAGGCGGATAAAGCCCGCAAGAGAGAGACGACAGGCGGAACGGGGTTAGGTTTAGCCATCGTCAAAAATTTGATCGTGGCTCACGGGGGAACGATTAGCGCGATTAGCTCGCCCGGCGAAGGAACGACATTTACGATCATGCTTCCCATGACAGCAAACCGCAAGAAGAACAATCAAGCATCGAAGCGCTAGCAAAGGGGAAACAGCATGAAACTTTGCTTGCAATGGCCTCGGCCTCGGACGAAATTCGTATCGGAGACGTCGTTGTCTCCGGAAGCCCGAGTCGCCATCTTTATTCACGGTTGCTTTCAGTTCGGGGCTTCGATGTCGGGTCTATTCCTGAATTTGTACTTATGGCGCCTGACCGAGGATTTGGCCATTAATGGGATATTCAACCTCATCGTATATGGAATGACTCCGATCGCGTTCGCCATCGGAGGTTGGATCGCAAAGAAGAAAGATCGCATGGTCACGTATCGCCTCGGCATTGCGTTGATCACGGTCTTTTTTCTTGTCGTTAATTTCGCTCAAGAGAAGGTAGTGGCGTATTACCCGTTGTTTGCGGTGTTTAACGGACTCGCCTTGGGTTTATACTGGACGGGGTATCTCGTTCTGATGTACGACGTAACCAACGCGAGAAACCGATCGAAATATTTAGGCATCAATATGATCGTATTTAACTCGGCAGGCTTAGCGGGGCCGGCGCTGTCGGGTTTTTTGATCAGTCTGTTCGAAGGCTTGCGCGGTTATATTCTGACGTTCGCAGCCGCATCCGCATTGTTCGGAGTAGCCTCTTTCTTCAGCCTGCGCATTAAGAGAATAGATTCCCATCATCGAACTTACTATTTGAAGTATTCCGGCCTCATGATGAAGAAAAATCGGTTATGGGTACTATCGTTATTCGGCTTTCTCGTGCTGGGATTGTTTCAGGGACTTATGTTATTCCTTCCTAACATTTTGATGTACCAAACGGTCGGCAGAGAAGACCAAGTTGGTTATATGACTGTTTTCTTTGCTCTGCTCACGATCGTAACCGGTTATATTATTTCTCGCAAAAACCAATCCACCTCCATTAGGCGAGAGTTATTCGCGGCCTCGCTGTTGATCGTGGCGGGAGCGGCCGTGCTTCTGTTCGAAATCAGCTTGTGGACGGTTATCCTGTTCATGTCGATCTATTCCTTGATGGCGCCCTGGATAATTAATATGTTGACTTCCTACTATTATAGAATTATGGACGGGCTTCCATTGAGAGGGATGTTTCGCATAGAGTCGGTCGTCATAAAGGAGTTCTTTCTAAACGTCGGCCGGGTATTGTCGATCTTGCTGCAGGTCATTTTCGCGAGCGATGTCAACTCTCCAGCGTTGCCGATCGTTCTGCTGCTTGCGGCGCTAACGCAACTCGGCATTATGCTATTGGTGCGGAATAAAATATAAAATAAAAAAAGAGACGATCCAGACCTAAGTCGGATCGTCTCTTGCTCTACTATTAGTACAAGTGAACTTCCTTAGCGTTGTTCAGATCAGGCAGGGCGGAAATTTCGCCGAGCACTTGCTTAGTTACGCCTTTATCAACGCCGAGCACCATGATTGCCGCGCCGCCGACGATTTTACGTCCCACTTGCATGGTCGCGATATTGATATCTTTCGTGCCGAGCAGCGTTCCTACGCGGCCGATGATTCCAGGCTTATCGTGATGAGAGATGAGCAAGATATGACCTTGAGGCTCAACGTCGATCGGGAATTTGTCAACTTGGGTAATGCGCGGGCCGAAACCGTTCAATAACGTTCCCGCCACGAGGCGCTCTTCTTTGTCCGTGCGTAGCGTGACGCTCACTTGGTTAGTGAAGCCTTTGGAAGCATGCGATTTCGTGATGACGATATTCACGTCGCGGCTCTTAGCCAAATGCATCGCGTTAACTACGTTGACTTGGTCGGAACCAAGGTGATAAGCGAGCACGCCGTTTACGATATGGCGGGTTAACTGCTGAGTATCGACATCCGCCAATTCCCCGGCGTAAGTTACGCCGATTTCCTTCACGGGACCCTCTGCGATTTGCGCCGCGAAGCTTCCGAGTTTATTGCCGAGCTGGAAGTACGGCTCAAGCTTAGCAAGCACGTCGGCGGCGACAGGAGGCATGTTAACCGCGTTCTTGAACGGCTCGCCGCGCAGAATGTGCAGTAACTGCTCGGAAACGTCGATCGCTACGTTCTCTTGAGCTTCGATCGTAGAAGCGCCTAAGTGAGGAGTAACGATGATTTTCGGATGGGACAAGAACGGATGATCCGCTGCAGGCGGCTCTTCTTCGAATACGTCGAATGCCGCGCCCGCGACTTGCCCGGCGTTGATCGCGTCAACGAGCGCCAGTTCGTCGATGATTCCGCCGCGTGCGCAGTTGACGATGCGAACGCCTTTTTTAATTTTAGCGAACTGATCTTTGCCGATCATATGGCGGGTTTCCGGCGTAAGAGGCGTATGAACAGTAATGAAATCCGCTTCGGCGATAATATCTTCAACGGATGCTTTGCGAACGCCCATCTTCTCGGCGCGTTCTTCCGTCAGGAACGGATCGTAACCGAGCACGTCCATGCCGAATGCTTTCGCGCGAGCGGCTACTTCGCTGCCGATACGGCCCATGCCCAGTACTCCGAGCACCTTGTTGCGAAGCTCGACGCCAACGAACGTTTTGCGGTCCCACACGCCGCCGACGGTTTTCAAGTAGGCTTGAGGGATATGACGCGCGACGGCCATCATCATAGCGAAAGTATGCTCGCAAGTCGTGATCGTATTGCCGTCCGGAGCGTTGATAACGATAATTCCGCGTTTCGTTGCGGCTTCCAGATCGATATTGTCGACGCCGACGCCAGCTCGTCCGATGACTTTCAGTTGTTTGCCGGCATTCATGATTCTTTCCGTTACGCGAGTTTGGCTGCGAACGAGCAGAGCATCGTATTCGCCGATAATGGCAACGAGCTCGTCTTCGCTTAATCCAGTCTTTTTGTCAATGGAGATGTCGGATGCTTCGACTAGGAGCGAAATCCCTAAATCGCTAATCGGATCCGATACCAATACTTTAAACATGTGGAACCCTCCTTCGATATATAGAAAACACCCTCAACCCCGCTCTCCGCATTTAGCGGGCAAACGGTGCGTAGAGGGTGACTCCGCAAGGTCACTTCTTTTCTTGTATCGCCATACGCACGAGCGTGGTTCCAATTGCCTTTACTATTTTATAGCAACCGGGTAGCCTTTGCAATGGCGAAAGTACGACAAAATAGGCTTAGTTTTCGACAATGAGTTAAAACTCTACTTCTCCGGGAAGAAAAACGGCAATTGAGGCAGCTGCTCGTCTCCGTAGAAGCGCGATTTCATCGAGATGAAATCGCCGTTGCGCACGGCTTCCGTACTGACTAACAATTCAGCGATGGCGTTAAAGCTTTTGACTTTACGCTTGTCGGCTTGTCCGGAGCTGATGAATTGGTCGATTCTGGCGGTGAGATCATGCGGCAGGAAACCGGTTAGTTCATTTTGCTCCGACAAGTAATCGGAGGAAACTTTAATTTTGACAAGCAGAGGGAGAGCCTTCCATTTGGCTATGGAGAGGACTTCCGGACTTACGTAATCTCCCGGGACGTCGGCGTTGACCGATTCCGCCCATTTCAACATAGAGTTGTAGTATTGTTTCTGCGCGAGGAGGGCTTGGGTTCGCCCTTCCTTGTAGAACGAATTATTGTTTACTTTGTCCATAACGAGTTCCGCAGTGCCTTCGTTAGCGGAAGCCGCAAGCTCCGAGAAGCTTTCGTGGAACAGCTTCAAGCTCTTAAGGTAGTTGGTTTGCGAGTCTTTCAGCTGCGGCGATACCGGAGCGACGTAGACCGCTTTGATGGCATCGTATTTTTTCTGGGCGGATTTGGCAAGCTCTTTCATGGAAGCCGCCCGATCGGCAGTCGGATCGGAGAGCCACTTGGCTTGCGCCGTTATCCAATCGTTTTGAAATTCACGATAGGACAAAAATACGGTATGATAGAAGGAAACCAAATCTTGTTGTTGATAGGCATTCGGTTGAGGCGTTGCCGTCGCCTCGATTACTTCCTCTTTGGCAAACTTGGATTCGGTACGATCGGTGCCGACTTTGACGCCGTAAAAAAAAGCGCCTACCGCGATGACAAGCATAAGTAAGAAAGCTAGCGAGAACATGAGATCGGATCGATTCAGACGCTTTTCCATCGGTTGCTCCTTTAAACGGTCTTGGGATTTGTGGTAGTCCTAGTATAGGAAAAAATAAAGCTCTTGAACATACAAAAATTCGCATGATACGAGGGAACATGAGAAAATTCGACATCCGCAACATCAAGATTCGCAAAGTGACCGTAGACCAGTTGAACGACAAGATGTTATTAGTCAATTTATATGTTACGCAGGCGCTTACTCTTATTATCGGAATCGTGTGGGTATTATTTCAGGGCAGGAACCCTATTGACTTTTATAAATATCCGGGTTCGATCGATTTTGTCTGGTGGGGAGCCGGTTTAGCGTTGTTGGTTTTGCTGTTCGATCTTGGCATTTCCCGTTTCGCGCCGGAGGATGTAGCGGACGACGGGGGAGTTAACGATCGGCTTTTCCGCACAAGGCCGGTATGGCACATCGCGGTAATTTCATTGATCGTCGCGATTTGCGAAGAAACGCTGTTCCGCGGAGCTATTCAACATGCAATCGGGCCTTATTGGACGAGCATTGTATTCGCTGCGATACACGTTCGTTATTTGAGGCATTGGATTCCGACAGGTTTGGTTTTCTCGATTAGTTACGGATTAGGTTGGATTTATACGGAATCAGGAACGTTATGGGCTCCAATATTGGCGCATTTCCTCGTTGATTTCGTGATGGGATGCATCATTCGCTTTCGGAGGGAAGAAGGATGAAGGAAGACGACGAAACTTCGTCGGTATGGAATAAGTACGTAGCGGCTAAACAGACGGTTTTCGGCAAAGACAAGGAAGGCGATTCTCCGATGACGCTCGAAGAGCTGGAAGCGGCCATTGCCGAGGCGGCAGCGAGTTCGGGCATTCCGGAAACCGGAATGCCTCCTCGTTCCGAAGTCCATCCCGTTAAACGGAGCCAGCTTTCCAGATGGTTTTACCTAACCTTGGTCATCTTGTTCGCGGCTCTGGTCGTCGGATTATTATGGTGGGGACAGAAGCAGGAAGGCATGTAATCTGCGACGAGTCGCCCTTGCAATAGAAAACTGCCCCGGAAGGCGTTAGACGCGCCTTTCGGGGCAGTTCGTTCCTTCGCTTTACAATTCCGTATCGATGGCGTTCGGATCAACGAAGGAGTAGCCTTTCTGTTCCAGTTGCGTTAGCAGGTTGTCCAACGTCTCGGCCGTCCATGGCAACTCGTGCATAAGGATGTTGCTGCCGGGATGGAGCTGCTCGAGCACGTTGTCGATGACGGCTTGCGGTCGTTTGTTCTCGGGAATTTTATTCATATCCCAATCCAACGAACCGTTAGACCACGTCATGAACAGCAAGCCGTTATCTTTAGAAATTTGCCGAACGGCATCGTTGGAAGCTCCATGCGGCGGCCGGAAGAAAATCGGGGTTTTGCCGGTGACTTCCTTAACGATCGCCTGTACGCTTTCGATTTGTTCTTTGATTTTCGGCGCTTTCTCCTTCTTGAGGGAAATATGATCCCAAGAATGGTTGCCGATGATCTGGTCGCGTTCGTCGATGGCTGTAAGCAGGTCGGGATTGGCTTTGACGCGATAACCGTTTACGAAGAATATCGCCTTAGCCTTATGTTTATCCAACGTGTCGAGGATAGGATCGAGAGTGGCGTGGTCTTTAGGACCGTCATCGAACGTAAGAAGCACGACCTTGCTCTCGGTCTTTTCCTTATCGATAGGAACGATAAAATAGTTTTTGTTCATTCGATAGGTTTTCTCGACTTCCGTCGGTTCCGGGGCGGCGTTGGGCTCGACTTCCTCGGACGGCGAAGCTTGAGGGCTTGCCGACGGCGATGCGACTGCCGATGGAGCGGGCGTGGATGTCGCCGTCTCCGTTTGGGACGGTGCCGGCGAGACGGCATTGCTTGGCGATGCGTTATTGCCGCAAGCGGTAATAAGTCCAGCTAATAATACGGTTGTACAAAATGCGAGAAGACGTCGATTCATGCTGGAATTCCCTCCGTTTGCGTTCATTGCTTAAGACGGCGAAGCCGATTTAATTGGATTGTATCATACTTTCCCCATGAATCGACAAGCGGCGCGCTTCCTTATTTTGATGGGGATGCCTGTCGCCATCCCGGTCAAAATAACGTTAATAAGGAGGTGGCAAATGAAAATCGGGACTTTCGTTATAGGTGGATTAGCAGGGGCTGCAATCGTAATGATGATACAACGTAATCAGAGAATGTCGGCCGCAGCCGCAAGCGTCGGCAACAACCTCAAGCAACGAATGAGCGGAATGAAGGACGATGCCATCGAGATGGCATTGAACACGAAGTTCGCGAGCAGCTTCAAGAGGGCGTCGGAGAAGATCGGTCATCGGAATCCGACAACTGCCCCGCATGATGCGGCATTTGGGGATTTAGTCGCTCAAGATTCGGAGTCCAGCTCCGAGATCGATTCGTTCCCGGAACGAAGCGGTCACCACCGGATATAGGAGAATCGAGTGAGAAGAGGCGGCATCGTCCTCCCGGACAAGGGGAGAAACGGTGCCGTTTTTTTGATTTTCGAGGGTTTTCCCTAGTGCATTTCGTTGGGAGAAGTGATAACATGATCTCAAGAAAGTTTCGTTCACGCATTATATGCTTAATCATAAGCTGTTATCACCCACAGAAGGAGGATCCTGTCATGAGGATGGAACGGCTTAGCCAAGACAAAATTCGGATTTTCCTCACTTTCGATGATTTGACTGAGCGCGGGATCCAGAAGGAAGACATGTGGCGCGAGATTCCGAAGGTTCATGAGCTATTCAGCGAAATGATGGATCAAGCCTATAACGAGCTCGGTTTCGATGCTTCGGGTCCGCTTGCGGTGGAAGTGTTCGCTATGCCGGCTCAAGGAATGGTGGTTATCGTCACCAGGGGCAAACTCGATAGGGATGCGGATCCTCGGCCGAGGATGAAGAAGAAGTTTATGAACTCGAAGTTACGCTTGAACAAAGCGAAGCCATTATATATCGATTCAAAGACATTGAAGACGCGATCGGTGCCGCCAAGACGTTAGTCAGTCATTTGACGGAAGAGGGAAGGATGTACCGTTATCAGAATCAATGGGTTCTTTGTTTCGATCCGGCGGGGCTGGAAAGCTCCGGTTATCATGCGTTGATCGCCGTGCTGGCGGAATATGGAGAAGCCACCTCCATCACTCCCGCGGTTCTGGAGGAGTACGGACAATTAATTATCGGCTCCAAAGCCGTTAAGGTGTTAGCAGAGCATTTCGTGAATTAAACTTTTGATTAACCATGCGAATGAAACCCCGAATCCCGGGGTTTCATTTTTTTATATAAGATTATCCCTATTTCACCAAATGTTCTTTTTTTACACGTCTCGATTTGCTGTTATAATGGAAAAGTAGGAGAGGGGGGAACGGTGAATGCTGCTCGTGTCGATATTGGCGGCCGCGATCGTGCCCGGAATTGCGTTGCTGGCTTATTTTTACTGGAAAGATCGCTATGACGCCGAACCGATATCGATGGTGCTCAAGATGTTCCTGACCGGAGTATTAATCGTTCTGCCGATCATGATCGTCCAGCGCGGATTGATGATCTGGTGGGGAGAATCTCCGTTCACGTTCTCTTTTATCATTTCCGCCGGCGTCGAAGAGTTTTTCAAATGGTTCGTACTTTATCATATTATATATAATCATACGGAATTCGATGAACCTTATGACGGGATCGTCTACGCGGTAGCCGTTTCTCTCGGGTTCGCGACTTTGGAGAACGTATTGTATGCCTTCCTTGAGCCGGCGACGTTCGGAACGCTCATGATGAGGGCTTTGCTCCCGGTATCCGGACACGCGTTGTTCGGCGTCTACATGGGGTATTCCTTAGGTAAAGCTAAATTTTCCGTAGGCAGGAGCGTGAAGGTTCACTTGTGGCTTGCGCTGCTGTTGCCGATCGTTTGGCACGGAGCTTACGATTTCATGCTGATGACCGTACCGTCTACATGGATATGGCTGGCCGTTCCTTTCATGTTCTTCTTATGGTTCAGAGGAATTCGAATGGTTAACAGCGCCAACGCGGTTTCGCCCTTTCGTTTCTTGAAGCGGGAGGAAGAGATTAAATCGTAACCGATCCGTCCATACTGGATGTGGGAATATCCGGTAAGGGGGAGAGATGCCCGTTGTCGCAGCGGCTCAAAGTTACGATCAGGTGCAACCGGTGCAACGAAAAGTTCATTCTCCGCGGACGCAAGGAAAGAGGTCGCGTGGACACCGGATTCAAGCAATGCTTGTGCAGCAATGCGGATGATTTCGAGATCGAAGAGGAAGCGCTCATCTAAGCGGATGAGGCTTCCTTTTCTTGTTTTGTCGTCGAGCGCCGAATGGCGCGCATAAAAGTGGAGCCATATTCCCACAATAACCGCATAACGTTTTGGGAATGAAAGGGGTCGGCTTTTCATGTACGCTCGTTTAAGTTCCATTATGTTCCCGATTGCAACCTTGCTGTTTATCGGCGCCATCGTTTGGGGGTATCAGGAGCATCAGGAGAAAAACTCCGTTCTGATTAAAGCGGAAAATCAATACCAGCGCGCGTTCCACGACTTGAGCCATCATATGGGACGATTGCACGACCAGCTCGGGCAAACGCTGGCCGTCTCCTCCTCGTCTCAGGGGATGCAGCGCAAAGGCTTGGTGAACGTGTGGAGATTGACCAGCCAAGCGCAGAACGAGATTAACCAGCTGCCATTGGCGCTGTTGCCTTTCAACAAGGCGGAAGAGTTTCTTTCGAGGATCTCCAGCTTCGCATACCGGACGGCGGTACGCGATCTGAGCAAGCAACCGCTCACTCCCGCCGAAATGAAGACGATGAAGTCGTTGTACAAAACCGCCGAATCGGTCAATCTGGAGCTCGGCAAAGTACAGGATGCCGTTATTTCCGATCATTTGCGTTGGATGGACGTCGAGGTGGCTATGGCCAGCGAGAACAATCCGCACGACAATACGATCATAGACGGCTTCAAGGCGATGGATAAGCAGATGGGAGCCTATCCCGAGGCGGACTGGGGACCGTCCGCGATGTCGGCGGACCGCAAGCTTTCGGCCGCGGGGTTAGAAGGCAATGAAATGTCGAAAGAGGAAATCTGGAAGAAGGCGTTGGATTTTCTAGGTCCTCAGGCTGAAGGCGCGGACGCCAAAGTGACGGAGGATGGCAGCAAAACGGACTTGCCTAGCTATTCCGTCTCCGTTAAAGGACATGAAGGGGTGAACATTCAGCTCGATTACACCCGCAAGGGCGGCCATCTGCTCTGGTTCATGAATCCGCGGGAAGTGCAGACCCGTAAGCTTAATTTCGATACGGCCCGCAATAAAGGATCGCAGTTCTTAGTCCGGCACGATTATAAGCAAATGACGCCGATTACTTACGATGAGTACGACCATGTGGCTGTGTTTACCTACGTCCATACAATCGACGGGGTTAAAATTTATCCGGATAAAGTGACGGTACGCGTCGCCCTCGATAACGGGGAGGTCGTGGGATTGCAGGCATCGGATCATGTTTTCGCCGAGAAGTTGCTTGCCCCGGGCAAACCGAAGCTGACGAAGGAGCAAGCGCAAAAAGGTCTGAACCCCGACTTCCGGATTGAAGATTATTCTTTGGCCGTCGTCGAGAACGATATGCGCAAATCCGTCCTATGCCATGAATTCCTCGGCAAGATCAACGACCATCGTTACCGGATCTTCATGAACGCTGAGACGGGAGAAGAAGAAAATATCGAAGAAATCCCGGAATCCGCTAAAGCCATATACAAATAACGTTGCCGCTGAACATACACCATCGTCCGAAAGTAGTCCGGGGCGATGGTGTATGTCATTCCCCAAACTTCTCCACGCATGCTATAATAAGATGTACGAGCGGAAATGTTTTCCGATCATGCTTCATGTGGAGGGTTTACTAGTGCTTCCGAAAATCAATCAAACGATGTACATACAGACAGAGACCGGTCCTGAGCCGTTAACGCTGCGGTCGCGCGTGGCGGATCAAGATGCTAACCGGATCTACATCGAAATTCCTCTGGACGAGAAGAGCCGCAAGTTATACCGCTCGCAAGAGGGAGAGCAATTCCAGCTTTATTTCTTTACCGAAGACGGAGTGAAGCATTCCTTCCCGAGCGTGGTGACAGGATTTCGCAGGGATTCCGTGCCTCTGGTGGCGATTCGCAAGCCGGAGCTCGAAGAGATCATCAAAGATCAAAGAAGAAGTTTTCTTAGGGTGGAAGCCAACCTGGAGCTAGCGGTTAAGGTGGGCGAAAAGATGAGGTTCGTAGCCGTGACGGAAGATGTTGGCGGCGGCGGCATTTCTTTCACCTGCGATAGGAACAAACCGATCGTAACGAATGTCGTTCTGTCTTGTTGGCTATTATTGAGTTATAAAGGCGGAACGGTCGCGCATGCCAAGTTCGAGGGCGAAGTCGTCAGAGTACTTCCTGTCGAGCCGGACAAGCATCTGATTATGATGCGGTTTTCGGAGATCGCGGATTCCGACCAACAGAAGATCATTCGATATTGCTTTGAGCGCCAATTGGACAAGCGGAAGGACTAACGCCTTGAAGGCCTCCTTTGTCCCGGCGACAACGGGAGGGCTACCATGGGTGACAACGATAAAGAGAAGTATCGTTCCGACTTCGTCGCGTGGTCGGATCGCTTGGAAAAGCTTATATTGCGAAGTATTCTTGTATTAATCGTACTGTTAGGCTTAACGCAGCTCGCGTTGCAATATCCGGCGGCGCGGCACTGGCTCACGACGACGGACGATTCGGAAGGCGTGCCGTTTCATTATCAAGTTCGATAGCGCGCATCGATAGGATTTTTGCATCCCTAGGTGCTGTGTGGTATAATTTTCTCGTTCCTCGCAGGCTTTGCCTGCCTTATTTTTTCTAATGACATCAGGTTGTTGGCGTGTAGGAGGCTAGTCTTTCTCTCATGAATGGATCTCATGATCAACGAATCAATATTGCGATCGACGGGCCGGCGGGAGCGGGTAAGAGTACGGTTGCCCGACTAGTTGCGAAGGCTCTTCAATATGTCTACGTCGACACTGGCGCCATGTACAGAGCGGTAACGCTCAAAGCTCTCGAAGCCGGAATATCTACCGAGGATAACGAACTCGTTGGACGGTTAGTTAAACAACTGGATATCGTGTTGCTGCCGGGAGCGGATGCTCAGCTCGTATTAGTGAACGGCGAAGACGTTACCGCGCAGTTAAGATCGTTAGAGATTAACCGCAACGTATCTTATATCGCCCGTTTGGAAAGCGTCCGCAAAAGGATGTCCGAATTGCAACGCCGCATGGCCCACGAGAAAGGCGTCGTGATGGACGGGCGCGATATCGGAACCCATGTGCTTCCGGACGCCGAGTTGAAGATTTTTCTTACGGCAACGCCTAGGGAAAGAGCCAGCCGCCGATTTCTGGAGCTGGGCCCGAATGCGGGGATTACGCTGGAGCAATTGGAGTCGGAGATCACCGAACGCGATCGATTGGATCAAGAACGGGAAATTGCTCCTCTTCTTCAAGCGCCGGACGCTCGCTTGCTGGATTCGACAGGGCGAACGGTGGACGAAGTGGCCGAAGAAATCGTACAATGGGGACTTGCCGCGACAAGAACCATTTTGGCGGAGGAGAAGTAGATTATGTTATACCGTTTCGCCAGGATGATTCTCCGCGTTATTTACATGTTTCTTTACCGCTTGGAAGCCAGAGGGGTTTCCAACATCCCGCTGGAAGGTCCGGTCATTTTATGCAGCAATCATAGAAGTTTACAGGATCCCATTACTTTAGGGGTGTGGGTGCCCCGCAAAGTTCATTATATGGCAAAGGAAGAATTGTTCCGCATCCCTGTTTTCGGTTCATTGATCAAAGCCGTTGGCGCGTTTCCAGTCAAACGCGGAGGCGTGAGCAAGGAAGCGATCCGAACGGCGATAACGCTGTTGCAGGGCGGTAACGTAATGGGGATTTTCCCGGAAGGCACCCGCAACGAATCGGTAGGCATGGGCAAACGGGGAGCCGTTACGATGGCGATTCGTTCGAAAGCGATTGTCGTACCTGTCGCGTTAGTCGGTCAGTATCGTCCGTTTCGCAAGATGTTAGCGGTATATGGCGCACCCATCGATTTGACGCCGTATGCGGAGCAAGGGACTTCCGAGAGCATGGAAGAAGCGACGGAGCTTATTATGTCGCGAATCCGGGAAATGATGAAGACGAGTCAGCCTGCATCCTAACGATGCATGATTATGGCAATAATCCTTCATACTAGAGGTATTATTTGGTTCTCATTATTGAGGGTAAGTAAGATTTAAGCGCCGCTAGAAGCGGGTTTAAATAAAGTTGGGGTAGAACTGAGGAGGTAATTTTCATGTCTGAAGAAATCAACGTCCAGGAAACGGCGGCCGCCGAACCGGTCAGCCAGGATGCACTGGAAAATCTCGTAACCTTGAAGAAAGGGGACACCGTGAAAGGTACGGTAGTCAAAATCGAGGATAACCAAGCGTATGTAAGCCTTGGATATAAATACGACGGTGTCATCCCGCTACGCGAGCTTTCTTCCGTTAACCTGGAGAACGCTGCCGCAGCCGTGCAAATCGGCCAAGAAGTCGAAGCGAAAATCGTTAGCATCAACGATGCCAAAGAATCGCTCGTACTCTCTAAGCGCCAGATCGACAGCCCTCGCGCATGGGATGATCTGCAAGCGAAATTCGAAAGCGGAGAAGCGTTCGAAGTCGCGATTACCGATGTCGTCAAAGGCGGTCTGGTAGCCGACGTAGGCGTACGCGGATTCATTCCCGCCTCCATGGTCGAGCGTCATTTCGTCGAGGATTTCAGCTCTTACAAAGGCCGCACCTTAAAGGTGAAAGTGAAAGAAATCGACCGCGAGAACAACAAGGTCATTCTTTCCGCCAAAGACGTGCTCGATGCCGAATACGAAGCTCAAAAGCAACAAATCATGAGCTCCTTGCAGGTAGGTCAAGTTCTCGAAGGTAAAATCCAAAGATTGACGCCATTCGGCGCGTTCGTGGATATCGGCGGAATCGATGGACTCGTACATGTATCCGAAATGGCATGGCAGCACGTTGCCCATCCTGCGGATGTCGTAGCCGAAGGACAAAGCGTGAACGTTAAGGTTCTGAAAGTAGACCCTTCCCTGGGCAAAATTTCCCTCAGCATCAAAGCGGCACAACCAGGTCCTTGGGATACCGCTAACGGACAATTCAACGTCGGCGATATCGTTACGGGCGTCGTAAAACGTCTGGTTAACTTCGGCGCTTTCGTCGAGATCGCTCCTGGAGTTGAGGGTCTCGTTCACATCTCGCAAATCGCGCATCGCCACGTAGCGACGCCGTTTGAGGTGTTGAAGGAAGGTCAAGAAGTTCAAGCTAAAGTGCTTGACTTCAACCCTGCGGAGAAGCGCGTTTCCCTGTCCATCAAAGAAACGGAAGAAGCGCCCGCTCGTCCTGAGCGCGAGCAACGCGAGCCGCGCGCTCCGCGTGCTCCAAGAGAAGAAACGAACCTTCCTCCAGCGGAAAGCATGAGCTTCAACCTTGGAGAAAGATTCGGCGACAAGCTGAGCAAATTCAAGTAATAATATTTGTCGTAAAACCCGCCCTCGTGGCGGGTTTTTTGCGTTCTCGAGCGTTCTTCGGTTCCATCCTTACATTTATGCGATTTAATGGCATGGATTTCAATCCATACGGCGCATACTATCTCTATGGAGGTGAAGGTATGCCGCCCGCTTATGGCGCCGCGTTCCTATGGCTGATGACGACGATTCTCTGGTGGAGCGGCTGGAGGGAGGAAGCATCCGAGGGAATTCCGCATTGGGCCGTCGGGGCGTTCCTTGCCGTATGGCCTTTCGCTTGGTTAGGAAATATTGCAGTAACTCCAAACTTCGCAGTCAATGGGGCGTGGATATGGACGTTCCTTGCTGGAGCGCTTCTGGCGCGGCGAACTCACGCCCCGCGAAGATGGACCGCGATATCGGCGGGTCTATTGGTTGGCTCGATTTACGTGCTCGTTAGCCGGTTGGCACATTATCCGGCCGGTTTCTCGCATTTTTTAGATCCATGGGGCGCCGCGCTTATCGTTGGCTTATTAACGGCGCTTATCGTTCGCAGCGTCTCCGAGCAAGTTTTGGCGATCTCGACTGCACTGTACGTGAGTATGGGGATTTATGCTTACTTACAGACGACTTCGGGTGCGATCTTCGAAGGCAAAGCTTCGGAATGGATGGCAGGGTGGTGGATCGCGGTGCTTTCCTCGAGATTCGCGTCTTTAACGGTTCGCGCGTTGGCGGATCTTGCGGGCAAGCGGACTTTCAAAGTAGGCGGGAAAAGGGGAGATCAGCATTCGTGATACTGAATTGGTTTGACTCTCATAAAGATATCACTTGCGTGATCATGGGGACGGCTTTCGGAATGGCCGCAAGAATATTCATGCTTCGCAGCGACTATCGGCAATATCCGGCTTACCCGCACGGTAAAATAATTCATCTTGCCCTGGGTTTAATAGCGGGAGCATTAGGATCCGTTGCCGTTCCGGCTTTGCATAACAAAGATTATACGGCAATTACGTTTCTGTCGCTTGCCGCACAGCAGTTTCGGGAAGTCCGTAACATGGAGCGCAATACGTTAACCGCGATCGATCATTTCGAACTCGTTCCTAGGGGGGCGGCCTATATAGAGGGAATCGCCGTCGTGTTCGAGGGGAGAAACTATTTGGCCATATTTACCGCGTTCCTTTCGAGTCTCTTCGCGATGTGGATCGGGTGGTGGGGAGGTTTGGCGGCAGGCGTATCAGCGTTATTACTGGCGCATTACTTCATGCGCGGAAAGAAGATATCCCATATCGCCAACGTTGAAAGGGTACCGCTTAAGCTCGACGGGCCTGATTTATTCGTGGGCGACGTTTATATGATGAATGTTGGCCTAGACGAGAATAGGAAGATTATCGAGGAACAAGGAATCGGTTTTATACTGACTCCCAAGAACGATGACGCCAAAGTTACGATCGCCAATCTCGGCCAGAGGCAGGCTATCCTTCATGATGTTTCCACGCGTCTTGGCGTCTATCGCGATGATGGGGATCCAGCTCTGTTGCCAATCGGGAAGCTTGGGCTGCGTACAGGGAAGTTAGGCCTTCTAGTTCTTCCGCGGGAGAAGGATATCGATAAGGCCTATCAGGCGGTCAGTAACGTGCCGCTTCTGGAGGCTGCGGTTCGAATGCCGACGGAAGCAAACCGCAAGAGTACGGAAGGGGCCAAGCAAGGTGGCTAAAATCGTAGGAGTAGTTACGACGGATCGGGAAAACGTAGGCGGCGCGCGCCGATCTTCTACGCGGCAAACCGGGAGCAACTGCAGACTATCGCTCATCTGCTGGAGAAAATACTGGATTCGGCCGCGCATGAAATGAATGAGGATTTGTTCGTTATCGTGGATAGGCACTAGAAGGTTTGGCAATATTCGTTAGCCAAGCCGGACAAATTTTGATATGATGAAAGTTGTGAGTGTTTTTAATGACGTCGTCCTCGGGACGGCGAAGCTGGTTGAAATGTTGAGGAGTGGGAAATATGGCAAGACCCGTAATAGCCATCGTCGGAAGGCCAAATGTAGGCAAGTCCACGATTTTTAACCGGATCATCGGCGATCGGCTCGCGATTGTAGAAGATAAGCCGGGCGTTACACGCGACCGGATCTATGGGACAGGCGAATGGAATGGACGTTCTTTCAGCGTAATCGATACCGGAGGTATCGAGATCGACGGAGAAGACAGCTTGCTGCGTTCGGTTAGGACGCAAGCGGAGCTAGCCATCGAAGAAGCCGATGTCATTATATTCATGGTCGACGCCAAGGCAGGCGTCACGAACGCCGACGAGGAAGTCGCGCAAATGCTATTCCGTTCCCATAAGCCTATCGTGCTTGGGGTTAACAAAGTGGATAACTTGCAACGGATGGACGATATTTACGAATTCTACGTTCTCGGATTCGGCGATCCGGTACCGTTGTCGGGTTCGCACGGGATGGGAATCGGCGATTTGCTTGACGCCGCGGTCAACAAGCTGCCGGTTAAGGAAGATCAAGAGTATAATGACGACGTGATTAAGGTCGCCTTGATCGGCCGTCCGAATGTAGGCAAATCCTCGCTCGTGAACGCGATACTTGGGGAAGAGCGCGTTATCGTAAGCAATATCGCCGGTACGACGCGCGATGCGATCGATACGCCGTTCGAGAAGGATGGGCAGAAATACGTCCTCATCGACACTGCCGGGATGCGCAAACGCGGCAAAGTGTACGAAACGACGGAGAAATACAGCGTTATGAGAGCGATGCAGGCGATTGAACGCGCCGATGTCGTCCTTGTCGTCATTAACGGCGAAGAAGGCATTATCGATCAAGACAAGCATATTGCCGGATATGCCCATGAGAACGGCAAAGCGGCGATCTTCGTCGTCAATAAATGGGATGTCGTCGAGAAGAACGATAAAACGATGCAGCATTTTACGAACACGATCCGCGATCACTTCCTGTTCATGTCGTATGCGCCTGTCGTATTCTTGTCCGCTTTGACGAAACATCGTCTGACTAAGCTGTTCCCCGTCGTTAATCATGTTGCCGAGCAACATGCGCTGCGGGTACCTACCAATATCCTTAACGATATCATTTCGGATGCGGTAGCGATTAACCCTCCGCCTACGGACAAGGGACGCAGGCTGCGAATCAACTACGTTACGCAAGTCGCGGTCAAGCCGCCGACGTTGCTTATTTTCGTTAACGACCCCGAATTGATGCATTTTTCTTACGAACGGTATTTGGAGAACAAAATTCGCGCGGCTTTCGCATTCGAAGGTACTCCGCTCAGATTGTTCACCCGTAAGAAATCGGATCAAGAATAGGGGGAGCAAGGGTGTTGAATTCGATCATCGCGATAGTCATAAGCTACTTGTTAGGTTCGATATCTTTCAGCATATTATTTGCGCGTTGGCTTCGTAAAATCGATATTCGGGAACACGGGAGCGGAAATGCGGGAGCTACGAATACGCTGCGAGTCCTTGGCAAAGGACCCGCGATTGCGGTGTTCTTGCTCGATATCGCGAAAGGCTCCGCTGCGGTATTGATCGGGCTATGGATTGGAGACGGAAATAATTGGGTACCGGTTGCTTGCGGACTTGCGGCAATCGGAGGACATAACTGGCCGATCTATTTCCGCTTCAAGGGCGGTAAAGGAATCGCGTCGACGGTTGGAGCTTTAATCGTATGGGCGTTTTTGCCGACGTTAATCGCGGGAATCGTGGCGATTTTGATAATCGCTTTTACGCGATATGTATCGCTTGGTTCTATGGTATTCGCGGCTTTGCTTCCGATTTTGTTCTATCTATTCGGCTTGGAGCCTCCATATATCTGGGGAGCATTGATCGTGGCTGTACTAGCGATCGTCCGTCATCGCAAAAATATCGTGAAGCTGGTGAACGGTACGGAAAATAAGCTGGGGAGCAAAAAGGGTGAACCTCATGGCGCATAAGAAAATAGCGGTTCTTGTCGCGGGGAGCTGGGGGACGGCGTTGTCGCGGGTGTTGGCCGATAATGGACATTCGGTAACGCTTTGGACGCGCAAAGAAGCTCAAGCAAATGAAATCAATCAAGAGCGCCGCAACGAGAAGTTCCTTCCCGGCGCGAAGCTGCCGGAAGGGATTACGGCAACGACGGTAATGGCCGATGCCGTGAAGGAAGCCGAAGCGGTGCTGTTCGTCGCGCCATCGTCGGCTATGAGGGAAGTAGCGCGTCAAGCGGCTAGTTACTTACATAAAGACGCTTTGGTTATCCATGCCACTAAAGGATTCGAAAGCGACAGCCTCAAACGGATGTCTACGGTTCTAGCGGAGGAGCTTGGACGTTCGGAAGAGCAAATCGTCGTGCTATCCGGTCCGAGCCACGCGGAGGAAGTCATCAATCGCCATCCGACGACGATCGTCGTCGCCTCCAAGGAAATAGCCTGCGCTGAGGCGGCTCAAGACTTGTTCATGAACGAATCTTACTTCCGCGTATATACGAATCCGGATCTTATCGGAGTCGAGACGGCTGGCGCGATCAAAAACATTATCGCTCTCGGAGCGGGATTGTCGGATGGGCTCGGCTTTGGCGATAATGCCAAAGCGGCTTTAATTACGCGAGGTTTAGCGGAGATAGCTAGGCTCGGCGCGGCCATGGGAGCGAATCCGTTGACATTCGCCGGACTTGCCGGCGTAGGGGATTTGATCGTAACCTGTACCAGCCAGCATAGCCGGAATTGGAGAGCGGGCTCCATGCTCGCTCAGGGACTTCCGCTGGCAGAGGTGCTAGAACGAATGGGAATGGTCGTAGAGGGCGTGCGGACGACGAAAGCGGCGCATGCGCTTGCGGGCAATCACGACGTAGAGATGCCGATTACGGATCAACTGTACGCCGTTCTGTTCGAGGGGAAATCGCCGGAGAAAGCCGTAGGCGCGCTGATGGGACGGGTTCGTACGCATGAGATCGAGGAAATCGCGTCTACTGCCCAGGAAAAATGGTTTAAAGGCTAATTGTAAACTAGCCCGCACGCATTAGCTCTTCTCCTCATAGGATGGATTGCAAACATCCGAGGAGGGGTAGCGTGGACAAATTTCCTAAAGATCTTCTTGGCGCCGTAAATAAAAAAGCCGGAAAAAATATTTCCGAAAGCTCGATCAAAAAAATCGCCAGCAACGTCAAACCGGGCACGTTGCAAAGCGAAGCTCAAATTAGAGCTTTAATTAAGCAAGTGTCTACAATGGCTAACGTTCCCGTATCGGAAGATACGGTAAAAGAAATCGTTGGCGCGGTCAAGAAGAGCGGCATGAACTTGAACAGTCTCGAGTCCCTGGTCAAAATGATGATCAAGAAATAACTAAAGATGCCCGACTGAAGCTAGATAGCTCAGTCGGGCATCTTTGTACCGCCGACTGCCGATTTTGTCATAATTCGCTGAGAATGGTATAATACAATGCATTTGAGACAGTTGACGAGACGGAGGAAGACATAGATGGACATGATGCTGCAATTGTATGCGGCGGCCAAGCTAAGCGCGATGAACAAAATGTGGGTTTCCATGATCGGGATCGGCTTAATGGTGTTGGCGGCACTCGTTATTACATACGCAAGAAACAAGACCAAGGGCTGGGTTCGTCTAGTTCTTACATTAGTCGCGATTGTTATGCTTATTTACGGAATGATTTGCGGTCTATTATCTCTAGTTTAACGAATCATAATGGAGGGCATTTGCTTGATTACTTTAACTGGACGAACCCTCACGAAAACAGTCGAAGCCGTAATCGACCAAAGCTTGCTTGCGATAGCCCAGAAAGCGTCGATTGATTGGCAATTCAATTGCTCCCGGGGAACTTGCGCTAAATGCAGGTGCAAAATCATAGAAGGCTCAGAGCTGCTCTCGGAAGTAAACGACGCCGAATGGGACCGTCTGGGGCCGGATGAATTGGAAGCGGGATTCCGGTTAGGCTGTCAGGCTATCGTCGTCGCGGACGGGAATATTAAAGCGATGAATAAAACTTATTTTTGATCAATGAACCTAAAAGAACACTCACCTATAGAATGGAAGTGGCCCGTATGCGGAGTGATTGGCCGGTTTCCGCGCTTGCGCAATTGGCGGCAATGCTGGGAAACTGCGAAGCCCGTTGGGTTGTTGGAGGAAGCACGGGGTTAGCGCTTAGGGGAGCTCATCTGGATCGGGCTCCTCGGGATCTGGACATCTACGTGGATAACGATACGGTTGATTTGGTGCATGAGAGATTGCAAGCTCTTGCATTGGACGGACCGGTGGAAAATACGACGGAACGATATTACTCTACGCTTTCCCATTATCGAATCGACGATACGATGGTCGAACTGGTCGGGAGCTTTCGCGTATCGGCGTTGGAATGCTTGTATATAACGGAAGTGAACGGGTTCTTGTACCCCAACTGCGACAAGATAGACTTGGATGGGCATGAAGTCCCGCTCGTTCCGCTTGGCCATGAGCTTATTTTTAATTTGTTGCGTGAACGCCAAGATCGGGCGTTAGTCGCGGGAAAGTTAATTGCGGCGGACCCTTTGAGACATTTGCCGTTGCTTCAACGGTTAATTGGCAGAAATGCGATCTCGAATACAATTGCGGAAGAAGCTTTGAGGTTGGCGAGCTCCAATAGCTAATTTTCGCGGAAGGAGCCCATATGACAAATCAACATTCGGTTACCTTTCGCCCCGATGGCCGCACCGTATCGGTAAGACCCGGGACAACGCTGTTGGAAGCTTCCCGCCGTGCCGGGGTAACGATACGAACTCGCTGCGGAGGCGTAGCGGGCTGCCTGATGTGCAAGGTGCATGTGTCTGAAGATCAGTCGGAACGTCTGCAGCCGCCTACGCCGGCCGAGACGCGAAAGCTCGGCAGCAGTATGTTATCCGAAGGAGCGCGTCTTTCTTGCCAAGCCCGGACCAAAGGCAACGTTACGGTTACCGTGCCGGAGGATCCGTTAAAAGCGGCTATACGCAGGAGGTTAGCCGAGCAACAAGAAGACGACGAGGACTGGTTGAAATGAGCGTTACAGGAGGACTATTCATGAAGATGCTACAAATAACTAGAACTCTGGGCTTAGGCTTGCTTGCCTTGATCATGATGTCGTTAGCCGGTTGCTTGTATCCGGAGGACCAGACGCCGGGCAATCAGGCTTCGGCAAGGGAAGCGGTGTTGACGGTACAGGATGCGATTGATCGTTACCAGCTGCAAACCGGGCTTCTCCCGATACAGAATGCCGGCGAGTCCGTGCCTATTTACGAGAAATATAAAGTGGATTTCGGGAAACTTAAGCGCATGGGCTTCATTGCTCAGATTCCGTCCGCGGCTTTCGAGAACGGCGGTTCCTTTCAGTTTTTGATCATCGACGAGGAAACGAAACCGCAGGTGAAGCTTTTGGATCTGGCAACGTTCCAGTCGATTAACGACATCCAGAAAAAAATCAACGAATATCGTGCCAGCCATGGCAATCGAAATCCAGTAGGAGACGAGGTATACCCGGGATTTCCGTCCGTCGATTTTAAGAAGCTAGGCATGAAAGCCCCGGACATCGTTAGCGTGTATTCGCGTCAGACATTAAATGTACTAGTTGACGAACGAGGACAAGCTTACGTCGATTACGGAATCGATATTGCCACGGCGGTGAATAAGACGGAGAGTAAACCGCAGTCTGACGAAGATCTTAGAAGGGTGCTCATCGACGCCTCGTATTACGTGCCGGTTCGTTCTCCGGTATACCATTGGATAGATGGAGAACCTCGCGCCGTTTCCAAGTAATTTAAGCATTCGAATAAAACCGTATTTCCGAGTGGTTACCACTATTCCGGGAATACGGTTTTTCATGGCGTACGGATTCTATTAAATTTTTCCTGAAAATATTAAAGGAGATGACATACGTCTCTCTCTTCTCTCATATGCTCATGGGGGAAACAACAGGGGCACCGGCGGGCGTAAGTCGGCAGGGTAAACATTTTGCGCGGGGCGTCATAAACCGGGCGTTCGCACATACAATGTTACCAGTCCAAGTTCGTGTACGAGTTCCGCCCTCATGGCGGGTCACGAAAGTTTCGCGATTACGATGGGAGGGAATCTCAGTGGAAAAAGTGGACATTTTCAAGGATATCGCCGAACGCACCGGCGGTGATATCTACCTCGGGGTCGTGGGTGCCGTCCGCACGGGCAAATCGACCTTTATCAAACGGTTTATGGAAACCGTTGTACTTCCTAATATTGCGCATGAAGCGGATAGGGTCCGCGCGATCGACGAGCTGCCGCAAAGCGCGGCAGGCCGCACGATCATGACGACGGAGCCTAAGTTCGTACCGAATAACGCCGTTCAGCTCAAGGTGGCAGAAGGGCTGGAAGTGAACGTTCGCCTTGTGGATTGCGTGGGATATACCGTCGACGGCGCCAAAGGCTTCGAAGACGAAGGCGGTCCCCGGATGATCACGACGCCTTGGTTCGAAGATCCGATACCGTTCCAGGAAGCCGCGGAGATCGGCACTCGCAAAGTCATTCAAGAGCATTCCACACTCGGCGTCGTCGTCACTACCGACGGAACGATCGCGGAGATTCCTCGCAGCTCCTATATCGATGCGGAGGAGCGGGTCGTTAACGAATTGAAAGAGGTTGGCAAACCTTTCGTATTAATCGTAAACTCCGCGCGGCCCAAGAGCGATGAGGCGCAAGCCCTTCGCAACGAGCTAGCCGCTAAATACGATATTCCCGTCATGGCGGTAAGCGCCGCTACGATGGGAGAAGAGGAAGTCATGGGCGTGCTTCGCGAGGTGCTGTATGAATTCCCCGTACATGAAGTGAATGTCAATCTGCCTAGCTGGGTAATGGTGCTGAACGAAGGACATTGGCTCCGTTCCAGCTACGAGAATTCCGTACGGGAAACCGTGAAGGACATTCGCCGATTGCGCGACGTGGAACGGGTAGTCGCCCAATTCATGGAGTACGATTTCGTGGCACGCGCGGGTCTCAGCGGCATGAACATGGGGCAAGGCGTCGCGGAAATCGATCTGTACGCTCCCGACGAACTGTACGACAAGATCCTCATGGAGGTCGTCGGAACGGAGATTCGCGGCAAGGATCATCTTCTGCAGCTGATGCAGGAGTTCTCCCACGCGAAGCGGGAATACGACCGGTTCGCGGAAGCGCTCGAAATGGTCAAGACGACCGGATACGGAATCGCGGCTCCCTCGCTTGCGGAGATGGTGCTCGACGAGCCTGAGCTTATCCGTCAAGGCTCTCGCTTCGGCGTGAGGCTGAAGGCTACGGCTCCTTCGATCCATATGATCCGGGTAGACGTCGAATCCGAGTTCGCTCCGATTATCGGTACGGAGAAGCAAAGCGAGGAGCTCGTACGATATCTGATGCAAGATTTCGAGAAAGATCCGATCAAGATCTGGGAATCCGATATTTTCGGGCGCTCCTTGCACTCGATCGTCAGGGAAGGCATTCAAGGCAAAATCGCGATGATGCCTGACAATGCCAGATACAAGTTGCAGGAAACGCTGGGCCGTATAATCAACGAAGGCTCGGGTGGATTGATCGCGATAATATTGTAAAAACAGCAAGCGTCGAGAGCAGAGCGGTGATAAGTGCCGTTTCTGCGCTTGGCGTTTTTTTATTGTCTTGAGTTGGGGATCTGGACATGAAAATAGTGAAGACCAAGATGAATGATTCCTATAGAAGGAAATGTAAGCATTTTCTCGGTGTCAATTCTCGCAAAATCCTCGTTTTTTCTTGTCATTGCGGGGCAAATGTCCTAGAATGATGGATGGCGCACGAGCCCCGGTTTATTTCTGAAACTCTTAATTTATTTTCATAGACCAACCTTTTAATTCTTAAATACCGATTGACATACTCGGATTAAGCGATTATAGTAATTTTATCATCAATATGCAAGAGATAAATGGGGAGGCAGAATTTACATGACACAAAGAAAATTCAAAGGAACATGGCTCGCATTGGCGCTCGTATTCGTACTGGTGCTTGCGGCTTGCGGCAATAAGGAAGAGAACAACGCCGGTAGTTCGGCTCTGGCTTCCTCGTCCGCTTCTGCATCCGCTTCTTCCGAACCATCGGAAAGCGCATCTTCGCTAGAAGCGTTGAAAGGCAAAAAGATCGCGCTCGTAATGCGTTTTAACACAGGTACTTTCTCCGCTCAATACGTAGACGGAGTCAAGAAACAAGTCGCCAAGTACGGCGGAGAAGTTACCGTATTGGCTTCCGAGAACGATTTGGCGAAGATGTCCGCTAATTTGGATTCCGCGGTAAACCAGAAGTTCGATGGAATCCTAGTCGACCACGGCGACGCCGCGGCGCTTACGAACGGACTAAATAAGGCGAAGGAAGCCGGCATTCCGATCGTTGCGTTCGACTCCGGCCTTCAAGCGTTCGAAGGAATCACTAACTTGGCGCAAAACGACCAACAACTGGCCGAGTTTACCTTGGAGAAGCTTGCTGAAGAAGCAGGCGGCAAAGGGAACATCGTTAAAGTATGGGTAGCGGGTTTCCCTCCGATGGAGAGCCGCCAAATTTCATACAAAGCATTCATCGAGAAATATCCCGACATTAAAGAAATCGCCGCTTTCGGCGATGCGAGCAACCCGCAATTGGACACGCAGAATAAACTGGAAGCGGTATTGAAACAATATCCGAACAAAGGCGATATTACTGCGGTTTGGGCATCTTGGGACGAGTTCGCTAAAGGCGCGGCCAACGCGATTAAACAAGCCGGCCGCGATGAAATCAAAGTATACGGAATCGACCTTAGCGATGAAGACTTGAAGATGATTCAGGATCCGACTAGCCCATGGGTAGCATCCGCTGCCGTTGATCCGACTTCCATCGGAACCGTTCAAGTTAGATACTTGTACCAAAAGTTCAATGGCGACACGACCGAGCCGGTCGTACAACTTGAGCCGGTATTCGTTCACCGGGACGCTCTTCCTAAGGACAAAGTCATCACGACTGCAGAGCTTTCCCAATATGTCGAAGGTTGGGGCAGCAGCGACCTCGGAAACACGGATTACTTGAAAGAGCTCGAAGCTTCCGTTGGAGCGAAATAATCGGATAAATGCAGCTAAAGGTTAGGCATGGCACGGCGCGGGGATTAACCGCGCCGTGCCATGCTGTCATTACCCCATCACATAAGGCTCCGTCCGGAAAGGAGACGTTCATCGATGGCAACGAATCATAAGATCTCTGAATTGAACATGAGGAACATTTCGAAGTCTTTTGCCGGCGTACCCGCTCTGAACAAAGTGGATTTTAACGTAAAAGGCGGCGAAATTCACGCTTTGCTCGGTGCCAATGGCGCAGGGAAAAGCACGTTGATGAAAATTTTATCGGGCGCGTACGAGACCGATGAAGGTTCGATCGATTTGGAAAGCGGTTCCCATGTATTCCGTTCCCCGGCGGATTCCAAAGCCGCGGGCATTCATTGCGTCTATCAAGAGGTGGATACTTCCCTTGTTTCCCATCTCAGCGTGTCGGAAAATATTTTCCTCGATCAGCTAGCGACTTCCAAAGGGAAAGCGTGGCTGAAGTGGGGGAGCCTGCATGAAGAAGCGAAAGCGGTTTTGAACCAAATCGGGTTGTCGCTGTCGCCTAGGGCATTGATCAGGGATTTGACTTTGTCCGAGAAGCAGTTGGTGCTCATCGCCAGGCTGCTTGCCGAGAAAGCCAAGTTCGTTATTCTCGACGAGCCGACAGCTCCTTTGAGTTTGGAGGAAGCCGATAAGCTGTTCGGAATTATGGAAGGCTTGAAAAACGCGGGTATCGGAGTCATCTTTATCTCCCATCGCTTGCCGGAAGTTTTTCGGATCTGCGATCGGATAACGGTCATGCGCGACGGCGAACGGGTGCTCACCGAGCGCAAGGAAGATATCGACATGCAGGGAGTCGTAAGGGCGATGCTAGGCAGAAGCTTCGAGGACGAATTTCCGAAGCTGCCAGCCGACATCGGAGAGACGGTATTATCCGTTCAAGGCTTGGAAGCGGGAAGACGCGTTCGCGGCGTCGATCTGGAAGTTCGGCGCGGGGAGATCGTTGCGATCGTCGGCTTGGTCGGGGCGGGCAAATCGGAGTTGTCCAGAGTCTTGTTCGGGGCAGATCCCGCCGACCGGGGGACGGTAACCGTCGCCGGCAAACCTGCCACGCTGGGCAATCCGTCGGAAGCGGTGCAATCCGGCATTGCGCTTATCCCCGAGGAGAGACGCAAAGAAGGAATACTCGTCCGAGAGTCCGTTCTACATAATCTCAGCTTGCCGATTCTCAAGTCGATCAGCCGCTTGGGCTTCCTGTCAGGCAAGGCTGAGCGCGACTTCGCGAACGGGCAAATCGCCGGACTGGGGATCAAATCTTCATCCGTAAACCAACTGACCGCGTTCCTGAGCGGAGGGAACCAGCAGAAGGTCGCGATCGGCAAATGGCTCGGCACGGAAGCGGACGTGTATTTATTCGACGAGCCTACGAAAGGCGTGGACGTCGGGGCGAAGAGCGATATTTTCCGTATCATCGGCAAGCTCGCCCAGCAAGGCAAAGGCATTGTTTACTTGACCTGCGAGTTCGCCGAAGCGCTTGGGCTGGCGGATCGAATTCTGGTCATGTGCGACGGAGCCATCGTAAAATCATTCAACCGCGGCGAAGCGACGCAAGAGGACTTATTGTTGTATGCCAGCGCGGGTCGGGAGGAATTAGCGTGAAAAAACATCTTCTGCCGTTCACGTTCAAATACGGCGCTCTCGTGTTCATCGGGCTGGTCATTTTGTTTTTCTCGATCAGAAACGAGTACTTTTTCACTTACAGCAATCTTACGGACATCCTTCGCTCCATTTCCATCGTTACATTCGTTGCAATAGGAGTTACGATATCGCTGACCGTCGATGGCTTCGATCTTTCCGTCGGATCTACCGTATCGTTATCGACCGTTCTTACGGCTACGATGATGGTGTGGTTCGAAATGCCGCTTATCGTCGTTCTGATCGTTCCGATCGCCGTCGGCGCGATAGTCGGCTTGCTGAACGCTCTGTTAATCGTGAAGATCCGCATACCGGATTTGCTGGCGACGTTAGCGGTCATGTACATCGTTAACGGAATTCATAAAACCTACACCAAAGGTTATTCGATCTATAACAATATGCCATTGCCCGACGGCACTACCGCCCCTGGCGTCATGAGCAAGGAGTTCTTATGGATCGGGCAAGGAAAGCTGCTAGGCGTTCCTTTCCCCGTTATTCTGATGCTGCTGGCCGTCATTGCCGCGCACGTGTTCTTCAAGTATACCCGCTGGGGTCGACAGATGATTATGACCGGCGGCAACGAAGAGGCCGCGCGCCTGTCCGGCCTCAAGGTCAAGAGAGTCCGCACGCTTGCTTACGTCGCTTCCGGTATTTTCGCCTCGATCGGCGGTATCTTGTTCGCTTCGCGGATCGGTTCCGGCCAGATCGACGCGGGGGCGCCGATGCTCATGGAGTCCGTTGCCGCGGTGTTCGTAGGTTATTCGGTGTTCGCGGCGGGGCGGCCCAACATCATCGGTACGTTTTTCGGGGCGGTACTCATGGGCGTGCTCGTTAACGGATTAACGATGATGAACGTGCAATATTACACGAACGATATTATCAAAGGCGCGGTATTGGTTCTTGCCCTTGCCGTCACTTTCATCCATCTCAACCGCCGAAAAGCATGACGAATCGCCCGAAAATCGCGCCACGCTTGAAACTTCGCGGTAGGCAAGTGTATAATTTCTGATGAAACGGATAAACAGATACTATGCCATTGTGCCGTAATGGGAGGTGAATGCAATGAATAAAACCGAATTGATCTCCAAAGTGGCCGAATTGGCCGACTTGTCCAAGAAGGACGCGACTCAAGCGGTTGACGCTGTTTTTGACGTTATTTCCGAGGCTCTTCAGAACGGAGATAAAGTACAACTCGTAGGGTTTGGTAACTTCGAGGTTCGCGAACGCTCCGCTCGTAAAGGACGTAACCCGCAAACGGGTGTCGAAATCGAAATTCCGGCCGGGAAAATCCCCGCATTCAAGCCGGGTAAAGCGCTTAAAGACGGCATCAAGTAAGGAGTCGTCTAGTCCTGAACATTCGTGATATACGATAGGGTGCATTCCTAGCTTGCTAGGAATGCACCCTTTTTCGTTGCCAATCCGGACGGCGAATCTTGCGAGGGTAAACGGCGATATGCTATAATAGCGCAAGCAGCGAGCATGCTAGGCATACATAAGTTGGCGAGCCGCCTTAAATCGGGACGTGGCGCAGCCTGGTAGCGCGCACCCTTGGGGTGGGTGAGGTCGAGAGTTCGAATCTCTCCGTTCCGACCATTACATAACCGTAGACCGCTTTCTCGCACGGATGATGTGAGGAAGCTGTTTTTATCTGGCGGCAATCTATTTTATCCTTCCGCAGGAATTCTAAGAAGGAGGTTCGATAAGCTATGAGTTCGGAACAACAAGAATATATCGTAATCAAGGCTAAAGATAGCGGAGTGCAAGTCATCGGATTAACCCGCGGCCAAGATACCAAATTTCATCATACGGAGAAGCTGGATAAGGGCGAAGTGATGATCGTTCAATTCACCGACCACACGTCCGCCATGAAAATCAGAGGCAAAGCGACGATCCTGACAAAACACGGAACGATCGATACCGACGCGTAAAGCGGACTTTTTGAACAACCTTTTGTCGCAAGAGTTCAAAAAGGATCAACCTCTTCAAGGAGTGCAGGCATAGCCTGCCCTTTTTATTTGTACAATGGGTAAGGAGGAGCCTCTCGCGAAAGGGGAAATCGCCATGCCCATGTTTCCGATCAGACAATGGGGAGTTATGATTGTCGTTGGCATTGTAGTCGTCTTGTTGTTAAGCCGGATTCCGTCCTTGGAACAAGCGCTTCAAGAGCGTCGGCAAACCGTTGCCGTATTTCAGCCGTCTCAAGCGAAATGGTTAACGGACGACAATATGGTAGACAGGTTGGCCCGGCTGCCGTTACAGGATCGATTGGTGAAGGTCGGTTGGGATCACGCGATTCTGACGATCGACATGCAAGGAGCGATCCCGGAGGAAGTGTGGGCGGATATCGGCCGATTGATTATTTTTCCTATTCGGAAGTCAATAATGTCAAACAAGTGCTTATTAGGGTGTTCTCGGAAACCGAGAGTCGCCGTCTGCTGCTTACGGCGGAGACCCGAAAGGCCGATTGGACGGATAAAGAATTAGCCGAGATGGAGGGAATCCCATTCCATATCGGATCCGAAACGAACGCGAACCTGCGTCTTTCGATGACTTCTGCCGGAAGGCGTTGGATCGCAAATTTTGCAAATTCATGAACAAAGTCCTAGGCTTATGCGAGCCCATCTCGGTTATGTTATAATAATTGAAATGACCCTTGGTAGATAAGGTGCCTGGCAGCGTGTTCGGAGGCGGAAGCAATGAATAGATTACGGATTACACAGATGGCCAACAAATACATGAATCACGAAATGATCAGTCTTCATACGGAATTGCCGGAATTTCCCGATGGCAGGATTTCTTTGTTATATACGGTTCTTAGCCATCAACCGGGTGCGGTTCCGCATAAAGACCTGCTCTCGATCGTGACCTCTCTCGTTCAAATGGGGTTAGACACCCATGACATGGTCGAGAATGAGACGAACCCGGCGCAAAAAGGGATGTTAAGCATGCGCGCGCAGCAGTTGAAGGTGCTCGCCGGAGATTATTTCAGCAGCCGCTTCTATCATCTGTTGTCGCAAGCGGGCAGATCGAGACGATTCGCCATCTTAGCGAAGCCGTATGCAACATCAACCGGGCCAAGATGAGCTTGTATGGCAAAATGAAGCAAATGAAATTAAACGCTGAAGAATATATCCATTACGGCGCAGAACTTAAATCTGGGCTTTTCCTCTCGTTTACGGGTTTTATGAGCGGCTTGTACGAACGGTTATGGCCGGAGCTCGTCGAACGCTTCAGCCGGTGCGAAGTATTGCTTCAAGAGCTTCGCAAACTCGACGAAAAAACTTCGCTCGACAGCAGTTGGGGCGTATGGCATATTCTTCATGAAGGCGCGGAAGAAGATCGGCGGATTCTCGCCGATCGCCGGGAAGATCCTAACTTGATCGTCAGCATGCTGAACAAATATGACATCGCGGAAAAATTAGGCGGCTTGTTGCGCCAATCGACCGGACAACTGCAAACGTTGCTTCAGAAACTTCAATCGGACAAGTTGCTGCGCGAGCTGCAGCCTTTGCTTGAGCCGTTCCTGCAAGCAACGGGACAGCAAAGGGCAACCGCATTGAAGGAGCTGGGATAACGATCATGATGGATGCGGAATCGAAAACGAAGCACGTGCACGAGGTGTTCGAGAGTATCGCGCCTAAGTACGATATGATGAATGACATCATCAGCTTCAGAAGACATAAAGCTTGGCGTCGGTTTACGATGCGCAAGATGGACGTACAGCCGGGGCAAACTTCGCTTGATCTTTGCTGCGGAACGTGCGATTGGACGATCGCGCTCGCTAAAGCGAGCGTCAAGGGCAAGACGGTCGGCCTTGACTTCAGCCGCAACATGCTCGACATCGGACAAGTCAAAGTAGATAAACTGGGCTTAAGCTCGCAAATTACTTTGGTACAGGGTAACGCGATGGAATTGCCATTCAAGGACAATTCGTTCGACTTCGTAACGATCGGATTCGGGCTTAGAAATATACCTGATATCGTCCAGACGCTTAAGGAAATGAAACGGGTAGTCAAGCCGGGCGGGAAAATCGTATGCATCGATATGTCCAAGCCGACTTGGCAGCCGTTCAAAGGCATATATTATTTTTATTTCGAGAAAGTCATGCCGTTATTCGGGAAATGGTTTGTTAAAAGTTATGAGCAATATCGCTGGCTGCCTGAGTCTTTGAAGACATTCCCTGACTTGCAGGAACTCGCAGAGCTATTTCGCACCGTCGGAATGCGTAACGTGAAAGCATATCCGTTTGCGGGCGGAGTCGCGGCGTTGCACATCGGAACGAAGGGAAATGAAGGTCAATGATTTCAAAGCTTCGCGTTTTTCTAGAAATGATTAAATTCGAACATACTTTGTTCGCATTGCCATTCGCATTTGTCGGGGCGATCCTCGGCGCGGTTACGGTCGAAGGACGATTGCCGGAATGGAGCGAATGCGGATGGATTTTGCTAGCCATGGTCGGCGCGCGGACGGCGGCTATGGGACTGAACCGCGTCATCGACAAAGCGATCGACGGGCGTAATCCAAGAACGGCCATGAGGGCGATTCCCGCAGGACTGTTAAAATCCAAAGACGTACTGATCTTCATTATAATTTCTTTCGTCTTGCTGTTTTGGGCCGCAGCCCAACTAAATAGCCTTGCCGTCAAATTATTGCCGCTTGCCGTGTTTATGATGGTCATCTATTCTTACACCAAAAGATTTACTTGGGCGTGCCATCTCGTGCTAGGGTTGACGATCGGTCTTGCGCCGCTTGGAGGCTGGGTAGCGGTTACGGGCGGCATGACGTGGACGGCCATCATTCTGTATATTACCGTTGCGTTATGGACGGCGGGTTTCGACGTTATCTATGCTTGCCAAGACGTTGAATTCGACCGTAAGGAGGGCTTGCATTCCATTCCGGCGAAATTCGGAATTTCGCGCGCGTTAGGAATCGCTCGTTCACTTCATGCCCTTACGGCTGCCGGGTTCGCCCTGTTGCTCGTTCTGACGGATTTAAGCTGGTGGTATTTCGCCGGTACGATCGTAGCGGCCGGGTTGTTGCTATACGAACATAGGCTTGTGAAACCTAACGACTTAAGCAAGTTGAATGCGGCGTTTTTCACGATGAACGGTATTCTTAGCGCCGTCATTTTCGTCTTCACTTTCATTGATCTGGTGGTGGTGAGGTCGTGGTAACGAGAACGGCCGAAGCCGGGAAACAAGCTCAATTTCCTAGGTGGGTCGTCGGTATTACCGGCGCCAGCGGCGCCGTATATGGAATTACATTATGCCGGCAATTGCTTCATGCCGGTTTTCATCTTCACCTCGTCATATCCGATGCGGGTTGGCGTGTCCTGAAAGAAGAGCTAGGTTGGAATGTTTCCCGCAGGGCAGACTGTTTAAACCACGCTTTCGAACATGCGTTGGAAGAAGGGCGGATGACTTATCATCCGCTTAATGACATTGGAGCGAGTATTGCAAGCGGATCGTTCCTTTGCGAGGGTATGGTCGTTATTCCTTGCTCCATGGGCTCGCTGTCCGCGATCGCGAACAGCGCATCGACGAATTTGCTTACCCGAGCTGCGGATGTCATGCTTAAGGAAGGTCGCCCATTGCTTATCGTTCCAAGAGAGACTCCGCTTCATGCGATACATCTGGAGAACATGCTTAAGCTTGCCCGGCTCGGAGTACGGATTATTCCGGCAATGCCGGCTTTCTATCAAGGCCCGCAAACGTTGGAGGACATTGTATCCTTCATGGTCGGCAAAGTAATGGATAGCATGGGCATCGAACATAATCTATACAAAAGATGGGGACAACCCAATGAATAATGAATACGAACGGCCGATTAAGCTTGGCCGAATTTCTTATACGAATGCTTGGCCCGTATTCCACCATTTCGATCCAGCAGCGCTCTCTTTTCCAACGGAGATTCACTCCGATATGCCCGCAACCTTGAATCGCAAGCTAAGGGCCGGGGAGATAGACATGGCCGCCATATCCTCATATGCATATGGCATTTCGTCCGACACCTATTATTTGCTTCCCAATCTGTCCGTGAGCTCCAACGGAAGGGTTCAATCGATCCTGCTATTTCTGAAATCCCCGTTGGAAGAGGTCATTCACGGGAAAATCGCGTTAACGACCACCTCGGCAACATCCGTTAACTTACTGAAGATTATCATGGAGAAATTTTACGGCGGCAAACCGACTTATGAAGACGCGGAGCCTTCTCTGGAAAAAATGCTGGAAAACGCGGATGCGGCCCTATTAATCGGAGATCATGCGATTCGGGCTTCCTGGACGAAACACGGATATCGCGTGTTGGATTTGGGAGAGGTTTGGAACGTATGGACCGGGCATTGGATGACATACGCGGTATGGGCCGTTCATAAGAAAACCGCGAATCGTTACCCTGATGCGATTCATCATATTTACGAGCATCTGCTCGAGAGCAAAAATAAATCGTATCGCAACATGGAACCGATCGTCGCCAAAGCGTTGAGTCAAATCGGAGGTACTTCCGAATATTGGCACAACTATTTCGCTACTTTATGTCATGATTTCGGGCCGGAACAGAAAGCCGGGCTGCAATTATATTTCCGGTACGCTAGAGAACTAGGACTTATGGCCAACGATGTCGAGCTTCTGGAATTGCCAGTCCAACGCGTAATAGATAACCTTCCAAACTGCAGGTGAACTAATGAAATTATTACAGCTCTATGCCGCAATGAAATCGGATTTACAAGCGATAGAAGACCAAATGGCCCAAACGGTTACCTCCGATCTGCCTATTCTAAGCGAAACTTCGTTACATTTGCTTAAGGCGGGTGGTAAGCGTATTCGGCCCGTATTAGTGTTGCTGGCAGGCAAGTTCGGCAATTACTCGATGGAGTCGCTCAAAAAAGTCGCCGTTCCGCTCGAACTCATTCATATGGCTACGTTGGTGCACGATGATGTCATCGATGACGCGGAAACCCGCCGCGGACAACTAACCGTCAAGTCGAAGTGGGATAATCGGATCGCTATGTTCACTGGCGATTATATCTATGCGAAAGCATTGACGGTCATTACGGAGTTGGACAAGCCGCGCATTCACCAAATCTTGTCCGGTGCCATCGTACAGATGTGTATCGGTGAAATGGAACAAATACGCGATTTCTTCAACGTAGATCAAAGCATTCGTAATTATTTGCGTCGGATCAGAAGAAAAACGGCATTGCTCATCGCGATTAGCTGCCAGCTCGGCGCGATGGCGGCGGATGCCCCTGCGCGCACGAGCCATGCCTTGTACAGATTCGGTTATAACGTCGGAATGCTGTTTCAGATTACGGATGATCTTCTCGATCTATGCGGCACGGAGAAAGCGATCGGCAAACCGCCGGGAAGCGATCTTCGGCAAGGCAATATTACGTTGCCGGTATTGTATGCCCTTCAGGAGGATTCGATAAGAGAGCAACTTTTGAAGGAAATCGCGTTAATCCGCGAGAGCGAGGGAACCGCGAATTCCGCCGTCGCCGTTAAGCTCGTGCGCTCCAGCCGCGGAATCAAAACCGCGGAAAATATGGCCGAACGATATTTAGCGAAAGCTTTGAAAGCCCTGGATTCGTTGCCTGACATTCCGGCAAAGCGCAATTTAACGGATATTGCCCGGTTTGTGGCGAAACGAAGTTATTAAGGTTGTTCATTTATGCTAAAATAACAGATACGGTAGCGTTACATAATTTTGCAAAAATGCAGAGATGGAAGGGGAGAACGTAATGGAAAGAACCTACTTAATGGTCAAACCCGACGGAGTGCAGCGGGGATTGATCGGCGAAATCGTCAGCCGTTTCGAACGCAAAGGGTTAAAGCTCGTCGGCGCCAAGCTGATGAACGTTTCGTTGGAGCGCGCCGAGAAACATTACGCGGAACATAAAGGCAAAGATTTCTACGATAGGCTGCTTGATTTCATTACCGCCGGTCCCGTTTTCGCGATGGTTTGGGAGGGCGATCAAGCCGTAGGATTATGCCGCGCGCTAATCGGCAAGACCAATGCGCTGGAGGCTGCTCCGGGAACGATTCGCAGCGATTTCGCTATACATACGAATTTCAATCTCATTCACGGCTCCGATTCTCACGATAACGCGGAGCGTGAAATCGGCATTTTCTTCACCGAAGAGGAACTCGTTTCATACGACAAAGCGATACAGGTGTGGATTTAACGGATTTGCATTCCAGTACACATCATGATAGAGTCCGGGGGAGAACAGAACGTCATGGGAGACAACCTTTCCAGTTTGAATGCAAGTTCTAACTTTTCCGAGGATGAGGATTTTGCCCGGTTCATCGTCAATATTAAGCGTTTGACGTCGATCGACCTTTCGCAATACAAGGAAAACCAGATGCGTCGACGTTTGACGACCTTGCGGATGAAATACGGGTACAAATCCTTTAACGATTATTTCTCGGCTTTGTCCGGAGACGCGCGGCTACGGAATGAATTTCTCGATCGGATGACGATCAACGTTTCTGAATTTTGGCGTAACCCTAACCGTTGGCAAGTGCTGAAGGATAAATTTCTTCCGGAACTTATGAAAGCCTCTCCACGGCTGAGCATCTGGAGCGCCGCCTGTTCGACTGGGGAAGAACCGTATACGCTAGCGATGATCTTGGATTCCTTGAATGCTTTGGATCGGACTTCCTTGATCGCGACGGATATCGACGAAGGAGTGCTTGGGAAAGCGAAGGAAGGCATCTACTTGGAGAGATCCTTGCGGGATGTGCCCGTCGCTTTCAAGAACAATTATTTCACGGAAGCGGACGGCGCCTTTAAGGTTGCCGACAAGCTGAAAAAAGCGGTAAAGTATCAAAAGCAAAATCTGCTTCTGGACAAGTTCGGCGACAAATACGATTTGATCGTATGCCGCAACGTGATGATTTATTTCACGGAAGACGCCAAGCATATTCTGTACGGCAAGTTCGCCCAAGCGCTTAAACCCGGCGGATTGCTGTTCGTGGGCAGTACGGAACAGATTTTTTCGCCTGGACAATACGGCTTGGAAACGGCCGATACTTTTTTTTACCGCCGCGTGATTTAAGCGTATGTTGACTAGGCTCCCAACCGATAATAAGGCTATTCAAGCCCACACGGAGGGAACCATGGACAAACGCAAAGTCATTGCCGCATATAGGCGAGGGTTGATTTCCGTGCAGGAATGCGCGCAAATATTAGGTTTGGACAACGTTGAGTTGCTCGGATATATGAGGGAATCGAGAGGGGTTCGCTCGAAAACCAATAAGAAACAGTCCGTCCGCACATGACGGGCTGTTTTCTTGTCAAACGCTTTAACGCTGTACTATAATGGTCAAAGATGTTCACGGCTTGCGTGGCTAATAGAGGCATACAATTGGGAGGAACCGAAATTGAGTTTACGTTACTTAACCGCGGGGGAAACGCACGGCCCGCAGCTTACTGCCATTATCGAAGGATTGCCGAGTAATCTGGAGCTTGATTTCGAAGCTTTGAATTTCCAATTGCAACGACGCCAGAAGGGGCATGGACGCGGCCGTCGCATGCAGATCGAGACGGATACCGCGCAGATCGTCGGAGGAGTCCGACATGGACGTACGACAGGAGCGCCGGTGGCGGTCGTCGTCGAGAACAAAGATTGGAAGCATTGGACTTCCGTAATGAACGTTGAACCTATCGAAGGCAGCGACGAGGCGAAGCGCCGCGTTTTTCGCCCGCGTCCCGGTCATGCCGATCTGAACGGCGGCTTGAAATATAATCTTAAAGACTTGCGCAACGTGCTAGAGCGTTCAAGCGCTCGTGAGACCGCCGCGCGCGTAGCCGTCGGCGCGATCGCATGCCAGTTGTTGGCGAAATTCGGCATTAAAGTGGCGGGACATGTCGTCTCTATAGGCGGAATCGTTGCTGAAACTCCGAATTTGCCGATCGACGAGCTTATCGCGGTTACCGAGGAGTCTCCCGTTAGAGTAGCTGACAAAGACGCGGAGCAAAAAATGATTGAGCTAATCGATCGCATGAAAGCGGAAGGCGATACGATAGGCGGCGTCGTAGAATGTATCATAACGGGATTGCCGGTCGGACTCGGTAGCCACGTACAATGGGATCGCAAGCTGGACGGAAGAATCGCGCAAGCGGTCGTGTCGATCAACGCGTTCAAAGGAGTCGAAGTCGGTATCGGTTTCGAAGCCGCGCGCATTCCGGGCTCCAAAGTGCATGACGAGATTTTGCATACCGCGGACAAAGGCTTTCATCGCGCGTCTAACCGCGCAGGCGGATTCGAAGGCGGAATGACGACCGGCGAGCCGATCGTCGTTCGCGGCGTAATGAAACCTATCCCGACGCTCTATAAACCGCTCGCGAGCGTAGACATCGATACGAAGGAAGCTTTTACCGCCCAGGTTGAGCGTTCCGATGCGTGCGCGGTGCCTGCGGCAAGCGTCGTCATGGAGCATGTCGTTGCCTGGGAAGTCGCCCAAGCGTTCTTGGAAAAATTCGGCGGAGATTCGATCGACGAGATTCAAAGAAACTTGGACAGCTACCTTAGTCAAGTGGAGGCTTACTGATGGCGGGCGGAACGAGAGAGCTTACGGTCGATCTCGGAGAACGTTCCTATCCTATCTACATCGGTACGGGATTGATCTCGCGGACCGGACAGTATTTTACGGAGCATGGATTTCCCGTTAAGTCGCCGATATTGTTGGTTACGGACAATTCGGTAGTGGATTTGTATGCGGAGAAGGTAGAGGAATCTCTAGCCCGGGCCGGATACAAAGTGACGACGGCCGTCGTTCCATCCGGCGAAACTTCCAAATCGCTGGAGATGCTAGACGAGCTTGTCGGCGCGGCTTTGGAAGCCGGTCTCGATCGCAAATCTACCGTCATCGCTTTGGGCGGGGGTGTGGTCGGCGATCTCGCTGGGTTTGTTGCGGCCTCATATATGAGGGGCGTTCGTTTCGTCCAAATTCCGACGACGATATTAGCGCATGATAGCAGCGTTGGCGGTAAAGTCGCTGTTAACCATCGCTTGGCTAAAAATATAATCGGTGCTTTCCATCAGCCGGATTTTGTGTTGTACGATATCGATACGCTGGCTAGCCTCTCGATGCGGGAAGTCCGCGCAGGGTTGTCCGAAGTGATCAAACACGGACTCATCTGGAATAAGGAGTTCGTGGCTTGGTGCGACACGAATTCGGAGAAGCTGCTTGCCTTGGATCCGGAAGCGTTAGGTTACGCGTTATATGAAGGCTGCAAGGTGAAGTCCATCGTCGTCTCGCGCGACGAACGCGAGAACGATCTGCGGGCGATCCTTAACTTAGGACATACGATCGGACATGCGCTTGAAGCCGTTGCGGGTTACGGAGAACTGGTTCATGGAGAAGCGATTGCCATAGGGATGGTCGGTTCTGCCCGTTTGGCCGCGAAGTTCGGTTATTCAGGGGACATTGCCGTAGAAACGGAGCGTTTATTCCGGAAATTCGGACTTCCCGTCCGCATTCCGGCAAGCTGCCCTACGGATGAAATCATGAATGCCATGTTGCATGATAAGAAATTCGCGGAAGGTAACATGGTATTCATTGTACCAACCGCGATCGGAAGCGTGGAAATTCGCAATGACGTGCCTACGGAGTGGGTTACGGACATTGTCGACGGATTAAGAGAGGGGAATGAACATCCATGAGCGTCAGGGGAATCCGTGGAGCCATAACGGTAGAATTAAATGAAGAAGGTCCGATCTTGGACGCGACAATCGAACTATTGAACGGAATCGTCGAAGTGAATCGCTTCGAGCCGGATGACATTGCCAGCGTGTTCATTACGGTAACGCAGGATCTGGACGCAACTTTCCCTGCTCGCGCCATTCGCCAGATGGCCGGCTGGGAGCTGGTGCCACTCATGTGTTCCGTGGAAGTGCCGGTCAAAGGCAGCCTGGAAAAGTGCATTCGCCTGATGGTGCTCGTGAATACGGAAGTTTCCCAGAAGGAAATCCGCCACGTCTACCTCAACAGAGCTCAGGCTCTTCGCCCGGATCTGGCAGCTAAGTAATCTGGGGATCATTGACCCGTACGCACCGCACCGACAAGTCAAGCGCACTTATCAATTTTTTCTATGCGATAGCCATGCGTGAAGCACACGCCGTTTCTCTCCTTGGAGAGGATGGCGTGTTTTTTTTGTTTAACTAAATCTTTGAGGAGGGGTTGCCATGTCGAAGTCTTTGGCGGAACGGGAGTATATGCAGCTATTGGAGGTTCAGATGAGCCAAGCCCAAGGTATGCGATTAGAGCAACTGAAGAAACAAGGCGAGGGAGAAAGAAAACTATTGGTTGATATAATTTGGCCGGTTCGCAAGTCGTTTCATGGAATTACTCTGGAGAAGGAAATCGTAACTTTATCCGGAGTGAAGGCTTATATCGATGCTTTTGACGACTCATTCCGATTCGGGTTTGAAGCCGAGGGCTTTGTGCCGCATGCAGAGAATATAACCCGTCCCCGTTTTGACTTCGAGAAACAGAAGGTTAGATCAATGCCGGCAACCTTTATTAAATACATCCCATTCACCTTTGACGAGATGGACAAAAAACCGGATATGTGCCGAAGGACATTGTACGAGCTTTATGGTCGGTATGGCGCTAATGCGAAGGGGGCGACTTATCATTCGCTCTCGCTATACGAGCGGGAAGTGATAAGATATGCCATATACTTGTGCCGACCTATACGTATGGCGGATATTCGTGATTGTTTGCAGAAGAATCAAGATACTTGTCGCATCATTATTCGTCAGCTAATAGAAAAAAGGTTCATGAGACCACGATACGATGGATTGAAACGCAACCACGAATACGTTCTAGAGGAAGATGCATACAAGATTCTATATTAGAGATCACATAGCACTAGCCAATCGTGTTAAATCACCCAAAGTAGCGGAATGAACAGAAATAACACTAGCCAGTCGTGTTAAATCGCCGAAAGTAGCAGAATTTACAGATTAACACGAGTCAGTCGTGTTAAATCGCTAAAGAAGCTGATTGAACAGAAATAACACGAGCAATTCGTGTTAATCGGCTAGTTTCCAATGACTGGTAAGCAGAGTGGGGAATCCAGGTAGAGGAAGGACGGGATATGCTTTTTCCAATTTGTGTGTTGACGGAAGAAGAGGCGGAGTGCTATATTAGATGAATATTACGCATCGCGGAACGGTCGGCCACAGGGACGACAACTTACGCGGATGCGAGCCGAGTAGAGATGAGATGAGCGGAGTTGCCGTATCCTTCGTGCAGATGATCTGCATTGTGATAGAGGCCTAACTTAACTTATCGAATTACGCGCATCTCTGCGGAGCAGAGGTGCTTTTTTAATGGCATAATCCCGCATATGAGTTTGGAACCACGACGATAAAACGAGATCAACATCATACACGGACCGACATCGAAGCGCATTAGATCGTCTACAAAGGAGAGATGTACGATGGACCAGCAAGAGCTCCAGGGAATCAAGCAAATGGCAGAACAATATAACGTCATACCGGTGGTTCGGAGACTGCTCGCGGATACGGAAACTCCGATTCGGGTGTTCCAGCATCTGAGCCGCGATAAGCGCGCGTTCTTGCTTGAAAGCGTAGAGGGCGGCGTGAAATGGGCTAGATATTCTTTTATCGGGACGGATCCGTTTCTCGTATTGAAACTGAAAAAAAACGAGCTCACTCTCGAGCAGAACGGCAAGTCGGAGTCCCACGCGACGACCGAGCCGCTGCAGCTATTGCGAGACAAGCTTCGTTCCTACCGCAGCCCGGCGCTGCCTGAGCTTCCTCCTTTTACCGGGGGGGCGATCGGATTTTTCGGTTACGATCTGTTGCAATACTACGAGAAGAAGCTTCCTCCGCACAAGAAAGACGATTTGAATATGGATGACATGCAGTTCATGTTCTGCGACTTGGTCATCGTATTCGATCATTTCAAGCAGCAGGTGCTCGTCATTGGCAACGTGCATATTCCGGAAGACGCGAATGAGGCTAATATCGAAGCAGCTTATCGGGAGACGTTGAACGCCATCGACGATACGATCCGCAGAATCCAGCAGCCGATTCCGGTTCAACCGTCCAGAGGCGCGCCGCCGCAAGATCCGGAGCTCGGAGAAATATCCTCTAACTTGACCAAACAACAATTCATAGACAACGTCAACCAAGCGAAGGAGTACATTCGCGCGGGCGATATTTTCCAAGTCGTGCTGTCCCAGCGTTTCCATATCGAAACCGATGTAGATCCGCTTCATGTGTACCGAGTGCTGAGAACGATGAATCCGTCGCCGTATATGTACGTGCTTAAATTGGACGACGAGGTTGTCGTAGGCACGTCGCCTGAGCTTTTGGTCAAAGTCGATAACGGCAAAGTCGAGACTCGTCCGATCGCCGGGACCAGGCCAAGGGGGAAAACGCCGGAGGAAGATCTGGCGCTCGAGAAGGAATTGCTGGCCGACAAAAAGGAGCGCGCGGAGCACGTCATGCTAGTGGATCTTGGCCGGAACGATATAGGTCGGGTGTCCACTTACGGATCCGTTAAATGCGATAGCTACATGGAAATCGAACGTTACTCGCACGTCATGCACATCGTGTCGAACGTGACCGGCCAACTGCGTCCGGATAAAGACTTCTACGACGCGTTCCTAAGTTGCCTTCCGGCGGGAACGGTATCGGGAGCTCCGAAGCTACGGGCGATGGAGATTATTGCCGAATTGGAAAACGAGGCAAGGGGCGCCTACGCGGGCGCGATCGGTTACCTCGGTTTTTCGGGCAATCTGAATACGTGCATTACGATTAGGACGATTATTTTCAAGCATGGCAAAGCGTACGTGCAAGCCGGCGCGGGAATCGTCTGGGATTCCGTACCGGAGAACGAATACGAAGAAACGGTGAACAAGGCCAAAGGGATGCTTAAAGCGATTCGCGCCGCGGAAGCGGCTTTCCCTCCGGCAGGCTCCGTTAAGCGTAGCTCGTCCGACTTTTCGGCCGTTTTAGCAGGAGACCGCCGTACGAATTTGGATTATGATTAAGGGGAAGGGGAATCAAGCGATATGAGCGACACCCTCACGATAAGCTTGCCTCAAGCATTGGCCAAACTTACGAGCAGCATCGATCTTACGCGCGACGAAGCATACGGCGTTATGTCGACGATCATGAAAGGCGAGGCGACTCCCGCCCAGATCGGCGCAACAGCCATCGCCCTCCGAATGAAAGGGGAGACGGTTGACGAAATCACGGGTTTCGCGGAAGCGATGCGCGCGTTCTCCAACCACGTCGTCACGGAAAATCATGATCTGCTCGATACGTGCGGCACGGGCGGTTCCGGCATCCATAAGTTCAATATCTCGACGGCTTCGGCTATTATTTCCGCGGCCGCGGGCGTACGGGTAGCCAAACACGGCAATCGGGCGATGTCCGGCAAGGCCGGAAGCGCGGACGTGCTGGAAGCGCTTGGCGTTAACATTAATCTTACGGCCGAACAGGCCGCGGTTTGCCTCGAGCGTACGGACATTTGCTTTATGTTCGCCCAGCTCTACCATCCGGCATTGAAGCATGCCGCGGCTCCTAGGCGAGAACTGGGAATCCGGACGATTTTTAACATGCTCGGACCTTTGACGAATCCGGCGAACGCGGATCTTCAACTAATCGGCCTATACGACCGTACGCGCACGGATACCGTTGCGGAAGTGTTATCGCGGCTTGGCTTGAAGAGAGCGATGGTCGTAGGCAGCCACGACGGGTTGGACGAAATCAGTCTGTCCGCGCCAACGCGAGTATCCGAACTTAAGAACGGGGAAGTCGTTACTTACGACATCACTCCCGAGTCGCTCGGCTTGACGACCGTGTCCCTGGGAGCGGTGCAAGGCGGAAACGCGGAGGAGAACGCGCAGATCATACGCAGAGTTCTTGGCGGAGAGAAGAGCGCGTACCGAGACGTCGTGCTCGCGAACGCGGGAGCCTGCATTTACGTCGCGGGCCGCGCGGATTCCTTGCATGAAGGCGTCGCAATCGCCGCGCAAACGATAGATTCCGGCGCTGCCGCGGATAAACTGCAGCATTGGATTACAACGACGGGAGAAGTGAGCCATGTTTCTTGATCGCATCGTCGCCACCAAGAAGGAAGAGGTAACGGCGCTTAAACAAACTTTATCCATTAACGAAGCCGAGAAGACGATCGCGGACCTACAGCCGTGCCGCGGCTTCGAGCAAGCCTTGATCGGACGCAACCGTCCCGTCGGCCTGATCGCGGAAGTGAAGAAGGCGAGTCCGTCCAAAGGGCTCATCCGCCCGGACTTCCATCCGGTCAGCTTGGCGCAAGCGTACGAACAAGCGGGCACGGATTGTATTTCCGTGCTGACGGATACCGATTATTTTCAAGGCAGCAACGAATATTTGAAGCAAATACGCGAGCAAGTCAAAGTGCCTCTATTGCGCAAGGATTTCACGATCGATGAACGCCAAATTTACGAAGCTCGGTTGATCGGCGCGGACGCGATTCTCCTCATCGCCGCGATTTTGACGAAAAGCCAGATTTCATCGTTCTATACGCTCGCGCGCGACCTGGGGTTGGACGTGCTGGTCGAGGTCCACAACCGCCCGGAGCTGGAAACGGTGCTCGAGATCGGCAAGGCATCGCTAATCGGCGTAAACAATCGCGACCTGAAAACGTTCGTGACGGATCTGAATGTGACCGAGCAACTGATCGGCCTTATGCCGAAAGATGTCGTGGCGGTAAGCGAGAGCGCGATCTCGACGACGGATGACATCGCATTCGTTCGCCAAGCCGGGGCGCAAGCCGTGTTAGTCGGCGAGCATTTCATGCGTCAAGCTAACGTTCAAGACGCGGTTCATGATTTGCTTGGTCCCGTGACGAAAGAAGGCGCACGATAATGGCGAATTCCGTGTCCGGGTCCTCCATGGTGAAAATATGCGGAATTAAGCAAGAAGACACGTTAATCGGGATGAGCGGCCTCTCGGTTGAATACATTGGCTTCGTTTTCGCGAAGAGCCGGAGACAAGTATCTCCGGAGCGCGCCGCCGAGCTTCTCGCGGTCGCGCGGCAGACTCCGATGGCTAACGGAAAACCTCCCCGTGCCGTAGGCGTATTCGTAGATCCGACTATGGAACAGTTAGCGGAGACGTTGTCCATCGTACCGCTGGATGTCGTTCAGTTGCACGGGGACGAGACTCCGGAATTTTGTCGCCGGGCGGGAGAACGGTTCGAGGTCGAGGTATGGCGGGCGCTGCCCGTGACCGAAGAAGACGGGGATCCGATCGAAGGTCCCGCGAGGCTCGATGCTTACCGGGGTGCGGTGTCGACTATTCTGCTCGATACCGCCGGCGGCGGTACGGGGAAAGCTTTCCGTTGGGAAGTTATCCCTGCCTATCAGGAGGCGGCGCTCCGAAACGGGTTGCAGCTATTCATTGCCGGCGGATTAAGCCCCGATAACGCGGATCAATTAATTAAAACCTATCATCCGGTCGGCGTAGATATCTCCAGCGGCGTGGAGACGGACGGGGTGAAGGATCAGCATAAAATCGCCGCATTCGTAGAAAGGGTGAAAAGCTCATGAGTCAAGTAGTACCTGATCAACACGGACGCTTTGGTCCTTTCGGCGGGAAATACGTCCCGGAAACGTTGATGAACGCGTTAATCGAGCTCGAGGAAGCATACCTGAAATATAAGGACGACCCGGAATTCCTAGAGGAAGTCCGTTATTTGCTAAAGCAATATTCCGGACGTCCGACTCCGCTCTATTACGCGGAAAGACTGTCCCAGCATTTGGGCGGCGCCAAAATTTACCTCAAACGCGAGGATCTCAACCATACGGGCGCGCACAAAATCAACAATACGATCGGACAAGCCGTGCTTGCGAAGCGTATGGGCAAGAAAAAAGTGATCGCGGAAACCGGAGCGGGGCAGCACGGGGTTGCCTCGGCGACGGTAGCGGCGCTGATGGGGTTGGAATGCAAAGTGTTCATGGGGGAAGAGGATACGAAGCGCCAGCAGCTCAACGTATTCCGCATGAAGCTGCTCGGTTCCGAGGTCATCCCGGTCACGTCGGGAACCCGTACGTTGAAGGACGCCTGCAACGAAACGCTTCGTTACTGGGTTAGCCACGTCGACGATACGTACTACATTCTCGGTTCGGTTACGGGCCCGCATCCGTATCCGATGATGGTTCGCGATTTCCAACGAATTATCGGCTTGGAAGCGAGAGAGCAAATTCAAGAAGCCGAAGGGCGTCTGCCGGACGTCGTCGTGGCTGCCGTTGGCGGAGGCAGCAACGCGATCGGTATTTTCCATCCGTTCATCGGGGATACGGGCGTGCGCTTGGTCGGCGTCGAAGCCGCCGGAAGAGGGGTAGAGACGGAGGAGCATGCCGCGACCATGACGAAAGGGCGTCCGGGTGTCTTCCAAGGCTCCATGAGCTACGTGCTTCAGGACGAAGGCGGACAAGTGTTGCCTGCCCACTCGATATCCGCGGGGCTTGACTACCCGGGGATCGGCCCCGAGCATGCCTACTTAAAAGACATTAAACGCGCGGAGTACGTGCCGATTACGGATCAAGAAGCGTTGGATGCCCTCGGAATGCTGTCCCGAATGGAAGGGATTATTCCGGCGCTGGAATCCGCGCATGCCATCGCGCAAGTGCTGAAGATTGCTCCGACGATGAAGAAGGACGAAATCATCGTGGTTAGTCTGTCGGGACGCGGGGATAAAGACGTGGAATCCATTATGTCTTATCTGGCTGAAGAGGAGGGGCAGCAACGATGAGCACGACACTAGCACCTAACGCGATCGATACCGTGTTCGCGGAACTGAAAGCCAAAGGCGAAACGGCTCTCATCCCGTTCATGACGATGGGCGATCCCGACTTGGAAACGTCGGTCGATCTCGTGCAAGCCGCAGAAGCCGCGGGCGCGCATATGATCGAGCTCGGCGTTCCTTATTCCGATCCGCTGGCGGACGGGCCTGTCATTCAACGCGCCTCCGAGCGCGCGCTTAAGAACAAGATTAGCCTTACCGATTGCATGGCGGTCGCTTCCAAAGCGAGAGACAGAGGCGTTAAAATGCCTTTTATCTTGTTCAGCTATTTCAATCCGGCGCTTCAATTGGGCTTGGAACGATTTTTCGACTTGCTGAAGCAACACGGCTTTAGCGGGGTCATTATCCCCGATCTGCCTCTAGAGGAAGATTCGGAGACGCGGGCGCTCGCGGAAGCGAACGGCATTCATCTGATCCCGTTGGTCGCGCCGACATCCGAAGCTCGAGTGGAACGGATAGCCGCTAACGCCAAAGGCTTCGTCTATTGCGTTTCCTCGTTAGGGGTGACCGGCGTGCGATCCACTTTCCATGATGGGATCGACGCTTTCCTCGGCACCGTACGCAGAGCGGCTTCCGTACCGATCTGCGTAGGTTTCGGAATTTCTTCCCGCGAGCACGCGGAACGATTTGCCGGACAATGCGACGGGGTTATCGTCGGAAGCGCGATCGTGCGCCAAGTGGAAGAAGCTTTGCCACTGCTTAGCTCCTCCGTTTCTTCGGAACGCGAACAAGGCATTCAAGCCGTTCAGCGTTTTATAGCGGGATTAAAGCCTCGCAAGCCGTCTGCCTAAGAGACTTTCTTCCTAATTCATCTTAATGCTGTACAGTGACGCGTTGATGTGTCACAATAGAATACACATATCCATACGGAGCGAATAAGTTCCGCCTTCGGGCGGAGCGCTTAACGCTCCGTTTGTCGTATCACAGGAGGGAATTATATGCAACCGAAACCGAATATTGTTCATTTGCCCGTATACCAACCCGGCAAGCCCGTAGAAGACGTTAAACGGGAGCTTGGCTTAACCGAAGTCATTAAGCTGGCCTCCAACGAGAATCCGTTCGGCAGCTCTCCGAAAGCGAAGGAAGCCATCGCTCGCGAGATGGAGAATATTAGCATATATCCGGACGGCGCGGCAGTCGAGCTGACGAATGCCATTGCCAAACGCTTTGGCGTGAACACCGATCAAGTGATTTTCGGCGCTGGCTCCGACGAAATCATTCTTATGATCGCCCGCGCGTTCCTCGTTCCCGGGGACGAGACGATCATGGCAGACCAGACGTTCCCGCAGTACAAACATAACGTGCAAATCGAGAACGCTACGATCATCGAGGTTCCGCTTAAAGATGGAACGCATGATCTTAAGGCGATGGGCGAGCGCGTGACGGACAAAACGAAAGTCGTCTGGGTGTGCAACCCGAATAACCCGACCGGAACGATCAACACCGCGGACGAAGTTGAACAATTCCTGTCGGAAATACCAAGCCATGTTCTCGTCGTATTGGACGAAGCTTATTGCGAGTATATCGACGATCCGTCGTTTCCGGACGGTTTGAAGCTGCTGGCTAAATACCCGAATGTTATCCTGCTGAGGACGTTCTCGAAAATTTACGGCTTGGCATCTCTGCGCATCGGTTACGGAATCGGCCGTCCGGACGTGATCCGCAGCATCAATCAGGTCAGGGAGCCGTTCAATACGTCAAGATTCGGCCAAGCGGCCGCGTTGGCCGCTTTGCAGGACGACGAATTCATCGCTTTCTGCCGCGAAGAGAACAAGAAAGGCTTAGCTTACTTTAATCGCTCCTTCGCGGAGTTGGGGCTGCAAGCATTCCCGGCTTACGGCAATTTCATCATGGTGGACGTGAAGAGATCCGGGCAGGAAGTGTTCGACGCGCTGCTGCGCAAGGGCGTTATCGTAAGGGCGGGCCATAAGCTGTATCCGACTTATGTTCGCATCACGGTCGGAAGCCAAGAGCAGAACGAAAAAGTCATCGCCGCGCTGACGACCGTGCTGCAAGAACTCGCGGTAAAGGTGTGAAGGCATGAGCGGAGAGTTTAGCGACTTTAAACCATTCAACGAATCAAATCCGATTAAAATCGCCATATTCGGAGTCGGCCTTATCGGAGGCTCCTTGGCGTTATGTTTCAAAGGCAAACCCGGCGTCGAGGTGGTAGGACATTCCGTCAACCAGTCGTCAACGGAGAAGTACGTAGCCCGCGGGGTCGTGGACTGGGCAACGACTTCTATCGCGGAAGCGGCTAAGGACGCGGACTTCTTGTTCCTATGCGTGCCCGTAGGGCGCCTGGAGGAGTACGTAGACGAGCTTTCCCGATTGCCGCTCAAACCGGGATGCATTATTACGGACGTGGGCAGCACGAAAGCGTCCGTCGTCCATCATGCGGATAAGCTCGCGCTGCAAGGGGCCGTATTTATCGGCGGTCATCCGATGGCGGGCTCGGAGCGTTCGGGGGTGGAGGCGGCAAGCCTTCATTTGCTGGAAAATGCTTTCTACGTGCTCACGCCTATGGAAAGGACGCCTGTAGAGTACGTAGAGAAGCTGGAGCGATTGCTGAAATGGACGCGGGCCCACGTCGTGAAGACGGATGCCGTTCAGCATGACGTCATCGTGGGAGCGATTAGCCACCTGCCCCACCTGATTGCCGTAGCCCTCGTCAACCAAATAGCCGGATACAACGAGCAGAACGAATTGTACCGCAGATTGGCGGCGGGCGGATTCCGGGATATTACCCGAATCGCTTCGAGCGATCCTCTCATTTGGCGGGACATTCTGCTCAGCAATAGAGAAGTCGTGCTAAAGCTCGTGAAAGATTGGCAAGCGGAGATGGACCGGTTCGCGAAATTGTTGGAGGATGAGGACGGCGAAGGGATCGAGGAGCAGTTCCGCCTTTCCGGCCGGTTCCGCAGCCAGCTACCCGAGCGTCGCAAAGGGATGATTACTTCCCTGTACGAATGTTACGTCGACGTTCCCGACCATCCGGGCATCATCGGCAAGATCGCTACCGAGCTAGGCCAAGCCCAAATCAACTTAAGCAACCTGCAGATCATCGAGAGCAGGGAGGACGTTCCGGGAATATTGAGATTGTCTTTCCAGCAGTCCGAAGATTTGGACAAAGCGACGGCTTTATTGAAATCATTGCAATATGCTGTTCATATGTGAGAAAGATGGGGAGGCGCGCCAATGGCGTGCCTCTCTCTTGCATATTTAATGCCTAGTGAGGATAAGGATGGTTGTAAACGCTTTAAAATAAAATGTAAACGCTTATTGACAAAATGAAAACGGATACATATAATAAAAGTACAGTATGGTTTCTCTCCACTCCTATCCAATACTTGCACAATGTGCGACCACCCTTCGGGGTGGATTTTTTTTGTCTATGTGCCGATACGGACAAATATAACGATTAAAATGACAATACCCAATAAAAATTGAATAATATTTGAGAAATTTTTAAGCTCCAAAAGCCCATTCCTGTGATACAATAGCATATAGCATTTGTAAAATACTGGGCTTCCAAGCGAAGATGGAATCCAACACCGCAAGGGATTGTAGGAAAACGTTTTATTGCGTCCGGTTTTCAGCAATGTCCAATGGAGTTAATCTTCCTGAATTCGCTATAAAAAACAATGCGCCTTTGAGCGCAACTTTTTCGTTTTTGGCCGGTACAATTAAGTAGTCTGCCGGCTGCGAACGTTCACCCTGACATGGGGGGAGGGTCGCGGATATGATGACCGATTCCCAATTAATACGGGAAATCAAAGACGGAAACGTAGAATTGTATTCTACGCTTATGGGACGATATCAGAAGAAGATTCTGTCCTTCGTATACCATATGCTGAAAAGCGCCAAACTGGAAATATTGGCCGAGGATATGAGCTCCGAAACCTTTTATAAAGCTTACCGCAGTTTGCATTCCTTTAGGGAAGTAGACGCGTCCTTTTCTACTTGGTTATATACGATTGCACGTAATACGGTTCTCAGTGAATTGCGTAAACAGAAAGCGGCGCATCTTTCACTCGACGACTCCACATACATACCAGCCGCCCCTCCAGAAGAGGCACCCGAGCAGCGTCTGCTGCGCAACGAGAAGGTTTCCATGGTGAGAGACGCCATCAACAGCTTGCCCGAGAAACAGCGTTCCGCGCTTATTCTAAGGGAGTACGATGGAATGGACTACCAAGAGATCGCTAACATATTAGGACAGACGGTCAGTTCCGTCAAATCGTTGTTATTCCGGGCCAGGGCCAGTGTGAAAACACAATTGGAATCGTACTTTACCGAACCGGCCATGATGAAGGAGTACGAGGAGATGAAGCTGCGATGAAATGCGAAGAAGCAGTAGAATGGTTTGGAATCTATCGGGATTTGCCCGGCGATTCCGCGGACAGGATTGCCGTCGATCTGCACGTTCAGAGCTGCAGCGAATGCGCGGAAGAATTTCGCATGTGGGAAGAAAGCGCGGAGCTCATTCATGAACTGCCGTTCAATGAAGCGGATACGGACAACGAACGCGTCGCTTCGGCATGGCTGAACCAGAATGTAATGAATCGCATATATGCCGAACAGAAGTGGTATATGCCGACCGTGCGTCGGACGTATTCTTTTTCATTCGGCTTTAGAAGGAAAATAGCGCTAGTCCTTGCGGCTATGTTCACGCTATTCGTTTGCGGTTTTCTGTATACGGTATTTAGTCCCGACGGAGGCGTCAGCAACAAGAGATCGGGAGCCGATGCCTTTGCGGTTAGCCATCAATACGGTGACAGCATTCACCTCGACGTTCCCGTCGCCAGCCTAAGCGATCCGATTATGCTTAACGTCTCGCCCGCCATGCCTGAATATTGGGTTGCCCTCTCCATTGTCGGCATGGTTATGACGTTGCTTATCCTGAATTGGTTTTCCCGGGTTCGCTCATGACGTTGGCGACTCGTATAGGATGGGTGCGGCATGGGATTACGGAATGGAATCAACTGGGCAAAATCCAAGGCGTAACCGATATCCCATTAAGCGCGGAAGGTTTGCGACAGGCGCGTTTGCTTGCCGATAGGCTGATCAATGAAGAATTGAAGTGGACCGGCATTTACACCAGCGATCTGCAGCGCGCGAGGCAGACGGCTCAAATCTTGGCAGAACGATTAGAGCTTCCGTTAGTCGTGGACCCAAGAATAAGAGAGCGTTCTTTCGGCGCCGCCGAAGGAACGACGGAACCGGAGCGTTTGGCCCGTTGGGGAGCCGAATGGCGCCGTCTCGTTCCCGATCAGGAATCCGATGAACAGATTCGCGTCCGCGGACATGAATTCGTTAACGAGTTCGCTAGAAAGCATGAGGGAGAAGCTTGGCTTATCGTCACGCACGGCAGCTTTCTCGCTAGAATGCTACAATCTCTGTGCGGGGATTTGGATAACGCGCATTTACTTAATATGTCGTTAACGGTTCTAGAGCGGCAACAAGCAGGTTGGGAGCTGTTGCTTCATAATTGCACGAGGCATCTGTCCGATGCGGAGATCAAGACCACCCCTTAAAGATCCGGGATACGTTCCCGGATCTTTACTATTTTCGCGCAGCAATCGGAACAAAAAACGGCTAACGTTTAAGACCGGCTTCCCGCGCCCATACTGTACAATAAATCCTCCATAAAGCGGGGTGTGCCGATGAATTTAGCCGACATGCTCGTGTATGCGGACATTGCCGAATTGACGACCATTGCCGAAACGTACGAATGCACCTGCAGCAGCCACTCTAAGAACGAATTGATTCAGTCTATTCTTTCGACCTTGCAACGGCGGGAAGTCTTGGAATCCAGGGTGAGCGAAATGACGGGAAACGACTTGCGTTTCTTGAATTCTCTTCTGTTCGAGAACCGGTCGGCTTACAGCTTGGAAGAGTTGAAGGCGAGAGCCCTAAGCGGAGATTCCAAGGCTAACGAGACTTCGTCTTCGACCGGCGGCAATCTCGCCCCGATGAAAGCCGAAACCCGCGTCCGTAAAGGGAAGAACGCGGCACCTGTACCGCCTCCAAGTCCGGATGAGTCCGCTAGGCATTCCATCTCGAGATTCAAGAGATTCGGATGGTTGTTCAACGGTTTCTCGCAACAGACCCGCTTGTTGTATCAAGTGCCGGAAGACGTGAAGCTGCGATTGCGCGACGCGCTTGAAAAGCGATATCGCTCATCGCTGGTCGTGGTCGACGAGCCGGCGGCTTATCGGGACGAGAGGAGTTTGTTCGCGGAAGACATCGTTCATTTTCTTCGATTCGTACGGGATAACGAGCTGCCATTAACTTCGGAAGGGGTTATGTATAAGCGGCAGATTCAGCAAGCTTTAGAGCTTTTATCCGTGCATGAGGAGCTCCCTTCCAGAGGGGGGTGGAGGTTTGGCTACGGCCGTAGATTCCGCGACTATCCCGACAGGTTCTCTCTTCTGTATGACTTCGTATTCTACGAAGGTTATATCGCGGAACAATCGGACCGACTCATGCTGAGCGAAGAAGGCCGCAACATAGCAGATGGTTTTGCCAAGCCCGACCCGACTAAACTGTATCGATTCTGGCTTCGCCTGTATAAGGGAGCCATTCCCAACTTGAATACGCTGACGCAGTGGATTATGCGATTGTCGGCAGATTGGGTGACCGTGGATTCGATCTATGAGATTTTGCAGCCGATCGTTCGTTCCTATTATTACGACACCCAGAAAGATGTTCTCGAACGACGGGTATTGGTCATGCTTATGCATCTAGGCGTGATCCGATGGGGCGAGACGGCTGAAGGGAACAGCGTAGTGATCATGACCCCGCAAGGAAAACTGCTTGTCTCCGGAAATACGCTCGCTTTCGAAGATGCGATAAATCTAGGGAAACCGCCGGTTTAAGGCGTTTTATCGCCGATTGCCATAAACTCCAATAATCGATGCACGGTTGAACGATAGGCAAGGGCACATTGATCGGCAGGGGGGCTATCGTCTTGAACGGGGCTGAAAACGATGAATATGCTTTAGTGGGAGGCCGGTGCGCTCATTACAGTTAGATCAGTTTACGCTTAGGATCTCCAGCATAGGTTATCCGGCAATTAACGGAGGAAATCTCGCGGCGAATGCGGCGAACGGCAGACGGTTACGTAAGCAAAGGCGAGAAATAAAGGAATCCTTAAGAGGGGTCCTAACGCCGGATTTCGGAGGTGCAACGAATGGACAACATGAAAGTCGCCTATGAGACGATGCTGGGATTGGCGGCAGAAATGGTCCTGGACGAAGCGCTGCGCAATTACCGGACGGAGAAGCTCTATCATGCGATCGATGATGCGCTTGCGCAAGGAGATGTAGAATCGTTTCGGCGTTTGACGGATGAATTAAAAACGATGCAGCGCTAGAGGCCGCGGACGTTTCCCTCTTCGAAGGTTATGATCCGAAGTTCTATGGTGACCCGGTCGGAAGAGACCGGGTTTTTTGCATGTTAAGAAAGCGCCGCTGCGTTAGAAATGACGCTTTAATTGTTTATCGTTTTGGAGTACGATAATGAAGCGATGGAAGAGATTTATAGGAACCTAGCGAAAGGAAGTTAGACAAGCATGCCACAAATCGATTTACCTTTAGAGAAGCTATTCGCTTATGAAGGGATCAGTCCGAAGCCGGCGGATTTCGATGAGTACTGGGAGAGAGCTATCGCCGAGATGAGAAGCGTCGACCCTCAGATCGAGCTGGTGCCCGCGCAGTTTCAGGTTCCATTCGCGGAATGTTTCCATCTTTTTTTTACAGGAGTGCGGGGAGCGCGAATACACGCTAAGTACATACGGCCCAAAGAAGGGAAAAAACCTCATCCGGCTATTCTTCAATTTCACGGCTTATCGATGGATTCGGGGGATTGGCAAGACAAAGTCGCATATGCCGCTCTCGGAGTGAGCGTGATCTCCATGGATTGCCGCGGACAAGGCGGACTATCGGAAGATGTCGGAGCAGTTAAAGGCAATACGCTTCGCGGACATATTATTCGCGGCATCGACAATCATCCGGATGATTTGTTGTATCGCCATATGTTCCTGGACGCGGCCCAATTGGCGGGTATCGTCATGGAGATGCCGGAAGTCGATCCGGCTAGAGTAGCGGCCATCGGCATCTCCCAAGGCGGCGGACTGACGCTAGCTTGCGGTGCGCTAGAGCCCCGCATAGCGAAGCTTGCTCCCGTTTATCCGTTCCTAAGCGATTATTTACGGGTATGGGAGATGGATCTGGACGTTGGCGCGTATGAGGACCTTAGAACTTACTTCCGTAAATTCGATCCGCAGCACAAGCGGAAGAACGAAGTGTTCGAGAAGCTCGGCTATATCGACGTGCAGCACCTGGCTCCTAGGATTAAAGGCGAGGTCATGATGGCAACCGGTTTAATGGATACCGTAACTCCGCCTTCCACTCAATTCGCGGCATATAACAAAATCGCTTCGCCGAAGCGCGTCGAGATTTATCCCGATTTCGCTCACGAGTGGTTACCCGGTTTCGCGGATATGACGATGACGTTCATCGCCGAATGGTTGTAAAGAAGTACAAGGAGAGTGCGCGCATTATGAAATTCAGCGAAATCGATGAAAATAGCTGGCCGGAACTGCAGCCATACTTAGATACGTGCCTTATTCCGATATCCGGCCTGACGGGGGAGGAAACCCCGTGGGAAGCAACGGAGAAGGTCGCGCGCGCAGGACAATGGCTGGCGCCTTTGGAGCAAGCTTTTCGCGGGCGGACGGTGACGATGCCCGCTTATCATTATGAAGCGGGCGAAGCAGAGGACGCGGATAGAATCAATCGGTTGATCGGCCAATGGAGGGGAATCGGCTTTCGTTTCGTCGTCGTAGTTAGCGGACAGGCTACATTAGCGGGCGAACGGCTGAATGCGGATCTAGTCATTCAACCGGGTCCGGGGGAAGAAGAGCCGAACGCCGAGAGGATCAGCAAGTCCGTGGCGGCGCTCTGGCGTAAGCCCCAGGCTTAACGGAACCATCAATAATCCGTAAATCCGCCGGAACTACGCATAAGCTTAGATATAAAGAGTAAACAATAGGCAGACACGACCCACGGTGAAATGTGACAATTTGAGAACATTTTAGTTGTGCGATTCCCGTCGAGGAAGGAAAGTCTCGACCCTATTCTTGACGCTCCATAGCGCGTGGGCTATTATAGTTATGTCCTTGTGAACAAAATGTTAAGTCCGTATCGGACGCGAGATTGGTGTGGCAAAGGGGGTAGAACGAATGGACCACAATAAGCAGCAAGAAACCACGCACAAACCGGTTAAGCGCAAAGAAATGTCAAGACGTCAATTTTTGTCTTACACGCTTGGCGGAGCAGGAGCCTTCATGGCCGGCGGGGCCATTTTACCAATGATCCGCTTTGCCGTAGATCCTATATTGCAGAAGAAAGAAAAGGCCGGCTTCGTTAAAGTCATCGAAGAGAGCAAGGTGACGAACGAGCCAACCGAAGTGAAGTTCAAAATTCACCAGGTTGACGGCTGGTACGAAAGCGACCCGAAGCTTGCGGCATGGATCACGAAAGGCGACGACGGCAAAATTTTCGCGCTTTCGCCCGTATGTAAGCATCTCGGCTGCATGGTAAGCTGGGGCGGAGCGGAAACACCGAACGAGTATCACTGCCCATGCCATGGCGCACGTTATACGAAAGACGGCAAACACATCGTAGTAGCTCCTAAGTCGCTCGATGAGTATGAAGTCAAAATAGAAAACGGTTGGGTTTATCTTGGACCGATAGAGCCGAATAGTCGCGCATAGAAGGAGGGCGTTTCGTTCCATGTTCAAAAACATGTACAACTGGATCGATGAACGTCTTGATATTACGCCGATGTGGAGAGATATCGCCGATCACGAGGTGCCTGAGCACGTTAACCCGGCGCATCACTTCTCCGCTTTTGTTTATTGCTTCGGCGGATTGACGTTCTTCATCACCGTCATACAAATCCTCTCGGGGATGTTCTTGACGATGTATTACGTCCCAGACATAATCAACGCCTATTACAGCGTTGATTATCTGCAGCATCAAGTCGCTTTCGGAGCGATCGTGCGCGGAATGCATCACTGGGGAGCAAGCTTGGTTATCGTAATGATGTTCCTACATACTCTTCGCGTGTTTTTCACCGGGTCTTACAAAGCGCCTCGTGAGATGAACTGGGTAGTCGGAATGTTGATTTTCTTCGTCATGTTGGGTCTTGGATTCACGGGTTACCTGCTTCCTTGGGACAACAAAGCGTATTACGCGACGAAGGTCGGTTTGGAAATTGCGGGTGCCGTACCATTCCTCGGTGAGTACATCAAGGAACTAATGAACGGCGGAACGATCGTCGGCGCGCAAACGCTGACGCGGTTCTTCGCGATCCACGTGTTCTTCTTGCCTGGAGCGTTGTTGGCATTGCTTGCGGGACACTTCTTTATGATTCGAAAACAGGGCATTTCCGGGCCGCTGTAAGAGAGGGGAGTGACTAGCGATGGCACATAAACATGATCCGAACGAAAAAATTGTATTTATCGGCGATTCTCGCGTGCGCAAACGCGATTACTCGAATGTGACGCCTCCGGATTACACCTCTTTCCCCGGCAAGTCGGAAGCGTTTATTCCGAACTTCTTGCTGAAGGAATGGATGGTCGGAGTCGTCGTTTTGATCGGGTTCTTGACTCTGGTCATAGCCGAACCGGCACCGCTCGGATATCCGGCGGATCCGCTTAACAGCGCGTTCATTCCGATGCCGGACTGGTACTTCTTGTTCCTGTACCAGCTACTGAAATATCCGTACGCTTCGGGAGATTTTATCGTACTAGGGGTACTAGGGTTATCCGGTATTCCATTTATCGCATTGTTGCTCGCTCCGTTCCTGGATACGGGCAAAGAGCGTCGCTTTTATCGCCGTCCGATCGCTTCCTCGCTAATGATCGTATCATTAGTGGCCGTAGCCTACCTGACTTGGGTATCTTGGGACCACTACCAGCATGAGCTGGAAGCAAACGGCCAAACGCCTGAGCATATCGAACGGGAAATCAAAGCGGAAGAAGCCGTCGAGAAAGGCTTGCCGCGTCCGGTACCGGGCAAAGAAAAGATTCCTGCTATGGTAGCAGCGGATGATCCGGCATTCACCGAAACGATGACTCAAGCGCAATGTATCGCATGCCACGGCGCTGAGCTCGAAGGCGGCGGCGCTCCGGCGCTTCGCGGAATCGGCGACGTGCTTAGCAAGGAAGAGCTTGTCGAGATCGTTACGAACGGTAAGAACAATGGGGCAATGCCATCGTTCAAGGATAGCTTATCGGCGGAGCAAATCGACCAAATCGCGACATGGCTTTCCAGTCAAAAAGCAGGAGCGGCGGAGTAATCCGCGCCCTGCTGTAAACCTGACCGTAAATGGTCAGGTTTTTTTAATAAAGGTACGACTTGGAAAGGAGTAGTCGACATGAGTTGGCTGAAATGGCTGCTTTCGCGCAGCGTACTGCTTCATCCGACGACCTTGTGGTTGATGATGCTCATCTACATACCGGGAACGATCTACGGATATTATTGGTACAAAGGCCAATTGGAGAGCACTTGGGAGAACAATCCGCATTGGCAAATTCCGTTCGTTCCGGATAGTCCGACCGCATCTTTGTTCTTCGCGCTTGCCGTGCTCTGGTTGTGGATTTCGCCGGGACGTTCGCGGCGGGGCTGGGTCAACGGGGTTCGAGGAGTCGTGGAGACATTGGGCGTCGTAACGTCGGTCAAATACGGAATTTGGGCAACGGCGGTCATCTTCGCCGGACAAGCTCAGGGAGACGTCTTGCAATGGGATCATTGGATGCTAATTATCGGCCATACGGCGATGGCGATCGTAGCCTTGCTCTATGCGAGATTCTTCACTTTCGGCGGCTTGGCGCTGTTAGCGGCAGCCGCATGGACTTTCTTGAACGACACGGTGGATTATACGTTCGGCGTATACCCGTATTTGCCGACTCAATTGGATGACGATTTGTTCTATGTCGGCCTATTTACGTTTATATTAACGGCGCTTAGCGTCTTATCCGCGGCAATCGCGAAATTCGCCTTCGTTACCCGCGACAGTAACTGAATAGGTGATGTCGTTCTAAACGCGGACAACCTCTCATATCCATGGGGTAGGAGGGGATGTCCGTGTTTTCGTTCAAGACTAAAGTTCGCCGAGGCTATAGGCTTCGCTTGACATGGATCGTCGTAACGTGTCTGCTTGCGCCGTTAGCGTTCGCACCGGCGCCCGTTTGGGGCAGCACCAAGGTTGCGGGAAGCGGCTCGGGCTCGCCTGCCATAGATAAGTTCCTAGCGGCTTCGGAAGCGTTGTATCAAGCCGTGAATAAAGGCAACCTGGAAGCAGCTCTTGGCGGATTAGAGGAGATCGAACTCCGATTCCGCAATCTTCCGATGAAAGCAATCGGGACTGCCGAGGGCATACATGCCCTAGCAAACAGCATTACCGAGTTGAAACGTACGTCGGCAGCGCTTCGTCCCGATGAACGGAAATGGAAGTCCGGAGCGGCAGCTCTTAGATTGGCTGCCGATGCGTTGGCACATCCGGATAAACCGATCTGGCACCAATACCGGGCGGTAATAGAGGACGATATCGTAAAAATCCATAAAGCTATGCCGCAGGCAACATCCGTTACCTCTCCGGTCTCTAGCAGCGTTCGAGCTGCCTTCGATCAACTGACGGAGCATTACCGCTTGATCCGCACGGCGGCTATGCTTCAATCCGAACCTTGGAAAGTCGAGCGCAGCGATTCCGTCGTGCGTTATGCGGGTCGTATCTATGATGCGGATTCTCCCTCGGCTGAATTGCTGCTCGGAACGATCCCGCCGTTGCGGGAGGCTTTGAACGGTTTGTTTCCCGGCAAAGAAGCGTCGACAGCTATTGTGCCTCCGGTCAACGTAGTTCCCCCGTCTTGGGGTTGGTCGGCCATGATGGGTTCTTTTATCGTCACCATTCTTACATGGGTCGGTTGGAGACGTTACAAGGTCGACGAGTATGCGGGCAAAGACCGACGGACATCGGCTAAACGGGAGGATGCCGCGCAAAAATGGCTGAATAAGTGGAAAAACAATCCGTAAGGAACTCGCTTAGTTACTCGTCGCGGAAACCTTCCCCTAAGACGTCATGCACATCGTTTATTACAATAAAAGCCCTCCGGTCATGTTGACGGACGAGGCTTTTTAATTTGCGTATTTCGAAGCGGCTGACGACGCAATAGACAATGGTTTTATTTTCGCCCGAGTAAGCCCCGATCGCCGGCATCAGCGTTACGCCGCGATCAAGCTCAAGAGTGATGACTTTGGCGAGTTTGTCCGGAGCTTGGCACAGAATCGTGAACGCTTTTGCCGAATAGGCCCCCTCTTGGATGAAATCGATGATTTTCGAGGCGATAAATACGCTGACGAGCGTATAAAGAACTTTTTCTTTCGGAATAAAGAGAAGGGACACGCCAAGGATAAGCACATCCAAGGACAGAATAATCTGTCCCATGCTCCAGCCTCTCGCTCTGTGCAATATTCTTGCAACGATGTCTACCCCTCCCGTCGTTCCTCCCGCGCGAAAGACGAGACCCAGCCCGATTCCAAGCGTCACTCCCGCATACAGCACGACAAGGATGAAATCTTGCTCCGACTTGAACGGGGTAAGCCATCCGCGAGCAACGAGCGTCTCAGCAATCCAAAGGAAGAAGGATAACAGCACCGTGCCCGCAAAGGTATAGATCATCGCGCCTTTGCCAAGCTGGCGCCAACCGAGTATGAATAACGGAAGGTTGATGAGCAGGGAGCTTAACCAGACGGGGAAGTCTAATGCATAATTAAGGAGAACGGCGACTCCGGTTACTCCTCCTTCCATAAGGAGGTTGGGAATGATGAAATATTGCAAACCGAAAGCATATAAGGCTGTGCCTGCGAGAAGTAAGCTCCAAGATCTGATGCTGCTCCATAGGTTAGATCGACTCATAGGACAATACCTCCAAAATTGCATTTGTTTTCGTATACGTCTTACGCTAACATAGGAGAGAAACCTTCACGAAAGGATATGGACGATGGGAGAGTCACGCATAGCCGATCTAGCGTTAACGGAAAGGACGCTGGCCGACATCCAACGCGACGTGGATGCTTACATTTCGCAATTCAAAGAAGGATACTTTTCGCCGCTGTCCATGCTCGCCCGAATGTCGGAAGAAGTAGGGGAATTAGCCCGCGAAGTGAATCACCGATTCGGCGAGAAGCCGAAGAAGAGGGATGAAGCCGACAATTCCATCGAGCTGGAGCTTGGCGATATTTTATTTATTGTGACCTGTTTCGCGAATTCATTAGGGATCGATTTAACGGAAGCTCATCGCAAGGTGATGCATAAATTCAATACCCGCGACGCCGACAGGTGGACGAAGAAGCACACCGATAATCCCTAGTTTTCATATGCTGAACTATCCCCTCATGGAAAGGAGGATGGTCGGCATGGACGGGGAAGAGTGCCTCCGGCAGGCATATGAAGCCATCTTTGAAGGGGATTTCGAGTCGGCGGTGCACTGGTTCGGGCAAGCGATTGCGATCGAACCGGATAATGCGGCGTATTATTATAGCGGGTCCATTACTTGCGCAAGAAGCGGCAAGCTTTCGATGGCGATGGCATATGCCCTGAAAGCCGTCGAGCTGAGTCCGGATGATCAGGCCTATCGTCTTAATCTTCGGATGATCGTGTCCCGGCAGAAAATTGCCGAAGCCAGACATTATCTATCTATGGTATCGCCGGACGTCGAGAAGAGCGTCTCGCTGCTGAAGGAGGCCGCGAATCTCGATCCGCTGTCGGCGGAAGCGCGATTTATGCTAGGGGCGCTCTATCGGTTGCAGAGGGATTACAAGCTTGCCATCGAATCCTTACGGGATGCGCTTCAACTGGAACCGCAACACGAGGAAGCCAAACGCATGCTGCATGAAGTCCGCTCCGAGAGGAGACGCCTTCTTAAACAACAATATTCACATTATCATTCGAAAAGGAATAGGTGATCGCATGTCGCAGAAAATTACCGTAGCCGTAGCAGGAGCAACCGGTCGCATGGGCCGCGAAGTCGTCAGAATGGTATTGGAAGATCCGGAGCTGGAATTGGTCGCGGCCATAGCTACGTCATCGGGTCCTATTGACGCCGGCACGCTTGTCGGAAAGCCTAATACCGGCGTCATCGTTTCCCCCGTGTTAGCGGATGCGTTGTCGTCTACCCGGCCTGACGTGCTTGTAGACTTCACGAATCCTAAATCCGCGATGCCGAATACGGAAACGGCGCTGGCATACGGCGTTCGTCCCGTAATAGGAACGACGGGCTTTACTCCGGAGCAGATAGCCGATCTGGACAAGCAATGCCGCGAGCTCGGCATCGGCGGTCTCATCGCGCCTAACTTCTCGATCGGGGCGATCCTGATGATGAAGTTCTCGGCGATGGCTGCAAAGTATTTTCCCCATGTGGAAATCATTGAATACCACGGCGACCAAAAATTAGACGCCCCTTCGGGAACTTCCGTTAAGACGGCGGAGTGGATATCGGAAGCGCGGCAAGAGCTGCGTCAAGGCAATCCGAACGAGGAAGAGCTTATCGAAGGCGCAAGAGGCGGCTATTATAACGGTTTCCGCATACATAGCGTTAGGTTGCCTGGAGTATTCGCACAGCAAGAGGTGGTGTTCGGAGCATTCGGCCAAACTTTGAAAATCCGTCACGATTCCTACGATCGTGCAGGGTATATGCCCGGCGTAAACACGGCGATCAAGAAGATCATGAACGTGACCGGCATGGTATACGGTTTCGAGCATTTCTTGGATTAGCATACGACGAGAGGATGACCAACGATGATAGATATCGCACTTATCGCGCATGACCGCAAAAAAGACGAAATGGTTAATTTTGCGATCGCATACGAGCATGTATTGCAACATCACCGCTTATACGCCACGGGTACGACGGGCACGCGAATTATGGAGAACACCTCGCTGCAGGTACATAGATTCATGTCGGGACCGCTTGGCGGGGACCAGCAAATCGGAGCGAGAGTCGCGGAAAATACGATGGACCTTATTTTATTTTTCAGGGATCCGTTAATGGCGCAGCCTCATGAGCCGGACATTATCGCGCTGTTGCGGTTATGCGACGTTCAAGGCATTCCGGTCGCGACGAACGTCGCCACGGGCGAATTGCTCGTGAAGGCGCTGGAGCGCGGAGACTTCGCTTGGCGCGAGCTTGTACATAAATATAAGCCTGGACTAGAAGGATGACGGCGAGATGAACGTGAACGGGCAAGATCAATTGGATATTCTCATATTCGCAGCGCACCCCGACGACGCGGAGATCGGCATGGGCGGAACGATCGCCAAACATGCGGGAGCAGGCCTAAAGGTCGGCATCGTCGATCTTACGTACGCCGAAATGTCTTCCAACGGCAACGTCGACACTCGTCAAAGGGAAGCCGCAGAAGCCTCCGCCGTGCTCGGTTTGGCCGTTCGCGACAACTTAGGCTTGCCCGACAGAGGCTTGGCCGTTAGCTCCGAGCAGACGGATAAATTGGTTGCATGTATTCGTAAATACCGGCCTCGACTCGTATTCGCTCCCTATTTCTTGGATCGGCATCCCGACCATATTACGTGCAGCCGAATGGCAGAAGAAGCGGTATTCAACGCGAAACTCAGAAGATATATGCCTGAGCTGCCGCTTGGACGATAGAGCAGTTATTTTTCTATTTTATTAACGACGCGCATACTCCGCAGCTGTTAACGGACATAAGCGACGTTCACGAGACGAAAATGAATGCTTTGAGAGCATACCGCTCGCAATTTATGCCGGAGAGCGGCGGAGACGATTGGGTAGAGACGCCACTTACCGGAGCTTATCTGGACAATATCGTGGCAAGAGACCGTCTGCTTGGACAAGCTAAGAAATACGGGTACGCGGAAGGCTTTATCGCCAAGGGGCCGATTTCGCTCGATCGCTTCTAATGGCGAATCCTAGGGGAATATATTAACGTAAGGCGCAACAAGATGGGAGGGATTGTCATGAACCGTCCGCTTAAAATCGGCATCACTTGCTACCCTTCGCTTGGAGGCTCGGGCGTAGTCGCGACGGAACTCGGCAAGCTGCTGGCGGAGAAAGGCCACGAAATACATTTTATTACGCATAGCATGCCGTTCAGGTTAGGCAAATTTCGCCGCAACATCTTCTATCACGAGGTGGAAGTGTCGGATTATTACGTGTTTCGTTATCCGCCGTACGATTTGTCGTTAGCCAGCAAAATGAATCAAGTCGCAAGGCTGCAGAAGCTCGACTTGCTTCACGTACATTACGCCGTGCCTCATGCGATCTGCGCGATTCTGGCGAAGCAGATGGCAGGAGACGATCTTAAGGTCGTTACGACGCTGCATGGAACGGATATCACCGTATTGGCGCAGGATGAGACGCTAAAAGATATCATTCGGTTAGGCATTCGCCAGAGCGACGCGGTAACCGCGGTAAGCCGCGATTTGATTAAAGAAACGCGCGAGCTGTTAGATATACAAGAACCAATCGATTTAACCTACAATTTCGTGGACAAACGAATCTATTATCCGCGCGAGTGCACGGATTTGCGCCGAGATTACGCCGATCCTCACGAAAAAGTATTGATGCATATTTCAAATTTCAGGCCCGTTAAACGTACGGCCGACGTCGTCGATATTTTCGCCAAAGTTAACGAAAAAACCCCTTCAAAGCTGCTGCTCGTAGGGGAGGGGCCCGATTTGCCGAAAATACAGACGAAAATCCAAGCGATGGGTCTTGCGGAACGCGTTCGCTTTTTGGGAAAACAGGACGATGTGGCGCAGGTCATCTCCATAGCGGACTTATTGCTGCTCCCTTCGGAGAAAGAAAGCTTCGGGCTCGTCGCTTTGGAGGCGATGGCATGCGGAGTGCCTACGATCGGATCCGTGGCCGGCGGCATTCCCGAGCTGGTGCAGCACGGGAAGACCGGATTCCTGTCGGCAATCGGCAATACCGGTGAAATGGCGGATAACGCGTTGAAGTTGTTGTCGAACGAGAAGTTGTACGCGGATTTCCGGGAAGCGTGCATCCAGCGGGCTCATAACGTCTTCTGCGACAAGCTGATTACCGCGCAATACGAGGAAATCTATTATCGCGTGCTCGGTATGCCTCTTCCGGCCCAAGTACCTGTCTGCAACGTTTAAGATGCGGATCGCGCAAGCGGCCGCGTAACCGGAGGAACGAGAGCATGTTAGAAACGCAAGACGATTCGTTATGGGCCGAGGGGCTGGAAATCGTCCGTCGCATCGAGGCGGGCGGCTATCAAGCCTACATGGTCGGAGGCTGCGTGAGAGACCGGTTGATCGGTAGGCCGATTCGCGATATCGATATCGCGACCTCCGCGACCCAGAACAAGTGATGGCCTTGTTTTCGAGAACTTTGCCTACCGGAATCAAGCATGGCACGGTAACCGTCATGGAAGGCGACCGCCCTTTCGAGGTGACGACTTTCCGCCGGGAATCCGGCTATTCCGATTCCCGCAGGCCGGACGAAGTCGCGTTCGTGCTTGACGTTCGCGAAGATTTGGCTAGGCGGGACTTTACGTTTAACGCGATGGCCATCGGCTCCGACGGCATAGTCGTAGACCCTTTCGGCGGGCAGGACGCTTTGCGCGCCGGGGTCGTGGCATGCGTCGGAGAGCCGTCGGAACGCTTCGGCGAGGATGCGCTGAGGATGCTTCGGGCGATCCGCTTCGCGGCCGAGTTCGATTTCGATTTGCTGCCCGAAGTATGGCAGGCAGTCGTATCGCATCGGGAAAACCTGAAGCATGTTGCGATAGAACGGGTTGCGGCGGAATGGGATAAGATGATGGCGGGATGCGGTCCGGATCAAGCTTGTCATTATTTATTCAAAAGCGGTCTTCTCGAGCATGCGATAGAGCCGTTGCCCGAAGCTTTCAAGGCGGCAGCGGAGAGATATCGGTTCAACAGGCTCTCTTGGGAATGGGATCGGTGGGGCATGGCCTACTCCGATGAAGCGACGATGGGTAACCTTTCGCAGCTTCCCGCGATTTCCGATCCGGATTTACGGTGGGCCGCTTTGCTTACGGGAATGGCTTTGAGCGAGAAGGATTGCGCGGAGTTATTCCGTACGTTGCGCATTAGCGGCAGACGGTCAACGCGGATCGCGGGAATCGTAGGCATGAGCGAGCAGTTAAACGAATATGACGATCATTCGTTCCGGGAGGGCTGGACCCTCGCCGTTCTGCAACGCGGCCGCACGCTTTCCGAGGACTGGATCGAGATGAACGAGGCATGCGGCAATGGATCCGCGGCCGATTGCATGGATTGGCTGGAACAATTGCCGGTAACCTCGATCTCGGATTTGAACGTTCGCGGAGACGAAATGACGCGCGCGTTAGGCAGGCGGCCGGGACCGTGGATTACGGAAATGCTTCAACGATTGCTGGAGGCGGTGGCTTTCGGAATCGTTCCGAACGACAAAAGCGCACTGCTCTCGGTAGCGGCCAAAGAGAGCGCGGAAAGCAGGGAAGAGGAAAGATGAGCAACGATAGCTTGTTAAGTCTATTAGAGGCCGAGGCAGGCGAATACGTCTCCGGCGAGGAGATCAGCCGCAAGCTTAACGTCAGCCGGACGGCCATATGGAAGCAGGTACGCAAGCTGGAAGCTAAGGGGTACCATATCGAAGCCGTCCCCCGTCTCGGTTATCGCTTGACCGGGAAACCTTCGCGGTTGTCGATCCAAGAACTGCTGCCTAAGCTCAAGACAAATCTGTTCGGACGGCAATTGCATGTTCTTGACGTCGTGCCTTCGACTCAAGATGAGCTACGTCGGTTAGCGGAGCAAGGGGCGCCAGAGGGTACGCTCGTTATCGCCGAACAACAAACGAACGGAAGAGGCAGAATGGGGCGCCATTGGGTATCCCCTGCCGGCAAAGGGGTATGGATGAGCTTGCTGCTTCGTCCTCCTGTGCCTTTGCAATTAACGCCGCAATTGACTTTGCTGGCGGCGGTTGCGTTGAGCAGGGCGATCTCCCGCGAAGTCCCGGTCGAAATCGGAATCAAATGGCCTAACGACCTTCTTGTCGGCGGCAAAAAAATAAGCGGAATTTTGCTGGAATCGGCAGCGGAAGACGAGAGACTGCGGTATGTCGTCGTCGGGCTCGGAATATCCGTTAATCTGGAAGAGGAAGACTATCCTCCCGAGTTGTTGGAGAAGGCAATCTCGCTCAAGATGTCGTCGGGTAACGCGGTCAATCGCAGCGAGTTGATCGCAACCATACTCGAGGAATTCGAGCGTCTCTACGGTTTGTATTTAGAGCAAGGGTTCGCGCCGATCCGTTCGCTATGGGAGGCGCATTCCGTCACGTTGAACAACGAGACGTTGCTCTATACGCCGCAAGGTTCCGTTAAAGGAATACCGAGAGAGTTGGATGAGACGGGCGGTTTAAAAGTCGAGTTGCCGGACGGAACCTATCGAACGATCTATTCGGCGGAAATCGGGGAAGCTAAGGTTGGCGGTTCGTAGACGGCGAACCCGAATTCTGTTATAATCTGTGTGCGAGGTGGTATTGCCGGATTGGTGAACCGCACTTGCCCCAATGCGTAATACATGTTAACGAAGAATGCAATGCAATCGAATACCGTCAAATGATTCGCGGCGGATTCTGCTCTGAGCCGAAAGGACCGAGACAGAAGGACGTGAAGGACGTTCTATGTTGAATGGAGACCTTTTTTGCTCATGGGCAAATTAGGTTTTTTTTGTTGTTATATCCTGTAACTTATAGGAGGATGTTCCCCATGAAACAAGCATTGACCCTTCCGCGGCTTAAAGCGATGAAAGCCCAAAACAAGCCGATCGCGATGTTGACGGCTTACGATTATCCATCGGCGATGCTCGCGGAGGAAGCCGGCGTCGATATGATCCTGGTCGGCGATTCGTTAGGCAACGTGGTGCTCGGATACGATACGACGGTTCCCGTTAAGCTGGAAGACATGATCTATCATTCTCGCGCCGTCGTACGGGGAGCGCCGGGAACGATGGTCGTGACGGATATGCCTTTCGCTACGTACCGGCTCGGACCGGAAGCCACGCTGCGAAATGCGGCTCGGCTGATGCAGGAAGGCGGCGCGCACGCGGTCAAGCTTGAAGGCGGAGCGGAGTTGGCCGAGGAAATCAGGCTGCTCACGTCCGCGGGAATTCCCGTTCTCGGACACATCGGATTAACGCCTCAGTCGGTACATCAGATCGGCGGCTATCGGGTACAGGGCAAGAGCAGCGAAGAGGCGGAGAAGATGCTGCAGGACGCCAAGCGCTCGAGCAAGCCGGAGCATTCGGCATCGTGCTGGAACTCGTTACGGAGGAGCTGGCGGCGGCCGTGACGCATTCGATCGGCATTCCGACGATCGGGATCGGCGCCGGCAGAGGCTGCGACGGCCAAGTGCTCGTGTTTCACGATATCCTGCGTTTCGGTTCGGGAATCCGCGACAAAAAATGGTAAAGACCTACGCGAATATCGGAGATACGATCCGTTCCGCGATTACCCAATACGTAGACGACGTAAAAACGAAGGCATTTCCCGAAGAAAAGCATTCCTTTCCGTTAAACCAATCCTCTACGCATAGCGCTATGAACAAATTGTATGGAGGAGAAGGAAAATGACCCCTAAGATTATACGGACCATAGCCGAATTGAGAGAGGAAATCGCCGCCCGCAAATCGGCGATGACGGGTAACCCGACGGTCGGATTCGTGCCGACGATGGGTTATCTGCATGATGGCCATGCGAGCTTGCTGCGCCAATCTTCATCGGACAATGGCTTAACCGTATTAAGCATATTCGTCAATCCGACCCAATTCGGGCCCGGCGAAGATCTGGACAAATACCCGCGCGACGAGCAACGCGATTTGAACGTTGCGGCACGATCCGGCGCCGATCTCGTCTTTATTCCTTCCGTAGAGGAAATGTATCCTCGCAGGCGGGCAACAAGCGTCACCGTCTCGGACGTAACCGAACGGTTGTGCGGAGCGAGCCGACCCGGCCATTTTGACGGAGTCGCTTTGGTCGTTACGAAGCTGTTTAATATCGTGCAGCCGGATCGCGCATATTTTGGAATGAAGGATGCCCAACAGATCGCCGTCATTGCCACGATGGTGAGGGATCTGAACATTCCCGTCGAAATCGTTCCTTGTCCGATCGTACGCGAGCAGGATGGATTGGCGCTTAGCTCGAGGAACGTCTATTTGGCACCGGAGGAAAGAAAACAAGCGCTAGTTCTATCCCAATCGTTATCTAGGGTCACGGAATGGATTCGCGGAGGCATGACGCCGCAACAGACCATTCAACGCCTTCAAGAGGAAATTCGGCGCGCTCCGCTCGCGGATATTGATTACGTGGACGTTCTGAAGTATCCTGATCTAGTCCCTGCGGAAGCGGATCGGCCGCTCAGCGAGGCGGATGGTCGCTTGTTAATCGCGGTAGCCGTACGATTCGGAAAAACTCGTCTTATCGATAATAGGCTGATTAATCCAGCGGAAGTAGGTGCAGATATATGTTTCGCCAAATGATGAAAGCCAAAATACACCGCGCAACGGTAACGGAAGCGAATTTGAATTACGTCGGCAGCGTGACCATCGACCAGGATTTACTTGAATTGGTCGATATTTTGCCCGATGAGAAAGTTCAGATCGTCAACAATAATAACGGAGCGCGCTTCGAGACATACGCTATCCCGGGACGCGCGGTTCGGGCGTTATTTGCTTGAACGGCGCAGCCGCAAGGCTCGTGCAACCGGGAGATCAAGTCATCATCATCAATTACGGTCTCATGAGCGATGAAGAAGCACGTCGGCACCATCCAAGGGTAGCGATTATGGATGAGCGCAATCAAGTTGTCAAATTGTTGGCGGAAGAACCGCATTCGACCGTTTTGTAACACGTATGAAACCCTAGCCGGAGACGCAGAATGAGCAGTACAGTTTCACTGCGAAGCTGGTGCTTACGAGGCCGATTGTTTACACAATCGTGTAGGGGGACGATTTTATGATTCGACAATGGTTCGCGACGATGAACGATATGCTCGACGACCTTATCGTGCGCTATCCGCACGCGTCCGGGGAAGAAAAAAACGACCTTAAGCAACAATTGGACATGCTCAAATCGTTAAGTGATGATATTATTGAGTCATGGTTACAGTTCGAAGACAAGATGGGTTTATTCCGGGATATCCAGCAACAGACTTCATCCATCGCTCCCGAACCGCATAAATTTCTGGCATCGTTCGTTAAAGGGCAAGGTTACTTCAAGCTTCACATGTTCAAGCATGCTTCGGATCAATTGGAAGACGCCGTTGCTTCTTATCCGGACTTCGTGTGCGCGCGATTGTTCTTGGCTATGTCGCGGATGCACCTCAAGCAGTGGAACGAAGCGCAAAGGCATTTTCAATTGATTGCGGCTATAGCGGAAGAAAGCAGATTACGGGCGATCGCGTATAATGCGCTTGGTTGCATACAAGCTATCTACGCTCACTTGGAGCAAGCTCAATGTTACTTTCATAAAGCGTTGGAAGCCGATCCCGCTTTCATGGATCCCAAAATGAACCTGGAGTCGGTACAGCAAGGAAACGGTCAACTACAGCTTCAATTCGGCAGCGCGGAGTTACAAACGTTAGTTCAAGTGTAATCCGCCTTACGGAAGGAAAGGAAGTCGGGAATGAAATTTGCCGTGCTCGATTTTGAAACAACGGGCATGTCGTCCGATAAAGATGAAATCATACAAACGGGACTCGCGCTTATCGACGAAGCGGGTGCCGTTTGTTCCACGTATGCAAGCTTTGTGCGGCCGAGCAAACCGGTTCCCGCGGAAATCACGCGCCTGACCGGGATACGAGACGATGACGTTAAGGAATCGCCGGAGCTTGAAGATGTGCTAAACGATATTGTCCCTATGTTGCAGAATGTTATACTTGTCGGCCATAACATAGAATTCGATGCGCATTTCCTCCAGGCTGCCTTAGACAAGTGCGGCTATTTACCGTTCACGGGCAGAATGCTGGATACGGTGGAGCTGGCCAAACTGCTCTATCCGACGCTGCCTTCGTTCTCTTTGACTTCGCTTACCCAATCCCTGAACATCGAGCATGAGCGTCCCCATCAGGCGGATAGCGACGCTCTTGCGACAGCCGAGTTGTTTCTACTATGCTTGAATAAGCTTCGCAAACTTCCCCTTTTCACCTTGCAAAGGTTAAGCGCTATGTTTGATCCCGATCGTAACGATCTAGGCTGGCTTATCGCGGATGCATTGTCGTGGCGGGAGACGCAACCGATGCTATCGGAGGACGGAATTCACCATTTCCGCCAATTCGCCATGAACGTGGGGGATTGGGGAGAAGAGTCGGCGATGAACAGCCCCGATGTAGAGAGCGAAGCGTCGGAACTGCTTAAAGATATGGATTTCGAGCATTACTTAACGGCGGTTCAAGACAATTTGAAGACGATGTTTCCTGCTTATGAAACAAGGGAAGGGCAGGACATCATGTTTCAGCAAGTATTCGGCGCACTGCGAGACGATTCGCATCTGTTAGTAGAAGCCGGTACCGGAACAGGCAAATCGTTAGGATACTTACTTCCTTCTCTCTATTACGGTTTGAAGGAAAACAAAAAGGTCGTCGTAAGCACGCACACGATTCAGCTGCAAGAGCAGTTGCGGGAACGCGACTTGCCCTTGCTGCACAATGCGATACCGGTTCCTTTTCGCGCTTCCGTGTTCAAAGGGCGAAGCAACTACCTCTGCTTGAGGAAGTTCGAGAACCGGCAGCAAATTCCCGAATATGCCATGAGCAGGGAAGAAGCGGTTACTCGCGGAGGCATGACGGTATGGCTTGGGGAAACGACTAGAGGCGAATCCGAAGAGCTGAACGTCGGGGGACGCAATAAAGACGAATGGGATGCGGTTTCCAGCGACGCGGCATCCTGTCTGAACCGTGCCTGCCCTTGGTTCAGAAGATGCTTCTATCATCGCGCGCGGCAAGAAGCGGGCAAATCGGATTTGATTATTACGAACCACGCTCTATTGTTTACGGATTTGCGCGCGGAGCATAGACTTCTGCCCTCCTACGACCGATTGGTCGTAGACGAAGCCCACCATCTTGAAGAGGTGGCCAGCCACCATCTCGGACAGAAGACGGGACATTCCTCTCTGGCAGTCCCCCTGCAGCGAATCTGGAAGGACGCGAGAACGGGATTGCTCCCTCAGCTCATCGGCTCGGTTGCGGCCATGGGAACCGGTCATTCGAGCGCGTGGGCGGAGAAGCTGGACGTTCTCGTTCCTACGGTTCAGGAGATCCGGGAAGCATGGGAACGATGGATGGAGGCGTTGTATCAACTGCTAGCCGCCAACGCGGCCGCCGATGAAACGGGTAATCTCACTTTGAGGCTTAAGCCGAACGATTTGCCCGAATCTTGGGATAGCTTATCCGTTGATGGCAACAACGTCATCCAGCTCTTATCGGATCTCATTCGGCCTCTGGAGAAATTAACGGCGGAGATTCGGGAAGAGGCGGACGAGCTCAGCCTGCAAGGGATGCTGACCGATTTAAGCGGCGTAGTGAAAGATTTGGCGAACGTAAGGGCGGATACGCAATCGTTCGTGACGTTAGGCAAGCCGGAGTTCGTCTATTGGGTAGAAGGGCATTCGCAATACCGGGGGAGATCGGTTTGGATCTACGGAGTGCCTGCGGACGTAAGCGAACTTCTCAGGGAAGGCGTGTTCGAGCGCAAAGCTAGCGTTATAATGACCTCGGCTACGTTAACGATCGACAAATCGTTCCGTTACGTGACGGAACAGCTCGGCCTTGACGAAGCGGACAAAGGCGGACGGCTCAAAACCGCGATGCTGCCATCTCCGTTCCGATATAGGGATCAAGCGCTCGTGCTGATTCCTAGAGATTTTCCCGGCATAAAAGGCAGAGACGGCGAAACGGTATTCTTGAACGCGTTAATCGATTCTTTGCAGGAAACGGCCAAGACCGTCGGCGGTCGGATGCTCGTTCTGTTCACCTCTCACCGAATGCTCAAGACCGTCTACGGGCCGCTCAAAGAACGGCTTGTGGATAGCGGCATTCAAGTGTTGGGCCAAGGAATGGACGGAGGCAGCCGCAGCAGATTAACCCAGCAATTCGTAAAACAGCCCTCGTCCGTCTTGCTCGGGACGAGCAGCTTCTGGGAGGGAATCGACCTTCCGGGAGACGCGCTGACATGCCTTGTGATCGTACGACTTCCCTTCCAACCGCCGAATCATCCGGTTGCCGAAGCGAAGTCGGAGAAATTGCTGTCGGAGAACAAAAACCCGTTCATGAAGCTCTCGCTCCCTCAAGCGGTTATCCGGTTTAAACAAGGCTTCGGTCGGCTCGTGCGAACGGCGACCGATCGCGGAATCGTAATCATATACGACACCAGAGTCATTGACACGAATTACGGTAAATATTTTTTGTATTCCTTACCCGGTCCCAAAATGGAACACCTACCGACTGCGGCGATGTCCGCAAGAATCGATTCCTGGTTAAAGCCCGTTGCCGCTCAAGAAGAGGGAGAGACGCATGAAACCCATTAAAATTTCCGAAGCAGTCGTGAGAAGGCTACCGATTTATTTACGTTTTCTGAACGAGTTAAGCCTGAGCAACATCCAGACCGTTTCCTCCCAAGAGTTAGGAGAGAAGCTGGATCTTAACCCAGCGCAAATTCGCAAAGATCTTGCGTACTTCGGCGAGTTCGGCCGCAAGGGCGTCGGTTATAATGTGGATTATTTGATCGAAAAAATTCGTCAAATTCTCAAATTGGACAAGACGATGAACGTCGCTTTGGTCGGTACCGGTAATTTGGGCCGCGCATTGTGCAATTACAACATGTATATTAAAGACAACATGAAGATCGTTGCCGTGTTCGATGCGGATACGAGCAAAAAAGGGACTCTTATTAACCGATTGACCGTACAACCGATGCAAGAACTTTCGGATTCCGTCAAAAGATTGGACATTTCCGTCGGCATTATTACCGTACCTGCCGCGGAAGCCCAAAACGTCGCGGATCAATTCGTGGCCGCGGGCATTCGCGGGATATTGAATTTCGCCCCGGTCGTGCTTAAGGCGACTCCGGGAGTAAGAATTCATAATGCCGATTTTACCGCGGAGCTTCTCAGCCTTGCTTACTACATGGACAATATAAATGGATCTAAAGAAGGGGACGAAACCCAATGACTCGTATGTTAATCAAAAATGGAATCTTCGTAACTATGGATGAGCAATTGCCGCAATTCAAAGGCTGGATGGCGATCGAAGGCCATTTAATCGCCGGTCTTGGGAAAGGCGAAGCTCCCGATCGGGAAGTACAGTCGGCTACGGAAATCATGGATGGCAACGGGCTATTGTTCATGCCGGGATTAGTCAATACGCACGGTCATGCCGCGATGTCCCTGCTGCGCGGTTTGGCGGACGATATGGTTCTGCAGGATTGGCTGCAAAATCATATGTGGCCGACGGAAGCCAAGTTCACGGGAGACGATGTCTATTGGGGTTCGGCTTTGGCTGCCGCCGAGATGATCAAGAGCGGAACGACGACTTTCGTCGATATGTACGATCATATGCATCGCGTGGCAGAGGTCGTCGAGCAATCCGGGCAGCGTGCTAGCTTAACGAGGGGAGTCATCGGCTTATGTCCGGAAGACGTGCAGAAGGCTAAGCTGGCAGATGCGGTTCAATTCGCCAAAGATTGGCACGGTGCAGCGGACGGCCGCATCAACGTCATGATTTCGCCGCATGCTCCTTACACGTGCCCGCCGGATTATATTTTGAAGTTCGTAGAAGCCGCTCACGAGCTAGATTTGCCTATGCATACGCATATGTCCGAGACTCTCGCGGAAGTGGAGCAAAACGTTAGAGATTACGGATATCGTCCGGTTGAACATTTGGATCGTCTGGGGATGTTTAGCCGCCCGACTCTAGTGGCGCATGCGGTGCACTTGACCGACGAAGAAATCGCGTTGCTGGCCGAACGCAATGTAGCCGTTTCCCATAACCCGGTCAGCAACTTGAAGCTGGCAAGCGGTGTCGCGAGAGTACCCGAATTGCTTAAAGCGGGCGTAACGGTTTCATTAGGAACGGATGGCGCGGCAAGCAACAACAATCTCGATCTGTTCCAAGAGATTTCCATGGCCGCGTTGCTTCACAAAGGCGTATCCGGAGATCCGACGGTAATTCCCGCCGCGGAAGCGCTGCGCATGGGAACCGTATACGGCGCGCAATCCATCGGGTTAGGCGGCGTAACCGGACAATTGAAAGCGGGAATGAAAGCGGATTTCATCGCATTGTCGATCGCAAAACCTCATTTCGTTCCGCAGACGGATTATATTTCTCATTTGGTTTATGCATCCAGAGGCTCGGATGTCGCGCACGTATGGGTAGACGGTAAACAACTATTGAAAGATGGCCAATTGCTGACTTTAGACGAAGAGAAGATTTTGGCCGAAGCGGAACGCTGTTTCCGGAGGTTACGCGGATGAATCTAAGCCGCAGTGAAGGACAACGGAAAACCCCGTCCCTTTCGCTCGGAAGATGGATCGTTATATTGACGGGATTTATCCTATTCGTTATCGTATCGCTGGTCTTGTTCGTACGCTCAGCCGATTCGGAATATCGCGCGGGAGAGAAACAAGCGATTCGCATCGCGAAAGAGCAGGGCGGTCTTAGCGAGATCGCCGACGTTGTAACCCATACGTGGGACGAGACGGTGTGGGTCGTAACCGGTAAAGATTCCGAAGGCGAAACGTGGATGGTCTGGGAACGCCAAGAGGAACTCGTCCGGAAAAAATTAAGTGAGAACATGTCCGAGGAACAGATGCTCGCCAAGTTCTCGCAGGAGCATTCCGGGAGTCCCATTCGAATTATCCCCGGTTGGTTCAAGGGCCAGCCCGCATGGGAAATCCGGTATTGGAGCGAGAAGGAGAAGCAACATCAATCGCTCGATTTCTACTCCTTCGAGGATGGCCATATGCTGAGGACTTACGTATTATCGAGTTAAAGAGTCGCCGAGTATCCCATGAAGGTAAGTGGGAACCGGCGATTTTTTGTTGCTCAATGGAACTTTATGCAAGTTTGCATCGTCGATAAACATGGAGGTGTGCAATGAGTAGAATAGTTCTTTTACTTATCGTTCTTGTCCTATTTTCGACCGCTTGCGGTAATCGGAATTCTCAGCAGGTTCACGAGAGCACCTTATCCGGCTATAAAATGGAGATCGCCGAGGAAGGCAACGTCATTGACGTTCACGGCAATGTTAAGTACCTTCAGCGAATGGATGAGTTTGTTCAACTGGCCGGCAAGCGCGAAGAAGGTTCGATCCGAATCGTTCGTTATACGATCGAAGGAGATCCTATTTTTTATGATTTAACGTTGACCGACGGGCATATTCAATTCCGATATGACAATACGGAGGACAAGTTCGGCAGCGGCAGGGTCAGCGAATATTCCTGCGGCGAGTTGGAACGAACGGAATCCGCTACGCGACTAGGATACGTATTAAAAGGGTGCACAGGCGATAATAAGGAATGGGAAGTTCTTAACGTTTCCTTCGACGTGCATAAGCAGGACCGCTTCGAGTTTATTTTGAAGTACGGAGTGAACCAATCGAACGAAATCAATACGGTAGAAGGAAAACTCGTAAAGGAACTTCATAACGGAGAGACCGCCACCCTTGAACCTTTTCAGCTGAGTGCGGAAGAACGACAGAACATCTATAGGAAAATGGTCATGATGAATTATCTAGGCGATAAGGAATTATCCGCGGCTTGCGACAAGGAACCTCATGAATCCTATTATCTCAAGGTGTTAATCAACGGCGGTAGCCGTGAATACGAATGGTCGGAATGCGATCTAAGCGAGGACGGACTATCGATGACGGGTATCATGACCGTTATTAGAAGCATCGTAGAAAAAGGGAAGGATTACAGAGGCTTGGCTTAATAGACGTGATCGAATTTGCCGGCCGGCATTAACCAACTCATTAAGCCGTTCCCAGCGGCTAAAATCCTCCCAATGCCCGTTCGCATCCTGCTTTCCATCGCCGTCAGGCGTTTTTTTGTTTATTTTCCATCCATCGTCTAACGATTCGTCTATCTATTCCTGATATACTCTTATATGTACCCGGCAGTCGGATCGGAAACATGCGTCGCCGGTTTGACCAATACTGACCAGTCCCAATCGACACACCATTACGAACATCATAGGGGGATCGGCGAAATGAAAAAATTGAAACTCATACCTTTAACGATAACAGCGGCGATTACGGCCGCCATATTATTCGGCGGATGGTTCACGTACCGTCATTACGGAGTCGAGCAACCGCTAGATCGGGTTGCGAATTCGATCGATGGCGTTGAATCCGCTCAAGTGGAGATGTCTAACGGACACGTTAAAGTAAACGTGAAGCTTGCCGCCGACGCCGACTTAGGCGAGGTTTACCGCAAAATCAAAAATGACGGAGCGGGAGAGATCGGAAGCAAACAGCTAGAGCTAGCCGCTACGGCCGCTATATCGCAAGATAACGCTCGTCTGGATAAGGCTTGGAGCTACGCGCTGTTCGACGTGGCGGAAGCGATGGAGAACCGTAAATACTCGGGTATTCGAGATACGATGGCTAAGCTGTCGGAACAATTCGCGGGCGTGACGGTAACGACGGATATGGACGATCAAAACGTTTATATTTCCATGCGGGACGGAGATGCCGCGAAGTTCATCGTATTGCCTCGACAACCTGCGACGTTAGGAGCGTGGCCAAATGCGTAAAATGAGTTCCTTCGGCAAAGAAATGGCTATCGGAGCCATCGTCGTTATGCTTGTGTTTCTAGTGTACGTCGGAATGCCTCCGGCTATTATGATCATGGGATTGTTAATGTTTGGGGCGATATTCCTGTTCGCGCGTACCAGAGGGGGATTAGCGATGGGCACGGCGGGGAAGAAAACGATCGCCCGCAAGCCCGAATTTCTGACCTTCGACGATATCGGAGGCCAAGATCAACCTAAACGCGAGTTAACGGAAGCTTTGGATTTTCTCGTACATCGCGACAAGATTCAGAAGCTCGGAATCCGGCCGTTGAAGGGCATCCTGTTGACGGGACCGCCGGGAACGGGGAAAACGTTGCTTGCCAAGGCGGCGGCGCAATATACCCATTCCGCGTTCATCGCGGCTTCCGGCAGCGAATTCGTAGAGATGTACGTCGGCGTCGGCGCGGGACGAATCCGCGATTTGTTCAAAGAGGCTCGCCAGCAGGCCGTTAAACTTAAGCGTAACAGCGCAATTATCTTTATAGACGAAATTGACGGAATCGGCGGCAAAAGGGACGGAGGTCAACAGCGGGAGTACGATCAGACGCTTAATCAATTGTTAACGGAAATGGATGGTGTACAAGGGGACGAGAACGTACGGGTGCTGCTTATCGCGGCGACTAACCGCAAAGAACTGCTCGACCCGGCGTTGGTGCGCCCGGGACGGTTCGACCGGCATATTCAAGTGGATTTGCCCGACAAATCGGCGAGAGAGCACATTCTGAAGCTTCATGCCCGCAATAAACCGATGTCGGACGAAGCCTCGCTTGGCAAAGTAGCGGACGAGACGTTCGGATTTTCCGGCGCCCAACTCGAGAGCGTCATGAACGAAGCCGCGATTTACGCGATGAGGGACGAATCCGACTTGATTAAGGCGGCCCATCTATCGCAAGCGATCGACAAAGTGATGATGGGGGAACGGATGGACAGGGAAACGACTCGCGAAGAGCGGGAAAGAGTAGCTATCCATGAGCTCGGCCATGCGATCGTGGCAGAGAACGTTCGTCCGGAAAGCGTAGCTCAAGTCTCTTTAACTCCGCGCGGACAAGCGCTCGGTTACGTCCGGCACCACCCGCAGCAGGATCGTTATCTGTACACGCTGGCGGTGTTGGAAGAACAGATCATGATCGCTTTGGGCGGAGCGGTAGCGGAAGAAATTTTCTACGGCGGACGGAGTACGGGCTCTAGAGGCGACTTCGAACAGGCCACGAACATCGTCAGAACGATGATCGAATCAGGCATGTCGGAACTAGGCATCATTCATCCTCAAGCATTGACGCAAGAGCAATGGTCGGAGGAGAATGGTAAAATCCTGAACGATCTGACGGATCGGACCAGAGCTTTGCTCGGAAAGCATAAGCATACTTTCGATCAATTGCTGGATCATCTTATCCGGGAGGAAACCTTATCCGGCAAGCGGCTTCGCGAAATTTTGCAAGAGCAGGCTGCTTGATCGCCTGATGGTGGAACCGATAAAGGGGTGGGGAAGGGGAGGACCCTTCTTCATCCCTTTTTGGGTTTGCTCCGCCTCACGCCGGACCTCATTACATAGGAGGAACTCCCGCGCGCGAAGGGAGCCACTTTATGATTTCTTAAGGTTTTCGAAAGATAGTGGGCAACAAATTTAAGAATAAATATGATAGCATTGAACTTAGTGCCTATTTGAATCGTCTAATGAAATAGAGGTGGCAACAACATTGGATTCCCAGCGAAATTTCGATTTCCTTAAATATATGGTAGAGAGCGATGACAATAAAGGCTTGCTCAACGAATTGATGACGGCCTACGGGAAGGATGTATGGAACTACGCCTACAGTATAACGCGTAAATGGGATTTGGCCGATGATATTACGCAAGAGGTTTTCATTAAAGTGTATCGTAACATGCACGCTTTTCGCAGGGATGCCTCGGTTAAGACCTGGTTATTGACCATTACGCGCAACACCGCCATCGACTTCCAAAGATCGTCGTTTTTCCGCAGGGTAACGCTATCGGATGTGGTGGAGGAGTACGGAGAACGCCATTCCGTCGAACACGACGTCGTGGAAAATTCCGTCGTGAACGACATGTGGAGAATGGTGCTGGAGCTGCCTAAGAAATATAGGGAAGTGATCATCTTATTTGCCCATAATCAATTATCTTTGAAAGAGATCGCCCAAGTGCTAGACGTAACTGAAGGAACCGTGAAATCTCGAATGTTCCATGCCCGGCAAAAACTATCCAAGATGAGGGAGGCGAAGCGCTAGTGGAAGATAAGGATTTATTCGACCAGCTCAAGCGCGGTCCGCTCATTCGCAATGGATTCGACGAGGAATTGCGCCGGAGAATTAACGAAAATCTGGATAAACCGAATCGCAGAGCGATTAGGCCGTTGCTCGTTCGCTGGGGAGCCGTCAGCACGTCTTTCTTGTTGATCGTAGCCGTCGTGATCGGTTTATGGAGCTGGAAGACCTTCACGGGAGACAATGCGAGCAAGGAGACTCTTTCCACGGAACAAGCCTCTGCCAGTCAGCAGGCTTCCCCCGATCGCGAGATCAATCCGATTCCTCACTCCGCCGTCGTGATCGGATTAAGAGCCGACAAGGATCAAAGCGGGATGTCGAGCAGCTCCTATCGGACGATCATGGTCGCGCCAGAGCGGGAGAAGCTGACTTTCATCAGAAGCGGCCAAGGAATATGGATGCCGTACAAGACGAATTTCTGGAAAATCGATGCCGTACCGGACGCGCAGGGCAAAGGAAACGAAACGCTGGAAGCTCTAAAATCGGGAGTCAGGAAAGAGAAAATAAAAGTCGCGAATGAACCTACTCTTGCCCGAACGAACGAGAAATTGTTGTACGCGGGCAACCAATTCGTATCCGTTCTTCAGAACAGCAACGTAAATGAAGACGGAGTACCTGTTGAACAAAGCGATGTTTGGATTAATGAGGTTTCCAACCTTGCCCCGGAAGCGCGAGGCAATCAAGCGAACGCGCTGAAGGCGGGCAATTTTACCTTGGCCCAAGCTCTTGGCGCGAATGCCGCCGAGCCGCCGAATGTCGATCAATGGGTGATCGCTCGGGATGCCGGCAACTGGGTAGCCAAACAACCCGCGGGTAATAACGGTTTGACCACCGTTCGGGACATCCAAAGCTGGCCCGCGCTTTCCGTTCAATTAACGAAGGCGATCGTGAAAGACGACCCGTTAGCGTTGAGCTGGGATGAAGTGCGGAGTTTGGAGCCGAGAGCGATAGATGCCTATACGTCGCAAGACGAAGATATCGCCGTCATCGTCACCGATAGCAGCATCAAATTGATCCCTTACCAATTACCCGAGGAGGAAATGAAAGATTCGACCGTAACGGTGTCGCTCCGTGCCAATGAATCCGTTGTCATGGTTCAATGGGCAACCCAGGAAAAATACGTCGAGAGCTGGAAACTACTATTCGATAAATGGTTCGAGGCTTCGGCAGAATAGCTCGGTTTGTGTTAAGATGAGAGTACCCGATCGATTTCCGCAGTGTGATTTTTCTCAATGCGGAGGGGGGATTCTCATCTTATTCTTTATTTTAACGGCATTCGCCGTGTTACTTGGCCTGGAGGGACATACTTCATGTTTAAAATCGTTGGCGTCGTGGGCGCGGGAACAATGGGACAGAGTATTGCGGAAATGCTTGCGGTTAAAGGATTGGACGTTCATCTGGTGGAGAAAACGCCCGAGAAGCTTCAACAAGCGAGGGAGATGCTGGAACAAAGCCTGGATAGGCAGATGGAACGTTGGGCTATTACGGCCGCTGAGAAAAAATTGACGTTAAATCGGATACATATGGAAACTTCCTTGCAGTTTTTGGCGGATTGCGAGCTTGTAATCGAGACGATAAGCGAGGACTTGGAAAGCAAGAAGGAAGTGTTTCGCGAGTTGGACGCAATCGTGGCTAACGACACCGTGCTGGCCAGCAACACATCGACATTAAGCTTAACGGAGTTGGCTGGCGTAAGCCGATATCCGGAACGCGTTATCGGTATGCACTTCGTCTATCCGGCTTTGCGGATAGACGTCGTGGAAATTATTCGCGGGTTGCAGACTTCGGACGAAACGTTCACGAAAACGAAAAAATTTATCGACGACAATCTTGAGAAAAAGGGCGTCATGGTATATGAATCCCCCGGGTTCGTTACGACGAGGCTGGTCTGCCTGCTCATCAACGAAGCGCTCCATCTGTTGGAGGAAGGAGTCGCTTCGACGGAAGATATCGACGATGCGATGAGATTGGGGTACCGTTTCGAGGCAGGACCGCTTGAGATGGCCGACCGATTCGGGCTGGATTCCGTTCTTGCCGCGCTGGATCGAATGTTCCGCGAATACGGGGAGCTGAAATATCGGCCGTCTTTCCTGCTGAAGAAAAAAGTTCGCGCGGGGCAACTAGGCATCAAGAGCGGGATAGGTTTCTTCAAGTACGACAAGGATGGTGAACGAATCTTATGAATATACTCGTTATTAACGCGGGGAGTTCCTCGCTTAAATACCAGCTCTACAATATGAAGACCGAGGACGTATTAGCCAAGGGAAGAGTGGAGCGGATCGGAATGGATTCGTCCATCTTGACCCACGAGGTCGATCACCAACCGGAAGTCCGGGAAGTGAGCGAAATATTGGACCATACGACCGCTATCAAGAAGGTATTGGATATGCTGACGCACAAGAAGTTCGGCGTCCTGCGAAACATTCAGGATATTCAAGCCGTCGGTCATCGGGTCGTGCACGGAGGCGAGACGTTTAGCCGCTCCGTTCTGGTCGATCAGAACGTCAAGCTCGAAATACGAAAGCTGTTCGATCTGGCTCCGCTGCACAATCCTGCTCACATGATGGGTATCGCCGCGGTAGAAGCGAACTTGCCCGACGTACCGCAAGCCGTCGTCTTCGATACGGCGTTCCATCAGACGATGCCGCCCAGCTCGTTTATGTACGCGATTCCGACCGTGTTATACCGAAAACACAAGATCCGCAGATACGGCTTTCATGGCACGTCGCATGATTACGTGAGTAAAAGCGCGGCGGAATTCCTTGAGCGTCCTCTTGAAGAGTTAAAATTGATTACGTGCCACATCGGCAACGGAGCGAGCTGTGCGGCTATTCTCAATGGAAAGTCGTTCGACACGAGCATGGGAATGACTCCGCTTGAGGGGCTAATGATGGGGACGCGAAGCGGCGATCTCGATCCGGCCGTCGTGCCGTTCACGATCAACAAAGAAGAACTCACGCTGAACGAAGTGAATTCCATGCTGAATAAACATAGCGGGTTACTCGCAATTTCGGGGATCAGCAGCGATATGCGCGAGATCGTGGAGTCCATGAACGAAGGCAACGAGAAAGCAAAGCTGGCTTTCGAGATGTACGCTTACCGGATTCGCAAATATATCGGAGCCTATATCGCCGCGATGGATGGCGTAGATGCGATCATTTTTACGGCGGGCGTTGGAGAAAATTCGGATGCGCTCCGCAAAGAAGTGTGCAAAGGGCTGACGTTCTTCGGCGTACGGTTAGAAGAGCAACGAAACGCGGTTAGATCGTCGCAACCTCGAAGGATTACTACGGACGATTCCGTAGTAAGCGTCTTGGTCGTCCCTACGAACGAGGAGTTATTGATCGCTAGAGATACTTACCAGCTTGTACTTGAACGTCCGGCGGATGAAGCGGAATCTCCATAAGAGGTTCTCGAACGTTAGATTGACTTTACCCGTAATGGTGTCATAAGGAGTGAATCCGGGTTATGAACGACCGTAACGCATTGGCAAGGGGAATGGCCGAAGCTTATATGGATGGTGCCGTCAGCATCCCCTACGCTCTGTTGCGCACTTATCGGGCTCTGAGGCTTAGCGATACCGAGGGGATGCTGCTGTTGCATCTGATCGCTTATCGCCAGCTCGAACAGAATGATTTTCCGACGATCGAACAGCTTCAGGAGCGGCTTGGTTGTTCTCCCGCGCTTGTCGGGCAAACGCTGCAAAAGCTCATGAAGCAAGGTTTGGTGACGATAGACGAAGTGTTCGACCCGCAGTCGGGCGTTCAGTCCGAAAAGTACAATTTGTCCGGGCTGTTCCGCAAAATCGGCGAACTGCTCGCCGACGGCGAGCTTCCGCTTCACGGTTCGAACGTAGCAACGCCGAACGATACGGGGACGGGGGAAACCGCACGCCGCGAGCCGCCTGAGCCATCCAACGTTGCGCCGTTCGCGAACAAGACGGGCAATTCCAATCTTTTCGTACTGTTCGAGCAAGAGTTCGGACGTCCGCTAACGCCGACGGAATACGAAATCATGAACGGTTGGCTGGATCAGGATCAATATCCCGACGAGCTTATTCGTTTCGCGCTGAAAGAATCCGTGTTTGCCGGAAAGCTCCATTTTCGGTACATTGACCGCATCCTTTTGGAGTGGAGCCGCAATCGCGTGACGAACGTAGAGGAAGCCCGTCTTCACGCCCAGAAGTTTCGCACGGGGCGATAAGGGATGTCGGATATGCCGATTAACGCTTAACAAAGCAGAAAAACTCCGCTTCCGAACTTGTAACGAACAAGTTAGGAGGCGGAGTTTTATTCTATATAACGACTATTTGCCGTACTTCAGCAGTTGCCAGCGATACACGTATTCGAAAAGGAATTCGAAAGCTTCCAGATGCCGTTTGGCTTCGAATGCGTCGCGTCCCCAAGCGTAGATTCCATGCTTGCGCAACAGAATGCCGGGAATCCGGTCGACCATGCGCTCCGAAATTTCCGGAACGATCCGCGGAACATCCGCGAAGTTGGACAGGATCGGAATGTCGATGACCGCTTCTTCTTCCCAGATATTCAAGCCTTTGATAAGCTCGACGCCTTCTACGGGGACGGCACGGCGCTCCCAGAACATTTCCGATACAAGGCTGTTGAAGACGGAATGGATGTGGAAAATGGCGCCGCAACCGGTCAGCCGGTAGATCTCGTTATGAATGACCGTTTCCGCGGATGGCTTAAGCGTAGTCGATTCGCAAGGTTTGCCGTTCTGATCGACGAAGATGAAATCCTCGGGAGTCGATTTGGATTTATCTTTGCCGCTTGCCGTTACGGCGAAATAAAACCGTTCCGGCGAGTAAGGGCCGACTCTCATGGAAAGGTTGCCGCTAGTGCCCGGAAAGAAGCCGCGCGATGCGAAATCCGCTTTGACGGCGGAAAGCTCGCCGATCACCCGTTGTTTTTCTTCTGTCGTAATAGCCGCGAAACTCATTCGGATCGGCCTCCTTGTTCAAGGTGTCGGATGATGTCGTGGAACGTATCGAACGGGATGTGCGGAAGGCCGAGCTCTTGGCATTTGTCCGTTAAGTGGGAACGGGAGTACACAAGATCGACGAGCTTCGCGCCGGCGAAATCGGTAACGCTGTCGCCGATTAAGATCCGGTAATATCGGTCGGTCGGGAAACGCCGAATCACCGCCGTCTTGCACATGCCGCAACCGCCGTGATCGCATTCCTCGTCGCAGGAGTGCGGCCAAGTAATCGTAATGTTTTCGCCGCTAAAGTCGCTGCCGTTGCAATAGATGTGATCAGCCGGAATTCCGAACGGTTCAAGCAACGGATAGATGAAAAAATCGATGCCGCCGCTCGTGACGTAGAAAGGGACGTCGTTTCGTTTGCACCAGTCCAGCAACTCCGGGAATCCGGCACGAATACCGGCGTTATTGAGGATATAGGACGTCACTTCCTCTTTCATCGAGGAAGGAAACAGTTGGAACATTTCGCCGACGCCTTGTTGGATGGATTTGGTCTCGCTCAATATGTCTTTGACGATATTTTCCCAGCCTGGCGGGTTAAAATGTTTCATGACAGCGACGATGTTGTCGCTTAGCGTGATCGTGCCGTCAAAATCGCAAAACAGTACGGGTTGGCGAGGAAACCGTGGTGTCGTGTCGCTCAAGATGTACGTACCCCCCAGCGTTCTATGGCAACGCGTAATTCTTCATGATGAACAGCGTACTGTTCTAGGGTTGAACCGGACAATACGGCATCTACCGCTTGACGGAATGCGCGTCCGCCCGCAGCCGAACCGCCTGGATGGCCGTGCACGCCGCCTCCGGCGTTCACGACGACTTCCGGTCCGAAGTCTCCCATGATGAGAGGGACCAAACCGGGATGTATCCCGGCCGAAGGTACCGGGAATGCGGTTTTCTGCGGCAGCGAAGGCGTTAATAAGGCTTCCATTACCGCTAAGTTCTCCGCTTTAGGCATGACGACGGAGCCATATGGCGAAGGGAACAAGGAAAGATCCGCTCCGGCTATTCTCATCAGCTTGCCAAGCAATAGAGGAGCCGATATGCCATGGTGCCGGGAAGGATAGAATGCTCCTGCCATGGCCGGGTGCGCTGCGATCGGCACGTTAATGTCCGGGTCCGCCGCGAGCTCCGCCAAAGCATCGAACCCGTAGGCGAGCACGTTGAACAGCAAGCCGTTCGCTCCCGCGGCGATCGCGCGCTTGGCATTGTCTTTCAGTTGGAAGGTAGAACCGGTCAAATTCGTGAAATAGAGCAGCTTTTGTCCGGTTGTTAGCTCAGCTTCGCGTGCGGCGCTAATACAAGCCTCGACCCGTTTCTCCAGAGGAGTCAGCGGGTTCTCGAATAAGATTTCGTCGTCCTTGATGAGATCGACTCCGCCGAGCGCCTGTTGAAGAAACTGTTCGCGAAGGTTGGCAAGGTCGTGCCCGATGACGGATTTGAAAATACTCATGACGAGGGGGCGATCGTGAACGCCAAGCAAATCGCGAACGCCTTGGACGCCGAATTTCGGACCCGGGAAGGCGCTCAGGAAATCGGCGGAAGGTTCGATATCGATCAGTTTGATCTTGCCGTCCATGGACAGCTTGCCGAACGCTGTTACTAGGAAAGCAGGGATGTCCCGGCTGAAGTTAACGTTGGGATAAGCGATCGTAATATCGGCGTATCGCTCGCCGGGCTGAGCGTCTTCCGGTTCATGCGCATTTACGGACACGACCTGTCCCAGATGCTTCTGCATTTGCTCCTTGGCCGCTTCGGGAAGCTCGGTCCAGCTGCCGACGGTCAGTCCGACCGCGATGCCTTGCGCTTTCTTATGGAAATCGGCTTTGTCGTCATATAGACGATATGTGGCGTTGCTATAAGAATTGCTCACTCTGATCTTACCTTCTTTCTGTTGTTGAGCTATGAACGGCCGATATTGAGATCATTAATCTTTGACAGCTTCGGCGCGAATGGCGTCGCCCATCTCGCGAGCTCTTTCCGCGCAGCGAACGATCGCTTTATTCAAGCCTTCTTGGAAAGCGAATCGGTCTAACGTTTCGATGGCCGCTTGGGTCGTTCCGTTAGGCGAAGTGACTTTGCGTCTTAACTCGCCGGGATTCTCGCCGGTCGAGAACACCATTTCCGCGGCGCCGCGAACGGTTTGGACGGTAAGCTCCCTGGCTGCCTCCGGCGTCAGGCCAAGTTGCACTCCGGCATCGATCATCGCTTCCATCAAATAATAAACGTAAGCAGGGCCGCTTCCGGAAACGCCGTTAACGGCTTCGATTAACGGCTCCTCAACGACGGCGGACAAGCCGACTGCGTTAAACATCGTTAAAGCAAGATTCCGTTGTTCGTCGTTGACGGAATCGGAGAAGCTGATTCCGGTTGCGCCAAGGCCGATCGTGCTGGACGTATTAGGCATCGTGCGTACGACGGGTTGCTCGCGTTCCAGTAGCTGATGAATCGTTGAGATAGATAAACCCGCGATTACCGAAACGATAAGCTGATCCGGACGCAGCAGCGGCTTTAATGTTTTGATGGCGTTAGCCGCATCTTTAGGCTTCATCCCGAGCAGGACTACGTCGGCATTGTTCAATGCCGAATTTTTGAGCTCGTCCGTCGTGGCCGGAACGACGCCGTACTGTTGTTGAAGCTGAAGAAGGCGATCGGCGTTCTGGCGATTCATTACGGTAATGTTCTTAGGATCGGCCAATTTCGCTTCTACGAGACCGCGCAAAATCGCCTCGGCCATGGAACCGGCGCCATAGAAACAAAGAGTATGATTGCCTAGCGAAGAGGTGTTTGAATCCGACATGCGCAGTTCACTCCTAAGATCTGATTTGACCCGAGCCAGTTACCCGGTATTTGGTTGAAGTTAGCGCAGGAAGTCCCATAGGACCGCGTGCATGCAGCTTCTGCGTGCTGATGCCGATTTCCGCGCCGAAACCGAATTCGAATCCGTCGGTGAAACGGGTGGAGGCGTTGTGATAGACAGCCGCGGCATCGACTTCCTGCAGGAAGCGCTCCGCGTTGGTCGCGTCGGCCGTAACGATACATTCCGAATGCTGCGTACCGAACCGCCGAATATGATTCAATGCCTCGTCTAAATCTTTTACAACTTTAATGTTCAAGATGTAATCGTTATATTCCGTGGCGTAGTTCTCGTCGTTCGCCGAATTGATCCATGGGACAAGATCGCGGGCGGCGTCGCAGCCTCTGAGCTCGACGTCGATGCCGCGGAACTTCTCCGCCAAGGCGTTCAAATGCTTACGAGCGAAATTCTCGTGAAGCAATAACGTTTCCATCGAATTGCACACGGAAGGGCGCTGGGCTTTGGCATTGACCGCGATAGACTCCGCCATTCCGTAATCGCCGCTTTCGTCGACGAAAGTGTGACAGATGCCGGCGCCAGTCTCGATGACGGGTACCGTCGCGTTCTGAACGACGTTCTGAATGAGGGAAGCGCCGCCCCTGGGAATGATAACGTCCAATAATCCGTTGAGCTTAAGCATCTCGTCGACGGAGCTGCGGTTGGAATCCTCGATCAGTTGCAACGCATCCGCAGGAATGGAAGACTGCGATAAAGCTTCCCGCAAAACGGAAATGATAGCCCGATTGGACGACAGCGCAGCCGACCCTCCGCGAAGCACGACGGCATTGCCGGTTTTGAGGCAGAGCGACGCCGCGTCTACGGTGACGTTAGGCCGAGCCTCATAAATCATCCCGATGACGCCAAGCGGCACGCGTCTTTTCTCGATATACAAGCCGTTAGGACGGGTATCGGTATCCAATACTTCCCCGACCGGATCCGGTAATTCCACGATCTGTTTAACCGCGTCTGAAATATCTTTAAGTCGGGCGGGAGTCAGCTTAAGCCTATCCAGCAGGGAAGAGGAGGTGCCTTGTTCCCGTCCGCGTTCCAAGTCTTCTGCATTGGCGGCCAAGATTTGATCTTGTTTGTCGATTAGCGCTTCCGCCATGAACAGCAAAGCTTCGTTTTTCTCTGCCGTCGTTAGTCTATTGAGTACCGTGGCGGCTTGCTTGGCCGCGCTGGATTTCGTTCTCACTTCACTCATGGGAAGTAACCTCCTTAATGATCGCTGTCGTCACCCATTCATCTCGGTGAATGACTTCTATTCGCGAAACGTCGATGCGTTTCAGCGCTTCTTCGCTGGACATTCCGGCTACGGCCGTAATTTGCCAAGCTGCATAGTGGGTAACTCCCCGGCCGAGAATCCGGCCCTCCGAGTTAACGACTTCGACGACTTCGCCGGGATGGAATTCTCCGTTAACGGATAGAATGCCGGCGGGCAGCAAGCTGCGTCCTTTGTTGAGCAAGGCTTCCTCCGCGCCGGCATCGACGATGATCCTGCCTTGGGGAACGGATAGGAATCCGACCCAATGCTTCTTGGCGGACATGGAATGCAGCGAAGAGGCGAAATAGGTGCCTTTGCCCGTTCCGTCCACGGCCGCCCGAAGGTCGCCCGGTTCGGCTACGCGACCGACGAAGAGAGGAACGCCGCCTTGCATGGCGATGCTCGCCGCGTCTATTTTGGAGCGCATGCCGCCGGTTCCGACGGACGACCCGGCGCCGCCGGCGATTCGATACAATTCGTCGGACAGAACTTCGACCCGTTCGATCCGAACCGCATCGGGCACCTTGCGCGGATCGCCCGTGTAGACGCCGTCCATATCGGTTAGAATATAAAGCCCGTCAGCCTTGACGAGATTGGCGACTAACGCGGATAGAGAGTCGTTCTCGCCGAATTTGATTTCGTCGACCGCGACGGTGTCGTTCTCGTTAATGATGGGGATCGCCTGTTGCTTGAGCAACTCGTCGATCGTCCTTGTCGCGTTCTGGGCCCGGCTACGGTTGCTGAAATCCGGACGGGTAAGCAGAATTTGCGCCGCGGTTATTCCGCTGGAGTTAAGCGCTTCTTGATAAGCTTGCATTAATAACGCTTGGCCAACTGCCGCCGCCGCTTGTTTCTCGTGAACGAGCTTAGGTCTGGCCGCATATCCGAGGCGGCGAAAACCGGCCGCGATCGCTCCCGAAGTGACAAGCAGCACTTGGTGCCCGGACGAATGCAGCGAAGCGAGTTCATCCGCGAAAAAACGCACCTGCTCCCGGTTCAGACCGCCTTCTTCGGAGGTGAGAGAGCTGCTTCCGATTTTGACTACGATACGTTTACCCATAAGTTCAACCCCTTATCAAACCATAAAAAAACCCCCGTCCAAATAAAGGACGGGAGTTTGACTTCCGCGGTACCACCTTCATTGACGGCGCCTGTTAACAGAGGCATCCGTCCTCTCAAGATCCTGATAACAGCAGGGACTGTACGGCTCGTCACCGTCCGCTCGGGGATGGGGGAAGCGGGGGACAAGGTAAATTCTCTCAGCCTGGAAATTTACTCTCTGGACGTGTCCGATTCCGTTTCGTTTCCCGTCAATGCGTTCATATGGAGGCGTCGAGATCCTCTCGGCGCCAAAGTAATTTAAGAATACCATGCGTGATAGGGCTTGTAAAGGAACGAAGGGTTAATCCGGCACGTTTAGAACAGCCCCAATTTGCCGATTCTCGCGGCGACTTCGCGCAAGCGGTCTTCCGTAGTCAATAAGCCCAAACGGACGTAACCTTCTCCGTTCGTCCCGAATCCGGAACCCGGCGCGACGACGACATCCGCTTGTTCTAGCAAAAGATCGGCGAACGACATCGAGGTATGTCCTTCCGGTACCGGAAGCCAGCAGAAGAAGGAACCGGCCGGCTTCGTTGCTTTCCATCCGATCTCTTCGAGCGCCCCGTACAGAGCGTTGCGTCTGCTTTCATAAGTCGCGACTAAATCGCGAACCGATTGTTGCGAACCTGACAACGCTTCCGCTGCCGCTTCTTGGATACCTCCGAATAAGCTGCAATACATATGGTCTTGAATCAGGTTGATCAGCTCGATGATTTCGGGGTTTCCTAGGGCGAAGCCTACGCGCCATCCGGCCATGTTGTAGCTTTTGGATAACGTATAAAATTCGACTCCGACTTCTTTGGCTCCGGGCGTCTCCAAGAAACTGATCGGCCGCTGGCCGTCAAACCCGATCGTGCCGTAAGCGAAGTCGCTGGCCACGACAATTCCGCGTTGCTTGGCGAAAGCTACGGTTTGTTCGTAAAACTCGGGAGTAGCGATCGCCGCCGTCGGGTTGTTCGGATAATTAAGGAACATCAGCTTGGCGCGATCGAGCTCTTCGGCGGTCAGGGCCGAGTAATCCGGCAGAAACGCATTTTCTTCCTTCAGCGGCATGAACGCCATCTCGGCTCCCGCGAGCGCTACTCCCGACCAATAATCGGGATATCCGGGATCGGGGATGAGACATACGTCTCCCGGATTAAGCAAACATTGGCTAATCTCGATAAGCCCGGATTTGCCTCCGAAGAGGACGGCTACCTCCGTCTCCGGGTTGAGCTCGACGCCGTAATCTTCCTTGTACCGCTTCGCGACGGCTTCTTTAAGGAAAGGAAATCCGCGGAAAGGCGGATATTTATGATATTTGGGGTTCTCCGCCGCGTTTTTCAGACGTTCTACGATCGCCGGGGGCGTCGGAAGATCGGGATTCCCTTGTCCGAGATTGATTACGTCGCGGCCGGTTGCCGCGCGTGCGTTGGCTTTCGCGACCAATGCGGCGAAAAATTGCTCGGGCAACGTCTGAAGTCGCTTAGCGGGAGTAATGTGAAAGGCCATGCTGAATCGTCACGCTCCGTCATGCATATAGTGAGAGTTCGGAAAGGCGGGTTAAAGCTGACTGTCTGAACCATCTTACAAAATAGGATAGGATGAATGTAGCACAATGAAACCCGCACGGCAACGGATGAAGCGGTCATTTTGCAAATATTCGGGGTTAAGGGGTAGGAATTGTGAATGGTATGAGTGATATTGCCGTTATGAGCGGAATGAAGTACGATGGATAACAATAGAGAGACGTCATTCGTTATTATTGGATTGCGTCGAAAGATAGACTACTGGATCGTAGGAGTGATCGGCCATGACAACCCCGTTGAGATTAGCGCTTATTCAAATGAATATAGAAGCCGGAAACCCGGATGCCAACTTTGCGAAAATGGAAGCGAAGTTAGAGGCGGCGGCGACATTCGAACCGAAGCCGGATCTGATTATCCTTCCCGAGATGTGGAACACCGGATACGCGTTAACGGAAATCGTCGCGCTAGCGGATCCTGACGGATCCCGTACGAAAGCCGTAATTTCGGAGTTTTGCCGAAAACATAACGTAAACGTGCTAGCGGGTTCCATCGCCCAATTGCGAGGGGATGCGGTGACGAACACTATTCACGTATTCGATCGAAACGGCGGGATCATTGCGGAGTATAGCAAAATCCACCTTTTCCAGCTCATGAACGAACATTTGCATTTGGAAGCGGGCGACGCGCCGGGAAATTTTGAACTGGAAGGAACTTCGGCGGCCGCGATGATCTGCTACGACATTCGTTTCCCTGAGCTTGCCCGCAAGCTTGCGCTCGGCGGTGCCAAAATTTTGTTCGTGCCGGCGGAATGGCCTCATCCTCGCTTGCACCATTGGAGAACGCTTCTGCAGGCGCGCGCGATCGAAAATCAAATGTACGTTGTGTCCTGCAACACGGTCGGAGAGAGCGGAGGCGCGAACTTCTTCGGGCATTCGATGGTCATCGATCCTTGGGGAGAAGTGATCGCGGAAGCTTCGGAAGAAGAGACGATTCTAACGGCGGAAGTCGACCTTGAGCTCGTTGACGAAGTACGCGGCCGGATCCCCGTTTTCGCCGATCGCAGGCCGTCTATCTATGAGTAATGGGGCTATCTGTGAACGATAATCGGAATCGGTATTCGGGAATGAGTAATAGTTAGTGTTGGAATAGCGGTGCTGAGCACCGCTATCAGATCGTCGAGAAACCCACGTCTTTTTAGACATTGGGTTTCTTTTTTTATTTAGGTGCCTGGAAGAAGGGGGATCTGGGGAGATTATTACCCCATTTCCCTCCTGTCCAGATGGAGGGCAATCTTCTTCATATTCTGTACAGCAGCAGTCATAAGCGCTTGCTCGGTCACATTTCGCAGTCCTCGCAAACGGCAATAGCGAAACCCGTGGAGCTCTTTGGCGTCCGCAAAGCTTCGCTCAATCGTTTCTTTTCGTTTGCGGTATAGCTTCTTGCCCGACTTGCTCAGTCGGTTAAGTCGCACGCGCTCTTTGCTCTCTTCCCACACGTGCCGAGTCACGACTTTTCGGCGGTTCTGTGACCGGGTACACTTGTTTAACATCGGACATGACGCGCATTGCTGCGGATCAGAAGCATAGTGTCGGTAACCATGTCGGTCTGTCGTTTTGTACGGTAACTCCTGCTTTTGCGGACAAATATAAAGATCTCGCTCGGCATCATACTTAAATTCATGTTTGTGGTACAGGCCTTGTGTAGGATGGAATCTGCGGTGAGCAATAACGCCAAAGATTTTCCGCGTGTCCAACCCCTTACAGATCGGTGCTGTGAGGTAACCTGAATCCAATGCTACTGCTTCTACCTGAAAACCGAATCTTTCGCGTTGACGGTCCAATCGTTCGAGATAGGGCATCGAATCATGTACGTTACCTGGCGTGACAAAGACATCGGTAATGAGATTGTACTTCATATCAACCGTGCGGTGGTCCAGATAAAAGAAGCCTTCCGGCTTGCCGTCGCGAACCATATACCCGCTATCGGGATCGGTGGTACTAACCTTCACTTCCTTGTCTTCGTTCACCTCCTCTCTAGGTTTCAGGGCTTTTTTCCATGCGCCTTCCGATCAGCTTCAACAGCGGCGTTCAGCTCGTCCACATACGCCTTCGTATTTTGCTGCACTTGTTCTTTGGTGTACTTATGTTTATTGGCGCTGGACTTGATGTGAGTCGAGTCGGAAATAAGGACTCTTCCGCCGACCATCCGGTGTGAGATCGCTTGTAAGACGATTTCATCAAAGATATCTTGAAATACAGTTGTATCCTTAAACCGTGTTCTTCTATTCCAGCTAATCGTCGTATGATCCGGCACGCGGTCAGTCAATCCGAGGCCGAGGAACCAGCGATAAGCAAGATTAGTCTGGATTTCTCGCTCCAACTGCCGTTCGGACCGAATGCCATAGAAGTAGCCCAGAAAAATCATCTTAAAGAGTACGACCGGATCAACAGCGGGACGACCATTGTCTTCGCAATAAAGTGGGCGTACCTTATCATCGATGAAAGAGAAGTCGATATATTTATCGATCTTTCGAAGCATGTGATCGGCGGGAACAAGATCTTCGATGGAAACAAATTCATAGTTCTGTTGTTTATCGCGATTAGAACGAAGCATGGAAACACCATCCGTTCGGTATAGTTAAATCTATTATACCAAATTAACGCGGTGTCGTATTAAACTATTTAGACATAATAAAAGCTGTCGAGACTTTCTCGACAGCCTGATAGCGGTGCTGAGCACCGCTATTTTGTTTGAGGAAGGGCAGAGAGCCGGAATAATGGTGCTGAGTGCCGTTATTTGGCTGGAATAGTGTGAGAGAGTCGGAATAACGGTGCTGAGTGCCGTTAATTGGCTGGAATTGTGTGAAAGAGTCTGAATAACGGTGCTGAGCACCGCTATTTGGCTGGAATTGCGTGAAAGAGTCTGAATAACGGTGCTGAGCACCGCTATTTGGCTGGAATTGTGTGAAAGAGTCCGAATAACGGTGCTGAGTACCGTTGTTTGGATGAAAATTGAAGGTGTTGTCCCAAATGAATCAACCAGTAACTCCACGAGGCGATACTATTCTTTTGAAACAAGAGTAATGACCACAAATAGTACCGCTAGACGGCACAATTCCGCCCAAACTAACAAATCCACCGCCAATAGTACCGCGTCACGGTACTAAACTGCCGAAACTAACAAATCCATCGCCAATAGTACAGCGTCACGGTACTAAGCTGCCCAGACTAACAGATCCACCGCCAATTGTACCGCTAGCCGGCGCTATTCTGCCTAAACTAACATCCCCACCACTGTACTCCCCCGTACCTGAACCGCAGTATCTACGCTACCGCTACTCCCGCTATTTACTGATTTTCTCCAACGTATCGCGGAAAGTCGCGATGAACGCCTCGGCCGCATTGGACAAATATCTTCCTTTGCGGTAGGCGATGACAAGCGTACGGGTCGGTTTTCCTTCCAACTGCAAGTAGACGGGAGCCCGGCCTTGCCAGTCGTGACGAGTAACCATTTTGGGAAGGAAGGCGATTCCCATGCCGGCGGCGACTAGCGACTGAACCGTTTCGATATTTCCGCTTTCGAAGACAACGCGCGGATCAAATCCGGCGGATTGGCACAGATCATGCGCGATCGCCCGGAAGCCCTGGCCTTTTTTCAAGAGGACGAAAGGCTCGTCGCGCAGCATCGATACCGGGATGACCGTATCCTTGTACTCCGGCTCGCTAAGCGGATGGTCCGGCGGGACGGCGAGGCAGATTCCTTCTTCGAGAATCGGGATGTAAGCTAAGGATGGCTCAATAAGCGGCAACGACAGCAGGCTGACGTCGGTTCCGCCGCTAGCGGTCAGTTGCTCTAGCCGTTTCGTCGATTCTTCGATCAGCACGATCTCGATATTCGGGTACGCCTCGCGGAAAACGGGAAGGACGTGCGGCAGAATATGGGAGCCGGTCATCGGCAAGCTGCCCACGACCAAACGCCCTTTGCGCATGTCGGCGATATCTTCCATTTCCCTGCGAAGCTGGTCGGCCATGTCGACGATTTGCTGCGCTTTGTCCACGAACACGGAGCCCGCGTAGGTCAACTCGACGGAATTCGTGCTTCTTTTGAACAAGAGGACGCCCAATTCTTTCTCTAACTTGGATAGTTGCTGGCTTAGAGATGGCTGGGCAATATGCAGCTTCTCGGCCGCGCGCGAGAAGTTTTTCTCGGCCGCGATCTGTATCGTGTAGAGCAGCTGGCGAAATTCCATTTAAGCAACTCCTCTTCATAGACTGGAACTATTAACCTTATAGATATTATATCATGAATTTATTGATGAGTACGGGGATTTGCCCACGAGTTGCCCACAGAGGATCATATATCGCGGAGGAGAGGTGAGAGGAGGTTTTCTAGTCGATCGACGTTTGCTTTGCGGCGCGCTTCGGTGACGTGCAGATAAATCTGTTTGGTTACTCTGTCTGATGCATGACCTAATTGAGCTTGAATGTCTGGTAGCGGCATACCGGCTTCTGCGCAAAGGCTCGCATACGTATGCCTGAGCTTATGGGGTGTAATACTTGTAGGAAGCCCAGCTCGAGTGAGTGCGGCACGCAGCCCGTTTCCAAGTTCCTTAGACATAAGCGGCCAGCCTGGAAACTTTTTGTACCCGACAAAGACATGCAATTTGCCTTGATAAAAATCTACACCCTTTGAAAGCTTGAACGCTTTTACATCGGTGATTTGAGAGTCGATAACGTCAATGACGGATTTGGACACATCTACTTGTCTTAGTTTTGAATTTTTTGGCGTTCCAAGATGATGCCCAGCATACCCTTTATGCGTATTGAGTGTGGCTGCGATAAAAATTTTAAAGTTGCGTTTGTCTATTCGATCTGGATCTAGTGCGCACAACTCGCCGACTCGTAGTCCGGAATACGACAGCACATAAACTGCTCGAAAAAGCTGTCTTATAGCAAACGCCTCGGCAGGTGTTTGCGCTTCCGATTCCATCAATTTAATCGTTCGAAGTAACAATGCCAGCTGCTCTTTTTCTAGGTACTCCGGTAATTCCTCTCCCTGACTGGAGATCAATTGCTCGACAGTTAGCTGATGCTTGGGCACCTCGATCTTTTCTGCGATATTAACTGTAAGTAAGCCGTGTTTCACGGCTAAGTCCCACAACAGCTTTGCAGACGAATGATACATTGCGATTGTATTGTCACTCAAGTTTTTTTCATCGCGCAGGTAAAGCAAATACTTTTGATAATCATAGACTGTTATGTCTTTTAACTTTTTCCCTTTAAAGAAAGTTCGTGCACGACTCAAATTAGTTGTATGCGATGCGATAGTTTTGGATTTTAGGTTCTTAGATTTAGCGTATAACGCTAACCCTTTGACAGACCAGTCCTCAAAAGTTACATGCGACGGGTCGACAAAGGTCCCTTTAATAAGCTCAGCCTCGATCAGTATTCCTGCTTGATATGCCTCTAAAGGCGTAGGGTATTGTTTTGTGTCTTTCTGTTTGCGCCCCAAAGTACCATCAGACTTAACAATTGGAATCTCGTATCGGTAGGTAAAGCCCTTACCGCGTTTACGTACTTTTGGGTACTCCGATTCGTCAACCTTCCTTGGCATAAATTTCATTCACCCCAAACATATGTTCTATTTTGGTGTATGATTAACCGCCTCGCAGCGGGAAAGCGCAAGTTTAAATGCTATACGGTTCGTAGACTTGCAATGGGTCAAATATGATTAAATAGTCATTGTAATAGACTGCTATTCCATGGCGATCCTTAAGGCGATCTATCGCTTCCTGCAGGAAGTCTTCGGTTACCCCAAGGTACTCTGAAAGTTCAAAGCGACCCTCAATCCTCGCATGGTATGCATCAACTAATCTGCTTAGCGGTAATAAGTAATCATGTCCCCATTCGCGAGCTCGCCGTTCTTGTTTGCGATTCTCAATTCGAGTCTGGTCGAGTATGTCACCAACAGTTTTATTATGATGTCCTAATTCTTCTCCTAGAGCACAAGCCGTAGCCGCCCGGGTAGGAAGACCTTTATTCAGCCAGATAAGACCGTCCCCGTATAATCCAGACATGGTAATAGGCATATCGATATACTGAACAGTAACATCTTTTTGATGGGCATATTCTAGAAGTTTGTCCAATAACAAAGGGGCTTCACTCCTTTGGACGTTGAGACTTAATTAGCTCCTTGAATTTGCGAATTACTTCTAATTCTTCTTCAGTCCACGACTCGCCATCATGATGAGCCGCTATATCTTTGACGTCTGGCTCGGGCTCTTTTTGGTCGAGCCCTAACAATTCATCGAGAGTGATGTTAAAAAATAAAACTAATACTCTCGCTGTATCTAGGCTTGGATCAGTGAGGTTGTTCTCCCATTTTGAGATCATGCCTTTATTTATTGTAGTTCCATATGCCTTGTTTATTTTCTCTGCAAGCTCCTCTTGAGATAAAGCGCCTCTAAGTTCACGAATTTTTGCGCCCAATGAATAAGCCATAAGGATCTCCCTTGCTTTTAAACTTTAGATGTGTCTAAACAGATATTACATCACGGGTTTCATTATTGCAACAAAATATTAGAAATACATTGAAAATGTTATTGACATTGAAACTGTTGCCGAATATACTCAAGGCACAAGTTTCAAATATGAAACGAGAGAGGGGGTGAGGATTTGGAAGCTGTTAAACGTCGTCATACGCCTTACAACAAATTCAAGGCGTTCCTAGCTGAAAATGATATAAAGCAACACGAATTGGCGGCGACGCTTGATAAGTCGGCATCTGCAGTAAATCAAAACCTCAATGGTACCGGTGGAGATTTTTCTGTCGAAGAGATCCGAAAGCTTTGCGTTAAGTATGGGATCAGCTCGGACGAGTATTTCATTTATAGTCAAGTTTCAAATGTGAAACCTGATGAAGCGTTGTTCAAACAGGGGGTGACGTGATGAATCGTACCCTAGAAGCAACCGGTCTCATAACTCAGCTATTAGGTTGGCTCGATAAGGATGAACAGACTGAGGTTGTTAGATCGTTGGCGAACGGCTATGGAATCCATGCACATAGTTGTTTACCGGCGATCTACACAGACCAGCAGGTCGCCGAGCGTTACAACTTGTCTGTCTATACGGTCCGCGAGTGGCTGAAATCAGGAAAACTCAAAGGGTATAAGGAATCTCGACAATGGTACGTTCGTGAACCTGATTTGGAAACATTCGAGAGGAGAGGTGAAGCGGGATGTTGAAAACAGTCCTAATCGGCAAGGTAATTAGCGAGAACGCGGACACGTTCGTTATGGATGAAGGGGACGGCATTGCGACATATAGCAAGCGGTTCTATCGGCTTCCATTCGATCGGAGCGGAGAGGTTGAATCGGATATTGTTCCTTGGATCTCCGAGGCATGCAACGCTGACGTGAATGCCACAGAACGCTGGTTATTACCCCATCTGACACTAGGGGATGCAGTTGACTCTTATGCGGCATATAAACGTGCAATTGCTCTGGTGAGCTTATGACAAAGCTTTTGATCGTATTTATAGGCCTCGCCTTTATGGCAATCATCTCAGTGATGTTCTTATCGTTCGCAATCATGTTCAAGCAGTCAGATAAACGCTTCGCTGAAATGGACAAGCCGAGCGAGCAGGGGATGCGGGACCATCCAAGATTCGATGAAAGGGTGTAGCAGATCGTGATAGCGCAAGTCCTGCCCTCAATTAATGAGCTTATCGACGATGGAGCGATCTTCTTCGTCAGCCACAGCGGTGGTAAGGATAGCCAGGAAATGTACAACAAGCTCCGGAGAATTGTTCCTTTTAACCAGATCGTCGTTGTACATGCTTGCCTAGGCGCGGTTGAGTGGCCGGGAGTTATCGACCATATCAAGGCTAACGTAGACCATCACGTCTATGTCGTCCGAGCCCGAAAGAAAGACGGTAGCGAGAAGACGTTGCTTGGCATGGTTGAGGATCGAGGCATGTGGCCGTCATCGTCATGCCGGCAGTGTACAAGTGACCTCAAACGTGGACCAATCATGAAGTTTATTCGGAACTATCTGTATCAGAAAGGCCGCCGGATTGCGGTCAACTGCATGGGAATTCGTGCTGAGGAGTCTACGGCGCGGGCTAAGAAAGTCCCGTTTCGGTTCAACGCGTCCGAGAGCTGCGGACATCGCGAAGTATACGACTGGATGCCGATTTTCGATTTGACGACCGCCGAAGTCTTCCAAGGAATTGCGGATGCCGGACAAAAACCATTCTGGACATATGAACGCAATGAACGATTAAGCTGTGTGTTCTGCATCATGGGGAGCGTGAACGATTTACGGCACGGCGCTGAGAAGAATCCAGAGTTGTACAAACAGTACGTAGATCTGGAAAAGAGAATCGGGCACACGATGTTTATGAAGGGGAAGACGCCGATTCCACTAGAAAAGCATGTCGGCATTAAGGCTAGATTCTGACAAGGAGGTGAGAGAGGACAATGGACAAATGGAGATTCAAGATGCTGCAAAACGAGGTCCAATGTGATATGCGTCGACAATTCAGACAAGCAAAACATCAACTTCGGTTCAGCAGACCGGATGAAGTGGACCGCGTTATCTTGTTCGAACGTCTGGAGAGGTTTGCTCCGGCGAAATGAAAAACAGCCCGTCACGGGGTAGGAGCCGTGAACAGGGCCGCAAGACAAATCTAAAGTTAGCCCCATCATACCGCATTGCCGCGGCTGGGGCAAGAGGAGACTGTTCATGAAAGCTACTGGAATCGTTCGTCGTTTCGATGGGCTAGGTCGGATTGTTGTTCCGAAAGAGATTCGTCGCACTATGGGGGTCGCGAATACTGATCCTGTCGAGTTTTTTGTTGAAGGTGATGTTGTAATGATCCGCAAATACGCTCCGGGCTGCACATTTTGTGGCAGCTTAGTCGACCTGTCAACTCACTGGGACAAGCCTATCTGTCGTAAGTGCACGCAAGAAATGGCGCAGAGAGGGGGCGGCTTGGTATGACAGCACCTGTGAAAGGCTACAAGGTATTCAATTCTGATTGGACGTGTCGCGGCTTCCAGTACGAGGTCGGCAAGACATATGAGCTCGAAGGAAAGCTACGTGTCTGCGGAAGCGGGTTCCACTTCTGCGAGAAAGTCGCTGATTGCTTCAACTATTATTCTTTCGATCCAGATAACCGTGTCGCTGAAATTGAGGCACTGGGAGAAGTTATGACCGAAGATGACAAGTCCGCGACCAACGTCATTCGGGTCGTTCGCGAAATCAGTTGGGCGGAGATGCTTGAGCTGGCGAACACGGGCAAAGGGAATACAGGCCATTCCAACGCCGGGCACTACAACGCCGGGGACAGCAACGCCGGGAACCGCAAAGCCGGGCACTACAACGCCGGGACAGCAACGCCGGGAACCGCAACGCCGGGCACTACAACGCCGGGGACAGCAACGCCGGGAACCGCAACGCCGGGCACTACAACGCCGGGGAACCGCAACGCCGGGCACTACAACGCCGGGCACTACAACGCCGGGGATTTTAATAGCTGTAATTGGTCAACTGGTTCGTTCTGCTCCGTTGAGCCGCCATTCTTACTTTTCAATAAACCAAGTCCGATCAGCCGTGACGAATTGTATTGGCATGCTGGATTCCGTGCAGCTCGTCAGCTCCGCGTAGTAGATGGGGACGGCAACAAAATCGAGTACAAGCAGGCTTGGGCGAATCTTTGGAACGACGAGCTAGGTAATCCAGAGAGGATCGCGATCCAGTCCATTCCGAACTTCGACACAGACGTATTCTTCGAGATTACGGGTATCCGCGTATGATCGGCGCTGCCAATACAGCCCGTCGTCCTCGGCAGCTTGAAACTAAGTTACGGTCCACGCTCGGTAAGGTCATTGAGTTCAAACATCCCGAGTGTTGCGTCTGCGGCGACCGGATGCCGCGGGATCAATTGAAACCGCTAGGAGATAAGCTTGCCTGTGATCTTTGTCTCGAGACTGAGGTCTATCGGGAGGTGCCGCATGACGACTACATCCATTAAGCCGGCGGCGACCCGCGATCTCGACGCTGATCTTGGGAACATTGAAGCGTTCAAGGGTCAGTTCTCAGCCGGAGGCGAACAAGCACTTGAGGCGGTTGTTAGTTTCGCGTGTGCGTCGTTGATTGCATGGCCGTACGCGATTCGCCGCGCCAAAGAGGCAGAGCGCGAAAATGACAGGCTCCTTAACGAGCTCAACATGCTGCAGGAGCAGTTTAATCAGCATCAACGTAGCGTCCACCCAAGTGGTTGCTACGACTAACATACATCAGGAGGACTCATACACATGTCTACTATTATCCCGATTCAAGTAACCCTGCAAGCGGCTAACGCTTCTGACTACCGCCAACTCGTTCAGGATCTCGCGGGAACGATGGCAGGAGGACAAGTCCAGCAAGCGGCACCCGTACAAGCACCCGTTCAACCTGCTCCGTCGCAGCCGGCATATGCTGCCCCAGTTCAGCCAATACCTGAACCTTATGCCACGCCAGCCCAGCAACCATACGCGGCCCCGGCTCCGAGCGCAGTTCCGACGGCCCCGCCCGTGCAACAACAGCCGGTACAGCAAGCCGTACCGCAGGGCGTGCCGACGGCAGCGCCGCAATACGACCAGCAACAACTTGCCGTTGCGGCAACTGCGTTAATGGAAGCCGGCCATAACATTACGGCGCTTCTGCAGCAGTTCGGAGTCCAGGCGCTGACCCAACTCCCACCGGAGCGTTACGGGGGGTTCGCCACGGTGCTCCGAAGCTTGGGGGCGAAAATCTAATGACCCAGATTGCACATGCGGAGCGCGCCCATGCGCTGCTGTCGCCTAGTGGCGCGCATCGTTGGCTTAACTGTACGCCGAGTGCACGGTTAGAGGAGACGCTGCCGGACACGACGAGCGAAGCGGCACAGCGCGGTACACTGGCGCACGAGATCGCGGAGCTTAAGCTGCGCAAGTATAACGAGCCTATGGGGCCGCGCAAATTCGCCTCGACGCTAAAGAAGTTCAAGGAGCATCCACTGTACGAACCTGAGATGGAAAAGCATACGGACATGTATGTCGAGTATATCAAGTCGATCGTTCACAGCTTTAGCTCTCCGCCGTATCTCGTCATCGAGCGTAGATTCGACCTTACGGCATGCATTCCTGAGAGTAACGGCATGAGCGACTGCGTCCTAATCGGCGGAAAGGACCTGTGGGTCTTCGATTACAAAAACGGCCAGGGTCATCCCGTTGAGGCTGAACGAAACCCGCAGATGATGCTTTACGCTCTCGGAGCTTTGCTGGCTTACTCGATGCTTTACGAGATCGAGACCGTACACATGGCGATCATTCAACCCAAAGTATGGGACGAGCCTTCGACATGGTCGATATCCGGGGCAGAGCTGCTTGCTTGGGGTGAATCTATCAAGCCGACAGCGCAACTAGCATTCGAAGGCAAGGGCGAGTATACGCCAGGCGAACATTGCCTTTTCTGCCGTGCCCGAAATACGTGCCGCGCTCGGGTTGAGCGGCTGCTCTCCGTGAGCGACGTCGCCCCGATGCGTCCGCCGCTTATCACATGGGTGGAAGCTGCAGATGCGCTACGTCGAGCTGAGGGGCTTGTCTCTTGGTATGAATCACTCAAAGAGGCAGCGCTTTCCGAAGCATTACGAGGCGGAGATGTTCCTGGCTTCAAGGCGGTAGAAGGGCGCGGAGGGCGCGAATATGCGGACATCGACAAGGCATTCGCCCACCTCAACGCGAGCGGTATAGCTGAGGCGTTGCTCTACGAGCGGAAGCCGCTGACGCCGCCGGCAGTCGAGAAGATACTCGGTAAAGCGCAGTACCGCACATTATTGGAGGATCCCGGCCACGTAATCAAAAAGCAAGGTAAGCCCACGCTGGCTGCTGTTGACGACAAGCGGCCGGCAATTACCACCCAGGTTAAACCGGAGGACGTATTCGGCGCAATGCCGGAAACGTCAGCCGATTAACAAATACATCACTTTGACGTTGAGCGTCAAGACAAGGGAGACACGACATCATGGCAAACGATCAAGCGACAAGCGTAACAACTGGCGAGGCAAGACTGAGTTTTGTACATCTATTTCAACCGCATGCGAACCAACCTGGGCAAGAAGCGAAATATAGCACGACAATTCTGATTCCGAAGTCGGACACGGCGACGATGCAACGTATCTATGCCTCGATTAACGCTTCAATCGAAAAAGGAGTTGCTGGCATCTGGAACGGTGCTCGCCCTCCGCAACCGAAAACACCGATTTGGGACGGTGACGGAGTTCGCCAGAACGGAGAAGCATTCGGGCCGGAGTGCAAAGGCCACTGGGTGCTGACGGCATCCAGCAAGCAACAACAGCAAATCGTTGATGTCAACATGAGTCCGGTAATCGATCAGACCAAGGTTTACAGTGGCGTGTATGGTCGCGTAAATATCAATTTCTTCCCATTCTCGAATAGTGGAAACCGCGGTATTGGCGCCGGTCTCGGTCCTGTGCAAATCCTTCGTGATGGAGAACCACTTGGCGGCCGGATCAGTGCAGAGCAAGCGTTTGGCGGCGCACCAGCAGGCGTAGGCTATCAACAGCCGTCGCATGTTCCTCCACAGGGCTGGCAGCAAAGCGCGCCGCCACAACAATACGGACAAGCACCTGCATACGGACAAGCCCCTGCCCAGCCATACCCGGCACAACAGGGTTACGGACAAGCTCCCGCGCAGCCACCTGCACAACAGTATCCGCAACAGCAACAGCAGATTAACCCGATCACCGGCACACCTCTTAACGGCGGTATCATGGGCATCTGATGCTCGCTAGGCAATGACTAAAAACGAAATGATCATCCATCTGTCGATCGACATCGAGACTTACAGCTCGGTCGACCTCAAGAAATCGGGGCTCTATAAGTACGTGCAGAGCCCCGATTTTCAAATCCTCTTATTTGCGTACAGTTGGGACGGGGAGCCGGTCCGCGTCGTCGATCTGGCACAAGGGGAGGAAATTCCTCAGCACGTATTACTCGCACTCAATGACCCTTACGTAATCAAACACGCTTATAATGCAAGCTTTGAATGGTACTGCCTAAACAAGTTCTGGCCGTCACCGATTGACCAGTGGCGTTGCACGATGATGCATGGCCTGTACTGCGGTTACACTGCTGGACTTGGACCAACTGGCGAAGCTCTAGGGATCTCGCAAGACAAGCGCAAGCTGGGAACCGGAGGAGCGCTTATCCGGACGTTTTGTCTGCCATGCAAGCCGACGAACTCCAACGGCCAGCGAACCCGGACACTTCCGCACCATGAACCAGAGAAGTGGTTGCTTTTCAAGCAATATTGTGACGGCGATGTCGTGGCAGAAATGGAGATTCTTCGCCTGTTATCCGTCTTCCCGGTGCCGGACCAAGAACAATGGCTCTGGCAGCTCGATCAACAAATTAACGCATATGGTGTCGCGGTCGATCTGGAACTCGTGAACGGAGCACTGGCGATCGACGAGCAGATTAGCAACGAGCTTAAGAACGAGGCAATCGCACTTTCAGGCCTTAGTAACCCGAAGAGTGTTCAGCAGCTTAGTAAGTGGCTTAGCGAAGAGCTGGACGAAGAAGTCGACAACCTCCGGAAGGATACCGTAAGCAAGCTGATCGACAAGGTAGACGAAGGGCAGTTAAGCGAGTTCTCGAGATCCGCCAAGAACTCAGTAAAACGTCCGTCAAGAAATACGCTGCTATGCGCGCCGCGGTGTGCGATGACGGTCGGATCCGCGGACTGCTCCAGTTCTACGGCGCGAACCGGACCGGACGCTGGGCTGGCAGGCTCGTTCAGATCCATAACCTACCACGTAACCATATGGCGATGCTCGATCTAGCCCGTGAGCTCGTCAAGGCCCGGAACATTGCCGCGCTCAAGATGATTTTTGGCAACATCCCGGATACGCTATCGCAGCTCATCCGGACAGCCTTTATACCATCGCCCGGCAACGTTCTTCGCGTCGCGGACTTCGCGGCAATCGAAGCCCGTGTTCTGGCTTGGTTGGCAGGTGAACAGTGGCGGCTGGACGTATTCGCCACACATGGCAAAATTTACGAAGCGTCGGCGTCGCAGATGTTCGGCATTCCGATTGAGGAGATCGGCAAGGGGAGCGAGCTTAGGCAAAAAGGCAAGGTCGCGGAGCTGGCGCTCGGTTATCAAGGTGGTCCAGGTGCCCTGATCAGCATGGGAGCGCTTGACCAGGGATTGTCCGAGGAGGAGCTGCCGGAGATCGTTCTGCGCTGGCGTAACTCTAACCGGCGGATCGTCGATCTTTGGTTTAGTCTGGAGGCCGCAGTGCTGGAAGTCATGCACACAGGTCAGTCGGTTGGCATTCGCGGCATGATTATCGCTCGGGAGAGTCATCATGGGACGCAGCAAGACTTCCTGACGATTCAGCTCCACAGCGGGCGCAAGCTCTACTATGCAAGGCCGTACCTGAGTCAGAACGATTTCGGCAAAGAGGCGTTGTGGTACTGGGGCGTCGATCAGAAAACAAAGAAGTGGACCACGATGTCGACTTACGGTGGCCGACTTGTGGAGAATGTCGTCCAGGCGATTTCTCGAGACTGTCTGGCCGTCGCGCTGGCGCGGACATACAATGCTGGAGATCCGACGCCGTTTCACGTTCACGACGAGATCGTAGCAGATGTGCCGCCGGGGCGCGGGTCGGTCGACGAAATGACCGCGCTTATGAGCGAGCCTATTTCATGGGCACCGGGGCTCCCGCTCGCGGCTGCCGGATTTGAATCCAACTACTACATGAAGGATTAGGAGGATAACTATGACCAGGAACAAGCTTGGAGACCTTCAAAACCATTTGTTTGAACAACTTGAACGCCTGAATGATGAAAATTTGACCGGAGAGCAACTCGAAACTGAGCTAAAACGTGCAAAGGTGGTTTCTTCAGTCGCTTCACAAATTATCGCCAACGGTCACTTGGTGCTGAAGGCAGTGCAACTCAAAGAAGATCACATGAACGCCGACATCAATATTCCGAAAATGCTAGAAGCAGGTGACGATTGATGGCCGGACTTGCCTCGGATGTAAAATCGTTTATTCACGAGCACTATCGAGGCACACCTTTTCTGGAGTTGGTTCGGCTTGTGCAAGGGCGCTTCGGTGAGTCTTCGACCTACAATCAAATTCGTGCTTATGTGCACAACCATAAATTGTGGAACGGTCTCGATGGAAGAATTAAACCGGGGAACGTACCGTTCAATAAGGGTAAAAAAGCTCCGGGCACTGGTCATAAGCCGACGCAATTCAAAAAAGGTAACCGACCAGCGAATTACATGCCAGTTGGTTCTGAACGAATCAATACTGATGGCTACGTTGACGTGAAGATCGCCGATCCAAATAAGTGGGTGCAGGTTCATCTACTTATTTGGGAGGCAGTCAACGGTCCGATCCCGGTCGGGCATGTCGTGATATTTGCTGACGCGAACAAGCTCAACACGCATCCGGACAACCTAGTTCTCGTATCGCGCGGCCAACTAGCTAGACTGAACCAAAACCATTTGATCAAAGGCGATGCCGAGTTGACAAAATCGGGAATTGTAGTGGCTGATCTTATTTCGAAAATTGCAGAGAGGAGTAAGAAAAAATGAAATCTATCAACGAACTTGTGAAAGAAGCTCATCAGAATGCGATCAATAAAGGCTGGTACGAGGAACCACACAGCTTTGGTGAGGTTATTGCGCTTATGCATTCGGAGTTATCCGAAGCGCTCGAAGACCATCGGAACGGCCGGGGGTTAACTGAAATCTGGTATGAGAATAAAGAATTGAAGACTCGACTGCATTCCCCCGTATCCGCGGACTGCAAGCCATGCGGCATTCCGACGGAACTGGCGGACACCGTCATCCGGATTTTCAATTTTTGCGGGCATGTCGGCATAGACCTTGAGGCGGTGATCCACGAGAAAATGGCCTATAACGCCACTCGTCCAAAGCGTCACGGAGGTAAGGTGCTTTGAAAGCGAACTGCATTCAGTCGACTGATCTCAAGCGGACTGCTGAAGATCTGGTCACGCAGCTTAAGGTGCTTGGCTTTGTGGTCCAACGCTATGATGCTTATTCTACCGCGAGCGTTTATCTAAAACTCGATTATGGGATATGCAATAGCATCCGAATTAGTGACCACCGCGGCAAAAAACACCTGAACTATCGTTACAATTTGATTCGCGGTTGCAAAGAAGCTTATTCCGAGACAACGCCAAAGGGTTGGGCGCGGCACTATTTCCCGATCGAGCAAGTACTGGAGCTCGTCATGTGCATTCTGGCTGATCGTTCGAATAAGCTCGGAAAGCACGGCAAGGAAGGATATGCAAGATTGATGGATGCAAACAAATACAAACACGGTAACGATCCTGGTTTCTGGCGGAATGCCCTGATCGTGTGAGGAGTCGACGGTTGTTATGGAGATCAATCTTAAAGCTTCAAGAGCGCTTGACCAACTTGGACGGATGCCTGGCATGCATGCGGTCAAACAGCAAGTAGAGCAGATGATACAGTTCGCACGCATAGCCAAGTTACGGGAACAACAGCGGCTGAAAACGAAACCACAATCGAATCACATGGTTTTTACCGGAAACCCCGGCACAGGAAAAACGACGGCGGCAAGGTTAATCGGCGAGGCTTTTTCGGCAATTGGCCTACTAAAGAATAACGGCGATAACGTTCCATTCGTTGAAGTACACCATTCAAAAATCACTGACGCTCGTGTAGGGCAAACCGAGAAGAATGTCATCAATCGATTCCGTGAAGCGAGAGGCGGCGTACTGTTCATAGACGAGGCGTATTCGTTTATTGGTGAGTCGGATCACCGACACGATGACAAAGTCGTTGCTGCCATGGTCCAGTGCATGGAAGATATGCGGGACGAAGTCGTTGTAATCGCGGCCGGCTACTCCAAAGAAATGACGGAGTTCCTCTCCTTCAACCCTGGGCTTTCGTCAAGGTTTCCGACTACGATTCATTTTCCTGATTATACGGTGCCGGATCTCATTCAGATCGGGCAGCAAATGATCGTTGAGCAAGATTTCAAAGCCTCTCCGGATTATCTGGAGTCGCTGAAAAGCGTGCTTTGGATTGAAAAGGCTAAACCTAATTTCGGCAACGCTCGCGTGGTACGAAATCATATCGAGAGGTCTATCCGTCGGCAGGCCGTGCGACTCTCGCAGATGCCGGCTCCGTCAAGAGACGACCTTATTACACTTAGAGGACCGGACATTGTGCATAGCTTGCCTGCAGTTCAAGAAGCAGAAAAAGAAGCGCTTCATCTGACCATTCAGGACGCGCAACGTCGTTTATTAGAGATTGATTTGCGAGAAATATTACAAACCAAGTAGGAGGCGTTACGTCAATGAACAAACAGCAGATCATTGCAAAATACGCGAAGCTCTTTGCTACTAAAGAGGGCGGAGGCACGCCAATTTTGGAGGGCATCCACTACGGCGCAGATGGTACCGCAGTCGTGACCGATCGACATCGTTTACTCCGGATCCGGGGCGCTCACAGCTTCCCGCAACCCGTTACGATGCATGCCAAGCGCGGCACACCGATTGAAGGCACTTATCCGGATACAACTAAGATTGTTCCAACAACCTTCGAGAGTGAAGTTACGCTCGGACGTGGCACTGAGATGGAGACAGCGCTTAAGTCGGCAAAAACCATAGCGGCAGCGGCTAACACGATCGACAAAAAGATTCCAGTCGCCAAGCTGTTCGGGCAAAACGGAACAGCGCATTTATACATTAAATCGGACTCTTTCGACTTCAAGGCTTTTTTCGGTAATACGCCTAACCTCAAACCAATCGACATGAGGTCGTTCAACGCAAACTATTTCGTAACGGCGCTCGAGGTATTCGCCGACGCCGGTATCGATGTCACGATTAAGCTCCACAAGCCACTTCACCCAATCGTGCTGAGCGGTGGTGACATCGATGTATTAATCCTGCCTTATCGCGTTAACTAGTAGTAAGTTAGGAGGCCCGGTGCCGTGCATTACAACAGACAATTAACTATCTCAGCCGCCGGCAGCCGAAAGGCAACCCGTTGGCCCGCACAGTCAATATTCTGGTCCGAGCTCGTTGAGCGGTTACGTACAGCCGTCCGCGGCACGGAGACTCTAGCGGAATACATGGCAATGCCCAAGTCACGCCAAGACGAGCTCAAGGACGTAGGCGGCTTTGTCGCCGGTTTCCTGACGGACGGGCGCCGCAAAACATCCGCGGTCGCTGGCCGTGACGTTATTACGTTGGACCTCGATAACATCCCTGCAGGTGCAACGGCTGACGTACTCCGCCGGCTTGAGGGACTTGGCTGCGGCTATGCGGTATACAGCACGCGCAAGCACAGCGAGGCGAAGCCGCGGCTTCGGGTATTAGCGCCGACGTCCCGGACGGTTACGGCTGACGAGTACGAGCCGATCGCGCGGAAGCTTGGGCAGATCATTGGCATCGAGCTCTGCGACCCGACGACGTTCCAAGCGACTCGGCTTATGTACTGGCCGAGCTGTTCCTCAGACGGCGTTTATGTCTACCACTATGGTGATAAGCCGTTTCTGGATCCGGACGGACTGCTCGCCATGTACGCCGATTGGCGCAACGTGGCAGAGTGGCCGCAAATACCCGGAGCCGCGAACGCGCAAGTACGTATGGCAGCCAAGCAAGGAGACCCAACGACTAAAGAGGGCGTTGTCGGAGCGTTCTGCCGACAGTACGACGTGCTTACCGCCATTGAAGTATTTCTCCCGGGCGTGTACACGCCAACAGCCGACGAAGGACGTTTAACTTTTATAGGTGGATCCACGTCGGGCGGCGCGGTGCTATACGACGACAGCAAGTTTATATATAGCCATCATGCGACGGATCCCTGCGGCGGCCGTCTCGTCAACGCATTCGACCTTGTCCGGCTACACCTCTTCGGTGAACAGGACGACGACGCGGTACCTGGAACGCCGACGAATCGGCTCCCGAGTTTCTCCGCAATGGTGGCGTTCGCCCTACAGGACGCGGGTGTAGCAACGGTTATGGCGCAGGAAAGGTATGAGAAAGCAACCGCTGCTTTTACGGGAGATGTCCAAACTCAAGACTCCCTTGCGACCGAGGACGATCTATCGTGGATCAAGCTTCTTGATCTGAGTCCGACAACCGGGAAGCCAGCGAAAACCGCAGGGAACATTCTGACGGTTCTGCGCCACGACAAGGCTCTATCCGGGAGGATTTATCGCGATACCTTCGCGGAGCGCATGATGGGGCAGGGTCCGCTTCCATGGGCAAAGCGCGCGCAAGCGCCTGAGTCTTTTGCCTGGGAAGATCCGGACGATCAAGGCATTGGCCTCTATGTCGAGCGCGTACTGGGTTTTAGTTCCGAGCGTCCGTTACGAATGGCGCTTAGCGAGATCGCGGAGACCAATGCGATTAATCCGGTATCTGCCTACTTATCGACGCTAGAGTGGGACGGTACGCTGCGCTTGGATACGCTATACATCGATTATTTCGGCGCGGAGGATTGCCCGTTCATCCGGACAATCGCCCGTAAAGCGTTAGTAGCCGCCGTGGCTCGGGCGATGCTTGGTAAGGTCAAGTTCGATTTTATGACCGTTCTATTTAGCAAACGCCAGGGGATCGGCAAAAGCACGCTTTTCCGGCGACTCGGTAAGGAATGGTTTACTGACAGCATTAAGTCATTTGAAGGCAAAGAGGCCGAAGAGCTAATTCAGGGCAAATGGATCGTCGAGATCGCCGAATTGCAAGCGTTCAACCGAGTGGACATCAACCGGATTAAGCAATTTTTATCCAAAGAAGACGATCAATATCGCGAGGCCTATGGACGGAATGTTAAAAATCAGGTACGGCGTTCAGTCTTTTTCGGGACGACGAATGACCACGAATACCTTCACGATCCCACAGGGAATCGCCGCTTTTGGCCCGTGGATGCCCGCCCGGATCAGGCGACAAAGTCGGTTTTTAAGGATCTAACGGAGACGGAAATCGACCAGATATGGGCGGAAGCCGTCACGCGATGGCGCCTCGGGGAGGCACTGTATCTGTCTGCTGATATGGAAGAAGAGGCAGAACGGCGTAGACAGGAGCACATGGTGCGAGACCCGTTAGAGGGATCGATCGAAGAGTTTATTCTGAAACCTGTGCCTATTGATTGGTTAAAGTGGGACGTAGAGCGAAGGCTGATGTTCTGGGGCGGCGGAATGAAGTACGACGGTCAACTTGCGCCTAGGGATAGGGTGTGTGCGGCGGAAATTTGGCGGGAGTGCCTGGGCGAAAGACGCGCAGCGGCTAAAGCAGATTCCAATCGTATAAATGCGATTATGGAGCGAATGACCGGGTGGGAGCGGTCTCCGGTCATCCAAATGGGCCCCGGGTATGGTAAGCAAAGAGGTTTTGTTCGGAGGGCGTAACGGCAACATTCTGCGGCGAAATGGCAACATTCCAAGCCGAAAGGCAACATTATGAAAATATTGGGAATGTTGCTGTTGTTGCCGTTGAAAGTCTGAAACCCCTTGATATTATTGATATTTATATATGGCAACAATGGCAACATAATAATCTATAGTAAATAAATTAGAGGGATTAGAGAGTATAGAGGGGAATTATTCCGCCTAATACGCCTAATTGCGTTATGTCATATACACGTATACGAGAATGTTGCCGAGGAGGAATATCGGAATGAAAACAAGAGACGACTTTTTGCAGCTTCTGCAAAGCAGCGCAGACCTGAGCGCGATGGTCCGTAACAGCGAAATCGTGAATCGGGATTACATGCCAAGGAATACGCGTCGAACGAAAAGGACGTCTGCCAGTATAGCTCGAGATCACTTTTGGGATAGCGTAGAGGGCGCCGCTTTTAGGCATGCGATCGGTATGAAAACTGGCGTGGAACTTGGAGACGTGAAAATACGAGCGGCGATTAAGGACGCCTTGCTTCTTTTCATCTCACGCATCAAAGACTAAGTTATCACAGGAGGAAACAGCATGAGAGAGAGCGACGTCGAAAGACACCTCCGAGACCGTGTCCGTGCCGTAGGAGGTAGAGCATACAAGTGGGTCAGCCCCGGGAACAACGGTGTACCGGATAGGATTGTAATGCTGCCGAACGCGCCGGACATATTCGTTGAGCTTAAGGCGCCGGGGAAAAAGTCGACGGCGTTACAGCTTGTCCAGCACAAGATACTGCGCGAGCTGGGACGGCCGGTAATTGTGATTGACAGCAAGGAGAAGGTTGACCGGCTGATCGAAGCCTATGAGGATGGGCTGCTGGAATACTGCATACAGGAGAATGCACTATGAGCGCCCCGGCATTGCAGCAGCGTAAGCAGTTTAAGCCGTGGGCATATCAGAGGTATTGCATTATGAGAGCAGTCTCCGACGACAAACTTGGGCTCTTGTTGGATATGGGACTCGGGAAAACAGTCATCACCCTTACGGCGATCAATGACCTGAAATACAACCGGTTCGAAGTCCGGCGAGTGCTGATCGTCGCCCCGAAAAAGGTCGCAGAAGCCACTTGGACCAACGAGGTTAACAAATGGGACCACCTTCGAATGCTTCGCGTAGTTCCGGTGATCGGGAACATGAAGAAACGAATCAAGGCGCTGAATACACCGGGGGATGTATGGGTGATTAGCCGGGATAGCTTAGCCTGGCTTGTCGAGCACTACCGCAACGCCTGGCCGTTCGACATGGTTGTGTTGGACGAGTTGTCTAGCTTCAAAGGCTATGATTCTCAGCGGTTTAAGGTCCTGACCTGGGTGCGCCCGCATATCAAGCGCTTGATCGGCTTGACCGGTACGCCGGCGCCGAATGGCCTGCAAGACCTGTGGGCGCAGATTTACCTACTGGATCAGGGCGAACGCCTAGAGAGAAACATCACGGCGTATCGAACGAAATATTTCGACCGCAATTATCACGGATTCGGATACATGCCTAAGCCGGGCGCGGATGAAGTTATTCACCGAAAAATCTCGGATATCTGCATCAGCATGAAGGCTGAGGATTACCTGGAGTTACCGGAATGCGTACCTAACGTAATCCCCGTTGTACTGGATGACAAAGCCATGTCAGCGTACAAGAAGCTGGAAATGGAGGCAGTTCTGGCTCTGGAGGATACAGAGATCACCGCACTTTCCGCCGCGGCGTTGTCGGGCAAGTTGCTGCAGCTATGCAATGGCGCGATATATGCAACCGATATAGTAATGGGTTCAGACGGTCGGCCGCAGATTGACGACAAGGGTAATGTCGTAACCACGCGGCGTACGATGGATGTACACGATTGCAAAATCGAGGCATTCATGGAGCTGATCGAGCAGCTGTCCGGAAAGCCGGCGCTTGTGTTTTATAACTTCCAGCACGACCTTGAGCGGATCAAGAAGGCGCTTGCGAAGTCAGGCCTGCGGGTCCGCGAACTCAAGACCAAACAGGACCAAGACGATTGGAATGCCCAACAGATCGACGTACTTCTAGCGCATCCCGCGAGCGCGGGTCACGGGTTGAACTTACAGGACGGTGGCAACCATGTCGTGTGGTTTGGGCTCAACTGGTCACTGGAACTGTACCAACAGGCGAATAAGCGCCTTCACCGGCAAGGCCAGCAACAAGTGGTTATCCTGCATCATCTTGTCGTACAAGGCGGAGTGGACGAGGATGTCATGGCGGCGCTGGAGAGCAAGGCCACGACGCAAGATAAGCTGCTTGCAGCGCTTAAGGCGAGAGTCGACGGCATCAAGGAGGCGAGCTAACATGAACCGCAACCAGAAGAGAGAAGCCTTTCAGAAATTTCGCAAGCTAACTCCGGACCAGTTTTGGCGACAGATGAATGTTCTCCATAGCCGGGCATACGGCGCAGCCCAGAAGCATTACGAAGAGGCCATGGATATTGTTTTACAGCCGAAACAGAAAGCCGCGGTCATCGCCAAGGCACATCAGATCCGAGAACTTTGGGACGGTATGCGGGAGATTGAGACGAGCGAGACGGAGGCTGAGTTCTTCCGATCGGTCGAGGCAGGTGATCCTGGATGACATGGGTCAAGGATTTGATCAAAGACTATCGCAAGAGCCGCAGCATGATGATCAAGTACCGTGACTCTATTGACCCGCTGGCGGAGTGGCAGGAAGTCGATCTGGTGCAAACAACCGTCGCCAGCATGAACTACGCGATCGAGTGGATGCGGACCGGCAGACAGCCTTATTCGCGACGTGGCGTAGATCGGCGGAAAATCTATCACGAGCCCTATGTGCTAGACAAGGACCTGTTTCCGTCGTTGCAGGATCCAGAACCGGCAAATGAGCCGCGATACTCTTCCGAGGAGAGACGTATTGCGTTGGAGCTGATCAGGTCGATGACCGATCGAGAAAGAGATTGCTTCCTGCTTCATGCAGCACAAGGGCTGAGCATGGCAGCAATCGCCAAAGAGCTGAAAATATCTAAGCGAACAGTTCAGCAATCGATAGACCGGGCTAAGAAAAAAATCCCTGTAGCCCAATAGCGGCGCTTGATCTGAGCGTTTATGACGTACGAATGACGTACGAGGTCGCTATTAGTAGAGGGACATTTCTAGTTGTGCCCTACACGGCGAAGGCCGACATCAGCCCTAAATGGGCATTGGCACTTTTCTGTAAAATCGCCATCATATTGTGTGCAAACGATAGTTGACGATCGGAAGTGCCAGCAAATATCCGACAGGCGGTAGGCCGCCATATCTATTCGTTAGCGGCTACGTCCGCACATATAGCCGACAGCGAACGCAGGGACAAGCCTCCTGATGGATCGCTGTCGGTTATTTCGATATCTCTGACCGTAAGGTCATTCATTCGGCTGCATCGCAGGGTATTCCTCCACCCTTGTTTGCCGCGTATCGGGGCGGTGCGATGCGGCTCCCGAACCAATAGAGGTGATTCAATGCCCAGCAAACCAATGAGGCCATGCAACAAGATCGGATGCAACCAATTAGCACGAGAGCGGTATTGTGCAGAACATGCCTATATCACAGAACAGCAACGTGCCGAACGCCATAAGCACTATGACAAGCATCAACGTAATCAACAAGCAACAGCATTCTACCACAGCGTAGAGTGGGAGGCAGTAAGGCAAGAAGCTTTAACAAGAGACGTCGGACTATGCCAGGACTGCCTAATGGAGAAGAGAATAACAACGGCCGACGTCGTTGACCATATAAAGCCGATCGAATGGTTCTGGGAGTTACGATTAACCCTGAGCAATCTAAGGTCGCTATGCCATATGCACCATAACCGTAAGACGGCAGAAGACAAGAGGAAGTATGGAGGCATGGGTAATGGACAGAAGCGACAGTAGGATCGATCGTGTTACACACTGGCCTGATGGATCGCCAATCGGCAGTCCGCCTAATGGTGGTAGCTTGATAGTTAAACCTTGCATTCATGACTACAAGTTCTTGTACTCAGACTACGAAAGAAAAAGCGGTGGTTATGACGAAGGTTATAAGGTTACTTACCAACGGCTTGATCATTTCTTTTGTCGGCATTGTCTCGACCATAAGAACATTCTAACCAGGGAAGAGAAGCTGCCGAACACTTTCAAGCCACCAGTCTGGTTTAAGGGGTAGGGGGAGGGTCGAGAATATTAAGTCGGCTAGTTGAACACCGCGCCCCCACATTTGCACAAACTTTTTTCGTTTTTTGAAACTTTCCAACGTGATGCGGTAGTGATAATGGCAAACACGGGATAACAGGTTCCGGACTAGGGTGGAAACCAAATTCGGGGTTCGAGCTCCCGACCGCATCGGCACAATTAAACAGGAGGTGAGCCCTCATGGCAGGGAGAAACGCAAAGCCGATCAATTTGCATCTTGCAGAGGGCAATCCGAATCGGTTAACAAAAGAACAGATCAAAGCCCGGCAGGAGTCGGAGGTCAAACTCGGTGAGCTGGATCTAAAGAAACTCAAGAAACCCGCATTCGTTGCGAATGACAAGTCTGCTGCGAAAATCTGGAATGAGTTGATTAAGGAGTACAAGTCCGCTGCGGAACAAGGCGTGGAATTGTTGACCAGTTCTGATGTCGGTATGCTAGCAATGTATTGCAAGACGTTCAGTGAGTATGAACGATTAATCGACGCATATCAGAAGATTAGAGAAATCGAAATTGACGATATTGCATTCAGAGAGTTAATTAAATCGGCCGAATTCGCTAGCGAAGCAGAGGCAGAAGCGATGCGATACCTTTCGCAACTGGCTAGTCTTGAGGGAATTCTCAAAATCGAGACTGCGGTTAATAAGAAAATGGACATGCTTCTGAAAATGCAGGACCGCCTATTCCTCAATCCGTTAGCAAAGGTCAAAAACGTTCCGAAGCCGAAAAAAGAGGATAAGAAGTCTGCGATGGCGCAATTTATGAACCGGCGAGCTGGCGGCCATGGCACATGATAAGCAGAGAGCGCTTGATCCAATCGAGTTTATTCAGATGCTTCACGCCGTCGATGACTTTTACGGTCAACCTTTTATCTTACTCGATTGGCAATATGAGATTCTTTGGAACGTCTACGGGACCATAACCGACCGTGGTTATCGTCAATATCAATATGCTTATCTCGAAATTCCGAAGAAAAACGGGAAAACAAGCTTGATTGCTGCTGTTTCTCTCTACCATCTTGTATGCGATCCACCCGGCGGGCAGATTTATTGCTGTGCAGCCGACAAAGAACAAGCAAAGCTTGTTTATAAAGCTGCTGTTGGGATGATTGAACAAGAACCTGAGTTTGAAGGGATACTTAAGGTCACTGAAAGTTCCAAAGAGATAAAAAACGTACTAACCGGAACGGTAATGAAGGTATTATCCGCGGAGGCGTACACGAAGCACGGTATCAACCCAACGGTTGTAATTTTTGACGAGCTTCACGCGCAGCCTAACCGCGATCTATGGGATGTTATGACGTTCGGTGCCGGTGCAGCGCGGAAAGAACCGCTCTGGTGGGTTATCACTACGGCGGGAGATGACCCAGACCGTGGCTCTATAGGCTGGGAGCAACATGAGTATGCTAAACAGGTAAGAGACGGGGAGAAAGTAGATCCAACTTGGTATGTTAAAATCTACGGTATTCCGGAAGATGGCGAAGACGCCGAAGGTAATCAAATTGATATATTCGATGAAAAGCTATGGTATCAAGTAAACCCAAGCTTAGGACATACCATTGATATAGATGCAGTAAGAAAAGAGGCGCTAACCGCTCGTAATAAAGAGTCGGCAGAGCGTCTTTTTCGTTGGTTGCGGCTAAATCAATGGATCTCGCTGAAAAAGACAGGCTGGCAACCACTCACGCTATGGGACAAGACGGCAGGAGAATGGGGTCTAACTGATTTAGTTGGGAAGCGTTGCTATCCGGGGCTCGATTTATCCAGTACGACGGATATTACGGCTGCTTGCTACTTGTTTCCTCCGCAAGATGGGATTTCAGACTGGAGAGTCATCTTTGACGCTTGGATCCCAGAAGACAACATGAATGAGCGTGTCAAAAGAGATAAGGTCGCCTATGACAAATGGGTGAATCAAAAGCATTTGCTTACGACTCCCGGAGATGTCGTTGATTATGACTTTGTTCAAGCAAGGATTATCGCAGCCAGTAAGCAGTACAACGTGCAAACACTCGGTTCTGACCCATGGGGAAACAGATTGATTGCTCAGAAGTTAATGCAAGCAGGCGTTAACGTTATTGACATTCCTCAGGACATGAAAAATATGTCGCCAGCCATGAAACTTATCGAGCAGTTAATGAAACGAGGGTTAATGACACATGAAACCAACCCATTAGCTCGTTGGTGTTGGGGTAACATTGTCGTTGCAGTAGACGGAAACGAAAATGTAAAGCCCATGAAAAACAAATCGCGAGACCGCATTGACTTGATCGTCGCGATGATTAATGCAATGGCGACAGCAATGCTATTCGAGGAAATTGACATGAACTTTGGCGAGTTTGCCGAAGAAGATTTCCTGAATAAGCTCTGGGGATAACCGTTTATGCATTTGAGAGGAGGGGGTGCTGATGTGAATATAAGAGACTATGCAAGACGTTGGCTAGGAATTGGATCTGTAGAACAACGCGAAACTATCGAACTGAATGTTGACGATCGTCGGTTGCTTGAAGTTCTAGGAATCGATCCTGAAACTGTCAACGTGAAGGGTAAGAACGCCCTTAAAATTGATACGGTTTACTCATGCGTCAGGATCCTTTCTGAATCGGTCGCCAAGCTTCCAATGAAGGTCTACAAGGAAGATGAAAGTGGTGTACAAAAGGCAACATCCCATCCCGTCAATCAATTGCTAAAGTTACGGCCGAATCCGTACATGAGCGCTTATGATTTTTGGAAGTGCATCGAGGCGCAGAATGATCTTTATGGAAATGCTTACGCGTCGATAGAATTTGACCGCAATGGGCGTATCGTTGGACTGTGGCCTATGGATTCAACTAGGGTGAAGATTGTTGTCGATAACGACACCGCAGCAAGTGGAATTGTAACAAATCGATCAAGTGTTGGTTATCAGGTGAATTTAGGGTTTGAGCAAAGAAAACTCATGCCGCATGAGATTCTGCACTTTAAAGGCGGAATAACGTTAGATGGCATTGTCGGACTGTCACCTCTGGATTGTCTTAAGTCAACGCTTGAGAATGGTGGGTCTTCAAACCAATTCGTAAATAAGTTCTTTAAACAGGGCTTACAGGCACGTGGAATCGTGCAATATGTTGGCGACTTGGACGAGAAAGCGAAAAACACCTTCCGCGAAAAGTTCGAGTCCATGGCGAGCGGTTTGAACAATGCCCATCGAATCGCGTTACTGCCAATCGGCTATCAGTACCAACAAATCGCATTAAATTTAGCAGATGCGCAGTTCCTCGAAAACAGCCAGTTGACCATCCGGCAGATTGCAGCCGGTTATGGCGTCAAAATGCATCAGCTTAATGATTTGAGCCGCGCGACGCACACAAACGTTACCGAGACTCAGCGAGAGTTTTATACGGACACGCTTCAACCTAAGCTCACTGGGTACGAGCAGGAAATGACGTGGAAGCTGTTTCTTGATGATGAAATTGAAGCGGGAATGTATGTCCGGTTCAACGTGGACGCGATTCTGCGGGCAGATCTTAAAACGCGGTATGAGGCTTATCGAATTGGCGTACAAGGAGGATTCCTGACGCCCAATGAGCCGAGAGCGCTCGAGAACCTTCCTCCACAAGAGGGGGGAGATCGGTTGCTTGTCAACGGCAGTTACGTCCCGATAACGGAAGCTGGTAAAGCTTATGACACGAAGGGGGGTGATGGAACTGGCAAAAGAGACGAAGAATCCGACGAAGGAGATCCGGGCGATTCCGGTAACGCTTGAAGTCCGAGCAGCCGAAGGAGATGACGGAAAGCGGACCATCACCGGGGCGATAAAATACGATACTGATTCTGCTGACATGAGAGACTGGGCCGGGGATACGTTCGTTGAACAGATCGCGGCCGGCGCATTCACTGATAGCCTAAAGACACGCGGCGTCGTTGGGCTATGGAGTCATGACACTAGTCAAGTGCTTGGCAATACGAAATCCGGAACGCTCCGGGTTTTCGATGGCGCTAAGGAACTGCGGTTTGAATTAGACATACCGAATACAAGTGTCGGAAATGATGCTTGGGAGCTTATTCAACGCGGAGACGTAGACGGCGTGTCGTTCGGTTTCTCGGTACGGTCAAACGGGGCCAAATGGTCGCGCTTTGAACGCGAAGGGCAAAAGGTATACCGCCGAACGGTGCTTGATGCGGATCTATTCGAAATCAGCCCCGTAGCATTCCCGGCATATCCAAGCAACGAAGTTTCGGCAAGAAGTCTAGAAGATTTCAAGGCCGAAGAGGTTCGTGCTGAAATCGAATTCGAAAAAGAAAAGCTACTCATGGAGCTCGATCTAATGTGATCGGCTCTATTTATTTTCCCAATAAATCTACGAGGTGATCGAATTGACGAAAGAACTCCGCGCGTTGCTCCAAAAACTGGACACCGCAAAACAAGAAGTGCGTACGATGTTAGCCGAAGACAAGACAGCCGAAGCTAAGGATAAGATGACCGAGGTTCGCGCGCTGCAGGATAAAGTCGATCTGCAACGTGAACTGGAAGAAACCGAAGCTCGCGGGCTTGGCGGCAAGGAATTGGATGACAAAGGTGACGTCGAAGAACGCGATTTGAAGGAACTGGAACAGGAGTATACGGGCATTGTCCTTCGGGGGCTTCGTCGCCATTCTATCTCTTCCGAGCAGCGTAGCGTTATCGGAGAATATGAGCGCCGCGCGGTTATGAATGAAGGTGGCACAAATCCTGCAATTCCAGACGGCGACTCTGGCCTCGTTGTTCCGAAAGACGTGCAGACTCGCATTAATACGTTGATGCGCGAGTTTAACGACTTGTCGCAATTCGTTAACGTGCAGAACGTTAATACGCTGTCCGGTTCGCGCGTCTTAGAGAAAGACGAGGATATGACGGCATTTGCGGCCGTTGATGAGTACGGAAGTATTCCAAACTCGGACAACCCGAAATTCGTTCCAATCAATTACGCGGTCAAGAAGTACGCGGGCATCCTGCCGATCACGAACGAGCTGTTAGCCGATAACGATGCAGATCTTCTCGATTACGTTACCACTTGGATCGCGAAGAAGTCGACAGTCACGCGCAACACCCACATTGTGGCACTATTGAGGACGTGGACGGCTGTAGCATTCGCGAACCTTGCAGCGATCAACAAAGCGCTCAACGTGACGCTTGACCCCGCGGTCAGTGCAACAGCTATGATCCTGACCAACCAGGACGGTTACGATTGGTTGGACAACCAAGTAGACGGTAACGGACGACCGATTCTGCAAGACGACTTCACGCAACCTGGGCGAAAGATGTACAAGGGTCGTCCTATTGCTGTTATGTCCAATAGGCATTTGCCTAGCACGACTGGTGCTACGCCAAAGGCTCCGTTTATTGTCGGAAACCTTAAGCAAGCAGCCGTACTGTTCAATCGCCGGTTCTTTGAACTCGCCAGCACGAAAGAGGGCGGTGATGCGTGGAAACGCGACACGACTGACATGCGTACGATTGTCCGCCACGACATTAAGAAATGGGATGACAAAGCGCTCGTATTCGGCGAATTGTCGCTCTCGTAATATATGGGCGGGTTAATCCCGCCTTTTCTATTATTTCCGAATTGAGGTGAACGACGATGACTGAAAGAATTAAGAAGGAGCCGAACGCACCGGATAAACTTCTATTATCATCCCCAGGCGGGCATAAGTACGAATTGACTGTCGATGACTCCGGAAATCTGGGCGTTACGCTTCAAAAGGAAGTGAACGACGATGCCGATCCTAACGCCTGAAGAGGCGAAGAACTGGCTGCGTATCGACGGCGAAGATGAAGATTTAACAGTCCAGATGCTTGCCGCCGCGGCTGAGACCTATCTGCACAATGCGACCGAAGTAAGTTTCGACGAAACGAACAGTTTAGCAAAACTCTATTGCCTCGTTCTTTGCGCTGATTGGTATGAGAATCGGGAATTGATTGGTCAGCAACCATCTGAAAAAGTTCGGTTTACCGTCCAATCGATCATGACGCAGCTTCAAAACGCCTATGTACCTTCGCCGGAGGCGAGTAGCCCATGACGATCCTTGTAAACCGGCTGGACAAGCGGGTGACGGTTTATCGCCCTGCGGGCCCGACTGACGAATACGGAGAACCCCTGAATGATCCGATCGAGGTATGCAACATTTGGGCCGCCATTGAACCCCTTCAAGGCCGCGAATACTTCGCCGCGATGCAGGTCAATGCAGACGTGACGACCCGTATACGTATCCGCTACCGCGAAGGGATCGACCGGACGATGATCGTTAAATACGGCGATCACGAATTCGAAATCCTTTACGTTATCCATCCGCAATTTGCTAAGAAAGAGTTGCAGCTCATGAGTAAGGAGCGGCAATGATATGGCTCGAACTGACATCATCGGATTGCGCGATCTTGAGCGGAGCTTCCGGCAGCTTGGGCGTGTCCCGCAGACTGTAGCCACACAAGCCGCCCGAGCTGGAGCTTCGGTTGCGCGTAGTGCTGCAAAGAAGAACGCGCCAGTCGATACAGGTGACCTCAAAAAAGGAATCATCATGAAACGTGAGCGGAAGACGAAACAAGGTAAAGCCGTTTACGACATTATGATGGATCCGGCAATGAACGACGTTTTCGTGAAAGAGTCCAAGGAAGGTAAGCGGTCCTATTATCCGGCATCGCAGGAGTATGGCTTCCTAACGGCAGACGGCGGCTATGTACCTGGCTATCGGTACCTCCGAAGATCGATCGACGATAACAAAACCATGATCGAGAAAAAGACGCTTGAAAAGGCTGGCAAAGCAGTAGAGAAGATTCTTAGGGGAAGGTGATCGGGTGGACTTCGAATCCGCGTTAACACAAGAGCTTAAAACAATATCCACGCTAGGAAACCGAGTCTATCCGCTCACCGCACCGGAAGCTAACGCGAAAGGCGGCGTCCCTTATCTAATCTACGTGTCCAGCGAGGGAGAACGTCTGAAATCGCTCGGCGAAGGTTATCTCGAAGGCAAAGAGGTGCGGGCAGAGATTAACGTCATGGCGGATCGCTACAAGGACATGAAGGAGATCACGAAACAGGTGGTCGCCTTACTTGTGGGCATGGAACAACGGGTGATCGGCACGAACGGCCCTTTTATCCAAGAACTAACCTATAATCCTCCTGTCGAGCTCTATGAGGATAAACCGCAATTATACCGTTGCGTGATAGAATTCAATACATTTTTCGAGGGGTGAATGATTTGGCAAAACGCGCATTAGGTACAAAACTCAAAATTGGTCCATCTGCATCGGCAAAGGCGATCGGTAGTTTAACATCGATTTCTTCTCCATCTATGAGTCAGGAAACCATCGACGTTACCACGCTGGATTCCGCGGGTGAATACCGGGAGTTTATCGGCGGCTTTAAGGACGGAGGCGAAGTTTCGGCTTCCGGGTTCTTCGACCCACAAGACGAGGGACAAGCAGCCGTTTACGCTGCACTCGAAGCAAGCACGGACGAAGATTTCACGATCGAGTTCCCGGCTGCCATGGGCGCAAAGTGGGATTTCAAAGGCGTCGTAACAGCATACCAGACAACGGCAGAGCTAGAGGAAGCGATCGGCTTCGAAATCACGATCAAGGTATCGGGAAAACCGACGCTTACGATCACGCCGTAAGGAAATCACAAACAAGGCCGGGGCTAAGTGCTCCGGTCTATTTTGAATTGGAGGAATAGAGATGGCAACAAACAACAATGACGTTATCCTGATTCAACTCGACCGACCGCGGGAACTCCGCTTCGGTCACAAAGCATTGAAAAACTTAACCGCACTCACTGGTAAAAGTATCGAGAACCTAGAAGGTGACGGCGGATTTGATCTTGAACACCTCGAAAAGGTCATCTACTGCGGCCTTTTGTCTGACGCTCGGGCAAATAATGAAACCTTGGAACTGGAGCAAATGGAAGATTTGCTCGATCAAGCGCCAAGCTATCAGCATGTCATTGAGAAGATGCAAGCGCCTTCGCAGCAGCATTCGGTCCGTCTCCGGCGGGAAACGCGGGGAAGCCGGAGAGCCCAGTGAATGGGACTGGGAAGCGAGCTTAAAAGCGGCGTTACATATCGGGATTTCCCTTCGCGATTACAACGATATGACGCCGCATGAATTGAATCTGCATATTCACGCTTACGCCGAAAGGTCACGGCAACAAAGCGAGGAAGGTCTGACATTGGCTTATCTCACTGCATACTGGCAGCGCGTCAAGCGAATGCCGGACCTGCGGAAGTTGATCCAAGACTACAGACCGAAGAAGCAGAATGCAGACAAGGAACTGCTGGCGCAGATCAAGGCAATAAATGCCGCAATGGGCGGCGCGGTGAGAGAGAGCGGCACATAGCTGTTCTCTTTTCTATTTTCGGGGAAAGGAGACGGTTATTGTGGCGGTTGTACGAAATTTACTCGTCCGTGCAGGCGCGGACTTTTCGGCTATGAGACGCGAGATGGCAAGAGCCCAACAGTCTATACAAGCTTTCGGGCGCGGCGTAAATAAGGCGATGGCTGGAGTTACTGCGGCTTTTGCGGCTGTCGGAGTAGCCACAGGCATAGGCGCAGCGGTCAAGGAAGCTATGCTGTTCGAAGCGGCCCTGCAGCAGATAAATCGTTTGATGGGATCGAGTGCAAAAGAGTTTCAAAACTGGGCTAACGAGAGCGCATCGGCTTTTAGCATGTCGCGGTCGGAAGCGGTAAGGTATGGTGCGGTTTATGCGAACTTGCTAAGTACGTTTTCTTCCGGGACGGCTGACACAATGAGAAAAACGCAGGACCTATTAAAGGCATCTGCTGTTATTGCAAGTTCAACCGGACGTGATATGGGAGATGTCATGGAGCGGATCCGGTCAGGCTTGCTCGGTAACACCGAAGCGATCGAGGACTTAGGAATTAACGTGTATGTAAATTTGCTCGAAAGCACAAAGGCGTTTAAGGAGTTTGCAAATGGAAAGTCGTGGGACCAACTAGACTTTAACACACAGCAAACTATCCGATATTTCGCGATCCTTGAGCAAGCCGCAACCAAATACGGCCTTGAACTTGCGCAAAATACAACATCCCGACAGGCGGCGTTTACTGCTCAGCTTAAGGATGCGCAACTCGCGCTCGGGCAAGCATTCCTACCGATCTATAACGCTGTGCTTCCTGCGCTTACAAGAATGGCCGCTGCCCTTGCGAACGCTATGCGGTGGGTGGCGGCTTTCTCCAACGCTTTATTCGGTTATAAGAACGAAACCAAGAGCACCGAAGCTCAAACAGCCGCAGTAGGCGGTTTAGGCGATGCTTACGAAGAAGCAGGTAAACAGGCGAAGAAAGCGCAGAAGTCTGTCGCCGGATTTGATCAGGTAAACCTTGTCGGAGGGAAGTCCGGAGACGCCGGAGGAGGTTCAGGCGGATCCGCGGGCGCAGGATCGTCAGTCGGCGGAGCTGCCAGCGCGGCAATCAATGGCGGTTTAATTGGAGCCACGGATGAAGCCGCATCTAAAGCCGATGAGATGGCGAAACGGTTTAGAGGAGCCATTCAGGATGTCGTTGCCGACTTCAAGCGAGCCGCCGGGCTGATAAAGACGGCGTTAGGCCCTGCTCTCCAAGGTGCTTGGAATACTATCCAACCCGCGTTAACCAAATGGAAAGATTTCTTCCGGACAACCTTCGAGCAGATCGTCATCCTAGGTGAACCGTTGAAAAAATGGGTGATCACTGGGCTCGTACCTTTATGGCAGCAAGGGATCGGCGTTGCCGGAGAAGTTATGGCAAGATTCCTTGATTCGGGTGTCATGCAAGCGACAAGCTTTAGAGATGCTATGGTTCCCATTTTCTCGTGGTTCGTAACTGATGGATTACCCTTACTAACTGAGTTCACGTCTGGAGCTTTGGACGTATTCAATCAGCTTCATGCAACTACGAAAGCTGTATTTGACGACATATGGATGGGGATCATTACTCCCGCACTGAATATGATGAGTAAGATTGTCGTCGATGTTCTCAATGCTATCAAGGGTTTCTGGGATACATGGGGGAAACGGATCGTAGACAGCATTAAGGGATACTTACAGAGTGTTCGAGAGATTTGGGATGCGTTTTTTAATGTATATCTTAAGCCGTTTGTTACGAAAATTCTCGGTACCCTTTCGGAGCTCTGGGACAAGCACTTAAAAGGTTTGGTAACAGAGATCGGCAATTTTGTCGGTAAGCTAATTACAGCTGCTGCCGACATATTTAACAAATTCATCAAACCTATCATGGTTTTTCTCATTGAGAAACTTGGTCCAACTTTCACAGACATTATGACGATGATCGTCGATCGTATCGGGAGTGCAGTTGGTGGAATTGTAGATTTTGCAAAAGGCATCATCAAGGCACTTGGTGGCGTAGTCGAATTTATTGCGGGCGTATTCACGGGAGATTGGAAACGTGCGTGGAACGGCATCAAGGATTTTATGGGCGGAATCGGCGACGCAATAGTCGGAGTGTTTAAGGGTGCGGTTAACATGATCATAGATACCTTTAACTTTATGATCCGTCAACTAAACAAGGTTAAGATAGAAGTTCCTGAAGCTAACATTCCCGGAATTGGTAAAGTCGGTGGCGGAACGATCGGTATCAACATTCCAGAAATTCCGAAACTCGCTAAAGGCGGCCTAGCTTACGGTCCGACACTTGCAATGGTTGGTGACAACAAAGGCGCCGCGGCTAATCCGGAAGTCATTGCCCCCCTCTCGGAACTACAGGCGATGATCAACAATAGTAATGATAACCGCGATGTCGTATCCGTGCTCCGGCAGATTTTAAGAGCCGTAGAGCTAAGCGGACCGAGTGATCAAGCGACAATCAGTAAATCTGATCTCGCGCGTGCCGCACTGGCCGGTCAAAACGACCTGACACGCCGAGCCGGTCGAACATTAGCTATTACGTAAAGGAGGCGGCGGTATGCTGCTTAGAATTAACGGAGTTGAGATCGCCGCCTATCCAGCCCCGGGTGAGTTTAAGGTGACGATCCTTGACCTGGATGATGCAGATGCTACAACACGCACGGCGGACGGTACGTTTCACCGCGATCGGGTAGCCGTTAAGAGGCAAATAGAGATCGGATTCCCTGCGCTTCCGATGAATAAAATATCTGCAGTCCTGCAAGCGATGAGCAACCCGTTTTTTGATTTCTATTATCCCGATCCCATGGACGGAGGTTACGTAACCAAGCGCATGTACGTTGGCAACCGCCCGGCAGCCGTTCCGTTTGAGAAAGACGGCATCCTCTACTGGGAAGGTTTGCAAATGACCTTAACGGAGCAATAGCCATGTATCCAATTTCACCGCTATACGCGGACTATTTGAGGCGCAAAGATCGGGAGTTTTTAGTCAAAGCCGTCATTGCCGGGACGGAATATAGCAATCGGGTTATCGTAGATTTCGAGATTGAGAACAGCTTGGCGCTCGGGGAAGAATTCGAGATCGGGACGGCCATCCTGTCTAAACTGACGATCAAGCTCCGGACGAATGATGTTATTCCGCCTAATGCGAAGGTCGTACCGTATCTTGCCTTAGCGATGAATAACATTGCATGGCAAGACGCGAATTTTGCTTGGCAGGATGCCGACTTTCCATGGGTGGGCGGGTCGACTTCATGGCTACCACTCGGAGAGTTTTACGTCGATAGCCGAGAAAAGGTTAACGATGTTTGGGTGTTTACTTGCTTAGATAAGCTCGTCTTTGCGGATGTGCCGTATATCAGTTCGCTCACCTACCCGACGACGCAACAGGCCGTCTGGAACGAAATCTGTACGCGTCTTGGTTATGTATCGGACAGCAGCGTCGTCATTAACCCGGCGTATCAAATCCAAGCGGGTCCGGCTGGCTACAGCTATCGGCAGGTTATGGGATATATCGCGTCGGCTAACTCGGCGAGCGTGTTCGCAGGTAAGGATGGGAAGATTAAGTTTAAGAGATTCACAGCGTCGGAAACGCCCGTATTCGAGGTTACACGGACCGATTATGTCCGGGCAGTACAAACCAACCCAATTAAGACATACACGCGCGTCGTGGTCACGTACAACACGGAGGACGGGTTAACCTACGAAGCCGGTACCGGGGACGAGAACCACACGTTATATGTCGAGAATCCCTTTGCGACGCAGGCGATCACCAACAATCTTTTGGCGACGTTGAATGGAATCTCGTATCTTCCAATCTCCATGAACGCTATGGGTTACCCGCAGCTTGAACATGGGGATTGCATCGGCTTTACGGTAGACGAAGGGTTAACGTGGGAGAACGCCACAATCCCTTGGCAAGACATGAACGTCCCTTGGAGCGGACTTGTCCAGTACAAGACGTTTATCCTGCATAAGGTTTATAGCTTTAAGGGCGGGCTACGGATGACGTTGGAGGCACCGTCCAAAAGCGAGCAGAAATCCGAATTTGTCGTTGAGGGAACGCTGAGCCAACAGGTTAACCGACTTAATAACAACGCCGTTAAGCAGGGTAAATCCTATTATGGCGCGACGATTACCCGAACCGCGGGGCTTACCATTGAACGCGAAGACCACGCGAGCAAGGCCGTCTTTAACTCGGACGAGCTGACATTTTACAAAGGCAGTACCAAGGCCCTATGGTTCGACGTTCCGACAAGTACCTATAAGTTTACCGGAGTGATTGAAGCCTCCAGCTTCCGGGGCGGAGATATCGCGATCGGCAGCGGTAACAACATCTTTAAGGCGGATAGTAACGGTATATGGGCCGGACATGCGAACTTTGCATCTGCACCATTCTCGGTCAATATGTCCGGTCACATGAAGGCTGTCGGCGGGGAGTTCAGCGGTGACATTACTGCATCGATCATCACCGGAGGGCAGATTAATGGTTCGACGATTACAGGATCGTTGATTCAGACCGCTCAAGCAGGCGTATTCCCTAGATCAGAGATGAGCGTTTCCGGGGCGTATTTCGGAGCGTATGCCGCGGCGAATAAGTACATTATGATGTCGCCGTATTTCTATCAAGGTAGTGGAGTGGTTTTATCATTCAAAGACGGGTCGTACGAAACAACTGTATATCAAGATGGGCAATTGTTCGTTATAGGTGGAACTGACGTACAAATTGGCGGGGATGTATCTATCGGAAGTGAGCTGTTGGTGAATGATGCAAACGCTATTAGATTAGGTCCATGGACAACTTTAGGCGACGAATTGGCCGGCAAAGCCACATCGGGGATCAGTACTGGGCTTTCAGGCGGTCATAACCACGGTATTAGCGATACAGAATACATCCAACTGTATAACAGCGCAGGAACGCCTACTAGATTGCATAAGTGGGTTGCTGCAGCACAACATTCACACGCCCAAGTCTAAATGTGGTATACTATACCCAAATTTAGGGAACGGGGCGAGATAATGAGGAAAAATATCAAAGATTTTAGAAAATACGCTGTCGGTATTGTTATAGGCGCTGTACTGATGTACTCGGGACAAGCCTTCGGAGAAACAATCTCTAACATTGGCAAAAAGGTGACAGGCGAATTAACGGTAGAATTAAACGGCAATGACATCGGAACAGGCGTAGTTATTTCAAATAAAACCTATCTTCCTGTACGGGATATTGCTAATGCATTTAAGGCAGGAATAGAGGTTAAAGAAGGAGGGGTTTCGTTGACAACGGAAGTCCCGACAGGTCCAGACATTTCGGATAAAATCGCATCATTGGATGACCAGATCCGTAGTGTAACTGGACTGCGTGATAACGCAATCAAAAAGCGCGACCGAATGGAAGCCGGTCTTTCAGAGCCGTATAAGCCATTGGTAAACGCACAACAGCTACTCGATTCCTTCACAGATACTACAGTACCGGCATACCAGAAGCAAAAAGAAAAGGTTGCCGAGCTCCAAAAGATTGTCGATGATGCGAAACAGGAACTCTCCGATCTCGAGGCAAAAATCATCGAGTACGATAAGCAAATAACAGATCTCGAAGCTCAAAAAGCACAACTACAATCCAAATAAATCAGAAGGACGCTCCTAAATGGGGCGTCTTTTTCGTTGGGAGGATTTTCCTTGCAAACAAACGTTCTGAGGAGGCGATCGTATTGGCAAAAGTCCAACCTGTTGTAAAGGTCGAACTTGATCCACTTAATCCGGTCCCGGAGATATGCGCGGCTATCATGGCCGTAACTCCTTATCATCCAGGTCAAGAAGAAGCGATTCTTATAGGCGTCCAAGAAGCGATCGAGCGAAGGCTCAACCAATTGAAGAAAGGAGTGGAACAAGATGGCGAACAGATACGCGAATCTAGTCGGAGCGAATAATATCAGCGCGGAGTACCAGAAAATCACCGATGGATTTCAAGCCGTTCAAGACGACGTGGACGGTAAGGCTCCTGCGAGCGTCGGGACAGACCTAACAGCACATATTGGTTCGCGCGGATCATCTCACGGAAATGCCACGACATCGGAAGCGGGGTTTATTTCTGCTGCTGATAAGACCAAACTTAACGGGATCGAAGCCGAGGCCCAGAAGAATAAGCCCGGATTCTCACACGTTAACGATGTAGCTGCAGACATTCCCGAGGACACGCTGACTGTTGAAGGTGGAACAGGTATCACGGTCACAACAAATCCGACGACAAAGAAAATGACCATTACCGCAACCGGAACAGCGACACCCGGCGCACATGGCAGCTCCCATAATCCCGATGGGGCTGATCCAATTCCAGCGCTTGATCAAGTAATAGATGATGTTGCTGCGCATAAGGCGGATGGTGTGACGCATCTAGTCGCCTTTAATGGAAACGGGAATCTAAAAGGGCAAATGGCGAGCAGCTACGCTATCGGACTCGCTGCTACCAGAGATAAAAAGCATTACATCGTCCAACAGGATATCGCTTTTGAACCGACAGGAGTTAACGGCGACTTTGACCGCAATAATGTAAAAGACCCTTGTATTATTAGTGTGGGCGATATGATCTACATGTGGTACTCAGGGCACAGTAATGAGTCAAGCAACGTCTATCGTATCGGGCTGGCGACACTCGACCTTAAAAAAACGAGTCTCGGAAACAAAAAATCCAATTGGGTTCGACATCCAAGTTACCCGTTAAACTTTGGACTAAATAACTATCAGTTGAGCCCTAACGTCCTGTACGAGCCCGAGGATACAGGCAGGGAGTTTAAGATGTGGTTTGCTGGGGGGACAAGTGGATTCGCAGGACTCGAAATCTATTATGCTTACTCCTCGAACGGTATATCTTGGACGTTGCATGGTAAGGTCGTTTCGCTCGGGTCATCTGGTGCATGGGACGACAACTTTATCCAACCGACGCATATTACTAAAATCGGTTCGACCTATCATCTCTTTTACGCTGGGTTTAAAACGGGAGAGCGCCAAAAGACGGGATACGTCACCTTTTCCAACCCGGAAGGGGTTTACACAAAGAGTCCAGACAATCCGATTATGACACGTAAAAACCAGAGCCAAGCACTTACCGCTAATGCTACAACGGGCAGCAAGACTGTTAAAGTCGCTTCGACATCTGCTTTTGCAGCGGGAGCGACCATTGTAATCGCTGACGAGAGTAATACAAACAATTTCGAATTCAACACGATCCAAACTATAGTCAACTCGACGGATATTCTACTGGACCAACCATTATTGCGCGGGTATACAACGGTGGCTGGATCAACGATTCTAGGATTGGAAAACGGATCCCTCAACATCTTCCACCTGGATTTTGAGGATGGGGTTTATACCGCTTATGGCACAGCATTTCAGCTCGGAAACGTTGGAACTACAATAGGCGGGTATCTTCTCGAGACAACTTTCATTGCTCAGGGACCGAGCCTTAACGCGCTTCAGGTGGTTCAAAATCGTAGCCCGTTTCTAGGGATGGCACGATCCGCGACCGAGTACAAATGGGATTTTCGTAGCCGTGAAAATCCAAGATTCTTAAAGCTGGATGGGATCATAAAGGCACACGATATCGTAGATTATTATCCTGACCCAGCGACATCATCGCCACGAAAACAGATTATCCCGTTGGCCAACTTCGGACAGGCCGGCCTTGCCGTATCTTCAACGTCTTGGGGAACCTACGCATATAGTACCTTCCCCGGTAAGGACGCATTCCCGCCCGGAGCAACTTTTACATTTAAGTTTGTGGCTGGGATCGCGTCGGGTAGCGGAAACGTGAGAGTGGTGATCGGTAGTACGGATACAGGGGTGCAAAACGTGGCGACCACCGGGACAAATCTCTTTAGTAAAGCAATGACTATGTCGTCTATCGGCAACGGACCACTTTTGATGAGTCTAACAGCGCATGTTACCTCCGGGTCGGGTACACTGACGATTTATGACGCCTATATCGAAGTAAATTGGTAGGCAACAGGACGATTATACGCAATAAACCGAAGGGCTCCGCTACGGCGGGACTCTTTAATTTGAGGAGGCGGGGCGGTTGTCAAATGAAGAGGTACGGGTTTTATCAGATATTCGTGAGCGTGTAGTCCGACTTGAAACAAAGATCGACGCGATGACAGATGTTCGCGAGACCGCCGAAGAAGCCAGGGACAAAGCAATAGAAGCCCTGCAATCCTCAAAATCGGCACATCTAAGAGTAAACGAGATCGCGGATAATCAACGCTGGCTATGGCGCACCCTTGTAGGAGCTATCATCGCGGCCGTGATTACGGGGCTAACTAAATTTAATGGAGGCTGATCTTATGGATTGGGGAACTATCGCTGGATTTATTGATGCAAGGTTGCTTGTCGTGTTGGCTGCATGTTGGGTTATCGGCAACGGGCTTAAGCGAACGCCGCGGATCCCGGACTGGTCGATCCTTTTTATTGTCATTGTTGCGGCAGTTCTGCTGGCGGGTGGCGTAATCGGATTTACGGTTGAAGCGGTTATCCAAGGCATTCTTGTGGGTGCGGTTGCCGTCGCGGGGCATCAGGCTTTTAAGCAAGCCAAGGAGGCGACTAGCAAAGATGGCGACCTACACTAAGTACAGCTCCAGCGCCTTTATCGCGCTCGTCGCCCCGATCGTCATGCAGGTGCATCGGGAGGGTGGCAGATTGCTGCCCTCTGTCCGGATCGCACAGAGCTGGCACGAGACGGGCGGAAAGGTTCCGAGCTGGCACAACCTCGGCGGCTACAAGGTCGGTAGTGGAAAGCCTACGCCATGGTGGGAAGGTAGCAGCGTCAACACCGCGACCAAAGAGGTCTATGGTGGTAAAGAGGTTAGCACGACGGCCAACTGGCGAGCTTACAAGTCGATCTACCACTATTACAAGGATCAGGACTTGTTGTTTGATCTGAGCCGATATGCCCGCGTGCGCGCCGGCAAGACACCGGAGGAACAATGCAAGATGCTCCAGGCTTGCGGATACGCGACCGATCCGAAGTACGCCGACAAGCTGCTGGCGACGATCAAGACGTATGACTTGACCAAATATGATGCGCCGGTGGCATTGGCCGGGGAGGATGAAAAGGAAATGAAGCTGACAAAGACACAACAAACCATGCTGGTTAACGCACTTAAACAGCTAGCCTCAAATAAAACAATCGGACAAGAGTGGGTTGTGAAAGCCGAGAAGGGTGAGCTTACAGTTTCGGAGCTAACCTGGCTAAATACGATGGTGATGGCACGTAAGTAATGAATCAGCCCGGGGGCTTCGGCTCTCGGGCTATTTTAGTTTATACTACGAAATCCACAAACTCCGGCGTCCGCAGCATCCCTGCCCGTGTCCAATTCCGGAATCTAACTCGAGCGCTTAACTTTTTATCCACATATACAAAGTCACGATCTTCACCAGTTACTAACGCTTTAGCTACGCCGTAGAAAGCTTTCTTATGCGAGGAGGGAACGGCTAACTCAAGAAGCCCAACTGCCCTGTCTTGATGCTGCAGAAGCCATCCGAATTGATTCTTACGGTAGCCCGCGATCTGAACGATAGCGTACGTATAATTGATAATTTTTATCCAATTCGCATCACGGCGGCCTACGTATTTGCTGCACTTTTTCTTCGCGACGATCCCTTCGAGCTGTTTTTCCTTGATCACTTCAAATAGTGCGTTACCAGCACCCGGAACGCTCATGACAGGAGTTACGAAAGAGGAGGGCGTGATTACTTGTTGCAGGATCCGCTTACGCTCCGTGAGTGGCAGCGCCCGCAAGTCGCGCCCGCGGTACCGAAGAATATCGAATACATAAAAATGAACCGGCTGACGAACCATGGCTTGCTGGATTGAGATCGGCCTACGCTTTGCGAAACGCTCCATGACGAGTTCAAACTCTATCGTTCCGGTCTCGGGGTTCAGGCAAGCCACCTCGCCGTCCAGGACGACGTCGGAGGTATCGTCGATCGGTACGTTATGGAGCTCCGGGTATTGGAGGGTCACATCGTTATTGTGGCGAGTAAAAAGACGGACGGCCCCGTTCTCCATCGAAAGGATAAGCCGGTGGCCGTCTATTTTGGGTTCATATAAGTAGCGATCGTCGTCGAATGGAGATTCGCGTTTAGTAAGGAGCATTGGTTCGAGGAACATGGAGCACACCGTCCGTATATCAAAGTTGATATACTGATTGTATCATTTGGGAGTGCAGTGAGATGTCGGTAAGTTATCCCATATCCACCGTTTACAATATGTGGATAGAATGATATGATTTAAGCAAATCCGGAAGCACCGGTATAAAGGAGCCCTGGCGAAAGCTGGGGCTTTTTTATTTTCAAAGAGCATCTATGTAAAGGGGGGCATGCGCTGCTCCCTCGTGGCGGATATCCGCGACAGGACGCGTTAGGCGTCCGTGTTTCGTCCGTTACCGCTACGGACTCATCAGGCGGGTGTACTTATAGCGCGTCGGGATCGTTAATTTGTGCTTGAATTTCGCGTAATTTCGATTTCAGAACACTCACCGCATATTCATGACCACCATCCTCCAAAACTTCAATGGCTTCCATCAAATCAGAAATCCTTTGTTGTAGCATTACTCTTATACCTCCTCGGGAGCCCCGAAGGGCTCCGGTGATTAAACTTGAACGACTTCCATTGACTTGACTTTTTCAAGTACTTTCGCAACTTCCTGCTTCCGCGCTTCGACGTGCCTATTTTTCATTGCATCCGGTCCGAGGTCATCAATGAATCTTGATAATGCGATCTCTATCAAATACTGGTCATGCGAATTAAGTTGTCCTGCCATCCCGCTTCCCTCCTACCACTGTGGATTATTTACGATCTCGCCTTGTCTTGATGACCAATGTGATTATGCAGATGATGATAGTTGCTATGCTTATGCCTGCCGTCAACTTCTCCAAACCAGTTCCTCCTTTCGAATTATTGATCTATATTCTCGAATGGATTATGATGGGAAGTAAGAGGGGATGACTTACTCGCCCCGCTTACCGTGTGTGTTAGTTCTTCCAGCGATGCAGTCCGTTCCCGCGGTCTGCATCTTTCATTTTCTTGAGCTCTCGCATCGTCCGGTAGTTCACGATTGCGATCGTCAAGTTAATGAAGGAAGTAACTAAGCCCATCAGTTGTTCCATCCGCATTTCCCCTTTCCGAAGGTGCTTCGTTCACCTTCTATCTTTATTATATACTGGTACCAGTATAAAGTCAAGTGTTTATGTACTTGTACCAGTATGTTTTGTTTGGTATTATGAGGATAAAGGATGTGAGGATATTGGAGGATAAGAAGCAAAACGCAGCCACTCGGGCAAAGGAAAAGTACAATGCGGCTCACTACGATCAAGTAAAATTCACTGTTCGTAAAGGCGGTCGTGAGGTCATCGACTCAGCAGCCGAAAAAGTGGGGATAAGCCGGAACGCCTACATTCTTAAAGCAGTTATCGAACAAATGAAACGCGACGGAATCGAATACACAGAAGAGAGCCCCGACGAGTAGAGTCCAGGGCTTTTTTATTTGCACTTGATAAGAACAAACGTTCGTAATATATTATAAGAACAAATGTTCCTATTTGGAGGCGAACATCATGGAAGAGCTGCTAACGCTATCCCTTAATTTTCAAGAGCCTATAGGTGTTATCGTTCATGGTGAACCGGTTATCGGTATCGTAGAGGAGATGGACGACGATCGCGTAAACCTGTCCGGCGCATGGTATCCAATCGACGAGATCGCGGGTGTCGTGTCATGAGCTTTGATCCGATAATCGCATTGAACCATCATGTCGCGTTGTTGAGGCTCGTGGAGATCGCAAAAGAGGAAGTAACCAAATGCTCAGGCATAAATTTGCTGGCAGCCAAATATACAGGCCGGGTGATTGTCGCCGAATTGGATCGCTCCAGAGAGACGCTTCGAGCTAATAAAATGTGGGTAGCAGATCAGCCAACAGTGGAAGGTATTTATCGTTATTCAATGAGAGGTCAAAGAGGCGAACACGAGATTAGCCAGGATGATCTTCATTTACATATGCGGGCGATCATGGGAGACCTAGAACGTGCATTGAAACGAAGTAACCCCGGAGACTAATCCGGGGCGTTGTTTTACATAAAATGATCGAATTGACTAAGGATTATTTTTAGACAGTAGTCCTAGACAAGTTTCGACAGCATGTGACAAGTATTTCGGTTTAATTTTGATTTACTTGGAGCTATTAGCTCACAACTACACCAAAGGAGGTGCGGATTAATCCGCTGCTTGCTCCGACAAGTAATCTTCGTTAATGACCCATTCATGCAACTCACTCTCATCGCAACCAAAGATCAGACAAGCGGCATGGATATCTTCTGGCTGCATCGCTCGTTCATCTGCACAGAAATGAGATATCATGCGTTTGTGACGCCCCGTAAGTCGAGCGTAATGAGTCTGGGTCCAACCTCTCTCGATGATCTTGTTCAATAGCAAGCATCTCCCTCGGGAGATGTACATGCAAGGTATGCTCCTATTGTTTGATTATTACCTTGTAATTATAACACTGGAAAGCGAGGGGGACACTATTCATCTAAATAATCGAGATAAAATTTCGCTCGTCGATGCAAGGAAGAAATTCAATTTCACAATTGAAGACGTTTCAAACCACATCGGCATCCCCTGCAAAGAATTAATCAATTATGAACTAAATCCTGATATAACTCCATGTAGTGTCGTCTATAAACTGTGTAAACTGTACGGCATCTCTGCTGATCAAATAATGTAAGGCAACGAGACTCTTCCAAAACACGCCCACATATTGCCCACAAAGTCTTTCCGATTGGCAATATTCGATACCTAGCGAGAGCCATTAAAATCAGCAATAATAAAGCAATCCGGTGGCTCCGGATTGCTGTGGAATAGTCTGTACCTATTAACCTTATAGATATTATATCTTGGAACAATGAAAGAAGAAATGTTAATATAGGAGCAAGCTAGAGTATGAGTTCAACGAAAATCGCGATAAAGTACCGTCGAGTACGGATGGCGACATGAACTTTCTCTTAAAAGAAGTCCTATTGGGGTGAACAGAGACATGAGTAAACAAACAATGTTCGAGAAAATTTGGAACAACCACGTCATCGTCGCTGAACAAGGAAAGCCTAGCATCCTTTACATCGACCTTCACTTGGTGCACGAAGTAACTTCTCCGCAAGCATTCGAAGGCTTGCGTATGTCCGGACGCAAAGTAAGACGTCCAGAGCTGACATTCGCGACAATGGACCACAACGTACCGACGAAAGACCGTTTCAACATCTCCGATCCGATCTCCAAGCAGCAAGTCGATACTTTGACGGCTAACTGCCAAGAGTTCGGCGTCAAACTGTACGACTTGAACACGATCGACCAAGGCGTCGTTCACGTTATGGGGCCTGAACTGGGCTTGACCCATCCGGGCAAAACGATCGTGTGCGGAGACAGCCACACGTCTACTCACGGCGCTTTCGGAGCATTGGCATTCGGTATCGGAACGAGCGAAGTGGAACACGTACTCGCTACGCAATGTTTGCAACAAGCGAAAGCGAAAACGATGGTTATTCGTTTTAACGGCAAACGCAAACCGGGAATTACCGCGAAAGACATGATCCTCGGACTGATCGCTAAGTACGGCACGGACTTCGGAACGGGTTATGTTATGGAATATACGGGAGAAGCGATTCGCGCGCTTTCGATGGAAGAGCGGATGACCGTCTGCAACATGTCCATCGAAGCCGGCGCTCGCGCGGGCTTGATCGCTCCGGACGAAACGACTTTCGAATATTTGCGCGGTCGCGAATACGCTCCTCAAGGCGCGGCATTCGACGCTGCCGTCGAACAATGGAAAGCTCTTGTTACGGACGAAGGCGCGGAGTTCGATTCCGTAATCGACTTCGACGTGGATTCCTTGATTCCGCAAGTCACTTGGGGCACTAGCCCGGGCATGGGAACGGGCATTACTTCGACTGTGCCGGTACCTGAAAATCTTCCTACGGAGAACGAGCGCAAAGCGGCTGCCAGCGCGCTTGAGTACATGGATCTGAAGCCGGGTACTCCAATGACGGACATCGAGATCGATTACGTCTTTATCGGTTCTTGCACGAACGGCCGCATCGAGGATTTGAGAGCCGCGGCTTCCGTAGCGCGCGGTCACAAGGTTAGCTCGAAAGTAACCGCGATCGTCGTTCCCGGTTCCGGACGCGTTAAGATTCAAGCGGAAAAAGAAGGCTTGGATAAAGTGTTCACGGAAGCGGGCTTCGAATGGCGCGAAGCGGGATGCAGCATGTGCTTGGCGATGAACCCGGACGTTCTTAAACCAGGCCAACGCTGCGCATCGACGTCCAACCGTAACTTCGAAGGCCGTCAAGGCCGCGGCGGACGCACGCATCTCGTGTCTCCTGAAATGGCGGCGGCAGCCGCGGTTCAAGGACGTTTCGTAGACGTTCGCACGTGGGATTTCAAATCCGAAGTGAAGGCGTAAGAGGAGGAACAACTACATGGAAGCTTTTGTTAAATTAAACGGACTTGTCGCCCCGGTCGACCGGGTTAACGTAGATACGGATGCAATCATTCCTAAACAATTTTTGAAGAGAATCGAGAGAAGCGGTTTCGGCCAGTTCTTGTTCTTCGAGTGGAGATGGGATGAGCAAGGCAACGTCATTCCCGAGTTCAATCTCAACAAACCGCGCTATCAAGGCGCATCCGTCTTGCTGTCACGTGCCAACTTCGGCTGCGGATCTTCCCGCGAGCATGCTCCGTGGGCAATTATGGATTACGGCTTCCGTTGCATTATCGCACCGTCTTTCGCGGATATTTTCTACAATAACTGCTTTAAGAACGGAATTCTGCCGATCAAGCTAAGCGAAGAGCAAGTCGATGACCTGTTCAAGCGTACGGAAGCAAAAGAAGGTTACACGCTTAACGTCGACTTGGAGAACAAAGTCATTACGGATGGAGAAGGACTGAACATTCCGTTCGATCTTGACGAGCATCGCCGCCAGTTTTTGCTGCAAGGTTTGGACGATATCGGCCTTACGCTTAAGCATGAATCCGCGATTACGGCATACGAAGCGAAACGCGCCGCTGCCGCTAACGCATAACTCGTAAATTGTAATAAATTGCCGATATCGGCAGTTGGAAAGGCCTTTTGTCTCCGATTCGGCAAATTTCGGGACAATGGGTCTTTTTTTCCTCCGTTTCGCAACTTTTCTTCCTCCGATGCGTCTAATGATTCGTGGACAAGCCGTTACGCTCGTACATATTTCGGCAGCGTTCGCAAATCTTTTTTGACATCGAGGTGAAGCATGAAGAAGTGGTTGGTCTTGTTGTTCGTCGTCACTGGCATGCTGTTCCTGAGTGCAGGCATCGTTAGCGCCGCCAAAGCGGAAGCGCTGACGCCTAAACTGATTCTGGACGGCAAAGCATTAGAGCCCCAAGTTCCCCCGGTCGTGATGGATTCGACGGTGATGATCCCGGTGCGGATCGCAACGTCAAGCCTGGGATACAAGGTAGATTACGACAATAAGAAGAAGCAGGTTACGGTATCGAGTGGATCCAAGAAATGGTCATGACGTTAGATAAGAAAACGGCTTATCTCGATAACAAACCGACGGAGATGGTCAAGGCGCCTACGTTGGTTTCCAAAAACGTACTTATTCCTCTTAGATTTCTGGGCGAATCGCTAGGCGTCCAAGTTTTCTGGGATAATCAAATTAAATCTGCTTTTCTATTCTCATCCAATAGCAACGAAAGCGGTAACACGGAAGAGCCTAAACCGACCGATCCGCCGGATGGCGGGTTGATAGGCGTCGTTGATCCGGAAGAGGGCGAGTCGGAAGGCGGAGAGACGGAAGTTCCTCCAACGACGACAGTTCCGCCGGTTATTCCGAACGTGACCGGCAATCTGCTGGAGGTTCGTTACGAGACCGATATGGTCGTGTTGAAATACGACGGCTTGATCTCGCCGAACTCGTTTAAGCTGGACAATCCGAAGCGGATCGTCGTCGACGTGCCGAATACTCAGTATTCCGGAAGCTTCGTGCCAGCCGTCGATTTCACGTTGGCGAGCGAAGGGAAGTTTCTCGTAACGGATCATGAAGCGCTGCAGTCCGTTCGATATTCGATGTTCGGAGACTCCGTCAAATCGCCGCGTTTCGTGCTGGATTTGGCTCAAAGCTGGGATTACGAAATTGTGAACGACGCTCTCGCCAGCGAGCTTAGAATCATCCTTAAGAAACCGGTCGCGGACAAGTCGATCTACACGGTCGTATTGGACGCGGGACATGGCGGTACGGATCCCGGAGCGATCAGCATAACGAAACGGCCGGAAAAAGATTTTAATCTATCCGTAATTTTGAAAGTTCGAGACTTGCTTGCGAATGACGAGAGAATCAAGCTCATCCTTACGCGCTCCGACGATTCCTTCCCGACGTTGGATTCGAGATCGGCGCTCGCGAATGCCGTGCAAGCGGATCTGTTCTTGTCGGTACACGCCAACAGCTACACGGCGTCTACTAACGGAACGGAAACTTATTATACAAGAGAGGACAGCAAAGAGTTCGCGAATCTCATGCACTCTTTGTACGCGCCGGTTACCGGGCTCAAGGATAACGGCGTACGTTATAAAAGCTTAAGCGTAACCAGGAAGACGACGATGCCGGCGATTTTGCTGGAAGTCGGTTACCTGTCGAGCAAGATCGACGAACCGCAATTGTGGACGAACGAGCTGCAAGACCGCGTCGCTCAAGCTATCGCTAAAGGCATTAAAATGCAGTTGAAATTATCTTAAACCATCCGCCCCAACAGGGGCCGGTATATGTGTATCTAGGGAGAGGGGACTATTTGACGATGAAGAAGAAAGTTTCGAAGAGCGTTACCGGCTTGTTGGCAGCATCGCTTGTGATCACGGGGGTTTCCTGGACCGATTCTTCCGCATCCGCTGCCTCGCCTTTCTCCGATGTTAAGCCCGGTTGGGCGGAGAAACACATTACTAAATTGGCTTTGCAAGGAATTCTTAAGGGCGGTTCGGGTAGTGCAGCCGGAACGTTCAGCCCGTCCAAGCAAGTGACTCGCCAAGAAGCGGTTATTATTGCGTTGCGTTTCATGGGGGTAGAAGAAGAAGTCAATAAAACGGAAGCGCTCGTATTCCCGAGCGTATTGGTCATTAAAGAAGACTATAAGCCTTACATAAAGCTAGCCCTGAAGAAAAAAATTCTGCTCATCGGCGAAGAGACCGAATTGGCGGAAAAAGAAAAAGGAAAAGAGTGGGGGAGCAGCCCGGCAACAAGAGAGTGGATGACTCGTCTGCTCGTTCGCGCGATCGGCAAAGAAGCCGAGGCCGAGCTTGCCAAGTCGCAGAACACCGCATTCGGCGACGATGCGAAGATTGACGCCGCACTGAAAGGTTACGTTAACGTCGCTGTATCGTCCGGCCTCATTACCGGCATTACGGCTACGAAATTCGATCCGCTTGGTACCGTTACGCGCGAGATGGCGTCTACGCTGTTCAGCCGCGCGGAAGACAAAATTTCCGTCGCCTATTCCGGCCAGGTCGTCGGGACGCTGACGGCTGTCGCCGCCAATAAGATCACGTTGCGCCATCCGGACGGAGTCGTTAAAGAGTACACGCTATCTCCGTCTGCTTCCATCTACGGATACAAATCGGAAGCAACTAGCACGATCGATTCGTTGAAGTTGTATAGCAACGTCACATTGATCAGCAATAGCGACGGAACCGTAGGTTATCTGGAACAGACGGGCGAGTCGGCCAACGTGAAAGACTATGAGGGGACGTTAACGCTCGTGACGGAAGCGGAAAACAAGTTGACCTTCTTGATCAATAACGATTATAAACCGTTTAATTATGACGGTAAGAATCCGCCAACGATTAAAGACATTAACGGACAAGTATTGACTATTAATCAACTGCCGCTCAACGTTCCGGTTAAATTTACCGTGGAATCGGCAGCCGGCGTAGACGGGAAAATCCTCTCCGTTACCGTTAACCAATCCGTTACGAACAAAACGGGCGCGGGCACCGTCGCGGTATGGGACGCTTCGGGCTTGTCTATGCAAGTGAAAGATTCCGCGGGCAAGACGGATACTTATCCGGTTGCGTCATCCGCAACGCTTAAGCACAATAGCGCCAATCTGACGCTCGACCAACTCGTGGTCGGGGACGCGATCTCTTACGAGGTCAAGAACGGTTCGGTAACGAGCATGGTCATTACGAAAAAAGTACAGCCTCCGATAACCGGTGTACTCAGCTTGGTAGACAAAGCGGGCAAAACGATTCAATACACCGTAAACGGCGAATTGGCTGCCAAATATTTGGCCGATAACGTCACCGTCAAAATCGAAGGGCTGTCGGATGTTACCCTTGATGATCTGTTCAAGGGGGATATGGTGTCCATGACGCTTAACGATAGCGGCAAAGTATCGGCGATTTCCATCACGAACAGATCGGTAACTTTCCTGAACGGCGTCGTCGTGTCCAATTATCTGCCTGAAGATAATATTCTTATCATAACGGATGCAGCGAACAAGAAGATTCCTTTGACCTTGAACGAGACGACAAGATACGATCTGAACGGCAAAAAAATTACGCAAAAAGAAGCGAATACCTACATTACAAAAGGCAAGAAGATTAACGTAGGATATACGGGTTCCAACATAGCTTATGTTTCGATCGTGTCGCAATACGCAGGAACGGTGTTGGAAAACAACGTGACGGCAAGGACGCTTAAAATTGCATTGGATACTACGAACAACGTTACGCTCTCGTATTCCACTTTTGCACCGACGGTGGAAATCTACGGACAAAATTACGAATCTTACTTGGACGTTCATGTCGGAGATAAAGTTACAGCGGTCATGGATTATTTAACGCAAGAACAAGTTATCCAAGTGTTGGTCGAGAAAATCGTCCAATTCGAATATGCAACGGCTGATCTCACGAACAACAAATTGCGCGCTAAGCGCACGGATACCGGAGCGATCGAGGAGTGGAGCTTAACCGCGAACACGGTTGCCCTTCAAGACGAGACCGGCGCTTCCATCAGCCTTAGCAATTTGAATCAAGCTAGCCCTTCGTTCTTGAACGTTACTTTCAAAGGAAATACTCCGGTGAAAGCAAAGGCCGTGTCCACGACTTACGGCAGAGTGACGGCGGTTAACGCCGCTGGTTCTTCGCTCGACGTTGTGACGAGCTCAGGCGCAACGGTTAAGAAATCGTTCACGACCGCGCCGATCGTCACGAAGGATAACGTCACGCTCGGTTCGCTGTCTTCGATCCAGACGGACGATCGCGTAGAAATCCGCGTCGACGAGACGGATCGGACGGTCATTAAAATTATTCCGGCAGTGCGCAAAAAAATTCAGTTCACGGATAACAACGCTAAAACCGTTTACGTATTTATCGACTCGCTCGGCGAGACGAACAAGTATACGGTTGATCCGAAAGCCTACATCCATCAGGGAACGACGACGTTGAGCCTGGCCGATCTGAAGAGGGACGATTCCGTATCGCTTTACCTCATCGGCGGCAAAGTCATCGAGATTTCCAAGTAAGCCGGAACCGCATAACAGCAATGTCCGAGCACTCTAGCCGCAATGGCTAGGGTGCTTTTCATGGGCGACGCGCATATTGCCGCCAAACGGATCTTCCGGTACACTTGTTATGAATTTCTATTCCCGAAGGAGAGCTTATGAACGCTGCAACGTTAAGGCAAGTGTTGGACACGATCGGCGAGATGTTCCCGGATGCGCATTGCGAGCTGAACCACGGCAATCCGTTCGAACTCACGATCGCCGTTCTGCTGTCCGCGCAATGCACGGACGAAACCGTCAATAAGGTGACGGCTTCTTTATTCGATAAATATCGCACTCCCCAAGATTACTTGAACGTGCCGCTCGAGGAGTTGGAGAACGATATTCGCAGAATCGGACTATTCCGCAATAAGGCGGCGAACATTCAGAAACTATGCCGACTAGTGATCGATAAGCACGGCGGCGAAATTCCCCGTAAGCACGAGGAATTGACGGAGCTGCCCGGGGTCGGCAGGAAGACGGCAAACGTCGTGATGTCCAACGCGTTCGACGTCCCCGCGATCGCCGTCGATACGCATGTTGAGCGCGTTTCGAAGAGGCTAGGCGTAGCGAAAACAGAAGATTCCGTACTGGAAGTGGAGAAGAAGCTGATGCGCAAAGTCCCTCGCGACGAGTGGACGATCACGCATCACCGGCTCATTTTCTTCGGACGGTATCATTGCAAGGCACAAAATCCGAAATGCGACCTATGTCCGATCTTAGAGCATTGCAAAGAAGGGAAGTCCCGTATGAAGGCGGCTTTGAAGAAAAGGAGCGTATCCTCGTGAGTAATAACGCCATAAGTGCTCCAATACCTACAGCGCTATCGGATGAACAGCAATCGTCCGAAATCGCTTTGTTTCGTCAATCGCTTACGAAGATGTCTGAACGAGCGGCTGCTAACAACGACCCCGTACAGGCGGAAAAATTCAACGAGTTGTCCGAAAAACTGAAAAACGGCCGGATGACGGTCGCCTTTTGCGGTCACTTTTCCGCTGGGAAATCGACGTTGGTCAACACGTTGTGCGGGGCCTCGTTGCTTCCGGCGTCGCCGATTCCAACGAGCGCGAACGTCGTTACGGTCGTGAACGGCGAGCCGCGGGCGGAGACCGTATTCCGCGACGCGAACGGCACGGTCCATCCGTCCAAGACCATTCCCGTCGAACAGCTTCACGATTTCGCGGTCGATGGCGAAGGCGTTACTTCAATACGAGTGTCTTATCCGGTTCCGCTGTTAGGCGAACGGATGGCGATCGTCGATACGCCGGGAGTGGATTCGACGGACGGAGCCCATCGGGCCGCAACGGAATCCGCCTTGCATCTAGCCGATGTCGTCTTCTATGTTACCGATTATAACCATGTCCAATCGGAGGTTAATTTCCGATTCCTGCGCAGTATGGCGAGATGGGGCAAACCGACTTATTTGATCGTCAACCAGATCGATAAGCATCGCGAGGACCAGATTTCTTTTACGGAGTTCCGCGATAGTCTTGGGCAAGCCCTGAGCAATTGGGATATCGAGCCCGCCGCAACGGTATTCTTGTCCCTGAGACAGCCTGATCACCCGCTCTCCCAATGGGAGCAGCTTTTGGAGCTTATGAGAGACCTTCAGCCTTTGGCGACGCCTTTAATGTTAATAAGCGCGGAGCGTTCCGCGCACCATCTCGCGGAGCAGTTCCGGCAAACGCTTCATGCCCATAACCGAAGCGCGAGAGAATCGCTGCAGAGCCGGCTCGGAGACGAGGAAGAGGCAGAGCGGCGCCAACTGATGAGGAACTCGCTTGAACAGAGCGTAGCGGAGCTGGAGTCGGCTGGCGAAATGCGACGGCAACGCGTCAGAGTGGAAATGGATAAACTGCTGAACAACGCCAATCTGACTCCCGCCGAGACTCGCGAGAAGGCGCAGGATGTGCTTGCGGCGATGCAACCGGGCTTCAAGGTGGGCTGGCTCTCGAGCGCGGCCAAGACGGAAGCGGAAAGAACCGCCCGATTGGAGCGGTTGGAGGATGATTTTAACCGTCAAGTGTCCGCGCACGTGACCGGACATTTGATCGATATTTTGCGGAAGGAAGCCGAACGATCCGGTCTGCGGGGCGAAGAGCTCGAATCGTCGATTGCCGCCTGCTTCAAGCCGGTCGCTTCCGTCTGGCTGCGAGATCTCGTGAAACCCGGCGCGGGCGCGGAAGGCCAAGCTATTCTGCACTATTCGGCCGAAATCAGCACGGAGCTCAAATCGGCTTATCGCAAATCCGCGCTCCAATGGATAGACGATCTGCAGAGCCGTTTCCAATCGGACGTTAACGCCGAATTGGACGTTCTGCATCGGCAGCTTGCCAGCCTATCGGAGAAGGACGAGGTGGCCAACGCCATTCATAAGCTGGAGCAGGAGGAACGGTCGGAAGAGCAAAGCCTATTGGGTTTGTTGCCGGCAAATACAGGTTACGCGGACGTCAAGCTGCCGTCTCCGGTTGCTGTAAGTACCGATCAGATCGACAACTTCGCGGCATCCGCGGCAAGTCCGTCGGGCAACGCGCAAATGTCGGATACTAGTTCTTCAGTCGCTAACGATGGCAACTATGTTGCCGGAGAGACACCATCCGAGCACGCCGGACGACTCGGAACGCCGCACGGAGCGGCGGATATGCTTGAACGATCCGCTGCGCTGCTCTCGAAGGTACCTGCGCTTCGCAGCGTTGCCGACGGCCTGCAAGCGAAAGCGGAGAAGTTCAAGAACCGAAGCTTCACGATCGCATTGTTCGGAGCGTTCAGCGCCGGTAAATCGTCGTTCGCTAACGCGATCGTCGGCAAATCCGCGTTGCCTGTTTCCCCGAATCCGACTACGGCAACGATCAACCGGATCGTCGCGCCTACGGCCGAGTTTGTCGACGGTACCGCGCTCGTCGCAATGAAGACGTCGGACGGCTTCCTGGAGGATATACGCCACTCTCTCGGGAGGATCGGCGTGGCCAAGGACAAACTGGAAGCAGCGGGAACGGATGTCCCGAGGCTGCTTGCGCTTAAGGATCCGATATCCGCTAGCGAGCTCCATCCGCGCGGAAGGCCGCATTTGGCATTCCTGACGGCGGCAGCCAAAGGCTGGAGCGAATACGGTCCATTGCTCGGCCAGAGGCTTACCGTCCGAGACGAGGAGTACCGGAGATTCGCCGCGGAAGAGCGGGCTTCTTGTTTCGTCGCGGAGATCGATTTGTTCGTCGACTCCCCGATTACCCGCAGCGGAGCGGTGCTCGTAGATACGCCGGGAGCGGATTCCATCAACGCCCGTCATACGGGGGTGGCTTTCCAATATATCAAGAATGCGGACGCGGTACTATTCGTGACTTATTATAATCATGCTTTCACGGAAGCGGACAGAGAGTTCTTAAATCAGCTAGGAAACGTGAAGGACGTATTCGAGCTCGATAAAATGTTTTTTATCATTAACGCCGCTGATCTCGCGTCCTCCGAAGCGGAGCTGGATGCCGTGCGAGAGCACGTGGGCACGCAGCTTCTCAAGCACGGCATTCGCAAGCCGAGGTTATTCGCGGTTTCCAGCCTTAACGGCTTGCAAGCGAAGCAAGCCCGCAACGCGGAGTCTTTGCAATCTTCGGGAATCGCCGATTTCGAGCGGGCTTTCCGGGCATTCTCCGAGGAGGAGCTCGGCGGACTCGCGCTGGCTTCCGCGAACAAAGAATTAGACCGCGTCGACAAGCTCCTCGATAGCTGGCTTCAATCGGCTAACGCGGACGCCTCCACTAGGGAATCGAAAGCTGCGCGCCTAAGAGAACAAGCGCAGCGCTGGCAGAGCGAAGGCGCGGACAATGTGCCTGCGGCTACGGTGCAGCCTCTGCATCAAGAGATTAGCGAGCAGCTCTACCATGTACGGCAAAGGCTTAAATTCCGGTTCAAAGAGCATTTTCAATCGGCGTTCCATCCTTCCGTGCTGCAGGACGACGGCCGCGATTTGAAGAAGTTGCTTCCAGCGTGCGGAGAAGATCTGAAACGCTCGTTAAGCGAAGATCTGCTGCAGGAGCTTAGGTCGGCAGGGCTTCGGTTGGAAGGGACGATCCAGACGCTCGCGGAGAAAGCGCTAGGCGCTTTGTCGGGCTTGGCCGAAATGGAACGGGAAGGCTTCTCCCCGGAATCGGCCGAGCGGGTCCAATTAGAGCTGCCGTTGCCGGAAGTATTCGTGAACGGACCGACTTTCGAGACGAAACACTTATGGGGGGCATTCCGTTCTCCGAAGCATTTCTACGAGAAAGAAGGAGCAGCAGCTCTTAGAGAAGAGTTGTACGAAGTCCTGTTCAGGGTAATGGACACGGAGCTGGATAAGCTGAAGCAGCGCTGGAACGCAGATACCGAAAACACGCTTCACGAAGCGGTTCGCACCGCTTCTCTCCAATGGTCCGAGCAATTGGCCGCGTTCGCGCTAAGCATGAGCCAAACGCTGCGGGAACCCGGGGAAGAACGAATATTGGCGGATTTGCAAGAGCAGTGGCGTAAAATCAGGCATTAACATCCATAATCGGCTTTCTCCTATCGTCTTTGGGATAGGAGGGGGCCTTTTCTTTATTTGCCGTACATTTCCTCCGATAACCGTATCAAGTAGGGGATATTCGGTATGAAAAGCGACGATATCGGAGAATATCGTTGCATTCCTCGCCCTCAAGCGGCTAATTTCCAACGTAGTGCCGAAAAGGACCGCATAGCGCGTTTGCCGGGCGAAATCGATTACGCTACACTGCCGTAGAAAGCAGTGAGGGGAGGACCATAATTGGATATCTTTAAGGCACTGAAATCGTATTACTGGCAAGATAAAGGATTTCTATGGGGGTCCGTAGTCGGGCTTGCGATCGCAACCGCGCTCGGACTGGTGTATCCTCTGCTGCTCAGAACGCTGATCGACGACATGATCGTTCCCGGCGAGTATTCGGGAGTTCTCGGTTTGTCGCTTGCGGCAGTAGGCATTATTTTCGTGAAAGCCGGCTTTCAGTATTTGCACGGCTTTAGCGGAGGGCGTCTTGGCAACAGGCTAGCGTATCGGCTTCGCAACGGCTGTTACGAGAAGCTGCAGCAATTATCTTTTTCTTACTACGACAAAGCCAGGACCGGGGATTTGATGTCACGCCTGACGGCCGATATCGAAGGGATTCGGAACTTTATCGGATTCGGATTCGCCCAACTGATGAACACGGGATTTCTGCTTGTTTTCGGCTTCACGATGATGTTCTTCATCGATTGGAAGCTAACGGTAATGACGTTCGCGATGATTCCTATTCTCGGTTACGTCGCCATCCGGTTCGAACAAAATATTCATCCGGTATTTCGTTCGATTCGTTCGGCCGTCGGCCGTCTAACGGTTCGCGTGCAAGAAAATATTACGGGAGTAAGAACCGTTAAGTCGTTTGCCCGCGAGCCGTTCGAAATCAACAAGTTCGTGAAAGAAAACGTAGATTATCGGGATAATCACCTGCAGTTAGCGGGCGTCTGGGCTAAATATTTCCCGCTGATCGAATTTATCGCCAATCTGAGCGTCGCGGCATTGCTTCTGGTCGGAGGATGGCGGGTCATCAACGGATCGTTGTCTTTGGGAGATTTGGTCGCGCTTTCAGGGATGCTCGGCCTTATCGTAGCTCCCCTATGGACGCTAGGATTTCAGATCAACAACTACACGCAATCGAAAGCTTCCGGAGAGCGGCTGCTAGAGCTGCTGAATCAACCGATTTCCGTGAAAAATACGATAAACTGCCTTGAACTGGACGGGGACGCCGTGAAGGGTCACATTCGCTACGAGGACGTAAGCTTTCGTTATACGAATCGCGACGATCTGCCTTCCGCGCTCCTAGGGTTTAACCTCGACGCTCCTGCGGGCTCCGTTATCGGCTTGCTGGGAGGCACCGGTTCGGGTAAATCGACCGCGGTCGGATTACTACTAAGAGCGTATGACGTTGGCGAAGGTTCGGTCACGCTGGATGGCGTCGATGTAAGGCATATCGATCTGGCGAGCCTGCGCGGCCAAATCGCGATCGTGTTCCAAGAGTCGTTCCTCTTCTCTACGACGATCAAGGAGAATATCAGCTACGGGTTTCCCGAAGCGAGCCAAGAGGAGATCGAAGAAGCCGCGCGGTTAGCTCAAGCGGACGGATTTATCCGCGAACTTCCGCTAGGCTACGATACGATCGTGGGAGAGCGCGGAATGGGGCTTTCGGGAGGCCAGAAGCAACGGATCGCGATTGCCAGAGCCCTGCTCGGCAAACCCAAAATCTTAATTCTCGATGATGCTACTAGCGCTTTGGATATGGAAACGGAGAACGAGATCCAAACCGCGATCCGCCATGTTATGGCCGGACGCACGGTATTCATGATCGCTCACCGGATTTCTTCGCTTCGCCGCGCCGATGAGATTATCGTGCTGGACCGAGGACATACGATCCAACGCGGCACTCACGAGCGGTTAGTCCGTCAGCCGGGCTTGTATCGGGAAACGTACAGAATCCAATACGCGGATCGGCCGGACGAACTGGATCAATCGGCGCTAGACACCGACGACTCGGCAGATCGATCAGCGGAAAGACGGGTGACGGGATGAGCCGCAAATTCGTATATCAAGACGACGAATTGATCGAAAAGCCTTTTAACTGGAAACAGGTCGGAAGGTTGATCGGATTCGTTAAGCCCTACAAGTCGGCGGTTACCCGCGTCGTGTTCGTCATGACCGTGTTCGGTATGTTATCCCGCCTGGCGATTCCGTTCCTCATGAGCATGGCGATCGATAAAGCGATCCATCCCGAGGACGGCAATAGCAGCACGAGCCTCTTGTACGGCCTGGTAGCCGCCATGCTCGTGATGTATGCTATGCGATGGTGGGCGCAAAAGTACACGATCCGACAGACGAACGAAATCGGGCAGAAGGTCATTTTCGACTTAAGGGCGGCGTTGTTCCGTCATATCCAATCGTTGTCGTTCCGTTTTTTCGACAAACGGCCGGCGGGTTCCGTTCTCGTGAGGGTAACGAACGACGTGAACTCCTTGCAGGATATGTTCACCAACGGAGTCGTGAACTCCGTCATCGATATCGTTCAACTTATCGGAATCACGATTATATTGCTGGTCATGGAACCGAAGCTCGGGCTTGCCATCATGATAACCGTTCCGTTAATGTTCATCGTATCTTCGGCGCTGCGCAAAAAAATCCGCATGGCTTGGCAAGTCGTTCGGATCAAGCAGTCCCGGATTAACTCCCATCTCAACGAGAGCATCCAAGGAATTCGCGTGACGCAGGCGTTCGCGCAAGAGAAAGAAAATATCGGCTTTTTCGACGGCATGAACAAAAGCAACATCCGGTCGTGGAATAGAGCCTCGGCTCTCAATCAGTTGTTCGGTCCCGTAATCGAAATTACTTCAGCCGTAGGAACGTTGGTCTTGTTGCTGTACGGAACTTACTTAATCCAGTCCGGAGCGATGACTGTAGGCGTGCTGGTAGCCTTCATTACTTATGTAGGAAGCTTCTGGGAACCGATTACGAGACTCGGGAACCTTTACTCCCAGCTGTTAATCTCGATGTCTTCCGCGGAACGGATTTTCGAGTTTATAGACGAGAAACCGGCCGTGCCGGAGAAGGAAAACGCCGTTAAGCTGTCCAGCCTGAAGGGCGACGTCAAACTAGAGGGCGTAACGTTCGGTTACGAATCCGATCGTCCGGCGCTTCGCGGCGTCGATCTGGAGGTGAAAGCCGGATTATCGGTCGCGCTCGTCGGACATACCGGATCTGGCAAAAGCACTATCGTGAACTTGCTTTGCCGCTTCTACGATACGGTAGAAGGAAAAGTACTGTTGGATGGAATGGACGTGAGAGACGTTACGATCGAGAGCTTGCGTTCCCAGATCGGCATCGTGCTTCAGGATACGTTTATTTTCTCCGGAACGATCAGGGATAACATTCGGTATGGACGGCCCGACGCTACCGACGCGGAAGTGGAAGCCGCGGCTCGTTCGGTCCGGGCTCACGATTTTATCGCGGAATTGCCTAACGGTTACGACACCGAGGTAGAAGAACGCGGGAATGCTCTATCCGTGGGGCAACGCCAGCTGCTTAGCTTCGCAAGGGCGCTCTTGGCGAATCCGAGAATTCTCGTGCTGGATGAGGCGACGGCCAGCATCGACACCGAGACGGAGCTGAGAATCCAAGAGGCGCTGTCCACGCTGCTGCAAGGCAGAACGTCCTTCATCGTCGCTCATCGGCTGTCGACGATTCGCCATTCCGATCTCATCGTCGTATTGGATCATGGGGAGATCGTGGACAAAGGAACCCACGACGAATTAATGAAACGTCCCGGCCATTATCGGAATTTGGTGGACGCGCAATATCGATTCTTATCGGCATAATCCAATTCATGAGCTTAATCAAGCCGTTCAATCAGCAAGTTATTCGCTGGTTGGACGGTTTTTGACGTTGCGGCTATTTGAAAAATGCCGACGAAACCGTTATCGTGGAAAGAAGCAGGCTGGAAAAATAAGCGATTCATCGGATTTTGTCCGAAATGACGGGATTGGGGGAACAGCATGAAGTCGTCTTCCTGGTTGTGGAGAATATTAGGATGGACTACGCTCGTTTGCTTATTGGTTATGGTCACGGGATTCGGTTGGGCGCTTAAGGATACCTGGTTTCCGAAAACGGGGCTGGCTTTGCCCGAGGCAACCGCGAAGCCCGAGGTGGCTACGGGCGGAGATTGGAGTGCCAAAAACGAGCTGTACGTTGCCGCGCTTGGCGATTCCTTAACGAAAGGTACTGGGGACGCGACGGGAAAAGGTTACGTTACGCGCGTAATCGACCTTCTGTCCGAGCAAATGGACAAGCCGGTCTATCTGGTGAACAATATGGCGATTAACGGTCAACGGGCGGATCAGCTCATGAACCGCTTGGACGAGGTCGGATACAGGAACGCGCTCGGCAAAGCCGACATTATTCTCATGACGATAGGCGGCAACGACTTGTTCCAGATCGCCCAGAACGGCGGTTCCATGGCGGAGGGCGGGGATTTGTCGCCGGAGCTCTTATCCGAGCGGCTGCCCGATGCGCAGCCGCGGTTAGAAACGGTATTCCACAAGATTAGAGCACTCAACCCTAGCGCTCGCATTATTTACGTCGGACTATATAATGCATTTTACGATTTACCCGAAATGGTGCCGGCAAGCAATACCGTAGCGGAGTGGAACGACTATGCGTTCGCATTGGCGAAAGCGGACGGCAACGCGACCGTCGTTCGACGTACGACTTGTTCGAATTTAATTTGAAACGTTATTTGTCTTCGGATCATTTTCACCCCAATGAATTCGGCTACGAGCGAATATCGGATAGAATCGTGCAGGCGCTGCAATAAAATCGGCGGGAGGTGTTCATTCGATGAGCGCAAAGACTAAGGAAACGGTATTGTCCGTTCAAGGGCTTAAGAAGTCGATCGGACGCAAACAGATCATTCACGAAGTATCGTTCGACGTGTATGCAGGTGAAATCTTCGGTTTCCTTGGGCCGAACGGCTCAGGGAAAACGACGACGATCCGGATGCTGGTCGACCTGATAAAGCCTTCGGCGGGCAAGATCGTCGTATGCGGAGACGATATCGGTATTCATCCGGATAAGGCGCTCTCCCATATCGGGTGCATCGTCGAAAATCCCGAGATGTACGGTTACATGACAGGTTGGGAAAATCTCGAGCACTTTGCCCGGATGCAAGCGGGAATTACGGAGTTCAGAATTCAGGAAGTCGTCGATATCGTAGGGCTTGACCAAAGAATCCACGATAAAGTCAAAACGTATTCTCTAGGCATGCGACAACGTCTGGGCATCGCCCAAGCGTTGCTAGGCAAACCTAAATTGCTGATTCTGGACGAACCGACCAACGGCTTGGACCCGAAGGGAATTAAAGAACTGAGGGAATTTATTCGTAAGCTAGCGGAGACCGGCATGAGCTTGTTCATCTCCAGTCATCTTTTGAGCGAAATCCAATTGATGTGCGATCGCGTCGCGATTATCGCGCGCGGCGAAGTGATCGCGGTAGGAGAGGTCGAAGAGCTGGTATCCCAGGCTGGCACTTATACGGTATGGCAAGTCAACCGACCGAACGATGCGAAGAGAATGCTCGGAGAGCAACAAGACGTCCAGCTCGTACCCGATGACGATCATCGGATCGACGAGTCGCTGTTATCCGGCCTTCACGATCCCATTATTACGATTATGGACGAGAACCGGGTAAGCGAATGGGTGAATCGTTTCGTTGCCGCGGGAATCTCCATTCATTCCGTTCAGCGCGTTGCGCCATCTTTGGAGGAGCTATTCTTGAAGTTGACGGAGGGGGAGAAAATTGGCTAATCTGCTTGCGTTAATCCAGAACGAGACGATAAAGGTATGGAAAAAGAAACGTTTTGCGGTCGTCGTCCTTATTTTGCTTATTCTTATTCCGATCTTCGTCTATGCCCAAATGAAGATAGCCCAGAACAGCGCCGAGAAGTTCCACGCGGACTGGCGGACCGAGCTGCAAAGCCGGATTACGGACAACACCAATGCCCTCAGCAGCGATAGAATTCCGGAAGAATGGAAAGAGTGGCGCAGAGCGCTCGTGCAGCAACTGCAGTATTACCTCGATCACGACATCAATCCGGAGTCGCCGAACGGCGTTACTTTTACGCGCCGATTCATGGACAACGCCGTTACTTTATTCGTCCCGTTGATGGTGCTTGCCATCGCCTCCGATCTTGTATCGTCGGAGCGAGGGACGGGGACGATCAAGATGCTGCTGACGAGACCGGTTCGCAGATGGCGGATTTTATTTTCCAAGCTGGCGGCTCTGACGCTTTACGTTTCTCTAATTATGATTACGACGGTCGTGCTCTGTTATTTGATCTCCGGCCTTGTGTTCGGTTATAAGGGCTGGGGAGAACCGGTATTCGTCGGGTTTAAGGTTCAAGGAGCCGACGTGGATACATCCGGGGTTCATGCGGTCACGCAAGGCGTCTACTTGTTGATGCAGACGGGACTCATTTGGTTTTCCGCCATGGTCGTAGCCATTATCGCATTGATGGTATCGGTGCTCGTACGCAGCACGGCAGCGAGCTTCGTCACGATGATGGCAACGATCATCGCGGGAACGATATTGTCGAATATGGCTTCTTCTTGGCAGAGCGCCAAATATTTGTTCAACGTGAACCTGGAGCTATCGTCATACTTAAGGGGGACGCCGCCTCCGATCGAAGGCATGACGCTCGGATTTTCGCTGGTGATTCTAGGCATTTGGGGAGTTGCCGCGCTTATCGTTTCATTCACTGTCTTTACGAAGCAAGACATCTTGAATTAGAATAAACGGTAGTGCGTTTGCGCTTGCAAGCGCAAGAGATGAGCAAGGAGGTCCATTCGTGACCGAACAAATCGATCTTTTTACTGAAAACACGGCTACCGCGGGCAGCGATTACAACGCGGACGATATTCAGATTTTGGAAGGCTTGACCGCGGTCCGCAAAAGACCGGGAATGTATATCGGAAGCACGACGGCATCCGGTTTGCATCATTTGCTGTGGGAAATTGTCGATAACGCCGTCGACGAGCATTTGGCTAAATTTTGCTCCCGTATCGACGTAACCGTTCATTCCGACAATTCCGTTACCGTTGTCGATAACGGACGCGGCATCCCGACCGGCATGCACAAGAGCGGCATACCGACGCCGCAAGTCGTCTACACCATTCTCCATGCAGGAGGAAAATTCGGAGGCGGGGGCTATAAAAAATCCGGCGGATTGCACGGAGTAGGAGCATCCGTCACGAACGCCTTGTCCGAATGGCTAGAGGTCGAGATTTACCGCGAAGGTAAAATACATAAGATGAGATTCGAAACGTGGGTCGACGACAGAGGGATCGAGCGCGTCGGCGAGCCGGTCACCGGTCTTGAAGTCATCGGCAACACGAACCGGACCGGAACTAAAGTGACCTTTAAGCCAGATCCTAAAGTGTTCCACGGACACGTTAGCATGAACTACGACACGCTGTCGGAACGGCTGCAGGAAATCGCCTTCCTGAACTCCGGATTGAAGGTTAATATCAAAGACGAGCGCAGCGGCAAATCCGATACTTATCACTATGAAGGCGGAGCGCGCCAGTTCGTACAATTCCTTAACGAAGAAAAATCCGTGTTGCATGACGTTATTCATTTCACGGCGGAGAAAGACGACATCGAAGTCGAAATCGCCTTGCAGTACAACGACGGCTATACGGAGACGTTAGCTTCTTTCGTCAACGCCATTCCGACCCGCGGAGGCGGTACGCACGAGACGGGCTTCAAGACGGCGTACACCCGAGTCTTGAACGAGTATGCCCGCAAGACGGGTCAGCTTAAGGAGAAGGAAAAAAACCTCGAAGGAAACGATCTTCGCGAAGGGCTAATGGCCGTTATCAATATCAAGATGTCGGAAGTGGAATTCGTCGGCCAGACGAAAGACCAGCTCGGCAGCGCCTCCGCCCGCGGCGCGGTCGACGCGATCGTCGCCGATAAGATGACCGTGTTCCTGGAGGAAAATCCTCAAGTGGGTCAGCTGTTGATCCGCAAATCGATTCAAGCGTCCAAAGCACGCGAAGCTGCGCGTAAAGCCCGCGAGGAAATCCGCAGCGGCAAAAAGCGCAGCGAAAGCGCAAGCCTTGGAGGCAAGCTGTCTCCCGCGCAGTCCAAGGACAGCTCGCGCAACGAGCTGTTCATCGTGGAAGGGGACTCCGCGGGCGGCTCGGCCAAGCAAGGACGGGATTCCAAGTATCAGGCGATCCTTCCGTTGAAGGGCAAACCGATGAACCCCGAGAAGTCCAAGCTAGTCGACATCTTGAAGAACGACGAATACAAAGCGATCATCGCGGCTATTGGCGCCGGCATCGGCTCGGAGTTCGACGTCGAAGAATGCAACTATTCGAAAATCATCATCATGACCGACGCGGATACGGACGGAGCGCACATTCAAGTGCTGCTGTTGACGTTCTTCTATCGGTATATGAAGCCGTTGATCGATGCGGGCAAGGTGTTCATCGCCCAACCGCCGTTGTATAAGCTGACGAGAAAATCCGGGAAGCTCGAGACGGTTCGCTATGCGTGGACCGACGACCAGCTGAACAATTATATGAAGGAAATCGGCAAGGGCGCCGAGCTTCAACGCTACAAAGGTCTTGGCGAGATGAATCCGGATCAACTGTGGGAAACGACGATGAACTACGAGACGCGTACTTTCCTGCAAGTGCAGATCGAGGATGCCGCCAAAGCGGAGCGCCGGGTATCTACGCTGATGGGCGACAAGGTCGACCCTCGCAAGCGCTGGATCATCGAGAACGTGGATTTCACGGAGTACGAGGAATAAATAGGGCTTCGATTGCGTCAGGTGTGGAGGAAAAGGATTGCCCCTGGAAAGTTTACGGCCGCCTTTAAAATCGAGTTGCTCCCGCATGGTCCGATACAGGCAACCTCGATTTTAACCGCGGTGGAAGGGGCAACCTTTTTCGTAATACCGTTTGCAGCAATAGCCATCATTTAGGGGGGACGTAGTTGAGCCTACTTGAACAGTTTTTACCGGCATTTCTGGAGGAGGTCGTAGGCGACCGCTTCGGACGCTATTCTAAATATATTATTCAGGACCGGGCGATTCCCGACGTCCGCGACGGATTGAAACCGGTTCAACGGCGGATCCTGTACGCGATGTACGACTCGGGTAACACGCCGGACAAGCCGTACCGCAAATCGGCGAAGACGGTCGGAGACGTCATGGGTAACTACCATCCGCACGGAGATGGTCCGATATACGAAGGTATGGTACGGATGGCCCAGCCTTGGAAAATGGCGCATTTGCTCGTCGACGGCCATGGCAACTGGGGTTCGATGGACGATGATCCTCCTGCGGCTATGCGTTATACGGAAGCGCGGCTATCGAATATCTCCATGGAATTGTTGCGGGATATCGAGAAACGGACCGTCCTCTTTAAAGACAATTTCGATAACACGACCAAGGAGCCCGTCGTACTCCCTTCCCGTTATCCGAACCTGCTCGTGAACGGAGTGACGGGAATATCCGCAGGCTTCGCGACGGAAATTCCGACGCACAATTTACGCGAGATTATCGACGCCTGCATCGCGGTCATGAATAAGCCGGACATGAGCGTTCCAGAACTGATGGAGATCGTGAAGGGCCCGGATTTTCCGACGGGCGGCCTGATCATGGGCGGGGATGGAATTCGCGAAGCTTACGAAACCGGCAAAGGAAAAATCTATATTCGCTCCAAAACCGCCATCGAGGACATGCGAGGCGGCAAGCAGCAAATCGTAATCACGGAAATCCCGTACCAGATCGTGAAGTCAAGGCTCGTTAACGCCATCGATAATCTCCGTATGGAGAAGAAGGTCGAAGGCATCGCCGAAGTCAGGGACGAGAGCGGACGAAACGGACTTCGTATTGTCGTAGAGCTGAAGAAAGACGTCGACGCCGAAGGCATCTTGGCTTATTTGCTCAAGAAGACGGATCTTCAGACCGCGTATAACTTCAATATGGTCGCTATCGTAAACAAAGCGCCGCGCCAGCTTGGGATCAAGCAGATATTAGATGCCTATATCGAGCACCAGAAAGAAGTCGTAACGCACCGTACCCAGTACGATCTAGAGAAGGCGGAGGATCGCGCTCACGTCCTGGAAGGTTTAGTTAAAGCGCTGAATCTGTTGGATCAAATTATCGAGACGATCAAAGCCTCGAAAAACCGGATGGACGCGCAGAACAACTTGGTTGCGAAATTCGGTTTCTCCGAGAGGCAAGCGGATGCGATTCTAACGTTGCAATTGTATCGCTTGACGAACCTGGAGATCACCCAGCTCGAAAAAGAGCATGCCGATACGCTGAAGAAGATCGCCCAATTAAGAGCGATCCTCGAAAGCCCGCGCAAGCTGATGAACGTCATTAAGGAAGAGTTGACGGAAATCCGCGACAAGTACGGTATCGACCGCCGTTCCGTCATTCAGGGCGAAGTAGAGGAAATCAAAGTCAACCTTGAAGTAACCGTACCGGCGGAAGAGGTATTGATCACGCTGAGCCGCGAAGGTTACATCAAACGGACCAGCCTGCTCTCCTTTACCCGTTCGGGCGGCGAAATCGAAAGCGCCGGGGTGAAGGAAGGCGACGTCATTCGATGGAGCATGAACATGAATACGTTGGATCCGCTTTTGCTCTTCACGCAGAAAGGATACTACTATTTGCTTCCCGTTCATCAAATTCCGGAATTCAAATGGAAAGAGACGGGGACGGCGATCGTCAATTTGCTTCCTCTAGCCAAGGATGACCGGATCGTCGGGCTAATAACGGCCAAGACGGCGGATCTCGCGCCTTCCGTTAACGAAGGAGAAGAAGGCGGCGCCAGCGGCTCTACGCTCGTGTTCGTCACGAAGCGCGGACAAGTGAAACGTACGCCTCTCGTCGACTATGCCACGTCTCGCAGCATGGCGATCGCGGCGTGCAAGGTAGCCGACGGGGACGAGATCGTGAAAGTATTCCGTTCCGATCAGCCTGACGATCTCCTGCTCGTTACGGAGCAAGGAATGAGCATCCGCTTTAACCTTGGGGAAGTCAGCCTGCAAGGCAGAGTCGCCGGCGGAGTGAGAGGGATCACGCTCAGAGACGGCGATCATTTGGCGGATGCCATTCCCGTCAAGGGAGACGAGGGGGAGATTCTCGTCTTATCCGATTACGGTTATGCCAAGCGTTCTCTGCTGCTCGATTATCCGCAGCAGGGGAGGGGCGGCAAAGGCATTCAAACCTTCGAATTCAAAGAGGGTAAACGGGTGCGTCCGAACGGTACGAAGCTCATCTCGGCGTTCCACGTCAAGGAAACGGTTAGCTTGCTCGTCTTAACGGTAAGCGGTGTGGTATCGGAATTCGATTCCGAGAGCGCGCCTATAGACGACCGCAAGGGTCAAGGCAAGCTGATGACGGCGGTCGACCGGGGAGACGTGCTGACGGAAGCGTTCCGCAAACCGTTGACCCAATAGTTCGGTAACCTGTATCGAGTTCAGTCGTACGGTCCGTTGCTCGGCTCCGTGCGGTCAATCCATCTTAACAATAGATCCAATACGATCCACAGTGGCACCGGTTCGTTTAACCGTTCCAGCCATTGTGGATCTTCTATTAATCCGGCATCCTGTGCCATTTGGCCGATCATTTTGATTTTTTGATCCGAAGAGGACATCAGGTCTCGCCTCCTTGCAGAGCGTGTTTCTCCGCATTTACCTATATTTCGAAACTAGTATATGTCACGAAATGTCGCGGCGTTCGTTTTTATGCGGATTTATGTCGTAAATATTTAATTGCGTTAAACTATCTTTCGACATAGGCTCTGAGTATAATAAAAGAGAAGGCAATGTTCGGGAGGAAGGGAGCATACCTATGGATAATGCGGCGGTTTTTGTGAAAAGTTGGACGAAGCTCACGAAGGATTGGAACGCTCAGATGGAAGCGGAGTTAGCTCCGCAATTAACGGCGGGTCAACTGGAAGTTCTAGAGTTGCTTCAAGCGCATGAGCCGATGAAACCGTCGGATCTGCTCCCGCATTTGGAAACGACGCCGGCTGCGATCACGACGCTGCTGGATCGAATGGAGCGCGGAGGGTTAGTCGAGAGAAATCGGGACGAGGGCGACCGTCGGATCGTATGGGTAACGATGACGGCTCTAGGACGCTCCGAGGCGGAACGGGGCATTGCGGTCCGCAGCGCGATCGTAAACCGCTCCTTGGAGCTTGTATCGAGCCATAACCGGCAGTTGCTCGTATATCTCATCAGCAAAGTAGCAGGCACTAGGGAGCCGACTCCGTTAGGAGACAGAAAAGGCAATGGAAGCGAAAATGCTCAGGAGACGAAGGATAACAACATGGAGTCTTCAGCGGTATCTACATAAATAATAACGAACGCCCCTCGCGTATTCCGCGAGGGGCGTTTCAATTGCTCTTTCGTTTTAAGATTGCGGTTGTAACTGGATGAGATGCTTATGGATTCCGGTCAAGAGCTCCTTCATTTTTTTGTAATCCTTATCGGATAACATGGGGAGGTCTCTAGAGGCTAGCGCGGTTTTCAAAGGAATAACGGTATAGTATCTCTTTTGTTTTTTCCACTGGATATGCACCCAAGTCGGCTCGGTCGTAATTTTATCCCATTCCGTCGAGGAAGTTCCGTCCGCATTTTCGGTTTTGACCAGATGCACTCCGAAGATCAACCCGACGTCTTTCCAATTGCCTGTCTGATTGGAGATGAAGTTGCCAAGCGAGTAGATCGCGATACCCCGTCGCGGGTTGCCGTCTACGCTCTCGGAGGCCGGGACGCGAATCTCCTCGTAAGGTTGCACGACGTGAGGATGAGATCCAAGAATAATATCGGCACCGGATTTCACTAGCTCACGTACCAGCTTCGTCTGATAAGCGTTAGGCATTCGCTGATACTCGACGCCGAAGTGGAGGGATATCGTTACGACGTCCGCCTGAGCTCGTCGAAGCTCGGCTATATCTCGTTTGATCGCCGCAGGATCGATTAAGTTAACGGCAAAGGATTTGTCTTTGGGAACGGGAATGCCGTTCGTACCGTAAGTATAAGCCAGAAAACCCATGCGAATGCCGTTTCGTTCCTCGATGACCATCCTCCGCGAATCGGCGGCGGACGAGGATGTTCCGATCGGAACGAGTCCCGCTTTCCTCACGTTAGCCAGCGTTCTTGTTACGCCTGGGAACGCGCGATCCATGGAATGGTTATTAGCAGTAGATACTAATTGAACGCCGGCGTCCGCTAACGCTTCCGCCAATTCATACGGCGCGTTGAAACGCGGATAACCGGTAATCTTCAAATCTTGGCCGGCGATAGGCATTTCCAAATTGCCGATGACCCAATCGCCTTGTGAGAAGATCGGCTTGACTTGCGCAAACCAAGGCTTTAAGTCGTAGCTCTTCTTGGTCGAATTATAGTAAGCCGGAAGCTGCGGCATATGCACCATGATATCGCCGATGGCTAGCAAAGTCGCTTCCCGCCGTACCGGCTCAGCAGAGTTGGATGGAGAGGCTACCGGGTTGTCGGATGCCGTCTGAAGAGGCGGAGAGTTCAATTGCGCGTGCGTAGAGAGCTCGGTTGAACTCGGCTTCGGGGCGGGAGGAGAAGCGAGGGGAGAACCGTTGGAACAGGCTGCCAGCCCAATGGCTAGCAACCCGATACTTAGTATGGAAATGAACCGGTACATGATATTCTCCCGTCTCTTAGCTTTCCCAACGTCCATAAATTCCGCACGGCAACGTCATTCCGCTGCGGGTGATCGGCAAACCGATCTCGCCGCAATCCAGCTTGCCGCCGAATTTACGGCGTATGGATAAGTTAAGCAGGTTATTTAGTACGGTAGGGGAGAGCCCGGTCGTATAGGAATTGACAAGAACGAACAGCGGCTTGTCCGATAAGATGCCCAGACAGGATTCCAAGAACGGAAACAGATTCTCCTCCAGCTTCCACATTTCCCCGTTCGGCCCCCGTCCGTAAGAAGGCGGATCCATGATGATGGCTTCGTATTGGCGCCCACGGCGTTCTTCTCGTTGCACGAATTTGAATACGTCGTCCGTGATATAACGAATCGGCGCCGAACCGAGTCCGGATAACTCGGCGTTCTCTTTCGCCCATTGAACCATGCCTTTGGCGGCGTCTACATGGCATACTTCAGCGCCCGCGGAAGCAGCGGCTACGGTAGCTCCTCCCGTATACGCGAACAGATTCAGCACGCGTATGGGCCGATTGGCTTCCCGAATTTTATTCATCATCCAGCTCCAATTCACGGCTTGCTCAGGGAATAAACCGGTATGCTTAAAGCTGGTTGGCTTGATATGGAATTTAAGTGGGCCGTAGGCGATATTCCATCTCTCCGGAAGAGCGCGTTTGTACGTCCATTGGCCGCCGCCGCTGCTGCTTCTATGGTAATGCCCGTCTGCCTGTTTCCATTCCGAATTCTCGGTTTTGAGCGGCCAAATGATTTGCGGATCGGGACGCCGCAAGATGACGTCGCCCCAACGTTCAAGTTTCTCTCCGTTACCTGTATCCAGTAGTTCGTAATCTTGCCAATCTGTTGCCATTCGCATCATTTGTGTACTCGTCCTTTTGTCGTCAAATAGGGGTAGGGGATCGCTCTTCCCATGCGTTAGTCGGGCAAAACCGGTAGCCGAAGCCTCGAACCGTCTGTATCCAACGCGGGCGAGCGGGATCCGCTTCCATTTTCTTTCTTAAATTACTGATGTGAACCATGAGCGTGCGTGTGTCTCCCATACTGTCGGATTGCCATACGCGGCGGTAGAGTTCCTCCAGCGGGAATACGCGATTCGGTTGCCGGGCAAGCACGCTTAACAACTCGAATTCTTTGGCGGACAGAGCGACGATCTCGCCTTCCAAGCGAACCTCAAGGCTGCGAAAGTCGATATCCAGCCCGGGAAAGCTTAAAGTCAGGAGTTGCTCGTCCGCATTTCTCTCTCGCGTTCTGCGCCTGCGGATATGGGCTTGTATTCTAGCTACGAGCTGGCTCGGGCTGAAAGGCTTCGTAATATAATCGTCTCCGCCTTCGGACAAACCTCTAATGATATCCTGATCCTCCGACTTGCAGCTAAGGAACAAGATCGGAACGTCCGCGCATACGCCACGGCGCAGCTCGCGACATACTTCGACACCGTCCATGCGCCCGAGATTTACGTCCAGTACGATGAGATCCGGGATAAGCGACTCAGCGAGGCTTAGAGCATCTACGCCGTTATCCGAAGCATGAACTGTATAACCTTCCCGCGCTAAATATAACGTTATCAACTCGGTAATTTCCCGCTCGTCGTCAACGACGAGAATCGTAGCTTCCGAACTCTTCATTATTTTCCCCCCATATTGAAGAGTCTTGATGACTTATTATAACGAAAGCGTTGACGAGTAATCAATGCACCGTTACAATGACGTTCGAATAGATATTGCGATGAACGGATACAGGGTAACCTGGGAGAGGGGATCGAAGTGTCCCGAAACATGGAATGGACGTCTCGGCTTTGGGGAAAACGCATTGCGGGCTTACTGATTCTATTTGCCGCGTGGGCAGCCGTAAGCGGATGCACGTCGGAGTCGCAATCGAACAAGCCGATCCCTAAAGCGGAGCAAGGGGTAATGGATCTTAAGGCGTGGTCGTGGAACAAAGACGGCATTATTCCCTTGAACGGGCAGTGGCGGTTCGAATGGTTTAATGCTTCGGACGCGGGGGGGAAGGCGCCGGGAGCCGTGAAGTCCACTCTTGAAGTCCCCGGTACTTGGGGCGACTTGAAGATGGAGGATGGAACGGCTCTTCAAGATCAAGGATATGGCGTATATCGATTAACTATAATCCATCGAATCCAGAATGAGATGCTTGCGATTCGGATTCCGAATATTGCTACCGCTTACGTGTTGTCGATAGACGGCACTATCGTTATGTCGAGAGGGCAAGCAGCAGCGAATGAAGAGGAGGCGATTCCTTTTCAATTGCCGGCTACCGTGCATTTTGCGGCCGCCGGAACCGAGACGGAGCTCACGCTGGCCGTAGCCAACTACGATCATAGGGACGGGGGCATACGAACCGAAATCGTTCTCGGCAACTCGGAACGCATACAGAAACTGCAAGTCCGGCATGCCGCGCAAGAGCTCATCGTCTTAGGCTGCTTAATTATGATCGGGTTCTATCACCTGGGCCTGTTCATCCTCCGTCGCAAAGAAGTGGCGAACATGATGTTTGCCATGCTTTGCTTTTTCGTCGGTCTCAGGATGGGACTTATCGGGGAAGGATTTCTCGTTCAATGGATCGGCGTCATGGATTGGGAACTGGCTATCCGCTTGGAATATATAGCTTTCGTCTTGGCAGGATGGTCAGGCTTTGCCTTTTTTCAAACGTTGTACCCGCATGAAATCAAGCACGCATGGTTTAAGCTGAGCAGTTGGATTGCGGCCGTATTGACATTAAGCGTGTTATTCGTTAAACCGCTTTTGTTTACTTCGTGGATTTGGGCGTTCCAAGTTTACATTTTATTTTTCAGCATCATCGTGCTGGCGGGTTTGGTGTTATCTGCCCTACGTCGCCGGGAGGGGGCTAGATTAGCGTTAATCGGAGTAGCGGGCCTCGTCCTCACGATCGTAAACGATATGCTCTTCTACAACGGCTGGTGGCGCTCGGTCGACTTGTTGCCGTTCGGATTGTTATTCCTTATCTTGATGAACTCCTTCATTATCTCTCTGAGATTCTCGTTAACTTACGACCGAGCGGAGAGGATGTCTCTTGAGCTCACGGAATGGAACAATTCATTGGAACAACGAATCGCGGACCGTACGGACGAGCTGCAGTTCTCCTATCAGACGTTGGAACAGGCGAAGGTAGATCTGGAGCGCTTGGAACAATCCCGGCTTCAGCTCGTCAGCAACATCTCTCATGATCTGAGAACGCCGATTACTTTGTTGCAAGGATATCTAGAGGCGTTGAGGGACAAAGTCATTTCCGAACCGGCTCAACGGGATAACACGATTCGATTGATGTTAACGAAGGTAGAGGGGTTGAACTCGCTCATTCAGGATCTGTTCGACCTCTCCGTTCTGGAAGCGAGGAAAGTCGAACTGTCGTTGGAAAGGGTTCCGCTGCTGAGCTGGAAGGATCGAATAACGGAACAGTACGGCTTGGAGATGCTGTCGAGAGGAATCTCTTTCGATTGCTCGTTAATGACGGAGGCTGCATTCGGAGCGGCAGTCACGATCGATACACGAAGAATGGATCGGGTGTTTGCCAATCTACTGTACAACGCGCTCAAGTTTACGCCGAGCGGAGGAACGATTCGCATAGAGATGAGAACGGATCCGGATCAACCGATGGCGGAGGTGCTTGTCATAGATAGCGGAGTAGGCATTGATCCCGACGATCTGCCTCATATTTTCGACCGGTATTTCAAAAAGGAAAAATCCCGCAACCCGTCGTCGGCAGGGAGCGGCTTAGGGTTGGCGATCTCCAAGGAGATCGTGGAAATGCACGGCGGCAACATTAGCGCGTATAACGCGCCCGAGGGAGGGAGCGTGTTCCGAATCGGGTTGCCCCTTACGGATTAAGGCTGCAGCGTCTAGACGCTGTCGTTAAGCCTGTGCTCTTGGCGCATGAAATCGGTGATGAGAGTAATCGACTTCTTCCTTTGCTCGTGGTTCATGTGCTGAAATAAGGTCAGGATTTCTTTCGTATCCGGGGGAACCGGAACCTCGTTCTTTGCTTTGGATTGACTGCCGCCTATAATATAATCTAACGACACGTCGAAATAGGCAGCCAGTTTAATAAGCGTTTCATAAATAGGCTGTCTGTTGTTAATCTCGTAATGACTGTATGCGGAACGGGTAATGCCTATGTGACGCGCTACTTCTTCCTGCGAGATTTTCCGGCGAAGGCGCAGTTCCCGCAGACGTTCTCCCATATTCATATCTATAATCTCCTTGACACCAGATAGAGTATCTATTAGTAATTTATGATACAAAATGTATCGTGTCAAGAGGTTCGGAAACGTTTTCTGCTTCTATTGATAAATAAGTTACTAAGAAGTTGTTAAGAATTACATTTAGAACAAGGTTTTGAGTTATTGGATTGGAAGAAAAATGCAACATATTGAAGATACAAAATGTATCTTTTTAGGGGGTGAATGAGATGAAGGTAACTATCCTTGGCGCGAAAATGACCCATAGCGAGGATTCGGGTTATGTCGGCCATATCCAATTCGAAGTCGAACAACACAAGCAGCCTTACGAGGTCACGATACAAAGCGACAACGGCAGAAACAATTGGAGCTATGCGCTCAATTTCAGCAATCAACCGGGAAGCGAAGAGGAAATTCAAGCCGTGGACGAGCAATTGGAAGAAGACGATGCTTTCTTCGAGCAATTCGTAATCGCTGCGAACAAAGCTTTAGAATAATATTGATTGAGCATGATAACCCAACACAAATAAAGAAGTTGCCCAGAAGTTTTCACTTTTGAGGCAGCTTCTTTTATTGTTTACTCGTAGCTCTTCACCACATTCATACAACCTTCACTTGCTAAAAGTGCCTTCGTTTTTCTGTTGCAATATGGAATATTAAGGACCAACCATATTCTGGACTATTCCTTCACTTGATAATCGATCTCCAGGAAGTTTTCTACTTCCGTTACCCAACGTTCGTTCACGAATTTCACGTGAAGAGGGTGATCATTATAGGCCTCGTAAGCACCCGCATCCTCGAATTCCATCGAGAAGCCGAACGCGAATTCGTTTTTCGGGCTTACTTGGCGGTACGCTTTGAAGTTCCTGACGGATGGTATCGAGGATAGAATGGATCGCCCGTCTTCGATGAAACGCTCTTCCTCCGCGGACCCCTTAGAATGTTTCAGATTAAAGATGACGGAATGAATAATGGCTTGCTTGTTCAATGCTGGTTCCTCCCCATAAGCTCGAATGTTTGTTATTCGATTATAGAGCTTTTACGATCGAAATTGAAAGGATCCGATTCTGAGCTCGCCTTTAAACACGAAATATACGCTTCTGTTTCCGTCGGGCAACTCTGCCGGGCAAGTTACGGTATGCCATCCGGAACGGGAGCCGGAGACGTCGCAGCTTCCCGCAAGCTGACCATCGGGACTGTCGATTCGAATCTCGATCCGAGCATCCTCGGAACAAACGACCCTAGCCTCGAAAGAGCGAATATCCGAGCGCAAAGCGACATCGTCGAACCGAATCCAGGCTAGCGGGGAGGATGTCACTACGCTGTCTCCGCCTTCCGTGTTCTCGCCGATCAGCACGCCTTCATAATCATCGTAATTAACGGCTTTCGTGTTCAGCAGCAAATTACGTGCAGGAATCGTTTCCCCGGCTACCGTAATGGTACTGTTCAAGCGAACGTCGGAGGAGGATGAGCCGATCATCAAGGTGCATTGACCGCTTTCCAGACAGAATTTGTCCCTTGTGACATCCCAGAATGCGAGATCGGAGGCTACCAATTCGAACGCAACTTCGGTTGACTCTCCAGCGGCAAGAGCAATCCGTTTAAATCCTTGCAACTGTCTGAGCGGACGTTTCACGCGGGAAGGTCCCGACCGGGTATAGAGCTGGACGACTTCCTCGCCATCCGAAGTACCCGTATTCGTTACGAGCAAAGTAGCCGTAACGCGGTCTCCTTCGGCAATGCGATCCGAATCCAGCTTCAAGTCATCGTACTGGAACGCCGTATAAGATAACCCGTGTCCGAATGGATAGAGAGGTTTACCGGCAAAGTATTGATAAGTGCGTTCGCTCTTGATAATGTCGTAATCCATGAACTCTCCGAGCTGGTTGACGGATTCGTACCATGTCATGTTCAAACGTCCTGCCGGATTATAATGGCCGAATAGAACATCGGCAAGAGCGGTTCCGATCTCGTGTCCGGCATGGGAACAATAGAGCACCGCGGGAATATGCTCGTTGACCCAATTGATCGCGTAAGGGTAGCTGCCGACGATAACGACGATCGTATTCGGATTAGCCGCGTAAACTTCCTTAATGAGCTTTTCTTGCGACGCCGCAAGAGTAAGATCCGGTCGGTCGATCGTTTCTTTCCCGTTGATCAACGGATGATTACCGACGAGCACGACGGCAACGTCCGCGTCCCGTGCGGTTTCAACGGCAACGTTCAGCCCGTCGACAACCTTCTCGAACGTGAAGGCGTCCGCATCTTTAACCGAACCGTCCTGAACGTTCAAATTGCCGGAGGCCGCATCGACCGTTACGGGACGATCGTTCCACGTCGTTAATGTAGCCGCTTCGTTATCGTGACGCACGTGGAATACTTCTTTCGTGAACCATTCCCAGATATGTTCGGAGGAAGCCGTAACCTTGGAGTCGTCCGTCGTGAGATACAAACCGTTCGTGCCCGAGATCAAAGTATGGCTGTTCCAGCCCCAATCGGACACTTCGAATATTTCCGCGTTGTCGGCAGACGGTTGATTGGCTGCCAGCGGCTGCTTGTCTTCCTGCGTTAACGCGACGTACTTTCCGTTAGCTATAGATTTCAGCTTCACGTGATCGCAGCCGCTAGCGAAGGTGACGGACCGATCGTCCGCGGAGAGCAGCTTCCGAATGCCTTCAAGCGGAGTTGTCGCATATGGCAACGTGCCGCTGTACCAATCCCGATACACCTTGCCGCCCAACGGTCCGATGACGGCTACTTTTTTCAATTTCTCCGCTTGCAACGGAAGCGCGCCGTTCTCGTTCTTCAGCAAGACGATGCTTTTTTTGACGGCTTCCAGCGATAGGGCGATATGATCGGGCTGCAAAATAACCGATTCGTCGATGGCCGCGTACGGATTGCGGGAATCCGGATCGAACTCGCCTAGGCGGAAACGGACGCGAAATGTATTGGCGAGGGCGGCATCCAGATCTTGTTCGGTCAGTAGTCCTTCCGCCAACGCATCCCGAATCGCTTGCTTGGAGATATCGTGATCGTCGGTAATGCTGTCTACGCCGGCTTTAATCGTAAGAGCTACCGCTTCCTTGTAAGTCTCAACGTATTTATGCTCGTTAACCGTACCGAGAACGTCTCCGGCATCGCTGACGACGAAGCCGTCCATGCCCCATTCCTGCTTCACGACCCGTTTGACGTCGGGATTCAAGTTAGCCGGTACGCCGTTAACGGAGTTATAGGCGGTCATCATGGACTTTGCTTGTCCCTCTTTGAAAGGAATCTCGAAAGCCTTCAAATAATATTCCTTCATATTGCGCGGATCGATGCTTACCGAGCATTCTCCGCGATCGATTTCATTATTGTTGCCGATGAAATGTTTCAGGGAAGCAACGGATTTCAGGTAGAACGGGTCGTCGCCTTGCAAGCCGCGGGTAAGAGCGGTAGATAGCTTGCCCGTTAAGTGAGGATCCTCTCCGTAAGCTTCTTCCGTGCGTCCCCAACGCGGATCGCGTTCCATATCGACGGTTGGCGCCCAGAGGGTCAAGCCGTTAATGGCGGGGTTTCTCTTATAGAAGCCGCGAGCTTCATCGCCGATGACGCTGCCGACTCGTTGCAGCAGCTCGGTATCCCAAGTACAAGCCAGGCCTATCGGTTGAGGGAAGCTGGTTGCTTCTCCTAACCAAGCCATGCCGTGAGCGGCTTCCGTTCCGTGTTTGTACGCTTTGATTCCTAGGCGAGCGATCTCGTCCTGGTACTGGCACATCAGATTGATTTTTTCGTCCAACGTGAGTTGCGACACCAGATCGGATACCCTTTCCGCGAGCGGCAGATCCGGATTTTGGAAACGATATTCGTATTTTTCAGTCATTCAATACTCAGCCCCCATCATCATTGAAACCGTAATTTTAACGATTTTAACACGCGCGGACAATCGATCATACCCGCTAAATTGGTGATAAAATCCGTTCACAATTAGTTGTTGAACCCGTTTACAATAAGCATATCGTCATATAAAGTGTATTTGATTAGCAGGAACCGCTAAACCATAAAGGTGGTAATACGATTGTTTTCTCGTACTCTCAACAACATGAAGCTAAGGACGAAGCTTATACTGTCCTTCGTGGCCGTCGTATTTTTGCCCGTCCTGCTCGTCGGAGTCCTCTTAACGAACGAGCTGAGGAATATGGCGCTCAGCAACGCGATGGAGCAAACGTCGGCCAACGTGCAACGGGTTAAAGCCCGCACGGCCGAGCTGATTAACGTCGCTTACGATAGCTCTTACCGAATGGCGAACGATGCCCGATTAGAAGCCGTATCTAATCGCCGCTACGAGTCCGTATACGAGGTCGTCGAAGCTTACCGGGAATACCAGGTGTTCAACGAAAACAAGCGGTTGTACAAAGAAATATCGAACCTCAGATTTTATATGGACAACCCGACCATGCTGGATAACTGGGAGTTCATTCAACCCCAAGACGACATCAAAAGTTCGGATTGGTACCGGAAAGCGTTAAGCAGCTCGAACGGCAAAGTAAGCTGGTACTTCCTCGAGGACGAGAGATATAACCGCAAATATTTAAGCTTGGTCCGAAAAGTGAATTTCGTGGAGAAAAATACGAGCGGCGTGCTTGTCATCAACGTAAACATGAATATGCTGAATTCCATCTTGAGGCAGGAATCGTTCGAGACGATGATCGTCGACGAGAGCAATACGATCGTCGCGGCGAATCGCGCGGATCGCGTAGGCAATACGCTAGGCGATATCGCCTTTGAACGGGACGTCATCACGGAGCAAGGAGGCGCCTTCGAAGCGAACGTCAACGGCAAAGCGTCCCGAATTCTCATCGAGCCTTTGATTCCGGAAGACAGCGTGAATTCCTTGCGCATCATTTCCGTATTTTCCATCGATACGATCGTGAAGGACGCGAACCAAATTAACAATCTGGCGTTGATCATTATTACGTTCAGCTTGATTATCGCGATCTTGCTTATCTATGCGGTATCGACCATTCTGTCAAAGAGAATGCTGAGACTAAGCAAACATATTTCGAAGGTTGCGACGGGTAATCTGGATATTATGCTGGAGATCGACGGCAAAGACGAGATCGGCCAATTATCGCGTCAGTTCAATTCGATGGTGACGAGCATTAATACGTTGGTCGCGGAAGTCGAAGAGACGCACAAACAGAACAACTTGCTCGAATCCAAACAGAACGAGATCAAGCTCAAGATGATGGCGAGTCAAATTAATCCCCACTTTCTGTTCAACGCCTTGGAATCGATTCGGATGAAAGCCCATCTGAAAGGCGAAAAGGAAATTTCTCAAGTCGTTCGGCTGTTGGGCAAGCTTATGCGTCGCAACCTTGAGGTGGGAACGGGCAAAACGACTTTGGCGGACGAGCTGGATATCGTACGTTGTTACTTGGACATTCAGAAGTTTCGATACGAGGACAGGCTGCAATATTCTCTCCGGCTGGATCAGAGAGCGGAACGGGTCGGAATTCCCCCTCTCATCATCCAGCCGTTGGTCGAGAACGCCGTCATTCACGGGCTGGAAAATAAGATGGAGGGCGGAATCGTTCACGTTCAAGTCGAACTGATCGGGGACAAAATCCATATCGACGTATTCGATAACGGCGCAGGGATGTCCACAGACAAAATCGCCCAGCTCTACGAATCGTTGAATGAGTCCGAGGATGACGAGAAAAACCGGATCGGGTTGCGCAACGTCCATCTGCGATTACTGCTTACCTATGGAGAAGAGCATGGGCTCAAGTTCCAGAGCGAGCCGGGCGTAGGGACGCATATCACTTTTACAATTCCATCTGGGGGAGACATTCATGTATAAAGTATTGTTAGTGGACGACGAGCCAATGATTCGTGAAGGTCTAAGGACGTTGATCCCTTGGGACGAGTTGGGCTTTCGGGTAATCGACACGGCCGCTAACGGGCCGGAAGCGTTGCTTAAATGCGAGCAGCTCGATCCGGATTTGCTCATCGCGGATATCCGCATGCCCGGAATGACGGGGCTAGAGCTTATCAAGAACGTGAGAAGGATGAATATGCATATGCATATTTTGATCTTAAGCGGTTATGCCGATTTCGAATATGCCAAGCAAGCGATTACGCAACGGATAGACGGATATTTGCTCAAACCGGTAGACGAAGACGAGTTGGCCGAGTACTTGCGGAAACTGCGCGAGGAATTGGATGATGAAGCCTCGGCCAACGGCCTTCAAGCCGAAGCGAGATCGCCGGAATGGGATAGCGCCATTCAGGCCTTATTATTAGGGGACGTCGATTCTACTGAGGTTTCAGCTGAGCTAGAGAAGCAATTCGACTGGAGCTTGTTTGAAGTCGTGCTGATTAAATACATGCCTATCGGCGACAATCAAGCCGTACAGCCGGCGATCATCAAGAACAAGTTAAAGGAATTGTTCGACGACCAAGGCAGAGGGGTCGTATTCTCCCTGGACCCGTATGTCGGTATCGTATTGAAGGACGGCGTCGGAGACGAGCGGAAATTAAACGTCGTCTACCATGACATTTCGGAAGCGAGCGTCGACCAAGAGGCAGATTTCTTCGCCGTGTCCGGGGGCGAAGTCGCCAGTTGGCCGGAAATCGTCGTTTCCCATCAACGCGCTCTTGAACTGATGAAGAACAAGTTTTTCCTGGAAAGCGGTTCGATTACTCAAACGAATCAAATGCCGATTTTCATGCCGGCAGCGGAGCAAGATTTGGATTTGGACGATTTGTTCGTTACGGCGACCGAGACTTTGTATTTGGCGCTCGAAATCGGCAATCTGCCTGCCGCTAGACAATTAATCCAGAACACCGCGGAAGCGATGTATCGCAGCGGCTGCAAGGAAGAGGAAATTAAAACGCGGTTCGTTCAGATGTTCTCGACGATTCTGGACAAGCTCACCCACAACCGCTCCGAAATGCATAGCTTGGACATTCGGGCGGGACTGCTGGAAAGCTACAAAGAAACGAGGTACATGGGTTTAATCGAGCGGCTCGCGGCCATTGCGGAGAGCATGGCGAACTCGATGGATAATACCGGAACGGATAAGCAAATCAAGCGAATGATCGATGTCATCCACCGGAATTACGGCGAGAATCTAAAGCTCGAAAAGCTGGCCGATTTGTTCAATTATAATAGCGCCTATCTGGGGAAATTGTTCAGGCAAGCAACCGGCGAGCACTTCAACACTTACTTGGATAAGGTTAGAATCGAGCAAGCCAAAGCTTTGCTGGAACAAGGGCTTAAAGTGTATCAGGTCGCGGAAAAAGTAGGTTACGCGAACGTCGATTATTTCCATACGAAATTCCGCAAATACGTCGGAACTTCTCCGACCGGTTATAAAAAATTGTAAATGGAAAACTTGAAAAAGCATGGATTCCCCCGGGGAATTCATGCTTTTTGTCTACACTAATTTTCACATGATTTTATGCCAAATCCTTTGGGTAGTAGCTATTGCGGTTGATCCGATATGATGGATACATGAAGTAGGAGGGATCCCATGAAAGCGGTCGCAGCACCTATAAACAACAAAGAGAAACCACAAAAAAGCCGGTTCTGGACAACGTTCATCCGCAACAAATATTTGTACATGATGTCGTTGCCTTTCGTCGTCTGGGTATTTATTTTCAGCTACTATCCGCTCTGGGGCTGGACGATGGCTTTCCAGAAATATAAGCCCGGCAAATCGTTCGGGGAGCAGAAGTGGGTCGGTCTAGAGCATTTCCGCTATTTGTTCAATGACGATACTTTCTATCTGGTCATGCGCAACACGCTCGCTATGAGCTTTATGGGGATTATAGCGGGATTCGCGGTACCGATCGTATTCGCGATTTTATTGAATGAAGTTCGCCATATGGCTTTCAAGCGATTCGCGCAAACGGTCTCGTATTTGCCCCACTTCGTGTCTTGGGTCGTTGTTGCCGGTATCGTCACTAAGCTGCTTTCCGGGGAAAACGGAGCGGTTAACGAATTTCTGATGTGGCTAGGTTTGATTAACGAACCGATTCAATTCATGGCTAAAGGCGAATGGTTCTGGGGGATCGTAACCGTATCCGACGTCTGGAAGGAAACGGGCTGGAACACGATCATCTATCTGGCCGCAATCGCCGGTATCGGTCCCGAGTTATACGAAGCGGCAAAAGTGGACGGAGCCAGCCGCATTCGTCAAATTTGGCATATTACTTTGCCGGGGATCCGTACGACGATCATCATTTTGCTCATTATGTCGATCGGACATCTGGTCAGTATCGGATTCGAAAAGCAATTTTTGCTCGGCAATAACATGGTAGGGGATTACTCCAAAGTACTTGATCTCTATTCCTTGGAGTACGGATTGCAGATGAGCCGTTACTCCTTCGGTACGGCAATCAACATGTTCAATTCGGTGGTTAGTCTAATTTTGTTGTTCACAGCCAACGGATTGTTCAAAAAATTCACGAAAGAAAGCATCATGTAACGGAGGCGGCAGAGTGACAACCAAACAAATGTTGAACAGATCCTCGACGTCAGACAAATTTTTCAACGTTGCGGTATATGTCTTCGTCATCCTCGCGACAATTGCGACATTATATCCGTTCCTGAACGTTCTAGCCTTATCGTTTAACGATTCGACGGACAGCGTTCGCGGAGGAATAACGATTTTTCCTCGCGACTTTACGCTAAAGAACTACGAGGTCATCTTTTCCTTCTCGGGATTGCTTACCGGATTCAAAATTTCCATCCTGAGAACGGTCGTAGGAACGCTATTCGGATTAATCAGCGCGTCGATGCTAGCGTATACGCTCAGCCGCCCGGACTTTCAGGCAAGACGTTTCGTTTCGGTATACCTGGCCTTAACGATGTATATTTCCGGCGGGTTGATTCCATTCTATTTGCTCATTAAAGACCTGCACATGATGAATTCTTTCTGGGTTTACGTACTTCCTGGACTCGTGTCCGCTTTTAACGTGTTTATCATCCGTTCCTTCATGGACGGGATTCCCTATGCGTTGCAAGAGTCTGCGAAGCTAGACGGAGCGAACGATTTCACGATTTTCTGGCGCGTCGTTCTTCCGATGGCGAAACCCGCTTTAGCGACGATCGCCTTGTTCCTCGCGGTCGGACAATGGAATTCCTGGTTCGATACGTATCTCTATAACGGGTCGAACGAATCGCTTACTACGTTGCAGTTCGAACTTATGAAGGTGCTGCAAAGCACGACAAGCGGCAACGGGGATTACCGGAATACGAACATGACGCAAGTGATGTCCAGCGTCTCGCCGGAATCGGTTAAGATGGCGATAACGATTGTCGTTACCGTCCCTATACTTCTTGTGTATCCGTTCTTGCAGCGTTACTTCGTAAAAGGGATGACGCTGGGAGCGGTAAAAGGTTGATTCGTTTCTTATTTGCCGGTTAATTATCGGTTTTAATGGGGTAACCCGTTATCACATAGTTTTTTGTTCCATAAACAGGAGGGGTACATCATGATGAAAACGCGCAAGTGGTCAGGCATCGTTCTGACGACTGCTCTTGCAGCCGGCTTGTTGGCAGGTTGCAGCGGCAACAATAATGAAAACCAAGGCGCACAACCGAGCGGTACAAGCAGTCCTAGCAGCACTGGTTCAGCGTCAACGGAGGCTCTAACATTCTCGTTCTACAGCGAAGACCAGAACCCGAATTGGTCGAATATGCAAGACGATGTAGGTAAAGTTCTTACCGAGAAAACGGGCATTACGCTGGATGCGGAATTCGCGGTAGGCGATCCGATTCAGAAGTCTGCTCTGATTGCTGCAAGCGGCGAATATCCGGACTTGATCAGCGCGAAGAACAGCATTAACAAATTCGTTGACGTAGGCGCGGTTCTCGATCTGACCGACCTAATTGAGGAGCATGCGCCTAACCTTAAGAAACTGTTCGAAGGCCAAATGTCTCGTCTTCGTTACAGCAACGAAGATAAATCGATCTATGTTATCCCGACCTACTCCGCAATCGACAATACGCCGTTCAAAGCGGAAGGCGGCTTCCAACTTCAGCACCGCGTCGTGAAAGAACTAGGATATCCGACCATCCGCACGGTTGCCGACTATGAGAAAGCGATCAAAGATTATCTTGCCCTTCACCCGAAAGACGAGAACGGCAATCCTAACATCGGTTTGACGCTTAACGCCGACGACTGGCATATGTATATCTCCGTAACGAACCCTGCGTTCTATACGACGGGCGGAGCGGATGACGGCGAGTTCAACATTAACGTGGATACGCAAGAGGTCACTTACCACTTCCGTCGTCCGGAAGAAAAAGAATACTTCCGTTGGTTGAACCATATGAACGCGGAAGGTCTGCTCGACAAACAAAGCTTCGTGCAAAAATACGACCAATACAAAGCGAAAATCGCTACGGGCCGCGTGCTCGGTCTGATCGACCAAGAGTGGGATTATGCGGACGGCGAGAAAGCGCTTAAAGCGGAAGGGAAATTCGATCAAGGCTACGGCCACTACCCGGTCACGATGACTGAAGCGACGAAAGATACTTCTTACTGGCCGACGGGCTTCATGGCCGGTTACGGTATCGCGATCTCCAAAGACAATCCGGATCCGGTTCGCGCGATCAAATTTTTGGATTATCTCGCTTCCGATGAAGGCCAAGTTCTGATCAACTACGGAATCGAAGGCAAACACTATAACGTCGAGAACGGCAAACGCGTTATTCCTGCTGAAATTAACGATCGTAAAGTCAACGACGCTACGAACTTCCAAAAAGAGACCGGTATCGGCCACTATCAAACGATGGGCGCCCACTACGGCGACGGAGTCAAAGACCCTACCGGCAACTACTATACGACGAACAACGAAGACCAAATCATCGCGGGTTACAACGACGTAGAAAAAGAAGTTCTTTCCGCTTACGGCGCGAAAACGTGGATCGACATGTTCCCTAAACCAAGCGAGTTCAAAGTTCGTCCATGGGGCGCGGCTTGGAACATTCCGATCCCTGGAGACAGCGAAATCACGGTTATCGAGAATAAGCTGAAAGACATCACTTGGAAAAGAATTCCGGAAGCGATCTTGGCGAAACCGGAAGACTTTGATAAAATTTGGGATGCATACATGAAAGATCTCGAGAAAGCGGACGTAACAAAAGCGGAAGATCTCCGCGAAGCATTGGTGAAAGAACGCGTAGCGCTGTGGAGCGAGTAATTCCGCATGGCTGAGCATGAAGATCAGAGAGCCCGGTATGTCCGGGCTCTCTTTCTCTATAGAGAGGAATGAAGGTAATGGCGTCTGATCGCAAGCACGACTGGAACCTCTGGTATAAGCAGCCTGCATCCGTGTGGGAAGAAGCATTGCCGATAGGCAATGGCCGGTTGGGAGGAATGGTGTTCGGCGGAATTCAGGAGGAACGGATCGCGCTTAACGAAGATACGCTGTGGGCGGGATTTCCCCGGGATACGGTCAATTACGAGGCGCGGCGGCATCTGGAACGGGCAAGATCGCTTATCTTCGAATGCAAGTATGCGGAAGCTCAAAAGCTTGTCGACGGAAAAATGCTGGGACGGGATTGTCAGCCTTATTTGCCGCTAGGGAATCTTATGCTGACGAGACGGGATGGAGCGAACGTTGGCGCCGACAACCTTTCGGTCGAACGATACCGTCGCGAGTTAAGTCTGGCGAACGGGTTAGCGTCCGTTGAGTATCGTTCGAATGGGATTGCCGTACAAGGAGAATATTTCGCTAGCGTTCCCGATCAAGTCATCTGTATTCGTTACGTTGCGCTTGAAGGGGAGTTGAACTACGATATCGCTTTGGATTCTCCTCTCCGCTATACGACGGTAGCCGAGGGCGATTCGCTCGTCATGTCGGGACGGGCTCCGAGCCATATTTCGGATAACTATTTAGGGGATCATCCTGCTCCGGTTGTGTACGAGGATGGACTGGGAATGTTGTACGAAGCCCGGTTACGAGTGGAATCGGATGGGAACGTACAGGCTGGTGAAGGCAAGCTTGAAGTGAGAAAAGCCAGCCAGGTGATCGTATACCTTGCGGCAACTACGGGTTTCGTGGATTATCGTACGGCACCGGACGAAAGCGGATTATCGGAACGATGCGTTCGGACGTTAAGCGCGCGGCGGAACGCGGATACGAAGAATTAAAGCAGCGCCACGAGGCGGATCATTTGGAGCTGTTTCATCGGGTAGAGCTTCAACTCGGCCCGGACAACGATACGCAAGAGAACGACATGCCCACGGACCTACGCTTGCTTGCTTACAAGGAGAACAAATCCGATCCTTCATTAGAAGCATTGTATTTCCTTTATGGGCGCTATCTGCTGATGGCAAGTTCAAGGCCTGGAACGCAGCCCGCCAATCTCCAAGGAATATGGAATCCGCACGTACAGCCGCCATGGAATAGCGACTATACGGTTAACATCAATACCGAAATGAATTATTGGCTCGCCGAAGCGGGCAACTTAAGCGAGTGCCACGAACCGCTATTCGATATGCTGGAAGATCTTAGCGAGAGCGGCAAGAGAACGGCGGATATTCATTACGGCTGCAGAGGTTGGGCGGTTAACCATAACGTAGATCTATGGAGAATGTCGACTCCGACGGGAGGGAGCGCATGTTGGGCTTTCTGGCCCCTTGGCGGGGCATGGATGGTTCGCCACCTTTGGGATCGGTATTTGTTCGAAGCGGACGAGGCGTTTTTGCGAGAGCGCGCTTATCCTTTAATGAAAGGATCCGCGTTGTTCTGCCTGGATTGGTTAGTCGAGGGGCCGGATGGCAGATGGGTAACGAATCCTTCGACTTCTCCCGAGAACGCGTTCTTGACGGAAGATGGACAATCTTGCAACGTCACGTTTGCGTCTACGATGGATATCGCGATCATCCGCGAGCTATTCGCCTACTGCATGGAGGCCATTCGCATCTTGGGCGTCGATGAGCAATTGCGGCTTGATTTCCTCGATGCTCTCGGCAAGCTTCCCGACTACAAGATCGGCAAACACGGGCAAATTCAGGAATGGTACGAGGATTACGAGGAAGCGGAGCCCGGGCATCGGCATATTTCGCATTTGTACGGTCTTCATCCGGGGGATCAGATCCATGAAGGGACGCCGGAACTATTCGAGGCTGCCGCGGTTACGTTGGAAAGAAGATTAGCGCATGGAGGAGGCCATACCGGCTGGAGCTGCGCTTGGTTGATTAACCAATTCGCGCGGCTGAAAGCTTCGGAACAGGCATATGAGAGCTTTCGAACATTATTGACTAATTCCACTTATCCTAACCTATTCGATGCGCATCCTCCTTTCCAGATTGACGGCAATTTCGGAGGCGCTGCCGGCATCATCGAGATGCTGTTGCAGAGCCATCTCGGAGTCATAGACTTGTTACCCGCGTTGCCGAAAGCGTGGCCGGAAGGCAAGGTAACCGGTTTGAAAGCGAGAGGGGGATTTACCGTAGACCTCCATTGGCGGAAGGGTACTCTCGTTGAAGCAGTCGTGCTAAGCGCTATAGGCGGGCTTTGCAAAGTTCGTTACGGCAAAGCAGAGATCGCGGTCACGAACGAGCAGGGAACTTCCGTCGACATTGCCGTTGGAGCATTCGAGGCGACAGCGGGTATCCAATATAAAGTTATCGTTAAGCCGTAACGTTAAGGATAATCAAGATTTACTAAGCTATTCCAGTAGGTTTACTCTCACCTAAGGGATAGCTTTTTTTGCCTTTTTTGGAACATAAAGCAGAAGGAAATCGTTAGATAGTTAATAGAAAAGAGAGGGGCAAACCGATGAGATTCAAAGTTGGATCAGCACTCGTTCTCGCCGCGCTGCTATCGGCAGGATGCGCGAATACAGAGAACAAGCAAGAGATATCAGAGCAACTCGTTCCGCTCAAAAGCGTAGACATGCGCGTCGTGAATTCCGCGAATGCGTTCGGTCTCCGCATGTATGAGCAATTATCGAAGACGAGCCCGTACGAAAACCGCTTTGTTTCTCCATTGAGCGTATCGACGGCGCTAGCATTGGCGTACAACGGCGCAGCGGAGGAAACGAAGGAAGCGATGGGCAAGGCGATGGGGATTGACGAAATCGAGCTAGAGCAACTTAACGACGGGTACCATGAGTTGATCAGTCGGTTGCGGAGGTCGAAAACCGGGGATACCGAGCTTATGATCGCAAACTCCTTATGGATGCGAGAAGGCAAACCGTTTCATGATTATTTCGTGCAACGAGCCTCGGACGAGTTGTTCGCCGAGGCGACGGTACTGGATTTCGAAAGCTCCGATGCCGTTCGAACGATGAACGAATGGGTGAAAGACACGACATCGGGCAAAATAACGGAAATGGTAAAGGAAGTCGATCCCGGGACGATGCTTTACATCCTGAACGCCGTCTATTTCCAAGGGGCATGGACAGTGCCTTTCGAACCTGAGTTCACGAAGAAAGATGAATTTATCGGACCTAGGGGTCAAGCGATACCGGTCGATATGATGGCTAGGGGAGGATCGTTCGAATATACCGTCAATCCCGATTACGAAGCGATAAGGTTGCCGTACGGCAAATACGAATCTGCCGTCATGACGATCTTCCTGCCTAACGAGGACGTTGGACTAGCCGAGCTTCAGAGGAGCATAGCGAACAAACCGAATTTGGTGACGGAGCCGTTCGAGGTTCGCCAAGGTCGAATCGAGCTGCCGAGAGTAAAGTTCGAATACCAAATCGCGCTTAACGATACGTTGAAAGCGCTCGGAATGGAAGCGGCGTTCGATCGGAACAAAGCGGATTTTTCGCTGATGGCGCCTGAACCTCCGAACTTATTCATCGGCAACGTCGAGCATAAGACGTATTTGGAATTGAACGAGCAAGGAACGACCGCGGCCGCGGCAACTGCAATCGAAATGATGGAAGGGGCGGCGCAGCCGGACAATCTTTTTCATATGAAGGTCAACCGCCCGTTCATGTTCGCAATAACGGATCAAGATACCGGCTGCATTTTATTCATCGGTACGATTGCGATCCCGACTTAAGCGCCTTGGTTGATGACTTGGATCTAAGTTGTCGGAGGCATAAATTTTGATTATCTCCCAGACTATTCCATTACAAATATCGACAAATGATGATAAGATTCTATAGGTAAATACTACCGGTTTTTATCATTGCGAGTGGATGGTAATGAAATCGTTGCGGAGGACAGCATGAGCGAGAAAGAGATGGAGTTACTCGAATTATCCGTTGAAGAGCTAGACCAACCGGAAATGAACGAAGAGGATAACGGTGAAGATTACGTAGGCGCGTACGTCGGCAACAAAGCCGATCGTTATATAAGAAAATGGAATCGCGGCAGCATGTGGAACTGGTCTGCATTCCTGATGGGCATCTATTGGATGTTATATCGCAAAATGTATTTGTTCACGTTACTTGTACTAGTCGTATCGTGGGTACTCATTGCGGTAATCTATCAGGCGCTGGTCGCGCTGGATTTCCCGGTTAGTGACCATCCGTTGACTTTTGCGCTTGTCGCATACGCGATCGTAAAGCTTAGCGTCGGGGTAATCGGCGATTCGCTCTATCAAGTTCACGTTACCCGTAAACTTGCTAATCTGAGCAATAGTGCGACCCATTTATCTAGACGAGAGATCGAGGGAATGGGCGGGACCCATGCCGTATTGCCCGGCATTCTGCTGTCTCTTCAGCTGTTAGCTTACGCACTCGTCTTGCTAGATGAGGATAACTTGCCTTTCAAAGAGCAATCGGCTGCAGTCGACGAAAAGGAATCATCGGCATTCGCTATCCGCAAAGGGAGCATTGGCGAAATGGCGCTCGCGATTACCGGCTATAATTGGGAAGATCAAGTAGGCTACGAACGTCTTGTTTTTTTTGCCAAAGCGATTCTTGAGGAGTGGCGGAAGCAGGGGGCGGATTTGGAGGTTTTAGGCAATGACCGTACGGCCGAAGCCGAATTGTGGGCCCAGATGGCATTAGAATATTTCGCCGAGCCCGGCAATCGCGACGATACGTTGGTCGATGCGATGAAATGGATCGGGACGCAATGGCCGATGCTTATGGCTTCTAAGCCGAACGAGCCGGGCTCGTCGTCCGAGGGCGGGGCCGTACAAGAGACTCGGCAGGAGGGTAAGCAATCGAAATCTCTCGACGGCAAATTGATAGACGCGGTGGTCTACGATGAGGAAGAGAAGGTCAAACAATTGCTGGAAGAGGGTGCAAACCCCGACGCACGAGATGAATACGGACAAACTGCCCTCATGCTTAGCGGCTCATACAATAGACCCGGCATCATGAAGCTTCTTCTGAATTCGGATGCCGATCCGACTTTGGGCAATGAGGATGGAGGCAATGCTTTGCTGTATGCTTTGAGCGACAGCTTAAACCTCAACGGAGAAATCAACAAGACGGAAGCGGATGCGATTGCCATGGCGGAAATGCTACTTCAGGCCGGAAGCGATCCCGACAGCCGTTATGTTTCGGGGCTATTGAAGGGGCAAACAGCGTTAATGGAAGCTTCCCGTTCTTTCCCGCAATCCGCTCAACTACTGCTGACTTCGGGAGCCGACCCGAATGTCAAGAACCAGGATGGGGATACCGCGCTGAAATACGCGATCTCCGTTCCGAAGCTGTTCGCCAGCTTGCTTGAACATGGTGCGAACCCGAACATCAAGAATAACGAAGGCGAAACGGTCAAAGACGAGATCGTACGGCAAAACGCTACGGAAACAGCCGAATTGCTCGACTTGCCATTGGAGCGTCAGATCGTTACTCCTCCGAACGGCGATGTCGAAACGATGTTCCTTAAGCTGCGTTCCGGAATAAGCCAAGGGGGAGCGAAGAAGCTGTTCGGAAACCCTAATGCGACAACAATGGATGAAGAATATTCTTCCGAAATCTGGGAGTATAGGCTCCCGGGCGATTTACGGCTCATCATCCATTGGAACGGGGACGGAGGAGTTTGGTATTACGAGATCGAAAGCAAAGGGGCGGACGATATCCTCTATCGCTATCTCTTCTCGCCCGGGGACGAGAAGGTCGTTGCATCTTAAATCCGGCACAGTTCCTTCGGGCATTGCTCGCATTTGCATATGCTCTGCAAATATTCTAAATTTTTGATCGTAATGATCCCGTCGTGCATGGAGATTGCACCGGCTTTCTTCAAATCGCTGAGCATCCGATTCACGCTTTCGCGGGCACAGCCGATGTAATCTCCCAGCTCTGTATTCGTCAGCTTGAGAGAAATATGTACCCCGTTTTTGTCAGGCGATCCGTACGAATTGGACAAACGGATCAAAGTCGAACACAGAGCGCCCGGCTTTCCGTACATCATCAGATCGCGCATTCTCGTCTGAGTCAGCCGCTGCATGTATCCCATCCAATTCATGAACTCGATTGCCAAATCCCCGTACTGCCACAACAATATTTCCAGATCATCCTTCTGAATGATCCCGATTTCGCATTTTTCGACCGTTAAAGCGCTGAATTGATGCTTGGGATCTTGGAAGGGCTCCAACTGTCCCAACAAATCGCCCGCATGATAGAGCGACATGATATATTCTTTGCCTTCTTCGCTGAATTTCGTTACTTTTACTCGGCCGGAGTGTAGAAAGAACAGTTTGTCGGCATGATCGCCTTCATGGAAAATGGCCGTGTCCGTGTTGTATTTGTGCGTGTACATAATTTGCTTGAGCTTATCCAGATTTCCGCTCGAGAAGCAGAAGGAATTCCGGACATGGCAAGCTTTGGGCAGTGCGCGAACGGCTTCCATACTAGGCACCTCCTTATCCATTGAAGCCAGTATATCAAGGCTTTCGCAAGGGGAGTGTGATTTGCCTCACAATGTCGGGTTTATTTGAGCTCGCGCTGTTGCTTCAGCGCTTCCATGTCGACAATGACGATCTTATTGCGATCTACTTCCAGCAACTCCTCTTTGCTGAACTGGTTAAGCAAGCGATTGATCGTTTCTCTGGTCGTACCGACGGAATTGGCGAATTCCTGATGGGTCATGGGAAGATTGATCGTGATCTTATTCTCGATCGGTTGCCCGTGCTGCTCGGCAAGCAGCTGCAGAAAGGACAATACGCGGTGCTTAACGTCCTGGCCGGATAACACTTGAAGTTTTTCTTGCAGCTCGCGGATTTTGTCGCCCATTACGCGCATCATCTTGATCGCGATAGAGGGGGTAGTCATCATTAACTGTTCGAACTTCCGAACGGGGATGGCGAGCAGCTTCGTATCCACGATGGCTTCGGCCGTCGCCGGATATGGATTCTGATTGAATAGTCCGGTATGCGGGAACATATCTCCGGTTTTTAAGAACGAGACGATTTGCTCATGGCCGTTCTCGTCCGTTTTGAAGGTTTTGACCAAGCCGTCCCGGATAAAGAAGACGGCTTCCTTCTCGCTTCCTTCGGTAAATATGGAAGCTTTTCTGGCGATCGAACGGGAAATGGAGATGTTCACGACACGCTCCAATTCTTGCGCGTTAAGGTCGTGGAACAACTGCACGCGCTGCAGAAATTCGGTTTCTTTTTCCATAGGCTTCGTAATCCTCCTCTAGGTCGTATCTAGCCGTTTTCCCTTATTTTAGCTGAAGATTAACCTTAAAGACATTTATTTGAGCTTCGATATTCTACATTATGACGAACGTTTGGCGAATGCTGTGAGGTAGGTCATAGAGCAGGCGCGTAGAAGCAAGGATAATAAGGGGGCAACTTATTCCATAGCCGATATGGGGGGCTTATGATGCTGGATATTGCCGATATAGCCGATCTAGCCGATCCATTGCTTAATGAAGGGCAAGAGACATTGTCGGGGGTTATTCTCGCAGGAGGGAAAAGCCGGAGGATAGGGGGAGCGCATATCGCGATGCTTCCCTTCTCGAACGAGAAGCTCATCCATCGGCAGATTCGTCATATGAAGAAGTTATGCGCGGAAATCATTGTCGTGACGAACGAGCCGAGAACGTTCCTTCCGATCGTAGACAGCGATATTAGAATTATTACCGACTTTTATCATGACAAAGGTCCTCTTGGCGGCATGCATGCCGCATTTTCCCTTGCCGCGTATTCCGACGTATGGCTCGTGGGGTGCGACATGCCGTACGTTTCCTATGAAGCCGCGCGCCTGTTGCTGGAGAAGAAAAGAGATTCCGGCTGCGATGCCGCGCTGCCGTTCATCAAAGAGAGGCTTCATCCCTGGCACGGAATCTATGATAGACGATGCGTCGAGATCATTCCTAGCTTGATCGATCGTAACCAGAGCAGAGTCGATCCTTTTCTGCACGCCATTCGTTACGAGGGTATCGTTCAATCCTCGTTCGAGAGCAGCGGAATCGATGCGAGCTTCGTTACGCGCATGAGCACGCAAGAAGAATATGAGCGAACGTTGTTTACTATCGCCACAAGCGGCAAAGGATGTTCATAAATCGGGGTGAGGAGTTGCTCTCATGAAGAAGCAAGGAATCGTGATTCCGCACGAGCACGGCGGTTGGGCGATGGTCAGCGTGCCTTTCCTGTTAGGCATGATGGCCGGAACGCCGCAATGGAACCATTTGCTATTATTCATTGCCTGGCTATTCTTCTACCTTGCGTCATATCCGTTGTTACAATCCGTGAAGAGGTCCGCCCATCGGGGCCGATTGATGATCTGGGGCTTGCTGTATGGCGGAATCGCGATTTTTTGCTTGATTCCTTCTTTGTTCAACGAACCTGCTCTTTTGTATTTCGGACCGCTTCTCCTCTTGCTGCTTACGATTAATATTTGGCACGCCACGCGCAAGTCGGAGAGGGCGTTAATAAACGACTTATGCGCGATCCTCTTATTTTCCGTAGGCGGTGCCGCTGCGTACTTGTCCGGCGGCGGGGATTGGGACGAAAAGATGGCTTTGGTCATTGCGTTTTCTTTTTTGCATTTTACGGGGAGCGCCTTCTTCGTCAAGTCGCTGTTTCGCGAAAGAAACAACAAGCGCTGGATCGCATACGCGCGAGCATACCATATCGGACTGTTAGCCGCGCCTTGGGCGATCGGGTTTCCGTTGATGACGGTCGCTTATATTGTATCCGCAGTACGGGCATTTGTCTTCGCCGGTCGGCCGATGCGCCCGATGAAGGCCGGATGGATCGAAATTGCGAGTACGCTGCAATTCGTGCTGATTTCCATTTATCTATTTCGTTTCGAATGGTAACTACGTTATCTTTGCTCTCCCATCTAGATTTCGCATAAGGCCTGCAAGAGACGCCGAAATTTAGATTATAGGAGCAGTGTCATGATGAAATTAGGCATTACGGGGAAAGTCGCGCTCATTACTTTATCGATCGTGTTGGTTAGCATCGGGATGGTAACGGCGTTCGGTTATTACACAAGCTATAGGCAGGTGAAAGAGGCGGCGGGCATCGAATTGATCGGATGCGCCAACATCACTACGGGAATCATCGATCCGAAAGATATCGCCGGCTTGGCTAGCGGAGACGCGTCGAACGTTGCCAAAGTCGAGAAGGACATCAGCTGGACCGTCTCGAAAAAGCCGATATTCAAGACGCAGTACATATTGTCTCTGGACGGTACGATACTGGCAGCGGACCGTTCGTTGCAATCGGAAGGTTATAAGGCGGGCGACAGCTTCTATCTGGATCGGAACGCGCTTAAGATGATTCTAGAGATGAAACATCCGCAGTATTCCGACGCGTACGAATACGAAGGAAGCAAGAGAATGACCGGATACGCTCCTCTCTTCGCGAATAATGATCCGACCCAACCGATCATCGCCTTGAACGCGATCGATTTCGATGCCGACATCCTGCAGCAACGGACTTGGGAGATGATAAAAGGGACTTTAATCGTTGGCAGCTTATTGCCTTGTATTGCCGCGTTGATTTCTTTCATGTTCGTGAAAATGGTCATGCGGCCGATCAGGCAGTTGAACGAGCACGTGAACCGCGTAGCGAATGGGGATTTGACCGTTGTATCTTTGCATATCAAGAGCAACGACGAAATCGGGCATTTGTCGGCGAATTTCAACAAGATGGTAGGAAATCTCTCGGTGCTTGTTCAGAATATAATGCGCAGTACGGCTCAATTGAACGGAAGCGGCGCCGAGATGGCTAAGATCGCCGGTCAAACGGGAGAATCCGCCCGTCAAATCGCGATCGCCATCGATGAAGTGGCGAGCGGGGCTAACGAACAGGCCGGGCGGGCTTCGGATATGCTGGATGTCATCGAATCGGCCATGCAACGGATTACTTCGGGAGATGCGATGGCCAGAGAAGGGCTGAATATTGCAAACGGCTCGACGATACATGCCCGGCGCGGGGAAGCGGCCGTTCAAAATGCCATTGACCAATTGGGTGATGTCGTTCAAACGATACATTCCGCATCGGATTCGGTGAAGAAACTGAATAGTCGTTCCGCTGAGATCGGATCCATTATTACCGTCATTTCCGAGATTTCATATCAAACGAATTTATTGGCGCTTAATGCCGCTATTGAAGCGGCCAGAGCCGGCGAGATGGGCAAAGGATTCGCCGTCGTGGCCGTGGAAGTGCGCAAGCTGGCGAGTAAATCCAGTCAAGCGGCGCAGCAGGTGAACGAGCTGATCGGCCTCATTCAAGCGGATATCGAGGAAGCGGCCCATCGCATGGAGAGCAATCTCGACGCGGTGAATGTGCAGAACGAAATGATTCGTGAAGGAAGCGATGCGTTAGGTACCATAGTCGAGCAAGTTATCCTTACGGAGAAGAGCGTAGCGGAAATCAAGACGATCTTCGGGCAAGTAGCCGAACTGTCTCGGGAAGTGTTAACGGGAATCCAATCGGTTGCCAGCATTACTCAAGAGACGGCAGCTTCCACCCAGCAAGTGTCCGCTTCGGCGAACGAGCAATCTGCCTTTGTCGTGAACATGGTCGATCATTTGCGAGAAATATCGGGGAATATTAAGCAACTGCGCGAAGAGGTTAATCAATTTAAGGTGACGAAGGACTCCTGATCTATCAGGGGTTCTTTTACCTTTTAATGCCCGGACCGAATGTGATGGCAATCACAATGCGGTCGATCCCGAGCCCTTAATATAGGCGTATAAGTCGATATCGAGGAGAGTGGGAACGAGATGCAACAAGAAACTTCAACGTTATACGAAGCAATAGGCGGAGAAGAGACGATTCGCAAACTAGTGGAGGCGTTCTACCCGAGAGTGTATAGGGATCCGGATCTATCGCCTTTGTTTCCGGATGGGGTCGAATCGATTAAGTACAAACAACGGTTGTTTCTGACTCAATTCACGGGAGGGCCGTCGCTCTACTCCGATCAATACGGGCATCCGAACATGAGGGCGCGCCATCTTCCCTTCAAGGTGACGCCGCGCAGGGCGGAGGCATGGCTCCGGTGCATGAAGGAAGCGATGGACGAGATCGGCATCGCCGGACATCCAAGGCAATGGTTCTTCGATCGTTTGACCCAAGTAGCCGGGATCATGGTAAATTCCGAGGATGAAGAAGAGTAGTGAGCATCAACCAAAAGACTTCAGCACAAAAACTTAAGCCGACGGCATGCGGGTTCGTTCTCGCAGCTGTCGGCTTAAGTTGGTTAGGCAAGTTTGTGTTAGTAATAACCTAATCTTTCTTTCGCTTCTTCCGACATCATGGCCGGCGACCACTGGGGCTCCCATACGAGATCCACTTCGGGAGGTTTGGCTTGCTCCCTGAGCACCCATTTCACGCCGCTTACGATCGTATCGTGCATCGGGCAACCGGGCGTCGTTAACGTCATGCGCACGTAAATTTGATCGGGGTCTTCGCGAACTTCGTAGACGAGTCCTAGATCCACGATATTGATGCCAAGCTCGGGATCGTACACTTCCCTTAACAGATCAAGCACATTTTCATTGTCCATGCGTACTCCCTCGTTTCTTGATCTTTATCGTTTGAAGACGAGTCCGATCAGAGAAATATATCCGATCGAGAATAGCGAGAAAGCCGTTCCGCCGATAGCAACGATTATTCGGGCATCCGCAGCAAGCCCGGTTAACAAGAGAAGGCTGGAGCAGGCGATCGCCGCCAACCCGACGTTCACTTTGTTCTCGTTCAATAAGTCGGCCATGACGGGAGCTCCCGGTTTACCCGCGTGTTTGCCGTATTTGCGCGTCCACCATAGGAAAGGGACGATCTTCGAAGCGTAGCATAGGATCGTAAAAGAAACCCAGCCCGCCAAATAGATCCATCCCGCGACTAGGACGGTTTTGGCATTCAACCATTGCTCATGATAGACGAGAGTTAGGATCAGCATCGCGCTAGCCATTACGGCGAAAGCTTGATTGCCGTACATCGACCACCGAATGCCCGAACCGGGATTCCGTTTGTGCCTGCTTTTCTTGATTTGTATAAGATGCGCATTATAAGCGATGATCGCCATGACGAGCAGAGCGAGCGCTAATCCGATCGACCAATCGTTTCCATCGACTAGGAACGAGATCGTTCCGACGACAACTGCGGCATTCCATAAAAAAAGCACGACGGTCTGCAGCTTGGTCGGATAGTGATGGGACAAATAAAACATAGGCAGCATTTTATAGCTAAAGCCGGTAATGAGAAGTCCGAACCAACCTATCGTACCTAACCAGATATGAGCATGGAACAGTTGCTCGTGAATGCCGTTCCAATTGCCGAATGCCAGATTAAGACCCATTGCCATTCCGGATAGGCCGGTCAACGCTAGATACAATACCGAGCAAGCGGCGCTTACCGTTACCGGATTCCATTTGGACGCGCGAAATAAGGTGACCGCGATGTTCCATACGAATAGCAGGATGCCTGCCAAAGCCAACGTCGCGAAACCGGCTATCCATTCCGTTTCCGCTCTTTTGAATCCGTACAACAAACCCGAGAGACCGACGGCGAAAGCGAAGTAGTGAGCGTAGCCAAGACGTTCGCTGTAGACGTTCGATTGCAAAATGACGTTAATCAACTGATAGACGGCACCCATCGCAAGCATGGTAGCCCAACCTAATACGAACAAGTGGATCTGGAACCATCCTGTCGGACCGCGCAAGTCCGTGTTCATCCAGTCGAAAAGCGAGAACAGGGATGTCGCGTGAAAAACGACGAAACCGATCATCCCCGTCACGATGAACAGAAAGGGGAGACGGGACATGGCACTCGCCTCCTTACGTTTTGCGAATCGTTACGATCGCCGATCCGTCCTGCTGTTCGGCGACCGAATAGGAATACCCTAACGTGTTGAGCTCCTCGATCAGGAACATCGGCACCCTGTCGTTGTGAATGACGACTTCGCCTCCCGGACTGCAACGGTCCAGCGCGGCCAGCGTGCGCATCATCGGCTTGGGCGGCTCCAGTCCTCTATTATCCAACGTAATTTTTGTCTTAGGTTCGTTCTCCGAAGATGGCGGAGCGCCATCGCATTGCGCTTCCGTTACGGTTGCCGTCTCCGAATCCGAAGCCTCGTCCTCCAGCCAATGTTTGTTCTTCCTGGAGACGAAGGTCGAGATCCAATGTTCTTGGGAGACTTGCTCGGCCTTGCCCGTCATTCCTTTCATTTTCAGGACGCCGAACAGAGGAGTCGGTTTGAATGTCGCGTGCAGAACGAAGATATCGTTTGCGTTCAATTGTTTGACCGTATCCATAATCAACTGGAAAGGCTCCAGCTTTTTGCGCAGATGGGGCCTGACGTCCAGCTCGACCACGTTAGCTTCTTTACGCTCCATGCACAATCACCACCTGAAGTAAGTTTGTATTCTCTTTATTTGCCTAGAGTGTATTTGGCTGCCTCGTACAACCCGACCATTCCGCCGTATAGAGCATAGAAGAACGAATCGGGCGCGTCCAAAGAGAAGGACAAATATTGCTTTGGATCTATCCCAAGCATCAGTTCGAACAACTGCGCGCTGTCATAGGCATAGAAGCAAAAGTATGTGTAATCGAATTCCGGCATTTTTTCGCTTATCGTTATGATTTCGGAAGCGTACTTGTCCAGATGGCGAGACGCTTCCTGTACCATGGTGACGGCATCGGCTAAATCGACGGTAATTTTGATCGTTTTAGCATCGATAATATCGACGTTTGCCACGGGCGACCAACTCCAATTGGTTTATAATTTGCCGATTCTGACTTGGAAGACGATCGGACCTTGCTCAACGTACTCCCAGGAAAATTGTCCCGCATGTATGGATTCGAATTGGAAACGAAGCGGCTTGGGATCGTGGTCGTTGATGAGCAGCATCGCTTCGGCGGGCTGTAAACGATTGAAAGTTTCGAAAATCACCTTGTGCTTCAGATGAGGCGGGTATTCCGTAGCGTTAACGACTGCGGCAAATGTACTCATGTTCATTCCTCCTAGTTTGCGGGTTTCCCTCGAACTGATTATAGAGGGGATGTCGGATCGGCATTGTGAGCCATATCACATCTTGGATGAAGCATGGGAGATTATACTGTGACCATCGGACGAAGGTTGGGTTGGGTTGGACATGTCGAGCCAGAAGATAGATTCGAAATGGTCGGAAGCGATACGCATTCGTAGTATCCGCATGGGAGTTGACGTCGCGTTCATCGTTACGGGAGGGAAAGCGCATATCGGAGCGGCGGCGACGGCTTATTGGTCGGAAGACGGGAACGTTCGCGTTAACGCGTTGTCATTGCCGGGCCACCGGGAAGAAGAGTTAGCCGCGGAACTTGCGACAATGGCGTCACGTTCTCTGAGGCGAACGGTTGCCGTTGTGGCTGGGCTTCATTTCGAGCAACCGACCAAACAAGACATCGAAGCGATCGTCGCCGAAGCAAGAAATAAAATGAAGCAAGTATTAAACGGCGAGAGCGGAACGACTGAATGAACGGAGGGAGACAAGTGGACACTCGACTCGTAGACAAGCATGGCAGAGTTCACGATTACTTGCGGATCTCGGTAACGGATCGCTGCAATTTAAGATGCGTATATTGCATGCCGGAGGAAGGGATGCGATTCGAACCGGACAGTCGAATCCTGTCCTATGAAGAGATCGTCGAGGTCGTCCGGGCGGTTGCCCCGCTCGGTATCAAGAAATTGAGGATTACCGGCGGCGAACCGCTTGTAAGGAAGGGACTGGATAAGCTGATCGCGATGCTGTCCGGGATTGACGGAATCGAAGATATCGCCTTATCTACTAACGGAATCTACTTAGCGTCGTTCGCCGATAGGTTACGGGAAGCCGGTATCACTCGGGTCAACGTTAGTCTCGATTCGTTAAAACCGGACAAATACGCCATGATCACGAGAGGCGGCGATGTCAACAAGGTGCTAAGGGGTTTGGACGCTTGCCGGCGAGCGGGCTTCGATCCGATCAAACTGAACGTCGTGCTGATGAGAGGCGTAAACGATGACGAGATCGAGCAGCTACTGCGAATGACCTGCGAAGAGCCGTATCATATCCGCTTTATCGAATATATGCCGATCGGAAACGAGGATAAGCGGTGGAAAGATGCGTATTTACCGCTCGATTCCGTATTGGAAACTTGCCGGCGAATGGGAGTCATTGCGAGTCCATGCGAAGGCGCATACGGTAACGGTCCGGCGCAAAGTTATCGGATTCGAGGAGCTGCCGGAACCTTCGGACTCATTCATCCGATCAGCGACCACTTCTGCGGCAGTTGCAACCGACTTCGCTTGACTGCGGACGGCAATATCAAGCCGTGCTTATATTGGTCGGACGAATATAACGTGCGCAAACATATCGGCAACGTCAACGCTCTGCAATCGATGTTCCTGCAAGCGTTGGACGCTAAACCCGAAACCCACGAGATGGCCAGAACGCTAGCGGGAGAGAAGCTGTCTCGGAGCGTAACCGGACGAAGCATGTCGCAGATCGGAGGATGAGCCATTCGTGATCCACGTCACAGTGGACGGGGGAGGGGCGGCTTATACTGGGGATGTCATCTCACATATAGAAAGGATGGATCGGATATGGAGCAACATTATAGCGGGGCGGAGAAGATCGGCGATATCGTGGCGGAATTCCCGGGCGCGAGCAATATTTTCAAAGAAGCCCGTATCGATTTCTGCTGCGGGGGGGATCGGAAACTCGAAGAGGTGATCCGGGAGCGGGGATTGGACGGAACCGATATCGTGAACCGGCTCAATGAAGGATATACGAATATGAAAAAGAAAAGCTCGAGCGACGATCTTGGATGGCGCGAAGCGCCGGTCGCGGATCTGATCGACCATATCGTGAACACGCATCATTACTACTTGCGCAAGGAGTTGCCGGTGCTCAGCGAATTCGTCACGAAAATACTAAGGGTTCATGGCGCGGCGCACGGCGAAATCGCTGCCCTGCACAAGCGGTTCCATCAGATGAAGATAGAGTTGGATCAACATTTAATTACCGAAGAGGAAGTGCTGTTCCCGCTATTGAAGCGTTATGCAAGCGAGCCGTCCGAGGAACTGCGAGAGCAAACGATCAAAGGTTTGCGGGAGCTGGAATCGGACCATAGCCTGGTCGGCGATTGCCTGAAGGATATGAGGCAATTGACGAACGAATATGCTTTGCCGCCGGACGCTTGCCGGACGTATACCTTGACTTACCAAAAGCTAACCGAGTTGGAATCGGATATTTTCCAGCACGTTCATCTGGAGAACAATATCTTATTCCCGCGGATCGAGGCACAACCGGCTTAATCGGTGGACAGATAAAGAAATGAGTAAGTAAGGCGGAGGGATGGAAATGAGTCAATCGATGTACGGCTGCGGGGGCCAAAGAGCGGAAAGTATTGATGCATCGTTATGCGCTCCGCTGCAGCGGTTAATGCGGGAGCATATTCCGTTGTGGGACGATCTTGAAGAGTTTTTGCTGACGGCCGAGAGAGTCGAAGCGGAAGCGGGGGTTAATCAAGAAGAGGCTCTAACCCGATTGTACGAGCAGGTATCTTCCTTCGCGGCGAGGCTCAAAGTACATGCGAGGAAAGAAGACGACGTGCTGTTCCCGATGATGGCCAGGTATATCGGCAGGGAAACGGGACCGATATCCGTCATGGAGTACGAGCACTCTCAAGCAGAATATTATTTGGATAAATTTCTGGAAGAAGCTTCAGGCGACAGGCGCGGGATAAATGCGAACGCGGCTAAAGTCGTTGCCGGCTACGCCATCGAAGCCTATTCCATTCTGACGACCCATTTCAGCAAAGAAGAGAACGTGCTGTTCCCTATGGCGGAGAGCATGTTATCCGATGAAGAGAAGGCGCGGTTGGACAGTATGATGCTTCAGATGGAATAGGAGAGAGGCCGACTCCAAGCGAAAGCTGAGAGTCGGCTTCTTCTTGTTAAGATAGGGAAGATATGACGCCGATAACCTCTTCTTTCAGACGTTTGCGCGTATTCCAGTCGAAGCGCCGCGATTGGCTCCAGAAGTTGAACTCGCCGGAATAATAGCCGTCTTGGTCCACTTGCAGCCTTTTGCGGGAAATCATCTTCACGTAACCGGTGACCCTGCTGAACGTCGCGAGTTCGTCGCTTATGATTTGTATGAAAGGAGCCGCACTTCGATCTACACGAAGCACGGCTCCTATTCGCATTGTAGGTAAAGTTAAGGCAATATGGGATTTTCAATAGCTTTGTGATATTCCGTATTTTCAAATACCGTCGTAAGACGCGGTATAGGTATGCCTACCTTTTTGGCTTCTCTCACAACTTCAAGTACCGCAAAACCTGCCTTACTATTGTTGTATTCCACGAAAAGTCTCGGCAAGCTGCCTTTTGCAAAAATAACCTTGGTAAAAAGTGTGCCGAGAAGGGCCGGTGGAATTTTAGTCAACAAGAGAGAAATGGCATCAAGCTTTGCACCTCTTGCTTTAAGTACAGGGATCATTTCCCTCATACTCAACCCAACATTGGAAAAGGATTCCTTATGGTTCAAGAGCGCTGGAAAACTTCCCCTTTTCAACACCTCGGTCTCCATAGCTGCATTCATGGCAAAGTGATTCCATAGCCAGTTTTGCATATCCTTTATCCAATTAATTTTAAAATGGGCACTTTCAAATAGTTCTTTGACCTTGTTGTTAATATGCTCAGTGCCTGCCCGTGGTTTTTCTAGAAATACCATTTTCAAAAAGCCGCCTTTAAGCTTATTGTCAGATATGCCGCCTCCTGCTCCGGGGAAGCCAAAGACAACATTGTTCATAGACAATGGTGCGATCGATGATTTCAAATCTTGCCAAATGTTATTGAATATGAGGATAGGGGTATTTCCTGCGGCAGTTGATAGGAATTGTGCTGCTTCCGGAAGCTGTTCCGTGTTGACACTCACAATAATGAGATCATAATTGGGAAGCATCTCCTCATGCAGCTTGACGCTCCAGCTTTCTTTTATGAGCTTTTTCCCTCTTCGTGCGTCCCACATTTCAAGCTCTATACTGCTTCCTAAGGTTTCTTTTCTCCCCTTTCTAACGTAAAACTCCACTGTATGCCCTGCCTGTTCAAAAGCCCACGCATATTGGGTCGATATTACCCCTCTGCCGAAGAATAAAATTCTCATGTTCGCCTCCCTAAAATAGTTGATAATCCTTGTTGTTGATCCAACAACGTGTTGTATAATAATATTGTATGCATTCACTATACGGTCATCAACCATCAGATTTTTATGATCTGTCGGATAATCGATTGAACAGAAAAGAGGCAAATCATGAAGAAGCAGCCTGAAATTACGGACAAAACAAGGCAAGCCTTTATCCATGTATTCTGTGATTTATATAGCCAAAAACCAATCGAAAAAATATCTATTCAAGAGATTGCTAACCAATCAGGATATAATCGCAGTACATTTTATCAATACTTTACAGATATCTATGAGTTACTGAACTACGTTGAAGAGAAGGTTTTGAAATCCATCAATGAGGAAATGGCAAGCAGGGAGCTTTCTACGCATACTTTCCAAGATGCGCTTCAATGCTTGGAAAATGCAGAGGAAATTTCAGTTCTTAAAGCCCTCTTAGGCGACTATGGTTCTGTTCATTTTGTTGAACGCCTGAAAAGAGAAATTCCCTTTGAAAGATTGATTGTGGGCCTTCCAACAAATGAGGTCTTAGCGCCATACCTGATTGAGTTTTACATATCAACATTAATCTCTTTGTTTCGCCTTTGGATACGCAACGGCAAAGATTTATCGTCGGAAGAATTGGTCAAGCTGATCGATAGCCTATTCGCAAATGGGATAAAACCGTATCATATCTTAATCAAAGGTGAGGGTTAGTTATGCCAAAAAATGACAGAGAAGCTAAAGGATACACTTGTGGCGCTTGCCTCCGAGTTAATGAAATATCATCAAGCTTAATAACTTCACTGACAGCAGCTGTCAGTGAAGTTGTTTTATGATAAGGATTGTTACCGACTAATTTTGATGAGGAGTACTTAAAAATGAATCGTACCGTATATCTGTATGTGTTTGATACCATGTCCGATTGGGAAATCGGTTATGTAGCCGCGGAGCTGAACTCGGGAAGATACTTCAGAAAGGGGCTGGCTTCAGCCAAGATAGTCACCGTTGGGATCGAAAAGACCCCAGTCACGACAATGGGCGGATTGAAATTAATGCCTGACCTTATAGTGGAGAAGTGCAGCATTCAAAGCGATGACGCCCTGATTTTACCCGGTGGAAATACGTGGACAGAAGCGATTCATATGCCCATATTAAACATGGCCGAGAGGTGTGTACAGGAAGGGATCGTAGTGGGAGCCATTTGCGGTGCTACCTTCGGACTTGCTCAAGCTGGCTTGTTGGATTCACGTGGGCACACAAGCAATGATTTGGCCTACCTCAAAATGGTTTGCCCTTCTTACACGGGCGAAGACTATTACAAAGTGGAATCGGCTGTCACCGATGGGACATTGATCACTGCATCCGGAGTAGCTCCCTTAGAATTTACGGTTCATGTGTTAAAAGCACTGGATGTATGTGCTCCCCAAACCTTAGACGCTTGGTATCATCTTAATAAAACGCATGAAGATAAATATTTCTACGAGTTAATGAATTCCATCCAATGACAGGTTAGGGATACAAGGCAATTCGTTAACGTAGGAGTGAGCGTAATTTATTGAATCGGCTTTTCGAAAATCTTCATTAAAAAGCGCGCCAATCGCTCGGGCGCGAGCTTGCTTTCCAGAAAATGATGCAAAATGCTGCCGGAAGTCGCATAGCTCCGGCGAGGATCAAGATGCCGTGTGTCGGTCTTGCTTTTATCGACCGGCTTGCCAAGGCAACCATTGTCCGTTGTACCGAATGAGAACGGGGAAACGGCCTTGCCCTCGCGAGAAACGAAAACTGAAGCGGGTGCTGGAGTTGTTGTGGAAAAATGACGAGCTAAAGTAGAGGAAAATAGAAGAGGAGGTGGCAGTCGAAATGAAGATGATTCAACCCGCAGTGTCGCTATCCCAAGCATCGAAATCGGGAAAAATACTTAAGTCGGTACCCGGGAACTTGAAGTAATCGTTGGAAAGGGGGCTGGCTCGAGTGGCTGCATATACATACGTAGACAAGGATACCTGCATTGCCTGCGGAGCTTGCGGCTCCGCGGCTCCGGATCTATTCGACTTTGATGACAAAGGCATTGCGGAGAATAGATTGCCGGGCGATGATAATCGGGGAATTGTAGAGGTTCCCGAACAATATCTGGATGACCTGGATGATGCGGAGAGCGGATGTCCTAGCGCTTCCATTAAAGTTAGTTACCACTCTTTCTAACCCAACGATCTGGTACTAGAAACCCAAACTTGCGTGCTCCATGAAGCGAAATAGTACCGGTACGCGGTACTAATCGATGTCTGCGAGCAATATGGGGTAAATTAGTTCCGTCACGCGGGTACAACTTAGGTCTCTAAGGCGCGTATAGGGACGAGTTAGCCGATAAAACCGAGTAATTCAAGCCCGGTTTTAAAGCGAATAATACTAGATTCTAAAATGGGGCTAAGTCGGAAGATCTTGATTGATCTTCCGACTTAGCCCCAACTTTTTGCCTTCTTATTGAGCTCCGCCGCAGCTTCCGCCGCAGCTTCCGCCGCAACCGCAACCGCCTTTTTGCAATTCATTCGGTTCTGGCAGTCTGTCCAACTCTACGGTTTTGGTGAAATACTGACTGATCAGGCTGTGCATTTGACTGAATTCTCTCTGCGCGTATAGAAACTTGCGAATAACGTCGTTGGCGTAAATCGCAGCCTCTTCCTGTTGGTATTCGGCCACTTCCGTCTCCGTTAACGCCAAGCCTTGGTTCTCTTTGCGCTGCAGCGAGTGATGCTTCTCCATAAAATGTTCATATTGTTGTATCGCCAGTTCGTCCGAAGCGAAGTGATCGATCATGATCTTTAATGGCTGATAGCTTTCTTGTTGCAGCAGAGCCGTGCAAAGTTCCTCCATTTTCTCCAAGACAGCACCCGTGTCCAGATGAATGACCATCGTAAAAGCCTCCCCTATTGTGTGACGACATTTCGAACCGATCGGCTCCACACAACTGTACAACGAACCTAGGCGAATAACTGTGACACGACTCACATCTGCGAATCGGAAAATGTCAATCAGGGAATTCCCTATCTTTTCCGAGGGATTTCTATCGTATTACGATATAAATTTCATTCGATGTTCAGGGTTTTCCCCGGTGAAAATCAGAGCTTCTCCCGATAACCAAACGCGGGTGAAGGAGTTAGAATTGGGGTATAAACATACGCAAGAGGTATCGGTTACAGTTCTGTGAACCTGCTTAGAGAATAGTTCGTTTTGTGAGCCTAATCACAGAGACCACCCTAACAAGCGTGTTGTAATACATGCAGACGATACGGAAAAGGAGAATGGACATGGATCGAGCTTTTGCGTCAAAATTCGCCAAAATGGTTTTCTTGACCGTCATCGGTGTCATTATTCTGATGTACATCGGATCACGTTGGTTTACGCACATCGATTTGGCTTTATACGGCTATATGGTCGGCACGTTCGTGTTTATAGCCGGGTTCTATTATCGGTTCCTCGCATGGGCCGAACGGCCGCCGACTAAACTGATCTTGAAAAAAGGGATCAAGCTGCTGTTCCGTAAGTCGACCCCGCAAACGACGGCGGAGCATTTGGTTACATATCGGTTTATTTGGAATCGCGGCTGGTACCGTTGGACGCAGCACGTCTTGCTCGGTTGGGGGTGCATCCTGTCGTGCTTCGTGACTTTCCCGCTCGTGTTCGGGTGGATGTACTTCACGATGGATGACAACGGCTACTACACGGTCGTAGGATTCGGAATCGACATTATGAAAGTGCAGGCTGACGGAATTTTGGCGTTTCTGTTCTATAACGCGCTTAACATTACGGCGTTTATGGTGATCGGAGGCGTCAGCATGGCGCTTTATCGCAGGCTTAAGGATATGCAAGCCCGCGCGGAGCAGACGTTCGCCTATGATTTTCTTCCATTGTATCTTTTGCTGTTCATCAGCGTTACCGGTTTATGGCTTACGTTCAGCAACGTGTTCCTTCACGGGTTCGCTCATCCGCTCATGAGCGTCATTCACCAATGGTCGGTCATCCTCACTTTGATTTATTTGCCTTTCGGCAAGCTGGCCCATATTCCGTTCCGTCCGATGAGCGTGCTGGCGCGCAATTATCGCGAGCATTACGGGGAGCAGCAGATGAAGGCGTGCAAAGTGTGCGGAACCGAATTCGTATCGGCGGAGCAATCCAATGACGTCATTGCGGTATTGAAACAGAACGAGATCGAATTCAGCATGAAGGAAGGCTTCCATCTGGCGGAGTTGTGCTTGCCTTGCAGGCGCAAATATCGCATGTCTCGCTTCGCCGGAATTCCCACTCATGAGATCAAGATTAAGGAGGCTAACCAGAATGCCAGAGGATAAATTCTTCAAAGTCGTCGCGAACAAACATCATCCTAGCGAATCGCTCGTTCCCACCCATTGCGCTTATTGCGGGATGCAATGCGGAATGAACCTTCGCGTAGACAAGTCTACCAACAAAATCATAGGCGTGGAGCCTCGATATGATTGGCCCGTGACGCTAGGGAAGATGTGTCCTAAAGGCGTGACCGCCTACCAACAAACGAACCATGACGATCGATTGCTTCGTCCTTTGATTCGCGATAACCCGGCATTAAAAGGTACAAAGGAAGGGTTCCGCGAGGCTAGCTGGGAAGAAGCTTACGATCTGATCGTCAGGAAATTCCATAACCTGCAAGCTTTGCACGGCAAAGATTCGTTGTCCGTATTCAGCGGCGTGTCCATGACGAACGAAAAATGTTATTTGACGGGAAAATTCGCTCGCGTTGCTTTACAGACAAGATACATCGATTACAACGGCCGGTTCTGCATGTCAAGCGCGGCTGCGGGCTTCATGCGTTCGTTCGGCGTCGATCGGGGATCGACATTGCCGTGGACGGACTTGCATGAAACGGATTGCTTGTTCATCGCGGGGAGCAATACGGCCGAATGTCACCCAACGTCGATGTTCCGCGTCTGGGAAGTACAGAATCGCGGAGGCTACTTGATCGTCGCCGATCCGAGGGAGACGCCGATCGCCAGAAGAGCCGATATTCATCTGGATTTGCGACCGGGAACCGATCTTGCGTTAGCGAACTGCATGGTGAACCTACTCGCGCAGAACGGATATGCGGATGAGGAGTTCGTGAGGCTGCATACGAACGGATACGATGAAATGCTCGAAGTGGTAAAAGAGTTCACTCCGGAATATACGAGCGAGATCACCGGGATTGCTCCCGAGAAGTTAATTCGAGCGGCCGAGATTTACGGGAAGGCGCCCAATGCGGTCGTCATGTTCGCTCGCGGAATCGAACAACAGCACAAAGGTTCCGATAACGTGTCCGCCTATACGAATATGTGTCTCGTCACCGGTAAGATCGGACGTCCCAAGTCGGGAGTCGCGACCTTTACCGGTCAAGGGAACGGACAGGGCGGACGCGAACACGGACAGAAGGCGGACGCGCTTCCGGGTTATCGCAAAATAACGAATCCGAAGCATGTCGAAGAGGTATGCAAGGTGTGGGGCATTCAACCGGAGGAAATGCCGCAACCAGGGGTATCGGCTTACGAGATGTTCGAGTTGATGACGGATAAAACGATTCGCGCCTTGTACTTGCTTTGTTCTAACCCGGCAGTATCCGCGCCGAATCAAAATTACGTTCGCGAAGCTTTCAAAGGCTTGGATTTCATGGTTTGCGCCGATTTCTATTTATCGGAATCCGCCGAATTCGCCGATGTAGTCCTGCCTGCCGTGACTTGGTCCGAGGATGAAGGGACCGTTACGAATTTGGAGGGGCGGATCATCAAGATCAACAAAGCCCAGGAACCGATCGGACAGTCGAAGCCCGACTGGCTGATCCAGGTTGAGCTCGCGGAGAGACTCGGACGGGGGCAATACTTCCGCCATCTTAAGACCGCGAGAGACGTCGCGGACGAATTCCGTCTCGCCTCCAAGGGAGGGTACGCCGATTATTACGGTGCCACGTGGGATAAGATCGAAAAGCAGAACGGCGTCTTCTGGCCGTGCAAGAACGAAGAGGATCCCGGCACTCCGCATATGTTCTTGGACAAGAAGTTCTACTATCCGGACGGAAAGGCGAAATTATGCGCGCTTCCTTATCGGCCGCCCGCGGAAGAGCCGTGCGAGGAGTATCCTCTGCGTTTAACGACGGGCCGGGTCGTCTATCATTATTTGTCCGGTAACCAGACTCGCAGAATCAAATTCCTCAAAGACATGTGCCCGGAGCCTTACGTCGAGGTTCATCCGATACAAGCGGCACGGTACGGGATCGTTCACGAAGAAGTCGTCAGACTCTACTCGCGTCGCGGGGAAGCCTTCTACAAAGTTAAAATTACCGAAGCGATTCGCGAGGATACCGTGTTCGTGCCTTATCATTTCGGCCATGATCAATCGATTAATTTGCTGACGATTCCCGCGCTCGATCCGATGTCCCGCATGCCGGAATTCAAAGCGTGCGCGGCGCAGATCGAGAAAATCCCAGTCCGATCTCCCGTCGAAGCTGGACGATCCTAACGAAAGCAGGAGGGACCGATGAAACAATACTTATATATCGAGATGGACAACTGTATCGGTTGCCGAAGCTGTCTGGCCGCATGCACGCAATGCGGCGGCCACGATCAACGCAACCGGAACTACGTATACGACGTGAATCCATTAGTCAATCGCCAAACGATCCCGCTCATGTGCTTGCATTGCGTGAACCCGGCTTGCGCGAGAAGTTGCCCGGCGCAAGCGATACAGATTACCCCGGAAGGCGCGGTGTTATCGGCACTGGTGGAGAAATGCATCGGATGCCAGAATTGCACGATAGCATGTCCTTACGGGATTCCGAAGTTCGATACGGAGCAGAATCTCATGTACAAATGCGACTTGTGCTACGATCGAACGAAAGAAGGCATTCCGCCGATGTGCGCATCGGTATGTCCGACGAACACGCTGCAATGGGTTACGGAAGATGAATTGAAAGAGAAGAAAGAGCAGCATCGTCTGGGAAAATGGATGTCCAGCCACGATCCGTATGACCCTCTTGAGGGCGATACGAACGTGAAAATCAGCTTGCCGGGCATTCTCCAAGGAAAGCAAAAGCTATTCTAAGCAACCATTAAGATGATGGGGGTGAATCCCAATGGAACAAGATCGGAAAAAGGACAATAATCACGTTCCTTTCGATGAAGATAACTACACGCATAACATTCACAAGGCCAACGAACGCAGTCTGGACCGCCGCGGCTTTTTGAAAATGATGGTGGGAGCAGCCGGAGTATTCGCCGTATCGACATTGCCTTGGGGGACGATCGCGGTCAAGGAGTTGACCGGACTTCAGAACAAGAAATACGCGGACAAGAAAATCGTGGACGTTAACTCGTTGCCCGTGGGAGAAGCAGTAGAGTTTGCGTATCCCGGCGAACACGATTCCGCGTTGCTGATCAGGCTCGGCGACAACGAGTTCAAGGCGTATCAAAATGCATGCACCCATTTGAAATGTCCGGTTTTCTGGAGCAAGGAAGACGGAGAGATGATCTGTCCTTGCCATCATGGCGTGTTCGATCCGAAATCGGGCGTTCCGACGGCAGCGGGTCCTCCCAGAAGGCCTTTGCCCGAGGTTGAACTGAAGCGGGAGCAGGGTGCGATCTTCGCGACGGGAGTGAAACGATATGAAGCGTAGCTACCGCGGGGTTATTTGGTTAAGTCTAGTTCTGCTGCTGAACATTGCTTGCACTCAACAAACCGTGAACGCCTTCTTCTACGAGAAATATGAACGGGTTGTTCTGTTCGCGACGTTGAATATCGTATTATTTCCGATTGCCCTATGGATCTATCGCCGGGAGCGTGACGTGAGATGAAGGTAAAGAAGCTGCAACTGCCGTTACAGACGGTTAGCTTGGTATTGGGGTTCATGGTTTGGGTCATTCTGTCGTCGTTAATGCCGTTTATTAAAGAAGATATCGTATTATCCTCGTCCCAATTGGCTTGGGTTACCGCGATTCCGATTCTATTCGGTTCGGTCATGCGGATTCCGGTCGGCTATTGGACGAACCGCTATGGCGCCCGCAAGCTGTTCATGATTAGTTTTATTCTGCTGCTAGCTCCGATCTTCTGGGTTAGCCGAGCGGACTCGTTCGCAGACTTGATCATCGGCGGTGTGTTTCTAGGCATCGGCGGTGCGGTATTTTCCGTCGGCGTAACCTCGTTGCCGAAATATTACCCGAAAGAGCGTCACGGATTCGTGAACGGGATCTACGGAATCGGGAATCTCGGAACGGCGATATCCGCATTCGGAGCGCCAGTCGTTGCTAGCGCGCTGGGATGGTCTCAAACGGTTATGGTCTATAGCATTATCTTGATCGCTCTTGCCGGATTGAACTTCATGTACGGCGATCGCGAAGAAACGAAAGTCAATACGCCGATCATGGAACAAATTAAATCCGTCTCAAGCAACGGGAAGCTTTGGCTGCTATGTATGTTTTACTTCCTGACCTTCGGTTCTTTCGTCGCGTTCACGGTGTACTTGCCGAACTTCCTAGTCAGCCATTTCGATCTGGCGAAGGTGGATGCCGGGATGAGAACGGCCGGATTCATCGTGCTCGCTACGGCTATGCGGCCGATAGGCGGTTGGCTCGGAGATCGCTTTAATCCGTTCAAAATTCTAATGTTCGTGTTCGCGGGATTAACGATTGCCGCAACTCTGCTTTCTTTTGCTCCATCCATGCATCTGTACACGGTCGGGTGCTTAACCGTCGCCTTGTGCGCGGGTACGGGCAACGGAACGATCTTTAAGCTTGTGCCTCTATATTTCACCAAGCAAGCAGGTATCGCGAACGGCATGATCTCGGCTATGGGCGGTCTGGGAGGGTTTTTCCCGCCGTTGATCCTTACGATCATTTTCAACGCTACCGGGCACTATGCGATCGGCTTCATGGCGTTGTCCCAAGTCGCGCTAGCAAGCTTGATTCTTGTCATCGAAATGTTCTATCAGGAAAGATTGTCGCTGTCCGCCAATATCGTCGAGAATACGATCGAGGGAATCATGATCACGGACGTCAAAGGAATCATTCGTTCCGTGAACGCCTCTTTTACCCGATTGACCGGCTACACATCGGAAGAAGCGATCGGTAAAACTTCGAATCTATTGAAATCGGGAAGGCAAGATAAAAAGTTTTACGAGCAAATGTGGGACGATCTGCGCAATCAAGGCTTCTGGCAAGGAACGATCTGGAACCGCAAGAAAAGCGGGGAGATCTACTTGGAATGGCTTACGATCAGCGCGGTTAAGAACGATGCGGGAGAGATCGTTTATTACTCCGGCATGTTCAGCGACATTACGCGGCAGCAGATGAACTTGAAGGAAGCGGGTGGAGCCCATTCCTAGCGAATATTCGGTTGATCTTGTATTCATTCGGCCGGAGTCGGAAATGCCGATTCCTTACCCCGACTTGGAAGATCATATGAAAGCTTTGTTCAAGCGCCCTCATTCGTGTTTCGTGGAGCGCAGAAGAGAAGATCGGCTAGAAATCGCTACCGTTCAGATCAATGGATTGTCGGCCGCATGGGCCGAGGAGCGGGAAGTCATTGCGCATATGGAAGAGCGGATGCCGATAGAACATTTGGAATGTCTGAGCGGCTACCGGGTTCAGGTTATCCCTAAGGAACATCACGGAACATGCGCGCTGCGGAAAAGAGGTTGAACATGGACTGGGAGACACGGTTGAATGCTTATCAAGGGTATAAGATGGAGGTCATCATCGAAGACGTGGCAGGCACCGATCCGTTGGCGCCGCCGACAGCTCGCACGCTTCATCATGTTCGCTTAGCGGAGGAGCAAACGCATCTTCAATTTTACTTCAACGAGACCCAGTTTCTGGCGATTCCCGTCTATGACGATGATAGGACCCGGGTAGAACAAACAGGAGCGGAGACGATATTTTGCTCGCATGACGACTCCGCTAAGCTAATCTATAAGCTGCGATTTATAGATTGATTCATGCTATACCCACTGCCCAGCGCCGAAATAACGGTGCTGGGCACCGTTATTTCGTGGCAAATGAGGTGGAGAACGCGAATAACGGTGCTGGACACCGTTATTTCGTGGTAAATGAGGCGGAGAGCGCGAATAACGGTGCTGGGCACCGTTATTTTTATCGTTAATGCGCTGCGATCGCTTACTTGCGATCGAGGCCATCCTTGGTTACCCGAAGAATCCCGACGGCTCCCTTGGAAGCGTGGTTGAACTGGTGGGTGACGATCGGATAGTCGCCTTCTTCCGTAACCGTTAGTTCTATGACCGCTCCGCCGCTTGCCGGAAGCATCATCGTCTGAAGCCCGTACAAAATATTGTTCGGGTTTCCGTCGACGTATACCCGGTCCATGATCGTCCCAACCACATGGAACGAAGACACTTCGTTCGGTCCTACATTGTTGACGTACAACCGCACTTTATCGCCGACTTTGGCCAACAGCGGTTGTTTGGTAAGCGCGAAGTCGCTGCCGTTAAACACGACGTACTCCGGTTCTTCGTTAAGGAAAGCTTCGAAATCATTTTCTTTATACCATTCGCTCTGCACGATCGTGTATTCGCGGTCGATTTCCTTATCCGTCGGATAACCGTCTTTGGGTTCTACGATGATGATGCCGTACATGCCGTTGGCGATATGCGCGAGTACCGGCTTCGTTCCGCAATGATACATGAACACCCCTGGAGAATTGGCAGGGTACGTGAAGGTGCCTTGCTCATTCGGCATGACATCGATGAATTTTTTGCTCGGAGCGGCATGTACGGCATGGAAATCCATCGAGTGGGGGATCGCCGGATCTAGATTGCGAAGCGTGAAGTGGATCGTATCGCCTTCCTTGAACCTCAGTACCGGACCGGGTGCGGTACCATTAAATGTCCATGTGTTATAGAATACGTCGTCGGATATTTCGACATCGGTCACCTGCGCGGTCATTTCGATATTCACTACGTTACCTTCCCTAGAAACGACAGGCTCGACGGGAGGCTGATTGATTTTCTCCCGAACCTGGCTAGGTTCGGCTTGGACGATCTCGGTGGAAGCTTCTTTGACGGTTTTGGCCGTGCAGGCTTCAAGCGGTAACGCTAGTACTACGATAGCGATGGCGATCTTGGACAATCTGAACATGTAAAACACCCTCTCTTTAAGTTGGTGATTTTTTCACATATCCGGAGAATAGAAAATCCGCAACTCATTCGAAGGTCTTGTTGCAGACGGGGTGTAATTCCCTGCTAGTAGGGGAACGTTCTTCTCTCTAAATTCACCTTGATCTTATGATGGCGACAGGGGGACAAATGCGATACGGAACACATTTCGTGGGATGTCGGGAATTTGTAACATTTACCAGTAAATTTCGATCATTCCATGAACAAAGCCTTGTTTCCTACCCAAGTGTGATTGCCCTCACAGTGTTATCGCCCTCCTTTCATTAGGATAAACTCTGCGGACAGAATGCGGGAGGGAGGAAAACGATGTTGCCCTTTACTCAAGATAGAGATTATAACGAGAATCCGTTTATCGTCATCTGGGAAGTAACGCGCGCCTGCGCGCTAAAGTGTCTTCATTGCCGGGCGGAAGCCCAGTATAAAGCGGATCCTCGGCAACTTACGTTCGAGGAGGGGAAGAGACTCATCGACGACATAGCGGAGATGAATCATCCGTTGTTCGTGTTTACGGGTGGCGATCCCTTAATGCGGCCGGATCTGTTCGATCTCGCTCGGTATGCGATCGAGCAGAAGAAGCTGCCCGTTTCGATGACGCCGAGCGCGACGCCGAAGGTTACGCAAGCCGCTATTGAGAAAGCGAAGGAGTTCGGATTGTCCCGTTGGGCTTTCAGCCTTGACGGTTCAAGTGAAGAAATTCACGACCACTTCAGGGGAACGAAGGGCTCTTACCGGTTAACGATGAGAGGAATCGAGTATTTGCAGCAATTGCAAATTCCGATCCAAGTGAACACGACCGTGTCGAATTACAATCTTCATGATCTGGAAGCGATCGCGGTGAAGGTCAAGGAGATGGGGGCGGTTTTGTGGAGCGTTTTTTTCTTGGTGCCAACCGGCAGAGGAATGGAAAAGGATATGATTACCCCGAATCAGCACGAAGAAGTCATGAAATGGTTGTGCCAAGTTCAACAGAGAATGCCTTACGGAGTGAAAGCGACGGAAGCTCCCCACTATCGACGAGTGTTCTTGCAAGAAAGGAAACGATTGGGAGAGCAACAAGCGGATTCCGGCATGAAAAGAGCGGATCTTCTTGGACGCGCTCATAAGGGAGTCAATGACGGAGACGGATTCGCGTTCATCAGCCACATTGGCGACGTATACCCGAGCGGTTTCCTTCCCGTCGCTTGCGGTAATGTGAGAGAACGGTCGTTAAAGGAAATATATCGCCATTCCCCGGTCATGAAACAGCTTCGCGACAAATCGTTGCTGAAGGGGAAGTGCGGAGCATGCGAATTCAAGGATTTGTGCGGAGGATCCAGGGCGCGCGCGTATGCGGTCACGGGCGACTATTTGGAAAGCGATCCTTATTGCGCTTATATCCCGAAAGGTTGGACAGATCACGTCTAAAAAGACTGTGATAGCGGTGCTGCAGATATACGGGTGATCCTTATGTTCGCGAGGAAGGGAGATAGTGCGGCATGGAAAGTTCGGTCAGGAAAATCGTCGTCTTAGGCGGGGGAATCACCGGCCTAAGCGCAGCGTACTACGCGAAAAAAAAGTTCGAGGAAGAGCGGATTCCGGTAGAAATCACGATCTTGGAGAAGAGCGATCGGCTGGGCGGGAAAATAAGGACTCTGCATCGCGACGGTTTTACGATCGAGAAGGGGCCGGATTCTTTCCTGGCGCGCAAGCTGCCCATTATAGATTTGACTAGAGAGCTAGGGCTTGAAGACGAGCTCGTGGCCACTAATCCGAATGCAAAAACCAACTATATTTTGCGCAAGGGAATGCTGCATCCCATGCCGTTAGGGCTCGTGCTCGGCATTCCGACAGCGGTAACGCCTTTTATGAAGACGCGGCTTATCTCGCCGGCGGGTAAACTACGGGCGGCACTCGATTTTGTGCTGCCAAGAAGAAAAGACGAAGGCGATGAATCGTTGGGCGGTTTTATCGAACGGCGCTTGGGTAAAGAAGTGCTAGACAACATAACGGAGCCTCTACTCGCGGGAATCTATGCGGGGGATACTCAACAACTGAGCATGTATGCTACTTTTCCGCAATTTAAACAGCTCGAAAAGAAGCACAGGAGTCTAATCTTGGGGATGCTGGCCGGCAAGAAAAATCCGCCGCAGACTAGCGAATTGCCGGACATCGCCAAGAGAAGCATGTTCCTTACTTATAAGGGGGGGCTCGTCACGCTAGTGGATCGGCTGACGGATCGATTGCATCCTGTTCGGATCTTTACCGGCCACGGCGTCATGCAGCTCAAGCGGGAAGATCGTCAATACCGACTAACGCTCGATAACGGCACAGACATTCATGCGGACGGATTGATCATGGCCATTCCCGCGTTCGAAGCAGCGAAACTATTGATGGAATCGCCCGTCATGTATGGATTGGGACGAATCCAATACGTATCGGTGGCGAATATCGCTTTGGCGTATAAGAAGGAACATATTCGGTATCCTCTTAACGGTTCGGGGTTTGTCGTCCCCCGCAAAGAAGGCAGGATGATAACGGCCTGTACCTGGTCATCGTCTAAATGGCTTCATGCCGCGCCTCCAGGTGCCGTGCTGCTGCGAACATACGTAGGACGCTCGGGAGCGCAAGAATGGGTTGGCTTAACGGACGAGGAACTGATAGACGGGGTGCGCGAAGACTTGCGCCTAACGATGGGGATATCGGGTGAACCGCTATTCTCGGAAATTACCCGCTGCCATCGTTCCATGCCGCAATATCCGGTCGGTCATCCCGATCAATTGAAGAAGTGGAGAACGTATCTGGCGGAGAATAAGCCGGGATTAATTTTATGCGGAGCGGGATACGGGGGAGTAGGCATTCCGGATTGCGTGGATCAAGGGAAAAAAGCCGCCGAACAAATGTTAGGTTATCTCTTGAAGTGAGAATTTAGGCCGACAGCGATTGCTTTACCAAATGCCAATGCAGAGAAGATTCTGCGTTGGTTTATTTATTTAAATTTTGACACTAAATAAAAATTGACAGTCACTATCAAAATAAATATACTTCCATTATATCGGTCGATCAAGACCGCGAAAGGTGGAGGTTTCGAATGCGCAAAGAAAATGCGCGCAAATGGTGGGTGCTTGGTGCGCTTACGTTCGGATTGTTGGCGATTTCTTTGGACTTGACGATTCTTAATGTCGCGTTGCCTACGCTCGCATCCGATTTGGATGCGTCGACAAGCTCGCTTCAATGGATTGTCGATTCCTATAATTTGGTGCTGGCCGCTATTTTGCTTCCCGCCGGCATGTTGGGAGACCGCTACGGACGCAAGAAATTTCTACTGGCAGCGCTGGTCCTGTTCGGCTTGGCGTCGGCGGGTTGCGCGCTAGCGGATTCGTCGGAGATGTTGATCGTGATGCGTTGTTTTCTTGGGTTGGGAGCCGCTTTCATCATGCCACTATCCATGTCGATTCTTCCCGTTTTGTTCGAGGGGGCGGAACGCACGAAAGCGATGATGGTGTGGGCGATGGCGAACATGTTCGGCATTCCGCTCGGACCGATTGTCGGGGGCTGGCTGCTGAAGCATTACGAATGGAGTTCCGTCTTCGTCATTAATATTCCGTTAGCCGCCATTGCCGTTGTCGCCGTCGGGTGGCTGCTTCCCGAGTCCCGCAGCGCGGCGCGTTCCGGATTGGATGGTTTCGGGATCGTGACCTCAAGCCTCGGACTCATTAGCATCACCTACGGCGTAATCCGCGCGGGCGAGCATAGCTGGACGGATCCGTTTGCGCTCGCTACGATTGCGATTGGATCGTTAATGATAGCCGTCTTTATCCTATGGCAACGCAGAGCCGCTCATCCGCTGATCGATCTGACCTTATTTAAGTCGGCGCGCTTCACATGGGGAGCCATTCTCGCTACCATTGCTACTTTTGCTATTTTCGGGCTAATGTTTGCGACACCGCTCTACTTCCAAATCATCCAAGGAGCAGATTCGTTGAGTACGGGATTACGTCTGCTTCCGATGATCGGCGGATTGATCTTGGGGGCTAAAATCGCGCAAAGCTTGCTCATGAGATCCGGTACTAAAGTCGTTGTCGGAGCGGGGTTCGCAATCATTGCCGTAGGCTTGGTAGCCGGTGCGATGACTGGAATGGACAGCGGGTACGGCTATGCGGCCGTATGGATTACGGTATCGGGGTTTGGACTTGGCATGGTGTTGCCGGCCTCGATGGATGCCGCTACGGGCGAGCTGTCCGCCGAACGAAGCGGGGTCGGTTCGGCGCTTATAATGGTCATGCGCCAAGTCGGAGGCGCATTCGGCGTCGCCTTGCTCGGCAGCGCGCTTAACGCGACTTATCGTTCGCAGCTGGATTTGACCGACGTACCGGAGTCGGCAGCGGGGCTTGTCCGCCAAAGCGTTGTAGGAGGGTCTATGGTCGCTCGGCAATTGTCTTCCGAATCGCTTCTGCATTCCGTGCATCTCTCGTTTATACATGGAATGAATAATCTTTTATTCGTATGCTGCGGGTTTGCTATCGTTGGTTTGGCTTTAACGCTACGATTCTTGCCGCGGTCTTCCGGTACGCCGCAAACCGAGAAGGCGCAACAAATGAGCCTATAACATTGCCCGCCACCCGCAAAAACGGTAAACTTATAGAAGAAAGCAAAAGAGTTACCGGGAGGCAAACGCGTGTTTTTAGACGATCAGCCCAAGCTAGGGCTTCGCGAACGGAAGAAGTTAAAAACCCGGGAAACGATCCAGCAGAACGCGGTCCGATTGTTCCGAGATCAAGGGTACCAAGAGACGACGATCGAGCAGATCGCCGATCAATCCGACGTATCACCGAGTACCGTTTTTCGTTATTTTCCGACTAAGGAAGCGATCGTCCTGCAAGACGAATTCGATCCGCTTCTGATGGCCTATTATCGTAAGCAGCCCCCGGAGTTAAGTCCGATACAAGCATTCAGGCGGACGGTTAAGGAAGCCTCTGAGATTATTACCGCGGAAGAGCGTAGGGCGATTCGAGAACGGACCGAACTGATCATGTCGGTACCCGAGCTGAGGGCAGCCAATATGAGCCAGTACTCGGATACGCTGCTCATGATTGCCGGATTGATTGCCGAGAGAGTAGGGCGAGAGAGCGAAGATTTAGTTGTTCTTGGTTTAGCGGGCTCGATCGTAGGAGCGATTCTCGGCGCACATATTTACTGCAGCATGAATGCCGAAGCGGATTATGTCGAGACGATTGAACGTACGATCGAGCAGTTTGAAGAAGGATTCCAATTTCAGAATGAATGAAGATGACGCTCCGACAGAGGGGCGTCTTTTTTTGGGTCGTTTTTCATAGTTGTTTCCCGACGCTAATATTTATAGCAAAAAATTGACATGTAATTCCAGACTATTGACATAGATACAATTTGTATCATAATATTAGAGAGTGAAATCGGGAAAGGAGAAGCTCTTTAATGGATAACAAAAGCAAATACAGAGAGTTATGCAAAACGAACTTTGACATCCCTATTTTCTCCATGGATTGGTGGTTGGACATCACGGCAGGCGAGAGAAATTGGGATGTAAGCATCGTAGAGAGAAATGACGAAATCATCGCCAGCCTGCCCTATTACATTACGAAAAAGTACTTTTTTAACATGATCAACATGCCCAAGCTGACCCCGTCGATGGGCGTTTGGATTAAATATCCGAGCCAACAAAAGTATACGACGAAGCTCTCTTACGAAAAGGAGATTTTTCAAGCTTTAATCGAGAACCTTCCGCAGTTCGATTTTTTCTATCAGCACTTCCATTGGTCGATTACGAATTGGATGCCATTTCATTGGCAAGGCTTCAAGCAAAGCACCGACTACACTTACGTGCTCGAGAACACTCAAAATTTGGAGTTGCTATTTTCCGACTTCCGGGAAAATATCCGCCGAGAGATCCGCAAAGCGGAGAAGTTGTTGAAGGTTGTAGAAGAAGAGGATGTCGAAAGGTTTTATCAGATCCATAAAAAGACGTTCGACAGGCAACAGATGAGCAATCCTTATAAATTCGAGTTAATCAAGCAAATCGATGAAGCTTGCCGCGCTCGAAACTGCCGCAAAATGTGGTTCGCCATCGATGATATCGGACAGGTGCATAGCGCGATTTACGTCGTGTGGGATGAACAATCCGCTTATTACATAATGGGAGGTGCCGACCCGCTGCTCAGAACAAGCGGCGCGACGTCGTTGCTGTTATGGACGGCGATCAAGGAAGCTTCCCGGCAAGGAAAGCAATTCGATTTCGTAGGCAGCATGTTCGAGCCGATAGACCGGTTCTTTAGGGGGTTCGGCGCCGTTCAGAAGCCGTATTTGCAAATCTCTAAGACGAACGGGAAGTTGATCAAAAGTTCGTTTTGGATAAAGGAAGGCTTGAAATTGTTACGATGATCGCATAAACGGCGGAATTCAACCCTTGCGAAGCAAGGGTTTTTTATTGTTGTTCGTAACCGATAAGAGATGTGGAGTGGATATCTGTAATATTGTTCTTGACCCCGTACTTAGGTACGGGGATTATCATAATTTTCGAGGAGGTAACGAAGAGATGGCCTATACGATTAGTCAGATTGCCCGCGAATCCAACGTTAATATTGAAACGGTAAGATATTATGAAAAGCGTGGGCTCATCTCGAAGGTTGCGCGCAACGAATCCGGATATCGCATCTATACGCAAGACGACGTCAAAGACATTCAATTTATTAAGAGGGCGCAAGAAATCGGATTTACCCTGGAAGAGATCAGAGAGGTCTTGTACTTGTATAAGCATGATAACGAACGGCACGCGTCGGACATGTACCAGTTCGCTTTAGCTAAGATCCAGCAAATCGATCAGAAAATCGGTCAGTTACAAAACTTCAAATCTCTGTTGGAGTCCGTTACCGATCGGCCGCCGTCCTCGTTGCCGTTATCCAAGTCCCAATGCCCGGTCATTCAAAAATGTACGGAAGGGGAGTAATGACATTGAGCGCGAAAGTCGAAGTATTCGTGGATGGCAGTCCGAGATGCGAGGATGTCGTAAGGCAAGTCAAGGAGCTAGCTTGTTCCAAATGCGAAGTGATCGTTTACAACCTGAATGATCCAATCAGTATCGCAAACATGGCGAACAAAGCTTCGGATTACGGAATCGAAAATTTTCCCGCGGTTACGATAAACGGGAAATTAGTTGAAATCGATAAACTAAAAAACGTAAAAGCATCTCATTCATAACGTGATGAAAGGCAGATCGGCACTCGAATTTCGAGCGTTGAACTGCCTTTTTATTAGAAAAGTTAAAATCGTTCATAAATGTGAAATTACTAAAAATGAATAGAATTAGCACCTATTTACATTTAAAAGAATCGATGACATAATGTTTCGTAGTTACCATGCAAACGTTTGCATTAAAATGTAATTCCATTTCCGACTTATTTCAATCTCCGTGTTTTACGGCCTAAAAGGCTGAAAACAAATAAATACCAAGAGGAGAGTAGGTCATGAGAAGAAAGGGAAGGTCATTTTGGAGTGCGGTTTTGTTCGTGGCTTTATTGTTGCAGACATTCGGCTTTACGGCAGTCGCGCAAGACGACGCGTATTCGCAAACGAGCGGCGCGGCCAATGTTCAAGGTGCCGCGACGCAGAGTTACGGACTTCCGGCTAACACGAAAGACGGTCTTATTTTCCATGCATGGAACTGGTCGTTCGATACGATCACGGACAATCTGCCGGCGATAGCCGCCGCAGGGTTCAAATCGGTTCAAACTTCTCCGATTCAAGGCACGAAGGAAAATTCGATGGGAGGCTCTTATTGGTGGGTTCTGTATCAGCCGGTGAACTTCAAGATCGGAAATGCGCAATTAGGCGGCAGGGATCAATTCAAGCGCCTGTGCGAAGAAGCGGAAAAGCACGGTATCAGCATTATCGTGGACGTTGTCGCTAATCATATGGGCAATGCCGGCGGAGGATCGCTCGAGTACACGCCGGCTTACAATGTCGATCCGGCAATTCGTAATAATCCGTATTTCTGGCATGAGGCCAGGGGGATTACAAGCTATGATAGAAGATGGGAAGTTACGCAGTGGGGAATCGGTCTGCCGGATTTGAATACGGCCAATCAGGAACTGCAGGACATGATTATCGGTTTCCTGAACGATGCGATCAATTTAGGAGCGGACGGCTTCCGATTCGACGCCGCCAAGCATATCGAGCTTCCTAACGATGAGGCCCCGTCCAACTTCTGGCCACGAGTGTTAGGTTCTTTGAACAACAAGCAAAATTTATTCAATTATGGCGAAGTGCTTCAGGGCGGCAAAGATTATATCGGTGCATATGATGATTATATTTCCGTGACGGCTTCCTATTTTGGACGCAACGTCAGGCACGCCGTTGGCTATAATAGCGGTAAAAACGTAAACGATGCCAAACATTTCAGCGTCGACGGAGTGGCTCCAAACAAACTGGTCACCTGGGTGGAATCCCACGACAGTTATGCGAATGATAGCAGCGAATCGACGTATATGAACGATTGGCAAATCAAGATGGGGTGGGCGCTTATCGCTTCCCGCGCGGAAACATCCTCCTTGTTCTTTAACAGACCCGTCACTAATGGCGGAAGATTCGCAAACACTCTTGGAGAGGCGGGTAACAATCTGTGGAAGGATGCCGATATTGCCGCGGTCAACAAATTCCACAATGCGATGGTCGGCCAGAACGAATATTTGAGAACGCAAGGAAACGAAATCATGCTCATCGACCGGGGGACGAAAGGGACGACGATCGTCAACTTGGGCAGCGATGCCCAAATCGATTCCGCAACGAACCTCGCAAATGGCATCTACACGAATAAAGCGAGCGGGGGCGGGACGTTCACCGTATCGAACGGAAGAATAACGGGAAGTATCGGCGGCGGTAAAATCGCCGTTCTGTACCAAGGGACGGACGTGCTTGAACCGACGGTTTCGATCGACGTTCCGGAAGGCGGATTTTATTCCGATACATTGAACGTCAAGATGTCATACGCCAACGCGGATTCGGCGACCTACTCGCTCAACGATGGAACACCGGTGTCCTTCGGCTCCGGACAAAGTATTAGCATCGGAACGGGAGTTCCCTTCGGCTCTACATTCGCGCTTAAGATTACGGCGATTAAAGCTCAACTGCAAACAACCAAGACTTTTACCTTCGTCAAAGAAAATCCTAATCCCGCACTGAAAGTCCATTATTACAAGCCATCCCAGTGGGGCGCTCCTAACCTGTATTATTATGATGATTCGGTATCTCCGACGAAGATCGGTACGGCCTGGCCCGGCGTCGCGATGCAGAGCGAAGGCGATGGATGGTATGTATACGAAGTGCCAAACTGGAAGCAAGCGAAAGTCATTTTTAACTCAGGAGGCAATCAGACTCCGGGTGCTAACCAACCGGGTTATTCGATAACGGGGGAGAAGTGGATCAAAGACGGGGTCGTCACGAATCGTAAGCCGGATAGCGGCAATCAGCTTGTTCCCGTTACGTTTAACGTCAACAACGCCACGACCGTTCCGGGCCAAAACATTTACATCGTAGGCAGCGCAGCAGAGCTTGGCAATTGGAATCCCGCAAACGCGATCGGTCCGGGAGCCAACCCGAACTATCCGAATTGGACGATTACCGTTAACCTGCCGGCAGGGGCGCATGTCCAGTTCAAGGCGGTTAAGAAGGACGCGAACAACCATGTAGTATGGGAGAGCGGCTCTAACCACAGTTACACCGTATCGGCTAGCAATCCGGTAGTGAACTTTAATTTCAACAATTAAGAAGGCATAAGCCGGAGACAGCCCCACCATCCTAATCGGAAGGTGGGGCTGTTGTTTGCCCTGAAACAAGGATATCCAGTCAAACCGTTTACGACCCTACCAAACTAAGGTAATCTATATTCAGACTAGGAGGCGGGTCGAGGTTGCATTTCATACGAGCCATGTTGCGCTATTTTATTCCATATAAGTTTTTGATGGCTATTTTCTTATTCAGTTCATTCATTGAAGTCGCTTACGCAGTTGCCGCGCCGTTGAGCTTGAAATACTTGGTGGACGATGCTTTTACGCCTAAGGACTTTGGAGCGTTTGTCTTCATTTTATGTTTGTTGCTGGGCGGGGGATTTTTGAATATCGTCGCGGGCGCAAGCGCGGACTATTCGATAGGGAAGCTGAGCGGAGAAGTCATTCGGATATTGAGAGAGAGATTATTTAGCCATTTGCAACGACAATCTCTTCCTTTCTATCAACGATATCGGGTTGGCGATCTTGTCACAAGGTTTGCTTCGGACATGTCTTCGATAGAGAGAGTGATCCGTACTTCGAGTCCGTTCTTTATCAAGGAGACTTTAAGTGTCTTGCTCGGGCTCTTCATGTTATTCTCCATTGAATGGAAGCTAACGTTAGCCATGTTGGCCGGTTCGGCGCTCATGTTCCTTGGCCCCCGCTTACTGCAAGGGAGGGCGGAAACCGATAATTTGAAGTACAAGGAAGCCCAAGAGCGATTCTCCAATACGATCGACGAAGCGGTCAAAGGCCACAAAACGATAAAAGGCTTGCATCAACAAGCACGGTATCGGGAGAGGGCAGGAAAGCAAATTCGCGAGTTGTTTTCTTTCGGGATGAAGCTTCACGTAACCAATTCATTGATGGAACGCCTGCCTTTAACGGCATTAATGATATTGAACGGGATCATGATGGGCTTCGGCGGTTATTTGATTTTCCATGACCAAATGTCGGTCGGCGGGTTTATTGCTTTCTTTACTTTATTTATGAGCGTAGGCCAAGCCGGCACCAATCTATCCTTCCTCATTCCGAGCATTATCGAATCCAGCATAAGCTTTCGGAGAATCGAAGAAATCTTCGATCAACAGCCTTCCGTCCAGGAGGCGGCGCGTCCGGTGGAGCTGAGTTCCGATATGGCTTCGTTAGAGATGGACCGGGTTACTTTCGGTTATACGGAAGATACGAATCAATTGCAGGACGTCAGTATGCGCATTACTGCAGGTACTTACGTTGCATTAGTAGGAGCGAGCGGTTCGGGCAAAAGTACGGCTCTGCAGCTATTGTCGCGTTTCTATGATCCGAGGCAAGGCGCGGTTAGAATCAACGATCGCGATCTGCGCACGGTTAGCGAAGCTTCATTGCGCCAGCTGACTACGCTGGTCAGTCAGGATACTTTCCTGTTCAACGCGACAATCAAAGACAACTTGCTGTTAGACAACGCCGATCGTTCGGAAGAGCAGATGCTTGAGGCTGCTAAGAAAGCAAAAATTCACGATGTTATCTCGCAATGGCCTGAAGGCTACGATACATGGATTCATCATGAGGGAGGATCGTTGTCAGGCGGCGAACGACAGAGAATCGCGATTGCCAGGGCACTGTTGCGTCAACCGAAGCTGCTTCTCCTAGACGAGGTGACGTCCGCTTTAGACCCGGCGACCGAAGCGGATATCAATGGCCTGATTCAAGAAATCCGGCCTCATACGACGATCGTATCCGTTACTCATCGGCTGGCGTCCGTAATGGAAGCGGATATGATTCATGTTTTTCAGGGAGGTCGAATCTTGGAGTCCGGCACCCATCAAGAGCTTCTGAGCAAGCAAGGCCTATATGCGGGACTTTGGGACAAGCAGCATGGCTTTCAACTGTCAGGCGATGGGCTCCACGCTACGGTGGACGTGGAATGGCTTGCGAAGCTGCCTTTCTTCCATGGCATCGAGCTTCCGTTGCTTCGCGAGATCGCCGGCATGCTGTCGACCGAAACGTGCAAGGAGGGCGATGTCATCGTACGCGAGGGAGAGGAAGGCCACAAATTTTATATTATCGTTCGCGGTAAATTCGAAATTCTAAAGGCGTTCCCCGGCGAGGGGGAGAAGAAGGTAGCGGCATTAGCCGATGGCGATTATTTCGGCGAGATCGCGCTGCTTAGAGGCATTCCCCGCACCGCCACAGTCAAAGCGGCTAGTCCGGCCGTTCTGTTGTCCGTAAGGCGGGAAACGTTCCATCGGCTTGCGACGCAATATCCGCAAATCGTAGAGACGTTGGAGTTTGCTCTGGAGCAGCGGAAATGATCCGCTTTGTTTTATGGAGGAGCCTGTTCGACTTGGCTTGAGCATAGGAGGCAACAGAACTTGAGAAAATACGGGGTATGGGGCGTTGCCGTTCTCGTTGCACTGTTGGCGGGATGTCAGTCCGTCAGCAAGGAGGAAGAATCGTATCGACAGGGAATGCGATTGATTGAGCAAGGCAGTTATCCGCAAGCCATAGGCGTGCTAACGGATTTAGGCGATTATAAGGAATCGAGAAGCGCCGTTGCTCGATTGAGATATTTGATTAACGGCGATTATATCGGAGCCGGCAACTCCGTGATCGCCGCGATCAAAAGCGATGGCACCGTCGTCTATACAGGAGGATACGAAGACTCGAAGAGCGCTGGGGATTGGAAGCAGTTAACCGCACTATCGACAGACGGAGAGTATATGGAAGGACTGGATGCGAACGGGAAATTATCGACGACTTCTCCCTGGACTTCCGAGCAGCTGCAAGCTTCTACCGTAGGTTCGACATCGGCTATGAGCCTTGTAATAGAGGCTATGCCTAAGTTGGAGCATATCCTAGCATTCGATGGAAATTATCCGGCCAATTTAATCGCGCTGTTAGAGAATGGCGCCGTTAAAGTCGTAAGCGCGAGTATGGTCGAGGAGGACATAGCCGCTGCGGAAGCATGGGTAAAGATCGTGTCCGTTGCCAACGGGGGCCATTACGTAGCGGGATTACATGCGGACGGTACGGTGTCCGTAGCCGGCAATGAACTTATACGAGTCCTTACTAAGGATTGGAAAGACATTGTAGCGATAACGTCCTCAGGCGGACTTATCGGCTTGAAGGAAGACGGCACGGTTGTCGCAGCGGGCGACAACCGGTTCGGAGAGTGCAACGTGGACGGTTGGAACGATATCGTGGCAATCGCCGCGGGAGACCGGCATACCGTCGGATTGCGCAGTGACGGTACGGTAATCTCCACGGGCAGCGGAGCTTTCGGACAACGCGACATCGAAGATTGGAAGGATATCGTTGCCATCGATGCTAGCGAGTATTTCACGCTAGGGTTAAAGCGTGACGGAACATTGGCGATTGCCGGCGATAATAGCACAAGCGGCGGAGCGAAACCGGACATAGCGGATATTTCGGGATTGTTGGTGCCGACCGTTCCCGGGATGTAGCGTCTTACAATGATTTTAAGGCAAGCAACACCGCTCCGATCATCGCGATGACACCGCCTACCTTGCACATGAAATAGTAAAAAACGTTAGGTTCCGGGTCCCGTACCCATATCCAGCGTAACGAGAGAATGAACATTAATTTTTGAAACCTGAGATATCGGTATCCGCACCATCCGTAAATCAATAAGAGGAAAGATAGGCCGAATAAGACCGGGCTGCCTTGTTTGGAGTGATACTCGGAATAGGCGGCGATAACAAGGGAACTAGGAAAGAACCGTTCTTCTCCTTCATGAATAACTCTTTGGCCATTAACGTAAAACGAGGACTCCATTAACGGTTCTCCGCTGGAATCGACGCTCATTAGAGTTCCGGAATGATCGTCGACTTCATATTGATGCCCGTTTGGGTAGAGGATTTTAAATCGCGTGCCTTGCACGTTTGAGCTTCTGCTGATCGTATAGGTTTGACCGTCGATGATGAGTTTTCTATTCTGGATCTCGATTTGCACTTCGACGGAAGGCGCAGCGCCGGAACGGTATCGAATGGACTCGCCGTGCTCCTCATGCGTTTTATATCTGTGCTGATTGATGTAAAATACGGATTCGGAGAAATAGGAACGGGCAAAGAACGCGATGCCGGTTGCCGCTATTATTAAGCAGACAATAACCATTGGTCTCTGGTGTCCGTAAGGTATGATGGCTGTGTAGAGCAACGATGACAATAAAACAAAAAATAGCGTCGGAAGGATGAGCCTTCCGACGCTATTTTTTCGAGGTTAGCCGTTTACCACGTCTCGCCGCTGTCGTAATTGAACTGCCATTCGATTCCGAACTTGTCTTTAAGGCTTCCGTAGCATTTGCTCCAGAACGTTTCTTGGAGCTCCATGCCTACGGTGCCTCCTTCTTTTAATTTGTGAAAGAGCGATTTAATTTTGTCGATGTCTTTGTTGACGACGGAGAGGCTAATGTTGTTTCCCGGGTTAAACGGCATGCCGGGAAAGACATCGGAAAACATCACGTTGCTGCCGTCGAGATTAAGCCGCGTATGCATGACTAAGTTTTTGGCCTCTTCGGGAAGCGGATACTCGGGGTTAGGCGGCGTTTCGCCGAATGTCATGATCTTCGGTCTCTCCGTGCCGAACACCTCTGCATAAAACTCAGCAGCTTCGCGGCAGTTGCCATTGAAATTAAGATAAACATCGATAGACATTTACTTCACTCCTTAATGGTAAATGAGGGAAACAAGCCTTTCATCCCTATTGTATCATTTACCTGTAAATAAAAAAAATACGCATGCCGACATTGAAGGTTCCGCGAATGCGCAAGGGTGATTGAGGTTGAATACGAAGTGCCTATATTGATAATTTACATAAGACGATAGATACTATCTATTAGCGTTGTAATTGACAATAAAATACAGTCAGTGCTAGAGTTGTTTCAACTATAATTCCAATATAAACCATAGGAATTATAAGTTTAATCGAAGTTAACATTGGAGGAAATCATGTTGAAAAAAATCACGGTTTACGTATTGCTGCTCATTGTTGCGATTATCGCAGCCGGTTGCGGATCGAACTCGACTTTGGACGAATCCGCGCAAGTCAAGAAGATCACCGTCGGCACGGCCAACGATTTCGAGCAGGTAGCCTTTCTCGACGAGAACGGTAAGCTGACCGGATACGACGTCGAGGTCATTAAAGAGATCGATAAGCGTCTGGCCGAATATGAATTCGAGTTCCAAACGATGGATTTTTCCAACATCCTACTTAGTCTTGAGACGAAGAAAGTAGATATTGCGGCCCATCTCTTCGAGAAAAATCCGGAGCGGGAACAGAAGTTTTCGTTTAACAAGGAGCCTTACGCTTACTGGAGGAACAAAATCATTGTAGCGGCGAGCAATAACGATCCGATCGAGACCTTAGCCGATTTGGCGGGAAAGAAGGTACTGATCGGGCCGACAAGCGCGCAAGCCCAGTTACTTGAAAAATATAACAAAGAAAACAAAGAAGGCATTGAGATCGTTTACCAGCAAGGGGATGCCAACGACGAGGTTCCGCAGATCTCATCCGGACGCGTATACGCGACGCTCGGAGCCGATTTTCTGCTCCCGATCAAAGATCCAGAAGGCAAGCTCAAAACGGTAGGCAATGCACTTAACGAAGGGAACATTCTGTATGTATTCCGCAAGGACGATGCGGAGTCCCAGAAGCTTGCGGATGCCGTTGATGCGACAATTAAGCAGCTAAAAGCGGACGGTACGCTGGCTAAGCTCAGCACGGAATGGCTTGGTCAAGATTTTTCGAAATAAGAGAGGTCGATCAATAATGGGCATCGCCGTAATCTACGGAAGTTCGCGTCATAACGGAAATTCGGAGCAACTTGCCGATTTGTTAGTCGAAGGATTTGAAGCCGATAAAATTCGTTTGTCCGAGTATATCATTGAGCCTATAAGAGACTACCGCCACGGGGAAAAGGGGCCTTATCCCGATGACGACTATCATCATGTGATCGAACGAGTGCTGGTCCAAGACGTTCTTGTGTTCGCGACGCCGATCTATTGGTACGGCGCGTCGGGTTTAACGAAAACGTTCATCGATCGTTGGTCCCAGTCTTTGCGGGAGGATCGGGCAGGGTTTTTGACAAAATTCGCCACGAAAACGGCTTGGCTCATAGGCGTCGGCGATGACGAGCCGCGAATAAAAGGGAATGCGCTCGTTCAGCAATTCCAGCATATTTTCGATTTTACGGGAACGAAGTTTGCCGGGCATATCCTTGGTCAAGGCAATAAGCCTGGGGATATCGCGCAAGATGCCGAGGCATTGGCGAAGGTACGGGACATCCGAGCAAAATGGCGTCCATGAAGGCGTTCCGGCGGTTGTTCGTTCGACAAAATCCTACCCGCAGCGTTCGACAAACTCTATCATAATTACCACCTTTATTACTATTTACAGTAAAATTTCCCAAAGCTATAGTGAAGGAAGGGAACCGGTTTCCTAAATGAAATGGCTACTGTTGTTTCCAATAGACCACAGAAGGGAGGGACGATTTAGTACTCGTCTAACAAAGTATTTTTTGCATCATGTCAGACTAGAAAACCAATAGAGAAAAAAATAGGATAAGAGGAGAGATCGCAATGAAAGCAATGAAAAAGCTAGTAGCAGGATTGATGATGTTTGCCGTGATTTTTGGTGTTTCCTTCGCAGGATCGGCGTTTGCAGCCGGCAATGAGGTCAAGCTTATCGATTCTCATATTTTCACCTACAAATACGGTTATGTCGAGTTTAGCGGCAACATCGAGGTCGAGAATTTGGGATACGCGAAGGAAGTCGTCGTCCATTACACGACCGACAACGTTCAATGGCACGATATCAATGCTAATTACGTGGGACCTACGGATGCAACTCACGAGAAATGGAAATTTCTGATTTCCACGAGCTCGTTTTCCACCTATCATCCCGAGTTGCAGAACCTCACTTTCATAAAGTTCGCGATTCAATACAAGGTTAACGGCAATATTTACTGGGATAACAACGGAGGCGCGGACTATAACAACGTACCGTATTACATGGGCACGCCTTCCGTTATTTTAGGTAAAGCAAGCGTGCTGAATGGTTATGCGGAATTGTCTAACGGCACTTTCAGCGGCACTTTCTACGTTAAAAATCTAAGCCCGACGAAAACGGTGAAAGTTCGGTACACGACCGATAACTGGGCAACCTATCAAGAAGGAAACGCTACTTACTACAGTAACGCAAATCCTTCGGGCACGGTGGAAAACTGGAAATTCAACTTCAGCGTCCCGGGTGCGACCGAGATCAAGTACGCGTTATCCTTAACCGCAAACGGACAAACGTATTGGGACAATAACTATGGCAATAACTTTGTTCTAAACTAACTAATCCTTCAAGAAACAGGATCGAAGGCGGTTTATTCCGCACTCGGTCCTGTTTTTTATGTTTCCGATTTACACCCATTCCAATCGTGCACGAAAAGTCGGATGGAAGTTAACGACTTCTGCTATTTTATAGATATGCGAAGGAGGTGTTCATGAATTGCTTGAGAACATGAACAAAGCGTTAGCTTACGTTGAAGATAACCTTGATCAAGAGATCGACTTCAAAGAAGTGGCGAGATTGGCTTTGTGCTCGGAGTATCATTTTAAGAGAATGTTTTCTTTCCTAGCCGGTGTATCGCTATCCGAATACATTCGACGCAGACGGCTTACTCTTGCGGCGTTTGAGCTAAACCGGAGCGACATCAAGATCATCGACCTGGCGGTCAAATACGGATACCAATCGCCAGACGCCTTTGCAAGAGCTTTCCAAAGCTTGCACGGGATTACGCCAAGCGAGGCAAAAGGCAAAGGCCAATCGTTAAAGGCCTATCCAAGAATGACCTTTCAGCTGACCATTAAAGGGGGAAACGAAATGAATTACCGCGTGGAACAAAAAGAAGCGTTTCGAATCGTAGGGATCATGAAAAGAGTTCCGATTCGATTCGAAGGCGTGAATCCGGAAATCGCCGCGTTGGCGGGTAGTCTAAATGAAGAGACGATACGATATTTGAAAAAGATATCCAATGTTTCTCCGATTGGAATGCTTAGCGCATCAGCGAATTTCTCCGAAGGGCGAATGGAGGAAAAAGGGGAGCTTGATCATTATATCGGCGTGGCGACGACGGAGGAGTGTCCGGCTCATCTCGCGCAGCTTGAAGTTCCCGCATCGGCTTGGGCCGTATTCGAAGCAGTCGGCCCCTTTCCGGGCACGCTTCAAAACGTATGGGGACGCATTTATTCCGAATGGTTTCCGTCCACGAACTATGAACTTGCGGAAGGGCCGGAAATATTGTGGAACGAACATCCGGACATCTCTTCGCCGACCTACAAAAGCGAAATTTGGATACCCGTAGCCTTAAACCCTCGATCGATTTAACCACTACCCTTCATGAATAAACGACCTTCAGCCGATTTATTGTCTGAAGGTTTTTTTGCGGAATTCAAAGCAAATGGGAAAAAAATACTCAGTCAATAAAACCCTTTTTATTACAGCTCATGTAAATTTTTAATGGTTTTTTAACGGGCGCCTCACTATGATATTGTTAGTTAGTGCATATTTTTACCAATGCCAATCGCAACAGGGGGAGAATAATGAGATCGGTAAGAACGAAATTGCTCGGCTCTTTTTTAATCGTGCTCGTATTTGTCGTCGTGCTAGGGTTGAACGGATTAACGCAAATCAAGAAAATGGGAGATTTTACGAAGGATGTTACGACGAATTGGATGTTCGGGATCGAGACGATTAACCAAGTCAACTTGAACATTGAGCAATTTCTAAGCAATTATTACCAAACCATGATTCAAAAAGATCCCGAGCAAGTAAAGGCATTAAATGAAACAAGCAATTCTTTGGTCGTGTCCATCGATAAGGGGATTATTAAATATGGGGACACATCGGGCGAAGGGGATATGAAAGACTACGAAGCTCTTAAGGATGCTTGGGGACGGTTCCAGAAAGCGCTTGCAACAACCAAGTCGACGACCGCGACTAAAGAGGAACAAGCTCAAGCCATGCAGGACGTGGGACAAGCTTTCGCGGATGTACGGACTTCCGTTAATGCTTTAATCGAATATAACCACAACGGAGCGGAACAAAGCCTGACGGATAGCGACGATATGTACACGCAAACCTCGTCTGCGCTGTTCTATCTCGGGATCGCGATTTTACTTGTCGTCGGGCTTCTGGCTTGGGCATTGATCGTGAACTTGATAAGGCCGTTACGAGCGACGACCAATATGATGAATCGTATTTCCGCTGGTGATCTTAAAGTGGATCCGCTCGTGATCAAACGCAAGGACGAATTCGGCACCATGATGGAATCCGTTAATAAAACATTGGCGAGCTTGCAACAGTCGGTTAGACAAATGCAAGACGCTTCGACATCGGTTGCGACGGCATCCGCGCAGCTGTTTGCCAGCTCCGAGCAAAACTCCGAAGCGGCGAGACACGTATCGGAGTCGATCGGGCATGTGGCAACCGGCTCCGAGGAACAAGCGAACACGGCGACCGAATGCGGTCGCGTCATAGACGAGATGGCCGAAGGCGTGCAGCGAATCGCCGAGACGACCGGCGAAGTATCCGAACTGTCCCAGAACGCGGCAATCCTCGCGAATAACGGGTTGGAGCGCATCGAAGACGTAACGGATCGCATGCACAGAGTGTATCAGTCGGTTGAAAGATCCAGCGATACGATTCGCAAGCTGGAAGAGCAGTCCGTTCAAATCAGCGAAATCTCCGCGCTTATTAGCGATATTGCCGCGCGTACGAATCTGCTTGCTTTGAATGCCGCGATTGAAGCCGCTCGGGCGGGAGAACATGGCAAAGGATTCGCGGTTGTAGCCGGCGAGGTTCGCAAGCTGGCTTCACAGAGCGATGAGTCGTCCCAAGGCATTATCGAGTTGATCTCGTCGATTCAGCACGATACGGTCAGCGCGGCGGAGACGATGAAGAAAAGCTTAGCCGAGGTTCAAGAAGGCGTACTCGCGGTAGAGCATGCCGAGCAAGCGTTTAAGGAGATCGTCGGTTCCACCGGCGATGTATCGAGCCGCGTGCAAGAGGCTGCCGCGGCAGCCGAGCAGCTTGCCGCAAGCTCGGAGGAAGTCGCGGCATCGATCGCGAACATGGGTCACATTGCAAGGCAAACCGCTGGTATGTCGCAGCAGGTTGCCGCTTCTACCGAAGAACAGCTCGCATCTAGCGAAGAGATGACGCAATCCTCGCAGACTTTGTCCGGAATAGCCAAAGACCTGCAGACGATCGTAAAGAAGTTTACGGTATAACTTGGCTCCAAAACATTGATGGCCTATGAATGAACACGATAGCGAACGGCGATTTCTTCCCGGTTAAAACCCGGGCGGAAGTCGCCGTTTTTGCGTTCCCGTGAACGATGATTTCGGCTTTTTTCACAAATATTCAAATTGTTCACTATGAAATCCTTTGATTTGTTCATCTTTTTCGCAATGTTTCTCTACCCCGAGTGCATAGAGCGGCCTTAGACTGTGGTCATGCAACCCGGTTGTACGAAGCCGTTCGCAGGACGCGGTGCGGCTATCGTTCAATCGATTCTGAACAATCGAGTTCACACCTGTGAACGAATAGGGGGAGGCTTACTTCTAATGCCGTCTAGAAAAACGTTATTCGGTGAAATGGTCGCCAATCGGATTTTGTTTTTGATGCTGCTGCCCGCGATCGTTTTTTTTCTAATTAACTCGTACGTTCCCATGGTCGGAATCTATTATGCCTTTACCCGATTCGACTTCAATACGAGCTTATTTAACAGTCAATTCGTTTGGTTCGAAAATTTCGAATTTCTGTGGAAGTCGGGCATCTTGACGAAGCTGACCTTGAACACGCTCGGTTACAATCTCGCATTTATCCTATTCGGCAATGTACTCGCCATAATCTCCGCGGTTCTATTAAGCGAATTAAAAATCAAGTGGTTCAAGAAGCTGACGCAGTCGATCATGTTTTTACCGTACTTTATCTCCTTCGTTATCCTTAGCGTCATCGTCTATAACTTGTTCAGCTACGAGAACGGATTCCTTAACACCTTTTTGAAATCGTTCAGCATGGAGCCGGTCGACGTATACAACACGCCGTGGGTATGGGTTATCCTCGTCGTCGTCTTTTATATTTGGAAAAACCTCGGTTACAGCATGATTATCTACTTGGCGGCCATCACGGGCATTAGCGACGAATACTACGAAGCGGCGAAAATCGATGGAGCTAACATCTTCCAACGTACGTGGTACGTGACGATTCCGATGCTGAAGACGACCTTCATCGTTCTTCTGCTGTTCGCCCTGGGCAGCATTATGAAGGGTCAGTTCGATTTGTTCTATCAATTGATCGGCAACAACGGAGTCCTGTACAACGCGACGGATATTTTGGATACGTACGTATATCGTTCGCTTAAAGTGACCTTCGATATCGGAATGGCAAGCGCGGCAGGCTTGTATCAATCGCTGTTCGGATTCGTCCTGGTCATGACGGTCAATTCGATCATTCGCAAAGTAAACGAAGATTACGCGTTGTTCTAGGGGGGTAACCATGAAGATCAAAGACGACAAATATACGGGATTGTTCCATGGGATTGCCTATTCGGTCATCATCATGGCAACGGCGGCTTGTCTATTCCCTTTCTTGCTAGTCATTTCCGCTTCGTTTACCCAGAACGAATCCATCTTGAAGGACGGATTCCACCTGATTCCGAAAGTGTTTTCTCTGGAAGGTTACCGATTGGTGTTCCGCTTCCCCGAACATATCCTTCGGGCATATGGGGTTACCGCCTTCACGACGGTCGTCGGAACGTTGCTCGGCCTGCTCTTCATTACGATGGCGGGTTACGTTCTGCAGCGAAAAGATTTCAAGTACCGTAACGGATTTTCCTTCTTCATCTATTTCACGACGTTGTTCGGCGGGGGATTGGTACCGTGGTATATCCTCCTTACCAAACATCTTAAGCTGACGGATACGTACACCGTGCTGATCTTCCCGGGATTAATGACTCCGTTTCTCATTATCTTGATGAAAAATTTCATCCGTTCGGCGGTGCCCGACGAAATCATCGAATCCGCCAAAATCGACGGAGCTAACGATTTCAAAATCTATTACCGCATCGTTCTTCAGCTGTCGATGCCCGGAATCGCAACCGTAGGACTGTTCTTGGCGCTGGCGTACTGGAACGATTGGTTTCTTTCCTCGCTGTTCATTAACAACCAAGACTTATACCAGCTTCAGTTCTATCTCTATAACGTAATCAACACGATCCAATTCATTAACCAACTCGGTGCGGGTACGGGGGTTTCGCTCGGAGGGGACATCCCGACGGAATCGACCAAGATGGCTATGGCCATCATCGCCACGGGACCAATCGTGTTCCTCTATCCGTTCGTCCAGCGTTACTTCGTGAGAGGTTTGACGATCGGAGCCGTTAAAGGATGAAATTGGGGTTATTCCCGCAGAGGAATTTCAACCTTCTGCGGCTAACATATTAAACACGCGAAAAGGGAGGATTCAAATGAAGAAGAAAGGCAAGCTCTTATCTTCGGTACTGGCAAGCTTTATGATCGTTTCCGCATTGGCGGGTTGCAGCGGCAGCGACGGGAATAATTCGAGTCCCAGCGCCTCTCAGGCAAGCAATGCCTCGCCGTCCGAATCCGCTTCGGCATCCGCTTCGTCTTCGGCTTCATCGAGCGCCGGACTTGATACTTCCAAGAAAGTCGAGCTCCAGTTCTATATGCTCGGCGACGCGCCTAAAGATTTGCCTACGATTCAAGCCGAAATCAACAAAATGGCGGAAGCGGAATTGAACGCGACCGTAAAATTCAACTTCACCTCTTGGACGGACTGGGATCAGAAATACAAGCTGTTATTATCGTCCGGCCAGCCGGTAGACCTGATATTTACCGCGGAATGGACGCAATACCAATCTTACGCGAAGAGCGGAGCATTCCTGCCGCTAGACGAGCTGCTGCCTGCGGCCGCTCCCAAACTCCAACAATTCGTGCCTCAAGACATGTGGGACGCCGTAAGAATCGACGGGAAAATCTATACCGTTCCGGCAACTTACAAAGAGTATGTCAACAACGGCTTCGTCTACCGCGAAGATCTTCGGGAGAAGCACAATCTCCCGGTACCTAAAGATATTGCCAGCTTTGAAGCGTATCTTGACGGAATTAAAGCCAATGAGCCGGGCATCCAACCCTTGTCCATGAACTCAGACGTTAGACAGAATCTGATGGACGTCTTCCGGGAAGTCAACGACGATACGATCGGCGGCCCTCTTCCTTACGGCGTAGGCATTAAATACAATAAACCGGGCGAATTTTACTCGTATTGGGGCTCCGATGAGCAGAAGAAAGATCTGGAAACGATTCAACGTTGGCAGCAGAAGGGCTTTTTCGCCAAAAACGTACTGAACGTCAAAGACACGTTGCAGGACCCGATCACAAGCGGTAAAGCCGCTGCCATACTAGGAGATAATCCGACCCGTTACAACGATACGTTAAGAAAAATGCAATCGACCCATCCGGACTGGAAGCTCGGTTACACTCCATACGCGGAAACGAGAGGTTTCGCGACGCCGGTGCATCCGATCCATAACGGCTTCGCTATTCCGCAAAGCAGTAAAAATCCGGAACGCGCGCTTGCCTTCTACGAGAAGATGGTTACGGACAAACGGTACAATCAATTAACGCAATACGGCATCGAAGGCAAGAACTATACAGTAGAAGACGGATACTATACAATGGTTGGCGACAGCACGTCCAACGGTTTCTTGCGCGAAGGCATGCAAGGCTGGGCATGGAGAAATCCCGAGTACATGCTGTTCGATAAGAGCTACGACGGCGTTAAAGCGATATTCGATCAACTCGACAAGATCGCCAAACCCGATTTGTTCACCGGCTTCGTCGAGGATTATTCCTCCTATCAGCCGGAGAGGGCGGCCCTGGAACAAGTCGAGAAGCAATATTTCTATCCGTTATACGCCGGGCTTGTCAAAGACATAGACGAAGGCGTACAGACGGCTATGGACAAAGCGAAAAGCGCCGGACTCGAGAAAATACATGCTTCTTATAAACAGCAGTGGCTGGATTACGTTGCGAAAAACGGAATTAAATAGAACCGATCGCAACCGTTATAGGAATACCGGGTTCCCTAAGCGAAGGCTTAGGGCTCGGTATTTACGGAATAATTGCCGGCTAGTCGATAAGCTTCTGGAGGTGGTCGGTATGAGCTTTAGAAAAACAGGGGAGAGCAAGGGCTTCTACGGCAAGATGCTGCTTAGCATCGTTTTGTGCACCGCTCTGACTCTAACCGTTTCTTCTACGATTTTAATCGTGTTTTTTAACCGGATCGTTCTCAATCAAGTGTACCAATCCGACTTGAACAACTTAACGTTAACGAGCCGCGAAGTGCTCAACATGACCGAAAACGCGCAGTCTCTTACTTTCCAAATATACCGGAATCTCAACGTCATGAAGCTGTTGTTTTATTCCAATCCGAACATTTACGATACGATAGGGGCTATGGGCGAACTGTCCAATTACTTGAATTCCATGCCTTATATCGAATCGATTTACGTATATAACCCTAGATCATCAAACGTCTATATTGCTTCCGATTCCGGGCAAAACGGCGTGCTTACCAAAAACGAACTGACCGACAAAGAGATCTTGAACCTGCTGGATCATTATAAGGATTACAAACCGTTCACTCCTATTCCGCGGACTTACAAAACAGGCGATTCCGAAGAGGAGCAGAAAAGCGTATACACCTATTTGTGCTACGACGCGATCGGCGCCAAGGGCAGCGTAAATTCCGCGATTATCGTCAACATTTCGGCGGAATGGATCAATAAAGATATCGGCAACCGAAATCCGAATCATTCGGGCGAGTCTTTTATTATCGACAACCGCGGTACGTTGCTGAACGGAGAGAACTTGCAGCCGGATATATCCGACTCCATACTCGGTCCCATTCTTAATACGGAAGAAGCAGGGTTTCGAATCCAAAAGGTAGCGGGCGTAAAGTCGTTTATTTCCTATACGGTGCCGGACACGCTGGAATGGCGCTACGTACGCGTAACTCCGTACCGGTTAATTACGCAAAAGGTCGACGATATTTTATGGACCACGATTTGGATTGCCGGCGGAATTATCGTGGCGGGCTTGTTCCTATCCTGGTATTTGTCCCGCAGGTTATACGTTCCTTATGGACGAATGGCTAATCGAATGCACGCGCTTGAGAACGAGAAGAGAAACAATCTGTATACGATACGCCAGCAGTTTCTGCGCAGCCTCATTCAAGGAACGGAAGCGATCAATATGAAATCGCTTCGTTCCAAGATGACGGAATGGGGCGTATCCGTAGATTTTAATAAAAGGTACAGGCTCATCTTGATCAGAATCGATGGCTTCCGGGAATTCTCGGAACAGAAGGGCGCCGATCTTCGGGTGTATAAGTATGCCATGATGAATATCGGGTCGGAGCTCGCCATGCAGTCCTTTTCCGTCGAGACAGTGGAGCTGGAAGATGACCGCGTTCTGATTATCGTAGGCGAATCGTCCGACGTGGACATCGAGAATGAAGGATATTTGCATTCTTTGCTGCTTCAGATTCGCCAAGCGGTTCACGAGCACTTGAAGATCGGCATCTCGTTGGCCTATTCCCCTATTGAAGAGCAAGTGCTCCAATTACATGGGGCCTTTAGGCAGACGAACGATGCATCCGATCACCGGTTCTTTACCGGCCATGGAGCAATAATTCGCGTTAAGGACGTCGAGCTGACAAGAGCGGAAAATTACGTCTTTCCGGTCGATAAGGAGAAAAAACTCGTAGACTTCATGATGGCAGGGAGGATGGAGGAGGCGAAGACGGTATGCCGGACTATGATCAACGAGACTGCGTCCTATCCGCTTCTCGTAGTCCAGTCTGCGGTTACGAGGCTGAACATTACCATTAACAGCGTCATTCATACTTTTCAGAAAAATCGGATAGTGGATTCCATTGCCGGCAAGGATCCAGCAATTCCGCCGATGGAGCAGCTCGAAACGATACTGGAGCTAGATAATCGGTTCACGCAAATTTTCGACGAGCTCCGGGAGAAGCTGGAGGGCAAACGCAATATGAAACACGAAGAGCTCATTCGTCGAGTCAACGAAACCATCGATATCCATTACGGAGACCCTAACCTAAGCTTAAACGGGATAGCGGCCGAACTCGATATTACGCCGAGTTATTTGGGCAAAATTTATAAGCAAGCGACCATGCATGCTTTATTAGACGTAATCAATCGTGTCAGAATCGAGAAGTCTGCCGAGATGCTTAGGAATACGGATAGCCCGATAGCGGAAATCGCCGAGAAATCCGGGTTTACCAATTCATCTTATTATTATAGAATGTTCAAACGGCATTACGGTTTAACGCCTACGGATTTTCGTAAAAGCATTAGCCGTAATCAACAAGAAAGACTTGGTTAGCTTATAAATAAAGCCCCGTATCGGAAGCGACCGATACGGGGCTTTGGATTAATGGGCGATGTCCGCCCACATTTCGTCTTCGACGTCCAACTGAATTTGCGAAGGGTAAACGCGTAGTCCGAACTGTTGGAGAACGTACCGCATAATGGCTTCCTTAAGGTTGGCTTCGATCAGGAAACGGCCACGCCCTTGAATCCAAACCTCGGCGCTGAAGCCTTGATCCTCATCGTACAGAAGCTCCACCTCGACTGAATCGACGGAAACCTCATGCCTCTCCGCCATATGAAGACAGATCGCGTTAACGATTTGATCCATGGTTAATCTCATCTGCGGTTACCAGCGTCTTTGGTTAGGATCGTTCGATTGCCTGCGGCGTTTAATCGCATTGTAAATCCCTCTGACAGCAATGAACAACACGATCAAAGCTGCTACGTTAACGATTAGGCCAAGCATGTTTGCGAAAAATCCGGTCCCGAACATGCCTCCGAACAACAAGCCGGCCAACCCGCCGATCATTAATCCTTTCATGAAGCTGCCGCCGCTGAAAAATCCGCGTTTCGTAGAAGCTCCCGTTGAAGATGTTGCCGAAGATTTATTTGCAGTCGAGCTTTTGCTCACGCTATCTTGTGATTGTGCCGGCGTTTTGTTGAAGGATTTTTTTCCCGAGCTGAACGATCTTGGGCGAGCATCCGCGCTGTCGACCGGAATCGTGACGGCTGCGGTGAATGCGAATAAGCTGAGCACGAGCAGTGCTTTTTTCCACATGATGTTGGTTCCTCCTGCGATAGTTGTTATTGCTTACGTATATTTCATACGCGCATAGGGTTTCGGGGTTTCAAAATAAGATAGGGATGCCAGCTAGTAAATTTTGAGGTATGCTTGTCACTAGGAAGCGGAAGAACGAGGAAAGAGGAGTTATACGATGACAACGATTGCGTATCCCTTTGAATATATCCGATATTTAGCAGAGTACAACGGTTCGCGAGATTATTTCGAATGTCACGAGATCATGGAGGAGTATTGGAAGGAACATCCCGAGTCGGAGTATTCGACTTGTTGGCTGGTGCTCATTCGGATTTCCGTCTGTTTGTATCACGGAAGGCGCGGGAATTGGACTGGGGCGATCAAGCTTATGAGGAAAGCAGCCGGCGAGGCGAATGCCGATCAATTCGAAGAATTGGGGCTGGATGGCAAGAAGCTTGTGGAGGAGATCAAACGAGCGGCGATCGTATGGGCGGAGCCGGGAGTCGTATATGAGGATTTACAATTGCCGATACGCGATCTAAGCCTGCGTGAAGCTGCGCAACGGTTATGCCGCGAGCTCGGTTATGAGTGGGGATCCTCCGGCATCGAAGCAGGAGAAGAGGTCATTCACCGGCATCTGACGAGAGACCGAAGCGAAGTCACGCAAGCGAGGGCGGAATCGGCTAAACGCAAAGCGCTTATACGCGAGATTGCAAATACCGATAACCGTCCGTGACCATTTCGAGCTCTCCCGTATCGGGATGGATGATCAATCCGTGTACGGGCGTGCCGGGAGGGAGCAGCGGATGATTGCGCACGATCTCGACGCTGTTCTCGACGCTCTCCTTGACGCTGTCGAAACCCGTTAACCAACGGAAGAGATTAATTCCGGAATGTCGTAGCGTATGGATGACGTGCTGCTCTACGCCGCGAGCCTCCATATGAGCGACTACGTTGTTCGGATCGATCCCGGTCATCCCGCATTCGTGGTGGCCGATAATGAATACTTCATGCGCATTCAATTCGTATAAAGCAACGAGAATGCTGCGCATGATGTTGCCGAACGGGGATGTCAAGATGGCGCCGGCGTTCTTGATGATCTTGGCGTCGCCGTTCTTGAGGTTCATCGCTTTGGGCAGCAGCTCGGTTAGTCGCGCATCCATGCAAGTGACGATGACGATGCGTTTATCCGGGAACTTGGTCGTCAAATATTCCTCGTAATTTCTATTTTCGACGAAATCTTTGTTGAAAGCCATAATATCGTCTTTAATCCGCAACGCAATTCCCTCCAGTTCAATCTATCTCGCGGCGTCCGCCGTGCGTTTATCTTCCAGCCTCAAACGATTGCTATAGATTTGCCCGTCGCTTGCCAATTGGAAAGCGCGATGGTCCGGCAAGTAAGTAACGCGCATGGATTCGTCGAAAAAAACCTCGTGACGCTGCTCGAACCATACTTCGAAGACGTTGCTCTCCGCTTGCAAATCGCCGGTTTCCGGAGCATTCAACGCCCAGAACGTGGCGACACCGTCCATGGAGCATCCGCAGCCTTCCGAATCGGAAACGAGCTTCCAAGTCGTGGCGTCCGCGCCGAATCTAGCTTGTACTTCTTTGATGGCCTGTTCGCTCCAATGTATTTTCATCCGTACGATCTCCTCTCCGGGAAACAAGTTGCATGTGCCAATATTTAACCCGGTAAGTTGATTATAAATTTAGCTGGGGGTATGATCAAGTTGACAATATCTATAATTTAGAAAGGCCGTGAACCTATGAGCACCGTGGAGTTGGCGGTATCATCGCCATTAAAGCGTTTTCGTGAGATCATAAGCCAAATCAAACAATACGAAGAAATTTTAGGCGTAGTCTATTGGGATATGAGGACGGGCGCGCCGCGCAAAGGAATCGAGCTTCGTTCGGAAGCGGTTGGCGCGTTGTCTTCCGAGACGTTTAAGCTGTCTACGTCGAGCGAACTAGGAGAATTGCTTGCGAAGCTTAACGAGCCCGAAATCCAAGCGGAACTGAGCGAGATCGATCGCCGCCTCGTCGAGGAATCGACGAAGGAATACGAGCGCAACCGGAAAATACCTCCCGAGCTGCACCGCGAGTACGTCGTCCTGACATCCCAAGCCGAGTCCGCTTGGGAGGAGGCGAAGGAAAACAACGATTTCGCGGGTTTCGTCCCTTATTTGGAGAAAATCGTCGCCATTAACCGTCGGTTCATCGAGCTATGGGGAGTGAAGTCGACTCCGTACGATACTCTATTGGATATGTACGAGCCGGGACTAACGACGGTTGAATTAGATCGATTGTTCGGAGAGCTGAGAGCGCGTCTTGTTCCGTTGGCGGAACAAATCGCCAATGCCAAGGATAAGCCGGATACTTCATTCCTCGAGGGAACGTTCGATAAGGAAGCGCAGAAAACGTTCAGCAAGCTCATTCTGAAGGAAATGGGTTACGATTTCGAGGCCGGCAGGCTCGACGAGAGCGTTCATCCCTTTGCGACGGGGTTGAGCATCGGCGACGTGCGGATTACGACCCGCTATTTGACCGACGATATCACAAGCGCTTTGTTCGGAACGATCCATGAAGGCGGGCATGCCCTGTATGAGCAGAACATTGATCCGGAGCTTGCGCGGACCACTTTGAGCACGGGGACTTCAATGGGGATCCATGAATCGCAGTCTCGGCTGTGGGAAAATATGGTCGGGCGCAGCCTCGGATTCTGGAAACGGTATTTACCGGATCTGAAAGCCCATTTCCCGGGCCAATTAGATAACGTGACCGCCGAACAGTTCTATCGCGGGATCAACGTCGTTCAGCCGTCGCTAATTAGAATCGAAGCGGATGAACTCACTTATAATTTGCATATCATGATTAGATACGAGATCGAGAAAATGCTGTTTAATGAAGATTTGAACCCGCGCGATTTGCCTGAAGTATGGAACAAGAAGTATTCGGAGGCGCTCGGAATTACGCCGTCGACCGATTCGGAAGGCGTATTGCAGGACGTTCATTGGTCGGGCGGGGCTTTCGGTTATTTCCCTTCGTATTCTCTCGGGAACATGTACGGGGCGCAGATGGTGGACGTCGCGCGCCGGGAGATCCCGGACTTGGATGATCAAATCGCTTCCGGACAGCTGTTGCCTCTAAAAGAATGGTTGACGAAGCAAGTGTATCAATACGGCAAACTGCTTCAGCCTGCCGAGATTATCGAACGAATCAGCGGCAAACCGTTGCAGTCATCGTATCTATGCGACTACTTGGAAAATAAATACCGGGAAATTTATCGCCTGTAAGGGAAGGAGAGTTACGATTTTGACGTCCGCGAAGAGAATGTCGAGACTGGGTCTCGTGATGCTCTTGACCGCGGCGCTGCTTCCGGCCGACTCCCTAGTAACGACTGCATTCGCCGTGGATAAGCTGCCAGTCATAGGAGCCAAGGTTGTAAAGCAGAAGGGGAATAATGCGAACATACCTTCGCAGAATGGAATTACCGCTAGCAAACCATCCGAGCAAACGATCGGATCGACGGGATTCGAAAACCGATCGTCGGATGGCTGGGTTTCCCATACGGGGAATGAAACCGTAACGGTAACGGATTCCGACGCGAAGAGCGGCAACAATAGCTTGTTCACGTCCAATCGCCATGAACCGTTTCAAGGTCCGTCTCTCAACGTAACAGGCAAAATACATAAAGGCAATAAGTATCGGATAAAGGTTTGGGCCAAGCTGGCGAAAGGAGAAGCGGATGCCAAGCTAAAGCTTACGATGCAGCGCAAGATCAAGTCGACCGTTTCGTATGAATCGATAGTAGGCGAATCCAACGTTACGGACGGAGAGTGGGTGCCGTTTACCGGCATTTACACGGTGGACCGGCAAGCGGATTCGATGACCGTCTATTTGGAATCGAGCAATCCTAACGTATCGTACTATATCGACGACTTCGAGCTTACGTATATTCCGCAATTGGAGATAGAAGACATTCCTCGGCTGTATAAGAAATTCGAAGGGAAGTTTAAGCTCGGAGTCGCGGTAGAACCGGAGCAGACGAAGGACCAATACGCCAAGTTAGTCAGCAAGCACTACAATTCGCTCGTCGGCAGCAACGTCATGAAGCCCGTATCGATCATGCCGGCCGAGAACCGATTCACGTGGGACAAAACCGATCGGCTTATCGCGTTCGCCAAGAAGAACGGGATGGACATTCGTTTCCATACTTTGGTATGGCATCAACAAACGGGAGAATGGATGTTCAAGGATAAAGCCGGAGCGGAAATGACGCCAACGCCGGAGAACAAGAAGCTGCTTCTTGAGCGGTTGGAAACCTATATTCGGGCAGTCGTTGGCCGATACGGGCGCGATATTACCGACTGGGACGTCGTGAACGAAATTATCGATCCGAATCGTCCGGACGGACTGCGGGATACGAAGTGGTATCAAATCGCGGGCACCGATTATATCAAACTCGCGTTCCGGGTTACGCGCGAAGTACTGGATGAAATGGGCGTCGATCATGCTCGTCTGTACATCAACGATTATGATACCCATGATCCGGTGAAACGGGATATATTATATGATTTAATCGAGGATTTGCGGGAAGAGGGAGTTCCGATTGACGGGGTAGGGCACCAAATGCACGTGAATATCTCGAATCCGTCGCTAGAGGAAATCCGCGCATCGATCGAGAAGTTCGCCGCCCTGGGATTGGATAATCAAATTACCGAGCTTGATGTTAGCGTATATACGAACGGTACGGATACGATGGCGGAAGTTCCTGAACGATTGTTAGTCGTTCAAGCTCGCCGATATAAGCAGTTGTTTGATCTATTCGAGGAGTTGCACGAAAATATCAGTAACGTAACGTTATGGGGCACGGATGACGGTACGACGTGGTTAACGAAATACCCGATCGAGAGGCTCGATATGCCGTTGCTGTTCGACCACCAACTTCAATCCAAATTCGCTTACTGGGCATTAATCGATTCCGAGCAAATACCCGATAAGCTCTAACTTGCCGAGGTAAACGATGCTAATGGGATTTCGCGTCATCAAGACCGCTGCCGCTACTCTGACTGCAATCGGGACGGCAGTGCTGTTCGGAACGGAAAACCCGCTGTCGGCGGGATTACTGGCGATACTCGGAGTGGATACGACGCGGTGGCGGGGATTGCGCACCGTGTTCGCCCGTTTTTCGGCATCGCTTCTCAGCCTGCTGCTGGCTTCCCTTTTGTTCGAAGCCATAGGTTTTCAAATCTGGGTATTATCCTTATATATCCTTATCGCGTTTCCCTTGTTCGCCAGATTCGGTTTGAAGGACGGTCTCGTTACCGGAGCCGTAGTCGTCTTCCATGTATTCGCCAAAGGGGAAGTCTCTTTTCGCGTGATCGGCACGGAGCTGGAGTTGCTGGCGATCGGCTTGGGTTGGGCGACCGTCTTTAATCTTCTCTATACGCCTAAATATTATGGAAAGCTTAAAGAACTGAGAGCCGTCACGGAGTCGGGCTTCTCGGATATTTTCCGTCAACTGGCCATCCATTTGCGCAATCCGGAGTCGGTATGGAGCGGCGAGGAAGTGCTCATGACGGGAGCCGCCATCGAGGAAGGAATCGAAATCTCCCAACGCGCGCGCGAAAACAGGCTGATCCCCCAGGACGAGCCATGGCAGCTGTACTTTCAGATGCGGAGGCAGCAAATGGAATCCATTCAATTAATGATGGAATCCGTAGCGTTCGTTTCGCGGCACGTCCCGCAAGCCGAACTGATCGCGGTATTGTTCGACAGGCTGACGGAGGACGTCAAATCGGACTATTACGAAGGCGAAACGGAGCGAATGCTGTCCGAATTGGAGAAAAGCTTCAGAGGAATGCCGTTGCCGGCCACCAGGGACGAGTTCGAGACCCGCTCGGCTCTCTTTCAACTCACTCGCGAATTGAGGCGCTATTTGGGAATAGCGAGCCGCGAGAAAAAACAAAAGTCAATTTCCGCCCAAGCGATCATACAATGAAACGTAAAGTCTATCCCGGCGAAGCCGAGTCTATCGGAGCCGGGAAACGGTTGCGGGTTGCATGAACACATTTTTGTCACTCTAGACGAATGTCCTGCATAGACTTTAAGTGACTTGATCGTATGGAGGAGGTCTACTGAAATGGCTATTGCGGATAAACGGCTGCAGCGCAGGGAAATCATCACGAAGGCGGTTTGCGGCAAAGGCCGTAAGTTCTCGACGATTACCCACACCGTAACGCCGCCGCACCACCCGACCAGCATACTGGGCGCGTGGATCATCAATCATCAGTATGAAGCGGTGAAATCAGGGGACGGAATCGAAGTCATCGGGTCTTACGATATTAACATCTGGTATTCGTACAACAAAAACTCGCAAACCGATGTCGCGAAGGAAACGATCTCCTATGTTGAGCTCGTTCCCCTTTCGTACGTAGATCCGAAGCATCGCTCTTCCACGGAAGAGGTTTCTGCGGATGCGACGCAGGAGCCTAATTGCGTGGAAGCGACGATCAGTTCCAATGGTTCATCCGTGCTCATCCGCGTCGAACGGGAATTCGCCGTGGCGATGGTTGCGGAAACGAAGGTGTGTGTCGTAGTAGATCCGAATGGATTCGACGACGAAGGGAAAGACGTCGACTTCGGCCTTGGCGACGATGGAGATTTCGAGGATCTCGATTCCGATTTACTGGAAGACGATTTGTAATCGGTTCGGTCATCGGCCGGTACTTAAGTCTATGCAGAGGCGGAACAATAGTCGAGGGCGGATGCCCTGTCGTAACAACAGGATAAGCCTGTTTTTAGCAGCGGCGCACATAGGGAAGGGTCATTCGGCTTCGGCGTTTATGCGCCGCCTGCGGGACGGCCCTTCCCGTGTTTCGCGGGAGGAGGCTCCTAATGATTGGGCATGAAGGGACCGTATGGCTCTATAATAGTGGCGGCAAGCGTAGAAGCGCGTTGGAGCGGACGGGGCTGCCGGAGCTGAGCGACCTTGCCTTGGCCGGAAGGCACGATTGCGTCATGCTGGTCGGAAATGCGGAAGAGAGTAGTATTGAGGCATCGAGATCGGCAACGTCGTTATCCCCTTGGCTCATGAACGATAGCGCGGCACGGGTAGCGGCACTGCGCAGCGAAGAGATAGAGCGTCGGCTTCGACGGGAAGGTGTCCCGGCGAACATGAGAGCCGACGATCATTCCAGATCAAGCACCCCTATTACGGTGCTCGTTTGGGGACACGATGCCATCGAGATGAGACGATCCTTTCCGGATACCAAGAAATTTAATGAGGTTAAATACAGGGATGACCCTTGGAATAAATCGCTTATTACGAAAGAGCATCCGATCTGGAAAGCGGCGGAAAGAACGTCCGTGCGCGCGGTTTATTTGCTTGGTCTCGACTATGGCCGAGTCGAGCTGTTGTTAACCGAGAGCGGAAAGCTCATCGTCACCGAGGTCGCAGCGGAGTTGAAGATGGTCGGAGGGGAATCGCTTTTCCGGTTGCGGGAAATGGTCCAAGCGTTCTCGGCCGCTTGGGCCGCGGAAACGTCCGGAGGAGTGCGAGTAAAGCTCGGCGCCGATCCGGAATTCCTCTTGTTATCGAGGGAGGGGCGAGTCGTTCCGGCTTCGAAGTATTTTACGCCGAAAGGGGAAGCGGGGTGCGATTCCGTCCGTATACGGGGAGAGAAACGTTGGCCTTTAGTCGAGCTAAGGCCTAGGCCCACGGAAAATCCGAATCATTTGACTTCGGATTTGCGTCGGCTGCTTGCGTTAGCGACGGAACGGACGGCGGGAGCTTCGCTCACTTGGAAAGCCGGCGGGCTGCCGGTTCCCGGATTGCCGTTAGGCGGCCATGTCCATTTGAGCGGAGCGGCCTTAACCGGCGAACGCTTACGCGCGCTGGATAACGCGGTCGCGTTGCCGCTTCGCTTGCTTGAGCCGGCCGAAGCGGCGCGCAGGCGTCCTCGCTACGGCTCGCTTGGAGACGTGCGACGCCAGCCGCATGGCGGATTCGAATATCGGACGCCTCCAAGCTGGCTGGTATCCCCCCGTCTGGCGCTAGCGACTTTCGCGCTTGCCAAAGTCGCCGCGGAGCACTCGCGCGAGCTCGCAACCGACCGTCCGCTCGATGAAGAGCGGTATCGCGAAGCGTTCTATTCGGGTGAACGCCAACCGTTGTTAACGGCCGTTTCAAGAATATACCGGGCTATATCGGGAACATCCGGTTATGCAGCCTATCGAGAGCCCATCGATTTTTTGTTCGATGCGATTTCTCGAGGACGCAGTTGGGATGAGGGTGCGGATATCCGGACGAAATGGCGTATCCCGATAAATTGACGCGAAAGCGGAACAAGCTGTATCGGTTATCGTCGTTTGCCGTAATTCGGACGGTTGTTGGACAACCTTAGTTCAAGGCGATGACAATGATGATTCTCATACGGGGGCTTTAACAATGGAACATAAAGAATGGCATCCGGACACAGAACCGGATATCGGGCGGAGAAAAAGAGAGCATATCGAAGTCTGCCTTCAAGAGGACGTGCAAGGAAGAAGCGAAGGTAACGGATTCGATCGGTACAGGTTCCGCCATCAAGGCCTACCCGAAATCGACTACCGGATGATCGATACGTCGACGGAATTTCTCTCCCGCGCCTTGAAAGTTCCCCTCATGGTCAGTTCGATGACCGGAGGGACGGACGAATCCGGACGAATCAACGTGCGGTTGGCGGAAATCGCCGAGCATAGAGGATGGGCTATGGGATTAGGCTCGCTAAGGGCCGCTATAGAAGTTCCGCATACGGCAAGAAGTTATCAAGTGAGAAAGTATGCGCCGACCATTCCGATCGTTGCTAATCTGGGCGCTGTCCAATTGAACTATGGATACGGGATAGCGGAATGCCGCCGGGCGGTCGAGATGACGGAAGCGAATGGGCTAGTTCTACACCTTAACGGGATGCAAGAGCTGTTTCAGAACGGCGGAGATATCGATTTCAGCGGATTGCTAAGCAAGATCGAACGTTTATGCATGGAAGCGGAATTTCCGATCGGAGTAAAGGAAGTGGGGTGGGGCATTGACGGATCTGCGGCTAAAACGCTGATAGAGGCCGGCGTGTCCTTCGTTGACGTTGCCGGGGCGGGAGGCACTTCCTGGATCGAAGTGGAGAAACATCGTTCGGAAGATCCGGTTAAGAGGGAAGCGGCAAAAGCGTTCGAAGATTGGGGAACGCCTACCGCTCAGTGTATCTTGGAAACTAGGGAGGCATTGCCGGAGGTCTTCTTGATCGGCAGCGGAGGCTTGGCGAATGGCGTGGACGCCGCCAAGGCATTGGCGCTCGGCGCCAATCTTGCCTCGTTCGGCCGGGCGTTATTGGCACCGGCCGTGCATTCGTCCGAGCAGCTGTCCCGATTGTTCGAAAGGCTGGAGTTCGAATTGAAAGCGGCGATGTTCGGAATCGGAGCCGCCGACGTAAGTCAGTTAAACCATACGAACCGGCTTCTGGGAAGATGAGTCTCGGGAAGCCGGGCATATCTTTTTGGACGGAAGCTGTCCCGGTACAATTCATTTTTGCTATAATGAGATATTGAACTTGTTAAGTACTGCTTAAGATACCGGGAGGAAGACCATGGCTGGATATACCCCCATGATGGAGCAATATTTATCGGTTAAGGCGACGGCTAAAGATGCTTTGCTGTTTTTCCGTCTTGGCGATTTCTATGAAATGTTTTTCGAGGATGCGATAACCGCTTCGCGCGAGTTGGAGATTACGTTAACCGGACGCGGCGCCGGCCAAGAGGAACGGATTCCGATGTGCGGCGTTCCGCATCATGCCGCTGAAGGATACATAGCGAGGCTGATCGACAAAGGCTACAAAGTAGCCGTATGCGAACAGGTGGAGGATCCGGCAAGCACCAAGGGCGTCGTTAAGCGCGAGATCGTCCGCATCGTCACGCCGGGTACGGTCATGGATTCGAAAATGCTGGGCGACGCTTCGAACAATTTTATCGTCGGGGCCGCGCAGCAAGGCGGACGCGTCGGCATAGCCGCATGCGATTTGACGACGGGCGAGCTGTACGTGACTTCCTTCGCCGAGTCGCGCGAAGCGGTAAAAAACATTATGAACGTATACAGGCCGGCGGAAGCGGTCGGAGACGAGGCATCGATCGCTGCGATTAACGCCGATCTTAACCCGACGTCCCGCGCAGTGCTGACAACCGTGCGGGAAGAGGCCGATCTGACGAGACTCGTCAGCCAATTTCCGGACGAGCCTTGGAGCGCGCATGAAGCGGTTCGCCAACAAGCGGTGTCGCGCCTTGTTGCTTATTTGGACGAGACTCAGAAGCGGTCGCTTGCGCATCTGCGTTCCGTTAAAGCCTACGATTCCGAAGCTTACATGTCTCTCGACGCGTTCACGAGACGTAATCTGGAATTGACGGAAACGGTGCGCGATCGTTCAAGGAAGGGCTCGTTGCTGAGCTTGCTCGATCGGACCCGAACGGCGATGGGCGCGCGATTGCTGAAGCGGTGGATCGACCAGCCCCTGCTGAACCGCGACGAAGCGGAGCGCAGGCTGGATGCCGTCGAAGCCTTAAATAAAGACTGGATCAAGCGCAAGGAGCTTCGCGACGAGCTGGGAGAGGTGTACGATCTCGAGCGGCTCGCGGGAAGAATCGCTTATGGAACCGCCAACGCTAGAGATTTGAACGCGCTGAAAAATTCCTTGCGACGCATTCCTTCGATTCAAGAACTGTGTCAAAGCCTGAACGCGTCGCCTTTGAGCGCGTTAGCGGATCGTATGGATGCGTGCGCCGATATCGCGGACGCCATCGAGAAAGCCATCTCGGACGAACCGCCCGTGACGCTGAAGGACGGAGGCATCATACGTCAGGGCTACGACAAGAAGCTCGACGAGCTGCGCGAGGCGAGCCAGAACGGCAAGCAATGGATCGCCGAACTGGAACGGATGGAGCGCGAAGCAACGGGAATTAAATCTTTGAAAATCGGCTTTAACAAAGTTTTCGGCTACTACTTGGAGGTAACTCGGGCGAACTTGGTCAATCTTCCGGAAGGAAGGTACGAGAGGAAGCAGACGCTGGCGAACGCCGAGAGATACGTCACTCCCGAGCTTAAGGAGAAGGAAGCTCTTATCCTTGAAGCGGAAGATCGGATGTTCGATCTGGAGTACGAGAGCTTCATCGCTTTGCGCGACAGCATCGCCGGCCAGATGGCCAGGCTGCAGCGGCTTGCGGAAAGCGTAGCGGCGCTCGACGTTCTTCAGGCTTTCGCGGAAGCGAGCGCCGAGAGGAGATATACGCGACCGAATTGGACGGAAGGCGACGGGTACGATCTGATCATAGAAGACGGCAGGCATCCGGTCGTGGAATCGGTGAACGAGAACGGAGTGTTCATCGCGAACGAAACCTCGTTGACCGCCTCCGGGGGTTCGATTCTGTTAATAACGGGACCGAATATGGCGGGTAAAAGCACGTACATGCGTCAAGTGGCGATGATTACGATCATGGCGCAGATCGGTTGCTTCGTGCCGGCTCGTCGGGCGATACTGCCGTTCGTCGATCGCATTTTCACGCGGATCGGCGCTGCCGACGACCTTGTCGGCGGACAAAGTACGTTCATGGTCGAGATGAAAGATATCCAAGTGATGACGGAACAGGCGACTTCTAAGAGCCTTATCATTATCGACGAGCTCGGACGCGGAACTTCGACGGACGAGGGGATGGCGATCGCCCAGTCGGTCATCGAATACGTACATGACCACATCGGCTGCAAAGCGCTAGTGTCGACCCATTTCCATGAATTGGCGCATCTTGAGAACTCGCTGCCCGGCTTGCGCAACGGCTGCATGGCCGTCAAAGAAAGCGCGGACGGCGTCACTTTCCTGCGTAAGCTGGTGCCGGGCGCGGCGGATTCCAGTTATGGAATTTACTGCGCGCAGTTAGCCGGATTGCCTGAGACGATCGTATCCCGCGCGTATACGCTGCTGAGCGACCACGGCTCCATCGAGAGCATCGCAGCTCGGAATAGCGTTACGGTCAAGGAAACGGCAGCGACGTTAACCGAGACGGACGAAACGGCAGCCCGTTTGGGCAAGCCTGCCGAACACTCTCCCGGCATCGTGCAACTTTCCATGTTCGCGGAAGCGACGGCTCCGTCCAAGCCGGCGAAACCGAACGCGAACGATAAACTGTTAGAGAAGCTTAGAAAGCTTGACGTCATGAGAATGACACCTATGCAAGCGTTGGAATGGTTAAACGACGCGAGGAACCAATTGGCGGAAAGCGGGGATCATTAATGAACGTATTCAAGAAATTGCGCATCGCTCTAGCTCTTCTGCTCACGGTCGCTTTACTGACGGTAGGGGCTCCGGTCGCGTTAGGGGCCACCGAAGATCAGGTCGAGGAAGTCCGAGAACTGCTCGAGCAATACCACCTCAGCAAACCTAACGATGATGAATTGACCGATAAGGAAATGGAAGATATGGTCGATTCCCTTCACGATCCTTACACGCAATATTTCGACGAGGACCAATGGGAATCGTTCAATTCGTCCCTGGAGCAAACGTTCGTAGGCGTCGGAATCGTCATGATCGAGGACCAAGGAGTCGTATACGTCGAGGATGTCATACCCGGAAGCCCGGCGGAAGCGGCCGGCGTTCAACCGGGCGACGTGCTTGCGGGCGCCGACGGCAAATCTTTCAAAGGAAAATCATCTTCGGAAATACAGAAAGAGCTGCGCGGAGCGGAAGGTACGGTCGTCGGATTAAGCGTGACGCGCGGCGGCAAAGCGCTGAAATTCAAATTGACGCGAAAATCGGTGCAAATTCCGGTAGTTACGACGAAGATGCTCGACAAAGGCGTAGGTTACTTGTCGCTATCGGGATTCACCTTGGAAGCAGGCAAGGAATTCAAACAGCAATTGTCGAAGCTGGAGAAGAACGGGCTGACGTCATTGGTGCTTGATCTGCGCGACAACGGCGGCGGTTACGTTAACGCCGCCCAGGATATTGCCGGCTCGTTCGTAGAGAAAGGCGTTCTTGCCCACATGCGCGACCGGGAAGGCGTTGACGAGCCTTTAGATATAAGCGGCACGTCCAAACCCTATTCCGTCGTCGTTCTCGTGAACGGGAATTCGGCAAGCGCATCCGAATTGCTCTCCGGAGCGTTGCAAGATTACGGAGTAGCCAAGCTGGTCGGCACGAAGACTTACGGCAAAGGCGTCGTGCAATCCCTTATCCCCGTCAAGAGCGGCGGGATGCTTAAAGTGACGATACAGGAGTACTATACTCCGACCGGACGCAAAGTAGATAAAGTGGGGTTGACGCCGGACCTGGTCGTGAACGGGGTTGCCGAGCAGTTAATCGGCGCCTACCGTTTGGCGGGAGGCAAAAAACTGTCCGTGACTTCCGGCAAAGGCGTCCTGACGGTCAACGGAGTGCGGATGGCGCAACCTGGAGCAGCTTGGAAGGAAAATACCGTCTGGTATGTCAATCTGAAGCTGGCCGCGACCGTGATCGGCGCTAAACTAAGCTATAATTCTAAAAATCATACTTACACGCTTGCGAAAGGCGATCAGGTTCAAACGATCAAGACTACCGATTCCCGCTTGAAGATGAAAGATGGCCGATCCAATATCGACGTAAGGTTGTTGAAAAAATGGTTCTCCGGCTTTACGTATTCCGCCGGGGGAGACACGATTAAGCTAATCGCGAGCTAAAAGGAAGGAGCGAATCGGCATGGGTATCATTCGTCCCCTCGACGAACATTTAGCGAATCAGATCGCGGCAGGCGAGGTGGTCGAACGGCCGGCCTCCGTCCTGAAGGAATTGATCGAGAACGCCGTGGACGCCGGCGCGACGAGAATCGACGTGTCCGCGGAGGAAGGCGGCTTGCAGCTGTTGCGGGTTGCGGACGACGGCGGCGGCATTCAGCCGGACGACGTCCTGCTTGCTTTCCAGCGTCATGCGACGAGTAAAATCTCGACGGGCAAAGATCTGTTCCAGATCGCTACCTTAGGGTTCCGGGGAGAAGCATTGCCAAGTATCGCGGCTGTCGCCAAGGTGAAATGCGTAAGCGCAACGGATGACAGCGGATTAGGCCGACTGCTTGAGATCGAAGGAGGCGCTATTCTCGCCAATCGGGAGACGAGCGCGCCGAAGGGCACGGAGATGGTCGTTAAAGATTTGTTCTATAATACGCCCGCCAGACTTAAATACATGAAGACGATTCAGACGGAGCTGGGACATCTGTCCGATGTCGTTTACCGGCAAGCGCTTGCTCGTCCCGACATCGCGTTCACGTTTTCCCATAACGGCAACATCCTGCTGCGCACGCCGGGCAACGGCGATCTTCGCCAAGTGGTAGCGGCGATTTACGGAACGGCTTCGGCGAAAGCGATGCTCGAAGTGCAAGACGAAAGTCCGGACTACTCTCTGAACGGGCTAACCGCCATGCCGATCGAAACGCGGGCGAATCGCAATGCGGTGACCGTGCTGGTCAATGGCCGATACGTTCGCAGCCAAGCCGTCGTTCAGCCGCTCATGCAAGCCTACCATACTTTGTTGCCGTTGCACCGTTTCCCGCTCACGGTTATAGAGCTGAAGATGCATCCAAGCCTGGTGGACGTCAACGTACATCCCGCCAAGCTTGAAGTAAGATTCAGCAAAGAGAACGAGCTGCGCTCCTTCGTGGAAAGCGCGATTAAAAAGGCGCTGAGCTCGGAAGCCTATATCCCGTCGGGCGCCGCGACGCGCACGCCCAAATCGCATACATGGGTTCAGGACCAGATCCGTTTTCAAGTTCCCGCGGAGGCGGCTGCTTCAACGCAACCGGTCGTTGCGGAACCCGAGTCGGAGTACCGGGTTTCAACGCCGAATCCCTCTAGTCCTGCTTTTCCCGCTAGGAGCGAACTTGCTTCGCCGGCAGGACGAACCGCCAGTTATAACTCGGAGAGAGCCGCTTCGGTCCGTTGGACGGAGAAGCCCGTCGCGGAAAAAATCCCCGAACAAGTATGGGAACGGGCATTCGCTCAGCCCGATCGCAAGCCTCAAGCGCCGGAGTTTCCGGAACTGAGCTGGATCGGGCAGTTGCACGGCACGTACATCGTCGCCCAGAATCCGACGGGATTGTACTTAATCGATCAACATGCCGCCCATGAGCGGATTCACTACGAATTTTACTATGATAAATTCGGGCGACCCGAGGAAGCGAGCCAAGAGCTGCTTCTACCGGTTACGCTGGAGTTCGCGCCGGACGAAGGCACGGTTCTGCGCGGACGAATGGCAGCATTCCAAAGCGCGGGCGTATACATGGAGGATTTCGGCGGCAATACCTTTATTATACGTGCCGTTCCGCATTGGTTTCCCGGCGGCGACGAAGCCGCGATCGTGCGCGAAATGGCGGAATGGGTCATTCAAGAGCGCAGCGTCGACTTGCATGCCTTGAGAGAGAAGGCGGCGATTATGTGCTCGTGCAAAGCCTCCATCAAAGCCAATCAAGCGCTCACGAGAGAGTCCGGCGAGAAGCTGCTGGAACGATTGGCCGCATGCCGGCAGCCGTACACTTGCCCTCACGGACGTCCGATCGTCGTAAGCTTCAGCACGTACGAGCTCGAAAAAATGTTTAAGCGGGTGACGTCTTGATCGTTACGACCTCGGAGAGCCCGTCGGCTTGCACGGTAAATCAGGCAAATCTGTTAGCTTCCGAACTGCAAGCCGCGTATGTTCCGCGCGCTAACAAAACGATTCGCGCTTTGCGCGAGAATTGGGACGCGGATGAGATTGTCGTCGTCGGTCCCCGGGAAATCCGGCTCATGCAGGAGGGGCAGCCGCCGTTTTATTTTCACCCGAGCATGGCGCTTGTTCGGTTAAAGAGGTTAATAGCTGGGGGCAAAGATACGCTTGTGGCGGTATCGGGAGTTATGCCCGGCGATTCGGTGCTGGATTGCACGGCGGGGTTATGCTCGGATTCCCTAGTGTTCAGCTATGCGGTTGGACAACAGGGGCAGGTCACAGCATTGGAAGCCTCGCGCCTGTTGCATGCGATCGTGAGGGAGGGCCTTCGTACGTACGAGACGGGCATTCCCGTTATCGATCAGGCAATGAGAGCGATTCAACCCGTTCATGGACGGCATACGGAGCATCTGGCCTCTATGCGGAACAATAGCGTAGACGTCGTCTATTTCGATCCGATGTTCGAGCGCCCCGTCACGACCTCGAGCTCGATGGTTCCGCTTCGCTCCCAAGCTCTGAGAGAACCTTTGTCGGCCGATGCCGTTAGGGAGGCGATCCGCGTCGCCCGCAAGAAAGTGGTGCTTAAAGATCATCGCGACAGCGGCCGATTCGAACGGCTGGGCTTCCGCCTAGCCCGGGTATCCGCATCGTCGGTAGCATACGGAGTGATAGATATTGAATAACGAATCGGAAGACAACCGTCCTCCGTTGCTCGTCTTGGTCGGTCCGACAGCAGTCGGCAAAACCGCGCTTAGCCTTAAGCTGGCCCAAGCTTTGAACGCGGAAATCATTAGCGGAGATTCGATGCAGGTGTATCGCGGCATGGACATCGGCACGGCTAAACTAATGCCCGAAGACCGGGAAGGAGTTCCTCATCATCTCATCGATATCTGCGAGCCTGAGCATCCTTTTTCCGTATCCGAGTTTCAAAGCTTGTGCAAGCGGCATATTCAAGATATTCATGGCAGAGGCCGGCTGCCGTTTATCGTTGGAGGGACGGGATTATACGTAGAGTCCGTTTGTTACGGATTTCAATTCCGGGACATCGGAGCGGACGAAGCGTACAGGGCGGAAATGCGCGACTTCGCGCGCGAACACGGAGCGCAGGCGTTGCACGATCGCTTGAACGCGATCGATCCGGTTACCGCGTCCAAGCTTCATCCGAACGACGAAGGCAGGGTCATAAGGGCGCTGGAAGTTTATCGTCTGACAGGCAAGCCGCTGTCCGAGTCGCAAGAGCAGAAACGCGGGGATGACAAGAAGTCTCCTTATCGGTTGTGCATCGTCGGGTTGACGATGGATCGCGCGGAATTGTACGGCCGAATCGAGCAACGCGTCGATGCCATGCTGGCGGACGGCTTGGTAGATGAAGTTCGCTCTTTGCTGGAAGTGGGCGTGCCGAGGGACTCGGTCTCTATGCGCGGACTCGGTTATAAGGAAATTGCGGCATACTTGGCTGGAGAGACGAGCTACGAGGAAGCGGTAGCCATTCTCAAGCGGGACACGAGGCATTTCGCCAAGAGGCAGCTGAGCTGGTTTCGCCACATGAAAGCGCTGGAATGGGTAGATGTTGGCGAAGCGGCAAAAAACAACGATCTTTTCCCGCGGATTTGTGCTATAATAGCAGGAAAGTTTAAGATTGATATTGAATATATTTCTTCATAAATCAGAGTAGCGGTGGGGGGTACGGCCAATGAACAAGTCCATTAACATCCAGGATACATTTCTCAATCAACTTCGCAAAGACAGCATTCCGGTCACTGTTTATTTGACCAACGGGTTTCAAATTCGCGGCGTTGTCCGCGCCTTTGACAACTTCACCATCGTGATCGATAGCGAGGGGCGCCAACAGATGGTTTACAAGCATGCGATCAGCACGTTTATGCCACAGCGCAACGTTTCCCTTATGCATCAAGAAAGCGGATCCGACAATTAATCCGAAGTCCATCGGGCAACGGGTTCGTGAAACTTTTCCAAGGTAATAAGCGTCTAACACAATAGGCCGGCACCTGAGCAACCCCTCACCGGGTTGTTCTTTCTTTATGGGGCCTATCGATCCGGCTACGGGTAGAGTCGCTTATGTTGGGTAAATTAGAGAAAAGAGAGAGTACCGGATAGAAGGGGAGAATAAGATGAACCAACCTGAAGTTCACAGCAATTCGGGCATAGCGGGAAGAGGGTCAAAGAACGGTAAGGTTAAAGGCAAAGGGAAAGGCAAAGGACCTCGCAAAGGAAGAAAAAAGGCTGCGCTAATCTGGCTTTTCTTCGTGGCGTTGTTCGGAATCGTTTGCGCGGTCGTCGGTTATTTGCTAGTCATCTTGAACGGCGAGCGCATTCTCAGCGCGAATATTAATAAATTGAACTTGGACCAAGCGTCGATTATCGTGGACAGCAACGACAATCAGGTAGCCAAGCTATACGTTGCCGAAGGAAATCGGGAATTCGTGCCGTTCGCTGATATTCCGAAAATCGTGCAGGACGCTTTCGTGGCGACCGAGGATAAGCGGTTCTATGAGCATAGCGGGGTAGATTTGCTCGGGATCGGCCGAGCGCTAGTGAAAGATATTATCGCCAGAAGCGCCGTGGAAGGCGCGAGTACGATTACGCAGCAGTTGGCCAAAAACTTGTTCCTGAACGCCGACAAGACGATATTCCGCAAAGGGACGGAAGCTTCCATCGCGCTCGCTCTCGAGCAGCAGAAGAGCAAGCAGGAAATATTGGAGCTCTACCTGAATCGGATTTATTTCGGTAAAGGACAATATGGAGTCAAGACGGCGGCGAAATACTATTTCGGCGTGTCCGATCTCGATAAGCTGAAGTTATGGCAAGTGGCTACATTGGCCGGTATCCCCAAAGCTCCGGGCGTATATAATCCGATCTCCAATCCGGAGAAATCGATGGAGCGCAGAGCCGTCGTGCTGAAATTGATGTTCGACCAAGGATTGATAACGGAAGAAGAGAAGGAAGCCGCGGCAAAGGTCGTATACAAGGCGACGGCGGCAACCGGGAAGAACGCGAAGTATTTGACTTACGTCGATTACGTCGTGGACGAAGCGGTGGAAAGAACCGGCCTAACCGAGGAAGAATTGAGAAGCGCCGGTTATACCATTAAGACGACGATAAATACGAAAGCCCAACTGGCGATGGAACAGGAGTTCGCCAACGCCGAACGGTTCGATAAGAGCGTCGACGACAAGATCGTTCAAGGATCCATGGTCATCATGGATCAGCATGACGGCTCGTTGATCGCGATGGTCGGGGGAAGGAATTACGAGACGCAAGGCTGGAACCGCGTGACGAAGAAGCGGCAGCCCGGTTCTTCCTTCAAACCGATCATGGACTACGGTCCGGCTATCGAGACGGGAGACTACTTCCCTTGGTCCCTCGTGCAGGACGAGAAAAAATGTTACGGAGACTACTGTCCTTCGAACACGAACGGCTACAAGGGAGCTATTCCGATGAAAGAAGCGATCAAGGAGTCCCGCAACGTGTCCGCGGTTTGGTTGCTTAATGAAATCGGAATCGGAAAAGGAATGGATTTCGCGGAGAAACTCGGCATAGATCTGGAAAAAGAAGACCGTAACCTCTCATCGGCGTTAGGCGGATTATACCGCGGCGTTACCCCTCTCCAAATGGCAAGAGCATACGGTGCTTTCGCGAACGGAGGGAAGCTGCAGGATCCGCACAGTATACTGGAAATCGTCAACAGCTCGGGAAAATCCATTTATAAGTACGACGATTCCAACGTCAAGCGGGTCATGGACGAGAAAACCGCTTACTACGTGACCGACTTGCTTAAAGGAGTCGTCCAGAAGGGCGGTACCGGAGTAAGAGCGGCTATCAGCGGCCGTACGGTCGCCGGTAAGACGGGGACGACGCAGGCCGGCATTCCGGGCTACAAGACGAGCAAGAACCGCGACGCCTGGTTCGTCGGGTTTACGCCGGAGTGGACGGCCGCGGTATGGATGGGATACGACGAAACCGACAAGCAGCACTTGCTGGATTCCAGCAGCAGCAAATCCGCGCAATTGTTTTCGGCGGTCATGTCCAAGGCGCTGGAAGGCGTCAAACGCCAAAGCTTCCCCGTTCCTGCCGACATGCAGGAAGATGAGGAAGAACCTACGCTTCCGGGCGTGAGCGGGCTAATGGCCTCCTACTCGCCGGAGTTGATCACGGTTGAATTGATGTGGGGACCAGTCGAGGGCAAAGATATTACCTACAAGGTCTACCGCAAAGGCAATGACGAGGCGGAGTTCAGGCTGTTGGCGGAAACGGCGGAACCCGCGTACGACGATCTTGCCATATTGCCGGATCAGACGTTCACCTATTACGTTACTGCTTATCAAGCTGACAAGAAGCTGGAAAGCGAGCCTTCCGAGCAAGTCACGGTCACGATTACGAGCGGCATGGAAGTCACGCCTCCTCCCGGAGAGGGGGACGGGGAGAACATCCCGCCGGATCAATCCGGGGAACCTGGCGAAGCCACGGAGCCGCCTCCGATCGAGATCGAGGTTCCGGGCGAATCTCCTTCCCTGACGCCGCCGCCAACGGAGAGTCCGTCGGAGACCCCTTCGCCATCTCCTTCTCCCAACGAGAACGCAGTGACGCAGTCAGAAGAGGTCCCCGTACAAAACTCCGCGCAGCCATGATAAACGGATAAGCAACGACAAACAGCCGAACCCGGCCGGGTTCGGCTGTTTGTGTATCCGGAAGTGGAGCGGGCGGTTAGTCAACTGGTTCGCGCAGGCAAGTTGTGGTAAGCTTTGAGTATATGGAGCTGTCTATGAGGCAGCAATGGGTCACATACTATCGTTGGACGGACGGAAAGGAATTGCCTATGAAACGTAAATTTTCGGATCGGGCCAATTGGCGGCGAATCTTAAAGAAAAGCTACGCTTGCATCCCTATGGAAGAGCCTCAGTTCAGAGGTTTCGTCACTTTATATCGCATCCATGAGCTGAGGGATCCATTGTGGAAGGAATACAACGGCCGTAAAATGTGCTTGGCCGATCGCGGTTATTTGTGGATGCAGCATTTTCCGCGCGGAGAGCATTTCGTGGTCACCACGATGTTCGATGACAAGGGACAGGTCGTTCAGTGGTATATCGATATTTGCAAAATCCAAGGGCTTACGGATCAGCAGGTGCCGTGGTTCGATGATTTGTTTCTGGACATCGTCGTTCTGCCGACGGGAGAGAAGCTTCTGCTTGACGAGGATGAGCTGGAAGAGGCGCTCGACGAGGGGCAGATCACTCCCCGAGATTCAGCGATGGCGCAGAAAACGGCTAGACGTTTAATGGAGTTAATTAATCACAATAAATTTCCGTATTTCGACCTGAGCTTGACGCATCGTAAACAGTTGCTCGACAAGCTAGGGTGGGAGAAAGGAACCGTTTAATGAACGGATTTGCCAAAGGTAAAGGATACCCAACGTCATTGATCTATGCTGTTCCCAAACGGCGTCCGAGGTGGCTGAAGTGGACATTATGGTTAGTTTTGGCAGGTGCGATCGCGCTTCTCGCGTGGTGCTCGATTTTGTATTATTGGATTACCCGATTCGAAGGAACGCCGGCTCCGGGTACTCCTATTCAAGCAGACGTAGGCATCGTGCTTGGAGCCACTTTGTGGAACGACGAGCCAAGCCCGGGCCTGAAGGAAAGGTTGGATCACGCGCTCGCCTTGTATCGATCCGGATCGTTCAAGAGCTTCATCGTGACCGGCGGATTGGACGCCAACGGGGCGACGATTACAGAGGCGGAAGGAATGCGCAACTATTTGATCGGACAGGGGGTGCCTGCGGGCGCAATCCTGATGGACTCGCTGTCCAGGAGCACATACGAGAATCTGGTCTTCGCGCAACGAATCATGGAAGATCATGATTGGAAGTCCGCCGTCATCGTGACCCACGACTATCATGGATCCAGAGCGGCCGATATCGCCGAGAAGGTGGGATATCATCCCGTTCAAGTCAGCATAACGAAATCCAAAGTGTTAAAGATGTCTTACCATGAAACCCGCGAAGTACTTGCCTATACGAAATGGCTCGCCACTAAGCTCTTCCTATGACTAGGGATCGGACGAACGGAATACATTGGTATTGCGGCATATTCGTCGACACAAGCCATATGGGGTGAAGCTTGATGAACGCTAAAGCGAGCACGTCGGACGCAAGGGAAGCTTCGGCCGCGCAGAAAAGGCCCTCCCGCCAGATCAACGTGATTTTGCGTAATTCGGAACACGATTCGGCGCCCGGAACCGCGAATGCGGCGGATGTTTCGGGAAGCTCGAAAACGTTGCCTCAATCCGGTCCATGGGCGGAATGGCGGAAGGAGCTCGACCGGATGGTCGGGTTAGACAACATTAAGGAGCTTGTGTACGAAATATACGCTTTGCTGCAGATTATGCAGTATCGTCAGGATGCCAGTTTGCAAGCCCACGCTCACGTCTACCATATGATTTTCAAAGGAAATCCCGGTACGGGCAAAACGACCGTAGCGAGGCTGCTCGCTAAGCTGTTTCAGAGTATGGGGCTGCTTGCGAAAGGACATCTCGTAGAAGTGGAAAGAGCGGATCTCGTCGGGGAATACATCGGGCATACGGCTCAGAAGACAAGGGAATTGGTTAAAAAATCGCTGGGCGGCGTATTGTTCGTAGACGAAGCCTATAGTCTGGCCCGAGGCGGCGAGAAGGACTTCGGCAAGGAAGCGATCGATACGTTAGTGAAAGCGATGGAAGATTATAAAAATCAGTTCGTGCTCATCCTTGCGGGTTATACGCTGGAGATTGAGACGTTCTTAATGACGAATCCGGGACTTCCTTCCCGATTTCCGATCCAGATGGAGTTTCCCGATTACTCGGTCGATCAGCTTGTGCAGATCGCCGAAGGCATGACGAAAGAAAGAGATTACACGTTGATGCCCCAATCCCTGTTCAAGCTGCGCCAGTTGCTCGTTCAGGAGAAGGCGGATTCGGAATACGATTTCAGCAATGCCAGATACGTCCGCAACGTTTTGGAGCGGGCCATTCGCAATCAAGCGGTTCGGCTCTTGTCCCAATACCCGGTTCAATCTCCCGGGCGGTCTGAGCTGATGGCGATTCGCCCAGAGGATATTCGTAATTTGACATAGCGCTAACCGCAATGAGAAAGAGGGTTATGAATGAGACAAAGTACATACGAAACGGGAGCCGGGGAACAGGAAAAAGCGTTGCTTGTCAGTCTGGTCACCGACGATGTCAGAAGATCGGGCGCCGACCCGCAGCATTCCATAGAAGAACTCGCATCGCTGGCTGATACGGCCGGCGTTGCGGTTATCGATTCCATTATGCAAAACCTGGACGTACCGGACAAAAGATATTTCGTCGGCAAAGGCAAAGCCCAGGAAATCCGCGAGTTGGCGGAGCAGACCGGCGCGACGACCGCGATCTTCGATCAAGAGTTGTCCGGCGCGCAGGTGCGCAACCTGGAAGAAATACTGGACATGAAGATTATCGACCGCACCCAGCTCATTTTGGATATATTCGCGGGACGCGCCAAGACGCGGGAGGGCATTCTTCAGGTGGAGCTTGCCCAGCTGTCTTATTTGCTTCCGAGATTGTCCGGTCATGGCAAAAATCTATCCCGGCTAGGCGGAGGGATCGGTACGAGGGGACCGGGCGAAACGAAGCTGGAGACCGACCGCAGGCACATCCGCAACCGGATTACCGAGCTGAAACGCCAATTAGAAGCGGTAACGGCCCATCGGAACCTGCATCGCGAGCGCCGGCGCAAAGTCGGCGCGGTTCAGGTCGCGCTCGTCGGCTATACGAACGCGGGCAAATCGACTTTGCTTAGACAGTTGACGGAAGCCGACGTCCTGGCGGAAGACAAGCTGTTCGCCACCTTGGATCCGACTTCGCGCAACTTGATATTGCCGAGCGGCAAAGAGATTATTTTAACGGATACGGTCGGTTTTATCCAGAACTTGCCACATGATCTCGTAGCGGCTTTTCGCGCCACTTTGGAAGAGGCGGCGGAAGCCGATCTTCTGCTTCATGTCGTTGATGCTTCGTCTCCTATGCGCGTTCGTCAGCAGAAGGTCGTGGATGAAGTGCTTCAGGAGCTTGGCGCGGGAGGCAAACCGACTCTGATCGTTTATAACAAAATCGATCTCAGCTCGGAGGAAGCTTTGTCGATGTTGACCGGCGGGCAGGACACGATTCGGGTAAACGCCTTTTTCGAGCAGGATATGACGCGTCTTAGGGAAGCGATCGAGGATCGGATTCTCGGCGAAGTGGCGGAGTTCCGGATTCCGGCGTCCCGCGGCGATTTGGCGGCATTAGTATACCGCGTCGGCGAAGTCTTGGAGCAGGATACGGACGAGGACTTCCTGGTGCTTAGCGTTCGGCTTAATCCGGCGGACATGGAGAAATCGGGACGAGCGCTCGAGCCATATCGCGCATCCGAGTAAATATCGTTTGTTTTTTCGATTCAGAAAGGGAGAACATAATGCAGGTCCAAATACAAACAGAGTTTGAGCAGCAATGGGAGCAGTGGGCGGAAGCGGCGGAAGAACTGGCGGCTTCGCGGTTTCGCGTCATCGATCGGATCGTGGAGAACAATCAGGGAAAGGTTATTCGTGCTTTCCAGAAGCACCGGGTGAGCGATTTTCATTTCGCGGCGTCTACCGGATACGGATATAACGACAGCGGCCGCGAGGTACTCGATCTCGTGTACGCTGACGTATTCGGAGCCGAAGCGGCTATCGTAAGACCGCATCTCGTTTCGGGAACGCATACGATATCGGCAGCCTTGTTCGGTTGCTTGCGTCCCGGAGACGAACTGCTGTTCGTTACGGGGCGGCCGTACGATACGCTGCATAAAGTCATCGGCAAGCCGGGAGACGGATTAGGTTCATTGGCCGATTGGGGCGTCCATTCGAAAATCGTGCCGTTGCAAGCGGACGGAAGCGTCGATTGGGACGGCGTAGCGGCCGCGACGACGGAACGAACGAAAGTGTTCGCGATCCAACGTTCGAGAGGTTATGACTGGAGGCCGTCTTTCAGCGTGGATCAGATCGGAGAGATGGTATCCCGTATTAAATCGATATGTCCCGAAGGGATCATATTTGTAGATAATTGCTACGGAGAGTTTACGGAAGAGAAGGAACCTACCGAAGTCGGCGTCGATTTGATCGCAGGGTCGCTCATCAAGAATCCGGGCGGCGGTCTGGCCGCTAGCGGCGGATATATCGCCGGCAAACAGCGTTTGGTCGAGCTCGCCGCTTATCGAATGACGGCTCCCGGAATCGGTGGAGAAGTCGGAGCGATGCTCGGAACGACGCGTTCGATCTATCAGGGATTGTTCCTCGCTCCGCTGCTCGTGGGACAAGCCGTTCGCGGCAGCATTTTCGCATCGGCGATTTTCGCGAAGCTTGGCTTCGAGACTCATCCCCGTTGGGACGATCCCCGCACGGATCTTATTCAGGCGATCCGATTCGATGGCGCCGATCAACTCGTTCATTTCGTTCAATCGATTCAAAAAGCGGCGGCGGTCGATGCCCATGTCGTGCCAGAACCGTGGGATATGCCGGGTTACGAGCATCCCGTCATCATGGCTGCGGGAACGTTCATTCAAGGGGGGAGCTTGGAGCTGTCGGCCGACGCTCCGGTTCGCGAGCCTTATATCGCCTATATGCAGGGAGGGCTCACTTACGCGCATGTGAAGTTTGCCGTAAAACAAGCTCTTAAGGAGTTTCGGACGCGCGGATATTTGTGAGTTTCGTCGCCAGAAACCTTACATGCCTTGACATGTTTTGGGGTCGAGGGTACAATGTAAGTGATTTCAATAACAACAAGTCAAGTTGGAAGGTTGGTATGACATGGGCGACGAGATTCGCAGGAATATGGCGTTGTTTCCGATCGGCATCGTAATGAAGCTGACCGACCTAACCGCCCGCCAAATTCGCTATTATGAGCAGCACGAATTGATTCAGCCGGCTCGTACGGACGGCAACCAACGTTTATTTTCTTTCAATGATGTCGAGAGATTAATGGAAATTAAATCGTTGATCGAGAAGGGCGTAAATATCGCCGGAATCAAACAAGTCATGAACCCGGTAGGGCAGGACGAGAACGAAGGAACGATTATTAACGAGGTATCCGAAGTCAAGAGACGCGAGATGAGCGATTCCCAGCTTCACCGGATGCTCAAGCAACAGCTCATGACCGGCAAGCGGCCGGGTCAGGTTTCTCTGATTCAGGGCGAGTTATCCCGTTTTTCAAAAACAAATAAGACTAATATGAAGCATTCTAGGAGGCTGTCATGACTTATACCCGCGAGGACATTACTCGGATTGCCAAAGAACAGAACGTTCGGTTCATTCGTTTGCAGTTTACGGATTTGCTGGGATCGATCAAGAACGTGGAAATTCCGGTCAGCCAATTGGAGAAGGCGCTCGACAACAAAATGATGTTCGACGGCTCTTCGATCGAAGGGTATGTTCGCATCGAGGAATCGGACATGTACCTGTATCCGGATCTGAGCACTTGGGTCGTATTCCCGTGGGTTACGGAGAATAAAGTCGCCCGTCTTATTTGCGACATCTATATGCCGGACGGAACGCCGTTCGCGGGAGATCCGCGCGGCATTCTGAAACGCGCTTTGCAAGAAGCGGAAGAGATGGGGTTCACGACGATGAACGTCGGTCCCGAGCCGGAGTTTTTCCTGTTCCAGACCGATGAGAAGGGCAACCCTACGATGGAGCTTAACGATCAAGGCGGATATTTCGACTTGGCGCCGACGGATCTGGGCGAGAACTGCCGCCGCGATATCGTGCTGATGCTGGAAGAGATGGGCTTCGAAATCGAAGCTTCTCACCATGAGGTCGCTCCGGGCCAACACGAAATCGACTTCAAATACGCTCCCGCCATTAAAGCGGCAGACCAAATTCAAACGTTCAAGCTCGTCGTTAAGACGATCGCGCGCCAACATGGCTTGCACGCGACGTTCATGCCTAAGCCGCTGTTCGGAATGAACGGCTCCGGCATGCACGCTCATCAATCGTTGTTCCGCGGCAAAGAGAACGCCTTTTATGACGCGAACGACAAGCTCGGCTTAAGTAACGTTGCCCGTCATTACATGGCAGGCATACTGCGCCATGCCCGCGGAATCGCGGCGATTACGAATCCGACAGTCAACTCTTATAAACGTCTCGTGCCTGGTTACGAAGCGCCTTGTTACGTAGCCTGGTCCGCAAGCAACCGCAGTCCGATGATTCGGATTCCGGCGTCCCGCGGCTTAAGCACGCGTATCGAAGTTCGTAACCCGGATCCGGCTGCTAATCCGTATTTGGCTCTCGCCGTCATGTTGAAAGCCGGCTTGGACGGAATCAACAACAAATTGCCGATTCCGGCGCCGGTCGATCGCAACATCTACGTGATGAGCGAAGAAGAGCGTCAAGACGCAGGCATTCCGAGCCTTCCGATCAACTTGAAGGAAGCTCTCGCCGAATTGCTGCGCGACGACATTATTTGCGAAGCGCTTGGCGATCATGCGTTAAGCCACTTCTACGAGCTGAAAGAAATCGAGTGGGATATGTACCGGACGCAAGTCCACCAGTGGGAACGCGACCAGTACTTGACGATGTATTAATAAGCGGAACGGAACCCTTCGGCGCTTTGGCGCTGAGGGGTTTTCTTTCGTAACCCCGTAACCCCGTAACCCCGCAACCCCGCAACCCCGCAACCCCGCAACCCGAACTAATGAATAACTGTATAAATACAGTTAAATGATAAGAAATCCGAGCAATCAACTGAAATAAATGTATAAATACGTTTATTTCTTTCAATAACTATAAATTTTGCGGGTTTCACACAGGATAACTGTATAAATCCAGTTATTTTAGCCAACACGGCTAACTATCAACTTTTTAACTGTATTAATACATTTAATTTTGAGGTTAAGCGTAGAAATGACAGACAACATTATTTTTAAGCAAGATTCATGAGGGATGAGTTTTAGAGAGGAAACGGAAACGGACCTCTAGCAGAGTCTATAGATAAAGATGAAAATCCCCATAGGCGCACATTAACTAACAAAGGACTGCCTCGACAGGTCATCAATCGACCAACTGAGACAGTCCTTTGTAAACAAACAACGATAGATCTTACATGAAAGATCGGATTAAGCCGATTACTTTGCCCAGAATGCTCACATTCGGCAAACGAATAGGCTCCATGCTGGAATTCTCGGGCTGAAGACGAATGTGGTCTTTCTCTTTGTAGAAGGTTTTGACGGTTGCCTCGTTTTCTTCGGTCATCGCGACGACAATGTCTCCGTTCAACGCAGTAGGCTGTTGACGAACAATAACGTAGTCGCCGTTGTGGATTCCGGCTTCGATCATACTATCGCCCGCTACGGAAAGCATGAAGACCGGCTGGTCGCCTACCATATTAATTGGAAGCGGATAGTATTCCTCGATGTTCTCCGTAGCCGTAATCGGTACCCCTGCCGTAACTTTTCCTAAGAGGGGGATCGGACGGACGGAGGACGAGATTCTGTAAATGGAGTCGTCTTCGTCTCCGAGAATCTCGATTGCCCGAGGTTTGGTCGGATCGCGACGAATAAGGCCTTTCTTCTCCAAGCGGTCGAGATGACCGTGGACAGTAGAGCTGGAAGCGAGCCCTACGGCTTCGCCGATCTCGCGGACGGAAGGAGGATAACCCTTCTCCCGTACTTCATTCTTGATGAATTCAAGTATGGAATTCTGGCGATTGGACATCTTGGACACGCCAAACCCTCCCTATGTATTAGCTCATGATGACAAATTATAACACAGAACCCGAGTTCGTACAAACATTCGTTCTTCCGAACAAACGTTCCGAATTTTGTTGACATGAACATACGTTCGTGTTACGATGACACCAGAACAAATGTTTGGGGTGAACTTAATGGTGCATTCTTGGGTAACCGTAGGCTCTGCTAACGTATCTAACATCCGTAAATCTGCTCCTTATAAGTCGGGACGTGCTGTCATGCAGCGTACTTCCGCGGCTCGGAATTGGAAGTTTGCAAGGAGCGTTTTCTTTTTGTTCGCATTCCTGATTCTGTTTAGCGGTTTCGCGCTTTTCCATACATTCGCTTCCTCGGAAGAAACAACGCCTGCTACTAGCGAGGAGATTGTAATTTCCGTAGACAGCGGTGATACGCTATGGGAAATCGCCAGAGACTACAAGAAGGATTCCATGGATACGCGCCAAGCCGTTCATCATATCGTTCAAAGGAATGGGCTGTCTACTTCCGAGGTCAGTGTTGGCCAGTCATTGATTATACCGGCTCGGATAATTCCATAACCTATATTTAACAACACTTCCAGACCGGAGACTTCCGGTCTTTTTTTTGCGTATGCGCTCTTCTTGACAACATATCTGCGAAAATGGCAAAGTAGAGTAGGATTGAAAGGGGAGTGAGACTGAAATGGAAATGGACAAATTGATCAATAGAATTAACGAGTTATCCCGTAAAAATAAAACCGAAGGCTTGAACGAGAGCGAGCTAGCCGAGCGCGATCTTCTCCGTCGGCAATATATTTCAATATTCAAACAAAATTTCCGTCAGGAACTGGATCGTATCGAGATCGTCGACGAACCGGGCGAGCCTACGATCAAGCATTAATAAGGAGGAAGTTTATGTCCCGCTCATGGGAACGAATGGTTGAGAAAAATTCTAAGCAAATTAACAAGCGCCGCAAAAAAGAAGGCAAAAAAGGCATTAGCTCCAGCGCGCCGCAGATCGATCGTTTTCAAGGACGGAATTACGTCGTTCCGATTTTGTTGCTCATGCTGATCGTGTTATATATTACGCTCGCGCAGCCTTGGTCCGACTCCTTCATGCAAGACCAGACGCTGTTCTGGGTAACGATCGGATGTTATGTCGTCCTAGCGTTGTTCTACTATATGCGCCGTCCTTATTTGGCCGTCAGCCGAGACACGCTTGAAACGCGTAAGTTTACCGGGTATAAAACATTGCGTCCGACTGAAATTCGTAAAATTACGATCCAACCGGGGTATGTCATCGTGGAATCCGTTAAGGGCGCGAATTGGGTTTTCTCGCGATTAATGAATCGCTTCCCGATCGAACGCATGGAGGAAAGGCTGAAGACGTTCACGGAGCTTCATAAGATTGATTGGGAAGTTAAAAAGAAGTGAGGAGAAATCACCATGTCGGTCAAGGCTGTTCTGTTTGATTTGGACGATACGTTATTGTGGGACGACCGGAGCGTAAGCGAGGCGTTTAAGGACACTTGCAGATTGGCCGCGGAAGCGGTCGGACTGAATGAGGAAGAGCTTGAAGCGTCCGTGCGTCGCGAAGCCCGAGCGCTGTACGAAACTTACGAAACTTTCGGATTTACGCAGATGATCGGGATCAATCCATTCGAAGCTCTGTGGGGAAAATTCGAACGCGGAGAACATCCGATGTTTCGTAAGCTGCAGCAACTGGCACCGGATTATCGCGTGAACGCTTGGACGAAAGGACTTGCCGCGGTTGGCGTGGACAACCCCGAGCTAGGCCGGAAATTAGCTGAATTTTTCCCAGCCCAACGGCGCAATTTGAAGTACGTATACGAGGAAACATTCGCCGTTTTGGACGAGCTGAAAGGCAAGTACAAGCTGCTGCTTCTGACCAACGGTTCTCCCGACCTTCAGCAAGAGAAGCTGGACGGGATGCCCGATCTGATTCCTTATTTCGATTCCATCGTCATCTCGGGCAACTTCGGCGAAGGCAAACCATCGCCGAAACTGTTTGCTCACGCGATGGAGCAAATCGGGATTTCCCCTGAAGAAGGCATCATGGTAGGGGATAAGCTGACGACCGATATTCTTGGCGCGAATCGCGTCGGAATGACATCGGTATGGATCAATCGTCACGGTGCCGTTCGTAACGACGAGATCATTCCGGCTTACGAGATCAAGTCGCTGACCGAGCTTCACGGACTACTCAAACAATTGGGATAAACGTAAACAGTCTTCCGCCTCGATGCGGGAGGCTTTTTTTTGCGACTTATTGTGACTTAGTTACAGAAGGACTAGTCCGTTGACCGTTACTATGGAAATAGGAAACGGAAAATAACGGAGGGATACGAATGAAAAACGTAGGAAGCATGGATATGGTTTTGCGGATGCTCTTAGGAATGGCGCTTATCAGTCTGTTATTCATCGTAGATGGCAATATGAAATTTATCGGAGTGTTGGGAATCCCGGTGATGTTAACAGGATTGATGAGATTCTGTCTCATGTATAGAATGTTGGGCATCAATACTTGTAAGCGTTGAGGCAACGAACAAAAAAGGAGCCCTCCCGTCAGGGGAGAGGCTCCTATAACGTTTAGATGATTACTTTACGAACGTAGGATCTTCGTATGGATCGGCGATCCAACCTGCCGGCTCGATGAATAGGCGAACCGCGACGATGGCCTTGTTATCCATCAAGGTAAAGAAGTGAGGCTGGCCCTCCGGTACGGAAATGACGTCGCCTGCGCTCAGTTCGACATCGAAATATCCGGTTTGCTCATCGCCTTTAATTATGAAGATTCCACGACCGGCCGTAATGGCACGAACTTCGTCTTCGGTGTGCGTGTGGACTTGCTCGAATTTTTTCAGCAACTCGGGTAAGTTCGGCGTTGCTTCGGACAGGGCGACGATGTCCCATACTTTGTAACCGCGTCTTTCGGCCAGATCGCGAATTTCCGTGTCGTAAGAAGATAGAAGGGTATTTTTCTCCTCGTCGGACAAGACGAACTTCTCATACAGCTGCGAAGGAAGTTTGCTCACATCCCAGTGCTCGTACAAAACGTTTTGTTTTGTAAGAAACTCGAGTACTTGGTCTTCGTTCTCAATTCGTTCGTTAGTATTACGGATACGAATTTGCGCCATTTTCAATTCCTCTTTTCCCAATAAGAATTTATGCATTTATTATAGTCCAAATCCGAAGCACTGTCGATGTACATCTTTTCGTTCCTGATGGATTCTGTTACTATAGAGTTTAATGATTTGACAGACAGGGGAAGCGAACTAATTATGACTTTAACGCAAAATAAACCGTCTCTGCAAGAGGCGCTGAAAAGCAGAATTCTTATACTCGACGGTGCAATGGGAACGATGATCCAACAAGCGAATCTGACGGCGGAAGATTTCGGCGGCGAAGAGCTTGACGGATGCAACGAGCTCCTTGTTCTCACGCGTCCCGACGTTATCTCTGGCATACATGAAGCTTATCTTGAAGCAGGCGCGGATATTATCGAGACGAATACGTTCGGCTCGACCGCCGTCGTCCTCTCCGAATACGATATTCCCGAGAAAGCCAGAGAGATCAACCTTGCTGCCGCCAGGTTGGCTCGCGCGGCGTGCGACAAATATTCCACTCCGGATAAACCGCGTTTCGCGGCCGGAGCTCTAGGGCCGACAACGAAGACGCTCTCCGTTACGGGCGGCGTAACTTTCGACCAGCTCGTCGCCGACTACCAGGACCAAGTCGTCGCTTTAATTGAAGGCGGAGTCGATTGCATTCTGATCGAGACGTGTCAGGACACTTTGAACGTTAAGGCCGCGAGCATCGGCGTGCGCCAAGCGTTCAAACAGATGGGGCAGGAGCTGCCGATCATGATCAGCGGCACGATCGAACCGATGGGAACGACGCTTGCCGGACAGAATATCGAATCCTTCTACATCTCTCTAGAGCACTTGAATCCGATCTCGATGGGATTAAACTGCGCGACCGGTCCGGAATTCATGCGCGATCACATTCGAACGTTGTCAGGTATCGCGAAATCCGCCGTCAGCTGTTATCCGAACGCGGGTTTGCCGGATGAGAACGGTAACTATCACGAATCCCCGGATTCTTTGGCGAAGAAATTGAAAGGATTCGCCGAGCAAGGCTGGATTAACGTTGCCGGAGGCTGCTGCGGGACAACGCCGGCGCATATCGCGGCCATGGCGGAAGCGATGAAGGGTATGTCTCCGCGTCAGATCGTTGGGGAGCATCCACCCGCGGTTTCCGGTATCGAGACGGTGTATATCGAGAACGATAACCGACCGTACATGGTCGGTGAGCGTACGAACGTTCTGGGATCGCGTAAATTCAAACGGCTGATCGCGGAAGGCAAGTACGAAGAAGCGTCGGAGATCGCAAGAGCTCAAGTGAAGACGGGGGCGCACGTCATCGATATTTGCCTTCAGGATCCGGATCGCGAAGAGTCCTCCGATATGAAGCAGTTTCTGGAATTCGCCACGAAAAAAGTAAAGGTACCTTTCATGGTCGATACGACGGATGCTTCCGTCATCGACATGTCACTGAAATATATACAGGGTAAATCGATCATTAACTCCATTAACCTTGAGGATGGAGAGGAGAAGTTCGAGAAAATCGTTCCGATCCTGCACCGTTACGGAGCTGCCGTCGTCGTCGGTACGATCGACGAGAGGGGACAAGCGATATCTCGCGAGGACAAACGCGATGTCGCGATTCGTTCCCACGACTTGCTCGTGAATAAATACGGACTTAAGGCGGAAGATTTGATCTTCGATCCGCTCGTATTCCCGGTCGGAACGGGAGACGAGCAATATATAGGTTCGGCCAAGGAAACGATCGAAGGTATTCGTTTGATCAAAGAAGCTTTGCCTGCTTGCCAGACGATTCTTGGTATAAGCAACATTTCATTCGGTTTGCCTGAAGCCGGGCGCGAAGTGTTGAATTCGGTATTCCTGTACGAATGTACGAAAGCCGGATTGGATTATGCCATCGTCAACACCGAGAAGCTGGAAAGGTACGCATCGATTCCCGAACACGAGCGGAAACTATCCGAAGATCTGCTTTACAATACGAATGACGACACTCTAGCCGCATTCGTTGCCGCGTTCCGCGACAAGAAGGTGGAGAAGAAGGTTAAGGTCGAGAACCTTACGCTCGAAGAACGCCTTGCCAATTACGTGGTCGAAGGAAGCAAGGAAGGGCTGGCTCCGGACCTTGACGAAGCGTTAGGCAAATACGCGCCGCTCGATATTATCAACGGTCCTCTTATGGCCGGGATGTCGGAAGTCGGACGTCTGTTTAACAATAACGAGCTAATCGTAGCGGAAGTGCTGCAGAGCGCCGAGGTCATGAAAGCGTCGGTAGCTCAGCTAGAGCCGCACATGGAGAAGAAGGAGTCGGCGGTCAAAGGGAAAATCATGCTCGCGACGGTCAAAGGCGACGTCCATGATATCGGCAAAAACCTCGTCGAGATCATTCTGTCCAACAATGGCTATCAAATCATTAATTTGGGCATTAAAGTGCCGCCGGATCAAATCATCGAAGCGGCTCGCAAGGAAAATCCGGACGCGATCGGATTATCCGGGTTGCTAGTTAAGTCTGCGCAGCAGATGGTCATCACGGCACAGGATTTGCGCAACGCCGGAATAGACGCTCCGATTCTTGTCGGAGGCGCGGCGCTAACGCGCAAATTCACGAAAAACCGGATCGCCCCCGAATACGACGGCGTTGTGCTCTATGCGAAGGACGCGATGGACGGCCTCGATCTCGCGAACAAGTTGAGCGATCCCGGCCATCGGGCGCGTATCATCGAAGAGCACTGGGCAGCGCAAGCGAAGCTGGCGGAAGAGGCGGAACAACCTGCGAAGGTGCTTCCGGAGCTGACGAGAGCACGCCGTTCCAACATTTCGCCCGATGCGCCGGTATTTACGCCGCCGGATTACGACCGGCACGTATTGAGGGATTATCCGATGTCTCACGTGCTTCCTTATGTGAACATGCAGATGCTGCTCGGTCATCACCTTGGGTTGAAAGGCAACGTAGACGAGTTGCTCGCCGCCGGGGACGAAAGAACGGTGAACCTGAAAGAGACGGTCGACGATATCATGAAACAATCGCAGGCGCAGGGTTGGTTGAATCCGCAAGCGATGTATCGTTTCTTCCCGGCCCAATCCGAAGGCAACGATATCATCATCTACGATCCCGAGGACCTGTCCCGGGTGCTGAAGCGGTTTACGTTCCCTCGCCAACAAGTAGAGCCGTTCCTGTGCCTAGCGGATTTCTTGAAATCCGTCGAGAGCGGAATTATGGACAGCGTCGGATTCCTTGTTGTCACCGCTGGCCAAGGCGCGCGCGAGCAAGGGGAGAAGTGGAAGGAAAGCGGGGATTATTTACGCTCCCATGCTTTGCTGGCGACGGCGTTGGAAGTCGCGGAAGGTATGGCGGAGCGCGTTCATCATATCATGCGGGATAGCTGGGGATTCCCGGACCCTGCGGATATGACGATGAAGAAGCGGTTCGGAGCCCGTTATCAAGGCATCCGGGTGTCGTTCGGCTACCCGGCGTGCCCGGATTTGGAAGATCAAGCTCCGCTATTCGAGCTTATGCGACCGGAGGATATCGGCGTCCATCTGACCGAAGGGTTCATGATGGAGCCGGAAGCATCCGTGTCCGCTATGGTATTCGCTCACCCGGAAGCGCAGTATTTCAACGTCGAGAAGACGTAAAATAATGAATGGAAACGTAAAATCCCCGGTAGTTCGCCTCTTAACGAGTGCGTTCTCCGGGGATTTTTTCCGATTAGTACTATTCTAATTCATCGTTACGAATTCGCGTTTTTCTCGTCTTCGATCTCGCTGCGCATGCTTTGAATCGCATTACGTCGTCCTTCGTTTTTGGCGGTAAGAACATCGGCTTCCTGCGGATTCAATTCTTCGGAATGCTCATCGAGATAATGCTCGGATTCCTCAAGATTCTCGATCGTGTTTTGAACGGCTTCTTGCAGCTTCGCTACATTGTCTGAGCGGTCGTCCGGTTTGGCCATCTGTTAGTCACTCCTTGATTCATTTGAGTTCGCTTGCCCGACGAGTAGTATGGTTCAAACGACGCGCTGCTATTCGTGATAATGGCACAATTAGCAAAACCTCGAAATAGGATAATCTGTCGTTAACAGTACTCTGTTATGTTGGAAGTAACGTTAACGAAAGGGGAATGACTAGTGGATACAGGCTCGCATTTGTTATTCGGGGTCACGTTGGCCGGCCTTGCGTCATTTAGCCCGGAAGTGGCTTCCGAGCCGTGGTTGGCGGCTGCCGTTCTTTCCGTTACGCTTATGGGTTCGCACGCGCCCGATCTGGATTCTATCCTTCGCTGGAAGGGCCAGGATGTTTATCTGAGGCACCACCGCGGACTTAGTCATTCGATACCCGCATGGTTCGCATGGGCCGCCGCAATCGGTGCATTAGCGTCATGGGGGTGGGGGGGAGGCGAGCATATTTTCATGCTGATGGGTTTTGCTTTTGCCGCCGTGTCCCTTCACGTGTTATTCGATTGGACGAACGCCTACGGCGTACAGATGTTGCTTCCTTTCCGCAAAGCATGGCTTCATCTGGACGCCGTTTGTTTAACGGATCCTTTGCTGGTTATCGCGCATACGGCATCAGCGGTCATATTTGCGGTTTCAGGGGCGGGGCCGCTCGCGAAGTGGGCTTGCGCAATTTCATGGGGACTTACTATAGCGTATGTCGCATGGAGAATCGTCCATCACGAAGTCGTCGTTCGAAGAGTCAGAAGAAGGTATCGTCGCTGGAAGGCGGTACACGTTCTCCCGGGATTATGGTGGTTTCGTTGGCAATACGTCGTCCAAACGGACGAGGGCTACGAGATGGGAACGATCGACGGCAAGAGGTGGCTTCCTTGCAAGCATTTGCCCTTTAGTTCGCATCACGAATGCGTGGAGGCTACGCGCCATGTCTCCGCGGTCAGGACGTTGCAGGAATTCGCGAAACGCGAATACGTCAGCTGGTCGGTCGAGTCCGATGGAAGTTATTTGGTTACGTGGACCGATCTTCGCTTTTGGCGGGAAAAAGATTGGCCGTATCGGGCCGAAGTCAGATTGGACGGTCAAATGAACGTAGTGGCCGAAAAGATCGGATGGTATAAGAAAGCGTGGGAAGCTCCATACGTTTAATCTAATAGTTTGCAAGTAATGCCCTTCGGATAGCTCGCTTGATTGCGTGCTTCGGAAGGGCATTTTTTATGGGGCATGCCATTATGAGGCCGGTCGGCTCGATCTTCTTCAGCGGGAAATACTTTCCCGGGAAAGCGCAGGAGCCGACACGAATTGTCGCATTTGGCTCTATTGTTGCGAAACGGGAAGACAATTCATCCGTTTAACGAACGCATTTGTCGAAAATCGGTTATAGACTCCCGTTGATGTGCGAACATGTATTCTGTACAATGGATGTATTATGAGATTAGGGAGAATTGCCATGAATCCGTGGACGGAAAAAACGGAGTCGGTGGAGGAGTGGCTCGGGCTGCTGCGAAGCCGGCCGGAGCTGATGGAGAACGTAACGTACTGGCATACCCAGCCCGCCAAGCCGCCGCGGACGGTTCGGTTGCCGGAGCACGTGCATCCTAAACTTGCCCATGCGCTCCAGCAGAAGGGCATTACGCAATTATATACGCATCAAGCGGCTTCTTTTCGAGCCGTCGCCGACGGGCATCACATCGTAACCGTTACGCCGACTGCTTCCGGAAAGACGTTATGTTATAATCTTCCGGTTATCCAGAAGCTTCTGGAGGATGACAGCGCTAGAGCGCTGTACTTGTTCCCGACGAAAGCGTTGGCCCAGGATCAAGTAGCCGAGCTTCAGGAGCTCGCCAACCTCATGGAAGCCGATATCAAGACGCATACTTATGACGGAGACACTCCGCCTACCGTGCGGCAGGCGATCCGCAACGCCGGCCATATCGTAGTCACGAACCCGGACATGCTCCATTCGGCCATATTGCCGCACCATACGAAATGGGTTAAGCTTTTCGAAAATATTAAGTACATTATTATAGATGAGTTGCATGCCTACCGAGGCGTATTCGGAAGCCATGTCGCTAACGTCATTAGAAGACTGAAGCGGATTTGCCGGTTTTACGGCAGCAATCCGCAGTTTCTATGCGCTTCTGCGACGATTCGCAACCCTCAGGAGCACGCTGAACGTTTAATCGGCGAACGGGTAGCGCTCGTTGACGATAATGGCGCTCCGACCGGAGAGAAGCACATGGTGTTCTACAACCCTCCGGTCGTCAACAAGCAGCTCGGCATTCGGCGGAGCAGCGTACTGGAATCGCAGAAGCTTGCGGCGATGCTGCTCAAAAGCGGCATTCAGACGATCGTGTTCGCCCGCAGCCGGGTAAGAGTGGAGATTCTTCTTACCTATTTGCAGGAAAACATCAAACACGAGCTTGGCAAGAAGTCTATTAGAGGTTATCGCGGAGGTTATTTGCCCAAGCTGCGCAGGGAAATCGAACGAGGCTTGCGGAACGGAGAAATACGCGGAGTCGTCAGCACGAACGCTCTGGAGCTCGGCATCGACATCGGGCAGCTGCAGGCGTGCGTGTTGAACGGATATCCGGGAACGATCGCCAGCACTTGGCAGCAATCGGGTCGGGCGGGAAGAAGACAAGGAAGCTCGGTGACGTTCCTCGTCGCCAGTAGCAATCCGCTGGACCAGTATTTGATCCAGAATCCGGATTACTTCTTAGGCCGTCCGCCGGAAGAAGCCCGGATCCATCCGGACAATTTGCTCATTTTGCTCGACCATCTGAAATGCGCCGCTTACGAGCTTCCTTTCGAGGAGGGAGACAGCTTCGGCGGAGAGAAGCTGACGGATCTGCTGGAATTTCTAGCGGAGGAGAAGGTGCTTCATCGAGTGGGCAACCGCTGGTACTGGATGGAGCAAGCATTCCCGGCCCATAATATCTCGCTGCGCTCGGCGGCGCAAGAGAACTTCGTGATCATCGATCAGACCGAAGGGCATCGCGTAATCGGCGAAGTAGACCGGTTCAGCGCTCCGACGCTCATACACGAGGAAGCGATATACCTGCACGAAGGGGTACAATACCAAGTAGAGAAGCTGGATTATCCGGAGAAAAAAGCATACGTGAGAGAAGTGAACGTGGATTACTTTACGGACGCGAATCTGGCTGTGGAACTTAAGGTGCTTCACGTCGACCTGGAGTCGTCCTCCGGGCCGCTTGAGCGCCAGTACGGCGAGGTCACGGTGATGGCCAAACCGACGATATTCAAAAAAATCCGGTTACGGACGCATGAGAACATCGGTTCGGGTCCGATCCATTTGCCGGAGGAAATCTTGCATACGAGCGGTTATTGGTTTTCGTTTTCGGAGGAAGAATCCGGCAAGCGCAGCGCCAACGACATGCAGATGGCTTTGTTAGGGCTCGCGAACGTGCTGATTCATCTCGCGCCGTTGCACTTAATGTGCGATCCGCTCGATATTCGCGTGGTGCCTCAGGTGAAGTCGACGCACACGAAACGTCCGACGATCTACTTCTACGATCGATATCCCGGAGGCATCGGCTTAAGCCAGCGTCTATACGAGAAGCATGACGAGCTGTTGGAAGAAGCCCAGAGGCTGATTACGGGTTGCGGCTGCTTAAGCGGTTGCCCGGCTTGCGTGGGGCCGATCGAAGAAGTGGGATTATTGGGTAAAGATCTGGCGCTGACGTTGCTGCAAGGGACGAGGGAAAGCTCATGAGCGGATTGAGGGAAAAGCTTGGCCGATTGCGGGCAAGCACGGCTGATCCTACGGTCGCGCCGGAATCCATATCGACGGCTCAGGCAGAAGCGTCTCCCCTATCGCCGGATTTCGCGAGTATCGGAGTTCATCTTCACCGTAACGAGGCAGGCGAGTTTCTTCTGCGAAAGGTAGAGTATCCGCTGCCTTACAAGCATGGCAGCTATGATCTGGCGGATCTGATTTCCGTCGCGTCTCATCTACAGCCGATCGCTTCGCGTCAGAATCGACAAAGCCCGGCCGCTTCGATCGAACCGCGCGGCCTCTTGTTCCTCGATACCGAAACGACCGGGCTTGGCGTAGGTACGGGTAACGTTCCGTTCATGATCGGATTCGGTTATTATACCGAGAGAGCCTTCGTCGTCGAACAGACCCTTATCCGTCATCCCGGCGAAGAAAGAGCCATGCTTACTTATTTATTGGGACATATGAAGGACAAGACGCATCTAGTCACTTATAATGGAAGAACGTTCGATTGGCCCGTGATCGTCAACCGTTTTATTCTAAACGGCTGGCGCCAGAGCGGGCAGGAGCCGGACCATCTCGATTTTCTGCATCCTTCGAGAGCGCTATGGCGGAACACGCTGCCCTCCTGCCGGTTAAGCATGGTTGAGGAAGCCAGGCTAGGCATACAGAGAGGGCACGACGTTCCGGGATCTTTGGCTCCGTCCTTATATTTTCAATACTTAGCCGACGGCAACGGTCAACATCTCCATGGCGTTTATGCCCATAACGAGAAAGATATTTTGACTTTGGCTTCTCTCTGCGTTCACTTCGGATTGTTATTAAGCGGTAACGCAGCAATAGAAGATCGCAAAGGTCTCGAAGGCGAGGAACTGTTTCGTACCGCTTGTTGGCTGGAACAACATCATCGCACGGAAATCGCGGAGCGGCTGTTCGCCCGACTGAGCGAGATGGAAGACGTCGCCGAAGGCGGCGGTTGGAGCTTGGCATTGGCTGCGCGTTACAAGCGCGCCGGACAGCATGAACGAGCGCTGCCGCTGTGGAGAAGAGCCGCGGACAAGGCGGAAAACTCATCCTTGCCTAAGCTGGATGCCCACGTGGAGCTGGCGATCTATTACGAGCATCGCGACAAACAATTATTAATGGCATTAAATTATGCGGAGAGAGCTTTGGAATTATCTTTGCGCAGAACCAGGCTCATTAGCAATGCCGCGAAGCGGCAAGAAGAGAAGGAAGCTTTGCAACGCAGGGTAGCTAGACTGAAGGATAAAGCGTCGCGCGAAAGGAAGTAACGCACATCATGATTTCACTTCTTAATCAGAATAAGGAATACTCCGTGCCGGAAGCGCTCTTGTTCGACCTGGATGGTACCTTATACCGAGGCAACGAACGGATTGCGGGGGCGGATCGGCTAATCGCGTCCATGCAGAGCAGAGGGTTGCCCTGTCTGTTCGTGACCAACAATTCAACCCGCACGCGCGAAGAGGTAGCGGAACATCTCGAGCACATGGGAATTCCGGCGGAAGATGAAGCGATCGTCACGTCGGCCATTGCCGCCGCGTATTACGTTAAGATGCAACATCCCGGTGCCGATACATACGTTATAGGGGAAAGAGGTTTGCGCGTCGCGCTGACGGATGCCGGATTGCGTGTACTGGATGAACGCGAACCAGGCAAACGCGCTGAAATCGTCGTTCAAGGATTGGATCGAAAGGTCACGTACGATCAGATCACGGTTGCCGTGAAACATCTGCTGAATGGAGCCGTTTACGTGCAGACGAATCCGGACCGTCTGCTGCCGGTCGACGGAGGATTTCTTCCCGGAGCGGGAAGCCTAGGAGCGATGCTTCAAACGGCATCGGGCGTGGAGCCGATCGTCATCGGCAAGCCGTCGACGATTCTTATGGATTATTCGTTGAAAATATCCGGTACGGCCCCGGACAAGTCATGGGTGATCGGGGACAATCCGTATACGGATCTGGCAGCGGCTCGCAATGCCGGCTGTCCTTCGATTCTGGTGTTGACGGGGTTGTGTACGGCCGACAATTGGCGGGAGCATTGCGCGGCGGCCGAGGTGTCCCCCGATGCGGTGTGCGAAGTCCGGACCAATTGGAACAGTTGTTGAACGAATTATTGCAAGCGAAGGGTTAAACTTTCGCGACTCCTATTCTTGGTGCGCTTACGAGCAGAAGGGAAGAACATAAAATGCCGGAATTACCGGAAATGGAACATTATCGCTCTCAACTATCGGAGCTTCTATGCGGACAGAAAATTACTGGCGTTACCGTCAATCGTGAGGCTACGATTAATGAATCGATCGAAAATTTCACAGCGGGCCTAACGGACCGCAGCATTCTCTTCGTAGAGCGCAAAGGCAAGCATTTACTCTTCCATCTGGATGACGGACGTCGTTTGCACCTTCATCTTATGCTCGGAGGATGGCTAGCGTTTGGCGAACAAGGGCCGAAGAAGGATAGCCACTTTCAGGTCATTTTGACATTCGGCAACGGCTATTCGCTGTATTTCGGCGGCTTGCGTCTTGGTTATCTCCATCGGATTACCGCAAAGGCGGCTATCGAAGAGTTGAAGGAGCTCGGACCCGATCCGTTCGATTCGCGCTTGACGTCGGAAGCGTTCAAGAAGCGATTAGCCGGGAAAAAAGGGAAGCTGAAGACGACGTTAACCGATCAACGGTTTTTGGCCGGGATCGGCAACTGTTACAGCGACGAGATTTGTTTCGATGCCAAGATTCATCCTGCTCTATCGTCTAACGAGTTGGATGAGGCGCAGATTGAACATCTTTATACCTCTATGCGCAAAGTACTTACGGAGGCTAAAGAAGCTGGAGGTTACATGGAACATCCGCTCACGACAAGCGATACGGTGACCGGCGGCTACAATGCGAAATGCCGGGTATACGACCGTCAAGAGGAGCCTTGCTATGATTGCGGTACGGAGATTAAGCTGGAAACGTTAACCGGCCGCAAAATGTTTTACTGTCCCGTATGTCAACCACGGTCCTAAAATGATTAGAGCCGGAAGCCACGTAAGCACGAGACAGGGGTATAGAAAAGCGGCCGAATACGCGGTTTCCATCGGAGGAAGCGCGTTTCAGTATTTCCCGAAAAATCCTCGCACGCTAGAGCTTAAGGCATTCAACAGAACCGATGCCGCGAAATGCGCCGAATGGTGCAGGCTGCACGGGATTTCCTCGATCGCTCACGGGCCATATCCCGTCAACCCGGCTTCGGAGGGCGAAGCGGCGCGGAGAATGACGCTATGCACGCTTAACGATCTAGACATTGCCGAGGCTTGCGGTTCGATCGGAGTGATCGTTCATTTCGGGCATGGCAAAGGGAAAGATCCGTTACAAGGCTATCGAAATATCATACAATGGATCAATAGCGTAACCGAGCATTGGCACGGCGAGGCGCTCATCCTGTTGGAAAATCAAGCTGGAGATCACGGACCGATGGGGACGGCGCCGGAGGAATTGGTGCAAATTCGTTCTCTAGTCCAGCAGCCGGACAAAGTCGGCTTTTGCCTAGACACGTGCCATTTGTTCGCCAGCGGGGAATGGAAGCATGGAGAATGGTCGTCGTTCGCGGAACGAGCGAGGCGGATCGGCTTCTGGGATCATGTTCGGGCAGTGCATTTGAATGATTCCCGTTATCCTTCCGGTTCGCGCAAAGATCGCCACGCCGCAATCGCGGAAGGCTGGATCGGCCGGGAGGGGTTCCTGGACGTGTTCGCAACGCCGGAGCTATTCGATGTTCCTTTCGTCTTGGAGACGCCCGCAAGCATGGACGGGACGCATCGGGATCAGCTTACGCTCGTGAAGCAATTGTCGGGGGAGGCGTTCAAATGATTAACGTATATTTAGATGACGTAAGACCTTGCCCGCGGGGGTTCATCGCGGCCCGTTCGGCGGAAGAATGCTTATTGCTTCTGTCCGTCAGCGACGTCCGTTTCTTATCGCTTGATTTCGAGCTTGGTTACGGCCAACCTAACGGTCTTGAGGTCGTTCGCGGCATTATCGTAAGCGGGAAATACCCGAAGGAAATTTTCGTCCATTCCTCGAGCCCCATGGGCAGAGCTCAGATGGTTGCCGAGCTTAGAGCGGCGAACCCGCCAGGCGTTATTATTCATGACGGGCCGGTTCCATCAACCCTTCTTGATGCGGTCGCGTCGGGAGATAACGGCGATGCGTGAATGGGATGCCGGCGATTGGAAACGCGAGTGGACGTTCACGCCGACGCCGTTCGCGCTTTTCGTCCATACGCCGTTGTGCGGGACTTGCCTTGCGGCCAAGCGCATACTTGCCGTAGCGGTAGAAATCGTTCCCGAGGTGCAAGTGATGTCGGCGAACATTAACGTCATGCCGGATTTGGCGCAAACGTTCCAAATCGAGAGCGTGCCGTGTCTGCTGATTAAACGCGATAACGGAACTTGGATCAAACAATATCGGTTCCCCTCCGTCACGGAGCTTGTGGAACAGTTAAGGAACGAGAGGGATAGATCATGATTCATTTACAAGGTTTAACATTTCGCAGAGGTGAACGGGAAATTCTTCGCGGAGTCGATCTTACGGTCAATCCCGGAGAGCACTGGACGCTCTTAGGACGCAACGGCTGCGGAAAGTCGACGATTCTGGAGATGATTACGGGTTATTTGTTTCCGACCTCCGGCAAGATCGATGTGCTAGGCCATCGTTATGGCCAAGTAGACGTGAGGGAAGTTCGCAAGCAAATCGGATACATAAGCCCTTCCTTGATCGAGAAAATGACGCTGAGGGATCCGTTGTGGGAAATCGTGGCGAGCGGCGCGTTCGCTTATTTGCGGTTTTACGAAGAAGTAGCGGACGAAGTTCGGGAGCGGGCATACGCGGAGTTGGACAGAGTCGGCTTGCGTTCGCTGGCCGAGCAACCGTTCGGTACCTTATCGCAAGGAGAGCGGAAGAAAGCGCTGCTAGCGCGTACGATGATGGCTTCTCCTCAATTGCTTATCTTGGACGAGCCTTGCGCGGGATTGGATTTGTACGAACGCGAGAAGTTTCTTAATGCCTTATCCGAGTTATCGACGAATAAGTTGTCCATGCTATACGTAACCCATCATATCGAAGAGATCATTCCGTTGTTCACTCATGTTGCGTTGATGGCGCAGGGTCAGCTTGTCGGGACCGGTCTTAAACGCGATGTGCTTACGCCGGAGAAGCTGCGCGAAGCTTACGATTTGCCGATCGAGATTAATTGGAAGGGCGACCGGCCGTGGATCGAAGTCGGGAAGGTGGCAGGACAATGATCACATTCGTCGGAACGGCGAATCCCGGATTTTCCCCTTATGCAATGGAAGAGCTGCGTAGAAGAATCAAGGGCACTAAAGTATCGGGGTTAGCCCCTGGAGAAACGTTCTCCTTTACGAGCGGGGAACACGACACGACACAATTGCTGACCGATCTTCGCCGCAAAGAGCCGATTTTCCTTAGGCATATGTTCCCGATTGAGGTTGAGCAAGATGTTTCGGAGAGCTCGGACGATACCGCGCTTAAGTTGAAAGCCTACGCCGCGACGTTGGGGGAACGCGTCCTAGGCAAGAAGGTCGCGATTCAGGTCCGCAAGGAGCAGGATAGCCCATTCCCTTATACATCCGCCGAAGGCAGGGATATTATCGCTTCCGTCGTACGCGAGCTCGGCGGGGAAGCCGTAGCGCGCGAATCCGATTGGATCGTATCGGTGTACGCGACGAAGAAGAAGCTGTATATGGGTTGTTCGCTGCCCAAGGACAACCTGTCGGATTGGCCGGGCGGAGCGGTTCGGTTCCGTAAAGACGAAGGTTTGATCTCGCGGGCGGCATTCAAGCTGCTGGAAGCGGAGCGGGCGTTCGATTTGCCGCTCAATCGGTTCTCGAACGCGCTGGATTTGGGCGCAGCCCCCGGAGGATGGACGTCCGTGCTTCTCGATAGAGGCTTGAAGGTGACCGCGGTGGATCCGGCGGAGATGGATCCCTCGTTGGAACTGCATCCGAATTTGCGCCATATGCGGCGCAACGCCGCCGACGTATCCTTCGCGCCGGGAAGCTTCGATCTACTCGTATGCGACATGAGCTGGGATCCGTATCACACTTGCCGCATCGTTTCGGAACTTGCTCACGTGCTGTCGGCCGGGGCTTCGGGAATCATTACGTTGAAGCTGATGTATCGCAAACCGTTCCAGAGCATTCAGGATCTCATGGAGGATTACAGCCATGAATTCGATATTCGCAAAGTAAAACAGTTGTTTCACAATCGGGAAGAAGTTACAATGTGGGTGAAGAGAAAATAAATCACCGTATCGGGAAAGCATCCCGCATCCGGGCGAAGTCTTGCTAACGCAAGGTTTCGCTCCGTGGTGCGGTTTTTTTTATTCCGTCATTGAAGAGGGGGATGCCAGATGCAGGAACAGATACAGCAACGGTGCCAAGATGGTCTTATGCTCACGTCGGGCAACTTTACGGAGAGCGGTACCGGATTTTGACGCCGATCGGCAAAGGAGGGATGGGGCGCGTTTATTTAGCGGAGGACATTCGGCTCGGCTGTAAGCAGAGAGCGTTAAAGCTTACTCGTCCGTTGCCGGACGAGAGGAGAAGCTTCTTGCCGGAAGCGCAACTGCTGAGCGAATTAGACCATCCGCACCTCCCGGCGATCGTGGATTATTATCCTCCCGATCCGGAAGGGGTTGCTTGCATCGTCATGGATTATATTGCGGGAGATACGCTAGCGGAAAGATTGGAACGTTACGGGTATCATCTCCCGTTTAGCTTCGTTCTTGGAGTATTGATCGAATTATGCGAAGTTTTGGTTTATTTGCATGCGCAGACGCCGTCCATCGTGTTTCGCGATTTGAAGCCGGCGAACGTCTTATTGGATCGGCACAATAAAGCGATGTTAGTCGACTTCGGCATTGCTCGCCGTTACCGGGACGACGTGCATAAAGATACGCTGCAGCTCGGTACGCCCGGTTTTGCGGCACCCGAGCAGCTGCGGGGCGAGCAGTCCGACGGACGAACCGATTTGTACGGAATAGGAGCAATAGCTTATTTTCTGTTAACCGGAGGACAATTCGCCATCCGTCATCGAGGAGAGATGAAGCGGGTGCTCCAACAAGACGTTCCGGCTCAGTTTGCCTCTTTGTTGGAACGTTTGCTGGATAGCCAGCCGGACAACCGTCCTCAATCGGCGAAGGAACTATTAGGTGAACTCGTGTACATCCGGGAGCCAGCCGATGACGTCGGCATGTCGCAACGTCGACAGTTACATAGCTATGTTCACGATCCTTACGACCCGCGCGAGTACGGGAGCAAGGAGCAAACCGTCGTCATCGGCATGGCATCGGCATATCCGGGAGCAGGAGGAACCTTCTCTTCGCTCGCACTCTCTTCCTCACTGGCCAGAAGCGGAATCTCGCATGCTTTAGTGGAATGCCCGGGAAGCGATGCCGAGCTCTACGCGCTCCTTAACGGAACGAGAAGAATGCCCAAGGGAGCGGTATATGCGCAGGCGAACGGTCAACAAGCCGCCGCTCCGGCTTGGCGTGACGGATATGCGGCTTATTATCCATTGGAGCCAAATGAAGCCGGTACTCAACCGCCGGAATTTGCTTTTGCAAGCTGGCTTCGCAGATTAGGGGCGCCTATCGTCGTGCTTGACCTCTCGAGCAGGTGGGAACAACCTGCCATTAAGGAGTGGATGATGAGATCGGTGGATCAGCTGGCGATTATCGCCGATTGTTATCCGATGAAATGGTCGAGACGTCGGCAGCAATCCTGCATGGAAATTTTGAAGCTTGCTAACCAACGCAACATTCGAAGCTTCTGGATAGCCAACCGCGACCAACCGTTCCCCGACAGAAAACAGTGGCTTTCCTTGTTTCCCGATAAACCGGAAATCTATTTACCCGATTTGGCGGGGCCCGCCATGCTGAATTCGTTATGGCACGGCGAGGGATTGTTTTCTAATCATCCTGCTATGCAGAAGGCGGAGCGGGCATTTAACCATTGGATAGTCAGCATCACTAAGCGCAGATAAGGGAATCGGAGTTGTTCCGGCAGCTCCGTTGTTCGACGGATTTTCCAAGCCTTTGACAGGCATGTTACAATAAAGATGGGAGAAAGCGTTTAATAGGGGAGAAATCAGCATGTCGGGCAACCGCTGGCGGAGGCTGGAAGTAGGATTAACGGCATTAAAGCTCGGAGTGTCCTCGTTCGGCGGACCGATTGCCCATATCGGATATTTTCGCCAGGAGTATGTCGTCCGCAAGAAATGGTTGTCCGAGCAGTCGTTTGGGGATTTGGCGGCACTGTGTCAGTTTCTGCCCGGGCCTGCCAGCAGTCAATTAGGAATCGCGATCGGCATTCAACGTGCCGGGCTTCTTGGCGGAATGTTCGCTTGGCTTGGTTTTACGCTTCCATCCGCATTGCTTCTCATTGCTTTTGCCTATGGACTACAGTGGGGAGGCATCGTGGATTCCGGCTGGTTAACGGGTTTGCAGTTGGCTGCCGTAGCCGTGGTCGCGCAAGCGGTCTGGAGCATGGCGCACGTCCATGCGCCCGACAAACCGAGAATCGCGATTGCTGCACTCTCGTCATGCTGTGCGATACTTATTCCCGGCACCGCGGGTCAGATTGTTCCTATCGTAGCAAGCGGAGTTGCCGGTGCATTTTTACTGAAGCCTCAAGCCGTCGGCTCGTCAAACGAACAGCATCCAAATGTGAAAGCTGCTACAGCGATAATTTTTCTAGCAGGATTCTTCATTCTGCTTATTCTTCTTCCGATCCTATCCGCGATGAATCATGATCCGTTATGGCAGCTAGCGGACATCGGGTATCGGGCAGGGGCCCTGGTGTTCGGCGGAGGGCATGTCGTTTTGCCGATGCTGGAACATCACGTTATAGCTATGGGAATCGTGAACGAACAACAGTTTATGGCCGGTTACGGAGCCGCTCAGGCTGTTCCCGGACCTTTGTTTACTTTCGCTGCTTACTTGGGCGCCGTCTCTTCCAGCGGTATAGAAGGATTGATTAGGGCAACAGTGATGTTGATGTTTATTTTTCTTCCTTCCTATCTGTTAGTTGCCGGCGTGTTGCCTTTCTGGTCGCGATTGCGGAATCGCACGCGGATTAGAGCGGCTTTGAACGGAGTTAACGCATCCGTAGTCGGAATATTGTTTGCCGCGCTTTATGATCCTGTTTGGACTAGCTCGGTTAACGATAAATTGGATTTTATCTTTGTCGTTATCGGATTTGTATTGCTCGTCGTCTGGAAATGCCCGCCTTGGTTGTTAGTGTTTTTGGCGGCGGCGTCAGGATGGCTGCTATAGCGGCTAATGGGCTTGTACTTATTATCGTGGGGTGACTGAAATGAACAACGAGAATATTTTGATCATAGAAGATGAAGACGCGATCGCGAGAATATTGCAGTTGGAGCTGGAACATGAAGGCTACGGCGTCGGACGTGCCGCGGATGGCCGCAAAGGCTTGGAGATGGCGAACACGGGAGAGTGGGATTTGGTGCTGCTCGACGTAATGCTGCCCGAATTGAACGGCATCGAAGTGCTGCGCAGACTACGGCAGAACGACGGGGCGGTGCCCGTCATTCTTCTGACCGCCAGAGATACCGTGCCGGATAAGGTGAGCGGTTTCGAGCACGGAGCGAATGATTATATTACGAAACCCTTTGCCATGGAGGAGCTGCTCGCAAGGGTACGGAATTTGTTGCGTATCTTCAAAGCGTCCCGAGAAGGGGAGAGCGAGGATATTCTCAAGATCGGGGATTTGTCCATCGAGCTCATAACCCGCAAAGTATACCGTAAGGACCACTCGATCGAGCTTACGCCGCGCGAGTTCGAATTGCTGCTTTATCTGGCCAGGCATAAGAACGGGGAGAAGACCCGCGACGAAATTTTGTCCGACGTGTGGGGATACGAGTACATCGGAGATACGAACGTCGTAGACGTCTATATCCGTTATTTACGGCAAAAGATGGACAAGGGGTACCGTCATAAGCTGCTTCATACGGTACGCGGAGTCGGTTATATGCTGAAGGAGCCCGATGCATGACCCTCAGATCCCGATTTACCTTATTTACGGTTTTCTGGCTCATTTTTATCCTGATTCTGTATAACATATTCGTTTATTTTTTCGTCATTCGGGTAACGACGCGCGGCGAACTGCAATTGCTCACCAACAAAGCGGACCTGATCATCGAAACGCTTCGCAAACAGGAAATGCGCGGTCTTGAAGACCCGAAGCTTCTAAGCGATATGTATAACTACAACGAGATGATCAGAATCGTTACCGGCGACGTGCGGGTTGTGAATAAGGTCGGGACGGACGAAGAACTGTTGTCCATTCCGCCGCAAATGCAGGTGTACAACCTATCCGAGACGCGTCAAATTAACGGGCAACGGGTGCTGTTTTTGTCGATGCCTTTTTCGAAAAAGGACACCTGATCGGCACGGTCGAAGCTGCACGCCGGTTGACGGTTCTGGATAGTTATTTGCAAATACTGGTAGGCGCGTTAAGCGTCACGAGTATCGGAGCGATCGTATTCGCGATATTCGGAACGTACTGGTTCACCTCGCGATTGACCGGGCCAATCGGCCAGATGGTTCAGACGATGAGGGAAATCGATCGAAGCGGAAAGCTGTATAGGGTTAAGTTGAACGGAAGGGAAGAATCGGTAGAGCTGCAGCAAATGGTGAGAGCTTTTAATCAAATGATCGATCGATTAGATCGAACGATCGAACACCAGAAGCACTTCGTTGCCGACGCATCCCACGAATTGAAAACTCCGCTCACGGTTATTTCGAGCTATGCGGATATGCTAAAGCGCTGGGGAAGAGACAACGCAGAAGTCCGGGATGAAGCGATTGAAGCGATCTCAAGGGAAACCGAAAGGCTTCAGAACTTGATTCGATCGATGCTTACTTTAGCGGAAGCCGAACAGGATGATTGGCTTAACGTTTCGCGGTTCGAAGTGACGACCGTCGTGCGGGAGCTCTCCGAGGTGCTAGGCAAGACGTTCCATCGGGAAATCCGCGTCCATTCCGATAACCATTCCGTTCATATGAAGGGCGATAAGGAAAAAATCAGGCAATTGCTGCTCATTCTGATCGATAATGCGATCAAATACAGCAAGGAGCCGATCGATGTTCGCATTCGTACGCAGAAGAACGGGATCAAGCTGGAAGTGACAGATTACGGCATTGGCGTTCCGGAGAGCGAAATTCCTTATATGTTCGAGCGTTTCTACCGGGTGGACGAGGCTCGCCACCGTTCGACGGGAGGAAGCGGACTGGGGCTTTCGATCGCAAAGAAAATTATCGATATTCACGAAGGTAACGTAGAAGTATACAGTAAGCCTGGTAACGGGACTACGATTTCCATTCAATTGCCGCGTAAATTATAGTTTTAAACAAGGAAAGCATGAAAAAACCGGCAATTCGGATTTACCGAAATCTGCCGGTTTTTTAATGCAACTTTACGTGGATCGTAGACGTTATAAACAATAATAAGAGAATTAGAGAACGCGACGCGCAGTCACGTAGTTCTTTTTCCAGTAGCTGGAGCTAAGCGAAGAGATCATAACGCCTGGTTTGCCGTAAGTGTGCAGCATTTTGTTACTGCCGACATAGACGCCGACGTGCCCGATTCGGGTGCCTGTACGAGAAGGGACTTTAAAGAAAACGAGATCGCCCTTCTTCAGATTGCTTTTGGCGACTTTATATCCGCGTTTGGCTTGCGAGCTGGATACGCGCGGAAGTTTAACTCCGTACTTGCCGTAAATATATTGCGTGAAGCTGGAACAATCGAAAGCGGAAGTCGAACCGGAAGGTGCACCGAACCGGTACTTTACTCCCATATATTTTTTGCCCAGCGATATGATTTTCTCCGCTTTAGTTGCCGCCGAAGCTTGGGGTGCTTGTGCCAAAGAAATTCCGGTAAACCCGATGACCGCGCAAAGGCTGACGCCGACTACCTTACGGACTAGTGTGTTTTTGATGCTCATGTTGTTGTTCCCTCCATGTAATCGTGTGCAGTTGCTATGGACCTGAGTATATCAGACTATAAGTCCCCTAATGATTCCCAAGGAGAGAATAAGAGCGAGCACAAGAACGGTTTGAACCGCTTTCTTAGAAAACGATGAGAATTCTCTCATATGTATCGCTTATTTGCCTGGTTCAAGTAATTCCGCGTTTATACTAATAGCAATGCAACTTGCCCCTTATTAATGAATTCCTATAATATAGGAAGTGAGTATGGGGTATTTAGTCATGTTTCCAAACGGAGTTCAGGGGACGGGAGGTGTCTTTTTGCTTAAGCAGCTAAGAGTATCGGACGGAAATCGCATGCATCCGGTAACGATAAGAAACTATGAAAGGGGGGATTTCGCGAAATTGATCTCTCTGCAAGCTCTCTGCTTTCCTCCGCCGTTTCCTTCGGAGCTATGGTGGAACGAAGAGCAGTTAAGCGAGCATGTGACCCGATTTCCCGAAGGAGCGCTATGCGCCGAGCTTGAAGGCGAGATCGTGGGATCCATGACCGCGCTGCGGATAACGTTAGACGATCGGCATACTCACGATTGGGCTTCCGTAACCGATGAAGGCTACATAAGAAATCATGAGCCCACTGGCGATACCCTTTACGTCGTAGACATTTGCGTTGCGCCCGGCTATCGAAAGCTAGGGCTCGGCAAGTGGTTAATGCAATCGATGTACGAGACTGTCGTGCATCTAGGCTGCAACCGTTTGCTGGGAGGCGGACGGATGCCCGGTTATCACCTTCATGCGGGCAAGTTAACGCCACAGCAGTATGTGGATGAAGTAACAACCGGGGGAAAGTACGATCCCGTATTAACTTTCTTGTTAAATTGCGGGAGGTTGCCCGTCGGCATTATTCCCGATTATTTAGACGACGAACAATCCGCTCACTATGCAGCGTTGATGGAATGGCGAAACCCTTTCAAATGAGAGTTCAAAAGTCAGGTTTTCAGCACAACCCCTAAGAAGGAGCGAGAATGATGGAATATATACGCGTAAGATCAATCGAGGAACCTCATTTTGCCGCGATGCACCGTTTGATGAGTTCGATTTTCCCTGCGGAGGAAGTGCTGGAATTCGATCTATGGAAGGAACCGATAGAAGATCCGGATATTCACGTATACGTAGCGCTTCATGAGGGCAACGTCGTAGGAGCTACGGAATACCGCTATTATCCGGATCTCCGCGTAGCGATGACCGACTTTACGATCATCGGCGTGATGGGACTCGGCATCGGACGATTCTTATACGTGCAGCGCGCTCAGGATCTAGAGCGCCTTCAACGCGAGAGCGGTACGTCTTCGATTGGAATGTTCGCTGAAATTTATAGGCCGCATGCCGTATCGTCGTTCAAATTCGGCAATGTGCTTCCGATGCATCCCGCGGTAAGAAGAGAAGTGCTGTCGCATATCGGATACGAGAAACTCGATTTCGCTTACGTGCATCCTTCGTGGGATCATGAAGGCAAGGCGGTTACGGAGCTTGACCTAGGCTTTTTGCCGACGGACGAGACAATGCGGACGTTGCCGGCCGCACTCATCGTGCGGTTCCTTACTACTTACTACACCGCTCTTCCGAATAAGCCGCAGGAATGGTTGGAGATGATAAGGCGGCTCGAGGACCGTACCGAGATCGATCTTCTGCCGCTTTAGGTTAACGGCGGTGGATTTTTCCTTTATATTTGCCTGAATGGATGATTTGCAAGTCAAACTTGATCGATTGGATATCCGGGACGTCCTCGACGTCCCGGATATATTTTTTCCAAACCGAGTGATGATATTTATAAATAGGATAACCCAGATTCAGCACGTCGGCATTAAACTCTCGTCCGGAATCGTAGGTCAAACGGATGTTTTTCTCGATATGTTCCATAATTCGTGCTCTCATTTCGTCCTGCGACATGTTTTCCAGCATCTCATCCAGAAAAGCTTTAAGTTTGACCTCGATCTTGTAGGATAGTTTGCCGTTGTCAATGGAATACCGGACTTTGATTTTTTGCGTATGGACCACGAAGGTGATGATCGGTTTGTTATTCTCTAAGAGGATGAGCGGCGCCCGTCTCATATTTTTGTCCAGATACTGTTTGCCTTGCAATCGTTCGGTATCGAGTTCGCCCGACCACTTTTCCTTGCCGAAAAAATACATGCCGGACATCTTTAATTCCCGCAGCGTTTTACCGCCTTCCTTCCAGTTGGATTTATCGGTTGAAAGGATGGGGATCATGGCGGTTTTTCCTTTTTCGTAAAAGTCGGCCAGGAATCGGTTAAGATAGATCGGTTTTATGAAGGAAGACTGCTTATAGGTTTCGAGCGGCTTCATGAGGATGGAGTCGTATGCGGATAAGTTGAAATAGGGGTGGTTGAACAGAAACTTATCCATCGGCTCCTCCGTTCCGAACACCCATAAATTATAACGGATTTCACGATATCGGTTGACCAGATCCGTTAGATCCACCAACCCTATTTTTTGCAACGCTTTTTTGGAAAGGACAAGCGTTTTGATATGACCGTAATAGATGGGGATTTGTTCGGTTTCATAGAGCTGGAACAACGCATCGCCGATCGAAATGCCTTTTCCGATTCCGATGACTTGCGTCTGTTTGCTTGCGGAAGGGGTTCCTTCTCTTTTGGCTATAGCGGAGAAGTCTGTCGATTGCAAGTACACGACGAATTGATTTTTGTCGTAATCGATGCCTAATGTCGTTAAATAATTCATGCGGTCGATATTTTTAAAATCCCAGCATCCCGTAAGCAAGCTTGCGATTAGACATACGGCCAGCAGCGTGCGGACCAGTTTAATCCTCTTCAAATTCGGCTCATTCCTTTACGGCTTCTTGTTGAGATATTTCGGCACGAAGGATTTTAATTTCCGAGGGTAATTGAGGATGGATCTTCCGATGTCTTTTAGCGAGACCGGCGCGAACGGAGCGATATACGAGACGCCATATGAAGACAATCCAGACAAATAGACGATAACAACAATAACGGAGATCATGAAACCGTACATGCCAAGCAAAGAAGACAAAAAGACGGCCGCATACCTGATGATACTCACGGAGCCCGATAACGTTTGACTGATTAAAGTCGAACCGGAAACGATGGAAATGGCAGCTATGACGACCATCGACGGTGAGGTCAGGCCGGCGCGTATCGCCGCTTCTCCAATAATCAGCCCTCCAACGACCGTTAACGTTTGTCCGATCATCGAGGGAAGCCGGTAGCCGGCTTCCTTGAAGGTCTCCAATAAGGTCAGCACAAGAAACATTTCCATCGGGGTACTGAACGGAACGCCGAATCTCGTGTTCACGATAGTAGCCAGCAGAGGAAACGGTATTTGATCCTGATGGTAACCCGTTAACGCGATATAGAAGGACGGAAGGAACATCGCTACCAGAAGGCTCAGCAAGCGCAACAATTGTCCGAAAGAGGAGGAAATGTAATTGAAATGATTATCCTCCGGCGTTTTCAGCAGCATCGTTAAGGTTGCAGGTCCGATCATCGCCCCTGGAACGCCGTCGATTAACAAGGCGAAGCGGCCTCTAAGTACGCAGCTGGTTAGAAAATCGGGCCGTCCCGTGTAGATCGATAACGGAAAAAGGCTATACGGATGATCCGAAATCCTTTCCTCGAGCTGCGTAGCGCTATTTAATTCCTCTATTTGATCCGATAATTCGCGTAATCTGACGCGAATGTCGTTCAAAAGGCCGGGATTGATTTTGTCGGTATCATAGACGATGCTGACCCGCGTACGGGTCTTGGTTCCGACCCTCATCGTTTCTATGGCAACCGTATTAACGGGCAGCCGTCTTCTGATCAACGCTAAGTTCGTGTCAACCGATTCTACAAAACCGTCCTTAGGTCCTCGAATAGATACTTCGATATTCGTTTCTTCCGTCTGGCGAACCGGAATTTGCGGAGAGCAATACGCGAACATGGCGGATAGGTGCGAAATCTCGATCACGATCGTTCCCTTGAAAAGCAGGTCATCGCATATGCCGACAGTCATATTATCCAAGCGTTCGATTTGGATCGCGGCGAATTTTTCGATCTCTTCGAACGTATTCATTTCATCGCGGCTGTACAGTCTCTTGAATTCGGGAAGCAAGTTACGGTTGATCATCTTTTCGTCGCATAACGTTTTACAATACAGCAGGGTTATGTTAGAACGGATGCCCAATGGAATCGAGCTATATCTTACGTCGGCGCAATGCGCATAAGCATCGACCAACGTCTGCATAGGTTTCGATAGGCTCATGACGGATTCACCCGCTTGGATTTATTCGGCAATGCAATTAATAAGTAGAGAACGGCCGTAAACGACAGCATCGCATAAAAGCATAAAGGGAAGTAGAATCTACTGAGCAAGTCAACGAATGTAATGTCCCCGACGGGGAAAAGAATCATGCAAAATACGAGCAATGAGGCTATGGGCAGAACGAGTTTCTTCGTGCCGCAGACCTCGGTTATCAACAGGAAAGTAAAGCTTAACCGGACGAACGCACCGCTGACCCATTGAAAGATCGACAGAAAATCAAGATGCTCGAGGAAGTCGCCGATCTTAACGAGCCGCCATTCTTCGAACGCGGGATACCTTTGCAGAGCGCTTTCTTCCGGCCCGAACTCCGCTATTCCCCCAATCAACGGGCCCAAAGTGAGTCCCGAGAGCAAGAAGGCGATCAGAAGAATATGCCGTTTTTGAATCGGGGTTGAAATTCGGTGCTGAACGAATAACAATAAGAGAATCTCGACTAAACCGGTTCCCGGATAGGATACTCCTCTCCCAACGGAGGCGTATCCCTCTTCGAATACAGGAAATAGAAGACTGTAGTCCTTATGAGGAATGTTGGCGACCATGACGAATTCTCCGAAAAGGACGATAAACGGAAATAAGATCGCGGCGGAATAGGCAACCGACCGTAAACCTTTGGAAGCCGTAAACATAGCCAGTATGATGAATGATGCGGCAATGACCAGAGGCGGTGTTTGCGGTAAATAGGAGGCATTCGTCCAAGTCGTTAAGTCTTTGCCCGTTATGGCGGCTGAAAGAACGAGGTAAACCGATAGGGTGCAAGCGATCCAACGGGATAGCCATTTGCCGTAACGCGATTCGATTTCATTCAGATAGGACCGTTGATTCGTCAGTTTGGAGATTTGGGCTACTATCAGGAAGAAAGGGATTAGAACGACAAAAGTTACGATCGTCGAGATCCATGAATCCCTTCCGGATGCATCCAACAACAAAGGGATGACGAGAACGTGATTCATCATTCCGATAGAAAGGATAAGAACCATGCTGATCTGGAGCAGGGAGAAGGTTTGGTTTTTCAACAGCATTAACTCCTTGGACGGTGTGGCATGCTTCATGTAAATCGTTTCCTGCTCCCCCGTAAAATATACGAATAAGTAAGGAGAACGCAGATGAGAATTACGTTTATAGGAACTGGAGATTCCATGGGGACGCCAAGAGTTTATTGCGATTGCGCGGTATGCGCTGAAGCGCGCGCGACGGGGGAAAACCGCCGCCTTCGATCCTCGCTTCTGCTCGAGGCCGAGGGACAATCGCCGTTATTGCTGGACTGCGGACCGGATTGGAGAGCTCAGATGGAAGGGCTCGGCCTTAGAATGATATCTCAAGGCCTGCTCACGCATGCGCATTTCGACCACATCGGCGGATTGACGGAATGGGCGGATAGTTGCAGATGGACGGAAAAAAAGGCGCGACTGTTCGCTCCGCAAGAAGTATTCGCCGAAATACGCTCGCGATTCCCGTGGATCGAGCGTCAGCTTACGATGGAAGATAATGATCAAGGAATGGCCTACGGACAATGGCGGATCGCCCCATGGAAAGTGAATCACGGAAAAAACGGGTACTCTTATGCTTATCATTTCGAGAACGCGATGACGGGAGTTAAGTGGGCCTATTGCTCGGATGCGATTAATTTGACGGCACGCCAAAAAGCGCCGTTAGCGGGGTTGTCGCTATTGGTACTCGGGACAAGCTATGCGAAAGAACCGTTTCCGATGGATACGCGATCCGTTTACGATATGGCGGAAGCTTTGCGACTCGCCGAGGAAGTAAAGCCGGGCAAGCTCGTTTTCACGCATCTCTCGCATGACGTGGACGTTCGCAAGGATTACGGATTGCCTAAAGGCGTAATGCTCGCTTCAACAGGGTTAAGCCTGACCGTTTAGTCTCGGCTTCGAATAACGAGCACTATTCCATCCGTGATCGTAATCGTTCCGACGGGGGCATCAAGAACGTTGCTGATTCCCAGAGACGATCCCAACTGAATGGCAGCCTGATGAAGCGGGTAACGAAATCCTTCTAAAGTAATTCCCCTTACTTCAAGCGTTAGCGGGAGCAGCGAGATATAAGGGAAATAAGAGTTCCGCTCTAACCGAAGAGTATCGGCGCACAGTCGTATTTCGTTATGTTCGTCGAGCAATTTGAGCGAACAACCGTGTTCATGCGCGAGCCGAAGAAGTTGAACGTTGGCTAGGCCGTGGTCGAAGCGGGTTCCCAGCGCTCCTACGAGAGTGATCTCCCGAAAGCCTCGGGCGATTGCTTCCCTTACGGCGAGCTCCGTGTCGGACCAGTCTTTATCCACCGCGTCGCACGTTATCAATTCGAGCGCGCTATCGCGGATGAACTCCATTCGATCCGGCGTTACGGAATCGAAGTCGCCTACGGCAAGGTGAGGGACGCGGCCGTGGCGAAGTAGAAAATCGGCTCCGCGATCGGCGCCGATCAAATAAACGTCATCAAGCGGTTGAGAGTCTATCGCCCATTGTCCTAAACGGCCTCCCGTGAATATGTAAGCGCGAGTATATGGATGATCATTCATAGACATGATGGGGGAGAACCTCCAAAGGAATACAAGATTCGATGTCGAACGCACATCGTGCACTTTTCGTGATGTCGGGACGGCTCATTAAACAGCCCTTCATAGTATAACGGAAAATGACCGTTGCGGAACAGCGAAGCTTCCCGCTACAATGAGTAAGGATTCATACTAGTCGACATTTATTGCAGGCTGTATGCTTCGTATAGGAGCCCGCGGAGGAGAGACCTAAGTTGGATTTGGACGAAATTTTTCATGTGTTTAGCTTAATCGGGACGATTGCTTTCGCCGTCAGCGGTGCGATCGTGGCCATGGAAGAAGAATACGATATTTTGGGCGTGTTCGTATTAGGCCTTGTAACCGCGTTCGGAGGCGGAGTCATCCGTAATTTGCTTATCGGCGTCCCCGTTACGACGCTGTGGAGCCAAGGGCTTTTCCTCAAAATCGCGTGCATTTCGATACTGGTCGTATTCGTGTTGCCGATAACGCTCATTCATCATTGGAAACGCGGGGAAGCGTTTTTCGACGCGATCGGCCTTGCCGCGTTCGCCATTCAGGGCGCCTTGTATGCGGTTAAGGCCAACCTTCCGCTAAGCGCCGTAATGGTGGCTGCTATGCTCACGGGCATCGGCGGGGGGATGGTTCGGGATATTATGGCGGGGCGCAAGCCGCTCGTGTTGAGGGACGAGATCTACGCGATGTGGGCCATCGGAGCCGGGCTCGCGATCGGGATCGCGGATCTTCAGAAGCCGTGGGAACTGTTCACGCTTTTCATTATTGTCGTATTGTTCAGGATGTTGTCGGTCTATTATAAATGGAAGCTGCCGCGCCGTTCGTTGCGCGGCACGTCTGGAGGCTAATCATGAGTTATTCCGTTCTATTCGTTTGTCTGGGCAATATTTGCCGTTCGCCGATGGCGGAGGCGGTGTTTCGTCATAAGGTAGAGAAGGAAGGGCTGGAAGGAGCGATCACGATCGATTCCGCCGGAACCGGAGATTGGCATATCGGTCGCCCTCCGCACGAGGGGACTCGCAAGCTGCTGGATCGCCATTCGATTTCCTACGAGGGGATGAAAGCCAGACAACTTGCCGTTCAAGACGGCGGAGACTTCGACTTGATCGTGGCGATGGATTCGAAGAACGAGCGAGATATCGTGGAGAGGCTAGGAGGTTCGTCGCGGTCGAAGGTCATTCGGTTTCTGTCGCTATTGCCGGAGAAAGGGATGGCTGACGTTCCGGATCCCTATTATTCGGGTAACTTCGACGAGACGTACGAGCTGGTGTCGGAAGGGTGCGAGAAGTTGTTGGAGTACGTGAAAAGGAAGATGAGCGATGAGCGATAAACCGGACATCGCGGACGTTGGTCCATCTGTTCCGCTGCCTCTGTCTTTCAAGCAGATCGGAATGGTTACGCAGGATGAACTTACTCGCCGAATGGAACCCGTTAAGACGCTTATAGAAGATGACGCTCGGCTATATCGGATGATTAAAGACAAGGAAACCGGCGAGCACTATTTGCATTATGCGTTGTTCCACATAAACGTGGCGGGAGGAGGCGCGGAAGAAGAATATCACCATCTGCTTCCGTTGGAGCATGACGACGTTATTGCTTTGGCGCTGGGAGCTCCGCTTACGGAGTATCCGAGCGAGTGGAACAAAGCGTACTTGCGCAATGGCCCCGATGGCGGATTCGTCTGGTTCGATCCGAGCGGAGCGGCGGAAGAGGAATCAGGCTATGCCGAGACGGAAGCCTATATTCGCGAGCAACTGTTAGCTTTTCGACGGCAAGGGTCGCACGGAGAGGAAGAAGTGAAGCGGCTATTGGACGCGATAGACAACCATCTTCCTCCTCGTACGGAATTCGAATAGTCGTAAGCTAATTTCGGAACAGAGGCGTTGGCCCTAAGAATGCGGCTAGCGCCTCTGGCAACTCGTTTTGCCAAAATCCCCATTTGTGTTCCCCGTCTTTTTCTACATAGCGCAGCTTCGCGCCTCGTTCTTCTAACATGCGTACCGCGTTTCTATTCAACTCAACGAAATCGAAAGTTCCCCGATCCGTCGCGTATTCCGTCTCTTGAAGGCCGACCAACATCCACAGCTTAAGCTTCTCCAATGAAGAAAATCGTTCGATCTGCTCTACGTAAACACCATAGTATGCGCCGGAGAGCGAGATGATCCGATTGAATAGGTTAGGATACGTCAGCGCGAGAGACAACGAGATCGCGCCCCCGAGCGAGTCGCCGATCAATACTCTTTGGTCGGGTACGTCGCGAACCGGATAATGGGATTCTACCCAAGGGATGAGCTCTTCCGCGAAAAAACGGGTATATAGGGAGTAACGTTCGCCGTCGGGCGCATATTCCGACGTACGGTGGGCGATATTCACGTCAACTCCGACGATAATGAACGGATCCCAGTTTTCTTCTAGAATAAGTTTCTGGGAATGGGTGGCGATTCGCCCGAAATTAAAAAATTCTTCCCCGTCCTGGCAATAAACGACAGGATAACTGATCCATTGTTGAAAACCAGGCGGCAAATAAACTCGAATACTGCGGTTTCCTTCCGGAAGAAATTCGCTGGGGACTTCATGTTTGTGAATCGTTCTCTTGAATAACGGATTGTCGCTCAATGGACAAACCTCCTTGCTAGGTATGGGAAATCACAGGCATGGGTAAACCAATTGAAGGCTTAAGACTTCGGATTGTATTACACTGTTGCACAAATTTTATGTTCCTGTTATATAAACATGAAAAGGTCAAAAGCTATATAAATAAAGGATTTTTAGAGTTTTTCTTTGACCAAAACACTTAAACAGGGATATAATAATTCTATAACAGAAAGCCCTCTTCCACAATTAAAGATGAGGTGAACCTTATGAGCAAAGTATCCACTGAAGCACCGGTCGCGAAGATCGGCGCGCAATCGCACGAAGTTAGGTCCGAAAATGTAACGCCATTGCAAGTATTGTCTCCGGAAGGCGAGGTCGTCAACCCGGAACGCATGCCTAAGCTTTCCGACGATCAACTGAAAGAAATCATGTACCGCATGGTATTCACGCGCACATGGGATGATCGCGCGGTTAATCTTGGCCGCCAAGGCCGTCTCGGCTTCTACGCTCCGGTCTCCGGACAAGAAGCGACAATGGTCGGAAGCGAATACGCGCTGACGAAGGAAGATTTCATTTGTCCGGGTTATCGCGATATGCCGCAATTGGTATGGCATGGATTGCCGCTGTATCAAGCATTCTTATATTCCCGCGGTCATCAGCACGGCGGGCAAATTCCCGAGGGCGTTAACGTATTGATGCCTCAAATTATTATCGGCGCGCAAATTTTGCACGCAACCGGTATCGCGATGGGCTTCAAGCTCAAAGGCGAGAAACGCGTCGCTATCACTTATACGGGTGACGGCGGTTCTTCCGAAGGCGATTTCTACGAGGGCATGAACTTCGCCGGTTCGTTTAATCTGCCGGTTATCTATTTCGTACAAAACAACGGCTACGCGATTACGACTCCGTTCGCTAAGCAAACCGCGGCCCAATCGATTGCCCACAAAGCGTTGGCAGCCGGTATTCGCGGTCAGCAAATCGACGGCATGGACGTGTTGGCTGTTATTTCCGCGGTACAAGAAGCTGCCGAGGTCGGTCGCAACGGCGGCGGAGCAACGTTGATCGAAGCGTTGACTTACCGTTTCCGTCCGCACTCCATGGCGGATGACGCCAGCAAATACCGGACCAAAGAAGAAGAGCAAGAGTGGAGCTTGAAGGATCCGCTAGTGCGCTTCGGCAAGTTTTTGGAGAAAAAAGGCCTTTGGACCGAAGAAGATACGGCTCGCGTGAAAGAAGAAGCGAAAAACGCGGTAAACGAGCATATCAAAAAAGCGGAGCAAACGGAAAAGATGACCGTAGCGGGATTGATCGATTCGATGTTCGAAACGACTCCTGCGCATCTTGAAGAGCAAAAAGCCGATTTCCAATAAACATACGAGGCGACTGGCGGGCGATATCCAATCGCTAACGCACCAGATCGTTCTTGGCGAGGAGAGTTTAACAGCATGGCTCAAATGAATATGAAAGAAGCGATTCGCGACGCAATGCGCGTTGAGCTGAAGCGCGACCCTAACGTTATTCTTTTTGGCGAAGACGTAGGTAAAGTCGGCGGCGTGTTTCGCGCGACGGAAGGCTTGCAAGGGGAATTCGGCGAAACTCGCGTATTCGATACGCCGCTTGCGGAATCCGCGATCGGCGGTCTCGCGGTCGGTCTGGGAACGCAAGGTTTCCGTCCGATTGCCGAAATTCAGTTCGTAGGCTTTATCTATGAAGCATTGGATCAAATGTTCGTACAAGCGGCTCGGATGCGTTACCGTTCCGGCGGACGTTACCATTCTCCGATCGTATTCCGTACTCCGTTCGGCGGCGGCGTTAAAGCTGCTGAACTGCATACGGATTCCCTGGAAGGTTTGGCGATCCAAACTCCGGGAATCAAAGTCGTCATTCCATCTAATCCATACGATGCCAAAGGCCTTATGATCTCGGCTATTCGCGATAACGATCCCGTATTTTTCATGGAGCACTTGAACTTGTACCATGCGTTCCGCGACGAAGTCCCTGAAGGAGAGTACACGGTACCGATCGGTAAAGCGAAAGTCGTTCGCGAAGGTAAAGACGTTACCATCCTTACTTACGGGTTAATGGTGCACACTTCTCTGAAAGCCGCGGAAGAGCTCGAGAAAAACGGCGTTTCCGCCGAAGTCATCGACTTGCGTACACTGCTTCCGCTTGATATCGACACCATCGTAGCGTCGATTCAAAAAACAAACCGGGCTATCGTCGTTCAGGAAGCTCAGAAAACTTCCGGAGCCGCTGCGGAAATTATCGCCCAAATCAACGAAAAAGCTATTCTGCACTTGGAAGCGCCGGTGCTTCGTTGCGCAGGTCCTGATACCGTGTATCCGTTCGCGCAAATCGAGGATGCATGGTTGCCTTCGATCGCGCGTATCGTGAAAACCGCAAATCAGGTTCTTCAGTTCTAATTGAGGAGGTTTCCGTGTGACTAGATTCGAATATCGGTTCCCGGAGCTCGGCGAGGGGCTGCATGAAGGCGAAATCGTCAAAATGCACATCGCACCGGGACAGACGGTAACAGACGAAGATATTATTATGGAAGTACAGAACGATAAAGCAATCGTGGAAGTTCCTTGTCCGGTTAACGGGAAAGTCGTAGAAGTGCGCGCCAAAGACGGACAGGTTATGCACGTCGGCGAAGTCGTTGCCATTATCGAAGCGGAAGGCGACGTGCCGGATCAAGGTCCCGCGGCCGAAGATCACGCTCCGGCTGCCAGCGGCAACAGCGCGACCGGCGGCGCGGACACGCAAGGCCAACCGGCTCAACAGCCTGCCGTTGAAGCGGCGCCAGCTCCGGCTGCGACCGAAGCGGCTAAACCGGCTTCCGGCGGAATCGTGCTGGCTACGCCGAGCGTGCGCAAGCTTGCTCGCGAGAAAGGCGTTGCGATCTCCGAAGTGTCCGGCAGCGGCAAGAACGGCCGCATTACCCGCGACGACGTACTAGGATTCGCATCCGGCGGCGCACCGAAAGCAACTCAAGCGGCAACGGCATCCGAATCGGCGGCACCTGCAAGCGCAGCTGCACCGAAAGCAGCTGTGTCCGTAAGCGGACCTGGCGTCGAAGAGCGCGTTCCGTTCAAAGGAATCCGCAAAGCGATTGCTAACGCAATGGTTAAATCTGTTTACACTGCACCGCACGTTACATTGATGGATGAAGTAGACGTTTCCGGCCTTGTCGCTCTGCGCAACAGAGCTAAGCCGATCGCCGAGAAGAAAGGCGTTAAGCTTACTTACTTGCCGTTCATCGTCAAGGCGCTCGTGGCGGCTTGCCGCGAATTCCCGGTCATGAACGCAACGATCGACGAAGCGGCTAACGAAATCGTCTATAAGAAATACTACAATATCGGTATCGCAACCGACACCGATAACGGTTTGATCGTTCCGGTCATCTTCGACGCGGATCGCAAGAACGTCTGGTCCGTTGCGAACGAGATTCGCGATCTCGCGACTCGCGGACGCGACGGCAAATTGACGGCGGGCGAACTGAAAGGCAGCACGATCTCGATCACGAATATCGGCTCAGCTGGAGGCATGTTCTTTACTCCGGTTATTAACTTCCCTGAGGTTGCGATCTTGGGAACGGGCCGCATTACCGAGAAAGCCGTCGTCAAGAACGGCGAAATCGTTGCCGCTCCCGTCATGGCATTGTCTCTAAGCTTTGACCACCGCATCATCGACGGCGCTACGGCGCAAAACTTCATGAACTACATTAAGCAGCTTCTCAGCGATCCTGAGTTGCTCGTTATGGAGGTGTAATCCATGGTCGTAGGAGACGCTTCTCTAGACATCGACTTGTTAGTAGTAGGTGCGGGACCTGGCGGTTACGTAGCCGCAATCCGTGCCGCTCAATTGGGACAAAAAGTCATTATCGCGGACAAAGCCAAATTCGGCGGCGTCTGCTTGAACGTAGGTTGTATTCCTTCCAAAGCGCTTATTAACTCCGCTCATCATTACGAGTCGATGCTGCATGCATCGGATTACGGTTTATCGGCAGAGAAGGTAGGCGTGGATTTCGGTAAAGTACAAGAGTACAAAACGTCCGTCGTCAACAAAATGACGGGCGGAGTGGAAATGCTGCTGAAAGCGAACAAAGTGGAAATGTTTAACGGCGAAGTTATGTTCATCAACGAAAACGAAGCCCGCTTGTTCAATGATCAGGAAGCTCCGCGCTACCGTTTCAAAAACTGCATTATCGCGACCGGATCCCGTCCGATCGAGTTGAAGCCGTTCCCGTTCGGCGGACGCATTCTGTCCTCGACGGAAGCGCTCAGCTTGCCGGAATTGCCGAAGAGCCTCATTGTCATCGGCGGCGGTTATATCGGTATCGAGCTTGGCCAAATGTATTCCAAATTCGGAACGAAAGTAACCGTGCTCGAAGGCGCGGATACGATTCTTCCGGGCTTCGACAAAGACATGAGCCAATTAGTCGTTAAGAAGCTTAAGAAAGCTAACGTAGACATCGTTAACGGAGCTTTGGCCAAAGGCGCAGAGCAAACCGATAAAGACGTTACCGTTACTTACGAGGTAGGCGGAGAGCAAAAGTCGGTTACGGCCGACTACTTGCTCGTTACCGTTGGCCGCCGTCCGAATACGGACGGAGAGCTTGGGCTTGATCTTATCGGCGTTAAAGTCGGCGAGCGCGGTTTGATCGAAGTAGACGATCAATGCCGTACGAACATCAAGCACATCTTCGCGATCGGAGACATCGTTCCGGGCGCGGCTCTGGCGCACAAAGCTTCTTATGAAGCGAAAGTCGCGGCGGAAGCGATTGCCGGATTGCCTTCGAAAGTCGATTATAAATGTATTCCAGCCGTAGCGTTCTCCGATCCGGAATGCGCAAGCGTAGGCTACACGGAGAAGGAAGCGAAGGAAAAAGGCCACAAAGCGAAGTCCAGCAAATTCCCGTTCGGCGGTAATGGCCGTGCGGTTACGCTGAACGGAGCAGACGGCTTCCTGAAAATCGTTCACGACGTGGATACGGGCCTCGTGCTCGGCGCTCAAATCGCCGGCGTTGAAGCGTCCAACATGATCGCAGAGCTTGGACTGGCGATCGAGATGGGCGCAACGATCGAGGATATCGCGCTTACGATCCATGCGCATCCGACATTAGCGGAAATTACGATGGACGCGGCTGAACTTGCTATGGGTCACCCGATCCATACATTAGCTCCGAAATCTTAATCCGTACGAACAATAACCTTTATGAAGGCTCACGGCATATCGTGACAGCCTTCATAAAGGTTTATTTTATATCCTTAAATAACGATTCATCGGCGCGGGTTTGAAGAATATATTGCAGTAGAGCAGGGATTATAAAGGAGCGACAACCTATGACAGAAGACGCAAGGCCGATGAGCCGATCCCGATCGATCATGACTGAGCTCGTCTTTCCGACCGATACGAACCATCACGGTACGATGTTCGGCGGCACGCTGATGAAATATATCGACAAGATTTCCGCGATCTCCGCGATGAGACATTGCGGCAAACCGGTCGTAACGGCTTCTACGGACAGCCTCGATTTCTTGGCGCCGATTCGGATGGGGGAGGCGGTCGAGCTGGAGGCGTTCGTCACATCGACGAACCGCACCTCCATGGAAGTGTACGTGGTCGTACGGGCGGAGAATCTGTTCACCGGCGACCGAAGGGTAACATGTACCGCTTTTTCAACGTTCGTCGCGGTTGACGAGAACGGAAAGCCGGTCGCGGTTCCGCTGGTCATACCGGAGAACGACGCCGAACGGAAGCTGTTCGACAGCGCCTCCGAGCGATACGATCTGCGCAAGAAAAGGCGTTCCCAGCGCTTTTCATCGACAGAGTAGCGAGCGGAGTGGTACAATAAGCAACAAAACAAGCTACGTTGAGGTGTGTTCATCTTGCGCAATTATTTAGATTTGCTTCAAGAAGTGTTGGATAACGGAGTGAAAAAAGAAGATCGTACGGGCACAGGAACTTTATCGGTATTCGGCAGACAGCTTCGTTACGATCTGTCCAAAGGGTTTCCGCTCGTCACGACGAAACGAATCCATCTAAAATCGGTCGTTCATGAGCTTCTATGGTTCTTACGAGGCGATACGAATATTCATTACCTGAAAGAGCATGGGGTCAGAATATGGGACGAATGGGCCGACGAGAACGGCGATCTGGGTCCCGTATATGGGTCGCAATGGCGTGCTTGGGAGACGACGGACGGCCGAACGATCGATCAGATTCAGCAAGTCGTCGACGCGATCAAGAAAAATCCGGATTCCCGCAGGCACCTCGTAAGCGCATGGAACGTAGCCGTCATCGACGAGATGAAGCTTCCGCCATGTCATTTCGTATTCCAGTTCTACGTTGCGGGAGGTAAGTTGTCATGCATGCTTACGATGCGCTCCGTCGATACGTTCCTTGGCTTGCCGTTTAACATTGCTTCCTACGCTTTACTGACGCACATGATCGCCCAGCAATGCGATCTCGAAGTCGGAGAGTTCATCTGGTCCGGAGGCGACGTCCATATTTACAGCAACCATCTGGAGCAAGTGAAGCTGCAGTTGACGCGCGATCCGCTGCCTTTGCCGAAGCTGAACATCTTGCGTAAACCCGACTCTATTTTCGATTATAAGTTTGAAGATTTCGAGTTTGCCGGCTATGAGCACCATCCGTCAATCAAAGCAACGGTAGCCGTATAAAATCATGTCGAATAGCTCGCTTCCCTCGTCAGATTAGGTCGGGGGAAGCGTTTTTTGTGTCGAGGCTCGGGTAGGCAGTGACATGTCGGTATGATATAATATTTAAATCTGCAAATAACAACACTTTATTGTAAAGGAATGCTACGATGACTGTTACATTAATTGCCGCCGTCGCGTCCAATGGAGTCATAGGAACGAATAACGAATTGCCTTGGCGATTGCCTGCCGATATGAAATATTTTATAAAGCATACGATCGGGAAACCGGTTTTGATGGGCCGCAAAACTTTCGAGTCTCTGGGAAAACCATTGAAGGATCGGACAAACGTCATATTGTCGCGTACGCTAAAGGAAGCGCCTGAAGGCTGCGAGCTGGTTGCAACGATACCGGAAGCGCTCGCCAAGTATAACGACGTTGATTTAATGGTTATTGGCGGAGCGGATATTTACGCGCAAATGCTTGATGTCGCGGATCGGCTGCAATTAACGGAGATCGGGCAAGCATTCGAGGGGGATGCTTATTTTCCCAGCTTCGACAAACGGGTGTGGAAGCTGGTCTCGCGCGAGGAAGGCATCCAAGACGACAAAAACCAACTTCCTTACGCATTTTGCGTTTATGAACGCGCAGTGACGAAATAGTACAAACAATATTACGGATAATCTATTCTGACAACAGGGTTCATTTGTTAGGATGATCTATCATCAACAATCAATTGTTATATACGCGAACAAGCGAAGAAAAACGACAGATGGAGGAAAAGAAGATGTCGACGCCTACGGGATTTATGGAATATAAACGCGAACTGCCTAGCGACCGCGATCCGCTAGAGCGCATCAAGGATTGGAATGAATTCCACCGGATGTTCTCCGAAGAACAGCTTCGCACGCAAGGGCGCGCTGCATGGATTGCGGAACCCCATATTGTCATACGGGCATGGAAATCGGAGGCAGCGTCTCCGGTTGTCCGGTAAACAACCTGATTCCGGAATGGAACAGTCTCATCTATCGCGGGCTGTGGAGAGAAGCTTACGAGCGACTGAACAAGACGAATAATTTTCCCGAGTTTACCGGACGCGTCTGCCCGGCGCCTTGCGAGGGCTCTTGCACGGTAGGGCTGATCGGCGATCCCGTTACGATCAAGACGATCGAACAAGCGATCATCGACCGTGCTTTCGAGGAAGGCTGGGTCGTACCGCAGCCTCCTAAGCATCGTACGGGCAAGAAAGTTGCAGTCGTCGGTTCGGGTCCCGCAGGCCTTGCTACCGCAGCTCAACTAAACAAAGCCGGACACACCGTTACCGTATACGAGAGAGCTGATCGCGTTGGCGGATTGTTGACTTACGGTATTCCTTCCATGAAACTAGAGAAAAACATCGTGCAACGCCGCGTCGATTTGCTGGCTGACGAAGGAATCGAATTCGTCGTCAATACGGAAATCGGCAAAGACATTTCTTCGCAAGAGCTGCTTAAACAATACGACGCGGTCGTCTTGTGCGGCGGAGCGACCAAAGCGCGTCCGATCGGCAACGTCGAGGGCCATGGGCTTAAAGGCATCTACCAAGCGATGGATTATTTGAACAGCACGATCAAGAGCTATCTGGATAACGGTCTGCAAGAAGGGACGTACATCTCCGGACAAAATAAAAACGTCATCGTCATCGGCGGCGGCGACACGGGTACGGACTGCGTCGCTACCGCGTTGCGCCACGGTTGCGCAAGCGTTACGCAATTCGGTACGCACGCTAAAGCGCCACTTGAGCGCGATGCTGCCAATAATCCGTGGCCGGAGTATCCGAACGTCTACACGCTGGATTACGCTCATGAAGAAGCGAAGGCGTTGTACGGCGAAGATCCGCGAGCATTCTCCGTGTTGACGAAGAAATTCGTCGGCGACGAGAACGGCAACGTGAAAGAACTCCACACGGTACAAATTCGCCGTTACGTGGACGAGCAGGGGCGCAAAATCTACGAAGAAATTCCGGGCACCGAGAAAGTATGGCCTGCCGATCTCGTCCTTGTTGCCGTTGGCTTCGAAGGGCCGGAACGGACGATCATCGATCAACTGGAGCTGGAAACGGATCGTCGCACGAATGTTAAAGCCGCTTACGGCAAATACAAGACGAACGTGGATAAAGTGTTCGCGGCTGGCGATATGAGACGAGGTCAAAGCTTGATCGTCTGGGCGATCAACGAAGGCCGCGAAGCGCGCGCGAAGTCGATAAATTCTTGATGGGAAGCACGCAGCTCCCATGATGACCGGGTAAGAGCAGGAGAGGTCGTTCCGATAGTCGGGGACGGCCTCTTTTGCCGAATAGGGAAGGAGAACTGCAGATGATTAGATATGGCGACGAACAGTGGAGCGAACTAAAGTTCGCAAGCTTTCGTTATGAAGCAGAGAGAAGGGACGGCCAATGGGTCGACGTCTTTCTCAGCCCTGAGTTAAAGGAAGAAACGCCGCTTCCGGCGGATCTGATCGACTTCTCGATCATGGCGATATGCACGCACAACGGCCATCCGATTCAATTGGTCACTCTTGATGAAGGCATGGATTGCGAATATCAGCTAACGGAATGGGAGCAGGAACAGATTAACGCATTCATCAGGACCGATGAAGTCAGAAACGCTATCCTTAAAGCCGTTTCGACAGTCGAGTCTTAGCGTTTAATCGGATATTTGTTCGGAAGACGGAACGTAATGGTTCGATGGACAGGCTTCCCCCAAATCTTTCCTCTATGGTACACTGGTGAGACAGTCATTAGGCGATGGGGGAGGCGTAGATATGGATCGCGCAGTCGTGCTTTCGCCGACGGATATCAATACGATCCGGCGGTATGTCCATACGAAGTATGCGCCTCTTCCTGGCAAACGCAGGGCGGAGATCGTGGCCGACGCGATTCGCCGGACGCTGCAGCAACGCCTGCCTGACGTACCCGAAGCGATGAAGAACGAGATGGTCGATCGACTGATTTTTCGTTGCCTTGTCGGAGAGCAGAGAGACGTTAAGCCGGATGACGTATTGGATTTATGCGCTGAGCTTCACACGGACGAGATGACGTTTCGAGAGCATTTGCTAGAACCGATTCTTCAATGGACGAATGAACGATCGCCCGGTCGATGGAACGCGGAACAATTAGCTTCCAGGTTGGTTCGAAGGAAACCTTCTACGCTGGCTATCGTTCAAGATTTGTCGGTCGATATGGAACAGGACGCGCAGCCGGGCGAGCTATCGGAACAGGGATTGGATTTATTCAAGCTATTCCGGAGCAAAACTTCAGCCGTCTTAACGTTGACTTTGCTCGGAGTCGTCATCGTAAGTGCGATCGGTACTACTATATGGCTTAATAAACCTGAATCCTCGGTCTCCGAGATGGCTGCTGAACCGCCCGTCGTGGCAAGTCCGCCGGTCGTGTTGCCGGATATGGGGATGCCTGAACGGCTGCGATTCACGGAGATCGACGTTGACACGTTGAAAGCTTACCTAAGAAGCAGGGAGTCCATGTTGGAGAAGGAACCCTATTTCAGCGCAATCATAGATAATGCTCGGGAATATGATATTCATCCCCATCTGTTATTCGCGATAACGGGGCAAGAACAAGGCTTTGTGCCGAAGACTAGCAAAGACGCCAAACTTATAGCCAACAATCCGTTTAACGTCGGACATAGCTGGATGGAGTACAATACGGATATCCATAACTCGGCGGGTATCGCATCCCGATTGATTGTTAAGCTCGCCAAGAGCCGGCCTGAAGGGCACGATCCGTTCGAATGGTTTAACAAGACGTATGCGGAGGATCCGTTATGGTCGGACGGAGTCAGGAAAATATTCGATAAATTAAACAGTTTGCCGCCATCTCGTTAAACAAAAGCCGGACGACTGCACTATGTGCGGTTCGTCCGGCTTTGTTCTGTTACGAATCTGAGTTAACGGGATAACTTAGCCCTGTTTTCGTTCAAATATCCATGTATGGCCGGCGGTACTTCCGGCAGCGACGTTAAAGTTAACAAGGCTCCGCTTGGCGTGGCGTCGATCGGAATGACGTTGTAAGTCCATTCCGCTTCCTGCTTCAAATAGACGGCGTTAATCCCGCAATGCAGGGCAGGCAACACATCGGTTCGGACCGAATTGCCGATCATCCACGTCGTAGTCCGATCAAAGCGGCCTTCGGATAAAATTTGCTCCAACGCTTCGGTATTTTTATGCTGACGCACATAGATACGGTCTTGGAAATAGCGTTCCAGGTTCATGCTTTCGATTTTCCGATATTGGATAAGGGTGTCGCCCCCGGTATAGAGATGAAGCTCGTGCCCGCTGTTTGCCAGCGATTCCAACGTTTCCTCCATGTTAGGGTACGGTTCGACTTCTAGCTCGTAGACGCTGTTCCCGAGTTTCCACAGTTTATCTTCTTCCAGCGGGGAGGAAGCCCGGCCGGTTATGTTCTGGTAATACCGGTACGTATCGATAAACGATTGCGGGAAATGTTCGCTCTTGAAGCCGAGAACATGGACGCCGGCAATGTCGATTTCCGTTTGTTTGGCAGCGATGTCGGCACGGGAAATTCCCAACGGACCATACCAGGTGGTCATTTCATCGGCGAATTGATCAAGGATAAAATGAAAATACTTGTTGCAATAGACAAGCGTATCGTCAAGGTCAAACATGATTTTTTGGCTCATAGGCTTGCTGTGCTCCTAACTCTAATGCGAAATCCGACCTTAATCAGAATATCCTCCGATCATGGTTATCGTGTCGGCAGCTTCGTCCAATTTTCGTATACATTTTTTATTATGGCGGTTGAAATAACGTTTGTAAATGCGAGGAAAGAGGAAAACTACAAAGAAACCCTTCGAACGACGAAGGGTGGGAGGTGAAACTTCATGACTAAAGGCAAAAGTCAGCTCGAGCAACGGAACAACTTGAAGGCTAAAGACAAAGAGCACGAAATACAAGTTTCCAAAATGACGCGTTACCCGCCTAGCTTAAACGGGATCAATAAAAATCTGCCTTAATTTAAGGCAAGCATTCCCGCTTCTACCGAAGACGGCTACTTAGGCAAGCTTGGGGCGCTTCACGCATATTTGACGATCTTCTCCGCGAGGTTGCGCTTAATCAATCGAATGCGTTGACGAACATAGAAGTCGTAGCTGCCCCCGCTTAACTCGCGGGGGCTCATTGTATTCCCTGTGTCGTTATCAATGATGACGAGCTTCCCGTCGTCGTAAAATTTGAAAGTTAAGTCTCGAGACGGTTTGGACCCTCTGGGAGGTTCCAAGTAACGGAGATGTTCACAGTTCACCATCCATTATCCCACCTATGGAAACATAATTTAGAACGTATGTTCTTGTTTTGATTATACCAAACATTTGTTCGTATGGCAAGCGATGACATAATGACTTACACTAGATTTATATCGGATTGAAGGGATAGGGCATCTATGATCGTAATTTCAGGATTAACACGTAAAATTCCCGACGGGAAGACGATTTTAGACCATGTAAATACACGTTTGGAACCGGGGACGTTCATCGCCGTCGTCGGATCTAGCGGCAGCGGCAAATCCGCGTTGCTCAAGGCGCTAGCGCTTAAGGAAGTATGGACGTCCGGCGAGTATAAGGTCGAAGGCAAGGATTTGATGGAAGCCGGCTTCGTAGCCAAAATGCGGTTTCGCAGACAGATCGCATACCTGGAACAGAAACCGCTCCTGTACGAGAAAAAAACGGCGCTTAAGAACGTTCTTATCGGAGCATCGGAGCAGACGCCGTTATGGCGCAGGGTTACGGGAATCGTGAAGAGCGACGTACATATGGGCGCAATGGACATGCTCGAGCAAGTCGGTTTAATGGATCGCGCGCAGCAAACGGTGGAAAAGATGAGCGGGGGAGAGCGCCAACGGATAGCGATCGCGCGCGCTCTCGTTCACGGAGCGAAGCTTGTGCTGGCGGACGAGCCCGTGTCGGGCTTGGATCCGCACTCGTCCGAAGAGATGATGAGAACGTTAAAGAAGCTTTGTCATGAGCGTGGGACTACGATCGTTGCCGCTTTGCACCGCGTTGAATTGGCCGAGAAATTCGCCGATGAGATATGGGGGATGCAAGACGGAAGATTAGTCATTAACATTAGAGGCAGGAGACTAACCGCATCCGAGAAGCTTCGTTTGACTTAAGAGGCTGCCGCCTAATATCGCATCGTTCGCTAGCTGGTCGCGTAGCGGAAGGCGACTAGACGGCAGTTCTTGGAGCTTGCGAAGATAACCTACGAAGTCGGATCGGATTTGCCTTCCGGGCTTGCTCCATTCGCCAGATCGTGTAAAGAAGTGATTTTGCCGTGAGGTTGCTGGTTCTGCTTACGGCTTTTCCAGGTGCTTTCTCTGCGGCGTTTGGAAGTAGGCATGCGATTCCACCTTTCGTATGGTCGTTGGTGTTACATGAGTTATCGTGGCGTTTGCCTTTGTAGCTTATACACGAATCGCTGAAAGTGCTCTGAAGGAGATCGGTTAATCGTATGGGAGAGAATGAAATCGTGCCAGCATACCCGCTGTTGTCACTTAATATCGGGAAAGTTCAAACCAGCACGTACAAAGGAAAAGAAGCCCAATCGGCAATCGGCAAAAGTAAAGTCGATCATGTCGTAACGCTTACCGAGCTAGGGTTTACCGGCGACGAGCAGGCGGATCTCGTGAACCACGGCGGAGCCGACAAAGCGATATGCGTATATAGCCATGACCATTATGCGCATTGGGAAGCCGTCCTTCATCGTTCGTTATCCTACGGCGCGTTCGGAGAGAATTTCACGGTGGGAAGCATGGAGGAACAACAGGTTCACATCGGGGATATTTATCAAGTCGGTTCCGCGATCGTGCAAATTAGCCAACCTCGACAACCTTGCTGGAAGCTGGCGATGAAGTGGGGATTGGATGAACTGCCCTTGCTCGTGACGAATAGCGGCGCAACCGGATTTTATTATCGCGTGCTTGAGACCGGCGAAGTGAGGGGCGGCGACGATTTGAAGCTAGTGCGAACTCACTCGAGCCGGATTACGGTGGCCGAAGCAAACAGGGTTATGCATAAGGACAAGGAAGACGTTGAAGGCATACGCCGTCTGCTTGCCGTGCCGGAATTATCGGCGAGCTGGGTAAATTCATTGAGCAAGAGATTGGAACGGCTTGAGCGGGCAAATATGGAAAAGTAACGTGAAGGGCAGCCGAAGGGCTGCTTTTTTTATTTCGAAAGGAGGGATCTAACCTACCTGCGGAGTGCCTGTTTGGGGTACTCCGCTTTTTGCATATTTCACATTAATGAAGAGATAATCGATGAGCCTTCAAACTTAGAGGGCATTGTTTTTTTTTGCGTAAAATCATTCGATAAACCGAGACAACTACAAGCAATGCCTTCGCCCTTGGAACATATAATGGGAGCAGGGAGGCGATGAAGGTGAACACGGCTCAGCGTTTGGGATTCGGAAAAGAGGATAAATTGCTGATCGTGAACGCGGACGATTTCGGGCTTTGCCGCAGCGTGAACGAGACAATCGTAGAGATGTTGGCCGAGAAGACGATTTGCTCGACTACCGTCATGATGAACTGCTCCTGGTCCGCAGAGGCGATTTCCCTTGTTCGACATACGATCCCGAACGCGGACGTCGGAGTCCATTGGACGTTAACGAGCGAGTGGCCTAACTATAAGTGGGGACCGATTTGCCGCGGCCGATCGATGAGCAGCCTATCCGGCGCGGATGGCTGGTTTCCCGAAACGATCGCCGATGCGGAACGGCGAGCCGACCCCGAAGAGGTGCGCCATGAATTGATAGCCCAGACGGAAGCCGCGCTTCGAGCCGGGGTGGCCATCACGCATGCCGATAATCATATGGGGAGCTTATATGGCTTTCATTCGGGTAAAGATTTGCTTCCGATCGCCTTCGACATTTGCGCGCGTTATCATCTGCCCTTCAGATTACCCCGTAGGCTGTTGCCGATTGGCGGAAGAGTGATTTCGACGGAGCTGATCGAACGGGCTAAAGCGAGAGTGAGCCAGGCCGAGGACAGGGGGATCGTGCTCCCGGATTACGTGCTTGGACCGGAATACGCGCTGAATGCCGGAGAATCGTACGATTCCGTGAAAAGAGAAGGGATCGACCTGATCCGCGGATTGTTGCCCGGCGTTACGGAGTGGATATCCCATCCCGCGAGATCGACGGATGAATTGAGGGCTTTTCACGGTCATCCCGACAAACGCGAGATGGAGGTAGATTTCTGGAGAGACAAAGAGGTGCGCGCGACGTTACGGGAGGAAAAGATTACGTTAATAGGGTGGAGAGACTTGCAACAACTGCAAATGAGTTTGTCTGGGTAGAAACGTGGCAATAGCTGGTCCAAAATAAGGAGGATTTTCGATTTTTATCGCGAAATAATTAATGTTTGTATATTGCAAATTTTCTGAATTATCTCCATTTACAAGCGAAAGGGGATTACAGAACAACATGGTTATGCTGCCTAAGGTAAACGAGCTCGGTTTTTTTGAAATTCGTCTGGAGTCGATCGGCGGGCTAGGTGCCAATCTGGCAGGCAAAATGCTAGCGGAAGCGGGAGTCATGGGCGTAGGGTTGAACGGAGTAAGCTTCAGCTCTTACGGCTCGGAGAAGAAAGGATCGCCGGTAAAGGCGCACATTCGATTCTGCGACATTAACACGCGGATTCGGGATACGTCCCCGGTAGAGAGGCCGCATGTCATCGGCATTTTTCACGAGAACCTGTCCAAGACCGTCAACGTCATTTCCGGGATGTATGAAGACAGCATCGTGCTGGTCAACTCCAAGAAATCTCCCGAACAGCTCAAGGACCAGTTCAAACTGAAGGGCGGCATTATCGCCGTTGTTGACGCGACGGGCATCGCCATGAGCGAGAATAATCGCGTAAACATGGCCATGCTGGGCGGATTGTTCCGTCTCTGCGGATTCCTCGATGCGGAATTCATGAAGGGAGTCATTCGCAAATCTTTGGAGAAAAAATATCCGGCTGCCGTACAGCCGGCATTGAACACGTTTCAACGAGGCTACGACGAGGTGAAATTTCAAACTTACGAGCTGGCGGACGGGGATGCGATGCCGGATTTCATACGGATGGACACGCCGGTACTTGGTTACGAGACGCAGCCGATAGGCGGATTGGTTATTAATCCGGGCAATAGCATTTTGAAGGATTTGAGCATTTCCCGCGCCGGTATGATGCCGCACTTCGCTGACGACAAATGCATTCATTGCGCGGCATGCGATAATGTCTGCCCGGATTTCTGCTTCGTATGGGAAGAGCAGACGGACAAGAAGGGCAGACCGCAAATGTTTCTTCAGGGCATCGATTATCAATATTGCAAGGGATGCCTGAAATGCGTCCAAGCCTGTCCGACGGAAGCCCTTTCCTCTGAATTGGAAGAGGACGGTTACGCGGAAGGCCATCGAGTGCCGCATAAATTCCATTTGGCGATTTAAGCAGAGTGCAAGAGTTCGAAGAGAGATAGAACGTCTAGCGTTCGTTCAACGAGAAACCGATAGGAAAGGTGGAGTCTGAATGTCGATCGATATTCGCAAGGAAACGGTCCGTCAAGGTACCGTAGAGCAACGAATCGTCTATGAATCAGGCAACGAGATGGCCGCATACGCCGCACACCAGATTAACTATCACGTCATGGGATACTTCCCGATATCGCCGTCGACGGAAGTCGCGCAATTTCTCGATCTCATGAAAGCGAACGGACAGCATGATATCGTCTTGATTCCGGCGGATGGAGAGCACGGTTCGGCGGGCGTCTGTTACGGCGCCTCGACCGCTGGCGGCCGAGTGTTTAACGCAACGTCGGCAAACGGCTATTTGTACATGCTGGAGCAGATGCCCGTACAATCGGGAACGCGTTTTCCGATGGTCTTGAATCTCGTTTGTCGTTCCGTTTCGGGACCGCTCGATATTCACGGCGACCATTCGGATTTGTATTTCGCCTTGAATACGGGCTGGCCGATCGTGCTGTGCCGCGACCCGCAAGCCGTATACGATATGAATATTATCGCGTTGAAGCTCGCGGAGGATCCCGAAGTCCGCTTGCCGGTACTCGTAGCTTCCGACGGTTACTTTACGAGCCATCAGAAGCGCCGGGTTATGACCTTCACTCACAGGGAGGACGTGCAAAGATTCGTCGGGGAGCGTCCGCCAGAAGGATTCCAGCACGTGCTTGACCGGAACAATCCGATTACTGTCGGACCTTACATGAACGAACCGGACTATATTAACAACTGTTATCAGCAGAGCATGGCCATGTATCGCGCGGAAGCCGTCTATGATCGCATACAGAAGGAATACGCGGAATTAACGGGCAGGGAATATCCAATTCTCGAGCTTTACCGGATGGAGGATGCGGAAGTCGCCGTATTTCTGCTGAATTCGTCGGCCGAGATCATAAAAGACGTCGTCGACCAGCTGCGTTCCCAAGGCATCAAAGCGGGAGCTATTTCTCCGAATATAATCCGTCCGTTCCCGGCGAAGGCGATTACAGAAGCGTTGAAGAACGTAAAAGCGGTCACGGTAGGAGACCGCGCCGATTCTTACGGCGGCCATGGCGGCAATATGGTTATGGAAGTACGGGCCGCGCTTCAACAATACGGCAATTCGACCACGTTGGTCATTAGCCGGATTTACGGTTTGGGAGGGAAGGACTTCTATGCCGAGGACGGCATGCAAATGTTCGAGTTCGCTATCGACGCGATGAAGAAGGGTTTCGTCGAGAAGCCGTACGATTACCATGGCATTACGGCGGGCGATCCGGCAAAAGCTCCGAAACGGGTGCTCGAGCCTATGAAGTACGAAGATTTGAAGACCGGACTTATCACGGTGACTCCCGACGAGACGACGGGCAAAGTCAATGTAAGGATTCCGCCGCTTCGTTCGTTGACCAAGAAGCCGAAACGGATCGCACCGGGACATGGGGCATGTCCGGGTTGCGGGATCTTCTCCGGGCTGGAATTGTTCTTCAAGGGGATCGAGGGCGATATCGTCGCCTTGTTCCATACGGGCTGCGCGATGGTCGTGACGACGGGGTATCCTTATTCGGCGCATAAGGCGACTTACATCCATAACTTGTTCCAGAACGGTGCTGCGACGATGTCTGGGGTCGTGGAGATGTTTCACGAGCGGAAGCGTCGCGGAGAGTTAGATGAATACGGTTTGAAGGATGATTTTACCTTCGTTATGATTACAGGGGACGGAGGAATGGATATCGGCATGGGACCGGCGATCGGTGCCGCTCTTCGCAACCACCGGATGATCATTCTCGAGTACGATAACGAAGGATATATGAATACGGGAGCGCAGCTTTCTTATTCCACCCCGATGGGCCACCGGACTTCGACGTCCAACGTGGGCAAGCATCAAGGAGGCAAAGTATTCCACCATAAGGATACGGCGCAGATTATGGCCGCAACGAATATTCCTTACGTATTCACGGGGAGCGAAGCCAGTCCGCAGGATCTTGTTAGGAAAGGCGCCAAGGCGCAATGGTACGCGCAGAACGTGGGAATGGTATACGGTAAAATATTGATCACTTGTCCGTTGAACTGGCTGTCCGAAGACAAGGACGGCGCGGATATTATCGATTATGCGGTGAACACTTGCTTCTTCCCGCTCTATGAGGTCGAGAGAGGCATTACGACGATTACGTATAACCCCGAAGAGAAAGGGAAAAGGGTTCCCGTAGGCGATTGGTTGAAGATGATGGGCAAAACGAAGCATCTGTCCAAACCGGAATACGCGGAAACGCTAAGAGAGTTCGAGAACGAGATCGAGCGGCGCTGGAACATGTTGAAGGCGAAGCACGAGAACCCTTATTTGTAGGGGGGAAACTTGCAATGCCATTCGCGTTAAAGCATACGGCGACGGGAACGCTTCTATCCTGCGTCCAGAGGAATGGGTATAAGTTGGCTTACTACGGGCTGATGCTGTGGGAGCAGTCTCCGGAACAGCGCGAAATCGCGGAGGCATTGGCGGAAGCGGGAATCGCCCCGCATGAAGAAGCTGGAACGGCTAGCGATTGGGAAGTGTTGGCTTTGTCGGAATATGAAGCAAAGATCGCTAACGTCAAGCTGCGCAACGATCCGCGTAAAGTCGTTTATTACCGTGACGGGGTTATCACAGCGGTCGATTAGGTCCAAAGCCAGTAAAATTTTTATAAGAAATCAATGAGGAAAAGAAGAGATACATGCCCCGCCAAAACTAAATTCGATTAAGAATGAGATGAAGGTGCCCCTAAGTCATTTTGAAATGACTTTTGGGGCACCTCCTGTTTTATTATGATTCACGCAAAGACATTCCTAGAAGCTGTTTAAACAATCGATAGGGCAAAAAAGTTTGTTTATACAAGGTGCTCGCGAACGTGACGATAAGCTCTTGCTCGGGGACGACGAAAATATATTGGCCTCCGTACCCCATGGCAAAGTAAACGGCAGGAGATAATGGCTGTTGCTGGTCATCCGCCATTACCCACCAATGATAGCCATAAGATCCAATATGCTCGTATGTGTGATACCTGGCTTTCGTGCTTTCGCTAATCCATCGTTCCGGAACGATTTGCATGCTGTTCCGTTTTCCTTGATGAAGCATCAATTGTCCGAGCTTCATTAGATCAGGCGCCTTCAACTCAAGTCCGAATCCGCCGATCACGATGCCTTTGGCGTCGGAATACCAACGGTATTGTTCGATTCCGAGCGGCTTGAACAATAAACTTTCCGCGTATTCCGAGGTCGTCATCCCTGAAACCTGTTGCAAGATGCCGCTGAGCAGATGCGAACTTCCCGAGTCGTAAAACATCCTTCTGCCAGGCGCGTATTTCATCGGGCGAGAGAGGATGAAGCGCACCCAGTTCGGACTATTGATCATCGGATTCGGCAGCCCGCCCCAATCTCCCATTTCCGGCCAATCCCAACCGGGGGTCATCGTAAGCAGGTTCTCGATCGTAATCGCGTTCTTGTCCGACGAAGCCGCATCGGAATAATACTCGGAGATCGGAACGTCTATGCCCGGGATTTCGCCGCGTTCGATGGCTATTCCGACAAGCAGGCCGAGCACGCTTTTGGTAATGGAGTTGATCTTATGAAGCTTATCTTTGGAATGGGAGTTACGGGCATGCGTATAGATAACCCTATCGCGCAGGAATACTTCGCAGCAGTCGATTTTCGTTTTGGAAACTTGCTGGTCCAAGAAGTCAAGGTTGAGGGAAATGGTCAATCGATTTGCCACCTAATATTTATAGTTTCGCTAGTTATCCGGGAGAATGGAAGCTTCTTTACGTCCGTTCGTCCGAATTAAATCGGTTACCTTCTGCAGGCGCAACACTTCGTTAGGCTTAAGTTCGCGTTGAAAGTATCCATACATATAGGCCGCTTCAAGGAAGCCGAGCCCGGGATAACAGACGACCTGTTGATGTGAATAAGGGTTATCGAGCAGCACCTGCCATTCTCCTTCCCGCCGGTTAGCGGGAATAGTAGCGAGAGCTTCGTTCTTGGCGAGAGAGATGAGCTCGAATTCGTCCCAGACGGCGCTCCAAGAGGGGCTGAACCGTTCCGGCGCCGGGAACAACGAACGCGCTCGCGAAATTTTCATCCTCAACTTATCGGCCTCGACGTCCGAGTAATTTTTCAAGCCATTACGAAAGTCCTCGATGAACGTATAGAAGGCAAAATATCCTGCAGCTTCCATTGCTAATCTAAACGATAGCTCATCTTCAAGGCGAGCGATTTGCATATAATGGTTGAAGGTTACCTCAGACATCCTTGACAACTCCTTAACAGACATAATATGTCAACGATCTTTGAATATTATACCGTACGGTGTGGCATTGCGCCCGGCTTTTTTATGATATAATGAGAAACAATGCGCAAGACCGCGGAAAGCTTTATGGGAGGGAAACACGAGATGAGTCGGCGTTTTGTGATCGAAGCTGTAATGATCGCTATTTACGGGCAGTTGCTTCTACCGAAGCGTCCTGTCGAATACAGATTACCTTATACGTCGGTCATGGAGCTCTATGATATGAAAGATAGCCCAGAGCCGGTCATGCCTGAACCGGATGACGACGCGTACGTGAAGTCCAAAATCGGAGAAATGATTAGTTATTTCGAAGATCCGTTTAATAAGAAGAAGATAGAACGCGCATTAATGGCACCGTGGCGAGAAAGCCCGCCGTTGCCGATCAATGACCATGTATCGCTAGTTATCGTTAACGCGGCAGAGAACATGCAGTACGGGGAATTGTTTGACCCGATCGAAACGGAAATCATCCTCATGTCGATTCGTTTGCAAAGTCCTGTGTTGACCGATCAAATCGAATTCCAGGACAAAGTCGTGCAGAATGCCATTCCGGTGCAACTCTTCGACATCGATGATTTCGAATTCGCAGTAGAAGAGGGAACGAACGCGACGGGCGAGTACACGGAATAAGGAAGCTGCCGAGATTCTCGGCAGCTTTTGCTTCTCCGATTAACAATATTTATGCCTTTCTATCCTTGTCGGAATCGTCTATGACATAAACTTTCTCCCGTAATTCCGAAGGACTGCGGAGGCCGTTTATGCTTGATTGGAGGGAATGTTGGTGAATCATCTATTTGCCCGTTGGATGGCGAAGAGATTACATAGGCGACAGAAGCTTGAGCAAGCGCTTCGCTGGTATGAAAAATGGGGAGTCGCCAAGATGTCTTTGGACGAACGGGTGGATTATGCCGGCCTGCTGCATGACAACGACAAATCGGAAAAGGCAGTCAGCTTATTGACGGAATTGCTGAAGCAACAAGAGTTCCCTCATGCGTACGAAAGACGAGCCCATATTTATAATGAGCTTGGTAAAGACGAGGAAGCGATCGCGGACATGAACGCTGCGATCAGAGTCGATTCGGAGCCCTATATTTACTGGTATACGAGAGCGATAGCCTATCACGATCGGGGACAATACGAGTTTGCCGTTCGCGATTTCAAGGAAGCGCTGAATAGAAGGGAAGATTCGAAGGCTTCTACCTATTACGAATTAGGCAACGTATATATGAAGCTAGGCCAGTTCGAGGATGCGGAAGCCTGCTATCGGGAAGCGACCGCCGATCCGGCGAAAGCGATTCCACATTATTATTACAGGCAAGCCCAAGCGCTGGAACAAATGAACCGCACGGAAGAAGCCCAATCCGTTATTGCGGAAGCGATCAATCTGCAGGATCAGTGGCAGAGGTTAGACGACCGAGGAGCGGCTAATCTCAAATCGAGGACGAATTATTCTCATGCCGCCGTCGCGAGTTTCATTAAGGGCGTAAAGGATGAATTCGGTTTTCGGTTATTCCAATCCAAGCTGTACGAGAATAACGGGGATTTAATGACGGCTCTAAGTTCGATCAATCAAGCGTTGCGGTCTTATCCTCAAGCGGGGGAGCTTCTGCTTCGTAAAGGCAATATACTCAGGCAGCTTGAACGTTTCGAGGAAGCGATGGCCATCCTAGAAGAGCTTAAAAACAGTAATCCGTTATGGTTGCCGGTTTATATGGAATTAAGCAGCGTTCACCGTTCCAAAGGCCAGTACGAGGAAATGATTCAAGAGCTTCAAGCGGCAAAGCGGCATTTTCCGGATCATACGGTTGTTCGATTCTGGCTTACGGATGCTCTTCGGGAAGCAGGGCGGGCAGAGGAAGCTCGCATGGAAAACGAAGAGTTGACCGAGATCGAGCCGGACGATCCTCTTAACTGGAAGCAGCGCGCGGAAATCTCGATCGACGCCGAACGCTATCAAGACGCCGAGGATGCGTATTCCAGAGCTCTTCAGCTAGAGGAGTCGGCTGACTTCTACATGCGCCGCAGTTACTCTCGTTACATGGAGGACCGATTCGAAGAGGCGATGCTTGACATTCAAGCGACGGTAAAGCTCGATGAAAGCCTGCTTAAGGAAAGCAAAACGGCGTATGCGTTAGGCGAGCTCTACGTAGGAATGGGGAATTGGGAGCTTGCGGAAGCCGAATATTCAAGGGCGTTAGCGCTAGAACCGGACAATCCCGTCATCTATGAACGACGGGCGCGTACCCGATTTGCCGACAATCGTCTGGCGGATGCTTTGGAGGATTGCAATCGGGGGTTGCAGATCGACATTATGAACGCCCGATTAACATGGCTTAGAGGGTTGATCCAGTATCGGCTGGACGATCATGAGGCCGCGCTGGTCGATTCGTTAGCTTACGCCGAGCTTCTGCCGGAAGATTCGCAGGGGCATTATAATTTAGGGCTGATCTACAATCATCTAGACCGCTATGACGAAGCTATCGCGTCCTTCACCAAAGTCATCGAACTGAATCCGTTCGAAGCCCAAGCGTACTTGGAGAGAGCATCGATCCTCTATCACCATTCCTTCGATCGCATTCGCGCAACCGACGATTTGGCCCAATGGCTGCTTTATGCCGGCGGAGAGAAACCGCAAGGAGACCGCTTCGCGTTGCTAAACGAGATTCGAGGATTCGACGACGAGATGCGGGAGCGGGCTAAGGAGCAATTCCTCCAAGTATATGGAAGCAGCAGGTACCTGTCGTGAGATTAGGCGTGATAACGCGACTATGTTAAAATGATCAAATAGATATAATTACGATTAATGAAGTTCGTATAGAATCTTGAAAATTGGAGTGATATGCGCATGAAATATAGAGTGCTTGGAAAAACCGGTTTGAAGGTGTCCGTCGTAGGCGTCGGGACTTGGCAATTCGGAGGGGAATGGGGAAGAGCTTACGAGCAGCATGAAGCGAAAGCCATTTTGAACCGTGCGCAAGAGCTCGGAATCAACCTGATCGACACGGCGGAATGTTATGGGGATCATCTCTCGGAATCGCTTATCGGCGAAGCCATCCGCGGGAATCGGCATGAATGGGTCGTCGCGACGAAGTTCGGCCATCATTTCCACCGCAACTTCGATCGTACCGACGTATACGATCCGGCCGACGTCGTTAAGCAGCTAGAGCTGTCGCTAAGGGCGTTGAAAACGGACTACGTGGATTTATATCAATTCCATTCCGGACCGGACGCTTCCTTTGATCGTAATGATTTATGGGAGACGTTAGATAAACAAGTCCAAGCGGGCAAAATTCGCCATCTCGGCATTTCTATCGGGTCGAACGAGAATATTCACCAAACGTCCCAAGCAACCAAAGTGAATGCCGGGGCTATTCAAGTCGTCTATAATCGATTAGATCGGAAGCCGGAGAAGGAAGTTTTCCCCTCCTGTATAGAACAGAACTTAGGAGTGTTGGCGCGGGTTCCGCTTGCCAGCGGGTTGCTTAGCGGCAAGTACAAACCGGGTGCGACCTTTGCGTCCGATGACGTCAGATCGAGAAGAGATGCGGCTTTGCTTGAACAACAGATGAAGGAAGTAGATGCGATCGGTCGCGAAGAAGTGCCGGAAGGAACGGATATGGCGGCATGGGCTCTTGCTTGGTGCCTTCAACATCCTGCGGTTACTAGCGTTATTCCGGGCTGTAAGGACGTCGCGCAGGTGGAAGCGAACGCGGCCGCGGTCGAGCTTGTGGAGGCGGGTTATCCGCATGATTAATAAGATCGTTCCGGTTTATGTCCTAACCGGATTTCTTGGGAGCGGCAAAACGACATTACTGAATCGCTTACTCGAAGATGCCAAAGATCGGGGATGGAAACCGGCCATTCTACTGAACGAGGTCGGAGACGTCAACGTGGAAGGCCAATTGATCGAGAAGGACATCCCGATGGCCGAATTGCTGGGAGGCTGCATCTGCTGCACCAGTCGCGGAGATCTCGGATTAGAGCTCGTACAGTTAGTTCAGGACAACGATCCTGACGTCATCTGGATCGAATCGACGGGCATCGCGCAACCTCTTGAGATTATGGAAGGCGTGACGGAAGCTTCCTTGTACGCCAAATTAGAGCTGAAGAACGTCGTGACGGTCGTGGACAGCCGGCATTTGCTAGACAAGCTGCGGATCGGTTCGGGTAAAACCTTCAAGCTCATGAAGGAACAAATCCGAGCCGGGAATATCATCGTGCTGAATAAGAGCGATCTGGTGCAAGCCGACGATCTGACGGAGCTTCAAAGTGCTCTTAAGGATTGGAATCCCAATGCCCTAATCGTGACTGCTACGAGAAGCGAGATCGATCCTTCCCTTATATATGAGCGTCTGGTATCAATTGAATCGACTACGGCAGAACATGTTCATGATCACAATTGCAGTCATGGGAGTTGCGAACATGGACATCATGATCACGAGACGCTCCACGATCACGTGAACGCAGTCACTTATTATTTCAAAGGGAGCGTAGATAGCGTTCAATTCGAGTCTTTCTTACAGAAGCTCCCCGACGATATTTATCGCGCGAAAGGCATCGTCTCGTTTTCGGACGCCGCCAGCTTGTTTTTGTTCCAATATGCATACCGGGAATCTGATTTTATTCGTATAACGCCGCAGAAGCCCGTGAATAACGTCGCCGTATTTATCGGGGAAGGGTTCTCTCGATCCGAACTTATCTCGCAATTAGAGCTGCTTGACAATCAGGCTTAGTAGGGAGCCATTTTACGTTTGAGCTTATACATGCCCGATTGGTCGATCCTTACGGAAACTTTTATTTCGCCAAGGTTGATCGGTTTCAGGGGAATAGTGCCTCCAGAGGTAAGCTTGTTCCATTGTTTGAATCGTTTGCGGTAAAGTACGTGCTCCAAGTCTAAGAGATCGGCACCGTTGTTCTGCCCGGATTGATGCGTTGCTTTAATCTGTTCGGCGATCTGTTGATCGGCCAATTGTTCATATTCCTTTTTGGACTTAAGTTTCCACATCTCGATAATCGCGGCGGCTACGCGGACTTCGATGTTGAATACGGGCTCTCCTCCCGCGTCCGTCACGCGGATCTTTGACTTGGGTTTCTCTAATTTGAGTTCGGCGTATACTTCGTTACCCTGCCGGATAATAATCCGGGAGCCGAGAGCTTTATCTACAAGCCATCTTATGCCCAGCGTATTCTTATAGGAGATCCAATGTTTATAGGCAAGATTGTGCATCGCGAAGATCCCATCGATCTCCAGCTTCGGATCAGGTTTATTATCGCGATCCCAAGTATGCTCGGAAACGCTCAGGGAAGGAAGCAGCACCGTTTGACCCGGTTCTCTTAATTCGCGGATAAAACGGGAAAGTCTCATGGGGGCAATTAGAGGACGCTGATTGTAATTCGTCTCCGGAGAGTACAGAATGGAATTGATAGGCGATAGATTAAAAAAGGGCTTTGTCGTAAACAGTTCTTTTATCTCTTTCTTCGTTCCGTAAACCCACGGTGTATATCGGATTTCCGGATAACGGATCAAGGAGTCGAATACTCCTAGCAAGTCTCCGTATTTGAGCAAGTTCTCCGAGAGCACGATGGAATTCAAGTGGCCCCAAAATACGGTTTGCTGCGAAGTTTGATACATTTCGATAATCGCCTCGGACAAAGAATCGCCTTCGGCGTGCCCGACCCAGACGATCGAAGGTTTGTCGCTTTTTCCTCCTTCGGATTTAGCTACGCTTGCGAAATCAAGCTGTTGCACGTACACTTGGTATTTGTTGTTCGCATAATCGATGCCGATGCCTGTGTAATAGTTAACGTCCTGTAAGGATTTGATGTCCCAACATCCAGACAGCATTAAGCACATGCATAGCAATAGCGCAGCGCATAGGCATCTTCTCATCAAGAGTTCTCTCCTTGCTGGCTAGAATCTTTCGGCGCGTACATCGTAGGTCTTTTATTCCACAGCTTCCATGGTAAAGAGACGATGGAGTTTAATACGTCCTTGAATCGAATCGGGGAAAGCGGAGTCATAAACGGAACTCCGAACGAGGTTAGCGACGACAAATACAGGACGATCAGAAAGACGGATAGGAATAACCCGAACATCCCGAATAAGCAGCATAAGGCGAGTACGCAAAATCGAATTACCGTAACGGAGCCGCTCAGCGATTGATTTACGAGCGTGAAGGTGGAGACGGCGGTAACGGCCGATACGACCAGCGTTGTCGGTCCGGTAATTCCTGCGGATATCGCGGCTTCGCCCACGATTAAACCTCCTACAACGGCAACGGTTTGCCCCACGGCCTTAGGCAGGCGCATGCCTGCTTCTCGGAACAATTCGAACAATCCGAGCATGAGGAATAGGTCTATAGGACCCGATAAGGGCAAGCCGAGCCGGGCTACCACTACGGTCGCCAGCAACGGAAACGGAATTTGATCCAAATTAAAGGCGGAGATCGATACCCAGAAGCCGGGGAACAAGATCGCGACTGACAAACCGAGCAGTCTGAGCAATCTTTCAAGCGTGACGTAATAAAACGGCAAATGAAGGTCTTCCGGCGATTTGATTAATGACATTAAATTTGTCGGTCCTACCAGTACCATCGGAGATCCGTCAACGACGATCGCAAAACGGCCTTTGAGCAGGCTTTCCGTAATATAGTCGGGTCTGCCCATGTATTCGATCAACGGAAACAGCGAATAAGAAGTATCCGATAATCCTTCTTCAAGCAATTGGCTCGAGAGCACTCCGTCGACCTCGATTTTTCCCAGCCTTGTTCTGACTTCGTTCAGGAGATCGGCATTGGTGATATCCGTCATAAAGAGCAAGGCGATGGAAGTTTTGCTTCGACTGCCTAGCTGATAATACTCGATCCCGAGCGTCGGCGTTTTGAGCCGTTTGCGAACTAGGGCGACGTTCGTGTCGATCGATTCCGTGAACCCGTCGCGCGGTCCTTTGATGGATATTTCCGTATTGGATTCGCTCGGCGAACGTTGCGGAGGATTGGCCATCTGGAAGGCGTACAGCTCGCGCGTTTCTTCGAAGAAGAGCACCAGATTTCCGGAAAACACCTGCTGGATCATATTCTCGATGGCATCAGGGCCGACGATATGATAAATATTTTGCGATTCAAAAGGGATCTCCGAGAACGGAGAAGGGTTGCCCGCCGATGGATAGGAAAGCAATTTTCTGAGCTGAATGTACAGAAAATCGTTTAGCTGCTTAGTGTCGATCATCGTGTCGCAGTAGATTAACAAGGGGTTCGATTGCTTCGTCTCGGTATCCTTGAAATAGTGATGGAGATTCACGTCCGCCGACTTGTCGAATAGTCTGAACAGTTCCTCGCGGCTTAGCTCGTTCAGAGAGAGGCGCGGTTTGGCGTTCTTGTCCCCATCTTGATCGCGCTTAGAACCATTACGGTCTACATAGAACGCTTTGCGAAACAATTTATCCATGTTCATACGGTTCTACCTCGTTTAATTAAGATCAGCAACAGCAACAAAAACGGAAACCCGTAGAAGAACGCCATGACGGACGGAAAGTAATACTGCTTCAGAAAATGAAAGAACAATGAGTCGCTAAGCTTGTTCGAAGATACGCCGATGATTAACGCGATCGCGGTTGCGAGCATCCAGGCTCCTTTCCATTTGTTGCGGCTCAATTTCAGCAGATCGAACAGTAAATAGAAGGCAAGCGACAATCGAACCAACGCCCCCGAGGTCCATTGGTAGATCGATAAGAAATCAAGATGGGAAATGAACTTCCCGATAAGAACCATTCGCCACTGCTCGAACGCCGGATATCTCTGATCAGCGGCCTCCTGAGGACCGAAGATGGCGATAGCGGCTATGATCGGACCGAAAACCAAACCGGTTACGGCCAACGTTAAAACCAGAAGCGATGACAATCGTACTTTTTTACTAAGATGATGTTGAATCCCAAGCAGCATGACGAATTCGACTAGTCCTCCTAGTGTGTAGACAGTGCCGTGAAGTATGGGTGGATAACCGTGCGTGAAGACGGGAAACAGGTAGGAATAATCTTTGAATTGAAAGTTAACGCTCATCACGAACAATCCGAACGCCATTACGGCCGGCAGTAAGAGTCCCGCCGCTATGGCGAGCGTTCGCAATCCGGCTAACGCGGCAAACAATCCGCATATCGCATATAGGCTAACGGTGATCGGATAAGGAGTTTTGGGCAAATAGGTGACTTTGGTCCATGAGGACGTATCGCGTAACGTAACGAACATGATCGTGACGCATAACGCGATTAATGGCACGATAATTAACCAAGCGACTATGGCGTTGTAATGGGATTTGAACCATTCGAAAAGCGACTGCTGCTTGGTGAGCTTCATGACGAAATACAGAATGATCGTCCATAAGATGAGCGGAGGAATGGCGATCAAAGCGCTGATCCAGGAGTCTCTGAGAGAGACCTGCAAAATTAACGGAACGATGATGACATGATTCGTAATTCCTACGGCAAGCGTGAGCAGGAACATGGCCTGTACGACATTGATTTTGGATTGCGGCATAAAGCAGCTCCATTCTCCTCGGAATTTCCATTATTATGGATAACTAATGCGGGCTTTATGCTAGAAATTGGATGGGAATATCCGTTGAACAACCTTCTTGTCTCAGGTATGCTGAAACAATGGCATTCCCGGACAGCAGGGAAAATCTACAACAAGAAGAAGGAAACCCTATGAAACTCGTGAAAGTGGAAACGGATGAGCAGCTAAACGAAGCTTTTGCTATTCGAGTAGAAGTATTCGTAGAGGAACAAGGCGTTCCCAGAGAACTTGAATTGGATGAATTAGACGCATCCCCGGCTGCATGCAACCATTATCTTGTCATGGAAGGGAACGATTCGATCGCGACAGGGCGCTTCAAGACCTATGAGCCCGGCGTCGCGAAGATGCAGAGAATTGCTGTCGTAAAGCCTTCACGAGGCTTAGGCGTCGGGAAATTCCTGTTGCTCGAGATGGAAAAGGAAGCCGAACGGATGGGGTATCGTTATTCTTTATTGGACGCGCAGCGCGCGGCCGAGGAATTTTACCAAAAGCTAGGCTATGTGACCGAGTCGGAAGAACCTTTCCTGGACGCGGATATTTGGCACGTGCGCATGCGCAAAAGCTTGTCCTAAACGATTCCCGCGTCGTGACATTTATCAGGACGGTGGACGTATCGTTTATATTTTTTTGAAATCTATCAATCTAGCAGTGCTTTTGCATTATCGCAACTAGATTAGAAGGAGCAAGTGATGAATAAGAGGTTAATGCTATTAATTCTGTCCTTTATTATGCTGTTCTCGGTTCCGCTGCAGCTTAACGCCGAAGGCAATGCGAACGCCAAGGAGAAGCTTGTCCTGTTTCAAGGATCGAAAAAGATGATTCATAACGGCTCTACGGTATTAGCCGCGCAACCGATTACGACATCCAAAGGCGTTACATACGTTGCCGCCAGATCGTTCATGAATGAAATCTACGGAAAGATCGTTTATGACTCTAAAAATAATCAAGGCACGCTGACCTTCGGAAGTTCCGTACTCGTTATGCGCAGCGGCAAATCTTCTTATACGCTTAACGGAGCCGTGAAAAACAGCGCGTCCGGAAAGCCGTATTTGCTTAACGGTACGCTAATGATTCCATTGCGCTTAGTCGCGCAAAGCTTCGGGTTGAAAGTGACCAACTTTACCAAAGAGAAGAGAGTAGAGCTGACTTGGGAATCCGTGCCGGTCGCGAATTTCTCGGTATCGAATACGAATCCTTATGCCCAGCAGACGGAAGTCAAATATAATGATCAGTCTTATCATCCCAAAGGGCTCAAGATCATCGACGAGCGTTGGGAGAACAATTACGAGATTTTCGATCAAGCAGGAACCTATACGGTGTCGCACTGGGTACAAGACGAGACCGGGGTTTGGAGCGAGCCTTACACGGTAACGATACGGGTAAAACCGCCTAATCAACCGCCCGTTGCCCGATTCGGCACGTTGAAGGATACTTATCGAATTGGCGAATATATCACGTACAACGATTTGAGCACGGACGACGAGAATCGAATCGTAAAACGGGAATGGTCTAATAACTTCCCCGGCTTCTTCGCTCCCGGTCCGCAAACCGTCACTCTAACCGTAACGGACGCGAACGGCGCGGTTAACGAATTCTCGAAGACGATCACGATTTCGGATGAAGTGATGTACACCAAAGAACAATTCGACCTCGTCTATACGGAAATCGGCGAGAAGTTCGGAATTCAGGGGTCGTCGGTCTTATCGTTGCCTACGATTCCGTATTGGATTAATGACAGAGAGCAAACGCTGATCCGAGCGAATAGTCCGGAATCGATTATCGAGGAGGGCATCACCTACGAAGACACGGTGTCGGGGAACGTTAGATTCCTGTTGCATAATTTGAACAAACGTTCGAAGCCGGTCAAATTCTACGTGCTGCTGACGAACAATAACGCAACGACGGCTACCGTCAGATTGGGAGCCAAGGGGATGGCCGGTCCCAATCCGTTCGTTTCAACGGTCGGAAAAGCGGTGACGGGCAGATTCCTCGAATCGATCCAAAATCCGTCTTACTCTTATGTATATATTCCTCCCGGCGAGAGCAGGGTGATCTTCAAGGAATACAGCGACAAAACGGTTATGCCGGGGGACGTATACTCTATGTATGCGGACGTCCAAATGAAGGATCAGCTTAAGTTCCAAGTTATCGTTGTAGACGAAAACCGCAACCTCATGAAAATGCTGCCTTATTTGAAAGTTCTGCCGAGCAACGACCGGCATATTCGCGGCACTTTCGAGAACGCCAACCGGATGATGTACGTGAACCAAACGATCGGAAACGAGAAAAGCCGAATGGTTCTGGCGGATAACTTCGTGGACACGCGGATCAGCGGAATCGACAAAACGACGAATACTCCCGTTCTCAATATGGGCAATTACGGGGTTCTGTACACGCTTAGATTAAGCAACGTACAGCCGCATACCGCGATTGTCGTTAACCCGCGAGGAGGGCATTACGCGGGGGCGTTCTCCGTTAACGGCAAAGTGGTTTATACGACTACTAACAGCATTTTGCTTAACCCGAACGAAGTAGGAATGTTATATAAGTCGGGGGATACGCAAGAAACCGTCACGATTACTTTTACTCCCGCGAATGGCAGCATGTTACCGATTAATCTACTCTTTTTGCCAATGCCTAGTCCCGAATGATAGGATCTCGAGCCGTTCTAATTACAACCCGCGTAAATCGCGGGTTTTTTGCATGGAATAAAACAATTGATATTTTGTTGTATTTGCAACATAATAAAAGTATATTGCTATCTAGGAGTGACAAATACGATATGATGATTAATATAAAAAAGTGTACTCTTGAGGATTTACACGTTCTTCAAGACCTAAGCGTTGAAACTTTCAATGAGACATTTAAGCATCAGAATTCATCCCAAAATATGAAAGCCTATTTGGACAAGGCATTTAACTTAAAACAATTGCAAACAGAATTGTCCAATCCCTATTCGGAGTTCCTTTTCATTTTCTTTGATACAGAAGTCGCTGGGTATTTAAAGATAAACACCTATGCTGCTCAATCTGAAAATATGGGCACTGAATCGTTAGAAATCGAGAGGATTTATGTAAGAAAAAAATATCAGAACAATGGACTTGGTAAATATCTGATAAATAAAGCTATAGAAATAGCAACGGAAAAGGGAAAAAAGAAAATTTGGCTAGGCGTTTGGGAAAAAAATGCGAACGCGATTGCCTTTTATAAGAAATACGGATTTGTGCATGTCGGAGCCCATTCTTTTTATATGGGGGATGAAGAACAAATAGATTTCATTATGACAAAGACACTCGTATAAACAGGGGACTGAATGATGGAGATCCTTCGTGAAATTGGCATGATAGCAAGGGCATTGGATTCGATAAGCAACATAGAGTTTAAGGAAGTAGCTCTTACTAAAGGACAGTATTTATATTTGGTTCGAATATATGAAAATCCAGGAATTATCCAAGAAAAGCTTGCGGAAATGATAAAGGCGGATCGTACGACAGCAGCGCGAGCGATTCAAAAACTTGAATCGCAGGGTTTTATTGAAAAGAAAAACGACGAAACGAACAAAAAAGTTAAAAGGCTGTTTACCACTGTGAAAGGCGATAAAGCGTACCCTTTTATAAGAAGAGAAGGGGAATATTCTAATCGGATTGCATTGGCAGGATTTAAACAAGAAGAAACGGAAGCATTGCATGGCTTGCTTCAGAGAGTTAGAAAAAATATAGAGGTTGACTGGGATTTCGTAAAGAAAGGGAACAAGAGGGAGTACTAAGTTGGACGGGATACTGTGGAATCAATTGCTGAATTCGGCAGGGACCTTTAACAATAATTCCGCCTATCAAACAATTAAAATTTGACATTGATAATCATTATCAATTAGACTGATAATGATTAAGGCGTTGTTTAGTGCAGAGGAGTTGAATTCATTCGATGCAAACATCAGCGAATCCCGGCGGACTCGTATTCCATTTTTCTTCGGTCAAGAGGTTGTCTTCCGATGCTTTGGTTGCCGCGCCGCTCGGTCAGGGGATCGTTCATAAACATCAAATGTCGGGCGAGTGGATCGAAATCAACGAAGGGCTTCCGGAACAAACCCATATCAATCGCTTGCAAGTGTACGATGAACAGCTTTATGCCTGTTCGAACAAAGGACTTTTCCATTGCGCGACAGGCACTTGGACGGCATCCGACTTGGCCGTCGGATGCTATCAATATAAGGAGTTCGGAGAGGTCGGACTAGCGGGAACTTCTTGCGGTCTTTGGTATACGGAGGGGACGGAATGGCATCTGATGATGCGATCGGACGTCATTGTTTACGATTTCTTGTATTTGCCTCAGTACGTCGTGCTAGGAACGAACGAAGGGTTATCTATCCTTGATCGAATGACTTCCTCTTGGATGAATTATCATTACGGTTCGGCCGTGACAAGCTTGGCCGTGCATCATGGCAGAATCATCGGCGCAACGGAGCACGGCGATCTATTGGTAGGCAATCAACGCGGCGGTTTCGATCGATACAAAATGGGCAATGCGTTCATGTTCTCCGTTGTGACGAAGAACAACGAGGTGTTCGCTTGTACGGATCGCGGGTTATATCGGGTGAGCCATATTGGCAACCAAATTTCGTTAATGGCATTAAAAATCGGTTGCCAAGTGACGGACGTAGATTCGGATGAACGCTATTTGTACATCGCAACGCTGTTCGAAGGCGTACAACGGCTCGATCGATTATAGCGGAAGATAGATTCGGAACAAGCTGCCTGAACCTGGGCGGCTTTCTGCGTTTAAAGTGCCTCCGTGCAGTTCGACGAGCGACTTCGTGATCGACAAACCAAGACCTGCTCCACCGGATTTGCGCGCGCGGGAACTATCTATGCGATAGAAGCGGTCGAATAGGCGAGGAAGATGCTCGGCCGCGATTCCCGTTCCGTTGTCTTGAAGCAGGAGCTCGATTCCGGCATCCCCCTTACGGATGCGAATATCGATTTTACCTTGTATGGGATCCGTGTGCTGGACGGCATTTTGGAACAAATTGAGCATGACCTGCTTGATTTTGTCTCGATCGAGCATGAGCTCCATTTCCGTTGCGGGTTGAGTTGCAATCTCGATGTTAACCGCTCTATCGCCTGCCAGCAGTTGCAATTGAGGTTCCATATCCAGCACCAATCCGGCTATATTACACGGAGCAAGATGGGTTTCGGGCGTCCGGTCGAGCTTGGCCAATAGCAACAGATCGTAAACTAATTTGTTGATTCGTTCGGATTCGCCGTACATGCTCTTCAGTGCTTTATCCAGCTGAACGGGATCGCTCGAAGCGCCGCGCAGCAATACTTCCAGGAAACCATGTATGGAAGTCAGCGGCGTCCTGAGCTCATGGGACGCATCGGAGACGAATCGGCGCATTTGCTCCTTGGCTTCTTGCTCGGCATGAAAAGAAGCTTCGAGACGCTCCAGCATTCGATTGAAGGAATGGGACAGACGATGAATCTCCATTGGCTGTTCGTTCTCGGGCAACCGTTCGTTAAGTTTGCCGGAGTCGATTCGTTCAACCGTCGTAACCATACGAGATAGCGGAATAAGCGTCCTGCGGATTGCGGGCAGGAAGGTCAGCAAACCTCCGATTAGGGCGGCAAAAGCAAGAGCTAAGAAGAGTAAAAGCTGGCGAGTCAATTCGTTCTTCATCGGTTTCGTGCTCGTGCTTACTTGCACGACGCCGCTGATCCCATTGAAGGATCGAACCGCTTGAACAACGACGAGCTGTTCCCCTGTCGACTCGTGGTCCACGATTTTGAACATGGGCTTATCCCGGCGAGGCTTCAGAATGGCTTCCTCGTATACATCCGACGACAGATGCGGGACGGCTTCTTCCGAACCGGAGTCCATAGCGGATAGCACATTGAATTTCCCGTCTTTGTTGATAAAGGCAACGGAGGACGAGGGGAAGAAGATAAAGGCCTCGGCAGGACCGCGTCGCTTCATGGGATTTACTCGTTCCCACAGGTCTCCCGGTACGGATTGGATTTGACGCTGAATGCTCGCGGCTTTGTTCTGATAGAGAAACCGTTCCATGAATACATATTGAAAAAGTCCGATCACGAGCAGCAGACCGGCGAGGATAAGCAACATCCGCGATAACAATTGGTAACGAAGCGAACGGGGGAAAACGATTGCTCGGACGCGGTTCATTAATTCCTTCGAACGATTCATATCAGATCCACCCGGTAACCGCGCCCCTGATCGTCCGGATAACCCGATGCTCGCGATCCTGAAGCTTGTCTCTTAGCGAGCGGATATACACTTCCACGATATTTTCTTCTCCGCCGAAATCATACCCCCATACTTGGTCAAGAATGACGCTTTTACTTAGCACGTGCCCATGGTTGAACACCAGATGTTTGAGCAGCTCGTATTCGGTCGGAGAGAGTTCCAACGCGCGTTCTTTGTAACGGAATTCTTTGCGGGCGGCATCGATCGCGAACGGTCCGATGGATACTTCGCTCAGCAGATTCGGGAATTGGTTACGAACTCTTGCTTGGATTCTGGCTAGAAGTTCTCCGAAGCCGAATGGCTTGGGCATGTAGTCGTCGGCGCCTAGCGTCAGTCCTTTTACCCGGTCTTCGATTTCTTCCTTGGCCGTCAGCATGATGACCGCTACGGGTTTGCTGAGTTTTAACGTTTGGCATACTTCGTAGCCGTCCATTCCGGGCATCATCACGTCCAGAATCACGACATGCGGATTGAATTGCTCGAACAACCCGATAGCCTCCGGTCCATCCTGGGCGGTCATGACCTGATACCCTTCATTCGATAATCCCAGCTCAAGAAATTGCAATATATTCGGTTCGTCGTCGACGACCAGAATTCTGATTCCTCTGCCTTGCTGTGCCATGTTCCTTCATTCCTCCAACGTTATGCACGAATAAGGACGCCTTATTCTATCATTTCCTATTATGGAGGATTTAGCTTAACTTTGGCTGAGCGAAAGCTGAAAGAATGCTGAAAACGGGAAGGCGCGGTTTGACTAACCTTTCTTTCAGAAAACATTCAGCTGGCACTCATGAGGAACTAAGGTTTGCCTAGCATACTTTGTCTATGACGATAAAAAGCGAAGGTGAACAAATCGGATGAAGAAGAAAATCGTATGGACATCCGCTCTAGTCATCGTACTGGCAGCGGGAACATGGGGAGGTATCCGCTTCTACAATAAGCAGGATACGCAGATGGTAGCCAGCTACGTGACGACCCCGGTCCGCAAAGGAACGATCGAAGTCAAAGTGAGCGGCACCGGAAGCATTCAGCCTTCCGTACGCGAGACGTTAAAAGCTTCTTCCGCGGGGAAGGCGCTGAAAGTCAACTTCAAGCAAGGGGACGCGGTGAAGAAAGGCGATGTATTGATTACATACGAACAAGAAGATGTTACCGATCAAGTACGCAGCAAGGAAATCGAGCTGAAGAAAAAAAAGCTGGAGCTTGCGGATTCGCAAACGAAGTATAAAGAAGCGGCAGACGATACGGCACGGGCGGCTATGGTTCTGAGCATTCAGAAGCAGGAGCTCGATATCGAGATGACGCAAGACGAGATCTCCTCGCTGAAGACCGAAAAGAGCTTAGATCCGATCCTGGCTCCGATTGACGGCGTGTTAGCTACTTTCGACGTCCAGGCCGGGGATACCCTCAATCCGAATAACGAGCTGGGAGAGATCGTGAACTTCGCTAAGCTTCAAATGGTAGTAGGGATCGACGAGCTGGACATTCCGAAGGTGAAGCTTAAACAGGAGGCGCAAATACTGGTCGAAGCGTTACCGGAGGAGAAGTTCACCGGAGAGGTCGTGTCGATCGCGGACGAGGGAACGACGAGCAACGGCGTCGCTTCGTTCGACGTCACGATCGTACTCGCCGATGCCAAAACGCTTAAAGCCGGGATGTCCGCGGAAGCAAGCATCATGACGGAGAAGAAGACGGACGCTCTCTACGTACCGGTGGAAGCGGTGCAATCGTCTCAAGGCAAGTATTTCGTAATGATACCGGGAGCTTCAAGCGAGACGGGAACGGGTGCGGGAGCAACGAGGGGCCAACAATCAGGGCAAACCGACAGCAATCCTGGCGCGGCCCCGCAGAGCGGGCAAGCCGGTCAAGTGCCGCAAGTCGGAGATGCAAGTCGATTCCAGAACATGACCGACGAGGAAAGAGCGGCGATGAGGGAGCAATTCATGGCGAACCGCGGCAACGGAAGCACGAACGCGAATTCGGGCAATACGGTTGCTTCCTCCCGGCGGATGGAAGTAGAAGTGGGCATTAACAATGAGGATCAGATCGAGATCTTATCCGGGCTGCAAGAAGGGGATCTCGTTATTCTGCCAACCGGTCACGAGTGCAAGCTCCAACTCGAACAACCAAGCCGGATTCCCCGGACTTGGCGGCGCGGGCTTCCCTGGCGGCGGTGCCGGCGGAGGCGGATTCCAAGGAGGAAGCGGCGGGGGCGGACGTCAGTCTACCGGCGCAGGGGCAGGCGGTGCACGCTGATGACTACGACATCGACATCGGAACCGCTCATTCGTATCAAGCAGTTAAGCAAGCAGTATCGCATGGGCGGAGAGATTCTAATGGCGTTGGATAATGTCTCGTTAACCGTTCGTCAAGGCGATTTTCTCGCTATCATAGGACCGTCGGGTTCGGGAAAGTCGACGCTCATGAACGTGATCGGTTGTCTGGACACTCCGTCTTCCGGCGAATATTGGCTAGACGGGGAAGAAGTAAGCCGATTGAGGGAAAACAAGCTTGCGGAAATCCGCAACCGGAAAATCGGTTTTATTTTTCAAGGGTTTAATTTATTGTCGCGATTAACCGCGATAGAGAACGTGGAGCTGCCTCTGATCTACCGCGGAGTCCCTGCGAAGGAGAGAAAAGAGAGCGCCGTCGAGGCGCTCAGGAAGGTCGGTCTCGAAGAGAGAATTCATCACCGGCCCGTCGAGTTGTCGGGAGGACAACAGCAGCGCGTGGCGATCGCCCGGGCGTTAGCCGGCAACCCGCCTATTCTGCTTGCAGACGAACCTACCGGAGCGCTCGATACGAAGACGGGCAAGGAAGTTATGGGCTTTATGAAAGAATTGAACGCTCTCGGTCATACGATCGTCCTTATCACGCATGATTTAGGGATATCAGAACAGGCCAAACGAGTCGTCAGGATTATGGACGGGAAATTGAACGAAGAGGAGGGAGGGCAGAATGAACTTCTTACAAGCGGTTAGAATGGCGATCAAGAGCATTCTGTCCAACAAACTCCGTTCGCTTCTCACGATGCTCGGGATCATTATCGGAGTAACGGCCGTTATCGCTCTCGTTGCGTTAGGGCAAGGGGCTACCAAATCCGTAACCGAGCAAGTCCAGAGCTTGGGGACTAATCTATTGACCGTAAATATTTTGGGACGCGGATCTGCCAATACGTTAAAAGCCAGCGATGCCGTTGCGATAGCGGATAAAGTCGACGGAATCAAATATATCGCGCCGGCAAGCACGCAGAGCACTTCGGTCAAATACGGAACGACCAGCGTCACCGTCAGCGTCGTAGGGACCAATGCGGATTACGCGCTCGTTAAAGATTACAAAGTCGATTCCGGCCGCTTCCTCGCGCAGATCGATCTGGACGTTTATCAGAAAGTAGCCGTTATCGGTTCAAGCACGGCGACGGAGCTATTCGGCTTCGCGAGTCCGGTTGGAGAATATATACTCATTCAGGGAACTCGATATAAAGTCGTCGGCGTATTAGAGGAGAAAGGAAGCTCGATGACGGGATCGAACGATGAAGTCGTGATGATTCCCGAAACTTCGGCCGAACGCCTGTTCAAATCGAAGGGCGTCCGAACGGTTTACGTTCAGGTGGAGACGACCGAGCAGATCGACTCCGTCGTCGCGGGTTTGGAGGCGGAGCTAAGCGATCGCTTCCGCGGAAATACCGACAGCTATCGGGTATTCAACCAGAGCGACGCGTTATCGACGTTAACTTCCGTGTCCGATACGCTGACGCTCGCGCTGGCGGGCATCGCCGGGATATCCTTGCTAGTAGGCGGTATCGGAATTATGAACATTATGCTCGTATCCGTCACGGAGAGGACGAGAGAGATCGGCATACGCAAAGCCATCGGCGCCAAGAAACGGGATATCCTGATTCAGTTTCTAATCGAAGCGATGGTGCTTAGCGGATTGGGGGGATTGCTCGGGATCGGGATCGGAGTCGGCGCCGCCCAAGGCGCATCCTCGGCGTTCGATATGGACATCGTGTTCTCGTTTAATATCATTTTGATTGCGTTCTGCTTCTCCGTAGGCATAGGCGTCGTGTTCGGAATGTTCCCGGCGAACAAGGCTGCCAAGCTTAAGCCGATCGAAGCGTTGCGTTTCGAATAACGCCGGACATATGCGCGTTCAGCGGCGCGGAAAGGAGGGAACCGCATGGGGCCTATTCCGGATTATGAGCATTTGGTCACCCCGCATCTCGAAGATTTGAGGAAATATTGTTATTACTTGACGAAGTCCAAATGGGATGCGGAAGATTTGTTGCAAGATACTTTGTTGAAATCGTTGATCTTCTTTCACCATACCGAGCCTTATTTGGACGTAAAGCCGTTCCTTATCCGGGTTGCCCGCAATTTATGGATCGATGATTGCCGCAAACGCAACAGGAGACGGTTCATGCTCGCCGATCTATCCACGGTTAATTATTCGGACAATAATTACGCGGAGGTTCGCGGCGCGATAGAATGGTTAGCCGAGCGGTTGCCTAGGCGTAATATAGACATGTGGCTGCTGTTCAATTATTTCGGATACACGTTGCAGGAGATCGCGCAAGCGTCGAACTGCACGATCTCGGCGGTTAAATCCGTTCTGTTCCGAACTCGGGATCAGCTCCGTAACCGCCATATGCTCTCGGGCAATCGCAAGGTCATCCATCTCGACGTCGAACGCTGGTCGCGGGCGGTCATGCAGGATCGGCCGCAAGGTTTGCTCTCCGAAGGATGAAGCAAACGGGAACCGACATCCATATTCTGCCGTATTAGATGTGGAACGCTCGCATACGGGAGGATAATGAGATGGCTAACGTCCTGATCGTCGATGACGACCCGGATATCGTTGAACTGATCCGTTTTTATTTAATGAGAGAAGGCTATAAGGTCACGGAAGCTAGCAATGGGCTTGAAGCGAAGCGCATCGTGGAGAAAGCAAAAATCGACCTGACGATCGTGGACGTCATGATGCCGTTAATGGACGGTTGGGATTTGTGCCGGAGCTTGAAAGAGGACTATCCGGAAATGCCGATCCTGATGGTTACCGCGAAAGGCGAAACGGACCATAAGCTAAAAGGGTTTAATCTCGGGGCGGACGATTATCTCGTCAAGCCTTTCGATCCGCTGGAGCTCGCGGCGAGAGTGAAGCTGCTGCTCAAGAGGTACAAAATCCATGTCTCGATGAAAGTTCAGATCGGCAATGTGCTATTGGACAAAACAAGGTACGAGGCAGTCGTCGAAGAGACTCCGTTCGCGATGCCGCTGAAAGAATTCGATCTCTTGTTTAAGCTTGCCAGCTTTCCCGGCCAGATTTTTACGCGCAACGATCTGATCGAACAAGTGTGGGGAGCCGATTTCGAAGGGGACGATCGAACGGTAGACGTTCATATCAAGCGGATTAGAGACCGATTCGCGGAATTGAACTGCTCGTTCGCGATCGAGACGAAGCGGGGGCTTGGCTATAAGCTTGAGGTGCTGGAATGATCAAGTCGCTTTATTTTCGGGTCGTGCTCACTTACATGATCGCCGTCATCGTCGGATTGGTAAGCACTTATTTTTTATCCCTGTACTTATTAGATTCCGTCGGAGACCGGTACGCGAATAAGCTTCAAGCCGATCTTGTGGAAGACGGCAAGAGCATTCAGGAGATCTATCGGCTTAACGGCGTCAACCGCGCGGATGAAATCATGAAGACGTCCAGTTACTCGGATCAATACGAAATCCGCCTGTACGATCAGGAAGGCAAGCTGATGATCCGGGACGGAAGAGAACCTGCGGACCTCTATATCATATCGGATCAGATCGTCCGCTCCGTATTGAACGGCGAAGAGTACAAAGGGATCGACGTTTCCCCGACGGAATTGATCATCGGCTTTCCCTATGTGCAATCGGGCAATAAATACGCGCTTTTCGTCCAAGTATCCGAAAGTACCGTCGAATCGTTCGCGCAAATTTTGATCGTCTCGGCTTTGCTTATCAATTTATTTTTTGGCATCGTGGTCATCATCATAGGCGCCCGTTACTTGGTTAAGCCTCTGCGCGGGATGAGAGCGGCCGCCGAGAGAATGGCCAAAGGCGAGTTCGATATCGAGCTCAAATGGGGTAAACGCAAGGACGAGCTAGGGCAGCTCGCGCAAAGCTTCAATTACATGGCCAGCCAGATGAAACAGCTAGAATCGATGAGGCAGGATTTCGTCTCGAACGTCTCCCATGAAATCCAATCGCCGCTCACGTCGATCTCCGGATTCTCCAAAGCGCTGCAGGAAAGCAATCTGTCGGATGAAGAGAGAAGCCGCTATTTAAGCATTATCCAGAACGAGAGCGAGAGGTTATCGCGGCTCAGCGATAATCTGTTGAAGCTGGCTTCCCTCGATTCGAAGCGTCATCCGTTCGAGCCTCGCATATACGATTTGGACGAACAGCTTCGCAAAGCGGTCGTCTCCTTGGAGCCGCAATGGTCGGCCAAGTCGATCGAATGGCGGCTGAATTTGCCGAAGACGAAAATCGTGGCCGACGAGGATCAAATGAACCAGGTGTGGAACAACGTGATCGGGAATAGCATCAAATTTACACCTGCAGGCGGTCAGATCGGCATCGGTATCTTGAAGCACGTGGATCTTATCGAGATCGTCATTACCGATAACGGAATCGGGATTCCGCCGGAGGAGCATGCCAAAGTCTTCGAAAGATTCTATAAATCGGACCAGTCGCATAACAAAAAACATTCCGGAAGCGGACTGGGACTGGCTATCGTCAAAAAAATCGTAACGAGGCACCGCGGAGCGATCGAACTGAAAAACAACCCTAACGGCGGAACGATCGCCGTCGTCAGATTGCCTAACCGCATCTAGCATGCAAACGAAGAAACCAATGAAAGGGAACTTTCTCCCTATGTCATTGGTTTTTTTTGCTATGTCATAGTATATTCATATTCGTGTTATACACTGTTGCGGAAACAACAGGTGAGATTTGCCAGACAGCTTAGCGGAATATCGATACGAATTTGCAGGAGGGTTAGCTGTTGAAGTCATTAATTCAGTTTTCCATGAACAAAATCGCGGCGATGATCATCTTAATCGCGATCGTGCTTGGAGCGGGAAGCTTTTCGGGGAACTCGCTGAAGGTCGAGAACATGCCCGACGTTTCTTTTCCGTACGTCATGATCAATACGGACTATCAAGCATCGCCGCAAGACGTAATGAATCTTGTAACGAAACCTATCGAGAGCAAGGTAGCCAACGCTGAAGGTTTAAAGATGCTAAGTTCGACTTCAAGCGATGGGTTTTCTTCGATTTTTCTCGAATTCAATGAAAAGGTAAATATCGATAAGACGAAGCAGGATCTCGAAAGCTTGGTTCAGAGCGTGAACTTGCCGAGGGAAGCGGGCAGACCTGTCGTCGCTACCATAGGTTATGCTTCGTTCCCAGTTTATTATTTGGCTGTTCGGGCTAAGGATACGATGTCCCAGACCGAGCTCGATCAACTATACGAGGAAGAATTGAAGCCCGGTTTCGAATCCGTTAGCGGATTAGACCATATCGATACGATCGGGGCACGCAAATCTTCCCTAGACATTCAGTTGGATGCGGGAGCTATGGCCGCATACGGTTTGACGCCTACGATGGTGACTGCTTCCATGCAGTCGTCGATGACGAATGGATCGGTGGGGATCGTTAAATTCAATGGCAACTCCCAAATCGCCCGGGTAAAGGGAGAACTGGAAAGTCTATACGAACTGGAAAATATGGAGATCGTGACGCCAAGCGGCCAAACGCTACTCTTAAAGGAAGTCGCGGCAATCAAAGCGATTAGCGAATCTACCTTTATCGCCCGAATAGACGCCAAACCCGCAATCGGCATTCATCTGTACAAATCCGGCGCGACGAATGCCGTCGATTTCTCCAACGCGACGAATGATTTGATTAAAGGATGGGAGGCTGCTTATCCGGGGATCGCCTTTAACAAGGTTTACGATAGCGCCGACGAAGTAAGAGAGTCGATCAGCGGGTTGTTAAGAGAAGGGGTAATGGGAATCATCCTAGCCTCCCTAATGATCTTATTGTTCTTACGTAACATGAGAATGACGTTGATCGTCATCGTGTCCATCCCGCTTTCCATCCTGATCACCTTGGTCATGATGAAAACGATGAACCTCACCTTGAATATCATGTCCCTCGGGGGAATGTTCATCGCCGTAGGCCGAATCGTCGATGACAGTATCGTCGTTATCGAGAGCATCTACGCCAATCTGCAGAAAGCGCAGAAGCGGAACGAATCGGTCATCCTTCTCGCCGTGAAGCAGGTTGCGATGGCGATCTCGTCATCGACCTTCGTAACGGTCGGAGTATTCTTGCCTATCGCTTTCGTGTCGGGCATTATCGGAGGTTTCTTCAGGCCTTTTGCCTTGACGGTTTCATGTGCCCTATTGGCTTCTTTGTTAGTGTCGTTAACGGTTATTCCGATGTTGGCGAAGCTTATGGTGCTTAGGAATTCCAAAGCGATATCCGTTACGGAGCATGACGGCGGCAAATTAACTTCGTTCTACGAGCGGGTATTGGTCTGGAGCTTATCCAACCGGATCAAGACGCTGTTGTTTTCCGGAATTTTGTTGATAATGACTATCGTCGTTACCGTGCCGAACCTGCCTACCGGGTTTCTTCCGGAAAGCGAGCCCGACAAGAAAATGGATTTTACGATCAAGTTGCCTAACGATACGTCCTTCGATAGCACGAATCTGCAAGCCGAACAAATCGAGAAGCTGTTGCAGGAAGCCAAGGATGAACAGGGTAAAGAATTGTTTACGTTCGTGGAATCTCTCGTCGGCTATAACGGGAGCGAAGATCGCGTTCCTTACGTCATCGATCTCATTACGGAAGTGAACGAGCAAGCCGATCCCGCGTTAATCAAGGAGGAGTACAGCAAACGAATACTGGCCCAATTGCCTAAAGGCTCCGAAGTGCTCCCCGGCGCGCTGACGGGCGGAGACGGTTTTTCCTCGGTTGATTTCACTTACGTCATCTACGGAGACGACCAACAAATCCTGGAGCAAGCCTCCGCATCGATCAAGGCAAAAATGAAGGAGTTCAAGGAACTCAAAGAAATTAAAGACAGCTTGGGAGATGCGAAGACGGAGATACAAATTACGGTTAATCCGTCCAAAGCCAGACAATTCGGCTTATCCGTCTCGCAAATTCGCGATCTGACCGGAGAATGGATCGGAAGATACGAGCTAGGCAACGTTCGGCTTGACAATATCGGTTATCGGACCGCGATCGAGCTTGCGCCCAAAGACAAAAACTCGCTAGCTCAATTAGGGCAAATGCCGATTCAGACCGCTAACGGAAACACGGTGTTCTTGAATGAAGTCGCCAAGCTCGAAGAAGTGAAGTCGCCTCTCGAGTTAAGACGCGAGAGCCAGAAACTGATGGTAAGCTTAACGGCGAAGATCGATTCCGCGGACAAAGGAACGATTAGCGCCCAAGTATCGGATGCTTTGAACGAGCTTGAGCTTCCTTCCGGGGTTACGACGTTGACGCGCGGCGTCAGCATGGACATGGAGGAAGGGTTCTCGCAACTGTTCGCGGCCATGGGAGCAGCCGTTGCGATCGTATATTTAATCATGGTTCTCTGTTTCGGTAACGCGGGAACACCGTTCGCAGTGTTATTCTCCTTGCCTTTGGCGGTCATCGGCGGTTTGCTCGGCTTGTTGATCGCGCGCGAGTCGATTAACATTACTTCATTGATCGGCTTCCTGATGCTCATTGGTATTGTCGTTACCAATGCCATAGTACTGCTCGACCGTACTCAGCAGCTTAGGAAAGAAGGCTACCTTGTTCGCCACGCTTTGATCGAATCGGGGAAAGTACGTCTCAGACCGATCATAATGACAGCGGGCGCGACGATTGCGGCGATGGTTCCGTTAGCGCTCGGTCTCTCGCATGGCACGCTGATATCCAAAGGGTTGGCGGTAGTCGTAATCGGAGGGTTGGTTACTTCGACGATCTTGACGCTAGTCGTAGTGCCGATAATTTACGAGTTAATCGAATCCTTGAAAGCCAGAACTAGCCGTTTGTTTCGCCGCAGCGAACAAGCGGAGCAAAGCCAAAATCTGAGCGTTTAATTTTGCGAATAAGGAGTTATAGCATATGAAAAGATCGAAATGGGCGTTAGTTCTATTGTTGGTTAGTTCCGCGGCGATTGCCGGGTGCTCGTCCAACGCTTCCTCGACGGAAGAGCCTACCGCGGCGGTGGCGGAGAACGAACCCGCGGTGAAAATTGAAGCCGTACAAAAGCAAAGCATGGGGGAGCCGCGCGAACAAGTGGCGGAAGTCATTGCTTCTTCCCGGGTCGACATCACGGCTGAGGCCGGCGGCCTCCTGCTTAAACTCGTGAAGTACAACGGAGAACAAGTGAAAGCGGGAGAAGTCATTGCCGTTCTCGACAACAAGAATGCGTTCATCGAGAAAGAAAAAGCGGAAGCCGCTCTTAAGAGCGCCGAAATGTCGCTCATCAATTCTAAGGTAGAGCTGACGGCGAGACGTTTGGAATTGACGAATTCCGTCGATAAACTGAAGGATTTGCTGAAGCAGCAAACAAGAGAAGCCGATGAATCCGGGAAAGAAGAAACGATGAGAAGTTTGCAAGTGGCGATGAAGCAACTGGAGGCATTGCAAGGGGACGAGGCTACAGCCGCTCTTGAGGCGCAAGTCGAAACTTCAAGATTAATGCTCGAGCAAGCGCAAACCTCGTGGGGAAACGGTGAAATCAAAGCTCCCGCGAGCGGGGTGTTAACCGACGTGAAGGTCGACTCCGGCACTAGCGTTCAAGCCGGAAGCTTGTTCGGAATCGTGCAAAATACCGATAAAGTGAAAATCAAAGCGCAATTAACCGAACCGGCAGCGCAGTTGGCCCGCAACAAACGCGAGCTTGCGTTCAAGCTGTCAACCGGCGAAGCGTCGCAAAAAAAGGCGAAAGTGATTTATTTGTCGGAGGTTGCCGATTCGAGCACGCGATTATACGCGATTGAGCTAGAGGTGGATAATTCCGATCGACTGCTCAAGCCCGCTTCCCGCGTACAGTTGCAGTTGACGACGCCAGAGGAAGAAAACGTAGTGGCCGTTCCTTCGTTAAGCATCGTGCGGGAAGGAACGGAGACGTTCGTATTCCTTCTGAACGGAAGCAAAGCCGAGAAAAGACAAGTAAAGCTAGGTCGCATCAACGGGCCTTATCAAGAGGTATTGGAAGGCCTTAACGTTGGCGACAGCCTAATCGTATCCGGTCAGCATGCGCTGGATCAGGGTCAGACCGTTAAGGTAGAACAAAAGGAATAAGGCGTTCGTTCGTGTTTCATAAAAGTACGGTTCGTTGTCTTATTCGAGATTGGGGGTAATGGCTTCGATGACATCCACCATCGATGTGAATGGAGTATATGACACTTGGGTAACTCCCCATCTGGTTGATCTGAAGAAATATTGTCTGTATTTGACGAAATCAGGCTGGGACGCGGAGGATTTGTTCCAAGAATCGTTGCTTAAGTCATTGGTCTTCTTCATCCATACCAAACCTTATCTGGATGTAAAGCTGTTTCTTATGCGCGTAGCCAAAAATTTATGGATAGACGAGTGCCGCAAAAAACAGAGGAGAAGACGGCTCGACTTAGCCGATCCTTCGAAATCGTACTACACAGATAATGATTACGTGGAAATTCGCAGCGCAATCGAATGGTTATCCGAGAGATTTCCGCGACGAAATATCGAAATGTGGCTATTATTCTATTATTTCGGTTACTCGATGCAAGAGATCGCGAACGATATGGGCTGCACGACGTCGACGATTAAGTCCATCCTGTTTCGAACCCGGGCTATGCTTCGCAAACGAGAAGAATTAACCGGAAATCGCAAAGTCATTCAATTCGACGTGGAGCGATGGTCGCACGCCATTATGCAGGATCGTCCGCGAGGCATAATATCGCGAGTCTGACGAGTCTGATCTACCCAAGCCCCGAACCGTTTCGGTTCGGGGCTCTTTCTATGCTATAATTAGCACAGTAAACAATAGAGAGAGTAGGGTGCGTAACGCATAAATGAAAATCCAAAGCCGCATGGTCATTTTGTTCATTTTTTTGATAACCGTCTATTCCAGCATTAACTATTATATCGGCTGGCATTTGACGGATTGGCTAGACGCCGTTGGAATCTCGTATTCCCCGTGGTCGTTCTGGATCCCGTTCGGAATTATCGCTTATGGTTACATCCTGGGACGGTTTCGGCTTCCGGCCGTATTGCTTCCGGCGGGCAGGCTGCTGAAAGTCATCGGATCTTATTTTATTTTTTTTATGGAAGCCGCTTTTCTATTGTTCGTCTTATACGATCTGATTAAGTTGATCGTTTATGCGACGGGCAGCGCAATGACCGACTACTCTCTCTACGCGGGAAGCGCGGTAGTGGCTCTGCTGATCGTGTTATTCGCTATCGGTTCGCGCAATGCATGGAGCCCGATCGTTCGGCAATATGAATTGAACATCGATAAAGAACCTATCCCTGGAGGGCAGGTAGAATGGACGGTTGCCGTAGCATCCGATATCCACTTAGGAAACACGGTAGGACGGAAGCATCTTGCTAAGCTTGTTAGTCGAGTGAACGCGATGAAACCGGACTTAATCTTGTTGCCCGGCGACGTGATCGACGATTCGATCGAGCCTTATCTTCGCAATCGGATGGGCGAGGTGCTCGGTCAACTCAAATCGGAACGCGGCATCTATGCCGTATTAGGCAATCACGAGTATTTCGGCGGACATATCGAGCAATATGTCGCGGAAATGAAAAAAATAGGCATACAAGTGCTTCGCGATGAGACGGTGGATATCGGAGGGGAACTGAGCATCGCCGGGCGCAAGGACAAAACGGCGGAGTCCGCGGAGCCTTCTAGGCGGCTTGGCGTAAACGAACTTATCTCTTCTTTGGATCATGCCAAACCGATTATTCTTATGGATCACCAGCCAACGAAGTTTGCGGCGGCAGCGGAGGCGGGCGCCGACGTTATGCTCAGCGGACATACTCACCGAGGGCAGTTCGCGCCAAACCACTTGATTACGAAAAGACTGTTCGAGCTCGATTGGGGATATATGAGGAAGGGGGCCATGCATGTCGTGGTCTCATCCGGGTTCGGATCTTGGGGACCGCCGATACGCATCGGAAGCCGCAGCGAAATCATTCAACTTCGAATCCTGTTAGGGAATAAATAAAGCCGGACAGATAACCGCACACAAAGCCTTGCGATCCCATCGAATACGATGCGAAAGCAAGGCTTTCGCTTGTTTAAAGCACATCACTTAAAATTAATGTCGTATTTAAGGCTGTTGACTCTTTTATATTGTGTCATAAATGATAATATGATATACATTATATATGTATTAACAGTCAATTGGAGGGTTTTATATGGAGAGAGAATTAGCATTGGAAATCGTTCGCGTAACAGAATTAGCAGCGTTGGCATCCGCCCCGTGGATGGGGCGCGGCGATAAAATCAACGCGGACGGAGCTGCGACCTCCGCGATGAGGGCGATGTTCGATTCTATCTCGGTTACGGGCACGGTTGTTATCGGCGAGGGCGAGATGGACGAAGCGCCTATGCTCTACATCGGCGAACAGGTCGGAAGCTTGAACGGACCCGAGGTAGACGTTGCGGTCGATCCGTTGGAAGGGACGGAGATCGTCGCCAAAGGACTGAACAATGCCATGTCCGTTATAGCCATAGCGGATAAAGGCAATTTGCTTCATGCTCCGGACATGTATATGGAGAAGCTAGCGGTCGGGCCTCAACTCGTTGGCAGACTCAAGCTGACGGATCCGATGGAGGTCACTTTAATGAAAGCCGCGGACGTGTTGAACAAAAACGTATCCGAACTAACGGTTATGGTCTTGGATCGGGTAAGACATGAATCGTTGATCAAGACTTTGCGCAAAGTCGGCGTAAGAATCAAATTTCTGTCCGACGGCGATGTGGCAGGAGCGATGGCGCCGGCATTTCCCGAGGCGGGCATCGATCTGTACGTCGGTTCGGGAGGAGCTCCCGAAGGCGTTCTGGCAGCAGCCGCTTTGAAATGCCTGGGAGGAGAAATCCAAGGAAGATTGATGCCTTCGGATGCCAACGAGTATGCGAGATGTTTGCAAATGGGCATCGACGACCCATACAAAGTGCTGACCATGACGGATATGGTGGGCACGGATGACGTCATATTCGCGGCTACCGGAGTTACTCCGGGAGAATTCCTGGGCGGCGTGAGATACTTGCCGGACGACCGGGCAGAGACGCATTCGATCGTTATGCGCGCCAAGACGAGAACGATCCGATTTATTAAAGCGATACACTATTTGCCTAATAAAAAGTTTATAAACGACTAATCCTGTAAAAAGACCCGAATGGTTCGGGTCTTTTTTTGTTTTTGTTTGAAATTCTTATATTCAAAAACAAACGGGTGTGATAGAATCAAAACAAACACAAATAAACATCATATTCGGAGGTAATACCATGGTACAAAGCTTGTGGGAATCATCGAAAGCATCTGAGCAGCAAAGCGGATTGGATCAACTCGTGTATCGTTCCAATATCATTGGCGCGGATCGTCGCGTGTGCAACTACGGCGGCGGCAACACGTCCACGAAAACGATCGTCAAAGATTTCCGCGGCCGCGATACCGAAGTAATGTACGTAAAAGGCAGCGGTTCCGATCTTGCTTCGATGAAAGCCGGCAATTTCACAGGCTTGCGCATGGATGATATTCGTCCGCTTTTTGAGAAATCGGAAATGTCCGACGAAGATATGGTTGCCTATTTGGCTAATTGCATGATCGATTCCAAACACCCGCGCGCTTCCATCGAAACGTTGCTGCACGCGTTCCTTCCGTTCAAACACGTAGACCACACGCACCCGGATTCCATCATCAGCCTGTGCTGCGCGGATAACGGCAAAGAACTCGCTAAGCAAATTTTCGGAGACCGTTTCGTATGGGTGCCTTATATCCGTCCTGGTTTTACGTTGTCCAAAATGATCGCCGAAGGCGTCCTGAATAACCCGAAAGCAGAACTAGTGCTGATGGAGAAACACGGCCTCGTAACATGGGGCGAGACTTCGGAAGCTTGTTACGCGCAAACGATCAAGATCATCACGGAAGCGGAGGACTTCATCGAAGCGCGCGTGAACGAAGCGAAAGTATTCGGCGGCGTCAAACACCCTACGTTAGAGGCGGACGTTCGCAGAAGCATCGCGGCTCAAGTGATGCCTACGATTCGCGGCGCGGTAAGCGACGCGAAGAAAATGATCCTTTCCTTCGACGATGCGGACGACGTGCTGCAATTCGTTGGCGGCAAAGATTCCGCAACGTTATCTCAAGTCGGCGCGGCTTGCCCGGATCATCTCGTGCATACGAAGGTCGTTCCATTGTTTATCGATTGGACGCCGAACGCGGAAGACGTGGACGGACTTAAAGCTAAGCTTAAAGAAGGCGTAGCCGCATACAAAGAAATGTACAAAGCCTACTTTGAACGCAATAAGAACGAGGGAGACGTCATGTTCGAAGCGGCTCCGCGCGTTATCCTTATTCCGGGCGTAGGGATGATCAACACGGGCAAGAGCTGGGCGATGTCCCAAGTGAGCGGCGCGCTGTACCACCGCGCGATCGCCGTTATGAGAGGCGCTACGGCGCTCGGAAATTTCGTATCCTTGGTAGAGAACGAATCCTACAACGTGGAATATTGGCCTCTTGAGCTTTACAAGCTCAGCTTGGCTCCTGCCGAAGCGGAATTCTCCCGCAAGGTTGCCTTCATTACCGGCGGCGCAGGCGGTATCGGCAGCGAAACGGGCCGCAGACTCGTATCGGAAGGCGCTCATGTCGTGCTTGCCGACTTGAATCTCGAAGGCGCGCAAAAAGTAGCGGAAGAGATCAACGCGAAGTATGGCGAGAACCGTGCGCTTGCCGTTAAAGTAGACGTAACGAGCGAGGAATTGATCCAAGCGGCTTATGCCGAGACTGCTCTCACGTACGGCGGCGTAGATATTATCGTCAACAATGCGGGACTTGCGACTTCCAGCCCGTTCGAGGAAACGTCGTTGAAGGAATGGAACTTGAACATGAACGTGCTTGGAACGGGTTACTTCCTTGTCGCTCGCGAAGCGTTCAAAATGATGAAAGAGCAAGCCATCGGCGGTAACATGGTATTCATCGGTTCCAAGAACTCCATCTATGCCGGTAAGAACGCAACGGCATACAGTTCCGTTAAAGCATTGGAAGCCCATCTTGCGCGCTGTATCGCCGCTGAAGGCGGAGAGTTCGGAATCCGCGTGAATACGATTCTGCCGGATGCGATTCTGCAAGGATCGGCGATCTGGAACGGCAACTGGAGAAACGAACGCGCTGCCGCATACGGAATCGAGCCGGACCAACTGGAAGAGCACTATCGCAAGCGTACGACGCTGCTTGTCAACATTTACCCAAGAGATATCGCGGAAGGCATCGCGTTCTTCGCTTCTTCGAAGTCCGACAAAACGACGGGCTGCATGCTGACGATAGACGGCGGCGTTCCTGCGGCATTTACTCGATAATCCGGAGGTTTCATGCATGCATAGATCACGAGGAGAGAAGCTCTGGTTCATTCCGGACGGCTACATTCCCGAGACGAGCTCAGGCCAACTTACAAGCCATGAATCGATTTGCGTACTGAACGCCGCATCCGAGGATGCGTTGCTGAATATTACGATTTTCTTCGAGGATCGCGATCCGATGGAGAATATCATGGTCGTCGTACCGGCAAGACGGACGAAACATATCAGAACAAGCTCGTTGCACCAAGAAGGGACGCCGATTCCGGTCGGCGTTCCGTACGCTATCGAAGTTCAAAGCGATATTCCGATTATCGTCCAATACAGCCGGCTAGATTCGACGCAAGCCGAGAACGCCCTAATGTCCGTTATGGCTTATCCGATTAAATAGCTCTAAAGAGGAAGAGGAGGAACAAGCATGCAAGAGCAAGTCGCACGCAATTACGAAGCGGCTAAACAGCAATATGCCCAGCATGGCGTCGATGTCGACGAAGTGCTTAACCGCTTGGAAAAAATCAAAATTTCGATGCATTGTTGGCAGGGAGACGACGTTCGGGGGTTCTTGAACAAGGATCAGGATCTGACCGGGGGCATCTCGGTTACGGGCAACTATCCGGGCGCGGCAACGACTCCGGAACAATTGCGTTCCGATCTGGAGAAAGCGTTCTCTCTGATTCCGGGCAAACATAAAGTCAATCTTCACGCGATCTATGCGGATACGGACGAGAAAGTCGAATTGGACCGGCTTCAGCCGAAACATTTTCAGAAGTGGGTAGACTGGGCGAAGGAGCAAGGGCTGGGCATGGATTTCAATCCGACTTGTTTCTCCCACGAGAATCGAAGGACGGATTTACGCTTAGCCATCCGGACGCGGAAATTCGCCGTTTCTGGATAGATCACTGCAAAGCGTCGCGGAAAATCGGGGCTTATTTCGGTGAACAGCTTGGTCAAACGTGCGTGACGAACGTATGGGTTCCAGACGGCTTCAAAGACGTTCCCGTCGATCGCATGGCTCCAAGGCAGCGCCTGAAGGATTCTTTGGACGAAGTGTTCGCGGAGGAGCTGAATCCCGCGTTTAACTTGGACGCCGTGGAAAGCAAGCTGTTCGGAATCGGATCGGAAGCCTACGTCGTCGGATCCCATGAATTTTACATGGGTTACGGAATGCGGAACAATAAGCTGATCTGCTTGGATGCCGGCCACTTCCATCCGACGGAAGTCATTTCTAACAAATTATCCTCGCTCGCCCTGTTCGCGGATGGTATTCTGTTACATGTAAGCCGTCCGATGCGTTGGGACAGCGACCATGTCGTAACGCTCGACGACGAGCTCATCGAGATCGGACGCGAGCTTGTTCGCGGCGATCTGCTCGGCAAGACGCACATCGGCCTCGACTTCTTCGATGCCAGCATTAATCGCGTGGCCGCTTGGGTTATCGGTACGCGTAATACGATCAAAGCATTGCTACGCGGAATGCTGGATCCGATCGACGCGCTGAAGCAAGCCGAGCTTGAAGGGGATTATACGACCCGTCTTGCATTGACGGAAGAGTTCAAGTCGTATCCGTTCGGCGCCGTGTGGGATTACTATTGCGAGAAAATGGGCGTCCCCGTCCGCGAGGAATGGCTGGCGCACGTCAAAACCTACGAGAATGAAGTGCTGCTGAAGCGCGGCGTTTAACTTAACATAAGGGTGATTCAAGATGTCGAGCATTCTCGCGTTTGATCTAGGCGCTAGCAGCGGCAGAGCGCTGCTTGGCCGGCTTGAGGGCGGCAAGATCGAAGTGGAGGAGCTTCATCGGTTTTCCAATGATCCCGTGCAGGTGGGCAACCGTCTGCACTGGGACATTTTACGGATCTATCATGAGATCAAGCAAGGACTGCTGAAGGCCAAGCATCAAGGCATCGAACTGAAGAGCATGGCGATAGATTCCTGGGCCGTCGATTTCGGGTTCATCGGCAAAAACGGCGAATTGGTCGGCAATCCGTACCACTACCGCGATCGGCATACGGACGACGCGATGGAAAGCTTGTTCGCGCAAATTCCTCCATCCGTCATTTTCGCGCGTACGGGCATTCAGTTCCTTCCGTTCAACACGATCTATCAGCTCTATGCGCTGAAAGAAGCCAATTCTCCATGGCTTAAGGAAGGCAACCGATTACTGATGATTCCGGATTTGCTGCGTTATTTCTTGACGGGCGAGATGCACAACGAGTTCTCGAACGCGACGACTACTCAGCTATACAATCCGTTGGAAGGATCGTGGGATTCCGAGTTACTGCGTTTGTTGGACTTGCCGCGGTCATGGTTCGGCGAAGTGTTGAAGCCCGGCTCGAAAGCCGGGGTGCTGCAAGCTTCCGTATGCGAGGAGCTAGGCATTCCGTCTATTCCCGTCTATGCGGTAGCGGAGCATGACACGGGCTCCGCGGTGGCGGCCGTACCGGCGACGGAGAAGTCGTTCGCGTACTTGAGCTGCGGCACCTGGTCTCTCATGGGAACGGAAGTCGATAAACCGGTCATTCATGAACTGGCGCAGAAGCTGAACTTCACCAATGAAGGCGGTGTCGCGGATACTTACCGGCTGCTTAAGAACATCATGGGTTTATGGATTTTGCAAGAATGCCGGAGAGAGTGGGATAGAGCAGGAAAATCGTACTCGTTCCCCGAATTGGTTCAGATGGCTTCGAACGCGAAGCCGTTAACGACGTTTATCGATCCCGATGACTCCATGTTCCTGCCGACCGGAGATATGCCATCCAGGATTGCGCAATATTGCGAGCAGACGGGACAACAAGCCCCATCGACGGTTGGCGAAATCGTTCGTTGCATTCTAGAGAGCTTGGCGCTGAAATATCGGCACGTGTTCGAATTAACCGAGCGTTTGTCGGGTCAAAGCTTTAACGGATTGCATATGGTCGGCGGCGGCATTCAAAATACGCTGCTTTGCCAATGGACGGCGAACGCGATCTGCAAGCCGGTATGGGCGGGTCCTTCCGAAGGCAGCGCGATCGGGAATCTAGTCGTGCAATGGATCGCTCAGGGCGAGTTCTCGGATATATGGGAAGCTCGCGCGGCGATTCGAACATCATTTCCTATAGCTGTATATGAACCGGTGGATCGGGAAGAGTGGGACGGAGCGTACGTTCGCTTCTGCGCTCTGACGGGTTTAACGGAAACGAGATAATCGAGGTTCGTGAAAAGAGGGCAGACATGCTAGTTGCGGAGCGCTACGAGAAAATTGTGAGCCTGGTTAATGAACGGGGCAGCATACGGGTTTCAGAGCTGAGCGATCTGTGCCAGGTGACGGAGGAGACGATCCGCAGGGACTTGGACAGATTGGAGCAAGCGGGTCGTCTTCGTCGTTCCCATGGCGGAGCGGTCAGCGTCAAGGATGCGGCTGCGCATCCGGAGATTCCTTATGCCGTTCGTGAGATCACGAACGCGGACGAGAAGAAGAGGATCGCTCTGGAAGCGATCAAACGGATTCAGCCGAAGGACCGGATTCTTCTGGATGCAAGCTCGACCGCATGGTATATGGCGACCGATGTGCCGGACGTCGCTCTTACCGTGTTGACCAATTCGATCAAAGTCGCGACGGAGCTTAGCAGCAAGGAGAAGATCGAAGTCATCTCGACGGGGGGCATTCTCGCCCAGCGATCGTTGTCCTTCGTCGGCCCTCTGGCCGAACGCTCATTGGATGCATATCATGTAGATAAAGTGTTCCTTTCCTGCAAGGGCGTTCATCTGGACCGCGGTATAAGCGAGTCCAACGAACTGCAGGCGCGCATTAAGGAACGGATGATAGGTATGGCGGACGAGGTCATTTTACTAGCGGATTCTAGCAAGTTCGGCGTACAAGCGTTTACGCACGTTGCCGACCTATCGGAGGTTGACGTTATCATAACCGACCGCCGCATGCCTCAAGAGACAATCCGGCAGCTCGAAGAACGGGGGATTTCCGTCGTCACGGTGTAAAGATTCGGCAGTTCATGGTTTACTTGCTTCCTGAGTGAAGTGCATATACTCGGATAGTCGATCGCGTCCTCGGTAAGCTTTAACAATAGTAAGGGTAGTATGAAATAGTACCGCTTAGCGGTACTATTTGGTGCTTTTGTTGCCTGCAAGATTGAATTAGTGCCGTGAGACGGCACTAAAGGGTGCGCGAGGCAGCAATCGAGCGAATGAGTACCGCCAAATTCGTATTCAAAGTTATAGCACTTTTAACCGATTTCCATAGTCAACTTGTCTGATAACCTGATATTATTAATCTATAATCTGAAAAGGGGTGCAGCATGAAAGTTTCTTTATTCATAACCTGCCTTAGCGATGCCATCTACCCGCGAGTCGGGGAAGCGATGGTTCGTTTGCTGGCGAGATACGGCGTTAAGGTAGAATTCCCAACGATTCAGACTTGCTGCGGACAGCCTGCCTTCAATAGCGGCTATTGGAAAGAAGCTCGGACAACTGCCAAAACGATCATAGAAGCGTTCGAAGACTGCGATTTCGTTATCGCGCCTTCGGGTTCTTGCACGGGCATGATTCATCATTATCCGAAGCTGTTCGAGGACGACGCGGTCATGCTCGAGAAAGCGGTGAAGCTGCAAAGCAAATCGTACGAGTTTACGCAATTCCTCGTTCAAGTACTTGGCATAACGGATGTCGGAGCGACGTTTCCTCATAAAGTCACTTATCATCCATCCTGCCATGGTACTCGCTTGCTCGGCGTTAAAGACGAACCGATGGAGCTCATGAGCAAAGTCAAAGGGCTGGAGTTCGTCCCGCTGCCCCACGCGGAAGATTGCTGCGGATTCGGCGGTACGTTCGCGGTGAAAATGTCGGATATATCCGGTGCGATGGTTACGGAGAAAGTCGACCATGTCAAAGAAACGGAAGCGGAAGTGTTGGTCGGGCTCGATATGGCTTGCCTGATGAACATCGGCGGCAACCTGCGTTATCGCAACGAACCGGTGCGAGTAATGCACTTGGCGGAGCTTCTATATGAAGGAGTGAAGCAAGCATGAGCCATGCGTCAGGACATTCGGGCGGAGCGACCGTCAAAGCGCGCGCGGAGCTCGCGTTAAATAACGAGTTTCTTCGCAAAGCCGTCAAGTTTACGACGGAAAGGCTGAAGAACGGCAAGCTGAAAGCGATGGAAGAGCACGGCAACTGGGAAGAGTGGCGGGAAAGAGGCAGACAAATCCGCCTTCATACGATCGCCCACCTCGATTATTATTTGAACTTATTCGTCGATAACGCGCGCGCCAACGGCGTGCATGTTCATTTTGCGGATACCGCTCAGGATGCGGTTAAGATATCTCTTGCCATCGCGGAGAGAAAAAGCGCCAAATCCGTCGTGAAATCGAAATCGATGGTATCGGAGGAGCTCCATCTGAATCAAGCTCTCGAATCGATCGGCGTAGAAGCGATCGAGACGGATTTGGGAGAATATATCATTCAACTAGCCGGCGAAGCGCCGTCTCACATTATTATCCCGGCCATTCACAAGAACCGTTATCAAATCGCGGATCTTCTGTCGGAAGACGCGGGAGAGAAGCTGGAAGCCGACACCAAAGTGCTGGCGGGTTACGTTCGCAGAAGATTGCGGGCCAAATTCCTCGAAGCGGATATCGGGATGACCGGCTGCAACTTCGCGATCGCGGAGACCGGCTCGATGGTGCTATTCGAGAACGAAGGCAACGCGCGCATGGTGACGACATTGCCGAAAACGCAGATTACGCTAATGGGTATGGAACGAATCATTCCTTCATGGGCGGATCTTGAAGTGATGGCGACGTTGCTTCCCCGTTCCGCGACGGGTCAGAAGTTAACGATGTATATGTCGGGGATCACCGGTCCCCGCCGTTCGGAGGACGCCGACGGGCCGGACGAAATGCATATTATTATCGTCGATAACGGGCGTTCGTTGCAGCTTGGCGATCCGGAATTTCAAGAGCTGTTGAACTGTATTCGTTGCGGAGCATGCTTGAACGCATGCCCGGTCTATCGCCACATCGGCGGTCATGCATACGGAGGGACGTATAGCGGTCCGATCGGAGCCGTATTGACGCCTTCCTTGAAAAAAAACATCGCGGAGTGGGACGACATCGCCAACGCCTCCAGCTTGTGCGGAGCTTGTTACGAAGCATGTCCGGTGAAAATTCCGCTCCATGACATGCTCGTCTACTTGCGCAGACGCAAAGTGGAAGCCGGTCATGGCAACAAAGTCGAAGGCGCGGGCATGATGGGCTTCGGCGCGCTCTTGTCCAAATCCGGTCGCTTCAAGACCGTGCTCAAGCTCGGTAAACTCGGCCAGAAGTTCGTCGCGCGCGACGGCGAAATCCGCTTGAAGGTCGGGCCTTTGAAAGGCTGGAACAGCTACAGGGTGACGCCAAGCTTGCCTAAGAAATCGTTCCGCGAGCAGTGGGGAACGCTGGACTCGGAAATTCGCGAAGGGCTGAAGGAAATGGCGCCCGATATGAAACAACGGATGGAGCGAATCGTCAAAGACCGGGCGAAAGGAGGAGGCAACGGACATGGACACGGCTAATTCGCATCAAAATTGGTTGAAAGAGATGGAAGAGCAATCCCGCGCTAAGCAACGAAGCTTTATTGGAGGCATCTCGGAGAAACTGAGAAGACCGATGGTTACCGAACCCCCTCGCCATCCATACCGGGGATCGCCCGATTTCTGGAATGCATACGAATGGAACGGGCAGGAACGAATCGATAAGTTTACGGAAAACTTTATGAGCGTGGGCGGACACGTTGAACGCTTTGCAACAATGGATGACGCCCGGCGTTTTATCGCGGATAAAGCGAAGGAGATGAGCGCGCGTTACGTCATTCGGCAAAATCAGCCGGAGCTTGAAGCGATGAACCTGGAAGCGGATCTGCCGGATGCGCAAATATCGGTATGGAACACGGACGAGGAACAGCATTGGAAAGCCCGCTCCGCGGAGGCGGACATCGGGGTTGTGATCGTCGACCACGCGGCCGCGTATACAAGCTCGATGGTCGTATTGTCTTCCAAGGATAAAGGACGCTCCGTAAGCCTGCTGCCAACGGTGTTGATGGCGATCATTCCCGTCGACCGATTGAAGACGCGTTTGGGAGAAGTGATGGTTCATTTCGATGAAGGCGGTCGAGAGAGCTTGCCTGCGGGTATTCACTTCATATCCGGACCGAGCCGCTCCTCGGACATAGAGAACGACTTGACGATCGGCGTGCATGGACCCGGTGTCGTATACGCCTTGATAGTCGGTTAATTGCGGAGGCTAAATTCGAATGGAGATGACTCGTCTCACGAAGCGCAATCATTATGAGGAAATCAAGGATCAGCTGCAACGAATGATCTTGGACGGCAAACTGAAGGTCGGAGACAGGCTTCCTTCGACGAAGGAGATGTCCGAGAGCTTCGGCGTCGGCAGATCGACGACCAGAGAAGCGCTCAGCGCTTTGAAAGCGATGGGGTTGATCGAGATTCGGCAAGGCGGCGGCTGCCGGGTTATCCGCAACGCGCCGGCGGAAATCATGTTGCCTGAACTGGATTCCATGCGAATGAACCGCAATACGTTGTTGGAGCTTCTCGAAGCGAGGCAATCGCTGGAGGTGTCCAACGCCGCAATCGCGTCCGTGAAGAGGACGGATGAGGATCTGGCGGAGTTCGAATCGTTAATCGAAGCGATGTCCGTATCGGTAGGGGACGATAGAGAGGGAGAGAGAACGGATCTGTTGTTTCATCTTACTCTTGCTAAAGCCACCCACAATTCGATCATGGTCCGTTTGTTCGAATCTATCGCGAATCAGTTGGAGTCGGCTATCCATGAGATTCGCAGAGTTGAGCTATACTCGAACAAACAGGTTGCCAAACGGCTCTACCGCGAGCATTACGCCATCTATGAGGCGGTCCGCCTTCAGGATTCGGAGCTTGCCGCCAAGAAAATGAAGCACCATTTGCAGCATGTGGAAAACATTTTAACGAAATATATATGAACGATGCATGCGAGTGAGCCCGGGTGACCGGGCTTTTTTTTTAGCAAAAATTTAACACTAAATGATAACCTTTCCTTAATCTCATCGTCTATAACTTTGTTGTTATCTAGAAATTTGGATGGAGTGAGATTATGGAAACGAGTAACGGTACGGTATGGAAGCTGTTGTTGGCGATAATAACGGCTCTTCTGGTCGGAGCGGGTTTGCCGCTTGCTTCTACCGCGAAGGGAAGCGAATTATCGTCCCCGGCGAATAAGCTATTCTCGAATGTAACGCAAGTCGAAGCCGGGCAATTCGGCGGTTTTGCGGTGAAGGAAGACGGAAGCGTATGGGCGTGGGGGGCCTATCAAGAGGCTAAAGCTTATTATGCGGTTACATCGGCTTTCTCTCCGGTAAGGTTGCCCGTCGACAACGTAAAACAAATTTCGAGAGGCGATCGCTTCTATTTATTGCTGAAGAAGGATGGAACAGTATGGTCCGTCGGCGCTAACGAACATGGGCAACTCGGAATCGGCGCGCAAAATGACAAGATCGTTAACGAAGCCGTTCAAGTCGAAGGGCTTGTGGACATTAAAGCCGTTTCGGCCGGAGGTTACCATAGCTTGGCTCTCGACGCGGATGGAAAAGTATGGGGTTGGGGCGGTAACGAACAGGGTCAATTGGGCTACGATACGCTGAAAAACGTATTAAAACCCGCTGTTATCGAAGGATTGTCTTCCATTGTGGCGATCGACGCCGGACAGATGGGCTCGATTGCGCTCGGTAACGGAGGAGAGATTTGGTCCTGGGGACTTAAGAAAGATGTCGTTAACGGTCCGGACGAAGTACGAAAACCAGCTCGGTTAGAGACGAATGGCGAATTTACAGCGATCGCCGACGCCGATCAGCGCGGAATAGCCTTAAACCATGATGGCACGATATGGACTTGGAACAATTATTCGTTCGATCCATCGGCCGATCTATTAAATCCCGTACAAGCGAAAGGAATAACCGACATCGTCTCGATATCCGCCTATTCCGCCGTTAAATCGGACGGTACCGTCTGGCAATGGCGTAACGTAGGGAAAGCCGACAATTATATACAAGTGGAAGGAATTGCCCGTGCGGTTAAGGTAAGCGATGCATGGCAACATCATTTCGCGTTGTTGGAAGACGGCCATGTCATGGCATGGGGGGACAATTACTTTGGGAATATCGGTTTAGGGTCGCTAGAAGAAAAGATCGATGCTCCTCAAACCATCAGAAACTCGATTACAATCGTAGTGGACGGCCAGACAACGGAAACCGCTTCGCCTCCGCTGATCGTGAAACAAACGACTTATGTTCCTCTTAGGGGGATTCTGGAAAAGCTCGGCGTCACCGTGAAATGGGACGTTCCGTCGAGATCGGTCATCGCGACCAAAGGAGATACGACGATCGTGTTGAACTCCGCTACCGGACAAACGTCCGTAAACGGTAAGATGATCCCTGCCGACCAGAAACCGATTCTCTTAAGAGGCAGCACGATGGTACCCTTGCGCTTAATCGGCGAGACGATGGGCGCGGAAGTGAAATGGGACTCCGAAGCGTACGGGGTAATGATTACGACTGCAGAAGATTAAGTTGCGTCCTTCCGGAATAACGGCTTTTTCTATTCTGTTTCATCAAACTTTAATGTTCCATTTATCTAAGCTTCAGCATTTCCCTTCATAATGGCGATAAACCTAACAGAATCTCGAATAGGATTAGTCATTAGAAGGGAAGTAATCGTATGAACAAGTCAATGTCAAACCGATTATGGATGATCATCTCGGCAGTACTAATCATCGCATTCATAACGTACGTCATTCTTTATCCGCCACGTCAAAAATCGGAAACCCCTACGCAATCGTTAGCGACCGTTAACGGAGTGAGCATTAGCAAGGAATCCCTTTATAACGCCCTTGTCGCTTCCGGCGGTCAACAAACGATGGAGACGTTGATTAACAACGAGCTCGTGCGCCAAGCCGCCGAGAAAGCCGGTATAGTCGTGACTAATGAAGATGTGGACAAGGAATTGGATGCGGTACGCCAAAATTTCTCTACGGAAGAAGAGTTTCTGCAAACGTTATCGATGTACGGCATGACATTGGATGGCTTAAAGAACGATATGACCACCCAGGCGCAGCTTCGCAAACTACTGGAGCCTCAAGTCAAAGTTACGGATGACGATATTCAAAAGTATTACGACGATAATCTGGAAACGTTGAAAACGCCGGAGAAAGTGCAAGCCTCGCACATCCAGTTGGCAACGAAGGAAGATGCGGAGGCAGTCTTGGCGGAATTGAACGATGGCGCGGATTTCGCCGCTAAAGCGAAAGAGAAATCAACGGACTCCGCGACGAAGGACAACGGCGGACAACTTGACTATTTCGCGAAAGCGGACAAGGAAGAAGCGATCTCGAACGCGGTTTTCGCGCTTGAAGTCGGCCATATGAGCGGAATCGTCGAGGCTAGCGACGGATTCCATATCTATAAGCTTACCGATCGACAAGCTGCCGTAACGCCTACTTTGGACGAGAAAAAGGCAGAAATTCGCGAAACGCTGACCGCTGATCAAATTTCCGAGCTGTCCCAAACTTGGATTCAGGAGCAGCAATCGATCGCTAAAATCGAGAATTCCCTCGCGACCGCCGATTAGTCTCGGCGATTCGATCAACCGAAATGCATGAAGCGGGAGCTGGCTGTCGTCCCAACGACTGAGTCGGCTCTTCGTCTTTGCGGTCAAAATAATCGCAACGCTATGAATTTAATCCCGTAATCCCTATAATAGTATCATTATGGTTTTTACAAAGAGAGGGTTTTTCCGATGAATTTTGCCAGCAAGCTTGTTCAGAAGGTTAAAGAACGTTTCGTTCAGCATCATCTGAAATCTTATACGGACAAGCTACGGGAGATCCAAGCACTTAAATTGGAGTCATGGGACGATGATCGGCTGCAAGCCGAATCGTTGAAACTTAAAAATAAAGCGCAAAGCGGCGTTCCGCTCGACGATCTTCTCGTAGAGGCGTTCGCCATTGCCGGGGAAACGGCTAGCCGGGTACTTGGAATGCGTCCGTTCGACGTGCAATACACGGCTGGAACGGCGCTTCACGAGAGAAATTTAGTCGAGATGCAGACGGGCGAAGGGAAGACGCTGTCGGCCGTTATGCCCGCTTATTTAAATGCCCTTCAAGGAAAAGGCGTCCATATTCTGACGTTCAACGATTATTTGGCCGGAAGGGACGCCGAGTGGATGGGACCGGTCTATCGGTTTCTAGGGTTGACCGTCGGCTTCGTCAAAGACGGAATGACGACGGAAGAGAGACAGCGGGCTTATGCCGCCGATATTACCTATGTGACGGCGAAGCAAGCCGGATTCGATTATTTGCGCGATACGATCTCCATGAAACCGGACGCCATCGTGCATCGGCCGTTCCACTTCGCGATCGTGGACGAAGCCGATTCCCTCTTGATCGACGAAGCGCGCGTGCCGCTTGTCATCGCCGGAGAAGTCGCCACGACGGGCGGCGATGGAAGCCGGATGGCCAAGCTGGCGAGGGAACTTCAGCTTGGGGAAGATTACGATTTCGACGAGAACAAGCGCAACGTATTCCTAACGGAAACGGGCGCGGAGAAAGCGGAACAACTATTGCGGAGCGGCAATTTATACGAAGCGCATAACAGCCATTTATTAACGGCATTAAATTGTGCATTGCACGCGGAAGCTTTGTTGAAGAAAGACGTTGACTATATGATAAGAGACGGCAAGCTCGAGTTGATCGACTTGCATACCGGCCGCGTTGCCGAGAATCGGCACTGGCCGGACGGACTTCAAGCGGCCGTCGAAGCGAAGGAAGGCATGGTATCGAATTCGTCCGGCAAAATATTGGGCACGATCACGCTCCAGCATTTCCTTAGCCTATATCCTAAGTTCAGCGGCATGACGGCTACCGCTCAGGATTCGGCCGACGAGTTCGATGAAACCTACTCGTTGCGCGTAGTTCAAATTCCTCCGAATCGGCCAAGAATCCGAATCGATCACGAGAGCCGAATTTTCACGCATAAGGAAGCGAAGCTCAAAGCGCTTGTCAAGGAAATCGTGGACGTACACGCAACGAAACGCCCGATTCTTATCGGAACGAGCAGCGTAGAGGAATCCGATCATCTGGCCGAGCTATTGAAGAAGTCGGGCGTGCCGTGCCATGTCCTCAACGCCAAGAACGACGAGAAGGAAGCCGAGATCATCTCGAAAGCCGGTGAGCTCGGCGCGGTAACCGTGTCTACGAACATGGCGGGAAGAGGCGTCGATATTCGCCTGGGCGGAGGAGATCCGATTCAAGCGGAGCAGGTGGCTGAGCTTGGCGGATTGTATGTAATCGGCACGCATATGAACGAAAGCGCCCGCATCGATAATCAGTTAAGAGGACGCGCCGGCCGTCAAGGAGATCCCGGTTCCTCCCGGTTCTATGTATGCTTAGAGGATGAGCTTATTAGCCGTTTCGGTATCGAGAAAGCGATACCCGAGGCCTATCGGACGAAGCGACAGGACGAGCCGTTGGAAGCGTCGGTTTTCCACAAAAAAACCGATCATATTCAGCGCGTCGTCATGGGCCAGAACTTCGAAACACGCAAGACGTTAAACAAATATTCCGATATGCTCGAGGAGCAGAGACGAATCCATCAAGAGCAACGCGATGAGGTATTGTACAACGATGACACCTTAAGCGCGACGGAGAAATACGTCAGGCTGCACCATATGGACCGGGCTTGGTCCGATCATCTGGCTTACGTGTCGTATATTCGGGAAGGCATACATTTGGAAAGCCTGGCGAATCGAAACCCGGTCGACGAATTTCATCACCGAATCATTCACGCTTTCGAGCAATTGCCGGATAAAATAGAGAAAGAAACGGCTAAGTCGCTCAGCAAATTGAACGCAAAAGGCGCGCAGGACGAGATCGATTGGGAGAAAGAAGGTTTGAAGGGACCGTCCAGAACGTGGACATACTTGATCCAAGACCAATTCATCGAGAAAAAGGCGAATATTTTCGGCTTGTAGGAAAGAGGTTGTCCCCATGAACGTACGGAAAATGAGATTATACGACACCGAAAATATTTATTCCGGCGAAGATCGCGACGAATACGAGAAGGACTACGCTAGGCTCATTCAGTCGCCGGCTTTTAGAAGGCTGCAGGGCAAGTCGCAAGTGTTCGGCGCCGGATCCGGCGATTATTACCGCACTCGGCTAACTCATTCGCTCGAGGTCTCGCAGATCGCCAGGGAAGTGGCGCGGCGACTGCTCAAACAGTACGAGTTCTTGTCCAAGAAAGAACACCCGGGGCTTATGATCGATCCCGAAGTGGTGGAATGCGCTTCGCTCGCTCACGACTTGGGCCACCCGCCGTTCGGGCATAAGGGCGAAGAAGTGCTTAACCGGCTTCTCTTGGAAGATCACGGCTTGAAGTACGAAGGCAACGCGCAGAACTTCCGAATTCTCATGTTTCTCGAGAAACGCGCGGGAAGCGGAAGCGGACTGGATTTGACGGCCTCCGTATTGCTCGCGATCAATAAATATCCTTACTGCATCGATGAGCCCGGCAGACAAAAGGGCGTCTACCGCAAGGAATGGGAAGGCATCGATTTCTTGCGCCAAACTTGGGGCATGCCGGGGAACTGCGCGACGCTCGAAGCGCAACTGATGGATCTGTGCGACGATATCGCCTATTCCACTCATGACCTGGAGGACGGGATCCGCGCCGGCAAAATCCCGATGGACCGCGCGTTTTTCGAGGACGACCGGGTCGTCGCCCACGTGCTGCAGGAAATTACGGACGATCCGAGTTATTCCGAAGCCAATTGGGAGAACATCGACCAAGCGGCTATGGTCAAGCAAGTGCTCATGAATTATTTCGAGCAATGGGAGACGATCTACGCGGAATGCGACCGCGAGCCTTCGCGAACGAGAAGGGAAATGAAGGCGCGCTGGGTTCGGAAGTTCGCCAACGAGGTCGGGATCATCGACGATCCCGATACGGGCTGGAAGAAGATTACGTTAGTCCGCGAAGGACTACAGAACGTAGAGCTGATGAGAACGATTGAAATATTGAAGAAACTGGCATGGGTCACGTTGATTAAAGACTTCCGAGTGCAACGGCTGCATAAGCGGAGCGAAGTCATGATCGAACGGCTGTGGGGAAGCTTCAAGAACTATGAGACCGGTCGCCTGATCATCCCGCCGGACTGGCTGGATAGCTACGAAGCGCAGAAGGATAAGTGGACCTGGGAAAGGTTGACCGCCGATTACATCTCGGGTATGACGGATGCGTACGCCGAGAAAGTGTACGCCGAATTTTTCGCCAGCCGCTCGGGCTCCATCTACGAAAGAGATTAAATTTCGTGCTTGACCCTGACATTAATGTCAGGGTTTATACTAGGTTCGTATCGATCGGCAAAGGAGGGATGAGGATGAGAATCGGAGAGCTCTCGGCCCGTACGGGCGTCAGCATCCGTTCGCTGCGCTACTACGAGCAGCAGAAGCTGTTGACTTCCATTCGCCAAGACAACGGTTATCGGGAGTATTCGCATTTTGCGGAAGAGCAAGTCCGGACGATTCAATTTTATTTGTCCTTGGGCATCTCAACCGAACAAATCGCCAGTTTTCTAACCTGCGTCCTGAAGAACAAGGAAGCTTTCTGCGAAGAAGTGCTGCCGATCTTCGAGAGCAAGCTGAAGGAAATAGACGATCAAATCCATCTGCTGAGCCAGATCAAGTCGAACCTGGAAGACCGGATCCGATCGATACAGGAGAGTCACTAAACCTGGTATTGGAGGAATGGCAATGAATTTGCTTGCGGTTAACGACACGAATTTTCAGGGAAGCATTAGGCAGCAAGGAGTCACCGTGGTCGATTTCGGAGCGGTCTGGTGTCCGCCTTGCAAGGTGCTCAAGCCGATCTTGGATGAGCTTGCCGGAGAATATGGGGAAAAGCTGTCGGTGCTAGAAGTGAATTGCGACGAGTCTCCCGCTATCGCGTCCGAATACGGCATCATGTCGATGCCGACGGTCATCGTGTTCCATAACGGAGAACCTGTCGAGAAGCTAGTCGGACTTCGTCCGAAAGCGGTGTACGAAAGCTTATTAACGAAATATATTTAAGGATTGTAAGCCGCGATCTCGCGGCTTTTATTGTTTTTGAGGAAAAAGTTGCCTATCATAGAGAGAGATGAGGGAAAGGGGATAGGGAACATGCAAATCGATTTATCCAATAGAACGGCGCTGATAACCGGAGCCACGGGGCAATTAGGGCGCGTCATGGCAAGAACGCTCGCGAAATGCGGCGCCAACATCGCGATTCACTATCGAAGCAATGAAGCCCAAGCGATAGAGCTTCAGGACGAGATTCATTCTTATGGCAGCCGCGCGGCTATCGTTCAAGCAGACATAACAAATCTAGAATCGATTACGTCGATGAAAACGAAGATCGAAGAGCAATTGGGTTCCGTTGATATCGTGGTCGCCAACGCGGTCGTACAATACCAATGGACGAGTATTCTGGAACAATCGCCGGCAGATTATGAAAGCCAATTCGATTCATGCGTCATGCAGAGCGTGTATTTAGCCAAAGCGTTCGCGCCTTCCATGATCCAGCAGAAGTGGGGAAGGTTCGTCGGAATCAATACCGAGTGCGTTATGCAGAACTTTCCGACCCAATCCGCTTATGTCGCAGGCAAACGCGGAATGGACGGGCTGTACCGGGTGCTGGCCAAGGAAATCGGCGAACATCAGATCACGGTTAACCAAGTGGCGCCCGGTTGGACGATCAGCGAGCGCGATCGCGTCAACAAGACGGAACACAGCGAATCTTACGAGCAAACCGTTCCCTTAAAGCGCAGAGGCACGGATCAGGAGATCGCCAACGCGGTCGCTTTTCTGGCATCCGACCTAGCAAGCTTCATAACGGGAGCATACATTCCGGTCAGCGGCGGCAATGTCATGCCTTCGATTTAAACTTTTTGTAACTTTTTGAGATGATTCCCGTAGTATAGGGGGTCGTCTTTTTTTACAGAGTGCTTTGATGGGAGTATGCAACCATGTTTCAGGACATCATCGATTATTTACTTGATTTCGGCATATGGGGTTTGTTTATTCATTCGTTCGCCGACGCCGTGTTTTTCCCGATTCCCGCGTTTTTCCTGCAAGTCCCTTTGAGTTTGCTGCATCCTTCCAATGCCTTGTGGCTGGCGACCGTCGGTTATATAGCTTGTTTATTGGGAACGCCGTTCGGCTATTTGATCGGCAAGGTGCTCGGCCATTCCGTCTTATATAAGCTGCTCAAGAAGTCATGGGTCGACTCCGCGACGAAAATGTTCCAAAAGAGCGGAGAAACGGCGATCCTGATCGGTTCGTTTACTCCGATTCCGTTTAAAGTGTTCACCATTTTGTCGGGAGCCATGAAATTTCCGCTGTGGCGCCTGTTGGCTTATGCGGCAATAGGGAGAGCCGTTAAGTTTTACGCGGTAGGATTGTTGTTCTACTTCTACGGGAAAGCGGCGGAGAACATGGTGGACGACGTTTCTTTGTACATCTTCGTCATCGCCGTGCCTCTTCTCGTTGTTTTCTTGTTGGTAAGGAAGAGGTTGAGCAAGAAACGAAAGCAATCCGTTGAAATCGAAGCGGAATGAGGGTCGGTTCATCTAGACGTACGGTCGGGCCGTATGGCGAAAACGTTAATGAGAGCAGCAAGCAAGCTTGAGGTAGCGATTACGATGAACAAGACGGATGCGGAACCGCGCATGAGCAAGGCGCTAACGGGCGGTCCCGCGGCTACCCCGATGAAACGCATGCTGCTATACAACGAGGTCACGGTACCTCGTTGTTTTTTGTCTATTCCTTCCGTAATGAGTGCATCCAAGCTAGGCAGAGCCGCGCCGATTCCGGCAGACGCTATAGCAAGAATCAGTACGATCCACCACGATGGAGTCCAGCGTACGAACGCTAAGACATACAATGCCGCCGACGATAACGATAACCCGGCTAGGCTCGTCCACTTCATCACTTGCTTGTTCCGGCCGATCCAACGTCCGCTCAAATAAGAGACAAGACAAAGGCCGGCCAGCGGCAAGGCAAGGATAAATCCTTTAGTCAGCGGTTTTAAGCCGCGAGCCTCTAACGTTTCCGACAAGTAGAACAAGCTTCCGAATACGATAAACATGCTTATCCCGCCGATCGAGAATATCCCGTACAGCCATTTCCCCTCTTTCCGCAGCAAGGCGAACAAATTTTTAGCAAATTCCGATAACTTTATTTTTGAGGCTGTATCCGATGATTTGGCCGGGGCTTTAACTAAGAACAAAACGAGAACAAACGAAAGCAAGCTGAATACCGGGATCGCGAAAAAAGGGATATACCATGCCCAGACGGCAAGCGACGCGCCAAGGATCGGGCTTAACACTTTACCGAAGGTGTTGGCCGTTTCCACTAATCCTAGGCCGCTGCTGACGTCTTCGTCCCGTTGAAACAAGTCGCCGACCAAGGGCAGGACGACCGGGAAACATCCTGCCGAGCCTAACCCTTGAAGCAATCTGGCCGCCAGGATAAAGGAGTACGCTTGAGTATCCAGCCATAGCGCCGCGAACCCCGCGCCGGCACCGGCTAACGAAACGAGAACGAGAGCGGGCAAAATAACCGCTTTGCGGTTAAAGCGGTCCGACAAATATCCGGCTATAGGAATAAACAAAATGGCTACCGCCGCATATGCGGTAATAATTAAACTCGCTTGAAACGATGTAATGTTAAGGGCTTTTTGCATAGCCGGCAAAACCGGAATAAGCATCGAGTTGGCGAGAGTCATCGTCAGGGGAATCGAAGCTACCGAAATCAGGTCCCATTTTTTACGGGCTTCCATCGTTGAATGTTCCTCCCTCATGGAACTTTATTTCCGTCTATTCCGGTCAACATTGTCGAATCTAGACTGTAGTATCGTCCTTTGCCGCTCGCTTTAAACATGGCGAAGAATAGCGGGAGAAGCACACTATAAACATCGCTTATGGGGTTATAACCGGATAGAGCTGCCCCTTGCTGGAGAAGGAGGCTTTGCCCGTTTCTTCGGATACGACAAGCACGATCGCATCGCTCCGCTCGGTTAATCCAACCGCGGCTCTATGGCGCGTTCCGGTAATGCGATCGTTTCCTTGGGCATCCGTCAGAGGCAGGATATTCTTCGCGGATACGATTTGATTGGCCCTAATGAGCACGGCGCCGTCATGCAACGGGCTCCCCGGATAGAAAATAGACTCAAGAAGAGTATGAGTAATAGGAGCGCCGACGGGGATCCCCGGCTGCAGAAGTCCGTCGAGAGGATCGCACCTTTCAACGGCGATAAGTGCGCCATGTCTTCTGTCGGACAAGCTTTGTATCGTGAGGGAGAGATCCATGTAACGTTCGATGTATGGCGACAGATAACAGTTCAAATAAAAGGTGGCCGCGCTCGATTCGATATGCAGGAAGTTTTTTTTGATTTTTTCGAAGTCTCCGAGCAAGCAATCTCCTTCGTCGTCCAGCGAATGGATGAGATCTCCAAGACTGGAGATCATCTGCTCGATATCTTCTTTGATGAGTTTCTTCATCGGAGAGAAATCGCAATTGGACGCGCTTGTCGACATAAGCTTCACTTCTCCTTGAACATGCTTCCGTTTAGGATGCAGATATTGGCGGTTAAGTATGCAAGCCCTTATTAGAGGGCGAGTTTTCCAGTATAATGACAGAAGAAAGATTAAGGACGAGGAGCGTGGAGCAATGTTGGAGAGAACGACTTTGGGCAAAACGGGTTTACAGGTGACCAAGTTAGGGTTCGGCGCAATGGAAATACGCGGCCCCCGGGTGTGGAACGGAAGACCGGTATCGGATTCCGAGTCGGAGCGAATTTTGAATGCCGTATTAGATTGCGGAATTAACTTTATTGATACTTCTTACGACTACGGTCGCAGCGAAGAGCTGATCGGGAAGTTCATTAGCCGCCGGAGGGAGGAGTACATTTTGGCGACGAAGTGCGGTTGCACGTTAGTCGATCACGGAGATCATGACGAGACTCCGCACGTATGGACAAGAGATAATTTGTTACATAACATCGATACGAGCTTAAGCAGGATGAAGACGGATTACATCGATTTGCTGCAATTGCACGGTCCGACCGTCCAACAGACGGAAGAAGGCCGACTCTTGGACGTGCTGAAGGAAATTCAAGCGACGGGCAAAGTGCGCTCGATCGGGATCTCGACTTATTTGCCTCATATCGCTGCTTATATCGAATCAGGAGATTACGATACGTTTCAAGTTCCTTATTCGGCGCTGGAGAGGGAGCACGAGAATCTTATCCGAGCGGCGGCCGATGGCGGAGCGGGCGTGATCGTGCGCGGAGGAGTCGGAAGAGGCGAACCCGGGGCCGGGTTAGGTTTGGCTGACCGTTGGGTAACTTGGGAAAAGGCCGGGTTGGACGAGCTTCTGGAGGAAGGGGAAAGCCGGACGGGTTTCCTGCTGCGGTTTACGTTAAGCCATCCAAGGATGTCGACGACGATCGTCGGGACGATAAATCCGAATCACTTGGCGGAAAACGTGCGCTATGCGCAAAAAGGCTCGCTGTCAACCGAAGTGTACGCGGAAGCGAAACGCCGGTTAGACTCCGTTGGATGTTCGCCTGTCGTTTAATCCGTTCTGCTTATCATCCTAAGGGGAGAGAGCGGTTGAGTTTCTTGAAGACGAGAAGTTTTGCGATTTCTAGCATCGTAATAGCGGTTCTGCTAATCGTATACGGGTCTTATGAAGTAACTCAGATTAGCAAAGCGAATCAATTCAAACAGAAGATGACGGGGATAAGGTTCGATGGAATCCATTTGTTCATGAGCCGCGAAGAGGTAAGCAAGCAGCACGGTCTCGGTCTGGACAAGACAGAAGGCTGTTTCGGGTGCGAGATGAATTTTATTTACGCTAACCTGCGCTTGTCCGGAAGATATTCCGAAACCTTGAATACTCTCCCATTGGTGAAGAAGATGACGACGGCCGACCCTTCCGACGCCGTATTTGGAATCAAAGTGGGGGATTCTTTCGAAGCCGCCGGCGTCATATTCGTCGACCATGGATTCAGAGCCGAAGGGGCGGATCATGTATACGTCAAAGGTCTGTATTATATACAACTATGGAATGATGGTTATCTTCAAGATTTCAACAAGCGGAAAATATCCGAGCGAACCGACGGAATCATAAGAAGCATCACGGTCGGGTACAGGGTTAAGTCGGATGAGCAGATCCAATATTAGAGAGGAGCTTTCATCCATACCGCGTTTGCCGCGTTCGGATTGTCCGTTATCTTAATGAAGTCGGCCATGGCGTTTAATGTCGTTAAATGGTTGGGTGCCGCGTATCTCATTTATCTTGGTATAAGGACGCTTCTCTCTAAAACGCAGAACGAGATGAAGGTAGCACGATCATTAGATCGCAAAATGTTGAGAAAAATATATAGGCAAGGGCTAATCACGAACGTGTTGAATCCAAAGGTCGCTCTCTTTTATTTGGCATTCTTGCCGCAGTTCATTAGTGAAGCCGTAGAAGCGATCCTGAACGCGAAGAAAATCGAGACGAGAACGAAACGCATCGCGGACGTCGTGGACCGATTGGCGAAAAGGAACGCATGATATTCTAATTTTCACGAGAGGAGAGCGGATATATGGAAAATATGGGCAGACTTGGCGCCGATTCGGATTTTCATCAACAGTTGCTCGGCCGAATCAGGAACTTATGCTTGTCTTTTCCGGAGACGAGCGAGCGGATTAGCCATGGGGCTCCGGCTTTTTATTACAAAAATAAGAACATGTTCGCGCAATACCGCGATAATCACCACGGCGACGGGAGAATCGCGTTATGGTGCGCTTCGACCGCCGACGTACGATCTATGCTCATAGAATTAAATCCGGATCTCTATTTTCTACCGCCATACGTGGCCTATCTGGGCTGGATCGGATTACGTTTAGATCGCGATGCCGCATGGAGCGAAATCGAAAGCATCATCGGGGATGCCTATTTATGCAAAATAAAACCAAAACGCAAGTAACAGACGGAGGGAATATGAAAGTGGCTCTAGCATACATATTCGATATGGACGGCGTCATCATAGACAGCGAACCGATCCATTTCGAAGTCGATATTCAAACGATGGAACATTACGGATTGTCTATTACGCATGAGCAGCTTGAGAGATTCGTAGGGATGACGAATCCCGAGATGTGGGCGATTCTTAAGCAAGAATATCCTTTACCGGACACCGTGGAGGAAATTATTGAGGTTCAGCTTGCTAATAAAATCAGCAAATTAAGGGCGAGCAGCTTAACTCCGATAGACGGAATCGCGCAGCTGCTTCATGAATTGAATCGCCGCAACATCCCGATCGGTCTTGCTTCTTCTTCGCCTAGACGTTTTATTATGGAAGTTTTATCGAAATTTCAAATCGAACGATATTTTCAAGCCGTCGTAAGCGGAGAAGAAGTGGCTAAAGGCAAGCCTGCGCCGGATGTCTACTACGAAGCTGCTCGGCTGCTTGGGGTTGCTCCGGAGCGATGCGTCGTCATCGAGGATTCCAGAAACGGGATTAAAGCGGCGAAAGCAGCAGGGATGCAATGTATCGGGTTCGTAAACGAAAACTCCGGCAATCAGGATTTATCCGCAGCGGATCGAATCGTTACTTCCATTCGGGAGATTAAGCTAGGGGCTTAAGATGGATCGATAGGGGCAGGCTTTAAATCCGGGCGAGGGGGGTCAACAATGTTCGAGCTCGACTACAGGGTTTATTTTCCGAAGCGAAAGGTTTACGTTTCCAGAAACCACCAATGGGCTTTCGCTGCCTGGGCGATGGCTAAGAAGGAAGGTATCATCGGTCCGCGAACGACCTTGCTTCATGTCGATGCCCATCTGGACGATACGTGGGACGGCGTCATCGTTCCGGGCTTGCATGAAATGAAAGAACGATCGGATTTCATGGAAGTGGCCGGAAGGCTGGAGATCGACAATTTCATATGGGCCGGATTCGCTGCCCATATGATTGATCGGATCGTCTATGTATGTCCGAAGGAATTGGATGCGTCCGATCCGTTCGACCTCTCCGATTGGAACCTGGAAGGGGAGCAGTTAAAGCCGATTAAGCAACTGTTAGCGGAAAGAGAATACGCGGGATCCAGATTCGAGTCGATTCGGCAACTTCAAGATCATGTAGAAACGAACCCGGAAGGTTTGCCATTTTTAGATTTCCCTAGCTCGGTTATTCTCGATTTGGATCTGGACGTATTTAAAGCGAATATGAGCGATCCGGAGGATCGTACGCTCTTACCGGAAGAGCTCATCAGGGAACAACTTCGATTCCTGAGAGCCCTATATCCGTATGAGCTGATTACGGTAGCCTTGTCGCCCGCCTTCTGCGGGGGGATAAGCAATTGCGAACGATTGTATCGTTTGTTTTTGGAATGTTTCGAATTGGATCTGGCTGAAGCCGAGAAATGGTAGGTTCGATTTCATTACTCGATAGCAGCCTTAGTACTGGCGAAATAGTCGAGTAGGTACTCTTTGAATAATTGTACGTTTTCCGGAAGCTCCGTTTCTTTCTCCCACGTTAAACCGATTGTCCTTTTGCAGATTGGCTCCGTGATTTTAACGATTCCGCAAGCTTTAACTCCGTCTAATTGCTTTACCAAAGTCTCCGGAATAAGCGCCACGCCTATGCCTGCTTGGACTAACGTTTGCAAACGGGACGGATCGGCGATCTCGAGAGCGATATCCGGCTTGAATCCCGCGATTCGGCAAAACTCGTCGGACGCTTCCCGCAGGCCGGAGCCTTCTTGCAGTCCGATGAAGGGGTCATTAGACACTTCCTCTAACCGTATTTGAGATGCGCCTGACAATCGATGATTCGGCGGCACTGCCAAATAGATTTCTTCTTCATGAAGCGCCACCGATTGCAAACCCGCATGTTGAACGAGAGGGGAACAGACGAATAGATCGAGTTCTCCGCGCTCTAATTGGTTGGTCATCGATTTGTTGCATCCATATTGAAGCTTAACTTGAGTATTGGCCGTTTGCGACATATAAGCTCCGAGGAAATCCGGCATCTCTTCGAGATGGATCATTCCTAGAGAGATCGATTGTTTGACGATTCCCGCTTTTCGTGCGGCCTCGCGTTTCCCCTCCTTAAGCTCGGAGAAAGCTTTGTTCACCCGACCGAGGAATACTTTCCCCGATTCGTTCAACCGAATGTTTCTGCCGCTGCGTTCGAATAAGGGGAAGCCAAGCTCATCCTCGAGCCGAGCGATGGATTGGCTAAGAGACGGCTGCGAAATTTTCAGCTCGTCGGCCGCTTTCGTCATATGTTCAAGCCGTGCGACATGCTGGAAATAGGATAACTGCAAGAAATCCAAGTAATACCACCCGCTTTCTTAGTCGTATTCTACCATATTGTACGAATTTGGTAACTTGCCTTCGTTTAACAAGCATTCATAGTTTCAGGGTGATCAATCAGATAACGCAATTCGTATTGGATATGCGAGGAGGAGGCTCGGTATACTTTGGGTGGATAAATCATAATCCAAATTGGTACCGGGAGGAAACAATATGGCTATCAAATTAGCAATCGTTTATTACAGTTCAACGGGAACAAACTATGCGTTGGCTTTGGCCGCGCAAGAAGCCGCGGCGGCGCAAGGGGCGGAAGTCCGTCTCGTTCGGGTAGCGGAGACGGCTCCGTCTGGCGCTCTCGATTCTAATCCGGCTTGGAAAGCTCATCACGAGGCTACTATAAATGTGCCTGTGGCGACGCTTGGCGACCTGGATTGGGCGGATGCGATTTTATTCGGTACGCCAACGAGATTCGGCGGGGGGGCCTCTCAGCTTCGGCATTTTCTCGACTCGACCGGAGGTTTGTGGGCCCAAGGAAAGCTGACGAATAAAGTCGTGTCCGCGTATACTTCGGCGCAGAACGCGCATGGAGGACAAGAAGCAACGATCCTATCGTTGTATACGACGTTCTATCATTGGGGGGCTATCGTTGTTGCACCGGGTTATACGGATCCTATATTGTTCAAGACGGGCGGTAATCCTTACGGAACGAGCGCGACGGTAGATCAGCAAGGGCGGTTTGATCCGGTCGTGCTTGAAGCGGTTAAAGTTCAAACGAAGCGAATCGTCGATATCGCGGATCAACTAAACAAAGGTCAACAGGCATAAACTAAACCAATAGCATAGGAATAGGGATTGAACCTCGCTTCGGCGGGGTTTTTGTCGTCTTATCGCTACGTCGGGAAAGATAACCGAGCCCTTGGATACAAGGCTTTATTTTTGATAAGACTGTATTTATATACATTTAGATGTATTATAATGCAGTTAGACAACATGCAAGAAAGGACGAAATCGCTATGCACTTGACGAGCATCGAACACCTATCGGAAAACCAGCTTCTGGACATTTACGCAATAGCCGACCAGCTTAAGAGTAAACCGGATGAAGCAAGGCTAAGAGGTAAAACGTTCGTTTTGTTTTTCCCCGATTCCAGCATTCGTACGAGACTGACATTCGAGAAAGGAATTCATGATCTGGGAGGCCGCGGCGTATTGTTTCCTCCTGAAACCTTAAACAAGAGAGAAGCATTGGAAGACGTCATCCGGTATATTCAGAACTGGGCAGACGGCGTTATCGTGAGGCATTCGGATTACCGTATCGTACAAGAGCTAGCTAGGTATTCGGCCATTCCGATTATTAACGCGATGACTTCGACTAATCATCCTTGCGAGATCATGACCGATCTGTATACGATAAGCACCTTAAGAGAGGATTTTCGGAGTTTGGCGTATACGTTCGTAGGTCATGCAGGGAATATCTCGCGTTCTTGGATGGAAATCGCAAAAGTAATGGACCTGAAATTCAACCATGTATGCGTACAAGGCCAACGATTAAGTCCGGATAGCCGTAACTACCATTTCCATACAGAGCTTGAACCGATTTTAGCAAGCAGCGACGTGGTGTTGACGGACAGTTTGCCAGACTCCTTAAGAACTAAAGAGTATTACGATCGCTATCAAATTACGCTAGAGAGAATGCAAAGCGCGAAGCAGGCGGCTTTGTTGAACCCGTGTCCGCCATTTTACAGAAACGAGGAAGTGAGCGAAGACGCGATCGAGTCCGACTATTTCGTCGGGCATTCGTTCAAGCGCGACTTGCTTTACATTCAACAAGCGGTTATGATCTATTGCTGCGAGCAAGCTAATCAAGCGCTGGTTTAAAGGCACTCTCCATAATAACGGACACGATTCGTTCCGCCATTTCCTCGATCGACGTCCCGGTTTTTCCTCTGTTCCAATCCGCCGCGCGCCGAAAATTCCCCAACTCGTCATCAAAGCGATCGTCTCGACGGGCACCGGCCATTCGCCGGCGGTTCTTTTCGCTTTTCGCATCCAATGCGTAAGTAGCGCGCACAATTCCTCCTGAACGGCATGTTCGAATAAAGGATTAACGGTATCGACCGGATAACACCGGCCATGCATTTCCTTGAAGTGCTCAAGAACGGCTTGAACGAGAATGCGTAAATGCTTTTGATTCCAACTGGCAGAGTCGGGGAGTTCTTGATTCAACAGCCTCATGAACTTGTCTCTGATCGATTGCTCCAGCAACGCGTATTTATCCGGAAAATGCGCGTAGAAAGTTCCGCGGTTAACATCGGCTCTGTCCGTAATATCTTGTATCGTCATAGACGTAAAGCCTTTTTCCCTCATGAGCTCGAGAAAAGCTTCCTTAAGCAGCCGATTAGATCTTCGATAACGTCTATCGGTTATTTGGCTATCGACTCTCATGTGCTTTCGCTCCTTATTCAACATTTGGCATAGTTTGTCGGTTAACCGAAAATTATAACTCATTGTTTATTGATCGGAATTGTTTTATTTAATACGATTGTAATCAATGATCCCGTTACGTACAACATCGGATCGTTAACGCGTTATCGTAAAATAAGGGGTGAGGGGTACGATTACACGTAAGCCAACGAAAATGAAGGCCGCCCGTTACCATACTCACGGGTCGGCGGACGTATTGAACGTGGAGGAAGTGGCGATTCCGTCAATAGCGGATCATGAGGTATTGGTGAAAGTGCATGCGTGCGGAGTGAATCCGGGAGATTGGCAAATACGGTCGGGCCTTGCGGGAGACGCGTTTCCGTTGCCTTATGTCCCCGGATGGGACGTATCCGGTGTCGTAGAACAAGTCGGCCTTGCGGTAACGACCTTCCGAGTAGGAGATGAAGTGTTCGGAATGACCGCTAACAGCGGCGGGTGCGCGGAATATGCCGTTGTCCCCGTTAACCAGATCGCCCGCAAACCGCCGTCGATAGACCATATTCAGGCGGCCGCGGTCCCGATGTCCGCGTTCACGGCTTGGCATGCGTTATTCGAGCAAGGAAATTTGGAGCAAGATCAGACCGTGCTCATAAACGGAGCCGCAGGCGGAGTAGGACACTTTGCCGTGCAACTGGCCAAATCCGGTGGGGCTACTGTGATTGGAGTAGCTTCTTCGGGCAAGGAGTCTTTCGTGCGATCATTGGGAGCGGACGAGTATATCGATTATTCGTTGAATTCCTTCGGACTAGCGGAAAATAAAGTCGATCTCGTTCTGGATACGATAGGCGGAGAGAACGGTCATCGTTTGATCGAGGTACTGCGTCATGGAGGATCTTTAGTGCCGATCACCTGGGGAGAATATGCATCGGATAAATTGGAACGTAAAGCTATTGAGCTTCACGAGGTCCAGCTTCCCCGGATGACGTCGGAACATCTAAATGAACTAACCCGCCTGATCGAGAACGGTAATCTTCGCGCGTCGATAGAAGAAGTATTCGCCATAGAGGATATCCGTAAAGCGCATGAACGAAGCGAGAGCCGCCGAACGCAAGGGAAGCTTGTCATTCGTATTTAACAAACGCCGTTGCTCCTTGTTGGGGCAGCGGCGTTTGTTCTTGCTAAACTTTGGATGCGACTGCGAAAGTTTTTTGATATGATGTTACGATAGGAAAAAGGAGTTGCGTGCCAGGAGGCGGAAAATGAAGCTGGAAAGATTAATTTCGATGATCTATATGCTGCTGAACAACGAGGTCATTTCGGCTTCGGCGCTTGCGGAGAAGTACGATGTATCCCAGCGAACGATCTATAGGGACATTGACGCAATTTGCGCGGCGGGAATACCGGTCGTCTCCTATCAAGGCGTGAACGGCGGTTATGGAATCATCGAAGAGTATAAAATGGATAAAAGCTTATTGGGATCCTACGATGTCGGGTCGCTTATCACCATCCTTCATAGCTTATCGACGGTGTTCGACGACGAACGGGCAATGGAAACCGTACGCAAGCTGCAATCGATCCAGAGCGAGGATCGTCCTCCTAACATGTCTATGGATATCGGCGGACGGCGAGACTACAAAAGTTCACTGCGAATTTTGAGAAACGCGATAACCTCGCAGCAAGTCGTACAATTCGAATACATCAACGGCAAGAACGAACGGGCGAACCGTGCCGTCGAGCCGATCAGTCTTCATTACAATAACGATACCTGGTATTTGTACGCCTATTGCCGAACACGCTCGGATTATCGGGAGTTCAAACTGTCCCGTATCGCTCATTTGCTCGCTCTGCCCGAGAGATACGAACGGAATCACGAGGTCACGCGCCAAAGATCGACCTATGAGTGGAGAGCAGAGACGGAAAGCGTCGATGTGTTGCTCTGGTTCTCTAGCGATTCCTTGGCTAGAGCGCTGGATTTCTTCTATGACGGGGAAAGAAGCTTTAATGCCGACGGATCGTTGACGATCAAACTTAAGCTCAACGACGTCTCCAACGCGAAGTGGCTTCTCCGTATCATGATGAGCTTTGGGGATACCGCGGAAATCTTACAGCCCCAAGAGCTAAGACAGGAGTTAAAGTCAAGTTTGGAAAAAATGATAAAGCGATACGGTTGAGTTGGAAGTTGCGATAGTTAGTAAAGCAGACAATCGGAGGGTACTCGTCTCATGTCGGCACTCGTAAAAGGCTTAATTATCGGAATATCGATCGCGGCGCCGGTTGGGCCGATTGGATTGTTATGCATACGCAAGACCTTGAATCAAGGCAGGATGCATGGATTCATCTCCGGGATGGGAGCCGCGACGGCCGATGCCGGATATGGTCTGATTGCCGCGCTTGGTTTGTCGGTCGTTGCCCAATTCCTTAAGGACCAAGCGTTATGGCTGAATATGGTCGGCGCCGCTTTCCTGCTGTATCTTGCCTATACGACGGCAAGAGCGCCGCTATCCGTGCAAGAGAAATTGCAACACTCCGGTCAGGGCTACTTGAAAACATATGGCACGACTTTATTTCTCACACTGACGAATCCGTTAACGATACTTTCTTTTGGAGCTATTTTCTCGGGATTAAACGTGTCCGAAAAGTCGGAAACGTCTTTATGGTTAGTGTTGGGCGTGTTTATGGGTTCCGCCATTTGGTGGATACTGTTATGTCAGATCGTCGGAATGGCGAAAAAAATGATCACGCTGTCCGCGCTGAAATGGATTAACTACGGGTCGGCGCTTATTCTTGCCGGGTTTGGATTGCTCAGCCTTTATGATTTTGGATATCAGCTGTTAAGACCATGAGATCGAGAGCGCAAGTCAACAGGGGGCATTATTCATGCAGCAACCGTATGAGATCGTTCACGCAACGAGGGAAGAGCTGGATATAATCGTAGACATCTATAATACGACGATCGCAAGCCGAAAAGTTACCGCCGATCTGGAGCCGGTTACGGTCGAGAGCCGGATAAAGTGGTTTAACGAGCATAACGAGCATCGCAGGCCGTTGTGGGTAATGAAAGCTGAGGGCGAAATTATCGCTTGGTTAAGCTTATCCGATTTTCATAGCCGGGCGGCTTACGATGCGACTGCCGAGATCAGCATCTATATTTCTCCCAAGAGCCGTTCGCAAGGCGTTGGAAGCCTATTTCTACAGAAAGCGCTCGAACAATGTCCAAGGCTACATATTCGCAACGTCGTAGCCTTAGTCTTCGGTCATAACGATCCGAGCTTGGCGTTGCTTAAGAAGTTCGGTTTCGAACAGTGGGGCTTGCTTCCCGGAGTCGCCATTCTTGACGGCGTAGAGCGAGACCTGGTAATGATGGGGATAAAGGTGTAAGCGAGATCGGATTATAATTGGATGTGCCGGATAAAGACAATGCAAAAAGGGACTGCACCGCAAGCCGATCGCTTGAAGAGCAGTCCCTTAATCGTCTTAAAATACTTTAGTCGTCCACGACTCGCAATTCCATATTTCAGTAGCGACGTCGCGATAAAATTCGGGTTCATGGCTGATGAGAAGGATACTTCCTTTGTAAGCTTGAAGCGCGCGCTTCAGTTCGTCCTTAGCGTCTACGTCCAGATGGTTGGTCGGCTCATCCAGCACGAGCAGGTTCGTTTCTTTATTGATCAGATTGCATAAGCGAACTTTGGCTTTCTCGCCACCGCTAAGAACGGACACTTTGCTCTCGATATGCTTGGTCGTCAAGCCGCATTTCGCGAGCGCTGCCCTGACTTCGAATTGGGACATCGAAGGGAAGTTCTTCCAAACCGCTTCGATACAGGTTTCGTCCGCGCCGCCTTTGATCTCTTGCTCGAAGTAACCGATGAACAGGTTATCTCCTTGCTTAACGGAACCGGACAGGGGAGGGATCTGACCAAGTAGACTACGTAGCAGCGTTGTTTTACCGATACCGTTAGCGCCTACGATCGCAATTTTCTGTCCTCGTTCCATAAGCAGATCGATATTCCGGCACAACGGTTCTTCGTAACCGATAACCAAGTCTTTAGCTTCGAAGATCAAGCGTCCGGAAGTGCGGGCTTCTTTAAAGCGGAATTCCGGTTTCGGTTTCTCCCTTGCGAGCTCGATCACGTCCATGTTGTCGAGCTTCTTCTGGCGGGACATCGCCATATTGCGCGTAGAGACGCGCGCTTTGTTGCGGGCTACGAAGTCCTTGAGTTCCTCGATTTCTTGCTGCTGGCGTTTGTACGCGGATTCGAGCTGTTGTTTCTTTGCCTCGTGTTGCTGCATGAAGTTATCGTAATCGCCGACGTAGCGATTCAACTCTTGATTGCCCATATGATAGATGAGATTAATGACGCTGTTCAAGAAAGGGATATCGTGAGAGACGAGAATGAACGCATTCTCGTACTCTTGCAAATACCGTTTCAACCACTCGATATGCTGTTCGTCCAAGTAGTTGGTCGGCTCATCGAGCAGCAGAATGTCCGGTTTCTCCAGCAAGAGCTTAGCTAAGAGAACTTTCGTGCGTTGGCCGCCGCTCAGATCGTGCACGTCGCGATCCAATCCGATGTCGCCAAGCCCGAGTCCGCGGGCGATTTCCTCGACTTTCGCGTCGATCAAGTAGAAGTCGTTGCTCGTCAGCGTATCTTGAATCGTGCCGACTTCCTCTAGCAGAACTTCTAATTCCTCCGGAGTAGCGGAGCCCATCTTGTCGTACATTTCGTTCATTTCCGTCTCGAGATCCATCAGGTAACGGAAAGCGCCGCGCAGAACGTCGCGAATCGTCATTCCCTTCTGCAAAACCGAATGTTGATCCAAGTAGCCGACGCGAACTTTTTTCGCCCATTCGACTTTGCCGGCATCCGGCTCTAGACTTCCCGTAATAATGTTCATGAACGTGGATTTACCTTCGCCGTTGGCTCCGATCAATCCAACGTGTTCGCCTTTGAGAAGACGAAAGCTCACGTCATTGAAAATCGCGCGGTCGCCGAAACCGTGCGTTAAATTTTTAACCGTTAGAATACTCATGAGTAGACACCTTTTTCTCTGTTCATCATTTTTCGCACACTATCTTTCATTATAATGTGCAAAAGAGATAAAACTCAATGGTATCCGCGATCTCCGAACGGTTGAAGCTTGTCGATCCATTGCTCGGCCAATTTCTTGAGTTCGTCTCTCGGGTCGACGAAGGGATTGTCGTTCGGCTTAAGAACTTCCAACACTTCCATGACGAAAGCATCCGCGCCGAACTCTTTCCATTCCTTCTGAAGCGATTTGTTTTTGTCCGTACCTAAGTTAAGCGACATGCTTCTTCCGTTTAACGATTTAAGGTTATGCGTTTTGTCGACGAGCAGCTTGCCGTTAACGGTGTTCCTGATCTGATATACGCCGGCTTCGATCGGAATATCTTTATATTGTTCGATCAGTTTCGCTCTGTCTGCTTTGTTTCTCATTGATTTTCCACTCCTATTCTTTAATCCAATAGCGGCTGCCGTCCGGCTCGCGATCCATGAATCCGTATTCGATCAGATATCGGCGCAATACCGCGAAATCATCGTAAACGTCCTTAAGGATTTCGTTTACTTCTTTCTCCGTATAATCGCGATCGCCTTGGAATCGCTTTACAAGCTCGCGCAGCACGATTAACTTATGCTTTTCCTTAATATCGAACTTGAGCAGAGGGCCGTCGGTTCCTTCCGGAAAATACTTCTTGAGCGCTTTCTCGGCCTCGTCTAAAGTAACGTTGTACCGATCGTCGACCATTGTGGCCGTTTTGTGCATGTTAACGATCGTCGGCGCATGCTGGTCCTTTTCTTTGAGCAGCTCCATTAACACGAGGAACACTTTGGATTGCCGCTCCTTTTCCTTCAGCACGAAGCGGTGGTTGCGGATCGTAGAGGCGCTCCCGATGCCCGTTGCTTTTTGGATTTCGCTATCGCTTTTCCCTTGATGGAACAATTTAAGTAAACCGTTCTGATGCTCCGTTAATCCGGTCAGCTTCTTATCCAGGCTTATCAAATAGTCGAATACCGATTCGTGCGATCCTTCTATATGCTTACGCATGTATTTCTTAGCATCATAATAAACCCCGTCTTCAGGATAGATGATTCCGATCTCCGTCTTCTTGCCGCATAACAAACATAGGTAATGGTCGCCTTCTTGGATGTAACCCTGTTTCAACTCCTCAAGAGAAGAGTTCCAGAAAGATTCGGAAACTGTCATTTCACAAACACATCCTTGCAATGTTTAATTTATATAGACAATATATAATATCGTCTATAAGTAGTCAACCGAGCGGCTGGTCTTCGGTAGACCTCGGAACAATAGGGTTGTATAATCATGGGAGAGTTTAACGAGGCAGGAGGATCAACCTTTGAGTAAATATTGGAATGAGTTAACGGCATCCCTGGTACCGTACGTCCCCGGGGAACAACCGAAGGATCAACAATACATTAAGCTGAATACGAACGAAAATCCTTATCCTCCGTCACCCAAGGTGTTAGAGGCGATAAGAAACGCGACGAATGCCGATCTTAGGTTGTATCCCGATCCTAATTGCGATCAACTGAGGGAAGCACTGGCCGGTTATTATCGGTTATCCAAGGAGCAAGCGTTCGTCGGCAACGGTTCGGACGAAATACTGGCGTTTGCCTTTCAAGCTTTCTTCTCCGCGAGCAAAACGATTTTATTCCCGGACATCACATACACGTTCTATCCCGTATATGCCGATCTCTACGGTTTGAACTACGAGACGATCCCGACGGACGATGAATTCAATATCGATGCGGAGCGTTTCTGCGTGCCGAACGGCGGGATCATCATTCCTAATCCGAATGCGCCGACGGCGCGGTTTATGGTGGTCGATCAGCTCAAAATCATATTGGATGCCAATCCGGATCAAGTCGTCATCGTAGATGAAGCGTACATCGACTTCGGCGGGGAGTCGGTCGTGTCGTGGGTTAAAGAATACCCGAATCTGCTAGTCGTACAGACTTTATCCAAATCGCGTTCGCTTGCCGGGTTGAGAGTAGGGATGGCGTTCGGACACCCTGATCTCATCGAAGGATTGAATCGCGTCAAAAATTCCTTTAATTCGTATACGCTCGATCGATTGGCATTGGCAGGAGCGGTTGCCGCTATCAAGGATCAATCTTATTTCGAGGAAACGAACCGGAAAGTGATCGCTACGAGAGAGCGGACGAGCGAAGAGTTGAAGCGGCTTGGATTCCGCGTCATCGAGTCGAAAGCCAATTTCGTCTTTATCTCGCATGAACGTTTACCGGCTTCGGAAATTTTCAGTACGTTAAAACGAAGAGGCATTCTGGTTCGATATTTCAATAAACCTAGAATAAACGAATACTTGCGGGTCAGCATCGGAACCGATGAAGAGATGGACGCGCTAGTCTCCGCGCTGACCGAGATCGTACAACCAAGTTAACACGGGCACCTAACAACCGTACGCAAAGGGGATGGCTGAATGTCTGACTCTTCGGACCGTTGGTCCAAATGGGCCATGGAGGAAGTATGGCTTGCGGATGCGAATCCGCGCTGGTTGGCAGCAGGGGAGAGCTTGATCGAAAGCTTGGAAGCAAGGTTGTTATCGTTCGGGGTTTGCGATTTCGAGCATATCGGCAGCACCGCGATCCCTGGCCTTCCCGCCAAACCGATTATCGACATCATGGCTCAAGCGACTACGTTCGACCGCTTGCATGAAATCTCGGAAGCCTTATCGTCTGAAGGTTGGAACAATGTGCCGCCCGAATTGGATTTGCGACCTTATCGAAGATTCTGGGTTAAAACGGATAAGGAAAGAAGAGTCGCACATCTCCATCTTTTCTTAATCGGGGAGCCCCGATACGCGGAACAATTGGCGTTCAGGGACGCGTTGCTCGATCGAAGAGACTGGGCGATGGCTTACGGTCAGCTTAAGGTTGAACTTGCCGAACGATATCGGCGCGACCGGGAAGCGTATTCCGAAGCGAAAGCCGATTTCATTGAGAAGATACTTCTAGAACGGAAAGTCAAGGTGACCAAATCGATGAATCAAGATTTAAGATTTCCGATCGGCCGATTCAATGCGGAAGGCGAAGTTAGCGCACGGCAGAGATTGGACTGGATCGACGAAATGGCTAACTTGCCGATCAAGCTGGCTGCAGCGATCGAGGGGCTTAACGGAGCGCAATTAGATACGCCGTATCGTCCGGATGGCTGGACGGTCAGGCAAGTCGTTCATCATCTTGCGGATAGCCACCTCAATAGCTTTACCCGATTCAAATTGGCATTAACGGAAGATCAGCCCGCGATTAAACCCTATTACGAAGAACGATGGGCTCAGCTCGCGGACACCGTTCAGGCGCCGGTAGAGACGTCGATTGCGCTAATCGCGGCGTTGCATGAAAGATGGGTGATTCTGCTGCGTTCCTTGACGGACGAAGATTTCTCAAGAACGTTCTATCACCCGGAATCGAAGCAAGTATTCCGTCTGGACCATGTATTGGGAACTTATGCTTGGCACGGTCGCCATCATGTCGCTCACATTACCTCGCTTCGCCGGCGTATGGGCTGGTAAGATCCGCGAAACAAAAAACCTCTTCGGATTAATCCATTATCCGGGGAGGTTTTTCTTATACGGCTTGAATAAGCGGAGGGAGCTGCGCTTCTGATAACGGTTTGCTGAATAGATAACCTTGGGCGTAATCGCATTGGTATTTTTTCAGATAAACGAGTTGCTCGTAGGTTTCCAGCCCTTCGGCTACGACGTCGTACCGAAGCTGTTTGATGAATTGGATCATCGACCCCATCATTTCTTGCTCGGGAGATTGACCGATACCTTGAATGAAGCTCTTATCGATCTTAATCAGATGAAACGGTAGCTTGCGAAGGTATTGGATGGAGGAATAGCCGGCTCCGAAATCGTCCAATACCAACCTTACTCCAAGATCCTGAAGTTGCCGCAATTTGCAATCGGCTGCCTCTATAGAGCTCAGCAATGAACTCTCTTTCAGCTCCAACTCCAACCGTTCGGCTTCCAAACCGGTTTCCAGCAAGATCTCTTTTACTTTATTCGGAAAATGCTCATCCGTCATGTGGGCTCCCGAGACGTTAACGGAAATCGTAAGCCGGGACGGATAGGGAGCAATGCGCTGCAGCATCCTGCACGACTGTTGCAGCACCCATTCTCCAATGGGGAGGATCAGATTGATCTCTTCGGCGATCGGAATGAAATCGTTGGGCGGAATGTTTCCTAATTCCGGATGGTTCCAACGCAACAATGCTTCGAACCCCCGTAACTTGCCGCTGTGCAGCTCATATTGAGGTTGATATTGCAATGACAGCTGATCTTCTTGTATCGCTTGACGCAAGTAAACTTCGATAAGAGTTCGCCTGCGAATAAGCTCGGTCAGTTTCTCGTGATATTGAACGGTTTCGTTGATTCGATTCTCTTTGGCATGGTGCAATGCGGTATATGCGCGGGGGAGAAGATCCTCTATCGTCATCTCATCCCCCGTATACCTAGTCATCCCGGTGCTAACCGTAACATGGCAGAGCTTATGTTGAACATGGTAGGGCGCCGATAATAGCGTTTGCATTTCTTGCCAAAACTCGGGACCGGCTGTCGAAATCCCATGCGAGCTTGAATCGTCTACTATGCAAACGACGAAATCCATGCCTTCGAATCGGCAGGCAAAACCGTTAGAAGGGAGCCAGTTGTTCAGACGCTGGCCGATCTGGCGAAACAGTTCATTCCTAGCTCTGGCAATGTTCAAGTCTCCGATCGTTTTGAATCCATCGATATTTAATACGGTTAAATAAAACGGAGCGCGTTTCTGAATGGCTTTGTGAAGTTGAGTCTTAAACTGATCATAATGAAGCAAGCCGGTTGTATCATCAATGACAAGCTCTCGTTTTCTTGACCATTCTACGTTCATAAAATAATGAAACAGGACGGATGCAAGGGGGAAGATGATAATAATACTTAATGCATAATGATGCAGTATGTTATTTCGGTCGGCAGCAGGAAGCAGCCACGTCCACGCTAAGCCAACTATCGCAATCAAGACACCGATAAGAAGCGGACCGACGATCTGAAAGGAAACTTTGCGGTCGGAGCTTCTAATATAATGCAGCACGATACCGATGACCGCAGCGGAAATGCTAGCGGCTACGCCGGAAGGCATTCCGATTCCTCCAAGCTGGATCCTATAGCCAACGACGCCGATCACGGTAACGAAAGCGGACACAGGTCCGCCTATCCACGCGGATAAAGCGATTACGATATTTTTCATGCTGACGATCGCTCCGTCGCCTGCAACGATCGGGAGCATCATGGACAATATTCCGGCGATGCAGAAAATCAATCCGATAACGACTTTGCGAATGTTCGGAAACGAATGGATGAGGGATGGGTATAAACGATTGCTGATCAGGATAATAACGATGACTACGGCCATATTGTGTATTAAGCTAACTAGACTATCCCATACGAGCACTCCGTTTCCTCCTCCTATACTCATAACTTCCAGTATAGAGGGCAAACATTTAGAAAATTAACGGATAAATATTAGCGATAGCGAATAAAAACAGGCTCCTCGCAGGAGGAGCCTTCGTATGTACTTCTACTAATTGATAAACTTATACCCAACGCCCCAAACCGTCTTAATGAACTGCGGTTCCTTCGGGTTTTTCTCCAGCTTGCGCCGCAGATTAGTGACATGAACGTCGATGGCTCTGTCATTGATGAACGAATCGATGCCTCGAACGGCATTGATCAATTCCTCTCGACTGAATACGCGGTTAGGATGTTGGTAGAAGAGCTTCATAATTTCATATTCGGAGAAAGTCGTTTCGATATGCTCACCGTCCAGAACGATCGTTCTGCGTTCGAGATCCAAGACTAGACCTTGCGTCGGCTCCGTTGCAATGTTGGATACGTCCCGAGTCCGCGCCGCAGCGATTGTTCTAAGGCTTGAAGTTCGCCGTAAAACGGCATCCATACGAACTTTAAGCTCTTGCATGCTAAACGGTTTGACCAGGAAATCATCCGCGCCGGAACTGATCGCTTGAATCCGTACGGTAACGGACGGTTTCATGGAGATGACGATGATCGGGATGGCGGTTAATTGCCGAAATTCGGCGCACAGTTCAGTCCCGCTTGCATCGGGTAGCATTAAGTCTAGCAACAGGATGTCGGGATTAAAGGCGCCAAGCGCGAATTTCCCTTCACGCGCGGATTCTACGCGTTGTACATCGAAATTCTCTTCACTGAGATAGAGGGTGAGCATCTCTCCGATGATTGGATCATCTTCAATAACAAGTACTCTCGTCATCATAAGTCACACCCTTTAAGAAAATGTTAAGAAAGCTCATAGTTTGCTAACATTTGGATGGCACATCTATTATATAATGCCGAACAGTTTACGTCTAACTTCTTTTTTGCTTTTGCATAAGTAGATTTCGGATCGTTTCCAATGTTTCTTGTAAGGCCGCTATGAGATGATTTTGCGCTTGCTGCCAATCTCCATTATCCTTAAGCGCAATTTCCATTGCCGTAGCTTTCCCTTGAACCGTCACAGCTCCAAGGTGACCGGCCGCGCCGCTAAGGGAATGGACGAGACGGATCGCATCCGAGCGATCGGCTTCTTTCAACGAATCGTTGAGTCGATGTTCCAGATCCGAATATTGTTGGTCGAATTTGTCCAACAGCTGCAAATATAGCTTGCTCTTTCCCGCCAAGCGCTGCAGAGCAGTCGACACTTGAAGGTCCGGAGTATCCGGTCCTAACTCGTTCGAATCAACGCCATCGTTAACAGGAACGATAGCAGGAGCCGAGAGCCACTTGCTAAGAACCGAGAACAAGATGTCCGGAACGATGGGCTTGGTCATAATATCGTTCATTCCCGCATTCAAGCAACGGTTATGCTGCTCCTCCGTCATATCTGCGGTTAGTGCAATAATCGGCAACTGTTCCGAGTCATAGAGTCTGCGGATAAGAGCGGTTGCTTCAATCCCATCCATGATAGGCATGTGAAGGTCCATGAGAATCAGGTCGACTCGCGATCGATTGGATTCGATCAAGGCGACGGCCTCCGCGCCGCTCTCCAGTAGTTCGACTTCAAGTCCCATCTGATCGAGTAATTGCTTGACGACTAACCGATTAAGGACCTGATCGTCTACGACAAGAATCCGGTGAGATGACGAATCATCGCTTTTAGCGGGCATCGTTCGCAGAGGAAGAACGCTCTGAGCAGCGGATGTCGCATCTATGGCTTGAAACGGATCTGTCATTTTCTTGCTGATCACCTGTAACGCTTGTTGAACTTGAAGGGAGGTGGCGGGTTTAACCAGTACGGCCGCCGGCCTATGCTCATCCGGCAATTGCTGCAGGGCGTCCCGGCCCATCAACGTAGTCGAACAAACGACTTGGACGCCGCGGGCATCCAGCACCGTCTTCCAATCGATCCAAGTTTCCTCGCCGTGCATGTCTCCCGCTTCCATATCGACGATAAACAGATCCCAATTCCGTTCATCAAGCAACGATTTCGCCTGATCCCACGAACATAATGTGACAACATCGCAACCGAGAGAGAAGAGAACATCATGCCAATGCTCGGCTACCCTTTCATGGTCTTCGAGCACGACGACGCTAAGATCGTAATTCCGATTATGCGACGATGTCGAAACGTACTTCCGCTCGTTCAAAGGGAATGAGAGTTCAAAGCCGAAATCGCTGCCGATCTGGTAAGTGCTCTCTACGGTAATCTGTCCGCCCATTCTCTCTACCAATGTATAAGAGATAACGAGTCCAAGTCCCGTTCCGCCGTATTTGCGGCTTGTTTTGTCATCGGCTTGAACGAAAGGCGTGAACAGCTGAGCTTGTTGTTGCTCCGTCATGCCTATACCCGAATCTTGAACGCTAAAGCGCAGGCGGGCATTTCCATCGCTCAATTCGATTAAAGAGATCGTCATCTCTATAAGGCCGAAGTTCGTAAATTTAATCGCATTGCTGCCCAGATTCAGCAGTACTTGCTCTAGGCGAGTCGGATCCCCGATTAGCTGATCGGGCACTCTCGGATCCATATGAACGATGAAATCCACAGGTTTAGGACCTAGAAGCACGGAGAAAATGCCGCTAAGCCGCTGCAGAGAGTCTTCCAGACGGAAGGGGACTTGCTCCAGCTTTAACTTATCGGCTTCGAGCTTGGAGAAATCCAAAATATCGTTCAGGATACGCAGCAAATTTTGCGAAGAATCGGATACTTGGCGAATATATTCGGATTGGAGCTCCGTTAATTCAGATCGTTGAAGCAAGTAGGATAAGCCGATTATCCCATTAAGCGGCGTCCTGATCTCATGGCTCATCCGGGCAAGGAAGGAGCCCTTCGCTTCGTTCGCTTCGTCTGCTTCGTCCTTGGCCTTCACAAGCTGACGTTCGATTTCCTTCTGGTCGGATATGTCTCTTACGATCGTGGAGAAGAAGGTATCCCGTTCGTCTTCCGATTGATGGGCGACGACCGTTATGGAAGCCGTCTGAATGGAATTGTTCACTCCGATAATATCGATTTCACTTTGCCAGAACCCTAACTTTTGGGCTTCCGTCAATCCGTCCGCGAACTTAACGGTAGTCGGAATCGGCATATATTGGCTGAGACGGTTATTGTGTTCGTTCAAAGCCTGGATGCCTAAGAAAGAATACCCGGCCTGATTGAGATAGAAGATGTGCCCGCGCATGTCGAAAGAAGCGATCATGTCGTGCGCGCTTTCCATGATCTCTAATAGCCTCGTGTTAGTCTCTACGGCCTTTTTAATCTCGCTAATATCCCTCGCAATCAATACGTAGCCTTTAGTCGTCCCGTCCGGAAATCTCATGACGCTCGTGTTTAACGAGACGAGCATTCTGGTTCCTTCGCGATTGACCCATGTCCATTCCCAATCAGGCAAAACCCCTTGTGAGAGAGTACGAATAATACCTCTTCGTCCGGCGTAACCGTACGTTTCAGTTTGTCCGAGTAAAATTTAGCCCGTTCGTATAGTTGGTCATGATCGTGCCAGAGCAGCAGCGATTTTCTCCCGATCACTTCATGCTCTCCATAACCAAGCATTTCCTCCGCTCTTTTGTTGAAGGAAGTTATGACAAAATTGGAATCCGTTACAATCATAGCATACTGATTATGGCGGATGAAAGCTTGAAAAGGTTCGAAAAGCTCTTGTAAATTGTCGATCATTCCGTTGACGGAGCTCGCCAAAATCCCGATTTCGTCCTGGCTTACAATGCGCAGAGGCTGCGGATAAAAGTTGCCCGCAGCTACGTTCTTGGTCACTAGAACGATTTGTTTCAGACGTGCCAGGATGGAGCGTTGGGTAATCAAAAACAAGAAAGCCCCGAAGATTATTTCCGTTAGCGCGATTAACCCCATATTCAACCATGTCGAATTACGCATAGGCGCTTCGAATTCTTTTTTCGCGACGGAGAAGACGGCGTACCAGTCCGTATTCGGCATTTTCACGTAGAACATTTTCAGCACGCGCCCGAACACGTTCGCTTCCCCGTATCCTTCTTCGCTAGTTCTTAATTGGAACGCAAAATCGCGAAGTTCAGGTTCATCCTTAATATAATTGCGTTTCAGGATTAAAGAGGCGTCTTTGTAATAGAGGAGGTTCGTATCCCGGTCGATCAGAATGATCGCGCTATCTTCGTATTCGCTCGACTTCTGGCTCAATTGGCTGTCGAACAGACGATTGGAATCGATCGCGAAGGCGATAACGCCCTCAACCTCGTTAATTAGATTGTGAAGCGGGACCATAAGCCAGAGTATAGGTTTGCCGTTCCTGTCCAGCACGAGGGAAGAGTATGTACTTAGCCCTTGCATCGCCCGGTGATAAGCGTAAACACCGTTTAGTTGAGTCGTCGAGCCGTCAGGCAACGATAGAACACCGTCTTTGCCGGCAATCCCGATATACCTCGTTGTAATATTGCTCAAATGAACCCCTTCATTAAGATAGGCGAGCTTCTGAGCCATCGTCTGCATTCTGATCGGGATAGATTCGCTAAGCAGTTCTGCTTGCTTCATTCTCAAATCCAGCATCGTATCCAGATTCGCGACGGTACTCTTCAGATTAGCTAGGCTATGGTTGATCAACTGCTTGTTCATATGTTTATTGGAGGTTTCATAGTTGATTAACGACATGAGGACGAAGGATGCGGTGTTGATCAAGATTAAGACGATGACGATCTTGAACCGAAGTGACCGTAACATGTTGTGTGACACCTCCGAATTGAGCTGGACGCGCGATCTATTAGCGAATTTCATAAAAAACAAACAGAAGTTGGGGAAATCTACTAATACTTTGACTCTATCATAACGAAAGAACGCAATAATCGACAGACCCAACTTCACTAAATAGAAAGGTGAGTAGAACCTTGGTGACCAACCGCACGATGGAATGGCAGGTTATGAGGGGAAACGGATCGGAATCGGGAAAATGGCATGAGAGGTTCGGGGAACGGTATGGATTCTCGGCGTACGAGAAAGAAGTTCTGAGGTTGTACATGCTTTTCGGGTTAGAAGATGAGGAGATTAGGACGGTGATGCAAATATCGGAGCACGAGTTAAAGATGCATATAGATTGCATGACCGGTAAAACAAGATCAAATACGATGCGCGAACTGCAAGCTTTATTTTTGCGTTATGTATTGCAGAAGCTCCCGTCCTAATCGGAGGAAGCTTCAAGCACAACTCTATTTAATGTCGTTAATTAAGCGGCAACGTAACTGTGAACGCAGCACCCGAATTCGAGCGATTGCTCGCGAGCACTTCGCCGCCGTGCATTTCGACGATCTTCTTGACGATGGACAGTCCCAGACCGCTTCCTCCGCCGTTACGCTCGCGAGCCTTGTCCTCCTTATAAAACCGTTCGAATACATGGGGGAGGGCGCCGTTCGAAATGCCGTTTCCGCTGTCTACGATCACGACTTGGACGCTGCTATCCTTCTTAGTCAAATTTACGCGAATAGCGCCGCCCTCGGGCGTAAATTTTATGCTGTTGTGAATGAGGTTGATCCATACCTGGCTCATTAAATCTTCGTCCGCGTCGATCGACACATCCGGCAACTCGACGTCCATCTCGATGTTCTTCCCTTGCCACAAAGGCTCGCAAGATAGAATGATGTGACGTAACTGACGGTCCAACCGGTAATTTTTAGCCTCGAATGGATGATGATTGGATTCTAGCGAGGTGAGTTTGAGTAGATTATCGCTCATCCTGGACATTCGTTTGCTCTCCGTCTCGATAATTTCCAAGTAGTGCTTTCGCGTTTCCGGAGCCAAATCGTCGTTCTGCAACGCTTTGGCGAAACCGGCGATGGAGGTGAGAGGAGATTGAATCTCGTGGGAGACGTTGGAGATGAACTCCTGGCGCATTTCCTCCATCCGGTTAAGATCGGATGCCATTTCGTTAAAGCTCGTGACGAGGGGTCCGAATTGCCCCATAAATCGCGGAGACATCTCCAATTTGATGTCGAAGTTACCTTTGGCTAACTGCTTCATGGCGTTGATCATCTCCATAAACCAATTCATCTGATTACGAACCGGAGTGAAAAAAACGCGAATGAGGTTCGCGAACAGGAAGATGATCGTAAAGGCCAGTACGACGGTTAAATATTGACGCAGCAAACCATGCCCGTATTCCGGAAACCATGCGCGATATATAAATCCCATTAAATAATAAGAAAGTCCCCAACTTGCGGCTATCGCTAAATGAATAAAAAGGATAGATAAAAAGATCCATTTTCTTGGCGGTCTGAACTGCTTGCTGAATTCTTTTCTTCTCTGGCGTTGTTCTTTGCTTTCCCGGAAGGACCCAAACTTACGGCCTCTGCGGATATCCCGTTGCGCCTGTTCGGGTTCGCCTATATGACGTCGTCTCATGCCGTTACCTCCAGACGATAACCTAACCCGCGGATCGTCGTAATCCGGAACCCGTATTGTCCGTCCGGGAATCTCTCGCGCAGCCGTTTAATATGAACGTCTACGGTTCGCTCGTCCCCTAAGTAATCGAATCCCCAATTTGCTCGATGAGCTGCTCCCTTGAGAAAGTCTTGCCAGGGTAACTGGCTAACTTGAACAAAAGCTCGAATTCCTTAAGCGGAATAGTAAGCGATTGATCGTCGGCCAGCAGGGTGAACGTCTGACGGTTAAGCTGAACGCTACCGACGGATACGTTCTGCGAGACGGAAATCCGATACCGCTTTAGCAGCGCTTTGACGCGGGCGACGAGCTCGACGGGCTCGAAGGGCTTCACCATGTAGTCGTCCGTTCCAAGCTGGAAACCTTTGAGTTTTTGCGCCGTTTCTCCTTTTGCGGTCAACATAAGCAGCGGCAGTTCATAATGTTCGCGAAGCTCTCGGCACAATTCCCAGCCGTCCATATGAGGCATCATGATGTCCAGGATGACGAGATCCGCTGTTGTCGTTTCCAATAGTTGAAGAGCATGCACTCCGTTAGTCGCTTCCAATACCTCTAAACCTTCCTGCAAGAGGAACACTTTCACCAATTCGCGAATATGCGGATCGTCGTCTACTACGAGTATTCTCGTCATGATCGTCAACTCTTTTCTTTGGGATCCTTAACCTCTCAATTGTTCTGGATAACGAAGCTGTTGTTCCGCGAATTCCCTGTATAAGGCATGGCTTGCAACCAATTGCTCATGCGTGCCTATTCCCGTGATGCTGCCTTTATCGAGGAAAATAATTTGATCCGCATCAATGACGGTGGAGAGGCGGTGGGCGATAACGAGCGTCGTACGGCCCTTCATCAGGTTGTTCAGCGCTTCTTGCACGACGCGTTCCGAGGTGCTATCTAGTGCGGAGGTGGCTTCATCGAGCATAAGAATGCGCGGATTGCGAAGAAGCGCCCTTGCGATTGCGATTCGTTGACGCTGACCCCCGGAAAGCTTCATTCCGCGTTCGCCAACCTCCGTATCGAATCGATCGGGAAGCTCATTAATGAATCCATCCGCGTAAGCCATTTTGACTACTTCCATCAGTTCCTCGTCGCTAACTTCCCGGTCCAGTCCGTAAGTAATGTTCTCGCGTACGGTGCCGGACATTAACGGACTCTCCTGGGACACGTACCCGATCTGGCTGCGCCACGATTCGAGCGAGAAATCGCCGATCGCATGTCGGCCATAAACGATACTTCCGCTTCTCGGTTCGTAATAACGTTCGATTAGCGAGAATAAAGTTGTTTTGCCGCTGCCGCTCGGTCCGACTAAAGCCGTCACTTGTCCGGCTGGAACGGAGAAGCTTACATGTTTCAGAATGGGATCCCCTTGGTCGTAATAGAACGTCAAATCGTTTAGCACGATTGCGGAATCCGCCGAGGGGACTTGCGACCCTTGATGATGAACTTCTTCCTCTTGCCCAAGAATATCGATCATCCGTTCGGTCGCGCCGATCGCCTTTTGCAGCTGCGTAAAGAACGCCGTAATTTGCCCGAGAGGCATGACGATTTGAATGAGATACAATATAAATGCGACCAGCTCGCCCGCGGTAATCGATCCGCTCGATACGCGCAATCCGCCGTATCCGATAATGACGACCATTAGCGTCATAATGACGATTCCCATGAGGGGCGCGATGAACGCTTGGATCTTCCCTTCGCGTACGCCCAGTCTAAATAGCTTGACGATACCCGATTTGCCGCGTTCGTATTCGATCGGTTCGGCGTTCGACGATTTAACGAGCCTTACTTCGGACAATACTTGCGTTAACACCGAAGTGAAGTTTGCCGTCTCGTTCTGCATGTTGCGCGAGATTTGATGCATCTTGCGTCCAAGCGGGAACATGATCGCCATCGTTAGTGGGACGGCTATTAACAAGATCAAAGTCATCTGCCAGTCCAGCGCGAACAAAATAATGACGGAGCCGATGATCGAGATGACGCCGTTGACGAAACCGGACATATGCTCGGAGACGACCTGTTTGACTACGTTCGTATCGTTCGTTACTCGGCTAATGAGACCGCCTGTTTCTTCTTTATCATAATGGGCGACCGGCAAATATAATAGTTTGCGCCACAGCAGATCTCGCAACCCGGACAGAATCTGTTGCCCGAACTTGTTCAACAGGTAAATAGACAAGCCGCCCGCGACGGTCTGCGCGACGAACACGCATACGAGCATGACGATCTGGTAGGACTCCAAAGAATCAAGCGTAAAGCCGTCGACAAGGTTTTTCGTGAATAAGGGCACGAATAAGCCGACGATGGTTGAAACGAGACTAAACGATAGGGCGATGGCCAGCATCGTTTTGGATGGTTTGGCTTTATTGACGAGTTTGACGAACGTCTTCCAATTTATTTTAGCGGAATGCGCCGGCTGTTCCTTCGGTTGTTTGCCATTCATTAAGATTATAGCCTCGATTCTGTATTTGGATTAAGGCGAAAGGTTAAAGTTTATTCGGCGTTGGAACTATCATGCAATAGCAATATGAACTCAATATGAACGACTATTCATTCATGTTACAATAGACGGACATATTGGATGGAGGGTATTCGTATGTCAGAATTATGGATCGATAACAAACGATTAACGCAGCAAATTTCGTTTTTAGTGGAAATCGATAAGCTTAAGACCGTACTTCGCAAAACGTTCCTCATCGACAAGAGCCGTCTGGAGAACACGGCGGAGCATAGCTGGCATGTCTCGCTTATGGCCGTCGTGCTGTTAGAGCATGCGAACGATCCGACGCTCGATATTAACCGAATTATCCGAATGCTGTTGCTTCATGATTTAGTCGAGATCGATGCCGGCGATACGTTCGCGTACGATGCGAAAGGTTACCAAGATAAAGAAGAACGCGAGCAAGCTGCCGCCAACCGGTTGTTCGGTTTGCTTCCCGAAGATAGTCAAGATGAATGGATGACGCTATGGAGAGAATTCGAAGACGGTGTAACTCCCGAAGCGAAATACGCCGCGGCGCTCGATCGCTTGCAGCCGGTCATTCATAATCATTATACCGGCGGGGTCAGCTGGAAGAAAAACGGAATCGTGCGGTCGCAGGTGCTTAAGCGGCTCGATCCGGTAAGGGAAACGTCAGCGACTCTGTGGCAATTCACGTTGGAGATCGTTCAGAAATCGATCGATCAAGGCATCTTGTTCGACGATCCGGTTACGAAGGAGGTCTAATCATGCCAAGATTGCAGGGAAACCTCGTCATGCTGCGGGAATATCGCCGGGATGATCTGCCCTGGATGCGACAGTGGGTGAACGATCCCGATATCGTGCACCATCTGTCGGATATTTTTCTCTATCCGCATGCGCTTGAGTCAACGGAAGCCTACTTGGAGTCGATGCTGGACGGCCGCTCGGACAGCAGGGGGTTCGTGATCGCGGATCCCTCGACGGAAGCCTATATCGGACAAGTGAATCTGGACTCCATCGATTGGAAGAATCGGGTTGGCAAGATCGGGATCGTAATCGGATCAACGGAAAATCTAGGGCGGGGATACGGTACGGAAGCGATGAAGCTTCTCATCGACTTCGCTTTTCTCGAAATGAACTTGAACCGTCTTGAGCTTGAGGTCTACGATTTCAACGAGCGTGCCGTTCGGAGTTATTTGAAATGCGGGTTTACCGAGGAAGGGCGATTGCGCGAACGGCTTTATAAGCAAGGTAGATATTTGGACGTTATTCAAATGGGAATTCTGAAATCCGATTGGAAAGCGTCTAGAGGCACGGAACAACCTCACGGCTAATGGAAGCCGTGAGGTTGTTCTTTGTTAACGAGCTCTACGCTTTTTGCTTTTTATTTTTTTCGTAATATTGGGCTGCTTTATGGCGATTACCGCATAGTTCCATGCTGCACCAACGTCTGCGGCCGCTCTTGGATACATCGATAAAGCGGAGGATGCACTCTGCATGCTCGCATTTCCGAATTCGGTCGGCAGAGTAATGGTTAAGCGTATCAAGGACCGACTGCAAGATGACGAGATGAATTTGATCGATCGCGGTAACCCCTCGGTAAGAAAGTTCGAGCTTGCGAGCGTCGTGGTTACGGGATACTGCAGGTTTAATGTTCAATCGTTCCAGCCGGGTTTTGAGCTCTATATATACTCTTTCGCTTAAGGCTTCATGCTGCTCTATGTCCGATATGATTCGATCGCCAAGCTCCCTGACGGGGTAAAGCGATTGTCGAATTTGTGCCAATGCCGCCGCATCGAGCCGTGTTACGGGGACGTACAGCAGTTGATTCGCTTCAAGCCACTCAACGGCCGCGGCCGGGTCGGCTAATAGGTCCGTCGGTTGTTTGTTATGCATGACGATCGTATTCAATAGATTAATCCAAGCGGTTCCTCCAAGCGTGTAAATCGATTTGTCCATGTCGGTTGACCCTTTCGAGGTTGTGTCGTTTCATTGGTAGCAGTAATTATAGGGTTAAGGTTTCTTTCGATTTCAGAATCGTCAGTCGAAGCTCCTTGATCGCGGCAGCCGCTGCCAAGCGCGCCCAAATATCCGGAGTTTCGGTATAGATCGGCGGATGGTGAATCGCCGTATGATGGATAGGGACTAAAGTCGTCGCGCTAAGGACGTTAGCCGCGGAAACCGCTTGCTCGGGGGATAAAGTAATCGGCTGACCGCTCGGCGTCATTCCGGGGAATTCAATGACCGCCGCGTTCACCGGCAAACAAGCCGCGTCGAAGGGACCGTATGCCTTGGCTATTTTCCACCAGTACCCATGCCATAAAGTATCTCCGCAGTGAATGATCCGTTTCCCGTCGCCCTCAACAACCCACGCGATCTGCGGATCGCCGACGCCGTCAACGGAGTAAGTAGCCGTTGCGGTTATATCTCCTATAGCAAAAGTATCTCCAATCGATGCTTCATGGATGTTGGTGAGAGCGGAATTCTTGGCAAAGTCCAAAGATTCCTTCGGGAAATAGACTGGAATATCCCGGCCATAATAATCCGCTATCGCTTCCGGATCGAAATGGTCGGCATGATGGTGCGTGATCAGAACGGCATCGACGGGACCGAAATCATTCAGGGGGAAGAAAGGTTCATGCGGTTCATTGTACTTACTCGGAAAATGAAACAAGGGATCGATCGCAATATTCGTTTTAGCGGTTTGCACGCGGATGCCTGCCCAAGGAAGTTTCTGAATGATCATGATTACCATATCCTCTCGATAGTAGATGATGTCTAACCCTTATAAATCCATTTAAGTAGTTATGCAAACACGGTATCATGAATGGGATAACTTGTAAACCAATATTTTAACGGTTATAAATAGACGAGGCATTTGGATGTCGCGCAAATAGTCCCTGAGGAGGTTACAACGCTCGGGCGGGTCTGCTATAATTCTCCTATTCTAGCAAGAGGATATAGGAGAGTCGGATATGAAAATGTGGGGAAAAACGGCAGCTGCGCTATCATGAGTTTTTCTATTATGGGAAGCATCATATGCGGTACTGCAACGGTTAAAGCGAACAATCCGGTAATCAGAGTCGTGCTGGACGATTTTCCGCTGACTTTGGGAGCTTCGCCGGTTATTAAGAACAACGTGACAATGGTTCCTTTTAGGTCATTGGCAAACACGCTAGGAATAATGGTCACATGGGACAATAAGACGAAAACGGTCCGTGCAACCGGTGAAGTTAATGGCGTTAACAAAATCGTCACCCTTCGTTTGGGTCAGAAAACGGCAGTCGTAGACGGGGAAAATGTCGAGTTGTTAGCTGCACCTCTAACGATCAATCAGCAAGTGCTTATTCCTCTTAACTTCTTCGGCACCCAATTCGGCGCCAAAGTCGGATGGAGCAGCGCGACGAAGACGGTAACGATCGTCTCCGCTAAGAAAGCGATGCATCTTCGGGTTTTCTATGCGATGGGTTCGTTCGCGCAACGAGAGAGAATCGCATCCATGGATTCCGTAGCCTTCGGATGGACTCGGATAGACGAAAAGGGCGAGCTTACCTTGGAAGGCGCGGATTTCTATTGGCCTGAGGCGGCTGAGGATGTTACGCCGGAATCGCTCGTTAATAGTGCTGCCTCTCAAGGGGCTAAGCCTTATCTTATGGTTTATTCGGTCGATGGGAAAGGCGAATTGACCAAGATGCTTAGCGATGAAGCTTTAAGAAACAACTCTATCGATAATATCGTGAGATTAGCGTCGGATCACGGATTCGACGGGGTGCTGCTAGATTTCGAAGGTCTCGGCTTGCGTCTAGATCCGTTAGGACAGCAGAAGCTGCTCAACGATTATGTTCAGACGATCGACAAGAAGCTGGAAACGATCGGAGTTAAGCTTAGCTTAGCCGTTCCGCCGCCGAACAGCTCGTTCAAAGGCTATGATTATAAAACGTTAGCGAAATATGCCGATGATCTCGTCGTCATGGCGCATGATTACAATCCGAAAGGCACCCCCGACCATACGCCTGAGCCTAATGCCAAAGTAGAAGAAGCAATCGATCAAATGCTGAAGGCGGGCGTAAGGGCGGATCAACTTATCCTCGGAATCAGCTTATGGAACGAAACGACGTCAACGGTCGACGATAAACTCGGGTTAGCCAAAAGGTATGGGTTAAAGGGAGCGTCCTTCTGGAGGTTGACCTTCTATGGCGATGATTTTGCGTCAGCCATTGATAAAGTCGTCGAGAAAGTAGGCGAGTAGGTGTCTTTCGATCAAGTATTACGCAAGTATTTTGCCGACGGGAATTGGAAAGTCGCTGAAGGGCAATCCGGATGGAACAACACGACAAGATTCATAGAGGCAGACGGTACTCGTTGGGTACTGCGTATTTATGAGACGCATAAGGACGAAGCCAAAATCCGTTACGAGCACGAGATCTTGCTGGCGCTTAATGAATTGTCGTTGCCCTTTAAGGTTCCGATGCCCATTCCAAATATAGATGGAAGCACGATCGTTAGGTTAGAGGACGGCAGCGAAAGATTGGCATGCCTGTTCACGTATATCGAAGGCCAGCGCCCTGAAGAAGGAAGCTTGGAGATGGGATATGCATTTGGCGTAGCTACCGGACAATTAAGCAAAGCGCTCGCGAACGTTATGGTAACGGGGCGCCCCTATATCCTCCATATTATGAAATGGATTCGGCTCACCCCTTGTGTACTGCAGACAGAGTGAAATCGTTCTGTACGGCGCCGCCTGCTGAGTTCATCGAAGTCGCTGAGGAATTGCGATCCATCGGGGGAGCGATTCAGGGTTTTCGCGCTTTGTTGGATACGTTCCGAACGTTGCCTCATCAGCTCATCCACGGGGATATTAACCACTCGAATTCCCTTGTCTCCGGCGCGGACAGTAACCGACTTGCCGCCATTCTCGACTTTGAATTCTGCACTTGGGATTTGCGGGTTATGGAAATCGCGGTCATGATATCGGGCTTTCTTAATGGTAATGACGTGATGGCTAAGATAGAACTTTTCCTGCGAGGCGCGGGGGAGCAATTGTCTCTAGATCGCGCGGAGATTGAAGCGATTCCCTCGCTTGTGAGATTACGAAACTTAGACGTATTCCTTCATTTCCTTGGCCGATATTGGGACGGGGTGGATGACCTGAGCGTGCTGCTGGAACAGACTAGGTCGGTTCATGAGGGATTAAGTGAACTTAAACGGGTAGAAGAACGGTTGTCAGAGCTTAGTTTTCGTTATTTAATGCCGTAAAACATATCGGTTTCCGCGCAGACGTATTCGATTCTAACAGAGCGAATGCGTCTTTTTCTTTAGCGGATCTTTAGTTATCCATAAAAGGAAATGTCGGTTAATTTGTCGAAGGTTTGTTATCTGGATTTCGAAATGATCGGATGTAAATTATTCGTACTACTAGGAGTTGACTGGAATATGGTTAAACCTTTGATTAATTTCATCATGATTAGAACTTCGCGATTGATAGATATCAGGGATTTTTATGAAGGATTAGGACTCGAACTAATCGAAGAGCGACATGGTAACGGTCCCATTCACTATTCTTATGAGCAGGATCGGTTAGTCGTCGAAATCTATCCCGGTGCTGAAGGGAACTTGCCAGGTTGGAAAGATGCAGGATCCGTCATGTTGGGTTTCTATGTTGAGGGGATTAACGGACTTATTGAAAAGCTGATACAGTTAAAAGGCAAGTTAATATCTAAGCCTAGTGAAACCGAAAGGGGCGTAAGGGCAGTCCTTGAAGATCCTGACGGTAGAAGAATTGAGTTAATCGAACGTAGGATAACATGAAGAAAAAAATATATCAGGTAGGGATCTTGCCTTACGATGGATAAATCATTTAAGGCAGGTGGTTGAGCGGGTGTCTACGAATAATAGCAAACTTGTAGATGAATTCATGAACAGTCTTGAACATCCCCTAAAAAAAGAGATCGAGGAAGTTAGAAAAATCATTCTAAGCGCTAACGACCGTATAACGGAACAGATCAAGTGGAAAGCGCCAAGCTTTCGTTATAACAACGAAGACCGAGTAACGTTTAATTTGCAAGGGAAAGGTTTTTTTCGGCTTGTTTTTCATCGAGGCGCCAAAGTAAAAGATTCATTGGAGAAAGGGATAGCATCGAGTATTGATCCTGCCGGGTTATTAGAATGGGTTGCCGACGATCGTGCAATCGTTAAGTTGAAGGATATGGCTGATGTAGAAGCTAAGCGAGAAATTCTTGTTGAAACCGTTGCTAGATGGATCGAGTTAAACTAAACAATGTAAGGAGAATTCTAATGTACACGATGATTTCCCTATTAAAAGATCAGAACTGCGAGCACGAGATCATTCGACACGAAAAAACGATTCAATCCGCACAGGAAGGGGCGGACTATTTCGGAATCGAGATCGGCCAAACCGCGCCCACATTAGTATTAAAATCCGAGGAAGGTTACTTTGCGATCATCATTTCGGGAGATTACGGACGGATAGATTTCGATATTCTGAAGCCGATTTTGAAATGCAATGAACTCAAATTAGCTAAACCTAAGGAAGTAGAACAACTAACGGGATGCATCGTAGGGACCGTTCCCTTAATCGGACATAATCTGCCGACGATTATGGATCGGCAGCTGCATCGTTTCGATTATGTTTATGGCGGAACAGGGATTCCTAACTCGACTTTAAAAATAAGCCCTGATGCAGTCGAGAAGTTGAATCAAGTCATCGCTTATGTTCGATAGTCCAACTAATCATTACTCATAGGGAGTTAGAGTGCATGACGAAGAATCCATCCGTACCCGGGTGCTTGAGCAACTCGCGGATGATGCTTATCAAGTCAAGGTCGATGGGCAAGTACGGCTCATTTGTTGGGTGAAGCTTCGTGAGCACTTTTTCAACTATAATCAGTATTTGAAGAACAGCGGCATCGTAACGTCGGATATCGGCGGTTTTCTGACAAGAGGGATGGTCAGTTTTCATTTTTATGATCCTGATGGCAATCGCTTGAATATAAGCAGCATGTGATTGAAAGTAGAGATTTGGCGAAAAGAAAAAAGGGTATTTACATTTCTATAAAAGTAGATATACTCTAACCATGGATACTTTATCGATTATTAAAGCATTGTCCAACGAGACGAGATTCAAAATTTTGGAATGGCTGAAAGATCCGGAAACGCATTTCGGCCCGCAGAGTCATATGCCGGGCGATTGCGATTTTCATGGAGGCATCTGCGTGGGAGCCATCGCCGACAAAGCAGGGTTAGCCCAATCGGTCATCTCCGGTTATTTGGTCAAAATGCAGAAGTCGGGCTTGCTGGAGTCCAGGCGACATTGCCAATGGACTTATTATCGGCGCCACGAAAGCGGTATTGAGCAATTTAAGCAGCGACTCCTCGAGGAGATCTAGCTTGATGATCCAATCAAGCTAATTTCTTGCCATACGTATATCTAGATTTATATAAATAAAGATATACTATACAAAAGAAATACAATTGGAGGGAATAAAGTGGAGAAAGTAAAATCCGTTGATTCACTGTTTAAACCGTTTACGTTAGGAAAGTTGAAGTTAGCTAACCGGATCGTCATGGCACCGATGACTCGTAGTTTCTCGCCGGGCGGAGTTCCCGGACCGGATGTAGCAGCTTATTATAAACGCAGGGCGGAGAACGGCGTAGGGCTGATCGTGACAGAAGGAACGTTGATCAATCATCCTGCCGCAACAGAAGATCCTAACGTTCCGAACTTCCATGGCGACAAAGCCCTTCAAGGATGGACTCAAGTCGTGAAGGCGGTACACGAAGCGGGCGGCCGAATCGTTCCGCAACTATGGCATGTCGGAATGACGCGCCGCAACGGTTCGTTGCCTCATCCGGAAGCTCCATCCATCGGCCCGTCCGGCATTAACCCCAAGGGCGAGCAAGTTAACGAACCGATGACGAAAGAGGAAATCGACTACGTCGTTCAGGCTTTCGCTCAAGCGGCTGCGGATGCAAAGAGAATCGGATTCGACGGAATCGAGCTGCATGGAGCGCATGGATACTTAATCGATCAATTTTTGTGGGAAGTTACGAATAAACGCACCGATGAGTATGGAGGCAGTTTAGTTGCCCGTACGCGTTTCGCGGAGGAGATCGTTAAAGCATGCCGCGCTGCGGTTGGACCTGATTTCCCGATTATTTTGCGGATATCGCAATGGAAATCTTTCCACTATGATGCCAAATTGGCTGAAACGCCTGAATTGCTGGCACAATTGCTGGCTCCCCTCGTTGAAGCCGGCGTCGACATTTTCCATTGCTCCACTCGTCGTTTCTGGGAACCCGAGTTCGAAGGATCGAGCTTGAACTTCGCGGGGTGGGTGAAGAAGCTGACAGGCAAACCGACCATTACGGTAGGTTCGGTTGGGCTCGACGAAGAGTTTTTGGGAGCGTTCAGAGGAATGAGTGCAGGTCTTGCGGATATAGACGAATTGCTTACCCGGTTGGATAACGATGAATTCGACCTCGTCGCGGTCGGCCGCGCTTTATTGGTTGATCCGGCATGGGCTGCCAAAGTGCGCGACGGCCGTTTCGACCAACTCGTACCGTACAACGGAGAAGCGCTAAAAACATTGCATTAAAGAAAGGAAGGAGCCAATATCGCGGCTCCTTTTTTCGTATTAAGCTTGAAAAGTAAACTTAGCTTTTCCTTTTCTGTCCAACCAGCTTTCAAAGCTCGTGAGTCCGGGATACAGCTCGCGCAAAGCTGGAAGATCAACGACGTGGCCGCCGTCGTTTAACCACTCGTAGATCCTAACCATTATCTCGCTTTGAGTACGTAGCGTCTCTATGGGGATGGGAGCATATTCGACCGGATGTCCGGTCGATCGGCTTACCGCGGCTGCGATCTCGGGCGGAGTAAGCGAGTCGCTGGCTAGTTCTATTGTCTTCCCGGCATAATATTCGGGTTTCCGGAATGCTAGGTTAACGAACGCTCCGATATCGTCCACGGCTAACAAGTTGACGGGGATTTGCCGGGCTATGGCTTCCGAATAAACTCCGTTCCGGATCGACGAGTAAGGACTCACGTAGTTTTCCATGAAGAAGGTAAGACGCAGGATAGTAGCCGGCAGATCAATCTTCCGAATGTGCTTCTCGATCTCCCATTTGGCAAACGTTCGAAAATGCGACTGGGATTCCGCCCCGCTTGCCGAAGCATATACGAAGTGTTTAACTCCCGCTTCTTTGGCTCCGTCAGCCACATTCGTACCTAAACGTAGTTCTTCCTCAAAAGCATTCAAATCCCATACGGGAGGCTGTACGCTGAATACCCCGTAAACGTCGCGCATGGCTTCGGCTAATTCGTTGCGATTGTCCATATCCCCTTGATAGAGTTCGACGCCTTGTGCTTGGAGCCGTTGCGCTGCTTCGCTCGATGGGTTGCGGGTGAATGCGCGAACATGCCAACCGTTACGAAGCAGATGTTCGGCGACCGAGCCTCCTTGCTGACCGGTTGCTCCCGTTACAAGTATGGTTTTATCTTTAACGTTCATCTACTGATTCCTCCTTGAATATCGATACTAAGATAACGCGTGTTAGCGTCGCGATCGCTATAACCTGAGCATATTCCATGTAAGGGAGTACCGTAAGAACGCACTTTATTTTTATATACATTCGTCAAGTAGCGTATCTAACCAATCGTAAGGAGATGTTATCCCTTGAAACCTAATGAAAACAAATCCTGTTATGAGCCCATTAACGCAGCCATGCAAGTGATAGGCAGCAAGTGGTCCTATTTCGTTATCGCTCAATTGTGCCAAGGCCCGCAACGGTTTAATCAATTAAGAAGAAGCATAGGCGAAGTGAGCATCAAATCGTTAACGGATACGCTGCGACAGTTGGAGCAGCGAGGGATCATTCATCGTCAAGTGATCCCGACGGTTCCCGTCAGCGTACGGTACTCTCTTACCGACAGCGGAAGGGGATATGGTGAAGTGTTGTTGCAAATGCGCAATTGGGGCGAGAAATGGGGAATGAGCGACTCTCAAGCAACCTCTCTTTAGCGTTTTTTTAGGTCCATAAAAGGAAATGAAGTGGAAATTGTCGAAAAAGTAACGAAGTCATTATAGAATCGTTATTCATCGTTTAATTTAGAACTGGCGGAGGTTAGTTTGCATGACTCGTCTACGCAACATTGCTTTTGTATTTCCGAGCGCGAACGAAAGCGAACAACAATGGAATCGAACGTTTAATCGGTTAATTGCAGGTATACCTTCCGTTAGCGATAACGGGATACCTCCTTCATCTCCTTCATTTTCGGACACCGCTCTGCCTAATACCGGGTTTCGGACAGGTTCACAATCATCGCCAGCCATTGTTCTGGAAACAGATCGTAACATCCAGTTAAAGGTAGGGAATATTCTGATCAAGAGTGCGGCTTCAGGTGATAGGGATCAATTTTTGCCGGATGAGGGGATCGAATCACCGGTCGCTTTTAAGACAACCCCGATAGGAAATACAATCTTCTATCTCCACGAGCAGCTGCAAGGCCACATCATCGGTATCGATCATACGGGCGTGAACGTGCCGGTCGTTAGTACGGAACCATCCGAATGGAACCAATTGATCTCCGGGCTTTCGGGCATATGTAATCTCTATCGCTACCCAGGGCAACAGTGGCCATTCATCATTCCTGCGGATAGCGAGGAGTTTGAGAAAGACATTACCCGCTTCGACGTGAAAAGAACACCGAAATTCGAGCTCGTCTATGATCAATACGCGGATAAGCCTATTTTCCAATTTGCACTTGAAACCAATCTGACCAAGGAACAATTGGAAAGCATGTTCCCCGAGCCGCACGGATTCTCGATACCTAGCTTAGCTCACATATTCCGGTCGATTTTTGTCCAGCACCCATGGGAGGACGAGCTAAGCATACGATTCGATCTGTATTATAGGCCGGCTTCTACGGAGCTTACGGATTGGGCAACCGGAGAATGGCTCGTACGAGAGGGCGGAAGAGTGAACAGTTGAGTGGTCGTAAGATGTTAAAAGGAATTAATCTACATAAAAGGGTGATCCTATGAATGAGATCCAATACAAGGAATACGTCATTTCGAATGATAAAAGCAAAATCGACAAGCAAGCCGTACTTGATTTTTTAACGAGAAGCTATTGGGCGAACAAGAGGGAACCCGAACGAACTTTGAGAGCGATCGAGGCTTCCGATTGTTATGGCATTTACCATCAAGGGAAACAGGTTGGCTTCGCGAGGATCGTTACGGACGGGGCTACGATGTTTTACTTATGCGACGTGTTCATACACGAGGATTATCGCGGACAAGAGCTGGGCAAAAAACTGATCGAAACGATCATGAATGATGTTAAATACGAATCTCTGACAGGGTTGCTGGGGACGTTGGATGCACATGGGTTATACGAACAGTATGGATTTATTAGGGATTCAGAGCGGTTCATGAAGAGACCCCCAAGCTGGGCAAATATACCGAATACATAGCGAGCTTGCGCGATTATTGAATACCTTCGCCATGAATGGTAAAGTTAAATCATACCCGACTTACGGAGTTGGAATTGAAAAGAGCGGAGTGTTCACATGTCCAAAATAGCGAAAAATCTGACGGATCTGATTGGGAATACGCCTCTGTTGGAGCTTACGAACTTCATGAAGCTAAACGAAGCGGAAGCCAGTATCATCGCCAAGTTGGAGTACTTTAATCCGGCTGGCAGCGTGAAGGACAGAATCGGTTTCGCCATGATCAAAGATGCGGAAGACAAAGGACTGATCGATAAAGAGTCCGTCATCGTTGAGCCGACAAGCGGCAATACGGGCGTAGGCCTGGCCTTCGCGGCTGCGGCCTTAGGTTACAAATTAATCATTACCTTGCCGGAAAGCTTCAGTCTGGAGCGGAGGAAGCTGTTGCTCGCTCTAGGAGCGGAATTGGTTCTAACTCCCGCGAACGAAGGAATGGCCGGAGCGATCAGGAAAGCGGACGAGATTGCGGCTTCGCTCCCGAACGCCTATGTGCCGCAGCAGTTCAAGAATCCAGCGAATCCGGCGATCCATAGAACGACTACGGCTGAAGAAATTTGGAGAGATACGGACGGAGAAGTAGATATCTTCGTTGGCGGCGTCGGATCCGGCGGAACGATCTCGGGCGTAGGGGAAGCTCTCAAAGCAAAGAAGAACGCCGTGAAGATCATTGCCGTCGAACCTAGCGATTCCCCCGTTCTCTCGGGCGGAAATAAAGGAGTCCATAAGATCCAAGGAATCGGTGCAGGTTTCGTACCCGACAACTACAATCCGGAGGTCGTAGACGAGGTGTATCAAGTCAAGAACGAAGAAGCGTTCGAGACCGCCAGGAAGCTAGCCCGTTCGGAAGGTTTGCTCGTCGGAATTTCCTCGGGCGCGGCCGCTTACGCTGCGTTGCAAATCTCCAAGAGGCCGGAGAACAAGGGCAAGAAAATCGTCGTTATTTTACCGGATACGGGGGAGCGTTATCTCTCTACTCCGCTGTTCCCGGAAGCGTGACAACAGACTCGCGAAAGAGCAACGACTTGCTAAGTCGTTGCTCTTTACTGTACAGGAGGAAGATGGAAAATGAATTTATACATCGTATACGCTTTTACCGACGAACCCTTTAGAGGGGTTCTAGATCGGAGAGAGCGGGTTTCGATTTCGTATCTCGTTGTTTCTTCCCGGCGATCGGCGTGAACGAAGACCCAGTCACCGGCTCCGCGCATTGCTGTCTAGGTCCCTATTGGCAGGCTAAATTGAATAAATCGGATCTGGTTGCGCAACAACTCTCGGCCAGACAGGGGACGCTAAGGCTTAAGATCGCGGAAGAACGCATAAACATGGCAGGGCAAGCCGTAACGACGCTCAAAGGTACGCTTAACGTATAGTATTTTCAGAGGCGAACGTTATGCGGCGTGCGCGATTTTCGAACTTGAACGAAGATAGGCATACCCGCACGCGATCGAAGCCAGAACGACGAACGTCATCCCCCAATAGATATTGCTGTAAGCATGTGCTAACGAGAATTGCTTTTGCCATCCAAGCGCGCTGGCGGTAACGGCTACTCCGAAGGCTCCGCTGAAAAACTGCAGAAGTTGGAACAAGCCCAAGCCCGAACCGATCTGCGATTTATCTAGTATGCGAGACATCTCGTTCGAAACGCTGCTCGTCAAAAAAGTGAATCCGATGCTAAGCAGCATGTAGATAAAGAGGATAGCCAAGTAAGTCGTTCCGGAGAAAACCGCGAACAGAACGACGGATGCGAGCAAGAGAAATGGGACGTTGCGAATGATCGATCGGTTCCCGCGCAAATCGATCATCCGGCCGACTCGGCGGGAGAGCAACATCGCGAGCAATGAACCCGGGAATATGACGAGCCCAGCGCCGATGGCGCTCAAGCCGGATTGCTTCACTAGGATTTGCGGCATCAGGAATAACGTCGCAAAGCTGCAAATGTAAGCGGCGATCCCGACGGCTGCCAACGCGAGGTAGGGACGATTACGAAACAGGGCAGGTTGAACGAACGGCTCGGAAGCCGTACGAATGCGAATGACGAACAGGATAATGGCCGCGATTCCCGCAACGAGCGCAATCCAAGTCTGATTCGTTAGAAATAACAGCAAGCTTGTCGTACCTATACCGACCAATATTGCTCCTAATGCATCGAAGGAGCCTTTGGTCGATTTTTCAGTCGGAATTAGTTTCGCATAGAAAGGAACCAATAATAGAGTAATAGCCGTTACGACGAACAAGTAATGCCAACCCAAAACCTCTACGATCGCACCGCCTGCGACAGGTCCCAATCCAAGGCCTAGGGAAGCTGCCGACATAATCGTCGCCATCGCTTTGCCGCGCCGTTCAACGGGCACATATCTGGAGATGAAGACCATAGAGAGCGCCGGAATAGCTCCGGCTCCCGAAGCTTGAACGATACGAACGATCAGCAGCCATAGGAAGCTATCGGAGAAGTATCCGGCAATCGCGGCGATGCTGAAGGATAGCGTAGCGATAATGAAAAGCCGTCTAATCGGAACGAAATCGGATAATCGGCTATACGTAATGGAGGAAATCGCGAAGACGATAGAGTATCCCGTAACAATCCAGGAGGTCAGGGAAGCGGATAGATCGAAGGAAACCGATACGTCTGGCAGCGCCAGGTTAAACATCATTGTGTTCATAATTACGAGCACTACGGATATTCCTAGCAATAAGGTTACGAACCCCTCCTGAATAGCGGGTGGTTCGGGCGTTCGTTCTCTAATAGGTTGTTCGGACATGGACATGTTGCATCCCTCGTTCCAATTGTTGTATTGTTCGATTGTTATCGAACAATAGAAATATAGCACGAGGTATGGTAAAATTGCAATCATAAGCTTCATGAAGGAGGCCTATTAGTTGAAAGCACTCCACCACCCGGATAGAGCCGACATTCTGTTGTCTTCCGTTTTATATGCGTTAAGCGATCCGGTTAGGCTATATATCGTATCGGAAATCCGCAAATTCGGAGAACGAACATGCGGCAACGTTGAGGTGCCCGTAGTGAAATCCACCATGTCGCATCATGTTCGCACGCTTCGCGAAGCGGGCGTAGTGAACGTTCGAGCTCAAGGCACGCAGCGCGTGATGACGTTGCGGGAAGAAGATTTGGAAATCCGATTTCCCGGACTGCTCGTTTCGATACTAGAAGCGTTCGAACAATCGGGAGAGCGGATTCCTACACAAGAACAAATGGAATAGAATGATAGTCAAGGAGATCGCGGGCTTACGCGGTCTTCTTTTTATTGCATGTAGACAAAAAGAGACAGGAAATAAAAAGGGAAATGCCATTCCGCATTGAATAATATGTTAAGGTCTTTAATAACGTTAATATAGAGAGGAGGGGCAGCTTTGTATCACTACCGTGATGCTACGTTAGCGGATTTTCAACTGATCGCCTCTTTTCCGCAAAGCAAGGAAGAATTGTTCTATATGTATCCCAAAGGGACCTTTCCCCTCACCGCGGAGCAACTGGCGGATGCGGCATACCGGAGACTGTCCCTCACGGTCGCTATGGATTCGGACGACATCGTAGGTTATAGCAATCTATACAACGTGGCCGCAGGCGAGGATTGTTGGATCGGCAACGTGATCATTAAGCCCACGAGCAGAGGAACCGGGGCGGCGAGTTTCTTGATCCAAACGATGATCAACCGGGCGGCTGAGGAACATCAGGCGAAGAACGTCCATCTGGTGTGCCATAATGCGAATTCGCGCGCGCTTTTGTTCTATCATAAGCTAGGGTTTGTCCCATATGAAATAAGTCCGATCGAGGATAGCAATCAGGGTAAAATCGCCGGCATCAGAATGAGGATCGCGGTTGAAGGACAGGTGACTTTATGACACGAACATTAATGATAAGCGACATACACGGTTGTATCGAACCGCTCAATCGAATGTTGGAGGAAGTTGGATACGACTCTGAGAAAGACCAGCTTGTATTGTTGGGGGATTACGTGGACAGAGGTCCGAAGAGCAAGGATGTCGTAGACAGGGTTATGGATTTGGTTGCGAATTACGGAGCAATCGCTATACGGGGAAATCACGATCAAAGATTGGTTGACCTCATACGAACGAACGATTCGCAAATTCAAGCTAAGTTTATGGAGCATGGCGGCGTTCAAACCTTACATAGCTATTGCGAATTCATTAGCAAAGAAGTAAATATCGAGAAGCTCCAGCAAGCAAGGAATCATATCGCGTCCAACTATGAACATCATATCGAATTTCTGAACGAGCTTCCTTATTATTACGAGGACGATAATCACATCTGCGTACATGCAGGGCTGAATCCATACTACGCGAATTGGAAAGATCAGCCCGCATACGACTTCATGTACATTAAGAACGATTTTATCAAATCCAAGACTAGGGTGAACAAAAAAGTAATCTTCGGCCACACCAGAGCGATGGAAATACACGGCGCATCGGACGTTTGGTTCCAGGAGGATAAAATCGGCATAGACGGCGGCTGCGCCTATGGGTTGCAACTAAATTGCCTTATCTATGAGAACGGAACTTATACTACGCAAACGATAAAAAATAGCTAGTCATCTCTTTTAATTCGATCCGTCGTTTCCCGAAAGGTAATGGTTCTTATTCGGTCGTTCGCCGTATAAAATTGTATCGTTACCCGAACCCCGTATTCCCGCGTGCCATCTCGCAGCCACAGTTTGAATATCTCTTCCGCTACTTCCGGAGAGATTTGATTACGTCCGACATGCAAATAATCGACAATATCCGCTTGGTAATTCGCTTTCGTTTGGGCTATCGCGATTTGACCCCATTTGGCATATTCAGGCTGCCTTGCGCTGGCAGTAGCATGAGGTTGCGGGCTGAGCAAGTCGAGAGGGCTTCCTGACATGAAAATAGCCAAGCCGATCGTCACGACGAACGTTAGTTGCCGATAAACCTTTTTCATCCGATCACCGTCTTTATCGTTATTCTCGTTGCAATATGCGGATAGGAGAGGAGGGGGACGTTGGAAACGTTTGGGAGAGGCTGTCTATATTTGATTCTCGGCTTCATAGGCATAACCGTGTTTGTTATTCTGACCCGGAGCACGATCCATATTCCATGGTTCATCCTGATTCCCTTGATTATCTTTGTTTTCTGGATCGCGAGCAAGAAAAGCAAAAAGTGAGGCGCATGCGCGCCTCGCTTTTTATTTTAATCGAGGGTGGATCATCTGCTCCGGACGAACAATTTCATCGAATTGCGCTTCGGTCAACAGTCCGCTTTGTAAGGCAGCTTCTTTCAAGGTTATTCCTTTGGCGTGAGCCGTCTTCGCGATAGAAGCCGCATTCTCGTATCCGATATGCGGATTAAGGGCGGTGACGAGCATTAAGGAACGTTGCAGGTGATCATGAATGACCGGCAGATTCGCTTCGATTCCGACGGCGCAATGGTCATTCCAGGAATGGATAGCGTCGGCGAGCAATCTTGCGGACTGCAGGAAATTGTAAATGATAACCGGCTTGAAAACGTTCAACTCGAAATTTCCTTGGCTCGCCGCGAACCCGATCGTCACGTCGTTGCCCATCACTTGAGCGACGACCATCGTCATCGCTTCCGATTGGGTAGGGTTCACCTTCCCTGGCATGATGGAGCTCCCAGGTTCGTTCGCGGGGATCGTGATTTCCCCGATTCCGCTCCTTGGTCCGCTGGCCAGCCATCTGACGTCGTTGGCGATCTTCATCAGATCGGCAGCGAGAGCCTTCAAAGCGCCATGAACATGGACAAGCTCATCGTGGCTCGTAAGAGCATGAAATTTATTGTCTGCGGAGACGAACTTTTTCCCGCTTAATTCGCTTAATTTCTCCGAGACTTGCGCTCCGAATAAAGGATGGGCGTTAATCCCCGTTCCAACCGCGGTTCCGCCGATAGCAAGTTCTCGCAGATGTTCCGAACTTGCTTGGATCATCCGATGCGTCTTTTCGAGCATGCGCACCCAGCCGCTTATTTCTTGACCAAGCGTAAGCGGCGTTGCGTCCTGCAAATGCGTTCTTCCGATTTTGATGACGTCGGCAAATTGTTTGCTTTTAGCCTCCAACGTACTCTTCAGTTTCTCGATCGCGGGAAGCACTTGGTCTTCAACCGCGATAAGCGCGGCGACATGCATCGCCGTCGGGAACGTATCGTTAGAGCTCTGCGACTTATTCACGTCGTCGTTAGGGTGAATGCGCTCATCGCTGCCTTGCTCCGTCAATAGCTGATTCGCCCGATAGGCGATCACTTCATTCACGTTCATGTTGGACTGCGTACCGCTTCCCGTCTGCCATACGGCAAGAGGGAAGTGGCCGTCCCATTTCCCTTGGAGCACTTCATCCGCGGCGGACACGATCGCATTTCCTTTAACGTCGTTAAGTTTTCCTAAATGCTGATTAACGATCGCTGCGCTTTTCTTAAGCAGAGCGAAGACATGAATAAGCTCAAGCGGGATTTTCTCCGTGCCGATCCGGAAATTTTCCAAGCTTCGCTCCGTTTGCGCACCCCATATTTTATCCGCCGGGACCAGAACTTCCCCTAAAGAGTCTTTCTCGATCCGATACACCATCGCGCACCTCGTTTTCGTTTAATGGAGTAACATATGGAGTCGAAAACCATTCCGATTCTTCGGATGTTTTCTGTAATCCATGGGATATTTTGAGGATGAGCCCCAATATATAATCAGTCGTAGACAGTCGATTCATGTCGAAAACACATCTTCAGGAGGATTTCCATGCAAATCACAAGACATCCGAACAATCCAATCGTTGTTCCCGGCTTATACGAATGGCGTAAAGTAACGGTATTCAACCCCGCCGTCATTATCGATAACGATAAGTTCTACATGATCGAGAGAACCGCGGGATCGCTGACGCCTTGCAAAAACTTCCTCGGACTCTTGGAGAGCGAGGACGGAGTCCATTTCACCCATGTGAAGGATGAGCCGATCGTAACGCCGGATATGTTAGGTTTCCCCTACGGAAGCGTTCAAGATCCGCGTATCGTCAAAATCGATGATACTTTTTATTTGAACTATGCGCTTCGTCCTTGCGCGATGAGTTACTATCCTACAGGCGCTGGGATTCCTGAACGGTCGATCCCTCAATATCCGGACGGATGGGGAGAGAAAGACGAACATTGGTTAACCCGTTCCGGAATTATGACATCCAAGGATCTTATCCATTGGGAATATCTCTGCGATACGACGCCGCTTGAGATCAACGATCGCGATAACATTTTGTTCCCGGAGAAAATAAACGGAAGATTCGCCCTGCTGAGACGTCCTGAAGAATATGTCGGCGATGCTTACGGCACCGAGAAAGCGGCTATGTGGATCAGTTATTCGGATGACTTAATCCACTGGGATGAACCGAAACTGTTAGCCAAAGCCGAGAACGAAAGCTGGGAGTTCAAGAAAATCGGCGGATCTACGCCTCCGGTACGCACGGATAAAGGCTGGCTGGTGCTCTATCACGGCGTGGACAAAGATACGGTATACAGAGTCGGAGCGCTGTTGCTTGACCTGGACAATCCGGAGAAGATCATCGCAAGAACGCACAACTTCATTATGGAACCCGAGACATACTACGAGAAGTTCGGTTTCCAGATTCCTAACGTTATTTTCCCTACGGGTAACGTCGTTAAAGACGGATTGCTATACATCTATTACGGCGTAACGGATACGGCTATCGCATTGGCAACCGTTCCGTTGGATGAGTTGGTCGAGTATATTCTGAACGAACCTAAGTAACGAATAAGAAGATAGCCATAACGCTCGGTATCCATAAATATCCGAAAATATCGAAAATTTAAAGAATCACTTAAATAATTTAGGATATTATCTTGATCTCATCGGATATGGGCGAAAAAGAAAGCGGTTTATAATGGGCTTGTCACATTCCTCAGCAGATAATCGGACAACATTCGTTATCTAGTTCAGAAGTGAACAACAACAGAGAAGAGGGCGAAAAGTGAAAACATCCAAAAAGATGAAAAAGTTGATGCTCGTCGGAACGGTCGCTTTATTCACGTTAGTTAGCGCCGCTTGCGGCAATGGAAACAATGCGGCCGAGGACTCCTCGGAGAAAGTCACGTTGAGCTTTATGCATCCATGGACTTCCCCGAACGTTGACAACGAAGTGTACAAGGCCCGTATTGCGGAATTCGAGAAAACGCATCCGAACATTATCATTAAACAGGACGGAGTCGCATCCGCTCAGTACAAAACTAAGCTTCGCACGTTAGCGGCGGCCAACAGCTTGTCGGATATTAACGTCGTATGGCCGGGCGCGGATCTGCAACCGCTCGTAGCGGGAGACTTGCTCTTGCCTATCGATTCCGAGATGGCGAACTGGAGCTCTATCTTGCCGGAAGACGCTCTCGCGGGATTTAATCAAGGCGGCAAACAATACGCGATCCCGACCAAACAAACGTTCGTCGATATCGTGTACTACAACAAAGAGATGTTCGCGAGCGTCGGGTATGACGCATTCCCGGACACTTACGATAAATTCATAGACGCCGTCAAGAAGCTTAAGGAGAAGGGAATTACCCCGATCTCTCTTGGAAATAAAGAAAAATGGCCGCTTCAATCTTCTATCTTGTCCACGCTTCAAGAACGTTTCGTCGGTAGCGATTTCCTGCAAAAGGTGCTTAACAAAGAAGCGAAATTCACCGATCCGCAATACGTCAAAGCCATTGGCGTTATCGAGGAATTGACGAAACTGAAAGCGTTCAACACGGACGCGAACAACATGGATTCCGTACAAGCGCAAGATTACTTCATTCAAGGTAAAGCCGCGATGCACATCTCTTCCTCCACGGTCGACTCGCGCATTCGGATTACGAACGAGGAAGGCGATAAATTCGGAATCGCATTGATGCCAAGCGTCGATGGAGGTTTGGGCGATGCCAAGAAAAGCGCCGGCGTCGTGCAATTCGGCATCGCGATCAATAACGGATTAGACGAGAAGAAGAAACAAGCCGCTCTGGAATTCATGAAGTTCTTCGTGAATGAAGATCTTTACAAACAATTGATCAGCAAAGGCGTCGTCGTGCCCGCGAAGGTCGACATGCCTGAAGACGCAAGCAAGTACTTGAAAGAAATGATCGCCTTGACGAGCAACGGAACATCCCCCGTATTCGACAGCGTCATCCCGACGCAAGTAACGGACGTGATGCAGAACGGACTTCAAGCGATTACCGTCGGAACGACGACAGCCGAGAAGGTAGCTCAAGACGTTCAGGCCGCGCTCGATAACTTGAAATAATTTTACCTGAATGTTGCCTTATTGAATCTCAAAACCATGAACGAAGAAACCCGTAACCCGGGTTTTCTTCATTCCATGGACCAATCGGCAATAGCTGGTAAGGAGAAGGAGGAATCTCGTTGCATACGCTTAAAGGAACGAAATACGCGATCTTTTTCGGACTGTTGCCCGCGCTTGTCATTTACTTGGGAATCGCCGTCGTTCCTATCGGAATGTCTGCCTATTACTCGTTGATGAACTGGGACGGGATCAGGCCTATGGCATTCATAGGCCTCGATAATTATACGGAAATCTTCAAGGACGACATCTTCTGGATGACCGTTAAGAATAACTTATTCATCTTGTTAACGGGAATTATCGGGCAAGTTCCGGCAGGTCTGTTCTTGGCATTGCTTCTTAACCGCAAGATGAAGGGAGCAGGTTTTTTCCGGACAATCGGGTTTCTCCCGGTCGTCATTTCATCGGTAATGGTTTCCCTCATATGGGGAATGGTGTACAACACGGAGTACGGCATGTTGAACGGCATCCTTGGCTCGATTGGATTGGACAGCTGGCGTCAGAACTGGCTGGGCGACACTTCTTGGTCATTGATCTCGATCAGCATCACCTACATTTGGCAGAACTGCGGACTGTTCATGGTTATTTTCCTAGCGGCCTTGCAGAATATCCCGAATGAAGTGAACGAAGCCGCCGAGCTTGACGGGGCTACCGGGTGGAAGAAAGCACTTCGAATAACGATTCCGATGGTTCGCGGGACCATTCTCGTAACGGTCGTGTACAGCATCAGCAACTCGTTCCGCGTGTTCGATCTTATTCAGATCATGACCGGCGGCGGCCCTGCGCACGTTACGGAAGTTATGACAATCTATATGTACAATAACGCGTTTATGAATATGCGTTTCGGATACGGCAGCGCCGTTTCCGTCTTGATTCTTCTGTTCAGCTTAATCGTCGTAAGCATTGTAAACCGAGTAAGCAGAGAGAAGGATGCTTGAAGAAGGGAGGACTTCTAGTGGAGAAAAAATCATGGTCGTTCAAAGTTTTCGTATACGGTTTTCTAAGTTTGTTCGCTATCGTTAACGTATTCCCCCTCTTCTGGATGGTTGTAGATTCCTTTAAGACGGAGCAAGAATACGCCGCGAACCCTTTCTCGATCCCGAAGGTACTGCAATTCTCGAACTACTCCAAAGCTTGGGAAGTCGCGAATATGAGTACTTATTTTGTAAATAGTATTATCATTACGTTCGTATCCCTGATCGTAACCGTATTGCTCGGAGCACTGGCGGCGTATTTCTTGTCTCGCTTCCAGTTCAAGCTGCGCAGCTTTACTTACGCGCTGTTCTTGCTTGGCATGCTCGTGCCGATCCACGCGACGCTCATCCCGATCTTCATGATCATGAAAGAGCTTCGCCTGCTTGATACGCATCTTTCGCTAATTTTGCCTTATACGGCGTTTCATCTTTCCTTAACCGTTTTTATACTGGAAGGGTTCATGAGAGGGTTTCCGAAAGACTTGGAAGAATCGGGGGTTATGGACGGTGCCGGCGTGTTCCGAATTTTCTGGTCGATCATATTACCGATAACGAGACCTGCGCTCGCGACTGTAATCATCCTGAACTTCATCTATAATTGGAACGAATACTTGTTCGCGCTAGTACTGCTTAGTTCGTCCGCGCTTAAGACGTTGCCGCTTGGACTGTCCAATTTCGTCGGAGTCGAAACGGCAAGCCTTACGCTTCAGATGGCGGCAATAACGATTGCGCTAATTCCGATTCTTATCTTCTACTTGCTGCTTCAGAAGCAACTGGTGAACGGGATGACCGCAGGCTCCGTTAAGGGTTGATCGACAGGTCCCCGTATTAGCCGGCGCAGAAGGAGAATAGGCGATGCGGGTTATCCAATGGAAGATCAGAAACTTCGGGTTGAAGAAGAAAGCTCTCATCATTTTCATGCTCTTTATAATGTTGCCGACTCTAGGCGTCGGCGTGCTCGTACAGTATCGGTATAACGAAGTGCTGATGGATCAGTTCATTACAAGCACGAAAAGAAACCTAGATACCGTGACTAGCCGTTTGGAAGAACAGACAAGCCTGGTCGAGAATATCGCCGATTATATGATCCTTAATCCGGATATGCAGGAATTGTTGCGGCCGAACCCACCGTTAAGCGCTGATAAAACCGAATATCACAAACGGAACATCGAGAACTTCTTAACTTTCCAACTCATGAACAAAAATTATATCAAGTCGATTTCCATCACGGGTTATAATGGCAATTCGGTCGAAATGGGCGAGCCGATCATCGGCAACGAGAACAAGTGGTTTCTGGAGGCCAACACCCGCAAAGGCGGAATCGTCTGGAGCGAAGGTTATCCCAGCTATAGCGCATGGACCGGGGACGTTAGGCTGATCTCCATGTTCCGAATCCTCAATTCCTATAATAATATCACGCAGCCGTTAGGCCGCCTCGTCATCCGACTCGATGAAGCCAATCTGACAAGCTTGCTGGAGAGCGGCATAGCTAAGGAATCAGGTTATCTATACGTGTTAGGCGAGAATGGAGAGACCGTTCTCCAATCCCGTTCCTCTCTTAACTTGGAAGTTAAGCCGGACGAGAAGCTTCTTGGTCTGTTCAGCCATACGAACAAGGATTTCATTAACTATTCGATCAACGGCAAGAAAATGCTTACGTTCTATCACCATATGGAGAATACGAATTGGAAGATCATGGCGATGATCCCGGAGTCGGTCGTGAACGATCAATACCGCAGCGTCAAGCTCATTATGAACATTATATTAGCGGCCATCCTCATACTCGGACTGCTTGGCTTAATCGGTTTCCAGTATACGATCATCCGGCCTATCCTTCGCTTGAAGATCGAGACGAACCGGGTCAAGCTCGGCGATTTCAGCGCTCATGTGCCGATCGAATCGAATGACGAGATCTCCGAACTCAATCGCAAATTCAACGAAATGGTGTTAACGATTAAACAATTGATCGAACACAAATTCAAGCTGGAGCTTCGTGAACGCGAATCCGAGCTCAAGCTGCTGCAGAATCAGATGGACCCTCATTTTCTGTACAATACGCTCGATATGATCCGTTGGACGGCGCGATTGGAGAAAGCCAAGCAATCGAGCCAACTGATCGAGATGTTCTCTAAGTTTTTCAGGCTTGGACTTAGCAACGGCAAATACGAGACCACGATCCTGAAGGAGCTGGAGTTCGTTAACTCCTATTTGTATTTGCAGCAACAACGTCTTGGGATCGCCAAGTTCAAATATTCGCTCTATACCGAGTCGACAATCGCGAACGCAACAACGCTTAAAACGACGATTCAACCTTTGGTGGAGAATTTTCTAAAGCACGGGTACGACAGGAAAAAACCGATCAACGCCGTTTCGGTCAGATGTTATCGAATGCAGGACATGATATGGATCGAAGTGAAGGACAACGGAAAAGGTTTCGGTCCCGATATCGTCCAATCGATTAATCGATTGGGTCATCCTTCGGGGACGATCGAAGGCCGGGGTGGAGCGATGAGCAACATTCACGAACGGATATCGATTCATTTCGGCGATAGCTTCGGACTTGAAATCGTTGATCCTTCAGATGCCGGCGGGTGGGTACGGTTGAAGATTCCATACTCCGAATCCAAAGGAGGCGAACAGCTTGAATAGTTCCCAACCTTCCGAATCCGATAAAATCAAACTGCTCATCGTCGATGACGAGCCAATAATTTGCGAAGGTTTGCGTTATACGATCGACTGGGAAAGACTAGGGGTTCATGTCGTCGGCGTTGCCTACGACGGGGAAGAAGCGCTGCGTATGATCGAGAGCGAAGAGATCAACCTGTTGTTAACCGACATTCGCATGGAAGGCATGGACGGGCTAAAGCTGACAGAACAACTTAATCAGCGTTTCCCGGATATTGGAGTAATCGTAATTAGCGGCTACGAGAGCTTCGATTATGCAAGACAAGCCCTTCGCATGAACGTATCCGATTATTTGCTTAAGCCAGTCGAGATTGACGAATTAATCGCGATAGTTAGCAAAGTCGTAGAAGAAATCCGTCGCGATGCGGTTAACGCGTCGGCTGGGGAAGAAGAGCTGTGGTTGGCCAATTGCATTCACAACGGTCCTTCCCAACAAGCGGAAACGCCGCCTTCCTACTTATCCGGCAGCCAATTTCGTATTTTGACGACGCAGCTGGGCGAATTCGCCGATTGGCGAGCAGAACTAACGTCCTCTCAATATGAGGCTATCCAGCAGCAATGGCTGATGCACGTGCAACACAGCCTTAAGACATACTCGATTCGTTGCATTTCCGTATTCGACGATCAGAATCTGCTCTACACTTTGGCGATTCCTAATGAAATCTTCAGCTCCGAGCAATGGGTTCGAGCGCTAGAGGAGATGTTACGGAATTGGCAGGGCGATCGATATCTCTATTGCGGAGCGTCCGACGTATACGCTTCCCCGGGGGAAACCGGTATTCGCTGCAGAGAAGCGGCAGAGACGCTAGGTTACCACGCGCTGGAAGACGTTCCTTTGTTGCTGCCGGAATATCGCGCATTGATGGATAACAACCGAACGCTGCCCACATATAACGATGCGAAGAATATTCAATCCTTGGTCTCTGCGCTATTCAAGTAAGACTACAATGAATTGCAGACACAGGTCGAAGAGATGTTCGCTTTTTATCGCCGGCATAGATTCCTGCTAAGCGAAATCGCGGCGTCTAACGATGAATTGTTCACCTTGCTGCGCCAACGTCTGCGGCAGAGCGGGGTATCGGATATCGAGCTTGGACGTAACGATCTCATCGATCTTAACGCCTACAACTCATACAAACTCGTACAAGCGATTGTCATGGATGAGATGGGACAGTTGTATCAGCTTATCGATAAGAACGGCATCGACAAGACGTATTGGATCATCGAGAAAGTGAAGAAGCACTTAGCCGATCAGTACCGCAACAACTTGAAAGCGTTCGAGGTCGCCGCCTGGCTGAAAATAACGCCGAGCTATTTCAGCTTCATCTTCAAGCAGGGCACAGGTAAAAGCTTCTCGGAATACATGAACGAGCTAAGGATCGACCATGCCAAACAACTCCTCGTCTCGACTCACGACAAGGTGTTCGAAATCGCCGAGCAAGTGGGTTACAAGGAGTACAAATATTTCGTTACCGTGTTCAAGTCGCATACTGGAGTAACGCCCAAAGAATACCGGAAGTTAAACGCGAGTCATTGAACGAATCAACATGCAAGAGGAGGCGAGCCGTGTCATGATGCCTAAATACAAGATCAACACGTATTCAACGGAAGATCGGATCGCCGATCTGTTACCCAGAATGACGCTGAAGGAAAAGGTTGGGCAGTTGAATCAGCACATGTACGGATGGAACGCCTATGAACGCGGAACAAACGGCATTGAACTTTCGCAAGAATTCAAAGACCAAGTTGCGTTCGGAGATGGGATGGGAGCGCTGTACGGCTTATTCCGTGCAGATCCATGGTCGCAGGTCACCTATGAGAACGGGATTCCGACCGTCGACAACGCTAAATTCGCTAACAAAGTCCAAAGATACGTGGTGGAAAATACTCGCTTGGGCATTCCCGTTCTATTGTCCGAGGAATGTCCTCATGGACACCAAGCGCTGGATGGCACTCTTCTTCCGGTTAACCTAGGCATTGGATCAACGTGGAACCCTCGTTTGATCGAGGAGGCTTATTCTCATGTCGCGGCCGAAATCCGGTCGCGCGGGGCGCATCTGGGCTTAGTGTCGGCACTGGATATTTTGCACGATCCACGTTGGGGACGGACGGAAGAGTGCTACGGCGAAGACCCGCATCTTGCCGCGCAAATGACGGCAGCCATCGTACAAGGATTGCAGGGCACCGATATCGAGCAACTGAAAACCTCATCCAAAGTCGCGGCGATTCTTAAACATCTTAGCGCTCAAGGAACATGTCTTGGCGGACGCAACGCCGGCCCGGCTTCGATCGGCGAAAGGGAATTGCGGGAAATCCATTTGCCCGGCGCCAAAGCGGGAATCGAGGCCGGGGCCGCCGGCTGTATGGCTGCCTATAACGAGATAGACGGCATTCCGTGTCATGTGAACGAGAAGCTGTTGACGGGCATCCTCCGCGAGGAATGGGGGTTCGAAGGAATTGTCATGGCGGACGGCTGCGCGCTGGATCGTCTACTCGCACTAACCGGTAATTACGAAGCGGCCGCTGCGTTGGCGCTCGCTTCGGGCGTGGATTTGAGCTTGTGGGATACGGCATTTACAACTTTGGAGCAGGCGGTAAAGCAAGGGGAAGTCGACGAAAAGGTTATCGATCGCGCCGTTGCCCGGGTATTGCGACTCAAGTTCAACTTGGGGTTGTTCGATCGGCCCTACGCGGATGAGAATCTGGCCGCTACCGTTGTCGGTCAACCGGCTATTCGCGCCATGAATGTTCAAGTCGCCCGTGAATCTATTGTCCTGCTGAAAAACGAGAACGATTTGTTGCCGCTTAACGGAACCTATAAAAGGATCGCCGTTCTCGGTCCTAACGCGGATCGGTTCTACAATCAGCTAGGAGACTATACGAGCGTTCAGCGTAAAGATGTCGGATCAACCGTGCTTCAGGGGATTAAGAAAGCCGCTCCAGCCGATGCGGTTATCGAGTATAGCTTAGGTTGCGGCGTAAGAGATTTGTCCGATAAGGGGCTAGAGGAAGCCGTAGCAACCGCAAAACGCTCGGACATCGCGATATTGGTACTTGGAGGAAGCAGCGCTCGTCAATTCGGAGGCGAGTTCGACAGCAACGGCGAAGCTATCGTATCCGAGAACGGCCGATCAGAGATGGATTGCGGGGAAGGCGTCGATCTGGCCGATCTCCGATTAGGAGGTTTGCAAGAAAGGCTCGTACGCGAGGTAAAGGCTACCGGAACGCCGGTCGTCGTAGTGTTGATTCAAGGGCGACCGCATGCTCTGACGGACATTGTCGAGCATTGCGAGGCGCTCCTGTGCGGTTGGTACCCCGGACAGGAAGGCGGACAAGCGATCGGAGAGATCCTGTTCGGAGATTCTTTCCCGAGCGGCAAGCTTCCCGTATCTCTTCCTCGTTCTTCGGGCCAGTTGCCGGTCTACTACAACCAGAAAAATCCGGGAAGGCCAAGACCTTACGTCGATATGCCTTCCGATGCGTTGTATCCTTTCGGTTACGGCCTAAGTTACACGACATTTCAGTACGGTGAAATTCGCGTTAACAAACCGTCGTTGACCGTGCAAGAAATGCATGAGAGAGCACAGTTCGAGATTAGCATTGAGGTGACCAATACCGGGAAGCGGGTAGGAGCGGAGACGGTTCAACTGTACATCCGCTCTCGGAAATCGGGCATTATCCGGCGGCTTCTTGAGCTTAAGGCTTTCGAGAAAGTATGGTTGGAACCGGGCGAGAGCAAGACCGTTAGCTTCCGCTTGAAGAGCGAGCAACTATCCATATGGAATCGCGAAATGCGGTTCATGCTGGAACCTTGCGAGTTAACGGTTTACGTCGGTGGAGACTCACTCGCTAAAACCGGAGTGGAATTATGCGTAAATAAATAAGTTGAATTGAGCCTCCGCGGTTTGCGGCGGCTCATATTTTTTGGAATAAAAGATCATAACATAAATTATGTTAACTTAGGTTTCGAAATAACTTTTTGTTCCCCATCCGGGAATCGGAACGGTATAATAGAATCAGGTTTTGGAAACGATTCCCCGTCGGAGGTGCCTACCCTGAGTATCGATATCGTATTTCCTTCCAGCGTCTATCACGGTACCTTAGACATTTATCTAGAATCCTTCAAGGAACGGTTATTGAACAAGAAATATTGGAAAGAAGGACGAGACTTCGGACCGGGATTGTATACGACGATCTCGATCGATCAAGCGAAAGCTTGGGCAAAGTCGATGCAGGACAAGTGGAATGAAGGACAGCCCTGCGTATTGGAGATCGCCGTCGAATCCGAGCGGTTGAGCTTTCAGCCGAACTATCGCATCTTCACGGGAGTGTCGCTGGAATGGGCGAAATACATTTACAGGCATCGCAAAGTTCCCCCTAACGGCAAGGATCCGTGCAGCTCTCACGCGCATATCGCGATCGGTCCTATGGCAGATGCCAATACTGGTATTATCGTGCAGGATGGGGTAAGATTAAATAAAGACAGTCAATGGTTTCTGGACAAGATTACGCGTAATCATTCAAACCGTCGTTTAGACAGCCTTCAGTTGGGCAATCAAATCGTATTTTGCGATGAAACGCTGGCACCGATGTTGAACCTTACCGGTTCGTATGTCTATCAGGGAAGAAGGTGGCGTTACGTTGGCAACGAGGAAACGGTTAAACAGTTATGAGAAAGCAATCGTCGATCAATTGCAGCAGCTCTACGGTTACACGCCTGCGGCAGCGAGGGACATTGTCGAAGAGTATAGAGCGGTATTGGGTTTGATCGGCGGATATCCGATGGCGGCCGACTATGCGGAATATTTCCACAAAGCCAATCTAGAAGGACGATCAGGCAAAGAATGGATGAACGCGATTATTAAGCGAAGAGAAGAAGCAGCGGCGATTGCCCAATAAATAAACCACTCCAAATAAGGCGGAGTGGTTTTCTTTATTCTAAGCCTTAATCTTCCGTTTTTCGGCGATCGATCGCTTCAGCCATCGTCCTGTCGGTGAGGTGAGCGTAGATTTGCGTCGTTTCCGGGGAAGCATGGCCAAGCTGCTCTTGGGTTTTGTACAGATCGTTGCTTAAATAGTAATCGGTGGCGAAGGAATGCCGGAGCTTGTGCACCGACAGGTAGGGTTTGCCGAAGCGTTTCGCGTATTTCATGACCATCTCTTGAATGGCTCGTTTGGTCATGCGCGAACCTTCTTTTTTTCCGTTCGCTATCGCTAGGAACAGAGCTTTCTCGCGCTTCGGCGCCTTATACCTGGATTCCCGTTGCCTTAAATACTCCTCCAGATCGCCGATAGCGTCTTGGCGGAAGTAAACCGGCGTCTTGAAAGTATCATCGTTTTTCCCTTTGCGATAGACGTAGACTAGCCGCTTCTTGAAATCGACGTCGTCCATGTTCAGGTTGACGAGCTCGGATACGCGAAGCCCCGAATTCAGAATAAGGCTTACGATGCAGCAATCGCGAATACGGTTGAGCTCATGGGCGTAAATCGCTTGTTTGTTCGTCGCGACATCGTGGGCGTAATCTTGTTTAATGTAGTTAATGAATTCGAGAATTTCTTGCTCTTGCAACAGCTTGCCTTCTAGTTTGGCCGCCGTATCCTTAGGCTTCTGCGTTCTTTTCACGGATACTTTGGCCATGACGTTGCGCTTAAGAAGCGGATAGAATTCCTCGTCTTCCGCGATCTGGCTTAAATAGTGGAACAAGGAACGAAGAGAGGACAGCTTCCGGGATATCGTCGTCTTCGTATTGGCATTGTCCCGTTTCGTAGCGAGAAACATTCGGAAGTTGTCCACGCTGTCCATATGCAGCCGCTCTAGGTCGAGGAGCGGAATTTCCGTCATTTTCACGGCCGAAGTCAAGCCTTCCGCCATTAGCCAGGACAAGAAAACCTCATAATCCCTTATGTATTCCAAAAGAGAGGAAGGGGACAGATCGGGCAGCTTATAATTCATGAATTTCTCTACGTACCAAGGCATCCTCGGAATTCGTTGGTCTAACTCTTCGCGGTCTTTGCGCTTTTGGAGATTCATCAGATCACCTCGTAGGTTATATAGTAACTGTAATAGCTGCCACTGAAATATTCAAGACTCGCAGTGGTAATATAAGGTTTCCAGCAACTATCGGTTGTCCACTGGCGTCTAATATTCATGTACAGACCAACAAATAGACATAGGGGAGAGGAACGTATGTACAAACAGAGTTTAATGGCCATCTTAATTCTAACCGTCGCGATTTCATTGGCGGCCTGCGGGAACAATGCAAATGAACCAGCAGGTTCACCGCCCGGGACAAGCTCGCCGACGAGCTCGAACGTGCCGACAAACGAACCGACGACAAGCGAGCCGTCGTCATCCAGCGCACAACCGGATGCTAAGAAGGTTGAAATAGAGGGAACGGTAACGGCGTTGGATGGCAATGGCGTTCTTATCATAGATAAGGATGGACAAGCCAAGGATAAAAACCCAAGAGCGGTATGGGTCGATTTCTCCGGATCGCCGGATGTAATCAAGGACGTACGGATAGGGTATCGCGTTAAAGCCGAGAGCACGAACGCGGCGATCCAAGAAACCTATCCGGAAAGTACGAAAGGGAGTAAATTAGAGATCGTTAATTCAGATACGGGCAATGGAGATCTGCAAGGCACGATCACGAAAATCATAACGAATGAAGCCAATAGTTCGCCGAGCGTCATCGAGGTGGACGGAACGAAATTAAGTTTAATCCCGATTACGGTATACTGGAACGACGACCAGCTAACGGATGCTAAAACATTAAAAGTCGGGGACAAAGTTCAAGTATGGTATCCTGGTTATACGCTCGGCGATGAAAAACAGATTACTCAGATTAAAAATTATAAAAGAATAAAGTACAAAAGAGTCGATTCGTGAAAAAGCGATTGATTTGATACAATGAGGGGAGTGCAAACTACCCTCATTGTTTTTTTTTGCAATTGTAATTTTACAACAGTGGATTCCAACAAAAATACATAATTAAAATTATGTCAACTAATTGGAGAAAACAATATGATTAATGTGGTTAACAATATGGTCGATGTCGAACAAGCTGCAGTCGCTTTTATTCGGCTTTATTATGAAGAAACCGGTCGTTCCCTAGAAGAGGCAGAAACCCGGATCGCGGAGGCCGTAATTTCAATTAGAAATACCGGTACTTACAGCCATACAACCGATGAGTTGACGTTCGGCGCTAGAGTCGCATGGCGCAACAACAGCCGCTGTATCGGCCGATTATTCTGGGAGTCGCTTGAAGTCATCGACGAGAGAGACGCGAATACGGAAGAGGAAATCGCAGAGGCGCTTCTGAGACATATGGCATATGCGACTAATGAAGGCCGAATTCGTCCTACGCTGACCGTGTTTGCGCCTGAGTCATACGATGGCCGATATATTCGGATATGGAACCATCAGCTTATCCGATATGCCGGTTACGAGACGAACGAAGGCATTGTTGGAGATCCGTCTTCCGTTGCCTTAACGAAAGCGATCTCCCGGTTGGGATGGCAAGGAGCAGGATCCAAATACGATGTTCTGCCCATTGTTATCCAGATGAACGGCCAACAACCAAAATGGTTCCCAATACCGAACGACTACGTTAAAGAAGTCGAACTCGTACACCCGGAAATCGAAGGCTTCGCGGAGTTGAATCTTCGCTGGTATGCGGTTCCGTTCCTCTCGGACATGGCTCTTGAAGTCGGCGGCATTCGTTATACCGCGGCGCCGTTTAACGGATGGTACATGGGAACGGAGATCGGCGCTCGCAATTTGGCGGATACCGATCGATATAATGAGCTTCCCGCTATCGCGGATAAGTTAGGATTGGATCGATCCTCGAATACGACATTGTGGAAGGATCGGGCGCTGCTCGAGCTTAATGCGGCCGTGATTCATTCTTATAAGTCCAATGGAGTAAGCATCGTCGATCATCACACGGCTGCCGAACAATTCATGACCTTCATGAAACGCGAAGAGGCTCAAGGCCGTTCCGTAAACGCAAGATGGTCTTGGCTCATTCCGCCGATGTCTCCCGCAGCTACTCCGATATGGAATAAAAGCGATTTGACCGAACGAGACATCCAACCGGATTATAAAGCCCAGCAACTTCCTTATTAAATAACAAGGAGAGCAATTCATGATGGCAATCGTACAGGTCACAACAGTACCACTCGGAACAGGAACGACAAGCTTGGGAGATTACGTAGCTGCCGTATATCAAGTTCTTGAGCAGGCTCAAGAGAAGATCAAATATCAACTCACTCCCATGAGCACGATCATAGAAGGGGAACTGGAAGATTTGTTTGCGGTAGTAAGAAGAATGCACGAGGTACCTTTCGCTAACGGGGCAATGCGCGTGTCGACCTCGATTACGATCGATGATCGCAGGGACAAGATCGGTACGATGGAGCAGAAAGTAAAATCCGTAGAACAGAAGTTGTAGCCTGCTTCTAGACATTTTTATGCCGACAATCCGCGCTGTACCCTGTTCATATAACCCGATAACGACCCTCTATAAATTTCTTGAGACGACAATGACAGCTCGAAGTCTTCCGGCGTTACGAAATAAGACGGTTTGTTAATGGGACGGTAGTTGCTCTGCTCCAATACGGAGGCTACGAAATGAGAACAGAAGAAAGCGTCCTGGCGCGTGATTCGCTTGTTGAGCAAGATGCCGACTAACCCGAGCAAATGGTATTTATAACGCTCGGGGTTGTTCAGCATGGACGAAACGTAATGGCGCATTTTCAGATAATCTTGATCGTCGACCGTGCACCGATAGACCGCGCAGCTTGCGCCGTAGTAGAAGGGATCGTTAAAATTTTCTTTAATGAATCCTCCGACGAACGGATTGTTGACCTTTTTCCTGCCGAAGCTGTATACTTCCTTCATCTCGCCGTCGAACGAGAGAGAGGCATGATTTAGAGACGCTTTGGTAAACCACTTGATCGTTTGGCTGAACAAAGTTCCCGTCTCTGTCAGCACGATGAAGATCTCATTTTGTTTCATATAAAGAAGCTCCTTCCGGAGAACGATTGATTAACTCTAGGTTAATGGAAATGATCACCGTTCTTAACAAACCCGGGTTGAGGTTTCTTCCAGATAATAGTCCGAAGCGAACCCCGACTTCCGTCGGGATGCGAACTCTACCAAAGACTCGAGAGGATGATCTCCTTGCACCGCATCATGATTTGCGAAGATGATCCCAAGTTAGCGAACTTACTAAAAACGAACATCGAGAAATACGGATACGAAACCGGAGTCGTCGAGCATTTCGACAACGTGCTTGCTTTCTTCCAATCGTACGATCCTCATCTTGTCCTGATGGATGTCAACTTGCCTAAATACGACGGTTTCTATTGGTGCAGGCAAATCCGCTCCGTATCCAAATGCCAGATCGTATTCATTTCCGCCCGGTCGGGAGAGATGGATCAGGTGATGGCGCTGGAATACGGAGGAGATGACTACATAACCAAACCCTTCCACATGGAAGTCGTCATGGCCAAGATTCGCAGTCAATTAAGGCGAGGTTACGGCGAATACGCTCCGTTGATCGAGGAAAGAATCGTGAAGCTTGCCGGCTTAAACGTGTACCCGGAACGGATGGAGATAGAACTGCACGAAGCAAGGAGCCAGTTGACCAAAAAAGAAACGGCGTTGCTGGAAATGCTCATGCAGCAATCCCCCCGAGTCGTAAGCCGCGAAGCATTGTTGGAGAAGTTGTGGGACGATCAGTCTTTCGTGGACGAGAATACGCTAAACGTGAATATTACCCGGTTGCGCAAGAAGCTGCAGGAGATCGGCGCGGATAACGGAATCGAAACCGTGCGAGGCGCAGGATACAGGCTTCTTCCGGCATGGGAAGATAGGAAATAGCCGATGAAACTTTTTGCGCGCGAACATATGCCCCTCGTCATCCTTCATGTTGTCCAATTGTTCTTGGTACTGCTTGTATACTGGTTAGACGGTTACCGAAACTTCCTGACGGGCCTGTATTCTATTTTCCTCGGTCTCGTATTGCTTACGGGGTATTTGATCTACCGGTACTATTCGCATCACTCGTTATACCGAAGACTGACCGACCCCATGGAAACGTTGGACGATTCCATTCAAGGGGGCGGCTATACGCCGTTATCCGAGGCGGTCGACCAATTGCTGCAGACGCAATACGGTCATTATCAGCATCAATTGAAAGTTGCCGAGAAGTCCCGCAACGACCATCTGAACTTCATGAATCAATGGGTGCATCAGATGAAAACTCCGCTCTCCGTTATCCGGCTTATGTTGGAGGAGAAAGACGATCCTCAGTCCGCCAGCATACTCGAAGAAGCCGATCGGATGGAGAAAGGGCTGGAGACCGTATTGTACGCGACTCGCCTCGAAACCTTCGATCGGGATTTTCAAGTGACGAGAGTATCGCTAAGAATGATCGTGGAAAAGGTAATACATGAGAACAAAAGGATGTTTATCGGTAACAAAGTATACCCCGAGATGAGAATCGATTCCGAGTTAGTCGTCGAGAGCGACGCGAAGTGGCTAGGCTTCATGCTCGATCAACTCATCACTAATGCCATTAAATATTCTGCCGATTCCCATCAAAAGGTAACTTTTACGTCTTCCGTTTCCGGAACGGAAGGCATTTTGGAAATTCGCGATCGAGGGATCGGAATTCCGTTAACCGACCGTAAGCGAGTCTTTCAGCCGTTTTTTACCGGCGATAACGGACGCAAATATCGCGAATCGACGGGAATGGGGCTGTATTTCGTTCAAGAGATCGCAAACCGCCTCGGTCATCGGATCGAGCTGGAATCCGAGGTTGGGGAAGGCACGTGCGTACGGCTGATCTTTTCCTCCTACCTTACGAAGATGTAAGAAAGCTGAAAGGCAAATCGATAGGGCATCTTCTTCTCTTCGGGTACACTCGGGTTAGAAGCAGACATCGCGCTGCAAGATGTAGAGGAGAGTCGGAACATGGAGATGCTAAGCGTTAATCAGTTAAATAAAATCTACGGGGGTAAGGTTCCTTCCCGAGCGTTAACGGATATCAATTTATCCATCGAGCAAGGAGAATTCGTAGGTATTATGGGACCGTCGGGCAGCGGAAAAACAACGTTACTGAATCTTGTAGCCGCGATAGATACGCCAACGACAGGTGAGGTGCTCATCAACGGCAAAAACCCACACAAGCTTAATAAAGGCGAGCTGGCTCGTTTTCGCCGCAAGGAATTAGGGTTCGTGTTCCAGGATTTCAATCTGTTAAATACGTTAACGGTGGAAGAGAACATCGTTTTGCCGCTAACTTTGGATGGCGAACGGGTAAAGGTGATGGAGGAGAAGGTAGCCGCAATCGCCAAGAAGCTGGGAATTGAGGCTATTCTGAAGAAGAGGACCTATGAGATCTCCGGCGGTCAAGCGCAACGGACCGCGATTGCCCGAGCTATGATTCATACTCCGAAGTTCCTGTTCGCGGACGAACCGACGGGGAATCTGGATTCTAAGGCTGCTAGAGACGTAATGGAGGCCCTAAGCGCTATAAACCGCAATGAAGGAACGGCGATGATGCTCGTTACCCATGACGCGGTTGCGGCGAGTTATTGTCATCGGGTGATTTTCATCAAAGACGGCCAATTATTTAATGAGATTAATTGTGGAGATAACCGCCAAGCTTTTTTCCAGAAAATCATAGACGTTCTGTCGTTGTTGGGAGGGAATGCGCATGACCTTTCGACAATTCGCGTTTAATAACGTGTTGCGCAATAAGCGCACATATGCCGCGTATTTTCTGAGCAGCGCTTTCTCCGTCATGGTATTTTTCGTGTATGCCGTATTCGCCTTTCATCCGGATCTTGCGAGCGGGAAAATTAATAAGCATATCGGTACGGGGATGCATTTCGCGGAATCGCTCATTTACGTGTTTTCTTTTTTCTTCGTCCTGTATTCCATGAGCGCGTTCTTGAAAACCCGAAAGAAAGAATTCGGATTGATGGTCATGCTCGGCATGAGCAATACCCAGCTCAAAACAATGGTATTTCTAGAAAATATACTTATTGGATTCGGCGCGACGGTATCGGGGATCGGGTTAGGGCTGGTCATGTCCAAAATGATGCTGCTTGCCGCCGAAAGTTTCCTTCATCTCGATGAGGCATTGCCGTTCTACATGCCGTTTCAGGCGTTGGCCCTGACTTTTGCCGCATTCGTGGCGCTGTTCGTTGTCATTTCCTTGTTTACGGTCGTCATCCTTAGAGCGAATAAACTCATTGATCTGATCAAAGGGAGTACGATGCCTAAGAAGGAGCCTAAATCATCCGCTTTATTGTCTTGGTTCGCCGTATTGCTGCTAGGCATCGGATATGCGATCGCCTTGATCGTGAAGGGAATGTTCGTCATCTATGCGATGATCCCCGTCACCATCATGGTTATCGTAGGAACTTATTTCTTGTTTACTCAATTAAGCGTGTATGTCATTCACAAGAGCAGGAACAACCGTGCTTTTTTCTGGCGCAAAACGAATATGTTATTCCTGTCCGACCTTGCTTACCGGATGAAAGACAACGCGCGCACGTTCTTCATGGTCGCTATTCTGTCTACCGTGGCTTTCTCGGCGATCGGTTCCTTGGTCGGGTTCAAAACAATGTCGACAGAAGTATTGTTGGACGAGAATCCATTCGCGTTCGAGTATGTGTCCCATAGCGGTAAGACTGCACAAACCGAGAAGGACGTCGAGTTAATCGAGAACGAGCTTAAAAAAGGGAAGTTTCAATACGATAAATTGCAAGCCTCGATGGCGGAACTGCAAACAACCGAATCGGAACACAAAGTATTTGTCGTGAAAGCTTCGGAATATAACGCGATCGCGAGCGCCGCAGGCGAGCAAACGGCCGAGCTCAAGGCGGACGAATCGATGATGGTCTATTATACGAATCGGATCGCCGGCAACCAATCCGGTGAAGCGAAGAACGTTCGCCTTGCTAACGACGACATCGAGTTGAAGCCGGTCGGAAGTATCCCGTCGATCACTTTGCCAACCTATGACGATTATTACGTCGTTACGGATGAAATGTACGAGAACTTGGAAATCAAGCAAATGACCATGTTCTATGCGTTCGACGTCGATCAGATGAAGAAGACGAAGGAGATCGGGGAGAGGCTGGACGAGCAATTGTCCGGAGGTGAGAACCGGTTTAGGTCGCTTGCTTACGATCTGCATTCGATGAACCAAAGCTACGGCGTTGTACTGTTCATCGGATTGTTCATCGGCGCGGTATTCTTCGTGGCTGCGGGCAGTTTCCTCTATTTCAGACTTTACGCGGATTTGCCTGATGACAAGCGCAAATTCACGGCGATTACGAAGTTAGGCTTAACGAACGGGGAATTATCCGGTATTTTGACCAAGCAGCTGCTCATTTTGTTTTTTATCCCGATTGCCGTGGCTACGGTGCATGGTGCCGTTGCGTTAACTTCCATGCAGAATATGTTCGGTTATTCTCTTATGAAAGAGTCCATCTTGGTGCTTGGAACATTCGTGCTCATCCAATTCGTATATTTCGTCGGCATTCGCGCTAGATACGTGAAACAGGTCATTTCGTAGTTGCATAAACTGATAGCGGACATAACAAAAATTATGTAACCTTCAATCTGCGAACATATCCGATAGCTAGCAACAAGGCTGGCACGAAAGTTTGCATCAACGTCCCAAAGATGATGAAGGCTTCCGTAAAATATAAGGTAACATCTAGTAAGTTTTGCAAACCCCAATAGCTGAAAATAATCATCATGAGGCCTATCGCTGTAACAACAGGCCTCATGTCGACTAGATTCAACCATTGGGAGAGACCAAGCGATACGGCATAGTAGAATACCGAGATTTTCACGAAGTTCCCGAGAACCCATATCGCCATGACAACGGATTCGAAATTATCCAAGAAACCCGCGACGCTAATGTAACGAAATGCCGTCATAAGCGGATATTGCATCGAGGACACGTAGTGTCCGAATAAAAACAAAATCAACAAGTTGACGTAGGTTAGACCAATCATGACGAATAGAACGGACAATAACCCCCACTTCATCCCTTTTTTGTCGTCTGATAGGTAGGGGAGCAAGAAGGCGATCAAGAAAAACTCGCTAAACCAAGATTGAGGGATAATCGCCCCGTGAAGGGATGGCATGATGCCATGTTCCATAACGGGTAGTAGATTCTTCAGGTCCAAATCCGGAATTAGAAACAGCATAAAAGTTGCGGGAACCATGAAGATGATCGCGCAGATGAACGCGCTTCTTGCCACGCTCTCTATTCCGTTGCGTACCGCGAATGCCGCGGCCAGAATTAAGGTCGAGCTAATCATAATCATGGGCGTACGAGGAAGGAAAGAGAGTGAAATAAAATCCGAGTATTGCCGAAGAACAACTCCACTGGTGTGCATGTAGAAGAGGATATATGCAAGACCGAGCGCTTTGCCAAGATATCGCCCCAAGATACTTTGACAGTATTGTATAACGGTTTGATTCGGATATAGTTTATTTAATCGATAGGCGATCAATACCGTAATAAATCCTACCAACGAGGCAAGAATGGGGGATAACCAGAGGTCATTATGAGCATATTTTCCCGTAATCCCAGGTACGATGAGTATCGCCGTCGCCATGATGGTCGGGTACATCATAAAACCCATCTGATAAGCGGATATTTTTCCTTTTTCGATCATCGTTTCCATCACCTCTCCATTACATATTAAGTAGCTTCGATACCGGCTTAAAGATGGATTCGAGCAACGTTGTCGGTCCTGCCAAATACTGCAGATCAAATTGGGCTAAAATCCATCCGAGCAAAATCAGCACGATAAATGAAGCTTTATCTTTTCTAGGATAATGCTTCATTTTCGGCCACTCGTAAGCAACGATTGCGGCTATAACTACTGCGGTGCCGATCATCACTCTCCAATTCATTGTTTTTTCACCTCGTCTTCCGGTACGGCTGCCGGTACGGTACCCAGTCCCGGACGTCGAATGTTCACTTGTATATTCATGTTCACTTGGACCGTGGGGAACACTTCATCCCAGTTCTTCTGAACTTCTTCCCATTGTTTGGGGTAGATTCGGTGAAACTCTTCCGCGAAACCCATAATATCCGCCTTCATTTCTTTTTGCACCTTCTCCAAAGCGTCTTCGATTCTATTCGCGATGCTTTCTTGAACCGCTTGCTCCATCACTCTAAGCAAGTCAGGATTCATTGGATCTAGATTCGTTCCGTTTTGCACCAAGTCGCCCTCTGTTTTGATTTTTAACGTCATTAACCAATTGCCGTTACGGATATGCGGCGTCAGTTTAATCGATTGATGGGACGGATTCATCGTAATATACCCTTCGTTTGCGCTTCTGGGTTTAACCGTAATCGTCGCTTTCTCCAATTCCTTGCGCATCCATAATACTCCCCTTGTTAATCTCATCGAGATACTGCCGACCAATTTATCCCCCTTAAATACTCCGGTACCAATGACGAAGGGAATTTTCTCGGTTTTCTTTTCCCCTTTCTGAGGATGAGATATCCCTAGCATCGGAAGGGCTGCCGCGCCGCCATCCGTATTGAGCGACACAAGAAAGTCTTTCATCGTAACCTTCATGCCAATCTGCATATCGGAAAATCCCCTCATTACTTCCGCCGAATAACGTTCGAGAGGAGGGAGCACGGAGAGCGTCTCGGAAGCTTTGCCTTTGCTTACGTACATATAGGCTCTCTCTCTCGGTTGAGGATGACGCGCTAGAAAATCCATTTCTTCTTTCACGCCGTTACGGGCGAATTGCTCGCCAAGTACGAACACTTTGCAATGTCCCCAGAACACTTTGCGGGGAAGCTTCGATTGAAGCTTGGACATCGCATCCGCGATATTGTGCCCTTTTCCCGATCTTACCAACGTTAATTTTTGCCCGCCGCTGGATGGACCGCCGCCCATTCCGCCTCCTCCTCCGAGAGCGCGCGGGATAAACACTTGCAAAGAAAGCTCAATTCCGCGGTCGTCAATCTTATCGATGGATGCTGCCGTAATGATGGCCATATCATTAATCTCAGTACGATCCCAACAACCGTTAAGCAGCAAGGCAACTCCGATCCAAATTGCGGCAGGGAAAATGCAAATCGTTGTTTTGTTCAAGGGGAACGCTCACCTTTCGAGTTTCGCGTACGAATAAAGGCAACCAGCATTAGAAGCATTGGTATTAAAGTTTGATACAGAAGAGAGTAAACCGGCCAGACCAACGTCGAATATTCGCTTAGATCCATTTGACTAGGCAGGCTCCAGAAACTTATTAACGCAGTTAGAAAACCGATCGGCATTACGAGAGGACGATAATCGGAAAGATTGAACAATTGAGCGGATCCCAGCACAAGCGCGTAAAGCACGATCGTAAATTTGATGAAATTGCTCAATACCCAGATCGCGACGATAATCGATTCAATGTTCTCGAAAAAATTGGCGTAGCTAATATAACGAGTAGCCGACAGCAGGGGATATGTAAGTCTCGGCAGCTCGCTTCCGTACATGAAGAGTACGGTCAGATTCGTAATGACTAACGTCAACATCGCCATGACTACGGAAATCGCCACCCATTTTATTGCTTTATCCCCATTCGACAAGTTTGGAAGCAGAAAGGAGATGAGCAGCGTTTCCGCAAACCACCCTTGCGGGGTAAGAGCGCCTTTTATCGTCGGCACAAGTCCATGCTCGAGAACTGGTAAAATGCGTTCAAGCTTCATATCCGACGTAAGAAACGCAATTAATAATATAAACGTTAGGAAATAGAAGGGGATGATGATCTGCGATGCTCTTCCGATACCTTCAACGCCTCCTTTTACCGCCAAGCAACAAACAATAATCATACTTCCTACGATGATGTACATCGGAGTGAATGGAAGCGAAGTACCTACAATAAAATCGGCGTATATCCGTACACCGTGCCCATTCATCACGAGATAGAAAAAGAGATAGCTAAGCCCGAGCAGCTTACCGGGAATCCGGCCTATGATAAGCGGGATGTATTGAATAATCGTACGCTTGGGGTAAAACTGATGCAGCCGATATGCGGTATACACGGCAATCATGCCGATCATAGCCGCCCAGATCGGCGATATCCACAAATCATTCTTTGCATACCTGCCAATAACAGAGGGAACCGAAAGGAGCACTGTTCCTACGATAGTGGCATACATCATCAATGCCAATTGAGCGGCGGAAATTTTTCCTTTCTCCAGCATCGTATACAGACCTCGATTCAGGTTAAGGGTTCATTTATTGTTGTCGGGACTCGGTTTTTGACCTGGCGCTTGTCTGGTTAAGTTCGTATTCTCCGTATGATGGGGACGTGTATCCATCATCCACCAAGGCGCTCTCCATGCCACGTCTTTAAGCTCCGAGCCTTTAAATGGGGCTATCGTGCTGAGATAGGGCACTCCGAAGGACCGCAAATTGCATAGATGGATGATGATCATGATGACCCCTAGCATGATCCCCAGCAATCCCAATGTACCTGCAAGGAACATAATTGGAAAACGAAGCAGCCGAATCGCTATTCCAATGACATATCGTGGAATCATGAAAGAGGCAATACCCGTAATCGCGACGACGATAACCATAGGCGCCGAGACGATCCCCGCTTGAACGGCGGCCTGCCCAATCACTAGCGCTCCGACGATGCTTACCGCGGCGCCTACTTGCTTGGGCAAACGAACTCCGGCTTCCCGAAGCACTTCGAACGTAACTTCCATTAGCAATGCCTCTATGAGAGCCGGGAAAGGAACGGATTCCCTGGACGAGGCCATAGTAATCAATAGAGCCGTAGGCACCATCTCCTGATGATACGTTAGAACGGCAATATAAAGAGAAGGCAACAATAAAGATAAGGCAATAAACGTATAGCGTAACCAACGGATGGTCGTGCTGATGAAAAATCTCTGATAGTAATCTTCATGCGATTGGAGCAAAGAGAAGAGCGTGGTCGGAACGACCATCACAAAAGGCGATCCTTCCGTTAAAATGACGATGCGACCTTCAAGCATGGCGCTGCAGGCGGTGTCCGGCCGTTCTGTTGTCTTCACTTGCGGGAAAGGCGAGTATGGATTATCCTCGATCATCTCCTCGATATAATTGCTTTCCAGAATACCGTCGATCTGAATTCGCTTCAAACGTTGCCGAGCTTCTTCAAGAACCGTTTTATCGGCAAGCCCTTCGATATAAGCGATCATCACTTGAGTCTGCGTATAGTTGCCGATCTTAATAGCTTCGATCTTGAGGGCGGGACTCTTGATGATTCGTCTCAATTGCGAAGTGCTTACACCGATCGTTTCCGTGAAACCTTCCCGAGGTCCCCGTATTCCCGACTCTGCGGTCGGCTCTTCAATTGATCGCGCGGCCCACTTATTCAAACCTAGCGCAAGACCATCCGTTTCTCCTTCTACCAGTAAAACGGGATTGCCCACGGACAAGGCTTCCACGCAATCCGCATAAGACTTAACGGTCTCGACTTTGGAAATATGGACTTTATTCTCAAGCAAGCCATAAACGGACAAGCCTACTGCCGCTTCGCCCATAAGTGGCGCTAGAAGGTTGTCATTGACTTCTTCCGTATTCGTGAGCCCTTCAATATAAATTAAGGTTGCTCTCGTTTTTCCACCGACCAAGAATGGACGAAATACGACATCCAAGCAGTTGGAATAGATCTCTCGCAATGTTGTTTCATTCAATTGATAATTATCGGTCAGGGGGGAGGATGGCTTGGTTTCTGGCTTCTGTTGGTTGTTGCTTTTAGAACGGCCAGACAACAGTCTGCGATAGTTTCTAATCAAAGCTCCTCCCCCTTACGCAATAGGGATCCGAGACGCATTGAGTCAGAATCCCCATTTTCTTCCTGCTCCTTATTGTGCCATTTCAGCAGGATGATATTCATCTTTGAAAATCCGAACCATAATAAGCCAAGACCGGATTCGCATCATAGAATAGGTCAGAACGCTTGAAAGATCATTCCATACTGAAGAGGGAGCGAATAGAAATTTGAAATTCATCGCCTATTATTTGCCCCAATTCCATCGAGTTCCGGAAAACGACGAATGGTGGGAAGACGGTTTTACGGAGTGGACTTTCACACGTCGAGCGAAACCGTTGTTTTCGGAGCATTATCAGCCAAGGGAACCTTACCGGAACCGGTATTATGATTTAATGGATCCTTCCGCGAGGCAGAAGCAAGCAGATCTCGCACGGAAATACGGGATTTACGGTTTTTGTTACTATCATTATTGGTTTCAAGGAAAGAGGTTGTTGGAAAAACCGTTCAATGAAGTGTTAAGATCGGGTCAACCGGATTTCCCTTTTTGCTTAAGCTGGGCAAACCACAATTGGGTAAAGTGGAACGGAGTAGGGGAATCCACGAAAGATCGGCTTCTTCTTCACCAAGATTACGGGGATGAGAGCGACTGGAAGCAGCATTTCGACTATTTGCTCGGTTGTTTCCAGGATCCTAGATACATTCGTTATCAAGGAAAGCCGATATTTGTCATTTATAACGCTGCAGGCATTCCGAATTGTACGGAGAGATTAGCATACTGGCAGCGATTGGCCCAAGAAAACGGTTTGAAGGGAATCTATTTTATCGAGACGATAAACGCCTTTCGCGATGCGGACGTTCCAGGATTCGAAGCAACGATCATCTTCGAACCTAACTATACGATGCGGCTCGATCTAGGTCCTCTTAAACGTTACAAAAGGATTAAGAACCCTAACGCGGCAACTCGACGCGCTCTTAAGCTGTATGATTACGATGAGGTTTGGCGGCGAATCTTAGAACGCAATGTCTCTCGCAAAGGAAAAGAAATTATCTTCGGAGCTTTTAACGACTGGGACAACACCCCGAGAAGGGGATTTAACGGATCTATGCTTAAAGGCGCTTCGCCGGAGAAGTTCGGAGCTTACTTATCCGCCGGCATCAAGAAAGCTAAAGAAAACTATCACTCGGAATTCATGTTCTTCAATGCTTGGAACGAATGGGGTGAAGGCGCCTACCTCGAACCCGACAAAAAATACGGCCGCCGGTATTTGGAGGAATTAAAGAAAGCGGTTGATGATAATACCTAAAAAGAAAATTTTACCAAATTTAAAAATGTAGCAATCATAAAATGATCGTGATGATGTATATAAGATCAGCAAAACAGTAATAATCATTAATATGGTTAATTAATGACGACATATGAAGTTATTGCAAAACGAATTCGTTAGCAAATATCGATATACGAATAACAAGTAATTAATAACGTTTGAAGCATTCGCAAACAATTACACAGTAAATTCGAAGCTATGAATATTAAACAACCAGAACTCAACGATAACAATGATCGATGAGTTCTGGTTAGAAGATTGAGTTGTATTAGACAATAGATAAACACAATACATACATGACGTAATATAGTAAGCGATTGGTACAATAGCCGTACAGTATAGTAACTGTATATGCTCACTTAAATCTTCGGATTACTTTTTCACAAAACCCGTATTTTGCACATATGTACATACGGAGTCCTTAAACACTAGTCGAAATTACTGTGTAGCGACATGAACATACTACCCTTCGCGACATGAACATACTCGCAAAAGTTTTTGCGACAAGAACATGCTGGCATAAGTAATACTTCAAGAAAGTTTTGCGACAAGAACATAGTGTCATATAGCTACAATCATTTGTTGTGGAGAATGACTGATTAATTATTTCTAAAGTTCCAACTTAACTACATAGTAAGTTATTAGTACAGATAAGGATGATTACTGTTACTTTGAGTCCTTAATCTCAATCATAAATAAAACAAGACACCCCCTACTCTTTATCGTTCTTCAGATTCTTATATGGACAATGACATTGTTTATGTTTTGACTTAATGTTCTCCCAAACGTGTACTTCAGTTCGATTTTTTTTATTTCTAATCATAACGAAAGGTAATGGTTCATCCACAAATGGAGAATAGTAATAATAGTACACTTTACCGTCTATCATATATTTCTTTTTAGCGGCAAATTCTAACCAATTATAAAAGTGCTTTAAAAGTATATGGTAGAATAAATGATTAATTGCCCACTTAGTTCGTTCAATGTCTAATACATTCTCTTTCTTGTTTTTGTAGATTCTTACTCCCCTAAAGTACTCCTGATGTGCCGCTGATAAAAGCCCCGTGTGGTTCTTCCTGTAAGTTTTATAATGTGGTTTAATAACATCTGAATGTTTCATTAGACCTTCAATACAAACTCTCCAGTTCAAATATGCATATGCGTAAGGACAAGTCTCTTTTTCTTTGAAGATTTTCTTCAAGCAACGTATATGATCTTTCAAAACAGTCCTCCGAAGTCTTGCTGCCAAAGAACTATAAGTTTTTTCTGTTTGCTCATAAATCTCTTCATCAATACGCTCATTAAAGAACATACTCCCCCAATAATCATTTTTCTTTATCGATTTCTCGTAGTTTTTTTGCGTCTTCCCTGCAATAAGTTTATTTGAGTAATAGACTGTTTGCTTGCAATTGCTGTCATCCATAAATGTTGTATCTACTTGACTTAAGCAAATATTTAATAAGTCATTTTGTACTTCTAATACATTTGGTTGTATAAAGATAACATTTTTCAGTAAATCAATCTCATTTTCATTTAATTTAAGCAAACGCAAAATAGCCGGCGAAACAATTTCCGGCTTGTGTGTAACCCATTTTTTTAGCATACTTTTGGTATTTTTAACGAATTCATAACCGCACTTACAACGATATAAACATATGTCATCATTGATTGAATAAAGTATTCGTTTGTAGCATTTTGGACAGCCTTTGTACAACTTGGCATGCGGGTGAAAGGGGCAATTATTAATCACATTTAATTGGTGAAATATACTATGGTATCCCTTATGAAGACATATTTTACAATAAGTCAATTCTTCTCTAAATAAGTTTTTTTGGGGTAATCGTTCTTTGAGGAGTTTTATATTTTGCTGAGAGATTTCTTTTACTGGTTTCAATAATATTTGATTTATTTTATCGGTACATATCCGATCCATATTTTCTAAATTTGTATTAATCTTGGTCAATGATAAATGCTTTAATGCATTTAATTCATCAGTTCCAAATGTAGTTAAGAAATCTTTGCTAAAAATAGAATTTGCATATTTATACTTTTCAAAAACACTCCAAGGTGATTCGTAGTTTTTTATCCAATCAGGATTCCAAGTGTAATGAGTGTTTTTATTTGTTTTATCCGGTAAAAGAATAATTTTTGAATTCAATCGGTTACCCCCTGATTTACCTCTGATTGAATATACCCGGAATGTTTAATTGCATCTGACCATTGTGTCTTACTTAAACGTTCAAGATCATGCCCATTTCTTCCGAAACGACGTAAGACATAATCTATTGTAAGAGTAAAATATTGCATTGGAATCTCTGATATCTTAAACAAACCTGCTTCATTTCTTGCAGAAGCGAATGACTCAAATAAATCTGTCGCACAATCCTCAAGCCTCATTCCTCTTTCAAAAGCATCCGGGAAAAAGTATCTAGTAAATGACAACCCAGATCCTACAGGATAGTCTGAATATTGATCGTAACCGGCAAGACATGTTTGTACGTCATCTAAGGTCTTTATTCCAGAAAATTTGTAATCATCAATCATAAATCGACCAACGAGCTGCAATTTATTTGCAAGCTGAAATGCGCTTCGCTGATGAATTAGTTCCTTTTGCCCTACCAAAATTGCTGTTAGAAATATTCCATTACTGTCTAATTCATTGTATATATCCATTAACCAACCATATTGCATTTCAACGAGGCGTTGCGCGTCATCAAGAAAAAAAACTAGCCTATGTTGCTTCGAAGCATCAACCGTTTCGAGTAAGAATTTTGTGAGTCTATCTCGTTTGTGAGAAGCTTTTCCAGAGGATGGATGAGCATGTTTAATGTCCCTTAAAATATCTTCGAAAATACTCCCTCGTTTGCATTTTTGTATTGCCGGCATTTAAGACTAAAGATAGGTATATTTTGATTGAAATCACTTGGTAACACATGCATTAAAAAATTTATTGCACGTGTCTTTCCTAGCCTTGGTCGTCCATATACAATTCCACCAGGAACTCTATTGTCTATCCATCTCGATAAAGTTTCTCTAAGAGATTCTATTTGATTTGTCTGTAATAGATAACGGCCGGTTTCAATTGGATGTGATTGAGGAGGTAATAGTGGTCTATGTTGAAACTCTTGTAAGTACGGTGTGGACGAAGTTTCTGCATTTATTAGCAATTGCTCCTCCCTCCTAGAAGGTAATGGTTTTAAAGTTTTTCTCAACTCTTTTTATTGGATTATTACCTCTAGAAATATCAACGATATTTGACGGTTTATTTGATTGATCTTCATTTGCAGTTAGTTTACTTTCATCTGCATTCTTATCATTTATTTTTTCATGCTTTTTCTTTTTCCGCTGCTGTTCAACTAAACGATTTCTGCTTTGCTTATTAGTTAAAGCTTGTTCTTCCAAATATCGATGATAACAATCTATTGGATCATCTTCTGACGTGAAAAATAGCAATTTCCTAGCTTTTAATTTATTTATTTGTAAACGTGTCTGTAGTGAATGTGGAGTTATACCCCACTTCCCGACAGCAGTTAATGATCCAAATTCACTTCCATCCGGTAAATAAGCTTGTAGCACCCTCAAATCATCAATGTTAATGATCAAATCCATTGTTACCCCTATAAGTTCTGAACTTCTTGATAAGATATCATTTCTGTAGTCTACACCTTCATAATGGATAAATGGACGTCTGCCTTCTTTAATATTTCCATTGACCTTACGTTTAGCTTTTGCAGATAGAAAAATGGCGTCCCCTCTTTTTTCTTCAGGCATTATGCGTGGTATTAATCCTCTTTCAATTCTTTGTTCAAGAATTTCAAGTGGCGTAAAATTATTTAATCCTTCATTTGGAGTCCCATTATAGTCAGAAATAAGTACATCAGTTAATTCTTCAAGATGTTCAAATGAAATCGAATATTTAACAGCATTAATTTCTGGGTTGTTTCTTCTTGGATCCTTTGGGTTGTTACCAGTTGTATTTATCATTCGATGATAGCCACTTTCTTCAAGAACCCCAAAGAATCTTTCTATATATCCTCTTCGTACAGGCACTGCAACTGGGCCGGCGTTAGTTGAGCATCCTACTACATAATCTAAACGATCCGTTACTAGGGCTGATAAATTTGATTTGCCATTATCATAAAGTAACTCATCCCAAAGTCCCCATTGCATATCAGGAAAACATTCGCTAGGAAAGCCTCCTCGTTCTTTATGACTTAATCCCGGAATTGTTAGTTCTTTTTTGGTCTTCGGAATTACACAATTTTTAATGCATTGCATTACATCAGGTGCGGTATATTCGATATTAGCACTTAAATAATAGCCAACGATTGCTCTTGTTGCGACATCCAAAATTACTAACAACCAAAGTCGTTCCAGGACTTTGGTTATTTCATCACCATCTGGCGTCTTAAAAGTTATTGAGAAGATACCATCTATTCTATGTCCATCAAACTGTACTCTTTCAAGTGGGCGAAGAATTGATAAATTGTGTTCATTATTTATTCCAGTTGTATTGGCTATTTTTGACGCTGCTTCCCCACTACGTTTAGCAGCAAGAGCAAAATTCTGATTATCAAGTTCCTTTAAGTAGCGCTCTAAAGAACGTTTTGCTAATGTTTGTGTTGTAAATGGGTACATATGCTCCTTCAAGCCAATTGCCTTACACTTTTCAATAAACTTCTTGTGAATATATTTAGCTTTCATTTTGGGATCAGTTAATTTTCTTCTGTTATTTTGAAAATAATACGCCTCAATTTCTTCTTTAAGTATAGGATAAGTTTTAAGTAGATCGGAAAACATGCCCGAATAATTAGAACTGTTTCCACGATCAAGTCTTTTATATTGAATCAGCTTTTTTTGCGGAATAAGGCCACGATATCCATAAACCTCACCATTCGCATTTTGCATTAAGCAACGTCTAATGAGTCTACGTAATGTATTGAAATCAATTCCTACTTCTTGTCGAATTGTTTTTATAGGGTGTTCGCTAAAGTACATATCAATTGCTTTTTTTCTCTTTAGATAAACTTCTTTTTCATCAGGAGTTAAATTATCTATTAGTACATTTGGCCAAGATTTTATATCCAATGCCTCTTTTGAATAAGAATGATCTTCAGTTATTCTTCGTTTGGGCATTTCTCCACACCTCCAAAGAAGGTCCAATTACACATGAATCAATATTTGCATTGAAATATCCCAAGTAAATGAGGATACAAATCGATTCACGGATTCTTTGAGGACTTAGGCTATACAATGTACTTTCAATGTCCCGAAGACTCATCTTTTTATCCTCTATACAATTCATGATTCGATGTTTATCCATCTCTATAGGCGCAATACGATTCCGAGTATACGAAATGATTTGTTTTAAATTCGATAGGTACAATGAGTTGCTTCGAATAGTCGCATCCGTTTTGATTTGATATTTTTTATTGTTTGAGCGGCACCATTCTTCTTGTGCACTCGTCTGTCGAATAGTTCTTTCATATTTAGGATTGCCAGGTTGAAGTTCTGATTGATATTTTACTTCAACGAACAACTCAGTCCCATCGGTGAAAAGGATCCACATATCAAAAATCGAATCAACAACCTCTCCATTCATTGAGTGGCGTATTTTTAATGGCTGCTCACAAAATGACTTCACTTTAGGGTTAGTTTCAACATGTACCCAATGGTCATACTCTAGGTCACTATAGAATTGGACTTTTCTATTAATTTTCGAGCTTAAACCGGTCCAATAATTACTTCCATACTTCATATTTCGTCCAATAGTTATCGGTGTATACATGGTCCATCACCTCAAATAGCCTTTCATTTTTTTACGATAGATCGGTATTTTAATTAAATCAATACATTCGACAAAGCTTCCTAGTATATCTGTTAATGCGATTAAAAACACAAAAAAACGCCATTATTGGCGGCCTAAGCAAGTTGATATTAGTTATCGAACACTTCTTTATGGATATTTATCATTCTCTGTATCTCACGCTTGTTTTGAAGCATTAGTTTTGAAATATAAGTGTTAATGAGTTGCGCCTTCTCAACGTCAGGACTATCAACACTAATATCCCCGAAGTAAAAAAACTCTGGCAATTTCATTTCCAACGCAACAATGATTTTTTCAAGAGTATCTAAGGAAATGTTCCGTTCTCCCCGTTCGACTCCACCAATATATGTACTTTGAAGTTGGGCCCGTTCTCCAAGTTGTTCTTGTGTTATCCCACGTTCTTTTCTTATTTGCCGGATTCTTGCTCCAACTAGATTGGATAGTTCCGCCATTCATACCACCACCTGAAATAAGCGTAGGAAAGTATTAATGCGAACGACAGATCACCATACTATATATTCCATTGATAAAACCACTTATAAGTTTTATATTTGTGTAATAAACACATCATGGAGTGAACATCAATGGATAGAACTATGCCTCAACAGATAGTAATTGAAAACGTAATACAGAGCAAAATGCGAGGAAAAGTAATTTATCAGAGTAGTGTACCTGCAGCAGTAGCACTAAGTCTGACCGTAGTTAAACCGTTTGATGATGCTTCTGGTAAGGGGTATCAAAGACCAGTTGACCCAAAAAGGTGTCATGATTTTGCCCTCTACCTTTCTAAAGGTGACGATGCACTTTTCACACCAATTCTTCTTAATGCAAGTGCGAATTGGGAGTTTAATGCCTACGATAAGCAAAGGTTAAACATTGGTAGATTATTTTGCAAAGGAAAAGCATCTCTAATGGATGGACAACATCGAGTCGGTGGTATTAAACGATATGTTCAAGAAACCAATGCGGATATCATGGTTCCATTCCTCGCTTTTCACTCGCTTGATGAAGACGAGGAAATTCAATTATTTGATACAATTAATACAAAAGCAAAAGGAATCGGCCCTTCGCTAAGTAAATATTTGCGTAGAGATTCCGATGAATTAAGTTGGATCGCTACTGAGCTATTGGTTCGTAAAGACAGTCCTTTTTATAACATTGGAAGTATTATTGGTAGACGTGTTAAAGGACGTCACATTACTTTGCAAAACCTGTATCGAACTCTTCACTTTTTGTTCAAAAAGGAAGAAATCACCTTAATGCCTAAAGAGGAAAAATTAAACATTGCCCTCTTTTACTACAATTCTATAAAAGAAACATTCACCTATGAATGGCTAGATTATAGTGGTCATAGAATAACACACATTGTTTGTCTTGATGCTTTGTCTATTGCGGGTGGATCGATTCTAAATGAGTTTTTTTCGATTGAGAATAAAAAAAGTGATTATAACTCAATGACTAGAGCAATATTTCAACTAAAGAAAGTTGATTGGGGATCTAACGGACATCTACGGTATTTAAAAGGGTTGTCTGGTTCAAAAACACTGGCAAGTGAGCTTACAAACATTATGCTAAGTAACAAATGAAAGAGTTGAATTTCAAATAGTCACATGAAATATTAGCAAAAAGAGCAATCTTATTGATCGCTCTTTTTTACTTTGAAGTTAACTTAGTTTTCAAGGAAAATAAAGTATTAGACTACAGGTGTTGACCCTACGCGGTTTTTCGAAATCACAAAACCATCTGACTTCGAAAAAATAAGTAATAGATTGACCCAAATAATAGAAAAAGCGGCAGCCAGAGATGTGAAAATAAAGTCCTAGATTACCGCTGTTTTATTGAACTTCATTTTCCGTTTAGCTTAACAGGGTTTTAGTATGACGTGCTCCAGGTATCGTTGCAAGGATCCGGTCACGTAACCGCTCGCCAAGTTCCTCAACAGACCTCCAGACGATATGATTCATCTGTCTCGTGTCAAAGTGGCAGTTCTTAATATCGTCTTCGTGGACAGTCCAGATGACTTCCAGGCCGAGTCCTTTCGCATACCCGGCCTCGTAATATACACCGTGTTTTTGCTGCGTAAAATCCGCTACTACGAACCTAGAATTCTTAATCTCGTAAATGATCCGGTCCACGATGTTTTCATTATGCTGAACGATGTCGACGGTGACCGGTTCAAAGCCCGTCTCGCGGATCCTCGGCATGACATGTTCCTTGAACGAATGTAGCAGATCAAGTGAAAAAGACATTGCGATAAAGCATTGGGTTGACTTAATTCGTCGGTTAAGAAGGTCGTATCCTATCTCCAACCCTTCTGGAGTCATGATAGTACCCCGTGAAGAGATGTCTACATAACCCTTCGGATCTAAATACCCTTTGGATTTCAAGTAGTCCAATAATGAATATAATTCCGTTGACTTTGGTGAGTATGTCAGATTGAAATCTGTTTCGCTTAAGTAGACCGGTTCCCCGATAACCGCAGTGTTTCGGTACAGATATACGATCAACTTGTCCACCTTATCACGAACGTGTTTCGGAATGAGCGGAGAACGGACGATCTGGTCAATATTGTCCGCGTCAATATGTACACGTTGAGCATCTTCGGATAACTCACGTATGTAACCAGAGATGATGTGCTCTTGGTACTGTCCCATCTTATAGTCGTCATAACAATTACGATCAATCGTATACCAGCCCTTCCCTGCGGTGCAGAGACAGGAGAAATACAAAACTTCGTCTTTAATTTGGGTTTGGCCGATTGTTTGACAGAACAGACATGGCAAGTTTTCAGGCAAGATCATATGGTGAAGTCCTCCTCGATAATATCAGCCTATAGAGCACAACACCGTTCTCAGTACATGTGTCGACGTTCCATCAAATCTAAATACGTTTATATGTACCAGATTCATAATGTAATTCAACTTCTGCCCATTACCTTAATGGCGCATTATTAGTCTCACTCTATAACTTTATTTTTCAGTCTTATACGGTATTTTCTTTCAACACTTAGAATATTAGTTTCCTTCAATACTTGGTCCATTTGATAGAAAATCTACTAATCTGATTGCTTTCTTTGCAGCTGTATGAGCTGGAATATAAAGTTCTGTGCTTAATACTGCTAGTAGACCAGGTAGATCTTCCTCATCATAAGCAGACTCAGCCAAAATTCTAATCCAGTACAATTTAGATCGTGTATCATCAATTTGAACTCTATTCTCAATAATATCTATTAGCACGTCCCCAATGCTTATGTTTCCTTCATATGCTTCAGTGATAACAACCTCAGCATCTCTAGATAACTCCCTATAAGATCCTTTACTTCTTTGTATTGATTCATTTAAGTGCTCTTTCTTAGATTCTGCGCTTTCATGGGCTAATAAGAGTTCCTGAACAAATGGCGTTATTTCAGATAATGGAGTATTGTTAATGATTGAATCTAAGCCTTGAATTATTTCAGTCCTTCTATTTCGTAAATAACCTGAACCAATTTCAATTACCCTTAGAATTTGAGCCTTTAATTGATTTAAGTCAACAGTTGCTCTTACTAAAAACCAGAATGGTCCCGCTGTTCCGTTTACCGAGAGACTGGAGACAATAAAAGGCCATGATTCATGTGGAGTTAAGAATTGACCAGTCTGTATAACGTTCAGATTGTTCAATCGTAATACAAATGCATCGAGAACAAAATCTGCAGGTGGAAGATCTAATGTACCTTGTGTCAATCTACCGTTTGCATTACCTATATCTGCGAACCATTGATCACGAATTTGCGTGAATTCTCTCCTTAGATATTGTGGGGCTATGGGTAATGCATTTGGGTCATTATTTCGAACAACAACAGGAAGCCCTTCCCCCCCACCATTTACTCTTAAAAGAGTAGCCGGTACTGCATTCTCAAGAACATTTAGTAAATAAGCAATATCTCCTTCACGTGGTGAAATAGAAATTCTGTCAAACGCATTTAGCCATTCTGGCTGTTCTTCTGGTATTTCTGGCAATACTAAAAATACTGAAGATAATAGTCGTGCTTGTTCATTCAGATTCGTGGTTTCTCTAATACTACGTGCTATATCTTCAACTACAAGTGTCCTATCCCTAACTATGTTAGGTGTTTGAGGGATATTGGGAAGGTATGGTTTAATTCTATTTGACAATGCTAGTTCATTTAGAAAAGAAATAACATCATTAGCTGCAATTAAACTCACATCAAATGAAGGTCCGTTTCCTGTATGAAGACCACTTGCTCTTAAAGTTATTAGCAGTTTAAATCTGCGGGTGTGCTCATAAATCTTGGTAAGGTGCTCTGTCGGATTTTGAATCCCTTTTGAGATAAAACTTAATCGTGGAACTGGATTTCTTAATAATCTTCTGAATTCTTCTAATATTGTTGCACCAGACTTAAAATGACCATTACTTAGTTGTAAGGCATCCGGACCATTAACTTGAATTAACATCGAGCTCATAGCTAATTCAGCTGAAACTCCAATAAGTCCAATTGGAGCTGCATTATTTACATTAGCATCCCTTAAGATTAACCTTCGCGGTAGTCCTAAACCCGCAATTGCTAGACTGAGAGATTCTGCACTTGCTTCAAGTAATCGAATCGAATCTTTTCTTAAGTAAGTTGGCATTCAAGTATCCTCTTTTTGTTAATATATTGTTTTACGATACTTGTTTAAGTAGTAACTTGAAAGCAGAAAGAATGCTATGATAGACAGCTTACTGCTTAAGGATCAATTAATTAGCCTCAGTGAGCTTTCCATAAGTGGTTCTAAGCTATTAGTCTTTTGGAGAAGTATTCAATCCTTTTTTTCCCTAACAGACTGAATAATAAAATAAGAGTTTGAAAATTACGTCCTTAAAATTATTCACTTGACTGTTTATACATGGATAGCATTGGAACAAGATTCTCATATGGACGAATTCTAGTATGAAGTAGGAACTCATCCGTTTTAGTTAGACTGTCTCTAAACAACTGGATATTCCCACCGAACAATTCAACGATCAACGACCACTGTTCTTCTAACATTGCTCCATCTTGTAGTAAGTTTTCGAGCAATGGTCTAAAACCCGACCTCCATGTATAACATCCAATGGGTGTCCAAGGCCCCAAATAATGCTCGTGGTGTCCAATATAAATCACACTTAGTAACCACTCAAACAGATCAAAAGAATCTGTATACTCTTCAATAGTAGGTAGGATGGACTTTAAATATGGTTGTAGTGTTTCAAATAAATGTTCACTTGCAGGTGTATATGCATTGGGTATTCTTCCCGGAAGAATCTTTTCACTACTACTGAAAACTGAATATACATGATGCTCTGAAATAAAGGTGACTAAGGAGCGCTCATTTGATTTATACCGGCCCCTATGAAGTAAAATGGTTTTTAGCCAGTCATAGCGTTTATATGCGATTGCCGAGATACCTGCAGCATACATGGTTAGTAGTGCGGGGTAATGTCTTAACTGAATAAGCCAAGTTGAACCGCCCTTTAATGGTAAGGATCCTCCTATTCTAGAAAGTGCGTTTTTATATATTTCATGGTGTAGTGGATCATCTCCAAAAGCAGCTAGTGGGATGATTAAGCCCAATAACTTAGATGTAATGTGAGGATATTGTTCCACTTGCATTAAAAATTCATCTTGCACACCTGATAAAGACATATCTAAAATTCTATTTCTAACGGTTGCGCTTTCCTCATTGATAACATCTTGCAAAAGTATATTTTGATTGGTTGAAACTAACTTCTTACTTAAGGCTAAGGCTAAATCAAATGTTAGTGGATGATTCTTTTGGGCGTTTGAGATACCCTCAATCTGGTTTCTGAGTGCCTCAAAGAAGTTATCCGCCCCGTCCATTCGAATCACCTTTGCATGGCGATGTTGAATTAGCCTCTCCGCAGCTTCTGACACACCCCCAACTGCGAGCCAAAACCACGAATAGCGCCTATTGATGGCGCGATACATAGCTTTTTTCAATGCTTCATCCCATTCCCCCGACCAACCTGCTACAATTAAACCAAATTCATCAAGGATTCGATCTAAAACTGTATTTACTTCATCTGGATAAACACTTAATTCTTCTGGTGTATTTCTAATCCGTGTATCCCGGTAATCACCATGAATTTTAATGATCGTGCAATTTGAATGTATAATTGGGCGAATGCCTTTTAGCGCGTCTTCCGTGCTAGCTACGTCAAAAGATACCCCCTCTTCTTGAAGTGCCATTTCCATAAGTGGGTCAAAATTTGTTGTAAGAATTACTCTTATGTATCCCATTTTAACTAGCCAAGCAATCGCTTTATGTGCAGGCGTTGGTAGTTTATGCCCTGATTCACGCGTTGCCTCTGTCTGTTCAAAGTACTGTTTAAGTAATGCTTGCCGTTCGTCGGGCGTACTGCAGATCGTTTCGAGTAAATCATCATATCTAACTTCTAGCCCGAATTTCTCTGTATACCATCGGTCAGGAGAACCTTTTGTATTTTCCCCATGTGCAGCTGCTAATTTCTCGCATAAATCAAGAACAATTTGCCAGCCAGTAGGTATTTGTGCGCTGCGGGAAACACCAGAACCTAATAAAACAGCATAAACCCCAGGAGTAGAATGAATTGAAAAAGCTAACGAAATCATAGGATCCACGATAACACCCCCATATTTTTTCTAATATATCATAATGCTACCAAAACATCTGTAACGAAGAAATGTGTAACCTCAGGATTTTTTGAAAATAATATTTCTAAATGGTAACATCAGTTCCGCGGAGAATCCTCTAAGCAAATACTTTCAAGCGATTTAATATGTAGCAGTCCATTGCTAGTCCACGAAAATTTTGATATGACATAACAAGGGGTTAAAAGGATTATTCTGGTGATCACCCTTTATCGAAATTGGTATAGATTATATAGACTTCCTAATTAGGATTGGAGAATTATGGATGGATGAACTAATAGTAAAGATAAAATCTATGGATGTTTATCACAATACAAGTTATTACACTTGTCATTTAGAATTGCCACTATGGCGCCACTTTAGTGGAAGTGAATGGAATGGTATTCCATTTTATATTAGTTCATTGTGTAAAGAAACAAAGCGTTTAATCATTGAAAGCCGTTTGTCTCAAGAAGAAATATTGTATTTCATCGCAAATTCAAAGGGTAATACCTCATATTTTTTTGTTGCGCAGAACATTCTTGTTTATGGTATTTCAAAGAATTTAAATGATATAGAGAGATTTTCTATAGTCTCAGGAGAAGTTCGTTTACCAAATGACATTATAATTGATGTAGATATTTTATCTTGTGCAGTTGCTTGTTTTGTGCTGGATGGGAATATATATAAAGATTGGAATTTTGATAGTATTGTTCCGAACGAACGATTTACTTATCCTATCACCGACTACAGACTTACTAAAGTAAATAATGTTGATTTTCGGCAGAATGGTTTTATATTCGATAATAAATATTATCTTTATAATATATTTATAGATAGAAATCGAATTGAATTATTTGACAAAATGCCAGCTGTGTTTCAGATAATATCTGACAATATAGATTTGAAAAAAGCAGATTTTTATTTGAGATTAGATGAACGATTAGCAACGCCATTAGCAGAAGCAAATATTGCTCAACGTCTAGCTTTTGAAAAGTTTAGAGGCCCATCATTTCGATTTTCTAATACAAAAATAGAACAAATAAAAAATATTATCGTGCATTTCGACCCATCAACATATAACAAAATTCTTATGGTAATTAAAAAGGACTACGACAGCCTTCACAATGAAGAATTTTGGCATATTGAAGTAGAACAACTACCATATGTTGATAGAAGCAAACAGGTTAAAAATATAATTACCACTTTTATTCATGGAAAGTATTATCCATTCCGGAAAACATTTAGGCATATTGATTTTATAAAGAATCAATACCCTATTGATAAGTACTGTGATAAACAGGATGACCGTTCAAAAGAAGATGTACAAATTGATTACTATACTACAAAGGACTGTCATTATAAGATATGGTGTGTTGAGAATATAGATATTTCTGAAGAAACCTGGTATAAACTTGTAAGTATATCTTTACCAGAACAATATAGGATATTATTTGATGAAATTCTTGAAATTAAATAAAGAAATCAGAAGCAAGAAGTTATTAAAATAATTGGAGGGATTTTTTAAATTTTGGCATGCCAATCGATCACGAGAATTCGAAGAAATTCTTGTGAACGCACTTTTCCGTATTACATGTTGGGTGTCAAGAATTTGTACCGATTAATGTCAAGAATCAATAAAACTGTGTTGTGAACGCTTATGCTTCTTTTGTACTTAAAATAAAACAAGACGCTCTATTTTGGCGTCTTGTTTTATTTAGTTGTAACCCAGGAAAATATAAGCATCACTATTGGTATGTCTGTGACGGCGTTTCTTGACTTTATCAAACGGACATGAGCATTTTAGTTCGCTTAGATCATACTCAATCCACTATTACATTTGAACTTTTGGATTCACTAATTAACAAACCAGTCGCGTTTTGAATTGCACCCGAACATATAAATATTCCCTCCCTATTATGAGGGAAGCATAGTAGTGTATGTGGTCATCTTATGCCTAAAAGAATCAATACCGCCTTCAAGATAATTCATAATATGTTTTATTATTGGATCTGATGGATAACCACATCTCTCAACCCATCCTTTCTCATTGTCGGATGCCATTACTATAACTTGTTCTGCATCGGCATTCGTAACAATTGTTGAGCTATGAGTTACAACAATAACTTGTCTAGTATTTTTAATTTCACGTAAACTACCAACAAGATTTTTATAAATATATTGATTATCTAAATTGTCTTCCGGCTGATCAATTATTAATGGAGTATTATCATTGACATGGTATCCAAACTTAAACACAAATGATAAGATTGCTACTACTTTTTGTCCTAGAGATAAATCAGTTATCCTTTTCATAACAGGCCTAGACTGTTTAACGAACTCCCTTGAGTTTACATTGAATTCAAGAGTAAATTCATCAATCACTTCAAACCACTTTTCTAAACTAAAAATTAATCTTTCGAAATGCATAGTTAATACTGAGGCAATCTGATCGTATACATCAACAAGCCTATCATCAGTTAAATCAAATAATAATCTATTTACTGATACACGTTCGTAGTCAATCAAATCTTTTAGACTAATGTACGTTTCCAATTCACGATACTTCCGTGATAATAATTTTTCGAGAAAGACTATAAAGTCAATTTTTGTACAGATTAAATGAATATAACGTTCTACATCGTACCAAGTAAGATAAGTATTTAATAAATTTTCTTTACTTGAAATTGGTTCTAAAAGATTATCTAGAAAATAATCAGTTAATTTCTCTTTAGGTGAATAAGTAATTTTAATAGTATCCCCATAAACTTCATTGAATCCATTTATTTTTGTTCAACGAACTCTCTTCTTCTCTCTATTTCTCCTGTCATTTTCATAAGATTTGAACGCAAAAACTTTAATCTTGACCTTTTATTAATTCGTTTCAATTCAATCATAAAGTCAGAAATTACAGAATACTTAACACCATAAAAAATAGTTTCTTTAATAAAATCACTGATTTCTCCAGAGTCAATTTTTTTAATAATGTTATTAATTGAATACCCTTGTCTATAGATTTGCTGCAAGATTTCAATAGACTCCCTTCTTGAGATTGGAATGAAGCTTTCTTCATCTTTCACTCGAAAAAGGTTGATCCAATGACTTTGTAATTTATCTTGCATTTCTTCATCCTCAAATGCACGATCTAGAAATCTTAGTTGACTAAAATGATATTCAACCTGTGGAATAAATTGAATAATGTAATCATTTCCTAGTAAATGAAATAATATATAAATCATATCGTGACTTGAAACAAACTTTAGAGTATCAATATTATCTGTTTCTAGTGTTAAAATCGTTTCAATTGTATTCAATACAGTACTCTTTCCCGTCCCCCTTCCACCTATAATGCAGTTAAGATCTTTAGAAAACTCAAGTACAAAATAACTATTCCCTTCTTGAGCTTTGAGAAACCCTTTAAGTCCAGATTCAACAACAATTCCTTTAATATATTTATTAGATATTTGTGGCTTTTCTGTATAAACACTAATACTAAAATTGAAAAATGCCTTTTTTAAAGATTGAAAGTTGATTTCATTGAATTTTATCCATGTATTTTGAATGCCTATTGTTTCTAATTCATGAGAGTCACTCTCATAGATAAATCCTAATGATTTTGAAGCCTGTTTACTATATTCCATTATTCTTTGTCTCACATTTTTCTCTTTCGAAAGAGTTGAAAGTCCAGCGATTAGCATTTCTTTCATAGAGAATAATGTTTTATTATAACCATAACTACCTAAGAGATTGGAAGAATTTAGATGAGCTAAATATGCAATACCATCGTACTCATTCACAATTTTCTCAATTAGATAATGACTTGTATAATAGGTTCCCTCTTGTTCACTAATAATTATTTCACTTAAAAATGACTGAATCACGGAAAATTTATTTTCATCAAATATTGCTACTAAGTGGTTTTTTTCAGAGCATGTTATTTCAACACCTAAAAATAAAAAAACTGCTTCCCTATCTTTTGTGTTTTTAACTCTATCTTTAAAATATTCATTAATGGCATATTTTAGCTTTCTATACCCCTTGATAGTATTATGGTCAGTAATTACCGCGACTTCTACATCACTTTGATAAAGTTTATGTGCAATTAACATATATGTTATGTATTCCTTAAAGCTATCAAATGGTTTGCCGGACTCTTTTAGTTGTTGTACATATTTCTCACTAACATATTCAGTTATTTCATTTTTGATAGTTTGCGCGACTTCATAGCTTAAATAATTTTGATCTACTGCTACATCTAATATGTACCCAACATCTAATCGTTGATATTCTGTTTCTAAAGAAAATCTGTAGTCGTATGAAGCAGGAGTATGAAAATGGATTTCACATTTTTTTAACTTTCCATATCTACTTCTAGAGTTTTCGACTGCATTATATATATCCTTTAACTTTATCTTTCCATCCATCACACTTACCCTCCATTATGCTTACTTACATTGTTCTCCTAATTTCGACCAATGTATAGAAAATTCCTCTTGAAGATGAAGCAAAATGTGCAACTGTTACATAAATAGAAGCAGTCAATAAAAGTTAATAACATTTTACTGTTATTACTTTGGATTGGAGTTTATTGTAGTATGTTCTTTACGTAAAAAGCTTATTGTAGTATGTTCTTGTCGCTAATTCTGGACAAGAACATACTACAATAAGCTCGTTATTCCTTATATTTATGCGGTTTTTTTATTGTAGCATGTTCCTGTCGCTACACATTGTTCAATTGTCTAACGACACAAATGTACAGACATAAACGACACAAATGTCGGGACATAATCTTCTGGTCTCCACTCTTCAACATCTTCGCTTTCCTGCCAATACTTGCTTGAGCTTCGCCGATTCAAAAAAGCTTGCTCGATCCAACCCAATATAAAACAAAACCGGATCATATTATCATCCAGTTTTTGTTTTATTTATTTTTTGATTTCCAAGTTAGTTGAAGACTTGGCGTATTCTCTCCGGTGAATCCGCCATAGATGCTTTCAAAAGAATCTCCGATATTGTTCTCTCGACGTTAATTCGATAGTAGAAATTCAACCTCACCTTGGATGGTGAAATAGTCCTTATCTTCAATCGATGAATATCGTATATTCAGCTATGTTAGTTCTCAAAATCATGCGGTTATCTACCGATTCCATCAGCGTCAACCCGGCTACCGGGATCTCGTATGCGTTTTGCGGCAAGGGCAGCGATTGTCCATCGTTCAGGACGGTGCCCACACCATGCAGTCTCAGTGCACTCTCGTCCGTGTATCCATCAATCGATGCCGTCTCCGGTTTGAAATCGACGCCGCTCAATTGAATTCGCACATGGTCGGAATCGTCTTGCTCATGCTTATGAATGAGCAGCGATTGGTCGCGATGATCTTCAAGCCAGCTCATCAACGTATGTACAACAGCGTTCAATGCCATCATAATGCCGCCTCTCGGTTGAAATCAGGTTCGAATTGGTCAAAAGCCCAGGTATGCCGCAAACAGGGGCACGTTTCATTGTTTCTGTTTGTTTCTCAACATCACTTAGGTTGGCGGAATTCGGAGTCTAATATTCCAATACAATACAGCCGCGATTTACGCGGACTTTATTGGGCCAAATGTTCTTGCCACCCGAATCTGCAGCTAACAATAAACCCCGGCCAATTGGCTGGGGTTTATTTGGACTTATTTATCTTCTTTCTCATCTGGCACATCATATTTATTGATATGCGCAACCATTGCTTCAACGGCTTCGCCGCCCTGCGTACTTTGTGGAACGGCTTTCACTTCGTCCTCGGTATCATCCAGGAAATTTTGGGAGTCGGCGCGTATCGCATCTATACTGTTAGACATAAATGTTCCTCCTTTATTGCTTGAAGGTGCGTGCGTATTATTGTGTCCGATTTAATCAGAAATATGAGAATGCGGACAATGGATCAATCCGCAGCAGAGTTCGTGCATATTCTCGGCAGTATCCTGAAAGGCTAATTGAAAAAGCTGCGTTGAGGTGACATGAAGTTGCAAAAAAATGATGATGAGCCGACGATTGCACCCGGTATGAACATGAACGATGAATTAGAAGAAAAAGCGACCCAAAAGGAAATTGACCAGGGAGATAACACCACGGTTACCCGCCTTTTTCTTGATAGGACACCGAAAGACTGATCCTTGGGAACCCGCGTTTTTCTCTGCAAAAAACTCTGACCTCATACGATCAGAGTTTTTTGGGTTGCCCTACGTTTCTCTTCGCTGTCTATGCTGCGACTGATCCTCGTGATTATTCATTCATAAACATTTCCATCTAAATCCGCTTCTGAACGGCATAGGGAGCCAGCTCATGCTCCTTAACCAGTTCGTTCAGCAAGGCCAGCAGTAAAAAGCGCCGCGGCGCTGGCCTTGTTTTGTGATACGGTTCTACCGAGTTGTCTGTAACGGCAAGTTTGAAGGCCATCCTTTACTGCCCGTCAATGTCTACCTCTAAATCGTTTAATCGCATCCTCGGTCACCGGCTCGAAGAAGTTAAGAAGGTTGCCATCGGGATCGCGGAACAGCATAGAACGGTTCCCCCACGGCATCGTGGTCGGTTCCTTTACCCAATTATCGACAAATGGCTTCAAGCGCACATATTCGGCTTCGACATCGTCAACGCGAAACTCAATAATGACAGTGAGATTATTGGCACCCACTACTGAAGCGGCGCCGAAAAGCTGTGCCGTCTGGGAGTGGCCGATTGCAAGGGTGCATGATGGCACAACGAGTTCGGCAAATACGGGCGCGGGTCGCTCCGCCGAAATCCCCATGACTTTCTCATAGAACTCGACGAGACGATCCACGTCGTCAGTAATTACATGTCCAATTATAAAAAAACGCTACTAACAACGTTATGTCAGTAGCGTTTTAGAATTTTTTGGGCTTCCTCACGAATTCGATTTCGGAATGATTCGGGTTCCAACACTAATACGCCCGCTCCCCAGCCAAGTACCCATTGCAACAATTCATCCAGCTGACGAACGCGTAAGACCACATCCAATCCATCTTGATGCTCTTTCATATCCTCTATGTAATGATAGTTCGATTCCTTCACCTTATCCGCGATGTCGTGATTAAATCGAAGGCAGACTCGCAAGTGGCGATCATCTAAAGGGGTATACTCCCTTAAGTCAAAATGCTCCGGGAGTTCGAATCGTTCGTCCAGTTCGATAAGTTCAGCCATTCGGGACAACCGGAAATGGCGGATGTCTTGGCGAAGATCACACCGGGCCACAAGCATCCAAGCCCCTTCAACGAGTACAAGACCATAGGGAGCGGCGGTACGTTCGCTATGGCGGCTCCCCGTGGAATCCGTAAATCTTTTCGAATAATGAAAACTGATCTTTCGCCCATCTAATAGAGCTCGGCGGATCTTATCGAGATTTTCCCTTTCGTTTGACGGAGCTGCCTGTTTGCCAGGATCGAGCAATCGCAGCGACTTGCGTATACGGGAGGTCTCGCTATGGACACTGTCTGATAGAGTGACCTCGATTTTCCTCCTAGCCACATTAGCTCTATCACGATAATCATCATCAAATCGTTGCTCGATAAATTCTGTTCCTATAAGCAAGGTCACGGCTTCCTCTATTGTAAAACTGATCGGAGGTAGAAAATATCCCTCCATTAAGGAATACCCTGTTCCTGTAGTGCCTGTAATCGGAACGCCTGCTTCGCTGAGCGCCTGAATGTCGCGATAGATGGTCCTCACGCTGGTTTCAAATCGTGCGGCCAAATCTTCGGCACGTACCACTTTCCTGCCTTGCAGCTCCAGCACGATGGCCAACAAACGATCTGTTTTGTTCATTGACTGCTCCCTTGAAACGTAATACTTTACAACAGAAACTTGCCGCTACTGATGAAACGGTTCACCGCAATGTATCTAAGCAGAAAGTATGCTTGTCCACAAGTTTTACATATCAATATTAACACAAGACCACTCCTTTGACGGAGTGGGCTTTGAATTAAACTTACATTCGGGAATGGGATCAAGTTCTTGACATCGTCCAATGACAAGAACTTGATCCCATAACTAAAAAAAAGCCGCGATTTCCGCGACTTGTTATGGGGCAATGTTCATGTGTCCGATTGAACGCAAACGGGCCTTTATGTGCTCATGATTGATTATTGGGCTTAGAGTAAGAAAAAACGCTTAGCCGGCCACATCCGAAGGCTTAGCGTATTTTTCGTTAAAATGTTGTTGGAATCCCTTGTTAAACTAAAGCACCTGTTACTAAACTATCTTAAAAATTTTCTTGCCATATATTTTGAGAGAATGTTTTGATCTTTAATTTTTTTAAAATCTTCATTTTTACTAAATACACCTATAATAAACAATCCTATAAAGACATTAATATATACATCTTTTAAATCAAACGTAAATAGACCATGTAATAATATGTAATCTAAACTTCCATCCCAAAACACCTTATCAATTAATGAACATGTTGCGCCACCAATTATAAAAGAAAACATTACATGAATTAAATTAGTTTCAAACTTTAAAGACTTATTTAAAAATCGATAGATCAAATAAATTAGACTAATTACTACTACAACTAGTGCGATATGGATAGTCTTCCCAACTCCCAATTGAAGCATGGAGTTAAACCAAGAGTAATCCTTATTGAACATCGGATCGAAATATATAAAAGGAGGAATAATAGGCACGCTTTTATCAAGGAATTTACTATTGATGATAATTTTAATACCTTGCTCAATAGCAATTAAAATCAAAGTTAAAATCCAAGTCATTCTATTGATCATATTTAGTTTCAATACCTCCCTCATCATTTATAATATATGTGATTGATTGTCTATAATCAATATGGCGATCTTCTGCCATCCCCCCTCCTCGCTAAGCTTTACATCACACTCAAATAGGTATTCTAGTTCGTAAAGTTCAGGAATATTCAGTGTTTGCGCCCAACTACTAATTCATCTAACCACTCACTCAATATTAGCATATATTGGAAGTGTTCTGATTGTTATTGGAATTTTAGTTAACAATCGGTACACATTCTTGACATCCGAGATTTTCTGTCCGATTTACAGAAGTTAACTTACGTTCCCCCTTATTACTTATACAATAAAAAGCTGATCCTCGACATGGGATCAGCTTTTTTGAATGACTCTGATTGAAATTTTCAGACGTGACGTTAGCATTAGTTTGATGAACCTGATGATTTGTTCCCCAACAAAATCTGCTTCTTTAATCGCTACGAGAGAAATTACGATAATAATGTATCCATAATAACTATGAACTGGACCAAGCAAAGCAAGAACAACGCCTTCCATCTGAGCGGCTATTTATTCGTTCAGAGCCTTAATCAACCCAGTTAGGTTATTCTCCATAATTCCAATGTAATCAAGCCCTTTACTTATATCTTCATCCGTTAGGCCTTCGATCGGATTGAGCACGCCTGTTTTAGCGTTTATTTCATCCGCGATCGTTTGGGCGATATTAGGATCAACCAACGTTTCGAAGAAGATTGTCTTGACATCATGTTCTTTAGCGAATTTGACCACTTCTGCCATTTCTTCAGGAGACGGCTCCTGTTCGGGTGACAGACCTGCAATCGGAATCTGAGTCAACCCATACTCTTTTGCCAAATATCCGAATGCCGCATGTTGGGTCACAAACTCCTTATGCTTGGCTCCGCTCAATTCTTTCTTGAACTTCTCGTCCAAAGCTTTAAGTTTCTCAATGTACGCTTCGGCGTTTTTCTTGTAGTCTTCTTTGTTGTCAGGGTCAGCCTTCTCAAGTCCTGCTTGAATATGGCGCACTTCTTGTTGCGCTAGCTTCGGTGACAGCCATACATGAGGATCGAGAAGGTGCTCGTCTTCGGCATGCTCGTCTTCTTGTCCTTCCTCGTGCTCTGCCGTTCCTTCCATTAAAGATATGCCGTCGGTTGCTTTCACATCAACCCGTTTATTGTTCTTCGCGCTCTCCAGCGTTTTATTCACCCAGCCTTCTACCACACCGTTATATACGAACAAATCGGCTTCTTGAATAGCTGCTACGTCTTTCGGAGTAGGTTCCCAATCGTGCGGTTCTGCTCCGGAAGGAATAAGACCGACCACTTCAGCGTGATCTCCCGCGACTTGTTGCGTAAATTCTACCATGGGATAGAAAGTGGCTATCACTTGCAATTTATTCCCTTTACCCTCGCTATTCCCGCTCGAATTTCCGCATCCCGATAATACTAATACCGCAATCGCTGCCCCAGCCAATCCTTTTGCTAATTTCATCTTCAATCTCCCCCTTAATTCTTGTCAATACATTAATGAACAACCGGTGTTTCTTGGCTTAACCTTGCTTGCTCGCGATCCTTGCCCTGCTCGTCTATGCCGTCTGTTCCTTCCATCTTGCTGCGTTGCTTCCTCCCATGTACGACAGCTTTCTTGACGCTTATGCCGACAATTAGAAAAAGAAGCAATGTCAACGCGATCGTTCCGCCCGGAGGCGTGCTGAACGCGTAAGATGCTGTCAGTCCTGAGAAAACGCCGGTCAGCCCGATTAGCATCGCAAGCCATAAAGCCGCGGCAAAGCCCGGCGCTAATCGAATTGCCAGCGCTGCGGGAAGCACGATCAAGGAAGACACGAGCAACACGCCTACGATCGGCATCGCTGCGGCGACAATCATCCCGGTTATGATACTGAACAGCAACGAAATAAAATTTACCGGTACCCCATTCGTTTTTGCTGTTTCCTCATCAAAGGTGATGAGATACAACGGTTTTCTCAACCCATAGAAGAAAATTGCTCCAACGAATGCTACAGCAGCAATCAGGTAAATTTCGGTCTTCTGCACGGCCACAACAGATCCGAACAAATATGATGAAAAACCGCGGCTGATACCTGGATTCATCGACATGAGCACGACAGCCGTCGACAACCCTCCAATCATAATGATGGCGATGGACACCTCGGAATAGGTTTTGTAAGACCTTCTGACGGATTCAACGACGACGGCACCGATCAAAGCGATAATGAAACCGAACAGCGATGGATTAAATTTTAGCAATGCCCCTGCCGAGACACCCGCAAGCGATACGTGAGACAGCATGTCCGCCATTAAAGCCTGCCTTCGCAGCATGAGATACACCCCAAGAACGGAAGCAACCAGTGCAATCAGCCCACCGGCGAAAAATGCCCGTTGCATGAAGTCGTAGTGCAGCATTTCCATCCCCCAGCCTCCTTCTTCTCAAGTCTGATAATCCGATCCAAGTAAGGGCTTGCCTCGGCTAAACCATGGGTTACCATCAAGACGGTGATCCCGCGATCCTTGACTAGACCATGCAGTAATGAATAAAGCCTGGACCGGCTTTCGGTGTCCATCCCGTTCGATGGCTCATCTAAGACGAGCAAGTCCGGTTGCTGAGCCAACGCCCTCGCAATGCATATCCGCTGTTTCTGGCCCCCGGAGAGTTCGCCGATCTTACGATTGCGTTGTTCCCACATACCGACCTGCTTCAAGGATTGCTCAGAGAGTTCCTGATCGTCTCGACTAACAGATCTAAACCAAAAGTTACTCATGTAAGTGCCCGAACGCACGAATTCCAATACTTTACTGGGGAATCCGCTATTAAAAGCAGCAATATGTTGCGGGACATAGCCGACAACGAGCCTTTTCCCGTCTTCACGTCTAAACGCTCTTGTAACCGCACCGCTCCAAGGTTGCAACAAACCAAGAGACAATTTGAGCAGCGTCGTTTTGGATGCTCCATTAGGTCCAGTAACGGCTACAAACTCTCCGCTATGGATTTCGATATCGACATCTTCCAAGCATGGAGTGTCCCCATAACCGAAAATGACGTTTTTCATGGATGTAAGTATCATTTCTTCTCCCCTTTCTATACGGATCAGTTCCTCATAAATGGCTACAATCCGGACAGTAGCCCAGAACCTCTTGCCTAAACTTGACGGCTGTAAATTCAGCAGGTAGTCGTGGCATATCGGTCGATGAAGCGGACTCAAACGGGTATACATGATCACAAGTCATACAAACAAAATGTTGCTGAAAATCGGACGGACTACGCGTGACAGCGAATTTTACCCCATCCTTATTATAGAAGGGCTCTAGCACCCCCATCTGCTGTAATAACTTCAAATTTCGATATACCGTATCAAAGCTCAATCCTAGATGCTTGGTACCGAGGTCATGATAAACCTGCATCGGCGTTAACAAGTCTGAGGTTTCCGCGAACAAACTGGCTATCGACTTGCGCTGTTCTGTGACCCGTAAACCTTTGCGGGCAATCATCTGAATGATCTGCTCAGTGTCCAGCCTTGCTATACGAGCTTTTTGATCCGTCACTAGATTCATCTTTAGGATGCACTCCTTAAATGAGATCTTTAAATAAGGTTTAATCGTAACTATTACATTTACTAAAAGTAACATTTACGATTAGTGACGTCAAGAACGTGTTGCAGACGATGTCTGTGTTATATGAATCGTCGGATTCAGTTGCTCATCCTTCAAATCAATCCTTCTTTAGTTTTTTCGATGACCTACAATAATCATTCGAGGAGATTCCTGATCGTTATATTCACCCTCGTCATAATTTCCATAGACGATGTCTAAGGCCAGACCTGCCTCGTCCAGCATTTCTTTTAACTTATCGAGCGAATATAGCTTGACTCGTTCAACATACCGACGAGTTGGTTTTCGGGTTCTTGAACGATAATCTCTTTCTTGACGAACCCTTCTTCTATTGAGCGAAATTCATGAATTTCGTTTCCTTCCACTATACGTTCTGAAAAGGGGACAAGATGTCCGGCAACGTAACGTGCATTCATGAAGTCAATGATGAACCGTCCTTGCGGTTTTAGTGCCTGATGGATTTGCATCAATACTTTTAATTGTTCTCCGTCCTCCTCGAAATAGCCAAAGGAAGTGAATAAATTAACGACGGCATCAAACACACCTAATAAATTCTCTTCGGACGGCAAGCAGCGCATATCGCTTTCGATCCAACGGATTCGATTATTGGGATCGGCAGTTCGCGCCTCCCTTAGCAGCACAGGAGACAGGTCTATGCCCGTCACATGGTAACCCATTTCCTCGAGCGCTTGAGCGTGCCTGCCTGCCCCGCAGCATAGATCTAGCACATGGCTTTGTATTGGTAGTTTTAGCCATTCGATCATCTTGCGAACCTCAAGCACCGCTCCCTTCATATCGCGGTGTTTATATATAAGCAAATAATCCTCATTGAAGCTCTCCTCGTACCATTTTTCCATAACTTCCTCCGGAGGATGACTAATATATTTTCAAAAAAAAGCGTAATCATTACGATTTGAGCACGTGAATAGCTACTTGGCATTTCCTTTCACAGAAGTTCCGGTTGGCGTGGCATAGGGACCGAAGGAATAGATAAGTCGGCTTTCAAGTTTCTTCCCCTCGATCAGGTTCTGGATTAACTCCTTACCTGATTCAGGAGTCATATCCTTGTACCATGACCCTTCCGGGTAGGCAATGACGACGCAAGCATCCACGCATCTTCCGTTGCAACGCGTACGAGTGGTATGTATAAAACGATCGGCGCCTAGTCTTGCGATCTCTTCTCTGATTGCGATGGTCACTTCTTCACCTTGGCGAAGCATGCAGCTCTCGCCGTTGCAAATCAGCAAATGGGTCTGTAAGCCTTGCAAATCCCATGTGCTCACAGATTTCCTCCCCCCTTAACTAATAGTAATTGTTACGATTATAGTGTCAAATAAACGAAATCACAAGTACTTGAGCTTCATTTGACTTTAAAAAATTATAATTTTATACTCAACTAAGTGTAATGATTACTATTAAAGATGAGGTGAAGACCATGGCAACGATACAAGAAGTGGATGATCGAATTCCGGTCACCATACTAACAGGATTTTTAGGCGCAGGTAAAACAACGTTGGTTAACCACGTTCTAACCGCGGATCACGGACAGAAAATTGCCGTTATCGTTAACGAATACGGCGAGATCGGCATTGACAATCAACTGATTGAAGGCGCAGACGAGGAAATCATTGAAATGAACAATGGCTGCATTTGCTGTACGGTCCGTGGAGACTTGATTCGGATCCTAACCGAGCTAATGCAAGCGAAGCTAGGCCATGGAGACCCTCGTAAAGGCGGCTTTGATCGTATTTTAATCGAAACGACCGGTTTGGCTGATCCTGCTCCCGTTGCCCAGACTTTCTTCGTGGACGAGACCATTGCTGATTTCTACCGACTGGACGCAATTGTCACCGTCGTAGATGCAAAGCACGCCGGACAGCATCTCGACGAAGGGCATGAAGCGCAAGAGCAGGTCGCGTTCGCGGACGTCATTCTTCTGAACAAGACGGACTTAGTGGCTGAAACCGATCTTGTTCAGCTAGAGCAACGTCTTCTTGCCATGAATCCTGCTGCTAAGCAATACCGAACCCAACAATCGAAAATTGATATCACTCATATCCTCGGCATCGAAGCGTTCGACTTGGCCACGAAGCTGGAGATCGACCCTGGATTCCTAGAAGAGGAAGACCATGATCATGACGACGATGTTGCCTCGTTATATTTCCGAGAGACCCGCCCTCTTGATATAGACAAGGTGAACCGTTTTTTAAGCGATTGGCTGCAGGACCATGGAACGGACACCTTTCGTTATAAAGGCGTACTCCAAATCAAGGATGTCGACAATCGCGTCGTATTCCAAGGCATTCACATGTTGTTCAGTTCCTATGCCGATCGCGCTTGGAAGAGCAACGAAACCCCGCTTAGCGAATTCGTCATAATTGGGCGTAACCTCGATGAAACCTGGTTTAGGGAACAATTCGCGGGCTGTGTTGCTTCTTAAGCTGCTTAGAATCCGATAAGATCGAGTAACGTTTCATTGAACATGGACAGAGCTTCAAGTTCCCCGATGACGACAAGGACTTCTTGTACGGTTTTCTGAGGCCGAATATGCATCATCTCCAGTTCGTTATAAGCGTATTGGATGAGATGAAGTCCCTTCTTGTCTTCGAACTGGACGATTCCTTTCATTCGATGTAAACCCTTGTGTAGGGATACACAAGCGGACTGGAACGATTTCCGATTGATGGGCTCGCCCAAGTAATAAGTTTTTACTGCTAAGGAGGGGTGGGAGTTCTCTCCCTCCTCCTCCCAAGTAGCCATTTCCTTCTCCGCTCCCTTCATTTCTGATCGATGAAATGGAGCTTGCAGATTAACATGTAGCTCTGAATCCAAGAAACCTAATCCTTCGCTCCCTCTTATCGTCGCTAAGAGAGGGGAATATCCATTATACTTACGAATCCACTGCTCTAATTCAGGTAGAACTTCTATAGGCACACGATCAATTTTATTGAGTATCAACCATCCGGCCACTTGGATTTGGCTTTTGTAGAGCCGGGTCTCCCGATTGGATGAATGTAGATAGGTATCCAGAAGCTTGCGCGCGTCAATCACGTTTATGATCGTGCTCAGCTCGGTTCTCGAATTTACACGGACTTCAATCGGTCTATGTTCTTGTCACCCGACATTTTGCGCAATGATCCCAATTGGTAGCCTGTTCCGTAATTTAAAATTGCGAGGTGACGAACTTCACCTCCGGAAAACGGCTATCCGCTCCTTTCATTAAGATTCCGCCTTGATTTTTCAGATACATATCGAAGAAATCCAGCATATAGGCATTGATAACGGAGTTCGCTCTTTCTGGCGCTATCTTTCCTGTAATGCCCAGTATCTTAAAAATCGGAGAAATGAACTGTACGTCAGCAAAATTCAAATGCTCCGTATTATCGATATAGAGGACTTGTCCCCCTTCCTCGACCGTTTCGCGTGTCCGTTCGAGCTCCACCTTTTTATCCGCCGTTACTTGATCCTCCCACTCTCTTGTTGAGCCCATACGGTTAATCTCTGCATCCGTGTAGACCCGGTTATCCATCACCATTGTTAATTGTTCGAAATAGCTTTCCGAGTTGATGAACAAAAATGGCTTTCGCAGCCCCTCTTTGTCACTCAGACGATAAAGCCCTCCATCAAGGTCTATTCCCACCGCAATACGCGGATCGTAAGAAGCATCATAAGCCGTCGCTCCGCCGATGGAATGACCGAACACCCCGACATGACCGAGATCAATCCTCCCTTGTAGATGACTTGGAATCTGCCCCGATTGGATGAGCTCGAATTGGTCCAGCGCAAACGTCACATCGTCGGTTAACACTTTACCCAACTTGTCGCGATTCCCTCTTTCCGTCGGGTAATCATGGTCGGGCGAGAATAAATCGTCGGTTGTGCTGGTCGTGATTCGACCGTCCGGAAACTCGGTTGCAAATGTATTGTAGGTGTGGTCGATCACGGCTACGATATATCCGTGGCTCGCGAGATTTTCGGCTAGCGACGTGTGGAGGAACCTACAAGAGCCGTTGCCGGGATTCGCAAGGATCAGCGGGTATGATGTCTGTGCCGAAGATATTTCAGCCTCCGAATAAGCATGACTGGATACATACTTCAGGTGTTGAAATGTAAACCCGGGAAGGCCATAGTTCGCAGCCATATAACGTAAAATCGAGGTATTGGGAATAAAGGGAGCGTATTTGCCAGTGCCTGCTTGAGCCGGATACCATACCTGAACCATCAACTCTCTCTTACTATCTCTAGCTTCGTCGAAAATCTCTTCCCTATTTGTATCCACGAGATGAAAAGTTTGCGTTCCTACCTTAAAATTGCCAGTCGGCTCAGGTAGCTTAAACACCGGAAAAGCGTACATGAGACCCGCTGTGACGACCAGCATGATCGCTATAGCGGTATAAACTGAACCTAACACGAATCGCGGGATTTTTTTGTGGCCTTTTTTATTAAAATAGCAATAACCTGAAATGGCAAAAAACATGATCGTTATACAATATGGGAATAAGAGCTGAACTCTGTATCCTTCCACCGTCCAATGAATGACCAGTAAAAGCGTGGCGATCCCGCTTACAACGAATACTGGAATTCTACGCCGTCCTTCTTTCAATAGGACTGTTAAGACAAACAAGCCGATGTTTGACAACAAAAGCAACAGTTCAAACAGCCTCATCTCGATTCCTCCTTTAGAAAATCCCTATTTGCTCTAAAGTTATCCTGCCAGGCTGGCCTAAGCTATCGATTTCCCTTACATGACCTTACAACTTTGTAAGGTGCTTATCCTGCCATTTAATAAATTGAATACTGGTTGCTCATTTAACGCAAACATAGGTCCGTCCTGTTGTTCTGTGTTCTAAGCCTCGTGAGAAACAATACATGTTCTTGTCCGCGCCCATGCCGGGCGCACTAAAAAAGCCTGTTGAAGGTTTTCAACAGGCTGAGCTTGATTTCTCAAGCTTTCAATAGTTAACTTAAGTCCCCGCTTTTTTGCCCTTTTACAGCACTTAATCATCTATAAAATAGCGATGTTTAAGCAGCGTGATTGAATGAGGAGGGAATACATACCTTCGCTCCGAGTCATACCGAGCATCTGTCTTTGCCATGCGCGTCACCTGGTCTGCTATAGCAAAGCCGTTAACCGTCTCCCACGATGGGCAATTCAATTCAATCGCCTCGCAGATCTCCAAGCTTTCCGGGCCGACAAATGACACTGCCGCAGTCACAGACTGTTCTGGGTGGCGATTGACTACGGCAATGATCACTTCGCCTTTTTCATCATGATAGGTAGCCGATATATCAAGACAAGCACTTACTGCTGATTTTCCATCTCCATCCAATAACATCGTTGATTCTGCTTCGCAAGACAGTTTCCAATTCCCGCTGTGTTCCCGATAGAGTTGCAACGGATGATAGATCGTTTGACAAAACGAGCCGTTCTCGTTCGTTAAGATCGGTGCCAGAATGTTGACCATCTGCGCAAAAGTCGCCATCGTCACCGTGTGACTCTGCCGCTGCATTACGTTCAATAAACTAGCGACGAGCAGAGCCTCCTTCCAGTTGAATACAGCCTCCATATCTGCCTCGTAGTCATCTGAACTCTGATTTTGCCAGATCCCCCATTCGTCAATCGCAATCTGAATTTCCCGCTGTCTTGGCGGAAAGCGATACCAGCGATCGAAGGACTCGACACTTGCGGGATAACGATCGAGCAGTTTTTTTGCATCGACGATCATGTCTTCCATTCGGACCGCATGATCGAACAAGTTGGCAAAGTGATCGTTCTCCGAGCGGGCATAATAGTGAAGCGAAAGGTAATCGCATATCGGATGAAGCTCATCCAGAATTGCCTTGTTCCACTCCGGTTTTTCCCCTACTATCACCAGCTTAATCGAACGGTCGGCCAACTTCATCTGCTTCGCGAATTCCCAAGAGGCTTTAATGTATTCGCGCGGATCGTGAAGATAGCCGATATCGGGAACCGCAGCTTCCTCGTTGCCAAGTCCCCAGTACTTCACGTTATGCGGCTTTTCGAATCCATGGCTTCTGCGCAGATTAGCATAGTAAGTATCGCCCGTTCCGTTGCAATATTCCACCCAATTGGCCGCTTCTTCTGCCGTCCCCGTCGTCATGTTAACGATGATGAATGGCTCTGCTCCGATTTCTCGGCAATATTGAATAAATTCGTTCGTACCGAATGCGTGGTCGATGATCCCACCCCAGATCCGATTGCTCTGGCGCTTGCGCCCCTCCTTCGCCCCGATGCCGCCCATCCAGTGATACAATTTCACCATGGTGCCGCCGGGAAATCTAAGAAGCGGAGGCTGCAGCCCCTTTACTTTCTCCAGAACGTCTTGACGAAATCCGTTTTTATCGGACAACGGAGAATCTGGGTGATAAATACCTTGATCAATACACCTTCCCAGAAATTCAATAAACTGCCCGTAGACAAGATCGTGAATAATATTCTGCTTCTTCGTAAGATTAACGTTGATTCGAGCTTGCATAACAAACACTCCTTGGTGGGTTAGACTACTGTTAATGCATTTTGAACCAATTTATAAAGAAGCGGCCTCTTGGCCGCTTCCCTCTATGATGTGTTCTAATTCCTTAAATGCCTTAAGCGACTTAATTTTTGCTTTTTTTCCATTCCTCAAACTGCCGTTGATATTCGGCAACGACCTTGTCCAAGCCTGCAGCTTTCATCCTCTTGAGTGCTTCCGGGAACATCTTGTCGTAATCGAGTAAACCGAGTTTTAGCGGGTAGATGCTTGTCTTAAGCTCTGTCAGAGTGTTCGAATATTCCACCCCGACCTTACTCGCGTCGAAGTTAAAACCTACCGTGACGCTATTGATCGCATTCTCATCGATCGTCGTCTTGGTTTTAACAAAGGTCGGATGCGTTTCCGGAGTCCAGCGACCCAAATTGATGTTCCCCAACATCCAGTATTGCAGTTGATAAGCAGGGGCATTATTATTGTCTCTTTTTAGCAACTCCATCTTGTTAGGTCCAGCGTCTTTCCAATGGACATCCTTGATACCGTACAAGACAAGATCGAAGTTCTCCTGCTTGCTGTAAAGCCAGTTCAGGAACTCGATAGCCGCTTCAGGATGCTTACTGGTCGCAGACACACCGTTGGAGTTGCGAACGCCGTAAGATCGGAAATTGGGCTTGTCATTAAGGTAGAATGTATCTACTGATCCTCCCGGGACTTTATTTGCCAAGTCGCCGATAAGCGCCTCTGCTTCACGATAAAGGAACCTGCCATTAGATTCTTCCTTGCTTTCGACCTCTTTCGGGACTGTAAGAATATCCGGATTAATTAGTTTACGGGTGTAGGCTTCCCGGAAAAACTTAGCGTCTTGTTTAAATTCATCCGTCTCGATCCATGGTCTCACGTTACCTTGTTGATCCACATAGATCAAATCTTGGAACACTGTAAACGGATACGTATCGTAAGCCTTGTGCAGGTATGCCGGGGTCTCTTCTTTTAATACTCGGATGTACACATCCTTGTTGTCTTCCGGCCAATTTTTCTTCAATACCTCCGACATCGAGAGCAATTCCTCTGGCGATTTCGGCGGTTCCAGATTGTTTTGTTTGAGAAGGTCAGTGCGAATGGTGATCATTCCGTCAGCATAGGCGGTGTCGGTCCAGAAGTCCGGAACGAAGTACGTCTGCCCATTGATCTTGGCCGCATCCCATACCCAGTCGGGAAGCGATTTTTTTAAGTCGGCACCGTATTTGTCCAGCAAATCGTCAATCGGAATGATACCACCATTACTCGCGAGGATATTCGGCCCCTTCAAGTCGTGCATAATATGGATCAACTCGAACTCTTCGCCTGTTGACATCATTAAGTTCGTCTTCTGATCCCAGACATCCCAAGGGATGTAGATTGCTTCGAATGTCAGATTAAGTCCGTCCTGCTCCAGCTTCTTATTAATAGCTTCTTCCGCCATAGCCTGATCTTGCGGCGCCGTGCCTGGCATGACATAACGAACAGGTAACTTTTCTCCGCCTGCACCGCTATTGGCGCTAGCTGTGGATGCCGGCTCAGCTCTTCCCTCGGATGCATTGCTCTCGCTCTTCGAATTAGAACAGGCCGCAAGCGCGGACGTCACGAGCGCAACTCCAAGTAGCAGCGTCAGCGGACGTTTGAAACCAAATTTCTTGTCGATCATACGATCCCCTCTCCTTTAATCGTGTTTTGAAGTACATGCCCATAATAGGACCGCACCTGAAAGAACGTAAACTTCGAAATCCGGAGATCGCTTCGATTTAATGGTTTTTGCCAGCAGCAATTCAGAGTGTTATTTCAATTAATCGGGATTATCGGTTTTCTCTCCTGGTAATTTCAACCGCGCTTCCGCACGGTACTGGGCCGGCGATACGCCATATTTCTTTTTGAAAATCGTATAGAAGTACGTCGTGTTAAAGATGCCGATCAGTTCGCTAATCGTATTGGCAGAGTCGTCCGTCTCCAGCAACAATTCCTTCGCCTTTTCCAACCGTATGTTTTTTAAGTAATCATTGAAAGACAATCCGCTTTGCGCCTTGAATATTTTTCCAAGGTGGCCCGGTGTCAATTGAACCTGATCGGCGATGAAATCCAACGACAGATCCGGTTTCGAGTAAGTCTGCTCGATGTATGCTTTGATTTCTTCGATAACCTCCCCTTGTCTACCTTTCGACTTGGATCTAATTGCCTCAGAGACTTGTATACAGATCCGCTTCAACTCAGAGATAATCTCCTCCAACGTCTCATATAGCGTCAAGCTTGTAGCCATGCCCACTAGCGCGGTTGCTTCGCTCTTACAAGCGGGAACTATGGCAAAGCTCCTATACATCGATATAACCAATTGATTCAGACAGAGCAGGGCCTGGTCATACGGAAGCTCGGCTACATAGACCGCCAATGAATCGAACTCTTTAACGGCGATATCGTCGTGAGAAGCCAGAATCGATTCCACCAGCGCCTTCTCAATTGCAGATGGGTAACGAAGCTCCTCTGACGATTCATTGTCGTCATCGCCGTAAAAGATTCTGCCTGCTCCGGCAAAGAACCTGTTTAAAAGCGACTCCTTCGCCTTCTCGTAGGAATCGCGAATCTCAATGTCCGTATTTACGATCGTACCGATGCCGATGGATACCGTTATTTTGAAGTACTCCTCGACAAGCCGCTGAACGTCCTGCAGTCTATCATGCAACGTAATTGGAGGAGTCGGAGAATCCAGCTTACCAAGTATTCCGATCTCATCTGCACCGACAACGATTGCTTCCATTCCCGTCAATTCCTGAGCTATGTTACAGACGCCGAATCGGATTAGCGACTGCGATTGCTCTGAGTGCATATGGCTGAATGCGGCGAAGCGATCGATCTTAAGAACAATCGCGACGAAATCGTGGCCCTTTAGCAGCTCCCGATAACGATTCGCAAGGTCAATCTGGCTCCCTTTAAAGTAATTCAGCAGGTGGCTCTTCTTTGCGATTTGCAATGCCGGGCTTATGGACGCAATTTTGTTCGTGATATCTTGAAACGCTTCGCCGAGCAATGAATACTCGTTTATTTTCCGGCTTTCTCCGTTCCCCCCAACAGCGTAAGTTGAATTCAGCTTGCGCAGCAGCTTGTCGAGCGGGTCGTACATATGGTTTGTCACCCAGATTGCCGCTGCAACTCCGATTAGAAGCATCGCTAATGCAATAGACAGCACAATGGAACGGAGTCTTCCGAGATTCGATAGCAAGTCTTTGTAACGGTTTACGCTAACGAATGACCAATTCAGCTCTTCGGACTTGACATAGCTGACCAGATACTTCTCGTGGGCAATGTTTACTGTGTAGCTCCCGCTTGTCTCTTTTGAAGTCAGCATCCGATTAAGATAAGCATTGCTGTCGACGTTTACAAGCGGAGATTCGCTGTCGCTTTGCATGAGGATGGAGCCTATATCGTCGGCGAGGACAATAAAATCGGAACGATTGCTACGCATTTGCTGAACAAGCTCTTGGATGTAGCTTTCGTTGATATTGATGACGATGGCTCCCTTTTTGGGCAGGTAAGAGTTGAACCCCGGTTTGAGCACGAAGGTGAACACCTGCTCGCTGGTCCCCGTGACGGGATTTTCGAATGTTCGCGGGTAAAGGCTACTATACGCAGTTTCGGTAGATTCCGAAATTCGATCCAGAAGTTCCGTCTCAGCTTGGCGGCTAACTCCCTTATTATTGATATAACGTTCTGTGTAACCGTTATAGATGCCGATGAAATTCAAAAACGGGTAGCCTACCTGCACATCCGTCAAGGCGCGTACGACGCGATATTCTTGCAGACGATCGGTTTCCGGATTAAACATACCCGTTACGATTTCACGATTGTTTAACAAATTGTTGCCGATCTCGTACACTTGCTGGTTAACGATGTTCGCCACATAGCTTGTCTGACGGAGCATCGACTGAGAGATGCCGGCAACCTCCTTTACCGAGTTGGCTGAAAAGAACGTATAGAGAGCGGTGCAAACTATTCCGATCGTGAAGGAGAGCAGTAATAAAAAACTCAGGAACAACTTGCGATAGGTTGCATAAAAAAATATTTTATTACGAATCTGCATATACGCCCCCCTCCCCTGATAATGCAATAACATTTTGATCTCAACATTGTAGCAAGTAATTAGTACGCTTCATACTCAATCGCCGGAAATCGAAGTTAATTTAAAAAAGCGAAATATCTAGTAGCGGAAAAGTGTTGGGGAAGCAATAATTCAAAGTTTAATCCGAAATGACGCGGGGATAGTATAGATATAGAGTCTTAGTTATAAGCCAATCCAGAGGAGAGGAATTTCGAATGAACCTGAGCAACATCCAACGACCAATCAAGGAACTAAAGAAAAATTATGTGGCTTACTCGCTCGCTTTACCAGCTGTTATCTATACGTTCATTTTCGGTTACCTGACGCTGCCTTATATCTTGATCTCATTCCAAAAGTTCAACTACAAGCTTGGTATTTGGAAATCACCTTTTGTCGGCCTAGATAACTTTAAATTCTTCTTCTTGTCAGATCGCGCTTGGCAAGTCACATTCAATACGATCCGTTTGAACTTCCTGTTTATTGTTGTCGGAACAGCTGCAGCCTTATTGCTCGCTATTTTGTTTACCGAGTTAAAAGGCCGACGCTTCTCCAGGATCATGCAATCCACAATCCTATTTCCCCATTTCCTGTCCTGGGTCATCATCAGCTACGTCGTTTATAGTTTCTTTGCTTCAAATTACGGACTGCTTAATCAGACTCTGGATTGGCTAGGCCTTCCGCAGAAGAACTGGTATTCTGAACCGAGTTATTGGGTGCCGATTCTCGTCACCGTAAACGTCTGGAAAGAGGTCGGCATCTCGCTCATCATCTATCTGGCGGCTATTGCAGGTATCGATTCCTCCTTGTACGAGGCATCGACGATAGATGGCGCGAATCGCAGGCAGCAGGTCCGATTCATTACTTTGCCTTTGCTCATGCCTACGGTAATCATTCTTTCCTTACTCGCGCTAAGCAAAATAATGTACGGCAGCTTCGATATGATTTACGCAATCATTAAGGATAACGGCTTGCTATATCCGACAGTCGACATCATCGATACGTATGTATTCCGGGCTATGCGCACGATAGGCAACCCTGCTCAGGCGATGGCCGTAGGGCTCTACCAATCCATTGTCGGATTCATTCTTGTTTTTGGAGTAAACATGTTCGTGCGCAAAGTCAGTCCGGATAATTCCCTATTCTAATCGAGAAAGGAGTCTATATGCGAACCTACAACCTATTTGATCTCGCCAACAAAACGTTTATTGCCATTTTATCCTTCGTATGTACATTGCCTTTGCTACTGGTGCTCATTGTTTCGATAACGGATGAGCGCTCGATCCAGAGTCAAGGCTATAGCTTTTTCCCAAAGGAGCTGTCCTTCGACGCTTACCGCCTGCTCTTCTCAGGCAATTCTCCGTTATTGCAGAGCTACATGATCTCCATCACCGTCACTGCGCTGGGAACTTCGCTTGCAGTAATAATCACATCAATGGCAGGTTTTACGCTGGCTGCGCGGCATGTTCGGTACCGCAACGGCCTTGCCATGTTTTTCTTTGTAACGATGGTATTCAACACGGGGTTAGTCCCTTGGTATATGATGAGCACCAAGCTTGGTCTCCAAAACAATATATGGGCGTTAATTATCCCTTCGCTTATTTTCAATCCATTTAATCTGTTCCTGGTTCGGAATTACATGAAGCAGATTCCCGATACGCTGGTCGAAGCAGCCAAAATCGATGGAGCGAATGATGCTTTTATCGCTTTCAAGATTTTTTTTCCGCTTAGCCTGCCTGTACTAGCTACCATCACGCTGTTTTATGGTATCGGCTACTGGAATAACTGGTTTAATGCCATAATGCTCGTCGATCGCCCGAATTTATACCCACTACAGTACTTGCTATTCAAACTCAATTCGGAGATCAGCATGATTCAACAGATGCAATCAACTTCAAACTCAATGTCGACGTCGCATCTTCCGACCGAATCCATAAAGATGGCGACAGCGATCGTCACAATCGGTCCGATCGTTCTGTTCTATCCTTTCCTTCAACGATACTTTATTAGGGGGTTGTTGATCGGGTCGGTTAAGGAATAGCTTGCTGTAGTACAACTAAAATTTCTTTGGAGGGCGTATGCCCTCCTGGTAAGTTTAGACCTTCCTTAACACCGTTAAATTTTCTTTTTTTTAGAAACCGGCTTTCCCCTTCCGTACGTCGTTCCGTTGTTAAATCGCGAAAAAATTGAGCTGCCCTATCACTGAAGTGTACTTCGGGATTTGCATAATGATCGTACATAAGTTTAATAGCTGCATTCGGAACACATTCTTGGACCCATTCGGCAATCGGTATAGATTCCTGTCCTCCAACAATTTCCCAATGGTAAGAACTTGATCCGTTAGATGAAAAAAACCGCGGACTTCCAATCGGACGAGATTCGTTCACTTTATTGTCAGTCCGAAACGAAAAACCCGCGTCGCATATGGCGGCACGGTTTTTAGCGACATCCTAACTCCTAGCAGTGTAAGCGCTCCTCCAAATACTACTCTTGTGAAAGCAGAGGGATGACACTTCACGAAATCCGTGTTTCGTATGCAGTCGAATACTCGCTGTATTCTCTGTAAAATTTCCAGCTTGCAATGTCCAGAACCCGTTTCGTTAACGTCTTTTTGTTCTTTCTATGTCTCTATCTGACTTAATGTTCTTGTAATCTTGGTCCGCTATTCGTATTTTGGGCCTGCTGATTGATCTTTTATTTTGGTTTCTGGAAGTACAATGTTCAAGAAACCGTCAGGATTCATCCTGATGGCAATTTCTTAACCCTATATTGACTGCCTTGACCCATTCAGCAACATACACCGATCGGCGGTCCGCGGAGATACTCGGATCGCTCCCTTATCGATATTTTATTATTGATGCGAATTGTTCGTACGGCATCTTTTTTTAAAAAAACGCAATCGCAAATTTCAACATAATATTTAAATTAATGGTTTTTTAGGACTATATTGTAATTCAACCTGTCATTCAAGTCATCCTTGTTTGGAAATGCGATGATGACGGGGGTAACTGGTCAAATGACAACGATATTCGGTACGATACAGTTGCAAGACCAACCATTTCCGGAAAGGAGATTTAAGAATGTCAATCATGAAGAAAAAGTGGAGGGAGACGTTGTTCATTCTGCTCAGTACCCTCATGACGCTAACTGTTTCCTCGGCTTCGGTGTTCGCATTGCCCCGTGAGGGCACAGATAATCCGCCTCCTCCCGTCGAAGAAGAGAGCGATTATCCTTCGCCTGAACTCGTACTGCCTTCCGAGCAGTCCGTTCGATCGGCTTGGCCTGGTGCACTATGGCTGAACGACCCTCTCCCTTCAGGCAACAAGACCCGGGTAATCGTTGTCCTGAAAAGCATCACCGTGTTCGAAGATAACGAAAGCGGCAACGACGAATGGCGTTACAAGGTAAAGATCGGGAACCACACATGGCACTTACCTCGACAAGACCTCTACTACACGTACAAAGATAACATTACATACCCTTACACACATAATTTCAACACAGGCTTATTCAACGAAACGTTTGATCTGACAAACGGGAATACCCTTGGTATCTACTTCGAGGTAGAATCAAGGGAAATCGACACGTTGTTCGATGATGTCAGCAAAGCGAACGGCGCTCTAGGATTCGTCATTCCTGCTGAGAAAATCTGGTATCACATCGACACGGGCGGAGACGCACCCGTTCGATTTACATTCGAGATATCCGCCGTACCCGGAAGCACTCCGTCATCGTTCTAATAATTTCCGAGCGCTTCTTATACAGGCAGCAAGACCGTAAGAGTTAATGCCTGTTTGTTTGCAAACTCTGGATTACCTTTGTGATACGGTTATTGCCTGCCCGTTAGCTTAATTACCCTTGCCCCAGTGCAATTAATTTCCCGTCGGGAATGGGATCAAGTTTCTTGTCACTAGTCCATGACAAGAACTTGATCCCATTAGACAAAAAAGCCGCGATTTACGCGACTTGTTATGGGACATTGTTCTTGATCTCCGACACGAAGACTCTTTTAGATGATTGCCTTCCTAGCAACAATGAAATATTCTTGAGAACTCTTCTTCAAGCAATCTGTTTCGACAATTGACAAATTCCCTTTCTCAATGGTATGGACCAGATTACGTATTTTAAATGGTCTTATACTCGGCATTAAACCAACTCTGCCCGCAAAGCTTAACAAGTTTCTCAGAAGCATCTTTTCTCCCACGCAGGGTGTTGCAGAAATGAATAATCCTCCTGGTTTCAACAGTTCATTTATTCTAAGTAGCACGATATGCTCATCTTCCAACAAATGCCTCTTCCTTATACCTATCATCAAAAATGGTCGTATGGGCATAGTTGATATTTGCGATGTTGCTCTCTTTTGCCTTCTTTTCGGCAATTGCGATCATGTTAGAAGATATATCTATCGTATGAATCTCGTTTACATCTTCGGCAATTTCATTGGATATTAATCCAGTTCCGCAGCCGAGATCCAACGCCAAGTTGCTTATTTTGAGATGCTTTTTCGTTCGTTGTATGATTTGGCGGTAAGTCTGTTCATCCTTCATCTCGATTTGATCATATTGGCTTGCGGTTTTGTCCCAGAAACGTTCGGATTTATTCATTTTCGTTCCTCCGGTTGAATCCTTGAATGATTAGCCATAGAACCAAAACTAATTACTGACAGGCTATTGGAATATTCAAATCCTAGAAGTAGCGGACGACGTGAAACCGATTTCCTGAAGCGGCTCCGGACGCAGAGAATAGATGCTTTTTTGAGCAACCGATCGTACTGCAACCAAACCGGCTTCCCTCAAGACTCGGAGATGCTTGGAAACTCCCGGCTGACTCAATTGGCAAATGTCCACAAGCTCCCCCACCGTATTGCTGCGTCATTGGCTTCTCAAGTCGATGCTTCGGCACTGCGCCATATGTAACTCCATGCTCCAGGTAATATTTTAGCAAAGTCAAAGTCTCGCCTCCACTTAATTATGGTAAATTCACCCGCAGAAATAATCTCGAATATATGTTCGCTTGTAAAGTTTAAGACATTCACCAAGCATAACTGCCAGTGAGTTGAGAAACGGCAGCCGATCGTTCAGGCCGGCTGCCGTTATGTATTAATTGAGCTATTGTAGACTATTTCTCCAACTCATAACGGGTCGCGATAATGCCCGACTTGAGCGTTAGGCTGGACAGCAGCTTGAGCTTGATTTTCTCGACGCTCCCGTCGAATACCGATATTCCGCCGCCCAGGACGACCGGACAAATCGTCAGTAGGAATTCGTCGATCAGGCCGAGCTCAAGCAGTGTCTTCGCAGCCCCCGGGCTGCCGAAGATAACGAGATTTTTGCCAGGTTGATCCTTGAGAGCCTTGATTTCCTCTGCAATATTGTCCTTGATCACCATCGTATTGTTCCATTCCGCCTTGTCCATCGTGCCGGAAATGACGATCTTCTTAACATCCTGCAACCATTTAGCATGCTCCATGCCGTGCCTCGACGCATTCGGATCATCCAGCACCGTGGGCCAGTAGCTCTCCATCATCCGATACGTCGTACGTCCGTATACGGGTGAGCCGACTTCGGCTACGACCTCCTCCGCGTATTTCTCTAATTCCTCGTTGTACGGAATCCAATCCAGTCCTCCGTTCGAATCTGACGCATACCCATCCAGCGACACATGCATGAACAATACGAGTTTTCTCATGTCCGTTTCTCCTCCGACTTCGAATTTATTTGTTTTTTTTGGCCGTTGGCCAGTTTTTCGTCCTGCTGTTACGTTCATAATAAATCATTACGTTACGTAAGGATCAAGGGGGAATATGAATTTTTTTGCAGACAGCCATGCTGAGCAAAACTGCCCGTTAGCTTATTGAAATATCGGGAATAGGTACATATTCTTGTTATCAAGCAGCAATCAGTACACATTCTTGACATCCGACAATACCCCATAAATCTATACACATTCCTTTTAGCAAGGTCCCAAAAGTAGTTTTTCTAAACAGTCTGACCGCTTTCCCTGTTTCGGGAAAGCGGTAATGTTGTGTTTACACGTTATTTATAGCTCTCGTGAAGCTAACCACGAACGAGATAACAAAGGCAAGTACATTGAGAGCCGTTGCGACGATTCCGCATACCAATCCTGCGATTGCCATACCGCGGCCTCGCACCTGTACTCGCAAACGGGAATGGGATCAAGTTATTGTCACCAATCAAGGAGAAGAACTTGATCCCATCAATAGAAAAAGCCGCGATTTACGCGACTTTTAATGGTGGGACTATGTTTTTGACACCCGACACTTGCCCAATTCGGAGCTATGTTAATCAGGTATGTCGAAATCGGCGCGGGTAATCTTTAGCCTCAATCTCCTACGATCCTTATGCTGTTTTAAAGCCCATCTTAGCGCGTGTCCGCACCTTCCCACCGCCGTCCAAGTATAACCGCGCCTCAACCGCCAGCATGCCGGCAAATTCCTTGCCATTACCGGTGTAGGATTAGTTTTCAGTTCCGCAATGTGCGAATGGGAAAAAATACGCTAGAAGATCCTAAGCCTTCAGCACCTGCTCCGCCCACAGGCGCATTCGCGCAGCATAAGGCGCCAGCTCGTGCTCGGTCGCCAACTCGTTCAGCAGCGCCGTGACGAGGAAGCGCCTCGGCTCGTCCTTCCCCCCCTCTTCCCGAAGCAACTCCAGGATCTGCTCCAGCTCCCGCTTTCGCACATTTGGCACGCTCAGCTCGCGGATCGTGGAGGCCGCTTGCTCGAGTATCACGGCGCCGCAGCGCTCGATCGATTCCCGCAGCGTCTCCGGCTGCTCGGACTCGAATTCCTTCATCAAGCTGGCCGGAAGCATCGGCTGCGCCTTCCGGGCGAGCAAGCCCGCAACCAGATCGTCCATCCGGTCGGCGAAGTACGCCGCAAGCGCCGGTATCGATAGAGGTTTAGCGAACGTCTTCATCAAGTGAAGATACTCCTTCCCGATCGAATTCAGGATTATGACCGCATCCCAGACGTGGGGCTCGAGCGCCTCCCCATAGCGGCGTTGCAGCACCCCGCGATTGAAGTTGAGGAGTCTGGCGCGCTTGCGGAAGAGCAGCGGACCAAGTTTGTCGCCAGAGATCGGCGGCTTCTCCTTCAGTGAATTGGCCACGAACAAGCCGTGATTGAAGAAGTAGTCGAGCTGATGGCGGATCTCCTCGACGAACAATTCGCGCGGTGTCAGCTCCGTACGCTCGCCGATTCGCTCGGATTCCTCCATGATTCGTGCGAAATGTACCTCCATGATCTCGATGTACAGGTCCTCCTTAGATGGAAAAAACTTGTATAACGAGCCCTTGGCAATACTGCAGTCGTCCGCGATATCCTGGATGGAAGTCGCCTCGTAGCCCCTCTCCGCGAACATTCGCTCTGCCGACTCTACGATTTTGTTTTTGAGAATACTCATAGGCCCTCCAGAAAAATAAAGATTGACAAACGTTGCTTAACGCGATACAAATAGGCCTGTAGACTTTTTTGACTGATCGGTTTTTATTAAAACTGCATAGTCAAAACGTTAACGGAAAATCAGGATTCCGTCAAGGTTCAAGTCCGTTATTTCGGAAAGGATGAAATCAATTTGGAAAATTCGCGTTCGGCCTCACCAGACGTCGCTGTACCCTTCTCGCTGCTCAAGCTACTTCCGCCGCTCCTCGCCGTTATTATCGGCATGTTTATGGTTATCCTTGACACAACTGTCGTCAACGTAGCGATCCCGACGCTGGTCGACGACTTCGGTACGACCCTGCATCAACTGCAGTGGGCCGTCACCGGCTATACGCTGGCGCTGTCGGCCGTTATCCCCCTCGCGGGTTGGATGACCGACAAGTTCGGCTCCAAGCGCATCTTCATCGCGACGATCGTACTGTTCTCGCTCGGCTCCGCGCTCTGCGCGCTCGCGACGAACACGGAACAGCTCGTCCTATTCCGCATCATTCAGGGGATCGGCGGCGGAATGGTCGCTCCGATCGGCATGGCACTCGTCTTCCGCATCTCGCCGCCCGAGAAGCGCGGTGTCGTCATGGGAGTTCTCGGCATCCCGATTCTGCTAGCGCCCGCGCTCGGACCGGTATTGTCGGGTTACTTCGTCGAATATGTATCTTGGCACTGGATTTTTCTGATCAACCTGCCGATCGGCATCGCCGCCGTGATCGTCGCATGGCGCTACCTGCCCGTATTCGAACGAGGCAAACCGCCGGCGATCGACATTCTTGGGATGATCCTCGGCCCTGTCGCTTTCGCCATGTTAGCGTTCGGCGTTAGCGAGGGCGGCACGGACTGGGGCTCCTCCCGGACGTTGACCGGCCTGATCGTTGGCGGCATCGCACTGCTGCTGTTCATCTTCGTCGAGTTGAGGCACCGTCAGCCGCTGCTGGAGCTGCGCGTTTTCCGCACCTTCGCGTTCACGCAGGGCATCATCTTGTCCTGGATTCTGTATGCGGCGCTGTTCGGTTCCATCATTCTCTTCCCGCTCATGCTGCAGCAAGTCAAGGGCTACACACCGCTTGAGACCGGCCTCGTCCTGCTGCCGCAGGCGCTGGGCTCCATGCTTTGCATGCCGATCGGCGGCCGTCTGTTCGACCGTATCGGTGCGAGACCGATCGTGATCACCGGTACGTTGTTCATCTCTTCAGCGCTGCTAATCATGTCGCAGATCACGCTCGACCGTCCGCTGTATGTCATCATGCTGAACCTGTTCCTGCTCGGCTGCGGAATGGGGCTGTCGATGATGACGATGAACACCTATATCCTCAATACAGCGCCCAAGGATCTGGTCGGCCGCGTCACCCCGCTCACTAACTCGGCCCAGCAGGTCATCGTCTCTTTCGCGGTAGCCGGTCTAACTGGCTATCTGTCCACGCACAGCGATAAAGTCATGACAGCCTACAAAGGCCCAAACCCGCTCGAAGCAGCTGTCGGCGCGTTCGGCGACACCTTCCTGCTGACCTCGGGCTTCGCGATCGCCGGCTTCGTGCTCAGCCTGTTCATCCGCCGCGTCAAACCGGTCGCGCAAAAAAGCGGATCCGGCGAAGTGCGGGCGGAGGAGAGTATGCTGGCCGGTCACTGATTCTGCCCGATAGTTTAATAAAAACCGCAGCCGATCTCTTGGTCGGCTGCGGTTGCGTCTTAATGAGTTCACTATTATCATCCGCCGGGAATGGGATCAAGTTCTTGGCTTCCGACAAAAATGAATCAGGGATTCTTACATGACGTATTCAAGCATTATAATATTTCAATGTACCCTTCCGTCCCATTTACGCGAATTCGTTGCCCATTTTTGATTAGTGCGGTCGCATTTACCACCCCAACAACTGCCGGCAAGCCGTATTCACGCGCGATAACTGCTCCATGGGTCATCAGTCCGCCAACTTCGGTGACTAGACCTTTTATAGATACAAATAAGGGTGTCCAGCCAGGGTCGGTAAAAGCGGTGACTAATATATCTCCGTCTTCCAGATCGGCGTTTTCCATGTCTAAAATGACCCGAGCTCTTCCTTCTATCGCTCCGGAAGAAACAGGTAAACCTACGATCGCGTTAGGCGGCATATTTTCTCGATTATACTTACCCTCAATGATTTCGCCATCAGACGTGATGACACGCGGGGGAGTTAGTTTTTCGAAAAATTCGTAATCCTCTTTTCGCTTGTTGATGATTTGATCCTCAAGTTTATTCATGCGTACGACTTCGTGAAGTTCTTCAAAAGCGAGATAGTACATATCTTCTTTGTCTTGGAGGACCCCAGCTTGAACGAGTCGTTCGGCTTCTTTCAGTAGAGCCTGCTTATAAACGAAATAGCGACTGACGATGCCGTATTTCGGATATTCCCGGTAGCCGATGAAATTTCGGATGAGATCGATCATTCGTTTTGTTTCTTTGGCTTTTTGTTCCCCATCCGGTAATTGTTTCAATCGATCTAGTAACTCTTGTTCTTTTTCCAAGGCTTCCCGGCGTCCTTGCTCAAATTTTCGTTTTCCGGCATTAGGCTCAAAGTTCTTGATGTTGCCAAGAATCATGGGGACAAGCGTAATTGGTTTTTCACTCCAACGGGTTTTCGTAATATCGATTTCTCCGGGACAGCGCATTCCGTATTTGCTGAGGTAATCATAGATGGCGTCTTGGGCCTTACTTCCCCCCTCAAACTGAACCAGATCAACCAAAAAGTTATCTTCTTTTGCATGCTGCAAATAATCAATTACTTCCGGATAAGGGCGAATGACATCCGCGACATCCAATAGCGCGAGTCCCATTTCCGAAGTAATATTGTGGGGTACAGATTGAGAAAGAATATCTGCCGCGTTTTTTTCGCCTAGCCACTCGTTCATTTTTTCATTGATCCATGATGAAGCGTTCATAGCAGCCATAAACACAGCCGAACTTTGCGGGTCAAATAAGATCTTCTTTAATTGCTGGATATCTTCCAAAATAAAATCAAATAAATCCAATCCCGATTTTGTTTGGATGTTCTGTTTTAACTCCTCTATCGATGCTTGACTTCGCTCAATGAAACGAGAAACGATTGTCGGATCGTCCTCGAATTGCGCTGGTAAATCTGTATGAATTCTGCCCGGAATCGGTGTTGTTTGATCATTGGGTAACAATTTTATAAAATCCCGCTCTATTAGGGTCTTGAGTGCTCCTTTAATGAGCGGATCGGATCCCACGGTATTTAATAAAGTTTCCCGGCCGGCAGATGTAGTCAGCCTAGATGCAACATCAACGAACAACCTCCCACCGGCTTTACGCATAGGTGCAGGAGTAATCATCAAATAAAAAGACAATCCCAATGGTCTTATGGGATCTGTCATCATTTGTTGGTGACCAACGGATAGATAGACGTGTTTTGCTTGATCATTTGCTTCGGGGATCGGGTATAAAGTAGTGATCGGCCGACTCTGGACAATATAAAATGTTTCTTCAGCCAAACACCATTCGATATCTTGCGGGCAGCCAAAATAAGCTTCGATCCGTCTTCCTATGCGTGCCAGTTGTAAAATTTGTTGCTCAGTGAGCGTTTGAGACATCTGCAGGTCAGGATCGATCTTCTTTGTCTCCGTTCCGCCTTCTTTCCTTCCATAGATAGCGAATTTTTTGGATGAGATCCTCTTCTCGACGATTTCCTCTTCCTTCACTTGATAACAATCGGCAGAAACCAAGCCTGATACCAGGGCTTCTCCCAGTCCAAAACCGGCATCGATGGAGAGCAATTTTCGGTTAGAAGTAACGGGATCGGCGGTAAATAAAATCCCTGAAGCCTGAGGGAAAACCATCTTTTGAACAATAACGGATAAATAAACTTGCCCGTGATCGAATCCATTCTGCATACGGTAGATGACCGCGCGCTCCGTGAACAGGGAAGCCCAACATTTGCTGATATGCTGCAAGATCGCGTCTTTCCCGATAATATTTAAGTAGGTATCATGTTGACCGGCAAAAGAGGCATGCGGCAAATCTTCGGCTGTCGCGCTAGAACGCACTGCATAAGCATTTTCCTCGCCATATTGGGAAAGATAGCGAGCGACTGCTTTCACAACATCGGTAGGGATATCTACTTCCGTAAGGGTTTGTCGAACCTTTCTGCTGATTTCACCAATTTGAACTCGATCCTCTAGGTCAAGCAGAGTTAGTCGACCCAACAAATCATTATACGTTTCGTTTTGTTCGATGGCTTTTTGGTACCCTAATGTGGTAACACAAAATCCTTCCGGTACTTGTATCCCTTGAATTTTTGATAAATCCCCTAAATTCAACCCTTTTCCGCCAACGAGCCAAAGCTGCGTTTTTTCCAATTCCTGAAAATCGATAACCAAAGTACTCATCCAACATCGCTCCTCACTATTAAATTGAGAAAAACAATTGACAAGAGCTCACCGGAGTGGTACGATAAGAGTGTAAGATAGGATAATTTTGTGCATTTGTCTTAATTTAATTGGAATCTGATTATAACATCATGTCTGTTTAAGTGCAATATATAAAGAACCTGGACAGCCGTTCTAGGTTCTTTTTTTGTTTTCTACTAACACGTTACAAAAAAAAAGACGCCAATAATCAGCGTCTACTTGTACTGAATATGTTCTACAGAATTAAAACCTAATCCCAGACTTTTGGGCGTTCTATTCCCGCTATCCTCAGGTAATCCAACAATTGACCAGTGTGAACAGATTCGTGGTATGCAATCCTCATTAACATATCTCCTAATGTCCGAACGTATCCCACATCGCTTCGATCAATCCGTACAGTTGACAAGTCATCTTGAGAGAACGATCTAACAGTATTTATGAATTGATTTCTATAAGTTTCGGCGAAGGCCAACTCAACTTCCACCGAAGAAAATAAACGATTATCAAAAGGAGAATCATAGGAAGGTAAACTTCCCTTGTTAATCAAAGCCAGATGATAATAATGTTCACTATCCAAGACATGACGTATCATTTCTTTAATGGTCATGGCTTTATTATCGGGTTGCCAATCCAAACGGTCTTCAGGAATTCCACTCCACACCTTTATACTTCTACGGCGAATTTCTTCAAAATTCAATATAATGATCTCTATAGCATTCACTGTCAATATCATCTCACTTATTAAAGGGATTGTTCTTACTATGAAGTTTAAGGCTCAAGATAATCAAAATCAACTCACGGAAAACATTTCCTCATCTCATCTGCTACTTGATCCCATTTCCGATCTATATGTAAATCGGGAACTCCAGACGAAACTTATAATGCCCTTGGTCGTGGATAAGCGTGAGATCGCCGCCATGCAATCGGGCAAATACTTTGAGAAATGGCAAGTCCTAGCCCGGTGCCCGATCCAAGCGGAGCGTTGTCCGAGGCGCGACCGTAACGCGCACCATTTACCGATATTGCTCCATTAGTTTGTCCAGCATTTCTCTCATAATATGGATCAACTCGGTTGGCGCTTTTACCTTTGCATCCGTACCCAATCCAATAAAAAATTGGCCGAAAAATGGAAGGCTGCTCGCGGGGACTTGATGGCCCAGCCATCCTGTGCCGTCTTCTCGAACATGAATTTGCATCTTGTGCGCCGGCCACATTTCGGACTCGAATCTCTGCACCCCTGTTGCAGTAAGCTCTACATAAAGTTCAATTGCCGGACTTTCCTCTTCAAGATAAGACTCCCAGTTTCCTGTATGCACTTGCGTCAAATCGACCGCTTTCTGTTCGGACAGTTCAACGGATCTAACCCGGTCACAGCGAAACAAGCGGATATCGCGGCGGTGAAAGCAATAGGCCGGGCAATACCAGAACCCGTTGCTGGCATAAATTCCGATCGGCTGGACGTCTCTTGTTCGCTTATGCTGTTTCGATTCGTACTCCATGCGCACTACTTTTTGATCGATCGCAGCATCCAGCAACATGCTCAAATAAGGCGTGCTTGCATGTCTCATCGGCGTAACCAGATCAAATCGTTCCCGCATCCGGTCGATTCGGTCCCGAATATCTTCCGACATATAAGAGTAAAATTTCCGCAACACGGAATCTGTTTCCGCCACAAACGGAAGATACGCGTAGTGCCTCAATGCATGGCTGGCAAAAAATACGGCAAGCGCTTCGCCTTCCGTAAAAGCAACCGGGGGCAGCATTCTCTCGTTTAGCATTTTATATCCCCCATGCTGACCGACCTCCGAATAAAAAGGAACCCCCAGCGCGCTCAACTCCTGCATATCCCGCATAATCGTCCGCGTGGAAACTCCAAATTCACTGGCAAGCTCTTTGGCGTTGAAAGACTTCTTTTTGTTGATGGCCATCATAATCTCGATCAGTCTTTTGGACTTTGCCATTATAAACTCCTTTTCATGTATTACGACAAGAATTGTCACTATTGTACGATACGATGCTAATGAAGTCCAAAACAATAAAAATTGGACAATTAAAATTAAAGGGAGATGTTTAAATGTCAATGCGCACAACGCCGTTTATTATGCTGGATGGACAAGCTGCGGAAGCGATTGAGTTTTACCGGGAAGCTTTGAACTCGAAATTGCTGTACAAAACTACGTACGGGGAAGGCAAGGATGCCGATGGTTTGCCTGAAGAAGCGAAAACCCGCATTGCCCATGCCGTGTTGCAAACCGGAGAAAACGATATGATGGTCGCCGACCTCTTTCCGGGGCAACCTTATGTTGTCGGAGATCAGGTGAATATTTGCATTACGGCGACGCAACAAAGCGATATTGAAGAAATGTTCAATAGATTGAGCGAAAAAGGGCAAGTGGTGTTCCCGTTGCAAGAAACTGATTTCAGTCCCTGCTTCGGAATAGTGAAAGATCGATTTAACATTACGTTCCAATTGTTCATGAATGATACAACTAGCAGTTGGAGCTGAATATAAAAGGCCTTGTCCGGCGGCAGTCTGTAACAGAAAATGATCAACCTTTTGCAGAGAGACCATTCCTAAGCTAGGAATGGTCTCTCACGATTTAATAGCAGCCCCTACTGTTGACAAAACGACCAAAAGGGCTCAACTTTTGTCCGGTAAAATTCACTAATCGAGCCTTTGCAGCGATTCGAATAAACGTCTTAAATGATTAGATAAGCCGCTTTTTTCCGCCAGAGTCCAATCAGCCAAAGCTTCACGCATTTTGCGCTCACGGGCGAGGCTAATCATTTCGTTGATTTCCTCCCCGTAATTCGTCAACTCAGACACACGAATCCGAGAATCCGAACTTGATGGATAAGTATGAACCAGCCCGGTGGTCTCTAACTTATCGATTTGCCGACTAACGCTCGAATAGTTTTTCCCCATCATGGCAGCCAAATCACCGACGCTTGTCGGTTGGAGATGCGCGATGCCAACGAAGACGCGAAAAGTAGCTGCATCCAGATTTACGCCAGCAGCTGCAATCATTTTCTTATCACGGTCTGGCCGATTGATAATGGAAACTAAATCAATCAGCGTTCTAAAAATCTCGTTTTCCATTTTTTCTATTTCACCCTTACAACTGGACGAGGCGTCAACGGGGCATTCCAAGCCTCTTCGATTTCTTCTAGAGCAAACTCCGTTGTGTCCATTTTTATCTTCCCCTCGGCTGTCATTCCGAAAACGCCTTTAACAGAGGATAACATATCAGCTTTAGAAACGCTCTTATCTCCGCTGCCTACGAGCTCGATTGTTGATGAGCGTAAAATAGATGAAGGTAAATGAATGTTCTCTTGTCCTGATGAAGTTCCAATACTTACAAAACGGGTAGCACGATCCGTATTCGACTTAGCAAGTGCCGACATGATGGCGAATGCGCTGTCGCCCCAAAGGTAATCCAATATCACATCGACACCTTCGGCAATGACTGGCATTAGGGCGTTTTCAAACCTATTTTGTCCGTTGTCGGCTGTCATATCGAATGCAATGGCCTCATCGGCTCCAAGTGCTTGCAGCTTCGATTCGTTGCGTCCCGTTACAATGACCTTCTTGGCCCCCAGGCCCTTAGCAATCTGAACTGCCAAGCTACCGGATGCCCCAGTGGCGCCATTAATCAAAACCGTTTGACCAGAGCTGAAACGTGCTCGAAATACCAATGCAGCCCATGACGACATAGCAGGGTTGGCGATCGCGGCAGCAGTAAGATCATCTATATTATCCGGTAACCGGACAGTCAGCTTTTCATTGACAATGGTTTGCTCAGCCAAACTGCCGTATGGTGCAGTAGGCAGAGCAAAGTAAACACGAGTCCCATCTTCCAAAGTTCCAACACCGTCGATACCGGCCACTATCGGAAAGTTAACTTCCGATGAGTAGTGCATACCCATTGAACGGAACTTGCTAACTCGACTCAAGGCTGTTGCCGATACGTGAATTAAAACTTGCCCATCTGACGCGACGGGGAAATCAAAACGACTCATTACGGGAATTGTTCCCTTCTCCTTCACGACTGCTGCCTTCATAGCGTTTATGCCCTTCTTTCACCTAAGGTTTATGTGCATTTTGCACACAATTAGTATAGCATAAATTATGTGCAAAATGCACATTCTTTTGCCAATGTTACTGAGACAGTTCCATTCCCTCCCATCTATGAGGCGTTGTTAATGGAAGAAACGATTGAGCTTCTCAGGGAAGCAGGCGCAAGGCTTACAACAAAGATCGGTCAGACCATTGGTATCATCGGTGGTATCGGGGCCGCGCCGTCAGCGCGTGACTTACTCATAGGTCATTTCAAAAAAAATTCCGACCTGATAACAAAGAAAAGAGCCTTAGCAGCGGGCGAAGAAACAGTCACGAATGCAAAGGATAAAAGTCATTTCCAAACACATACTACTATACGGTTACAAATCAACTTAGGAGGAATTTAACAAAAATGACTTCCAAAAAAGACGAGGTATTAAAATCCACGGCTCAATCGGTAGTGACGGCGGAAATCGCGGAAACCGTTAAGACGGAAGTAGCGAATGAGCTTTCTCCATTAGAGAATCAGCTTAAACAAATGCAACAAATTTTGTCTCAAGCTCAGCTATCGTCTAATCAAAGCTCGAGCTCCGCTTCGTCGGGATCGACAAGCCAAAATCAACAACAGCTCGATCAACTAGTCAGACAAATGAACCAATTCAGCACTGAAATTCAAAACCAACAGAAACAATCCATCCAACAGCTTCAACAGTCTATCCAACAAGCGAACCAAACCTTGAATCAAGCCAATCAAACCGTTCAATCTTTTCAAATGTTAAGCCAAATGCAACAGCTTATCCAGCAATCCCAACAACAAGCCAATCAAATGACGCAACAAAACTCCGGCTTCCAAAATATGAACCAAAGCAACATGAACCAAAACAGCATGAATCAGACAACAATTCAATAAACCACAAGGGGTTGCGTAGGCTTACGTAGCCCCTTTTTAAAGAAAGGGAAATGGAAAAATGCTCATAACCATCCTGATCGCGATCTTGCTGGCGTTAGCAATTGGAGTCGTTATTCCGAGATCCCTTTCTAATAAAAACTCCGCCCTCCCAAAACAAGCTCCTTCTCCGTTAAGAAATCGGTTACAAGCAAAAACGGATATCGAGGCTGCTCTCGAATTTGAAGCGTACAAACAAAAAAAAGAAACTTCCGTCAACATGCTTCAAGATGAAATGAAAGAAATCCAAAGAAAGTTCGAGAAACAATACCACAACGATTTTGAAAAATTAAAAAGCGAAATTCAATCAGGAGTTATTCATTCTCAAAAAGAAAATCAAAAACACTTAAAAAAAACTAATGAAAATATGCAAGATTGGATTAAACATTTATTGCATGCGCAGCGAAAAGAGCTTCAGGAATCTTATCAAAAAACAAATGACAAAATCAAGCAAGATATACAAAGTGAAATTAAAAGCACCGGGCAACAAATTCAACGCGAAATAAGGATAGCGAGACAATTCGTAAAAGAAGAAATTCAAAAAGCAACCTTGAAAGCTTCACCAAAAGCGACACCAAAAGCTACGGTAGCTGAAAAATCGAAAGAGCCTATAACGGAAAACCTCGAAAAACAATTAAATGAAATCGAAATTACGGAAAATCAACTTCAAACGAATATATTTAATGAACTAAATCATCAATTGGCCGACGCGCAAAAAACAATGGCGCAAATTCAAGCCCAACTGGAAATGCTGCATTTGCTCCATGCATTAGAATGCGAATTTAAGAATCAGACCGTATCCATGACCGAATAATGCCTTGGCTGTCGAGAACGTCTCGGCGGCCGTTTTCATTTTCGCTGTCCGGAATATCATCTTCCATTCAATATTTTAAAGTAAATTACGAGCGGCATTAGTACAAAAACAGCGGCAGTCCAGGACTTTTTTTCTCGTCCTTGGCTGCCGCTGCACTCGACCTGAATTTCCGTCTTCACTTCGGTTGACAATCGCTCGGCGGTCTCGATCCCTTCCAGATAACGTTGTCGCCGTAACCTTTTCCCCAGTCGTACATCATTCGCAGTATCGGAAACAGGCTTTCGCCATATTCGGCCAAGGAGTATTCCACTTTGGGAGGCACGACGGCGTATACCTTTCTTACGATCAACAGGTCTTCTTCCAATTCCCTCAACTGATTCGTAAGCATCTTTTGCGTAATGTTGGGAATCAGCTTCTTTAACTCGCTGAATCTCTTGGTTCCTTCAAGCCCAAGGTGCCATAAAATGATCAGCTTCCATTTGCCGCCGATCACGGCAAGCGTAAGCTCCTTCTCGCAATTGATCTCCTTCAGGTTAATGCGATCTTTGATGTCAACCGGCATGCGCTCCGTCCCCTTTCGATCCAAGTATGAAAGTCCCCACCGCATGCGGTGAGGACATCGTTCAGGCTCATGTCAGACTTCTATTGTACCCTATTTTACTCCAGATTGGCATGATTGAGAAACATGCGGCCCGAATCGGACCGCTGCTTGTCCATCAAACGGATTACGATCGAGTCGTAAAAGATGAGCAGCGTCTGTTCAAAAAGGGAAGCCATCGGTTGTATCGTGCCATATTCGGCTTCGGTTTTGTCCTTAGGCGTTCCGGGCAGCTTGACCGCAACATCCGCCAGCGAGCCCAATGTGGATTCGGGATGGATCGTAACGACGGCCAAAGCCGCGCCGACGCTTCTCGCCTTGTGTGCCATCGACACGAGGCTTTTCGTCTCTCCCGAGCCGGAACCGATAATCAGCAAGTCCCCTTCGGCGATGGCTGGCGTTATCGTTTCCCCGACTACGTACGTCGCGATGCCGAGGTGCATGAGACGCATGGCGAACGCTTTGCCCATTAATCCCGATCTTCCGGCACCCGCCAGAAAGATTTTCCTCGATTGCCCGATGAGGGCGATCAATCTGTCCGCTTCCGCTACGGAGATCAAAGATACGGACTGTACAAGTTCGTTTACTATTCTTTTCGCGTCGATCACGGCTAGACCCCGCTAACCAATCTTTTCATTTCGGCTGCAGTAGATTTTTTATCCGCTTGTCCGGTGATTCCTCCGCCCACGATGACCAAATCCGGTTTCGCGCCGATGACTTCCGGAAGCGTGTCTAATTTGATCCCGCCAGCGATCGCCGTTTGGGCTTGCTTCACGACGCGTTTAATCGCCGCCAGCTCCTCGAAGGAGTTTTTCCCGTCCGCTTGATGATCGTAGCCGGAATGAACGCAAATGTAATCCACCCCGAAAGCGTCGATCTCTCTCGCCCGATCTTCGATATCTTTAACGTTGATCATGTCCACCATGATCTTCTTCCCATGTTTTCTTGCTTCGGCTATGGCGCCCTTAATCGTCGAGTCGTCGGATACGCCCAGAACGGTAATAATGTCCGCTCCGGCTTCGGAAGCTTTCATGACTTCATAACCGCCCGCGTCCATGATTTTCAAGTCCGCAAGCACTCGTAGATTAGGGAACGCTTCCTTAATTTCCTTTACGGCTCTTAACCCTTCGTTAATGACAACCGGCGTTCCGATTTCCACGATATCGATATGTTCCGCCACTTCCGCGACCAATTGTTTTGCGCCGGGAATGTCGACGAGATCCAATGCTAATTGAAGTTCCATAGGTGCACTCTCCTCATGTACGGGTTGTTGTCGTTGCAAGCCCCATTGTAAAGGGGTACGCCCGATTCGGAAAGTAGGCACTTTGGCGTGCGATAGTTACCCGGAGGATACCGTCAAAACTAGAAATCGTTAGTTTCTAAAGCTCCGCGGTGCTTATTCAGCTATTGTTCATGAGCAAGAATATTGATAAGTTTGCCAAACGGGTCGCGGACATAGAATCGTCGAACGCCCCAAGGCTCATCAACAGGTCCATATTCTATCGGAAATCCAGCTCTCTTCATCCCTTCTAAAGCATCATCGACATCATCGACTTCAATCGATAGATCAGGCGTAGGCGTTTCTGAGCCACCTTGCGAGGCGAAACTAATTTGAATGCTCATCTCCTCGTTCGAACCATAAGTTCTGATCCAACCATGATCCATCCTTAAATCAAGGCCGAGCACATCCTGGTAGAAGCTTTTAGCTGCCGTGATATCCTTCGTATTTATATTGGCGACGATTCGTTTGACCTTCATTTCAAACCTCCCAAACATAAAACGGATTAGTCGTGAATTGGAACGAACCTCACCGAATCCGGGTTGACTAGGTAGTACCGCCGAATCCCTGTTTCAGTCGCCTTTTCTTCCGGCAACAATTCCTCATACCCGACAAAAATGCCCGAAAGCCGCCCGATAACGGCCGTGCGCGCAACGCCGCCTCGAATCTCCGCCTCTCTTCGGATAAAACCTTCATCGACCGGCTTTTTAAAGCTTGGCCAACCGGTTACGGATTCAAAGCGATCGGCAGTCGAGAAGAGCGGATCTCCGTTCACGACATCGACGAAAAGCCCTCGAAGCGACATGTCCCATGCTTCGTTCTCAGCTATCTTGGCAAAGACGCGATGCTGCGTCGCCTCAAATTGCCGCTCCGTAAGCCGCTTGCGCAAGCTCTCCAAGTCCTTTTTCGTCATCCAATGCCTTTCCGTGAACGACTTGCGTCCCGATCCATCCATATACATCTTGTATTCGTAAGGATTTTTTCGATAATAGCGCTGGTGTTCTTCCTCTGCAGGATAGAAGGCTCCAGCCGGCACGATCTCGGTTACAATCGGTTTCTTGAATCTTTTGCTGGCCTTCAGCGCCTTTTTCGAGGCTTCGGCGGCCCTACGCTGCTCGTCCGTATGATAAAAGATCGCCGTTCGGTAGGAAGAGCCTCTGTCATAGAACTGCCCTCCGGCGTCGGTCGGGTCGATGAGCTGCCAATAGATGTCTAACAGACGCTCATAGGGGAATAGTTCCGGATCGAACGTAATCTGCACAGCCTCCGTATGGCCAGTCGTCTCGCGGCCTACTTCCTCGTAGGTCGGATTGTCTGTCTGCCCTCCTGTGTACCCCGAGACGACGGACCGGATACCGGGCAGCTCGTCGAACGGCTTCACCATGCACCAGAAGCAGCCGCCTGCGAATGTGGCGATTTCAACCCGAGGATTAATGTAATTAATCATCTTGCCCCCCCTTCTCTTCCTTCCTCTTAGTATAGGGGCCAGCGGCTTGACTTCAATAGTCGCCGTCAGACGATCACGCGGTAGTGGAGATGAACAACGCCGCTTCGGAAGCGTCTCTCACCGAGCAGCTCGAGCCTCATGCTGAGGTTGTCCGGGAATGCTCGCTTACCTCCACCCAGGACGATAGGATTAAGAAGTAGATGACACTCGTCGATCAGACCCGCGCTCATCGCCCGCCCAGCAAACTCGGAGCCGCCAATCGTAATGTCGGCTCCTGAAGACTCTTTCAACCTCCGGATCGCATCAGGATCGAATCCGCGTTCGATCCTAGTCTTGGCGCTTGACACCGTTTGAAGCGTCCGGGAATACACGATCTTCTCAGCCGCTCGCCAGATTTGCTCGAATTCCCGCTTTTCCTCCGGTAGATCGCCGCTGGCGTTCGCCGTCTCCCAGTACGCCATCGACACGTACATTCGACGCCCGTATAGGTAGGTGCCAATCGTCCGCTGGAAGTCAGTCCAGAACGCATACGTCTCGTCATCGGAGATCGACCACTCGATATTGCCGCGCTCGTCCTCAATGTATCCGTCCAAAGATACGTTAACAGGGTAGATCAGTTTAGCCATTCAATAACGCCCTCCAATTTTCAGTTTCCAACGAGACCAAGGCCTGCTTGTTCTGCCGATTCATATGGTGATGAACGATTCGTTTATGGAGCTAAGTATCATCCAATTTTATCCAACTTCCACTTGTCCACCAGAGTATACCCAATCCCTGAAATCGAGCTAAGAAACATCCATTCTTATATTAACACATATTGGAAGTATCAGAGTTCTTTCCCTCAGTGACTGACAAGAAAATGGTATGCGGTCCTGCCGGGTTCCTTCCAAGTTCACTTAAAAAAAACAGCCGCCTCATCCATCGATGAAGCGCGCGTTCGACAACTAATACGGCAGCAATTGACCGTAGCCTGTGCTGTTCGTCACGTGACCTTCGTTTCTCCCGTATACGAATCCGACGAACTCGTTCGAGCGGCGATATATATTGAACTCGGCTTCCGATTTCTGGACTTTCCCTCCTATCTTGTTGTCCCCGACAATACCTCCGACGTAAGCCGGCCCAGTGGTAGCCGCGTAGATAACGCCTTTAGCGGACGATTTCTTAATCTTACCGGAGTTGACGCCCGCTATGCCGCCGAGAAGAGCATCGCCGATGATCGACACTTTGTCGGTCGAAGATTCATTGATAACACCATTGACATCATTGCTGCCGACGATGCCACCGCCGCCGGAAGTTGTGGTGACCCATACATAGAACAAGGTACGGCTATTTCGAATTATGCCGTTATTATATCCGGCTATTGTTCCGACGTGCTCCAATCCGGTTATGCTTGTCCCTTGAACTTCCACATTGTCTATGATCCCGAAATTTAGCCCTGCGATGGCGCCGACTTTAGAATCTCCTCTAATGGAGGCGCTCTCTATCCTCAAATTTTTCACAACGCCGCCTGCTTCGATACGACGGAACAACCCGTTCCCCATACCACGGAAACCCAAGATCTCGTGATTATTTCCGTCAATGACGCCAGAGAAACTGTCAATAGGAACCCATTCCAGGAAACTAAGATCGAGATCCTGACCCAGCTCGAAATATGCGGACGGATTCAAACGAACCAACTGGAAGTCCCCGTAATTGCATATCACAAAAGGCAATTTCTTTGATCCATCACCGGTTTGCTCGCATGTATTATCTGCGTTCGGTGCTGCTGCAATGGCTTGGCTTGCTAATGAGGAAACCAGAACGATTGCCATAATGAAAGTCAATAACCTCTTCACGCGATCAACTCCTTTTCATTTTATAAAACCTCGATTACAATAATTTCAATCCTCTAAGGTATCCCCCCCTTTGCGGCGACCAGTTACAGGACTAATTATATAATGTTGGAAATTTAAGGTTACAGGGTATATTCTGAATATTTATGATAATATAACAACCTTCCTTACTATCTCATGGTTTCGCAGAGGAGTACGTTGAAGCTTCAAGCGGTTCAGAACTCCATAAATAGAAAAAGCCGCGATATTCGCGACTTGTTATAATTCTCAAGCTTCGGCGTATGCAATTTGGTCAACACTTTTGGCTTCCTAGGACGTCTATACCGAAAAGGGAATTTCATATTGTCCTATGAACCGGCGAACAGTTATTTAACGGGCCTCCAATCGTAATATTTCGTCGTTTCGTCTTCTTTTTCCGGCATGCCCGGGAGGATTAAACCGCCGTCCACCTTTAGGCTTACGCCGGTAATATAGGATGCGGCATCGGATGCTAACCAATATACCGCTTCGCCAATGTCTTCCGGTTTACCGACCCTCCGGAGCGGTATTTTTTGACCTAGTTTTTCGTAGTATTCATTATCCACCCGTTCTAGCTCCGTCGCGCCGGGCGCCACATTGTTGACGCGGATGCCATTCATGGCCAATTCGATCGCGATAGATTCGCTAGACCGTTGAAGAGCGGCCTTCATTCCACCGTATAACGAATCATGGGGATAGGCACGCGACGCTCTCGTCGAGGTAATGTTGATTAGATTCCCCTTAATGCCGGTCTCCAGCATATGGCCGCCGACGATTTTCATCATAAGAATAGGGGCGACGAAATCAACATTGATAAAAGAAAGTATATCTTCCGCCTTCATCTCAGTCAGTTTTGCCGCATATCCTACCCCAGCATTATTAACGAGAAGGTCAACTTTCCCTAAGGCATCTATCGCTTCCCTTGCATAGCGCTCTACGAAGCAAGGATCCGATAAGTCTCCCTTGACTGCATGCAAACGACTTCCGTAGCTACCCGTTACAATCCCCCTTAGATCACGAATCCCTTCATCGTTCGATCGGTAAACGGTAGAGAGAACATACCCCTCGCGTGCAAGCACGATGGCGATCCCTTTGCCTATACCGCTACTGGCACCGGTAACGATCGCGGTTTTTCGGATGTCATTGTGCATGCTTTCCTCCCTTATTCGATGATTCCGAGATTTACATAACTTGAATCGTAACGATGCCGTCCGGCTGCGTGCGTTGTACGCAATGAAATGATTTGACGGCGGCAAAAGCAAATTTTCCGATGGAATCCGGACGGTTCTTACCTGAAGCGTCGTGTGTTTTTCCACGATGAGTATGTTTTAGCAGAAGCATTAATTTTATGCATGAAAATTTTTAGTTTCATTCAGCACCAAATTTTATGGGACGCGATA
>NZ_CP041969.1:6367500-6408853 GCF_014107495.1 Cohnella cholangitidis
ACATCCTTTCCCACTTAACACACACTTGGGGACCTTAGCTGATGATCTGGGCTCTTTCCCTCTTGACGACGGATCTTAGCACTCGCCGTCTGACTCCCGAGTATACATGCATGGCATTCGGAGTTTGACTGGACTTGGTAACCCTTGGCGGGCCCCGCACCCAATCAGTGCTCTACCTCCATGATGCTTCACCTCGAGGCTAGCCCTAAAGCTATTTCGGGGAGAACCAGCTATCTCCGAGTTCGATTGGAATTTCTCCCCTACCCCCACGTCATCCCAGAGCTTTTCAACGCTCACGAGTTCGGGCCTCCAGTGAGTGTTACCTCACCTTCACCCTGCACAGGGGTAGATCACACGGTTTCGGGTCTACGACCACGTACTTATTCGCCCTATTCAGACTCGGTTTCCCTTCGGCTCCGCCTCATCAGCTTAACCTTGCACGTGAACGTAACTCGCCGGTTCATTCTACAAAAGGCACGCCATCACCCCTAGATCGGGCTCTGACTTCTTGTAAGCGCACGGTTTCAGGTTCTTTTTCACTCCGCTCCCGCGGTGCTTTTCACCTTTCCCTCACGGTACTGCTTCACTATCGGTCGCCAGGTAGTATTTAGCCTTGGCAGATGGTCCTGCCGGATTCCCACGGGGTTTCTCGTGTCCCGCGGTACTCGGGATCCGTCTCGGAGAGAGAAGACTTTCGGCTACAGGGTTGTTACCTTCTGTGACGGGCCTTTCCAGACCTCTTCGCCTAACCTTCTCTTTTTTTACTCCATGTGAGACGTCCCACAACCCCAAGGAGCAAGCTCCTTGGTTTGGGCTTCTCCGCTTTCGCTCGCCGCTACTGACGGAATCACTATTGTTTTCTGTTCCTCAGGGTACTTAGATGTTTCAGTTCCCCTGGTGTGCCTCCAACGAGCTATGTATTCACTCGAGGGTAACTATCCATTACGATAGCTGGGTTTCCCCATTCGGAAATCTCCGGATCAAAGCTCACTTACAGCTCCCCGAAGCATATCGCTGTTCGTCGCGTCCTTCATCGGCTCCTGGCGCCTAGGCATCCTCCGTGCGCACTTATTAGCTTAACCAATGCTCCGGGATATCGATTCTGTTTCTCCGATGCGCGTTCGTTACAAGGCTCCCATCAAAGATGGGCGACAGCAACGCTCGTGCATGAGTCGAACAGAACCGACATCCCTACGCATACATAGTAGACACTAGTAAGGCAGAGATGATACTCTTCTTCTTTCGCGCTTTGTTTCGCTATCCAGTTTTCAAGGTACAAGATATCCTGCATTGCGGCAGGAAGATCATATTATCATGTGCGCCGTTCCTTATTCAACCATCAAAAGTTGGTAATTCAGGTGCACGAGATATTTTAGAAAGAGTAAATTGCTCTTTCAAAACTGAACCCGAGCGTAAGAAACGGTTTGCCACTTCGCTTGCGCGACCGTGGTCTTTTTATAGCTCCGAAGAGCTCCTTAGAAAGGAGGTGATCCAGCCGCACCTTCCGATACGGCTACCTTGTTACGACTTCACCCCAATCATCTACCCCACCTTCGGCGGCTGGCTCCCTTGCGGGTTACCCCACCGACTTCGGGTGTTGTAAACTCTCGTGGTGTGACGGGCGGTGTGTACAAGACCCGGGAACGTATTCACCGCGGCATGCTGATCCGCGATTACTAGCAATTCCGACTTCATGCAGGCGAGTTGCAGCCTGCAATCCGAACTGAGACCGGCTTTGTTGGGATTGGCTCCACCTCGCGGTTTCGCAGCCCGTTGTACCGGCCATTGTAGTACGTGTGTAGCCCAGGTCATAAGGGGCATGATGATTTGACGTCATCCCCGCCTTCCTCCGGTTTGTCACCGGCAGTCAACCTAGAGTGCCCACCTTGACGTGCTGGCAACTAAGTTTAGGGGTTGCGCTCGTTGCGGGACTTAACCCAACATCTCACGACACGAGCTGACGACAACCATGCACCACCTGTCTCCTCTGTCCCGAAGGCCGCCTCTATCTCTAGAGGATTCAGAGGGATGTCAAGACCTGGTAAGGTTCTTCGCGTTGCTTCGAATTAAACCACATACTCCACTGCTTGTGCGGGTCCCCGTCAATTCCTTTGAGTTTCAGTCTTGCGACCGTACTCCCCAGGCGGAGTGCTTAATGTGTTAACTTCGGCACCGAGGGCATGATACCCCCAACACCTAGCACTCATCGTTTACAGCGTGGACTACCAGGGTATCTAATCCTGTTTGCTCCCCACGCTTTCGCGCCTCAGCGTCAGTTACAGTCCAGAGAGCCGCCTTCGCCACTGGTGTTCCTCCACATCTCTACGCATTTCACCGCTACACGTGGAATTCCGCTCTCCTCTTCTGCACTCAAGTTCCCCAGTTTCCAGTGCATCACGGGGTTGAGCCCCGCACTTAGACACCAGACTTAAAGAACCGCCTGCGCGCGCTTTACGCCCAATAATTCCGGACAACGCTTGCCCCCTACGTATTACCGCGGCTGCTGGCACGTAGTTAGCCGGGGCTTTCTTCTCAGGTACCGTCATCGGGCTAGCAGTTAACTAGCCCTTATTCTTCCCTGGCAACAGAGCTTTACGACCCGAAAGCCTTCCTCACTCACGCGGCGTTGCTCCATCAGGCTTTCGCCCATTGTGGAAGATTCCCTACTGCTGCCTCCCGTAGGAGTCTGGGCCGTGTCTCAGTCCCAGTGTGGCCGTTCACCCTCTCAGGTCGGCTACGCATCGTCGCCTTGGTGAGCCGTTACCCCACCAACTAGCTAATGCGCCGCAGGCCCATCCGCAAGCCACAGATTGCTCCGTGTTTCCCAAGCTCGCCATGCGGCTAGCTTGCGTATCCGGTCTTAGCATCCGTTTCCGAATGTTATCCCGATCTTGTGGGCAGGTTGCCTACGTGTTACTCACCCGTCCGCCACTAACCTCTTCGGGAGCAAGCTCCCTCAGAGATTCGTTCGACTTGCATGTATTAGGCACGCCGCCAGCGTTCGTCCTGAGCCAGGATCAAACTCTCCATAAAAGGATCCACCGAAGGCGGTATCCAAGAGAGCCAAAAGGCTCAATCTGTATTGCTGGTTTGCCTTCCGACGACCGAAGCCGTCTTCCGACGATTGTTTGTTTCTTACGCTCGATGTTCAGTTTTCAAAGAACAATTGGTGTTTCGTTTGTCTGCCCATTACTGAAGCAGGAGTTACATCATACCTCGTATCCAACCAACTAACAACCCTCAATTTTTACCAATTGATAGCTAAAAGGAGAGTACAGACGATAGCAACCGGTAATAGCTCGGGAAGAATACTTCCCCAATCATTAACCTGAATGAGATCAATTTCTTCTGGAGAAGATATACCGAATTAAAAAGAAGGAGGATTGCAATTGAACATAATTGATGGAATGGATGCGGCGAGATTTACATCAGCCAACACACATTACAATTCAAAGGAAGAGGAAACAATAGAAGTAAATACGGAAATGCCATTGGTATTACGAAATCTAAACAATAAATCCGATATTGATTCTACTTCACCGCAACAAACACAAGAGCAAATGGCTCAACAACCACCATTTATTCCTGAGTAAACACGTATACCCCTGCTCCCGCGAATTGATTAGTACAAGTTTTATTCTAATTATTCGTTAGGGGGTTTTTCAGTGTATGAAGAATATTTTTAATGTTGGTCCTTTGGATGTAGTCTAAAGATCAACGCTGCAAACGCTGCAAACGCTGCAAACTCATTTATTTTCGGTAGCCCGATTCGTTTCCATTTCATTAAAGACTTGGAGTTTACCGACTTCCAAAAGGCCGATCGCTTCTGGATAAGTCAAGTCTGTCCAGCCCGAAGAAATTGTTCCGTCATTCATCTGGGCAACGTATATTACCGAATCGATTTGATCCTCCTTGTGAATATAAGAAAGGAGATGCTCCATGAGATCTACGGGAGTAATCCATTTTTTTCGGTTGTTCCCATCCACATCCTTCATCCCTTTAAAACGGAAGGCCGTATGTATCAAAGTATCAAGCGGATCCCGATCCTCGTCTTCGGCAAGTATTGTTTGTTGCAAGGCCATGCCAAGTTGAACACAGCCCCATTGCCACAGAGTTTCAGTCTCTTCAACGGTGGCCGGCTTCTCTTTCGCCCGCAAAACGATATCGGCCAGCACGGCCTCGAAAGCTTTTTTATCGAATTCCATTTGACCCGGGGAATCCCCCTCCGCTATCATCCGCAAGCTAAAATCATCGTTATATTGAATTTCGTAAATGGTTTTCTCCATTAATATTAGCCCCCCTTTTTTCTTTTACTTACTTTGTAGAATGATAAGGAAAAATATGCACGGTAATTCTTGAACCCAAAAATGGGGATCAAGTTCTTGAACTAGCTAATAACAAGAACTTGATCCCATAAAACTTATAAAATTACAATGTATTATATACGCTGTCACATTCTTCCGCGGTCGGTTCATAAAAACAGTGCTTCTTCCATCGTCCTGCGAACGGCTGATTATACCAAGTCGGCGGACATGGACCGGGATTTTCGAACGTTCCCGGACGGAAATACCATAGGGAGAATTTGGCTGGCCAATTCCGCTCCCCGTTCACTGCCCGTTGCGCCAGACGGCGTTCCCTATCTCTTGCGCTTTGATAGTACATACCATGTTGCAATGCTTCGAACGCATGCGGCTGGTTGATCATCTGGGGAATTGTCCGGATTCCTTTAAAATCGGAGCAATTCGCTCTTATACGGTTAATTCCAACATTCCCCACAAGGAGCATGCCCTGTTCGCCTTCGGTCTCCGCTTCGGCTCGAAGCAACCTTGCCAACATATCGATATCCTGTTGTCTGGCTTTTACGACTGCCATTGTCTCACCTCTTTAGATTTCTAGACTCATCATATTGTAGGCGAAGCGGATGTGTTACTCCGGCAAAATAGTGAGCGGGCCGTTAATAAACCTTTTTCAACAGCTCAATCACTTCATTAAGAGTGAGGCCAAAGGATTTGTAGTAGGAAGCGTCGTTAACCATTTGCTTCAAAATCGTTTCGTTGCGTACTTGAAGCATCTCATCGGACGAGAATTCGGCTACAAAACACCCTTTCCCCGTCACGGTATTGATCAAACCGCATCGTTCGAGCTCTTCCCAAGCCTTCTTTACGGTGATGACGCTAACATGAAGCTCAAGGGCTGCTTGCCGAATAGGCGGCAAACAATAGCCGCTTTCTAACTCGCCTTTCAGAATTTGAGCGCTGATTTGTTCGAACAGCTGCTGATAGATCGGTTTTTCGGAATGGTTTGAAATGGCAACGTTCATCATATCTCCACTTTTAGAAATCGTTTGTAAGCGATTCGATAAGCAATCATGGTGAATGCAATAAATATCACGATTCCAGCTACCAGGATGGATGTTTGCAGGGCCAAATTGTCAACGCCGCTACCATTAAAAATGTCGGACAAATACGGACTCTGGATTCCTAACCATTGTGCGACTCCGGCAAAAAGCATTGCGGCCGTAATGGATGCAAACATCGCCCCGCCATATTTATATGCCGTCTTGTAGTACATAGAGATAAAGATAAGGTTGAAGATCGCAAGCATGACAAAACAGAGTCCCCAAAAACCCATGTGCGGGGCGAAGAAATAGTAGATCAGATTCGGGTATAAGCGAATCGTTATCATCCCATAGACCATGGCGACCACGACGTGCAAGACTTCCAGGATGACAATCACGGACACCCTTGCCTTCACCATGTCTTTTTTGGTGACGGGCATCATCGAGGTAAATATCAAATCGTTCTGCGCTCTAAATTGGCCAAACATATTCGGCATCGTTATCCAACAAAAATAGAGTGGGACGAGAAAATATAGCCAACCGGGAACGAGCATTAAGGCTCCCATCAAAAAAGGAAATACGAAAAACATAGGATTTACTCCTAATTTTAAATCTTTCATCATTAAGTTATACATGCATACCCTCCTTTTTCGCGAAATAAATCATGATTTCCTCGAGACTTGGAATGGTTGATTTGATACCGGTAGAGGGATCGAAGTCTCCGGCGTGGATCAATCCCGTAAAGCCGAAAGAATTGATTTTGTAGGAAATCAACCGTTCTTTCACCTGGTTTAGTTGGCTTTCGTTACCGTTCAGTAAACGATAGGACTCCATAAATTCGTTTTTCTCGGAACTGTCGATGATTTGCCCGTTATCGATGAAAGTAATAAAATCAGCGCATTTTTCCAAGTCGGATGTAATGTGGGTAGAGAAAAGGATGCTGATTTCTCCATCGATTACGAGCTCTTGAAAAATATCCAACAGATCGTCTCTTGCGACCGGATCGAGTCCGCTTGTCGGTTCGTCAAGGACGAGAAGCTTCGCGCCATGGGATAAAGCAAGCGCCAAGCTGTACTTTACTTTCATTCCCGTCGATAACTCGGCGATTTTTTTGTTTTCATCCAATTTGAACCTTCTTAGAAAGTTGTAATAAGTTTCCTCTTCCCAATTCTTGTAGAACTTCTTAATGACTTCGGTCAGCTTTTTCATCTTGACGCGGGTATAGAAATCGATGCCGCCGAATGCATATCCGATTTCTTGCTTTAATTCGATTTCGTGATCGGCGATGTTCTTGCCCATAATTCGTACCTCGCCGCTATCGATATGAATCATTTTCAGGATTGATTTTATCGTGGTTGTTTTTCCTGCTCCATTGGCACCGATAAATCCCATAATATAGCCCTTTTCCAGTTGGAACGATACATCTCTTAGCTGGAAATTTGGGTATTTCTTATTTAAATTTCGAATGTCTAATGCCAGCATACCATACCTCCTCATAAAATTGTGTATGTTGTGTATGCACAATGTAACACTAAGCGTTTTCCAAGTCAATCATCAAATGTTATTTATTGGACGCTGTTTGTTGCCGGCATTTGCCCGAGCAGCACTCTACGACTTTCGTCGAGTTCCGCCCCTTACCTCGGTCTGATCTGCAGAACGGCGCTATCTGGTATACTATAGCCGAGTCTTTTGGAGGAGCGATCGACCATGAATTACGAACAAAAAGCGCGCGAAGAAATCGCCGCTTGGGAGCGGCAGTTATTCAAGCGCCCGGCTGGCTGGAAAAAACCTCGAAAATGATCGGTACTCGAATTAACAGCTTGATTCCGGCCAAAGTGCACGACATCATTACGACCACCATAAAGTCTATCGTGCGTACGGCGCTGTTCGGCGCGGAATATACACCTAAGAGACCCGTGCAGCGGAATCTCGATCTAGAATGGAACGATCAAGAGGCGAAACGATTGTTTTCCTTATACCAGAAGATCGCTGTCGCCGAAGGCGCAGGCACCGGAGCGGGCGGCATTTTACTTAATGTCGTAGACTTTCCGGCATTAATTGCGATAAAGATGAAATTCTTGTTTGAGTTGGCCCATAACTACGGGTATGATACGAAGCACTTTTCCGAACGGGTTTTCATTCTAAAGGTATTCCAAATGACGTTCTCCGGTCCGGAACAACGCGCCAAGCTGTTGAACTCGATCAAGAGTTGGGATTCCGAAAAGGAGCTATGGTCCTCGGAAACCGAGTACTCCAAAAACATGAACTGGGAGACGTTCCAGAAGGAATACCGCGACGCGATCGACTTTCGGAAGACGCTGCAGATGGTGCCGGGGATCGGTGCCGCCGCGGGAGCTTGGGCGAATTACACCATTCTCGAGGAACTTGGCCAATCCGCGACGAACGCATACCGATTGCGAAGATTAAACGAGTCGAATGATAATCGGGATATTCAGATTCGCCTAAATAAATCTTGACGTTTGTATAACGGCAAACGAAAAAAGCCCGCGGTTTCCGCGGACTTTTTTCGTATCTTTTCGAGCTTTACTATGCGCTTTCCCCGCAAACGGGGCAATCTAGATTTTTTCTCGTGAAATCGATTCTTGTCTCCAACTGGTAACTATCGAAATTCATGGCAATGACTTTACCTTCCGAACGCATGGCAGCCGTCCCCGTGAACCATCGGGCGATATCGCCGCTCACCATGCCTGCAAGCATCATATAGTTCGGCATGATCGACGTGCTCGGCATCCGATAATCCGCAGCTCTGAATTCGGCGATGAAAGAAGCGTGATTAGCGTCGGACCTGCCGTACTGAGCGTCGATACATGCCACGCAACCGGTTCGGTCGGGTACGACGGCGTAAACTTGCCCCTCGCAGACGTTCATCCCGCCGGCGATAAAAGGAATTCGCGTCTCGGAGCAAGCTTCATTAACCCACCTTTCCAGCAACCAATAGGGTTGATCCGCAGCCAGAACGACCAGATCGCTGCCAAGAATAACCCTCTTCGCATCGGCGGCTGACTTAATCTCCAGATCGGTTAGCTCCAGAGTCATGCCGGAATGGAAGCGAGTCAACACATCGGAGGCGGCTTCGATCTTTCGGCGTCCGATGTCTTGCTCGTTGTACAAAAACTGCCTGTTAAGGTTACTCAACTCAATAACGTCGAAGTCTACGATTCGAACGGCGCCAACGCCGAGACCCGCCAGGTTGAATAATACGCCGCAGCCGAGCGCTCCGGCGCCGATGACCGTCACTTTCGCGTTCCGAAGACTTTCCTGCATGCTCCAAGGGGCGAAATTGAGATGGGAAAAATAAGAAAAATAATTCAGGTTCGCTTGGTACCGATCAAGCTCTTCAGGCCTAAGCGAACTTTCGTCCAGCAACCGCCGATCGTCCACGTAGCCCAAGCGATCGAGTTCGGCAATGAGCTCCTTCACCTCTTCTACCGACATCGCCGGATAAGTTAAGGATGTTTCTCTCGCAAGGCTTTCGACGGTTCGTGTCCCGTCCATTAACCGGAGAAGCCGTTCAATCCACCCGTCAACGTCCTCGATTTCCACGGACCGGTTCGGAATGGCTTCGCCGATTCGAAGGACGCCGCCCGGCAAGCTCCTGACGTAGAACATACGCTTGAACGACGGCATGCTCCCGTTCCCAATCACTTTTTCGCCCCCTTTCGCTTAGTTCGCGATCCGCAATCCCCAAATGAACGTCATCACCGGTTTGATTCGAACTTTACTCACATTATTCGCCTCCAGACGTTATTCGTTTATTTCAGCCGTTCCAGCCGGAGCGGCAAGCTCTTTAAGCCAAGAAGGTTAAAGCTCGAGAGCGGTTCCAATACGGCACCCTCGGGAATCCGGAATTCGGATACGCGTCCGAGGATGGTCTTCAACGCGGTTGAAACCTCCAATCGGGCCAGCGGCGCTCCAAGACAGAAATGAATACCGTGCCCGAACGTCAAATGCGAACCAGCCGGTCGCGTAATGTCGAATACGTTCGGATTGTCGATCTTGGCCGGATCTCTATTCGCCGCTCCCATGAAGAGGACGACTCGTTCGCCAGCCTTCATTTTCACGCCGCCTATCTCCGCGTCCTGCCTCACGACCCGAAACATCAATTGAACCGAAGTGCGGAAGCGCATCACTTCCTCGACGGCTTGCGGGATCAGTCCGGGTTCCTTGACCAGCCTCTCCCATTGATCGGGATATTCCGCGAACGTTCGGATCGTGTTGGTCAACAGGTTCGTCGTCGTTTCATTGCCGGCCACCATCAAGAGCGCGCAGAAGTTGCTGGCTTCCGTATCCGTCAACTGACGGCCTTCTACTTCCGCGACGGCTAACCGGGAAATCAGATCGCCCTTCGGATCCTGTCTTCTTTCGTGCACGAGCTTTCGAAAATAATCCAGCATTTCGTTATAACCGGCAACGTGCTCGGGAAGCGACTCCGTCAAACCGGTAAGCAACCGCTCCGAAATTTCTATGATCATATCCGACCACAGCTTGAAACGGTCTTGATCTTCTTCCGGAACCCCGAGCATCTCCGCGATGACCGTGACCGGAAAAGGGATAGCGAAATCACGCACGAAATCGACTTCTTCCCGATCCAGCATGGCGTCCAACAAGCGGTTCACGATTTCTTGAATGCGAGGTTCGAGCTCGAGGACGGCCTTCGGGGTGAACGCGTGAGTCGCCAGCGCTCGAAGCTGCGTATGGCGAGGCGGGTCCATTCCCGTAAGCTGGTTCTCGAACGGCAGTTCCATGGAGAGACCGTCGAAGACGGCCGACGAGAACGTCTGATGATCGCTGAACACTTTGCGCACGTCATCGGCCCGGAATACGAGATAAGCTCCGAATTCGGGACTGAAAACGACAGGACTGGCTTCCAGCATATGAGCATACCATGGGTAAGGATCAAGTCGTAAATCCGGTTGATTCGACATCGAAATCGGTTCCTTCTTTCCGCAATTTAATTCGCTACACGCAGTCCCCAGATGATCGTTTGAACCGCTTTGATCTCCACTTTTTTCATCCGTATGCACCTCCCGTTTCGTTTCTTATTTCTTTTTTATCATTCGCTTCGTAATTTGGGATAGTGACCCCAGTCACGGTGATTGTCATGGCTTGCAATAAGGATCTGACTTCCTCCCCCACTCTGTTGATCATCCGTCGGAAATGTGACAATGTTCTAGATATCAAGCCATGACAAGAACTTGTTGCAATAAATAGAAAAAGCCGCGATATACGCGACTTGTACTGGGACTTTGTTATTGACTTCCGACTTACGTTCATCGCCAGATTTCGGCTTGCAGCTTTATGCGCTCTGAATTGGTTTTTTACGAATGCTCGTTATTTCAAAAGCTTCTTTAGGAATCCCGAGTTCAAGTGCCTTCTTCTTCTTAATGACCATGGCCTGCTGTAAGCTGGTGGCTTGAAATTCAATCGTGGTACCAGATGGATCCTCGAATGCATAGTAGCTTTTTTTATTTGACATTAACTAAGCACCTCTCCACCATATTCTCGCAAGATTTTGCACGGCTTTGTTCTGAATTTAACTAAAATCATTATGTCCACGCATCGTTTTTATAAACATCAAGAGGATATGTCAAGGACAATAACCACGATAACCCGGCTCTATCCTTTTTTTACCCCCGCCTTTTATACGCTCTCATTGCAAAGAGATAAGCAACGAGCGTAATCCCGACGCACCACGCAAGCGCAATCCATATATCGTTGTCCAAGGGCTGACCTGACAGTAATGCGCGGATAGATTCTACGATCGAAGTCACCGGTTGGTTTCGGCGAAAACGCGAACTGCGGTCGGCATCGAGTCGGTTGGCACAAATGCCGAGCTGATAAATGGCAGGAAGATAAGGGGGTACGAAAAGGCGCTAGCACCATCGACCGTTTTTGCGGATAGTCCGGCAATAGCTGCGACCCAGGTTAAGGCTAGCGTAAACAGCATGAGTATTCCAGCTACGGCAAGCCATGGCAGCACTCCCGCGGACGAACGAAAGCCCATAATTAATGCTACGAGAATGATGACGATAACCGATATAGCGTTGGACACCAGCGAGGTAAGCACATGCCCCCAAAGCAAGGCGGAACGTGAAATCGGCATGGTGTGAAAACGTTCGAATATCCCACGCTGCACATCGGTAAACAAACGGAAAGCCGTATAGGATATTCCGCTGGCTATAGCCATAAGAAGTATTCCGGGCAACAGGTAATTCACATAATTATCCGTTCCGGTTTGAATCGCGCCGCCGAATACATAGACGAATAGCAGCATCATTGCGATTGGCGTGATGGTGACCGTGATGATGGTATCCATACTGCGGAAAATGTGACGCATGGAACGTCCGAGCATAACGCTAATATCGATGAAAAAATGTTTCTTTGCCGCTTCCATCTATATGACCTCCTTTTTGCCGACGATAGCGAGGAAGATCTCCTCTAACGACGGTTGTTTCTCGACGTACTCCACCTTTGCGGTCGGGAACATCCTTTTTAACTCCGGGAGCGTACCGCTGGCGATAATCCTTCCTTCATGCAAAATGGCAATCCGGTCGGCGAGCTGCTCGGCTTCCTCCAAATATTGCGTGGTGAGAAGTACCGTCGTCCCGCCTTCGGCAAGCTCTTTGACAATTTTCCAAACCTCGATCCGCGCCTCGGGGTCAAGGCCGGTAGTCGGCTCATCCAGAAATATAATCCGCGGTTTGCCTACAAGGCTCAAAGCGATGTCGAGCCTGCGGCGCATCCCCCCGGAATAAGTAGATACTCTGCGGTCTGCCGCGTCGGACAGACCGAAGCGCTTCAACATGTCCTCCGCGACCTGGCGAGGGTTTTTGAGATATTTTAGCTTGGCAATCATGATCAGATTTTCCCGTCCGGTCAAAATTTCGTCCACGGCGGCAAATTGACCGGTCAGACTGATCGCCTGGCGTACGTGATCGGGATTGGACGCGACATCAAATCCGTTGATGGCGGCGGTTCCGCCATCCGGTTTAAGAAGCGTGGTGAGGATTTTGACAACCGTTGTCTTGCCTGCCCCATTAGAGCCAAGGAGAGCGAAAATACTCCCCTTTTCCACTTCGAAATCTACGCCCTTCAGCACTTGATGCTGCTTATAGGATTTTTGCAGACCTTTTACTTGTATCGCCGATACTTGCATATTTTTCACTCCCTTATATGACCGTGACTTTTGACAAATCGACGACCCATAAGCCTTTAAGCGCAGCATAGGTCAACTTATCCATCGTCGCGCCTTCAAAGCAGACGGTTTTGAAGGCAAGGTAAGATTTGTTGGTCACTGAAAAAGGTAGACGGAATGATACGTTTTTCAGTGTCGCTCCCCTAAACGAAACGTCGTTCAGTGCAGACTTGTCAAACTTGACACCGATGAAGGTCTGCCCATCAAAACGAATCCCTCGTAGATCGGAATATTTGAAATCAACGCCATTAAAGATGCAGTTCTCGAAAATTGTTTTTCTAAGGTCGATCTTGTTTAGCGTGACGTCGGTCAGTTTTACGTCTTTGAATTTTGCTCCGTCCATCCCTGACGCGCTGAAGTTGGTCCGAACAAGGATTGACTTATTAAAGCTCGCATTAGTAAGGTCAATGGCGGAATAGTTGCAGTCCGTCAGATTCGCGCCGGCAAAATTGGCCTCGCGCACATCGCTGCTTGTAAACGAGGTACCGGTCAAGTCGGCGCCGGCAAAGTCGGCTCCGCGTAACGCGCTCGCTTTGAATTTTCCTTTGTGTAAAGTAACCCCCGCGAAGTCACTCTCTTGCAGATTGCTCGCGGTGAGGTTTATCAGCACTTGCCGTTCCAGCGACCGGGAGAGGTTGGCGACCTCCAGAATCGTCTGCTCAATGTCGCCGATACTATCGATGGTCATCTTAAACGCCGTTTCATCGTCTTTGCCCTCGGCTTCGAGTTCACGGTATCGCTCCTGCAAATCGGAAAGCAGGTCGGCCTTTAATTCGCTGACGCTTTTCACCCCATCGTATGGCGTAAAAACGCTGTTCAAATAATCCGTCACTTTCTGATTCATAACATCCAACTCCTTATAATAAGTTTTCTAACACGCGTTTGGCATACTCCCAATTGCTTTTGTTGCGGGCGTAAGTATCCTTGCCCTTTTCGGTAATCCTAAAATATTTGCGTCGTCCGCCCTGTGATTCATCGCCCCAATACCACTCGATGTCGCCGTCTGCTTCTAACCGCCGGAAACTGGAGTACATCGTCGCTTCCTTTAGTTCATACTCGCCGTCAGAACGCTCGGCAATCAACTTGACAATCTCGTAACCGTAACGGTCAGCTTCGGACAACAGCCGTAAAATCATCGTATCCGTATGTCCTCGCAGCAGGTCGGATGTGATCTTGTTCTCGCTCATACAATCACCTCCATGACTGTATGATAAGACACATTACTATGACTGTCAAGGTAGTATTTTAATTATAATACTTTGCCTGAAAAAGACCACCAAGTTAGGTGGTCTCCAACAAATATGGTTCTATTCTGATTTACTACAGCGTACTTGATGCCTGGACAAGCAGCTTGGACAATAATTCGTAATCGGGCGATTGCCCTTCGCGAATTTTAGTCCATTTCCTTTCGGGCGGACCATCGAATTGACCTTTCGGCCATTCAAGACCGCTTGCGTTCATAATCATGAACGCAACGGTATCTTTGGAAGGAGTTATAACCGCAACGTAATGACCGTTTTTAAGAAAGTGGGGTTTTTTATATTGAATGCGCTCTTCCGTCTCCGGAATCGATTGGTGAACCATTTGGCGAAGTCGATTGCACACCTCGATCTGCCAAACTTGGTTCAGACTTTCAATAAAAGAACTAACCTCTTGATTATGGCTTTTTTCAACCTTTTGATTTTCCGACACGTTTTTTTCCTCCCATTATTGAATTTCGTTATTTGGATAAAAGCGCTCACCCATATCCTCACTGCAAATGCGAGCGCTAGTGACCCTAGAATCAAAATTGTCTGTCAGTACTCACTGTAATTGCTTCGATAAAAAAACTAGGGAGTCAAAGCCCTAGCGAATATCCGTACGCTTTCTTTCATAAAGGGTTCCAAGCTTATTTTCGGGTAGTGCTTGCCGCTGTCCAGATCGTTAATAAATGCGCCAAAATGCGTCATCATGAACGTAAATGCTTGCATCTCCGGATCAGTGCGAACCATCTTTCCCCTCTCTCCCATTTCAACGAAGTACTGCGTCAAAACCTCTAACAGTTGTAGCGGGTGTTGATGCATTCGTTTCTTAAAATGAGGGAGTAAAGCCGCTTCTCTTAGACTGATCATGACCAACTTACGGTCGCGATTCATGATATCATGGTACGCTTTGCATATCGTGAAGAGGTCTGCTTCAAGTTCCCAAACAAGACTGTCTTGGAACACCTTTTTCATTTCTTCGGCGTAATTAAAGTGATCGAATGAGGATTCAAGAAGATTCAGTTTGGTGCCGAAATAACGAAAAAGAGTTTTCTCGCTCAATCCGGCTGAAGTGGCGATCTCTTCCGTGGTTACTCCGTTGTATCCTCTTTCAGAGATCAGATTAATGGCGGCTTGCAGCAACCGCTCGCCCGTATTTTGCCTGCCGGTTTTCATGCTTATAATTCCTTCCCGCAAAATGTCTGTCAGTTCTTACTGACATTATTTTATGCGAGAACAATCCATTTTGTCAATGGGACTTCTGAGCATGCGTTAAAATCCATGTACGGATTTTCTTAATTTCGCTGTTAACCGGAAGGTAATTTCCGTCCATATTGCGCTATAAATCAAGCTAAATAGAAAGATATACGTTGCCGAAGCGATATTAAAGCTCAAGGTACCCAAAGGTCCGAGCAGCGGGAACCGAAAAGCGTATAACACCAGCGCAATTCCGGCCCATAACGCGAGTGAGGAAAAAAGGACGACCTGAATCCGATTTTTGGAGCGCGCACTGCTGAAGCCAAGTGCCAGCCCGAGCAATCCCGTTGTAAACGGAAAGACGATTAATTCGCTTGGTTGAATGAGGAATAGCAATACGATGCTAAGAGCATAGGTGGTAAGTCCCGAACTTAATGAAAGGAGTGCCGCCATTGCAACCGGGGCTGTCGATAGCGAGCTAAGCAAATAACCCGCCCCCGGTAAAAAGCCTCCCGCTGATTGAAATATTGCGGTTAGCGCGCCTAAAAAGGCGATTGTGACGAGTGTCTTCGTTTGGTTCACGCATTTGACGCCTCCTTTTCGGGATCACTCGAATTTGAAATGAATTAAAGGAAGCAGCAGGGCCAAGATCAACACGATGAAATCGAGCCTGCCCCATTTCAAATAATAAAAGGCGGTCCGCTCGCTGCCGGGCATGTAACAACGGGACTCCATTGCGTCCGACAAACGGTCAGCTCGCCTGAAGGTCATGAGAAGCAACGGCGTCAACAATAAGATCATATCTCTCCCCCGCCCCGCCAAATTCCATCTACCATACTGCGCTCCCCGAACTCTCTGCGCTTGCATGATTCGCATGAGGTCTTCCAAAAGTAACGGAAGATAAATGACTGCTACAGTGAACATTACTGCACAAGATTCAGACTTCACCCCAAGGCGGCGCAATGGGGACAACAATTTACGCAGTCCCTCCATTAGTTTTTCCGGTGGCGTAGTCGATAGTATTAACGTGACCGTTAAGATAAAAGAAATCATCTTTAACGTTAACAGCGTTGCGGCTTCTATTCCGTTTAATATGATTTGAAAGTAATTAATTATAATAATGACGATTAAAAGTCCTCGAATACTTTCCAATAATAAGTACAAGCGGAGTCTGGAAAGCAGAAACAAGAATAATGCGAACAGCGTGTAAATGAGGCTTGCCGTAAACGAATGGGAAGAAACAAGACTTATCGAATAACTTGCGAAAAACCCATATTTCGAACGCGGATCCAGCCGGTGCAGGATGGAATCTCCAGGTACATATTGCAGTGTGGATAAAGCTGCGAAGTTGCTCATGGCTCATCTCCTACGCGCGCATAGACGGTCGGTTATGAAGTCGACAAGCTTGTTCTCTTGAATGAGCTCCGAATCGATTTCTCCGGGGAATAAGGATTCGAGTTCCTTGCGGAAACGCAATAAAGGTGTTGGGGGTAAAGCTATCGCGGAATCTTCCAATACGCATCGTATTTCGACAGGTTTCAAGTCATAGACTACTCTTCCGTTATTTAAAATGAGTAGACGATCCGCATATTCCAAAGCATCCTGCAGATGATGGGTAATGCAAACGATCGTCATAGGTTTTGTTCGTCGAATTACGGTCAGCAAAGCGAAGAACTTCCCGCGCGTCAATGGATCCAGGCCGGCCGTCGGCTCATCCAATATCAGAATCTTTGGTTCAAGGACGACGGCACCTGCCAAAGAAACCCTTCTTTGTTCTCCGCCGCTAAGCTGAAAAGGTGAGCGATCCTTGTAATCCTCAAAGGAAAGTCCAACGCATTCCATCGCGTCTTTCACTTTTGCCGTTATTTCCCGCTCGCTATACTTCTTCCGGCGAAGTCCGAAACGGATATCCCGCATAACCGTTTCTTCAAACAACTGATGTTCGGGAAATTGAGAAACATAAGCAACTCTGTTCGATATATCGGACCGGTTTTTCCTGCTGTTCATCGGGATATTATCCACATATACGAGACCGGTGTCAGGCAGCAATATACCGGTACCCAATTGTCCCAACGTGGTTTTGCCGGACCCGGAAGGGCCCATGATGGCTGCAAACTGCCCGTCAGGTATAGAAAACGTAATGCCGTTGATCGCTTTATGCTCCATGGCGGTTCTTTTTGCATGCGTATAGCTTACATCGCGGAAATCGATTCCCATATCGATTTGGCCAATTCCTTTTCCGATCCGCAGCAGGCAGGCAGTTCCATACCTTTCGTGCGAAGCGCTTTTTGTAAACGAACTAGAAACGGCGGAAGCGTCTGAGCCTCTTCGAGAACGTTAGATTGCTTCATTAGCGCGGGGACGTCTCCGGCAAAAGTAAGGCGTCCATTATTTAACACCAAAATTCGGTCTGCCTTCCAGATATCCTCCGGATCATGCGTCACCTGAATGACGGTAAGTCCCATACGATGAAGATCCGACATGACGTCCAGCAACTTGTCGGCATTTTGCGGATCCAGCATGGACGTGGCTTCATCAAAAATGAGGATTCGCGGATTCATGACGAGTATGCCGGCGATCGCAACCAATTGCTTTTGCCCGCCGGACAACGTTCGAACGGGACGGTACCGGAGTTCTTCCAATTGCAACATTTTCAACATACGATCTATTCGCAATAGTATTTCATCCCGAGGGAACATAAGGTTTTGCAAGCCGAACGCGATATCCTCTTCCACCGTAGCGCCGACCGTCTGTACATCCGGATTTTGAAAAACGATTCCAACCAACTGTCGGATCCTTCGAATATTCGCTGGATCAGTAGACTCTCCGAAGACGAGCACCTCTCCCAGACTCGGTTTCAACAAACCGTTCACTAATTTAACTAAGGTCGATTTTCCCGAGCCGTTACCTCCCACGATGGAAATCCATTCGCCTGGAGCAATGCTAATATTGAAATCTTTTACGATCCATTCGCCATGCTCTGAAAAACGGAAAGATACGTTCTCGAAAACGACGGACGACGATTTGGCGACTGCGGTCATCCCAATTCCCCATTCTCCTTGAATGAATCATGGAACAATTTCAAAAACGGTACCTTGGTTATAATCAGCCACTTTCATAGAACCGTATACCCCTAAATAGAGTTTGCTTTGATTCGGATTCGTTCCCAAACTAACATAATAAGCGGATTGAGTACCGAAAGGGTAATCGGTTTCAATAACGCTAAAATCATTAAGCTTACAATCCGCTCTTGCCTTTGTGTAAGCTAAAACCCCTCTGACCGGAGATTGGGATTGTTCTTTTCGGGCAAGATCGGTAAACACGACGCTTCCCGTTAATTGGGGGATTCCATGCCCCATATACGGCTGGACTCCCGTGAGTGCAGTCCCTCCAAACTTATCGGGTCGGGGATCTTTATGAAAATAACTGATTAAAGGTTGAAGACGTTTGACTGAAGCCGTTATTGCTTCATCGTAATAAGCAATCGTTTTCTCATCCAAAGTCGGATTTGCAGAGCATCCCCTTATAAACGAAGTAGGAAAAGCACCTTCCCACCCTCTCCAGCCAAAGTTAATAAATCCATCTTGGTGAGTTGATTCGGAGTTCGCTAAAGAAGCCTGAGTAAGTTGAGTAACCGGGATTGGGATATAATGAACGAATGAAAAAATCGACTCTACGAGATCCTGTCCGACGTTTCCTACATATTTGATGTAGTGATTATAAAACCTTTGAAAAGAAATGCCTGATATATTGCGAACCCCTTTGGCCATTACCGTTAGCGTTTCCTGAATAGGTACGGGCAGCTCGTTAAAACGCGTAACTACCGGTGGATTATCGATAAACGTATGCTTACGTACATCGATTTCTATTATTTTACCTGCGATTTCCATATCATCTTGACTTAGATTAAAAGGGTCGTAGCCTGATCCGCCGTCCCCTGTCGTCAAAATCAAATTTCCCGTTTCTGGTGAAAAGTTTAAGCTATTGACGCCGTTATGATTTAAAAACGGTCTTCTTAAATTAAGTAACGTTCGTCGTTTTTGAGGTTGACCATTCGATTGTATACCCCATTCTTCAACCGTATCGATATGATCATATTGCGTATCTCTATTTATCCACCTCATGTTTAAGGTACCGGGATCGCAAGGGTTGGGCTTAAAGGATTCAGGAGGAGCGGATGGAATAGCGCCCGGCCCTTGGGTTCCAGCTACTGAATAATGCAGATAAAACAAGCCGTTATAATAGAATCCCGGATGAAACGCTAGTCCCAGCAATCCCCGTTCATCATATCCGCCGCCGGAAGCGCCTAGTTTTAGGATTCTTGCCCGTATATCTAAAAAAGTTCTGATATCTCCGTTTCCTATGCAAAAGATCTCTCCTACCTGGGTTGCAATAAATAATCTTTCAATGGAATCTCCAGGAAGCGTAGTTGTTTTCAAAACAGTGGGTAAATTTATCTTACTTACGATTGGCCGTAAACTAACCCTGACTTTTATCAACCCTCTACACTCCTTCTTATCATTTCCTATAAGATTATGATTAGAAGTGTGCTATTATTACCAAGATTAGGACTGAGTCAAGCTCGGTGGCAGCACTGGAAATCCAATGCCGGCTAACCAATCCCCTTTTCAATTCACAACTGAATGATACAGATTCTAGATAGCGGCTTAAGCTGTAAATGCCTTAGCTGGTCAGAATGTAAAGATAAGATAGAAAATAACGGGTCGTGTTAGGAGATGGCATTCCGCAATGTTGATGGCTATATTGCTTTTTGTTTTTGCCGGTCTTGCTGAAATCGGCGGGGGGTATTTAGTTTGGTTGTGGCTTCGGGAATCCAAACCCCTGTGGTATGGTATCGTAGGAAGCATCATCCTCATTTTGTACGGTATCATTCCGACACTGCAAAGCTTTCCGTCGTTCGGACGAGTTTACGCCGCGTACGGCGGCGTATTTGTGGTTCTAGCGGTACTATGGGGCTGGCTTATCGATAAGAAAACGCCTGATATGTACGATTGGCTAGGAGCCGCTATTTGCATTGTAGGTGTATCCGTCATGCTTTGGGCACCGAGGAGTTAATCGTTTCATCGGATTGAATGACGAATATAGTAGAGGCACACCGTTATGGGTGTGCCTCTACCATTCTCTTTATTCATTCTTCATCGTGCTGATATCGATCACGAATCGATACCGGACATCCGAAGCTAATACGCGCTCCCAGGCTTCATCGATCCGATTAGCGGAAATAACCTCGATCTCGGGAACAATGTCGTGTGCAGCGCAAAAATCAAGCATTTCCTGCGTTTCGCGAATTCCGCCGATCGTCGATCCGGCAAACGACCGACGCTGAAGGATAAGCGGAAATACGTTAATTGACATCGGCTCCGCTGGGGCACCGACATTGACCAGCGTACCATCTAGAGCCAGCAATGAAATGTAGGCACTAATATCGATATTCGTACTCACTGTATTGATGATGAGGTCGAACGAACCGACCAAAGTCTTAAACGTCTCTGGATCATTCGTGGCATAATAATGGTCCGCCCCCATGCGCAAACCGTCTTCTTTCTTCTTCAGGGTCTGTGATAGAATCGTAACCTCTGCGCCCATGGCATGAGCGAGCTTTACAGTCATATGGCCAAGCCCCCCAAGTCCAACTACGGCTATCCTCTTGCCAGGACCGGTCCCCCAGTGGCGCAGCGGCGAGTACGTAGTAATTCCCGCGCACAGCAGCGGAGCAGCGACGTCAAGCCCAATGCTGTTCGGAATTCGGACCACGAAGTCTTCGGTTACGACGATGTGGGTGGAATAACCGCCCTGCGTATATTGCCCGTATTTGTCGATCGCGGCATAGGTGCCCGTATTTCCACTGAGGCAATACTGTTCATCTCCCTTGCGGCAGTGTTCACAGTCTCTGCAAGAGTCAACCATGCAGCCTACCCCTACTCGGTCGCCAACGGCATACTTTGTAACTTCCGAACCAATTCGAGCGACTATTCCGGCGATCTCGTGTCCCGGAACGAGAGGATAGTTTATTTGCCCCCACTCTCCACGAGCCGTATGGATGTCGGAATGGCAAATTCCCGCGTACTTAATCTCAATAAGGACATCATACGGCTGAAGATCCCTGCGCTCGATAGTGGTGCTTTTGAACGGACCTTCCGGACTGAATACAGCCCGTGCATTAACAGTTATCATTCTATATCCTCCTGCACTTAATCATGTAGTTTCTTAGTAAAATGGTTACAATACTGAATACCAATGATAGTAATCCTACTAATACGACGTAACGTGTACCCATTTCCGCTATGAATAATCCACCTATTGCGGCACCGAATGTTACCCCTAAGTTAGCAGATGTTAAAAATAAGCCATTAGCGAAATCAGGTGCATCAGGAGCCGAAGACATCATCAAATATTGATTCATATTCGCCCCTATACCAGCTAATATCCCCCAGATGAAAGTAATGATGGCCATGGGTACGCTAAACTGTCCTGTTAAGAATAATAGGGTGTAAACGGCTCCCAATACAAAAGGGAACGATACGACAGATTGGATAGCACGATTAGTAAGCAGCTTTCCTGCGACTACGTTACCAATAATATTGGCTCCGCCGAATATAAACAACATTAAACTAATTGTATTTGTAGACAGATTCGTAACCGTATTCAGGTACTCGGCAAGATAACTATAAACTCCGAATATTGCTGAGCTGATAGAAATAATAGCCACGATGGAAAGCCAAGTAATTGATTTTTTTAATACGGATAATTGTGATCCGTAGGAAACCCTTTCTTTAACAGGCATAGATGGTACAAATAGCAATGTAGCCAAGAATACCATCGTATTTACAGCAGCGAAGAATACCATTGCCATTCGTAAAGAAGCTGCACTTGCAATGAAGCTTGCAATCGGCACGCCGATTACCATACCGGCGGATACGCCAATAAACACCTTCGAAACCGCTTTGGGAGCTTCTTCCTTGCTAACCGAGGCCGCCGCTACCGTAAGTGCCAACGAACAATAAACCGGATGAAATATGGCGGGGAGAACACGAGCGGCTAACGCAATCGAAAAGTTAGATGTGAATACCGATACGATGTTCCCCAGAACGAAAACGCCAAGCACAAGCAACATAACCTTCTTCCGATTTATACCCGAAAACAATAGCGGTAAAATTGGACCAGACACGGCAACTGCTAGGGCAAACGAACTCACCAACCACCCTGCATGGGATACACTCACATCAAAGTGATCAGCAATGGACGGCAATAACCCGATAACCCCCATTTCGGTATTTAAGATGCCGAAGACTCCTATGGTTAATATGAAAATCAACAAATGATTTCTTTTAGTCAATGTAACGCCTCTATTAATTTGAACCAAACTTTCTTATTATCCGTCATGGTATCTTCCCTCACTTCGACTTATTTGAGACCCAACGGAGATTGTATAAGCATACTATGTCGCTTAACCAACTCGTGTTTATTATTATAAAGATACGAAGTCTGCATTCAATGGTTAAAAAAACGCGTTGTGTTGATATATCAACACAACGGCTGAAAATGTTAATTATCTAATGAAAGTCAGGTGGAGTTTACGATGGCTAAAATGGATCGGAGAGTTCTTAAAACCCGGGAATCCTTGAAAAAGGCCGTAATTGAACTGATGACCGAAAAAAATTTCGATGATATAACCATCCAAGATATTGCAGACCGCGCAAACGTAAATCGCGGAACCATTTATCTTCATTTTCAGGACAAATTTGATTTATTGGATAAACTCATAGAAACACACTTTATTGAATTAGGCGAGATGGATGAATGGGCATGCAAGCTGGATTGGGCCGATGCCCTTGTACCTTATTTTGAATATTTCGAGAATAATCGATTGTTTTTTTCGACTATGTTAGCGAGTAAAGGTGCTCCATCCTTTAGAACTCGACTTCTTGCTTCGTTTATGGAAGGGTTCAAAGATGAAATTGACAGAGAAAGCGGGAAAAATACCGATCTAATTGACGAAGTTATGTTGCAATATGCCGGTACCGCATATGTAGGGGTAATTGAATGGTGGATCAAGAGCGGAATGCCGTATCCGCCTCAAGTAATGGCTAAACAAGTCGGAGCCTTATTAGGTAGAACTCTATAGTCTTCTGAGTTAATTAAGGCTCACACGTCTTCTTTAACCTGAATCAGGATTGCAAACTTTATTCTCATAAGGATAGCGGTTTGGAGAAATACTCATTATGGAATTGGATAGGAGGTGAACTATTTAAATGAGCACCAAATCTAAACCCGATAAAAACAACCCAAAGCATAGCCCGTCACGATCTAACGATCCGAACGATCAAGGAAGAACCGGTGTACAAAAAAACCGAGATAAAGCCGGGAAAATTCAACATTGGCGCGACTATTTTCGGGATAATCGAAAAAGGACGGAAGTCGCTTTTCCGTCCTTCACGATTCATTTCGTTATTTGCTGCGTTAAGTTCAGCCTTGCATGTCGATCAGAATGGCGCCCTTGGTGCCTTGGATCTTCACGAAGTGGTCGCTCCAGCGGAATGCCGAGCCTTATTGCAACGTTGCAAATCGCTTGTTCGGAAACAGATAATTCAGTCGCAAAGTCTGCAATACGCTTTGATCAGCCATTATCGCTCACCTTTTCCTGATTGTCGTAGTGATTAGCGTACAAAAAAATAGAGGCAATCACAAGAAGGTCACAAAAAAACGGCCTCGCATTATGCAAGGACGCTTGTAGACATAACATCAAGCGTTTCCTCTACGCTTCCCGTTATGTTATTCGAGTAAACCAAGTTCTTCGTATACACGTGCCGATACTACGCCATTCTGCGCTAAATGTCGGTCTTTCTGGAACTTTTTAAGCGCATTGGTCGTATCGAAACGAAACTTGCCGTCGCAATTCCCTCTAAAGTACCCTGCGCTTTTCAAGCGAGATTGAATCAATTGGACGTCACCGCCGACGTCGCCTTCGGCAAGGGCTCTGGAATCATTACTCGGATCCCCTAAGACATGCCCATAAATCGTCACGTTCGTTCCGACCGGAATCATATCGAATAACTCCATCACATCGCGGTTTCTCATGCGAATACAACCATGGCTCAGATGCTGTCCGATAGAGTGCGGCTTATTCGTTCCGTGTATGCCGTATTCACCCCAAGGAACATTTAGTCCCAGCCATCGAGGCCCGAACGATGCCCCCCAATTTTTTCCTTTATAAACGATTTGGTATTCGCCGACAGGGGTTGGAGTCGATGGATTTCCGACTGCTACGGTATATTCTTTTATTTTTTGACCTTGTATCTTGACAACCAAGCGATGGCGTACAGGATATACTTCAATGGCGTAAAGCCCGTGTTTTGCGGTTATTGGCAGCGATGGATCAGCATATACAGTATTGGTCTTTAACATGGCCAAAATTAACATTAATACGATGATGTTTCGAAAGGAATGGGCCATTCTTGCCGCTCTTTTGTTTTTCCTTATTATGTTCCTCACCTCATGTTCCTCAGCGTCTATTTCTTTCCCTTGCTTGTACTAAGTTTTTTACAATTAACTATCCGTTAATCACAATACCTCCGTTCAGGTGGAGGAATTGTCCGGACATATAGGACGAATCCTCTGAAGCGAGAAACACATATGCCGGCGCGACCTCGCGAGGTTGTCCCGCTCGCTGCATCGGCGTACGCTTCCCCCAGTTAGCGACCTGCTCTGCGGGAAAAGTAGCAGGAATAAGAGGCGTCCATATATTTCCGGGACATACTCCGTTTACCCGAATTCCGCGAGGGAGCAACGATTTGGAAAGCGAGCGCGTAAAAGCGACGATCGCCCCTTTCGTGGCGGAATAATCAATAAGCTGCTCGTTCCCTTCGTAAGCGGTTAGAGAGGCTGCGTTAATGATGGCGCTCCCGGATTTCAAGTGCGGCAATGCGGCTTGGACGAAGTAAAAGACGGAATGAAAATTGGTTCTGAACGTCTTTTCCATCTGAGTTGCCGTGATGTCTTCGAAGCGGTTCTGCACATGTTGCTCCGCAGCATTATTAACTAGAATGTCCAACCTGCCGAATTCGCGGACGGTTTGGTTCACGGCAAGTTGACAGAAAGTCTCTTGGCCGATGTCTCCGGCAATGCATAGACAGCGTCTCCCCTTTTGTTCCACCGCCTGTTTCGTTTCTTCCGCGTCTTGATGCTCGTTCAAATAAATGATGGCGACGTCCGCCCCTTCCTTGGCGAAGGCGACGGCGATCGCGCGTCCCTGACCGCTGTCGCCGCCGGTAATGATGGCGACTCTGTCCTGCAGCTTCCCGCTTCCCAAGTAACGGGGATCGTCGAAATCAGGTCTTGGCGTCATCTGGGATTCGATGCCGGGTTGTTGATTTTGATGCTGGGGAGGAAAAGGCGTCGGTTGCGCGTTTTGAGTGTTCGTGTGCATGACAAGGCTCTCCTTTTTATACGATCGGATAGTCGGGATATACGGCCTGAGCCGTCGGAACTTCAATTAATACGGGTTGAGCGCTCGTTAATGAGACCTTGAGAAATTCGTCTAGGTCGTCCGGAGATTGCGCGCGGTAGCCTCTCCATCCGCAGGCTTCCGCAAGCTGCACATAATCCGGATTAGCAACCGCGGTTCCTTCCGGTTCCAATCTTCTAACCCCCATTTTGTTGCGCTCCATTTGTAAAAAACCGTTGTTTAAAACGATCATCACTACCGCTAATCCATAGCGGGATGCGGTCAGCATATCGGCCAAGACCATCCCGATGCCTCCGTCTCCCACAACACAAACCACTTGTCGCTGAGGGTAACAGCATTTCGCGGCCATCGCGGCAGGCAGGCCGAAACCCATCGTTCTCCATTGCTCGGACACAATAACGAGCTGATGAACGGCTCTGAAATTCCGCATGAACCATAGCGTAGAGTCCCCCTCGTCTAAAGCGATGATCGCATCGGAAGAGACATGATTTTCAATCTTACGGACGATACAAGATGGATGCATGGGAAAATCGGATTCCGTTCCTTCCGTCTCATTCCGGTCCTTCCATGTTTGCTTGCATTCCCTTACGGATTCGATCCAGTCAGGACTCGGTTTATGGTCCATTAATCCTTGGGTGAGCCGGGCTATGGCCGTCGGTATGTCCCCAACCACGACGCAGTTCGCCGGCATATTCGCGCTAAGCTCATTCTGTCGACCTGCGATTTGAATAACGCGAGCCTCTAATGGTGTGCAGTTGTCCGGCCACCATGAAGTACCGATGGCCATAACGACATCCGCGTCTCTGAACCTTTCGGTTAAATAAGGATTTCCGCCTTCGCCCAATCCTCCCAACGCCATCTCAAAATCGTCGGCAATTACTCCGATAGCCCCGTAAGCGTTCGCGATGCCGCTTCCCCATGCTATAGCTAACCGCTCGATCTCGGCTGAAGCCAACCGTCCCTTATTGCCCGCTAATATCATTGGTTTTGTCGCCGAGCGCAAGATTTGCGTAGCATCTTCAAGACTTTTAGGATCCGGTAGTCCGCAAATGCTGAGGATCGGATCTTGCGGTAGGCGTTGCGTCTGCATGCCAAAGAGATCCGCCGGAATGGACAAATGGGAAACCGTTCCCCTTGCGATGGAGGCGTACATAGCCGATGCTAATGAAGCGATAACGGAATCCGGATGTACGACGAGCTGCGTATACCCGGAGACTGACTGTACGAGCGATTGCTGGTTGACAAACTGCTTGTACGGCGTTCCGATCCGATTTAGCGGCGCTTGGCCCGAGATCGCGAGAACGGGATAGCCGTCCAAATAAGCATCGCCCAGTCCGTTTAACAAATTCGCGATCCCTGGCCCCATTTGCGCGGCGCATACGGTAAGTTTTCCCGTGCACTTGGCCTCCGCCGAAGCCATTAGCGCGGCAACCGATTCGTGCTTAACGGTAATAAACCGTATCGCGCTTTGTTTGGCGATCGCATCCATCAGACCGAAGATGGCGTCCCCTACGACCCCGTATATTCGTTCGACTCCGGCCCTGCGAAGCTGTTCCAGGATGGCTTCGGAGACAGACATTTGTGGCATCCCGCATAGCACCTTCCGATCCATTTTCGGGTAGCTTGTCTTTTCGGGTTATTGCCTATTCATGCATAAGGAATTACTCGCGCAGGAATACTGGAACCATGTGGCAAGACCAAGGGAAGGAAGGAAATAAGAATGAACTTGGGTTGGAATGGATGGTCTCTCGATAGGGTGATGGTATTCTCGTTAGGATTGCTGTTTCTCGTCATTTTCGTTCAGGTTACGCTGTTTCATTATCGGCAGAATTTCCGGCATTGGTCGATGTGGATTCCCGTCGTCGCAACGCCGTTGTTCGGTCTCTGTCTGCTTGGCTTCTCATTCTACAAAGCAGCATGGCTTGCGGGTTTGCTGACCGTGCTGCTGTCCGTTGGAATCGCGGCCGGCGCTTACGGTTCCTATATGCATGTTCATGGCGTCGGGGAACGCGTGGGCGGCTTCGAAATGCGAAATTTCATGGTGGGCCCTCCGCTCGCCCTTCCCGCGTTAATCTCCGCCGTCAGTCTGCTAGCCCTATTCGCGTTATATTGGGGGTAACGGAGATGCCGAATTACGAGACGCGATACCCGAACTTCGATGTCATGCGCGAGAAAGAGCACTGGGATCAGCATACCCGAGAAATTGTAACCAAGCGCATTAATACGGAGACCTTCGATACATATCGATATTTTTCCAGCCATGAGTCGGACACCCTGCTGCGACTATGCGCGATTCTGCTTGACGATAATCGTTCTCCCGTCATCTCTTATGTCGTTCAACACTTCGATTCCATCCTGCAATCCGGCATCGGGGAATCTCAACGCAAAGTCGGCGTTCCGAAGCAGTCCGACCTCATCCGCAGCGGTTTGGCATGGCTCGATCAAGCGTGCGAGGAACGATATGGCCGGAAGTTCGTTTCATTGGAGGAGCCGGTTCAAGAGCAGGCGATTCAACAAGTAATGAATGGCGACTACACTCGTAAGTCTAATGCCGATCCGATTCCGGTGAAGGATTGGATGGATAAAATGTTGAGCGAGGCGGTAGCTGCGTATTATTCGCACCCTGATATCTGGTCGGAAATCGGTTATGCCGGACCGGCCTATCCGCGCGGATACGTTCGTTCGGAACTGGGATTAACCGACCCGTGGGAGGCAAGAAGCGATGGCAAATAGCGGAGAAACGGTCACTCATCATAAGGTTCATGACCAAGGGCGGCGACACAACGACCTTACGAAGCGGAAATATAAAGAGGATGCGGATATATGCATAGTTGGTGCCGGAGCCGCAGGCGGGGTATTGGCGTACGAACTCAGCAAGGCGGGACTCAAAGTCGTGGTGATCGAGGCGGGGCCGTTCTGGAATCCGCAAACGGATTTCGCCAGCGACGAATTGTCGATGACTGGGTTAGGCTGGCAAGATACGCGAATGGTGAGCGGAAGCAACCCGCTTCAGATGGGGCACAACAACTCCGGCAGAGGCGTGGGCGGAGGAACGACCCATTTCACGGGCGTGTTCTTAAGGTTTCACGAAAACGATTTTCGCACGAAAACCGTAGACGGAGTCGGGGAAGATTGGCCTCTCTCCTATGACGATTTGGCTCCGTATTACGACAAAATCGAACAAGAAATCGCCGTATCGGGACCCAAGCATTTTCCCTGGGGGGCGTTTAACGGTCCCTACCCCTATCCGGAACGCGAACCTCTGAGCGCCAACGCCGAAATTTTCCGCATCGGGTGCGAGAAGCTCGGCCTCCGCAGCGTGGTAGCCCCATTGGCTATCAATTCCGCGCCGTTCGATGGACGTCCTCCCTGCATCAACCGAGGTTTCTGCAATCAAGGCTGTTTGCCGAACGCGAAGTTCAGCACCTTGATTCATCATATTCCCAAGGCGATTCAATTGGGCGCCGAAGTCCTCTCCGACTGCATGGTAACGCAAGTCCTTATGGACAAAGAAGACCGTGTCACCGGCGTAACCTTCGTTCATGACGGTCACGCTTACGAACAGAAGTCACGCATCGTGATCTTGGCGAATTTCGTCGTGGAAGCGCCCCGCCTGCTTCTTCATTCTGCCAATTCTCGTTTTCCGGAAGGGTTGGCCAACTCTAGCGGCTGGGTCGGCAAAGCGATCATGCCCCACAGCAGTAACGACGTCTATGGCAAATTCGATGAAGAAATCCGGCTTTATAAAGGAACGCCCGTCTTAGCCACTACGCAGGAGTTCTACGAAAGCGATCCGAGTCGCGGTTTTGTTCGGGGCTACACGCTGCATGCCCATGGATCGCGTCCCGTCGAGATGGCCAAAGGCATCTCCAAAAGCGCCAAGCTTTGGGGGCCGGCATTACGCCAGGCCATGCTGGACTACAACTTCTACGGTAGGATTACGCTGGTCGGCGAGGTTCTGCCGGACCAAGCCAATCGGGTAACTCTTGCCGAGGAAAAGGATGACTTTGGCATTCCGCGGGCTCACGTTGCTTTTTCTTACGGAGAGAATGACCGCAAACTGATCGCCCACGCGATTGCCAAGATGAATGAAATCATTCAAGCCGCGGGCGGAAAGCCGGCTTACGTCACCGATGACACGGCCCATCTGATGGGCGGTTGCCGGATGGGCACCGATCCGACGACGTCCGTTACGAATAGCTACGGTCAAACGCACGATATTCCGAACCTGTTTATTGCGGGCGCGAGTCTCTTCGCGACTTCAGGCGGCGGAAATCCGACGAATACGGTCATGGCGCTAGCGGCGCGTTCGGCAAGCTACATTATTGAACAGTTGAGCAATAGGGAAATCCCATGATTAGCCGCTTCTAGCGGGTTACCCCGCGTTCATTTATTTTAACGGTAATACAAAATCAAAAGCCCGCTCGTATTGAGCGAGCTTTTTCATGTTTCTTCAGCAATACTGCATGCAGGCAGTAACCAATCTAGGCGAAAGTAATATGATATAGACGAATAACTATTCTGATGTGGAGGCTCACTTATGAATCAACGCGGTTTTTTCCCCGGAGGCGGATTCGGCGGAGGGTTCGGTCGTCCTTTCTTTCGTCCGTTCCCTCATCCTTTCTTCCCGAATCGATCTTTATTTCCGTTCTTTTTCTTTTCTCCGTTTTTCTTTCCCTTCTTTAGAGACGGGAAATCGGACGACATGTTATTCGCCCAGCACCAAGCTCGTCCCGGCGATACCATGCAAGCGATATGCCATCACTATAACATCCCTCTCTCCATTATGGAGGAAGCAAACTCCCACCTAGCGAATCCGAATCAACTAAATCCCGGCGATATCGTTTACGTTCCTCGTATTTCCAATATGATCTGCCAAAAAACGTATACGGAAATGGGGGTTCCCCAGCAATAAAGAAAATGATGAGGAATCTGCAGCCCGTTCCATGCAACGAGGCTACCGACTCAAGAATCGGTAGCCTCGTTTGGCTGCAAAGCCGCAGACATGTCGCAATCCTATTCATCGTCCAAGCCCTTGCCATTGAGAATATGCGGCAAATACTTTTCAACCCTGGACTCTCGGGTTTTGGATTGCTTGGGTGCAGAAAAATAAAGAATGTACGCTCTTTGCCGTCCAGGCGTCAGCGCTTCGAAAGCATCTTTCATTTCAGGGATTTCAACGAATTTATTTTGTAATTCTTCAGGAATGGCGTATTCCGTATTCTTTTTATATTCTACTTGTAATCCGGCTCTTTCGACTTCGATGGCTTCGTCAATATACGTTTTAATGATAAGCTGCATCTCCTCGATCTCTTCAACGCCGGTGAACCGAATCTGGCGCGCCGCCTGTACATTTTCCGTTTGCTGGATTAGGATCCCATGAGGATCTTTTAACAAGGCTCCTTTATGAAACAGCAGCGCGCAGTATTCTTTGAATCCGTGAATTAAAACGACGTTTTTATTCCGAAACGTGTAACAAGGATGCATCCACTTGAATTCTTCTTTCAACTCGCAGTCCAGAACGATCTCTCTCAACTTCTCGAATTCTTCCTTCCACTTTTTAGCTTTGCTAAAAAACGGATCGATCTTAGTATTCCTTTCACCTTTTAACATTAAGGTACACCTCTAGTCATTTTCGCTATCATCCAATTGTATCTCAACCGATACTTCGATTATCTATAAGGAGTTCGGCTATCCGAATGCATTTACGAGCACCAAAGCGGCTGTTATCAAAGTAATGATTAACTCCAGAACTTGTTGTAAAAGGCCAACCAAACTTGGACTTCTCCTCCGTCTCTGCTAATAGACGAAATCAGTCGGCGCCTAGTTGGATCTGCAATCGCGTCAAACACATCCCGCAACTGGTTGTTTCCGCTCACAACTCCCTCTCCTAAGCATGATAATGATTCCATTATTGGACACCATTTGGTGACGCTTTGATTATGGGACAGCATTTAGTGTCATGTCAACAACGGTTTTAAACTGCCCGTTAGCTACAAATTGTTAGCCTCAACCGGCAATCGGTATACATTCTTCATATCAATTATTAGAAATCATTCCGATAAAACGAAAAACCCGCGATTTACGCGGGTTGGAATCGATATATTCTTGATCTCCAACAATAAAAATGTTGGGCAGCCTTATGGCGTTGCTCTTTATGCTTCTCGCATTTATCTTCGTAACCTTTTAACTCCCTCGGTTCCGATTAGACTTCCAATAGTCGCAACTATGACGCTTGAATAAATTATTTTGACAACATAGTACAACCCGGTCCCCAACATAAGATCAATTAATACAAACTTTTGTATGGATGTCCCTTTTATTATGAACAAAACGACCTTTCTCTTTTTGTATATCTTCAAGACTACCATCACCTTCATCGTTTTGCTTAAGGTATGAAAATGATTGGTTGTCTCATTCCCAATCATTCAAGCCGAAAATTGACTGTTGGTATGGAGTCGTCTAGTATGATGTCAGACAGACCTGTCTACAATGAAAAAATACGGGTATTCGGATTTTTTGGTGAAGAAATCGATTCCCAGCTATGCATTTATGATGCAAACTCCTTCTTTGTTTTCGCGTGACTGGTTAAAATACCGCTGAATATGAAAGATAACAACGAACCGGCAAAGCATATAGCCGCAAACATGCCTACGGCGGAAAAACCGTTAAAAGTCGCGTAAATCAGGCCTGCGACCCAAGAACCGAGCGTTGTCGCAGCGTACATGATTGAATTGGCCAAGCTGGAGATCGTGCCGCGGATGGTTGGATTTAATGAATTCAGCATTCCTAATATTAGGGGAAAAGCGATCCCCATATTAACGAATATGAAAAAGTAAACACTTTCGAAAGCCGCAACTGATGGCAAGTGAGGCAAAACAATAAAACATGCGATAGAGACAAGAAAGCCCACAACCAGCGTATTGAAACGGTTTAATGTTTTGATCACATAGGCACCGCCGAAGCTCCCGACTATATTCCCGAGACCAAGAAAAAACATCACGTACCCCGCTTGATCAATTGAAAGGTAAAAGCGATCCGTCACCCATTTTCCAATGAAAGAAAAGGCAGCAAAGAATCCACATTGAAATAAGAAATGAGCGAGGAAAGCCTTTCTCGCCATTCGGCTATTCAATAGTGGGATGTATCTACTGAAAATCGGAATCTTGGTTTTTTGGCCTTGATTCGGTTTCATTTCGGGCAAAGCATAGAAGATGAATACTGCTACCAATAATGCACATGCACCGATTGTAAAAAAAGGATAATACCAATGGGTTGAGGCAAGCAGACTTCCAATAGGGATGCCGAACGCTTGGGAAGCAGCCAAGCCTGCCATGACGATTCCTGATACTTTGGCGATTTTTGACGTTGGAAACAGAGTAGGGATCGAGGCCCAGACTTGAGGCGCCGTAAATGCTGCGCTGACTCCGGCTAAAAAACGGAAGAAGAACATCGACCAAAAACCTGTGGCAAAGCCGCATAACATGGTTGAAACCGAGAAGCAGATCATGCCGGAAAGCATTACTTTTTTGCGATCCCATCCATCGGAAAGCGGTCCAGCAATCAGTGCAAAAATGGCATAACCTAAAGCATAAGACCCCACCATCCAACCGGAATATTCGGTCGGGATATGAAACAAGTCCTGAAGAGTGGGGATGAGCGGAGAAATCAAAAACGTATCCGTACCAATAACAAACATGATGAGGAAAAATAAAGCAGTTAATTTGATCATTCTATTCACCCTTTGCAGTTAGTTCTATAGTTCAATGATTATTGAACTAATGAATAAAAAAAAGAATTTCTTTCTACAACGTATCCAGAAATCCGGGTAAGTAAGTTTGAAATGTCTCCAAATCGATGCTCATATACTTCGCTTGAGCTTCTTTTCGTACCTTGATCAATTTCGCCTCCTTTAAAGTACGCAAGTGATACGAAGTATTCGATTTCGTAGTATCGCGAATGTGTCCTACTTCTCCACAATTCATCTCCTTCTTGCAGGCGTATAGAGCTCGTATGATGTCCAATCTTGTTTCATCAGCTAACGCCTTAAATATTTTGACTCTGAGCTCATCGTTTATTATTTTTTGAGTAGTCATAAAACCATTGTACTAAGATATCGCTACAAATCAAGTATTTAGAAAAATACCACCATATTCTCCGATTTTTAAGTAATCATGATGCCTTATATCAACAAGGATGGATCTACCCCGAACGCTTCTCCAAAGCTGCACATTCGCTAGTTGATACCCATTTATCTATTTGAGGAGGCAACGACATGGATGATTTCGCACAATTTGTCGCTAAGATCGGTAATCCGCAACATCGGTCTCGAACGGAAGAAGTGTTGGGTTGGGTAAGCAACAAATTTCCGAATTTGATGCCCAAAATAGCTTGGAATCAGCCTATGTTTACCGATCACGATACATTTATCATCGGCTTTAGCGTAGCTAAACATCATATGGCTGTTGCCCCTGAAAGGGTTGGAATTAATCGATTTTCAGAAGCGATCGTACAGGCCGGCTATGATCACACCAAGGAGTTGGTCCGTATCCCATGGGATAAACCGGTTGATTTCTCGTTACTGGAGAAAATGATCGAGTTTAATATTTTGGACAAGGCAGACTGTTCGACTTTTTGGAGGAAATAAGAAAGAGCCCTGAATATTGGGCTCTCTTAATTTTTGCTATAGTAGATTATGAAAATTAACTGCTTTAGTCCTGCGAGGTCAAATACCTTCCCGTGATCGACTGCTCCGCATGGATGATCTGCGGAGGTGTGCCCTCGAACACCACCTGGCCGCCCCTGCTGCCTCCATCCGGCCCCATATCGATGATCCAATCCGCTTGACTGATCACATCGAGGTTATGTTCGATGACGATTACCGTATTGCCCTCATCCACGAGCCGGTTCATGATCTCCAGAAGGTGACCGATATCCGACATATGCAGACCTGTCGTCGGTTCGTCCATCACATAGATGCTGCCCTTTTTATGCAGCTCGCTTGCCAGCTTGATGCGTTGGCATTCCCCGCCCGAAAGCGTGCTGAGCGGCTGACCGAGCGTAATATAGTTCAGCCCCACGTCGCTCATCGCTTGGAGCTTGCGCACAACCTCTTTTAACTGGAAAAAATCCAATGCCTGCTCCACGGTCATCTCCAACACTTCGGCAATTGACTTGCCGTTAAGCTTGTACGCGAGCACCTCTTCCTTGAACCGTCTGCCTCCGCAAACTTCGCATGGCATCTTCACGCTGTCGAGGAATGCAAGGTCTGTATACACAACACCCAGCCCTTGGCAGTTCTCGCAAGCCCCCTTGGAGTTGAAGCTGAACAAGCCTTGGTTAACCTTGTTCGCGGAAGCAAACGCCTTGCGCACATCATCCATAATGCCCGTGTAGGTCGCGGGATTCGAGCGCGTTGACACGCCTACCGCCGATTGGTCGATGACGATCGCATCCGGTTGCTGGCCGAGAAATACGTCGTTAATCAGCGTACTCTTGCCCGAGCCCGCTACACCCGTAACGACTGTCAGCACGCCGGTAGGAATATCTACGCTCACGTTCCGCAAGTTGTGCTGGGTAGCATTGTTGATGGACAGCTTGCCGGATGGCTGTCTGCAATCGCGTTTCAGTTGGAGAGGCCGCTTCATATGGGTACCGGTCAGCGTATCTGCCTCCAATAGACCTAGGTAGCTTCCTTCATATACGATGGTACCGCCGCGGCTGCCGGCGTGAGGACCGACGTCGACGATATGGTCCGCCACCTTGATCACGTCGGGATCATGCTCGACTACGATTACGGTATTGCCCTTGTCGCGCAGTTTCTGAAGCAATTCATTTAATCGGTGTACATCGCGGGGGTGCAAGCCAACGCTGGGCTCGTCGAAGATGTAAGTGACATCCACCAAACTGCCGCTCAGGTGCTTCACCATCTTGACGCGTTGCGACTCTCCGCCGGACAAGGTATCCGTCTCGCGGTTCAGCGTCAAGTAGTCCAGACCGATATCCACCAGATGCTGCAGCCGCTCCGTCAGCGACTTGACGACAGGCGCAGCGACTGGATCGTCGATCTCCCGAATGACGCGGATGAGCCGTCCGACCTCCATGGCGGACAACTCAGCTATATTGAGCCCATTGATCTTGCAGCCGAGCGCGGCTTGGCTCAGTCTAGCGCCGCGGCAACTGGAGCAAGGACCCTCGGTGATATACGGCGCAACGGTTTGTTGAGTACGTTCGGATTTCGTCTTCACATCCTGCTTGATGTACTTATTGGAGAACTTCTCGATGATGCCTTCCACTGTAATATTCATGGCCTTCCCGGCGAAATCCATCTCCACTTTCCTCGCCTTGGCGTACAGCAGGTGCTCCAGCTCTTCATCCGAATAATCGCTCAGCTTCTTGTCCAGTTCGAAGGATCCCGACTGCACGACCATATTCCATTCCCAGCTGCCGACCGTATAGCCTGGCAGCAGGATGGCTCCTTCATTCAACGACTTTGACATGTCCACTGCCTTACTCATGTCGACTCCAAGCCTGCGACCGATCCCGTTGCACTCGGGACACATGCCTTGCGGATCGTTAAACGAGAACATGTTCACCGGTCCAACATAGGGCTGACCGATTCGGGAAAAGAGAAGACGGAGAATGGGCGAAATATCGGTAATCGTGCCCATCGTGGAATGGGAACCGCCGCCCAGCCGCTTCTGATCTACGATAACCGCCATGCTGAGGTTCTCGAGCGCGTCCGTATCAGGCTGCGGAACGCGGGGCAGGAAATTGCGCACGAACATGCTGAAGTTCTCGTTCAGCAATCGCGTGGATTCCGCGGCGATCGTATCGAAGACGATCGATGACTTGCCGGATCCGGATACCCCGGTGAAGATCGTGATTTTCCGCTTGGGAATGCGCAAGGATACGTTTTTGAGATTGTTTTCCCTCGCGCCCGAGATTACGATATGCTCTTGATTAGATTCGCTCATGCTTTAACATCCTTCCGATAGTGATAATTTCCGCTTGTATTTCACATTGTACCATTCATCGAGATTAGAAAGTCAGGCGGTCCGAAGTACCCTTCGTTAGCATTTATATTAATCAACCTTGAACTTCCTATATTATACAAAAAGAAGTATGACAACAACCTGTCATACTTCTTCCTAAAGTTTGAGAATATGTTGGAGCTGATCTTATAAGTCTTCTTAGACCGGCTGCATCGCTTGCATAAATCTTCCCATACGTTCCAGCGCCTTCTCCAAATGGATGAGCGAGGTTGCATATGAGCAGCGAATATAGCCCTCTCCGCCCGACCCGAATACATGTCCCGGCACGACCGCCACCTTAGCTTCATTCAGCAATCGAAGAGCGAACTGCTCGGATGACATGCCGGTAGAAGCAATTGAAGGAAAGGCATAAAATGCCCCCTCAGGCTCGTGACAGTCCAGTCCGATTGCATTCAAGCCGGCTATAAACAGCTTGCGGCGCTCATTGTAGCTCGCCATCATTTCATCCTTGGCATCCAAGCCGTGTCGCAGCGATTCGAGCGCTGCGATCTGTGCAATCGTAGGGGCGCACATGACCGTGTACTGGTGGATTTTCAGCATGCCGGCTATCAACTCGCGCGGGCCGCAAGCGTAGCCTACCCGCCAGCCCGTCATCGCGAACGCTTTGGAAAAGCCGCTGATAACGATCGTGCGCTCCTTCATGCCCGGCATGGAGGCGATGCTGACATGATTTCTCCCATAAGTCAGTTCGGCATAAACCTCATCCGAAATGACAACCAAATTATGTTTGACAATGAGATCGACAATCGGCAGCCAATCGTGCTCCGTCATAACGGTTCCTGTCGGATTACATGGATAATTGATCATCAAAGCCTTTGAACGAGGCGTAATCGCCGCTTCCAGGGCTTGCGGCGTCAGCTTGAACTGCTCCGCCGCCGTAGACGCCACCTCCACGATACTGCCGCCATGCAAATGGGTAATCGGTTCATAGGCAATATAGCTTGGCGCCGGAATCAAAACCTCTTCCCCCGGATTGATCACTGCCCGTAGCGCCAGGTCGACGGCTTCGCTGCTCCCCACCGTCACCATGATTTCTAGCTCGGGGTCGTAAGAAAGCGCGAATCCGTTGGCAAAGTATGCCGAAAGCTCTTCCCGCAGCTCCATTGAGCCGGCATTCGAGGTATATTTCGTCTGTCCTTCACGCAATGCCCGAACGCAAGCTTCGCGTACCTTTTCCGGCGTAACGAAATCCGGCTCTCCGACTCCAAGGGAGATAGTATCTCCGCCTGTCGCATTCAGATCAAAAAAAGCGCGAATTCCCGATGGCCGGATATCCCGGACGCGCGAGGATAAAAACTCCCCCGAACTCTTTACACTAAACATATTGTACCATCCCCCATGACTAGAGAAAGCTAAGCGCTTGTTCGCCGATTATTTGAATACCCCGTTCGATATTGGCATCCGATACTCGCGAGAAACCAAGCCGCAAAGTATTCGTCCCTTCGCCTTCTTGAATAAAAAACCTGTCTCCCGGCGTAAAAATAACGCCTTGTTCCGCGCATGCCTCTAGCAGTTGGCGTGCATTTACGCCCGTTGGGAAGGTAAGGAACAGATGCAAGCCCCCGTCGCCGGACAGCCGCGCATCGGGTAGATGCGCTTCGCAGCATGCCTTTGCCAGCTCGTATTTGCGCTTATATTCTGTACGCGCTTTTTTTACGTACTTATCGAAATTTCCGTTAAACAAATATTGATATAAAATCGATTGATCGATTGTTGATGTATGAATGGTACGCGCGCGTTTAATGCTTTCCAGGCTGCCGATCAGTTCTCTGTCTCCAAACACCCAGCCTACTCGCAAGCCAGGGAACAGTACCTTGGAGAAGCTGCCGATATAGATGACTCCGTTCCCTTGCCCCGCTATCGCAATCAATGGCGCAATATGCGCTCCCGAGTAGCGCAGCTCCTCATTGAATCCATCCTCTATCACCGGAATCCGATACCGCTTCATTAATTTCATAACGGCGCTTCGTTTGGCGGGCGACATGACGATGCCTGTCGGATTGTGATAAGAAGGAGTCAAATAGGCCAGATCGAAGCTATTGGTCTGCAGTAGCGCCTCTAACCGCTTAACATCCATGCCGTCATGCTCCATCGGAATGCCGGTAATCTCGAAGCCTTGCAGCTTCAAATTTTTGATCGCCGTATGATGGGTCGGATTTTCGCAAATGGCCGCTCCGCGGCGCGCGGAAGGGCGCAATGCCGACAGCACAATGTCGAATCCTTCCGTAAACCCGCTTGTAATCAGCATATCCTTGCCTCTTATATCGACTCCCTTGTTCTCCATATAATGCATCAAGTAATCTATCAACGGCTTGTAGCCCTTGGCATAACCGTAGTTGAGCAACACCTGTCCTTCGATTGCCATCCTGTCCATAAAGGCTCGCCTTACATCCCCAAGATCAAATAGTTGCTCATCGGGAGCGATGCTCGTGAAAGAGATGGTTGCTTTCCGGGCGCGAATGCCTTGCTTCATCATATCAAGAGCTTCTGCCGATACTGCATACTCGTTCAATCTTGCCTTCCAGTCGATCCGGCAGTCGTCAGAGCCGTCAGTTTCCCCGTTGTTTGCAGCCGAATGGCTCGCCAACGCGGCCACATAGCTGCCCTTGCCGGGTATCGCATACGTAAACCCGTCATCCTCCAATCCTTCATAGGCTGCAATGACCGTATTGCGGCTCACCTTAAGCAGAACGCTCATTTCTCGCGTGGAGGGCAGCTTCTGATCCGACTGAAGCACCCCTTTTATAATTAAACGTTTGACGTATTCTTTCACTTGAATCATGACCGGACGGTCGCCGATTAGCCTGAAGTCCTGGAACATCCATCATCGCCCCCATTTACTATGATGGCATAGTGGTCGGGAAAAAAGAAAGAACCACCGCATTGGATTTTTCATCCTTCGGTGGTTCTTCCTTCGTTTCTATGCCTCTCATTTCGCTTTTTATTGTTCCCCCAGCCGCATCAACCCAGACGAACTCCGCTAAGACTGCCGCCGGAGGCGAACAGTCGGTCGATGCGCTTCTCAACCGCTGGATCCGGTACAAGCAGAGGGGCGTGATGCGGTTTTGACCGCGCGTCAATGATGACATTGTCGCAGCCCCAATGCTTGAAGTCGTACCCGCTGTTCACGCCGTAGATATCATGCGAAGGATTGCTGCGGGTGAAAGTCGTCCATAGGAAGTTGGACAATGTCCGGCTTAAGAACGAGCTATCGTCGCACAGCACGAGGAGCGGGCAACCGTCAACGCCGTTTCGCGCGCCGATCGCTTCCGTCAACTCGCCAAGCTGCCGCTTGGCTTCCTCGTAGTTGCCGAAGGCCGGACCTTCCAGCGCAACGACTCCTGGCATCGCCAGCCGAGGATTGCGGAAATCCCGAAGATCCTTTAGCTGTTCGGGCACTTCCTTGCACAGCTCGCGTTTCTTGTCTCCGCATGCCGCGAAGATGACTTTGCTGCCGGTATTCAAGCCCGTTCCGGAATAATCCAACGTATCGATCGTCGTGTTCGTCTGGAAGTGCAGATCGCGTCTCAGATCGATACGTTCGAGAACGTACTGCAGGAATTCCGCCTCGTGATGCGTGCTAAGCGGCTGATTCTCTTCCGCAGCGATGAACAGGTATTTGGCAAGACTGAGCTGGCCGGTTCCCAGAATCCGGTTCGCAATCGTCAGCAGCTCCGACGGCTGCTTCACCGCGGTATACGGGGTGTAGCGCTCGCTGCCGATGGCGAACAGCAGCGGATGTACGCCCGCCGCATCGACGGCGTGCACCTCCTTTACGCCTGGCACCTCCTGCTTAACGGCATCGCCGGTCAATTCGTGAATGAGCGCGCCGAAGGCGTATCCTCCTGCGGCGGGCGGCCGACGACAGTGAAAGGCCATATCGCTCCCTGCTTCGCGTATACCTTCTTCACGCGCATCATCGGAAACTCATGAATCAGGCTGTAGTAGCCGAGATGGTCGCCGAACGGACCTTCCGGCTTCGTCTCGCCGGTGTGCAGCTCGCCCGTAATGACGAAATCGGCATCCCGGCTGATGCAATATCCGTCGTGATAACTGTAACGAAACCGTCGCCCCGCCAACAATCCGGCGAACGTAAGCTCGCTTAAGCCCTCCGGGAGCGGCATGACGGCGGATAACGTATGTGCCGGCGGTCCGCCGACGAAGATGCTGACTTTCAGCGGTTCTCCTTTGCGGTTTGCCTTGTGCTGATGAATGCCGATGCCTCTGTGAATCTGATAATGCAATCCGATTTCTTGATCGGTCTTGTAGTCGTTGCCGGTCAGTTGAACCCGATACATGCCGAGATTGGCGTTCATAAGTCCAGGCTTGTCCGGGTCCTCCGAGAACACCTGCGGCAGCGTGACGAATGCACCGCCATCCATCGGCCAATGTTTAATGAGCGGCAGATGGCTGATCGCGATCTCTTCGAATCCGGATGGGCCGTCCACCTGCCGAAGCGGGAGCGCCTTCATCGCCGCTATTGCCGCGCCGGCATTCTGGAACGGTTGCTTCAGAGCCTTCATCGGATCGTTGCGAAGCGCGATCACTTTCTGCGTCGATTCCCATGTTCCGCGAAAGATAAACTTGCTTCTCTCCAGCGTTCCGAACAGGTTCGATACGGCGCGGTATCGCGAACCCTTAACGTTCTCGAACAGCAATGCCGGCCCGCCGGCTTCGAACGCGCGAAGGTGAATCGCAGCCATCTCCAAGTAAGGATCCACCTCTTCCTTGATTCGGATGAGATGGCCGTGCCGTTCCAGATCTTGAATGCATGCTTCCAATGTGACGTACATATGCGGATGCTCCTATCATCTACAGCGG